>NZ_JAIUGV010000009.1 GCF_020164745.1 Mesorhizobium sp. ES1-4 | reverse complement strand
CTCCTTTCAACCGCAATGAATCACGAACTCAAACCAAGGGGAATCCTGAATCCTTTAAAACGCGACAGGCTTTAGCCACCGGACAGCTGACGGCCTCAACCATCATCATGATCCCCGTCGTGCTGCTGGCGCATGGCCCGGCCGGTCTGTTCTCGGCCTCACCCCCGGTATGGGCGGCGGTGCTGGCGCTGGCGCTGCTATCCACCGCCTTCGCCTATATCCTGTACTTCAACCTCGTCGCTTCCGCCGGCGCGACCAACGCCTCGCTGGTCACGCTGATCGTGCCGGCCAGCGCGGTTCTGCTCGGTTTCCTGTTCCTTGGCGAGCGGCTCGAACTGTTCGAGATCGGTGGCATGGTGCTGATCGGCCTTGGCCTCGTCACGATCGACGGGCGGTTGTTCGGTCGCCGTTGAGCCAGGGCCCGGCAAGGGGACGATCAACGCGAAAGTCGACGCGCCCTTCGCGACGTAGCGCTGCCGTGACACGCCAACGACACCTCGCCGCCATAATTTATTCACAGGTCTGGAGCAGGTTTTTGCCGAAGAGTTTCAACGGTTAACGGTCAAACCGAGGTCGCAAATCCGGCATTTACGTCGCAATGCAGCATATTTTCCGCTTGCCTGTGGCACAAATGAACCTAGACTCCAGCACATAGCTCTTTAAGAGGAGGCTATGTCATGGGACTTACGAGGCCAATCAACGCATTGATGATTTGTGCTGCGTTTGCTTTCATCGGCGCCCTCATTATGGGCGTCCTTCCCTGAACCCGCCAAGACGGGGAAGACCAGCACCAGATTGTTCAGACAATTCGAAAGGCCGGGTTTTACCCGGCCTTTTGCTGTTCAACCCTTATGCCGCGGCCGATCCGGCAACCTCCGCCTCGTGCGAGCGGATGCCGATCATGTGGCAGACGGCGAACACCAGATCGGCCCGGTTCATCGTGTAGAAGTGGAAGTCGCCCACACCGCGCTCGACCAGGTCGAGAACCTGCTCGGCCGCCACGGCGGATGCGACCAGCGCATGCGTCTGAGGGTCGTTCTGCAGGCCGTCGAAGCGCTCGGCCAGCCATGCCGGTACGAGCGCGCCACAGCGCGCCGAGAAATTGGCGACCTGGGTGAAGTTATGCACCGGCAGGATGCCGGGAACGATCGGGATGTAGATGCCGGCGCGGCGCGCCCGCTCGACGTAGCGCTCGTAGAGATCGTTGTCGAAAAAGAACTGGGTGATCGCGCGCGTCGCGCCATTGTCGACCTTACGCTTCAGCATGTCGATGTCGGTGGCGAAATCAGGGCTTTCCGGGTGCTTTTCCGGATAGGCCGAAACCGAAATGTCGAAATCCCCGGCATCCTTCAGGGCCCCGACCAATTCGGCGCCATTGGCGTAGCCGTCCGAATGCGGACGGTAGGCGGTGCCGACGCCTGCGGCCGGATCGCCGCGCAAGGCGACGAAGCGCTTCACACCCATGTCGGCGAATTCCTGGATCACGGCGTCGACCTCATGGCGGGCGGCATCGACGCAAGTCATGTGCGCGGCCGGCGTCAGGCTGGTCTCCTTCAGGATACGGCCGATGGTGCGCGCCGTGCGCTCACGCGTCGAACCGCCGGCGCCATAGGTCACCGAGACGAATTTCGGCTGCAGCGGCTCCAGCCTTGTGACCGTATCCCACAGCCTCGCCTCCATCTCGTCGGACTTCGGCGGGAAGAACTCGAACGAAACCCTGACCTTGTCGCCTATGTCGGGGCGGCGTGAAAAACGAAACTGGTTCATCAGGCGATTTCCCCTATCGAACTCACTCTGGTCTGCTGGCTGGCATTGGCGGGATCGGCGATCAGCAGGCGCCGGTCGCGGCCAAGCCAAAGCTTGACCGTGAGCCTGGCCTCGTTGCCGCCGCGCGGTTCGAACTCCTGGGCATCCTCGAGATCGAGGCCGGCTTCGGCGAACCACTCCCCGATCTGCCGGTCGGAAAAGCCGAGGCGCATATGCGCGTGCTCGTCGCGCAGGAACTCCAGCGCGTGCGGCGCGAAATCGACGATGACTAGCCGGCCCGCGGGGCGCAGAAGGCGCGCGGCTTCGCGGATGGCGCGGGCGGGATCGTCGAGATAGTGCAGCACCTGGTGGATGGTGACGAGATCGAAGGCATCGCGCTCGACAGGCGGCGAAAAGATATCGCCCTGCCGCACCTGCGCATTCGAAACGCCGGCCTTGTCGAGATTGGCGCGCGCCACGGTCAGCATCTCGCGCGACATGTCGATGCCGATGCCGCGCCGGTAAAGCGGCGAGAAGATTTCGAGCAGCCGCCCGGTGCCGGTGCCAAGGTCGAGCATGGACTGGAACGGCCGCTTGCCGACCAGCTTCAGCATCGCGGCCTCCACGGCGCGATCGGGCACATGCAGCGAGCGGATATGATCCCAGCTTGCGGCATTCTGCGAGAAATATTCGGTGGCGCGGTCCTGGCGCTTGCGCTTGACCGAGGTCAGCCGCTCCAGATCGCGCTCGACCTGCGGGTCGGCTCCCCGAATGCCCGAAACCAGCCCCATCACGAAGTCGCGCGCGGAGTCGGCGTCCGACAGGCGGAAGAATGCCCAAGACCCTTCCTGGTAACGGCCGATCAGCCCGGCCTCGAGCAGCAGCTTCAGGTGGCGCGAGACACGCGGCTGCGACTGGCCGAGAATTTCGGTAAGGTCGGAAACGGTGAGGTCGCCGCGCGACAACAGTGCCAATATGCGCAGGCGGCTGGATTCGGCCGCCGCCTTCAGTGTATCCACCATGGTGTCGAGCGAGACATGCATCAGCGTATTCTCTTTGAAAAAGATATAAACATATGTTTATGTCGATTTTGGCAACCTTGCAAGCGCTATGTCGCTCCCGGACCAGAAAATGCCGCATGCGTGGTTTCCCGGTCCAGGTCGCCCCAGAACGTCCAGCGTTTGAGACAATGCAGCAGGATAGAGACAGGCAATGACCGTTCCGCGTGAGATGTTTGAGGCACGCGAAGGCGAGCAGAGACTGGAACACGATCCGGCGTTGATGTCGGCGGATGGCGGCGTCGTCTTTATCGGCCGCATCGCCTCGCCGTGGACCACCCGGGAAAGCTGCCCGAAGAACATGCGCGCCGCGCGCGAGGCCGGACAGCCCGCGGTGCTGACCATCGATGCACCCTATCGTAAGGGCCTGCGCGGACTGGAGCGTGCCAGCCACATCGTCATCCTGTCCTGGCTGCATCACGCGCCGCGGAATCTGATTGTGCAGAAACCGCGCCATGCGGCTGACGCGAAAGGCGTGTTCGGTCTGCGCTCCCCAGCCAGGCCGAACCCGATCGGCCTGCATGTGGCAAGGCTTGTCGCGCTCGATGTCGCCACCGGACGCCTCGACCTCGACGCCATCGACGTGCGCGACGGCACGCCGGTCATCGACATCAAACCCTATTTCGCTTCGACCGATGCCGTTGTGGAGGCGACCATCGAAGGGCGCGAGGAGCCCGGTCGGATCCCGCGATGACGGCGCCAACCGGCCGCCGCCGCGCCATCGCCAAGGCGCTGACAGCCCTTCTGCCGCTGGCGCCCTATGCCGACATGGAGAAGATTCGCACCGATGCCGGTTCGGTGCATATGAAGACCTTGCCGCCGACGATCGCGGTGTGGCTGGCGGCCATTGCTCATATCCGTCACGTGCACACCGACTACGAAAAGCTGCTGGCCGAGGGCTATGACCGCGACTCGGCGCGTTTCTTCGTCATCGAACAGACCAACATCGTGCTCACGCGCTGGCGTGCCACCCGTCTCCTCGACGCCGACGACGAGGAGGACTGAGGCAGTTCCGGGAAAGGTGTGAAGTGGCCGTTCGTCCGGAATTGCGTCCAGACAAGAAGATCCCACCTATTGTCGCGTCAGCACCGCGATTGCATTGTAGGGCTGGCCGTCGGCCTGGCCGACCCAGGTCCAGGACAGGTTTCCCTTGTAGAAGCGCACGGTAATGTCGCCGCCGTCGATGCACTTGTCCTGGCCGTAGGTGATGCTTTCATGGAATTGCGCCGACGTGTCATCCCTCGACGTCTGCGACAGCGATCCGCCGCAACCCAGTGACGGATAGTCGATCGATGCTGCGTCATCCCCGATCGTCATGGCGATCGACCAGTCGGCGCCGGCGTCGCCTGCCGGGCTCTGATGGCCGCTGCCGACCCATGTGCCCGCCAACGATGGCACATTCACGGTGCAAGGCCGGTTCTGGAAGATCGGCGCCAATTCGCTGCCCGCCTTCTCACAGCGATAGGTCTGGCCGCCCTGGCAGAGTTCGTCGCCCTCCTTCACGCATTGCGCGCTGGCTTCGCCCGCGGCGGCAAAAATCATCATGGTTCCTACGACGGCTGCAAGCTTACCCATATCCCCCTCCTGTTCCGAGCCACCCGATCATAAGGCAATTCTAATCCAATGTATCGGCTGGCGTCGTGGAGGACGAACAGCGCCGGGCGGGTGGCTCTATGCCTTCTTTCTGGCACGGATAGCCTGTTGGTCCGCCTTTGCGAGAGGAGGCCCGATGAGCCAAGCAACGAAGATGCAGGATGCCGGGCAACTGCCCCTGGTCGGCGACCGCCATGTCGACCCGCATTCCTATCCACAAGGCATTGCCTTCCTCGACGGCCAGTATTTGCCGATGTCGCAGGCCAAGGTCTCGGTGCTGGATTGGGGTTTCCTGCATTCCGATGCCACCTACGACACAGTGCATGTCTGGAACGGCCGCTTCTTCCGCCTCGATCTGCATCTCGAGCGCTTCTTCGGCGGGCTCGACAAGCTGCGTATGACCATCCCCTTTGACAGGGGTGGCATAGCCGAGATCCTGCACAATTGCGTCGCGCTGTCAGGTCATCGCGCCGCCTATGTCGAAATGCTGTGCACGCGCGGTGCTTCGCCGACCTTCAGCCGCGACCCGCGCCAGGCGATCAACCGCTTCATGGCGTTCGCCGTGACCTTCGGCTCGGTGGCCAATGCCGAGCAGTTGCGGCGCGGCCTGCGCGTCGCCATCAGCGACAAGATACGCATCCCGCCGGCCTCGATCGATCCGCGATCAAGAACTATCATTGGCTCGACCTCGTGCGCGGTCTTTACGATGCCTATGATCGCGGCGCCGAGACGGCCCTCCTTCTCGACTTCAACGGCAACATCGCCGAAGGCCCGGGTTTCAACGTCTTCCGCGTCAAGGACGGCAGGCTGTCGACACCCGCTATTGGCGTGCTGCCGGGCATCACCCGCCGCACCGTCCTTGACCTCTGTAGCGAGGAAGGGCTCACCGCGAAGGCCGTCGATGTCAGCGTAGCCTCGCTCAAGGCAGCCGACGAAGTCTTCATCACCTCGACCGCCGGCGGCATCATGCCGGTGACGCGGATCGACGGTGCTGACATAGCGGACGGCCAGGTCGGGCCGATCACCCGCCGGCTGATGGCGCTCTATTGGCAAAAGCACGACGACCCGGCATGGTCGACCCCGGTGAATTACCCCTGACCAAGCTGTGCTTGGTCATGACCGCTTGGTCAGGACCAGGCGGTGATTGGTAAGTGATCCGAAGGCGTCCTGTTCAAAAAGATTTCCCCTCGCCTCTGGAAAATCACAGGATGAGCCGTATATGCCCAGAAGCGGAGAAGCCTCCGCTTCCATCCAGAAATTGCGCCCGCAGGGGCAAGGATTCCACATCATGACAAACAAGGTTTGGTTCATCACCGGATCGTCCAAGGGCTTTGGCCGCGTCTGGGCCGAGGCCGCATTGGCGCGCGGCGACCGCGTCGCCGCGACCGCCCGTGACACCGGCACGCTCGCCGATCTCGTCGCAAAATATGGCGACAACGTCGCTGCGATTCAGCTCGACGTCACCGACAAGAATGCCGTCGAGGCCGCGATCGCCGAGGCACACAAGCGCTTTGGCCGGCTCGACGTGGTCATCAACAATGCCGGCTACGGCCATTTCGGCGCCATCGAGGAAGTCAGCGAGCAGGAAGCCCGCGACCAGATCGAGACCAATGTGTTCGGTGCGCTCTGGGTCACGCAGGCCGCGCTGCCGATCATGCGGGCGCAGCGGTCCGGCCACATCATCCAGATCTCGTCGATCGGCGGCGTCAATGCCTTTGCCTCGCTCGGCCTCTACCATGCCTCGAAATGGGCACTGGAAGCCTTCAGCCAGTCGCTCAGCATCGAGGTCGCGGAATTCGGCATTCATGTCACGCTGGTCGAGCCGGGCGGTTTCTCCACCGACTGGTCGGGAGCATCGGCCAAGGTCTCCAAGCCGATCGAGGCCTATGCGCCCGCCCGCGCCAAGATGGCCGAGCGGCGCGCCAACTCGGTCGCCGGCGATCCCGAGGCGACCGGACCGGCGATGCTCGCCATTGTCGATGCCGAGGAGCCGCCGCTGAGGGTGTTCTTCGGCGATGGCGGCCTGCCGATGATACGCCAGGAATATGCCAACCGCCTCGCCACCTGGGACAAGTGGGACCACGTTTCCGTCATGGCGCAAGGCGCCAACAAGAACCGCAAGGGCTGAGGCCCGCGGCGTCTGGCTACGCCGCCCGATGGGCGGCGTAGCCCCAACCCTCGGCTATGCGCGATAAATCCACTGCTCGGGCACCCGCACCGAAATCTCTTCGCCGGCCCTGATCGTTCCCGGTTTCTCAACCCAGGCGACGACGCCACGCAGCCGCTTGGCCATTTTCGGAAACAACAGCGCGCCGGCTTCCACATCCGCCATTCCAGCGTTTTCGGCGATCGATCGCCCGGCGATGCGGCATGGTCCGTTCTGAGCATCCACCTTGAGGGTCACTCCGTCCTTGAAGAAAAGCAGCGTACCGGCCGGCAGCATCGAGAGATGCGGCACGCCCTCGATCACCAGATTGGCGCCGATCCATTCCGGCTTGATCTCGGCCAATCCCATCCGTTCGGCGACGATGGCCAGTTCATCCGCTGCCACGATCGACAATTGCCGTTCGTTGCGCATTTCTGTGCCGCGTGGATACCAGGGTTCGCGCCCGCCCGAGCGTCGCGTTGGCCCGGCGTGCAAATCGCCTGAAATGCCGTCGAAGCCCAACCGCAATTCCTCCGCCGGACGCGTCTGGAAATGATCCGCCGGCGCGACATAGAGCGCAGCCGCACGGGCAGAAAGCTTCTTCGCCGGGATGATTTCGACCGGCTTCTCGGCCTCGGGGAAGAGATCCAGCATAGCTTCATTCCTTGGATGATGCGCCTCGGTTTTGCCTGTCGGCCGGCAAGGCCGCAAGAGCGGTTTGGGCCATAATGCGCAACTCTTCGGCCGATGCGCCGTCGCGTGCCTGGATAGACATCCCGTTCATGACGCCGGCGATATATTTGGCTAAGCCTTCGACGGAGGGGCCTTCCGGCAGATCGCCCATCGCGCTCCCCTTGGCCAGCCGCTCCGCGATCGCCGCTTCGCTCGCCTTGCGATAGGCCTTGAGTTCATCCGCGATAGCTTGCGCCTGCGGCGAGGCTGCCAGCGCGCCGCTGACGAAAAGGCATCCGCCCGGCTTGCCGGGTCTGGAATAAGCTTCCGCTGCACTCAGCAGTAACCGCCGGATCGCCTCCCGCGTCGGGACTGGTGCGCTCAGCGCCTCCAGCGCAAAGCCGATCTCGGTCTCGTGGTAGCGTGTCAGCGCCTTGCGAAACAAAGTCTCCTTGTCGGTGAAGGCATTGTAGATCTGTGGCGGCGTCAGCCCCATCGCTTCGCGCAGCATGGCGAGCGACGTCGCCTCATAGCCATGCTCCCAGAACAGATGCATTGCCGCATCCAGCGCCCGGTCGGGGTCGAATGTACGCGGCCGGCCACCGCCGCGCGGCTTTTCCAAATCTTCCATATCGATCGATACGAAACCTGTTGACTCACCTTCTGCACATAACGTAACAATTAATACGAAACATGGCAAGCCGAAGGACGGTCCCTTGGCGAGGCCATGCAGCCCGAGCACAAGGAGAGTCCAGATGCCAATCACCGTGACCGCGCCGGAAGGCGTACTGACCCCGGGCGGAGAGCGCGAAATCCTACCGCGTCTCAGCGCCGCCCTCATCGAAGCCTCCGGTGCCACCGGCAATTCCTTCTTCACCGCGATTGTCGGTGGCACGGTCCACATCCTGCCGCCCCGCCACATCTATGCCGGCGGCGCCAATCGGCCTGTCGTCATGGTGGAGTTGAAATTGCCCAATATCGGTCTTGGCTCGGTCGAAACTCGCAAGGCCTTCATCAACGCCGCCGCGAAAATTGTCGCCGAACTCTGCGTGCCAGGGCACAGGCCCGAAAACACCTGGATCAACATCGTCAACGCGCCCGATGGCGGCTGGGGCATCGGCGACAGGCAATATACAGGCGACGCGCTTGTCGCCGCCGCCACGGCCGCCGCGCACTGATCCGGCAAGAGCGATGACGGTGCGGTTCTCTCCTTCGCTGTTCTTCACCACAAATTGCGAGCCGGCACTGGCCTTCTACGAACAATGCAGCCTTGGCCGGGGAACGATCCTGCTGCGCTGGGGCGACAACAACATGCCGGTGCGAACCGAAGCCATGCGCGGAAAAGTCCTGCATGCCCGCTTTGAGGGCCCGGGCGTGCTGTTCCATGCCTCCGACAATGACGATGCCGAACCGATGAAAGGCTCCGCCATGATGCTGGAGTTCGACGACCTGTCGGCCATGCGCGAACTTTTCTCCCGCATGGCCGTCGGCGGCCGGATCACCGTGCCCCTGGCACGGTGATATTGGGGAACCGCCTTCGGCATGCTGGTTGACGCCTATGGCGTGCAGTGGATGTTCAGTTGTTCCGGTGAATGAGGGCGCCGATCACGATCTTCTTACCTAGATCAGAACCGGCTCCGCATTGCCGCCATGCCGTGCCGGTCCCATGGTGACGTCCGGACAGGTCTGCGGAGATCATCATGCGTCCCGGAACGGCAATCGTGCTGCTTTGGCTGATCTGGGTGGTGTCGTGGGCGGCTGCCGCCTTCTGGGCGGATCCGGTCGCCAAACGCGCCGACCTTCGGTCGGAGATGCGCTACCGGATGGTGACGGCGTTCGGCGCGGTCCTGTTCCTCCTCCCGGCACACAATTATTACGGGCGCCTGCGGCTGTGGGTTCCCGACCTTGCCGTGGCCTGGACCTGCGTCGTGCTGATCGCGGCCGGCATTGCCTTCGCGTGGTGGGCGCGCATCCATCTGGGCAGGCTGTGGTCCGCCACCGTCACCGCCAAGGCGGATCATCGCGTGGTCGACACCGGCCCCTATCGCCTTGTCCGGCATCCGATCTATAGCGGGCTGCTGCTGTCGGTGCTCGCCACCATGGTGGCGAAGGGCACGGTCTGGGGCATCGCGGGGACGGCACTGCTCATCATCGGCGTCGTCTTGAAGGCGGGGCTGGAGGAACGTTTCCTGCGCGGCGAACTCGGCCCCGCCTATGACGACTACGCGCGGCGGGTGCCGATGCTGGTTCCATTCGCGCCAGCCTGACGGGGCGCGGCGTCCGGCAATCAGAGCATGTGCAAAAGCGCGCCGCCGATCGAGTACCCCGCACCGAAGGCGCAGATCAGGCCGAAATCGCCTGGTTTCATGTCGGCATGGTTCTCCGACAGCGCGATAATGGCGCCGGCGCCCGCCGTGTTGCCGAGCCGCTCCAGCACCATGGGTGCGCGGTCGTGGCCGACATCGTGGCCGAATGCCAGCTTCAGGATCATCGCATTCATGCGCGCATTGGCCTGGTGCAGCCAGAAGCGCCTGATGGCCTCCGGCGTCAGCCCGTGCTCGGCCAGGAATTCGACGATGAATTTGTGGCCGGCGACGGTGACTTCCTTGAACACCTTGTTGCCGACCTGCTTGATGAGGTTGCCCTCAAGGTCGATCATGTAGGGATCAGCCTGGGCGGTGCGGGTGTGATAGCCGAGATTGGTGCGGATGTTGTTCGACATCTGCGTCCAGATGCGCGTGTCCAGCACCTCGAAGCGGCCCGGCCGCTTCTCGCCCTGGGCGAGCCCCTCCACCACCATCGACACCGAAGCGTCCCCGAAGATGAAATGCGTCTGCCGGTCGCGGAAATTGAGATGGCCGGTGATGATCTCGGGCGTGGTCACCAGGATGCGTTTGTGCGCGCCCGAGCGCACCAGATTGACCGCCATGTGCAGCGCCGCCGCCGCGGAGGAACAGCCAAGCCCCATGTCGAAGCCCGCGCCCCTCGTCCCCAACGCCTCCTGCATTTCGATGGCGATCGCCGGATACGGCCTCTGCTGATGTGAGGACGAGCAGATCACCAGATCGATCTCCGATGCCTGGATGCCGGCATGCTCGATCGCCTTCCTGGCCGATCCGATGCCGAATTCCGCCTGCAGCGAGAGCGCATCGTCGGGGCGCGCCGGAATACGCGGCGCCATGCGGGTCGGATCGAGAATGCCTTCCCGTTCGATCACGTGGCGCGCGCGCACGCCCGAGGCATGGACGATGAAGTCGGCGTCGGATTTCTGCAGCAGCGTCTCGCCGGCTGCCTGGCGGCGCGCGTTCTCCGTGTCGACCCAGGCATTGAAGCTGGCGACCAGTTCCTCATTCGTGATGACAGGCTTGGGGATTTCAGCGCCGATGCCGCTGATGATGACGCGATGCATGTTTCAGTCCGTCCCATCCGCGGGCATTGCGGCTTCATGTGGGCGCCGAAACGCTTCGGCGCAACACTTTTCTCACTGGGCCGGTTTACGCCAGCTTAAACCAAGGTTTGCGCAAGCTAGCCGGCCTGTTTGGCGACAATGAAAATGCGGGGGAACCGCAGCAGCACCTTGCCGTCGGCGGTCTTGGGATAGGCCTTGGCGATCTTGGCCGTGTAGCTGTCGAGGAACAGCTCGCGCTCATCCGTTTCCAGCGGATCGAGGAACGGCTTCAGCCCGGTCGACTTCACCCACTCGACGATCGCCCGCGCATCCGCCAGCGGATGGTTGTAGATGGTGTGCCAGATGTCGAGCCGAGCGGAGAGCGGCGACAGAAGGTCGTAATAGAACGACACCGGCGGCAGCGGCGCACGCGCCGCGTCCCTGATCTTTGCCGCGAAAGGCACTTCCGCCGCGGTTTCCCGCATCAGGCGGTGCGAATCCTCGGCCATGTTGTCGGGCATCTGGATCGCCAGCGCGCCACCGGGCGCCAGAAAACCCATCAGCCGCTGGAACACCGCCGGATGCTCCGGCAGCCACTGGAACACGGCATTGGCGAAGATCACATTGACCGGCTCGGCCGGCTGCCATGTCGACGCGTCGGCGAGGTCGAAGCTGACATTGGGCAGCCGCGCCCTCGCCTTTTCGATCATGTCGGGAGACGTGTCGAAGCCGCTCACCCGTGCGTCCGGCCAGCGCTCGACCAGAAGTTCGGTCGAATTGCCCGGCCCACAACCGATGTCGACGACCCGGCGCGGAAAATCCACCGGAACCTGCGCGACGAGGTCCCGCGCCGGCCGCGTGCGCTCATCCTCGAATTTCAGATATTGGGCGGCGGACCAATCGGCCATTTGAGCTCCTCATGTCAGCTTGCGAATTCGCCGCCCCGGAGCCCCCTTACCGCGTCAGCCTCTTGTAGGTCATGCGGTGCGGGTTGACGGCTTCAGGCCCGAGCCGGCGGATCTTGTCCTGCTCGTAGTCCTCGAAATTGCCCTCGAACCATTCGACATGGCTGTCGCCCTCGAAGGCGAGGATGTGCGTCGCCAGACGGTCGAGGAACATGCGATCGTGCGAGATGATGACCGCGCAGCCGCCGAAATTTTCCAGCGCGTCTTCGAGTGCGGCCAGCGTTTCCGTATCGAGATCGTTGGTCGGTTCGTCGAGCAGCAGAACATTGCCGCCGGTCTTCAGCATCTTGGCCAGGTGCACGCGGTTGCGCTGGCCGCCGGACAGATTGCCGACCTTCTGCTGCTGGTCGCCGCCACGGAAATTGAACGAAGCGCAGTACGCACGGGTGTTGGCTTCGAACTTGCCGAGCTTGACCACTTCGGCGCCGCCGGAGATTTCTTCCCAGACGGTCTTCGACGGATCGAGCGCATCGCGGCTTTGGTCGACATAGCCGAGCTTGACCGTCTCGCCGACGCGCACCGAGCCCGCATCCGGCTTTTCCTGGCCGGTGATCATGCGGAACAATGTCGTCTTGCCGGCGCCGTTCGGGCCGATCACGCCGACGATGCCGCCCGGCGGCAGCTTGAATTCGAGGCCTTCGATCAGCAGCGTGTCGCCAAAGCCCTTTGACAGGCCCTCGACCTCGATGACCACATTGCCGAGCCGCTCGCCATGCGGAATGACGATCTGCGTATCCGTCGGCCGCCGCTTGTCGGCTGCATCCAAAAGGTCCTGGAACGCCTGGATACGAGCCTTGGACTTGGTCTGGCGGGCCTTCGGGCTGGACTGGATCCACTCGCGCTCGCGGCCGATGGCGCGCTGGCGGGCGTCGTCCTCGCGGCCTTCCTGCTTGAGGCGCTTGGCCTTGGCTTCGAGGTACTTGGTGTAGTTGCCCTCATAGGGGATGCCGCGACCGCGGTCGAGCTCGAGAATCCAGCCGGTGACATTATCGAGGAAGTAGCGGTCGTGGGTGATGATCATCACGGCGCTGGGATAGGCGCGCAGATGCTTTTCCAGCCACGCCGTCGTCTCGGCGTCGAGATGGTTGGTCGGTTCGTCGAGCAGCAGGAGGTCAGGCTGGCGCAGCAGCAGCTGGCAGAGCGCGACGCGGCGGCGCTCGCCGCCCGACAGCTTGGTGACGTTGGCATCCTTGGGCGGGCAGCCCAGCGCTTCCATCGCCATCTCGACCTGCTGTTCGAGGTCCCAAAGGTTGAGCCGGTCCATCTCGTCCTGGAGCTTGGCCGACTCGTCGGCCGTCTCGTCGGAATAGTTCATCATCAGTTCGTTGTAACGCTCGATGATGGCGGTCTTGGCCGCGACCCCTTCCATGATGTTCTCGAACACTGTCTTGTCGGGATCGAGCGCCGGCTCCTGCGCCAGGTAGCCGACAGTGGCGCCTTCGGCGAGCCACGCCTCGCCGCTCCACTCCTTGTCGATGCCGGCCATGATCTTGAGGATCGTCGACTTGCCGGCGCCGTTCGGGCCGAGAATGCCGATCTTGGCATCGGGGTAGAAGGACAGATGAACGTTCTCGAGCACCTTCTTGGTGCCATAGGCCTTGTTGAGGCCGGCCATGTGATAGATGAACTGGCGTGCCACGCGCGCTTTCCCTGAAAAAGTGACTGATTTGTCGAACTGAATGGAGATTGGCCGCTATGTAGGCGATGCGGCGGCGAACGGCAATCGCTTTTGCCACATCGAGCCGACCACACGGACAAGTGTGCGCCGCCGCCGAAGTTTTCCACCGCTCGCAAGACGCGCTGAAATCTCCGGTTAAACCCTTCCACGTCAAAACGGAATTGGGTGGAATTGCTGCCTTTCCGCGATTTCGAGAGCGAGAGATCGGATCGACGGCATTGCTGAACAGTTTTCTGCTGCTTGCCGAAGCGATCGTCTACTTCAGCGTCATGGTGACGCTTTTCCGCGTCCGCACAGCACGGACCATATCCGCGGGGATTTAGCTCTCTCCGCGCCAGCTTACCGGAAACGGAGATCCCGCACTTACTGGAAGCCGATCGGATCGACCGTACCCACCGGACAGCCGGCCTTGTTGGTCGGCACCGAGGCCAGCAACAGGTCCTTGAGCGAGCTGTTCGGTCCGATGGGGCCGGCAAGGCCGAGCGTCAGTTCGCCGATCAGCCGCCGGCCGCTCGACGGATCGATGACGCAGGACACCCGCACCCTGTCGCCCGCCCCCGCGCCGAAGGCCTTGTCGAAGGCGCCGCGGATCTGGTCCGCGGTCAGCTTGCCGCCGATGTTCTTGGTGAAGAGATCGCGCACGGGCGAACTGTTGACCTCGCGCATCAAATGGAGGGCGTCGGAAAAATACTCCTGCTGGCTTTTGCCGTAGCAGGTCCCGTGCTTGATCCATTCATGTCGCTCCAGCTTCGAGGCAGTGCCCGGCATCACCTTGTCGAGCTCCGCGCGGGTGTCGGCATCGAGGTTGACGGGCGGCAGGTCCTGCCAGTGGGCCGGATTGTCGTTGGCCTTGTCGCCGGCCGAAGCCTGGCAATAGAAATTGCCGTTCGGCTGCGGCCACAGACCGTGCAGCGTGAAATTGGTGGCATCGAATTCGCTCGGATTCTGCGCCTTGCATTCGGTCTTGTTCGACTTGGTCTCGCAGAAGGCCGGCTGCCAGCTCAACGCGAAGACATATTCGGGTTTTCCCGAGGTCGCCGGCTTGCCTTGACCGCCCGGTCCTGCCGGCGCGGTCGCGGCGCTGCTGCCCGAGAGGTGGCCGCAGCTGACCTTCACCCAGCGGCGCTCGGGATCGGCCCCTGGCACTTGGATGAGGTAATGGGTCGGAGCGTCCTTGTTGCCGGCGAGCAGCTGATAGCTCTGTCCGGCATCGGTCGAGACATTGCCGGGATTCTTGCCGTTCTTGATCGCCTGCGTTGCCGGACAGGCAGCGTCGGCCACGAAGGTGCCGCTCATCTTGACGTCGGCCCGCGCCGCGCCTGTCAGCGATCCCGCCAACAAGGCCAATCCGAAAACGACAGCAATGCGCATGGAATATCCCCTGCTGGAAATTGGGCGACAGACTGAAGCTGTCTCCATGTCAGAATTGCGATATTTTTCAGGTCCGTGGCAAGAAAGATCGTCGCGGAAAAGCCGGCAGGCCGGATTGACGCACATGTGGCCCCGGCGCACACACGTGGGACATCACAACGGCGGACCAGGGGAGACCAGCCGGCATGCCCTTCAGCCAGCAGCGCATGGTTCGCTCGCCGACCGGCGCCGACCTCAATCTGTTCGTCCGGCAGGCCGACAGCCATCCTCGGGCGGTGGTCCAGATCAATCATGGCCTGGCCGAACATGCCGCGCGCTACGACCGCTTCGCCGGCTTCCTGGCCGCACGCGGCTTCCATGTCTATGTCCATGACCACCGTGGCCATGGAGCGACCAAGGCGCCCGACGCGCCGCTGGGCCGGTTTGCACGGGAGGATGGCCCTGCCAGGGTGATCGCCGATGTCGACGCCATCCACGATCTCATCGCCCACGAGCATGCTGACCTGCCGGTGATCCTTTTCGGCCACTCGATGGGCGCGTCCGTGGCGTTGAACTACCTGTTGGGCCACTCGCAACGCGTTCATGCCGCCGCGATCTGGAACGGCAACTTCTCGCAAGGCCTGCTCGGCCAGTTGGCTCTCGGTATCCTCGCCTGGGAACGGATGCGGCGGGGCTCGGATGTGCCGTCGCGCCTGCTGCCGAAACTCACCTTCCAGGCCTGGGGCAAGGCGGTGCCCAACCATCGTACCTCGTTCGACTGGCTGTCGCGCGACGAGGCGGAGGTGGCGAAATACATCGCCGATCCGCTCTGCGGCTGGGATGCTTCGATCTCGATGTGGCGCGACGTGATCGCCATGGCGTTGAACGGCGGCAAGGACAAGGGCTTTGCCGCCGTCCGCCGCGACATCCCCGTCGCCATCGTTGGCGGCGAAAAGGACCCTGCCTCGGACTACGGCAAGGGCATCACCCATCTCGCCGATCGCATGCTCGCGATGGGCTTTTCGAATCTGGTTTCAAAGGTTTACGCCGACACCCGCCACGAAAGCCTGAACGAGGTGAACCGCGACGTCATCATGGTGGATTTCGCCAGTTGGGCGGACAATGTCTTGAAAGCATGACTGGGTTGGCCCATCGCAAGGCCCGTGACAGCCGCTGCCGGGCTTGATAGAGGCTCTGCTTCGCGGCAATCAGGATGATTGCCGCAACCACGGTGATTTATGGCCGAACCCCCGCTGAAAGGCGTCCGCGTCGTCGAACTTGCCCGCATTCTTGCCGGGCCCTGGGCCGGGCAGTTGCTTGCCGATCTCGGCGCCGATGTCATCAAGGTCGAGAGCCCCGATGGCGGCGACGACACCCGCAAATGGGGTCCGCCTTTCGTCATGAGCCACGACGGAGAGAACCTGTCGGCCGCCTACTACCATTCCTGCAACCGCGGCAAACGTTCCATCGCCATCGACTTCTCGACGCCGGAAGGCGCCGAGACGGTGCGCCGGCTTGTCGGCACGGCGGATGTGCTGATCGAGAACTTCAAGCTCGGCGGCCTGAAGAAATACGGGCTCGACCATGACAGCCTTCGCAAGATCAACCCTCGCCTGATCTACTGCTCCATCACCGGCTTCGGCCAGGACGGGCCTTATGCGCCGCGCGCGGGTTACGATTTCATCATCCAGGCCATGGCCGGCATGATGTCGATCACCGGCGAGCCGGGCCGCGAGCCGCAGAAAGCCGGCGTCGCCATCTCGGATATCTTCACCGGCCTCTATTCGGTCATCGCCATCCAGGCCGCCCTGCGCCACGCCGAGAAGACCGGCGAAGGCCAGCACATCGACATGGCGCTGTTCGACACCCAGATCTCGGCGCTCGGCAACCAGAACCTCAACTATCTCGTCTCCGGCAAGTCCCCGGTGCAGATGGGCAATGCGCATATGAACATTGCCCCCTACGAAGTGCTTCCAGTCAGGGACGGCCATATCATCCTGGCTGTCGGCAATGACGGCCAGTTCGCCAAATTCTGCGCCGCGGTCGGACTGGGCGATTTGCCGACGAATCCCGATTTCGCCACCAATCCGGCCCGGGTCGCCAACCGCGTGGAACTTCGCGCACGCATCATCGAGGCGCTGAAGATTTTTCATCGCGACCCGCTGCTGGCCAGGCTCGAAGCGGCCGGCGTGCCGGCAAGCCCGATCAACACGATCGGCCAGATGTTCGATGATCCGCAGACCATTGCCCGCGGCATGCGGCTCGACCTCGACGACGGCCATGGCAATCGCCTGCCGTCGGTGCGCGCGCCGATGGTGATGTCGGGCACGCCGCTCACCTATGAACGCCCCTCGCCACGCCTTGGCGAGCACACTGAGGAAATCCTCGCCGAACTGGAGAAGTCTGGGAAATGAAGACCGGTGGCCAACTGATCGTCGACGCCCTCGAAGCCAACGGCACCGACCGCATCTTCTGCGTGCCGGGCGAATCCTATCTTGCGGTGCTTGACGCGCTGCATGATTCCTCGATCCGCACCATCGTCTGCCGCCAGGAAGGCGGCGCTGCCATGATGGCCGACTGCCAGGGCCGTCTGACCGGCAAGCCCGGCATCTGCTTCGTCACCCGCGGACCCGGCGCCACCAACGCCTCCGCCGGCATCCACATCGCCATGCAGGATTCGGTTCCGCTCATCCTGTTCATCGGCCAGGTCGCCAGCCACGCCAAGGAGCGCGAAGCGTTCCAGGAAGTCGATTATAAGAGGTTCTTCGGCGACATCGCCAAATGGGTGGTCGAGATCGACGACGCCTCCCGCATCCCCGAATTCGTCACTCGCGCCTTCGCCGTGGCAACGTCGGGCCGTCCCGGCCCGGTCGTCATCTCGCTGCCGGAGGATATGCTGACCAGCGAGGTCGACGCGCCGGAAGCCCTTCCGCACACGCCGGTCGAGACCTATCCCGGCGAGGCCGAACTCGACGCGCTGGAAACGCTGCTTGCCGGTGCGAAGCGTCCCTTCGTCATCCTTGGCGGCACGCGCTGGAACGCGGAAGCCGTGGCGCGCATGCATCAGATCGCCGAGGCCTGGTCGCTTCCTGTCGGCTGCTCCTTCCGTCGCCAGATGCTGTTCGACCATCTCCATCCAAATTATGCCGGCGATGTCGGCATCGGCATCAATCCGAAGCTGGCGGCGGCCATCAAGCAGGCCGACGTCGTTCTCTTGATCGGCGGCCGCATGGGCGAGATGCCATCTTCGGACTACACGCTGCTGAAGAGCCCCTATCCCGACCAGGCACTGGTGCATGTTCACGCCGACGCCGGCGAACTCGGCCGGGTCTACCGCCCGACGCTGGCGATCAACGCCTCGCCAGCGGCATTCGTCGAAGCCTTCGCCAAGCGCAAGCCGGCCGGAACGTCAGCATGGGCTGCCGAGACGCCCAGGCACCACGCGGCCTATCTCGAATGGTCGACGCCGCCACGGACCGGCCCCGGCGCGGTGCAGATGGGCCCGATCATGGACTATCTGGAAAAAGTGTTGCCCGACGACGCCATCCTGACCAACGGCGCCGGCAACTACGCCACCTGGGTTCATCGTTTCCACCGCTTCCGCCGTTTCGCCACGCAGGGCGCGCCGACCTCGGGCTCGATGGGTTACGGTACGCCGGCGGCCGTCGCCGCCAAGGCGCTGTTCCCGGATCGTACAGTGGTCGCCTTTGCCGGAGACGGCTGCTTTCTGATGAATGGGCAGGAATTCGCCACCGCCGTGCAACACGACCTGCCGATCGTCGTCATCGTCGTCAACAACGGCATTTACGGCACCATCCGCATGCACCAGGAACGCGAATATCCCGGCCGTGTCGTCGGCACCGATCTGAAGAACCCGGACTTCGCGTCCCTGGCCCGCGCCTATGGCGGCCATGGCGAGACGGTCGAGAACACAGCGGAATTCGCGCCTGCCTTCGAGCGGGCGCGAACCAGCGGCAAACCGGCAATCGTCGAGATCAGGCTCGATCCCGAAGCGATCACCCCGACCCGGACGATGACGCAGATACGCGACAAGAGTTGAAACAGGACAAGGCTTGGCTCCTTCGCGCCACCTCGTCCCCCAGGCATTCAGCCTTGGCCGTGGCCCTACATCGCCTTTTCGATCTGGCCGCGGATCTCGCCGTCCTTGTGGGCCGCCGTGTGCACGTTGACGTAATATTTGCCGGCCTCCAGGTCGGCGGCCTGCGCATCGGTCAACGTAGCCGATCCCTTGATCGGGCTCTTGAGCTTGCCTTTGAACGGGATCACCGGCGGCGCGTTCTCACCTGCCGCCGCAGGGCCATGGATGTGCGCCGCGGTTGCCGGTCCGCTGAGGCCGGAATACTTCACGTTCCAGCTGAGCTTTTTCTTGGTGGTGTCGAAGGTAAGAGTAGCCGTCCCCTTGCCCTTGGTGGTGACGGCCGGGCTCTGCTGGCTGCCATCGAGGGTCGCTTTGTATTTTACCATCTCGGCCATTGCCGGTGATGCGAACAGGAAGGCGGTGGAAACGGCGAACGCCGACAGGACCGGCAGGAAGGAGTGAGCGCGCATGAAGAATCTCCGATTGGATGAAGCATCCGCCGCGGCTCCCCGGCGCGCGCATGCTTCAATGCAACGGCTGGGCGGCGCGATGTATCCCCGCACACGGTTTTGTGAATGGAGCGCATGGAAAAGGGGCGGTCGCCCGCCCCTTTTATCTCAGCCACCGTCGCAGGCGCTGTTGTATCGCGCCTGCCGGACTTACTTGACCGCCTTGTCGGTGATTGCGGTGGTGTAGGCGCCGGTCGGCTCCTTGGTGATGATCTTCTGATCGAGCAGCGCCTTGGCGGTGCGCTCGTAGGTCGCCGGGTCGAGCTTGCCGTCGGCATTGTCGATCAGCTTGGCGACTTCGCTCATCATCCGCTTCTGGTGGTTCTCGTCCTGGCCACCGGCGTCCATGACGATGCTTGCGGCCTCGTCATTGTTGTCGACGGCATATTTCCAGCCCTTCATGGAGGCGCGCACGAAACGGACCATCTTGTCCTCGAAAGCCGGATCCTTGAGCTTGTCTTCCGACGCGTACAGGCCGTCCTCGAGCAGGTCGTTGCCCATGGCCGAGTAGTTGAACACGGTCAGTTGTTCGGGCTTGTAGCCGGCATCTATCAGCTGCCAGTACTCGTTGTAGGTCATGACCGAGATGCAATCCGCCTGCTTCTGGATCAGCGGCTGCACGTCGAAGCTCTGCTTGAGCACGGTGACGCCGTCCGGGCCGCCATCGGTCTTGAGGCCAAGCTTGTTCATCCAGGCGTAGAACGGATATTCGTTGCCGAAGAACCAGACGCCGAGCGTATGGCCCTTGAAATCGGCTTCGGTCTTGATCGGGCCGTCCTTCGGGCAGACCAGTTCCATGCCGGCCTTCTTGAACGGCTGGGCGATGTTGACCAGCGGCACGCCCTTTTCGCGCGCGGCCAGTGCGCCGCCCATCCAGTCGACGATGACGTCGGCGCCGCCGCCGGCAATCACCTGCTCGGGCGCGATATCGGGACCGCCCGGCTTGATGTCGACGTCGAGACCCTCGGCGTCATAGAAACCCTTGGCCTTGGCGACATAGTAGCCGGCAAACTGAGCCTGCGTGACCCATTTCAGCTGCAAGGTCACCTTGTCGGCGGCCATCGCCTGGAACGCGGCCAGCGACATCGCGCCGGCCAGAATTGGAATAATAAGTCTTTTCATTTTATTACCCTCTGAAGTTAGTACCCTGAACCCACCGCCCCTATCCACCACGGACAGAGGGATGCCAAAACGTGACTGCCCTTTCGACAAGGGCGACCACGCCATAAAAGACCGAACCCGCAAGTGCTGCAACTGCGATTTCGGCCCAGACCATGTCGATGTTCATCCGCCCGACCTCGGTCGAAATGCGGAATCCCATGCCGACGACGGGCGTACCGAAGAACTCGGCGACGATGGCGCCGATCAGTGCCAGCGTCGAATTGATCTTCAGCGCGTTGAAGATGAAGGGCGCCGCCGCCGGGAGCCGCAGCTTGACGAGCGTCGGCCAATAACCGGACGCATAGGTGCGCATCAGGTCGCGCTCCATATGCCCGGATGCGGCGAGCCCGGCGACCGTGTTCACCAGCATCGGAAAGAAGGTCATGATGATGACGACAGCCGCCTTGGACTGCCAGTCGAAGCCGAACCACATGACCATGATGGGCGCGACGCCGATGATCGGCAGCGCCGAGACCATGTTGCCGATCGGCAAGAGCCCGCGCCGCAGGAACGGCACGCGGTCGGCGAGAACGGCGGTAACGAAGCCGGCGCCGCTGCCCACGACGTAGCCGAAGAGGACAGCCTTGAAGATCGTCTGCCGGACGTCGGCGCCGAGTATCGGCAGCGAATTGGCGATGCGCGCGCCGATGGCGCTCGGCGGCGGCAGCAGGATGAAGGGAATGCCCGCGCCCCGCGTCACTGCCTCCCAGATGATCAGGATCCAGGCGCCGAAGATGGCCGGGATGATCAGGCGCAGCGCGGTCCGTGCCCAGCTTGCCGTTGGCCGCAATCCTGAAAGCACGGCCACGCAGCGCCAGCCAAGCAACCAGGCAGCCGTGAGCAAAAGGAAATACGGCGCCAGCGCCGTGCCTTCGAAACCTTTAATGCCCGTTATCAGCAGCCAGGCAACGAAATGGGCGCCGACAAAAAGCACCACCGCCTCGGCGATCTTCGGGATCCTGATCATCGAAGCCAGCGCCGCCGCGATGGCAATGCCGAGCATTAGGCCCTTGGTTTCGAGATAAGGGTAACTGACGCCGGCGGTCGGGTCCGCGAGCGCTGCCGCCTCCGGCTTTGACATTGCGCCGAGCGCAACCGCGATCAGGCATAGCACGATCGCCAGCACCGCTTGCCAGGAAGGCTTCAGCCAGCTCATGCCGGCCTCCCGCCCATCGCGCGGTCGACGACGCGCCCGGCAATGCCGACCACCATGACCAGTAGCGCCGCTACGATCGAACCAGCGACCAGCGCCGACCAGATGTCGATGGACTGGCTGTAGTAAGCGCCGGCCAACAGCTTGGCGCCGATACCGGCGACCGCACCGGTCGGCAGCTCGCCGACGATGGCGCCGACTAGGCTTGCCGCTACCGCCACTTTCATCGAGGTGAACAGGAACGGCACCGAGGCCGGGACCCGCAGCTTCCAGAAGGTCTGTGCGCGGCTGGCATTGTAGGTGTGCATCAGGTCGAGATGCATGATCTCGGGCGAGCGCAGCCCCTTCACCATGCCGACCGTCACCGGGAAGAACGACAGATAGGTCGAGATCATCGCCTTCGGGATCAGGCCGGTGATGCCGACTGCCGCCAGCACCACGATGATCATCGGCGCCACCGCCAGGATCGGTATGGTCTGCGAGGCGATGATCCACGGCATCAGGCTGCGGTCGAGCGTCGCCACATGCACGATGCCGACGGCAATGATGATGCCGAGCGCGGTGCCGAAGGTAAAGCCGAGCAGCGTCGAGGAGAGTGTGACCCAGGCATTATAGACGAGGCTGCGGTTCGAATTTATGGGCCGCAGGAAGGTGTTCTCGAAGAAATTCACCGCCACCTGATGCGGCGCCGGCAGCGTCGGCTTCGGCTGCGACAGCGTCTTGCCGATGAGTTCGCTGAAGGTGGAGGTCTCATTGGCACGGCGGTCGAGATCGCGCTGGAACGGCGTGTTGAGGATGACGGCCAAAACGTACCAGAGTACCACCACGCCCACGAGGATGGAGGTCACGGGGACGATCTTGTCGCGGAAGGTGTCCATTTAGCGCAGCCCTTCTCCTCTCCCCGCCGGGGAGAGAGTGGCCGGAGCGAAGCGAAGGCCGGGTGAGGGGGAGTGTATCTGCCCCTCAAGCACCGCTAATATTGTATCCAAAACCGCCCGCCGTTCCGCCAGAACTTCGTGATTCCAGAACCGAAGAACAGAGTAACCATGGCTGTTCAGCCAAGCTGTTCTGCTTTCATCGGTCAGGGACTCGGCATGTTGGCTGCCATCGATTTCAACGATCAAGCTCTTTTCGCGGCAGAGAAAGTCGGCGAAGAACGGTCCGAGTGGCACGTGCCTTACGAACTTATAGCCGTTGAGGTGACGCCCCCGTAGCTCGCCCCAAAGCCGGTATTCGGCCTTGGTTTCGTCAAGCCGCAGCTCTCGGGCGCGCTCCGTGACGCCGGCCTTTCTCTTGGTTGGATGCGGCGGCGCCCCCTCACCCGACCTCCGCTTCGCTCCGGCCACCCTCTCCCCGGTGGGGAGAGGAGGAAACCCATCCTGCGCCCGCTCAATCATCATAACTATGCCCTGCCCTTAAGCCGTCGCGAACCCGTGCGGCGATCGCCAGGAACTCCGGCGTCTCGCGGATGTCGAGCGGCCGCTCTTTCGGCAGCGTCGATTCGATGATGTCGCTGACGCGGCCCGGGCGTGGCGACATGACCACGATGCGCGTCGACAGATAGACCGCTTCGGGAATGGAATGGGTGACGAAGCAGATGGTCTTGTTTGTCCGGCCCCACAGTTGCAGCAATTGCTCGTTGAGGTGATCGCGCACGATCTCGTCCAGCGCGCCGAACGGCTCGTCCATCAACAGCAGGTCGGCGTCGAAGGCCAGCGCGCGGGCAATCGAGGCGCGCTGCTGCATGCCGCCGGAAAGCTGCCAGGGATACTTCTTCTCGAAACCGCTGAGGTTGACGAGGTCGAGCGTGCGCTTGATCCGCTCCGCCTGATCGGTCCTGGACAAGCCCATGATTTCAAGCGGCAGCGCGACATTGCGCTCGATGGTGCGCCACGGGAACAGGGCGGCGGCCTGGAAGACATAGCCATAAGCGCGTTTCTCGCGCGCCTGTTCCGCTGTCATGCCGTTGACCGAAATCGCGCCCGAAGTCGGCTTCTCCAGATCGGCGATGACGCGCAGCAACGTGGTCTTGCCGCAGCCCGATGGCCCGATGAAGGAGACGAACTCCCCCTTGCCTATGGTCAGGTCGACATTGGACAGCGCCTGCACCGGACCGTCATTGGTCTGGAAGGTGAGGCCAAGTTTATTTGCCGAGACGACGGCTGGCGAAAGTCCCGTCATCGCTCGCGGCCTGCCTGTTCCCGTGACGGCGTCCCGATTCCGATTGCTTTTATCGCGATGTTGTTTTCCATTCGACCCGTCCCATTGGCCTTCAGTCCTGCCGACTTTGTTCCACTCAATCGACGCCCGGAGTTCCCCGATGTCGCCCAAACCCAGTTGTCATCTTATCCGCCCTGAAAGCACTTATGAAGGCAAGCAGGGTCTGACCTATTTGGCCGGTATCGCCACCGAGTCGGTCGGTTCTTCCGGCATCTGCATGCACGTGCTCACAATGCCGCCCGGCGCCCGCGCCAAGGCGCATCTGCATGAGAACCATGAAACGGCGATCTACGTGCTGTCCGGCGAGGTCCATACCTGGTATGGCGACCGGCTGGAGCATCACATCGTCGTCAAGGCCGGCGACCTCTTCTACATCCCGGCCGGTGTGCCGCATTTGCCGGCCAATCTGAGCAATGCTCCGTCTTCGGCCGTCATCGCCCGCACCGATCCCAACGAACAGGAAAGCGTCGTCCTGCTGCCGGAACTGGATGCGCTGGTTGCGTGAGGGCGGTATTGGCGGGTTAGCCGGGCGAGGCTCAATAGCTCCAGGTCCGCGCTGCCCCTCATCGCCCTGCCGGGCACTTCTCCGCATATAGAGACTGGGAGAAGGATGCCATCGCGAAGGATTTCGCCAATCGCCAGCGTTGCCAGAAAGAGCGCCGAGGTTGCTCTCAGCTCCCTTCTCCCCGTCACTATACGGGGAGAAGATGCCGGCAAGCAAATGAGGGGCGGCGCCGGCGTCGGCAATCATCCGCACCGAGGCACTTCCCCATGGGCATTGCCGTCCAAGGCCTGTCTGACGGCCGGTATCGCGGTTGCCGGCATGGCGGGAGGAACAGCCCGCATCCTCAAACCCCGGTCGCCGGAATGCCGGTGCGTTCCACCTTGCGCGGCGCGGTGATCTCTTTCCAGGTCGACAGCGCCCGGTTGACCGCGGCGTTTGGCTCGCGTCCGACGAACTCGCCATGGCCGGGCTTTGCCTTCACCTCTGCTTCCTCGATCGACAGCTCGCCGCGCGAGAAAACGAAGCGCGGCAGGCCAGTCACCTCGACGCCTTCGAAGACGTTGTAATCGATAACCGATTGCTGCTTCTTGGACGAAATTGTCTTCTTGCGCTGGGGGTCCCAGACGATGATGTCGGCATCGGCACCTTCGACGATGGCGCCTTTTTTCGGATACATGTTGAGGATCTTGGCGATGTTGGTCGAGGTCACGGCGACGAACTCGTTCATCGTCAGCCGCCCGGTGTTGACGCCCCGGGTCCATAGCACCGGCAAGCGGTCTTCCAGGCCGCCAGTGCCGTTGGGGATCTTGGTGAAATCGCCAATACCGAAACGCTTCTGCGTGGTTGTGAAGGCGCAATGGTCGGTCGCCACCACCTGCAGCGACCCGGCCTGCAGGCCGGCCCACAGCGAATCCTGATGCAGCTTGTTGCGGAAGGGTGGGCTCATCACGCGCCGCGCAGCATGGTCCCAGTCCTTGTCGAAATACTCGCTCTCGTCGAGCGTCAGGTGCTGGATCAGCGGCTCGCCGAACACGCGCATGCCCTTCTGGCGCGCCCGGCGGATCGCTTCATGGCTCTGCTCGCAGGAGACATGCACGACATAGAGCGGCACGCCGGCCATGTCGGCGATCATGATGGCGCGGTTGGTCGCCTCGCCCTCCACCTCCGGCGGGCGCGAATAGGCATGGCCTTCCGGGCCATTGTTGCCGGCGGCGAGCAACTTCTGCGAGAGTGCGGCAACCACATCGCCATTCTCGGCATGCACCAGCGGCAACGCGCCAAGGTCAGCGCAACGCTGGAACGAGGCGTACATCTCGTCGTCATCCACCATCAATGCGCCCTTGTAGGCCATGAAGTGCTTGAACGAGGTGATGCCCTTGTCGACGACCGTGGCCATCTCGTCGAACACCTGCTTGCCCCACCAGGTGATCGCCATGTGGAAGGAATAGTCGCACGAAGCCTTGGAGGTCTTGTTGTCCCACATCTGCAAGGCTTCAAGCAGCGATTGCTGCGGTGCCGGCAGGCAGAAATCGACCACCATGGTGGTGCCGCCGGCAAGGGCCGCCCGTGTGCCGGATTCGAAGTCATCGGCCGAATAGGTGCCCATGAACGGCATTTCGAGATGCGTGTGCGGATCGATGCCGCCCGGCATCACATAGCAGCCCGTGGCGTCGAATTCATGGTCGCCATGCAGATTGGAACCGACGGCGACGATCTTGCCGTGCTGCATCAGCACGTCGGCCTTCCACGTGCGGTCGGCGGTGACAACCGTGCCGTTTCGAATGACTTTCGACATCGCTATCTCCCGATTATTGGTCCCGCTCGATCACTATGTCCCGATAAACCAGGGCGCCGCCCGGATCCATGTAGATTCCCCAATCCACGTTCTCACAAAGAAATGCGGCTGCCTTTTCGATAGTGGCAAATCGAACGGCTTTGCCGCGATTGTTTTCGCTCTTTGGGAAACATTGGTAGAGGCCGTCGACCGGGACAGCCATTTGCCCGGTGCCTTGTTTGACGATCCTCACTCCACGATCCCCGCCGTCTCCACCACCGCGTGAAACAGCACGTCGGCGCCGGCGGCGGCCCATTCCTTGGTGATTTCCTCCGCCTCGTTATGGCTGAGCCCATCGACGCAAGGGCACATCACCATGGCGGTGGGTGCGACGCGGTTGATCCAGCAGGCGTCGTGACCGGCGCCCGAGACGATGTTGCGGTGCGTATAGCCGAGCCTCTCGGCGGCATCGCGGATCGCCTTGACGCAGCCCTTGTCGAAAGTGACGGGATCGAAATGACCGACCTGCTCGATTTTGTACTGGATGTCGAGCGCGTCGCAGATAGTGTCGATGCCTTCCCGGATGCGGCCATCCATGGCGTCGAGTACTTCCTTCTCCGGCGAGCGGATGTCGATGGTGAAAACGGTGCGCCCGGCGATGATGTTGCGCGAGTTCGGGTAGACTTCCATGTGCCCGACCGCGCCGACGGCGTCGGGCTGGTAGTCCATGGCGATCTCGTGCACCAGTTCGATCACGCGGGCCATGCCGAGCCCCGCATTGCGGCGCTTGGGCATCGGCGTCGAGCCGGTATGCGCCTCCTTGCCGGTCAGTGTCACCTGCAGCCATTTCAAACCCTGGCCATGGGTGACGACGCCGATGTCGATGTCCTCGTCCTCAAGGATCGGTCCCTGCTCGATATGCAGTTCGAAGAAGGCGTGGATCTTGCGGTCGCCGACCTTCTCGGTGCCTTTCCAGCCGATACGCTCCAGTTCCTCGCCGAATTTTTTGCCGGCCTTGTCCGTATGCTCGTAGACGTCGGCCTGGTCGAGCACGCCGGCGAACACACCGGAAGCCATCATGGCGGGGGCAAAGCGCGCGCCCTCCTCGTTGGTCCAGTTGGTGACGACGATCGGATGCCTGGTCTTGATGCCGAGATCGTTGAGCGAGCGCACGATCTCCAGGCCGCCGAGAACGCCGAGAACGCCGTCATACTTGCCGCCGGTCGGCTGCGTGTCGAGGTGGCTGCCGACATAGACCGGCGGCAGGCTGGGGTCAGCGCCTTCCCGCCGGGCAAACATGGTGCCCATCTCGTCGACGCCCATTTCCAGCCTGGCCGCATCGCACCAGCGCTTGAACAGATGCCGCCCCTCTCCGTCCTCGTCGGTCACGGTCTGGCGGTTGTTGCCGCCGGCAATGCCGGGGCCGATCTTCGCCATCTCCATGATGGAATCCCACAAGCGGTCTGAATTGATTCGCAGATTCTCGCCGGGTGCGGCCATTCAAAACCTCATCGATTGCGGGGCGTCCCCCTCCCCCTCGAGGGGAGGGTGGCCGCGAAGCGGTCGGGTGGGGTCGGCTGACATGCGCTCGACCTTTTCCTTGACCACCTGCGCGACATGCCAAGCGCTGTTTATGACATCGAGTTCGTCGACACGGAAGACGTCGAACCCAAGCGATCGTAGATACGCGTCACGAACGGCATCGTGCCGCTTGCCCTTTTCGTGCTCGTGAAGATCACCGTCGACTTCAACGATCAGCTTCACGGAAAGGCAGGCAAAGTCAACGATGTAAGGCCCAAACGGGCACTGGCGCCGGAATTTGATGCCTGCCGATTTCAGCTCACGCAACTCATACCAAAGGAGAGATTCACCCTTGGTCGCGTGAACTCGAAGCGCGCGCGCCTTCTGGCGCATTTCGAAGCTCACGCGGGTACGAGGCATCAGAAGCGACCTCGCGGTAAAAGATCACGTCGGCGACCAGTCGAACCGACTCCACCCGACCGCTTCGCGGCCACCCTCCCCTCGAGGGGGAGGGATATCCGCGCCCGGTTCTTCAATCGATCATCCTAAGCACTTCACGCACATGGTCGACCAGCTCGTTGATCTGGCCCTTGGTGATGATCAGCGGCGGCGACAGAGCGATGATGTCGCCGGTGGTGCGGATCAGCGCGCCGCGCTCGAACGCCTTCAGGAAGGCCGAGAAGGCACGCTTGGTCGGCTGGCCGGGAATAGGTGCCAGCTCGATCGCACCGATCAGGCCGATGTTCCTGATGTCGATGACATGCGGCTCGCCCTTGAGCGAATGCAGCGCGTCTTCCCAATAAGGCGCCAGCTCCTCGCCGCGGGTCAGCAGCCCCTCTTCCTTGTAGGTATCGAGCGTGCCGAGTGCCGCTGCGCAAGCGACCGGATTGCCCGAATAGGTGTAGCCGTGGAAGAACTCGATCATGTGCTCGGGGCCGGTCATGAAGGCATCGTGGATTTCCTTCTTCACGAACACCGCGCCCATCGGGATGACGCCGTTGGAGACGCCCTTGGCGGTTGTCATGATGTCGGGCGTGACACCGAAATAGTCGGCGCCGAACGGCGTGCCGAGACGGCCGAAACCGGTGATGACCTCGTCGAAGATCAACAGGATACCGTGCTTGGTGCAGATCTCGCGAAGCTTCTGCAGATAGCCCTTCGGCGGCAGGATGACGCCGGTGGAGCCGGCGACCGGCTCGACGATGACCGCCGCGATGGTCGAGGCGTCATGCAGGGCGACGATGCGCTCCAGCTCATTGGCCAGTTCCGCGCCATGTTCCGGCACGCCCTTGGTAAAGGCGTTCTTCTCCGGCAGGTGCGTGTGCGGCATGTGGTCGACGCCGCCGAGCAGCGTGCCGAACATCTTGCGGTTGGTGGAGATGCCGCCGACCGAGATGCCGCCAAAATTGACGCCGTGATAGCCGCGTTCACGGCCGATCAGCCGGGTGCGCGCGCCATCGCCCCTGGCGCGGTGATAGCCGATCGCCATCTTCAGCGCAGTTTCCACCGATTCCGAGCCGGAGTTGGTAAAGAAGACGTGATCCATGCCCTTCGGCGCGATGTCGACGAGGCGGTTGGCCAGCTCGAACACGATGGGATGACCCATCTGGAAGGCCGGCGCATAGTCGAGTTCGGCGGCCTGCTGCTGGATCGCCTCGGTGATCTTCGGTCGGCAGTGGCCGGCATTGACGCACCACAGGCCGGCGGTGCCGTCGAGAATCTTGCGACCGTCGCTTGTCGTGTAATGCATGTCCTTGGCGGACACCATCATGCGCGGCGCCTGCTTGAACTGCCGGTTGGACGTAAACGGCATCCAGAATGCACTGAGATCGTTCGGCGTGACTTTCAGCCGGTTGGACATGACCAAGACTTCCCCTTGTAACCTGTTTCGGTGCGTCCAACGCTTGGTCTTTGCCGCACTTTCATGCTACGCAAATTTTTGACCGATTGGACAAACGTTAGCACCGCCCTGTCGGCGGTCAAGGGATTACTAGCGGAAATGCGGCTCCTGAAGTGCGTTCCACAGGCTGGGGAAAAACTGGTCCAGAGAATTGGTCCAGATGGCCTTCAGTGCAAAGGCCCGCAACGGTGACCACGAGCACGCAAGCCCCGCGCCGCACCCGCATCCAGCAGGAAAAGCGCGAACTGATCCTGGAGGCCGCGCTCGAAGTGTTCTCCACCAACGGCTTCCGTGGCTCGACCATCGACCAGATCGCCGAAGCCGCCGGCATGTCGAAGCCGAACCTGCTCTATTATTTCCGCCGCAAGGAGGACATTCACGAGACATTGATGGAGCGGTTGCTCGAAACCTGGCTGGCGCCTCTGAGGGAACTCGACGACATCGGCGATCCGATGACCGAGCTCAGGAGCTATATCAGGCGCAAGCTGGAGATGGCCCGCGATTTCCCGCGCGAGAGCCGGCTGTTCGCCAATGAGATCCTGCAGGGCGCGCCGCGCATCATGCCGCTGCTGGCGGGCGAGTTGAAGACGCTGGTCGACGAAAAGGCCGCTGTCATCAAGGGCTGGATGCGCGCCGGCAAGATTGCCAGGACCGATCCCTGGCACCTGATCTTCTCGATCTGGGCGACAACGCAGCACTACGCCGATTTCGACGTCCAGGTCCGAGCCGTGCTGGGACCGAACCGCGGCGGCGACGGTCGCTTCGAGGACGCCGCCCGCTTCCTGGAGCAATTGTTCCTCGACGGGCTGAAGCCCAAGAACTGACGCCTTGAACCGGCTCAGGCGCTGCGCCGCTCGGCCGGCATCGCGTCCAGCAACCGCTGCAGTTTGGCGACCGAGTTCTGTTCGGCAAGCGGCGTATAGACGATCAGTCTCATGTCCGAGCCATCGTCGATCGACAGGCTCATATGCTCGAAGGCCATCAAGCCTGCTTTGGGATGCCGGACGTGCTTCACGCCTGTCAGCCTCCGCGCCACATCCCGGCGCGGCCACCAGTCGCGGAACTCGGGACTTGAGCTCATCATCAAGGCGATCAGTCGTTCGAAGTCCGGATCGCCGACATATTTGGCGCTTTCGGCACGAAACGAAGCGAGCAGCACGCGGGCGAGTTCTTCCCAGTCGACCAGCAGGCGGCGATGGTGCGGGTTGGTGAACACCATGTGGACGATGTTTCTGCTATCGCCCTCCAGCAGGCCATAGTCGCCGAACACAGCTGCCGCGGCCGGGTTCCAGGCCAGCACATCCCAGCGCCGGCCGACCACTTGGGCCGGCTGCAGGACGAGGCTTTGCAGCATATGCAACAGCGTGGCGTCCACCTTCTCGGGTGTCGCCCCGCGATGCTCGGGCTGCTGGCGACCGGCGAGAATGAACAAATGCCGCTTCTCGACGGCGTCGAGGCGCAGCGCCTCGCAGAGCGCCGTCAGCACTTCCACCGAGGGCCGCACGTCCCTGCCCTGCTCGAGCCATGTGTACCAGGTGGTGCCGACACCGGCGATCATCGCCACCTCCTCACGCCGCAGACCTGGCGTGCGCCGTCTGGGACCTGTCGCGATGCCGGTGGCCGAGGGTGTCAGCCTTTCGCGGCGCGAACGCAGGAAGGCGCCGAGTTCGCGTCGGCGGCTCTCGTCGGCCGACTGGGTGGAGGCTGGGGAGATGGGAGCATTCATACCGGCCATTATAGCAGTATTGATACCAGGATAAAGTTGGAACTGTTTGGCATGGACGAAGCGTCCCATCTTGCACTCAGAGCAGCAACAGGAGGCTCTGAACATGGAATTGAAAGACAAGACCATCCTCATCACCGGATCGACCGACGGCGTCGGCCGGGTCGTGGCACAAAGGCTGGGCGGCGCAGGCGCACGGGTGCTGGTGCATGGCCGCGATACGGTGCGCGGCAAGGCCGTTATCGCCGACATCGAAGCCGCCAGCGGCAAGGCCGAGTTCCTCGCGGCTGATCTCGCTTCGCTGGCGGAGGTAAGACGCCTCGCCGAGGCCGTGCGCGCTAGGACGAGCCGTCTCGATATCCTCATCAACAATGCCGGCCTCGGCACCGCTGGCGACAAGCGACAGACAAGCGCCGATGGCTACGAATTGCGCTTCGCCGTCAACTATCTCGCCGGCTTCCTGCTGACCTCGGAGCTGCTGCCGCTGCTGAAGGCCAGCGCGCCGGCGCGCATCGTCAATGTCGCGTCCGCTGGCCAGCAAGCGATCGATTTCGACGACGTCATGCTGACGCGCGGCTATAGCGGCGTGCGCGCCTACTGCCAGAGCAAGCTGGCGCAGATCCTGTTCACCATCGATCTGGCCGAACAGTTGAAAGGCAGCGGCGTCACCGTCAACGCGCTGCATCCGGCAAGCTACATGAACACGACCATGGTCCGACAGGCCGGCGTGACGCCTTGGAGCTCGGTCGAAACCGGCGCCGAAGCCATCGTGAACCTCGCCACCTCGCAAAGGCTCGAAGGCCGCAGCGGCCTCTATTTCGACGGCCTGCGCGAATCCCGCGCCGACACCCAGGCCTACGACGCCAAGGCAAGACAACAATTGCGAAGCCTGAGCCTCGACCTCGTCGGGCTGGCTTCGCCAAAATCGAAGGAAGAACGGTCATGACCGACGGGACCGAACACACAGTCATCATCGGCGGCTCGTCGGGCATCGGCCTGGCGACAGCGCGAAAACTGCTCGGCCCGGGCATGAAGGTGACCATCACCGGGCGCAACCGGGACAAGCTCGTCAGCGCCTGGAAAAGCCTTGGCGGCGCCGCCGACAAGGCCGCCTTCGACGCTTCGAAGCCGGACGAGGTGCGCCAGTTCTTCGAGCACCTCGGCCCATTCGACCATCTCGTTCTGGCAGCGAGCGGCGGCAAGGGCCTCGGCCCGTTCGAAACCCTCGACCTCGCCGACATCGCCGGCGGCGTCGACGAAAAAGTGCGACCACAACTGTCCTGCCTGCAGGCAGCCTTGCCGACACTGAACAAATCGGGATCGGTCACCTTCATCTCGGCGGTGTCGGCCCAGGTCGCGATGCCGGGCGTCGCCGGCATCGGCGCCATCAACGGCATGTTGCTGACCGTGGCGCCGATCCTGGCGGTGGAACTCAAACCGCTGCGCGTCAACGTCGTCGCGCCCGGCGTCATCGACACGCCGTGGTGGGACTTTTTGCCGGACGAACAGAGGCAAGCGGTCTTCGCCGACTATGCCGGCAAGACTCCGGTCGGCCGCATCGGCCGCGCCGAGGATGTCGCCTCGGCGATCGCCTTCCTCGTCTCCAACAGCTTCATGACCGGCCAGGTGCTGACCTGCGATGGAGGGCTGCGGTTCGCGGCGTAACTGCGGCGGGATCAGTTGGAGATCAGGCCGGACCAGAAGGCGAACAGCAGCAGCCCGGCGACGATTCCCGGTCTCAGGGCCTTGATGGTTCCCCGGAAACCGGCCGCATCGACCGCTTCCTTCAAACAGTTGGAGCGCCGCCGCCTTGGCGGCGCCCCCGGGGCAACGGGGCAATCAGGCAGCCTTGGCGGCCGGCATCGGATGAATGGCGTGGAACGGAATGCAAAGGCGGTTCCAAGTGTTGATCATGCCGAGCGCGACCGACAGCTTGACCAATTCCTCTTCCGAAAAATGCTCGAGCGTCCTGGCATAGAGTTCGTCCGAAACACCATTGTTGGCGATCAGCGTCACCGCCTCGGTCCAGGCCAAAGCCGCACGTTCGCGCTCGGAAAACAGCGGCGATTCCTTCCAGGCGGCGACCAGATAGAGCCTCTGTTCGGTCTCACCGTCGCGCCTGGCTTCGCGGCTATGCATCTCGACACAGAAGGAACAGCCATTGATCTGCGAGGCCCTGAGCTTGATCAGGTGCAGCAGGCTCACCTCCAGTCCGCATTCGTCGACCGCCTTGTTGAGCGCCGACACCGCCTTCATGATCTCGGGCGCCTTGGCGAAGAACTGCATCCTCTGTTTCATCGTCTTTCCTTTCGCATCGTTGGGGAGGTTAGGCTTGGTTGGTTGAACTGGATTTCTGCGGCCGCTGATGACGCTCGACGAAGGCGCAGCTCGCGGCAAACGATCTGGGGTCGCCTTCCGCGGCATAATCCGCCACGATGTCGGACAGCTTCACCTCTGCGAGCGCTGCCCTGTAGGCGCGTTCGGCTTTCAGCATCGCGGCGTTGATGCCGCAGGGTTTGACATAGGCCGAGGCATCGATCTTGACCGGACCGTTGCGGCGGATCTCGCCGCAGCGAAATGCCGGCTCGCGTCCCTCGATCGCCAGCACGATGTCGAGCAGTGTGATGCGTTCCGCCGACCGCGCCAGCCGGTAGCCGCCCGCCGGACCTGGCACCGATTCCAGGATACGGGACGCTGTCAGCATGTTGAGATGCTTCAGCAAATAGCTCGGCGACAGGCCAAAGGCCTCCGCCAGCGCAGCGCCCGGCATGGTGCTGTTGCCGTTGACACTCGCCAGTGTGGCCGCGCAGTGGATGGCCGCTTCAACGCCCTCGCCCAGCTTCGTGGCTCCAGTCTCCAGTTCATGGATATCTTTTATCGTGGATAATTTTTATCTGCAATAGGGAAATGAAAAAAAACGGCGCCCGAAGACGCCGCTTTTTTCGTCCGAATGTCTGTTCGCTACTCCGCTGCCACCTTGGCCATCGGGTTGTTCGGGTGTGTGGTCCAGTTGGCGTAGACCGGCGACACCGGCTTGCCGGTGCGTTGGTCCATCGCGCCGGCTGCCAGCGGCTCCATGGTGATGCAGTTGTCGACCGGGCAGACATTGACGCACAGATTGCAGCCGACGCATTCGGCCTCGATCACCTCGAAATGCCTGACGCCGTTGACCATGCTGGTGATTGCCTGATGCGAGGTATCCTCGCAGACAATATGGCAGCGGCCGCATTTGATGCAGGCGTCCTGGTCGATATGCGCCTTGGCGACATAGTTGAGGTTGAGGTACTGCCAGTCGGTGACGTTGGGCGTGGCGCGGCCGATGATGTCGTCGAGCGAGCGGTGTCCCTTCTCGTCCATCCAGTTTTCGAGGCCGGCGATCATCTCCTGCACGATCTTGAAGCCGTAGGTCATCGCCGCCGTGCAGACCTGCACATTGCCGGCGCCGAGCGCCATGAACTCGGCGGCGTCCCGCCACGTGGTGATGCCGCCGATGCCGGAGATCGGCAGGCCATGGGTTTCCGGATCGCGCGCGATCTCGGCCACCATGTTCATGGCGATCGGCTTCACCGCCGGACCGCAATAGCCACCATGCGAACCCTTGCCGTCGATGGTCGGCTGCGGCGCGAAACTGTCGAGGTCGACGCCGGTGATCGAGTTGATGGTGTTGATCAGCGACACCGCGTCGGTGCCTCCGGCATGTGCCGCCCGCGCCGGCTTGCGGATGTCGGTAATGTTGGGCGTCAGCTTGGTGATGACGGGCATGCGCGTGTACTGCTTGCACCAGCGCACCACCATCTCAATATATTCCGGCACCTGGCCGACGGCCGCGCCCATGCCACGCTCCGACATGCCGTGCGGGCAGCCGAAATTGAGTTCGATGCCGTCGGCGCCCGTCTCCTCGACCAGCGGCAGGATGGCCTTCCAGCTTTCCTCTTCGCAAGGCACCATGATCGAGGCGATCAGCGCCCGGTCGGGCCAGTCCATCTTGACCTGCTTCATCTCGCGCAGATTGGTCTGCAAATCGCGGTCGGTGATAAGCTCGATATTGTTGAGGCCGAGCAGGCGGCGGTCCGCACCCCAGATCGCGCCGTAGCGCGGGCCGTTGACGTTGACCACCGGCGGGCCTTCTTCACCCAGCGTCTTCCAGACGACACCGCCCCAACCCGCCTTGAAAGCGCGAATGACATTATAGGCCTTGTCCGTCGGCGGCGCCGAGGCCAGCCAGAATGGATTTGGCGATTTGATGCCGACGAAATTGTTTCTGATGTCTGCCATGCTCATGCCCTCCCGTTCGAGGCCAGTGCCCGGTTGATCGATTCCGCCGCATCGCGCCCTTGCGCAACCGCCGAGACAGTCAAATCATCGCCGCCGAAAATGCAGTCGCCGCCCGCCCATACCTTGGCCAGCGAGGTACGCCCTTCGCCGTCGACCTTGATGCGGCCGGCTTCGAGATCGATCGACGCCCCGCTGCCGTTGAGGGCAGCCGGCACAAAACTCTGGCCGATGGCCTTGAACACCTGGTCGGCGACGAGCGTCAGCGTCTCGCCGGTGCCGACGAGCTTGTCGCCGTTGAACGCGGTGTATTCGAGTTCGATTGCCGAGACCTTGCCGCCGTCGGCAATCACGCGCTTGGGCTGCAGCCAATGACGGATGGTGACGCCGTTCGCGGCCGCGAGATCCTGTTCGAATTCGGAGGCGTTCATGTGCTCCTGGCCACGCCGGTAGCAGATGGTCACCTCCTCGGCGCCAAGCAGCTTCGACTGCACGGCGGCATCGATCGCCGTCATGCCGCCGCCGATGACGACGACGCGGCGGCCGACCGGCAACCCTGAGAGGTCGCTGGCCTGGCGCAATTCGGCGATGAATTCGACCGCGTTGGTGACGCCGGCGGCATCCTCGCCATCGGCGCGCAGCGCGTTGACGCCACCCAGCCCCATACCGAGGAACACCGCATCATAATTGCGGATGAGGTCGGAGAGCTGATAATCGCGGCCGAGCGCCTTGCCGTTCTGGATGTCGATGCCGCCGATCGCGGTGACATAGTCGACCTCGGCCTGGGCGAAGTTGTCGACGCTCTTATAGGCGGCGATGCCGTATTCGTTGAGGCCGCCGGCCTTCGGGCGCGCCTCCAATATGGTCACGTCATGGCCATGACGGGCGAGCCTGTGCGCCGCGGCAAGGCCGGCGGGGCCGGCGCCAACGACGGCGACCGTCTTCCCTGTAGGCTCGGCGCGTGGATAAAACTGCTTGTTCTGGCTCATGGCGACATCGGTGGCGTAGCGCTGCAGGCGGCCGATCTGCACCGGCTTGCCTTCCGCCACCTCGCGCACGCAGACCTCCTCGCAGAGCGTCTCGGTCGGGCAGACGCGGGCGCACATGCCGCCCAGGATGTTCTGGTCGAAGATGGTCTTGGCTGAACCGATCGGGTTGCCGGTCGAGATCTGGCGGATGAACAGCGGAATGTCGATCGAGGTCGGGCATGCATTCATGCATGGCGCGTCGTAGCAGAAATAACAGCGGTCGGATTCGACCAGCGCCTCGTGATGATCGAGCGGCGGATGCAGGTCGGAAAAATTGTCCGCGTACTGCTCGGCTGGAAGCCGGCCGCCAACAATACCCTCTTTGAACTGGCCCTCTGGCATTTTCAGTTCCCCATGTTTTCGTTTTGGGGAAGGCTAGCACGTTTTATTTTTTTATCAATTGGTCAATTTTCGGCACAAGACACTGAAAACGCTGAGCTAAAAGATGATAATTATGCTCAAGTTATGGCGATGATGACGCGGGAATAGTGCCGCCGCCCGCGCCAATGCCGTGGATCGACCTGATCTCATCGGCGACCAATTGCTGCAACGTCCAAAGATTGCGGTCGCGGATGCCGAATTCCTCGAGATGGCTAACCGTGTTGTAAAGATATTCCGCCCCCGAGCCGACATGGCCGCAGGCGCGCGCCAGCACCCGTGCCACTGTCTCTAGAGGCTGCCCGAGCGACGTGCCTCTGCCCGTCACTCCGACCCAGAAACCCAGCGCCCGCAACGGCCCTTGCGCTGTACGCACCGGTACCCACCTTACCGAAGCGACGCTCTCATGATCGTCGATCTCGCGCCGCAACAGCCTTTCGATCTGAGCAGTCTTCTCCCCTTCCGGTAACCGATAGATCACACCATCGCATCGCCCGCCGCGTTCAAGCGCCATCATCAGTCCTGGCTGCGCGACGCTGCCGCGCCAGCGGACCATGTCGATGCAGAAGGAGCGGTGCCAGCCATGAGCGGTGGCGCGTTGGCGTTCGACGGACTCGAAAGCCGGTTTCCAGATCAGGGAGCCATAGGCGAACACCCAGAGCGGCCCCTCGTCCGCTTCATCGGACAGCCGCGCGGAAATGGCCTGGAAATCCTCGTCGCTCAGTTGCGCCCAGGAGCCGCTAGGCCCGGGATCGGCCTCCTCGCGATGGCACAGTGCGACAAGCTCGGCTGTAAGTGACATCTGCCGCATGGATCGACGCCCCCTTCTGGAGCCCAAGCAGAGACGAAAATCGCAAGGCGCGCAAGGTTTCCAAAAGGCTGCGTTGCCAGAGGCGGCGTCTTGCCGTTCCCGATTTCGAGCCCAGATGTCGGATTTCTGTCGTTGAGATCGTCCTAGGATGGATCGACCGACGATCGGTGAACAACGGTGAGGAGACCGACCATGCCGAAATCCCCCATGCCCTTCTTCTGGTACGAGCTGATGACCACGGACCTCGACGCCGCCGAGGCATTCTACACCAAGGTTGTCGGCTGGACGGCGCAGCCCTTTGACAAGGCTCCAGGCATGCCGCGCTACATCGTCATGAATGTCGGCGAGCGTGGCGTCGGCGGCCTGATGACGATGCCCGAGGACGCGGCCAAGATGGGCATGTCGCCCGCCTGGCTGGGCTACATCCACACCAGGGATGTCGACGCCGCCACGGCGTCGCTGGAAAAGGCAGGCGGCGCCGTTCACCGCCAGCCCGACGACATTCCAGGCGTCGGCCGCTTCGCCGTCGTTGCCGATCCGCAAGGCGCGACCTTCATGTTCCTGCAGCCGAATGGCCCCGACCAGCCCGTCGTGCCCGCCGGCACGCCTGGCCACATCGGCTGGCATGAACTCTACACGAGCGATTGGAAGGCCGCGTTCGATTTCTATTCCGGCCAGTTCGGCTGGGCCAACGCCGGCGATTTCGACATGGGTCCGATGGGCACCTACCAGACTTTCACCGCCGGCCCAGAATCCGGCGGCGGCATCATGAACAAGCCGCAACAGATCCCGGTGCCGGTCTGGCAGTTTTATTTCAACGTCACCGGCATCGACGCCGCCGCGAAGCGCGTCACCGACAGTGGCGGCAAGATCCTGATGGGGCCGATGGAGGTTCCCGGCGGCAGCTGGATCGTGCAATGCCAAGACCCGCAAGGCGCGCATTTCGCCTTGATGGCGCCGGTGCGGTAAGCACCGACGCCAATCGCCGATATCACGCTTGCTGGCGTCGGTTCATTCCGGCGCCAGCACCGCGACCTTGAGGGTTTCTTTCTTGGCACCGCTGAACTGAACGGTGGCCGCGCCTGCCGCAAGCTTGAAGCGCACGCTCTTGCGGATGCCGGGGCACGTCTTGACGCCGCTGTAGCCTGCGGATTTCACCACATGGCCATCCTGGATGACATCGACCCAGGCCTCGCTCGACAGGCTGATCTGGATGGACCCCTCTGGCGGCACCGCAACACTGGCGACGGCGCCAAACGTGCCCGCTGCCGGGGCGCGTTCGGGTGGCACCGCGAAGCCGGCCTTCTCGGCCGGCACCAGCTCCAGATCCGCCGCCGAGCCGACCGCCAACGTCGCCCCTGATGCCGTTGCCGGCGCCGCGGCAAACAGCGCCTGTTCGCGCGTTACCGGCCATTTGAAGGCCTCGCAGCCGCCGTCCTCGGCCATGGCTGAGCTGGTGCCCAGAAGGATTGCGAACAGGCTGATGACGACTTCTTTCATGGCAAATTCCTTCATGGCAAAGCTAACCCATATGTCCAGAGTATCTGCGATCAATACAACCATGGCGATATATTTGCAACCCTAGCGGGCGCAATACGAAGGTCTGACGGGAGGATATCTCCAGTCACCAATTTTTGATGGCAGGCCAGGGGAAGTGAATGGTCCATTGCCCGGGGATGTTCTATGGCGGGCCGGGAGGCGGAAATGGAGTCTTAGATGAAGCTTTTCGACGTCCTCTCCAAATACCAGCCGCAAGCGCTCGGCGTGCTGCGTATCATGACGGCGCTACAGTTCATCGAACATGGCAGCCAGAAGCTGTTCGACTTCCCCATAAGCGCCCAGCCCCACGCCCTTAGCGGGCTTACCACGGCCGCCGGCATCCTCGAATTCGCCGGTGGCATCCTCCTGGCGCTGGGCCTTTTTACCCGCCCGGTGGCGTTCCTGCTGGCTGGCGAAATGGCGATCGCCTATTTCATGGTCCACATGCCGCGCGGCTTTTTCCCGGTCAACAACAGCGGCGACGCGGCGATCTCGTTCTGCTTCATCTTCCTCTATCTGCTCTTCGCCGGCCCCGGCGCCTTCGCGCTCGACAACCGCCGCGGCGCCTGATGTCCCCGACGGGGGTGAGCCCTCACCCCCGCATCCGTTCGAAATTCGCATCGAACAGCGGCGCCGCCTGCATGCGCGCGGCGTGGCGCTTGCCCAGCAACTCGATCTCGAAGCCGTCGCTCTCGTCGGCGATCTCCTTCGGCACATAGCCGACAGCGACCGACTTCTTCGAATGATGGGCATAGCCGCCCGACGTCACCCAGCCGCGCACCGCGCCGCCGAACCAGATCGGCTCGTCGCCGATGACGTCGGCGTCGTCGGCGTCGACGATGAAGGTGCGCAACCGCAACCTGCCGCCCTGTTTGCGCTCGGCCAGCGCAGCCGCCTTGCCGATGAAATCCGCATCCTTGCCATAGGCGACGAAACGATCGAGCCCGGCTTCCAGCGGCCCGTAGATCGGCCGGTATTCGCGCCCCCATGAACCGTAGTTCTTCTCCAGCCGCAGCGCATTGAGCGCGCGCGAGCCGAACAGCCCGATGCCAAATTCCGCACCCGCCGCGATCAGCGCCTGATAGGCGGCGCGCTGGTATTCCGGCGCCACCCAGATCTCGTAGCCGAGATCACCGGTGTAGCTGACGCGGCCAACCAGGCACGGCGCCATGCCGATATCCATCCTGGCTATGGCCATGAAGGGAAACGCCGTGTTCGATATGTCGGATCGCGTGGCTTTCGCCAGCACGTCCCTTGCCCGGGGACCGGCGATCGACAGACCGGTGAGCTTTTGCCCAAGCGCCTCGATATGGACCGAGCCATCGTCGGGCAGATGCTGCTCGAACCAGCGCATGTGATATTGCTCGGCAATGCCGGAGCCGGCCAGGAACCAGCCCGCTTCTTCCCGATCTTGGGGGCCCAGATTGGCCAGCGTGAAATCGCCGATCAGCCTGCCGTCCTCCTTCAGCATCGGCGCCAGCGTCATGCGGCCGGGCTTCGGCAGCTTGCAGGCGAGCACCCGGTCGAGCCAGGCCGCGGCCCCTTCGCCCGTCACCTTGTATTTGGCGAAGCTCGATATCTCCGACAGGCCGACGCCTGAGCGCACCGTCGCGACCTCGGCGGCGACATGGGTGAAGTCGCTCGAGCGCCGCCACGAGAACTCGTCCTTGATGCCTTCCGGCGCGTACCAGAGCGGCACCTCCAGTCCATAGGCGACACCCCATTGCGCGCCCCTGGCCGACAAGAGATCATAAACGGGCGTCGTCTTCAGCGGCCGGCCGGCGGGCAGCTCTTCATTGGGGAAGCGGATCGAAAAGCGCCTGGAATAGTTCTCGCGCACCTTGGCGTTGGTGTAGGCCATGGTCGCCCAGTCGCCGTAGCGCGCCACGTCCATCGCCCAGATGTCGGCGCCCGGATCGCCCTCGATCATCCAGTTAGACAGGGCCAAGCCGACGCCGCCGCCCTGGCTGAAGCCCGCCATCACGCCGCAGGCCACCCAGAAGCCCGGCAGGCCGCGCACCGGCCCGACCAGCGGGTTGCCGTCGGGCGCGAAGGTGAAGGGCCCGTTGATGATCTGCTTGATGCCGGTGTTCTGGAAAGCCGGAAAATGCCGGAAGCCGACCTCCAGCGACGGCGCGATGCGGTCGATATCCGGCGCCAGCAATTCATGGCCGAAATTCCACGGCGTTTGATACTCGGACCACGGCTTGTTGGCCTTCTCATAGGTGCCCATCAGCATGCCGCCGCGTTCCTGGCGCAGATAGAGCTCGCCATCGAAATCGACCGCATGGATGACCTCGGTGCCGGTTTTCTGGTTCCAGGCGGCGACCTCCGGCATGTCCTCGGTGATCAGGTACATGTGCTCCATCGCCAGCACCGGCAGTTCCAGCCCGACCATGCGGCCGACCTCGCGCGCCCACAGGCCGCCGGCATTGACGACATGCTCGGCCACGACCTCGCCCTTGTCGGTGATGACGCGCCACATCCCGTCGGGACGGCGCACGATGTCCTCCACCTTGGTGAACCGTTCGATCTCGGCGCCCAGCTTTCGCGCCGCCTTTGCATAGGCATGCGTGACACCAGAGGGATCGAGGTGGCCGTCCTCCTTGTTGCGGACGGCGCCGACGAACTGCTTGGGATCGAGCAGCGGCATCAGTTCGGCCGCCTCGTTCGGCGAGATTTCCTCCAGCTCGATGCCGAGATAACGGCCCTTGGCGACGACACCGCGCAGCCAGTCAAGCCGAGCCTCGGTCGCAGCCAGCAGCACACCGCCGGTCAGGTGGACGCCGGTCGCCTGGCCCGACAGTTCCTCGATCTCCTTGTAGAGGTTGATGGTGTATTTCTGCAGCTTGGCGACGTTGGGGTCGCCATTGATCGTGTGCATGCCGCCCGCCGCGTGCCAGGTCGAGCCGGAGGTCAGCTCGTCGCGCTCCAGCAGCACGATGTCGGTCCAGCCATGGCGGGCGAGATGGAACAGCACGGAGCATCCGACGACGCCACCGCCGATGACCACGACCTTTGCATGCGATTTCATGGGTTTTTCTCTGATATCAGTGAGTTGGATGAGTGATGTGAATCGGAACGGGAAGTGCCAAGGCGCCACGCGTTGGCGCGAAGGAAATCACGGCTCGCCCTGCCCGATCGCTAGCCTGCGCTTGGCCACATAGGCTTGCAACTCTTCGCGCACGGCAACGTCCATCGCCGGCTCGACATAGTCCTCCAGTGCCTTCTTCCACAGCCGCGTCGCGCGCGCGGTGGCGTCGAGGCCGCCGGCCTCCTGCCAGGCCTCGAAATTCTGCCAGTTGGAAAGAATCGGCTGGTAGAAGGCGGTGGCGTAGCGCTCGAGCGTGTGCGGTTCGCCGAAGAAATGACCGCCGGTCGGCACCGCGCCCAGCGCCTCGACGGCAAGCTCGGCCTCGTCGACCACGATCGGGCGCAGAAACTCCATCATGTGCTGGATCATCTCGACATCTATGATGAATTTCTCGAACGAGGCCGTCAGCCCGCCCTCCTGCCAGCCTGCGGCGTGGTAGACGAGATTGCCGTGGCCGAGCACCGCGCCCCACAGCGCCATCAGTGTCTCATAGGCGCCTTGCGCATCGGCGGCGTTGGAAGCCGAGCCGGGCGTCGTCCGGTATGGCAGGCCGTAGCGCCGCGCCAATTGCCCCGAGGCGATGTTGGCCTTGGTGTTTTCAGGTGTACCGAAGGCCGGCGCGCCCGACTTCATGTCGACGTTGGAGGTGAAGGCGCCATACATGACCGGCGCGCCGGGGCGCACGAGCTGCGTCAGCACGACGCCGAACAGCGCCTCGGCATTCTGCTGCGCCAAGGCGCCGGCCAGCGTCACCGGGCTCATCGCTCCCATCAGCGTGAAGGGCGTCACCGCCACCGACTGGCCGTACTCGGCCATGGTCATCAGCCCCTCGGCCATCATCTCGTCGAAGCGGCGCGGCGAGTTGACCGAGATGATGGTGGCAATGCCGGGATCGTCCCGCATCTGATCGAGGGTGAGCCCGCGCGAAATCGCCATCATCTCGATGCCGTCCAGAGCCCTGCCCCGGCCGATCGCCGAGACATGGAAGCTTTTGTCGGTCAGCGTCAGATTGGTGAAATAGGTATCGAGATGGCGTGAGTTGGCCGGCAGCTCTACCGGCGCGCAGACCTGGTTGCCTAGCATGTGGACGCAGTTGAAATGCTGCGCCAGCCGGGTGAGATCGGCATAGTCGCGCAGATTGCCGGCGCGGCGGCCGCGCTCCATGTCGTGCACGTTGGGTGGGCCGGCGACCAAGGTGAAATTGATGGTGTTGCCACCGAGATGGATGGCATTGGCCGGATTGCGCGGTGTCAGCGTATAGTCGGACCGCGTCGTCTTCAGCGCCTCGTCGACCATGCCGCGATCGATCCGCACATTCGCCGAGGCGTGATCGACCTTGGCGCCGGCCTTCTCGAACAGCGACAGCGCACGAGGACTCATTACCTCGATGCCGAAATTCTCCAATATGTGCATCGACGCCTGATGGATCGCCTCGATCTGGTCGGACGACAATAGCGCCATTGGCGGATAGGGATTGACCACACGCCGTCGCGGCAATTGCGGGATGGCGGATGGCCCCCTGTTGCTGGTGCGCTCCGCGCCGCGCTTGCGTCTTGGTTCGTTCATGCCCGGCATCAAAGCTCGGGCCAGCCGGGCTGGCTGTCAGAAATACGCCTTTAGCGGACGCGATTTTAGCCAAGGCGGCATATCCAGACCGCCATTTTAAGAAAAGCGACGTATCTCGTCGCCTTGCCGATACATTATCGCGGCTCCGCCACGCGCCCGCCGACGATTAACGGACTCAGCAAGATTCCCTTTATGATTTCGGCCTATTGCTCCTTCCATGCGTAAGTCGAGTTTTAGTAAAATTGTAGCGGTTAGCGCGCTGTTGGCGCTTTCGGCCTGCGCCACCGCGCCGAGCCACATCAACAATGTCTGCGCCGTCTTCGACCAGAATGACGGCTGGTTCGACAACTGGCAGTCGGCGGCCGAGCGCGCGTCTCGGAAATACGGCGTACCGGTGCCGGTGCTGATGGCCACCGTGCGCAAGGAATCCGGCTTCAAGAGCAACGCAAGGCCACCGCGCACCAAGCTGCTCGGTTTCATCCCCTGGAAGCACGTCTCCTCCGCCACCGGCTTCTCACAGGCGTTGGACGGCACATGGTCGCAATACCAGAGCGAAACCGGCAACTGGGCGGCGCGGCGGACGAAATTCGCCGACGCTGTCGACTTCGTCGGCTGGTATCATTCCAAGACATCGGACAGCTACGGTGTCGCGCGCAACGACACCTACAACCTCTACCTCGCCTATTACCTCGGCTGGACCGCTTATGGCCGGGGCAATCGAGGCGATGCCGGCGTCCAGGGCTATGCACGGGCTACCGACAAAATGGCTCGCGACTACGATGCGCAGCTGAGGCAGTGCGGCAGTTAGTCTGTCGCTCGGCCTAATGCCGCCTTGTCGTATCGTCCGGCTTTGAAACCCCGGTTTCCGAAACCTCGTCGCGGACTTCGTGACGGCGAGCTCGCATGGCGGCCTCGCTCTCCTCGACATTCTCCTCGATTTGGTCAGCCGCCAAACTCGCCGTCTTGCCGTGCGGTCGCTCCGGAGGTTCACCGGCAAAGCCTGGCCCCGCACCGTGCGCCGCGTCATCCGGCACGCCCTCGTGAGCAGCATGCTCCTTGTCGAACTTGATCACCGGCTCCATCGTCGCAAGTACGTCGTCCGACAGCCAGCACAGGCTCATATGGCCGTCGCCGAGGTTCTTGACCGGCGGCACCTTGGTCTCGCACAGATTGTCAGGCACCAGCTTCTTGTAACCGCAGCGCGTCTGGAATGGGCAGCCGGATGGCGGGTTCATCGCCGAGGGGATGTCGCCTTCCAGCACGATGTGCTTCTTCACCACGCTGGTATCGGCGATCGGAATCGCGGAGAGAAGCGCCTCGGTATAGGGATGATAGGGCGGCGCGAAGATCTGGTCCGTCGTGCCCTGCTCGACGATATAGCCGAGATACATGACGACGACGCGGTCGGCGATATAGCGCACGACGGAGAGATCGTGGCTGATGAAAAGCATCGTCGTCTTGTTCTTGCGCTGGATGTCCATCAGCAGTTCCGTCACCGCCGCCTGCACCGACACGTCGAGGGCCGAAACCGGCTCGTCGGCCACCACCACCTTGGCATCGCCGGCAAAGGCGCGCGCCACGCCAATGCGCTGCTTCTGGCCACCGGAAAGCTGGCGCGGCTTGCGGGTTTCGAAGGCGCGCGGCAGCTTCACCAGGTCGAGCAGTTCCAGCATGCGCTTGCGCCGGTCGGCGACCGTCTTGCCGACGTTGAATTTTTCCAGCGTGCGGATGATCTGCGAACCGACCGAATGACTGGGGTTGAGCGTGTCGAACGGGTTCTGGAACACCATCTGAATCGACGACACGGTGTCGACGCTGCGGCTCTCGATGCCGGTCGACTGGATTTCCTTGTTTGAAAGCGACACCGTTCCGGAACTGGCGGTCTCGAGCCCCAAAAGCACCTTAGCCAATGTGGATTTACCGCAACCGGATTCGCCGACGATGGCGACGGTCTCGGATTCTCGCGCCGTGAACGAGATCGTCTCGTTGGCCTTGACCACTCTGCCCTCTCTCGAGCCGAACACCTCGCTGCCGCCGACCTTGTAGTATTTCCTGAGGTCCTCGATCTTGAGCACCGGTGCGCCGGGCACGACCTTTTCGTTGACCTTCTTGGCGCCGGGCGGCAGGGCGTCCCAGTCGATTTCGTTGAAGCGTACGCAGCGCGAAAAATGGCCTTCGTGGCCTGCGACCTCGATCATCGGGATTTCGGCGGCGTTGCAGACGCCCTCGACGAAATGGTGGCAGCGCGGGCCGAAATTGCAACCCTTCGGCCGCTCATGCGGCAGCGGCAACTGCCCTGGGATCGAGATCAGCGGCCGCGAATTCTTGTCGGCACCCGGCAGCGGGATCGAACGGAACAGCCCTTGCGTATAGGGATGGCGCATCCGGTCGAACACGTCCTTGATCTTGCCCGTCTCGACCGCCTCGCCCGAATACATCACAGTGATGCGGTCGCAGGTTTCCAGGATGAGCCCCAGATTGTGCGACACGAAGATCATCGAGGTGCCGAACTTCTCGCCCAGCCCTTTGACCAGTTCCACGATGCCCGCCTCCACCGTCACGTCGAGCGCGGTGGTCGGCTCGTCGAGCAGAAGCAGTGCCGGCTTCGACAGCAGCGCCATGGCAATGACGATGCGCTGCTGCTGGCCGCCGGAAAGCTGGTGCGGATAGGAGCGCATCATGCGCTCGGGATCGGGAAGCTTGACCGAGCGCACCATCTCAAGCGCTCTGGAGTGGGCCTCTTCCTTCGACACCTTGTCGTGGATCAGCGGCACTTCCATCAGTTGCTGGCCGATCTTCATCGCCGGATTCAGGCTTGCCATCGGCTCTTGGTAGATCATGGCGATCTTGTTGCCGCGTATGGCGCGCAGCTCTTCCTCGGAGAGCTCGCCCATATCCTTGCCCTGGAACTTGATCTTGCCGCCGACGATCTTCCCGATATTGGAGAGGTCGCGCATGATGCCGAGCGACACCGTCGACTTGCCGCAGCCGGATTCACCGACGATGCCCATCGCCTCGCCCGGCATGACCGTGCAGGAAAAATCCATGACGGCCGGTATCTCACCCTTGCGGGTGAAGAAGGAGATCGACAGGTTCTCGATCTCGATGATCGGCGCATCCGTCGGCTTGGCGGGATTTCGAACTGCCTCGTTCATGGGTCGCTCCAATCCAAATTTTAACAGACGCGGGTCAAGGCCCGTCAATCAGTCTTTCATCGATTGCTCGCGCAGCGAATCGGCCAGCAAATTGAGACCCAGCACGAACGACATCAGCGCGATCGTCGGCGGCAGCGCCGGATGGATGAAGGACCGCAGCAGTCGGCTGGCGTCCTTGATCGCGGTGCCCCAGTCCGGGCTCTCGGGTGCGAGCCCAAGGCCGAAATAGCCCAGCGTGCCGAGCAGGATGGTGGTGTATCCGATGCGCAGGCAGGCGTCGACTATCAGCGGCCCGCGCGCATTGGGCAGGATTTCCCACAGCATGATGTACCAAGGCGATTCGCCGCGCGTCTGCGCCGCCGCCACATAGTCGCGCGTCTTGATGTCCATGGTCAGGCCACGCACGATACGGAACACGCCGGGACTGGAGGCGAACACCACCGCCACGAAGATGTTGAGCTGGTTGGGATCGATGTGGACGATGTGCAGCGGATCCCTGTCGAAGACAAGGCCGAGGTAGATCCAGCCACCTATGACAAGCGTCAGGCCGAGCAGGATGTAGATCCGGTCCGGTCGGTTCTTGTAGCGTGTCCAGAACAACACGCAGAAGAAGATGATCGGAAACAGGAAGAAGACACCCGCCAGCCCATAGGGGATCGGCGTGTCCATGATGCCCGGCGTCACCAGCAGGTAGAACAGCAGGATCACCGGAAAAGCCAGCACCAGATTGGCCAAGAACGAGAGGATGGAATCGATCTTGCCGCCGTAATAGCCGGCCGGCAGGCCGAGCGTGATGCCGACCATCAGCGCAAAGCCTGTCGCGGCCGGGGCGATGATCAGCACGATCTGGCTGCCATAGACCATGCGCGAGAACACGTCACGCGCCAGCTTGTCGCCGCCGAACAGATAGACGAGCCCCGATTGCGGTTCGATGGCGCCGGGCAGCGTGTCCTTCATGATCGGGATCTGGCCGAGCGGATCGAAAGGCGAAATGGTCGAGGCGAAGATCGCGGTGAACAGCCAGAACAGGCAGATGAAAACGCCCGTCATGCCGACGCCGCTGTCGAACAGCTGTCCGTAAAGCGCCAGCTTCTTCTTGTAGAGGAAGCTCGCGCCCATGACGATGAAAAGCGCGACCCAAACGGGCCAGAAGCGCCAGAGCACTTCGAGGACGATGGTGGAGGCGCCGATATATTGAGGTTGCATGCGCCTTCTCCCTACTGAACCCGGATGCGCGGATTGAGGAATGCATAGCCGACATCGGAAATGAGCTGCGTGATCAAGACGATGAACACAGAGACCAGCGAACAGCCGAGCAGAAGATCGATGTCGTTGTTGCCGGCCGCCTCGACCAACGTGTAGCCGAAGCCCTGGTAGCGGAACATCACCTCGACGATGACGACACCGGTGAGCAGCCAGGGGAACTGCAGCATGATGACGGTGAACGGTGCGATCAACGCGTTGCGCAACGCATGCTTGACCACGACACTCCTGAAGGAGAGCCCCTTCAGGCGCGCGGTTCGGATATATTGCTGCGTCATCACCTCAACCATCGAGGCGCGTGTCATGCGCGCGATGTAGCCGATGCCATAGATGGCGAGCGTGATCACCGGGAGCGTGAAGTTGTAGAAGGTGATGCCCTGGCTGGCTGAAGCTGCCGAGCCGTTCAGCCAGCCGAGCCAGGAGGCGAAGATGACGGTGAAGATGACGCCGGATACATATTCAGGCGTTGCCGTCGAGGCGATCGAGGCGACCGACAGCACGCGATCGGTACGCGACCCCTCCCGCATGCCGGCCAGGATGCCGATGAGCAGCGAGACCGGCACCATCACCCCCAGCACGCAGAGCATGAGGATGCCTGTGGCGCCGAGCGCCGGGAACAGCTTGGCCGCGACCGTGGTCTTGAACTTGGTCGAGCAGCCGAAATCCCCCTCGATGACGCCGGAAAACGTTGGCACGACCGGGTCGTTGCAGAAGGAGAAGCGCTGCGTCGTCGTTCCGGTCGCCGGATCCGTGATCGGCTGCTTGGGCATGATGCCGAGCCACTGACCGTAGCGGACGAAGAAGTTCTGGCGATAGCCGTGGTTGACCAGCCAGCTTTCAAGCTGCTCGGCCGACGTGTGCATTTCGGTCTGGCTGATCGCCAGCTTCTTCAGGTTGGGTTCGAGATTGACGAGGAAGAAGACGACCAGCGTCAGGCACAGCATCGTGAGCAGTATCGTGCCGATGCGTCTGATGATGAATGATAACATTGTGCCCCCCTGCCGGCCGGGTTGGGGTCAGATATTGGTCAACCCTGTTTCGAAAACCTTGTGACGTCACGCCGCCGCTGCATCGAATGCAACGGCGGCGATCCTGCAAACATGAGGGGACTATCGACCCCTCATGTTCGTCAAGCCGTGGGTCACGCCTGATCGAGCCAGACCTTGCCGAAGTCGTGCTCGTAGGTGGGGTGCATCGAGTGGTTCTTCACCTCGGGCTTGATGTTGATGTAGAGCTTGCGCCAGTAAGGCTGGATGATGATGCCGGATTCCTGCAGCATCGTCTCGATATCCTTCATCACCACTTTGCGCTTCTCCGCATCGGCGATGCCGAGAGCCTCGTTGACCTTCTTGTCGAAATCCGGATTGGCGTAAGCCGTCTCGTTCCAGGCTTCGCCGGAGCGGTAGGCGATGGCGATGACCTGGATGCCCAGCGGACGCATGTTCCAGTTGGTTTCCGAGAACGGATATTTCGTCCAGTCGTTCCAGAACGTCGAGCTCGGCAGCACGGTGCGCTTCACCTTGATGCCGGCCTCGCGCAGCTGGGCCGCGATCGCGTCGGTGGTGTTCTTGTGGTAATCCTCGTCATTGCTGATCAGCTCGTGCTCGAAATCGATCACGCCGGCTTCGGTCAGCATCTGCTTGGCCTTGGCGATGTCGCGAGGGATCTTCGGCAGCTCGACATATTCCGGATGGATCGGCGCGACGTGGTGATTTTCGGCCGGCGTGCCGGCGTTGCCGTAGCCGAGCTGCAGCACGACCGAATTGTCGACGGCGAGGCACATCGCCTGACGCACCTTCTGGTCACCATAGGGCTTGGCGTTGACGTTGAAGCGAGAGACCACGGTGGCCGCGGTCACGACTTCCGAAGCCGGCGCACCGACGCCTTCGATGATCTTGACGTAGTCGGCTGTGGTTTCGTGGTTGGTCTGCACTTCGCCCGATTCGAAGGCCGAAACCGTCGCGGCCGGATCGGTGCCATAGTCGATGAACTCGACGCCATCGAGGAACGCCTCGCCCTGCCACCACTTGCCGGTCGTGCGGCGCTTGTAGACCACCTTCTGGCCGACATCATAGGAGACGAGCTCGAACGGACCGGTGCCGATCGGGCAGCTCTTGAAGTTGGCACCCTTCTCGTCGAAGCTCTTGTGGACGACGAGGCCGGGATAGTCGCACAGGTTCGGGATGATGGCGATGTCGGGCTTCGACAGCTTCAGCTTGACCGTCATGTCGTCGACCTTGACCACAGACCCATCGCGCAACTTTTTGGTCGTCTCGTCGACGAGGCTGCCGAGGCGTCCCGGCATCGAGTTGCCTTCCGCTGTTTTGTCGGCCCAGCGGGTGAAGTTGTGGATCACGTCATCGGCGGTGAACTTGTCGCCATTGTTCCATTCGACGCCCGGCCGCACATGCAGCGTGTATTCGGTGGCGTCGTCGTTGATGTCCCAGCTTGCCAGCAGGTAGGGTGCGAAGGTGTACTCCTTGGTGTATTTCACCAGCGGCTCGAGCGCCTGGCGCTCGGCGTTGGCGATCTCGGACCAGTCGGCCGTACGCGGATCCTTGGGATCCTTGATCGACATCGCCACCTTCAGCACGCCGCCCTTCTTGCCCTGCACGTCCTCGGCCTTGGCCGGGGTCGGTGCGGCAAGGCCAAGCAGACCGTATGCCATGGCCGTCGAGGCGCCGAAAACGCTGGCCAGCGCGAGGAATTCGCGGCGATCGACCTTGCCGGACTTGGCTTCTTCGGCCATCGCCAGGATGTGATCCGGAACGCTGTCGCCGTTGCTCTTATAGATTGTCATGACTAACTCCCATTGTTGGCTTTCCGCCGATTAACATTCCGCATCCAGGCCGTGATGTCAAAGACGACGTGGATTAGGGAACATGTTAGCGAATGTGCAACTTTGGACGGGGGGCGGTTCGCGCGATAGCGACAGTCTTGGCGCAAAATTGCTAGTGCGCCCAGATTCCGCCAAAATCTCTTCGGGCAATTAAATTGAGACATTTTCACTGGTTGCTACAGCGCCAGTTGCGGCCAGGACAAGGGCAAGGCCGTCAATATTCCTTCTCGTAAAAGATGCCGCCCTTGGCTTCGCCGGCGTCCGTCGCCTCGCCGCGCAATTTGACGCCGCGTCCGACATTGAGGTCGATGGTCGCCTTGCCGGAACCCGGCTTGTCGCCCTTCTGGATGGTCACATAGGTGCGGTCGTTGAGGTACTTGCCGGCAGAGACCGCCGTGCCACCCTTGTCATCGGTGGTGACGTCGAGATCGTCGACACCGATGGCGCCGCGCAAATTCTCCAGCAGCGACGTCGAGCCGCCGACCCCGGCCAGTTGCCCGGCAGCTTCCGCCAGCTGCGCGATCTGCAGCGGCGACAGCTTCGACATCGACCGCCCGAAGATCAGTTGCGCCAGCACTTCATCCTCCGGCAGCGCCGGCACCGAACTGAAGGTGAATTTGGGATTGGTCGCCTCGCCCGACACCACGATCGTGACGGTTGCGCCGGTCGTGGTCGTCGTCGCGGTCAGATTGAGGTAAGGCACCAGCGAGCCGGAGAACCCGACCGTGCCCTCGGTGAAGGTCAGCCGCTTGCCAAGGATCGACAGCCGGCCGCGCTGCAAGGTGAAGGTTCCGACGGCTTGCGGCGACGAGGCGGGGCCGGTCAGTTTGAGCGAGCCGCCGAGTTCGGCGTCGACACCCCTGCCCTGGATGAAAATCTGGTTCGGCGCATTGACCGTGACGTCGAGCGCAAGGCCGCTGCCGCCGCTCTTGCCACTCGTCGTCGCCGGCCGCAGCGCCTTGTCCTGTGCCCTGACCGAGGCAGGCGCATTCTTGTGCTTGACATCGAGCGCAGCGAGCGAGCCCGGCAATTTGTTCGGAACCGTGATGACGGTCTTGGCCAGGTTGACGGTGCCGGCGATCGTCGGCGCCGAAGTCAGCGGCCCCTTTATCGTCAGGTCGCCGCCAAGGTTGGCGGTGACCACGCGTCCATCCGTGTAGCGGCCATCGGTGAGCTTGATCGACAGGTCGGCCGGGAACCCTTGCGCGGGATTGATGCCGACCGTACCGCTGGCCGACAGGCTGCCGCGCGTCGACAGCGTTCCGGTCAACCGGTTGATCCTGGCGACGCCGTTACCTATCGAGACATCGAGGGCGATGTTGTTGACGGCGAGGCCCGAATTCGCATCCACCAGCCGCGCGCCCGACGCCTTCACCGTGCCGCCGATCAACGGCGATGTCGCAGGACCACGCACCTGGACATTGACGTCGGCGTTGCCGGTCAGCGACAGGCCCTGTGCGGCAAGCTTCCCGCTGAGGAGGCCGAATGGCACGGCACCGTTGAAGTCGAGCGCCAGCGACGGCGTGCCCGCCGTCGTCACCGTGCCGCCGCCCTTGAGACCGAGCCCCGCTCCATCGCTCACATTGGCATCGAAGGTCAGCTTGCTGCCGGCAAAGGTACCCGACGAGGAAACACTCACCGCGCCGACACCCGCACCACGGGTCTGCGATGTCTGCACGCCGGCCGCGTCTATCTTAAAGGCAACGGTGGGGCTTGCCGGTGCACCCGTCACCTTCACCGTGCCGGAGATGGAACCAGCGGCATCGAGCCCGGGCGAAAAACTGTTGGCGAGCGACATCGGCACACGCGCCAGATCAGCATTGATGTCGAGCGCCTGCCCGACCTTGCCGGTCACCGTCGCGGTACCGCCGCCAAGGTTGAGCACCAGCCTGTCCAGCGTCGTCGTGCCGTTGGCGATGCTGACGGTCGAGGCCTGGGCAATGGCCGCCTTGATGCCCTGTACCGTAGCCTGCCCTGAAGCGAGTTCGATCGTGGTGGTTCCGCCGACCACCTTCACGCGGCCGGCTGCCTTGGCCGGAATGCCCTTGACCGTGGCGCCGCCGGAGAAGCCGGTCCAGTCGCCGTCGCGCTTCAAGTCGACGTCGATTCCGCTGATTACGGTGCCGCCCGATATGACGGTGTCGGCGCGGATCTTGCCGGAGATGACCGGCGCGGCGAGATAGTTGGCGACAAGTGCATCTATGGAAACGGCCTTTGCCTGGAGGTCGCCGCGCGTGATCGAGGCGGCAGCCGCCTTGATGGCGACCTGGGGCGCCGGGCCATTCCTGGAGAAGGCGATCGTGCCGCGGACGTCGCCTTCGGCCTTTTCCAGCGCCAGCGCGGCGAGCGGCCCGATATCGGGCAGGTCGAGCGAGATGGTGCCTTCGGGCACGAACTTGTCGTCCAGCGCCAGATCGCCGGAAATCCTGTTCTCGCCCAGCGACAGGAGCAGGCCGTTGATGGCGCTCTTGCCGTCGGCCGTCGCCAGCACGACGCTGCCTTGCAAAGCCTGTCCCGCTACATTGCCGGTGAGCTGCACGTTCGCCTGCGGGCTGGCGGCATCCGCCTTGCCGGCGGCGGTAAGCTTCAATCCGGTGATCTCGCGCTCCGCCACCAGCAGCCGGTCGCTGTTGATCGTCAGCGACAGATCGGGCGCGGCGGCAGGCCCCTGTGCATTTAATGCAAAGGAAATCGCACCCTTGGTGTCCTTCGATAGCGACGAAATGTCTGTAAGAGCGCCGGTAATGTCGGCGGTCAGCTTGTTGTCGGCAAGGCTGGCTTGCCCCTCGGCGCTCAGCGGGCCAGAGATCAGCTTCAACCCATCGACGTTGATAGCGCCATTGGGATCGCGCTTTATCGCGGCACTGATCTGCGCCCGTTCGCCGAGCATGCCTCGCGCCGCCGCCGGCAAGGCCGATGACGGGGCATCCGCACTCAGCTTGAGATCGATGGCGCCGTCCCGCAACGATACCTGGCCAGCGACCTGGCTGTTGAGCGCATCGCTTTTGAACGAGCCGCTATCGATGGCCATGGCGTCGGCTGTCAGGCGCCCGCTGAGCGCGGCCGTGACTTTGCCGGCGATCAGCGGCGCGATCGTGGCATTCTCGAGGCCGACCTTGTCCACCGATACCGTCCCGGAAATCGGCCCGGCCCGGTTCTTGAGATCGAACGCATCCGAGTGCAGTGCCAGTGACAGCCCGTCCACTTTCGCCGGGCTGGTGATGACCGAGGGCAGGATCGCCGCAAGGTCCAGCCGGGCATGCGTGCTTTCGCCCGCGATTTTGGCCGACAGCGATCGGATCTCCATCTTGACCGGACTTTGCGGGCTCCCGACCGTCAGCGGCAGGCTGGGGCCGGACGAGGTCAGATCGATCGCGAAATCGCTGGCCCCGTTCGGGTTGATCGTGCCGGCGGCCTGGCCGGAGACCTTGTCGCCGGACAGCGTGGCATGGTCGAGGGCGACGCCGCCGGCAACGGTGTAGCTGCCGGCCGCAACGACGGCGAGTGGTCCGAGCCCTGCCTGCCGGGTCTGGCTGGTCTCGGCGCCGGCCAATTTCGCGTTGAACCGGATGTCGGGAGTAGCCGGCGCTCCGCTCACTTCGGCGATACCGTCAAGCGTTCCCGCGGCATCCAGGCCAGGCGAAAACGCGTTGGCGAGGGCGGCGGGCAAGGCGGAGACCTGCGCCGCAAGGTCGAGCGTCTCGCCGGCGCTGCCCGACAGCGCCACCCGGCCGCCGCCGATGTCGAGCGCCAGCTTCTCGATGTTGGCCGTGCCGTTGGCGATGGTCAGTGCCGACGGTTCGGCAATCGCCGCTTTGATGCCGCGAACGGTGGCGGCGCCCGAGGTAATCTCGACGCTGGTGGTGCCCTCGGCGATCTTCACCCGGCCGGTGGCGGTCGCCGGAATGCCCGCGATCGTGGCGCCGCCGGTGAAATTGGTCCAGTCGCCGTCGCGCTTGAGATCGACGCCGATGCCGCCGATTTCAGTGCTTCCGGACGTGACCGCATCGGCCCTGATGGTGCCCGAGATCGCCGGCGCCTTGAGGTAATTGGCGATCAGCGCGTTGATGGCGATCGCCTTGGCCGTCACCTCGCCACGCGCGACCGAAGTGCTCTTGGTGTCGATGGCTATGGAAGGCGCGTCGCCGTCCTTGGCAAAGAGGATGGTGCCGTTGATGTCGCCGGTTACCGCCTGGCCGGCGAGCGCGGCCAACTGGTCGATGGCAGGCGCGGCGAGCGTCAGCGTGCCCAACGGCATGAACTTCTCGTCGAGCGCCAGGTCGCCAGAGACCTTGTTGTCGCCCAGCGCCACCAGGAAGCCGTTGATCGAACGCTTGCCCTCGCTGGTCACCAGGTCCGCCTTGATGTCGAGCGGCTGGTCGTTGACGGCGCCAGTCAGCGATACCTTGGCCGAAGGGCTCGTTATGTCGGCCTTGCCGCTCGCGTTCAGCTTGATGGCCTTCACCGTGCGGCCCGAAGCGGTCAGGCTGTCGCTTCCGGCGCTAACGGTGAAATCCGGCGCGGTGATCGCGCCGGTTGCAGACAGCGCGAAATTGACCCCACCGGCAACCGGCACGCCGACCGTCGGCGACAACACCGAAACGTCACCCAATTTGCCCTTGATGTCGGCCTGGATATCGGTGCCTTGCATGGCGGCCGTACCGCTGGCGCTGAGCGATCCCGAAGTGAGTTCGATCGAATTCGCGGCGAAAGACCCCTGCGGATCGCGCGATGCCGTGGCCGAGAATTTCACCCGCCCGCCGAGCACCGATGCGATCTGCTGCGGGAACGCGGTCGCCACGGCATCGGCATTCATTTTGAGCTGCATCGACATGTCGGCGAGCGCCACCGTCGCCGTCAGCGAAGCATTGAGCGCATCGGAGCGCAGCGTCCCCTGATCGATGGCAACAACGGCGTCCTTGCTGATTGAACCGGCCAGATCGACATTGACCTTGCCGGTGACCAGTGGCGCCAGCGTCGCGACGTCGGTCTTCAGGGCGCCCGCCTCCAGCTTGACGGCAAGCGGGCCGGCGCGATTCTGGATATCGAAACCATCGGAATGAATCTGCGCCGCCAGATCGTCCAGCCGCGTACCGCCGACGACGATCGAAACGAAGGAGGCGCCTATGTCGACGATCGGCGCCTTGCCGTCACCGAAGGCGCGAGCCGTGGCGTTCTTGATCGCCAGCGTGATCGGCTGCGCCTTGCTGCCGACGCTGATCACCACGGGCGGGCCTTTGGCGGCGAGTTCGACCGACAGGTCGCTGGCGCCGGCAGGATCGGCAATGCCGGAGGCGGTGCCATGCACCGCATCGCTCTCGATGCTGGCACGGTCGATGCTTATGCCGCCGGCCGAAGTGGCGGTACCCGCGACATCGAAGCTGGTCTTGCCGGCAAACAGCGGCTTCAGGTTTTCCGGCAGGAAGCGTGCGAAATCGCCGTCGCCCTTGGCCTCGACATGATTGCCCTTGTCGGTGAGCTGGTGGCGGCCGGTGAGTTGCGTAACGATCTGGTGGTCGACGAGGAAGGTGCCGACACCACTCCAGTTGTTAAGCGGCCCGCTGCCCGAAACCACGATGTCGACCGGTGGTGCATCCGGCAACTTGAGCAGGTTGGCAATGATGCCGCCGGCCGGTTCCGATGCCTTGAGGTCGAGATCCAGCTTGTTGTCGGCGGGCGCGAAATGGATCTTGGCGTCGACATTGCCCTGTTTGCCGTCGTGGCGGATGACGTTGAGCACCGTCTGGATCGCCAGTGGCGCGGCGTCTGCCTTGAGCATTCCCTTGGCCGCCAGCTCGGCGATGCCGCTGCCGGCCAGTTGCTGGCCAAGCGCAATTTCGGGAAGATCGATCTGCTTGATGTCGATGGAGACCGGCAGCGTCGTCGTGCCGCTCTGCGCCGGCGGCTGCGTGGCGGCCACCGGCAGGCGTGCCAGTTCGATGCGCCCGGCGGCGATGCGGTCAGCGCTGAAGCTTTTTGACAGGAGCGCAGTCGGTGACCAGTCGACGGACACGTTGCGCGCCACCAGCCAGGCGCCCTCGCGATCCTCAAGCACGACATGGTCGACGCTGAGATCACCCGACCAGATGCCATCGATGCCGCTGACGGTGACCTTGCGGTCGTCCGTAGAGGCCAGCCGCGAAATGATGCCGGCGAGATTGTCGCGGCCGCGCTCGGTCTTGGTCAGGACGACGAGCGCGCCGATCGCGCCCGCGGCCACGATCAGCAGCGTGTAAAGTGCGATGCGAAGGATGCGCCAGATCGTTTTCATCATCAGAACGCCTGTCCGATGCCGGCGTAGATGCCGAAATGCGGGTCGCCGGGGTCACGGTTGAGCGGCACGGCCGCATCGATGCGCAACGGGCCGAACGGTGTCACATAGCGCAGGCCGACACCGGCGCCGACCTTGACGTCGGAGAAATTGGGAACCGACTTCGTCGATACAGTACCGGCATCGACGAAGGGCACGATGCCGATCGTGTCGGTGACGGCAATGCGCATCTCCACCGAGGTCTCGAAGAAGGACAGGCCGCCAATCGGTTGGCCGGTGAAATCCTTTGGCCCGATGCCCTGGTAGGCATAGCCGCGCACCGAGCCGCCGCCCCCGGAATAGAAGCGACGGTCGGCCGGAACATTCTCCAGCCCGGTGCCGACGATCGAGCCGACCGCGACGCGTTCGGCCAGCACGAATTTCGAGGCCGTGTCCAGCGACTGATAGGCCGATCCCTCGCCCTTCAGTTTGAGGAAGGCGGCACCACTCAATATGTCGTAGCTCGGCTCGGCATAGGCGAGCACCCTGAAGCCCCTGGTCGGGTTCAACCGGCTGTCCCTGTTGTCGTAGACATATTGCAGCGGAACGCTGGCGATCAGGTAGGTGTGTTTGCCGAAGGCGTCGTGGATGCGCGAATAGTCGAGCGCGGCTTCAGCTGACACGGTCTGCTTTTTGTCAAGTTCATAGGACAGGCCTGCGCCGCCCTTGACCGAGAAATGGTCGTACGCGTCCGGGTGCTCCAACACCGTCTTGAAGTTGGCGAAGAACTTCGACGCCGGCCCGATCACGCCGGGTTTCTCGAACATGATGCCGGCATTGTAGTTCAGGTCGGACAGATTGTTGCTGCCAATGCCGCTGATGGCCCCGTCGATGCGCAGCTTTTCCGCGCGGCCAAACAGGTTGCGATGGCCCCAGTAGCCTTCCAGGCCAAGCCCCTCGGTGTTCGAGAAGGTGCCGCCGAGGCCGAAATAGCGCGGCTTGCGCTCGCTGACCTGGACGCCGATCGGAATGTTGCCATCGGCGTCGAGCTTGTCGGCTTCCTTGAACGTTACGCTGTTGAAGACCTCGAGCGCCAGCAGCCTGTCGCGCGCATCGCTGATCTCCTGCGGAGAATATTGCTTGCCGCGCTTCAGCCCGGTCATGTATTCGGTGAAGTCGCGGTCGACCTTCTCGGTGCCTTCCACGGTCGTCGCGCCGTAGCCTGCGACCGGCCCGGCGGCGACCGTCAGCGTCACGTCGAGCGTCGAGGTGGCATGGTCGGCGACGATCCGCCGGTCGGTCACCTTGGCCAGCGGCCTGCCCTGCTCCTTCAGCGTCCGCAAGATCAGCGCCTCGGCCTTGAGCACCGCTCCGGACCCGGCGTCGCCGCCCGATATAAGACCATAATCGGCGCTCATCAGCCCCGCCGCGTCGCCTTCCAGCCGGATGTTGCCCAGGGTGAATTTAGGGCCGGTCGAAATGGTGATCGCCACTGGAATCGGCTGCGGACCCTTGAACTCGGCATCCGGCGGCAACGCGTCGAGCGGTTTGCCGTCTATGGTGATGGTGACGACGCCTTCATAACGGGCATCGGCATAAAGCGCCGCGACCAGTTGTTCGCGGTCGCTTCGCGCCTTTGCCATCAGCCCGAGCGAGCCCGAGACGGGCCGGGCCTCGTCGCCTTTCAGCGCCGAGGCGTTTTCGAGCCTCTTGACGAGGTCCTTGTCGGCATCGGGTGCGGAGAGGGTCACCGCGTAGCGCAGCGGATCGACGATGTCGGCGTCCGCGTCGCTGGACGATCCCCACAGCTTGATGCCGAAAATCTCGAAGGCGCCGGCATGCCGCGCCTCTGCCAGCAGCATTGTGGAGCACATCACGGCCAGAAGCAGGGCGCGCGAAAGCAAGCGCCCTGGCGCTTTCCTTCCTGACATCTGCTTTTCATGCGCCGGCATTAAGACAACCTAGTTCGTAAACCTAAAATTGGAATGAAGTTCTGAAGTGCTCGTAAAGGGGCCACAATCCAATTGTCTGAAATAGGATGGGCTTGGAATTCACACCTTCTGCGTTTCCGCAAGAAAGCGTGATCCCCTTTCCCATGGAGATTACCGTCCGCATACCGGTCCTTGGCCGGAAAATAAACCGTTGGCAGGCGGGAACCTGCCGCGCCCGCGCGTTGACAAGCCCGACTGAAGCTTGATCATGCCCGGACGTCTGCAATTGTCTGGAGGGTGTTATGGCAATGCGCGCGGCTCGTGGTCTGTCGATTCTCGTCCTTCTCTTCTTGGCCTGGGGCAGCATCGCGCAAGCGGCCGAAGCCCGGCGAATCGCGACGACCGACAATTCCGATTATTTCGGCTTCGATCTCAGATCCGACCAGAACGTCACGCTCGACCAGTGCAAGACGACCTGTCTCGGCGATCCGGCCTGCCGCGCCTTCACCTACAACACCAAGGCCAAATGGTGCTTTCTCAAATCCGACTATAACCAGTTGAAATCCTTCAGCGGCGCGATCGCCGGCAAGGTCGTCGACATCGACGGCGATCCCGATATCGGCGCGCCGCCCGAACTCGCTTTCTTCCCCAACTGGATGGCCGACCAGGCCCAGCAATACCGCAACAAGCTGCTCGGCCCCGCCTTCGACAAGCCGACGGAGGGAATGGCGGCGCTGATCAGCTCGGCCGAACAGGCCGTTCAGGCTGGCGACCATCGCTCCGCCATGCAGAAATATGAAGCCGCCGTCTCGGTGATGCCCGACGATGGCCAGTTGTGGCTCAACCTGGCGCGCGAAACCCTGGCCGTGCAGCCCACGGCCAGCACCGCTGAAGTATCCACTTTGCCGACGAACGGCACTTCGGCTGCCTTCAACGCCTACAAGCTTCTGCGCACCACCAGGACGCGCGCCGACGTGCTGGCGCTGCTCGGCAACGGCCTCGACAAACGCGAACTCTACCGTCCGGCGCTGCAGGCCTATGAAGCGAGCCTTGCGTTGGTGACGTCACCGGCCGTGCAGGCCGCCTATGCCGATCTCAAGGCCCGCAAGGGTTTCCGCGTCATCGACCACAGCGTCGATGCCGATACCGGCGCGCCGCGCATCTGCGCCCAGTTCTCCGAGGATCTGGTCAAGACCGGCGTCGACTATGCGCAGTTCGTCACCGTCGACAACGCGCCGCCGAAGGGCGTCGAGGCCAAGGACAAGCAGATCTGCGTCGAAGGCCTGGAGCATGGCCAGCATTACGACGTCACCTTTCGTGCCGGCCTGCCGGCCGCGATCGGCGAAGTGACGGCTGCCCCCGTGGTGCTGTCGATCTACGTGCAGGACCGCGCGCCCTCTGCCCGCTTCACCGGCGACAGCTTCGTGCTGCCGGCCGGCGCGCGCCGCGGCATCCCGGTCGTCACCGTCAACATGAATGCCGCCGAAATGAAGCTCTACCGCATTGGCGACCGTTCGCTGGCGCAGCTTCTGTCGGGCTACCAGTTCCTGCACCAACTCGACGGCTACGACATCTCCAACATTTCCGAGCAGATGGGCGCGCCCGTCTGGCAGGGCCAGCTCGACATCGCCAACGATCTCAACAAGGAGGTCACCACCTCCTTCCCGGTCGACGAGGCGCTGCCGCAGCGCAAGCCCGGCGTCTATGTGCTGACTGCCCAGCCGGTTAACGACAAGAGCAACGATTACGGTTCGCTGGCCACCCAGTGGTTCGTCGTCTCCGACATCGGCCTGTCGACCTATACCGGCCAGGACGGGCTCAATGTCTTTGCCCGTTCGCTTGGTTCAGCCAAGCCGATTGCAGGCGCCGAACTGACGCTGGTCGCCCGTAACAACGAGGTTCTCGGCACAGCGACATCGGATGCCGACGGCCATGCCGTCTTCAACCCCGGTCTGACGCGCGGCGACGGCGGCATGGTGCCGGCCGTGCTGATGGCCAAGCAGGGCGACAATGATTTCGTCTTCCTCGACATGGCCAAGGCCGGCTTCGACCTGTCCGACCGCGGCGTCACCGGACGAGCGGCCCCCGGCGCGCTGGACGTGTATGCCTGGACCGAGCGCGGCATCTACCGCGCCGGCGAGGACGTCCATGTCGCGGCCCTCGCCCGCGACGGGGCCACCAAGGCGGTCGAGAACCTGCCGCTGACCTTCATCTTCTCGCGCCCCGATGGCGTCGAGGACCGCCGTATCGTCAGCGACGGCGCCTCGGCCGGCGGCCATGCCGTCGACCTGCCGCTCGAACCCAACGCCATGCGCGGCACATGGTCGGTGTCGATCCACACCGACCCCAAGCAGCCGGCGGTGGCCAGCCAGATGTTTCTGGTCGAGGATTTCGTGCCGGATCGCATCGAATTCGACATGAAGGCCGACAAGCAGGAAATCGCGCGGGGCGAAACCGCCAACATCGACATCGACGGCCGCTTCCTCTATGGCGCGCCGGCGGCGGGACTCGCGCTGGAAGGCGAGTTGACGCTGTCGACGTCGCGCGACTGGGACCGCTTCCCCAATTTTTCGTTCGGCCTCGCCGACGAGCAGTCGGCGGAGCCCACGGTCACGCCGCTGGCCGATCTGCCGGTGGTTGGCGATGACGGCAAGGCGACCTTCCCTGTTACTGTCGACCAGTTGCCCTCGACCACCAAGCTGGTCGACGGCAAGGTGACGGTGCGCATGCGCGAAACCGGCGGCCGCGCCATCGAGCGCTCGCTCAACATCGGCATCCGCCCGCAAGGCCACATGATCGGCATCCGCCCGGATTTCGCCGACGGTGAGGTGCCGCAGGGCGGCACCGCCAGGTTCAGCCTGATCGCCGTCGATCCCGACGGCAAGCGCGAGGCGCTTAAAGGCGCGCAGTGGACGCTGGTCAAGGTCGAACGCAATTACCAATGGTACCGCTCGAACAATTCCTGGAACTACGAGCCGGTCACCTTCACCAAGTCGATCGCCAACGGCCAGGTCGACCTCAACGCCGCTGGCGACGCAACCGTCTCCGTACCGGTCGATTGGGGCCGGTACAGGCTTGAGGTCGAGACATCCGACCCCGAGGGGCCGGCGACCAGCTATGAGTTCGATGCCGGCTGGTATGTCGCCTCGACAACCACGGAAACGCCTGACGGTCTGGAGATCGCGCTGGACAAGGACAATTATGCCGCGGGCGAAGTGGCCAAGCTCAAAATCTCGCCGCATTTTGCCGGCGAACTCCTGATCAACATCGGCTCCGACAAGCTGCTGAAGACCATCACGGCGACCGTTCCGGCCGGCGGCAGCACCGTCGACATCCCGGTCGGCGACGACTGGGGCGCCGGCGCTTATGTCACGGCAACCTTGTTCCGGCCGGGCGATGCGCAGGAAACGCGTATGCCCGCCCGCGCCATCGGCGTGAAATGGCTGACGGTCGATCCGGGCGCCAAGAAGCTTGCCGTCACGCTCACGCCGCCGGACAAGACGATGCCGCGCCAGCAGCTGTCGATCCCGGTCTCCGTGGCCGGCGTGCAGCCGGGCACCAACGCCTATGTCATGGTTGCCGCCGTCGATGTAGGCATCCTCAACTTGACCAACTACAAGGCACCGGACCCGGAGAACTGGTTCTTCGGCCAACGCATGCTGGGCATGGAGATCCGCGACATCTATGGCCGCCTGATCGACGGCTCGCTGGGCACGACCGGCAAGCTCAGGACCGGCGGTGACGGCGCCAACATGCAGGCGCAAGGCAGCCCGCCCACCGAAAAACTGGTCGCCTTCTTCTCCGGTCCGGTCCAGCTCGATGCCGACGGCAAGGCGCGGATCGACTTCGACATCCCGCAGTTCAACGGCACCGTGCGCGTCATGGCTGTCGCCTGGACCAAGGACGCGGTCGGTCATGCCCAGTCCGACGTGATCGTGCGCGACCCTGTGGTCATCACCGCCGGCCTGCCGCGCTTTCTGGCGCCTGGCGACGCCGCCGTGATGCGGCTCGACGTGGCCGACACAGACGGCCCGGCCGGCGACTACGCACTGTCGATCGACACCACGGGCGACCTGTCGACAGGCGACAAGCCCCTGCCCCAGAAGCTGACGCTCGCCCAAGGCAAGCGCCAGACCCTGACCGTGCCGCTGATCGCAAGGACGGCGGGCAATGCCTCGCTCACCATCAAGCTAGCGCATGCCGATGGCACCACGGTCGAGCAGACGCTCCATGTGCCGGTGCGCCCGGCGCAATTGCCGGTCACCACGCGCCTTGTGGTCGACCTCAAGGGCAATGGCGGCGCTCTGCGTGTCGACAAGGAACTGCTCGCCGCCAGCCTGCTCGGTGGCGCTTCGGTCAGCGTCGGCGTTTCGCAGGCGGCGGCCTTCGACGTGCCTTCCCTGCTGATGACGCTCGACCGCTACCCCTATGGCTGCGCCGAGCAGACGACCAGCCGCGCCATGCCGCTTCTCTATGTCAACGACATGGCCTCAGGCATCGGCATGGAAAGCGACCCTGACCTGCACGGCCGCGTCCAGGACGCGATCCACAAGGTGCTGAGCTACCAGTCCTCGAGCGGCAGCTTCGGCCTGTGGGGCCCAGGCTCTGGCGATCTGTGGCTCGACGCCTATGTCAGCGAGTTCCTGACCCGGGCGCGGGAGCAGAAATACGACGTGCCGGCTCTTGCGATGAACCAGGCCCTGAACAACCTGCAGAACTCGCTCGGCTACGACCAGAGCGTACAGGACCGCGGCAGCGAGATCGCCTACGCCCTCTATGTGCTGGCCCGCAACAAGAAGGCCTCGATCGGCGATCTGCGCTACTATGCCGACACCCAGCTCGAAGCCTTCTCGAGCCCGATGGCCGTCGCCCAGTTGGCGGCGAGCCTGGCGCTCTACGGCGACACACAGCGCTCGGAAGCGACATTCAAGACCGCGCTGCAACTCGCCAAGTCGAGCACCGATTACGACTGGTACCGCTCCGACTACGGCTCGGCGCTGCGTGACGGCGCGGCGATGCTGTCGCTGGCGGCGGAATCCAAGCCTGTGTCGACGATCGTGCCTGAGTTGATCAAGCTGGTGACCAGGGAACGCGCCGAAGCCCGCTGGACCAGCACGCAGGACGAGTCCTGGATGCTGCTGGCGGCCCGCGCGCTGAAGGAGGGCAACGATGCGATCGCGCTGACCGTCAACGGCGCGCCGCATTCCGGCGGCTATTCCAACCAGGTCGCCGGCACCGACCTCGTCGACAGCCCGCTCGAAATCGCCAACACCGGCAAGACACCGCTGCAGGCCGTCGTCACCACCGTGGCCTCGCCGGTCCAGCCCCTGCCGGCCGGCGGCGACGGCTTCACCATCAACCGCACCTATTACAAGCTCGACGGCACCGAAGCCAATGTGACGGAGGCGACCCAGAACGAACGCTATGTCGTGGTGCTCAAGGTCACCGAGCAGAACAGCTGGCCCTCTCGCCTGCTCGTCACCGACCTGTTGCCTGCCGGCTTCGAGATCGACAATCCGGGCCTGGTGTCCAGCGCCCAGCTGTCGAACTTCTCCTGGCTGGCACAGACCGACGCCGCCCACCTCGAATTCCGCGACGACCGTTTCGTCGCGGCGTTCAACCCCGCCGACGGCGACCACGACCACAATCTGACGCTCGCCTATGTCGTGCGCGCCGTGACGCCCGGCACCTACGCCCATCCGGCAGCAACGGTGGAAGACATGTACCGGCCGCAATACTCGGCCCGCACCGCCACCGGCATGATGGAGATCAAGGCGCCGTAAGGTGATGCTGACGAATATGAACGCGAGGCTTGTGCTGCCCCTCATCCGCCTGCCGGCACCTTCTCCCCGTATAGTGACGGGGAGAAGGGAGCTGTCTCGAACTTCGCCGCTCTTTCTGCAACGCTGGCGATTGGCGAAACCATCAGCAACGGCGCCTTTCTCCCCGTCACTATACGGGGAGGTGAGACGTGGTCCGCGTAGCGGACGAAAAGCCAATTGCTCGGCTTTTCGAACGGCGAACGCCCGAAGGGCCGCCGTCCCGGCAAGACAATGAGGGGCGGCGCCGTGTTCTCCAGAAAATTCCTGCGCCGCGCCGCCATAACCGCTGCTTCTTGCGCCGGCATTCTCGCCCTCTCCGTCGCCACCCTCTGGGAGCTTGACCGCGCCTTACCGCCCCCGCTTGCCGAGAAACTCACCGTCTCGACCGAAGTCCAGGACCGCGACGGCCAGCTGTTGCGCGCCTTCGCCACGGCGGACGGCTACTGGCGGCTGGAGACCCGGCTCGACCAGGTCGACAAGCAGTTCGTCGACATGCTGGTCACCTATGAGGACAAGCGCTTCTGGGACCATAAGGGCGTCGACGTGCTGGCGCTCGGCCGTGCCGCCGGTCAGCTCGTCACCAGCGGCCATATCGTCTCGGGCGGCTCGACCCTGTCGATGCAGCTCGCCCGCCTGATCGAGCCGCGCGAAAGCCGCAGCCTCGGCTCCAAGATCAAACAGATGCTGCGCGCCATCCAGATCGAACGGCGGCTGTCGAAGCGCGAGATCCTGGAGCGCTATCTGACGCTGGCGCCCTATGGCGGCAATCTGGAAGGCGTGCGCGCCGCTTCGCTCGCCTATTTCGGCAAGGAACCCAAGCGGCTCACCGTTTCCGAGGCCGCGCTTCTCGTCGCCCTCCCCCAATTGCCTGAAAAGCGCCGCCCCGACCGCAATCTCGAGATCGCCCATGCCGCGCGCGATCGTGTGCTGAGCCGTATGGTGTCCTCCGGCCTGATCGGCGAACGCGAGGCGGCACGCGCGGCACTCGACGATGTCTCGGGCCTGCGGCGTGCCTTGCCGGCGCTCGCCGCGCACGCCTCCTATGCGATGCTGCCCAGGGCCGTGCCCGGCCAGCCGCTCAAGCTGACGATCCGCAAAAGCGTCCAGCAGGGGCTGGAACAGGTGGCGCGCAAAGCCGCCACCAAGCTCGGGCCGCGTCTGTCCGTCGCCATGGTGCTGGCCGATGCCCGCACCGGCGACATTCTGGGCGAAGTGGGCTCGGCCAATTTCTTCGATTCCAGCCGTTCCGGCTGGATCGACATGACCAAGATCGTGCGGTCCCCCGGCTCGACGCTGAAGCCCTTCATCTATGGCCTTGCGTTCGAGCAGGGACTGGTGGCGCAGGAAACGCTGATCGAGGACAGCCCGGTCGATTTCGGCGGCTACAGGCCGAAGAACTTCGATATGGGCTATCAGGGCGATGTCAGCATCCGCCAGGCTTTGCAACTGTCGCTCAACGTGCCGGCGATCCGGGTGCTCGATGCAGTCGGCCCGGCGCGGCTGACCGCGCGCTTCCGCCAGGCCGGCGTAAACCCGGTCCTGCCGGTCAACGAAGCGCCGGGCCTGGCCATTGGCCTCGGCGGCGTCGGCGTCACGTTGCGCGACCTTGTCCAGCTCTACACAGGGCTCGCCAATGGCGGCAAGACGCACTCGCTGCATGACGGCACCGAGCCGGCCGATGCCGTGAGTTCGACCACCACCATCCTCAACGACCAGGCGAACTGGCAGATCATCGACATTTTGTCGGGTGTGAAGCCGCCTGAAGGCGCCTTGCAGCGTGGTATCGCCTACAAGACCGGCACCTCCTATGGCTACCGCGACGCATGGTCGGTCGGCTTCGATGGCCGCTATGTGCTGGGTGTCTGGGTCGGCCGGCCCGATGCCGGCGCGGTGCCGGGCCTCTCCGGCTATGTCTCGGCCGCCCCGATCCTGTTCGAGGGGTTTGTCCGCTCCGGCCTCGCCACCGTGCCGCTGCCCGGCAAGCCGCCTGGCGCCTTTACCCCCAAACGCGAAGACCTTCCGGTGACGCTTGCGCGCTTCGGCGCCGGCGCCGACGGCCTGGTGCAGGCGGCACCGACCGAACCCGCGCCGACCATCGTTTTCCCGCCGGACGGCGCCCGCGTCGATCTCGCCACCAACTCCGCCGACGCCTCGCCGCTGGTGCTGAAACTACAAGGCGGCCGCGCGCCGTTCCGCTGGCTGGCCAACGGCAAGCCGCTCATCGGCCTCGACCGCCGCCGCACCGCAACCTGGCTGCCCGACGGCGCGGGTTACTCGACGCTGACCGTCATCGACGCGGCCGGACGGGCGGCGAGTGTGAAAGTGTTTGTTGAGTAGAGTGAGCCAAGCGATTCAGAGAGTTAGTTTTCGATAAGGCCAGCGGATAACAGGATATTCGCCCATGCCTGTTCCGAGGCACAATAATCTATTGTCGGCAGCGTCGGCGTTCGCTTCGGTAGTGCTCTTGCGGCGATCCTCTTCTCCGCCCGTGCCGATCCCTGCCCACCGGTAACCGCGCATCCCCGGACAGGATAGGCTGGATGGCGGCCCGACTCCGTGCGGAGCACCGCAAGGAAGATATTTCCCATCATTGCCACCAATCGCGGAATATTTTCTCCTGGAGGACAAAAAAGGCAACATTCATTGCATCTTATTTCTATCAATTCGGTAGATTTAGAGGGGTTAAAAACGGAGGTAGAAATGACCAAACCTCATTTCCGGAAACTGCTCGGCGCGCTGGTCGCCGCATCTGTCCAGTTCGGCACGCTCGGTTTCGCGTTTGCCGACACCACCATTCTCAACGTCTCTTACGATCCGACGCGTGAACTCTACAAGGCCTATGACAATGCCTTCGCCGCGCATTGGAAGACTGAGACCGGCGAGACGGTCACCATCCAGCAGTCACATGGCGGATCCGGCGCTCAGGCCCGCGCCCTGATCGACGGCCTGAACGCCGATGTGGTGACACTGGCGCTCGAAGGCGACATCAACGCCATCGTTTCGAAGTCCAAGAAGATCAATCCCGACTGGCGCACGAAATTCGCAAACAATTCAGCGCCTTACACCTCGACCATCATCTTCTTGGTCCGCAAAGGCAACCCCAAGGGCATCCACGACTGGAACGACCTCGTCAAGGACGGCGTCGAGGTTATCACGCCCAACCCCAAGACCTCGGGCGGCGCGCGCTGGAACTATCTCGCGGCCTGGGCCTATGCCAACGCCAATGACGGCGGCGATGAAGCCAGGACCAAGGAATTCGTCGGCAAGCTCTACGCCAATGCTCCCGTACTCGACACCGGCGCGCGCGGCTCGACCGTGACCTTCGCGCAAAAAGGGCTCGGCGACGTGCTGATCGCCTGGGAAAACGACGCCTACCTGGCGCTCGACGAATTCGGCGCCGACAATTTCGACATCGTCTATCCGCCGACCTCGATCCTCGCCGAGCCGCCGGTGGCCGTGGTTGACGCCAATGTCGACGCCAGGGGCACGCGCAAGGTGGCCGAGGCCTATCTGGGCTACCTCTATTCCAGGGAAGGCCAGACCATCATCGCCAGGAACCACTACCGGCCGTCCAAGCCCGAACTGGTTCCGCCCGAGGATCTCGCCAAGCTGCCGCCGATCAAGCTGATCACCATCGACGACCCGCTTTTCGGCGGCTGGAAGAAGGCACAGCCTTATCACTTCGGCGACGGCGGTATATTCGACCAGATCTACAAGCCGGCCCAGTGATCTAGATTCAGATCGGGACGACATGACCACAGCATCCGCGCAGGCGGGGTGGCGGTTCAAGCAGCCCAGCGTCATTCCGGGTTTTGGATTGACGCTGGGCTTCTCGCTCGCCTATCTCACCCTCATCATCCTCATCCCGCTATCCGGGCTGATCTGGCGCTCGGCCGCTCTTGGCTGGCCCGAGTTCTGGGCGATCGCCACCGATCGCCGCACGGTCAACGCACTTCAGATCAGCTTTGGCACGGCGTTCGTCGCGGCTGCGGTCAATGTCGTCTTCGGCACGCTCGTCGCCTGGGTGCTGGTGCGCTACCGTTTTCCCGGCCGCCGCATCGTCGACGCCATGGTCGACCTGCCATTCGCGCTGCCGACGGCGGTCGCCGGCATCGCGCTCACCACGCTTTACGCACCGAACGGCTGGATCGGCCACCTCCTGGCGCCGCTCGGCATCAAGGTCGCCTACACGCCGCTCGGCATCCTCATCGCGCTGATCTTCATCGGCCTGCCCTTCGTCGTGCGCACCGTGCAGCCGATCATGGAAGAGATCGACAAGGAGGTGGAGGAAGCCGCCGCCACGCTTGGCGCCAGCCGCTTCCAGATCATCACCCGCGTGCTGTTTCCCGGCCTGGCGCCGGCTATCATCACCGGCTTTTCGCTGGCCTTCGCGCGCGGCGTCGGTGAATACGGCTCGGTGATCTTCATCGCCGGCAACCTGCCCTACAAGTCGGAGATCGCACCGCTTTTGATCGTCATCCGGCTCGAGGAATACAATTACCCGGCGGCGACCGCGATTGCGGCAATCATGCTGGCGCTGTCCTTCCTCATGCTGTTGATCGTCAATCTGGTGCAGACATGGAGCCGCAAGCGCTATGGCTGACCCCGAGATCAAATCCTGGGAACCGCATCACGCGAGCAAGTCCGCGGCGGTAACCGAAAGCAGGCCGGCACGGGCCGTGCTGATGGCCATCGCCTTCGTCTTTCTCGCCGTCTTCCTGCTGCTGCCGCTGATCATCGTCTTCAAGGAAGCCTTCGCCAAGGGCATTGGCACGTATCTGGAATCGCTGGGCGATGCGGACACCCGTTCGGCGATCCACCTGACCTTGCTGGTGGCGGCGATCTCGGTACCGCTCAACATCGTCTTCGGCATTTCGGCTGCCTGGGCGATCGCCAAGTTCGAGTTCAAGGGCAAGGCTTTTCTGACCACGCTGATCGATCTGCCTTTCTCGGTCTCGCCTGTCATTTCGGGTCTGGTCTACGTGCTTCTGTTCGGCGCGCAGGGGTTGCTCGGCGAGTGGCTGAAGGCACATGGCATCCAGATCCTGTTCGCGGTGCCAGGCATCGTTCTGGCCACAGTCTTCGTCACCTTTCCCTTCGTCGCCCGCGAATTGATCCCGCTCATGCAGGAACAAGGCAATGGCGATGAAGAAGCCGCCCTTTCGCTTGGCGCCAGTGGCTGGCAGACTTTCTGGTATGTGACCCTGCCCAACGTCAAATGGGGCCTGCTCTACGGCGTGCTCCTGTGCAACGCGCGCGCCATGGGCGAGTTCGGCGCGGTTTCGGTGGTGTCGGGCCACATCAGGGGCCTGACCAACACCATGCCGCTGCATGTCGAAATTCTCTACAACGAATACAACGCCGTCGGCGCCTTCGCCGTCGCCTCGTTGCTTGCCGGGCTGGCGCTCGTCACGCTGGTTCTGAAAACGCTGCTCGAGATGCGCTACGGCGCCGAGCTCGCCGCGACGCGCGGACATTAGCAATGCATGTCGCCCAAAGTGGCTACCGGTTTTGGGACAACGACATGCATTCACAAAAAAGGGACTGTAGATGGAAGTTCGCGTTGCCAATGTGCGCAAGGAGTTCGAGCGGTTTCCGGCGCTCCACGACGTCTCGCTCGACATCAAGTCGGGCGAACTGATCGCGCTGCTGGGTCCGTCCGGTTCCGGCAAGACGACGCTGCTCAGGCTGATCGCCGGGCTGGAGCGCCCGACGCGCGGAAACATCTTCTTCGGCGACGAGGACGCTTCGCGGAAATCGATCCAGGAGCGCAATGTCGGCTTCGTCTTCCAGCACTATGCGCTGTTCCGGCACATGACGGTGGCCGACAATATCGGCTTCGGCCTGAAGGTCCGGCATGGACCGGCGCGCCCGCCCGCTCAGGAAATCCGCCGCCGTGCCTCCGAACTTCTCGATCTCGTGCAGCTTTCAGGGCTGGAGAAGCGCTATCCCGCGCAGCTTTCAGGCGGCCAGCGCCAGCGCGTGGCGTTGGCGCGCGCGATGGCCATCGAACCCAAGGTGCTGCTGCTCGACGAACCGTTCGGCGCGCTCGATGCGCAGGTGCGCCGGGAATTGCGCCGCTGGCTGCGGGAAATCCATGACGCCACCGGCCACACCACCGTCTTCGTCACCCACGATCAGGAAGAGGCGCTGGAACTGGCCGACCGCGTCGTGGTGATGAGCCAGGGTCGCATCGAGCAGGTCGGCACCGCCGACGACATCTACGACACGCCGAATTCGCCCTTCGTCTACGGCTTCATCGGCGAATCCAGCTCGCTTCCGGTCAAGGTCGAGAATGGCGAGATCTGGCTCGCCGACCGTCCGATCGGATTGCAGGCTCCGCATGCGCCGTCGGGGCATGCAAAGCTCTATTTCCGTCCGCATGATGTCGAATTGCTGGACGGCTGCAGCGGCTGCATCGCCGGCACCGTGGCTGCCAGCCGCCGCGTCGCCGGCACACGGCGCGTCGAGCTCGAAATCGGCGGCGGGCGCCAGCGGGTCGAGGTAGAACTCCCGGTCGATCATCCGGCGGCTCAGAAGAGCCGCGTGGCGTTTCGGCCGGGGCGTTGGAAGCTGTTTGCGGCGGCATAATTCCAGCGGTCGAGCGCGCTACTCCAGCCAGTTCTCGATTTTCAGGTTCCGTATCCGGTTGAATTCTCCGGTATTGGCGGTCACCAACGTAACACCCAGCACGCAGGCATGGGCGGCGATAAAAAGATCATTATGTCCAATGGGTTGACCAACGGCCTCCAGCTCTGCTCGAAGGGCGCCATACTCAACGTCCACCGGCACATCGAGCGGCAAGACAGGAATCTCTGCCAGCAGTTCCTCGACTTTCTTGAGCAGCTTGGCTGATCCCTTCTTGGCGCAGCCATACCGCAATTCCCCAGCAACGACGATGCTGGTGCACACTGCGGCGTCTCCCTCACGCATCACGGCACTGGCAGCTTTGCCGGCAGGATTTCGGATCATGTCGCTGATGACATTCGTGTCCAGCATGAACCGCATCAAAAAATGTCCTCGGATTCGACAGGGGCATCGTCGATCTCGGGAAAATCGTCTTCGGGGCCAAGTTGCGGCTCTTTCGCCCACTGGGCAAGCAGTGCGGCGAGGCCGGGTTTTCGAACAGGTTCGATAATCAGGCGGTCGCCTTCACGGCTGATCAGGACCTTCTCACCCGGAAGTTCGAACTCGACGGGAATGCGCACTGCCTGGCTCCGGTTGTTGCGAAACAGCTTCGCTTCTTTCGGCGGCGTCGCTGATTGACGCTGGGACATGATTGCCTCCTATGTATATGCCATTTGTATATGCCTGGAGATGCGCCATTGCAAGTTAAGGAACAATCCGGAGGCAACAAGGCGCTGACTGGAACAGAATGACGACGTCTTTTCTCACTACGACAAGGCACAACTGTCGCGCGTACGCTTTAAACCCGGCGAGAGAGCCGGTGCTTTGCCGGCTTGTGCGCCAGCGATCCGGTTTCCGGCGGGACATCGGCGCCTTGCGCGCAAAGCGTTACAAAGAATCAACGCGTTTGTGCCTAACTGCCTTCCAATGGCTTTGTTTTCGCGAAACGGCAGCGTGCGGAGGCAATGCTGTCATCATTTGCACACAAACAACCGCCAGATCCGGGGTGGTTGGGGCTTCAATGGGTTGACTCGGGCATGCTGACGAAAAAAGGCAAGTACGGCCTCAAGGCCCTCGTGCACCTTTCCAATCTTCCGGTTGGCCAACTGGCCTTCGTCAACGACATCGCCGTCTCCAACAACATCCCGAAGAAATTCCTCGATGCCATCCTGGGCGAACTGCGCAATGCCGGCTTCGTCCAGAGCCGCAAGGGCAAGGAAGGCGGCTATCGTCTCGCCCGCCCCGCGTCCGAGATCAAGATCGGCCATGTCGTGCGCGTGCTCGACGGCCCGCTGGCGCCGATACCTTGCGCCAGCCGCACGCAGTACCAGCGCTGCGAGGATTGCGACGAAGCGACCTGCCAGGTACGGCACATGATGCTGGAGGTGCGCCAGGCGATCGCGGAGGTGCTGGACAACCGCAGTCTCGCCGCCATGCGCGATGCCGACAATGACGATTTTCCAGTCGAGTTGACATCCCAGATCTAGAGCCGGGTGAATGAGGCTGTCGAGGTTTACGAAATCCCGAAAAGCCGCCCGCAAGCTGCCATCGGCGGCCAGCTTTCGTACCGAAGTCATCGCAGACGCCTTTGTTCCCGAATATGCCGAGCACGTGCGCTTTTTCAGCCGCAAGGTGGCTAGTCCCGGCAGGCCTCGCCGTTTCTCCACCAGGGATTTTCGTGAAAGCCTGGTTGCCCTCTTCTACCTGGCGGTCGCGGCAGCGCTGCCTGTGCGCTGGTGGTCGCCGATCTGCGACTGGGCGTCCAGGCTTCGCCTGAAGCGCCATATGCGCAAGGATTTCCGCTTCTATGCCGATGCGACCCGTGCGGTGCTTGGCGAAGGCATTGATGCGCGCAAGCTGTTCGAGGCATTGCTGGCGGCGCGCCATCGCCGCCGCATGCAACTTGCCGCGCATCTGGTTGCCCGCCGCTGGACGCCGATGATCCGGCTGGAAGGGCTCGAGGGCCTGCAGGCAGCCTTGCAACGCGGCCACGGCGCGATCCTGTGGTGCGATCAGTTCACCGCCCAGACGATGATCGGCAAGCGCGCCATATATGAGGCCGGCATCGAAGCGCATCAGGTCAGCGTCAACACGCATGGCGTTTCCGAGACCGCATTCGGCCAGCGCTTCCTCAACCCGCCAATGGTTCATGTCGAGAACCGGTTCCTGAAAAGCCGCATCGTCTTCGACCGTGACGACGCCTATCAGGTCACCATCCGCATTCAGAAGGTGCTGAAGCAGAACGGCGTCGTGATGATGACCAACACCATCCACGCCGGCTCGACCTTCACCGAAACCGCGCTGGGCGAAAGCGGCTGGACGCATCTTGCCTCGGCGCCGGCGAATTTCGCCGCCCGAGGCAAGACGGCCCTGTTTGCCATGTCGACATTCGAGGTGGTGCCCTTCCGGGAATACCGTGCCGTTTTGAGCCCTGAACTGATGCCGGCACCGCCGGCGCTCGCGGCAATGGACACAGCTAGGGACGGAGCCAAGAACATGACCCTGCAGGCGCACTACATCCTGCTGAAACGCGACTGCCTGCTGCAGGCGCTGAAGCAGTTCCCCGAGCAGATGCTGTCCTGGTCGCGCCAGGAGCGGTTGACAGAAGCCCGGGACGGCATCGGCATCGGTTCCGAGGAAGTCTCATGACCGGCGCATCGAGCGCATTGCCTGGCCGACGAGTTCGTCAACCGGTAGCGTCGCGTCGAGCGTCAACGCCCGCTCATCTTGCCCCGGCGGCTCGAGGATCGCGAACTGGGTGTCGACCAGGCTTGCCGGCATGAAATGGCCTTTGCGATTGCCAACGCGCCGCCGCGCGGTGGCGGGATCGATCTCCAGATAGAGGAAGTCGATGTCCGGGCAAAAACCGCGGAGGCGCGCGCGATAGCTGTGTTTCAGCGCCGAGCAGGCTGCGACCACGCCCTGCCCCTTGCCGATCGACGCCGCGATGTGCCCGCCGATCGCGTCAAGCCAGCCTTCGCGCAACTGGTCGGTGAGCGGCTCACCACGTGCCATGCGCGCCACATTCTCCGGCGGATGCAGCCTGTCGCCCTCGATGAAGACGGCGCCGAGCGCCGCTGCCAGCGCAATGCCGACAGCGGATTTGCCGCAACCGGCGACGCCCATCACTACGATGGCCGGAGGCACTGAGCCGGGAGCGCTCGTTAGCGCCTGCGCTGCTTCTTCGTCCACGACTATCGGCTTGCCGGCGCGCGGCCGTAGAGCAGCAGCATGGCGACGATGACCACGCCATAGATGATCTGCCGTCCCGCCTCGGGCATCTGCAAGACCGACAGGATGGATTGCAGCAGCGTGATCAGGATCACGCCCGCGACGGTGCCGAGATAGGAGCCGCGCCCGCCGAGGATCGAGGTGCCACCGAGCACCACGGCCGCGATCGACGGCAGTAGATAGGCGTCACCCATCGATTGCGCGGCCTTGGAGGCGTAGCCAGCCAGCAGCACGCCGCCGAAAGCCGAGAGCCCTCCGGAGACGGCAAAGGCGATCATCACCACGCCTCTTGTGTCGACGCCGGAGAGATAGGCGGCGCGCTCGCGGTTGCCGATGCCATAGACAGCGCGGCCAAAGCCGGTGCGGGTCAGGACGAACACCATCGCTGCCCCGATCAGCGCCCAGATGATGACCGCGTTGGGGACGCCCGGAATGGTGAAGCCGGTGGCCAGGTAGCGCATGGCGCCGGTCGCCGAATCCTGCGGGGAGAAACCTCCGGTGTAGACCACCATCAGCCCTTGCGCGACGGCGTTGGTGGCGAGCGTGATGATCATCGAGGGAATGCGCAGATAGGCAACGCCGATGCCGTTGACGACGCCGATCAAGACGCCGCAGAAAACACCGAATGGAATGGCCAGCGCCACCCCGACCGGTCCGTAGGCGGCGGCTGCACAGGCCATCATCGCGCCAGCCGCTACCGCCCATGGCACCGACAGGTCGATCTGGCCGAGCAGGATGACCAGCATCATGCCGGTGGCGATAACGCCGAGGAAAGAGGCCACCTTGAGCTGCTGCAAGAGATATTCAGGCGACAGGAAGCTTCGTGAATAGAGGCTGCCCACCAACAGCAGCACCACGATGCAGGCAAAGGCGGTCAGCACAGCCGGATCGGCGCGGCGGATGAATTTCGGCATGCGGCCGGCAATGCCGCCAAGCGTCGTCTCGCTCACAGGAACCACTCCAGCCGGTTGCGGACCCGAAACAGTGCGAAGGCGCCGAGGCTGACGGCGACCAGCAGGATAACGCCCTGGAACAGCGGCTGCCAGAGCGGATCGAAATCGAACACGAACAGCAGGTCGCCGATGGTGCGAAAGGCAAGCGCGCCGAAAATGGCCCCGATGGCGCTGCCCTTGCCACCGAACAGCGAGACGCCGCCCAGCACGACCGCGGCGATCGAGAACAGCGTGTAGGCGTTGCCGCTCGCATAGGCGGCCTCGCCCGTATAGGTGAAGAAGGTCAGGAACAGCCCGCCGATCGCCGCCAGCAGCCCGGCCAGCGTATAGGCGGCGAATTTGCCCCTGCGGATCGGCACCCCTGACATGTAGGCCGCCGTCTCCGACGACCCGGCGGCGCGGGCGGCCCGACCCAGCACCGAGCGGCTGAACGGCACCCAGACGATCAGCACGACGGCCAGCAGGACGACAACGCTCGCCGGCACGACGCCGAACACGCGGCCGGTCAGCGCATCGGCCAGATCCTCGTTGACCGAACCGCCAGGAAACGGCCTCAGCAGCAGCCCGATGCCGTAAAAGACGGCGCCGGTGGCAATGGTGGCGACAATGGGCTGGAGGCGCCCATAAATGACGATGGCGCCGTTGATCGCCCCGCACAACAAGCCGACAGCCAGCACGGCGATGACGCCCAGCGCCGTTTGCATTGGCGTGCCCACGACCAGCCAGGACGCCAGGCAATTGGTAAGCAGAAAGATCATGCCGACCGAAAGGTCGATGCCGGCTGTGAGCACTACCAGCGTCTGTGCCATGGCGACGAAGGCCAGCAGCACGCCCTTGTTGGCCGCCGTCTGCACCACATTGGCAGTAAAGCCCGCCGGATGGTTCGATGTGTAGATGATGAACATGACGATGAAGATGCCGAGCGCCAACAGCGTTCCACGCTGTTCGGCTAGCCAGTAGCGCCAATCCTTCACGCTATGATCCCTTTCACGCGTCCGCCCCCTGGCTCGTCGGGTTCCCCTCGCCATGGATGTTGAGTGCGCTTGATATTAGCGCCCGCTCGGTGATCTCGGCGCCAACCAGCTCGCGCTTGACCGCGCCGTCATAGAGCACCAGCACCCGGTCGCAGCAGCCGACCAGTTCGTCATAGTCAGTCGAATAGAACAGGATCGCCGCGCCGGCGTCCGCCAGCTTGCGCATCAGCTGATAGATTTCCTGCTTGGTGCCGACATCGATGCCGCGCGTCGGATCATTGAGCAGGATGATGCGTGGCTGGCGCATCAGCCATTTGGCGATCACCACCTTCTGCTGGTTGCCCCCCGACAGCGCGCCGACCGGAATGTCAAGGCTCGCCGTCTTGATCGCCAGCAGGCCGACCATGTCGTCGATGAGCCGCTGTTCGGCGGCACGGTCGATGATGCCGCCTTTGGACAGCCGGTCGAGCGCGGCGAAAGACAGGTTTTCGCGCACCGTCATCGGCAGCATCAATCCTTCGGTCTTGCGGTCTTCCGGAATGAGCGCCATGCCGACGCCATCCTCCCGGGCCGCCGCCGGGCTGGTGATCGTCACCGGCTTGCCGTCGATCAGCACCTCGCCCGAGAGGCCGCGCAGCACGCCGAAGAAAGCAAGCAGCAGTTCGCGCTGGCCCTGGCCGTCGAGCCCGCCGAGGCCAACCACTTCGCCTGCCCTGACCGTCAGCGAGATGTTGTCCAGCCGGTCGGCCCAGGAAAGCTTGCGTGCCTCGAGCCTGGGGGCGGCGCTCACAGGCGCCGCTGCCGGTTTAGGCGGGAATATATGACTGTATTCCCGGCCGATCATCAGCTCGACCACCTCGTTATCGCTCTTCGAGCCGGCCTTGTAGCTGGCGACGTTGCGGCCATTGCGGAATACGGTGCACTGATCGGCAAGTTCAGCGATCTCGTTCATGCGATGCGAGATGTAGAGCAGCGCCAGCCTTTCTGAACGCAGGCGCTTCAAGACGCCGAAAATATTCGCGACGTCCGTTGCCGTCAGCGCTGAGGTCGCTTCGTCGAGGATGAGGATGCGCGGCTTGCGCGCCAGGGCCTTGGCGATCTCCACCATCTGGCGCCGTGACAGCGGCAGGTCCTTGACCAGCGCCAGCGGATGAATGTCGCCGGCGCCCGCCCGCGCCAGTGCGTCCTCGGCAACGCGGCGCTGCGCCTTGCGGTCGATCATGCCGAAGCGTTTGGGCGGATCGGAAATGACGATATTGTCGGCGACGCTGAGCTCAGGGATCAGCGACAGTTCCTGAAAGATGCAGGCAATGCCCGCTCTGTTGGCCGCTCCGGGAGAGGCGAAATTCACCTCGCGACCGTCCAGCATCATGCGGCCCTCATCGGGCGCCACGACACCGGCCATGACCTTGATCAGCGTGGACTTACCGGCGCCGTTTTCACCGAGGATGGCGTGGATGCTGCCGGTGGAAACTGACAGATCAGCCTTCTCCAGCGCTCGTACGCCGCCATAGCGCTTGGATACGCCTTCCACACGCAGGAGCGGAACCACGCTGTCCATCAGCCCTCCCAGGCTATTTCCGATCGACGCATGCGGCCGATGGCGCGGGTTTGCTCCCCGCGCCGCCGGCCTGTCCGACTACTTGTTTTCCTTGGTCTGGCCCATGATTTCCTGGGCTGTGAAATTGATGCCGCAGGTGGGGAAGGAATTGCCGACGAAAAAATTATCGGACTGGTCGGGGAAGAAATCCTGGCCTGCCTTGAAGTTGGGGTCCTCGACGATCGCCAACGGCAACTTTACCGATTGGGGCACGACATTGCCTTCCAGGGCAGCAATCGCCGTTTTGATGGCGACGGCCACCTGGGCTGGTCCGGTGCCGGCCGACGAGCATTTGAGCCCATCCGCCGCATGCGCGGCACAGAATTTGCGGAAGCCGTTCTCCGTCTCGCCGCCGAAGGGCACGAATGGATGCTTGGCGTCCATCATTGCCTGCACGATGCCAGTGTCTCCGCCCTGGCCGGTGATGCCGTCGAACGGACCGTTGGTGGCGATTGCGTCGGCGGTCGCCTTCTGCGCCACGCCGTCGTCCCATTTGCCCACGACCTCCGTGACGGCCCACTTCTTGCCGGAGCCGTCCAGCACCTCGTGGATGCCGGCATGACGGTCCGTGTCCACGGAAGTGCCGGCCACGCCGCGCACTTCGAGCACCTTGCCGCCATTGGGAACATGCGAGACCAGCCACTTGCCCCAAAGTTGGCCGAGGCCCTTCTGGTCGACATTGACGTTGATGGCGTCCTTGGTGTCGAGGATGTTGTCAAAGGCGACGAGCACGACCCCCGCTTCCTTGGCGCGCTTGATGACCGGCCCGAAAGCTGTCGGATTCTGCGCGTTGACGACGATCGCGTCAAAGCCGGAATCGATGAAGTTGTTGATCGCGGATATCTGCGCCGGAACATCCTCGCCAGTCGACACGACCTTGAATTCCTTCAAGTTCTTGGCGACGTCCGGTTGTGCGGCATAGGCCTTGGCGGTCTGTACCATTTGGATACGCCAGGTGTTGGCGATATAGCCGTTGGCGAGCGCGATGCGGTATGGGCCGGCCTTCTTAGGGAACTTGAAGAATTGCGTATCGGTTGCCCATGGGGCGAAGCAGTCCGGCTCGGCTGCGGGTCCCTTGACGATTTCTGGGCCTGCGGCGATCGCCGCCGAGCTCAACATGACGAATGCAGTGGCGGCAACGACGCCACCGACGAGTGACTTGATCATTGATATTCCTCCCAGTTGCAGTTCCGACTTGTTTTGGCTGCATTACAATTTCGCGTTCCAAGCACCTCCCGCGCTAGCCCGCACATCAGATGGCCGCCGCCGACCTGATACCTCCCTGTCGCTCCTTTGAGCGGCTGTCAGTCTATCATATTATCGATAATAAACAAGGAAGCCCTGTCGGTTGTACATAATAAACAGCAGGTGGTCCTTACGTCGGCTCCGAATGGTAGCGCTACCACTTGCCCCTGTAAAGTCACGTTTCAGCAGGCTCTAAAATGCCTCAGCGCGCCGTGCTCTCGCGCCGTTTCAGCTCGAAGCCGAGATCGACGACGCGCTCCTGCGGCCTGTGACCCGATATCGCCGCCAGTGCCATGGCCACCGCACGCCTGCCGATTTCGTAGCGATGGGTGCGGATGCTGGTGATCGAGGGAAAGGCCACCTGCATCATGTCGAGATCGTTGAAGCCCACGATGCCGATCGTCTTCGGCACGTGGATCGAAGCGCGATGACATTCGAACAGCACGCCGAGCGCGATGTCGTCATTGTTGCAGAACACGCCGTCGAGCGTCGGCATCTTGGCAAGAGCATCGCGGAACAGTTCGCGGCCAAGCGACACGCTGGACAGCACCGGCGTAGTGGTGATCAGGCGCGGGTCGAAGAGGCCGGCCTTCTCCATCACCAGGCGGTAACCGGCAAGGCGCCGCTGCGAGCGCGGGTCCATGCGCGCGCCGATGAAACCGATCCGGCGATACCCCGCCTCGATCAAGTGCTCGGTCGCAGTCCTGCCGCCGTCGATATGTGAGAAGCCGACCATCATGTCGACAGGATCGGGTCCGGTCTCCATCACCTGAACCACCGGGCAACCGGCATTCTCCAACAATTTTCGCGAGGTTGATGTCTGGTCGATGCCTGCAACGATCAGCGCGGCGGGTCGCTGGGAGCCAAACACCTGCAGCAACCGCTCTTCCTCCAGTCCGGAATAGTGCGTGTTGCCAAGCTGGATGCGGAACGGGCTGTCCGACAGGCTGTCGTAGATACCGCGAACCACCTCGGCGAAGACATTGTTGGTCAGCGAAGGCACCAGTACGCCGAACACTTCAGCCCGGGCCGAGGCCAACGCGCGTGCGTTCGGGTCCGGCACATAGCCGAGATCATCGACGGCGGCCTGGATCTGGCGGCGCAATTCCTCGGAAACGCGCGCCGGCTCGCGCAACGCACGCGATACAGTGATGGCGCCGACGCCGGCCTTGCGTGCCACATCCGATATGGTCGGGCGGCCACCGCCCCTGCGCGAGCGGGGCTTGATCAAGGTCTTGGCTCGTGCGCCCGGCTATTCAAGCGCGCCCGCAATGCGATCTCTCCAGCCCTCGCCATTTCACCGGCCTGTTGCCGCACCCATCGGCCCCTGGCGTCGCGCGATGAATGCCTGTTGTCAAGTCTAGCCACCGAGTGGCTGTGCTTGGCTCTCGCCTCAGGCGGCCACGACGCCCTTGTGCCTTGCCTTCCACATGAACAGTCCGATCGCCAGTATGTTCAGCAGGTTCCAGGCGATGCCGTTCAGGAACGCGGCGGCGTATGACCCCGTCAGGTCGTAGATCCAGCCCGACATCCAGCCGCCGATCGCCATGCCGAAGATCGTCGCCATCATGACGATGCCGATGCGCTGGCCGGCCTCCTTGGCCGGCAGGTATTCGCGCACGATGATCGCATAGCAAGGCACGATGCCGCCTTGCGACAGGCCGAACACCAGCGACACGACATAGAGCGAGGCAAGCCCGTCGAACGGGATATAGAACAGCAATGACAGGCATTGCAGCACCGAGCCGATCAGCAGGGTTTTGACGCCGCCGATGCGGTCGGCGACAAAGCCCGAGGCAAGCCGGCTGACGACGCCCGCGGCCATCATGATGGACAGCATGTCGGCGCCATGCGCCATACCGTAGCCAAGATCCATGCAATAGGCGACGATATGCACTTGCGGCATCGACATCGCCACGCAGCAGCCCAGTCCAGCGACGACCAGCAGCATCTGCATCATTGCCGGCGACAGCGAAATCGGCTGCACAGGTCGGCTCCCGGGCGAGCCGGCGGCCGCCGCTTCGGGAGCGCCGCGCCGCAGCAACAACACCAGCGGCACCATGGTGACCAGGCAGAATATGGCAATGGCGGCATAGGTGAAGCGCCAGCCTTCCGCCTTGATCAGCGTCGGCATGATGGTTGGCCAGATCGTTCCGGCAAGGTAGTTGCCGGCCGCCGCCGCCGTGACGGCGACGCCGCGGCGGCGATTGAACCAGTGCGAGATATCGGCGATCAACGGTCCAAAGATCACCGATGTGCCCAGACCGATCAGCACGCCTTGGGCGAGGGTGAATTGCAGGATCGAGGTCGACAGGGACGCGAGCATGAGACCGGCGGAAAGCGTGATCGAGGAGAACAGCGCCGGAATCCAGTAGCCCATTCGGTCGATGGCGCGGCCGACCAGTACGTTGCCGGCGGCAAAGCCCACCATGGTCGCTGTGTAGGGCATGGATGCTGCGGCACGGTCGACGCCGAACTCGGCCTGCACCGCCGGCAGCACCACGACGACGGCCCACATGCCGACCGCACCGATCGTCGCCAGCAGCATCGAGATGGCCAGCCGCATCCAGGCGTAGGAACTGTCGATGCCGGGGTTGGACCGGCTCAAGTCAGTACGGGTCAAGGGCGTTTCCTGTCGGCGGTCTCGACCGCTGCTGTTTTGGCCACTATCGACGCATTCCCGGAGTACAGCAGCGCCACAAAGACCAAATCGGTGGCTCCAGGCCGAACCGGAGGCGGAACCGACGCCGATATCTGGAGTTTCCGATCAGCAACCCCGCAAAGGAGTCCAGCCATGACCGCCACCAAGCAGAAATGGTCGGCAGAGGTGACCGAGCACAGCGATGCGCTGGATCTCGAGGAGCACATCTTCGAATCCGACGACGCCAGGAAGATCGCGACCTCGCTCAAGCGATCGGCCGAACACAGCCATCGCCGCAAGGCCGAGCCGTTCCAGTCCGCCATGTCGATGCTGAATTTCTACATCAACAGGGCCGGAAAGAACCTGCCCGCGGCGCGCAAGAAAGTCCTCGAGGACGCCAAGGACGAACTGCGCGCCGCATTCGGGCGTCCAAAAGAGGATTAGCCTTCCTCGCCCGTAAGATCTGGCGAAGGGCTGCGGGCCGTGGCGCGCGGCGCCCTGCTATTTGATATCGGGCTCGACGAGCTTGGCCAGGTTCCGCAGCGATTCCTGCCAGCCGAGATAACAGGCTTCCGCGGGAATGACGTCCGGGATGCCGGCTTGGGTGATGTTCACTTCGGTGCCGACGGACACTTTCTTCAACGTCACGGTCACCTCGATTTCGCCGGAAAGATTGGGATCGTCGAACCTGTCGGTGTAGCGCAGGAGTTCGCCCGCGACGAGTTCGACATATTCACCACCAAACGAGTGGCTGTCGCCCGTCGTGAAGTTGCGGAACGACATCTTGAACGTGCCGCCGACCTTGCCGTCGAAGTGATGAACCGTGCAAGTGAACCCGTTCGGCGGCAGCCATTTGGCAAGCGCATCGGCCTCGAGGAACGCGCGGTAGACCTTCTCCGGGCTGGTGGTCAGAACGCGGTGCAGACGTACGGTGCTGGGCATGTCGATACTCCGTTGTGGTTCCTGTTCGATACCCCAAGGACGGCTGACACCCGGCCGATCCGACACCGGCTCTCGAACTTTTTGGCGTTGCCGGCCACAATTTGCTTCGACAGCCTGAGGGGCGGAAACACCTGCTCCCAAATGGCCTTGTCGCGGAAATCTATCGCGAACGGATGACGTTGTCGGTATTGGCCAGCAGCTTGCGCACGGCGTTGCGCGCCGCATCCGGCCGCTGCAGGCGGATGTTCTTTTCGATTGCCTCGTGCATCTTCTGGGCGAGCTGCAAATCGTCGAGTTCCCGCGTCGTATAGGCAAAAAGGTGATCGAAGGCGGATTCGATCAACACGCCGAGCGGCACCAGCAGGTCGTTGCCGGAGGCACGCAGGATTGCGAGATGGAAGCGCGTATCGGCGCGGGTCCGTTCCTGCAAGCTTTTCGCCTCGCCCATCTCCCGGCAGGCCTGGCTGATCTCGGCCATCTGCTCGTCGGTCCGCCGCATGGCGGCAAAGGCGGTCGCTTCCGGCTCGATGATGTGGCGGAATTCCTGCACCGTTCTCAAGAACACCTCGCGGTCGGGCGACGTCGCGTACCAGGCCAGCACGTCGCGGTCGAGCAGGTTCCAGCGTTCCTTCGGTTCGACCCAGCTGCCGATCTTGGGCCGCGACGCCAACAGGCTCTTGGCCATCAGCATCTTGATCGCCTCGCGCACCGCCGACCGGCTGACGCTGAAGGTCTCCGACCACTTGGCTTCATTGGGCAGGATGGTGCCGGGCGGATAGTCGCCGCGCACGATCCGCAGGCCGATCTCGCCCGCCAGCGACGTATGCACGCTGGAGCCCGGGATACGCGCCGCGTCTGGCCGGCGAACACCGGCCGGGCGTTCGGCGGCTACAGCCTTTTTGGGCGACTTTTCCTTGCTCGGCTTCGCGTCCCGCATGGTTCCAGAAAGGCCGGTTTGGAGAAGCTGTCAAGCGCGGTGCGCGCGTTGGGCCGCAAAGCCGGCTTCTATGCACAACCCAGCCGCGATTCGGCCACGCTCAGGCGGTTTTGACGTATTTGCGCCAGCTATGCTCCGGCCGGAAACCGAGCATGTCACGCGCCTTGCGGTTCGACAGCAGCGTCTCGTATTCGCCGAGCTCGCCCTTGACCGGCACACCGGGATAGAACCGTTTCAGGAGTTCGGCGGTCGGCAGATCGGACGAGGTGTCGTCATTGGCGGCGTTGAACACCTGGTAGCCCAGCCCATCCTTCTCGATGGCGCGCAACGTGATCTGGCCAAGGTCGCGCGCGTCGATGTAGCTCCAGGCTATACGTTTGCGAAAGCCCGGATCGGCGAACCATTTCGGAAACAGCGAATACTCATGCGGCTCGATGACGTTGCCGATGCGCAAGGCGTAGATGTCGGTGCCATTGCGCTGCGCGAAGGCCCGCGCCGTCTTCTCGTTGACGATCTTGGACAGCGCGTAGCTGTCCATCGGATCGACGTCATACTCCTCGTCGAGCGGGAAATGGGTGGGGTTGCGCGGCTCGTTGGCGAACACCAGGCCATAGGTCGTCTCGCTGGAAGCGATGATCACCTTGCGGATGCCGAGCTTCACCGCGGCCTCGATGACGTTGTAGGTGCCCATGGCATTGATGCGGAACACCTCGTTGTCGGGCGTGATCATGATGCGCGGGATGGCGGCGAAATGCACCACCGCATCGACCGGCTGCGGGCGCAGCGACGGATCGAATTCGTGCAGCCCCATATAGCTCGACAATGCGTTGAACACCTGGCCACTGTCGGTGATGTCGGTGATTAGCGTGCGCACCTTGGGATTGTCGAGCGGCCTGGTGTCGATGTTGAGCACCTGGCAACCCTGTTCCACCAGATATTGCACGACGTGGCGCCCAGCCTTGCCGCTGCCGCCGGTGAACATGATCCGCTTCGTCATTCTGGTCTCCACGAAAAGCCCTGGGATTGACGTGTATTGTCAGACAATATTGCTTTCCGCAACCGTCTATGGCTAAAACAGCGATGACATTATCGATAATCGCGGAACAGGACAGACAGCATGAACACGACCGCCAGCAGCGAGAAGATCGGCTTTGTCGGCCTTGGCCTGATGGGGCACGGCATAGCCAGGAACATCGTCGACAAGGGTTACCCCCTCACCTTCCTCGGCCGCAAGAACCGCAAACCGGCGGAAGACCTGCTCGGCCGAGGGGCTCGTGAGGCGCCGACCTCCCGCGACGTGGCGGCAGCATCCGACATCGTCTTCATCTGCGTCACCGGCTCGCGCGAGGTGGAGGCCATCATTCGCGGTCCCGGCGGCCTCAAGGAGGGCTTGAAGAGGGGTTCGGTCGTCGTCGACTGCTCGACCTCCGATCCGGTCTCGACGGTGGCGCTCGCGGCCGAACTCAACGCGCTCGGCGTCGACTATGTCGACGCGCCGCTCAGCCGCACGCCGAAGGAAGCCTGGGAGGGCACGCTTGACGCCATGGTCGGTGCGCCCGACGCCGTCTTCGCCAGGGTCAAGCCGGTGATCGACACCTGGGCCGGTCGCATCGTCCATATCGGCGATACCGGCGATGGCCACCGCATGAAGCTGCTCAACAATTTCATCTCGCTGGGCTATGCCGCCATCTACTCGGAAGCACTGGCCCTGGCGGAGAAGGTCGGCATCTCGCCGCCGCGTTTCGATAGCGTCATCCGCAACGGCCGCATGGATTGCGGCTTCTACCAGACCTTCATGCGCTGGACGCTGGAAGGCGACCGTGATGCCCATAAATTCACCATCGCCAATGCCTTCAAGGACCTGACCTATCTGGAGTCGATGGCGGGCGCGGCCGGCATCGCCAACCCGCTCGGCAACGCCACCAAGAACTCTTTCGCCGGCGCTCACGCAACCGGTCCGGCCGAGCAGTTCGTGCCTATGCTGGCGACCCATATCGCCAAGATTAACGGCGTCGACCTGATGCCGATGAAGGACGGAAAGAAGCAGACGATCTGAGGACCCGGACGGCTGGCTTACCGCCGACCCCGTCCGATCCCCTCATCGGTGTCGGCGAGCAGCTTGTGCACGGCGTTGCGCGCCGCCGCGGGACGCTGCAGGCGGATGCTTTTCTCGATCGCCTCGTGCAGTTTCTGCGCCCGCCGCTGATCGCCGACCTGGCGCGTGGTGAAGGCGAAGAGATGGTCGAGCGCCGACTCGATCAGTACGCCGAGCGGCACCAGGAGATCATTGCCCGACGCGCGCAGGATAGCGAGATGGAAGCGTGTGTCGGCGCGGATGCGCTCGGCCAGGTTGGCCGCCTCGCCCATTTCGCGGCAAGCCAGGCTGATCTCGGCCATCTGCTCGTCGCTTCGCCGTATCGCCGCGAAGGCCGACGCCTCCGGTTCGATGATGTGGCGGAACTCCTGAACGGTGCGCAGGAACGCCTCGCGATCCGGTGCGGTCGCGTACCAGGCCAGCACGTCGCGGTCGAGCAGGTTCCAGCGCTCCTTCGGCTCGACCCAGCTGCCGATCTTGGGACGCGATGCCAGAAGGCTCTTGGCCATCAGCATCTTGATCGCCTCGCGCACCGCCGAACGGCTGACATTGAAGGTTTCGGCCCATTTGGCCTCGTTGGGCAGGATGGTGCCGGGCGGATAGTCGCCGCGCACGATCCGCAGGCCGATCTCGCCAGCCAGCGAGGTATGGACACTGGCGCCGGCAAAATGCGCCGCGTCGGCCCGGCGCGCCGCGGCCGGCCTGCGACCGGCCTGCGCCCTGGCCCGGTTGGCTCGCCTGTTTGACGTCTCGTCCGGCATCCACGTTCCAATGCGTCGGCCGTATCTTGTCCCGGGCACACTCCGGAACTGTCGGGTTCGCCAACTCGGTTGCCGAAAAATCCGAAGCATGGGCACGACAAATCGGGAGCCGTTGGCCCCTGAAATGTCCGCCCAATCATCCATCGAGGTAGGGGGCGCCCGCTGGCGAGCGCCCCGGATCGAAAAACCTACTTCTGGATGCAGGTGTCGACCGTGTCCTTGGTACATTCGTCGAGGCCGGTGAAAACCGGATCGTCGACTTTCTTGCCCTCGACCAGATCGATCATCACCGACGGCGCCTTGTAGCCCATTTCGAACGGCCGCTGGCCGACCAGCGCGGTGACAAGGCCATCCCTGGCGATCGCCACCTCGTCTCCGATCGTGTCGGCGGCGCCGATGACGAAGTCGTTCTTTGCCAGCCGGTCCTTCAGCGGGCCGATCAGGTCACGGTAGGGCTGCGGCGCGCCGAACAACGGCCAGCCGCCCATGATGCCGAACGCGTCGAGCTTGGGATTGGCGGCGAGGATATCGGTCATCGCCTGCACGCCCTTGGCGCCGTCGTCATTGGTGAACACCGGGCAACCGGCGACTTCCGTCCAGCCGCCTTCGCCGGCAAGCGCCGCGAGGCCTTCCTTGCCCGTCAGCGCGTCTCGCATGCCCTGCGCGCGGCGCAGGATATTGTCCGCCGCGGGATTCCCCTCGATGGTGCAGATCGTGCCGCCATTCGGCTTGGCCTTCTTGATATACTCGCCGATCTTCTTGCCCATCAGATAGTTGTCGGTGCCGAGATAGGTCTTGCGCAGTGCCGCGTCTTCCTTGGCGAGATCGGCGTCGACGGTCATGATCGGGATCGTCGGATTGGCGGTCTTGAGCGTCTGCGCGATCAGTGGCGCGTTGGACGGCGAGATCGCCATCGCCACCGTGTCGGCCTTGCTCAGCATATCCTGCACGATCTGCGCCTCGCCGGCCTCGTCGGAAGTCGATGCGGGGCCTGTGTAGAAGCATTCATATTCCGAACTGGCGTTCTCCTTGTTCCATTTCTCGCAACCCTGGTGGATTGCTTCGAAGAACGGATTGTCGAGGCCCTTCACCACGATGACGAGCTGCTTCTTGGCCAAAGCTGGCCCGGCGCCCAACGCCATGGCGGCGACGGCGGCGAGCAAAACTGTTTTCCTCATGTCAGTCCTCCCTTGGAAACAGACGGACACGGCGTGCCCGCCACACAAACCAGCCTGGATGCCAGACGGCAAGTCGAACGCTTGAGCCGTCAGGCAAGGCCGATTGGCATTTTCAGATGCGACCGGACCGGCACGCGCCGGCACGACCGATGATCTCCCACCGGTCCGGCCGTCGACAACGGCTTGGGACCGGCAAATCTTCCTCCGACCATCAGCTAATAACGGCGAGCCGCCAACGTCAATTGCTATTTGTCCTACAAAACGGATTTTTCGAAAACACGCGTCACTATTCATCGGACAAATACCCCCTTCCTGTTCGTCCGACAATTGACGCCCGCACGGGCATTTGCGTAAATGCCCGTCATCGTTGTTTCCGGGAGGAGCTGGGAGCGCGACGCAAGAGCTGCGCCCCGTCAGGCACGCAGCAAGGCATGGGGAGGCAAAAGGCTGGTGGCGGTTCTCGAACTCACCAACATCTCGAAGCATTTCGGCGCCATCCAGGCGGTCAACGACGTGTCGCTGTCGATCGAGCCCGGACAGGTGGTCGGGCTGATGGGCGATAACGGCGCCGGCAAGTCGACGCTGGTCAAGATGATCGCCGGCAATTTCCGTCCGAGCCATGGCACGATGCGGATGGACGACAAGGAATTGATCCTGCACAAGCCGGTCGAGGCGCGCCAGCACGGCATCGAGATCGTTCACCAGGACCTGGCGCTCTGCAACAATCTCACGGCGGCGGCCAATGTCTATCTCGGCCGCGAATTGCGCCGTGGCGTCGGCCCGTTCCGCATCCTGGACTATGCGGCCATGTACAGGCGCGCCGGCCAGATCTTCGCCGAGCTGAAATCCGAGACCCGCCCGCGCGACCTCGTCAAGCAAATGTCGGGCGGCCAGCGCCAGGCGGTGGCGATCGCCCGTACCATGCTGTCGCAGGCCAAGATCGTGCTGATGGACGAGCCGACGGCGGCAATCTCGGTCAGGCAGGTCGCCGAAGTGCTGAACCTCATCCGCCATCTGCGTGACCAGGGCATCGCGGTCGTGCTGATCAGCCATCGCATGCCCGACGTCTTCGACGTCGCCGACCGCGTCATCGTCATGCGGCGCGGCAGCAAGGTCGCGGACAAGACGATCGCGTCCAGTTCGCCCGAGGAGGTCACCGGGCTGATAACCGGCGCCATCGAGCAGGCGGCGTGAGAGCGGCGGCTAAACCGGGTTTCATTGCGCTGGCGCGTTTCGCGGCCGGCAGGAAAGGTCGATAATGGCAGTCACCCTTGACCAGACGATCGCGCAGAAACAGCACACTTTCCTGTCGCGCCTGTTCTCCAGCCAGACGTTCTGGGTGGTGATCGCCGTCATTCTTGCCTGTCTTTTCCTGTCCTTCGCCACCGATGCCTTCGCCACCTCGAAGAACCTCTACAACATCACCCGCAACATCACCTTCGTCGCCATCGTCGCGCTCGGCATGACGTTCGTCATCATAACCGGCGGCATAGACCTGTCGGTCGGCTCGGTGCTGTGCCTGTGCTCGATGGTGCTGGCCGTGACCATGCATGCCGGCTACTCCATCGAAATCGGCATCCTGGCCTCGGTCGCCACCGCGCTCGCCATCGGCGCCTTCAACGGTATTCTGATCGCATATCTTGGTTTCCCGCCCTTCGTGGTGACGCTCGGCATGCTGTCTATCGCCCGCAGCCTCGCCATGGTCGCCTCCAACAACACCGTGGTCTTTCAGTTCGGGCCGGACCACGCCAAGCTGCTGGCGCTTGGCGGCGGCGCCTGGCTTTTCGGCATCGCCAATCCCGTGCTCTACATGATCGTGCTCGCGCTGATCACCGGCTTCGTCCTGCGCTGGACCAAGTTCGGCCGCCACATCTTCGCCATCGGCGGCAACGAGCACGCGGCGACGCTGACCGGCGTGCCGGTGCGCCAGATCAAGGTCGCCGTCTACATGATCTCGGCGCTGTCGGCCGGCATTGCCGGCATCGTCGAAACCGGCTGGCTCGGCGCCGTCACCACCAATCTCGGCAACGGCATGGAACTGCAAGTGATCGCCGCCACCGTCATCGGCGGGGCCAACCTGGCCGGCGGCGTCGGCACAGCCTTCGGCGCCATCGTCGGCGCTGCCCTCATCGAGGTGATCCGCAACAGCCTTGGCCTGCTTGGCATCAACGCCTTCTGGCAAGGCACCTTCATCGGCGGCGCCATCCTGCTGGCGGTTCTGTTCGACCGCGTCCGCAATTTCAGGCGCAGCGAATGAGGGCTCCTCGGCGTCGAAGCGCTATTCGTTCCGGTTCCTATCGCTCAGTCTGAAAATCGGCTGAAGCCGGCCGCCATTGGTACCGGCCTACGACCGATGCCTTGACGGATACCGAAAACCAGCCGCACAATCCCCATGCAGGCGAAGGGAGGCCAGTCGCTTGCGGGAGGATATATCCATGACGGAAGCGATCAGGCTCTACTGGGGCCGGTTCGGACATGTTTCTGTCCTGAATGTCTCGAGCGACTTCGTCACCCATGCCCATGTCGAGGCACATCTGATCATCTGGCTCGAAGGCACCGCTGGCGAGATGACCATCGGCCGTGAGACGGTCTGCCTCGGCCCGGGCACCGCCGCCGGCATCAACTCGCTGCAGCCGCATAGCCACGTTTTGTCCCAGGACGGCAGGCCGGGCTTGTTCCTGGCCTTCTACATCGACCCGGACTGGGCGCGGCGGCGCCGCGACCTGCCGTCCAGCGCGCCGCTGTTCTCGCGGGCGGCAATCGCGCTCGAGCCGTGGCTGCACCAGGCCGCCGCCAGCCTGCTCGATCATCTCACCGACAACGAAAGCGTCGACGATGTCGCCAATTACGAGATCGAGCGCTTCATCGATTCAGTGCTCGATGCCGCCGACGCTTCGGCGCCGCAGGAAGCGCGCGGCCGCATAAACACCATGCAGGACTTCCGCGTCCGCAAGGCGATCCAGTTGATGAAGGCCAATGTCTGCGAACGCATCTGCTTCGACGACGTTGCCCGCGCCGTTGGCCTGTCCAGGCCGCACTTCTTCGCCTTGTTCAAGGAACAGACCAATCTGACGCCCAACGTCTACTGGAACACGCTGCGCATGGAGGAAGCGGTGCGGCAGTTGCAGTGGTCGCGGGAGCCGCTGATCTCGGTCGCCTGTAGTCTCGGCTTCACCACGCAAGGCAATTTCTCGCGCTTCTTCCGCGACCATGTCGGTGTGCCGCCGACGCTCTACCGCGAGGCCGCGCGGGCAATGGCCTGAGCCGGCGGCCCGCTGTTTTTCAGACTGGTTGATACACACTCAAGACGCATTGATAAGCGCTGCCCGATCCGGCGCCCTACCTTGCCGCAACGATCATTCGCAAGGGAACTCCACATGGCCAAGGTCACCATCTCCAGCGTCATCGACGCGCCGGTCGAAAAGGTCTGGGCCCGTATCCGGGACTTCAACGGCCTGCCGGACTGGCATCCGCGCATGGTGGAAAGCCATATCGAGGACGGCAAGGACGCGACCACGATCGGCTGCGTGCGCAACTTCCAGCTGGCCAGCGGCGCCCGCCTGCGTGAAAAACTCCTCGACTTCTCCGATGACGATTTCCTCGTCAGCTACTCCATCCTCGAGACACCACAGCCGCTCACCAACCACAAGGCCACGCTTCAGCTCAGGCGCGTCACCGACGGCGACCGCACCTATGCCGAATGGAGCGCCAGCTTCGACGCAGCGCCGGAGGAAGCCGACAAGCTGGCCGAGGGCATGGGCGCCAATGTCTTCCAGGGCGGCTTCAATGCCCTGAAGAACCATTTCGGCCAGGACTGAAGGAGCGCACGATGGCGCTGGCGCTGCAGACTTTTGCAACGGTAAAGGACGCCAATACCGCGCTGAAGTCGGCCGGCACACGCTATCTCGGCGGGGGTACACTCGTCGTCCGCGCGGCCAATGAAGGCGACGTCTCGGTTTCCGGGCTGGTCAGGTCGACCGACCCGGCCCTGTCCGCCATCGAGGTCAGCGGCGGCAAGGTCCGCATCGGCGCCTCGGTGACAATGGCGCGGATCGCCCGCCATCCGGAACTCGGTTCCCTTGCCATGGCCGCGCGTGCCGTCGGTGGCCCGGCGGTCCGCAACATGGCGACCGTCGGCGGCAATCTTTTCGCGCCTGCGCCCTATGGTGATTTTGCCCTCGCCTTGCTGGCGCTCGATGCAACGGTCAACACCGACGAGGGCCAAACACCCATCGAGACCTTTCTTGCCGGCCGGGATGACAGCCGCGCTATCGTCACATCGGTCAGCTTCACCAAGGCCGACAGCCTCCGCTTCCTCAAAGTGTCGCGGGTCAAGCCCAAGGGGATCTCGGTGCTGAGCATCGCCGTCGTTCTGGAGCAGGCTGCGGACGGGACCGTGTCCTCGGCGCGGATCGCGCTCGGCTGCATGGCCGACAGGCCGGTGCGCGCCAAGGCAGCCGAAAAAGCGCTGCTGGGAAAGACGCTTGGTCAAGACGGCATCGCGGCGGCTCTGGCCGCCGCGGGTGAAGGCACAGCGCCGATCACCGATCCAATCGCCAGCGCCTGGTATCGCGCCGAAGTGCTGCCGGTCCATCTCGGGCGGCTGCTGCTGGGTTAGGCGAAAGACACATCGGGGGCGCGCGCTTGCCCTGCGGGGCAGGCGCGCAAGGAGGAAGAATGGCAAAGGTCCCGGTTCAATTCACGCTCAATGGGTCTGAAAAGGCCGAATTCATCGACAGCGGCACGACGCTGCTCAATGTCTTGCGCGACAAGATCGGCGATACCTCGCCAAAGGGCGGCTGCCACCAGGGCACGTGCGGCGCATGCTCGGTCATCATCGACGGCGAGTTGAGGCTCTCCTGCCTGACGCTGGCCGAGACCTGCAACGGTGCAACGATCACCACCACATCCGGCCTCGCCGAAGGCGGCGTGCTGCACCCGCTGCAACGCGCTTTTCTCGACACATTCGCCACGCAATGCGGCTTCTGCACGCCGGGTATGATCATGGCGGCCAAGGTACTGCTCGACCACACGCCCGATCCAAGCCGCGAGGACGTCGTCGAGGCACTGTCCGGCAACATCTGCCGCTGCACGGGTTACGAGCCGATCATCCAGGCGGTGCTCACCGCCGCCCGCGCCAACTCGCAGAACGCGGCCTGAGGGACCAAGGAATGGAACTGCGCAAGGACTATTTCGCCGATGTCCGCAAGGACGACCTGCACGAGATCGGCCAACCGAGGCCACGTTCGGATTCACCCGGCCACGTCACCGGCAGGACCGCTTACTTCGCCGATCGCAATTTCCCCGGCATGCTGCACCTGAAGATGGTGCGCAGCCCGCACGACCATGCCCGCATCCGCTCGATCGACACCTCCGAGGCTGAGAAGCATCCGGGAGTGGTCAAGGTGCTGACCGCCAAGGACGTGCCGCACAATGTCTACACCATCCTGATCCTGATCCAGGTCGGGCCCGAGGATGAGACGGTGCTCGCCGACGGCAAGGTGCGCTGGAAGGGCGAGGCCGTGGTGGCCGTGCTGGCGGAAACGGAGCGAGCCGCCCAGGAAGCCGTCGCCAAGGTCAAGGTCAACTACGAGGTTTTGCCCGCCGTCTTCGACATGGAAGAAGCGCTGAAGCCCGGCGCGCCCGTCGTCAATGAATATCACGGCCAGAACTATTACCTCTACGACAGCGGCGAGTGCCGCAAGGTGCGCTTCGGCGATGTCGACGCGGCCTTTGCTCAAGCCGATCACGTACTCGAGCAGAGCTACCAGTCCTCACCCATCGAGCACGCGCCGACCGAAACCACAGGCTGCGTGGTTGCGCCCGAAGGCAATGACCGCTTCACCTGCTACACCAATACGCAGGCGATGTTCTTCACCCTCGACAACACCTCGATCATCCTGCAGATGCCCGGCAGCAAGCTGCATTTCGTAGGCGGCACCGTCGGCGGCGGCTTCGGCGGCAAGGTCGATGTCATTGTCGAACCGATCGCCATCCTCGGCGCCAAGCTAACCGGGCGACCGGTCTGTTTCATCTACAGCCGCGAAGAAGAGATGCAGATTTCCTCGCCTCGCGCGGCCGAAAAGGTCGTCATCAAGGACGGCGTCATGAAGGACGGCCGTATCATCGCGCGAAAAGTCACCGGCTACACCGATGCCGGCGCCTATTCGCGCCACTCGCCCTATGGCGCCCAGAAGGGCGCTGGGCACTATCCCGGCCCCTACACCATTCCCAATGTCTGGATCGACACTTACTGCGTCTACACCAACCGCACACCGTCGTCCGCCATGCGCGGCTTCGGCGTCACCATTGGCGACTTCGCGCTGGAGGTGCAGATGGACAAGCTGGCGCGGCTGATCGGCATGGACCCGCTCGAATTCCGTTTCATCAACGCCTATCGCGACGGCGACATGAAGGCGCACCGCCAGCCGACCGAAGGGGCGGCCTTGATCGAATGCATGCAGGAAGCCTCGCGCGCCGCCAACTGGCCGGTGGCGGAAAAATACATGGCGATGTCCTCCTACAAGAACGGAGCTTGAGATGGCGATCCGGCGCGGACGCGGCGTGGCCGCGATCAATTATCCCACGGGCATGAACCTTGGTGGCGACCCGACCCAGGCGCTGGTGCATTCGACCCCGACGGGCAATTTCATGGTTACGCTGTCGTCGGTGGATCTTGGCCAGGGCATGAAACAGATCATGGCGCAGATCTGCGCCGAGACGATCGGCGTGCCGACCGACCGCGTCGTCGTCGACACCGCCGACACCGATACCGGCCCGCACTGCATGGGAACCTTCGCCTCACGCGGCACCCACCGCGCCGGCAATGCCGTGATCCAGGCCGCCAGGGAAGCGCGCCAGGTGATGCTGGAAGTGGCGGCCGAGGAGATGGAGGTGAATGCGTCGGACCTCGAAACCGACGGCCAGGGCAACATCCTGGTCAAGGGCGCGCCACAGAAATCGATGTCGATCTTCGACGTCGCGCTTTCGGCGCATTTCAAGCGCGGTCGATCGATATCCGGCCGCGGCATGTTTTTGATCCCTCGCTCCTATCCGGAGAAGGAAACCGGCGCGATGAAGCCGTCGACCTGCTACGCGCACGCCTGCACGGTGGCGGAGGTCGAGGTCGACGACGAGACCGGCGAAGTAACCGTGTTGACGGTGAAGAACGTCTTCGAAATCGGCCGCGCGCTGAACCCGAAGATGGTCGAGCAGCAACTGGTCGGCGGCTCCTGGATGGGCATCAGCCATGCGCTCTATGAGACGACCGAGCCCTATTATCCCAACCGCGACCATGGCGGCACCGACTTCAACCAGTACCTGATGCCCGGTCCCGGCGACCTCGCCGAAACCGAGATCATCGTGCTGGAGCGGCCGTCGGCCGACGGCCCCTATGGCGCCAAGGGTCCCGGCGAAATGTGCGCCAACCCGCAAATACCGGCGGTCGCCAACGCCGTCTTCGATGCCGTCGGCGTGCGCATCGACACGTTGCCGATCACGCCCGAGCGCATTTTGCGCGCGCTGAAGGCGCAGGCTTCCAACTGAGTGCCGAAAATGCCCGAGGCGAACACCGAGACTGTCGCAACATCGCCGGAGGCGGTGGCACAGCATCTCGCCGCCTCGCGCTATCTCGCGGATGACAGCCTGGCCACAGCCATCTTTCTCGCCATTCGGCTCGGCAAGCCGCTATTGCTCGAGGGCGCGCCAGGCGTCGGCAAGACGGAAGCGGCCAAGGCGATCGCGGGGCTGCTCGGCCGCGATCTGGTGCGGCTGCAATGCTACGAAGGCATCGACGCCGCGCACGCGCTCTACGAATGGAACTATCAGCGCCAACTGCTCGCCATTCGTCATGCCGGCGAGCATGAGATCGACATCTATGATGACCGTTTCCTGATTGCCCGGCCGCTGCTTCAGGTGTTGAAGGCGCCGCGGCAGCGGGTGCTGCTGGTCGACGAGATCGACCGCTCCGACCATGAATTCGAAGCGTTGCTGCTGGAGTTCCTCTCCGACTTCCAGATCAGCATTCCCGAGCGCGGCACCATCCGCGCTGAGGCACAGCCCATCGTCATCCTGACCTCGAACCGCACCCGCGAGCTTGCCGAAGCGCTGCGTCGCCGCTGCGTCTATCACTGGATCGGCTATCCCGACGCCGAACGCGAGGCAGCCATCATCATGCTGCGCGCCGGCGAAGTGGCCGAGGCCACCGCGCGCGCCGTTGCGGCAGCGGTGCGGACCATTCGGGCCCGGCCGCTGGCCAAGCCACCCGGTATCGCCGAGGCGGTCGAATGGGCCAACGCCGCGACCATTCTGGAGAAAGGCGGCAGCCCGTGGCCGGAAGCCTTCCGCCGCGCCATCGGAGTGCTGATCAAGGACGAGGAGGATTTGTCCTATATCGCGACCGAGCTCGGCCGCATCGTCGAGGAGGCGCTGGCGTGAGCCGTCCTTCGGACCCCCGTAAACGGGGCGAGGAGAGCCTACCCCGCGCGGCCGCACCCCTCCTCGGCTTCTGTCGCCTGCTGCGCTCCTACAGTTTCGCCATAGCCCCCGAACAGGTCTCCAGCTTCATGCAGGCGGTAACGTTGCTCGGGCCCCGTTCGATGACCGACATCCGCGAGGCGGCTCTTGCCACACTGGCGCCGCCACCCGACCGCCGCGAAGAATTCGAGGTGCATTTCCAGAGCCATTTTTACGGCAACGCATCGGCCGTGGTCGAAGGCGACGCCGACGAGGAAACCCGTATCACGGATGATGGCGGCGCCGACGACGAACGGATCGAAGCCGAACAGCGTCAGGAAGGCGGTGAGCTTTCCTCGGCGCTGGAGCAGCTGAGCGTCCGCGACTTCCAGCGCGACGACGACAGGCTGAGCGGCTTTCGCCGCCAATTGTCGAGCGCCTTGCCTGCTCGCCGCTCCTTCCGCACGGTGCGCACCCATTCGCGCGGCAAGCTCGACCTGCGCCGCTCGCTCAGGGAAATCGTCAGTGCCGATGGCGATGTCCCCTCGCCACTGTTGCGCCGCCGCCAGACCGTGCCGCGCAAGTTCCTCATCCTCATCGACGTCTCCGGCTCGATGAAGCTGCATACATCGGACTATCTGAAGCTCGCGCACGCCGCCGTGCAAGGCGCGGATCGCGCCGAGATCTTCACCTTCGGCACGCGTCTGACCCGCATCACCACGGCTTTGCGCATACGCGACCGCGACCAGGCGCTGGCACGCGCGGCAGCCCAGGTCGACGACTGGGACGGCGGCACCCGCATGGGTCCGACGCTGCTTGCCTTCCTGTCGGTACCACGCTTCTCCTCGTTCGCGCGCGGGGCCGCGGTCGTCATCCTGTCGGATGCGCTGGAGCGCGGCGACCATGCCGAACTGGAAACGGCGATGCGCCGGCTGAGCGCCCGCGCCTTCCGGCTGTCGCTGGCGACACCTTTGGCCGGCGACCCCAGGTTCCAGCCGGCAACGGCAGCACTTCGCGCCATCCTGCCGGTGCTCGACGATCTGGTCGACGGCTCGTCGATGAGCAGCCTCACCGATTTCATCCTGTCGCTTGCCCGCCCTGCCCCAAGGGCAGCGACAATCTGGAAAAGGGTATCATGATGCAGAAAGCCATCGACGCACATTTCCACATCTGGCGCCAGCAGGACCAGCCGTGGCTGGTCGGGCCGATGGTGCCGCGCATCTTCGGCCCCTACGAGCCGATCCGCCGCGACTACCCGATCGCGGAGTTTCTCGCCGACCAGCAGGGTTCCGGCGTGGAAAAAGCGGTCTACGTCCAGACCAACTGGGCTAAGGAGGATTTCGAAAAGGAAGTCGCCTTCCTGCAGAAAACGGCTGATGAGACCGGCTGGCCGCACGCCATCGTCGGCTATACCGACATGACGGTGGACGATGCCAGACCCCAGATCGACCGCTTGAAAAAATATCCGCTGCTGCGCGGCGTGCGCATGCAGTTGCATTGGCACGAGACGCCGGCCTTCCGGTTCGCCACGGGTCCCGATCAGGTCATCGACCCGAACGTGCGAGCCAATGTGGCGCGGCTGAAGGACTATGGCCTGTCCTTCGACCTGCAGCTTTTTCCTGCGCAGATGAAGGACGGGCTGACGTTGGTCGGGGAAAATCCCGAAATCGATTTCATCCTCACCCATGCCGGCATGCTGACCGGCATGGATCAGGAAACCACGGAAGCCTGGAAAGCTGGCCTGCGCACGCTGTCTGCGGCGCCGAACTTCTACGCCAAGCTGTCCGGTCTTGGCACCTTCGTCCACCGCAACGATCCGGCGCTGATCGCCTATATCGTCGACAACGCGATCGGGATACTAGGCGCGGACCACCTGATGTTCGGCTCCAACTTCCCGATCGAGAAGTTGTGGACCAGCCACGCCGAGCTGATCAAGGCGCACCGCGATGCGGTGGCGAAGCACGGCGCGGCCGCCGAGGCGGACATCTTCTGGAATACGGCAGAGAAGGTCTATCGACCGGCTTGACCGTCCGGCATCGCCGCGCCGTGGGCGCGGCGATGTTCCGGCAAAGCTTTATTGCGTCGGCAGCATGCCTTCGACGTCGCTTGCCGCATCAGCGAGCGCTGCCTTCGGCTCAGCCGACTGGTCGACGATGCGGGACAAGTTGTCGACGATGGTCTGCGTCACCTTCACACCGTTGGTGCCCGGGAAAGCATACCACGGAATCATCCGCGGCATCTGGCTGAGGCCGGCCTGGAACAGCGGATTCTTCTTGTAGAAATCGCCGAGATATTCCGGCGATTTCGCCGCGAGCTCGTTGTTGGGGACATAGCCCGTACCCGGCACGACGACCGACGCGCCATAAGGGCCAGCTGCGAATTTCGCGAACTTCCAGGCGGCGTCCTGCTTGGCGGGATCCTTGGTCAGGATGACCACGGCATTGCCGCCGGTCGGCAGATGGCCGTTGACCGGATCGATCAGCGGGATTTTGGCGGTGCGCAGCGTGAACTTGTCGCCGACATTCTTGATCGTGTTGACCAAGGCGCCGGTGGTCTGGAATTCGAAGCCGACCTTGCCGGCCGCGAAAGCCTGCTCGCCAGCCGGCTTGGTGAAGACCGGCATGCCGCCCTCCTTCACCATCCGCTGCAGTATCTCGACCGCCTTCTCGCCTTCAGGCCCGTTGAACGCGACCTTGCTCTCGTCCTCGTTCAGCATCTTGCCGCCAGCGCCGAACAGCAGCGCCGAGAACATCCAGTCGTCGCCCTGCCAGCGGAAGTCGATGCCGTCGACGCCATTGCCGAGCGCCTTGATCTTGCCGCCGAGCGCGATCACCTCGTCCCAGGTCTTGGGCGGATTGTCCGGGTCACCACCGGCGGCTTTCACCAGGTCGGCATTATAATACATGATCGGGTTCGAGGTGGCGAAGGCCAGCCCAACCTGCTTGCCGTTGACCTGCGCCAGTTTCAGGATGGTGTCGGAGAAGCCGAGCTCCGCCATGTTGCCTTCCTTCTTGACCAGCGGGCCGAGATCGACGGGAACGTTGCGCTCGTTGACCATGCGCAGGCGGTTCAAGCCGATGAAGGTGATGTCGGGCATTTCGTCGGTGCCGGCCTGGCGAAGGATGGTCTGGATGCCTTCCTCGTAGGTGGCGGACGGGCTGGCGAACTGGATCTTGATATCAGGGTTTTCTTCCATGAACTTCTTCGAGATCGTGTCCATCACGTTCTTGAAGAAGCCGGGCATCGGATAATGGACCGTCAGCGTCGTGTCGGCATAGGCCGGAAGGGCGAAGGTCAGCGAGACCGCCGCCGCCGCGATAATCCTGGGAAGTTGCTTCATGTGCTCGTGCTCCTGGTTCGACCCGGTCAACCTTTGAGACCGGTCATGGTGATGCCTTCGACGAAGCGCTTCTGTGCGAACAGGAAGGCGACGACGAGTGGAAGGGTGATGATCAGCGTGGCGGCCATCAGCGCGCCGTAGTCGTCGCCTGCCTCGGCGGCGCGGAAATACATCAGGCCGAGCGGCGGCGTGGCGTAGGCCTGCTTGCTGACGACGATCAGCGGCCAATAGAGATCGTTCCAGTGGGCGACGACGGAAAAGATCGCGAAGGCGGTGACGGCCGGCCACGCGTTGGGAACGATGACGCGCGCGACAATGCCGAGTTCGGACATGCCGTCCAGCCGCGCCGCGTGGATGAGGTCATCGGGCATGGCGCGGAAGAACTGCAGGAACATGAAGATCGCGAACACCGATATGGTGAACGGCGCCACCAGCGAGGTGTAGCTGTTGAGCAGCGACATGCGGTCGAAAGCGACATAGAGCGGCAGCGCCGTGGCGTGGATCGGCACCAGCAGGCCGAGCATGACCAGCACCATCATCAGCCGGGCGGCACGGAATTTCAGCTTGGCCATGGCGTAGGCGCAAGGGATGGCGACCAGCACCTGGAAGAAGAAGATCAGGCCGCAGACGACAACGCCGTTCCACAGCAGCGTTGCCATTGGCACCTTGTTCAGCGCCTTGGCGAAATTCTCGGCGAAGTAGAAGTGCTCAGGCATGAGCGACAGCGACGAGGTGAAGATGTCGCTCTGCGTCTTGCCCGCGGTCGAGATCATGAAGATGTAGGGCGCAAGGATCATCAGCGCACCAAGCGAAAGCAGCGTGAAGCGGATGAAGCGGCCGGCCGGGATGCTGGTCATGTGTAGTGCACCCGCCGGTCCAACACGCGATATTGCAGGAACATCAGCACGACGAGGATCGCCAGGAAGACCACCGTCATTGCCGAGGCATAGCCGACACGCAGATAGACGAAGCCTTCCTGGTAGATGGTGAACAGCAGCACTTCGGAGGCCTTGTTGGGTCCGCCGTCGGTCAGCATCTTCACGGTTTCGAAGACCTTCACCGCATTGGTGATGCTGATGGTGACGACGAACAATGTCGTCGGCCCGAGCATCGGCCAGGTGACCAGGAAGAAGCGGTCGAGCGCCGATTTCGCACCGTCGACGTGAGCAGCGGCATAGAGCTCGCGCGGGATCGCCGTCAGGCCGGCCAGGAACAGCACCATGTTGAAACCGACCGACTGCCAGACGCCGATGATCGACAGGCTGTAGAGCACGGTGTTCGAGGCGCCGAGCCAGTTCGGGCCGGGAATGCCGGCCAGCGAAAGCAGCGCGTTGAGCGGCCCGATCGTCGGATGGAAAAGATATTGCCAGACGGTCGCCATGGCGACGATCAGCGACGCCACCGGCAGGAAATAGACGGTGCGGAAAAAGCCGCGCGCTCGCGGCTCGCCTTCGATCAGCAAGGCAACGCCGAGGCCGAGCACGATCGAGACCGGCGCCACGATCGCCGTATAGACCGACGTGTTCCACAGTGATCTGCGGAAGGTGCGATCGGTCAGGAGATGCGCGTAATTCTCCAAACCGACCAGGCGGAATTTGCCGTAACCGAGCTCGAAATCGGTGAAGCCGAGAAAGATGACGGCAACCACCGGCAGCAGCACGAACAGCAGCAAAAGCACGATCGCCGGAGCCGCCAGCAGCCAGGCGATCCGGTCCTCGCTGCGCCGATGAAATGCGGCGGCGCTCGGGACATTGCCCGCCACCGCGACGCTAGACATAGGCCGGCTCCTGGCGCGCGGGCGCGGCACTCGCCGTGCGCAGCCGCCTTCCCTCCGGCCCGAAGACCATGGCCTCTTCGGGTGACAGAAAGACACCCACCGGCATTCCAGCAATCAGGTTCCTCGCCTCGTGCGGCGCCAGCTTGGCTATGACGATGTCGCCGGTCGCGTCCAGCCGGCAATGGGCAATGACTTCGGATCCCAGGAATTCCAGGCGCTCGATCCGCCCGCCAAGGCCGCTCCGACCGCTGGGCGAAAGTTTGACGAATTCGGGCCGGATGCCGAGGCTGACCGGGCCATTGGCCACTTTCTCAAGCAGAGCCAGCCGGATGCCCTCAAAACTCACCCGACCGTTTTCGGCGAGCGCCGGTATGATGTTGATCCTGGGCTGGCCAACAAAACGGGCGACCTGGATATGAGCCGGATCGTTGTAGATCGTCTCGGGGGCGGCCAGTTGCAGCAGATTGCCGCCAATCATCACCGCCACGCGGTCGGCCATCGAAAGCGCTTCGGCTTGGTCATGCGTCACATAGAGCGTCGGCACGCCGGCGCGGCGGTGCAGTTCGACGATCTCGCCGCGGGCATGGACGCGCAGATTGGCGTCGAGATTGGAAAGCGGCTCGTCCATCAGGAAGATGCTGGGATGGCGCACCATGGCGCGCGCCAGGGCCACGCGCTGCCGCTGCCCGCCCGACATCTGTCCCGGCTTGCGGTCGAGCAGATGGTCGATCTTGAGCACCGTCGCCATCTCGCGGACATCGCGCGAAATGCCGGTGCGGATTTCTTTCTGGCCTGGCAGGACGGAGCCGACCAGCGGCAGCCGCTGCGTCCGGCTCAACCGCTTCATGGCCAGCGGAACCGCGATGTTCTGGCCAGCCGTCAGATGCGGATAGAGCGCGTAGGACTGGAACACCATGGCGATGTTGCGGTCGGCCGCGGCAACCGCCGACATGTCCTTGCCGCCGACGAATATCTCGCCGCTGTCGGCATGATCAAGCCCGGCAAGAATGCGCAGCAAGGTGCTTTTGCCGCAGCCCGAGGGGCCGACCAGGGCAATGAACTCGCCCGCTTCGACATCAATGCTGACGCCGTTCAGGACGGCATTGCCGCCAAACGACTTATTCAGGCCGCGAAGCGAGAGCGCACTCATGACGCGACCCTCTTTCGAACCTTGTGCGCCTCGTGCGGATAAACCTCCTCGACCATGTCATCGAGGACGTGGACGGCCATGCCGGGGACCGCGACGATCTTGCTGGTGACCCTGTCACCAAAATCATGGGCGACCGCGCCGAGCAGCCGCTCGCCCGGCATGTCGCGCTCCATGTCGCCGACGACGAAGGCCGCCGATGGGCCCCATACCAGCGCTGTGTTTTCGTATTTGCCTTGCCATGCCCGGTGCAGGTGACCGCTGGCGAACAGCGCGACGTCGTGGGCGGCGATCAGATCGTAGAGCCGTTGGCGTTGTGCCGGGCGGATGCTCCAATAGCCGGTATCACCTTCACCGGGTTCGTCGATGAACAGCGGCTTGTGGGCGAAAAGCGCGAGGCGCCGGCCGCCGCGGCTTTCCAGCACGGTTTGCAGCCATTCGAACTGTTTTTCCTCTTCGGCGTCTTCAAAGCCCATCAGCAGGCTGTCGAGCCCGATGAAGCGCCAATTTCCAGCGTCTTCGCTCCAGTAGTCGGGGCCGACCAGCTGACGCCAGCGCTGAAGGCGTTCGGCATTGACCGGCTGCAGCGAGCCGGGCAGATGACCGACATCGTGATTGCCGGGCACAAGCAGCATCGGGACTGAAATCTCCCGCATCAGATTCATGCAGAAGCTGATGTCGGCATCCTTGTCGGCACCATCGACGCTGAGGTCGCCTGTGTGGATGACGAGGTCGGCGCCGCTCTGCTCGATCCAGGCGGCCAACGGCGCCCAATTGCCGTTGAAATGCGGCTTGGTCGGGCTGAAATGGGTATCGGTGATCTGGACGATTTTCATGCCGGCTCCACTGCGAGAGCCGGCTGCCGGAAAACCACGGGCCGGCGACTTCGCGTGTGGCTTCCTTAGTGCCGTTACATGTCACTTCCTTAACAGCATGGGGACAAATGTTCGCGCCGCGCCGATAGCCCCGGCCGGCGGCTAGCTTTTCACCTCGAATTGCGGATCGACCGGGATCTGCATGGCCGTGACCAGATGGTTGGTCTGGCCGGCCAAGCCGATGATCGAGATCAGTTCGCCAAGCTGCGCGTCGGTCATGCCCTTGGCGCGCGCGGCCGCCGTGTGCGAGTGGACGCAATAGGAGCAGCCGTTGGCCGTCGAAACCGCGATGTAGATCATTTCCTTGGCCAGCGGGTCGATGGCGCTGTCCGCGACCATCACCACCTTCAACTGCTCCCAGATCCGCTTCAGCGCTGCCGGGTCATTGGCCAACCCGCGCCAGAAATTGTTGACGAAATCCGATTTGCGCGTCACGCGGATATCGTCGAACACCGCCTTGACCGCCGGGATCTTCTCCACCTCGGTGTCGCTGAGGAGTTTTGTGGTGGCCATGATGTGGTCCTTTCGTTTCGGCGCCGGTTGATTGAATCGGAAGCTCAATAGCCTCCCGCAGTCCATTCATTTGATTGGCACATTAGCCCTTTCTGCGTCATAGCGGCAGCGTCAGGATGTGTTGAGATTCAGGTCAGGCCGAGTCGAAAATGGTTGATAGCGAGAACCGGAGCGGAGCGTACTTTTCGTACGTGAGCACCGGAAGCGCAGGTATCAGCCATTTGCAGGCCGGCCTCACCTGAATATCGGCACATCCTAATGCACCGCCGCATACATGATCTTCTCCTCCGTCGCCTCCGCCGGCGAAAACTCTTCCACGATACGCCCCTGCCGGCACACGAGAATGCGGTCCGACAGGTTCATGATCTCCGGCAAATAGGACGAGATGACCACCACCGCGAGCCCGTCGTCGGCGAGCCGGTTGATGATCTGGTGGATCTCGGCGATGGCGCCGACATCGACGCCGCGCGTCGGTTCGTCGAAGATGACGATGCGCGGCTGCTGCACCAGCCCCTTGCCGATCACCACCTTCTGCTGGTTGCCGCCGGACAGCTCGACCACACGCGCATTGTCGTTGATCGTCTTGATGTTCAGCGTCTTGGTCCATTCCGCCGAAAGCTGACGCATCTCCTGCTGGTTGATCACCCAGGCCTTTTCGCGGCCAGCCGCCAGCAGCCCGCCGAACAGGTTCTCGGCAATCCCCATCGTCTCGAAGATGCCTTCGCTCTTGCGGTCCTCGGTGACGTAGACGATGCCGTCGGCCACCGCTTCGCTCGGCACGAGATAGCGCACCGGCCTGTCATCCAGCTCGATCGTGCCGCCGCGCAAAAAATCGCGCTTGTAGATGCCCGACACGATCTTGAAGGTCTCGGTGCGGCCGGAGCCGATCAGCCCGAACACGCCGGTAATCTGGCCCTCGAAGATCGAAAAGGAATTGTTGCGCACGACATTGCTCATCGAGATGTCCTGCACCGACAGCACCTTCTTGCCGGCCTTGCGCAGCCTGGCCTCGTCACGCTGGCGGTAGATCTGGCCCGACAACGTGCGCCCGACCATGGCGGCGACGATCCCGTCCCGGTCGAAGGCCGACGTTTCGTCGGTGATGACCAGCTCGCCGTCGCGCAGGATGGTGATGCGGTCGGCGATCATCAGGGCCTCTTCCAAGGCGTGGCTGATGAAGACGATCGACACGCCGTTCGTCTTCAGCCGCCGGATCAGCGCGAAGAAATGCCGCTTTTCCTCGGGTGTCAGCGTCGCCGTCGGTTCATCGAAGATGATGATCTCGGCATTGTGGTGGACGGCGCGCGCGATCTCGACCATCTGCCGCTTGGCGGCACCCAGCGTCGCCACCATGGCGTTCGGATCGACCGGAAAGTTCAGCGACTGCAGGAACTGCTGCGCCGAAATATACGTGCCGCGCAGCCGGTTGAGGAACTTTTCCGTGCCCAGATAGAGGTTTTGCGCCACGGTCATCGACGGCACCAGGCTGGTCTCCTGGAACACCATGGCGATGCCGGCTTCGAGTGCGGCATGCGGCGAGGCGTAGGCGATCTCCCGGCCGTTGTGGAACATCTTGCCGGATGTGGCGTCGACGACCCCGGCGATGATCTTGGTGAGCGTCGATTTTCCCGCGCCGTTCTCGCCGAGCAGCGCATGGATCTCGCCCTTGCGCAGGTCGAAGCTGACGTTCTTCACCGCCGGCACGCCGCGATAGGTCTTGGTGACATTCTCCAGTCGAACGATCGGTTCCATCAGAAGCCTCCCATGGCGAGGTCAACGGCCAGAATGCAGTCGCCACCCCTGGAAGCTATGAACAATTGGCCGCCCTTCTCCACCACGCTGCAGATGCCGTGGCGCGAGCCATTGGCGCGGCTGTGCAGGCTGAATCGCGGCTGCAACTTTTGATCCAGCCTGACCACCAGCCCGTAGGAGCGGCTCGGCGACCATGGCTTGTGAATGCCCATTGTGCGGATGCCGCCGCATTGCAACGGCTCGAGGAAACTGCGGTTGGATGCCAGCGCGGGAGCAATCCAGTAGGCCGGCGGCACCTGGTCGATCATGTCCTGGCGATAGGTCGTTTCCTGCAGCACGAATTCGATCAGGCGGTTGCGCGGGGCGAACAGGGTCAACCAAGCGCCGCCATCACTGGCCGGCGCGAGTCGCGCGGGATAGCCCGGCAGATGCGTCAGCACCGTCGAGCGGTTGCCGGTCGCGCCATCGAAGCGCACAAGTTGGTGACGCCAGCTCTCGCTCACCAGCACATCGCTGCCAAGGGTGTGAAGCCCGTAGGGAAAGGCGATGTCACCGGCCACCTTGCGGAACGCGCCACCGGCCGGGTCCCGTTTCCAAAGCGAACCGGAGGCGCCCTTCTTCATCAGGTCGGCGGCCCATTGCGAAGGCCAGAATTCGGCCGAACCATTGGCCAGCCACAGCGTGCCGTCTCCTGCATAGGCCAGTGCGGTGACGCAGCCGATATCTGCCGGCAAGGACACTTCCCTGCTTGCGATCAACAGCTTGCCGCTCTCCAGCCCCACCGTCAGTTCGCCTGAAGGCGACATCGCCAGCGCCGTGACGGAAGACGGAAAGGTCTCGACCACGAAAGGTTCCGCACCAGCAGCAATCACGTGGACGGCGTTGCCGCTTGATGCCAGCAGCCGGCCATCGGCAACCAGCAGATTGTCAGGCTCGGTCAACTCGGCGAAAGCCGGTGCATCGTCGAGCCGCGTGTTGGGACGGAAGGCGCCGTCGAGTGGCGGGATGGTGACCGCCTTGCCACGGAACATGTCCAGGATCGGATCGAGGATCATGGCTGAGCGCCCCAGTACGAAGCAGGGCTGGTCCAGTTCGGGTCGGCGCCTGAAATCTTGTAGCGGCCGATGCGGTTGTTGAGGATGCCGCCGACGAAGAGATATCCCTTGTGCTCGCGCATCGAGGTGACCATCGGGTGAGCGCCGCCTGTCAAGTCACCCATCGCCTCGACGATGCCGCCCTTGTCGTCGAATTTCACCACGCCGCCGGTGTTGATGTTAGGGAACAGCCATTCGTCCTGCGGCAGCCGGCGCGTCATGCGCTTGCGCATGTCGGGGTGGCGCAGCGAGAGGTCGAAGCTTGGCGTGCGCATGCCCAGCCACGCCATCCAGTAATTGCCGTCCGAGGCGCGGTTGATGTTGTCGGGATATCCCGGCATGTCGCGGATGACGCATTCGGCCGTGCCGGCCTTCGGCCCTTGCAGCCAGTAGCGATGCACGCGGCAGGCCCAGCTTTCGGCGAAGAACAGCGACTTGCCGTCATGGGCCATGCAGACGCCGTTGGTGTAGCGGTAACCGTCGAGCAGCGTCCTTGTCGACCCATCCCGGGGATCGTAGACCAGCAGCCGGCCGGTGGCGCGGTTTTCGATCGAGTCCAGCGCCCAATCATGAGCGTCGTATCGCTTCGTTGAATCCGTAAAATAGATGCGGCCGTCCGGCGCGATGTCGCAGTCGTTGGGATCGCGCAGCCGCGCATCGTCGACGATCGAGGTCCAGGAACGCGACGTCTCCGCCGACAGGCGTTTCACCTGGCGATCCGGCGAGACCGAGTAGAGCCCCATGGCGCCGACGCAGCTGATCAGATTGCCCGCTTTGTCGAACGCGAGCCCCAGCGGAAAGCCGCCGATGTGGGCGAACACTTCCGACCTGACATAATCCGGCGCGAAGAAACGGACGATCTCGCCGTGGCGGGTGCCGCAATAGAGATGGTCGTCGCGGTCGAGGATGACGTCTTCCGGTCCTTCCAGTTCGCCAAGCCCGATATGGTCGGCGGCCGACAACCGGTTGTCGAGTGCGTAAGGCGTGCCGGAGCCCGGCACCGCGGACAGTGTTTCGCCCATCTTGAGATAGACCGGCGCGACATAGACCTCGTTCAACACCTTGTGGCGGTTCTTCAGCCAGCGGATGTCGATGGTCACCGCCACCGCCAGCATGATGCCGAGCACCATCTGGTTGGTTCCGGTGCCGTAGCCCAGCCGGATCAGCCCATTGGTCATGGTCAGCACGATGATGGCGCCCATCAGCCCCTTGATCACCGAGCCTCGGCCGCCGCCAAGGCTGACACCGCCGACCACCGCCGCCGTCAGCGCCATGATTTCGAGGTTGAGGCCGGTCCCCGGCCCTGCCCCGCTCAGCCGGCAGGCGATAAGAAAGCCGCCGATGGAGGCGCAGAAACCGGAAAAGACATAGGTCATGAACACCGTGCGGCGCACCCGGATGCCGGCATTGTGCGCCGAACGCCGGGAGCCGCCGACCGCCAGCACATGCCAGCCCGGCCGTGAGCGCGTCAGCGCTATATGGGTGATGATTGCCAGGATTATCGCCAGCCACACGGAGACCGAGAGCCCCCAGAAGGTGCTGTCGCCGATGAAATCCAGCACATCCGATTTGGCCTGCGAAAGCTGTACGTCGGCGGCGTAGGTGGTGACCAGAATATCGAACAGCGCCCGCCCGAAGATGAAGGTCACCAGCGTGGTGAGAAAGGCGCGCAGCCTGAGATAGCCGACGAGATAGCCGTTGATCGCTCCGAAAACCAGGCCGGTGGCCAGCGAGGCGGCCAGCGCCAGCCAGATCGATTGTTCAAGGATGAAGAAGACATAGACGGCTGAGAAACAGGACAGCGCGAAGATCGAACCGACCGACAGATCGATGCCGCCGCCCAGCATCACCACGGTCATGCCGGTGACGACCATCGAGAACTCGCCGAGCTGCCGGGTCGATTCCTGCAGCGAGGATAGCTTGAAGAAGCCCGGAATGATCGAGCCGAACACGCCGAGCGTCGCCACCAGCGCCAGGAAGGGTATGGCGTTGTCGGTCCAGCGCTTGGTCAGTATCTCGCCGACGAGATGGTCGGGCACGAGATTGTAGCGCCAGGACTGGAGGCGTTCGCGAAAGGTCATCAGGTCACTGCTGCAAGAGAAACAAGCGAAGAGGTGGCCGGGCAATCCGGCCACCTCGTTGACACCTACAGGAGACGATCGACCTACTTCGCCGCCGCCTCGGCCTGCAGCGCCTTCAAATCCCAGCAGCTCTCGGGCTTGAGGTCGGCCTTGGTCGTCGCCTTCTCCAGCGTGTAGATGTAGGTGTGCGAGGTACCGGCCGGCTGGCCACTCTGCAGCAGGAACTTGATGATGGCGTTCATGTCGCCCGACTGGCGGGCGAGATCGGTCATCACCACGGCGCCATAGGTGCCGTCCTGCAGCTTGTCGCAATCGGCCGCCTTTTCGCCGCCGCCGGTGGTGACCAGGAACACCTTGCCGTCGAGCTTGGCGTCGCGGATCGCGGCCGATGCGCCGGTGGCGTCACCGTCCCAGAAATCGATGATCGAGCAGATGTCCGGGTTCTGCTGCAGCATCGTCGTCGTCACATTGCGCGAGGTCGTCGCGTCCCAGTTGGAGTCGGGCTTGGCCACGACCTTGAAGTCGGGATGCTTGTCCAGCACCTTCATGATGCCGGCATATTGATAAAGGCTGGAAGAGTTGGCTTGGTCGCCCTGCACCAGCCCGATTTTCTTGGACGAGTTCTCGCCGCAGCCCTTGATCGCCGCTTCCGCCTCGAGTTGGCCGAGCCGGTCCCAGTCGCTGCCGACGAAAGCGTCGGCGGGGAAGTTGGCCGGATTGTCGACGAGTATCACATAGGTGCCGGCGGCCTGCGCTTTCTTCATCAGCTTGGAATAGGAGTTGAGGTCCGGTGCATGGATGATCAGCACATCAGGCCTGGTATCCGACGAGATGGCGTCGGTGATCGCCTGCGCGCCGGCATCGACGACCCAGTTCGGATCGCGCGTCTCGAACGTGCCGCCCCATGCGTCGACCTCCTTCTTCAGATAATGCGCCCAACCCTGTGCCAGGTCGAAGCCCATCGCCAGTGGCACCAGCATGACGCGCTTGCCTTTCAGCGCTTGTGCATAGGCAGCGGGGCCTGGATCGTCAGCAGCGAAAGTCGGCGCCACGAAGGCGGTGACAGCAAGGGCTGTGGCCGCCGCCATGAGTGTTCTGATCGGTTTCATGTCTCATCCTCTGGTTCGGTTTTCATTGCCGGAAGATCGTCTTGATCCCACCGGGTACCCCGAGCAGATGGGCCAGCCCATCTGCTCTAAATGTCGCCCTGCTGTGCAGTCTGTTCGTCGCGCGGATTGATGATGCCGTCGACGATGATGGCGCCGAGCAGGATCGCCGCCTTGATCAGGTTCTGGTAGAGCAGCGGGATGTCGATGATGGTCATGGCGTTGAGCAGGATGCCGATCAGAGCCGCTCCGACCAGCACGTTGCGCACCCCCCCTCGCCCGCCCGACAACCCGATGCCGCCGATCACCGCCACCAGCACGATGTCATAGAGCAGCGTTGAATTGACGATCCGGGTGTTGATCGAATGCAGGCTGGCCGCCGTCAGCAGGCCTGCGATCAGCGCCACGAAAGCAGAGAGCACATAGCGCAGCACCAGCATCGGCCGCACCGGAATGCCGATGTTGCGCGCCGCGACCGGATTGTCGCCGGCGAAATAGATATAGCGGCCCCATTTGGTGTAGCGCAGGAACAGGAAGAACAGGAAGGCGAGCCCCGCGAAGACGAACACCTCGATCGGGATGTCGAGGAAGCGCAGGCCGCCGAGCAGTTCCACCCAGTGACCCTGTGGGACCGGCACGGCATCCTGCGTGATCAATTGCGAACGGACATAGCCGAACACGAAGGAACCGGTCGCCAGCGTGACGAAGATCGCCGGCACATCGGCGTAGGCGACGAGAAAGCCGTTGAGCAGCCCGATGGCGAGCACGCCGGCCAGCACATAGGCGAAGGCCAGCCCATCCGGTGTTCCGGTGTTGAGCAGTTGCAGGTACCAGGCGACCGACATCGCCATGATCGCCACGGCCGACAAGTCGATGCCCCGCCCGATGATGACCACGGCCATGCCGAGCGCCAATATGCCGAGCACCGACACCGAGCGCACGATGGCGACGAGGTTGTTGGGATCGATGAAGCCGGGCAGGCCGATCGCCGCGGCGACGAACAGAACCACCGCGATGGCAAAGACAATGCCTTCCTGGTTCAGACTCCTGAGACTCGGCCGACCGATTGCGTTCATTGTCCGTCTTACCCCGGTGGCAGCCCTGCCACCCCTGGGACGGAAAGCTAATCGGCTCAGCGTCGCTTCGTCAAATGAATCCGCGTTCAACAATCCATGCTCGCGACGATATTCGACGGGTGGCCGGAATGATTGCCGAAACTGGCGCAATATCCGGAAAATCCAGCACTTTTGGTGATCCGTTTCGCTGATTGGCGCACCGGCGAAAGCTCCGCTTCAAGGCAAGGCAACGCGGCGGAACTTTCGCCCGGTTTGAACAGCATTCGGCTGGCTCAGCCCATAGATTATCCAACAAACTTTCGTGCCGCCTGTTTGCCTGTTATGGAGTGAACGGGGACTCCGAGGAACCATGCACGCATGAAGCCTATCTATATCGACTACCTCAATGCCCTCGACATCGAAGCCCTTGCCATGACCGATGGAGAAATCATCGGCGCGGTCGAGGCCGGGCTCGTGGCGCAAGGCAAGGGCCAGACGGTGATCGAGCCGCGCGTCCACCTGGAGCCCGACCCGTCCTTCCACGGCCATTTCAACGTGCTGCGCGGCTATGTGGCGCCACTCGATGCGGCGGGCGTGAAGATCGTCGGCGACTATGTCGACAACTATCTGCAAGGGCTGCCTTCCGAGTTCGCCATCCTCAATCTGTTCGACCCGCGCACCGGTACGCCGCGCGCCATTCTCGACGCCACCGTCATCACCGACATGCGCACCGGCGCCGTCACCGCCATCGGCGCCAAACATCTGGCGCGCAGGAATTCGAAGGTGCTGGCCCATATCGGCGCGCGCGGCACCGCCTACTGGAACGTGCGCCTGCTTGACCATCTCTTCGACTTCGACGAGATCCGCGTCCATTCGCGCCGGCCCGAAAGCCGCGACGGATTTGCAGCGAAACTCTCCGCCGATCTCAGCAAGCCGGTCAGGGCGGTGGCCGACTGGCAAAGCTGCGTCGAAGGCGCCGACATCGTCATCGAAGCTTCGCGCCTGCCCGAACCGCAACCACTGCTCAAGACGGAATGGATCAAGCGGGGCGCGCTGGTCGTCCCCTATGGCACGATGAGCGCGGTGGAGCTGTCGCTGACCGACATCATGCAGAAGATGGTGGTCGACGACTGGGGGCAGTGCAAAGGCGGCAAGTTCGGCTCGCTGCGCGCCCATGTCGAGACCGGGCGGCTCAGCGAAGAGACGCTGCATGCCGAGCTCGGCCAGATCGCCGCTGGCCTCAAGCCGGGTCGCGAAAGCGACGACGAGACAATCCTGTTCTGGCATCGCGGCCTGTCGCTGTCCGACATCGCTCTGGGCAAGGCGATGCTGGCCAAGGCACAGGCGCAAGGCATCGGCCAGAGGCTGCGCTTCGCATGAGCGCGCTCGTCCTCACCGGGGCCGGCGTCGGTGTCGGCGATGTCGCGACCGTCGCCCGCGAAGCGCGCAAGGTGGAGATCGGACCCGGTGTCCTCGGCAGGCTGGAGAAGGCGCGAAAGGTGCTCGACCAGGCCGCCGCTTCCGGTCAGCAGATCTATGGCCTGAACACCGGTCTCGGCGCCAATCTCGGCACATCGGTCGAGGGTGACGCCAGCGCCTTCCAGCGGCAGTTGCTGGAGGGCCGCAGCGGCGCGGTCGGCGAAGCGCTGCCGGTCGAGGCCGTGCGGGCAACCATGCTCGCCCGCCTGACAATGCTGTCGGCCGGCGGCTCCGGCCTCTCACCCGCCGTGTTCGTCGCCCTGGTCGACGTCCTCAATGCCGGCGTCCATCCGGTGATGCCGTCGCTCGGCTCGATCGGCGCCGGCGACCTGGTGTTGATGACCGCGATCGCCCGCCTGCTGATCGGCGAAGGCGAAGCCGATTATCAGGGAAGGCGCATGCCGGCAGTCAAGGCGCTGATGATGGCCCGCCTCGGCCCCATCGGCCTGGCGCCCAAGGACGGGCTGTCGCTGATCAACGCATCCGCGGTATCCGCCGGCGGCGGCGCGCTCGTGGTGATCGATGCGCTGTCCGCGCTAGCCCAGCAACAGCAGGCCGGCGCGCTGACCATGGAAGGCATTGGCGCCAACCCCACCATCCTCGATCCGCGCCTGCACATGGCGCGGCCCGCCGCCGGCCAACAGGAGGCCGCCAAGGCGCTGCACGATCTTCTCGCCCGCGACGAAGCGCCGAGGCCCACCACAATACAAGATCCGCTGTCGATCCGCTGCATGCCCTCGATCCATGGCGCACTGATCGAGGCGATCGGTCAGGCAAAACGTGCCGTCGAGATCGAACTCAACGCCGCCGCCGACAACCCGCTGGTTCTGGCCGACGACGGCGTGGTGATGTCGACCGGCAACTTCCACACCGCGGCGCTCTCGCTCGCCTTCGAGGCGCTAAGCCTGGCAATCGCTCAATGTGCGGCTGCCAGCGCTGCCCGCTTCATCCAGCTCACCGGCTCGGGCCGCAATGGCTTGCCGAAATATCTGTCGCCGGTCGGAGGCGCGTCGGCCGGCTTCGTGCCGCTGCAGAAGACCGCGACATCGATCCTGGCCGCCATCCGCCACAAGGCCAATCCGGTGATGCTCGACTTCCTGCCGGTTTCCGAGGGCGTCGAGGATCATGCCACGCAGACACCCCTGACAGTGTCTAAATGCGCTGCGATAATCGCGCTGTGGAGGCGGCTGATCGCCTTCGAGCTGATGGCCGCAGCCCAAGCCGTCGACCTGCGCGAAGCGTTGACGCTGGCGCCACGCACATCAGCGATCCACACTGCGATACGCGCGCTCGTTCCGACGCTGAAGGAAGACCGGCCACTCGGGGTCGATGCGGAAGCACTTCACGCCGCACTGGCGGGCAATGCCTGGCGGCCGGCCCTAGCTCCGGCCGACCTTGTCCAGGAACAGCTTTAGCTCGGCCGGGTCCATGTGCACGATGTGCCTGTCCTCGGGATAGGCGCCGCTGTTGACGTCGGCGACATATTCGGAGAATGCCGCCACCCGCTCCGCCTGCAGCCGGTCATACTCGGCGGCAAAGTTGCGGTAGACCTTTGAGTGGCGCGGCATGTGGCCCCTGTTCTGGCCAAGGATATCGTCGGCGAACAGATATTGCGCGTCGCAGCCGGTGCCCGCGCCCATCGACAGCATGATAAGCGAAGTGCGCTCCGAGATCGCCTTGGCCACCTCGACCGGCACCACTTCTATTTCGGCGCCGATCGCGCCGGCCGCCTCCAGCTGCTTCACCGCCTCGAATATCTGCATGGCGGTGTCGGCACTCTTGCCGACTGCCTTGAAGCCTCCGGTCCAGGTCGCGCGGGACGGGATCAAGCCGACGTGACCGATGACGGGAATGGCGTCGTCCGCCATCCGCTTGATGGTGGCGTAGCCGGCGCTGCAATAAACCGCGTCGGCGCCTGCCTTGTAGAGCCGGAAGGCCCAGCGCAGGAAATCATCCGCAGTGCCGATCTCGAAGAAATTCTCGCCCGGCATGGTGAACAGGCTTGGCGCCGCATCGCGATATTGCGGATTGAGCACCAGTTCTGGCGGCACCGAGACGATGTCGACCCCCGCCCGTTCGGCGGCCTCTGCCTCATCGATGGTCAGCACGCGCAGCATGGTCAGCTGACGCTTACCCTTCATGGCGCGCAAATCGGCAACGGTTGGTCTCTTCCGGCTCATTGAAACGTCCCTCTGTTGCTTGCTGTCGCGATGCCGATCGGTTGATCGTGCCCCCGCTTCATATCTGGATCATTACCCTATCGGCCTCTACCTTCACCGGATAGGTTGCAAGGTCGACGCAGACCGAAGCGCCCTTTGGCCTGGCCGGTCCTGTAGTTGAAGCGGCCATTGTGTTTAGGGCATTCGATGATCTCGTCCATGACAAGCCCCCCGCCACATCCTCTTGCTCCACATCTCAACCACGCAAGCGTCAACCCAATCCGCCATCTCGATCTCCCGCGGACATTCGCGACCGCTATTCGGCCGCCGCCGACATATCGACCTCGTGGAACTCGCCGCGATAGGGCCTCGCCGTCAGCGGCAGTTCGCGCTTGAGATAGTAGTCCTCGTATTTCAGCTGCCGGAGCAGGACCGGCCAGACCTCGCGGTAGGCATGCCACATCGACGGATTGGGCTTCGGCAGATCATACTTGATCAGTTCATGCAGCCTGGGCAGCGCATGGTAGGGAACCATCGGGAACATATGATGTTCGACGTGGTAGTTCATGTTCCAGTAGATGAACCGGCTGATCGGGTTCATGTAGACGGTGCGGGTGTTGAGCCGGTGGTCGACGACATTGTCGGCCAAGCCGATATGCTGCAGCAGGCCGGTCGTCACCATGTGCCAGGTGCCATAGAGGCGCGGCAGGCCGATCAGCACCAGTGGTATCCATGACCTCAGCGCCATCGCGAGAGCGATCGTCGCGACATAGATCGCGACATGCCAGCGGGCGGCAGTCACCGCTTTTGCCCACTCCATTTCGGGTATGTAGCTCTTCTCGTCGTCAGACAGCGTGCCAAAAGCCTGGCGCGCCAGCGTCGGCAGCGAATAGCGGAAGTCGAGAATGCCGGTGAAGGCCAGCGCCGCCTTCAGCAGATCCGGCGGACGCATGACGGCAATCTCGGCGTCGCGGCCGACGATGATGGTATCAGTGTGGTGGCGGGCATGGCTCCAGCGCCATTGCACGGGATTGCGCATCAGCATGAAGGAGGCGATGTGGTAGACGACGTCGTTCATCCAGCGCGTGCGAAAAGCCGTGCCGTGGCCGCATTCATGCCAGCGCGAGTCGCTCGACGAGCCGTAGAGCACACCGTAGACGAACAGGAACGGCACGACCCACCACGAACCCCAGAACCAGACAATGCCGGCGGCGGAGCCCAGGATCGCGGCGAGCCAGATCACCGTGTCGCGGATTGCCGGTCCGTCGGAGCGCTGCATCAATTCCTTCATCGCCTTGCGGGAAACATCAGTGTGGTACCATTCGGCCGAGGCCAAGCCCGTCTCGATCGCAAGCCTGGTGCTCTCGCCGACAAGGCTGTAATCGCGCTTCACCATCGCCGTCTCCCGCTCGCCTCACAGGCCGTTGGCGCGGAGTTTTCCGTCCAGAAATGTCTTGGCGCGTGGCACGTCGTCCTCGGTCAGGTGCTCGATGATGACCGGGATGTTCGGGTGCTTCTCGCTGAGCCGCTTAAGGTAGAGGTCATAGTTCAGCGAGCCGAGACCAGGTGCGGGCAGTTCGATCTCGCCGACGCCGCGGAATGTCAGCCCCTCATGGGCGTTCTCGTCGCCGATGTCGGCGTGCTTCTCCGACTTGTCGCCGCCCGAGCGCTTGACGTCCTTGGCGTGCGCGATCCTGATCTTGTCGGTCAGCGTGTCGAACACCTGGTTCAGCACCTGGTCCATGCGATCGATGTTGTGCGCCTCGAAATAATTGGTCGGGTCCATCAACAGGCCGAGCCCGGGGTGATCGACCTGCGCGAACATTTTCACCGTCTCTTCGACCGAGCCGACGACATTATTGACATAGGTTTCGAGCAGGAACACCGCGCCGTGGTCATAGGCCGTATGGGCAAGGTCGGAGATCACCTTGCGGCATTCCTGGAACCCCTCTTCGGTCTTGTTCCTGGGATGATGCACCCAGTCGGATTCGGTGTTGTAGGTGCCGGTTTCGGAGATCACATAGGGCGAGCCGAAATCGCGCGCGTTGCGGATGATCTCCTTGAGATAGCCCACGCGCCTTTCGCGCTCGGCTTTGTCGGGATGGATGATGTTGGTGTAGCCTGAAATACAGCAAACCGGCAGATTGTGGTCGCGGAATGTATCGCGGACCTTTTTCGCCTTGTCGCTGGTGATCTGCCCGGCCGACAGGTCGATATCCCTGAAATGCAGGTCGAGCTGCACCGTGTTGAAACCGAGCGCGCGGATGCGCCTGGCGGCTTCCTCCAATTCATAGGGGAAATAACCGGTGAAAATTCCTGCCTGCATCATGGGGTGAAGTCCTCCCGGTAAGCGATTCAGACGCCATGCTATTAGGCGACAGACGTTCAGTTGGTAGCGATCTCGGAAAGCCTGACCGTGCGGCCCTCAGCCATCGAGCGGTAGCCGGCTTCGACCAGCGCCATGGTCTTGACGTTGTCGGCGATCGACAGAGCCGGCGGCGTGCCCGTCTTCACCGCATACTGAAGCTGCTCCATGACGCCGATGAAGGCATGTGGGAACCACATCGTCTCCCAGCTTGGTCTGACCCATTCTCCACCGGTCGTTTCCGTGGAGGCATAGGTCAAGGTCGATGCAACGCCTGTCGGCCAGCCGATCGTGCCCTTGGCGACACCCTTTGTGCCGTCGACGCGCCAGTTGATGTGCTGATCGTCCCGATAGCCCTGCTGACGCGGCCCGGACCACACGTCCTCCAGCGAGACTGCCAGAAAGCCGGAAGGAAACCGCAAGGTCGACACCGTGATGCCGTCGGAATGCTCGAAGGTCGTGCGCGGATCCATGCGCGTCAGCGTCGTGATCTCCAAGGGATCACCGAACAGGAAACGCAGCACGTCGAGATGATGCACGCTCATATTGGCCAGTGTCAGCCTGTCGTAATCGGCAAGGAAGGCCTGCCAGTGCGGGATCGCATGCATGTCGATCTGCGCGAAAACGATTTCGCCGAGCGTGCCGGTATCGATGATCTGCTTCAGCACGCGCATGGATTGGTCATAGCGCATGTTCTGGTTGACCGAGAGGATCTTGCCGGAAGTTGCCGCCTCGTCGCGCAGTTTGACGGCTTCCTCGACAGATAGCGCCAACGGCTTCTGCGCCAGGATCGCCTTGATGTGCTTCTGCTTCAGTGCATGGCGGATCAACGCCGGCTGCTGGTCGGGAGGAAAGGCAAGGTCCACGATCTCGACATTGTCGTCTTCGATCAGCTGCTCCGGCGTGTCGTGCACGGCTGGAATTGCCCAGCGCCTCGCCACCTTCTCGGCGCTGGCCTTCGTGCGCGACGCGATCGCCACCACTGGAAATTCGGCTTGCACATAGGCAGCAAGGTGGCACTCGGCCATGATCATGCCGGCGCCGACGCAGCCGATCCGGTATTCCCTGACGCGCACCTCGACGTCCGGCTCGAAATCCATGCTCGCCATCCAGTCCTCCTAGAGAACAGGATATAACGTCACGGACCCGGCGTCGGCCAAGGCCTGCACCATCATTTCCCATCAGGACGGTGCAGGTGGAACGCGAGTCCAAAGCAAGAAAAACCGCGTCAGACCGCAGCTCCCCCGGCGGTCGCCGCACCGACAAATCTGACGATCGCCTCGCCATCCGCGCCGACACCGACCGCAATACGCCCGCCGGAAGGCAGGCCGGCAATGTCACAGACCACGAGTGGCATGCTGATCCCGTAAAGAAACTCGGCGACGATGGCGCCGACCGCCAGGATCGGGTCCGGCCGCTCCAGAAGGATGCCGGCCGGCGCCGTGCCCCTGCGGATTGCCTCGGCCAGCACCGAGGAGGAAGAAGACGATCCGCGCCCGCTCGGCATGACCAGGATCTTGCCGGCGACATTCTGGCCAAGACCGGGATGGGAATGGTCTGTTATGTCGCCGGTCTCCACGTCGATGCCGCCCCAGAAGCTGAGCGGCTGCGAAATCACCAGGGCCTGCCCTTCCGTGATGCCGGCCAGCTGGAATGTACCGGATCGCTCGGTAACTTCCGTTTCCACCGGGCGTATCATGACGCGCTCCGCACGACGTGCCCCACGGCAGCGGAACGGATGCAATCCCTCATCTCGGCGAAGGCGACGGTCACGCCGATATTGCCCGGCGCGTAATGCGCCCATTTGCCTGAATTGGTCATCACCACGCCGTCGAGGCGTTCGAGGATGGAGGTGACATAGGTACAGGTGTCGGCGACCGGAATCAGGCCGAACGCCGCCATGCCGTCGAGCGCACCCTGCTCCTGCAATCGCGTCAGCGTCGCGCGCCCGGTGTTGACGTAGATTGGGATCCCCCTGCCCGGCGCGACCTCGCGCAGCATCGGCAACAGGCGCATCCATTCTTCGTGGGAGAAGTGCGGGGTGCCCAGCGACACGGCGGAAAGCGGCGCACCGTCGGCCACTCCTGACAATCTGGACAGCGCGTGATCGATGTCCGCCCGCGTGACACGGATCGTCTCGTCAGGCGCCTTGCCTTGGAACGCCTCATCGAGCGTTCCGGCTTCCGGCGTAATGCCGACGGCATGAAACAGTGCTACGGCGCCGGTCGTTGCCGCGGCGGCGCCCAGTGCCTTCAGTTGGTCCTCGTCGCGCGGTTGCGGCAGTCCGGTGATGACCGGGACACGATCGACGCTCGCTTGCCCGATGATCAGTCCGACGCCGACGAACAAACTGTCGCTTGGTTCCGGATTGGCAAGGCCCAGCTCGAACAGGATCCTGCCGCGCCGGCTTTCGCTGAGATGCAGGCCCCAGGCCGGTGCACGCCCGGTGATGGCGCAGCACAAATCGATGAAGTCGCCATAGCGGTTGGTGCGCGCGCCGATCACCGAATTGGCGAAGACGATGGCGTTGGATTCACCCCAGGCGATCTGCTGGCCGAATTCAGGCCGAAACCGCGTCTGGTAAGGCGCGCAGGTAAAGGTCGCCTGGCAGCCGAGTTCCAGATGCGCCTTCATCAGCCGCCGCGCCGGCACCTCCTCAGCCTCCGGCATTTTCACCATGCCGGGATGGATGAGGTCGAATGAGCCGACATTGAGCGTCGTCGGCACACGGACACGCCCGCCGCCCTCGACCAGCCGTTCGACGAAATCGAGTCCTGCCTTGCCGTGGTAGAGACAACCATCGATATGGGCACCGGTGATGTCGAGCAGGCTGCGCGCGCCGATCGCGTTGGAGAAGGCGACGAGGATTTTCATGGCGGCGGCTGCGGATAGGCCTTGCTCGCCGTCGAGCATGGATCGGTCGCGCGCCGTCAATTCAAGGGTCATCGAATGCTCCGGACTTATGCCCGGCTATGGTGTTTCTCATTGTCCGCCGCCTGGCAAGAGCCAGAGCGAAGGTCAGCTTGCCGCAATCAGCACGGTGCTCTGCGGCGACCAACGCAGCACGACCTCCTGCCCTTCCGCCAGCCGATCGGCCCCAGTGTTCTGCACGATGACTTTCAAGGTCTGGCCGCCGCGTTCGACAAAGTAGGTGCTGTTGTTACCTGCAAAGATGCGCTTCGAAACCTGGCCTTTGAGCATGTTCGCCTGACCGTCCGCAGCTTCCGCATTGGTGGCGATGCGGATGCGCTCGGGCCGCACCGCGCAACTCGCCTTGGCGCCGGCGGCAAGCCGGTCGCCCACATCGGCCGCGATCGCCGTCCCGTCTGGCAGCCGGATGCCGTTGCCGGTTGCATCGCCGCGGAAGATGTTGGCGTCGCCGAGGAAGGTGGCGGCAAATTCGCTCTTCGGCCGGTCGTAGATCTCCTCCGGCGGCCCTTCCTGCACCAGCCGCCCGTCGCGCAGGATGCCGATGCGGTCGCTCATCGTCAGCGCCTCTTCCTGGTCGTGCGTGACGAAGATGGTGGTGATGCCGATCTCGCGCTGGATGCGCTTCAACTCGATCTGCATGTCGACGCGCAACGCCTTGTCGAGCGCGCCCAATGGCTCGTCGAGCAAAAGCACGCGCGGCTTGGTGACGATCGCCCGCGCCAGCGCCACGCGCTGACGCTGGCCGCCGGAGAGCTGGTGCGGACGCCGGGCGCCAAGCTTGCCGAGCTGCACGAGATCCAGTGCGCGCTGCACTTCGGTGGCGATGACCGCCTTGGATTCACCACGCACCGACAGGCCGAAAGCGACATTGTCGGCGACGCTCATATTGGGAAACAGCGCGTAGTTCTGGAACACCATGCCGATGCGCCGCTTCTCGACCGGTACCCGCTCGACGCTCTCGCCGCCGATGGCAATGCGGCCGGAATCAGGAAAGTCGAAGCCCGCGATCTGCCTGAGCAATGTGGTCTTGCCGCTGCCGGATGGCCCGAGCAGCGCGTAGAAGCCGCCATCGGCGAAATCGATGGAGACATCGTCCAGGGCCTTGTGCGCGCCGAAGCTGCGCGAGACGTTCGATACCTTGACGCCGGCCATTATTTCTCTCCGCCGAATTTGAAGAAGCGTGCCGTCAGCAGCATCAGCGCCATCGACACGACGATGATGATCGTCGAGACCGCATTGATCTCCGGCGTGAAACCCTTGCGGATCGCGGCGTAGATTTCGACCGGCAGCGTCGTCTGACCCGGCGTCGCCAGGAAATAAGAGACCACGAACTGGTCGAACGACACGGCGAACGCGAACAGCCCGCCGGCGATGACGCCTGGCATGATCCAGGGCAGCGTGACGCGGTTGGTCACTTGCCACTGGTTGGCGCCAAGCGAGCGCGCCGCCTCTTCCAGCTCCGGTGCGAAAGTCTGCAGCCGGGCTGAGACGACGACAATGACATAGGGCAACGCCAGCGCCACATGGCCAAGCAGGATGGCGAACAGGCCGCGCCCGATGCCGACGCCGAAGAAGAAGATCAGCATTGCCGTGCCGGTGATCAGCCACGGAATGGCGATCGGCGGGAACAGCAACGCCTGCAGGAATTTCTTGCCGCGAAACTCGTATCGGAAGAGCGCCAGCGATGCCGCCGAGCCGAGCACGGTCGAAATGATCGTGGTGATGACGGCGATCTCGATGCTGTTCCAGGTGGCCGCGATCAGCTGCTCGTTCCGCCAGAGCGAGGCGTACCATTCCGTCGTCCATTCGAACGGCAATTGATAGAAGGGCGAGACGTTGAACGACATCAGCGCCATGATGATGATCGGCAGATAGAGGAAGGCGAGCAGCAGCCCGACATAGAGCCGACCCAGCCATTCCAAGATGCGCGTCGTCACCATCAGGCGGCCCTCTTCAGCACCGGCGAGGCAATCGCCAGGATGACGAGCACGACGGCAAGCAAGATGAAGGACAATGCCGCCCCGAGCGGCCAGTTAAACACGGCGACGAACTGGTCCTCGATGACCGTGCCGTAGAAGGTACCGGTGCGTCCGCCGAGGATGCGCGGCTCCATGAACGAGCCGACCACCGGCACGAAGATGAGTGCCGCGCCCGCCACCAGTCCGGGCAGCGACAGCGGGATGATCACCCGCCTCAGTACCTGCAGCCGCGAGGCGCCAAGCGAACGGCCGGCCTCGATCAGCGAGTCGTCGATGGCCTGCAGCGTGAGATAGCAGGTCAGCACCATGTAGGGCACGTAGGAGTGCACCAGCCCGATGATGACGGCCGGATAGGAGTACATCAGGTCGATGTTGATCTTGAACGGCAGCACCGCGTTGGCCGCGGTGTCGAGGATGCCGCCTTCACGCAGCACCATCGCCCAGGAGAAGATGCGCACCAGCCCGTTCGACCAGAACGGCAGGATGACCAGCAGGAAGATCGCTTCGCGGCTGCGGCCCTTCAGCACCTTGGCCAGCACATAGGCCGCGGGATAGCCGATGACGACGCACCATAGCGTCACTTCCAGCCCAAGGCGCAGCGAGGCCAGCAGCAACGTCAGATAGAGGCTCTGCGAGAAGAAGGCGGCATAGTTGCCCAGCGTGAAGGCCCACGGCTTTCCGGCCAGCGGCAGATCGGTCATGAAGGAGAAAAAGACCATGGCCGACAGCGGCAGAAAGATCGCCACCGTCAGCCACAGATAGGCCGGCGCCAGCAGCGGCAGGGCCGATCTCAGTCCGCTGCGCGACGCGACCGCGCCCTCTACTGCCATGCTGCGCTCCTCCCCAGGATTGGAGGCCAGCCGGCGCGAACCGCCGGCTGGCCGGGACCATTTTACTTCACGTCGACCTTGAGCTGCTGCCAGAGCGCCAGATAGGCCTCGCGCTGCGCGTCGGTGATCGGCGCCTGGAACTGGATGCGCTTGGCCACCGCCGGATCGCCCATGACCTTGCGGTTGAAGGCGTCCTGCGGAAGCGCTTCCACCGCCTTGGTGTTGGCCGACACTGGCGCGCCGACCTTGGTGACCCATTCAACGTAGAATTTCGGGTCTATCATGTAGTTGATGAAAGCCTCCGCACCGGCAACGTTCTTGGAACCGACGGGAATGGAAAAGGCGTCGAGCCAGGCAACGGCGCCCTCCTGCGGAATGACCAGCGAGACCGGCAGCTTGAAATGCGTCTTGGCGCGGTCGGCCGAGCCGCTCCAATAGGTGCCGATGTCGATCTGGTTGGAGGCGACCATCTGGTTCCAGTCGTTCTCCGAGCTCCAGAACGTCTTGATCTGCGGCATCAGCGAGGTGAGCTTCGCCTTGACCGCGTTCATGTCCTTGATGTCGTTGATGTTCTGGCCGGTGGCGATGGCGCCGAATTGCACCGCCTCGACCGCGTCGTCACGGATGATGACGCGGCCCTTGTGGGCCGGGTTCCACATCTCCGCAATGCTCGTCGGCGGCTTGTCGAAGGATTTGTCGTTGATGGCGAGCGCGGTCAGGCCCCAGACCCATGGCACGCCATAGACCTTGCCGTCATGGTCGAGCATCGGCGACCCGGCCTTGTCCTTGCTGATATCGACATAGTTCGGCAGCTTCGAGGTATCGATCGGCTGGATCAGCTTTTCAGCCATCGCCTGGTCGTTGAAGGCGGCGTTGATCATGACGACGTCATAGAGGCCGGGGTTGGTCCGGATCTTGGTCAGCATTTCCTGTTCGGAATTGAAGAAGTCGTTGACGACCTTGTTGCCGGTCGCTTTCTCGAAGGCTTCGACGGCCCATGGCTCGTCGGCGCCATAGCCCTTCCAGTTGAGCACATGCACCTCGGCGGCACTGGCGGCCAGCGTGAGCGCGGTGGTGAAGACGGCGGTCGCCGTCAGCAGAACAGTCAGTCTTGGCATGCGCATGTTGGGTTCCTCTCTTTGTTTGCCCGCTTGGCGGGGCTTGTCAGGCTGTCTGATGGGCCTTCTGTGTCTGGCCTGGCGCGCCGGTCGCGGCGGCCTGGCACAGAAAAATCTGGATTTCGGCATCGGCCGGCGCCGATGAACCGCCATGGCGGGTCACCGAAATGGCGGCCGCCGCGTTGGCATAGCGCGCCGCTTCGAACGGCTGCACGCCACGCGACAGTGCACTAACGAAGGCGCCGATATGCGTGTCGCCGGCGCCATTGGTATCGACGGCCGCCACCTTGAAACCGGCTATGGTCCGAGCCGTGCCATCGGCCAACTGGACGAGGCATCCGCCTGCGCCCGCTCGGATGACGACGCCATCGGCCTTTGGGCAATGATCCGCTAGAAGCCGCGCCCCGAGGGCCTCGGCGCCGCCGGGACCGGCGATCTCGGCCGCCTCCGCCATATTGCAACTCAGCCAAGTCGTGCGGGCAAGCACACGATCGAGAATGGCACGTGGAATGTCCGCTATGATCGGCGTCGGATCGAAGACGAAGGGGATGCCTGCCGGCAGCGCCTCGATCCAACCGGTCAGCGCATCGCCACTGCCGGGATAGCTCAGAGTGTAGCCTGACGTGAACACCCAATCATCCGCCGCGACCACCACCGGCGCCATCAGGTCGAGGCTGAGGACGCTCTCGGCGCCGGGCCACGAGACGAAGGTGCGTTCGGCGTCGCTGGAGATCATGGCGACGCAATTGCCGCTGTCCATCAGCGGCGATGGCGGCGTCAGCGTCTCGATGCCTTCGGCGGCGAAGGCGGCACGCAGGAAATCGCCGTTCGGGCCGCTGCCGAGCTGGCCGCCAAACACCGCTTTCATACCGGTGCGGCTGGCCGCGACCATCATGTTGAAGCCGCCGCCGGCGACCTGCGCATAGCTCGATGCCGTCTTCTCCGTGCCGGGCGCAGGCAAGGCGTCGATGCGGTAGACATAGTCCACCACCGCGCTGCCGACATGGACGAGACGCCCACTCATGCCGCATCCTTGCCGGAACCGGTCCTGCCGACGCGACCGTTGGACGTCCGCGCCGCGACAAGATCGGCGGCCAACTCCCGAATTTGCGCCATGTTGATGCCCTTGAGGCAGGCGATGCGATCCTGCGGCAGGCGTGAGAAGCCGATGCAGGCGCCAGCCATGCCGGCAGCGATGGCGCCGATCGTGTCGGTGTCACCGCCGAGATTGGCGCTGATGACCGCAGCCTGCCAGGGATCGCCGCCGGCGACTTCCAGCACAGCGAAGGCAGCAGGTACCGATTCCTGGCTGGCGACGCCGGTGCCGACCAGCTCGGTGATCAGCCGGATCGCGTCTCCCAGCGCCTTGCCGCGCACCAGTTCCTGTGCCCAGACGATCCGGGCGGCGATGTCGCCGCCGGTCACCCAATGGCCCAGCGTCGCCGCTCGCCGCGCCGCCGCGACCGCGCTACCCGAGGCAGCGCGCCAGTCGCCACCGGAGACGCCGCTGCTGACAGCCGCCGCGACGGCTGCCGCCGACGCTATGGCGATCGAGGTGTTGTGCGTCGCCCGGCAGGTCTCGGCCACCTTGCCGACGAAGGCATCGAGCGGCCCAAGCGGCATCATGATGCCGACCGGCGCGATACGCATGGCAGCGCCATTGGTATCGCCGCTACGCCCCGCCTCTTCCGCCGGCACGCCATTGTTGATGGCGTCGATAGCACGCTTGGTCGATGGCCCCAAAAGATCGTAGCTGCCGCGCGCCTTGACCTCGCGCTCCCATTCGAGCAGCGCGTTGACCCAGCGCGCGTGGTCGAAGCTGTCGCCGGACTCGATCAGGATGCGGCCAAGCAGCAAAGCCTGTTCGGTATCGTCGGTGATGGTGCCGGCCAGCAGTCCCTTCGACACCGGATGGTCGGCGAAGGGCGCAACGAAATCCTCGACATGGCCATAGAGTTCGGCAATCCGCGCCGGCGACAGAAGCTGGGTCGGCATGCCGAGTGCATCGCCCAGCGCGCCGCCGGCAAGCGCGCCCATGGCGCGATCAAGCGTGGTGTTGTCCGGCATCGCTCAGAACCTCATATGCAGCGCGAAATGCGCGGGATTGAGCAGGCTGGTGACGTATTCGATCGGCCGCTCGTCCGCCGCACGCGTCAGCCGGCGGCCGCGCAGGAATGGCGTGCCTTGCGGGCAGCCGAGGATGGCGGCGTCGTCGGCGTTCAGCATCTCGATGTCGACCCACTCCTCGCCATGATCTGGTATGAGCCCCGCACCGCGCAGCGTCTGATGCAGCGAACCCTCGCGCAGGCCGCGCAGCGGCACATCTTCCAGCTCTGGCGACAGCGGCAGGCGGCTGCGTTCGATGGAGATGGCGTGACCGTCGCTGGCATTGGTGCGCACCCGGTCAACGGCGATGAAGAAGGGGCTTTCGACGTCCAGCAAGGTCGCGAGTTCGGCGTCCTCGATCACCTCCAGCCGCAGCGTTCGTGTTTCGGCGTTGGCGCCGGCATTGGCGAGCGCCCTCGACCAGCCGATGCTGTCATCGACCGGCTTGCCGTCAAAAGTGACGAAGGAGCCGATGCCGACCTTGGTGGTGATCAGCCCGCGGCTGGAGAGCTCCTCGAGACCCTTGCGGACGGTGTTGCGGCTGACGGAGAAGCGCTGGACGAGCTGGTTTTCGCTTTGCAGCCTGTCACCGAAACCAAGAACGCCCGAGCGGATCTCATGCTCGAGAACGGTCGCGATCAGCTCGGGCTTGGCCGTGCCGGGAGATAGTTGAACCGCGCGCCGTTTCATATGCGTACCTGTTCAGTGAACCTGTATAACCCTGTTCAATATCTTGCCGCGTGGCCTCTGTCAACGATCGGTGCGGACGGACGTTTCGCCCAAGCCGCCGGCCATCCGTCGGATGGCGAGCCAACGCTTGGAGGCAGTGCTTTGCTTGGAGGCAATGCTTTGATGAAAAAGAAAGCCCGCTCCGGCTACCCGGAGCGGGCCTTGGAGGAGGATGGAGGGGTGGGACCCTGTCCTCCACGGGGGGTGTGGACCGCAATCACCATAAGTGATTTCCGCGGGAATGCCGGATCACAAGCCGGCTTGCCTACATCACAATCCTGTGCCCGAGCGTGTTCACGCTATTGCGACCGACGCCGGGGTCGACCTGCTAAATGCGCCCCAGGACGACGAGGATGATGACAATGATCAACACAAGTCCGAGACCGCCACCACCGTAATAACCGGTTCCGTAGAACGGTCCACCGCCGAGACCACTGAAGCCGCCTAGCAGCGCGAGAATAAGAATAATGATAAGTATCGTTCCGAGACCCATGGCCTTCCCTGCTCCTGAATTAGCGCTTTTGCGCTGTTTCAACATCGCGCCATTTCGGATGTTGCAATGTATGAACGTTTTAGGGGGACTGGCGTTCCGCCGGACCATCGCGGCTAAGGAACACTTGGCCCGAGAACCCGCCTGGACGGCGGGCTTTCCGACCAACCGGAGGCCAGGAGAGTGCGGTTGAAGCCTCACGGCTGGTTCCGCGGTCTCCTTCGGCCTCAGCGGCGTGCGATCACGCCGACGCCAAGTGGGATTGACTACAGTGCCTTGGCGATCTTGCTCTCAGAATAGCCGGTAGAACAGCCTGTAGCGCACGCGTTCCATATAGGCGCGATATTCCGGCACGGTGGCCAGCAATGCTTCCTCGCGCAAGACGCGGTAAAGCTGGAGATAGGTGATCGCCGAATAGACGGCGAGGTTGTGGAAGGAAAAGGCCGACAAAAGGAAGAGCACATGGCCGGCGAGGTAGCCGGCATAGATCGGATGCCGCACAAGCCGATAGGCACCGCCCGTCATCACGCCTCGATTGGCGGGTAGGATCGCAAAAGAGCGCCCTAGCGAGATCTTGCCCCAGATAACGAACAACAACGCGATGAACTGCAACGGCGCGGCGACATAAAGGGGGACGAGCGCAGTGCCCGGTTGGAGGCTGATCAACGCAACGCCAAAACTGGCTGTCACCGCAACGATGACCGTAAGCGGATTCCAGTCACGCGTCACCGGACGCCGCGACAGAAGCAGCCAGGTGAAGGTGAGTATCTCGGAAATCGCCACCAGCGCTGCATTGAGCCGCGTCGGATCCTCGATAAGTTGATAGACGCCGCGATAGACGAACAGTGCCGCGCACAGCAGGGCGCAAGTGCGAAAGAAGCCTTCGCGCAGGTCGAGCAGAATCTCGCGCTTGCGCGCTGCGGACAAAAGCCTGTTGTCGGCTGCACGCGAAAGTGCGTCACTTTTTGACATGAGCAAGGCGAGCATCCCGATGATTCCTCGGGGAACCTTCGCACGCAACCATTGCCGGGCAGTTAACCGAGAAGATCAGATCGGCATCAAGCCGATCGAAGGCGACGCGAATAGGCAAGGTCCCGATTGGCGGTTTGTCGGGCTGCGATCTTGGCGATATCCTTCTTCCAATATCGGACGACGCGGACCGTTTCGCGGTTTCCGCACCGGTGCCTATCTGAAGTATCTATTGCTGAAATATCCCGCAAAATCCGGACGTTGCACCGCACTCTTACCATCGACATCATGCAGGATGCCCGCAGCGAAGAGATAGGAGCCAATCGCTTCCATCTTGGCCGGATCCATGATGCCGATGGCTCCGTCTTGCCCGCGCAGATAGTGCCCCTCGATCAGTGCCTTCAGCGAGGCCTGGATCACCGTCGGATTGGTCAGGGCATCCTTGTTGGCGGCGATCAGCAGCGTGGCGGCTTCCTCTGGATGATCGACCGCGAACTGATAGCCGCGCCGCGTGGCCTGGATGAAGGACGACGCCAGTTCGGGGTTTGCCTGGAGATACGCTTCGCTCGAAGAGATGAGCGTCGTGTGCTCGTCGGGAACGCCATGGTCGGCATAGACGAAGCTGCGCTGCTTGACGCCTTTGAGTTCGGCTTCGACGCCCTCCCAGGTTGACACTTCGAGCGTGAAGTCGATCGCGCCGCTGGCCAGCGCCTCGTAGGCGGAAGTGCCGAGCGTCACCGTCTCGAAATCGCCCTTGCCGCCATCATGGCGGATGATGGTCGAGATCAGCGCGTTCTCCCAGGCACTGCCGAAACCGCCATAGGTCAGGCCATCCAGATCCTTCGGACTTTTGATCTCGCTGCGCGCCGCATTGAACACCAACCGGCCTGTCTCTGACTGCACCACAGCATAGACGCCCTTCAAGTCGGCGCCGGCGGCCTTCTGGGTGAACAGGCTGATGGTGCCGTTGATGCCGAAATCGGCGACGCGGACGGCGACAAGCGTGCCGGCGCCGGTGTCGGTGTAGGGCAGTATCTCGACCTCGACGCCGGCCTCGCGATAAAATCCCTTGTCGCGGGCAACAAACAGCCCGATGTGGTTGGTGTTGACCGTCCAGTCCAGCGCGACAGTGACGTTTTGCGTTGCCGCGAAGGAGCGGCTCGATCGGGTGATCAGCGGCACCCCAACGGCAACGGTGAGCAGCAGAGCTTGCCTGCGCGTCAAGTCAGTCATGGTCATGTCCTTTGGATGGCTGGAGGTTGAGCAAAATATCGAGAATCTCGGCCTCGAGTATCCCGGACTGCCGTGCGCCGGCCGGATCGCGCGGGCGCGGCAGTGGCACCTTGATCTCGCGCACGACACGCGCCGGCCTCGCCGACAGCACATAGATGCGGTCGGACAGGAACACGGCTTCGCGCACATCATGGGTGATCAGCAACGCCGTCCAGCGATAATGCCGCCACATCTGTTCGAGCCAGCGCTGCATGGCCGCGCGGGTCAGTGCATCGAGAGCGCCGAACGGCTCATCGAGCAGCAACATGTCGCGTTCCTGCACGACGGTGCGCAGCAGCGCCGCGCGCTGGCGCATGCCGCCCGAAAGCTGTGCCGGAAAATGCCGCTCGAAGCCGGCAAGCCCGAACTCGGCAAACAGCGGCGCGACCCGCGATCGCGCCGCCTTGCGGTGGACGCCTTGCACTTCGAGCCCAAGCGTCGTGTTGTCGAGAATGCGGCGCCACGGCATCAGTGCGTCGCGCTGCGGCATGAAAGCGAAATGCCTGCCATGATCGTCGAGCGGCGCGCCGTCGAAGAACATCTCACCCTCGCCATGCTCGGCGCCGGTCAGAAGCTGGAACAGCGTCGACTTGCCGGCGCCCGAAGGCCCAAGGATCGAGACGAATTCACCCGCATCCACGCGCAGCGAAATGTCGGCGAGCACCTCGAGCCCGCCAAACGCCTTGCGCACATGCCGCACTTCCAGCCGGCTCATGCGTGCGGGCCTTTTCCGGCGGTTTGCCTGCCGGCGGCTCGTTCCCAAGGCATGGCAAGATGCTGCAGCAGCACCGTCAGCCCGAACAGGACGAGGGTGAGCGCGGCGCTGACGCCGACGGCGGCGAGCACCAGGTCGGGGCGGAAATTGTTCTTGGCGTTGAGCATGTAGATGCCCAGCCCTTTGGCCGCCCCGGCGTATTCGGCGAAGATGGCGCCAACCACGGCATAGGTGATCGAGATTCTGAGGCCAGCGAAGAAATAGGGCAGTGCCGAAGGCAGCCGTGCCAGCCAGAAGACCCGCCAGCGCCCTGCTCCCATGGAGCGCAGCATCTGGCCGATTTCGACCTCGGTGGCCTCGTAGCCCTGGACCAGGGCCACCAGCATCGGGAAGAAGGTGACCAACGCCACCAGCATGATCTTGGGCGTCAGCCCGAAACCGAACCACAGCACCACCAATGGCGCGATGGCTACCAGCGGCAAGGTCTGGCTGACGATGAAGACGGGAAACAGCGCCCGTCGCAAAGGCTGGAAGAAGTCGACCAGCATCGACAGCGCGAAGGCGGCGCTGAGCGAACAAGCAAAACCGATCAGCGTGGCGCGGATGGTGGGAATGGCGTTGTCGAGCAGCGCGTCGCGGTTGAGCATCGCCTGTTCGAGGACGCGCGAAGGCGCCGGCAGAACCGTCGGCTTGATGCCGGAATGGTTCACGTAAAGTTCCCACGCCACAAGCAGCAGACCGATGGATATCACGGCCGGCGCTGCCTGGGCGAAGAGGCCCGCGAGGTGGCGCGGGTTGAATGACGATGAAGCCACGGGAGGATGACCTTGACGGCATTCGCGCATCGGCGCGAGCGGTTCAGACGGCAGTGGGACTGTTTGCCGAAACCGTGACATCGAGGGTTACGTGGCCGGCGCCCGGCCCGAACCGGCAGAAGGCTTCATCGAGCGCCGAGAAAATCGCGCCGGCATCGCCGCGCAGCTTCGTGCAGAAATTCTTGGAGCGCTCGTAGACGCCGGACTGCTTCAGGAAATCGATGCATCCATAGATCTCGTCCATGTGGTCGTTCGTGCCCATCACATAGAGCGAGAACTGCGCCGCCGCTGGCTGGCCGGTGGCCAACGCGCCACGCACGGCGGCGATGGCGGCTTCCTTGCGCGGGCCGAGTGGGCCGGCAGGTCCGCCGAACGTGTCGGAGCGGCAGATCGGATCGTCTGGCTCACCTGGGCAGCCGCGCGAAATGATTGCCGACAGCACACAATGCTTGCCGCTGCCGGACGCAGCCACGAAAAGGTCGCGCAGCGCGGGGAACAACATTTCGGGGGAGCCGACCAGCAGGGTCGAGATCTCGTCCGTCTCGATCCTGAGCTTGTCGCGATACGGATCGAGCGCGCCGAGCGCCCCCAGGATGACACCGACAAAATCGTCGGCCATGGGATATAGGGAAACCTGTGCGCCTGAAAACATCGCCCGCCTCGCTCCGCTGGTATTACCCAGATCAGCTTCTAGGGTCTGTGGGCTTGCCGCCCCCGTCTCAGCCCCGACCGTACGGAGCACCCCTGTGGATGGCGGCGTTAAAGCACCATTCGGTCGGTTGGGGAAGCTATTTTTTCGGCAAGCTGCGCCAAAGGCGTTCGACCAGCGCGAGGCGATCGTGTCCCGCCGGCTCGGAAATTTGTCTGGAACCTTCGCGATGCCGAGAGGTTGTCCCAACAGTCGCAGACGCAATTGCAGGAACGCGTGACGCAGTTTCTCGCGGAATGAAGAGATATAACGGTCAATGGTTTACGTATGACCGTTACGGCGATGAATTAACAGAAATGGAGACGACCATGTTCATGAAAATCCTCGCGGCTTCGGCCTTCACCATTGCCCTTGCAACATCCGCCATGGCGCAAAGCAATAGCGCAGCCGGCGCGGACGGGTCCGGCGGCAGCGGCAAGTCGGTCACTGTAGACCCGAGCACGCCGGCTTCGCCCAATACGATCGATCAGGGCTCAACCAGCAGCACGACGGTCGCGCCGGGCGACATGAACTCCAACGCTGACAAGAATTGCCCGACCAATCCGCAGGGCGCGCAGATGGATGCCAACGGCAACGCGACCGCGCCGACCGTGAACGACAAGAACTGCGGAAAGTAGCTTTTCGCGGCATAGGAGTTGCGGACCTCGGTCCGCAATTCCATGCGCACCGGTTCAGTATCCGCCACGACCAGCCTGTCGTGACCCTTGTGCTGTTATCCACCTTGCCAAACACCCTTATTTCAGGGGACGGCTTTCCGGCCTGGGAGCGTGGCAGCGCAGCGTCGATTTTCATCAGCCGTTTGAGCAGGCGGCCGTAGGTGAGGTAAAGCACCCGGCCATTGGCAAGATCGAACTCCACCCTTCCCCATCGCCTTACCGGACCCTTTCCCGTTGGCGGACCAAGTCGGCTGATCTGGAAGGCCAACCTGACCTGGCGGCCTGCGACGTCCAGATAAATACCGGGATTGGCGCCCAGCACGCGCCACAAACGCCCAACATGCTCGATCGACATGTCGGATGAAATCACCATGTGATCCCACTCAAGTCGCGCCCAGACGAAATCACCGGTCGGCTGCCGCATCCCGGACACCAAATCCTTGCAATAGGCTGGCGCCACCTCGCGCACCAGCCTGCGCATCGCGGTCGCCACGCTGTCGATCATGTCCCGCCGCGATGCCCAGGCTGCCTCGGAGAACGGCACTTGTCCGAGAATGTCGCCGTCATCGAAATTGGCGGACATCTTATGCAGTGTCACGCCGCCGTGAACGGCATGCTGGGCATCCGTGACGAGGCGATGCAGAGGATGCGGACCCCGGTAGTTCGGCAGCAGCGCCGGATGAAAATTAAGCCCACCCTTGGGAAAGAGGCCGAGCAGCTGTTGTGGGATCAAGGTCGGGAAAGCGTAGCAGATCAGTACGTCCGCAGCGATATCAGGCAATTGTCGGCCAAGCTCGTTCCAGTCGTACGGCCGGCGGAATTCGATCAGCTTCACCGGTGTGTTGCCGAGATGGCGCATGAGCAGAAGCCGGCGCCTCAGCCTGCGCCGAAAATTGCCAATGCTGAAGCCTCTGGACGGGCGCTGAAAGCCAGGCACGATAATCGCGCCTATACGGTTGCCCGCTTCTATCCAGCCGGAAAGCAGCGGCCCGGTGTAAGCAGAAACGTCCAGTATGAAAACCGCATTGAGCTGCCCAGCATGGGACGCAGGCTCGGAAGAAATCATCTTCCCAAAGTCTGGCGGAGCAACACGTCGCATGCCGCCGCGCCAGCGATCCAAGCACCCTCGGAAATCCGTCCTGGCAAGACCAAACGGCCGGCCGAGCCGTCAGCCCGGTTTGGGAGAGAGCAGTGCTGCCGCGGTAACACTCGAGAGCCTTTCCCGCTTCATCAAAACAGGCTTTTCGTAGGTCTTCCTCATGCTCACCCCCCTTGAAATCGATCCAGCCTGCGCAGTTGGTCAGCAACGCAGCGGACTGTCAACCGCCGGACGGATGGTCGACAGTTCGCTGTTGGTAGTCTTTGGCAATCGACGAAGCGTCCATGCCTGCCCGCGGCCAGAAGCGACCCGTGACCTTACGAAACCGCCTTCTCACGAACCGGCAGTTTCCAGCCCGGCCGGACGAAATGGCAGGTGTAGCCATTGGGATATTTCTCCAGATAGTCCTGGTGCTCGGGCTCGGCCTCCCAGAACGCACCGGCCGGCGCGAGTTCGGTGACAACCTTGCCGGGCCACAGTCCGGAGGCGTCGACGTCGGCGATAGTGTCCTGCGCCACGCGCTTCTGCTCCTCACTGGTGTAGTAGATTGCCGAGCGATAGCTCATGCCGACATCGTTGCCCTGGCGGTTGCGCGTCGTCGGGTCGTGGATCTGGAAGAAGAATTCCAGAAGTTGACGGAAGCTGATACTCGCCGGATCGAAGGTGATCTCGATGGCTTCGGCATGCGTGCCATGGTTGCGATAGGTGGCGTTCGGCACGTCGCCGCCGCTGTAGCCGACACGTGTGGCAAGGACGCCCGGGAAGCGCCGGATCAGATCCTGCATGCCCCAGAAGCAGCCGCCGGCAAGCACTGCACGTTCGCTCGAAGTCGCCATGTAACGTCTCCTCAAAAGGCAATCCCGGAGAAAGCTTAGCCGTTTTCCGTCGGGAATTGCGCGAAAACAAATTTGGATATCCCCATAAATGGGCATTGTCGCCTGCTTCGTCCAGTCGGACGAGCGGCCAATGGGTAGCACTCAAGAAAAGCGCCTCGGAGATAGGTTGTATGACGCCGCTCAGCTGCGCGGATGCCGGGTTCGGCTGCTGGCGGCGACTGGCAGGTAACGGTTGCCAGCCGGGATGGCGGCAAAACTGATCGCCACTGGCGGCGCCTCGCGCGACCAGTTGAAGAGAACGGTCTTGACCGGAATGTTGTTCAACCATGCCCGCAATTGTGAGGGCACGCCAGGGCCCCGCCAAACCATCAGCATGCCGTGGTCGCGCAGCCGCTGCCTCGTGATCCAGGGCGCGAACCGCATATCGAGGTCCGTGAAGATCGATGGCTTGTCGTAGGCATTGAGGCCCGCCAGCATTGCCAGATTCGTGTCCCCGCCCACGATGTCGAGCCGGCCGGGCGCCGCCGCGTGCCAGACGACCTCGGCCTCGTCCGAGATCTGCTGCGCCGGCCAGCAGACAGCATCCATGCGCCCCCGCACATTGCAGCCCGTCCAGCGAATGGCCGCATAGGCGCCTGACATGGTGAGGATGCAGACGAAGGCGCAGATCGCCAGCCTTCGCATCTCGACGGCGCCGAGCCGCTGGCCGAGGAAGGCGAGCACCACCACGCCGACAAGATTGTACATCGGCGCCCCCCAGGCTTCGCCGGTGCCGGTGAACAAGGAGGCGACCATGATCAGCGTCGCCGGGCCCAGCCCCATCCACAGCAGATAGGCCAGCTTACCGCGCTCGACCGGCTCTCGCGGGGCTGGTGAGCGCCACAACAGCCCCGATATCGCCAGCACCAGGAGAAAGCCGGAGAGCCCGGCCATCTGGACACCGATGTAGTAGAGGCGCGCACGATGTTCGGATACCCAAGCATCGCGGTCGGCGAAATAGGTCAGAGGCAAGAAATCGATGCGGTAGAGCGCAATGGCCAGCGGCGCGGCGACTGTGAGAAAAACGGCCAGGCCGAACCATGGCCAGGGTGTCGCCAGCCGGCTGCGTGCGCGCGCGTCGGACAGGAGCCAAAGAGCGCCGAAGGCAAGTAGCAGGCCGGTGGAGAACTTGGCATAGAGCCCGACGCCCGACACCAGTCCGAGCGCCAGCCACCAGCCTGGCCCGCCGCCGCGGCCGGCGCGCCAAAGCAGCCAGCAGATGGCGGCCCAGAAGGGCATCTGCGCATAATCATGATTGAATTGCGGGGTCGGCCAGCCGAAGAAATAGATCGATGGCATCAAAAGCACGGCTGCCAGCGCGCGGCGTTGTCCGAGCATGTCGCGGGCCAGCAGATAGACCAGGACGAAGGTGGCCGAGATCGTCAGTTGAGCGACTAGATATTGGGGCCAGCGGAACGAACCGGTCAGAAGATGGCTGGTTTCGAGCAGCCAGCCGGGGAGTTGCGGATGCTTGTAGGTCAAAAGCACCCATTCGCGGCCCCACATGAAACCTTCCACGACGTCGCCGGGCGGCGCGGGATCGACAAGCGCCGGCACCACCGTCCAGCACAGGATCTGCATCAGGCACAAAAGCGCCAGCAGATACCACGGATGACGAAGCAGCCCGGGCCAGACCGACGACGAGTCGATCCCCACGGCGGGCAACCCTGCCGCCACCCAACCATCGATGGAGTCGTCAATTCCCGCCATGCGGCCGTTAGACCACATCGCCCGGTTTGCCGAACAGCCCCCAACATCAAAGCTTACAAAAAAGTATACTTGTGTGCCATTGCAGCACCAAGTTCGAGCGGGAATTTCGACGCCCCGTTGCCCTCACCGGGCAGAATAGTCCGCACGCCTGACCCCACTTGAACATCCCGGATACTCGATGCATCACCAGCATGCCGCCATTCTCGCGCCCTGTCCGTGGCCACGGCCCTAAAGCCAGAATGTTCATGGCGCAGGCCACGACCAGCATCTGGCCGCTGCTGCCCGCGTGGCGAGCGACGCGCGCACCAGGAGCAGTAGCGGACCGCAATTCGTGAGTTCAAACGCGCTTTGAGCTGCAAATGCAAAAAAGCCCCGCCCTGGCGCGAGCCAAGGCGGGCTTTGGCTCGACAGAGCCGTCGAACAGGATTCCCGGCGCCGGGCAAGACCTCGGGTCATTCCTCCGAGGCTGGCCTGAACTTTCGTACGATTACTTCGAACAGGATATCCGAGATCCACATGGCGCAGACGCCGATGAGGAAAGCCGCCGCCAGAGTCGACGTGTCGTCACCGGCCAGCGGCAGCCCCGTGGCGCGGGCATATTGTACCATGGGCAGCGTCAAATAGGCGGCGGCGAGAGCGCCGCAGATTGGCGACGCCACCATTTCGCGCAGCTTGTAGCGGTGCCGCGATAAAGCCCGCAGGACACCGCCAGCGAGACCGGCGGCAACCACCGGCCCCTTGATGCCAAGCAGGTCGAACACATCGTGCATCATTTGACCACCCTCGCAACGAGAAAGCCGAAGACCGACCCGGCGCTGAAAATGATCACGCCGCCAAGCAACAGGACCGAGCCCACCGGCAGGAAGACGATCGTCATGGCTTCCATCCGCACAGTCTTTCGCCCTTGCGGTTGTGCGTCAGCAAAGCCTTGACCTCGGCATCCGACAGCGCGTCGACCGCGGCCGTCGACAGCCGCAATGGGCTCGACAGCGCGCAAAATCCGCCCTTGACCGTGGTACAGCTTGCGGTCGCGGCCAGTGCGGCGACCACTGCGAGCATCAATCCCTTGCCCATGATCTGAGCTCCTTTCGGGCGGTAGCGGTGGGCAGCGCACCGATGTCGTTCTGGACCTGGTCGGCAACCTCGCGCGCCTCGGCCTCGGTGGCGGCTTGTCGCGCGCGCTCGGCGCGTTCGCCGGCCAGCCGCTGACGAACTCCCCAGCCAAACGCCGCCAGGATTGCGGCGCCAACGCCCAGAATGGTCGGATTGGTGAGCAGGAAAGTGAGCAGCGCACTCATCGGTTCGGTTCATCCTTGATGAGGTAGCCGACCGCGAAGACCGCGACGGGCAGGAGCGTGGCCCATGTCTCGGCGTCGTACCAGGAGGGCCACATGTTGCGGACGAAGACACCCGACACCGAAACGACGGCGGCGGCGACCGTCGCGGCGGTCAGCTTGTTGGTTGGGCGGATGGTCGGTTGAATGACGGTGGCCATGGTCAAAACATTCCTTGAAGGGCGATGGCGATGTGATGCCAGGCGGCGAGGACGACGAGCAGGCAGGCGGCGATGATCCCGCCTGCCTTCGCGGCCATCGGCATCCCGTCAGGCGCCGGCCAGGCCGGCCCGGGTGCTGGCGGGTTGTCCCCGGGTGTCGCGGCCGTTGGCGGAGTCGCTTCCGGCACCGGCTTTGCGGGTAGCGCGGGCACAGCCGCCGGCGCCGACATCAGCAAGGCCCGCGCCCGCACCGACTTGACGCGATCGGACCAGCCGCGCCCGAATGTTGCCCATGTCGGTAACCGCTGGAGAAACGCCAGCCGCGCGTCGCAAAGCTGGTCGATGACAACGCCGGCCGGTTTTGCCTTGATCGCGCCGAGCGTGGCAGGCCCGATGCGGCCATCCTGGGAGACGCCCAAGATCGCCTGAAGATATTTGGACGCCCTGCCCGGCCCGCTGTTCACGGCGAAATCGAAGACGGCATAGTCGACACCATCAGGCAGTTCGGCGCCGGCCACAGCGTCCCAATAGAACCGCCGATAAAGCCTGAACTCCTCGAACCAGGGCAAGAGCGTCGAGAACACCTTGAAGCGGCCGCTCTGCATGCGGTCGAGCATCTCCATCAGCCCGGCCTCGACCGAAACCGAGCCGTCGGCAAAGCGGGCATGGCCGGGCAGCATGTTCAGCCCATGGGCGGCATATTGCTTGGCAAGCGCGGTGCCCGCCCCTTCCAGCGTTTCGCGGCGGCCGTCGCGCGGCCAGGCCCAGGGCAGCCACTCGCCCCAGGGCTTGAGCGTCAGCGCCTGCATCGCCGGCGTCTGCTGCGAGGCTCTCGCGGCTTTGGTGACATAGACGACATCGGCCTCCGTATCCCAGGCGAGCTCGACGGCGGCCGAGGGATGGTCCCAGCCGAAATCAAGCGCCCCGAGGCGCGGCCAATAGCGCGGCAGCCGGAACGGCTCGCAGGCGATCATCGCCTCGGCCACCGGGAAGATGCGGCCGGAGCCGAGCACCGGAACACCCCGGGCACGGGCCTCGCGCTCATGTTCGGGATAGGCGGCGACAATCGCGGCACGCTGCTCGGCGCTGTAGTGAGCGGCATCGTCGATGGTCATGAAGGTGACGTGGCGGGACATGGGGGAGTTCCGGAATCAGCTTGCGAAGCCTTGGCTGTATCGCTCTGTAAAGGCGTTATTTTTTGCGGTTGGCGCGGCAGCACTTTGCCTTCTCCCACAAGGGGAGAAGGTGGATCGGCGCGCAGCGCCGAGACGGTTGAGGGGTGCGCCAAGAGGTGCCGTCCTTGCCAAGCTGGAACACCCCTCATCCGACCTCGCTTCGCGAGGCCACCTTCTCCCCTTGTGGAGAAGGAAGAGAGCGTTCACCCCTTCCCCATGCTCTCCACCTCACCCGCCGACAGGAACAGCAGCACCACATCCGACATCCCCAGCAGCGGCGTGAAGGTGACGATGGTGATGCCGTCGGTGGCGTTGGTGCGGGTCAGGCCTTCGGAATAGATGTCGAGCGGCGGTTCCTCGTCGAACCAGACGCCGTGCAGCGTTTCGCCCTGCCATTTCTCGCGGCCCTTCTCGAAGCTCTTGAACGACAGCACGCTCTCGCCCGCCTGTACGTCGCCGCCACCGCCATGGCGCACCACGACGCTGTCGAGCGCGCCGGGCGCGCCGCGGCCCATGATCGTGTCGACGATGGCATCGGCCGGGATCATGCCGGTGCCCCATTCCGCCTGCCGCTGCGGCGGGCCGACCAGCACGCGCTGCGGGTTGTCGCGCGTGCCCTCGCCGGTGACGCCGGCGGCCCACAGGCGCACCGGCGTCTCGAAAATCTTGCCTTGCCACCACTGGGGATAGCGCCCGGTCAGGTGCATCGCCCATTCGGCGCCGCCTGCCCTTGTCTTGCCGAGCTGGTTGCCGGCCATGAACAGCCGCTCGCGGTTGGCCGCTCCAGCCGCGTGAAATTCAGCCTGGCGTTTATACGGCTTGTAGGCGGCGAGCTGGTTGCCGCGGCGCCGGCGGTCAAGCTCCGCCAGCAGCGCCAGATATTCCGCGCTCGCCGGCATCGGCGGAACCGGGATCGGCGGGGGCGTCGAGGAACGGCCGGAGGACGGCTTCGAGGGCGCGGATGCGGCTGCGGATCTCCTCATCGCTCAGTATGTCCAGTTGGTTGATGGCGACATCGATGTCCTTGGGCAGCACCGAAAGCACGATCTTCAGATACTGGTCCGGCTTGTCGGCCCGCACTTCGGCGAGGACGCCGGCGCCATGGATGCGAAAATCGGCGCGCACGGCGGCGAGGAAATCGTCGCCAAGCGTCTTCTTCGTCCGCTTGCGGCGCAGTGCTGGAGCCGGCGAGCCGACGGAGGGCTTGCGCCTGGCCGCTCTTGCCCTGCCGCGCTTCGGCCCGGCATCGGCCTGGTCAGCCATTGGCCGGCGCCACGGCATTGGGCTGGGCGCCGCTGGCGCAAGCCGTCGTGCCGGCTTTCGGCGCCGGCCTGGCCCGCCTGGCGGGCTTCTTCGCACGGTCGACTTTCTTCCTCGCCCTCTTGGCCTGCTTCGGGCTTGCCGCCCGGGCGGCGTCCGGCGCACCGGCTCGTGCCTTGAGCCTCGCCACGGCGAGCCCGACGGCGCGGTCGTCGCCTGCCTGCGGAAAACAGAAGCCACCGGTTGCGTCCCGCACCATGCCGATCAGCACGCCGGGCGCGACCGCCTCGATACGGCCGAGCCGCGCCTGCGGTGCGGCGCCCTCGAATTCGCCAATGGCGCTGACGAGTTCGCGGCCGTCATCGCCGGTGATGATGGTGGCATAGCGGGGCATGGGATTCCTCGGGCAAGAGGGTCGGCGCCAAGGTCCAAGCGGCAGCCACGCTGCCTCGTCCGACGGTATCGCCAAAAACACAAAACCGCCTCGGCGGCGGGTCATCGGCGCAAATCAGCACCATGGACAAATATGTAGCATGGCTGCCCTCACCAGGTCAACGACTTTCTAGGAAAAAATTCACATTTGACCGGAAGGGTATAACCCGCGCCCTGACATTCATCCCGGCTTTTCATCAGCCCGCTCCTGTGAAATCATCGGCGGTAGCTCATGGAATGATTCCCGTCGCACGGCCTTGTGGGAGAGGACGATGGACAGACCAGCCATGGCATCCGTTTTCAGGATGCGGCACGCTCCGGCCACGGTGTCGGGTGTGCGCAGCACTGGCCAGGGCCAGGCGGACCCGATCATCCGGGTGAACTCGCTTGGCGAAGCGGTCCGCTTCGTCGCCCACGCTTTCCCCAACTATGACATCAGCGCCGTCGCCATAGACTGCGGCGATCCTTCGATCCCGCGCCTTGGCGGCCTGGAGGCCACGGCGCTGTGGCGCGAATATGGCGAACAGCTGACCCAGGAATAGGTGCATGCCGCGACAAGGCCGGTGCGGCGCTGCTCCAGGTCGGATCGGAAACCCAGCTCGCGCGTTTGGACCCTAACCACTGGAGCACCCGCCATGAATGTCGCCAACCTGCAACTCGAAGGCCTGCTGATGGCCGTCGCCTCGATCAACCACGTCCTGGTCAAAAAGGGGCTGCTGACATCGGAAGAGATCGACATCGCCCTGCGCAAGGCCGAAGCCTCGGAAACCGGCGAGGAGCGGTCCGGAGGCATGTCGGCGTCGAGCCGCGACGCCGTCAACTTTCCGATCCGGCTGCTGGAACTCGCCAACCAATGCCAGCCGGAGGCCGACATGCCATCCTTTTCGAAGCTGGCCCGTATGGTCGGCCAGATGAAGGAGCCTTATAACGACCAGATGTAAGGCCTTCCCGGCCCTGCCTTGGGCTGGTGCTCAAGCCTGCCGGGGCGGGCTGCCTATGCCCTGCCCCGGGCGGGCCGCTTACGCCCTGCCCCGGGTGGGCTGCTTACGCCCTGCCCGGCCATCCCAGGTTCAGCGACAGTACCCGTCCCGGTCCATGCACCGCGGCGAACAGCAGTCCGGCCAGGAATGAGAAATGGTCGACGAAGAAGCCGAACTCGGCCTGGTTGCCGGCCCAGCGGCTGGGCCCGTGGAAAGCAAAGGCCAGGAACAGCACATAGGCGGCGGCGATCAGGGCCGCCTGCGAAAAGAAGGCGCCGCTGAGGAAACACAGCACCAGCGCCACCTCCAGGATCGCCGCGCACCAGGCGAGGAAGAGCGGAAACGGGAAACCGGCGGCCGCGATATAGCCTGCCGTCGCCCCCATGCCCATGAACTTGAAGGTCACCGCCATCAGGAAGGCGGCGGCGAAGATCAGGCGGGCAACCAGAAGCGCCGCGGTCTGCCACGGCGATTGTACGATTTGTGACGACATGGATCGTTCTCCTTGAACTGCATTAGCCCCAAGGACGCGCCGCTGTGCACGGATCCGACATGGGACACGGATTTTTCTCTTCGGCTTCGGTTTGACGGCTGATGATCCTCTCCCTTGAAGGGAAGCAAGTACGCCAAGGCCTCGATTGCCGGTCGCCGCGATTAGGCGCCAGGCGTTCACGGACACTTAACGATCCTGAAACTTGTCCGTAACCAGCAACGTGATATCGTTAGCCGGGGCTAATGCACAGGCGTGTCCGGTGCGTTGATTTTGGGTAGGTTGAGTTTTGGGCGCGAGTGTCAGGTTAGGGACGAGAGCCTATGTCGTCCGGTCATCGGTCCTGGAGTGCAGCGGCTGTGGCGGCACCGGGCAGGTTTTCCAGTGCCCGCGCTGGACGGCTTCCAATGGCCTTTGCTGTCCCGCGGGGACCCATCATCGCGGCTGTCCTGGTGCCTCCATGCCTTGCGCCGAGTGCGGCGACACCGGCTCCCACGAAGCCGACCACCCGATCCACCCGTCGGCCTGACCCCGTCGGCCTGACCCGACCGCTCGCGGCCGGCTGGACGCCTTGTCCATCGCCGCGCTCCTGGAACCAGCAGCGTCGATCGCTGTTATGTCTGATCCCGGCGTCGCCTGCCGAACCCCGATGGCGCGCGACCCTGCGGCAAAGAGAGGCCCGACATGCCCGACGACAAATCCAAGACCAAACAGGACCGCAAGCTGGTCTCGAGCGAGGAAACCTACGAGGTTGCCGCCTTCGCGCGCAAATACGGCATTCCGCAGAGCGAGGCGCAGACCATCATCAAGCGCTACGGCCCCTCGCGCAAGAAGCTCGACAACCACATGGCCGCACGCGGATAGCCGCGGACGTCCGCGAGGCGGCAACCATTTCGCCGGCCTCGCGTTGACCGATGCTGCGGGCCGCGTCAACCGGGCCCGGCGGTACGGTGAACAGGATGTCTTTTTCCCGGTTTCTCATCCTGGCCAACGAAATGGCAGACGAGCACCTGTCCCGCCCGGCCCGTGGCATGCCACATTGACGAAGCCATCCGGCTGGCACAGCCTGATGGCTGACGAAGCCAGGCTGGCGAAAACGGAGGGCCGCGACCATGTCCGAGACAACACGCAGGACCGGCAGCTGCCTGTGCGGCAGCGTGCGTTTCGTCGTCACCGGCCAGCCCTCGCGGGTCGGTCTTTGCCACTGCAAGGATTGCCGCAAGGCGGGTGGTTCGGTCTATTCGGCCTTTGCCATCTGGCCACGCAATGCCTTCGAGACATCGGGGGAAGTGGCGAGCTACGGCACACGCAGCTTTTGCCCGAGCTGTGGCAGCCGCGTCGCCTGGGTCGACGCCAACGAGGCCGAGGTCATGCTCGGCAGTCTCGACCTCGCACCGACGGATCTGGCACCGCAATACGAATTGTGGACCGTCCGGCGCGAAACCTGGCTGCATGCCTTGCCCGGCACCGAGCAGTTCGAGCATGACCGGCTCCAGTCGAACGGCGGGAATGCGCCTGCGCCAAGGTCCTCGTCGGATGCCGTCACACGCGATTGAAAATTGATCGTTTGGAGCTGGAACCCTCCCCTGTCGGTCACGTTATCCGGCGCTTCCTCGGCGCATGGATTGTGCTGGATTGGCCGACATGCGCGATTCATGGAGACGACCGTTGAACGACAAGATGTTCCCTCGACCGATCCGCCTGAAGTTCGCCCCGGAGCGGGAGCGCGTGGTGCGCAGCGCCTGGGAAGGGCTGGAATGCCTCGGCGACTGGCCGGCCGGACAGGGCCGGCGTTATCGGGCGGCCCTGCGCAGTTGCCGCGATGCGCTGGATGGCTGGGCGCCGCCGGAAAAGGCGATGCGGGCGATGATCGACGCCGCGCGCGAAGCGCAGATCCTCCATAGCGTGAAATGAGATAGCTGATTGATTTGACTACACCGGTGCGGGTCGCCCGCATGGCTCGGATACGACGCGTGAGGTGGGCGGGCTCCAGAAAGCCAGAGTGAGATGCTGCTCGACCGGCCTCAGGCAAGCGCGGCCCGTTCCATCAGGCAGGACGTGAAAATCGGGTCGGCGCTGCGCTGTGCGATCACGCCGGCCTCGGTTGGGCAAACCAATGCAATGCGCAAACAAAAAGCAGGCCGGCTCGCCTGCTTTTTGTCGCGAAACGGCTTTCGATCACTGTTCGGGCAGGTCCCCGCTGACGATCGGTTGCGATGCCTCGAAGCCGATGCCCTTCGGCGCCATCAGCATCAGCACGATTACAATGGCAATAGAGGCAAGCAACGTTGCGGTTTTGGCAATATCTCTCACGGGGTAATCCTTTCAGATCAACTTCTCTGCAGAAACGTTTCGTCTTCCGCGAGGTTCCGCTGCCGCGGCGACAATGTCCTCCAATCAGCACTACTGCTTGGGCGGTTGGGCCGGCACTTCGCCCGGCTTGATGACCGGCGTCTTGCCTTCGTCGGGCGCCGGCGCAGCCATGCCCTGATCGCCGATGGCCGGCGGCTTCAACACGCCTCCGCAATCGTTGAGCTTTTCGCTAAGGTCGCCGCCCGACGGCTGCTTGCCGCCCTGGTCCGTTTGTGCCCGGCATTTGTCGGACTGCTGGTTTGGCGTCGGCTGAGCTGTCTGGGCCGCTGCCGGCAGCGCCAGGGCCAGCATCGCGGCGCATGATGCAACGGCGAGAGGTTTCATCTGGGCCTCCTTCGTTAAAGTGCCGCCCGCGGCGGCCTTCCCTTCATGGAGACAACGCCGGTCGGCCCAGAAGGTTGGCGAAAAAGCCTATTCGCGCCGCTGGTCCGTGCGGTCCGGAGCGGGTTTCTCGTCACCCGCCTCCGACAGGCCGGCCTGGGGTTCGAGCCGGTACAGAAGCCCCGTCACGATCAGCACGATCAGCGTGGCGAACCCGGCCACCTGCCACAGGCCAAGGCCGCAGGCGACGCCTATCGCGCCCGCGAGCCACATTCCCGCGCCGGTTGTCAGCCCGTGGACCTCACCGCGCGAAAACAGGATCGAACCGGCGGCGAGAAAGGCAACGCCGGCCGTGACGGCTTCGACGACCCGGATTGGGTCGACGTTGACGGAATCCTGCGCGAACATCGGCGCATGGACGATCTCGATCGTCAGGATGCCGAACGTGGCGGCGGCCACGCAGACCAGAATATGGGTGCGAAGCCCCGCGGAGCGATTGCGCCATTCGCGCTCGAAACCGATGACCGCGCCATAAAGCGTCGCCAGCAACAGCCGCGCCGCGATGACCGGGAACGAGGTGTAGGTCGGATGGCCGAATTCCTCGACGAGTTGTTCCATGATGTCCTTCCGATGATGAGATGTCCCGACGTCGGCGCTGGCTCGCTCAGGGCGGACAAAGGATTGCGGGCGACCCGATTCCGGGCTCAGCGATCCGGTGTTCCCGGGATGTCCTCGCCTTCTGGTTCGGCGGGGAGGAAAGGAACGGGCATTCGCGGGCAATCCTCATAGCTGTGGTCGCGGCCGCCGCAGAACGAGCAGCACATCGCCTCGCGGCCCTCGTTTCCGGGCCGCCATTGCGGTGTTTCGTAAGGCTTCCTGCCGTCCATGCCCAGCAATGCGCGAGGCCCGATTTGGTTGCGTGGCCGCCGGCGTGGCACCTCAAAAGCGCGCGGCGCGAGCCCGGTCGCGGAACCAAGGGACATGACAGGGGTTGTGTGCGACAATGCATGCGGCCACATCCGGACCGGCCGCCCCGCGATCGTTCCGAACTGAAGAGAACCACCATGTCCACTCGCGTTCCGATCCTGTTGACGGCCATGAGCGTCGTGCTCGCGGCGACCGGCCTGGCCGAAGCCCGGCCCGACAGCCGTTCCATGAGCTGCGCCGAGATCAGGGCCGCGATCCAGAGCCACCGCGCCGTGGTGCTGACCACCGGCCCCAACACCTATGACCGCTATGTCAGGCAGTTCGGCAACGAGTGCGACTGGCCTGAAGTGCCGATGTCGGCCTATATTCCGTCCCGCGATGGCGACTGCCCGGTCTACCGCTGCCAGGACCCGGGCCTGGATTTCCCGGATTGACGGCCGGGATCGACAGGTCCGATTTGACGGCAAGCCGCGCAGACGCCATAACGTCCTGCTTCTCCCGCTTCGTCTAATGGTAGGACAGCGCCCTTTGAAGGCGTGAATCGTGGTTCGAGCCCATGAGCGGGAACCAAGCGTGTCGGACGACACAGAAGTCTGGACTGCGCCAGAGGAGTTTGGACCTACTTCGGTATGCGCCATAGGGCGAACGCTGACTTGCAGCAGCCTGTGCGTCACCCTTGTTGCGAGACCGCCATGCTCAGGCATCTGGTCACTAGTGTCGCCGCAAGTTCATGATGCTCAGGGCGTATGCGGTGAACGAAGTCTTGCTTGCTCAATGGCCTTTACCGGGCGTCGGGCTACGTCGAAGGTGTCGACGAACCAAACCTCGTCCGCTCCCACGGACCGGACGGTCTCGGCGAGCGGACCTGTCGCCACAGAGTCGGTATCTAACCGCCAAAACGGGTGAACAAGCACGAAAGCCTCTCGACCGCGGCCATTGGGTTTGAAGAGCACGGGTAGATCTAACGGACCGTGACGCTCCACCGTGCGATTGTCAGGATCCAGGCGACGAATTTCTTCCGCCGCTTCCGCCGCCAGCCGATGCCAGTCGGCGAGCTCCGGACTGTCATCCCACCGTCCGTCGAGCCCCGCGCGCCAATCCGACTGAAGCAGCCCTCGAAGGAACCCGATACCAAGGCGCCAGTCTAACAGACCATGCCAACCACGGTTATTGTACCGTTGCAAGCATCTATAGCAGGACCTCGCGCATGCCCGAGGATGATCGTCTTGGAAAAACGGGCGTACCAGCCGATCTTCTACGTTGTTAACAAGGGACTCCACTAGGCTAGCGACCATGGGCCGGCCCTCCGCGGTCGAGGCAATGCGCCGGCAAAAGCCGGCGCCGTTAACAAGGTAATCAGCGATCTGCAATAAGGGTCGCCCGTCGCGCAGTCTTGGTTCGAGCGCCTCGAACTCCTCGGGGCCGAGATCCAATTCCAACGCCGCTCTCTGGACTAACAATTGGGTGGCCGATATAGCGGCCGCGCGCACGCTGGTGGCGTGAGGCTCACGTGTGCCGACGCGGTCGAAAGCAAGCCCCGGCGGCACATCCTCCATGAGCAGGTACAGAGAATCGGTCTTCTTGCGGGACATTAGCCGCACTGTGCTTGCCTCAAGCACCGCACCGGCCGCGTCGGTGGCGCGCTGCCACCGATTTGGATCAGCCGACTCATCGAGTAAGATGGCTTGGCCAGGCACCCGTGACACCCACGCCGCCGGACTTTCTTGAACCTTGAGGTTTTTCTGGACCACCTCGGCGACGACGAATCCCTCGGGTCCGTTCTCTCCGATCGGACCGCGGTTACGCCTTATTATACGAGCTCCCGCTCCGGTTGCGAAAGCGAAGTTGGCGCCCGCCACTGTCGTGGTCTCAATTGCTTCGATTTCGCTAGACGTCTCTCGCCAGACGGTCTGCCCCGACTCCTCATCTTGATCCACCGGGGTCGGCTGGAAGGAAGTCCGGAACGCTGCAGGCAGGTGGTAGAGCTCGAAGGCGTCGGGGGACACGTCGTTCTGGCAGTCGCCGCAAGGGCGAGCTTGGAACACTCGCTGGTCGGACGTGTTCGTGGCGCTGCAAACCGGACAGGAGGCAATCCACGAGCTGTCGCTCCACCAAATCGCAGCCGCCGAGGTCATTATCATAGCCCGGCCTTGAGTTCCCACTTGAATGCGGCCGAGAGCCGGAGTGAAGCCTATGACCGTGTGCTTGCGCTTATCGCGCACGAGGGATCGCCCAGGCGCAAATTCGTAAATGGCGAGGTCCATCTCTCGGTCAATCGTGTCCCAATCCGGCTCGCCCAGATCATTGGGCTCAATACCGACGTAGAGATCTCGCACCCGTGTCGGCATGCCGTACATCGGCAGCAACCCCTGCTCGGCGAGGAAGCTCGACAGATTACTTGCTGTGGTTCCGCCGAGTTCCGAAAGCGCCGCAATCTCGTTCATCAGTCGGTCCACCGTGGCGGCTGAGAGTAGGGCCTCTTCACGGCCCGGGACTCCCCAGCCTAGCGCCCTCGCGAAGGTGCGACGCGCGTCGTCCGTAGTTCGTAGGGCGTCGGCCAGTTCGTCGCCCCAACCTGCGTGCTCGTCATAAAACGTGGGGCAGAGCATGAACTCGCCATGAACCTCGGGCCTAGCATCGTCTCCCGGCCAATTAATGCCATGGGCGTCCCTTAGCCTGGCGAATGCGGCGGTTAGCCAAACTTTCCTGAGCAGCCGAAGCGGAATGGCCAAGTGATCAGTGGTCAGGAATGGCGGCGGCGGCGCATCGCCGGTGATCGCCGCCGGATGGGCGAAGTAGTGGAGATCATGACTCCGACTCCGACAAAGCGTGGCAACTAGGGAGAAGGCTTGGCCGCGTCGACCGGCCCGCCCGACCCGCTGTTGGTAATTGAACCGCTGGGGCGGCATGTTGGCCTGGTAGACCGCCTGCAGCGTCCCGATGTCGATCCCAACCTCCATGGTGGTGGTGACAGACAACATATCAATCTCCTTGGCTTTGCGGTCCAAGGCGGCGTCGTAATTACCGGCTCCTTCGACGAATATACCGCGAAATCGGCGAAGGCGCTCCGCTGGCGAACGGGTCTGCCCCGTCAACTCCTCACATCTTAGCCGGAACGCGCCATAGCCATCGTGCGTGCTTCGCTCAACTCTCTTTGCCAGAACATTACGCGCGCGCAGTTCCGCTACGGGCCCTTTGGGGCCGCTTGGCAACGGTTGTTGGCATCGCGTGCAGACACCGGTGCCACGGTGCAAGTGCGCGCGTGAGCAATTTTCACATTCCGTGTAGGGATGATCCGGACCGACCAGCCGAATCCGCAAGCGATCGGGCTCTATGAAGCCATTCACATGGCCGAGCGCTGACAGGCGCGAGAGGACGTCGTCCAATTCGGTGTGTGCGTCGCCCGCTGCACTGGCAGCTGCGAAGTCCCGAACTCGGCGAGCGCCTACTGCGTGAGCATCTGGCCAATCTTTTCGACGGTCGTTTCTCTCCACCCACTTGTTGCCCAGGACTCGATAGGCATCGGCGAACACCCGTAGGTAGGCATCCAGACGGTCGGCACCGTTTTCCTGCCGGGGGAAAAGGGTCGGGTAGCCCAGTCCAGTTTCCTCCAGAGCAAAATAAGTCTTCGCAAAAAGCACGTCGTCCACGAGCGGGCGTTGGTTACGGGTAACGGCCAAGCGAGCTTCGGCGATCGCGAGTTGATCCCCTTGAGATATCCAGTCGACCCGCTCGTCGGTCTCTCGAAACAGTTCCTGCCATTCGAACTGCGACGACTGCTGGCCTGAGGAGACGTTGGAAGGAATTTTCGAGATCCCGATTTCGTCGGTCGGGTGCATACCCAGGCCAACCATCCGGGAGAGCAAGGGACTTGCTTGGATCTTCGCCGGTGCTCCGGCCTGAGGAGCCGTTTCCACTACAGAGGATAGGGGAATACGGTCAGAATCGCCGCGTGCGCGGGTCTCAGCGACCCGTGATGTAAGCCGGGCGAGTTCCACTTCGTCCCCGCGCTCTAGCGCTGCAAGTCGCCCTGAGTTGAGCTCGGCTACCGACTCGATTGGCTGTGCGGCGATCTCCCGCAGGGCTTCGAGGAGCAGTTGGCGGCGGCTGTCTTGATGGTGCCGGCGCTCAATGTCGAGCGCGGCGCGCGACGCATCTTGTCGACTATCGGAGAACACCACCGCCTTGGCGGGATCGCCGCTCGCGTGAAGAAGCTCAAAGATTTCTGTCGCGACCAGCTGGGAGCTTTTGGCGAAGCCGGTGCGGAAATTCCGGATCGGCGATTGCCGAAATTTGGCACTGCGCCCGGAATAGTCGGCGCCACAGGCAGGACAACAGTTCGGGCCTGCGCTGCCCAGCCGCCGAAGTTCCCGACTACCTGGTCGCCGGGGCAGGTGAAAGAGGCGCCCTTCCACCCGATCTCGACCGCTCTCGCCTCCCCGATTGACCACACCGTTGCGCGTGTCGAGTACGGTCTCCACCCAGGTCTCGGTCGTGTTATCTCCCTGTTTTGGTTCCCGACGCGACGGCCAGAAGATGGCAAAATCTTCATATGAGAGATCTTCGTAATTGCCCTCGCCTCCGGTTTCGGGAAGCGACTCAAGATCGGGAGAAGCAGGCAGGAGCTCGACCGGCAACCCCGGACCCATCGGGTTTTCGCCCCGCCGGCCGCCGACGAACTCCTCACCGCACGCCTCGCAATAAACAAGCTCGAAAATCCGGCGCAGATCGCCGCCATCATGGGCGTAGGTAGTCCCGCGCTCGACGGTCACGCCATCGAACTCGATACCCCCGCCTACGGTGACGGTCGGGGTAGCGAACAGACCCTCAATGCTACGGATGAAGATGTGCTCTCGAAAGCTGGTCACGCCGTCCCGCACATTTACGCCGTAGAGTTCCCTCAGACGCTCACCGATACCACGCAGCAGGGTAAGCCCCCGAAGCGCCTTCATTGAACCGTCCACGGCTCCGAAGATCCTTATGGCGAGTTCGTCGGCCGCGGTGGCACGCATTGCAGGGCCGTCGGCCACGCGACATGCGTGCGCCAACAGCGCGGCCGCTCCCTCAACCGCCTGTTGGACGGCGGCCGGCCGGTCCGACCCGCCGCTGTTCGGTGAGAGCACGGCTCCGCAGGCGAGGATCGCGGCGTCCAGCTCTTCGGTGCGCGCCACCCGGCCCACGTAGTCCTGGTCCGGCGCGAGCACGTCAACGAGTGTCTCGAACGGCCGACCGTCCATCGGCAGAGCACCTTCAATGGCGTCGATCTCCGGCTCGCCCGTCACTATGGCCTCGGCCCACGCTTCCTGGTCAGCCGCACCTTCGATTCCCGGGGCCGGATAGGTCCCCATGGGTCCGAAAAAGTCGTATAGATACCTCAAGCTGCGTTCGCGCTCCACTCCGCTCAGCGGCAAGGAGGCGCTGGAGGCCAGAACGCGCAGCTTGTGGCGGGTTTCGGGCCGATCTAGCCCTAGGCGGTGAATGAGTGCGCGGATAAGGCCCGCCACCTCGGTACCCGCAGACCCGCGCACCAAGTGAAGCTCGTCGAGTACCAGGAAGAAGTAGGAGTCTTTCTCGCGTTCGAGCCAGGCGCGGGTCTGATCGAAGATCGGTTGCTCGATCTCGCGGGAAAGCATCGCCCCGAGCATCGACACATTGGTTACCAGGAGGTCGGGCGGAGTGGCCTGCACGTCCCAGCGGGCGATCAGCTCAGCGCCGTCGGCCGATGGGAACAGATATCGAGTCGGGTCCTCGTCCAAATGCCGCTGATCGTGACTGCGGGCAAGCTCCTGGTCTTCCGCGTAGCTATTTATCGCATCCGCGACGCGCTTGACACGCCGGGCGGCCGCCTCTTGTTCCCGGCGCGTATGCCCACGGCGAGGATGCTGCAGGTGCCCTGCTACGGGCGTGGCGCTGGTGTAACGGGCGAAGAATAGGCGATTGCCTGCGAATCGGCGGTCCATGACCTCGTTAGCTTCGGGCGAATCGAACGCTTTTCGCAGTCTGGTCAACTGGTCCTCGACCAGTGCGTTCATGGGGTATAGGACGAGCGCGCGAAGAGCTTTAGGGCGATCAGGGTGCTCGTGCTCGCGATGATGACGGAACTGGCTTGGTGTTGTCCGCCACCACTCGCCCTGCAGATAACCGGCACCGGGTGCCGGCCAACGGACGGCTTCTTCCGCCATGGTGGCCAGGATCGGGAGCATGAAGGCCTCCGTCTTCCCTGAACCAGTCCCCGAGGTGACTATGCCGGGGTGGCCCGGCCGAGCGCCTCTTGCTAGCATCTCCATCTGATGGAGGTACGGTTTGAAAAGATGGGTCCTCAGGAGTTCATCATCGCCCGGCACGCCAGGGAAAAGGCCGGAGACCCCAAGCTCTGCGAACGCCCGCCGTCCTTCTCGCGAGAAGTGTGCGAGCGGGTTTTCCCCAACCATGGTCGTCACGAAATCCGACAGGGCGTGGTTGGAAGCCTTGTAACGGGGTACCGGTTCGATAAATGGCGCCGTTGCCAAGGTTCCGCTCGATCGCAGCAGCGCCCGCCGTCTATCAGCAAGCGTCGGGCGTCGAACCCGGAAGGCAGTATCTAGATAGGAAATGTAGAGCTCGCGAATGCGCTCGAAGCCACCCAACGGATCCAGCATGTTTCCCCATCCTTCTCAGACTTTGTTTCCGAGCCGTTCCCGCAGCCATGAGCTACCGGCAAACAATCCAGCGGACGCCTCGTTCTTCAGCCCTGCCACGGCCGCGGCGAGGCTCGCCGCTCGCTCCGCTCCCAGGACCCAAGCCGCGCGATGAACCTGACACGCAACCTCCAAAACGGCAGCCGAGGCTTCCAATTCTGCTACGGTGAAGAAGTCCATTACCTCCGCGGCCGTCGGCTCGGGCGCAAGGAGCGCATTGAGTCGGGTTGGCTGCGGGGTGGCGCCGACCGCGCGGCTAAGAAGCCTGGGCGAGGCGCCGTCTGTGGCGAGCGGGCAGAGCGCGACCACCTCAGGCAAGGCGCCGCGCCAATCTCGGTCAGGATCCACCGACGCAGTTCCAAGGCCGGCAAAAATAAGTAGATTTCGAGGGCGTCGTGGATCCTGCATCACCTCAAGGAGGCCGGGCACCCAAAGCGCTGTGGGCGTACGATGAAGCCCGTCCAGAAGCACTACGTGGAAGCGCGCGGGATCTAGACGCGCCGCCGCCCATGTTTTTGCGAAGCAACTGTGTCGCGCCGATCCCGGACAGTGCCAGAGATCGTCGAGTGAGATAACTGACGGATCGAGCACATGGCGGCCGTATCCCCCGCCCGCAACCAGATCGGCATAGCAGGCTACAAACGCTGCAGCGCTCCTGTCTGGCAGGACCACGAGCCGCCCCCCTCTAACCGCGACGTCCGCCAGTAGGACGTCGTCGACGGTATAACCCCATCTAATTGCCGTCGCCTGCAGGATTTGATCGAACTCGCTCCAGGGCTTGATCTCACCGCCCGAAACGTGCGGCGTCGCCCACGGCGGCCCGCCTTCGGCCGCCACTTCAAAGGCGGCCCCTGCCTCGCCCAGCTTTGCAGCGAGTCGGCGGCCCAAGACGGCGATCCTTGCGTCTGCATCGGGCGGCAGTTCGCCCAGTTCTCCCAGCAACTGGGTGAGCTCCTCGGAAAGGGTGGAGCGCGCCTCGTCCAAGGCCACGCGTTCTCTGTCGAGCTCCGCTCGTCTCGCTACAACATCCGTCGCCAGGGCCGCTACCTCTTGTGCCAACCGGTCCCGCTCTCCGCTTCGGTCTTCTAATTCGTGAAGGAGATTGGCCTCAAGCTCGCGCCGGATCTCACCCTCTAGCTCCACCCTGCGCTCGGACAACTCGGCAGCCAAGCGGTCACGGATGGGCGTCAAGGTACTAAGTGTCTCGACGATTTCGTCCATGGCTAGGACGTTCTTTCCGACGGACGGTGCAAAAGTTTGCAGTCGTTCACGCATCGGCTCAAGATCACGACCGCTATTCGGAAGAAGACCCGCTCGATCGAACTGCATGACGATTTGTCCGATCTGGGCGCGCGTAGGCGCGCTAGGCCCTTGCTGGCTCGTCTTGCGGAGCCGCTTCAGTACGGTATCTAGGAACTCCGTGTCGGGGCACCAGTTCACAGCACCCATAGCCGCGCCGACGGTTGAGCCGGGCACTGTCACCCATCGCTCCTCCACCTGATCACCTTCGAACAGTCGCTCGTCAAAGGCGTACGTCTGGAGGTGCTCCAGCCCGCTGGTGTCGGCGACCCAAAGGTCGCTAGAGGGATGGCGCACCATCTTCACTAAGACACATAGCCCGCCCGCGAGTGCCGCTACAACGCTGTCCGATCCGGCGAGCAGCCGCGGCTGTCCAACTTCAACCAACTGACGCCGGGCGGTTTCGGCGTCGGCCTTTCGGAAGTCGAGGACCTCGCAAACTTCTCGCGGGTCGACGACGACGAACTGATCCCGATCCTGAGTACCTTTCCCGTTCGGCTCCACCCTAAAGGCAACCAAACATCGGCTGCTAAATCCCTGCAGTCGGGGCGCGAACGCACGCCCTTCCGTTGGAAGGGCCTTCGACCATTCTCGGTAAACATGCCAGGTACCCGATTCGGCGAGCGCAAGCGGATCGACACGAGTGTAAGGCCTGGGATCGAAGGCGGGACGACCGAGGAAGAGATGGTCACTCATGATAGAAACTCGCGCTGCAAACGCTCACCCCAGACTAGGCGTCCACCGTTTCGCCGTCGGGCGACGATCAGGTCAAGGAAATCGAGGGGGTGGCTCCCACCCTTGACGCTTACTGCGGATCCGAGTGTCCGCGCCACCCAAGTTGCCGCCTCCGCGTCAGCCGGGTAGGCATAGGTCCAACTGCCGTCGCTTTGCAGGACAGGACCGGATGCCTGTGACGCATGGGCGACCAGCGCCCTCGCAATTTCCAACGGCAAGTGCCCGCTCCGCGCAAGACGACGAAACTTCCCGTCCTGCCAATCAAACAATAGCCGAGTCGACCGGCGGTATGCCTCAAGGATCGCTGATGTGCGCGAGCTTGCGAGGAGCGTTTCGCCTCGGCCATTGATTCGGTAGATGTCGCGATCGTCGCCGCGCGCACGCACTAGCCGCTCCAAGCGGACGAGATTGGTAGTCGCCCGATCGTCGGGTGAAACGAAGAGGCCGGAATCGAACGACCAAACTCCCGCCAGTTCACGACCCTGTCCCGACCGCGGCTCCACGGGCCAGCAGTTCGGTGCAGCAGCTAGCTGAGGGCGCTCCGGATCAGTGATCGGCCACTGCAGCTCGCGAGCCAGGTCCGCGGCCGATACACCCTCGATAAGCGGCAGAGAGATAGCCCATTCGGAGACCCCTGGTAGGAATGTTAGCTGTCCACCCGCGGCGCGGGCCACGTCCCCAAGTCGCCAGCGAGCGGCGGCGCCCAACGCTCCGGCCACGACCACACTCTTCGGTGCAATCTCTCTTAGGTGCGGTGGGCGAAGCCGCCACAGCCGCGCTCGCCATGACTTGAGGACGAAGGGATCGAGCCATGCCGCCTCGGCCAACCCACGCAGAAAATCCCATACGAAATGCTTGTGGGGCATGACGGGAAGCAGCAGCCGAATCAGATCGGCCTCGGACCATCCCTTCGCAGGACCGGCGTAAATCGCTTCCAGCGCATTGTCGAGCTCGGGCCTGATGCTCGGGAGTCCGACTTGGGGGGAGCATGGCTTCCAAAGCGAGACGCCAACGGTAGAAACGTCATGTTCGGGTTCGAAGCGGTCATCGAGACTTCTGAACTCCCAGCGTTCACGCGCCGTCGGTTCGAAGCATATCACCTTCTCAGTTTCGCTCCCGCTTTCCACGGCGCGCACGCGCCAACGGCCAGAGAGCGGAGCTTCCGTGACGAGGTCCCATGAAGGCGCGGTCCCGGCGACCGAAAGCACGCCTTCGGCGCCTTCGACCGGCTGTACAACCAGGGTGCTGGTGGACGAAGCGAAGATTTGGGGCAAAAAGCCGGGTCGGCCCAGCCACGTAGAGTGGTCAGTCTTTACCCCCTTTTCGAAGGTAAGATCCACGAGACGTGCTTCGCCCACCGGCGCGAGGCCTAGGCTCCGACGCAATGCACTCAACGCCGAACCGTCCAGCCGGCCAGAGGCGAGCCAGGGTCCCTCGAGGGGGCGCCACGCCGTGCGCAGGGGCCATTTAGTGGCAATACTTCCTTGGCGCGCGAGGAGCAGGGCGAAGGTATCCTCGGGCGGGCTCTCCTCGTCCAACACCCAGGTCATCCCTGGCGCCTCCGAAAGGAGCAACACGCCATGATCCAGCGCATCCGCCAAACCTTTAGGCAAGGTCTCGCGGGGCATTGCCTCAAGTTCCTGCAGCGCGCCCTCCCATGAGGACACCAAATCCATTACCCCTCGTCCACGAAATAGTTTTAAACGGGCGAGATCGAGTTCGTAGCCCTCGAAGCGAACCTCCAGTCGCCAGCGCACCCGGCTCCCCCGCTCTTCCTCCCCAGAAAGTCGAGAATCAATGCTCTGCACAAGGCGCCAGAATCGATGACCCACAAGCATTCGCCGCCGCAAGCGTACGGCTGCGTTGAAATCGTGTAGCGCCGACGCCACCGCTTGAGGCAATTCGTGCGCATATCGGCTGCGGGTCAATTCTTGAGCCAACCGGTCAGGAGACCGTCTGACATCGGGAGACACGGCGCGCAAAATTTGTGTCAAAGCGCTTCGGTCCTCCCATGAGGGAAAAGCAATCCTCACGGCAATGCCGATCAGGTTCGCGTTCCCAGGCGAGGGGAGGTCGATCCGCCGGTAGGGTTCGCCTGCGGCCCGCTTGCGTTCGCACCAACCGGCCAAGGCGCGCCACAACGCGTTGACGCCGGAGACTGAGTTGAACGGGCTGTCGACTCCGAGCAGTTCCCCAAGCCGGATCCGAAAGTTGTGCGTCTCGCCGGCTCCCGTTTCTGTAGCCGAGACCAGGGCTGTCAATACCAAGAAGCGGAAATAGCCAGGTATAGCGCCATCGCGACTGGAAGGCACCCGGCTACCGGACAGCCAATCGGAGATGTCCCAACGATTGAAGTGCGCGAGGAAGCCCCTCTGGGCGTCTTCATCGCCGAGACCCTCTATGCCGCTGGCCGTGGCGATCTCGGCGGGTGTAGCATCGAGGTACGACATTGCCGCTCCGCCCGACGGGCCGTCGGACTTTAGATAATGAAGGACAAGCCGCATCTCCCATTGTTCAGGAGACAGCAAACGATTCTGCCTACCAACTCGTAGCGTCGACACGCCAACACTCCCCCCACCCTCGCGGTTACTTCGATAATCTGGCCCCTTCTACACCTTCCATGTTAAAAGCCCAGGCTGCAAGTCGGTCTGTAGAAATCCAGCCGGACGCAACAGTATTGGCACTTGAGATCGAAGCCGGAACGCCTCCCTCGACCGAGCCCACATATTTCAACAGCTCCTACTGCCTCGGCTGCAATACTGCCGCGCAGCCTAATGGTGATCGGCGTCATAGCGCCGGGTATTCGACGATCTGCCCGGCGCGCGACGTGCCGGTCACGCTCAAGCAAAGTTGGTGACCCTCGATCCAGCTGCTGTCGGGCGATCCATCGCATTTGTGCTCCCGGGCAACATTGGCACCGATGCTTTTGGAGGTCCTTGACCTCGTGATCGATCGAAGTTGCCGACATCAGTCTATCCCGTGCCTCGCTAGACGTGGCTTGCGCAGTGGTATTTCGCGCCGAGTGACGCAAGTTCTTTCAGTCGGTGTGTGCAGCTCAGCCCGCTTCGACAGTGTTATGTCCGCGGCATACTTGCCAACGAGAAGTGCGAAGATGCATCTAGGCGAAATGCGATACTGGTGGGTAAATCACGCACAAACCGTGCGCCAGGAAATTGCGGGAGGATACCTCTGGTCCCCCGTGACTGAAGCTAATGGCGCGCGCAGTCGCTTCTATGACAATATGCGCGTGGCAGGTCCAGGCGATATAGTCCTGTCGTATGCCGATGGTCGCGTGGGTCGGATCGGCATCGTCGCCGATTTCGCGATAAGCTCGCCCAAACCGGAGGAATTTGGGTTGGTTGGCACCTATTGGAGCTCGGTCGGCTGGCTGCTCCCAGTTCAGTGGCTCAAGGCCCCTCTGGCGGTCCGACCCAAGCTCCTGATTGCGCGGCTTGCGCCTGTCCTCCCCCCGAAGCACTCACCGATACAGCCGACGACAGGTAATGGCAACCAAAAAGCATATTTAGCTGAAGTCGGCCGCGCCGTCATTGACCTAATCTTTGAAGCGGCAAAATTTACTTTCGCCGATATTTTCGTGACGCCGATCAAGACAGTCTCTGATTTCGCGGAGACACTTGACGATCTCGTCGAGAGGAACATTCGGGAGGATAAATCTCTTGACCGGACTGTCCGTGAGCAGCTAACGCGGGCACGACGCGGGCAAGGTCTCTTTCGCAAACGGGTGCTCGACATCGAGCCGGTCTGCCGCATCACAGGTATTGAGAAGCCCAACCTGTTGATTGCGAGCCACGTTAAACCATGGCGAGCCTGCAGCACCGCAGCCGAACGACTCGACGGCTTCAACGGGCTGATGCTTGCACCCCAGGCAGATTTCCTCTTCGATCGTGGTCTGATCGGATTCGAGGACGATGGCCGGCCGCTTTTCTCGTCCCAGCTAGCGGAGACCGATGCGGCCAAACTCGGCCTCCGCACTATCGAGCGGCCGCTACAGCGGCCGTTCCCGAACGAGAGCGGGGCCTACTTCCAACACCACCGCAGTACAGTCTATATTCCCTGAGCGCATTCCTGCTTTCTCACGATCAGATCGGTTTCGCCCCGCTACGAGCGATGAAATCATCACTTCAGAGCCGATTGGGCCGTAACCGCGGCCTATGCAGCCGAAGCTGCAGGCTCCGCATCGAGCCATCGCCGTATAGAGCTCATAGGGGCGCATTTTTTATCTTAGGTTCGACGATACGCAGCGTATGTTCGATATTGTCAATCGCGGCCTCTATCGTTTCGTGCTCCCAAACTCGAACAACAGTCCAGCCTAGTTCCTGCAACCGCCGATCCGTATCTCTATCGCGCGCAATATTGGCCTCGATCTTTTCACGCCACCATTCAGCGTTGTTCTTGGGCCACGTACCATGTAACGGACAGCCGTGCCAAAAACAGCCATCCAGAAATACGGCGACACGAGCGCGTGGAAACACGATGTCGACCGTCCTCCGCGAGTTCGCCAGAAGTCGGCGGTGCAGCCTGAAGCGCAGGCCGCGTCGATGCAGAGCGGATCGCACCGCCCGTTCGCGCGGATTGTTTCGACCAGATGTCGCGTTCATTCGCTTGGTGGTCGCCGCAGAGATCGGGTTAGGATGCTTCGGCCTCGTCATGCATCTCGATATGGTGAGTTAAGTCCAGGCGAAAAGCCTCCTCGTAACGGAGCTTGCTTCGCTCAAGGCGGGAAAGGAAACCGGCGGTCGCCCTTCGGGACAGCGCCTTTACGCCGTGCGTCAGAAATGTCGCTAGATGCTGTTGCGTTGCCATCTCGGGCCATTCCGACACCGACGCTTTGCCCCTGCGGCCGTCCATGCCCCAAGCGGCGCCCGGCCATCGCGCTTGATCGGCGAGATCGGGATCACCGTCGGCGTCATAGCCGTCCATTGTCATCAGCCGTCTGGCGACCCAGCCGGCAAACGGCACGCTGACGGCATTGCCAACCAGCCGCCAACGCTGGCGTGCACGTTGGGCATCCTCGCCCGGGACGTGCGTCCAACCCGCTTCGAAGCCTTGCAGGCGTTCAGCATCCTCGATCGTGGGCACGGCGATTAGCCGCCGAAGAGGAAACCATATTGCCGGCGGCGATGGGATATTTAGTGCCGAGCCCCCTTTAAGAGGCGGGGTGGCATCGATGGCCCACCCTAGGCCAGTATTGCCTTCTGTCCAGTAGAAGCCGCAGGCGTGGGAACCGCGCTCGTCAGGCTGCGGGGCTGCGGCATCGACGCCGAGGAGAGCCGGACGAGGATCCTTCATTCGTGACGCTAAGATCACCACACGACGCCGGCGTTGCGGGAGCCCAAACGCGCGCGCATCGACCGTGCGATATGCCCAGGCAAACCCCATCGCCTCCAAAGCCGTCACAATCCGATTAATCGCACGGCCACTATCAAGACTCAGCATAAATGGAACATTCTCAAGGACAAGCCAGGTCGGCCCTGGCTTGGCTTTGGCGAGCAGGTTCAGCACGACATCGATTAGACCGGAGTTGGGACCGGAAATGCCCCTGCGGCGGCCCACCTGACTTAGATCTTGACAAGGGAAGCCGGCGGTCAAGACATCGCAGTTCGGCAGAGACCTTAAAGCCCGGACATCGTCGACCAGGGCCGCTCTCGGGAAGCGCAGCGCGAGGATCTCGCGTGCACGCGGATCGACGTCGCACAAAAGGACGCTCTGATGGCCTTGGCTATGGAAGCCCTGCTCTAATCCCCCGACACCGGCAAAAAGCCCGACAACCGCCATCTGCTTTGTGGCAGGCTTAGCCAAGGCGCAATGCGGGTTAACTCCCGCACAGGGCGCTTGCGCTTGCCCGTCGATGATTGATTTCGAATACACTTTTATCGACTGACCCACGAAGGGAGGGAGCGGTTTCAGCCAAGCCTATAACATGCATCCCATCTCCACTCGAGTAAAATCGGCCAGCTCAATACTCCAGTCACGACCTTGCGGTCGTGACTGGATTCGATCGTCGGGTTAGCGTCAGCGAAACCGTGCTTTTACATAATCAGTCACAGAATTACCGGAAAGCTCGGCGGTAGCGTTAGCACCACGGACGAAGAACCTATGCGCCGGCCCGTCCTTGATGAAAGCGGCCTTCGGCCCAGCCTCACACTGCACGACCATCACTCGCGCGCCGTCCTGCTCATCAAAATGTGGATGGATGTAAGGCAGGAACAGTTCTCCAATCCGGTCGCGAATCAAATTGACGAGGTGCAACGCCATCTTGTCCTCGTTAGCGAAGCCATCGGGATTCAAGCCAACAACCTTGCCATCGTCGCCGACGCCAATCATCAGCGTACCGCCCTTGGCGTTGAGAAAGCCCGCAATGGTTTTAAGCGACGCCAGGTGCATCTTATCATCCACCTGACCAGTGTGAAGATTGGTCCGCAAGGTCGACTTAAATTCAACGGCATCGGTTTCGCCATTGGCCAACAATGCCTCAATCGAGACCCTGACGGGCGCTTCTGGCTCGACATCGCCGCAGAGTCTGCGGTGCGCCTCGTGAACAAGCTGGGCCATCAGGCCCCGTCGCTCACGGAGAAAATGTTGATACTCCATCTCCCACCAGTTCGCCGGCAAGGCGTGCCAGCGCATCATGTCAGGACGGTCCTTGGGCGACAGCGCGGCGTGGAGTGTAGGAGCGTAGGCCGATGGCGGCTGGTCACTAATCTTCAAGTTGTCTGGCCATTCCACCAAGGCAAAGTTGGCTATCTGGTTGACTTGTCGCAGGTCCGTAATCGCTATCTTCGTCAGGTACCCGCGTGGAAATAGATGGTGCTGCTCGAAGGTGGCCTTCGGTCCTTTCAGGGACGGGTCAATCATGTCCGTAATCTTGAGGGGGCTATATAGTGCTCGGGCACCCAAAAGGATAAGCGAAGCCTGGTAGGCAAAGCGCGACGGACTCCGGGAAGCAGACGTGGCAAGGTCGCTCGGCAGGGTGATGGTCCAGTAGTCGCTAGTAAGGGTCGTGGAACATATCTCGCGCAGCTTGGCCAGATAGGCTGGTCCATCGGGGATCCCGCGCAATTGGGCCAAGTCGAAATCAAATTTCGTCTCCGGGCTACTGGTATACCGCCCAGTCAAAGATGCCATAAAGAAGAACTCGGCGATGGCTTGCCGTAACTCCTGCTTATCCAGCGAGTGATCGACCAGCCCGATCAAATACAGAACGTAGGAGTAGATAATTGCAGTTTCGGACGAGATCATCCCCTCGTGCCGATAACCGGCTAACGTCAGCGCGCCGAGAAAGTGGTGCCAGTTAGTAAGATTGAGTGATCTTGCCTGCGCCTCAGTCAAAAGCGCAAACTGTGCATCACGCTTTTCGATATCAACCTCGCCAGTCACTGCGTCGCGCCCGCGCAGGACGCTGTAGACGTTTTGCAGTCGGGCTCGTTTCAAACCCAGTCCGACCGTTGCTCGCAGTAGCTGGTCCGGAGAGGGCTTCAAGAAATGGTTAAACCCAGAAGGCTTAGCCTGGCCTCCAACTGAAGCCGCCTGGGCGAAGTCTTCCAACTCGGCCCGACCCTTATCCCAGAAGACAGACATAAGAGTCATAATGAAATCGGATTGGTTGAGCTTCTTGCCTTCGCCATTTATGCGGACAAAGACCTCGGCAACCATCTCGGCATTGACCGACGCTTTGAGCGTCAGCGTGGTGAACGAGTACTGGGGCAAACCCTGCAACTTGCTGATAGCTGACTTGGCTTTTCCGATTTCGGTGGTGGTGAGTTCGCGAACGGAGGTGAGATCTGCGATGAACGCATCGGCGAACACAAAAATATCGAATCCAGGCTCCCAGAGTATCGAGATATCGGGGATGTATGCCTTGTCCTTCAGGATTGATGCATCAGACACATCGAAGCGCTCCTGAAGCGGATTAAAGGCGATTCGGATTCGCTCCTTGTTGAAATTTGATCTGAGGACTTCTCGGCCCTTAACAACGGCGAACAACGATGTCAGCCGCTGCTGCCCGTCGACGATTGCAAGCGAAGGGGCGTTATGGTGCTCTTTGCTGCCAATTGTCTTCGCCGTGCTTTCTGCACCCGTTTCCCAGAAAAGCAGGTATCCCACAGGATAGCCCCGATAAAGAGAGTCGAAAAGATTCCTTACATTCTTGTTTGGCCAGACAAACGGGCGCTGGATATCCGGCAATCCGATTTTTCCGTACTCGATATCTTCCACTAAGGAAGACATTGGATACGCCGTAGTTGTAAATAGAGCCACATTACCCTCTTTTGATCAAACGTTCCGAAACCGGACGCCACGATTTGCTTGGTGTGCCTTTAAGTTTCTAGAGAATGTAAAAATTGTTCGCGCTGAGCGAGGCTCTGAGCAGGCAACTTGGCGGCCAACCCCTAGTTGTACCGTTAGTCCAAACCGGAAAAGGCCAAGCCTCGCAACAAACCTCTATGCTGCTCGCGCTCCCGCATTGCGGATATGAATGCTGCCGTCTCTCCCAGCTGCCCGCCTGGCGAAATTATGAACTCACCGCCCGGCTGAACGGATTTGAAAATAAACCCATTTGGTTTGGAGGTGTCATACTCGAAGAGGTCGATCTCACTGTGGTGACCGGAAGCGTTTAGCCCCCAAAGATACCATGGGGCAAGGTTGATCGCCGTTCCATCCTTCGGGTTGGCAACATAGACATCCTCATTAGAGAACGGGATGAGACCCTCGTATTCATGTACATGAATGAACGTCTGTGATGGACCTCGCAACTCTCGGAACAGCCCTTTGAAACTTCCCTGGCTAAATCTTTTCGGGGTTACTCCCTCGAACACGCCTAGACAACTGTCGCTAAACGCCTTGGCAATAACGTTACCCAGCAGACCCAAGAAGCTCACATAGTCTACGTTTGAGCTACGTCCATGTTTTGAATTGGCAATCTGATCAATCCACTGGTTTATTGTGGGCAAGTGCTTTTGGGTTAAGGGCAGCAACGCTGAACAATAGGGCAGATCGGTGCGTGCGGTCTTAAGGCAATTCTTAAGAATTGCCCAAAGGGGACCTGCCGATCGATGTCCCATCCCCTTAAAATGCGAGCTGTTCACCTTCGCTAAGGTACAGTGTTCTGCCAGGACCAAGTAGGCTGATAACGTCAGCATTGCTTCGACCGCTTCTCTACCTCGGTCAAGCCGCCGGAGTGCATCCTTCTCGGACATATACCTGGCCAACGGTGCTGCTGCGGGATAGGGCAGCTCACTCACAAGCTCGGCTAGCTCAAGCCAATTGGCGCTTTTTGATCGCTCTTCAATCCACTGGATGTCAGCACTGCTCACGAATGAACAGGCTGACGTGCTCGTTCCAAAATCAAAGCCGAGATATGTTTCCCCTTGTACTTCTTCGGCAGCAAACGTCATGTCCATGAAAAATGGATTGCCAACGGCACTGCTTCCGTCTCTCAGATTGTCCTTCCCATAAAAAAAGCGCGGCTCAGCTGTGCCGTCCTCCCGCACGACCAACTCGATTTCGATCCCTTGCTGGAATACGGCACCCCGTGGAGTTTGCACCTTAGTTTCTACAATATTATGGCGCGATTCCAAGTCATCGGGGTCGAAAGACGACCGCATGAAATAGTAATTCAAGTTGTGCTTGGGCGGTTTGGAAAGGCGGACCTTCCAGCGCAAAGGTTGGCCCATAAGCCCCCGCAGGCTACTCGCTGCGGGAAGCAATACCGCCTCGTCATATTCCTTTGGCTCGCGCCCGTCATCTTTTAGGTTTTCGCTGACTGGTCTAAAGCGCTTTCTCTCGAGCTCTCCTTCATCAGGTCTGAGGAGCAAGCAAAGGCGATTATAGGTTACAGCACGAAAATCACCTTGGCCGCCAGTGTAGTACCGGCGCGCGCATTCAGTCGCGAGGCCCTTCGCCACTATTTCTGCAAAATTTTCGTTTAGCTCCAATATCTGAGCATTAATAAGTTGAGACTTCAGATCTCGTTCAAGCAGAGATCGAAGCCATCGGATGTTTGACGATCCTCCCGATAGCAAAACGACCGAAATATCTTGCCCGGCTAGGGCATCCTTTGATCTATCAATTGTTCGAGATACCGCATCTCGAAGCTTTTCTGCCCACACCCGATCCGTGTAAAATTTCTGTATTCTGGCAGCATCTAGCCTCTTGTTCCCACGAGCTGACCGCCCATCGAACGGATCTACCGGAATTGAAATAGGATAGGGAGCTATCCCAGACAAGTCCGCCGAAATACTCCAATTTGCAATACTGTTACAAATCGCAATCTTCGCGCGCTCAACCTCCTGAAGCAATACCTTCATGTGCTTGAAGAACGCCCTCTTCTCCTCGCTCCACTCACCCATTTCTTCTTCATCGGCATTCTTGTGCTCATAGAAGAAGGTGAGCGCCTTCCGCACCTTGGATTTTTCTACGCGAGGTCCTATTACCGAGAATAATAGGTCCTCGGCCAGTATCCTGTTGATGAAGAAACCTCCAACCTGGATAGAGGTCGCGCCTAGAGGCCGTGAGTTGACCCCGCCGCCACTGATGTCGCCAGCTTTCGTCGTTTCAACCACGGAAACATCAAAAGTTCCGCCACCAAAATCAAGAACCAGTGCGACGTGCTTTCTTTGCTCCGCAACAGCCGGATGGCGTAGACCATATCGATAGTACTGGAAGACCGCGAAGGGCTCCGGCATGAAGTCAATCTCTTCGAATTTCCCGTAAAGAGCCTTCTTGATGGATTTTCGATAATGAGAGAGCCATGACTCGTCTGCGAGTTCAGAGCCCCCGAGGGAGAGAGGCTCGGCGATTAGAATCCGCGTCGGGACGGGCAACCCTTGCGAAGCAAGCCAGCCGTTTATCTTCTTTAGTGTCTCATCGAAGAAGTCTTTGGCTAACCCTACCGGCGTGCGTCGCGGAACATTAGTCAAGCTGGAACGGCTGACCAAACGGTCTGGGTCATTGTTGCCGAGTTCGATCTTGAAATCTTCGATCAGCAGTTCAGGAGAGGTGCAACGTTCGCGCGCGTCTCGACCGACATGCGGCTTTTTCCCTTCGTAGAACAATGCAGTCGGAATCACGTGGCTCTCGTCAATCCGCGCCAACTGCACCGAACTGACAAATGGTAGTTTCTTCAAGGACATTCCAGCACTCCCCGCTGGATGACAACCACATCGAGGCGTTATCTTCAAGAGGGTTTAAGCAGCGTGAGAATCCGAACCCTTGTTATACACACAAAGCACTAATGCTGCTCGTGAGAGGCGCCAAGAATGTGCGGAAATAATGCAAGCCGGCTAGCCGACGCGATGTTAGGGCGCTGGTCGGTGACCAGGTGAGATCGGGCGCTTCCGCCGGCATTCACCTGCATTCGACCCTAGGATTGCAATCCTCGCCGCGGTCTCCGGGTTTATCGCGGTTCACTCCAGGTCACGCTGCCTTCTGGACCTCGGCAATTTTTTGGAACTCCGCGAGAATGTCCGGATGACGATGTGCCAGGTGCCGCACCACCTTCGCGTTCTCGAGTAGACGGGCCACATACCCGGTCGCGAGGATGACGTCCAAGTGATCGCTTCCGTAATCCTGCTCAATCGCTTTGAACTCTCGGTCGAGCGTGGCCGATTCGCCCTCCATCATGTCGATCTGCTGCTGGCTTAGGCCCTTTACCGTCTTGCTGCCTCGCACCAGCTGGCTCTCAGGTGTGGCAGCCACCAAGGATTTCGCGTAGCTGATCGAGTATTTGTTCATTGCTATCATCAGCTCGGCTGCCTCGATTTGCCTGATCGATTTCAGTTTTTTCAACTCTCCGAACGTGTTGATCGGCACGTGTCTGTCCTTAAGCAAGTCCACGACTTCCGGACAGATGCCCTCCAGCAGGCTGCGTTTGTGGCGGATGCTGGTTATGTTGACGTTCAATGCCCTCGCGAGCCGTTCCTCAGACACGCCTTTCTCAATGGCCTTCAGGATCATTTTGTGTTCTTGGATGATCGCAATCCGGCTGATGCGCTTGTTGTATGTGAACGCCTCGTCTTCGGTGGCCACGAGGCACACGACTTCGGTCTCGCCACGCGCTCGCAGGATGTCTACGCGTATGTGGCCGTCAAGCAGGTGGAATCGATTTCGGTCAGTGCTGTCCCTGACCACCACCGGCGGCTCGATGATGCCGACCTCGGCAATGGAAGCAGCGATCTGGGCATACTTCACGGACTTTAATACCGAGGGTGTGAGTTGCCTAAGAGGCAGTATCTCATCGATCGAAATACGCAGGCTCGCTTTTTCGAACGCGATTTTCACGAGAGCTGTTTTTGCCGCTGTGCTCATGGATTTGATGCCTCTAACCGATCTAGACGCTTCGCCAAATTCTTGGGCAAGCTCGTTAGCCCCTCGTTGGTGAGAAGGTCCCGGAACTCTTCGTCTTGCAGCAGCCTTCGCAGGGCTTCAGCAATAAAAATGAGGCGGTTGCTCGCTGCCTGCGCACGCCTGATCAGCAGGCGTTTCCTATCAGTGTCCTGTTGATACGCGCGAACGAGGGCATCGGTCGACAGCTTCCTTGGCTTCAAATGAGGGTTGCTCTTCAGGCGCTTGCCCTGAACGCGCCGTTGCTCCACAAGCCGTTTCGCCGCAAGGAGTTTTCGTCCTCGAAGTAGGTTCTTCTCATAAGCATTCTGTAGCGCGCTCTGTATATCCTGGTCATCCGCCTCCGCGATATCAAGCGCGACGCTGAAGGGGATCTGGCCAGATTCAACCGCTCGCAGAAGGCGCTGCTCACCCTTCTCAAGAAGCTTGACCACTGCATGAACGTACTCCGTCGTAAGTCCCGTCTTCCTTGCAATGTCAGGTATCGGGTGCCCTTGCTGTTTCATTCTGCCGATATCGTTCAGAAGATCGATGGCTTGATGTTTGCGCCGAGCGCAATTCTCCACCAGGCTGGCTACGAGACAGTCTTCGGGGTCGGCAGTGACGACAAGAGCTGGGACCTGCTGTTGGCCAAGCGCCTTGTAGGCCTCCAGCCTACCCTGTCCGCAAACCAGATCGTAATACGGTCCTCCCGCCTCGGGCCGGCGCGCGACTGTAATCGGCCTTTTCAGGCCGATTTCAGAGATGTTGTCGACGATATCTCTGAAGACTCGTTTGTTGCGTATCCTGGGATTGACGACCGCAATCCTATCGACTGGGATCATCTCAACCCGCTGCGCCGGCATTGCGGTCATCACGCTGCCTCCTCTATAGGAGTTCGTTGCGACATTGCATAAAGGGTTTCGAGAGTATCGAAACGGTATGCATCGAGTGACAGCCCGTTGTGCTCGCAGAGGCGCAAGACGGCCGTATGCATGTCCAAACGGGGAAGCAGGTAATAATCCCGCGGCTGCGCGTTTCTTGGATCCATGCGTATTGCGACCGTCAAATCGGGGTTCAGCGCCGTATCCAACCGCAGCTTCCAGCGAAGTGAACCCGCCCCAGTATGGAAGCACCTGACGACTACAATGCAAGTGGTGAACTCGTGGTTCACCGTCAGAATGTCCGTTGACGGTTCCTGTTCGACAGTTCCCCCGGCCGCCTTAATTCCCTCGATCACTTCTGCCACCACATTAGGATGCATGCGTCGCAGGGCTCGGTTTGTCTCCAGGTAGCGATAGTCGTGATCCGGAACGAACCCGACGAGAGCATAGGCGCGAAGCAAGCTGCCGAAGCGCGACAGATACGAGCTGCTCGAGGGGCAGTCCTCTGCCTCGTCGATAATCATGCCGGAGAGATAGCCGTTCCTGGCCAGAATTGTGCCGAGGAGGCCCAGCATGGCCTCGTCCGACAGACGCTCGGACCTTGCTGCTATAATGGATTGTGCCCGGATGAAGGACTCTTTGTCGACAATCGGCTCGAACACCCCATCGGCGCGTATCCAGGCATCATCTGGATTCTGAACATGCGACTGTTTGAGCTTGAACGACGTGCGCCCCCACACGTTGTTTCCGATGTATTTCTCGTTAATGAGGAGCTGATGGACCGTTCCTCGCGTCCAAGGCCGACCTAGGTCTGATATGACGCCCCGAGCGTTCAAAGCCTGGGCAATCTCCAGTTCGGAACGGTTCTCAGCTATGAACTTGCGATAGACTTCTCGTACGATGTCGACCTCCTGTTCCGGTCCAGGGATCAAGATGACCCGGTCGGTCGCGATGCTTTTTTGTTCGCCGCGGTCAAGTTGCGCTTTCCGAGTATGGTTCTGATCGACAAGGACACGCCGCAGACCGTATCCAGCGGAGCCGCCTTGCCGAAATCCAAGGCGGATCAAATTAGCCTGGCCTGCGAAAACTTTCACGGAGAGTTCGCGGCTATATTCGCCGGCCATCGCCCGCTTGACCGTTTTGACTATGGAAGAACCGATGCTGCCGTCGTTCTCGAACTGCTCGGCGCAGTAGTGCACGCGGATTCCGGCGTGCTTGCATCTAAGCTCGATGGCGGCCGCTTCGTCAGGGTCTTGAAAACGTCCCCATCGGCTGACATCGTAAACAAGGATTGCTGCGTAGTCCGCGCGACCGCTTTCAATGTCGCCCAGCAGGGATTGCAAGGCGTCCCTTCCAACGAGGCGTAGGCCACTTTTGCCCTCGTCGGCATAAGTCCGAACGATCTCGAAGCCGCGCGCGTCGGCGTACCGCTGTATTGCCGACGCTTGGTTGTCGGTCGAATACTTCTGGTGTTCGGTCGACATGCGAACGTATTGGGCGGCTCGAATCCTGGAACGCGGGGCCCGGGCTTCGCTCCCACCCGTCTGGTTCCAATTGATTACCATCTCGGGCCACATGCGGAAAAGCAGGAAGCTGCAAGATACTTTAGCTCAAGGAGCCGGAAATATGTTTCCGAAAAGCGGCAATAAACTTCCAGAGGGACCCGTTTACGCGACCGAAATCGCCTATGCGGCTGCAGTCGCCAAAGCATTGGCATCCGAGGTCGGCACCAGCCGGTTAGCGACCAAAACCGTAATGCTCTGGACGGGTGCGAGTGACCGTAGTGCAAGGCACTGGTTAAACGGAGATCATGGCCCTGGAGGCTTGCACCTCATCCTACTGGCTAGGAACTCGCCAGCGGTAATGAGGACGGTAATGCGGCTGGCCGATCGGCAAGCGTTCGAATTGGCAATTGAACTCTCCGCCGCTCGCACAGCTCTCATTCGAGCCACCGCGATCGTCGAAGCTCTTTCATCCGATGGCGAGGAAATTTGATAGATCGTTTCGCATTCCCTTGGACCCGTCTGCCTCTCTTCCGATTTCAGTCTTGTCCAAAGTGATCGGACGCGCTCGGCCAGCCGATTTGCGCGTCCGATCCGCCGGGCGGTATACCGAAATAACGAGGGGCTGCCGCAACCGACCTGCGACAGCTCTAGCAATCCGCCGCAAGTCCAGCGTGGCATGGGCGCGCGAACCATCGGGAAAGCGCGACTGTGCCCGACCAGCTAGCTGGATGCACATGCCATACTCAAGCAGTGCAAATCGATACGGTTCGTGATCCAAAGACGCCGCGAATGCGTTTGCCATAATCCCCATATGGCGCGGAGCATGGACCAACTTGCCATGCGCCCCCTGCCTCTGGGTCGCTATGGCTTTTGGGCAGACGTCGAACAGGTGGAATACAAGGTGCTCTGACACCAGTTTTGTGAAGCGCGAGAGGTATCTGTCGCGCACACCAGCCTTCGCTAGAGCCGCCGCTGCCGCAGCGTCGATCAGGGCGTATACATTCTTTTGCGCTACCACTACTTTCTGATCCACCCACTGCTCAAGTTGAGCCTCGTCCACCCCGGCCAAACGTGCGATCTCGGCACGGTCGAACTCTACAAACTCATTTTCAATAACACCATCACACATGAGCGTACTCCTTACGTTGAAATTACTGCAGCGTCGGCAAGCCGATCATCGATGCCAAGTCGTGTGGCTCGTATTCGCGTCGCCTGGGCAAGCGGATCACCATCTGCGCGAGGAAGCAGCCTGCCCGCTCCGCGAGCCGTTTCCCAGCGGCATCGAGGTCCAGGACGGTGCCCATAATCTGCCCGTCGTCCAACATCCGTTTCTTTAGTTTAACCGCAAGGTTTTCCGGCTTTATAACCGCGATTTTCCCGGTTGGTTCTTTAAAGGCGCGGCGTAGAATTGCCTCGTCGCTTCCCAGATTTGATGAAACCGTACGAAACATCCCTGTCTCACATTCTTTGACGACGTGTGTGAGCGACGCCGACCGCCGCAACGCATGATAGAGGATGCTGTGGGAAACCTTCCCGGCGATGTTCGCTGCGTGAAGAAGTGGAATGTCGAGCGCCAACATATCGCGGATAGCGCAGAGTCTGGCGACATCGGCGGACCAGGGCCGCATTTTGCCTTTTGGCATGACCCGGATCCCCGATTTCGCCCAATCGTTCAGCGTGTTCGAGTCGATTTCGGTTAGGTCAGAGAGACGATCTCGACCGATAGTATGCTCACCGAATTGAATGAACCTTCCATCTTCATAAGGGATTTCGTTGGGAGCCATGGGCGGGCCCAAGGAAACATAATATTGCATGAACTCCTCGCTGGACTCGAAAATCGCGAGGTTCCCATTCTTCAAGATTGCGTATGCATTCATTAGTACGGCCCTTTTCAGTCGCGTTGGTTGCAGGTGTCAGTTTGTGGCGGTCTCGCGCAGCGTAAGTGGGCGAAGAGATCCCTGCACGAAGGCAAGCTGCCGAACGTCCATCGCAACAAACTATTTCTATGAGAGTTGGTCATCATTCAATTCATCCCGTCTCGTTGGGCTGACTACTACCGCATTTGCATGAGTAGTCAAGTATAAATTTCGTTAACGATACCGATACTTGGTTAATCTGTTGATAGCTGTGGAATACATCGCTTGTCCAGAATTTCTTTACATCGACTTCATAAAATTGAACTGGAAGAAATCATTTGACAGTGCTGAGATAACGACTTTACTCGGCACGAAAGTTTGTCGGGATCAAACAATCCCGCTCGGAGACGGCAAACAACCAAGGAGAGTTGAGTGCAGCCGCGATCGTCGATCACGCCCCAATATTTCGGGCTTAGCGAGGCCCCATCCCGAATGCGCCAGCCTCTTAGGTTCAGCCGGCGCGGATTGATCGTGGGGATGTCCTGCGCATCAAAGCTGTTGGGTTCTAGGCAGCACGGATCGCTGCTGGAGCGCGATCTTCATACCCTGCTGGAAGCCGACCCTTCATTTGAGAGTTTCGCACTAGAGGCGCACTCATTGATTTATTTCGCTCCAGCTGAGCATGGCAGCCTACAGCGCCGTACCTACACGCCCGACGTCGTTGCTCGCACGACCTCAGGTGCCATCGTGGTGCTTGAGGCTAAGGCTGCCGCTCTGAGGGCGAAACCCAATTGGGTCGAAAGGGAGCACCTTATCCGCGATGCCTATTGGTGCGATCACGGTGTGCGTTTCTGTGTATTAACCGAGCTCGATATCCGTAAGGAGCCACGCCTTTCGAACTGCAAGATCATTGTAAGCCGCGCGCGCGGAGCAGATGAATCCGATCTGTCACTCCGTTTATTGGACGCAATCAGCACCGGCCCTCGAACACTCGCAGCATTGTACGGGATGGTGCTCGCGCCAAAGGCGTCCATTTTCGCCACGATCATGGCGCTGGTTTACCGCGGCAATATCCAGTTCGATCTGGCGCAGCAACTGAGCGAAGGATCTATCTTCTCTGAGACGGTTTCACGATGAGCGAGAGAATGGAGACCCTCAGAATGGAATCTGGGGTCCATGCGCTGGATGGCGCGCGCGCTTTCGAAATCCCGCTGTTCTCAGAGATCAAGATCCATGACCGCCGATATTTCGTCCAGCAGCGCCTGGGCGATCAGTGGGTTTTCGTTGACCGACAGAACGCACGACCCACGTTGCTGTCAGACACCGAGATAGGCAGTCTAATGTCGTCGGGCCATCTGGTCGTCGAACGGATGCCAGCAGGTGCCAAGTCGAAGCCAGTTCCCCAGTCGCCACTATTGACGAGCGAAACGAGCCACGGTGAGAACGTAAGAAAGCATGCCTATGTGGAGGAGTGCCGCAAGCTTGGCAACCATCTCCGGCGGTCGCGATCGATACTTAAGCCCGTCATCGCAGAACTGGCGTCTCGACGTGGCGAGAAACCGCCAGGATTCACGACGGTTCTCTCGTGGCTTGACGAAGCGGAGCAATTTGGACGGCAGTTTGGCACCGCGGCCTATTCCGATCGCCACCATCTCAAAGGGCGACGAGGACCGCAGCTGCCGAATTGGCAGGAAGATGCCATCCAACGCGGAATAGAGTTGTGGCTCTCAGTCAGCCGCATAACCCAGGCCACGGCTTACGCAAAAGTTCGCGAAGCCATTCGCCAATTTGATGAAACGATCGGGACATCGCTCGACAAGAGCACCCTTCCTTCGAAGCTTCTTGCGTCAGATGGTAGTTTGGTACCGCCCTCCGAAAGGACCTTTCAGCGTAGATGCGCTCAGGTTGATAGGCAGACCCGCGACCACTATAGACGCGGCCCGCATTTTGCTGCCAACAACAATCGGACCTACTCCACGCGTCCTCGGCCCGCGAGACCCTATGAGGACGTTGAGGTCGACCACTGCACTCTTGACGTGATCGTCGTTGACGGGGAGCGCGGCTGCATTTTCGGCCGTCCTGACTTGGTCGTGTTTCGGGACCGGGCAACGGCGATGATCGCCGGTTTTTCCATCGGCTTCGAAGCGCCAAGCTACGCTTCATTCCTCGAGGGGTTGCGACATGCAACCTATCCGAAGTCATCGGACCGTCTGCCAGGAGTATCCAGCAATTGGCCCTGCTACGGGCGGATCGAGAACCTCTGGGTCGACAACGCCTTCCATTTCATCGGCAATAACATCGAAGAAGCCGGGCGAGAGCTTGGGATTAACATCGAGCGACTGCCGCGACGGTCCCCCTGGATGAAAGGATCTTTGGAGAGGTTCTTCAGGTCAATGGGGGTGGCCGTTTTACACCTCCTGCCCGGAACCACGTTGGAGAACGTTCTGGCGCGACGAGACTACGAGAATCTTGGCAATGCGACTCTGACACTTCCTGAAATCGAAGCCGTTATTACCAAATGGATCTGTGACGATTACCACCAGAGCATCACGAAAGGCCTGGGGGTCATCCGTGGTCACGGCGACATCCCGTCGAAAGTCTGGAGTGACCTTGCGTCGAGATGCCCTGCGGCCTTACCGCCGAACCAGGATCTATTTACATCGCTAGCGGGAGACGCAGACTTCAGGACGATACAGCGCGATGGCATTGTTTGGGACTACATCAAATATGAGGGCCCGGAACTATCTGCGATTCTGACGGACACGCGACATGGCGTGAGGCGAGAAGGGCGAGCCTCAACCAAATACAAGGTGGTGCGCGATCCCTATCGACTGGCGGAGATTAGCTTAATCAATCACCACGCCGGTGAGGTTATTCGAGTGCCCGCGACAGCTGCGCATCTGGAATATGCAGCAAGCATAACACTGCACCAACACCGCGTGATTCTAGCTCGGGCGACCGAGCAGATGCGCGGAAACATCGACATCAAGGCATTGGTGCGCGTTCGGGCCGAGCTGGCTGGCTTGGTGACACGACTCTTGGGCAAACGTCCAAAGACGGTCCAGAAAAAGCTGGCGCGCTTCCTGCAGAAGGAAGCGGCCTACCGTTTGGCAAGTCGAGTCGTGGCCGTCCCTGACACCGGTGGATCAGACTTTCTCGGATCAGATCTACCGTTCCTGGAATCCTCTGGATCGCCATCTTCGCAGTCCTCTCAGCCGACAGTCCCGGCGGCAGAACAGAACCGTCGAGGAATCGAAGCGGCGGGGATCGATCCGGCATTCGTCAGTTTCGGCGCTGCCACGAAGTCCCGGCCTCCCGACGACATGGACGATCTCGAAGAGTTCAAGAAACGTAAAGCGTGGAGCGTAGCAGATGGGCGAAACGTCTGACCGGCTGAGAGCCGCACAACTGCCCGCTGCCGAGCGGCAGGCGATCCTCAAGAGGCTCATCATCAATCATGACCGTCTCGCCGAGGGAATGGACGCTCTATCTCGATTTCACATGCCGGTCAAAGGCGGCGTCCACGACACGGGATGCGTGTCCGCGATAGTGGGAGATAGCAGGACCGGAAAATCCTTTGCGGCCTCCGCATATGCTCGGCGCTTCCCGCCTGTACCCGGCGATAAGGGAATGATCTTGCCAGTGCTTTTGGTTGAAACTGCACCGACCGGGGGCCTAAGACCCGTGCTCGAGAACCTCTCCAACGCCTTGGGAATGCTACACTCCCAGCGCATGAATAACGCCTTGCTGACGAACAATATCCTGGAGGGGCTCAGATATCACGATGTTCAACTCTTGATCTTTGACGAGTTCCAAGACGTTTGCGACAGCAGGAATGTCCGGCTGGCCGTCGACGTAAAACGTTTGCTACGCAAAATTCTCAATCTGGATGCCTTAAACATCGTTTGCATTGGTTTGCCAGAGACTTATGAGATCCTCGCCAATGACAAGCAACTTGTTGGGCGGGGCGGACTGCAGCATGCCCACCTTCATCCTTACACATGGGACAGCCAGGAGGAACGGATGTCGTTTCGGCTCCTATGCGAAAAGTTCGATGAGGGCATGCCTTTCCAAGAGAAGTCAGGCCTCGGATCAGCATCCGTCGCACAGCGTCTTCATTGGATCTCCGACGGGATTATCGGCAAGCTGAAGAACTTTTTATTCCAAGCCGGATGTTTGGCCATCAATGACGGCTGCGAGCACGTGACATCTGAACATTTTGCGATGGCTTACAGCGCCATCAAGCCACCGAAAACGACCTTCAATCCGTTCGTCCATGATTGGAGTCAGATACCTGCTGAGAATAGTGAAATTCCACTCTCATCTGCGCAACGAGCGCTTTCCAAACGGAGCGTTTCGCATGCTTGATCGCGTCGGTTCAGGAATACGGGTGCCGGCTGTCAGCCGCTGGGGTATTGAACCTCTCGTTGATGAACCGGCACATGGCTTCTTTTTGAGATTGGCGGCGCTTAACGGCCAGCTATCAATCCGACCCTTTGCTATGGCTCTAGGACTCAATGGACGGAACATAAAGCCTCAGGAAATGCTGAGCTTCTGTGAGGAGCTCCCCATTCTCGGGCTCGACATGCTCCGCAATTCAACCCCGCACTTAACTGAGACAGTCGTCTTTATGCGTGGCCAAAGGCTTAGATTTCGGCGCGATTGGTCGATCACTCATCGGAGGTATTGTCCGGAGTGCATCAAGGAGTCATCCCATCACCGATTTTGGTTCGATCTTGTCGTTTCACGTTACTGCCCTGTTCACGGCAGCGAATTGCGCACCGACAAGAACGGCATGATCTGGGCATGGGGGCGTTCCGGACCGTCCCTAGAAGACAGCGAGAAGCTTATTGCAAGCTCGGCCGGAGCATTCAGCCGATACCTTGGTGGCCGGGTCGGCGTGTGTGAGCCTTCCAATGTTCTGAAAGTTGATAGTCTCGAACTCGATGATGCAATCTACCTCTGCATCGTAATTGGAAATATTTTGCTACACGGTTGGCGAAATGCGCTGCCGAAGTGCGGTTGGCTCGAAGCAAAGCAGAACGCAGTTGAGCGCGGCTTCGAGTTCCTGGCCGCCGGAGGATCAATCGAGGACCTGTGCGAACATTACCTTCGTTCAACGCCATACCTGGTGTCAGGCAGGTTCACCTGTACCGATACTCCGAAAGTTCTCGGTTGGCTCTATTCGGCAAAGACTAACAAAATACACGAGCAAGGCATTGCATCGGTGCGGAACTGCATCGACCGCCTTGTCGTCGAGTACGGAGCGTGCAGGCGCTTGCGCCGCAAATTTCCTCCTTCTCAAATTGAACACGACACAGCTGCGGCAGCAGCCCAGCTCGGTTTGACCCGCGCGGAAGTGCTCAAGATTGCATCGTGGGACCCCGACAAGAAGCCTTCCTCGACTGACCTCATACCGCATGACGTCTCGGTCGATGCGGTTGCTCGGAAGGCAAGACTTTTGTGCGCGCCGAAGGAGGCGGCGAGCATCTTAGGAGTCACGCCGAAGCAGCTAGGTCTTCTCTACAAATCAGGCGTGGTCAACTCTGTGTTCGCCGCTACACCCAGTTCAAGATCTTGGTATGAGCGAGAGGTACTGGAAAAGGTCGTATCCCGCGCCCTTTCTAGGCATACGGGCACACCGGATCTTGGCGGAGGCCTGACGCTGGATCAATTTCGGGCAAAGGCCCTATGTTCGTACCCAGATGCGGTGAAATTGGTGCTTGATGACAAGGTGACTGTGAGTGAGTTGTCGCAAGAAGGGTGCGGCCTCGCCAAGTTGCGTCTTGTGCCGCCACCGGCAGCGCGGATGGGCGGCCGAACGGCCAGATTTATCGTCAGACGGAAACTCGCGCCGCCAGGATACCTAACGATGGCAAAGGCTGCGTCACTCATGTCGGTATCGCCACATGTCGTAGCAAAACTTGCAGGCATTGGCGCGCTCGAACACCGTGTCACTAACAAACGAATTTCATCTGTAACTCAGACTTCTGTCGAGGCTTTCGCAAGACACCACGTGACCGCCCAAGCCGTCGCGCTACAACTTGGCTACGCCACGGCGACAGCAGTCCGAAACTTGCGTGACTTGGGAGTTCCCATCCAATTTGACGTCAGAAAAGTTGGGGCCTGCTTCGTCAAACGGCGCGATGTAGAAGCCGCTATTGGGGAGCCTCTTCAACAGGGCAGCGTCTTCTTCCAAGGCTTGCAGAGGGCCATACTCCGTTCAGAGTTCGCACATCACCTGGAATGGATTCCGGGCAATTCCCACGCGTTCCTTGCTGGAATGGGCGGCAAGGTTCGATTGATTGTAGAACTTTGGCCCGATAACGACACGGTACGATTGGTGCTTCCGTTCAAAGGAGCACGCCGGCAACGCGTTTTAGGGAGCAGGATTACAGAGCTTGTCGGCGTTTGGTCACACGCTCGCGTCACAACATTGCAAGACGGCGATGCGGCACTTGCGGAGGAATATCGGTTACCTCACACGGCCGGTTTCGACTCCTCCGTCTTCGCATGGATGGAATCCCGCGTGTTATTAATTAGAACGGTATTAGGCCGCGGCTGAGCCGCGACAGCGCTTTCCTTGACTTCTGGCCGAAATGTTGATAGGTATTTATTCCTAACTCAACACGGAGCAGAAGATGCACCTTGAACCGGCACCATTCGAGCGAAATCTCGATCACTTGAAATCTCATCTAGTATCCCTCGACCCGTCTCGCCTCCTCGGGATCACGCGACTGACGCGCAACAAAATCGAGTCCGCTCGGATTCGACATGCGGAATTGGTCGAGCAGCTTCATGCTCTCGAAAAAGATCATGCTGCGGCGGACAATGCACATCTGCAGCATCACTTCATGCAGTATATTGAAGTTCTGCGCCCGCAGATCAAACACGCCTTCGACACCATCTCGCCATACGTTTTTCGATAGCGGGTGGCCTGTTCGAACCGCACTGCATGCGAGTCCAGACTTCTGTGGCGGCAAATCGGCGGAGTCCAGCTAAGTTTGGCAATGACGGTCCAAATAAGGTGGCGCGAATAGCTGTAGGACCATATTTTGCAAGAAGGTATGGTCCAACCTTCTTCGCCGCCCGACAAAGCGGCCTCGATGCCCTGCGAGCATGCAATCGGTTTGGACATCGCGGGGATGGCGCGCGGTCCTGCCATCGGCATGAAACCTTGCGGCCTGTTGCACGTTCATTGTGTCGGCCAGGAGGAGAAAGCCATGGATCCGGCAACCGCGACGGTAATGGTCATGCTCTCATGTAACGTATCGCTCTGTCGGCCCGTGGACTCGCATCCTGTCGTCTATTCATCGACGGAGGAATGCCAGGCCGCCCTTGAAGCCAGACTGGCACCGTGGCCGAACGGCGAAATGGTCGGCCGATGCAAGAAGGTCGACCAGGTTGGCTCGATTGCGCCGCAGGGATATGCGGTGGTCAAAGTCACGCGCGGGAGCGGCGACGACGGGGTCACCACCAACTATTTCGTTCCGAGAGCCAACAACTAAAAGCCCGGAAGGAGCCTCGGACATCGACGGGCTTTCTCCTGACCCGGCTTCCTGAAACCATTTCAGGGACCCCGCGTTAACGACCGGCATGGCCAGACAAAGGAGACACCCATGACCGTCAATTGCCGCATATCCATCGACAACCGGCCGGACGCCACCAACGCCACCTTCCAGGCGGTGCCGCGCATCGGAGAAAGCGTTTCGCTGTCGGTCGACGGCAGTCCACAGGATCTGCGGGTCTCGCGTGTCGTGCATATTCCCAATGGCGGACTGGAAGGTGCCGCGATCATCGTCGAGGTGACGACCAACATCCTCTAGACATTGGTTCGCCGGCAGCTCCCGGAGAGTTCACGCCACAGTGATCGGCGGCGATGAAACCCTGCGGGACCGAACGCGTTCCACGCCTGCAACATGGTTCAAGGTCCAATGCAAACCGCGTGGTTCTCCAAGCCCGTCGTGGTCTCGGTCGGTGTCACCGGCGCCACCCGCAATCTGTCCAACACGCAGCAGGCCATCGAATTGCTGACGACGCATTGGCGCGATGCCGGCAGCCTGAAACATCAGTCCGCGCTGCGCGCCTGCCGCAGGGCGGCGAACGGCGACGTACCCTCCAATATCGCCAGGGAGGCTTTCGTCGAGGCCGCGCGCGAGGCGCATATCCTGGTTGAATAAGCACCGCCGGAAGCCGAGCGGACTGTGGCGACCGGATTCGATTTCTTGAGCTATTCCAGGAAAAGTGCGTAGCGGTTTTCCGTCCGGAATTGCGCGAAAACAAAGAGTTAGAGCGGTTCAGCGATTCAAACGCTGAACCACTCTAGATGCCAAAGCCCGGTGAGTTGTCGTCGGCCTCGGTGCCGGTCTGGGCCACGATGATGGATGCCAAGGGCGCGCTCAACTGCCATTTGAGATGGCCGGGCGATCGCTCCAGAATGGCGGAGCCGCCCAGCGACTGCGGCGCCACACGCTGTAGCACGACGGTGCCGAACCCCTTGCGGGTGGTCGCGTCACGCCGGTCGTCGGGATGCGGCGTCGATGTCTCCTCCCAGGTCAACTGGAATCCACGTTCGCCCGCGGCGCCTGGATTCTCCGCCTTGGAGCCGATTGTCCAGTTGATCTTCACCCGGCCGCCTTCGCGGCCCAGCGCGCCATATTTGGACGAGTTCGTGCCCAGTTCATGAAAGGCCATGCCGAGGTTCTGCACCGCATTCGACTGCAGCGTCAGGACCGGGCCGGAGAGCAGGATCTGTTCCTCGCGGCCGAAGGGCTTGAGATGTTCCTGGATCAGGTCGAACAGGCTCGCCCCCGCCCATTCCGAAGTGACGAGCAGATCGTGCGACCGCGACAACGCCATGATGCGGGAGCGGATCAACTCCTCGAACTCGCCTGGACCGTTCGAGCGCTTGCTGGTCTCCCTGACCATCGACAGGATGACCGCGAACTGGTTCTTCACGCGATGGTTGACCTCCCGCATCAGCAGCCTGATGCGACGCTCGCTCTCCTTGGCGACGGAGATATCGCGGGCGATCTTCGAGGCCCCGATGATCTCTCCATCGCTGTTCTTGATCGGCGAAATCGTCAGCGAGACGGAAATCAGCATTCCATCCCTGCGCTTGCGCGTCGTCTCGTAACTCGCCACCCGGTCACCGCTGCGAATCTTGCTGATGATCTCGATCTCCTCGTTCTTGAGGTGATCGGGAATGAGCATGAGGACGGATTGGCCGATCGCCTCCTCGGCGGTGTAGCCGAACATGCGTTCCGCCGCATGGTTCCAGCTTTGGATGATGCTGTTCAGGTCCTTGCTGATGATCGCGTCGAAGGAGGAATCGACAATTGCCGCGAGCCGGGCGTCGGCGCTCGGCCCCTGTCTGTCGCTGCCACTGATTTCGTTCATCGCCACTTGCACTTGCATTTCCCCAGTCAGATAAGGCGCGAACGGATCAAGGCAATCACCGGCGCAGGGCCGGATAGGCTTTACCGCGTTTTACTCCGCCTGTTCGGGCGGCGTCTTGCCATCGCCGTTGGGCATGAGCACGCCGAACTCCTGCGACTTCGCGCCCAATTCCGCCGTCAGGAAGCCGTCGGAGGCAAGGCCGCGGCGTAGCAATTCGCGCACTGCCGCCGAGCGGCTGGGCATGCGCTTGTCGAAACGCCAGTTTTCCAGCGCCGCCAGCTCATCCTGGGTCAACATGATCTGCAGTCGTTCCGGGCGTTCCAGTTCGGCCATGTGCGCCTCCTGCGCAAGATCCGGCAAGTTAGCAGCTCCCTCACTCCACTTACAGTTAGGGAGTTCCCCATCTTGCGTCAAGCAAGGACAGTTGGGGAATCCAGTGCCTTACCAATGATCACTATCGAACGCAGGCTGCGCGTTCGTGTAATTATCATAACTATCTGATTTTATTCAGATATTTTTAATTTGTTACTTGCCACGCACCGGCATCGGGCGCATCGTGCCGACTTGAGGAAACCAACTCGCTCAGGAGGTTTCGATGCGATACGAGTACTCCACAAAGCTGCGTGAGGATGTCTATTCCACCGTTCGCGCAACGTTCAAGACCGCGGGCATCGTCAACGTGACGATGGTGGCGGAAAGGATCAGGGTCAGGAACCTGGTGGAGAATGTCGCCCTCGAGGACATTGAGCATCTGGTCCTGCAGGCCGCTCAACTGCTTGGCGCGGCAATCGAATTCGACGCTTTGGGCAACGGATCGGCTTCGCCTGGATCCGGGTTCGTCGAGAACGGCGATGACCTCCATCAGCCAGGCTCGATGCAATAGCCAAAACCCCAGGCGGCGGCTGCCATGGAACAAGTCCGGTCTTCGCAGATTACTGCATCGCCCCGATAGAGGAGGATGTCGTGAAGACGTTGCGCAGCCTGCTTGCCGAACTGTCTTCCAACTGGCTCCAGCACCGCAAGGCGCAAAAACCATTTGCTGGAAATCCAGTCAAACCCGTTTCCCGCGTCGCCCACCAGCCCGCGAGGGTGCGGCCGGCACACAAGCCGAAACCGCCATCCTCCCGCGATGTCGCTTCAAATATGTGAACGACCGAATTGATCCGTTTTATGATCGCGTGCTCTCACTCTTTGTTTTAACGCAATTCCGGACGGAAAACCGCTACGCACTTTTCCTGGAATTGCTCTTAGCTCGCGGCTGCCGAGACCTTCCGGGGTGTGGCCCGCGGTCGTCGCATCCGTCGTTTGGCGACGAGCTTGAGGGCGATCGGCGGCTCGTGCGACAGTGCGCCCACAACCGCATCCACCATGCCATGCGCCACGAAATCCGCGTTGATGTCATGAGCGAGTTTTGCGGCCGCTTCCTTGTCTTCATTGGCGCTTTGCGACCAGAATACGATTCCCACCCTCAACGCCGCCTTCGCCCGTTTCAACCGGCGGACCAGAAACCGTGCGTGCTTGACGGAATCCCGGTTCAGGAAGCCGACCACGACTGTATCGACCTTTTCGAGTTCGAGGCGGCGGATGTTCGCGAGTTCCAGGTCGGCGAAGCCCGCCTTCGACACCGTCGCACCCTGGATTTCCAGCACCTGTGCCAGCATGGCGGCGGCGGCATCGTCCAGTTCACCACGCCCACCGGCGCAAAGCACCGACAGGTCCGTGCCGTCAGGCAGTTCGGGCTCGTCTTCGCCGGAAGCATCCTTGTCCTCGTGCCCCTCTTCGGCCGCCGGCGGGTCATCCTCTTCGTCTGCTTCTTCTTGCGCGCTGTCGTCGAGGTTTGCCACCATCACCAGGGCACTCTCGGCCACCTGACGCCTTTGCAGGTCGCCCATGACATCACGCGCACGGTCCTGCTCGCCCAGCAGGAGTGCGGGAATGGCCACCTTGTCATAGAACTCGACCAGATATTTCTCTTCCAGCATCTCCTCGGCGTGGTCGGTGGCTTCGTCAGGGTCGCCGGCCAGCAGACGTTGGTAGAGGCGGGCATGGGGTTCGAGCACGGGCTCGTTGCCAAAAAGGACATCGAGGAACTCAAACTGCGGCACGTGCCTGCCCAGCACGACCAGGCACACGGTGAGCGGCGTTGACAGAACAAGCCCAAGCGGCCCCCAGAGCCACGTCCAGAAAATGGCCGCGACAATGATCGCCAGCGACGAGAGCCCGGTTCGCGAACCATAAAGCCAGGGTTCGACGACATTGCCGGTGATCAGTTCCATCACCACGAACAGGGCCGCTGTCCACAGCACGAGCGACCAGCCAGGCGCCACGGCCAGCGCCAGGAACAGCGGCAGCAGCATGCCGATCGCCGGACCGATATAGGGAACGAACCGCAGGGCAAGTGCCAGCAGTCCCCAAAGCAAAGCATTCGGAATTCCGAGGATCCAGAGCCCGAACGCAATCGGTATCGCGTACAATATGTTGACGACCAATTGCATCAGCAGGTACCGGCCAACACGCTTGCCGGCGTCTTGAAGCGCCTCGGTGGTGCGGTGAAGGTCGCCATAACCAACCAGGCGGATAAAGCGATCGCGCAAATCCTCCCGCTCCAGCAGCATGAAGATGACGACGACGATGACCAGCCCTGCCGATCCGAGCGGGCTGATCAGCGGCCCGACTATGTTCTGCAAGACCTCCAACGGCTTTTCGCGCGAGACGATCTCGACCGGCACCGGCTCACGCGGCGGCTTTTCCGGGGCGGCGGCGGGCGCCGACGTGTCCTGCCTGTCGATCTCCTGGCCGACACGTTCGACCACCTTGCTCAACCTGGCAATGACCCCCCCTCCAACCCCGGTCTCCTTGAGCGAGCGGATCTTGGTCAGGATGTTGGTCTGATAGACGGGAATGTTCTGCGCCAGTTCGCTGACCTGCGTGATGACAATGAAGCTGAACAGGGCAAGTGCTGCGAAAGCCCCCACCACGCTTACGATGACGGCGGCAATCCGGGGAATACCGGCCCGTTTTAGGCTCGACACGAGAGGGGCGAGCGCGAATGTCAGCAACAGCGCGATCGCTATCGGCAGGAAAACCTCACGCCCGAAATACAGCGCCGCCACCGTCGTGACGATGGTGGCTACGTTGGGCAATGACGTTCGAGGATGCGAGGCGGCGGGCGAAAGAATATCCTCCAGTCCATGCGCGGGCGACGTCATTCCATTTCGACGATTGGCCGCCATTCCATGTCTCCCCTGCCAGCCCCATGATCGGGCATATAGAGCCGGCCGCAACATTAGCCAGCGACGAAATAGACGCCATCAAAAGGGTAGACTATCCGGCGCGGCGACCGCGCTGCAGGGGCGCACCGGCATTCCGACAGGCCGCCCTGCCCGGATCAGCGCGCGCCATGCCTCGCCAGCGCGTGCTCGATCAGCGCGTCGATGACCTCCGCGTAGCCGATGCCGATCGCCGCCAGCGCCTTGGCATACATCGAGATGTCGGTGAAGCCGGGCAGCGTGTTGACCTCGTTGACCAGCAGGGAGCCGTCGGCGCGCAGGAAGAAGTCGACGCGCGCCATGGCCTCGCAGCCGAGCGCCTTGAAGGCTTGCGCCGCCATTTCCCTCGCCCTGCCGGCGACGGCGGCTGGCACGTCGGCGGGCACGTTGACCACAGCGCCGTCGGCATCGAGATACTTGGCCTCATAGGTGTAGAAGCCATGCTTGCCGGCGGGGATGATCTCGCCGGGCACCGATACCGTGAGCGAGCCGTCGGCTCGTTGCAACACCGAGCACTCGATCTCGCGGCCTTCGACGAACTCCTCGATCAGCACCTTGCCATCATAGCGGAAAGCCGTTTCGACAGCCCCTTCGAAGCCATCCCGGTCATTGACCTTGCTCACCCCGAAGGACGAGCCCTGGCGCGCCGGCTTGGCGAAGAAAGGCAGCCCAAGCGCCCCGGCGATCTCCTGGAAAGAACCGACATTGTCTCGGTGGACGGTGACCGAACGGGCTACGGCAAGGCCTCCCTCGCGCAGCAGCCGTTTGGCGACGTCCTTGTCCATGGCGACGGCCGAAGCAAGGATGCCGCAGCCGACATAGGCGACATCGGCAACCTCGGCATAGCCCTGCACCGAGCCGTCCTCGCCGAATGGGCCATGCAGCACGGGAAAGACGACATCGACCGGCGGCGGGTCAGCCCGCGTTCCGCCCTGCGACGCTGAGACCAGCCGGCCCTTGCCGCCGGGCAGCAGGGCGACCTCCACGCCTTCCTCCGACACCGGGGCCCCCGCTCCCTCTCCGACGGCCTCGGACGACGGCTGCAGCAGCCACTTGCCGCCCCGGGAAATCGCGATCGGCACCACCTCATAGCGCGTCCGGTCGATCGCCTTCAGCACATTGGTAGCCGACAGCCGCGACACCTCGTGCTCGGCCGAGCGACCGCCATAAAGGATGGCAACCCTGATCTTTCCGGTCATCGAAATCCCTCAACTGTCGAAAATCAAATGGCGACGGCAATGCCGCGATTGGCGAAGAAACGATCGAAATCGGCTGGCGCCAACTCTGCGTTTGCCTGTGTGGCGCTGGTATGGCCGGATGGGTTGTGAAAGCGGAAACCCTGATGCGACGCCTCCGTCACCAGCACCAGATGGCCCCCCTTCGACGGCGGCTCGCGCTCCGGCCAGCGGATCGAACTGCTGACCGAAGCGATGAAGAAGCGCGACCGGGCGAGAATCGCCGGAATGTCGGTTGCCGCGACATTGGTCATCACCTCGGCTTCGAGGCCGAATTCCTGCTTCACGAAGGTGACGAAGGGCGCGTAGATCAGGCCCCTGATCGAGCCTTCATCGACGACATAGCCGCCATATCCGGTGCACCGTCTTGCCAGCTCGATGGTCGGCACGATCTGGCCACGCGTCGCCAGGATCATCTTGAGACACGCCATGCCGCAGACATTGCCGGCCCAGGCCGCGTATTCGTCGAGCGTGCCGGCGCCTGATCCCTGCCACAGCGGATCCCGCCGCAACGCGGCCTCGGCGCCATCGGCGAGCACCGCCAGCGTCATGTCTGGAGTTTCCCACTGGCTGAAAAACGGCACGGTTTCAGTCGGGGGCTTCATGCGGACTCCTTGGGCGGCCCAATCCCAATCTCGTATAGAGGATACGAAGAAGGAATAGCAGGCGCTGGGAGACTGTTTCGAAATTCGCACTGGCGAGCCATATAGCGGTGGTTTCGAGAACCGGCGCGCAGCAGACATTTGGGGTCCGCGAGCACCGGAAGCTCAGAAACGCCGCCAGACGGTCGCCAGAGTAGAATTTCCAAACAGTCTCTCAGAACGTGATCTTCACCGAAGCCACGCTCCGGTTGGCCTGGCCATGGTGGACAGCCTCGATGTTGTTGCCGTCCGGGTCGAGCAGGAAGGCGGCGTAATAGCCGGGATGATAGGGCCGCTCGCCCGGCGCTCCATTGTCCTTTCCGCCGCCGGCGAGCCCCGCCTCGTGAAAGGCGTCGACCATGGCGCGATCCCTGGCCTGGAAGGCCAGATGGTGGCGCCCGGTCAGCTTTCCCAGCGCGGCCCGGCTGTCGGCGCTGGAGACGAACAGCTCGTCGGCCCAGAAATAATCCTCGCCGATGCCGCCGATCGGCACATCGAGCGCCTGGAACACCGCCTCGTAGAAACGCCGGCTGGCGGCGAGGTCCCTCACCACCAGCTGGATATGATCGATGAGCCGGCCGCGATGCAGTTCCTGGATTTCCATGAAGACACCTCCTCGCAAGGCTCCGAATTTAAATTCGGACCGGGCGTCGTCAATACGCGCGGCGGTGTCAACTGACATGCCTTGCCCGACTCCGCCGGATCTCTGGCAAGTTGGCCCGGCTGGCAAATTTCCGGACAGTGTCCGCCGCGCAGCGCCAGCCGTCTCACTTCGTGTTGATCACCGAGGCGGGCCAGTAAGTGTCCATGGTGGCGCGTTTCAGGCACGAGCAAACCCCGGCGCGAGGGCGTGATCTGCTCGGTTCGATGGGTCAGAACTTGTAGCTGAGCCCGACCCGGACATCGTGCGTCTGCAGATCGACGCTCGTTGCCGTGCCAACCCCCTCTGCTAGCGAGAGTTCCTTGCTGCCGAAATCGGAGTAGCGATATTCGGCCCGCGCGATCCATCTGTCGGTAAAGGCGTGCTCGATGCCCGCTCCAACCGTCCAGCCAGTATGGGTCTCGTCGTGGATCAATATGTCGCCGCTGGGGGTGCCGCTGATTACGGTCGCTTCATATTTGGCCGCGGCCACGCCTGCCGTGATGAAAGGCAACGTGCGATCGAAAGCATAGCCTGCCCGCAGCCGCGCCGAACCCGACCACTTGATTTCGCTCTTCATCAACGCGCTGCCGCCGAAGTTCGTCAGTCCATCGACACTGTTGTACGCAATGTCGGCTTCGGCGCCGAGCACAAACCGGTTCGCCATTTCCTGATTGAAACCGATATGGATGCCGCCGATAAATCCATCCGGATCGAGGGAGCTGTTAAGGTCGGTGGCTCCGCCGATGCCGCCGCCGGCTATGAAAAGATTGGACTTTCCGGCCACATAACCGACGTCGGCGCCGGCATAAAGGCCGGACCAGTCATAGCCGGCAGGCGAGGTTTCACTGATGTCGGCGGCGCATGCCATGCCGACCGGCGCAAGTAGGATGGTGGTGAGAAGAATCGTTTTCACTGTTTGCTACCTCAATGATGTTGCGTCCCCCGGCCGTGGAAATGCTCCACGGCGTCCCGGGTGTCGTCGAGGTTTTGCATTGTTCGCGGGCCGCGTCTTGGGCAGACCCGCATTGGAATTGTCGTGGAGAGCGCTGCGGCACTCGGCCGATCAGTGTGGCCGTTCGGCATCAGTCGATCGGTTCGAAGACCTATCCGACGCGCTTTGGGTTCTTGTCTTGGGTGTCGCGCTTCCGTCCGGAACTGCGTGAAAACAGGGGGTTGGAGCGGGCCAGCGAGTCAATGAACGCTGAATCGCTCTATCTGGCGCAGCTCGGCGTCGAGCCGAAGCGGCGGCGGAAGCAGCGGTTGAAATAGGAGACGTCGGAAAAACCGCTCAACAGCGCGATCTCGCTGACCCGCATGCGGTCGTTGCGCCGGTCCCGCAGCATGCGATGGGCTCTCTGCAAGCGGAGCTCAAGAACATGTTCGGCGAAGCTGGAGCCCGTTTCCTGCAGCAGGTCATGGACATAGCGCGCGGAAAGCCGCAATTGCTGGGCGATGTGCTGGGCCGAGATGGCGGGGTCGGCGAAGTTGTCCCGCATCTTCTGCAGGATGGCTTGCAGCCTCGCCGCGCGCAGCCCGCGCACCCCCGCCAGCTCGGCGATTTCGCCCTTGGCGCCTGTCGCCAGCCCGATCAGGTCGACGATCGTCTCGGTGGCATGGGCGACAAGGTCGGGCGAGAGCAATGCCGGTCCCGTTTCCAGGAAGCCGCAATAGCGCTTGAGCATGTCGAGCGCTTCATTGTCGGCGCCGATGGTCAGCGCCAGGCGATCCTCGACATGGGCGAAGGCATTTTCCAGGATTTCGCGGGGCACCACGACATTGGTCCAGACATTGCGGTCGCCGCCGGTCATTTCAAGCGCTTCCGACGCCGACACCAGGGCGCCTTCGCCCCTGCCGATGCTGTAGTCGCGGCTGGCCTGGACGCCGTTCAGATTGGTGCCGCCGTCATTGACCAGCAGCAGATAGCCGTCACGGCCGTCATCGGCGATGTTGCGCGTCTTTCGGCTGGCATGCCTGATCGTCCCGGCCATACGCCCGAGCACCAGCGGCCCGATGGCGGTGGCTTCGATATCCGCTTGGAAAGGCAGGTTGCCGGAGATGGCGTATTCGACAGACCATATCTCCGCGACATGGATGTCTTGCCACAGTGTGAAGCGCGCGCGGTCGTCGAGATGCGGCGGCAGGTCGACCGATGAGAAGACATTCTTTTTCAACGAGCAACCGGCCTTTCCCGCGCACGCGTCTTCCCTGAAGCCGCACCGTATTGGACCGATTTGCCTCTTGTCCAGACCCGGCGCTGGCCATGCCCTGCAGGACAATTTCAGTGCCGCCCAGGTCAAGAATCCTGTCGCATTGCCGGCCCGGCTTCCGGATTTTCCAAAATACCGGGAAAACGCAGCGGCAGGGGAATCAGCCGCGACACGGGCAGCAGGGCGTCGACGCGGGGCGCGTGCACAAGCTGACAACCGGCGACAATTTTCGAGACCCGACGGAACTTTCCGGCTGACGGCAAGTTTCGTGGCGCGGCGGAGGGATTTCGATTGGATTGTTTTCAGAAGCTTGAAGCCCTGGTCGACGGGGCCGATGCCGGCGGCATCGAGGAAGCGGATGCATTGCTGCGCCGGTTCAAGGACAGGTCCGAAAGGACGACGCGGGCCATCGACGAGTTCATGCTGGATCTCAAGACGTTGGTCTTCGTCGTCGAAGCCGGCGAAGAAGGTTTCCAAAAGCCAGTCCGCAAGCTTGCCCGCGCCAGGCTTGCGAAGCTCAAGCACCTGGTGAACGTGCCGGCCTAGAGCCGGATGATTTCAGGTCGAGTCGACCTGAATCTGAATCCGTCTCCAAATCAAAGAGATAGGGCTGCGCGCCTAACCTTTGAGCAGCGCCGCCAGCCGCGGAATGCCCTCGCTCACCGCGCGACGGTCGGCAAGCGTGAACGACAGCCGCAGCGTGTTGCGGCCGGTGCCGTCGGCATAAAAGGCATTGCCGGGCACGAAAGCGACGCGCGCCTCCTTCACCGACCGTGCCAGGAGTTCCGTGGCATCGGTTCCTTCAGGCAGGGTCACCCAGACGAACATGCCGCCTTCCGGGCGGCTCCAGCTTACGCCGTCAGGCATATTGGCTTCCAGCGCGCCAAGCAGGCCGTCGCGGCGCTCGCGATAGGCGCCGATGAGTTTTTCCACCTGTGCGTCGAAGATGGATTCGGCGACGCGATGCATCACCATCTGGTTGACCGATGGGCTGTGCAGGTCCGAGGCCTGCTTCATCAGCACCAGTTTCTCGACCACGTGACGTGGCGCGCAGACCCAGCCGACACGCATGCCGGGCGACAGGATTTTCGAGAACGAACCGCAATAGAGCGTGCGCGCCTTGTCGATGCCGCCGGACCTGATGCAGTCGAGCGCCAGGATCGGCGGCTCGCCCTCGCCGTCATAGCGCAGCGCCCGGTAGGCGGCGTCCTCGATGACGGCGATGTCGAGTTCGCCGGCGAGATCGAGCACCGCCTCGCGCTGCTTTCGGTCCAGCGTGTTGCCGGTCGGGTTGGCGAAGTCGGGCACCAGATAGGCGAACTTCACCCGTCCGCCGTTCGCCCCAGCCGCCGCGCGGTAAGCTTCGGGCGTCATGTTGCCTCCCTCGGGCCGCAGCCGGTCGTAGCGCGGCTCGTAGGCGTTGAAGGCCTGCAGCGCGCCGAGATAGGTCGGCCACGTCACCAGCGCGGTATCGCCCGGCGACAGGAAGAGCTTGCCGAGATAATCCAGCGCCTGCTGCGAGCCGGATGTGATGAAGATGTTGGCCTCGTCGCAGGCAATGCCGAGCTTGCCCATTTGCCCGGCGAGCCAGCGCCGCAGCGGCGGATAGCCTTCCGAAACCTGGTACTGCAAGGCCGCCCCCGCCTCAGCGCCGCCGAGCACATCGGCATAGGCATCGCGGATGGCATCGGCCGGGAACAGCGCCGGGTCCGGAATGCCGCCGGCGAAGGAGATGATGTCGGGCTGGTCGAGCAGTTTCAAAAGCTCGCGGATTTCCGAAGCTTTCATGCGCGACGAGCGCGAAGCCAAGAGGTTCAAAAGGGTCACGGCACGCCTCCCCGGACGTTCTGGATATAGGTCAACTTGGCTGACCTATATGCGCTTAGCCCGCGAATTGAATAGGGCCTGGAACCCTTCCGCTATACGCCAGTAGCCGCCAGGCCGGAACCGGCGACAGCACGGGCCACGGCAATTGCGGGAGGGCGCTGGTTTGCGGGATCTATGGCCGGCGAAGTTCGAAGGTTAGCCTGAGAGATCCACGCTTCGTCATCCTAGGGCGAAGCAGGAGCGCAGCTCCGTCGCGGAGACCCTAGGATGACGACAACATGGATCCTCAGCCAGAGCCGCCGTACAGCACCAACACTCAATCCGCATCAGCCGCGGGCTTGGCCTTGCCGCACTGCGCCAGCACCTTGCTGATGGCCCCGCTCGAGCCTTTCAGCGGAAAACTGACAACGCCATATCTGGCCGCGCTGACCGACACATCGCCTTTGCCGCGCAGCAGGTCGAGCAGCGGATCGGCTTTCGCCAGATCGGCCACGAAATAATTGTACATGGCTTCGAGCTGCAGCGTCTTCGTTACTGTCTTGCCGTCGGCCTTGAAGTCGAACGAACCGCTGATGCCAGGTTCCAGTTGCTGGCCGCTGGTACCCAAATCGTAGCTCAGAACCGGATTGTCGAAACAGGTCAGCATCAGCTGCGCGTCGCCTTTCGGCCCGCCGCAGACGGAAGCCGTCAGCACGCTGCCGCCCTCGTCTTCTTCCATCTTCGCGCTCCAGCCGCAGGAAGCGGCAAAAGCCGGTTGCGCGCCGAGCAATGCCGCCAAGCCACCGACGGCGACGAGATATCCTCTCATGACTTCCCTCCGACATTTGCAGCACCCGCCGGCAGCATATAGGAAAAGCCGTTGAATGGCGTTGCCTGTATGGCAGGGCCGCGCGCCTCGGAGAGAGCAGTGTTGAGAGCCTGTGTCCGCCTGTGTCTTCCGGCCGCCGCCCTGGTGGCCTTGCCGCTCGCGGCGCATGCCGAGTGGAAGCCTGTCGAGAAGGTCGAGACCTACGCCATTTCAGGCCAGTCCGGGATCGAGCTCTACCGGTCAATTGGCGAGAACGGGCCGAATGTCGGCATTACCCGCGCCATCGCCCACACCAATTTCAAGCTGACCTGGGGGGTCAGGGACTATAAGCCCAGCGGCAAGGCCTGCGTGCTGACGGCGGCGCAGCCGAAACTGATCATCACCTACACCTTGCCAAGCCCCTCGGCGCCGCTGCCGCCAGCCGTCCAGAAGAGCTGGGAGGTGTTCCTCGCCGGCGTCAGTGCCCATGAGAAGGTCCATGGCGCCAGTATGATAAAAATGGTTCATGACATCGAAGCCGCGACAGACGGCCTGACCGTTCCAGACGATCCCAAATGCAGCAAGACCAGGGCCGAGGTGGTCCGCCGGCTCGACGCGATCTCCAAGGCGCGGGTGCAGGCAAGCCGCGATTTCGACCGCGTCGAACTCGGCCAGGGCGGCAATCTGCAGAAACTCATTCTCGCGCTTGTGAATGGCGGCTGAGAGGCCACCGCGCGCTGCGGCGCGGCGGCATCAGCGTTCGCCCGCTCCCTATCGGCTCAGATCGAGCGCGGCTGAGAGATCGCCCATCGGCGGCTGGTCGTTGTTGCGCAGGGCCTTGTCGCGGGCGACGATGCCCGGCAGCACCGGCAGATCGTAGCGCGCGATGATGAAGCGCAGGATCGAGGTCGTGTCGTATTGCGTGTGGTCGACCGTGCCCATCTTGGCATAGGGCGAGATGATGAAGGCCGGGATGCGGTTGCCCGGTCCCCAGCGGTCGGCCTTGGGCGGCGCGACGTGATCCCAGAAGCCGCCATTCTCGTCATAGGTGACGACGACCAGCATGTGGCTCCATTGCGGGCTTTTCTCCAGATGCGAAACGACGTCGGCCAGATGCTGGTCGCCGCTCGCCACGTCGGCATAACCGCCATGCTCGTTGAGATTGCCCTGCGGTTTGTAGAAGGTGACGGCCGGCAGCTTGCCGTCGTCTATGTCCTTGATGAAGGCGGCGCCATCCATGCCGCCATCGCGCAAATGCTCGGCGCGCGCGGCTGTGCCGGGCGCATAGGCGGCGAAATAATTGTAGGGCTGGTGGTGGAACTGGAAGTTCGGCACCGGCGTCGCGTTCTTGCCGTCGAGCGTTGCCTGCCAGGCTCCGGCGTACCAGGCCCAGCCGATACCCTTCAGCGACAGGAGGTCGCCGATGGTGATGTCGTGCTGCGGCGGCAGCGTGCTCGCCGCCGACGGATCGGCGAACTTCGGGTCGCCGCCCTCGGCCGGCTTGTTGTGGCTCGGCTGGTAGGGTGGCTGCATGGTGTTGACGGCGTAGAAGTCGGGCGTGATGGCGCCGTCATTGACGAATTTCGGCACGCCGTCGAGCGCCGAGGCCGGCGAATTGTCGGCCACCTTCAGCGTCACGCCGTCGGGCTCGACGACGGCGATCTGGTCCTTCACCGGGCTGGTGTCGGCATTGGGATAGAACGGCGCGCAGGCGCAGGCGAGCTGGAAATGGTTGAGGAACGAGCCGCCGAAGGCGCCCTGGAAGAAATTGTCGGCCAGAACGTATTTCTTCGCCACCGCCCACATCGGCAGGCCGGAGCCGTCATAATGGCCCATGACGAGGCCGCCGGAATCGGCCCAGGCGACGAACTTGTCGTTCCTGCCGCCGTCGATCTGCATCTGCTCCTCGTAGAAGCGGTGCCAGAGGTCGCGGGTTATCACGCTGGTCTTCTCGTTGAAGCCGTTGGGATCGTCGATGGCAAAGCTGGCATTGGCCAGATGCGCCGACTGCGCCTCGGTCACCGGCGGCGTCACCCCCTTGGCGGTCAGGCCGCCCCAGGCCGGCGGCAGTTCGGCGAGCGGCTTGCCGTCGCGGTCGAGCTGGCGCGTCTGGTCGGCCGTGACATTGGCGAGACCGTTGGCGCCGGGGAAGCCGCCATAGAGATTGTCGAAACTGCGGTTTTCGGCATAGACGACGACGACGGTGTCGATCTTGTCGTAGCCGAGGGGTGCCGCGTTCGCGGCAGCGACGGGAACCAGGGCCGAACCGGCCAGACAGAAGGAAGTGAGGAGCTTGAGCCTCGTCATGGGAAGACCTCGTGGCTTGACTGTGGCTATGGGGCTATGGCGCGGGGAACCATGGGGGCAGCTAACGTAGATGCCTTGTCACCTTTGTGACATCCGCCGCCCATGCGAACACGCTTTCGTGAGCGCCGGGGCCGGTCATCAATCCGTAGCACTGCATTCTTATTTCCAGGCCGACCATGTCCCATACAATCAGACGATGAAGAAGCCGACGAGACGATGGAAAAGCCGGGCGATCGCGATTGCCGCGATCTCGACATTTGGCTTTGCCGCGCCCGCGAACACGGCGGGGCCGGCTGGCGTCCATCCCGGCCCGCTGACGCGCGCGCAGGCGTTCGCGCGCGCCGAGGCCCTGACGGCGCTTGGCCGAAAGATGTTTTCCGACCCCGCTTTGTCGGCATCGGGCAAGCAGGCCTGCTCGTCCTGCCATGATCCGCGCCATGCCTTCGGCCCGGCCTCGGCATCTCCGGTCGAGATGGGCGGGCCGCATCTCGATCTGCCTGGCGTGCGCGCGGTGCCGTCGTTGCGCTATCTCCAGGCGGCACCCGCTTTCACCGAGCACTTCCACGATTCCGAGGACGAAGGCGACGAGAGCGTCGACAACGGCCCGACCGGCGGCCTGACCTGGGACGGGCGCGTCGACCATGGCAAGGACCAGGCGAGAATCCCCCTGCTCTCGCCCTTCGAGATGGCCAACAAGGACGGCGGGGCGGTCGTCGCCGCCTTGCGCAAGACGCTCTATGCCGATGACTTCAAGGCGGTGTTCGGGCCGGATGTCTTCGACCGTCCGGGCGACGCCTTCGACGCCGCCGCCGAGGCGCTCGGCACGTTCGAGCAGAGCGCCGCCGATTTCTATCCCTATTCCAGCCGCTACGACGCCTTCCTCGCCGGCAAGGCGACGCTGTCGGCGCGGGAGTTGCACGGCCGCGAACTGTTCGAGGACGAGACGAAGGGCAATTGCGCCTCCTGTCATCTCAGCGAACCCGCCAATGACGGCGAGCCGCCACAATTCACCGATTTCGGCCTGATCGCCATCGCCGTGCCGCGCAACCCGGCCATTCCGGCCAACGCCGACCCCGCCTATGCCGATCTCGGTCTGTGCGGCCCGCAACGCACCGACTTTCGCGGCCGCGCCGATTATTGCGGCCTGTTCAAGACACCGACGCTGCGCAACGTCGCGCTGCGCGAGAGCTTCTTCCACAACGGATATTTTCACACGCTGCGCGACGCCGTCGCCTTCTACGCCAGCCGCGACACCGACCCCGGCCGCTGGTATCCGAGGAACGCCGACGGCACCGTCAACAAATATGACGATCTGCCAAAGGCTTACTGGGGAAACCTCAACACCGATCCACCCTTCGACGGCAAAAAGCCCGGCGGCAAGCCGGCGCTGACCGACCCCGAGATTGACGATATCGTGGCGTTTCTGCGGACCCTGACGGATGCGGATCAGCGGTGACGCCTTTTGCCTTCTCCCCTTGTGGGGTCCGAAGGACGGGGCGAGACCTGTGGCTCGCCCCCGGGCGGTAGATCGGCGCGCAGCGGCGAGACGGATGAGGGGTGTTGGAAGAAATGAGGCTATGGTGATTTCAGAGGTGTCACCAAGCTGGAACACCCCTCGTCCGTCGCCTTCGGCGACACCTTCTACCACAAGGGGAGAAGGGGAAGCCCTACCGTCCAACCTCACAGCGCCCTGATAACGCCCCCGTCCACGCGGATATTCTGTCCAGTAATATAACCCGCCCCTTCCGATGCCAGGAAGGCGATCGTGGCGGCGATTTCCTCGCTCGTCCCGTAGCGCTGCATCGGCACGTTGTCGCGGCGCTCCTCGGTGGCGGGCAGGCTGTCGATCCAGCCGGGCAGCACATTGTTCATGCGCACATTGTCGGCCGCATAGGTGTTGGCGAAGATCTTGGCGTAGGCGGCAAGGCCGGCGCGGAACACGGCCGAGGTCGGGAACATCGCGTTCGGCTCGGCCACCCAGGCCGTCGAGATGTTGATGATGGCGCCGCCCTTCTGCTTGACCATCAGCGGCGCCACGATGCGCACCGGCCGGATGACGTTCATCAGGTAGACGTCCATGCCGGTGTGCCATTGCTCGTCGGTGATTTCGAGGATCGGCGCGCGCGGGCCGTGGCCGCCGCTGTTGACCAGCACGTCGATGCGGCCGTAGCGCTCCAGCGTCAGGTCGACGAGGCGCTGCAGGTCGTCGTTCGACTGGTTGGAGCCGGTAACGCCGAGCCCGCCCAACTCCTTGGCCAGCGCCTCGCCCTTGCCGGACGAAGACAGGATGGCGACCTTGAACCCGTCCGCCGCCAGCCGCTTGGCCGCTGCCGCCCCCATGCCGCTGCCGCCGGCCACGACGACGGCTGTCTTTTCTGAATTCATTGGGTTTTCCTCATCGGGTTGGCGGGCACCGGAATTGCCGCTTCGGCGCCGGTATAGCCGGTTTTTGCGGCCAGTTCGAACCGGAAAGACTGAATTCAGCCTGCAGAAAAACTCAACACAATCCGGCATCCTTCCGCCTGCCAGGCGCGGTCAAGGCGACAGAGAAATGGACCCAGGATCGGCAACATCGGCGTCGAAGCCGGATAGTCATCGCCGGTCCCTGTACGTGTCCAGAAGCAAGGCGAGACGACGTGCCGCCGCACTCTCGAGGATCAGTTCTTCGAGATCGAAGTCGGTAAGCTTGGTTTCGACCAGCTTCCGAACGGCCTCGATTGCTTGAGAGAGCGAGATCGGTGCGAGCTTGGCCTGATCGTCCAGGTAACGGCCGATCTCGATGACTGCGTCCGCATCGACATTCCTTGGCAACTCTCGCATGACCATCCCCGTCGCTTTGCCAACGAAATGATAGCCTGAATCCGTCGCCATTATTAGTCCGGAGTTCATCCTGTCTGGCAGGAATTCGGCTAGGACCCACGCTGCGTGCGGAGGCGCGACCGTCGGGCTGGTGCCAGGGAAGCCCCTAGCCCTCCACCGTCTCCAGAACGCTGAGCAATGTGCCTTCCATGTCCGGCTCCTCGCCCGAGCAGACGCAGAGCATCTCGGCGTCGCCCTCGCCCACGGAGAGATAGGCGTGGCCCATGGTGGAATCGATGTAGACGCTTTCGCCCGCCTTCAGCCGCACCGGCGCGTACTGGTCGGTGTGCAGTTCTATCTCGCCCTTGAGCACGATCAGGAATTCCTCGCCGGCGTGCCTGGTCAGCGGACCGAACTCCTCCGGCGTGCGGGCGCGCGCATAGGCATGGATCGGCACCATGCGTTTGCGCACCAGGTCGGTGGCGAGATACCGGTAGTCGTAGTTGCGGGTCAGCTGGCGCAGCGTGTTGGACTGCGAGGTCACCGAGCGGCGGGTGCGCGCCGCCGGCTGCTTGCGGTCGCCGCTGAGCAATTCCGTCACGTGGATGCCGAGCCCTTCGCAAATCTGCAAGAGCTTGTCGTAGCTCAGGGACATCTGGTCGTTCTCGACCTTCGACAGCGTCGACACCGCGACGCCGGTGAGCGTGCTGACCTCCTGCAAGGTCCAGCCATGGGTTTTTCTCAAGGCGCGCAGACAATCACCGAGGTTCGGTTGCTCCGACATTGTCAGCTCCATGGCGCGGCGACCACGCCGCTTCTCCACCCTAGGTAGTCCAACTCCCCGGTTTCATCAATCGGAGCAATATTTTTCTTATACGCTAAATATTGACTGGATACGAAATTATTTTTACGACTAACGGATGCAGTCGAATTTTCCCACCAAGATCGTCGTCATCGGCGGCGGCATTGCCGGCCTCTCGCTTGCCGCCGAGGTGGCGGGCTGGGCCGATGTTATCGTCATCGAGCGCGAGCCGCATCTCGGCTACCACGCCAGCGGCCGTTCGGCTGCTCTGTTCACCGAGACCTATGGCAACCGTCTGGTGCGCGGACTGACGCTGGCCAGCCGGCAGGCAATCGTCGAAGGCGGCTTCGTCGCCCACCGCCGTGGCGCACTGCATGTCGGATGGACCGGTGACGATGCCGACATCGACCGGCTTGCCGGCGAGTTGCAGGCGCTGGTGCCGAGCGTGCGCCGCCTGTCGGCGGCAGAGCTCCACGCACTGGTTCCCGTCATTGCCAGGGAAAACACCTGCGGCGGCGTCTATGAGCCGGACGCGGTCGACGTCGACACGGGCAAGATGCTGGGGTCGAGCGCCTCGGCGCTGAAAGCCGGCGGCGGCATCATCCGCACCGGCGAGGAGGTCCGCGCCATTTCACGCGACGGGAGCGCTTATCGGGTTCAAACGAGCGCCGGCATTTACTCGGCCGACATCGTCGTCAACGCCGCCGGCGCCTGGGTCGATGTCGTCGCCGGCATGGCGGGGCTGCCGGGCCTCGGCTTCCAGCCGAAGCGGCGCACCGCCTTCCTGTTCGATGCGCCCGCCGGCATGGACATTGCCGGTTGGCCGCTGGTGGTCGACCTGCACGAGCAATTCTACTTCAAGCCCGATGCCGGCAGGCTGATCGGCTCGCTCGCCGACGAGACCGATTCCGAGCCTTGCGACGCCTGGCCGGAAGACATCGACGTCGCCATCGCCGTGGACCGCATCGAGCAGGCGACGTCGATGCGCATCGGCCGTCCCTCGACGCCATGGGCGGGCCTGCGCACCTTCGCCCCCGACCGCACGCCGGTCGCCGGCTTCGACCCGCGCCTGCCCGGCTTCTTCTGGCTCGGCGGCCAGGGCGGCTATGGCTTCCAGGTGTCGCTGACGCTGGCGAGGCTGAGCGCGGCGCTGATGCGCGGCCAACCCCTGCCCGGGGACATCGCCGCACTCGGCGTCACCGCGTCGGCGCTGGCGCCCGATCGCTTCCTGGCCTCGGCCGTGGCTCCATGAATTCCGTGCCCTTCCCTCAATCCGTAAAGTGTCATCAGGAGCGTTTGCGATGAAATCCACCGTTCTGCGCGCAGTGCTTGCCACATCCCTTCTCGCCTCTTCCGTCCTTCTCGGCGGGCAGGCTTACGCCAAGACGCTGGTCTACTGCTCGGAAGCCAACCCCGAGACCTTCAACCCGGCGATCGGCATTGCCGATTCCACCATGGACGCCGCCGCCAAGACGATCTTCAACCGGCTGGTCGAGTTCAAGCCGGGCACGACGGAGGTTGGGCCGGCCCTGGCGGAGAACTGGGACGTCTCGCCTGACGGCAAGACCTACACCTTCCATCTCAGGCACGGCGTGAAGTTCCAGTCGAACGAGCATTTTACGCCCTCGCGCGACTTCAACGCGGACGACGTGCTCTACACCTTCAACCGCCAGCGCGATGCCGCCAATCCCTATCACAAGCTCGGCGGCGGCGCTTACGAGTACTTCAACGCGCTCGGCATGGGCACGCTGATCGACAAGATTGACAAGGTCGACGACTACACAGTGCGCTTCACGCTGACGGCTCCAAACGTCACCTTCCTCGCCGGGCTGGCGCTCGACTACCTCTCGATCCTGTCGCTGGAGCAGACCGAAAAAATGGTGGCGGCAGGCACGCCGGAGCTGATCGACAGCATGCCGGTCGGCACCGGGCCGTTCGTGCTTCAGGCCTATGTGCCCGACAGCCAGGTCCGCTACGCCGCCAACAAGGATTACTGGCGCGGCGCGCCGAAGATCGACACGCTGGTCTTCGCCATCACGCCCGAACCGACCACCCGCGTCGAGCGCATCAAGGCCAACGAATGCCAGGTCGCCGCCCCGCCGCCGCCAAGCGCGGTCGCCGACCTGCGAAACGATCCCGACATCACCGTGCTCGACCTCAAGGGCCAGAACATCGGCATCCTCGGCTTCAACGTCGAACACCAGCCCCTGGGCGACGTGCGCGTGCGCATGGCACTTGCCAAGGCCGTCGACCGCAAGGCCATCGTCGAGGCGGTCTATGCGGGCGCCGGCACGGTTGCCGGCAGCGTCGTGCCGCCGGCGCAGCTTGGTGCCGTCACCGATGCCGGCATCGACTATGACCCCGATGGCGCCAAGACCCTCTTGAAAGAGGCCGGCCACGAAAGCGGCCTCAAGATCAGCCTGTGGGCGATGCCGGTGTCGCGCCCCTACAATCCCAACGCCAAGCGCATGGCCGAGATGATCCAGGCCGACTGGGCGAAGGTTGGCGTGCAATCGGAGATCGTCAGCTTCGAATGGGGCGAATATCTCAAGCGCACCGCGGCGGGCGAGCAGGACGCGTTCCTGCTCGGCGGCAGCAGCGACAATGGCGACCCCGACAACATGCTGAGCTATCTCCTGTCCTGCGACGGCGTGAAGGGCGGCTCCAACCGCTCGCGCTGGTGCGACAAGGATTTCGAGAAGCTGCTGGACGAGGGACGCGTCGCCGCCGACCCGAAGGAGCGCGCCGCGATCTACGGCAAGGCGCAGGCGATCCTGAAGGCCGAGGTGCCGGTGGCGCCGATCGCCCATTCGATGGTCGCGATCCCGATCCGCAAGAGCGTGCTCAACTACGTGCTCGATCCCTTCGGCCGGCAGAATTTCGCCGCCGTCGACATGGCGGAGTAGGATGCCGGCGACGCCCTTCCTTCTCCCCTTGTGGGAGAAGGTGGCCTCGCGAAGCGAGGTCGGATGAGGGGTGTTCCAGCTTGGCACCGACGGCACTCCGTCACCCACCCCTCAACCGTCTCGGCGCTGCGCGCCGATCCACCTTCTCCCACAGGGGAGAAGGAAGAAAGGTGAACCATGCGTGAAAATCTGACCTCTCTTCTCGACCGCTACCTCGCGGACGGCGCGGTGGGTGCCTCGCTGGCCTATGCCCGGAACGGCGCCGCACCGACCGCCCTCACCGCCGGCCTCGCCGACCGCGCACATGGCACCGCCGTCGCACCCGAGCAGCTGTTCAAGATCGGCAGTTGCACCAAGACCTTCGTCGCCGCAGCACTCGTCAAGCTCGCCGAGACCGGCAAGGTCGACCTCGGCGCGCCGATCTCCTCCTGGTTTCCGGATCTGCCGGGTGCGAAAGACATTTCTGCACGCCAGCTGATCAACCATCGCAGCGGCTTGCCGGAATTCGAGTATTACATCCCGATGGACCCGAGCCGGCAGTGGACACCCCGGCAGCTGGTCGACATCGCCTTCGCCTCCGACAAGCAGAAGGCGCCGGGCGGCCCGGCCGTCTACAACAACACCGGCTATGTCCTGGCCGGCCTGGTGATCGAGGCCGTCGCGAAAGATTCTCTGGCGGGGTATGTCAGGAGCGCGATCCTGCAGCCCCTCGGCCTGGACAACACCTGGTCGCCGGCGACCGAGGCGTTTCCGCAAAAATCCATGGTGCGCGGCTACTACCACCGTCCGCCGCCGGCGCCGAACGCGCCCACCGACATCGCCTCGGGCGGCGAGATGTGGCGCATGGATGGCGTGCTGCCCTATTCCGACCAGTTGCAGGACTCGTCCGATTCCTTCCCGTTCGGCGCCGCCTATGGCTGCGGCGACATGGTGTCGACGCCGTCCGACATGGTGGGCTTCATGCGCGGCTTGTTCTCCGGCAAGGTGCTGTCGCCAGCCTTCTTCGCCGAGATGTTCGAACACCGTGTGCCGGCCAGTTTTCCAGGCACCCGCATGCGCGAGACCGGCGCCGGCATGTTCCAGAGCGCCTATGCCGGCCGCGCCGTCTATGGGCACCAGGGAAGCATTCCAGGCTATGTCGCCGTCATGCTGCACGATCCCGAGGCGGACCTGACCATCGCCATGACCAGCAATGTCGGCTCCGGCAACCGCCTGTCCTTCCAGGCCAGCGGCCTGCACCCGGTGGTCGATCAGGCGATCGCAACAATCTTGCGGCTGTGATCTTAGGATGGGAGTAGGAAATCGGACTGCTGCCTTCAGAGGACCTTACGCGATCTATGCGCGGACGTCAGCCATCTCGGCGCCTCTCGAAGAGCTGGAGGTATCGTTCGAACACGAAAAGCCGATTGCGTCTTTGGCCGGTGACTTCGATTAGAACGCCGTGGTCCATGAGATCGACAATCAATGACGTAGACGTGTTTGTCGTCGTGTCCAACAGAATAGTGACGCCCTTCACGTCGACCAATGGTCGCCTGTAGAGATGTCTTATAAGCTGTTGCGCGTTTCCTTGGCGGCGATGGCTAAAGCGCGGCAGCGTTTCCCGTTCTATCTGCTCTTTGAGCACCAGAATCTTGCGGAACACATCAGCAGATGCGCGTGCTGTCTCTTCAACTCCGTGCAGAAAGAAGATCAGCCAGTCGCGCATATGGTTGCCTTCGCGTACGGCCATGAGGTGATCGATGTAGGCTGTCTTGTTGCGCTCGAAATAATCGGAAAGATAGAGCGCGGGTTTGACAAGAAGCCCCTGCGAGGCGAGGTAAAGCGAAATCATCAGGCGGCCCAGCCGCCCGTTGCCATCCAGAAACGGATGGATGGTTTCGAATTGATAGTGGGCGATGGCAATGCGGATGAGCGGCGGTACGCGCAGGCTGTCGTCATGGATGAATTTCTCCATACCGCTCATGAGCTCGGGAACATGCTCGTGATGCGGGGGCACGAAGACTGCGTTTCTTAGACTCGCGCCAATCCAGTTCTGACTGGTTCTAAATTCGCCGGACTGCTTGGTTTCGCCACGCACGCCCTGAGAAAGGCAGGCGCTCAAGGCCGACAATGGCACTATTGATCGCCTGGATGTAGTTTTGTACCTCTCCCCAGTCGTCGCGCGCTTCAGGAGACAGGTCCACGATCTGTTTGAAGGCGTCCTCGATGTTGGTCTGTGTGCCCTCGATACGGCTCGACTGCGTCGCTTCCTTCGCGACATACATGCTGATAAAGAAATCAATGTCGGGGACGAGCTGCGCGAACGCGTTCAATTCGCCCAATGCGCGGTCGGCACGACCAAGTACGTCTATGACTTCCGGGTCGGAGATGATCCAGGGATGATTGACCGGGGTCGGCGCGAAACTACGATATTCCAGCCGCTTGTCGTAACCCCCCGCTCTATAGGGCTGACAAATCCATATTTCAGAAACATCCTCATTCCTGCAATAATGGAATCCATATGTCAGATTCGATCAACTTCCAACAGCTGTTCAATTTGAGGGTAGTTTCTGAAATAACGACCGGCCCAGTTTCAGAAACTCCTTCTACGCGGCGCTGCGGAATAGTGAACACCGCGCCCGGGACATGATATCTCCCGGACACGAGACCGCCGTGAGACCAACTTTGCCGCTGCTGTTGAGCCTCGATCACGGCCATGCCGACAAGGCCGGCTTCTGGCGCTGCAGGGCACCCAGTGGTCAATCAGGCGATCCCTATCATTCTGGGGTCAAGGCTGTGTCTGGCGTCCGAGGCTGGCCGATGGGTCGGGCAGGCCCGGTACCATCTGGCTCAGCACGCGATCACGAAGGAAGACATGATGGAAGATGGCCGCTGCCGCGTGCAGGCCGGCGAGCCACATGATGACATCGCCAAGCGTGCCATGGATTTCAGCCAATGGAGCGCCCCAGGTACCAGAAAACGGGCCGATCGCTCCCAGGCCGTACACCGTCACCGGGTGGCCGCCGAACAAGGCGCCGATCATGGCCGTCGCAGGGACCGCGAACAGCAGAGCGTAAAGCGCCCAGTGCGTTGCTTTCGAAGCAAGCTCCATCCAGCCGGGCATGGCCGGCGCGTCGGGAATGCGGTCGAACGGACGCCAGAGCAGGCGAAGGACCAACAAGCAGAAAACGGCAAAGCCGAGTGACTCATGCAGCAGCAGCGTGGGCGCCCTGGCCGCCGAATAGACCCGTTCGGGCGGGCCACCTGCCGAAACCAAGAAGGCAGCGAGCACCAGCACCGCCGTCAACCAGTGAAATGCCTGGGCAAGGTTGCCGTAGCGGGTTGTCGAGCCGGAAAGCGACATGCGAGAGCTCCGAGACAGTTGGACAGGTTCCTCCCGCATCCATCCTTGAACGTGCCCTGATTTGAATTGTTCCTCAAGTTACATCCAATTAATTTGTGCCGCGCCTGCGCTGGTCGCCTCCGCGACGTGGCGGCGCCCCCGCGTGCGCCGCCCGCTTCGCGACAGCCCGAGCCGCGTCTCAGGATGTGCCGGTACGGTCTTCGACTCCGCCGTGAAAGGCCGCTACCGCCGCAGCCACGATTTCCGCATTGTCCCTGGCCACCGTTCCGTCGGCGAGCGTCTTGCCGTCCTCCAGCCCGACCCGTGTCGACCAGCGCTTTTGCCGCGCAAGGTCCACGAACGGCCAGACCGTGCCGTCGACGCCGTGCAGCAGGATCTGCCGCCGCACGCCGGCGCGTTCGAGAACGGCGGCGATATGGTGCGCCTCGTCGAGGGCCGTGGCCAGGTCCGGCATGTCGATCTCGATCAGGATGCGCAGCACGCGGCGGTGATCGGCAAGCGCCACGAAGCGCTCCGCGTCTTCCCTCGTGGCAAGCCCTGCCTCGATGCCGATGCCCTGCTTATGCAACAGCTCCATCACATGGGGTGCGTCGGCCTCCGAGAGATTGACCGAGGCGTAATCGGGCAGTTCCCGCCAGGCGGCGATAGCGGCGCGCGTCCGCGCCACATCGTTCTCGATCCAGGCGCCGGTCGATACGCCGATCAATGTGCCCGGACAGGCCTGGCGCACGGCAAGGACCGTCATATCCACGGCGGCCAGGCTTTCGCGCCCGCCGGCGCCGCGCGGATGGATGTGCAGTTCGGCGGCGCCCGCCGCGACGCAGGCGGCGGCATCGTGGGCCATCGCTTGCACCGTCAGCGGCAGCCTGGGATGGAAATCGCGCGGACGCGCGCCGTTGATGCAGGCTTGGACGATCATCGATTTCACCTCGGGCGAAATAGCGGACTCTAGCCGCGCCGCCACACCGCGCAAGGCCGCGGCGCCGCTACTCCTGACACGACGGCGCCACCAGTCTCGCCTCTTCGGCATTTGACTAAAAGACGTCTGTGGATATTTACCGCGCGTTTCGTCAGGTCGGCCAAGGTACATTAGGGCGGGATCATGGAGGGACCATTGACCAGCGATTTTTCAGCCGCCCGTCTCCATCTCGAACGCGCCTACCACTATCTGCACGGCAATGACGAGACGAGCCGCTCGACATGCGAGGCCCTCGATCTGTTGATCGAGGCGGTGACGGAAGCACAGCACAGGAAGCCGGAACCCGGTGTGCTGGAATTTCCGCCAGGGGCGGTACGCCAGCACGGCTGAACGCAACGCGCCGCGTTGAACGGTTCAGTGTTCGCGCATCAAGTTCTTCGTCAGGACGCCTTGCGACCCGATGCGCCGGCCATCCCCGTCGCGCGCGCCACGATCCGCTCCAGCGGTTCGGGCCGGTGCAGCAGGAAGCCCTGGCCGAACTCGACGCCCATATCGCCCAGCATGGCCACCGTCTCCTGCCGCTCGATCTTCTCGGCCACGACGGCGCAGCCGAGGCTGCGGGCGATGCTGGCTATGGCCAGCACGATCTCGCGGTCGAAGCGGCTTTCCGTCACGTGCTCGATGAACGAGCCGTCGATCTTGATGGCGTCGACCGGAAAGCGCCTGAGATATTCGAACGAACTCATGCCGGCGCCGAAATCGTCGAGGCTGACCCTGCAGCGCCGCTCGCGCGCCTTGCGCACGAAGGTTTCGGCGGCATCGAAATTGGTGACCGCCGCGGTTTCGGTGATCTCGAAGCCGATGCCCGAATGCGGCGCCCCGGTTTCCTCGATGATGCGGTCGACGAAATCCCACAGCCCGGGATCGCTCAGCGTCTGCGCCGACAGGTTGAAGCCAAGCGTGATCGCGCCGGACTTCATCGCCGCGCTGTGCCGTGACAGCGCGGTTCGGATGATCCAGCGGTCGAGCCGCGCGGCAACGCCGAAGCGCTCCGCCGCCGGTATGAATTCGCCGGGCGGGATCAGCCGGCCGCTCTTTCCGGCAAGCCGTGCCAGCACCTCGACATGGCGGTTCTCTTCCCAGGGCCTGCCTAGCCGGTGGATCTCTTGGCCGAACAGTTTCAGCCGGCCGTCGTCCATGGCGTCCACCGTGTCGGCGGCGAGGCGTGCGGCGTTGAGGCCGCCCGACCCCGAGACGGCATCGGTCGAAAACAGCGCGAAGCGATCACGCCCGGCGGCCTTGGCCGCGTAGCAGGCGTCGTCCGCGCAGGCCAGCGCGTCGGCAACCGTGGTGACACGGTCGCGAACGATGGCGATGCCGATGCTGGCCGCCAGCCGGCGCGACGTCGCGGCAAGGCCGAGATCGGCGTCGCGCACGGCCGCCAGGATGGCGCCGGCCAGCCGCTCGGCTTGCGCGGCGTCGCAATCGGGCACCATCAGCGCGAACTCGTCGCCGCCGAGCCGCGCCGCATGCGCCGATGGCGGCAGGCAGCTGCCGATACCAGCCGCGACGCTCTTCAGCGCCAGATCGCCCGCGGCATGGCCGGCGAAATCATTGAGCGCCTTGAAGTAATCGAGATCGACATAGAACACCGCAAGCGGCACCCCGGTGGCGATCTGATCGGCGAGCAGCCTGTCGAAGGCGGCGCGGTTCCACAGGCCGGTCAGCGCGTCATGGCGGGCGGCGAAGGCAAGCTCCTGTTCGCGTAGCTTGGCCTCGGTGATGTCGCGCACTGTGCCGAGAATCTGGCCCGCCTCGCCGGCGGCGCCGATGAAGCGCACCAGCGATTCGATATGGCGGATCTGGCCGTCGCGCCTGATGATGCGATATTGCGAGGCGGTAACGCCGTTCGAGCCGGGTGGCGGCTGGTGCGCCCGTTCGGCCGCTTCCTTGTCGTCGGGATGCAGATAGCTGTGCCAGAGGTCGCCATCCACCTCGTCGGTGTCGGCGACGACGCCGAACATGTCCCTGGTGCGGGCGTCCCAATAGCTCTTTTTGGTGGCCATGTCATAGTGCCAGATGCCGGTGCCGCTGGCCGCGAGCGCCAGGCGGAATCGGATATTGACCTGCTCGAGCGCGGCCTCGGCCGCCTTCTGCTTCGAGATGTCGGTCTGCACGCCCATCAGCCTGACCGGCTTGCCGCCGGCGTCGCGCTCGACGGTGCCGCCGCGGTCGAGCACCCATATCCAATGGCCCTGCTTGTGCTTGAGCCTGAGTTCGGTCTCGATGGTGTCGGCCAGCCCGGCAATGTGGCGGTCGCCGCTGGCCAGCGCACGCTCGCGGTCATCGGGATGGGTGAGTTGCAGCCACAGGTCGCTGGTGGCGGCAAGCTCGTTCTCCTCGTAGCCCAGCATTCGCTCCCAGGTCGCCGAGTAGAAGCAAGTGCCGGTGCGAAGGTCCCAGTCCCAGACGCCAAGACCGGCGCTCTCCAGGGCCTTGACCCAGAACGCTTCGTCGCGATTTTTCTTGCCCTGGCGCGCCATCGTCCGTTTCGCTTGCCCCACCCGTAGGCAATCTGCGGCAAAACCAGAGAAGAAACAGTTACCGGGCAGCAGAGGAGGCGGAATCCCTGCTCTCCCGGCGACCATCGTGACTTCAGTCTTTCGATTGGCGGGCAAGAACCGGAGTTTTGCGCGCGTCCTGTCGTCCTAGGGATGCCTCGGATCATCGACACAGGTGATCCGAGCCAGACAAAAAGAGGACCTCCCTATGACCAAGCAGGAAGACAACAAAGCCGTCGTCGTCAGATGGTTCACCGACTTCTGGGGTGAAACCTGCGATCTCTCCGTCGTCGACGCCGTCGCCGCGCCCGACATGCTGCTGAAGTATTCGCTGCACGAGCCGCGCCGCGGCCGCGACGACATCAAGGCCTTCATGACCGATTTCCGAGCCGCTTTCCCGGATCTCAATTTCTGGGCCACCGCCGATCTCATCGCCGAGGGCGACTATGTCGTCGGCCAGTGGGAAGGCGGCGGCACGCATACCGGCCCGGCCTTCGGTGATTTCCTCGCCGGTTCGCTGCCCGCCGCCACCGGCCGCGCCATGCGCTTCACCGGCACCACGGTGCTGAAGGTGATCGACGGCAGGATCGTCGAGGAAATCGGCCTCGACGACGGCGTCGCCGCCCTCACCCAGCTCGGCCTGATCAAGGCCGCCTGAGAGACTTCACGCGAAATCGAGGCTTTGGCCAGGCGGCGCCAATGCCGCCTGGCCATCCCGGTTACTGGCTTGGCGCCATCGCGTGCTCGCACGACACTTTCGGGTTCATGTCGGCGAACGTGCCGGTCGGGTTGCCTTTCCAGGCCCAGACATGCAGTTCGTAGAATTGGCCCAGGCCATAGCGGTTGGGTGCACTGTTGAAGTTGAACAGCTGTCCCTCAAGCGAGGCCGGCCCCTTCGAGGTGATGTATTCGACCGCCACCAGCTTCAGCGTGCCGTCGGCCATCGGCTCGTACATCACCGCTTCGGGACGGGCGATGTCGATCTTGTCGTCCTTCAGATACTCGCCATTGACATAGTGGATGCCCATGGCGCCACCGGTGATGCCGCTGGCACAGGGAATGGGCGCATAGCCTTCCGCCGTCGCGGCGTTGACGTCGAGAAACCGGCTGTTGGCGGCCCGCACCTTTTCGGCCAGCGGACTGACATCCGGCGCGCCCGCTGCCGCCTCCTGATGCGCCTGTGCGAAGGTCGTGCAGACGGCGAGCATGGCCCCCGCCATGAGAAGCCCGTTGCGAAAGTTCGATTTCATTTCCATTCCATTCCTGTTGAAAAAGCACGGCTGGCTGGCCGCCGACAATACGGCGGCGCGACCGGCAAGCGCCGTGGCTGTTGCTGTTTGGAGATCCCGAAGACGACGCGGCGAATGCCGGTCATCCCTTGGGCAGATACGGTATCGTTCCGGCCAGATCGGTGTCGTCGATCAGCTGGAAACGGCTGTCGCTGCCACCCTGGCGGGCCGAAACGAAAGGCGCATAGGCCGGATCGTCGGTGAAGGCGCGCGCCGCGGCTTCCGACGGGAAAGCCATCAGGGCGATCAGCGTTGTGTCGAGCGGCTTGCCTTCGAGCGTCTTCACATTGCCGCTGCGCGACAGATATTTGCCGCCATGCTTGTGGACGAGGTCGTGCACCGAGGCGGCATAGGCCGGAACCCATTTCGGATCCTTCATCTTGATGTCCGCGATAACGTAAGCAGTCATTGTGGTCTCCTGGTTGCGGCACACAGGGGGATCCCGTGCACCGGCCAAAGGGTTCGCATGGCAGGGTCCACGCCAGCCAGTCCGTGATCTGTACTGGGCCGGTACGGTTTCTGTACTCGCCGCTTCAATCATGAAGGACTAATGTTGCCTCAGGTTCGAGGGAGAGACACAAGTCATGACCCAGCACGGATATAAACAGTTCTGCCCGCTATCGATGGCCGCCGAGGTGCTGTGCACCCGCTGGACGATGGTGCTGATGCGCGAGCTCGTGGCGGGGTCGACCCGCTTCAACGACCTGCGCCGCGGCGTGCCCAAAATGTCGCCGACCCTTCTGTCGCAACGGCTGAAGGAGCTTGAGCTGGCGGGGATCGTCGAGCGCAAGGAGGTCCAGGGACAAAAAGGGATCTTCGACTACCGGCTGACCGAGGCCGGCCGCGACTTGCGCCCGGTCGTCGAGGCGATGGGCTTCTGGGGCCAGAAATGGGTCGAGTCCCGCCTGTCCCTCAAGAACCTCGATCCGTCGCTGCTGATGTGGGACATGCGGCGCAACCTGAATCCCTCGCCGCTGCCCGAGGGACGCACGGTGATACAATTCCTGTATCAGGAACTCCCCGCCTCCAAGCGCTCCTGGTGGCTGATCGTGGAAAAGCACGGCGAAGTCGACCTGTGCTGGTACGATCCGGGCTTCGACGTCGACCTCTATGTGTCGACCGACCTGCACACGATGACGGCGATCTGGATGAGAGTGCTCACGGTCGAAAAGGCCGGCGCGAAAGTCGCCCTGACCGGGGACCAGGCCATCGGCAGGAAGATGCAGGCCTGGCTCGGGCTCAGCCCTTTCGCGGTCGAACCCAAACGCGCGGCGTAGGAGCCGGCGCTATCGGCAAGCGCATGGATAAGCTTAGGCGCGCTTGCCGCCCCTTTCATTTGCGAGGTGATAGGGTCGCACGAGAATTTCGGCGGGAATGTTCCATTCCTTGTTCAGTTTGAAGATCATGTCGAGGGTAAGGGCGCGCTTTCTGTTCAGCACCTCGGTTGCCCGAGGCGACGATCCGATCACCTCGGCCAAAGCCTTTCGCGACAGGTTGAACAATTGCATGTGCGAATGAATGGCTTCCACGGGATCGGATCAATCTTGTCATTCTTTACCCGAATTGGGGCGAGATTGATTGTATCTCGGTTTGAAACCGGACCATTGGCCAAAGCGCCCATTCAAGGCAAGCTCACCTCCTGACATTGGCAGGAAACGGGTGGCGAGGCCGGCTTTTGGCGGCTTCAATGCGCTTATGTTCATCACCTTGGCCAAACATCCGCAACCCGCGCCGCTGACGGTGGCCGATGATCCGCGCTGGGCGCGCATCGTGGCGCGCGACAAGTCGGCCGATGGCGCATTCTGGTATTCGGTGGCGACGACCGGCGTCTATTGCCGGCCATCCTGTCCATCGCGGCGCGCCAACCCGAAGAACGTGCAGTTGCACGACACGCTGGACCAGGCCAGGGCGACAGGCTTCCGCCCATGCCGGCGCTGCAATCCGGACGGCCCTTCGCTCGAGGCAGGCAACGCCGCGATGGTCGCCTATGCCTGCCGCCTTATCGAGGACAGCGAGGACGAACCGTCGCTCGCCGAACTGGCCGATGCAGCAGGCCGCAGCCCCGGCTATTTCCATCGCGTTTTCAAGGCGGTCACCGGGCTGACACCGAAAGATTATGCAGCGGCCCGGCGTGCCGCCCGGGTCCGGCAGGGTCTGCAAGACGGCGCCAGCGTGACGTCGGCGATCTACGATGCCGGTTTCAATTCGAGCGGGCGTTTCTACGAAAAATCGACTGGCATGCTCGGCATGACGCCGACGCGCTACCGCGCCGGCGGCGCCAACGAGGAGATCCGCTTCGCCGTCGGCGAATCCTCGCTCGGCACCATCCTGGTCGCCTCGAGCCGGAGGGGCGTCGCCTCGATCCTGCTCGGTCAGGATCCCGACGCGCTGGTGCGCGATCTGCAGGACCGTTTCCCCAAGGCGCGGCTGGTCGGCGGCGACGGCGACTATGAGGCGCTCGTCGCGCGCGTCGTCGGCTTCGTCGAGGCGCCGGCGCTCGGTCTCGACCTGCCGCTCGACGTACGCGGCACCGCCTTCCAGCAGCGCGTCTGGCAGGCATTGCGAAACATACCGCCCGGTCGCACCATCTCCTACGCCGAGATCGCGCAGCGTATCGGCGCGCCGATGGCGGCCCGCGCCGTCGCCGCCGCCTGTGCCGCCAACGCCCTTGCGGTGGCGATTCCCTGCCACCGCGTGATCCGCAGGGATGGCGCTTTGTCCGGCTATGCCTGGGGCGCGGAGCGCAAACGCGTGCTGCTCGACCGCGAGGCCGGCGGGCCGGTGAAGGCAGCCGACAGCCGGCCCTCGCGGGCCTGACAGGGAACCCGGCAATGCGCGTGATGGCCAGGTCTTCCACCACCAGTGCGAACAGCCAGGCCGCCAACCGCGCTGCCGTCGGCCAAGAAAAGGCGAAGGCGCTGGTGATGGCTGCCATTGGCGCGCTTGTCGAGGACGGCAAGGCCGAGTGGAACCGCACCGCGACCGGCGAGATCGAGATGCGGCTGATGTCGGGCGAAGTGTTCGTGCTGGGCGAGGTGTCCGTCACGCGGATCGCCTAATACGCTGAGCGCTCTACGGTTCCTTTCAAGCCAAATTCTCAGAGTTCGATTTGAAAGCAAGCACCGGAGTGAGGAGCAGCCGGCAGGCGGCTAGGGTTCAGGCATACGGAAGGAGTGAAGGCAATGAACCACATGCAAGCCCATATGCCGGCGGCGACCTCCAGCGCTGCCGCCCTCGACACCATCACCTATGCCCTTGGCGAATCCGCCCTTGGACACATTCTCGTCGCGCGCGGCCCCATCGGCGTCCGCGCCATCCTGATCGGCGCCGACGCCAAGGCTCTGGAACGGGACCTCGCGAACCGCTTTCCCGGCAGGGTGCTGCTCGAGGACGAGGCCGGCTTGCGCGGCGATCTCGCCGCGATAGCGTCCTTCATCGAGAAGCCCGCTGCCGGCCTCGACCTGCCGCTCGACATGCGCCATGGCACACCTTTCCAACAGCGCGTGTGGCAGATGCTGCGCACCATCCCGTGCGGCGCCACCGTCACCTACACCGCCCTTGCCCGGCGCCTCGGCATGCCGGACGGCGCCCGCGCCGTGGCGAGGGCCTGTGCCGCCAATGCCATCGCGCTCGGCATTCCCTGCCATCGCGTGCTGCGCGCCGACGGCACACTGTCCGGCTACCGCTGGGGAGTCGAATGCAAGCGCGCCTTGCTGGACCGGGTGGCCGCGATATGAACGCCGACGCCAGGGTTGCCCCATCGCTGGTCGAAGCCGCCGAGACACGCATCGGCGCCTACGACTGGCCGGCGCTCACCGCCGAGCTCGACGGCTTCGGCTGCGCGGTGATGGAAAAGCTGCTGTCGCCGCAAGAGTGCCGGCAGCTCGCCGGCCTCTACCCCCAGGAGCAGCATTTCCGCAGCCACATCCACATGGCCAGGCACGGTTTCGGCAAGGGCGAATACCGCTATTTCCGCTATCCCTTGCCGGACCTGCTGGGCGGCCTGCGCGGCGCGCTCTATCCCAGGCTGGCCGATGTCGCCAACCGGTGGAACGAGCGCATGGGGGTCGCCATGCGCTACCCCGCCACGCATGCCGCGTTTCTCGACCAATGCCATGCCGCCGGCCAGGTCAGGCCGACGCCGCTTCTGCTGCAATATGTGCCGGGCGACTTCAACTGCCTGCACCAGGACCTCTATGGCGACCTCGCCTTTCCCCTGCAGGTGGCGATCCTGCTGTCCGAGCCGGGCAAGGATTTCACCGGCGGCGAATTCGCGCTGACCGAACAGCGGCCGCGCATGCAGAGCCGGGTCGAGGTGGTGCCCTTGCGCCAGGGCGATGCGGTGGCCTTTGCCGTCCACAACCGGCCGGTGCGGGGAACGAAAGGCAATTACCGCGTCAATCTGCGCCACGGCGTCAGCCGACTGCGCTCAGGCATGCGCCACACGGCCGGCATCATCTTTCATGATGCGAAGTAATCTCCAGGATCCACGGGCAGGCATAGTAATCGCTGATGCTGTCGATCACCCCGCCCGTGGCGCCGATCCGCACCAGATATGCCTGCCGCCAGACCTCGCCATGCAGCCTGTCGACGACCAGCACGATCTCCCCTTCAAACGCCGAGCCCCGCCGCGGATGCTCGGTCCAAATCGCGAACCAGCGCCCGCGCTTGACGCCTCTGCCGCGCGAATTCGCACACGATCGCCTTGCCGTTCAGGCCGGTGGCGCCTGTCACCAGGATCATGGTCTGTCTCTCCATTCAGCATTTGACGCGGCCGCCCTGATGGCGACCGCACCTTGAAGACGAAGAGAGGCGGGCAAAGGATTCTACCCGAACACTATTTTTTGGGCGTCCCCTCACCCGGCCGGCGTGTAGCGGTTGACCACCATGCCACAGCCATAGGCCTTCGAGCCGAGCAGCCGCAGGTTTCGGAAGCCGCCTTGGTCGAAGATCCGGCGTCCGGCACCGAGCACCGCCGGGTTGATGAACAGCTGGAACTCGTCGACCAGCCCGGCCGCGATCAGCGCCGACGCAAAGCCGGCGCCGCCGAAGACGGCCATGTCGCCACCCTCGCCCGCCTTTAGCGCCTTGACTTCGCGCGGCAGGTCGCCGCTCGCCACCGTCGTACGCTCCCACCGCGAGGCTTCGAGCCTGTCGCTCGGCACCACCTTGCGCGCGTCGACGATGCGCTGGGCGAAGGCATAAAACGGATCAGCCGGATATTTTCTCGCCGCATTGCCCCAATGGGTGAGATAACCCTCCTCGGCCATCTTGCGGCTGAGCAGGATGGTGTCGATTCCGGCGAAGACGGTGTTGAAGTCCTGTTTCAACTCGGCGTCCCAGCCATTGTCGTCGCCCCACTCCCAGAGCTGCCACGGATGCTCGGCATTGGCGCCGACGAAACCGTCGACCGACATCTGCATTTGAAGGATGAGCTTTTTCATCGGGGTCTCCTCGTCAGCTCCGGCAGCCCAGGAATGGTTTACTTTTGGAAGTATTGACTTGTCCAAAAATGATGTCAATAGTAAAGTGATTTAAAAGTGGAACCATAGCGATGTCGACGCGTGAAAGATCCGGCTGCCCGATCAGCCTGTCGCTGGAGCTGCTCGGTGATCGCTGGACGCTGCTCATCATCCGCGACCTGGTCTTCGCCGGCAAAAAGCATTTTCGCGAGTTCCTGCAATCGGATGAGGGCATCTCCTCACGCACTTTGGCCGAGCGGCTGCAGACGCTGCAGGATGAAGGCATCCTCACCCGCAGTGAGGATCCCACCCACGGGCTGAAGGCGATCTACCGGCTGACCGAAGCCGGCATCGACCTCTTGCCGGTGCTGGCCACGCTCGGCGCCTGGGGCAGCAAGCACCGCAAGGCAGACGATCACCTCGCCCGCATCGCCGACGAACTGGCCGGGGGCGGCGAACCAGCGCTGGAGCGGATGAAGGCAGCGCTGCGGTCGGAGCATCTTGTGTAGGCCTCTCCCTCGCGGCGAAAGGCGCATCCTACGGCCCCTACGATCCCGCATTGACAACGGGTCTGCTTTTGTTCTCTATATGTTCCGGTCTATCAGCAATCGCGGATGAGCGGAACAGGATGGAAACGATGGCCACCATCCTCCATGCCGATCTCGACGCCTTCTATGCCTCGGTCGAGCAGTTGCTCGACCCCGCGCTGCGCGGCAAGCCGATCGCGGTCGGCGGCGGCGTTGTGCTCGCCGCCTCCTACGAAGCGCGCGCCTTCGGCGTGCGCGGCGGCATGCCGGGGCGCAAGGCGCGCGAGCTTTGCCCGCAATTGATCTTCGTCGGCGGCAATTTCAGCCACTACCAGCGGCTGGGCGACGCGGCGATCAAGGTGCTCGACGATTTCACGCCGGTGGTCGAGCGCATCTCCATCGACGAGGCCTTCGCCGATGTCGCCGGCTGCACGCATCTGTTCGGCTCTCCCCGGGAGATCGCCACGGCGATCCGCCGCCGCGTACGGGCCGAACTCGGCCTGCCGATCTCGATCGGCGTGGCGCGTACCAAGCATCTGGCCAAGATCGCCTCGCAGGTCGCCAAGCCCGACGGGCTGGTGGTGGTCGACCCCGGCACTGAGCTTTCCTTCCTGCACGATTTGCCGGTCGCACTGATGTGGGGCGTCGGGCCGGCAACCAGGGCGCGGCTGGCCGAGATCGGCGTCGAGACCATCGGCGAACTGGCCCGGACGCACAGCGGCGCGTTGACCCGGCTGCTTGGCCCCGCCGCCGGGGAAAAGCTTGCGGCCCTGTCGTGGAACCGCGACTCTCGCAAGCTGGAGACGAAGCGCCGGGCGCACTCGGCCGGCGCGCAATCGGCGCTCGGGCAGAAGCCGGCCGTGGCGCGGGTGATCGTGCCGACGCTGCTGCATTTGGCCGACCGTGTCGCCAGCCGGTTGCGCGCCAAGAACCGCCCCGGCCGCACGGTGACGGTGCGCGTGCGCTTTGCCGATCTCAGCGCCGTCACGCGCTCGATCACGCTGGAACAGCCGATCTCGGCAACCGCGATGCTGGCCGAGATAGCCGGCGACCTGGTGCGCGGCGCGCTCGCCGACCACGCCGCAGAGAAAACGATCTCGCTGCTGGCGATTTCCGTGTCGCATCTGGAAGAAGGCGCCGAGTTGCAGCTCGACCTGCCGCTCGGCCTCGCCGACGAGAAGCGCCGCCCCGGCAGCCAGAAAGGCCTCGCGCGCTTCGGCGCCGACCGCGCCATTGACAAGATCCGCGAGCGCTTCGGCAAACAGGCGGTCGGCTACGGCACGGTGGCGCTGGAGGCGGCGCGTTCGGTGCCCGACGAATTCAGGGAACTGGCGCAAAAGGACCTGTGAGCGGAGGTGCCTCAGCCCCTCGCCGTCACACCTTCCGGGTCAACGCCCGGAACTAACCGGCGCGGCGGTCACGGTGGACAACAACGCGCGCTTCACCAGCACCGGCTTTCGATAGATCTTCTTCACGGCAATTTCCCCACGCCCAAGCGGCTTGCGGCAGTAACATCAGGCAAGCACGGATTGTCAAGAAAAAGCGAATAACGCCTCTCAGAGCCGTGCGGTGCCGAAAACCCGGTCCCAGAATATCGACGTCACGCCGAAATTGGCGTTCTCGTCGACATGGTGGTGGACCGCGTGGCGGCGCTTGAGCGTGTAGAGATAGCTCGGGTGGGTCGGATGCCAGTGATGGATCATGTGGTGGACGCTGACGTACCAGAGATAGCCCAGCATCAATCCGCAGCTCACCGCGCTGGCGGTTGCGAAACCGGAGATCATCCAGACGGGCAGGAAGGCGATCAGTGCATGGACGCCCAGGCTGAGCCAGGTCGGCGTGCCCACCGGGCTGCGCTCCTCGACATGATGGCGGTCGTGCAGGTCCTTGATCCAGGGAATGTGATGAAGAACGAGGCGGTGCAGGACGTATTCGACCAGCGTCCACAGGCCGAGGCAGATCAGCACAGTGCCGATCCAGTCCGGCGCCCCCTCCTCTCCGGCCTCGACCAGCCCGGCCACGCCCAATATGGCGATCACCAGGGGATAGACCACGAAGTCGCTGTAGTAGCCGATCAGACTCAGCTGCATTCGGACGCCTCACCTGACCTTCGACGCCGCCCCGGAAACGATGCTATCAGATTGCCGGACTCGCCGATAAGGTGCAATGCGGATGTGCCTGACATAGCGTCGTAATTTCCCCGTGCAAGATCGGCAGCCATGATCGGCGCGGAATCCGCCGACTTCGCACCAATGCCGCAAACGGACATGCAAATATGGCAAAATGCAGCGCGGGCCTGCTGATCTATCGCCGCGGCGGTGATGACACCGAGGTGCTGCTGGTGCATCCCGGCGGCCCGTTCTGGGTGAAGAAGGACGATGGCGCCTGGTCGATACCGAAGGGCCTCGTCGAGGGTGAGGACGAACTGACGGCGGCGCAACGCGAGACCCGCGAGGAGATTGGCATCACCATCGATGGCCCGTTCACGCGCTTGGGTGACTACAAGCAACCCGGCGGCAAGATCGTTATCGCCTGGTCCGTCGAGGCCGACGTCGATGTGGCCGCCATCAAGAGCAACACCTTCACCATGGAATGGCCGCCGAAGTCCGGAACGATGAAGGAATTCCCTGAGGTCGACAGAGCCGGCTGGTTCACCTTGGCCGAAGCCGAGGTGAAGATGCTGAAGGGTCAGCGGCCGATGCTGTCGGATTTGGTAGCGCAATTGGATGTCGGGTGATTGCCGGCAATATCGCTGACTCGTCACCTCAAAGGCCGGCAAAGGCGGACTCGCTGAACCGGGGAGCCTCTTCCCAGCAGCTGTTTCATCACCGGGCTGATGACAGCGATCGTCTCGATCTCGGGAATGGGCGCCGCGACGGGCGCGACTTCCGGGATTGACGCGCATGCCTGCTCGCTGCAATGTCTATTAACCAGCTGTTAACCTTGCAACGGCTGAGATGGGGGGCATTTTGGAACCGTTTCTGGACGCGAACCTGCTGAATTGGGACGATCGGGCCGAAATACACGCGACCGACAGAACGGGCAGCTACCGCATTGAGAATGTGCTGGCCGGTGGATCCAATCTCTATGAGCTGGAAACGCGCGAGGTCGGAGACATTTTCGGCAAGGACATCGTCCATCTGCAATGTCACATCGGGCTGGACACGATCAGCCTGAGGAATCTCGGCGCGGGCAGCGTGACCGGCCTGGACTTTTCACCGAGGGCGGTCGCCGCGGCGAGGGATTTCGCCTCCAAGGCAGGCAGTGACGTTCGCTTCGTGGAGGCGCCGCTATACGAGGCGGTCGAAGCACTCGACCAGACCTATGACGTAGTCTACGTCACCTGGGGGTCGGTGAACTGGCTTGACGATGTCTTTCGTTGGGCGCGGGTGGTCGCCGACCTTCTGCGGCCTGGCGGCCGGCTGTACATGGCCGAGGGCCATCCCTTGATGTTCCAGTGCAATCGCAAGGCTGCCGCCCTCGAATTGAAGGACGACTGGCGAACGCCGGTGGCGCGGCCGCTCGTCTGGAACGAGAAGCAGACCTATACCGGCGATGAACGAACCCTGGAGCATCCTCGATATTATGAGTGGATCCATCCGATCAGCGACGTGGTGAACGCGCTGATCGCGGCCGGGCTCACGCTCGATTTCCTCAACGAGCATGACGCGGTTTCCTGGCAGCATTTTTCATTCGCGGTGAGGGCCGGCAAGGACATGTACGGCCTCCCCGAAAACGCTCCAAAGATTCCGATGGCCTATTCAATTGGAGCAACCAAGCGCGGCGTTGGCACGTATCGGATCGTCCAGAAAAAGGTCGATAGCCACTGACGCCACCATGTGGCGAGTGCTGGTGCAATTGCCCGCACCAGCGCCGGCACGCGCAAAAATTTTAGCGCAAAAATTTTAAAGACTGTGAAGGCTAAAATTAAGTTATTGCGTACTAATATTCCCCTGATGAGGCTCACCCAGGAGCCTGACAAGCACAGGGAACCTCGCCCTTTTGGCTCATTTCGCCAAAATGCTCGGCCGCGTGAGCAAGGCCGTCTTCTCGCCGGCAAGGATGCCGGTGGGGATTGCGATTGTGGTTATTGCCCTTTGCGCGGCGTTCGCGGACCATCAGAACAAGATCGTTTCGGACCAGGCCGCCCGCGTGGATGTGCTGGCCAAGGTCAATGTCATTCGCGCCAAGCTCGAAGGAAACATCAACGGCAACCTTCAGCTGGTTCGAGGTCTGGTCGCCGCGGTCACGACCGAACCATACATGGGAGAGCAACGCTTCACGGAACTTGCCAGCCGCCTGTTCAGCGAAGAGTCCCAACTTCGCAATATTGCCGGCGCGCCCGACCTGGTCATTTCCTTGATGTATCCGATGGCCGGCAACGAGAAGGCCATCGGTCTCGATTACCGCAAGAACGACCAGCAGCGGGCGGCTGCCCTGCGTGCGCGCGACGAGCGCAGGCTCATTCTCGCTGGCCCGGTCGATCTGGCGCAGGGAGGACAGGCTTTCATCGGTCGTTTCCCGGTATTCGTGAAAAGCGCGGGCAACACCGACCGGTTCTGGGGCATCGTTTCGGCGGTCGTCGACGTGCAGCGCCTTTACCAGGCGACGGGTCTCCTCGACAAGGATCTCGGGATTGACGTCGCGCTCATCGGCAGCGATGCCCTTGGCGCGAAGGGAGTCCAGTTCTTCGGTGACCAACGCGTCGTCAAAAACAATCCGGTGACGGCCGACGTTCTGCTCCCGTCGGGCTCCTGGCAGATCGCCGCCATTCCCAAGAACGGTTGGCCCACCACTCCCGCCAACGCATGGCTGCTGAGGGCGATCATGGCGGCAGCGGCCGCGCTGATCTTGATCCCCTCCCTGGCGGCAGGCCGCCTGATCAAGGAGAGGCAGCGAAACTACGGGGAACTGCATCGGCTGTCGCGACGGCTGGAACTTGCTCTGGAGGCGTCGGCCATCGGAGTGTGGGAGCACGACCTCAAAACCAACCATCTGACGTGGGACGATCGCGTCAACGAGATCTACGGCAGGGAGCCCGATGGCGGACCGCGCGGATATTCGGACTGGGCCGGGGCCATTCATCCTGACGATCTGCCTGGCGCGCTTGCGGATTTCGACAAGGCAGTAGCCGGGCGAAGCACATATTCATCGGAATACCGGGTTGTTCGGCCCAACGGCGAAATCCGTCACGTCCGGTCCACGGCGATCTTCTACCAGATAGCAAACAATTCGCCTCGAATGGTCGGCGCGGAGTGGGACGTGACGGCAGACGTCTTGCTGACCACCGATCTGGTTCGCGCAAAGCAGTTGACCGAGTCGAAAAATACCGAACTCGAGTCCGCCCAAGCGCGCATCGAACACATTGCCCTGCACGATTCGCTGACGGATTTGCCCAATCGGCGCTATCTGGACCAGATGCTGAAAGATTATGCGGCAAAGGCCAGAGTAAACGGCGGCTGCGCGGCGCTGCTTCACATCGATCTGGACCGCTTCAAGCACATCAACGATACGCTTGGTCATGCGGCGGGCGACGCAATGCTGGTGCATGCGTCATCCGTTCTCAAGTCCAACGTCGGCGACCACGGTTTTGTCGCTCGCATTGGAGGAGACGAATTCATCGTGCTCTGCACGGTGCACGGCGATGTCAGCCAGGCCGCGGCGCTCGCTGACAACATCATCGAGCAGATGCGCAGACCTGTTTATTACCACGGCCATCAATGTCGGTTTGGCGTCAGCGTCGGGATTGCGATCGACAATGATAGAGAGGCCGATACCAGACAGTTGCTGGTGAATGCCGATATTGCCCTCTACCGGGCAAAGAAGCGGGGCCGCAACCGCTACGAATTCTTCAGCGGAGAACTGCAAAGCGAAATCGTCAACACGAAGAGAATTGCCGACGAGATTCTAGCCGGCCTCGAACGAGACGAATTCATCGTGTTCTACCAGCCTCAATTTGATGCAAAGACGCTGGAGATCGTCGGCGTTGAAGCGCTGGTGCGGTGGAGGCATCCAGAGAAGGGGATTCTGACGCCTGATGCTTTCCTGAAGACCGCTGAAGAACTGAACGTCGTGTCGGTAATTGACCGGAAAGTCCTCCAGCAATCGCTTCTGGATTTCGAAGCGTGGTCCGCCGACAAGATCGGTATTCCGCGCGTGTCGGTCAACGTATCGGCACGACGCCTTCAAGACGAGGAACTCCTGAAGAGCTTGCGTGACCTCAACATCAGAAAGGGGACTTTTTCCTTTGAACTCGTCGAGTCGATCTTCCTCGACAACAACGATGATCTGGTCACGTGGAACGTCGAGCAGATCAAGCAACTCGGCATCGACATCGAAATCGACGATTTCGGTACCGGTTATGCTTCTATTGTCAGCCTGCTCAAATTGCAGCCTCGCCGCCTCAAGATAGATCGCCAGTTGGTGGATCCTATCGTGAACTCGCACCAGCGACGGCAGGTCGTCTCGTCGATCATCGAAATCGGCAAATCCCTAGGCATCGAGATCATAGCCGAAGGCGTCGAGACAATGAAGCACGCCCGTGTGCTCAAAGAGCTTGGCTGCGACATATTGCAAGGCTATGCATTCGGGCACGCAATGGATTCCGACCGGCTGAGAAGCTTTGCTCGATCTCGACGGTTGCCAGTGGCAAGCTAGCCCTCATTCGAAATCCCCGGCATGCGCTCTATAGCAGAAAGCTTCGCGCGCCTCAGCCAAACCGCGCGGCCGTCCACGCCCCGCCAGCCGCGCTCGACTCCACCGCCGCGGCAACGAACTTCACCCCGCGTGCGCCGTCGACCACGTCGGGCACCTGCGCCGCGCGCGCCGGATCGATGGCAGCGCCCGACCGGTGCGCGCGGATGATGTCGGCGGCATCGCGGTAGAAATTGGCGAAGGCTTCGATATAGCCCTCCGGATGCGCCGCCGGCATGCGCGAGACGCGGCGGGCTTCCGCCGTCGAGCCGTGGCCGCCGCGCACCAGCGTGCGGGTTTCCTCGCCATGGACCGTAAAGCGCAGTTCCTCCGGCCGCGTGCCGGACCATGCGAGCCCGGCTCTGTCGCCATAGACGCGCACGGACAGGTCGTTGTAGTGGCCGGGCGATGTCTGGCTGGCCAGGATCGTGCCGCGCGCTCCGCCCGTCCAGCGCACCAGCACATGGGCGTTGTCGTCGAGCCGGCGTCCAGGCACCGCGGTGAACAGGTCGGCCGACACCGTCTCGGCCTCGCGGCCGGAGATGAAGCTCGCCAGGTTGAAGGCGTGCACGCCGATGTCGGCCAGCACCGCCGACTGCCCTGCCCTGGCCGGATCGGTGCGCCATTCCGCCTGCTTCTGGCCCTCGGCATCGATCGGTTTGGTCAGCCAGTCCTGGATATAGGCGCCGTGCACGGACACGATCCGGCCAAGCTCGCCCGCCATCACCATCTCGCGCGCCTGCCGCACCATGGCGTAGCCGGTGTTGTTGAGCGTGACGACGAAGCGGCGTTTCTTTGCCCTGGTCAGCGCCACCAGCGCTTCGGCGTCGGCCAGCGTCGTCGACAGCGGCTTGTCACAGATCACGTCGATGCCGGCTTCGAGGAAGGCCGTGGCGATCGGCGCGTGCAGATGGTTGGGCGTGACGATGACCACAGCTTCGATGCCATCCGGCCGCGCGGCTTCGGCCGTTGCCATGGCGCGATAGTCGGCATAGCTGCGCTCCGGCGCGATGCCGATCTCGGCGGCCGAGGCGGCGGCGTTTTCCGGATCGGACGACAGCGCACCGGCGACCAGCGCGATCTGGTCGTCGAGCCGCATGGCCAGCCGATGCACGGCGCCAATGAAGGCATTGCGGCCGCCGCCGACCATGCCGACCCTCAGGCGCTTGCCCGCCGATCCGTCCGATGTCGCATAGACCATCCTTATCCTCCTACCTATCGCTTCGTCATCCTGGGGCGGAGCAAGGAGTGCAGCGACGCGGCGCAGACCCCAGGATCCATGCCGCGATTTTGAAGTGCCGCTACCGTGCAGAATCCCTATCCGCTGCATTCCTCGACAGCCGTCACGGCATGGATCCCAGGGTCTTCGCGACGGAGCTTCGCTCCTGCTCCGCCCGGGGATGACGAAGTCGGGGAAGGTCTCGGCCAACCCTCAGCACCCGAGCCGAGCCCCTAGCACTTTCGAACAAGATTTCCAATTTCCATATTGTAATACGATCGTGCCACGTTAGCCTGAAATCATGAGTGGGGCACGCAAGTCATCCGGACGGTCCAGTGCCGACGAGGCGGCGACGCGCAAGCGCGGACGCTCCCTGGCGGCGTTGGGTTATATCCAGCCGCGGACCTATGAGGAACTGCGCGCGGTGCTGTCGTCGGGCACCGTGCACTTTCCCAAGCGGCTGCGGCAGGTGGCGATCTTCCTGTGGCAGCACCCGAGCGACGTGGCTCTTGGCACCATCGCGCAGGTGGCCGCGCAGGCGGGCGTGCAGCCCTCGACACTGGTGCGCTTCGCGCAGATTTTCGGCTATTCCGGCTTTTCCGATTTCCAAGGCCTGTTCAAGGAGCACGTGAAGGGATCGTGGCCCGAAGGACGCGGCCAGGACCGGGAGACACCCGAGCCCAATGCGCATCTGCATTTCCTGCACGGCATGGTCGGCGCTTCGCAGGCTTCGCTTGGGCGCATCGAAGCCGGTTTGGACGTCGAGAGCTTCGAGAAGATGGTGACGCTGCTGGCCACCGCCGACCTGATCTATGTCATCGGCTCCAAGCGCGCCTTTCCCGTCACCGCCTATCTGTCGCTGACGCTTTCGCAGCAGGGCGTGCGCAACGTGCTGGTCGACAATGTCGGTTCCACCGCGCTTGACCAGATCGGCTGCATCGGCAGCCGCGACGCGGTACTGGCGGTTTCCTTCAGCCCCTACAATTCGATCACGCCTGACCTCGTCGCCGTGGCGCATGAGCGCAAGGCCCGCATCGTCACCATCACCGACAGCACGTTCAGCCCGCTGACCCGGCTGTCGGACAGCTGGCTGGAAGTGGTGGAATCCGACTTCGCCGGCTTCCGCTCGCTGGCCGCCTCGCTGGCGGTCGGCATGGCGCTGGTCCATGGGGTCGCCGCACGGCGCGGTAAGTAAGGCGCCGCTGGCACAATTGACTATCGGGAACCATCGTTCCATATTTCGAAAAATAGAAACTTTGTTCCGGGAGGAGGAATGGAGATCAGGCTCGACGGCAAGGTGATATTGGTCACCGGGTCGACACAAGGCATCGGCCGCGCCATCGCCGAGACGCTGGCGCGCTCGGGCGCCGCTGGCCTGCTGGTCACCGGTCGCGACAAGACACGGGGCGACGCCGTGGCGGCGGAGCTGTCGCAATTGGGCACGCCGGCGATTTTCGTCGCCGCCGACCTCGCGGATTCGCAAGCCCCGGCCTTGCTGGCGCAGGCCTGCATCGAGCGCTTCGGCCGCATCGACGGCTTGGTCAACGCCGCCGGCCTCACCGACCGCGCCTCCTTCCTCGATGCCACCCCCGACGACTGGGCGGCGCTGTTCGCGGTCAACGCGCGCGCGCCGTTCTTTCTGATGCAGGCGGCCATCGCCGACATGAGGAAGCGCGGACAGCCCGGTGCCATCGTCAACATCCTGTCGGTCAATGCCCATTGCGGCTCGCCGGAGCTTGCCGTCTATTCCGCCACCAAGGGCGCGCTGGCGACGCTGACCAAGAACGCCGCCAATGCCCACCGCTTCGACCGCATCCGCGTCAACGGCATCAATGTCGGGTGGACCGACACGCCGGCCGAACGCGTCATGCAGGCGCAGACGCTGGGCAACGGCCCGGGATGGCTCGACGCCGCCAACGCCGCGCAGCCCTTCGGCAGGTTGCTGGCACCAGACGATATCGCAAACCTCGCCGTCTTCCTGCTCTCCGACGCCGCCGGCCCGATGACCGGTTCGGTGATCGACCAGGAGCAGTCGGTGATCGGCGCAAACCGGTGAGCAGCATCGAAACGCTCGGCCCTGGTCTCCTGGAGAGGCTTCCCGCCGCTGTCCGGAAGCCGTCCTACGACCGGGCCGCGCTCCAACCCGGCATGGCGCATCTCGGCGTCGGCGCCTTCCACCGCTGCCACCAGGCCGAATACACCGACGATCTTTTGTCGCATCGGTTCGACCGCTGGGGCATTATCGGCATCAACATCCGCCCGCCCACCCTTGCCGATACGCTCGGCCGGCAGGGCGGCCTCTATACCAGGCTGATCCGTGAGAACGACCATGTCGAGGCGCGCGTCATCGGCAGCATCGTGAAGGTGGTCGACAGCCAGGAGAGCGCCGCGCCCGCGCTCGACGTGCTGGCCTCGCCCGACATCGAACTGGTGACGATGACGGTCACGGAAAAAGGCTATTGCCACATCCCCTCGACCGGCGAACTCGATCTCGATCATCCCGACATCGTCCATGACCTCGCCAACCCCGAAGCACCGCGCAGCGTGGCCGGCATATTGGCCAGGGCGCTTGAGATGCGCCGTGCCGCGCGTGGCGGGAAGCTGACATTGCTCTCCTGCGACAACATTCCGACAAACGGCATCATCTTGGAAAATGTCGTGCGGAGTTTCGCCGAATGGCGCGGCGATGGGCTGGCCGAATGGATCGCGGCCAACGCCGCCTTCCCCTCCGCCATGGTCGACCGCATCGCGCCGGCGGTGACGCGCGATGACCTCGGCGGCGTCGAACAATGGTTCGGCTACCGCGATAGCGCCGTTGCCGTCGGCGAGCCGTTCCGGCAATGGGTGATCGAGCAGAAATTTGCCGGCCGCATGCCACGCTGGGATCTGGCCGGCGCCACCTTTGTCGACGACGTCACACCCTTCGAGCATCTCAAGATGCGGGTGCTGAACGGGGCGCAAACGACGCTTGCCACGCTCGGCGGGCTGGCCGGGCTCGAACACACATCGGATGCCATCGCCGATCCGCTGCTTTCGGTCTTCGTCAGGCGCATGCTGGTCGAGGAAACGCTGCCGACGCTGATGCCGGTGCCCGGGATGGAGCCATCGGCCTATGTCGAGCAGAGCCTTGGCCGCTTGCGCAACACCGCCATCCGCCACCGCAATCACCAGATCGCCACCGACGGCTCGCAGAAAATCGTCCAGCGCCTGCTCAACCCGATCCGCGATCGGCTGAGCCAGGGCGCGAGCATTGGACTGCTCTCGGTGCCGGTCGCCGGCTGGATGGCCTATCTGATCCTGGCCTCGACGCGCTTCGGCGAACGCTGGCCGGTATCGGATCCCTATGCCGGCAAGATCGCCGCGATCGCCGACGAAACCGGGGACGATGCACGGGCGCTGGCTTCAGCCATCCTGGCCATCGACACGATTTTCGAACCCGGCCTTGCCGCGAACGCTGCGTTTCGCGCGGCCGTCGCATCGGCGCTTGCAAAGCTGCTCTCGGATGATCCGATGGCGGCCGTTCGACACAGTCTGGAACAGAATGGGTCGCGAGGTTGAAGCGATCCAAACAATCGGCATTATAGGAAACGATCGCGGGTTCGCGCTCTAGGGAGGCATGATGAAACTTGGACTGCTCACCGCACCGTTCGCGGAGACGCCGCTTGGCGAGGTTGCCGGCTGGGCGAGCTCCGTCGGCTTCGAGGCGCTGGAAATCGCCTGCTGGCCGAAGACCTCCGGCGCGACTCGCCGCTATGCCGGCACCAGCCATATCGATGCCGCCTCGACCTCGGCCGCACAGGCGAAGGAAATCGTTGCCTCGCTGGCGGAAAACAACATTTCCGTCTCCGGCCTCGGCTACTACCCCAACCCGCTGCATCCCGATGCCGCCCACCGCGAGGCCGTCATCGGCCATCTGAAGAAGGTCATCGTGCTGGCCGCCAATATGGGCGTGCCTGTCGTCAACACCTTCTGCGGCGGCGATGCCTCGAAAACCGTCGACGTCAACTGGCAGGAAGCGCTGAAAATCTGGCCCGAGATCGTCGCTCATGCGCGCGGCCACGGGGTAAAAATCGCCTTCGAGAACTGCCCGATGATCTTCAGCCATGACGAATGGCCCGGCGGGCACAACATCGCCTATTCGCCGCAGGTCTGGCGTCGCATCCTGGAAGCCTGGGGCGGTGAGGTCGGCATGAATTTCGACCCCTCGCACCTGGTCTGGCAGATGATCGACCAAGCGCGCTTCATCAGGGAGTTCGGCCCCTACATGCTGCATGTCCACGCCAAGGACCTGATGATTGATCATGATGGTTTGTACGAGCGCGGAATCCTTTCGGCTGGCATAGGGTGGCAGGTGCCGCGCATGCCGGGGCTCGGCGATGTCGACTGGAGCGGCTTCTTCTCCGGCCTCTACCGCGCCGGCTATGACGGCTCCATCATCATCGAACACGAGGACAGGCGATTTGAAGGCAGCGACGATCAAGTGAAGCGTGGCTTCCTGCTCGCCCGCGACGTGCTGCGCCCCTTCGTCAAATGAAGTGAAGCGCGCCGCGTGACTCATTTTGTCAGCGGCGTGCTTTAACGGGTTGAACTGGAACTGAAAAACAATGTGGAGGAAGACTGAAATGAAGAAAATCCTGACCATCGTCCCGCTGCTTGCGGGTGCTGCCCTGCTGGCTTCGGTGGGCGTGTCATCCGCCGCCGGCAAATACACGATCGGCATCTCCAACACCGTGCAGGGCAATGGCTGGCGCGAGGAGATGGTGTGCGCCATGAAGGCGCAGGCGCTCGCCTCGGGCGAAGTGACCAAGCTCAACATCGCCCACCGCAACACCGATGCGGCCGGCCAGCTCGAAGACATCCGCAACCTGATCAGCGCCAAGGTCGACGCCATCGTCGTCAACCCCGCCGATCCGGCCGGCATCAAGGCGGGTCTCGAGGAAGCCACCAAGGCCGGCATCGTCGTCGTCGCCGTAGACCAGGCGGTCACCGAGCCTTCGGCCTACATCATCTCCAACAACCAGGAACAATATGCCTATCTCGGCGCCAAATGGCTGTTCCAGCAGATGGGTGGCAAGGGCGAGGTGTTCTATATGCGCGGTGCGGCCGGTGCGTCCGCCGATAGCGACCGCGACAAAGGCTTCAAGAAGGCGCTGGCCGAATTCCCCGATGTAAAGGTCGCGCAGGAAGTCTTCACCGGCTGGCAGCAGGACCAGGCAAAGCAGCAGATGCTGTCGTTCCTGGCCACCGGCACGCCGTTCAACGGCGTCTGGACCTCCGGCATCGACAACGTCATCGTCGACGCGCTGGTCGAATCGCAGGCGCCGCTGGTGCCAGTGGTCGGCGCCGACAATGCGGGATTCGTCGGCCAGCTGAGCTCGGTCAAGGGCCTCGTCGGGGCGGCGGTGACCAACCCCGGCTCGATCGGTGGCGCCGGCGTGACTCTGGCGCTGCAGATCCTCGACGGCAAGAAGCCGGCACAGCAGACCGTGCTGGTCGACCCGCAGCTTTGGGACAACGCCACCGAGGAAGGCAAGGCCAAGCTGAAGGCCGCCGCCGATCCGTCGCTCAGCCCCGAATGGCCGGTCTCGATCATGATCCCGGGCTGGACGACGTACACCAAGGACCAGATCGTGGCGTGCAAGGGCCCGGGGGAGTAAGCAAGAGCCGCGTTTCCGCCTTCTCCCCTTGTGGAGAAGGTGGATCGGCGCCGAGACGGATGAGGGTGCTTGGACGGAGTGAGACGTTGGTGTTCCCTGGAACACCCCTCATCCGACCGAGCTTCGCTCGGCCACCTTCTCCCACAAGGGGAGAAGGAAAGGTCGCCGTAGAGCACCGGCATTAGTTTCTGGAACGAGAACCACACGATTTGACCGCCAATCCCCTCCTCGACGCGTCAGGCGTCGCCAAGAATTACGGCGCGGTTGCCGCGCTGCGCGACGCGTCGCTCTCCGTCCTGCCGGGCGAGGTGCATGCGCTGATGGGCGCCAACGGCGCCGGCAAGTCGACGCTGGTGAAGATCCTGACCGGCGCGATCTCTGCCAACGCAGGGCGTATCCTGATCCGTGGCGAGGCGCGCGACATACGCTCGCCCGCCGCCGCGCGCCGCGCCGGCCTGCTGCCCGTCTATCAGGAGCCGTCGCTGATCCCCGATCTGGACGTCTTGTCCAATTTGCGCCTGACCGGCACGCCGGTCGAGCCGTTCCGCGCCTGGGTGCGCGAACTCGGCATTCCCGACCTCGATTTACGCGAAACCGCGCGCGACATCCCCCTGGCCGTGTTGCGTGTGCTCGACCTCGCCCGTGCGCTGGCCGTCGAGCCCGACGTGCTGCTGCTCGACGAGATGACGGCGGCACTCCCCGCCAACCTCGCCGAAAAGGTGCTGGACGTGGTGCGCCGCCAAGGCGACGCCGGCCGCGCCGTGATCTTCATCTCGCATCGCTTCGTTGAAATCTCGGCACTGTGCGACCGCGCCACGGTTCTGCGTGACGGCGCAACCGTCGGCGTCGTCGACATCAAGCCGGGCGTCGAGGAAAAGATTGTCGAGCTGATGCTCGGCACCCGCGTCGTCAAGACCCACGTCGCCGCCCGCACCGCCGCCCAGAAGGCAGCGCCCGCCCCTGCCCGGCCTCGGATCGCGGTGCGCAATCTGCGCGTCGGCACCAAGCTCAACGACGTGTCCTTCGATCTCGCCGACGGCGAGGTGGCCGGCGTCGTGGCGCTCGAAGGCCAAGGCCAGGACGAACTGTTCGCCGCCCTGGCCGGCTCGATCAAACCATCCGGCGGCACCATCGAGGTCGACGGCCAGCCGGCGAAGTTTTCTCACCCCATCGACGCCATCCGCGCCGGCATCGCCTATGTGCCCGGCGATCGCTCCGAGGCGCTCGCCATGCAGCGCTCGGTGCGCGAGAACATAGCACTTCCCTTCAGTGCTGCCCTGCGCAACTGGGGACCGATCCCGATGCGCCGCGAACGCGCGACCGTGCTCAGCGCCATCCAGCGCCTGCAGATCGACACCCGCGCCCAGGGCGAGGTGCAGCGCCTCTCCGGCGGCAACCAGCAGAAGGTGACGATCGCCCGCTGGATCGCGGCGGATGCCCGTACCATCCTGTGTTTCGACCCGACGCGCGGCATCGATGTCGGCACCAAGCAGGAAATCTATCTTCTGCTGCGCGAGCTCGCCGGCCACGGCAAATCGGTGCTGTTCTACACCTCCGAACTGGAAGAGGTGCAGCGCGTCTGCGACCGCGTCATCGTCATCTTCGGCGGCCGCCTCGTCGATATCTTCCCGGTCGAGGAGGCGGACGAACCGGCGCTGATGCGCGCCGCCTACGGCCTGCCGCGCGGCGCCAGGGCCGATGTCGGCATTCTCGCCGATCCCTCGGCGAATCCGTCGGATTCGACGTCGGCCAATGCCTCCGATACGCCGGAGGCCGCGCCATGAGCCATTTCCTGCGCCGCCAGGGCTGGGTAACAGGCCTGTTCGCACTCCTCATCATCCTGTTCATCGTCACCAAAGTGATCCAACCCGGCTATGGCAGCGGCGATTTCGGCTCGCTGGCGCGGGCCGTGCTGCCCTATGCCTTCGCCGTCGCCGCGCAGACCGTTGTCGTCATCGCGGGTGGCATCGACCTCTCGGTCGCCGCCATGATGGCGCTGACCAGCGTCACCGCCGCCTCGATGATGGCGGGCGCCAGCGAGGAATACGCGCTCTTCGTGGTGCCTTTCGTGCTTGCCATGGGTTTTGTCCTCGGCGCGCTCAACGGCGTGCTCATCGTCGTCACCCGCGTGCCCGACATCGTCGTCACGCTGGCCATGCTGTTCGTGCTGCAGGGTGCGGCCCTGCTGGTGCTCGGCGCGCCGGGCGGGGCAGCGGCCGAATGGCTGAAGGCGATGATCTCGGGCACCGTGCCGATACCGGGCTTGCCGGACTCGGTCGACGCCTGGGTCCCGAAGGCGCTGCTGGTGCTGGTCGTCTGCCTCTGCGTCGTCTGGATCCCGCTCCGGCGCTCGCGCCTCGGCCTTTCCATCTACGCCATCGGCTCGAGCGAACTGGCGGCGTTCCGCAGCGGCGTGCCCGTCGCCCGCACGAGGATCATCGCCTACGCGCTGTCGGGCCTGTTCGCCGCCATGGGCGGGCTCGCGCTGACCATGAGCACCGGCATCGGCGCTCCGATCCCGGGTCCCTACCTGCTTGCCAGCGTCGCGGCGGTTGTGCTGGGCGGCGTGGCGCTCGGCGGCGGCAAGGGCGGTCTGCTCGGCCCCATCGTCGCCGTCTTCGTGCTGCGCCTCGTGCGCACGGATCTCACCTTGCTCGCCATCGATCCGAACGTCACCGCCATCATCGAAGGCCTGATCATGGTCGCCGTGGTGATGTTCGGCGCCTTCATCACCATGCGGGGGCGGCAATGATGAGGCGGGAGCATGGGCGTGCGCTTCTTCCTTTCCCCCTTGTGGGGGAAGGTGGCCTCGCGAAGCGAGGTCGGATGAGGGGTGTTCCAGGGAACGCCGACGCCTCATTTCGTCCACCACCCCTCATCCGTCTCGGCGCTGCGCTCCGATCCACCTTCTTCCATAAGAAGAGAGGGGGTAGACGCGTCGCTTGCCCCACCCAATCGCGAGCAGGAGCCGCCCCATGAGCAGCACCGCGATCACGCCTGCGCCCGTGCCCCTCGGCCGCCGCATAAAACGCTTCATGGCCGACCGGCCGCTGATCCCGCTGATCATCCTGCTCGTCATCCTGGTGGTGATCCTGCAGCTCCTGCGCCCCGGCATCGTCAACGAGCGCTGGATCGCCAACACCATCAAATTCGCCATTCCGCTGGCGATCCTCGCCGGCTGCCAGACGATGACGATGCTGACCGGCGGCATCGACCTGTCGGTCGGCACGGTGGCGACGATGAGCGCCTTCATCATGGCCACGCAAGTGGTCAACCAGGACCCGGCGGTGGCCTTCCTGCTGGCGATGATGCCGGCTGTGCTGATCGGCCTCGTCAACGGCATCGGCGTCGGCGTCTTCCGCGTCCACCCGCTGATCATGACGCTGGGCACCAGCCTGATCGGCACCGGCTGCCTGCAGGTCTACCAGCGCACGGTGATCGCGTCGGGCGCCAAAATCCCCGACTTCCTCGCCTGGCTGGGCACCGGAGTCACCTGGGGTTTCCCCAACGCACTACTGCTTTACGTGCCGCTGGCCGGCCTCATTGTCTTCACGCTCGCCCGCACCGGCTTCGGCCGCCTGCTCTACGCCGTCGGCGACAATGAGCGCGCCACCCGCCTTTCCGGTGTCCGGTACTGGCAGGTCATCACCGCGCTCTACATCACATCGAGCGTGCTCGCCGGCATCACCGGCCTGCTCTATATCGGCCTGATCAAAGCGCCCTCGCTCTCGCTCGCCGAACCGCTTGTGCTGCCCTCGGTGGCCGCCGCCGTCATTGGCGGCACCTCCATCTTCGGCGGCCGCGGCGGCTATACCGGCACCATCGTCGGCGCGCTGATCCTCACCGTGCTGACGACACTGCTGACGATTTTGCAGATGCCGGAGGGAGCGCGGCGAATACTGTTCGGGCTGATCGTGCTGTTCGTGACGGCGGCGTATTTGCGGATCGTCGAGGACAAGTAGGCGCGGGCCGGGAATGTTCACGCTGGGCGGCCACGGGGCTCGACCGGCAAGGGAGATGACATCATGGAAAAGATCATCCTGGACTGCGATCCCGGGCACGACGACGCCATCGCCATCCTGCTCGCGGCGGGGAATCCGAATATCGACCTTCTCGGCATCACCACGGTCTCGGGAAACCACAATGTCGAGAACACCACGCGCAACGCGCTGGCCGTATGCACCGCCTATGGCATCAAGGTGCCGGTGGCAAAGGGCTCGCCCGGCCCGCTCATCGGCGAGCAGGTGCTGGCCGTCGAGATCCACGGCGAAACCGGGCTGGACGGGCCGGAGCTGCCGCCCGCCTCGTTCGAACTCGACAAGCGGCATGCCGTCGACTTCATCATCGACACGGTCATGGCGCACGAGCCGAAGACCGTCACGCTCGTTCCGGTGGGCCCCTACACCAACATCGCGCTCGCCATCCGCAAGGATCCACGCATCATCGGACGCGTGAAACGGGTCGTCGCGATGGGCGGGGCCTACACCCGCGGCAACATCACGCCGGCGGCGGAGTTCAACGTCCATGGCGACCCGGAGGCCGCCGACGTCGTGTTCCGCGCCGATTGGGACGTCACCATGGTCGGCCTCGACCTCACGCACCAGGCGCTGGCCACTCCGGACCTGCAAAACAGGGTGCGCGCCGTCGGCGGCCCGATCGCCAAGTTCATCCTCGATATCTGGGAGTTCATAGCGACCACGCATGGCGGCCTCCTGCAGATCGAGTACCCCGCGATCCATGATGCATGCTGCGTCGCGGCCATGATCGACCCGACCGTCTTCACCACCGAGAAGGCCGATATCCGCGTCGAAATCGCCGGCCGGTGGACCAAGGGCATGACGGTCTGCAATTTCGAGAAGATGGGCGGGATGCACCATTTCGGCGGCACGGCGAGCGAACAGGCCGACTTCCGCCACACCGTGGCGATGAAGCTCGACCATCGGAAATTCTGCGACCTGATCGTCGATGCGCTCGAGCGACTGAGCACAAGCAAGGCGTGACGCTCGCGCCGCCCGCGCGACCTGGCGCGAAACGGGCAGCCGTCCTCGGTTAAAAATCACCTACGTGTGACGAGCAACGGTCAAACCCGCAGAGGCCGGATCGAAAAGAGCCCGCCCCGGCGTCGGCCGAAGGCGGGCACTCTCCGCTTACCAGTCCGTTGTAAAGCACTCGACGGCTCCCAACCTCCAGCGGCCAACTGCGTTCCACCGAAGTGATGACTATTTGTCCGGCCGTGCACTTGGCCTGCTGCTTCGACCGGGCCTGGGGCTCCGGCCGAGGCAGGGCTTGCGCCGGCAACCTCGTCCTCATCGGCGAACTCAGCCTTTCGTCCACGCCGCCAGTAGCGGGCCTTTGCTTCCATGGACCGGGTCCTTGCGCGGACGACCGACCCTGGGGATCGTCACCACCGCCTTGGCGTGATCGGCGGTGGTCGTGCATTCGTCATAAGTACCGGATGGCGGATAGGCGCCAACCACGAGAAAGTCGTCGGACGCGCTGATGCACTGATGCCCGGTGCCGGCAGGGAGAACCGCGACATCGCCGGCCTTAAGCTCCAGCGTTCGACCCTTCTTGCCGCCGAACCTAACCTTCGCCGTGCCCCGCGCCACGCCGAGCACTTCGTGGATACGCGAATGGTAGTGGACATAGTCGTAGATGCCGTTGCGCCAGCTATTCCCCCAGCCATTGGCACCAAAAAGCTCTTCCAGGACGGCCGCGGGATCGAAGTCGTCCGGCAGCCTTACGGCGCCACGATAGACGACCAGCGGCCAGGACGGATGATTGGGCACCAGCCCATCATCCGCAAATCTGAACGCGTTCGCCTTTCGTGACCTGACCAGATCGGCCGCCTGTTTCGTGCCCGGTCTCGCGCCACCGGTCAGCTGTCCATCTGCTTCCTTGATGCTTTGCAGGATGCTCATGACGTCACCTCGCCTCGGGAAATCCAACGCTGAGTGGCCATCGCTGGTTCCGGGCAGCTCCACGCCCCGCCAAAACCGTGGGGCGATGCCTGCACATCGGACGGACCTGCCGTCTCACCCCGCATGCATTTCATTGCCCATCGTCTCACTGCCCAGCGTCGCGGCCGGCGAAGGCGTATTCGGCAGCAATATGTCGTTGCGGCGGGCGAAGGTGACCAGGGTCGCCCGCACCGTTTGCGGGTCGATCTCGCCGGCGATGCCCGCCTTGCAGGCATTGAGGGCAAGGGCATGGGCGCTGTTGCGGTTGGCGGCGGACCAGTCCTGCAACAGCAGGTAGGCGTCCATCACGCTTTCGATCGTCCTCGGAAAGCCCATTCCGACAAGAAGGGTGACCGGTTCTTCAAACTGCCCGCGATTCATGGCTGTACCTCCTCTCGATTGCGCAGGGCCCGCGCCGGACCGGACAGCGAAAAGCGCGGCCCGCCGCGGACAGGGTGAATGGGATTGGTCGCCTTTCGGCGTTCAGCCGCCGACCGATACCTCGGAAACCTCCGACACCTGTTTCGCCGCCAGGGAGCGCGAACTCGAAGGACCGCTTCACTCCGTCCACGTCGCCCACCACCGGCTCATCACCCCATCGCAATGGCAGGCGATCGACGGTGTCATCACCCTCCAGTAAGGGGTGCCGTCGCCGCGCGGGGCTGGCCTCACCAGAAGCCGATGAACGACCTCAATACCGCGGCGGGACCTATTGCCTGTCGCCAGGTTTCGCGAAATCCATGCCGTCCCGTCGCATCGAGCACGTCATCGTCGACGTCACGCATAATTTTGCGCGCATTGCGCCAGCCGATCCTGGCAAGCGCGAATGCCAGATCCGCACGCGTGGCATCGAACGGGCCCTGCTTGGCGGCCGGGTCGGCGGGTCGGTCGATGTCGTTGCTTGCACCGATCGCGTATTGGGGAATCGTCACGGCGGCGCCGGCCGCGAAGGGTGGGGATTGGTCGAGAAAGCGGGAAATCGCACCCAGGCAAAGCGCCGGCGTGGAAACGAGTTGCTCATAGCAGACGAAATGCACCGGCGCGCCGGTGCGGCGCAGCGCCTCCATGGCGAAGTAGAACTGGTTCCAGTAGTCGGCGGGTGTGCGGAACCTGTACTCCATCTGCTTCGGTTGCGTGAAGTCCTGCCTGATTTCGAACGGCTGGTTGAGGAACGGGCCGAGACGCCTGGCCGGCCTGAAGAGGCTGCCGTTCCTGGTGAAACGGAACCAGGACAGAAGCTGGGTAATAGGGTCCTTGCTCATCACGAGGATGGGCAGGTCGCCATATTTCAGCTCGCGCCCGTTCATCAGGGCCGGAAAGACACCATGCTTCCAAAAGCCCTGGTCGAAGACGACGGGCACTTTGAGATGGGTTTCGACCAGGTGCTTGGCGAGATTCGTGCCGGATCGCGGCGTCCCCATGATGCGGACCCGGGCAGCATTGCCGTCAGGCTGCCTTTGCGATCCGCCGGATGCTGAACCCGTCATGGCCTTCTCACAGCGCCAGGCTTCCCTGTTCCGCCCCCTCGGCGTTGGGGTCGCCCGGTGCGGTGGCCCAGGCGAGCTCGACCAGCGTCACCGTGCGCCGGCCGGCGCCGTCGAGCTGGCACACGATGAGGCCCTGTTCCTCGATGTAGGTGAGCAGCCGCCGGGCCCGGCGCATGGAGTGCGAACCATAGGCGCGGGCGATCGCGCCATCGCTCGGGCACGGCCAGCCCTCCTTCGCGGCGCGCGCGATCATCATGAACACGCCCTGCATGTCCTCCGGCAGCAGTGAGGCGCGCACCGAAACATCCCGCCACGCGTCATCCTCGGCCATGTCGGACCCCACCCCGGCGCGGGCGCGTGTCAGCATGCGGCGGAATTCCTGGAGGTCCGGCACCACCGAGGCCAGCCCTTCGATGCGGCAGCGCACGACGAACTCCTGGTAGAGGACGCCGATGACGCGAAATCCCGCATCGGGTTCGGCCAGGATGGCGCGCAGGATGCGGTCCATCCGCTCGCGACGTTCGGCCAGATCCTCGGCGCTGGGCGCGGGTTCGGCCGGTTCGGGGCGAATGTCGCGCGGCGCCGATTTCGCCGCCATCAGCTGCTCCAGCAGATCCGGCGACGCCACCCGGCGCTGCGGCCGTGATGTTTCGGGCGGCGGCGCGGCCAGGATGATGGCGCGGGCATCCTCGAGCGCCGCCTCAGGCAGCGGCATCAGCCTGGGCGTGCCGTTGCGCGGGCTCGTGTCGGTCGGGCCGATGTGCAGGCCGAGCGGGCGGCGCGACAGCGCCGGCCCCAGCGCCATGAACTGCCCGCGCTCCAGATCGCGAAAGGCTTCCGCCTGCCGCCGCTCCATGCCCAGGAGATCGGCCGCGCGCGCCATGTCGATGTCGAGGAAGGTGCGGCCCATCAGAAAATTGGAGGCTTCCGCCGCGACATTCTTGGCGAGCTTGGCCAGCCGCTGCGTGGCGATGATGCCGGCCAGCCCGCGCTTGCGGCCGCGGCACATCAGATTGGTCATGGCGCCGAGCGAGAGCTTGCGCGCCTCGTCCGAAACCTCGCCGGCCACCGCCGGCGCGAAAAGCTGCGCCTCGTCCACCACCACCAGCATCGGGTACCAGTGATCGCGCGCGACCTCGAACAGCCCGCCGAGGAAGGCGGCGGCGCGCCGCATCTGGTTCTCGGCATCGAGCCCTTCCAGATTGAGCACCGTGGAGACACGGTGGATGCGCGCCCGCTCGCCGGCCGCCTGCAGGCCACGCTCGGTATGCTCCTCGGCATCGATCACCAGATGGCCGTAGCGTTCGCCCAGCGAGACGAAATCGCCTTCGGGGTCGATGATGGTCTGCTGCACCCAGGGCGCGCTCTGTTCCAGCAGCCGCCGCAACAAATGCGACTTGCCGGAGCCCGAATTGCCCTGCACCAGAAGGCGGGTCGCCAGCAATTCCTCGAGATCGAGTTTCGCCGGGGCGCCCGCCGTCGTGTGTCCCATCTCGATCGCAACGGTCATGCCAGACTCATCAGCTCCTTCGCAGACGGGCTTACCAACCCGATCGCGGCCCGTCGAGCGGGGCATGGCCGGCGATTCGCGTTGCGCACAGCCCAGAGGATGACGACATGGCCGCCATGAACGGCCGCAAACCGGCAATCCGTCCCCGATTACCGGTCCTCGCCTGTGGATAGTAATCACCTGTTTACCATGGCGGGGCGTTCCGGTTGAAGGCGCCCCCCATCCGCCTAACCTGACCCTGCATCGTGCCCCAACGTGATGCACCCAACGCCCAAATGGCGGCCGGCGTCTTCAAGTTGTCTTTGGTATACGCCGGTCGTCAGTTGTGCCCGTCACCCGCGTTGCATCATGTCGCGGTAGCGGCGGCAAATGCGGTGCGGCCAGACCGTTGAAGGGATCACGCCAGGCGTCGATGGATTCGAGCCGGCGGGACCAGTGCGCCACGGCTGGATAATCGTCGAGCGGCAGGCCGGCGACATCGTTGAAGGGCAAGAAGGTCGCCATGCGGAAATCGGCATAGGAGACCGAATTGCCGGCAAGCCATTGCCGGTCGGTCAGCACCGCCTCCAGGATGGCGGCGGCCTTGCGGAACTCCGCAAATCCCTCCGCGATTTTTTCCGGATCGATCGGGCCGATGTGATAGCGCTGCTTGGTGCCGCGCTCGAAATGCACCATGTCGCAGGCCCGCACGAAATTCTCCTTGCCCCAGCTCAGCCATCGGATCATGTCGGGCTCGGCTTGGCCGCCGCGCCAGAAATCCGACCGCATGTCGCGCGACAGACGGCACGCGATGGCGTCGGCCTCCCACAGGCTGCCGCCGGGCCAAACCAGTATGGGCAGGGAAAGGTTGGGATTGAGCGGCCGGAATCGCTCCGCCTGCCCAGGCGCGAACGGCGACGCGGCTTCGAAGGTCACCCTCGCCCCGAGATGGCGCGCCACCGCGACCGCCAGGCGCGGATTGGGGTTGCGGCTGAAGAACAGTTTGACTTCGCCCCCGGCCGGCATCGGCTCGACCCTGTCACTCATGAATGCCTCTCCTTGTCCAGGCGACCATCGCCAGACCGAGGACGGATGCGGCTGGTGCAATCCGACAAATCATACATTCCCGGCAGACCGGGTGGTACCAGCAGCCCATCGAAACCGCACGGGTCGTGCAAAGTTTGGGTTGACCGTCTCCGATGGCGAGGCGACACTCGATCCCACGGCAAGACAGGAGGAAAAAGATGGACGAGCCCGACCGCTGGCGCCACATGTCGAACGCGCCGAAAGACGGCAGCCGGATCCTCGTTACGGTCCGCCCGTCCGAACAGGGGCCGGCGGAAGTCGACCTCGCCTACTGGTCGCGCGCCGATCAGTTCGGCGACGAAGGCTGGCGCGCCTCCGATTCCTCGCCCGGCCGGATCGTCGAATACGCCGAGCCGGAGCTGAAGTGCTGGATGCCGATGCCTTCGGCCAATCTCAGCCGCGGCGCCTCGATGCCGGCGCCATGGGAAGGCGACGATGCGCAACAACTGGACGGGTCGGGGATTTAGGGCAATTTCAGGCCCACGTCGTGGGGCCCGTCCTCTCAGAACAAAAAGGCCGCCGTCGCCGGATCCGGACCGCCGCGGCCGTCGGCCGAATCCATGCCGCCGATCGTCTCGAGGTCCTGCGCGTCCAGTTCGAAATCGAAGACGTCGAAATTGGCGGCGATGCGGTCCTGGCGGACCGACTTCGGGATGACGACCAGCCCTTGCTGGAGGTGCCAGCGGATCATCGTCTGGGCGGCGGACTTGCCGTGTTTGCGGGCGATGCCTGATATGGTCGGGTCGCTCAGCAGGCGGCCGCTGCCCAATGGACTCCAGCTTTCCGTTTGGATGTCGTGCCGGGCGTGAAACGCCCTGAGATCGCGCTGCTGGAAGCGCGGGTGCAGCTCGACCTGGTTGACGACGGGCGTCACGCCCGTCTCGCCGATGATGCGCTCCAGATGATCCTTGTTGAAATTCGAAACGCCGATCGACTTGATGCGCCCGGCCTGCTTCAGCTCGATCAGCGTCTTCCAGGCCTCGACATATTTGTCCTGGCTGGGCACCGGCCAGTGGATCAGGAACAGGTCGAGCTGCTCGACGCCGAGCTTCCGCATCGTGTCGTCGAAGGCACGAAGGGCCGCGTCGCGCTGGTGGGCGCCGTTGCGCAGCTTCGAGGTGATGAACAGCTCGCTTCCCGGCACGCCGGCCGCACGGATCGCCTCGCCGACTCCTTCCTCGTTCTGATACCCCTGCGCGGTGTCGATCAGCCGGTAACCGGCCTCGATCGCCCAGCCCACCACCTGCGCGGTGATGTCGTGATCGACCTGCCACACGCCAAGGCCAAGCTGGGGAATGGCGGCGCCGTCCTTCAAGGTGATCTGTTCGGGCATGGGAGCGTCCTTTTGCGGGGAATGGTCCAGCCTATCTAGGCTCGGCATCCCGCAACGGCCAGTCGCTGGCGGAGAATTCGTGGCCGCTCATTTCGGCCGGCGCACCGCCCTCACCACGCCGGCATTTCCGCTGCCGCAGAAGAGGCGGTCGCCGCCATCGGATTCCAGACCCGAGACGCCCATGCCGGCAGGCATGTCGAGCTTTTCCAGAACCTTGCCGGTGCGTGGGTCGATCCGGCGCAGGTCGCTGTCGTCGCCCTCCCAGGTGGCGTGCCACAATTCGCCCTCGACCCAGGTCACCCCGGTGACGAAACGGTTGGATTCGATGGTGCGCAGGATCGCTCCGGTCTCGGGATCGATCTGGTGGATCTTGCGCTCCCGGTGCTGCCCCACCCACAGCGTGCCCTCGGCCCAGGTCAGGCCGGAATCGCCGCCATTGCCGGGGGCGGGAATGGTGGAAAGCACCTCGCCCGTGTCGGGATCGATCTTCTGGATACGGTCCTTGGCGAGCTGGAAGAAATGCCGGCCGTCATAGGCGGTGCCGGCGTGAGCCGCGACATCGATCGAACGCAACGCCTGCCCGCTCTGCGGATCGAAGGCATTCAGCCTGTCGCCGGAGGCAAACCAGACGTTGGTGCCGTCGAAGCTCACCCCGGCCACCGTATTGGCACCGGGAAAGGGTCCATATTCCCTCAGGATTTCGGCCGCTGAATGTTTCATGTCCTGTCCTCGATCGTGGTCGTCATCCCGCTGGCCCTTGCAGGCCGGCCTCACCTGAACCTTAGCCGTTCGGCAGCGGGGCCGGGAGTAACAAGGTGGTCGTGAAACCCGCCACCGGCGGCGTCATCCAGCGACGCGCCCGGCCATGGCCGAAGGATTGCACCTTGCCGGCCTCGGCAAGCGGCTCGAGCGCCCGCTGCACGCTGCGTTGGCCGGTTCCAAGCGCCAGCGCCAGGGCCGAACTCGACCAGGCCTCGCCATCGGCCAGCAAGGCAAGCACGGCCGCGTGCCGCTCCTCGATCGGCCGCGCCAGCACCATCACCGGGCGCGCCTCGCGCGGCGCCAGCGTGAAGCCACTCTTGGTGGCACTGATGCCGGCCAGCGCGCGAAGCTCGGCGCGAAGCCGCCCGATCTCGACGCGCAGGCGCGCGCGATGCGATTCGTCGGCATGCCTGCCGCCGAAGGCCCGCGCCACGAGATCCCCCCGCGAAACGTCCCCGGGCCATGCCTCTGCGAGCGTCCGCGCCAGCGAAAACAACACTGGCCGGTTCGCCAGCGAAATCGTGACTCCGCCGCCGCGCACGCAGTAGCGGAAAGCATCGACGACCAGCGCCGGCGATCCCTGCAACGCCTCGACCTCTTCCAGCAACAGCGGTCGTTCCCGACCCTGGGCGATCAGCCGCGCCGCGGGCGTCTCCAGTGCCAGCCACGCGCTGTCGACCTCCGCGACAAGGCCCGGAATGCCGGCCTTGCGGGCGGCATGGCGTGCCCATTCCAGCGCCGCGCGCGCCGGCCTGGTCCGCAGGCGCCGCATGGCGATGCCGGCGACGGCGAGCTCGTGCGCGGCCCTGGCCGCCGGCGGAAGGGGCGCCGGGTCCAGCCCGGCCAGCACATGCTCGGCCTCGTCGAGGCGGCCGATCAAGAGCAGGCGCCGCACCTTGAGGTGGCCGGCATGGGCCGCGTTCAAGCTGTCGCCATGCTTTTCCAGTGCCGTGCGGGCCGCGTCGAGCGCCTTGGCCGGCCAGCCCAGATCGCGCGAGACCAGTGCGATCTCGGCCTCGGCGACGACGCATCTGGCGCGCGCGACCGCCTCTTTCGGTGTGAAGGCACGCGCGGCCCGCCGCAACAAGAGCTTGGCGCGATCGAAGTCGCCGAGCTGCGCCATGGCGATGCCGCGCAGCGCCAGTGCCGGCGCATCCTCGCGCAGGGCGACGCGATCGAGCGCGCCGAGCGGATCGCCGGCAGCCAGCGCCAGCGCTGCCGCGGTGATCAGCGAGTCCATGCAAATCCCGTCACACTTGTAACTCCCACCTCGGCACCGCGCGCCCCTAACTTACGTCAGTACCGTCAACCAGCAAGTCGTGCCGGCAATGACGGCACGCAAGGGAGAACCAGAAAATGCCTGCCTCCACCGACCTCGATTTCGACATGCCGAGCGATACGGCCAAGCAGCCCGGACGCCACCCCTGCTGCGCCGCGCCGGACCTTTCGGATCCCGCCGCGCCCGCGGCAACCCGGCATCCCCAGGCAACAACACACCGCAACGACGCCATCACCGACAAAGGAGAAGACCAATGACCGAGCACATGACGATGAAGACCCCGCCGATCGTTTCACGGCAGGACTGGGAAGCCGCGCACGAAAAGATGCTGGTGAAGGAGAAGGCGACAATGCGCGCCAAGGACGCGCTGTCGGCCGAACGCCGGCGCATGCCGTGGACGGAAGTGGACAAGGCCTATGTCTTCGAGGGTCCCGACGGCAAGGCGAGCCTGCTCGACCTCTTCGAAGGCCGCCGCCAGTTGATCGTCTACCGCGCCTTCTTCGAGCCGGGCGTCTATGGCTGGCCGGACCACGCCTGCCGCGGCTGCTCGCTCGGCGCCGACCAGGTCGGCCACCTCGCTCATCTCAACGCCCGCAACACGACGCTCGCCTACGCCTCGCGCGCGCCTCAGCCCGACATTGCGCGGCTGAAGCAGCGGATGGGCTGGGAAATTCCCTGGTACACGATCACCGACAGCTTCGACAAGGATTTCGGCGTCGACGAATGGCACGGCCACAACGTGTTCATCCGTGACGGGAGCCGCGTCTTCCGCACCTATTTCATCAACAACCGCGGCGACGAGGCGATGGGCACGGTGTGGAGTTATCTCGACGTCACTCCGCTCGGCCGCCAGGAAGCCTGGGAGGATTCGCCCGAAGGCTATCCCCAGACGCCGCTCTACAGCTGGTGGAACTGGCACGACAATTACGATGCCGGGGCGGACAAGAAATGGGCGGAAGTCTCTGCTGCCGGAGAGGCCGCGTTCCGGAACAAGGCCGAGTAGTACGGCCCTGACGGGAAAACCCACCTCTCCCGCGCCCTTGGCGGGGGAGAGGACCCCAAGGACAAGGCGCAACATCAAGGGTAGAAACCATGAGCGACATCCACCCACGCGCCGACGGCACCGTTCCTGAAACCACGGGAGCCTCGCGCATCGCCGACTGGCTGTGTCTCGCCGCGGCGCCAACCTTTGCGCTGATGGCCCTGCTCTCCTGTCTTCAAGGTGGTGACGCAGCCATGCTGTGCATGGGCGCCTCGCCGCTCTCCGGGCCGACCCTGACCGGAATGCCGGCCATGTATCTCATGATGAGCGCCTTCCACCTCGCTCCCTGGCTGCGGGTGATCTCCGGCCGGCAGGTCCAATAGACCCCGAGCCCCGCATCGACATCCCCGCACATCGGAGAAGACAATGAAGCTGGTCAGGCCGGGATCTCGCAACGCCGTATAAGCAATAGCTAATTGACAGCGTCGGGGAAACGGCGCTCAGTGCTTGCACAGGTGGATCGCAGCATCAGGCGGGCGATTTCGGCCGCCGGCGTCACCTTAGGGAGGATGCCATGCCGACAATCATTGGCCATCACGACATCACGAAGGACACCAAGCACTGGCTCGGTTCGCCCAGGCGCAAGGAGCTTTTCGGCTCGCTTGGGATCACCAACATCCGTACCTTCGTCGATCCGCAGAACCCGAAACGCGTGGCCGTGATGATGGACGTTCCCGACATGGACGCCCTGGCGGCAACGATGAAGAGCAAGCAGGCCGCCGACGCCATGGCGTTCGACGGCGTCGTCCCGGAATCGCTGGTGATCCTGGTCGAAGCGAAGCCTTAGCCGCACCCGGCAACCCCGCTGTCGGCGCCGCGTCAATCACGATGACGAGCGACGGTCACCGGGCGGGAGAAAGCGGCGATCGGCCAGATACCTGTCGAGAGTATCCAGGAACCCGTCAATGTCGGCCTCTGTGGTGCGATGGTTGACGATGGCGCAGCGCACGACCAGCTCGCCGTCGAGGGTTGTCCACGAAGGCGCGGCAAGACCGGATTCCTGAAGATCCAGCACCAGGTTGCGGGTGAACTCAGAGTCCGCCCCGCGAATGCCGAAACAGACGATGTTGAGCGCCACGGGCGCCTTCAGCTGGAATGCCGGATGGCGCTCCAGAGCTTCGGCGAGATGGCGGGCGAGCATGCAGGTGTGTGCTATCGAGCCGCCGATGCGATCGGTTCCCAGCGCTTCGATCGTCATCCATGTTTTCAGGGCGCGGAACCCGCGCGACAGGTCGGGACCGAGATCGCATGGCCAGGTTTCGCCGGCGGCGAGCCCGCGGTCGCCACGCTGCAGATAGGCGGCGGGCTGGGCGAACGTGCGCTTCTGGGCATCGCCGTCGCGCACCAGCAGGAAGCCGGCATCGTAGGGAACCTGGCCCCATTTGTGGAAATCGAGCGCCACCGATGCGGAACTTTCGATGCCCGCGAACAGGTCGCGCAGCGAATCCGACAGCACGGCCAGTGCACCGATTGCGCCATCGACATGAAACCAGAGTTTCTCCCTTGACGCGATTTCCGCGATTTCGGCGAGCGGATCGATTGCCCCGGTGTTTACCGTCCCCGCAGTGCCCACGACCAGGAACGGCAGAAGTCCCTTCGCCCGATCTTGCCCGATAGCGTCGCGCAATGCGCCGGGCAGCATTCTTCCGGCATCGTCGACTGCGACAGTCCTCAGATTTGCCGATCCGATGCCGGACAACTGCATTGCCTGCGCGATGCAGGAATGGGCCTCGGCGGAGGTGTAGGCGACGAGCTGGCGGTCGCAGTTGCGAAGGCCGGTTTCGCGCACCGACTGGCCCAGCGCCTCGGTCTTGGCGATCGTCACCGCGACGAAGTTTGCCATTGACGAGCCGGTGAGGAACAATCCGCTTGCGCCACAGGGATAGCCGAGGGCCTCGCTCATCCAGCGCACGATCTGCTGTTCGACGACCAGACCGGCGTGGTCGCGGCCGCCGCAATTCATGTTCAGGCCGCCGGCGACGATTTCCGCCACCATGCCGATCGGCGTGCCCGCGCCATGAACCCATCCCATGAACAACGGATGCAGGTTGCCGGTCGCGAACGGCATGATGTGCGTGCGCACGTCATCCAGGACATCGCCCAGGTCGCGCGGCCGGTTCGGCAGCGGGCGGGCAAACCGCTCGCGCGCTTCATCGCTCGGCCGCTGCCATACAGGTCTTTGCCTGATCGTCTCGATGTGGGCGATCATGTCGTCCAGCAAGCCGTGCGCGATCTCGCGGAACTGGCCCCAGTCCGATGGGTCGAGGCTGGCCGAGGTCTCGGCTGCAACCGTTGCCGCCACGCGTTCCTGCGTGATCGCCCGCGCCATCAGGCGCCTCGCCGATGGTGAAGCACCGCCGACAATTTGTGAAGCAGGATGTCGAGCCTTGATTCTAACGGGGTAAGGGCTTGGTGCAGCGACTGGCCGGCTGACATCGCCTGGGAAACGCCGATCACATCGACAGCGGAAGCGGCGATGCGCAGAACCGTGCGCGACCCCAGGCGCACGGCTTGTCCGATATGGCAGACCGGGCCTCCATGGAGGCCACGCATCGACAGCTGGATGTCCTGGCACGCCTCGAACGAGGCGAAAGTTCCTGCGCCGGTCATGAGGGTCACCGGGACCATTGCACGGGAGCCGAGGTGGTCGCCCTCATCGTCCTCGTGCAGGGAGATACCTTTCACCGCATCAATTCGAGAGCGCACCGAGCGGACAAACTGCGCCTTGACCAGGCTTTGCCGGGATTCGTCGACCTCCGTATAGCGGTCGAGATGGGCAAGCGCGGCAACCCAGCGCAGACCCAGTCCCAGGTTCAATCCCGACTTGAACTTGAACCTCATCCCTTGGCGGAGGGCCGTGGGCCAGTCCAGCGCGGCGCTGTATTCCGCAAGGCCCGCCGGAATGTCGGATCTCACGGCGAGTTCCTCGGCAAATGCCGGTGGGATGAGCAGAGCGCCGGAAAAAGGCGGGCCGGCGACGAATTTGGACCCGGTCAAGGCCACCATGAAGCCATCCGCCAGGTCCTGCTTCAGTCGCGAGATCGAACCGCGGAACTGGCAGGCATCGACGATAACCCGCACCCGCCCCGGGGCAAGGGCCGCGGCGTGGCGCGCGGCTTGCCGGGTCACGGCCGGCAAACCGGTTTTCGATGTGTCGAGCACATGAACCAGGACATCGCGATCCCGCCTGAGCTCCAGCTCGACGGCAGCGATGATGTCGGCATCGATGTCATGCTGATGGCGAGGCTCGCCCGTCTGGTTGCGGATGGCGATCGTGCGCACCTCGATCCGGCCCGGCGGCAGCCCTTCAAGCGGCGCACCGGCCTCGACGGCACTGCCGAGAGCGGTCAAATCCGAATAATGCGAACCTGCCGCCGCCCGCGGAACGCCGTTCCCCGTTTCATCGGGCGCGACAAGCAGATTGGTCAAGGGGCGCCTGGAAACGCCCACGGTGATGCACAGCGCGAGAAGCTCCGCATCCGTTCCAGAGGCGGCGAGAACGACATGCGCGCCCGCACAGCCAAGATTGCCGGCGATCCGGTCCCGGATGTCGGCGAACCATTGCTCGGAAGCGACGGAGGACGGCGACGCGATATCGGTCAGGCGCGCGAGCTCGGCTCCGGCCGCCAGGTACCCCTCGCGGGAGATATTGCTGGCCGTCGTCGACGAGAATGAGATTTCATCGTCCGCCGGGATTGCCAGCGTGCCATAGCGGTTGCGCCGCGTGATCGCGTCCGGCCAGATGCGCCTGTCGCCGCCTGTCTGGAGCAGGAACGAAACGGACGCCGGCGAATCCGAGCGGTTGCCAACCGTTTCCGGCTCCAAGCCCGTCGGCACCGGCGAGATCCCGCGCTGAATTGCAGGCATGATGGTCTCCGAAGTCAGGGCGGTGGCGAGTTGGTTGCGATCAAAGCGGTTCATTGGCCGCCACGGCACCGGCCAGGTAGGAGATCTGGATGTCGTGGCTGATCAGCGGTTCGAGATCGCTTGCCCGCTGCGTGAATTCCAATCCGCATCGGTCGACATAGGACCGGTCGACGCGTTCGCACCAACCCGGATCGATGATCTTCTCGCCGTCCCAGAAGACGGCATGGCCGGTGTTGGGAACGGTCGGCGAAACCACGCCTATGATGGCGGGCTTGGCCCACAGCATGTAGATGCTGCTGAGCAGGACGAAACCGCATTTGTTGGCGACGCCGCGCATGATCGAATGGCTCATCGGGCCGCCGAGCGGATATGCCGGATCGCAGCCCCGCGCGATGTCCTCGATCTCCTCGTAGGTGCGGCCCGTAAGCATCGCCAGGGCGCAAACCAGGCAGTCGTCGTGCGTTCTCTGGTAGACGGCGGGTTTTCCCGTGTGGGCGCAAACAATCGTCGGGGTCGGCTTTATGCGCGCCACGCGCCGCTCCAGCGCGCCTTCGAATGCTGCGAAGAGCTTGCGCATGGCGTTCTTCTTGTAGGGAAAGATGCTCTCCAAATCCATGGAATGGACGATCATCGCGACATCCGCCTCGAACACCAGCAGGCGGCCGTCGGCGAGCTCGGCGCAATCGATGGCGAAATAGTCGAGCCCGAGGCGCCGGTGAAGGGCGTCGAAGGCACGCGCGTGACGCACCGCGAAGTCGCTGTCGAAATTTGCCATCCACGACGCCTCTTCGGCACGCCTGTCTTCGTGCTGGGTCATGCCGGCGTTCAGGTAGTGAACCATCCAATGCTCGGAGACAGCGAGGTGGCTGGCATAGGGGCGCCCGTTGATGAACGCGACGCGCTGCTTGCGGAATTTGCCATCCGGGCCGCTATAGTCGATGAACGGCGTGATGTAGAATTGGCTTTCGTCGTGCGAATTCAAATAGGCCGAAAGCTCCGGTCGTGTGGAGATCTTCTCCATTCCCTTGCCGGCATGCGTCCCGAACGGTCGGACAATTACCGGAAACGTGGCCGCCCCGAGGATTGCCTCGACCTCGATTTCCCCGCAAGCCAGCCGCTCGATCACGGCCCGACCGGCGCGTGCGGCGGCCGGGGCAAGGATCAAAGGCTCGTCCTTGAGCGCCTCGGCGACGCCGTCCCTCGATAGCGCCATGATGAGGCGTGGCGCGTTGTTCATGATTGGCCCGCTCCAGCCGCGAAGCAAGCGGTCGAGGTTGGCCAGCACCGCCAGATTCTCGGCGGACTCGCCAACCGCCACGAAGGCGACATCATGCACGGGAACATCCCCGAGGTCCGCCGTGTCGGCGTCGACATAGTAGAGCAGCAGGTTCGCATCGGAGTTTTCGAGCAGGAATTCGATGGGCGTGTTGGCCATGAAGTCGCCGGCCGTCATGAAGACAAGCACGTTCGGGCCCGTGCCGCGTCCATTGCGGACCCGGTATTGGCGGCTGATCTCTAGCGCTGCCTTCTGGCTGAGCGCCGCCTTGTCTTCCTCGCCGATGGCATGAAGCAGGATGGATACGTCCAGGAACGCCGCGGCATCGGTGATATCGGCCGAAATGCGCCCGAACAGCCCATTCCACAACGGTGAGATATCCCGCCCCTCGAAGACGGCCCGCACGATGGGCGCCTTGCCCATGATTAGATTCCGGTCGTCGAATGTCTCGATTTGAACTGCCGCGCTTTTCAAGCCCTCAAGCCTTCTGCCACGCGGTGGTTACGGCCGGTTCAGCCTCCACGCCGCCTGCACGATGTGCGGCTCCACCTTGGGCTCCGGCGCTTGTGCGAGCCTTGTGGCCCAGCGGGTGGATCGGGAGTGTCGGCCGCTCGCCTCGCTCAGCGCGGGCCTTTCGCCGGCCGCTCCGCCCCGAACCGCAAGCCGTCCATCAACAGCTTGACCAGCCGCCGCGATCGGTCGCGCCACTCCGGCGTGTCGGGCGCCGAGTAGATGCCGCCGAGCGCATGCAGAACGTCCGAGGCGTCGACGTCGGCGCGGATGGTGCCGTCGGCCACCGCCGCCTCGACCAGTTGCCGCAGCGCCTGGGAGACCCGGCCGGACGTGTCGGAGAACAGCGTCGAATTGGTGGTGAGGAGGATGCGCAGGCTGGTCGCCAGGCCGCGTTTGGTGGCGATATAGTCGACGAAGCGGCGCATCCATTCTTCCAGCGCGACATCGGAGGGATATTTGGCCGCAAGCTCGCCGGCCGCCGCGCACAGCCCCTCCGCCTCACGGCGGTAAACCACCTCGACCAGATGCTCGCGCGTCGGGAAATGCCGGTAGAGCGTGCCGATGCCGACGCCGGCGCGCCGCGCGATCTCCTCCAGCGAGGCGTCGATGCCGCGCTCGGCAAAGACTGAAGCCGCCACCACGGCCAGCCGGTCCCGATTGCGCCGGGCATCGGCACGCAATGGCTTGTCGGCGACGGGTTTCTGATCGGCAGTCGTGACGGGCTCAAAAGCCAATTTTTTTCTCCACCAGGGATATGGGGGCTTGAACCATGCCTGGCCAGCCCCCACGTAATAAACGGAGGCACCTCCGCTTTTAGTGGAGAACCTTTATCATATAATCAGGTGAGCCGGTATGTCACGTCTTTCGAAGCCGCAATCTGTCACCCCTCCCCACCCGCCGCGGATCGGCCGCCGCCTGACCTTGCCCTTTCCTTCCCAAGCGCCAGATCATTCCCCTCAGCGTCAAGCAACTGGAGCCAGACGCCCATGACCACCACCCTCCCCATCTCGCTTACCGTCAACGGACACCACCACGAATTGGAAGTAGACCCCCGCGTCACCTTGCTCGACCTGCTGCGCGAGCAGCTTGAGCTCACCGGCACCAAGAAGGGCTGCGATCGCGGCCAGTGCGGTGCGTGCACGGTTCTGGTCGACGGCAAGCGCATAAACTCCTGTCTCGCGCTGGCAGTCAGCCATGACGGCGCCGAGGTGCTGACCATCGAAGGCGTCGCTCACGGTGAAGAACTGCATCCGGTGCAGGCCGCCTTCATCGCCCATGACGGCTTCCAGTGCGGTTTCTGCACGCCCGGCCAGATCATGAGCACGATAGGCCTGATCGCCGAAGGACAGGCTGGCGCCGATCCCGAGCGCATCCGCGAGGGGTTGAGCGGCAACATATGCCGCTGCGCGGCCTATAGCGGCATCGTGGAGGCCGTCCTGGAAGCCCAGCAGCAACTTGCCAGGACCGACCGGAGGACCGCGGCATGAGAGACTTCGATTACGTCAGGCCCGCCACCATTTCCGAGGCCCTTGTGGCGGCAGCCGAGCCGGGTTCGGCCTATCTCGCCGGCGGCACCAATCTGCTCGACCTGATGAAGGGCGGCGTGACCAGCCCCGAACGGATCGTCGACATCACCCGGCTGCCGGAACTCAACCGCATCGAGACGCTCGATGATGGCGGCCTGCGCATCGGCGCGCTGGTCCGCAATGCCGATCTCGCGCACGATCCGGCCTTCGCCAAGGCCTATCCTGCGGTGGCAGAAGCGCTGCTTTCCGGCGCCTCGGCACAGCTTCGCAATGCGGCCACCGCCGGCGGCAATCTGTTGCAGCGTACGCGGTGCAGTTACTTCTACGACACCGCCAGCGCCTGCAACAGGCGCGAACCCGGTTCCGGCTGCTCGGCACTGGGCGGCGAGAACCGCCTGCACGCCATCCTGGGCTGGAGCGATGCCTGCATCGCCACCCATCCCTCGGATTTCTGCGTGCCGCTGGTGGCGCTGGACGCCGTGGTCGAGATCGAGGGCAAGCAGGGCCGGCGCCATGTGACGCTGGAGGAATTCCACCGGCTTCCGGGCGACACGCCGCAGCGCGAAACCGTGCTGGAGCCGGGCGAGCTGATCGTTGCGATCCGCCTGCCGGCGGAAGCAGCGTCCTTCGCCGCTCACGCCCGCTACCTGAAAATGCGCGAACGCACCTCCTATGCCTTCGCCGTTGTCTCGGCGGCCGCGGCCCTGACGGTCAGGGACGGCAAGATCCGAGCCGCGCGGCTGGCGCTCGGCGGTGTCGCGGCCAAACCATGGCGGGCTCGCGCGGCGGAAGCGGTGCTGCTTGGCGCCGATGCCGACGAAGCGGCGTTCGTTCGCGCCGCGGATGCCGCGTTGGCCGACGCCAGCCCACCCGGCGACAATGCGTTCAAGATCGAGCTTGCCCGCCGCATTGTCGTCAGGACGCTGATGTCCGCCCTTGCCGGAACGCCCGCTCTTATGCCCGCGCTGCCCGCTTCCCCCTTTTCCTCCCTTCCCGGAGTGCGTCATGACGCTTGAACTCGGCCCCAACCAACAGCCTGCCCACACGCGTCATGGCTCCAGCATCGGCCAGCCGCTGACCCGCCGCGACGGATTCTTGAAAGTCACGGGGACCGCGCGCTTCGCCGCCGATAACCATCCGCCCGGCATGCTGTACGCCGCGCTCGCCGTCTCCAGCATCGCGCGCGGCCGGGTTGTCTCGCTGGATGTCGAGGCGGCCAAGGCGCATTCGGGCGTGGTCGAGGTGATGACGCCGCTGAACCGGCCGGCGCTCGCCGCCGATCCGGATGCCAAGGACCATCCCTTCATGTTCCGGCTCGACCTGCTGCAGAACGATCGGGTTCGCTATCCCAACCAGAGCATTGCCGTGGTGATCGCGCAGACGCTGGAAGCAGCGACCGAAGGCGCGGCGCTACTGTCGCCGCGCTATGAGGTCCTGCCGGCGCGCGTCGGCCTCGACGGCGCCGAAGGCTTCGTGCCCCGCGGTGTCGGCGTCGGCGGCCCTGCGGTGCAGCAGAAGGGCGACGTCGAGGCCGGCCTCGAATCGGCAAGGACGCGGATCGAGGCGACCTACGAGACGCCGGCCCAATACCACAACGCCATGGAGCCCCACGCAATCGTCGCCGCCTGGGATGGCGACCGGCTGTCGATCGACACGCCGAGCCAGGGCCTTGCCATGGCACAGGGCCGCATTGCCGGCCTGTTCGGCATCGCGCCCCAAAACGTCCACATCCGCAGCCCGTTCCTGGGTGGCGGTTTCGGCTCCAAGGGCATGATTTCCGGACCGCAGGTGCTCGGCATACTGGCGGCCAAGCTTGTCGGCCGCCCGGTCAAGCTGGTGCTCCGGCGCGAGCAGATGTTCGGCCCGGTCGGCCATCGCGCCCCGACCCGCCAGACATTGCGCATGGGCATGGATGGCGAAGGGCGGCTGACCGCGATCTCCCATCACGCCAGGACCACGTCCAGCACGTTCGACGATTTCTTCGAACCGGCGGCGGACGCCTCGCACACGCTCTATGCCAGTCCGGCCATCGCCACCTCGCACGATGCTGTGCGGCTCGACACCGGCACGCCGCTGTTCATGCGCGCGCCGGGCGAGGCCACCGGTTCGATCGCGCTCGAGAGCGCGATCGATGAGGCGGCCCACGCCTGCGGCATGGATCCGCTGGAATTCCGGCTCAGGAATTATGCCGAAGTGGAGCCTATGACGGGAAAGCCCTTCTCCTCCAAGGCGCTGCGCGAATGCTACGAGCAGGCGGCCGAGAGATTCGGCTGGGCGAGCCGTCCGCTGCAGCCGAGGCGGATGCGCGACGCCGACGGCTTCCTCACCGGCTGGGGCATGGGCACCGCAACGTTCCCGGCAATCATGTTCCAGGCCGAAGCACGCGCGGTGCTGAGGGCCGACGGCAGCGGTTTGATGGAGACCGGCGCACAGGATATGGGCCAAGGCGCCTGGACGGCCTTTGCCCAGATTGCGGCCGACGGGCTGGGGCTCGACATCGACCAGGTCGATTTCAGGGCGGGCAGTTCCGACCTGCCCAATGCGGGTATCGCCGGCGGTTCGGGCCATACGGCGACGGCCGGCATGGCCATCCACAATGCGGGTGCGGCCGTCATCGCCAGGCTGGCCGATCTCGCCACCGGCAACGAGGCTTCGCCCCTGTTCGGCGCCGGCAATGAAGGTGTGCTGGCACGCGGCGGACGCCTTTACCGGCGCGACGACGAAAGCCGCAGCGAAAGCTATGCCGACATCCTCGCCCGCGCGGGCCTTGCCGAGATCGAAGGCCGTGGTAAGGGTGCTCCGGATCCGGCCTCGCAGGAGACCTACGCCAAGCACGCGCACGGCGCCGTCTTCGCCGAGGTCAAGGTCGACCCGGATTTAGGCCAGATTCGCGTCACCCGGCTGGTCGGCGCATTCGCCGCCGGACGGGTCATCAACCCGCGGCTGGTGCGCAGCCAGTATTATGGCGGGATGATCTGGGGCGTTTCCTTCGCGCTGCATGAGGAAGCCGTCACCGACCGGCGCTCCGGCCGCATCCAGAATGCCAACCTCGCCGACTATCATGTCCCAGTGAATGCCGACGTGCCATCGGTCGAGGCGCTGCTGGTTCACGAGGACGACCCTCACGTGAACGCTCTCGGCATCAAGGGCGTCGGTGAAATCGGCATTACCGGCACGGCCGGCGCTGTCACCAATGCGGTCTGGCACGCGACCGGCGTGCGGCCCCGGCGCTTTCCGATCCGGATCGAGGACATGCTGGGGTGAACGAGCGGCCCGCACGAAGCGACTGCGCAGCGCCAGGGCAGGCAAGCGGTGGATCCTTCCTACCCTGACTGCAATTTCATTCCCCTCAGCGTCAAGCAACTGGAGCCAGACGCCCATGACGAGCAAGACCACGATTCCCGTTCATCTCGATATCAACGGCCAGCATCACACGCTGGAACTCGAGCCGCGTGTTACGCTGCTCGATGCCTTGCGCGATCGCCTCGGCCTGACCGGAACCAAGAAAGGCTGCGACCACGGCCAGTGCGGTGCCTGCACCGTGCATGTCGACGGCGAGCGCGTGCTCGCCTGTCTCACCCTGGCCGCGCAAGCCGAGGGCCGCGCCATCACCACCATAGAGGGGCTTGCACGGGAGGGCGAACCGCATCCCGTGCAGACTGCCTTCCTCGAACGGGACGCCTTCCAGTGCGGCTATTGCACGCCCGGCCAGATCATGTCGGCGGTGGCCTGCATCCGCGAGGGCCATGCCGGATCGGATGAGGAGATCCGCGAATACATGGCCGGCAATCTCTGCCGCTGCGGCGCCTATCCGCACATCGTCGCCGCCGTGCGCCAGGCAGCGCTGGAGGCCGCGTCATGAGGGACTTTGCCTATCTTCGAGCCACCTCGACCGAGGCCGCGCGCCAGGCGGCCGCCCTGCCCGGCGCCATGCTGCTCGCCGGCGGCACCACATTGATCGACCTCGCCAAATGCGGCGTCGCCGAGCCCGAAACGCTGGTCGACATCACCCATCTCGAAGGGCTGGATGGGATCGCGGTCGACGAACGCGGCGCCATGATCGGCGCGCTGGCCCGCATGGGCCATGTCGCCGACCACGCAGACATCAAGGGCCGCTTCCCGGCCGTCTCCGAAGCGGTGTGGCAGGCGGCATCGGCCCAGATCCGCAACATGGCGACCATCGGCGGCAATCTGATGCAGCGCACCCGCTGCCCCTACTTCCGCGATCCCTCGAATTTCTCCGCCTGCAACAAGCGCCAGCCCGGCAGCGGCTGTTCGGCCATCGGCGGCGTCACCAGGGGGCACGCGGTGCTCGGCACCAGCGAGGCCTGCATCGCCATGTATCCCGGCGACCTCGCCACCGCGCTGGTCGCCTTCGACGCGACGGTGCATCTCGGCGAGCGGCAGCTTTTAGTGGACGACTTTTTCCTGCTGCCCGGCGCAACGCCGGACAAGGAACACGCGATCGAACCGGGCGAGATGATCACCGCCGTCGAAATCCCCGCTTCCGCCGCCGCCCGCCGCTCGACCTATCTGAAGGTCCGCGACCGGCAGTCCTATGAATTCGCCGCCGCCAGTGCCGCGGTCGGTCTCGAACTGGAACCAGATGGCCGCACCATCCGCGACTTGCGCGTGGCGCTCGGTGGCGTCGCGACCAAGCCGTGGCGTGCGCGGGCGGTCGAAGACGCGTTGAAAGGCAAGGTGCTGGAACCGGACGCCGTGCGGGCCGCCAGCCTGCTCGCCGTCGAGGGCGCCGTCGACCATGGCGCCAACCACTACAAGATCGAGCTCGCGCCGCGTGTCGTGGCGCGCGCCATCCTCACATTGGGAGAAGCGGCATGACCGTTCGCAGCATCAGACATGGCGATGCTTCCGATGGCGGCGCCGACGCGGTCGGCGGCCGGCTGTCGCGCGTCGACGGCCCGGCCAAGATCACCGGCGCGGCGAAATACGCCGTCGAGCAGCAACTCGAAGGCCTCGCCCATGCCGTGCTTGTCGAAAGCACGATTGCATCCGGCAAGGTGCGCGCCATCGCCAGCAAGGCGGCCGAGGCGGCGCCGGGCGTACTCAAGGTCCTGACACCGGACACGATCATCAGCCTGAGAACCGCGTCGGACTGGTTCGGCACCCCGCCGCCGGACAAGCCCTATTGCCCGCTGGCGCGCGACATCACCTTCTCGGGCCAGCATGTCGCCGCCGTCGTCGCCGAGACCTTCGAGCAGGCGGTCGCCGCGGCGGCGCTGGTCAAGGTCAGCTATGATGAGACGCCGGCAATCGTCGACCTCAGCGACGGCAAGGCCGGCGACGGCATCCCGGTCGACGCCATGACCAAGGAATGGGGCGACGCGCAGGCCGCTTTCGCCTCCGCCCCGGTGCGCATCTGCGCCGCCTACAACACGCCGCGCGAATACCAGGCGCCGATGGAACCGCATGGCCTGATCGCCCGCTGGGAGGGCGACCATCTCACCGTGTGGGAGCCGAGCCAGTGGCTGGACGGCATGGCGCGCACCTATGCCGAATGGTTCGGCGTGCCGTTCGAGAATGTGCGGCTGGTGTCGCCCTATATCGGCGGCGGCTTCGGCTCCAAGGCGTTGGCGCTCGGCCATGGCGCGGTAGCGGCATGTGCCGCCAAGATGCTCGGCCGGCCGGTGCGGCTGGTGATGACGCGGCCGCAGACCTTCACCGGCTATGGCGGCCGCGCCGCGACCCGCCAGACGGTAACGATCGGCGCCGACCATGACGGCATGATCCAGTCGATCGTGCATCGCGGCGTCAACGAAACCTCGATCGACGGCATGTGGGTCGAGCCGCTGGGGTCGGTCACCTCGATCATGTACGCGACGCCGAATTTCTCCTCGAAACAGAATGTCGTGCGGGTGAATTCGGTGGTGCCGGGCGCCATGCGCGCGCCGGGCGAAAACCCCAGCGCCTTCGGTATCGAAAGCGCCATCGACGAACTCTCCTACGAAGTCGGCATCGATCCGCTGGAAATCCGGCTGCGGAACTATGCCGAGCAGGATCCGGAAGCGAAAAAGGCATGGTCGACCAGGCAGTTGCGCGAAGCTTTTGCAGCGGGCGCCGAGCGCTTCGGCTGGGCCAGGCGCACGCCTGAGCCCCGCTCGATGCGCGACGGCAACCAGCTGATCGGCTGGGGCGTCGCCGCCGGCACCTATCCGGTGCGGCGCGCCTATGGCGAGGCGATCGTGCGCATCCTGGCCGATGGTTCGGTCGAGGTCGAAAGCTCCTCGATCGACATGGGCCAGGGCACCTACACCATCCTGGCACAGACCGCCGCCGAAACGGTTGGCGTGAGCGCCGACGACGTGGTGGTGAAGCTGGGGGACTCCCGCTTCCCCCGCGCCGGCGTCACCGGCGGCTCACGGCTGGCCGGCGTGATGACGGGTGCCGTCCATAAGGCCGCGACCGCCGCACTCGACCAGCTGGTCGGGCTTGCGATCAGCGATCCACGCTCGCCCTTCCACGCGCTGCAGGCCAACACGCTGGTCGTCGCCAACGGCCGTATCACCGCGCCGCGCGGCGACGGTCCCGATGTATCGATCTCCGAACTGCTCGAAAGCGTCGGCCGCGACCGCATCGAAGCGGTAGGCGACACCATGCCGGCCAATTCGAGCGCCGAGGACCGCTACAAGAACTACACCACCATCGCCATGGCGCTGCCGCACACGGAAGGCGACTATTCCCGCCACTCCTGGTGCGCGCATTTCGTCGAGGTGCGCGTCGACGAGGATTTCGGCACGGTGCGCGTGTCGCGCGTGGTGTCGGCGCTGGATTCCGGTCGGCTCTACAACCCGAAGCTCGCCGAAAGCCAATGGAAGGGCGGCATCATCATGGGCATCGGCCAGGCGCTGCTCGAAGAAGGCATCATGGACCGCCGCCACGGCCGCATCGTCAACAACAACCTCGCCGACTATCTCGTCCCCACCAATGCCGACATCCCCGACATCGAGGTCATCTCGGTCGGCATCCCCGACCTGCACTCCTCGGTGCTCGGCGGCAAGGGCGTGGGCGAACTGGCGATCGTCGGCATGGCGCCGGCCATCGCGAATGCAGTGTTCCACGCAACGGGCAAACGCGTGCGGGATTTGCCGATCACGCTGGAGAAGCTGATTTAGAACTGCCTGATCTCCCCCCTCGAGGGGGAGATGGCCGGCAGGCCAGAGGGGGTCGGTTCGACCGGGCTCGGCCTTGTCTGCGCCGCAAGGGGAGTTGGCGCTCCACGCGCGGCGACCCCCTCTGTCGCCTTTGGCGACATCTCCCCCTCGAGGGGGGAGATTCCGCGCTCCTCCATCACTTCCCTTGCCCCTTCATGAACTGGCTGAGCAGATCCACCGGCAGCGGGAACACCACCGTGGACGAGCGCTCACCGGCGATATCGTGCAAAGCCTCGAAATAGCGCAGCTGCATGGCCTGCGGCTCGGCCGCCAGCATCCGGCCCGCCTCGACCAGTTTCGCCGCCGCCTGCTGCTCGCCCTCGGCATTGATCACCTTGGCGCGCCGCAGCCGCTCCGCCTCGGCCTGCTTGGCGATGGCGCGGATCATATTCTCGTTGAGGTCGACATGCTTGATCTCCACATTGGAGACCTTGATGCCCCAGGCGTCCGTGCGCTGGTCGAGGATCTCCTGGATGTCGCTGTTCAGCCTGTCGCGCTCGGCCAGCATCTCGTCGAGCTCGTGCTTGCCCAGCACCGAGCGCAGCGTGGTCTGCGCCAGCTGGTTGGTGGCGGCCATGAAGTCTTCGACCTGGATGACCGCCCGCTCGGCGTCGACGATGCGGAAATAGAGCACCGCGTTCACCTTCACCGAGACGTTGTCGCGCGAAATGACGTCCTGCGGCGGCACGTCCCGCACCACCACCCGCAGATCGACCTTCACCATCTGCTGGACGAAGGGGACGAGGATGATGAGACCGGGACCCTTGACCCCGGTGAAGCGGCCGAGCGTGAAGACCACGCCGCGCTGATATTCCCTCAGGATGCGGACGGCCGCGGACAGGAATATGACCACGACCAGCGTCAGCAACAGATAGGCCACGTAACCGATGCTCATTGTTTTGCTCCCTTCCTTGCCGCGTCGCGCCGACGCACCGTCAGCACGAGGTCGCTGATACCGGTCACCTCGACGCTGTCGCCGGGTGCGACGGGTTCGTCGGCCTTCGCCCGCCAGCGCTCGCCCTGGGCCAGCACATGGCCCTCGCCGCCCTGCCAATCTAGGATTTCGGCTGGCAGGCCGCGCATGGCCTCGCCGCCGACGCGCGGCGGGTTCCTCCGCGCCGCCCAGACATAAGTGCCGGTCAGCAGCGCCAGTCCAAGCGTCAGCGCAGCGGCGGGGCCGATGACGGCCCACGACATGGCAAAACCCGGCGCCTCGACTCTCAGCAGCATGGCGGCGCCGAACAGAAAGGCGGCCACGCCGCCGAGCCCGAGCACGACGGTGGGATTGAAGGCCTCGATGACGAGGAAGGCGATGCCGAGCAGCATCAAGGCAAGGCCGGTATAGTTGATCGGCAGGAGGTTGAGCGCATAGAGGCCGAGCACCAGGCAGATGGTGCCGATGACGCCGGGCGCCACGGCACCTGGACTGGTGGCCTCGAAGATGATGCCATAGACGCCGACCAGCATCAGGATGATGGCGGTGTTGGGGTCGGTGATGATCGCGAGCAGCCGGATGAACCAGCCGGGCTCCAGCGTCTCGACCGGCAGCCCTTTCGTGGCCAGCACCACTTTCCTGCCGGCCACATCGATGGTGCGTCCATCGGCCAGTTGCAGGAGCTCGGTGGTGTCGCGGGCGACGAAATCGATCACATGCTCCTGCAGCGCAGCGTTGGCTGAAAGGCTCGCCGCCTCGCGCACCGCCTTCTCCCCCCAGTCGCCATTGCGGCCGCGCAATTCGGCGAGCGAACGGATCAAGGCGACGGCGTCATTGGTCACCTTGGCCATCATCGCATCGCCTGCCGGCCGCCCGGTGGCGTCCTTCTCGTCCTTGGCCGGGCCATTGTCCTTCTCGCCGCCGGGAAGCGACGGCAGGCCGCCTATCTCGACCGGCGTCGCGGCGCCCAGATTGGTGCCCGGTGCCATCGCCGCGATATGAGTGGCGTAGAGGATATAGGTGCCGGCACTCGCCGCATGGGCGCCGGCCGGCGCGACATAGCCGATGACGGGCACCGGCGAAGCCAGGATATCTGCGATCATCTCGCGCATCGAGGTGACCAGCCCGCCGGGCGTGTCGAGCTGAAGGATGAGGACCGCGGCGTCCCGCCTGACGGCGACGTCGAGTGCTTCCTCGAGCTGCCTGGTGCTTGCCGGCCCGATGGCGCCGTCAATGGCGACGCTCAGCGCGACCCTCTCACTCCCGGCGGAAGAGAAGGGAGAAACGACAGCCACGGCAACAAGGGCTGCGGCAAGAAGGGCCACCCGCGCGAAGGTCACGCTCAAAGCTCCACGGAATCCATATGGGTTGTATTTTGGAGAAGTCCATGGGGGGAGCGGTGGCGGCGATTGGCGAACGCGGCGGCCGGAGGTGTCGGAATCGCCTTCCCGGAATGAGCCGCGTCGGCGGATCCGCCCCCTATTCCGGCGACGGCACCGGGGGCCGCGACGTCAGCGCGGTGCCGAAGGCGGCGGCAATGACGGCGGCGATGCCGGCCATTTGCGGCATGGTCAGGGTTTCATGCAGGAACAGGAAGCCGGCCAGCGCGCCCAGCGCCGGCTCCAGGCAGGTCAGCGTGCCATAGATGCGCGCCGGCATGCGGGTCAGCGCCACCATCTCGAGCCAGAACGGCAGCGCACTGGAGAACAGGCCGACGAGCAGCGCACTGACCAGGATCGATGGCGCAAGCAGGCCGCTCCCTGCATCGGCAATGCCGAAGGGCAGCACCAGGACCGCGGCAATGGCCATGCCATAGGCGGTGGTGCGGGTGCCGAGTTCCGCGCCCGCCTTCTGGGCGAGCACGATATAGAGCGCCCAGAAACCGCCGGCCGCCAGCGCCAGCATCACCCCGATCGGGTCGAGCGGCTTCAGCGTGTGGATGAAGGGCGACAAAAGCCCGATGCCCGCGACCGCCAGCGCGATCCAGGCAAAGTCGCTCGCCCGCCGCGAGGTCAGCGTCGCCACCAGCAGCGGCCCGGAGAACTCCAGCGCCACGGCAACGCCCAGCGGGATCCTGGCGAGTGCGGCATAGAACAGGAGGTTGAGCGCGCAAAGCGTCATCCCGTAAGCGACCAGCCAGGGCAGAGTGGCGCGCGAGGGTCGCATCTGCCAGGGCCGCAGCACCGCGATCAGCATCAGCGCGCCGACCACCAGCCTGATCGTCGTCGTTCCCTGCGCGCCGATCACCGGGAACAGCGACTTGGCGAAGGTGGCGCCGATCTGGATCGATACCATGGCGCCCATCAGCGCCGCGACCGGCAAGGGTGCGGCTTCGCGTCTGGCTACCGGCGTCGATGTCACTTGTGGCTCATCCTCCGTGCCGGCAGGGGCAAACCAGCCCGGCAGCAACGCAATAGGGTGAACGGGCCCGGCTGTCGTGAGGCAGTGCGGATGCCTCGATGGGGGCACGGCCAAATGGCATGAACGGCAACGCCGTCGGGCTTCACACGCGCTCGGTGCGTCCCTCCGGCAATCTCGTGATCGCCACCACGACGAGCAGCGCGGCAGCGCCCCGAAGCGCTATCGGCGCGCGTCCCGAGGCTTCGAGATCGGAAAGGCTCCGATCATGTGATGCCACGGTCACCGGCCACCACCTCGCCGTCTTCCTTGGTGAAGTGGGCCGCCGGATGGTCGAGCAGGCCGAGCACAAGCTCGGATGGCCGGCACAGCCGCGTCCCCTTGGGTGTTTCGACGATCGGCCGGTTGATCAGGATCGGATGCGTCATCATGGCATCGAGCAGCTGCTCGTCGTTCCATTTGGGATCAGCCAGGCCAAGCTCGGCATAGGGCGTGCCCTTTTCGCGCAGCAAGGCGCGCACCGGAATTCCCATGGCGGCAATAAGCTGACGCAGGCGGTCCCGGCTGGGCGGATGTTTCAGATATTCGATGACGACCGGCTCCTCGCCACTCGACCTGATCATGGCAAGCGTGTTGCGCGAGGTGCCGCAGTCGGGATTATGGTAGATCGTGACGGTCATGGCCCGGCCTCGACGACAAGAGGTTTGATTTCGGATTGCGGCTCAAGCAGCCACGTCATCAGCGCCAGGGCGAAGCCGGCGCCCGCGAATTCCGCGGCGATGAAGCCCGGAAGGCTTGCCGGGCCGATCCCGGAATACGTGTCGGTGAACGCCCTCGCCACGGCCACCGCGGGATTGGCGAAGGATGTCGAGGCGGTGAACCAGTAGGCGGCGGTGATATAGAGGCCGACCAGCCAGGGCACGGCCGCGCGTTGGAAGCGCAAGCCCGCCAGGATGACGGCGAGCAGGCCGAAGGTCGCAACGCCCTCCGAAAGCCATTGCGCGGCGCCGGTGCGGCCATGCGTCGACAGCGCCAGCGGCGCCAGCCCGAACATCAGATGTGCGATCACCGTGCCGGCAATGCCGCCGGCGAGCTGGGCCAGCACATACAAGGCGCAATCGTTGGCCGGCAGGCGGCGCGACAGTGTCAGGGCGAGCGACACGGCCGGATTGAAATGGGCGCCGGATATCGGGCCGAAGATTGTGATCAGCACGACCAGGCTCGCACCGGTTGGCAGCGTGTTGCACAGAAGTGCCAGCGCGCCGTCGCTCGTCAGCGACTGCGCCATGATGCCTGAACCGACGACGGTGGCCACCAGCAGCGCCGTACCAAGGCTTTCCGCGACCAGACGGCGCGCCAGGTTGAATTGGCGTTCGACTGTCATCGAACCGTCCCTCGCGCGCCGGCCGCGCAGCAGCCCGGCGCCAGCGCCGGAGCGCAGATCTCGGGCCGCCCGGAGCAGCAATCCTCCATCAAAAAGCGGATAAGCCCGCTCAGAGCGTCATATTCGGCGCTGTAGACCATCGACCGGGAATCACGGCGCACGCTCACCAGCCCCGCGCGTTCGAGTTCCTTGAGGTGGAAGCTTACATTCGACGCCGAGACCTCGACCTTTTCGGCTATGGCACCGGCGGCGATTCCATCCGGCCCCGCGATCACAAGATGCCGTAGGATGCGCAGGCGTGTTTCCTGCGCAAGAGCCGCGAAGGCGGACAGGGCCTGACGCTCATCCATATCTCAACAATCCTAGAAATATCGAAATCAGGATTTAGCGCACATGCTCGCTTCTGACAATCGGGAATTTGAATCCACCTGCGGCGCCAATCCCGAATCCTGGCCGGGATCATCGTGCATCTCTGGGACGTCGACGAGGACCGCACGTACATGCCGGCAGGGAAATTCCCGGCGATCATCCGCAAGGTGACCGAGCACGTCGATGTTGCGAGTCTTCCGCCTCGGCGCAACCTTGCAGTGGATAGGCGCGGTCAGGCGAGGCCGCGTCCTCCTCAGTTCAGCGATTTGCGCCGTTGCGGCGGTGCCGGGTGGCGCTGCTCGAGCTCGGTGGCCGCCGCCGCGCGGCCGGTCTGGCGCAGCCTTTCGAGGTACCCCGGCAGTTCGCCGAGGCAGTGGAATGGCCCGCCCTCCCGCATCACCGTCACCAGCGGGTCGACATCGCTGTCGCTTCTCCTGGCCATCGTGGTGCGCCAGTCCTCGAGCAGGCGGCTGGCGTGATCGACCACGTCGCCCCGGCTAGCGGAAATATCATGCTGCTCGTGCGGATCCTCGCTGAGGTTGAAAAGGCTGACGGGCCCAAAGTCCTTGTAGCCGTCATGGTAGGTGCGCAGCATCAGCCAGTCGGCCCCGTCGAGCCGGAACCGCACGCCGCGCTGCACTGCCCAGGCGCCCTGGCTCAGCACCAGGAAATCGCGGCCGCCCTCCTCGCCGGTGGCGAGTGCGGTCGCGAAGGATTGCCCGTCCCACAGCGCCGGCACGCTGCCGCCAAGCCGGTCGATCAGCGTTGCCGCCCAGTCGAAATGATAGTGCAGGCCGGAATTGACGCCGTGCATGTCCTTGGCGCCGGGCCAGCGGATGACCAGCGGCACGTTGCAGGTGAACTCGTCCGCCGTCTGGTGGTCGCCCCAGACGTTGAGCTCGCCGAGGTTCTCGCCATGGTCGGCGCCGATGACGATGATGGTGTCGTCGAACAGGTTCTGCCGCTTCAGCTCCTCGATGATGAGGCCGACATGGTGATCGGCGTAGAGCACGCCGGTGTCGTAGCCGTCGAACCAGGCCTTGACCTTGCCCATGTCGTCGATCGGCGACGGCATGCGACGGTATGTCGATCCGCCCGGCGCGATGTCGAAGCCCGAGGGTTCCTGCGGGCTGTGCGGACCGTAGCCGGCATGGCTCTTCTCGAACACGTCTTTCGTCATCCACTCCGGCAGGGGCTGATCGGCGAAGGGGTCGCCGAAGCTGTCGGGCGCCCGATAGGGCGTGTGCGGGTCCCAGACATTGACATGCAGGAACCATTTTTTAGCAGAGCCATTGCGCTTCAGCCAGTCGAGCGCCAGCCCCGACACCTCGTCGGCATTCTCCATGCCGGCCTTGCCCGGATTGATGATCTCGTTGAAGCCGGCATACCAGTGCCAGCAGCCATGCCGTTCGCCGAAGCTGCTGATCGTCGTGGTGTGGTAGCCGAGATCGCGCAGCGCCCGCATCCAGCCCTCCTCGTAGAAGGTCCCGGCCCAGGCCCGTGCGGCGCCCTCGCGGAACGGCTCGCAGGCCGTGCCGCCATGGCCGACGACGCCGGTGCGCATGCCGTGGCGGCCGCTCCACAACGCGGTACGCGAGGGATGGCAGGGCACGTCGGAGACATAGACGTTCTCGAAGCGGATGCCGTCGCGGGCGAGGCCGTCGATGACGGGAGACGTGTTGCGATGGTAGCCGTAGCAGCCGAGATGGTCGCGTCTCAGGCTGTCGATATCGATATAGAGGACGTTCATGAAGGACTCGCCGCTGGTGTATGATTTTTCAGGAACAGGCCCCGGCTGGTCCCCGGGGCCCGTTGTGTTCGAGAGCCGGTATCAGGCCGCGATGTACTGATCGCCGAGATAATAATCCTTGGGGTCGAGCGAGGTGTCGAGCTTGCCGAAGGTCTTGAACAGGTCGTTCATCGTCCTGAACCAGCCGTTCACGCTGCCGTCCTTGGTGAGCTTGATGAGCTCGGCCGAGGTCATGAAACGGCCGTAGCCGGCCTCCGTCTTCAACTGGTCGGCCGGAATGCCGAGCAGTTTCGAGGTGATCTCGATCGCCTTGTCCTGGTTGGCGGCGCGGAAGTCCTGCGCATCCTTGATGGCGCGGACCACGTTGCGGACGAGGTCGGGATTGCCCTCGATCAGGTCGTTGCGGGCGATGAAGACGCTCGGGAAGGTCGTTTCGGGATAGAAGTCATCGTTCTTGGCCAGTTCCACCAGATCGGGAACGCTCTTCTGGATGATGCCGACGAACGGATACCAGATGCCGGCGGCGTCGACCTGCTTGGAGGCGAAGGCCGCCACGATCGTGCTCGGATCCATCTGCACGATGTCGAGATCGGTCATCGCCATGTTGGCCTTGCGCAGCGCCAGCCGCAGCAGCATGTCGCCGGAAGTGCCGGCGGCGATCGCCACCTTCTTGCCCTTGAGCTCGGCGATCGACTTGATGCCGGATTGCGCGATCACCCGGTCGGAGAAGCCGACGTCGTTGACGGCGATGATCTTGGCCTTGCCCGTCGCCGGCAGCCAGAGTGCGCCTGGTCCGAGATAGCCGAACTCCAGGCTGTTGGCGCCGAGTGCCTGCACCTGGATCGGCCCGTTGGTGAAGACCTTGATGTCGGCGTCGACGCCGTGCTTGGTGTAAAAACCCTGGTCGGCGGCGATGCCGGCAATGCTGGCGCCCCAGAAATCGCCGTTGTAGCCGATGCGCGCCGGCGTTCCCGCCGCTTTGGCCTGAATGCCGCCGGCGGCCAACGCGGCAAGTGCCGCCGAGGACGCCATGAAGTTCCGTCTTGTCAGTGTCACGTTACTCTCCTCCTGTTACTGCTGATAAACGGCTTCGCCGTCACTGGTGGTAAACGGCTTGCCAGACGCGGTTGCGGATGGTCATGAACTCGGCCGAAAGCCGGATTTCCTCGGTTCTGGGGTAAGGCAGCGGGACATCGATGATCTCCTTCAGCCGACCCGGCCGCGCCGCCATGACGATGACGCGGTTGGCCAGATAGACGGCCTCGTCGACATCATGGGTGATGAACATCACAGTGCGCCGCTCCCGGCTCCAGGTGTCGAGCAACTGGTCTTGAAGCTGCACGCGGGTCAGCGCGTCGAGCGCGCCGAAGGGCTCGTCCATCAACAGGATGGAGGGGTCGACCGCATAGGCGCGCGCGATGGCGCAGCGCTGCTTCATGCCGCCCGACAGCGTCTTGGGCAGTGCGTCGGCGAAATCGCGCAAACCCACGAGGTCGATGAAACGCTCGGCGATCTCACGCCGGCGCGACGCCTCCACGCCCTTGATGCGCAGCCCGAACTCGACGTTCTGGCGAACGGTCAGCCACGGGAACAGCGCGTATTGCTGGAAGATCATGCCGCGCTCCGGCCCCGGCCCTTCAACGGCCTTGCCATCGACCAGCACGCTGCCCTCGCTTGGCTTGAGCAGGCCGGCGGCAATGTTGAGCGCCGTCGACTTGCCGCAGCCGGATGGGCCGACGACCGTGACGAACTCGCCGTCGGCGATGTCGAGCGACAGCCGGTCGAGCGCGACGAAGGCGGCGTCCTGGAGATCGAAGCGTCGGGTGACGTTGTCGAAAACGATCTTTGGGGCGATCTGGGGGACCATCACACGCGCTCCTGCCAGACGGTGAGCCGACGCTCGATCACCAAAAGGATGCGGTCCATGGCAAGGCCGAGCAGGCCGATGGTGATCAGGCTGACGAAGATGGTCGGCAGGTCGTAATAGAGCTGCGCCTGCTGCATGCGGAAGCCGAGGCCGCTCTGTGCGGCGATCAGTTCGGCGGCAACCAGCGTCGCCCAGGCCGATCCCAGGCCGATGCGTACGCCAACCAGGATGAACGGCGTCGATGCCGGAATGATGACGCGCAGGAAGATCGTCATGTCCTTGGCGCCAAGCACACGCGCGGCGTTGATCATCGTCTTGTCGACGCTGATGACGCCCTGGTAGGTGGCGACGACGCAGGCCAGGAAGGATGCCAGGAATATGACGAAGATTTTTGGCGTCTCGTCGATGCCCATGGTGACGATCGCCAGCGGAATGATGGCCAGCGGCGGGATCATGCGGAAGAACTGCAGGTACGGCTCGATGAGCGAGCGTGCGACCTTGTACCAACCCATGACGAAGCCGACCGGGATCGCCAGGATCACGCCGAGAAGGAAGCCGGTCAGCACCCGCACCAGGCTGGAGGCGATATCGGTGGCAAGCTGCCCGCTGGCGATGACATCGCCAAACCGTGCCGCGACCTGCGGCGGCGGCGGCAGGCCAACAGCCCCGCCCGCCGTCAGCGCCCACCAGATGGCGACACCGGCGACGAGCCCGACGAGATTGAGCGCGAGGCTGGCGTAGTCCGCGCCCTGCCCTCCCGCCGGTCTGCCGCCGGGGCGGGCCGTCTTGGCTGCCCCGCTCATCGCGAAACCCCCGAATAGAAGAAATGGTCGAGGGCCGCGGCGGAAGCGCCGATGGCGCCGGCCCCAGGGCCGAGGCTCGAGCGCTCGATGCGCAGCACATCGCGCATCGGCGGGAGCACGCGGGGCGGAACGCCCTGGCGGATATGATCGATGAAGCTTTCCGGCGCTTCGGCGAGATGGCCGCCAAAGACGATCAGGTCCGGATTGAGCAGGTTGGTCGCCGTCGCGATCGCCGTCGTCAGATGTTTGAGCGCCGCGTTCCAGGGTTCGGCATATGTCTCCAACGCAGCCAGCAGCCGCTTGGGGTGCGGCGCCTCGATGCGCGCGTCGCGGGCCAGCGCCCGTTCGGACAGGAACGTCTCCAGGCAGCCCCTGTTGCCGCAGGCGCAAAGTTCGCCATCCTCGATCACCTGGACATGGCCGAGTTCGACGGCACCGTAGCCGCCGGGGCGGAACGGCATGCCGTTGATGACAAGGCCGGCGCCAAGGCCGGTGCGCAGGTAGATGTAGAGCAGCGCTGTGGCGTCGCGGCCGATGCCGTAGCGCGATTCCGCCAGCGCCATGGCGCTGACATTGTGCTCGACCACAACGGGCATGCGCAGCGCCTTTTCGAGTTCGTCGGCGAACGGCACGTTCTTCCAGTCGTAATTGACCGACTGCAAATTGCGCCGCCGCTTGGTGTCCACCGGACCAGGCACGCCGAGCCCGAGGCCGATCAGGCGCGACCGCTCGATACCGGTCTTGCGGATCAGTTGCTCGACGGTCCGCACCACCTTGCCGATCACGGCGGCCGGTTCGCTGGTGGCGGTATCGAAATATTGCGAGGCCATGGCCTTCGAGGAGGCCTTGAGATCGGTGATCGTGGCATGGATGGTGCCTGCGCCGATGTGCACGCCAACCACCGACAGTGCATCGGGCACCAGCGCGACGCCGATGGCCGGCCGGCCGACGGGCGCGTCGCCGGCAGCGGCCTGGTTGAGCTCGACGACCGTCCCTTCGCTGAGCAGATGCGCCGTCAGATGGGTCAGCGCGGTCGGTGAGAGCGCGGTGCGCCGCGCCAGTTCGGCACGCGACTGCGGACCGTCGTCGCGCAGGATGCGCAGGATCGCTCCGTGATGGACACCCATCGTTCTCCTCCCTATTATTTTGTAATGTTAATAAATTAATTAAGGCTGTCAAGCAGGCGAAGAGCGGCGGGGAAGCCCGCTTCGTGCCGCCGCCATTTGGCGTTGTGGAATGGTGGCCAGGTTCAGCCGGAGAAGGACACGCCCCTGTGGCGCATCCCCGCCTGCACGCCGCGCACGATCAGCCGGGACAGGATTTCCATGTCCAGCGGCATCCTCGGGCGCCAGACGTCGAGCAGCAGCGCAATGCGCGCCTCGTCGGCATTGTTCATCACCTCATGCGGGAAAGTGTCGTCCCACAGCATGCCTTCGCCATCCGCGATCCGCTTCTCCTGATGATTGATCATCATGATGGTCGCGGGGCGGCCATCGGCCTGCCGCGGGATGACCAGACCGAGGTGAAAGCGCATGATGCCGCGAAACGGTCCGCGATGGCTCGGAATGTGCTTGCGCGGCGCCAGGAACGAGATGGCCGCCGATTTCACCTCGGGGCACTCGGCGAGCAACTGGCTCAGAACCGGCATCCGCGCCAGGTTTTCGGGAATGCCGACATCGTAGGCCTTGAGCACGAACATGCGCCAGTCGATGCCGTCATTGGCCGAGATCCCGGCCTGCTCCGGCATGATGTCATGGAAGCGCGGCGCCCTACCCAGCCGCATGGCCAGCGCTTCGTCGCGTATGCCGCGCCAGGCAGCGATGAATTTCGCCGCGTTCGGAAAGTCGGTGGCTGCATCGAGGATCGCCGGCGCGTCTATGCGTTTTTCATAGACACGTCGGACGCCATTGGATGCAAGATCGTAGATACGCGACATCTCATTGCCTCGAAGACACTATAAACGGACCGCCGTTGGTTTGGGTTGCACATTTTGTTCATTGCGTCGTGAGCTTCGATACTATCCGTGGCCGGGCCTTGACGTCGACGATCTCGGGCTTGGTGGTATCGACCGCGCCGTCCCAGCCGCCGCCGAGCGCCTTGTTGAGGGCGATGTAGTTGGTCGCCAGCAGGACGCGGCTCTGCAGCAGCGAATCCTCGGCCGAGTAGAGCGAGCGCTGGGCGTCGAGCACGTCGAGAAGACTGGTCTCGCCGGCCTTATAGAGCGTGCCCTCCAGCCGCGCCGCATCTCCATAGGATTTCGCCGACGAGGCAAGCTTGCCGATGCGGATGCGTTCCTGCGCCAGCGCAACGAGCGCATTCTCGACATCCTCGAGCGCGGTCAGCACCGAAGACCGGTAGGCGATGAAATACTGGTCGCGCTGCGCCTGGGCGACCTCGACGGCCGCCTTCAACTGCCCGGCGTTGAACAGCGGGACGCTCAGCGTCGGCCCGAAGGACCAGCCGATCGAGGAGTTCTTGCCGAGATCGCCGAGCCGGTAGGCCGTGGTGCTGATGTCCCCGGTCAGGCTGACCGTGGGATAACGCGCGGCCTCGGCCTGGCCGATCCTGGCGGTGTACTGCGCGTATTGCCGCTCGGCCATGAGCACATCCGGGCGCGACAACAGGATGTCGGACGGAATCCCGGTCGGGATCGGCAGCCTTGGCGCCGGGATCGCAGTGCTGCGCTTCAACCGCTCGCCGAGTGTCGCCGGCGGGCGACCCGTCAGTACGGATAGGCGATGCATCGCTTCGGCATAGCTTGCCTCCAGCGTCGGCACCGCGGCCTCGGTGCTGGCCGCCTGTCCCATCGCCTTGGCGACATCGGCGGCGGTCGCGGTGCCCGCCTGCGCCATCGTGCGGGTGAGTTCGGCGGTCTGTCGCTGCAAGGCGGCCGAACGCCGGGCGAGCGCGATGCGTGCCTGGTAGCCGCGCGCCTGGGTATAGGTGGATGCGACATCGCCGACCAGCGTCAGCAGTGTCGAGCGCAATTCCTCCTGCGAGGCATCCACCCCATAGCGCGCGGCCTCGACACCCCTGCGGTTGGCGCCGAACAGGTCGAGTTCCCAGCTGGCGTCGAAGCCGGACTGGTAATCGCTGTAGGCATCGCTGGCGGTGCCGCCGGCCGCAGCGGCGGCCGTCTTGTTGCGCGTCGCCGATGCCGAGCCTTCGGCCGACGGGAACAGTGTGCCCGCACTCTGCCGATAGCTGGCGCGCGCCTCGCGGATCTTGGCCTTCGCCGTGGCGACATCGAGATTGCCGGCGACCGCTTCCTCGACCAGCGTGTCGAGCTGCGGGTCGCGCAGACGCCGCCACCATTGCGACAGCTGCGCCGGCTCGGCGGACTTCGCCAGCTTCTGGCCGCTCCAGTTCGCCGGCATCGGCAGGATGGGCGTCCGGTAGTCCGGACCGACGACGCATCCCGCGAGCAAGGCCGCGCCGAGCATGGGCGCAAGGAGCCGCCCCGCGGCCACCGAGCCACGTTCAAAACCTGTCATATGGAGGACCCTTATTGCTGGTTGGCCGTCACCGGCGTTTCGCCCGTATCTTGCCCGGGATCTGGCTTGGCCACCCTGCCCTTGAAGATGCGCCGCACCGTGACGAACAGCAGCGGCACCAGGAACACGCCGATCACCGTCGCCGCGATCATGCCGCCCATCACGCCGATGCCGACGGAGTTCTGCGCCCCCGAGCCGGCGCCGCTGGCGATCGCAAGCGGCGTGACGCCGAGGATGAAGGCCAACGACGTCATCAGGATCGGCCGCAATCGCTGTCGCGCCGCCTCCAGCGTCGCCTCGACGAGCCCCATGCCGGCCGTCTGCCGCTCGATGGCGAACTCGACGATCAGGATGGCGTTCTTGGCGGCTAGGCCGATCGTGGTCAAAAGGCCGACCTTGAAATAGACGTCGTTGGTCTGGCCGAACAGGCTTGCCGCCGCCAGCGCGCCGAAGATGCCGATCGGCACCGACAGCATGACCGCGAACGGGATCGACCAGCTTTCATAGAGTGCCGCCAGGCACAGGAACACGACCAGGGCCGAGATCGCATAGAGCGACGTCGCCTGGTTGCCCGAAAGCCGCTCCTGGTGCGACAGCCCGGTCCATTCGTGCGAATAGCCGGCCGGCAGTTGCGCGACGAGCTTGTCGATCTCGTCCATCGCCGCACCCGAACTCACGCCCGCTGCCGCCGCGCCCTGGATTTCGACCGCCGCCGAACCATTGTAGCGTTCGAGCCGGGGCGACCCGAATGTCCAGTGGCTGGAGGCGAAGGCCGAGAACGGCACCATGACGCCGCTGGCATTGCGGACCTGCCATTTGTCGAGGTCCTCCGGCTGCATGCGGAAATTCGCGTCCGACTGCATGTAGACCGGCTTCACCCGCCCGCGGTCGATGAAGTCGTTGACGTAGTCGCTGCCCCAGGCGCTGGACAGGGTGTTGTTGATGTCGGCAAGGCTGACGCCCAGCGCGCTTGCCTTTTCCTGGTCGATGTCGACCGAGAATTGCGGCTGGTCCTCCTGCCCGTTGGGGCGGGTGTTAGCGAGCAGCTTGCTCTGCGCGGCGAGACCCAAAAGCTGGTTGCGCGTCTGGATCAGCGCGTCATGGCCGGCGCCGTTGACGTCCTGCAGGTAGAAATCGAAGCCGTTTGTGTTGCCGAAACCCTGGATGGCGGGGGGCGCCAGCGCGAAGACCTGCGCATCCCTGATCTTCCTGAACGCGCCCATCGCGCGGCCGGCGATCGCTTGCGCCGCCATTGCGGGCGACTTGCGCTGGGCAAAATCCTTCAGCCGCACGAAGCCGATGCCGACATTCTGCCCGGCGCCGCCGAAACCGAAGCCGGAGGCGGTGAAGACACCGTCGACCACATCCTTCTCGTCGTTGAGATAGTGATCGGTCACCTGCGCCAGCACGCGCTCGGTCCGGTCCTGCGTCGCGCCGACCGGCAGTTGCACGGAGGTGATCAGGATGCCCTGGTCCTCTTCCGGCAGGAACGAGCTTGGCAGCCGCGCGAACATCCAGCCCATGGCGATGACGATGGCGAGGAAGACGGCCAGGAAACGCCACGACCGGTTGATGATGCCGCGCGACCCGTCGCGATAGGCAAGCGTGCCGCGATCGAAGGTACGGTTGAACCAGCCGAACGGGCCGGTCTGCGTGGCGTGGTCCTTCGGACGCCGCAGGATCGTGGCGCAGAGGGCCGGCGTCAGCACAAGCGCCACCAGCACGGACAGCACCATGGCCGAGACGATGGTCACCGAGAACTGCCGGTAGATGATGCCGGTGGAACCGCCGAAGAAGGCCATCGGCACGAACACGGCCGACAGCACGGTAGCGATGCCGATCAGCGCGCCGGTGATCTCGTTCATCGATTTTCGCGTCGCTTCTTTCGGCGACAGGTCTTCCTCCGCCATGACGCGCTCGACGTTTTCGACCACGACGATGGCATCGTCGACGAGCAGGCCGATGGCCAGCACCATGGCGAACATGGTCAGCGTGTTGACCGAATAGCCGAACAGCGACAGCACGCCGAATGTGCCGAGCAGCACCACCGGCACCGCGATGGTTGGGATGATCGTCGCCCGCAGATTCTGCAGGAAGATGAACATCACCAGGAACACCAGCACGATCGCCTCGGCCAGCGTCTTGACCACCTCCTCGATCGACAGCCGCACGAAAGGCGAGGTGTCGTAGGGGTAGACGACCTCGACCCCTTGCGGGAAGGTCGAGCTCAGCCGGTTGATCGTCGAGCGCACCGCTTCGGCGGTGCTGATGGCATTGGCGCCGGTCGCCAGGTTTACGGCGACACCCGCCGCCGGCTTGCCGTTGTAATGGGCCTGCGTCGTATAGCTCTTGGCGCCGAGCTCGACCGTGGCGACATCGTTGAGGCGGACCAGCGAGCCGTCGGTCTGGCTCTTCAGGATGATGTTGCGGAACTGCTCGGCGGTCTGCAGCCGGCTCTTGGCGGTCACCGTGGCATTGAGCTGCTGGCCCTTGCGCGCCGGCAGCCCGCCGAGCTGGCCGGCCGAAACCTGCGTGTTCTGCGCCTGGATGGCGGTCGCCACGTCGTTCGGCATCAGCGCATATTTGGCGAGCTTGTCTGGATCGAGCCAGATGCGCATGGCGTAGCCGGAGCCGAAGAGCTGCGTCGACCCCACGCCCTCGACGCGCTTCAGCGTGTCATTGACCGTGGCGTCGACATAGTCGGCGAGATCGGTCGAGTTCATCTTGCCGTCGCTGGAGACGAAGCCGATGACCATCAGGAAGCCGGTCGACGACTTTGAAACCGTGATGCCGTTGCTCTGCACCACCTGCGGCAGTTGCGACTGCACCAGTTGCAGCTTGTTCTGCGTCTGCACCTGGGCGGTGTCGGGATCGGCCGAACTGGTGAAGGTCAGCGTGATCGAGGCCGAACCGGTCGAGGTCGACGTCGCTGTCATGTAGTCCAGATTGTCGATGCCGGTCATGCCTTGCTCGATGACCTTGGTCACCGAATTCTCGACGGTCTGCGCGTCGGCGCCGGGATAGGTGGCGCTGATGTTGACCGTGGTCGGTGCGATCTGCGGATATTGCGAGATCGGCAGCGTGGTGAGCGCGAGAAGGCCGCCCAGCATGATCACGATGGCGATCACCCAGGCGAAGATCGGCCGGTTGATGAAAAATGCTGACATCGTTCAGTTCCCGGTCGCGGCGGGCTGCTGGCCGGTGCTGGCCGTCTTGGATGGGGTTGGCAGGGCCGATGTCTGGCCCCGGTCCTTGATCTCCCCGGTGGCCCCGTCGATCGTCACTTCGACGCCGGTCGCGTCGCCGCCGGGGCGCACGAGCTGCAGCCCCTCGACGATGACGCGGTCGCCATCGCCGACACCGTTATCGACCAGCCAATTGTTGCCGACGCTGTTGCGCACGGCTAGCACGCGCGTCTCGACCTTGCCTTGCGCATTGATGACCATGGCCGTCGCTTCGCCCTTGGTGTTGCGGGTGACGCCGCGTTGCGGCACCAGGAAGCTGTTCTGGGCGACCCCCTCCTCCACCAGCGCCCGCACATACATGCCGGGCAGAAGCAGGCGGTCGGGATTGGGGAACTCGGCCCTCAGGGCGAATGTGCCGGTGGTCTGGTCGACATTGGCGCCGGCGAATTCCAGTTTGCCGGTCTGCGCGTAGATGGTGCCGTTCTCGAGCTTCAGCTTGACGCTGACATTGGGGCCGCTGAACTTCAGCCGCCCTTGTGAGATCGCCTGGCGCAGATTGAGCAGGTTGGTGCTCGACTGCGTGACGTCGACATTGATCGGGTCGAGCGAACGGATCGTGGTCAGCACCGTCTCCTGGTTGGCGGTCACCAGCGCGCCCGGCGTCAGCGTGGACTTGTCGATGCGGCCGGCGATCGGTGCGGTGATCGAGGTGCGGTCGAGGCTGATGCGCGCGGTTTCGGCGCTGGCCTTGGCGGAGGCCACATCCGCCTGCGCTTGTGCCAGCGTTGCGGCGGCGTCGTCATAATCCTGTTTGGAAACAACGTTCTGCTTCAACAGTCCAGCGTAGCGGTCGAACTTGGCCTGCGCAGTGGGCACCGCCGCTTCCGCCTTCTGCTGGGCGGCGACCGCGCTGTCATAGGCTGCCTTGTAGCTCGCCGGATCGATGAGATAGAGCGGCTGCCCCGCCACCACCTCGGCTCCTTCCTTGAACAGGCGCTGCTGGATGATGCCGTTCACCTGCGGGCGCACCTCGGCGATCAGCGACGCCGCCGTGCGCCCCGGAAGTTCGGCTGTTATCGCTACCGACTGCGGATGCAGCGTGACGACGCCGACTTCCGGCTTGCCGACACCGCCCATGCCCGCGGGCGTCTTGCCGCCCTCCTGCGAGCAGGCCGCCAGCAGAAGGGCCGCTGCGAGCGCAGCCATCCAGGGCGCGAGCCGGCGAGCCGGCAGGGAGGACTGGCTAGACTGGATGGACATGGGCTGAACGATCTTTCGCTGGAGGTGCGGTGACCGCCTGGGCATCGGATCGCGCCGTGAGGAGCGAGGCCGAACGCCGGCGGCCGGAGGCAAGGCTGGGAACGGTCGATGTCGTGACGAAGGGCCGCGCCCATCCGCGGGCGGCATCGAGCAGTGCTTCGAAGCGGCTCATGTAGCGCCCCTTGTTCTCGGCTGGAGCGCACCCGAGGATCGAATGGCTGGCCGCGATGCCCTCCGCGTCATTATGCCGATCGGGACCGACATGCCAAGCGCCTTGCCGGCCTTACGCGATCTTGCGGTCATGATTTTCGCCGGGCCGTTGCGAAAGCGGGAGAGACAGGCGCCAGGCGGCGAAGTCCAGCCGGATCGCGCCCTTCAGCGTGTCGGCCGGCAGCGCCGCATGGCATGCCCGTCTGGCATGGCCGAGCGGAAATTTAGGGCTGGCCGATGCGATCAGCCGCAGCAGCATCAGGGCTTCCCACATCGTCGTGCCTTCATTCTCGAGGGTTCGGGATGGCGCGATCCGCCATCCCGGAAGGAAACCGGCCGGCCCGGGAACGGGTTGGCTACCGGGGCCGGCCGGCGCAGCCGGTCGGCGTTGTCAGCCATTCCCGGGCTGGGGTGGCGACGTCATCAGGCCATCGTTGGGCGGGCCTGCCGGACTGGCTGCATCATCCGGCGAACCGTCCCAGCGACCGGGGGGTGGTCCGTTGGGGCGTTCCGCCGAAGCGAGGATTTCGAGTTGTTCCGGCGTGAGCTTGGCCCGCAGCTCGGCGATTGCGTCCTTCAGCTTCGCCGCCGAGGCCGCCCGCGCCGTGACGTCGTCAGCCAGCCTTTCCTGGAAGGCGAAGGGATCGGGCTTGCCGACAGGACCCGCATCGGGACCCTTTACCCGCGGCCCGCTGTCTGGCCCCCCGGTGCCGCCAGGACCGCGATCGGGTCGCGGCGGCGAAAGCACCGCCTGCAGTGCGCTGGTATAATCGCGCCAGGCGTCGAGCTGTTCGCCGCGGATGCCGACGCGGGTTTCGAGCGCGGCCAGCCGGGCGGCCAGCATGAATTCCGGCGGCGGCCCCATGTGGTGGGGGCCAAGGCCTTCGGGTCCGAAGCGCTGCGGCCCCCAACCCTGCGGACCATGCCGCATCGGCCCATGCGGGCCGAAACCCTGCGGGCCCAAACCCTGCGGGCCATGGTCTGGTCCATCCTGCATTGCCGTGACGGGTGGCTCGCCGGGCGCTGCGCCCGGTTCGGGCTGCGCCGCCAGCGCGGGGTGAATGGCGGCGGCGGAAAACAGGCCGAGCGCAAGAAGTCTGCTTCGCATGACGATATCCTTTCATCCATGCCTTGGACGTCAGGAGGATAGGAAGCGTGTTTGTCTGCTTCGCGTCGGCGTGTTGCCGAAGGTTTCCCCAAAAGGGCAATTTGTTTCCGAATGTTTCCATCAGCCGGCCAGAAACATTGCGTTGCAATTTTCCATGCCGCTTCAGGGCGCTCTCCCTATAATCAGGACATGCCCCGATAATCGCGGGCAAGGGCACGATGATGCAGCCACAACCCCATATCCTCGTCGTCGACGACGACCGCGAAATCCGGACCCTGCTCGGGCGCTATCTCGACGGCCAGGGCTTTCGCGTCTCGGTGGCGGCCGATCGGCGCGAATGCGAGCAGAAGCTGGCCGCCGGCCAGTTCGACCTTGTCGTGCTCGACGTCATGCTGCCGGACGGTTCCGGTCTCGATATCTGCCGCGCCCTGCGCGACCGCAAGCCGCACGTCCCGGTGATCCTGTTGACGGCGCTGAAGGAGGATGTCGACCGCATCATCGGGCTCGAACTCGGGGCCGACGACTATCTGGGCAAACCGTTCAACCCGCGCGAGCTTACCGCCCGCATCCGCGCCGTGCTCAGGCGCTCGACGCCGGAAGAGGCAGCGCCGGCCTCCCCACCCCGCGCCTATCGTTTCGCCAGCTACAGGCTGGAGCCGGACACCCGCAAGGTGACGGACGCGCAAGGCGTGGCCGTCGATCTCACCGGCGCTGAATTCGACCTGCTGCAGGTGTTCCTCGACCGTCCCGGCCGGCTGCTGTCGCGCGACCAGCTGCTTGATCTCACGCAAGGGCGCGAGCGCGATCCGCTCGAACGCTCGGTCGACGTGCTGATGAGCCGGCTGCGCCGCAAATTCACCGACACCGGCGACGGGCCGCTGTTCAAGACCGTGCGCAATGGCGGCTACCAGCTCACCGCGCGCGTCGAGACCGTGGAGGCGCAGGCGTGAACTCGCTGCGCCGGCGCCTGATCCTGTTGCTGGTCGCCTCGATCGTCGGCGTCGTCGGCCTGGCGACGGTGGCCGTGCTCAGCGTGCGCGGCGGTGGGCCGCCGCCGGAACTCGTCGTGCCCTGGGTTGCCCAGCAGATGGAGCTCGTGGTGCGGCTGCTGCCCGGACCCATACCCGATGTGCTGCGGGTGCAATTCAGCGACCGGCCGGCCGCCGGCAAGGTGGACCGCGCCGAAACGGCCATGCTCAATGATCTGCTGCGCCGCCGGGGTTTCGACTTCGAGGCCATCGTCAGCGAGAAGGCCGACGATCCCACCCAGTTCGCATCGATGCGCCTGCCCGACAGCCGTTGGGCGATCCTGGAAGTTGCGCATATCGATCCGCCGAGGCGCGAATGGCTGGTGCTCGCCGGCTGGATCTCGCTGATCGTGGCCGGCGCCACCGCCGTCTCGGTCTATTTCACCTCTGTGCTGATCCGGCCGCTCGAGATGCTGGAGGCCACCGTGTCCAAGATCGGTTCGGACGGCGTGCTGGCGCCCGTGCCGGAGGTAGGCTCGGCCGAGGTCAAGGCGACGGCCCATGCGCTGAACCAGCTCTCATCCAGGCTGAAAACCGCCATGGAGAGCCGCATGCGGCTGGTGGCCGCCGCCGGCCATGACCTGCGCACGCCGATGACGCGCATGCGGCTGCGCGCCGAATTCCTCGACGAGGAGCGCGACAAGTGGCTGCACGATCTCGACGAACTCGACCGCATCGCCGACAGCGCCATCCGCCTGGTGCGCGAGGAGGTCAACCAGGATGCCGTCGAGCCGCTGGACCTGGAAAAGATGGTCCGCGACATATCAGCCGAGATGGCCACGCTCGGCCATTCCGTCTCGATCGGCCATCTCGACGGGGTTTCGGTGCGCGCCGGCGCGCTCGGCCTGCGCCGGGCGCTGCGCAACCTGATCGTCAACGCCGCCACTCACGGCAAGGCCTGCACGATCGCGCTCGACCTCGCCGACGGGCGCGCCGTGCTCTCCATATCGGATATCGGCCCGGGCATTCCGCCCGACCTCATCAACAAGGCCTTCGAGCCCTTCTTCCGCGTCGACCCCGGCCGCCTGCAATCCATTCCCGGCGCCGGCCTCGGTCTTGCCATCGCCAAGGAGATCATCGAGCGCTACGGCGGCACGGTGACGCTGGAGAACCGCCGGGGCGGCGGGCTGGCGCAGACGGTGGTATTCGCGGCTGTGTGATTGCGCCAGGGCGGCGGCCGGCGGGATCGTTAAGGCAGCCCAAGCCGGGACGCCGCCAGGCAACGGGGCCAGCGACTGCGTGTGCCGAGCGAGCTATGACGTGGCGCGCAGGTTCCTGCGGATGGGCCGCCGGCTCGTTGCACGGGCTTTCTCGGCCACCACGGCGGCGATCTCGACCACCTCGCCCTCGCGCGACCGGCCGCTGGTGGCCTTGTGGAGCCGCTCGTAGGGAAGCAATTCCTTGATCCGGGCGTTGAGCGACGCGATTTCAGCCCGCAGATCCTCGCATTCCTGCCGCTGGACATCCCGTTGGATGTCCTCCGACGCCTGTTGCAGCGTGAGCTGCGAAAGATTGGCGTTCGCTTTCGAAAGGCTCAGCTTGTCGGCTTCGTTCTCATCCGTGAGCGCGGCCAATCTTTCATCGGCGATTTTCTTTTCAGTCACCGCGTCGTCAAGGTCGGTCTTGAGCCTGGCAATCTCGGCGGCGGCTGCGCTGTTTTCGTTCGAAGCCCGCTCCAGCCGCGATTCCAGATCTTGTTTCTCGGAACGCAATCCGCCCATTTCCGTCTGGGCGCGAGCCCGTTCGGCTTCCCAGTCGCCTTCCATCATGCTCGCCGACTCGATCTTTTCGGCCAGCTTCGCCTGTGTGGCCTCGAGCGCCTTCTGCAGCCGGATCTCCTCCTTCTCGCTCTTGCCGAGCGCCGCCAGCAGTTCGGCAAGCCGCGCCGCTTCGCTGGCATGGATTGTCGAAAGCTCGTCCAGCCTGTGGCGCGCCTGGGTCTCGCGCTTCAGCACCTTGTCGAGTTCGGCCGACAGGCTGACATGTTTTTCCCGCAGCATCTTGCTCTCGCGCAAGCGCCTGTTTGCCTCGACCGTCCTGGCCGTCAGCCGGTTGGCGATGTCGCCGAATTCGGCATCGCGTTTGGCGTTGGCGTTGGCCGCCTCCGCGAGTTCGAGCCTTACCGCCGCAAGCGTTGCGCGAAGTGTCTCCCGGTCCTGGACGAGGCTCGTCTCGCGCTGCTGCAGCAATTCGCACGCGCCCTCGCGCTCGCGCAGCTTTGCCGCGGTGTCGTGCAACTTTTCCGACAGCATTCTCTGCTCGGCGATCAGCCCGGCGTTTGCGAGCTCCAGTTCGTTGGCGCGAAGAATGTCGGTGTGGAGGATGTTGAGGAATTCCCGCGTCAGATGGTGCGAGGTCGAGATCTCCGACAGTTTGCCATTGATCTCATCCAGGTAATCCCTGGCGTCGTGGAACATCCCTTCGAAAGCATTCAACGCCGCCAGCCGGGTCTGGGCATGGGGCATCAATCGTTGCGCGGTTCCAGCAGTTTCGGCGTTGCCCGCCCCGTCCGGATTGTCCGCGGCATCCGCATGCGCGGCTTCGGCTTTGGGTGGCGAGGCGTCGGCGCCTGACGCGGCATCGGGGACATCGTCGCCCTTTGGCGGTGCTTCGAATTCGCTGTCGAGGCTGGCATCCAGGGCGTCCGCCAGATCGTCCTGCAACTCCTGGAGCGCGTTATCCACGTCTTCAGCACGCTTGATCAGGTTCTTGAAGTTCATACGGAACTCCCTCTTACGCAACCAAACCAGATATTTAACAAACTCCTAATATGTATCCATACATCCGCTTATTCCGCAAGGGAAGGCCCCGTTGAGAAATGTAAATTTTCGACATTGGTGATTTGGACACGGCGAGCAGCCGGTGCCGAGCCTCCGGCGCAGACCGTGGCGTTCGCGGCGGTTTGAGCGTCGGCGCTGTTCGCCCCTGCCGAAGGCGATGGCGATCGTCATCTGCGGTCTGATATGCTGCCGGCAATCGGCTTGCGGATCGAACGGGAGGGTGTGGAGATGTCGATCAAGGTAATCGGAACCGGCTTCGGCCGAACGGGCACGGATTCGATGCGGGAGGCGCTGGCCATTCTCGGCTTCGGCCCTTGTCATCACATGCATGAAGCGATCGGCAACGAGGAGCAGAAACGGATGTGGCGTGCGCTGGCCCAAGGTGCTGCGCCGGACTGGAACCAGTTGCTCTGCGGCTATGTCTCCTGTCTGGACTGGCCCTCGGCATACTACTGGCGCGAATTGATCGACTTCTATCCGGACGCCAGGGTGATCCTGACCTACCGCTCGGCCGAAAACTGGTGGGAGAGTTTTGAAAAAACGATCGCGGCGGGGCTTGAGCGAAGCGTGGATCAGGAGTCGCTGGGCCTTGCCCTGATCGCCAAGCAGGTGTTCGGCGGCCGGCCCGGTGACCGGGCGCATGCCATTGCCTGCTACGAGGCCAATGTCCGTGAGGTTTACGCCAGGGTGCCACCGGAGCGGCTGCTGGTCCACGCTCTTGGCGACGGCTGGGAGTCGCTGTGCGGCCATCTCGGCGTTGCGATACCGGATCAGGATTATCCCAACCGCAACACCGCCGAGAGCTTCAGGTCGAAATTTTCGCTGAACTGATCTGGACAAATGCCGGCGGTCCGGGCCTCGGCAAATCCGGCTTCCTCGCCCCCTCCTGGAGCAATTCAGGAAAAGTGCGTAGCGGTTTTCCGTCCGGAATTGCGTGAAAACAAAGATTTAGAGCGGTTCAGCGATTCTATCAAACGCTGAACCGCTCTGGAGTGGGGCGAGGAAAAAGCGCGGCGGTTTTTAGCCCGCCATGGCCAGCGGCACGGCGCTCTTGTTGGGGATCTGGATGTCGATTTCCAGCGTCGACATGGTCTCGCCGCGATCCATCGAGACCTGGATGTAGTCTTGGTCGATCTGCACATGCTTGGCGATCACAGCCATGATCTCCTCGCGCAGGATGGACACGAGATCGGGCTGGCCACGGCTGCGGCGCTCATAGGCCAGCAGCACCTGCAGCCGCTCGCGCGCCACCGGCGCACTGGTGCGCCGCTTGAAGAGGTCGAGGATGCTCATGCGGCCCTCCTTCCGAGCAGACGGTCGAGGAAACCCTTGCGCTCGAAGGGAACCACCACCGGCAGATCTTCGCCTTCCAGCCGCCGTGCCGCTTCGAGATAGGCGCGTGCGGCGTTGTTGAGCGGTTCCGACAGCGTGACCGGCGAGCCGAGGTTGGAGGCGCGCAGCACATCCTGGCTTTCCGGGATGATGCCGAGCAGCGGCACCGAGAGGATTTCCAGCACGTCGTCGATCGAGAGCATCTCGCCGCGCGCGGCCCGCGCCGCGTCATAACGGGTGACCAGCACGTGCTTGGCGATCTGCTCGCCCTGTTCGGCGCGCATCGTGCGGGCGTCGAGCAGGCCGATGATGCGGTCGGAATCGCGCACCGACGACACTTCCGGATTGGTGACGATGACCGCCTCGTCGGCGAAGCGCATGGCCAGTTGCGCGCCGCGCTCGATGCCGGCCGGGCTGTCGCAGAACACATAGTCGAAGACCGAGCGCAGCTTGTCGATCACCTCGCCGACGCCGTCCTCCGTCAGCGCGTCCTTGTCGCGCGTCTGCGAGGCCGGCAGCAGGAACAGCGTGTCGACGCGCTTGTCGCGGATCAGCGCCTGCGACAGCTTGGCTTGACCCTGGATGACGTTGACGAGGTCGAACACCACGCGCCGCTCGGCGCCCATGATCAGGTCGAGATTGCGCAGGCCGACGTCGAAATCGACCAGCGCCACCTTCTTGCCGGTCTTGGCGACCGCGGCCCCGAGCGCGGCCGTCGAGGTGGTCTTGCCGACGCCCCCCTTGCCCGATGTGACGACCACTACCTTGCCCATGGAAAAAGCCTCCGTTGCCTGTTGTCGTTGCCGTGCGCCGCACGGTTGTTGTCAGAGCCTGCCATCATGCCATCCCAAACCGGTCCGAAGCTTGCGCGCGGCGATCTTGTCTCCGCGCCAGTCCGGGCCGGAACCGTGAAACCGGGCGTCAGCATCGCGCCGCCCTAGTTCAGCGGCACGACGGCGAGCATGTCGCCTTCGAGGAAAGCCTGCACCGCCTTGCCGCGCGAGACGCCTTCCATCTCCTCGGCGGTGGTGTACCAGCCATCGACCGAGATCAGCTCCGCCTCGTTCCTGCGGCAGAAGATGCGCGCCGACCTGTTGCCTTGCGAGCCGGCGATGGCGCGGCCGCGCAGCGTGCCATAGACATGGATCGAGCCCGCCGCGATGATTTCCGAGCCGGAAGCGACCGAGCCGAGCACGATGACATCGCCATGCGGGTGGAAGACCGACTGGCCCGAGCGGATCGGCGACTTGATCATCAGCGTGCCGGCCTGCGCCGTTTCCACAACGCCGGCGTCCGCCGCCTTGGCGGCCTCGCTCTTGCCGGCCTCGGCCTTGATTTCGTCGACCTTGCCCTCGCCGGGCCTGCCAGCATCCTTGCCGCGTTCCGAAAACACCGTCTCCAGCTTGCCTGCTTCTTCCGCCGCCTCCGCCTTGCCCTTGCGGCCGGGAAGCAGGCCGTCCGTGGTCGCCTCCTTGGCGCCGGTCAAAAGCGGCGGCAGGTCAAGCCCGAGCGCAGCCCCTTCGAGCTCGATCGCATAGACCCTTATGCCGCGCGCGCCGAGCGAAGCGACCAGCAGCGCGATGTCGGCGACCTCAGGCTTCAGCGTGTTCAAATCGAGCACCACGGGCCGCCCGGCAAAATACCCCGGCGAATTGCCGATCCAGTGATCCAGCCCCTCCAGCCAAGCCGCGATCGGCGCCTCCGGCGCCAGCGTGAAGGCGACGAAAGAACGGGCGCGGAAGCGAATGGATTTGGTCTCCAGGGGGGCGGCAAAAGTCACGGCTGGCGAATCCTTACTGAGAGGTAAACGCTAGGGCGCGAATGGTTAACGAATGGTTAATGGGGGTGGGGGTTGCATTGACTCAAGCGTGTCAACCTTTGATTGAATTTGGCTATTGCTGAGGTCGCATGTTCCCACTATGTTCTTTCATTGCAAGAACCCACCCAGTCCTACAAGGTCAAGCCATGATGACTCATGATTCGCCGATATTGTCGAAAAACGGTCCGGTGCCTATTTTACACCGGGCGATGTTGCGCAGGCTCTTGTTGCTTGGACCATCCGAGATCCTTCGGACCGCCTGCTCGATCCGTCGTGCGGAGACGGTCGGTTTCTTTCGGCACATCGCAACACGGTCGGCATAGAACAGAACCCGATTTCAGCGCAGGCAGCAATTTCAGTCGCTCCCTGGGCGTTGGTTCACGAAGGCGATTTTTTTACCTGGGCTGCAGCGACCACTGAACGCTTCGAGTGTGCTGCAGGTAATCCACCCTTTATTCGCTATCAAACCTTCAAGGGTGAGGTTCGGCATCGCGCTTTGGCATTGTGCGCGCGCGAGGGGGTGCAGTTCACCGGCCTTGCGTCTTCCTGGGCTCCATTTCTCGTGGCAACCGCCGGACTACTGAAGCCGGGAGGGCGAATGGCCTTTGTGGTGCCAGCGGAAATAGGCCATGCACCGTATGCTGCGCCTCTGCTTGAATATCTCGTACGATCCTTCTCCCGAGTTCACATCATAGCCATCCGGAAGAAGCTTTTTTCCTCCCTCTCCGAGGACTGCTGGCTCATCTATACGGATGGACGCGGCAGCTCGGCCTCACATATTGAGCTTACCGTTTGCGATGAATTCAAACCTGCCGGGCAGCGGCCAAAGCCCAACTGCTTTATTGATTTGAAAGAGTGGCGGACTACCTGGTCTCGCCGTTTGCGACCCTATCTTCTGCCCGAGAAAGTACGGGAGATTTATACAACCGCCATTCGTGACCCAAGTAGCAGGCGGTTTGGGGATTTCGCGAGTATTGGGATTGGATATGTAAGCGGCGACAATGATTTCTTTCACCTGCGCCCTTCGGAAGCCAAGCGCCTTAAGATTCCGGCGGAATTCTTGCACCCAAGCCTGCGCAACGGTCGCGCGATGCCCAGCAAACAGATAACACATGCAACCGTTGCAGCATGGACCAAAAGTGACGACAAGATATTGCTACTTCGCCTTAAGCGGGAGCAGGAACTGCCGCTTAGTATTCGGCAATATCTAGACAGCAGCATCGGGCGCGAAGCTCGGCTTGGCTATAAGTGCAGCAATCGCACCCCTTGGTATGCGGTGCCAGACGTCCAAGTGCCCGATTTCGTTCTGAGTTACATGTCAGGTCGCTCGGTGAATCTAGCCCAAAATCTTGCAGGGATTACATGCACTAATAGCGTGCATTCCGTTCGCATAAGAGACAAAATTTTAGCTAAGAAACTGCTCCCACTGTGGCTCAGCTCATTTGTGCGCCTCAGCTGCGAACTGGAAGGTCATGCACTTGGGGGTGGCATGTTGAAATTAGAGCCTAGAGAAGCCACCCGGATATTGTTTCCAGCAGAACATTTGCTTGTCGGCACTATTGATGAAGCACTAGAGGACGCTGTTAAAACGCTCCAAGGCTGGAGACACTATGCCCATTAATCTAGAGGCGAAGACCTGTCAGTGGACCAGTCAGTCTGAGGCTCTCGCGGCGTTCGCCGAGTTCACGGGAAAAACTCAAAGCGCCAGCCATATTAAACCTCTACATTGGTATGTTGCCTGTCGGCTGGTGGTTGAAGGTGGCTTTGACCCCGACGATATTGTACCCAGACCACCATTCAAGGTAGAGCGCGGTGCTGGCCGCCCTCCAAAACTCCACTATGAACCGACGTTGTCTCGCGGCGGTGAGCGAACCGTTCTCGGCGGACTAAAGACCAAAAATGTGGATGTCGTTGTGACACGAGACGGTATTGGACCCGTACTGGCTGTCTCATGTAAAGGAGTGACTGGCGCGTTTAGAAACCTAACTAATAGAATGGAAGAAACGATTGATGAATGCACTAATTTGCACATTACATATCCGGCTCTTGTGCTTGGCTATCTTGTCCTTCTCCGCGCTAATCGAAACATAGAGACGGCGCTGGGTGACGCTGCCTCGGTCGCAGCCAATATGCAGGATACCGCAGAGGCCGCGAAAACGTTAACCGCGAACGACATTGCTCTAACGGAAGGGGGCGAACCAGTTGCCGCCATAGTCCGCTTCCACAATGCCTTGCGCGAATTGGTTGGCCGTCGTGGGATCCGCAATGACGTGAGCCGTTATGAAGCAATAGGCTTTGGCCTCGTTGAAATGCATGCCCCTCGAAAGAACGATTTGCTGGATAGTTTTCCGACAGAGGGCAGCCCTTTGATGCTCAACGGCTTCTTTGATACGTTGTACGCTCGTTATGATGAGCGTTTTGTTGTAAGCGCGCCGGATCTCTCGATAGTAACTCGCCGTCTGCAGTGGGACGCAGCATCGCCCGCTCTCGCGCTTGCAAATCTAGATTACGAGCCTCGTGTAAGCGCCTGATGTTAACGAATCGGCTCTCCATTCGCGTCTCGCTATCGGATGAATGGCGCACACTCGTTGACGGTCATTGCCCCCCTCAATGCCGCTTGAAATACTGCACCTCCCGCTCGTGCTTCTCCGCCGCTTCCCTTGTGTCGAACGTCCCCAAATTCCGCCGCTTGCCCGTCTTCTCGTCCTTCTTGCGCGAATAAAGCCGGTATTTTCCGTCTTTCAGCTTCCTGATCATCGGTCTCTCCCTTGGAAAAGACGAAGGGCCCGGCAGTCGCCGAGCCCCCCTCCCTGTCAGTCGCGGTGTTCGGGCATGGCTTTCAGCTGGTCCTTGGTCCAGTTGGTCACGGCATGGACGTCGCCGTCCTCGTCGCGCATGAAATCGAGTTCGCTGGCGGCGACGGCGACCGGCTTGGCGCCGATGCCGAGGAAGCCGCCGACATCGATGACCACCTGGCTGCCGTGCAGGTGGTCGACCGAGCCGATCTTCTCGTCGTCGGGGCCGTAGATGGTGGCGCCGTCCAGAACGTCAGCGGTGAGTTCGGCGTTGCTCAGCCTTACGTGATTGGCATGGTCCATGAGTACATCTCCTTGGTTGGGACAGGGTGAACCTTCGAGGCGGCCAAGGGTTCCGACTGATTTGGCTCCGCCCGATTTTCCGTCGCTGATGCCGCTATGGATGTTGCCGACCGCACAGCACCAGACGACCGCATTGGCTGCCCGGGGCATTGCTTTTCGGGCGCTGGTCAGGGCGATTCCAGGGAAGGCGCGGAACGGCTTTTCCCTCGATAATTTCGTGACCTAGCCGCGATTCCTCGCCTTGAGCCCGCGCGCGGCCTGCTCGATCGCGGCGCGGTCGGTACCGAGCCTGTCGAGCAGCTCCTGCGCCTCGTCGCCCGATATGCCGGTGCGGATGGCCAGGTCCTCGACCGTCAGCACGTCGGAGCTGGCGATCTCGCCGGTTTGCGGCAGCGCATCGTCGGCAGTCAGCGGCAGGGCGGCTTCCCTGTCGATCTCCATCTCGGCCTGGTGCCAGTGCCGCTCGTGGTCGCCATGGACAGCGCCTTCGCGTTGCCAGATCTCGTAGGCACGGTCCTTGATCTTGTCGTCACGGTCCCTGATTTTGTCGTCTCGGTCGTCGTTCATTTCCATTCCTCCACTCGTGTGAGGCATGAACGCCGCGCCGGTGCGAACGATCCAAAAAATTTGCGTGATCATTGGAGATCATAAGGCGCCGCCTTGCAGCCGCCCGCCCCGCCGCCGGCGTGGCTATTCGCACTGACGCCTGGGTCCGCCGGAATATGGCTGGTAGCTGTTGTCATCGGGCCGGTAGGAGCGGTAGCGGCTGAAGCAGGAATCGATATGGTCGGCGGAAAGCGCCGTCGTGGCGGCCGACGCGGCGTCTCCCGCGGCGACATAGCTGACGGCCGCCGCGGGCTGCGTACCCTGGTCGGCGCCGGCGTCGAGATAGGGCGAGACGCAGGGACGTAGCTGCCCGCTATAGGACATATAGCTGTTGTCGTCGGGATGGCATGAACGGTAGTGGTCGGCACACCACCGGACATGGGACGCCGGCAGCGCATCGGCTGCAGCGGCCGGTGCGATCGAACCGGTCGCGGTCGTGTCCGGTGCCGGTTCCTTGACGGCGACATCGGACGGGGCGGGCTGGTCGGCCGGCAAGCGCTGGAGATTTTGCGCCGCCTTATCCACCGGCCGCGCGTTCCTGGTCCACAATTCCGCCACGCTGACCGTCGGCCTTGCCTCATGCGGGGACTTGGCGGCAAGCACCCAGAAGGCAAAGCCGAGGCCGCTACCGAAGACCGCGAGAGTCAAAACAAAGCCGCAGACCAGTGCCAATATCGCTTTCACGTCACGCTCCTTCAGTCCCTGCTTAAAGAATGCGGAGCATCGAAGCTGGTTCCAGCAAAGTGCGTGCCGTAAACGCGCGTGGACCGGGCGGGGGCGCGGCTCGCCTCAGACCGGCGGCCTAACCTGCACGGAAAACTGGTTCTCGACTGCAAGCAGCGCTGCCACCATGTCCTTGTCGCGCCGCCGCCGCAGCAGGTGACAGGCCAACAACCAGTCCAGCGAGACCCTGCCGGCACCGGTCATGGCCAGTATGAACATGCCGCCGGCAATCGCCAGATCCTTTTCGAAATGCAGCAGTTCGTTCTGGCTGGCGAAGTTGGTGTGAAACAGCATGGCCGTCGCCAGGCAGAACAGGCCGAGACCAACGGCGCCAGGCCGCGTCAGCAAGCCCGTTGCGACGGAGAACCCTGCCCCCAGTTGCAGCGCCACGACGGCAACGAACAGCGGCAGGCCGACGCCAAGGGCCGCCATCGCCTTGGCGGCGCCTTCGAAATGGGTGGCCAGTGTCACGCCCTCGTGCAGGAAGATGAGGGACAAAAGCAGGCGTCCGGCGAGCAGGGTCGCATCCCTCAGGCAAAGTCTGGTGGCGAGGCGGTGCGGCTTCGCGGCGCGTTCGTTCAGGGTCATGGTTGGGCTCCGATGTTTTTGAAACCGTGCAGGCGCTGCGCGGGGACGGCTGCCGCCTATGATGCTTGAAAGGGCCGGAGCCGGCTCGAGGGAGAGGCGCCGGCTCCGGCAATGGGCGCCAGCCACGGGCGCCCGAACCGGGATTCACCAGGTTCCAGGTCAGCGCCAAGCCCCCTCATCCGGCCGCTTCGCGACCACCTTCTCCCCAGCTGGGGAGAAGAGACTTGTGTCAGAGCCAGCGCCCTCCTCTCCCCCGGGGAGAGGTCGGATTGACCCGAATTGTTCCTTGCAATTCGGTCTCGGCAATCCGGGTGAGGGGGAACTTACTGCGTCACCTTGGTGTCGATGGCCTTCTGCAGGTCGGAAAGCTCGTCGCAGCCTGCCGGGCACAGTTTCCGTAGCGAGGCCAGTTGCTCATTGGCCTTGGCCATGTCGCCGGTCTCGACATAGAGCTCGCCCAGATACTCGCGGGCCGCCTTGTGGTCGGGCTTCAGCTCCAGCGCCTTGTTGTAATAGGTCAGCGCGGTGGTGAAGTCGCCGGTCTTGCGCAGCGTGAAGCCGAGCAAATTGTAGACGTCGGCCTGCTGATTGTCCTGCGCGAGGTCCCGCAAATCGGCCAGCGCGCCCTTGTAGTCCTTGGCGTCGATCTTGGCCTGGACGGCGGTGAGGTCGGGCGCGTCGGCGCCCTCGATGTCATCGACCGCATAGGCCGGCATGACGGTTGCGACGGGAACGACGGCCAGCACGGCAATGGCGCCGAGCAGGCCGAACAGGGCGTTTCTGCCCAAGAAAAATTGTTTCATTGTGTTTCTCGCTTTGTCCGGGTGCCGCGTTCAAACTTGAACCGGCGTGAAGCCATAGGCATTGCCGTCTTTCACGAAGACGCCGGTGCCCGGGAACGGGAAGTGCGAACCGGAAATATGAATGTCGTCCGCGATCACCCGATCGATGATCTTGTGGCGCGTGGCGATCGCCGTCGGTCCGTCCTGGTCGTAGCTGCCCTGCCATTCCGGATGCGGCGCCAGAAGCGCCGGCACATACATGGTGTCGGCCGAGATCATCAGTTGCTGCTTGCCGGAGTTGGCGAGGTATACCGAGTGGCCGGGCGTGTGGCCCGGTGCGGCGATGATCTGGATGCCCGGCACGACCTCGGCGCCGTCCTCGACCAGCTTCCAGTTCTTCCATTTCGGGAAGTTCTCGGCGATGCGCTTGCCGGCCGGCTTGCGGCCCTCGGGCAGCTTGGCCAGCCTGCCGGGGTCGGTCCACCAATTGTATTCGGTGGCATTGACGATCAGCTCGGCATTGGGGAACACCGGCGCGTTGGTGCCCTTCTCCATCAGCCCCCAGACATGGTCGGGGTGGAAATGCGAGATCATGATGGTGTCGATCGCCTTGTAGTCGATGCCGGCGGCGGCCATGTTGGCCGGCAGATGCGTGGCATTGGTCTGCCACTGGCCGACGCCCGAGCCCGCGTCCAACATGATCAGCCTGCCGCCCATCTTGAGCACGACGACGGTGAGCGGAATGGGCATGAAGTCCGTGGTCAGCCCGGCCTTGGCGAGCGCCGCCTTGGTTTCGTCGACAGAGACGTCCTTGATGAAGGCCGGGTCGTGCGGCTTCCTCCAGATACCGTCATAGACGGCGGTGACCTCGATGTCGCCGACCGTGTATTTGTAGAAGCCGACGGCGGGTTCCACCGCCGTTTCGGCGAAAGCGGGCCGGGTGAATTCCAGCTTGCCGGCAAGGCCGAAAGCGGCAGCGGCGGCGGCGGATTGAAGCACTGTGCGGCGTGTCATGCTGAACATGGTGATCTCCAGTGTTGAGTGGTGGCTAAGTCGCGAAAGCCAAAGGGAATGACGAAGGGCCAAGCCCCTGGCCCTTCGTCACCGATCGCGGAGCGGAGCGGCACTGTCGGGAGCCGGTGCCGCTCCATGAACTCAGTTGCCCCAGATGCCCTGGCCGGGTTCGTCCGCGTCGGGTTTGGTCGCCGGCCGGCTCGGCCCGGTCCTCACCTTTGTGTCGACGCCGTCAGGACGCGCCGTGTAGGGGATCGAGGCGGTGGCATTGGTGTCGACGGTGGCGCGCGTCTGGTCGGCGGTGTTGGCGCCGAAATGGTCGCTGCCGGCAAAGGCGGAACTCGAGGCGAGCAGCATCGCGGCCACGCTGAGAGCGAGCTTGGTCATTTCGATAATCCTTTTCGTTTCTTCGCGTCGCGGGCCGGTCGGCCCCGCTGATAACAAGACCCGCGAAGGCCATGCTTTATTCCCGGGCGGCGTGAGATTTTTCTGCAAGGGCGCGAAGCGGCGGCGGCGGCCATGCGGAAGGGCGGCCAGACACAATTCAGAAACAAGATTCAACACTTCAGAAAAACTGGCGAAAAGATCGGATGGCATAAGCATCCCTCAACGGCCGGAAATCCGGCCGCCGCACAGGCGCACGGCATAGGTACGGGGCAATGCAACGAGGTTCGGACGGATGGATGGGTGCCCTGCCCGGCATGTCGCTCGCCGCCGGCGGCCCCCGGGCGATGCGCACGCCTGTGCCGCGCGCCCACGCTGCCGAATTGTGAGGACGGAGCGGCCGATTCTGTGATAACCGCCCGGCCGAAATGGGGTGCCAGCCGGTCGGTGATCGCCGGCCGGGATAACGGAATCTTCCGTCCTGGAAGCTTCGGTCATTCCACCTCCATCAACAACGATCAAATTGCAGCGGCGGCGCAGCCGACAATGCCTGCTCGAGCGGCGGCATGATCGAGATGCGCCTGTGACGGCTTCGCCAGGACGAGAAAGTTTGGAAATGGACCACGGTATCGATATCGCCGAACTGGACAGGGAAACGGCAAGATCGGGCGCAGAGCCCGAGGCTCGCTCCGGCAGCGTCGATTTGGCTGCAGGAATCGGCTCCGAAGCACGCAGCCAGGTCCTGGTGGGAGCCGATTTTGCCTGGGCAGGCCAGCCCGACGAGCGGCTCGACAAGGTCTTCGAGCAACTCGCCGAAACATTCGCCACGCTGCCGGCGGTGATCTCCGAGGGCCGTGCCTGGACCTATAGTGAGCTGGATAGCCGCGCCAACCAGTTCGCCCGTCTGCTGATCAAGCGCGGCGTGCAGCCGGGTCACCGGGTCGGCCTCATCCTCGACCGGTCCGCCGAAACCTATGTGGCCTTGCTGGCGGTGGTGAAGGCGGGGGCCGCCTTCGTGCCGCTGGCCACCGCGTTTCCCGAAGAGCGCATGGCGCTCATCGTCGAAGACGCCAGCGTCAGCCTGATCGTCACCATTGCCGCCTACGCATCGCGGGCCGGTCAACTGCCCGTTCCGCACCTTCTGATCGACAGCGCTTCCGCCGAAATCTCCAAACAATCCAGCGCGCCGCTGAAGCCGCACAAGGCGCCCTCTCCAGCCGACGACATCTGCTACATCCTCTACACCTCCGGCACCACCGGCCGCCCCAAGGGCGTGGCCATCCGCCACCAGAGCTTCGTCAACTTCATCCGCGTCGCCGCGGCATCTTACGGCTACCGGCCGGGCGACCGCGTCTACCAGGGCATGACCATCGCCTTCGACTTTTCCTCCGAGGAGATCTGGGTGCCGTTCGTCGCCGGCGCGACCGTCGTGCCGGCACCGGGCCAGATGCCTCTGGTGGGCGAAGAGCTCGTCGATTTCCTGCGCCATCACGACATCACCTGCATGGCCTGCAGCCCGACGCTTCTGTCGTCGATGACATCGGACGTGCCCAGCCTGCGCACGCTGCTGGTGGGCGGCGAGGCCTGCCCCCACAATCTGGTGGTGCGCTGGTCGAAGCCCGGCCGGCAGATCCTCAACACCTATGGCCCCACCGAGGCGACGGTCACGGCAACCATGGGCGCGCTGACGCCGGACCGGCCGGTGACGATCGGCGCGCCGCTGCCCACCTATTCGATCGTCATTCTCGACCCCTCCGTGCCGGAACTTGCCGAGCCCGGTGAACTGGGCGAGATCGGCATTGCCGGCATCGGGCTGGCGGTCGGCTATCTCAACAGGCCGGACCTGACCGAGCAGAAGTTCATTGCCGACTTCCTCGGCCTGCCGAACAACCCGTCCAGGCGCATCTACCGCACCGGCGACCTTGGCCGGATCAACGACGTCGGCGAGATCGAATATGCCGGGCGCATCGATACCCAGGTGAAGATCCGCGGCTATCGCATCGAACTCGGCGAGATCGAGGCCGTGCTGCTGGACCAGCCCGGGATCGCGCAGGCCGCCGTCACCACCTGGGAGATCGAACCCGGCCGTGTCGAACTCGTTGCCTACTACGCGCCCAAGGCCGGCCAGCCGGCGCTTTCGCGCGCCGACATCGCGCAGACGATGAAGCGGCGGCTGCCGGACTACATGGTGCCCTCCTACCTGGAGGAACTGCCGGCGATCCCGATGACGGTCTCCAACAAGGTCGACCTTCACCAGCTTCCCAAACCGACCAGCGTCCGGCTTTCGGCCGACCGCGCCATGGTGGCGCCCGGCAATGACGATGAGCGTTTCCTGGCCGACGCGCTATGCGCCGTGCTGAAATTCGACGACGTGTCCGTCGAGGACAATTTCTTCGACGACCTTGGCGCCAACTCGCTGCTGATGGCGCATTTCTGTGCCCGCGTGCGCACACGCAAGGAATGGGCGACGACGTCCATGCGCGACATCTATCTCTATCCGACCGTGGCGCGCCTGGCCAAGCACCTGAGCGTGGCCGAAGAGATGACGGTGGCCACCACCGAGCCCGTTCTCACCCGTCGGGCATCCGACCTCGCCTACTGGACCTGCGGCGCGGCGCAGTTGCTGTTTTACGCGACCTACAGCTACGTGGCGTTGTGGGCGCTCAATGGCGGCCTCAACTGGGTCTATGACACGCTCGACGATCCGCTGCGGCTCTATTTCAGGTGCGTGGTGCTGTCGGCCGGCGTGTTTTTCGGCATGTCGGGCTTTGCCATCCTGGCCAAATGGGTGCTGGTGGGTCGCTGGAAGGCGGAAGCGTTCCCGATCTGGGGGCTGCGCTACTATCGCTTCTGGGTGGTCAAGACCTTGATCCGCTCGGCGCCCGTCGTGCTGTTCCGCGGCAGCCCGCTCTACAGCCTCTACCTGCAACTTCTGGGGACCAGGATCGGCAAGAACGTGGTCATCGAATCCCGCGCCGTGCCCGTGTGCACGGACCTGATTTCGATCGGCGACCGAACGATCCTGCGCAAGGAATCGCTGATCCTCGGCTATCGCGCCCAGGCCGGCTATATCCACACCGGGCCGCTGACCATCGGCCGCGATGCCTTCGTCGGCGTCGGCTGCACGCTCGACATCGACACCGCGATCGGCGACGATGGCCAGCTCGGCCATTCGTCCTCGCTGCAGCGCGGGCAAAGCATTCCCGACGGCGAACACTGGCATGGATCGCCGGCGGTGCCGACCACGGCCGACTATTGCAAGGTGCGCAATGTCAACCCTCCCCGCTTCCGGCGCTTCCTCTACGAGGCTGTGCAGCTGGTAGGCCTGTTCGCCATTGTCACCCCGCTGCCGCTTTTGTTCCACAGCTATTGGGAGAATGTCGGCGACGATTATCAGGAGACGATCGGCATTGTGGCGATCGGCACCACGGTCACGCTTTTCGGCTACATCGCCGTGGCCTTCCTCGCCGCCACGCTGGTGCCGCGCCTGTTCAGCCTGATCCTGAAACCCGGCCGCACCTACACGCTCTACGGCTTCCGCTACTGGCTGCAGACGGTTGCCGAGTTCACCAGCAACTCCCGCGTGCTCGGGCTGGTGTTCGGCGACAGCTCGGCCATCGTCCATTACATGAGCGCCATCGGCTGGAACCTCAACAAGGTGGTGCAGACCGGCTCCAATTTCGGCTCCAACCAGCAGCACGAAAACCCGCTTCTGTGCGAGATCGGCACCCAGACCATGGTGTCGGACGGGCTTTTCATGATCAACATGCACAAGTCCGCCTCCGCGTTCCGGCTCGAGCCGACACGGATCGGCGAGCGCAACTATCTCGGCAACAACATCTACTATCCGCCGGATGGACGCACGGGCGACAACGTCCTGCTCGGCACCAAGGTGATGGTGCCGATCGACGGGCCGTTGCGCGAGAATGTCGGCCTTCTGGGCTCGCCGCCCTTTGAAATCCCGCGCATGGTGAACCGCGACAAGGAACTCATCGCCGGCATCGACGAGGAAGACCGGCGCAGGCGCATTCCGCTCAAGAACCTCCACAATCTGGTGACGATCGTCCTGTTCATGGCGACGCAATGGGTCATGCTGTTCGCCACGCTGGCGATCTGGGACCGGGCGCTGAACTACTACACCGAATGGGCGGAAGTCGCCCTCTTCGTGGCGGTGCTTCTGACCTCGGCGATAACCATTCCGTTCTACATCTTCGTCGAGCGGGCAAGCCTTGGCTTTCGCAAGCTGAAGCCTCGGATAACGACGATCTACGACGTCACCTTCTGGCGCCACGAACGGCATTGGAAGCTCGCGGATTCGCCCATCGTGCGCCTGTTCAGCGGCACGCCGTTCCGGCCGATGATCCTGCGCATGCTGGGCGTCAAGGTGGGCAGCAGAGTCTATGACGGCGGCGCCAACCTGACCGAGCGTTCGCTGGTCGAGATCGGCGACGATGTCACGCTCAACGAGGGTTGCGTGATCCAGGCCCATTCGCTGGAGGAAGGCGCGTTCAAGTCCGACTTCATCCGCATCGGCAAGGGCTGCACGCTCGGGCCTTCCGCTTTCGTCCACTACGGCGTCGTGATGGGCGAAGGTTCGATGGTCGATGCCGACGCCTTCGTCATGAAGGGCGAGGAGCTGGAGCCCAATTCCATCTGGCGTGGCAACCCGGCCAAGCTGCATCGGTTCGTGGAGCCCGTCAGCGAGGGCTCCAGGGCGTCGGCGCCTTGACGGACGGCGCGCCCGGCAATTTGGACATCCGTATCGCTCCCGTGACCAAGGCCAACCGAACCCTGGTCACGGCCCTGCGACTGGCTCCGGAGCAGATGGATTTCGTCGCCAGCAATGCGGACTCGCTGCGCGAAGCCGGATCCGACCGGGACGCGCGGCCACGCGCCGTGATGGTTGGCGACCAGCTCGTCGGGTTCCTGATGTACGAGGCGCCGCGGGACGATGACGAGGCGCGCATCTACCGCTTCATGATCGACCGCGCATGGCAGGGCCGGGGCTATGGCAAGGCCGCGCTGCGGGCGGTGCTGGAGGAAATCGGAAGGCTCGGCCACATCAGGCACGTGTCGATCTGCTACGAACCCGGGAACGAGGCGGCACGGCGGCTCTACCGGAGCGCCGGTTTCGTGGAGGAAGGGCTCGACGAGGACGGAGAAATGATCGCCGATCTCGTGCTCCCGGCCGGCGGTCGATGACACCGTCAGCCAATCCGTCCGAGGAAATCGCCCTCGCCCGCGCCATGGCCGCCATGGCCCCTGCCGGGATCCGCACCGGTTGCCGGATCATCCGCAGGCGTGACGAGGTCCATCTGCTGCCGCCGGAGGCACGCTCCATCCCCGCCCGCCAGCCGGCCATGCGGCGGGCCAGCGGCGCGGCGCGCTGGATCGCGCACCGGCTGCTGGCCGATGCCGGCTTCGACGGTTTCGCGCTCTTGCGCTCGCCATCCGGCGCGCCCGCCTGGCCCGGGGGGATGACGGGCTCGCTCGCGCATGACGACGACATGGCGGTGGCCGCGGTCGCGCCTGTTGGCCGCATCGTCTCGCTCGGCATCGACGTCGAGCCGGCGCTACCTCTGCCCGACGACATTTTCGCGATCGTCTCGACAGCGGCGGATCGGATGGGCTCGGCCGACCGACGGCTTGCCGGCCGCATTCTGTTTTGCGCCAAGGAGGCGGTCTACAAGGCGGCCTATCCGCTCGATCGCGAAGTGCTGGGCTACGAGGATATCGCCGTGGACCTCGACGCAGGCCGCGCGACGACGAGGATGGGCCGCAAGGTCAGCCTCGCATATTGCGTTGCCCCGCGCGTGGTCGTGCTGGCGTTTGTCGCAGGATAGGTGTTGGCCTATACGCCAACCACCTCCCGATAGTCTCTCACCGCGCCATCCAGCCCGCGTATGCGCCAGCTCTGCCCGTCCCGTGCCTCGACATGGCACGGCCCGAGCGGTACCTTCCCTCCCCCTTCCGGCAGGTCCAGCACATAGACCGGATTGCAGATGCCGGACAATCGCGCCCGCAGCGCTTCGGCCAGCGCCTGGCCCTCGGCAATCGTGGTGCGCCGGTGCGCCATGCCCCGCGCCAGGTCGCCATGATGCAGGTAATAGGGCTTTATCCCAAGCCGGTACATCAGCTCGCGGCAGAGCTCTTCCAGCACCTCGACGCTGTCGTTGACGCCTTTCAAGAGAACGCTCTGGTTGAGCAGCACGAAGCCTGCCTGCCGCAAGCTGAGGCATGCGGCGTCGGTGACATCGGTGATCTCGCGCGCGTGGTTGAAATGGGTGACCACCGTCACCATCAGCCGGCCCTGCAGCGCCGCGACCAGCCCTGATGTGATGCGCGAAGGCAACGCCACCGGCACGCGCGTGTGGATACGCAGGAGCCGCACATGGGCAATAGCTTCGATGCGGGCGCGGATTTCGGCCAGCGCCGCGTCCGGGAGCGACAGCGGATCGCCGCCGGTCAGGATCACCTCGCGGATTTCGGGATGGCCAGCGATATAGGCCAGCGCCGGCTCCAGCGCCTCGCGCGTATAGCCACGGCCGATCGAGGTCAGCGATTCCTTGCGGAAGCAGAACCGGCAATAGACCGCGCATTGATAGGTCGGGAACAGAAGCACCCGGTCGGCGTGGCGATGCGTCAGCCTGGGCACCGGGCTGAATTCGTGATCCGCGATCGGGTCGCCGAGCTCGCCCTCCGCCTCCTCCAGTTCCCCAGGCGACGGGATCACCTGCGCCCGGATCGGATCGGCGGGATCGTTCCAGTCGATCAGGTCGAGATAGCTTTTTGGTGCGCGCACCTTGTGCAGCGTGGCGGCGGCTTGCGCGGCTTCGCGTTCGGCCGGCGCGAGCGGCAGGGAGGAGAGGTCGCGTACATGGCGCACGCCGGCGCGGACATCGTTCTGCCAGGCGGAGTCGGCGGCGCGGGTTGCATCTTTGAAGTCGGTCATCGGCAGGTCTCGGGCTGTTCGCGCGGACCTATCGGCCGGATGAGCTGTCGGGTCAACCGCCACCGGAAGCCAACGACAGGAGCCGCGCCTCGGGGCGCGGCTTCCGTCGTCCGTTTAACAGTCACACCGCGCCCGCCATCGCGACAAAAGCGCTTTCGATGCTCTCGAACTTCAGCTCCGGATAAAGCGCGCCCGCTTCGGGGGTGGCCGTCTCGAGCGCGGTCTCGCCTCGGATCCAGAACGCGCGCAGCAATCCAAGGCCTGGCGCCGCCGCGATCATCGTCTCCAGTTCCTCGGCGCTCATCTGCTTGACGTGCGGCGAACGGCCGCTCACCCGGCGCCACAGCTCGATCATCGCACTCTGCGTGATCTTGTTCTGCGCAATACGGATTTCGCTGCGAACGGCATTGGGATCTTCCAGCGCACGCATTGTGACAGCGGCGATGTCCTTCTCGCTGACGAAGGTCGCCGGCACATTGCCTGCGCCGTAAAGCGTCACCTCGTCGGGCGGCAGCGGCGACGAGCCGAAGCGCGTCAGGTCGCCCAGCGTGGCCACCCATGTCGAGAAGAAGCCGTTGGTGTAGATCACCGTATAAGGCAGATCGGCTTGCCTGACCGCGTCGAAGACGGCCCGCTTGATGTCGAGCGGTTGGATCGTGCCGGGTGCGGCGGCGGCAAAGTCGAGGCCGAAGCCCGCGGACGGCACATAGCGGGAGACGCCCGCGTCCCTGACGGCGCGTACCAGCGTCATCTCGCTGGCCGACCCGACATGCACCGAGCTGATGACCCGATCGACCTTGCCGACGGCCCGCACAAGGCTGTCATAGTCGTCGAGATCGCCGACATGGACGGCAGCCCCCAAGTCCTTCAGCGGACGCATGCGTTCCTCATTGCTTGATGTCGCCGGCCGGACCAGCACATGCAGGTTGTCGCCATTGCGCGCGCTGGCCTTCGCCATCTCGCTGCCGAGAAGCCCGGTGGCGCCGATGATCAGGGTGCTGGTCATATCGCTCTCCCATTGCCAAGGATGGAACCGTCCCAGTCGCGTTCCAGGCCGATGTCATGCAAACGGCGGTCGGAAAACCGGGAAATCTGACGCCGCGTGCGGCGGCGTTCGAAAATCGCCGCGCCTCGCATGGCAAGACCGCTCATCGCGACGCCGATGGGTGTAAGGGTAAAGGTCATTGTCCATCTCCTGTCTCATTGGGCGCAAGCCCGCCGATGTCGCCCGGGGGCGAGCATGACGATTGCTCACACTTGTCTGGTCAATTCAGCGCATCGATGAACCGGAAGGCCGGTGCGGATGCTTGGTACGCCTGAATAATGGGCTGTTCTGGACTGGACGACAAACGACTCTTTGTGCAGTATTTGTGAGCAACACTCACAGGTCAAACCATGCCGCGCAGATTGCCGCCCCTCACCGCCTTGCCCGCCTTCGACGCCGCCGCCCGGCATTTGAGTTTCTCAAGGGCGGCGCAAGAACTCAACGTCACCCATGGCGCTGTCAGCCGGGCCATCCGCAACATCGAGGACAGGCTGGGCATCCAGCTCTTCGATCGCGGCACGCGCTCGGTGCGCCTGACCGCTGTCGGCGCGGCCTATGCGGCGGAAGTCGGCAAGGCGCTCGACCAGATCGCCGCCGCCACCATCGCCGCCACGCCAGACCGCTCGACGCGCATCCTCAACGTCAGCACGTCGGACGGCTTTGCCGGCCGCTGGCTGGTGCCGAGGCTGCACCGTTTCCATCGCGCCAACGACGATATCGACGTGCGGCTGGCGACCTCGGGCGTGCTGGCCGATTTCGTCAGCGATGGCATCGACATCGCTATCCGCTATGGCAAGGGCGGCTACACAGGTGTGACGGTGGAGTTTCTCGCCGATGAGGAGGTCTTCCCCGTCTGCAGCCCGGAGCTCCTGCTCGGCGAGCATCCCCTGCGCCTGCCCGGGGATTTGAAGCACCACAAGCTGATCCATGACGCTTTTCGCATCGGCTGGGCGGCATGGCTTGAACAGGCCGGCGTCGAAGGCATCGACCCCAAGCGCGGCGTCCGCTTCGATTCCGCCACTTTCGCCGTCGAGGCCGCCGTGCATGGCGAGGGCGTGTTGCTCGGCCGCAGCGCGCTGGTTTCCGCCGACCTCGCGGCGGGCCGGCTGGTCCGGCCCTTCGACTTGGCGCTGAAATCAGCGGCCAGCTACTACGTCGTCTATCCCGAAGGCGCGCTGCGCCAGAAAAAAGTCAGGGCATTCCGCGACTGGCTGTTCGCCGAGATCGCGACCGATTGGGCGGGTGCGACAAGCAGCTGAGTGGCCAATGGCAGCAAGTGCCTAGTCCCTGGTGCGATGGGCATCCGGCACGATGAAAACCTCGTCCGCCCGGCCATAGCCGCCATCGGCGATCTCCTCCACGAGCACCATCGTGTAAGGGCGCACACCCTCACCGAAAAAGTCGACGAACATGGCTGTGGTTCGATGGATGAGGTCTTCCTTCTGCGCCTTGGAGAGAGCCGCTTGCGGCATTTTGATATTGGCGAATGGCATGATCGTTTCCTTTATTTTTAAGGCTGGATTTCTGGATTTGGAGTGAAGCAGGCCGTCGCCTCAGATCGCGCCGCCATTGGCGCGGATCACTTGTCCGTTGACCCAGCCACCGTCCGGCCCGACCAGGAACGAGACCAGGCCGGCAATGTCGTCGGACTGGCCGAGCCGGCCGAGCGGGATCATCCTGGTGATCGCCTCGATCTGGGCCTCGCTCTTGCCGTCGAGGAACAGCGCCGTCTCGACCGGACCTGGCGCCACCGCGTTGACGGTCACGCCGCGCGCGCCAAGCTCCTTGGCCAGGATGTGCGTCATCGCCTCGACGGCCGCCTTGGTGGCGGCGTAGACGCCGTAGCCCGGCTGCAGAAAGCCGACGACGCTGCTGGAGAAGTTGATGATGCGGCCGCCCTCGCGAAGCCGCCGCGCGCCTTCGCGCATGCCACGGAACACACCGCCGAGATTGACCGCGACCTGCGCGTCGAACGAAGCGTCGTCGGTCGCAGCGATCGGCGACGTCTTCATGATGCCGGCATTGTTGACGAGGATATCGACGCCGCCGAACGCCTTCTCGCCGGCATCGAAAAGGCTGGCGATGCCGGCCGGATCGGCGATATCGGCCTGCACCGCGATTGCCTTGCCGCCATCCGCTTCGATCGCGCCGACAAGCGCTTCGGCGTCCGCGCGGCCCCGCGCATAGTTGACGACGACGGCCACGCCGTCGCGGGCGAGCCGCCGCGCGATCGCCGCGCCGATGCCCCTGGAGGCGCCGGTCACGATCGCCGCCCTGGTCTGCTGATTGGTCATGGAAGTCTCTCCGTGTTGCTGGTGACACGGATATAGGCCCGGCTGATCGCCGGATAATCAGCCGTCATTTGACATCACTATTCGGAAAATGCGAACAAACACCATGGATCGTCTGGATACGATGCGGCTCTTCGTTCGTGTTCTGGAGCGGCGCAGCTTCACCGCCGCCGCCGCCGATCTCGGCCTGCCGCGTTCAACCGCGACGGAGGCGGTCCGGCGGCTCGAAGAGCATCTCGGCGCACGGCTCCTGGAACGAACGACGCGGCAGGTGAACGCCACGCAGGACGGCGAGGCCTATTACCGGCGCTGCCTGTCGATCCTGGCCGAGATCGAGGATGCCGAGGCAGCCTTCCGCAACGCCGAGCCCTTCGGCCTGCTGCGCATCGACGCCAGCACGCTGCTCACCCGCACATTCCTGCTGCCGCGCCTGCCGGAGTTCCTTGTCCGCTTTCCCCGCATCGACCTGCAGATCGGCCAGGGCGACCGGCTGGTCGACCTCGTGCGCGAGGGCGTCGACTGTGTTGTCCGCGTCGGCGAGCCGCGCGACAGCGGCATGATCATGCGACGCCTGGCTGTCATCCGCGAGATGACCTGCGCCAGCCCTGCCTATCTCGAACGCCACGGCACGCCCACTTCCCCCGACGCGCTCGACGGCCACCAGGCGGTGGGCTTCGTTTCGTCGCGCACCGGCGAGGTGCTGCCCTTCGAGTTCACCGTCGGCGGCAAGACTGTTGAGGTGCGGCTGCCGGGCCGTGTCGCCGCCAACAATTCCGACACCGCCGCCGATCTGGCGCGGCTCGGGCTCGGCCTTATCCAGGCGCCGCGCTATCGCTTCGAGAAGGACCTCGCCGAGGGAAAGCTGGTCGAAGTGCTGGCCGGCTACCCGCCCTCGCCGACGCCGCTCACGGCGCTCTATCCGCAGAACCGGCAGCTCTCGCCGCGCCTGCGCGTCTTCCTCGACTGGGCGGCGCGCATCTTCGCCGAGGCGAATCTGTGAGCGGCCCCGCGATCCGGCCCCTGTCCGCCGCGCTCGGGCCGGCCAGGCGCTGCGCGGCGTGCCTCCTCTGCCGCGGCTTCGACCGACCCGACATCGAGGCGCCGCAAATGCAGCGGTCTTCATCACTATGAAGGGGGACGCGAGCCGGCGGCCGTGAGATGATGTCTGGCAAGGCAAACACACGCTTGCCCGAAACCCAGGCCGCAAAAGGCGGACCTAGTCAGGTCTGGTCGCCATGAGCAGATTGATGCTCCCGACGCTTGAGCGGCCTCACCCGTTCGGCCGTGGCATCGCCGAATACGGCCGCCGCCGTCACAGCCTGCGAAAGATGTTCAGAGACGCAAATCGGAGGCTGCGATGAAGCGCCTCTGCCTTATGCTTGGCTGTCTTCTGCTTGGTCTCTTGCCGGCCCGCAGCACTCTGGCGGCCGGCGCGGTCTTCTTCGGCGATGATGAGTCCTATGGTTGGTGCTCCGGCTACACAAGCAGAGAAGCCGCGCGCAAATGCGCGCTCGAGCAGTGCAAGGGAGCAGAAGGCGTCAATTGCCAACTGGCCTTGGAATGCCAGGGCGGATGGGGGGCGGTCGCCACGGGCGACAATGGCGGCTATGGCATAGCCTGTGAGGCCTCCATGGAGGTCAATGCGCGCATTCAGGCCCAATTGGCATGCACCTTCGCGGTGAAAGGCTTGTGCCACACGCAAACCACCTTCTCCGAGCGCAATCAGTCCATCGGCCAGGAGGACAACGCGCTGTTTGACCGCACGATTTTCGCGCAGGTCCTGCTGCTCAAGCTGGGTTACTACAAGGGCCGGATCGACGCCCACGCGGGATCGGACACAAAGAGCGCGTTGAGGTCGTTTCAAAGCCAGGCAGGCTTGCCGGTTACCGGCGAACCCGACGAGAAAACGCTCGACCAGCTAACGGCCAAGCTCGGCGGCGCCGGCGCGCTCGTGGCTGCCATCCTGGAGGGAAATCGCGATGTCGATACTTCGGACTGGCACATAAAGGCGGCAGCACCGCGCGCCGAGGCCGTGCAGCCATCGACGTCGCAGAACATACCGATCTCCCCGCTCGACTCATTCGGCGTGAACGAGGAGGCGCTGAACGGTGCCCTGTCGGAAGGCATCGGCAACATCAATGGCCAGACGGGCAATAATTTCAGTTTCCAGGGGACTTTCACCTGCGGCCGCCTGGCTGGCGACAGCAAGATCAGGTGCACGGCGACGGTGACCGATCCGGCCAGCCCGGAAGCGGATGTCGTCGATCTCTACCATGTCGACGGATCGGACGTATTCGCGCAAATGGAGGCGATGGCCGACAAGAGGTCGCGCGAGGAAGGCGGCGCCGACCATCTCGACAGGAAGTCGCAGGCGACGTTCACGACCAAGGATGGAGAAAAACGGGTGGTCGATTTCGGTTGCGTGCAGCACTTCGGAGACCGCGTCTCGCACGGCATCTGCTATATCGAAGTCACGAAGAGCATCGGCTTGATGACGACCGTGGCGCCGCCGTCGCCAAATCGCGATCCGGGCGGCGTGAAAGCCACGGACGAAGGAACAGCCGAAATGCAAAGAGCGTTCGATTTGTTGGGAGGGATGTCGCTCGCCCTGCTCGACGTTGCGTTGAAGAAGTAGGGACCCGTCCTAGCCCCGCCGACGCCCTCGACAACGAGATGGGGCGTCGATCGTTGCCCATCGGCGCCATGTGATGCCATTGTCACGGCGACAGTGCGCCATGCGAGGGGGCGCCGCCAGGGGAGGATTGCCTTGACCAGGATTGAAACCGGCTTGCCGCGCTATGACGATGCCGTCGCGGGCTTTCGCATCGAGGACGAGGTCGCCAGACTGCAAGGCGACCCTGCGACCGGCATCAACGCCTATGTCGAATGCTGCGGCCGGCACACCGGCCAGAACCGGCTGGCGCTGCGCGCCATCTCGGCCGCCGGTGAACTCAGCGAGTTCAGCTTCGAGGACCTGGACGACATGTCCGGTCGTGTCGGCAACCTGCTGAAGGAGCTGGGTGTCGGCCCCGGCGATGTCGTCGCCGGCATGCTGCCGCGCATTCCCGAACTGGTGGCGCTGATCCTCGGCACCTGGCGCATAGGCGCCGTCTACCAGCCGCTGTTCACTGCCTTCGGCCCGAAGGCCATCGAGCATCGCCTGGGCTATAGCGGCGCCAGGCTGGTGGCGACCAATCCGGCCAATCGCGGCAAGCTCGACGACATCGCGAGCCCTCCGCGGATCGCCACCATCCTCGGTGCGGGCGAGGCCCTGCCCCCGGGCGACATCGATTTCCGCGCCGCCCTCGCCGCCGCCTCCCCCAGCTGCGAGCCGGTGATGCGCAAGGGCGAAGACCTATTCATGATGATGTCGACCTCGGGCACCACGGGCCTGCCCAAGGGCGTGCCGGTGCCGCTCAATGCGCTCATGGCCTTCGGCGCCTACATGCGCGATGCGATCGGGCTGCGCCCCGACGACGTCTTCTGGAACATCGCCGATCCGGGCTGGGCCTATGGCCTCTATTACGCCATCACGGGACCCCTGCTGCTCGGCATCGCCACCAGCTTGAACGAGGGCGCCTTCACCGCCAGCAGCACCTATGACGTCATCGAGCGGCTCGGAGTCACCAGCCTCGCCGGCTCGCCCACCGCCTTCCGCCTGCTGCTCGCCGAGGGCCCTGACGCCGCCACGCGTGCAAAAGGCCGGCTGCGCGTGGTGAGCAGCGCCGGCGAGCCGCTCAACCCGGAAGTGATCCGCTGGTTCGACGCCCATCTCGCCGCGCCCATTCACGACCATTACGGCCAGACCGAGAACGGCATGATGGTCAACAATCACCATGGGCTTGCCCATCCCGTACGCATGGGCTCGGCCGGCTTTGCCATGCCGGGCTACCGCATGGTGGTGCTGGACGAGGCCGGCAACGAACTCGGCCCCAACCAGCCAGGCGTGCTTGCCGTCGACATCGCCAACTCGCCGCTGCGCTGGTTCGGCGGCTATCATCAGGCGGAAACGCCGGCCATTTCAGACGGCTACTACCGCACGGGCGACACGGTGGAATACGAACCGGACGGCTCGGTCTCCTTCATCGGCCGCGCCGACGACGTCATCACCTCGTCGGGCTACCGCATCGGCCCCTTCGACGTCGAAAGCGCGCTGATCGAACACCCCGCGGTCAACGAGGCGGCGGTGGTCGGCGTGCCCGATCCGCAGCGCACCGAAATCGTCAAGGCCTTCGTCATCCTGGCGCCCGCCTACAAGGGCAGCCCGGAACTGGCCGAGGAACTCGCCCAGCATGTCCGCAAACGCCTCTCGGCCCATGCCTATCCCCGCGAGATCGACTTCGTCGAGGAATTGCCGAAGACACCGAGCGGGAAGATCCAGCGGTTCTTGCTGCGGAAGGCGGAGGTCGAGAAGCGGAAGGGGTGAAGGGGGCGGCGAAGGCGGTGGCATCGATTGCAGGCGCTTGGCGGAGATATGTGAAGGACCGGAATCGGGCCGGCAGCGTACCGTCCGGATTTAGGGTAAGCTACGCAGAAAGCCTGTTAACCTTCTTCTGAGGCGCTTGAAGGGTTCATGACCCTGGATGGCTGATCAGCTTATGCCGGAGATTATGAGGGCGACGGACGTCGCCCCTGCCGGCGTACTACGCCACCCATGGCCCCTGGCATGAGACGTCGAACGGGCATTCCACCGCTGCAGGATTTCCACCAAAGAGACAAACGACAGAGGAGACAATTCCGATGAAAGCAATTGTGGTAACGGATCAGGCTGCGGGGACGGCTGGGATGAAGCTGGTGGAGCGGCCCGAGCCGCAGCCAGCGATAAACGACGTCGTCGTTCAGGTTCATGCGTCAGGATTCGTCCCGACTGAGATGGAGTGGCCTTCGACCTGGGCCGACCGCCGCGATCATGACCGGACACCATCGATCCCTGGACACGAACTGGCCGGAGTGGTCACCGTTCTAGGCTATGGCACGACGGGACTGTCCGTGGGGCAGCGGGTGTTCGGCCTCGCGGACTGGCATCGTGACGGCACGCTGGCGGAGTACGTAGCCATGGAAGCACGCAACCTCGCGCCACTTCCGGGCGACGTCGACTTCACGGTGGGCGCGAGCCTGCCAATCTCGGGCCTGACCGCGTGGCAGGGACTGTTTCAGCACGGCCGCCTCCAGGCGGGCCAGAGCGTCCTCGCTCACGGCGCGGCTGGCGCAGTCGGGTCGATGGTGACGCAACTCGCACGAGAGGCCGGAGCCTATGTCATCGGCACCGGACGTGCCGCCGACCGTCAGAAGGCGCTCGACTTCGGCGCAAATGAATTCGTCGATCTCGAGAACGACGCCCTGGAAGACATAGGCGGAGTCGATCTGGTGTTCGATGTCATCGGCGGCGACATTCAAAAGCGGTCCGCAGCCCTGATTCGGGCCGGAGGAACGCTGGTGACCGTCGTCGGCCCGGCCGAGGCGCGGCCTGCGGATGGCCTGGCCGTTGACTTCGTTGTCGAGTCCGATCGTGCCCAATTGAGTGAGATCGTCCAGCGGGTGCGGGACGGACGACTGCGGACGAACATCGGCAACGTTTCCGCCCTCGACGATGCCGTCGCCACGTTCAACGCGACCGAGCGACGCACGGGGAAGACGATCATCCGCGTTCGTCCGTGAGGACTTGGGACGGCGAACGGTTTCTGCTCTCCTCGTGGATCATCGTCGCCCCTTTTGGATCGTGACGATCATCTCGATCGTCGTCGCCTTTGCAATCTGACTGATCTCGCGCGTCATTGGCGTCGGCACAGAAATCACCGAGGAACTGCGGGCGAAGGTCGTCGAAATCGCGAAATGGCCGACAGTGCGCCCTTGATGCTTTTGGAACTCGCGCTGGCGGTCTCGCTGCTGCAGGCAGGCGTAGTACCTTTCCAGCGAGTCTTGCCTAAACTCTGGCCCGCTCAACGGTAAAACGGCAAATATAGACCGTCAGAGGTGAGTCATTCTTAAGATTTATAAGACATGGTTTTGGCGTGAATGAAATAACAGAAACTAACTTGAATGGGTCAAATGTGACGCCCTTCCGTTTCGGCAGGGGCGAGGCGGTGCTGCGCAATTTCGTAGAAAACGCAACGATCCCGACGTTCCTTTTCAATACTGACGGGGTGATAGTCTACGCCAATCGAGCCGGAAGCCATGTGCTTGGGTACGCGGCCGGCGAGTGTGTCGGTATCCATTTCACGGCAATAGTTCATCCCGACAACTTGGCGACGGCGCGCACGCAGACCGAAGATTTGATTACCGGTAAGATCCAGGGCTATCAGGCAGAGCGACGGTACATCCGCAAAGACGGCGAGACCATTTGGGCGCTGACTTCCGTGTCACTGATGCCTGGCGACGAGAATCAGGTTCGTTACCTCTCTGTGCAGGCAGTGGATATCGATCGCCGAAAGCGAGCTGAGGCGGCACTTACGAAAAGCGAGCGCCGCCTGCAAGTGGCGTTGGACACCTCCCAAATAGGCGTGTTTGAGGGGGACCTGGAAACTGGCGAGCTGTTTTGGGACGACAGGGCGCATGACATTTTTGGCATTCCGCGTGGGCGGAAATCCCTTCACGCCGCCGACTGGGAGAATGCCCTCCATCCCGAAGATGCTGCAAAGACCCTTGAGGCGATGTCACGCGCCATCGAGGAAAAGGGAACCTTCAACGCGAAATTCCGCATCATCAGGGCCGACGGTGAAATCCGCACTCTTAGGTCGCGCGCAACTTACTTTCAGGACGATGGCGCCACGCCAAAATTCATCGGCGCAAATTGGGACATCACCGACGAAGTCGCCTTGGAAGAGAGGCTCACGACGGCAAAGGCGCTTGCCGAGGCTCGCAACGTAGAACTGGAAGCCGCTAAGGCGCGGATCGAAACCCAGGCTCTCCATGATGCGCTGACCGGGCTCCCCAACCGGCGCTATCTCGACCAAATCTTGAACCAGTACCGCAACCGGTCGCGACTTCCAGGCGATAGCTTGGCATTGCTCCACATCGATCTGGACCGCTTCAAGCAGATTAACGACACACTGGGACACGCGGCCGGCGATGCCATGCTGGTTCACGTTGCCCGGCTTTTAAATGCCAAGGTCGCAGGGCAGCATTTCGTCGCGCGCGTCGGTGGCGACGAATTCGTCATAGCCTGTTTCAATGATGCAGACGTCCAAGGCCTCGCCGGTTTGGCCGATCAGATCATCGCCGAGATCGGACAGCCGGTGCCATACGAGGGGCACTTTTGCCGCTTAGGCGCAAGCATAGGGATTGCCCTCGAGACGGGCGCGGACATCGACACGCCTCGCGAGCTGATAAACGCCGACATAGCGCTCTATCGGGCTAAGGGTCGCGGCCGCAACCGCCATGAATTCTTTTCAAAGGCGCTGCAAAGTGAAATTGAAACGACCAAGCATATGGCCGATGAAATTCTCAGCGGTATCGAGCAGGGTGAATTCCACCCCTATTATCAGCCGCTCCTCAATGCAACTTCCCTCGATATCATTGGGGTCGAAGCACTTGTGCGCTGGCATCATCCCACGGAGGGCATCCTAAGCCCGATCCGGTTCCTCAGGATCGCCGAGGATCTCAATGTGTTGGCAGCGATTGATCGCAGCATCCTGCAGCAGGCAATGGTCGACCTCGACCAATGGCAATCCCAAGGCATCGCAGTGCCCTCGGTATCGGTCAATGTCTCGTTCCGACGTCTGAGCGATGATCGCCTAATTCCCGGCCTTCGCGAACTCAATATCAGGCCTGGTGCAATCTCTTTCGAATTCCTCGAGTCAATTTTCCTCGACGAACTTGACGATGGGGTCGCATGGAATATCGACGCACTCAGGGACATGGGCATAGGTATCGACATCGACGATTTTGGCACCGGCCATACATCAATCGTCAGCCTGCTCAAGCTCAGGCCGCGTCACTTTAAAATCGATCGCCAGCTCATCAACCCCATCGCACACATGCCGGAACAGCGGCGCCTGGTTGCCTCCATCATCGACATAGGACGGTCTCTTGGCATTAAAGTCGTCGCCGAGGGCGTCGAGACGATCGAGCAAGCCCGGATTCTGCAAGAATTGGGCTGCGACATTCTGCAGGGGTTCGCTTTCGCCCGGCCGATGCCTGCCGATCAACTGGTGGGCTGGATTGCAGGGGAAAAATGGCGAAAAGCCTCGTAGCCCGGTCCGTAGGTGCCGGGTGGGTTCGTCTTCCCGGGGGCTGCAAGTCGCGCAGGGTCGGTTGGACGTTAGCCCTCGTGGCGCGCAACCACGACCTCCAGCGTGGTGGCCGGCCATGCCTGCTTACAGGAAACGGCGAAGCTTATCTCAACGGCCGACAACAGGCGCAAAGCTGACATCCAGCATTGGTCCGCACATTGCGGAATGAGACCGAAATTTCGTCCTGCTCCAGAACTTCCGGCTCTCCCCCTCACACCGCGATCTGCAGCGTCCCGTGGCGCCTCACTTCTGTCTCTATCTCCCTCACCAGCGTCTCCAGCGCAGGATTGCGGGCGTTGCGGGCGCGGCGGATGATGTAGGCCAGGTCCGGAGGCTTGGGGAACTGTTTGTCGACGATCTCCATGCCGGCTTGCAGATGCCGCTGGCTGAGCAGCGCGACGCCGAGCCCGGAGGTCACGCCGGCGATGATGCCGGCGGCGCTCGAACATTCGAACACGATCTCGAACACCGTTCCCTCGTCCTGGCCGAGATCGAGCCCCCAACGGCGATAGAAGCAGTTGTCGTCGAAGGACAGGAACGGCACCGGGTCGCCTTTCGCCAGGGTCAGCTCGGGCGACTTCACCCAATGCAGGCTTTCGCGGAAGAGCAGGATGTCGGTCGGCCGCGGCGCGGCAACCAGGGGGTTGGCGACGGTTGTGCTTCAATGGTCGGCGTGAGATTGGTGGCAGGTAGCTGTCCATTGCGCCAAATGCGCTGCTTTATGGGTGGGATTGAGACAGTCACTGCGGGTTTGGTTGGGTGGCGAGGGCACGCAATTGGCCGCCCCCGCCATCTGTAAGAACCGGATTGACGCTGCTAAGTCACCCCACGGTGTCGAGGTAGAGTTCGCCGGTGAGCACGCGCTCGTTCGGATCGATAGGACCCAGGTTCTTCACCACCCGGAAGCGGCCGCGCTGCGCCTGGGCGATGTACATGTTCATGCGAACATGGTGTTGGCCGGGAACCATTTCGGCCGGGCCGCCCGGTCCCTCGCCGATCCGAGCATGATCGAGCGCGCGGATGACCGCGTCACGCTCCACCGTGCCGGCCTCGTTCACCGCCGCTTCCCACATCTTGATCGCCCGGTAATGGCCGGTGCAGCCGCTGCCTGCCGTCAACATCGCACTGCCGGGGAACCGGTCGCTGTATCGCCGCAGGAGCGCGCGGCCAAACGGATCGTCGAGCTCCTGATAATAGTCGAGGCAGCTGTACAGGCCCTCGATCTGCTCGAACGGGACAAGATTTAGGAAATTCTCGTCGAAATAGGTGCAGACAATCCGGCCGCCGCGCTTGCCGAAACCGGCCTTGTGCAGTTCTTCGAGGAAAGGCGTGAGGCCCGGCGGAACGATCGTGTTGAACACCACGTCGGCGCCGCTGGCCATGATCTGCTGCACCGTCCTTCGGAAATCGACGGTATCGAGCGGGAAATACTCCTCGCCGGCGATCTCGCCGCCATTGGCGCGCACCACCCGGCTCGCTGCCTTGTTCAAAATATGGGGCCAGATGTAGTCGGCCGACGGCAAATAGAACCGCTTTGCCCCGGTGCTCTTCATGAGCCATGGTATCAGCGGCTCGACCTGCTGCGCGGGCACCGGACCGGTGCAGAAGATCAAGGGGTCGTTCTCCTGTCCCTCATACTGCTCGGTGTAGATGTAGAGCGTCTTGCCGCGTGTGACCGCCTCGCTCTTGATGGCCAGGCGGGTCGAGCTGTAGATGCCGCCAACGACCAGGTCGACCTTGTCGACATCCACGAGTTTCGCGGCTCTTGCCTTGGCGGCGCTCTCGGTGGTCTCGCCATCCTCGATGATGAGCTTCACCGGCCGACCGAGGAGGCCGCCGCCAGCGTTGATGTCGTCGATAAGCATGGTCGTGAGGTTCGCGTTGGCAATCCCCATGAAGGACAAGGGGCCGGTGAGTTCGGCGATGAGGCCGATCTTGATGGGATTCTGGTTCATCTGATCTCTCCGATATTGTAATTTAGGGTTTCATCTCCGGGTTCGTCGGGCGCGCCGTCGCCGATGGCAGACGGCGCGCGAGCTCGGATTCAAGCCTCGTAGTGGCCGAGCAGCAGTGCGGCCTGCGGCTTGCCGACATGGCCTGCTTCTTGCAGGATCGCCGGCACTTCGGGATCCGACACAAAGTTCTTCCAACCCTCGGCGTCCCAGTCGAAGATCGCCCAGACGCGGTCGGTTTCGCTCGGGTCGCGGAACACGGTTGCGCCATTCGAGCCGTGCAGCCGGCGCTTGTCGGCGCCCTTGGTCGAAAAGATACGGATGAAGCGGTCGACGTCCGCCACCTTGGTCGTTGCGAGAAGCATGGGATTACCCTCCTGTCGGTCGCGGCCACCATTGGTCGTCGACAGGAGCACGATGCGCGCCCCGGAGCAGGCGCACATGGGGTGGATTCCCTATACCTGCGTTTCGCCCGGTCGGATGAGACTGTGCTCGACAGCATAGAGCACAGCGGCGGCGCGGGTGGTCACTCCGATCTTGGAATAGACGCTCTGGATATGGTGGTCGGCGGTTTTGGGCGAAATATCCAGCTTGCGTGCCGCCTCCTTCGCCGTAAGTCCGGCGGCTATCAGGCGCAGCACCTCGATCTCGCGCGACGTCATGCCGGCCAGCGGCCGGGGCGGCGCCCGGCGCGACGGCTGCCCGGCAAAGGACAGTACCGCCTCGGCGGCGTCGGGACAGATACAGCCCTCGCGAACGGCAGTGCGGAGCTGCGCCGCCGCCGCCTCGCTGGACATCGCTTTGCGGTGTGGACGCTCCTCCCGCGACGTCTGGAACGCCTCGGCAGCGGCCAGGATCCGAGCCGCCGGCGACAGGTCGGAGCCGCCGACCTTGCGGTGATAGCCCGAGCCGTCCAGGCGCTCGTGATGGCGAAGCACGAGCCCGGCCATCGCATCGCCGTCGCGGCCAAAGGAGGCGAGCGCCCGCTCGCCATAATATGCGTGCAGTTGCGCCGCGTCGCGCTCGCGAACCGACAGCGGACCGTTGCGCATCCAGGTCGCCACCGGCACCACGAGTTCGCCAATGTCATGGATACAGCCCGCCCAGCGCAGCGCTTGGACGTCAGTGGCCGGCAGCCCTGCTCTTGCTCCCCCGCCTTCGGCCAGTTCCGCAACCATCCGCGAATGGCCCAGCGTGAATGGCATGCGCATGTCGATCATGTCGGCAATGGCGAGGAACGCCTCGTCGCAAGCCGCTTCGTCCAGCATAACCGGAGGATTGGGTTCCAGCGCCAAAATCGTCTCACGGTCGACTGTCGTGCCGATGCCCTCCATCAACACCGCTGAGTTAGCGGAGACGAGACGGGCCAGACCCGCTTCGTAGGGGCCGTCTGCGCGGCTGGCGATGGTTTCGGCCATCCGGTCGATACCGGCGGCTTCGCTGAGCGCGATGGCATCCTGCGCCAGTGTGATCAGGCGTACGGCCGGCAGAACATCCTCGCCACTCGACCCGCGCGGCAGCCCCTTGCCATCCCAGCGTTCGTAGATCTGTCCAAGATTGCGCCGGATCTGGTCGGACAGGCCGAGCCGCTCGCCAATGCGCTGCGCGACCTCGCAATGAGCGGTGAGCACCGGGCGGGCCACGGCGAGCGCCTGCGACATCGCGGCCTCGATAGCCTTGGCCTGCGCGTCAGGGTCGAGATCATAGTAGAGCCGCTTGAAGGACTGTACGAAGACCCTGCCCAGTTCCGCTCGGTCGCCCATGTCGAGACCGACGAGATCCTGGCGGAGCGCGATTTCATCGCCGAAGGTGGCCGACAGAAGGTCGGTGTCGGCATTGCAACCGACATAGCGCAGCATGGACTGGTGGTAGGCGTTGCGCCGGACCTGCTCTGAAAGGCCGGCCAGCTCGGCGATCCGCATCGCAAGCACGCAGGATTTCAGCGCGAAGTCGCGTGAATGGCCGGTGGCGAGGTCCGAAGCATAGGCCAGGACCATCATAAAGTCCGCCCGGCGTATCGAAACCCTTGTCATCGCCCACCTCCCCTGCGCAACGTTAGCCCCGCTTGTCGTTAATACCTAGGAGAAAACCCCAAGCCCGACACGAAAGCGCGCGGGCGTCGCTCCGCGCGAGGGCTTTCACGCAACCCCCGAGCTTCGGGAGTTGACACGCAGCGATGTCTGTCGTGGTGGTAACCGGCGGGATGACCAACATGAAGGCGCAAAACAGGCGTCCGGCATTGGCCGGCAAGCACAGAAAGAACGAGGCTCCGCAGAACATTCCAAAACCGCTTGGCCGCTGCCCCCCTCACACCGCGATCTGCAGTGTCCCGTGGCGCCTCACCTCGGTCTCTATCTCCCTCACCAGCGTCTCCAGCGCGGGATTGCGGGCGTTGCGGGCGCGGCGGATGATGTAGGCCAGGTCCGGAGGCTTGGGGAACTGTTTGTCGACGATCTCCATGCCGGCTTGCAGATGCCGCTGGCTGAGCAGCGCGACGCCGAGCCCGGAGGTTACGCCGGCGATGATGCCGGCGGCGCTCGAACATTCGAACACGATCTCGAACACCGTTCCCTCGTCCTGGCCGAGATCGAGCCCCCAACGGCGATAGAAGCAGTTGTCGTCGAAGGACAGGAACGGCACCGGGTCGCCTTTCGCCAGGGTCAGCTCGGGCGACTTCACCCAATGCAGGCTTTCGCGGAAGAGCAGGATGTCGGTCGGCCGAACCTCGTGCTGGAACACCTGGATGATCGCCGCGTCGAGCGCCCCCTCGCCCAAGAGCTTCTGCAAGGCAAGGCTCATGCGCACCTGCGTGCGCACGCTCACCTCGGGGTGGAGCCGGCGAAACCGGCCAAGAATGCGCGACAGGTCCGTGCAGGTCGTATCCTCGGTCATCCCCAACGCGATCTTGCCTTGCAGCGTGCTTTTCGACAGGCTCAGGATCGCCTCGTCATGGATGCCCAGGATGCGCCTGGCATAGCCCAGCAGGTCCTGCCCCGAACTGGTGAACATCGGCGCATTTGCCTTGCGGCTGAGGATTTCGCAGTCGAGGCTCGCTTCCAGTCGCCTGATCTTGTGGCTGACGGCCGACTGCGACAGGCCGAGCGTCTCGGCCGCGCGCGTGACGCCGCCATGTTTCTCGATCGCCACCATCGCCCGCAGGGCATCGACATCCAGGCGGCGGCTCATCACTCCAGCCATGACAATCCTCGTTTGAAACGAAAGCGATGCTCCAGATCCTGGCGCGGAACCGGGTCGCAGGCAAATAGTGATGCCGTATTTAGTGGCCGTTTCATGGTTACATCGAAATTTGTCATGTGCAAAGGCGCGTTCATGCCGCCATAAAACCGCACCCGGGATCGACCGTGATCCGCCTGGTGCCCCGGCACCGCTTCGACGAAGAGACCGCATGACGCTCCCGCAACATCAGCCCCATCGCCTGGTCTGGCCGCTGATGGCGGCCGCCCTGGTCGTCAGCTGGAGTTCCGGCTTCGTCGGCATCCGCTACGCCAGCGAGAGCGCCGGCGTCATGCTGGTCCTGTTCTGGCGGACCTTGATGTCGGGACTGGTACTTCTGCCCTTCGCGCTCATGGTCGGGCCGCGCATCGGCGCGCGCGCCTTGATACAGCAGATGGCGTTCGGCGTGGCGATGATGTTCCTTTATCTCGGCGGCTTCGCGCTTGCCATCGGCCAGCGCGTGCCGACCGGCCTTGTCGCGCTGATCTCGGATCTCGTCCCCCTCGCCATCGCGGCACTTTCGCGGCCCATTCTGGGCCACCGGCTGACAGCGAGGCAATGGACCGGGACGGCTCTCGGGGTGCTGGGCGTGCTGATCGTCTCGCTGAACAGCCTCAGCCTCGGGACCGCGCCGGCCTGGGCCTATATGGTCACCATCGCTGCGATGATGGTCTTCGCCCTGGCGACCGTGCTGCAGAAACGGATGGGGACGATCGACATGCCCATCCACCAGAGCCTGTGCATCCAATGCCTGACGGCAGCGTTGCTTTTTGCCGTTTGCGCCGGGTGGGATGGCGGGCTGATGCCGCCCCTCGATGGCCGGTTCGAGTTCGGCATCGCCTGGCTGGTGTTGTTTTCGACCTTATTCTGCTACGGCGTCTACTATTTGAGCCTGCGACTCCACAGCGCCGCGCAGGTCAGCAGTGTGATCTACCTCAGCCCGCCGGTAACCATGCTGTGGGCCTGGCTGCTCTTCGGCGAGCCGCTTTCGGCGGCGATGTTCCTCGGCCTCGCGGTGACACTGTTCGGCGTTTGGCTGACATCGCCGCGCGGCGCGGCATCGAGGGGCAAGGCAGGTCCGCGCCCGGTCGGGCTGCCCGCGGGGCAAGCGGCCGAGTGATAGCGCTTCACCAGACGCCAACCCAACCATCCACCCCAAGGAGTGAACCCCATGAAGCTGACTGATTTCAAGGCCCTGACCTTCGACTGCTACGGCACGCTGATAGATTGGGAATCCGGCATGATCGAAGCCCTGAAGCCGCTGACCGGGCGGGTTGGCCGCGGCCTGAGCCGCGATGAGATCCTGCAGGCGCATGCAAGGCACGAATCCAGCCAGCAGAGCTGGACGCCGCAAAAATGCTACCGCGACCTCCTGGCTGTCGTCTACAGGCGGCTCGCCGAGGAATGGGGCGTGGTGGCCACGCATGAGGAATGCATCGCCTATGGCCAAAGCGTGAAGGACTGGCCGGCCTTTGCCGATACAGCCGCCGCCTTGCAATACCTCAAGCAGCACTACCAGCTGGTCATCCTCTCCAACGTCGACAACACGAGCTTCTCCTTCAGCAACAGGAAACTCGGCGTCGATTTCGATGCGATCTACACGGCGCAGGACATCGGCTCCTATAAGCCGTCGCGCCGGAATTTCGACTACATGCTCGAAAAGCTGGCGACGCTCGGGATTGGCGACAAGGAGGTCCTGCACACGGCCGAAAGCCTGTTCCACGATCACGCCGTGGCCAACCGGCTTGGGCTCGCATCGTGCTGGATCCACCGCCGGCACGCCGACCAGGGTTTTGGCGCCACCATGCATCCCGGCGACATGCCGAAGGTGGATTTCCGCTTCGACAGCATGGCCGACCTCGTGAGGGCGCATAAGGAGGAACTGCGCGCCTGACGGCGCCCCGCATGGCTGCAACGCTTCGCCAGGACTTCACCCGCCGCACATTCGCCACCAAGCCACGCGAAGAGCTTGCGAAACGGAGGTTCCACGATGCGTCTGGCCTGGACTTTGGTATTGGCGCTGGCGAGCGGTGCGGCCCATGCGGCTTCACCGGAGGACGACTACATCGCCGCGCGCGACAAGGCGATAGCGGCGATCGCCGCGATGGAAAACGCGAACGCTCCCGTCGAAACACTCGATGCGGCCAATGAAAAGGCCCGCGCCGATCTCGAAAAGCGCCTTTCCACGCTTCTGGGGCCTTTCACCGTCAAGGATTTTCCGGCGGCCGGCACCATCAACATCGAAAGCCTCAGTTCCTCCGATGTCGGCTTCGGCATGCTGGACGGACTTCGCCACGGCACCGAGGACGGCCCCAGCATCGTGGCGTCGACGCGCGGGCTGGTCGAGCGCTGGCTGCAATCCCGCGCCGCCGAGACCGACGCCGATCTCAAACTGCCAACCAGCTTCGACGCGGCGCTGAAGCTCGATGCCTTCTACACCCAGGCCATCGGTAGCGACGCCGCTTTCACCAGCACGCTCGACTTCACGCTGAAGGCGCCTGACGGCGCCGACATGGCGATCGCCCGCCTTGGCGGCTGGGCACAGGATGTCGGCCCGAACTACGACCAGGAGGTCGTCGTAACGCTCGTCAAGGGCAACAGCGTCATGATCGCCGAGGCGCCCGCGATGCCCCCCGTCCCGAGGATCGCGGCCTGCGACGCGGTGTGGACAGAAGCCGACGACGCCGCCCAGAAACTGACCAAGCAAGCCACCGACGGCAGCGACGAAAACACATCCGATGCCGCCGACGCGGTCTGGGCAAAAGGCGACAGCGACTTCCGCGCCTGCATGGGCAAGAACCTGCCTGACAGCCCCGTCTTCCCCGCGCTGCTTGCCCAGGCGCAGACGCTGGCGGATCATATGGCCGGCAAATAAGCGACTGGGGACGGGCGCGGCGCTAACGCTGCCGATCTCCTCACCTGTGGGGGAGATTGGCTGCTTCGCCGATTCCGACCCCCTTGCGGCCAATGCACCCCGTTACGATATTGTCGGCGCGCTGGCCTTGCTGAACGCGGTTGCCAGCACGGTTGAAAATGGTTGAAAGGAAGTCCCGGACGCGCCCTGGCGCGCGGGCGAATGAACAGCGTGGGAAACTCGGCATGACGACAGGCACAAAAGCGACGGAAACCAAGGCGTTCGAGGCGGATGTTTCGCGGCTGCTGCACATGATGGTGCACTCGGTCTATTCCGACAGGGACGTCTTCCTGCGCGAACTGATTTCCAACGCCGCCGACGCCTGCGAGAAGCTGCGCTTCGAAGCCGTCAGTCATCCGGAGTTGCTGGCCGACGATCCCAAGCCGCGCATCTCGATTTCGGCCGATCCCGACAGCAAGCAGATCACCGTCGAGGACAACGGCATCGGCATGAGCCGCGACGACATGACGGAGGCGCTGGGCACGATCGCCCGCTCGGGCACGCGCGCCTTCATCGAGCGCGTCGGCACCGGCACCGAGGACACGCAACTCATCGGCCAGTTCGGCGTCGGCTTCTACTCCGCCTTCATGGTGGCCGACCATGTCGACGTCATCAGCCGCCTGGCAGGCAGCGAGGAGGCCTGGCGCTGGTCCTCCGACGGCAAGGGCTCCTACGAGATCGCGCCGGCCCCGCTCGAGGCAGCACCCAGGCGCGGCACCCGCGTCGTGCTGCATCTCATGGACGACGCTGTGTCCTACACCGGCTCCTACCGGCTGGAGCAGCTGGCCAAGTCGCAGTCGGGCCACGTGCCGGTGCCGATCACGCTCATCGAAAAACCCGGCGCCGAGGCGCGCGACATCGCCGACGGCACGGCACTCTGGGTCAGGCCGAAGAGCGAGATCAAGCCGGAGGAATACACCGACTTCTATCGCGGCATCGCCGGCCAGTATGACGAGCCGGCCGCCACCATCCATTTCCGCGCCGAAGGCCGGCAGGAATACTCGGCGCTCGCCTTCGTGCCCGGCTCGCGTCCGTTCGATCTCTTCGACCAGGACCGCAAGGGCCGCTTGAAGCTCTATGTGCGCCGCGTCTTCATCACCGACGACGCCGACCTTTTGCCGCGCTATTTGCGCTTCGTGCGCGGGCTGGTCGATTCCGCCGACCTGCCGCTCAACGTCTCGCGCGAGATGATCCAGGAAAGCCCGCTGCTCGCCTCGATCCGCAAGGGCCTGACCAACCGCGTGCTCGGCGACCTCGCCAAGCTGGCCGAAAACGAGGCCGAGGCCTTTGCCAGGATCTGGGACAATTTCGGCGTCGTCCTCAAGGAAGGGCTCTACGAGGACCATGAGCGGCGCGAGCAATTGCTGAAGCTCGCCCGCTTCCGCTCGACCGCATCGGGCGAAGGCTGGCGCGGCCTTGCCGACTATGTCGCGGCGATGAAGGAAGGCCAGAAGGCGATCTTCTTCATGGCCGGCGACGACCGCGCCCGGCTCGAAGCCTCGCCGCAGCTCGAAGGCTTCAGGGCGCGCGGCATCGAGGTGCTGCTCCTCACCGACCCGGTCGACAGTTTCTGGACATCGATGGCGCCGGAATTCGACGGCAAGCCGTTCAGGTCGGTGACGCAGGGCGTGGCCGACCTTTCCGAGATCCCGCTGCTCGACGAGACAAAGAAGCCGGACACGGCGGCGACACCCGAGGTCGACGGCTTCCTGGCTTTCGTCAAATCAGCGCTTGGCGATGCCGTCTCGGACGTGAAGGCTTCCGACCGCCTGACCGAAAGCGCGGTCTGCCTAGTGGCTCCGGAACACGGTCCCGACCGGCAGTTCGAGCGGCTGCTCAACGCCGCCGGTCGCCTCGACAAGACGGCGAAACCCATCCTCGAAATCAATCCGCGGCATGAGCGCGTGCTGGCACTGGCCAGGCTCGGCGACGACGAGCAGTCCTTCAAGGACGACGCGGCGCATCTTCTCTACGACGAGGCGCGCGTGCTCGACGGCGACAAGCCGGCCGACGCCAAGGCGTTTTCGGAGCGCCTTGCCCGGCTGATCGAGCGCGGCATCTCGAAAGGCTGAGGCCGCGCTTCGCGGCTTGAACAGGAAAAGCCTGGGCGCCGCCAAGCGCCCAAGGCTTTTGATCTCGATCATGCCCGTTCAGTTCTTGCCGACACCGGCGGCGGCCTGCTCGATGAGCTTGGCGACAGATGCCGGATCGGAAACGTAGACCGCGTGGCTGCCGGGCACTTCCACCGTCGTCGCGCCGGCGCGCGTCGCCATCTGGCGCTGTGCCGGCGGCGGGATCATGTAGTCGTCGGTGGCGACGAGATACCAGCTCGGCTTCACCCTCCAGGCCGGCTTGGTGACCTTGCCTTCGAGTGCGGCCACGGCCCACGGCACCTGCGAGTCCGCCATGAAGGAGGCGAGCGAGGGACGGACGTCGGCGGCGAACGAGGCGGCGAACTTGGCCTTGTCGAGCATCAGGAAGCCGTCGACGGGCGGCAGGATCGGCGGCACGGCCGCACCTGGAGGCGGGTTGGCGATCAGCGTCGCGACCGACTCCCCGGCATCCGCGGCGAAGGCCGCGATGTAGACGACGGCCGAGACCTTGGGATCGGTGCCGGCTTCCGACACCACGACGCCGCCATAGGAGTGGCCGACCAGGATGACATTGCTTGGAGCGGCGGCGATGGCGCGCTTGGTGAAGGCGACGTCGTCGGCGAGCGAGGTGGTCGGGTTCTGCACGATGGCAACGTCGTAGCCATCCTTCTTGAGCTGATGATAAACCCCTTCCCAGCCGGAGCCATCGACGAAGCCGCCATGAACGAGGACGACGGAATTTGCTGCGTTGTTGGACATTTGAGTTCTCCTTTTCAAAATCGTTGTTTGCGTTGATTGCAGGAGGACTATGCGCCGGGGCCGGCGGGCTCGCTTTGAGGCGGCCTTCAGGACCTCTTGATTTTGTCTTGAGATGGCTTTGATTTTGCGCCCACGACACGGCTACAGTGTCCGGGTCAGCGTTTCCGCCCATCTGGAGCCAGCAATTTGCCGTATCTTTTCGAGGATTTCGCTCTGGACGGCGCCCGGCGCGAACTGCGTCGGGGCAACGAGCTGGTCCCGGTCGAGCCGCAGGTGTTCGACCTCTTGCAATATCTGATCCGCAATCGCGAGCGGGTGGTCAGCAAGGACGACCTGGTCGATGCGGTCTGGCAGGGGCGCATCGTCTCGGACGCCACGCTTGCCAGCCGCGTCAATGCCGCGCGCAGCGCCCTGCAGGACAATGGCGAGCAGCAGCGCCTCGTCCGCACCATCCTGCGTCGGGGCTTTCGCTTCGTCGGCACCGTGCGCGAGGAAGCCGGCGCCGTGGCGGCGCCGGTGGAGAAATCGAAGCCTGGCCTCGGCATTCCCGCCCGCCCCTCCATCGCCGTGCTGCCTTTCGTGAACATGAGCGGCGATGCGGATCAGGACTATTTCGCCGACGGCATGGTCGAGGACATCATAACCGGCCTGTCACGCATTCGCTGGCTGTTCGTGATCGCGCGGAACTCGAGCTTCACCTACAAGGGCCATGCCGTGGACGTGAAGCAGGTCGGGCGTGAACTCGGCGTGCGCTATGTGCTGGAAGGCTCGGTGCGCAAGGTTGGCAGCCGTGTGCGCATCACCGGCCAGCTGATCGACGCCGAGGACGGCAGTCATCTGTGGGCCGAACGCTACGACCGCGAGCTGACCGACGTGTTCGCGCTGCAGGACGAGATCACCGTCAGCGTGGTGGCGGCGATCGAGCCCAATTTGCGCCGAGCCGAGATCGAGCGCGTCAAGCGCCAGCGCCCCGACAGTCTCGACGCCTATGACCTTTTTCTGCGCGCCCTGCCCGACGTCTACACCTTCATGCCGCAGGGTGCGGCCAAGGGCCTGCCGCTGCTTTACCAGGCTCTGGCCATCGAGCCTAACTATGCGCTCGTCCACGGCTTTGCCGCTTGGGCGCATCAAACCCTTTTCATCCGCGGCGGCATGCTGGCGGAGCACCGCGAAAAGGCATCGCGCCATGCCCATGCGGCGATCGAGCATGGCTCGGGCGACGCCATGGCGCTGGCCCTGGCCGGCTTCACCATCGGCCTCGTCGAGCATGACCGAGGGCTGGCCGACGAGGCGTTCGCGCAGGCCCTGTCGCTCAGCGCCTCCTGCGCCTTCGTCTTTGCCTTCGGCTGCGTGCCGGTGGCCTATGGGGGCGACGCGGCGCGCGCCATCGACTGGTGCGAGCAGGCGATGCGGCTCTCTCCTCTCGATGCCATGATCTGCGTGCCGCAAGGCATCATCGGCTTCGGCAATTTCCTGTCCGGCCGGCACGAGCAGGCGATCGCGGCCGGCCGCAGGGCGGTCGAGCTGAACCCCGGCTTCAGCATCCTGCACGGCTGGCTGGCGGCACCGCTGGCGAGGCTCGGCCGGATCGAGGAGGCAAGAGCGTCGGCCGCACGGCTCCTGGCGCTCGACCCGCATTTCACCATCGGCCGCTGGGCCGCCGCCGTCGGAATTGCTCCTGGCATAATCGACGACGTCACCGATGCCCTGCGCGTCGCCGGCCTGCCGGACTAGAAAGCGATCTGCCGACAGCCAGGGACCAGATCCGACGGTCGAGCCCCAGGCATGGCATTGCGTCCGCCGATAAAGTCCGGTCGATCGCAGCCGAGGTCATGCGGATATATCCTTGGATCAATCGCCTGCTGTAGACATTGGGCCGCCAATCACCCAATCTTTGCCCGGGAACAAAAACAGGCGCTTCAAAGCAAGCGCGGACGTCGGGTGCTTATGAAACGACGATGGACATTGTATGATCCACGGCTTGCCTGGATGCTCGTCGCGCCGGTGCTCCTGCTGCTGATCTTTTTCCTGGTGCTGCCGATCGCCGTGATGGCGGCCTACACCTTCTTCACCTTCGTCACCGCCGGCGTGGAAACCAGCGCGCTGACGACCGCGAACTGGCACGAGTTCTTCACCGACAGCTATTATTCGGGCTTCCTCCTGAAGACGCTGCGGGTCGGCGCGATCACCGCGCTGCTCTGTGGGGTGCTCGGCTATTTCCCCGCCTATTTCATCTGGGCGACGACCTTCAGGCACAAATGGCTGCTGCTGCTTTTGCTGATCGTGCCGTTCTGGATCAGCTTCACCATCCGCACCTTTTCCTGGATCAACATCCTGGGCGAACAGGGCGTCATCAACGTCGCGCTGCTCAAAATGGGCGTCATCAACGAGCCGCTGCCGATGCTTTACAACGAAGGCGCGGTCATCCTGGGCATGCTGCACTTCCTGCTGCCCTACATGATCCTCAACGTCTATGTCAGCCTGGAGAGCATTGATCGCACGTTGATTTCGGCGGCCCGCTCGATGGGCTGCACGAGTGCGCAGGCGTTCCGCGAGGTCACGCTGCCGCTCTCGCTGCCCGGCCTGGCTGCGGGCCTGCTGCTCTGCTTCGTGCTGGCCGCCGGCAGCTATGTGACGCCGCAGCTTCTCGGCGCCGGACGCGATGCGCTGTTCGGCAACTTGATCTACGACACCATCATGGGCGAGCTGAACTGGCCGATGGGCGCCACGCTTTCGATCGTGCTGTTCCTCGTGCTCGGCTTCTTCGCCGCCGTCTACACCCGCTACATGGGCATGTCGCAGATCGTCAAAGGCCTTGGTGGATGAAGGGCTGGGGTGGATGAAGGGATTGGGGCGGATGAAAGTGCTCAGCGGATGAAGGCGGCGCGCCGCAAGCAGGAGGGCAGATGGGCCTGGCGGCTGACCGGCTTCGTCACGGTCTGCGTCTACATCTTCATGTTCGCGCCGATCGCGGCGACGGTGATCCTGTCGTTCAACGCCTCGATGTTCGGCGGCTTCCCGATGACTGGCTTCAGCCTGCAATGGTACGGCAAGCTGATGGCCAATGAGGCGGTGCTGGCCGCCTTCCGCACGTCCTTGTGGATCGCATTGGTTACCGCCGTCGTCACCACCGCTATCGGCGTCACCACCGCGTTTGCGCTGGTGCGCTTCGACTTTCGCGGCAAGCAGGCGCTCAGCACGCTGGTGATCCTGCCGGCACTGGTGCCAGAAACCATCCTCGGCGTTGGCCTGCTGGTGCTGATCAAGGCGGTCGACCAGCCCAGGACCATGCTGCTCCTGGTGCTCGGCCATATCCTGCTTGCCGTGCCCTATGTGGTGCTGATCGCCCAGGCGCGCATGATCGGCATAAGGCGCGTCTATGAGGAGGCGGCACTTTCGCTCGGAGCCTCTAGGCTTTCGTCCTTCCGCGAGATCACGCTGCCGCTGCTGATCCCGGCCGTGGCGGGCGGTGCGTTGCTCGCCTTCACCATCTCCTTCGACAACACCTCGGCCAGCCTGTTCTGGCGGCCGGCAGGCGTCGAGACCATGCCCACCCAGATCCTTTCCATGCTCAAGATTTCGATCAGTCCGGAGATCAACGCGCTCGGCACCGTGATGATCCTGGTGACCGTCGGCATTCCGCTTGTCGGCGGCCTGATCCTGCAAAGCCTGACAAAACTGAGAAGACGTGGCGAACCAAAGGAGGAAACACAATGAAACTCACCACAACCAAGCGGCTGGAACGGCTGCACGATCGATATGCCAACGGCGACCTGAGCCGCCGCACGTTCCTGACACTGACCGCCGCCGCGGCGGCATCGGCAGGCCTTTCCATGCCGTGGATGGGCCGGGCGCTCGCCGCCGTCCAGGAAGTGCGCTTCGACGGTTGGGGCGGCACAGTGCAGGACGCGATCGACAAATATGCCTTCCAGCCCTACACGGCCAAGACCAAGATCAAGGTGGTCCAGGGCACGTTCGGCGACGAGGACGAGATCATCACCAAGATCAAGACCGCCAAGCCCGGCGACTACCAGGTGATCCACTCTTCCGGCGTCAACTACTACATCAAGTATGTGAACGCCGGCCTGACCTCGGAGATCAACGAAGCCAACATTCCCAACATGGCGAACGTGCTGCAGCCAATGATCGAGCCGTTCCGTAAGCTGACGCCAAAGCTTTCGGCCGTGCCCTACGACTACGGCACGACGGGCATCGCCTACAACACCAAGGTGATCTCTCCGGAGGAAGCCAAGGAAAAGGGCGCGGCACTGCTGCTCGACAAGAAATATGCCGGCAAGGTCGGCGGCTATTCCGACATGACGACGCGCGTCTGGTACGCCGCGCTTGCCACCGGCCAGGACCCCAACAACATCAAGGACATGGACACGATCTGGGCCAAGGTGCGCGAGACGCGCGACCTCGCCAAGAAGTTCTGGAGCTCCGGAGCGGAGCTGATGGACCTGCTTTCCAAGGGCGAGATCGTGGTGACCGACGCATGGTCGGGCCGCGTCGCCGCGCTGCAGGACCAGGGCCATCCGATCGGCTATCTCGATCCGGCCGGCTCCTACGCCTGGATGGAGGACATGCTGATCCTGAAGGGCTCGCCGATGGCCGAGTGCGAGGAACTCATCAACTTCATGCTCGACCCGGCGACCTCGATCGCGGTGGCCGAGGGCCAGAGCTATCCGCCGTCGCTCGACCCCAACAAGGTCAAGCTGACCGACAAGATCGAGAAGCTGCCGGCGTTCGACAAGACCGGCACCATGACGTCGCTGACCTTCGCGGACCCGACCTACTGGGCAACCAACGAGGACGCCTGGACCAAGCAGTGGAACAGGATCTCCAAAGGTGCCTGACAGCCAGGACACGACACTCGACCCCCGGCCTGTCCTGGCCGGGGCGGCCGGCGCGAGCGCGGCCGCCGAGGCGAACAGCCCGGCGGTCGAGTTCCGCGACATCGACATCGCCTACGGCAAGTTCGTCGCGGTGCGGGATTTCTCGCTCTCGATCGCCAAGGGCAGTTTCGTCACCTTGCTCGGACCCTCGGGCTGCGGCAAGACGACGATCCTGCGCTCCATCGCCGGCCTGGTCGACATTTCGGGCGGCCAGATCATGATCGGCGGGCGGCGGGTCGACGACATCCCGATCTACAAGCGCAACATCGGGCTGGTCTTCCAGAGCTACGCGCTGTTCCCGCACAAGAACGTGTTCGACAACGTCGCCTTCGGCCTGAAGTACCGCAATGTGCCGAAGCCCGAGATCGCCCGCAAGGTCGGCAGGGCGCTCGAAATGGTGCGGCTGCCGGGCAGCGAGAAAAAGCTGCCGTCGCAGCTGTCGGGCGGGCAGCAGCAGCGCATAGCTCTCGCCCGCGCCATTGTCTTCGAGCCGCAGGTGCTGCTGCTGGATGAGCCGCTGTCGGCGCTGGACGCCAACATGCGCGAGGAGATGCGCGTCGAGATCAAGAAGATCCAGAAGGAAACCGGCATCACCGCCATCTTCGTCACCCACGACCAGGAGGAAGCGCTCTCCATGTCGGACCGCATCGTGGTGATGAACGCCGGCGCGATGGAGCAGATCGGCACGCCAGAGGAGGTCTACGAGACGCCGGCCACGGCCTTCGTCGCCGACTTCCTTGGCAAGGCCAACATGCTTGCCGGAACCGTGCACGGATCCGACCGAAAGACGGCGGTGGTGGTGCTTGCCAGCGGCCAGACGATCAACGCCGCCTGTCCGAGGCCGCTCGCCGGCGGCAGCAAGGTCACCGTCGTCGTGCGGCCACAGAAACTGTCGGTCGGTGCCGCGGCAAGCGCCAACCGGCTGTCCGGCCGCGTCGTCTCCGCCTCGTATCTGGGCGGCAGCGCCATCTACGAGATCGACATCGGCGGCAAGGCGAACCTGCGCGCCAACGCGCCGATCGCAGGCCGCGTCCTTCGCGAAGGCGAGACGGTCGACCTCGGATTCGACCCCGAGGGCTGCGTCCTGCTCGACGAGCGCGGGCAGCGGATTTCCTAGAGCAATTCCAGGAAAAGTGCGTAGCGGTTTTCCGTCCGGAATTGCGTGAAAACAAAGAGTTGGAGCATGATGCCGAAAAATGTAAAGCGTTCCGACGACATTATGCTCTTTCCATCTGATTCGGTTCGGATTCAGAGGTAGACTCGACCTGAAATCATCCGGCTCCAGGCGCCGCCCTTCACATCGCGGATTTCATTGCATCGCCGCGCCATCGGGTATCCGGTTCGGATGCCTGAGATGGGTTGGTGTGATGCCGGTCTGCTGGCGGAACACACGGCTGAAATGGCCGGCATTGGTGAAGCCGCAGCGGTAGGCGATTTCGCCGATCTGCAGGTCGCTGCCTTCCAGGAGCGACTTCGCATGATGCACGCGTAACGCCAGATAACAGGCCATTGGACCGGTGCCGAGTTCGGCGCCGAAGAGACGCTCGAGCTGGCGCCGCGAGCAATTCACGCGGCTTGCGATCTCGGCGACCGACAGCGTCTCCTGGAGGCTGCTCTCCATCAACAGCAAAGCGCGCTTCACCGCGCGGCTCGATGCTTCCGGATACAGGTCGCCCACCGGCTGCACGTCCCTGCTGCTCCTGATCCGGTCGAGCACGAGGATCTTGGCGGCCTTTTGCGCTGCCTTCTGGCCGATGAACTGGGACACGAAGTGACCCGCGAGGTCGGCCGCTCCCGTGCCGCCCGCGCATGTCGCGCGGCCCCGGTCGACGGAAAACAGGCTGTCGGCATGGGCGTTCACTTCCGGGAACCGGGTCCGAAAATCCTTGATGTGGAACCAGCTGACGGCGGCACTGTAGCCATCGAGCAGGCCGTAGCGCGCCAGCACGAAGCTTCCCGTGCACAGCGCCGTCAGCGGCACCCCCTTGCCGGCGGCCCGCAACAGGAAGGCCTCCTTCTCGGAACTCAAGGCACGGTTGGTGTCGAGCAGGCCGCCGACCACCACGACATTGTCGAAATCCTCCGGATTGCCGATCCCCTTGGTCGGCAGCAGTTCGACACCGCAACTCGCCCGGATCGGCAGGCCGCGTTCACCGACGATCTCCCAGTCGAATTCTATCCTGCGGCTGCGGTCGCCCTCATCGCCCGCCAGCCGCAGCGTGTCGATGAACAGCGACAGCGGCGACAGGGTGAAGTCGCGAACCAGCAGAAACGCAAACCGCCTAGCCATTGTTGTTCGGAACCGTATCTATGCTTTGACCTGATAGCTTAAACGGGAAAGGACGATGCGCCAAAGCGCGAAGGTTGCAACACGTTCGAGGCGGAAGGCTTGCTGCTTTGGAAGCTACTCCGGGAAAGCGTGTAACGGTTTTCGTCGAGGATCGCGTCAGCACCCGTCACCGATCATGGATATTTCACCTTGTCTGGGCTGGCGGCGCCCATATCACCTTGCAATTCCTTCGGCAGGGGAAGGCTGGAACATTGCAGGTGCAGGTCGCGGGCGAGCAGCCTTCGTTGCTTCTGCTCATGCTCCTTGGTGGCGGCGATGATCCCCAACCCGTACGGGCCAAGTGCCGCGAATTCCCACCCTGGATGCGTTTTCTCGCGGACCGCGTAGTCCGACGCCGCCGCCCGGGCCCGCTGGCATTGCGGCGTCGCCCATTTCTGGTCCTGCTGCGAAAGAGAGGTTCCATAATCGACCGGAGATGTCGCGCATCCGGCCATCGCCGCGGCCAATGCGGACGCTGCGAGTCCCGTCGCAATTCTCATCCCGAACCCCTTTGCCAGCCGCCATGGAGAGTACACGGACGTCTCCATCCCACAAGAAGACCTCCGCGACCAGAGAGCCCGGCCTTGTTTCGTGGTGGTCTTCCGCCGCCGGATTGGACCGCGGCTTGGAACCAATGATGGGCGAGACTGTTCAGTTGTAACTTTGACACCACGCTGACATTCTTGCCGGCGGGCAAGGCGGGCCACCTTCAGGAGTTCCCATCATGACCATTTCGTCCGGATTTCGTTCAATCGCGGTTGCCGCCATCGCCATCGCGGGCGTCAGCGTCGCCAGTGCCGCGCATGCCGACAGCGGTACGATCCGCTTTTCCGTCTACAAGGCTGCCTTCTTCGTCGGCGGTTCCGGCGGCGAAGGCACCTTCACCTTCCACGGCAAAACCTATCCGATCTCGATCGGCGGCGTCTCGGGCGGCCTCGCCTTCGGCGTTTCCAAGACCTATTTCCGCGGCACCGTGCGCCACATCAGGCGCGTGCGGGACGTGACCGGCGTATACGGCGCTGCCGGCGGCGGCGGCACGCTCGGCAGAGGCGCCCAGGTGATTGTGATGACCAACGACAGGGGCGCACAGCTCGAACTCACCGGCAAGCAGGTCGGCCTGCAGGTCAACGCCGACCTGAGCGGCATGGCCATCTCGCTGAGATAAGCCGTCGCCCCATCGAGGCGCGTCGCGGTGGATCATGCGACGCGCCCGGGCGCATGGTCCGGGCCTGCAATCAGCTCCTCAGGCCCGGCGCTTCCTGTCCCGTGCGCTCGACATATTCCGTGTAGCCGCCGCCATAGGTGTGGATGCCTTCGGGCGTCAGCTCTAGCACGCGGTTCGAAAGCGCGGCCAGGAAATGCCGGTCGTGCGAGACGAACAGCATCGTGCCTTCGTACTGCGACAGAGCCTCGATCAGCATCTGCTTGGTGGTGATGTCGAGGTGGTTGGTCGGCTCGTCCAGAACCAGGAGGTTGGGCGGGTCGAACAGCATCAACGCCATCACCAGCCGCGCCTTCTCGCCGCCCGACAGCACCCGGCATTTCTTCTCGATCTCGTCTCCCGAAAAGCCGAAGCAGCCGGCGAGTGCCCGAAGCGGCGCCTGGCCGGCCTGCGGAAAATTGTCCTCCAGCGTCTGGAACACGGTTCGCTCGCCTTCGAGCAGCTCCATGGCATGCTGGGCGAAATAGCCCATTTTCACGCTCGGCCCCCGCGCCACAGTACCGGTATCGGGGTCGGAAGCGCCCGCCACCAGCTTCAGGAGCGTCGATTTGCCCGCGCCGTTGACGCCCATGATGCACCAGCGCTCGCGGCGGCGGACCTGGAAGTCGAGCCCCTCATAGATGGTGCGGCTGCCATAGGCCTTGTGGACGTTCTTCAAGGTGACGACATCCTCGCCGCAGCGCGGCGCCGGCTGGAATTCGAAATTCACCACCTGGCGGCGCTTGGGCGGCTCGACGCGATCGATCTTGTCAAGCTTCTTCACCCGGCTCTGCACCTGCGCGGCGTGCGAGGCGCGCGCCTTGAAGCGTTCGATGAAGGCGATCTCCTTGGCCAGCATCGCCTGCTGGCGCTCGAACTGCGCCTGCTGCTGCTTGTCGGCGATCGCGCGCTGCTGCTGGTAGAATTCGTAATTGCCGGAATAGGCGGTGAGCGAACCGGCGTCGATCTCGACGATCTTGTTGACGATGCGGTTCATGAATTCGCGGTCGTGCGAGGTCATCAGCAGCGCGCCGTCATAGCCCTTCAAAAACTGTTCGAGCCAGATCAGGCTTTCCAGGTCGAGATGGTTGGACGGTTCGTCGAGCAGCATGACGTCGGGCCGCATCAGCAGGATGCGGGCCAGCGCCACACGCATCTTCCAGCCGCCCGACAGCTTGCCGACATCGCCGTCCATCATCTCCTGGCTGAAGCCGAGGCCGTCCAGCACTTCGCGCGCGCGTCCGTCCAGCGCATAGCCGTCGAGTTCCTCGAAGCGGTGCTGCGCCTCGCCATATTTTTCGATGATCTCGTCCATCTTGTCGGCCTGGTCGGGATCGGCCATGGCAGCCTCGAGTTCCGCCATCTCGGCGGCGACCTCGCTCACCGGCCCGGCGCCGTTCATCACCTCGGCCACCGCGCTGTGGCCCGCCATGTCGCCGACATCCTGGCTGAAATAGCCGATGGTGACGCCGCGATCGACCTGCACCTGGCCCTCGTCGGGCTGCTCCTGGCCCGTGATCATGCGAAACAGCGTCGTCTTGCCGGCGCCGTTCGGCCCGACCAGGCCGACCTTCTCGCCCTTCTGCAGGGAGGCCGACGCCTCGATGAAGACAAGCTGACGGCCGTTCTGCTTGCCGATGTTTTCCAGTCTGATCATGGGAATTCCAGGGGTATCGATGCGGAATTGGGATTTGCCCGCGCCCTTACGCGAATGACGATGCCGGGGGAAGAGGCAGAAGCGCCGCAGATGCCTGGCGGGGCGCGAGGCGCCGATCTCCTCGGTGGTGGGAAATCGGCTGTTGCACAGCTGCTCACCCCGGCCCGCGTACATAAAAATCGACCGGCGGTCGAAATCCGCCTTTGCCGAACGACTTTGACGCGGCGGCCTGCACGGCCCGACCAGCAACACCAACAGACAGGACCACCACGATGGCCAAGATGCTCGTGATCTACAAAACCCCGGCCGATCCGGCCGCGTTCGACCGGCACTATTTCGAGGTCCATATACCGCTGGCCAAGAAGCTTCCCGGCTTGCGGCGCTACGATGTCAGCAGGCGGCCCATGATCAAGCTCTCGGCGGGAGAGATGCCTTATCTGGTGGGGACATTGTATTTCGACAGCCTCGACGACATCCGCGCCGCATTCGCCAGCGAAATCGGCGCTGCATGTGCCGTCGACCGGCGGATATTGGCCGGGCGACGACGATCTGACGATGCTGCTGTTCGACGCCGACGAAGTGTGACCCCGGCCTCCAGACACACTCCAGAAACAAGATTCAACATCCGGGAAAAACTGGCGAAAAGATCGTCTGCGATAACCATCCCGTGGCGGCCGGACAGCGCCCGCCGGACAACGCCGAGGAGCCTGCAATGCAACGACGTTTGACCGGATGGATGGGTGCGCTGACTGGCATTTCGCTTGCCATGCTCGCGGTCGCGCAGTCGGGCGCGGAGGCGGCGGTCACCCGGAGCGAATATTGCAGCCGGCTCGGTCTTCAACTCGACGGCGCCATCCAGACCAAGGCCAAACCCGGTGCAAGTGCCGGCCAGATCGCAGCGGCAACGGCACTGCAGGACAAGGCGAACCGGTTTTGTGCCGAACGCAAGCAAGCGCAAGGGATCCGGACCTACGCCAACGCCTTGAAGCTTCTGGGTGTGACGCCGGTAGACCTCGACCAGTGACGACCACCATCAACCCCGAAAGGCGCCACCAGGCACGGTTGCCGCCAGGCGCGAAGCCGGAGCCCGCACGCTCGCCGCCTTGAACCGCGACCTTGGCGAGACGCCGTTCTTCACCGGCCCGCGTTCGGGCGCCTGAACAATCTATTTCTTCCCCTGCGGATAGATCGTCTCGCCGCGCTTCAGCATCGCGACGAAGGCTTCGATTTTCTTCCTGCGCCCGGCTTCGGTCTTCATGTTATGGGTGCGGAAGGCGAGCGAGAAGCGGTTCTGCGCGCTCAGCTTGTCCAGCATCGCCTTGGCCGCCGGCTCGGCGTCGATCGCCGCCTGAAGATCGTCGGGGATTTTCATCTCCTTGCCGCTGGCATAGGCGCGCGCCCAGCGCCCGTCGGCCTTGGCGGCCTCGACCTCTCTCAGCCCGTGCTCGGTCATGCGGCCTTCTTCGACCAGCCGCGCGACATTGTCGACGTTGATCCTGCTCCAGACGCTTTTCCTGCCGCGCGGCGTGTAGCGTTGCAGGAAGCTCTTCTCGTCCAGCCCCTTGCGCACGGCGTCGATCCAGCCGAAGCACAGCACGACGTCGATGGCTTCCTTCGGCTTGATCGACTTCAGTCCCGACCCCACCTTGTGAATCTTGATCCACACTTCGGTTTCGGCGGCGTGATGCTCGCTGAGCCAGGCGTAAAAGCTCGCCGCGTCGGGAAATTCCCGCACCTTGTCGGGGTCGACCTTGACCGGCGCCATCACTGCGCCTGCCCGGTCAGTATCGTTGTCACTGGCGCCGCTGTCATCTCGCCTCCGCCATCATGCGATTCCCGGCATCATGATGACATGTTTCACAGCCAATTTTCGACAGCAGTAGGGCACGCTGCCGTCACGCGATGGAACACGCCATCCATCGCCGCGTTCCGGCAACAGTGCAATCGCCATGGAGGATCGCGATGGCCGTGCAGACCATTTTCGCCCATGTCAGTTGCTCCGACCTTGTGGTCAGTATCGGCTGGTACGAGAAGCTCTTCGGCAAACCGCCGCTGCGCCGGCCGATGCCAGGGCTGGCCGAATGGCAGTTCACGGAAAGCGCCGAAGTGCAGCTTTTTGAGGACAAGCAAAAAGCCGGCGCCTCGACGCTGACGCTCGGCGTCCTGCCTTTGGCGCCCGAGCGGCAGAGACTGGTGGATGCAGGCCTCAAACCCGGTCCGATCGAGAAAGCCGACGATTTCTGGATCATGCGCATGCGCGATCCCGACGGCAATCTGGTGGTGTTCGCGAGTGCGGAACGGGAATAGAAGCAGACGTTTCCAATTTTAAAGCCCCTTCTCCGAGCATGAAAAATCGCCTATATTTTCGCATATGATCAAGACAAGCGCAGCATCGACCCTGACAGTCCGGAACGCGAAGACCGGAAAGTCTGTGACCGTCCGTGGCGCTGGGTCGCTGAAGGGCAGCAAGTTCGCGATCAAGAAGAGTGTGGACCTGACGAAGCCCATTGCCAAACAAGCCCTTGGGGGTAGTTCCAAGGCTCCGAAGCATGCGGCCAAAGGCTGAGCGTTGCCGGGCATCCTGCTCGACACGCATGTTCTTTATTGGCTGGTGAGCGGAATTGAACCGCTTTCAGATGAAGCGTTGATAACTATCGGCGAGAATCAAGAGATCGGCACCCTCTACGTTTCACCCATCACCGCATGGGAATTGGCAATCGCGGCTCGAAAGCCGGTCCATAAGAATCCACCCGACCTCGGTGCCAATTCCCCTGCTCGCTGGTTTTCAGCCGCTGTCGAGGCGACGGCGGCGAAGATCATTCCAATCAAACAGCGGATAGCGATAGAGGCAGCCGCTGTAGTCACGGCCACGGGACACAAAGATCCCGGCGACTGCTATCTGATCGCCACCGCCCGGATACGCAAGATTCCCATCATGACGCGGGACGCTGTGATGCGAAGGCTCGCCGCACCGGATTACCTTGAAATCGTTGACTGCTGATCCCTTTTCTGGGTAGTTGCGACCATCGGCATCTCCGATGACACCATCGGTTTCTTCCGTTTCCGCTTTCCGCATCGACCTGCCAATCCCTCGGCGGCACGCGTGATGTTGCGGCTGCGTGCCAACCGCGAAGAAGGTCTTGAGCAGTCTTGGATGCATTGGTTGGCTGAGAACGCCCGATCTACTGCAGCTGCGGCTTCTTCAGGAAACTGCCCCGGTCGGCGGACTTGACGCGCAGCCAGGTCTCGCGGCCGTCGCGCACCACCCGCATCGGGATCTCGGCACCGGCCGAGCCGCTTTCCCACAGCTTGCGATAGAAATCGGCGAGCCCGTCGACCGCGCCGTCGCGAACCTCGGAAATGACGTCGCCTTCGCGCAGGCCCGCCTTGGCGGCCGGGCCACCCTCGGTCACGCTCATCACCACGACCCTGCCATCGCTTTCCGCCGACAGCGCGCCAAGCCACGGGCGCGGCGGCTTGTCCACCTGGCCACGGGTCAGAAGATCGTCAAGGATCGGCGGCAGCAGGTCGATCGGCACCACCATGTTGATATCGGCGACCTCGCCGGCGCGGCTCATCTGCAGGCGCAGCGAACCGATGCCGAGCAGCGTGCCCGCGGCGCTGAACAATGGCGCGCCGCCCCACGACGGATGCGCCGGCGCGATGAAGATCGCCTCGTCGAGCAGGTACTCCCAATAGCCGGCGAATTCCTGCTTGGTGACGATCCTGGCCTCGACCGCCCGGCCGATGCCGTCGGCAAGCACCACCGCGTCGCCGACCCTGGCCTTGCCCGCATCGCCCAGCGCCACGGCCGGCAGATCGGTCGGCGCCAGCGCCTGGACCAGGCCGAAACCCGATTCCTGGTCGTAGGCCAGCGCATGCGCGGGGATGACGCGGCCGTCATGCGAGGTCAGCCAGACCTCCTCCGCCTCGGTGATGAGATAACCGATGGTCAGCACCAGCCCGTCGTCGCGGATGACGACGCCGCTGCCTTCCCTGAGCGTGCCGAGTGCCCCGGCCGTGAAGGCATCCTCCGGAACGGTCGCCCGCACGGCAACGACGGAGCGCGGATTGGGATTGATGGTCATGACTTTGTCCTGCAATGCGAATGCCTGGCGCGGCCTGTTCTATACGTATGCCACGCAGGAGGAGACACAAGAGGCAGCGTGCCGGCCTTCTCTCCTTTGGGAGCAGACAGAACCGCGCCACGCCGACAATAGTTCAAAGTAAGTTGAACTTTGCGGCTGGGAACCCTAGCTGTATGTCGACGTGCAATTTTTTTCCCCCACGACACGAGGCCGCGTAATGACCGAATACACCCCGCCGAAAGTATGGACCTGGAACAAGGGCAATGGCGGCGCCTTTGCCAGCATCAACCGGCCGATCGCTGGCCCGACGCATGACAAGGAATTGCCCGTCGGCAAGCACCCGCTGCAGCTTTATTCCCTGGCGACGCCGAACGGCGTCAAGGTAACGGGAATGCTCGAAGAGCTCCTGGCGCTTGGCCACGAGGGCGCCGAATACGACGCCTGGCTGATCCGCATCAACGATGGCGACCAGTTCGGCAGTGGCTTTGTCGAGGCCAATCCCAATTCCAAGATTCCCGCGCTTATGGATCGCAGCGGCAAGACCCCGGTGCGCGTCTTCGAATCCGGCTCGATCCTGGTCTATCTCGCCGAGAAATTCGGCGAATTCCTGCCGACCGAACAGCCGGCCCGTGCCGAAGTGCTCTCCTGGCTGTTCTGGCAGATGGGCTCGGCGCCTTATCTGGGCGGCGGTTTCGGCCATTTCTACGCCTACGCGCCGGAGAAGATCGAATACGCCATCGACCGCTTCTCGATGGAGGTGAAACGCCAGCTCGACGTGCTCGACCGGCGGCTGGGCGAGGTGGAATATCTCGGCGGCAAGGATTACACCATCGCCGATATGGCGGTCTGGCCCTGGTATGGCGGGCTGGCGCTCGGCCGGCAGTATAATGATTCCGCCACCTTCCTGTCGGTGCAGGATTACAAGAACGTGCAGCGCTGGGCGAAGGCGATCGACCAGCGCCCGGCGGTCAAGCGTGGCCGCATGGTCAACCGCGCCTTCGGCGAACCGGCCCTGCAGTTGCATGAACGCCACGATGCCAGTGATTTCGATACAAAAACGCAGGACAAGCTCGCCGCCGAGTAAATTCCGGACTTGGCCGGCGCCAAAAAGCCCATCCTCGATTTGATCGGAGATGGGCTTTTTGCATTATGCTTGAGACGGATCGATCAGTGAAGGACTTCCACGATCTGACGGGTGTCGGGGTCGACCAGCACGGTCTGGTCGTTGATCACCGCAACGCGGTACTTGACGTTGGGGACTTCGCGCAGTTCGACCTTGTCCGGTACCGACGAGCCGAGCTTGAGCTCGACACCCAGAAGATTGACCGACGCCAGCGGCTCCTTCTTGACGTATTCGCGAACCATCGTCTCCTGTTCCGGCTGAACCACGATGGTATCAGCCAGAGCCGCGCCGACGCCGCCGAGCACGATGATGGCAGCCGCGGCACTCGTAAGATAATGTTTCATAACAACCTCCATGATTGGCTATTTGCTCAGGGGAAACTCTGGCGCAAGTCGGAGGTTCCATCCCCATCTATATGACGATCAATCAACAATATGATATATTTCGTTACATCTTATATACGGAGATGTCGGCATATGTGCTTCGTGACCCTGAAGAGAAACCTTCAGGATTTGGCCTGGCTGTCACTACATAAATGCATTGCAAAGGCAAAGACATGAAATTGCCTTGATCGCGCTGCTACCCGCACGCCGACTCAACGCCGCCTCAGCAACAGCTAACGTATAAAGAGGGGCGTCGTTCCCTAACGCTTTACTCCCGCGTAAAAAAAGCTCGCCCTGCCGGGAGCGGCAGCGAGCCTCCACTGCGCCGATGGAGGTGGCGCCTCACCGCGACGCGGCACGAAAACGCAGGGGTGGGGATCCCGTTCCAGCGGCGTGCAGCTTAGCCTGCACCAGATGATGAGGCTACCCGGCATTTTTCCGCATGAAATCTCCAGCACGGACACTGCGCCGTGGCTTCCCGTCCTGCCATGACCAAGCATCCCTTCACGCTGATGTTTTATCGCGTTGATGGCGCCCACTCTCGGCCTTGCCTGGGGCGCTCACGAATGGATGGGCTGGTAAGCCAACCGTTCCAGCCGACTTTCGGCGCGCCGCCTCACCGAAACGTGACCAGTCAACAATGTAAGCAGCCTCTAAATGACCTTGGGATGATGGTATTAAACGGGGGCTGTCGCCAATCCGGCGGCAGGAACAGGGGAGGATAGTCCATGAATATCAAAACTGCCTGCCTGGGAGTATTGGCTGCCACCGTGATTGCCGGCTCGGCACTGGCTGGCATTCTCGACGAGCCGAAGATGATGGCACCCTTCTTCACTGACAAGACCATGAAGACCATGAAGTCGGACGCTGCCATGAAGAAGGTCTGGGCGAAAATGTCGAAGAAGAACCAGACCGCGATGATGAAGGAATGCCAGGACGCCGCGATGAGCAAGCCGCACGCCGAGTTCTGCGCCAAGCTGAACGCGCTGGCCGGCCACGCCTGAGTTCTTTCAGGCAAGGAATGGCGGGCCGCGAGGTTCGCCATTCCAGCCGAAGCCCAGACCAAGCTTCAAAGCCGGACGTCCCGACGCAGTGGCGGCACCGGGTTGACTGCGTCCTGGCTCATCGCGGTGTCTTGTGCGCGCCTGTAGATCAGCCTCAGGACGAGCACGAAGTAGCCGATCTGCAGGACAATCAAGACCGCCACGGTCCAGGCAAGCGCCTCCCAGAACGAACCGGTGGCCACATAGGTCCAGACCGCCACAAGTATCGTGGTCGCTGACATCCCGACGAGAAACTGCCCAAAATACATCGATCATCAAGATCGCCGAAACCGTTCCGTTTCTGGCGACTCCCTACCCAAAACTCCACACCCGCGCACAAGCTTTCATTATTTTAGCAACTACGCAACTAAAGTATGCGGCTGGGCATCCATGCAGAAATTTGTTGCGTGCAGGCCCTGGCAGGAGCAGCCTGATCCTCACGGACCGCAGCAATCGGGAAAAGAAGTCCGGTGGGGGATTGAGGGATGACGCTCAAATTGATCGGAGCCGGTTTCGGCCGCACCGGCACATGGTCGACCTTTGCCGCGCTGAACAGGCTCGGCCTGCCCTGCTACCACATGCAGGAAGTGATCATGAACAAGGCCAACAAGGGCCATCTCGATTTCTGGCGCAAGGTGGCCAACAGCCCGCCCGGCTCGCAGCAGGATTGGAACAAGGTGTTCGCCAATTACACCGCCACGGTCGACAATCCCGGCTGCTGCGTGTGGCGCGAACTGATGGCGGCTTACCCCGAGGCCAAGGTGCTGCTGACATTGCACCCACGCGGCGCCGAGGCCTGGTACGAAAGCACGATCGACACGATCTACTTCACCGAGAACCTGTGGCAGTTCAAGATCCTGGAATGGCTCACCCCGTTCGGCCGGAAGTTCGGTGACATGTCGCGCAAACTCATCTGGGGCCGCACGCTGGCCGGCGTCATGGGCGACCGAGACAAGGCGGTGGCCCGCTACCTCAGCTATATCGACGAAGTGAAGGCAGCCGTGCCGCCGGAAAAGCTGCTGGTCTTCACGGTCAGTGAAGGCTGGGGGCCACTCTGCCATTTCCTCGGTGTGGCGCAACCGAATGAACCCTTCCCAAACCTGAACGACCGCGAAACGATCAAGAAGATCATCCGCGACATCATCAAGGGCTCCTACATCATGCTGGGGCTGACGGTAGCTGGGATCGCGGCGGTGATCGCGGCGCTGTGGTGGTGGCTGGGCTGACCGCAAGCCTGGTCACGCGATCTCCGCCGGCCACCCCGATGCGGAAAGGCCGGGAAACTTGTTTCTCGCAAACGCCCGTCGATGGTTGGCGATCGTCCCCGGCCAGGATGCCGGGACGCCTTGCGGCCTCTGCCTATTCCGCTTTCGCGGAAGTTTCGAGCAGCCGGCGATGTGCAATGGTGTCTTTGCGGCGGTACGAGCCGCCCTGGTTGGCGCGGGCGCCGAGCACACCCCAACGCGCCCCCCCGCCCGCGCCGACCATGGCAAGCGCCTGTTGCCTTGGTTCGCCACGATCGCCACCGACATGGATTGACCCGTCCCCGGCGAAATATTGACAGCAGGCCGCGTTATGACACACTCCGCCCGGGATATAGTGGAGAGCTTGTATCATGAAGAAGGTTTATGAGCGGCCTGCTCTGATCAGGAAGGGCAATCTGAAATCGATCACGGCCGCGACCAACGGTATGGTAGTGATCTCAAAAACGCCCGTATAATCATCCGGCCAGCACCAGGTCGTCCAAGACCATTTGCCAGCAGTGTTTCGTCGAAAGGCGGACACGGGTGACTTGCCCCAGCATCGGCGCGTAGTGCAGCGGTGTGAGCGCCGACAGCACCACCTCATCGCTGGCGACCAGGCGTTCTCCCAGCCAGCTTTCGATCAGCGCCGTTTCCCCTTCGGCCTTCAGCCACGCAACGCTGAGCAGCACCGAGTGGAAGGCGAATGGCGTCTCGCGGCTGAACTCGGCCGCATAGCCGCTGCTGGTATAGGCCACGTGGTCGGCCGAGACATTGCCGTTGACATAACCCTCGCTGTCCTTGGTGTGGTCGTTCGCCATGGCGTTGAGGTTGCGCCATTGCAGCCCGGCATGGCCGCACGGGATCTTGCGGAAGCCGCGCCCGGTGACGTCGTCGAAGCCGATCGTGCGCAGCGCTGCCTTGTTCGCCACGGCCGACGGCGAAAGCAGCCCGAGATCGGCAGGGTAAGGCGACAGCGCCAGCTGGCGGTCAAGCCCGCCGCCGGCGATCACCACCGTGTCGGCTGCATCGGCAAGCTCGAAGCGGAAGGCGCAAGCCGGCGCCAGCGTCCGGCTCTCCAGCACCTGCCCGTTCGCCACAACCGACAGGGTCGCGCTGGCGCCAGCCGCCATCCTGCCGGCCAGGTTGCGCACAGGCGCCAACCCGACCGGCCGCGGCAGGTCCTGCGAGAGCAGCCCGACGGGCGAGCCGGGCGCCAGCCGGAACTCCATCGACTGCATGTCGTTGGCGCTGGGCGAGCGCCAGCCCGGCGGCACCGAAACCGAGAACCGGTAGACGCCGGGCGATCCGATCGCGGCATTGGCCGAAGAAGTCGACATGGCGAAGTTGGCGAAGCCGCCATTATTCGTCCTCGACGACGCGACGAAGCCGCCCTGCCGGTCGAACAGCCGCACCATGATGCCGGCCATCGGCCGGTCGGCCACGCCATAGCTGCCGTCGCGGTCGACGTCGAAATAGACGAAGCATGAGTAGTTGATGGTGCCGGTGGAGCGCCGCCAATCGGTGCGCACGGCATAGTCGTTCGCAGGGTCGGCCCGGCGCAGCGCGCGGCGGCGGATACGCGCCTTGCGCACCTGCCGGATGACGACGATGGCAGCGGCGATGATCGCGAGCACCGCGACAAGGATTCCGATGAGACCGAGGTCACTCATGGCGGACGGGCTTCGACGACGGCCGCTCGCCGTTTTCACGAATGCAATGCATCAGCCGGCCCCCTCGCTGGCAGCCAGCTTAGCCCGAGAGATGACCGGCGGAAAAGCGTGATCGGTGGAAGCCGCTTCACCCCAACTCCCCCCACACCGGCGCATGGTCGCTGGCGCCGTCCTGCCCGCGCACGTCACGGTCTATCCCCGCCCCTTTCAACCGGCGGACGAGCGGCTTCGACAGCAGGATATGGTCGAGCCGCAGCCCGGCGTCGCGCGGCCAGCGGTTCCGGCGGTAATCCCAGAAGGTGTAAAGCGTGTCCTCCGGATATGTTTTCCGCAACGCATCGGTCCAGCCCTGTTCGATGAGCGCGGCGAAGGCGGCGCGGCTTTCCGGCTGCACCAGCGCGTTGTCGTCATAGGAGCGTGTGGCATAGATGTCGCGCGGCTCGGGCACGATGTTGAAATCGCCCGCCAGCACCACCGGCAGGCCGGTATCTAGCAGCTGTTCGGCATGGGATTCCAGGCGCGCGTGCCAGGCAAGCTTGTAGGTGAATTTCGGCCCCGGCCGAGGGTTGCCGTTGGGCGCGTAGAGGCAAGCGATGACGATGCCGTTCACCGCCGCCTCGATGTAGCGGCTCTGCCGGTCGGCGTCATCCCCGGGCAGTGCATCGCGGGTCAGCACCGGCTCGGCACCGCGCGCGAGTATGGCGACGCCGTTCCAGGTCGGCTCGCCCTTCCACACCGCGCCATAGCCGGCATTGGCAAGGCTTGTCAGCGGAAACTGCGTATCCCGCGCCTTCAATTCCTGCAGGCAGACGACATCGGGTCTTGCGGTGGCGAGCCATGCCAGCAGGTTGTCCAGTCGGCTGTTGATGTTGTTAATGTTGAAGGTGGCGATCTTCATTGGGATATGAAGCAGGAAGGTGGAGGTGGGCGCAAGGGAGCGGACGTTTCGTGGGCCGGCGGACGCCAATCTCCCCCCTCGAGGGGGAGATGTCGCCGAAGGCGACAGAGGGGGTCGCCGCGCGTGAAGCGCCAACGCCTTCTTCGTCTCCGCAGGGGGGCTGGCGCTCTGCGCGCGGCGACCCCCTCTGGCCTGCCGGCCATCTCCCCCTCAAGGGGGAAGATTGGCAGCTTCTCCGCGGCGCTTTAAATCCGCTCTGCCGAGGCCTTGATCGTCTCCGCCACCGTCTTCAGATGATCGCCCGTCGAAAAGCCCGAGATCGCCTTGCGCGGTTTCAGATCATGATCGCCGTCCTCCAGCCAGATCACCTCGATGGCATTGGAGAGCCCATAGGTCGCAACTTCTTCCTTCGTGCCGAATTCGTCGCGCGTGCCTTGGAAAATCAGCGTCGGCGTCTTCAGCCCGACGAGATGTTTTGTCCTGAGTTGCTCCGGCTTTGCGGGCGGATGGAAGGGGTAGCCGAGGCAGACCAACCCAGCGATCTCACCCTTGGCGAACATCTCGTCCGCGACCATGGAGGCGACGCGCCCGCCCATCGACTTGCCGCCGATGATCAGCTTCCCGGCTACGCCTCTGGCCCTCAGATCGGTGATCGCCTTGATGTATTCCGGGTTCACCGTCTCGGCGCGCGGCGGCGGCTTGCGCTGGCCATAGCGGCGGGCCGCCATATAGTGGAACTCGAAGCGCGCGACCTGGAAGCCCACGGCGGCGAGCGCCTTGGCGGTGGCGGTCATCGACGGCGAATCCATCGAGGCGCCGGCGCCATGCGCAAGCAGGATCGTGACGGGCGCGGTGTCGTGGCCGTCAAAGATGAAGGTGGTCATTGTGCTCCTCGCGCCGCGCCAACGCTGCCAATCTCCCCCCCTCGTGAGGGAGATCGGCTGTCATCTCGGCCTTCGTCAGTCATGTTCACCCCGCCGACTTCGCCAGTTGCATGTCCACGAACTGCACGCCCTTGGCCGCCACCCCAGCCCATTGCGACTCCGCGTCGAGCTCAAGATAGCGCACCCACAGCCGCCGCGCCTCCGGCAGATTGCCGGCATCGAACTCCAGCCGCGCAAGGTTGAACACCGGGTCGGCATAAGTCTTGTCGAGCGCGATCGCCTTCTGCAGATGCCGTCGCGCCGAGGCGTCGCGGCCCTGTTCGCTCATCAGGCCGGCTAGGTTGAACCAGGCCTCGACGAAGGCCGGGTCGAGTTTTATGGCCCTGGCATAATCGTGCGCGGCTTCCGCCACGCGCCCCGAGCCGCGCAAACAGTTGGCGCGGTTGAAGGCGGCGATGGCGTCGCTCGGGTCGATGGCTAGGCAGCGCTGGTAAAGCGCTGCCGCTCCATCGTGGTCGCCGCCCTCCTCCGCCGCCTCCGCCTCGGCGAACAGGTCTTCCAGCGTGTCGTCGCCTTGTGCGGCGGCGCCGAGATCGAACAGCAATTGTCCGTCGAGCTCGCTCTGGCCGTCTTCCAGATAGATCGCGTCGGGCCGGCCATGCTGGGAGCCGACATTGAGCGACTTGGCGGTGAGCGAGGCGACCGGGCCGGAGCGGTGGACGGAGCGCGCGATCGCGCCCCACGAGGCGCCGCCGGCGATCAGCCCGACATATTTGCGCGCCAGGATCAGGTCGCGAAAGGAATAGGGCTCGCCATCATGCTCGAAGGCATCGAACAGGCTGAGCCGGTCGAGATCGGCGCCAGACAGCCTGGACTGGTCGATCAGCGATTGGCGCGACAGCGAAGACGCCTCGGGCGCCTTCATCAGCCCGAGCAGGCGCAGGAAACCGTTCTCGCTCAAAAGAATGCGCCCTGCAGCGCGCTCGGCGCCGAGGCGGCGTTCGATCTCCCCGTCGCCGGCCTTCGTCAGCCCGGCCTTGGCCAACAGGGTCCGTCCGAACACGACATGCGTGGTACGCCTGGTGACGCCGCGCCTGATGTGGCCGTGCTGGCGCTCCACCTCGCGCGCGGCGAGCCTGAGCGGGAACGCCGCCAGCGCGCCGATCGTGCCGAAAACAGCGCCCGGAACGGCCGGTGCCGTCATTTCTTGCTCTTGCCGACCGCCTTCAGCAGGTTGGCTTTCAGCGGATTTTCAGCAGCACCGCCGCCGGCGGCCGCCTTCTTGGCGGCGGGCTTGGCGGTCTCGTCGGCCTTGCTCTTCGACTTGGCCGGCGGCTTCGACTGCGACAGGCTGGCCTTCAGCGCATCCATCAGGTTGATGACATTGCCGCGCTCCGGCGCCGCCGCGATGATGGGCTTGTGGCCCTTCAGCTTCTCGCGGATCATCGTCATCAGCGCGACCTCGTAGCGGTCCTCGTAATTCTTCGGATCGAAGGTGGTTTCCTTCTGCTTGATCAGCGCTTCGGCAAGCTGCAGCATTTCCGGGTCAGGCTTTCCAGCCGGGATGTTGCCGAAATATTCAGCCGTGCCGCGCACTTCGTTGGGATTCCTCAACGTGCACACGAACATGCCGTTCTCGCGCGCGCCGATCGTCACCACGCGTTCGCGGCTGGACAGCACCAGCCGGGCGATGGCGAGCTTGCCGGACTTGCGCATGGCCTCGCGCAGCACGGCGAAGGTTTCCTCCGCCATCGCACCGTCCGGCGCCATGTAATAGGGCGCGTCCTGGTAGATGACGTCGACCTCGTCCTCGTCGACGAAGGCCTCGATGTTCATCGTGTGGTTGGATTCGATGCGCACCGCGTCGAGGTCGGCATCGTCGATGATGATGTACTGCTTATCCTCGTACTCGTAGCCCTTGACCAGGTCCGCGCGTTCGACGAGCCCCAGTTCTGGGTCGACCGGCTTCATGTTGATGCGGTTGTGGGTCTTCTTGTGCAGTTGGTTGAACGAGATGCGTTCGCTGGCGCTGGTGGCGGGGTATAGCCGCACCGGACAGCTGACCAGACTGAGCTTGAGATAACCTTTCCAACTTGCCCTGGGCGCCATGATGAACTCCTACGCGGCCACGCGCTGACAATATGTTGGAGCATGGTTTGTCCAAAAACCGGTTCCCACTTTTCGGGACCATGCTCGAAGCAGCGCTTTTCGTCCGAAGGACGAACCAGGCTGCGCAAATCCTACACCGACCCCCGATGCTAAAGGAAAATCCCTGACGAAATGTTCCCGCCGGCTTTCGGGGCCATAGGCGGAGAATAATTCAAATTGTCGGAAGCGTCGATGGCGTTTGAGCCGACACGCTGGCGACCACACCGAACGCTCCCCTGCTTCGTCATCCTGGGAAGGCAGGCAAATCCCGCGCGAACGCGTCGATGTCAGCCCACGGATCGCCCGACGTCTCAAGCAGCCCCGGCAACGATGCATAATTCAGGTCCTGCGGTGCATCGATCGCTTCCAGATCGCTCCAGCTCACCGGCGTCGAGGCCGGCAGGTTGGTCCGCGCCCGCAGCGAATAGGGCGCGGCGGACGTGTGGCCGCGCGCGTTGCGATGATAGTCGATGAAGATGCGCCGCTTGCGGTTTTCCCTGCCCATGGTGGTGGTGAAGGTGTCGGGCGCGGTCGCCGCCAGATGCGTTGATATGGCGCTGGTCGCCTGGTGCAGCTTCTTCCAGCTCTGCTTTTGCGTCACCGGGACCGTGATGTGGATGCCGCTGCCGCCGGAGGTCTTTGCGAACGGCACCAGCCCCAGCCCCTCCAATTTGCCCTTGATGTGGACCGCGGCCTCGACCACTTCGCGCCAGGAAATCCCCTCGCCCGGATCGAGATCGAGGACGATCTGGTCGGGCTTGTCGAGGCTGGCGCGGTGCGTGCCCCAGGTGTGGAACTCGACGACGCCGAACTGCGCCAGTGCCAGATAGCCCTTGGCGCCTTCGACCGAGAGATAGGACTTGGTCTCGCCCTCGGAATTGGTCGCCTCGAACGTCACCACCGAGGGCGGCATGCCGGTGAAGGCGTGGCGCTGGAAGAAGCAGTCCTTGGGTAGTCCGGTCGGGCAGCGCACCAGCGACACCGGGCGGCCAAGGATGTGCGGCAGCATGAAGTCGCCGACCAGCGCGTAATAGACGGCGATGTCGAGCTTGGTCGGCCCGGTCTTGCCGAACAGCCGCCGTTCCGGATTGGTGACCCAGATGGTGGCAAGGTCGGCCTCGGCGATCAGGCGCTTGCGCGTCGAGGAGACCGGCGTCGACAGGCCGACGTCGCGCAGGCCCTTGAACACGCCATGGCGCAGCGCATTGTCCGCCGTGCGGTTGGCGTAGTGGATGCGCGCCGAAAACAGCGGCTTGACCCAGTGCATCTCGCGCATGATTTCACGCGGCACGCCTTCCGGCGCCGACGCGCCCGATGTCAGCGGCGCGAGCCGCGCCAGCAGGTCGGCCGCGGTTCCGGCATCGAAGCCGGTGCCGACCTTGCCGCGATAATGCAGCTCGCCGTCCACCCACTCGGCCATTCCCAGTGCCGCCAGCCCCTCCGCCGCTTGCGAGGTCGTGTATCCCGCGATGACGAAATCGCCGTTCTTCAGCGCCTTGGTCTTGGTCCAGCTCTTGGTGCGGCCGCTCTGATAGATCGCGGTGGCGCGCTTGGAGACCACGCCCTCCAGGCCGAGCTCCGTCACCTGGTCGTAAAGCCCCTGCCCCGAACCTTCGACATGGTCGGAGAACTGGATCGCCGAGTTGGCGCCGAGCCCGGCCAGCAGTTCGGCCAGCAGCACCTTGCGCCGGATGAGCGGCACCTTCATCAGGTCCCAGCGGTCGAGATGCAGCAGGTCGAAGGCGTAGAAATGCAGCTTGCTGCCGGCGCCCGCCGCCAGCGCGTCCTGCAGCAGCGCAAAGCGGGAAATGCCCTTGGCGTCGAGCACGACGATCTCGCCGTCGATGATCGCCTCGCGGCACGGCAGCTTGGCGAAGGCGTGGGGCAGGTCGCCATAGCGCTTCGTCCAGTCGATGCCGCCACGCGTGATCAGCCGCACCTCCCCGTCGCAGACATGGGCCATGGTGCGGTAGCCGTCGAATTTGATCTCATGCAGCCAAAGCTCGTTCGTATTCTCGGCGAGGCTTTCTCCGCCCGGCGGCTTCGCCACCTGGCTGGCGAGTTGCGGCTCGATACGGCTCGGCACCGGCGCCTTGACGGCGCCCGGCAGATCCCCCGGCTTCAGCGAGCCGGGCTTTGGCGCGGACTTCACGGTCGGCTTCGGCGGCGCCACCAGTTCCTCGATCCGCAGGCCCGATTTCACGCTTTCCGGCCGCGCTTCGAGGATATTCAGCACCGTATCGGAAGCCAGGTCTCGCTCCTTGAACAGCAGCCAGTTCTTCTTGGTTTCGTCCTCGCCGGGCTTGGGCTTCAACCTGGTCAGCATCCAGCCGCCATTGAGCTTTTCGCCGGCCAGCCGGAACTTGAAGGCGCCGGTGCGCAGGCTCTTGTCGACATCGTCCATCGGCGCCCAGGTGCCGGTGTCCCAGACGATCATCGGCCCACCGCCATATTCGCCTTCGGGGATGACGCCCTCGAAGTCGATATATTCGAGCGGATGGTCCTCGGTCTCCACCGCGAGCCTTTTGTCGGCGGGGTTGAGCGAAGGTCCGCGCGGCACCGCCCAGCTCTTCAGCACATCGCCGACCTGCAGGCGCAGATCGTAATGGTCCGCGGTGGCATGATGCTTGTGGATGACGAAGCGGTTGCCGCCGCCAGAGATAAGTCCGCCGGTGGGTTCGGGGGTTTTCGAGAATTCGCGCTTGGCGCGGTAGGGTTTGAGTTTGGAGGAAGCGGGCATGTCAAAGGCCCGGGCGGGTAGGCGGGAACGCGACCTCGGCAGGCATCACGGCATGGAGGCCTAACAGCTCAATCGTCAGCAACCGGCGTCAGCTCGAGCTCGGCCGGCGTCAGCCCCTGCTGCAACTGGGCGAGCCGGAATTCGTCGACCCAATAGGCCTCGCCGTCGACCAGCACGCGCGCCCGGTAGGCGCCGTCCGAAAAGCTCTGCGCGGCGATATAGACCTTGTGGCGGTCGAGCACCTTGCGCACCGCGGCGCGCTTGGCATTCTGGCCGGAGACGGGACTGAACATGACTCTGCCCTCGGTCGCCCTGACACGCAACACGACCGCTTCCGCAGCCTGGCGACTGGGCTCAAGGATGACGGAGACGCGCTGTCCTGTCAATTTCGCGCCCCACGGCCTTCGGCGATTTACCACCCGCCGCTGTCAGGCGAGTTGCGATGGGCTGAATTGTGCCAGGCTTTTGAGGGGCTTCGCGCCTCGGCTTGATTCAAGATCTGAGGCAGGCACGCCCGCCTCACACGTCCTCGCTCTCGAAGATCAGCATGTCGGCGCCGCCGGTCGCGAAGACCTGGAGGTCGGCCGCGGTCGCCTGCCCTTCGGCGCTGGCAAATGCATTCTGGATGGCGGCCAGATCGTCGAACCGCAAGGTCGCGAGCAGATGGACCTTCGCTGGACCAGCCGGCGTCATCACCGGGCCACGGCTGATTTCGTAGCTCCGCAAACCCGGTATGGTCTTGGCCAGCGGAATGTGCTTTTCGCGATAATAGGCATCGAACGCGCCCGGATCTCCGGGCGTGCCATACATCACCACCAGGCTTGCCATCGTTGCCTCCTCGAAACCATTGCTCCGCCGGCAGCGTGATGGTTTGCGGGGAGTTGGTCAATCCGCCTTGGCTGGGACCTCAGTTCTTCAATCGCCGCAAACGGCGCATCACGCCCTGCACGGCCTTGTAAAGCCGTGTCCTGGACCGCACGAAAAGCTCGGTCTTGCCGCGCAGCCTGATATAGGCGGTCGAGCCCCTGCCCTTCAGCGTTATCGGCTCGCACAATTCGGCCAGCACATAGCTCGAGGCGCCGATATGCTGCTTGTATCCCTGGCCGCCGACCGAAAGGTCGAAATAGCCCAGCCCTTGCTCCCGTCCCCATATCATCAGCTTGCCGATCATCGTCAGGCCCGGAGCGACGTTGGCCACCGCTTCCTGGTCGATCCCAAGCAGCAGGGCGTGCAAGGTGCCCTTCATGACCAGTAGGTACATGACTGCGAGATAGGCCTGACCGGCGCGCAGCCCGAACAGCCGCACCGAGCCGTCGGAAAGCCCTTGCAGGGCGGCATTGCGGTAGAAATCGACGACCGGCGCCTGCGTCAGGAGGTCGAACCGCCCGAGTTCGCGAAAACGGTTGAGCCTGAGGTCCAGCAGCCTGCCGAACTGCTCCTCGATCATCTCGGGCGTCTCGGCTTCGACCAGTGCGAGGCCGCCGAGCTGTTCGAAGCGGCGGCAGTGCCTGTTGAAATTCTTGGCGAAGGACGACTTGCAGATGCGCTTGATCAGCGTTTCCGGCTCGCCATCCATGACCAGGCCCGAGTGGATCTGGATGGAATCTCCCGCCGCCGAAAGCAGCGCCAGCGGGTTGGCGACGCCGTGGATCCGTTGCGGGATTCCCGCCACATGGATGCGGTCGGCCGGCGGCAGTACGGCACGGACCGCCGCCCAGGCGGCGTCGGCGCTCCGCGTGGTCCAGGGCCTGGCATCGGCCAGCAGCGGCGCCGAATAATCGCACACGCCGCAGCTCAGCCATTCGATCACATAGTGGCCGAGTGCCCGGCGTCGCATCAGTGGCAGCAGCATGACGGGCGCGCCAGTGGCGGCGTCGTTGACCTCGACAATGAGCAGATCGGCGGTTTTGGGCATCAGCCGGCTGGCGATCCCTTCCACCCAGGCAAGGCCCTGATGACCCGTGCACAGACCGGTTTCCTCGAGGCGCAGCCAGAGCTGCCTTATAGTGTCGAAGCTGGTGTGCAGCCGCGCCGTGTAATGCGCGCCGATGTCCACTCCGGCTCTGATCGGGGAAATTGGTTTTATCGGTGCACCCGCCACCGCGGCCGGCTGCACTGCCTGGCTTGCCACATGCTTCTCCTATCCGTTCTGGCCCGCCCCGGCGTCATCCACGCAAGCGCCGCAAACCCCGCATCGTTCCCTGGACCGCTTTGAGCAGCCTTGGGTTGGAGCGCACGAAAGCCTCGGCCCGCCTGCGGAACTCGATCACGGCATTGGCCACGCCGCCCCGCATCGTCAAGCCATGGCAGAGTTCGACCAATACCGAACCCTTGGCTCCCATATGTTCCTTGTAGCTCTGGTTGCCGACCGACAGGTCGAAATACCCAAAGCCCTGTTCGCGCCCCCAGCCGATCAACCTGCCCATGATGACGAGCCCCGGCGAGACATTTGGCACGACGCTCTGGTCCATTGCTATCAGCAGAGCATGAACAGTCCCTTGATGAACCAACAGATATTGAACCGCAATCATCGCCTCGCCGACGAGCAGTCCGAACAGCCGCACCGATCCGTCCACCAGACCCTGAACAGCCGCGTTCCGGTAGAAATCGACGATCTTCTCCTGCGTCAGCAGGTCGAAGCGGCCAAGCTCGCGAAAGCGGTCGAGCCGCATCCGCACCAGTTCGCCGAAAATGCGCTCGACCTCGGCCGGAGCGTGGGCCTCGACCAGTTCCACGCCGCCGACCCGTTCGAGGCGGCGCCAGTCCTTGCCGAACTCCTTGACGAAGGACGGCCTGCAAAGCCGCTTGAGGACTGTTTCCGGGTCGCCGTCGATGGCGATGCCGAAGGAGGTCTGGTTGGAATCGCGCGCGGCCGCGAGCAAGGCCAACGGATTGGCGACCCCGTGGACCTGCCGGGGAATCCCCACGATGTTGACGCGGTCCGCCGGCGGCAGCGCCGAGCGCACCGCCGCCCACGCAGCCTGCGCGGAATGGGGTGTCCACGGGCTGGCATCGGCCAGCAGCGGCGCCGAGTAGTCGCAGACGCCACAGCTCAACCATTCGACCACCCAATGGTGGAACGCCCTGCGCCGCATCAGCGGCACCAGCATTCTGGGTTCGCCGGTGGCGGCGTCGCCCACCTCCACGACGAGCAGTTCCGCGTTTTCCGGAAGCAGGCGCGCGACGATCCCTTCCGCCCAGGCGTAGTTCTGGTGGCCGGTACATACGCCCTGCGCCTGCAGGCGCAGCCAGAGCGGCCTGACCGCCTCGAGGCTGGTGTGCAGTTTCGCCGTATAGGCATCGTTCGCCGCGATGGCGGCGGGACGCGGAACCTGCCCGTCGGGCAAGTCGGTCATCGCGGCAATTTCCACTGCCTGGCCAGACACATCCCTCTCCTATCGCTTTACCGCGGCGAACGAAACCGCCCGCCGCCGCCACGAGCCAAGCCGGCTGTCGCGCCGCTGGTCCGGGTGTTCGATGTTCCACATGCGGTGATGCACGAAATACCAGGATGCCACGAGCACGAAGATCTCGGAGACCGCGGAACCGAGCAGCGCCCATGGCGGCGGCGCGATGGCCAGCAGGATAGCGACCAGCGCCAGCCCAACGATGGCGCCGCCCATGGTGATGAAGGCGACGATGCGGAAATCACCCATGATCTCGAGCACGATGCGGGGCATGATATAGAGCATGATCGGGACGAAATTCGCGATCACGAAAAGCCCGATGAACCCCACCGAGGCATCCTGGAGGGCCTGGGATTTTATCATCGGCAGAACGAACAGGATGGCGCATCCATAGGCCACCGCACCGAGCCCCATGACAACGGCCCACAGCTTTGCCTGCGACCAGACACGGCGCGTTTCGTTGTTGCGCAGCAGCTTGGCGAGTTCCGGCTGCGTCATGTTCACGAAGGCGAGGCTGATGATGCGCAGCGGCGCGAACAGCACGATCACCGCGGCCAGCGGCGCATAGGCGGCCGGCCCGGCGATGCCCGCGACCAGCAGCGCCAGGGATTGGCCCTGGATGTTGGTGGTGGTGGCGCTGAATGCCGACCAGCAGAGCTGGGACCAAAGCCTTGCATAGCGCCGCCGCGTCGGCATGCGGAAGCTGATGCGCATGGTGCGGCGCGCCAGCCGCGTCAGGACGAAGATGCCAAACAGATTGGCCGCCGCGAGCGAATAGAACACGGTCTGCAGCACATCCTTGGCCAACCAGATCGCCAGGCCGGCCATGACGGTGCCGGCGATCGTGAAGGCGGCATCGCTGACCGAGACGATCACCTGCTGGCGGCGCGCGAAGAAGGCCGTGCGCATATGGCTGCGCAGCGACCACGCGCCGACGAAGCAGCCGGCGGCAAGTCCGCTGGGGTCGCCCAGCAAACGCATCAGGATCGCCGTGCCGATGGCCATCAGCACCGCGACGACAAGCGCCGCTGTCCCGAACGCGACGTCATAGGCATCGACGCCGGCGCTGTTGGTGCTCTTGCCCATCCATATCGAGGCCGGAACGGCGGTGAGCGACCTGATATAGGACAGGCCGACGCCGCCCATCACCATGCCGATGGCGAAGAGGCCGTAGCCTTGCGCCGACAGCATGTGCAGCAGCGCGATGTTGAGGGCAAAATGGAAACCGCTCTGCATCGCCTCGCCGCCGATCATCAGCACGAGGCGCCGCACCAGATGGCCAGGGAATGTCACGACCGTGTCTCCGCCTGGCGCGCGGTTGCCGTGCGGCCCGGCCTGGCGATGGCCGCCTTCAGCTTGTCGGCGGCTATCGCGGCAATCGCCGCCGCCGCGACCGGCTCGCTGAAGACCGCCTCGTAGCGCGCCCGCCCGGCGGCGACAAAGGAGCGCCAGGCCTCGGGCCGCAGGATGATTTCCTCGAGTTTGCCGGCAAGCGCTGCGGCATCTCCGGGCGGGACATGCCAGCCCGTTTCGCCATCGCTGACCACCTCGACGAGCCCGCCGATCGCCGACACCAGCGGCGGCCGGCCATAGGCCATCGCCTCGATGGCGACGCGGCCGAGCGATTCGGGACGCCGCGACGGCACGGTGACGATATCGGCCCAGCGATAATGCTCGGACGGATCGGGAATGAAGGGCAGCACGCTGACGCGTCCGGTGAGCCCCATGCTGCCGACCAGGTCGGCGAGCGCCTGCTCGCGCTCGACGCTTTCGAAGGCGCCGCCGACCAGCCGCACCTCGATCCTCGACCTGAGTTCCGCCGGCAGCGAGGCGATCGCCTCCAGAAGCACTTCCTGGCCCTTGATCCTGTTGATGCGGCCAAGCAGCAGCACCTTGAGCGGGCGCCTGCCGTCATAGGTCACCGGTTCCGCGGCGGCCGGGCCGGCAACGCCGTTATAGACGACATGGGAGCGCGCGGATTTGGGATCGCCGAACGTGGCGCGCGTCGCTTTCGAGTTGAAGATGAGATCGGCATGGCTCCAATGCATCAACCCGACGAGGATCCGGCGCAGCACGCCTTCGGGAATTTCGTGGATGTGCAGCAGTGCCTTGGCGGGCAGCAGGCGCGCGGCCAGCGCGTAGTCGGCCACGATCGAGGTGTTGACATAGGTGAGGTCGCAATCCCTGAGCCGCCGCCATGCCCTCAGCACCGCGATCGGCAGCCGCGCCATCTCGATGGTGGCGAGGCGCGCAATGGCCTGGCGCCTGAGCACCCAGAGCGGCTCGAAGACGATCCGGGTCGCATGCGGTTCGAGGATCCGCAAGATCGGTCCGCCGCGCGGCAGGACCACTTCTATGTCGGCCGACGGAAACGCGGCGCGCAGCGCGGCGACGCTCTCCGCGAAGCTGCGGTCGGAACCATAGAGTTCATAGCCCTGATGGACGCATGCAATCCGCATATTCCCATGCATCTTTCTGCCAGGGGTAGTTTGACGATCCCGCCGCCTGACGGATCAGGCGACTGGAGATTTCAAGCCCAACACCCCTTTGGACTTCACCGGTTACCGGCATGGTGACGAGCGTAAACCCCGGATCACCATTGCCAATGCTGCACGTCCTCCGCCGATGTGGCGCACAGAAATCCACTAGCAAGGATCATGCCGGCCCTGGCTTGACCGTCTGGTGGTCGCAGGGTGGCGGCATTGCCTTGTTCCGATACATAGGCTGGGATAGTTGACCGATAATGAAACAGCTCCGGCCGTCGGAAGAAATATTTTACACCGCGGTGCGATGGTGGCCGGAACTGGGTCTGGCACGGATATCGCTGGGCCGCGGTTTCCAGATGAGGGGGCCCGCGCATTGCGGGCCGAGCGGACCTGAAAGCGCCTACAGCCATGAAACCGGAAAAGCCTTCCATCCTGATCCTGGGAACACGCGGCATCCCCGCGGCCCATGGCGGCTTTGAAACCTTCGCCGAGAAACTGGCGCTGTTTCTTGTCGCGCGCGGCTGGAAGGTCGGCGTCTACTGCCAGGAGGAGGTCGAGCGGGTCGACGGCAGGGTGCGCATCGAAACCTGGAAAGGTATCGAGCTCATCCATGTCCAGGTCGCTTCGAAAGGCCCCCGCGCGACGCTGGAATTCGACTGGCAATGCGTGCTCGACGCCGCCCGGCGGCCCGGCGTCTGCCTGGTGCTGGGCTATAACGGCGCGGTCTTCCTGACCTGGCTGAGGCTGATGCGGCGCAAGATCATCACCAACATGGACGGCATCGAATGGCGCCGGCCCAAATGGGGCGCGGCGGCGCGCACATGGTTCTGGCTCAACGAGTGGATCGGCGCCTGGGCCTCGCACCGTCTGGTCGCCGACCATCCCGTGATCGCGGATCACCTGGCGACGCGCCGGCCGCGCAGCGCCATAGCCACCATCACCTATGGCGCCGACCCGGTGACATCGGCGCCGGAAGCGCCGGTTCGCGCGCTCGGCCTCGAGCCTGGCAAATACCTGATTTCGATCGCGCGCATCGAGCCCGACAACAACATCCTGCCCATCGTCGAGGCCTTCTGCAGCCAGAAGCGCGACATGAAGCTGGTGGTGCTGGGCACGCTGTCCCCCGAAATTCCCTATCATGTCGCCGTTCGCAACGCAGCCAACGCCTCGGTGGTGCTGCCCGGCGCCATATACGACCAGGCGGCGGTGAAGGCGCTGCGTTTTCACGCGCGCGCCTATCTGCATGGCCACACCGTCGGCGGCACCAACCCATCGCTGGTCGAGGCGCTCGCCGCCGGCAATATGGTGATCGCCCACGACAACCCGTACAACAGATGGACTGCTGGTGCGGCTGCCATCTATTTCACCGACGCGCGAAGCTGCGCCGAGCGAATGCGGCAGGCGCTGGAGGATGACGCCCTGGTCAGGACCTGCGGCGAGGCCGCCAGGGCGCGCGCCAATGAAGTCTTCCGCTGGGACGATGTCCTGCTTGCCTATGAAACCGAAGCCTACCGGCTTCTGGGCGTGACCGCCGCCAATGCCGTGCCGGTCGACCGCCCCTCGCCCGGCGCCGCATGACGGGCTGGTCGCGACGGCGGCTGCTGAGGACCGCGCTGTCGACGGCGCTGGTGCCCGCCACGGCGGCGCTTTCGCCCATGGCGCCCGCGCGGGCCGCCACAGGCACCTGGCCGTTCCGGCGCGGCGTCAATGCCTGGCCCTGGTTCGCGCTGACGCGCGAGTTTCCCGCACCACGCACCGACTATGCCTGGCCGCCCTTCCAGTCGCAGCGGCCGGTGCCGACGCCGGACGACCTTCGCCGGCTGCGCAAGACCGGGCTCGATTTCATCCGCCTGCCGGTCGATCCCGGCCCGTTCCTGGCCGCCGACGCCGCCACGCGCGCAAAATTGCTGGCGATGCTGGACGATGCCGTGGCCGCCGTCATGGATGCGTATCTCGGCATCATCGTCAACGTGCAGGCCAACGGCGCCACCCATTACTGGAACCCCGACCGCATGGTCTCCAGCACCGCCGCGCCTGAATTCGGAGCCTATCGCGGGCTGGTCGGCGAGCTTGCCGGCAGGCTGGAACGGTTCGCGCCGGGGATGGTGGCGCTGGAGCCGGTCAACGAGCCGCCGCAATCCTGCAATTCCAACGTCTGGTCGAACGTCCAGGCGGCTCTTTTGACTGCGGCCAGGGCGGCGGCGGCGACCTTGCCGCTGCTCGTCACCGGCGGCTGCGGCTCGATGGTGAGCGGGCTCGCCGCGCTCGACCCGGAACCGCTGACGGCCTTCGAGCCGATCCTGTTCACCTTCCATTTCTACGAACCCTATCTGTTCAGCCATCAGGGCGCGCCCTGGATGCGCGAGCCCGTCTACCGCGCGCTCAACAATGTGCCATGGCCGGCCTCCGCCGGTTCGCTCGAACGGACGCTGGCCTCTGTCAGGAAGCGCATGGCTCAGGAAACCGAGACCTCAGAAGCGGACAAGCAGGCCGCCTATGCGGAAACCGAACGCGTGCTGAAGGTCTATTTCGACGCCGGGCCGGACCGCTGGTTCATCGACAGGTATCTGAGCCAGGCGCGTGACTGGGCCGACAACCACGGCATCGCGCCGCAGCGCGTCATCATGGGCGAATTCGGCGCACTGCGCACCGACGCCCGCTACGTCGCCGCCCCAAACCCCGACCGTGCCCGCTACATCTCCGACGTCAGGCAGAGTGCGGAGGCATCGGGCTTCCCCTGGGCCTTCTGGGACCTGTTCGACGGCATGGGCATGATGGACGACACCACGCGCGCGCTGGACCCGGCGATGGTCGAGGCGCTGGGGCTGCGGATGCCGCGATAGAGAGCCGACGACCGAAAGTGACCGAGCGCCTCCCTCTCCCTTCGTCATCAACTCTGAGGAATGATGGCGTCTCTAAGCCTAGCGTTTAGGGTGACGATGATCTTTCGCATGACGGCA
>NZ_JAIUGV010000008.1 GCF_020164745.1 Mesorhizobium sp. ES1-4 | reverse complement strand
TTCAGCTACCAGGTGAAGGACAGCGCCGGCAACACGGTCACCAACACCATCACCGTCAACGCAACCGACGACGCGCCTGTGGCGGCCCCCGACACCAACAGCCTGATCTCGGGCCAGACGGTGGGGGCCGATGTCGAGAGCAACGACAAGGCGGGCGCCGATGGTTACGCGGCGGCCGGCGGGGTCGTCGGGGTTGCGACGGGAACGGACACGACGACGGCGCTGAGCAGCGGCGTGGGCTCGGTGATCCATGGCACCTATGGCGACCTGACGCTGCAGGCGAACGGCAGTTACACCTATACGGCCAAGCCCGATGTGAACGGGGTGGACCACTTCGTCTACACGATCGCGGACAGCGACGGCTCGACCTCCACGACGACGCTGGACGTCACGGTCAACGCCTCGAACCTGGCGGCGACGCCGGACACGGTGACGGTAAGCGAGGCGGGCCTGCCGGTGGTCGGCTCGCTGGCCGGCAACGGCTCGAACGTGACGAGCGGCGCGACCCTGGTCGGACATGCTTCGGGCGGCGTGGGCGCCGACACCTACAGCCTGGTGGGCGGCACGGTGGTGGCCGGCGGCACGACGCTCACCGGCGGCCACGGCACCATCGTCCTCCACAGCGACGGGACATTCACCTATACGCTGACCAGCCCGGTGATCAACGGGGCGGCGAGCGAACAGGCCGACACCTTCAGCTACCAGGTGAAGGACAGCGCCGGCAACACGGTCACCAACACCATCACCGTCAACGCAACCGACGACGCGCCCCAGATCCTCTCCATTCAAAACGCCGTTATGCCGAATGTCACCGATACCGACGCCCACGGCACATGGCAGCCTGTTTTCGGCGCGGATGGTCCCAGCACGACGACGACCGCGATCGGAATCGCAATGGGAGCCGATCCCGCTGGCGAGCATTACTCGATAACCAGCAGTGGGAGCCCGAGCCTTACGGGCGAGCAAATCAACAAGGTCACGGTCACTCCGAGCACGGGGGCAGCCTACACATTCTACGAGTACACGCATTACGATGCGGCAACCCACAGCTCGGAAATGTTCGCGTATCAGACGCTGACTGGCGCGCAGACTGGGCTGGCAAGCAATCAATTCTTCACGCTCACGATGGCGGTGGATGGTACCTACGATTTCCATCTCGCATCCAACCAGTTGCAAACCGCAGCAACCATCAGTTCCTCGAGCATTCCGCCCGGCAATAATACCTGGGTTGAAGGCGTGGGAACGAACTACACTGGCGGCAGCGGCGCTCCGCCGTCCGGCTATGACCTTCTAGTCCAGGGCGGCACAGGTTATTCGGTGACATCCAATGGTTTGGGAGGATACCAATCAACAATTGGAACGGTAGGAACTATAAACTCAAACAAAAATGCTTTCGGGGTGAACAATGCGTTCCTCGATGGTGGCGAGGTTGTGGATTTCAGGTTCGGCACGCCGCAACTCCAGGCACAGTTCGGCATCGACAAGCCGCCCACAGGCGAAAGCTTCCAGATTTACATTTGGGATTCCTCGCACACACATTACCTGACCGAAACACTATCGGGGAACAATGTCGCCACGTTCACTGTCGATACTGCCCACTGGGTTGGCACTGGCACCAACAACCCGGCCGCATATAACAGTTTTATCGCCACGTATGGCGGCTTCTCGGACCTAACGATCGTGAATACGGGGACGGCTAGCGTTGGGATCACAAGTGTCAACTATAACGAGAAAGTGACAGTGTCAGATACGACGCTGACGTTCGCCCCCACCATCACCGACGGTGACGGGGACACGGCGTCGAGCGCCAGCAATCTCACTGTGTCTCTGATCGGCAGCCACACCGGTTCCGGATACCAGCTGTCGGGCGCCAACGACGTTTTCGCCGCAAGCGCGAATGGGCACGACACTTTTACCGGGACCGGAACCAACGACACGGTCGACTTCTCCAACGCAGCGGGTCCGGTCCAGGTCAATCTCTTGACACACATTTACGGCGGAGCGGCGCTTGGCGACACGTTGACGGGAATAGAGAACCTGATCGGCTCCTCGTATAACGGCGACAATCTGGTCGGCGATGCCAACGCCAATACCCTCATCGCAGGTAGCGGTCAGACCACAATGACGGGCGGTACGGGCGCGGACACCTTCGTTATCAATGCTGCTACGTGGACGAGTCATGGTAGCATCCACGACTTGATCGCCGACTATCACTCCGTTGAGGGTGACATTGTCGATCTGAGCAAAGTCCTGGATGCCGTTTTCGGCGGCGGCCAGGATAAGACGCAATCAGATGGTAGCCTCAGTGCGCATAGTGATGGGACAGACGTCCACGTCTACGTCACCCACGGCGGCCCGGCTGTCGAAGTAGCAACTTTGACGGTCAATCCGGGCATCTCGAATACAATGAACATAATGTATGACGACGCTCATCATGCGACGACTGTGAATGTGGCATAAAATGCATGCTTGGCGATCAATCGGCTTCGCCGAGGGAAATGAACATCGCTTCGGGGAAGCTCGGTTTAAGGAGGCGTGAAGCCGTCTTTCTCGTTGCCCGACCGTTTGGCTGGGGCGGACGGGACAGACCGCAGACACGAGCATCGTCCTTTGCGGCGATGACTGTGGCCTAACTGGCACAGTACGCAGCCACGCTTGCATGTTATGCATTAGCCGCACGTGAATTGTAATCTGGGGAGGGGAGCTCATCATGAAAACTGTTGTAAAGCTGCTGGTTTCGGCGGCCGCCCTGTTGCTGACGGCTGGATCGACCGGCTTTGCCGCTGACATCATCGAGGGACCCGTGGCCGACTATTGCCGGACTGTCGGCACGTCCAACCTCGTGCTGACCGAAAACACGGTCGACCTCACGAAACAGGTCGTGAAGTTGATGGACGAGTCGGTCGCTGTCGCCAACAGCCCGGAATGGATCCATTCATCGCGGCCGGTCTTCGTCTGGGCATCGGAAGCCAAGGTCGCCTGCGGCATGGCTTACGGCTACCTGAAGACCAACTACAAGGACGAAGACACGCTCAACAAGTGCGAGTGCTTTCACGACCGCATGGTCGAGTATATGAACTGACGGCAAGAGCGAAAGCGCGCAGGCAGAGTATGGAATCTGACCGGCCGGTCCACGGCCTGCGGACATGGGCGGTCGCTTGGGCGCTGGCAATGTCGTTGCTCGGCTGCCAATCGAAGGGCGCGGTGTCCGACGCGCTCGATCCCGCCGGCATCCAGGCCGCCAATCAGCCGGCTGCTGTTGCTGTCGCCAACGCAAGCCCGGCAACGCAGTCCCTCGGCACCGGACCTGCCCGGATTGCCATGCTGCTGCCGCTGTCCGCTCCAGGGTCCGCGGGAGAAAACGGCAGAAAGATGCTCGACGCCGCCAAGCTCGCGATGACGGACATCGGCAACCCGCTGCTGACGCTTACCATCGAGGACACGAGGGGAGACGCGACCTACTCCCAGCAACTGGCGGTAAAGGCCATAACGTCGGGAGCGAAAGTGGTCATCGGTCCGACCGAACTGCCGGCGGCCCAGCATGTCGCGAAACTATCGGGCTCAAACCGGCCGGTGGTTCTGGCTCTCGCGGACAATTTTACCGGTGGCCCGGGCGTCTATGCGGTATGCCTCAGCGAAGCAGACAGCGCCGCTGCAGGCGCTGGCGCGATCGCGGCCAAGGGCGGCAGGAAGTTCGTCCTGCTGGTGCCGGCGGGCGCCGGCGCCGATTTCGTCGAAAAGCGGGTCGCCAACAGCCTCAGCGTGTATGGAGCAGCACTTGCGGTCACCATACCCTATACGAGCGCCGACAGCGCGGCAAAGGCGGTCGCGGACATGGGCTCGCTGGTGGACGCCCCCGATGCCGTGATCGTTGTCAGCGGCGACAGCAATCCGTCGCCAATCCTGATCGCCCTGAAGGCAAAGGGCATTCCTGGAAAATCGACCTCGGTGGTCGGCACGAACCGCTGGCTGGAGCGCCCGAACAGTCCACTTTTCGAAGGCGCCTATATTGCGACGCTCGACCAACACGAAACAGGCCCGATTTCGGATCGCTTCAAGGCGACATTCAACTACGAGGCCGACGTCAACGTCGCTTATGCCTATGACATGGTTGCCTTGACCGCGGGGATCGCAAGCGCTGCCGGACCCAACGGTTTCAACAGGCAGGTTTTCGAAAGCCCCAGTGGATTCCGCGGATCGACCGGCTTGTTCAGGTTCCGCGCGGATGGATCCAGCGAACGCTCGATGCCGTTTTACCGGATTGAAAAAGGTGCGCTCAAACTGGTTGCCAAATCGACGTCCAGCTTCTAGCGAATCGGGCGCGATCGGCCCGGTGGGGCAAGCGGGGCGCCCGCGCATGATGATCGCGGTCGCAAGCCTGGAGCTTCTCGTCGGCATCCTGCTGATGGTCAAGGCAGCGACCCTGTTTCCCATCGAAAGAACCGTCACCGGCCCGGCCCCGGACGTCAGCGATGAAGTCGCGCAACACCCGGTTCGACCGGTGGTCAATTCAGCCCGCAAGATTGCCGAGGATCTCATCGCACCGCCGCAGATCGAGGGGCCCGACATGGTGCGGGTGGAACCTCGCCTGCCCCTTGGCGACCTCGGCCTTGCCTCACGCCCCAAGCCATCGATGCCCAGGGATTGGCAGGAAACACCGCTCTACGGTCCGGTGGCCACGTCGTCGGCTGGTTTCGACTCCATGGGGCGGAAGCTTTTCATCAGCGGAACCCAGAGCGTCGAACCCGACAGGATCTGTCTGTTTCACGGTAATGCATGGCCTTGCGGACAGCGGGCGCGTGCGGCTTTCAACAACTGGATGCGCGGGCGGGCGCTGAACTGTTTCGTGCCTCCGGCGGTCGACCGCTTCCCTGTCGCTGCGACATGCAGGCTGGGCAAACAGGATGTCGGCGCCTGGCTCGTATCGAATGGCTGGGCGCTTGCCTTGCCGGGCGGCATCTATGGCAAGGCCGAAGCAACAGCCAGGACGGCGGAGATGGGAATCTTCGGCCCCCCTTAGAGCATGATGCCGAAAAGTGTGAAGCGGTTTCGGAGGACATCATGCTCTATCTCTTTGATCTAGAGACGGATTCAGATTTCAGGTCGACTCGACCTGAAATCATCCGGCTCTAGGCGAGGGCAACCGGACGCGCCGCAAGGATCGGCCTCGTCACCAGAACGCTTGGCGATCCTTCCCGACGTGTCAAATTGTATTGTTCTTCGAAACCGAAATCCTAACTTGCCGGTCTTATGGTTGGCGGTCCAAGGAGATTGACCATGAGCACCGCGGCAGCCGATATCCCGACCCATCACGAATGGAAGAACGTCGCCTGGTTGGCTTTTCTTGGAACCGCCGGCAGCCTGTGCGTTTCCCTGATCCTGAACTATCTGCTTCTGTTCAGCGAAATGCTGACGCCCTTCGGGCGCGGCGTGATTACCGCGACGCTTTTGCCTGTGGTGATCTGCCTGCCGCTTTTTGTGTACATAGGCCTGAAACTGGCTGAGATCCGCCGCTACAGGCGGGAACTCAACAAGGCTGCTACCTTCGACACGCTGACCGGCTGCCTGAACGGCAGGGTTTTCGCGTCGCTGATCGAGAGACGGGCGATCAAGCCTTCCCTTCCAGGCGAGCGATCGGGCGCCTTCCTGGTCGTTCATCCCGAACATCTGAACGCGATTAACCTGCGCTTCGGCCTGAGCTGGGGCGACGAAGCCTTGCGCCTCATTGCCTCAACCATCCGGTCTTGCGTGCGCTCGCAAGACGTCGTCGGCCGCATAGGCGCCTCCATGTTTGGTATCTTCCTTCCCGGGACGAGCGAGCCAGAGGCCAGGATGGTTGGCGAGCGTATCCGTGCAAATGTCTCGCAAGTCTATTTTGCCCCTCAAGGCGCCGAGGAGATTCTGGCCGTCACCGTCGGCGGCGTGGTTTTCGAGCAGGATCTGGACTTCGAGGACATGTTCCGGCCGGCGGAAGAGAGCTTGTCGGGCAAAGGCGGTTTCGAACTGGCGCGCATTCAACCCGCTTCAGCCTGATGCCCCAAACCGGTCGGGTTTGCCGCGCCCTTTGCGATAATGGTGGATGGCGATGCGAGAACCCGTGGCTTAGCAACTCCCACGAGCCGCGGCCCCGTCAGGCCAGGTCAGCTCGCCTCACGCATCGCTTCCGCGGCCTGCAGGTCCACCGACACCAACTGGCTGACGCCCTGCTCGGCCATGGTCACGCCAAACAGCCGGTCCATGCGCGCCATGGTGATGGGGTTGTGGGTGATGATGACGAAACGCGTCTCGGTGGTCTTGGCCATCTCGTCCATGAGATTGCAGAAGCGCTCGACATTGTGATCGTCGAGCGGCGCGTCGACTTCGTCGAGCACGCAGATCGGCGCCGGATTGGTCAGGAACACGGCGAAGATCAGCGACATCGCCGTCAGCGCCTGTTCGCCGCCCGACAGCAGCGTCATCGTCTGCGGCTTCTTGCCGGGCGGGCGGGCCAGTATCTCCAGGCCCGCCTCCAGCGGATCGTCGGATTCGATCAGTTGCAATTCCGCCGTGCCGCCGCCGAACAAATGCGAGAACAACCGCTGGAAATGGCTGTTGACCACGTCGAAGGCGGCCAGCAGCCGCTCGCGGCCCTCACGATTGAGGCTCTGGATCGCTTGCCTGAGCTTGCGGATCGCTTCGATGATGTCCTCGCGCTCGGACACGATCGTCTCCAGCCGCTCGGAAAGCTCCCTCTGCTCTTCCTCGGCGCGCAAATTGACGGCGCCGAGCCGTTCGCGCTCGATCTTCAGCCGATCCAACTGGCGTTCGATCTCCGCCATCTCGGGCATCGGATCGTCGGCTTCCAGGCCGGTGTGGCGGATCACCAGATGCGGCGGCGTGTTCAGCGTTTCCTGGATGCGCGCCTCGATCTCCAGCCGGCGCTCGTCCGCCGCCGTCAGCCGTTCCTCGGCACGGGCGCGGGTTTCGCGCGCTTCGGCCAGCGACTGGATGGCCGATGTGGCCGCCTTGTCCAGTTCCGCCTGCCTGCTCTCCGCCTCCTGCAGCCGGTCGGCGGCGGCCTTGCGCAAGGTCTCGGCCTCGGTGAGTTGCGACAGCAGCGCACGGCGCTTGGCGTCGATCTCGTCGGGCGCATCGGCCAGCCGTTCGCGCTCGGCCTCGGCCTCGGCCTTGCGTTCGCCAAGCGAGGCGATCTGCGTCGAAGCATTTTCGGCACGCACCAGCCAGTTGCTGCGTTCGGCGCCGATGGCGTCCAACCGGCGCGTACGTGCCTCGGCTTCGCGCCGCAAGCCTTCATGGACGGCGCGTGCGTCGGCGAGCGTGGCGCGGTCGCGGGAGACATTTGCCGAGGATTGTTCGAGCTGCAGTTGCAGGTCGCCGAGATCGGGTGCGTCCTGCAGCAGCATCTCGGCCTCGACGAAAGCCGCCGAGGTCTCCTCATGGCTGTCGGCGATGCGGGCGCGAGCCTCGTCCAAGGCGGCGCGCCGGCTCGACAGCTCGCCGCCCGCCTTTTCGGCCTCGGCCAGGGCATTGCGGGCGGCGTCCAGCCTGTGCTGGGCGTCGCGTCCGGCCTGACGGGCGTTGCGCTCGGACTCGCTTGCCTGGCGAAGCGCCTGTTCAGCCTGTGCCAGCGCCTCCTCGGCCTGGCGCAGGACGAGCGTCGCCTGGACCGCTTCGGCATCGAGTTCTGCAAGCCGGTTCTTCTGCGCCAGCCGTTGTGCCGCGGCCGTCGGCGCATCGGCGCTGGCGGTCAGGCCGTCCCAGCGCCACAGCGCGCCTTCGCGGCTGACCAGTCTCTGGCCGGGAGCCAGAAGCCCCTGCAGCCGGCGGCCGTCAGCGGCCTCGACGATGCCGATCTGCGCGAGGCGGCGGGCAAGCTGCGCCGGGGCGCGAACCACGCTGGCAAGGCTTCTGATCCCTTCCGGCAGGGCAGCGTCGCCAGGCTGTATCTGGCTTTCGCCCCAATGCGCCGGCGCACTGCGGTCGAGCGGCACGTCGAGGTCTTCGCCAAGGGCTGCCCCCAGCGCCGTCTCGAAGCCGCGCTCGACGCTGATCTGCTCCAGCACCGAAGGGAAGAGATCGCCACTGGCCGCGTTCAGGATCTTGGCCAGCGTACGCGCTTCGGTCTCGATCCGCGCCAGTTCCGCCCTGGCGTCCTGAAGCGGCGGACGCGCGGCACTTTCGGCGCCACGAGCATCGATGACTGACTGCTCGGCCTGCGCCACCGCGGCCTCGGATTCCTCCAGCAACGCCAGCGCCTGTTCGACCAGTTCACGCTTCTCGGCCGGATCGGGCAGGCCGGCCACCTTGGCGAGGATGTCCGACAATTCCCGATCGACATCGGCGAGCTGGCGGGCAAAGCGGTCGAGCCGCTCGGCGGTTTCGCGCAAGCTCCGTTCGGTCTGGTGGCGCGAGGCGGCGGCCTCGGCGCGCTCGGCCGTCAGGGCGGCAAGTCTGGCTTCGCTCTGCGCAAGCGTCGAGGCCGCCTGCTCGAATGCCGCGCGGGTGGTGGCCTCGCGCTCCGCTGCCCCGGCGTTTTCGGAATTCAGCGTGGCCTCTTCCGCGCGCAGGCGCTCGAGAACATCGGCATTGTCGCGCACCATCCGCTCTTCGCGGGCGATGTCGCCGTCGAGCTGCTGCAACCGGCGCTCGATTTCGGCCTGGCGGGCGCGGATGCGGCCGGCTTCTTCCTCGATCTGCGACCTGGCTATCGACAGCCGCTGGAAGGCCGCGGCAGCCGCGGCTTCCGCGTCACGCAGGTCAGGCAGGCGATGGGCGGAGATCGCCTGCTCCTTGGCCGCGTTCATCTGCGCGGCGGCACGGTCGCCGACGAGTGCGGTAGCGGTCGCCAGCGCCGAACGCGCCTCGCCCTCCTGCGTCTTGGCCAGCGTCCAGCGCAGATGCAAGAGCGTTGCCTCGGCCTTGCGGATGTCGGCCGACAGGTTCTTGAAGCGGGAAGCCTGGCGCGCCTGGCGCTTGAGGCTTTCGATCTGGCTTTCCAGTTCGCCGACGACATCGTCCAGGCGTTCGAGATTCTGTTCGGCGCCCTTGAGCCGCAGTTCCGCCTCGTGGCGGCGCGTGTGCAGCCCGGAAATGCCGGCCGCCTCTTCGAGCAGCGCGCGGCGCGCCTGCGGCTTGGCCTGGATCAGTTCGCCGATACGGCCCTGCCCGACCATCGAGGGCGAGCGCGCGCCGGTCGACTGGTCGGCGAACAGAAGTTGCACGTCCTTGGCGCGCGCTTCCTTGCCGTTGATGCGGTAGAGCGAGCCGGCCTCGCGCTCGATGCGGCGCGACACCTGCAGTTCGTCGGCATCATTGAAGGCTGATGGAGCCGAGCGGTCGCTGTTGTCGAGGAAAAGCGTGACTTCGGCTGTGTTGCGGGCGGGACGCGTGCCCGAGCCGGAAAAGATCACATCGTCCATGCCGGACGCGCGCATGTTCTTGTAGGAGCTTTCGCCCATCACCCAGCGCAGCGCCTCGACGAGGTTCGACTTGCCGCATCCGTTCGGCCCGACAATACCGGTCAGGCCGCGTTCGATGACGAACTCGCCTGGTTCGACGAAGGACTTGAACCCAAGGAGGCGGAGGCGCGAAAACTTCATTCACGCGCCTCACAAAGTCGGACAGCGCCACAGCGCTGCCGCTTCAGCGCTGAGCCGATGTCAGAGCAGAGGGTCGATGATGGCCGACATTTCCTCAATCGACATCGCCCCTTTGTAGGTCTTACCGTTGATGAAGAAGGTCGGTGTCGAGTCGACCTTGAATTCATTGGCGCCACGCTTCTGGACCGATCTCACATCGTCCAGAAGTTTCTGGTCCGTCAAGCAGGCCTCGAAGGACTCCTGTGTAAAACCGGCAAGCTTCGCGATTTGCAGCAGCGCCTCCTTGGTGTTGGAGACGCCAACCCAGTTGGCCTGCTGCCTGAACAGCACGTCGACCATCGGGAAATAGTTGTCCTTGGCGCAACGGGCCAGCATGAAACCGGCTTCCGCGCTCGGATCGAACGGGAATTCGCGCAGGATGTAGCGGGCCTTGCCTGTGTCGATGTATTTCGTCTTCAGCTCCGGGAAGGTGGTCTCGGCGAAATGCGCGCAGTGCGGGCAGGTCATCGAGGCGTATTCGACGATGGTGACCTTGGCGTCATCCTTGCCGAGTTGCTCGTCGGGCAGCGCACCAGGCTTCAGCAATTCGGCCATATCGACCGTGCCTTGCGCTTCCGGCACCTGGACGGCGGCGGGCGTGGCCGGCTTCGCGGGTGTTGCCGGGTCAGCGGGCTTGACATCCGCCGCCTTGGCCTGTTCGCCGGAATCGCTGCAGGCAGCAAGCAGGGCCATCGCCGGGATGCCGGCCAGCGAAGTCAGGACGTTTCTGCGAGAGAAGCTTTGGCCAAATGGAGGACGGCTCATACGAATCACCTGACAAGGGTTGGATTTTGCAATGCAAAGGCACGAAAAAGCGAGAGTTGGCGCGAATTAAGGCATCCCTGTCCCCAATCCAATCGCGAAACCTGACAAGGGTGATCACGAATGCGCGAGATTAACGACAAACCTGTGACTGTTTCCAGTCGGAATTAAGCTTTCCTTCCGCCCAAAATGGTCGCACCCAGCCGTTCCAGCGAGGCGCGCAGCCCGTCATCCTCGATCAACCCGACAGTATCGGCCAATTTCGCCTTTTCCGCCGCGCTTAGGGGCCTGAGCGCAGGTCTGGGCCGGGCTTTTCCCGAGCTTACCGGCTTCTGCACGATCCTGATGCGGCCTATCGCGGTGAAGCCCAGGAAGGCATTGACCCGGTTGATGATCTCACCGGTCTCGTGCTGCAGATGAAGCGCGGCCATGCCTTCGCAGGCGATGACCAGCACGGCCGGCTCGAACGGATCGTCCTCGTGCAGGCGGCGCGGCCACTGGATCTTTTCAGGCCGCGAGTGGATGGCCAGGCGCGGGCCGGCAATCTCTTCCCAGGACTGGACGAGACCAATCGAGATGCCTGCCCGCTTGCGCAGCACCGGATCGAGTATCTCGGTGGCGAGATCGCTCACCGGAACGGGATTGCCGAAGGGCCTTTTCCCTGCCATGTGCGTTCTCCAGCCACGACCCAGCAGATAACGGCCAGGCCAACGCAGATCAATGGCACCAGCAGACCAGACCCGCAAGGCCCCGGCAAGCAAGGCCGGCTCGGACGATACGGCATCACGCCTGCTCGCCTGGTACGACGCGCATCACCGCGAACTGCCGTGGCGCGTGACGCCGCGCGAGCATGCACGCGGTGTGCGGCCCGACCCATACCGTATCTGGCTGTCCGAGGTGATGCTGCAGCAGACCACCGTCGAGGCGGTGAAATCCTATTTCCGCGCCTTTGTCGAGAAATGGCCCGATGTCGAGGCGCTGGCCGCGGCACCGACCGAGGATGTGATGAAAGCCTGGGCCGGGCTCGGCTATTACTCGCGCGCCCGTAACCTCAAGGCCTGCGCCGATCTGGTGGCGGCGCGGGGCGGCCGGTTTCCCGACACCGAGACCGGACTTCGAGAATTGCCGGGGGTCGGCGCCTATACGTCGGCGGCAATAACGGCCATCGCCTTCGACCGCCCCGCCGCCGTGGTCGACGGCAATGTCGAACGCGTCATCTCACGGCTGCTTTCGATCACGACGCCGCTCAGCGAAGCCAGGGCCGAGATACGGGCCTATGTCGAGCGCATGGTGCCAGCGACGCGGCCGGGAGACTTCGCCCAGGCGATGATGGATCTGGGCGCCACGATCTGCACGCCGCGCCGGCCACGCTGCATGCTGTGTCCGCTGCGCGAGGACTGCAGCGCCGTCACTGCAGGCGATCCCGAGAATTTCCCGGTGCGGCTGCCAAAAGCCGACAAACCGCTGCGGCGCGGCGCGGCTTTCGTGGCCACGCGTGAGGACGGCGCCATCCTTTTGCGCAAGCGGCCGGAAAAGGGGCTGCTCGGCGGCATGACGGAAGTGCCGACCACCACCTGGACGGCGCGGGTGGACGGAGCGACCACGGAGGCGGCGGCGCCCTTTCCCGGCGACTGGCGGCACGCCGGAACTATCACCCATGTCTTTACCCATTTCGCGCTCGAACTCGAAGTCTTTCACGCCCACATCAAAGGCGATGCAATGGCTGGGCATTTCTGGTCGCCTGTCCGTGAGGTTTCCGGAGAGGCGCTGCCCACTGTCATGAAAAAGGCAATAGAGGCTGCGATACCCGGCGCGACGAAAAAGCCGTCACCATTGAGTGCAAAGAGGCCCCATGACTGAAATCCGCCACATCGTTTTCGACATCGGCCGCGTGCTGATCCACTACGATCCGAACATTCCGTTCAGCCGCCTCATTCCCGATGCCGAAGAGCGGAAGTGGTTCTTCGACAATATCTGCACGCATGACTGGAACATCGAGCAGGACCGCGGCCGGACCTGGGAAGAGGCCGAAGCACTTCTGATCGCGGATCATCCCGAACACGCCGAAAACATCCGCAATTTCCGCCGCCACTGGCACGACATGGTGCCGCACGCCTATGACGACAGCGTCGCTATCATGCTCGGCCTGATCGACAGCGGCCATGACGTGACCATGCTGACCAACTTCGCCGCCGACACGCTTGCCGAAGCACGCGAACGCTTCGAATTCCTGGATCGTCCACGCGGCGTCACCATCTCCGGCGAAATCGGCAAGATCAAGCCGGACCGCGGCATCTACGACCATCACGTGGCTGCGTTCGGCCTCGAGCCGTCCGCGACCCTGTTCATCGACGACAGCCAGAAGAATGTCGATGGCGCCAAGGCCGCCGGCTGGCAGGCGGTCCTGTTCACCGATGCCGGCACGCTTAAAGCAGACCTTGAGCGTCTTGGAATAAAAGCGTGATCTGAATCGCTTCAGGCGATCCGCTAAGGCTTTAAATCAAAAGCATTGCGCGGCAGGGGTCAGCCCCCTGCCCGCTCCATACCCAACCGGGCGATACGGCGCAGTTCGTCGATCGGGGTGAGGCCGCCGCTGCGCTCATAATGCCAGAAGGTCCAGCCGTTGCAGGCGTCCAGCCCCTGCACCTCGGCGCCGATCTTGTGGATCGAGCCGGCGCTGTCGCCGATCGCCACCGTGCCATCGGCGCGCACCTTGGCGGCCCAGCGCTTCTTGGCGTCATAGAGCGTGGCGCCCGGCGTCACCAGCCCGGTGTCGATCAGGCTGACGAAGGCGACGCGCGGCTCGGCGCGTCTGCCGGTGAGCACGGTGAGATCCGCCTCGTCGAGTGGCCGCACGGCGTCGATGCGCTCATTGGCGGCGTCGATATAGGCCTGCTCGCGCTCGATGCCGACGAAGTGACGGCCGAGACGCTTGGCCACGGCACCCGTCGTGCCGGAGCCGAAGAACGGATCGAGCACGACGTCACCCGGCTTGGTCGAGGCCATCATGATACGGGCAAGCAGCGCCTCCGGCTTCTGCGTCGGATGCAGCTTGTCGCCATTGTCGTTCTTCAAGCGCTCGCCGCCGGTGCAGATCGGAAACAGCCAGTCGGAGCGCATCTGGATATCGTCGTTCGACGCCTTCAGCGCTTCATAGTTGAAGGTATAGCCCTTGCTCTTCTGATCACGTGAGGCCCAGATCATCGTCTCATGCGCGTTCTGGAAGCGGCGACCGCGAAAATTCGGCATCGGGTTGGTCTTGCGCCAGACGACGTCGTTGAGGATCCAGAAGCCCAGATCCTGCATCTTGGCGCCGACGCGGAAGATGTTGTGGTAGGAGCCGATGACCCAGATGGTGCCATTGGGCTTCAGCACGCGGCGCGCCGCCAGGAGCCAGGCACGGGTAAAGGCGTCATAGGCCTCGAAGCTTTCGAACTGGTCCCAGGCATCGTCGACCGCGTCAACCTTGGACTGGTCGGGCCGGTGCAGATCGCCGTCGAGCTGCAGATTGTAGGGCGGATCGGCGAAGATGACGTCGACCGACTTTTCCGGCAGGCGGTCAAGGGCCGCGACGCAGTCGCCTTTCAGGATGGTGTCCAGCCACTCGGATTGCTGGGGAGCGTGGGAGAGCTCGTCGAGAAGACGCACGGCTGACATTTTTACACCCAAGGCACGCGTTACTGTTTACTCCCCGTTATGGTTACCGATCAGCGTAAACATTCAGTGAAGGCACGCGGACAGCCACCGGATTTGCGAAGGCCCGGTCATTGGTGTATGCCGCGCCGCTTGAGCCCTGAGTGGCCATCCCTCCATCCTCCATCGTCCGGATCACCATGCCCCAGCCAGACCTTGTCATCTTCGATTGCGACGGCGTGCTCGTCGATTCCGAAATCATCGCCGCACGGGTCGAGGCCGAATTGATCACCTTGGCCGGATATGAAATCTCGGCGGAGGAGATTGCCGAGACTTATGCGGGCCTGACCTTCAAGGACATCCTGATGCGGATCGAGGAGAAGTCCAAGATCCCGTTCCAGGTGTCGTTGATCGACCGCGCCGAGGAACTGGTCGACCGCAAGCTGCGCAGCGACGTGCGTGCCATCGAGGGCGTGCGCGAGGCGGTCGCCTCGGTCACGACGCAGCGCTGCATCTGCTCCAACTCACGTTCGGAGCGGATCGAGTTCATGCTGGAGAAGGTGCATTTGCTGCCGTTCTTCGCCGGACGCATCTTCTCGGCGATGGAGACGCCGACCGGAAAGACCAAGCCGGCTCCGGACGTGTTCCTGCATGCCGCCGAAAAACTCGGCGCCCACCCGGCGAACACCTTCGTCATCGAGGATTCCGTGCACGGCGTCACCGGCGCCAGGGCCGCCGGCATGCGCGTGATCGGTTTTACGGGCGCCAGCCACAGCTATCCCGGCCACGCCGATGCGCTGACGGAGGCCGGAGCCGAGACGGTGATCCGCCGCTGGGCGGAGCTGAAGAGCGTCATTGCGGCTTTGTCGGAGTGGTCGGCGGACGCTTAAGATGCATGCGCCCGGCCAGCCGCACGCCACGCCGACGGCCGCCTAATTCGTCACGGCGGCCTTCTTCCTGTGATTTTTCTTCGGCTTGTCGGTCGTTGCCTTCGGCGCGGTTTCGTCATAGCCGGCATAGGCTTGATAGTCCGACGCCGTTGGCGCCGGCACGACGATATTGGAATCGGTGAAGACAAACTGAGTCGCGGCCGAGGGGTCGGTCACCTGGACCTGATACTGGTGTATCTGCGAATAGAGCACGTCGGTGCCGTGCATGACCGCGGTGCGGATCGGCATGGTGATGGTGCCGGGCGTGAATTTCGGTCCTGGGACGATCTTGCCGGCAACCGCGATCGTCATCGTCAACTGGCCGTCGGCACGGCTGCAATCGCGGGTCACGTCGCTGATCGACGCCTGATAGATGATCCTCGCCGAATCGTCAGGCGGCGTTGCGGCAGCCGCGTCAGCCGCGGCCTGGGCCGCGGCATCCGCGGCGGCGTCGCCGGTCCTCTTGAGTTTCGGCTTGGGTTTCCTGACCTCGTTGACGTAGGTGTTGAAGAAGGCCGTGCCGTCGCGGACCGACACCCTTGGGCAATAGGCCTGCAACTGGCTGGCCAGCAACTTGGAATCCTGTGGCGGCGGTGGCGCGGTCGGATCCTTCTTGCCGAAACCGAGGTTCAGGATGCCATTGTCGCCTGATTGGCAGCCGGCGGCGGCAAGCATAAAGCCGGTGAGCGCAAGACCCGCCAAAAAGCGACCACTTGATGTACGAAACGCCATGAAACTGCACTTCCCTCTCGCAAAGCTGGTGACGTATATCAACCGCGCGGCGAAAATGCGACTAGAGCCGGTGCAGAAATTAACCACCTTGTGGTGAACGGAAAAACCAGGCGGCAAACGGATCTGTGACATGGACTATGTGAGCACCCGCGGGGAAGCGCCCGCGCTTGGATTTTCCGACGCCATTCTGGCTGGCCTGGCGCGCGACGGCGGGCTCTATGTGCCGCGCGAATGGCCGCACTTCTCGACGGCCGACATCCGCGCCATGCGCGGTCTTGCCTATCCCGACCTCGCCATCCGCTTGCTGACGCCGTTCCTCGGCGGCGAGATCGCCACACCGGTCTTCGAGCGTCTCGTCCGCGAAGCCTATGCCACCTTCCGCCATCCGGCTGTCTGCCCGCTGGTGCAGACCGGCGGCAACACTTTTGTCCTCGAACTCTTTCATGGGCCGACGCTGGCGTTCAAGGACGTGGCGATGCAGTTGCTTGCCCGGCTGATGGACCATGTGCTTGCCGAACGCGGCCAGCACGCGACCATCGTCGGCGCCACGTCGGGCGATACTGGCGGCGCGGCCATAGACGCCTTTGCCGGGCGCAGCCGCACTGACATCTTCATCCTTTTCCCGCATGGCCGCGTCTCGCCGGTGCAGCAGCGGCAAATGACGACGTCGAGGGCCGAGAATGTCCACGCGCTGGCGATCGAGGGCAATTTCGACGACTGTCAGGGCCTGCTGAAGGACATGTTCAACGATCACGACTTTCGCGACCGGGTGTCGCTGTCGGGGGTCAATTCGATCAACTGGGCGCGGATCATGGCCCAGATCGTCTATTATTTCTCCTCGGCACTGTCGCTCGGCGCACCGGACAGACCGGTCTCGTTCACCGTGCCGACAGGCAATTTCGGCGATATCTTCGCCGGTTATGCAGCCAAGAAGATGGGCCTGCCGATCGACCGGCTGGTCATCGCCACCAACGACAACGACATATTGGCGCGCACCTTCGCGACCGGCGAATACCGCACCAAAGGCGTCTTTGCGACCACCTCGCCGTCGATGGATATCCAGGTCTCGTCGAACTTCGAACGCCTGCTTTTCGAGGCGTCAAACCGCGACGCGGCAACGGTTCGGCGCTACATGGCCGGCCTGAAGCAATCGGGCGCTTTCACCATCGAAGCCGCGGAAATCGCCAGGATGCGGTCCGAATTCGACGCCGGCCGCGCTGACATGGAGGAGGTCGCCGCCACCATCCGCTCGATGCTGGCCACCAGCAATTACCTGCTCGATCCGCATACGGCTGCAGCGGTGCATGTCGCGGCTGGCAAGGCTGCAGGTGCCACGCCGATGGTGGTGCTGGGCACTGCTCACCCGGCAAAATTCCCCGCAGCCGTCGAGGCCGCCAGCGGTATCTCGCCCGCCCTGCCCGCATGGCTAGGGGGATTGATGACATTTGAGGAAAAATACACGGTACTTCCATCCGACCTCAAAATGGTGGAAGATTATGTCAGCCGCCGCGCGCGGGCGGCGCGTTAGGGAGTACAAGCCATATGGGTGTTGAGGTAAGCCGTCTGTCGAACGGCCTGACAGTCGCCACCGAAACCCTTCCAAGTATCGAATCGGTTGCCTTGGGTGCCTGGGTCAAGTCGGGTGCCCGCAATGAACGCGAAGAAGAGCATGGCATGGCCCATCTGCTCGAGCACATGGCGTTCAAGGGGACGAAGCGGCGAAGCGCCTTCGAGATAGCCTCGGAAATCGAGGATGTCGGCGGCGAGATCAATGCCGCCACCAGTGTCGAGACCACCTCCTATTACGCCAGGGTGCTCTCAGACGATATGCCGCTGGCCGTCGATATCCTCTCCGACATCCTGCAGGAATCCGAATTCGATCCCCAGGAACTCGAGCGCGAGCAGCATGTCATCCTGCAGGAGATCGGTGCCGCGCACGACACGCCCGACGATATCGTCTTCGATCGTTTCACCGAAACGGCTTTCCGCCACCAGACCATCGGCCGCTCGATCCTGGGCACGCCCGAAACCGTAAAGTCCTTCACCTCCAAGCAGTTGCACGATTTCATCGAACGCCAATACGGCGCCGAGCGGATGGTGATCGTGGCCGCCGGCGACATCAAGCACGACAAGTTCGTGCGCGAGGTCGAAAACCGGCTCGGCGGTTTCCGCAGCAAGGCCGACAGCACCATTCCGCAATACGCGCAATATGTCGGCGGCGATTTCCGGGAGGACCGCGACCTGATGGACGCGCAGATCGTGCTGGGCTTCGAGGGACGTGCCTACCATGTGCGCGATTTCTACGCCTCGCAGGTGCTGTCGATGATCCTCGGCGGCGGCATGTCATCGCGCCTGTTCCAGGAAGTCCGCGAGAAACGCGGCCTCTGCTACTCGGTCTATGCCTTCCACTGGGGCTTTTCCGACACGGGCATATTCGGTGTTCACGCCGCGACGGGGCAGAGCGACATCGCCAAACTGGTGCCTGTCATCATCGACGAGTTGCAGAAGGCCGGCGAGAGCATCCTGCAGGAGGAACTCGACCGCGCACGCGCCCAGTATCGCGCCGGGCTGATCATGTCCGCCGAAAGCCCGGCCAGCCGCGCCTCGCAGATCGCGCGGCAACTGCTCCTGTTCGGGCGTCCGATCGCAAAGGAGGAGCTCATGGAGCGGCTTGCCGCACTGACGATCGAGCGCCTGACCGACCTGTCGGCGCGGATGTTCTCGACCAAGCCGACGCTTACCGCCGTCGGGCCCGTGGGTACGCTGGCACCATATGAGGCGATCCTCGATTCGCTTCCGGGTACGCAGACCACGGCCCGCAGGCTCGCCGTCTAAGTCCAAGCGCCGTGTTCGCGCTCCCTTTCTTTCGCCGTGACCTGCCGGCACTGAAGGGCAACTTCGTCACGCTCCGCGTACCGTTCACCAACGACTATCGCGAGTGGGCGGCGGTTCGTGGCGAAAGCCGGGCGTTCCTGGAGCCGTGGGAGCCGCGCTGGACCCCCGACGAACTCGACCGCACGGCATGGCGCCTGCGCATCAGCCGCTACCGTGAGGACTATGCACAGGGAACCGCGATCGCCTTCTTCATCTTCGAGAAATCGAGCGGCAAGCTCGCCGGCGGCATAACGCTTGGCAACATACGCCACGGCGTCTCGCAAAGCGGCCATGTCGGCTACTGGATCGGCGAACGCTTCGGCGGCCGTGGCCTGATGACCGACGCGGTCAAGGTGGTGGCCCGCTTCGCCTTCGATACGCTGAGGTTGCACCGGATCGAAGCCGCCTGTATTCCCGACAATATCAGGTCGATCCGCGTGCTTGAAAAAGCCGGATTCCGGCGCGAAGGACTTCTGCGATCCTATCTCAGGATCAACGGCATCTGGCAGGACCATTACCTCTACGCCCGGATCGCCGACGATCCGCCGGGCGCTGGAACGAAGGACTGATTTTGACGAAATTCCTGCGAAACGGGCCGCTGTTCGCCTTTCTGCTGGCGACGATGCTGACGCTGTGCGCGGCTTCGTCGGCCTTCGCCGTCGAACCCATCAAGATTGCCCGCGACGATGTCGCGCTCGACCTTTCGCGCGCCGTCGAGATCTACCGCAACCAGGGCGAGAACTTCCAGGTGTCGACCGCGCCCGGGCCGGACGGCATCGTACGGCGCATCGAGGTCGAGGCCAACGACGCCCGTTCGACCGGCGACTGGGCCGTGTTCGCACTCGCCAACACCACCGACCAGCAGCTCGACAGGCTGATCGTCGCGCCGCATTTCCGGCTGGTCAATTCCGGCATCTTCTGGCCGGACCTGGGCTCGACGCGCATTGCCGCCATCACGCCGAGCGAAGGCTTCGCGCTCGACCGCCAGACCAGCCCCGACGCCGACGTGTTCCGGGTGACGCTGAACCCCGGCACGGTGATCACCTTCATCGCCGAACTCGCCTCGCCAAAGCTGCCCCAGGTCTACCTCTGGGACCCGGAATCCTACAAGGATTCGGTCAATTCCTACACGCTGTTTCGCGGCATCGTCATCGGCATCGCCGGCCTTCTGGCGCTGTTCCTGACCATCCTGTTCGTCGTCAAGGGAACGTCGATGTTCCCGGCGACGGCAGCTCTTGCCTGGGCGGTGCTTGCCTATATCTGCGTCGATTTCGGCTTCCTCAACAAGGTGATAGAGATCTCGCCCGGCAACGAACAGATGTGGCGAGCCGGAACGGAGGTGGGACTGGCGGCGACCTTCGTGGTTTTCCTGTTCGCCTATCTCAACCTCAACCGATGGCACGGCCATTTCAGCTATGGCGCCCTGGTCTGGATACTCGGCCTGCTGCTGATCGCCGGCGTCGCCATCGTCGATCCAGCGGTCGCCGCGGGCATTGCCCGCATCTCATTTGCCGCCACGGCGCTGACCGGGCTCGGCCTGATCATCTTCCTCGGTATTCGTGGTTACGACCGAGCGATCATGCTGGTGCCCAGCTGGGTCATGGTGCTGTTGTGGTTATGCGGGTCGTGGATGGCGGTTACCGGCATGCTTGACAACGACATCGCCCAGCCAGCCCTTGGCGGCGGGCTGATCCTGATCATCCTGTTGATCGGCTTCACCGTCATGCAGCACGCCTTTGCAGGTGGTGCGCTGCATCAGGGGCTGTTCTCCGACCTCGAGCGACAGGCGCTGGCCGTCGCGGGATCGGGCGATACGGTTTGGGACTGGGACGTGCTGCGCGACCGCGTGGTGACCAAACCCGATGTCAGCATCCAGCTCGGCCTTGCCCCCAACAGCCTGGGGGGCGCCGCGCGAAACTGGCTGCCGGTGCTGCATGCCGATGACCGCGACACGTTCCGCACGACGCTCGATGTGGTGCTGGAGCATCGGCGCGGCCGGGTGGCGCAGAACTTCCGCCTGCGCGGCGCCGACGGGCATTATCACTGGTTCGCCTTGCGCGCGCGCCCGGTGATCGGGTCGGACGGCGAGGTGATCCGCTGCGTCGGCACCATGGTCGACGTCACCGAACAGAAGAAATCCGAAGAGCGGCTGCTGCACGACGCCGTGCACGACAACTTGACCGGCCTGCCGAACCGCGAACTGTTCATGAACCGGCTGGAGGCGATCATCTCGATCGCCCGCACCGAAGAGAAGGTGCGTCCGACCGTCTTCGTCATCGACATTGATCGTTTCAAGCAGGTCAATGACGGGCTCGGCATCTCCGCCGGCGACACCATCCTGCTTACCATAGCACGGCGCCTGCACCGGCTGTTGAAGCCGAAGGACTCGCTGTCGCGGTTCGCCGGCGACCAGTTCGCGCTTATGCTGCTGTCCGAGCAGGATCCCGCCCGCATCGCCGGCGTGGCCGATGCGATCAAGCATGCGATAAACAATCCGATCACCTTTGCCAAACGCGAGATCGTGCTGACCGCCTCGATCGGCCTGATCACCTGGACTTCGGCGCAGACCTCGGCCGAGGACATGGTCAAGGACGCCGAACTCGCCATGCATCAGGCCAAGCGCTTCGGCGGCGACAGGATAGAGCCGTTCCGTCCTGCGTTCCGCACCGTCGGCACCGACCGCCTGCAGTTCGAATCCGACCTGCGGCGCGCCATCGAGCGGCGCGAGTTCACGCTGGCCTACCAGCCGATCGTGCGGCTCGAGGATGGCAGTGTCGCCGGCTTCGAGGCGCTGCTGCGCTGGGACCATCCACGCCGCGGCATGATCCCGCCGGCGGATTTCATCCCGGTCGCCGAAAGCTGCGGGCTGATCGTGCAGCTTGGGCTGTTTGCGATGCAGCAGGCGGCCGAGGATCTCGCGGGATGGCAAAAGCAGATCGGCGACGCGCCGCTGTCGGTTTCCGTCAACCTGTCCAGCCGCCAGCTCATCCGCCGCGACCTGGTCAGCGATGTGCGTTCGGTGATCGCACGCGCCAACCTGAAGCCGCGCTGCTTCCGGCTCGAACTCACCGAGTCGCTGGTCATGGACAATCCCGAACAGACGGCCCATGTGCTGACCAAGCTGAAGCAGCTCGGCATTGGCCTGTCGTTGGACGATTTCGGCACCGGCTACTCCTCGCTCGCCTATCTGACGCGGTTCCCGTTCGATACGATCAAGATCGACAAGAGCTTCGTCGACGACAACACGCCCAAGCGCGCCGTACTGCTCAAATCCATGGTCAACATGGCGCATGAGCTCGGCCTGTCGGTGGTCGCCGAGGGCATATCGGACGAGCGCGATGCGCTGGAGCTGCGCCAGATGGGCTGCGAATATGTGCAGAGCTTCATGTTCGGCGCGCCGATGCCGGGCGACCAGGTGCTGAAGACGCTGAAGGAGCAGTATCCGCTGACGCAGGCTTAAAAGCCTTCCGCGTCGTCAGGCGTGTCCGGCGGCCAGGCTGAGATGGGCAAGATCGATGCCGATCGAGGCGAGAATCCGGTCGTATTTGCGCTCGATGTCAGCGTCGAACAGCAATTCCGGCGTCGCCGGGCAGGTCAGCCAGCCATTCTCGGCGATCTCGGTTTCCAGTTGGCCGGCGCCCCAGCCGGAATAGCCGAGCGCCATCAGCGCGCGGCGCGGCCCGCGCCCTGACGATATTGCCCGCAATATGTCGACGGTCGCGGTCAGGCAGATGTCGTCGGAAACGGTGAGCGAGGATTCCACGCGGTAGTCGCCCGAATGGAGGACGAAGCCCCGGCTGCGGTCGACGGGTCCGCCATTGCGCACGACGAAATCGCGCGCCTGCGCCGGCAGGCGGATCGCCTCCTGCTCGTTCATGATGCCGAGTTGCACCAGAAGGTCCGGAAACAGCATCTGCTGCGTCTGGTTGATGATCAGGCCCATCGCGCCTTCATCGCTGTGCGCGCAGATATAGATGACCGAGCGCGTGAAACGGTCGTCCTTCATACCAGGCATGGCAATCAGGAACTGATCGTCGAGAAAGCCACGGCCAGCGGCTGTCTTCTTGTGGCGCAACAAATCCATGCCAGGGAGGGTAACGTGTTTCCCGGGCGCCGAAAAGATGGGCCGTACCGGATTCGACCAAAGCCCATATCGGCAGGCCGGGCTTGGCTTGCCCGCGAAGGTCACGCAAATATGATAACAGCAAGGCGATGAAATCATTGCGCGGCCACGAACGGACGATCAAATCACCACCATGCAAAGCTTGAAAATCCTGTTGCTCGGCGCGGTCATCGCATTGGCAACCGCCCTCCCCGCCACCGCCTCCTCATCAGCCTGGTACAAGAGCGAAGGCGGCAAGGTGCGGCTGGTGACCAGCGGCAGGCCGGACGACGCCGGTCGCATCCAAGGCGTTCTCGATATCGCGCTCAAACCGGGCTGGAAGACCTACTGGCGCGACCCTGGTGACGCAGGTGTTCCGCCGCAGCTGGACATTTCGGCCAGCACCAATATCGCCGATGCGATACTGTCGTTTCCCGCGCCGCAGCGCCACGACGATGGCTATGGCAAATGGGCCGGCTACAACTATCCCGTTTCGCTGCCTGTAACATTCACGCTGGCGACGCCGAACCGGCCGGCCGTCATCGATGCCGACATCTTTCTCGGCATTTGTGAGACCATCTGCATCCCCGTGCAGACACGGCTGAGCGTCGACCCCGCCTCCGATCCTGACAATGCCGACGACGCGGCATTGGTGAAGGCGAGTTTCACGGCATTGCCGGCGCCGGCAAAGCCTGACTTCGGCATCAACGTGCTGCCGGGCGATCACGAGACGCTGGTTGTCGAGGCGAGCTTTCCCGGCGACCCGGCGGCGGCGGATTTTTTCGTCGCCGGCGAGCGCGATTACATGTTCGGTACACCTTCGCGCGCGGAAAAGGACGGCAAGTTGATCTTCACCGTACCGATCCTCGATCGCCCTTCGACGACGCCGACGGAGGGCGGGCTCCACTACACGCTGACAAGTTCGGCCGGCGCGGTCGCGGGGTTGCTGCCTTTCCCTTGATGTTGGCCGTCTTGATAGCGGCTGCTGGCCAGTTGCGGAAACAACCCTGTTTCGCTATCGCAAAACACGTCCTTCCACTCCCCAAGCGAGGAATTCATGACCATCTCCGTTGGCGACAAGCTGCCCGAAGCGACCTTCAAGACCATGACCGCCGACGGCGCCAAGCCGATCACGTCGGCGGAGATTTTTGCGGGCAAGAAAGTGGTTCTGTTCGGCGTGCCCGGCGCCTTCACGCCGACCTGCAGCAACAACCATCTGCCCGGCTATCTCGAAAACCGTGACGCGATCCTGGCGCGCGGCGTCGACACCATCGCTGTCGTTTCGGTCAACGACGTTCATGTCATGGGCGCATGGGCGCGCTTCACCGGCGGCGAGGGCAAGGTCCTGTTCCTCGCCGACGGCAACGGCGATTTCGCCAAGGCGATCGGTCTCGACGCGGACTACTCCGGTGGCGGCATGGGCCTGCGCTCGAAGCGGTTTTCGATGATTATCGAGGACGGCAAGGTCTCCGCGCTCAATGTCGAGACCAAGCCCGGCGTCGACGAGTCCGGCGCGGCCCACATTCTCGGCCAGCTCTGAGCTTCGACGGCCGGGTCATGCGAAGCCGCAACGGCTGCTTCGTATGACGGGCGGCTACGCTGCGGAACTGCCGGCGTTCCGGGGGGACCAAGAATGTTTGACATCTTCTGGCGCGGTATCGCGATCGGCGTCGGCGCCACCATCCTGATGGATCTCTGGGCCTTCTTCCTGCACAAGGCATTCGGCCAGCCACGGCCGAACTGGGGGCCGGTCGGGCGCTGGGTCTGGCACCTCGGCGACAAGGTTTTTCACGACGATATCGGCGATGCGGCGCCCTACGCGCATGAGGTGCCCCTAGGCTGGGCCTTTCACTACTTTGTCGGCATCGTCTACGGCATCATCCTGGTCGTGGTGGCAGGAACGGGCTGGCTGGCCGCGCCGACCTTCCTGCCGGCCTTCATCTTCGGCATCGTTACCGTCGGCGCTGGCTGGTTCCTGCTGGCGCCAGGCATGGGCGCCGGCTGGGCGGCTTCAAAGCGGCCGAACCCGATGCGGATCCGCGCCTTCAACCTGGTGTCGCACACTGTGTTCGCGCTTGGGCTTTGGGGCACGGCGCTGCTGATCCGCTAGACGGTTCAGTGCAGGCTGTCGATCGGCCGCCATCCATGGATGATGTGGCGCGGGCCGATATCGTAGCCGAAATGGTTGGAGCTCAATAGCTCTGGGTCGAACGACGTGTTTTCGGAGCCAGGGGCTGCTTTGCCTGGACGTCAGGCTTTGGCGCCGACGCTACCGGCCTGAAAGGCCCCTTCTTGAACGGCGCCATGCCTTCCCTTGCAAGTTCGTCGGCGCGCTCGTTCTCGGCATGGCCGGCATGGCCCTTAACCCAGTTCCAGGTGACTTTGTGGCGCCGGTTGGCCTCGTCCAGCGCCTGCCAGAGCTCACCGTTCTTGACGGGCTTCCTGTCGGCGGTCTTCCAGCCGTTCTTCTTCCATCCATGGATCCATTTGGAAATGCCGTCCATGACGTATTTGCTGTCGGTGTGGAGCTCGACCGTGCAAGGTTCCTTCAAGGCGTTCAGCGCCGAGATCGCCGCCAGCAATTCCATGCGGTTGTTGGTCGTCTCGGCCTCGCCGCCTGAGAGTTCCTTGGTGGTGCCGTTGAAGCGCAGGACGGCGCCCCAGCCGCCGGGGCCGGGATTGCCTGAACAGGCGCCATCGGTAAAGATTTCAACCTGCTTGCTCATGCCAATCCATATTCCGAAGGAGATCTGATCGCCCGATGGAACCGCATCCTTCTGATGTATTCGGTCGGGTCGCGTTTCATCACCAGCCCGCCATCGGGGACGGTCAGCCAGTCGTAGAGCCGGGTCAGCATGAAGCGCAGTGCCGAGCCGCGCGCCAGCATCGGCAGCGCCGCCTTCTCCTCCGCGCTCAGGGGGCGCACGCTCTGATAGCCCGCGAGCAACGCCCTGCCCTTGGTGAGATTGAAGGAAAAGTCCTTCTCGAAGCACCAGGCGTTGAGGCAGGTGGCGACGTCGTAGGCGTAGAGATCGTCACAGGCGAAATAGAAGTCGATCAGACCCGAAAGCTTCTCGCCAAGGAAAAAGACATTGTCAGGGAAAAGATCGGCGTGGATTATGCCCGCGGGGAGGCCCTTGGGCCAGTTATGCTCGAAATCGGCGAAGTCGGCGTCGACCTCGGCGGCAAGGCCCGGCTCGACCTCGTCGGCGCGGCTGCGAGACGCACCCCAAAGCTTGCGCCAGCCGTCCAGAGCGAGCGCGTTCGGGCGCCTCATCGAAAAGTCGGCGCCAGCCAGGTGCAGCGCGGCCAGCGCCTTGCCAACCTCGGCGCAATGGGTCGCGGCCGGTCGCCGCAGCGAAAGACCCTCGAGGAAGGTGATGATGACCGCCGGCCGGCCAGCCAGCGTGCCGATGACGCTGCCGTCATGCGCGGACACCGGCAGCGGGCAGGACACCCCCTTGTTGGCGAGATGCCCCATCAACCCGAGGAAGAAGGGCAGATCCGCCTTCTCGACCCGCTTTTCATAGAGCGTCAGGATGTACGAGCCGCTGGAGGTGTGCAGCAGGAAGTTCGAATTCTCGGTGCCCTCGGCGATACCCTTGTACGACAGGAGATCGCCGACGGGGTAGTGCTTCAGGAAAGCGCCGAGTTCGCCCTCGGCAACGTCGGTGTAGACCGCCATGGCTGTTCACGCGGCCCCGTTGACGAAGGCCATGTCGGCCGGCGTCAGTTCGACATCGCGCAATACCCGCATGACCGGAAAATCCTCTGTTTCGGTGGCCGTGATGGCCAGGTCGATGGTCACATCGAAACGCTGGCGGAACGCTTCGATGATCTCGTCGACGATGATCTCCGGCGCCGATGCCCCCGCCGACAGACCGAGCGTCGAGATTGTGCCGATGTCATTCCACGGAATTTCGGCGGCGCGCTGCACGAGAAGCGACATGGCGGCGCCGGCGCGTTCGGCAACTTCGACAAGGCGGCGCGAATTCGAGGAATTGGGGGCGCCGACGATCAGATAGAGGTCAGCACCCGGGGCGGTGTCCTTGACCGCCTCTTGTCGGTTGGTGGTGGCGTAGCAGATCGACTCCGCCGCCGGCGCCTGCAGGTCCGGAAAGCGCTCCTGCAGCGCGCGGATGATGCCGGCGGTATCCTCGACCGAGAGCGTGGTCTGGGTGACGAGACCGAGCGCCTTCGGATCGGCGGGTACAAGCCTGGCGGCATCGGCCTCGGTCTCGACCAGCGTCACCGCGCCTTCCGGCAACTGCCCCATGGTGCCGATCACCTCGGGGTGGCCGGCATGGCCGATCAGCAGAACGTGGCGGCCAAGCCGCTGATGCCGCATCGCCTGTTTGTGCACCTTCGAAACCAGCGGACAGGTGGCGTCGAGATAGAACAGATTTCGCGCCTGGGCATCCGCCGGCACCGATTTCGGCACGCCATGCGCGGAGAAGACCACCGGCGACCGCCGGTGCTCGGCCGGAATTTCGGAAAGCTCCTCGATAAAGACGGCGCCCAGGCTTTGCAGCCCTTCCACCACATAGCGGTTGTGCACGATCTCATGGCGGACGTAGACCGGCGCGCCGTATTTCTTCAGCGCCAGCACGACGATCTGTATGGCGCGGTCGACGCCGGCGCAAAAGCCGCGCGGCTGGCAGAGCCGGATCGTCAGAGGAGGCTTGGCGATTGTCTGAAGCATTGAATCCTGGCCGTTCGTCAGCGCCGAAATGAGGTGCCTACCCCTGCCCTGTCAAGAGCATCGGCAAAAAGGGGGCGGCGCCCGCGTTCAGTCCTCTTTCGCGGGGCGGCGAAGCCGCAGTATGAGCACGGCGGCAAGCGCGGCGGCGAGCCCGTACCAGGTGACAGCATACTGCAGATGGCTGTTCGGCAGATCGATGATGGTCACGCCTCCGACCGGCAGACCGCCCGGATTCGGCGTCTTGTCGGCATCGATGAAGATCGGAACCAGCGTGAACCCAGCGGGCAGGCCGGCGCTCGCGGCCATGACGTCGCGGTCCTTCCAGTAGAAGATGTTCTTGGCCACGTCATTGTCGGGAAGCATCATCGAGGGCTTTGCCGGCAGCGGGTTGCGGGCAAGCCCGGTGACAGTGACCTTGCCCGTCACCTGTCCCTTGGCGCGCTTGGCCGCATCCTTGAGGTCGTAAGGCACGAAGCCACGGTTGACCAGGACGAAACGGCCATCGTCCAGGGCGAGCGGCGTGTAGACATTGAAGCCCGCATCCCCTTCCCAGGTCGCGTAGAAATGCCGCTCGCCCGAATGCAGGAAAGTGCCGGTCACCGTGACCGGCGTATAGTCGACGTCGCCGGTCGAGGCGAATTCCCTTTCGACCTCGGCCAGTGGCAGCAGCGCCGAATGCGTGCGCTGGTCGATGGTCCGCAGCAGGCCTTCCTTCCAGTGCAGACGCTGGACCTGCCAGGTGCCGAGCGCCAGCAGTACCAGGAACAGCACAAGGCCAAGGACGAACAACAGTACCGATCTCGGCTGCGAACGGCCGCCGGCTTTGACGGAAGTCTCGCTCATTCGCCGCGGTCCAGCCGGCCCTCGGCAGCTTTGTTGCTGTATTGCAGGGTGAGCAGCACGCCCTTGATCAACCGAAGCGCCGTCAGGCACAGCACAAGGGCCAGCGGGATCCATATCACCAGATGCAGCCACAGCGGCGGGCTCAGCGTCACTTCGACCCAGAGCGCAAGGCCGACGATGACGAAGCCGATGATCAGGATGACGAAGACCGCCGGCCCGTCACCGGCATCGGCGTAGGAATAGTCGAGGCCGCAATTGACGCAGCGCTTGCCGACAGTGAGAAAGCCGGAAAACAGTCGTCCCTCGCCGCAGCGCGGGCACCGGCCGTGCAGGCCGGCCGAAATGGGATCAATCGGAGGCCAGATCGCCTTGTCTTCAGTCGTGGATGGCCCGTCGCTCATGGTCATTGCTCGATCTCGATCGGTGCCCCATCGGCCACCATTGCCCAGATTTCGTCCATGGCGGAATCCGTAACGGCAATACAGCCATCGGTCCAGTCGACCAATTGAAGCAGCCAGCCCCACCAGCCGAAGCCGTTCGGCTGGCCGTGGATCATGATCATGCCGCCGGGATCTACACTGCGCGCCTTCGCGGCCGCCAGATCGTCGGCATCGGGATAGGAGACATGGATCGACTGGCGCGCGACGCAGCTGGGGTTGCGCCAGTCGAGGACATAGCGGCCTTCGGGCGTGCGCCGAAAAGAAGAAGGCGGCCACGTCGCCGCGGCCGCCTTCGCGAAATCGACATCCAAAAGTTGGATCAGTGGCCTTCGATCACCGCGCCGGCCGATCCCCAGACATAGATCGAGGCGAACAGGAATAGCCAGACGACGTCGACGAAGTGCCAGTACCAGGCGGCCGCCTCGAAGCCGAAATGCTGCTTGGGGGTGAAGTCGCCCTTCATCGCGCGGATCAGGCAGACCAGCAAGAAGATGGTGCCGATGATGACATGGAAGCCATGGAAGCCGGTCGCCATGAAGAAGGTGGCGCCATAGATCGAATCCTTGAAGCCGAATGGCGCGTGTATGTACTCGTAGGCCTGCACCATGGTGAACAGCATGCCGAGACCGACGGTCAGCACCAGGCCGTTGATCAGCCCCTTGCGGTCGCCATGGATGAGCGAGTGGTGCGCCCAGGTGACCGTGGTGCCCGAGAGCAGCAGGATGATGGTGTTGTAGAGCGGCAAATGGAAGGGATCGAGAACCTCCATGCCCTTCGGAGGCCAGACACCACCGGTAAAGGTGTGACGCGCGTAGTTCTGCACCTCACCGGCAAAAAGGCTGGCATCGAAGTAGGCCCAGAACCAGGCAACGAAGAACATCACCTCCGAGGCGATGAACATGATCATCCCGTAGCGCAGATGCAGCGACACGACGCGCGTGTGGTGACCCTCATGCGCTTCCTTGATCGTGTCCGACCACCAGGCGAACATGGTGTACAGCACGATCACGATGCCGATGAAGAACAGCCAGGGATTGGCGATGTTGATGCCGAAGATCGGGAAGGAGCCGGCCTTCAGGTATTCCATAAGGCAGACGCCGCCAAAAGCGGTGACAAGCGCCCCTATCGATCCCAGGAAAGGCCACGGGCTCGGGTCGACGAGATGGTAGTCATGGTGTGGTTTTGCGTGCGCGTCTGCCATATCAACCCCCGAGATTTCCTTCGGTATCTGAAACTGTCTTGCTCTTGCCCTGGACCGGCTCCGAGGAGGCGACCGGCTTGTTCTTTTCGACCGGGAACATCGTATAGGACAGAGTGATCGTCTTGATGTCCTTCAGTTCCGGCACATTCACGATATCAGGGTCCACATAGAACAGGACCGGCATGTCCAGCGTCTCGCCGGGCTTCAGCGTCGTATCGGTGAAGCAGAAGCATTCGACCTTGTTGAAGTACGGGCCTGCCAGTTCCGGCTGCACGTTGAAAGTGGCACGACCGGTGACGACGCGATCGAACTTGTTGGTCGCCTGGTAATGCGCCTGCACGGTCTCGCCTATCTTCATGGTCATCGAGCGCTGGACCGGCTGGAAATCCCACGGCACACCGGCGATGTTGGCGTCGAAACGGACGGTGATCTCACGGTCAAGCACGTGACCGGCATACTGCTTTTCGACACGCTGCGTCGTGCCGCCATAACCTGTCGCCTGGCAGAACATCTTGTAGAGCGGCACGGCTGCATAGGCCATGCCGATCATGCCGGTGAAGAAGGCGAGGCAAACGGCCGCGACGACGAGGTTGCTGGTTTTCCCGGCCGATTTTCTGGGCGTCTCGCCGCTCATCACATCTTGCCCGACAAATTGTGGCCGAACTTCACGATCGTCGCGATGTAGAAAATGACGACGAGCACCGCCAGCGCGAAGCCGATCGCGATGGAACGTCCGCGCTGGGCCTTCTTCTGGGGTTCGGTCAAGGTGACCGTTTCGAGTTTGTCGTCTGCCATGCTCATGCTCCACCAGCCGTGATTATGCGCCCGATGACGCTGTCGGCGAGATAGACGGCGAAAATGGCGAAGAGATAGAGCAGCGAATAAGCGAACAAGGCCTTGGCCGGCTTCATCGCGCGATCGCTGTCGGGCATGCCAAGCACTTTCCAGGCATACCAAACAAAGCCCGCGCCCAGCAGCAGGGCGGCCACGCCATAGATCGGTGTCGTGTAGCCGAGCAGCCAGGGCAGCACGCCGACCGGGGCCAGCACCAGTGCGTAGGCGAAAATCTGACGGCGGGTCGATGCATGGCCGGCAACATTCGGCATCATCGGGATGCCGGCCCGGCCATAGTCTTCGGACTTGAACAGCGCGAGCGCCCAGAAATGCGGCGGCGTCCACAGAAAGATGATCAGGAACAGGATGATGCTTTCGAGGCTGACCGACCCGGTCACCGCGGCCCAGCCGATAACCGGCGGGATCGCGCCAGCGGCACCGCCGATGACGATGTTCTGCGGCGTCGAGCGTTTCAGCCACATCGTGTACACGACGGCATAGAAGAAGATGGTGAAGGCCAGCAGCGTGGCGGCCAGCCAGTTGACCAGAACGCCGAGTGTCATCACCGACAGGACCGAAAGCACCAAGCCGAAGCTGAGCGCCTCGTGCGGCTGGATACGGCCGGACGGGACCGGGCGGCTGGCGGTCCTGGTCATCACCGCGTCGATGTCGGCGTCGTACCACATGTTGAGGGCGCCCGAGGCGCCGGCGCCAATCGCGATGGCCAGGATGGCGATCACCGCCAGCAGCGGGTTGATGGTCACCGGTGCGGCAACCAGCCCGACAAAGGCGGTGAACACCACCAGCGACATGACGCGTGGCTTCAGCAGGGCGAAGAAATCGCCCGCCGTCGCTTCCGACATGCGGAAGCCCACTTCGTCAATGCCTGTTTCGTCGACTAGGGCCATGCGTACTCAAGTCCATTCTTCCGTTGGCCAAACCGCCGGCGGACCGGCGGCTTCGCATTCGAGGGGGAGCCGCTTTACTTGATCTTCGGCAGTTGCTCCCACTGGTGGAAGGGCGGCGGCGAAGGAAGCTGCCATTCGAGAGTCGTTGCACCCTCGCCCCATGGGTTAGCACCGGCCACCCGCTTCTTCTGGAACGCTTCGAACACGCAGTAGAGGAAGATCAGGACGCCGACGGCCGAGATGTAGGAACCGATTGACGACACATAGTTCCAGCCCGCAAACGCGTCGGGATAGTCGATGGTGCGGCGCGGCATGCCGGCGAGGCCGAGGAAATGCTGCGGGAAGAAGATCAGGTTGACGCCGACGAAGGTGACCCAGAAGTGGGTGTTGGCGATGACAGGCGAATACATGTAGCCGGTCATCTTCGGGAACCAGTAGTACCAGCCGGCGAAGATGGCGAACACCGCGCCCAGCGACAGCACGTAGTGGAAGTGGGCGATGACGAAATAGGTGTCATGCAGAGAACGGTCGAGGCCGGCATTGGCCAGCTGGACGCCCGTGACACCGCCGATGGTGAACAGGAAGATGAAGCCCAGCGCCCACAGCATCGGCGTCTTGAACGAGATCGACCCGCCCCACATCGTCGCGATCCAGGAAAAGATCTTCACGCCCGTCGGCACCGCGATGACCATGGTGGCGAAAACGAAATAGCGCTGCGTGTCGAGCGACAGGCCGGTCGTGTACATGTGGTGCGCCCAGACGATGAAGCCGACGGCGCCGATCGCGACCATGGCATAAGCCATGCCGAGATAACCGAAGACCGGCTTCCTCGAGAAGGTCGAGACGATATGGCTGATGATGCCGAAGCCCGGCAGGATCAGGATGTACACTTCCGGATGGCCGAAGAACCAGAACAGGTGCTGGAACAGCAGCGGATCGCCGCCGCCCTCGGGAACGAAGAAGGTGGTGCCGAAATTGCGATCGGTGAGCAGCATGGTGATGCCGCCGGCCAGAACCGGCAAGGACAGCAGCAGAAGGAATGCGGTGACCAGCACCGACCAGGCAAACAGCGGCATCTTGTGCAGCGTCATGCCAGGCGCGCGCATGTTGAAGATCGTGGTGATGAAGTTGATGGCACCCAGGATCGAGGACGCGCCGGCGATGTGGATCGACAGGATGGCCAGATCCATGGCGGGACCGGGCTGACCCGAGGTCGACAGCGGCGGATAGAGCGTCCAGCCACCACCGACACCGTAAGCACCTGATGCGCTTGGCACGAACATCGAGGTGAGCAGCAGGATGAAGGCCGGCGGCAGCAGCCAGAACGAGATGTTGTTCATGCGCGGGAACGCCATGTCCGGAGCACCGATCATGATCGGCACCATCCAGTTGGCAAAACCGCCGATCAACGCCGGCATGACCATGAAGAAGATCATGATCAGGGCGTGCGCGGTGGCGAAGGCGTTGTACATGCTCTTGCCGCCGTCGATCGCCGCATCACCGTTCATGCCGTAGACCATCTGCGCCAGACCGCTGAAGATCTGGATACCAGGCTCCTGCAGTTCCATGCGGATGGCCACCGACAGCGCGCCGCCAATGATACCCGCCATGATCGCGAAGATCAGGTAGAGCGTACCGATGTCCTTGTGGTTGGTCGAATAAACCCAGCGCACCCAACCGTGATAAGGCTTGTGGTCGTGCCCGTCGTGAGCTGCAGCGTCTGCCATGTTCCGCTCCGTTCCCTAAATCTTACTGACCGGCGGCATCAATTGCCGGCGGCCGCTACCTTGTTATGGCCGTCGACCTCGGCCATGAGCGTCTTGTTGGCGCCCGGCAGATCGGTCTTGGCCGCCGCCAGCCAGGTCTTGAACTGCGCGTCCGAGACGACACGGATGGCGATCGGCATGAAGGCGTGGTCCTTGCCGCAGAGCTGCGAGCATTGACCATAATACAGGCCCTCCTTCTCCGCCTTGAACCAGGTTTCATTGGTGCGTCCCGGAATGGCGTCGATCTTGATGCCGAAGGACGGCATTGCAAAGGAATGGATCACGTCGGTCGCGGTGACCAGCACGCGGGTCATGGTGTTGACCGGCACCACCAGCTCATTGTCGACGGCAAGCAGTCGCGGATAGACCTTGCGGTCTTCCTTGCCGGCCTTGGCGCGATCGCTATCCTGGAGGATGGCGGAGTTGAAGGCGAGCGTGTTGTCGGTCTGGTATTCGTAGTCCCAGTTCCACTGGTTGCCGGTCGCCTTGACTGTCAGCTTGGCCTCTTCCGGCGGCGTGTATTGCGCGGTCAGGAGTTGGAATGACGGGATGGCAAGACAGAGCAGAACGACGACCGGGCCGACGGTCCAGACCACCTCGATCAGCGTGTTGTGGCTGGTCTTGGAAGGAACCGGATTTGCGCTCGCGCGGAACCTCACGATGCAGTAGGCGAGGAGAAGGAGCACCAGGACGGTGATCGGAACGATGAACCACATCGTGTAATTTCCGAACCATTCGATCTGCCGCATCATATCGGTCGCCGGCGCCTGGAAGGTGGTCTCCCACGCCACTGGCTGATCGGCATGGGCGGATGTGCCGGCCAAAAACGCGGTGGCGGCCCCAGCACTTGCTAGAAACCTGGCGTTTGCTAGGAAATTTCTCATCGCCCTCTTCGTCTCCCAGTTCCTCGCGGCCGTGCCAGCGAGAATAACGAACAATGCCGGAACGGGAATCCCGACAGTCTCAAGCTGGTTCAAACCATACTCCTTTTCCCTCCGCAAGAAAGGAGCGGCCGAAACCGTGCGGCATTTTTGCGCGCAAGCCGGCATGGCTCTTCCGCGGCAATAGCCACAGTGGCGAATCGGGTATGTTATGCTGGCTGTCCGCGCTATGCCGGCGATGCGGGCAAGGCGTCGTAATTCAGGCGAATTTGGCAGGGAGAAGCGCTGTATTGCCTCTTTCGGGACAGTCCGGCCGCGGTCTCGTCCTTTACTTGGTATTGGCGCGGCTTAAAGTGCCGTGATTCGCAATGGAGCCGTCATGAACTCTTGGCTTTCGAGACTGAGGCATAAGCGATCGGGACTTTCGAGGCCCATGGCGAACGCCGTGTTTCTCGCCGTCCTGTCCGCTGTCGGCCTGTTCGTCGCCGGTCAGGCCGATGCCGCCCAGCCGAGCGGCACGGTGCGCTCGACGCATGGCGCCTGGTCGATCATCTGCGACACGCCGGCCGGCGCCACCTCGGAACAATGCGTGATGATGCAGAACGTCGTCGCCGAGGACCGGCCGGAGATGGGGCTTTCTGTCGTCGTGCTGCGCACCGCGGACAACAAGGCCGAGATCCTGCGCGTGCTGGCGCCGCTCGGCGTGCTGTTGCCGAACGGCCTCGGCCTCAACGTCGACGGCAAGGACATCGGCCGCGCCTATTTCGTGCGCTGCTTCCAGGACGGGTGTTATGCCGAGGTCATTCTCGAAAAGCCGCTGCTCGACACGCTGAAGACCGGCACGTCGGCGACCTTCATCGTCTTCCAGACGCCTGAGGAAGGCATCGGCATCCCTGTCGACCTCAAGGGTTTCGCCGAAGGTTTCGCCGCCCTGCCCTGATCAGGGCTTCGCGCGGAGCCAAACCTGGACGCGGCTTTTGCCGACCCCAGAAGCATGCCCCACGTCAAGCGGACAGCGTCATTCGCCGGCGTCGTCTTCATTGCCGATTGTCTGGACGGGGCTTCACGCCTACATCGGGGTAAAGCAATCATCCCACGGACGGACGCGCCATGAACAGCCTGATCGGCCAATTCGACATTTCAGACGACCGCATCAAGCAGATCGTCGCCGACACCATCAAGGGCGCCGACGACGGCGAACTGTTTCTCGAATACAGCGAGAGCGAAGCGCTGATGTTCGACAACGGCCGGCTCAAGACCGCCAGCTTCAGCACCGACCAGGGCTTTGGCCTGCGCGCGGTTGCCGGCGAAGCCAGCGGCTATGCTCATTCCAGCGACCTGTCCGAGGCGTCGCTGCTGCGCGCGGCCAATGCCGTGTCGACCGTCAAGGGCGGCTATTCCGGCACGCTCGCCGCGGCCCCCGCCCGCACCAATCGCCACCTCTACGGCGACGAGAATCCGATCCCCTCGCCTTCCTTCGAGGCCAAGGGGAGGCTGCTTCAGGAAATCGACGCCTGGCTGCGCGCCGAGGACCCACGCGTGCGCCAGGTGACGGCCTCGATCGCCGCATCCTGGCAGCATGTCGAGATCGTTCGTGCCGATGGCCAGGTGGTGCGCGATATCAGGCCGATGGTCCGAGTCAACGTCTCGGTCGTCGTCGGCGATGGTGAGCGCCAGGAGAGCGGCTCCTACGGCATGGGCGGGCGCAAGGCGTTCGGCGACTTCCTGGTCGAGGATAGCTGGAAGCACGCCGCCAGAGAGGCGCTCCGGCAAGCGCTCGTCAATCTGGAGGCGATCCCGGCCCCGGCCGGCACGTTCGACATCGTGCTGTCCAGCGGCTGGCCCGGCGTCATGCTGCATGAAGCCGTCGGGCACGGGCTGGAAGGCGACTTCAACCGCAAGAAGACATCGGCCTTCGCCGGCCTGATGGGGCAGCAGGTAGCCGCCAAGGGCGTTACGGTCGTTGACGACGGCACCATCCCCGAGCGGCGCGGCTCGCTCACCGTCGACGATGAAGGCACGCCTTCGGCCCGCAACGTGCTGATCGAGGACGGCAAACTGGTCGGCTACATGCAGGATCGGCAGAACGCGCGGCTGATGGGCATGAAGGCCACCGGCAATGGCCGGCGCGAAGGCTATGCGCATCAGCCGATGCCGCGCATGACCAACACCTACATGACCTCGGGCGACATGGAGCCGGATGAGATCATCGCCTCGGTGAAGAACGGCATCTATGCCGTCTCCTTCGGCGGCGGACAGGTCGACATCACGTCGGGCAAATTCGTGTTCGGCTGCACCGAGGCCTACATGATAGAGAACGGCAAGGTGACGCAGCCGATCAAGGGCGCCATGCTGATCGGCAACGGGCCCGATGCCATGCACCGCGTCACGATGGTCGGCAACGACATGAAGCTCGACAATGGCATCGGCATGTGCGGCAAGGCCGGCCAGGGCGTGCCCGTCGGCGTCGGACAGCCGCATCTGAGGATGAACCAGATGACGGTCGGCGGCACCAGGGTTTGAGGCTCGGTGCCGTTGCGGTATCGTTACCCGCCAAGCGATCTTTCCGGATGCGGGCGCCCTCCACCATGCCAGTCGCCATCCTGCCGGGTGCGGGCATTTCGGCGGCCGGCACCTTGAAGTGGACACAATCCACATTAAGAAATTATTAAGTCTTTGACTGCCTGGGCTGCCTTTGCGCACGAACGCAGCGCCAGTTCCTCGTTGCGGTGGTGGTTTTGGCAATGCGGCACTCCCCCGTCCTGGTTCTCCTGCTTGGCTTTGTTTCGTTGACTGGTGCGACATTGCTACCAGCCAGTCCGGCGTCGGCACAGTCGACATTGTTCAAGTCGCGATCGAGCCAATCTTCCACCGATGGGTTACGCTCCGCCGCCGTGGGCGGACGCACCAGCGTCCCCTACGGTTGGGTCGATTTCTGTCATCGCCGACCAAGGGAGTGCAGGGTTCCCACCCTGCCGGCCGCGAACGTCAAGCTGACAGCGCGGAACCTGCGCATCCTCAAGCGGATAAATCAGAAGGCGAACAGCGCCATCCAGCCGGTCAGCAATTTCGATCACTGGGGCACGATGATGGACCATTGGGATTATCCGGTTGACGGCAAGGGCGACTGCAAGATCTACGCGCTCTACAAGCGCAAGCTGCTTCAGGAGGCTGGATTTCCCCGGCAGGCGCTGTTGATGACGGTCGTGCGCGACCTCAACAACGAAGGCCACACCGTCCTGACGGTGAAAACCGACAAAGGCGATCTCATCCTCGACAATATGGTCGACGAAATCAGGCCCTGGAACGCAACAGGCTACTATTTTCTGAAACGTCAGTCACAGCAGAATCCGAATATCTGGCTGTCGGTCAACCAGCGCGGTGGCACGCCGAAAACCCTCACGAATGTCGCAAAGCTCGTAGACTGAGCCTGTCGGGACCGTAGCAGTCCAGGCGCTCAGCGCCTCTTCCTGGGCTTTTCCAGCAAGGCGACCGCTTCGACATGTGGCGACCACAGGAACTGGTCGATCGGCGTCACGCTCTTCAAAGTGTAGCCGCCGTCGATGAGGACGCGCAGGTCTCGAGCCAGCGTCACCGGGTTGCATGACACCGCGGCAACGAAGGGAACATCCGAGCGGGCGATCTGCTTCGACTGGTCTTCCGCACCGGCCCTTGGTGGGTCGAACACGAGGCCGTCGAAGGCGTTCAATTCCTTGAAAGTCAGTGGCCGCCGAAACAGGTCGCGACGCTCGCCCGTCACGCGCTTGAGCCCGGTCGCGAAGCGGGAGCCCCGGTCGAGCGCCGAAAGCGCGGCCGCATCGCCTTCGACCGCATGGACTTCCGACTTCGCGGCCAGCCGCAAGGCAAAGCTGCCGCAACCGGCGAAGAGATCCGCGATCTTCCTGGCTCGCTTCAGATGTCCGCCGACGATCTCGGCCATGGCCCGTTCGGCTGCCTCGGTCGCCTGCAGGAAGGCGCCGGGTGGCACGGCGACGGCGACGCTGCCGAACATGACGATGGGCTTCCTCGGCTCGATGACGATCTCGTCGTCGATGGACAGTCTGGCAAAGCCGTGCGCAATGACGAAATTGGAGGCGATACGGCGCTGGTGTTCGCCGAGCTTGCCGGAGTCGTGCGCGGCGACATCGAGGCCCGAAGCAGTCACGGTGACCGCCATCCGGAATGATTTGGTGGTGGCACATATCAACTCGGCCAGCGACTTCAACGGGCCGAGCGCGGCGACGATTTCGGGCACCGAGATCGGGCATTCGGATATGGAAATGATTTCCGGCGACAGATGCCGGTTGAAGCCCAGCAGCATGCCCGTATCGGTGCGCCGGGCGGCAAGCACGACACGGCGGCGCGTGTGCGGCGCGCAGGCGACCAGTTCACCGATATCGCAGTCGATGCCCTTGCCCTTCAGCGCGTGCACCACCTTGTCGCGTTTCCACTGGCGATAGGCTTCGGCCTCGAAATGCTGGAGCGCGCAACCGCCGCATTCGGTGAAATGGCGGCAGGCGGGTTCGATGCGCAGCGGCGAGGCGTCCAGCACCGCCATCAGCGTGGCGCGATCCCGTTCGCGAACGGCGGTGACGGTCTCGCCCGGCAGCGAGAAGGGAATGAACAGGTCGCCGCTTTCGGTTTCGGCGATGCCGTCGCCCTGTGCGCCCAGTTTCCTGATGGTGAAGCGTGCGCTCATCGGTCCTTAGTCCCACCGAGCAGGAATTCGCGATTGCCGTCGCCACCTTCGATCGGCGACAGATGCAGGCCAAGCGCGCGCCAGCCGGGAATGGCATCCAGCCAATCCTGCAGCAGGCCCGCGACACGGGCGGCATCGAAGGGATCCTTCAACAGCCCACCCCTGCCGATCGCCTCGCGACCGGCCTCGAATTGCGGTTTGACCAGAAAGATCGCGTCGGCACCGGGCTTGGCAAGGGCAAGCGCCGGCGGCAGCGCCAGTTTCAGCGAGATGAAACTGACGTCGGAAACAATAAAATCCGGATCGCGGCCGGCAAGATCGGCGGCCGTGAGATCGCGTGCGTTAAGGCCTTCGATCACGGTTACACGCGGATCACCGCCGATATCGGGGTGCATCTGGCCATGCCCGACATCGATTGCCGTGACATGCGATGCGCCGCGTTCGAGCAGCACCTGGGTGAACCCGCCTGTCGAGGCGCCGATGTCGAGGGCTTCGCGGCCGGCGGGGTCGAGGCCAAAATGGTCCAGTCCGCCGATCAGTTTCAGCGCCGCGCGCGAAACATAGCCTTGCGCCGGATCGCCGATGGCGACAAGGCATCGCGGCGAAACGTTCTGGCCAGGCTTGCGGGCAATGGCGCCGTCAACCGTCACCGTGCCGCGCTCGACCGCGTCGCGGGCTCGCGAGCGGCTGGCAAACAGCCCGCGCTGGACGAGCAAGTCGTCGAGTCGCTGGCGAGAGCTGGCTGGCAGAGGCGAATTCATCGACCCTCTCTGGCGAAAGCCGGCCGCGAAGGCAAGCGCATTGGATGAAACCAAGCGCATCGGATGAAACGCGGAGAAGTCGTGTGAAGGCTGATGGACCCGGTCACGCGGCGACTTGCGCGCATGCTATCGGGTCCGGCAAAATGATCGTCGAGAAGAGCCCCCCATCGCTAGAACCCCGGGGAGAACGAATGCTGACGGGAACCTGCCACTGTGGCGCAACCCACTGGACGCTGGAAGGCGATCCCGGCCCGGTGACCGCCTGCAACTGCACGCTTTGCCGCCGCTATGGGACGCTCTGGGCCTATGATTATGACAATGAGCGCATTCGCGTCTCGGGGCCGACGGCCAGCTATACGCGCGCCGGAAAAGACAGGCCGTCGCTCGAGATCCTGTTCTGTCCGACCTGCGCGTGCGTCCTGGCCTGGCGCGGCTTGCACGCCAGCGATTCTGGCCGAACACGCATCGCCGTCAACGTCAGGCTGGCGCCGCCGGAGGCCGTCGCCGACTTGCCGATCGACCATTTCGATGGCCTCGACTCTTTCGACGATCTGCCACGCGATGGCCGTTGCGTACGCGATATGTGGTTCTAGAAGATCGTTCGTGACACCTGGCGCTCGACAGCTGGAGACAAACCGTCGTCCCGATTCCCCGATACCTGTTCCCGTGGATGCTCGGTCGCAACGGCGGGTACAGGCGAAGGGTCCGGCAGCACCACAAGTTGCGGGACCTGCTTGTAGGAAAAGCCGCCCCTGATATCGCCCATCTTGCTGGCGACGATGCCCAGCGCCGCGTTTTCGAGATTGCGGTCATAGCGCGTCTCGGCGGCGGCCGGTGCCGCGATGACGGCTAAAACCGCCACGCCATACAGAAACATTTTCATTGTTGTTATCTCCCTGCCTGATCACGATCTAGCAGGGCGCCGTTGAAAAAAGGCCAAGGGACACGGTAAGCGAAACGCCAAACGGCAGCGTTAACAATGCATTACGAAACCAAGCCGGCAAATTGGTTCAAGCTGTTCAGGTCTTGATTCAGGCGCGCTGGGCGCGGGCGGCCTGACCGAGGGCCGTGAAAACGGTGCCAACGATGCCGGCGGCGTCGAGGCCGGCGTCGGCATACATCTTCTCCGGTTTGGCGTGGTCGGCGAACACGTCGGGCAGAACCAGCGGGCGTACCTTCAGGCCGCTCTCCAGCAACCCTTCGTGGGCGAGGAACTGCAGCACGTGGCTGGCAAAGCCGCCGATCGCGCCCTCCTCCACTGTCACCAGGACCTCGTGCGAACGGGCTAGCCGCCGGATCAGATCCCGGTCGAGCGGCTTGGCGAAGCGGGCATCGGCAACCGTGGTGGATAGCCCGGCAGCGCCGAGTTCCTCGGCGGCGGCAAGGCAATCTTGCAGCCTTGTACCGAAGGACAGCAGCGCCACCTTCCCGCCTTCCCGGACGATGCGGCCCTTGCCGATCTCGAGAACCGAGCCCCGCTCGGGCATGTCGACGCCGACGCCGTTGCCGCGCGGATAGCGGAAGGCGATCGGGCCTTCGTCATAGCTGGCGGCGGTGCGCACCATGTGGCGCAGTTCCGCTTCGTCGGCCGCCGCCATGACGACAAATCCGGGCAGGCTTGCCAGGAAGGTGGTGTCGAACGCGCCGCAATGGGTGGCACCGTCGGCGCCGACGAAGCCGGCACGATCGATAGGAAAACGCACCGGCAGTTTCTGGATCGCGACGTCGTGGACGACCTGATCGTAGGCGCGCTGCAGGAAGGTCGAATAAATCGCCGCGAACGGCTTGTAGCCCTCGGTCGCCAGGCCGGCGGCGAAGGTCACCGCATGCTGCTCGGCGATGCCGACATCGAAGGTCCTTGACGGGAACACCTCGCCGAACAGGTCGAGGCCGGTGCCGCTCGGCATGGCGGCGGTGACGGCGACGATGCGGTCGTCCTCGTGGGCTTCCCTGATCAGGCTTTCGGCAAACACCTTGGTATATGCCGGTGCATTGGCCGGCGCCTTGGCCTGCGCACCGGTGATGACGTCGAATTTGTTGACGCCGTGGTATTTGTCGGCGGCCGCTTCCGCCGGCGCATAGCCCTTGCCCTTCTGGGTAACGACATGGATCAGCACCGGGCCCTTGCCGTTGTCGCGGACGTTTTTCAGGACCGGGATCAGGTGCTCCAGATTGTGACCGTCGATGGGGCCGATGTGATAGAAGCCGAGTTCCTCGAACAACGTGCCGCCGGTGACGTAGCCGCGCGCGTGCTCCACCGCCCTGGTGATGGCTCGATCGGCCCGTTTGCCGAGATATGAGGTCAGCTTCTTGCCGAAATCGCGCAAGCCGATATAGGCCTTGCCGGAAGCCAGGCGCGCCAGATAGGCGCTCATGGCGCCGGTCGGCGGGGCGATCGACATGTCGTTGTCGTTGAGGATGACGATGAGACGGGCATCGAGCGCGCCGGCATTGTTCATCGCTTCATAGGCCATGCCGGCCGACATGGCGCCGTCGCCGATGACGGAAATGACATTGTTGCGGCCGCCCGAGAGGTCGCGGGCGGCGGCCATGCCGAGACCCGCCGATATCGATGTCGAGGAGTGAGCGGCGCCGAACGGGTCGTATTCGCTCTCGGCCCGGCGGGTGAAGCCCGACAAGCCGCCTTCCTGGCGCAAAGTGCGGATGCGGTCGCGGCGTCCGGTCAGTATCTTGTGCGGATAGGCCTGGTGGCCGACATCCCAGATCAGCCGGTCATCGGGGGTGTTGAAGACATAATGCAGCGCCACCGTCAGTTCGACCACGCCAAGGCCGGCACCGAGATGGCCGCCGGTGCGGGACACGGCGTCGACCAGTTCGGCGCGAAGCTCGGTTGCCAGTTGCGGCAATTCGCTCTCGGCCAGCGTGCGCAGGTCGGCCGGGACGCGGACCTTGTCGAGAAGCGGCGTATGCGGCGTTGCGTTCACGTTGAGCCCAGACTTTCTGTTCATCGGCGGGATAGGCCGCCGGCCGGCGAAAGTAAATGCGTGTCGGTGACGCTGGCGGTCCGCCTGTCTGCGATCCGCTCAGCCTTCCGGCAGCGGAATGAATTCTTTCTCATCGCCAGGAACGATATCGAAGCGGCCGGTCTTCCATTCCTGCTTTGCCTGCTCGATGCGCTCCTTGGACGAGGAGACGAAATTCCACCATATGTAGCGCTGCGAACCGAGCGAAGCGCCGCCGAACAGCATGAAATGCGCACCGGCCGGCGATGATATGACGATCTCGTCGCCGGGCCGGAACACCAGCAGCCGCTCCGCCGGAAAGACGTCGCCCGAGATCGAAACCTCGCCCTCCAACGTGTAGATGGCGCGCTCTTCCGCATCGGCCGGGATCTTGACACTGGCACCAGGCGCCAGCCGCAAATCGGCGTAAAGCGTTTCGGAATCGGCCCGCACCGGAGATCGCAACCCTTGGAAATCGCCGATGACGACGCGCCCGCTGACGCCTTCGGCATCGATTTCGGGAAGGCGAAGGGCCGCTGTGTTCTCGAACACCGGCGCCACCTCTTCCTTGCCGTCCGGCAGCGCCAGCCAGGTCTGCAGGCCGGAGATGGACATCGGCGCGCCGCGCAATTCCTGCGGCGTGCGCTCGGAGTGGACGATGCCGCGGCCCGCCGTCATCAGGTTCACGTCGCCGGGCTCGATCACCATTTCGGTGCCGAGCGAATCGCGGTGCCTGATCTTGCCGTCGAACAGATAGGTCACCGTCGACAGGCCGATATGCGGGTGCGGACGCACATCGAGCGTCTGGCCGGCGCGCATGATGGCCGGCCCCATACGGTCGAAAAAGATGAACGGGCCGACCAGCCTTCTCTTGGCGGTCGGTAAAGCGCGGCGCACCTCGAAGCCGCCAATATCCTTGGCGTTGGGGATGACCATCAATTCGATCTGCTCGCTGGCGAAAGCGTCGCCGGCCTCAGGGTCTTTCCCCGGGAAGAAACTCATGAACCCTCCTTGTCAGCGCTTGGTGGCCGCCTCAGCCCCATCAGGCAAAGCGGATCGCTGCTTTTGCACGCAGTCTAGCCGCCACCTCTTCGCGATTGCGCGGATGCTGGCTGGTTTCGAGCGAATCGAGCAGCTCACGTGCCGCCGCGGCGACAGCTTCGACCGCATGATCGAAGGCATGCTGGTTCTTGGCAGAAGGCCGCGTCGTACCACTCAGCTTGCGGACAAACTGGAGTGCCGCGTCGCGGACTTCGTCATTGGTTGCCGGCGGATCAAAATTGAACAGGGTCTTGATGTTTCTGCACATCGCTTCCGTATCTCCTCTTGTCCGTTTCAATCGGGACGAACTGTATCCTCAATCACGATCGTGTCCAAAAATCGGTAGGCCGCTCCAGGCCTCAGTCCGCGTCGAGCGGCTCGGTTCCAACCGGCTTGCCGTCGCGCGACAGGCGGATCTTCTCGACCTTGTCCTCGGCGGCCTTCAGCAACCGGTCGCAATGCGCTTTCAGCGCCTCGCCGCGCTCGTAGATCCGGATAGACTGGTCGAGCGGGACGTCGCCACGCTCCAGATCATCGACGATCTTTTCCAGTGCGTCGAGTGCCTGTTCGAAGCTCATCGCCTTGACGTCTTCGTTGATCTCACCAGTCATCGTTCATCCTTTCATCAGTCGCCCGACATGGGCGGCGACTGAAAATGCCAATCCCTGCAGATCGTAGCCGCCCTCGAGCAGGCTGACGAGCCGGTTACCGCCATGGCGTGCGGCGCGCTGCATCAACTGGCCGGTCGCCCAGTCGAAATCGTCCTCGGTCAGATTGATCTCGGCCAGCGGATCGCGGTGGTGTGCGTCGAAGCCGGCCGAAATGATGATCAGGTCGGGCGCGAAATTATCGATCGACGGCAGCACGCGCGACAGGAAGGCGTCGCGAAACACCTCGCTGCCGGTCTGCGGCGCCAGCGGCGCGTTGACGATGTTGCCGGCCCCGGTCTCGTTCTTCGCGCCGGTGCCGGGGTAGAGCGGCATCTGGTGCGTCGAGCAATAGAGCACCGACGGATCGTCCCAGAAAATATCCTGAGTGCCGTTGCCGTGATGCACGTCCCAGTCGACGACGGCGACGCGCTCCGCGCCATGCTTCTTCTGCGCATGGCGGGCGGCGATCGCCGCCGTGTTGAAGAAGCAGAAACCCATTGCCGTGGTCTTTTCGGCGTGGTGGCCGGGCGGGCGGGCGGCGACGAAGACATTGTCGGCGCGGCCCGCGAAGACGTCGTCGACCGCGGCATTGGCAGCACCGATCGCCGTCATCACCGCCTGCCAGCTCTTCGGGCTGGCGGTGGTATCGGCATCGATGCGGGCGATGCCTTCGTCGGGAATGGCGCCCCGGACACGCGCGACGAAATCAGCGGGATGCGCGTAGAGGATGGTCGCCTCGTCACCTTGCGGCGCATTGGCTCGGTCAAGCGCGGCAAAGGCTTCGTCGTCGAGCACCCGTTCGATGGCGCGCAGGCGATCAGGCCGCTCGGGGTGACCGGGAGGGGTGATGTGTTCGAGAAAGATCGGGTGCGTGTAGAGACGGGTGACCATGTCCCTTATCTAGTGCCCCGGCGCCGCGATGACCATGCGCCGCCGCTTGATCGCTGGGGAAAATGACGCCTGCGTCCATTCGCGTCGCTGCGGGGATTGGCGGCGCCGGTGCTTCGGCGTAAGGTCGCCGCACTGTCAGGTGCCCGCCGGTCTGTTTGTTGTCGCGTCCTGCGACGCCAAGTGATTCCACTTGGCTGCAAATGTTCTGGCGGGAGAATCGGGAACACGGTTTGATTCCGTGGCGTGCCCAACGCTGTGAGGGGGACCGCGCCGGTAAATGCCACTGTCGACGACGGGAAGGCACCGGAGGCGGGTTGATCCCAAGCCAGAAGACCGGCCTGGCAGGCATTGTAATCCGCATGGTCAGGCGGATGATATCGATCGCAATCGCAAGGGGACACGCGATGCCGGAAGCCATGACCGCTCCTGTGGGCGATGGATTTGACCAGGGCGCACGTGACGCGGTCTACCGCGCCATGTTCACGCGGCGCGACGTGCGCAGCCATTTTACACCGGAGGCGATCGACGATGCGGTGCTGGCGCGGCTGCTGCTTGCCGCCCATCACGCGCCTTCGGTCGGTTTCATGCAGCCATGGAATTTCATCGTCATCCGCGATGCCGCGCGACGGGCGGAGGTGCGCGATCTCTTCCTCGCGGCGCGCGAACAGGAACTGCCTGAAATCGACGCGGAAAGGCAGGCGCTCTACCGCAAGCTCAAGCTCGAAGGCATCTGCGAAAGTGCGCTCAACATCTGCATTACCTGCGACCGGGAGCGCTCGAAAGGCTCGCCGCTGGGACGCTGGCACAATCCCGAGATGGATCTCTACAGCACTGTCTGCGCGGTGCAGAATTTCTGGCTGGCGGCACGGGCCGAAGGCATCGGCGTCGGCTGGGTCAGCATCATCGAGCCACGAGCGCTGAAAGGGCTGCTGGCCATTCCAGACCACGTAACGCCGATCGCCTATCTTTGCGTCGGCCGTGTGTCGGAGTTCGCGCCGAAACCCGACCTCGAGACGCATGGCTGGGGCCGGCGGCTGCCGCTGCCCGACCTGATCATGAGCGAGACGTTTTGCGGCCAGGGGGAGACACCGCTCAAATCGACGATAGCCCGCCTCAACACCGTCGCCGGTTCGCTGGCGAGCCCCGCCGATCAGCGCGTCGCGCCGGCGGTGCCCCAGCGTGAGCCACCGAAAGACGCCAACGCCTTGTCCTTGAGTTCCCGGAACTTCGACGAAGCTTCGGTCAGCCGGGTGTCCCAGGCGGGGTCGGGCACCTGGCCCTCGATGGTCTTGAAATAGACCTGCATCAGGCAGGCGATGGCGAAAGGTTCGATGAACGCCGCCTTGAAGGCCCAGGCGAAGACGATGGCCAGAACGAAGGCCCAGCCGGCGAGTTGCCCGGGCATGGCGTAAAGAACAGCGGCTGCCGGGGCCAGCATCAGCAGGAAGATGACGAAAGAGACCCCCCACATGATGACCGCCAGCCAGACGGCGTTCTTGACCATGGTCTTGCCGTTCTGGGCGTAGAGCACGACGCCTTGCCGTGCGGTCTCGAACGGCGAGGACGAGCCTATGCGGATGTTGTAGCCGAGGATGATCTCGTCGACATAGGTCAGCGACAGGCGGATCACCGTGTTGATGAAAGAGACCAGGCCGCTGAGGCCGGGAATAGGCAGGAAGGCCGCGATGCCACCGAGCAGGCCGGTGATGGCGCGGATGGCGCCCTTGACCAGCTGATCGACGACGAAAAGGACATTCGCCTCGGCAAAACGCTCGGTCACAACCTCTTTTGCGTAGGCGATCTGGTTCTGGCCGGCTGGAACGTCATGACCGTCGATCAGATGCACCATGACGGCGATGTGACCTGCCTTGACGACGTAGAGGATGTATTCGCGGACCCAGTAGACGGCGATCGAGACGAGCCCGAAACCGACCACGCCGCCCCACAAGGCAAACGACAGCGGCCCTTCCGGATCGGTCGAGATATGGCCGACGCCATAGCCGACGGAGGCGCCGGTGCCGGTGGCCATGATATAGGCCAGCGTGATGCCGAAATAGACGATCATGCGAAAGACAATGAAGGGCCAGGTCCGCATCATGATGGACACCGACCTGCCGATATCGAAATCCCACATGCCCGACTCTCCCCTCAGAGATGGTTGCGGAGGATGCGCTCAAACCGGCTATTGTCAATTGCAGGATGGCGGGAACGCCAGGGCGCCCGAACGGATTCTGGCTTCAGGTGTCATCGCATTGGTCACCGTGTTGCTCGCCCAGCGAGCCCTCGCGACCCGTGGATGCGAGCGGGAAGGAATGCAAGGTGGCAATCCCGGCCGGTGACAGCCAGGGTTTGTCGAGCTCAAATAATCTCGGTCTTGGCGATGTGAATACCAAACCCTTCGAGCCCGACATAATGCCGCTCGCGCGAGGCGATCAGGTTGATCGAGGAAATGCCGAGATCCTTCAGGATCTGGGCGCCGAGGCCGATCTCGCGCCATTCGCTTTCGCGCCGGCGCGCCTCTTCGTGATCCTCGCGGTCGCCTGACACAGGCCGGTTGCGCTCCTGGTGGGCGACGCCGACCGAGCCCTCTCGCAGATAGACGATGACGCCGCGCTTGCGCTCGCCCATCGCCTTCATGATGCCGTCGAGCCGGTGGCTGGTGCCGAACACATCGGTCACGACGTCTTCCGAATGCAGCCGAACCGGCACCTCCTCTCCGTCGCGGATGTCGCCGAAGACGACGGCGACGTGATGCATCGTGTCCCAGGGCAGCGTGTAGGTGAAGACCTGCGCCTTGCCGCCCAGCGTCTCGATGTCGGAGCAGGCGACACGCTCGACCAGCGTTTCCTTGCGCTGCCGATAGGCGATGAGGTCGGCAACGGATACCTGCTTCAGACCATGCTCCTCGGCGAACGCCGCGACTTGCGGCCCGCGCTTCACGGTGCCGTCGTCATTGACCAGTTCCGAGATGACGCCGATCGGCGGCAGCCCGGCGAGTTTGCAGAGGTCAACGGCGGCCTCGGTGTGCCCCGAGCGCATCAAGACGCCGCCTTCGCGCGCGATGAGCGGGAAGATGTGGCCGGGGCGGACAAAATCGGAGGCGCCGACATTGCCGTTGGCAAGATTGCGCACGGTCAGCGTGCGGTCGTCGGCCGAAATGCCTGTCGTCGTGCCATGCTTGAAATCGACACTGACGGTAAAGGCGGTGGTGTGGGCCGAATCATTGTCGGCGACCATCGGCTGCAGATTGAGCCGCTTGGCTTCCTCGCGGGGCATTGGCGTGCAGACGATGCCCGAGGTGTTGCGCACGATGAAGGCCATCTTCTCGGGCGTGCAGTGGACGGCGGCAACGATCAGGTCGCCCTCGTTCTCGCGCCCGTCATCGTCCATGACGACGACGATCTCGCCGCGCTCGAAGGCACGGATGGCTTCGACGATCTTCTTCTGGTCGTAAGGCATGGCAATGCTCGCTTCGCTCGCAGGACATAGGGACTAGGCAGTAAAGACAGTAGGGGAAACGCAGAAGCTGTGTCGGGCGGACAGGCTGGCCTACTGCCTACTGCCCATCCCCTTCCCTGTCTGTCCTCGATGCCGCAGATAGTGGTCGGCGATGGCGCAGGCGACCATCGCTTCGCCGATCGGTACGGCGCGGATGCCGACGCAGGGGTCGTGGCGCCCCTTGGTCATCACTTCCACGTCGTTGCCATCCTTGTCGATCGATTTGCGCGGCGTCAGGATCGACGAGGTCGGCTTGACGGCGAAACGTGCGACGATCGCCTGGCCGGTCGAGATGCCGCCCAGGATGCCGCCGGCATTGTTGGACAGGAACACCGGCTTGCCGTCATTGCCCATGCGCATCTCGTCGGCGTTCTGTTCGCCGGTGATGCGGGCGGCCTCGAAACCATTGCCGATCTCGACGCCCTTGACGGCGTTGATCGACATCAGGCCCGAGGCAATGTCCTGGTCGAGCTTGGCATAGATCGGCGCGCCGAGGCCGGGAGGCACACCGTCGGCGATGATCTCTATCACCGCCCCGACCGAGGAGCCGGCCTTGCGGATGCCGTCGAGATACTGCGTGAAGACGGGAACGGAAGCCGGATCGGGGGTGAAGAACGGATTCTCGGCGTCGCCGACGAAATTCCAGTTCCAGTTGGCGCGGTCGATCGACTTTTCGCCCATCGACACCAGCGCGCCCCGCACCACCATGCCCGGCACCACCTTGCGGGCAAGTGCGCCGGCGGCCACCCTGGCCGCCGTCTCGCGCGCCGAGGAGCGGCCGCCGCCGCGATAGTCGCGTATGCCGTATTTGACGTCATAGGTGTAGTCGGCATGGCCCGGCCGGAATTGGCGGGCGATCTCGCCATAGTCTTTCGAGCGCTGGTCGACATTCTCGATCAACATCGACACCGGCGTGCCGGTGGTGATCATCGTCGCGCCGTCCTCGTCGAGGACGAAGCCCGAGAGGATATTCACCTCGTCCGGTTCACGGCGCTGGGTGACGAAGCGCGACTGGCCCGGGCGGCGCTTGTCGAGTTCGGCCTGGATTTCATCGCGCGTGAAGCGGATCCCCGGCGGACAACCGTCGACCACGCAGCCGAGCGCCGCGCCGTGGCTCTCGCCCCAGGTGGTGACGCGGAAAAGATGGCCAAACGTGTTGTGAGACATGTAAAGTGCCCTACCCGGCAAAGAAACCGGCTGAAGCCAGCCTTCTATTGGCGTTTTCCACAGTGGTCAAACTGTGATCTGGCGGATTTAGTTTTGACACATTCGGTTGGTTTCTGCTCTGCTCCATCCGCCGTTGAGGATCCGCCGCCATCCAAGCCGGCGCAATGACCAAAGAGGACGATAATGCGTATCCTGATCGGCGCTGTTGCCGCCACGCTGCTGCTCTCCACTGCCGCCTTTGCCGGCCAGACCGAAGGCCTGATCAAGAAGATCGACAAGGACGCGCTGACACTGACGCTGGACGATGGCAAATCCTACAAGCTGAACGCCGAGACCGATCTTGACGCACTGAAGCCAGGCATGGACATCGTCATCGCCTATGATGTGTCCAATGGCGAGAACGTCGTCACCGATATGCAGTTGCCTGGCGACAGCGACACAAACTGAGTCAGGAATTGGCTGAATCAGGAATTGGCTGAATCAGGAACTGGCCGTCACCAGGCGGCCTAAAGCCACTTCAGGCTCTTGCCTTCAAGCTTGAGCACGCGATCGTGCGGTATCTCCAGGTTCGCGGCCTCGTCCTCGGGCATATCAAGCACGAAGCGAAACAGGGTGCGCATGACGCCGCCATGCGTGACACAGATCGTCCTGCGGTCGATCTCGTCGAAACAAGGCTTCACCCGTTCGAGCAGCATCTGGTAGCTTTCCGCACCGTCGCCGGGCGGCTGAAAGTTCCATTTGTCCCGTGCGCGGGACCGGCTCGTCCCGGGAGACCGCGCCTCGAGCTCGGCGAAGGTATAACCCTGCCAATCACCGAAATTGACTTCAACGAGTCTGATATCGGTTCGGTAGGCGGGCGGATCGAGCTTCATGGCGGCGCGGATTCGTTCCATCGTTTCGCGCGTCCGTCTCATTGGACTGGCGACGAAGTCGAATTCCTCGGGGTCGCCGACGAGTTCGGCCAGCCGATGTCCGTTACCGGTCGCCTGTTCGCGTCCGAGAGCATTGAGATCGGTATCGGCCTGGCCCTGAAGCCGGAACTCGGCGTTCCACGCCGTCTGGCCGTGGCGCACGATATAAACCAGCGGATACATCAGCTCTCCGGAGATCGGGCCAGGGCCTGGACGGAGGATAGGCGGAGAACTAATCCTTGACCGTCGAAATATCAGGCGCGTCGACCGCCTTCATGCCGACGACGTGATAGCCGGAATCGACATGGTGCACCTCACCAGTGACGCCACGCGACAGGTCGGACAGGAAATAGACGCCGGAATCACCGACTTCTTCCTGCGTGACCGTCTGTTTCAGGGGCGAATTGTATTCGTTCCACTTCAGGATGTAGCGGAAATCGCCGATGCCGGAGGCGGCAAGCGTCTTGATGGGGCCGGCGGAAATCGCGTTGACGCGGATCTTCTTGGCGCCGAGGTCAACCGCGAGATAACGAACGCTGGCCTCGAGTGCCGCCTTGGCGACGCCCATGACGTTATAGTGCGGCATCACCTTTTCGGCGCCGTAATAGGTCAGCGTCAGCAGCGAACCGCCCTCGGTCATCAGCGCTTCGGCGCGCTTGGCGATGGTGGTGAAGGAATAGACCGAGATGTCCATGGTGCGCAGGAAATTGTCGCGCGTCGTCTCGACATAGCGGCCGGTCAGCTCGTCCTTGTCGGAAAACGCGATGGCATGGACGAGGAAATCGAGCTTGCCCCAATGATTGGCGACATTGGTGAAAACCTCGTCCAGGCTCGCCGGATCGGTGACGTCGCAATGGCCGGCGACAAAGGCGCCCAGTTCCACCGCCAGCGGCTCGACCCGTTTCTTGAAGGCTTCGCCCTGATAGGTCAGTGCGATCTCGGCGCCGTGGTCGACGCAGGCCTTGGCAATGCCATAAGCAATCGACCTGTTGTTGGCGATGCCAAGAATAAGGCCGCGCTTGCCGGCCATTAGGCCCTGTTCACCCGCCATGTCAGCGCTCTCCGCAAGGTTTCTGCTTTGTGGAGTGCCTATCGCACAGGCACACAGCCCCTTCAAGCGTTCAAACCGGACAGTTCGGGGGACAAAAGCGGTCGATCAGCCTTTTTGGCCGCGCAACAGCGATTCGAGCGCGCTGTCACCACCCTCCGGCAGCATGATGCGCACATGGGCATAGAGATCACCATGGCCGCCGGCCTTTTCCGGCAAGCCCCTGCCCTTGAGTCGCAGGACCTTGTCCGAACTCGACCAGGCAGGCACGTTGACGGCGAGCCTGCCGGTCGGAGTCTCAACCGGGACCTTGGCGCCCAGCACCGCATCCGCCAGCGAAACCGGCAGATCGGCGTGCAGGTCGCGCCCCTCGATGCGGTAGCGCGGATGCCGGCGGATGTGGATCTTGACCAGTGCGTCGCCGGGTTGGCCCGGCCCCTGCTCACCCTGACCTTTCAACCGGATGGTCTGGCCGTCCTCGACATAGGCCGGCAGCTTGACCGCCACCTTGCGACCATCCGGGAACATCGCCGTCACCTTTTCGGCGTTCGCGGCTTCCTCGATGGTGATGTCGAGTGTCACATTGAGATCAGCCGATGCCGCCGGCTGGCGGCGGTCGCCCTGGCCCGGGCCGCGCGCGCCGGCGAAGGCGTCGCCGAAAATCTGGCTGAAGATGTCGCTGTTGCCGTCGAACGGATCGCCACTGGGGCGGCCAGAGCGGAACTCGAATCGCGAGCCGCCGGCCCCCTGCTGCTGACGGCGAAACCCGGCAAAGGGGTCGCCACCGCCGGCCGCACCTTCAAAACCCTGGAAACGCGGCTTGCCGTCGGCGTCGATCTCGCCACGGTCGAAAGCGGCACGGCTCTTCTCGTCGCCGATAACCTCATAGGCCTGATTGGCCGCGGCAAAACGGTCCTTCGCCTTCGGATCATTCGGATTCTGGTCCGGATGATGCTTCTTGGCGAGTTTCCGGTACGCCGATTTTATGTCCTTGGCCGATGCGTTCTTTGCAACGCCCAGCACCTCATACGGGTCGCGCATGCGTTCTGCCCTGGAATAGGAGTGAGTCCATACTTGCCCCCTATATGCGCTCGCATAGGAAGAAATTCCAGTAGCGGACCGTCATATCAAAGGCGGAAATTCAGAGCGCCTTGAAGCCCTGCATGTGCCAGCCGCCGGCGCTGGCAAGGCAGAGCTCGCCCTCGAACATGGCAACGCCGTCGAAGCTCTCGCGCGAAGCCTTGAAGCGGCGGCACGTCTGGCCGCTGTCCTTCAACTCCGCCAGTTCGGTGATGGAACCGCGCGACCCGGTGCCGGCATTCGCCCAGGGCACTGCCTGGCCACCGAGTTGCTCGATGTCGGCGGAGGACACCGCATTGCCGATCGTCGTCTGGTCGGAGTCGCGATCGGAATCGGCCGGCTTGGCCGGAGCCAACGTGCTGCTGGTCAGGATCGAGCGGTCGACTTCGGCTTTCTCAAGACTGAAACCACCCGCACCGCAGCCGGCAAGCGGCAGGACGATTGACACGATCGCGGCTTTCGCGCTGGCTGAAGCGATAACGCCCCATTGCCTGCTGTCAAAAGCTTGCGCGATACGCGACAATCGGCAACCTCCCTGATCTCGTGACAATTTGAGAAAAACTATGAGTGACACAGAGTTAACAACCGGTGACTTTACCGAGGCCGCCGAGCCGTTTCGTCTTTTTGCCGCATGGCTGGACGACGCGACCAAGAGCGAAATCAACGACGCCAACGGCGTGGCGCTGGCGACCGTCGATGCCGAAGGCATGCCGGACGTACGGATGGTGCTGCTCAAGGGATTCGATGAAAGCGGCTTTGTGTTCTACACGAATTTCGAGAGCGCCAAGGGCCAGGAGATTTTAGGCAGCATGAAGGCGGCGATGTGTTTCCACTGGAAATCGCTGCGCCGGCAGGTGCGCGTGCGCGGTCCCGTGGAGATCGTCACCGAAGCCGAGGCCGATGCCTATTACGCGACGCGGCCGCGCGGCAGCCGCATCGGCGCCTGGGCCTCGAAGCAATCGCGACCGCTGGAAAGCCGCTTCGCTCTGGAAAAGGCGGTCGCCGAATACACGGCGCGTTATGCCATCGGTGAAATCCCGCGACCCAAGCACTGGTCGGGCTTCCGCATCGTGCCGAAGACGATCGAATTCTGGCAGGACAGGCCGTTCCGGCTGCATGACCGGATGGTCTTTTCGCGCAACGCCAAAGGCGGCTGGGACAAGACCAGGCTTTATCCCTGAAAAGGGACCTCAGCCCTTTTTCTGGTCATGAACGCGGTCAGCGCGGCGCGCGCCTCATCGGATTTCAGCCGCTCGCGGAAATGCTCGCTTTCCGCCCCGATGCGGGTGACGAGGTCGTCGCGCGAGCCGCGCATGAGATCGCGCGCGATCTTCAGCGCCTGCGGCGGCTTGGCGGCGATCTGGCCGGCGGCAGCCAGCACCGAAGCCTCCAGCGCGCCTTCCTCGACCACTTCGTATATCAGTCCGGCGGCCTTCGCGCGCTCGGCCGAAAAACCCTCGCCGAGGCCGAGCAGCGCGAAAGCGCCCTGCTGGCCCAGGATGCGCGGCGCCAAAAGGCTTGAGCCCGCCTCGGGCACAAGGCCGAGATCGACGAAAGGCGTGCGGAACACGGTGCGTGGCGTGGCGAAGGTCAGGTCGCAATGCAGGTTGATCGTGGTGCCGATGCCGACCGCGATGCCGTCGACGCCCGAGACAATGGGCTTTTCGACCCGGGCCAACGCCATCAGGAAATCCCAGACCTCCGTGCCGCCATCGCCCCCGGTGGCCACCACCATGAAGTCGGCAAGGTCGTTGCCGGAGGAGAAGGCGCCGGGGACGCCGAGCAAGACATGAACGCGGACCGCCGGATCGGCGTCGCCTTCGGCAAAGGCCGTCGACATCTTCGCATACATGGCGCGCGTCAGCGCGTTCTTCTTGTCCGGGCGGTTCATGCGAATGATCTGGATGGCGCCCTGGCGCTCGACGAGGATGTGGTCCGTCACGGTCTTTTCCTTGTGAATATCAGGCAGAAATCAGTGCCTTGCCGGCAGCGGCCAGGCTTTCGGCGCCGTCGATGACACGCTCCTTCAAAGCGCTGACTTCGCCAAGCAGGTTTTCGGCGAAGAAGCGGCAAAGCGCGATGCGGCCCTGGTCGGCAAGAGCGGCCCGCGCCAGATAGGCACCGCCGGCAGCGAGCGAAATCAGCCGCAGATAAGGCGTCGCACCCGCGAGCGCCTCTTCCGTCCGGCCGTCAGCCGACAGCTTTTGCAGGAATCGCGTCGCCTGCGTCAGATCGCCAAGTGCCGCGTCGAGAGCATCCGCAGTGCGGCCGAAACCTTGCAGGTTTGAGGTACGCACGGCGTTCGTGACCGCGACGAGTTCGTCGATGAAACCATGAATGTGCCCACCGCCGCCAAGCGGCAGCTTGCGCGTCACCAGATCGATCGCCTGGACGCCGTTGGTGCCTTCATAGATCGGCGCGATGCGCGCATCGCGGTAGAGAGCCGCCGCGCCCGTTTCCTCGATGAATCCCATGCCGCCATGCACCTGGACACCGAGCGAGGCGACTTCCACGCCGACATCGGTCGAAAAGGCCTTGGCCAACGGCGTCAGCAGATTGGCACGGTCGCGCCAATGCGCCGCCTCGTCGCCGCCCGAGACCCGTGCCATGTCGATGGCGTGGGCACAGGAATAGCTGATCGCCCGTGCCGTTTGCGTCAGCGCCTTCATCGTCAGCAAGTTACGCTGCACGTCGGGGTGATGGACGATCGGCGCCATGCCGGCGCCACCGAAGCTCGCCGCCTTGCCCTGACGCCGGTCATTGGCATAGGCGATCGCCTTCTGGGTCGCGGCTTCCGCGACCGCGACGCCCTGCATGCCCACGGCGAGGCGCGCATTGTTCATCATGGTGAACATGCAGGCGAGGCCCTTGTTCTCCTCGCCGATCAGCCAGCCGATCGCACCCGGCTGGGCGCCCTGAAAACCGTCGCCATAGATCATGGTGCAGGTCGGCGAGGCATGAATGCCGAGCTTGTGCTCGAGGCCGGAACAGAAGACATCGTTGCGGGCGCCGATCGAGCCGTCGTCGCCAACCAGGAACTTCGGCACCAGGAACAGCGAAATGCCGCGCGTTCCGGCCGGTGCATCGGGCAGCCGCGCCAGCACCAGATGGACGATGTTGTCGGTGAAATCATGCTCACCATAGGTGATGAAAATCTTCTGGCCGAAGATGCGGTAGGTGCCGTCGCCGGCGGGCTCGGCGCGGCTGCGCAAGGCAGCGAGGTCCGATCCGGCCTGCGGCTCGGTCAGGTTCATCGTGCCCATCCACTCGCCGGACACGAGTTTCGCGAGATATTTGGCCTTGAGCTGCTCCGAGGCGTGCTTGTCCAGCGCTTCGACCGCGCCCATAGTCAGCGTCGGCCCGATGCCGAAGGCCATGGCAGCCGAGTTCCACATTTCGAGCGCGGCGACGCTGAGCATGGTCGGCAACGCCTGGCCGCCGTAGTCTTCGGGACCGGAGAGCGCATTCCAGCCACCGTCGATCCAGCGGCGGTAAAGCTCCTTCCACCCAGGCGGCGTGGTGACGACAGCATCCTTCAGCACGGCACCTTGCTCGTCGCCGATCTTGTAAAGCGGCGCCACCTCCTCGGTGGCGAAACGGCCCGCCTCGCCAAGGACGGCGTCGACCAGATCCTCGCCCAGATCGCCGAACGCACCGGCATCAAGAGCGGATTTCATGCCGGCCACGTGCTTCAGGGTAAACGCGATATCCTCAACCGGTGCCCGATACATGCCGCTCGATCCTCCTGATGCATCGGCCTCGCAGACCCTAGAGCCAGGACCGCCGCAAAACCATCCGCCTTTGGGCGGTCTCCCATCTTCTTTTTACGTAAACGTCAAATTTTGTCACGGATTTTGCAATCGCGCCGGGCTGGACTAAATTCGACCAATGCCGGATCAATTGACCGGCAACAGAAAACCCGCCGACCGGAACATTATCATGCTTGCCAGACCTGACGCCTATCGCTGTATCGAATGTGGCTTACCCTACCGGGCAGCCGGGTTTTCCTACTATCACGGCGACTTGGCAAACGGCGCCGCCTACTGGTCGGATCGCGGCATATTGTGCTCGCCGCAGTGCTCTCTGGCGCATCATCGCAAGCGCGCCGCCGAAGGGACGCTCCGCCAAGAGCCCGCGCCTGACCCATTTGAATTCCAGCCGTTCAGCCGGCGGTAACCTCCCCGGTGCCCGACCCCGGAGAAGTAAATCCTTAACCATAGCGGTTCAGGATTTGCCTTTGACCAACGGGGATTCCCTGTTTGAAAAGGACGGCGTGTTTCCTTCGCCGCACAGCGCTTCCCGCTTTCGCGGCGACCGTGGCGCTGGCGATGGCGGCAAAAGCTTCGGACTTCTCCCAGCCATGGAAGAACGCCGACCGCGCGCTCGTCGTTGACGCCTACGAATACAATTCGATCGACTGGGCGCAACTCGCCACGGACAAGCGCGTCGTCGCCTTCATCAACAAGGCCTCCGACGGCATGCCGCCGCCCTATTTCTGTTTCGGCGGCGACACCGACGTGAAGCTCTGCAAGGCACTGTGGAAGCGCCATGCGGTGACGCGCGAGCTGTTCCAGACACGCAGGGTCGTGGCCAAGGCGCTCGGCATGAAATGGGGCGCCTATCATCTCGCCCGTCCCGGCAATCCGGTCGAGCAGGCCAACAATTTCCTCGATTTCGCCGATCCCGCGCCGGACGATCTCATGGCTCTCGACATCGAGGGCATCGATCCCTCGCAATGGATGTCGCTCGACGATGCAGAGGAATTCGTGCGCCAGGTGCATCGGCGCGCCGGGCGGTTCCCGGTGCTCTATACCAATGGCAAGACCGCCCAGTACATCGCCGACAATCGTTACAAGTACCGGCTCCTGTCGCGTCTGCCGCTTTGGTATGCACGCTACAAGCCTGACATCGACGTGCATTTTCCGATGGGCAACTGGCGGGGATATGCGCTTTGGCAGTTCTCGGCGCAGGCCAATTGCGGCCGTCTCCGTTGCCCCTACAGGGTTGCCGGCACGCCCATCGATATCGACGTCAACGTCGCGCCGGCGGATGGCACCACGCTGCGCCAGCAATGGCCCTTTGGCGGGCTGATCGACGTGCCGCCCGATTATCTAGCCAGCGTGCCGGTGCCGCTCTCGCGGGAAGCCGCGCTGGCCGGCAAGGCGACCATCATCTATGCCGATGTGGCGACGCCGCCGACATTCGAGGAAATGGTTGCGGTGCTGGGTTCGCGCTGGTCAAGATTCCGCGACGGGTTCCGCATGCCTGTCGTGAAGACGGTGCCGCGACGGCCGAGCTTCGGCATTGTCCAGTATGTTGCCTGGAAGCAGGCCGGACAGCGCTCGCCCGCGCAACTCGAAGCCGCTTTCGAGGCGGCCGCCGACCCGCTGAGCACGGCTTCGACGGAACTCGATCGCGGCCAGCGGTAGCGCCGCTGGTCGTAGCTTCAGCCTGCCTTCTCGCGCGCCACGGCCTGCCAGCCGATGTCGCGACGGCAGAATCCGTCCGGCCAATCGATGCGGTCGAGCGCGGCATAGGCCCGCGCCTGCGCCTCCGCGACCGTGGCGCCGGTCGCCGTGACGTTGAGCACGCGGCCGCCATTGGCAACCAGCGCACCACCATTGATGGCGGTACCGGCATGGAAAATCTGGACGCCTTCGCCCGCGGCGTTCTCGACGCCGCGGATGACGGAGCCTTTTTCCGGCGTGCCGGGATAGCCCCTGGCCGCCATGACCACTGTCAGCGCTGCCTCATCGCGCCAGCGCACCGACATATGCGCGAGCTGGCCGTCTGTCGCGGCATTGAGCAGCACCAGCAGATCGTCCTTCAGCCGCATCATCAGCACCTGGCACTCAGGATCGCCGAAGCGGGTGTTGTATTCGATCAGCTTCGGCCCGTTATCCGTGATCATCAGGCCGGCGAAGAGAATACCGGCGAAAGGCGCGCCTGATGCCGCCATGCCGCGCATGGTCGGCTCGATGATCTCACGCATGGTGCGCTCGACCATCTCCGGCGTCATCACAGGGGCTGGCGAATAGGCGCCCATGCCGCCGGTGTTGGGGCCGACGTCGCCATCGCCGACGCGCTTGTGATCCTGCGCGGTGCCGAAAGGAAGTGCCGTCGTGCCGTCGCAGAGGCAGAAGAAACTCGCCTCCTCGCCGGTCATGAATTCCTCGATCACCACCTCCGCGCCGGCGGCGCCGAAAGACCCCTCGAAGCAGGAAGCGAGTGCCGCCCGTGCCTCAGCCATCGTCATGGCGACGGTGACGCCCTTGCCGGCGGCGAGCCCATCGGCCTTGATGACGATCGGCGCGCCCATCTTCTCGACATAGGCCTGGGCGGAGGCCAGATCGTCGAAACGGCCATAGGCGGCGGTCGGGATGTTGTAGCGGGCGCAGAGGTCCTTGGTAAAACCCTTCGAGCCTTCCAGCCGGGCGGCGGCCTTCGAAGGCCCGAAGACGCGGATGTTTTCGGCGCGCAGGTCATCGGCAATGCCGGCGACGAGCGGTCCTTCCGGGCCGACCACCACGAGGTCGATTTCCTTATCCCGGCAGAACGCGGCGACGGCGGCATGATCGGTGATATCAAGCTTCACCAGTTCGGCCTCGCTGCCGATACCCGGATTGCCGGGCGCCGCGTAGAGCTTGGTCAGCAGCGGCGAAGCGGCGATCTTCCAGGCCAGCGCATGTTCGCGGCCGCCGGAGCCGAGAAGAAGAACGTTCATGGCCACCTCTTGATGCCGATAGAGAGAACAACCCGCTATTGCTCTCTGGACGACGGGTCAAGGCATCAGGGTGGATTGATGGGAATTGCGCACGGGAACGTTATCCCAGCCGAATACGGCATCGACCACGGGCGCCCTATTCCGGCTCTCGTTCAGCCGTGGTGGACGATCGGGAACCAATCCTCGCGCAGCTTCTGCCCCGGCTGCATGCCATGGCCATGGTAGGGCGGCGAGGTGCGGCCCGGCCGCTCGACATAATGGGCATCGTCGCCGACCCAGCGCAGCGACAGCGCCCAGCGCCGTGCCGCGGTCATATTGCCGCGCGCGCCATGCGCGGTGCGAAAATCGAACAGGATGGCGTCGCCCGGCTCCATCTCCCATTCGATAACTTTCATCGACGGATCGTTGTCGGGATCCGGCACCGGACGATAATCGCCCTCGGCGGCGTAAAAATTGCCGTCGTCCAGCCAGCGTACCGGCAGGATCATCTTGTCCCATTTGTGGGAGCCGGCGATCAGGCGCAGCGTCGCCTCCTTCACCGGATCGATAGGGATCCAGAAGCTCACCGTCTGCTGGCCGTCGACAAAATAATAGGGAATGTCCTGGTGCCACGGCGTCGGCTTCTGGGTCCCAGGTTCCTTGACGAGGACGTGGTCGTGGAAGAACTGCGCGGTGCGCGACCGCATCACCGCGGCTGCCAACCGGGCCGCAGGCGATTCGCGCACCACCTTGACGAATTCGGGGATGCGCTCCCAGTTGCAGTAATCGTCGAAGAAACTGCCGCGGCCATTGGCGATGTCGGACGCCGTGGCGCTGCGGTTCTGAATGTTGCGCTCGATGCCGGCGGCGATCGTATCGACCCACCCCTTGAAGGCGCCGCGGATGCAGACCGCGCCGTCGCGCTGGTAGTCGGCGATTGTCTGCGCATCGATCAGGTCCCTGTCGATTGCTGGGGTAGCAGTTTGGGAAGCCATGGCGTCCTCCTTTCAGGATCGAGGCACTATCGCGCTCCCTATTCATTCAGTAAAATAATAACTTATCATCTGACACATAGATTTTTGCTATGAGCCTGACCCTCACGCAACTGCGTTATCTTGTTGCCGTCGCCCGCCACGGCAGCGTCACCGGCGCCGCCAGGGCGCTGAATATTTCTCAGCCATCGATCTCGGTGGCTATCGACGCAATCGAAAAGGATCTCAGGCAAAAGCTCTTTGTGCGCCAACGCGGAAGCGGGGTTTCACTGACGTCCTTCGGCCGTGTCGTGGTGGCCAAGGCAAAACAGGTTCTTGCCGAGACGGACGAACTCCTGGGCCTGGGGAAGGTCAATTCAGCTGTCGGCGGCGAACTGGTGCTCGGCTGCTTCGAGGATCTGGCGCCCTATTTCGCGCCGGGCCTTCTGCGCGCTTTCTCGGAAAGCCATCCAGCGGTCGCCGTCATCGTCCGCGACGAGACGTTCGAGACGCTCGGGCGACGCCTGGCGGACGCCGCCGTCGATCTCGGCCTCAGCTACGATCTCGGCCTGCCGTCGCATTTCGCCCGCGTCCTGCTGCACGAGCTGCGGCCGCATGCGCTCTTGCCGGCGGGCCATGCGCTGGCGGACCGTCCCGAGGTCAGCCTGGCGGATCTGGCCGCCTACACGCTGATCACGACCGACCAGCCGCACAGCTGGCAGCATATGCTCGACCTGTTCCGCGGCCGTGGCCTGTCGCCCGCCGCCGACATTCGCACAAGCTCGTTCGAACTCCAGCGCAGCATGGTGGCGAACGGCTTCGGCGTCGCGGTCAGCTATACACGGCCGCATGGAGACCACAGCTATGACGGCCTGCGCCTCGTCTGTAAACCGCTGTCGGATCCGCTGCCGATGCAACGCATCATCCTCACCCACGATACGCATCAGCGCGTATCGAATGCGGCGCTGGCTTTCATCGAGGTGGCGAAAGTCTGGTTTTCCACGCGCGACATCTTCACCTCCTGACGGTTTGACGGGCGTTGCTCGTCCGCTTGCCGCTTGACGGGTTCCGCCGCTGCTGCCACTCCATGCCAATGGAACCTGTCCAGTCGAAAGCGGCCCAGGGCCGCGTCGCCGATGCGCCGAACGGCCATTGGGTATACCGGGTGCTGCCGCGCGCGATCTGGCCCTATGCGCAGCTTGCGCGGTGGGACAGGCCGATCGGCTGGCAGTTGCTTTTGTGGCCGTGCTGGTGGTCGGCCGCGCTCGCCGCGAGCGCCTATCCCAGGCCTGGCGATCCGTTGCTTTCGCTGCTGCCGGCGCCCTTGTACCTGGTGCTGTTCCTGATCGGCGCCATCGCCATGCGCGGTGCCGGCTGCACCTTTAACGACATTGTCGACCAGGACATCGACAACCAGGTCGAGCGCACGCGCTCGCGCCCGCTGCCGTCCGGCCAGACCACGCGCCGGCGGGCCTGGCTGTTTCTTGTGCTGCAGGCTTTGGTCGGTCTGGCGGTGCTGTTGCAGTTCAATAGCTTCGCCATTCTACTGGGCATCTGCTCGCTGGCGATCGTGGCCGTCTATCCATTCATGAAGCGGATAACCAACTGGCCGCAACTGTTTCTCGGCCTTGCCTTTTCCTGGGGCGCGCTGATGGGATGGGCGGTCGAGTTCGGTGATCTCGATGGTCCCGCCATCATGCTCTATATCGGTTCGATCCTGTGGGTGATCGGCTACGACACGATCTATGCACACCAGGACAAGGAGGACGACGCCATTGTCGGCGTGCATTCGACGGCACGGTTGTTCGGTGACAACACCAAGGCGTGGCTGGCCGGGCTCTATGGCGGTACGCTGGTCTGCTTCGCCATCGCCTTCGCCTCGGCGCAGGCCCCGGTGGTGGCGCTCGCCGGACTGATCGCCGCCGGCGCCCATATGGCCCGGCAGATCGCGGTTCTCGATATCGACAATCCGGACCAGTGCCTGCGGCTGTTCCGGTCGAACAACCAGGTCGGCTGGCTGATCTTCCTCGGCTTGATCGGCGGCGCGCTTTGGGTGGCGCTGAAGCCGCTGGTATAGCGGCCCTTCTCTCCGTCACTATACCGCCCCTCATCGCCCTGCCGGGCACTTCTCCCCGTAAGTGCCGGGGAGAAGGAGGCTGTCATTGATGGTTTCGCCAATCGCCAGTGTGCGAAGCGAAGCTACTCCCGCGCAATGATCTCCTGGCCGCCGATGACCAGCCTGAGGCCAAGGTCGCCGGCCCTGCGGCGGGCAAGGAAGCGCGGGCGGCGCATGTTGGAAACACGGCCCTTGCGGCGGTCCTTCGCCGGCAACGTCTTGATGGCGGCGCCGAGCGATTCTTCCAGGGTGCGGGCAACGCCGTCGGATTCGATCAGCAGCATCGGCAGACGGTAGGCGTCGGCCCAGGCGCGCCAGTCGGCGGCGACGTCTTCGAGATCGTCGGCCACCAGCAGCGGCACCGACAGCATCGGATCGTTGTGCAGGAGTTCTAGGGTCACCGTGACATTGCCTTCCGCATCCTCCATGGCGCGGGCGGCGACGCCGCGAAATGCGTTGGCCGGCAGCACAATGATCGCCGGCAGGCCGCTCATCTCGAGCAGGCGGCGGATCACAGCGCCGCGCTGGTCGATGGTGAAGGTTACGTCGCCGTAATCGTCACGCGTCGCGTAGCTCACCACCTGCGGCAGGCGGAATGGATCGAGACGCATGTTGCGTCCCGCCCAGACTGGCTTCAGTCCAGTGTTCATAGAGTGCCTTCCTGTCTGTCTCCTGAGAGCCGGTGTCCGGTTCTCTCCGGGCCAGTTTTCCCGGCCTCGTATGGGGAAACAGTAGCGCTGGCTCCTTACCGCCGCGCTTAAGAAAGTCGGTTAAATTTTGCTGATCTCAGGGATGGTTATCGGAATGCCACCAGCCACAAGATGTTGAAAGGATCAGATAACCTTACCAGGATTCATGATGCCGGCCGGATCAAAGGCGGCTTTCACCCTGCGCATCAGATCGATCGCCATCGGCGGCGCGGTGGCGATCAGTTCGTCGCGCTTCAACTGCCCGATACCGTGCTCGGCCGAGATCGAACCGTGCAGGCCGCGCACCACGTCATGCACGGCCTTGTTCATGGCGTGGTAGAGCGCCAGAAACGCCTCGTCGTCGCCGTCGACAGGCCGCGAGATGTTGTAGTGGAGATTGCCGTCGCCCATATGGCCGAAGCAGACGACGCGGGCGCCGGCGCTCACCGACGCCACCGCGCCGGCGGCCTCCGCAATGAAGCGCGGTATCGATGCGATCGGCACCGATATGTCGTGCTTGATCGAGGCGCCTTCCGGCTTCTGTGCCTCGGGCAACAGCTCGCGGAAACTCCAGAAGGCATCGCCCTGCCCGACGCTGGCGGCAATGACGGCGTCACCGACGAATTCCTGCTCGAGGCCCGCCGAAAGCACGTCCTCGATCAGCGCCCGCGAATCCTCCGATGAGCGGCCGGACGATATCTGCATGAGCACATACCAGGGCCAATCCACCATCAGCGGCCGCGTCACGCCCGGGGCATGCGCCAGCGTGAAATCGTATGGCCGCTTGCCGATCAGTTCGAAGGCGGTGAGGGCTGCCCCGGCGCGGTCCATGGCCAGGCTGAACAGGGAAAGCGCGGCCTCGGGCGACGACAGGCCGACGAAGGCGACGTCGCGGCCCTTCGGCTTCGGAAACAGCTTGAGCACGGCGGCGGTAATGATGCCGAGCGTGCCCTCGGCACCGACGAACAGGTTCTTCAGGTCGTAGCCGGTGTTGTCCTTCTTCAGCTTGCGCAAGTCGTCGAACACCTCGCCGGTCGGCAGCACCACCTCGACGCCAAGGCACAGTTCGCGCGCATTGCCGTAGGCCAGCACGCCGGTGCCGCCGGCATTGGACGACAGGTTGCCGCCGATCTGGCAGGAACCTTGCGCGGCGAGCGACAACGGGAAAAGCCGGTCGGCGGCCTCGGCCGCTTCCTGCAAGGTCTGGAGGATGACCCCGGCCTCCGCCGTGACTGTGTTGGACAGGACATCGATCTCGCGGACGCGGTTGAGCCGCGACAGCGACAGGACGATTTCGTGCCCGGATTTGTCCGGCACCTGAGCGCCGACCAGCCCGGTGTTGCCGCTTTGCGGCACGATTGGCGTTCCGGTCTCGGTCGCCAGCCGCATGATCCGGCTGACCTCATCGACGCTGCCCGGCCGCAGCACCAGGGACGTCGCGCCATGCCAGAGGCCGCGCCGCTCGGTCAGGTAAGGCGCGATGTCCTGCTGGTCGCGCAGGGCGTATTTATCGCCGACGATCGCCGCGAAGCGATCGATGAGAGCGGGATCGAGTGTCTTTGCAGTTTCGGCCATGTGGGAAAACTACGTTGTGGGCTCAGTGTTGTCACGAGGAGCGGCGGCGCGGGAAAGCCGGTCGTTGATCGCCTCTCCGAGCCCGTCAAAGGGGATCTTCTCGACCGCGATGGTGCACGCGCCGCTGCGGTCGAGATCCTGCATGTAGGCGAAGAGATTGCTTGCCGCTTCACGCAGGTCACCTGTTGTGGACAGGTTTAAAAACGCGGCGGCATGTTGCCAGCCTTCCGCGCGGTGATTGCCGAAGGCAAGCAACGCCTCGTCTTCGCCAACCGTGCCGGCATTGAGCCGAACGGCGGCGCCCGGCGCATAGTGCGAAGCGAGCATGCCCGGCGCCTCGACGCCGGCCGCGCCGCGGCGCAGCAGGTCCATGCCGATGGCGGCCTCGATCTCCCCGGCGGCGATGCCACCGGGCCTCAGCAGCCGCAGTCTTTCTCCCTCGGCCTTGACGATGGTCGATTCCAGCCCAACCGGCGTGGCACCGCCATCGACCACCAGCTTGATGCGCGCTCCTAAATCCGCCGCCACCGCTTGCGCCGTCGTCGCGCTGATCTTGCCGGATGAATTCGCGCTGGGTGCCGCAAGCGGTCGCCCAAGCCTGGCGATCAGGTCGCCGCCAAAACCCCGCGGCATGCGCAGGGCGATCGTGTCGAGCCCGGCGGTGACCAGCGGATGAATGCCGTTGCCGGGGCGCTGCGGCAACACCAGCGTCAGCGGACCCGGCCAGAAAGCAAGCGCGAGTTTCCTGGACAGCGGATCGAAAATAGCGATGCGCTCGGCCATCGCCATGTCGGCGACATGGGCGATCAGCGGATTGAAGCGCGGCCGGCCCTTGGCTTCGAAAATGCGCGCCACGCCGATGCCATTGGTGGCGTCGCCGGCCAGCCCATAGACGGTCTCGGTTGGAATGGCGACGATATCGCCGCCCTCAAGCAGCGCCAATGCCGGCTCCATCGCTTCGCCGACGGCAAGTATTTCAGCCACTCTCGTCACCTCGCGGATGCCGGCTGCGTAATACGACGGCGTCGTCGGGGCAAGCGGGCATTGGCAATTCATCAATTCCTAAAATGCTATCTTTTCGTGAAAGCCGGCATCAATCGCCGAGCACTATCGTTCGGCTTCTGGGCAATGGGAGCTATGTCAGTGTCTGTGCGTATCTGGGGAACGCTTGCTATCACGCTGGCTGCGACGGCTGGCGGGGCTCAGGCCTCGTCGCTGGTCTTTCCCGGCGCGCCGGCCTCGACGCCTTCCGTCCTTACGCTGAAGGCAGCCGACGGCACGGCGAGCGACGTGGTGTCCGTCGTTTCGCCTGGCGAGCCCGACGTTACCTATGAAAAGGTGGCGGCAATCCCGGATAAGGACGAGGCGAAGCACGCCTTCTCTCAGAGCCCGATGATCATTCGTGGCGGCATCGTCGGCGGCGCCTTCGCGACGCCCGTTCAAGCCAAGGCACCTGCCGCGGCGGCCGCCCCCGCCACGGCCACCGCCTCGGCAGCCCCCGCGCCGGCAACGCAAGGGAAGGCAGCAGCGGCACCGGCGGCCGCCGCGCCGGTCGCCCGACAGCCGGCTTCGGGAGCCGGCAAGGTCAAATAGCGACCTCGCCAAACAGCGCACTCGGAATGCTGAGCGGCTTGACGGCGGTCTGGCTCCCTGCGCACCATTGTCCGGCGCATTCGTCCCGGTATCTCGCCGGTCCGCGCCGTCGCCTGAATTTCGCCAACAGCCGGCAGACGCGATTGCATTGTTCAAGGCAAGGGGGGTTGCTGATGAAGAAATCGAAGACCGTTACCGTGGCAGGGCTTCTGTTAGCATCGTTGCTTGGCGGCGCGGCGCATGCCGACGACATGCTGGGGTCCTATGTCGCGCGCATTTCAGACCGCGATCACCAGGCGAGCGACGGCTATGCGCTGGACAGCGCCGCGCAAATGGTACGGCAGGATCGCGCGAACTGGCACAAGTTCCATCGCCGCGACAGAGACGATCAAGGCGACGAGCGGTTCACGACCAATGATCGGCGCGCCGAGCTACAGCGCCTGCTCGAGCGCCCCGGCGCGATGAGCTCCTCGACCAAGCGCGCCATCATCAATGGCGAGCCACTGATCCAGGTCGACGTCTACGAAAACAGCGTGCGCGTCAGCATTCTGGAGAACTGAAAAGTCATCATTTGGAATGACCGCAAAAAAGGGCGGCGCTGATGCGCCGCCCACTCTTCTCGACAGACCGTACTGAAATCTCAGGCTGCTTCTTCCTTGTCGTCGTCGTCTTCCGGCTCGCCGTCCTCGGATTCTTCTTCGGCGTCGTCGCCTTCGGCCTTCACGGCCTCATCGGCGTCGTCTTCGTCTTCATCAGACTCTTCGCCGTCTTCGTCGTCGCCTTCTTCATCATCGCCATCTTCGTCTTCATCGGACAGGTCGGCGGCTTCGACCGTGGCAATGGCATGATCGACGGCGGTTTCGGAAGCGGATTCAAGCGCCTCGGCGGGGGCCGAGGTTTCTTCTGTCACTTCGATTTCGTGATCGGAATTCATGGAAGCCTCCGTTGGGTTGGGGAACATGTCCCTTTTGCCACGGAGAGGTCATCGTCATATGACTGTAAGCCGGCTCGAACGGTCGGCTCGAAGATATTTTTTCCCGAGGCCTGCGGCCCCTTTATCCTGCACGACCATGTCCGAAAAACCACTGTTCGGGATCATGCCTCTCAGCCGGCGATTTTCGAGAAATCCGCGACCTGACCGGTGGCCGTGCGAATGCGCGTGAGCAGCGCAAGACGGTTGGCGCGCACGGACAAGTCCTCATCATTCACGAGAACATGCTCAAAGAATGAATCAACGGGTTCGCGCAACACACTAAGCGCCAGCATGGCAGCAGAAAAGTCTTCATTCTGAATCGCTTCGCCGGCTTGCTTCTCGGCCTGATTCACCGCCGCAAACAGCGACTTCTCCGCATCCTGCCGGAACAATGCAGGCTCAACGGTTTCGGCGACCGCCGTTTTCTTCTTCTCCTCGGCGGCCAGGATGTTGGCCGCGCGCTTGGTGCCGGCGAGCAGGTTTTTGCCATCCTCTGTGTCGAGGAAGGAACCAAGCGCTTCGACGCGGCGCACGATCTGCAGCAGGTCGTCGGACTGAGGCGTGATCACCGCGTCGATCAGATCATGGCGCGCGCCCTGGTCGCGGAGATAGACTTTCAGGCGGTCGTGGAAAAAGGCGAGGAGGTCTCGATCCACAGATTTCCCGTCGCCGATTTGCCCGCGCCCGCGCACATGGTCGCCGCCCGATCCAGCCTGCTCACTGGCGTGTCTTTCAACGATCTGGTCAACAGTGGTCTTTCGATGTTTGGCCATGATGGCAAGAAGCGACAGCGGCGTCCCATTCTCCAGAGCCAGCCTCACCATCCCAAGCGCGGCTCTGCGCAATGCGTAGGGGTCCTTCGACCCCGTCGGCTTTTCATCGATGATCCAGAAACCAACCAGCGTATCAAGCTTGTCGGCGAGCGCCACGGCCACCGACACCGGATCGTTCGGCACATAGTCGGACGGACCTTGCGGCTTGTAGTGTTCCTCGATGGCGGCGGCGACAGAAGGATGTTCGCCTTGGAGCAGCGCGTATTTGCGGCCCATGGCGCCTTGCAATTCGGGAAACTCGCCGACCACTTCGGTGGTGAGATCGGCCTTTGCCAGGACAGCGGCGCGACGCGCCAGCGCGGGATCGGCGCCGACGACCGGCGCCAGTTCTCCAGCAAGCTCGGCAATCCGCTCCACCCGTTCACCCTGCGTGCCAAGCTTGGCATGGAAGGTAACACCAAGATGGTCGAGGCGTGCCATGCGCTGGTCGAGCGGCTTCTTCAGATCGAGTCCGAATTTTTCCGCGGATGCATGGAGTTGGTCGAGATCAGGCAGGTCGCCCTGGTCGGTCGTCCAGAAATAGAGCGCATCCGACAGGCGCGCGCGCACCACCTTGCCGTTGCCGTGGGCGATTTCCTTGCCGCCGTCCTTCGCTTCGATGTTGGCGGTCAGGATGAAGCGGTTGGAGAGCCCGTCGCTTTCGCCCTGCGGCCGCGTCACAAAGCACTTCTGGTTGGCGCGGATGGTCAGGCGGATCACTTCCGCCGGAATGGCCAGGAAAGCCTGTTCGAATTCGCCCATCAGCACGACAGGCCATTCGACCAGCCCGGACACTTCTTCAAGCAAGCCCTCGTCCTCGACCAGGTCGAGCCCGTTGGCGAAGGCAAGGTTGCGGGCGTCGGCAAGGATGATTTCCTTGCGCCGGTCGGCATCAAGCACGACCTTGCCCGCTTCCAGCTTGCTCACATAGTCGTCGAAGCGGCGCACGGTGATTTCGCCGGGCGCGAGGAAACGATGGCCGTAGGTGATGTTACCCGAGCGGATGCCGTCGATCTCGAAATCGACCACGACCGGCTCCTCGGTCTCGGGGCCGAAGGTGCACAGGATCGATTGCAGCGGGCGCACCCAGCGCAGCGAGCCCGGTTTTGCCGAGGCCGGCCCCCAGCGCATCGATTTCGGCCAGGGAAAATTGCGGATGATATCAGGCACCAGTCCGGCGATGATCTCTTCGGCCGCCCTGCCCGGCTTCGCAATATGCGCGACATAGAAGTCGCCCTTCTTCGGATCGGAATGAACATGCGCTTCGGCGATCGAAGACAGCCCTGCCTTGCGCAAAAAGCCCTGGACCGCCTGCTCAGGCGCTGATGTCGACGGCCCTTTGATATCCTCGTGAATATCCTTCGAGCGTGCATTGAGCCCACGGACATCAAGGGTAAGGCGCCGCGGCGTCCAGTACTCACGCGCCGCCTCGTAGGTCAGGCCCGCCTCGACCAGACCGTCGGTCAGCATCTTCCTCAGATCGCCCGCCGCCTTGCGCTGCATGCGGGCGGGGATCTCCTCGGAGCGAAGTTCGAGCAATAAATCAGGCATCAGAGCCTCTCCACCCGCATGCCGTTTTCCTGTTTGCACGTCCTCGCGCCTCCGGCGCTGCGGTCGCGCGGCTGGGCAGGGATTTCCTCGGAGCGAAGTTCGAGCAATAAATCAGGCATCAGAGCCTCTCCACCCGCATGCAACTTTCCTGTTTGCACGTCCTCGCGCCTCCGGCGCTGCGGTCGCGCGGCTGGGCAGGGATTTCCTCGGAGCGAAGTTCTAGAAGCAGGTCAGGCATAGGGGTCAGCTCATGCGGGAGAGTGGTCCGCGCGGGGCATAGCAACTCGGCTGGCCGCTGTCACCCTTTCCAGAAATTTTGGGCTCCGTCTCGGGACCGGGCGATCGCGCGCATCCTTGGATCAAGATTTCCATGAACCGAAGGCTGCGCTGAAGCGACCCACGCTCAGGCAGGCAATTATTGGCTGAACGATCATGAAAACCGCATCCAGACTTCTTCAGATCCTCGCGCTCAGCGCCTGCTTTGCCGCACAGGTCCACGGCGCCTTCTCGATGCCGGGCGTGCGGCAGGCGCTGCGCACGATCGCTGGTCCGAGCGGCCAGATCCTGCCGCCGATCAACGCTTCCCTCGAAATGATCAACGGCGCCTGAGGCTCAAGCCGCCAATCCACCGGCCTGCGTCTTCAAGAACGCCTCGCCGCAGGCTTTCGCCAGATTGCGCACACGCAGGATATAGCTCTGCCGCTCGGTGACCGAGATCACGCCGCGCGCATCGAGCAGGTTGAAGACATGGCTGGCCTTGATGCACTGGTCGTAGGCGGGGAAGACCATCTTGTGCATCGGCAGATTGTCGTTCGACGCCGGCGCGCCGGCGTCGAGCAGCGCCTTGCACTCGGCCTCGGCGTCCTCGAAATGCCGAAGCAGCATCGCCGTGTTGGCATATTCGAAATTATGGCGCGAATATTCCTGCTCGGCCTGCAGAAAGACGTCGCCATAGGTGACCTTTTCGGCACCTTCGCGGCCGTTGAAATTGAGCTCGTAGATGTTGTCGACGCCCTGAACATACATGGCCAGGCGCTCGAGGCCGTAGGTCAGTTCGCCCGCCACCGGCGCGCATTCGATGCCGCAGACCTGCTGGAAGTAGGTGAACTGCGACACTTCCATGCCGTCGCACCAGCATTCCCAGCCAAGGCCCCAGGCGCCCAGCGTCGGGCTTTCCCAGTCGTCCTCGACGAAACGGATGTCGTGGAGCAGAGGGTCGACGCCGATCGCGGCGAGCGAGCCGAGATAAAGCTCCTGCAGGTTCGGCGGATTGGGCTTCAGGATCACCTGATACTGGTAGTAATGCTGCAGCCGGTTGGGATTCTCGCCATAGCGGCCGTCCTTGGGGCGGCGCGAGGGCTGGACGTAAGCGGCGTTCCAGCGCTTGGGTCCGAGTGCGCGCAGCGTCGTTGCCGGGTGAAATGTGCCGGCGCCGACCTCCATGTCATAGGGTTGGAGAATGACGCAGCCATAAGCCGCCCAGTAATTGTGCAAGGTCAGGATCAGCCCCTGGAACGAGCGGCTGGGGTGCATATGGGCTGATGTTTCAATCGTCACGATGGCCTCGGCGACACAGGCTGCTTGCGGCCACGTCCTAGAGACACGGCGGCAAAGCGTCAAGCAAGGTGCGTCCGATGCCGGGCCGCGGTGAGGCGAGGTTGAAGACTTTGCCAGTGACTGGCCCATTGCCCGCCGCAAGAGTCCGCGATCCAATTCGACAAAGCGTCCGCTCCCATCACAGCAGGTTCCGCCATGTCCAACCCGATCATCATCCGCTCCGTCACGCGCCAGGATTTCGATCGATGGCTGCCGCTGTGGGACGGCTACAATGCATTCTATGGCCGCTCGGGCGGAACGGCGCTGGCAAGCGAGATCACCGCGATGACATGGTCGCGCTTCTTCGACGCTTATGAGCCGGTCCATGCGCTGGTCGCCGAGAGCGGCGGCCGGCTTCTTGGCCTCGTCCACTACCTGTTCCACCGCAGCACCACGGCGATCGCGCCGAACTGCTATCTGCAGGATCTTTTCACCAACGAGGCCTCGCGCGGCAAAGGTATCGGCCGGGCGCTGATCGAAGGCGTCTATGAGCGCGCGCAGGCGGCCGGTTCCGGCCGGGTATACTGGCTGACGCATGAAACCAATCACACGGCGATGAAGCTCTATGACAAGGTCGGCGAACGCTCGGGCTTCGTCGTCTATCGAAAGATGTTCTGAGCACTCTTCCTGCGCGTCCGCGGATATTTTGAGCGGGCAGATATGAAAACGGGGCTCCGAGAGCCCCGTTCGCGTTCGAAAAAAGCCGATTTCAACCCTTAGGTGCGGGAACGGGCTCCGGCTTGACCTTTGGGGTTTCCTGCGCCGTGTTGGACTCGATCGGCGGCAAGCCCTTCATCAGCTTCTGCTGCAACGCGGCAAGCACGTCCGGATCCGGCTTCAGGTCGCGCGCCTGGGCCCACTGGTAGGTCGCTTCCAGCTTGCGGCCGACGCGCCAATAGGCGTCGCCGAGATGGTCGTTGAGGACCGGATCTTCCGGCTTCAGCGAGACCGCGCGTTCCATCTCGCGCACAGCGTCATCGAACCGGCCGAGGCGGAAATAGGCCCACCCGAGGGAATCGACGATGTAGCCGTCGCTTGGCCTGAGATCGACGGCCTTCTGGATCATCTCCAGGCCTTCCTTCAGGTTCGTGTTCATGTCGACCCAGGAATAGCCGAGATAGTTCAGCACCTGCGGCTGGTCTGGCTGCAATTCCAGCGCCTTGCGGAAATTCGGCTCGGCCTTCGGCCATTCCTTCAGCCGCTCATAGGCGATGCCACGTTGATAGAAGATGTTCCAGTTTGCGGCGGTCGGTGTCTTCAGCACCTCGACGGCCTTGTCGTAGAGATTGGCGGCGGAGCGGAAATCATCCTTCGAGGAGTAGACACCGCCGAGCGCCAGATAGGCGCGCATGTCGTTGGGATGGGCTTCGACAAAGGCCTTCAGATGCGTGATCGCCTCGTCCTGGCGGTCGAGATCGGCAAGGTTGAGGCCAAGCTGCAGGTCCGAAATCTCCTTCAGCGGCGAAGAGTCGGGGATGCGCCGGTAGAGCGCGATGGCGCCCTCGCCGTCTTTCAGCTGTTCGGCAACGGCGGCGAGTTGCACGAGGGCCGCATCACTATCGGGCTTCAGAGCCAAGGCGTATTGCAGATAGAGGCGCACGAACGGCTCGCCCCCGCCGCGGTTGAGCGCGGTGGCAAGATCGAGCAGGATTTCAGAAGCGCCGTCGGACGGACCGGATACGAAGGGCGCGATCTTCTCGCCCTTGTCGATCTTGTCGCGCAAGGCGACGATTTCCAGCTTGCCCGGCGAAAACGCCTCGGCCTGATCGAGTACCGAGATCGCCTTGGCCTTGTCGCCCTTGCGGGCCAGGAACGAGGCATAGGCCTGCGCGTTGCGCATCCAGGTTTCGGGAGCGGCGCCGCCCGCGGCGGTATCCTGCATCGTCGCGGCGTAGATCGCCTCGGCCTTTTCGGGCATGTTGGCGGCATCGGCGATCAAGGCGCGGTGGAAGGATTTGAACAGGCCGAACCAGTCCGGTCCCCGCAGCTTGTCGATCGATGCCATTGCGTCGACCGCCTGACCGGCACCCTGCTGGGCCCAGCCGGACATGACACCGGAGATCAGCCTGTCGAGATCGGATTCCAGCGATAGCTTGAGCCAGTACTGCGCCTTGCTGAAGTCCTTCTTGTGGAAGGAATCGACAGCCAGCGCCAGGCGCGAGAAGCGCTCGACATCGGGCACTTCCTTGAGCTTGTCGGCATAGACCAGCGATTCGTCGAAGCGCCCTTGAGCGATCAGCGACAGCATCAGGCTCTGCTGCAGTGTGGTGTCGTTCGGATTGAACGCCAAGGCCTGCTTGTAGTACGCGATGGCGCTGTCGAGGTCGTTGTCGCCTTCGGCGATCCGGGCAGCCAGATATGCGCCCGAGAACGACGATATCTTGACCGGTTCGGTGGATTGCTTGGCATAGGCCGGCAAAGCCGAGATCGCCATGCCCGTCACAATTGCCAGCCTTGTCAGCCAGCGCGCACGTCCTTGCTGCATCGTATCCCTTTCAGCCATGCGCCATCTCCGCGTCAGCGGGATCGACCCAGACTCGATCTTTCCGGGCAAAGCATGGCCTTTTTGGGGTCGCGCTTCAATCCGCCCGAAATTCACAATCGGGTCACCCGATTAACAAATCATGGCTAGAAGGGACAGCTTGGCGCGTCAACAAGACGTTGCAGCCGCGTATCGCGATAGCCGCCGCTTGCGACCGCGCCGCACAGCCCGCTCCATTCGCAGCCGCCGCATGCCTTGCGCACGTGGCCGGCCGAGAACGCCCGCCGTAGCCGTATCAGCATCGCGCCATCGAGATCGAGGCGGACGCCGTCCCGGATCGGACGCGCCAGCAGCGCTTCCACCTCATCCGCGGCCTGCCGGTCCCGCCCGGACGCGCCGTCGCGCAGGCAGTGCGGTTCCGGCCCGTCAAGCAACGGAGCGCATATGTCGTCCGGACCGGAAACGAGGAGGATGTCCTCGCCCCGGCTCAGCCGCTCCGCGATCTCGTCATAATTGGCGGTGAAAGCGGGGCTGTATCCCTTGCCCACATAGGTGAGCAGGCAAAGGAGGTGATGCGCGCGCAGCCTGATCGTCACGGCCCGATAATCACATATTGGCCGGCTTCGCCTTGCCGCCGCGAAGAGCCATGAGCGTCGCCGCACCGAGCGCCGACTTGAGCAATCCGCCGACGATGAACGGCACGAAGCCGAAGGTGATGGCCTTCTCGGTACCGATCATGACGGCAAGCCAGGCCGTGCCGAGAACCAGGCAGGCGAGATTGCCGAGCAGCATGGCGGCGAAGGCGAATAAAACCCTGTTGCCGTTCCAACCGCGTTCGGCCAGCCAGCCGACCAGCGCGCCGGTGACGGGGAAGGCAAAGAGATAGCCGCCCGTCGGGCCGACGAAATGCTGTATCCCGGCAGCGCCGCCGGCCAGGACCGAGAAGCCGGCCGCGCCTTCGACCAGCCATGCGGCGATCGTCACGGCGCCAAGCCGCCAGCCGTAGAGCGCGCCGATAAGCGTCACGGCGAACGTCTGCATGGTCACCGGAACCGGCACCATCGGCACCTCGATGTAGGACGACAGCGCCAGGAACAGCGTGCCGAGCATGACGGCGCCGGCCTGCCAGCCGAGCGATCGTTGCTGCAGGCGCAGCGGGCTGAAGGACGGTCTGGCGGACGAGAATGCGAGGTTGGTCATAGGCTTCCCTTCGATCGATCTAAAATTATAGATAATTTCTGTGTTCGATCTATTATCGAATCCACATTTTTGGATCGGTAGCAAGCCCGAGGTGGGGAAAAGGTCGCTCAACCCACGATGGCGAAGGCCTCGCGCGTGGCGCCGGAGGCCGTCCTGACCGGTTTGCGGCCAATCCATTGGACATGCCGCCCCAATGTCGCAGCGGCCGATTCGGCGTTTCCCTGCCGCAAGGCGGTGAGGATCGCCCGGTGGTCCTGGTCGGTGCGCGTCTCCCACTCCGAGCGCCAAGCCGCGAACAGGAAGCGGGCGCTTGCCGCGTGCAGGTCATCGATGGTGGCAAGCAGGCGCGGCATGCCGCAAGGCGTGAGGATCAGCCGGTGAAAAGCCCGGTTGGCTTCTTCCCATGACCTGACGTCGTGGGATTTGTCGCCGGCTTTTGTCGCCTCCTCGGCCCGGTCGAGAATGGCCGAAGTCAGATGCGGCGCGGCGTGGCGCAGTGCCAGCACTTCGAGCGCGGCCCGCATTTCGGCGACTTCCTTGACTTCGCCGAGATCAAAAGCCGCGACACGGACGCCACGGCGCGGCTCGCTGACGGCGAGGCCTTGCGCCTCGAGGCGGCGGAAGGCCTCGCGCACGGGTACATGGCTGGTGTTGAATTCCTCGGCGACATGATCCTGCCGCAGCCTGGCCCCCGGCTCGATCGCGCCGGAGATAATGCGGTCCGCCAGTGCCTTGCTTATGCGCACCGCTATGGTGTCGTCCGTGCCCTTTGCCATGGTTTATAGATAATTTGCGGCAAGGTGGCTTGTCGAGGCCGCAGGGACGAATTCGAAGGCGTCCTTCTACCGATGCAGCCCGGAAGAAGCCGCCGTGACAGTCGGTCTCCTCAGTTCACCCGGCTGATGCAGAAATCGATGACGTCGATCAGCGCCGATTTCTGCGGCGTCTCTTCAAGCGGCGCCAGCGCGTCGCGGGCGATCTCGCCGAAATGGCGGGCGCGCCCGATCGTGTCGGCAATCGCGGCGTGGCGGGTCATCAGGCCGATCGCCTTCTCCAGCCCGGCGTCATCGACGACATTGTCCTCGATGGCACGCTTCCAGAAGGTGCGTTCGGCCTTGCTGCCACGCCGGTAGGCGAGGATGACCGGCAAGGTCACCTTGCCCTCGCGGAAATCGTCGCCGACATTCTTGCCGAGATCCTTGCTGGTGCCGCCATAGTCCAGCGCATCGTCGATAAGCTGGAAGGCTAGGCCGAGATTCATGCCGTAGGAGCGCAGCGCCGCGCGGTCGTTGCGGGTCGCCAGGGCGATGACCGGGCCAACCTCGGCGGCGGCCGAAAACAGCGCGGCGGTCTTGGCCTTGATAACGGCGAAGTGCTCGTCCTCGGTGGTTTCGAGATTCTTGGCGGCGGCGAGCTGCATCACCTCGCCCTCGGCGATGATCGAGGCGGCGCTCGACAGGATGTCGAGTGCTTCGAGCGAGCCGACATCGACCATCATGCGGAAGGCCTGGCCGAGCAGGAAGTCACCGACCAGCACGCTTGCCTGGTTGCCCCAGATCATGCGGGCGGTTTTCTTGCCGCGCCGCATGCCGCTTTCGTCGACGACGTCGTCGTGCAGGAGCGTGGCCGTATGCATGAACTCGACCGAAGTGGCGAGCTTGACATGGCCCTCGCCGGCATAGCCGAACATCTGCGCCGCGGCGAGCGTCAGCATTGGCCTCAGCCGCTTGCCGCCGGACGAGATCAGATGGTTGGCGACCTCGGGAATCATCTCGACGTCGGAGCCCGCCTTGGACAGGATCAGTTCGTTGACGCGCCCCATATCGGCCGCCGTCAGATCGATCAGATCTTTAATGGAGGCGGGTTCCCGCTTCCCGTTTTCGATGTTGAGAACGACACCCACGACAATCACTCCCGTCTTGGTATAACGCGTGCGACGGCACCCTTAGTCCCGGCATTGACTCTAGGGCGGCGGATGCGGACACGGCAAGAGGCGAATTGGCGCGGCGGCGATGACAGCGTGTCAACTCCGGGAAATGCGGGAATGGGGCCACACGTTTACATGCATGCTGCAACCTGCGAGTTTCCTGCGATGGTAGAGCTCATCCGCACCAACGACGCCGTCATCATCTCCTTTGTCGAATCGCTGATGCGCGATGCCGGCATCGGCTGCTTCGTCGCCGACCAGAACATGAGCGTGCTCGACGGCTCGCTCGGCATCCTGCCGCGGCGCGTCATGGTCGACGCGGACCAGGCCGACGCAGCGCGCCGCATCCTGACCGATGCCGGCATCGCCAACGAGATCCGCCAGAAGTAATGTCCGCCGCGCCATCCGCCCTCGCCACGGATACGCCGGCCCACACGGTCGATGCCTTCCACCGCGGCCGGTTCTGGCTCGTGCAGCCCAAGCATGGCGGCCATCGCGCCGGGATGGATGCGATGATGCTGGCCGCAGCCGTGCCATCCTCCTTTGGCGGACGTCTCGCCGATTTCGGCGCCGGCGCCGGCGCTGCCGGTCTGGCGGTGCTGTCGCGCTGTCCGGGCGCCCAGGCTGTGCTGGTCGAACGCGCGCCCGAGATGGCGGCGTTCGCGGCGGCCACGCTTGCCCATCCCGGCAATGCGCACCTCAGCGATCGGGCGGCCGTGCTCGTCGCCGATGTCACCGTCTCGGGCCGGGCGCGGGCCGCGGCCGGCCTTGCCGACAATGATTTCGACTTCGTCATCATGAACCCGCCTTTCAACGCCGCACGGGACCGCGCCACACCGGACCGTCTGCGGAAACAGGCCCATGTCATGGAGGATGGGCTGTTCGAAAGCTGGATCCGCAGTGCGGCGGCGGTTGTCAGGCCGCGTGGCGGGCTTGCCGTCATCGCCCGGCCAGAACAGCTCGGCGCCATTCTCGACGCGATTTCAGGCCGCTTCGGCGAAGCCGAGATGCTCGCCGTGCATCCGCGCCCGGACGCGGCGGCAATACGCATCGTCGTGCGGGCGGCGCTTGGAGCACGGGGAAAGCTCGCCATCCGTCCGCCCCTGATGCTTCACGCCCGATCGGGCAACGGCCCCGACGAGCGCAGCGAAATGATCACCAACGGGCTCGCCTCGCTGTTCGGAGACTGAGCTGATCCTGGCTTGCTCATTGCCCTTGGCGGGGAAATTCCTACATCCCTGCAACCATCGCCGGAGACCACGTCATCGTGAAACGTCTTTTCAACCGTCTGCTGCCGAAGTCCTGGCGCTCCACCGTCGTCACCATCCCGGTCATCCGGCTGCACGGCACCATCATGGCCGGCGGCGGCCAGTTCCGGCCGAGCCTGTCGCTCGCCTCCACCGCCGGACTGATCGAAAAGGCGTTCTCCTTCGACGCGCCGGCGGTCGCCCTGTCGATCAATTCGCCGGGCGGCTCGCCGGTGCAGTCGCGGCTGATCTTCAGGCGCATCCGCGATCTTGCGGTCGAGAAAGACAAGAAGGTGCTGGTCTTCGTCGAGGATGTCGCGGCGTCTGGCGGCTACATGATCGCGGTCGCCGGTGACGAGATCTTCGCCGATCCCTCCTCCATCGTCGGTTCGATCGGCGTGGTGTCGGCCTCGTTCGGCTTTCCGGAACTGATGAAGAAGATCGGCATCGAGCGCCGTGTCCACACCGCCGGCCAGAACAAGGCGGTGCTCGATCCGTTCAAGCCCGAGAAGAAGGAAGACGTCGAGCGGCTGAAGGCGCTGCAACTCGAAGTGCACGAGACCTTCATCGATCTGGTCAAGGAACGGCGCGGCACCAGGCTCAAGGACGATCCGGACCTGTTCACCGGCCTGTTCTGGACCGGCAAGCGAGGCCTGGAGCTTGGTCTCGTCGATGCGCTCGGCGACATGCGCACGGTGCTGAAGACCCGTTTTGGGCCGAAGACCCGGCTCAGGCTGGTGGCGGCGCCGCGCGGTCTGTTCGGCCGCTTCGGCCTGTTCGGCTCAAGCAAGGGCTTTTCGGCGCCCGACATCGCCGCCGCTGCCGCCAGCGGCATCATCGATGCGGCGGAAGAGCGCGCATCGTGGGCGCGCTTCGGGCTTTGAAAAACCCATGAAAGCGTCTAGCATGGCTGCCCGAAAGACCCGATCGGCCGCCCTTACCGGCCCAGCGTGGCAGGAGTTTTGAACATGCCGCAGCTCATCTTCTTCGCCGTCGTCGGCGTCGCAGCCTATTTCGGCTACCGCACCTTCGTGCGCGAGGCTGAACGCGTGACCGCCAAGGTGCGGCGGACCGAAAAACAGGCGGCCAACGGCGCGATGGGAACGCTGGTCAAGGATCCGAAGACCGGCGAATACCGGCTGGCCAAGGACTGACCCTCATTTCACTCGCAATCGAGACTGTGGAATCCGGTCCGCGTGTCCGGACATGGGCGGCACCCGCCAAGATAAACCTTGCCCTGCATGTCACCGGCAGGCGCCCCGACGGCTACCACTTGATCGAAAGCCTCGCTGTGTTCACGCGATTTGGCGACCGGATCGAGATCGCGCCGGACGAAAGCGACGATTTCAGCGTGTCCGGCCGCTATGCGCCCGACGTTCCGCTCGATGGCGGCAATCTGGTGCTGAAGGCCCGCGACGCATTGCGGCATGCCGCCGGCATTCGGAGCACGCCGCCCGTGGCCATCAGGCTGGAAAAGAATCTTCCAGTCGCATCCGGCATGGGTGGAGGATCGAGCGACGCGGCGGCCGTGCTGCGCGGGCTGGCGGAGAGCTGGGGGCTGGACATCGATAGCGCCGAGCTGGCGCGGATCGCACTTTCGCTTGGCGCCGATGTGCCGATGTGCCTGGCGGCAAAGCCGCTGGTGGCACGCGGCATCGGTGAGGAGTTGTCGATGGTGCCGGATTTTTCGGCGGTGGGGCTCGTGCTGGTCAATCCGGGGATGCCTATCTCGACGGCGGAAACCTTCGCCGCGCTGTCCCGTCGCGACAACGAGCCACTGCCGCCGCTGCCGCGCGGCGTCGACTTTCACAGCCTGCGCAACTGGCTGGAGGTCACCCGCAACGATCTTCAGCCGGCGGCCCTTGCGATGCAGCCCGCCATAGGCAGGGCGCTTTCATGGCTTGATAAGGCCGGATCGGGGTTTTCACGCATGTCGGGATCGGGCGCGACATGCTTCGGCCTGTTCGAGACCGGCAATGTCGCCAAGCGCGCTGCTGCCGAAATCCGCAGCCGCCAGCCCGACTGGTTCGTAGCGGCAACGCGCAGCATGGCATCGGAGGCCGGGTAAGATGGCCAGGATCGACGAGAGCCGTGCCTTCATTCCGGTGCGCATCGCGGTGCTGACGGTTTCCGACACACGCAGCCTCGCCGACGACAAATCCGGCCAGACGCTTGCCGATCGCATCACCGCGGCCGGCCACATCCTAGCCGGCCGCAAGATCGTCACCGACGACCGCGAAAAAATTCGCGACACCGTTTTGGCATGGTCGCGGGACGAGGCCATCGACGTCGTGATCACCACCGGCGGAACCGGCTTCACTGGCCGCGATGTGACGCCCGAGGCGTTGGAGCCCATCTTCGAAAAGCGCATGGACGGCTTTTCGGAGGTGTTCCACCGCATCTCCTACGACAAGATCGGCACTTCGACGATCCAGAGCCGGGCGACCGGCGGTGTCGTCAACGCCACCTTCGTCTTCGTGCTGCCAGGCTCGCCCGGCGCCTGCAAGGACGCCTGGGACGGGATCATCGAGGCGCAACTCGATTATCGGCACATGCCCTGCAACTTCGTCGAGATCATGCCGCGCCTGGACGAGCATCTGCGGCGCGGCAAGACCGCTCCATAGCAGCCGAGGCGCGCACTCGTTCCAAACCGGATCTTGGAGAACAACAACTGCTCGTGAAACGCCGCAGGCGACAACGAGAGCAATGACGGCTTCGGACAATCAGCTTCAGCGAATGACCGGTTCGCCATGAAAGCGCCGGCGCGACGGACGAGAAACACCGAAGCCGACTTCCATCATCAGCCGTGGCGTCCGCGTCGGCACGGTGCCCATGTGGAAACCGAAGGGGTCCTCGACGAAGCCGAGGCCAGCCTCTCCAGTCAGGGTCACCGGGCTCTGCTCGCCATAGACGTCCAGCACCTCCTGGGCGGGATGGCCGACCAGCAGCGTCAGCTGATGTTTTATGGCGCGGCGCCTGTGGCTGCCCCTGACGTAGACATGCGGGCCGGTCTCGGCGTCGACCGGCAGCAGATAGAAGAAGAATTTCAGCATCCGCCAGTCGTCGAGATCGAAATGATACTTGCCAAGCGAGGCCAGGTTCTTGTCAGCGTCGGAGGCCTCGCCTGTCGGAAAGCTCCACCAGACGCGCGTCGTGATCAGCTTCGCCTGAGCGCCGAGATAGTGCGCCGCGATGTCGAGCAGCAGCGGATCGCGCTGTATGGCAAGGGCCGCCGGGCAGTCGAGGATGCGCTCGAAATAATGTCCGCTGAGCAATGAGCGGCCCAACCGCTTCTCGGCTTCAGCATGGTCGCCCGGCATGAATTCGAGCCGGCGGTCGAAATTGCCGTAGCAGGGCGTGCGCCGGGCGAAACCTGCAATCTCCTGGTGGATATCAGGCGGCAGGATCAGCCCCGAGAATAGCCCGTCCGACCGCAACGCGCCGACGACGGCCTCGCGCTCGACGCCCCTGAACATCGTATCCCCTGCATTGTCGGCCGGACGAGGGCGCTTCGCGGCCAGCCAGTGCAAGCGGCGCCCGGGCATGGTGCGCGCCAGCACGAACATCGGCAGCCAGGCGGGGTTTTCACGCAGGTCCTTCAGATAGGTCGGGATGCGCACGGCGATGCGGCGCAGCAGGCTGCCATTGCGTGCGATCGCTTCGAGACTCGCCGTGCCGGATTTGTCAGGGGTCGAAAGCTTCATCGGATCCTCGGCTGCGATAACGCCACCCATGCCGCGTCAGTACTTACAGCCCGGCATGACCCAAACCCAACTTGCCCACCTTGCAGGAAGGCTATCCCCGCGTCGGTTCTTGTGCAACGCACTATGGACAGAGCAGTTGCAAAAATTATTTCGAGGAGCGGTGCTGATGCCTTGGCGGCGCCGCCCATATCTCGGCGTCGAGTTTCCTTGTCGCCAGGCCGCGCGCCAGCGCCTCGGCGTTGCCGGCACTTTTCGACAAGGAAGCGGCCTGGCGCTTGCTGATCACCAGCCCGTCAGCCAAAGCACGGTTTCCCGAAAAGACCCGGGCCAGGAAGGGCATGCGGTTGCCGCGTGCGCGAGAAAAGCGCGCCGCCATGGTTTGCCTGGCGGTGTGGGCGACGACCGCCTCGATCCAGCCCTCCGCCAGCCGCGCCCCAGGCTCCAGCAACAACAGCCAGTCGCCCTTGGCCTGTTTTATCCCGGCGGCGATGCCGCCGCTTCCCAGATACTGGCAGCCGGCATGCTCGGCGACACGATGCGTCTGGTCGGAGGAACCGGCGTCGCAGACGACGACCTCACGCACCACGCCTTCGACCGCGCCGCCAATCAGCGTCGCCAGCGTGCGGGCGAGCCCCTCCTCGTCATTGCGCGTTTCGATGAGAACACTGAGCATCATTAGCCGAATAGCGGAAAGCGTTGGGCGACGCCAGTTTTTGCAGCGCACCATAGAAAGTTCTTGCTTTGTTCTCATCAAGCAAATAGGAATAATTTCATGAGCAGAGCGATTCGACACAACATGGACAGTCCCTGGGAGCGGGCGAAGATGGAACCGATCATGCGCGCCGACATTGCAGCCTTCGGGGCAGGACGAGCCGAGATGGCCAACGCGATGATCGAGCAAAGTGGCATGCGGGTCCGTCCGGATCGCAACCGCGGCCGGTCGGCAGGCATCAATCCGTCCGGCCGGTTCGAACCCGTCAGCCGGCATGTCTTCGACGACGGCTGGAGTTCGCTGGAGGAACTGCCGCCGTTCAAGACCGAAGTGCAGGTAGAGAAGCCGCGCACCATCATCACCCGCAACGAATCGCCCGACATCTCCTTCGATCGGTCGATCAACCCCTATCGCGGCTGCGAACACGGTTGCGTCTATTGCTTCGCGCGGCCGACGCACTCGTTCATGGGCCTGTCGCCGGGCCTGGATTTCGAATCCAAGCTGTTCGCCAAGCCGGACGCTGCACGCCTGCTCGACAAGGAGTTGTCGAAGGACAGCTATCAGCCGCGCACCATCGCCATCGGCACCAACACCGATCCTTACCAGCCGATCGAAAAGCAGTACCGGATCATGCGTGAAATCCTCGAAGTGCTGGAGGCACGCGGCCATCCGGTCGGCATCGTCACCAAGTCGGCCCTGGTGGTGCGCGACATCGACATCCTGTCGCGCATGGCCGAGCGCGGGCTCGCCAAGGTGGCGCTGTCGGTGACGACGCTCGACCGGATGCTGGCGAGGACAATGGAACCCCGCGCATCGACACCGACCAAGCGGCTGGAGGCGATCAGGCAGCTTTCGGATGCCGGCATCCCGGCATCGGTGATGGTGGCGCCGATCATTCCGGGCCTGACCGACCAGGAGATGGAGCGCATCCTCGACTCGGCATACCATGCCGGTGCGCGCGAGGCTGGCTATGTGGTGCTGCGCCTGCCGCTGGAGGTCAGCCCGATCTTCAAGGACTGGCTGCTGCGCCATTATCCCGACCGCTATCGCCACGTCATGTCGCTGATCCGTTCGATGCGCGACGGCAAGGACTACGATTCGGAATGGGGCAAACGCATGAAGGGCGCCGGACCCTATGCCTGGCAGATCGGCCGGCGCTTCGAGATCACCGCCAAGCGGCTCGGCCTCAATGCCGAACGGCGCACGCTGCGGACCGACCAGTTCATCGCCGCCGGCAAAGACCAGGAGCAGTTGATGCTGCTCTGAAGCCGAAAACCGCCGCGGCTGTCACTGCCGCCGTTGCAAGAAATTCCGTCCGGCCTGCCCCGGCCCGCAGACGGTGCCCTCCCGGTCCGGCGCCCCACCCGACCCGGAGGGACTTGCGGAGAATCGGAGCCGATGCGAACCTCGCCGCAACATGGCTCGCGCGCGTTCCGATTCTCCGCTTCTCTTCGAAATGGTAGAGAAACCCGATTTCTCCTTCGAGACGAAGGCGATGGCCGATGGTTTGTGGCCGGTCGCCGGGATGGATGAAGCCGGCCGGGGCCCGCTGGCCGGTCCCGTCGTCGCGGCGGCGGTGGTGCTCGACCCAGCCAACATTCCCGATGGGCTAGACGATTCCAAGCGGCTTAGCCACTTGCAACGCGAAGCGCTGTTCCTGCGCATCATCGGTTCCGCGCTCGGCGTCTCGATGGCGTCGATCAGCGCAGAGGGCATCGATGGCAGCAACATCCTGAAGGCGAGCCTCGAAGCGATGCGCCGCGCGCTGGTCGGGCTGCCGGTTCAGGCGAAGCTCGCGCTCGCCGACGGGCGCGACGTGCCGCCGGGATTGCCCTGCGAGGGGCGCGCGCTGATCAAGGGCGATCAGCGCTCGCAATCGATCGCCGCCGCCTCGATCGTCGCCAAGGTCATGCGCGACCGCATGATGTGCGGCTGCGGCAGCCATCACGACCGCTACGGCTTCGAAGTCCACATGGGCTACGCCACGGCCCGGCACCGCACGGCGATCGAGGCGCATGGCCCCGTCGCTCGGCTGCACCGCGTGTCCTTCGCGCCCTTCAGGCTTGGTGGGGTTGAAGTCGAAGAAGAGAGCCTCGCAGGGCTGGATTAAACACTTAGTCCGCTATCGGCCACTTCCCGCATAACGCGCAGCCGAATGGCTGCTTCCGGTTTCGATTAGCCAATAACGGCATCGACCGGCGCTGACCGCCAGAGGGTCGCGATTTCATTGGGTGACCACCAAGGGTTAGGCTCAGCGCTGACCTTGTCGCAGCAACGGCCCAAGACAACTCAGCCGCTGTCCAGTGATTTCCCACCAGCTTTCAGGTGTGCACCGCTCCCATCGCGCGATTCTCACCCTTGGGAGCATTGAATACGAAGGTGACCAGGAGAACCGCAGCGCCGTTTGCCCAGTAGTACAAGGCGTCCAGACCCTGGAGGCCGAGCGCGAAGGGCACTGCGACGAAAACAATTCCGACGAGACGGTCAACCGCCAAATGCAGCCAATATGGCAGCACACGGAACACACCGGTCCTATGATCGGTGAACAGGGTCAGGATGAACGCGGCCATGCCGGCTGCGACCGACACCCAGAGCGCCGGCGGATTATCGCGGCCAAGTCCGAGCAGGAACGGCGTGGCTGCCAGGCTCAGCGCAACGGGATAGTCGAGGAAGGCGTGAACGGTCTTTGTGACGAAACGAATATTCATGACACTCTCCGATTGCGTTTGAAGGTTTTGAGGCAAACGGGCGCGGCGCCGGACCGATTGTGCGCCGCGCCCATCGGGTCAGGCGGCAGAGCGCAGTTCGACGTCGACCTTGGGGAAATCGATCTCCGTCAACGCGACGTTGTTGGTGTAGTTGGTCAACACATTGATGGCGACATTTGCGACAACCTCGATGATGTGCGCATCGCCGAGACCGGCCGAACGCGCTGCGACAAGATCCGCATCCAGAACCTGCCCCCGCACGTCAATGAGACGACGCGCCAACGAGGCAACGGCGGCGTCCAGCGCGGTTTCGGCGTTGCCCTCGCGGGCTTTGCGAATTCCTTCCGGGGACAAGCCTGCGCCCTTGCCCATCAGCGTATGAGCCGAGAGACAATAAGAGCATTCGTTCGCCTGCCCGACAGCGAGCGAAATGATCTCGCGTTGCTTCGCCGTGAGCACGCCCTTGCCAAGGGCATCGGACAAAGCGAGGTAGCCGTTCAGCACGGCGGGCGATTGGGCGAAGGTGGAAAAGAGATTCGGCACCATGCCGATTTTGGCTTTGACGCCCGCCAGCGTGGTCAGGACGGCAGCGTCGGCATGGGCAGTGTCGATAGGAGCGATACGGGGCATGTCAGAGTTCCTTGTGTTGATTGCACGCCACTCCTATATGCAGCACTCCAAGTACTCTTCGGTGCCAATAACTTTGCTGATCGTCCCAATGGACCCGTTAGCCGCCCTCTTTACCCATGTTACGCCAACCGCTCGGACGTTCTTCACCGGGACCTTGTGCCAGGCGCTGCAATTCACTGGTGTGGGTCATCTGCACATGCTCAAGGCTGGCGAGCTCAGGGTCAGCCGGAGCGGAGAGGCCGATCTTGAATTCCTTGAGCCAACCCTGCTGTTTTTTCCGCGTGGGCGGACCCATGACTTCGCAGTTGATTCCAGGCGCGGGGCCGACCTCGTGTGCGCAACCGTCGAACTCGGGGGTGCGGAGGGCAATCCCATTGCACTGGGCCTGCCAGAATGCGTGGTCCTGCCGCTCGCAGAGCATCCGGCGCTGCGGCCGGTTTGTGACCTGCTGGTCGGCGAAGCGTTCGCGGAAGGTGGTGGTCGCCAGACGGCGCTCGACCGGCTCTTCGAGTATCTCCTGATCCTGATCGTGCGACACGTCATTGAATGCGGCGTTGTCTCGACTGGCGTTCTCGCCGGGCTCGCCGACCCACGCCTCGTCAAAGCGCTGACGGCGATACACGAAGCGCCGAAGAAGCCCTGGAAGCTCGAGGAGCTCGCCGAAGTCGCAGGCATGTCACGCACGCGTTTCGCCGAGCGTTTTCGGAAGCTGGTCGGTCGGCCACCGATTGAATACCTGACGGTCTGGCGCATCACGATCGCGCGCCAGCTTCTTGGTAAGGGCAAACCTGTCAAGACCGTCGCAGCACAGGTCGGCTACGACAGCGCGGCCGCCTTCTCGCGGGTGTTCAGCCGAGTCACCGGGCACCCGCCGCGCGATATTAGCCAACCACAGTAGGATGCTCGCCGAAACCTTCGAAGGCGGCGGCTCCATTGCCTCCTCGCAGTCGGAACGGGAGAGATTATCGCTGCACAACAAAAAAGCCGCCAGGTTGCCCGGGCGGCTTCATGTCGGCGGCTTAGGCCCGCTCAGTTCAGCTTGGCCTTCACGTCCGCGAGCGAAGCCTTGAACAGGTCGGCCCCGGCCTTGACGTCGATCTTGGCGGCGAGCAGCGCGCGGGCGGCCTCGACGGCGATGTCGACGGCGCTGGCGCGCACTTCGCCGATCGCCTCACGCTCAGCCTGGCCGATCTTCTGTTCGGCCAGCGCGGTGCGCCTGGCAACGTAATCCTCGGTCTTCTTGTGGGCATCGGCGGCGAGCAGTTCGGCCTCGCGCTTGGCGGCCGCGACAATGTCGGCGGCTTCCTGCTCGGCTTCCTTGCGCTTCTTCTGGTACTGGCCGAGCAGTTGCTGTGCTTCTTCGCGCAGTTTGCGTGCCTCATCGAGCTCACCACTGATCCTGGCGGCGCGGGCGTCGAGCGCCTTGGTGATCATGCCGGGTACCTTGATGTAGACGGCGATGGCCAGGAAGATGATCAGGGCGATCGTGGCCCAGAGCGTTGCGAGAGATGTAGCGTCCATGATGCGCTCCTCACCGGGCCACGGATTTGACCGCGGCCGCGATCTCGGCCTTGCTGGCCTTGCCGCCAACGAGTGCCTCGACGATCGCCGAAGCGGTGTCCTCGGCGATGCTGCCGACTTCCTTCATGGCATTGGCCTTGATGGCGGAAATGCGCGCCTCGGCCTCGCCAAGCTTCTCGTCGAGCGCGGCCTCGATCTTCTTGCGCGCGGTATCGGCTTCCGCCTTGGCCGCATCGTTGGCCTGCTGGCCGATCGAGTTGGCGTTCTTCTTGGCCTCAGCCAGTTCCTGCTCGTAAGCGGCAACGGCGGCATCCGCCTCGCCCTTCAACCTGGCTGCCTGGTCGAGGTCCTGGCTGATGCGGTCGTTGCGGACATCGATGATGCCACCGACACGCGGCATCACCACCCTCTTCAGGAAGAGGTAGAACAGCCCGAACGTGATCGCCAGCCACAGAAGCTGCGACGGAAACGTCTCCGGATTGAATGGCGGAAACGTGCCGTGCGCTTCGGCAGGCACGCTGGTGCCGGAATGCGTGTCGCCTCCGGTCGCAGCGTGGCTGGTGTCGGCGGCAGGCGCGGACTCTTGCGCGAAGGCAGATGTCACGAACATGGACTATCCCCAGATATCAGGCCCGCCGCTTGCGCGGCCGGCCTGTCCAATCTTCCCAGTTCTCAGCCGAACAGGGCCAGCAGTGCGATGAGAAGCGAGAAGATGCCCAGAGCCTCGGTCACGGCGAAGCCGAAAATCAGGCGGCCGAACTGGCCGTCGGCAGCCGACGGATTGCGCAGCGCGCCCGACAGATAGCTGCCGAAGATGTTACCCAGGCCAATGCCCGCGCCACCCATGCCCAGGCAAGCGATGCCGGCGCCGATGTACTTTGCTGCTTCTGCGTCCATTTGTTCAACTCCTTTGATCTGAAAATTCTGTTGCGATTTCATCCGGCACCAAAGTTGAAGACTCTTGGGCCGAAACTCTTGCCTCAGTGCCCGGGATGCAGGGCGTCGTTGAGATACATGCAGGTCAACACGGCAAACACGTAGGCCTGCAAGAAGGCGACCAACAGTTCAAGTGCCGTCAGCGCCACCGCCATCGCCAACGGCAGCACCGAACCCGCCACACCGACCGCGCCCAGCGCGGAAAGGCTGACGACGAATCCGGAGAACACCTTGAGCGTGATGTGGCCGGCGAGCATGTTGGCGAACAGACGAACCGAGAGGCTGACGGGTCGCGATACGAAGGAGATGACCTCGATCAGCACCACCAGCGGCAGCAGGAACGCCGGAACGCCATGCGGCACGAACAGCTTGAGGAACCCAAGACCATGCTTCATGAACCCGTAGACCACCACGGTCCCGATCACCAGGACCGCGAGGCCGAAGGTGACGATGATGTGGCTGGTAACGGTGAAAAAATAGGGGAACAGGCCGAGCAGATTGGCGACCAGCACGAACATGAACAGCGAGAAGACGAAGGGGAAGAATCTCATGCCCTGAGTGCCGGCGGCGTCGCGCAGCATGTTGCCGACGAATTCATAGGCCATTTCGGAGACCGACTGCAGCCGGCCGGGAACCAGGCTGCGGCTCGACGTCGTCAGGAACAGGAACGCCGCGGCAACGACCACCGTGGCGACCATGAACAGAGCGGAATTGGTGAAAGACAGGTCATAGCCGCCGATCTCGATCGGTATCAGCTTGTTGATATGGAACTGGTGGATCGGATCGACCTTGTCAGCTGCCACGTTCAAACCCCGTCAATGCCGCGTACGGCCAAATTACCTTTGCCGCAGGAAGCGGCTATTTCCAAATGCCGCCTGAAGGGCGGCTATTTGCTTTCGTCCCGGTCAGAGCGCGATTTATTGCCCTGTCCGAATTCTGCCACAACGCCTGCGGAACGCATGACATTGAGCACGCCAGCGCCAAAACCAAGCAGCAGGAAAACGATCAGACCCCACGGCGATGTCCCCGCCATACGGTCGATGATCCAGCCGATCCCGGCGCCCACCACCACCCCGGCGACAAACTCGCTGGACAGCTTGACCGCCTGACCGTATCCGGTCACTGGTTTCGCGTCGTCTTTCCCCTCGAGCCGTTTCGGCAGCCTTGTCGCAAGCGATGCTTCAAGTTCACGCCGACGTCGTTCAAGATCGTCATCGCGGATACCGGTTTCATGCTGATTGCCGCGGCCGGTTTCTCCGGTTCCGTCTGGCCTGTTTTTCTTGGCCATCGCAACCCCCCTGCCCGGGCAGACCGTCACCGTCCGTCCGCTTCTAAAGTCGCCGGCAACATAGTTAGAGGGTTTGCGCCCGTCAAGCCACGGATGGAAGTTCATCGCCATGTATTTTAGCTAATAAAATCAGCCCACTAGCGAGGTGCGACATCGTGCCCGCCGTGGTGACGGGGATGCATCGCGCGAATCCCCGCGGCAATGGCTCGCCAATCGACCGCCCGGCCTCCTGAAAAGACCAGCGCGCCGCGGCTCGCTCAGCTCCAGCCGCCGCCATAGGTGCGGTAGAAGATATGCAGGCCGATCTTGGTCATCTTCTGCATCGTGCGCGCCCAACCGGGATGGACATAGTTGGCATAGTAGTGGGTGGACGACCCGACCTCCGGGATGAAGATCTTGCCGGCGGTCACAGCCATGCCGACATCCTGGGCGGTCTTGTAGGCGACAGGATTGTCGATGCGCTTTTTCCTGCCGTCGCAAGCGAATGAAAACTGACAGCGGTTGAACCAGTTGTCGTTCTGGTAAACGACGCCGCAGATCGAATCCGGATAGGCGGGATTGCGGACCCGGTTGAGGATGACCTGGGCAACGGCGGCCTGACCGCGCACGGTTTCGCCGCGCGCCTCGAAATAGATGCCGTTGGCCAGGCATTTCTGCTCCGGCTTCGAGAAGACGCTTGCCGGAAGCGGATTCTGGATCCAGGCGTGATCGCCCTTGGCCATCGGCGGAATGAAGCGGCCGTTGTTGGGCTCTTCGTCCTGAAGCAGGGCCTCGAACGGCGAAGCCTTGGCATAGTCCGGTTTGGATTGCGCATAGGCGGTCGCCAGCACATCGGGATGATCGTTGTTGACCAGGGCGGCAAGCATGGCCGGCACGCCGGGATCCGGCTTCTTGTCCTCACGGACATGGAATTCCGCTGCGATCTGGATCTCCTTGCCTTTGATCTGGGGCTTGGCGAACGCCATTTTCAGGCCGCTGTCCATGCTAGGCCGCATCAGCGAGGAGGTCCGCTGGAAGATCGAGCCGGCATTGAAGTTCTTCGGCGGGGCCACGGGGGAGACCTGGACGATGCGGCCCTTCTTGTCGGCGCGCACGACGCGATCCTCGTCGGGCGATCCGCTGACCTTGCCGCCCTTGCCCCGGAACGAGACGGAGCCGATACCGGGAAGGCGAACGCCGGAACCCGAGATCGAGCCGGTGACGTCGGAATCGACGAAGGGCATCTCGGCGGCGTGGACCGAGCCGGCGACCGATTTCTCGACATAGGAATTCCAGCGCGTGGTCGGCGATTCAAGGCCGGAAACGAGGCTTGTCATGTCCTGGTAGGCGACGACGGTCGGAAAGCCGATCCAGATACCGAGACCGATGATGAACGGAGACACAAGGCCGCGTTTCTCACCGGCGGCGGCCAGCAGCCGCTTCAAGACACGTCGATGCACGGAACTCTCTCCAGGAACGCTACTGACCCCACTGGAGAGCAAATTGATGCATTAACCTTGATGGGACGTTAACGGGATTGGTCGGGTTTTCTCAGTCGGCTAGCGGTCGTGGCTTCGAAGTCGGGCGATTGTGCGGCGGAAGCTCAGGCCCGCCTCAGGAAGATCGGCCAGGCGACCAGGGCGCAGGCGGCTGCCGACAGCCAGACGCCGGGCCATGACCAGAGGCGCAGCAGGCCTGGAATGGCCACCGGAACCAGGAAGAAGCCGACGAAGACAAAGCTGTTGGCAAGGCTGAGAGCCGTTCCGACATGGCCGGCACCGGCCAGCGTGGCAAGCTCGGTATAGGCAACGCCGTGCCAGGCGGAGACGGAGATGCCGGCAGCGACAAGCACCAAGGGCAGGATGGCGATCAGGGAGGAATGGCTGGCAGGCATTGCGGGAACGGCCAGAACCAGCAGCCACAGCATCATGAAGGCCAGTGCACTCAGCGCACTGCACCAGCGAAGAAACTGACGGCGGTTGCCGTGGCGGTCGGTAAAGCGGCCGCTCCAGACGCGCATGACCATGGCGCCGACCTGTACCGCCGCGAGGCTCGCGCTGATCGCCGCCGTGCCAAGTCCGGCGAAGTCGTGCAGGAACACCGAGGCGAAGGTGAGAACCGCCACTTGCGGAAAGCAGAGCAGGCCGATCGCTGTCGAGATGCGCCAGACCTCGACGTTGCGCAAAGGCACCGGCCCGGTCACACCAGAGGAAACGGCATGACCGCCAACCGCTGCCTGCGGTTCGTGCAGCCAACGCCAGGCGAACAGGGCCGAGAGAGCGGATGCCGCCGCCAGGAGCCCGAACACGGCCGAAAAGCCGAAAGCCAGGGCAAGCGAAGGCAGGATGAGCGCGCCGAGGCCGCCGCCAAGCGGCACCGCCGTCTGCCTGATGCTCATGGCAAAACCGCGCTCATTCTCCCGGAACCACACCATGATGGCGCGGCCGCTCGAGCCGTTGACACTGCCGCCGAGCAGTCCCGTGACGAGCAGGCTCATTGCCAGCAGCATGACATCGGGAATGCCCGAGCTTGTCGGCACGACGAGCAATGCCATCGCAAGCAGCCACGCCGCCGTCGCGCCGAGGCCGATCAGAAGCACGCGGCGATCCCCCCAGCGGTCGGTGAGCAGGCCCCACGGCAGTTCGCTGAGCGCAACCCCCAGCCCGAGCAGGCCGAGCGCCAGGCCAAGTTCGGCATTGCTCAAATGATAGTTCTGGCGGAGCACGACCGCCGTCGCCGGTATGCCCGAGAAGGTGGCCGAGAAGCCAGCATTCGCCGCAACTCCGATGCCCAGGACCTTCCAGCGGTGGTTGGGCCCGAAGGTTCGGCCGGCCGCGGCGGTGGCGGCGGCGCCTCGCCCGGATGGCTGGCAGTCGTTGCGAGAGACGGTGGCAGACATGATTCCATTCCCGTGACGCCGGTCGAGCGGCTTGACGGAAGGGATGTAGCGCCATAGCTTCATCCACAAAATCAGGAAGTTTTTGATAAATAGTCCTGAAAACAAGGACGACCGCATGCGACGTGTCACGTTCGATCTCGACGTTCTGAGGACTTTCGTCACCGGCATGGAGCTGGGAAGTTTCGCCCGGGCGGCCGAGCGGCTTGGCCGCTCGACCTCTGCTGTCAGCGCGCAGTTGAAGAAGCTGGAGGAACAGGCCAATACGCCGATCTTCCGCAAGGCCGGGCGCGGCCTGTCACTGACCGAAGCCGGCGAGACGATGCTCGGCTATGCGCGGCGCCTGATCGAACTCAATGACGAGGCGGCCTTCGCCATACGTGACGTCGAACTGGAGGGCTGGGTGCGACTGGGCCTGCAGGAGGATTTCGGCGAGGCCGTGTTGCCGGAAGTGCTCGGGCGCTTCACCCGCGCCCATCCCAAGGTTCGGATCGAAGCACGGATCGGACGCAGCCACGAATTGGCCGAGCGTGTTCTCTCCGGCAACCTCGACATTGCGCTCGCCTGGCATGACGGCACGACGCTGCCCTACAGCCGGCATGTCGCCGACGTGCAGGCGCGCTGGATCGGCCCGGCGAAGCCCATGGAGGCAGGCCCCCACAATGGCGAGGCGCTGCCGCTGGTGGCGTTCGAGGCGCCTTGCCTGCTGCGCACCGTGGCGACCGAGACGCTGGATCGTGCCGGGAGGCCCTGGCGCATGGCGTTCTCCAGCCCCAGCCTTGGCGGCATATGGGCGGCGGTGGCGGCAGGCCTCGGGCTGACGATCCGCACCGATGTCGGCCTGCCCGCCAATGTCAGGGCGCTCGCGCCCGGAATGCTCGGGCTGCCGCCGCTGCCGAAGATGGTGCTGCACCTGCATCAGAAGGATGCCGAACTCGATCCGGTCGCGGCGCGGCTGGCCGACATCCTGCTGCAATCGGCGATCGAGGCGTTGCCCGAAGACGCCGAGATGAAAGAAAACCCGCTGAAGGTCGCTTAACGCGGCCTCTCGGCGTCGTCATCTCAGAGCGAAGCTCCTCGTAGAGATCCGGGATGAGGCTCGGATGGGCGTTGCCGCCCAAAATCTCAGCGCTTCTTCGCCCGGCCGGCGAAGGGGTTATCGGATGTCCTCAACGCGATGCGGATCGGCACCCCCGGCATGTCGAAGGCTTCGCGCAGGCTGTTCGAGAGATAGCGCACATAGCTTTGCGGCATCGCGTCCGGCCGCGAACACTGGACCACGAAACCCGGCGGCCGCGTCTTGGCCTGGGTGACGTATTTGACCTTCAGCCGGCGCCCGGCGACGGCGGGCGGCGGATGATGCGTCAGGATGGCTTCAAGCCAGCGGTTTAGCTTGCCGGTGGAGACACGGCTGTTCCAGACCTTGTGCGTCTTCAGCACCGCATCCATCAGCTTGTCGAGGCCGCGGCCGGTCTCGGCCGAGACCGGCACGGCCTGGATGCCGCGCGCCTGCGGCAACAGCCGCTCGGTCTTCTCGCGCAGTTCGGCCAACAGCTCCTGAGGGTTGTCGATCAGATCCCATTTGTTGAAGGCGATCACCGGTGCCCGGCCCTCGCGGATAATCAGGTCGGCAATCTGCAGATCCTGCTTTTCGAAGGGAATGGTGGCGTCGAGCACGATGATGACGATCTCGGCGAAGCGGATGGCGCGCAAGCCGTCCTGCACCGACATCACTTCCAGCTTCTCGTGAATCCTGGCCTTGCGGCGCATGCCGGCCGTATCGAACAGCTTTATGCGGCGGCCGCGCCAATCCCAGTCGACGGAGATGGAGTCGCGGGTGATGCCGGCTTCCGGTCCGGTCAGCAACCGTTCCTCGCCGATCAGCGCGTTGATCAGTGTCGATTTGCCGGCATTCGGCCGGCCGACGACAGCGATGCGCATCGGCTTGGTGTCGTCATAGGCCGGCGCATCCTCGGCGTCCGGATCGGTGATATCCTCGCCGATCAGCACTTCGCTGGCGGCGATCTCCTCGTCATCGCCGTCTTCATCCTCGCCGAAAGCACGCGCCTCGCCCAGAGCCTCGATAACCGCGTCACGAAGGTCGGGCATGCCCTGGCCGTGCTCGGCCGAAACTGGGATCGGCTCGCCAAGCCCGAGCTCCCAAGCCTCCAGCATGCCGCCTTGCGCGCCGCGCGCCTCGGCCTTGTTGGCGACCAGCACCACGGGCTTGCCGGATTTGCGCACGATCTCGGCAAAGGTCCTGTCATCCGGCAACAGGCCGGACTTGGCGTCGATCGTGAAAAAGATCAGATCCGCATCGCGGATGGCGATTTCGGTCTGCGCACGCATGCGGCCCGGCAAGGTCGAAGCGCCGGCATCCTCGAAGCCCGCGGTGTCGATGACGTCGAAATGAAGATCGTAAAGCTTGGCGGCGTGGACGCGGCGGTCCCGGGTGACGCCCGGCGTGTCGTCGACAAGCGCCAGCTTCCTTCCCACCAGCCGATTGAAAAGCGTCGATTTGCCGACGTTAGGTCTGCCTATGATGGCGACTTTGAAGGTCACGATGCACTGCCCGACCCGCGAATCAACTCGGACATCAAGGTCGCCCGCTCGCGCGCGTTGCGCGGGGCGCCGTCATCGGCGGCGATCTGGTCGAACAGCTTCAGCGCGTCCTGGGCCTTGCCTTCCTTCCAGGCGGCAAGCCCGAGCGCCTCACGCGCCGTGGCGCGCAACGGATTGGTGTCCGAGGTCAACGCCTCGACGCGGCTGGAGACATCCGCGAAAGAGCCGTGATCGACGAGCAGCAGCGCCGCCCTCAACCGCGCCATGTCGCGCAGGCCTTGGGGAATTGCGGTGTCGGCGGCGACATCGTCGAAATCCTTGACGGCGGCATCGACGTCGCCCTTGTTGGCCTTGACGGTCGCGGCGCGCATGCGGGCGAGCAGCGGATAGGCGCCGTAGCCATCCTTTTCCAATTGATCGAGCGCGGCCAGCGCGTCATTGCTCTTACCATCATTGGCAAGCTTCAGTGCCTGCGAAAAGGCATCGCCGGAGCGGTTGGCGCGCGTTTCGTCCCAATAGCGATAGCCGACGACGGCGGCGGTGCCGAGCACCACGAGGACGGCAACCACAAGCAAGGCCGGGCCGAAACGGTCCCACAGCTTCTGCGCCTGCTCGCGACGCATCTCGTCATTGACTTCACGGATAAAACTGTCGTCGGACATCAATCAAACCATTCCTGCCCCGGGCCGGGGCGGTTCATGAGCCCGCGTTTTAGCGAAATTTTGTCGGCATGGAAGGGGTTCGAGCGGAAAATCGGCCATTGCCGGGGCAAAGCCACGAAAACCCCAATCGCACCCGCGCCACATTTTCGCGATAGCCGGCTTGCCGACCACCCGGAGCCTTGAATCTGCCGATGCTTTGTTTGTCCCGCGTTGTTGCGTTGTCGCTTGCCTCGCTCGCCGCCACCGGCGCGGCCTTGGCCGACCCGCCCGCGCCACCGGCATCGGCAAAGCCGAAGCAGATCGTCATCATCTCCTTCGACAGCGCCCGCGACATCTCGCAGTGGAAACGCAGCCGGGCGCTGGCCCAACGCACCGGCGCGCATTTCACCTATTTCCTGTCGTGCGTCTTCCTGTTGTCGCCCGAGACACGCGGCCAATACACCGCGCCAGGCAAGACCGCGGGCAAATCCAATATCGGCTTTGCCGCCTCCAGGCAGGAAGTGGCCGAGCGGCTGGAACAGATCGGCCTCGCCGTCCATGAGGGCCACGACATCGCCAGCCACGCCTGCGGCCATTTCGACGGCAAGGACTGGAGCAAGGCCGACTGGCTGAAAGAATTCGCTTCGTTCGAGCACATTTTAGAGAACGCCTATGCGATCAACGGCATTGCGCCCGAACCCGAGGGCTGGCGCGATCTCGCGCGGCATGCGGTGCTGGGTTTCCGGGCGCCGTATCTGTCGACAAGCAAGGCGCTTTACGAGGCACTGCCGGCAGCCGGCTATCATTTCGACGCCAGCGGCGTTTCAAACGGCCCTGCCCTGCCGCCAACCGTCGGCGGCATAACCCGCTTTTCCCTGCCGCAGATCCCGGAAGGGCCGAAATCGCGGCCGGTGATCGCCATGGACTACAATCTCTATGTCCGGCATTCCGGCGGCTTCGAGCGACCGAGCGAGGCGAGCGAATTCGCCGACCGGACCTACCAGGCGTTTCGCGCTGCCTTCGACACGCAATATCAGGGCAAACGCATCCCGCTGGAACTCGGCTTCCACTTCACGCTGATGAATGACGGCGCCTATTGGAACGCGCTGGAGCGCTTTGCCGGCGATGTCTGCGTCAAGGCCGACGTCGAATGCATCAGTTTTCGCGACTATGTCGAGCGGCGGGACGGCAACCAGACACAGTCGACGATTGGCGGTTGAGCCGCCACCCCTCTTTTTCGAAGCATTCTCAAGCCGGATCCTCGGCGCCCCGTCTTGCCAGATAGCGCTGATCGATATCAGGCAGTGGTTCGCCCTGCAGCGTCGCCTCGAAGGCACGCAGGCGTTTGTGCACCGACTGAAGTTCGACGATTGTCGACCAGGAGGTCAGCAGGAATTGCAGCGAACCCGTCACCTTGCCGAATGCGTTCGATATCTGGTTCAAGGCGCCGAACGTTATCTTGTGCGCGACCAGCGATGGACCCAGGATCAGCAGCGAGAAAATGTTGTCGGCCTGCAGGTAGGTATACCGGACGACGTTGAAATAGATGTAGTGGAAATAGAGCCGGAAATAATTGTGCCGGACATTTGCGAACAGCTCTGCGGTGGTGGCGGGTTGCGCCCTGTCCATATGGTCCTCGCCATAGACCAGTTCCTTGCGGTAGGCGGCTTCGACGCGCTGGTTGCGGAACTGTAGCCCCGGAAGCTTCATGCCGGCAATCATCACCGAGATGGTGCCGAACAGACACCAGGCAAGCGCCGCAACCACCAATGGCTGAGGGATCGCGCCGATGATCGGCAGTTCGCTGATGTGGGCCTGCAACTGGATCATCACCGGCAGGAAGGCGATCAGGGTCATGATCGACTGGACGAAGCTGGAACCGAGATCCTCCATGATCTGAGAGAACCGCATCGTGTCTTCCTGGATACGCTGCGAGGCGCCCTCGATATGGCGAAGCCTGCTCCAGTTCTCGATAAAGTAATTGTTCATCGCAGTGCGCCAGCGGAAGATCCAGTGGCTGACGATGAAGGCGTTGACCACCTGCACGTTCATGCCGACCAGCGCCAGCCATGAGAAGTCGGCCAATCCGGTGTAGAACTCCGCATTCGTCGACTTTCCGGTCCCCGACATCAACCCCTGTACATAGTCGAAGAACGGACCGTACCAGGCGTTGACGGCGACGCTGACCTGCACGTTGAAATAGATGAAGAACAGGATGACCGCCGTCATCAGGATCGACCAGCGCTGCCATGGATGCGGCGAATACCAACTCCAGAACGCGTAGAAGATGGCCACGCAGGCCACGAAATAGATATAGAACCAGAGGAACGGCTTTGACACCAGAACAGCGATGCCAATGATCGGCGGCGCCCCCGCGGCGGCCGGCGGCAGACCGAAAACCGCTCCCAATTGCTCACCGCCGAAAAACCAGAACAAGACCGCCGCAAGACTCCAGATGGCGGCCGAGGAAAAGAAGAGCTTCGGCTGCGGGAAGAAGGATACGAACACTGTGGCGAATTCCTCGGTCGGTGCGCAAATCAGCTGACTATCGCGGGCATAAGGTCACACATTAGAGGGAAAGAAAATGCCTGCCCGGACCCAGGTGCAGAGCAAGACCACAATCATGGCGATTTTGGCGCAGCCGACCACGTGACGGCGCCGGACACGACCAGGACGGCCGCGGCGACGATGGAGGCGAGGAAGAAATTGCCCGACGCCTGGGCCAGAAGCCCGGCCGCGATCGGGCCTATGATCTGGCCAAGACCGAAGGAAGCGGTCATCAAGGCAAAGATGCGCCGGGGTGACCCTGGCGCCTGTTGCCGTGCCGCCTGCAGGCCCAACGCGGTGACCGCGATGAAGGTGCCGCCGAGCAGTACGCCCCCAAGCAGCGGCCCCGTGCGCCCGTCGGCGGCAACACTCGCGGTAACACCGACAACTTCGACGAAGCATCCCAAGGCATAGGCGGCATAAAGCCCGATCCGCGCCGATATCTTCTGCCACAGCCAGACCGAAGGGAAACCGGCAAGGCCGGCAACCATCCACACCACGGCCTCGAAAACGCGGCTGCCGCCGCCTTGCCGCACGATGGCGACGAGGAAGGTCGCCGTTACCACATAGCCGAAACCAAACAGGCCATAGGCAACGATCAGCTTCATCAGCGACCGGTCTTTCGGCAGCGCCGGTTCATGGCGGGCTGCGCCGTCGGTGAGCGGACCCTGGTCCACCAGCAGCGCCACGGCGACGAAGCCGCAAGCCGAAATCGCGCCCGACCACAGCCAGCCCTGCGCCCAGCCGGCATGCTCGGTGACCAGCACGGCCATCATTGCCGCCGATATCGCGATGCCGAGGCCGACGCCGCCGAAATGCCAGGCCTGCAGGTCGCCACGCCGGGCCGCCCCGATATGGCTGAAGACGATGCTGGCCATGAATACCATGACGAAGGCGCTCGCCAGACCGGCCAGAAAACGGATGGCGAGAAAGGCGGCCATGGCGCCGGTCAGGCCCATCAGGGCGGCCAGCACGGCACTTGCGCCAAGGGCGGCCAGCATCAGCAAACGCTCGCGTCCATGCGCCCAGTTGCCCGCCGCCACCAACGCGCCGACGAGGTAGCCGAGATAGTTGGCGGAAGCGATCCAGCCGGCATCGGCGGGCGACAGATGCAGTTCCTCCATCATGCCGGGCAGGATCGGCGTGTAGACGAAGCGGCCTATTCCCATGGCGACGGCCATGGCGATCATGCCGGCGAAGGCGTAGCGAAGCGCTGTCGATGAGGCCGAGTTCATTGCAGTGCACAATAAATGCGCGAGCGGGTGAAACAATCCGCCTTGTGTTGGGCCAGTGCAGGGGTCGCGCGTTCAGCAGCGCCCGCCGAAACCGGCGCTCAGCGAAATAGTCTCATGCAAGGTCCGCCGCGCCGTCAACCGGAATGGCACATCACCAAGCTCGCGCTCCGACATCGCCTCCAGCGCGGGATGCGCAAGCGGATCGGTCAGCCACCTCAGCGTATCGATGTCGCCGCGTGTGTCATCCGACGAAATGGCGAACAGGGCTTTCAGCGACGACAGCATGCTCAGCATTTCCGGCTCCGCGGGTCTGGCTCCCACCGATAAAGTCCACCGTTTCGGCATGTCTTTCAATTGAGATTTCAGCCGGAACGGTTTAGAAAATCTCAAATGGCCATCCTCAACCGCGTTCATCTCAACGGCCTTCGCGCCGTGGAAACCGTTGCCCGTCTCGGCTCGCTCGCGACCGCCGCCGGTGAACTCAACGTTTCCGTCAGCGCCGTCAGCCAGCAGATCAGCCGCACCGAAAAACAGCTCGGCCAGGCGCTGTTCGAGCGCACGGCGAGCGGTCTGGTGCTGACCGAGTTCGGCGCCGTCTTCGCTGCCCGTCTTGGTGCTGGATTTCGCGAGCTTGCCCAGGCCGTGGCACTGGCCGACGAGGCAACCCAATGCACTTTGGTCGTTTCGGCAGCACCGGCCTTTGCTTCCAAATGGCTGCTGCCCAGGCTGTCGCGGCACTTCGACCGTCATCCCAACGTGCTGCTGCGCATCGATGCCTCGGTGCGCCTGGCCGATCTCGATCACTCCGACATCGACATCGCCATCCGGCTTGGCGACGGCAAATGGCCGGGCGGGAAGGCTGAACTGCTTTTGGCGCAGGAAGTCTTCCCGGTCTGCGCGCCTGGCATTGCAAGAAAACTGAAGTCGATCGGCGACCTTGCGCGGACCTGCGCCATCACCGACGAACGGGCGATGATCAACTGGGAGAGCTGGTTCGCGGCCGCCGGCGTTCAGCCCGTCACCTTCCAGAAAGGCGCGCGCTTCACCGATCCGATGCTGTGCCTGGAATCGGCGATCGCCGGCCATGGCGTCATGCTGGGCTGGCAATTGCTGGCGGCGGACGCGCTGGCCGACGGACGGCTGGTGGCGCCGTTCGGAATCCGCGCCCAGAGCGGGCTCGGCTACTGGCTGGTGACCTCAGCCACCAAGGCCGAGAGCCGCAAGGTCCGGGACTTCAAGATCTGGATCAAGGAAGAGATCGCGGCGACGATGGCGCGGTTCGGATCGTTTGTCGCGGAGCCCAGCGGCGCGATCGCGGTGGAAAGCAGTGCGGCGCCGGTCTATGTTCAATCAGACATCCCACTACGACAGGCAGGATCATGACCACACATTCGCGCGGCGTTTCCGCAACGATCGACCCGGTGAAGCTCGACAGGCTGGCGGAAGTCGCCATCAAGGTCGGGCTGCAGTTGCAGCCCGGACAGGACCTGGTACTGACCTCCTCGATCGCGGCGCTGCCGCTGACTAGGCGCATCGTCGAACACGCCTACAAGGCCGGCGCGGGGCTGGTGACGCCGATCTTCAACGACGACGAGATGACGCTCGCGCGCTACCGCTTCGGCGCCGACGCCGGTTTCGACCGCGCCGCCGGCTGGCTCTACGAAGGCATGGCGAAGGCCTTCTCCAACAATGCCGCTAGGCTCGCCGTGCGCGGCGAGGATCCATCGCTGCTGTCGGCGCAGGACCCGGCGAAGGTGGCGCGCGCCAACAGGGCCAATTCGATGGCCTACCAGCCGGCTCTGGAGAAGATCACCGGTTTCGACATCAACTGGAACATCGTCGCCTATCCGGATCTGGCCTGGGCCAGGCAGGTTTTCCCCGGCGACGCCGACGACGTGGCGGTGGCGAAACTCGCCGATGCCATCTTTGCAGCCTCGCGGGTGGATGTGGAGGATCCGATCGGCAACTGGAAGGCGCACAATGCAGCGCTACGCGGGCGCACCGAATGGCTGAACGGCCACAACTTCCGCGCCCTGCACTTCACCGGGCCGGGCACCGACCTGACCGTCGGTCTGGCGGACGGCCATGAATGGATGGGCGGCGCCTCGACCGCCAAGAACGGCATCACCTGCAACCCCAACATCCCGACCGAGGAGGTCTTCACCACGCCGCATGCGAGGCACGTCGAAGGCCATGTCTCCTCGACCAAACCGCTCTCCTACCAGGGCACGCTGATCGACGACATCTCGGTGCGCTTCGAAGGCGGACGGATCGTCGAGGCCAAGGCTTCGAAAGGCGAGGACGTGCTGAAGAAGGTGCTCGACACCGACGAAGGCGCGCGCCGCCTCGGCGAGGTGGCGCTGGTGCCGCATTCCTCGCCGATCTCGGCCAGCGGCCTGCTGTTCTTCAACACGCTGTTCGACGAGAACGCCGCCTGCCACATCGCGCTCGGCCAGTGCTATTCGAAGTGCTTCGTCGACGGCGCCTCGCTCAGCCAGGACGAAATCGCGGCGCGCGGCGGCAACAAGAGCTTCATCCACATCGACTGGATGATCGGGTCGGACAAGATCGACATCGATGGGGTCAGCAAGGACGGCAGCCGCGTGCCAGTGATGCGCAGGGGTGAATGGGCCTGACAGCCGCCACGATTCCCCGAGGTGTCCATGGCCTTCGATTTGGCGGTTAAGCGGATCTACGAGCCATCGGATCGAGGCGATGGGCTGCGTGTGCTGGTCGACCGCATCTGGCCGCGCGGCGTCAGCAAGGAGAACGCCGCGCTGACGCTATGGCTGAAGGACATCGCCCCGAGCGACGACCTGCGCATATGGTTCGGCCATGAGCCGGCGCGGTGGGAAGAGTTCCAGAAGCGTTACCGAGCCGAGCTGGACGGCAATGACCGGGCAGTGGCGGAGTTGCGCGCCTTGCTTGGCAAAGGCCGAGTGACGTTGCTCTACGGAGCGCATGACGAAGCGCACAACAATGCGGTGGCACTGGCGGGGTATTTGCGCGGAGATTGAAGCGGTTTTCGGAAGCCGGCGGGACAGAGGGGGCGCGAAGGGCCGCCTATCTACTTTGCACCAACCACCTGCTCATAAACATCCGGCTTGAACCCGACGAGAATACTGTCCCCTACCTCCAGCACCGGCCGCTTGATCATCGTCGGCCTGGCCAGCATCAGCGCCTTGGCCTTGTTTTCGTCGAGCGACTGCTTGTCCGCCTCGGGCAGCTCGCGGAACGTGGTGCTGCCCTTGTTGAGCAGCTTTTCCCAGCCGACCTTTCCGACCCAGCCATTCAACCTGGCTGCCTCGATCCCTTCGGCACGATAGTCATGGAAACGATACGGCACCTCGTGACCCTCCAGCCAGACGCGCGCCTTCTTGATCGTGTCGCAGGTGGTGATGCCGTACATGGTGACCGTCAAGACGTGCTTCCTTTGGGCTGACGTTCGAATCCGTTTTCGCAACCTAAAACCGTCCGTCCCGCTTGGCCAGCAGCTCTCGAAATCTGCCACCATGGCGGCCAGGGGTTGCCCGGCCGCCATGTTCATTTTTCCAACTTGCCGCGAAGAGAGTAAGGTTCGGAAGACCTGGTTTCCGGCCTCAGTAGTAAAAGCGCTCTTCGGTGATCTTGCCGTCCTTGACCGTGTACAGGCCCACCTCGTCCATGGTGACACGCTCGCCGGTGGCCTTGGGCGTTATGTCAAACGTGAAGCGCACCGCGAACTGGTCGCCATTGACGTAGGGACCCTCGACCGAGCCGCCATGGACTTCGTTGTTTTCTTGCCACCACTGGCTCTTCTGCTTGAGGGCCGCCTTGCCGTGGCTGACGGCCATCGGCCCCTCCATGGCCTCGTAGCTGGCGATATCGTCGGCATTGTACTTCTCGGCAGCGCCTTGATTGTTGCCCTGCTTGAGAAGTTCGGTGAAATCCTTGGCGATTTCGGTGATGGTCATTTGTGTTCCTCCTGTTCAGACCCATTGAAAATAGGGAGCAACCCGCTGGACTGCCATCGGCTGACCGGTCGATAGCTGACATGGCCCTGTCAGGATGATGGCGCGAAATACGCGACGACGATGTAAGGGCGATCGGTCGATCACGTCGCGCCAAGCGGCCAAGCTTCCGGGAAATTGTACTTCGTCAAGCCGCGCAGGCTGTGAACAAGGACGAACTCCCGGGCAACAAAGCTGATCGGGCCGATAGGCTGTTGCGGAACAAGTTTCTGGTCATATGCAAGCGTCAAGTGCGGAACGAAACCGTCTGATGCCTTGAGCCCTTCGCGCAGCATTTCGGCGCCGAGCTTCCTACTCAATTCACAAACCGGTCCATCGTCGGCGAGAAGCACGAAGGGATGCTTTGCCGGACTGCTCCTTGTCGCCGGACGGCCGGGAAAGCTCCTGAAATGGCGAAAGGTGACCTCAAAGCCAGACATCGCGATGCGCCGCCCGGATCGGGCGGCTGCGAAGATGACTTTCTCTCGCAGTCTCTTGTAATCACCGACGTGCTGCAGGCTGACGTGAAACCGGTGATACAGCAAACGTGAGCCGGTTATCTCACATTGGTCGCACAGCTGGCCTTGGCAATCCGCAAACCGCGAATAGTCCTTCTGCTGCAAAAACAAGCCGTAGAAGACGCGCTCCGGCCGCTTAGGCCGCCATGGCGGCTCTGGAATTCCGAAATCGAACTCGCCTTGGTACATGCGCGTACGCTCGCAAAGGAACGCTCCTATTTTTGCCCTAACGTATAGAACGAAACAGGAACGAAGTCTTTAAGTCAAGCGTGAATAGTCTGAACCTGCGCCTCGCAGCAGATGATGCCCTTGACCTTGAGGAAATCATGAATCGCCGTCAGCGTATTCGTGGCCGGCTTGTAGCCGCCTATGGGCCAGTTCAGCCGGGCAGCATAGGGCAGTTGGCGCCACGGCGAAGGCTGACATGCGCCACATCGCCGACGCTGAATTGAAAACCCTCGGCTTGGCGCGGCGCATCGATGACGATAGGTGCGCCTTTCCCAAGTTCGGCATGCAGCCGCAGCATGCGGCCATGAAAGACGATGCTGTTGACGCGCGCCGGCGCCGTGCCGGGCGCGGCCTCGGTCGTCGCCAGCAAATCCTCTGGACGCACGCCGATGGTCCGCACCTCGCCTTGCCCGGGTGACTTACCAGTTTCAGAAGTTGCCTCCAGCGCCAGGGCACCGGCGGTGAAACGCAGGCGATCTCCGTCGCGGCCGACAAAATGCGACTGCAGGAGATTCATGGTGCCGATGAAGCTCGCCACAAACTTCGTTGCGGGTCGATCATAGAGTGTTGCCGGTGGCGCGATCTGTTCGATGCGGCCCTTGTTCATGACGACGATGCGGTCGGAGATCGACAGCGCTTCGGTCTGGTCATGGGTAACCATGACGAAGGTGGTGCCAAGCCGCGATTGCAGCCGCTTCAACTCGACCTGCATCTGTTCGCGCAGGTGTGCGTCGAGCGCCGACAGCGGTTCGTCGAGCAGGAGCACGCGCGGTTCGCAGACGATGGCGCGTGCGAGCGCGACGCGCTGGCGCTGACCGCCGGACAGTTCGGAAACGCGGGCGCGAAGCTTGTCGGAAAGGCCGACCATGTCAAGCGCCTCACCGGCGCGTTTTGCCTGTTCGGCTCCCGACAATTTGCGCAGCGACAGACCAAAGCCGACATTCTCGGCGACGTTCATGTGCGGAAACAGCGCGTAGTCCTGGAACACCGTGTTGACCGGCCGATCGAAGGGCCGAAGCGCGGTGATGTCGCGGCCGTCGAGCAGCACTGCGCCGCTCGACGGGCTTTCGAAACCGGCGATGACGCGCAGGCTGGTGGTCTTGCCGCAGCCGGACGGCCCGAGCAGCGTAATGAATTCGCCGCTGATGATGTCGAGATCGACGGCGTCGAGCCCGACAATGCCGCCGGGAAAAATCTTCGAGACAGCCTGCAGCCGGACGAGCGGATCAGGCGCCATCACGAACCTCCGAGGGTTTCGTGGTGTTGACCCAGAGGATCCGGCATTGCTCGCCACCGGGATTGCGGAAAGCGTGCAACAGCGTGCTCTTGAAGGCAAAACTGTCGCCGGTCTTCAGCACGTATTTTGTCGAGTCCACCACCAGTTCGACCTCGCCCGAAAGCACCAAGCCGAATTCATGGCCGGCATGCGCGTATGCTTCCGCCGTGCCACCACCGGCTTCCACCGTCACCAGCATGCCGGTCAGCGTCGCGCCCGGCGGCGACAGCAGCGCCTTGGCGATGCCTTCGGACTTCACAGGAATGGCGCGGCGGCTGTTGGCGCGCACGCAATAAAGATCGCTGACGGCATCGTCGCCGTCGGCGATCAACGCCGAGGGTTCGATGTCCAGAGCCGCCGCGAGCGGCCAGATCACCTTGACGCGCAACGAGGACATGCCGCGCTCGATCTGGCTCAGCGCACCGATGGATACGCCTGCCCTGGCGGCAAGCTCCGCCAGCGAAAGGCGGCGCTCGAGCCGTAGTGCCCGCACGCGCCGGCCGACGCGAACGTCGGCATCGTCTTTGGGCTTCTCGGCGGCTTCGTCAAGCATGTCCATCGGTGATCCTTGTTGCGTTTTATTTGCGGGCGCGGCGCAGCGCCGAGAGGGCCTCCCTTCTCCCCTTGTGGGAGAAGGTGTCGCCGAAGGCGACGGATGAGGGGTGTTCCAGCTTGGCAAGGACGGCGATCCTTCACTCACCCCTCATCCGTCTCGGCGCTGCGCGCCGATCCACCTTCTCCCACAAGAGGGAGAAGGAAGAACCGCGCTTACCCGCCGGCCTTCACCTTCTCGAACATCTTCGCCATATCGTCGTTCTGCTTCATCGGGCCGGTGAAGATGGTGCTTTTCAGCATGACTTCGGGGTCGGACGGCAGCTGCAGCTTTTCCAGTTCCTCCTTCGGCACGCCGGCGAAGGCGGTGCTGAGTGAACTGCCATAGCCGTAGGACTCGATAAGGAACTTGCCCGACTCGGCGTCCAGCCGGCTGTTGATGAAGTCGTAGGCGAGATCGACGTTCTTGGCGTCCTTGAGCATGACGAAGCCGCAGGCCCAGGTCAGCATGCCCTCCTTCGGCTTCATGAACTCGACCGGCACGCCCTGCTTCTTGAGCGAAGTGGCCGACGCGTTCCAGGTCATGGCGGCGACCAACTGGCCGCTGGCCAGCGCCTGTTCCACCGACGTCATGTCGGTGGTGTAGCTCGACAGCAGCGGCCGCTGTTCGCGCAGCTTTTCGGCGACCTTGTCCATCTGGTCCGCCGTCATGTCGAAGGGATTCACGCCGGCGAGCAGCGCCGCGACGATGGGCGTGTCGTGGACGGCGTCTATAGTCGCCATGCGGCCGGCATACTGCTTGTCCCACAGCATGTTCCAGCTCGCCTCCGGGTTCTTCACCAGATCGGTGCGATAGAGGATCGAGGTGTTGCCCCAGTCCCACGGCACCATCCAGACCTTGCCGTCACCGGCCTGCAAATCGGGCAGGTTCTTGAAAACCGGGAAGATCGAATCCCAGTTCTTGATGCGCTTGGTGTCGATCGGCTGCAGCAGGCCTTCCTTGTTCCAGCGTGCCACCTTGTCGTAGCAGGGATGCGCTATATCGGGGCGGAAGCCTGCCTTGACCTTGGTGAAGGCGTCGTCGTCGTCGCCAAAGATCGAGGCCTCGACGCCATCGGGATGGGCGGCAAGGAAGCTCTTGTTGAAGTCGGGCAACTCATAGCCCGACCAAGTGAAATATTGCAGCTTCTCGGCGGCCAGCGCCACGGTCGACGACAGTGCGAGCACCAGTGCGGCGAGGCCGGCCCTAGCCTTGTGTCCGGCTATCGATTTCAGGTGGAATGCCATTTTCGTTCTCCTCTTCTTTGTTGTGATCGGCGTTGTGGTCATGCTGGATTTGCAAGTGTCCGGCGCACCGCACCGAGCCCGCGATGGCGCAGGATCTCGGCGGTGCCGGCAATGATGAAAGATACGGCCAGGATCATCGTCCCTAGCGCCATGACGGTCGGCAGGGACCGGGGAAAGCGCAGTTGGCTCCAAATGTAGAGCGGCAGTGTCGGCTGCGTGCCGGCAAGGAAAAAGACGACGATGAATTCGTCGAAGGAGATCAGGAAGGCGAGCATGAAGGCCGACAGCACCGCGGGCAGGCTGAGCGGCAGCATGACGCGCCGGAACGTCGTCCAGTCGGAGGCGCCAAGGTCGAGGGCCGCCTCGCGAACCGTCTTGGGAATGGCGGCAAAGCGGCTACGCATGACGACCACCGTGGTCGGCAGCGCCACCAATATATGGCCGAGCACGATGGCGATACGCGACGGTCCGAGGCCGACGAGGTTGATCAGGATCAGCAGCGATATGCCGACGATGACGCCGGGAATGAGGATCGGCAGCCGCGCGATGGCGCTGATGGTGGCGGCCAAGGGCGAGCGGCCGTAGAGGTCCATGTAGGACACGGTGATGCCGCACAGCGTGGCGCCGGTGGCCGCGATGACGCCGATGACGAGACTGTTCAAGAGCGCGCCGGAGAGGGCCGAATTGCCATAGAGGGTCGCGTACCACTGAAGCGTGAAGCCCTGCAGCGGAAATGCCGCCTGGATGGAGTCGTTGAAGGAAAACAGCGGTATCAGCAGGATAGGCAGATAGAGAAACACCAGATAGGCAAGAACATAGAGGCCGAGCCAGCGGCCGTCTGGTTTCGCGGTGAAGCGTGCGACCTTCATGTGCGGCTGCCAAATCTGCGGTCGGCGCCGCGTGCGACCAGCACCACGACCAGGATCACCAGCATGACGCAGACCGACAGAGCCGCGCCGAATGGCCAGTCATTGGCCTTGCCGAACTGCGACTGGATAAGCGTGCCTATCATGGTGCTGGCCGGGCCGCCGACCATGGCCGGCGTGACATAGTCGCCCACGGTCGGCACGAAGACGACCAGAGCCGCGGCCAGGACGCCCGGCATCGAGTTCGGCAGCACGACACGGCGAAAGGACGTGAACGGCCGCGCTCCAAGGTCAGAAGCTGCCTCGATCAACGATTTCGGAATGGTCTCCAGCGCCACATAGATCGGCAGGATGGCGAAGGGCGCGTAGGCGTGGGCGAGCGTGACGACGACAGCGGCCGGAGTGTTGAGAAAAGCCAATGTCGGCTGGGACCAGATACCGCTTTCGATCAGCGCCGAATTCAAGACGCCATTATAGGCGAGCACGATCTTCCAGGCGAAGACGCGCAGCAGGTAGCTGGTCCAGAACGGCAGCGTCACCAGGAACAGGAGCAGGCCGCGACGACGCCCGGCGTAGAACGCAAGGTAGTAAGCAACGGGGTAGGCGGTGACGACCGTGGCCAGGGTGACCAGCGCGGCGATGACCAGCGAGCGCAGCGTCACCGTCCAATACAGCGGATCGAAAACCACGGCGGCGAAATTCGCCAGGCCGAAGCCGCTGCCCAGCAGCGAACCGTCATTGCCGCGGAAGGCAAGGAAAAGCACGAGGCCAAGCGCAAACAGGATCAGCAGGAAGGTGACCAGCGCCCCCGGCAGCAGCATGGCGAAGCGGAAGCCCGACGAAGACCGGGCCTCGGACATCTGTGCTGCAGCCGGGGTCGACATCGATCGGCTCACCCCAAGATTGAAATTGCCGAAGAGTTTTTCATATTCATGAAACTGTCAAGTGGAATCCCAAAGCTAGAACGGTTGTGACTGGCGTCAGAGGTTCATTGAACCACGTCGACGAGGCCTAAACGCCTCGCGTAAAAGACCCCCGCAAGTTTCATGTTCTTGAAAAGAACCAAGCCGGTTCTGACGGTGCCCGACGCGCCCCCGCTGCCGGAGAGCCGCAATTTCATGGGACGAAACAGCAGTTTGGATCACCCATTGAATGGGATAGACCTTTGGGCGGAATCCGGTGAAAGTGCCGCGCCGACCCGGCAAGTTCCACATTTCGACGATCAGAGGATCGCGCGCATGACGAACCCGACGCATCTGCCGACCGAGGGCCTTTTTGTCGGCCGCGCCAGGAGCAGCGCCGCCTCGCATCCCCTGGTGGTCACGGTGCGTGACGGCACCGTCTTCGACATCACGTCGAGCGGGGCGCCCACCGTGCGTGAGGTCTGCGAATTGGCCGATCCGGCCGGCCATGTGCGCTCGGCCAAGGGCACGCCAATCGGTTCACTCAACGATATCGCAGCCAACAGTTTCGAGGCCACGCGCGATCCGGCAAAACCCTATCTGCTTTCCCCGGTCGACCTGCAGGCGATCAAGGCATCCGGCGTCACCTTCGTCGTCAGCCTGCTCGAACGGGTGATCGAGGAACAGGCGCGCGGCTCGGCGGAAAAGGCCGACGCCATCCGCGCCGACATTGCCGGGCTGATCGGCCATGACCTGTCCAAGCTCAAGCCCGGCTCGCCCGAGGCGATGGAAATCAAGGCCAAGCTGATTTCGCGCGGCGCCTGGTCGCAGTATCTGGAAGTGGGCATCGGCCCCGACGCCGAGATCTTCACCAAGTGTCAGCCCATGGCCTCTGTCGGCTTCGGCGCCGATGTCGGCCTCCACCCGGAGTCGACCTGGAACAATCCGGAGCCGGAGATCGCCATGATCGCCGCCTCGAGCGGCAGGATCGTCGGCGCGACAATCGGCAACGATGTCAATCTGCGCGACGTCGAAGGGCGTTCGGCGCTGCTGCTCGGCAAGGCCAAGGACAACAACGCCTCCGCCTCCCTCGGCCCCTTCATCCGCCTGTTCGACGACGCGTTCTCGATCGATGACGTGAAGCGCGCCGTCGTGCGCCTGAAGGTCGAGGGCCAGGATGGATTCTCGCTGGAAGGCGCAAGCTCGATGGCCGAGATCAGCCGCTCGCCGGAGGAACTGGTCGCCGCCGCCATGGGACCGCACCACCAGTATCCGGACGGGCTGGCCCTCTATCTCGGCACCATGTTCGTGCCCTCGAAGGACCGCGGCGAAAAGGGCAAGGGCTTCACGCACAAGGTCGGCGACATCGTCACCATCTCGTCGGAGAAATTCGGCGCGCTGGTCAATCGCGTGCGGCTGTCGCCCGATTGCCCGCACTGGACCTACGGCGCCAGCCATTTGATGCGCGATCTCGCCAAGGCCGGCCTGCTCTGAGCGGTTCTTCAGGGGCCTTCACCCCAAATGACCGCCCGAACAAGGCCAGGACAGTTCGCCTGGCTGAGGCGGGGTGACAATCATCCGATGCCCTGAGAAAATCATCCCAACTGATGCGATCTGATGGGGTCGTTGATGGCGCCGCGTCATGCGCCAACTACATCTGCGGATGGAGGCTTGCCATCCGTCGAAAAAGGGAATGCTCTTAGGCATTCGATCGCGCTGGCAAAGGACGCAAATCCGGCTGAAGCCGGAACAAGGGACGGATCATCTTCAACCGGGAGGAAATCAAATGCTGACAAGACTGAGACTTGTGCTCTACGGCCTGCTGATCGCGCTGACGGTCCTACCCGCAGCCGCGCAGGCCAAGACGTTCTACTGGATTTCACATGGCGGGCCGGCCGACCCGGTCTGGACCTACTTCCTTGCCGGCGCCAAGCAATGGGCCAAGGACACCGGCAACACCGTCAACACCTCGTTCCACAATGGTGACGTCGCCTCGCAGCAGGAGGCGGTCCGCGCCGCCCTCTCCGCCAAGGCCGACGGCATCGTCACCACCAGTCCCGATCCGGGCAGCCTGGTCGAAATCGTCAAGGAAGCGCGCGCGGCCAACGTCCCGATCATCAACTTCAACACGCCCGATCCCAAGGCCAATTTCAACGCCTATGTCGGCGGCGACAACGTCACCTTCGGCAAGCACTGGGCGCAATATCTGGTCGACAAGGGCCTGGTGAAGAAGGGCGACTTCGTCTGGATGCCGGTCGAGATCCCCGGCGCCACCTACGGCGTGCAGGAAGAAGAAGGCATCAAGAGCGTCTTCGGCCCGCTCGGCATCACCTATGAGGTGACCGAGGCGACGCTCGATCAGGCCGAGGTGATCAACCGCATGGTGGACTACCTCACCGCCCACAAGGGTAAGGTCAACGCCATCATCGGCCTGGGCGACCTCGTCACCGGCTCGATCAAGCGCGTGTTCGACCAGGTCGGCGTCAAGCCGGGCGAAATCCCGGTCGTCGGCTGGGGCAACTCGCTCGACACCACCCAGGAAGTGCTGAACGGCTATGTCAACGCCGGTCAGTGGCAGGACCCGCAGGCGACCAGCTACGTCGCGCTGTCGCTCGCCAACATGGCGGCCAGCGGCATTCCTCCGGGCTTCAACGTCATCACCGGCGCGCTCTATGAGAAGGACACCGCCGGCGTCTACGACAAGATCCTGTCCGGAAAATAATCCCGCGATCCTGGCGCCGTGCATCCTCGCACGGCGCCAGATATCTTCCTGCGCCGCGACCTCTCCGCCCATTGCGGTGGCGGTCGCGGCCCGTTCCAAACATGTCGCGGGTTGCCTGTGGAAAATCATTCGCTCATCCAACGCCTGGTCGCGCGGCCGGAATTCGGACCCTTCGTTCTGCTTATCGCCGAGGTCGCCGTTTTCTGGGGCTTCAATCACGATTTCCTGTCACCGCAGAACATCTCGAACACGCTGGCCTTCACGGTCGAACTCGGCCTGATCGCGCTGGCGATGACGCTGTTGATGACGTCGGGCGAATTCGACCTCTCCGTCGGTTCGCTGTTCGGCTTCTCGCCGGTGCTGATGTGGACGCTGTTCAACGCCGGCGCCACCTCGCTGGAGATGGGCTTCGTCGTCGCTCTGGTGGTCGCCGCCTTGATCGGCCTGGTCAATGGCTGGTTCGTCACGCAGCTCAAGATCCCGTCGTTCCTGGTGACGCTCGGCATGCTGCTCGTGGTGCGCGGCAGCGCGCTTTTCATCACCGACGGGTTTCCGCAGCGAACCTGGAGCGCCGAAGGCAGCTGGCTGGCGCAAGCGCTGGTCGGCGACTTCTTCATCGGGCCGTTCCGCATATACATGTCGCTGTTCTGGTTCGTCGCCGCGGCCATCGCGCTCGGCTATGTGCTGACGCAAAGCCGGACTGGCAACTGGATCCAGGCGGCGGGCGGCAATCCCAGCGCGGCGCGCGCACGCGGCGTCAACGTCAACCGCGTCAAGGTCGGCCTGTTCGTGCTGTCTTCGGTCATGGCCTCGCTTGCCGGCGTCATCTCCTCGCTGCGCACATCCGCGGCCAATCCCAACAGCGGCACCGGCTACGAGCTCGAAGTGATCGCCATGGTGGTGATCGGCGGCACGGCGCTGACCGGCGGGCGCGGCACCATCATCGGCACCGTGCTCGGCATCCTGATCCTGCGCGTCATGCGCAACGGCATCGTGCTGATCGGCGTGCCGGGCCTTGCCTACAACATCTTCATCGGCGCGATCATCCTTGGCATGATGGCGCTGCATTCATGGCTGGAACGCCGGCACCAGGCGGGGACTTGAACCATGGCCGAGCCATTGATCCGCATGCGGAACATCCGCAAGTCCTATGGGCGGGTGCAGGCGCTGGTGGACGCCAACTTCCATGTCAACGAACGTGAGATCGTCGGCCTGCTGGGCGACAATGGCGCCGGCAAGTCGACGCTGATCAAGGTTCTCTCCGGCGCGGTGCCGCTGACCAGCGGCGACATCTTCATCCGCGGCAAGAAGGTCACCCTGCGCGACACCAGCGACGCCATCGCCCATGGCATCGAGACCATCTACCAGGACTCCGCCCTGGTCACGCAATTGTCGATCGCGCGCAACCTGTTCCTGGGGCGTGAACCGATCAAGCCGCCGCGCTTCCTCAACCGCATGGACCAGGACGCCATGAACACGGTAGCCCGCGACCTGCTCAAGCAGGTCGGCATCTCCAAGAACATCCCGCCGACGACGCCGATCGGCTCGCTTTCCGGCGGCGAGCGGCAAGCCGTCGCGATCGCGCGCGCCATGCATTTCGACAGCGACCTGATCATCCTCGACGAGCCGACCAACAATCTCGGCGTCGCCGAAACGCAAGGGGTCCTCAGTTTCGTGCGCAACGCACGTGATTCCGGCCACTCCTGCATCTTCATCGCGCACAACATCCACCATGTCTTCCAAGTGGTCGACCGCATCGTCGTCATGCGCAGGGGCAAAGTGGTCGCCGACGACATCGATCCGAAGACGACGACAGTGACGGAAGTCGAGCGCATCATCACCGGCATGTCGGACAAGGACATCCACGACGCCATCGCCGACGACGAGCCTGGGCGTTGAGAAGGGGCATCGGCGCATAGGGTCGCGGCATGAAGGCCACCGTCTTCGACATTGCCAGGAACTGCGGGCTGTCGACCGCCACGGTCGACAGGGTGCTCAACAATCGGCCCGGAGCGAGCGCCGCCAATAGGCAGCGCGTCATGGAGGCCGCCAAGCAGCTCGGCTATCTGCCGGTCGCCGGCCAGGTGACGCTTCCCTCCAAGCCCGCGAACCTCGAGTTCTTCCTGCCCATCGGCAGCAACGCCTTCATGCACGACCTGGCAAAGCATATCGAGAACTACGCCTCACGCCTGCCGCTGGTGGCGTCCTGCCGGATCCACAATCTTGCCGGCATCGCGCCCAATGCGCTGCAGACGGCGGTCGAAAAGCTGTCGTTGCGGGCCAATGGCGTCGGTGTCATCGCCGTCGATCATCCCAGGACACGCAACATCCTGCGCGACATGGTCGAGGCCGGCATCCGCCTGGTGACGTTGGTATCCGATATTCCGGCCGCCCCCCGCTCGGCCTATGTCGGGATCGACAATCGCGTGGCGGGACGGACGGCGGCACTTCTGATGGGACGCTTCCTCGGCGGCCGCGAGGGACAGTTGGCGATGGTCGTCGGCTCGCGTTCCTATCGCGGCCATGAGGAGCGCGAAATGGGCTTCCGCTCCGTTCTCGGCGAGGAGTTTCCCAACCTCGCCGTCAGCAGCGCCGTCGAGATCAACGACGAGCCGGATGCCAGCTATGCCGAGACCATGAAGGCGCTGCGCAATGAACCGGAACTGCTCGGCATCTATTGCGTCGGTGCCGGGCGCTCGGGCATTGCGAAAGCCATCCGGGAGGCGCGGCCCAACCGCAAGCCGGTGTTTATCTGCCACGACCTGACCAGGGAGACGCGCGGCTACCTCGTCGACGACCTTGTCGATGTCGTCATCGACCAGAACGCCAGGCTGATCGCCGAGCAGTCGGTGATTCAACTGCTCGGCTCGATCGCATCATCGGCGCCTTATCTGACGCGTAAATTCATCGAGCCCAGACTGATTTTCAGGGAAAACGTGCCGGTGCAGTGAGGTCGCGCTTACCGAATTGACGCTCCGCCATGGCGAATCTGCACAGCAGCTATGCACAATTCATCGTTGCCGAATCGTTGGGCAACTCGTAGCTTCTGGGTGTCGGCCATCTACTCCTCCCAGATGCGATGCCGGCCTTGAATGGGGTGCACCTCCTCCCGCGCCACATTCGAAATCGAGCCCGCTGCCACCTCCTCCCGGCAGCGGGCTTTTTTCGTTCTGGTCGCAAACGGGCGTGGCGCCGCCAAGACGCAAAGAGCGCCCGTTCCGGTATAGCGCAACGCCGTCGGGGCCGGCAGATGTCAGCCTGCCGCGGTGCCCCTGAAGGAAACGATCAGCCCCTCGGCCATACGCACGAACTGCGTGCTCGGCCCCTCGGTGCCCACGGTCTGCACGCTGACGCGCGCGCCCTCAAACAGCAGCGATAGCGTATCGGCGAGAAGTTCGGCCTGGCCGATGCCGGCATCCCGGCACAGCCCGACCAGGCGTTCGCGCTGGGCTTCCTTAAGTTCCTTGATGACACGTCTGGCCGGATGGTCCGGCTCGGTCAGTTCGGCCGCGGCATTGGCCATGTCGCAACCTCGGCCGTCAGCGTTGAGCATGGCGGCCGCCTTGCGGACCCAGGCGTGAAGCTGAGCAAGCTTGTCGCCGGGAAATTCGGCCTCGAAGGCCTCCCACATGGCGCCGGCCTTGGCCGCGTTGGCGCGCAGGCACTCGACGATGAGATCGTCCTTGGATTCGAAGTGACGATAGAGCGTCATCTTGTTCGTGCCGGCAGCCTCGGTGATCGCGTCGACGCCGACGCCCTTGATACCGTGCTTGTGGAACATGTCGCGTGCTGTCTCCAGAATCCGATCCCGGGGACGAGAGCGCTCCACGACGCCGTCTGTCATCATGATCTCCTTTCGTTTCCAAAAAACTCTCGGCCACCTCTTGACTAGGGTGTTACCGGTCTGTAACTTCCAGAATGTTACTTACTGGTAACACCTATAGCGTCCATCGTCAATAACAAGGTCGTGAGTTGGTCCTACCACATCGAGATGGACGAAAAGATTGCCAATCATGCGGCCTCGGCCGGTGAAGAGATGAAAAACGGTTCGCGAGCATGGCTGCGAATCGACAGACAAGGAGCCGGCCAATGCCACAGCGCCGCGATCTTACCATAGATGAAGCCGTCCGGGATCCGATGATCCGGCTGGTCATGAAAGCAGATGGGGTCGACCCCCGAGCCTTCGAGAACATGCTGCGCTCGCTTGCCGACGGGCAGCGTCGCGAGGTGCCGTTGCTGCGTTCACGGGAAGTGTCTCGTGACGGTCACGGCCAGTTGTCCAGGGTCGCCAGCGCCTTCGGGCGGGCGAGAGCGGCCGGAGAGGCGTGCGTGTCGTGGTAAACTTCTTCATCCATCGTCCGATCTTCGCCTCGGCGATCGCCATCATCATGGTGCTCGCCGGGACGATTTGTTATTTCCTGCTGCCGGTCTCGCAGTTTCCCGACATCACGCCACCCCAGGTCGTGGTCAGCGCCCACTATCCCGGCGCCAGCGCGCAAGTGGTGGCCGACACCGTGACGACGCCGCTGGAGCAGCAGATCAACGGCGTCCAAGGCATGACCTACATGTCGTCGACGAGCTCGAATGACGGCTCGTCGACCATCACCATCACCTTCGACGTCGGCTATTCCCTGAGCACCGCTGCTGTCGACGTGCAGAACCGTGTCTCGCAGGCGGCCTCGTCGCTGCCGGCAATCGTCAACCAGGGCGGCGTGACGATCAAGAAGCAGAACCCGAATTTCGTCCTCATCGTCAACCTGACCTCGCCAGACAAGTCTGTCGATCCGGTTGCGCTCTCCAACCTTGCCTATCTGCAGGTCGTCGACCCGCTGAAGCGACTGCAAGGCGTTGGCGACGTCCAGATCTTCGGCGAGCGGCGCTATTCGATGCGCATCTGGCTCGACCCGGACAAGCTCGCCAATCTCGGCATCACCGCGGTCGACGTCCAGAACGCCATCGCCGAACAAAACGTCCAGGTGGCGGCCGGCAAGATCGGCCAGTCGCCGGCGCCGGCCGGCACCGCCTTCGAGATGCAGGTCAACGCCGTCGGCCGGTTGAGCGACCCGAAGGAATTCGGCGATATCGTCGTGCGTGCCAACACCGATACGGGTTCGCTGGTGCGGCTGCGTGACGTCGCCCGTATCGAACTCGGCGCCCTGCAATATTCGTCCTCGGCCTTCTTCGGCAAGGACCCGACCGTCGTGCTGGCCGTCTACCAGATGCCCGGCTCCAACGCGCTCGATCTGCAACAGCGCGTCAAGGACAAGATGCAGGAACTGTCGGCCCGTTTTCCCAAGGGCGTCGATTATGCCATGCACTACGACACGACACGCTTCGTCTCGGCCTCGATGCATGACGTGCTGATCACGCTCGGCGAAGCCCTCGTGCTCGTCGTGGCGGTGGTGTTCATCTTCCTGCAGAGCTGGCGCACAACCATCATTCCGACCATCGCCATCCCGGTGTCGCTGGTGGCTACTCTCGTCATCATGGAGATGATGGGTTTCTCGCTCAACATGCTCTCGCTCCTCGGCATGGTTCTGGCAATCGGCCTTGTCGTTGACGATGCCATCGTCGTGGTCGAGAATGTCGAGCGGCAGCTCGAGGCCGGGCTGAAACCACTGGCGGCGACGAAAGCCGCCATGGCCGAGGTTACGGGCCCCATCATTGCCACCACCGCGGTGCTCATGGCCGTGTTCGTGCCGGTTGCCTTCATTCCCGGCGTCTCCGGAAAGCTCTACAACCAGTTCGCGCTGACAGTGGCGATCTCCGTCGGTATCTCGGCCTTCAATTCGCTGACGCTCAGCCCGGCGCTCAGTGCCGCCTTCCTGCGCCATCGCGGCGAGACGCAATTCTTCCTGTTCCGCTGGTTCAACACAGGCTTCGACAGGCTGTCGCATACCTATGCCAATGGCGTGCGCATCCTGATCCGGCTGCGCTGGATCATGCTCGGTCTGTTTGCGGCCGGCCTGGTCGCCACCTACTTCGTCTGGCAAAAGCTGCCCTCGACCTTCCTTCCGGTCGAGGACCAGGGATATTTCTTCGTCGTCATTCAGCTGCCCGACGGCGCTTCGCTGGAGCGCACCGACGCGGTGGCACAGAAGGCGCGCGACATCCTGCAGGCGACACCCGGCGTCGACATCGTCGGTTCGATCAGCGGCCTGAACTTCCTGACCAGCGCCGCGCAGTCGAACTCGGCGGTGGAGTTCGCCATCCTCAAGCCATGGGAGGAGCGTGGCCCCGACCAGAGTGCCTCGAAGCTCGTCGCCGACGTGCGCGGCAAGCTGCTGCAGATTCCGGAAGCCTTCGCGCTGTCCTTCGATCCGCCCTCCATCCCCGGCATCGGCACCACCGGTGGCTTCGAATTCGTCGTCGAGGACCTCACCGGTCGCGGCAGCACGGCCCTCAACGATGCCACGCAAGCGGTGATCGCGGAGGCACGCAAGCAGCCGGAAATCAATCCCCAACAGCTGTTCTCGCCGTTCTCGACCTCGACGCCGCAGTTCAACTACGACCTCGACCGCGCCAAGGCGAAGCTGCTCGGCCTCAACCTGCCCGACGTCTTCAACACGCTGCAGATCTATCTCGGCTCGCTCTACGTCAACGACTTCAACCTGTTCGGCCGAACCTTCCGGGTGACCATCCAGGCCGACAAGGATGCACGTGCGGGTGCCGCCGACATTTCGCGGCTTTACGTGCGCAACGCTTCCGGCGGGATGGTGCCGCTCAGCACGCTGGGCAAGCTGGTGCCGTTCGTCGGTCCGGAAACCGTGCCGCACTACAACAACAACGCCTCGGCCACCATCAATGGCGGCGCCGCGCCCGGCTACTCGTCGGGCCAGGCGGTCGCCGCCATGGAACGGGCCGCGGCGACCGCGCTGCCCAGGGACTTCGGTTTCGAATGGACCGGCATCACCTTCCAGGAGCTCAAGGCGGGGTCGATCGCGTCGGTGGTCTTTGCGCTGGCCATCGTCTTCGTCTTCCTGATCCTGGCGGCGCAGTACGAGAGCTGGGCGATGCCGTTCATGGTGCTGCTGGCGGTGCCGCTCGCTCTGTTCGGCGCGTTCGCCGCGCTCTGGGCGCGCGGCATGCAGATCGACGTCTATTCGCAGATCGGCTTCGTCATGCTGATCGGCCTGGCGGCCAAGAACGCCATTCTGATCGTCGAGTTCGCAAGACGGCGGCGCGAGGAAGGCCTCAGCATCGTCGAGGCGTCGATGGAGGCCGCGCGGCTGAGACTGCGGCCGATCCTGATGACCGCGTTCGCCTTCATCCTCGGCGTGGTACCGCTGATGATCGCCACCGGCGCGGGTGCGGCAAGCCGTCAGTCGATCGGCACCACCGTGTTTGGCGGCATGGTGGCGGCGACCATCCTGTCGCTGGTGTTCGTGCCGGTCTTCTACGCGGTCATCGAACAGTTGCGCGAACGGCGTGGCGGCGAAGAGCCCGCTTCTCAACACACTGAACCAACGGCCAACCCCGCCTACCCGCCCCTGGCGGAAGCGGCCGAATGAAATTGGAGACTGATCATGCGTAAATGGAAAATCGCGTTGGGAACCGCTGTCGCGCTGGGCGCGATCTCAGTGGCAAGCGTCCACCTGCTGGACATGGGCAACCTGCGGCTCAGCGCCGGCACGGCCGGAGCGGCGACGCCGGCTCCAGCCGCGTTCGTCATGCCGGTGCCGGTGGCGAACGTCGTCAAGAAGACGATCCCGATCTACCTCGATTATGCCGCGCGGATCGAGCCGATCCGCAGCATCACGCTGCAGGCGCGCGTCCCCGGCTACCTGCAGGAACAGACGGCGCAAGACGGCGCCGATGTGCGGCAGGGCGATCTGCTCTACAAAATCTCGCCCGACGACTTCCAGGCCGCGCTCGACCAGGCGAAGGCTCAGGTGCAGCGGGATACGGCGACACTCGATTATGCGCGGTCCAATCTCGGCCGCGGTACCGAACTCGCCAAGAGCGGTTACCTGGACAAGGACAGCTTCGACCAGCGCACCAGCACCTTGCGCGAGGCGCAGGCGTCGCTGGCGCTCAACCAGGCGGCCGTGCGCACGGCCGAGCTCAATCTGAGCTACGCGGAAATCCACGCACCGTTCGCCGGACGTCTGGGCCGCAACCAGGCTTCCGTGGGAACGCTGGTCAGCGTTGCCGGCACCGTGCTCAACACGCTGGTGCAACTCGATCCGATCTACGTCACCTTCAATCCGAGCGAGACGGATCTGGCGCAGATCGAGGAGGCGCGTGCCGCCGGCCCCATCGAGGTCGAGATCCTGCTTCCGGGTGAGACCGAAGCCCACCAGAAGGGCGAACTCACCTTCATCGACAACACGATCGACCATTCGACCGGTACGATCACCGCGCGCGCCACCATCGGCAACGCCAAGTTCACGCTCTTGCCTGGCCAGTATGTTCGGGTGCGGCTGCACGTCAAACAACAGCCGGATGCGCTGATGGTGCCGCAGGTCGCGCTCGGGTCAAGCCAGCTCGGCAAATATCTCTACGTCGTCGGCAAGGGCAATACGGTCGACCAGCGGCTGGTTTCACTGGGGCCGACCAGCGGCGACATGGTCGCCATCCTCAGCGGCGTCAGCGAAGGCGACCAGGTGATCACAGGCAATCTGCAGAAGATCGGCCCCGGAATGCCGATTTCTCCCCTTCCACAGAAACCGGCTACCTGACTCCCCCGCAGGCCCGGTTTCCGCGCGGCGCCCCCGACCTTTTCTCAGGTCGAGGGCGCCGTTTTCACGAGCAGGCCGACCAGAGCGGCGACATCGGCGCGGTCGGCCTTTGCCGGCGGCATGAAGGCGCAATAGGGGTGTCCCAGGCGCACCGAGACGGAAGAAAGCGCAATCAGGCGGCCCGCATCCAGGTCCGCCTGCGCCACCACCCGCTGTCCAAGGGCAATGCCAAGGCCCAACCGCGCCGAGCTTATCGCCAGGCTCGACAGGCCGACGCGGCGCCCATGCGACGGATCGGGCGAGCGGCTGCCGCCGCACGCCGCGAACCAATCGGCCCAGGTCGGATGCGAGGCATAGTTCGGTCCCCAGTTGGTGTGGATGAACAGGCTCTCGTGAAAATCGACGAGGCTCGCATCGTCGTTGCCGTGCCGCCGCCAGAATTCCGGCGCGCAGACCGGCAGGACATCATCATGGACTAGGCGGACCATCCGCAGGCCGGGATAGTGGTAGTCGCCATAGCTGATGCGCACGTCGACATTCCAGCGCATCAGGTCGATGGGATCATCCTCGGCGCGCACGTCGATCGCCATGTGCGGGAAGGCATCGAGAAGCACGGCCAGTCTCGGCGCCAACCAGAACTCGGCCAGAGAAAACGGGACGCTGACGACAAAGGCGCGTCCGCAAGCCGCCCTCCAGCATGCGCTGGCCGATGGCGGCGATATCGCCAAGCGCCCGCGCGGTCTGCGGATAGATGGCGTGGCCGGCGTCCGTCAGCGTGATGCGGTTGCCCGTGCGCACGAACAACTGCTTGCCGAACCAGGTCTCGAGGTTGCGAATCTGCTGGCTGACCGCCGCTGAGGAGACGCCAAGCTCGCTGGCGGCTAAGGTGAAGCTGCCGGCGCGGGCGGCGACCTCGAACGCCTTGATCGCATTCAGCGGCGGCAACCTTTCCATCTCCACCTCCATTAAGTTTTTCTTGCCCATTCCTAATAATTTTCCGCGTTGAGAGAAAGAATTTTTTGCCGTCCTATGTGCCCAACCGATGGAGCACGCGACATGAAAGACATTCTCGATCTCGACCGTTATCCGCTCGACCGTGAAGGCAGCCCCGAATGGAACCGCCTCGTCGAGCAGTCGCTCGCCGCACTCGAAGCCGACGGCATGTTCAATCTCGAAGGTTTCTTAAGGCCCGGCGTCGCCGAACAAGCGGTGCGGGAAATCAAGCCGGTCATGGACTCACGGTCCCATGTCCACAAGCGCATGCACAACATCTACTTCAAGCCCAGCATTCCCGAACTCGCGCCTGGCCACCCCGCGCTACGCCAGGTCGAAACCATCAGCCACACTGTCTGCGCCGACCAGATTGCGGGCAGCACGGTGATGGCAATCTACGAATACGAACCGCTCGTGCGTTTCCTCGCGGCCACGATGGGGAAGGCAAAGCTGCACGTCATGCAAGATCCGCTGGCCCGCGCCAATGTCATGGCCTATCGCGCCGGCGAAGCGCTGAACTGGCACTTCGACCGCTCGGAATTCACGACGACCTTGCTGCTGCAGCAGGCGCAACGCGGCGGCGACCTCGAATACCGCACCGATCTCAGGTCGGATGACAACCCGAATTACGAGGGCGTCGCCCGGCTGCTCGAAGGGCGTGACCCCGACGCCAGGATCCTGCGCATGAAACCGGGTACGCTGAACGTGTTTCGCGGCAAGAACACCGCGCACCGCGTCACCACGGTCGAGGGCGAACGCGAACGCATGATCGCGGTGTTCTCCTACTATGAAAGGCCGGGTGTGATGTTCAGCGAAGAGGAGCGCGTCGGCTTCTATGGCCGCGCGGCCTGATCTGACCCACTCGCATCCGGCCGAGCCGCCAAGCAACGATCAGAAATTAGAGCATGGCCCCTTGTTAGATTGTCGACAATCTGATTGTCTTGCTATCTGCTCTTGCTTGGAGTGAGCCGGATGGTGAAGACGGAGTTCAGTCCGATTGCCGACACGACGCGCCGTGCCGAAATCGTGGCACTGCTGCGGCGCGCAATCCTGACCGGTCAGCTCCAGCCAGGCCAGAAGCTGAACGAACTCAGGATTTCCGAACAGATGCGGGTCAGCCGCGCGCCGCTGCGCGAGGCGATGCGCGAGCTGGTGCAGGAAGGCGTCCTGACCAGCATCCCCTATGCCGGCACCTTCGTCATCAATGTCACCGCCAAGGACATCGACGATGCCTATTCGCTCAACAAGGTGCTGGACGAATTCGCCATCGAGCGGATGTGGAAGCTGCGCGACCAGCGCTTCTTCGACGAGCTTGACCGGCGCCACGAGGCAGTGAAGCAGGCGACGCGCGACCGAGACACCACAAGGCAGATCGAAACCGCCCTGCAACTGCATGGCCTGATTCATGAATGGGCCGATAATTCGGTGCTCCTGGAAACCTGGCAAAGGCTGACCAGCCGTTTGCAGATGTACTTCGCCCTGCACCAGCAGGCGCGCAGGGAAGCCGTACCGGCCGAGGATGTCCACGAGACCTATGTGGCGCGGCTAAAGGGCGGCGACATGCGTGCCGCCCAGCGCCATGCACGCGAGCATATCGACCTCGATTTCGAAGAGCTTCTTGCCTATGCGCGCGACCTCGAACGGCGTCCGTCGAAAGGCGCCTGACCCTTCCCCTCATCCGGATAATGGATACCCACGTGCAGATCGAAACCATCAAAGCCTATCATGTCGTGCAGCCCTTCGTGGACGGCCCCTATCGCATGTCCAAGGGGCGCGTGGCCGACTGCTTCGACGCCGTGATCGTCTCCATCACCTCCGACAGCGGCATCACCGGATGGGGTGAGATGGCGCCGCTCGGCAACTTCTACTCGGCCGCCTTCCCGGCCGGCACCCGGGCCGGCGTGCCGGAGATCGCGCCACACCTTATCGGCCAGGACCCGTGCGGGCTGGCCAGCATCGGCCGGCTGATGGACACCGTGTTCAAGGGCCATCCCTACATCAAGGCGGCGCTCGACATGGCCTGCTGGGATCTGGCGGCGCGCGCGGCCGGCGTGCCGCTGGTGACGCTGCTCGGCGGCAGGGAAAGCGACACGGCGGAACTCTACAAGGTCGTCACCCATGGCACGGTCGATCAGATGGCGGCTCTTGCCAGGCGCATCGTCAAGGACGGTTTCCACCGCTTGCAGGTCAAGGTCGGCGGCAACGTCCATGACGACATCGAACGCGTCACCGCGGTCGCCGCTTCGGTGCCGAAAGGCACCGTCATTTTCTGCGACGCCAATGCCGGCTGGACGCCGTACCAGGCGCGGCAGTTCGCCGACGCCACGCGGGCGGTCGACTATACGTTCGAGCAGCCCTGCATGACGATCGACGAGAACATGTCGGTGCGCCGCATGCTCGACAAGCCGATGGTGCTCGACGAATCCGTCACCTCGCTGGAGGCTATGCTGGAAATCCATCGCCTCGGCGCGGCGGACGGACTGACGCTGAAGATCTCGCGGATCGGCGGCGTCACGAAGACCCGGCTGATCCGGGATGTCGCCGTCGACCTCGGCTTCATGATCACGGTCGAGGACACAGGCGGCGCCGAGATCGACACATCAGCCATGGCGCACCTGTCGCTGTCGACGCCGGAGGAGCGCCGGCTGCACGCTATCGCCTTCCACGAATGGGTGACGGTGCGCACCGCCTCGAACGCACCGCCGGTCACCGGCAGCCGCATGGGTGTTCCCGCCGGGCCAGGCCTTGGCATCGACGTCGTTCCCGACCTGCTTGGCAAGCCCTTCTTTGAAGTTGGACGATAAGATGAAGATCTGCGGCATCAAGGCCACGCCGATCAACCTTCGCCTCGAGGCGCCTTATGCCTGGGTGTTCGGCGAGCTCGATGGTTTTTCGCCGACCATCGTCGAAGTCGAGACCGAGGACGGCCTTGTCGGGCTGGGCGAAGCCCCGACGCCGGCGGCGGCCGCTATCATCAACGATGTTCTCGCCCAACGGCTGGTCGGCCGCGACGCCTTCGATATTGCCGGTGCCGAACATGTCTGCCTGCCCTTCTGGACCGGCGTGCAGTCGATCAACGACCGCGCCCGCATCATGGCCTTCGGCGCCATCGAAATGGCATTGTGGGACCTGCGCGGCAAGGCATGGAACCAGCCGCTTTACCAGCTGCTTGGCGGCGCCGTGCGCAAGGACATTCCCTTCACCGACTATTTCTCGCTGCGCGGCAACGGGGCTGATGTGAGGGGCGAGACGACGCCGGAAGAAGTCGCCGACTATTGCGTGGAACTGCACGAACGGCACGGAACGACCTTCTTCGAAGGCAAGTTCTCGACCGACGACCCAAGGGTCTCGCTGAGAATGGTCGAGCTGATCCGCAAGAAGCTCGGCGACGATGCCATGATCCGCATCGATTCCAACCAGGCTTATTCACTTGCCACCGCCCGGCGGCTGGCGCGGCCGCTGGAAGAGTTCGGCGTACGCAACTGGGAGGATCCGGTGGCGACGATCGAGGAGATGCGCGAACTGCGCCGCCATTGCTCCATCCCGTTCTCGACCCACAACATCGACATTGCGCGCGCCATGGACCTCAAGGTGCCGGATGCTTTCGTCGGCAACCCGACGGCGCATGGCGGCATCGGCCGGATGCTGCGGTTCGTCGGTGCCTGCGAGCACGCGGGCATCGATTTCTGGTGCTACAGCGGCGACAGCGGCATCGGCAGCGCGGCCTACCTGCATCTGTGCGCGGCACTGGGCTGGATCCGGGAGCCGAACCAGTCGCTGTTTCGCATGCAACCAGTTGATATCACTGAACAAGGGCCATTTTGCCCGAAGAACAACGTCGTGCGCGTGCCGGAAGGCGCGGGTCTCGGCGTCACGCTGTCGCGGCGGAACCTTGAAGCCTGCCATCGTGATTTCGCAGAGAACGGTCCCTGCAACAAATATCACGACCCGGCAAAGCCCGGAACCTATCGCCGTTTGCCGCTGAACTAGAGAACGTCACGGGAAAGGAGACGTATTCAAGAACAAGAATCGGCCGCCGCGATCGGATGGGCGGCTGCAGGACCGGTCGATGGAAGCATCCTTCAAGAAAATCTGACCGCGGCGCCGCAAGGATCGGATGGACCAGGGAAAACCGCATGCTACAGTCCCAATCGACTGACACCCTTGAAGGCCGGGACAGGAGAACTCCACGGACTTTCGTCAACTGAAAACGCATTCGTCAATCATAAGAAACAGGGGAAAGGGTTAAACCCATGAGCAAGAACTATCGCATTCTCGACCTTATCCGGCGCAGCCGTTCGCCGCTCGAAAATCACCTGATCGACGGTCTCGTCGACGGCCGCGTCAGCCGCCGCGACTTCATCCGGCATGGCAGCCTGCTCGGCCTGTCGCTGCCGCTGCTGGGCGGCATCACCACGGCCGCCGGCTTCGGCGGCATGCCATCGCTTGCCCGCGCCGCTGGCGCGGCTGGCGCCACCATCCGCGTTGCCAGCAGCGTGCCGGCGGCTACGATCGACCCGGTCACCATTGCCGACGCCGGCGGCCTTGTGGTCATGCAGCAGGTCGCCGAGTTTCTCTGTGTCGACGGCCCCGACCTCGTGCTGCAGCCCGCTCTTGCCGAGAGCTGGAAGCCGAACGACAACGGTACGGTGTGGACCTTCAAGCTGCGCAAGGGCGTCAAATTCCACAGCGGCGGCGAGATGAAGGCCGACGACGTGGTGGCCAGCATCGACCGCCTTGCCGACCCGGCGAATTCATCCAATGCGCTGTCGGTGTTCACCGGCATCCTGCAGAAGGGCGCCACCAAGAAGGTCGACGACTATACGGTGGAATTCCACCTCGACGCCCCGAACGGCAACTTCCCCTACATGGTCTCGTCCGACAACTACAACGCCGTCATCATCCCGGCGAGCTACAAGGGCGACTACGAAAAGAGCTTCGACGGCACAGGGCCTTTCAAGATCGAGAAATACACGCCGAAGGTCGGAGCTTCCTTTGTCCGCAATGAGGACTATTGGGGCGAAAAAGCCCTGCCGGAACGCACCGAATTCACGTTCTTCACCGATGTGCAGCCGATGATCCTGGCGCTGCAAGGCGGTCAGGTCGACATCATCAACCAGATGCCGGTGCTGGCGGGCGTGGCGCTGCTCAACGATCCGAACTTCGAAATCATCAGTTTGAAGTCGTCGGCGCACCAGCAATTGCATATGCGCTGCGACGACGGCCCGTTGAAGGACGCGCGCGTACGCCGCGCCATCGCGCTCTGCCTCGATCGAGACAAGCTCGTGGCCGGTCTGATGAAGGGACGCTCGGCGCTCGGCAATGACAGCCCGTTCGCCCCTGTCTATCCTTCGACCGATGCCAGCGTGCCACAGCGCAAGCAGGACATCACGCAGGCCAAGCAACTGATGGAAGCAGCCGGCGCCGGCAAGGGCTTCAAGATAACGCTGACCACCGAACGCTACCTCGAAATCCCTGAATATGCCCAGCTCATCCAGAACTGGGTCAAGGAAATCGGCGTCGAACTCGATCTCAACATCCTCGACCAGGGCGCCTATTACGGAGACGCGGTGTTCGGCAAATCAAACTGGCTGGATTCGGTGATGGGCATCACCGACTACGGTCACCGCGGCGTACCGAATGTCTATCTCGCGGCGCCACTGAAGAGCGACGGCACCTGGAACGCGGCGCACTTCAAGAACAAGGACTACGACACGCTGGCGGCCAGCTACATCGCAGCGCTCGACCTCGAAGCGCAGAAGGCGACTGCGGGCAAGATCCAGAAGCTGCTGCTCGAGGAAACGCCTGTCATCTTCGGCTATTTCTACGACTACCTGACGGCGACGGTGAAGGGCGTGGCCGGCGTGCAGCCGACAGCCATGTCGCAGCTGTTCCTCGAAAAGGCGTCGAAGGCCTGAGCAAAAAGGGAAGCCAATCCTTTAACAGCCAGCTCCCGCAAGGGGGCTGGTTCCATAGGGAGTTTTAGCCATTCTCTCCTTCTTTGCCCGGCGTATCTCGCTGTCACTGGTGACGCTGTTCCTGCTGAGCGTGATGGTGTTCCTGGGCGGCCAGGTCCTGCCCGGCAATGTCGGCCGCGCGATCCTGGGTCCTTTCGCCGACCAGCGCGCGGTCGACGCGCTCAATCACACGCTCGGCGTCGATCGCCCGCTGCTCACCCAGTACTGGAGCTGGATCTCCAACTTCGTGCAAGGCGACATGGGCACCTCCTACATCTTCCGCTCGCCGGTGGCGCCCTTCGTCATCGATGCGCTCGGCAATTCGATGAAGCTGGCGGCCGTGGCTTTTGTCCTGGTCGTTCCGATCGGCATTCTCGGCGGCGTTATTGCCGCGCTCAACCTCAACCGCCCGCTCGACCGCATCATCAGCCTTGGCGGCCTGTCGGTGACGGTGCTGCCCGAGTTCGTCACCGGCATCATCCTGATCCTGATCTTCGGCGTATGGCTGCGCTGGCTGCCGATCTCGGCGGCATGGCCCAAGGACGCCGGCTTCTTCACCCAGCTCTATTACCTGATACTGCCGGCACTGCCGCTGTTCCTGGTGCTGTTCGGCTACATCGCGCGCATGGCGCGCTCGGGCATGATCGAGGCGCTCGATTCCGATTACACGCGGACCGCCGTGCTGAAAGGGCTGCCTTGGCGCACGGTGATCTGGCGCCACGTACTGCGCAATGCGCTCTTGCCGACCATCACCGTCATTGCCACCCAGACCGGTTATCTCATCGGCGGCCTGGTCGTGATCGAGACGCTGTTCCGCTACCAGGGCATCGGCTCGCTGATCTTCACCGCCGCGCGCGGCAAGGATTTTCCGATGCTGGAATCCGGCATCCTCACCATCGGCATCGTCTATGCCGTGGCGACATTGATCGCGGATTTCCTCTATTCCGCGCTCAATCCGCGCATCCGCCTGGGGTCAGACCAATGAGCGTCGTCCAGACCACCTCTCCGCCACAGGACGATACGCGCCGGCGTGGCCCGCTGGCCGAAGTCTTTTTCTCCCTGATGCGCTCGCGAACGTTCCTTGTCGGCATCGCCATCGTGCTGTTCTGGGTAGTCTGCGCGCTGTTTGGCGAGCACTTCGTCCCCTACGATCCACTCGCCGACGACATCATCAACGCGCTGGCGCCACCTTCGCGTGATCACTGGTTCGGCACCGACCAGATCGGCCGCGACGTGTTCTCGCGCGTCATCGTCGGCTCGCGCGATATCCTGACGGTCGCCCCACTGGCGACCTTGCTGGCGACGGTCGCCGGGACCGCGCTCGGCCTGCTCACCGGCTATTTCCGAGGCATCGTCGACGACGTCGTCAGCCGCATCCTGGAAGCCTTCATGGCCATCCCGGTGGTCATCGTGGCATTGCTCGCCATCGTCGCGCTCGGCACCTCAAAGACCACAGTCATCATCGTCATCGGCCTGAGCTTCGCGCCGATCATCGCGCGCACCGTGCGCTCGGCGGTGCTGGCCGAGCGTGAACTCGATTACGTCGCGGCGGCACAGCTCAGGCATGAGAGCGCGCTCTACACGATGTTCGTCGAGATCCTGCCGAACATCATCCCGCCGATTCTGGTCGAGACCACGGTGCGGCTGGGCTACGCGATCTTCGCCGTGGCCACGCTCTCCTTCATGGGCTTTGGCATCCAGCCGCCGTCACCCGACTGGGGGCTCTCGATCTCCAGCAATTACGGCATGATCGGCGGTGGCTTCTGGTGGACCGTGCTGTTCGACGCGCTTGCCATCGCCTCGCTGGTGATTGGCGTCAACCTGGCCGCCGACGGTGTGCATGGGGCCTTCAATGACTGAGGACGCGAAAGCAAAAAACGCGCTTGAGATCAAGGACCTGTCGGTCGCCTACCGGGTCGCCGGCCGCAATCGCGCGGTGCTGCGCAACCTCAGCCTCACCATCGGCCAGGGTGAGGCATACGGCCTGGTCGGAGAATCCGGCTGCGGCAAGTCGACCGTGGCGCTCACCGTGGTTCGCTATCTCCCGCGCAACGGTTCGATAACGGGTGGCGCGATCTCGCTCGACGGCAAGGATGTGATGAAGCTCGACGCCGAGGCGCTCAGGCGTGCGCGCGCCGAAAGCGTCTCCATGGTCTATCAGGATCCGGGCAAGGCGCTGAACCCGTCGATCCGCATCGGTCGGCAATTGACCGAGATTTTCGAACTTGCCGGCGTTTCCGGACAGGCAGCCACCGATCGCGCCATCGCCATGCTGAACCGGGTGCGCATCTCCGATCCGCCAAGCGTCATGCAACGCTATCCGCACCAGCTCTCCGGCGGCATGCAGCAGCGCGTCGCGATCGCCATGGCACTGGCCAACGATCCCTCGATGCTGATCCTCGACGAGCCGACCACCGGGCTCGACGCGACGGTCGAGGCCGAGGTGCTCGACCTGATCGCGCAGCTCCGGCAGGAATTGTCGGCCTCGATCCTGTTCATCAGCCACAACCTCGCCGTCGTCTCCAACATGTGCGACCGGGTCGGCGTGCTCTATGCCGGCATGCTGGTCGAGGAAGGACCGACGGAGGTCGTCTTCAACGATCCGCGCCATCCCTATACGGTGGCGCTGCTGCGCTGCCTGCCGCGCGGCGGCCAGCGCAAGGACCAGGGCCGGCTCGACACTATACCGGGTTTCTTGCCCGGCATCGGCGCCATCGTCAAAGGCTGCGCCTTCGCCGACCGCTGCGCGCTCGCCGACGATCGCTGCCGCACCGAATTGCCGCCGCTTTATGATCTGGGCGACGAGCGAGGCAGGCGCCTGTCGCGTTGCTTCCATCACGACAAGGCGCAGGCCCTGCCGCGCGCGACGCCCGCCGACGTGGCGCCCGCGCCGAAGCCGGCAGCGGCACCGGTGCTGCGCGTCGCCGGGCTGAACAAGACCTATGCCAGCCATGGCCATGCCTTGCGCGCCGTCAAGGACGTGTCGCTCGATCTAAGGCCCGGTGAAACGCTCGGCCTGGTCGGCGAATCCGGCTCGGGCAAAACCACCTTCGCCAGGCTGCTGCTCGGGCTCGTGCCACCCGATGAGGGCGGCACCATCGAACTCGAGGGCAAGGCGCTGGCGCCGAAGCTGGAGAACCGCGGCGACGACCAGGTCAAGGCGATGCAGATCGTCTTCCAGAACCCGGACTCCGCACTGAACCGCTCGCATTCGATCCGCCACCTGATCGGTCGCGCGCTGAAGCGGCTGGCGGGCTTGAGGGGCGCCGCACTGGAGGCGCGCCTCAACGATCTCGTCCGCTCCGTGCGGCTGACCGATCGGCATCTGGCCGTCAAGCCGCGCCAGCTCTCGGGCGGATTGAAGCAGCGCGTCGCCATCGCACGCGCCTTCGCTGGCGATCCGCGCATCGTGGTCTGCGACGAGCCGACCTCCGCGCTCGACGTCTCCGTCCAGGCGGCGATCCTCAATCTGCTCGCCGACCTGCAGGCCAAGGAAGACGTCAGCTACATCTTCATCTCGCACGATCTCGGCGTGGTGCGTTACCTCTCGGACAAGATCGCCGTGCTCTATCTCGGCCGCATCATGGAACTCGGGCCATCGGAAGACGTCTTCTCCGGCCCGCATCACCCCTACACCGAAGCACTGCTGTCGGCCGTGCCAAAGCTCGACCAGACCGAGACGGCGCGCATTCGGCTCGACGGCGAAATCCCCAGCGCCACCAACCCACCCTCGGGCTGCGTCTTCCACACGCGCTGCCCGCGCAAGATCGGCCCCATCTGCGAGCAGCAGGAGCCGCCATTGGCCGAGGCGCAGCCAGGACACTCGATCCGCTGCCACATCCCCTATGCGGAACTGAGGCGATTGCAAAAACCGGCGGCGGTCGCAGCCGTGCCGGCGTAGCGGCCCGTATCCATCACGCCTGGCCGGCCATGCCGAAGGAATGGTCGCCTTCGGCAAACCCCCGATCACCGGTCCATTCCCTTGCCAGGGTCCGCAAGCCCGTCAATGCGACGTCGAGCGTGTCGGATGAGGCCGGATTGCTGGGATAGGCGAGATAAGAAACGGACATGCGAACCATGTCCCGCCGGCGTGGCCCAGCTTTGCCTGCGGCCTGAAATTAGGGGGCGAATGTAGCGTTAGTCGTTGCGCGGGATGAATGTTGGTATATATAATTTCATCCTATGAAAATGTCGCTGGCGAGATGGGGCTTGCCAGGGCCATAGCCGAGATCATGGGACCTTGATGGCTCGCACCTTGCAGGGCGCCGCAGGACTGGCAATTGATCGGTGGATGATCGCCATCGTGGCGGTTGCTCGGCCATGAGACTGGCCGCCTCGGCAGCGTGCGTCATCATCGAATTCGAGCATCAGCACGCCTGCGTCGGCCTTGCCCACGACATGGCGAAAACGGCCTTGCGCAACAGCCTGCCTTTCCAACACAATCAAGAAAAGCCGCAAGAAGGGAACGACCAGTAACCGTCACACCTTGAAGGAGAACCAAGCAATGCCATTTCGCAGTGTGATTTCGAAATTCTCGATGGGAGCTTTTGCACTTGCCGCGGCAAGTGTCCTGACGCCAACAGCGCAGGCAGCGGCACCGGAATCCAACGACCCGATCAAGATCGCGCTGTTCGACTGGACGAGCGTCAACCTGAACGCCAAGATCCTCGGCGGCATCCTGGAAAAGCTCGGCTACACCGTCGAATACCCGACCGCCGATTATCTCTCCAGCCTGACCACCGGCCTCACCAACGGCGACCTCGATGTCGGCCTGGAGTTCTGGGACACCACGGCCGGCGAAGCCATGAAGGCCTCCGACGCCACTGGCCAGACCGAAAGGCTCGGCAAGCTCGGCCCGAAAGCCAAGGAAGAATGGTGGTTTCCCGAATATATGAAGGAAAAGTGCCCGACCTTGCCGGACTGGCATGCCTTGCTTGACGCCACCTGCGCGGCATCGTTCTCGACCGCCGAGACGGCGCCGAAGGGGCGTTATCTCGGCGGACCGGTGACCTGGGAAGGGTTTGACGACGAACGCGTAGCGGCGCTTAAACTGCCCTTCACGGTCATCCATGCCGGCACCGACGCGGCGATGTTCGCCGAACTCGATTCAGCCTATCAGCGCAAGGCGCCGATCATGCTGTGGATCTACTCGCCGCATTGGGCGCCTGCGAAATACAAGGGCGAATGGGTGCAGTTCCCGGAATACACGCCTGAGTGCTACAACGACCCGAAATGGGGCGTGAACCCGGACGCCAAATACGACTGCGGCAAGCCGCATGGCGAGATCTGGAAATACTCCTGGAATGGCATGAAGGACAAATGGCCGATCGCCTACAAGGTGGCCAAGGCCTATACGATCGACACCGACGAATTGAACAAGATGAGCGGCGAGATCGACCTCGACGGCAAGACACCGGAGGATGTCGCCGCTGCCTGGATCGCCGCCCACGAAGCCGACTGGAAAGCCTGGGCGCAGTGATTGCTCCGACTGGAAAAGGGAGGCCCGGCTGGTGCCAGCCGGGTCTCACTTCCTAGTGTTCCAGAAGGACGACTGAATGACGGAAGCTATCGAACAGGCATCGCACGCGACGGGAAAGGATCCCCGCCCGATAAAACTTGCCTGCCGCAATGTCTGGAAACTGTTTGGGGCGGACGCCGCCAATTTCATCCGCGAGCGCGACGGCAAGGCCAGCACAGCCGACATAGCCGCCGCGGGTTTGGTCGGCGCGGTGCGCGCCGTCGACCTCGAAATCCTTGAGGGCGAGATCTTCATCATCATGGGACTTTCGGGCTCCGGCAAGTCGACGCTGGTGCGCTGCATGTCGCGGCTGGTCGAGCCGAGCCACGGCAAAGTAGAGTTCGAAGGCAAGGATCTGCTCAAGATTTCCGATGCCGCGCTGATCGAGCTCAGGCGGCACCGCATGGGCATGGTATTCCAGAATTTTGCCCTGCTGCCGCATCTCAACGTGCTCGACAACATCGCCTTCCCGCTCAGCATCCAGGGACAGGACCGCTCGACACGCGAGGCGCGCGCCCGGGAAGTCATCGAGCTCGTGAGCCTGGGCGGCCGCGAGCATTTCTATCCGCGCGAATTGTCGGGCGGCCAGCAGCAGCGTGTCGGCATCGCCCGCAGCCTCGCCACCAAGCCCGAGATCTGGTTTCTCGACGAACCGTTCTCCGCGCTCGATCCGCTGATCCGCCGCGAAATGCAGGACGAATTGATGCGGCTGCAGACCATGCTGCACAAGACCATCGTCTTCATCACCCATGATTTCGACGAGGCGATAAGGCTTGCCGACCGCATCGCCATCATGAAGGACGGCGAAGTCATACAGATCGGCACACCGGAGGAACTCGTGGTCAATCCGGCGACCGACTATGTCGCCGAGTTCACCCGCGACGTCGACCGCGCCAAGGTGATTTCGGCGCGCAGCCTGATGCGCGCTTGCGACAGCGCCGAGCATGGCGGCACGGTGGCGCCGGAGGCCAAGATATCGAGTTTTTCCGCCAGCATCGTTGCCGCCGGCAAACCATTCGCCGTGGTCAACGGCACCGGCAAGCCCATCGGCGAAGTGACACCGCAAGCGGTGATCGATCTGCTGGCCGGCATCGAGCGACCCGGCACATGACGGTGACGGCAAGTGCCAGCGAGGCGAGGCCACCGCTTCAGCGGTGGCTGGCGATCTGGGGGCTCGCGCTTGCCGCCGTGCTTGTCCTCTTCCTGTTGCAGGACAGTTTGTCCTGGGCCGTCAACTATCCCGCCGGCGCGATCGTCCCCGTCGCCGACTGGGTCAGCGCGCTGATGGGCTGGATCAAGTCGAACCTGTCGTGGCTGACCCGCTCGATCACGGCGGTGCTCGGCGTGCCGCTCGACTTCGCGCTCAATCTGCTTGCCAAGAATTTCAAGATCGGCCACGGCGCCGACGCTTTCGTGCTGCCGCGCTTGTCCTGGGTTGGCGTCTGCGCGGCCGCGTTCCTTGCAGGATATGCTGCCGGCGGCAGAAGACTTGGCATGCTGGTCGGCGGCTGCTTCCTCTACATAGCGCTGTTCGGCCAATGGACCAGCGCCATGCTGACCCTGGCGCTGATCTCCATCGCGGTGCCGTTTTGCATTCTCACCGGCCTGTTTCTCGGCATCTGGGCCTGGCGCAAGCCGTGGGCGGAGAGGCTCATCGTCTCGCCAGCGCTCGATCTGATGCAGACGATCCCGACCTTCGCCTATCTCATCCCGATGCTGCTCCTGTTCGGCAACAGCCCGGTCTCGGCGATGATCGCCACCGCCATCTTCGCCACGCCGCCGATGGTGCGGGCAACGATGCTCGGCCTGTCGCGCGTCCCTTCCGAGATCGACGATTTCAGTGAAATGGCCGGCTGCACGGCGCGGCAGAAACTGTGGCGCGTGCTGCTGCCGTCGGCGCGACCGACGCTGATGGTGGGCGTCAACCAGGTGATCATGCTGGCGCTGAACATGGTGATCATCGCCTCGATGATCGGCGCGGGCGGGCTGGGCTACGATGTGCTGCTCGCCCTGCGCGCGCTGAAGGTCGGCGAAGCGATGGAAGCCGGCCTCGCCATCGTCGCGCTCGCCATCGCGCTCGACCGGCTGAGCCAGGCCATCGCCCACAAGCAGGCAAAGGGCAACGTCCACCGGTCCACGAGCCCAGGCCTCTGGCGGCGCTACCCCAATCTGACGCTGGCCATTGCGATCCTTGCCGTCACCACGCTGCTCGGCCTGTTCGTGCCGTCTTTCGCGGCCGTGCCGAAGGCGATCACCTTCACCACCGCGCCACTGTGGAAGGCGGCCGTGAACTGGGTGACCATCAACTTCTTCGACATCATCGAAGCATTTCGCGTGGCGCTGATCCTCAATGTACTCAATCCGCTGCGCGCCTTCTGCGAAGGGTTTCCGTGGCTGGGCGCGGTGTTCCTGCTCGGCCTTGCCGGCTACCAATTGTCCGGTTTGCGGCTGGCGGCACTTGTCGCGGCACTCACAGCCTTCTGCGCCATCACAGGCCTTTGGGAAAAGACCATGGCGACGGTCTATCTCTGCGGCATCTCGGCCTTCATCGCTTGCCTGATCGGCATTCCGATCGGGCTGATGGCAGCGCGCAGCGACCGTTTCGAGAAGATCGTCACGCCCGTCATCGACACGCTGCAGGTGCTGCCGTCCTTCTGCTTCATCATTCCGGTGGTGATGCTGTTCCGTGTCGGCGACGTCACCGCGATGATCGCCACTGTTGCCTTCGCCGTGGTGCCGGCCATCCGCTACACCAATCACGGCGTCCGGCAGGTGCCGCCGGCGCTGATCGAGGCGGCAAAGGTTTCGGGCTGCACGCCGCGCCAGACCTTCTTTCGGGTGCAACTGCCGCTGGCGCTGCCGGAGATCATGCTCGGCGTCAACCAGACCATCCTGATGGCGCTGGCGATGATCATCATCTGCGCCATGGTCGGCACGCGTGATCTCGGCCAGGAAGTGTTCATCGCACTGTCCAAGGCCGATTCCGGCCGCGGCATCGTCGCCGGCCTTGCCATCGCTTTCATCGGCATCGTCGCCGACCGGCTGTTCAACGCCTGGACGGCGAAGGCGCGGGCAAGGCTGGGGTAATGGCCGGGCCCTACTCCGCCGCTACGCCCTTCACTTCGAGATAGCTCTCCATGGAATCGTCCAGCGCCTGCAGCCACGGTGTGTGGTGCAGCGGTGCCATCGTGCCGGTCATCAGCGAGCGATAGGCGTGGTCGCGGAAGCTCATGATGTCTTCCATCTTGTGGTGCTCCCACTCCATGAAGGTCTTGTTGACCGCCTCGACATCGAAGCCGGGATAGTCGGTCTGGTCCATCAATTCCTTGGTGTAGTCGCCCTGGAACCAGATCATCTGCTCGGCGTCCTCAAGCGTTTCCTCGCGCGCCCGCCATTTGGCGCCGTGCGCTGCCATTGCCTCCGCCGAAGGCAGCGTGATGCGGCCCATGATGACGTCGCGCGCGAACCAGGCCTGCGCGTCGAACATGTTGAAGGTGTAGAACTGGTCCTGCATGCCGATATAGGAAAGCTTCGGGTTCTTCTCCCAGACGACGCCCTCGTAGAGCGAGTCCGGCCACATGCGGTTGGCGGTCTTGAGCTTGAGGTCGTCGGTGAGGAAGGGGAACGAATGGAGGTAGCCGGTGCACAGGATGATGGCGTCGACGTCCTTGGTCGTGCCGTCCTTGAAATGCGCGGTCTTGCCGACGACCTTCTGCAGCAGCGGCACTTCCTTCCAATTCTCGGGCCATTTGAAGCCCATCGGCTTGGAGCGGTAGCTGGAGGTGATCGATTTGGCGCCGTATTTGTAGCATTGCGAACCGATGTCCTCAGCCGAATAGGAGCGGCCGATGATCAGGATGTCCTTGCCCTTGAACTCCATGGCGTCGCGGAAATCGTGGCTGTGCAGGATGCGGCCATTGAAGGTCGAGAAGCCCTCGAAATAGGGCACGTTGGGTACAGAGAAGTGCCCGGAGGCGACGACGACATTGTCGAATTCTTCGGAGTACGTCACGTCATTGGTGCGGTCATGCGCGGTGACCGTGAACTTCTTCGTCTCGTCGGAGAAAGTGACCATGCGCACCGGGCTGTTGAAGCGCACCCATTTGCGCAAACCCGACTTCTCGACGCGGCCCTTGATATAATCCCACAGCACGGCGCGTGGCGGGTAGGAGCCGATCGGCCGGCCGAAATGCTCCTCGAATGTATAGTCGGCGAATTCCAGGCACTCCTTGGGGCCGTTCGACCAGAGGTAACGGTACATCGAGCCGTGCACGGGATCGCCATGTTCGTCGAGGCCGGTGCGCCAGGTGTAGTTCCACAGGCCGCCCCAGTCCGATTGTTTCTCGAAGCAGACGATTTCGGGAATCTCGGCGCCCTTGTCGGCGGCCGACTTGAAGGCCCTGAGTTGTGCGAGACCGGACGGTCCGGCGCCGATGACGGCGACGCGAGTTTTCATTTCAAGGGCCTCCTTTTTTTGATTTCCCCAGCGAAACAAATTTCACTGACAGGACAGTAATTGGCCCTTTCGTACTGTCAACAGACATCTGCGGGAACGGCATTCGTGCGCGGGGATTCCTTGCGAAAAACCGACGAGGCTTGCAGTCAAAGGACCGGCGCATGCACCATAAGATGGCTTGCCGCAGCGGTTGCGCTGTTGTATCGGCACCGAACATGTTCACCGTAGGTGAAATAAATCCTGGGACTCCGGAGGCGAGATGGCGAAGACAAGTTCCGATTCCAAGGCCGGTCCCGCCAGCGCCAAACCAAAGCCGCTGCCAAGGGTCTCGGCCGATGGAAAGACCATCCGGGCGCCGCTGACGCAGAACCCGCACGCCATTCGCGATACCCGCGAAAAAGTGCTGGAGGTCGCGATCGGCCGCGAGGTAAGGGCGTTCCGCAAGAAACTCGGCATCACCGTCGCCGATCTCGCGGTGGCCACGGACATTTCGCTGGGCATGCTGTCGAAGATCGAGAACGGCATCACCTCACCGTCGCTGACCACCTTGCAGGCACTGTCGCGAGCGCTCGGCGTTCCCGTCACCGCTTTCTTCCGCCGCTTCGAGGAAGAGCGCAGCGCCGTCTTCGTCAAGGCGGGCCAGGGCCTCGACGTCGAGCGCCGCGGCACGCGCGCCGGCCACCAGTATAACCTGCTTGGCCATATCGGTTCCAACACCAGCGGTGTCGTCGTCGAGCCTTATCTGATCACGCTGACCGAGGATTCCGACGTGTTTCCAACTTTCCAGCACGAGGGCATGGAGTTCCTCTACATGCTCGAGGGCGAGGTCGTTTACCGGCACGGCAGCAACCTCTATCCGATGAAGCCCGGCGACAGCCTGTTCTTCGACGCCGACGCGCCGCACGGGCCCGAACAACTGACGAAACTGCCGATGCGCTATTTGTCGATTATCTGCTATCCGCAGAACAGCGCGGGTTAGAGCTCCCCTCACCCGGGGGAGAGGACACTGTCGGCGCCAGTGCCAACCTCTTCTCCCCGGCGGGGAGAAGGTGGCCGCGTATCGGCCGGATGAGGGGTCTTTTAGTCCGGCCCAAATCCCGGCGATGTCGGGCTGCCGTCATCCAGTTTCGAGAGCCATTCGAGCAGCGTCGGACGGTAGCGCGTCAAGCCTTTGTAGGTGGCCAGTTCCTCGGGCAGATCACGAATCACCCGGTGCAGGCGCCGTGCCCATTTCGGCTGCGTCACCAGTTCGTCCATCTTGATTAGGTAGCAGCGGATCGGGAAGACGATGCCGTTGGAACGCGGCAGCCGCCAGAAGCTCTGCAATTCGACGCGCAGATGCACCTTGTCGCCGACATTCTCGGGCGTCACCGTCGCCCGGTCCGGACCCCATTTGTGGTAGTTTTCGGGGCTGGTGTCGAGGCGCGGGTTGATGGTCATGGTCCAGTTGAGGCGGCGCGCCGGCTTGCCCTGCTGGATGTTGGTGAGGAACTTCAAAGCCCTGACGAAAATGCCCTTCTCATGCGCCAGCGGCACCGGCGCATGCCACTCGAAAAAATTCATGCCGATGTCGAAATCGAGCGACCAGTCGGCCTGGGTGGTGACCATGCCGGCATCCATCCACAGATTGCCGTCGCGCTGGTCGAGGATGCAGAAATCGCCCTGGCTCTGGCGGGTGATGTATTCCATCGGCCCGTAGGGCAGTGTCGAGGTGTCGCCGAAAGTGAAAGTATCGTCGATGCCAAGCGGGCGGTTGATCCAGCGCCAGCGGTCGCCGTCGCGCGTCAGCGTGAAATGTTCGGGATAGCCCAGCGCCTGCTGCTCCATCAAGAGCTCGAGCAGGTCCCAGCCGGCGAGCGTCATGTGCCGCAGCGACTGGCAGCGCAGCGGATCTTCGGCCAGCACCAGGGCTCGGTCCTGCATCTCGGCGACATAGTGCTCGTCCACGTCGATCAGGTTTTCGAGCACGCTGCCCTTCGGGCCGACGACATGCGGCTCGATGTTGACGGCGTACATGTAGCTGTCTTCGTGGAACGGGAACGGAAACCTCCTGATGTGCTCCGGGCTGTTCCTGAAGGTGAAGTCGTCGCGAAACGTTTCCTTGCGAAAGGTGATGCCCAAGCTCGCCTCCTATCTTTCCAAGACCAACGATTTGCCCTCGAAGCGCGACACGCACGGCATGATCTTCTTGCCCGAACGGTGCTCTTCCTCGCTCAGCCAATGGTCGTTATGGATGAACTTGCCGTCACACGAGATGACGTTGGTCTCGCACTGGCCGCAGACGCCGCCACGGCAAAGATAGGGCGGATCGACGCCGGCGGCCTCGATGGCTTCCAGCAGGCTCTGCTGCTCGCCGACGCGGATGGTCTTGCCACTGACGGCAAGCGTCACGTCGAATGGCAGACCGGGCTGGGGCGCCGCGAAATGCTCGTAGTGCACAGTCTCCGGCGGCCAACCGAGCGCGGCGGCGCGGTCGCGCACCCAATTGATCATGCCGCCGGGACCGCAGACATAGAGATGCGTGCCGAGCGGCTGTGTCGACAGCAGACGGTCGAGATCGATACGCTCGTCCCGGTCGTCATGGTAGAGCCGGACGCGGCGGCCGTAGCGTTCGCTCAGCACATCGGCATAGGTGCCGAGCGAAGCGGTGCGGCAGGTATAATGCAGTTCGAAATTGCCGCCCTCGCCCGCCAATTGAGCGGTCTGCGCCATGAACGGCGTGATGCCGATGCCGCCGGCCAGCATCAGGTGCTTTTTGGCGCGCAGGTCGAGCGAGAACAGATTGACGGGATAGCTCACCACCATCTCAAGCCCCGGCCGGACCTGGTTGTGCATGAACAGCGAGCCGCCACGCCCGGCATCGTCGCGGCGCACCGAGATGGTGTATTCGCGCGTGTCGAGCGGCGAGCCCATCAGCGAATAGGGATTGAGCCTGGTGCGCTCGCCGTTGCGCATCTCGACCACGACATGGGCGCCGCCGGAAAAGGTCGGCAACAATCCGCCGTCGCGCCGGCGGAAATGGAAACGGGTGACCAGGTCGTTGACCGGGACGACGTCGCTGACGACGACGTCGAGCCTGGTGGTGCCGGTACTCATTGGAAGATCTCCTCCGTCGGAGGGATTTCGCTGCGGTCTTCGGCATTGATGCAGACGCCCTGGAACGCGGCGAGGCGCCGGGAATAGTGATCGCGCACCAGGAGAAGCAGGCCACAATGCGAACAGGTCGCCGGCTGCGTCGTCACGTTTTCAGTGATGCCCTTGCAGTGCACGCACTGCATGCGCCGTGCCAGCGAGCCGCGATGCTCGGTCTGCATGGAGGTGTGGTCGATGCCGGCTTCGAGCGCCACCTGCATGGCCTGGCCGATCAGCCCCTCGGTGCCGGCGAGATAGAGGCGCAGACCCATATGAGCGTTGGTCAGCGTCTGCTTCAGACGTGGCAGCAGGCTGGCGAAGGATGGCGGCAGATGAAGCTGCGCCGGCTTCAATGCTTCGAGAGCGGCAACATATTTGCCGTCAGGGCCGGCAATGAAGACGATTTCGGCCCCGTCGAAAAACCCGACCGGAGCCCTGGCGGCCATATCCGTTATCGCGAGCGCGCCTTCCGCATCCGCCACGAAAAGATGATGCTTGCCGGGCTGCGGAGACAATTTTCCGTAAATGGGCCGGCTGATGATGGTCTTGGCTGCCATTCTCTACTTCGTGCCTCGAAACCCCTCGCTGTCGACTATGCCTCAGCCTTTCGCCGTGCGCTTGGTCTTCTTGGGATCGTCGAACGGCAAGGGCTGCGCCGTCGCCTTGATCGATCCGCTCTTGTTTCGTATTTCGAGCCTGGTGTCCTTGACCGCGCAGTCGACGTCGAGCCGGGCGATGCCCATCGATTTCTCGACCAGCGGCGAATACATGGCGCAGGTTACCACGCCGACTTTTTTACCGTCGCGATAGACCGGCGCGCCTTCATCGGCGGGCTCCTTGCCGTCGAGCAGGACGCCGTAGATCTTGAAGCGCTCCTTGCCTTTCAGGCGATAGTGCTCCTCGGCGCCCCGGAAACCTGTCTTGCCGGGGCTGACGGTGAAGTCGAGGCCAAGTTCCCACAGCGTGTCGCCGGGGCCTTCATTGTCAAACGGATATTTCTGCGAATTGTCGTAGGGGTAGAACAAGAGATAGCTCTCGACGCGCAGCATGTCGAGCGTGGTGAAGCGGCAGGGGATGATGCCGGCGCCCTTGCCCTCGTCGAGGATCCTGTCCCAGATCGTGCCTGCGTCCTGACCGCGGCAGAAGATCTCGTAGCCGCGCTCGCCGGTGTAGCCGGTGCGCGAGATCATGACAGGGAAGCCGAACAGCTGCGTCTGCATATGGTGGAAGTAGTTGAGGTCGCGGATGCCGGGCACATGCTTGGCGAGATAGTCCACCGCCGTCGGCCCCTGCAGCGACAAATCGTGCAGATTGTCGTCGAAGCGCAGGGACACGTCCCGGCCCATCGCGGCCCGCTGCAGTTCCTCATGGCCGGTGCCCGAACCGTGCACCACCATCCAGGAATTCGGTCCCGTGCGGTAGAGGATGCAATCGTCGGTGAATTTTCCCGCCTCGTTCAGCATGCAGGCATAGGCCGACTTGCCGGGATAGATCTTTTCGACGTCACGCGTTGTGGCAAGGTCGATGAGATGCGAGGCGTGCGGCCCTGATATGTGGACTTTCTTCAGACCCGACACGTCCATCAGCCCGGCCTTGGTGCGAATGGCGATGTATTCCTCGTCGGCATCCTTGTCGTAGGTCCAGGCGGTACCCATACCGCTCCAGTCTTCGAGTCTCGACCCCAGGGCGCGGTGGCGGTCCGCCAGGGTTGAAAATCTCCAGGATGCCGTCATCCGCTCGTCCTCCGTTCGAAAATCCTGCTGTTCCCTGCTCCTTTGCCTGGGGCCGGAGCTTGGATGGAATATTGACCGCAAACGCGGGAAGCCTGCAATCCCCTCGAAGCAAATAATTTCATTGTCAGGCAAAATTGTTCACTCGAAGCGAGCGGTTAACACGACGTAAATTGGTCTTGACAAGTCCGATATTCGAGCGGAATTTATGAAAAAAATTTCACTCTCTTGAAAGAGAGCGGCGAGCGGTGGATTCGGAACCGGACGCCGGCAAAGAAGGGGAACACCGATGTCAGACCTGCAGCAGCGCATCGAGGCGCTGTACCGCTCCGACTTGCGCGGATCCGCGCTCCTGATCTTGTGCCTGTGGGCAACGATCCTCTTCGTCCTGTTCATGACATGGCCCTACATCCCGCACAGCGGCATCAAAGCCGTGGTGGCGATTGCCGCTGCCGCGGTGCTCATCTTCAACACGGCAGCCATCCTGGCGATGGTCAAGCACTACAAGGAAGACAAGGAGTTCATCTACGGGCTCGATATCAAGAACGCCGACGCGTCCCGCAACCGCAAGTCCTGAGGGGAGAAACAATGTCCCGCTACACGCCGCCGGAGCAGAGCAAGGCCGGGCAAGTCTTCGACATCGCCGTCGTCGTGGTCGCCATCTTCGTGGCGCTGTGGCTACCGCTGAAACTTGGCTTTGCAGGTGCCGCAAAATCCATCGACACGCTCGATGCCAAAACCTGGGAAGCGCTCGGGCAGAATCCGACCATGGCGTCCATCTGGGAAAAGCTCGGCTACACGCCTGAGACCGCGCACGACGTCATCCAGAACCGGTTCCACTACGTCATCGACTGGCCGACGCTGATCATCATGGCGGCCGTGCTGATTGGTTATTTCGTGTTCCTGTTCCGGGCATCCGACCGCGAATATCGCGACGTCATCAACGAAAAGTTCGACGACAAATAAAGTTTCGAAGACAAGCAATCCGGGGACGCACCATGTGGATGGCACTCTCTTACGCATGCTGGGGCATTTCGATCCTGCTCGCCCTGTGGATGCTCTACGACTGGTTCAAGGTCGATACGACCTACTCCGAGGACGTTCTGACCTCGTCGCGCGAAGGCGAGCTTGAAGCCGTTTCCGAAAAACACCGCATTTGAGTGGGGATTGAACAATGACGACCGCACTTGAACCGGCAATTCACGGAGACAGGGTATCACTTCTAAGGGTGCTCGGCCCCGCCCATGTCTGGGCGCTCGGCGTCGGCATCGTTCTGGTCGGCGAGTTCACCGGTTGGAACTTCTCCGCCGACAAGGGTGGCACGCTGGCAGCCCTTATCGTGTGCTGGGTCGTTGGCCTGCTCTACACATCCGTCGCCATGATCGATTCCGAGGTGACGTCCACCGTTGCCGCGGCGGGCGGGCAATATGCCCAGGCCAAGCACATTGTGGGGCCGTTGATGGCCTTCAACGTCGCGCTGTTCCTGGTCTTTGCCTACACGATGCTCGAAGTGTCCGACGCCATCCTGCTCGGCGACACCATCGTCGCCAAAGCGGGAGTCGACGGGCTCACCCACAATTCCTTCATCGCCGCCACCATCGTGGTGCTGGCGTGGCTCAACTATCGCGGCGTGCTGATGACGCTCAACGTCAACTTCGTCATCACGGCGATCGCCTATGTCTCGATCGTCATCCTGTTCTTCTCGGTCAGCCCGTGGACGCAAGGCGCGGTGCTCAAGCTCAACGAACTGGTGACGCCAGGCAATGCGCTGCCCTATGGCTGGATCGGCGTGATCGCCGCGTTCCAGTTCGGTATCTGGTACTATCTCGGCATCGAAGGGACCACGCAGGCCGCCGAGGAAGTGCGCTCGCCGGCGCGCTCGCTGCCCTATGGCACGATGGCCGGCATGATCACGCTGCTCATCGCCGCCGCCATGACCTGGTATGTCTGCGCCTCGCTGATGCCCTGGGAATATCTCGGCATCACGCCCTATCCGCTTTGGGACGCGGGCAAGCTGACCGGCAGCCCACTGCTCGAAAACCTGCTCTTCATCGCCACGTTGCTGGCCGCCATCGCCTCCGCAAACGGCTGTATCAACGATGCCGCACGCGCCTGGTTCTCGCTTGGCCGCGACCGCTACCTGCCGAGCTGGTTTTCGGCGGTGCACCCGAAATACCGCACGCCCTATCGCTCGATCCTGTTCCTGCTGCCGATCGCGCTGGCCTTCGCCTTCATCGCCGATCTCAACCAGGCGATCACCTTCTCGATCCTGTCGGGCGTGCTGCAATACACCTTCATGAGCATCAACATCATGATGTTCCGCAAGAAGTGGCCGCTGGGCACAATCCGCCGCGGCTACACGCACCCTTTCCATCCACTGCCGGCTATCGTGTTGTTCTGCTTGTGCGTGGTCACCTTCATTGCCATCTTCCTCGGCTTCGGCTCGCAGCTGATCGCCATGACCGTCTTCTACTTCCTGATCTCGCTGTGGTTCCATTTCTACCGCTACAGATACGTACGCCGCGGCGACCAGTTCACCATGCCGTGGCCGAAACCGCAGGGCTATTGATAGGAGAAGGCCCATCCGGATGCCGGGCGGGCCGGGCATGACCAAATGTCCGAGGTGACATCAGCACTGCTTGGCGGGGCAATTGTCCTGGCCCTCGCCCTCCACTTTGCGTGGCTGGCACGCCGCGGCCGCGGCAGGGCCTCGGCAGCGCTCGCCGCCGACGAAGCGGGCATTCGCGCGGTTGTCGCGGACGCGGACAATGTGTCGGACGGCACCGCCGGGGTTGTTACCTGGGAAGGCTCCTGGAACGGCCAGCGCGTGCAGGTGCGTACCATCGTCGACACGCTGGCAACGCGGAAACTGCCGGCGCGCTGGCTTGGTATTTCGATTACCGAGAAAGTCGCGGTGCCTGCCATTTTCGATATGATGATGCGGCCGGGATCACCGACGACATTCTCCAATTTCGACCATCTCCAGCATACGCTGCCGAAGGCGCCCGGCTTCCCCGTCGAGGCGGTGCTGCGGACCGACCGCCGGGGCACCCGTTTCCCGCAAGGCATCATCGCCGGTCATCTCGAGGCCTTTTCGGATGGCCGAGCCAAGGAACTGCTGATCACACCAAACGGAGTGCGCATCGTGTGGCTGCTGGCCGAGGCCGAGCGGGCACGCTACGGTGTCTTCCGGCAAGCCGCATTCGGCGACGCGCAGATTGATCCGGCGGTGATTCAGCGGCTGCTCGTCTCTCTCTCGGAGCTGCGCGACGCCATCAACCGCAGCGAACGGCAGGTCGCATGAACAATTCAAACACTTCGCCGGCCCCTGTGAGCCCTTATGTCGTATTGGGCGCGGCAATCGTGCTGCCGGCGAGCGGCCATGTGATTCTGGGCGTACCGGTGCGCGGACTGCAGTTTCTTTTCTTCATGGTGATCCTTGCGTGGGTCACCGCCAAGATCGCGCCGCCCCACGCCAGCTTCGTCGGCCGCCACGCCGGCGGCTTCCTGATCTACGCACTGTCGATCCTCGATGCCTACAAGCTCGCCCGCATCCGCAGCGCCAAATGGGTTCACAATGTTAGGCGGGACGGCGATGACGTGGCGGGCGACATCGAGCCACATAGGTAACCAGAGGAAAATTTCTTTCATACCATTGAATTCAAGGATTTCATTCGGTACATCATCTCTAGTCACAAACGTCGGGAGGCTGACATGTGCGGAATCGTTGGACTTTTCCTGAAGGACAAGGCGCTGGAGCCGAAGCTCGGCGCGATGCTGTCGGAGATGCTGGTATCACTCAGCGATCGCGGCCCCGACAGTGCCGGCATCGCCATCTATGGCGCGGCCGCCGGCAACGAGGCCAAGATCACCATCCAGTCGCCGAAGCCAGAACGCGATTTCCGCGGCCTGGACACGGAACTTGCCAAGGCCCTCGGAGCGCCAGTAAGCATTGCGGTGAAATCGACACATGCGGTGATCAGGACCACGCCCGACAAGCTCGACGCGGCGCGTGAAGCCCTTCAGTCGCTCAGGCCCGACATCCGCATCATGGGCGCCGGCGAAGCGGTTGAGATCTACAAGGAAGTCGGCCTGCCGGAAGCCGTCGTCGATCGCTTCGACGTGCGCAAGATGACCGGCACGCATGGCATCGGCCACACCCGCATGGCGACGGAATCGGCGGTAACGACGATGGGCGCGCATCCTTTCTCGACCGGCGCCGACCAGTGCCTGGTGCACAATGGTTCGCTGTCCAACCACAACAATGTCCGCCGCGAACTGATCCGCGAGGGCATGAAATTCGAGACCGAGAACGACACCGAGGTGGCGGCCGCCTATCTCTCCTCGCAGATGGCGCATGGCAAGAACCTCGGCGAAGCGCTGGAAGGCACGCTCTCCGACCTCGACGGCTTCTTTACCTTCGTCGTCGGCACCAAGAACGGTTTTGGCGTGGTGCGTGATCCGATCGCCTGCAAGCCCGCCGTAATGGCCGAGACCGACCAGTATGTCGCCTTCGGCTCGGAATATCGCGCGCTGACCAAACTGCCCGGCATAGACAATGCAAGGGTCTGGGAACCGGAGCCCGCAACCGTCTATTTCTGGGAGCATTGAGTTCATGCCGGCAACCAAACTTTCGAAGGCGGCGCAAGACAACGCCTCCCGGGTCTTCGATCTCGATGTGTCGTCGCTGCGCGAGCTTAACCAGGCGCTTCACAATCTGACCCCCGGTTCGAACGAGACGGCGTGGGAAGTGCTCAACCCGAAAGGCAACCATTCGGTCGCCGTCGGTGTCGACCAGCCCGTCAGCATCGATGTGCGCGGCAGTGTCGGCTACTACTGCGGCGGGATGAATTCAGGCGGCGCCATCACCGTCCATGGCTCCGCCGGCCCGGGCGTCGGCGAGAACATGATGTCGGGCTCGATAACGGTGAAAGGGGACGCCAGCCAGTATGCAGGCGCCACCGGCAAGGGCGGGTTGCTGGTCATCGAGGGCAATGCCTCCTCGCGCTGCGGTATCTCGATGAAAGGCATCGACATCGTCGTGCATGGAAATATCGGCCACATGTCGGCTTTCATGGCGCAATCAGGCAACCTCGTGGTGCTGGGCGATGCCGGCGACGCGCTGGGCGATTCCATCTACGAGGCACGGCTCTTCGTGCGCGGCGAGGTCGGCAGCCTGGGCGCCGACTGCATCGCGAAGGAGATGCGGCCCGAGCACCTGGAATTGCTGCAAGGCCTGCTCGACCGCGCCGGCGTGACCGGCGTGAAGCCGTCGGAGTTCAAGCGCTACGGCTCGGCGCGCACGCTCTACAATTTCAATATCGACAACGCCGATGCGTATTGAGGCAGCATGACCTATCGCAACCCGCCGACGACGCCGCGCAAATCCGCGACCTTCGACGACTACACGCTCTCCGAAATCCGCCGCGCCGCGGCGACCGGCATCTACGACATCAGAGGTGCCGGCGCCAAACGCAAGCTGCCGCATTTCGATGACCTTTTGTTCCTTGGCGCCTCGATCTCGCGCTATCCGCTGGAAGGCTATCGCGAGCGCTGCGACACCTCCGTGGTGCTGGGGTCACGCCATGCCAAGAAGCCGATCGAACTGAAGATCCCGATCACGATCGCCGGCATGAGCTTCGGCTCGCTGTCCGGACCCGCCAAGGAAGCGCTCGGGCGCGGCGCGACGCTTTCGGGCACCTCGACCACGACGGGCGATGGCGGCATGACGGAGGAAGAGCGCGGCCATTCCAAGCAGCTGGTCTATCAGTACCTGCCGTCGCGCTACGGCATGAACCTGCGCGACCTGCGCCGCGCCGATGCCATCGAAGTGGTCGTCGGCCAGGGCGCCAAGCCCGGCGGCGGCGGCATGCTGCTCGGCCAGAAGATATCCGACCGGGTCGCCGAAATGCGCACGCTGCCGAAAGGCATCGACCAGCGCTCCGCCTCGCGCCACCCCGACTGGACCGGTCCGGACGATCTCGAGATCAAGATCCTTGAACTGCGCGAAATCACCGACTGGGAAAAGCCGATCTACGTCAAGGTCGGAGGCGCCCGCCCCTATTACGACACCGCTTTGGCCGTTAAGGCCGGCGCCGACGTCGTCGTCGTCGACGGCATGCAGGGCGGCACGGCGGCGACGCAGGAAGTGTTCATCGAGAATGTTGGCCAGCCGACGCTCGCCTGTATCCGTCCGGCCGTGCAGGCGCTGCAGGACCTCGGCATGCACCGCAAGGTGCAGCTGATCATCTCGGGCGGCATCCGCAACGGCGCCGACGTCGCCAAGGCGCTGGCGCTGGGCGTCGACGCGGTGTCGATCGGCACGGCGGCGCTCGTGGCGCTCGGCGACAACGATCCCCGCTGGGAGGCGGAGTACAACGAACTCGGCACCACGTCAGGCGCCTATGACGACTGGCACGAGGGCAAGGACCCCGCCGGCATCACCACGCAGGACCCGGAACTGATGAAGCGGGTCGACCCGGTGGCCGCCGGCCGGCGGCTGGCAAACTACCTCAAGGTGATGACGCTGGAGGCCCAGACCATTGCGCGTGCGTGCGGCAAGAACAGCCTGCACAATCTCGAACCCGAGGACCTGGTCGCGCTGACGATCGAGGCAGCCGCCATGGCCGGCGTCCCGCTGGCGGGCACCAACTGGATACCGGGAAAGAACGGTTTCTGACAAAGATTACCCAGACCACATAAGCGAGGAAACTACATAATGGGGAACGATCTCGCCGCATTCGCCAAGGAGAACGGCGTCAAATACTTCATGATTTCATACACCGACCTGTTCAGCGGGCAGCGTGCCAAGCTGGTGCCGGCGCAGGCGATCGCCGACATGCAGAAGGACGGTGCCGGCTTTGCCGGCTTCGCCACCTGGCTCGATCTCACGCCGGCGCATCCCGACATGCTGGCAGTGCCGGATCCGGACTCGGTGATCCAGCTGCCTTGGAAGCCTGAAGTCGCCTGGGTCGCCGCCAACTGCATCATGGACGACAAGGAGGTCGACCAGGCGCCGCGCAACACGCTGAAGCGGCTGATCGCCGAGGCAGCCGCCGACGGCATGCATGTCAAGACCGGCGTCGAAGCCGAGTTCTTCCTGATCTCGCCGGACGGCAAAACCATCTCGGACGAATACGATACGGCATCGAAGCCTTGCTACGACCAGCAGGCGGTGATGCGCCGCTACGATGTCATCGCCGAGATCTGCGACCACATGCTGGCGCTCGGCTGGGGCGCCTACCAGAACGACCACGAGGACGCCAACGGCCAGTTCGAGATGAACTGGGCCTTCGACGACGCACTGCCGACCGCCGACAAGCACTCCTTCTTCAAGTTCATGGTCAAGTCGATCGCGGAGAAGCATGGGCTGCGCGCCACCTTCATGCCGAAGCCCTTCCAAGGCCTGACCGGCAATGGCTGCCATGCCCATATCTCGGTCTGGGACAAATCTGGCAAGACCAATGTCTTTGCCGACAATTCGATGGAGCTCGGCCTTTCCGCCAAGGGCAAGAACTTCCTCGGCGGCATCATGAAACATGCTTCGGCGCTCGCCGCGATCACCAACCCGACGGTCAATTCCTATAAGCGCATCAACGCGCCGCGCACCATCTCGGGCGCGACCTGGGCGCCGAACACGGTGACCTGGACCGGCAACAACCGCACCCACATGGTGCGTGTGCCTGGCCCCGGCCGCTTCGAATTGCGCCTGCCTGACGGTGCCGCCAATCCCTATCTCTTGCAGGCGGTCATCATCGCGGCCGGCCTCGACGGCATCCGCTCGAAAGCCGATCCGGGCAGGCGCTACGACATCGACATGTACCAGAACGGCCACACGGTGAAGGGAGCACCGAAACTGCCGCTCAACCTGCTCGACGCGCTACGCGAGTTCGACAAGGACAAATCGCTCAAGGCGGCGCTGGGTGAGGAATTCTCGTCGGCATATCTAAAGCTGAAGCACCAGGAATGGAATTCCTATGCTTCGCACTTCACGCAATGGGAGCGCGACCACACGCTGGACATCTAACCGTCCAGCGGTGCGAGCGGCCTCGGAATGACCTGATGAAATACTCGATCTTCTCGCTCGCCCGGGCCGCCCTTTCCGGCCACAAGACCTGGCAGCGCACCTGGCGCGACGCCACGCCGAAGGATCGCTACGACGTGGTGATCATCGGCGGTGGCGGCCATGGGCTCGCCACCGCCTGGTTCCTGGCCAGCGAGTTCGGCATCAAAAATGTCGCCGTGCTCGAAAAAGGCTGGATCGGCTCCGGCAATGCCGGCCGCAACACCACCATCATCCGCTCCAATTACGGCCTGCCCGGCAATACCGGCTTCTACGAATTGTCCATGAAGCTGTGGGAGCGCATGGAGCAGGATCTCAACTACAACGCGATGGTCAGCCAGCGCGGCGTGATCAACCTCTACCATTCCGACGCCCAGCGCGACGCCTATGCGCGGCGCGGCAACACCATGCGCATCAACGGCATCGATGCCGAACTGCTCGACCTGGCGGCGGTCAAGAAGATGATCCCGTTCCTGAACTTCGACAATGCGCGCTTTCCCGTGCAGGGCGGGCTGTTGCAACGGCGGGGCGGCACGGCGCGGCACGACGCCGTGGTCTGGGGCTACGCCCATGCCGCCAGCGAACTTGGCGTCGACATCATCCAGAATTGCGAAGTCACCGGCTTTGTCCGCGACGCCAACGGCAAGGTGACCGGCGTCGAGACTTCGCGCGGCAGGATCGGCGCCGGCAAGGTCGGCATGGCGGTGGCCGGTTCTTCCTCGCGCGTCGCGGCGATGGCCGGCCTGCGGCTGCCGATCGAAAGCCATGTGCTGCAGGCCTTCGTCTCGGAGGCGATCAAGCCGCTCATTCCCGGCGTCATGACGTTCGGCGCCGGCCATTTCTATGTCAGCCAGTCCGACAAGGGTGGGCTGGTCTTCGGCGGCGACATCGACGGCTATAATTCCTACGCCCAGCGCGGCAACATGCCTGTCATGGAAGATGTCTGCGAGGGCGGCATGGCGCTGATGCCGATGATCGGCCGCGTGCGCCTGCTGCGCCAGTGGGGCGGCATCATGGACATGTCGATGGACGGCTCGCCGATCATCGACAAGACACCGATCGACGGGCTCTACCTCAACGCCGGCTGGTGCTATGGCGGCTTCAAGGCGACGCCGGGTTCGGGCTTTGTCTTTGCCCATCTGCTTGCCCGCGACGAAGCGCACAAGGAAGCGGCACGGTTCCGCCTCGACCGGTTCCGGACTGGTGCCGTCATCGACGAAAAGGGCCAGGGCGCCCAACCGAACCTGCACTGAAGGCCGCTGGAAACATGCGCATCACCTGTCCTTTCTGCGGCGAACGCGAACTCGGCGAGTTCACCTATCTCGGCGACGCCAAGCCGGTGCGGCCGGCACCTGGAGCATCGCAAGATGAGGTCTACGATTACGTCTATCTGCGCGACAACGTTGCCGGCGCGATGGAGGAGAACTGGTACCACGGCGGCGGCTGCCGGGCGTGGCTGAGGGTCACCCGCAACACGCTGACGCATGAGATTTCTTCGGTTGAGCCGGCGGCGGGCGCTGGGGCGAGGCAGGTTGTGAAATGAGATTTCCTGTCAACCTCGGCCCTGCCCCTCACCTGCCTGCCGGCATCCTCTCCCCGTATAGGAACGGGGAGAGGAGCGCTGCCATCGCCGGTTTCGCCAATCGCCAACGTTGGAAGAAGGGGGCTAGCGCCGCAGCCAGCCTCCTTCTCCCCGTCGCTGTACGGGGAGAAGTGCCCGGCGGGGCAATGAGGGGCAGCGCCGACCTTCCGATTGTGAGGCGTGCATCGTGACTTCCTCTCAATCCAATCGTCTGGACACCGGCGGCCTCATCGACCGTTCCCAGCCGCTGAATTTCCGTTTCGACGGCAAGACTTTCTCTGGCTTCCAGGGCGATACGCTCGCCTCGGCTTTGGTCGCCAATGGGGTCAAGCTGGTCGGACGCTCGTTCAAATACCACCGCCCGCGGGGCATCCTGACGGCGGGGTCGGAAGAGCCCAACGCGCTGGTCGAGTTGCGCACCGGTGCACGGCGCGAGCCGAACACCAAGGCGACCACGGCGGAGCTCTATGAAGGGCTTGACGCCGCCAGCCAGAACCGCTGGCCATCGCTCGCCTTCGACGTCATGTCGGTCAACCAACTGTTCGCACCGATCTTCGTCGCCGGCTTCTACTACAAGACCTTCATGTGGCCGGCGAAGTTCTGGGAAGCGATCTACGAACCGGCGATCCGCCGCGCCGCCGGCCTCGGCCGCGCCGCGGGCGTTGCCGATCCCGACCACTACGACAAGGCCTGGGCGCATTGCGACGTTCTGATCGCCGGCTCCGGCCCGAGCGGTCTGGCAGCGGCGGTTGCCGCCGGTCGCACGGGTGCGCGCGTTATCCTGTGCGAAGAGGATTTTGCCCTCGGTGGGCGTCTGCTCTCGGATGGCGGCACGATTGATGGAATGCCGGCCGCCGATTGGCTTTCACGGACCCAGGCCGAACTCGCGGCTATGCCGGACGTGCGCATCATGACGCGCACCACGCTGTTCGGCGTCTATGATGGCGGCACCTATGGCGCGGTCGAGCGCATCAACGACCACCTGCCCTCGCCGCCGGAGCACCAGGTGCGCCAGCGACTGTGGCGGATCGTGGCCAAGCGCTGCGTCGTCGCGGCAGGTGCGCTCGAACGGCCAATCGTCTTTGCCGGCAACGACACGCCGGGCGTGATGATGGCTTCCGCCATGCGGACCTACATCGCGCGCTATGCGGCGGCACCAGCCAGGCGCGTCGCGCTGTTCACCAACAACGAGGATGGCTGGCGCACCGTCGGGGCAGCGCTCGGCGCCGGATTGCAGGTCGCGGCTGTCATCGACGCGCGCGCGGAGATCTCGGCTGAGCACCGCTCGCTCGCCAGCAAAGGCGGCTTTCCCGTTCTGCATGGCTCCGTCAGCGGCATCGATGGCGGCAAGAATGGCGTGCGCAAGATTTCCGTCTCGCTTACCGGCGGCGCGCGTGCCGAAGTGGAAGCCGATGGCCTAGCCGTTTCCGGTGGCTGGAACCCGGCGGTCGGGCTCACCTCCTATCACCGCGGCAGGCCGAAATGGCGCGACGACATCGCCGCCTTCGTGCCGGACGGCGCGCCGCCCGGAATGGTTGCCGCCGGTGCGGCCAACGGTGCGTTCGGGCTTGGCGCCTGCCTGCGCGAAGGATTTGCGGCGGGCGCGGCGGCGGCACGTGATGCCGGACATGGCAGTGGCTCAGGCGCCACGCCGGTGGCCGATGACGAAGCCTTTTCGCTCGCACCCTTGTGGCATGTTGCCGGCAAAGGCAAGGCCTTCGTGGACCAGCAACATGACGTCACCGCATCCGATATCGAATTGGCGCAGCGCGAAGGTTTTGAATCGGTCGAGCACCTGAAGCGCTACACCACGCTCGGCATGGCGACCGACCAGGGAAAAACCTCGAACGTCGCCGGCCTCGCCATCATGGCGGCGGTCAATGGCAAGTCCATTCCCGAGACCGGCACGACAATCTACCGGCCGCCCTATGTGCCGGTCGCCATCGGCGCCTTCGCCGGCCATCATCGCGACGAGAATTTTCACGCGACGAGGCTGACGCCCTCGCATCACTGGGCCGCCGAACAGGGTGCCATCTTCGTCGACACCGGCCTGTGGAAACGCGCGCAATGGTATCCGCGCACTGGCGAGAAGGACTGGCTGGAATCCGTCACCCGCGAAGTCAAGGCGGTGCGCGGCGGCGTCGGCTTCTGCGATGTCTCGACGCTCGGCAAGATCGACGTGCATGGCGCGGACGCCGGCGCCTTCCTCGACCGCGTCTACATCAACACCTTCTCCAATCTCGCGGTGGGAAAAGCGCGCTACGGGCTGATGCTGCGCGAGGACGGCATCGTCTATGACGACGGCACGACCTCGCGGCTGGCAGAGGACCATTATTTCCTGACCACCACCACGGCCAAGGCCGGACTGGTGATGCAGCATCTCGAGTTCTGCCGGCAGGTGTTGTTTCCCGAGCTTGATGTCCAGCTGACCTCGGTCTCCGATCAGTGGGCGCAATTTTCGATCGCCGGACCCAGGACCCGCGACCTGTTGAAAGAAATCGTCGATCCTTCGGAAGACCTTTCAAACGAAGGTTTCCCGTTCATGGGCGCGCGCGAAGTGGCGTTGCGCGGCGGCATCAGGGCGCGGCTGTTCCGCATTTCCTTCTCCGGCGAGATGGCGTTCGAGATTTCCGTGCCCGCGCGCTACGGCGAGGCGATGGCCCGCAATCTGATGATCGCCGGCAAGCCCTTCGGCGTGACGCCTTACGGCACCGAGGCGCTTGGCGTGATGCGCATCGAAAAGGGCCATGTCGCCGGACCGGAACTCTCCGGCACGACGACCGCGGCCGATCTCGGCCTCGGCAAGATGATGTCGACCAAGAAGGACTTCATCGGCCGCGTCATGGCCGGCCGCGAGGCGCTGGTCGCAGCGGACCGGCAGGTGGTTGTCGGCATCAAGCCGATCGACAAGGCGCGTCGCCTGCGTTCCGGGGCGCACATCATTCCGAAGGGCGAGACACCCGGCCCTGATAACGACCAGGGCTACGTCACATCGGTCTGCTTCTCACCGACCTCGGACCAATGGATCGGGCTTGCCCTCGTCGAGCGCGGCCGCGAGCGTATCGGCGAGATCGTGCATGCGCACGATCCGCTGCGCGGTGAAGACTATGACGTCGAGATTTGCAATCCCGTCTTCTACGACCCGGATGGAGGGCGCCAGCGTGGCTGAGTTTTCCTGGGAAGCCCGCAGCCCGCTCGAGCGGGCGCTCGTTTCGGAACCGTATGGCGTGCAAGGCGAAGCCGGCGTGGCGCTGACCGAGATCCGCAATTTCGACCTCGTCCAGGTGATGGCACGACGCGGCAAGGCGTCCGAAATGGCGACAGCCGCCAAGGGCCATTTCGGTGTCGCCGCTCCAGAAACGCCCAAGGCTGTGCGGACGGCGGATGCCACACTGATCTGGTCGGGACCGGACCAGTTCTTCGTCCTGTCGAAGGGCGGCAGACAATCGGTGAAGTCGCTGGTCCCAATCTTCGCGGCCTCGGCTTCGCTGTCGGATCAGTCACATGCGCGGGTGCTGATCAGCATTTCCGGCGACAAGGCGCGCGCGCTCCTCGCCAAGCTGTCGTCGATCGATCTGTATCCGGCGGCGTTCCCCGTCGGAGCGGTGGCAGCCACCTCGATGGACCACACCAGCGTCACGCTGTGGCGCGGCAATGATGCGCCGGGCGGACGGGCTGTGTTCAACGTTCTGGTGTTCGCGACCTTCGCCGAAAGCCTGTGGCAGACGATGCTGGACTCGGGTGCCGAGTATGGAATCGAAATCGGGCATTCGGAGGAATTGGCGTAGCGCTGCGCTCTTCCTTCTCCCCCTGTGGGAGAAGGAAGAAGCGCGCAGCCCGCCTTGCCAAACTCCGCTCCGCTGCTATTCTCCCTGCTAAAATAATTTCACGCACAGGCAAACTTGTTTCTCGAATGCAAGGCTGAGATGAGCCAGTCGCCCTACCCCGCCGTCATAGCCGGCCCGCCCAGGCCAAGCGTGATCCTGCGACCCGGCCAGATCGCGCTGCCGGCCGGCGTGGAGCGTTACACCGTCCAGGGCAACGGTGCGGTGCTGATCGACGTCGAGGCCGGCGATACGATCACGGTTCGCAATGTCGAGGGTGGCCAAGCCTGCGAATTGCTGGCCTGGGACAAGTCGGGGGTCACCGACAGCGGCATTTTCGGCGAAAAATCCAACGGCAATGCCGCCGGCATCAAGGCGCTGCTCGCCGAGGGCGACGACAGTCTCGGCGCATTGCGCCGCGGCCTCGAGCGCCTGCAGGTGCAGCTTGATCAGGCCAAGGCCGTGCGCGTCTTCGGTGGCGCAACCCCCGCCGGTACCGAACAGGCTTTCGCGATAGCGCGCGATGGCTCGATGGTCATTGCGGCACCCGGCGGGCCGATGCTGGTCGACGGCCACGACACGGCCACGCCGCTCAACGTCATCGTGCGGCGCAACACGATCCGCCTGAAAACAAAATCACGGCTTGCCGATCCACTGGCCGATCCGGTGCTCGACCTGCGCGTCCATTCGGCGACCGCGGAGTCCTATTTCGTCAAGGCGGGCGACTATCTGCAGATCATCGACGTCGATGGCCGCCAGTGCACCGACTTCCAATGTTTCTCGGCGCGCAAGCTGGACAAGAGCCTCGACCATCCGCTCGACGTCACGACGACGCGCACGCTGATGGGCGCCAGTTACCCGATGCCTGGCCTGCATTCGAAATATTATGACCAAGACATGGAGCCGTTGGTCGAGGTGGTGCAGGACACCTGCGGCCGGCACGACGCCTTCGCGCTCGCCTGCGCGGCGAAATATTATGACGACATCGGCTATCCCGGCCACACCAACTGCTCGGAGAATTTCAACCGTGCGCTGGACGGCAAGGGCGTCAATCCCCGCGCCGGCTGGATGGCAATCAACTTCTTCTTCAACACGGCGATCGACGCGCATGGCGTGATGGTGTCCGACGAGCCGTGGTCGCGAGCCGGCGACTATGTTCTGCTCAGGGCGCTGACCGACATCGTATGTGTCTCCTCCGCCTGCCCCGACGATACGACGCCGGCCAATGGCTGGGACCTGACCGACATCCACGTGCGGACCTATTCCGGCCAGCACAAATTCTCGCGAGCGATCGCCAGACGCATGACGCCCGATTCGGAACCGAAAATGACCCGCGAGACAGCTTTTCATTCGAGCTTTGCCAAGCACACACGCGACTTCGTCGAGTACAGGGGCTACTGGCTCGCCAACTCCTTCGCCAAGGAAGGCGCCATCGCCGAATACTGGGCCTGCCGGCAGGACGCGGTGATCATGGACCTGTCGCCGCTGCGCAAATTCGAGGTCACCGGCCCGGATGCCGAAGCGCTGCTGCAATACACGCTGACCCGCGACGTCAAGAAACTCGGCGTCGGCCAGGTCGTCTACTCCGCCATGTGCTACGAGCATGGCGGCATGATCGACGACGGCACGCTGCTGCGGCTCGGCAAGGACAATTTCCGCTGGGTCGGCGGCGACGACTTGTCGGGCGAATGGCTGCGCGAGACCGCCAAGAAACTGGACCTCAACGTGCTGGTGCGCTCGTCCACCGACCAGATGCACAATATCGCCGTGCAGGGGCCAAAGAGCCGCGACATCCTGAAAGACGTGATCTGGACTTCGCCCTTGCAGCCGTCGATCCAGGAACTCGACTGGTTCCGCTTCGCCGTCGCCCGCATCGGCGGCGGCAACGGCATCCCGATCGTCGTCTCACGCACCGGCTACACGGGCGAACTGGGCTACGAGATCTGGTGCCATCCGCGCGACGCGGAAAAGGTGTTCGATGCCATCTGGGAAGCGGGCCGGCCGCACGGACTGAAGCCGATGGGCCTGCAGGCGCTGGACATGGTGCGCATCGAGGCCGGACTGATCTTCGCCGGCTACGAATTTTCCGACCAGACCGATCCGTTCGAAGCCGGTATCGGCTTCACCGTGCCGCTGAAGACCAAGACGGACGATTTCATCGGCCGCGAGGCGCTGATCCGGCGCAAGGACCACCCGCAGACGAAACTGGTCGGCCTCGATATAGACAGCAATGTCGCCGTCGGCCATGGCGACTGCGTCCATGTCGGCCGCGCCCAGATCGGCGTTGTGACCTCGGGCATGCGCTCACCGGTGCTGAACAAGAACATCGCGTTGGCGCGGCTCGACGTCACACACGCGGCCATTGGCACGGAGGTCGAGATCGGCAAGCTCGACAGCCATGCCAAGCGGCTACCGGCGCGGGTCGTCGCCTTTGCCCACTACGATCCGCAAAAGACCAAACCACGTTCCTGAGCGCTGCGCTCTGACACTGGATTTGGCTTGCCGGTGATGCCCGCAAGCCGCATTGCGGGCTGCGCTCGCAAGCGTGATGTGCACGACGTGACAAATCGCTTGACGTGAAAGCGCGCCGGATCAATCTTCACTCTTAAGAAAAAAATACGACTGAGTGGAAACACCGCGGCCGGACCGATCATTGCCGGGGAACAAGCTTCGCGTAGCCGAGGCGTCGCTGGCGGGGAACATCGAAAAAGGGGAACTCATAGACATGAGCACGATAAGTACGGTCCTGGACCAGCCTGCCGAAAGCAAGTTGCTCAGGCATATCGACTGGCGAGGCGCCTTCTGGGTGGCGAGCGGCGTTCCGGCGCTGGTCCTGTTCTCGATCGGCGGCATTGCCGGCACGACAGGAAAGCTGGCCTTCCTGATCTGGACGGTGTCCATGATCATGGGATTCCTGCAATCCTTTACCTATGCCGAGATCGCCGGCCTGTTCCCGAACAAGTCCGGCGGCGCCTCGATCTACGGCGCCACGGCCTGGCTGCGCTATTCCAAGTTCATCGCGCCGCTTTCCGTCTGGTGCAACTGGTTCGCCTGGTCGCCAGTGCTGTCGCTCGGCTGCTCGATCGCCGCCGCCTATATCCTCAACGCATCGTCGCCGGTGCCATTGTTTGGCGAAACGTCGCCTGAGGTGGTGGCCTACATCGCCGCGCATGCCGGAACGGCTCCCGCCGACGCCATAGCCGCTGTGACGGCCGCCGCGACACCGGCGATCCGGAACTGGACGCTGTGGAGCCACACGCTGGGACCGGTGTCGTTCACGCTCAACGCCACCTTCTTCATCGGCGCGGTGCTGATGCTGATCATCTTCTCGATCCAGCATCGCGGCATCCTGGGCACCGCCAGCGTGCAGAAATATATCGGCCTGCTGGTCATCATCCCTATGCTGATCGTCGGCGTGGTGCCGATCTTCACCGGTCAGATCGACTGGGCAAACTTCTCGCCGCTGGTGCCGCTCGCCGCCGCCTACGCACCCGAGCCCGGCTCCTGGAACATCGCCGGCTGGACCTTGGCGCTCGGCGGCATGTTCATCGCCGCGTGGTCGACCTATGGTTTTGAGACCGCCGTCTGCTACACGTCGGAGTTCAAGAATCCCGGGACCGATACATTCAAGGCGATCTTCTATTCCGGCCTGCTTTGCATGCTTTTGTTCATCCTGGTGCCCTTCACCTTCCAGGGCGTGCTGGGCCTGAACGGCATGCTGGCAACACCGATCGTCGACGGATCCGGCGTGGCCGATGCTCTGGCCGGCATGGTCGGCGGCGGCAGACTGATCCACAGCCTCCTGGTGATGCTCATGATCCTCGCCCTGGTACTGTGCATCATGACGGCGATGGCCGGCTCCTCGCGCACGCTCTACCAGGGCTCGGTCGACGGTTGGTTGCCGCGCTATCTCAGCCACGTCAACGAGCATGGCGCGCCGACGCGGGCCATGTGGACCGATCTCTGCTTCAACCTGGTCGTGCTGGCCATCGCTTCGGCCGACGCGACGAGCTTCTTCTTCATCCTCGCCGTATCGAACTGCGGCTACATCGTCTTCAATTTCCTCAACCTCAATGCCGGCTGGATCCACCGCATCGACAACGGCCATATCGCACGGCCGTGGAAAGCGCCGAGCTGGCTCCTGGGGATCGGAGCGATCTTCGCCTATGTGAATGCGATCTTCATGGGCGCGGGCGCCAAGGTGTGGAACCCGATGGCGCTGTGGGCCGGACTGATCACCGCCGCGCTGATCATTCCCGTGTTCTGCTTCCGCCACTACATCCAGGACAAGGGCAAATTCCCTGACCATATGCTGGCCGACCTCGGCATGGCGGGAGCCGACCTCTCCGTCAAAAAGGCGGGCATGCTGCCCTATCTGACGCTGGTCGCCGGCGTCGCGGTCATGCTCATCGCCAATTGGGTGTTCGTCATCTGATGGCCTGACCGCCAAGCGGCCCAAGCTATCGCATCAAGGAGATCCGGCCGGTCGTAAATCGACCGGCCGGCTTTTTCATTCTGCCGCCAACGCCAGTTGCGGACGTTCGATGCCTTCGACCACCTCCGGCGCCTGCTCGTCGGTCTTCGCCTTCTTCGGCTCGCGGCCGAAGAAGAGAGCATAGCCCGCCGGCAGCACCAGGATGGTCAGCACGGTGGCAACCAGGATGCCGCCCATCATGGCGTAGGCGAGCGGGCCCCAGAACACGGCGCGCGAGATGGGGATCAGTGCCAGCACGGCCGTCATCGCCGTCAACACGATCGGTCTGAAGCGGCGCACGGCCGAGCCGATGATCGCTTCGGAACGGTCCATGCCCCTGGCAATGTCCTGATCGATCTGGTCGACCAGGATGATCGAGTTGCGCATGATGATGCCGAGCAGCGCGATGACGCCGAGGATGGCAACGAACCCGAAAGGCGCACCGCTGATCAGCAAAGCGGCGGCAGCGCCGATGATACCGAGCGGACCGGTGGCCAGCACCAGCATCGCCTTGCCGAAATTCTGCAGCTGGATCATCAGCAGCACCACGATGATCGCCAGCATGATCGGTGCCTTGGCGGCAATCGAAGCCTGGCTTTCGGCCGAATCCTCGGCTCCGCCCTGGATCTCGATCTTGTAACCGGGCGCCAGGCCGTCGCGCAGACCCTGCATGTCCTTGTACATCTTGGTGACGACGTCGTTGGACTGCACGCCATCGGGGAGTGTGGCGCGCACGCTGATCGTCGGTAGGCGATCGCGACGCCACTCGATGCCTTGCTCCAGCACCGGCACCACCTTGGCCACCTGCGACAGCGGCACGAAGCCACCGAAATCGGTCGGGATATAGACCGAGTCGACCGAGGACAGCAGGCTGCGGCTGGCATCCGGCTCGCGGGCGACGATGGACACCGTCTCCTCGCCGTCGCGGAAATCGTCGAGCGGCGCGCCGGACATCGTCGCCTGCAGCATCTGGCGGATGCGCTGCGAGGTGACGCCGAGCGCACGGGCACGATCCTGGTCGATGACCAGTTTCATCGCCGGCACGGGTTCGAGCCAATCGTCATGGACCGCGCCAAGCAGCGGATTCTCGCGGAACTTCGCCTTCACCTGGTCGGCGATGCGGCGTACCTCCTGGCGATCCGGTCCCATGACGCGCATCTGCACGGGCCAGCCGGTCGGCGGCCCGAGGAACAGGCGGTCGACCTTGGCACGGATCGACGGGAAGTCCTGCGCCAAAACCGTGCGCAGCTTGACGATCAGCCGCTCGCGCGCCGGCTCGTCATTGGCCATCACAAGCATCTGGGCGAAGTTCGGGTTGCGCAGTTGCTGGTCGAGCGGCAGGAAGAAGCGCGGGGCGCCCTCGCCGATATAGGTGGCGATGAACCGCTTGTCCTTGTCGTCCATCATCTTGGCTTCCAGGGCTTTGGCCTGCGCCTCGACCTCCTTGATGCTGGTGCCTTCCGGCAGCCAGAGGTCGACGAGGATTTCGGGCCGAGAAGATTGCGGGAAGAAATTCTGCGGGATGAACTGGAACGCCCACAGGCTGGTGCCGAAGGTCACCAGAGTCATCGCCAGCACGATGATTCGGTGGCGCACGGCCCAGCCGACGGTCGAGCGAAGCCGGCGGTAGAAGCGCGTGTCGAAGGCGTCGTGATGGCTGCCGGCGTGCTTGCGCTGCTTCAGGATCATGTGGCCCAGCCACGGCGTGAAATAGACCGCCACGAACCACGACACGATCAGTGCGATGCCGACGACATAGAACAGGGTGCGCACATATTCGCCGGCCGTCGAAGCGGCGAAGCCGACCGGTATGAAGCCGGCGGTGGTGATCAGCGTGCCGGTCAGCATCGGGAAGGCGGTCGAGGAATAGGCGAAGCTCGCCGCCTCGATCTTGACCAGCCCCTCCTCCAGCTTGCGCTCCATCATCTCGACGACGATCATGGCGTCGTCGACGAGGAGGCCGAGCGCTATGATCAGCGCGCCCAGCGAAATGCGCTGCAGGTCGATGCCGAGTTCGTACATGATGGCGAAGGTGGCGGCGAGCACCAGCGGTATGGCGATGGCGATCACCAGGCCCGAGCGCCAGCCGATCGACAGGAACGAGACGACGAGCACGATCAGCAGCGCTTCGCCGAGCGCATGCATGAATTCGCTGACGGCATCCCTGACGACTGCAGGCTGGTCGGAAATCTGATCGACCGAGACGCCATAAGGCAGCGTCTCCTCGAAGCGCTTGTAGGTCGCCTCGACATCCGTGCCGACATCGGTGACCTTGAAGCCCTTGGCCATGACGACGCCAAGCTGCACGCTGTCGTGGCCATTAAAGCGGTATTTGCGCTGGAAGGGATCTTCCAGCCCCGAAGTGACGGTGGCGATGTCGCCCAGCCTGGTGACCTGGCCGCCGGCGCGCAGGCGCAGTTCGCGGATGTCGGCGGCCTTGGCTACGTCGCCTTCGACGGAGATGCGCACCGAATTGAGGCCGGTGTCGACGGAGCCGGCCGGATCGACATTGTTCTGGCCCTTGATCGCGTTCTGCAGGTCGGTCAGCGTCAGGCCGCGCTCGGCCAGCGCCTTGGACGAGACGTCGATATAGAGTTTTTCCGGCTGGTCGCCGATGATGACGGCTTTTTCGACGCCCGGCGTCGTCAACAGCATATCACGCGCCTGGATGGCGAACTTCTTCAGCTCCGGATAGGAAAAACCATCGCCGCTGATCGAATGCAGCGTGATGAAGGTGTCGCCGAATTCGTCGTTGAAATAGGGGCCGAGCAGGCCTCGCGGCAGGTCGCCCGATATGTCGCCGACCTTCTTGCGCACCTGATAGAAGGCGTCCTTGACTTCTTCGGCATTGGTGTCGCCCTTGATCTGGACGGTGATGATGGCGCTGCCGGCGCGGGTGAAGGAACGCACGAAGTCGAGATGCGGCGTCTCCTGCAGCTTGCGCTCGATCTTGTTGACGACCTGATCCTCCATCTCCTGGATCGAGGAGCCCGGCCAGACCGCCTGCACGACCATGACGCGGAAGGTGAAGTCGGGGTCCTCCTTCTGGCCCATGCGCATCAGGCCGAGCGCACCGGCGATGATGATCAGCCCGAACAGGAACCGTGCGATCGAAGGATGGCCAATTGCCCAACGCGAGAGATTGAAGGGCCGCTTTTCTTCAGTGGAGGTCGTCATCGGTGCTGGTCCACTTTGCTTGTTTGCCGGTGCACTGGCGCTTCGAGGAAGGTGCCTTCAAGAAGCGCCAGCGCGAAATCTGCGTTCGATACTGGCTTCCGGGCGGCGTCGCTCTTCGAGAGGAGAGACACTCATCGCGGTGGGACGCGAGGATCGATGCGGGGGTACATCGGCCTTGACGTCTCGACCTTCGGGCGTGCGCCGCCCGGAAACCTGCGGCCGCGGGAACGCGCGGCCGACCTGTCTGCCGTCAGCGCAACTGGCTGGCGCCCTCGGCCGAGGCCGACTGTTGTGCGACGCCGCCGGCGAGTTTTACCTTGAGGTTCTCGGTCATGAACTGCGTCCCGGCAGCGACCACGACGTCGCCCGGTTTCAGTCCCTCCGCGACACGCACGCCATCGGCGGCGAACTCGGCGACCTTGACCGGACGGGCGTGCACGGTGTCGGCCCCGCGATCGACGGTCCAGACGATCGACTGGCTGTCCTTCTCGGCGAGCGCACTGAGCGGGATGGACACGAGCTGCTTCTCGGTTGCCGCCGACGCCTCGATATTGGCGGTCATGCCGAGCAGCACGCGCGGATCGTTGGGCAGGCTGACGCGGACGGCAAAGGTGCGCGACTGAGGATCGGCGCTGCCGGCGACCTCGCGAACCTTGCCGTCGAGCTTCAGCCCGTTGTCTGACCAGAAGCCCGCCTTGACGTCCTTGCCCGGCTTGAACTGCGCGATCTCCATTTCCGGCACCGCGATCAGCACTTCCTTTTCGCCATCGACCGCGACAGTGACCACCGGCGTGCCCGAGCCGACCACCTGGCCGACATCGGCGTTGACCGCGGTGACGATGCCTTCCCTGTCGGCCTTGAGGTCGGTATAGCCGACCTGGTTCCTAGCCTGGGCAAGCGTAGAGCGGGCGGAGTCGCGCGTGGCGACGGCCTGGTCATAGGTCAGCGTCGCCTGCTCGAGCTGCGATTTCGGCGCGAAATTCTTGGCAAAGAGCTGTTGGGTACGCTTGCGGGCGAGCTCGACCGTCTCGACCTGCCGCTCGGCGGCGTCGAGGGCCGCTTGCGCACTCTTGACCGACAGGTCGTAGTCGGAGGGATCGATGCGAGCCAGCACATCGCCTGGCGCCACGTGCTGGCCGATGTCGACGAGACGCTCGGTGATCTTGCCATTGACCCGGAAACCCAGCGTGCTCTCGGTACGGGCACGCACCGATCCGGAATAGGACAGCGTGCGGGTGTCATGCGCCTGGGCAATCTCGACGACCTTGACCGGGCGGATGATGTCCTTCACCTCGGCTTTTTCCTGAGAGCAGCCGGCAAGCCCCAGCGATGCGACGATCAGGCCGGCAGCTGGCAGCTTGCGAAGGATGGAACTGGACAAAAACATCTTGGTACTCCCGACTGGAGACGGACTGTCGACGTCGGCACCGGCTGGCGGCGCCTATTTCAAGGCTCTGATGGCGTAATCGATGAGTTCGTCGGGCATCGCCCGATTGGTCTTGGCGAGGCACTGCGCCACCATCTGCGGATGGCAAAGGATAACGGTGGCGGCACCGAAACAGCGCGATGCGGTCACCGGGTCCTGTTTCCTGAACTCGCCGGCCTCGATGCCCTCGCGGACCACCTCGGCGAAGAGATCGTGGATGCTGTCGACATGCTTGTCGATGACACCCCAGTCGCGCTCAAGAGCGACGATGACCATCTCGTGGACCTTCTGGTCGTCGAGCATGACCTCCATCGTCATCTTGTACTGCGCATGCACGTAGCGCCGAAGCCGCTCCTCGGCGCTGATCGGCAGGTGCATGATATCGTAGGCCATCTTGTAGCTGGCGCCGAGCATCCGGCCACAAACAGCCTGGTGGATTTCGACCTTGGAGGCAAAGAAACGATAGATGTTGGCCGGCGACATGCCGAGTTCCCGGGCAATGTCGGCGACGTTGGTCTTGCCGTAGCCATAGTGCCGGAACAGGCGCTCCGCGCAATCGAGAATGCGCGTCACATTTTCCTGTCGGGCGGCGTCGGCGACGATGTTGGCGGCTTCTGACATAGCTCTCTGTCAAATAACGAGTGACGAACTTCAATTTTCGTCAGTCGTAAATCGAAACGAGCGGGATGTCAACGCGAATTCGGCGTACGCGTACGATAGGTGACAGATGGTGACATCCCAACAGACGGAACCAGGCAGTCCAAGGATGCGGGGCCGCGAAAAATTGCGCTGAACCGGGAGAGGTTTCAGCCGACCTTGGCCATTTCCCGCAGCCGGAATTTCTGGATCTTCCCCGTCGAGGTCTTCGGTATCTCGGCGAAGATCACCGCTTTCGGTACCTTGAAGCGGGCAAGCAGGCCGCGGCAGTGCTCGATGATCTCGGCCTCCGTCGCAGTCTTGCCGGGCTTCAGTTCGACATAGGCAACAGGCACCTCGCCCCATTTGTCGTCGTGACGCGCCACGACGCCGCAGGAGGCGACGGCCATATGCTTGTAGAGCGCGTCCTCGACCTCGATCGAGGAAATGTTCTCGCCACCGGAGATGATGATGTCCTTGGAACGGTCCTTGAGTTGGATGTAGCCGTCGGGGTGCATCACACCGAGATCGCCGGAATGGAACCAGCCGCCGGCGAACGCCTCGTCGCTCGCCTTGCGGTTCTTCAGGTAGCCCTTCATGACGATGTTGCCACGGAACATGACCTCGCCGATGGTCTCGCCGTCGGCGGGTGTTTCGGCCATCGTCTCGGGATCCATCACCGTCAAGCCTTCGAGCGCGGCATAGCGCACGCCCTGCCGTGCCTTCTTCCCCGCCTTCGCCCCTTTGTCGAGCGCGTCCCAGCCACTATGCCATTCGTTGACGACAGCCGGGCCGTAGGTTTCGGTCAATCCGTAGAGATGGGTGACGGCGAAGCCGGCGTCGGCCATTCCCGAGAGCACCGCCTCCGGCGGCGGGGCGGCCGCCGTGTTGAAGGTGACCGTCTGCGCAAACGCGCGCTTGTCCTCGTCCCTGGCGTTGATCAGCACCGACATGACGACCGGCGCGCCGCACAGATGGGTGACCCCGTGATCGGCGATGGCGTCGTAGATCGGCTTCGGCCGCACCCAGCGCAGGCAGACATGCGTGCCGGCCTGGATGGCGAGCGTCCAGGGAAAGCACCAGCCGTTGCAGTGGAACATCGGCAAGGTCCAGAGATAAACCGCATGTTTGGCCATCCCGGCATGGATGGTGTTGGTGTAGGCCATCAGCGCCGCGCCCCGGTGGTGATAGACGACGCCCTTTGGATTGCCAGTGGTGCCCGACGTGTAGTTGAGGGAGATCGCGTCCCATTCGTCGTCCGGCATCGACCATGCGAAATCCTCGTCACCGCCGGCGACCAACGCCTCATAGTCCAACTTGCCGATCCGATCGCCTTTCGGATAGGGCGCATCAGTGGCGTAATCGGGATCGTCATAGTCGATGACCAGCGGCTTTACCTTGGCCAGACCGAGCGCCTCGCGCACCGCTCCGGAAAACTCGCGATCGACGATCAGCACTTTGGTCTCGGCATGATCGAGTTGGAAGGCGATCACCGCGGCGTCGAGGCGCGTGTTGAGCGAGTGCAGCACCGCCTTGGTCATAGGCACACCAAAATGGGCCTCGAGCATCGGCGGCGTGTTCGACAGCATGACCGTCACCGTATCGCCCTTGCGGATGCCGTGCTTGTGCAGCGCCGAGGCGAGCTTCAGCGAACGGCGCCAGAAATCGCGGTAGCTGATGCGCTGGCCGCCATGGATGATGGCGATGTGGTCGGGATAGGTTCGCGCCGCGCGCTCCAGATAGGTGAGCGGCGTCAGCGGCTGATGGTTGGCGGCGTTCCTGTCGAGATCCTGTTCGTAGGGATTGGCCATCCCGTCCTCCCCAAAGTCTTTTCGAACTTTCTAACCTTAGGTTCGTCGTCACGCCATCCCCCCCTGAACGGCTGAAAATGCCATGCTGCGCCGATTTGCTGGAACGATGATCTCGATTGAGTCGCGCGGGAAGACGATACCTTCTTGCCCATTCAAATTTGACTTTTGTCGAGAGCCGTGACTAATGTCAGCGAAGGAGGCGGCATGGCGATCCGACCGGCAGAACAGCTCATCCACAAGGCGGCCTGGCTTTATTATGCCCATGGGCTTCGCCAGGACGAAGTGGCCAATCAACTCAACATTTCGCGCGCTTCCGTCGCCATGTATCTGCGCAAGGCGCGCGAGACAGGCATCGTCAACATCTCGACCTCGACGCAACTCTTCACCGACGACGTCATGGCGCGCAGGCTGGAGGACGCGCTCAAGCTCGACGCCGTCTGGATCGCGCCGGAAAATGCCTATCTCGCCGACCCCTCGACCGATATCGCGGTGCTGGCGGCAAGCGTCTTCCTGGAACTCGTCAGGAAAGGCGACCGCATCGGCGTCGCCTGGGGCCGCACCGTCTATACCATCGCCGACATCATGTCCTATGCCGACCTGCAGGACGTGACCGTGGTGCAGCTCTGCGGCAATCTCGGCGCGCCCTATTCCTACCGGCCCGACCAGTGCACGATGGAAATCGCGCGCCGGCTCAATGCCAAGGGCCTCAACTTCTACGCGCCTTTGGTGCTGTCGACCGAGGAACTGGCGCAAGGCCTGCGCGCCGAGCCGGTGATCCGCGACCAGCTTGCCGGCATCAGCGACTGCGATCTTGCGCTCTACTCCATCGGCGCGGTCGATGCCGACAGCCATCTGGTGAAGTGCGGCGCGCTGACCGCGGCCGAGATGGCGGCACTGCGCAGGGAAGGCGCGGCCGGGGTCATCGCCGGGCAGATCATCGATGCCGATGGCGCGTTGCTCGACTGCAGCTACAACCGCCGGGTGATCTCCGCCGGGCTTGCTTCGCTGCGCGCCATCGAGAAGCGGCTGATGGTCGTGCAGGAGGACAGCAAATTCGAGCCGCTGCTCGCGGCGGTCGCCGGAGGCCTTTGCACGCATCTGGTGGTCGGCGCGCACATGGCGCAGCGGCTGCTCGATCACGCCGGAGCGCCTGCGGAAAAGGCATCCTGAGGACCAACCTTTGCCGACGCATGGTCATCAAGGCGTCGCGGCATTCCTGTTTCACCACTCAAAGCAATTGGACGAAGCGAACATGAAGAATTTGTGGAACGACGACGCGGCCGAAAAACTCGTTGCCGACTATTCGAAAAAGGGCGTCAGCCGCGACCTGGCCTTGCGTGTCTACACGACGCGGCTTCTGGGAGGCGTGCCACAACTGGTCCTGCATGGCGGCGGCAACACCTCCTGCAAGACCAAGGCAACCGACCTCGTCGGCGACGAGTGGGACGTGCTGTGCGTCAAGGGCAGCGGCTGGGACATGGCGGTCATCGAGCCGCAGGGCCTGCCGGCGGTCAAGATGGGCGCCTTGCTCAAGGCGCGCACGCTAAACAAACTCTCCGACGAGGACATGGTGGCGCTGCAGCGGGCGAACCTGATCGATCCCGCCTCGCCCAACCCCTCGGTGGAAACACTGCTGCACGCCTTCCTGCCGCATAAATTCGTCGACCACACCCATTCGACCGCAATCCTGGCCATTGTCGACCAGCAAGACAGCAAGCCCCTGGTGAAGACGGTGTTCGGGGAGAAGATGGGCTACGTGCCCTACATCATGCCGGGCTTCGACCTTGCGAAGGCGGCTGCCGATGTCTTCGACGCCGACCCTGATGTCGAAGGCCTGATCCTCGACAAGCACGGCATCTTCACCTTCGGCGACGACGCCAAACAGGCCTACGACCGGATGATCCACTACGTGAACGTCGCCGAGGAGTATGTCGCCAAGCATACCAGGCCGCAGGCGGGAAAGGCGGCGCTGCCGGCACGGCTCGCGACGCCCGGCTCCATCGCGCCGATGTTGCGTGGCGCTGTCGCGGTGGCTCGCGGCGAAGGCCGCTTCGACCGCATGATCAGCGATTTCCGCACCTCGGACGCGATCGTCGATTTCATCAACTCATCCAAGATCGCCGACTATGCCGGGCGCGGCGTGTCGACGCCGGATCTGTCGATCCGCATCAAGACCGGACCCATGGCCGTGCCGGCGCCCGATGCCGAAAAGATCAGCGACTACAAGGCGGTGATCAAGAGCCATATCGACGCCTTCGCCAAGGACTATCGCGCCTATTTCGAGACAAACGACGCGCTCGACGACGTCAAGCGGACCATGCTCGACCCGATGCCGCGGCTCACGCTGGTGCCGGGGCTCGGCATGTTCGGCCATGGCCGAACGTTGAAGGACGCAAGGATCGCTTCAGACGTCGGCGAGATGTGGATCGAGGCGGTGCGCGGCGCCGAGGCGGTCGGGCATTTCCACCCCCTCTCCAAGGCCGACCTGTTCCCGCTCGAATACTGGTCGCTGGAACAGGCCAAGCTTGCTTCCAACAAGCCGAAGCCGCTGACCGGGCAGGTGGTGCTGATCACCGGCGGAGCCGGTGCGATCGGTGCGGCGACAGCCAAGCTGTTCGCCGACAATGGCGCCCATGCCGTCGTCGTCGATCTCGATGGCGAAAAGGCCGCTGACGCCGCCACGAAGGCCGGCAACAATTCGGTCGGTGTGGCCGCCGACATCACCGACCCGCACCAGGTGCGTGCCGCCTTCGACAAGGCGGTTGCCGTGTTCGGCGGTGTCGACATACTGGTGTCCAATGCGGGCGCTGCCTGGGAAGGCCGCGTCGGCGAACTCGACGATGCGCTGCTGCGCAAGAGTTTCGAGCTCAATTTCTTCGCCCACCAGTCGGTGGCGCAGAACGCCGTGCGCATCATGCTCGAACAGGGCACGGGCGGGGCGCTTTTGTTCAACACCTCCAAGCAGGCGGTCAATCCAGGCCCGAAGTTCGGCGCCTATGGAGTGCCTAAGGCGGCGACGCTGTTCCTGTCCAGGCAGTATGCGCTCGACTACGGCGCTTACGGCATCCGTTCCAACGCCGTCAATGCCGACCGCATCCGGTCCGGCCTTTTGACCGACGCCATGATCGCCAGCCGTTCCGGCGCGCGCGGCGTGTCGGAGAAGGAATACATGTCCGGCAACCTGCTCGGGCAGGAAGTAACGGCGCAGGACGTGGCGCAGGCCTTCCTGCATCATGCGCTGGCCGAACGGACCACCGCCGACGTGACGACCGTCGACGGCGGCAACATCGCGGCGGCGCTGCGGTAAGCACCTCCAATTGACAATAAAAAGGGCGGCTCACGGGCCGCCCTTTTCCTTTGTGTGTTGACGAGCCTTACTTCGCGTTGGGGTTCGGCATCCAGGCCGGCATGGCGACATCGGCATGGGCGAACTGCGGCAGCTTGGCCGACAGGTCTTCCATGTTCTTGATATCCTTGTCGATCAGCTCTTTCTGGGTGATCAGGGTCGGCGGCACGATGACGTTGTGGCCGGGGTCTTCGCCGGCGAGCAGTTGCGCCAGGGCGCGTACCGAGACCTGGCCGACGACGGCCGGATTGGTCGCCGCGGTCGCCGCCCAGGCGCTGTCGGGCTCGCGCATCGCCGCGATGTCGGACGTCGAGATGTCAGCCGAATAGATCTTGATCTTCTTGTTGAGGCCCGCTTCGTCGACGGCGATCTTCACGCCCTTGGCGAATTCGTCATAGGGGGCGAACATCACGTTGATGTCGGGGTGCGCCGACAGCACCGAGCGCGCCTGGTTGGCGACCGAGTTGGCGATCGGATTGTCGAGCGTGCCGAACATGGCGACTTCCTTGATGCCGGCATATTTCTTCTTCACATCGACCCAGGTCTCGTTGCGGCGGTCGAGCGGCGCGATGCCGGCGACATAGACATAGCCGGCGTTCCAGCTTTCGCCATTGTCCTTGACTGCCTGTTCGAGCGCCAGCCGCGCCAGGTCCTTGTCCGACTGTTCGATCTGCGGGATCTTGGGGTTTTCGACATTGACGTCGAATGCCACCACCTTGATGCCGGCGTCGACGGCACGCTGGGCGGCGTCCTTCATCGATTCCGTCAGGCCGTGCTGGATGATGATGCCCTGCACGCCGAGCGCGATCGCCTGGTCGACCATGTCGGACTGGAGCGCGGCGTCCTGGCGGCTGTCGAGCACGCGCAGATCGATGCCGAGCGCCTTGGACTGCGCCTCGACGCCCGACAGATAGGCCTGGAAGAAGTCGCCGGTCGAGAGATAGCGCACCAGCGCGATCTTCACGCCGGGCTTGTCGAATGGCGCAGGCTTGTCAGCGGCAAAAGCCGGGACCTGCATCAGCATGGTTGCGCCGGCCAGTCCGAGCGCCACTTTCCCCAAAAGTCTTCTTGTGATGTTCACCTTGTTTTCCTCCACTTGTGTTGAACCCAAAATCCTATCCGGCCAAATCTAGCTCCTGCCCTTACCCGAAAGGGCAAAGGTAAAGACAAGGGCGACGACCAGAACCACGCCCTTGACGAAATCCTGCGTGTAGTAAGGCGCGTTCATCATCGTCAGGCCCTGCAGCAAGATGCCGACGAACAGCGCGCCGACGGCCGTGCCGAAGGCGTTCGGCTTGGCGGCGCCGAGCACCGCGTAACCGATCAGCGCCGCGGCAACCGCATCGAGCAGCAGATTATTACCTGACGCGATGTCGCCGCGTCCAAGCCGGGCGGCGAGCAAAATGCCGCCGATCGAGGCAAAAACTCCTGAAATGATGTAGGCCCAGATCTTGTATGCCTTGACAGGCGCGCCGGCGAGTTCGGCGGCGCGTTCGTTGGAACCGACCGCATACATCATGCGGCCGAAGCGCGTGTATTCGAGGAAGAACCAGATCAGCAGCGCCAGCACCAGAAGCATGACGACCGACACCGGAATGAGGTTCGGGATGAAGAAATCGAAGCGGTGGCGGCCGAGCGCCAGGAAGGCATCGGAGAATTTGCCGTTGGCGACGGAGCCGTCGGGCATGGTCATGCCGGTGGCGATCGAGCGGCCCTCGGTGGGGATGCGCTGCAGGCCGACGAGCAGGAACATCATGCCGAGCGTCGCCAGCAGGTCGGGCACGCGCATGTAAACGATCAGCCAGCCATTGATCAGGCCGACAATGGCGCCGATCGACAGGCAGACAACGACCGCCACGAACGCGTTCTGCTCCAGCACCACCATGACATAGGCGGCCGCCATCATGGCCGAGGTGGCGACCGAGCCGATCGACAGGTCGAAGCCGCCGACCACCAGGGTGGCGGTGACGCCAAGCGCCAGCACGCCGGTGATGGCGACCGACTGGAAGATGAAGACGGCACTTTGCGGCGAGACGAACCCGTCGGCGGAGATCGCGAAATAGGCTACCAATCCGAACAACAGCACGATGAACCCATAGCGGATGGCATGGTCGCGCAGCGTCATTCAGGCCACCCCAGCGACGCTGCCGTTTTTACCCAACTCCAACCCATGGTCTCTCCATTCCACTTCTATCGACCGCCACGCTCAGGCAGCGCTGTGCAGAGGTCCGCCGGCGACCTCGGCCAGAAGGCGATCGAGGTCGATATCGGCATTGCGGTGTTCGCCGACGATTGTGTGCTCCGACATCACCAGGATGCGATCGGCCGTCTCCAGCGCTTCGTCGAGTTCGGTGACGAACAGGAGCGTGGCCCGGCCATTGGCGCTTGCCCTCAGCTTGGCGGCGATGTCGCGCCGGGCCGAAATGTCGACGCCCTGGAACGGCTCGTCGAGGATGAACAGCGCGGCATTCTGTGCCATCCAGCGGGCGACCATCACCTTCTGCTGATTGCCACCCGACAGCGCCGACATCTCGTCCTTCTCGGAGCGGCAGACAATGCCCAGTTGCTCGATCTGCCTGCGCGCGGTGGCGCGTTCGAGGCGGCGATTGAGGACGCTCAGACTGGACATCCGCCTGAGGAAAGGCAGGCTGACATTGCGCTCGATGTTGAAGCCGCCGACGATGCCGCTGGTGGCGCGATCCTTGGCAACGAGGAACACACCGGCGGCGATCGCGTCGCCGGCCGAGCGCGGCGCGTAAAGCTTGCCATTCATCGCCATGGTGCCGGCGAGTGGTCGGCGCACGCCGAACAGCGTCTCGGCAAGAGCGGTCTTGCCGACGCCGACAAGGCCGGTGATGGCGACCACCTCTCCGTCACCAAGCGTCAGCGAAATCGGCTTGGCCCCCTGCCCGATGCGAAGGCCTTCAATGGTCATGACCGCCCTGGCGGAACTCCTGGCAACGATCCGGTCGAGATGGATCTTGCGGCCGAGCATGGCGTTGACCGCGCCTTCATAATCGAGCGGCTTGGTGTCGAAGGCGCCCGAAACGACACCGTCGCGCATCGAGACGATGCGGTCGGCGAGCCGCCTGATATCCGACATGCGGTGCGAGATATAGAGGATCGCCACGCCTTGCTCGCGCAGCCTGTCGACCAATGCGAACAGCCTGTCGGCTTCGGCGCTAGAGAGCGAGGAGGTCGGCTCATCGAGGATCAGCACTTTCGGCTGATGGGCGAGCGCTCGGGCAATCGCCACCATCTGGCGATCGGCGAGCGAAAGGTCGCTGACGCGCGCCTTCAAGTCGATGGCCAATCCCATGCGGTCGGCGACCGCCTTGGCCTCGCGGCGCACGCGGGCGGGATTGAACAGGGTCGGCGCGCCCCTGCCGGTCAGCCTGTCGAGCGTGAGATTGGTGGCCACGTCAAGGTCGGCGATGACGCCGTCATTGATGTTCTGGTGCACGGTGACGACGCCGGCGCGGATCGCTTCCGCGGGTGTGCCCGGCGTAAATTCCCGTCCGGCAAGCGTCATGGTGCCGCCGCCGCGCTCGTAGACGCCGCTGACGATCTTGACGAGGGTGGATTTGCCGGCGCCATTGGCGCCCATCAGCACGGTCACTTCACCGGCATGGAGGTCCAGCGCGATGCCGCCAAGCACCTCGTTGCGGCCAAAGGATTTCCTCAGTCCCTCCACGCGGAACACGGCATTGCCGATCATGCGTTCCTCCCTGACCGTGACGCTATGGTCAATGTCGGCAATTGTCAACACGATTGACAATTGCCAGACAGCTTCCTAGCTTGGCCCCGCCGCCAAGGCTCCCTTATGATCGGAGCACACAGGCGGGAGGAACAAGGATGACTGGGAAATTGCCTTTCGAAGCATTGTCGGTGGAGACGCTCGCGACACGTCTCGGCACGAACGAAGCGCTGTGCGCGAAGATCGGCAAGGACGCTGCACAATGGAAGGTTCGCGAAGTCGGCGACGGCAATCTGAACCTCGTATTCATCGTGGAGGGCGCCGGAGGTGCCGCCGTGGTCAAGCAGGCCCTGCCCTATGTCCGCCTGGTCGGCGACAGCTGGCCGCTGCCGCTAAAGCGCTCCTTCTTCGAGTATCACGCGCTGACCCGGCAAGAGGCGCGTGCGCCCGGCTCGGTGCCGGCGATCTACCACTTCGACGAGGTCCAGGCGCTGATCATCATGGAATATCTGTCACCGCACATCATCCTGCGGCGAGCGCTGATCGATGGCCGGCAGTTACCGAACATCGCCAGGGATATCGGTCTGTTCATGGCCCGCACGCTGTTCCGCGGTTCCGACCTGTCGATGGTCACCAAGGAGCGCAAGGCGGACCTGGCGCTGTTCGCCGACAACGTCGAGCTCTGCGACATCACCGAAAACCTGGTGTTTTCCGACCCCTATTTCGACGCAAGGATGAACCGCCACACCAGTCCGCAGCTCGATGCTTTGGTTGCCGAACTGCAGGCCGACCGCGACCTCAAGGTGGAGGCGCAGCGGCTGAAGCATATCTTCGCCGCCAATGCCGAGACGCTTCTGCATGGCGACCTGCACTCCGGCTCGATCATGGTCACCGACCAGGAAACGCGGATCATCGATCCGGAGTTCGCTTTCTACGGTCCGATGGCATTCGACATCGGCATGCTGCTCGCCAATTTCTGGATGTCGTTCTTCTCGCAACGCGGGCATGAGCAGCAGGGCAAGCGCGACGCCATGCGCGCCTATCTGCTCGATGTCGTCGTCGAGACATGGGCGGTGTTCCGCGCCGAGTTCTCGCGTCTGTGGCGCACGGAACGCACCGGCATGCTCTATCAAAAAAGCCTGTTCGAGGATCAGGGCGACAGGCTGGGCGCAGAGCAGGCGCTCGATAATGTGCTGCACCAGATCTGGGACGATATGCTCGGCTTTGCCGGCATCGAGGTGCACCGGCGCATCCTCGGTCTCGCCCACAATGCCGATTTCGAGACCATTGCCGATGAAGATCTGCGCGCCAGTTGTGAGGCGAAGGCGCTGAAATTCGGCCGTCACATCGCCGTCAACCGGCGCCAGATCCACAGCATCGACGAGGTCAACCACCTGGCCGCGCTGATCGAACGGGAGAACAGCATTTGAACGTCGGCGACCGCCACTATCGGACCATCTGGCTGAACGACGACGGTCGCTCGGTCGAAATCATCGACCAGCGCTGGCTGCCGCATGAATTCCGCATCGAAAGCATCGGCACGGTCGCCGGCATCGCCACCGCGATCCGCGACATGTGGGTGCGCGGCGCACCGTTGATCGGCGTCACCGCGGCCTATGGCGTCGCCATGCAGATGACGGATGATGCCTCCGACGAGGCGCTCGACACCGTGTGGGAAACGCTGCACGAGACGCGCCCGACGGCGATCAACCTGCGCTGGGCGCTGGACGAAATGCGGCGCTTCCTGCGGCCGTTGCCGACAGAACAGCGGGCCGCGGCCGCCTATCGGCGCGCCGGTGAAATCGCCGACGAGGATGTGGGGCTGAACCGCGCCATTGGCGAGAACGGCCTTGAAATCATCAAGGCGATCGCGGCGCGCAAACAGCCGGGCGAGCGGGTCAACATCCTCACCCACTGCAATGCCGGCTGGTTGGCCACGGTTGACTACGGCACAGCCACTTCACCTATCTATCTCGCAGTCGAAGCCGGCATTCCGGTCCATGTCTATGTCGATGAAACACGCCCGCGCAACCAAGGCGCCCAACTGACCGCCTGGGAGATGGCCGGCCACGGCGTGCCGCACACGCTGATCGTCGACAATGCGGGCGGCCATCTGATGCAGCGTGGCGCGGTCGACATGGTCATCGTCGGCACCGACCGCACGACCGCCGATGGCGATGTCTGCAACAAGATCGGCACCTACCTGAAGGCACTCGCCGCCGCCGACAATGACGTGCCGTTCTATGTCGCGCTGCCTTCTCCCACCATCGACTGGACGGTGGGCGACGGGCTTGCCGAAATCCCGATCGAGGAGCGCTCGGGCGACGAGGTGTCGCTGGTCTGGGGCAAGACCGCCAAGGGCGAGATTGCCCAGGTGCGCGTGTCGCCCGAAGCGACACCGGCAAGGAACCCAGCCTTCGACGTGACGCCGGCGCGGCTGGTGACCGGGTTGATCACCGAGCGTGGCATCGCCAAGGCATCGCGCGAGGGGCTGAGGGCGATGTTCCCCGAGCGGGGATAGCGCCAACACGATCGGGCAGGCCCGTCTTTTAATACAGAGGCTCGGCCAGATGCTTCGGCGTCGGCCACGTCTCGGTGATGCCGGGCTGTACCGGTCGTTCGAGATAGGTCGATAGGACCACGTAGCTGCGCGTGGAGGTGACGCCGGGCGTTTCGTAAAGGCGCGAAAGCAGTCCTTCGAGCGCTCTGGTGTCCTCGGTACGCACCTTGAGCAAAACGCATGTATCCCCGGCGACTGTGTGGATCTCCTCGACCTCGGGATACTCCGAAATCGCCATCAGTTCCGGGGTCTTGCCCCAGCCACGGGTGTCGATGTGGACGAAGGCGAGCAGCGGCTTTCTCACCGCTTTGGGATCGATGATGGCGGACGTGTTGCGGATGGCGCCGCTGCGCCGAAGCCGCTTGACGCGCTCGTGGGCAGCCGGAGGCGAAAGGCCGACGCGATCGCCGAGTTCGGCATAGCTGACGGTCGCATCGTCGACCAGAACGCCTAATATTCTTCGGTCGGTCGCATCGACGTCCCGAGCCGTCAGCCTGTTCCGCGGAATGCCATCTGTTTCTTCATCCATAGCGATATTCCCGATTGTCGCGGAATTTAATACGGCCATGATGATGAAATGTCGAACAACGATCAAGCTGCAACCTTGGGCTCGGACATCAGGCCGTCCATCCCGGCCCTCGCCTATCTGCTGACCGGCTGCATCGCCGTGATCGGCTCGAATTCGCTGGTGCTGGGGCCGATCGCTCCGGCAGTGGCCGTATCCTTCTCGACCAGCGTTCCCATGGTGATGATAGCGGCGGCGGCCTTCGGCCTCGGCACGTCGGCGAGCGCCCTGTTCCTGGCACGCCATATCGACCGGGTCGGCGCACGCCGGATGCTGCAGGCGGCCTTGCTGCTGCTGGCATTGGCCTTGGTCGCCAGCGCGGCCGCGCCGACGGTGAGCGCGCTGGTTGCCGCACAGCTTGTCGCCGGCATCGCCGCCGGCGTCGCCATGCCTGCAATCTATGCCAGTGCCGCGGCCATCGCTCCGCCCGGCCGCGAAAGCGGTACGATCGGCGTGGTGCTGACCGGGTGGACGCTCAGCATGGTGGCCGGCGTTTCCCTGTCGGCGGTGCTTGCCGATCTCGTGCATTGGCGCGCCGTCTTCGCCGCCGTCGCGGTGCTGGCGGCGATGGCGCTCGGCGGCCTCACCACATCGTCACTCCCGGATGTCAGGAAGGCCGGACCGGCACCCGCGCCGCTGGCCGCGCTCAACACTCCCGGCATCGTGCCGCTTCTGGTTGCCTGCGGCGCCTTCATGACCGCCTTCTACGGTGTCTATGGCTATCTCGGCGATCACCTTCATAGCGGACTTGGGCAGCCGGTCAGCGCCAACGGTCTGGCGGCGCTCGCCTATGGCGCGGGTTTCGGCACGGCGGCGCTCTTCGACGGCATCATCGATCGCTTGGGGGCCCGGCGCGTCATGCCTTTCGCCTATCTTCTGGTCGCCATGGTCTATTTGGCGATCGGCGCGACCAGCGACAGCTATGGCCTGACGCTCGCCACGGTTGCCGCCTGGGGGCTTGCCAATCATTTCGGGCTGAACGTGCTGGTGACACGGCTGTCGGCGCTCGATCCATCACGGCGGGGCACGATCATGGGCCTGAACAGCGCGGTGACCTATCTCGCGGTGTTCGTCGGCACCACCGGATTCGGGCCGCTCTATTCCGGCTTCGGCTTTGCCGCATGCGCGATGGTCGCGGCGGTGCTCATGCTGGTTGCCGCCTCGGCCGCGGCGTGGCGCACCCGTTAGCAGGGCGGGGTGAAAGTCCCCACCGGCGGTAAGGTTTCGGCCCAGCCCGCGAGCGCCTTCCAGCAAATGGAAGGGTCAGCAGATCCGGTGTGATTCCGGAGCCGACGGTTAGAGTCCGGATGAAAGAGAACGAGCGAAAGACGGACCGCCCCGGCGGGCCGGATTTTGTATCGTGCGTCCTGATTCTGGTTCGAAACGGAAGGATGGACCCATGAATCAGCATTCCCACAAAGACTATGAAACGACCCGCGTCGCCGTCGTCAGGGCGCGCTGGCACGCAGATATCGTCGACCGGTGCGTGCAGTCCTTCGAGGCGGAGCTTGCCGCGCTCGGCGACGGACGCTTTGCCGTCGAAATCTTCGACGTGCCCGGCGCCTACGAGATTCCGCTGCACGCCAAGACGCTCGCCGCGACCGGCCGCTACGCCGCGATCCTTGGCGCGGCGTTCGTCGTCGATGGCGGCATCTACCGCCATGAGTTCGTCGCCAGCGCCGTCATCGACGGCATGATGAACGTGCAGCTTTCGACCGGCGTGCCGGTGCTTTCGGCGGTGCTGACGCCGCACAATTTCCATGACAGCGCCGAGCATCATCGCTTCTTCTTCGAGCACTTCACCGCCAAGGGGAAGGAAGCGGCCAACGCCTGCGTGCAGATCCTTGCCGCGCGCGAGGAGATAGCGGCCTGAAGCACCGACGCGGTCTTATGTAGCAAACGCACCAAAGGTGGCGCGATGAGAGCGCTACTCGGTACCGCTCTCTTTGTCTGGCTCGCCCTTTTTGATAACTCGGCGGCCATTGCCCACTGTTCGCCGGTACTCATGAATCCAGCTTGCGGTGAAATTGGTCATCACTGCAACGGGATGGCGTGGCAGTTTAGGCTGATCGAGGCTGGGGGACCACTTTGGGACATTGGGGATAAACAATCTAACTGCCGTGTCCGTGTCGACTCGCCCGCGCTGCCGGTCAAAGACCGTCGTATATTCAAGGATCAATTCGACCATGGCGAAATTCTTCCCCGGCGCACCTTTGCCAGTCTGGTCAACGACATCGTCGGGATGAACTGCGAAGGACAGCAGTTCATCGGCACCAGCGGGCCACAAATCAGTCAACGGAAAAGAACTGACCTTGAGCGGTTTAAGGGGTGGCTCAACATCTATCAGCTCTGTGCAGGGCCGATAAACCGCCTGCAAGTCGTACGCCGGGCTTTGGCCAGAATTCCGCACCTGGATTATAATTTTGGGCAGAGCCTTCGCGTTGTTTTCGAACCAAGCCTTGGTAACGGAGATATAGGCGCGGGCTTGAGCCTCGCCTATTTCGCGCGCGATCCGGGTGGCATTTTTAGCTTCCACCACTGCATCGCCAGCATGGTCGGAACCCGTCTTGGTATGGTCCGATGCTCTTTTAGCGAAAACAGCGGCGGCGATGGCCGCCCCCATAGTGATCAGGCCGACACCGAACCCACCGATGCCAATCCACATTTGCCAGTAGGACCATTGAGCCGACTCGGTAGCAGCGTCCGCCGCCTTCCATTGGGCGCAAAGATCACTGCCGCGTTGGTCCTCGCCCTTGGCGCATGGTGCCTGATAGCCATTGGCATCTTCCGGATGATCGACCGGAGGCGCGGCCTTCTCTGTTTTCTGTGCGGCTGGGGAGTTCTGGGGCTGAGCGCTTGGCTTTGGTGGGTCGGCAGCGGCGAGTTGTGGAGCTAGCGCCATGAACAGCGCGAAAAGCAAGACCCGCATTGCAATCCCCCCAGAATGCACAAGCATTCATCTTGCGGGAGAAGTGACGACTCCACAACCGGAAGGATTCCTGATTACTTGCCGCCTATGGGGTGGGCTGAACGACACTGGCGGAAAATCATCGGCGGGTTTTTTCTCCTTTGGGAGGCAGCTCGCCGCTTGGTTAGCTTGGGCGGCGACGTCGACTTCCTCGTTTCGCTTGCCCATGGAATCGGCTGGGTCGGCTTCATGATAGCCTGGCTGTTAAACCCTCCGATATGGTTTGGGTTCGCGGTCATATTTGCCGGCCTAGGTCTTATCTATTGGGACAATAAGCGGCAGACGGTTAGAGCATTATCCGCCGAGCAACCCATCGCGCTAGAAGCGCCTACTGAGCCGAAAAAGCTTGCGGCCGAAAGCGCGTCCAATCCCCCGATTGGTTTTCTTGATCTGCCGCTTGTTAGGGAAGCAAATCTTGGTGCCTACATAAATTCAAGCCGGCTCGTGAATAGCGCAGCCAAACAGATTGCAGAGATGACTGGCAACACGTTGCGGGAGGAAGTAGGCCATTATGGGCTCTTTGAGCATGTGGCGGCGCTAGGTATCACAAACTCCCGCGATCTGGAGGAATCGCTTAAAAGAGAGTTTGGGATTGTTGTCCAGTTGCCCCACTTTATGATGTCGATGACAAAGGTTCGGCGATCAATTGTGATCTCGTTTCTTCTGGACGTATTGGAGTACCGGCGGTTTACCCTAGAGGAACATTCTGCTTTCCGTCAAAAATTGAAGGCATCCTCAACTAGCCTTGGATTTATACAAACCATGAGAGACGCGATTAGAGACATTGAGACGAATCTAAAGGCGTAGTTCTCTCGCTTGGATAGCCTCTAGGCACTGGAGGAGGAACGCGGCGGTAAACCCGCCCCGACTTATCTTGTTGTTGAGATTCCGCTCCGTCTCATGAATGTCCATAGACGCCAGCTTTTCGGCGAGCTGGGCATAAGTGACACCCTTCCGCTTCAACTCCGACTTCAAAAGGTTCTTGGCCTTCGTCTCGTATTCGACGGTCTGCGGGTCGTCCTTGCGCGCCATATCCTCGCCTCAAACAATATCATCACATTCGATGATATAGGTCCTTGTATTTGGCGATACAAGTCCGCATATACGGTGAGCAATATCACCGGATATGATGACAATAGCCCAACACTTCCTCCTTTCCGCCGAAAGCCGCACCCTCTCTCTCAAAGAGATTTACAAGGGTGGCGAGGAAAAGGCTTACGATACCTTCAAGCGCCTTCGCTAGGCTTCGACGCAAGGCGAGCCTGTTTGCCCGAAATGTGGATGCCTGGATCACTACGACATTCCGACCCGTCGCAAGTTCAAGTGCGCCGCTTGCGGTGCGCAGTTTTCCGTTACGTCCGGTTCCATCTTCGCTTCCCGCAAGCTGTCGTTCACTGACTTGCTGGCGGCGATCTGCCTGTTCGTCAACGGCTCCAAGGGCATGTCGTCGGTCCAGTTCTCCCGCGATCTGACGTTCAGTACAAGACCGCCTTTGTGCTGGCGCACAAGCTGCGCGAAGCCCTGTCGGCTGAAACCAAGAACGAAATGTTGGAAGGCGAGGTCGAGATTGATGGCGCCTACTTCGGTGGCGTGGTGCGCCCTGAGAACCGCGTAGAGGACCGCAAAGACCGCCGCATGAAAGAGAACCAGTCAGACCGCCGCCGCGTTGTCATCGCCCTGCGCGAACGCGCTGGCCGCACCCTGACTTTCATTCGTCATCGTGAAGCGGAAGGCGTCGAAATCGCCCGCGCTCGCATGCTGGCCGGCTCCAAGCTGTTCGCGGACGAAGCCAACCATTGGGACGCGCTGGAGGCCGATTACGCTTCGACCCGCATCAACCACTCGGAAAGGTACAGCGACGGCCACGGCAAGCATACGAACATGGTGGAAAGCTATTTCAGCCGCTTGCGCCGCATGGTCGTCGGCCAGCACCACCACGTCTCGCACAATACCTCTACCAGTACGCCAACCATGCCGCTTGGCTTGAAGATCATCGCCGCCGGTCGAATGGCGGCAACGCCTTTGCCATCCTAGGCGGCGCGCTTAACCATCCGGTGAGCCGCGCTTGGGCTGGCTACTGGCAACGGGGGAACGCTTGACCGATTATGCCAAAACTGGCATAGTGTTGCCGCTGAGTGTAGCGTGCACGTCGGGAAACCGACCCAAATAGGCAGGGAGATTGACCATGGACAAACATATGGCAGTGATCAAACAGGAGCGCCTTGAACGTGAAGGAAGCAATTTTCTTGGGATCTACCCTCGTTGAGCTTCGTGCTTTTCCCAAAGAGGTCAGAGACGAAATAGGGTTTTCGATAGAGACTGCGCAGATCGGAGGCAAGGCCATCAACGTCGTGCCTCTCGTAGGATTCAAAGGCGCAGGCGTCTTGGAGGTCATCTCCGATTTCGACACAAACACGTATCGCGCTGTATATACCGTCCGATTCCATGAAACCGTCTATGTGCTTCATGCGTTTCAGAAAAAATCCGTCAAGGGCATCGCGACGCCGCGCCGTGAGATGGACCTCGTAAGGTCTCGCCTCAAGGAGGCACAGAAGCATTATGAACAAGAGCGAAAGCAAAAAGTTTCGGAGCAAAAAAATGTCAGAACGAAAGGGTGAGACCGTCACCTTCACCAGAAGTTCTGGAAACATCTACGCTGATCTGGGCATTCAGCACGATGTGAAGGATGAGCTAAAAATTGCTATCGCGCGTGAGATTTGCGCGCTCATTGAAGAAAAGGGTTTGACGCAAAAGGAAGTCGCGGCAATCCTTGGAACGGATCAGGCGAAAGTCTCCAATATCACAAGGGGCCGTCTTTCTGTTTTTAGCGTAGACCGGCTGGTCAATTATCTGACTGCGCTTGGCCAAAATATCGACATCCGCTTTAGCAAAAGCCAGCAAGAGCATGGCCGTGTCATCGTACACGCGCCAATGGCGGCGGTGGGTTAGAGACCCGCCGTTTTCCGCCGTCGCCGCCCCTTCGCCGTTTTGATGTTGTTCATAAGCAGCTTGACCAAGGCGGCATCCCATCCCCTCGCCAGCACGATCCGCGTAGCCGTTTCCCGGTTCGTCGCGCTGCCTTCCGCTTCATGCTTCAAAATCAGCCGGTAAAGCTCACCCTTGCGGAACCGGCTTGGTGTGCGCCGTAGCGGCACGATGTCGGACGGATCGCCCTTGTAGCCTAGAATCATCAGCACCGCGTCTACGTGCTGTAGCTGTTCAGCCAGGTCCGCACCCTTGAACCGGATCAGGCCGGATATCTCGGAACGCTTGGCGACAAGGGTGTTGATGGCGTGCTGGTATCGGGTCGAGCGGACTGTGGGCGCTACTCTTGGCATACCCGGATTTTATGGGAACCCACCCTTTAGGGCGCGTGCGAAGTTGGTGCGTTTGCTACATAAGACCGCACCGACGCCACCCGATCAACCCCGGTGAACCGGCCGCGTCACCCATCGACGTGCGGCGTTCCCTTGCGGCCAGGCTTGGCAGGCAGAAATAGGGACGGCATTGCCGAAATTCCGTTGGCTCCGGTCGCGACGTTGTAACAAGAATTGCTGCCCGGACAGGCGCTGACGGTTGCGGTTGCGCCGAAATCCAGCCAGAAGCTTTGGTGGGCTGGACGATGCGCGGACAGTTCGCAACCACAGGCTCGAAACAGATACGGGAGAGTAATCGTTGGCTCGCATCACACTGAGACAATTGCTCGATCACGCCGCCGAATACGGCTATGGCGTGCCGGCCTTCAACATGAACAACATGGAACAAGGCCTCGCCATCATGGAGGCAGCGGAAGAGACCAAATCGCCCGTGATCCTGCAGGCGAGTCGCGGCGCGCGCGCCTATGCCAATGACGTGGTGCTGGCCAAGCTGATCGACGCGCTGGTCGAGATCCACCCCGATATCCCGGTCTGCATGCATCTCGACCATGGCAACAACGAAGCCACCTGCGTCACTGCGATCCAGCATGGCTTCACCTCGGTGATGATGGACGGCTCGCTCAAGGAGGACGGCAAGTCGCCGGCCGACTACGCCTATAACTCCGGTATCACACGGCGCGTCGTCGACATGGCGCATTGGGGCGGCGTGTCGGTGGAAGGCGAGATCGGCGTGCTGGGATCGCTCGAGAGCGGCGGCGGCGAACAGGAAGACGGCCATGGCGTCGAAGGCGCGATCAGCCACGACCAGTTGCTCACGGATCCCGTACAGGCCGAACAGTTCGTGCGCGATACCCATGTCGATGCGCTGGCGGTGGCCATGGGCACCAGCCACGGCGCCTATAAATTCTCGCGCAAGCCGGATGGCGCGGTGCTGGCGATGAACGTCATCGAGGAAATCCACCGTCGCCTGCCCAACATGCATCTGGTCATGCACGGCTCGTCCTCCGTGCCAGAGGATTTGCAGGAGATCATCAACAAATATGGCGGCCAGATGAAGCCGACCTGGGGCGTGCCGGTGGAAGAGATCCAGCGCGGCATCAAGCATGGCGTGCGCAAGATCAACATCGACACCGACAACCGCATGGCGCTGACAGGCGCGATCCGCAAGGTGCTGACCGAAAGCCCCAGCGAGTTCGATCCGCGCAAATATCTGGCGCCGGCCATGGCGGCGATGAGGAAGCTCTGCAAGGAGCGCTTCGAACAGTTCGGCACCGCCGGCAATGCACCGAAGATCAAGCCGCTGCCGGTCTCGGAAATGGCCAAGCGCTACAAGTCCGGCAGCCTCGATCCGAAATTCGGCTGAGTACGCCGGATCAAAATCTGGCGGCGACAAGCGGGCAGGAACAGCATAGGCCTTGCCCGCTTCTATCTGCCGGTATCGATGAAGGGCACCTAGCGGCCGACGGATTCGCCGGCGCCGGGTCGGTGCCGACACCGGCCTTGTCGAACATGCGCCTGTTGCAGGTGATGTTGTTGTGTTCGCGGGAGATCGTTCCAGGGATAGTTTGGGTTGGCCTTGGAGGGTTCTTGATCGCTGCGTTGAGGCCGGCGATAGCGACCTTCCAGAACGGCCTTGATGGCACGAACCTTGATTCTGCCGCGGGCAACCGGCAGCCACGCAGCGCGTGCCGGCATGCTGCTTTCGTCGACCCGCGGGAGGCTGTTCCCGAACCCTGCCATCTCCACCCCTACAAGATTTTTATCAGTTAGCCACGCAACGTTTCGGCCGGAACCTCCCGAGGGCAACACGGTTATTACACGACAGCGCGGCGCGCCGCGCCAGCGGTGTCATCGACGACGCGCGGTGCTGGGAACGTTGGGAACGGGGCCGGAGCACAGAACAATGTTCGAACCGCTCTGCTGCGATATGCCACTTCATCCGACTTGGCCGGATCTTGTCGCCCGGCTGCTGCTTGCGCTGCTGGCTGGTTTCCTCATTGGCCTGAACAGGGAAGCGCGCGGCCACAACGCCGGGCTTCGGACGACCATCCTGGTCGGTCTTGCGGCAGCCGTCGCCATGATCCAAGCAAACATGCTGCTTGATACGATGGGCAAAGGGGCGGACTCCTTCGCAAGCATGGACGTCTTGCGTTTTCCGCTTGGTGTGCTGACCGGCGTGGGCTTCATCGGCGGTGGCGCCATCCTTCGGCGCGGCGACCTCGTGACGGGCGTCACCACCGCTGCCACCATGTGGGTCATGACGGTAATCGGACTTGCATTTGGCGGCGGCCAGTTCGGGCTTGCGGGTGTTGCAACACTGCTGACGCTGCTGACCCTTCAAGTGTTGAAATGGGTCGACCTCAAGATCCGGCGCGAGCACCATGCGATCCTGTCGGTCTCCTGGCCGAAAAGTTCGCCGCCCGACCTTCAGCAGATGGTGCGGCCACTTGGCTATGGCGCGCGCCTTTCCATGATGGAGCATGACTCCAGCCGCGACCGTTTCGTGTACTCGTTCAATCTCGAATGGAGACAGTCCGATGAGACCCAGCCGTCAGCGGACGTCCTGGCGCTGGTCCCCCGGGAATGCGAGATCGAGCGATTTAAGCTCATCGGCGAGAAAGCGTCCTGAGAGAACGTTCCCTGCCCGACGGGCGTCGGCCTACATCTGCGCACGCGATAGATAAACCGAAGGTCGCCTGCCAGAGACCGTCGATCGACGGAAAAAGTCCTACTGCAAGGTCCGTGCGGCGGAAGGCATGGAATGATCCCGGGCGATGCCGGCATCGGCATCCCCCTCGCCGACGGAACGATCGAGGCCAGTCGCCACCACCGAGACCCTGAAGCGGCCTTCCATGCTCTTATCGAAGATGGCGCCGACGATGATGTCGGCGTCCTCGTAGACTTCCTCGCGGATGCGCGTGGCCGCCTCGTCGACTTCGAACAAGGTCATGTCCCTGCCGCCCGATATCGATACCAGGACGCCCTTGGCGCCCTTCATGGACATTTCGTCGAGAAGCGGGTTGGCGATCGCGGCTTCCGCCGCCTTCATGGCCCGGCCCTCGCCGGACGCCTCGCCGGTACCCATCATGGCGCGGCCCATGCCGCGCATCACCGATTTGACGTCGGCGAAGTCGAGATTGATCAGGCCTTCCTTGACGATGAGGTCGGTGATGCAGCTGACGCCGGAATAAAGCACCCGGTCGGCGATCACGAAGGCGTCGGCGAAGGTGGTCTTGGCATCGGCGATCCGGAACAGGTTCTGGTTGGGGATCACGATGACCGTGTCGGCCGCCTCGCGCAGCCGCTCGATGCCCTCTTCGGCCATCTGCATGCGGCGCCTGCCCTCGAAGGTGAACGGCTTGGTGACGACACCCACGGTCAGGATGCCGGCCTTGCGCGCCGCCTGGGCGATGATCGGAGCCGCGCCCGTGCCGGTGCCGCCGCCCATGCCGGCTGTAACGAAACACATATGCGTGCCGGCCAGATGGTCCATTATCTCGTCGAGCGATTCCTCGGCAGCGGCACGGCCGATCTCGGGGAGCGAGCCGGCGCCGAGGCCTTCCGTGACGTGTGCGCCAAGCTGGATCAGCCGCGTCGCCTTCGACATGGTCAGCGCCTGGGCATCGGTGTTGGCTGCAATGAACTCGGTTCCCTGAAGCTGTTCCACGATCATGTTGTTGATCGCGTTGCCGCCGCCACCGCCGACGCCGATAACGGTGATCTTGGGTCTCATCTCGGAGATTTCCGGCTTCTTGAACTCGGCCATGCCTGCTTCTCCTTCGCCAACTGCCTGCGCTTCACGACCCACAAGCAGACTGCCTGTAGACATTGCAATCGAGCGGCATGATGCGAATCAGTCCGTTCGGATGAGTACCCCAAAAAGCCAGAGAGCGGCCGGACGTGCAAGTGCGCGAAAGGTCAAGATTTGTATGACGCCATTGCACGGTGCGGCGGAGGGTCCTGCCTGCCTGATCATAGGCCGGTCCAGGCCAGGCATTACGGCGAACGGTGTGGCGAGGCGAAAACCGACGCCTGGCGCCGATGCTGTCGAAGCTGGGCCGAGGCCATCTTGGGCTTGCCGCTCGCAATCGCCGTGAAGCCGGCGCGTTGGCTTGCCGCGCAACGACCGAAGCGTCTATCATGCCCGGCCAGTCGGCGACCTCGGCTTTCCGCCATGCCCGGCCCAAGGTATATCCGCGGCACGTGTCGTCGGGTCAATTTCAGAACGCATGAAGCAGCGCCTCCGCCAATGGCCGACAGAACACATTTCGGGTTGACCGCCGTCGACACCGCGCCCCTGCACGAAAAGGTCTATCTGGAGCTTGTGCGGGCTTTGATGTCAGGCCAATTCCTGCCCGGCCAGAAGCTGACCTCGCGCAAGCTCGCGAGGGAGCTCGGCACCAGCGACATGCCGGTGCGTAGCGCCTTCATGCGGCTGCAGGCATTGCGGGCGCTGAGCCCGATGCCCAATGGCAGCGTCGAGGTGCCGGTAATCTCGGCCGAGGGCTTTTCGCAGTTGACCGCCGTGCGCACGATCCTGGAAGGCCCAGCGACCGAACTTGCGACGAAACGGATCAACGGCAACCATCTTCGTGCGATCCGACGCCATTGCACCGAACTGACCCTGGTGGCCCGCAAGGGGGATATCGGCGACTATCTCAGAACGAACCACGATTTCAAATTCTCGATCTATCGCCATTGCGGCAACGAGCAGATGATCTTCCTGATCGAAACGGTTTGGATGCAGGTCGGTCCGTTTCTCAGAAACCTCGCCATGGGATTCGAGGACGACCTCTCCTCCATTCTGGACATCGACTATCACGAGGAAGTCGTCGCGGCGATCGAGGCTCGGGACGGCGCGCGGGCGCGCGCGGCCATCGTTCGCGACATCGACGAGGGCGCCGCGCACATCCTGCGGCAGGCCAGATTCCCGAAGCCAAGAGGCTAGAGTAGCCGACCAACGTCGGGTCAACCGGGACAGCACGCTGGCCTCGGTGGCGAATCCGTGATGCCGAATGCCCCTTGGCTTTCCCGTCTCTTGCCTCTATGTTGCGATCGCGGATCGCGCAATTGGTTTTGAAATGCCTCCCGACATCCCAGCTAGTGACTTGAAAGAATAAGGAAAAGTTTCGGCCATTGGCCGGAAAGGGTTCCTGAAAACTCACAAGCATTTTTACAAGGGATAGCGCAGCCGATACGGCTTGGCACCTTCGAAACCAGGGGTTTGAAATTGAGCGATGCAATTGCGGACGTTCTGAATTGGCTTGAAAGCCGAGGCGACATCCAGAGCCTGAGGGCCGCGGTGTGCGACCTCAACGGCATCATGCGAGGAAAGCGCATTCCGGTCGAGCAGGCGCGCAAGGCGCTGGAAGGCAAGTTGCGCATGCCCTATTCGCTGATCGGGCTCGACATCTGGGGCGAGGACATCGAAGGCAACAGCCTGGTCTTCTCGACCGGCGATGCCGATGGCCTTTGCCAATGGACGGGGCGCGGCATTCTGCCGGTGGAATGGACAGCGCATCCGACGGCGCTCGTCCCGCTCTGGCTCGCCGACGAAAGCGGTGCGCCCTATCTCGGCGACCCCCGGCGGGCACTGGCCCGTATCCTCGACCGCTACAAGGCGCTCGGTCTCACGCCGGTCGCTGCGACCGAACTTGAATTCTATCTGGTCGATCCGCAATCGCAACGTCCGGTCGGACCGGTCTCGCCGGTCACCGGGCGACGTCTGGATTCCGATGCGGCGCTGTCGATCGATGAGATCGACGATTTCGAAGCCTTCATCCACGACATCTACGAAGCCTGCCGGGCGCAGGGCATTCCTGTCGACACCGCCATCGCCGAGAACGGCGTCGGCCAGTTCGAGATCAACCTGAACCATGTCGCCGATGCCCTTCGGGCAGCCGACGATGCCGTCCTGTTCAAGCGCACGGTGAAGGGCATTGCCCGCAAGCACGGCTTTGCCGCCTGCTTCATGGCCAAGCCCTATGGCGACCGCGCCGGCAATGGCTTCCACGTCCATTTCAGCCTGATCGACGGCGAAGGACGCAACGTGTTCGACGACGGCACCGACCAGGGCTCCGACACGATGCGCCACGCGGTCGGCGGGCTGCTGGCGGCGATGGCCGAAAGCACGCTGGTGTTCGCGCCGCATTTCAATTCCTACCGCAGGCTGCGCCCGCGATCCTACGCGCCGACCGCGGTCGCCTGGGGTTACGAGAACCGCATGGTCGCGATCCGCATCCCCGGCGGCCCGACCGGCGCGCGCCGCATCGAGCATCGCGTCTCGGGAGCCGACGCCAATCCGTACCTGGTGCTTGCGGCGATCCTCGGCGCGGCCTTGATCGGCATCGAAAGACAGATGTCGCCCGGCGATCCTGCCGGCAGCGACGGACAAGGGCTGCCGCCGGCCAAGCTGCCGCCGGACTGGGCCTCGGCGATCGCGGCCTTTGAAGGCGGGACGCATGTGGCGGAGATCTTCCCCGCGATCCTGCGTGACTCCTTCGTCGCCTGCAAACGCCAGGAATTGAATACGTTTGCCCTCAACGTCAGCGATTTCGAGATCGAGACCTATCTCGAAAGCGTCTGAGGCGTTTATGAGGATCGCCCGGCCTTCGGCACCGTGACTGCCGCCTCGCTGTAGTCGTTGGCTCACCGGCATGATGAATGGAAAGCCGGTCAGCGTCGCGCGGTAATGGAGGAGGAACGCGCAGACTTCTCATCCGCGATGGTGTAGGGGCGGATGTCGCGGATCGCCATGCGTTGTACCTTCGAGCTCCGCATTGATCTTCTCCCGGGCGGACATGGACCCTCTCGGGCGCCTATGCGACATGTCAACTCGGCGGCAGAATCATTTCTGCTGCCACCGATCGGCATCTCGTCAGGGAGTTCGAACCATGGAACCAATCTGGGCCGTCGGCCTGATGACCGGCACCGTGCTTGACGGCAACATCGACGTGGCGCTGATCAAGACCGACGGCGAGCGCATCGACGATTTCGGCACCTACCGTCTGATGCCTTATCCCTCGTCGATCCGCTCCTTGCTGGAGGAGACGCTGAAGGCGGCACGGGCCTGGAATTTCACCGGGCCGGAGCCGGCGATCTTCCGCGAGGCCGAAGAGGCACTGACGCGGGCCCAGTCGGCGGCTGTGAAGGAATTGGTCGAGGGGCACGGCATGACGATGGCCGAGATCGGCGTCGTCGGCTTTCACGGCCAGACCGTGTTGCATCGCGCGCCCCAGGTCGGACGGCTCGGCCAGACACGGCAGCTCGGCGATGGCGAGTTGATGCATTCCATCCTGGCCACCAAGGTTGCCTATGATTTCCGCTCGGCCGACATGCGCGCCGGCGGGCAAGGCGCGCCTTTGGCCGCCGTCTATCACACCGCGCTGATGCGAAGCGCCGGCGCCAGCGGCGAAGTAGCTGTGCTCAATCTCGGCGGGGTCGCCAACATCACTTGGTGGGACGGCGCCGACAATGTCGTTGCCTTCGACACCGGCCCTGCCAATGCGCCACTCAATGATTTCATCAAGTCGAAAGGGCTTGGCGAAATGGACCGTGACGGCGCGCTTGGCGGCGCGGGCAAGGTGGACGAAGCTCGGCTCGCCAAGCTGTTGCAGCATCCCTATCTGACCAAGGCCTACCCGAAATCGCTCGACCGTTTCGATTTCGGCGCGGCTATGGCCGATGGTCTGAACGCGGTGGATGGCGCAGCCCTGCTCACCGCGTTTACCGCCGCCGCCGTCGGCAAGGCGCTCGACCTTCTGCCGAGCCGGCCAAAGACGCTGGTGGTCAGCGGCGGCGGCCGCCACAATCCGACGATGATGGCCATGCTGGCCAGCCGCGCCGGCGTCGAGGTGGTGCTGGCCGAAAGTCTCGGCTGGAGTGGCGATGCGGTGGAGGCCGAGTGTTTTGCCTTCCTGGCGGTTCGGGTGCTGCGCGGCCTGCCGATCAGCTTCCCGAGCACGACCGGCGCACCGCAGCCGATGCGCGGCGGAAAACTGGCGGGCTAATCAACCTGTCGACAGCTTCTTCCGCAGGAAGACGCGGCTGCGGCCGACCGGGAAATCGGCCAGCGAGCCGAAGGGCTGGTAGCCCTGTCGCTGATAGACCTTGGCGGCGCTTGGATTAAAGGTGTCGATCCAGGCGTTCCGGCAGCCGCGCGCAACGGCTTCCTGTTCGGCCGCGTCGAGCATACTGCCGGCCATATGCCGGCCGCGGAGCTTTTCGTCGACCCATAACCACTGCACGTAGAGCCAGCCCCAGGCGGTGTAGCCTGAGATGCCGGCGACCACCGCGCCGTCCTCGTCACGGACGAAGACCGCCAGTGCCTTCCGCTGGGAAGGCCCGACATCGCCGTCGTTGAACGCCGTCAGCTGTTCGCTGAGAAAGGCGAGTTCTTCCGGCGAAGGATTTGCCGTCGTTTCAAGTGTCGTGTTCATGGTTTTTCCGGATGCGCGGTTGGAAGCGTCAGGAGGGACGGAAGTCGGATGCGGCAATGCCGTAGCGCTTGAGCTTGTCGTAGAAAGTCTTGCGCGGCACACCGAGCGCATCGATGGCGCCGCGCACGTCGCCGCCATGATCGCGCAGCGCGTCGCGGATAAGTTGCGCCTCATATTGCCCGACCCGCTCGGGCAGTGCGGCGGCAGGCTCCGGCAGCCGCGCGACTGCCCCGGCTTCGTCATCGGGCCCAAGGCCGAGCGCAACGCGATCGGCGAAATGTGCGAGTTCGCGCACATTGCCCGGCCAATCATGCGACTGGAGATAATCGCTCACCATTGCGTTCACCTTGGCGACGGGCCGGCCAAACCGTTCCGCCGCCTTGCCGAGGAAATGGCCGAAAAGCATCGGGATATCGCCACGGCGTTCGCGCAGGGGCGGGATGCGCAGCGTCACCACGTTGAGACGGAAATAGAGATCCTCGCGGAAATCGCCGCGTTGATCGGGCCGGCCGAGATCGACCTTGGTCGCCGCGACGACCCTGAGATCGAGGCGCCGTGTCTCGTTCGAGCCTAGCGGGGTGAGGCTGCGCGTTTCCAGCACCCGCAGCAGCTTGACCTGCAGGGCCGGCGGCATGGATTCGATTTCGTCGAGGAACAGAGTACCGCCGCTGGAATGCTCGATGCTGCCAATCCTGCGCCGCTGCGCGCCGGTGAACGCGCCGGCCTCGTGGCCGAACAGCTCGCTTTCAATAACGGTCTCGGGCAGCGCACCACAATTCAGCGCCACGAACGGTTTTGCACGCCGCCGGCCCCACCGGTGCAGAAGGTCCGCCACCACTTCCTTCCCGGTACCGGTCTCCCCTTCCACCAGCACGTCGACATCCATGTCGGCGATCTGTCGCAAGGTCTCACGCAGCCGCCGGATCACGGGCGCCTCACCGATCAGCGGCAGGCCGTCGGCGGCAAGTGCCGCGGCTTCGCGCAGCCGCCGGTTCTCCATCACCAGCCGCCGCTTCTCACTCGCCCGTGTCAAGGCTTCGACAAGGCGGTCACCGGCATAGGGTTTCGGAATAAAATCATAGACGCCGTCCTTGAGGGCGGCCACCGCAAGATCGATGTCGCCATGCCCGGTGACCAGGATCACCGGTATGTCCTGGTCGATGGCCTTGATGCGGTCGAACAGTTGCAGTCCGTTCATGCCCGGCATGCGGATGTCGCTGACGACCACGCCCTCGAAGTCCCTCTCCACGACGGCAAGTGCCGCTTCGGCGGCATCGAGCGAGACCACCGTGAAGCCGGCAAGTTCCAGCAATTGCGTGGTGGCATGCAGCAGGTCGGCATCGTCATCGACAAGCGCCACAAGCCCTGAGCCCTCGGTCATTCGATTCGCCTCAATTCGATGGTGAAGGACGCACCCGTGGCGCTGCCGGGGTCGAGCCGCAGCGTGCCGCCCAGTTCCTGGGCGATCTCCTGCGAGATCACCAGCCCGAGGCCGAGCCCCTTCTCCTTGGTGGTCTGGAACGGCATGAACAGATTGGCGGCCGCTTCCGGTCCGAGGCCGGGACCATTGTCGCGCACCGAAATCAGCACCCTGTCGTCGTGCTCGGCAAGTTCGATCTCGATGCGGGGGTCGGAGTGGTCCTTCACGGCATCCAGCGCATTCTGCAACAAATTGACCAGGATCTGCTCCAGCCGGATGCGGCTCGCCATCACCATCGGCGACGCTTTGCCGCGCGGCTTGACGATGGTGACGCCGGAATCGCGGATGCGGCCGGACAGAAGCGACAGCGCACCCTCGATCGCCTCGCGCACCGGCAAGGGCGAGGCAGCAGTGCCGGGCCGGCGAGCAAAGGTGCGCAGCGTGCCGGTGATGGCGCCGATGCGTTCGGTCATCGACACGATCGCGGTCAGATTGCCGCTCACCGGTTCGATCCTGCCGCCGTCGAGAAAACGGCCGGCATTTTCGGCATAGGTGCGGATCGCGGCAACCGGCTGGTTGATCTCATGCGCCACACCGGCGGCGATCTGGCCAAGGATGGAGAGCCGGTTGGCCTGGGCGAGATCGTCGCGCAGCCGGCGGACCTTGGCCTCGGCGTTTTCGCGCTCGGCGATTTCGCCGGCAAGGGCCGCATTGGAGCGCGTCAACTCGGCCGTTCGCGTAGAGACCCGGCTTTCGAGCTCGGCGTTCATCCGCGCCAGCGCCTCCTGCCGCAGCCGGCGTGTGCGGCGGCGCCGGGTGAGCACGTAGGCAAGCAACCCCATCAGCAGCAGCCCGAGCAGTGTCGTCAGGCGCGCCGTGTTGGCGGCGGAGCTCAAGGCCGCATCGGCGGGCGTCAGCAGCCACAGGCGCCAGCCGGGAACGGCACCGGGCAAGTCCTGCACCACCTCCACGAACCGGCGCGATTTTCCGGCTCGGTCGATTGTCGCCAGGCCGTCACCGGCGCCACGCCGTATCGGCAGCGGCTCGAAGGCGGCCACATCGAGTTGAAGCTGGTCGTGCGCGGCGGCAGCGTCCGCGGCGGAGAGCGGCGCCAGCGCATGGAACCGCCAGTCGGGCTGGCTGGTGGCCAGAACGACACCGTGCTCGTCGGTGACGAAAACAAGAAAGCCGCTCGCGCGCCAATTGGCTTCGACACCGCCGAGTTCGACCTTCAGAACCGCGACGCCAAGCGGTTTGCCGCCGTCGTCGACACGGCCGGCAAGGTAGAGCCCCGGCTTGCCGCTGATCGTGCCGAGGCCATACTGGCTGGCCGCGCCCTTGGCCATCGCATCGGTGAAATAGTGGCGAAAATTGTAGTCGATGCCGACAAAGCTGTCCGGCTGGCCGGCGTTGCTGGCCGATATCGCGATGCCGGCCGTGTCGATGACATAGATCGCCGACGCCGACGCATCGCCGGCTATGGCCTTCAGCTTGGCGTCGAGGGCTGTTTCCTCGACTTTCCCGGCGCGGCGCAGCGCGGCGCGTACCGCATCGTCGCGCGCCAGCACCAGCGGCACGAGACGTTGCTTTTCGATCTCGCCGTTCAGGGTTCCCGCCGCCAGCGGCAAGGCGGCCAAGGCACCATCGCGCAGGCCGTCCGCCGCCTGCCCCGCGGCGATACGCCCGGCAATCGCAACCGTGCCGGCAAGCAGCGCGAGCGCGATTGCCGCAAGCAGCCAACGGCCACCGCGCAGGCGCACCACCGTTTCTCGAAGCAGGTCTCTGCCGGCAGACCCTGGAGTTTCGCTATCAGTGCGCTGTTGCGGCGTCGGCCCTCTCCCTTCCCTGCACGGCTTTGGCTCCAGTCTAATGCGAAATTCCGCCAAGGCAAACAATGCCTGTGCGGAAATCCGCACAGGCCACCCCCGAAAGCAGGGCAGACACTGTTGAAACGCGGGATTCCTGGCTTTCCGTCACCTGGCACAGCGCTTGCAGACACTCTTGCAGCGGCGGGCAACCGGAGCGCCGCGATGGGAGAAGTCACGCAGGGCGGCGCATGTCCGTCCCATCCGGCCAGGGAGAGTTCGATGCATATCGCAGACCAATCCGCCGCGCCCGCGCGGCGCAAGCCCCTCTATGCCCAGCTCTACGTGCAGGTGCTGGTGGCGATCACCGTCGGCATCCTGCTCGGCCATTACTATCCGTCGATCGGCGAGAGCATGAAGCCACTCGGCGACGCCTTCATCAAGCTGGTCAAGATGATCATAGCCCCGGTCATCTTCCTGACGGTCGCAACCGGCATCGCCGGCATGAGCGACCTGCAAAAGGTCGGGCGTGTCGCCGGCAAGGCGATGCTCTACTTCCTCACCTTCTCGACACTGGCGCTCATCATCGGCCTTGTCGTGGCCAATGTCGTGCAGCCGGGCGCCGGCTTCAACATCGACCCGGCGACGCTCGATGCCTCGACCGTCAACACCTATGCCGCCAAGGCGCATGATCAGTCGGTCACCGGCTTCCTGATGAACATCATTCCCGGCACGATCGTCGGCGCCTTCGCCGATGGCGACATCCTGCAGGTGCTGTTCTTCTCGGTGCTGTTCGGCATTGCGCTGGCGTTGGTCGGCGACAAGGGCGCGCCGGTCCTCAATTTCCTGCAGGCGCTGATGGCGCCGATGTTCAAGCTGGTCGGCGTGCTGATGAAGGCAGCCCCCATCGGCGCTTTCGGCGCGATGGCCTTCACCATTGGCAAATACGGCATAGGCTCGGTCATCAACCTCGCCATGCTGGTCGGCACTTTCTACGCAACCTCTTTCCTGTTCGTCTTCGTCGTGCTGGGTGCCGTCTGCCGCTACAACGGCTTCTCCATCCTGTCGCTGATCCGCTACATCAAGGAGGAGCTTCTGCTGGTGCTTGGCACCTCCTCGTCGGAAGCGGCCCTGCCCTCGCTGATGGAAAAGATGGAAAAGGCCGGCGCCAAGCGCTCGGTGGTCGGGCTGGTCATTCCGACCGGCTATTCCTTCAACCTCGACGGCACCAACATCTACATGACGCTGGCGGCGTTGTTCATCGCGCAGGCGACGAACATCCATCTGTCGATCGGCGACCAGATCCTGCTGCTGTTGGTCGCCATGCTGTCCTCGAAAGGCGCCGCCGGCATCACGGGCGCCGGCTTCATCACCCTTGCCGCGACGCTTTCGGTCGTGCCCTCGGTACCTGTAGCCGGCATGGCACTGATCCTCGGCGTCGACCGCTTCATGTCGGAGTGCCGGGCGCTGACCAACTTCGTCGGCAACGCCGTCGCCACGCTGGTCGTCGCGCGCTGGGAAGGCGAACTCGACGAGGCCAAGCTGGCGAGCGCTTTGGCTGGAACGGTTGACGACAGCCTGCCGGCGGACATCGTTCCGGCCGAGTGATCGGGGCGGCAGCGTGGCAATGAAATGGCCGGGGGTACTGCTGCCCCCGGCCATTTTTGATGAGCCGACGATGTCAGGCGGCGACGGTTTTGCCGAGGGGCGCCAGCGCCCTGCCGTCCGTGGCGAAGAGGTGGCAATGCGACGGATCGATCTGCATCGCGATGGGGCTGTGCAGCGGGGTGGTGTCGGTGCCTTCCGTCTGCACGACCAGCCTTGCCTTCTCGCCTATGTCGGCGTGCAGGATGGTCAGGCCGCCGAGCCGTTCGGCCAGCATCGCCTCACCTCTGAACTGGCCGGCATCGCCAATGCGGATATGTTCAGGCCGGATGCCAAGCAGCAGTTCAGCGTTCGCAGTAAGCGTTCCTGCCTCGACCGGAACGACCAGGCTGGACCCGCCCGGCAGCGCGACGGCAACGCCATCTCCACCGGCCGAGACGACCCGCACCGGCAGCATGTTCATCTTCGGCGAGCCGATGAAGCCGGCGACGAAGACATTGGCGGGGCGGTTGTACAGATCGAGCGGCGAGCCGACCTGCTCGATGACACCACCGTTGAGAACGACGATCTTGTCGGCCATGGTCATCGCCTCGGTCTGGTCGTGCGTGACGTAGACGATAGTGGCAGTGAGCCGTTCGTGCAGTTGCATCAGTTCCAGCCGCATGTTGACGCGTAGCGCGGCGTCGAGGTTCGACAGCGGCTCGTCGAACAGGAAGACTTTCGGCTGGCGCACGATGGCGCGACCAATGGCGACACGCTGGCGCTGGCCACCGGACAGTTCCTTCGGCCTGCGGTCAAGCAGATGCGACAGTTGCAGCACTTCCGCCGCCGCCTTGACCTTGGCGCCGCGCTCGGCGACCGGCAGGCCCGCGATCTTCAGCGCAAAGCCCATGTTCTCCGCGACCGTCATATGCGGGTAGAGCGCATAGGACTGGAAAACCATGGCGAGGCCGCGTTCGGAAGGGTCGACCTCGTTGATGCGCACGCCATCGAGTTGCAGTTCGCCCGATGTGATCTTCTCCAGCCCGGCGATCATGCGCAACAGTGTCGACTTGCCGCAACCGGAAGGGCCGACGAAGACGACGAACTCGCGGTCGCCGACATCGAGATCGACGCCCTTGATGACCTCGGCATTGCCGTAGGACTTGCGCACGCCGCGCAGCTTGAGCTCAGCCATTGAAGTCCTTCCTCGTCTCCGGATATGTGCTTGGGCCAACTGGCATGGGGGCCGCCAACGTGCCGCCATCGTCGAACAGGACAAGGCTGGCAGCGCCGACCAATCCGGCGTGGCGGCCAAGCTGGGCCTGGACGACCGGTACGTCGCGATAGGCGCGCATGGCGCGCTGGCGGATGGTCGCCTCGATGACCGGGTGCATCAGGTCGAGGCCATTGGCGATGCCGCCGCCGACGACCAGCACGTCAGGGGAATAGAGGTGCAAGAGGTTGGTGAAGCCGACGCCCAGCCAGCGCGCCTCCTCCTCGAGCAGGGCTACGGCGAGATCATCCTGCAGCCGTGCCGCCTCGACGACGTGCCGGCCGGTGACCTCGGCATTGGCCGAAAGACGGCGCAGCGTCGAGCCATCGAAGGCCGATGTCGCGGCGTTGGCGCGGCGGCCGAGCGCAGTGCCCGAGGCAATGGCTTCGAAGCAGCCGACGACACCGCAGACGCAGCGCCCGCCTTCATTGGTGATGGTCATGTGGCCGATCTCGGCGGCCAACCCGCGGCGGCCGTGAAGGATGCGTCCGTCGGCAACGACACCGCCGCCGATCCCCGTCGAGACGGTGACGAAGACCAGCGAGCGGGCGCCATGGCCAGCACCGAAACGCCATTCGCCAAGCGCGGCGGCATTGGCGTCGTTCTCCAGCCGCACCGGCAGGCCGAGCCGCCGCTCGAGTATGTCGGCCAGCGGCACATCCTGCCAGCCGGCCAGCGTCGGCGGTCCGACGGCGATGCCGGCCAGGGGATCGAGCGGACCCGGCGCGCCAACGCCGACGCCCAGGATCGTCAGCGCCGGCGCCTCGGCATGAACGGTTGCGGCAAGCGCCTCGATCTGGCCGATCACCACTTCGGGGCCGGCCTGCGCCTGCGTCGGTACAGCAGCGAAGGCCAGTATCTTGCCGTCACGGTCGACCAGGGCGGCACGAAGTTCCGTGCCGCCAAGATCGATCGCGAGAGCGGCTTCAATGCTCATGCCGCGACCTTCAGCCCATGCAGCCAGCCAATGCGGCCGGCAAGATCCTTGTCGCCAAAGGCGAGCGAACCGAGCACCACGGTCTCGGCGCCGGCGGCACGCAGCAACGGCACGGTCTCGTGGCGGATACCGCCGTCCGCCGCCAGAACCACATCCTGTTCGCGTCCAGCTTTCCTCAAGATGGTGCGAGCCGTGCCCAGCCGGGCGCAGGCCTTCTCCGACAGGCCCTGGCCCTTGACGCCGATCGCGGTTCCCAGAAGCGTGACGAAGGCGACCTCGGAGACGAAAGGCCTGACAGCCTCGACCGGCGTTTCCAGCCTCAGCACGACACCCGCTTCGGCGCCGAGTTCGCGCGCCAGCCGCACCGCGCGCAAACCTGCCTCGCCGTTTTCGGCATGAACGCTGATCATATCGGCGCCGGCCTCGATGAACTGACGCGTCTGTTCTTCGACGATTGCGCCATCGACCATCAGATGGACGTGGATGGGCTTGGCCGTCAGTTTGGCAATGCGGGCGACGAGATCAGGGAAAAACAGGAAGGACGGCGCGAAATGGCCGTCCGCGACGTCGATGTGGTGCAGATCGACATAGGGTTCGATACGCTGCAAATCGCTCTCGAAATTGGCGAGATTGGCGGACCACGATGAGAATTCGGCGATCAGACGGTCGCGCGGCAATGCGGCGATGGCGGCCGGCCCCGATAGAGGTTTCGAGATCATAACTGGTCCTGATTGTTGAAATTTCTGTCGAGAAATCCGGCGATGGCGATACGGATTTCGGCGAAATGACGATCCTTGTCGGCGGCCTTGGGCGTCACCTCGGCGAAGGCCGCACCGGGGATGGTGTTGGCGAGCTCGCGGGCGGTCGTCAAAGGATGGACGAGATCGATGCCGCTGCCGATCACGAGCGTGGGTGTTTTAAGGGCGGCAGCTTCGGCCCGCGTCACGCCAGGTCCGTCATTCGCGATGGCCTGCATCACCTCGGCGAAGACGGCCGCGTTTTCACGGGCGAAGAAGCCGAGCAGCGATGCGAGATTGTCCGGCGCCTCCTTGCGAAAACGGGCCGATGTCGCTGAAGAGGCGAAGGCGTCGCGCGCCTCATCCAGCGGCAGCCGGCGTATGAGTTTCGCCGCTTCGACATAGGGTCGCATGTTTTGCGGCGCCGCGTCGTAAGCCCAGGCGGGGCGCACCAGCACCAGGCCAAGCACGCGGTCCGGATGGCGAGCGGCGAGCCGCAGCGCGATCGCCGCGCCCATCGAAATGCCGCCTGCAACGAAACGGTCGAGCCCTGCGGCATCTGCGGCGGCCAGCACATCGTCGGCGAACATCGCTATCGAGAACGGACGCTTGCCGCCGGCGCCGGAGCCACCCTGTGCGCGACATTCCACCGTCAGCCGGCGGCGTGACGGGCTGTCGGGAAAATTCTGCGCCACCTGGGCGGCATCGCCGCCGAGACCATGCTGGAAGACGATGGGAAGGCCTTGCCCCGTATCGAAGACACGCAGCGCGGCGTCATCGCGCAGCATGATCGCCGGCGCGGCGCACATCAGAGCAACCCTCGCAGGAAGGTGGCGACGCCAGCAGCCTCATCGGCGGACAGCCCGTGCGTGACGAGCGCGCCGTCGAAACCCGCGCCTTTCAACCGCGCGATGAAATCCGGGAAGTCGACGACGCCTTGCCCTGCCGTGGCGAAGCGGCCGTCGGCAAAACGGTCCTTGGCGTGCGCCATCGCGATGTGGCCGGCGGCCTCGCCGACCGCGGTGGCGACGATGACACGCGCTTCGTCCGGCGTTGCGTGTTCGAACAAGTTCGCCGGATCGAGCACGATCTTGAGGTGCCTGGAGCCCATATCGGCAATCAGGCGCGTCGCATCCGTGGCGGAGGTGACGATGTTGGCCTGCTCGGGCTCGATGCCGAGGTCAACGCCGGCGCCTTCGGCCAGCGCCAGCGCCTTTGCCATCTCGGCGGCCATGTCGGACCAGGCTGACGGTGTGGCGTTGTCGGGATGATATGCCCACTGGTCGGCTGCGTTGCGCGAGCCGGTGCAGAGCGTGACCAGCGGGATGTCCAAAGCAGCGGCCGTTTCAATGACGACAGCGAGGCGGCGAAATCCGTCGTCGCGCACCATTTTGTCGGGATGCGCCATGTTGTAGGTGCCCGAAAGCGCGGCCAGTGAAACGCCCGATGATTGCGCGGCGGCGCGGATCGCCGCGATAGCATCCGCCGGCACGACATCCGGCATGGACGGCAAACCGGCACAGGCGAGATTGAACTGCGTCGTCTCATAACCGGCCTGCTTGACCGCAGCCAACACGGCGGCCGGGCCGGTGCCCGAAAAGGTTTTGGCGAAGATGCCGAGGCGCATCAGACCGCACCCGAAACCGAGGCGAGCTCAACCCGCTCGCCGGTCTCGACCGAACGAGCAATCGCCACCATCGCGCGGATCGAGGCGATGCCATCCTCGACATTGGCTCCGCGCATCGGCGCGCCGGTGAGAACCGTATCGGCAAGGCCTTCGAGTTGGCGGCGGAAGAAATGACCGTCCGCGCCGAGCGGTTTGCGCGAGGTCGCGTCCTTCTCGTGGAAGATGTCGACCTCGCTCGCACGGAAGTACCAGGGGTTGAATGTCTTGGCGATGACGGAGCCGTTCTCGCCGTAGAGCTGAAACCCTTCGTGCCAGTCCATGCGCACGGCGACGGTGAGATCGAGATGGCCGAGCGCACCGCTGGCGAACTCGGTCTCGACGAACCAGCAGTAAGCGCCGAAGCGCTCGTTGAGACGGGCTCGCACGGCGACGATGTCGCCGCAGAGAAAGCGCGCGGTGTCGACCAGATGCGAACCGTGCGCCAGCATGAAATATTGCCTGAGATCGGCCTTGGGATTCCCGTCCGGCTTCCTCGCCAGCTTGCTGGTGACGGGAAGCGGCTGCACCGCATCGGTGTTGGTGTAGCGATGGGTGGAATCGCAATACCAGGCTTTCAGCGCCAGCACTTCACCCATCTCGTCGCGAACGAAGTCGCGGGCCGCCTCCAGCGCCGGGTCGAAGCGCTTCATGTGTCCGACCTGCAGCACCTTGCCCGAACGCTTGACCGCCTCAGCCAGAGCCTCGCCTTCCTCCACCGAGGTGCCGATCGGCTTTTCGCAGAGAACATGCTTGCCGGCGTCGAGCGCCTTGATCGACATGGGCACGTGATAGGCGTCCGACGTAGCGACGATGACCGCCTCCAGCTCGGGATCGGCGAGCATGGCGTCATACTCGGCATACATCTTCCGCGGTTCGTAGGTGGCGCCCATGCGGGCGAGCAAATCGGGCGCCGCATCGCAGATGGCGTGGAGGTCGGCATTGCCGGCCTTGACGCAGGATTCCAGATGCGCGAACTGTGCGATCGGGCCGCAGCCGAGCACGCCAACCCTGAGGCGTCTGTCCTGTTTCTTGATCATCTCAGGCCCCGTAGCCGCGCATCGTCTGGCGGTTGGTCTTGACCGCGCCGGCGGGGTCGGCGGCGGCCGTATCGGATTCCTCTTCCAGCACCAGCCAGCCATTGAAGCGTGGCGCGGTGCCGGCGATCTCGATAAGCTGAGGGGTATCGCAGACGCCCTTGCCGAGCATCGCCCATGTGCCGTTAGCGTCGACGTCCTTGAGGTGGATGTAGCGGATGCGGTCGCGGTACGTGGTGAGCGTATCCGCCATGTCCATGTGGCCGCGCAGGATATGGCCGGTGTCGGGCACCCAGCCGACCAGATCGGGATCGAGCAAGGCAAAAATCGCATCGTAATCGGCGCGGTCGAACAGCAGCGTGTTGTGATGCGAGCTTGGATGCACCGCCACCTGGACGCCAGCCTTGCGGCCGAACTCGCCGGCCTTGTTGTAGACCTCCGCAGCGATGGCGAACTTGTCGTCGCGCGGGCCATCCGACACCACGGTCGCCGAACCCATCGACACCAGCGCGCCGGGAAAGCCGGCTGCGAAATCGATCCAGCGTTTGGCGGCTTCGAGGTCGGCGCTGATCTTCTCGTTCTGCGTGAAACCGCTGTTCGAGCCGAAGGCGAAGGAGACCAGCGTCAGGCCGGACGACTTGAGCGCGGCGGCGAATTCGGTCGGCTTGCCGGCATAATGGCCGATCATGGTGTCGGTAATCTCGATGCCGGCGTAGCCGCCGTCGGCGATCGCCTTCAACAGATCGTCGGGGCCGCCGGTCCAGGCGTTGCCCAGCATCTCCCAGGTGAAGGTCTGGCAGCCGACCTTGAGCTTCGTCTTTGTCATGTCGTTCATTCCTTGACGCCGCCCTGGGTCAACCCTTCGATGATGTGGCGCTGGAAGAACAGCACCAGAAGGATCAGGGGCACGGTCACCACGGCGGAAGCCGCGGCGATATCGCCCCAGGGGACATAATAGAGGTTGGTGAAGTTGGCGATGCCGACCGGAATGGTCTGCCGGTCGATGTTGGAGGTAAAGGCGAGCGCGAACAGGAATTCGTTCCAGGCGGTGATGAAGGCAAGCAGGCCTGTGGTCACAAGGCTCGGCAGCGACATCGGCAGGATGATGCGCCAGAGCAGGCCGGGAACGCTGACGCCGTCCATGCGCGCCGCCTCGTCGATCTCGCGCGGCAGCGTCTCGAAATAGCCGAACAACACCCAGGTCACGAGCGGCAGGCCAAGCGCCAGGTAGGTGATGATCAGCGCCGTGTAGGTGTCGAGCAGGCCGAGATTGGTGGCGACCAGATAGAGCGGGCCGACCAGCGCGATCTGGGGGAACATCGATACCGACAGGATGACCATCAGGATGCCGAAGCGGCCCTTGACGTTGAGCCGCGACAGCGCGAAGGCTGCCAGCGACCCCACGAACAGGCACAGGAACGTCGTCGCCAGCGAAACCACCAGCGAGTTCCAGACATAGCGGTGAAGCTGCTTCTCGAAAAAGGCGTTGTAATAGTGCTCCAGCGTGAAGGGATGCGGGATCAGCGAGGGAGAGCCCGAGGTCAGCATCTTGTCGAGTTGGAAGGAGGTCGAGAACTGCCACAGGAACGGTCCGCCCGACCAGACCAGGATCAGCAAGGCGCCGGCATAGATGACGAATGTCCGCAGCGGCGAGCGCGTCTCGTTCATTGCGCCCTCCTGATCTGGCGGACGAGATAGACAACGAAGACCAGCGCTATGACGCCTTCGGTGATGAACATCGCCGTCGACACGGCCGAGCCGTAGCCGAACTGCAGTGTCGAGAACAGCACCTTGTAGGACAGCGTCGACAGCGTCTCGGTCGAATCCGCAGGACCGCCGCCGGTCAGCACATAGACAAGGTCGAAGACGCGGAAGGCGTCGAGCGCGCGGAACAGGCCGGCGATCAGCAAGGTCGGCATCAGCAACGGCAGGCGTATGTGCCAGAAGGTGATCCAGCCCTTGGCGCCATCCATGCGCGCCGCCTCGATCAGCGAATTGGGCACGGTCTGCAGACCGGTCAGCAGCAGCAGCGCCATGAACGGCGTCGTCTTCCAGACATCGGCGATGATGATGGTGATCATCGCCGTGCTGGTGGAGCCGTACCAGTTGACGTTCTGGTCGATCAGCCCGGCATGCAGGAGAATGTAGTTGATGATGCCGTTCTGACCGTCGAACAGCCAACCGAACATCTTCGAGGTGACGACAGTAGGCATCGCCCACGGAACCAGCATGGCGGCGCGGACGAGCCCGCGTCCCTTGAAGGCCTCGCACAGGATCAGCGCCATGCCGAGCCCGATCAGGGTCTCCAGCATGGTCGAGGCCGCGGTGAACCACATCGTGTGCCACCAGGCGTTCCAGAACTGCGGGTCGCCCCAGAGTTGCACGTAGTTGGCAAAACCGGTGAACTCCTGATCCTGGGTGATCAGCGAGGTGTTGGTGAGCGAAAGGTAGAGCCCGTTGACGATCGGATAGAAGGAAACCGACGCCAGCGACACGAAGGCCGGCGTCAGCAGGATGAGGACCCAGAAGGCGCCGGGAAGCGCCCTGCCGAGCCGCCGCGGCCGGCCAGCACTGGAAATAGTGGCGGCCGCGGTCATCGTCAGGCGACGATCTTGGTGATCTGGTCGGCGAGCGCGTCCATCTCCGCCTGGACCTTGCCGGAGACCAGCGCCTTGGAGATGCCGGACTGCAAGGCGAGCGTCACCTTGGCATATTGCGGCGTCTTGGGGCGTGCCGTGGCGCCGGTGAACACGTTCTCCAGGCTCGCCATGAAGGGCTGCTCCTTCTTGATCTGCTCGTCCTGGAACAGCGCCGGGCGCGTCGGTGCCAAACCGAAATTCAGCGCGATGCGGTGCTGGGTCTCGGTCGACGATAGCCAGGTCAGGAGTTCGATCGCGGCTTCGCGCTGCTTGGAGTTGGCGTTGACGCCGAGCTGGTAGCCGCCGAGGCAAGCAGAACTCTTGCCGCCGGGGAAGGACGGCAGTGGTGCTACGCCAACCTTGTCGACGACCTGCGAGGCCTTGGGGTCCTGCGCGATCGGATAGACATAGGACCAGTTACGCATGAACATCGCCTTGCCCGAGGTGAAGGGCTGACGCGACGGCTCTTCGTCCCAGGACAGTACGTCCTGCGGGCTGATCTTGGTGGTTGCGATGGTGTCGTGCAGGAACTGGATCGCCTCGACCGCGCCCTTCTGGTTAATCAGCGACGACTTGCCGTCGGGCGCCAGGATGGCTCCATTGTTGGACGTGATGATCTCGACCGCGTCGCAGACCAGGACCTCGGCCTGCTTGCCCTGCCAGAGATAGCCGAAATCGATGTCCCCGGCCTTCTGCGCGGCCGCTGCAATGGTCGCCATGTCGGGCCAGGTTTCCGGCACCTTGCCGCCATGCTTTTCCAGCACATCCTTGCGGTAATAGAACATGCCCGAATCCATGAACCAGGGAAGGGCCGTGAGCTTGCCGCCATAGGTACAGGCATCAAGGGTGCCGGTGAAGTAGGCGCTACGCTTGTCGGCCGGGAAATACTCGTCGAGCGGCAAAGCCCATCCGGCTGCGGCAAAGCCGGCGATCCAGATTACGTCCTGACTGAACACGTCGGGCGTGCCGTTGCGGCGGGCGAGCTGCTGCACAAGGCCTTGGTAGACCTCGGTGGAAGAACTTGGCGGCGGCAGCTCGATATTCTTGACCAGGACGCGGTCCTGCGATTCGTTGAAGGCCTTGATCAGGTCGCCGAAGGTTTCCTTGCCGAAGAAGGCCGCACTTGCGAAGCTGATTTCGGCACGCGACTGGGCACGGGCACGGCCCATGCCGAGGGACGTCCCTGCCCCGAATGCCGCCGCGCCGAGAAGGCCGGCGGAGCCAATGAGAAACTGGCGGCGATCGGCGATCGTCACATGGCCCACGGGCTTAGAGTCGGCGGTCGGCCGTTTTTTCATGTCTGTCATTTTTTCCTCCTAGGGCTGGCAGCCTCCCGATGTCGCGCCAGCATTTCCGCATGTTCTATAAAAATTTTACGCGCGTCAATATTTAAAATGTTGTATAGCGATTTCGAAAGCGATCCGGCACCGTCGCGACGGATCGGGCAGACGTGACCGCATTGGGAGGTACAACAGAATATGCAGGCAAACTCACAGGCCAAACTCGGTATCGGCGTCATCGGATGCGGCAACATCTCGATGACCTACCTGCGCAACGCCGCGCTCTTCGGCGGTGTCGAATTGCGCGCCTGCGCCGACATTTCGGCTGAGATGGCAGCGTTGCGGGCCAAGGAATACGGCATCCGGGCACTCGGCGTCGATGCACTGCTGGCCGACCCCGAAATCGACCTCGTCCTCAACCTGACCATTCCGGCGGCGCATTTCGACATTTCGTTCTCCGCCCTGTCCGCCGGCAAGCACGTTTTCACTGAAAAGCCGCTCGCAACCTCGGCCAGCGACGGCCGTCGCCTGGTGGCCGAGGCGACCGGGCGCGGTGTGCTGCTCGGCTCGGCGCCCGACACCTTCCTCGGCGCCGCCGGCAGGCGCGCGCGCCGGCTGATGGACGAGGGCGCGATCGGCCGGCCGGTCACCGGCACCGCCTTCATGATGGGGCGCGGCATGGAACACTGGCACCCAAATCCGCAATTCTACTACCAGCCGGGCGGCGGTCCGGTGTTCGACATGGGACCCTATTACCTGACCATGCTCGTCAACCTGCTCGGCCCGGTCAGCCGCGTCATGGCAATGGCGACACGCGGCCAGGAGGAACGGTTGATATTGGCCGAAGGGCCATTCAAGAACACCAAATTCAAGGTCGGCACGCCAACCAATGTGCTGTCGCTGCTCGAATTCCGCTCCGGTGCCACCGTCACCTTCGGCGCCTCATGGGATGTCTTCAGGCATTCCAACCATCCGATCGAACTGCACGGCACGGAAGGCTCGCTGCGCCTGCCCGATCCGGACACGTTCGGCGGCACCGTTTCGCTCTCCGAACGCGGCGCCGACTGGAAGGATTTCGCCAGCGAAGGCGAACTTTACGGCGCCCGCAACTGGCCTTACGCGGCGCCCGACCGCGCCAATTACCGCATGCTCGGCGTCGCCGACCTGGTGCGATCGCTGAAATCGGGCGCAGTTCCTCGCGCTTCAGGCAATCTGGCGCTGCATGTGTTGGAAATTATGGAAGCGATCCTGCATTCGGGCGAGACGAAAAGCTCGGTCGCCATTGCCGGTGACGTCGCCCAGCCGGCTCTGCTCACCGAGGACGAGGCGCGCGGCCTGCTGGCCTGACCCGCAGCGGAGATGACGATGACACTCGATCCGGACGCACTGCGTGCCCTCGAAATCGGCCGGGTCGCCGGCGGCGAACCATTCGAGAATGGCAGCGTGGCGGCGGCGCGGGCCGCGTACAACGCTTCGTTCCCGACCCAGCAGGGCGAGCCCGAGCCGGTGGCGGCAACCGAGCAGCGGCAGATCGACGGGCCGAACGGCCCAGTCACGATCCGCATCCATCGCGGCATCGGCGCGTCGCGGGCCGGGGCTCGCGCCGTGCTCTATTTGCACGGCGGCGGCTGGGTCATCGGCAATCTCGATTCGCATGACGAGATCTGCCGCTGGCTGGCCAATCTCGGCAACGCCATGGTCGTGTGTCCCGACTACCGGCTGGCGCCCGAGCACAACTTTCCCGCCGGGCTCGAGGATTGCGCGGCGGTGCTGCGCTTCATGGCCCGGAATGCCGGAGAACTCGGCATCGACCCGGCCCGCATTGCCGTTGCCGGCGACAGTGCCGGCGGCAATCTCGCCGCCGTGCTGGCATTGCGTGCGCGCGACCGGCTGGCGCCGCCGCTTGCCGCCCAGATCCTGATCTATCCCAACACCGATGCCCGCCAGACGGCGGACAGTTACCGGCGTTTCGGCGACGGCTTCGGGCTCGCCGCCGCCACGATGGCCTGGTTCCGCGACCACTATGTTCGAACGCCGGACGACATTGCGGACTGGCGCGTATCGCCACTGCTGGCCCCCAGCCTTGCCGGCGCACCGCCGGCCTTCGTCGCGATCGCCGGACACGACATCCTCGCCGACGAAGGCACGGCTTATGCCGAGCGCCTGCGGGCCGAAGGTGTGCCGCTGGTGCTGCGGCACTGGCCGGGTCAGATCCACGGCTTCGTGTCGATGGGCCGCCATATACTGGCGGCGCGGCAAGCGGTGAGCGAAGCGGCGGCCTGGCTCCACCTCGAGACGCGTGCTCAGGCCGACTGACGCATCACCAGCGTTGCTCCGAGCTTAACGTTGCGCGCCAGATCCTGGCCGGGTGGGTCAGCCTCGTCCAGCAATGCCAGCAGGATCTCGACGCTGCGGCCGGCCATGGCGGCGAAGTCCTGCGCCATGGTGGTCAGCGCGGGACAGGTGTAGCGGCTCAGCGGATGATCGTCATGGGCAGCGACGCGAAAATCGCAATCGGCGCGGCGGCCGATCTTCAGCCCGCGCGAAAAGGCAGCCGCCATCACGCCGAAGGCGAGACGGTCATTGGCGCAAAGCAGCGTGCGGGCCGGCAGGCCACCTTTCTCGAGCGTCCTGTCCATCCATTCATGGCCGATGCGCTCGAAATCCCAACTGTAGTCACCCGCCGCCTTGAGAACGACGGGCTCCAGGCCGGCAGCCTGCATCGTGTCGATATAGCTTTGCAGGCGTTCGCCCGAATTGTGGTTGACGTGCGGAATGTCGACATAGACCGGCGGTTCGCCGGACCGGCAGAGATAATCGACGATCGTCGAGGTGCTCTGGTGGTTGTCATTGCCGACGAACGGCGTGTCGCCCTCGATATAGGTGTCGAAATAGACGATCGGAATCTCCTCGCTCATCCGCTCGAAGACGCCGGGTTCGGAAACCCGTCCCAAAGGAGCGACGATGGCGCCGGCGACCTTCAGCGACATCAGCGTCCTGACCGATTCCACTTCCAGCTTCGGCGAACCGTGCGAGGAGATCACGATCGGCCAAAACCCTTCGTCGCGGCAGCGCAATTCGATGCGGCTGACCATCTCGGCGTAGAACGGATCGGTGATCGCCGGCACGACGATGCCGACATTGCGGGTGCGCTTGCGGTTGAGATTGCGCGCGAAAACGTTCGGCTGATAATCCGAGGAACGAAGCGCCGCCTCGATGCGCGCCCGCGTCGCCGGCTTCACGCTGGCCGGATCGTCGAAATACTTCGACAGGGTTGGCCGCGACACGCCTGACGCCCTGGCGAAATCGTCCATCGTGCGGTGGGTCTTCTCCGCCATCGATATTCAGGCCCCTTTACCCTCAGTGCCAGCCTTCAATGCGAGCCTTCGCGCTCTGGCCAGAATCAGTCTTGCGACCGTCGCGGTGAGGCAGCATTGCTTGACCGAACTTATTCAGTCAAATTTCCACGTTTCCAATACAACGCAAAAGCATTGCGCACGTCAAATTATTTGTTGACGCTCCGAAAATCACCACTTAGGCTTTGTGCCGGCACGGACATGGAAAAACACTCGGCAACCGTACGCCGACCGTCCGGCGGATGGTGAGGACATGAAAAAACTGGTTTGCGCCGGCGAGATCCTGGTCGAGATCATGGCCGAGCGGATCGGCCAGAGTTTTCGCTTTCCCGGGCCGCTGGTCGGCCCGTTTCCATCTGGCGCTCCCGCCATCTTCATCGATCAGGCGGCGCGGCTCGGTCAGCCGGCGGGGCTGATCGCGGCGGTGGGCGACGACGATTTCGGCCATTTGAACATCGAGCGCCTGCGTGCCGACGGCGCCGACATCTCGGCCATCACCGTCCATCAGGGTGCCGCGACCGGAACCGCCTTCGTCACCTATGAGGCCGATGGCAGCCGGCACTTCGTCTACAACATCAAGCAGAGTGCCGCCGGGCTGATCCAGATCGGTGCGGAAGCGCGCGCGCTACTGGCCGGCGCCGAGCATTTTCACGTCATGGGAACATCGCTGTTCTCGCCCGAGGTGATCGAAGTTGCCCGCAACGGTATCGGAGCCGTCAAGGCGCGCGGCGGCACGGTCTCCTTCGATCCCAACATCCGCAAGGAGATGCTCGATCTGCCGGGCATGCGCGACGCCTTGCACTTCGTGCTCTCCAAGACCGACGTGTTCCTGCCGAGCGGGCCGGAACTCTTCACCTTCGCCCAGGCAAGCGACGAGGAGAGTGCGGTGCGCGAGATGCTGGACCGCGGCATCTCCGCCGTGGTCGTCAAGAAAGGCGCGCAAGGCGCGGTTCACTACGACCGGTCGGGGCGAACCGCTTCACCCGGCTTCGTCGTCGAGGAGATCGATCCGACCGGAGCCGGAGACTGTTTCGCGGCAGCCTTCGTCTCCTTTTGGCTGCGTGGAGAAGCGCCTCGGAGGGCGCTCGAGATCGCCAATGGCTGCGGCGCGCTGGCGGTGACGAAGAAGGGACCGATGGAGGGCATCGCCTCGCTGGCCACTGTCGAGGCGTTCATCGCCACCGCCCGGGCCGGAGCACCGGCATGAGCCGGGCGACCGAGAGGCTGGCCAGCATCGCCCTGCGTCGCGCCGCCGGCGAACGGCGTGGCATCGCCTCGATCTGCTCGGCCCATCCGCTGGTCATCGAAGCGGCGTTGCGCCATGGCAAGGCGCGCGGCGCCGACGTGCTGATCGAGGCCACCTGCAACCAGGTCAACCACGAGGGCGGCTATACCGGCATGACGCCTGGCGATTTCCGCCGCTTCGTAGAGACGATCGCCGGCAAGGCCGGCTTTCCCCTGGACAGGCTGGTGCTCGGCGGCGACCATCTCGGCCCCAATCCCTGGAAGCACTTGCCGGCGCCCGAGGCCATGGAAAAGGCATCGCGCATGGTGGATGCCTATGCCGGGGCCGGCTTCACCAAGATCCACCTGGACGCCAGCATGGGCTGTGCCGGCGAAGGCGCTGCCCCGCCCGACGCGACGATCGCGGCGCGCGCCGCCGAACTGGCCGGGGTGGCGGAAGCCGCGGCCGAACGGACAGGCGGCACCAAGCCTGTCTATGTCATCGGCACGGAAGTACCGGTGCCGGGCGGCGCCGTGGAAGCGATGAACCATCTGGCGGTGACGACACCTGAGGCCGCGAGCGAGACCGTACGCATCCACCACGATGCCTTCAGCCGGCACGGTCTCGACGAGGCCTTCTCGCGGGCGATCGGCGTCGTCGTGCAGCCGGGCGTCGAGTTCGGCAATGCCGAGGTGATCGCCTACCGGCCCGAGCGTGCCCGGGCGCTCGCCGGCACGCTGCGAGATCTGCCGCAATTCATCTTCGAGGCCCACTCGACAGACTACCAGACGGTCGCGGCGCTGAGCGCCCTGGTCGATGACGGTTTCGCCATCCTCAAGGTCGGGCCATGGCTGACCTTCGCGCTGCGCGAAACGCTCTACGGTTTGAGCCACATCGCCGACGTTCTTGCGCCCGACCCGGCTCGGGAGAGCCTGCCGGCGGCGATGGAGCGCGTCATGCTGGCGGCGCCTGGCCATTGGAAGAATTACTACCACGGCTCGGAGGCCGAGCAGCGGATCGAGCGGCATTTTTCCTACAGCGACCGCATCCGCTACTATTGGCCGGCGCAGGCAGCGCGGCACGCCGTGGAAGCGCTGATGCAATCGCTCGGAGAGCGCGACATCCCCTCACCCCTGATCAGCCAGTATCTCGGCCGTCTCGACGGTGCGGTGGCGAGCGGTTCCGTCGCGCCAAAAGCCAGGGAACTCCTGATCGCGGGGGTGACGGATATTCTCGACATCTACGCCGGCGCAACCGGCTGATCCGGCGGCTAGATTAGGATCCCGGCGAAGCATCTGCCGACGGTAAACCCGAGCCCATGTACGCCTTCAGAAAGGCAGGCCGACGTAGTTTTCCGCCAACGCCGTCGATGCCGCCCGCGAGTGCACGAGGTAGTCGAGTTCGGCCTCCTGGATGCGCTGGCCGAAATCGCCGGTGTCGGGAAAACGATGCAGCATGGTCGTCATCCACCAGGAAAAGCGGACCGCCTTCCAGACGCGCGCCAGCGCCGTTTGCGAATAGGCGTCGATGCCGGCCATGGATTTTTCGCGATAGAAGTCGCGAAGGCCGGCAAAGAGATAGCGCACGTCGCTGGCGGCGAGGTTCAGACCCTTGGCGCCCGTCGGCGGCACGATGTGGGCGGCGTCGCCGACAAGGAACAGCCGGCCGAAGCGCATCGGCTCGGCGACGAAGGAGCGCAGCGGCGCGATCGACTTTTCGAAGGACGGCCCGGTCACGACGCTCGCCGCCGTCCGCTCCGGCAAGCGGCGGCGCAACTCGTCCCAGAAGCGGTCGTCGGACCATGCCTCGACCTGGTCGTCCTGTGGGCACTGGACGTAGTAGCGGCTGCGATGCGTCGAGCGCATCGAGCACAGCGCAAAGCCGCGCTCGTGGTTGGCGTAGATGAGTTCATGATCGGCCGGCGGCACTTCCGCCAGTACGCCAAGCCAGCCGAACGGATATTGCCGCTCGAAGGTCTTCAGCGCGCCCGCCGGCGCCGATTTGCGGCTGGCGCCGTGGAAGCCGTCACAGCCGGCGATGAAGTCGCAGTCGATGCGGAGCGACACGCCTTCCTTCTCGTAGGTGGCGAACGGCGCGGCGCCATCGAAACCGTGGAGCGAGACGTTCAATGCCTCGTAGATGGTGGTCAGCCCAGCGGCGTCGCGCTTGTCCATCAGATCATGCGTCACCTCGGTCTGGCCATAGACGGTGACATGCTTGCCCCGGGTCAGCGCCGTGAGATCGATACGATGCAGCCGACCGTCGAAGGCGAGCGCGATGCCGGAATGCGGCAAGCCTTCGGCATGCAGCCTTGCCGCAGCACCAGCCTGTTCCAGCAATTCGACGGTGCCTTGTTCCAACACACCGGCACGCACGCGGCCGAGCACATGCTCGCGGCTGGAGCGCTCGAGGATGACTGTCTCGACACCAATGCCGGCCAGAAGCTGCCCAAGCAGTAGGCCGGACGGTCCCGAGCCAACAATCAGAACCTGGGTGCGCATCAGTGGCCGAGACTTTCGATCCGCGCGACCAGTTCGGCGGCAAGGCGCAAGGACGCGGCGGTGGCGACAACCATCTGCGGCAGCAGCAGCCATTCCAGCGTCCAGGCAGCGCCCGAGCGCTCCTGTTCATGCACCAGCGCCTGATGCATGCCGGAAAGCTGCGTGGCGTTGAAGCGCGCAAGCGCCACCAGCGCTTCGGCCTTCACCGGGTTCTGCTTGTGCGGCATCGCCGACGAGCCGCCACCGCCCGACAGCTCGATGTCGTTTCCACCCTGCGCCAGCAGCGCGATGTCCTGGCCGAACTTGCCGAGACTTCCCGTCGTCAGCGACATCAGGCCGGCGAAGTCGGCGAGCGTATCACGCTGGGTCTGCCATTGCGGCGCATCGGCAAGACCGAGCCTGGCGGCAAGGCCCGCACGCACCGCCGGCCCCTTGTCGCCAAGCTTTTCCAGCGTGCCGGCAGCGCCACCGAACTGCACGACGAGCAGGCGCCCGGCAAGTTGCGACAGCCTCTCCTGGTGCCGCTGCAGGGGTGTCCGCCACGCTGTCGCGCGATCGGCCACTTTGATCGGGATCGCCGCCTGCATACGCGTTATCGCGGTCAGTGCCCTGCCTCCGAAGCGCTCCTCCAGAGAGGTGAGCCTTATGATGGTCTCGGTCAGCAGCAGGCCGAGATGCTCGACGACGGATTTCAACCTGAGCACAAGGCTGGTGTCGATGACGTCCTGGCTGGTCGCGCCGAAATGGACGGAGCCGCCATGCGGTTCGCCGACGGCCAGTTTGATCTGGCGCACCAGTTCCGGCACCACGACGCCGTCCTTGGTGACGCCGGCACGCAGCTTGCCGGTATCCGGCCGGAACGAGGCAAGCGCCTTGACTATCGCGGCCGCGGCCTCCCTGGGGACGATGCCGCAGTCGGCCTCGGCTTCGGCCAGCGCGCGTTCGAAGGCGAGCATAGCGGCAATATCGGCTTCCACCGAAAACTGCCTCGCTGCCTCCTCATCGCCGAGCAGGCCGGAAAGCAGCGGGTGGTCGAAGGGCGATACAGTCATGTCCTGCTCCTTTCGTCCGTCAGCTGTCGAAGAAGACCGTTTCCTTCTCCCCCTGGAGATGGACGTCGAAGACGTAAGCGTTGCCCTGCCGCTCGGCGATCAGCGTCGGCACGCGGACGCTGTGCTCGATACGGGCCAGGATAGGATCTCCGGCATTGGCCTCTTCCTCGTCGGAAAAATAGAGCCTTGTGTGCAGACCGAGGTTGATGCCGCGCGCGACGATCCAGAGCGTGATGTGCGGCGCCATCAGGCGGCCGTCGCGGAACGGCACGCGGCCAGGCTTGATCGTCTCGAATACGCAGAGGCCGGTTTCCATGTCGGTAGGGCGGCGGCCCCAGCCCTGGAAATTCGGATCGGCGGCACCGCGCATCTCCGCGGGCGAATTGTAGAGCCCGTCGGCATCCGCCTGCCAGATCTCGATCAGCGCGTCCTTCAGGGGCGTTCCGGTGCCGTCGAGCACGCGGATGCGCAACTCGATGCGCTCGCCCGTGGTCCGCTCGTTGACCATGGCCAAGCCAAGATCGTTTTCATAGATGCCGCCTATGCCGCAGAAATTCGGCGTCAACCCGATATGGACATAGGGTCCGGCGGTCTGCGAAGGGCTCTCCTTCCGACGGTCGAGCGACTGCGCCATCAATTTCCCTCCGGCCTGTTCTCGAACAGCGTCGAGCGGCGCCCGCGCAGCACGATATCGAATTTGTAGGCAAGCGCGTCCATCGGGATTGTCGACTGCAAGTCGAGCGCGGCAATCAGCGCTTCAACGGCCGCCTTGTCGCGAATGCCGCCGACGATCGGACAGCGCCAGATCAGCGGATCGCCTTCGAAATACATCTGCGTGATCAGCCGCTGCGCGAAGCCGTGGCCGAAAAGCGAAAAATGGATGTGCGCCGGCCGCCAATCGTTCGGGCCATTCGGCCAGGGGTAAGGACCGGGCCTGACAGTGCGAAAGGCATAGGAGCCATCCTCGCCCGAAATGGCGCGGCCGCATCCGCCGAAATTCGGGTCGAGCGGCGCCAGATAGCCGTCCTTCTTGTGACGGTAGCGGCCACCGGCATTGGCCTGCCAGAATTCGAGCAGCGCACCGGGGACGCCAACGCCGCGCTCGTCGAGCACCCGTCCATGGACGATGATGCGCTCGCCGATGGCGCTCTCGCCCGGCCTGGCGAAATTGTGGATCAGGTCGTTGTCGCGTTCGCCGATCATGGCATGGCCAAACACAGGCCCGGTCAGTTCCGACAGCGTGTTGTCGAACGACAGCAACGCCTTCTGCGGAGAACGCAACACAGAACTCTTGTAGCCCGGCGTGAACGCCGGCGGATGCCACTGGCGGTCGCGCTGGAAGAAGGCACCGGTTTCCGGCGTCCGGTTGGAGCCGGGCTCAGCGGACATCGTTGGCTCCGTCCATTTCCGAAAACACGTCCTTGGCTATTCTGAAAGCGCGGTTGGCCGCCGGCACCCCGGCATAGATCGCGACATGCAGGAACGCTTCGCAGATATCCGCGCGCGTCGCACCGGTGTTGGCGGTGGCACGCACATGCAAGGCGACCTCCTCATCATGGCCGAGTGCGGCCAACAGCGCCAGCGTGACGATCGAGCGCTCGCGCTTCGAAAAGCCCGGCCGCGCCCACACCGTTCCCCAGGCGGCCTCGGTGATCAGTTCCTGAAACGGCTGATCGAAATCGGTGGCGGCAATTTCCGTACGGTCGACATGACGATCGCCGAGCACCGATCGCCGCACCGCCAGGCCGGTGCGATATCTGTCTGCGTTGCCGGGGACTTCATCCATGGGTTTGTGCTCCAGAAGCAAGCGATGCGATGAAATCACGGATCAGCGCGACCAGCGCCTCCGGCTGTTCGACGCAGGGAATGTGTCCGGCGTCGCGGATGATCTCGAAACGCGCGCCGGGAATCAGCGCGGCCAGCGAGCGGACAAGATCGGGAGGCGTCGAGCCATCCTGATCGCCGGCGATGCACAGCGTCGGCACCGCGATGCGGCGCGCGACGTCGGTGAAATCGGCATCGCGAACCGCCATGCAGGTTCCGATATAGCCGGGCAACGCCTGTCTGGTCAGCATGTTGCGGCAGCCGGCAAGATCGGCTGCGCGCGCGGCATGGAAATCCTGCGTGAACCACACTTTCATCACGCCATCGGCAATGTCCTCAATCCCGTTGCTCTCGACCGTCGCGATGCGCGCATTCCAGCTGTCCGTCGTGCCGATCTTGTGGGCCGTGTCACACAGGATCAGGGCCTCGACGATCCCCGGGCGCCTGGCATAGAGTCCTTGCGCAATCATGCCGCCGACCGACACGCCGCACAGCACGACCTTCTCCAACCCGAAATGATCGATAAGCGCGGAGAGATCGTCGACGTGATCGTCTATCGACATGATGTGGCCAATGTCGGACAGCCCGTGGCCGCGCTTGTCATGGACGAGCACCGGCATTTCCCCGGCAAGCGCTGAGACGACCTCGTCCCAGATGCGGAAGTCGGTGCCGAGCGAATTGATGAACACCACCGGCGGTGTCCCGCCGCTCGCCTCGACATATCGGTGATGCAGCGCGATGCCGCCAAGGGTGACGAATGGCACGATTTCAATCCTCCACCTCCACATTGCACAAGGCATTTGGTTCGGTAAAATGATATTTTTCGCCGTTTCATTAACTCGGGGGTTATCGAATTATTTCCGAGAGCCGCATCCGGTTCCGTCACCTGCAGGCATTCCTGGAAGTCGCGCGACAGGGCAGCGTGGCTCGCGCCGCCGATTTTCTGCATGTCAGCGCGCCGGCGGTGACCAAAACGCTACGTGAGTTGGAAGAAGCGCTCGGCGTCGCTGTCGTCGAGCGTGACGGGCGCGGCATCCGCGTTACGAGGCTTGGCGAGATTTTTCTCAGCCATGCCGGTTCGGCGATTACGGCCCTGAAGCGCGGCGTCGATTCCGTTCGCCAGGACGGCGCCGTCAATCGCCATCCGATCCGCATCGGCGCGCTGCCGACGGTGTCGGCGAAGGTCATGCCGCGAGCGATGAGCCAGTTCCTGAAGGAAGACACAGGCGCCGCGCTCAAGATCGTCACCGGCGAGAACGCCGTGCTGCTCGAACAATTGCGCACCGGTGCGCTCGACCTTGTCGTCGGACGGTTGGCGGCGCCCGAGAACATGACCGGCTTCTTCTTCGAACATCTCTACTCCGAACAGGTGCTGTTCGTGGTGCGTGCCGGACATCCGCTGCTGAAGCCGGGAGCCGACATCTTCGCCAGCCTCGACGATTTTCCGGTGCTGATGCCGACCCGGGAGTCCGTCATCCGCCCCTTTGTCGATCGCCTGTTCATCACCAACGGCATGACCGCGCCGGCCACCGAGATCGAGACCGTCTCGGATTCGTTCGGCCGCGCCTTCATGCGACAGAGCAATGCGGTGTGGATCATTTCGGCCGGTGTGGTCGCCAACGAGATCGCGAGCGGCGCTTTCGTCGCCTTGCCCGTCGACACCGAGGAAACCAAGGGACCGGTCGGGCTGACGATGCGCACTGATACCGCCCCTTCACCCGCCTTCTCGATCCTGCTGCAAACCATTCGCGAGGCGGCAATGCCGGGCAAGTGAGGCCCTGAACGGCCGGGAGGCCTTCGACTCAGGGTGAAGGGCGAGGACGAGGCCGTGCGGGTCGCCAACGACACCGAATACGGCCTGTCGTCAGCGGTGTTCAGCCGCGACATCAAACGTGCCATGGCGGTCGCCGCCCGTATCCAGGCAGGCATCTGCCATATCAACGGACCGACGGTCGGGGACGAAGCGCAGATGCCGTTTGGCGGCGTCAAGGGCTCCGGCTATGGCCGCTTTGGCGGCAAGGCCTCGATCGCCGAATTCACCGATTTTGCGCTGGGTGACGATCGAGGACCCGGGCCAGCACTATCCGTTCTGAGCAGGCTTTGCTTCGGCGGCTGACCGTCAGACAGCCAGCGACGGCGTGAAGCGGACGCTGGCGGATTGCTTCTGGCCAGGCTGCAGCACGATGCAGCCGGTGTCTATCTGCTCGTCGCCCATCCGGTTGAAGGCATCGGTGATGTTGCTGACCGGCTCGGCGCAAAAGAAAGGCGCGCCCTGCGGCGTGTAGAGGACGAAGAAATCGAGCGGCGCCTCCGCCTCGATGTCCAACTGCCGTGCGTGTTCGGGCCAAGAGATCCGGGCGCGGCGCGCCCATCCGGTGAAGACCGTGTCGAAACCCACTTCCGACACGTCAAATCCGATGGATGGATCGGCCCCAGCCGGCGGCAGGACATGCCGGATGGGCAGCACATCCGCATCGGTCTCCCACATGCCGGACACCTGTGCCTGGACATGCGTCCACGGCGTCGCCGGGAAATAGGGATGCAGGCCGAAGCCGACCGGCATCGGCTCGTCCGAAAGGTTGCGCACGGCAATGGTCACGGAAAGCCTGCCTTCGGACAGCCTCATCTCTTGCTCGGCTTCGTAGCTCCACGGCCAGAGATCGGCGGCGTGGCGATAACGCAGGACGATCGTGCTGGCTTCCCGGCGCACGACCGTCCATGGCCGGCGCCAGCCATGGCCGTGTTCGTGATGTGGATCGTCTGGACCTGTCCGCAGTTGAATGGAGCGCCCCGCGAATTCGAAGCGGCCACCCCTGATCCGGTTGGAATAGGGCACGAGCGGAAAGCAGGCCATGGCGCCGGCGTCGCCACCGCTGATGGTCGCTGGATCGGCCGGCCGCAGCCAATCCACGGCCGCGCCATCCAGCCACCAGCGGTATGACGCCACGGCGCCGCCGGCTGCCGGAACAACTTCAACGGTCGCGATGCCGTCACTGATCGAGACCAGCTCCGTTTGCTGCGCGGCGGCCACAGCGGAATTCTTTGTCATTGGCACTTCCCCATCCCTTGACTCCAATGGCCATAGCTATAAGACATATCATATGAATAGTATGAAGAATAAGAAATCTTTCAGCACGGCGCGAACGTCCCGAGTTGCCGTCGCGGTTTCCAGCGGTTCCACCGCGCTGCACGCGACAGTCGTCGAGCAGATCGGCCTGCGCATCGTGCAAGGCGACTTCCTACCGGGCGAGGCCCTGCCCAATGCGGATGATTCGAGCGAGATGCTGGGGGTCAGCCGCACGGTGTTGCGCGAGGCGATCAAGGTTTTGGCCGGCAAGGGGCTTGTCGAATCGCGGCCGAAGACCGGCACACGGGTGCGTCCGCGCTCCGACTGGAATTTCCTCGACCCCGACGTGCTGTCATGGCGCTATGCCAGCAATGTCGGCGCCGAGGATGTCCGGGCGCTGTTCGAATTGCGCCGGGCCATCGAGCCGATGTCGGCGGCGCTCGCAGCCCAGCGCGCCACGCCGGCGCAGATCGCCGAGATCCATGCAGCGCTGGTCGAAATGGAAGCCGTGAGCGACGATGGCGACCGCTTCGCCAAGCCCGACCTGGTGTTCCACCAGACCATCCTGCGCATGACCGGCAATGAGCTGATCGGCTCACTGGCGGCACTGGTCGAAACCGCTCTGGTGATGAGCTTTCGCCTTTCCAACGACAATCCGGAAGGGCAACGCCACTCCTTGCCGCTGCACCGGGAAGTGGCCGAGAAGATCGCCGCCGGCGACGCTCCAGGCGCACAAAAGGCGCTGCTGGTGCTCATCGACAACGCCGAGGACGACGTGCGCCGCAGCGTCGAGAACCGCAACAAACGCCGCAACGATCGGGGCCAGCAATCGTGACCGAGACCAAACGCAAACTGCGGTCCGAAGCCTGGTTCGGCGGTGAAGGCAAGAACGCCTTCATGCACCGCAGCTGGATGAAGAATCAAGGCATCCCGGCAGACGCTTTCGACGGCCGCCCGGTGATCGGCATCTGCAACACGTGGTCGGAACTGACCCCCTGCAATGCGCATCTGCGGGCGCTTGCCGATCACGTCAAGCGCGGCGTCTACGAAGCCGGCGGCCTGCCGCTGGAATTCCCTGTGATGTCGCTTGGCGAAAGCAACATGCGCCCGACCGCAATGCTGTTTCGCAACCTGGCCAGCATGGATGTCGAGGAGTCCATCCGCGGCAATCCGATCGATGGCGTCATCTTGCTGGTCGGCTGCGACAAGACCACGCCGGCGCTGCTGATGGGGGCCGCCTCGTGCAATCTGCCGACCATCGCCGTTTCCGGCGGGCCGATGCTGAATGGCAAGTTCCGCGGGCAGGACATCGGCTCGGGCACCCATGTCTGGAAATTCGCCGAGGAGGTCAAGGCCGGCCGCATGCCGGTCGCCGACTTCCTCGCCGCCGAGCAGGGCCAGAGCCGGTCGGCGGGCAGTTGCATGACGATGGGTACCGCTTCGACCATGGCCAGCATGGTGGAAGCGCTCGGCATCGGCATGCCGGACAATGCCGCGATCCCGGCGGTGGATTCGCGCCGCAGCGTGCTTGCGCAGACGGCCGGACGGCAGATCGTCGATCTCGTCCGCCGCGACGTGACGATTGCACGGATCCTCACCAGGCAAGCCTTCGAGAATGCCATCCGCGTCAATGGCGCGATCGGCGGCTCGACCAATGCGGTGCTGCATCTGATCGCCATCGCCAACCGGGTCGGTGTCGATCTCAGCCTCGATGACTGGGACCGCCTTGGCCGTGGCGTTCCAACCATCGTCGACCTGATGCCGTCGGGCCGGTTCCTGATGGAAGATTTTTACTATGCCGGGGGGCTAGCTGCGGTCATGGCGTCGCTTGATGAAGTGGGGCTTCTTCATCGCGACGCCATGACCGTCAGCGCCAAGACCATCGGCGAACTGATCGACGGCGCGCCCAACTACAACAGCGAGGTCATCCGGCCGCTGAGCGAGCCGCTGACCCGGGAAGGCGGCATCTCGATCCTGCGTGGCAATCTGGCGCCCGATGGAGCGGTCATCAAGCCGTCGGCGGCGACGCCCGAATTGATGCAGCATCGGGGCAAGGCGGTCGTCTTCGAGAACATCGAGCACTACTACGCCCGGATCGACGATCCAAAGCTGGATATCGACGCTACCTCGGTGATGGTGCTGAAGAATTGCGGTCCGCGCGGTTATCCCGGCATGGCCGAAGTCGGCAACATGCCGCTGCCGGCCAAGCTGCTCAGGGAAGGCGTCTCCGACATGGTGCGCATCTCGGACGCTCGCATGAGCGGCACCGCCTATGGCACCGTGGTGCTGCATGTGGCGCCCGAGGCGGCGGCAGGGGGCGCGCTGGCGCTGGTACGCGACGGCGATCTCATCGAGCTCGACGTCGCCGGGCGGCGGCTGGAGCTTCTCGTTTCTGACGAAGAGCTGGCGATCCGCCGCCGCGACTGGAAGCCTCCGGCGCCACCCGAAGGCGGCTACCAGAGCCTCTATGTCGAGCGCGTGCTGCAGGCCGACAAGGGCTGCGATTTCGACTTTCTCGTCGGCCGGCGCGATGCCGGCATCCCCCGCCATTCACACTAAAGAGCGCGCGATGACGGATCAGATCGGCAACTACGCGACCTACCCCAGCCTCAAGGGCCGCAGCGTGTTCATAACCGGGGGCGGCAGCGGCATCGGCGAAAGTCTGGTGCGCCATTTCTGCGCGCAAGGCAGCCGCGTCGCCTTCGTCGACCTGGCGCAGGAACCTTCGCGACGCCTGGTCGACGCCATCGCGACCGAGGGACATCCCGCCCCGCTGTTCATCCCGTGCGACCTGCGCAATGTCGAAGAGCTGCAAGCCGCCACCGCGCAGGCGGCGCGGCACAACGGCCCGATCCAGGCACTGTGCAACAATGCCGGCAATGACGATCGCCATCAAACCAAGGACGTTTCGGTGGCGTATTGGGACGACCGCATGGCGGTCAATCTGCGCCACCAGTTCTTCGCGGCCCAGGCGGTTCGGCCGCAGATGAGCGCGCATGGTGGCGGCTCGATCATCAATTTCGGCTCCATCACCTGGATGGTCGGCGATCCCGATTGCCCGGCCTATGTCACCGCGAAAGCCGCAGTCTACGGCATGACGCGGGCGCTGGCACGCGAACTCGGCCCCGAGCGCATCCGCGTCAACTGCATGGTGCCCGGCTGGGTGATGACAGAGCGCCAGATGCGGCTGTGGCTGAATCCGGCCGGCGAACGCCAGATCGCGGAGCGGCAATGCCTGCCCGACCGGCTGCAACCCTCCGATATCGCGCGCATGGCGCTGTTCCTCGCCGCCGACGACAGCCTGATGTGCACGAGCCAGCAGTTCATCGTCGATGCGGGCTGGGTGTGACCGGTATAGCCTCAAAGGGAAGAAGGGTATTTCATGCGTCTTGTTCAGTACACAACGCTCGATAGCGGCAGGCTCGTCGGCCGCGTCTCCGACGATGGCAATCGCCTGCATCCGCTCGACGAGACCAGCAGCGTGCTGGAATTGGCGCAAGCGGCAATCGCGCAGGGTGCGTCCATCGCGTCGCTGGTCGAGAAGCGCACAGGCACGGCATCCGTCGACTATGACGAGCTGTTGCGCGATGGCCGCGTGCTCGCTCCCGTCGACCATCCGGAACCGGCACGATTCCTGGTCACCGGCACCGGCCTCACCCATACCGGAAGTGCGGCCGCGCGAAACCAGATGCATGTGCTGACCCATGGCGAAGGCGCCGCGGAATCCGACTCCCTGAAGATCTTTCGTATGGGGTTGGAGGGAGGCAAGCCCGGCGCAGGCAAGATCGGCATCCAGCCCGAATGGTTCTTCAAGGGCGTCGGCACATGCGTCGTGCCGCCCGGCGCGCCGCTGCCGATGCCGGCATTCGCAAAGGCCGGAGCCGAGGAAGCCGAGATCGTGGGGCTCTATCTCAACGGACCGGACGGTCATCCCTATCGCATCGGCTATGCGCTCGGAAACGAATATTCCGACCACGTGACGGAGGGCGAGAACTACCTCTATCTCGCCCATTCCAAGCTCCGTTCCTGTTCGATCGGCCCGGAGCTGCTGATCGGCGATCTGCCGGAAGAAGTGCGCGGTCATTCCCGCATCACGCGCGACGGCGCCGTCATCTGGGAACAGGAGTTCCTGTCGGGCGAAGCACACATGTCGCACTCGATCGCCAATCTCGAACACTACCATTTCCGCTACCCGATGCATCGCCGGCCAGGCGACCTGCACGCCTATTTCTTCGGCGCGGCGGTGATGAGCTACGCCTCCGGCGTCCAGACGGCTCCCGGCGACGAGTATGAAATCCAGGCACCGGCATTCGGCAAACCACTGCGCAACCGGATGGAAAAGGTGCCGGACGAAGGACTGGTCACCGTCACCCGGTTGTGACGGCGAAAGTCCGGAAATCACGGTCCACCAGAAAGAAAATGGGAGATTAAAATGGGACTGAAAAGACTGTTTCTGAAAATGGCGATCGGCCTGGGCATCGGCCTGATGACCTCGGCCGCATTCGCCGCCAACCTTCGGGTTCTGGCCTGGGACGGCTATGCGGACGCTGACTGGGTGAAGGACTTCACCGCCAGCACCGGCATCGGCGTCGATGTGGTGTTCATCGGCAGCGATGACGAGATCTGGGCCAAGATCAAGGGCAGCGAAGGGCAGGACTTCGATGTCTTCGCCGTCAACACCGCCCAGTTGCAGCGCTACATCAAGGCCGACCTGGTGTCGCCAATCGACATCACGAAACTGCCTAACCAGAAGGACGTGCTGCCGCGCTTCCGCGACCTGTCCCAGGTGAGCGGCGACACCAAGGACGGCAAGGTCTACGGCATTCCGTTCTGCTTCGATTCCATCGGGCTGATCTATGACACCGACAAGGTCAAGCCGGCGCCGACCTCGATGTCGGTCCTGTGGGATCCGGCCTACAAGGGCAAGATCCTGGCTTATGACAATGGCGAGCACAATTTCTCGTTCACCGCGCTGACGCTCGGCTACAAGGATCCGTTCAACCTCGACGCTGAGCAGATGGCGGCGGTCAAGGCCAAGCTGGTCGAGCTCAAGCGCAACGTGCTGAGCTTCTACACCACCGCCGACGAGGCGCAGCAGATCTACCAGAACAATGACGTTGCTCTGATCTGGGCCAATTATGGCCAGCAGCAGGTCAAGGCGCTGCAGAAGATCGGCGCCCACGTCGCCTACGTCAACCCGAGCGAAGGCGCGCTTGCCTGGCTCGACAACTGGGTGATCTCCAAAGGTGTCCGCGACAATGCGGCGGCCGAGAAGTGGATCGACTTCATGCTGAGCAAGAAGATCGGCGGCGAGCTTTCCGAGCGTACCGGCTTCGGAAACACCGTGGTCGAGTCAAGCAGCGCCGGCGGCAACGACAAGCTGGTCTGGCTCAACAATGTCGAAGACCCGCTCAAGCGTTCGGACATGTGGAACGAGGTCAAGGCGACGCCCTGATCCTTTCCACGCGTGACTTCGAAACAGCGGCGGCCCGGACGTTCCGGACCGCCGAAGCGTATGCGAGAATAGTCCATGAACCAGAACACCGACCTCTTGACGCTGCGGTCCGTTTCGAAAGCCTACGGCACGGTTCCCGTGCTGCACGACATCGACCTGTCGATCCGGGACGGCGAATTCCTCACCGTTCTTGGGCCGTCGGGTTCGGGCAAGACCACGGTCCTGCGGCTGATCGGCGGGCTGGAGCCGTTGACCTCGGGCGAAATCCGGCTGGACGGCGAAGACATCAGCCGCATGCCGATCAACCGGCGGCCGTTCAACACCGTGTTCCAGGATTATGCGCTGTTCCCGCATATGACCGTTTCCGGCAATGTCGGCTACGGGCTTTCGGTGCGGCATCTCAAGCGCACGGAGATCGCGCGGCGTGTCGGAGAAGCTCTCGATCTTGTGCAGCTCGGGCTCTTTGCCGAGCGTTTCCCATCGCAGCTTTCCGGCGGCCAGCGGCAGCGCGTTGCGCTCGCCCGGGCGCTGATCTGCCAGCCGCGCCTGATCCTGCTCGATGAGCCGCTCGCGGCACTGGACCTCGAATTGCGCCGGCAGATGCAGGAGTTCCTCAAATCCATCCAGCGCGAAATCAAGACCACCTTCCTGTTCGTCACACACGACCAGGAAGAAGCCATCGGCATGGCCGACCGGATCTGCGTCATGCAGGCTGGCCATATCCGCCAGCTCGGCACGCCGCATGAGCTTTACTACAAACCGAATTGCGAATTCGTGGCGCGCTTCTTCGGCGAGAACAATCTGGTGGCAGGAAAGCTCGGCCCCGTGCAGGGCGAGCAGCGACCGATCGAGACGGCGCTCGGACGCCTGGTCTGCTCGATCGGCGGCCAGCCGCATCTCAAGGCCGCTCCCGATGGCGCCAGCGCCTTCGCGGCGTTCCGTCCGGAAGCCTTGCATCTTGCGGATGCAACGGACAGCGGCAACCGCTTTTCCGGTACCATCGCCGACTTGGCTTTTGCCGGTTCATCCACCGTCGCCACGATCGCGGCGGGTGCCGATAATGCCTCGCAACGCCTGCGGCTGCGCATGCCGAGCCGGATCGGCGGCAGCGTGCTCAAGTCAGGCGAGACGGTCTCACTTTCATTTGCGCCGCACGAAGGCCATCTGGTGCTGGCATGAGCGGAGCCGGCTCGACAGATTCCGCGGAGCGGCTGTTGTCGCGGTTGGTGACGATGCTGGCCTTCGCCTTGCCGGTGATCTTCGTCCTCGTGCCGCTGGCGATCTTCCTGGTCTACAGCTTCTTCAGCGTCGACCAGGGCACGATCGTCCATGTACCGACGCTCGGCAACTATGCCAGGTTCTTCACCGATCCGATCTTTCTGCCGGTATTCTGGAACACCATCGTGCTGTGTGTGTCGGTGGCGGTGATCTGCATCCTCCTCGCCTATCCCGCCGCCTATTTCCTGACGACGCTGAAAGGGCGCTGGCGTTACGCCTTGCTGATGCTGCTCCTGGTGCCGCTGCTGATGAGCTACGTAATCAAGATCTACGCGATCCGCAGCATCCTCGGCCTCAACGGCTTCCTCAACAAGGCGCTGGTGGCGCTCGGCATCCTGGACCAGCCATCGACACTTTTCGTGTTCAACATGAACGCCATCCTTCTGACGCTGAGCCTGCTTTTGATCCCCTTCGCCATCCTGCCCATCTTCCTGTCGCTGGAGCGGATTCCGCAAACCCTGCTGCGTGCCTCGGATGATCTGGGCGCCAGCGGCTTGCAGACGTTCCTGCGCATCACCTTGCCGCTCAGCATGCCCGGGGTCGCCTCGGCGGCGAGCTTCGTCTTCGTGCTGGCGATCGGCGATTTCCTGACCCCGCAGATGGTCGGCGGGATCAGCGGCTTCACCTTCGGCCGCATCCTCTACAGCCAGTTCGGCACCGCCTACAACTGGCCGTTTGGCGCGGCGCTGTCGGTGGCACTGGCGATCGTGGTGATCGCCGCCATTCTCGTCGGCGAACGGTTTGGACGCAGCCGGGGGACGTCGGTATGATCGCGCTGCCCCGGCCTTCCACGATCTTCCTGGCCGCGATCACGGCGCTGGTCGCGGTGCTGCTCTACAGCCCGCTGTTCGTGCCGATCGTGTCGTCGTTCTTCACCATTTCACATGGCAATGTCGACTGGTCGTCGCCCACCCTTTCGACCTATGTGACGCTGGCTGGAAACCATGAGATTCTGGCCGCCTTGCGCACCACGCTGATCGTTGGCCTCTGTACCGTCGTGCTCTCGGTGATCAGCGGAACGCTGCTTGCGCTCTACTATCACGGCCGGCGCTCGGGGCGCTCTTACCTGCAGTTCATCATCTTCCTGCCGTTCCTGATGCCGCCTGTCATCAGCGGCCTGGCGCTCCTGATCTTCTTTCGCGAGATCGGCCTCGAACGCTCGCTGCTGACCGTCGTCATCGGCCATACGGTCTTCGTGCTGGCGATCGTCTATCGCACGGTGCTGATGCGGCTGCAGTCGATGAGCCGTACGCTGGTGGAAGCATCCTACGATCTCGGCGCGACGGGGTGGCAGACCTTCTGGCGCATCATCCTGCCGAACCTATCGAGCGCCATGATCGGCGGCGCCATCCTGGCCTTCGCGCTGTCGTTCGACGAAACCATGATCACCATCCTGGTCACCGGCACACAAAGCACGCTGCCGGTCAGGCTGTGGGCGATGATGCGGCTTGGTTTTTCCCCCGACATCAATGCGCTGGTGGCGCTGATCCTGATGTTCACCGTGCTGCTCTGCGTGCTCGCCGCCCGTTTTCTGATCCCCAGGCAGATGGCGACGGAACGGAACTGAGATTCAAGCTACTGGGCAGAGGTCGAAGACTCGTCCCGGATTCAGAATGTTCTTTGGGTCGAACGCCGTCTTCAGTCTCCGCATCGCCCCGATTTCGGCGTCGCTGCGCACCAGGTGCAGCCATTGCTTCTTGTCGAGGCCGATGCCGTGCTCGGCCGAGACGCCGCCTCCGGCCGCCGCCACGCCGCGATAGATGATGCCATATGCCGCCGCCGGATCGACGGTCAGGACCTGATAGTGCAAATTGCCGTCCCCAAGATGGCCGAAGACATAGACCTCCGCGCCGGGATCGACGGCATGAATGGCGGCATCCGCTTCGTCAAGGAACGCTCCCATTCGCGCCAGCGGAATGCTGATGTCGACGCTGATCAGGCCTTTCATCGAAAACAGGACGCGGTTGGCGTCTTCGCGCACATCCCAGAGCGCGCGGAATTCGCGCGGCGACTGCGAGACGACGACATCCTTGATGACGCCATCCTCGACCGCCTGCATCAGGACCTCGGCGAAGCGCTCAGCGTCGCGTTCGGGCTCGCTGCCCTGGATTTCGGCCAGCACATAGAGCGGTGAGCCTGCCGGCAATGGCGCCGGCATGGCCATGCTGGCGGCCATGACGTCATAGAGCGGCGCGAAGTTGACCTCATAGGCGGACAGCAACGGACCGAGCTTTTGCCGCAGCAGCCCAAGCAAAGCGATCGCCGCATCGAGCGAAGGCAGCGAGCAGAAGGCGTTCACCTCGGATGCGGGCTTTGGATGCAGCCTGAGCGCGGCGCGGGTGACGACGCCAAGCGTCCCTTCCGCGCCGATAAAGAGCTGGCCGAGGTCGTAGCCGGAATTGTCCTTGGGCAGGCCCTTGAGCGAAGTCAGGATGCTGCCATCGGCAAGCACGGCCTCAAGCCCCAGCACCTGCGCCCGGTACATGCCGTAGCGCAGCACGCGGATGCCGCCGGCATTGGTGGCGATGTTGCCGCCGACCGTGGCGGAGCCGCGCGCGCCGATATCGACACCGAACATCAGCCCGACGCCGTCGGCCGCCTCCTGCACCGCCTGCAGTGTCGCGCCGGCTTCGGCCACGATGGTGGCTGCCTGAGTGTCCGGAGCGGCGAGGCCAGTCATGCGCTCCAGCGACAGCACGATCTCGCCCGGCTGGACGCGCGCGCCGCCGGCCAAACCGGTGCGTCCGCCCTGGACGACGACCGGCTGGCCAAGAGCGTTGCACGCGGCGAGTGCCGCCGCGACACCCTCGGTATCGCGTGGGCGCAGCACCATTTCGGGATGCGTTCCGAGCTTGCCGTCGGGATCGTCCCGATAGCGCTGGTCGACGTCGGAGCCGGCGAGCACGCCGCCCGCGCCCAGCCTACCGCCAAGAGCGGACAGAAGTCGTTCTGCTTCAGTCGACATTGCCAATCCTATCCCCCACCAGTCGGCGCGAAGATTTCCGCGAGAACCGCGGCCGCCACGGCGATGTCCTGTTCAAGGGAAGCCCGGACGGCTAGCCCATTGCGCTGCTCCAACGCGGCGACAATCCTGTGATGCGCGTCGTTCGACTGCGGAATGTAGCGGTCGGTCTGCATCAGCAGCTTCAGGTAGGGGCCGACCCGGCCCCAGAGGTCGCGGATCATGTTCAAGAGGATCGGCGCGCCGGCATGCTGGTAGACGGCGAAATGGAAGGCTTCGTTCAGCGAGAGATAGGCCTTGGCGTCGCCGGCCTCGATGGCGCTCTGCATGCCGGCCAGCGTCGCCTGTATGTCAATCAGTCCGCCATCGGTCATCCGTGACGCGGCCATCTCGCCCGCCAGTCCCTCGACGGCGATGCGGATAAAGGTCAGTTCATCGAATGCGGAGGCCGACAGCAAGGGCACGATGATCGAGCGGTTGTTCTGCATTTCCAGAAGCCGCTCGGCGACCAGCCTTTGCAGCGCCTCGCGGATCGGTGTGGTCGAAATGCCAAAGGTCTCGGCGAGCTTGCGGATGACCAGCGTCTGGCCCGGGCTGAAGCCGCCCGAAATCAATTCCTGCTTGAGCGCGCCATAGGCGCGATCATTGAGGGTTTGATGTTCGAGCTTCAGCATGTGCGCCCGCTCAACTCACCATTTCGACAGTGCGCGGTCGAGCGTCTCGGCCAGTTGCTCGGCATTGTCCCTGGAAAAGGGCAGCGGCGGCCTGATCTTCAGCACATTGCCGCGCGGACCGCAGGACGAGATCAGCACGCCGTCCTCGCGCATGGTTTCGACGACGGATGAGGTCTTGGCAGCGGCCAACGCCTGATCGCCCTCCGCCGTCAACTCGACGCCGAAATAGAGGCCGTTGTGCCTGACGTTGGCGACCATGCTGTGGCGGCCTTGCAAGGAATCGAGCAAGTCGCGTGTATAGACGCCAACCATCCGTGCATTCTCGATCAGCCCCTCGCCTTCGATCACCTCGAGGACGGCGATGCCGACGGCGGCGGTGACCGGATTGCCTCCGAACGTGTTGAAATAGCCGGTGTTCGAACCGAACGAGCTCACCAGTTGGGGTCGCACGATCACCGCGCCCATCGGATGTCCGTCGCCGATCGGTTTGCCCATGGTGACGATGTCAGGCTCGAGGCCATAGTTGGCGAAGCCCCACATGCCCTGGCCGAGCCGGCCGAAGCCGGACTGGACCTCGTCGGCGATGACGATGGCGCCGGCCTTCCTGACGTGATCCGCCGCCTCGCGCATGACAGAAGCATCGGGGAAGAAAATGCCGTCGCTGGAAAAGGCGGAGTCGAGCAGCAGCGCCGCCGGGCGGATGTTTTGCGCGCGCATGTCCTCGATGGCGGCGGCGATATTTCCGGCGAAATCACGCGCGGCGTGGCCATGGTCGCGGAACGTGTCCGGCGCTGCCACGGTACGATGCTGCGCGGGCACGCCTTTGGCTCCGACCGCCGCCGGCGAGAGCTGTGCTGTCGCGATGGTGGCGCCATGATAGGCGAAGTCGGTGACGATGACGCCGGTGCCGCCGCTCGAATGCTGGGCGATGCGGATGGCGAGGTCGTTGGCCTCGCTGCCGGTGCAGGTGAACATGGCATGGCCGAGATGGGGCGGAAGCGTGCCGAGCAGCTTTTCCGCGTAGTCGAGGATGATCTCGCTGAGATAGCGCGTGTGGGTGTTGAGCGTTGCGGCCTGCCCCGACAAGGCCTCGACGACGCGCGGATGGCAGTGTCCAACCGAGGCGACGTTGTTGTAGGCATCGAGGAATTTGCGACCATGGGCGTCGTAGAGCCAGACACCGCTGCCACGCACCAGATGGATCGGGTTGCGGTAGAAGGCGCGATAGGTCGGCCCAAGCAGCCTGGCGCGGCGTTCGAGCAGCGCGCGCTCGGCATCGGCGGAGGCACTTGCGGGCGAGGACTGGGACACGAGCATCTACTCCGGATTGGAATGATCGAGAAAATAGCGGCGGGCATCCGCGGACGACAGTTCGTCCAGCCGTTCCAGCGAGGCCCAGACCTCGGTGATGAGGCGCAGGACATAGTCGCGTTTGGCCGGGAACCGTTGCGCCTGCCAGCTGGCGATGTTGGCGATGAGAGCAAGCCGGGCACGAATGAGGTGGAAGAGGATGCCCAGCTCTTCGCTCTCCAGCGGCTGTACCGATTGATAGCCGGCGACAAAGCGTGCCGCGGGCGCCAGCGGATGACCTTCAGCCGGCCAGCGATAGACGGCCCCGATGGCGAGATCGCAGATCAGCGGCGAGTGGATCATGTCGCCGAAATCGAGGATGCCGCTGACCACTTCCGGCCGCGAGCCGTCCATAACCACATTGTAGGAATTCATGTCGTTGTGGACGATCTGCGCGCGCAGCCCGGGAATCACAGGCGCGGCATGTCGCTCGAAGGCGTCGATGACGCGCTCGACCATCGCCCGGTGACGGATATCGGCGATGTGAGCCAGCATTGGCCGCGTCTTGGCGACCTTTCGGATGTCCCACAAAAGGTCGCCGCCGGCGGCCGGATGGAAGAAGCCGCGCAGTGCCCGCCCAAGCCGGGCGAGGAAGATGCCGAGATTGCGGTCCTGCGCCGCCGATGTCGGGGTGCGAGACAGCAACTGGCCGGGCAGATAGGTGACCAGCCGGACGATGCGCGGCGCCGATCCGTCGACGCTGGCCATAAACTGCGCTTCGCCTTCGAGGCTCTTGCGCACCGAGGGAACCGGCATGGCCGGGTCGACCGCCAGGATATGGTCGAGCGCCTTGTTCTGGAAATCGGTGAAGCCGGCCTCTTCCGCCGGATGCGAGACCTTCAGGACGAACTCGCCCTCGCCTTCTGTCTGGATGTGGAAATTGTGGTCGCGTTCGCCCGGCAGCGGGCGCACCGTTCCGGTGAGCCCGTAGTGCTGGCGCAACAGAGCCAATGCGTCCGTGATCGAAACATCCGGCGCATCCTCGGCGAGCGTTTCGCCGAAGGCATCCGACAGGCCCGCGTTCATGGCCTGGCCTCGGGCTCGATGGGTTCGAGACCGCACCATTCGGCGATGAAGAGCGCAATGGTCTGGGTGACCTTGCGCACGGAGTCGAGATCGACAGCCTCGTCATAGCCGTGCGGCATGCGGCAGATCGGGCCGTAGACGATCGCCGGCGTGTCGGCGTAGAGGCCGAAGAAGCGCGCATCCGTGGTGGCCGAGGTGACATATTCCGTCAGCGGCTCGCCCCACACGGCGGTATGGCTACGCCGCAGCACGGCCTCCATCTCGTCGGCGCCTTCGAGCACATAGCCCTCGGCCATGAAGCCGTTATAGGTCATCCTCGGCGGGCGATTGGCCAAGAACGGATCGGCGCGCGCCGCATCGGCGATGCAAGCCTCGAGCTCGGTCCTGGCGTCTTCCAGCTTCTGGCCGGGATAGGTCGCGACCCGCATCTCGAAGACGCAACGCGCCGGAACGCTCGACGTCCATTCGCCGCCCTCGATCTTGCCAAGGTTGAAGCGGATGGGATGCGGGTGATCGCAGAAATGCTTGTCATCGACCTTGCGTGCGTTCCAGACGATTTCGAGCTGCTTCAGCGCCTGGATAACGAGGAAGGCCTTTTCGATGGCATTGGCGCCGGCCGAGAAGGCGCCCGACGCGTGCTGCGGGTCGCCGTCGACCTCGACCCGGAACCAGATCGGGCCGACCTGTGCGCGCATCAATCGTGGTTCCAGCGGCTCGGGAATGAAGGCGGCATCGGCACAGTAGCCGCGTTGCAGGCAAGCAAGCGCGCCATTGCCGGTGCACTCTTCCTCGACCACCGACTGCAGGTATACATTCGCGGCCGGCTGGTAGCCGAGGCCGCGCAAGGCGACCAGCGCATAGAGGCAGGCCGAAAGGCCGGCCTTCATGTCGCCGGCGCCGCGGCCATGCATCCAGCCGTCCTCGATGACGGGGTCGTAGGGCTCTCGCACCCAGCGGTCGAGCGGTCCCGTCGGCACCACGTCGATATGGCCGTTGAGGATCAGCGAGCGACCGGTGGCGTTTTTCGGCGTATGGGTGGCGACGACGTTGAACGCGTCATCGTAGGAAACCGCTACGGGTGAGAATCCAGGCAGGTCGCGGATCGCATCGATATCGACGCGCCACATGTCGACCGCATAACCATTGGCCTCATACGCAGCCGCCATGAAGGACCGGGCGGCATGTTCCTCGCCGCGCTGCGAGGGAAAGCGCACGAGATCCGCCAGGAAGGCGAGCTGGCGGTCGAAGACGTCGTCGACCGCCTTCAAAATGGCCTCGTCCGCAACTCGCTCAGGCATGATATTTCTGCTTTTTCGTGGATGGTGTATCATATCTCATATGCCACTATCCGAAAAGGCAAGGAGACAGGTGGGCCAAAATCATGGCCCACCGCTGGAGCCTCTTGGCAGGTCGTCGCAGAGTTGGCATCAGCTTCTTATAGGCCGGCAAGGCCATGCGGCGGAAGATCGAGGACAGATGCAAGTTACCGAAGGCACATTGCCGGATGAAATCACCGATCTCGCGTCCGGCTACCGGCGCGTGCCGGCCGGCAAGATCGTCAATGCAGTGACGTGGATGGAGGCGCGTGCCCCGACGCCAGATCTCGCTCGACCGCTGGCAATGACCCGCGTCACCAAGCCCGATCCCGCAATCTACCGTGCAGTCTTCCTGGGAATCGGCGCTCCCTGGCTCTGGGACCGCGCCGCCGAAATGTCGGATGCCGACATCGCGGCGCATTTCGCCGACCCTCGGCAGCACATTTATTATGGCCATGACGAAAGCGACGGCCATGTCGGCATGGCCGAGTTCCGCGTGGCCGACAGCAACGAAATCGAGATCACCTATTTCGGGCTCTTTCCCTCCTCGACCGGCCGCGGCCTCGGCAAACGGCTGATGGCAGGCGCGCTCGATCAGGCATGGCGCCTGCATCCACACCGCATCTGGCTGCACACCAGCAGCATCGATCATCATAGCGTCATCGGCTTCTACAGGGCCTGCGGCTTTGAGCCCTACGCGGCCGGGTTCGAGATCACCGACGATCCCCGGATCAAGGGAACCCTGCCGCGCGATGCAGCTCCGCAAATCCCGTTGATCGAAACGGAATGGGTGCCTGGCGCCAGATGAGACCGTCTTCGCGGCCGCGGACGGCATCGGCTACGAAATCGTCAAGGATTTCGGCACGATCGCGCCGGTGACGCCTTACTGCAAATTGTAGAGCTTCCGGCTGCGCTGCGATCTGGACTTTGTCCACGTCGCGCAGCCGTCATATCGGCAGGCATCATGTCGCCCGCGGCGCCGGCAGTCGCTCGCGCAGTTCGTCGACGAGCACCCTGGTGTTTTCGGAATAGTCGATGGGCACGACGACGAGATGCACGCCGCCGCCGGTGAAGGCCTGTTCCAGCGCCGGCCGCAAATCGGCGATGGCACGGACCTTGGTTCCCCTGGCGCCATAGGCCTCGGCGTACTTGACGAAGTCCGGGTTGCCGAAGGTCATGCCGAAATCCGGGAACTCGTCCACCGCCTGCTTCCACCGGATCATGCCATAGGCATGGTCCTCAAGCAGCAGCACGACGAGGTTGAGGTTGAGCCGGACAGCGGTTTCCAGTTCCTGGCTGTTCATCATGAAACCGCCATCGCCGCAGATGGCCATGACACGGCGCTTGGGATAGAGCATCGCCGCCATCATCGCCGACGGTAGCCCGGCGCCCATCGTGGCCAGCGCGTTATCGAGCAGCAGCGTGTTTGCCATGCGGGTGCGGTAGTTGCGCGCGAACCAGATCTTGTACATGCCATTGTCGAGGGCGAGGATGCCGTCCGCCGGCATCACGGCGCGCACGTCATGCACGATGCGCTGCGGCGTGAAGCGGTCTTCCGTGGCGCGCGCGGCGATCCGGCTCAAAATGCCTTCGCGCAGCGGCAGCAAGGCCTGAGCGTTGGGGATCTTGCCTTCGACGCGATCAGCCAGCAGCGCCAGCGAAGGCCCGAGGTCGCCGACGATCTCGGCTTGCGGAAAGTAGACCTGCTCGACATCGGCCGACTGGTAACCGACATGGATGACGTTCGGGCCGTTCGCCCCCATGATGAAGGGCGGTTTCTCGACCGTGTCGTGACCGATGGTGATGATCAGATCGGCCTGCTCGATGGCCTCGTGCACATAGTCACGCTCGGAGAGCGCCGCCGTTCCCATGTAGAGTTCGGTGCCGCCGGGCACCGTGCCCTTGCCCATCTGCGTGGTGAAATAAGGTATTTGCGTGCGCAGCACGAACTGGGCGATGTCAGGGGTCACGCGCGGGCGCGATGCCGCCGCGCCGAACATCAGCAGCGGACGCCTGGCTTCGAGGACCATGCGGGCAGCGCGATCGAGCGCGTCCGGGCTGGCTATGGGCAGGTCGACCGGATGCGTCGGCACCAGCGCGACGGGCTCGCACTCGGCCGCCGCGATATCTTCCGGCAGCTCCAGATGCACGGGGCCGGGGCGCTCTTCCTGGGCGACGCGGAAGGCCTCGCGCACCAGCGACGGGATCATCTTGGGCGAGACGATCTGGCGCGACAGCTTGGTCAGCGGCTTCATCGCCGCGACGATGTCGACGATCTGGAAGCGCGCCTGCCTGGACGACAGGATACCCTTCTGGCCGGTGATCATGATCATCGGCATCGCGCCGAGAAGCGCATAGGCAGAGCCGGTCGTCAGATTGAGCGCCCCGGGGCCGAGCGTGGTGATGCACACACCCGCCTTTCCGGTGAGCCTGCCATAGGTGGCGGCCATGAAGGCGGCCGCCTGCTCATGCCGGGTCAGGATCAGTTGTATCGACGAGCGGCGGATGGATTCGACGATGTCGAGATTTTCTTCGCCCGGAATGCCGAAAATCCGATCGACCCCTTCGTTCTCGAGGGCCGCCACGAACAAATCCGAACCCTTGGTCATGAACCGTCTCTCCTGCGATGCGGGTATCCCGTCAGCCATCATGGCACCGGAATGCGACGCCTCAAAGAGCGCAAGCCTCCTTTGCCGGCGATCACGCCACCATTTCCTGCAAGGCGGCCGCCAATGCGCTGCTCGAAGCGCGATGGCGAACAAATCATTTCTTCTGGGCAATATCGCCCTTGAAGGCGTCGCTCTCCGTTCCTAAATCCCGAATGCGGGCCGGGCCCCTCTGACTGTCGCTTTTGGCGACCGTGATGTCGGACCGCTATAACGGGCCCCTTTCCATTCTTTTCGGTTGAGCGGGCTCATTCCTTCATTGGTTCGGAGCCCCTGATGACATCATCTCTCCTTGGCATGGTTTGCCCCTCCTGCCGCGTCGCTCTAGTGATGAGCGAACGCCAGGGCATCGAGATCGACTACTGTCCACAATGCCGCGGCGTCTGGCTTGATCGCGGAGAGCTCGACAAGATCATCGAGCGGTCGAGCAAGGACGCGGCTCCCGCACCCCAGTCGCAGCCAGCACCATTCGCTCAGCCGCAATACAGCCAGGGCCGCGATGACGATTATTCCCGCTCGCATGGTCAACGCTATCCGAAGCGCAAGAAATCATTCTTCGAAGAGCTGTTCGACTGACCGCACGAGGCCGATCTTTCAAGACCGGCGTTTGCCGAAAACGTCCAAACCACATCGATAAAGGTAACCCCGATGATTTCCCGCACAAGCCGATTCGCCACGCTCCTTGCCGGCCTGTTCCTCGCATTCTCCATGGTCGCTATCGATCATGCGGAGGCTCGTCGCGGCGGCAGCTTCGGCAGTCGCGGCACGCGCACGTTCCAGTCGGCGCCGCCGACCAGGACCGCGCCGGCGCCGACCGCCCCGGTCGAACGTTCGATGACGCCCAATACTGGCGTGAATACTCCGGCCCGGCAGCCGCAGGCCGGCCTGCAGAGGCCCGGCTTCTTTAGCGGCTTCGGGGGAACCATGATGCGCGGCCTGCTGATCGGCGGCCTGGTCGGGCTGCTGCTCGGCCAAGGCTTCGGCGGCCTGGCCGGCATGTTCGGCTTCCTGCTTCAGGCCTTGCTCATCGGCGGCGCAATCATGCTGGCCATCAGGTTCTTCCGGTCGCAATCCGCGCGTGGTCCCGCGCTTGCCGGAGCCGGTAATGCCCAGGCTTCGCGATTTGAGAACCGCGCAAATGATACGGACACCGCACGCCCGTTCACGATCCCCGGCTTTGGCGGCGGTTCAGGCGGGAACTCCCCGGCCACCGGCTCCGAGGAGATCACGCTAGCCCAATCCGATCTCGACGCGTTCCAGCAGTTGCTGACCGATGTGCAGGAAGCCTTCGGCCGCGAAGACCATGCCGCGTTGCGCCGGTTGGTGACCCCCGAAATGGTGTCCTATCTGTCGGAGGAATTGGCCGACAATGCCCAGAAGGGTCTGAGGAACGACGTGTCCGACATCGCCCTGCTGCAGGCCGACATCGCCGAAAGCTGGCGCGAGGATGACCGCGACTATGCCACGGCCGCACTGCGCTACGAGTCGCGCGACGTGACGCGCGAACGGGCCAGCGGCAAGATCGTAGAGGGCGACGAGGACCATCCGACGGAAACGACGGAGCTGTGGACTTTCACGCGTCAGAACGGCTCGAGCTGGAAGCTCTCGGCAATCCAGCAGGCCTGATCCGGATCATATCCGGCGCCCGAGGACGACTTTGGGTACTCAAGTCACGATCTTGACGCACATTGGCGTGCCGATCTCGATGGCCTTCCCGGTGTCGGTCAGCATGCCGCTGTCGCTATCGCGGGCGAAGATCGAGATGCGGTCCGCGTTCTGGTTGGCGGAAAACAGGTGGCCGCCCGACGGCGTCAGCGCGAGGTGGCGCGGCGTCGCACCGCCGCAGGGGGTGTTGCCGACGAGGCTCAACGCGCCGGTGTTCTGGTCGACGGCCATGATGACGACGCTGTCATGGCCACGATTGGAGCCGTAGACAAAGCGGCCATCCGGCGAGGTCTGGATATCGGCGCAGTGGTTGCTGTCGCGGGATTCGGCCGGCACCGCGGGCTTGGCGTCGATGATCGAAAGCTCGCCCGACGCGTCGTCCAGCGCCATCGACACTACGGTCGAATCCAGCTCGTTCATGACAAAGACGAAGCGCCCGTTTGGGTGCAGCGCGACGTGGCGCGGGCCGGCGCCCGGCGGCAAGGCGGATTCGGCTGACTTCGTCAGGCTTCCATCTGGCCCGATCCGATAGGACACCAGCCTGTCGATGCCGAGGTCGGCGACGATCGCCGTTCCCCCGCCAATGGTTTCGGTGACGCTGTGGGCGTGGGAGCGCTCCTGGCGTGCCGCGTTCGGGCCGCTGCCTTGGTGCGAAACGCTGGCGAGCGGCGCAGACAGTGCGCCATGTTTGTCCAAGCCATAGACAACGACGGCGCGATCCGGGCCGCCCTCACCCATGCCGTAATTGGCAACCAGCAACTTGGTGCCACCGCGCGTAATGGTGTTGTAGGCGGTGATGCTGCCAAGGGAGGGCTGCTTGTTGAGGTAGTTCAGCTTATTCGAGGCGCGATCGAAGCTGTAGGCGGAGACAGTTCCCTCGCGCCAGGTGAACACTTCCGAATTGACATAGATGCGCGAGCCATCCGGGGTGACCGACAGGAATGTCGGGTTGTCGACGTCATTGGTCTCAGCCAGCTTTCGGATTTCCAGCGTCTGCTCGTCGAAGCTGTAGACGCCCAGGCCGACGCCGCGCGCGCCCTGAAAGTAAGGCGCCTCCCTGTTCAGGCTGCCGACAAAGACCAGACACGCATCGCTCATGATTCCCTCCCTGCCCGGCGGCGCTTAGGTGCGCGCGAGCACTAAAATTTCGCCTGTCCTCGCTTGCAACGCAACCCCATATGTGAAAATACTATTTACAAAAGAAGATTGACGGGAGGAGACGTCGTGCATTCAGACGCCTTGACGCGTGTTCGAGCGATCGCCCGGAGCCTCCCGCGAGACCGCCGGAGCCAGCCATGAACACTTTCGCCCCTACCGTTGGCGTCGCCTCGACCTATCCCAAGAATATGCCCGAAGAGCACGCCGCCCTGCCGGTGTGGAACGCGGAGAACTGGTTCTACGAGGACTGGCCGGTCGGCCAGAAGATCCGCTCGTTGCGGCGCACGATGGCGGAAGGCGACAGCCATCTTTTCAACACGCTGGTGCTCGACATCCATCCTTACGTACAGGACCAGATGTTTGCCGAAAGCGAAGGCATTTTCGGCAAGCGGCTGATCGCCGGCGCTTTCGTCTTCTCGGCGGGGTTGGGACTGGTCGCCACCAACTGCGTCAATGCCTTTTCCTACGGCTACGACAAGCTGCGGTTCATCAAGCCTGTCTTCATCGGCGACACGATCTATTCGATCCGCTCCAACCTCGACAAGAAGCCCCGTTACAAGGAGATGGGGCTGATCCGTGCCAGCTATGAGGTGTTCAAGGGCGAAGGCGAACTCGTTCTCTACTGCGAGCATCTGCAGACGGTGAAGTACCGCAACCCGGCCGATTTCGTCGGCAAGACGGAGAAATGACGATGCCGGCAGCAGCCGAATTGCCGCTTGCCGGCCTCGTCGTCGTCGACATGAGCCAATTCCTGTCCGGGCCCTATTGCTCGCTCAGGCTGCTCGATCTCGGCGCCCGCGTCATCAAGGTCGAACGCCCTGACGGTGGCGACCTGTCGCGCCGGCTCTATCTCAGCGACACCGAGATCGGCGGCGATTCCACCATCTTCCACGCCATCAACCGGGCCAAGGAAAGCCTTGCCATCGATTTGAAGAACGAGGCGGACCTGAAGGTGTTGCGCGGGCTTCTGGGCAAGGCCGATGTGCTGATCCAGAACTTTCGGCCGGGGGTCATCGAGCGGCTCGGCTTCGACTACGAGGCCGTGCGCAAGATCAATCCGCGCCTGGTCTATGCCTCGATCAGCGGCTACGGTGAAGAAGGCCCGTGGGTCAAGCGCCCCGGCCAGGACCTGCTGGCGCAGTCGCGCTCCGGCGTCATGTGGCTGAACGGCGACGAGGACCAGGGGCCGGTGCCGTTCGGGCTCGCCATCGGCGACATGCTGGCGGGCGCCGCCTGCGCGCAAGGCATCCTGGCCGCGCTGGTGCGGCGGGGCATCACCGGTCAGGGCAGCCATGTCGAGACCAGCCTTCTGGAGGCACTGGTCGACTTCCAGTTCGAGGTGCTGACGACGCATCTCAATGACGGCCGCCGCTTGCCCAGGCGCTCCAGCTTCCGCAGTGCGCACGCCTATCTGTCGGCGCCTTACGGCGTCTACCCGGCCAAGGACGGCTACCTCGCCATCGCCATGACACCGATCCCGAAACTGGCCGATCTGCTGTCGCTGAACGAACTGGCGCCATATCGCGACAAGCCGGCATCCTGGTTTACGGCCCGCGACGACATCAAGGCGATCATCGCGCAGAAGATCGCCACCAAGACGATCGACGAATGGCTTGCCGTTCTGGAGCCCGCCGACATCTGGTGCGCCAAGGTGCTGACCTGGCCGGAAATGCTGGCGAGTGAAGGTTTTCAGTCGCTCGACATGCTGCAGACGGTCTCGCGCGAGGACGATGTTTCCATCCTCACCACGAGTTCGCCGCTCAGGGTCGACGGCGTCAGGGCCAAGGTCGATCGGGCGGCCCCTCGCATCGGCGAGCACAGTGCGAAAATCCGTGCGGAGTTCGGCTTGTGACTACGCTCAAGGGCATGACCTGGAGCCACCCGCGCGGCTACGACCCGATGGTCGCCTGTTCATCCCTTTGGGAGCAGAAAACCGGCGTTGCCATAGAGTGGGACAAGCGTTCCTTGCAGGATTTCGAATCCTTCCCCGTCGAGGAACTGGCGCGCGCCTACGACCTGATCGTCGTCGACCATCCCCATGTCGGCCAGATCACGGCGGAGCGCTGTCTCGAACCCCTCGACGTCGCCGACCGCGAGGCTGAGCGCGCCGCCCTTGTCGCAGGCAGCGTCGGCCAGTCCTATCCAAGTTACACCTGGCAAGGCCGGCAATGGGCGTTCCCCATCGATGCGGCGGCGCAGGTGCAGGCCTGGCGGCCGGATGCGCTCGATGCGCCGGCAGCGACCTGGAGCGAAGTGCTCGATCTTGCCCGGCAGGGCCGTGTGCTGCTGCCGATGCGGCCGCCGCATTGCCTGATGACCTTCTACACGCTGGCAGGCAATCTGGGGCATCCCTGCGCGACCGATCCGGCGCGCGATCTGATCGATGTCCAGACGGGCAGCGAAGTCTTCGAGAGAATGCGCGAGATTGCCGCGCTGCTCGATCCGGCCTGTTTCGAGATGGATCCGATTGCCGTCTCCGAGCGCATGGCGGAAGCCGGCTCCCGGATTGTCTGCGCGCCGCTCATCTATGGTTACGTCTCCTATGCGATGGCCGGGTTTCGCCCAAATCGGCTGGCCTTTGCCGACATCCCGGTCATCGGGAATGCTGGCCCGGTCGGCTCGGCGCTCGGCGGTACCGGGATCGCGGTATCGGCGTTTTCGAAGGCCAGGAAAACCGCGATCGACTTCGCCTACTGGATCGCCAGCGGCGACGTGCAGCGCGGTCCTTATGCCGCTGCGGGTGGTCAACCCGGCCACGCCGCCGCATGGGAGGACCGGGCCGTCAACGAAGCGACCGGCAATTTCTACAGGGATACGCGGGCGACGCTCGAGGGCGCATGGGTGCGGCCGCGCCATGACGGCTACATGGCGTTCCAGCAGGCGGCATCCGACCGCATCAATTCCGGCATGACTTCAGGCCATCCGGCCCGCCAGGTCGTCGCCGATCTCATCAGCCTGTTCCGGGAAAGTAACCCGGTGCAGGTGTCCGGCACTGCCGGTGGAGGAGCCTGAACCAGAACCGAACGGAGGAGACAAGAATGAAAAACACGATCCGCGGCCTGCTGGCCGCAACCGCACTCGCCTCAGTTGCAACGACCGCCTTCGCCGAGGATGTCCAGGGTGTCATCGGCGGACTGCCGACCGAACTCAAGGCGCAGTACGATGGCGCGCCGCAGAAGGTGCTGCCTTCGGCGTGGGACAATTTCAACCCGCCGCCGAAGCCGTGGAAATGGTGCCACTCGGAGTCCTATCAGGGCAATCCCTGGCGGGTCACCGTCACCAAGGAGTTGAAGCGTCTGGTCGACGGCCTGATTGCCGACGGCACGGTATCCAGCTTCGAAGTCTCGGATTCCAACAACGACGCCAGCCAGCAGATCAACCAGATCCGCGCCTTCATCGACAAGAAGTGCTCGATCATCACCTCGATCCCGGGCTCGGCGACGGCGCTCGACGATGCCATTGACGCGGCTGCCAAGGCCGGCATCCCGTTCATCACGGCTGCTGGCTCCGTGACCAGCCCGAACGCGATCAATGTCGATTCCAACTATGCGCGCTGGGGTTATGACATGATGACGGCGATCGGCAAGGCCGAGCCGAACGGCGCCAGCATCCTCCTCGTCGAAGGCATTGCAGGCCACCCGATCGTCGTGCAGGAGCGGCAGGGCGCGGACAAGGCGCTTGCCGAAAATCCGAAGCTGAAGGTCTCGCGCACCGTCAACGGCAACTGGACGGCCAATGTCACCAAGACGGTCGTGCTGCAGGCGATCGCCACCAATCCCGCGCCGATCGATGCGGTGTGGACCACCGGCAGCGAAAGCCGCGTCGTCGCCGAGGCCTTCGCCGAAGCCGGCCGGCCGGCGCCGCTGATCACCGGTTCGATCACGGGTGACGCGCTCGGCTACTGGAAAGCCAATCCCGACAAGTACCGTTTCGAAGGCCACGCGGTGCTGCCGCACTGGACCGCCGAGACGCTGTTCCGGGTCGGCGAGCGTATGCTCGACGGCCAGAAGCCGAAGCTGAACACGCTGCTGATCCCGATCCCGCCGGTGCACAACGCCGATCTCGGTGCCTGGTACAAGGACTGCATGACGACGGATGCCGTCTCGATCTTCCCGATCCCGCCGAAGGACCCGATGCCGGAGGAATGGCTCGACGCCTATTTCTCGAACCCGGCGCCGACCAAGGGCTGGGATTATTCGAAGGTACCCGACGCCTGCGCAAAGTGACGCTTGCGACAGACAAACTCAACGAGCCGGCTCCTTCCAGGGGAGCCGGCTTGCCAGCTTTGAAACACGGCATGCTTGAAATCAGGAACATATCCAAACGCTATGGCGAGACGGTCGCGCTCGCGGAAGCTTCGATCGCATTCCGGGCGGGAACCATCCACACCATCCTGGGCGAGAACGGCTCGGGCAAGAGCACCATGGTCAAGCTCTTGTCCGGTATCGTCCAGCCGGACGGCGGTACGATCCTGCTGCAGGGCAAGCCGTTTTCGGGCAGCATCCCTTCGGCCTTCCGGGCACAAGGTTTCGCCACGGTCTTTCAGGAGGTGCTGATCGCACCGGATCGTAGCGTCACGGACAACATATTGCTCGGCCTTGACGGGCTGGTGCGGCGCACAGTGCCGCGCAGCGAACGCCGCGACAAGGCGGCAGCCGCGCTGAAACGCTTTGCCGTTACCGACGTGCCTCTCGACAAGCCAGCCGGCCTGTTGCCGCTCGCCGCGCAGCAACTCGTCGTTCTCGCCCGCGCGGTTGTGCGCAACCCCAAGATCCTGATCCTTGACGAAGTTACCGCCGCGCTGGACTTCGCCGACCGTGAATCCGTTTTCTCGCTGATGCGTACCTTGGCCGGTGAAGGCTGCCTCATCCTGTTCATCACCCATCGCATGGACGAGGTGATGTCGCTTTCGGATCGTATCTCGATCCTTCGCGGCGGCACCGTGGTGCGCACCGAGGAGCGCGGCGCCTCGACACCGGCGGAACTGTTGAAGGCCATGGCGCCACGCACGGCAGCGGAGCTGGCGCATGGCTGATCGCTCCGCCCTTACGGTCCGCGACCTCGTCATTGCGCCGGGTGCCAGCGCGGTCACGCAAACGATCGCTTCGGGCGAGATCGTCGGCCTTGCCGGCCTCGACGGTCATGGCCAGGAACTGTTCCTCAAGATGCTCGCTGGCCTCGCGCCGCCGCTCAGTGGCTCGATCGAGTCGGCCGTGCCCGGCTCGTCGCACAAGATCACAGGGTTCCGCGGGGCCGTCGCCAGCGGCATCGCCTATCTGCCACGCGACCGGCGCGCGAACGGCATTTTTCCCACGCAGTCGGTGCTTGACAATTTCGCGGTCTCGACGCTTTCGCGCGACACACGCTTCGGCCTGATCAGTCCAGCGGCGCGCAAGGCACGCTACGATGCCTATCGCGAGAAACTTTCGATCGTCGCGCCCCGTCCCGACGCGCCGATCACCACTTTGTCGGGCGGTAACCAGCAAAAGGTGCTACTGGCGCGAGCGCTGGCGTTGGAGCCCGCCATCCTGCTGCTCAACGACCCCACACGCGGCGTCGACGTGGCGACGCGGCATGTTCTCTATGATGTCTTTCGCGGGCTTGCCGCCGACGGCATGGGGCTCGTCATCCTGTCCAGCGAGATCGAGGAGATTCTTCTGCTTTGTCGTCGCGTGCTGGTGTTCAGGGAAAACGAGGTTGCGGCGGAAATCTCGGGGGAAGCGATGAATACCGATAGCGTGATAACGGCCATGTTCGGGCGCGCGGCATGAACCCGCGCCTTTTGGTTCGGGCGCGCGGCATGAACCCGCGCCTTTTGTCGCTTTCGCGAAGCGTCGGCTTCGCTGTCGTGCTGCTGGTGATCCTGCTTGCGGTCAATCTAATCCTCAGCCCGGCGCGATTCACGCCGGGATCATGGGGCGCGCTGGTCGGACTGGCCGCTCCGCTGATTGGCGCCGCAATCGCTTCGACACCGGTGATCCTCGCCGGCCGTGGCGGCATCGACATTTCGGTCGGGCCGCTGATGGGTTTCGTCAACGCTGTCGTGATCCAGGTGCTTTTCCTCAAGGCCGGCATTTCGTCGCCCCTGTTGCTGGTTCCGGCTGCCCTGCTTATCGGCGCGCTGGTCGGCGCGGCCAACGGTTTCCTGGCGACCGTCGTGCGCATCCAGCCGATCGTCGCCACGCTCGGCACCTATCTGATCCTCACCGGCGTGACGCTGACGATCCTGCCGGCGCCGATCGGCCCGGCGCCCGCCTGGCTCAAGGCGCTGGCTGGTCCCTGGTCAATACTGCCGCTGGCGGTGATGTTCCTCGTCTGGTGGCTGGTGCGACGGCTCCCCTACTATGACCAACTGATGGCGGTCGGCAGCGACGACCGCGCGGCCTACACCGCCGGCGTCGATGTCACGCGGGTGCGCTTCATCGCCTATGTCATAGCAGGCATCTTTGGCGGCTGCGCCGGGCTGATGCTGACCGCGCTGATCGGCTCCGCCGACCCCAATATCGGACCGACCTACACGCTGATCGCCATAGCCGCCGTCGCGCTTGGCGGCGTCAGCCTGGCCGGCGGCCGTGGCGGCGTCGCGGGTGCCGCGATCGGCGCCATCGACATCTTCCTGCTGCAGAGCGTGCTGACGACGTTCAACGTCTCGACCTTCGTGCTGCAGATCGCCTATGGCGCCATCCTGGTCCTCGCCGTGATGCTGACCGCGCTGCAGGAACGTCTAGCCATGAGGGCACGCTGACATGGCCGGCCGGAACCTGTTCGCGACAACCAATGCCCGCGTCATCGGCGCCTTTTGCGTTGCGACCCTCTTGCATCTTGCGGGTGCCGTTCTCATTCCAGGCTATTCCTCGCCATTTGCGGTGCGCGCCATGCTGGTGCTGGCGTCGCTGCTCGCGGTCGCCTCGATCGGACAGACACTGGTCGTCATCATGGGCGGCATCGACCTGTCCATTCCCTTCGTCATCGGCTTTGCCAACGTCGTGGCGGCGCAGCTCTATGGCGATGGCTGGAATTTTGTCCTCGTCTGCGGCCTCGTCGGCGTGCTGGCGCTCGTCATCGGCGGGCTGAACGGGTTGATCTCGCGCAGCCTCGACATCCAGCCGCTCATCGTCACGCTCGGTATCGGCATGGTCGTGCAGGGGCTGGTGCTGTTGTGGACGGCCGGTTTCCCGTCAGGCTCAGCACCTCAGGCTGTTTCCAGCTTCGTGTCGATCGGCGGCTCGGCCGGGCCGCTGCCGGTTCCGTGGCTGGTGCCAAGTCTTGTCGTGCTGTCGGCACTCGTCGTTCTGGTGCTGGAGCGGACGCCCTATGGACGGCGGCTCTACGCACTGGGCAGCAATCCTGGCGCGGCGCCGCTGGCGCTGATCGATCCCGTCCGCATGTGGATCGTAACTTATGCGGCGAGCGCCTTCTTCGCAGCCGTCGCGGGTGTGCTGCTGCTCGGCTTCACCGGCTCGGCCTATGGCGATGTCGGCCAACCCTATCTGTTCCAGACCATCGCCGCCGTGGTCGTCGGCGGCGCCGCGCTGGTCGGCGGGCGTGGCAGCTATCTCGGCACGATTGCCGGGGTGCTGGTGCTGACCGAAATCAACACACTGCTGATCGGGCTTGGCTTCCAGCCTTCGGCGGTGCAGGCAGCACTCGGCCTCATCATCGTGCTGCTGGTCTCGCTCTACGGCCGAGAGCGGCACGTCTCGACGACGATATAAGGGCGGCTACTGCAACCGCCACAGCTTGCGGGCATTCCCGGACAGCAAACCGTCCCGCTCCGCCGTGCTGCAGCCTGAAAGCAACGCATGGGTAGCCCCTACCCATGTGGAGAGGCCACCGCCGAGCGTGCACACCGGCCAATCGCTGCCCCAGACGACGCGATCCCAGCCGAACGAACCGATCGTGTGTTCGACATAGGGCCGCAGCGTCTCGACGGTCCAACTGCCGGGGTCGGCATAGGCGATGACGCCGGAAACCTTGGCCATGACGTTCGGGCGCCGCGCGATCTCGCTCATGTGTTCGCGCCAGGGATGCTCGGTCTTGCCTTTGATGTCGGGGACGCCGCAGTGGTCGAGCACGAACTGGACGTCGGGCGCCAGATCGGCAAGGGCAATCGCCCTGGGAATCTGATGCGGCAGCACGACGAGATCGAATGTCAGGCCAGTGCCGCCAAGCCGCTTGATGTTCTGGCGAAACAGCGCCCCTTCGGAGAGGTCGTCCGGCACGACATGGAGCACGCGGCGGAAGCCTTTGACGAAGCGATTTGCCTGCTGGCGTTCGAGATAGGCAGGGAAATCCGCCGCTTCGGGCCGGCAGGATGCGATCGCTCCGGTGAGCATGCTGCCGGCCTGCCGCGACAGGTCCTCGACGCGGGCGGTCTCCGCCTCGATGTCGGCGGGATCGACATCGACCTCCATATGCAGCACGCGTTCGACACCGACCCGCTGCGCCTCCGTGGCGTACTCCTCATAGGAAAAATCGCGGTCGAGCGTCGGCACGCCGGCAAGCCAGGGGTAGCGCAGGGCCGAGCGATCGATCAGATGCAGATGGGTGTCGACGATCATGGCGAACTTCCTCCGGTAGCTTTCTCAAATCATCTCACGGAGGAATTCTTCATTCAAATAAGAATTCACTCTGATGGACCGACGGCCGACCCGGCCAGATGCGACAGCTGTTCACAAGTTACCAGCAACAGCTCGATGGTCCGGGTGATATCGGGCGCCGACGGCGTGTTGATCACGGTGATATAGGGGATCGACAGCGCCGCAATGGCCTTGCCGTCGGAACCGCGCAGCGGGGCGGACAGATTGAAGACGCCGGCCGTCTGCATGGAAGCCATCATCTCGTAGCCGCGGCCGCGAATCTGGTCGAGGCGGGCGAAGAACTCGGGCGACTGCGCGGTCTTGTCGGTGCTGCGGACATGTTCGGAAATCATCATCCGCCGTTCTTCCGGCGAACGGAAGGCGAGCAGAACATGGCCTGAACCGGTGTCGAACAAACTGATGTGGGAACCGACCCGGATCGATATGCCCCAGTAATTCGGGGCCTCCTGCTGGGCGATCACCACGGCGGAACCGCGATCAAAAACAACGAGTTGGTTGGCCTGCTGCGAGGTCTCGGCCAGCTCGCGCATCAGCGGTGTCGCATAGGAAACCAACCTGCGCACCGGCGCATGTAACTGCGCTAGGCCGAACAGCTTTAGCGTCAGCGAATAGCGGTCACCGTCGAGCCGCGTGACATAGCCACGCCGCACCAGCCGGTCGAGCATGCGGTAGAATTCGTTGGGACTGCGGTCGAGCTTCTTGGCGATTTCGGCTTGAGTCAGGCCGCCATCGACGCCGGCCAGCAGTTCAAGGATGTCGAGCCCCTTGTCGAGCGCCGGCGCGCGATAACGCTCATCTTCGCTGTCGTCCATAAAGGCATCCCTCCAGTGAATTCGATTCTTCATATACGCAGGAACGCAGTCTACGGAAACAAATTTCGGCTTGACGTATGTGTGAATGTTTTGTTTGTATATGAATGTAGCACTTCTTGTCACGCGGACAAGTTGCGGTCGCGCCAAGGCGCACCCAGGGAGGAAACCAAATGAACAGACTGCTGTCCGGCGTATGCGCCGGTGCATTGGTGCTTGCGTCAGGTGCAGGCACTGCCCTTGCCGGCGACCTGCCCGGCAAGTTCGAAGGCGTGACCGTCGACGTGAAGCTGATCGGCGGCCAGCAATATGAAAAGCTCTACGAGCGGATCCCCGAATGGGAGAAGGCGACCGGAGCCAAGGTCAACATCCTGACCAAGAAGAACGGCTTCGATATCGACAAGGAGCTGAAGTCCGACATCGCCTCGGGCAGCACCAACTGGTGTGTCGGCTGGAACCATTCCTCGTTCGCGCCGCAATATACCGGCCTCTATACCGACCTCAGCAAGCTGTTGCCGAAGTCCGAGATCGACGCCTTCGTACCCTCGACGATCAAGGCGGCGACCATCGACGGTAAGCTGGAGATGCTGCCGCGCGCGCAGTTCGATGTCTCTGCGCTCTACTACCAGAAGAGCCTCTACGAGAACGTCGACAACAAGACCAAGTTCAAGGCCAAATATGGCTATGATCTGGTGCCGCCGGACACCTGGAAGGAAGTGACAGACCAGGCCGAGTTCTTCGCCAACCCGCCGAATTTCTACGGCACCCAGTTCGCCGGCAAGGAAGAGGCCATCAACGGCCGCTTCTACGAGATGGTTGTCGCCGAGGGCGGCGAATATCTCGACAAGGACGGCAAGCCCGTCTTCAATTCCGAAGCCGGCATCCGCGCGCTCGACTGGTTCGTCAACCTCTACAAGGCAAAGGCTGTGCCGGTCGGAACCACCAACTATCTCTGGGACGATCTCGGCCAAGGCTTTGCTTCGGGCACCGTCGCCATCAATTTGGACTGGCCGGGCTGGGCCGGTTTCTTCAACGATCCGAAGTCGTCGAAGGTGGCGGGCAATGTCGGCGTCAAGGTGGCGCCGAAAGGCTCCGCGGGAGTACGCACCGGCTGGTCGGGCTTCCATGGCTTCTCGGTGACGGAGAACTGCCCGAACAAGGAGGCAGCCGCATCGCTCGTGTGGTGGCTGACCAACGAGGACAGCCAGAAGCTCGAGGCAGCCGCCGGCCCGCTGCCGACCCGCACCGCGGTTTGGGACTGGGACCTGCAGCAGGCGGCGAACGATCCTTACAAGAAGGAGGTTCTGTCGGCTTTCCAGGAAGAAGCCAAGCACGCTTTTGCCGTGCCGCAGACGCCTGAATGGATCGAAATCTCGAACGCCGTCTATCCCGAGTTGCAGGCCGCGATCCTCGGCGACAAGACCTCCAAGCAGGCGCTGGATGAAGCCGCCGCCAAGGCGACGCAGATCCTGCAGGACGCCGGCAAATTCTAACAGCACTCCCAAGGCTGCCTCCCCCATCAGGAATGGGGGAGGCGATCGCGTCTTGAGTGGATGCGCCGCATTGTCCTCCGTCGCCGCGTTCGACAAGGACGCGGGCAACGAAAACAACATGTCATGGAATCCTGGATGAAGGGCTTCAAGCCATCCGCACCATTCCTGCTGTTGCTTCCGGCCATCATTGTGCTGGCGGCGGTCGTCGTGGTGCCGCTGATTCTGTCGCTCTATTCCAGCTTCACGCCCTTCCGCCTGACCAAGCCCGAAACATTCTTCGTCTTTATCGGCTTCCGGAACTATCTTTCGATCCTGTCCAATACCGATTTCTGGTGGGCCTTCGGGCGCACGGTTCTGCTTTTGACGATCGCGCTCAATCTTGAAATGTTGCTCGGCCTCGGCCTTGCCATGCTGGTCGAGAAGGCCACACGCGGCCAGCGCATCCTGCGCACGCTGATGATGTTTCCGATGATGTTCTCGCCGATCCTCGTCGGCTTCCAGTTCAAGTTCATGTTCAACGACAATATCGGCCTCGTGAACAATGCCTTGCAGTCACTCGGCATCACCAGGGAGGCCATACCGTGGCTGATCGAAGGTCACCTCGCCTTCATCGCCATTTCGGTTGCCGAGATCTGGTCGTCGACGGCGATCTTCGCCATCCTGATCCTCGCAGGGCTGCTCGCCATGCCCAAGGAGCCGATCGAGGCTGCGCGCGTCGATGGCTGCACACCGTGGCAGACATTCCGCTATGTGACCTGGCCGTTCGTCATGCCCTTCGCCTACATCGCCATGACCATCCGCTCGCTCGACGTCGCGCGCGCCTACGACATCGTCAAGATCATGACCGATGGCGGACCCGCCGGCCGCACCGAGCTGTTGTGGACGCTGGTGGCGCGCACCGCCTACAGCGACGGACGCATGGGCATGGCCAATGCCATGGCCTATTTCTCCATCCTGCTGTCGATCGCCTTCACCGTCTATTTCTTCAACAAGCTCGCCGCGGCGCGCACGCAGATCGGCGCGGAGTGGTGAAGATGGACGAGAATTCTTCCGCCCGCCTGAAGCGCCGGCTGCTTGATATCGTCTATCGCATCGGCCTGTTCCTGGCGATGCTGACGATCTGCCTGCCGGGCCTGTGGATCGTGCTGTCGTCGCTCAGGCCAACGGTCGAGATCATGGCCAAGCCGCCGGTGTGGATCCCGCAGGAGGTTTCGTTCGACGCCTATGTCGCGATGTTCTCAGGGATCGGCAAAGGCGGCATTCCGGTCATCGAATATTTCCGCAACTCGCTGATCATCTCGGTGACCTCGACGGTGATCGCGGTCGCCATCGGCATGGCCGGCGGCTATGCCTTCGCGCGCTACCGTTTCCGCGGCAAATCGGGCGTTTTCCTCGGCCTGATGCTGACGCGCACGGTGCCCGGAATCGCGCTGTCGCTGCCGCTGTTCTTCCTCTATGTGCGGCTGGGCGTCATCGATACGCATTTCGGGCTGATCCTCGCCTATATCGCGCTCAACGTGCCCTTCACCATCTGGCTGATCGACGGCTTCTTCCGCCAGGTGCCGAAGGACCTCGCCGAGGCGGCGCAAATCGACGGCTGCACGCGCTGGCAGGCCTTCTGGCAGGTCGAGTTCCCACTCGCCGGGCCAGGCATAGCCTCGGCAGCGATCTTCGCCTTCCTGACCTGTTGGAACGAGTTCGCGCTGGCCTCGCAGCTGACCCGCTCCGTCAGCGCCAAGACGCTGCCGGTCGGGCTGCTCGACTACACGGCCGAATTCACCATCGACTGGCGCGGCATGTGCGCGCTTGCCGTGGTGATGATCATCCCGGCGCTCACACTTACCTTTATCGTCCAGAAACACCTTGTCGGCGGCCTGACATCCGGCGCGGTGAAAGGCTGATCCCATGGCAACGGTTTCCCTCAAAAAGCTGACCAAGCGCTACGGCAACATCGAGATCGTGCATGGCATCGGCCTCGACATCGCCGACCGCGAATTCATCGCGCTGGTCGGGCCATCCGGCTGCGGCAAGTCGACCACGTTGCGCATGATCGCCGGGCTGGAGGAGATCAGCGCCGGTTCGATCGAGATTGGCGGGCACGTCGTCAACGATTTGCCGCCGCGCTCGCGCAACATCTCGATGGTTTTCCAGTCCTATGCGCTCTACCCTCACATGACGGTGCGCGAAAATCTCGGCTTCTCCCTGAAGATCGCGGGCGCAGCCAAGGAGGACATGGATCGCCGCGTCGCCGAGGCCTCGGCCATCCTCGGCCTCGACACGCTGCTCGACCGTCGGCCGTCGCAATTGTCCGGCGGGCAACGCCAGCGTGTCGCCATGGGCCGTGCCATCGTGCGCGATCCCGATGTCTTCCTGTTCGACGAACCGCTTTCCAATCTCGATGCCAAGCTGCGCACGCAGATGCGCACCGAGATCAAGAAGCTGCATGCCAAGGTGCGCTCGACGGTGATCTACGTCACCCACGACCAGGTCGAGGCGATGACGCTCGCCGACCGCATCGTCATCATGCGCGACGGCCATATCGAACAGGTCGGCACGCCGGACGAAGTCTTCCGGCGGCCGGCGACGCGCTTCGTTGCAGGGTTCATCGGCTCGCCGCCGATGAACCTGCACGAGGCGGTGATCGACGACGGCCAGCTGGTTTTCACCAGCGGCGCCAAGCTGCCTTTGCCCGGCCAGTTCAAGGCCAATGTCGCCGCCAGCGACAAGGTCGTGTTCGGGCTGCGGCCGGACGACATCTATCCGACCGGCCATGGCATCAGCTCCGGCGGTGCCGCCGAGGTGCACCAGATCGAACTGCCGATCACCGTCACCGAACCGCTCGGCAACGAGACTTTGGTGTTCGTCGAGTTCAACGGCAGCGACTGGGTCTCGCGCATGCTGAACCCCCGCCCGCTGCGGTCCGGGGAGCGCGTCGCCATGAGCCTGGACCTGTCGCAGGCGCATCTGTTTGCCACCGAGACCGGAAAGACATTGCGGAGCTGACCGACATGGCCAAGATCGAAAAGATAGAATTGCGGATGGTGGACCTTGTGCCCAAGGTCAAGCGCACCGACGCGATCCAGAGCTTCGTCAGCCAGGAAACCCCGATCGTCACCATCACCGATTCCGACGGCGCGGTCGGAACCGGTTACAGCTACACGATCGGCACCGGCGGTTCGTCGGTGATGCGGCTCTTGTCCGATCATCTGGCGCCGCGCCTGATCGGCCGCGATCCGGACATGATCGAGGCAATCTGGCACGACCTCGAGTTCGCCACGCACGCCACCACGATCGGCGCGATCACGGCCATCGCCATCGCGGCGGTCGACACGGCACTTTGGGATCTCCGGGCTAAAAAACAGAACCTGCCGCTATGGAAACTTGCCGGCGGCGCCAAGGACCGCTGCCCGCTCTACACGACCGAAGGCGGCTGGCTGCATATCGAGACGGCAGCGCTGGTCGACGATGCGCTGGCCGCCAAGGCCAAGGGGTTTCGCGGCTCGAAGGTCAAGATCGGCAGGCCGCATGGATCGGAGGACCTTGCGCGACTGTCGGCGGTGCGCAAGGCCGTCGGCGACGGCTATGAGATCATGACCGACGCCAATCAGGGATTCTCCGTCGACGAGGCGATCCGGCGTGCGGCGAGGTTGCGCGAACTCGACCTCGCCTGGATCGAGGAGCCGCTGCCGGCCGACGACATAGACGGGCATATCAGGTTGTCGAATTCGACGCCGACGCCGATCGCCATCGGCGAGTCGCTCTATTCGATGCGCCATTTCCGCGAATACATGCAGAAAGGAGCCTGCTCGATCGTGCAGGTCGATGTCGGCCGCATCGGCGGCATAACCCCCTGGCTCAAGATCGCCCATGCGGCGGAGGCCTTCGACATTCCGGTCTGCCCGCATTTCCTGATGGAACTGCATGTCAGCCTGACCTGTGCTGTTCAGAACGGCCGATATGTCGAGTACATTCCGCAACTCGACCAGTTGACCGGCAGGCATATGCGCATCGAGGATGGGCATGCGCTGGCGCCCGACGAGCCGGGTATCGGCATCGACTGGGATTGGGACGCGGTCAAGGCCATGAGCATCGCCGAATTCACCACGGCGATCACCAAACAGGGGAACTGACATGCAGCGGATGGGAATGATTCTGGGGCTGAAGCCGGAGAAGGTCGAGGAGTATGTCCGCCTCCACGCCGCCGTCTGGCCCGACGTGCTGGCCACGATCTCGGCCTGCAACATCAAGAACTACTCCATCTACCTGAAGCGGCCGGAGAACCTGCTGTTTTCCTATTTCGAGTATCACGGCACCGACTACGCGGCCGACATGGCCAAGATGGCGGCCGACCCGAAGACGCAGGAATGGTGGTCTGTCTGCATGCCCTGCCAGGAGCCCTTGGCGAGCCGAAAGGATGGTGAGTGGTGGGCTTCGATGGACGAGGTCTTCCATCATGACTGAGGCCGGTTTCGACCCTGCCTCGCTCGTTCAAACCTGGCCGAAACCCTCGATCCCCCGGCCGATCGTCACCTTCGGCGCCGGCTCGATCGTCGGCGACGCGCATTTTCCTGCCTACCGCAAGGCGGGATTTCCGATCGCGGGCCTCTACGATCCGGACCAGGCTAAGGCGCGGGCCCTGGCCGACAAATGGGGCGTGACGGCGTTCCGCTCGGTGGAAGAAGCCGCTGGCGTCAAGGACGCGATCTTCGATCTGGCAACGCCACCGGGGCGGCACGCCGAGATCTTGAAGGCTCTGCCCGACGATGCGTTCGCACTGATCCAGAAGCCGATGGGCAACTATCTCGGCGAGGCAACCGAAATCCTCGAAATCTGCCGTGCCAAGAAACTCAATGCAGCCGTGAATTTCCAGTTGCGCTTCGCGCCGATGATGCTGGCGCTCAAGGACGCCGTCGCCAGGGGCTGGCTCGGCGAGGTCGTCGATTTCGATGCCTGGCTGGCGCTGGCGACGCCGTGGCAACTGTGGGAATTCCTGCTCAAGGCGCCGCGTGTCGAGATCGCCATGCATTCGATCCATTATCTCGACCTGATAAGGCAATTGCTCGGCGATCCCAAAGGGGTGCATGCCAAGACACTCGGGCATCCCAACCACAAGGTGGCGCAGACGCGCACCAGCGCCATTCTCGACTATGGCGACACCGTGCGCTGCGCGCTGTCGATCAACCACGACCATAAATTCGGCCGCCGGCACCAGGCCTGCGAATTCCGTATCTGCGGCACCGAGGGTGCCGCGTACCTAAAGCTCGGTCTCAACCTCGACTACCCCAAAGGTGAACCGGACATCCTGGAGATCTATCCGAAAGGCGGGACTGATTGGATTGCGGTGCCTTTAGACGGTGAATGGTTTCCGGACGCCTTCGTCGGGCGCATGTCCAATGTCCAGCGCTTTGCATCTGGTGAAGACGACGAGCTCGTCAGCTCGGTCGAGGATGCCTGGAACACGATGGCGCTGGTGGAAGCCGCCTACAAATCGAGCGCGGCGCCGGCGACGCCGATCCCGGAAAGACCCTGATGGAACAGATCACCTATTTCGACGACTACGAGATCGGCTCGACGCGGCTGACCAGCGGCCGCACCATTACCGAAACCGACTTCATCGTGCATGCCGGCCACACCGGCGACTTCTTCCCGCACCACATGGACGCCGAGTACATGAAGACGACGCCGTTCGGCCAGCGCATCGCGCATGGCACGCTGGTGTTCTCGGTCGGCATCGGGCTCACGGCGAGCGTGGTGAACCCCGTCGCCTTCTCCTATGGCTATGACCGGCTGCGCTTCATCAAGCCGGTGTTCATCGGCGACACGATCCGCACACGCACCACCATCGCCGCCAAGGAGGACGACCCGAAGCGACCGGGTTCAGGGCGGGTGATCGAGCGCTGCGAGGTGATCAACCAGCGTGGCGAGGTTGTGCTGGCTGCCGACCATATCTACATCGTCGAACGCAAGCCGGTCTGAGGCAGTGTCCGTTATGCGCCGGTGGCGCGCTTGGTGACACGTTCGAGCCCGAGCAGCAGGATCAGCGTCGCCGCCACCAGGATCATGGTTAGTGCGGCTCCTGCAAAGATGTCGCCGCGATCGGTCAGGGAGAAAATCGACACCGGCAGCGTCACCCAGCCCGGCGGATAGACCATCACGGTCGCGCCGAGTTCACCCATGGAGAGCGCGAAGCTCAAGCCGAAGGCGGCGACCAGGTAAGGTGCAAGCAAGGGCAGCGTGACGTGCCAGAGCCGGTAGGCTGGCCGCGCGCCAAGGCTTGACGCGACCTGTTCGAAGTCGGGCGACAGCCGTGCCAACCCGGCCGAGACATTGCCGAAGGTGAAAGCCGAGATCAGCACGAAATGCGAGATCATGACGATTGCGATTGTGCCGTTGAGCAGCAGCGGCGGATGGCTGAACGCGACCAGTAGCCCGAGGCCGACGGATACCGAAGGCACCGCGCTGGGGATGAAGAACAGCAGGCCGAGCAGCCGCTTCAATGCAGGCCCTTGAAGACGAAGCGACAATGCCGCCCAGGTGCCGCTGACCAGCGCCAATGCGCTTGCCGCGAATCCGGTGATGAGGCTCGCCTTGACCGAATTCCATGCTGCGCCCCTAGCGACGTCGGCGTAATGCGCTGTCGTCAGCCCCCTGGGCAGCACGCCATTCCACTGGTCTGCGAGGCTGGACAGAAGGATGACCGCCAGCGGCGCCAGGAACAGCACGCCGAAGATCAGCGCGAAGAGCATCCACAGCACGATGCGACCAGGGCGCGACCAGACCAGCACGGCTAGGCTCCCAACCGGCCGGCGGCGAACCGGTACAGACCGAACAGACCGAGCGAGAGCGCGATGTTGACCACCGCGATGATGCAGGCGACCTGATAGGCCGATTCCTGGATCGCCTTGCCGTAGATCAGCAGCGGCAGCGTGATGACGCCCTTGGCGCCGATGAACAGCACGATGCCGAATTCGTTGACGGTGAGCAGCAGGCACAGGCTCCCGCCGGCGATCATCGCGGGAACGGCGGCAGGCAGGATGACCTGGCGGACGATGCGGAACGGCCGGGCGCCAAGCACGCTTGCGGTTTCGATCTGGCCCCGATCGACCAGCGAAAAGGCGGCGAGCAGCGGCCGCAGGATGAAGGGCGTGTAGACGGTAACCTCGGCCAGAACCACGCCCCAGGTCGAATAGAGGAAATCGACAGGCGGCAGCGGCAGCGAAAAGGCCTCCATCAGTCCGGAGTTGAGCATGCCGGCGGAACCGTAGAGGAAGGTGAAAGCCAGCGTCACCAGGAAGGTCGGCAGGGCGATGAAAGTGTCGATCAGCCTGGCGATGAAACCGCTGCCGGGGAACGGCACGAAGGCAAGGATCAGCGCCAGCACGAGGCCGACGATCAGGCATCCGGCGGTTGCCGCGACCGAGATCGTCACCGTGTTGACCAGCGCGTTGAGGAAGAAACGCGAATTGAGGACGCGGATGATCTCGGCGACATTGGCGACGCCGCTGTCGTCAAGGAAGGCTTGCCGAGCGATCAGCGCCAGCGGATAGAAGAACAGCAGCGCCAGCAGGGCCGCCGGCGGCACGATCCACAGTCGGCCCGGCTCTCGCTTCCTGACTGTCGGCGCACCAATGGCAAGCGCTTCAGACACCGGCGTCTTCCGGAAGAAGCGAGGTGTCGGTCGGCGCGAAGAACAGCGGCACCCTGGCGCCGGGTTCCGGCAACGCCGTGGGCAGTTTCGTTGCCGAGACGCGCACCGGCGTGCCGCCGACATCGAGCACCAGATGCGTGAGTTCACCCTGCCAGTGCACTTCCCTGAGCGTGCCGACGATGCGGTTGGTGTGCTCGCTGTCCGCTGTCAGGCTCAGATGCTGCGGCCTGATGCAGAGCAGGCTCTTGTCGCCGGCCCTCTCGTCGCGGCCGGCCCCGGTAAGCACGACGTCGCCATGCCTAGCCGTGGCGAAGCCCTTCGGCCCGGCCCCCTCGACGACCGTCACCGGCAGAAGATTGGCGCGGCCGAGGAACTCGGCGGTGAAGCGGTTTGGCGGACGGCGGTAGAGTTCCGTCGTCGGTCCGTGAGAACAGACCCTGCCGTCGCGCATGATGGCGATCTTGTCGGCAAGCGTCAGTGCTTCGGTCTGGTCATGGGTGACATAGAGGATGGTCAGGCCCGGCAGGCTGCGATGCAGCCGGGCGATCTCCTCGACCATGTTGCGGCGGATCTGCGCGTCGAGCGCCGAAAGCGGCTCGTCGAGCAGGAGCACGCGGGGCCGCACGGCAAGCGCCCGCGCAATCGCGACGCGCTGCTGCTGGCCGCCCGAAAGCTCGCGAGGATACCGCCGGGCAAACGTCGCCATGCCGACGGTGGCGAGCGCATCTTTCACCCGTTCGCCGATCAGCGGCTTGTCGGCGCCTTGTGCCCGCAGGCCAAAGGCGACGTTGTCCTCGACCCTCATATGCGGGAACAACGCGTAGTTCTGCACCACCATGCCGAGACCGCGCTCGTAAGGCGGCAGGTCGGTGACGTCGGTGGCACCGATGCGGATGCGGCCGCTCGCCGGCCGCACGAAACCGGCCACCGCCCGCAAGGCGGTGGTCTTGCCCGAACCTGAGGGGCCGATCATCGCCAGGATTTCGCCAGGAGCGATATCGAGCGTCAGCGGGTGCAGGACGACATGCGTGCCATACGCGACGCTGACCTTGTCGAAGTAGACGTTGGAACCGGCGCCGCGAACCTTCGCGGCGTCGATATCCATGACACTGTTACCCGTGAAGGTGACGGCCGACATGGCGTTGTCCTCCGGATCCTGTCCCTTGGGGATCAACTTCCGGTCGCTTCGTTCCACTTCTTGACGTAGGCGGGAAGCTTGGCCAGCGCGTCGTCCCAGTTCGGCGACCAGATGGTCAGGCCCTTCATCGCCGCCTGCAACTTGGCGAAATTGGCGTCGGACGGCGTCACGTCCTTGCGGGCGGGCATACCGATGGCAATCGAGCTTACGGTCGACTGGGCTTCCTTGGACAGCAGGAAGTCGATCAGCTTCTTGCCATTGTCGCCATTGGGCGCACCGGTGACCAGACCGATTTCATAAGGCAGCGCGAAGGTGGAGCGGGTGCCGTCGGGTCCCGCCGGCCAGAACACCTTGATGTTCGGGTTGTCGGCCATCTGCGACATGTTCATCTGCAGATCGCCATTGGCGACATGCAGTTCACCCTTGTTGACCAGAGCGGTCAGCTTGCCGGTCGAGGCGGACGGGCCGACATTGTTGTCCTGCAGCTTCTTCATGAAGGCGAAGCCCGCATCCTCGCCGCCGAAAGCATGAATGATCTGCAGCATCACGGCAGTGCCGTCGCCGGCCTGGCCGGGCGTCGAATACTGGATCTTGCCCTTGAACTTCGGATCGAGCAGGTCGTCGTAGGTCTTAGGTGCTTCCGACAGCACCTGGCTATTGTAGATGAAGTTCATGTAGTTGTTGACCAGCGGCCGGTACTTGTCGGTGCCGCCGTCAATCTGGGACGCGGCCTCCGGCTTGTAGTCCTGCAGCAGGCCGTCCGCGGCGGCGCGCTGGATGAAAGGCGGCAAGGTCACCAGCACGTCGGCCTGCGGGTTCGACTTCTCCTTCGCGACGCGCTCGACGACGCCGCCCGAGCCTGCCTCGATATACTGAACGGTGATGCCCGTGGCCTTGGTGAAGGCGGCGAATTCGGTCTCGTACCAGCTGCCGTTGCCGTCATGGAGGCCATCGGCGGAATATATGGTGACGACGCCGTCGGCGAGCGCCGGTCCGATAAGAGCCGACGAGGCCAGCAGCGATGCGGCAAAAGTCATGGCAATGGTTGCAGTTCGCGATTTCATAACGAGTTCCCCTTTTGATTGAAGGCACATTCTGCGATGCACTAGGACCAACCGGCCTTGGATCTCTGACGGACGTTGAGCCGGTTGGATGTCGTCGTTGTGACAACTCTGGGGATCGGCGATCGATAAGTAAAATCTATTTATTTTATGAGAGCCAAACTTCCTCTGATATTTGTCATGGAACTGTCGCATCCATGTCGTGGACGCGGCCGTGGCAGAACGCAGGCCGGCTATCCGCTTGAAGAATATTGGTTATCAGCGGAACGCAATGCCTGCCGTCTGTGCCCGCAATCGCGGATCATGCGAGCGGATGGTCACCGGGCGGCCCTCGAGTATCTCGAAACAGCGCGCGAGCGTATCGTCCTCAAGCCGGTGCATCGCCTCACGCGTGAAGAAAGTGAGATGCGGAAGAAGGATCACATTGTCGCGACCGAACAGCTCGCTCATCGGATGGCCCGACTTTGCCAGCGGCTCCACCGAATAGACATCGAGCCCGGCGCCACCGATGCGCCCGGCCACGATCGCCGCGACGAGCGCAGCCTCATCTATCAGCGCGCCGCGTGAGACATTGACGATGATCGCGGAAGGCTTGAGGCAAGCGAGCTCCGCCTCGCCGATCAGCCCGCGTGTCCTGTCGTTCAACACGCAATGGATGGAAACGAAATCACAGGCACGCAACATGGCATGGAGGTCGCCGGCTTTCTCGATGCCGGAGGCGTGCATCGCCGCGGCATCCACACCGGGGTCAAAGCCAAGGACGCGCGCGCGAAATCCCTGGCCTGCCATGCGGGCCATGCTGCGGCCGATCTTGCCGCAACCGACGAGCCCAAGCGTGGCCCCTGCTATATCGCGCCCCAGCCAGGTTTGCTCGGGCCAGATCCAGCCATCGCGCGACATTGCCCGTGTGATCGCCGGCAGCCGCTTGGCGAGCGCGATCATCAAAGCGAAGGCACCTTCGGCGACGGTCTCTTCGGCATAGTCGGGCACGTTGACCACGGGAATGCCGCGTCGCATCGCGGCGGGGATGTCGATGGCATCGATGCCGACGCCATATTTGACGATCCCCTTCAGCCTCGGCGCCGCGTCGATCACCCGCGCCGTGATCGGCGTGTAGCACATGAGCAGAAGATCCGCGTCGGCGACCGCATCGGCGAGATCGGCTTCGGGGATGCCGTCCGGAAGCGTCACCAGGTCGACGCCCCTCGCCCGCAAGCCGGCGTCAATACCCGGACATTCGAGTTCCCGGTCGGTACGGACGGCCTTCATGGTCAGGCCGCCAGCACCGCGGCTTCGACGATGTCGAGCGCGCGATCGAGATCGGCCTTCGAAATGACCAGCGGCGGCGAGAGCGTCAGCACGTTGCCTTGGCTGATCTTGAAGCTCAGGCCTTGCTCGAGACAGGCATAGAAGACACGCTCGGCAAGATCGCGCGCGGGTTGACGCGTGGCGCGATCCTCGACGAGTTCGACACCGACCATCAGCCCCCTGCCCCTGACGTCGCCGACATGGGGCGAGCGCGCCATCAGATCCTGCATGCGCCCCAGCATATGCCGACCGAGTTCGGCCGACCGTTCGACCAATCCCTCTTCCAAAATGATGTCGATCGTCGTCAGCGCGGCGCGCGTCGTTACCGGGTTCTTCTCGTGGGTGTAATGGCCGATGGCAAAGCCGCCCGTGACGTCGAGGTCGCGGCGCGCGATGACGGCGGCGATCGGCAAGATGCCGCCGCCGAGCGATTTGCCGAGGACGACGATGTCGGGCGTGACGCCGTCATGCTCATGGGCAAAGAATTTGCCGGTCTTGCCGAGGCCGGTCGGGATCTCGTCGAAGATCAGCAGCGTGCCATAGCGGTCGCAGGCCTCGCGCACCCGCTTCCAGAAACCGGGCGGCGGTGGATTGGGCGTCGCCCGCATCGGCTCGGCGACGACCGCCGCCACGTCCTGTTCGCGGCCGAGCACATAGGCGATCATGTTGACACAGGCGAGCCCCGATGCCTCCAGGGAATGGTGACCGTAAGGGCAGCGATAGCCGTCCCAGGGAGCGACGTGCTCGGTGCCGGTCATCATCGGGCCTGCGATATGCGAGCGGAACGTCGCCTCGCCGCCGACGCTGGCCGCGCCGAAGCCGGCACCGTGGAAAGCATCCCAGAACGACACGGTCTTGAAACGGCCGGTGGCGGCGCGCGCGATCTTCAGCGCGACCTCGATGGCATCGGAGCCGCCGGTGGTGAACAGCACCTTGCCGAGATCGCCTGGCGCGAGGGCCGCCAGTCTCTCCGCCAGTTCGACGGCAGGCTCGCAGGTGAAGCGGCGCGGCGCGAAGCAGAGGTCGTCGAGCTGCTTCTTGATCGCCGCCACCAGTTTTGGGTGGCCGTAGCCGAGGTGATGCACGCTGTTGCCGTGGAAGTCCATGAAACGGCGACCGGCGGTGTCCTCGATCCAGATGCCCTCGGCCTTGGCGATCGTCGAAAGGCAGGGGCTGGACAGGCTCTGGTGCATGAAGGCGGCCGCGTCGCGATCGAGCAGGCCGCGGATGCGGGGATCGTCCTGGCCGGCATCCCAGCGGCCGCGGGCCGCCGTGGTGTTGGAATCGCCCTCGGTATGCACAAGCTCGGTTATCGCGGCCATCATTGTCTCCGAAACGCGAATGAGGGAGCGCGAAACGCCCCCTCGATTTGTCCTGCCAGCCAGTGTGATCCGGTCAGGACCAGGGCAGCGAAAACGTCTTCACATTGGTGTAGCTCTTCATCGCCTCGATGACGCCTTCCTTGTAGCCATTGCCCGAATCCTTGATACCGCCGAAGGGCGACATCTCGATGCGGTAGCCCGGCACTTCCCAGATGTTGACCGTGCCGACCTGCAGGCCGGCGATGTATTTCTGCATGCGGGGAAACGAGTTGGTGCAGACGCCCGACGACAGTCCGAAGGCGGTCGAGTTGGACAACGCGATCAGCGCCTCGTCATCGTCGGGCGCGCGCACGATGGGGATGATCGGCCCGAAGGTCTCTTCCATCACCAGTTCGGATGTGTGCGGCACACGATCGACAACGATCGGCGGCAGCAGCGCGCCCTGGCGGCCGGGATTGTAGAGAATCTCGGCGCCCTGCTCGGCGGCCATGTGGACGCGGGTTTCGAACAGCGCCGCCGCCTTCTCGTGCACAACGGTGCCGAGATCGGTCGCGCGGTCCATCGGGTCGCCGAAGCGGATTTTCTTCGCCCGCTCCAGCACCAACGGCACGAAGCGATCGGCGACGCTCTCCTGGACCAGGATTCGCTTGACCGCGGTACAGCGCTGGCCGGAGTTTTTGGTCGCACCCGCCAGGGCGAGATCGGCGGCCTTGGCCAGATCCTCGTCGGAGAGATCGTTGAGAATGATCAGCGGATCGTTACCGCCGAGCTCCAGCACCTGACGCTTGTAGCCGGCGGTGCGCGCGATCATCTTGCCGACCGGCACGCCGCCGGTGAAGGTGATGAGATCGATGTTGTCGTTGGTGATCATCTCGTTGCCGATATCGGCCGGCCAGCCGGTCACCACCGAGAGCATTTCCGGCGGCAGGCCGGCTTCGTAAAGGATGTCGGCGAGCAGCAGTGCCGTCATAGGCGTCAACTCGGTCGGCTTCACCACAACGCAATTGTTGGTGGCGATCGCCGGGGCCACCTTGTGCGAGACCATGTTGAGCGGGTGGTTGAACGGCGTGATCGCCGATATCGCCTTCAGCGGCTCGCGCGTGGTGAAGATCTTGCGCGCCTTGCCGTGGGGGGTGAGATCGCACGAGAATATCTGGCCATCGTCCTGGATGCACATCTGCGCCGACAGCGTGAACACGTCATAGGCGCGGCCGACTTCGTAGAGCGAGTCCGTCTTGGAGATGCCGAGCTCGAGCGTGATCAGATCGGATATCTCCTCCCGGCGCGACGCCAGGGCTTCGGCGGTGCGAAACAGGATCTGCTGACGCTCGTAGCGGGTCAGCTTCGATTTGTAGCCGGCGGCAATCTCGAAGGCTTTTCGCGCATGCTCGGCGCGGCCGGCGGGAACGGTTCCGATGACGGTGTCGTTCCAGGGGTAACGCACCTCGACTATGCTGTCGGCATCGACTTTCTTGCCGGCAATGCGCATCGGCTCGTGGCGAACTTTGATGGCAGGGTCAAGTTTGGTCATGGGCTCTGCTCCAGCAGCTTCTTGGGTCCGTTGGGGCACAGGGTCGACCCCCACTCCGGCCCTCCGGGCCACCTCTCCCCCGATCGACGGGGGAGAGGAAGTTCGGCAACGTCAGCGCCCCATTGTTTCCCAACCAACACGCTGCGGGATCGGCTTGGCGCCTTTCCTCTCCCCCGTCGATCGGGGGAGAGGTGCCGAGCAAAGCGAGGCGGAGTGGGGGTCGACATTGGCTCAGCCTATGCCAGCGCGGCCGCCATGGTGGCGTAGTAAAATGCGTCGAAGTTCCTCAGCACGGGCTCGTTGGGCAGATCCGGCAGCACGCGGTTGACGATGAACGGCACTTCCTGCTCGGTCAGTCCGCCATGCGAGCGCAGCGGTTCGTTGAGGGCCGCGAGATCGTGGCGGTGTTCGCTGGTGCCGATCGTCTTGTTCTCGGTCGAGATCAGCACGATGTCGCCGATGCGGTCGGCCGGCAGTTCGAAGCGCTCGCACGCCGTCGGGCTGTCGACGACCAGCATGATGCCGTCGGTCGCGGCCAGCCGCGCCATGATGCCGGCCTGGTCGGCGCCGTCAGGCAGATAGGCGGTGGCGAAGGAACCCAGCGCGCCGTGATGCACCACATAGGGGTCGGTGATCGGCAGGATGACGCGGGCGGCGTCCTTGCCCAGCCATTCGTCGAGCAGGTCCTGGACGTAGACGACGTCGGGCGACCCGTCCGGCTTGTGCTTGGGCTTCATGCCATGGTCGGCGGTGACGACGATCGCGGCACCCAGCGCGTCGAGCTCTGTCAGGTACTTGTCGAACATTTCGTAGAAGGCGTTGGCCTGGGGCACGCCGGGCGCATATTTATGCTGCACATAGTCGGTGGTCGTCAGGTACATGATGTCAGGATGGAATTCCCTGAGCAGCTGGACGCCAGCGGCGAAGACGAATTCCGACAGTTCCGCCGAATAGACTTCCGGCACTGGAAGCCCAAAGTGCTTCGAGGCATTGTCGATGCCGTGCTCGGCGACCGTCGTGGTGTCCGATTTTTCCGCCGAAAAGCACAGCGCGCGACCCTCGTCGAAGGCAAGCGCCTTGCCGAGCAGCGCACGCAGCTTGTCCTTGGCGGTCACCACGGCGACCTTGGCACCGGCGTCGTAGAAGGCCTGAAAGATGGTCGGCGCGCGCAGGAAGCGCGGGTCGTTCATCATCACTTCCTTGCCGGTCTCACGCTCGTAGAGATAGTTGCCGCAGATGCCGTGCACCGACGGCGGCCGGCCGGTGGCGATCGACAGATTGTTGGGATTGGTGAAGCTCGGGATGACCGAGTGCGCCATGCGCACCGTGCCCTTCTGCTTGATCCTGACCAGGGCCGGCATCAGCCCGGCCTGAATAGCCTCGTCCAGATAGGCCGGCTCACAGCCGTCGAGGCAGATGGCGATCGCCGGCACGCGTGGCCAGGCGTAGGTGCGGCCGTTGACGGCGACGTTGACGGGAGACATCTGGTTCATGGAAATCCTCGAAATCTGCCGCTTCAGGCGGCGAGTTTGGCGCGCTCGGCGATTGCTGCGGCGGGTGGAGCGGCGGTGTCGACGCCCATTTCCTTCAGCGATTGCGCCGCCGCCTCGACGACGCGGCGCATGACATGTTCATCCATCTGGCCGATGCAGCCGACGCGGAAACTGTCCACGACAGTGAGCTTGCCTGGATAGATGATGAAGCCCTTCTCTTTCATCAGTTCATAGAAGCGGTCGAAAGCGAAGTTGGCATGGGCCGGGTTGAAGAAGGTGACGATGATCGGCGACAGCCAGCGATCCCTGAGCAGGGTTTCGAAGCCGAGTTCGCGCATGCCGGCCACCATGACGTCGCGATTCCTGCTGTAGCGGGCGCCGCGACCGGCGACGCCGCCTTCGGCTTCGTGCTGGCGCAGCGCCTCCAGAAAGGCGGCGACGACGTGTGTCGGCGGCGTGTAGCGCCACTGGCCGGTCTTGTTCATGTGCGCCCATTGCGCATGGACGTCGAGCGACAGCGAGTGGCTGCGGCCCTTGGCGGCTTCAAGCTCGCTCTTGCGCGCAATGATGAAGCCGAAACCCGGCACGCCCTCGATGCATTTGTTGGCCGACGAGACCATTGCCTCGTAACGGATCTCGTTGACGTCGAGCGCAACGGCGCCGAACGCACTCATGGAATCGACGAGCAGCTTGCGGCCCTTGGCATGGACGGCGTCGGCGATCTCGGCGACCGGGTTCAAAATGCCGGAGCTGGTCTCGCAGTGAATGGCGATGACATGCGTGATCGCGGGATCGGCCTCTAGAGCGGCCGCCACCTCGTCGCCGCGCGGCGGCAGGTAGTCACCCTTGTCGATCAGCGTATAGGCGCGGCCAAGGTATTGCATGGTCTGTGCGGCACGCAGGCCGTAGGCGCCGTTGGCCAGCACTAGGACCTTGCCGTCCTTCGGCACGAACGAGCCCAGCATCGCCTCGACACAGAAGGAGCCGCTGCCTTGCATCGGCACACAGTCGAACTCGCCTTTCGCGTCGCCGGTCAGCGCCAGCAGGCGGCGGCGCATGTCTGATGTCATGTCGCGGAAGTCGCCGTCCCAGGATCCCCAGTCGCGCAGCATCGCCTGCTTGACCGAATAGGCGGTGGTGAGCGGCCCGGGAGTCAAAAGATAGGGCTCACCCAGCGCCGGCCTGGCCAGCGGCTCCGCGGCAAATTTCGTCTCGGCGAGCATGGTGTCCTCCGACAGGTCTCTGCTTTTTGATGTGGCGCCATTGTTGGTCCGGACGATATATTTGTAAAATCGTTATTTTGTATCGATGTATCGATTATGGCGATAGTGCTAAGCCCATAGGACAGGCTGCATGTCGGTCATGACACGGCTGTGAACGTAGGTGGTTCATCCCCAAGCATCAGAGGAATCGTTCATTCCGGTCTTTTGACTAGCAAGGCTTATGATAAGGTGCCGTCGACTTCGCGACCCGAAAGGCACATAAAATGCGCTACGTTCAGCTGCGAGCTTTTCATCAGGTGGCGATCTCAGGCGGCTTCTCGCGTGCGGCCGAAGCACTGTTCCTGACCCAGCCGGCGATATCGGACCAGGTGCGCAAGCTCGAGGAAGAGTACGACGTGCTGTTGTTCAACCGGAACAAGAAGCAGGTCACGCTGACCCATTCGGGCCAGAAGCTGCTCGAAATAACCCACCGCATGTTCGATACCGAGCAACAGGCGCTGGAGCTCTTGACGGAGTCACGGGCTCTGCGTTCCGGTACGCTGCGCATCGTCGCCGACGCAGCGCACCATCTGCTTCACATCCTCGGCAGCTTCCGGGCCCGCTATCCCGGCGTGCAGGTTTCGGTGCGCTCCGGCAACACCGAAACGGTGATCAGCAGCCTCTACAGCTACGACGCCGACATCGGTGTGCTGGGCGAAGTGCCGGCCGGACGCGATTTCGAAGTGCTGAAACTGAACTCGACGCCGATCATCGCCTTCACCTCCATCGATCATCCACTGTCGGGAAAGAAATCGCTGACCCTCAAGCAGCTCGCGCAGGAATCGCTGGTCATGCGCGAGCGTGGCTCGAAGACGCGCCACAAGCTCGAAGAACTCGCCGCCGTCGCGAAGGTCGAATTGCGGCCGGCGATCGAGGCCGAGGGCCGCGAGGCCGTGCGCGAGATCGTCGCCTCGGGGGCCGGCATCGGCTTTGTCTCGGCGGCGGAATTCGGCCAGGATTCGCGGCTCGTCCCGATCACCATCGACGCGCCCGAGACCTTGATGGACGAGGCGTTGATCTGCCTGCGCGAACGCAGCGGCGGCAAGCTGGTGCGCGCCTTTCTCGACATGGCGCGCTCGATGTCGGCGGATTAAGTGTTCTACGCCGCCTCTCTCACTTCAACCGCATCCGCTTTGACCCGCTCGGACTTCGGGTCGTAAGGGGTGCGCAGATGCGGGGTAGCCGCATGGCGTATTCCAGCGAGTTCGATCTCGAAACGGCCGTCACGCAGGAATGAGGTGTCGACGCCCGTTTCATGCTCGATCAGCCCGAGCGCGACCGAGCGCCCGAGCGTATGGCCGTACGCGGCTGAGCGGACCTCGCCGACCGGTTTGCCGTCGCGCAGGATCAGCTCGCCGCCCCACAGCATCGGCTCGGCGTCGTCTGTTGTGAACAGCACGATGCGCTTGGTCAGTGCCGACGAGGATTTCGCAGCGGCGAGCGCATCATGCCCGATGAAACCGCCTGGCTTGTCCATCGCGACGGCAAAGCCAAGCCCCGCCTGCCAGGGGTTGATGTCAGGCGTCAGTTCGCGGCCCCAGGCGCGAAAGCCCTTTTCGATGCGCAAGGCATCGAGCGCGTAGTAGCCGGCGTCGGCCAAGCCGAATTCGCGGCCGGCATCATGCAGCGCCTCATAGACTCCAACAGCGAATTCGGTCGGCACGATCAGTTCCCAGCCGAGCTCACCGACATAGGTCATGCGGTTGGCATAGGCTGTGGCATAGCCGATGTCGATTTCGCGAATGGCGGCGAAGGGAAAGCCGCTGTTGGAAAAGTCCGCCGAGGACAGCTTGCCGAGCAGATCGCGCGAGCGCGGCCCCATCACAGCCAGCACGGCATAGGATGAGGTGACGTCGGTCAGGATGGCATGTGCATCGGCCGGAATATTCTTGACGATCCAGTCGGCATCGTGGACTGCCTGGGCGGAGCCGGTGACGATGAGGAATTTTTCCGCGCCGAGCCGCATCACCGTGAGATCGCTCTCGTAACCGCCGCGCGCATTGAGCACGCCCGTGTAGACCGACGTGCCCACCGGCACATCGATTTCGCCGGCGCAGATCCGGTTCAACGCCGCACAGGCATCGCGGCCCTGGACAAGAAGCTTGGCGAAGGAGGTCTGGTCGAAGATCGCCACAGCCTCACGCGTCGCCTTCATCTCGCGCCGCACCGCTTCGTGCCAGTTCTGGCGGTCGAAGGCATAGGCGTTTTCGGCCTTCTCTTCTGGACCGGCAAACCAGTTGGCGCGCTCCCAGCCCATTTTGGAGCCGAAGCAGGCTCCTTTGGCGGCAAGCCGGTCGTAAAGCGGTGATCGCCGGAAGGGCCGAGCAGTATCCAACTCGCGGTTCGGCCATGGCATGGCATAGTGCAGGCCGAGCGTCTCCTTGACGCGGTCATGCAGCCAGCGCGGATTGTTGTTGAACGAGGCGAAGCGCCTGATGTCGACCGGCCACAAATCCATGGTCGGCGCGCCGTTGACGATCCATTCGGCCAGCGCCCTGCCGGTGCCGCCGGCGCTGGCAATGCCCATCGAGTTGAGGCCGGCGCCGACATAGAAATTCTTCAGTTCGGGCGCCTCGCCGAGGAGGAAATTGTTGTCGGGCGTGAAGCTTTCTGGACCATTGTAGAATTTCTTGACCTCGGCCTGCGCCAACCGCGGCACGCGAACAAGCGCGTTTTCCATCAGGATCTCGAACTGGTCCCAGTCGTCCGGCAGCAGCGCGAATTCGAAATTTTCGGGGATGCCGTCCATGCCCCAAGGCTTGGCATGCGGCTCGAAGCCGCCCATGACCAGGCCACCGACCTCTTCCTTGAAATAGATGAAGCCGTCAGGGTCGCGCATGACGGGCAGGTCCGGATGCACGCCCTCGATCCGGCCGGTGACGATGTACATGTGCTCGGCCGAATGCAACGGCACCGACACGCCGCACATCAGCCCGACCTTGCGCGCCCATTGGCCGGCGCAGTTGACGACGATCTCGGCGGCAATGTCGCCATGGTCGGTCTCGACACCGCGCGCGACGCCGTTCCCGACGCTGATGCCTGACACCTTGACCCGCTCGAAGATTTTGGCGCCGCCATTGCGCGCGCCCTTGGCAAGCGATTGCGTGAGATCGGAGGGATTGGCCTTGCCGTCTCCGGGCAGCCAGACGGCGCCGGCGAGGTCGTCGACAGCCATGACCGGCCACAGCTCCGCGGCTTCTCGGGGCGAGATGACCTCGATCTCGACCCCTTGGGCGCGCGCCGACGCGGCCGTGCGTTTCAACACCGTCATGCGGTCCGCCGTACGCGCTAGGGACAGCGAACCACAATTCTTCCAGCCGGTGGCAAGACCGGTCTCGGCCTCCAGTTCGCTGTAAAGCTGCGTGGAATACCGGATCAGGCTGGTCATGTTGGAATGGCTACGCAACTGACCGACAAGACCGGCGGCATGCCAGGTGGTGCCGCCGCTGAGCTGCCCCTGTTCGAGCAGCACCACATCGCTCCAGCCCAGTTTGGTCAGATGATAGGCCACCGAACAGCCGATAATGCCGCCGCCGATAATGACCACGCGTGCCTGGGTGGGAAATTCATGTGCCATCAGCGTTCCGCCATTCAAGGAATGGCCGGCACACTAGCACAGCAACGCCAAACATCAACTCAAAAAGTCACAAAATATCACAAAATATCACATCAAGCTGCGACGATGAGTTCAGGCCCCTTTTGCGAAAGCGCTTCGACGAGCGCTGGTTCGGGATCAGCGTCGACGATCACACCGGCGGCCCGTTCGAAGTTCGGAATCCTGAGCGGCGTCAGCTTGCCGAACTTGCTGCGGTCGAGGACGAAATAGGCCTTGCCGGCGAGCCCGATCATCCGGCCACGCTGCTCGGCGCCGGCCCGCGTGAAATCGGTCACTTCGCCATCCGGCGACAGGGCGCCGCCACCGAGGAAGGCGATGTCGACGCGAAAGCGGGCCATCGCATCGAGCGTATCTATGCCGGAAGCCGCCTCTTCGCTCGGGTCGACTTCGCCGCCCAGCATGTGCACGCGCATGCCGGGGACATGGCAAAGGTGCAGCGCTATCTTCAGGCTGGCCGTGCAAATCGTCAGATCGCGCAGATCCGTGATGGCATGCGCGATGGCCAAAGTGGTGGTGCCGGAGTCGAGAAAGACCACCATGCCATCCCTGACCAGACCGGCGGCGGCCCTGCCGATCGCCGCCTTGCCACCGGCATTTTCCTGGCTGCGCAGGCTCATCGCCGGTTCGCTCGGCTCGAAGCGGGCAGCCCCACCATGCACGATGCCGAGCCTGCCCTGGTCCGAAAGCAGCTTCAGGTCGCGGCGGATGGTTTCGCGCGAGACTTCGAAGAACCCGGCCAGTTCGGCGACGCTGACGGAACCCTGGGCGCCTAGCCGCCGCAGGATCTCGTCATGGCGGCGCGGAGCAAGGGCGCGCGCCGGCAGGTGGCTGACGGGAGACATGGCGATCCTCGTGTCGAGCACTGATGTTGCAATATGTGGCAGCGAACCGGCCCGCTGGCAACAGCACCACAGTTGATCGCGGGCGGCCCTACCCCTTGGGCTTGGAATTTCGCGACAGGCCGCCGCCCTCTATCCCAGTGACCAGCGTGCCGCTTCCCTAGAGGGGGGTAGGTGCTCCGCTGCCGACGTGGCCAGCCGGTCCCTGGGCCGGGTTCAGATCAGCAATCCGCGGCACCGCATATCGCATGCGCATGCGCAAAAAAGGTGCTTCGATACAGGTATAACTGAGGTAACCGATCGGGATTGTCGCCAGAAAGCAAAAGGCGGACCAAAGGCAAGCGACGTAGAAATTGCTGATATTCATGATGTTTACGTCGATGAATGCCGCCAATTGCATGACGAAGAACAGGTGCAGGAGATAGATCGAATAACTGTAAGCTCCCGCTTTCTCCAGGATCTTGAACGGCAGGCTTGTCCGCTTTCTTGAAAAGCTGGTGTCGTAATAGGCGATGCCGAATGCGTAGGCCGCCGCCTCCAGGGTCGGCAATATGATCCATATCCAATGGGGCGACGGATAACCGCCAAGTTGGTAAAATCCGCCAGCGGCATCGAACCACCAAAAGAAGCTTGAAAATGCGATGAGAACGGCGAGCGCCAGCCAGTGCCGATCCATCGCATGAGCACGGAGATGAAAAGCAAGAATGCCAGCCACAAACTGGTCGGCATGGCCAATGATGGTTGTCGATGCCGCCAACTGCACCTCGCCGAGGTGCGTATAGGGTGCATATCTCAGCAAAATGGTTGCCGCGATGAACAGCAGAGGGGCGAACGGAAATCGCCTGGTCGCCATCAGCAGGAATGGAAGCAGAAGGTAGAAATGCGCTTCGACGGTTATGGACCAGCCCCCGTTCGGAAGGGTGGGAAAGATGATGCCCTTGCCGACGTCGGTGAAATACTCGTCCAGGGGTTGGCCAGCGAGATGCCTGCGACAGGCCTCGATGACGATCACGGCGAGCAGAAGTGGCAGCAACCTCAGCGCCCGGTTGGCAAAGAACGGCAAATAGTTGACCTGTCTTCCGTCAAGCAGCTTGGCAAAGAGATAGCCCGAGAGCGCCATGAACAGCGAAACGCCGGTGTGTCCTTCGTCCAGAAAGCTGAAGACAGGCAGAGCCGGTACGAAGCCATAGGGTACGGGACCATCGGGAGACTGGTGAAGGAAATGCCAGGTAAAGACCAGGAATGCCGCAAGGCCGCGAACATGGTCGAGCGCCGGATAATGTTCTCCAGTCGAAGACTTCATGATCAGACCAACCGCCCGCCCCTTTGACGACGGTTGCCGCGCTGCTTGGTCCGTCGCAGCATCAGCAACGGCACCGCAGCGAGGATAACTCGCCTACTTCTCCCAATTTGCCCGGCTTCTCGTTAATTTAGACCTTTGTTCATTGCAAAAATTTACTTCCGGCATGACCGGCGACCGGATAGCGTTCCGAGCGCAACCATCAGGGGAAAGGGAGACGAGCGGCTTCACGCGATGAGTGGAGCATCGACGTCTCTTTCCTGCCTGTGTACAAACTGCTTTGCTCAATCGACCTTCACGGCGATCACCGCGGCGCAGTCACCGGCCTTGACCAAGCCTGGAAAATGCCGCGCGGCCAGCATGCCCGACATTTTCGCCCGGATTTCGCGCGGAGCAGCGCCGGTGCGGCCGGTGGAATGGATGCGGGCCAACACGGCGCCTTCCTCGACGGGCTCGCCGAGATCGACCATGGTTTCGATCATGCCGTCGTCTTCGGCGAAGCAGAAGCAGTCCCCCGACGGCATGTCCAGCCACTGGGTCCTGCCCGTCTCGACCGCCCCGGCGACGATGCCGGCGTGGCGCAGCACGTTGAGGATGCCGCGCCGGGCGATCCGCACCGTCTCGGCTCGCGATGTGCCGCCGCCGCCGAGCTCCGTGGTGACGAACACCTTGCCCATCTCTTCGGCCGCGGTGTCATACATGCCGACCGCATCGATCTCGGTCATGCGCATCGAGAACGGTGCCGCGAATGCCGCCACGGCGGCAAAGGCTTTCTGCTCCTGTGCCTTGTCGGGCAAGGTGTGGGCGGCGCAGAACGGCACGAAATCCAGGGTTTTGCCACCGGAATGGAAGTCGAAGACTACATCCGCGCGGGGAAGCAACTCGCGTTGGAAATAGTCGGCGATCTTCTGCGTCACCGTGCCGTCGGGCCGGCCCGGAAAGCTGCGGTTCATATTGCCCTTGTCGATCGGCGAGGTGCGCGTGCCGGCTCGAAAAGCCGGATAGTTCATCGCCGGCACAATGATCACCGTGCCGCTGACCTGGCGGGGATCGAGCGTGCGGGCAAGTTCGTAGAGCGCCAGCGGCCCTTCGTACTCGTCGCCATGATTTCCGCCGGTCAGCAGCGCCGCCGGCCCCCTGCCGTTGCGGATGACGCAGATCGGGATCATCACCGAACCCCAGGCCGAGTCGTCGCGGCTATGGGGCAAGCGCAGGAAACCATGCTGGACGCCGTCCCGGTCGAAGTCGACGGTCGGCGCGACCGGCGACGGGCGAAGACTGGACATCGGGCTCAATCCTTCACCACCAGCTTGCGCGGCACATTGGCCAGGCACTCCACACCGGTTTCGGTGATCAGGATGGACTCGGTGATCTCCAGTCCCATCGTCTCCAGCCAGAGACCGGTCATGAAATGGAAAGTCATGCCGGGCTTGAGCTCGGTCCGATCGCCCGGACGCAGGCTCATCGTGCGTTCGCCCCAGTCCGGCGGATAGGAAAGCCCGATCGAATAGCCGGTGCGGTTGTCCTTGACGATGCCGTATTTCTTGAGCACGGCGAAGAAGGCATTGGCGATGTCCTCGCAGGCATTGCCTGGCTTCGCGGCTGCCAAGCCCGCCTCCATGCCTTCCAGCGTCGCCTTCTCGGCATCGAGGAATTCCTGCGTCGGCTTGCCGAGGAAGACGGTGCGCGACAGCGGACAATGATAACGGTTGTAGCAGCCGGCGATCTCGAAGAACGTGCCCTCGCCCCGCTTCATCGGCTTGTCGTCCCAGGTCAGATGCGGCGCCGAGGCATCCGCGCCTGACGGCAGCAGCGGCACGATCGCCGGGTAATCGCCGCCGATGCCGTCGACGCCGCGCGTGCCGGCATCGTAGATCTCGGCGACAAGATCGCATTTGCGCATGCCGACTTCGATCTTGTCGAAGATGCGCTGATGCATCGCCTCGACGATGCGGGCGGCATTGCGCATATAGCCGATCTCGGTCGGGCTCTTCACCGCGCGCTGCCAGTTGACCAGCGCGGTGGCATCGACGAAACGGGCGTTCGGCAAATGCTGCTGCAACGAGGCGAAGGCGGCGGCGGAGAACCAGTAATTGTCCATCTCGACGCCGACGGTGAGCTTGCCCCAGCCACGCTCGTTCAGCACGCTCGACAGGAAATCCATCGGATGGCGCTCGGTCGACTGGACATAGTGGTCGGCGTAGCCGACGATATTGTCGTGGGCGAGATAGGCGGTGCGCTTGGCGCCGTTGGCATCCTGGCCACGGCCATACCAGACCGGCTCGCCCGAAGGCGGCACGATGACCGCCTGGTGGACGTAGAACGACCAGCCGTCGTAACCCGTCAGCCAGGCCAGGTTGGAGGGATCGCTGACGACAAGGAGATCGACGCCCTTCGCCTCCATGGCTTTGCGCGTCTTGGCGAGGCGTTCGGCATATTCGCTTCGCGAGAATTTCAGGTTCGGCTGCATTTCATTCGTCCTCGTTTGTTGGAGCTTGAGCCATTTCAACTCCGTTGAATCCGGCTCCAGGTAATTTTTGGTTGGGCAGATCTCTGGGAAAACCGGTCGCCATTTTCCGGATCGTGCTCCCGCGGCCCGCATCAGCTTTCAAAAATCGTTCCGGCTTTCGCGGCCAGTGCGCGGTCGCGGGCAAGCGTGGCTATCGCCGTGTCCTGCACACCCGTGCCGGTAAGATCGGCGATGGTGATGTCGCTGGCCGAGCGCCGGCCGTGCGCCGCGCCGGCGATGATCTGGCCGATCTCGGCCACCTCCGCGTCTCCAGCCATCACGCCCGCCGCGATGGCATGGTGCAGTTCGCCCAGCCGCCGCGTCTGTTTCGCGCTGTCGGCGACATAGAGATCGGCCATGCGCAGGATCGCCGGCGCGATCTCGTTCTTGTGCTCGGCGTCCGAGCCCATGGCGGTGATGTGTTGGCCGGCCGAGACAAACCCGGCCTTGATCAATGGCTCGGTCGAAGGCGTGGTGGTGACGATGATGTCGGCGCCAGCAGCCGCGTTGGCCGCGTCGGCTTCGGCGCGCACATCGATGCCGAGCCTTTGGCGCAAGGCGGCCGCGGCCGTCCGCGCCTTGGCGGCGTCGCGCGCCCAGATGCGGGCCTGCGTGATCGGCCGCACCAGCATCAGCGCTTCCAGCTGCAGCCCGGCCTGGACGCCGGCACCGAAGATCGCGGCGGCGGATGAGTCCGGCCGTGACAGGTGCTTGGCCGCGACGGCTCCGGCGGCAGCAGTGCGGACGTCGGTGAGATAGCCATTGTCGAGCAGCAAGGCCTCGACCAGCCCTGTCTTCGACGACAGCAGCACCATCATGCCGTTGACGCTGGGCAGGCCGAGTTTCGGGTTGTCGAAGAAGCCCGGGCTGATCTTTATGGCGAAGCCATCGATACCAGGCACATAGGCGGTCTTCACATCAACCTCGCCGCGATGCTCGGGGATGTCGAGCCGCAGGATCGGCGGCATCGCCACCGGCAGCGTGGCAAGCGCGCGGAAGGCATTTTCGACGCAGGCGACGGCATCTAGATCGAGCGTCACGATCGTGCGCAGTTCAGCTTCGGTGAGAATCGTCATCTTGCTCACGCGGCGCCCTCCGAAATCGACGGTATGTCCCCGCAGACGATCTTCCTGTGCAGCCCCATGTCGATGTTGCGGCCTGAAAGCAGAACCACCACCGGCCCCTCCATTTTGACCTTGCCGGCGAGCAGCGCCGCGATGCCCACCGCACCCGCTCCTTCGACGATCTCGCGTTCCTGTTCATAGGCATGGCGAATGCCGGCGGCGATTTCGTCCTCACCGAGCAGGACGACATCGTCGAGCAGGTCGCGGCACATGGCGAAGGTCAGCCGGTTGTCGAGGCCGATGCCGCCACCGAGCGAATCCGCCAGCGTCGGCAACTCCTCGACCAGCACGGGGTGGCCGGCATCCAGGCTCGCCTTCATTGCCGCACCGCGTGTCATCGATACGCCGACGATTTTTGTGCTGGGGCTGACGCCCTTGATGGCCGCCGCCATGCCCGAGGCGAGCCCACCGCCCGAAAGCTGCACCAGCACCAGCGCGGCTTCGGGAACCTGCTCGATGATTTCCAGCCCGAGCGTGCCCTGGCCGGCAATGATGGCCGGATGGTCGAAGGGTGGCAGCATGACAAGCCCCTCTTCCGCCACCAGCCGCTCGACCTCCTGTTGGGCATCGTCCTGGCTGTTGCCGACAATACGGATTTCCGCACCGAGCCGGCGGATTTCGTCCAGCTTGTTCTCAGGGACCAAACGCGACATGCAGATCACCGCGCGCATGCCTTCCAGCTTCGCCGCATGCGCGAGCGCACGGCCATGATTGCCGGTCGATGCCGCGACGACGCCGCGCCCCTTGTGTTCGGCATCGAGCGAAGCGACGGCATTCGAAGCGCCACGCAGCTTGAAGCTGCCGGTAGTCTGGCGGTGCTCGAGCTTGAGATGAACGGGAACGCCCAGCCTTTCTGAGAGCCCCGTCGAAAGCACGATCGGCGTGCGCTCGACCTTGCCGGCAATTCGCTCGCGCGCGGCACGGATATCGCCAAGGTTTATGGGCACCATGATCGTCAGTCGCGCGGCAAGGGCAGCGTCATCAGACGGCCGAATTCGGGGTGGGCAGCCTCGTCGCCACAAAGGCGCAGACAATTCCAGGCGGTCGCCTGGTTGCTGGTCACCACCGGGCGACCGATCGCCTGTTCCATGCCGGTGACCGCGAGTGCCCCGCGCAGCGCCGTGCATGACACGAACAACGCATCGGCCTGCGGATGCATTGCCTGGCGCGCGAGGTCCACGAGCGTCGCCGGGGTAACGCGCGCCATCTCGCGATCATCCTCGAAGCCGAGGCAGGTGAAGCTCGCGATCTCGAAACCGCGTTCTGCGAAATAGGTCGCCATCGGCCTGGAGGTTTCGACCGTATAGGGCGTGAGGATGCTGATCCTGCGCACACTGAACGCATTCAGCCCGCGCACGCCAGCCTTTGGCGGTGTGACGACCGGCACGCCTGGCTTGGCGGCGTGGATCGCAGCCTCGATCTCTCCATCGCCAATCACCACCGAGGCCGACGTGCAGGAATAGCAGATGGCGTCGAGCGGCTCATCGGGCAGGATCAAGGCCGCGCCCGCCGTCAGCGCCGGCTGCATCTTGCGCAAGTTCTCAGGTGTCGTCGGATTGGCGTAGGGGATGCGCGCGACATACACGCCAATCCGTTCGCTCGCCACCATGCGGCGAAAATCCGGCTCGGTCGTGTGATCGGTGGCCAGGATGATCAGGCCAACACGCCGCGCGAGTGGGCGGTCATCGAGCGCGGGTCGGTTGGGGTAGACCTTGATCTCGGGCAAGGGCTTCATGCGTTATCTCTCGATCTTGCCATAGCGGCGTTCCAGCCAGCGCAGCAGCACGACGGAACAGAGGCTGATGGCGAGGAAGAACGCGCCGACCAGCGTGATCGGCTCAAGGTAGCGATAGTAGGTGTTGGCGACGCTCTTGGCCTGGTTCATCAGTTCCAGCACGGTGATCGCGGAGAGCAGCGGCGTCTCCTTGAACATGGCGATGAAATAGTTGGCCAGCGCCGGGATCATCGGCGGGATGGCTTGCGGAATGATGATGTAGGACCAGGTCTGCCGGGCGCTGAGATTACAGGCCTTGGCAGCCTCCCACTGACCACGCGGCACGTTGTCGATGCCGGCGCGGTAGACTTCAGCCGTGTAGGTGCCGTAGTGCAGCCCGAGCCCGATGACCCCGGCGACCAGCGGCGGCAGCAGGATGCCGATGTCGGGCAGCACGTAGAAGATGAAATAAAGCTGTACTAGGAGCGGTGTGCCGCGGATGAATTCGGCCACCCAACCGACCGTGCGCGACACCGCCTTGTTGGGCGAACGGCGCGCCAGGGCGATGCCCAAGCCGACGATCGCCGCCAGCGCCGAGCCAAGCAGCGTCGCCAGGATGGTGATCTTCACCCCCTGGATCAGGGTCGGCAGGATCTGCCGGACGAAATCCCAATCCCAATCCATCAGCGAGCCCAATTCATCAGGAATGCTCCGGCCATCAGACGCGCACTCCGTCGAGGCCGCGTGCCATGCGGCGTTCCAGCGAGCGGACACCCCACGAGATGAGCAGCGACAGGATGAAATAGACGATGAGAATGGTGGTGAACGGCACCATGGTGTTGCCGGTCTGGGCGCGCACCACCTGTGCCTGGAAGGTCAGATCCGCGAGCGAGATCAGCGAGACGACCGATGTCGCCTTGAGCAGTTCGATGGCATTGTTGCCGAAGGTCGGCAGCATTACCAGAAACGCTTGCGGCAGGATGACATGGCGCATGCCTTGCCATCGGCCAAGATTGAGCGCGATGCAGGCCTCATGCTGTTCGCGGCCGATCGACTGCACGGCGCCGCGAACCACCTCGGCGGCATAGGCCCCCACGTTAAGTCCCAGTGCCAACACCCCGGCCTGCAGCGGGGTCAGTTCAAGGCCCAGCAGCGGCAGCACGAAATAGGCGAAGAACAGCTGCACGAAGATCGAGGTGCCGCGGAAGAATTCGATATAGGCCGTTGCCAAGGCTCGCAGCACGAAGAAGCGCGACAGGCGTCCCATGCCGGCGAGAAAGGCCATGATCAGGGCAAGCACCGACCCCATCAGCGTGAGCTCGATGGTGACAAGCGCTCCCTGAAATATCAGGCCGAAATAGCCGGACCACTGGGTCATTCGATTAGAAGTTCCAACGTTCGCGATTTAGGTTCCTTCTCCCCGTTCAACGGGGAGAAGGAAGAAGAGCGCTCTACTTCGCCGAGCAGAGTTTTTCGCGCGTCGTCGACATCGCGGCCGCCGCCGAGAAGCCATAAGGCTCGATGATCTTTGCGAATTCGCCCGACTTCTTCATCTTGGCGAGCTCGACGTCGAAGGCATCGCGCAGCGCCTCGTCGCCCTTCTTGAAGGCGGCGCCGTCGCAATAGACCGGCGCGCCCTGCACCGGGGCAATCACTTCGAGGTTCGGATCATTGGCCTTTTTCATAAGGTCGTTGATCGACAGGACAGGCAGCGAATAGGCATCGATGCGGCCGTCCTGCACCATCTTCAGACCGCTCTGGCCATCCGGCACGACGATGACACGTTCGCGCGGCACGCCGGCGTTCAGCGCAAGCTTCTCCTCGGTGCCGCCGCCGGGGGCGCCGATGGTGGCGGAGGTGTCCTTGGCGACATCCTGGTAGCTCTTGAAGCCCTTTGGATTGCCCTTCTTCACCAGCATCGCCTCGGCGTCGCACAGGACCGGCTCGGAATAAGCGACCGCGGCGCAACGCTCCGGCTTCATGAACAGGCCGGCGGTGACGACGTCGAAGCGGCCGGCCTGCAGGCCGGGGATCATCGCGCCATATTCGGAGATCGAAGCGACGATATCGGCCACTCCGAGGCGTTTGAAAATCTCGCGCGCCACGTCGGGTGCGGCGCCCGAAACCTTGCCGTCGGCGGCGACCGCGGTATAGGGCGGCTCGTTGGCGATAGCGACGCGCGCGAACCCTTGCGCCTTCAGTTGTTCCAGCTTCTTGTCCGCGGCCGAGCCTACGCCCGAGGTCGCGAGAACCGCCGTAATCGCAAGGCCGGCGACGCCAGCCAGAATGCCAAGTTTCTTCATGTTCCCAACTCCTTGTTCTTGTCTTGGTTTGCGTGATTTCAGGACGGGCTAGCCGCCTTTGGCATGCGGTCAGACACGGTGTCCGGCCGCGATGATCTTCTTCAGGAACCCTTGCGTGCGTTCCTGTTTGGGATTGCGGAAAATCTCGTCGGGCTTGCCTTCCTCGACTATCCGACCGCGATCGAAGAACAGTATCCGGTCGGCAAAGTCGTGGGCGAACCCCATCTCATGCGTGACCAGCAGCATGGTCATGTCGGTCTCGGCGCAAAGCCGCCACAAGACGTTGAGCACTTCCTCGACCAACTCCGGGTCGAGCGCCGACGTCACCTCGTCGAACAGCATGATCTTCGGCTGCAAGGCGAGCGCGCGGGCGATCGCCACGCGCTGCTTCTGGCCGCCGGACAATTGGGCCGGCATCGCCTTCGCCTTGTCGGCCATGCCAACCATGTCGAGCAGTTCCATCGCCCGTTTCTCGGCGGCGGCGCGCGGCGTGCCCTTGGTCAGTATCGGCGCCAGCGTGACATTGTCGATGACGCTTTTGTGCGGAAACAGATTGAACAGCTGGAAGACCATGCCGGTCTTCTGACGCATCCGCGCCAGATGGCGCTCGTCGGCCGGCAGCAGCTGGCCGTTGCGTTCCATGTGATAGAGCTGCTCGCCGTCAATCTGGATGTGACCGCCGTCGATGCGCTCCAGCGTCATCAGGATACGCAGGATCGTCGTCTTGCCCGAGCCGGAGGGGCCTATCAACGCCAGCTTTTCGCGCGGCATGACCTGCATTGACAAGCCATCCAGCACCTTGAAGGCGCCGAAGCTTTTCGAGATGGCATCGACCTTGATGATGGGTGCGGATGCGGACAAATAATTTCCCCGTGCTGGAGAAGCCTGATGCCCTTCACGATGCGGAACGCGTCAAATCATGTCAATTGGGAAAATAATATCATGACAATTATTCTGATTGCGCACATTTTCCGGTCAAATCGCAGCTAGCTTTTTGGGCCGTTGTCCCAGAGCTGCCTGGCACCAGTGGGCGGCCTACTCAGATTGCGAGCAGCAAATGCTCCGGATCGCCAAGCAACAGCTTGGTGACAACGCCGAGACCGGCGCGCAGTTCCCCCTCGGTGGTCGAACCCAAGGAGATGCGCACCGCCGGATGCCAGGGCGCCTGCGAAATGCGGAAGGAGGTGCCGGGGGCGATGGCCACGCCTTGCAGCCGGGCCTGGGCGACAAAGCTCTCCTCCGAACGGTCGGCCGGCAGTTGCAGCCAGATATGCAATCCGTCGCGGCGGGCACGGTAGTCGACGCCGGCCAGTACCTCGCCGGCGATGTCCTGCCGCCGCCGCAGCGCCGCGCGTTGCCAGCGCACGAGTTCCATCGCGGTGCCGTCGGTCACCCATTTTGTGGCGATTTCGGCCACCATAGGTGTCGCCATCCAGTTCGAGACGAGATGCCGATTGGCGACTGCGGCAACGTAGCGGTCGGGCGCGGCGAGATAACCGATGCGCAGGCCGGGCACGGTGATCTTGGTGAAAGAGGTGACGTAGAGCGTCCGCTCCGGCGCGAAGGCGGCGACCGGCGGCGGCCGGTCCTCGACCAGCGGGCCCAGCACATCGTTTTCGATAATGGCGATGTCATGCTTGCGCGCCACCGCCGCGATCTGCTCGCGCCGGGCCGCGTCCATGAGCGTTGCCGTAGGATTGATCACCGACGGCTGGACGAACACGGCGCGGATGTCGGAAAGCCGGCAGGCCTCGTCCAACGCGTCCGGAATCAGTCCGTTTCCGTCGATCGGCAGGCCTTCGAGGTTGAAGCCGAGATAGCGGGCGAGCGGCACCAGCGTGTGGTGGCCGATCGCCTCGGTAGCAACGGTGGAGCCCGGCGGCGCCACGCTCATCAGCGCCACCGTCATGCCGGCGGTGGCGCCGTTGGTCAGGCTGATGTTCTGCGCGGAGGCATCGAGGCCGCACAGTTTCAGCCATTCGACCGCCACGGCGCGGTGGCGCGGGAACACCACGTTCGGCCGGAACGACAGCGCCGAACTCGACGGCAGGTTTTCGGCAAGCCAGCCCAGCGCCTGCTTCATCCGCTCCAGATGCATCGGCTCGCAGACCGGTTTCAGGATCGAGAGATCGATGACCTCCCCGAGGCGCTCGGGCAGATAGGGCGGCTCCGGCTCGCGGCGCTGCGTCTGGACGAAACTGCCGCGGCCGATCTCGCCCGAAATCAGGCCGCGCCGGATCAATTCCTCGTAGGCGCGGCTCACGGTCTGTACTGAAAGCTTGAGATCGTCGGCAAGCCTGCGATGCGTCGGCAGGCGCGCGCCATTGGCAAGGCGCCCGTCATGAATGGCACGCGCGAACTGGTCGGCGAGCGACTGATAGGCTGGCCGCCGGATGAGCGCGGGATCGGGTTGCCACAATGTCATGACTTATTAGAGATCGAAATCAGTGCAATTGACAATCGAAATAATGCGCCGTCATGGTACGGTGGACGAAAAAGTGGGCGCTGATGACTGCTGCGAAACTCGACGCGATCGACCTCAAGATCCTTGACGCCATCCAGCGCGATGGCCGCATAACCAAGCTGGCGCTGGCCGACCAGGTCGGGTTGTCGCCGACGCCGTGCTGGATGCGGCTGCGCAAGCTGGAAAAGGCCGGCGTCGTCTCGGGCTATCACGCCCGGATCGCGATGCGCGTCGTGGCGCCGGTCGCCACCGTGCTGATGGAAGTGACGCTGGCCAGCCACCGACAGGCCGATTTCGACCGCTTCGAGCGCGTCATCCGCGACATCCCCGAGATCGTCGCCTGCTGGTCGGTGGGCGGTGGCGTCGACTATGTGCTGAAGGTGATGGCGCGCGACATCGACGCCTATCAGCGGCTGGTCGACGGCCTGCTCGACCGCGAGATCGGCATCGACCGCTACTTCACCTACATCGTCATCAAGACGGTGAAGGATGAAATCGCGCTCCCCATAGCGGACCTGTTGCCGGCGTCGACATAGACCAGAGAGATCGACTGCCCTCCCGCCGCGATAGAGAGACTCTCTCTAAGCTCAGGCGTCCAAACAGCCTCTCTGTCTGCCGGTGACGGATAGTCTCCCCGCATCAGTCCGAACCGGGAGGCTTCGATCATGTCCGCGCATTTCGCCCGCTCGCATCGCCATGAGGCGCTCGACCGTCTTGTCGATCGCCGGCTGTTGCGCGAACTCGCTTATGTCGACGGGCACTGGATGGCGAGCGAGGCAGCCGAAAGCTTCGAAGTCACCGATCCGGCGACCGGCACCACCGTCGCTTTCGTCGCCGCGTTGGACGCGCAACAAACGACGAAGGCGATCGATGCCGCAGCGCGCGCCTTTCCGGCCTGGCGGTCGCTGTTGCCGCAGGAACGCGCAAGAATCCTGCGAAAATGGTTCGAGCTGATCATCGCGGCGAAAGACGACCTCGCTCTGCTGATGACATTGGAACAGGGCAAGCCGCTCAGCGAGTCGCTCGGCGAGATCGGCTATGCCGCCTCCTTCGTCGAATGGTATGCGGAGGAAGCGAAGCGTCTCAACGCCGAGAGCGTCACCAGCCATCTGCCGGACGCTGAAATGATGGTGCGGCGCGAGCCGCTGGGTGTGGTCGGCGTGGTCACGCCGTGGAACTTTCCCTCGGCCATGCTGACCCGCAAGGCAGCGGCGGCACTTGCCGCCGGCTGCACCATCGTCGCGCACCCCTCCTCGGAAACGCCGCTGTCGGCGCTGGCACTGGCCGAACTCGGCGAACGCGCCGGCCTGCCCGCCGGCGTTTTCAACATCGTCACCGGCAAGGCCGCGACGATCGTTGGTCGCATGTGCGAGGATCCGCGCGTCCGCGCCATGAGTTTTACCGGCTCCACCGAGATCGGCCGGCTGATCGCCGCGCAAAGTGCGCCGACGATGAAGCGGCTGGTGATGGAGCTTGGCGGCCACGCGCCGCTGATCGTCTTTGCCGATGCCGATCTCGGCAAAGCGGTGGCCATCGCCATCGACGCCAAATTCGCAACATCAGGACAGGATTGCCTCGCCGCCAATCGCATCTATGTCCAACGTCCGATTTATGACCGTTTCTGCGCCGCATTTGCAAAGCGCATCGAAGCGCTGCGGACCGGCAATGGACTTACCGATGAAACCGAGATCGGTCCGCTGATGCATGAGCGCGCGGTCAAGAAGGTGGAGGAACAGGTCGCCGACGCCGTAGCCCTCGGCGCGCGCTGCCTCGCCGGCGGCAAGCGCCATCAGGCCGGGCCGCTCTTCTACCAGCCGACACTGCTCGCCGATGTCGTCGACGACGCGTTGATCATGCGCGAGGAGACCTTTGGTCCGGTGGCCGCTGTCACGCCTTTCGACGATGAGGACGAGGTGATCGCACGCGCCAACGCCACCGAATATGGCCTGGTCGCCTATGTCGTGACCGAGAACGGCGCCCGCCAGCAGCGCATGGGCCGGGCGCTCGACTACGGCATGGTCGCCATCAACCGCGTGAAGATCACCGGCGCACCGATCCCCTTCGGCGGCGTCAAGCAGTCCGGGATCGGCCGAGAAGGCTCGCGCCACGGGCTGGAAGCTTTCACCGACCTCAAATACCTTTGCCTGGATGTGGCGTAGGCCCGCACCCGGACCTCTTTCAAGGAGTAAAAAGATGCTCGACCAGTCCAACGAACTCAACGCCTGGGACCGCGACCATTTCTTCCATCCCTCCACCCATATGGGCACGCACGCGCGCGGTGAATCGCCGACGCGCATCATGGCTGGTGGCGAAGGCGTCACCGTCTGGGACAACAATGGCAGGAAGAGCATCGATGCCTTCGCCGGCCTTTATTGCGTCAATGTCGGCTATGGCCGCCAGAAGATCGCCGATGCCATCGCCGCCCAGGCCAAGAACCTCGCCTATTACCACGCCTATGTCGGGCACGGCACCGAGGCTTCGATCACGCTGGCCAAGATGATCATCGACCGCGCGCCGAAGGGCATGTCGAGGGTCTATTTCGGCCTCTCGGGTTCGGACGCCAACGAAACCAACATCAAGCTGATCTGGTACTACAACAACGTTCTCGGCCGCCCGGAGAAGAAGAAGATCATCTCGCGCTGGCGCGGCTATCACGGCTCGGGCGTGATGACAGGATCGCTGACCGGGTTGGAGCTGTTCCACAACGCTTTCGACCTGCCGCGCGCGCCCATCCTGCACACCGAGGCGCCGTACTATTTCCGCCGCGCCGACCGCTCGATGAACGAGGAGCAGTTCTCGCAGCATTGCGCCGACAAGCTTGAGGAGATGATCCTCGCCGAAGGTCCCGACACGATTGCGGCCTTCATCGGCGAGCCGATCCTCGGCACTGGCGGCATCGTGCCGCCGCCCGCGGCCTACTGGGAAAAGATCCAGGCGGTGCTGAAGAAATATGACGTGCTCCTGGTCGCCGACGAGGTGGTGACGGGCTTCGGCCGGCTCGGCACCATGTTCGGCTCCGATCACTACGGCATCAAGCCCGACCTGATCACCATCGCCAAGGGCCTGACCTCGGCCTATGCGCCGCTGTCGGGCGTCATCGTCGCCGACAAGATGTGGCAGGTGCTGGTGCAAGGCTCCGACAAGCTCGGCTCGCTCGGCCATGGCTGGACCTATTCGGCGCATCCGATCTGTGTTGCCGCCGGCGTCGCCAATCTCGAGCTGATCGACGAGATGGACCTAGTGCGGAATGCCGGCGAGACCGGCGCTTATTTCCGTGCCGAACTGGCCAAGGCCGTCGGCGGTCACAAACACGTCGGCGAGGTGCGCGGCGACGGTATGATGGCGGCTGTCGAATTCGTGAAAGACCGCGACGACCGGGCCTTCTTCGACCCTTCGCTCAAGATCGGACCGCAAATCGCCACGGCCCTTGCGGCAAGCGGCGTCATCGGCCGCGCCATGCCGCAGGGCGACATCCTCGGCTTCGCGCCGCCGCTTTGCCTGACCCGCGAGGAAGCCGACATCGTGGTGGCCAAGACCGCCGATGCCGTGAACAACGTATTTGCCAATCTCTGAGGCCGACCCGTGAATGCCATGACCCAAACTCTTCCCGCCACCATGGCAGCCGTGCTGCTCACCGGGCACGGCGGACCGGAAAAGCTCGTATACCGCACCGACGTGAAAGTACCCGCCCCGGCTTCGGGTGAAGTGCTCATAAGGGTCAGCGCTTGCGGGATGAACAACACCGACGTCTGGGTGCGCCAGGGCGCCTATGGCACCGAGGAGGATGCGGGCGCGGTGTCGACCTGGCGAAGGCAAGGCAATACGCTCACCTTCCCGCGCATCCAGGGCACCGACACGGTCGGCGCCATCGTCGCCGTCGGCGAAGGCGTGTCGACTGACCGCATCGGCGAACGGGTGATGGTCGATTTTTCAATCTACAACCGCGACGACGATTCGCTCGCCGACATCGACTATATGGGCCACGGCCGCGATGGCGGTTATGCCGAATACCAAGCCGTGCCGGCGGAGAACGCGCATGTCGTCGACACGGCCTTGAGCGACGTCGAACTCGCCACCTTCTGCTGCGCCTACCTTACCGGCGAACAGATGCTGGAACGCGCAGCCCTCAAAGCCGGCGAGCGTGTGCTGGTCACCGGCGCCTCGGGCGGCGTCGGTTCTGGCATCGTGCAGCTGGCGCGAGCGCGTGGCGCCATTCCCTATGCCGTCGTCGGCAAAGGCAAGGAACGGGCGGTGCTCGATATCGGCGCCGAGGCGGTCATCACACGCGGCGTCGCCGACCTGCCGCAAGCCGTGACCGAGGCGACCGGCGGACAACCCATCGACGTGGTGGCGGATCTGGTTGGTGGCTCGATCTTCAACGACCTGCTGCGCATCCTGCGACCCGAGGGCCGTTACACCACCGCCGGCGCGATCGCCGGCCCGGTCGTCCAGCTCGACCTCAGGACCATGTATCTCAAGCAGTTGCAACTGCATGGTTCGAGCCAGGGCACGCGCGCCGATTTCCGCCGCATCGTTCGCTACATCGAGGAAGGCAAGATCCGGCCCGTGGTCGGCGGCGTCTACAAGCTCTCCGACTTCCATCAGGCGCAGGCCGATTTCGTAGCCAAGGATTTCGTCGGCAAGCTGATAGTGGTGCCCGATGCCGTCGCGGAGCGTCCCGCCTAGCACCGGAACCACAACCTTTCGCCCGAAACTCACTCCGCCTGCCGCTGCCATAATCGGAATGGCTTGCAGTCCGGCCAGCAAGCCGCCACAAACGGCGACGCCCGCCGCACCATCGGCCCGGGCATCCGGTCAGGGGACACAGGCGAGACATGACAGCCCGAATGATTGTGCTCGACGCCAAGCCGCTTGGCGCGGCTGACGTCGCCGAGATCGCGCGGCGCAACGCCCGGCTCATGCTGGGCGAGGAGGCGTTGCGACGCATCCGGGCGAGCCGCGCGCTGATCGAACAGCTGACGCAGCTCGGCAAACCGATGTACGGCGTCACCACGGGCCTGGGAGCCTGTGTCGACACGCCGCTGGCGCAGGCCGACCTGATCGCCTTCCAGCACAGCGTGCCGCTCAGCCACAGCATGGGTATCGGACCCGCTTTGCCCACCGAGGCGGTGCGGGCGCTGATGACCGCACGCGTCTCAGGCATGGCCGCCGGCGGCACCGGTACCTCCGAACGCGTGGTCATGGGTCTGGTGGCGGCACTCAATGCCGGCGTCCATCCGGTGATCCCGACGTGGGGATCGATCGGTGCGGCCGACCTTGCCCATCTCGGCCATATGGCGCGGGCGCTGCGCGGCGACGGCGAGGCGGAGTTCCAGGGCCGGATCATGCCGTCGGCCGAGGCGCTCGCGCTCGCCGGGCTCGAACCGCTCGATCTGCGCGAGAAAGACGGCCACGCCATTATCGTCGCCAACAGTCTATCCACCGGCACGGCGTGCCTGTGCCTCGAAGACGTCGTCCATCTCATCGACTGGGCGCTGGCTGCCGTGGCCCTCAATTACGAGGCGTTCCGCTCTTCCCTCACCGCGATCGACGCGGACGCCCTGGCCGCACGGCCGGCTTTCGGCCAGCGTGAGATCGGCGCGCGTTTGCGCATCGAGCTGGCGGGAAGCGGCCTGTGGAAGGACAAGGCGGCGCGGCGGCTTCAGGACCCGCTCAGCTATCGCTGCGTGCCTCAGGTCTGGGGCGGCCTGCTGCATGCGTTCGAACAAGCGACTCTGGCAACGGAAATCGAACTGACCCATTCGGGCGACAACCCGGTGATCCTGCCCGAGGACGGCCGCGTCGTCTCGAACGGCAATTTCGACCTCACGGCGATGACACTGGCCTGGGAGCAGCTTGGCCAGGCGCTCGCGCATTGCGCGGTGGGCACCGCCAACCGCTGCATGAAACTGATGTCGCCGACAATTGCGGAATTGCCGCGATTCCTGTCGGCCAGGGGCGGCAGCCGCCAGGGCTACGCTGAACTGCAAAAGCCGCTGGCCGCGCTGGAGGCGGAAATCCGGCATCTTGCCAACCCGATGTCGCTCAGCCCGCTTGCCGTATCGGATGGTATCGAGGACCAGTCGTCGATGGCGCCGCGCGTGGTGGCTAAGACTGGCGAGATCATCGAGCGCCTGCGCTATCTCGTGGCAATGGAATTGATCTTCGCGGCGACGGGCGTGGAGTTGCGCGGCGTCGTCGACAGCATGGGCGAAGGGCCGCGGCGCACCTTTGCCGCCGTCCGTGCGCTGGTCAGCCCGCTCGACGACGATCGTGAGATGAGCACCGATATGACGCGCGTCGCCCGCATGGTGGCGGGCCCCCGGGGCTGAGAGTTCCGCCCTATTGCTGGAACGGTCCTCTGAGATTGAGTTTCTCGGCCAGAAGGCAGAAGCGGTCGATCGAACGGACAAGGTCTTCGCCTTGCCCGGCGACGATCGCGCCACGCTCGGGAGGCAAGGTTTCGGAGAGAACCTTCCACAACCGGCTTTGCCGATCGCAGAGATCCGCCAGTTCGGAGCACTCACCGGCAGTCAGTTTCAGAAGGCGGTCCGCGGCCACCGGCCCAATCCCGGCGGGCGTGGTTGCGCCCAGCGAAAGGTAACCCGCCGGCACGGTGCCTTTTGCGTTCGTCACCGATTTTCGGCAGATGACATCGAATATCTGATCGACGGCCTGCTTGGCGCCGGCGACGCGTGAAGGATGGTCCGTATCGGCGGCGGCGTGCGGCAGAAGCTCGAGCCTGGCACCATGCCTCTCGACGAGATCGAGATAAGGCAGCATCGGCCCAGACAACGTACCAGTTGAGGCGTCCCTGAACAGATCGGCATCGATCGCGGCGTGGCGCACCTGCCCTGTATTCAGGGCGTCACCCAAGGCCGTAACGTCGACAAGCTCGCCGCGGTCGTAGTTGACCAGCACCGCGCCCTTATTCATGCGTGACAAGATTTCCGCGCCGATCAGCCCGGCATTGGCGTAGCGGCCGGTCCGCGCATCCTGCTTGCCCAGACCTACATGAACGCTGAGCACATCGGCGCCTTCAGCCGCGTCGGCGAGGTCCGCCGCATAGGCAAAGCCCTCGGCTTCTATCCACTCCCGATGCCGAGGCCGTGCGTGGATCACAACGCGCATGCAGAAGGCGCGGGCGAGCTTCGCCACCTCCCTGCCGATATTGCCGTAGCCGACGATCGCGATCGTCTTGCCTTCGAGCTTTTCAGTGGGGAAATCGCGCAGTTCCCTGCCGGTGTCGAAGGCGCCTCGCGCCACCCGCTCGTGAAGCATGTCGACCGGGAGATCCGGCAGCACTTTCAGGATCGCCTTCATCACCATCTGTGCGGTAGCGCGGCTGTTGATGCCGGGCGTGTTCATCAGCACGGCCGTGCCGCCCTCGCCGCCGCCGCCACCCCACGAGCGCGAGCCCATATTGCCGGTGCCGGCGCCGATCCGCACGCCGGCAAGCGGAAAGACGGTTTCGGCGGGCAGGAAGGTGGCGGCGGCGATGACGGCGTCATAGCGTCCGTCGCCGGCGGCTTCGATCAGTTCTTCGCGGGTGCTGAGATCCGGCTGATAGAAAAAATGCACGCGGCCACGTTCGAGAGCAGTCTTGTCGCCAAGTCCGGTCGCATGAAAACGGCCGCCCTTGGCTTCGATATGGGCGCGCACCTCCGAAGGGTCAGGCATTCCGTCAGCGTCGAAGCGCAGACCGATCAGGTCGCAGACCAGCACGGCATAGGCGTGTTGCGGATCGACTGGGTCGACTGGGCGGGTGTCGGCATTTGCGGTCACGTCGTTTCCCTCATGCTAGAACGGAGCGCCCTGCTTGTCCGGCAGGCCCTGGACCATCAGAACCTATCCGCCCGGAACGGCGCGGGATCGATCACCGGCGGCAGACCAGCGGCGAGTTGCGACACGATCTTGCCGGTGACCGCACCGCCGATCAGGCCCTGGTGGACGGCCGAGATGGCGACCAGCGGCCAGGCGCGGCAAATCATTTGCCGATGTGGAAGCCTCCTGGGGCAGCCCCTCGGTACCTTGCCCGGCATCTGCGCATGATGCTTCGTTATCCCTGGCGGGTTGACGGACGGATTGCCTGCTGCTTCCCGAGAGGACCTATTTGCGAGATCCCCTGACGTGACCGCTGACCTGGGCGCCGTCTTCGGCGCGCAGGTAGAGAAATCCGGGGATGGAGAGCAGGGGGATGATCGCGGTGAGCAGGAACACCTGGTGAAAGCGTTCCGGGGTCAACACGTGGCTCTCTCCCGCAATCAGGCCCAGCATCATGGCGGCGATCGAAACGCCGAGCGATACGCTGAGCTGTTGCAGCACACCGCCAAGGCTGGTGGCGCGGCTGAGCTTGTCGGCCGGCAGATCGGCATAGGACAGGGTGTTGGAGGTCATGAACTGCGCCGACCGGACGATACCGAACAGGAAGACATAGCAACCGATCAGCCAATGCGGCGTGTCGGGCCCCATCATGGCGAAGCCTGCCACGGAGGCTGAGCCGACGACCGCGCTGCCGATCAGCACGACACCGAAGCCGAAACGTCGCAGCAGTGGCGACAGCAGCGGCCGCATGAGCAGCGCCCCGAGACTGCCGAGGAATGTCAACGAGCCTGATGTGATCGGGCTCATACCGAAGCCGACCTGCAGCATCAGCGGCACCAGGAAGGGCACGCCGTTGAGGCCGACGCGGCACAGGCCGCCCGCCAGCGTGCCGACCCAGAAGGAGCGGAACCGAAACAGCGTCAGGTCGACGGCCGGCGCCGCGACGCGTCGCGCATAGCGTCCGAAGGCAAGCAGCAGCAGGAATGCCGCGGCCAGCACCAGCAATGTCGCCGACCCGGGAATGATGGGGCGGCCGATGTTCTCCAGCCCGAACTGCAGGAGCGCCACGCCGACTCCGACCATCAGGAATCCCGGGACATCGAAACGTTGCGCCGCCTCGCCATGGAAGTCGTCGACGAAGCGCAGCGCTGCCAGAATGCCAAGGCAGCCGAACGGAACATTGACGTAGAATATCCAGCGCCATGAAGCGTAGGTGGTCAGCAGGCCGCCGAGCAGCGGCCCGATGACCGGCCCCATGATGGCCGGCAGGGTGGTGTAGGTCATGGCGGTGATCAGGCCACTGCGCGGAAAGCTGCGCAGCAGGATCAGCCGGCCGACCGGCGTCATCATGGCGCCGCCAAGCCCCTGCAGGGCCCGCATCGCCAACAGCATTCCGAAACTGTCGGCCACGCCGCACAGCGCCGAGCCCAGTGTAAAGGTGAAAAGCGCCAGCGCGAACACCCTGCGCGCGCCGTACCTGTCGGCAAACCAGCCGCTGACGGGAATAAACACGGCGAGCGTCAGGATGTAGGTGGTGATCGCAAGGTTCAGCCTGACCGGCGTCGTGCCGAGGCTTTGGGCTATTGCCGGGATCGCGGTGGTGATGATGGTGGAATCGAGCTGTTCCATGAAAAAGGCGATGGCGACGATGATCGGGATGATGAGCCTCAGCCTCGGATCGCGCTCGGTGGCAAATTGAGGCTGTTCCAAGGCTCTGGCCAATTCCGTCATGCAGGTTGCCTTATACCGGCCAAAGTGGCGCGTCCCGGTTCAAAGGCAAGATCGCCCTGCCTTGTGCCTGCCGGGCGCGCACGCAGGCCGCTCATGGTCCGACAAATAGACGAGCGGTGGCGCTCGCTGCCCGGATTGCCAAAACCGGGCCGATGACGCAAGGTCCTATGGTCTGGCCTTAGCGTCAGACAATTTTTGGGCATGCCATCTCAGATGGTCGTCCATGAATGTCGAAATGAAGAAATACGAGTGATCGTAGCCGTCCTGCATGCGCAGCGTCAGCGCAATGCCGGCCTTGGCGCATGCCGCCTCCAGGAGCCAGGGCCTCAATCCATCGTCGAGAAATCCATCCGATGTCCCCTGGTCGACGAAAAACGCCGGGAAGTGGTGACCATCTTCGATGAGCAAGGTGGCATCGTACGCCCGCCATGATTTCTCGTCCGCACCGAGATACTTCTCGAAGGCCGGCTTCGACCAGCCGGCGGTGCTGGGTTGCACGATCGGCGCGAACGCCGAACAACTCTTGAAGCGTTCAGGATTCTTCAGCGCCATGGTCAGCGCGCCATGGCCGCCCATCGAGTGGCCGAAGATCGCCTGACGCGTCATGTCGGCCGGAAATTCCCGAGCGATCAGCGCGGGCAATTCCCCGGTGACGTAGGAATTCATGCGATAATTGCGGGCATAGGGCTCTTGCGTCGCATCGACGTAGAAGCCGCCGCCGCTGCCGAACTGCCAATTGTCCTTCTCGTCGGGGATGCCGTCACCGCGGGGACTGGTGTCGGGACAGACGACGATCAGACCGAGCTCGGCGGCCATGCGCCTGTACTCCCCCTTGTCCATAACGTTGGCGTGGGTGCAGGTAAGGCCGGAGAGATACCAAACGACAGGGCAAGGTTTTTCGAGGGCCTGCGGCGGCACGAAGACGGCAAAGGTCATGTCGCAGGCGCAGGTATCCGAAGCGTGCGAATAGACGCCCTGGACGCCGCCATGCGACCTGGCCGCGGAGATGATTTTCATCCGATCCGACATAATGTTTTTTCTCCGCCAATGTGATTTACCGCCGTTTCTCTACGGCATCGGCCGGGGCCGCGGCAACCTCGACGATTGGTCATTGGATACCGCGCAGGCCGCGGCCGTCACACGCGAATGCCAACGCGACCAGGGCGAAAATGGATGCTTGTTCGGAACCTGATCGGCCGGCGGTGGTTTTCCGCTCAGGCAAACACGGAGGAAGCCATGGCACGCGACAGGACCGAATATGAAACCGGCGCCCGGAAATATCCCGCGAGGACCGGCCCGGATCCGAGCGACGATTTCTCGCCCGACGCAGCGGGCAACACGCCGCCGGAAGGTGGGATGGGGCTTACGCGACCGCCGGGGCAGACAAATGAAGAGACACATCAGTCCGAAGGGCGGAATCCACCTCGCAAGGCAACGCCGAGCCCCGCTACCGAAAAGACATCCGGCGCGGGTCCGGCAATCTCCGAACGCTCGAAAGACGCGAAGTCTCCCAGATCGGGCCGCCAGGCCGGCGCCTATGTCAAGGACTGACGCGGACGGGAAGCGATAGGCTTCGACAAAGCCTTTGCGTCGCGCAAACCTTTTGGTCTGCCGCGCGTTGAACCGTCTTCAACCGAGGAGACAACCATGCAGATGAAATCGCCGACCGCCGATGAAGCCGCCAAGCAGCGGCACATCCAGCATCATATCGACGCCAAGGACAAATCGAAGCGCAACGGCAAGGAGCACGCCATGCAGGCAGGCGCGCGCACCTATCCCGAGCCGCCCTTCCCCAAGCAACATCAGGCCAAACCCGGGCATGAAGCCGCGATCGAGCCTGCTCCGCTCTACGATGCTCCCTATTATTTCGGATCGCAGAAACTCAAGGAAAAGGTGGCTCTCATCACAGGCGGCGATTCCGGCATCGGCCGCGCCGTGGCGGTGTTGTTCGCACGCGAAGGCGCCGATATCGCGATCGTCTACCTGGCCGAGGACAGGGACGCCGAAGAGACGAAGTCCGCCGTCGAAAGAGAAGGCCGACGCTGCATCCTCATAAAGGCGGACGTCAGTGACCGGCAGGATTGCCACGACGCCGTGGCGGCCGCAGTCGAAACATTCGGCCGCATCGACGTGCTCGTCAACAACGCCGCCTTCCAGATTCATTCCAGCGATTTCAGCGACCTGACCGAAGAACATTTCGACACGACGCTGAAAACCAATCTCTACGGCTATTTCCACATGGCGCAGGAAACGGTGCCGCACATGAAGCCGGGCTCGGCGATCGTCAACACCGGTTCGGTTACCGGCATAGACGGCTCGAAGCAACTGGTCGACTATTCGATGACCAAAGGCGGCATCCATGCCTTCACGCGCGCGCTTTCGGGCAACCTCATCGCGAAGGGCATCAGGGTGAACGCGGTCGCGCCCGGTCCGGTGTGGACGCCGCTCAATCCGTCCGACAAGGAAGCCGACGACGTCTCGAAATTCGGTGCGGACACGCCAATGAAACGGCCGGCACAACCGGAGGAACTGGCTCCGGCCTATGTGTTCCTCGCCTCTCCACACTGCTCGAGTTACATCACCGGCGAAATCCTGCCGATCGTCGGCGGCTACTAGGGTCATCGCAATGTATTTCATTGCCCTGGCGACCGACTATGACGGGACGCTCGCCCACGACGGGACTGTCTCCAAGACGACGCTCGCCGCGCTGGAGCGGTTCAAGAAAACTGGCCGCAAACTGCTTCTGGTCACCGGACGCGAACTGGCCGACCTCAAGCGCGTGTTTCCCGATGTCGGCCTGTTCGACAAGGTGGTCGCCGAGAATGGCGCCCTTATTTACACCCCGGCGAGCGAGGAGGAGCGGGTGATCTCGCCGCCGTCGGAGCCCAAATTCGTCGCCAGATTGAAAAAGCAGGGGGTAAAGCCGCTTTCGGTGGGACGGTCGATCGTCGCCACCTGGGAGCCACATCAGGCGACCGTGCTCGAGGTCATCAAGGAGATGGGGCTCGAGCTCGAGATCATCTTCAACAAGGGCGCGGTGATGGTCCTGCCGAGCGGCGTCAACAAAGCCACGGGGCTGGGGGCCGCACTCGAGGACCTTCATCTGTCGCCGCACAATGTGGTGGGTATCGGCGACGCGGAAAACGATCATGCCTTTCTGCAGGCCTGTGGTTGCAGCGTTGCGGTCGACAATGCCATTCCCGCGGTCAAAGGCACCGCAAACCTGGTCACGCGCGGCGCACGCGGCAAAGGTGTCGAGGAACTGATCGCCAAGCTGATCGAACGCGACCACGGGATCGTGCCGAAACGTCATGACGGCATTCTCATGGGATCATCCGGTGGCGACGATATCTATCTGTCGCCGACCGAAAGTGTGCTCATCGCCGGCAGTTCGGGCATCGGCAAATCCACCCTGGCCACCGCGCTGACGGAACGCCTGGTCGAGAACCGATTTCAATTTTGCGTCTTCGACCCGGAGGGTGACTATGACGGCCTCGAGGGCGCCGTTCGGCTGGGGGATGCGTCGAGCGCGCCGACAAAGGCACAGGTGCTGGATCTTATCGCCAAGGCCGACAACAATGTCGTCGTCAACGGACTGGCGCTGAGTGTCGACGAGCGGCCTGACTTCTTTGCCGACCTGCTGCCTGGCCTTGGCAGCTTCCGCCGCCGCACCGCACGACCGCATTGGCTGGTCATCGACGAAGCGCACCATCTTCTTCCGAAGCGGCGCGACGATACGCGCTCCGTGCTCTCCCTGGAACTGCCGGGCACGATCCTGATCACCGTCCATCCCGAAGCGATTTCGACCGACGCCCTGCGCCTGGTCACGGCCGTCATCGCCCTTGGCCCGAAGGCGAAGGACGTGGTGAAGGCCTTCTGCCACGAGACCGGCATTGAGCCGCCGAAGGACATTCCCAAGCCCAGGGGCGACCGGGTTCTGTTCTGGCGACCGCCGGCGCGCAAAAAACTCAAGACGGTCAAGATGATCGAACCTCGCCAGTCCCTCAGGCGCCACAGCCGCAAATATGCCGAAGGCCAGCTCGATGAGACCGGCAGCTTCTATTTCCGGGGTCCCGACGATGCGATGAACCTCAGAGCCCATAATCTGACGATCTTTGCCCAGATGGCCGAAGGCATAGACGACAAGACCTGGGAGTTCCATCTGCGCGCGGGCGATTATTCGAAATGGTTTCGCCATCAGATCAGGGACAACGACCTCGCCCGCGAAACCGCCGAGGCGGAACAGGACAGGAAGCTTTCGGCGGAAGAGAGCCGCAAACGGATTCTCGATGCCGTTAGGCGGCGCTACACAGCACCGGCGACGGCGCCTGAGGAATAGCAGCCAGGCCTCGGTCATGGGCGATGGAACGGCCGGTTCGCCAACCGCGATTGGAACCGGGGCGCCGAGTTGACGTTCAACCTCCGAGAAGGAGAAACGATCATGCCACGAGGCGACAAATCCAAATACACCGACAAGCAGGAACGCAAGGCCGACCATATTGCCGAAGGCTATGAGAAGCGTGGCGTCTCCGACAAGGAAGCCGAGCGACGCGCATGGGCGACCGTCAACAAGGACGACGGCGGCGGCAAGAAAGAAGGCGGCTCCGGGCGTGGCAAGCACACCGGTCATCCAGCGGCCCACAAGGGCGGCAAAACCGGCGGAAAGGCGTCCGCATCCCGATCAGCCGCGAGCCGGTCCGAATCGGCGAAGAAAGCGGCGGCAACCCGCAAACGGAATGCCGAGCATCACGCCCACTGACCGGCCACAAGGATCGGAACGCCGGCATCAACCGGACCTGGTGGTCCGGGTTTTGCGATGCCCAACGCACCGGCCGCTTCTCCGCGAGATGGCTGGAACAACCGCCCTGATGGCAAGTTGTGCCCGAGCTACACCGCTGGTGGGCTTCACGACAATTGGAGATGACAATCATGGCGACTGCTAAGAAAGCGGCAACGAAGGGCCTTGAGGCCCTGTTCCTCGACGGGCTGAAGGACATCTATTATGCCGAGAAGAAAATCCTGAAGGCACTGCCCAAAATGGCGAAGGGCGCCGAATCCGAAGATGTTTCGGCAGCCTTCGAGAAGCATCTGCAGGAGACCGAGGGCCAGGTCGACCGGCTCGAACAGATCTTCGAGCTTCTCGACAAGCCGGCCCGAGGCAAGACCTGTCCGGCCATCGACGGCATCCTCGAGGAGGGTTCGGAAATCCTCCAGGAATACAAGGGCGACCCCGGGCTGGACGCTGGGCTGGTCGGGGCGGCGCAGGCCGTCGAACATTACGAGATCGCACGCTACGGCACGTTGATCGCCTGGGCCGAACAGCTCGGCAAGAGCGACGTGGTCAAACTCCTGAACGAGACCCTCGAGGAAGAGACGGCGACCGACGAGGCACTCACCAGCCTCGGCGAGAGCGGCGTCAACGAGCGTGCCCTGCAACAGGCCGCATAGCTGGCGAGCCGTTGCCCCTGGCAAGCGCCCGGGGGCAACTCCCCAGGATTTTGTTGGAGAACGACGATGGATCCCCGCAAAACGAAGCAACCCGCGGCGCAGGCGCAAGACCCGGCCGAAACCGATGGCCCCGCGATCGAGCAACAGGATTGGAGCGCGCTCGAAGGCGGGGAAATCCTTCCCGGCAGCGTCGCGGTGGAAGACGACGAGCCCGAGGGCGACTTGCCCGAGGAGGATGACGACAATGCCTACCAGGAAAGCGACGAGGCATTGCCAGACGATCTCGAGGAAGCGGTCATTTCACGCGATCCTTCTAGGGAAGGCGGCCGCTTCGACGAGGAGTAGGCCGGCAATGTCCTGATCAGCCGGCCGCATGCATCGGGCGCTCTTCATTTTCGTCGGGGTTGGGCAACGGCGCCTCATCGGGTAGTTCGTCCGGCTCCGGTTCGCCGATCGGCTCTGGCTTCCAAGTCGGAGCCGGCATGGGGACGTCGCGGTTGGGGTCAGGTTCTCTTGGGTGGGGCATCAAATCTGTCTCTCTTCCGGTGGGCAAGGTTGGCTTTGGCCGTAACGCCGACCGCGTCTGGAGCGCTCTCTCGAAAGTCCGAGGCGTCGGTTGCGTCGAGGGTCAAAGAAACCGGAGGCGCGGACGTTCCGTCACATAATATTTCGTGAATCGTGCCGCGGGCTCCGGCCGTCCTTACGTCGCCTGGCAGCGCGAAGAGTTCATGTTGTGTTTGCGGGTCGGATTTCAGGCAATCGTCCGATCCCCGCGAGATGTGGAGCGTACGCGGCGAGCCTGCGGGATACGAATTCAGTGAAGAGCCGCACGCGCTTCGTCTTGCGCGTCTCTCCGTGTGTGAGAAGCCAGAGCGTTCCGTACAGGTGCAGGTCGGTGCCCGGCACCCTCACCAGCAGGGGATCGGCATCGCCGACGAAGCACGGCAGTGTCGTGATCCCGAGCCCTTGCCGAACAGCAACGATCTGCGCCTCGCCATCCGTGATCCTGAATGGCCCCCCTGTCGTGCGAATCTCGCCCTCGCTGGCCCAATCGGGAATTCCATGAATGCTGATGACGATCCACCGGATGGGATCAGGCGCGCCCGCACGCCATGCGGCTAGTCGATCGCGGGACATGTAGACGCCGCCGAACAGCTGCGGTCCCTTCAGGCCGTGAAGGTTGAGCGGCAGGGTTTTGCGGTCGTAGACGACGCGGATCGCCACGTCGGCCTCTCGGTTGGTCAGATTCGCCAGCTCGCCGGACGACAAGATTTCCATCTCGATGTCCGGATGCAGACGCGCGAAATCGGCGAAGTCCGGCATGAGCAGATGTGTCGCGAGGGTCGGAGCCAACGTCACCCGCAGAAGCCCGCGCACGCTCTGGTCGCGCCCGAAGACGCGTGTTTCCAGCCGATGCGACGACGCTTCCATCTGATTCGCGAGCTCGAGAACCTCCTCGCCCGCAGCCGTCAGGCGGTAGCCCGAAGGCAACTTTTCGAACATCTGCGCCGCGAGGCGTTCCTCGAGCTGGGCGATGCGTCGCAGCACCGTGGAGTGGTTCACCCCGAGGCGCAGGGCTGCAGCCCGCACCGAGCCTTCGCGTGCGACGGCAAGAAAGTGGCGAATGTCATCCCAGTCGATCATGGTGCGATCCTGCACCGCGCGGTGCGCCCTTCAAAGCCCGTGTCTAACGCATCGTACAGCAGTGAGGGCGGTGGTCCCAGCTTATGTCGACGAGCGCGGCCGAATTCCGGACGGCGGACACCGATCGTCGCGGCTGGCATCCGTCATAAGCCGGATCGATTTTGCACCACCGATGTGCGCACTTGCGCACTCAATGCATGACTCCGGCGGACCTATCTTGAGGTCTCGGGACAGAGACGCTGTCCGACAAGACGAAGGAGACGTTATGGGAAAGCTCGAGGGCAAGGTTGCGGTCATCACGGGTGGCGCCACCGGCATCGGCCGCGCAGCGGCAAGGCGCTTCATCGAGGAAGGCGCTTTCGTCTTCATCTTCGGCCGTCGCCAGGACGCGCTCGACGCCGCCGTGGCCGACCTCGGCCCCAATGCGCACGCGGTGAAGGGTTCGGTTTCCGATGAGGCCGACCTCGATCGACTTTACGCAGCGGTAAGGGCCGAGCGCGGCACCCTCGACATCGTCTTCGCCAATGCCGGAGCGGGAAGCCCGCTTCCGCTCGGCCAGATCACCGCCGAGCACATCAACGAAACCTTCGACACCAATGTGAAGGGCACGATCTTCACGATCCAGAAGGCGCTGCCGCTAATGGGTCCGGGCGGGTCGATCATTCTCACCGGATCGAGCGCCGGCACCACGGGCGCGCCGGGATTTACCGCCTACAGCGCGAGCAAGGCGGCAGTGCGCAACCTCGCGCGGACCTGGGCGGAGGACCTGAAGGGCACCGGCATTCGCGTAAACGTGCTGTCGCCGGGGGCGACGGCGACCGAGCTCGCGAAGGAAGCGCTGGGCGAGGAAGGCCAGAAGGCCTACGGCGCGATGACTCCGCTCCAGCGCATGGCCGATCCGGCGGAAATCGGGGCGGTAGCCGCCTTTCTCGCGTCGCCTGACAGCAGCTTCATGACCGCCAGCGAGATCGCCGTCGATGGCGGCCTGGCGCAACTCTGACGCCGGCGCGGTCCCGCGTCTGGCACACAACGAAGGATAGAAGATCATGAAAAAGCTAAAAAATAAGGTCGCCGTCATCACCGGCGGAAGCAGCGGGATCGGGTTGGCGACAGCCAAGCGCTTTGTTGAAGAGGGTGCGCACGTCGTGATCACCGGGCGACGAGAGAAAGAGCTGAAGGAGGCCGCGGCCTTCATCGAGAGAAACGTTACGACGGTCGCAGGCGACGTGTCGCGCTTGGAGGATCTGGACCGGGTCTATGCCGTCGTGAACGAGAAACACGGGCGGATCGACATTCTCTTCGCGAACGCAGGCGCGGGGACAATCGCACCGCTCGCGGCAGCGACAGAGGCCCATTTTGACCAGACCTTCGATGTGAATGTGAAGGGGCTGTTTTTCACGGTACAGAAGGCGCTTCCTCTATTCAGTGACGGCGGTTCGATCATCCTGACCTCTTCGGTCTCCAATGTGTTGGGGCTGCCGGGGTTCAGCACCTACGCTGCGAGCAAGGCGGCGGTGCGAAACTTCGCGCGCGCTTGGACACTGGAGCTGAAAGATCGCAAAATTCGCGTGAATTCAATGAGTCCCGGACCAATCGAGACCCCGGCATTGGAGACAACGACGGGCCTTACACCCGAGCAAGCCGAGCAAGCGGCCGCTCAATTTGCTTCGCAGGTCCCGATGGGGCGCAGGGGCAAGCCAGAGGAAATTGCGGCTGCCGTCACGTTCCTTGCTTCTGACGAAAGCTCTTACATCACCGGCGTGGATTTTGCCGTCGATGGAGGCTTGGCCCAGGTCTGACCCGGCATCACACAAGATCGGAGAAACGTCATGAGCTACGCAATTATCGGCTTCGGCAAGATCGGCCACGCTCTGGCCAGGGCGTTTGCCCGCAACGGCATCGACGTGTCCGTTGCAACGACGCGCGACCCGGAAAGCCTTGCAGCCGATGCCGCCGCGATCGGACCAGCGATCACTCCCAAAACGTTGGCGGAAGCCGTCAAGGCGAACATCATCTTTCTGGCCGTCCGTTTCGAGTCGCATCCGGATGTCGCGAAGGCGCTGTCCACCTGGCAGGGGAAGACCATCGTCGATGTGACCAATGCATTTGGCGTGCCCCCTGAGCAACTGGGAGGACAGCCTTCCTCCAGGTTCATCGCGCAGGCTTTCCCTGGTGCAAGGCTGGTCAGGGGTTTCAACCATTTGATCGCTGCCACCCTTGACCAAGACCCGGCCGTGCATGGTGGCAGGAGAGTCGTGTTCCTGGCGAGCGACGATGACGCTGCCGCTGCGGAGATCGGTACGCTCGCGGAAAATCTCGGTTTCTCGCCGATCAACCTTGGCGGACTGTCGGAAGGCGGACTGCTTGTCCAGGCGCGCGGAAACAGCTGGGGTCGTCTGATCTTCAAGGACCTGGTCAAGTTCGACTGATGAACACGACGTGCCACCGCGAGGGCCACGATGCACGGATGGGATCGAGCGCGATCCGATCCGTGGGAAATGGAGAAATTCCCATGAGTGTTGAGAAGAACATTCAGATCGTGAAGGACTTCTTCGCCGCAATCGGCCGCGGCGACAGGGAGGCTCTGCTGGCGCTGGCCGCCGAAGACATCGAGTGGATCATTCCGGGCGAGGACTGGCCGCTGGCCGGAACGCGGCACGGACACTCGGGGCTGGCGGATTTGCTCGACACCGCATCCAGGTCGATAGAGACGTCCACGGAACCTCGGGAGTTCGTAGCGCAGGGAGACCGGGTCATCGTTGTCGGCTTCGCGACGGGAAGGATCATAGCCACGAACAAGACGTTCGAGGACGACTGGATCTTCGCCATAACGGTCACGGACGGCAGACTGACGAGCATCCGGGAGTACGTCGACACGCAGGCCCTGGCGCGGGCCGCGCGGATGGACGCTTCCGGGCCTGCGTGGCGTTGACCCTCTGCGGCGACCATGGGCTCGGGGTAGACGGTGGATCAGCCGTGGATTGCCCCCCTCGCACGCCCGCTCGTCGAATACCTAACCGTAACGGAGATTCCGATGTACGAACAATCCAAGCTTTCCGAATTGATCCGGTTCGCAGGCATCGATGCGGGCTCCGCCGTCATCGACGTTTACCCAGGCGACGGCGACTGGACCCGTCTCTTCTCGGACATCGTGGGACCCCAAGGACGGGTCTACAGCTTCGTGCCGGCCGAAGTCGCCCACTTCAAGACCGATCCGGTCGACCGCATGCGGACGCTCGCGAAGGAGCCAGGCCGAGAGAACGTCGAAGCCCTCTCGGCGGACCTCGTGGCGATGCCGGAGGCCACGCACCCAGCGGATGTCGTGTGGCTGCACCTGTTCTACCACGATCTCCACACAGCGCTGATCCAGGCCAAGGGCGCGACGGCGGCCGACTTCAATCGAGTTGTCCACGAGCGGCTGAAGCCCGGTGGCTCATACGTTATCGTAGACCACGCCGCCGCCGCCGGGACGGGCACGGGCGATACCCAGTCGCTGCATCGGATCGACCCTGCATTCGTCCGCGAGGAGGTGGAGGCGGCCGGCTTCGTACTGGAGGCGGAAAGCACCATGCTCGCGAACACGGACGATCCCCACTCGATCAAGGTGTTCGATCCCTCGATCAAGGGCGAGACCGATCGCTTCGCCTATCGGTTTAGGAAGCCCTGACAGCCGCCGCCGACGGTCGGAGAAGCATTAAGCGTCCTATTCCATGACATGCGGGGTGTGCCGCTTGTCCTCCGCGGGATCGACGTCAATGCGTGCCTTTTCCGGATCGAATGCGCCATGACGCGCGATGGGCAGCGCTGTGGTCTCCGGCGTCTCATACGCCCACATGACGTCGTCGGCTGAACCGCCGACCGCGTGAACGCGCCAATAGCTCGCGGTCCCCTTCGGCGGACATTCGCTGGTCGTGTTGGTCTTTTCGAAAAGGTCGAAATAGATGTCCTCGAAGGGGATGTAGAATACCGGCTCGTGGCCCTCCTCCCGAAGAACTTTTGCCCGGTCCGTGGCGGCGACGATCGCGTCGGAAAACCGGACCGTCACCGTGCCGACGAACGGCTCTATGGTTATTGCGCTGAAACGATGCGCTGGAGTTGCAGTTGAAGCTTGCATCTGAATTCTCCCTGGCTAGCGATTGGTTGGAATGGCAACCAGCCGTGCGTGAACACCAAAGGCGTGCCGTAAGTGATGGCAGGAGTCGCGGCAGCGCGTGTTGCAACGGCAAATCGTTCTCATTTGGTTGGTGCGGGGGCCGCCGGCTGGTCACCGCCGGTCGTCGACTTGGGTCTGGTATCCTGTTCTATCGGCGGGTTCTTGTTGATGGTGTCGGTATTGGCTTTCGTCGGTTCGGTGCTGTTGTCACAAGCGCCGAGCGCAAGACAGGCCGCCAAAAACAGAAACGGCAGGAACCTCTTCATCGCAACCTCCTCTGGTTGATATTCGACAAACGAGGCTCCGCGACTTTGGTTGCCTGGAATGCGAAGCAGCAGGCGACCGGTCGTGAATCCCGAAACGAGGCGGATAACCGCACATCGTCCAGTTCCACAGCGAGATCGACAAGCCTTCGAACATGTCGCGGGCTATCGCCCTATCACGGTCAGGCCGAACAGGATGGCCAGCCATAGGCCGGCTGCCGCGACTGCAAGTCTGGGCAGGATGCCCCCGCCCGCCAGATGCATGAACAACAGCGCGATCACGACCGCCTTGGCGGCGGCTATCGCGAGGTTGACCGAGGAATTGAAGCCGCCGAGATCGAGAAGCGACGAGCCGACGGTAAGCGCCAGCAAGATGAGCAGCGCAAAATAACCAAAAGTGAGTTTTCGCAACGCGTTCATCGTCGTCACGCCCGGTTGATCAGATAAAGAACCGGGAACAGGAATACCCAGACGATGTCGACGAAATGCCAGTAGAGTCCAACTGCCTGCACGCGATGGGTGCGCTTGGCCTCCGTGGTTCCTGGCCAGAGCAGCAGCATGCCGGCGATCACAACGATGCCACATATCAGATGCAGTGCATGCAGCGACGTCATGGCGAAATAGAACGCGAAGAAGAGTTCGGCATGGGTCGGGTCGGGGCCTGAAAATCTGAACGGCGCGCCGAGGACCGGCGCCAGGCCCTCCTTGAATTCACTCGCGTATTCCATAGCCTTGATGAATAGAAAAATAGTCCCGAGCAGGCCAGTACAGATCAAAGCCCAGACTGCCGGACGCCAACGGCGGCTGGCCGTGAACATGTGCGCAAGCGCTATTGCAAAGCTGCTGGTCAAAAGAACGGCCGTATTCAACGTTCCGAGTGGCAGCGATAGATGTTGTGACGCAGCGGCGAATGCTGGTCCGTAGCTCGATCGCGCGAAGAAAAACAACAGCAGGACCGCGCCGAACAGCATCGCCTCGGAACAGATGAACACCCACATACCGAATGTATCGGCCGCTTTCTCGCGGGCTCGCGTATCGAAGGCGACACTTTCGGTTGTCGTGCTCATCGGGCTTCGTCCTTGTGTGGGCTGAACGCCTCGTGCCGCAGCCCCTTCATTGCGTAGTCATAGGCCGGACGATCGACTTTCGGCATGGTTTCGAAATTGTGCGGGGGCGGCGGTGACGCGGTCTGCCATTCGAGCCCGGTCGCGCCCCACGGATTGGCGGGCGCCCGCGCCCCTCGAAACATCGACCAGCCGAGGTAAAGCAGCGGCATCAGGTAGCCGACTGCCAGCACGACCGCGCCGGCGGACGACAAGACGTGCCAGAATTGAAACTCGGGCGGATAGGTATGATAGCGTCTCGGCATGCCGAGAAACCCGAGCACGAATTGGGGAAAGAAGGTCAGGTTGAAGCCGAGAAACGTCACGGTGGCGGCTATGCGCCCCCAAGTTTCGGAATACATGCGGCCCGTCAGTTTCGGCCACCAGAAATGCAGTCCGGCCATATAGGCCGTCACCATTCCGCCGACCATGATGTAGTGAAAATGCGCCACGACGAAATAGGTGGCGTGGACGTGGACATCGATGGCGAGCGCTGCCAGGAACAGCCCGGCCAGCCCCCCAAAAGTGAACAGCGCAAGGAAGAACAGGGCATAGAGCATCGGCGTCTCGAAGGTGATCTCGCCCTTGCGCAGGGTCAGGCTCCAGTTGAACACTTTTATGGCCGACGGGATGGCGACACAGAACGAAAGGAACGAGAACAGCACGCCCGCATAGGCCGATTGGCCGGAGACGAACATGTGGTGGCCCCAGACGAGGAAGCCGAACACCGCGATCGCCATCGAGGACAGGGCAACGGCCTTGTAGCCGAACAGCGGCCGGCGGCTGAAGCAGGGCAGCACCTCCGAGACGACGCCCATGCCGGGCAGGATCATGATGTAGACGGCTGGGTGCGAGTAGAACCAGAACAGGTGCTGGAACAGCAGCGGGTCGCCGCCAAGCGCCGGATTGAAAATACCGATACCGAACACCCGCTCAAGCACGATCAGGATCAGCGAGGCCGCCAGAACAGGCGTTGCCAGCACCATGACGAGGGCGGTGGCGTACATCGTCCAGACGAAGATCGGCAGCCTGAACCAGGTCAGTCCCGGCGCGCGCAGCTTGTGGATGGTGACGATGAAATTGACGCCGGTCATGATCGTCGAAAAGCCGACGATGAAGACGCCAAGCGCGGCCATCGACACAAAGCCATTGGCATAGAGCGTCGAGAGCGGCGTGTAGAAGGTCCAGCCCGTGTCGACGCCGCCGGCGAGAACCGAGACCAGGGCAAAGGCGCTGCCGAGGATGAAGACATACCAGCTGGCGAGGTTGAGGCGCGGAAAGGCGAGATCGCGCGCGCCGATCATCAGCGGCAGCAGGAAATTGCCCAGTGTCGCCGGGATCGACGGAACCAGGAAGAACCACACCATGATGATGCCGTGCAGCGAAAACAATCGGTTGTAGGTGTCGTCGGAGACGAGATCGCCGGCGGGCGTGGCAAGCTCCACGCGCATCAGCACGGCGAATGCGCCACCCAGGAAGAAGAACGCCGTGAGCGACACCAGATAGAGCCAGGCGACGCGTTTGTGATCGGTGGTCAGCAGCCATGCGGCGGGACCGGCGCCCTCGCCCAGATAGCTTGTAGGCCTCAGCGCCTCGGTGCTCATTGAGTTGCCTCGCTTTTCGTTGTCGCCCGCGGTGAAAGCGATTTCAGGTAGGCCAGCAGCATCTGCATTTCACCCTCGTCGACGAGACCATCGAAGCTCGGCATCACCGGGTCGTAGCCGGCGGCGATTTCCTTCTTCGGGTTGAGGATGGAATCGCGCAGATAGCGGTCGTCGGCGATGACTGTCTGCTGATTGTCCAACGCCACCGGCCGTCCGAATATCCCCGCGAGATCCGGCGCCCTCACCTTGCTGGATTTTTCATGGCAGCCGGAACAGCCGAGCGCCCGAAACAGCTTTTCACCGTCCGCCGCAAGCGTGTCGCCCTTTCCCTGATTTTCCAGCCACGCCGCGTAATCCTCCGGCGGCATCGCCGTTACCCAGCCGCCCATTTCCGAATGCTGCGTGCCGCAATATTGCGCGCAGAACAGATGATACCGCCCCGGTTCGTCGGCTGTGAACCAGACATTGGTGGTGCGCCCCGGCACGGCGTCCTGCTTGACCCGGAAGGCCGGCACGAAGAACGAGTGGATGACATCCTGCGATGCCAGCGAAACGATCACCGTCTTTCCGACCGGCACATGCAGTTCGTTGATCTCGCGCTGGCCGCCGGGATGGCGGAACTCCCACATCCATTGCTTGCCCAGGCCGGCGATTTCAAGCGCGTCGGGGGGCGGATGTTCGCGACGCAGGAAAAGCACGGCGCCCCAACCGAAGATGACGAAGGCAATCAGCAGGCTCGCTACTGTCCACGTCACTTCCAGGGGCAGGCTGCGCGCGCGCTCGCCGGTTCGTTCTGCCTTGGAACCGGCGCGATATTTGATGGCGTAGAAGACGACGAGGACGGTCAGGAAGAGTCCCAAGGCCGCGGTGAATGCCAGCAAGGTGTAGAACAACGTGTCGACGCTGCCGGCGATCGACGAGGCCTCGGGGGGCGTGAAAGGAATGCCGAAACTCATACCCGCCTCCCCCTCGTCAGGATGAAGAGGCTTGCGCCCAGCACCAGCAGTGTTGCCATTCCCGCCGTCTTCACGAGTGCATGTATCGCCGAGGTGTACTGCCCCTTCGATGTGTCGAAGCCGGCGCAGAGCAGGAAGACGTGGTCGGCGATCGATCCCAGGCGCCCCACCGATGCCTCGACCAGAGCGAGCCTCAGATCACGCGGCTCGAAGCTCAGCGCCGGCAGCACCTGCGCGATCCGCCCTTGCGGCGTCAGCGCTATGATGGCGATCGGATGAACATATTGGGCGATGCGGTCACGCCGGTCGAAGGTGATGCCGGCCTCCGACGCAAGGTCGGCGCCCGCGCCATCGGCGCTGGTCAGGAAGTGCCAGGCCGAGAAGCCGGCCGGACTGGCGGACTGCGCGACCGCGCTTCGGGCTGATGCCGCGTCGCCGGCGGTTTCCGAAGGGTCTATCGAGACGAAAAGTGCATTGTAGGTTGAAGGATCAAGGCCGGTCTTGTTCAGATCCGAGGCCACCGCCTGCTGGGTCACGCCACAGAGGTTAGGGCATTTGTCGTAGCCGAAAATAAGCAGCGCCGGCCGTCCGTCAAGAATATCGGACAACGGCGCCTGCTTGCCGGAGCTGTCTTGAAAAACCCGGTCGAGGTCGAGCTGGGCACCGACTTTCGGGTTGAAGGATGGTCGCGCCGATGCGCTGGCAGCGGTTGGCAGAAGCAGCAAGAATACCAGCAGCAGCAGACGCGTCATGGGCTCGTCCCCGTGGCCGGTGCGGCTGGCTGAGCCTGGGGCGCCTTGTCGTTTGGCTGCGCGGCGGATGGTCCGGCGTGGCAATTGCCGCCCTGAGGTGCGCGTGGAACCTGGCCTTCGAGCAAGCCGCAATCCTGGGTCGCCGAAGCGGCCGCGTCTGCCCAGTCCGGCAGTCCCCGCGTGGCAACCAGTTTCATCGCGTCCTCGATTGGGATGCGCGCCATGCCGGCTCCGCGATCGACCCAGGCAAGCTTGCCGAGTTCCTCATCTTCCTGCTTGCGGAATGTCGCGAGGTCGGCTCCCGGCGAGCGCTGCAAGACGGGACTTGCTTTGCTGGCCGTCCCCTTATTCCCCAGCGGCCAGTATGGCGAGGTGTTGAAAACCAGCTTCAATGCTATCGCCGCCAGGGCCAGAAAGACCAGCAGGCCGAGGCCAAAGAGCAGCAGGGCTCTCGGCCACACATCACGCGTCTCCGGATGCAAGGCCTTAGCCACGGACCAGCCTCCTGCGCCACACGGCGATCCGATCCGGCCTCGCCCAGAGGTAGAGGAAACACGCACACCACACGGCGCCCGCTCCCGCGAACGCCGCCATATCCGGCCAGGACATCCGCGCGCCGGCCGCCGATAGCGACGGGCGAACGCGCCAGACGACGTCGAGGAAATGTCCGGCAAGAACCACCGCGCCGAGCCCCAGCAGGCCGCGATGGCTGCGTTTGACCGAGCGCATGAGGAAAGCGACGAAGGGCAAGACGAACTGCAGCGCGATGAGCAGCCAGAGCAGATATTGCCAGCCATCCTGGCCGCGAAGCACATACCAGTGGATTTCTTCCGGCAGGTCACCGGCCCAGACAACCAGCCACTGCATGAACGACAGGTACGTCCACATCAGCATGAAGCCGAACAGCATGTTGGCGACGTCTTCGCCGAGCGCAACGTCCTCCTCGCCACCGGGCTTCGTCTCGATCGCGCGGTTGGCTGCCAACGCCACCAGAGCCAATGCGCACGCGCCGACGACTTCGGCCGCGGCTTCGAGCATCGCGTAGATGGTCGACGTGAACTCCGGCTCGATCGAAAGCATCCAGTCGATCGCAAGCACCGTTACCGCGAGGCCATGGACGATGAGCCCGATCGCATAGCCGGTGGCGGTCCCGCGGCTGGATCCGTCGCTCTCAGGCGCTGTCCAGCCGACGACGAGCCAGCCGAGCACCAGCCATGCCAGTGCACACACCAGGAAGCGACCGACGAAGAACGGCACGTTGAGATAAGCGAGTTTTTGCCGCACCACTTCCGGCAGCGTCGCGGGATCCGCTCCCACCCAGGAAAAAACCAGATCGAGCCGGGGGAGGACGGGTAGAAACAACAATAGCGCTATGGGCAACGTCGCGACCATGGCGCGCAAGGTCGGACGAAGCGCGAAGCCCCAGCGACCGCCTGTCAGGCCATGAACCATCAGGATGGTCATCGCGCCAAGCGGCAGCCCGAGCAGGAACAGCGCTGCGGTCAGCCAGCCGGCAAGCGTTGCCCGCGGATTCAGGAAAAGCCCAGTGCTGCAAAGCAGGAGCCCCGCCGCGGCTACAGCAACCGTCGGAGCTGAAAGACCATCGGGCCACACAAGACGTCTCATCGCGCGGCCTCCGCATCGAGTTTCGCGCGAAGGTTAACCGGCAGCGCATCGCCAGGTGCATGGCGTGAATATTGCAAGGCCCTGATATAGGCGACGATCGCCCAGCGGTCGTTTGGGGGCACACGCGCGGCATAGGAATACATCGCGCCATAGCCATTGGTGATCACATCGTAGAAATGGCGATCGGGCGCCTTGCGCAACGCGTCCTGATGGTAACTCGGGGGTGCGGGGAAACCGCGCTGAACCACCATGCCGTGCCCATCGCCGGTGCGGCCATGGCAAGGCGAGCAGAAGATGTCGAAACGCTGCCGACCGCGCTGAAGCAGCGCCATGGTGACCGGATACGGAAATTTGTCCGGCGTTGCCGCGAGGCCGGCGTCGCGCGCCACGGTGCCGTCGACTGGGGTCCGGGCCGACATGCCGTCGGCGAACTGCTTGCTGGCCTCGAGCGGGTCGTAGCGCGGCTGGTCGGCCATGTCCTGTTTGCAGCCGGCCAGCAGCAGGAGGAATGGCAGAAGGAGCGTGCGCCGTCTCATGCCTCCACCTCCTCGACCGTCTCCGCGCCGAGCCGGGTCAGTTGTCCCTTGGTGAGGCCCTTGCGATATTTCGGATCGGCCGCTTCGATGAGCAGGTAGAACTTGCCGCCCCGCGCATACGTGAACGTTTTGGCATTGAAGACCGGATGGTGGTATCGCGGCAAACCGTTCGCCCAGAGCATGGCGACGAAGCCGGCAAGGGCGGCGCCCAGGATGGCCGCCTCAAAGGCGATCACCGTGAATGGCGGCCAGGAATGCAGCGGCCGGCCGCCGACATTGACGGGGTAGTCGATCTCGACCGAATAGAGGATCAGGGCATAGACCAGCAGGCCGCCGGCCATGCCACCCGCCAACACGGCCCACGGCATCCGCGTCCTTGGCATACCCAGAATCTGGGCGAGACCGCGCACCTCGAAGGGCGAGAACGCGTCCATGCGCCGGTAACCCTTGTCGCGCATCGCTCGCGCCGCTTGCGTCAGCGCCTCGGGATCGGCGAAAGCCGCGATGACGCCATGGAGGCTCATGCGCCGCCGCCCTTCTCTTCGACCAGTTCCTCGACCTCGAAGATGGTGATCGCCGGCAGGATGCGGATGAACAGGAAGACCAGCGCGAAGAAGGTGCCGAGCGAACCGAACAGGATGCCGTAGTCGAGCCAGGTCAGCGATTGCTCGCCCCAGGAAGACGGCAGATAGCCGCGGCTCGGGCCGGTTACCACGATGACGTAGCGCTCCAGCCACATGCCGATGTTGATGATCAGTGCGATCGAAAACAAAATCGGCATGTTGAGCCGAACGCGCCGCAGCCAAAGCAGCTGCAGCACGATGCAGTTGCAGAACAGCATGACCCAGAACAGCGGCGCATAGGGGCCGACAGCACGCTGGGCCATCATGGCGCGCTCGTAGGGCTGTCCGGAATACCAGGCGAAGAATGCCTCCGACGCGTAGCCATAAACAACGATCATGCCGGCCGCGATCATCAGCTTGGCGGCATTCTCCATGTGCCGCAGCGTGATCAGGTCTTCGACCGCGAAGGCCCAGCGCAACGGGATGGCGATGGTCAGCACCATGGCGAAGCCGGACAACAGCGCGCCGGCGACGAAATAAGGCGGGAAGATCGTCGAGTAATAGCCCGGTGCGATGGCAAAGGTGAAGTCGAGTGCAACGATCGAGTGCACCGATACAACGAGCGGAGTGGCAAGCGCCGCCATCAGGAAATAGACCGTCCTATAGCGCGCCCAGTGAAAGGCCGAGCCGCGCCAGCCGAGCGCCAGGATGCCGTAGAAGAGCTGTCCGGCGCGCGACATGGCGCGGTCGCGCAGCACGCCGAGATCCGGCAGCAGGCCCATGTACCAGAACAGCAGCGAGACGGTGGCGTAAGTGGCGATCGCGGAAAAATCCCATACCAGCGGGCTGCGCCATTGCGGCCAGTGCATGTGCGTGTTGGGCAGGGGCAGCAGCCAGTAGAAGAACCATGGCCGGCCGAGATGCAGGATCGGGTAGAGCCCGGCCATTGCCACGGCAAACAGCGTCATGGCCTCGGCGAAACGATTGATCGAGGCGCGCCAGGGCTGGCGCAGCAAAAGCAGCACCGCCGAGATCAGCGTGCCGGCATGGCCGATCCCGATCCACCAGACGAAGCTGGAAATCATTGTGCCCCAGGCAACGGGGATGTTGATGCCGTAAGCGCCGACGCCGACCGAAATCAGGTAAGTAATGGAATAGAGGAACAGCAGCACGAAGACGAAGCAGACGAAGAACGCCGCCCAGAAGAACCGCGGCAGCCTGCCTTGAAGGACGACCGCGCTGATGCGGCCGCTGATTTCGGGAAAGTCATGATGGCCACGCAGCACGGGCGCTCGCGGCACGGCATTTTCGGCTCTGGCGCCCAACGCTTCAGCCATTGCCGCCGGTCTCCGTGCCTGGCTTGCCGGCAATCCGGCTGTTCGGATTGGTGATCTTGCCGAGATACGTTGTGCGTGGCCGCGTGTTCAGCTCTTCGAGCAGGGCATAGTTGTGCGGCGCGGCTTTCTCGCGCGCGACACCAGAGCCTTTCCTGTTGAGGTCGCCGAAAGTGATGGCTTGTGTCGGGCATGCCTGCTGGCAAGCGGTGACGACTTCGCCGTCACCGATTTCACGGTTCTCGATTTGCGCGCGGATGCGTTTTTCGGCAATGCGCTGGACGCAGTAGGTGCATTTTTCCATGACACCGCGCGAGCGCACGGTGACATCGGGATTATGCGCGGCCTGCTGCGGCCCCGCACTGTCCTTGTCGAATTCCTGATATTCGAGGAAATTGAAGCGCCGCACCTTGTAGGGGCAGTTCTGCGAACAGTAGCGTGTGCCGATACAGCGGTTGTAGACCTGCGCGTTCAGCCCGTCATGGGTATGGACCGTCGCGTTGACCGGACAGACCACCTCGCACGGCGCCTTCTCGCAATGCATGCACGGCACGGGCTGGAAGAAGATGTCGGGATCGTCGACGGGGCCGGCATAGTAGCGGTCGATGCGCAGCCAATGCATTTCATGACCAAGTGCCGCCTCGTCGGGCCCGACGGTCGCGATGTTGTTCTCGGCCTGGCACGCCGACACGCACGCCATGCAGCCGATGCAGGCAGAAAGGTCGACCGACATGCCCCAGGCTTCCTGGTCATAGGCCCAGTCGGGGTACAGCGATTCCGTAGGAGGCGGCGGCACGCCGTCGCGCACGAAATGTGGGTTTTGCCTGAAGGCGTCGAGTGTCGCGTGCCGCACGATCGCCCTGCCCTCCATGGCCTGATGATGCTGGGTCGTCACCACCCGCGCCGAACTGTCGCGCGCGGTCAAGACGAGGCCATCGGCGAACCAGGGAGCGTCAGTGGTCCGCAAGGCAAAGGCGTCGTAGCCGCCACTCAGCGCAGCGACGGAACCGATCTTGCGCCCGAACCCGAACGACAGCGTCACCGTGTCCTCGGGCTGTCCGGGCATGATCCATACCGGCGCGTCGAGGTCCTTGCCGCCTCGCGCCAGATTGACCACCTGCCCGTTTTCGAGCTTCAGCCGCTGCGCTGTCGCCGGCGAGATCAGCGCCGCATTGCCCCAGATGAGCTTGCTCAGCGGCCGCGGCAGTTCCTGCAGCCACGAGGAATTGGCGTGACGGCCATCGCGCAGCCAGGGGTCGGCGACGAAGCGCAGTTCCAGCCGATCGGCAACGGCCGCGTGCCGCGTGGGACCGCCGATATCAGGCGGCATCGAGACGGCGACAGCAGTAGTGGCGCTGTCCGGCACGACGCCATCGCGCAGTGCTTTTTTCCAGGCCGGCTCGTCCACGGCCGCCCATGTCCGGCGCACCAGGGCCTGCATATCGGCATTGAACTCACCGCCAAGCGCCGCCAACAGTTGATGCATGCTCTTGCCGTCGAACAGAGGCTGGATCAGAGGCTGCACGATCGAAGCCGTGCCGTCGTACGCACGGATGTCGCTCCAACTTTCCAGTTCGTGCGCGGCGGGAACGTGCCATTGCGCCAGAAATGCGGTCTCGTCGCGGTAGAGCCCCGAATGGACGAGAAGTTTCAGCATTGAGAAGGCCTTGCGCACGTCGATGTCCGACGGCGCCGTGTGCAAGGGATTGCAGCCGAGCACGACAGCGCTGTCGATCGATCCTCTCGTGATGGCCTGGCAAAACGCGGGAAGATCGCCGTCGATCGGCATGGCGTCCGTCGGCTCGATGAAGTCCAACGTGTTGCCGACGGCTCCTAGCCTGGCATTCATCGCGAATGCCACGGCATGGACGAAGGGCGTCTGGTGCGCACCAGGCACCACCAGGGCATTGCGGCCGGCACTGTGGAGATCGTCGACAAGAGCGTGTTCCATGCCGAGCGACGGCAAGCTCGTCGCATCGTGCTCGCCTTCGAGAGCTGCCTTGATCGCCGCCGCGACGCCTTGCACCAGACCTGGTCCGACGGCATGGCGATGATCCGCCGCCGCGCCCGTGATTGTAGGCGTCGACTCGACGACGTAGAGACGGCTCATCGTGTCCGCCGACCGACGCACGCGCCGCCGTCGCGCGAAATCGCGGGCATAGGCCAGACGCCCCGGCCCTTCGCCCAGGAAATCGGCATCGAGGCCGACGATCACATCGGCGCGGTCGAAATGGTAGACCGGCGTCAGTGGCCTGCCGAACAGCCTGGTCGTTGCCTGCTCGTTCGCGCTGGACGCAAGCGGATCGTGCTTGAAGACGCGAAGTTTGGGATAGCGTTGCTTGAGCGACCCGATCTGCGCCTTGGTCGTCGGCGACGTCGTGGCCTCTATCAGCAGTGCCAAGCCTTGCCCGCCCGAAGCGGCCAATCCGCCGGCAAGCTCCGCCATGTCTTTCAGAAAGTCGCCGTAACTCGCAGGCTCGCCTTGCCTGAGCGGCGTGCGCGATCGTTCGGGATCAAACAGCGACAGCACCGCCGCCTGCATGATGGCGTCGGTAGCGCCGCGCGAGGCCGGATGATCGGGGTTGCCTTCGACCTTGGTGGGCCGGCCTTCGTGGCTCTCGACGACCGCGCCGATGCCGTAGCCGTCGCTGGAGAGGGCAGTCGCATAGTAGCGCGGCTTGCCGGGGATGAGGTTCTCCGGCTGGTGCACGTAGGGCACGATGCGCTCGGCCTCGCTGCAGGCGGTCAGACCGGCCAGCGAAAGCGATGCGCCCATCAGCTTCAACAAGCTGCGTCGATCAAGACTGAACGGCAGGCGTTCGGCGATCGCCGGGAATTCCGCCTCGACGAAGCGCCGGAACCCGGCCGTATCGGCGAGTTCATCCAGGCTGCGCCACGGCTCGCGTCCCACCGCCGCCAGCCGCAGTGCAGCAAGATCGGAGGCCGAGACCGGCTTTCTGTCAGCGGTGGCAGACATAGCAATCCGTCATCGTCTCGGGATGGATATCAAGGACGCTGATCAGCGAGCGCCTGATCTCGTCGATGTCTTGCGGCGGTTTCCAGTGCAGGAGGAAAACATCACGCGGCGGGCGAAGGTTGGGACCGGGATCGCGATGACAGCCCAGGCACCATTCCATGGACAGGGAATGCGCCCGCTGCATCAACGGCATGCCGTCGACATCGCCGTGGCAGGTCTCGCAGGCGACTCCCTTGGCGATATGGATGGAATGGTTGAAGTAGACGAAGTCAGGCACCGAATTGACGCGCTGCCATTGCAGCGGCTGCCCTGAAGCCAGGCTTGCACGCACCGGCGCCAGCATGTCGGCACCGGTGAAAAGTTGCGAATGGCAGGTCATGCACACCTCGGTCGCCGGCAATCCGGCGGAGGCCGACGTCTCGACGCCGTTGTGGCAATACCGACAGTCCAGCCCGATATCGCCGACATGGTGCTTGTGACTGAACGGGACTGCCTGTGCCACCGGCCGGCCAACACCGGTGATGAAACCGGAACGCAAAAGGGCCGTGCCGCCGATGGCCGCGAAAATCGCGAAGAAACAAAGCCCCCATAGTACAAAGCGGGCAATTCCATTGGCATTGCTGGAAAAGACCTGCGGCATCCCCTCGCCGATTTGCATATTTTTAGATCGAGCGGCTAACGGCGGCGACGTGCCAAAGGTTCCGCAGGCATGGAATGCTCACAAAATAGTGACGTTCGAGAAACTCCAAAAAACCGCCGGCAATCGCAACCAAGCGCAACAGCCTGCGTTCGGCATGATCACGATCGATGTCAAAAGGAAATATTGCCATGGCACCCGCCAGTCCGAACCGCGCCACCATCACCCGCTCAGGTCCCGCCTTCTGGTGGGCGATGTTCGTGGGCGTGTTACTGGCGATACTCGGCCTGTTGATCGGCGCGGGCGGCGCCTGGCTCATCACGCTGGGCGGATCCTGGTATTACCTGCCTGCAGGAGTGGCCCTTCTCGTCGCGGGCATCTTGCTTTTGAGCGGCAATGCCGCTGGAGTCTGGCTTTATGTCGTGACCTGGATCGCGACGCTGGCCTGGGCCTATTGGGAAGTGGGCATGGACGGTTGGGGCCTGATGCCGCGCGTGCTCGCTCCGACAATTATCCTGATCTTCGTTCTGCTGACCTTGCCGGCCTTCAGCGCCGACCGCGCCAAGCGCGTTCGCGATGCCGCGTACGCGGTAACATCCGCCGGCGTCGTCGTTGCCGGCTGCGTAGTCGGACTTCATCATTTCACGCTTGCGGCACAATCGCAGGAAGCGACCCCCTCTGCAACGCCGCCAGTTGAAGGCGCGGCGGGAACCACCCCACCGGCCCAGGCCGACACGACTATCCACCAGGCTGGATCGAATTGGCCTGTCTACGGGGGCTCGGAGTTGGCCACCCGCTATTCGCCTCTCAAACAGATAACCGCCGACAATGTCGCGAAGCTGACCAAGGTCTGGGATTTCCACACCGGCGATATGCCAAGCAAGGCGGCGGCCGGCAAATACTCTCCGGAAAACACCCCGCTCGAAGTCGACGGCCATCTCTTCGCCTGTTCGGCCAAAGGCATCGTCATCTCGGCCAATGCGGCGACCGGCAAGGAGGAGTGGCGTTATGATCCGAAAGTGTCCGATGACGCCATTCCATATGGCGCCACCTGCCGTGGTGTCGCCTATTACGCCACGCCCGGAGCAAATGCCGAGCAGCCATGCGCGACCCGCATTCTGTGGGGCACGCTCGATGCCAGGCTGATCGCCATCGATGCCAGGACCGGCAAGGCGTGCAGCGATTTCGGCCAGCAAGGCGTCGTCGACCTCACCCAGGGGCTCGGCAAGACGGTACCTGGCTGGTATTCGGTGACGGCGCCGCCGACCATCGTGCGCGGCATCGCCATTCTTGGCGCCCAGGTGCAGGATGGACAGGCCGAGGATGCGCCGTCGGGCGTGGTGCGCGGCTATGATGTAATATCGGGCAAACTCGTCTGGGCATGGGACATGGGTCATCCCGACCGCACCGGCGCGCCGCCCCAAGGCGACACCTATACGCGCGGCACACCCAATATGTGGACCGTCGCAGCCGCCGATCCGCAGCTCGGCTATGTCTATTTGCCGCTGGGCAACGCCTCGGTCGACTATTACGGCGTCGATCGCAAGGGCTTCGAAAATCAATATAACTCCTCGATCGTCGCCATCGATGTCACGACAGGCAAGCCGGTCTGGCATTTTCAAACCGTCCATCACGACCTTTGGGATTACGACCTCGGCTCGCAGCCGACGCTCGTCGACTTCCCGACAGCTGATGGAAAAGTCCCCGCAATCATCGTGCCAAGCAAGCAGGGCCAGATCTACGTACTCGACCGCAAGACCGGCAAGCCACTCTTCCCGGTCGAGGAGCGGCCGGTTCCGTCCGGTGGCGTCGAACCCGAGAAGCTGTCCAAGACGCAGCCCTACTCCGGCTATGCGCATCTCGATCAGCCGGTGCTGACCGAGAAGAACATGTGGGGCATGAGCCCGCTCGACCAGCTCTACTGCCGCATCCAGTTCCGGCAGGCCTTCTACCAGGGCGAATACACGCCGCCGACCGTGGAAAAGCCTTTCATCGAATATCCCGGCTACAATGGCGGCTCGGACTGGGGCAGCGTCGCCGTCGATACCGATAACGGCATCCTGATCGCCAACTACAACGACATGCCAAATTACAATCAGTTGCTGCCACGCAAGGAAGCCGACAAGATCGGTTTCAAGTCGATCGAGCAGGGCGGCGGTTCGCAGAAGGCCAAGGACATGGGCAGTCCGCAGATGGGATCGCCCTATGCCATCGCCGTCAATGCGGGTTGGCGCCTCTCCACGGGACTGCTCTGTTCCGAACCGCCCTATGGCCACATCCGTGCCATCGAGCTGAAAACCGGCAAGACACTGTGGGACGAGCCGCTCGGCGAGGCGGTCGAGAATGGCCCATGGGGCATCCCGTCGATGTTGCCGGTCGACATCGGCACCCCAAACAATGGCGGACCGCTGGTGACGGCTGGCGGGCTGATCTTCATTGCCGCGGCGACGGACGACAAGTTGCGCGCCATCGACATCAAGACCGGCAAGGTGGTTTGGCAAGTGGATCTGCCGGCCGGCGGCCAGGCCACGCCGATGACCTATGAAGTCAATGGCCGGCAGTATGTCGTTATTGCACCCGGCGGCCATCATTTCATGGAGACGAAGATCGGCGACGAGGTCATTGCCTACGCGTTGCCCGCAGGCTGAGCGGGCACCCTCACGGGAACTCCGCCATGCGGTGTTCGCATTGAGCGACGACAGCACAAGGGGGTGGGCATCTGCTCGAGGGCATCGTGCGGCCGACGCTCGAAGTGCCGGTGGCGGAAGCGAAAGGTCATAGGCGTCGCCGCAAACGGCCGGACAAGCGATGTCCTTGTCATCTTGCCGGCAGGTGTCGGGTTCCGTCGGCGGCCGGACGGACGCGACGCTGGGCGAACGGATGCCGGCTCGCCCCTGAGAGGAGGGAGCCCGCGCGATATCAGCGCGTGGCGGCCTTGATCTATCTCAAAGCGGGCCTCGGGGCATACGTGTCTACTTCCTTCATGCTGCATCAACCCTCACACACTTGGCTTAAGCTCGGGGCCTGCCGACCCACGATCCGGCGCATGGGCCGAAGATCGAGGTGAGGCCTGGAGCAGACATGCCAAATGTGGTCGCAGGAGCGGCCGGGCGGCTTTCCGAAATCCCGAAGTCCATCATTGGAGTTGAACATGGAGAAGACCGACGTCGTTGCCGCGCTTGGGCAGACCGAACTCCTGCGGCCTGCCTGGGTCAAGGCGGCATTGGCTGCCAACGATCGGCTGAAATTCTATCTGACGGCGCTGCAGGCAGCCCATGCCCATGCCGATCATCCCGGGACAGCGCAACTCGACCTGCATCGGGAATATGCCGCAGCGCATATCGATGCGCCTTGGATCATCGAACTTCCCAGCTCCGCCTACCTTGAAGGTTCGACACTGCATCTCGCAAAGCTGCCCGAGCTGGCGGCGAAACTGCGCGACGATCTGCGCACGATGGCAAGGCCGATCCAAGGCAGCGCCGAAGAAGCGCATCCCGCGCTTTGCGCGCGCGTCGACCAGTGGTGCGGATGGCTCGGCCAGGTCGGAGCGACGCTCGATACGGCGCAGTTGCAGGCCCTGACCAGCGGCAAACGCGGTGACGAAGACAGCTTCCACCTGCTGGTCATGGATTTGCACAAGGCGCTCAATCAGCTGGCGGCGCATCTCTCCGACGAGACGATCGATGGCGCCCATGTCTGGCAATTGTCCGAGCAGGACGGACCGCTTATTTCCGCTTTCATGCAGGGCCTCAACCGCACGCGAGCGCTGAAGCTCGACCATCCAGGCCTGGAAACAGCCGCGACACGCGACGGCGACCGCCTGCTCATTCAGAACGACATCGGCACGAACGACGCGCATGTGCTCGTCGCCCAGGTGGAAGGCCTGGTTCTGACGCTGACCTACTCGGACCTGCATCGACAGCGTTTCGGATTCTTCCAGGAGCTTCTTTCGCAGATCGGCGCGAAATGGTCGGCGGTCGGCTCACGGATGACCGAGGCCCTCAATTCAGGTGACGCGTACTACGTAGGCACCGCAGCGTTTGAATGCGCCGACGAGGCCGCCCTGCACAAGGCGCTGCAAGGGCTGGGGGCGCGGATCGTCTTTCTGATCGACTGGAATCGCGCCCGCAAACGCCTGCGCCAGATCGTCGGCAAAGCTGGTTCCATTGCCGTCCTGAATGAATGTGCGCGGCGAGAAATCGGTCATCGGGGCTGGCTGGAGGCGGGCGGCGAAACACTGATCTTCGCCGCCATGGAGGCGGTCGGCAGCGACTATTTTCGTATCGGTGACACGCTTGACGCGGTCATGGGAGCCGCCTCCGCTCGAGAGTTCCTGGTCGAGGCGCTGGCTGCATCGTCGCTGGCAATGCAGCAGCATCAGCCGGTCTCAAGGATCGCGGACTCGATCCGCCTGCTGCTCATTCGCCATATCAGGCGCCATCACGATGAGTTCGCGTTGCTGAGCGAGCACGCTTCGTTTTGCCATGCGCTGGCCGAAGGCATCCGCGATGCGATCGCCCATGGACATGAGCGTTCCACCAAGGACGCGGAAAAACTGGCCCGGCGGGCCAAGGCATGGGAGCGTCAGGCGGATCTGCTCGTCATGAGCTCACGCGAACGGGCCGAACGCAATCCGCGCTGGTTGCCGTTCACACGGCTGATCGAGCGTGCCGACGACATTGCCGATGCCATGGAAGAAGCGGCGTTCCTGTTCTCGCTGATCGCCGAGAACCACAACAAGGGCTGGCCCGGCGACGTGCGCGAAGGCATGCGGCAGCTTGCGGAAAAAACCCTCCAGGCCACGCAGGATCATGTCAAGCTGCTGGTGATCGCCAGCGGGCTTGGCGAAGGCAGTGACGCAAGCGACCATGAGGAATTCATTGCCGTCTCCTGGCGCGTGCTCAATGCCGAACAGCAATGCGACCAGTTGCTGCGCGACGTCCGGCGGCTTCTGGTGCGCAACATCGACGATGCCGCGACACTTGGCCTGGGCACCGATTTCGCCGCGGCGCTGGAGTCGGCCACCGATGCCCTGCTCGCGACCGCCTATGGGATACGCGATCTGGCGTTCAGCCGCCTGGGGGCCGGGACATGAAAGCGTCCGCCAGGCCGACCGAGCAGCCGATGGCCAGGGAAGATCTCGAACGCGTGTACTTCATCGGCGACAGTAAGCCGCTGTCCGACGCAATGACGCCCGCCGTCCTTGGTTCCAAGGCCTACAACCTTGCCCGACTGGCCGCGCTCGGCCTCAAGGTTCCGCCAGCCTTTGTCATCGGAACCGGTTATTGTGCCGATCCGCAAGCAGTGGTTCCGCAGCTTTGGCAGGCTGCCCTGGCCGAGTTGGAAGCGGTCACCGGATTGAAACTGGGAGACGCTCGCCGGCCGCTGCTCCTCTCGGTACGATCAGGCGCGCCGGTGTCGATGCCGGGCATGATGGAAACGCTGCTGAACATCGGACTTACGGATACGACCATTCCCGGCCTCATACGCCTGAGCGGCCATCCGCGGCTTGCCTGGGACGCCTACCGCCGTCTCATCGCCGGCTATGGGGAGGTTGTCGCCGGCATCGACGCCAAACATTTCGAGGCCGACCTTGACGCCATTCGCCATGACGAGGATGAACGATCCCTCGACTTCGCAAGCCTGCGTCAGATCGCGCATCGGCATCTGGAGACCTTTTGTAGGGAGGCCGGCGTACCTTTCCCGCAAAGCGCGGAAACCCAGCTGCACGGAGCGGTCTGCGCCGTTTTCCGATCATGGGGAAGCGAGAAGGCGGTAGCCTATCGCAATCTCCACGACCTGTCGCACGGCATGGGCACGGCCGTGGCCGTCCAGCGCATGGTGTTCGGCAATGCCGGCGGCCTCTCGGGAGCCGGCGTTGGCTTCACACGCAATCCCAGCACGGGCGACCCCAATCCCTGGGTGGATTTTCTTTTCAATGCGCAGGGCGAGGACGTCGTCAGCGGGCGCCGCACCGCCAAAGGCCACGACGAGCTCGCTGCGGTCGCACCGCGCGTCTGGGACGAGCTTGTCGACGCGACCGCGCTGCTCGAACGCCATTTTGGCGACATGCAGGACTTCGAATTCACCGTGCAGGAAGGGGTCCTCTACCTCCTGCAGACACGCACCGGCAAGCGCACGCCGTTGGCAGCCGCCCGCATCGCGCTCGACTTGCTGGCCGCGGGTTTGATCGACGCCGAGACCGCGCGCGAGCGGACCCGCGGTCTCGACGAGCATGCGCTGACCGTCAGCATCATCGCGGCCGACGATGGGGCAGCGCTGTCGCCAATCGCGTCGGCCGCATCCGCGGCCAACGGCGTCGTCTCCGGCGAGATCGCTCTCGATGAGGTCAGGGTGCGGGAACGCAAAGCTGCGGGCGCGATCGTGATCCTGGTTCGCCGCGATGCCGAGACCAGCGACATCGCCGCGCTTGATCTTGCCGACGGTTTGTTGACGCAGCATGGCGCCAGGACGTCCCATGCCGCCGTCATCGCGCGCCAGCTCGGCAAAGTCTGCCTGGTCGGGTGCGAGACAATGACGATTGACGACGCGCGAAGGGAGATCGCCATTGGCGGCACGGTCTTCCCCGAGGGGGCAACACTGACCTTGGATGGCAATAGCGGCAAGATCTACTCGGGAATGGCACGCATCACCGAGACCGTGCCGGTCGAGTTGTTGGCGCGGCTCAATGCCTTGCATCGCCGCGTCGGGTTTGTCGAAGGCAGGGCATGAACAGGCGAAGTCTTCTCATCGGCGCTGGCGGCACATTGCTGTTGGCGGGAGCCGGAACAGCCGCCTGGACGTTGGCTGTCGGATCGATGACCGCCTACGGCGCTTACGCTGGCCGAATGCGTGCCAGGTTAACGGCGGCGCCGGACATTCGCGATCTTGTCCGCTATGCCGCGCTTGCCGCCAACAGCCACAATACCCAACCCTGGCGGTTCACCGCCGGCGACGGCGTCATCGACATCCTGCCGGACGGCTCTCGCCGGACACCCGTCGTCGATCCGGACGGCCATCACCTGTTCGTGAGTCTTGGGAGTGCCGCCGAGAACCTGTCAATTGCGGCCGCGGCGACGGGGCGACCGGGCGAGATGGAGCTAAGCCAGGATGGTGTGCGCTATGTTTTTTCCAGCGGACCGGAAAGCGCCGGTCCTCTGCTTGCTGCAATCGAGAAGCGGCAGTCGACCCGTGCCGGATACGATGGTCGTTCCGTTCCGGCCGCCGACCTCTCGAGGCTCGAACTGGCTGCGGCGCGGCCCAAGATTCGGCTGATCCTCATCACCGACCGAGCGCGGGTTGGCCGGATGCGCGATCTCGTCATCGCCGGCAACAGCATGCAGATGGCCGATCCAGCGTTCATGCGCGAGCTCAAGCAATGGGTGCGGTTCAATCCGCGCAGCGCCATGGCGTCCGGGGACGGGCTGTTCTCGGCTGCAAGCGGCAACCCCATCCTGCCGACCATGCTCGGAGACCTGGCTTTCGACCAATTCTTCCGGGCCGGAGCCGAGAACGACAGGTATGCCCGCCATATCGCGTCCTCGCCGGGCGTCGCGGTGTTCCTTGCCGAGCGCGAAGACAAAGCGCACTGGATCGAGGTCGGCCGCGCCTGCCAGCGCTTCGCCCTGGCAGCCACCAGCCTTGGCCTGAAGTGCGCCTTCATCAACCAACCGGTCGAGGTCGCCAGCTTGCGTTCCGAGCTCGCGGCATTGGTCGGAGAGAGTGGCCTACGGCCGGACATCGTCATGAGTTCGGCTACGGGCCAGAGTTGCCGTTCTCGCCGCGCCGTCCAGTCGAAACGGTGCTGACGCAGCGCACGTAAGGCGACTTTCTCGTCCGACCGGTAGCGCCACCGACCGTTACCGCTGACCAACTCAGAGGACATTCAGCTGCCTGCCCGCGGAGATAGCCCTCGTTGACGGGTACGGCAGCCAGACGGGCCTTACGGATTTGTAATACCCCGGCAACGCTCCCGTATGCTTGATCGGACATGATCGCCCTCGAACCGCAGCGGCAACATGTCCATAAGCTGTCGAGTTCGAGGGGTGACATCCAAAAATGCCGGACCGCAGCTACTCCACCCGCTCGGGCAAGTGGATCCGGATCGCCACGGCCGCGGTGCTTCTCGCCATCGTCTGTCTGATGGTCGTCATGCCCGGCCACGGACCGCTCGCGGACGATCGCGCTTACATGCTTTGGGTCTGGTAACCCAATGCTGTCGGATCAGGTCTGGGACGATGCCGGTGCTGCCAGGCCGCGCGTTGCAAGCCTGGCCAAAGGCGCTCCTGCTTCCCCTGTTTTCCAGCTGGGTGTCGGGGTCGTCGCATTTCTTGTGCTCCGGATCGGACTGGCATCGGTCATTCCGCTGTCAATCGACGAGGCCTACGCGGTCGCGGTGTCGCGCAGCCATTCGCTTTCGTATTTCGACCACCCGCCGCTGGGTTTCGCGCTGGCACGTCTGATGGCGGATGTTTTCGGCTGCGAATGCCGGCTCGCCGTTCGGCTGCCCTATGTTGTTCTCGGCTCGCTTTCGACGCTGCTGCTCTTCGAACTGACCCGCCATGCCTACGGCAAGGTTGCCGCATTCTGGGCAGCGGCGTGGTTCACCGTTGCTCCTTTCTTCTTCATTTCGGCCGGGCACTTCGTGGTGCCCGACGGGCCGCTCGATTTCTTTCTCCTGGCCAGCGCTTGCGCCGCCGCGCCATTGGTTCTGGGCGAAAGGCCACGGTTCGCCTTGCTGCGCTGGGTCATCGTCGGTGTCGCCTTCGGCCTGGCGCTGATGTCCAAATATCAGGCCGGGCTGTTCGGTATCTCGGCCTTGCTTGTCCTGGTGTCGACGAGGCCGGGCCGGGCCGAGTTGCGAACGCCGGGCCCCTGGATCGCCGGCGCCATCGCGACGCTTGGCCTGCTGCCGGTCATCGTCTGGAATATGGATCATGGCTGGATTTCGTTTGCGTTCCAGTCCGGCCGCGGCCTGGCCGAGGAAGGCCATGTTTTGCATCCTGGAAACCTTGCCATCACGCTGCTGGGTCAAGCGGCCTATGTGTGGCCGCCGACCTGGCTTGTGGTCATGGCGTGCATGTGGAGCGCGGCCCGCGGCGGTTCGGAGGCCGATCGGTTCTTCGTGACCATTGCGGCGCTGCCTGTGGGGTTCTTCGACCTGGTCGCCCTGTTCAGCGCCCATTCCCTGCCGCACTGGTCAATGAGCGGCTTCCTGTTCGGCTTTCCGCTTTTCGGCCAATGGTGCGCCCGCCTTGCGGAACGCCGGCCTGGATTGCTGCGGCTATCCTTCACCATCGCCGCCACTGTCGTCCCACTCCTGGCGGCGGGGTTTGCGGTGCAGGTCCGGACCGGCGCCTTCACGCGGGCGTTCTATGAACGGGCGCCGAAATTCGACGTCAACTGGCAACTCGTCGACTGGTCGGCGCTGACCAGTGAGCCACAGGGCAAGGACCTCAGCGGTGCCAGCGCCTATGTGGTTGCGTCGAACTGGATGCAGGCGGCGCGGATCGCCGACGCTCTTGGACCAGACGTACCGATAGAGGTGCTGCCGGGGGATCCACGCCATTTCCAGTTCATGGATGACGCGCGCTTGAAGACACGAAGCGAGGGCTTCTTTGTCGGCGCCCTGGATTTCGGCAAGGAGGCGGCTCGCGAGAAGGAGTATCGCGACGGCCTTGATGGACGGTACGTCGTCGATGGCCGGCCCCGGCGCCTCATACAGCGCATCGGCGGATTTCCCGTCTTCGAAATCCTGATCCTGCCGGTCAACCGCATCGAGGCGCCGCAAGCACACGACGGCGCGGCGCGTCCATGAACCAGGCGACATACCCAGTGCCGGACGTAGAACTGGCGGCGGATACAAACAGCAGCGCGTCGCAACAACGCCGCGGGGCGGAACTCACGGTCGTGTCGTGGTCCACCTCAGCGTGCTGCATGCGCTGCTGCCGCACGGCCTGCCTTTCGCGGTAGCCCAGACCGCGGCCATGTTCACGGCCATGGCGTTCAACTCTATGCTGAACAACACATTCACCTATCGCGACCAGCGCTGGCACGGCTGGCGCTTCGTCACCGGATTCGCGATGTTCGCGGCGCTGTGCAGCTTTGGTGTCGTGGCGGGCGTCGGCGTGTCGACGCTTCTTTACACCGGTCCGTCGCGCTGGTGGGCGGCCGGGCTTGCCGCCGCCGCCGTCGGCTCGGCCTGGAACTATATTACCAACTCCGCCATCACCTGGCGCGTGCGGTAATCGCCCGAAACGCGAATAGACCTGTAAAGAGTTCTCAGTCGAATGGCGACCGGCAGGGGCCGGAATGAACGCCCAGCCCCTGCCGGTGTCACCGCTGAAGCGAAATTACTTTGCCTGATGGATAGCGGAAACTTTCAGCTTGCCCGCTGCTGTCGTGGAATACGTGACCACGACCTTCTCGCCGGCCTTGAGGGTCTCGGCCTCGATCCCTTCAGGCAACGTTAATGTCGTTCCGTCCGACAGGGTGATCGAGTCACCATTCTTGTCCACGCTCTTGATCGTCCCGGTAACGGCCTTGGCAAAGGCCCCGCTCGAGGACGCCAGCGCGATTATCATTGCGGTAGCGACAACTGAATTTTTCATCTGCGTTTTCCTGTTCTGGTTTCATTGTGATGCCGCAGGGCCGATGGCCGCGGGGCACGGTGACGAGCCGGTGCGCGTGGCTGCCGGGTCGTGTCTGCGAGAGACACTGGGTCGATCTTAGGGGGCCAAGTTTTCAACGAGATGGCCGGCACCATACAAATAGGTAAGCTGAAGCCGGCCGTCAGAGATCCCGCAAATGCTCGCCATCCTTCCCCAACGACGGCCTTGCCAACAGGACGGCTGCGATGACGGAAGCGGTGACGAGGCACAGGACGGTGCCCAGATAGATCCAGGGCACCGAAAGCGTTTCGGGCGGCGGGTCGAACACCCCCGTCAACAGCTTTACCAGCATCCAAGCCGTGGCAACGCCAGACAGCAGACCGAAGGCGAAACCGCCGACGATGATGACGGCGCCTTCGCCCCACAGGAAGGCCGACAACTGTCGCGGCTTGGCGCCGATAGCGCTCAGGATGGCGAAGCTCCGGCGGCGTTCGATGAAACCCAGTGCCAGCATCAACCCGGCCGCGGCGGCGGCCATGACGACGGAAAACCCAAGTTCGATGGCCGTCAGTCCGCCGAGGTCGACCGCCGTCAAGCTGGAGCCGATGAGGTGGGCAGCATGCCCGATGTCGGCGACCTTCAACGACGGATCGGACGTCAGCGTCGACGACACCTGGCGAGCGAGCGCCGTTGGATCTCCCTTGGCTCGCATCAGCACATATTCCGACGCGTCGGAACCCGTCATGCGAGCCACGTAGGCGGCATTGGCGACGAGGAAGGAATCCTTCGGCGCGGTCGGGAATTCGCGCGCCACCCCGATGAATTTGAAGGCGACGGGATGATACTGATGGTCCCTGGCATCGATCAGCCGCAGATTCAGAGTGTCGCCCTGCCGAAGCTGGAAATCCTGCACGGTCTCCTCGGACACGAGTACGCCATCCGGCGTGGATGCGAGCCGGCCAAGCGTGTCGGCGGCATTGCCGCCACTGAAATAAGCGTCCGACAGGCTGGTGACCCGTTCGATGCGCTTGGGGTCGATGCCATAGAGGTCCTGCAGGTCGGCGCCGACATAAGCGAAGCGATGCTGCATGGGCTCCGCCGCCGCGGCGTCGGGCAGCGAGGCCAGCGCCGTCAGATGCGCTCCAGCCGGCCTGTCCGATGTGCCCAGAACGGTGACATCGGAACCATTCGTCAATTCGGCGTCGATGCGCGCCTGCGCATTATAGGTGGTGTTGAAGATGGCCGTCGAGGTTGCGAACGAGATCGCCAGCGCGGTCATGGCGATCGCAATGGTCAGGCGGCCTGATTGCCGCGACAGCGCGGCCGACACGACCGGCGCGAGACGCCCGCAGACTGGCACGATGATCGCCCGAAGCATCGCGCCGTTTCGGGAGATGACCTGGCCCGACAGCCGTATCGCCAACAGCGCCATGCCCAGCCAGAACAGCGCGGGCGCGATGAAGGCCTTGTAGTCCACCGAGGTTGCGGCAACGCCTTCGGGCGCAAGCACGATCTGGTAGCCGGTGCTCGCCGATAGCCAGAAGACGAGGCCGGCGGCGGCAAGCAGCAACAGGTCGAGCCAAAGCTTCTGCCATAGCGGTGACACGGTCCTGGTGACCGTGCGGCGGGCAAGGTTGACCGTGGTCCAGCGAGCGTCGCGCCAGGCCGGAAACAGGAAGGCGACAAACCCGACAAGCAAGCCGGCGAGTGCGATGAAAAGCAGTGTCGAGACACTGTCTGCCGCTGATGCACGCGGGCCGGCGGCCATGAAACCCGGCAGAAGCGCTCCTGCAATGCCCAAAGCGGTGCCGCCGATTGCCGCGATCGCGGCCTCGGTAGCGGACAAGGCAAGCACCGTTCGCGTCGTCGCGCCGCGAACGCGAAGCAGCGCCTGCTCGACGCGCCGGCGCGCGGCACCTGACAAGGTGACTGCGAAGGTCAGCGCCACGGCGAGCGCAATGCCAGGCACCCCCAGGAACAGGAACAGGACCGAGGCGTAGAGCGCGTCTTCGCGGACGGCACCGAGACGGGAGCCGAGGTTGTCGGCGACCAGCGCCTGGCCGGCCACTTTCGCTTCCAGGTTCCGCGTCGCACCGGTGACGAAAGTATAGGCGGAAACCGGATCGCGCGGCAGCGAGGCGTGGACGAGCCGGACATGCAGTTGCAGCCGGGTGGTGTCGGGCCTTGCCTTTTCTTGTGGCGAAAACAGTTGCAGCCATTCCTGCAAAGGCAGGATCAGCACATTGTCCGGCGGCGCCTGTGGCGCGACCTGAGGCGGTAAGCCGACCGCCTGAAAAAAGGAATCCGCATCGGGAAGGTCGATCACGCCGGCCACTTTCACATCCGCCGGCGGCATCCCTATCCGCGTGATCGACACCGTGTCGCCCGGGCCGACATGGAGATTGGCCGCCGTCTGCTGGGCAATGAGAACGCCGTCGACCTTGCCGGAAAGCAATCTGGTCTCCGCCGGAAAATCCTTGGGATAGCCGTTGTCGAAGGCAACCACCTGCCCCGGTCCGGTTGTCTGTGTCGTGCCGCCGGTTTTGGCCTCCAGGCCAGAAATGTCGGCATATCGAACCTGATGGGCAAACTCGACTTGCGCGGCACCAGCCAAGGCCTTGCTGATCAGCGCCGGGTCGACTCCCGGGATCACCTGGACCTGCCAGTCGATCGGAACCGCTGATATGGCGCGGCTGGTCATGGAACTGCCGGCATCGACGAGAAACAGAGCCATCGCCGTGAGCAGTGCCACGGTCAACGCAACGCCCGCGGTGGCGCCGGCGACACGGGGGAGGCGGTGGGCGAGAACGCCGCGAATCCACAACAACAGCATCATGCCACTCGGTTTCTCGGCCAGCCCGGGATCATCTGGCCATGGTCCATCGCCCACCGCGTCGCCATGCGAGCGGCCACGGCGTTGTCATGCGTTGCGACGACCAGGGCAATATCGGTGCCGTCCAGGTGATGCAGCACCGCGTCGAAGAACAGTTGGGCGGTTAAGCTGTCGAGCTGCCCCGTCGGTTCGTCGGCCAGAATCAGCTTCGGCCCGATGACAAGGGCGCGTGCCATCGCCACCCGCTGTGCCTGTCCGCCGGACAATTCCTCCGGCAGCTTGTCGGCAAGCCCGGCAAGACCGAACGATGCCAGAAGCGAAAGGGCGGTGCCCTTGCCGCCGCCCTCGCCTGCCAGGATCATCGGCAGGTCTACATTCTGAGACGCGGTAAGAGCTGGAAAAAGGCTGGGGGACTGGAACACCATTCCGATCCGGCGTGGCCTGAGGTCGTCGAATGCGCCGAGTCCGGGCCAGTCGATGCTGCCGCTCGTCGGCCTGTTCAGCCCGCCAAGAATATGCAGCAGCGTCGTCTTGCCGCTACCCGACGGGCCAACCACGGCAATGCGCGCGCCCGACACGATCTCGCAGTTGACGTCGCGCAGAACAGTGCTCCGGCCAGCCCCGTCGTGGAAGGCGCGCCCGAGATTTTTCGCCATGACCAGCGTCTCACTCACTCTCGATCCTCCCATCCCGCAGCCGCATGATCCGATCGGCTCGTTGTGCCAGCGCCATGCTGTGTGTTGCCAGCAATGTCGCCAGCCCCGCTTCGCGCCTGGTCTCGAAATGCCCGATCAGTCGGGATTCGGTTTCCTGATCGACCTCGGCGGTCGGTTCGTCGGCAACGAGAACGGGCGGATTCGCAGCGAGCGCCACAGCGAGGCCGGCGCGCGCGGTCTCGCCACCGGACAACGTCGATGGGAATGCCGGCGCGCGATGCGAAAGGCCGACATTCTCCAGCAGAAATCCGATGCGCTGTTCGTCCTGCTTTCCGGCCAGACACATCTGGAAGCGTATGTTCTGCTCAACGGTCAGATGCGGAAAGAGATTGCCCGACTGAAGCAGGATGCCGAAATTTGCCGCGCGCAGGCGTGCCCGCTCAGCCTCCGATCGCCGGGAAAGCCTGCGGCCGGCCACATCGACATGGCCACCGTCCGGCTCGTCGAGGCCGGTCAGGCAGGCCAGCAAGGTGGATTTGCCGCTGCCGGACGGTCCGGTGACGGCGACGATCTCACCGGGCGACAGATAAAGGCTCACTCCGCGCAGCGCGGCAGTCTCGTCGTCTCCGATGTGAAAAAACCGATAGATCTCGTGCGCGCTCAGCGCATACATCTCATTTCCACCGGAACGAGTTCGACATCAGCTGCCACTGATCGACATTGTCCGCCCCTTTCGGCGCATAGAGTTCCAGCGTGACGAGCTTGCCGTCCTTGAAGAAGAGATAACGTTCATTCTCCAGCCGTACCTGCTTGTTGGTGACCGCGTTCGGTTCCGAATTGGAGGTGTAGACGATGCGTATCGCGGGGCCCGCCGGAAGCGTTACCGGCTTGATCGCGCTCACCTTCACGGCGCGCTCGGCTTTCAAGAGGCCGGGCACATAGTTTGCCTTGGCGCTCTCGGCCGTGGGCGCGGCGTCGGCTTTCGACACCGATACAACGACGCCGTCGAGTTTATCGACGAAACTCGCGCCGTCGGCACGATCCGACCGCGCCCAGCCCTCGGGAACTTTCATCGCGAACCCCTGGGGGGACGCGTAGTCGATGAAAACCTGGGAGTCTGGAATGTCGCCAGGCGGGTTCTTCTCGGGCTGAACGGCCGTCTCCGCGAACGCAGGCGTGCTGCCCGCGGTCGGGACAAGCGCGCCTGCCGTGCCCAGACATGTCGTGACAGCGAGGACCGGCAGAGTTCGGCAGATATTCTCAAATACGCTCATCATCTCTTGAAACCTTTCGAACGGAATAGCGATTGCGTTCAGTATGCCGCCTCAAGCTTACAGACAGGTCGCCTCGTCCATACGGATTGGTAAGCTTCGATGCTCGCCATCGCCTCCATGCGGCCTATTATTTCACTGCGGGAAAACTTATGCCGACCATCAGTCCAGGATGATTATCCTCAAGGCTGATGGATGCACCGTGCAGATCGGCTATGGCCCGCACGAGGCTCAGTCCAAGACCGTTGCCGGGCGTCGAGCGGCTGTGGTCCAGCCTGTAGAGCCGCTGGAAGACCTTCTCGCGCTCTTGTGCAGGAATTCCAGGGCCATCGTCACTGACTTCTACCAGGATGCGATCATCCTGCCTGCCCACCGACAATTCGATGCCTGTGCCTGGCGGAGAGTGCCGCAGGGCATTCTCCACGAGATTGGCGAACATCTGCGTCAGCAGTTCCCAATCGCCGTGGATTTGGCATTGCTGGCCCGTGAAAACCTTTGCCGACAGTAGCTTTCCGTCGTCTTCGGCGACGTCGGCGTAGATTTCGGCGATGCTTTCGACGACGCCATTGATATCCAGATCGATGAATCGCGCCTTGCGCGCGCCAGCCTCGATCTGGGCGATGCGCAGCAAGGCCTCGAAGGTTTCGTTTATCTGGTGGCCCGCGGCGAGGGCGTCCGCCAGATCCTCGGCATCACTTTGCCCGGATGCGGTTTTCTCCGACGCGGCCTCCAGGCTGATCTGCAGGCGGTTCAACGGCGTCTTCAGATCATGCGCGATGTTGGTGCTGACCTGCTTCACACCTTCGACAAGCGCCGAAAGACGGTCGAGAGCGGCGTTGACCTGCGCCGAAACACCGTCGATGTCGTCGCCGTTGCCAATCAAGGGGATGCGAGCATCAAGACGCCCGTGCGACACGTCGACCATCGTGGCAGCGATGCCGTCGAGGCGCCGCTGGACGCGCGACGCCAGCACGGCGCCACCGGCCACGGCCAGGCCGGTAATGATCAGGGTAGCCCAGCCGAAACTCATCAGCACGATGGTTTCCAGTTCCTCGGTTTCGGAGAGCGTGAAGGCGACCGCCAGGCTGTTCGCACCAACCGAACCGGAATAGACCCGATATGAGGTGTCGGGGGGCACGTCCGGCAGCGCCGCTTCAAATATCGAGAACCCGTCCGGAAGATTTGCCGCGATAAGGCTCCCTGCCAGACGGTTGCCGTCCGGGCCGATCAACGAAAAAAGCTGTTCCTTCTTCGGGCTGAGCCTGGAATGGCTGTCGACCGTCGAAATCAGATCCTCCAGATCGCTGTCGGTGTAGGTGGCAGCCACGACCGAATAGGTTTCCTTGATGGATTCGTCGAGCCGCTCCGCCAGGTCAGCGCTCATCAGCTGATAGACGATGGCGCCCGACAGGATGAAGGCCAGCACGAACAGGAATGCGAAGGTAAGCGCCAGCCGGAAAGGTGTGCTGCGCAGCAGGCTGGACCGTATTTCCGTCATGTTGAAAGCGGCGCGTGCAGGCTGTAGCCGGTGTTGCGGACCGTGTGGATGAGCTGGGTTTCGAACGGCTTGTCGATCTTGGTCCGCAGCCGGCTGATATGGGTCTCGACCACGCTGGTCCTGGGATCGAAATGAAAATCCCAGACGCGCTCGAGCAGCATGGTCCGGGTAATTATCCGCCCTTCGCCGCGCATCAGGACTTCCAGCAGGCTGAACTCCCGCGGCTGCAGATCGATCGGCTGGCCCCGGCGCGTGACGCGCCGCATGATCAGGTCCATTTCGAGATCTGCGACCCGCAACGTGGTTTTCTGCTCCTGTGCCGCAGGCCTTCGCCCCAGGGCATTGACGCGGGCCAGCAGCTCGGAGAAGGCGAAGGGCTTGACCAGGTAATCGTCGCCACCCGCCTCAAGCCCTTCGACCCGATCGTCGATGCCGCCGATGGAGGTGAGAAAGATGGCTGGCGTCAGTGCGCCGGCGGCGCGGATTGCCTTGACCATCGACAGGCCGTCGAGGCCTGGGATCATGCGATCTGCCACGATCACGTCATAGCTGCCGCTGGTCGCCGCGAAAAGCGCGTCGTGGCCGTCTCTCATGAGATCGCAGACGTGGCCGGCCTCGGTCAGCCCTCTGACGATGTAATCGGCAGTCCTTTGGTCGTCCTCGACAACGAGAAGTCGCATGGCTGTTCTGGTCCATTTGCCGACAGGGGCAGGCTACACGAACCCGTTCCCTGCGATATCAAGAGCCCGGGAATCCCAACAACGGTTCCATGGCCTCGAAAGACTGATCCATTTCATACGTGCCGAGGATCGGGATCGCGATATGGCCGAACCGGATCGACAGCTGGGCCTCGGATCGCTCCTCGCCCGCCTTTACCAGCGCCGCAAGATAGAGAGCGGATGCCAGACCGGTCCTGTCGGAGCCGGCCTGGCAATGGATGAGGACGGGCTTGGGGACCCGCCTCATCAAGGCGATCAGCGCCAGAGACTGCCGCGGGGGCAGTTTCATACGAGCCGACAAGCCGAAATCGATATGGCGGATACCGAGGTCTTTCGCGGTCTTGATTTCCGCATCGTACCAGGCGCGACCGGGGGATTTGCCGCGCAGATTGATGATCGTCGCGATGTGGTATTCGTCCCGGTATGCCCTGATCTCGTCCGCGGAAGGCTGCGCGGACCGATAGGCTTCACCCGCGACGATCACGTGGAAATTGTTGTTCAGATGGGTCGCCGCCAGCGCGCAGCCGGCAAAGGCGACAACGCCAACCAGCGATGCCGCCCACGCCTTGATCGAAACGCACCGGAAGCTTCTCATCTGCGGTCTCTTCGCCGGACCTAGTCCGAATCAAGCAGCATCTCGTCCAGCTCATCGGCCTTCTTCCTAAGCGTCATGTAGAGGACCAGGGCGACGATGCAGCCGAGGAAGGCCAGGCTGGTGAAGGTGGTGCCGAAGCCCAGGCCGCCATATTCGACCGGCTGCGACAGCAGGTCGCCGAACGAGGCGCCGAGCGGCCGCGTCAGGATGTAGGCGAGCCAGAAGGCCAGGATGCCGTCAAGATTGATGAGGTAGTAGGCCAGCGCGATGAGCCCGATCACACCGCCGAACAGCAAGCCGGTGGTGAGGTAGCCCATGTCGAAGCGTTCGGCGACCAGATCCCCGGCGGCGGTACCGAGCGAGAAGGTGAAGAGGATCGCCAGCCAGTAGAAGATTTCGCGCCTGGTGGTGAAGATGGTGTGGATCGACAAGGTTCTCTCGCTGGCGTACCAGACCGCGAAGGTCGCGGCCAGCACGACACTGAAAGCAATCGTCGTCGTCTCGAGACGGACGCCGAAATTGTCGACGAGGTTGTCGGTAACCAGGGTGCCGACAACGCTTATCAGCACCACCGCCAGCCAATAGGTCCAGGGCACGTAACGCTTCTGCGCGAACTGCAGGACAAGGGCGACGACCAGGACGCCGGCCATGATCAGCGACGTCACCGTCAGCCCAAGACCGAGGTTGACGGCAAGATAGTCGGCGGCGGTTTCGCCCATGGTCACCGCCATGAGCTTGATCAGCCAGAAATCGACGGTGACGTCGGGAACCCTGTTGAGAGCCGGCTCAATGCGGTTGGCTTGCGGCGCGAGCATGATGGCATCCAGTCGTTGCGGTTAGGGGATCAGTCGTGGTCAATGCATGCGCCCGAACCGTCGGGCGTTTCGGGCGACATGCATCAGGCGACATGCATTACTTGCCCAGGATCTTCATCCCCTGGGCGAAGAAGTCGTCGGCACGCTTGTCATCGTCGGCATTGCAGCGTTCGATGCCCTTGGTCTCGAACTCCGAGACCTTCGCCTTGTCGGCCTCGCTGGGCTTGGCAGTGGCTTCAGCCGCGCGCAAGGCCTTCAGTGCGTCCTCGCAGGGCGTGGCAGCAGCGAAAACCGAGGAAACTGGATTGGCGACGGCGAAAAGGCCGATTGCCATGGCGAGCGCATATTTCTTCATGAGACATTTCCTTGGCTGGAGCCGGTTGCCCCGGCTTAAAAATCCGACGATGGCGCCGGCAACCGAACCTTAGGGATGTGACCTCACACCAGCCTGTCCTGCGGCTTACAATTTCGTAAGAACATTCGAAGGCCAGGAAATTACTCGCCAGACACTTTCCGTCATCTGGCGATCGCAAACTTGGATCGCCCGCGACGTCGCCGCCGCTTCGAGCGCAATGTGCGATGCATGTTTGAAGCTGTGAATGTCCCAAACCTTACGCTTTTGTATGGAGCCAGCAATGTGGTCGTAAAACGATCCTATGTATGTTTGTAACGCAAGAATGGTTCGCGAGATGTCCAGGCCGGTTCAGATGCTATAGGCGTCGGATCCAAGGGTGGAGCCCCGCGGCGGAAGGAGAATGGAGTTGCGGCATTGTCCGATGGCCCAACGCTCCGGAAAGGTCAAACGCCATGGCGCTCAGCCGACGCGAATTGATGCTTTATGGCGCCACGGGGCTGGCCTCCGCTGTGTTCCCGACGGGCGGCGTCGCCAAGATCCAGCTGGCGCTGGACGGCGGCCCTCCACTGACGAGCAAGGCTGACTACATCCAGTGGATGCAGAAGAACCGCGGCGAGTCTGCCAATTTCCTGGGGCAGCGCTGGGACCGTTTCGAGCAATTGATCGCCCACAAGGACGTGTGGGACGACCGCGACAAGCGCGCCTACCTGCTGACCCCGCGCGAGCGCTTCGTCACCAAGGCGAACATCGCGCGCGCGTATGAATGGCACTATCTCGACATCGGCTATGGCGTGACCATCACCGGCCCGCACACCGTTGCCCGCATGACCAACTCCATCGATGTGCGCAGAGGTGACAAGGTGCTGGAGATTGGCACCGGCTCTGGATATCAGTCCGCCTATCTCTCCTACCTCACGGACAAGGTGTATTCGATCGAGATCATCAAGCCGCTGGCGGCGCGCACGCGCAGCATCTATGACGGGCTCATCGCCGACGGCTACGCCGAATACCAGCATATTTCGACCCACACGGGGGACGGCTATTACGGGCTGAAGGAAGAGGCCCCGTTCGACAGGATCATCGTCACCTGCGGCATCGACCACATCCCGCCGCCCCTGCTGCAGCAACTGCGGCCGAACGGCATCATGGTCATCCCTGTCGGACCGCCCGGCGCCCAGCATGTGCTGAAGATCACCAAGAAACCAGCTGCCGATGGCAGCTTCACCGTCGCACGCTCGGACATCTATCAAGGCGGGACCTTGTCCTTCGTGCCATTCACCAAACTTGGCCAGTCCGGCATCGTCGGGACCCACAATGGCGACTGACCCAGCATGCTTGCTGGCGGCATCGTTAGCTCATCTGAAGCAGCCGACATGATCGGGGAACGGTGCTCCCTCAGCGCGAACACCAGGTGGTCATCATGAGTAACTCCGCGACTGACGCCGACCAGGATCCAAATCCAGGCAAGCCCGCCGGCTCATGATGTCCTCTCCGCATCTCACCGCTCGCGCAGGATCTCCTGCTTGTAGCGGATGAGCGGCGAAAGCAGGTAGCTGATGATGCGACGTGAGCCGGTCTTGATCTCGACCGTGACCGACATGCCGGGCGAGAGATCGGCGGATCTGCCTTCGATCTGCATCTGCGTGCGGTCGAGCGAGACACGCGCCACATAGGCGAGCCCCTGCCCGCTTGTCCCGGCCGTTGAACTCTGTGCCGCCGATGGTGGCTCGCGCGAGGCATCGTCGCGTTTGTCATTGTTGACAGCGTCGCGCGAGACGCCGAGCACGTGCCCGTGCAAGAGTCCGTAGCGCGTGAAATTGAACGTATCGACCTTGATCTCCGCCTCCTGCCCCGGAGAAACAAAGCCGACATCGCTGTTCGACACCATGGCCTCGATCTCGAGAGCAGCATCGGCCGGCACGACGACCGCGAGTGACTGCGCCGGCGTGACGACGCCTCCGATCGTATGCACGGCGAGCTGCTGCACGACGCCGTCTACGGGGGCGCTCAGGGTCTGCATCTTCGCCCTGTGCTCTGCCTTGACCATGTCCTGGGCCAGGCCGGCCGCCTTTTGCTCGGCCTTCGCCAAATCATCGAAAAGCGAGCGCCGGTATTCGGCCTCGGCTCGTGAATGGGTTTCCCTCAGCACGGAGACAGCCGCGTTGACCTCGCGCCCACGGCTCTCCAGCACCGGGAGATCGTGCTGCTGGCTGATCAGGTCCTGCAGGTCGGTGAGATAGGTGATCTTGGAGGCGAGACCCTTGTCGAATAGGTTTTTGTCCATCGTCACTCGCTCCTGGAGCGGCGGGAGCACTGCCTGCAGCTTGTCGATGGTGGCGGTGATTGTCTCGCCCTCCGCCTCCTTCTGCGCAAGCTGGCGCTCAATCTCGGCGAGCTTGGCTTCCTGCTCGGCCGTCTGCGTCATGAGAAAGCGACGTTGTGTCTCGATCAAGGCCTGGCCCGCATCGGCGGGAGCGACGAAATCATCGAGGGGATTGGCATTCCCCGCGAGCGCCGCCCGCAGCCGCGCCACCTCGAGCTGCGCAGCGACGAAATCGCTCTTGATGTGGTCGGTCTCCGCCGTGCTGATCGTCGGATCGAGCTCGACCAGGACGTCGCCGGCCTTTACCAAGGCGCCGTCGCGCACATGGATTGCACGCACGACGCCGGTCTCGAACGGCTGGATGACCTTGACGCGGTCATCCGGCACGATCCTGCCGGGGGCCGTCGCGACGATATCGACCTTGCCGACCGTGGCCCAGGTGAGAGCCAGGCAGAAAAAGGCGATGATGGTCGCGCCGATGGCGCGGCCAATGGGCGAAGGCGGCGTCTCCATGACCTCGAGCGCCGCGGGCAGGAAAGCGGTCTCGTAGTCGCGCCGGCGAACCTGCCGCGCGGGAAACTCAACGATGTTTCCGACGGCTGCCATTGGCGTTCCCCGCTTGCAGATTATGCAGGTTGGCGTAACGACCGTTCGAACGCATCAGATCGTCATGCGTGCCGTCCTCGACGACGCGGCCTCGATCGATCGTGATGATGCGGTCCGCATGGCGTACCATGGACAGGCGATGGGCGATGATGATGACGGTGCGCCGTTCGGCCATGCTGCGCATATTGTCCTGGATGATGCGCTCGCTCTCATAGTCGAGGGCGCTCGTCGCCTCGTCGAAGATGAGGATGCGCGGATCGCCCAGGAGCGCGCGGGCAATGGCGATGCGCTGGCGCTGGCCGCCGGAGAGCGAGCAGCCACGCTCGCCGATGACCGTGTCATAGCCTTCCGGGAGTTCGAGGATGAATTCGTTGGCTCCGGCCAGTTCAGCCGCGGCAATGACATCCTTCATCGGTATGGCCGGATCGGCCAGCGCGATATTGTCGCGCACCGACCGGTTGAAGAGCACGTCCTCCTGTAGCACGACGCCTACTTGCCGACGCAGCCAGGCTGTATCGACCATGGCGAGATCGACACCATCGGCAAGGACGCGCCCGGTCTCAGGCACGTAGAGGCGCTGGATGAGCTTCGCGATCGTGCTTTTGCCTGAACCGGAAGCGCCAACCAGTCCCACGATCTGGCCGGGCGGAAACTGGAAGCTCACATCGTGCAGCACCTCCCGTCCATCGATGCGGTAGCGGAAGCCGACATGCTCGAAGGTGATCTCCCCGCGGATGGGCGGCAGCGAGGCACGACCCGCGCCGAGCGTCGGCTCGGGTTGCGTGTTGAGAATATCTCCGAGCCGCTCGATGGAGAGGCGCGCTTGATGGAAATCCTGCCAGATCTGCGCCAGTCGCAGCACTGGTGCACTCACTCGACTCGCCAGCATGTTGAAGGCCACCAGCTCGCCCACCGTCAGGTTGCCATCGATGACAAGCTTGGCGCCAAAGAACAGGATAGCGGCTGTGACGATCTTGCTTGCGAGCTGGATCGCCTGGCTTGCCATGTTGCCCAGGCTCATCACGCTGAAGCTTGCGGACACATAGGCGGCAAGCTGTTCCTCCCAGCGACGCTGCATCTGCGGCTCGACCGCGAGCGCCTTCAACGTCTCGACCCCGGTGATGCTCTCCACGAGCAGCGCCTGATTTTCAGCGCCGCACCTGAACTTCTCGTCGAGCCGCCTGCGAAAGAGCGGCGTCGCGCCCGCGGAAATGCCGATGTAGACGGGGAATGCGCTTAGCACGACCAAGGTCAGGAGCGGGGAATAGACGACCATCACACCGAGGAAGACCACTGTAAAGGCAAGGTCGACGACGAGTGTCAGAGCCGAACTCGTGAGAAAGTTACGGATATTCTCGAGCTCGCGCACGCGAGCGATCGAGTCCCCGGCGCGTCGCGCCTGGAAATAGGCGAGCGGCAGCGCCATGAGATGGCGATACAGGCGCGCGCCGAGCTCGACATCGATGCGATTGGTCGTATGGGCGAAGAGATAGGTGCGCAGCCCGCCGAGGACTGCCTCGAAGACCGCGATCGCGACGAAACCGACGGTGAGGATTTCCAGGGTGCTCATGCCCCGGTGTACAAGCACTTTGTCGATCACGACTTGGAAGAGCAGCGGGCTGATCAGCGCGAAGAGCTGCAGGAACAGGGATGCGACCAGAACCTCGCCCAGGAGGCGGCGATATTTCCGGATCGCGCCCAGAAACCAGGTGATGTCGAAGCGCCGTGACAGGTCCGACAGCGAGGCCCGGCGCGCCATCAGGATCAGCCGCCCGTCCCAGATCGCCTCGAACTCGACGCGCGACAATGCCTCCGGACGCGGCGCATTGGGACGCTGGACAAGAACTTGTTCCTCGCCAGCCTTGCCAAGCAGCAGGAAGCCGCCATCCTTGAGCGCCGCGATGGCCGGCAAGGGCGTGCGGGCAAGGCGGGGCCAGGCGCTTTTGACGTTACGCGCCTTCAGCCCGAGGTCTTTGGCGCAGCGCAGCATCTCGGTCGTGCCGATCCGCGCCTGGCCGAGCCTGTGACGGATCTGTGGCCCCTCGGCCGCAACGCCATTGAGCTGCAAGAGCATGACCAGTGCGCCAAGCCCCTGATCGTCCTCTCGCCCGGCCTGGGGGCCTCCGAATGCCATTTTCCGGTCCCTCTCAGCGCTCGATATGGCCTGGCGTCGCCAGGAACGCCACGACATCGTGGCCGCCATGTTGAGTCCATGTCGAAGCGATCTCGCCGGCATTGGCTCGGCCGCCGAGGAAACCTGACGCCGCGTATTGGTTGAACAGTGCGATGAGGTTCGATATCGGTGCGGTCGTGATCGCCGGGGGATCCGTGACCGTCATGGTCCGGGATGGCGAACTCGCGGCTTCGCCCGAGGTCGTATTGCTCGCAACGACTGTCAGCGTGGCAACTGGATGGCCCGTGCCGCCATAGGAGGACGCAAGCGTGAGCCCCGCAAGCGGCTTACCTTTCGTCGACGAGGTCTCACTGACCGTCCATGTGTAGGTGCCGTTCGATTGCCGCGCCTTGCTGACATTGTAGCCGTTAGGAGCCGTGATCGTCTCGTAGCTCGGCAAGCCCGCGATCTTGACAGTGACGCTATCGTCGGAATCGACAGGAGTTGCCGTGATCCCGAGTGCCACCGAGCCATGTGCCTGGACTGTCAGCGCCGTGTTGGCGATGGTCAGGATCGGCGCCTCGGGCTTGTTGTCTTCCTCGACCGTGAGGCTCCTGGTGGCGGGCGGGGCGAGGTTGCCGGCCTTGTCCGCCACATCGGCGGTGACGGTATAGACGCCGTCGATGAGCGCCTGTGCCTGCGCACTCGTCACATTCACCGACCAGGCATTGTTCTTATCCGACGCCGTATAGCTGTCGACGACCACATTCTGACTGTTGACAATATTGACAGTGACGGCCTGGCCGCTCTCGGCATTGGTCGAGGTGCCGCCGATGGCGAATCCGGTCGATGCTTCCGCGGCATTGATGTTGTTGTTGCCAGCTATCGTGCTGATGGCGATCGTCGGCACCGTCGTATCGATCTGCAATATGCCGGCTGGATTGTAGTTGGTGGCGCCGGAGAGGTTGGCATTGGCGCCGAAAGCGTCCTTGATGGTCGACCCGTTCAGATTGAGCGAGGAAACGATCAGGTCGGACGTGTTCTGTCCGGCAAGCACCGTATAGCTGAAGCTCAGTGCGGTCGTGCCCGAACCGCCGCTGTAGCTCGCCGCTCCGCCGTCGTTGAGGACGAGCTTCGGCGAACCGCCCGCGGTGCTCACCGTCACCGCCGCACTGAAGTTCACTGTCAGGGTAACGACCTTGCCGGCATTCAGGTCGCCATTGCCATTGGCGATCCCGGTACCGGACGTCGAGATCGAGGCGACCGTAGGCGCCGTGTCGATTTGCAATAGTCCGGCCGGATTGTTGTTGGTGGCGCCCGAGAGATTGGCATTGTTACCCGCGCCATCGCTGATGGTCGATCCGTTCAGATCGAGTGAGGCAATGGTCAGGTCGGGCGTGTTTTGCCCGGTGAGCACGGTGTAGCTGAAGCTTAGTGCCGTCGTCCCCGAGCCACCGCTGTAGGTCGCTGTTCCGCCATCGTTGAGAACGAGCCTCGGCGAACCGCCTGCCCCATTCACCGTCACTGCCTCGCTGAACTTCACCGTCAGGGTAACGATCTTGCCGGCATTCAGGTCGCCATTGCCGTTGGCGATCCCGGTGCCTGACGTCGAGATCGAGGTGATCGTCGGCGGCGCTGTGTCGATCTGCAATATGCCCGCCGGATTGTAGTTGGCGGCGCCCGAGAGGTTGGCGTTGTTTCCGAAAGCGTCCTTGACGGTCGACCCGTTCAGATTGAGCGACGAGACGGTCAGGTCGGACGAGTTCTGCCCGGCGAGTACCGTATAGCTGAAGCTCAATGCCGTCGTGCCCGAGCCGCCAGTGTAGGTCGCTGTGCCGCCGTCGCTGAGGGCGAGGCGTGGCGAACCACCTGTAGTGTCCACCGTCACGGCTGCGCTGAAATTCACAGTCAGCGTGACGACCTTGCCAGGATTCAGGTCGCCATTGCCGTTGGCGATCCCCGTGCCGGACGGTGAGATCGAGGCGATGATGGGACCTGCGTCCTGAACAACGACATGTGCGACGGCAGTCTGCCACCAATTGTTCGCGATGTATTCGTTCGATATCCAGAACGAATTCGGATTGTTGGGGTCCACGACGGCCGAGGAGTTGGCGCCCCAGCGATTGGTGTCCAGGGCGAATGGCTGCGAACTCGCCTGATAGAGGGTCGGAGTGGTGAACCCAAAGCCCAGATTGTCAGTCTTGCCAAGGACATAATAGTCCGACGGAAGCATGTTCGGGCCGCTGGCATTGAAATTTATGATCACGTCGCCTGCCGCATCGACGGCGATCGAGCCGTTGAATGTCGCCACGTTCGCGCCGATCGTGTTGCCGGATATGGTGCCTTGCGCCACGACGACAGGATTGGCCGGGTTGCTGACGTCGATCTTGAACCAGTGGACGTTCGGAACGCTCGACCCGGTCGGCTTGATTTCGTTCGTGCCGTAGAGGAATCCATTGGCGTAGACGAGGTTGCCGATTCGACCGTCGTTGACGTCCAGGAGCACGCTGGAACCTTGCTGCTGAGCGACGAAAGTCGTGCCGCCGCTGCCTTGGTCGATGTTGCCGAAAGAGATGTTGGCCATGGACCCAAACGTGTTCGAAGCCACGTCATAGGTTTGCAGCGCCAGGAAGCTCTGCCCGCCGCTGTTGTAGGTGCTTGCAAAGTACGTCTTGCCATTGTTGCCCGCGACATCGCGGAAGATGCCCAAACTCGGGTCCGTCAACTGGGTCGCTATGACGGTCGGCGTGCCGCCATTGTAGATGCCGCCGCCCGCTCCGGCCGTATCGCTGATGACCCACAACTCCGATCCTAGATAACCTGGACCGGAGGCGTTGTATTGCGGAGACGCGATGTAGATGTTGGTTCCGTCGACCGCCAGCGTCGGCTCGTCGGATTCGGTCGCCACGCCATTGATGACCGTCGAGGTGCTGATCGAACCGAAATACCAGCCATCGTTTGGATTCGAATCCTTGGAAACCGCAAACACTTCACTGGTGCTGCCGGGGCTGGTATGCGGATTGAGATTTTCAGTGCTGTAGACGAAGCGGTTGTTGACGGCATCGTATGCGCTGAAGGTGTCTTTCAGGGAGCCAACCCATGAACTTGCTCCCCCTGGTGGGGGGAAGAAGCTATAGGCCGACATGTTCGTAGCGGCGGTGCCGGCGAGGTTTGTCCATCCGACCCGCTGCCCCTCGGCCATCACAATATTGCCAGGTCCCACCGCAAGGCCATTGTCCGGCGGATCATCGGAGGGGTCCGAGATGCCCTTGAACAGGGTCTGGACCGATGATGCCGGCGTCGTGATCGTGTAAGTGACCGGCGCGCTGACCCCGGCATTGCCGGCGATATCGATATTTCTCGCCGTCAGGGTATTTGTACCATCGGTCAAGGTGATGGTGCCGCTCCAGGTTCCGTCCGCCTGGACAGTCGCGGTTCCCGCCTGGGTCGTGCCGTCGAATATCGCGACTGTCGTGCCAGGGCCCGAAATATCGGGATCGCTGACAGTTCCCGTCACGGTCAGCGCTGGCTGACTGGCCGAGCCGCCGGCATTGGTGATCGTCACCGTAGGCGACGTGGTATCGAGTGTGAACGTCAACGAGGCAGGTGAGGGATTCCCAGGCGCGCCCGTCTCGCTGGCCACGATCGTATGCTGTCCGTCCGCGAGCCCTGTCGGCGTGAAGGTCCAGGCACCGCCATTGCTGGCCGTTACCGTGGTCGAGATCGCGTTGCCATCCACCGTGAAGGACACGACGGCGTTCGCAATGCCGGTGCCGGTCAGCTTGGCATTACTCGTGATTTGGTCGCTCGACGATGCGCCGGTGTCTTTGAGCAGACGATCGGTCACATTCGCGGTCGGCGTCTGGATCGCGACCTGTGCCACCGACGTCTGCCACCAGCCATTGGCGACATATTCATTCGACAACCAGAAGGAATTCGGATCGCCGGGATCCGCGGTCGCTGAGGAATTGAACCCCCAACGCTGCACATTTCCTCCATCGCCATTGGCGAGATAGCTGGTGCTTGCCTGATAGAGAACGGGTGCGCTGAAGGCGCCCGAGGGGTCGGCGGCAGCCTGAAAACTGTAATAGTCAGCCGGATACATGCCCGGGCCGCTGGCGGTGAAATTGATGATGACGTCGCCCGCCCCGTCGACGGCAATCGAGCCGTCGAATGTGGCAACTCCGTTACCGATCGCAGCGCCCGGCACATCGCCCTGGGCCACGAGGGTCGGACTGCTGGGGTTGCTCATATCGATCTTGAACCAGTGGACCTGTGGAACGCTGGAGCCGACCGGCATCACCTCGGACACGCCGTAGAGAAATCCATTGGCATAGGCGAGGTTCTGGATGCGCCCATCGCCGGCATCGAGCAGGACGCTCGTTCCCTGCTGCTGGGCCGTGAAATCGTTTCCTCCGCCACCCTGGTCGATGTTGCCGAGGGACACCGTGGCCGCCGGGCCGAAATTGTTCGTCGCGAGGCTGTAGGCCTGCACGGTCACCTGGGTCTGGCTGCCGGTGTTCACCACCGAGGCGTAGTAGGTCTGGCCATTGTTGCCGGCGACGACCCGAGCAATACCCTGATCGGGCGCCGCAACCTTGTTGGCGACCACAGTCATCTTGCCGCCGTTGTAGATGCCGCCACCGGCTCCCGCCGTGTCTCCGATGACCCATTGTTCCGTGCCGGCAAAGCCGGAGACATTGACGTTGTACTGAGGTGCCGTGATGTAGATGTTGGTGCCGTCGAGCGAGACGGTCGGCTGATCGGCGGCCGTCAACTGACCGTTGATCGAAAGCGAAGTGTTCAGCGAGTAGAAATACCAGCCGTCATCGGGGTTCGAGTCCCGCGATACCGCGATGTCGATATTGCTGATCGCACCGTTCGAGCCGATATTGTCGATGGTGACGACATATCTTTGGTTGACGCTGTCATATGCCGCGCGCGGATCGAACAGCGCATTGGTCGCGGTCGGATCAAGCGAACCGAAGAACTGATAGACCGATTGCAAATTCGCCATGCCGCCGGACAAATCCGTCCACTCGACCTGCGATCCTTCAGCAGTGACTATGTTGTTTGGGCCGACGGCGAGCGCATTGTGCGGCGGGTCGCTCGAAGTATCGGAAATACCGGAGAGCAAGGTATTGATCTGAGACGAACTGGTCATTCGAAACTCCCGATCGGAGTGGAGGATCATCATCCCCTGATAACCCCGGACATCGATCCGATCCTCGTGAGATCGGACGGTTTCCTCCCCTCGCGCAATTCCTCGATACGCCCCGACTTTTGTGCGGCCTGGACGACAAACGCCGTATAGTCCCCGCCTGACGCATCCTGAATTGGCGCAGTGTTCGGAATAAATCGGGGCGCCGCCGCGCGCACCCTCCATTCGAATGATACAGGGCTCCATTCCCCACAAGGCGGTATGGTCCAGGCACGAGCAAAGGCGACGCGGACCATTCGCATTTCCCGCTAAACCTGTTCTGGTCCGAGTGTAACGAGTACAGGTCGGATCACGAACGCGAGCCAGGATCAAACGCCGTGAGCCGGGCGGCCCGGTGGTTACAGTCGGGGGCGATCGGTCAACCGCCGGGCCTAACCGGCTGGCTTGAGGTAGGTTTGCCGGCTGGCGATATCATGCGCTTGAGCTGGTGGAATGGCATCATTCGAACGGCGGGCTTGCCAGGGCAAGGGCGGTCTTGTCGTCAGCCGCGAGGGCAGCCTGCGAGTGGCCGACGATCCCCACGATACCGCATATGCGAACAGCCCCGATTCCTTGCGGAAGGCCGAGTTTGCCATTGTGGCGGATCAACTCCACGCAGAGAACCCTCTAGCGTCTCTCAGTTCCTTGAGAAGCAGAGAACAGTCGAGTTCCTCAATGAATGAAACCCGCAAATCCGCCTCTGCTAGCAAAGATAGAGTACGAAGCGATCTCAATCTCGCCATCTTGGCGGCGCGTTTGGCGCGCTCGCCATCGGCGACGGCCTTCGCGGACCGACCAAATTCATTGTATCGCGGCCAACTTATCTGTCGGATGTCGCGAAGTCCTTCAGGAGACATGTATCGTATCCTCTCCGGCATTGAGCAACTTGCGCAGCCAAAGGCCTGTCCGGACATCCCATCTTCTGCGGTTGCGCGGCGCTCGCACTCATCGATCCCACAAGCTCGTCCGTTTGTCGCCGTTCATTGTGATGAAGGCAGTTCCAACAAGACGGCCCTGTCGCTACGGGCGCCACCTGTCGGTCTTCATGGCCTCACGATTGATCGAACCGCGACAAATACCGTATTCGTTCGAATGATGCCTTCCGCTGGCGCACGCGCATATTTTCCCCAGCCGGCGACCAATCACCCCAACGCTAGCCGGTTAGGCTCGGCGCTTGGCCGAGAAAAACGGCGGGCTGCCGGGCCGCTCCATGACTGATGTGCCGCGTTCGCAGCGCTGCTTGCGATTGCGCTGCTCCCAACGTACTTGATCCTCACTCACGCGATTGTAGATTGTCGCCAGATGCTGGCGGCTGCAACCGACCGAAGGATCAGAAATCGGAGGTGGGTGCGGCTCGCTCCCAACCGTCATTGGCGGAAGGCCCGGGACATCTGATCGGTAAGGGGCTTCATCAGGTAAGACCAGACACTGCGCTGGTCCGTGCTTATGTGGACTTCGGCCGGCATTCCCGGTTTGAGCACCTTTGCTCCCGTCAGGCAGTCCACCTTGTTTTCAACACTGACACGTGCCGAGAAATACGAGAGCTGGTGTTGCTGATCTTTGATCAGATCCGCCGAAACGCGCCGAACCTTGCCTCGGCAGGCAGGCGTGGTGCCGGCATCGAAAGCCGGAAAGCGGATTGACACAGGCTGACCAGGACGAACGTCGTCGATGCGCGACGGAGGGATGAGCGCATCCACGACGAGATCGTCGGTATCGGGAACAACCATCATGAGCACTTCCCCGGCACCGATCACACCGCCGATCGTGTGGACGGACGATTCTTGTATTGTTCCCGACTGGGGAGCGCGGATGGTCGTTTTGGTCAGTTCATCCTGCGCCACAACTCTGCGCTCGTTGAGGTCCGTCACCTTGGCTTCCGTCTCGCGGAGTTCGCCCGTGACGTCGCTGCGCCTTTGCTCACCCAGTTGGAGGATTTGCAACTCGGTCTCACTGATCCGGGCTTCCGTCTCGGCGACTGCCGCGGCAAGGCGTCCGGATTCTCCATGAGCCCGCGTCGCTTCCAACCTGACGTTGCTCACCCTCTCCTTGGACACCAGCTTTTTCGAATAGAGCGCTTCGACGTCGACCCGGTCGTGATCAAGGAGGACCACAGACTCATCTGTCGCGGCCTGCTGCGCTTTCAGTCCCTCGATCTGATTCTCAAGTTGTTTCGAGCGGCTTTGCAACTGCGCCGTTTGCCCTGCCAACGCAGCTGCACGGCTTTCGAACACGGCACGCTCGCCGTTGACAAGTCCGGCCAAGTCCGGATTGCCCCTCTCGGCCTCGAGGCTGGCCGGAAGCGTCATTTCCGGCAGCCCCTGTCGCTCGGCCTCAAGTCGTGCAAGACGAACGGTAGCGCGATCGAGGTTGTCATTGATTATCTGCAGGTTGGCCCGCATCAGCGTGTCGTCGAGCCGGACCACCACCTCGCCGGCCTGCACATGATCACCGTCTTGCACGAAGATTCCGCCGATGGTGCCGCCGGTCTGATGTTGGACTTTCTTTATGTTGCTTTCGACCACCACGGTGGCGGGCGCGATCACCGCGCCGGCGATTTTGGTCAAGCCGAGCCAAAGCCCTCCACCGGCAATCAGCGCAATCGTGGTCACCAAGCCGAGGATAAGATTGGCCCGTATGCCATCCGCGTCGTCGAGTGATTTGGTCTCGGTCCCTCCACCGTCAACCGGAGTGTATGACGACATTGCCACGTCAGACACAGAGCAAGACCTCAGGCATGGCCGCTCAGCCCTTTCTGCAGCGGGACGACCGAACTTGGCCGCTCTGCTGCCGGTGGGAAGGGCCGGATAACGTTCGCCAGAACCTCGTCGCGTGAGCCAAAGGAATGAAGCCTCCCATTCGACATTACGAGTACCGTGTCGATATTGGTCAGGGCAGAGGGACGATGCGCAACAACTACGACGATGCCTCCGCGCCGGCGCACCGCCAGGATTGCCCCAGCCAAGGCGGCGTCGCCATCCACGTCCAGGTTTGAGTTCGGCTCGTCGAGGACGACGAGAAACGGATCGCCGTAAAGTGCCCTGGCAAGCCCGACGAGTTGCCTCTGTCCAGCCGACAGAGCCGTTCCTCCTTCCCCTACCCGCGTTTGAAAGCCCGCCGGCAAGCGCATGATCATCTTGTCTATGCCTGCCGCTCTGGCAGCTGCCAGCACGCCTCTGGCGTCGCCCTTGCCGCCGAACCGTGAAATGTTGTCGGCAACCGTACCGTCAAACAGCTCAACATCCTGCGGCAAATATCCAATATGGGCGCCGAGCCGTTCCGGACCCCATTGATCGAGAGAGGCCCCGTCCAACCTTACCGTTCCATGAAACGGCTTCCACACGCCTACCAAAGCGCGCACAAGCGTGGTTTTTCCGGACCCACTGGGACCGACGATGGCCATCCCAGCGCCCCCCGACAATTGGAAGCCCACATTGACTACTGTCGGTTTCTGCTGGCCTGGCGGTGCTATTGTCAGGTCCTCGATCGCAAGCATGGCCTGTGGGCGTGGCAGTTCCATAGGCTCGTTCTGGCCGCCGAAAGCGGCCAGAACAGCCGCCAGTTGGAAATAGCTCTGCCGAAACGCCACAAACCCCCGCCAGTTTGCAATCGCCGCATCAACCGGTGCCAGTGAGCGCCCCAGCAATATGGAAGACGCAATGATTACGCCTGGCGAGGCCTCGCCACCGATCACGAGATAGGCGCCAAGCCCGAGAACCGAAGACTGCAAGGCCATCCGGAGCGCCCTCGATAGTGAACCGGCGGCGCCAACGATGTCGGACAGGCGCTCCTGCTGCATGAGATACGCATGATTGACGTCGCTCCAGCGCCGGCCAAGCCGCCCCGAAAGGCCCATGGCACGCACGACCTCGGCGTTCCGGCGGCCGGAATCGGCAAGGGTCCGCTGTGCGAGAAGTGCTTCAGACGCACGCTCGACCGGTCCGCGGCCGAGGATTTCTGCGACCACCGTCAACAGCACGACGACAATCGCACCAACCGCTGCCAGCATGCCGAGCCACGGATGTAGCAGGTAGATGACCACCAGATAGAACGGTATCCAGGGGGCGTCGAAGATGACAGTCGGCCCCACCCCGGAAAGAAAGCCGCGCAACTGATCCAGATCACGAAGCGGCTGCACCCGGCTCGCGTCCTGCCCGGCAATGAGCGGTAGAGAGAGCGAGAGCGCGAAGACCTTTTGCTGCAGGTTTTTGTGGACGCGATTGCCGATTCGAACCAGCAGGCGAAGCCGCACGAAATCGAGCACTCCATAGACCGCGTACAGGCCCAGCATCCCGATCGTAAATCCGACAAGTGTCGGAACGCTCTGCGAAGGGAGGACCCGATCGTAGACCTGAAGCATATAGACGGAGCCGGTGAGCGCCAGAATGTTTATGACCGCGGAAAACAGGCCAACACCAGCCAGCCCTGGTACACAGCCCAACATGGCGGCACGCAGATCGAGCGAGCGCCCGTCCCTCGGCCTCATGGCCTGCGCTCTTTGACGCGAAATCGCCCCGCGACCTTGTTGGCTGTGCCGATGAAGGACAGCCTTTTATCTTCCTTGAGCAGCATGCTTCCCCTCGAAATAGAACATCATGCCCCGCTAATGTGTGGACTCTGGGCAAAATGCAGCAAAATCGTGACGTAACCCCCGAGAACTCGAAGCTGGCTTACAAAAGCGGGGGATAAGGCGCTGAAAGCATTGGTTTGCGGACAGTCGGAAACTGGCGCCGAGCGCTTGCTCGCTATGCCCTCGGAGTCGACGCGGCATTTTCAGGACGGGTCATTCCTGCGTGGTTCCATACACCGGACTTGATTGCGCCTTTGGGATCGCGTCTTTCGAACTGTGTCGGTCCGACCGGGGCTGTACTATTGTGCAGCAGCGCTTTCGAGGTCGCTCGTGAACCTGACCTCAACGGTGTCGCCGGGCGCCACCGCCGCGTCTTCGTCGGCGGCCAGTTTTCGCCACTCATCACCTACTTTGCGGACGATCGTCACCTGGGCCCGGACTGTTTCGCCTGCAATCGGAAGGGGCAGCGCGGATGCTCCGGTCGGTTGCAATTTCTGGCTGGTGGCATGAAGTTTCGAGGTAAGGTCCGCCAGTAGCGCGTCGGTGTCTTTCAGTTCGGTCAGGAGGTCGATCCTTCTCTGGTTGTCGACGTGCTCGCGCTGCCTGGCGTAATCGTCCTGCTGATGTTGTGTGCGCATCAGTTCGACCGATGTTTGAAGCGCCCCGCTGGACGAGAGCAGCAGGGCGCGCCGGACGTCAGCCAGTCTGTTGTTGGTCAGGTTGCCTGCTTCATACAATTTGGTTACCCGCGCCATGTCCTCCTCATCCGCCTTGACCCCCTCGGCCTCAACCTCCTGGCGCTTGGCAAGCACCTCGACCTGAGCCGCCGTGTCTTTCTCGGCCTTGTCGAGGAAACTCTGCTCCTGCTGATAGTCACCAAGGGCGATCTTGAGTGCCTCGCTTTCGGACTGGGCGATCACCGCGCCGACGCTGTCCGGCAGCGGCGAGCCTTGCGGCATCTTGGTGTCAAAGCGGTCCTTGTTCTCAAGTTCGGCCCGAATGCGGGCGCCGTGCAGGTAGGCCTTGGTATACTCGCCCCAAAGCGATTCGTAGTCGCGTCGCAAATCAACCGGATCAGGGCCATTCTGATTTGCCCGCGTCCGCAAAAGGCTGAACCCACCTGAAACCGCGACTGCCTGCCGGACGGTCATCAGCGGACGATAGGTTTGCTGTCCTGGGGTGAGCACGTCGCCAGTCACATAGATCGGACGGTACTCGGCGATGATGGCGGTCACGTCGCTTGGCTTGATGACGATCATCTGCTCTTTTCCGTCAGGCAGGCGCATACGAAAAATCTTGCTCGGCAGGATGGTTTCCATGCGTTCCTGCAACTGTGTCGAAGTCAGCCCCCCGACCGAGATCATGCCGACTTCGGGAAGTGCGATCGTACCGTCCATCTGGACCACGGCACGCTGTGTGCGATCGGGAATGGAGGCAATTCCTATGTCGACTGTGTCGCCCGGAGAAAGTTGGTAGGGGGCCGAAATGTCTGCCGCCGCGGCCACTCGCACGGTGCAGAAGGCGACGATGAGGGCGAGAGCATGTCGATTAGTGAAGACCATTTGCGACAACCTCAGTTGGCTTCGAATGGCCCTCCCGAGGCCAATCGATGCGAGCGACGAAATCGTAGACTGGACCGCCAGGCGCGCCACAGTTGCTCGACCAAATCACCTGCGAACCATCTGGGGATGGCGAGGCGTGGTATTTGTCGCCGCAGACGATGCCTTTGCCGAGTGCGCCTGGCTCGGTGATGCGCGTGAAAGCCTTGCCGGACACCGGATCCCTCGTCGATTGCAGATAGTCGGGCCGATCCATCGCCGCCGGCACTGCAAACTGTGCTGGTGCGTTGCTCTCCTGGCTTCCGGCCGCCTGCAGAACCAGGCACATGGAGCCTGCAATCAACATCAGAGGCCATGCACGACGGCGAAACAGGGTCATGTCATATAGCCCTTTTCCCGGCGTACACGGCCTTCACCAAGGCGCGCGCGCCACCACGCGATGGTTCGCTCCAGGCCGTCGCGCAAGCTGGTCTGTGCCCGCCATCCAGTCTCACTTTCAAAGCGCGAGGAATCCGCGAGCAACGCTCGCACCTCCGAGTTTTGCGGCCGCAAACGGCTTTCGTCGCGATGGACCGGCTTTTTGGAGCCGCTCAGTTCAAGCACAAGATCCAACACATCAGAGATCGTCACGGCCCGCTGACTGCCGGCGTTGTAGGCGCGGCCGAATTCGAGCTCGGCCAAACCTGCCGTCAAGAACGCCGCCGCCGTGTCCTCGACAAAAGTGAGGTCACGGATCGGGCTGGTATCCCCAACCATGATCGCCCGGCAGTTCGAATCGAGGGCCTGCCGTATGATGGTCGGCACGATTGCCCGTTCACTCTGACGCGGGCCGTAGGTGTTGAAGGGCCGCATGATGACTACGGGAACATCGAACGACCTGGCATAGGACTCTGCCATCATGTCGGCGCCGATCTTGGATGCCGAATATGGCGACTGTCCCTGCAGCGGGTGGGTTTCGCCGATGGGCATGGTCAGCGCGGTGCCATACACCTCGCTCGTTGAGGTGTGCACCACGCGCTCAGTCTCCCATTGGCGCGCCGCTTCGAGCACATTCACGGTGCCCAGTATGTTGGTCTCCACATAGGATTGAGCAGCCGCATATGAATACGGAATGGCGATCAGTGCCGCCAGGTGGAACACGACCGCCTGGCCACGCACGATCCGGTTGAGGAACGCGCTGTCGCGAACGTCTCCGCGGACGAGCTTCAGCCGGCTTCGAACAGCGTCCGGCAAGTCATCCAGCCAACCGTGACTGTCGAATGAATTGTAAAGGGCCAGTGCCGTGACGTCAGCCCCGTCGCGGGCCAGCGCTTCGGTGAGATGCGACCCGATGAATCCATCCGCGCCGGTGACCAGTACTTTCTTGCCGTTGTAGGCCATGACCAAGCCTTCCCCCTAACCTGAAGCACTGATCTCCGGGATCCAAGAGCGGCCGAGCATGTCCAAGGCTTCTCAAACGCCGACCGGCGGCCGAGCCGGGCGAAGGATTGCCAGAAAGCCGCGCATCATCCAGGCGATGTCAGAGCCGATCGTCCGCTTAGGATAGTAGGAGAGGTCGATCCTCGCCTTGGCCGGAAACAAGATCTCCCGGTAAAACCGCAGCGGATCCACGCATTGCGGATAGAGGCAGGCTTCGTGCCGGAAGAGGGTCTGCGAGGGACCGAGCAGGCCCGGTTTGTATTGCAGCAAGGGCTCGAAGCCGCCAAGGAAACAGTCCGCGAAGGCAAGGCTTTCCGGTCGTGGCCCGACAATTGCCATTTCGCCTTTCAGGACATTCCAGAGTTGCGGCAACTCGTCGAACTTCGCAGCCGCGAGAAGCCGGCCAATCGGCGTCATGCGAGAGTCGCCGGCGACAGTCAGCGGAAGACCATGCGTGCTACAGCGGACGGCGAACTTTCGGAACTTGTACATGCGGAAGGACCGGCCGCCTGTGCCCAGGCGGGTCTGGACGAACAAGACAGGCCAGCCGCTTTCGAGCATAAGGGCCACGGCGATCAGCAGCATCAGCGGAGCCAGAACCACGACCGCTGTCATTGCCAGGGCGAGATCAATCGCTCGTCTAGCGAGCCCGTGGGCCGGGTTTGGGGCGAAGTGTCGATGCAGGGATAAATCCGGAGCATTCATGCCGCTGTTTCCGCTTGCATACAATTGGCCAGCGCGCTTGCCAAAGCGGCCACAACAGCTTCGACCGCCGGCGAAGTGATCTGGGGATGAAGTGGAATTGTCAGTTCGCGCTGAGCGAATTCGTCTGTCACCGGCAATTCGATCCCTGGAAATCGCTCGCGATAGAACGTCATCCGGTGCACCGGAGGATAGTGGATGGTGGTTTGTATCCCCTCGTTTCGCAAATGGTCGACAACGTCTTGCCGGTTGGCCAAGCTCGGCAGAAGGATCGGCATGATATGGTAAGCGGATGTCCGCGGTTCGCTGAACGGGACCGTCACCGCCGGGCAATAATTTGCGATGAGGCGCCGGTATAGGACGACAAGAATGCGCCTGATCTCATTCCACTCCTGCAGATTCTGCAATTGCACCAGGCCGATTGCCGCCCTCAATTCGTCCATGCGATAGTTGAAGCCAAGCATGGTGACGTCATACTGCGGCGTGCGGCTGTTCAACCGCTGTTGGGTGCCGGTGGTCATCCCATGCCCGCGGGCCCGGCGAATCCTGTCGCGCAGGTCGGGATCCCTGGCGATCACGGCCCCACCCTCCGCCGTTGTCATGTTCTTATTGCCGTAAAAGCTGAAGGCGGCGGCGGCGCCAAACGTCCCGACTTGCTTCAAGCCTGGAGCATGCGCGGCGTCCTCTATGATGTGCAGCCCGCGGGCGCGGGCGAACTTCTGCCATTGCTCCCGGTCGGCGAGGTAGCCCGCGAAGTGTACGAGAATTACAGCCTTGGTGCGCGACGTGCAGCGTGCTTCCGCCTCGACTATCGACATCAACGGCACGTCGGCTGACTCGATGTCGACAAAGACGGGACTCGCGCCGACGTAAAGCACCGCGTTCGCGGTCGCCACGAAGGTCATGGACGGAACCAGCACCTCGTCGCCGGGCCCTATTCCGAGTGCATGCAGAATAAGATGAAGCGCTGCTGTGCAAGAACTGACCGCGACGCAGTCCTCAGCCCCATGCATGTCGGCAAAGGCCTCTTCAAAGGCCCGTACCCGGTCGCCCATGGTCAGCCAGCCGCTATCAATCACCTTCGATAGAGCCGCCTTCTCCGGCACGCCCAGGATCGGGGCGCTCACCAAGAGCATCGTAACCTCCCTGGCTGTCGTTGGCAGCCTCGCGACATCCGTTTTTTCATGCTGCCGCAGCGGCGACTTCGATTGAAGCCGACTGCTCTTCCCACGCTATCGCTTGTGCGCTCTGGAAGTCGTCGACGCGACCGATGTCGAGCCAGAGACCGTCATGTTTAAAAACGTGCACGGTCGTGCCGCCCTGCATCATCTGCAGCATCAAGTCGTCGAACCCGTATGGCACGCCGGAGGGAATGAACTGCAGAACGGTCGGGTCCATGCAGTAAATTCCCATACTGACAAGATGGGAAAGCGTCGGCTTCTCGCGGAAGAGCTGTACGGCATTGTTCACTTCGTCAATGACACCGAAGTCCATCTTGATCACGCGGCATGCCGTCGCGATCGTCACCGGATCCTTGTGCAGCCGGTGAGCAGCTATAAATCGGCTGAGGCTTAGGTCGGTAAGGACATCGCCGTTGAGCACGAGAAATGTTTCGGTCAGTTCATCCCTGATCAGGGACAGCGGTCCGATGGTGCCCAGCGGCTCCATTTCCTGCGTGTATTTGATCTTCATGTTCCATTGCGAGCCGTCGCCGCAGACGCTGCGGATCAAGTGCCCGAGATATCCGGTCGTGATATAGACGTCGTCGATGCCGTTGCGACGCAGCCATTTCAGGAGCAATTCGAGAACCGGCCGCGCACCGATCGGCATGAGTGGCTTTGGCAGGACCGATGTGAAGGGGCGAAGGCGTGTCCCCATTCCACCGCATTGAATCACCGCTTTCATCCAAGCCTCCCAAGGTCATTGAGCCCAAGCGTCATCATCACCAGTCGACTGCCGAATGAGTCCTCGAAGGGTCGCCCCTTAGCCCGATCCGAACACTGCATCGTGAATGGTATGGCCACTCAGAAGTGGTGTCGTCGTGCATTCGAATGGCAACGTCCCGACGGGTTTCTGGCTCAGATAGTCGCGAAGGATCAAGGAGAAGCCTAAGCGATGGGACCCGACTATGGGACCAATGGAATCCGCGTTTGCAGCGAAAAGGCAGACATCCGCCACGCGTAGGAACTGGCCTGTGGCAAGAGCCAAAAAACCGTGCAGCACACCGAGCCCGCAATCCGGCTCGACATCGTCCGGCAGCCCCCTCGGGTCAGGTTCAAAAAAGAGAGAAGCTTTTCGCTGAATTGGACTATATTAGGGGTAAGTGATGT
>NZ_JAIUGV010000007.1 GCF_020164745.1 Mesorhizobium sp. ES1-4 | reverse complement strand
GATGGATGCTGAAGCGTGGTAACTCCAGTCTCCTCGGTCCGGTCCGAATGGACAACCTCTCGAAAGCTCACACCTAGAACTCCTCTTGAAAGCGTATCTAGCTTCAAAGGGCGTGTCGAAACGCGGTCTCCGGCTCGGCTTCGGTCACAAGATCGAGGACATTTACGAAGCCGCAGTGGCCCTAGGAATGCCGCCGATTGGGAACGTGAAGATGATTGCCAACAACCTTGACCTGATGAATTCTCAGCAAGATTTTAGGTACCCGTCGGGGTACAAGCTGAATGTCCCGCCGCCGAGCTTCTGCCGAGAAACGTATAACGCTCTCCACACAGCGATCGAGCCGAGGATCCCCACCGAGGTACTGAAAGCCAACCTCAAATTTCATTGGGATTTTCGGGGGAAGACTGTCATTTGGAAGGACGAATAGCCCGAGGATGATCTTCCCCATCTACGTTGGCGTTCTTATGGCGCTGCTGTCAGCATCCGCCATTGGCGGTGGCGGCAAGGCGATCTTGTTGGGATGGCCGCCTCGCTGACAATGGCCGGGATGGGCACTCGCCGGCTGGCTAGGTTCTTAGCAGGCCATAGCCGGCTGTCTGGTGGAGATCGTCTTTCAGGGCTTTGATCGTCTGTGAAAGGTCGCGAACCTTGTCCATCAGCGTCTGAATGGTCGCCCCGATGGGCTGGATCTTAACGCCTCAATCGTCGCGAGAAGCTCAAGGTAGACGTGGTTCAATTGAACTTTCTCCCTTCGAGAGCTCTCAATGGTGATCGACATGTGCGACCAGGCTCGATCAATTGCCTGTTCGCTTATCCTTCATCGACAAGCGGACGCGTGCCGCCACCTCCCTTCCGTCACGCGAAGGACCCAGCCGGCGAGACCAGACGGCGTGCGTGGCGCAATCTTCTATGTGACGAGCGGCGAGATCGCGTGTGTCCCGCCGTGATGGGATCATCTATTCGTCGAGCGCGGCGCTGGCGCCATCATCGTCGATATCTGCAAACCCTGGGATGATCCAGCAGCTTCTCCTTCGACAGCAGCCCGGCGTCCTCGAGCGCCTCGAAATCCGGCAGCTGGCGCAGCGTGTCGAGCCCGAACTGCGACAGAAAAGTTTTGGTCGTCACATAGGTGTAGGGCGCGCCCGGCTGCGGGCTGCGCGGCCCCGAGGCGACCAGCTGCTCAGCGCGCAGCACGCCGATCAGGTCACGTGACACCTCCTTGCCGAAAAAGCTCGACAGCTCGCCACGGGTGATCGGCTGGAAATAGGCAATGCACATCAAGACAAGCGCCTCCGCCTGCGACAGTTCTTTTGCTCCCTCGCCCGCTGCCGTGCCGAAGGCTGCGTGAATGGCGTCGCCAAAAACCTTTTTGGTCCGGTGCTGCCAGCCGCCGGCGACCGCGACCAGCTCGTAAGGGCGGCCGGCGAGTTCGGCGCGAATGTCGTCGATGATCAGCTCGATATTGCAGTTTTTTCCCACCACCCGCGCGAGGACACTACGTGTCACCGGTTCATTTGCCGCAAAGATCACCGCTTCGACGCGGGCCATCCATTCGCACCAGCGCAGCTCCGGCGGCAGATGTTCCAGTTCGGTGTCGAGCAGCGCCGGCTGATCGTTTGGCTTGCGGCGGGCGGACGCTTCGCTCATCGCTACAGCCCGAACAGCCGGAATGTGGGGCGGCCGGAGAGCTCGCGCACGACCTCCAGTTGCTGCAGCCGTTCGAACAGCCGTCGCGATGCAAAGCGCGACAGATTGTCCGTCGTCAGCGATCCGGACACGGCGTCTTCACTGAGCAGCAGAAAGATTACGTCGCCGGCGCCTTTGGCGCGCAGTTTCGGCGCCACCGCCAGGAGTTTTTCGGCCCGGCGCGACAGCTCGGCGGCCAACCGACAAGCGTCCGCGGCGGCCGCGACGAGCGCGATGCAAACCGCCCGCTCAAAATTCTTGTCCCCGGGCCGGATGCGCCGGCCACCGCCGGCCTCGGTGCGGAAAGATGGTCCAAAACCCTGCGCCATTAGGAGCGGCAGGGGCTGCGGCCAGCCCAGGCGTTGCGCCAGTACCAGGTCGGCGAGCCACCAGCCAAAGACTTCGGCATCGGGACGCATGGCGACGACCTCAGCGGCGATCGCCGCGGCGTCGAATGGCGCCGACCGCTGGGATACCCCGAGTTTTTCGATCTGCGTGCAAAGGTCGGCGAGCGCGGCGCCGTCCCAATGGAGGCCAAGCTGGTCGAGTATCTTCCCGAGCCGGCCGGGCGTAGCGGCGGGCGGCTGCCTGGCCAACTGCCGCCAGGCGCCAAAGACGGCGCCTGCGGGACCGGGGTCAGCACGTAGGGGACGCAAATGCCAGGCATCGCGCAAGGCGGCCGCATCCTCGGCGCGGCCGGCGAGCCGCATGCTGGAGGCGGCGCAGCGAACCGCCAGCCGCTGCCGCCAAGCGCCGGCCCAGGCTGCCTGCGCGCGGGCGAGCGTGTCGAGGGCACCCAGGGCGGCGCCGGCCCGGAAGGCGGCGTCGCCGTCACTCGGCGCGCCGGCGCTTGTGATCGCCCACGCGGGAACGGAGGGCGGCGCAGAGGAGCTGGCGGTCGCGGGATCGAGGCGAATCATAATTTGGAGAGTAAAGTGCCGGTGCGCTTTTCGCCATGATTTTCGTGCCAAAACGCACAGCCTGTCGGATCAGCACAACGACTGATAGTGTTGCATTATCAATCTCTTCACGAGTTCGTCCCTGCTAAGCCATTTGGCCAACAAGTAAGTCTCGACAGGGCACCTTTTTGCGCAGCCGGACGAAACTCCGTTCGGAAATGTGCCGGCTCGCGGCGTAGGAGCCTGCTCAGGTTCAGATGTCATGAAGGCATCTAACGCCCGATCTGCCGCGCAACTTCGGTCCCATATTCATTGCCGACGGGGTATCTGAGGGCGACGTTTTTTGCGGGTTTTTCCTGGTCGGCTTTGGAGGTGATGCTGGCGCCGATTGTCACAGGCTACTTCACTATCTGTTCCTTGACCGATGAGATCTTTTGCGCTGCGGCGCTCCCGTCTTTGCTGTGGGTCACCTTCTGACCCAAGCCCCAACGTACACACGCGGGAGTGTCCTACAAGCCATCGGTTTCGACAGATCGGATGGATTGGGCAGGCGAGCCCAAAAGCTGCGAGCTTAGAGCGGTTATAAATCGTAGTTGTAGCTGTGTAACAAACTGTGTAACAAAAAGCGCGAAAAGACTAGTATTTTCAGTATCATAGAGGTGAAAGGGAATCCCTCCCTCTCCGCCAGGGCCTTCGAGACTCTAACCCACTTTCCCCGCAAGCATCTGATCCCGCTCTAAAAAATCTCCTGGCGGCTCCCACGAAGGGAGTCTTTTCAGGTGCCTGTATCGTTGAATGTATCGCGTAATGTATCGTTGGACGCATCGCTGGCAGCGGCCGCAAATGCACCCACGCCAAACGACAGAGATGCCGGGGGCAACGGCTCTCCCGGCCGCTACCTCGTCAGGTCAGGCTCCGTTTATCTTTTCCAGATTAGATTGCCTGGCGACCTTGCCGGGCCGGGTGCACGTTTTATCCGCTTGGGGCTAGGCCCGCTTACCGCGCGGCAGGCACGCGTCCAGGCCGAACTGCTGGCCGCGCTCGCCAGAAACCGCTTCGACCAGATCAGGACGGCCCGATTGGAAAACGACATCAAGAATGCGGTGAACAGGATAGCGACGGTGCTCCAGATTTCACCAACGACAGTCCCGAACTGACAGCGGCGGAAGTGAAGGGTTACCTCAAGGCCATGCTTTCTGTGGTCTCGCAACCCGCTCCGCCAACACCGCCGCATCAGGAGGCCGTATTCGCAGGCTTCCGAGGGCTGGTGAGCATCGGCCGGGAGCTGGCGAAAGGCGCGGAAGGCAATCCGCTCATCATCGAAAACGCTGACATGCTGAAGCCACAGTCGGTCGCCAAGATCGCGGGCGAGGCCCCGACGAATTCCACCTCCACCCTCCAGCAGGCCGAATTGCAGTCGGCCACGACGCCACTCGGCGCCTCGCCTGCTGCGGCTGCCATTCGCCCGTTGGCCTATGTCCCCGCGCATGCTCCGCCAGCTTCCGCGAGCTCCGCCGTCCATCCGGAGCTAGCGCGGCAGGTCGAAAACGGTGCGATCAGAAAGACCGTGGCCTTCAAGCTTGACCGCCGTTATGTCGAGCGCAAGCCTTCGACGAAGCCGCTGCTGAGCGACGTCGCCGAGGACTATTTCGAAGGTCGTGCCCGTAAGGTCGGGCGAGAAGAAAGATATCGGCACGGCGCGGATGCGGCTGGGTATCTTCATCGAGCTGATCGGCGACCATCCGGTCGACACTTATACAGGGGCCGACCTGCAGGCCTATGTCTATCTCCTGACGCATTGGCCGGCGAAAGAGAAGGACAGGCCGAAGGACAAGACGGCGCGCGAAATCCTGGCCGCCAATGCCGACCTTACCGCCAAACCCCTAAAACGGTCGGCGCTGGAGGATGGCTATGTCACCATCGTCAAGACAATCATCCGCTCCAAGATCACTGAGCTTGACTACCCGGACCCGCTCTCCGGCGTGAAGCTCTTCTATCCGGATACCGCGGCGCCGCGCGAGTCAGCGGAGCCGCTCAGTTCCAATCAGATCAGCCGTATCTTCCACAAAGGCGTGGAGAGAGGGTTGCTGGACGAAGCAATGCTCCCGCTGCTCGGGCACCTGACGGGGCGCCGCCTCGGATTGCTGGTCCACCTCACCGGAAACGACATCCGCGAGAAATATCCGGATGTCTGGGTCGCCCAGACATCCGGCATTCAGCTGAATAGGGAAGGACATTGGCAGCGCGTTCCGATCAAGACCGACGCCAGCGCGACATTCTTCATCCTTCATGACTTCCTCCGCGAGATAGGCTTCATCGAATGGGCGAAGGGCCAGGGTGACTCATTCCTGTTCCCGCAGCTCATCCGCCTTGCGGACCCGAGCAAGAGCGCCAGTTCCTATATGAACCGCCTTTTCGAGAAGGCGGGCGTTATCACAACGCGAAAGGAAGTCTTCCACTCACTGCGCGGCGGTAACATCGACCAGATGCGGGACAACAAGGTGGATACACGCGACCGCAAGCTTCAAGCCGGCCACAAGCTCGACGACGAGCACGACCTCTACGGTTTCAAAGCGATCAGCGAAGTTCGCGCCCGCAACATGGCGCGAGCAGATCTGATGGAAAGTGTGGATTTCTCAGTCTTCCATGGCCTCGACTTCGAGCGACTCGCAAAGGCCAAGCGCACTTTCGGCAGGCAGCCGAAAGTGCGAGACTGAACGGCAGCGAGGGAAATGAATTTCCTCGAAATGCCCGAAATTATCCAGCAGCAATAACCTTGGACAAACCGAATCCACGCGGCAGCGAGGGCAATGTTTGCCCTGCCGAAGAGGGACGGCGCGGCACGGCGCTGACGTATCGCTGGGCCCGATGAATCGCACCGCTATCACACCGTTTGGCGGAGTAATCGGGAGACGACCAACTTGGCGGGATAACGCGGTTGATTCGAAGACAGGCGACGGGTCGGGATCACTGATAGTCGGATCAACCCCCGGTGCCGAACCACACCTGCTTTGCGCCCAATATCGGTCGCTGCGCCTTGCACTACGTCCTCCTGAAAGCTGACATCCATCTGCGGCCTAACGTCGATCACAGGTGCAGGAAAAAATCGCATAAACGCCTTGGTTTCTCGAAGAAACAGACCGGGGCGGGTGTGGGACAGCAGTGGCGAAAAAGCCAAACTGGTGGGTGAAAAAACGGCGACGCCCTCACGATCGAGCCGGCCGCGATCCGCTAGCAGATTAACAGCTTGAGGTGCGAACCTCCGGCGTCAAGTTGCACAAAGCAATCTGCGCGTCGGCGATACAGTCTAGAGTTCCTTTGGTGCTTGCCTCGCCCTTTCGGGCGAAGCAATAAACATCAGGTGCATCAATCTCGTGAGTTGACGAGAGTCACGCCGCTTCGGGCACCTTGGTGTCGGACATGCGATAGCGAAACTGGGTGTCTGTCAGTCCGGCCGCATCCGAAAGCGTTGCTGCCAAGAGTTGGGCGACGATGATGTCCGCGATCCCCTGCGCTATCAGATTGTCGCATCGCGGCACCTTGATGACTGTCAAAAGCCTGCCGTCATCGATTCCTTCTGCCGTCGTGACGAGAAGTGCCGGGCAGCCGATGCTTTCCAGATATTGCGCCAGTTCGACCTCGCGCCCCGAACCAACCAGAACCACCGCAGTGGTCTCGTCCATCGACTCCATCGGTCCATGCAGGTAGTGGCGGGTATCGTAGGCCGAGGCCGGGATCCGCGATGCCTCGCGGATCAAAAGCGAAGCCTCATCGGCCGTGCCGAGCGAGGCACCGGCGCCGACGCAGTCGATGGCGCGACGGCCAGACAACAGTTTCCCCAATCGATCCATCTTCGCGGCCGCGGCGCTCAAAAGCTGGCCGACAAGGGACGGAATCTCAGCGAAGGCGTCATCCCGCACGCCGAGGAGTTTCTGCACTGCCATACCGGCGGCCAGCAAGGTGGCGGTGTAGCCGGTGCTCGACGGTGTGGCGTCAGAGCCGTTCGCCAGCCGTACGTGCAGGTTCGCTGCGCGCGCCAGGGGGCTCTCGGGATTGTTGGTGACGGCCAGGCGGCGAGCCGCTGGCAGCTTTTCCAGCGCGGCGACCGTCTCGACACTGCGGCCGCGATGGGACAGGCCGATCAACGCATCACAAAGGTCGTTGCCTTTGGCCATGTCCACCGAGCGGATCGCGAATGCGCGCCGGTTGCGTGTCTGAAGCTCGGCTGCCACGACGACGGCCGCAGCATAGCTTGCGCCTATGCCGGTCACGCCGATGACCGCCCGATCCAAGGACGACATGTCTATCTCCGCTAGCTCGTCGCGCACGGCGGCGTAAGTATCGGCAAGGGCTTCGGGCTGGCGAGCGATGGTGGAACGATAACTCACAGTCTTTCCTTTCTTGGTCACAAAAATACCGGTGCGGAGGGTATTCCGCGCGCGGCAGGTATCTCGATCAGGCAACTGGCGAGACGACAGGCGCCCTCGACAGGTTGCCCGGTGAACAGATGCGGCGCTATGCGCCCTGCGGAAGCCTCGGCCAGTCCTTCCGCGAAGGCCTTCCACAACAGGGGCTGCCCCGCGATAACGCTGCCTCCGGCCACCGCATGAGCGGCACCGGCGCCGCGGACATCCAGGAGCGCGGCCATATGAGCGAGAGCCCGCCCGCCTTCGCGGATGACGCCCGCGGCAAGGGCCGATCCCGCTTCCGCTGCCTGAAAGATTACTGCGGCATGGCTTCCCACCGCCGTCGCCGACCGCATTTCCGACAGAGAGCTGCCCAGACGCGGAACCGAAGGAACCAGCAACGCGTCGAAAATTGCCTCGACCAGAGGCTCACCGCGGCCCCCGCCAGCATCGAAATGGTGTGCAACGGCGCGCACGGCCTCGCGCACAAGACCGGCGGCGCTGCCCTCGTCACCGACGATCCAGCCCCACCCTCCGGCAACCAACATGCGATCGGGCGCGGGCCGGCAAACCGCGATCGAACCTGTGCCAGCCACCACGCCAATCTGCCCGGCTAGGCCGAGTGCAAGGGGCATCAGCTCGGCGTCGTTGACCACCGCGACCGGCGTGTTGGTGCGCGTCGACAAGGCTGCATGAAACGCCTGGCATTCCGCCGCGTCGTCGCAGCCATGGGCGCCTATGCCTATCGCGCCAAGCGGAGTGCCCTCGGCCAGACCCGCTGCCAGATCCAGTAGCCGCTCGGCATCGCGATCCCAGTTGCGCACCCGCCAGTCGCCGGTCGGCAGCACCATGTCGCGTGCCGCGCCGCCTGCCGTGGATTTGACCCGAAGATGGGTCTTGGTGCCCCCAATATCGATTCCGACGATCACGGCAGTCTCATCCTCGGACCGGTTCATCCGCGAGATCCATTCCCACCCCGAATGCGTCGGCCGTCCGACGCGAAGACAAGTGCATGACGAAGGTCGGCTTTGGCCCGCAAGGTTCCGTTCATCGACGCGCTGCCCCGTGCAGCCCGCACGACCACCGGGGTTCCATCGCCCAAGTCCATGTGGACGTAGCTTTCCGAACCGACTTCCTCGACCAGCTTGACCTTGCCTTCCAGCTCAAGACCGCCTTCATCGGCGCGCTCAGGCACGGCCAAGAAATGCTCGGGGCGCAAGCCCAGTTCGACCTGGCCCGCGAGCCCGGGCACCGAAAGGGGAAGGGTCACCTCAACCGCGTTGGCAACGGCAAGGCGCAACCTGCCTGGTGCCGCGTCGATAACGCGGGCGGGCAGAAAGTTCATTTTGGGCGAGCCGACGAAACCAGCGACGAACCGGTTGTCCGGGTCGTCATAGAGGTCCAGCGGCTTGCCTGCCTGCTGGACTCGGCCGCCATTCATCACCACCATCCTGTCGGCCAGCGTCATGGCCTCCACCTGATCGTGCGTGACATAGATCATCGTCGTGCCGAGGCGCTTGTGCAGATCCATCAGTTCCGCGCGCATCTGCACGCGCAATTCGGCGTCGAGGTTGGATAGCGGTTCGTCGAACAGGAAAACCCGCGGTTCGCGCACGATGGCTCGGCCGATGGCGACGCGTTGCTTCTGCCCGCCGGATAACTGCGCAGGCTTGCGCTCCAGAAGCTTGTCCAGGCGCAGGATCGCAGCCGCATGCCGCACCTTCGCTGCGATCTCGTCGCGCGGTCGATGGGCCATGCGCAGACCGAACGAAATGTTCTGGAAAACCGTCATATGTGGGTAGAGCGCATAGGACTGGAACACCATCGCCACGCCGCGCCGCGCGGGCTCCACATCGTTGATGATCTCGCCTTCGATCGAGATCGCGCCGGAGGTCACCGTCTCCAGCCCGGAGATCATGCGCAGAAGCGTCGACTTTCCACAGCCCGAAGGCCCCACGAAAACCACGAACTCCCCGCGTTCTATCGAAAGGTTCACGTCCTCCAGGACGCTGTGCACGCCGAACGACTTCGAGACCGACGAGATATCCAAAAATGCCATGGGTCGTTCTCCGCTCAGCCCTTGGTTCCTGACATCGCGATGCCTTCGACGATCTTGCGCTGGAAGATCAGGAAGAAGAGCAGCGGCGGGATTGCGGCCAGAAGATTAGCGGTCATCACCATGTCCACTGTCTGGTGCGACAGTGGCGAGTTGAACAGGCCGACCACTTGGCCCACCGTGTAAATCGCGGGCTTCGTCCCGACGATCAGGGGCCACATGTAGTTTCCCCAGGTCTGCATGAAGGTGAGGATCGCCAGGGTGACGAGGGCATTGCGGCACAAGGGCAACGCGACGTGCCAATAGATCTGAACATGGCTGGCGCCGTCGAGCCGCGCCGCCTCGATCATGTCCTTGGGGACGGCGCGCATGAACTGCACAAGCATGAACAAGCCGAAGGCCGAGGCAAGGCCAGGTACCACCAGACCGCGCATCGTGTTCAGCCACCCTAGCTGCGACGTCAGCAGATAGGTCGGGATGATTGTGACCGCGGTCGGCACCATAAGCGACAGCATGACGACGCCGAACAGAAGGCCGCGGCCCGGAAATTCGAACAACGCAAACTCGAAGGCGGCCAACGAGCCGATGAGCAGAACGCCCGCAATCGTCAGCAATGCGTACAACAGCGAGATGCAATAGGCGTGCAGGTAGTCCGTCTCGGTGAAAATCAGCCTTATTTTCTCGACGCCGGCCGGGATCGAGGTCGGCCACAGGCGCGGATTGATCGATACGGGCTCGCCCGGCAAGGAAAACACCACATTGATCATCCACCAGATCGGAAACAGCGCTATGGCGGTCACGACTAGGGCGAGTGCCCATTTCAAAACGGTCCAGACCGAGATGCGGGAGAACTGAGCGGTCATGCCCACCCCTTCAGGCGGCGCAGGCCGAACATGGCGGCCGTCAGCAAGACAATGGCGAGCGTCAACAGGAAACCGTAGGCCGCGGCCTCGCCAAAGCGGACGCCCCCGAAAGCGCGGCCCATCATGTCCATCACCGGAAAGAGCAGCGCGTTGCGACGCCCGCCATAACTGGTGAACGACGATCCCGTCAGCAGCCACGGCTTGTCGAAGACCTGCATGGCTGAGATCAGGCCGTAGGTCACGACGAAGAACAGCACCGGTCCCAGCATCGGAATGGTGATGTGGACGATCTGTTGGCGTTTGTTGGCACCGTCGAGGCGTGCGGCCTCGTAGAGCTCGGCCGGGATTTCCTTCAGTCCGGCCAGGATGATGATCATATTGAACCCTGCCGATACCCAAACATCCACGGCAATCAGGGCGTAAAGCATCGTGCCGGTGTCGTTGAGGAAATTGATCGACTGCGCGCCAAACCAGCCGATGATCATGTTGAGCAGCCCAAAGTTCGGCGCATAGATCCAACGCCAGATGGTGGCGGCCAGGAACGCCGGCAGCACAACCGGCATGAAGTAGGCGTTGCGGAAGAAATTGGCCCAGCGTCCGACGAAACTGTCCACCAGAAGCGCAAGGCCAAGTGCCACCAAAACCCCCAGCGGGACGGTGATGGCGACATAGGTCAGGAGGTTGCGCATCGCCGTTGCGAAATCGCGCGAGAGTACGATCTTCTGGTAGTTGGCGAAGCCGAGATACTCCGGCTTCGTCACCCCGTTCCAGGCGTGAAAGCTGTAGTAGAGGCCGCTGAGGATCGGATAAAGGAAGAACACCGCAAACAGGATCATGAATGGCGCGATCATGAGGTAGTGCGGCAGGAGGCGGCGAAGGGGCATGGGCACTCCGTTTGAGCCTGCGGCCGGATCGATCCGGCCGCAGGCGCTTTACGCGTGAGGCGCTTTTACTGGGCCAGACAGTCGTTCAACTGCGAGACCAGCTCTTTCGCGCCCTCCTCCGGAGTGTGCTGGCCGTCCGCCGTGGCGGAGGCCATGTCGATCACCTCCGAGTTGTAGCAGCTCGGGACCGAGCCGCCGAAATAGGGCGCCGCCACATCCATCGCGCCGTGGGCGGCATCGACCGAAACCTTGATCAGCGGGAGTGCCGCGACCTCTGGATCGGCCATTGCGGCCGCGTTGGCGTTATAGCGTGACAGAAGCTTCGCCCAGCGGGCCATCTGCGCCTTCTCGGTGAGATAGGCGGCGAATTCAAAAGCCAGATCCGCGTGAGGGCCTGGAGCGACACCGACCATCTCGTAGCTGCGGATGCCGCCGGTTTTGCCAGGTTCGTCACCAGGAATCAGCGTGAAGTCGTATTTGAGCCCGCTGGCCTTGGCTGCCTCCTCGTAAGTCGGGTTTACCCAAGGGCCGACAGTATGAAACGCGAGTTGGTTCGAGATGAACAGGTCCTTCGTAGCCTGGTCGTTGCGGCTGGTTCCGCTGCTGAGCGGCTTCATGTCGACAAATTTCTTCAAAACCTTGGCCATGATCGCCGGATCGATCTTGGTCTTCTTGTTCGCCCAGTCAAATCCCCAGCTCTCCGTTGAACCTGAAGTAGCATAGATTTCGGCGATGGAATTGAAGACCAGCGTTTCGTCCGGAATGGCATACATTCCAGCGTCCTTGACCTTTTTCATCTGGGCGAACCATTCGTCCCAGGTGGCCGGAGGCTTGCTCGTGTCGACGCCAGCTTTTTCCAGCACCGTCAGGTTGCGAAACAACAGGGAACCGAAGCCGGTATAGGGCAGGCAGTAAAGCTCGTCGGGCTTTGGCATGCAGCCTTTCAACGCATCCTGATCGAATTGAGCCCGGAAGCTCTCGGGCATAGCCATCCATTTCGAATAGATGTTGTCCAAGGCACGCACTTCCACCAGCTGAGCGCCCACCGACTGGGCGTTCATGAACACATCCGGCAAGTTTCCGCTCGCCGCACCGGCGACCTGACCCGCTGTCAGATCGTCGTCGCCCTTGGCGACGATGTCGATCGTCACACCGGGATGCTTGGCGGTGAACTCCTTGATGAACTCCTGCTGGAGCCGCAGCGCATCGCCTTCGCCAAAGTCGGAATAAACCCAGTACTGAAGCGTAACATCCTCCGCGGCCGCTCGACCGGCAGTTCCGATCGCGGCCAGCGCCGCCAGTCCGGCAAGGCCGAACCGAAATTTGCTGAGCGTGCTCAATGTTCCCTCCTGTTGACGCCTGACAATCGCAAAACGGTTCTTATTTGTTAGGCACCTTAACTAATAAAAGAGGAGGAGCCGCCGTCAAGCTTTTTGTTGCGGCAGCGCAAATGAAATAAGCGGTCGTGTTGGCTATTCGCCCAGGACCAGAGGCAGGGCGGTCTCGATGGCTAGGCGTTCGATGCCCAGAACCGTCGCGTCTGCGGCCAGATGCGTGCTGTGGATTTCGACCGGGTAGGAAAGGCGGTTCGCCGTTTGGCGCACCTCCGGCAAGAGAAGGGGCGACGCTCCAAGGCCACCACCCAGGACCACCAGACCGGGATCGACCACGCTGACGCAGGCGGCGACCACCGCCCCTATGTCCGAGGCGTGGCGGGCAACATGACGCTGTGCGTCCGGGTGGCCCGCTTCGGCAAGCTTGAGCAATTCCTCGGTGTCGCGCGGAGACGGTCCAGCCGCTGTGGTCCAGTCCGACTGCACGCGCGAGATGAAGGCCTGGGTACCGAGATAGTGCTCGACCTCGCCCGGCAGCGGCTCCGCACCCGGTGCAAAAGGGAAACTCAGATGGCCGATCTCCCCCGCGGCTCCATTGCGCCCCCGTACCAGTTGATCGTTCAGGATGAGGCCCATGCCGATCTTCAACCCGATCTGCACATAGGCAAAGTTGGCGATGCCGCGTGCAGCCCCATAATGCTGCTCGGCCACTGCGGCACAGTTGACGTTGTTTTCCAAGACGAGCGCGACACCGGCGGGAGGATCGAACGCACGGAACACGACGTCTTGCCGGCTGCCTTCCACGTCGCCTTCCGGTCCCACAACACGCGTCGGCACTGCAAGCCCAAGAGCGCGCAGCGGTCCCCAATTTCGTTTGGTCGAAGCACGAATGACAGCGAATTCGGATGCGACGGCGCGGCTGACCTCCTCGTTGATGGTCAACTGGCTCTCAGGATAGCGCAGGATGCGGTTGGCCAGTTGCTTGCGGTCGAGCGTGGAGACACGAAGCCGCACATGGGTCGCACCTGCATCAACCGCGATGACATGCCCGGCTCCTGGCCCGACTTTGTATTGGGCCGCGCTGCGCCCCAGTGGCCCCTTGATCGCGCCGACCATCTCGACGTAGCCGAGTTGCTCGAGTTCAGCAATCGCAGCCGACATTGTCGGCCGCGAAAGGCCAAGCGACATTCCGATCTGCGGCCTGGTCGAAGGGCCATCCTCCACCAGGCGTCGGAATACCGCACGAGCGCTTCCTGTCAAGAACGGTCCGTTTGTGTCGGACACTGTTTGCTCCGAGGAATGGATCCTCGTCGTTTGATACGTGTTTGCACGATTCAAATCGAGTGGAGCGCTCATTTGGCATATTCGTATTTGACGCAACCGGTCATCTCGGAGTCATCCTCTGAGACTTATGTCCTTAGAACCTAACACACAGGCTGCGCAATCCTCTCCGCCAACGCGCGTACAGACTAGATGCCGAACTGCGGAATGGCATTGGATTGATGCCCTGTGCCTGGTTGGCCCTTCAGATTCAATACTGACTTCCAAATGCAAGAACGTTTGGATTGGGGCGAGAGCAGTCTGACCGCCCCGTTCCAGCCGTCAAGGGTCCGGCCGGTAAGCGCCCGCTAAACTTGGTCGCCAAAGCCGCGTTCGCCGATCTGCTCTCCGCATTGAGCGGGCTCCGACTGCCGCGACGCTCGTAACTCGTCTTACCGTGCCCGCTCTATACCCTCGACTGGCCGGGGGCTCTCGTGCCGGCGCCGAGCCGGAGCACTCAACGGCGGACAATGACGCCAGGGCCCGTCACAGCCCCAGTGCCGCAGCGACCCGTTCCTGGAAATACTGCACTCCCCGCTCATGCCGCCCCGACAGCGGGCGGAGCTATACGCCCCTGCGGCATAGTTGCGATGCGTATCGGCGCAGATGGTGTAGTCCTCGCGTACCACGGCCAGAGTGCCTTGCACAGATTTCGCCCTGCTCTCGGATGCTTCAGCAGCGATATCGGCAAAGAAGAAATGGTAATGCTGGTCTGTGTGATGCGGTGAGGTCGGATTGATCCGGCTAACGTTCATGCCGCCATCGAAAAGCGACAGCGTCCAGTTCGGCCACATCCAAAGCCATTTGCCGCGATAGAACAGACCGTCTTTCGGCGGTGCGGTCATCCGGACATAACCGGGATGGGCGGTGGTCTGGAAAGCCTCGAAGTCGATGGCAGCGTAGAACGAGGGATGCGTGCCAGGGATGTGGTAGCCTTCGACGGAATTGTCGGTGTAGATCGGGAACACGTCACGTTTTTGGCGGGCAACGCACAGATTGATGTACAAAGCCTCGGCCATCTGCTGCTGGGTGGTGCGCAAGCAGCCGCACTCGATGATCTCGAAAACGCTGCAGCGCTGCTGCAGGGGGAATTACTCGACGGCCTCGATCTGCCCTCGTGCTACCGGTTTCATCACTGGTGCTTGGCCGAACGCGAGCGCTGGGACGCATTGCGGCGCCAAGTATGGCGCTTGTCGTCGAGCGGCTCGACGACAACCCCGAGCGCGCGCTGCCCTACGTTCGAGCCATGGTCGCCGCCGACCCGCTCTCCGAGAGCGCTCACGCCCGGCTCGTCAACCTGCTTGCCGCGCTTGGGCGTCGCAAGGACGCCGAAGACCATTATCAATATGCGCGGAGCATGTTGCGCCGCGAATTGGCCGCGCCACTGCTCGGCGAATTGAGCCCGCCGGCGCCGCGGCGTGGACAGCCGTGGTCCAGCACGCAGACCGGATCGCCTGCACTCGGCCCGCGCCTGCCTTTGGCCAAGGTGGCCGGGCTGGTCGGGCGCTTCGACGAACGACAGATGGTAACCGCTTCGATTGGCGCGTTGCTGCAGGGCAAGCCGCCGGCAGCGATGCTGTTCCTCGGCGAGCCTGGCATAGGCAAGTCGAGGTTGCTTCAAATGGTCGCCGAGGAGACGAAACGGAAAGGCGCCAAGGTCATTGGCGCGCGCTGCTTCGAGGCAGAGGCGGTACGCCCTTATGGCAGTTGGACAGATGCGCTTGGCTCTTTGATCGCGGATGTCGTCGATCCGGCCTCGCAACGTCTTGGATCGCGATTCGGTGCCGATGGCGACTTGTCGGCAGACGATGGCGGCGGCCGAACTCGCCTCTTGGCAGCAGTTACGGATCTCATCCGCGCGGAAACCGTGCGATGCCCTATTGTGCTCATCTTCGACGATCTGCAGTGGATCGACGAAGGATCGTCTTCCTTGCTGCATTATGTGTTGCGAGCCACACGCTCGGAAGGTCGCGTGCTCTTCATCGGCGCTGCGCGCGCGGACGAGATTGAAGACAATCCCTGGTGCAAACGGACTCTCAGCGCCATCGCACACGACGATGCGTTGCAGCGCGTCCAGCTCTCACCGCTCGGCGCGAAAGAGGCGGCAGAGTTTTTTGCGGCCGACGCCGGCGAGGACGAAGTGGCGACAGCGGTTCGGCAAAGTGGGGGAAATCCGTTGTTCCTAGTCGAACTTGCCAGAGCCGGCCGGCCGCAGGCTGTGGGGCGCGATATCGAGGCGATCATCGCCGATCGGATCGCAAGGCTTGATGCGCCGGAGCGCGATCTCATAGTCTTTGCTTCCGCCACGACAAGGGATATCAAGCCCGAGCTTCTCGGCATCGCCATGGACCTTCCCGAGCCACAGCTGATCGAGCGGATAAACCGCCTGGAACGGCGCGGTCTCCTGAGGCCAGCCGCCGATGGACGCTTCGATTTTGCACATGATTTGATCCGGCAAACCACCTACCGTGGCCTGTCCCAGCCGCACCGCCGACTGATCCACCGCCAAATCGCACGTGCACTGGGCAGCGCGGCACAACGCGACCAGACGCTGGCGGGTGAATTGGCATACCACGCCGGTGCCGCCAGCGATCATATGCTGGCGGTCGAAGCGTCGATTGCGGCGGGCGAGCACTGTCTACGGCTTTTCGCCAAGGCGGCGGCTATCGACGCGGCCAACCACGGCCTCGGCCATCTCGCGCAACTCGGTTCCAGCGCCGATCGGGCCCATTCACACATCTCGCTGCTCAGGGTGAAGGTATTCGCCGGCCAGCGGCCTGGCCTCAGACCGCAACCCGAACTTTTCGCCGAAATCAGGCGCGCCGTTGAAACGGCCGAGCTCATGGGTCTTCGCGACGATGCGGTGTTGGGGTGGCACATGATATCGTGGTGGACCCAACACTCGAACGACACACTCGCGGCGCAGGAGGCAATATTGCGCGCCGAGGAGATTAGCCGGCGCACCGACGAGCTTATGCGCTGCCGGCAGTTGGCCAATACCGGCCGCTGCCTGCTCGAAGTCGAAGGCGACGTAAGACATTAATGCCGACGTCATCCGCGAGAAGCCGTGCCTTGAGATGTACGGAGTTACATGGGGCCGCAGTGTGCTGGCCGCCGACCGGCTCCGCATGATCTGCGAATATGACGCTCTGGATGCTGAGAGCGTGCGCAAGGCCCAGCACCAAGCCGGCAAAGCATTCGTACGCGTTTGGCCTGGTAACGTCCTGCAATAACGCCGCCACCGCCCGCTCGCAAGTACTACAGACCGTACCTTGGTCCGGCGCCCACGTCGCCGCGGCCCATGTTGGTTGTATAGAAATCAAGCGCCATACCGGAGATGAAAGATGGAACCCATCAGGAACTCGCTCGATTCGCGCATTCGATGCCGCCTGGCTCGCGGCGCACCTTCAGGACCCGCTGCTGCGCGTCGTGGAGATCGATGTCAGCGCGGCGGCTTACGATGGTGGCCACGTCCCCGGCGCCATCCTGTGGAATGCCTATGCCGACCTTCGGCATGCCGACTTCCGCCCGATCGATGCAACCGAAATGCAGAAGCTGCTATGCCGGTCGGGTATAGCCGTCGAGACAACGGTCGTGGTCTACGGCTACGCAGCGCATCTCGGGCTGCTGAAGTCGCTTGGGCATGAGCGCGTCAAACTGCTGGACGGGCCTCGTGAGCAGTGGCGGACGGCCGGGTATGACTGGTCCAGTGCCGTTCCTGCCCCTCAGCCTTCGCAATATCTGCTTTCCGACAAACGCGTGTTTTGTTCATCCAGGGATGACCTGGCGATCGGCCGGTCTGGGCCGCTGATCCTCGATACGCGTTCGAACGCCGAATATACCGGGGAACGCTTCTGGCCATCGGGCGCTCGTCAGCCCTCTGGGCGGTCCGGGCACATCCCGGCGCCGTCCATCTTCCCATCGAGCTCCTGCGAACAACGCAATGCGATTTCAAAAGCATCGACGAAATGCAGACGGTCTTGGCGGAACATCATATCGCCCCGGAAGCCGAGATCGTCAGCTATTGCACGATCGGCAACCGGGCGGCTCAGGCTTGGTTCGCGCTGCACCAGCTCCTGGGCTACCGCAGCACCACGATCTATTACGGCTCATGGGCGGAATGGGGCACGACCGTCGACACGCCGGTCGAAACCTGAGTGGAACATTCTAGCACCCGAACGAGAACGCCCGCCTCCAGAGCTGCAGTGATCGGTGTGACCAATTCGCGCCGGGAGCGAGGTGGAGCACTATGGTGGTGCGAAGAACGGTGCGGCGATCACAGAGGGGTCCAACGGGACAGATAAGGTGCTTCGATGCCTGGCCGGTTGAAACGACCGCCGCCAATCGCCGCGCCTGCACCGCTGGTGGCCTCGAAACGGCCGCATATCGGCCGGCGACGCACGAGTTGCTGCTGCTTGGAAGCGGACGTGGCCGGAGCATGTCGCCGCACACAAAGACAGCCATGCGGGACCGAACTCACCGTCCGGCCCCGCATTCGTGTATCGCGGGAGGAAGTCGCGATACACCTGCGCTCCGCGGCCTGTGTGCCGCAAGCCGGCGGCGCGGCGGCTTCAGGCGGCGGTGCTGACCTTGCCCCGCTCGAGGATCGACCTGACCTTGTCGGCGACCGCGCGCCCCAGATCGGCGTTGTTCGCGGCGGTGAAATGGATGCCGTCGACACCGTCCGTGGTGACGAAATCGCCAGCGTTCAGGAAGTCGATCTTCATGAAATCGGCCATCGCCTTGTACTGCCTGGCCAGATCCCTGGACTTTTCGTGACCGCCCCCAAACATGCCCTCGAACCAAGGATCGGGCATCGGGGTCAGCGGTGGCGGCGCGATGACCAGCGCCGTCGGGGCTGGATAGGGCGTGCCGACGCCGCCGGCGCTGGTCAGGATCTGGCCGACCAGTTTCGCCATTCCATTGGCGATCTCGTAAGGCGTCCGGCGGAAATAGGATTTCGTGTCATTGGTGCCGAGCATCACGATGACCAGGTCCAGCGGCAGATGGCTGGCGATGGCCGACGGCAGGTAGCTGGCGCCGTTCAGGCGCGGATCGTTGGGGTCGTCGAGACAGGTCGTGCGCGCGCTCAAGCCTTCCTCGATGATGTGATAGCCCGCTCCCAGCGTAGCCGCCATGACGCCTGTCCAGCGCTGGTCATAAGGGTAGCGGTAGGTGGGTGATCCTTCCTTGACCGGAACCCAGCCCCAAGTCAGCGAGTCGCCGTAGCACATGATGTTTTTTGGTGGTGACATCCATGTCTCTCCATCTGTTTGCCAATTGTCTGAAAGCGCGATTGATCGATCCGGACAAGGCAGGCGCAGCCTTGCCTTTCACTGTTTCAGTCAGGTGGTTCGCACGCGCACTCCGTAGAAGATCGCCGCGCCGAGGATGATGACGCCCTGGGCGATGAGCTTGCCCGGCTCGTCGATGCCGAGCACCGTCATCACCACGAACAGCAGCGCAAAACACAGTGCGCCGAAGAAGGGACCCCAGACGCCACCGTCGCCACGGCCGAAGACGACGCCGCCGAGGATGGTCGCGGCGACGGCCAGGATCGGCAGGTCGAGACCGACCCGGACACTGCCGACTGCGATCGAACCGGTCTGCACCAGCGCCGCGATCGACGCGATCAGGCCAGCCAGCGTGTGCGCCAGAATGACCGTGCGCTGGACCGGCACGCCGGAAAAATGAGCGGCTTCGGCATTCTCCCCGACCGAGGCGACGTAGCGGCCAAACACGGTCCGCGACAGAAGCAGCCACACCAAGGCGGTCAGCAGGATCCAGAACAGCACCGGCGTCGGAACCGACAGGAATTTCGTATTGTAGAGGTCGTTGAACAGCTTCGGCACGTCGCCGGGCGGATTGCCGCTCGACAGGAACTGCACCAGCCCGACCAGGATGATGCTGACGGCCAGCGTGACGATGACGGCCGACACCCGGCGGTTGCCGATCATGAAGCCGTTGAACAGGCCGATGGCGAGGCCGGTGGCGAGCGCCAGCGCCACGAAGAAGGGCAGCGATGCGCCCGGGAAACTGCCCGACGAGATGAAGTAGTTGATCAGGAGGATGATGCCGCCGCCGGAGAGGTCGATCGACTTCACCCGCATGACCACGAGCTGCCCCAGCACCAGGATGCCGAGCGGAACGATCTGCCTGATGAAGATGCCCATGATGTTGAGGTTGAGCATGTTCGGCCGCGCGATCCACAGCGTGGCCAGAAGCACCAGGAAGACCAAATAGGACGGCGGTATGCGCAGCAGACGCCGGGCAATCGGATTTGCGAGTACGGCAGCCATCGCTCAGAGCCCCATTTTCTTGCGGGATTGCAGCCCGACCACCGCCAGCAAGATGCCGCCCTTGATCGCGGTCTGGACAAAGGGCGAGATGTTGGCGAGGTTCATGCCATTGGCCAGCAGCGCCATGACCAGCGAGCCGATCACAGTGCCGTGCAAGCTGCCGATGCCGCCGGAGAGCTGCGTGCCTCCAAGCGCCACGGCGGTGACCGTGTCGAGTTCGAAAAGCAGCCCGACATTCGGATCGCCCGAAACGATGCGCCCGGCCAGAAAAACACCGGCAACGGCCGCGAAACAGGAACAGACGACATAGGCAAGGATGATGTTGCGGCGGTCGGAGACACCGAAATTGCGGGCGGCACTTTCGGCGCCCGAAGCGATGCCGCCGCCGATCGCGAACAGATGCAGCCCGTAGCGCGATCCGTAGAGCAGCTTCCAGGCCGCCAGGATCACGACGGCACCCCAGAAAACCGGATACGGGATGCCAAGCAGACTGCCCGAGACGGCATCGATGACGATCCCCGGCACGGCGCCGCCGGAGACCGGACGCAGGATGCGCGTGATGCCGAGCACGATGTACTGCGTCGACAGCGTCGCGATGATCGGATGGACGTTGAAGCGGGTGATCGCCAGGCCGTTGATCAGCCCGATCATCGCGGCCAGCAGGAAGACCGCCGGGATCAGCAGGATCGCCGGCTGGCCTAGCGCCAGCACCGCGGTGGTGAAGCTGATGACCGAGCCGACCGACAGGTCGAGCCCGCCAATGAGCACGACGACGAGTTGACCGAGCGCCGCGATGATCAGCGGCATCGCCTGGGCAACCAGGTTGAAGAGGTTCTCGGTCGTCGCGAACTCGCGCGTCTGAACGGTCAGCCACAGCGAAATGAGCAGGGCGACCAGCAGCGGCAGGCCCCACAGGCCCTGCCGTGTGTTGCGGCCGCTCAGGATGTTGAAAAGCGAACGATACATGGCAGCCCCTAATGCTGGCGCGCGGAGCCGCCCGTCAGGGCCGCGTCGAGAATCTTGTGCTCGGTCGCCTGCGCTGCCGGCATTTCGGCAACGATCGTGTCGTGGTGGACGACGTAGATGCGGTCGCAAAGCCCGATCAGTTCAATCGTCTCGCGCGACAGCACCAGCACGGCGCCGCCCTTGCGGGTGAAGTCGCGCAGCAGGTGGTAGATCTCGGACTTGGCGCCGATGTCGACGCCGCGGGTCGGCTCCTCGACCAGGAGAAGATCTAGATCGGCGGCCAGGTAGCGGCCGAGCAGGACCTTTTGCTGGTTGCCGCCCGACAGGGAGCCGACCGGAGTCGACAGCCCAGCCGCCTTTATGTTCATAACCTCCATCATGCGGGCGATGACGTTCCGATACGGTCGCGCCGGCGCGAGTTCGGATCGCCTTGAATGCAATCCGATGGCGATGTTGTGGGCGATCGGCAAGGCGAGGAAGAGCCCCTCTTCCTTGCGGTCCTCGGGAACGAAGCCGACCTTCAGCTGCTGCAAATGGCGAACGCCTGATGATGCCGGGAGCGGCATTTGCAGCGCTTTGCCGTTGATGGAAATCGTCCCGGCGAAGGGGTGATAGCGGCCGATCAGCGATCGCAGGAAGCGCTGCTGGCCCTGCCCCTCCAGCCCGGCCAGGGCGACGATCTCGCCCTTGTGCAATGTCAGCGACAGTGGCTGCGATGTCTCGGTGATCCTGAGGTTCTCGACGCGCAAGATCTCGTCGCCTTTGTCATCCGTGCGATCGGGAAAAAGGTCCTGGAGTTCGCGTCCGACCATCATGGCGATGAGTTCGTCGGTGGTGATCTCGGACACCATTCTTGTGCCGACCAGTGCGCCGTCCTTCAGCACCGTCACCGTGTCGCAGAGCTCGAAGATCTCCTCCATGCGATGCGAGATGTAGACGATGGCCTTTCCCTTATCGCGCAGCCGGCGGATGTTGCGGTTGAGCACATCGACATCGGCCGCGTTGAGCGCCGCCGTCGGTTCGTCGAGAATGAGCACGCTGGCATCGGCCTGGATGCAATGCGCGATCTCGACGAATTGCCGCTCGGCTATGGTCAGGTTGGAAACGAGTTGCGACGGGTCGAGCGTGAGACCGAGTTCGGCAAGGGCCTTGGCCGTCTGGCTGTTCATGGCGGGATAGTCGATCGCGCCGAACCGGCCTATCGGCTCCCGGCCGAGAAACATGTTCTCGGCGATCGACAGGTTGGGCAGCAGCAAATGCTCCTGGAACACGGTCGAGATGCCGGCATCCAGCGCGGCGCGCGGTGACTTCAGGTCGAGCTTCTCCCCGTTCATGAAGATTTCGCCGGAATCGGGCTGATGCACGCCCGCCAGGATCTTCATCAACGTCGATTTTCCGGCGCCGTTCTCTCCCATCAGGGCGTGAACGCTGCCCGCCTTAAGATCGAGGGAAACGGAGTGAAGCGCCTTGCTCCCGCCGAATGCCTTTGAAATATGGGACATCTCGATAAGATTGGTCACGAAATCCTCGAACGAACCGGCTTCAACACATGGAACGTCGGGGGGATTGGTGGCACCCCCCGCCGGCCCCGGCGCCGTCACTTCTTGCCGTAGTATTCCTTGAGCTTGTCCTCGGGCAGTTCGCTCGGCCACCAGACATTGGCCGTCAGGTCGTCGCGATAGTATTTGGCCGCCTTGTCCTTGTCCCAGCCGTCGGGGTTGTAAACGTAGCGCTTGTAGAGCTGCTGGCCTTCGAGCAGCGCAACGGCGGCGCGTACACCGGCTGCCCCCTGGGCGGGGCTGTATTCGGGCGAGATCGACTTGAAGCCGTCGGTGATCCACTGTCCGAAATAGCCATTGTTGCCCTCGCCCGAGATCGGTGGAATGGGCGTGCCGAACTGCTTGAACACATCGACGCAGGCGCGTGTCATGTCGGCGCCGGACGACCAGATGCCGTCGACCTGCGGATTGTTCAGGTAGAGCGTCTCGCACAGCTTCTTGGCCTTGTCGTACTGCCAGTCGCCATGCTCCTCGGCGATAATCTGCACATGCGTGCCCTTGAGCGATTCCAGGAGGCCGTTGTAGCGGTTGGTGTCTTCCGGATGACCGGCGAGGCCGCGCAGCACCCAGATCTTGCCATTGTCGCCGACGGTCTTCACCAGCCAGTCGCCCATCACCTTGCCGAAATGCTCGGCGCCGCCCTGGATTTCGGTGGTGTAGGCATCCGAATCGATGCGGCCGGTATGAAGGATGACGGGGATGCCGGCGGCGACCGCCTTGGCGATGCTGGCATTGGCCGACGTGCTGGTTACCGGCTGGACGATGATCGCGTCGACATGCTGCGCGATCAGGTCCTCGATGTCGGCGACCTGCTTCTTCTGGTCGAAGCCGGCATCGAGCAGGATGAATTTCGAGATGCGCTTGTCCTTGGCCGCGGCATTCTCGGCCTCGTGCGCCACCTGCACCGTCCAGGTGTTCGCGTTGACGCCAAAGTCGCTCATCCCGATGACCCAGGGCGGATCTTTCTTGAACGCACCGGCCGCGGTCATGCGCGTGTCGTCGGGGCGCGGCGTCACGCCGTCCATCAGCTTGACGTCTTCGGCATGCGCCAGGGACGTGGCGGCAAGCGCGGACGCGAAGATCACTCCCAGACCGACGGTTTTCAGCAATCCTAACATTGAACTCCTCCTTGTGGTTGCTCCGGCCGTACGGATGCGCACGGGCCGCGAGACGCTCTCCCGATGCATGCTCGTCGTCGCAAACCGACCGATGCACGCAGATCTCCGCCCCCGAACACCTGCGTGTCGAGGTCCAACCAGGGCTGGACGATGATGACGGCCGAGAACTCCTCCGGGCACTTTAGAAGCACAGCGGATTTGGCCTGTCAATAGTTAGTCATGTTGAATGACTATTCCCTTGCTTGCCTTTCACCGCTCCGCTATCCATCATGAAGGGCGCTCGCCCGCGTCGGCGCGCGGTCAGTCCCGGCGGGAAGAAACATGCGATCAGTCTTGTGCTACGGCGACTCCAACACGCACGGCCAGATCCCCGGCAAGGGGCCGCTCGAGCGCTACGGTCCGGATGCGCGCTGGCCGGGAATACTGCGCGCCCAGCTCGGCCCCAATTGGTATGTCATCGAGGAGGGCTTGAGCGGCCGCACCACGGTCCACGACGATCCGATCGAGGGCGCGCACAAGAACGGCCGGACCTATCTTCGCCCCTGTCTGCAGAGCCATGCGACGCTTGATCTCGTCATCATCATGCTCGGCACCAACGACCTGAAGATCCGCTTCAACAAGCCGCCGTCGGAAGTGGCGATGGGTATCGGCTGCCTCGTCTACGACATCAAGGAACTGGCGCCCGGTCCGAGCGGCACCACGCCCGAAATCATGATCGTGGCGCCACCGCCGATGCAAGACGACGTCAAGGAATGGAAGTCCATCTTCGCCGGCGCGCCCGAGAAATCGCGCCTGCTCGCGCTCGAATTCGAGGTTCTGGCCGACTCGCTCGAACTCCACTTCTTCGATGCCGGCTCGGTGGTGTCCTGCAGCGAGGCGGACGGCTTTCACATCGATGAGGACGCCCACAGGATGCTGGGCACGGCGCTGGCCCGCGCTGTCGATGCCATCGGCTGGAGCCGCTCGACATGAGCGCCTTTACCGCCGCCGGGCAACGCGCTCTTACCGATGGGGCGACCCTTGCCTGACATGAGATTCGCACCACCCAACCCCTTGCGCATCGCCGATCGTGCGAGCGGGCTGAACGCATTGAGCGTCCGCAGCTACAATGAGCGGCTGGTGCTGTCGCTGCTGCTCCAGAACGAGGGCATTTCGCGGATGGAAATCGGCGAGAAGACCGGCCTGTCGGCGCAGACGGCTTCGGTCATCGTCCGCTCGCTCGAGCAGGAAGGCCTTGTCTCGCAGGGCGAGGCGCAGCGCGGCCGCGTCGGCCCCCCCACCATCCCGCTTTCGCTCAACCCGGAGGGCGCCTATGCGGTTGGCGTCGGCTTCAGCCGGCGCAGGATCGACATCGCGCTTATCGACTTCATCGGCACCGTGCGCTTCCACACCCAGTTGCCGGCGGATGACGCCAATCCCTTTCCGCAAAGCGGCGATCTGCTGGGCGCGATCAGACAAGCCATGGGCAGCTTGCCGGTCGAGGCGCGCAGCCGGGTCGCCGGCATCGGCCTGGCTGTTCCCGACGACGTCGACTCCATCGCCGCAACCCGCAACGGATCGAGCACCTCGCTGAAGGCCTTGCAGGGTGAGATCGAGGAACAGAGCAAGCTGCCGGTTTTCGTGCAGAACGACATCACCGCGGCGGCCGGCGGCGAAAGCATGTTCGGCGTCGCAAAGCCGCTGAACGACTTTCTGTTCTTCTATCTCGGAGCACGGCTGCAGAGCAGGCTCATCCTCAACCATCAGATCTACAAGGGAAATTCCAGCGCCAGTTTCGATCATGGGCTTGTGCGCCTGGAGAGCGAACTGACCCTGCGGGGGCGCCCGTCCGAAATCATCTGGAGCAGCAGCCCGCAATGGCCTGACCTCGGCGAGGCCTACAGCGCATGGCTCGGGGAATGCTCCAACCGCCTGAAAGCGTCGATCTCCGCGCTGACCCAGTTTGTCGAATTCAGGACGGTCGTGCTCTCCAGCTATGCACCGCAGAAGATCGCCACGGCGCTGTGCGACGACATCGGCCGGGAATTCCCCGACATCGAAGCGCTGTCGGCGCGCGTCAGCATCAGCCCGAAGGCCGTGGGAGCGGCGAGCCTGCCGTTCAGCTCAAGATTCATGATTCAATGATTGGGACGTTTCCGTCTCATGAGAGTCTGCTGTCGATTTTTAGCATGAAATAACCTGCCGGTCCGCTTTACGGCCCCGTTCCCGCGTTTCGAACACACATCCGAACCGCTGCTCATGGCGCGATCAAGCCCCCTTCGTTGGCGGCCGGAACGTCGCCCTTCACCCTGGGCGAGAGAGACGAACGGGACCGCTTCTGCCTCTGCGAGACGAAAGCAGGTGACAGGACGTGCTTTTGACGGTGCAGGGCGTGGGCGCGTCCAGATAGCCAGGGCCATCCGCGGGACAGCGCAGGCAATGTTTACCTCTCCCGCAAAGGGCGCCTGCAGCACGGGCCTCGCTGGCGCGGATGAATCGCACATATCTCAAACGCTGTTTGGCGGAGTAATGGGGAGAACGCCAACCAACGAGACAACGGCGTTTGATACGAAGGCAGGCGACGGGTCCGGGTTACGGATAATCGGACTGAAGCTCAGTCTCGAACCACAACCTCAAGATGACTGGCGACCTAGCCAACAGAACCGTCCTCGTCATCGCTGGCGACCATCAGGTGCAGCTTCCGCTGGAAGTTCCAGCCTTCACCGTATCGGACCACAAGATCGCGCCAAGCTTGCCGTGTGCCTGACGCGCAAAAACCCTGCTCCTCAAGCCGTTCCGAGATGGACTCGATCAGCCGGGCAAGTTCGCGATGACGCCCATGCTCCAGGTTCTCGACAATGGCGTAGTGGAGCAGCGCCCGAGCAATGTCGTCGCGTTCCGGGGCGCGCTCCTGCTTTTTCCGAGCACGGTATCCCCTTTGATAGCGCTTTTGTTTCTCAAGCCGTTCCTGCCTGCGGTCCATGATCGTCTCCCTCGCTCGCCACGTTCGCCATCAGCATGATAGCAGCGCGTGCAAGCGACAAACCGCGTGTCGACTGTAACGGGAACCACGAGTTCAGAATCGGTTGTACGGGGCTCCGAAACGGCGAATGCGAGGATTGAATCGAGTTACCGCAACTTGTTTGGTGGGACAAAAGGTGTTGCGGCGGCCGCATTGCCAGGCTCGGAGCCAAGTTGCCCCAAGGTTCCGCCAAAAACTACGGCCAGAGCAATAGCGGGAAGTCGGTAGAACGGCCTGGTCATATGCAATTTCCTTCTGAAGATTAGGACATAAGAGCTGCTATAGGTGCCTACCGCTACCCCGAGTAAATGCGCTTATCTCGACCAGATCGCCGCCGGGCTCGGCAACGAACACGGTCAAGTCACGGCGCTCCTCCTGAACCCGTAAGGCCAGACTACGCCCTTCGGCCTCATGTGCGGCTTCGTGCTCTGGAGTGCAGTGGGGGGCGGGGGGATCGATTTCGTTGAAGAAGGTTTGATAGTCCCAGTTCCAGTCATTGAGAGCTCGGCAGAGATCGGCCGATTGTGCCTATATGAAGATCATCACACCCTCTCTCCAGTCGGTTGTCTCCTTTTGTCAGGAGAGTGGCGCCAAGATCGGCATCCAGATCGCCCGCGCTGGTCGGAGGCTTGGCGAGATCACCGCACGGCGGACGTGGGTCGCGTATCGACTGGAGCGGGTGCATTCTCGCCTGACTGGGGCGCCTCGTCGGCACTGGATGAGTCTGGCATTGCCGAGGCCGTCCAGGCAAACGCATTTATATGCCAAGCGACAGGAAGAAGTCCTCGCCGCAAAGATACTGGAATTAAGGGTTCTCCAACCAGCGGGCGCACTGCTCCTTGTTCGACAGGCCGAATGTGTTCTTCAGGATCGCAAGCCCTGCCATCAGCCGCATCGGCAGCGGCAGCAAGGATTGGCGTCGGTTCGAATGCCTTAGATTCTTGCTGTAGCGCAGTGCTGGACCTGCCCGCGAATCGGCGAACACGCAATCCTGCTCCGCCGAGCACTGCGTCGAACCGACCGGCGGCGCCGACATCCGGAATGTCGTGGCGCCGCCGGTCTAACGCCCGATGTCGAGGAGGCATCGTATTTTGGGAACACAGAGCCTTCGACGTAGGCGCATCTAAAAAATTTCAGTATCGTGACGCTGCAATGCTCGCCCGGCATGCATGAGGTCGAACCCCTGACCAAGCACCAGCCGCATCGAGAACCATCTGGCGGGCGACGCCGAAGCTTCCTATTCCACCTCCCCAGCTCCCTGCCAGCGCCGTACGATGCCGGCGTCGAGATCGAAAAGGTCGAGCACACGGCCGACGGTATGGTCGACCATGTCGTCAAGGGTTTGCGGTCTGGTATAGAATGCAGGAACCGGCGGATATATGATACCACCCATCTCCGTGATCTGTGCCATGTTGCGGATGTGGCCGAGATGCAGCGGCGTCTCGCGCAGCATGAGAACGAGGCGGCGGCGCTCCTTCAAGACAACGTCGGCGGCGCGGGATAGGAGGTTGTCCGTCGTGCCGGTTGCAATCTCCGCCAGTGTTTTAACCGAGCAGGGCGCTACGATCATGCCGAGCGTCTTGTAGGAGCCGGATGAGCAGACGGCGCCGATGTCCTTGTTGGAATGAGTGGTCGTAGCGAGCGCCTCAAGGTCCTGCTTCGTAAAATCCGCCTCGGCCGCAAGTGTGATGCAGGCGGCCCGTGACATGATCAGATGCGTCTCGATTTCGAGATCGCGCAGCACTTCGAGAATCCGCTTTCCGTAGACCACTCCGGAAGCTCCCGAAATGCCGACAATCATGCGTCTTGGCTGCGCCGTCATGCCCTATCCCACGCTTTTGAGGAGCGCCGCGGCGCGGGCCGAGGCCTCATCGCTGATCCGGGCGCGAACGCCATGGAAGTTTGGTCCGCGCGTCGCATCGAGGCCCATGCGGGAGGTCGTGCCGATGCCGCTCGCCGACGGGTCGAGCGCATTGCCGGGCAGACCCTCGATGATGACGACGTCCTGGTGCGGCTGGAAATGGGTGGCGAGCGCCCAAAGCACTTCGCTGTCGCGGGTGATGTCGACATCCGCATCCACGACGACCACGGTCTTGAGGTACTGATCCCAGCCGAGCAGTCCGAGCATGACTTGCCGTGCCTCGCCCTCGCGCATCTGGTTCATCGCGACATAGGCGTGGAAATGGGTACCCGACGACGGGTAATGCACGGCGGTGATCGAGGGGAATCTGGCCTTCAGCTTCTCCACCACCTCCGCCTCGCGCGGCACGCGGCCGAGGTTGAGGTGTTCGGCCGAGTTGCCGCCCGCGACGCTGACGAGCATGGCATCGCGTCGGCGCATCACGGTTTCGACAGTGAAGAGGTTGTTGGTCGAGCGGTCGGAGGAGTAGCCTGTAAACTCGCCGAACGGCCCCTCCTCAACATGAGCCTCGGGGTCCAACACACCTTCCAGCACAATCTCGGCATGGGCGGGAACGCGAATGCCGTACTTCGGCGTCAGCACGACCTGCAAAGGTTCGCCCATTAGCCCGCCGGCAACGTCGCGCTCGTCCTCGCCGAAGGCAAGACGCGCGGAGGCGGCGAGCATGAAGAGCGGATGGCCGCCGATCACCATGGCGACCGGCATGGATTTGCCCTTCTCCTTCGCCATGTTCATCAGGCGCCAGAGATGCCCGCGCGAATGGAGCGAGGTCGCCAGCGAATTCTTCGAATGGATCATCGCACGGTGGTAGCTGAGATTGCCGGCCCCGGTTTCCGGATGCTCGCCGATGATGATTCCGCTGGTGATGTATTTCGCGCGATCGGTATCGAAATGCTTCAGCATCGGCAGCACGTGGAGATCGACGGCATCGCCGGAAGTGATCTCCTCGGTGATTGGCCCGCTTTCCAGAAGCTCCGGTGTGAACGGGCGGTTGGAGTGGGCCTGATAGGCTTTGTGCAGGTTTTCGGCAGTCGAGCCGAGAAGACGGGCGATACGGTCACGCGAGGCGAAGATGTTGCAGAGCACCTGACTGCCGATGCCACTGACATTGGTCAGATGCAGCATCGGATGCTTGCCTTTGTCCGCAAGGTTCCAGATCAGTGCCGTCGCGTCCTGATCGTCCGAGACCAGTCGGTCGATGGTGATAACGTCCTCGGGATGTTTTTCACGATAGTCGGTCAGGAAGCGGCGGACGTCTTGCTTGTGGTGCGTCATGTCTCGCTCTCGATGCTGCGGGGGTTGGCGGCGCCCCGAAAGACGCCGCCCTAGTCAAATCAGGCAAGCTCCAGATGTTTGCCGGTGGCGCGATCGACACCGGCGTAGGAATCCTTCAGGCGCGCCTGAGCATCCTTCAGATCACGTGGCGGCGGCGACGGGTTGATGTCGACGAGCTTGGCGATGTTGTTGCCGAGATAGCCTTCCAGATCGTCCTCCGAGAGGTTGATGCCGTGCGGCGGATCCTTGCAAAGCACTTCCAGTTCGCGCAGCCACATGCCCGGATCGTTCGGCGGGCTGTCCGTGCCGAAGACGATCTTGTTCTTTGGCAGCTGCTGGGCGAATTCGACGATGCGCGACTGGAAGCACCAACCGGATTCGCAATAGACATTGGGCGTGTCCATGGCCATCCAGAAGGATTCGAACGAATAGTTGCCGCCCGTCTGAATGCCGAAATGGCCGATGATGAAGTTGACCATCGGGAATTCGCGGATGATCGGGTAGAACATCGTCGGGATCGTGTACGGGCCGTCGCCGGTGTGGATCAGCACGACCACGCCGAGTTCGGCGCACTTCTTCATCGCCGGACGCAGCCAGTCCAATGCGCGGTCGGGACGATAGCCATGCATGTTGGCGTGCAGCTTCAACATCTTGAAGCCGTATTCCTTGACGTGGAATTCCAGCTCCGCCGCACCGTTTTCAGGCCCCCAGCGCGGGTTGTAGTTGAAGTTGCCAATGAAGCGATCCGGGTACTTCTGGCAAAGCTCCGCACAATAGGCCATGTAGTCGCGAATGCCGTCGCGGCCCTTGCGGTTGCCGTCGCGGTAGCCGGTATTGCCAGGCGGCGGCTGGATGAAGCCCATATCGATCCGGCGCGGCTTGCCGTTGATCATGTAGGGACCGTCCATCAACTTGAGCATACGCTCGCCGTTGAAGGGCTCACCGGTATGACGCCAGGCCTCGTCCACGAGGTTGGTCGGGTGAAGATGGGTATCGATGATCATTGTTCACTCCCTTCAAATTCACGCTGCGAGCGCGACGCCGTGCTGGCGCAGATACGCCTCGGCTTCCGCGACGGTGGCCGGTGGCTTGGTCGCCTCAAGGCCGATCATGCGGGCGGTGTTGTTGCCAAGGTAATCCTCCAGCGTATCCTCATCGAGATTGAGGCCTTGGGGTGGCTCGTGGCAGAGCACTTCCAGAAGGTTGATCCACATGCCCGGCTCGTTCGGCGGCGTGTCGGAGCCGAAGAGGATCTTGTGCTTGGGCAGCACTTTAGCGAACTCTACGATCCGTGACTGGAGGCACCAACCGGATTCGACGTAGACGCTCGGCGTGTCGAGCGCCATCTGCATCGGCTCGAACACGTAGACGCCGCCGGTCTGCACGCCGAAATGCGCCAGGATGAAGTTCACTTCCGGGAACTCGCGGATGATCGGGTAGAACTCGGTCGGGATCGAGTACGGACCGTCGCCGGTGTGTACCTTCACCATCAGGCCGAGCTCGGCGCATTTCTTCAAGGCCGGCTGCAGCCAGTCGAGCGCGCGGTCGGGGCGGTAGGCGTGCATGTTTGCCTGCAGCTGCACCATCTTGAAATCGAATTCCTTGGCATAGCGTTCGATCTCTTCGGCGCCGTTCTGCGTGCCGTAGCGCGGGTTGTAGACGAAGCAGCCGAGGAAACGGTCGGGATGTTCCGTCACCATCTTTTCCGTATAGGCCATGTACTGGCGGATGGCGGCTTTGCCTTCCAGGTCCATGACCTCGTGGGTGTAGATGGTGTTGCCTTGCGGCGGCTGGATGAACGCCTTGTCGATGCGGCGCGGCTTGCCGTTCACATAATACGGGCCGTCCATCATCTTCAAAAGCTTGTCGCCGGTGAAGGGCGGTCCATCGTGGCGCCAAGCCAGGTCCACCAGGTCGGTGGGGTAGCAGCTTAGGTCAATTATCATTCTTGTTCTCCTGTCGTAGAGGGTCCGGTCGATGTGGGGCCGCGCGATGAACGCCATGCCGGCAAACACCGGGCGTGGATCCGCGAACTCAGGAAACGCCGATGACGGAGAAGAACGGCCGGGGCCTCAAACGGGGCACAAACGGCGGATGTTCCTTTCGTAGTCAGCATCGACATCGCAGCCTCATCTTCCAAGAGACGGTGAGCAATTGTCGGTGCTTCTACTCGACGCCAAAGGAACCATGGGGCGGGCTTTTTGTCAACAAAATAGTCACTCTAAGCGGTTGTTTTATAACATTTTTTGAAAAACGGGCATTCACCGCCGCCCGCGCTGGAGGATGCGCCGGCGGTTCAGACGGAGGACTTGGGCCAAGCATCAAGCGACGGGAGAAGCGCGGCTAGGCCGCCAAGCATGCGCGTAAGTTTCTGTCGATGCCGTCACGGTCGAGATTGCGGCCGATGAAGACGAACTTCGACTTGCGAGTATCCTCGCCCCAGGAGTGATCCGGACGGAAATCGACCAGCTTGTGCACTGCCTGGAGCACGAAGAAGCGCTCGTCGTTTGCCACTGAGACAATGCCCTTGGTGCGGAAGATGTCGTCGCCATACTCGCTGAGGTAATTCTTGAGGAAGCCCGCGAGCTTTTCGCCGTCGAAGGATTGCGGATAGACGAAGGAGTGGGATTTCACCGTCGCATCGTGGTGGTGCGGGCGGAGCGTGGCTGCCTGAGCACGATCATGGCCGTGATCGTGGTGATGATCCTGGTGGTGCCCATGGTCATGGTCCGGATGATCGCACGTCGCGCCATGGCATTCGTGGTGATGATCGCCGTGTGCGTCGTGGTCATCATCCATGTCGATGTCAAGGATTTCCGCCCGCTCGCGTACATAGGACGGCCGGAAGCCGTTGACGCCGAGGATGTTGGACAGGTCTACCTTGCCGTAGGTTGAACGCAGGATCGGCGCCGTCTGGTTGAGCTTGCGCAGCGAGCCCTCCAGCGAGCCGAGCGCTTCCTCGGAGGCAAGGTCGATCTTGTTGACGAGGATGCGGTCGGCGGCGACGATCTGGTTGACCGCCTGGTTGTCGCTGCCGTCGAGCACGGGATCGTAGAGATGCTGGTCGATATGCATGGCATCGACCAGCGTCACGACGGCATCGAGTTCGACTTCCTCAGCGACGCTGCGGTCGACGAAGAAGGCGGTAGCGACGGGAGTCGGATCGGCAAGGCCAGAGGTCTCGACGATGATATGGTCGAACTTGTCCTTGTGGCTCAAAAGCTTCTTCATCACGTCGATGAGGTCGTTGCGAACGTCGACGAAGCAGCAGATGCAGCCGTTCTGCATCTGGAAGATCTCTTCGTCGGAGGCGAGCACGAGGTCGCTGTCGACATCCACTTCGCCGAACTCGTTCTCGATGACGGCGATGCGGTGGCCATGGCGCTCGGTGAGGATGTAGTTGAGCAGCGTCGTCTTTCCCGATCCCAGAAAACCGGTGAGGATCGTGATCGGGAGCTTCTTGTTGGCCGGCTCGATATGCATGTTCATGCGCCCTTCTCCCTCAAGGCTTTCAGGATGTCTTCGGGGGTGATCGGATAGTGATGGAAGCGGACGCCGATGGCGTCGTGGATGGCATTGGCGATGGCGGGGCCGATGGCGATGATCGGGTCTTCGCCGACGCCCTTGGCGCCCCATGGGCCGCCCGGATCGGGCGCGGCTTCGAGGATGATCGTCTCGATATCGGGCATGTCCATGGAGAGCGGCATCTTGTAGTCGACGAGGCCGGCGTTCAGCGACCGGCCGGTCTTCTTGTCGATGATGTAGTCCTCGGTCAGCGTGTGGCCGATGCCTTGCTGGATGCCGCCCTCGATCTGGCCCTGCGCCGCAATCGGGTGGATGACCCGGCCGATATCGTGCACCGGGATAACGCGCTTGACCTCGACGATGCCCGTTTCCGTATCCACGTCCACTTCTGTGAAATGCGCGGCGAAGGAATAGGATTTCGTCGGCTCGTAGGTGCCATTGGCCACGATGTTGGCGGCCGGGATGCCGCGCGAGGGACCCATCGCCTCGGCAACCGTCATGAAGCGGCCCGGCTCGGCCGTGACGAAGATCCGGCCTTCGGAAAGGTCGATCTCGCCGGGCGTGACTTGCAGCTTCATCGCAGCCCGCTCGAGAACGGCCCCGCGCACCTTGGTGGCCGCCATCTTGGCAGCGGTGCCGACCAGATAGGTCGTGTGGCTGGCGAAGGCGCCGATGTCCCACGGCACGACATCCGTATCGCCATGGATGATGCCGACATCTTCGAAGCGCACGCCGAGTTCTTCGGCAACGATCTGTGCCAGCGCCGTATGCGCGCCGGTGCCGAGACCGGCAGCGCCCGTGAGCAGCGTCACCGTGCCGTCCTCGTTGACCTTCACGGTCGCGTTGCCCTGTTCCTTGATGCCCGGATAGGCTGAAGAACCATGCATTTCGCAGCCGATGCCCCAGCCCTTGCTGATATGGGGGTGCTTCGGGTCCGGCGTGCGGTCACGGTTGCGCAGCTTCTTCCAGTCGAGCACATCGATGCCGTGCTGAAGGCAGATTTCCAGGCCGTGGCCGAGGATCGGGTGACCGGACGGGGCGATATCGCCCGCGCGCACCACGTTCTTCAGCTTCAGTTCCGCCGGGTCCATGCCGAGCCTTTCAGCCGCCTCGTCCATCTGGATGTCCAGCGCATAATAGCTCTGCACCACGCCGTAGCCGCGGAAGGCGCCGTTGATCGGCGTATTGGTGTAGACGCAGCGACCTTCTAGCCGAACGTTCTCGCAGCGATAGAGTGAGGTCGCGGCATTGGTGCCGACGATGGTCACGCCCGGGCCATGCGAGCCGTAAGCGCCGGAGTCATAGACAAGCTTCATGTCACGCGCCACGAGCGTGCCGTCATTCTTGAAGCCCTGCTTCAACCAGACCTTGCAGGGGTGGCGCGAACGGCCGGCGACGAAGGTCTCGTGGCGGGTGAATTCCATCTTCACGGGCCGGCGCGTTTCTTTTGCGAGAAGTGCGCAAAGGAATTCGTGCTGGAAACAGTCCTGTTTGGCGCCGAAGCCGCCGCCCATGTGGTCGACGAGGACGCGCACCTTGGTGAGTGGCAGGCCGAGCACTTCGGCCAGGATGCCGCGCACCATGAAGGCGGTCTGCGTCGAGGTCCGGAAAGTCAGCTTGTTGGAGCCGTCCCAGTCGGCGATGCAGACATTCGGCTCCATATAGGCCGGATGCGGCCGCCCGCCGGAGAAGGTGCCTTCAAGTACGAAATCCGCCTGGGCAAAACCGGCGTCGATATCCCCGCGATTGACGCGCACCGGATCGAGTACCAGGTTGCCGCCAGGACCGACATTGTGGATCAGCGGCGCGCCGGGCTGGGCTGCGTCTTCCGGCTCGAAGACGGCCGGCAAGGGCTCGTATTCGACCTCGATCAGATCGAGCGCCTCGTCGGCGATCTCTTCGCTGATGGCCGCAACGGCGGCGACGCCCTCACCCCAGAACCGCACCTTGTCGTCGAGGATATACTGGTCCTTGGTGCAAGAGGCAGAGCGCGGATGCGGTGAGCCGTAATGCAGCACGCGCGGCACGTTTTCATGGGTCAGCACAGCCTTCACACCGGGATAGGCGAGCGCCTTGCTGACATCGATGCTCTTGATGCGGGCGTGCGCAGTGGCGGCGCGCTTGATCTTGCCGTGCAGCATGCCTGGCAATTTGACGTCGCCGGTATATTCGGCCTCGCCCGTCACTTTTTCCAACACGTCGTCGCGTTTGACGCTCTTGCCGACGATCTTGAATTCCCGCTCTTCGATAGGGGCCGTCACGTTCATGATCTTGCTGCCTCCATCTCGAGCGCGGCGGATTTGATCGCGTCGAAAATCTTGGTGTACCCGGTGCAGCGGCAGATATTGCCGCTGAGGCCGAAGCGAATGTCCTCGTTCGTCGGGCGTGGATTGTCGTCGAGCAGCTTCTTGGCCATCATCAGGATGCCCGGCGTGCAGAAGCCGCATTGCGAGGCGCCGTGCCGCATGAAGGCATCCTGCAGCGGATGTAGCGTATCGACGCCGGGCTGGAGCCCTTCCACGGTCTCGACCGTCCGGCCCTCGGCCTCGACGGCGAGCATCAGACAGGCATTGACCGGTTCGCCGTCGACGATAACGGTGCAGGCGCCGCAGTCGCCGACGTCGCAGCCCTTCTTGGTGCCGGTAAGGCCGACATCGTCGCGCAGCGCGTCGAGTAGCGAACGGCAGGTATCCACCGTCATGTCGCGGGGCTCGCCATTGATGGTGAGTTCGACGATCCGTTTCACGCGAAAGCCTCCAATGCCTGTTTGATCGCACGGCCGGTCAGCACACCGACCATGTCGCGGCGGTAATCGGCGCTGGCCCGCACGTTGCTGATCGGAGTGCACTCTTCCGTCGCCTTGTTGGCAGCACTCTTGACGGTTGCCGCGTCGAGCCGGGTGCCTCGCAGCATGGCTTCCGCCTCCGGCGCCCGCAGCACGGTCGCACCGACCGCGCCGAGCGCGATGCGGATGTCGCTGCACACGCCGTCGTCCATGCAAAGGCTGACGGCGACGCCGACGGTGGAAAGCTCCATCGCTTTGCGACGGCCGTGCTTGAGATAGGCCTTGCCGGTGTTGTCGCCGGCGGGCGGCACGGTGATGCCGGTGACGATCTCGCCCCTGGCGAGCACGGTCTTGCCAGGGCCGGTGAAAAATTCGGCAAGCGGCACGACACGCATGTTCGTGCGGCTGTAGATATGGATGAAGGCGCCGTCGGCCATCAGCGGAGGGATCGTGTCCGCCGACGGGGAGGCTCGACAGACATTACCGATGACGGTGGCCCGATTGCGAACCTGGATGGAGCCCAGCGAGGCGAAGGCCGCACGCAGGTTGGGATAACGCTGGCAGACCAGGGGCAGGCGCTCCAGTCGACCGACGGTCACCAGCGCGCCAAAAGTCAGGCCGCGGGTCTCATCATAGGTGATGTCGGAGAGGCCGGGGATCTGCTTGATATCGACGACGTTGCGCACGCGGCGCAGTCGTTCGCGGATTTCGACCAGAAGGTCCGTACCACCGTTGAACAGAAAGGTGTCATCGCCAAGATCGGTGAGAAGGCGGGACGCCTGCTCCAGCGTGTCCGCCCGATGATATTCAAAGCGCCTCATGGCAGTCCTCATGGGGTTCGGGGCTCCGGCGGCGCTAGGCCGCCGGACTAGTATTGCTTGCCATTTGAGGCGGGTCGGCCGCGGGCACACCGCTCTGCTGCTCAGTGTCTTGCGGCTCCTTCGCCGGCACGCCATTGAAGAGAATGTTGAGCAATGCCGCCGCGAAGGTGCCGACCAGCACGCCGCTGTGCAGGAATTTTCCAACCGTGGCAGGCAGTTGATCGAAGATGTTTTCCGCAACGACCGGCACCATGGCGAGGCCGACACTGACCGCGACGATGTAGAGGTTGCACCGGTTGGTAGCGAAATCGACCTTTGATAGGATTTTCACACCGGTCGCCGAGACCATGCCGAACATCACGATAGCGGCGCCGCCGACGACGTAGCTCGGGATCGACGCGCTGACGAAGGCCACCTTCGGCAGCACACCCAGCAGGATCAGGATGGCACCCCCTGCGGCGACCACGAAGCGGCTGAGCACACCGGTAATCTGGAGCAGACCGACATTCTGTGCATAGGTCGTGTAGGTGAAGGTGTTCAGCAGGCCGCCGATGATGTTGCCGACGCCATCGGTGCGCAGGCCGCGGGTGAGATCGCGCTGGGTGATCTTGCGCCCCGTCATCTCGCCGACGGCCAGGAACTGCCCGGTCGATTCGATCATCATGACCGTCATGACGGCACAGAGCGACAGGGTGGACCAGAATTCGAAGATCGGCCAGCCGAAGGCGAGCGGGTGAATGACGCGCACCCAGTCGGCATCCGCCACGCCATGGAAATCGACCTTGCCGGCGGCAATGGCGATGGCAAAGCCGATGCCGATTCCCATCAGCACGGCAAGGTTCGAGAGGAACCCCTTGAGAACACGGGTGAGCAGTAGGATCGAAAGCAGCACGACGGCCGCAACGGCAAGCGCGAAGGGCGCGCCATAGGCGGGGTTCGGGATCATGCCATCTGGTCCCTTGATCATCGGCTGCCCGCCCGCCGCCCAGTTCACGCCGACGCGCATCAGGGAGAGACCGATGATCAACATGACCGTGCCGGTCACGATCGGCGGGAAGAAACGCACCCAGCGTCCGAAGAACGGCGCGACCAAAATGGTGAAGACGCCGGATCCGATGACAGCCCCGATAATACCGGGCATGCCGAGGTCAGGATTGGTGCCCGTCGCGATGATCGAGGGCACCGCGGTGAACGAGACGCCCATCATGATGGGCAGGCGAATGCCGATTTTCCAGATGCCGAGCGCCTGGATGATGGTGACGATGCCACAGGCGAACAGGTCCGCGCTGACGAGCAGGGCAATCTGTTCCTTGGGTAAGTGAAGCGCATTGCCGACGATAAGCGGCACGGCGACCGCTCCGGCATACATGACAAGGACGTGTTGCAGGCCCAAAGCCATGAGGCTCGGGATGGGATACGTTTTTTCTACAGGATCCGCCACCGTGGGATTGGTCATTCGCTTTCCTCCCAGCGAACAGCTTCCGGCGCGGTAGGGGCTTTCATGGCCTCGTCGTTGACACCGCACGCCGTACGAGGAGCATCATGCGGCTGGTCAAATCAGCAAACAACCAGCATAATAATATTAATTCAACCAGTAACTGAATGAATTGCCTGGCATGGATATCACGCTTAAACAGCTTCGCGCCTTCGTCACCGTAGCCAATCTCGGGCAGTTTACGCTGGCCGCCGACAAGCTCGGCTCCTCGCAATCCGCCGTCAGCACACTGGTCCGGCAGTTGGAGAACAATCTCAACCTCCGTCTCTTCGACCGGCACACCCGCCTTCTTCGCCTTACGCAAGCGGGCATGGACATCCTGCCGATTGCCGCCCGCGCGGTCGCCGACATCGAGGGCATGGTGGAAAGCTCGCGCGAGCTGAACGCGCTCCGACGGGGGAAAGTTTCGATCGCGGCGGGCACCGTGCAGGCGGCGCTTCTGCTGCCGCCGCTCATCAACGATTTCAACAGGCTGCATCCCGAGGTGACCGTCGAACTGCACGATGTGGCCGAGAAAACCGTGCTGGAGCAGGTCGCGAACGGATCGGTGGATCTTGGCGTCGGCACTGTGCCGGAGGACGACACGGAACTCGTCGGCACGCGGCTCACGACTGACGAGTTCCTCATAGTGCTGCATTCCGAAGACCCGCTGGTCAGACTTTCCGAGTTGCGCTGGACCGACCTTGTTGATCGCAAGCTGATTGGCCCGCAGCGCGGCAACCCGATTCGCGACCGGCTGGAAAACGAACTGGCTCGCAACGGCATCGTCCTGCCGCTCCAAAAGGCCATGCAGGAGGTGGCGTTGCCACTGACGATCATCGGCATGGTCGAAGCCGGCCTCGGCGTTGCGATAATGACTTCGGCAGTGGTGCGGCTGGCAACCTCGATGGGCCTCATTGTGCGAACGCCGACCGAACCACACATCAAGCGCGAGGTCAGCGTGATCCAGAAACGGGCGCGCTCCCTCTCCCCCGCCGCCCGCCGCTTCCGTGATTTCCTGCTCAAGTCGGTGCACTAAACTAGGCAATTCCAGCAAATACGCTGCGGTTTTGTGCCCGAAATTGCGACCGCTCCGAGGTTGACCTCGCAAAAATTTCCGCGCTATCTGGTGGCGCTGCTGGACTGCGCGGTGCGCGGGCAGGCAGGGCGCAGCAGCCTCAAAGGAGCTTGTTGTGCGCGGAGCCCAACGCCAGCGCGTTCCGGTCAAACCGCCGCTCCCAGCCACACAGACAGGAGCACCCATGGCTCACTCTTTGACAGACCGCGCCGCGCATTCCGAAGTGCCTGACCGGCCGAACCGCCCCGACCTTTCCACCGCCGCCATCCGCACCGCGAGGGAAGACCTCGCCGCCTGTTTCCGCATGGCGGCGCGCAACGGTTTTGAGGAAGGCATCTGCAACCATTTTTCCGCAGTCGTGCCGGGAAACGACGATCTCTTCATCGTCAATCCCTACGGTTACGCCTTTCGCGAACTCACGGCCTCGAAGCTGCTGATCTGCGATTTCAACGGCACCGTCATCGAGGGCGACGGCGCGCCTGAGGCGACCGCCTTCTACATCCACGCCGAAATCCACCGCCGCCTGCCGCGCGCCAAGGTCGCCTTCCACACGCACATGCGCTATGCCACAGCGCTCTCCATGATCGACGGTCCGCCGCTGATCTGGGCCGGTCAGACGGCCCTCAAATTCTACGGTCGCACCGCCGTAGATGAGCACTACAACGGCCTGGCGCTCGATAATCGCGAGGGCGCGCGCATCGCGGAAGCCGCGGGGGATGCCGATATCGTCTTCATGAAGCACCATGGCGTGCTGGTGCTCGCGCCGACGACCTCTACTACCTCGAACGGGCCGCCGAAGTGCAGGCGCTCGCCATGTCGACGGGCCGCACGGTTTCCCCCGTCGATCCGGCGATTGCCGAGGCCACCTACCGGCAGATGCGCGAGGGCGACGCAGACTCCGCCCGGGCCCATCTAGCCGCTATCCGCCGACAGCTCGATGCGGAAGATCCGCAATATCGGCACTGACCAGCTGAAAGGGCCTGTGCCATGCCCATCGAATTGGCCCAGTGTCTCATATCGTTGATTTCAATTGATATCTTGCAGCTTCCAACGACTCTGTCGCTCGCCATTATTGCGAATATTTTATCAAACAATTGAAATAATGAATTTGTTTTAATTAATCCTCCATGCTTAGTTTTCCGCTACTACAAGAAAGTGGGGACAAATGGCACGTGATAATCCAACTGTCTCGCTCGCACACCTGTCGCCCGGCCGGCCCTTTGCGCTCACCGGCGGGACAATCGTCACTGCCGATGGTTCACAAGCGGTCAGCGACATCATAGTCGGCGCGGACGGGCGTTTTGTCGCCGTAGAGCCGTTCCTCGACGCCACGTCCTGCGACGCCCGCATCGATATCACCGGCATGCTGGTTTCCCCGGGCTTTGTCGATGCGCACCAGCATTTGGACAAGACCGGCGTGCTGCGCTTCACGCCCAATCCTTCCGGCACGCTGCAGGGCGCCCGTGAGGCCTTTGCCAAGTACGCCCGAACCGCCGGCCCCGAAGACATTCACAAGCGGGCGACGCGCACGGTCGAGCGATGTCTGTCTCGTGGCACGACGGCCATCCGCAGTCATATCAACGTAGACAAGGATGCCCGTTTCCACGGCATGGAGACACTGGCGGCGATCCGCGATGCCGAAAGAGACCGTATCACCCTCCAACTCGTTGCTTTCATGACGCCACATCCCGGCCAGGACTTCGACTGGCTTGAGAAGAACATCGATGGCGCGGTGGCGCTCGCTGATGCCGTCGGCGGCACGCCTGCCGTTTCCGAAGACCCGCCGCGTTATCTCGACATCCTGTTTTCCGCTGCGGTGAAGGCCGGCAAGCCGGTCGACCTGCATCTGGACGAGCACCTTAATGCCGGCGTGCACCTGCTGGATGCCGCCATCGAGAGGGTCGAGCGCTTCGGCATGCAGGGACGCACCGTCTTCAGCCATGTGTCGGTGCTCAGCGCCCTCCCCCGCCGGGAATTCCAGCGTATCGCCGAGCGCATCCGCGCCCTCGATGTCGGTGTTGTCACGCTGCCTGCCGCCAACCTCTACCTGCAAGGCCGCGACGCCGAGATGCTGCCGCCGCGCGGCCTAACGCGCGTCGCCGAGTTGCACCGGGCCGGCGTCACCATCGCCACGGCATCCGACAACATCCAGGACCCGTTCGTGCCAACCGGCTCGGGTGACATGCTGGAAATCGCCCGCTGGACACTCCTCGCAGGCCACCTGCGCGGCGACGAGCTTGCCGCCGCCCACCGCATGATCACGACCGCCCCTGCCCATCTGATGGGTCTCGGCAAGGACTACGGGCTGCGCTCATGTGCCCGGGCCGACTTCGTCGTCACCGATTGCACCGATACCGACACGCTGGTTGCAGGCGGGCCGGATCGCGCCTTCATTTTCTCGAGAGGACGCCTCGTTTCGGAAACGACGACCGCACTCACGCGCGTCGAAAACAGCTGCCTGAAGGAGGACGCATAGCCGATCGGCGACTCCGGGGGGATTGAAACACAATCTAATGGGAGGAACAAAATGAAGAAAACTGCAATTTCACGCCGGTCGCTCCTTGCGTCCGCTCTCGGATTAACGCTCGCCGGAACGATCTGGTCGGGCCTTGCCCATGCCCAAGACTTCAAAATGGGGTTGCTCGTAACCGGCAGTGTAGCCGAGGAGGGTTGGAACCGTATCGCCTACGAAGCGCTGAAGCGCGTGGAGAAGGAACTCGGCGCCAAGATCAGCTATGTCGAGCTGCAACAGAATCCGGCGTCCTTCGAGAAGGCGTTCCGCGACTATGCAAGCCAAGGCTACCAAGTGATCCTGGGCCACGGCTTCGAGTTTCAGGATTCTGCCCAGACCGTTGCCGAGGAATATCCCGATACGGTGTTTCTCATATCATCGAGCAACGTCCATGACGGCAAGGTCATTGGCCTCAATACCGATTCCAGCCAGCCTTTCTACCTGATGGGAGCGATCGCCGCGAAGATGGGTAAGGCAGCGGGGCTGATCGGCGGGATGGAAATCCCGCCGATCAAGGAGGCGCTCGAAGGTTTCGTCAACGGTGCCAAGGATGCCAGCGCGGATTTCAAGGTGAGCCAAGTCTATCTCGGCAACTTTACCGATGCCACCGCCGCGAAGGAAGCTGCCATTAACATGATCCACGGCGGCGCCGATTTTGTCGTGCCCGACGCTGATGCCGCCGGTCTCGGCACAATCCAGGCGGTGCGCGAGGCCGGCCCCGAGATAAGCACATTCAGTATCTTCAGCGACCAGACGGAGATCGCGCCCAAGAACATTCTCGGCACTTACATTGCCGATTACGGACAGGGCGTGGTGCGCATCGTCAAGGGCATAAAGGAAGGGACGGTGCCGACCTCGAACGTCGATTTCGGCCTGAAGGACACAGACGTCGTCAAGTTCTCCTACAACGACAAGGCCGCTCATCCCGTGTCGGAGGACGTGCGCAAATATGTCGAGGATGTAAGGGCCAAGATAATCGCTGGCGAAATCAAAACGCGTCATCGACAGTAAGGCTCGCCTTCCGGAGCGCCGGCTGCCCGGCGCTTCGTCCTCCCGTCTCCAGGTGGAGTTCAATGGCCGACATCAACATCCCCCCACCCACGAATGCCACATCGATATTGGCCGGCGCGTCGCTCCGCGCCGGCTTGAGCAGGCTCGCCAAAGCAACTGCACCTCCTGTCGTGGCGGTGCTGCTCGCACTCCTAGCGGGGGCGGTTCTTCTTGCGGTGACCGGCTTCTACGCGTTCGACATCTTCACCGTAATGGTGAATGGCGTGTTCCAGGATGTCGGCTCCATCGCCGAAATGCTGCTCAGGGCGACACCGTTGATCCTGATCGGCATCGGCCTTTGCGTGGCTTTCCGCTGCAGCATCTGGAATATCGGCGCAGAGGGGCAGTTCTATGCCGGCTCCTGCGCAGCGACATTCTGCGGTGTCCAGTTCGCCGGCCTGCCGTCATGGGCCCATATCCTGCTCATTCTGGTCGCCGGCGCAGCCGCAGGCGCGCTTTGGGCGGCGATTGCCGGCCTGCTGAAGGTTCTTTTCAACGCCAGCGAGATCGTCACGACGATCATGCTGAACTATATCGCGATCTTCATGACCAGCTATCTAGTCACAGGCCCGTTGATGGAGTCTGGTGCTGCCTATCCGCAGTCTGCAAAACTTCTGCGCGAAGTCTGGCTGCCACGTGTTGTACCTTCTACCAGGCTGCATATTGGCATCCTTATTGCGGTAGCGCTTGCAATGATCATCTACGTTTTCCTGTTCCGCAGCAGCGCCGGCTATGCGGTACGAATCGTGGGCATCAACTCGCACGCCGCGCGCTATGCCGGCATCAGCGTGCGCCGGAGCATCCTGCTCGCCATCTCCATAAGCGGCTCCATGGCGGGACTCGCCGGCGCGATGCAGATCGCCGGCGTCACCCATCGGCTCTACCAGGATATTTCACCCGGCTACGGCTTCGAGGCCATCGCAGTCGCCTTACTTGCGAACAACAACCCGGTCGGCGCGATATTTTCAGGCATTCTCTTCGCAGTGCTGGATTCAGGATCGGAGCTGATGCAGATCAACGCCCAGGTGCCGCAAGTGCTGGTTTTCATCATACAGGGCATGGTGATCTTGTCGGTCGTCGGGTTCGCGGCATTGAAATTCCAGTCCGCGCGTCCGCAGGAGTAAAAGCCATGGATCACATCCTCACACTCGGCTTTCTGGCCACCACCCTCGGCGCGACCTGGCGGCTCGCCACCCCGATCATCTTCGCCTCGGTGGGCGAGGTAATCTCTGAACGTGCTGGTGTGCTTAACATAGGCCTTGAAGGCACCATGCTTATCGGCGCGTTTACGGGATTTGCCACAGTCTACGCGACAGGCAATCTACCGCTAGGCTTCCTCGCCGCTGGGGCCGCCGGGGCCTTGGCCGGCCTTCTCTTCGCGTTCTTCGCGATCACCATCAAGGCGAACCAGATCATCGTCGGCGCCGCGCTCAACCTTCTTGGCCTTGGATTGACCTCATTTCTCTTCCGAACCTATCTAGTCCAGACAGGTCAAGGCGTGCAGATCGTTCCAGCGATGGATGTTCCTTTGCTCAGCCAAATCCCATATTTCGGAACACCGCTCTTTCGGCAGAACGTTGTCGTCTATTCGACGATCCTCGTAGCGCTCGGCGCCTATTTCCTGCTCTTCCGCACCTCTTTCGGCCTGACACTGAGGGCGGTGGGCGAACACCCCAAGGCCGTCGATGTTGGCGGTCGAAGCGTGGCACTCTACCGATACGCGGCGGTCCTAATCGGCTGTTCGCTCGCCGGGCTGGGCGGCGCCTATCTGACACTGGCGCACGCGAACCAGTTCGTCGAGGGCATGACGTCTGGCCGCGGATTCATCGCGCTCGCGGTCGTCGTGTTTGCGAGATGGTCGCCCATCGGCGCCTTCTTCGTGTCGCTGCTCTTCGGCATGTTTTACGCCCTACAATTGCAGTTGCAGGCGGAGCCGAGCATCCACATTCCTTATCAGGTGCTGCAGGCCATGCCCTATCTCGCCACCATCGTTGCCCTGCTTCTGGTGCGTAACCGGACCGACACTCCGGCGACTCTCGGCGTTCCCTACCGCAAGGTCTAGGAGAGAACTATGCATGTGCAGCCCTTCCTCCGCATGGACAACATCCGCAAGCGGTTCGGCAGCGTCATCGCAAGCGCCGGCGCGACGATCGAGGTCGAAGAGGGTGAGATCTATGCGCTGCTCGGCGAAAACGGCGCCGGCAAGAGTGTTCTGATGAACATCCTGTGTGGTATCCTCACGCCGGACGAGGGCGAGATCGTCTTCCGCGGCGCGCCGCTCAGGCTCGGTTCGCCGGAGCAAGCGGTCCGCCACCGCATAGGCATGGTGCATCAGCACTTCATGCTCGTCCCCAGTTTGACGGTGACCGAGAACTATATGCTGGGCCAAGGTTCGCCACTTCGGCTGCTCAGCCGGATGCGGGCCGTCTCATCGCGCATTAGCGAACTCAGCGATCGCTACGGACTAGACGTGCGACCGGATTCGGTGGTGCGGAATCTGTCGGTGGGCGAGCAACAGCGTGTCGAAATTCTAAAAGTGCTCTACCATGGCATCGACCTGCTGATCCTGGACGAACCGACCGCCGTGCTGACGCCTCAGGAAACGGACCGACTGCTCGACTTGCTGCGCGGTTTGGTGAAGGAAGGCAAGACCGTTATTTTCATTTCGCACAAGCTCGATGAAGTGATGCGCGTCAGCGATCGTGTCAGCGTCATGCGAGATGGCCGGGTCGTATTCACGACCAAGACCAGTGAGACGGACCCGCGCGAACTCGCCCGCATGATGGTGGGCCGCGATGTGCTCATGGATTTGCCACGCACTGCGGCGCAGCCCGGTCGGGTAGTACTTGCGGTCACCAATCTTCACTGCAACAACGAGCTTGGCCTGCCTGCGGTTCGGGACATTTCCCTCGAAGTCAGGCAAGGCGAGATCGTCGGGATCGCAGGCGTGTCCGGCAACGGTCAGAGCGAGCTGGCGCTCGCCATGACGGGGCTGGTTCCTACAACGGCTGGCTCTATAAAGCTGAATGGCGAGGAACTCCGAGGGCTTTCCCCCAGCGCGATCAACCGCCGGCCCTTCGCTCATGTTCCCGAGGATCGGCACAAGATGGGGATCGTGCTGCCGCTTCCGTTGACAGAAAACGTCATCCTGCAGCGCTACAATCAGGCGCCTTTTTCGGTTCGAGGGCTGCTCGACCTGAATGCGATCGCCGACCACGCACGCGATCTGGTTAGGCGCTTTAAAGTGAAAGCGCGCGATGTCGACGTGCTCATCCACACGCTTTCGGGCGGCAATCAGCAGAAGCTGGTTGTGGCTCGTGAGCTGGCGCGACGTCCGGATTTCCTGCTTATCAACCAGCTTACGCGCGGGATTGATATCGGCGCGATGGAGTTCGTGATGCAGGAGGTGCTCAAGGAACGCGAGGCTGGCAAGGCCATCATGCTGATCTCCACCGAGCTCGAGGAGCTTTTCGCCATCTGCGACCGGATCTTGGTCATCTATGAGGGGCGCATTATTGGCGAAGTACCACCCGACCGTAGCCGGCTCGACGAGCTCGGCCTGCTTATGGCAGGCAAACGGATCGACACAGCACCCGCCGCGACGCTGATGTAATACGGCCATGTCGGTCGGTGATGCGGTCATGCCAGCGGTTGCTGCCCGTCAATTAGACACACGAAACAATTTCTTCCTTCAATCGCGATTGCGCAATGATCCTGTCTGCGCCTAATCTGAAACGACAAGGCTTGCCCCTTATGCGAGGCGGCGTCGACAGGCTTCACGGACAATCGCGTATGAATGTGACGCTCAGGCAGTTGCAGGCCTTTGTCTCCGTTGCCGACCTAGGTCGCTTTAACTTGGCGGCTGCACACCTCGGTCTGACGCAGTCGGCGGTCAGCATCATGATCAAGGATCTCGAAACCGAGCTGAAGCAGCGCCTGTTCGACCGCCACACCCGCATGGTAAGTCCGACACTGGCAGGCCGCGAATTCCTGCCCCAGGCGCGCAAAATCCTCGCCGACCTTGAGATCGCCGTCGGCAATATTCACGAGCTCAACACCCTTGGTCGAGGCCGCGTCACGGTGGCCTCGGCGATTGTACTTGCAGCGACGCTGGTGCCGCCGGTTATCGCGCGTTTCGTCAGCCGCTATCCGGACATTGTCGTACAGATCAGGGACATGCCGGAAGAAGAAATCCGTCCCGCCTTGACCCGCAATGAGGTCGATCTTGGCATCGGCACGCTGTCCGGCGACGACGCCGAGATCGATGCCACGCTGCTCGGTCGCGATCGGCTGACGCTCGTCTGCCGCGCCGACCATCGCCTGGCGTGCCAAACTGAGGCACGCTGGAGCGATCTGAAAGGCGAGACATTGATTGGACTCGCCAAGGAAAACCCCCTCCGGGACATGGTTGATCATGCGCTGCTGAAGGCCGGCGCTGAGCTGCGGACGAAGTATGAGGTCCGCTTTTCCACGACGGCCATCAGCATGATCGCGGAGGGGCTTGGCGTGTCGATCCTGCCCGAGAATTCGCAACAGCTCACCGCCTCGGTCAACGTCAAGTCGATCCTGCTTACCCAACCGACGATAAGCCGAGACATATCGCTTCTACAGAACCGCCAGTTCATGCTGTCTCCCGCCGCCGCTCGGATGAAAGAATTTTTCATCCAAGCGCGGCAAATGGCCATGGCAGATCGCGGGCCGCTCGCTCATGCTCAAAGATGAAATTTTCCAAACCACTTATCCCGACAATGAAATTGCTTTCGCCAAGGATGCGACTTTCAATACGCCTTGGAGCAGACGCTTCGGATGGCGGGGTGACCGATGAAAGTGCTGTATATCTATTGTCATCCCTTGCCGGAGAGCTTTCACGCCGCGCTCCGCGAGCAGGCGCTCGCCGGCATGAGGGAGGCGGGCCATACCGTGGATCTGATGGATCTCTATGCCGAGAACTTCGACCCGGTCCTCACCACTGAAGGTCGGCGTCACTACCACGAAACTCCAAGCAATCGGGAGGGGTTGGAGGAACCTATCGAACGTCTCCAGCAAGCGGAAGCGCTGGTCGTCCAGTTCCCGACCTGGTGCTTCGGCCCGCCGGCAATGCTCAAGGGTTTCTTCGATCGTGTGCTGATGCCAGGCGTGGCCTTCGACATCAGCGACCCAACCAATGTGCGCCCCATGTTGACGAACATCCGCAAAATCGTGGGTATCGTCACTTATGGCCGGCCGCGTTACATGGCACTGTACATGGCAGACCCGCCCCGAAAGATCATCCGACGCTACCTGAAATGGTTCACCAAAGGCGCGCGCACCGAATATTACGCGCTCTATCACCTTAACGTTGCTAGCGACAACGCCCGCAAACGGTTTCTGTCCAGAGTGCGGACTTCGATGGCGGCGTTATAACCACGATTTGGTAGGTAATGATCTACCTGAAGGTTTGAATACTGTGACCGAGTCAGAAATGCGGCCGCAGGAGAAATTAAGAAACTTAACACTCACACTTGCACGATCAGCCTACCTTGGCCTTGGCAGTTACTATCCCTGCGCCTTAAGCTCGGAATGGGAGCAAGCCTGCGTGGATGGTTTCTATGCCGAACTTGACCAGAAACCTCAGATGGCACCGCTCAGCAACTTCTCCTTCGACAGCAGGCCGGCGTCCTCGAGTGCCTCGAAATCCGGCAGGTCGCGTAGCGTGTCGAGGCCGAACTCGAGCAAGAATTCTTTCGTGGCCACATAGGTGTAGGGCGACCGGGCGTCGGGCTGCGCGGACCGGAGCCGATCAGGTCGGCACCGCGCAGATGGCCGATCAGATCGCAAGAAACTTCTTTGCCAAAAAACGACGACAGTTCGGCGCGGGTGATCGGCTGGAAGTAGCGATGCACATCAGCACCAGCACGTGCGACTGCGTCAGGTCGGCCGTCTTCTCACTTCCACCGACGGCCGTACTGATGGCGGCCGCATATGCGGCCGATAGTTCGCGGCAGCGGCGCCGGCATGGGTCGAATGGCCCCAGTCGTGCCCGCGAGAATGTTCATGGTGAAAGGCTCTCAGGTCAAAATGTATCGTGCTATGTAGCGTTGTTTGTATCGCTGGAAGGATGGGCCGCCGGGAGAAAGGCGGGAAATTGATGTTTTGCCCGATTGCGGGTTAGAGTCCCTCCCTCTCCGCCATTTCCTCTAATTGCAGATGCTGAGGTCATAGTCTCGCGCCATCGTCGAGACCCGATGACACGCGCGCGGCGGGCGCGACCGGATTTACGCGGACCGGAAAATTAGACGGCGATGCCGGGGAACCAAAGCATGTTCCTCAAGTTCGATATCCGTTTCCATGGAGATCGAGTTCAGCATGCAAGGTCGAGGGCCAATCAAGGCAGCGCTTCGAGCGCAGGCCGATGAGGTACGCATCAACATCGGCGTGCTCCAGCAGGAGCTGGCCGCCAACCGCAAAACCGTCGTTGGCGCGTTGCGTTTGGGGTACGAGATAAAGTCGAGCAAGGCGCTTCTGGCGCGCCTGGAAAGGGTATTGGCGCAGTACGCGCCGGGCTGCCTGCATGACGACACCGCGGCGCGGGGGCGCTCCGAGAAGGGCTCGCAACCGCAAGGCTCCCATTGCAGCCTCTGACGCTTCAGGCATTCGCGACGGCCCATCAGCCCCAGGCGACCCGGCCTGATGGCTCTCCCGGCCGAGAAGTGTGTTGCACGGCAGCTTCGCCGGCGTGCCTCGCCGGAACCTGCGCTGCCGTCGAAAGTTCCTGGTCATGGCAAATCACCCGATCACCGGCGCGCTTACCGCGATCGGCACGTGGACGTCCCGTCCAGCAGCATTCCTGGTGCTGCTGGCCTATGCGATCTTGTGGATAGTTTTCGATCGGCAAAGCTTGAACTGGCATGGAGCGGCCACGCTCCTCACCTGGGCCATGACGCTGTTCATTCAGCGGGCGGAGCATCGCGACACGCAGGCCATTCATGCCAAGTTGGACGAGATGCTGAGATCAAGCACTTCGGCTTCGACCATCACCCGCATTGACGATGAAGAACCGGAGGAAATCGAAAAGGAGCGCAGTCGCAAACAGCAGGGCGACTGACATTGCTCGGAAGTTCGGCCCGCTGCTCATCCCTACCGCCTCGAGCCGCGCCATCTCTCGCGATCAGGCCGATCCGTCGGATTGATGCGCCGCAATCGCCGCCAGGAAAACCTCCCCGAATTCCTTGAGCTTCGCCCCTCCCACGCCATTCACTTCGGCGAAGGCGTCGAGGTCGCGCGGCCGGCGGTCGGCCATGTCGATCAGCGTGCGGTCAGAAAACACCACATAGGCCGGCACCTGGCGCTCCTTGGCCAGCCGCAGCCGCAGCGCCTTGAGCGCTGCCAGCAGCGAGGCATCGACGCCCTCGGCGCCGGCGGCGGCGCTTTCCCCGGAGCGCTTCCTGCCCCGCGCGAGAGGATCCCGCGTCTCGACGCGATACTGGAATGCAAGCTCGCCGCGGCCGAGCGCGCGGCCGCTTTCGGAGATGGCGAGACCGCCATGGCCCTCGGGATCCGGTATCAGGAACCCGCCGGCGACCAGTTGCCGGACCAGCGACAGCCACACTGTCCTCCTGTGCGCGGCGCCGGCGCCAAAGCTGCTCAGCCTCTGATGGCCTCTCGCCAGCACCTTCTCGGTCTCATGGCCAAGCAGGATGTCGATGACATGCGCCGCGCCGAAGCGCTCGCCGCTTTGCGCGACCGCCGCCAGGATCTTCCGCGCCTCGGCGCTGCCATCGGCGCGCGGCGCCTGATCGAGGCAATTGTCGCAGTTGCCGCAGGCCTGGGCCTCCTCGCCGAAATAGCCGAGCAGCACCTGGCGGCGGCACTGCGCCGTCTCGCAATAGCCGATCAGAGTGTCGAGGCGGCGATGCGACCGTCTCTTGTGCTCTGGCGAGGCGTCCTCGTCGTCGATGAACAGCCGCCGCATGCGGATGTCGCCAAGACCGTAAAGCATATGTGCCTCGGCCTCGCGGCCGTCGCGGCCGGCACGGCCGATTTCCTGGTAGTAGGCCTCGAGGCTGCCCGGCATATCGGTGTGGAAGACATAGGCGACATCAGGCTTGTCGATGCCCATGCCGAAGGCGATGGTCGCCACCATGACGACACCGGACAAGGTCATGAAGGCGTTTTGATTGGCCTCACGCGCCTCCTTGCTCATCCCGGCGTGATAGGCGAGCGCGGTGACGCCGTTGCGCTCCAGAAAGGCCGCGATCTCCTCGGTCTTCTTGCGTGACAGGCAGTAGATGATGCCGCTCTTGCCGGCATGGCGTCCTATGAAGCCGAGCAGCTGCCGCTTGCTGTCCTGCTTGGGCGCGATGGCCAGCTTGATGTTGGGCCTGTCGAAGCCCAGCACCAGCGTTTCGACCCGCTCGGCGAACAGCCGGGCGGCGATGTCACCGCGCGTGCTCTCGTCGGCCGTCGCCGTCACCGCGATGATCGGCACATTGGCAAAGATGCCGCGTAACCGCGACAGGTCTTCATATTCGGGCCGGAATGCCGGGCCCCATTGCGAGATGCAATGCGCCTCGTCGATGGCGATCAGGCTGATGTCGAGCCTGGAAAGCGCCTCCAGCATGCGCTCGGTCATCAGCCGCTCCGGCGCCAGGTAGAGCAGCCGCGTCTGGCCTGAAGCGACCCGGCGCCAGGCCGCCACATTGGCCTCGCGGTCGAGCGAGGAATTGATCGTATCGGCGGCGACGCCGGCAAGCCGCAGCGCCGCGACCTGATCCTGCATAAGCGCCACCAGCGGCGAGACGACGAGGGTGAGCCCGCCCAGGACCAGCGCCGGAACCTGGTAGCAGAGCGATTTTCCCGCCCCCGTCGGCATCACGGCCAGCACATGGCGCCCGCCGAGCAGCGCGTCCATGACCTCGGCCTGGCCGGGGCGGAAATCGTCGAAGCCGAACACGTCCTTCAGCACGCGCCGCTTGGGGTCCTCGGCCCGAATGTTCGCCGCCTGTGCCTGCATCAGGCGACCGCCCGACTGGGCTCGGTTTTTCGGGGATTGGAGAGGATGTGGAAACCGGTCAAGAGACGCTCCGCGTGGTGCCTTGGAGTAGCGCAGCCACCACCGGGCCGCAACAGGGCGGGGACTTTCTTGACCCCTCGTGGTTTCGAGCCCTTCGCCCTGTGTGGCGAAGCCACGCCTTCCCCAGCGGCACACGCACCCTGCTGGATTCCTCGGCGCCGCGATGTAAGCTTGAGCGGATACGCCAGGGAGGGCGCGATGCTGCAAGTGAAACAGGATGTGCTGAGCGAACGGCTCCAGCTGCAGCGCGCCGCTTTCGAGAAGCAACCCTTCGCGGACCTCGGCCTGAGAAAGGACCGCCTGAAACGCCTGCTGGCGCTCACCGAGCGGCACGAGACCGAAATCTGCGCGGCGATCGATGCCGACTTCGGCGGTCGCTCGGCGCACGAAACGCGACTTGCGGAACTGTTTGTCGTGCGTGCCGGCATTCGCCATGCCCTTGCGCATGTCGGCGGCTGGATGCGGGAGCGCCGGGTTGCCACCACCTTGCCCTTCCTGCCGGGCAAGAACCGCCTTCTGCCGCAGCCGCTCGGCGTCGTCGGCATCGTCTCGCCCTGGAACTATCCCTTTCAGCTCGCCGTCGCGCCGGTCACGGCAGCGCTCGCCGCCGGCAACCGCGTCCTGGTAAAGCCCTCCGAACTGACGCCTGCTTTCTCCGAACTGTTGGCCAGGCTGGCCGGCGAGCACTTCGCCCCGGATGAACTCAGCGTCGTCGCCGGCGATGCGGAGATGGGGAAGGCCTTCGTCGCGATGCCGTTCGATCATCTGCTGTTTACCGGTTCGACCGCGGTCGGCCGCCAGGTCGCGATCGCCGCCGCCGCCAACCTGACACCGGTCACGCTCGAACTCGGCGGCAAGTCGCCGGCGATCCTGGACCCCTCCTGCGATCTCGACACGGCAACGGCCAGCGTCGCCTACGGCAAGCTGTTGAATGCCGGGCAGACCTGCATCGCACCGGACTACCTGCTGGTGCCGAAGGGACAGGCAGGCACGGTCGCCGCCAAGCTCGCCGCCGCCGTGGCGCGGCTCTACCCCTCGCTGCGCGACAACCCCGACTATACCGCCATCATCAGCGACCGGCATTACCAGCGCCTGCGCGCCATGATCGCGGAAGCCCGCGACGCCGGCGCCGATATCACCGAGATCAACCCGGCCGGCGAAGACCTCGGCACTGCGGGCCGCAAGCTTCTGCCGACCCTGGTCGGCAACGCCGGCCCGGACCTGCGGTTGATGCGCGAGGAGATCTTCGGCCCGGTGCTGCCGATCGTCGAATACGCCACGGTCGACGACGCCATCGACCATGTGAACCGGGCCGACCGGCCGCTGGCGCTCTACTGGTTCGGCAACGACAGCGGCAACCGCCAACGCATCCTGCGCGAGACCGTCGCCGGTGGCGTCACCATCAACGACTGCATGCTGCACCTGGTGCAGGAGAACCAGCCCTTCGGCGGCGTCGGCGCCAGCGGCATGGGCGCCTATCACGGCGAATGGGGGTTCCGTACCTTCAGCAAGGAGAAGCCGGTCTTCCTGCAGTCGCGCTTGAGCGCGGGAGCCCTGCTGCGCCCTCCCTACGGCAGGACGTTCGAACGGCTTTTCGGTCTGCTCAGGCGCATCACCTGACCATCGTCGGCGTTTTAGTGCCGCAATGACCAGCGCATCGGCGACGATATCGGTTGATACCGCTCCCTATCGTTGCGTTTGAAGCATGTTCCCTCTGGATTCGGTCGGGATTTGCTGTCTTTTTGCACGATCTTTTCCGGCTTATTCCCGACCTCATAGCTAACGGATCCGCCTGGCCATGGATTTGCCCGCGCCGCTGCTTATCTTCTACGGCCGCAACGACGCCCTCGGCGACGGGTTGCTGAGGATACCGGCCTTGCGGGCGGCAAGAACGGCCTTCCCGCGAAGCCATATCGTCTATGGCAGCCAGGGCAAGTCCTCGCTTACGGGCATGTTGCACAAGCATGCCGCTCCCCTCGTCGACGATTTCAGGACGATTGTGCCGCTTTCCGCCATTCTGGCTGAGTTCGCCCGGCCCGGCGGACGAACGACGGTCGTCGACTTCCGGGCGGGCGTGCCCGGGCTGATGGTGACCGGATTACAGCTTTTCGGCCGCGGCGTCCGCTACGAGCCCAATTTTGCCGGCCACCTCCTGTCGCTGCGGTGGGGCACAAGATGGACCTTGCGGCCCGAACACAATGCCTGGCGCTACCACCGGCTGATCGAGCGCCTCGCCGGCCGGCACTTGCCATTCGACCATCGGCTCGATGTCCCGCAGGCCGCCCGGACCCAGGCGCGCCGGCTTCGCGGAACCGGCGACCGGCCGCTGATCTTGCTTGGCGGCAATGCCAGCGGCGCCAAGTTCATGAGCGAGGCCCAGGTCGCTGCCGTAGCCGGCAATCTCATCGATGCCGGTTATCAGGTTCTGTATCTGGCAACCCCGGGCGACGGACCGACTCCGCAGGCCCTTCTCGCCAGGGAGAGCCGTCTTTCGGTGATCGGTCCGGAACTCGGGCTCGGAGTCGAGGCGTTCGGCGACCTCCTGCTGGCGCTTGGCGAGATGGCTGCCGCCTATGTCGGCATGGAAGGCGGGCTGGGGCACCTGTTCGCCACGGTCATGACACCGACGGTGATCGTCAACAACGGCGCCAATCTCGAGCGGTGGCGGCCGCTGTCAAACCGGGTCGAGGTGGTGACGGCGCCGAGGCGCGGCAGAACAGCCAACGTCGCCGACACGCCGGTCGAGGCCATTCTCGAGGCCACGCACCGCTTGCTCGCCGCCGGTCGCCGTGACCACGCGGATTTAGGTCTATTAAGTTAAGCTTATATTCACCACGATCCGGCAAGTTTGCAGTCCTGCGGTGATGTTTTGAGCACCGCGGCGTCACAAGCGCCCAGGCAACGCCCGCGCCTCTTCGGAGGAGCGGGTTTTGATTTGCGCAAGGGATCACGCAAGCACGCATCCTTCGCCCGGCTCACGGCAAACTGGCGGCGTCGTCAGGTCAGAAAATCAGACCGGCGCGGCGTAAAGCTGTCGACCAGCCGCCCCGCCTCCAGCGCCTTGACGCCATGCACGAGGCCGGACGGCACGATGAAGCTGCCGCCGGTCTCCAGGATGTCGGTCCGTCCGCCGATGGTCACTTCGAAGCGGCCTTCGGCGACATAGCTTGCCTGCACATGCGGATGCGAATGCAGCGCGCCGACGCCACCCTTGTCGAAGCCGAATTCGACCATCATCAGGTCTTCGGTGTAGAGCAGAACGCGCCGGCGATTGCCGTCCGGGGTCGGCGTCCAGGCGCCTTCCCCGGCGTGCGCGAAAATCTTCGGCTCGGTCATCGTCATCTCCTCACCGCGCCAGCCAGCCGCCGTCGACCGGCACCACCGCGCCATGCATGTAGTTCGAGGCCGGCGCCAGCAGGAAGACGGCGGCATCGCCAATGTCTTCCGGCTCGCCCCAGCGGCCGGCCGGGATGCGTCCGAGGATGGCGGCACTGCGGTCGGGATCGGCGCGCAGTGCCTGCGTGTTGTTGGTCTCGATATAGCCCGGCGCTATGCCGTTGACGTTGATGCCTTTGGCCGCCCACTCGCAGGCGAGCAGACGGGTGATGCCGAGCACGCCATGCTTGGAAGCCGTGTACGACGCGACCCGGATGCCGCCCTGGAAACTCAGCACCGAGGCGATGTTGACGATCTTGCCCTGGCGGCCGCCGGCAAGGACGCGCCGGGCAAAGGACTGGCAGAGCAGGAAGACCGTCTTCAGATTGACGTCGAGCACGTGGTCCCAATCGGCTTCGCCGAATTCGACGGCATCGGCGCGCCGGATGATGCCGGCATTGTTGACCAGGCCGTCGAGCGGTCCGCTGTCTTGCCAGACCCGGTCGAGCATAGGTCCAGCCGCCGCCGTGTCCGCGAGGTCGGCGGCAACGGCCTCGAACTGCCCGCCCACTTCTGAAACCCTCTCCGCCGTCTCGGCCATCGACGAGCGGCCGACACCGATCACCGCGCCCCCCGCGCGCGCGATCGAGACCGCGATGCCTTGGCCGATGCCGGTGTTGGCGCCGGTCACCAGGATGCGCCTGCCGGCCAGGCTGAAGGCCGTGAAGTCGCTCACCGCAGCGCGTCCATCGCCACCGGATCGACATCGGTATAGTCGACATTATCGCCGGCCATGGCCCAGATGAAGGCGTAATTGGACGTGCCGGCGCCCGAGTGGATCGACCACCCCGGCGACAGCACCGCCTCCTCGTTGCGCATGACGATGTGGCGTGTCTCGTCCGGCTCGCCCATGAAATGGAAGACACGCGCCGCCTCCGGCAAGTCGAAATAGAGATAGGCCTCCATGCGCCGGTCATGCACATGGCACGGCATGGTGTTCCAGATCGAGCCTGGCGCCAACTGCGTCATGCCGACGACGAGCTGGCAGGTTTTTGTTCCTCCGGCATGGATGAACTGGAAGATCGAACGTTCGTTGCAGGCTTCCTTGCTGCCGAGATCGAGGCGCTTGGCGTCACCGATGCGGATCAGCCGGCTGGGATGGGCCTGATGCGCCGGTGCGCTGAGCAGATAGAACTTGGCCGGCGTGGCCTTGTCGGCTGAAGCGAATGACACATCGCTGGAGCCCATGCCGAGATAGAGCATGTCGCGCGCCTGCAGGTCGAAGGACTGGCCGCCGGCTTCGATCGTGCCGGCGCCGCCGATATTGACGGCGATCAGTTCGCGCCGGTCGAGAAAACCCTTGGTGCCGGTCGGCTTGATCGCTTCCAACGGCAATGCCGCCGCCACCGGCATGGCGCCGCCGACGATCATGCGGTCGTAGTGCGTGTAGGTAAGGCTGATGCGGTCGGGCTGGAAGAGATCCCCGATATGGAAATTGTGGCGCAGTTCGTCCGTTCCCATGGCGGCGGCGGCCGCCGGGTCGATGGCGAAGCGCGAAGTGTAGTCGGTGTGGTTCTGGCTCATCTCTGTCCTGACTTCTGGTGGATCATTCGCCGGCGGCCGCCTTGACCGTGCTGGCGTAATAGGCTTGCCGCGCCTGCAGGCGCTCGCGGTAGCGTTGCTGGCTGGCGCCGAGATGGGTGCGCATCGCCTCGCGCGCGGCTTCGGCATCGCCCGCCGTGATCGCGTTCAGGATCACCAGATGCTCGCGCTGCAGCCCACGCTGATAATCATCGGATTGCACCAGTTCGGTCGACCATGGCGAGGTCACGTCGCACGGAATGGCGCGCCGGCCGAGCACGTCGAGCATCTCGACATAGAACGGGTTGTTGGTGGCGCTGGCGATGGCGCGATGAAAGGCGAGGTCGGCCGGTCCGGTCGGCTGGCTGTCGAGCAGCAGCCGCTCGAACTCGAAGAAGGCTTCCTGGATCGCCGCCTCCTGCGCGGCGTTGCGGCGGATCGCGGCGAGCCCGGCCGATTCGATCTCGATCGCCAGCCGCACTTCGAGCACGTTGAGCGCGATGGAATCCTTGCTGCCCATGTCGGCCGCCAGCGCGCCGAACATGGTCGAGATGTGCTCGGTGACGAAGACGCCGGCGCCCTGCCGCGGCTCGACGAGGCCGTCGGCGGCAAGCTTGGCCAACGCCTCGCGGATGACGGTGCGGCTGACGCCGAAGGTCTCGGTCAACTGACCCTCGGTCGGCAGCTTGTGGCCGGGCAGGATCTCCCCGGCCTGCAGCTGCCTGCGGATCGCCGCCACGACTGTCTCCGACAGCTTGGGCTTTCTTTCGACCCTGAGGTCGTTTGCCGTATCGGACACCTGGGTGACCTCCTAAAGCAATTCCGGGACAGATGCATGGCTGTTTCCCCGTCCGGGATTGCGTAAAAACAACGAATTGTAGCGGTTCAGCGATCCGACCGATCGCTGAACCGCCCTAATGGAACAGGCCCGGCAGCCACAATGAGATTTCCGGTATGTAGGTGACAAGCATCAGCACGGCGAAGGCGGCGCCATAGAACGGCCAGATCGAGCGCATCGCGGTCCAGATCGGAATGCGGCCGATGGCGCAGCTGACGAACAGGACCGCGCCGACCGGTGGCGTGCAAAGCCCGATGCCGAGATTGAGGATGAGGATCACGCCGAAATGCACCGGATCGACGCCATAGGCCATGACCACCGGCAGGAAGATCGGCGTGGTGATGATGATCAGCGGCGACATGTCCATGAACGTGCCGAGGATGAGCAGGATGAGATTGAGCAGCAGCAGGATGACAAGCTTGTTGTCGGATACCGAGTGCAGGAAGGCGACGAGCGAGGCCGGCACCCTGAGATAGGCGAGCAGCCAGCCGAAGGCGGCCGCGCAGCCGATGATCATCAGCACCATCGCCGTTGTCCGCACCGCTGCCGTCGTGGCGGCGACGAAGTCGCTCCAGCCCATCGAGCGGTAGATGACCAGCGTCACCAGGAAGGCGTAGACGATGGCGATGCAGGAGCTTTCGGTGGCGGTGAAGATGCCCGAGCGGACGCCCCCGAAAATGATGCCGATCAGGATCAGGCCGGGAATGGCGGCGACAAGCAGTTGCAAGGCCCGGCCGAACCCGGCGAACGGCTCCGTGGGATAGCCGCGCCGGCTGGCGACCCAATAGGCCGTCGCCATCAGCGATAGCGCCAGCAGCAGGCCTGGGATGATACCGGCCGTGAACAGGTCGGCGATCGAGATGCGGCCGCCGGCCGAGATCGAATAGATGATCATATTGTGCGAGGGCGGGATCAGCAGCGCGATGATGGCGCCGACCGATGTGATGTTGACGGCATAGTCGACGCCATAGCCGCGCGCCTTCATCTGCGGGATCATCAGTCCGCCGACCGCCGAGGCATCGGCCACCGCCGATCCCGAAATGCCGCCGAACAATGTCGATGCAGCGATGTTGACCTGCCCCAGGCCGCCGCGCAGATGGCCGACCAGGGAGCCCGCCAGAGCGACCAGCCGCGCGGCGATGCCGCCACGCACCATCAGGTCGCCGGCGAAGATGAAGAACGGAATGGCCATCAGCGAAAAGACGCTGACGCCGGAATTCAGCCGCTGGAACACCACGACCGGAGGCAGGCCAAGCGTGAGGATGGTCGCGAAGCTGGCGACGCCGAGGCAGAACGCGATCGGTGTGCCGATGAGCAGCAGGAAGACGAAGGTGCCGAAGAGAACGGTGAGTGCCATGGCTCAAAGCTCCTCGCCGGTCGCATGGATGTCGGCATCGACGGGCAAGCCGGCAAAACGTCCGGCCAGCCGCTCCAGCGAAAACAGGCAGACCAGCGCGCCGCCCAGGATGACCGGCAGGAAGCTGACGCCCCCCGGCAGGGCAAGCGAAGGCATCACCGTGTTCCAGGTCAGCCTGGCCAGTTGGACGCCATAGACGATCATGCCGGCCCCGAACGCCAGCACGACAAGATCGGAAATGCTGCGCAGCACCGCCTTGGCCGAAGCAGGCAGGATATAGAGCAGCACGTCGAAGCCGAGATGCGTGCGCTCGCGCACCCCGACGGCGGCACCGAGAAAGATGAACCAGCCCATCAGCAGGACCGAGAAGGATTCGGTCCAGCTCGGCGAACGGTTCAGCACATAGCGCGAGAACACCTGCCAGAAGATGATGATCGTCATCACCGTCAGCCCGGCGCCACTGACCCAAAGTGACAGTCGGGCGAGCCCGGAGAGCACGCGTTCCGCGCCCAGCCAGAACCCTCGCATGCGCGGCTCGCCCGAAGGCAGCGCGGGGACCTCCGCGCTGCTCGGTTCGTTGCCTGCGTGGTTCATTTCTCGGCCTGTATGCGCGCGGCCAGGTCCTTCAGCTCGGGCGTCGACAGATACTTGTCGTAGACCGGCTTCATCGCGTCGATCAGCGGCTGCTTGTCGATTTGGCTGACCTTGACGCCGGCGGCCTCGACGATGCCGCGCGACTTCTTCTCCTGCGCGTCCCAGAGTTCGCGCATCTTGCCGACGCTGTCCTTGGCCGCCTGGCGCACGATCGCCTGGTCTTCCGGCGACAGCTTGTCCCAGCTTGCCTTCGACATGACCAGCACTTCCGGCACGATCTGGTGTTCGTCCAGCGTGTAATGCTTGGCGACTTCGTAGTGCTTGGCGGACTCGAAGCTCGGCCAGTTGTTTTCCGCGCCGTCGATGACGCCGGTCTGCAGCGCCGAATAGACTTCGCCATAGGCCATCGGCGTCGCATTGGCGCCAAGCGCGTTGACCATGTCGACGAAGACGTCCGACTGGATGACGCGGAACTTCATGCCTTTCATGTCCGCCATCGAGGTGATGTCCTTCTTGGTGTTGTAGAAGGACCGCGCGCCCGAATCGTAGAAGGCGAGACCGACGAGATCATGCGCCTCGAACGCTTTCAGGATCTGGTCGCCGATCGGCCCGTCCATGACGTGGCGCATGTGCTCGACCGAGCGGAATATATAGGGCAGCGACGGCACGGCGGTCTCCGGCACGATGCCGTTGAACGGTCCCATCGAGACACGGTCGAGGTCGATCACGCCGGCCTGGGTCTGCTCGATCGTGTCTTTCTCTTCGCCGAGCTGCGCCGAGTGATAGACCTCGATCGAATAGCGGCCGCCGGTGCGCTGCTTGATCAGGTCGCCCATGTACTTGACCGCCTCGACGGTCGGGTAGCCGTCCGGATGGGTATCCGAGGATCGCAGCACGGTTTCGGCGTTGGCGATGCCGATCAGCAGCGAGCCGAAGGCAAACGTGGCCGCCGTCAACTTCGAAAAATGCAACATGACTTCCTCCCTTTTGAAATCGGAACGTCCGGCTCAGAGCCGGTACGCATTCTTGGCAAGCGTGTAGGCAAGCTCCTTCGCGAGTTCATGCGCCTCGTCCTCGCGCAGCCGGTGCTCCGCGACGAGACGCGCCAGGAACGCGCAATCGACCCGCCGCGCCACGTCGTGGCGGGCCGGAATTGATGGAAAGGCGCGCGTGTCGTCGTTGAAGCCGACAGTGTTGTAGAAGCCGGCGGTCTCGGTGGTCATCTCGCGGAAACGGCGCATGCCTTCCGGGCTGTCGTGGAACCACCAGGCCGGCCCGAGCTTCAGCGCCGGATAGACGCCGGCCAGGGGCGCCAACTCGCGCGCGTAGCTGGTCTCATCAAGAGTGAACAGGATGACGGTCAGGTCGCGCTCCAGCCCGACGCAATCGAGCAGCGGCTTCAGCGCCGTCACATAGTCGGTGCGGGTCGGTATGTCGAAACCCTTGTCCCTGCCGAATTTCTGGAAAACACCAGGCGAATGATTGCGCATGGAGCCGGGATGGATCTGCATGACCAGCCCGTCATCCCGGCTCATCTTGGCCATCTCGGTCAGCATCTGGGCGCGAAACAGCTTGCGCTCGCGCTCCTCCTGCGAGCCGGCGCGAATCCGGTTGAACAGTTCCTGTGCCGCGGCGTCGGAAAGGTTGGCGGTCTCCGCCGTCGGATGGCCGTGGTCCGACGAGGTCGCCCCGAAGCTCTTGAAGAAGGCGCGCCGCTGGCGGTGCGCATCGAGATAGCCGGCCCAGGTCCCGGTGTCGCAGCCGGTGATTTCGCCGAGCCGGTCGAGATTGGCCGCAAAACCCTCGAAATCGGGATCCACGACGGCGTCCGGCCGATAGGCGGTGACGACGCGGCCCTCCCAGCCGCTGTCGCGGATCGTCTGGTGCCATTTGAGATCGTCGAGCGCGCCTTCGGTCGTCGCGATGACCTCGATGTTGAAGCGCTCGAAAAGGGCGCGAGGACGGTAGTTCTCCCACTGCAGCACCGTCGCGATCGTGTCGAAGTGGCGATCGGCGGTTGCTGCGCTCAGCGGCTCCTCGATGCCGAACAGATCGGCAAGCACATGGTCGAACCAAAGCCGGGTCGGCGTGCCACGGAAGAGATAATAATGTTCGGCGAACAGCCGCCAGATCGCCCTGCCGTCGGTCTCGACGGGCGACCCGTCGAGGGTCGGCACGCCGAGAGCCTCCAGCCGTACGCCCTGGCTGAACAGCATGCGGAAGATGTAATGGTCAGGCACGATCAGCAGTTGCGCGGGATCGAGGAACGGCTCGTTCAGCGCATACCAGCGCGGATCGGTGTGCCCGTGCGGGCTGATGATGGGGAGGTCCTTGATGCCGGCATGGAGATCGCGGGCGACCGACAGCGCGCGCGCCTCGGCTGGAAACAGCAAATCCGCATTCGTCAGTGCCACGGCCATCCTCCCGGTCCCTATCGGTAGGGTTGGCCGGAAATAATGTCAACATACAAAAATCCGATTGTTGTATGATGACTTTTGAGCCAAGCTGAGCATTGTCGGTAAGCGCCACCGGTGTTACGCCGCTTGCGACGCGCCCGAAGATCACGTTTTTCAGCAGAAGAGCACCCCGACCGATGACGGATCGCCTTTCCAACCGCACGGCGCACGCATTGCCCACCGAGGTCGCCGCGCCCCGCTACGATCGCAGCACGGTTGAACCGGGCATCGTGCATCTCGGCGTCGGCGCCTTTCACCGCGCCCACCAGGCCGCCTATATCGATGAATGCCTGGCGGCCGGCGAGACGGGCTGGGGCATAACAGGCGTGTCGCTACGCAGCGCCGATACGCGCGACGCGTTGGCGCCGCAAGACGGGCTGTACACCTTGGCGGTGCGCGACAGCGGCGGCGAGGAACTGCATGTCATCGGCTCCATCGGTTCGATGCTGGTCGCCCCGGAAGACCCGGTCGCGGTGCTGGCGGCGCTGACCGATCCGGGAACCCGCATCGTGACGCTGACCATCACCGAGAAGGCCTATCTGCGGGCGGCCGGCGGCGGATTGGACGCGGCGCATCCCGACATCGTCCACGACCTCGCCAATCCGCAAACGCCCAAGACCGCGCATGGTTTTCTGACCGAAGCGCTCATCCGCAGGCTGGCTGCAGGCACACCGCCCTTCACCGTGCTCTGCTGCGACAACCTGCCGGCCAACGGCGCCACCTTGCACAGGCTGCTGATCGAATTCGCCACGCTGCGCGATGCCGACCCCGGTTCGGCGGGCGATGCCGCAATCGCCGGCCACATTGCCGATCATGTCGCGTTTCCCTCGAGCATGGTCGACCGCATCGTGCCGGCGACGACCGACGCCGACCGGGCGCGGATATCGGGCGAACTTGGTGTCGAGGACGCCTGGCCCGTGATGACCGAACCCTTCCGCCAATGGGTGATCGAAGACGATTTCCCGACAGGCCGTCCGGCCTGGGAGAAATTCGGCGTCACCATGGTCGGGGATGTCGCCCCCTTCGAGGACATGAAACTGAGGTTGCTCAACGGCGCGCATTCGGGCATCGCCTATCTCGGCCTGCTCAGTGGCCACGCCACGGTCGACAGCGCCTTCGCCGATCCGGCGATAAGGCGGTTCGTCAATGCGCTGTGGGAAGAGGCCAAATCGACATTGCCGGACGATGCCGGCCTCGACCCATCGGCCTATACGGCCGAGCTTGCCGAGCGTTTCTCGAACACGGCCCTTGCCCACCGCACGGCGCAGATCGCCAATGACGGCAGCCAGAAACTGCCGCAGCGCATCATCGCCTCGGCTATCGAGTGCCTCGAGGCCGGCACCGAACTGGTCCACCTCACGCTGGTGGTTGCAGCCTGGATCGCCGCTTGCACGGCGCGGGGAAAGACATTGCCGGAGGGCCATTTCACCGATCCGCTCGATGCGCCGCTGACGGCGCTTTTGAGCCAGCAACTGCCGGCGAACGAAACCGTGACCGGAGTGTTCGACCTGGCCGGCTTCGCCAGGGACCACGCCGAGCGCCAGACGCTGATCGAACTTGTCGCCATCCATCTCGTCCACCTGCGACGGGACGGCACGACCTTGGCCTTCGCCGCGCTCGGCATAGAGGGCGCAGGGTCGTAGGGCGGAACTGGCGCGGATCGGCAGGCGCCAGAGGACTTTGAGGGCGGCGCGACGGCATCGCAGCCACTTGAATTCCCGCCAGCTCAACAAAAAGCGAGGCAAGGCCCCGCTTTCAGTCACTTACTCCAGAAGAACTTCAGGCCGGCAGAATGGCGCCTTCCAGCGTGGTGAGCTGGCTAAGGAACTGTTCCGCCTTGCTGCGCACCTGGTCGTCCTTGGCGTCGTTGGCGTCTTCCCTGGCTTCCTGGATGCGGCGGGCGAGATCAGCGCGATCCAGATCCTTCACCGCGACAGCCGACTCCGCCAGCAGCGTGCAGCCGGCCGGAACGATGTCGGCGAAGCCGCCGAACACGACATAGCGTTCTTCGCTGCCCGAGGCGCTCTTCACCGTGACGACACCCGGCTTGATCGTGGTCATGACCGGTGCGTGATGGGCCATGACGGTCATCTCGCCTTCTGCACCCGGAATGACGACGGATTCGACCTCGGCGGAAACCAGCAGGCGCTCCGGAGAAACCAGTTCGAACTTGAAAGCTTCAGCCATGTCAATTTAGTGAGTAGGTAATAGTGAGTAGGAAGTAGGGAGAGAGGACAACTATCCGATCGCCCAGCCACCATTCACGACTGACTACTGACTACTCCCTATTCCCTGATTAAGCCGCTTCAGCCGCCAGGCGCTGTGCCTTCTCGACCGCCTCGTCGATACCGCCGACCATGTAGAAGGCGGCTTCCGGCAGGTGGTCGTAGTCGCCGTTGCAGAGGCCCTTGAAGCCCTTGATGGTGTCGGCGAGGTCGACGAGCTTGCCCGGCGCGCCGGTGAACACTTCGGCGACGAAGAACGGCTGCGACAGGAAGCGCTCGATCTTGCGCGCGCGGGCCACCGTCTGCTTGTCCTCTTCCGAGAGCTCGTCCATGCCAAGGATGGCGATGATGTCCTGCAGCGACTTGTAGCGCTGGAGGATCGACTGCACCTGGCGGGCGACGCCATAGTGCTCTTCGCCAACGACCAGCGGGTCGAGCATGCGCGAGGTGGAATCGAGCGGATCGACGGCCGGATAGATGCCCTTTTCGGCGATCGAACGGTTCAGCGTCGTCGTCGCGTCAAGGTGAGCGAACGAGGTCGCCGGCGCCGGGTCGGTCAAGTCGTCGGCCGGCACGTAGATCGCCTGCACCGAGGTGATCGAGCCCTTGGTGGTGGTGGTGATGCGTTCCTGCAGCGCGCCCATGTCGGTGGCGAGCGTCGGCTGATAACCCACGGCCGACGGGATGCGGCCGAGCAGCGCCGACACTTCCGAGCCCGCCTGCGTGAAGCGGAAGATGTTGTCGACGAAGAACAGCACGTCCTGGCCCTGGTCGCGGAAATATTCGGCGACCGTCAGGCCGGTCAGGCCGACGCGGGCGCGCGCGCCCGGCGGCTCGTTCATCTGGCCGTACACCAGCGCCGCCTTCGAGCCTTCGCCGCCGCCCTTCTTGTTGACGCCGGATTCGATGAACTCGTGGTAAAGGTCGTTGCCTTCGCGGGTGCGCTCGCCGACGCCGGCGAACACCGAGTAACCGCCATGCGCCTTGGCGATGTTGTTGATCAGTTCCTGGATCAGCACGGTCTTGCCGACACCGGCGCCGCCGAACAGGCCGATCTTGCCGCCCTTTGCGTAGGGAGCCAGGAGGTCGAGCACCTTGATGCCGGTGATCAGGATCTGCGCTTCCGTCGACTGTTCGATATAGGCCGGAGCCGGCTGATGGATCGAGCGCAGTTCGACCGCGTCGACCGGGCCTGCTTCGTCGACCGGTTCGCCGATGACGTTGATGATGCGGCCGAGCATGCCCGGGCCAACCGGAACGGCGATCGGGCCGCCGGTGTCGCGCACTTCCTGGCCGCGCACCAGACCTTCGGTGGAGTCCATGGCGATGCAGCGCACGGTGTTTTCACCCAGATGCTGGGCAACTTCGAGCACCAGGCGGTTGCCGACATTGCTGGTCTCGAGCGCATTCAGGATCGGCGGCAGCTGCTCGCCGAACTGCACGTCGACGACGGCGCCGATGACCTGCCGGACTTTGCCGACAACACCAGTTGCCTTGATCGCCACTGCCGAGGTCTTGGCCGCGGCTGCCTTGGCCGGCGCTGCCGCCGCTTTGGCCGGAGCCGCCTTCGCGGCTGCCGCTGGAGCCTTTGCCGCCTTCGCGGGAGCCGCTGCCTTTGGGGTCGCCATCTTGGGGGCCGCCGTCTTTGGGGTCGCTGCTTTCGCCATCGTCTTTACCCTTTTCGTCCTTTGTTTCTCACGCGGTCCGGTTCGCGGGACAATGACCCGCCGACCGCGCCTAGAGCGCCTCGGCGCCCGAAATGATTTCGATCAGTTCCTTGGTGATCTGCGCCTGCCGCTGGCGGTTGTAGGTGATCGACAGCTTGTTGATCATCTCGCCGGCGTTGCGCGTCGCATTGTCCATGGCGCTCATCTTGGCGCCCATCTCGCCCGCCGCGTTCTCGAGCAGCGCACGGAAAACCTGAACCGCGATGTTGCGCGGGATGAGGTCGGAGAGGATTTCGCCCGGCTCCGGCTCGTATTCATAAACGGCATTGCCGCCATCCGTTGCTGCGGCAGGCGTGGAGGCCAACCCGGCAGGAATGATCTGCTGGGCGGTCGGAATCTGGCTGATCACCGACTTGAACTGCGAGTAGAACAGCGTGCAGACGTCGAAGGCGCCCTCGTTGAACAGGTGGATGACCTTGCGGGCGATCGCGTCGGCATTGACGAAGCCGAGCGTCTTGACCTCGCGCAGATCGACGCGGTCGATGATCATCGAGGCGTAATCGCGGCGCAGGATGTCGAAACCCTTCTTGCCGACGCAGATGATCTTGACCTGCTTGCCGTCGGCCAGAAGCCGGCGGATATGGTCGCGGGCATGACGGGCGATCTGCGAATTGAAGCCGCCGCACAGGCCACGCTCGGCGGTGCAGACGACGAGCAGATGCACGTCATCCTTGCCGGTTCCGGTCATCAGCGCCGGAGCATCGCCACCGCCGCCGACCGCCTGGGTGATGTTGGCCAGGACGGAACCCATGCGCTCCGAATAGGGACGCGCCGCTTCCGCTGCCTCTTGCGCACGGCGCAGCTTCGCCGCGGCGACCATCTGCATCGCCTTGGTGATCTTCTGCGTCGCCTTGACCGAGGCGATACGGTTACGAAGGTCTTTTAATGAAGGCATGCTTCAAACCTGATCCCGTCTTCTCTCATCCGGACTGGCGCTTCGCTCAGGCGAAGGTCTTGGCGAAAGCGTCGATCTCGGCCTTCAGCTTGGCGCGCAGATCGTCCGACAGCGCCTTTTCCTTGCGGATGGCGTCGAGGACGTCCTTGCCGGCCGAACGCATGTGGCTGAGCAGCCCGTGCTCGAACTTTCCGACCTGGTTGACCGGCAGCTTGTCGAGATAGCCGTTGACGCCGGCGAAGATCACCGCGACCTGCTCTTCCGTCTTCAGCGGCGAGAACTGCGGCTGCTTCAGGAGTTCGGTCAGGCGAGAGCCGCGGTTGAGCAGGCGCTGCGTGGCGGCATCGAGGTCCGAGCCGAACTGCGCGAAGGCCGCCATTTCACGGTACTGCGCGAGCTCGCCCTTGATCGAGCCGGCAACCTGCTTCATCGCCTTGATCTGCGCCGAGGAGCCGACGCGCGACACCGACAGGCCGACGTTGACGGCCGGACGGATGCCCTGGAAGAACAGGTTGGTTTCGAGGAAGATCTGGCCGTCGGTGATCGAGATCACGTTGGTCGGGATGTAGGCCGACACGTCGTTGGCCTGCGTTTCGATGACCGGCAGGGCGGTCAGCGAGCCGCCGCCGAGATCGTCATTGAGCTTGGCGGCACGCTCAAGCAGGCGCGAGTGCAGGTAGAAGACGTCGCCCGGATAGGCTTCGCGGCCCGGCGGACGGCGCAGCAACAGCGACATCTGGCGATAGGCCACGGCTTGCTTCGACAGATCGTCATAGCTGATCAGCGCATGCATGCCGTTGTCGCGGAAATATTCGCCCATGGTGCAGGCCGTGAACGGCGCCAGAAACTGCATCGGCGCCGGATCGGAAGCGGTGGCGGCGACGATGATCGAATATTCGAGCGCGCCGCGCTCTTCCAGCACCTTGACGAACTGCGCGACGGTCGAGCGCTTCTGGCCGACGGCGACGTAGACGCAGTAGAGCTTTTCCTTCTCGGGACCGTTGTCGTGCACCGACTTCTGGTTGAGCATCGTGTCGAGGATGATGGCGGTCTTGCCGGTCTGGCGATCGCCGATGACCAGCTCGCGCTGGCCGCGGCCGACCGGGATCAGCGCGTCGATGGCCTTGAGGCCGGTCGACATCGGCTCGTTCACCGACTTGCGCGGAATGATGCCGGGCGCCTTGACGTCGACGCGCTTGCGCTCGACCGCCTTGATCGGGCCCTTGCCGTCGATCGGGTTGCCGAGCGCGTCGACGACGCGGCCGAGCAGGCCGGGGCCGACGGGGGCGTCGACGATGGCGCCGGTGCGCTTGACGGTGTCGCCTTCCTTGATGTCGCGGTCGGCGCCGAAGATGACGACGCCGACATTGTCGGCTTCGAGGTTGAGCGCCATGCCGCGGATGCCGCCGGGGAATTCGACCATTTCACCGGCCTGGACATTGTCGAGGCCGTAGACGCGGGCGATACCGTCACCGACGGACAGCACCTGTCCGACTTCGGAGACCTCGGCCTCCTTGCCGAAATTCTTGATCTGGTCTTTCAGAATTGCGGAAATTTCCGCGGCGCGGATGTCCATCAGCCGACCTCTTTCAGTGCAAGCTTGAGCGAATTGAGTTTGGTTTTGAGCGACGTGTCGATCTGGCGCGAGCCCATCTTGACCACCAGCCCGCCGAGCAGCGACGGATCGACGGTGACGGAAATGGCCACGTCCTTGCCGGCAACGCTCTTCAGCGCCGCCTTGAGTTCGGTTTCCTGGGCCGCGGTGAGTTCATGCGCCGACGTAACTTCGGCGGCGGCCTCGCCACGGTGCTCTGCGGCGATCTGGCGGAACGCCTTGATCATGCCGGGCACGGCGAACAGGCGGCGGTTCTTGGCGACGACGCGCAGGAAATTGCCGGTCAGGCCGGTGATGCCGGCCCTGTCGGCGATCGCCGCGATGGCCTTGGCCTGGTCCTCGCTGGAAAACACCGGGCTGTTGATCAGCCGGGTAAGGTCCGCGCTGCCGGCGAGCAGTGCCTCGAAACCGTTGAGGTCGGCCTCGACCTTGGCCACGGTATTTGCCTGCGATGCCAGTTCGAACAGCGAACCGGCATAGCGTTCTGCGACACCTGAGATTGGCGATGACGATTGAGCCACGGACCGTCTTTTCTCTTGTCTGACAGGCCGCAGATTGTTGGCGCGAGCAAAAACTCTGGCTAAATCTTTGACCTTACTGCATTTTTTCAAGCACGGAGGCGCGGCTTCCGCTATCCCCGACCGAAAGTCGATTGCCGTCTAGCACAGGCATTTTAAGACCGCAATGCGTCGTTCCGCATGGTTTTCAGGCACTATTGTCGCATCCGGCGAAAGATCAGCATCCTGCGCGCCGGAATAGGCTTGGATTCAGGGCACAAAGCCGAAGGCAAAGGCGAGCGGCAAGGCCGCGAGCGCCAATTCCACCACAATGGAGGCCCAATTGAAAGGTGTATTGGCGCCATCCGACATCATCGACAGCAGACGGCCGAAGGCGGTGAACAGCCAGGAGAAGCCGAGCGCCATGTAGACCAGCGGCTGCGCGAGCAGGATGCAGCACAGGCCGACCCCGAGATAGAAGCCCGACATGCGGCCCCGCCCTTCGGCGATCGCGGCCGCCTTCTCGGGTTTCGCCTGCAGGCGCAGGATACGGAATGCCAGCCCCGGCGCCAGGAAAAACAGAAGCCCGAGCAGCACGGTGAACACCGCGCTCGACCAGGCCAGCCATTCGCCCTGGCTCGTCGGCCATGGAAGCGCAAAATCCATCTTGTCCCTCGAAATGCCTGCTTTGAAATTTTCCGGCATTCTAGCCGAGGAAAAGCGTTTCACCAGATGGCTACCCGACTTTAGGACAGGCGCCGAGAGGGCAAGCGCATCAACTAAGCGCGAATTCCACTGCCGCCTCGGCATGGATGCGTGTCGTGTCGAAGACGGGAATATCGAAATCGCGCTGTCCGATCAGCATGGTGATCTCGGTGCATCCCATGATGAGGCTGTCGGTGGCCTCTTCCCGGCGCAGACGGTTGGCCTCGACGATAAACGCTGCCTTCGAAACCTCGGAAACAACGCCCTGGCAGAGCTCGTCATAGATGACGCGATGGACCATGTCGCGCCCGGCGTCGTCGGGCACCACTGGCGAGAGCCCGTATTTGTCAGCGAGCCGCCCTGTGTAGAAATCCTGCTCCATGGTGAAGCGTGTCGCCAGCAATGCCGGCCGCTGCAAGCCGGCTTTTCTTATCGCCATCGCGGTGGCGTCGGCGATGTGGATCAGCGGGATCGACATGGCCGCCTGCACCTGGTCGGCCAGTTTGTGCATGGTGTTGGTGCACAGAAGCAGGCCTTGCGCCCCGCCGGCCTCGAGCTTGCGCGCGGCCCCGGTCAGCAGCGCGCCGGCCCCGTCCCAGTCGCCGTGATGCTGCCGCTCGGCGATTTCGGCAAAATCGAACGACCAGAGCAGCAGCTTGGCCGAATGCAGCCCACCCAGCCGCGAGCGCACGATCTCGTTAAGCAGGCGGTAGTAGATGGCGGTCGATTCCCAGCTCATGCCGCCGAGCAGGCCAAGGGTTTTCATGTGATCTTTCCGTTTTTCTCGCCAGGACAGCTGTAGATGAAATTGCGCCCTCACAGAAAACTCTGCGGATCGATGTCGACCTGCACCCGGACCGAGCCGCGCTGCTTCGGTCCATTGGCCAGCATGGCTCTTATGAAACCTTGCATGTCGGCGCGCCGTTCGCCCTGGATCAGCAGGCGGAAGCGGTGGCGGCCGCCGAGCAGGGACAGCGGCGCCTCGGCCGGCCCAAGCACGAACAGGTCCGATGCTTCGGGCGCCGCGCGGCGCAGGCCGCGTGCATGGCCTTCCGCTTCCGCTCGCGTCACGGCGCTGACGATGACGCCGGCAAGCCGGCCGAAGGGCGGCAAGGCAGCGCGCTCGCGCTCCGCGATCTCGCGCTCGTAAAACGCTTCCGAATCGCCAGAGACGATCGCCCGCATCACCGGATGATCGGGCTGGAAGGTCTGCAGCAGGCCAAGGCTTTTCTTCCCTGTGCGGCCAGCGCGGCCGGTCACCTGGCTGAGCAGTTGGAAGGTGCGCTCGGCGGCGCGCGGATCGCCATTGGCAAGGCCGAGATCGGCATCGACGACGCCGACCAGCGTCATGTTGGGGAAATTGTGGCCCTTGGCGACCAGTTGCGTGCCGATGACGATATCGGCTTCGCCATTGGCGATTGCCTCCAGTTCCAGCCGCAGCCGTCGTACACCCCCCATGATGTCCGATGACAGCACGATGGTGCGCGCGTCCGGAAAATGCGTCACGACCTCCTCGGCGATGCGTTCCACCCCCGGCCCGCAGGCAACCAGATGGTCGAGCGTGCCGCATTCCGGACAGGCCTCCGGACGGCGCTCATTGTGACCGCAGTGGTGACACACCAACTGGCCGCGAAAGCGATGCTCGACCAGCCAGGCCGAGCACACTGGGCAGCCGAAGCGGTGGCCGCAGACCCGGCACAGCGTCAGCGGCGCATAGCCGCGCCGGTTGAGGAACAGCAGCGACTGTTCCTTCTTCTCCAGCGTCCGGCGCATATGGTCGATCAGCACCGGCGACAGGAACCCGCCACGCGCCGGCGGCGCGCGCCGCATGTCGATCGACTTGAGATCCGGCAGTGCCGCCTCGGCGAAGCGGGCGGAGAGGACAGCCCTCGCGTACCGCCCCTGGCTGGCGTTGACCCGGCTCTCGACCGACGGCGTCGCCGACGCCAGGACGACAGGGAAGCCGCCTATATGGCCGCGCACGACGGCCATGTCGCGCGCATTGTAGAAGACGCGGTCTTCCTGCTTGTAGGCAGGGTCGTGTTCCTCGTCGACGACGATCAGGCCAAGGTCCCTGAACGGCAGGAACAGCGCCGAGCGGGCGCCGGCGACGACGCGCACGCCGCCTTCCGCCACCTGCCGCCAGACTTTTTCACGCATTCGCGGTGGCAGGTCGGAATGCCACTCGGCCGGCTTGGCGCCGAAACGCTGCTGGAAGCGTTCGAGGAAAGCATGTGTCAGCGCGATTTCCGGCAGCAGGATGAGCACTTGGCTGCCCCGGTCGAGCGCCGCCGCCACCGCCTCGAAATAAACCTCCGTCTTGCCCGAACCGGTGACGCCGTCGAGCAGCGCGACATTGAATGCGCCGGCCACGACATTGGCGCGCAGCATCGACGCGGCCTCGTTCTGGTCCGGCATCAGCTCCGGTATCGCGTAAGTGGGATCGGGCGCGGCCACCACCGGGCGCGGCGGGATCATCACCGTCTCGAACACGCCTTGTGCCCTGAGCCCCTCGATCACCGTCGACGACACGCCCGCGGCGTGCGCGAGGCCGGAGCGTGTCCAGGCGAGCCCGCCTTCGGCCGTTTCCAGCACGCGTGCCCTGGCATCCGTCATCCGGTCGGGTAAAAGGAGCGTGCGCTGCAGCCCTTCGATCCAGGGTTCGGGATCAAAGGCCTCCGGTGCCCTGAGCAGCATGCGCGCCACCATGCCGGGTGCCGACAGCGTGTATTGCGCGACCCAGTCTACGAAGCGGCGCATGGCGCGGTCGATCGGCGGGCAGTCGAAAACCTGTTCGATCGGGCGCAGCTTCTTGGCGTCGACAGTCTCGACCGCGCCGTCCCAGACGATACCGGCGACCTGGCGCGGCCCGAGCGGCACGCGCACGATCGACCCTGGGACCACGCGCATGCCGGCAGGCACGGCATAGGTGTAGGGGCGTTCGGCCGGCATCGGCACCAGCACCGGCGCGGCCGCGACAAAGGGCGAATCTTCGATCATGAGGCGTGACCTTGCCCCGACTTTGGTCTAGATCAAAGAGCAAGGCTGAACGTGCCTTCCCAAGCACAGCGAAATCGTCAGGAGACCCGCCATGAAATTTTTTGTCGACACAGCCGATATCAAGGAAATCCGTGAACTGAACGATCTGGGGCTACTCGATGGCGTCACCACCAACCCCTCGCTGATCCTGAAATCGGGTGGCAAGATCGCCGAGGTCACCAAGCAGATCTGCGACATCGTCGAAGGTCCGGTTTCGGCCGAAGTGGTGGCCACCGAATACAAGCAGATGATGGCGGAGGCCGAGGTGCTGGCCAAGATCGCACCCAATGTCTGCATCAAGGTGCCGTTGACGCTGGATGGCCTGAAGGCCTGCAAGACCATCCGCACCCAGATGAACCGCATGGTGAACGTCACGCTGTGCTTCTCGGCCAACCAGGCGCTGCTCGCCGCCAAGGCCGGCGCTTCCTTCATCTCGCCCTTCGTCGGCCGCATCGACGACACCGGCTCGGACGGCATGGAGCTGATCCAGGAGATCCGTCAGATCTACGACAATTACGATTACCAGACCGAGATCCTGACCGCTTCCGTGCGCACGGTGAACCACGTCAAGCAGGCGGCTCTGATCGGCGCCGACGTCATCACCGCGCCGCCGGCGACGCTGAAGGCGCTGGTCAGCCATCCGCTGACCGACAAGGGCCTTGCCGCGTTCCTCGCCGACTGGGCCAAGACCGGCCAGAAGATCGGCTGAGCTGCCCGATACCAGATGCGAAAAAGGCCGGGCAACCGGCCTTTTTTGTTGGGGTCTCGTGGCAGCCTGCCCGTTCAGTCCGTGCCGTCGTCGCCGGGCGCGGCAACCGGCTGGCGCTTGCCCGCCATGATCTCGCGCTTGCCGACATGATTGGGTGCGCCGACCAGACCTTCCTTTTCCATGCGTTCGACCAGTGAAGCGGCGCGGTTATAACCGATGCCGAGGCGGCGCTGGATGTAGGATGTCGAGCATTTCTTGTCGCGCAACACCACCTTGACAGCCTCGTCATAGCTGGAATCGCCGTCCTCGGCGGCAACGGCTCCCTTGTCGAAGACCGCTCCCTGGTCGGTTTCCTCTTCCTCTTCATCCTCGTCGGCCGTCACGGTCTCCAGATATTCCGGCCGGCCCTGCGCCTTCAGATGCGCCACGACATGCTCGACCTCGGCGTCGGAGACAAAGGGGCCGTGTACGCGGGCAATGCGGCCGCCGCCCATCATGTGCAGCATGTCGCCCTGGCCGAGCAGTTGCTCGGCGCCTTGCTCGCCCAGGATGGTGCGGCTGTCGATCTTCGACGTCACCTGGAAGGAGATGCGGGTCGGGAAATTGGCCTTGATCGTGCCGGTGATAACGTCGACCGAAGGCCGCTGCGTTGCCATGATCAGGTGGATGCCGGCGGCGCGCGCCATCTGCGCCAGGCGCTGGATGGCGCCTTCGATCTCCTTGCCGGCGACCATCATCAGGTCGGCCATCTCGTCGACGATGACGACGATGTAGGGCATCGGCGCGAGGTCGATCTCCTGCTGTTCGAACAGCGGTTCGCCGGTGCCCTTCTCGAAGCCGGCCTGCACGGTCATGACGACCGTCTCGCCCTTGTCGCGGGCCTGGGCCGCGCGCTCGTTGTAGCCGTCGATGTTGCGCACGCCGAGCCGCGCCATCTTGCGATAGCGGTCCTCCATCTCGCGCACCGCCCATTTGAGCGCGGTGACGGCCTTCTTGGGATCTGTGACGACAGGGGTCAGAAGGTGCGGGATGCCGTCATAGACGGACAGCTCGAGCATCTTCGGGTCGACCATGATCAGCCGGCATTCTTCCGGCTTCAGCCGGTAGAGCAGCGACAGGATCATGGTGTTGATGGCGACAGACTTGCCGGAGCCGGTGGTGCCGGCGACGAGCAGGTGCGGCATCTTCGCCAGCTCGGCGATGACAGGTTCGCCGCCGATCGTCTTGCCCAAGCAAAGCGCCAGCTTGCAGCTGGTCTTGCGAAAGCCCTGCGATTCGATCAGTTCGCGAAAATAGACGGTCTCGCGGGTCTCGTTCGGCAGCTCGATCCCGATGACGTTGCGGCCGGGCACCACGGCGACGCGCGCCGAGACCGCCGACATGGAGCGGGCGATATCGTCGGCGAGACCGATGACGCGTGACGATTTGACGCCCGGTGCCGGCTCGAACTCGTAAAGGGTGACGACCGGACCGGGGCGGACGTGGATGATCTCGCCGCGCACGCCGAAATCCTCGAGCACGCTTTCCAGGAGATCGGCATTCTGCTCGAGCCGCTCCTGCGACATGTAGAAGCCCTGCCCTTCCGGGGGCTGCTGCAGCAGTTCCTCCGAGGGGAGCTCATAGCGTTCGCCTGTGACCGGTTGCGCAACCTTGCCAGCCATCGGCAGCGAAGGCGCTCGCACGGCGGGAACCGTTTCCTCCACCCGCCGTAGACTTGGCGCCGGAGCGGCGCTGCCAGCAGGCGCGATGGCAGCCGTCGTCCGAGCCTGTCGGGCGGCCCTGCCCGCCGGAGCGGGCGGCTCGCTCACGGCTTTGTTGGAGTTGGCCGGAAAGACCTCCGGCAAGGCGGACGGAGCCTGGCCCGGAAGGCATTCGATGACACGGAACAAGGCCGTGACATCGGCCGCGGCGAGCGCGGAGATATCGGCCCGCGCGGCGGCAACCGGCGGAGCGGGGACCGGCGCAGGCGCGGCCGGGCTGATTTGGCGGCCCGGCGACGTTACGTCGACCAGCAGCGGCGCCAGGCCTTCGAAGAAGGCGTGATCCGAGAGATAGGGCCGCCGGGTTTTTTCAGTGGTGGCTGGTTTGACCGGCGCGCCCGCCCCGACAACCGGCGCCGGACGCGTGGCCGCTCGTGCCGCCGCGGACACCTTCCGAGCCCCCGGCGGAACGCTCGGGGTCGTCTCGCCGCCGCGCGCTGACCGGGCGGCCGCGTCCGGTGACGGTCCATTATGCATCACCGCGCCAGGCGCCACGTGCTGCGTGGCGAGCGACGGTGGACCCTGCTCGGCGACTTCGTGGTGCGGCTGGCGATGCTTGGGCTCATAGTCCGGCGTGCGGGTAAAACGCACATTGGGCGCAAGGAAGAAATACTCCTGCCAGGCAGGGCTTTCGGTATCGCCGCCGTGCGGGAAAACAGCGTCCGCGGCAGGCTTCCCATTCGGCCCCGCGGTGGCTCTTCCGTCGCCGCCGGGACGCACCCCTTGGGGATCATCGGGCGAAGCTGTGTGCAACGAATTGACCCGAGAAAAACGCCTGGCTTCCATGCTCAAGACTCACTGTGAAACGTCTGCTGAGCAATAGGGAGCGAGTGGTTAACAGTTGCTTCCCGTCAGCGTCGCTGAAGCGATCGGGACGCATCTTTCACGACGATGCCGCGCGACGATGATTCGAGGAACCGATCGTGTTTCCACGGCCGCTTGCTCATCCGCATGCGTCTTACTGGAAAGGAGGGCGAGCCTTTGCTCGCATGGCAACCCGCGGACGGATTCGAGCGCTGGATACAGGAAACGGAGAGCAACGAGAGAGGGTGATTCGGCCCTCCTTCGAGACGGCGATGGCGCTAGCTGGCCGCCCTGCCGTACCTGGCCAGATCCTGGGCGATGGACAGTTGCAGGGCTGCGGCCAATTCGCGCGCGGCACGGTTCTCGGCGTCGATCTGCGCCCGGTAGGAAGCAAACTCCTGACGCGGCTTGTCGAAGGACGAGGTGATCGCCCGCTTGCCGACGGTGATGACCACGCCGGTTCTCGCATCGGTCAGCGTATAGCCGGCGGTCAGCGTCACCGAACCGGCGGTCGGCTCGTCCTGGTCGGTTCCGACCTGGACGAGTGCCGAGGATTCAACAGCTTCGGTCACGCTGAGATCGAGCGAATAGAGGGGTGAGGCCGGTTCGCCGGCGCCGCGCCCGAATCCGAAGATCAGATTGTTTCGCACCTGCTGGGCATAACGCGTCTTGACCGGCTTGATGGCGATCGACGCCAGTTCGGCATTGGCGGTGGAGCCTGTCGACAGCGGCGCGCTCGAATAGAGCGGCCGCACCTGGCAGGCCGACACCAGCGCAAGCGAGCCGACAAGGCCGGCAAGCGCGATGCGGCGCAGCAACCGGCTCAACGCTGTCTTTTCCCGATCAGGCAACGACATTGACGATCCTCTGCGGCACGATGATCACCTTGCGCGGAGCCTTCCCTTCAAGTGCTTTCTGCACGAAGTCGAGAGCCAGTACCGCTTTTTCGACCGCACCTTGGTCCGCGTCGCGGGCAATTGTCAAATCCCCCCGCTTCTTGCCGTTGACCTGCACCGGATAGGTGACTTCGTTGTCGACGACCAGCGCCGGATCGAAGAGCGGCCATGGCCGTTCGGCGACCAGTTCGGTGCCGCCGAGCGTCTCCCAGCACTCCTCTGCCAGATGCGGCATGACGGGCGCGACCAGATGCACCAGGATCTCCACGGCCTGACGGCAGGCGCTCTTGAGTGCCGGATCGGCCTTGCCTTCCGCCACGTCGTTGAGCGGCGTGGTCAGCGCATTGGCCAGTTCATAGATGCGGGCGATGGCACGGTTGAAGGCGAGCTTCTCGATATCCTCGCCGACCGCCTTCAGGATCTTGTGCGTGGCCTTGGAGACCACTCCCGCCTCGCCGGCGGCGGCCGCGGCGGGCTTGACCCCTGCCAGCGTCTCGGCCGCCGTCGACACCAGCCGCCAGATGCGTTGCATGAAGCGATGCGCGCCGGCGGCACCGTCGTCGGTCCATTCGACGTCACGCTCGGGCGGCGAATCCGACAGCATGAACCAGCGCGCCGTGTCGGCGCCGTAGCCATCGGTGATGTCTTCCGGGCTCACCGTGTTCTTCTTCGACTTCGACATCTTCTCGAGCGGGCCGATGGTGACCGCCTCGCCGGTGGCGACGTCGATGGCGCGGCGCTTGCCGTCGACATCCTCCAGCCGGACTTCGGCCGGCGCCAGCCAACGGCCGTTCGATGCCGAGCCGACACGGTAGGTTTCGTGCACCACCATCCCTTGCGTGAACAGGCCCTTGAACGGCTCGGCCAGGTCGACATGGCCGGTCTCCCGCATGGCGCGGGTGAAGAAGCGCGAATAGAGCAGATGCAGGATCGCGTGCTCGATGCCGCCGATGTACTGGTCGACAGCCAGCCATTCGTTCGCGGCCTTGGGATCGGTCGGCTCATACGCCCAGGGCGCGGTGAAGCGGGCGAAATACCAGGACGAATCGACGAACGTGTCCATCGTATCGGTTTCGCGCCGCGCGTCCTTGCCGCATTGCGGGCATTTCACATGCCGCCATGTCGGATGCCGGTCGAGCGGATTGCCCGGCCGGTCGAAATCGACATCGTCCGGCAGCCTGACCGGCAGGTCGGCCTTCGGCACCGGCACCACGCCGCAATCCTCGCAATGGATCATCGGGATCGGGCAGCCCCAATAGCGCTGACGCGAAATACCCCAATCGCGCAGGCGGAAATTCACCTTGCGCTCGGCCATTGGCCGGTTGCCGATGGTCTTCTGCTCCAGCAGCGTGGCGACCTCGTCGAAGGCCTCGGCCGGCTTCTTGCCGTCGAGGAAGCGCGAATTGATCATCGCACCGTCATCGACATAGGCCTCGTCGATCACCTGGAAGGTCGCTGGGTTCTCGCCGTCCGGCATCACCACCGGCACCACCGGCAGGCCGTATTTGTTGGCAAAGTCGAGGTCGCGCTGGTCATGCGCCGGGCAGCCGAAAATGGCGCCGGTGCCGTATTCCATCAGCACGAAATTGGCGACATAGACGGGCAGCGTCCAGCTGTCGTCGAACGGATGGACGACGCGGATGCCGGTGTCGAAACCCTTTTTCTCGGCCGTCTCCAGCGCCGCCACCGAAGTGCCCATATGACGGACCTCCTCGATGAATTTGGCCAAAGCCGGATTGCCATCGGCGGCCTTTTTGGCCAGCGGGTGGTCGGCGGCGATCGCCATGAACGAGGCGCCAAAAATGGTATCGGGCCGCGTCGTGTAGACTTCCAGCTCATGCTCGCCGGCAACGTCCGAGGCGAGCGGCCAGCGGATCAGCAGGCCTTCCGATCGGCCGATCCAGTTCTGCTGCATCAGCTTCACTTTTTCGGGCCATTCGTCGAGACCGTCGAGCGAGTCCAGCAGGTCCTGGGCAAAGTCGGTTATCTTGAAGAACCACTGCGTCAGTTCGCGCTGTTCGACCAGCGCGCCCGAGCGCCAGCCGCGCCCGTCGATGACCTGCTCGTTGGCGAGCACCGTCATGTCCTCCGGGTCCCAGTTGACCTTGGAGGATTTGCGCGTCACCAGCCCTTTCGCGACGAAGTCGAGGAACAGCATCTGCTGGCGGTGATAGTAATCGACATCGCAGGTCGCGAACTCGCGCGCCCAGTCCAGCGACAAACCCATGACCTTGAGCTGCTCGCGCATGGTGGCGATGTTCTGGTAGGTCCATTCCTTGGGATGGACCTTGTTCTGCATGGCGGCGTTCTCGGCCGGCATGCCGAACGCGTCCCAGCCCATCGGATGCAGCACGTTGAAACCCTTGGCCCGCTTGTAGCGCGCCACCACGTCGCCCATCGTGTAGTTGCGCGTATGGCCGATATGGATCTTCCCCGATGGATAAGGGAACATCTCCAGCACGTAGTATTTCGGGCGCGGATCGTCATTGTGCGCTTCGAAAAGCTTCTTTTCGGCCCAGGCCTTCTGCCATTTGGGCTCTGACGCGCGCGGATTGTATCGTTCGGTTGCCATGGGACGTTTTTCACTTAAAAGCATGCGGACTGCCGGGCGCGGCAGTCATGGATTGTGGTCCGGGTGTTCACCATGGTTTGGCAAACCCGTCAACCATATGGGCATCTTGGCGGTCAAAAACGCGGGTCAAAACAGCGGGATTTGCATATGGGTGACACCGTTCAGCAGTTTTTCGCGGTAAAGGCGAAGATCGCCGCCGCCGAGCGGGAAGCCGGTCGCGAAGCCGGCGCGGTGACGCTGGTGGCGGTTTCCAAGACCTTCGACGCTGCCGACATCCGGCCGGTGATCGAGGCCGGCCAGCGCGTCTTCGGCGAAAACCGCGTACAGGAGGCGCAAGGCAAGTGGCCTGATCTGAAAGAGGCATTTGCGGATATCGAACTGCACCTGATCGGTCCGCTGCAGTCGAACAAGGCCAGGGAGGCGGTGGCGCTGTTCGACGTCATCGAGACGGTGGACCGCGAGAAGATCGCCGCCGAACTCGCCAAGGAAACTATCCGGCAAGGCCGTGCGCCAAAGCTTTATGTCCAGGTGAATACAGGCTCCGAGCCGCAGAAGGCCGGCATCGAGCCGCGCGAGGCGGTCGCCTTCGTCAAGCGCTGCCGGGAAGTCCACGGTCTCGCCATCGAAGGTCTGATGTGTATTCCGCCGGCGGACGAGAATCCCGGCCCGCATTTCGCGCTGCTGGAAAAACTGGCGAGAGAGGCTGGCGTCGCGAAGCTCTCGATGGGCATGTCGGGCGACTACGAGACGGCGATCGCCTTCGGCGCCACCAGCGTCCGGGTCGGGTCGGCGATCTTCGGCAGCAGGTAGTCCGACCCGAATCTCCAGCTTGCTGTGCTATAAGCCCTGCTCAACGAGCGCCACTATGCCGACGCTTGAAACGAAACGTACCGTTCCTATTTGTCTTGTGTATCACACACATTCTCCTGGAGCCTCACCATGCGTTACAACCAGCTTGGAAATACCGGGCTATTCGTCTCCGAACTTTGCCTCGGCACCATGACCTTCGGCGCCGCCGGCCAGAACGCCCAATGGGGCCTGATCGCCAGCCTCGACCAGAAAGGCGTCAACGAGATCGTCGGCCGCTCGCTTGCCGCCGGCGTCAACTTCTTCGACACGGCCGACGTCTATTCCTTCGGCGAGTCCGAACGCCTGCTCGGCCAGTCGCTCAGGGACCTCGGCGTGGCCAGAACGAACGTGGTCATCGCCACCAAGGTCCACGGCGCCACGGGCCAAGGCCCGAACCAGCGTGGCTCCTCGCGCGGCCATATCATGGATTCGGTCGATGCCAGCCTCGAACGGTTGCAGCTCGACCATATCGACCTCTATCAGCTGCACGGCACCGATGCCGTGACGCCGATCGACGAGACGCTGCGGGCGCTTGATGATCTCGTCTCCAGTGGCAAGGTCCGCTATGTCGGCGTCTCCAACTGGCAGGCCTGGCGCATCGCCAAGGCGCTCGGCATCGCTGACCGCAAGGGCTTTGCCCGTTTCGAGACCATCCAGTCCTATTATTCGATCGCCGGCCGCGACCTCGAACGCGAGATCGTGCCGCTGATCAACGAGGAAAAGCTCGGCCTGATGGTGTGGTCGCCGATGGCTGGCGGCTTGCTGTCCGGCAAATATGGGCCGGGTGCGCCCGGCAATGGCGAGGGCCGCCGCGCCTCGTTCAACTTCCCGCCGGTCAACGAGGATCGCGCCTGGGCGTCTGTCGCTGTCATGCGCGAAATCGCTGGGAAGCATGATGTCAGCGTCGCCACGGTGGCGCTCGGCTATGTCCTGGCCAAGCCTTTCGTGATGAGCGTGATCATCGGCGCCAGCCGCATGGAGCAGCTCGAGCAGAACCTTGCCGCGACCGAAGTAAAGCTCGACGCCGACGACCTCGCCAGACTGGATGACGTGAGCGCTCTGCCGGCCGAATATCCCGGCTGGATGGTCGAACGCCAGGGTGCTGGCCGTCGTCCGGCGCCTTTCGTGCCGAAGGCATAGTTCGGGCCGCGGGCAAGCCGGCCTGTTCGAAAGCCGTGTGTCTCATGGGTGCGGCTTTCGTTTACAACCGGACGCTTTCGGCAAGAAAGTCGAGGAAGGCCCGCACGCGTGCAGGAAGATGCTTGCCCTGGCCGACATAGACCGCATGTGTCGGCTCTTCGTCACCGGGGTTGAAGTCCTCCAGCAGCGGCACCAGCCGGCCGGCGGCGATGTCGGGCTCGACATGCCAGCGTGCCAGCCGCGCAATGCCCGCTCCCGCAAGGGCGGAGAGCCGCATCGCCTCGCCGTCGCTCACCGTGGCGTTGCCCTTGATCGGCACCATGACCGATGCGCCGGCCGCGTCGATGAACGGCCAGCCGTCGATGTACCGGACGAAGCCGAAGGCAAGCATGTTGTGGTGGACGAGATCGCCGGGCGTCAGCGGCGTGCCGCGCGCTTCGAGATAGAAGGGCGCGGCAACCACCGCCATCCGGCTCTGGCCGAGCTTGCGCGCCACCAATCGTGACTCGCGAAGCGGCCCGGCGCGGATCGCGACGTCCGCGCGCTCTTCCATGAGATCGATGACGTTGTCGGTCAGCACCGCCTCGACGGAAATTTCGCGATGGCGTTCGAGAAACCGTGGCAGCAGCGGCAGCAGCCGATGCTGGCCAAACGGCACATAGGCGTTGACCCTCAGCCGGCCGCGCGGCGCCGCACCCGCCGCGGCTTCCCGCTCGGCCGCATCGAGATCGGCCAGGACGCGCACTCCGCTTTCGTAGAAAGCCGTCCCTTCCGGCGTCAGTTGCAGCTTGCGCGTCGAGCGGCTGACCAGCCGTGCCCCGAGCCGCGCCTCCAGCCGCGCGATCAGCTTGCTGACCGCCGATGGCGTCATGCGCAGCCGTCGCGCCGCGGCCGAGAAACTGCCCGCCTCGACGACGCGCACGAAGACTTCGATCTCGCCGGAGCGGTTGATATCGGGCCTGGCCATCTGTGAATCTATTTCACAAGAAATATGCCTTGCGCAAGTCTGGTTCACAACATGGCGGATCACGATGTTCCAGGCCGGGGCGCGAACCAGGCGTCCTCTGCTGAAAGATGGACCCACCGCCATGCCTCTTGCTCTTTACGCTCTGACCGCCGGCGCCTTCGGCATCGGCGTCACCGAATTCGTCATCATGGGCCTGCTGCTCGACGTCAGCGCCGATCTCGGCGTCTCGATCTCGGCGGCGGGCCTGCTCATTTCCGGTTATGCGCTGGGCGTGGTGGTCGGCGCGCCGCTGCTCGGCGCGGTAGCCGGCCGGCTGTCGCGCAAGACCTTGCTGCTCGCCCTGATGGTGGTTTTCACCGTCGGCAACCTCGCCTGCGCGCTGGCGCCCGACTACTGGACGCTGATGGCCGCGCGCGTGCTCACCGCCTTCGCCCATGCCTCCTTCTTCGGCGTCGGCTCGGTCGTTGCCACCGGTCTCGTCGCCCCCAACAAGAAGGCTTCGGCCATCGCGCTGATGTTCACCGGCCTGACAGTCGCCAACATCCTGGGCGTGCCGTTCGGCACCTGGCTCGGCCAGGCCTATGGCTGGCGCTCGACTTTCCTTGCCGTGACCCTGGTCGGCGTCGTCGCCTTCGCAGTGATCGCGCTGCTGGTGCCGCGCGACGAACCGGCCGCGGCAAACGACGAGGAGAGTTCCGAGGGCGCGCTTGCCGTGCTTGGCCGCCGGCCGGTGCTGCTTGGCCTTTTGACCACGGTGCTGAGCTGGGTCGGCGTCTTTGCCGCCTTCACCTATCTGGCGCCGATCCTCACCCGCATAAGCGGCTTTTCAGAAGCCGCCGTGTCGCCGATCCTGCTCGTCTTCGGCGGCGGGCTGGTCGCCGGCAATCTGCTCGGCGGGCGCCTCGCCGACCGGCATCTCATGCCGACGGTCATCGGCACGCTGGTCGCGCTTTCAGCCGTCCTGTTCGTCATGACCGTGGCCATGCACCAGCCGATCGCGGCGATCATCGCCGTCGGTCTGCTGGGCGCGGCCGCCTTCGCCACCGTAGCGCCGCTGCAGATATGGGTGCTGGAGAAGGCCAAGGGCGCCGGCCAGGGTCTCGCCTCTTCCTTCAACATCGCCGCCTTCAACCTCGGCAATGCGATTGGCGCGTGGCTCGGCGGGTTCGTCATCGATCATGGCCCTGGCCTCGGCTTTGTTCCCTTGATCGCCGGCATCGTGCCGCTCGCGGCACTCGCCGTGGTGTTTCTGGCGCTGCGCCTGGAGCGCGGCGCCGCGATCGCCGTCCCGGCCACGGCCGGGTGCTGACAGACGCCAATCCACAACCGACATTACAAGGAGCGAAATCATGGACTATCGACCTCTCGGCGCATCGGGTCTCAAGGTGCCGGTGCTATCATTCGGCGCGGGCACCTTCGGCGGCTCCGGCCCGCTGTTCGGCGCCTGGGGCAACAGCGACGCGCAAGAGGCGCGGCGGCTGATCGACATCTGCCTCGAGGCCGGCGTCAACTTGTTCGACACCGCCGACGTCTATTCGAACGGCGCCTCGGAGGACGTGCTTGGTGAAGCGATCAAGGGCCGCCGCGACGCCGTGCTGATCTCGACCAAGACCGCGCTGCCCATGGGCGACGGGCCGGCGGACCATGGCTCGTCACGTTCGCGGCTGATCAAGTCCGTCGACGCCGCGCTGAAGCGCCTCGGCACCGACTATATCGACCTGCTGCAGCTGCATGCCTTCGATGCCGTGACGCCGATCGAGGAAGTGCTGTCCACGCTCGACAACCTCGTACGCGCCGGCAAGCTGCGTTATGTCGGCGTCTCCAACTTCTCCGGCTGGCAAGTGATGAAGTCGCTCGGCCTGGCGGAGAAACATGGCTATCCCCGCTATGTCGCGCATCAGGTCTACTATTCCCTGCTCGGCCGCGACTATGAGTGGGAGCTGATGCCGCTCGGCCTCGACCAGGGCGTCGGCGCTCTGGTGTGGAGCCCGCTGGGCTGGGGCCGCCTGACCGGCAAGATCCGCCGTGGCCAGCCTCTGCCGGAAAGGAGCCGGCTGCACGAGACCGCGAGCTTCGGCCCGCCGGTCGAGGACGAGCATCTCTACCGGGTCATGGATGCCCTCGATGCGGTGGCGCGGGAAACCGGCAAGACGGTGCCGCAGATCGCCATCAACTGGCTGCTGCGGCGCCCGACCGTTTCATCGGTGATCATCGGCGCCCGCAACGAGGAGCAGCTGCGCCAGAATCTCGGCGCCGTCGGCTGGACCCTGACGCCGGAACAGATGAAAAAACTCGACGCGGCAAGCGAAGTCACCGCGCCCTATCCGTATTTCCCTTATCGCCGCCAGGAAGGATTTGCCCGGCTGAATCCGCCGGCGGTGTGATGAAGCCGCTGATCTCCCCCTCGAGGGGGGAGATTACTCCGTTCAGTGCAACACGAACTCGCCATCGACCTTGCGCCATTCATTTGGCGCGATCAGCTTCTGGTGGGTGTAGCACACCGAATGCAGCGGCCCGTCGAGCCTTGCCTTCCAGAACTCGATGAATTTGATCAGCACCGGAAATTTCGGGGCGATGTCGTAGTCCTGCCAGATGAAGCTCTGCAGCAAATGCGGATGGTCGGGGAAATGATAGAGGATCTTGGCGGTGGTCAGGCCATAGCCCTTGAGCATCAGATCCATTTCGGAATGGTCGCGCATTGCGGTCCCCAGATTGATTCTCCTTTCCTCCCAACGTCGGATTGTGCGCGCGGTTGCTTAACTGTCTATTGATTTCTCGCGACCACGCCGGGCTTTTTCTACGGCAAAACATGCGCTTAGCAGCGATGCTCCGGGAGTGCTGACAGCGCTTTGCGCAACCGCTGCGGCATCGCGCCACGCGAATCCAACGTCTAATATTGCCGTCTTCGCGGAACTGTTAATAATGCGCGCGAATTCGTGGCCGCGTCGCCGCGATCCTGACGGCGTTGCAAGCCGGCGGATCGATTCGGGAGGGAAGTCAAGAAATGTCCGAAGTGCATGTGCATCGCGTCCAGCCGGCGTGGAAGAAGAACGCGCTGATCGACAACGACACCTATCTCAAATGGTACGCCGACAGCGTCAAGAACCCGGATAAATTCTGGGGCAAGCACGGCAAGCGCATCGACTGGTTCAAGCCCTTTTCCAAGGTCAAGAACACCTCGTTCGACGGCAAGGTGTCGATCAAGTGGTTCGAGGACGGGCTGACCAACGTTTCCTACAACTGCATCGACCGCCACCTGAAGAAACGCGGCAACCAGACCGCCATCATCTGGGAAGGCGACAACCCCTATGACGACAAGAAGATCACCTACAACGAGCTCCATGAGCATGTCTGCCGGCTCGCCAATGTGATGAAGAAGCACGGCGTCAAGAAGGGCGACCGCGTCACCATCTACATGCCGATGATCCCCGAGGCCGCCTATGCGATGCTGGCCTGCACGCGCATCGGCGCCATCCATTCGATCGTCTTTGGCGGTTTTTCGCCGGATGCGCTGGCCGGCCGCATCGTCGACTGCGAATCGACCTTCGTCATCACATCGGACGAGGGCCTTCGTGGCGGCAAGCCGATCCCGCTGAAGGAGAACACCGACAAGGCGATCGACATCGCCGCCAAGAACCATGTCACGGTCAAGAGCGTTGTCGTCGTGCGCCGCACCGGCGGCAAGATCGCCTGGGCGCCGGGGCGCGACGTCTGGTATCACGACGAAGTAGCGACCGTGAAACCCGAGTGCAAGCCGGAGAAGATGAAGGCGGAGGATCCGCTGTTCATCCTCTACACATCCGGCTCGACCGGCAAGCCGAAGGGCGTGCTGCACACCACCGCCGGCTATCTCGTCTATGCCTCGATGACGCACCAATATGTCTTCGACTACCATGACGGCGACATCTACTGGTGCACGGCCGATGTCGGTTGGGTCACCGGCCACAGCTACATCGTCTACGGACCGCTGGCGAATGGGGCCACCACGCTTATGTTCGAAGGTGTGCCCAACTATCCATCGCAGTCGCGCTTCTGGGAAGTCATCGACAAGCACAAGGTCAACATCTTCTACACCGCTCCGACGGCGTTGCGCGCGCTGATGGGCGCCGGCGACGATCCCGTGAAGAAGACATCGCGCAAATCGTTGCGCGTGCTGGGTTCGGTCGGCGAGCCGATCAATCCGGAAGCCTGGGAGTGGTATTTCAACGTCGTCGGCAACGGCAAGGTGCCGATCGTCGACACCTGGTGGCAGACCGAGACCGGCGGCATCCTGATCACGCCGCTGCCGGGCGCCACCGACCTCAAGCCGGGCTCGGCGACGCGGCCGTTCTTCGGTGTCAAGCCGCAGCTGGTCGACGGCGAAGGCAAGGTGCTGGAAGGCGCCGCCGACGGCAATCTCTGCATCACCGATTCCTGGCCCGGCCAGATGCGCACCGTCTATGGCGACCACGACCGCTTCGTGCAGACCTATTTTTCGACCTACAAGGGAAAATACTTCACCGGCGACGGCTGCCGCCGCGACGCCGATGGCTATTACTGGATCACCGGCCGCGTCGACGACGTCATCAACGTTTCCGGCCACCGCATGGGCACGGCCGAGGTCGAATCGGCACTGGTCAGCCATGAGAAGGTCTCGGAAGCCGCCGTCGTCGGCTATCCTCACGACATAAAGGGCCAGGGCATCTACAGCTACGTCACCTTGATGAAGGGCGTCGAGGCAACCGAGGAGCTGCGCAAGGAGCTCGTCGCCCACGTCCGCAAGGAGATCGGCGCCATCGCCTCGCCCGACAAGATCCAGTTCGCGCCGGGCCTGCCCAAGACGCGCTCGGGCAAGATCATGCGCCGCATCCTGCGCAAGATCGCCGAGGACGACTTCGCCGCCCTTGGCGACACCTCGACGCTGGCCGATCCGGCCGTCGTCGACGACCTCGTCGCCAACCGGCAGAACAAGAAGGGCTGATGCGGGAAGACCCGGCATTGGGCACCGTCACCCAGTTGTGGCGCTATCCGGCGAGTTCGCTCGCCGGCGAGCGCCAGGACGCCATCATGGTCGGCACCGACAGCATCGAGGGCGACCGCATGTTCGGCCTCGTCGATACCGCCGACAACGAGATCGCCCGGCCCGACCGTGACGCCAAGTGGCACAAGGTGCCGCGCATCCGGACCCGGTTGAACCGCGACGGCGAACTGGAAATCGCCGTCCCGGACGGCGCCTGGCTCGCCGCTCCCGGGGCCGAATGCGACCGCGCCGTGTCTGCCTATCTCGGCTTCGGCGCCTCGATCCGGCCGTTCCGCGGGCAGAATGCGGCCGGCTATGCCGGGCCGTTGACCGCGGAGCGCTATCGCAAGGCGCCGGTCCATCTCCTGACCACGGCCTCCCTGGCGCGGCTGAAGGCGCTTCATCCGGACGGTGCCGCCGATCCCCGCCGTTTCCGCCCCAATATCGTCGTCGACATGGCTCCTGTCGACGGCTCGTTTCCCGAAACCGAATGGATCGGCCGCAAGCTCGCCATCGGCGACCTCGTCCTGACCATCTCCGAACCCTGCCGCCGCTGCGGCTTTACCATCGTCGCCCAGGACGGCTTCGACAATGATCCGGCCATCCTGCGCAACCTTGTCCGCCACAACGCGCACAATCTCGGCGTCTATTGCACCGTCGACCAGCCCGGCCGTCTCGAGATCGGCGCGCCGATGCGATTTGTAACGGCATAGTTTTCGGAGCTCGCCGCCCGGTGCGATCGAGGTGTGGCGTCGCCGTTCGCGCGGCTTGTAATACGGGTGACAGAAAACCGCGCCATACAGCTGGCGCGACCCGCCTTGCCGCTTCCGTCGGCATCCATTTCACATCCCGCCAACCGGAGTGCCTATGACGTCCCTGCCCATCCTTGGCGCCGCCATGACCCTGGACGACCTCGAAATCCATCGCGACTGGCTTTTCGAAAAGCAGCGCGACCTCGAATTGCAAAGCTTCACCGAGGCCAGTGTTCTCAATGGCGACTGGGGGCCGCTCGCGGCCCGGGCCAAAAAGCTTCTCGATGGCTATGAGGGACGGCTCGGGATCCACGGGCCATTCTGGGGCTTCACCATCGCCTCGCAGGACGCCGATATTCGCGACGTCGTCAGCAAACGCCTGCTGCAAGGCCTCGATGTCTGTGCCACCATCGGGGCGACGCACATGGTTGTCCACAGCCCCTATACGACCTGGTCCTACAACAACCTCGACAACAATCCTGGCGAGCGCGAAAAAATCATCGAATACTGTCGGTTGACGCTGAGCGAAGCGGTCGGGCGGGCCGAAGACATCGGCTGCACCATGGTTCTGGAAAACATCGAGGACAAGGATCCGCATATCCGCGTGGCATTGGCCGACAGCTTCAAGTCGCCCGCGGTCGCAGTCTCCATCGACACCGGCCACGCGTACTATGCCCATGGCTCGACCGAGGCACCGCCGGTCGACTACTACGTGCACGCCGCCGGCAACCGCCTGCGGCATGTCCATCTGCAGGACGCCGACGGCTACGCCGATCGTCACTGGAGCCTCGGCGAAGGCACGATCCCATGGCGTTCGGTGTTTGCCGCGCTCGCCAAACTCGACAGCAATCCGCGCCTCATCATCGAGATCAAGGACAAGTCCAAGATCCCGGCTTCGGCGGCCTATATGGCTTCGCTGGGCATCGCCGAGTGAGACGGCGGCGAGCGCCCAGCGCCGGCTACCGGTAAAGATCGGCCCGCGTCGGCGGCAGGCCGCTCGGTCCTCGCGCGCGCTTGGTGGCGACCGTCTGGAATATCTGTGCCGAGGCGCGTTCGAAGGTGATGGAGCAGCCGGTCAGGTAGAGCAGCCAAAGCCTTGCCCTGGGCTCGCCCACCTCGGCAATGGCCTCGTCAAATCGCGCATGCAGGCGCTCGGCCCATAGCCCGCAGGTGCGGGCGTAGTGCTCGCGCAGGTTTTCGACGTCGTGGACGAGGAAGCTATGCGCTTCGAGATTGCCGAGCGTCATCCCGATCGTGTCGAGCTCGCCGCCCGGAAAAATGTATTTGATCAGCGCCTTGTATTCCGGCCCCTTGCGCAAGGTCTTCCTCAGGTCGCCCTTGCTGCGCCGCGTGATGGCGTGGTGCAGGTAGATGCCGCCAGGTTTCAGCAAACGGTGCACCGCGGAAAAATAGGCAGCGTGGTTGGCGAGGCCCAAATGCTCGAACATGCCGATCGACGATATCTTGTCGAAAGTGCCGGAGAGCTCGGCGTAGGATTTTATCTCGATGGTGATCCGCTCCTCAAGCCCCTCGGCGCGGATGCGCTCGCGCGCCAACTTCGTCTGCTCTTCTGACAGCGACACGCCATGACCGACGACGCCGTAATGCTTCGCGGCGTGGATCAGCATCGCCCCCCAGCCGCAACCTATGTCCAGCAGGCTTTCGCCCGGCTTTAGCCTCAGCTTACGGCAGATATGGTCGAGCTTGTCGATTTGCGCCTGATCGATGTCATTGGCGAAATCCTTGAAGTAGCCGCAGCTGTAAACCATCCGTTCGTCGAGGAAGAGCCGGTAGAAAGCATTCGAAATGTCGTAATGATGTTGGATCGCTTCCTTGTTCGACCCGCTGACATAAGGGTTGCGACCGGACAAGTCGGTCCGTGCCGTCATCTGCTTTCGCGAAAACAGCACGGCCGGCAAGTCCCGCAGGATCGCCAGCTTGGGCAATGATCCAAGCTTCGCCCGCAGCTTGCCCTGGGACGGCAGGGCATAGAGGTCGAACAGCGACCCCTCTTCGACATCGATGGTTTTGGAAATCCACATCTCGACCAGCGTCGAGAAGCTTGGCCGCCGGGCCAACTGCCAGACGATATCCTGATCATTGATCGCCAGAACCGGCCCGTCGGCGGGGCCGATGCGCTCGCCGGTCCACAGCCTGACGGCGAAACCCGGTTTCAGGGTCTCGATCGCCGTTCGAACGATGCGCGCGGCTCTTTCTGTGGCGTCCATGCTCGTTTCCCCATGGCCCGAGATGGGACGATCTTGTCCGTTTGGGCCGTGGATCGCAAGCCGAGCGAGAGGCCCTCTTCTCAACGGCGTTGCTGACGGTGTGCCTTTTTCAGCGTGGCTCCTTGTCATTTGCTGCGACGCACCCCATCATGAAGGTGTGTTCAACAAACTGAAAGGAGGTGATCCGATGTCGAGTGATTTCGTTTTCCAGAACGTGGCCTCAGCGGATTGCACTTTCGGGAAGCAGTCTTCCCGTTAAGGCGCGAGATGCGCGGCGGGTGACGTGGGCGTCACCGCCATTGAGCCGCGCCATGGACGGAAACACGGAAGGCCGCCGGCTTCGAAAGAAGCGGCGGCCTTTTCCTTTTGGCGCATCCGCTATTTGGTCAGCGTCAGACGCTCGATGTTTTGTACGATAGCGCTAAAGGCATCATTCAGTTCCGGACCCGTTGCCGCTTCGTAATAATGCTTCAGCGAGGACGTGTCCGCAGTGGAACAGTCCCGAAGCACGCTCTTGGCCTGGTCGCGTTCGGTCGATGTCATGGACGGATCGTCGAGATCGAAGCCGATCGTGAATATCTCGATGCCGTCGCGTTTCATGTTATCGCAAATGCTTTCGGCATTGCTTCGCGACATCTGGCCCGCATTCTGCGATCTTGGCGCGCCGCGCCCGCCGGCGAAAGCTGTATTGAACTGACCGTCCGTCATCAGGATGGCGACCTTGCCCACTCTCCTGCTGTCGAAATTGGCAGGGCCGGCGCCCAGCCTTGCGTCGACAATGGTCGAGCGCCATGTGGGTGAAAGCATGTAGTAACCCCATTGCACGGCAATACCGCCGGCGGTCACGCCACCTGCCTTGAAACTGGCGATAGTGCTCAGCAATTTCTGCTTGTCGGCTGAGAGCGGAATAAGCTCCGGCTTCGGGCAGCTTCCCATGCGATCGTCCCGGTTGATCTTGGCGAGATAGGTCTTGCCCTGTTTGTTCAGTCGCGGCGCCGAGGGCCCGTCGGACGAATAATCCGCATAGCCATCCTTGTCCTTGCGCTCGGTGGCACAGTTGTCGGGTCGGGTGGGTGCGGATGAACCCACCTGTATCGGTGCGTCCACTGCTGGCGGCACATCGGAACCACCCGGCTGCTCGACGAAGACGCTGTTCGCGAGGCCGCCGGTGTTCACCGCTTCGGCATAAGGAACGATCGCCACGCGCACGCGCGGATTGTTGGGGTCGATGTTATTGTCGAGCAGGTCCTCGACGGCGCCGGAAGCGGCAGCCCGCAGGTCGCCGATCTTGTCGGTCTTGGCCCACCAGTTGGCGGCCATCGAACCGGTCACATCAAGCATCATCGCCACTTCGATGTTCTTGTCCGAATAGAGCGATGTCGTCGAGGCGGTAACGCGCTTCATGTCCGCCATACCGAAAATCGGGAAAAACAGGGAGACATCGACGTGGGCATCCGCCTGCACCGTATTGGCTGTCCTGTCGACGATCAGCTTGTCGAGCACGATCTGGCCGGGGTGCAGAATTCCGGCGCTGTCGTTGGCGTCGAGAAAGGCCTGCACCGACTTGTTGGCGTCGGCTTCCTTGATGGCGCCGGTGGTCAGGTCACGCGCCGTCGATGTCACGGCCGCATCGACCACGCCCTGCAGGCTCGATTTGGCATTGTAGAGCTGAGTGACATTGACCGAAAAGCCCGCGGCCAGCGCCAAGACCGAGGCAGCAAAGCCGAACAGGACCGCGAAATTTCCACCGCGGTCCCTGGCGAACCCGCCGACCGCGTGAACAAGACCCCCGTAATTTCGCATCCAACAGCCTCCGCTTGCCTCGGCCTCGTCGCCGCGGAGAGGGCAATGCAGGATTCCAGCCGGACGACGCCGCCTCCGGCCGGGGCCCCTTCGGCCAAACATCAACCATTTGATTTTGCTTGCTTTCGCCCTTCGCAAAGGTGAACGGCCGGTAAACGGAAAAGCCGGGCCGACCGTCGCGTTAACGGGGCGCTTACCATACCGGCGACGAGACAATTGCCGAAGCGGGCCGACGTCCTGTTGCGGCACAGGCTTTTGTGTGCCGAAGCGGACCAACTGTCCCATGGTTGCAGGCCACGATCCCGTGCGCTGGTGAGCGGCGAATGCGTTTGGAAGGAGGGCCAGCCAGCAAGGCCGGCCTCACCCGGACAACGACATACCTAGGCCAGCATCTGTGTGCTGACGGTCCTGTCGATGCCGTGGTGGGGCGGATTGAACAGCCTGCCTTCCTGCTCATATGTCCACACCTTGAAAAGGCTGAGCTGGTGCGGGCCGAAGCTGTGCAGCAAAGGCACGTCGGTGGCGTCGCGGCCGCGCGCGATGACGACACGACCGATCCTGGGCCGGTTGTGGCGCGGATCGAACGTGTACCACTTGCCGTCGAGGAAAACTTCCATCCAGGCCGAGAAATCCATTGGCGCCGGGTCCGCCGACACGCCGATGTCGCCGAGATAGCCGTTCACGTAGCGCGCCGGAATGTTCATGCAGCGGCAAAGCGTGATCGCCAGATGGGCGAAGTCGCGGCACACGCCGACGCGTTCCTCGTGCGCCTGCGCGGCGGTGCGGGTCGACCGCGCATAGCCATAGCCGAAGGACAGGCGATTATGGACATAATCGACGATCGCCTGCACCCGGGCCCAACCGGATGGAAGGTGCCCGAAAAGCTGCCAGGCGAGATTGCTCAGATGATCCGTCTCGCAGTAGCGGCTGCCCAGGAGATAGCCCAGCACCTCATCCGGCAATTCCGCCACCGGCACTTCCCTGGCCAGCGTGTTGACCTCGTCCGTCTCGCCGCTGTCCTCGACGACGGCGTCGTAGAGGATGCGAAAGCCTCCGGCGGGCGCGGTGAACCGGCGGCAGGCGTTGCCATGCAGGTCGTGATAGAGCCTGGACGGCACCGATGGCGAGGTGAGCACACGCGTCTGGCGCTTGATGTCGGCCTGCCTGTCCTTGTGGATCTCGAGCAACGAAATCACCGGAGTGGCCTCGGCGCATTCAATGGCAATCTCATAGCCGAGGCGGATCAGCATGGGCGTCGTCCCTTGGTTCGCATGGAGGGGATGGTGCCGTTCAACGTCGCAAGGTGACGGTTGTTCCCTCGATCGCGCCCAACGCGCGCTCTGGCGTCTTTCCATATCGGCGCCCAGCCGTTACGGTTGCGTCCTTCCCACCGCACCTCCCCGCACTTCAAGGAAAATCATGTTCGCAGGCAGAAAATTCGCCGCCTTCCTCTTCGATATGGACGGCACGCTCATCAATTCCATCGCCTCGGCGGAGCGCGTCTGGGGCGATTGGGCGCGGCGTCACGGCCTCGACGTCGCTGCCTTCCTGCCGACGATCCATGGCGTGCGGGCGATCGAAACCATCACCGCCCTGGCACTCCCAGGCGTCGATCCGGCGCACGAAGCCGATCTGCTCCTGGAGGCGGAGGCGGCCGATCTCGATGGCATCCTCCAGATCGCCGGCGCCGTGGCGTTTCTCAACGCGCTGCCGCCGGAGCGCTGGGCGATCGTGACCTCGGCGCCACGCTCTTTGGCGCTTGCACGCATGAAGGTCGCCGGCATTCCTGTCCCCGGGGTCCTCGTCACGGCGGAGGACGTTTCCCGCGGCAAGCCGGCGCCCGATTGCTTCCAGCTCGGCGCAAGACGACTTGGCTTCGAGGCGCGCGATTGTCTGGTGTTCGAGGATGCCCCGGCCGGCATCGCGGCGGCGGAGGCGGCGGGCGCGTCGGTCATGGTGATCAACGCCACGCACCAGCATCCGCTGGCGACGCATCATGCCGCGATCGCAGGTTACGATGCGATCGACATCGCTCTCGACGAACGTGGCTGGATTGCGCTCGAGCCTCAGCGCGACGCTGCATAAAACGCAACGCTGCCGGGAGCGTGTCGATATTCAGGTCAGGCCGGCCTCACCCCGAATATCAACTCACTCTAAAGCGGTGAGCGTTTGAATCGCCGAACCGCTCTAACTCTTTGTTTTCGCGCAATTCCGGACGGAAAACCGCTACGCACTTTTCCTGGAATTGCTCTAAAAATCGCTGGTCAGGCCCTTCACCTCCCAGTCGCCATAGCGGCCGGGTTCCTTGCCGCCACGGCCGCCGATCTCGCGGGGAAGCGCTGCTTCCCTGCGGCGGTAGTCCTGCCGCCTTGCCTCGGCTTCCTGCAGCGCGCGGCGGGCAGCCGGCGTCAGTTCCTTCGGGCCGGCGGCGGGCGTTTTGCTGGTTTCCTCGTGCATGCGACGTCTCGGGCGGATTGAAACAGGAACGGGCGTTTCCCATCATATAGCGATGACCACACAAGGATCGACCCTTTTTTGCCACCGTCGAGACAGGAGCAGACGATGAACACCATTCGCACCGCCATGCTGCTTGCCGCGATGACAGCGCTGTTCATGGGCGTTGGGTTTTTGATCGGCGGCTCGGGCGGCATGATGATCGCGCTGGTGATCGCCGCCGGCACCAATTTGTTCAGCTACTGGAACGCCGACAAGATGGTGCTGTCGATGAACCACGCCGTCGAGGTCGATGAGAAGAACGCCCCGGAATATTACGCCATCGTCCAGGCACTGGCCAAGCAGGCCGGGTTGCCGATGCCCAGGACCTATCTGATCGACAGTCCGCAGCCGAATGCCTTCGCCACCGGCCGCAATCCGCGGAACGCGGCGGTCGCCGCCTCCACCGGCCTGTTGCAGCGGCTGACCCATGAAGAGGTCGCCGCCGTGATGGCGCATGAGCTCGCCCACGTCCAGCACCGCGACACGCTGACCATGACCATCGTCGCAACCTTTGCCGGAGCCATCTCGATGCTCGGCAGTTTCGCCTTTTTCTTCGGCGGCAACCGCGACAACAACAACCCGTTCGGCTTCGTCGGCGTGCTGGCGGCGATGATCGTGGCGCCTTTTGCCGCCATGATCGTGCAGATGGCGGTCAGCCGCACCCGCGAATACGAGGCCGACCGGCGCGGCGCCGAAATCTGTGGACACCCGCTGTGGCTGGCCTCCGCGCTTGACAAGATCGCCCGAGGGGCCGAACGCATTCCCAACCCCGACGCCGAGCGCAATCCGGCGATGGCGCATCTCTTCATCATCAACCCCCTGCATGGCGAGCGCATGGACAGTCTGTTCTCCACCCATCCGAGCACCGACAACCGCATCGCAGCGCTGCAGGCGATGGCTCAGCAGATAGGCGATGGCGCGCCACGGGCGACGCAGCGCCAGGCGCCGACGCCACCGCAGGGCAAGCCACTCCCCCCTGAACCGCCGGCGGAACCGGCCAGGCCCACATCCAATCCGTGGGGCCGCAATCCGACCGGGCCCAGGGGCCCGTGGTCGTGAGCGTGGCGGGCAGGGCACCTCGGCGCACGGTTTCAAGCGATCAGGAACACAATGCCGGCGGCGAATTCGTTGCCGGTCTCGCGGCGCGCAAGGCGGCGGCGCGACTGCTGGCCGCCGTCATCGACGCGCGTACGCCGCTCGACGGCCTGACCGATCATGAAAACGGCCATCCGCAATACAGGGCGCTCGATTTGCGCGACCGCGGCCTGGTACGCGCCATCCTGGTCACCGCGCTGCGCTACCGCATGACCATATCGGGACTGCTGTCGCGGCGCCTGGAAAAGCCGCTGCCGCCCAATGCCACTGCCTTGTCGCACATCCTGCACGTGGCGGCCGCGCAGATCCTGTTCCTCGACATTCCCGACAGCGCCGCCGTCGACCTCGCCGTGACCCACGCCAAGTCCGACCCCCGCACCCAGCGCTTTTCCGGTCTGGTCAACGGCGTGCTGCGCACGCTGGCGCGCGCCAAGGAAGCCGAGCTTCCGGCCGCGCTTGCCGCCACCGACGAAGCGCCAAAATGGTTTTCCGACCGGCTGAAGGCCGCCTACGGCCCCGAGAAGGCCCGGCAGATCCTGGCTGCCCATCGCCACGAGGCGCCAGTCGATTTCTCGGTCAAGGCCGATGCCGAACTCTGGGCCGAAAAGCTCGGCGGCATCGTCCTGCCCACGGGAACGGTCCGGGTGGAAAAGCTTGCCGGCGCCGTCACCGAATTGCCTGGCTTCGCAGAGGGCGCGTGGTGGGTCCAGGATGCCGCGGCCAGCCTGCCGGCACGGCTGTTCGGCGACGTCACCGGCCTGCGCGTCGCCGATCTCTGCGCCGCGCCTGGCGGCAAGACCGCGCAGCTCATTCTCGCCGGCGCCAGGGTGACCGCCATCGACACTTCGAAGAACCGGCTGGCGCGGCTGGCGCAGAACCTCGCTCGCCTTGCCCTGTCGGCCGACATCGTCCAGGCCGACCTGCTCAAGTTTGAGCCCGGCGAATTGTTTGACGCCGTGCTGCTCGATGCGCCGTGCTCCTCGACCGGCACGGTACGCCGGCATCCCGACGTGCCGTGGACAAAGACGGCGGCGGACGTCGAGAAGCTCGCCGACCTGCAACGCAGGCTGCTCGCCCGCGCCGCTACGCTGGTCAGGCCCGGCGGCCGGATCGTCTTTTCCAATTGTTCGCTCGACCCGCTTGAAGGCGAAGAACTGCATCGTTCCTTCCTCAAGGACACGGCTGCAATCATCGACGATCCGCTGCGGCACGGCGAGATCGCCGGGATCGACTTGTTCCTGACGCCGCAAGGCACGCTGCGTACCACGCCCGCCGATCTCGATCTCGGCGCGCCGGAGCGCTCCGGTCTGGACGGCTTCTTCGCTGCGCGCATGCGTCGTGCCGGCTAAGCGTGTAAACATCCGTATTTGCTGACTTTTTTAGGGCGGATCCGGGTTAAGGACTAGTTAACCGGAACCGTTGTCAGGAATTCGTCTTCGCACGAAACGTTCGATCATGTAGCTTGTGCCGGGGTAGAGGACGATCAGGAGGGGTTTTGGCAGTTGCTGCCGGCAACACGACGCGTCTGTGGACGCTGGTCGCGAAGGAGTTCTGGCGCAAGACGCGCCGGCGCCTGCGTGCCGGGCCGATCTATCGCTGGCGCTATTCCGGACGCACGCCCGAACGCGTCCTGATCGCGCCGCCCGACCTGCGCCTGGCCGATCCGCAGATCGCGCTCGAAATCTATTACGGCCGCTATCCGCTGTCTGGCCATCTGGTCGAGACCGGCGGCAAATCCCCTTTCCAGATCAATGTCCCCAATCACGGTTGGCAAAAGACGCTGCATGGCTTCCGCTGGCTGCGCCATATGCGTGCCGCCGGCACGGAGCTTGCCGCGGCAAACGCCCGCGCGCTGGTTTCCGACTGGATCGCCATGCATGGCAGCCATATTTCGGGCATTGCCTGGGAGCCGGGCACGACGGCCAAACGCATCATCGCCTGGCTGCAGCATTCTTCCGTCGTGCTGCAAGGCGCCGAATTTCCCTTCTACCGGGCTTTCCTGAAATCGCTGGCGGTGCAGATCCGCTATCTCAAGTCGATGGCGCGCGAAATGCCCGACGGCAAGGACCGGCTGCGCGCCCGCATCGCGCTGGCCTTTGCCGCCCTGTCCCTGCCGGCGCCGGCCTCGGCGCTGCGCACCGCCACCCGCAACCTCGCCGAGGAACTCAATCGCCAGATCCTTGCCGACGGCGGCCATGTCTCGCGCAATCCAATGGCGGTGCTGGAAATCCTCGCCGACCTTCTGCCGCTGCGCCAGACCTATGCCAACCAGGCCGAAGCGCCGCCGCAGGCGCTGATCGGCGCCATTGACCGCATGCTGCCGGCGCTGCGTTTCTTCCGCCACCAGGATGGCAGCCTCGCCCGCTTCAACGGCATGGGCGCCACCATCCACGACCGCATCGCCACCATCCTGCGCCATGACGACACCGCCGGCTTGCCGCTGCTGCATGCGCCGCATTCTGGCTATGAGCGGCTGGCCATGGGCGGCACCACCGTCATCGCCGATACCGGCCTGCCGCCGCCGGTCGACGTGTCCAATGCGGCGCATGCCGGCTGCCTCGCCTTCGAACTGTCGTCGGGCCGCCAGCATTATATCGTCAATGCCGGCATCGATACCTACGGCGCCGCCGAGTTCCGGCCACTGGCCCGCGCCACCGCCGCGCATTCGACAGCCACCATCAACGACACGTCTTCGGCGCGTTTCACCCACTCGCTGCGGGTCAACGACCAATTGGGCTCACCGTTGATCGGCGGCCCGCAGCACGTGCAGTGCAAGCGCATCGACCAGAAGGGCGTCCACGGCTTCATCGCCCGTCATGACGGCTATCTCCAGCGCTTCGGTTTCCTGCATGAGCGTGAGCTGAAACTCTCTTCGGAGGGCAATGTGCTGGAGGGTCGAGACCGGTTCCTGCGGCCCGGCAACGCCGCGATCCGCAACAATGGCCGCGATTTCATCACCGTGCGCTTTCACGTCCATCCGGACATCAATCTGCTGCAGGACGAGCAGGAGCGGCTGGTCCTGACCGCCGATCAGGCCGACACCTGGGTGTTCACCTCGGACGAAGTCATGCCCGAAGTGGAGGAATCGATCTATTTCGCCGGCCTGGGCGGTCCGCGCCGCAGCCGTCAGATCGTGCTCGCCTTCAAGGCGTCCGAGATTGCCGAAGTCCACTGGCAACTTACGCGGACAAAGATCGCCGGTTATCCCGAACACAACTGAGGTTGCGGCGGCAATGGCATGCCGCGAAAAAGCGAACCCTTGATTTCCGGGCCTCATGTGCTACGGCGCGGGCCTGCTCCTCCAGACTTGAAAGGCCGCCAGCCCATGGCCGTTCCAGCCAAGAACATTCCCGCCCCCGACCTCGTTCCGGTCCGCCGCGCACTGCTGTCCGTCTTCGACAAGACCGGCCTGGTCGACTTCGCCAGGGCGCTGGCCGCGGCCGGCGTCGAACTGGTCTCCACCGGCGGCACGGCAAAAGCGATCGGCGATGCCGGCATGGCGGTGCGCGACGTCTCCGAACTCACCGGTTTTCCCGAAATCATGGACGGCCGTGTCAAGACACTGCACCCGTCCGTGCATGGCGCGCTGCTTGGCGTCCGTGATGACCCCGAGCATGCGTTGGCGATGCGCAAATACGGCATCGAGCCGATCGATCTCGTCGTCTCCAATCTTTATCCGTTCGAGGACGTCCGCCGCTCCGGCGCCGATTATGCGGCGATCGTCGAGAACATCGACATTGGCGGCCCGGCGATGATCCGCGCATCGGCCAAGAACCACGCCTACGTCGCCATCGTCACCGATCCCGGCGACTACGCCGCGGTGCTCAACGCACTGGAGATGAACATCGGCTCCCTGTCCTTGGATTTTCGCAAGAAACTGGCGGCCAAGGCCTTTGCCCGCACCGCCACCTATGACGCGGCGATTTCGGGCTGGTTCGCCGAGGCGCTTGAGATCGAGCATCCTACCTGGCGGGCCTTCGGCGGCAGGCTGGCCGAGGTCATGCGCTACGGCGAAAACCCGCATCAGAGTGCCGGCTTCTACGTCGATGGCGACAAGCGGCCTGGCGTTGCCACGGCGCGGCAGCTCCAGGGCAAGCAGCTGTCCTACAACAACATCAACGACACCGATGCCGCCTTCGAACTGGCCGGCGAATTCGATCCCAACCGCTCGGCTGCCGTCGCCATCATCAAGCACGCCAATCCGTGCGGCGTCGCCGAAGGCACGTCGCTGAAGGAGGCCTACGCCAAGGCACTCGTCTGCGATCCGGTCTCGGCCTTCGGCGGTATCGTCGCCTTGAACCGCACCCTCGACGCCGAGGCGGCCGGGGAAATCGTCAAGACCTTCACCGAGGTGATCATCGCGCCCGATGCCACCGAGGAGGCCGCGGCAATCATAGCTGCCAAGAAGAATTTGCGCCTGCTGGTCACCGGCGGACTGCCCGACCCGCGCACGGCAGGCACGACGGTCAAGTCGGTCGCCGGCGGCCTGCTCGTCCAGGGCCGCGACAATGCCGTGGTCGACGACCTCGAACTCAAGGTGGTGACGAAGCGCGCGCCGACGCCCGGCGAAATGGCTGACCTCAAATTCGCCTTCCGCGTCGCCAAGCACGTCAAGTCGAACGCCATCGTCTATGCCAAGGACGGCGCCACCGTTGGCATCGGCGCCGGCCAGATGAGCCGGGTCGATTCCTCACGCATCGCCGCGCGCAAGGCGCTCGACGCCGCGGAGGCGGCGGGACGGGTCGAGCCGCTGACCAAGGGCTCGGTCGTCGCTTCCGACGCGTTCTTCCCTTTCGCCGATGGCCTGCTGTCGGCTATCGAAGCCGGTGCCACCGCCGTGATCCAGCCGGGCGGTTCGATGCGCGACGACAATGTCATCGCCGCTGCCGACGAACATGGCATCGCCATGGTGTTCACCGGCGTACGGCATTTCAGACACTAATCTAGAAGGTCGCGCCCCCCTCATCCGGCAGGGCAATGAGGGCCGGCGCCTTCGTTCGGCCTAATTACTCCACCGGCCGATCGGCCGGATATGGCGTGCGAACCAGGATCGCCATGCCTATCGCCAGGAACAAGATAATCGCCGCCATGCCGAGCCGCGCCGAGCCGCTGGTGGCGGTGATCGTCGCCACCATGAACGGCGCCAGGAAACTGGTTGCCCGGCCGGCCAGCGCATAGATGCCGAAATAGCGGCCGGATTCAGCTGCGGTCACGCTGCGCGCCATGTAGGAGCGCGACGAGGCCTGCACCGGCCCGAAAGCCAGCCCGATCAGCAGACCGTACAGGATATAGGCTTTTTCGGCCGCGGTGCCGAACAGGCCGCCTGAATCGATTGTCGAGAGCGGTATCACACCGAGCAGCGTGAAGCCCGGCCCCGTCGAGATGATACCGATGGTGGCGACCGACAGCATGACCAGCGCGATCATCACCACCGCCTTGGAACCGAGGGCGGTGTCCAGCCTTGCCGCGATCCAGCAACCGAAGATGGCGACGACGTTGAGAATGATGCCGAACATGCCGATCTCGGTGATCGACCAGTGGAACATCCCCGCGGCGAAGGTGCCGCCGAGCGCCAGCAACGCGTTGACGCCATCCTGATAGATCATGCGGGCAACGAGGAAGCGGAAGATGCCGCCACGCCGACGCACCTCGGCCAGCGTCGATTTCAGCTCCGACAGGCCTTCGCGCACCGCCGGCCCGATCGGGATGCCCTTGATGGCGTCGGGCGTGAAGAAGAACATCGGCAGGATGAACAGGAAATACCAGCCGGCCGACAACGGCCCGGTGGCGCGGGCATCCTCGCCCAGCTGTGGATCAAGACCGAACAATGGGGTGATGCCGATGATCGTCTTGCCGGTCTCCGGTGAGCCGGCCAGGCAGGTGACGACGAAGATCAGCGCGATCATGCCGCCGAGATAGCCGAGCCCCCAGGCCATGTTGGAGATGCGGCCGATCTCGCTCTTCGGCACCAGCCGCGGCATCATGGAATCGTTGAACACCGTGGAGAATTCCGCCGCCACCGACGCCAGCGAGAACAGCGCCACGATCAGAAACAGGTTCGAGCCGGGGGCGGCGAACCACAGCAATGTGAGACTGGTGATCTTGATCGCGGCGAAGAAGGCGATCCATGGCTTGCGCGGTCCGGTCTGGTCGGCGATCGAACCGAGGATCGGCGACAGCACCGCGATGACCAGCCCGGCCGCCGCGATACCATAGCCCCAGACGGCCTGGCCGGTGGTGGGATCGCCCGCCATGCGCGAAACGAAATAGGGACCGAAAATGAAGGTGGTGACGACCGTGAAGAACGGCTGCGCCGCCCAGTCGAAGAACATCCACCCCCAGATGCCACGCCCGGACGACCGCTGCATTGTCGCTACCGCCATGCTGATTCCCCCGGCACCCGCTTCGCGCGCCATGTCTGCATTTTTCCGGTGTTCATGCAAATGACAAGCGTTGCGCTGCCGCTCATTGCCCTGCCGGGGTTCGTTGTTCGAAAAGCCAAGCAATTGGCTTTTCGTCCGCTGCGCCGACCACGCCTCACCTCCCCGTATAGTGACGGGGAGAAAGAGGTTGTCGCCGAGGATTTCGCCAATTCTCGATGTCGCAGAATGAGCGCCGTCATCCCAGCCAGTTCCCTTCTCCCCGTCACTATGCGGGGAGAAGATGGCGGCAGCCGGATGAGGGGCGGCGCCAACCTCCGCAAGATTTCGTCACATTCCCGTCAGATCGCTCATCAGCCCCGACGCCACCGACAGCCGCGAGACGGTGATGTCGCCGCCTTCGGTCAGCGCCTGCAGCCGCTCGCGGATGCGCGCCACCCGCTCGCCGCCGGCTTCCAGCCAGGCCGCCACCGGATCGGCCGCCTTGGCATGGCCGGTGAGCGCGGCCACCGCGATGCCGCGCCGCGCCGCGCCGATCGTGTCGGTGGCGCGGGACAGGGCGAGTTGATCGTAATAGTCCGATGGTGTGATCGAGCGCGCCGCGTCCTCGACACGCGGGATGCGGAAGGCATCGCTGACGGCGAAAAACGCCTTGGCGGCCGCGACAATGTCGGCACCGGCGGTGCGCGCCGTCAGCGCGATGTCGGGAATGAGCTCCGCCGCCTCGCTCATCGCCAGTTGTTCGGCCAGCTTCTCCGGGGTGCCCGCCTTGAACAGACCGTGCCGCCTCTCCTCGATGCGCTCGCGCGAAAAAGCCGGCAGCAGCGATAGCAGCTTGGGCTCCAGCGCCTTGCGCGCATCCTGCAGTTCGGCGATGCGCTGGCCGAGTGGTGCCGTACCGGTATCGTTCTTCAGATACCAGCCGCTGCTCATATAGATGAGCCGGCTCACAATCTGATAGAGATCGAGTTGCACCTGGCCATCGATCTGGTTGTCGAGCGCGTCGATCTCGCGATAGAGCGCCGGCAGCGCAAAGCCGTCGCGCACCATGGCGAAGGTTCGCACCACATCGGCGGCGGTGCGCCCTGTGGCTTCCTGCAACCGGTTGACGAAGGACGGGCCACCGCGGTTGACCAGATCGTTGGCGACGACGCGAGCGATGATCTCGCGACGCAGCCGGTGACCGTGGATTTCGGAAGCGTACTTCTTCGCCATCCGGTCCGGGAAATAGCCCATCAGATCGCGGTCGAAATGCGCGTCATCAGGCACGTCGCTGGCGACGATGTCGGAAAACAGCACGATCTTGGCATAGGCGAGCAGCACGCCGAGCTCGGCCCGGGTCAGCGGTTCGCCGCGTGCCTCGCGTTCGGCAAGGGCGGCCGGCGACGGCAGCGTCTCGACCACGCGATCGAGCAGGCCCCGCGCTTCGAGCGCGGACATGAACCGGGCCTGATGCGCGATGTCGGCGAGGCCGCGCTTGCGGGCAATCGAAAGCGCCAGCGTCTGCTGGTAGTTGTTGGACAGCACCAGGGCCGCGACCTCGTCGGTCATCTCGGCCAGCAGCTTGTTGCGCGCCGGCCGCGTCAGCGATCCCTTGCGCATCGCCGACGCCAGCGCGATCTTGATGTTGACCTCGACGTCGGAGCAATTGACGCCGCCCGAATTGTCGATGGCGTCCGAATTGCAGCGGCCGCCATTCATGCCGAACTCGATGCGCGCCCGCTGCGTGACGCCGAGATTGGCGCCCTCGCCGATCACCTTGGCGCGCACGTCGAGCGCGGTGATGCGGATGGCATCGTTGGCGCGGTCGCCGACCTCGGCATTGGTTTCGGTCGATGCCCGCAGATAGGTGCCGATGCCACCGAACCACAGGAGATCGACGGGCGCCTTGAGGATGGCGGTCATGATCTCGACCGGCGTGGCGGTCGTCCTGGCGAGGCCGATCGCCGCCGCCGCGGCTGCCGGCAAGGTGATCGACTTCAGGCTGCGCGAGACGATGACACCGCCTTCCGACAGCTTGGTCTTGTCATAATCCTGCCAGCTCGAACGCGGCAACGCGAACATGCGCTCGCGCTCGGCCATCGAGGCCGCCATGTCCGGATCGGGATCGATGAAGATGTCGCGATGGTCGAAGGCGGCGATCAGCCGGGTCTTCGGCGACAACAGCATGCCGTTACCGAACACGTCGCCCGACATGTCGCCGACGCCGACGACGGTGAAGGGCGAGGTCTGGATGTCGCGGTTCATCTCGCGGAAATGCCGTTTGACCGCTTCCCAGGCGCCCTTGGCGGTGATGCCCATCTTCTTGTGGTCGTAGCCGGCCGAGCCGCCGCTGGCGAAGGCGTCGTCGAGCCAGAACCCGTGCCTTTCGGAGATGGCATTGGCGATATCGGAGAAGGTTGCCGTGCCCTTGTCGGCGGCGACGACGAAATAGGGATCGTCCTGGTCGCGGCGCACGACACCCGCTGGCGGGATGACGCCGTCGAGGCCGATATTGTCCGTGATCGACAGCAGGCTGGAGACGAAGTTCTTGTAGGCGGCGGTGCCAGCCTCGAAGATCGCATCGCGTCCGGCGCCCATCGGCAGTTTCTTTGGATAGAATCCTCCCTTGGCGCCGACCGGCACGATGACGGCGTTCTTGACCTGCTGCGCCTTGACCAGGCCGAGGACCTCGGTGCGGTAGTCCTGGGCGCGGTCCGACCAGCGGAGCCCGCCACGCGCGACCGGGCCGAAACGCAAGTGCAGGCCTTCGACCTCGGAGCCGTAGACGAAGATTTCCCGCCATGGCCTTGGTGCCGGCAGCCCTTCGACCGCCTGCGACTCGAGCTTTATCGCCAGTGATTGGCCTTTCTCTTTCGTATCGGCAACGAAATGATTGGTGCGCAGCGAGGCTTCGATCAAATTGAGATAGCGGCGGATGATGGTGTCGTCGTCGATGTTGGGTACATCTTCGAGCGCATCCTTGATCTTGGCCTTGAGGTGCTTTGCCGCCACCACGCCCTCCGTTTCCGCCGTCGGGCCGAGCCGCGCGATGAACAGGTCATGCAGGCCGCGCGCGATCTCGGGATAGCGGTTGAGTGCCGCGGCGATGAAATCCTGGCTTTGCGGGATGCCGACCTGCTGCAGGTAGCGGCCATAAGCGCGCAAGATGGTGATCTCGCCCGACCACAGGCCGGCGGTCTGGGCAAGGCCGTTATAGCCGTCATTGTCGACGTCGCCGCGCCACACCGACAGAAAAGCGTCCTCGAACAGCGCCCCGCCATCGGCGAGGTCGATCGGCTTGCCGTAGCTGTTCTCCAGTTCCATGTCGTGGATGAAGACCATGCCGGAGAGGTCGTCGCCGACTTCGAAAGTGCGCTCGCTGATGACGCGGAAGCCGATGTTCTCCAGCACCGGGACGCGCCGCGACAACGCCACCGGGCTGCCATGGTGATAGATCTTCAGCGCCGCCTGGTGCGGCTTCTGCTCGGCATGGCGGTAGTAATCGATGGCGATCGGGTTGCCGGCGCTGATCGCCGCGATGCGTCCGGCATCGGCCAGCGCCACCGCCGCGCTGAACGTATCCCGGTAGCTCTCCGGCAGCCGGGCGGCGATGGCCTTCAACGCCTGGTCGCCGCCGTCGGCATCAGCCGCATCGGCAAGCGCATCTTCCCAGGTGCGCACGATATCGCGGATCGCCGCCTCGATTGTCGCCTGCTCGACCTTCGGCGTCTTGCCGCCGGAGCGGCCGATGATGAAGTGCACGCGCGCCAGCCCGCCCTCGGGGAAGGCAGGGTAGTAGGCCGACAGCCGGCCCTCGAACACCGTTTTCAGATAGGCGCCGATCTTCTCACGCACGACGCTGTCGTAGCGGTCGCGAGGCACGAAGACGAGGACCGAGACGAAACGGTCGAACTGGTCGGCGCGCACCAGCGCCCGCACGCGCGGCCGCTCGACCAGGCCGAGGATGGCGGCGGCATGCTTCCGCAGGATCGGCACCGGCACCTGGAAAAGCTCGTCGCGCGGATAGCTTTCCAGCACGTTGATCAACGCCTTGCCGGAGTGGTCGTGGCGGTCGAAGCCCGACTTGGCGATGATGATTTCGGCCTTGGACCTGAGGTAGGGGATTTTCATCACCGAGCGCGTGTAAGCGGTCGAGGTGAACAGGCCGACGATGCGCAGTTCGCCCGCCAGCGTGCCCTTGGCGGTGTAGGTCTTGACGCCGACATAGTCGAGATAGATGCGCCGGTGCACCAGGGACTTGGCATTGGCCTTGGTGACGATCAGCGGCTCCGGCCCGTGCAGGAAAGCACGGATTTCCGGCGTCGTCGTCACCGCCTCCGTGCCGCGCCTCAGGACCAGCACGTCAGGGTCGGACAGGATGCCCAGGCCGGGTTTTTCGGCGCGCTCCAGATTGCCGCTTTCCTCACCGCCGGTGTACTTGAATTCACGCATGCCGAGGAAGGTGAAATTGTCGTCGCGCAGCCACTCCAGGAAGGCGATGGCCTCGGCGACGCTCTTCTTGTCGAGCGGCACTGCGGAATAGCGGAATTCGGAGATTGCCTGGTCGAGCCGGGCCAGCATCGGCCGCCAGTCGTTGACCGCGGCGTGGACCTGGCCAAGCATCTTGCGCAGCCGCTCGGTCAAGGCATTCGCCTGTTCCGGCGTCAGTCGGGGAATGTGGACGTGGATCACGCTCAGCCGGTCGTGGCTGCCGTCATCCTTGGCGAAATTGCCGTCGCCGAGGATCTCTTCAACCCCGCCTTTGCCGTGGCGCACGGTGATGACGGGGTGGGTAACCAGGGTCGGCTCGCCGGCGGTCTCCGTGACTTCGCCGAGGATGGAATCGAACAGGAACGGCATGTTGTCGTTGACGACCGTGATGACGGTCACCGGGCGGCCTTCGCGAACCACGCCCGAATCGGCTTCGACGGCGACGATGCACTCACCCTTTTTGTGGCCGGCGACCGCCTGGCCGGCGAGATCGGCGGCGCGTTCGATATCGGCCACGTCATAGGCGGCGATATCCTCAGCCGGCGCGCGGGCGAGCAGATAGTCGGCAAGCCTGGCCGGTCTGTCCTCCGGCTTCGCTGCCGTTGCCTTCATCTTCGACTTAGCTGCGGATTTCACGCTGGCCATGACGCTTCTTCCCTCCCGTCGCATGCTTTTGCGACTATGGTAGCAGATGACCGCCATTTGGCGACAAAGGTTTGACGGCTTGCCAAGAATTATCGGAATTCGGCGGCAAGGCATCCCAGACGAGGAGAAATGATCGATGACCGGCAAAATCACCGCGCTTGACCTCGCCTCGGGAGAGCCGAGCGAGCCGACAAAGGCCTATTTCGCCAAATGCGAGGAAAAGCTTGGCCTCGTCCCCAACGTGCTCAGGGCCTATGCCTTCGACGACAAGAAGCTGCGCGCCTTCACCGACATGTACAACGACCTGATGCTGGGCGAATCCGGCCTCTCGAAGCTGGAACGCGAGATGATCGCGGTCGCCGTCTCCTCGATCAACCACTGCTACTACTGCCTGACCGCGCACGGCGCGGCGGTGCGCCAGCTCTCGGGCGATCCCCTGCTCGGCGAGATGATGGTGATGAATTTCCGCGCCGCCGATCTTTCGCCGAAGCAGACGGCGATGCTCGAATTCGCCGTCAAGCTGACCGAAGAGCCGGCCAGGATCGTCGAGGCCGACCGGGCAGCGCTTCGCACGGCCGGCTTCAGCGACCGCGACATCTGGGACATCGCCTCGACAGCCGCTTTCTTCAACATGTCGAACCGGGTGGCGGCCGCGATCGACATGCGGCCGAACGACGAATACCACGCCATGGCAAGGTGAAGAACCGAGGCCCCGATCGGATTACACATTAGCAATATCTAATTCTAATTGCATGTTCCTCTTTTTGGTCCGATGATCGCCGGGCGGTACGGCCGCATGCCGGTTCGATGCCGCTGAACGAGGGAGGAGAACATGGCAAAGTTTCTCTATGTTTATCATGGCTCCGGCAAGATGCCTGCGACCGAAGCCGAGCGCAAAGCAGCGATGGATGCCTGGAATGGCTGGTTCGGTACGCTTGGCTCGGCCGTGGTGGACGGCGGCAACCCGGTTGGCATGTCCAAGACCGTGTTGCCCGGCGGCAAGGTCGAGAACAATGGCGGCAGCAACCCGACCGGCGGCTATTCGATCATCGAGGCCAAGGACATCGACGATGCCGCCGAGAAGGCCAAGGGTTGCCCTTGGCTATGCCGAACTGCAGCATCGAGATCGCACCGATCATCGAAATGATGGGCTGAGGCCCTCGCTCAGGAGCGCGCCGCGATCGCCGCCGCGGCACCCGCCATCGTCGTGGCGCTGATGCGGTTGGCGATCTTCATGGCGCGCTTGCTCCTGAGCAGTTTGCGCGCCTGCGAGGCGGCGAGCACCCAGGTGAGATCGATGGCAATCAGCACTACCGCCATGGTCGCCGTCAGTTCGACCCAGCCGACAAAGCTGACCGATGCGAGGTCGATGATGGTCGGCAACAGCGCCAGGTAGAACATCATGATCTTGGGATTGCCGAGCGTGACAGCCATGCCGGCGAAGAAAAGCTTTGCCGGCGAATCTTCACGCGGCATCTCGCCTTCCTTGGCGTCGACAGGTGCCGTCCACATCTTCCAGGCGAGATAGGCGAGATAGGCCACGCCAACCCATTTCACGATGACGAATGCGAGATGGAAGGTCTGCGCCACCACGGCGAGCCCGAACACAGCCAGCGAAAGCCAGATGCCTTCGCCGATCCACATCGCAAGCAGGAACGGAAACACATCGCGAAACCCTTTCGAGATGACGCGCGCCACGAGCGCCGCAATCGATGGGCCGGGCGAACCGGCGGCCACGAACAAGGCGGCGGCGAAGATCAGGAGTGAGGTGAGATGCATGGCAGGGCTCTCTGTCTGACAACCATTGAAGCCTGACACTAGCGCAAGCGATCGAGCCGCGGTAGCGCCTGCAAAAAGACGCTTGCCGGTCCGGCGCCGCGCCGCTAGAAGGGCCCGCCGCGAAAACAATTTTAGAGCGTCACTTTGCCTCAGTAACCGCCGGTCTCGTCAACTCCCCCGACACACCTGCATGGCGCCGCATCGGCAGTGCCTGTTTGATTTTTCATGTGTTCCTCTGGGCGGCGGTTCGAGACCGGTTTGGCAGTGCTGAACCGCTGTCGCGCTTTTTTTCAGCGACACCCGACTCCGCGATCTCCGCAACCACCCGCCACGCCGCGCCCGCACGGGCATCTCGACATCGCCGACCGGATGAACTTCCCGAAGGGAAGGACTTACCGGCATGTCTTCGCTCCTGCGCATCCACTGGACGATCGCGCCTGAAATCGCACCGCGCCCCCTGATCAACTGCAATCGCTGCGGCGGCCTGAAAGCCTATCGCTGCAGCGGGAAATTCCGCGTCAACGCCAACGGCAAGCGCATCGACGCGTGGCTGATCTATCGCTGCAGCGGCTGCGACAATTCCTGGAATTTCGGGATTTTCGAGCGCCGCAACCGCCGCGACATCGAGCCGGCGCTGCTCGCGGCGCTCGAAAGCAACGACCCGGAGCTGGCGCGGCGCCATGCCTTCGACGTCGTTGCCCTGCGCAACAAGGTGGGACGTGTCGAGGAGTTTTCAGATGCCATCGTGGACAAGCAGGCACTCGGAGATCGAAAGGGTGGCGGCGGGACCATCCTGGAACTCAGGCTCGAGCTCGAAATGCCGACGTCGCTCCGGCTCGACCGTCTGCTCGCCAATGAACTGGGCATCTCACGATCGAGGCTTCAGACGTTGGAGGAGCGGCAACTGCTGGTGATCGACCCGGACGGGGCAAATGCCCTGCGCAAACTGGCACGCGAGGGAACGACGTTGCGTCTGGACCTGACCGGCGAACCTGATCGGCAAGCCATCATCAGGGCAGCCGGTGGATGAAATGAAAAACGGGCGGCGCACCGGTGTGCCGCTGCCCGTTTTCAGATGCGGGAAGAGAAGATCAAGCCGCGCCGACGACCTTTGACGACTTCTCGAAACGCTTGCGCTCGTTGGGGTCGAGATAGAGCTTGCGCAGCCGGATGGTCTTCGGCGTCACCTCGACCAGCTCGTCGTCCTGGATCCAAGCCAGCGCGCGCTCCAGCGTCATGCGGATCGGCGGGGTGAGCTTGACCGCCTCGTCCTTGCCGGCGGCGCGGATGTTGGTCAGCTTCTTGCCCTTCAGCACGTTCACTTCGAGGTCGTTGTCGCGCGAATGGATGCCGATGATCATGCCCTGATAGACCTTGACGCCGGGATCGATGACCATCGGGCCGCGGTCTTCCAGGTTCCACATGGCGTAGGCGACCGATTCGCCCTGCTCGTTGGAGATCAGCACGCCGTTGGTGCGGCCGGGCAATTCGCCCTTGTAGGGTTCGTAGGCGTGGAACAGCCGGTTCATCACGGCGGTGCCCCGCGTATCGGTCAACAGTTCCGACTGGTAGCCGATCAGGCCACGCGTCGGCGCGTGGAAGACGATGCGCTGGCGGTTGCCGCCCGAGGGACGCAGTTCGACCATCTCGGCCTTGCGCTCCGACATCTTCTGCACGACGACGCCGGCATGTTCCTCGTCGACGTCGATGACGACTTCCTCGACCGGCTCCAGCAATTCGCCGTTCTCGCCCTTCTGCATGACGACACGCGGACGCGAGACGGCGATCTCGAAACCTTCGCGGCGCATCGTCTCGATCAGCACCGCGAGCTGCAATTCGCCACGTCCGGAGACGAAGAACGAATCCTTGTCGGGCGATTCCTCGATCTTGAGCGCGACATTGCCTTCGGCTTCCCGAAGCAACCGGTCGCGGATGACACGGCTGGTCACCTTGTCGCCTTCCGTGCCGGCAAGCGGGCTGTCGTTGACAAGGAAGGACATGGTCACGGTCGGGGGATCGATCGGCTGCGCGTGCAGCGGCTCGTTCACCGCCGGATCGCAGAACGTGTCGGCGACGGTGCCTTTGGACAGGCCGGCGATGGCGACGATGTCACCCGCCTGCGCCTCTTCGATCGGCTGGCGCTCGAGGCCACGGAAGGCCAGGATCTTCGAGACACGGCCGGTTTCGATCTGGGTGCCGTCATGGTGCAGCACCTTGACGGCCTGGTTGGCCTTCAGCGTGCCGCTCTCGATGCGGCCGGTGATGATGCGACCGAGGAACGGATTGGCTTCCAGGATGGTGCCGATCATGCGGAACGGGCCGGGATGGACGGTCGGCGCCGGGACATGCTTGATGACGAGGTCGAACAGCGGCGCAAGCTGCTGGTCCTTGGGACCCTCCGGGTTTTCCGACACCCAGCCGTCGCGGCCCGAGCCATAGAGGATCGGGAAGTCGAGCTGCTCGTCGGTGGCATCGAGCGCGGCGAACAGGTCGAACACCTCGTTGACCACCTCGACATGGCGCGCGTCGGGACGGTCGATCTTGTTGATGACGACGATCGGCTTCAGGCCGACCTTGAGCGCTTTGCCGACGACGAACTTGGTCTGTGGCATCGGGCCTTCGGCGGCGTCGACCAGCACGATGGCCGAATCCACCATCGAAAGGATGCGCTCGACCTCGCCGCCGAAGTCGGCGTGGCCGGGGGTGTCCACGATGTTGATGCGGGTGTCCTTCCAGTCGACCGAGGTCGCCTTGGCCAGGATGGTGATGCCGCGTTCCTTTTCGAGATCGTTGGAGTCCATGGCGCGCTCGGCGACGCGCTGGTTGTCGCGGAAGGAGCCGGATTGCTTCAAAAGCTGGTCGACGAGGGTGGTCTTTCCATGGTCGACGTGCGCGATGATCGCGATATTACGGAGTTTCATGATTCTGGTCTCGGAAGCGTTGCAGGCAGCAGGCCAAAGGCGCTGCCTCTTTCGGTTGCGCGGCTCATACAGGGTTTTTCGCAGTTGCGAAAGGGGACGCGCGACACCAAATACTCATCAAATCTTAAGCATCTGCGTGTGAGATGATTTTGTTAACCAAGGCGGGAACCTTTGAGGGCCCGGGCAGTTCGAACGTCATGACCGATAGACTCAACCGATTTTGGCCGCTTATCGCGTCCTGTGCCTTTGCCGTATTGCTGGCGGTCAACGCCGCACAGTCGGCCGCGGCGCTGCAGGAGGCGCGGCCTGTCCTGCCGGCCGACGAGCCTTCCGCGCAACAGGCCTTTGCCGACGCACCCGACGGCGTCGACCCGGTGGTGACCGGGCCGGTTTCAGCCGCCTTCAGGCAGAGACAGGCCAGCGCCAACTGCGATGCGGCGGTTTGGCCCCACATTCCGATGGTCTGCTATCCGGACTGAGGCCCGCCGGTCCTTATGCCGACCGCACCGGATCGAGCGTGATCTTGTAAAGTTCATTGTCGTCGCGATCCATCAACCGCACCGTCATCTGTTCGGTGGCGCCCTGGATTTCGACGAGGCCGAAGAATTGCAAGCCGGCTGACGGCGGCAGGTTTTGTCCCTCTTCGGCGCTCGGCGCCTTGATGAACTTCAACTCGGGACCGAAGGTCATGTCGAAATCGTTCGGTCCGAACGTTCCGGCATGGATCGGGCCCGACACGAATTCCCAGAACGGATTGAAGTCCTGGAACTGCGCCTTGTCGGGATTGTAATAGTGCGCGGCGGTGTAGTGCACGTCGGCGGTCAGCCACACCGTGTTGGTGATGCCGGCGTTCTTGATGTAGCGCAGCAGGTCGGCGATTTCGAGCTCGCGTCCTTTTGGCAGGCCGTTGTCGCCATTGCTGACCGCCTCGGCCCCAACCTTCTTGGCGCCGTCGTCCCAGACGACGAGGCCGAGCGGCATGTCGGCGGCGATGACCTTCCAGGTCGCCTTGGAGTTCGCCAGTTCGCGCTTCAACCATTTCGTTTGCTGTTCGCCGAGCATGCGCGACTGCGGGGTCATCGTGTCCTGCATGTCAGGGCCGTTGGGGCCGCGATAGGAGCGCATGTCGAGGAAGAAGACGTCGAGCAGCGGCCCGTGGGCAATCTTGCGGTAGACGCGGCCGGGCTCGGACGGCTCATATCGGATGGTGGTCATTTCATGGAAGGCGCGCGCCGCGCGCGCCGCCAGCACGTGGATGGATTTCTCCTTGTAGCGATCGTCGGCGCTGAGGTTCTTCGAATCCGACCAATTGTTCAGCACCTCATGGTCGTCCCACTGGTAGAAGGTCGGGCAGATGGCGCTGAGTTCCAGCACGTTCTTGTCCATCATGTTGTATTTCCACTGGTCGCGGTATTCGTCCAGCGTCTCGGCGACCTTGCGCTTGCCGTCGATGAGAACGACGTTCTTCCACTTGCCGCCGCCGGGCAGGTCGACCTCGTCCTTCATCGCGCCGTCGGCATAGATGGTGTCGCCCGAGTGCAGGAAGAAATCGGGCGTGTGTTTGGCGATGGTGGCATAGGTCTTCATGCCGGTCTCGTCGATGCCCCAGCCCTGGCCGGCGGTGTCGCCCGACCAGGCGAAGCGGACGTCGCGCTTCGAGGCCGGCGCGGTGCGGAAGCGGCCGACGATCGGCTCGGACACGGCGTTGACGTCGGCGAGGTCCGCCGCCGTCATGCGGTAGAAGATATCCTGGTCCGAAGCGAGATCGGTGAGCAGCCGCTTGACCGTGTAGTCGCTGGCCGGCGAGGTGTCGAGCGGCGCCAGCCGGGTCGGGTTGGCGAAGCTTTCCGTCGACGACACCTCGAACATGACGCGTGACGGCCGGTCGGTACGCGTCCAGACCATGCCGCTGGTTGCGTCGACATCGCCAGACTGGACGCCGTGGGTAAAGGCCGGGCGCTGGCTGGCGCGGGAATAATAGGGCAGCGCGAGACCGGAGGCTCCGAGGAGACCGGCCGCGCTGGCCGAAGTGACGAAGGCGCGGCGGGTCATCGAAAGCTTGTTCATGGCTGTCTCCTGGATGGCGTTGAACGATGCCGCCAAGGTCCAGCGTCAGTGTTGCAGACGCATCTCGAAACCATGAACTTTTCGTAACAGCTGCCAATCTCCCCCCCTTGAGGGGAAGATCAGCAGCTCAAGCCGCCTGCGGCTCCGGATCGAAGGCCGGCCGGCTGGTGTTGATCAGGAGCGAAATACAGGCGGCGGCGATAGCCGCCATGCCGGCAATGAGGAAGGCCAGTTCGTAACTGCCCTGCAGCTCGCGCATGGTGCCGCCGAACGCAGCGGCGGTGGCGGCGCCCACCTGGTGGCCGGCAACGATCCAGCCGAACACGATCGGCCCGCTGCGGTCGCCGAACGCCTCGTTGGCGAGCCTCAGGGTCGGCGGCACGGTGGCGATCCAGTCGAGACCGTAGAGCACGGCGAAGATGATCAGGCTGGTCGCGGAGAAGCCTGAATAGGGCAGGTAGATCAGCGACAGGCCGCGCACGGCGTAGTAGACGCCGAGCAGCTTGCGCGGGTCGAAACGGTCGGTGAGCCAGCCGGACAGCGTTGTTCCGATCAGGTCGAAGATGCCCATCATCGACAGCAGGCCGGCTGCCTGCACCTCGCCGATGCCCATGTCGCCGCAGAAGGCGATCAGATGCGTGCCGACCAGGCCGTTGGTGGTGAAGCCGCAGACGAAGAAGGTGGCGAACAGGTACCAGAAGACCCGTGTCCCGGCGGCGCGGCGCAGCGTGCCGAGCGTATGCGCCAGGAAATTGCCTTGCGAAGCCGGCGGCACCGGCGGAACGTCATCCGTCTCGGCGCCGTAACGCACCATGCCGATCGAGGCCGGGCGCTCCGGCACCAGCAGCCAGACAAATGGGATCAGGGCCGCGGTCGCGATTGCGACGGCAAGCACGACCGGCTGCCAGCCCCCGGCTTGCGCCAGCGAAGCGATCAGCGGCAGAAACACCAGCATGCCTGTCGCGCTGGAGGCCGACATCAGCCCCATGACAAGGCCGCGATTGGTCTTGAACCAGCGGTTGACGATCGTGGCGCCAAGCACGCTGGCGACGGCGCCGGATCCGATGCCGGAAAAAACGCCCCAGGTGATGAACAGGTGCCATGGCTTGGTCATCAGCAGGCTGAGCGCGGTCGAACCCGACATCACCACCAGCGCGGCGAGCAGCGTGCGGCGCAGCCCGATGCGCTCCATCAGCGCGGCGGCGAAGGGACCGGTCAGGCCATAGAGCAGGATGCCGACGCCGGCGGCGAGCGAGATGACGTCCCGCCGCCACCCGAAACTGTTTTCCAGCGGCAACATCATGACGGCGGGCGCGGAGCGCAGGCCGGCCGCGATCAACAGGCAAAGGAATATGACGCCGACCACGACGAAAGCGTAGCGCTGGCCAAAGGGACGGGACTGAGCTATCATGTTACTGACCGGTACGTTTCAATGAGAGGCTTGTATACGTACCGATCGGTAACATTGTCAATCGAGTTCCCATGATGCCGGCCGACAAAAATATTGAACCGACCATCAGCGACGGTCATGCATTGGCGTCACCCAAGGCCGCCAAGAAAATCCTCGACGTGGCCTATGACCTGTTCTACCGGCGAGGCATCCGGGCGATCGGCGTCGACGAGATCGTCAAGCGCGCCGGCGTCACCAAGCCAAGCCTCTACCGCAGCTTTCCCTCCAAGGACGAACTGGCCGCCTCCTATCTCAGGCAATATGACCTTGAATACTGGGAGCGTTTCGATGAGGCCGTTGCCGCCAATCCCGGCGACCCGCGCGCGCAGATCAGGGCTTTCCTGACCCGCATCGGCACGCGAACGCAAGTGGCGGACTATCGCGGCTGCGGCATGACCAATGCGGCGGTCGAATATCCCGACCACAGCCATCCGGCCCGTGTGGTCAGCGAGGCCAACAAGCAGGAATTGCGCCGTCGCCTCCGCGCCATGGCGGCCGCGATGGGCGCGCCAGACGCCGATACGCTGGGCGACGGGCTGCTGCTCCTCATCGAGGGCGCCTATATCAGCGGCCAGCTGTTCGGCCTCGGCGGCCCGGCGCAATCGGTCGCCCGCAACGCCGACCTGCTGATCGAAGCAAGCTTGAAGGAATAAGACTTTCAGGCGCCGCAGCGCAGTCGCTAACAATTGGGCTTGACGACAACGCACGGAGCGATCGCCTGCGGCAAGGACAAGCGCGTGGTGATCGGCAACGTGCCGGCTTTCGGCCGGGTCGATAACTGACCGCTCGGGCTACTTGCTGTTCTTCGCCCGTTCGATCGCGTCCACGATCATCTTCTTGGCGTATTTCGAATCGTGCCAGCCTTCGATCTTGACCCATTTGCCGGGCTCGAGATCCTTGTAGTGCTCGAAGAAGTGCTGCACCTGCTGACGCGTGATGTCGGGCAGCTGCGTGTATTCGGTGACGTTCTCGTAGCGCAGCGTCAGCTTCGGTGACGGCACCGCGATGATTTTTTCGTCCTGGCCGGCATTGTCTTCCATGATCAGCACGCCGATCGGCCGCACGTTGATGACGCAGCCCGGCACCAGGGCGCGGGTGTTGCAGACCAGTACGTCGATCGGATCGCCGTCGCCCGACAGCGTGTGCGGCACGAAGCCGTAGTTGCCGGGGTAGCGCATCGAAGTGTGGAGGAAGCGGTCGACGAACAATGTGCCGGCTTCCTTGTCCATCTCATATTTGATCGGCTCGCCGCCGATCGGCACTTCGATGATGACGTTGACGTCCTCAGGCGGATTCTTTCCGGTGGCTACGGCTTCGATGCGCATGGCATTGTCCCTCTCTCGATGTGGGAAACCGATAGCGGGCGGCGCACAATGGTGCAATGCGGCGAATGGTGTTCACGCACGTCGGGTACGACGCGATCGTGTTCAACGCGGTCAATCATCGGCACAAGATGTTTCAGCGTCGTGATTTTGCGTGTGCCCGGGACTTCGCCTTCCGCGATGGTCCCGGCGGTCACTCCCAGACGAAGGCGACCTTCTTCAGCGCCTTCTGCTCGAAGATCTCGACACCCTCGGCAATGTCACGGCCGCCGGCGCCTGCATAGAAGGCCAGCGCGTTCTGGTTGTCTTCAAGCGCCCACACCACCATGCCTTTCAAGCCATGATCAGCGAGTCGCGCCCTGGCCGCCGAAAACAGCCGCCGGCCGAGGCCGATGCCCTGATACTCCGGGCGCAGATACAGTTCGTAGATCTCGCCTTGCTGCTTGAGTTCCCGGGCGCGGTTCTTGCCGATCGTCGCATAGCCGGCGATCGTGCCGCCGATCTCGACCACCAGAACCGTGGCGGCACGGCGAATCGCATTCGCCCACCAGTCGGCGCCGCGGCGGTTGATCATCGACGTCAGCGTGCGGTGCGGAATGATCCCGCAATAGGCGCCGCGCCAGGCTTCCAGATGCACTTCGGCGATGGCGCCTGCATCGCGTGGGTCGGCTTTCCGGATGTCGATCGTCAGCGTATTCATGATTTGTTAACCATAGACCCGCATCGGCCGATTGCAAGAGTCCCGGCGGCCCGCCAGCCGCTTTCTCACAGCCGATCCTACACTGCCGACATCGGGAGGGGCCCGCCCGGAAACGGGCGGATCTGGCAAGGCGGCGTCGGTCGAAAGGCTCTCAGATTTCGATCAGGTGATCATCCAGCTCGTTGGTGTCGCCCGTCGAGACCGGGAAGTGCTCAGCCAGCACCGCCCCCACCTGCTCGATCGCCTTGACGAAGCCGTCGGCGAGCCGGTCGTCGCCGGCATGGGCGGTGAGATCGCGCACCACTCCGTCCCAGACATGTTGGCCGACCTTGGCGTCGATGCCTGAATCGGCGACCACTTCGGCATAGCGCTCGGCGATCGAGACGAAGATCAGCACGCCGGTCCGCGCCGTGGTGCGGTGGACATTGCGGGCGAGGAACTGCTTGATCGCATTGGCGTGCGCTGCCTGGTAGCGCAGCCGTAGCGGCACCATACGGATGCCCAGGCCCGGCAGCGCCCACAACAGGGCCAGCACGCAGGCCAGCGCCAGCAGCTGGGCGATGACGAAATGCGGCAGGCGGATAGTGAGCCACCAGGTTTCCAGCCCATAGGCGACGGCAAGACTGACGATCAGCATGGCGAGCGTCGCCATCAGCGCGGCGCGGGCGAAATAGCCGTCGCTGGCATGCGCCATGACGCAATAGATCTCGCCATCGGTCCTGGATTCCGCGGACCGGATCGCGTCGGCGATGCGCTCATGATCCTGCGGACTGATCGGTCGTGTTGCCATGATCTTGTCTCACCAGCTTCCCGAGGAACCGCCGCCGCCGGACGAACCGCCGCCGCCCGAAAAGCCACCGCCGCCGCCACCCGAAGACCAGCCGCCGCCGGAACTTCCCGACGACCAGCCGCCACCGGATGAGGACCGGCGGCCAGGCTCGAAGGTCATGCCGAGCCAGCGATAGCGTCCGGGCCCAAGCTTCTGCCCGAAGATCGGCGGCAGGACCGAGGCCGCGACGCTGCCAAACACGATGATCAGCCAGATGCCGATGAAGATGGCGAAGAACAGATTGTCGGCATTGAACGGCGCCTGCTGGTTGCGCTTGCCGCGCGCCTCCAGTTCCTCCGGATTGCCTTGCAGCACCATGATCATGTCGTCGACGGCCTTCGAGATGCCGCCGGAGAAATCGCCGGCGCGGAATGCCGGCACCATGTCGTTTTCGATGATCAGCTTGGTGTGCAGGTCGGTCAGTGTGCCTTCCAGCCCGTAGCCGACCTCGATGCGCATCTTGCGGTCGTTTGGCGCGACAAGAAGCAGGACGCCGTTGTTCTCCTTGGCCTGGCCGAGCTTCCAGAAGCGGAACAGCCGGTTGGCGTAGGGTTCGATCTCCTCACCGTCGAGACTGGGGATGGTGGCGACGACGATCTGGTCGGAGCCCTTGGTTTCGAAGTCCGCCAGCTTGCGCGCCAATGCCGCTTTCGTGCCGGCATCGATGATGCCGGCATTGTCGACCACACGGCCCGTGAGCGCCGGGAGATCGGCGGCGAACGCAGCGAACGGCAGCAGCAGGATGACGAGCGCCACGGCGACGAGACGAACGACGTCTCGCCCCTCATCGGTCCGCAAGGTCAACACGTCGACCCCCGCTGTCACCCGCCCTGCTTCGTACCGAAATCGACCTTCGGCGGCTGCATCTTGTCTTCGTCGACGGTGAAATTGGCGAACGGCTGGTTGCCGCGGAACCACAAGGTCGCCCACAGCACCGACGGGAACGTCCTCAGTGTCAGATTATAGTCCCTGACAGCTTGGATATAGTCGCGCCGCGCCACCGCGATGCGGTTCTCGGTGCCTTCGAGCTGCGCCTGCAGCGCCAGGAAATTCTGGTTGGCCTTGAGGTCGGGATAGGCCTCCGACACCGCGATCAGCCGCGACAGCGCGCTGGTCAGCCCTGCCTGGGCATCCTGGAACTTCTTGAGGGCTTCGGGATCCTTCAGAGTATCAGGCGTCACCGTGATCTGCGTCGCCTTGGCGCGCGCCTCGACCACCGCGTCGAGCGTGTCCTTTTCATGCGAGGCATAGCCCTTGACCGTCTCGACCAGGTTGGGGATCAGGTCGGCGCGCCTCTGGTACTGGTTCAGCACCTCGCTCCATGCCGCCTTGGCGTTCTCTTCCGCCGTCGGGATGGTGTTGTAGCCGCAGCCGGCAAGCAGCGGCATCACGATTGCCATCATCAGGAAGGCGGGCAGCGTGCGGAATGTCGATGGTCGAGCAAGGCGCTGGGCAGGCATCATGGGGTCCCTCGATAGAAGTTGCATGCGAAGCATTACCACAATCGGCGTGCAAGAAAACGGCCTCGACCTCCGCTGCAGGCTCGGCACGGATGGTGCCCGCGAAAGGCCCTGTGATTGGCCCCGCGAACGCGATAAGGTTCGAGCAGAACGGGACATCATCATGGCGAAGCGCCAGGACAGCGACAACGAATCGCGCCGCATCCTCCAGCGCGTCGCGCAGGAGACCGATCCGGCCGGCAACTCTTTCGTGGCACGGACGACAAAAAGCATGCGCGACCACGTCTCGGCGGCCGATGCCGACCGCACGGACCCGATCGAGGTCTGGGGCACGCGCGTTGGCAGGATACTCGGCCTGCTTCTGGCGCTGGGCCTGATGGTCTGGCTCGTGCTTTTCCTCACCCGGGGCAGCTAGGAATCAAAAAACAATGAGCGCCGAAAAAGCCGACGCGCCGCGCGCGGTCATCGTCATTTCCAGCCATGTCGCGCGCGGTTCGGTCGGCAACCGCGCCGCCGTCTTCGCGCTGGAGACACTGGGCTTTCCGGTCTGGGCGGTGCCGACAATCATCCTGCCCTGGCATCCCGGCCATGGGCGGGCGACCCGCATCGTGCCGCCGCTCGACCAGTTCAAGGCGCTGATGGCCGATCTCGAGCGTGCGCCATGGCTGGGTGAAGTCGGCGCCGTGCTTTCCGGCTACCTTGGCGAGGCCGGACAGGCCGAGGCGGTCGCTTCGCTGGTCGCCGCGGTCAAGGCCAGGACGCCTGGCGCCGTCTATATCTGCGATCCGGTGATGGGTGATTCCGGTGGGCTTTATGTGCCCGAGCCCACGGCCGCCGCCATGCGCGACCGGCTGATGCCGATCGCCGATATCGCCACCCCCAACCGCTACGAGCTGGAATGGATGGCCGGCGCGCCGCTGCCCGATCTGAAATCGGTGATCTCGGCCGCCCTCCACGCCGGACCGTCGACCATGCTGGTCACCTCCGCGCAATCGATGATGACGGGCGGCACCGGTAATTTGCTGCTCGACGGCACCCAGGCGCTGCTCGCAGAACACCGCCTGATCGACAAGCCGCCGAACGGGCTTGGCGACCTCACGGCGGCCGTCTATCTGGCGCGCATCCTCTCCGGTCAGCCGCCGATCAAGGCGCTGCAGTCGACCACGGCGGCGGTCTACGAGATCCTGGCGCGCACCGCCAAGCGCGGCGGCGATGAATTGCAGCTCGAAACCGACGCGCAGAGCCTGTCGCATCCGATGGCCATGGTCCAGCTTCGCCACCTCACGCATCCGGGGCGGGACCGCCGGGCGTGACCCCGGCCGGCACCGTGCTCGTCGGCGCCGACGGCTGCAAGGCCGGCTGGATCGCCGTGCGGCGCGCGCCTGGCGCTTCGCCGACCGTCGAGGTCTTTGACAGCTTTTCCGATTTGCTCGCGGCTAGTCCCTACAATGCGGTTGTCGCCGTCGACATGCCGATCGGCCTGCCCGAGTTCTCCAGCAGGGGCGGGCGCGGGCCGGAAGCGCTGGTACGGCCGCTGCTTGGCGCGCGCCAGTCCAGCGTCTTCTCGATCCCGTCCCGTGCCGCGCTCTATGCCGATACCGGCGGCTTCACCACGATCGAAGCCTGGTACGCGGCACACGGGAGGGCGAGCGACGTGGCCAGGACGACATCCGATCCACCGCGCGGCGTTTCCATCCAGGCTTTCGGCATCTTTTCGAAGATACGAGAGATCGACGCGTTGCTGATCGCGCGGCCCGAGCTGCGCGGCCGTGTCTTCGAATCGCATCCGGAAGTCGCCTTCTGCCGCCTGAATGGCGACCGGGCCATGTTGTTGCCGAAGAAGATCCGGGGCAGTGTCAATCCGGCCGGCATGGCGGAGCGCAAGGCGCTGCTTTGCCGGCACGGCTATGACATGGACTTCCTCGACCGGCCGCCGCCGCGCGGCGCGGCCGCCGACGATTTCCTCGATGCGGCGGCCATGATGCTGATCGCCGGCCGCATCGCCAGCGGCGAAGCAAAGCCGTTTCCCGACCCGCCGCTCGCCGACGATTTTGGCATACAGGTCGCTATCTGGGCGTGACCATGTCGGCGGGCGTTGCGCTTCGGCGCCTGGGATTTATGGCCAGCCGCCGCAATTCCGCATTGCTCATCGCGGGCGTTTGCCGCTAGAGCGTTTCGTCGACCGCAACGAGCTGCCGCCTCCAACCGGAAAGGCCTTAGCCGCCCATGCCTCATCTTCCCGACCACCTCCTCGCCGGCTATCGCAATTTCATGAATGGCCGCTATCTCACCGAGAGCGGCCGCTACCGCGAGCTCGCCCGCGAAGGCCAGGCGCCAGAAACCATGATCGTCGCCTGTTGCGATTCGCGCGCGGCGCCCGAAGCGATCTTCGACGCAGGTCCCGGCGAACTCTTCGTGCTGCGCAATGTCGGCAATCTGGTGCCGCCTTACGAGCCGGACGGCGAATTCCATTCGACCTCGGCGGCTCTCGAATTCGCGGTGCAGAGCCTGAAGGTCAAGAACATCGTCGTCATGGGCCATGGCCGCTGCGGCGGCATCCGCGCCGCGCTCGACACCACCTCGGCTCCCCTGTCTCCCGGGGATTTCATCGGCAAATGGATGAGCCTGATCGCGCCGGCCGCGGAGACGGTCTCGTCCAGCACCTTCATGACGGCGACCGAGCGCCAGACGGCGCTGGAGCGCATCTCGATCCGGTATTCCCTCGCCAATCTCAGGACCTTTCCCTGCGTGTCGATCCTCGAAGGCAAGGGGCGGCTGTCGCTGCACGGCGCCTGGTTCGACATTTCGACCGGCGAGCTCTGGGCGATGAACAAGGAGACCGGCGATTTCGAGCGGCCCGTGCTGGAATGAGCGCTACGGCGCGCCAGCTGACGGGCGTCCGGGCGGGCGTTTTGACGGCAGCCTTGTTGCTGTTGGCGATCGTGGCCGCTCGCGCCGATGACCGCGCCATCATCAGCCGCTGGTATTCGGCGCTGCTGGTCGCCGATCGCACCGAACTGGCGGACTTGCTCGCCGACGACGTCCGCATCGAGCTCGACGACCTCGGCGTCGTCCAGAGCAAACAGGAATTCATCGCCTCGCTCGACGAATGGAAAGGTGCGGCTGCAGGGGCTGCGATCCGCCACCGCATCGAGAAGAGCGAAGGCGGCGTCACCACGGTGATCGCCTGCTACGACTTCCCCAACAATGACATGCTGATGCAGGAAACCTTCGCGGTAGCGGGCAACCGCATCACCGCCAGCTCGCAAGCGGCGATCGCCGAAAACTGCGAAGGCTACTGAGGCGGATCGGCCCACTGGCATATTGCGGGTCGGCGGGCCGAGCCCTACATCGGTGACACCTCCTTCCTGACGCCAGCGAAAGACCCTCAATGCCCTCCACGAAAGCCGTCGATCTCACCGTCCATCCGTTGACCGCGTGGCGAGGGCCGCTCGGCCTGCCGGATTTTGCCGATATCGGCGACGGCGATTTTTCCCCGGTCTTCGACGCGGCGCTGAAGGCGCATGAAGCCGAGATCGACGTGATCGCCACCAACAAGGACGTGCCGACCATCGAGAACACGCTTGCCGCGCTGGAGCTCGGCGGCGAGGCGCTCGACCACGTGTCGTCGATCTTCTGGTGCCGCGCCGGCGCCTACACCAACGAGACGATCCAGGCGCTGGAGCGCGATATTTCGCCGAAGATGTCGCGGCACTTCTCGGCGATCTCGATGAACGAGAAGCTGTTTGCCCGCATCGACGATCTCTACCAGCGCCGCGAAGCGCTGAAGCTCGATGCCGAGACGTTGCGGGTGCTGGAAAAGACCTGGAAGGGCTTCGTCCGCTCCGGCGCCAAGCTCGACGCCGACGGCAAGAAGCGGCTGGCCAAAATCAGCGAAGAGTTGTCGTCGCTCGGCACGACCTTCGGCCAGAACGTGCTGGCCGACGAGCGCGACTGGGCGCTGTTCCTCGACGAGGCCGACCTCGCCGGCTTGCCGGATTTCGTGAAAAGTTCGATGGCCGAGGCCGCCGAGATGCGCGGCCAGAAGGGCCGCTACGCCGTCACCCTGTCGCGCTCTATCTACGAGCCGTTCACGACGTTCTCCGAACGCCGCGGCCTGCGCGAGATCGCCTATCGCGCCTTCACCATGCGCGGCCAGAATGGCGGTGCGTCGGACAACACGACCGTGGTGCGCGACATGCTGAAGCTGCGCGCCGAGAAGGCGAAGCTGCTCGGCTACGCCTCCTTCGCCGCGCTCAAGCTCGACGATACGATGGCCAAGACACCGAAAGCGGTGCATGCGCTGCTCGACCCGGTCTGGGAAAAGGCGCTGGAGAAGGCTGCCGCCGACCAGAAGGAGCTGGAGCGGCTGGCGGCCGAGGCCGGCAGCAACGAAAAATTCGCTGCCTGGGACTGGCGCTTCTACCAGGAGAAACTGCGCGCCGAGAAATTCGCTTTCGACGAAGCGGAGCTGAAGCCCTATCTCCAGCTCGACCGCATCATCAACGCCTGTTTCGACGTGGCGACGCGGCTGTTCGGCATCACTTTCGAGGAGAAGAAAGGCATTGCGGCCTGGCATCCGGACGCGCGCGTGTTCGTGGTGAAGAACGCCGATGGCAGCGAGCGCGGCCTTTTCCTGGCCGACTATTTCGCGCGACCTTCAAAACGCTCCGGCGCCTGGATGAGCGCGCTGAAGTCCGGCTATCGTCTCGGCCATGGCTCGCAGCCGGTGATTTACAACATCATGAACTTCGCCAAGCCGCCGGCGGGTGAACCAGCCCTGTTGTCAGTCGACGAGGCGAAGACCTTGTTCCATGAGTTCGGTCATGCGCTGCACGGCATGCTGACCGACGTCACCTGGCCGTCGGTTTCCGGGACCTCGGTCAGCCGCGACTTCGTCGAATTGCCCTCGCAGCTCTACGAGCATTGGCTGACGGTGCCGGCGGTGCTGGAAAAGCATGCCCTGCACGTCAGGACCGGCCAGCCGATGCCGAAGGCGCTGCTCGACAAGATGTTGGCCGCGCGTACTTTCGGCGCCGGCTTCGCCACCGTCGAGTTCACCGCCTCCGCCTTGATCGACATGGCCTACCATGCACGGCCCGATGCCCCGGAAGAGCCGCTTCGTTTCGAGGCCGAAACATTGGCAGAGCTCGGCATGCCCGACACGATCGCGATGCGCCATCGCACCCCGCATTTCGGCCATGTCTTTGCGGGCGACGGCTACTCGGCCGGCTACTATTCCTACATGTGGTCGGAAGTGCTCGACGCCGACGCCTTCGCCGCTTTCGAGGAGACGGGCGATCCCTTCGACCCGTCGCTGGCCGAGCGGCTGAGGAAGAATATTTACGCCGCCGGCGGCTCGAAGGATCCCGAAGAACTTTACACCGCATTTCGCGGCAAGATGCCCTCGCCTGAAGCGATGATGGTCAAGCGGGGATTGGTATAGCGCCGGCTAATCTCCCCCCTCGAGGGGGAGATGGCCGCGAAGCGGCCAGAGGGGGTCGTTGCGCGTGGAGCGCTGGCCCTTCCTTTTTTGCCGTTGCATGACGTTGCGGCAGTTCGGGCGACCCCCTCTGTCGCCTTCGGCGACATCTCCCCCTCAAGGGGGGAGATCATCAAAGTCACCTCCCCGCGCCCCACGGATCAGCCATCCTTGGCCACACTGGTCGCGTCAGCTTCGTGTAATTCGTCGCCGCCGGATTGCTGGGATACGAACTCGGCGCCGCGATATAGATGATCTCGGCAGCGATCGGTTCGAAGCCGGCGTAGAAATGATTTGTCGACTTGATCAGCAAGATGTCCTTCGACAGCGGATCGACGCCGATATTGGAGAAGACATCCGGCTCGAAGGTCTGCGTGCGGTTGGTGTTCAGGATCACATCGATCTCGGTGCCCTCGATGCGCACGACCGCTGACGGTCCCAATGTCACGCGACTCGGCCCGAAACTCTGCCAGCCTTCGCTGACAGCCTTCAGCACGGTGACGCGCGCGTCGATCGGCTCTCCGGCCTGCGGCCCGGCCTTGCCGCCGAAGCGCAGGTCGATGACCGCGCCCTCGCCCGCCGCCCGGCAGAAGGTCACCGCGATCGGATCCCAGATCGTCGCCACGCCGACGCTCGTAATGCCACGCGCCAGGAGTTCGCGCAGCACGATGGTGCCGTCGCCCGGCACCCCGCCACCGGGATTGTCCCAGATATCGGCGATGACCACCGGCTTGTGCCGCGCACGCACCGTGAGCGCGCGCTCGATGCCCTCGGCCGCACTCAGCATCGTCATCGCCGTCGATTCGCGCATGGCATAGAGTTCGCGTCCCAGCCGCTCCGCCAGCGCATCGCCCTTGGCCTTGTCATTGTCGGTGATGACCAGGATGCGCGTGCCCATCTCCGGCACGTCGGCGGCCATGAAGCCGTGGATGACCGAGACCGACAGCACGCCGTCCTTGCCGTGCAGCGCCTTGATGCGGTCGACAAAGGATCGCATCGGCTCGCGGCTGGTCGGCAGCACCTGGATCATGCGGCAGTCGAAGGTCGAGATGACGGGTTTGATCTCGCCGCGCACAGCGGCAAGCCCCAGTTCGACCACGTGCTCGCCGCGCTCATAAAAATCGGTGTGCGGGAATTCGAGGAAATAGGCCATGATATCGGACGCCGCCACGCGCTTCGGCGTCAGATGGCTGTGCGGATCGAACTCGCAGGCAATCACCACGTCGGGTCCGACGACGCCTCGAACCCGTTCCAGCAGGTCGCCCTCGCAGTCGTCATAGCCTTGCGCCACCATCGCGCCATGCAGGCCCAGCATGACGGCATCGACCGGCAAGGCGGCCTTCAGTTGACCGAGGATTTCGTCGCGCAGCGCTTCATAGGTCTGCCGCTGCACCAGGCCGCCGGGCTCGGCCCAGGTCGCGGTGCCCTCGATCACGGTGAGACCTTCCGCTGCCGCGCGCCGGCGCAGTGCCACGATCGGCGAGGAGCACAGGGTCGGCGTTTCCGGATGCTTGCCCGGCCCGGCATAGAACGCCATCTCGAACGAGGCCCGGTCGGTCGGCACCGGCGAGAAGGTGTTGGTTTCCGTGGCCAGCGAGGCGGTGAAGATTCGCATGAATGCTCCGTGAACTTCTTGTTTTTCGTAATTCCGGACGGAAAACCGCTGCGCACTTTTCCTGGAATCACCGACTGCTATTTGACCGCCCCGAGCGCCAGCCCCCGGACAAGATAGCGCTGCAGCCAGACGAACAGGATCGCCACCGGCAGCGTCGCCAGCAGCGTCGCGGCCATGACGTGGTGCCATTCGATCGTGTAGCGGCCCGCGACCAGCGAGAACACCTGGATCGGCAGCGTGTAGCTCTCCTGGCTGCGCAGCATGGTGAGCGCCACGACGAACTCGTTCCAGGCGTTGATGAAGGTGAAGATCGCCGTCACCGCGATCGCCGGCAGGCAGAGCGGCAGGAACACTTTTCGCAGCGTCAGCCAGCGGCCGGCACCTTCCATCCAGGCGGCTTCCTCGAGATCACGCGGAATGGTGTCGAAGTAGCTCTGCAGCATCCAGACCGTGAAGGCGACGTTGAAGGCCATGTAGATGAAGCCGAGCGCGGTGGTGCTTTCGACCAACCCCCAGGCGGCCATCAGCCGGAACAGCCCGAGCACCAGCACGATCGGCGAGATCATCTGCGAGATCAGCAGGAACTGGCGGAAGGCGCCATAGCCGGCGAAGCGGAAGCGTGACATTGCGTAAGCCGCCGGCACCGAGATCAAGATGGCGCCGATGGTGGCGATCACAGACACGTAGAGGGAATTGACCAGCGCCTGGCCGAAGCCGGTCGCCACCCACATGTCGGAGAAATTCGACCAGTGGAACTCGCTCGGCCACCAGGTGGGTGTCAGCACCTCGGTCCGCGGCTTCACTGCCGTCAGGAACATCACGGCGAAAGGAAAGAGCGTCACCACGATCAAAGGCGCCAGCAGCAACCAGGCGATGATGGTGCGTTTTAGCTTGCCGGTCGTGAGTCCATTTGTCATGCGCGCTGCTCCCGCATGGCCAGCCGCACATAGATCATGGTGAAGACCAGCAATATGGCGAACATCACCAGCGACACCGCGGACGCCTCCCCAAGTTTGCCGATGCGAAACGCCAGCTTGTAGAGATGGGTGACCAGGATGTCGGTCGAGTTGGCCGGCCCGCCCTGTGTCATCACCCAGATGATCGGGAACGAGTTGAAGACGTAGATGGTGTTGAGCACGATGGCGATGTTGATGAATGGCTTCAGCAACGGAAATGTGATCTCGCGAAACTGCTGCAGCGGCGTCGCTCCTTCGAGAGCGGCCGCCTCGTAGAGATCGTCCGGGATCGACGACAAGCCGCCGAGGAAGATTGTCGTGGTGAACGGCACCGTCACCAAGATGCCGATCAGCACCTGCATCGGAAACGCCGTCTCGGCGCTCGCGAGCCACTGGACGTTGTGGTCGATCAGACGGAGCCCGATCAGCGCCGAATTCAGCATGCCGCTTTCGCCGCTGAGCGCCCAGCGCCAGACAACCGCCGTCATGGTCAGCGACACCGCCCAGGGCAGCATGATGATGACGCGCGCAAGGCCGCGGCCGTAGAAATCGGTGTTGAGGATCATCGCCACCGGGATCGAGACCAGCAGCGCACCGCCAACCACCAGCACCGTCCACGCCCCCGTGCGCCAGAGAGCCGCGATGAAATCGGGATCGGCGGTGAGCGCCGCGAAATTGGCAAGACCGCTGAACTCGCGCAATTGGCCGAAGCGGCTGACGTCATGGGTGGATATCTGGATCAGGTCCCAGACCGGCCAGAAGATGACCACCGCCGCCAGGAACAGGCTCGGCAAGGTCAGGAGATAGGGCAGAAAGCGAGTTTGCATCGGCTGGTTTATACCGCATTGCGAGGCATCGGTGGCGCTGCTTGCCAGCGGGACTATTTCCGGTCTGTTCTCCTAGAGCCGGATGATTTCAGGTCGAGTCGACCTGAAATCTGAATCCGTCTCTAAATCAAAGAGATAGAGCATGATGTCATCCGAAAACCATTTCACACTTTTCGGCATCATGCTCTAGGCGCCGGGTTCCGAATTCCCTCCAGACGTCTGCGCTGCCCCTCACCTGCCTACCCGTCCTCTGCAGCAGTTGCGGAAGGGGGCCTTTCCTCTCCCCCGTCCATCGGGGGAGAGGAAAGGAGTCTGGCTGGGCGGCGCTGACACTCGCGATCTATCCTTTGCCTGGAGACTGGGGTGAGTGTGGCGCGCCCCGCCTGAGTCGGGGGCGCGCCACGGGCGCAGGGAGATACGCCCTATTTCTTGAGCACGGCCCTACTTCTTCAACACGGCGTTGGCCTTGGCCGCCGCCTCCTTCAGACCTGCCTCGGGGTCGCCGCCGAGATATATCTTCTGCATCGCATCCGATGTGATCTGGGCGACTTCTTCCCAGCCCGGGATGACCGGCGCGAAACGGGCATCCGGAAGCAGAGCGGTAAAGGCGGCCAGATCGGCGTTGTTGACGTAGTAGTCCATCTTGGCTTCTTCCTTGTTCACCGGCAGGAAGCCCTCGCCTTGCGTGAACTTGGCGCGCTGCTCCGTGGTGAACAGGAAGTCCATCAGCTTCCAGGCCTCGTCCTTGTTCTTGGAGTTCTTGAACATGATCATGGAATCGGTGACGCCATAGGTGCCACGTGCGCCGGTCGGGCCCGCCGGGATGGCGGCCACGCCGTATTTGAGGTTCGGCGCTTCATCCTTGATCTGGTTGGACAGGAAAGGCGCCGTGATCATCATGCCGACCTTGCCCTGCTTGAACAGGTTCTGCACGTCCTCGCGGTTGTTGGAGGTGACGCCGGGCTCGGTCAGCCCCTCGTCGATCATCGACTTGTAGAGCTTGGCGGCTTCGAGCGCACCGGGCGTGCTCAGGCCCGACGTGCCGTCCTTGTTGAGGATCTCGGTGCCCTGCGACCACATGGCGTAGTAGTAATAGACGTCGGTCTCGATCTCCTTGCCCTGCAGGCCGAAACCGAAGGCGCCCTGCGCCTTGATCTTGCGCGCATCCTCCTGCAGTTCGGTCCAGGTTGCCGGCGGCTTGGCGATGCCGGCTTTCTCGAACAGCTCCTTGTTGTAGTACATGGCGCGCGCCGAGGCGGCGATCGGCAGGCCATAGGTCTTGCCGCCCATGATCGACGGCGACAGGAAGGTATCGATGAAGCGGCCCTTGAATTCGGGCGTGATGTAGCTGTCGAGCGGCTCGGCCACATCCTGCTGGACGAAGTCGATCAGCCAGCGCGTGCCGATGATCGACAGATCGGCATTGGTGCCGGCGGTGATGTCGGTGGTCAGCTTCTGCAAGAGCACATCCCACGGCACCACTTCGAACTTGACCGTGATGCCAGGGTTCTTCGCCTCGAACTCCTTCTTGACCTGCTCGAAATAGGGGCCGGTCTTGGCGCTGTATTCGGCTACGGTAACCCGCACTTCGCCTGCCTCCGCTTGCGCCGCGTAGGCGAGCATGCCCATTCCGGCCATCAGGCCGGCAGTCCATTTCGCGAGGTTCATCCGATCTCTCCCATTTGTTCCGCACCTTTGCGCCTGTGCCGGCGCCGAGCCAGGATTTATGTGACTTTCCTACATTATCGAGGAATTGGCGGCATGCAAGCGGATTATCATGTTGCTTAATTACATTCGATTCTCTAGCCTGCCGGCATCTGTCTGACCTGCGGGAGGAGCAAGCGCCGTGGTTTCGAGAGCCGAATTCGAAGGCAGGACCGTCGTTGTCACCGGCGCCGGTGGCGGCCTTGGCTCGGCGATCGTTGCGCTGCTGGCGGCCAGGGGCGCGCGGGTGGTTGGCTGCGACCAGTCCGGGGAGGCGCTGGCGAGCCCGCACCTTGCCTCGCGCCATGTCTTCGACCTTCTCGATCGCGCTTCCATCGAAGCCGCGACCGCCGCCGTGCTCGAAAAGGACGGCGTCCCCGATATCCTGATCAACAATGCCGGCTGGACCCGCGCCGAGACGCTTGATGCCCTGACGGCGGACAGGATCGAGCATGAACTCGACCTCAACCTCACCGGGGTAATGGTTTTCGCCGACCCCATCGCCAAGGCGATGGCCGCGCGCGGTTCCGGCAGCGTCGTCTTCATCTCCTCCGTCAACGCCATCGCGCATTTCGGCAACCCCGCTTATGCCGCCGCCAAGGCCGGCATCAACGCTTATGCCAAATCGATCGCCGTCGAGCTGGGCCGCAGCGGCGTGCGCGCCAATGTGGTCTGCCCGGGATCGATCCGCACCGCCGCCTGGGACCATCGCCTCGCCAAGGACCCGGAGATCCTGGGCAAGCTCAAGCGGCTTTATCCGCTCGGCCGCATCGTCAATGCCTCGGAAGTGGCCGAAGCGGTGGCTTTCCTTGCTTCCGACCGCGCCTCGGGCGTAACAGGCGTGGTGATGCCCGTGGATGCGGGATTGACCGCCGGCTGCCTGCCGTTCATCGACGACATATTGGGAGCGTGACCATGACCGACGTCGAGTTTCGCAACCTGTCGAAATCCTTCGGCCAGCACAAAATCCTCGAGAACATCAGCCTCGACATCAAGAGCGGCGAGTTCGTCGTGCTGGTCGGCCCATCCGGCTGCGGCAAGTCGACCTTGCTGCGCATGCTGGCGGGGTTGGAGACCATCAGTTCCGGCGATCTGTTGATCGGCGGCACGCGCGCCAACGACCTGCCGCCGCAGCAGCGCAACATCGCCATGGTGTTTCAGTCCTACGCACTGTTTCCGCATCTTAAGGCATCGGATAATATCGGCTTCGGCCCGAAGATCCGGGGCGAGAGCCGCACCGCCATCGATCAGAAGGTCAAGAAGGCGTCCGGCGTCCTCAACCTATTCTCCTATCTCGACCGCTACCCCCGCCAGCTCTCGGGCGGCCAGCGTCAGCGCGTCGCCATGGGCCGTGCCATCGTGCGCGAGCCGTCGGTATTCCTGTTCGACGAACCGCTCTCCAACCTCGACGCCCAATTGCGCGTGCAGATGCGCACCGAGATCAAGGCGCTGCACCAGCGGCTGAAGTCGACCATCGTCTACGTCACCCACGACCAGATCGAGGCCATGACCATGGCCGACCGCATCGTGGTGATGGACCGCGGCAGGATCCAGCAGGTCGGGGCACCGCTGGAGCTCTACGACCGGCCGGCCAACAAGTTCGTCGCCGGCTTCCTCGGTTCGCCGTCGATGAGCTTTGTTTCCGGAGCGCTGAAGACGACCCCCGACCAGACCTGGTTCGAGTCGGCCGGCGGCGGGCGGCTTGCGCTCGCCGGCAAACCGGTGCCGGCAGGCAGTGCCGTCGAAGCCGGCATCCGGCCCGAGCACTTCATCATCGGTGAAGCCGCCGACGCCATGGCGCTCAAGGTTGACGTCGTCGAGCCGACTGGTTCCGAAACCCATGTCTACGGCGCCATCGGCGCCGACACGGTGCGGGCCGTGTTCCGCGACCGTGTGCCGGTCCGGCCAGGCGAACTGCTCCCGGTCTCGGTCGATCCCGGCAACATCCATCTGTTCGACACGGCGACGGGCCTGCCACTGAGATGACGACGGAAACCCGGATATGAAGACGCCGGCCGACATCATCACGCGGCTGCAGCTGATGTCGCAGGACGGCACCAAGTCGGATAGGCGGCTGGCAAGCCTCGTTCTGTCCGACCTCGACTTCGCCTCCAAGGCGGCGATCTCCGAGATCGCCGCGCGCGTCGGCGTCAGTGAGCCGACGGTCACCCGGTTTTGCCGCAACCTCGGCTGCGAGGGCTTGCGTGACTTCAAGTTCTACCTGGCGCAGGCCATTGCCATCGGCGGCCAGTATCTGTCACCGGAGCCGCTGAGCCGCGACGCGCGCGAGCAGCGCATTGCGTCGGCCATCACCGAAGCGGCTGTTACAGCCATCCAGCGCGCCGGCGAGAACCTCGACATGACGACATTGGTCGATGTCGCCGCGCGCCTTGCGGCGTCGGGCAACGTGCTGTGCATCGGTTCGGGTGGCATTTCCTCGATGATGGCGACCGAAATGCAGAACAGGCTGTTCAGGCTCGGCCTGCCGGTTCTGGCGCAGATCGACGGCCAACTGCAGCGCATGTACGCCGCCGTCGCCACGCCAGACACCACCGTGGTCGCCTTCTCGGTCTCGGGCTATGCGCGCTCGGTCATCGAGGCGGTGCAGGTCGCCCAGCAATATGGCGCCGCCACGGTGGCCGTCACCGCGCCCGACTCCGCATTGGCCAAGGCCGCCGACACGGTCATCCATCTGCTGCCGCTGGAGGACGGCAACATCTACAAGCCGACATCGTCGCGCTACGCGCTGCTGGCGATCGTCGACATGATCGTGACATCGGTTGCCGAGACGCGCGGCCCGAAGGTGCTGGAGAACCTGCGCCGTATCAAGCAGAGCGTGAACACATTGAAGGTCGACGACCCGCGTTTGCCGCTGGGCGATTGAGGAGTCGGCGCCTGAACTGCCAATCTCGGTCAAGCGGGGCAGATGTCCGGCAGGACAGGGGGCGCTGTACGGCCCGCATCTCAATTCTGGAAAAGCGCTTCGACACCTCTTGCCAGCGCCTCCGGATCATCGGCAATGCGCAGCGTCTTGAGCCGGGCCGTGCCGCCGGCAACGACCGAAACGGCCGATGCCGGAACACCCAGCGCCTTGGCGACCATCTTCTCCAGCGCTTGATTGGCGGCGCCGTTTTCCGGCACGGCGCGGACCCGCGCCTTCACGTGACTTCGTCCGTCTGCTGACGCCTCGACGCCATCGATCCGGTCCATCGCCGCTTTCGGTGTCAGCCGGACAAACAGATCAATGCCGTTCTCGCGAATGCGGTACGGCTCGCCCATGCGATCAGGCCAGCAGCAGCGGCGCGACCGTGGTGAGAATGAATTGCCTGAGGAAGAACAGGATCAGCAGCAGGATGATCGGCGAGATGTCGATGCCGCCAAGATCGGGCATGAATCGGCGGATCGGCCGCAGCGCCGGCTCGGTCAGCCGGTAGAGCATGTTGCCGATGCTGCCGACGAACTGGTTGCGCGAGTTGACGACGTTGAAGGCATAGAGCCAGGAAAAGATCGCCGAGGCGATGATGACCCACCAATAGAGGTCGAGCGCCATGACGATGGTTTGAATGAGGGCGAGCATGCCGGTCTCCGGTTGTTGCCGACATGTAGCCATTACGCGCCAAACCGGCAAGGGCAGGCTTGCGCCGCGCGGCCGGCGTTCGGTTTTCGATGAAGCGCCGCCTTGACAGGAAACCGCGTCGCCCGATAAATGCGCCATCCGCTGGACGGGGCTGTAGCTCAGCTGGGAGAGCGCGTCGTTCGCAATGACGAGGTCAGGAGTTCGATCCTCCTCAGCTCCACCAGCGGAATAATCATTCTCCACTTTTCGCTGCGCCGGCGAGGCGCAAGCACCGTTCGCCGCGTCGATAGCCCAAAAAAGGCCCTATGCGATTTCGCGGGTTTCCTCGCAAGACAATTGTCAATTGGACTTATGGCGATGGTCGCTGTCGGATTGCGCTATTTTTTTTTCGCAAGCCGTCCCATTAGACTGACGTCACCAAATCAGTTTTTCCTGTGTGTTGTGGTCAGGCGTTTCGGCGGGGCGACCGATGGCGCTATAGGGATTTTCGAGTCGAAATGAAAATTCGCCTGCGAAAGCAAAGACGTGTCAATTCGCGAGAATCTCGCTGCAAATCTCAGACGGCTCTGCAAGGACCATGCCTCCATTAGCGCGGTATGCCGCGAGTTGGGCATCAACCGTACGCAGTTCGAGCGTTACCTGCAAGGGCAGACCGTTCCCAACAAGGCCACGGCCAAGCTGATCTGCGACTACTTCAGCATCGATGAAGCCGAACTTTACCGGGATCCCGGCACTCCGGATCTCCCGGTTGCCGGCCTGCCACCGATTTCCGAAAGCCTGTTCATCCAGATGATCCGTCCGCCCGCCCCGTCGATCGCGGGCGGCACCTATTTCACCTATTTTTCGATCCCGACCCGCTCCGACCTGCTGATGCGTTCGGTGACCTTCATACGCCGCGAGGCCGAGTTGGTGACGTTCCGCAGGGTAACCGGATGGTCGGAGCGCGGCGGCTCGACCTGGGCGCGGGCGCGCGGCAATCACTATGGCGTGGCGATTTCGCGCCTCAACTGGATCTATTTCAGCGGCATCAACCGCCGCCAGACCGGCGAGCCGTCGCTGATTTCGGTGCAATGGGCACCGATCTCCGAACCGGTGCTGACAGGCAAGGCCATGCTTCTGACCGAAGCTGGGCCGGCATTCGTGTCGGTCATCATGCGGCAGGACATGTCCAATATCCGGCCCAGGCACGCGATCCGCATGGCGCATGTCGTCAGGCTCGACGATCCCAGCATCGATCAGCTTGTCGTCAGCCTTGCCCGGGATGGGCTCGATTAGCCCGCTTGCTTACGCTAAATAGGAATAAGAACATCCAGAAAAAGCGTATGCCGACCATTGCTTACTCCCTATCTGAGTAAAATCGATTCTTTAGACTTTAACACCAAGAAAGATATTTTAGCTCATAGTTGAGTTACTGCAATTTTAACAAATCATTAACTCTTTCGACCTTACCTTTCTTGTCGCGGATCCCTTGTGGGATCCTTCAACAGATCCCATTGGGGGGTCGGGAAAGGGAACGAAAATGGCCAAGAAAGTGACCAATGCCCCGAAGCTGACGGTTGCAGCCGGCACGCAGACCGTCTTCTTCTCGCAGGGCATGCACTACAACAAGCGCTGAAGTCGTTCGGCGCCGACGGGCATCCGCCTGTCGGCGCTTCGCGTCCACGAATGGCACTCAGCATCATGAAAATGCGCTCCTCAAAAACGCTCGTCTTCTACCCTGGGACCAACAAGGTCACAGCCTGCAACTTCCTGACCAGAAGCGTCTTCGAATGCAGCCCCGAAGTGGTCGGCCTCCTCGCTTCCTGGGATGAATGGGCTTCCGCGGCGGAGATCGCCCGCGCCCACGGCTGGTCGAAGGCGGACCTGAACGCCATCGTCCCGCAACTGCTCGATTTTTCCGCCCTCGTCACTGCCGGCTCGCCGCTCGCCGAACAGGAAACACAGTTCTCCGGGCAATGGGGCTGGGGCCTGCCGACCGCGCTGATGCATTTCTGCGTCCAGGACTCGGAGTTCATGACCATCGAACAGGCGGAGGCGCGGCAGATCGAACGCGCCGGCCATGTCGCGCAGCCGGACCTCCTGCTCAGGAATGCCGCGGACGCCATCCGTCTGCCGGACGCGCTGGCCGACAACGAGCTTCTGACCCTGATGGCCAGGCGCCGCACAAACCGCACCGCGGCGGCACCAACCATCACCTTGCGGCAGCTTTCGGATTGCCTTTTCGCGGGCATGGGCATTACCGGCGAGACCCGCAATTGCGTCGGCGCCCTGCCGCTCGGCATGACCCCTTCGGGCGGTGCGCGAAACCCCTATGAGGCCTATGTGGTTGCGCTTGGCGTCGAAGGTCTGGAGCCCGGCGTCTATCACTATTCCGCCGCTGAACATGATCTCGGCAGGATTTCTGCCAATCATCTGCCGAAGATCTCGGAACTGGTCGGCGGACAGGAATGGGTTGACGCCATGCCGTGTCTCGTTCTGCTTTGCGCCAGGCTCGATCGCACGATGTGGAAATATGAGGACGCCAACGCCTACCGCGTCGTGCTGATCGAGGCCGGCCATATCGGCCAGAACATGATGCTGGCGGCAACCAGGCACGGCCTGTCGGCCTGCCCAACGGCCGCGCTGAGCCATTCGGAAATCAAACGCCTGCTGGGCCTCGACCGCCTCACCGACGCACCCGTCTATGCGTTGACGCTCTCAACTCCGGAACCTGACCCGCATTCGGCGGGCCATTCGATCAATTAGCCGCCTCACTATATCCGGGGCAGCCGGTACACGTTCCAGAGTTCCATCCGATAACAGGAGCAGCACATGCCAAATCGGTCCTTACGCCAGTCAGATCTCGACAGCCTTCAATATATCGCGACGATGACCAATGAGCTGGTGCAGATGGCCGAAGCAAGCCGTTTTCCCATGATCTCCTATCTGCTCGGCATGGCTTATGCCGAGGCCTTTGATGTCTTGCGCGGCGCGCGGCCGGCCAGACATACGCAGCTCAACGGCAACCCTGTGCACGCCAAGGCACGCGTGAAAGACAACCACGCTCAGCCGCGGACAGCGTAGCGCGGTGCAGTTATCAGGCTATGCGGGGCGGCTGGCTCGCTGCCGAACCGGTCGCAGACGCTGTGCGGGCCGCAAAGCTTGCTGCGCTGCCGAGAAAGGCCGCCGCGGACCTGATCGCCCGCGGCCTACCAAGCGGACATTCATGCGCACAAATTTGAGGGGACCAGAAAATGAACATGATCGCGACCATCAGGAGCGCCGACGCCAGCGAAAGCGTCTTTGCCCGTTTGAATGCCCTGATCGCCAGCCGGCCGGGCTCGCCCGATGCCGCCCGCGCGGAGGCGCGGCAGCTGATTTCCATGGCAATGGCCGACACGTGGCATGCCGACAGCCTGTGGGGCGCGGCCGATGCCTTTCACGCCCATTTCGACTTCATGATGCAGTCCATCGACATCAATGGCGCCAGCGATCCCAACCTCGGAATCCTGCGCACCAGATGCCGCTTCTACCTGGAACAGGTCGAGGCGCTCTGCCAGTCCATGAGCCAGCGATAGACACCGTTCCATTCGTGCTTCAACGCATGGGCGGCGGCGGCTAGAGCATTCCAGGAAAACCGCGTAGCGGTTTTCCGTCCGGAATTGCGTGAAAACAAAGCTCTAGTCCCGCAGACTGAACACAAATGGTGCCGTGCGGCTGACGCGCGAGCCAAGTTCCGGCGGCGGCGGCGGCACCGTTGCACCCTGCAGCACCGCGAGCGCGGCATGATCGAGCTCAGGATCGCCCGACGAACGGACCACGCGCGCTGAGATCACCCGGCCTGAGGCATCCATCGTGAAGGCCACGTTGGTGTTGCCCTGCGAGCGCCTGGACCTCGCCCCGCTGGGATAACGCTTGTGCCGATTGATCCATGCCGCCAGACGGGACTCCCACTTGGCTCGGCCGATACCCGAAACCCCGGACGCCGATTTCGGCGCGGCCGCCCTGGCCAACGGTCTCGCCTCCGCGCTTGCGTTGGCCGCCATCTTTGCCGGTTCTGCCTTTTCCCTCCTTGGCCGCGGCCTGGACTTTTCGGCCGGCTTCTTCGTCTTGGCCTGGACCGGCTGCTCCTCCCTTGGCTCCTCGACCGGCCTTGGTCGCGGCAGTGGAACGGCCACGTCTGGCGTAACGGCCGCGGCGGGCACGACCTCCTCCAGCGGCGGCTGGTCGACCGGTTCGGCCTTCGTCATCTCCTTGGGCTCGTCCAGCGGCGACAACTTCGGCTCGGCGGCAGGCTCCACCTGCTCGACCAGCTTGTCGGGCTCGGCCTCGGCGGTCTTCCCGGTCTCTTCGACCGGCTCGGTCTGGTCGGGGATCGCCGGATCGAGCATGGCGGCCTGCTCGGAGACCGCCGGCGTCACCATCATCTGTACCATTTCGATTGCCGGAGCTGGCGGCGGCCCGCTATCCGACAGCTCGACCGGACTGAAATCCTGCACGGCATAAGCGACCGCAGCATGCGCCCCAAGCATCAGCACCGCCGCACATGCCCAGAGGCCAAGGTCGCGCCAGCCGAAGCGCGACAGCACCACCGTGGGCGAGGCGGACGATGGGGTCATGGGGCGGCCGTCGCGCCTGGCACCGGTGCGGCCGCATCGGCGGGCGCGGTCTCCAGGCCGACCAGGGCCACCTTCAGATAGCCGGCGCCACGCAACAGGTTCATCGCCTCCATCAGGTCGCCATAGGCGACCGCCTTGTCGGCGCGCAGGAAGATCCGCGTCTGCTTGTCGCCCTTGGTGCGGCTGTCGAGCGTGGCGGCGAAAGCCGGGCGCGGCACGCTGTCATTGCCGATGGCAAGCGTGAGGTCAGCCCTCAATGTCAGGAAAAGCGACGTCTCGGGACGCGGCACCGGCGTTGCGGTCGAGCCGGGCAGGTCGACATTGACATCCACCGTCGCCAGCGGCGCGGCGACCATGAAGATGATCAGGAGCACAAGGATGACATCGATGAACGGCGTGACGTTGATCTCGTGGCTTTCCTCGAGATCGTCGTCCATGGCCTGGCGCATTCGGCTGCCCATGGTCTTGCTCCGCTACTCGGCCGCCGGCGCTGTCGCGGGCGCGACAGTACGGAAATCGAGCTCCCGGCTGACCAACCGTTCGACGCTCGCCGAAGCGTCGGCCAGAATCTGCCGGTAGCCGGCTATCGAGCGGGCGAAGACGTTGTAGATGACGACGGCGGGAATTGCCGCGACCAGCCCCATCGCGGTGGCCAGCAGCGCCTCGGCGATGCCTGGCGCGACCACGGCGAGATTGGTGGTCTGCGCCTGCGAAATGCCGATGAAGGCGTTCATGACGCCCCAGACGGTGCCGAGCAGGCCGACGAAAGGCGCGGTGGAACCGATCGTCGCCAGCAGGCCGGTGCCGCGCGCCATGCGCCGCGACGCGGCGGCCTCGATGCGCGACAGGCGCGAGGCGATCCGTTCCTTCAGCCCGTCCCCGCCGACATGATCCAGCACGCCGGCCGAAAGCGCGGTCTCTTCCTCGGCGGCCCGCACCAGCAGCGCGCCGGGACCGCCACAGCGGTAGAGCGCGCGGCTCGCCTGTTTCAATGTCGCGGCATCGCCGATGGCGCGGACGGCACGGCAGACGCGCAGCTTGCCGCCGAGTATCTCCAGCGATTTGGCCAGCCATATCGTCCAGGTGACCAGCGACGCGAAGGCCAGTCCGATCATCACACCCTTCACGATGATGTCAGCGCTCATGAACATGCCCCATGGCGACAGGTCGTCGTGCGGCAGGTTTAGTTGCATCGCCCCCGTGGGTGCCGCCCCCTCCGGCGGCGCGGGCGCCGGCGTCGCGAGTGCGGCTGGACCAGCTTGCGCCGCTTCAGCCGGCGCGGCAGGTGCCCCGACTGCCGAAGCAGCGCCGGCCGGTAGCTCCTGGGCCATCGTGCCGGTCGCCGCCAGGATCACCGACGCGACCAACGTCGCCAACAACCCATGTCTCGACACGAGCTTCTTCCTTGTTCCCATGGCGGCCAGCCAATTCCTGGTTCCACCACTCCTGGCGAAGTCATCGCCGCACATAGCCTTGCATGATCTCGCGCCGTGTGCCGTGCGTCAGACCGAGCACATCCAACTGGTGGACTATAAAACATGACAGTTATAGTCAACATTAAAGATGACTTTCATTCAACAATTTGGGAGTTTGCCGGCCAGAAACCTTAAACGCCACGGGCCGCCAGCTTGTTCTCCCAGACGGCGCGACGCCGGCATTCGGTGTCGCCGCATCGATGCGAACCCGCTAGAGTGATCCGGCGGCATGGAGCTCCCGATGATCAAGGCAATTCCCTTCGACTACCCCTACGACGGCAGGCTGGTTGCCGAAAACACCGCGTTGATCGTCATCGACCTGCAGCAGGATTTCCTGTCGACGACGGGTTATTTCGCCAGGAAGGGCTATGACCCCTCGCCGCTGCGGGCGATCCTGCCCACGGTGAACCGCCTGATCGCGGCCGCGCGCAGGGCCGGGCTGACCGTCGTCCACACCAGGCAGGGTTACCGTGCCGACATGGCCGACAGACGCCCTACGAGAAATGGCGCCGCGAGCGCGCCGGCCTCGACGGCACCGACGTCCTGCTGCGCTCGGGCGCAGGGTTCCAGATCGTTCCGGAGATCGATGTCGCGCCCCACGACATCATCGTCGACAAGACCTGCAACAGCGCCTTCACCTATACGGATTTCGAGCTTGTGCTGCGCGCGCGGGGCATCACACATCTGATGTTTTCCGGCTGCACGACGGATGTCTGCGTCCACACCACGCTGCGCGAAGCCTGCGACCGCAACTTCCAGTGCCTGACGATTTCGGACGCCTGCGCCAGTGGCGACAGGCAAGCGCATGAAGCGGCGTTGCACATGGTCACGGTCGAGGATGGCGTTTTTGGCGCGTTGACCGATTCCGCCGCCGTCATCCAAGCTCTGTCGAGGCTTGGCGACAGGCGGGAAGCAAAAGGAGCCTGATGGACCGCGGTCCCTGTCGCTCTAGGGAATAAGGCCCAGCACCACCGCCCCGGTGAACACGAACGCAAGGACAAAGATCAGATAGGCGAAAGTCCCGGCATAGGCCGGGCGAAAGCCCTGGGCATTGGCCAGCCTCTGGCCGCCATTGTCGGTCCGGGCGTTCTGGATGTAGGACATATAGGCCTCCGTCTCGCCGGTTAATCTATAAAACTTGTAGACTTTGTCGAGTGCTATTTTCTCGTCATTGATAGAATTTTGTTCTCGTAATTCGCTAAACAATGGTGGAAATTGCTGTAGGCGCGAGACTCCGCCCTATCGCTCCTCCCGCCGAAACGGCTTCAGCAGCGCCGACGGTGCCACAGCGTTGCGCGACATGACCGCCATGGCGACGATCGTAAAGATGAACGGCAACATCAGGAACGCCTCATAGGGGATATGTCCCAAACCGCTCGCCTGCATGCGCAATTGCAAGGCATCGACGAAAGCGAACAGCAGCGCGGCCCCCGCCGAGCGCCACGGATCCCAGCGGCCGAACACGACCAGCGCGATCGCCACCCAGCCGCGCCCGGAGACGACACCGAAGGTGAAGGCGTTGAACTGCGCCATCGACAGGAAGGCGCCGGCGAGCCCCATCAGGGCACCGCCGAGGATGACCGCCTGGAAGCGCGTGGCGATGACGCTTACGCCGGCCGAATCGGCGGCGCGCGGATTTTCGCCCACCATGCGCACCGACAGGCCCCACGGTGTGCGGTAGAGCACGAAGGCGGCGAGCGGAATGGCCAGGATCGCCATGTAGACCAGCGCGAACTGGTTGAACACGGCCGGGCCAAGCACGGGAATGTCCGACAGAACCGGGATCGGCAGCGTCTGAAAACCCTTGATGCTCGGCGGCACCGATTGCTGGCCGAAGATCAGCCGGTAGAGGAAATAGGCGAGCCCCGACGAGAACAGCGTCACGCCGATCCCGCAGACATGCTGGCTGAGGCCGAGCGCCACAGTGAACAGCGCATGCAACGCGCCCATCAGCATGCCGGTCAGCACCGCTGCCAGCACCCCCAGCCACAGGCTGCCGCTGAAGCTGGCGGCGGTGAAGCCGGTCATGGCGCAAAGCAGCATGATGCCTTCGATGCCGAGATTGAGCACGCCGGCCCGTTCGGAGAACATCTCGCCGAGCGTGGCGAAGGCGAGCGGTGTGGCGATGCGGATGATGGCGGCGAGGAAGCCAACCTGGAAAATCTGTTCGAACACCGCACTCATGGGACGGCTCCGACGCGGCGGATGCGATATGCGGTGAACAGCAGCGCCACCAGCATGGCGAGCAAAGCGGTGCCCTGGATGACATCGCTGAGGAAGGCCGGCACCCCGGTCGCGCGCGACATCGCCTCGGCGCCCGTCATCACTGCGGCGAGGAAGACCGCCGCCGGCACGACGCCGAGCGGGTTGAGCCGCGCCAGCATGGCGACGACGATGCCGGAATAGCCGTAGCCCGGCGAGATGTCGCTCATCACCTGGAAATGCACGCCGCCGACCTCGCCGACGCCGGCAAGGCCAGCCAGCGCGCCCGACAGCAATGCCGTCGAGATCAGCACCCGCTCGACGTGGATGCCGCCATATCGGGCGGCTTCCGGGTTTTCGCCGGTGACCCTGATCCTGAAGCCGAGCGTCGTGCGCACGATCAGGAACCAGATCAAGGGTGCCGCGATCAGCGCCACGATGACGCCGAGATGCAGTCGCGTGCCTTCGATCAGCACCGGGAAATTCGCCGAATCCTCGATCGGCGGCGAGATCGGGTAACCGCTGAACGAGTCCTTCCACGGCCCTTCGATCAGCGCCATCAGTGCGTAGTAGATGACCGAGTTGAGCAGCAAGGAACTCACCACGTCATCGACCTTGAATTTTACGCGCAACGTCGCTGGCACCAGTGCGACGGCGGCCCCGGCCGCGGCTCCGGCGATCGCCATCGACAGCATCGCCAGCGGTCCCGGCATGGGGATGGCGCCGACGAAGCAACTGGCCACCGCACCGGCCAGCAGTTGGCCCTCGGCGCCGATGTTCCAGAATTTGGCGCGGAAGGCGACAGCGACCGCCAGACCGGTGAAGATCATCGGAGCGGCGCGCACCAGCGTTTCGGTGATGGCATAGCTGTCGCCGAGCGAAGCGGTGAACATCACGCCGTAGGATTCGAACACGCCGGCTCCGGCCAGCGCGATGAGGCCGCTGCATAGCACGAGCGTGGCGGCGATCGCCAGCAGCGGCAGCGCGAGGTTGAACCAGGCGGGCGTCGAGGGGCGGACTTCGAGGCGGAACATCAAATGTGGTCCCCCGCCCGCCAGACGTTGGCGGCGCCAGCCTCAAAAGCGAAACGTCGAGGCAAGCCCATGCTACGCCTTCCCCTCTGCACCGGTCATCAGCAGGCCAAGCCGCGCGACGGTCGCATTCGCGCTGTCCAGCGTGCCGGCGATGCGGCCCTCATACATCACCGCGATGCGGTCGCAGAGCACCAGCAGTTCTTCCAGATCCTCGCCGATGACGACGATGCCGCAGCCCTTGGCGCGCATGTCGAGGAATTTCTCATGGATGAAACGGGCTGCACCGATGTCGAGGCCGCGCGTCGGCTGCGACACGATCAGAACCTTCGGGTCGAAGGCAAGTTCGCGCGCCAGCAGCGCCTTCTGCAGATTGCCGCCGGACAGCGCGCCGGCCCGCGTCATCGGCCCGGGACATCTGATATCATAGGCCTTTATCTGTTCTTCGGCGAAGGCGCGGATTGCATCGGGCTTGAGCAGCCCCTTGGCGGAGAAGGTCGATGAGCCGATGCGCGGCAGCACCATGGAATCGGCGAGCGGCAGATTGGTGACCAGCCCCGTCGTCATGCGATCTTCCGGGATGCGGCCGAGGCCTAGCGCCTGCACCTCGCGCGGCGAGAACCGCGACACGTTCTGGCCGGCGATGGTCATCCGGCCGGCATCGGGCGCGCGCACGCCCGAGATGACCTCCGCCAATGCCCGCTGGCCGTTACCGGAGACGCCGGCAACGCCGAGGATTTCGCCGGCGCGCACGGCAAGGGATATGTCGCGCAGCGCCGTACCCGCATGCTTCGCGGTCGAGATGCCGTCTAGGGTCAGTACCGCCTGGCCCGGTGTCGATGGCCCGCGCGACGGCGGCACGATTTCGTGGCCGCACATCAATTCAGCCATCGCAGCCGACGTCGTGTTGGCGGGATCATCTACCCGCCCGGCGACGCGGCCATGCCGCAGCACGGTGCAGCGATGCGTCAGCGCCCGCACCTCATTGAGCTTGTGCGAGATGAAGATGATGCCGAGGCCCTGTGCCGCCATTGATCGCAACGCCGAGAACAGCCCGTCGACCTCGCTCGGCGCCAGCACGGCTGTCGGCTCGTCGAGGATCAAAAGCTTGGCGCCGCGAAACAGCGCCTTGACGATTTCCAGCCGTTGCTGCTCGCCGACCGACAGCGCCGAGACCGGCAGATCCGGGTCGAGCGTCAGCCCGTGCTGGCGGCCGATTTCGACCAGCCTCGCCAACCCGCCGGCGCGGTCGATCCGCCCGGATTTGCCGGGAATGCCGATGAGCAGGTTCTCCAGTACCGTCAGCCGTGGCGCCAGATGGAAATGCTGGTGCACCATGCCGATGCCGGCAGCCAGCGCGTCGGCCGAACTGGCGATCCGCACCTGCTGGCCCTGGATCAGGATCTCGCCGGCATCCGGCGCATAGGCGCCGAACAGCACGTTCATCAACGTCGTCTTGCCGGCGCCGTTTTCGCCCAGCAGCCCAAGGATTTCGCCCGGCGCCACGCTGAGATCAACGGCTTCGTTCGCCTTGACGGCGCCGAAGCTCTTGGTGATGCCGCGCATTTCGATGAGTGGGGCGGGCAAGGATGCTCCTGATGAGAACTGGCACGGATACCCCTCCCCCTCGAGGGGAGGGTACCGAGCAGAGCGAGGCGGGTGGGGTCATCTCAACCGCCTCTACCTATGACCGAGCAGGATGGAGCGCGCCACCGCGGCCCCACCCGGCCCTACGGCCACCCTCCCCTCGAGGGGAGGGAAAGCACTCAATCCGAAACCGGCGTGTTCTCATCGACGTCGACGCGGAAATTGCCTTCCAGGATTTCGGCCTTCTTCTTCTCGACCAGATCCTTGACGTCGGCGGGCAGCGTCTTGTCGAACTTGTGGAGGGGCGCCAGATACGAGCCGCCCTTGGCCATGCGCGAGAAATCACCGTAATCCTGCGCCGTGTAGACGCCGGCCTTGACCAGCTTGATCGCCTGCTCGACCGTCGGGTACATGTCCCAGACCGGACCGGTGATGACCGTGTCGGGGCCTAGGCTCGACTGGTCGGACATGTTGGAGATGGCGAGGATCTTCTTCTCCACCGCCGCCTCGATGACGCCGAAGCGCTCGGCATAGATGACGTCGACGCCGGCATCGATCTGCGCGACCGCGGCTTCCTTGGCTTTCGGCGGATCGAAGAAGGAACCGATGAAGGCGACCTTCTTCTTGACGTTCGGATTGACTTCCTTGGCGCCGGCGAAGAAGGCGTTGACCAGCCGGTTCACTTCCGGAATGCCCATCGCAGCCACGGCGCCGACCGTGCCCGACTTCGACATCTTGCCGGCGATCATGCCCGAGAGATAGGCGGGCTCGTGGATCCAGTTGTCGAAGACGCCGAAATTGGGTTCGGCCGGCCCCGCGCCGGAGCCGAACAGCCAGGCGGTCTTGGGGAACTGCTTGGCCGTGCGGCGCGATTCCCGTTCGGCGGCGAAGGCGTCGCCGAGCACCAGCTGGTAACCGCCTTGCGCGTATTCGCGCATGACGCGGCTGAAATCGGCAGTCTGCACCTTTTCAGACCATTTGTATTCGATGCCGAGTTCCTTCTCGGCCTTCTGCAGGGCGACATGGATCTGGTTGTCCCATGGCTCCTCGATCGGCGTGGCGAAGATCGCCGCCACCTTCAGCTTTTTGTCCTTGGCGAAGGCAGCGCCTGGCAGCATCGCCGCCGCGAGGCCAAGCGCGCCCAGTTCCAGCACGTTGCGCCGCGACAGCCCGTCGCGTGCCGATTGAGATTTGTTCTTCCGGTTTTCCATTGCAGTCCCCTCTGTTCGACAGCCGTGTCGAGCCGGCTGTTCTAAAAATCAGCCTACAGCGCCGCGCGTCCCTCGGACGCGCAAAGGACGCTGTAGCTTCTTAGTTCTGCGCATGATTCTTCCGAAAATCGATTTCGATTTTCGGGGTCATGCGCGGGGAACTATGGAACGGGGCCGGACTTTTGTCCACATGGTCAAATTTGGCGGAGCCGCCGAATCCAGTCATGGTCTTCTCGAGCCGAGAACCGACGATCAGGCCCGCTCCAGCGCGATGGCGATGCCCTGGCCGACGCCGATGCACATGGTGGCCAGCGCATAGCGGCCGCCGCGTTCGAGCAGCTCAAGCGCGGCCGTCCCCGATATACGAGCCCCCGACATTCCAAGCGGATGGCCCAGCGCGATGGCGCCGCCATTCGGGTTGACGTGTTCGGCATCCTCGGCAATGCCGAGTTGGCGCAGCACGGCGATGCCTTGCGAGGCAAAGGCTTCGTTGAGTTCGATGACATCGAACTGTTGTGGTGTCAGGCCAAGCCGCGCGCAAAGCTTCTGTGTCGCCGGCGCCGGGCCGATACCCATGATGCGCGGCGCGACCCCGGCGGCGGCGCCACCAAGGATTCGAGCGATCGGCGTCAGCCCGTATTTCCTGACAGCCGCTTCCGAGGCGACGATCAGCGCCGCCGCGCCGTCATTGACACCGGACGCATTGCCCGCCGTCACCGTGCCGCCTTGCCGAAACGGCGTCGGCAGTTTCGCCAGCGACTCGACGGTTGTGCCGGCGCGGGGGTGCTCGTCCTTGCTGACGACGACCGCATCGCCCTTGCGCTGCGGGATCGTCACCGCAGTGATCTCCTTCGCCAGCCGGCCATTGGCTTGTGCCGCGACCGCCTTTTCCTGGCTGCGCGCCGCGAAGGCATCCTGGTCCGCGCGCGACACGGAAAAATCCTCGGCGACGTTCTCACCCGTCTCCGGCATCGAATCGACGCCATACTGCTTCTTCATCAGCGGGTTGACGAAGCGCCAGCCGATGGTGGTGTCATGGATCTCGGCATTGCGCGAAAACGCCGTGTCGGCCTTGGGCATGACGAAGGGCGCGCGGCTCATCGATTCGACGCCGCCTGCGATCATCAACTCCGCCTCGCCGGCCTTGATGGCGCGCGCCGCGATGGTCAGCGCATCCATGCCGGACCCGCACAGGCGGTTGATGGTCGAGCCCGGAATTTCCTTCGGCAGGCCGGCCAAGAGCAGCGCCATCCGTGCCACGTTGCGGTTGTCCTCGCCGGCCTGGTTGGCGCAGCCATAGACGACATCGTCCACCGCCTGCCAGTCGATGCCGGGATTGCGCTCAAGCAAAGCCTTCAGCGGGATTGCGCCAAGGTCGTCGGTACGCACCGAAGATAGCGAGCCGCCGAAGCGGCCGATCGGCGTGCGGATGTAGTCGCAGATATAGACCTCGGCCATGTCAGGCAGCCTTCCCTTTTCCGGTACCCTCATGCGCCACCCTGGTGCGGGCCTGCAGGTCGCGCAATGTCTTCAGTTCGAGTTCGCTTGGCGCCGGTGTTTCGTCAAGCGCCTCGGCGAACCTGACGACCCAGCCACAGGTCTCCTGCACCTGCTGGCGTGTCACGCCCGGATGCAGCGACACGACCGTGAATTCCTTGCTCACTAGGTCCGGTTTCCAGATGGCAAGGTCGGTGATCAGAAGCGTCGGCCCGGCCGTGTCGATGCCAAGCCGCTTGCGATGATCCCCCCCTTCGCCGTGGCCGAAGGAGGTGAAGAAGTCGATCTTTTCGACCATGCCACGCTTCGACTGCGCCATGGTGATATAGATCTCCTTCGACGATGTCGCGATCTCGGGTGCGCCGCCGCCGCCGGGCAGCCTTGTCTTGGGGTGGAAATAGTCGCCGATGACGGTGGTGTTGATGTTGCCGAACCTGTCGAGCTGCGCCGCACCGAGAAAACCGATGGAAATGCGGCCGCCCTGCAGCCAGTAGCGGAACATTTCCGGCACCGCCACGGTGGTGACGGCGGTTTCGCACAATTCGCCGTCGCCGATCGACAGCGGCAGCACGTCGGGCGCGGTGCCGATGGTGCCGCTTTCGTAGATCAAGGTGATATCCGGCGCATGCGTCAGCCGCGCCACGTTGCAAGCGGCGGAGGGCGCACCGATGCCGACGAAGCAGACATCGTCGTTTTTCAACGCGCGGCTGGCGGCGATCGTCATCATCTCGTTGGGAGTGAAACCCAGCCCGCTCATGCCGCTTTCCTCAAATGTTCGACGCGTGCCGCGAAATCTCCAGCGTCCTTCTCGATGACGTTCGCCTGCATCCATGCCTGAAACTTGCCACGGTCGGCAGCGATCTCGTCCCATTCGAGATAGGCGGCATTGTCGCGCGCATAATAGCCGTGCGCATAAGACGGGTGCGAGCCGCCGGGCACGACCGAGATCGCCGCGATCGTCCAGCGCGGCAGCACGGTCAGATTGGGGTGGAGATCGTCGAAATCGTCGACCACTTCCTCCACCGTCACCACCGCGCGCTTGGCCGCCAGCACAGCCTCCTTCTGGATGCCGATGATGCCCTCGACCAGCACATTGCCTTTTTTGTCGGCCTTCTGCGCATGGATGAAGGTGACGTCGGGCCGGATCGACGGCACCGCCGCCAGCACCTCGCCGGTGAACGGACAGGTGACCGACTTTATGTTGGAATTGACATCAGCCAGCCCGGCGCCGCGATAGCCGCGAAACACCGCGCAGGGCAGACCGGCAGCTCCCGCCTCATAGGCATTGGCCATGCCGGCGTGGCTGTGTTCCTCGACCTCGATCGATCGGGGAAAACCGTTCTCGATGGCGTCGCGCGCGCGTCGCAGCAGGCCGACGCCGGGATTGCCGACATAAGAGAAGACGATCTTCTTCGCCATGCCCATGCCGATCATCTGGTCGTAGATCAGGTCCGGCGTCATGCGGATCAACGTCAGGTCGCGAAACCCCTGGCGGATCGCCTCATGCGCGGCGGCTGTCGGGATCAGATGGGTGAAACCTTCGAACGCAACGGAATCGCCACTGTTCAAATTCTCGGCCACCGCCTGTTTGAGCGGCAGGAACTTGACCATCGCCAGGGCTCCAATGCAAAAAAAGTTCGTATTGCGAACATATGTATTATATGTGATACTTTCTATGCTGACGGGAGCCCGGAGTCAATCCGGGCGACGGCAGCCTTTGGTATGGAGGTCAGATGGACGAAGCGGCTGCTTCCCGTGATCACGTCGGCTCGCTTGAGCGCGGCCTTGGCGTCATGGAAATCCTCGCCCGCCACCCCTCCGGCATGACGCTGACCGAAATGGCCGAGGAAGCCGGCCTGACCCGCGCCGGCGCCCGCCGTTTCCTGCTGACGCTGGTCGCCACCGGCTATGCCACCCAGGACGGCCGTGTGTTCTCGCTGTCGCCGCGCCTGCTGACCGTTGCCCGCACATGGCTCGGCGGCGCCTCGCTGTGGAGCTTCGCCGCCCCCATCATGCGCGCGGTGGCGGCGCGGCTGAACGAGGCCTGCTCGGCGGCGATCCTGTCAGGCGAGGATGTCGTCTATGTCGCCCGCATCCCCGGCCGCCGCATCCTCAGCGTATCGCTCGATGTCGGCACCAGGCTGCCGGCCTATTGCACCTCGATGGGGCGGATGCTGCTCGCCGGGCTGACATCAGGGGAACTCGACGCATTTCTCCGCCAGGCGACAATCGAGCGACGGACGCCGAAGACGATTGTTGAAAGGCCGCTGCTGGCGAAGGCCATTGCCAAAGCCAGGGCGGACGGCTTTGCCATCGTCGACGAAGAGCTGGAACTCGGCCTGCGCTCGATCGCCGTGCCGATCCACGACCGCGCCGGACGCACGATCGCCGCGATCAACGTCTCGACCCAGTCGGCGCGGTTTTCCGTCGCGGAGATGGAGCAGGAATTCCTGCCGGCGCTGCTTGTCGCGAGGCAGCGCATCGAGGATTTCTTTGTCGTCTAAAGGTTTCACGACGCGAAACTAACGCAACCCCCTCAGTGCTTGATCCTGTCCCGCATCGCATACCACAGCATGCCGAGCACATAGAGCGGACCGCGCAGCGCCGTGCCGCCCGGGAACGGCATGGGCGTCAGCGTCGAGAACAAATCGAGCCGGGAGGCATTGCCGGTGATCGCCTCGGCCAAGAGCTTGCCCGACAGCGTCGACAGGATGACACCCTTGCCGGAATAGCCATGTGCGAAATAAACCTCGCCATAGTGTCCGACATGCGGCAGCCGCGACGTCGTCACCGACACCAGCCCGCCCCAGGCATGATCGATGCGGCAGCCCTTGAGCTGCGGGAAGGTGGCTTCCATGTGGGGCCGCACGAAGCCGGCGATGTCGGCCGGCGGCGACGGGGTGTAGCGCTCGCCGCCGCCAAACAGCAGGCGTCCATCCGCCGACATGCGGTAGTAATTGACGACGAAACGTGTGTCGGACACCGCGACATTGGCCGGGATAACGTTGCGTTTGCCCTCCAGCGGCTCGGTGGCGACGATGTAGTTGCCGACAGGCATGATGCGGCTGTTGACGCGCGGCTCCAGCCCATTGAGCAGCGCATCGCCCGCCAGCACGATATGTCTGGCCCGTACCGATCCCTTTGCCGTTGAGATGCGGATCGAAGGCTCGCGCTCCAGCCGCGTGGCCACCGAATTCTCGTGGATAGTGACGCCGGCAGCCACTGCCGCGCGGGCAAGGCCGAGCGTGTAGTTCAAGGGATGCATGTGACCGCCAAGCGGCTCGTACATCGCGCCGTGATAGGGCGTGTCGACCTTGGCCCGGGCGTCCGCCGCCGACAATATCTCGACGTCGCGGAATTTCATCACGCTTTCAAGGCACTTGGCCTCCTCTTCCAGATCCCTGAGGTCAGAGCCGTTGACCGCCCCGACCAGATGGCCGGTCAGCCTGAGGTCGCAATCGATGGCATGGCGCTCGATGATGTCGAGCACCAGCCCGCGCGCCTCGAAGGCGAGGTCGAACAGCATTTTCGCCCGTTCCGGCCCATAGAGCTTGACCAGCCCCTTGGCCCCCTTGCGCAGGCCGGGGATCATCTGGCCGCCATTGCGGCCCGACGCCCCCCAGCCAATCTTGCCGCCTTCCAGCAACACCACTTTCAGGCCGCGCTCGGCAGCGTGAAGGGCAGCCGACAGGCCGGTGCAGCCACCGCCGACGACAACCAGATCCGTCTCGACATCGCCGACCAGCGCCGCATGGTCCGGCGCCGGATTGGCGGTGGCGACATAGTAGGATTTGCCGATATCGAGACCGGAATTGAAACCCGTTGAAGATGCCATGATCACACCTTCAGCAGCAAATGGTCGCGTTCCCAGCTCGTCACCACGCTCTGGAACAGGTCGAGCTCGACGCTCTTGACGCGCAGATAGGTCTGGAAGAAATCCTCGCCGAGCAGTTTCCGCACCGGATCACAAGCCTCGAAACGATCCAGCGCCTCCTCCATGGTCTTCGGCAGCGTGCTCCTGATCTTGTAGGCATTGCCCGAGGCTTCGGCCGAGCGTGCGAGCTTCTGCTCGACGCCGAGATAGCCGGCGAGAAGCGAGCCGGCGATCGCCAGATAGGGGTTGCAATCCGCGCCCGGTAACCGGTTTTCGACCCGTCGCGCCGCCCTCCCTCCCGCCGGCACACGCAGGCCGCAGGAGCGGTTGTCATGCGACCACTCGATGTTGGCCGGCGCGCTGTGGTTCGGCCGGATGCGGCGGAACGAGTTCACGTTGGGCGCAAACAGCGGCATGATTTCGGGAACATATTTCTGCAGGCCGCCGATGAAGTGTCCGAACATCTCGGTGTCGGCATCCTCAGCGCCGGCAAACAGCGCGTTGCCCGCCTCGTCGATGATGGACATGTGCAGGTGCATCGAACTGCCCGCCTGCGCCGCGATCGGCTTGGCCATGAAGGTGGCATGCATCCCGCATTGCTGTGCGGCCTGGCGCGTCAACCGCTTGAACAACAGCACCTGGTCGGCCAGCGGCAACGCGTCGCCATGCAGCAGGTTGATCTCCAGCTGCGCCGTGCCCGATTCATGGATCAGCGTGTCGAGCGGCAGGCCGGCGGCGGCGGCGTAATCGTAGACGCGCCGGATCACCGGCTCGAACTCCTCGAGGGCGGCCATGTCATAGGGATGCTGCACGCCCTCGGCCCGGCCATTGGCGCCGACCGGCGCGGTCAAGGGCTTGTCCGGATCCGGGTTATGCGCGGTGAGATAGAATTCGAGTTCCGGCGCCACCACCGCGCGCCAGCCGCGCTGGCGGTAGAGATCGAGCACGGCGCGCAGCACATGGCGCGGCGAGGCCATCCACGGCCTGCCGTCCATGTGGAATGCGTCGGCGAAGACATAGGCCTTGCCAGCCGCCGCCCCGGGCGCCAGGCACAGCGTCGAGACATCGGGCACCATGCGCATGTCCGGGTCCGAATAGGCAAATCCCTCGTCGATCGAGCCGGAATAGCGGCCATCGATGCTTACCAGGAACGCACTGCTGGGCAAGTAAAGCGCGCGGTCTTCCAGCGCCTTGAGGAACTTCGCCGTCGGCAGCGCCTTGCCGCGCAGCACGCCGTTCATGTCGGGCACAAGGCACTCGACTTCGGTGATGCCGTGCTGCGTGAGCCAGGCCTTGGGGTCGTTGATTGCGGTGTTCGCGTTCTTATCAAGCATTTCGTTCATGTCCGTATCAGGGAGGGAATGGCTTGCGCGGCCACGTCCGTTCCGGGTTTCAGCGCCATCTCGGCTGCATTGTCCCTCGGGCGGGCGCGCATGGCATCGTCGGCCAGCAGGCCGAGAATGGCTCTCTCCAATACTCCTTCTGTCCAGGCGTCCCTGCCTATGTGATCGCCGACGCCGGTCTCTCCGGCGCGTTGCGCATTGTCGTGGCGCAGCGGCGCTTCGGCGTAGACCGCCGTATCGACGATCGCCTGCCAGGTCGGCGCGACATAGGATTCGAGCTGGTCGATCGGGCTCAGCCTGAAATGCGGCAGGTGCCGGCGCACGAACGTCTGCCAGTAGCTCTGGCGTGCACTGTCGCTCAGCGGCTCGTCGCTCGGCAGCTGGTATTCCTGGAAACCACAATCGGCAAAGACACCGGAAAAGCCGGCATGGCAGATGAACACCGGACGCGCATCACGGGCACGCAAGGCTTGCGCGATACCGACGCAATTCAACGCCGCCCCGAAGCTGGCTTCGGGAAACAGCGCGATCGTCGGGCTCGCTCTACGCGTCAATCAATCCTCGTCATTCCAGCCGGCTGATCATGCCGAACAGCGCGGGCGCCCCGCGGCTGGCCGCCTGCGGTCGCTGGCTGCGGGAGAGCCGCAGGTGGACGCGAAGCAGATCGGCAGCAACCTCATACTGCCGGTTTTCGAGATGGTCGAGTATGTACAGGTGCTCGCGCAGCGATTACTTCAGCCGGAAGACGTTGACACCGGCATGGATGCCAGGAAGCCGCCTCAGATGATCGGCAAGCGCATCGGCGACGAAGCGGTTGGCGGAGCCTTCGGCGATCTGGCTCGCCAACGACAGTCCTTTCGGGCTCGGCGCTTCGGTGTCCACATCAGATCTGGCCGAAGCCCATGAGGCGGCCGAACGGCTGGAGGCCGGCATGGTCTGGTCAACAACCCGCTGATCGACAATGACGCCCTGCCCTTCGGCGGTTGGAAGGCATCGGGCATCGGCCGCGAACTCGGCCGCCAGGGATTGGATGCCTTCCGCCATTCGAAGATGGTGATCATCGACCACAAGCCCGCGATCCAGGAATGGTGGTATCCCTATCCCGATAGCTGGTTCCACGAGACCGGCGGCCGCAAGCACGTGTGACCGGAACAGCGGCTTCCGAGCGACGCGCGGGAACCCAGGCCTTGCCGGAATTGTTGCTTCGACTGAATTGTCGACGCGGCTTGGGACTGGGAGCGACGAGATGGATGGCAGGATTGAAACGGGCGCCTGTTTTTGCGGGGCTATTGCCGCCGAGATGCAAGGCGAGCCGTTCTGGATATGTACTGATCATGACGACGATTGCCGCCGGGCAATCGGCAGCCCGATGACCGTATGGGTCGGCTACCGGCCGCATCAGGTTCGGTTGACCCGCGGCCAGCCGAAGGAGTTTTCAAAGACCAAGGGTATCGTGCGCACATTCTGCGCGGACTGCGGCACGTCGATCGCCTACCGCGACGAAGGTCTGAGCGACGAACTCTACATCACGATAGGCTTTTTCGACCATCCGGAAAGGTTCGGGCCGCAGGCGCATGCCTATTGGCGCATGAGATTGCCTTGGGTGGAATTCTCCGACGACCGCCCGCGCATCGACACCTATTCGCGGCCACGCGATCCCGCGTTCGGGGATCCCGCCGGCCGCAAATAGGCCGCAACTTACGCCTCGATCGCTTCAGCTCCCGCCTTTTCAGTCACGATCCGCTACGGCGTCGTTCCCGCTTGAATCTTGGCCGCCATCTGGTCGATCTTGCCGGCAAGGACCCCTTGGGCCCAGGCCGTGACCTCGGCGTCGACGGGCTTGTTTGCCATGTCCGTCAGCGCCGCGTGGAGCGATGCGTCATCGGTGCCGACCGCTGCCGCGGCTGCAGCGTCCGCCGCCTGCTTAGCTGCCGCATTGGCGGCGTCGACCACTGTCTGCTGGGCGGCGATGTCAGCCTGCAGCGCCGCCGGCTGCTGTTCGGGTGGCAGGGCGTCGATCTGGGCCTGCGAAAGCGACGCCAGCGCATCCAGCTGTGACTGCAGTGCATCCAGCTGGGCCTGGGCGGCGGCGGCAGTGGCGGCGGCCGCGGCAGCAGCTGCCTGCGCATTTTTGGCCGTTGCGGACTGTGTCACGAATGCCTGAACGGCGGCGAACTTCTTGCTCTTGGAGTTCATGTAGGCGTTGATGTTGCGCTGAAGCGAATTCAGCCGGCCGAGTTTGGCGTGGACGTTCTTCTGCTTCGACGAGACTTCCGTCGTCGTATCGACCGTGGTGCTGGCCGTCGTGACCGTGTCCGCCTTGGCTACCTGTCCTGGTGCCGACGACGACTTGCCATGCGATGCACCGCTGTTGCCGTTGCCGCCCGCCCTGCCGTTACCGTTACCGTTACCGTTGCCATTGCCATTGCCATTACCATTGCCATTGCCGCCGCTATTACCGTTGCCATTGCCGTGCCCGTTGCCGGCGAGCGCCGGAGACGCCAGCAGCGCCAATGCGGCAAGCGCCGCGAACAGGGTTTTCCGGTTTGTCATGGTAGTCTCCCTTGGGAATCGCGTTCTCGCCCACCGCTGAACCATCTCCCTATGAGAAATCGCTAATGAGACCCGGTAAACTTTAGACAAATTCGGTCGCAATCCGAGAGTGGGCGCTGCGCCGGAATTGTAAGGCACTGAAAAGCAACGGAATTCACTGCCTTTGACGTGCCATGGCACTGAAGTCCCAGGGCAGCCAGACCATAGTCCTGTGCCGCCGGCGCCACGCGAACGGCAGCAAGAAAGGGGGCTGAATAGGAAGGTGGAAAAGCGGAGGTTTCAGCCGATGCTTTCACCGCCGTCGATCACCAACGCCTGGCCGGTCATAAAGGACGATCGGTCCGAGACCAGGAACAAGATCGCCTCGGCGATCTCTTCAGCCACGGCCCAGCGCCCCATCGGGATCTTGGTGCGGACATAGCTTTCGATCGCCTCGCGTCCGCCCATCTGGGCGATGAACGGTTCGTTGAACGGCGTGTCGACCCAACCCGGGCAGAGCGCGTTAACGCGCACATTGTGCCGGGCATAGTCGAGCGACATCTGCCTGGTCATCGCCACCACGGCATGTTTGGACGTCGCATAGGCGATCATCTCGCGGTCGTAGAAGACGCCCGAATTCGAAGCCGTGTTGAGGATGACGCCGCCCCCTTGCGCGATCATCGACGGCATGACGATCCTCGCTGCCAGGAATTGCGCCCGCACATTGACTCGCCAGGAGGCATCCATGCCGTCGGTTTCGACTTCGGTCAGCGTGCCGCCGACTTGGATGCCGGCATGATTATGCAGTATGTCGATGCGCCCATGCTTTTCCAGCGTGCCGATTATGAGTTTCTCAACAGCCGCGTCCTCTCCCACATCGGTGGCGATGGCCTCGGCTAGGCCGCCCAATGCCCGGATGTCTGAAGCAGTTGCCTCGCCGTTAGCCTCATCCCTGTCGGCGATGACGACCATCGCGCCTTCCCGACCCATGATCATGGCACCGGCACGTCCGATGCCGGACCCGGCGCCTGTCACCACGGCGATGCGGTCTTTGAGGATCATGGAGCGGCTTTCAGTTTGATGGTTTGCGCTGGCGCAGCTGCCATTGGGCAAGCACCACGAGCAGGACGGAAGCAACGAGCACGATCGTCGCGATGGCGTTGATCTCCGGTGTCACGCCGCGCCGGATGGAGGCAAAGACATAGATCGGCAGAGTCGTCTGCGCGCCGGCGACGAAGAAGGCGACGATGAAGTCGTCGAAGGAGAAGGTGAAGGCGAGCAGGAAGCCGGCGACCACCGCCGGCATGATCTGCGGCAGGACAATCGAGCGAAAGGTCGTCAGTGGCGTGGCGTAGAGGTCGCTCGAAGCCTCGACGAGATTGCGGTCGAGGCTGCCCAGCCGCGTGCCCACGATCATCGTCACCAGCGCCATCGAGAACAGGCCATGCGCGGCGATGATCGAGCCATAGCCGAGCGACAGGCGCGGCGGCTGGTCACCGGGCCAGATCGAGGCAAGGAATGGATTGACAACGGCGAACAGCTGGACGAGCGCGACCAGCGTCGAGATGCCGATGACAACGCCGGGAACGACGATCGCAGCACCCAGCAGCCCATCGAAGACGGCGCGGGTTCTGATGCCGACACGCGTCAGGCCAAGGGCTGCCGCGGTGCCGAACACTGCCGCCAGCAGGGCGCTGGTAGTGGCAATAAACAGGCTGTTCTTCAGCGCTTCGACGAGGAATGGGTTGGACAGCGCCTTGCCGTACCATTGCACCGAGAAGCCGGTGAACTCGCTGGCATGGTGGCCGGCATTGAAAGAGAACAGCACGACCAGCACGATCGGCAGATAGAGGAAGGCGAAGACGGTGATGACGAAGGCGCGCATCAGATGAGGTCCACCCGGCGGGCGCCCGCAACCCGGTTCGAAATGCGGTTGGCGACAATCAGCACCGCCACCGAAACCAGCACCAGCGTGATTGCGATGGCCGAGCCGAACGGCCAGTTGCGCGACTGCAGGAACAGATCCACCAGCGCGTTGCCGATGAAGAACACCTTGCCGCCGCCAAGCAGCGTCGGGATCAGGTATTCGCCAAGCAGCAGGATCATGACCAGCGAGAATCCGGTCATCACACCCGGCAACGACAGTTTCAGGGTCACGCCCAGAAAGGTTGACAATGGAGTCGCACCGAGATCGGCGGAGGCTTCCAGCAGCCTTCGGTCGAGCCGCTCGAGGCTGACATAGATCGGCAGGATCATCAGCGGCAAATAGCCGTAGACGATGCCGAGCAGCACGGCGCCCGGCGTGTTGATCAGCCTGACATCCTCGATGCCGACAAGAGCGAGCAGCGCCGGTATGCCGCGACCGCCCAGAATGTACATCCAGGCATAGGTCCGCATCAAAAGGCTCGTCCAGAACGGAATGACGACCAGCGCGAGCAGGATCAGCCGCCAGCGCTGCGGCGCACGCAAGGCAAGGTAATAGGCGACCGGATAGGCAACGAGCAGGCAGGCAAGCGCGCCCACTGGCGCCAGCACCATCGTGTTCCAGAACGCGGTCGCCCGCGCCGGAAGGTTGGCGTATTGCGTCAGCGTGAAGGCCGCCTGATAGCCGCCCTCGGGCGCCCGCTCGCCAACGCTGAACACGGCAATGGCGATGAACGGCAGCACCAGGAACACCACCAGCCATACTGTCGCCGGAGCGAGCAGCAAGGCGGTCAGGAAATTATGCCGAAATCTGTTGCCGTGCATTGAAAGCGTTCCGGTACCGGCGGACATGGGCCCGCCGGTCGATTGTCTGTATCAGGCCAGTCTCAAGCCGACTTGAAGCGCGCCATCAGTTCGGCGCGGCCGGGATCGGTCAGCGTCGCCGCCGCGCCGAATTCGAGCGGCGTCAACAGATCCGCCGCCGGATAGAGGATCGGGTTGTCGAGCACTTCCTTCGGCAGCAGCTTGTTGACGCGCGCATCGGTGGAAGGCGCGCCATTGGCCAGGTGCTCCTTCACCGCGACCTGCGGGTTCATCAGATAGTTGAGCAAGGCATAACCGGCGGGCTTGTTCGGCGCGTCCTTCGGGATGGCATAGAAATCGGTCCAGATCTCGCCGCCTTCCTTGCCCAGCACATAGGCGATCTCGGGAACGTCGCGATGGAGCTGCGCACCGTCATTGGTCCAGCACATCGTCATCCAGGCGTCGCCCGCACGCATGCCCGGCTGATAGTCGGACGAGACGGCGAACAGATGCGGCTTGACCTTCAGCAGCAATTCCTCCGCCTTGGCGAGCTCGTCGGGCTTCAGCGAATTGAACGAATAGCCGTAATATTTCAGCGCGTTGCCGATAGTGGTCAGCTGGTAATCATGCACCATGGTGCGGCCATCGCCCTCGGCCATGGCGGTATCCCAGAAATCCTTCCAGCTCGTCATCGGCTTGCTGAGCTTCTTGGTGTTCACCGCGAAGCCTGTCGTGCCCCAGTTCTTCGGGACGGCATAGATCACCTTGTCGATCGTGCCCTCCGACGTGAAGCGCGGATCTTCCTGGGTGCCGTCGAAATTCGGCAGCTTCGCCATCTCCAGCGGCTCGATGATGCCGAGCTTCTTGTAGGTCGAGATCGTATAATTGGTCGGCACGAACAGGCTCCAGCCCGAGGCGCCGGCCTGCAGCTTGGCCAGCATCTCCTCGTTGGAGCCGAACACGTTGACCTCGACGGCGACGCCGGTGTCCTTCTTGAAGTTCTCGAAGGTCTGCGGGTCGTGATAGTTCGGCCAGGTGGCGATCGACATGCGATCGCCAAGGCTCTCGGCGGCAAAGGCCGGCGTCGGCATGATGCCGATCTCGCGCGCCATCACCGCCGTCGCGATACCGAGGCCGGTGAGGCCGAGGAAGTCGCGACGGCCGATCGAGCCGCGCTTCAAGCGCATCAGCTGGTCGACGAAATTCTCAGGGCTTATCGGCAGTCCGTCACGATATGATTTCGACATGTTTGTTTACCCTCTGGTTGGTCCCGTTGTTCTTGGTTTCCGGAAACGCCAGCGGCGTTCCGGAGGCATAGCCGATGGCGACGGGTTCACCCGGCTTGAAGAGATTGCCTTGGCCGATCAGGTGGTCGGCCTTGGCGAGCAATGTTCCGATTCCCTGGACCTCGATCGCGTATTCCGCCGTCGAACCCAGGAAAATCCGGTTGCGGACGACACCCTTGAGCGGGCCGCTTGTCGGACCGCCAAGGCTGAGTGATTCAGGACGCAGGCTGACCGAGACGGCCTCGCCTTGTTGCAGGGCGGTGCGTTTGCGCGCCGCAATGACGGTGCCGTCCGCCAGCGCGACGTCCACCAGCTCGCCCCTATGCCCCTCGACCTTGCCGGCAAGTAGATTGGTCTTGCCGACGAAATCGGCCACGAACAGATCGGCCGGCTCGTCATAGATCTCGCTCGGCTGCCCCAGCTGGACGATGCGGCCGCCATTCATGACGCAGACGAAATCGCTCATCGACAGTGCTTCTTCTTGGTCGTGGGTGACCAGCACGAAGGTGATGCCGATCTCGCGCTGCAGGTTCTGCAGCTCGATCTGCATGTCGGTGCGCAGCTTCTTGTCGAGCGCCGCCAGTGGCTCGTCGAGCAACAGCACCGCCGGCTTGTTGACCAGCGCCCGCGCCAGCGCCACACGCTGCTGTTGGCCGCCCGACAATTCGTGGATCTTGCGGCCGCCATAGCCGGCGAGCCGCACCATTTCGAGCGCTTCGCCGGCCCGTCGGCCGATCTCGCGCGGCGGCAGCCGTGGCCTTTGCTGGCGCAGCCCGTAGGAAACATTGGCTTCCACGTCGAGATGTGGGAACAGCGCGTATTGCTGGAACACCATGTTGACCGGTCGCCGGTAGGGCGGCGTGCCGGCCATGTCCTGGCCGCGGATGAACATCTGGCCTTCGCTCGGCTGCTCGAAGCCACCGATCATGCGCAGGCAGGTCGTCTTGCCGCAGCCGGACGGTCCGAGCAGGGCAACGAAGGCGGAAGGCGGCACGGCCAGGTCGATGCCGCTGACCGCCGTCACCGCGCCATAGCGCTTGGTGACGCCGCGAAATTCGATGTCGGGCACTGCGGTCAAGGCTGCGGGCTCCAGCGACAGGACGATGCGATTTCGAGACGCTACCAGAGCCAATGGCAGCTAGTATATACCTCCCAGGTGGTATATCTGATCTATTTTCTCGTTTTAGGGGGTATGAGTTGAGCGCATCCCGCAGCGACGAATACAGCCGGCTCGCCGCCCTTGTCGCGGCGACGCGGGAAACGAGCGGCGACCTGTTCGGCCAAGCGATGGTCGATTGGCTACGGCAGCATGTCGGCTTCGACCACTGCGTGATCTTCGGCTATCGCGGCGCCTCCAGACCGCCACTGCTGTTCGAGACGTTCTCACCGGCCGAAAGCCACGTCTTCGTCGCGCTCTACCAGGAAGGGCCGTATCTGCTCGACCCGTTCCATCACGCGGCGGTCGAGCGCAAGGAGGGGTTCTGGCGGATGCGGGAACTCGCGCCAGATCGTTTCTACGCCAGCGAATATTTTCGCTCCTACTACAGCCAGACGAGGCTGGCCGAGGAAATCGGCTTCTTCGTGCCGTTGCCGGGCAAGGACGCGCTGGTGCTGTCGCTGATGCGGCTCAGCGCTTCCGGCCCGTTCGGCACCGCCGATGCCAGGCTGCTGCGCGACATGGCGCCGGCGGTGATCAGCTTCATCCGATTGCGCTGGCCTGCCCTCCCCGCCGACGAACCGGCCGAGGCGAAGCAGGACGAGGAAATAGCCGCGGCCAACGAGTTCGACCGCGCCCATATCTGGAAAAGCCTATCGCTGACGCCGCGCGAAAAACACGTCGTCGATCTGGTGCTGCAGGGCCATTCGACCGAATCGATCGCCAGGGCGATGCGCATCGTGCCGGGAACCGTAAAGGTCCATCGACGCAACATTTACCGCAAGCTCAAGATCAAGTCGCAGGCCGGCCTCTTCGCCCGCTTCGTCGAGATCATCGACGCACGGATAAGGAATTGAAGGGTCGGATGCGTCCGTGCTGACGGACCGCATGCTTCGGCGATCGGCGGAAACATCAATCGCTTTGACCAATTCGGAATGGTGCCATGCTGACCGAGGTCACGGATTTGTGTGCGCCAAACGTGGCCGTATTGGAAAGTTCCATTGATCGTCTCGGATTGCCATCGTAAACGTTATACTGTAACAGGCTGTGCCACACGTGACACGCATGGCGGCGGATCTTGGCCGCCCTGACTTTCTAAAGGAGACCCAAGGATGCGTTCCCTTCCCTTCCTGGCCGCGCTGCTGGTTGCGGTGCCGCTGCTGACCGGCACCGTCGCCCGGGCAGAAGACAAGCTGAACATAGTTGCCGCCGAGAATTTCTATGGCGATCTCGCCCATCAGATCGGTGGCAGCCATGTCGCCGTTACCAGCATCCTGTCCAATCCCGACGACGATCCGCATCTGTTCGAGACCAGCCCGTCGACGGCGCGCACCATCGCCGATGCCAAGGTCATCATCTACAACGGCGCCGACTACGATCCGTGGATGGACAAGTTGCTCGCCGCATCGAGCAAGCCGGACCGCACGACCATCGTTGCCGCCGACCTGATCGGCAAGAAGTCCGGCGACAACCCGCATCTCTGGTACGACCCGGCGACGCTGCCGGCGGTCGCCAAGGCGCTCGCCGCCGAACTGTCGAAGCGCGATCCCGCCAACGCGGCTCACTACGAGGCCAACCTCAAGCAATTCCAGGCCTCGCTCGACGGCATCAACAAGGAAATCGCAGCCGTCAAGAAAGCCTATGCCGGCACCGAGGTGACCGCCACCGAACCTGTGTTCGGCTACATGGCCGAGGCGCTTGGCCTCAAGATGCTGAACTATGATTTCCAGGTGACGGTGATGAACGACGCCGAGCCAAGCCCGACACAGGTCGCGGCATTCGAAAACAGCCTGAAGGACGGTTCGGCCAAGATCCTGTTCTACAATTCGCAGGTGACCGATCCGGCGACGACCCGGCTTCTCGACCTCGCCAAGCAGAACAAGGTCACCGTCATCGGCGTCACCGAGACGGAGCCCGCCGGCAAGACGATCCAGAGCTGGTTCAGCGGCCAGATCGACGCTGTCCAGAAGGCGCTCGCAGCCCGCACACAATAAACGTGACCGATGAATGCAATTGAGTTCGCCAAGGTCACGTTGACCTATGGGGGACGCCGGGTTCTGTCCGACGTCTCCTTTTCGATTCCGCAAGGCGCCTTTGTCGGCTTGCTCGGCGCCAATGGCGCCGGCAAGACGACGATGCTGCGCGCCATCCTCGGCCTCATCAAGCCGGCCGGCGGCGCCATTTCGGTGCTCGACAAACCGCCGACGCGCGGCAACGCTGATATCGGCTACATGCCGCAGGCGCGGCGTGCCCTGGCCCAGACGGGGATCAGCGGCCTGGATTTCGTCCTCATCGCTGCCGGCGGCCACCGCTGGGGTTGGCCGGTTGCTTCCGCCACCGAGAAGGAAGCCGCCTGGAAAGCGCTCGAAGCCGTCGGAGCGAGCGACCTCGCCCGGCGTCCGTTGACCGAGCTTTCCGGCGGCGAGCGCCAGCGCATCCTGATCGCCCAGGCGCTGATCGGTGACCCCAAGCTCCTGCTGCTCGACGAGCCGCTGATCAGCCTCGACGCGGCGCACCAGCGGACGATCATCGACCTCGTGCATGAGATCGGCGAGCGGCTCGGCATCGCGGTGCTGTTCTGCTCGCACGAGATCAACCCGCTGCTGCGCGCCGTTGATCGCGTGCTCTATCTCGGCAACGGCAAGGCCGCGATCGGCAGTGTCGACGAGGTCATCAACGGGCCGGTGCTGTCGGAACTCTACGGCACGTCGATCAATGTCGTGCGGGTCGCCGGGCGCATCTTCGTGATGGCCGACGATGTGGAACTGGAAGGCGAGGCGCATGTCCACGATCTTTGACTATGAATTCATGCGCAACGCTTTCTATGCCTGCACGGTGGTCGGCATCGTCGCCGGCGCGGTCGGCTATTTCCTGGTGCTCAGGGGCCAGACCTTCGCCGGCCATGCGCTCGCCCATGTCGGCTTCCCCGGCGCCACCGGCGCCGGCCTGGTCGGCCTGTCGCCGTTCTTCGGCCTGACCGTGTTCACCGTCATCGCCGGCATCGGCATAGGGCTGCTTGGCGAGCGCGCGCATCGCGACGTCGCCATCGGCATCGTGCTGACGCTGTCGCTCGGCCTCGGCCTTCTGTTCCTGCATTTCTACACCGCCTTCGCCTCGCAGGCGACCAATGTGCTGTTCGGCAATGTGCTGGGCATCAACCTGCGGACCGTCATCGTGCTCGCGGTGCTGGCGGTAGCGATCCTGGTCGCTTTGGTGCTGATCGCCCGGCCGCTGCTGTTCGCCAGCCTGCAGCCGGAACTCGCCGAGGCAAGGGGCGTGCCCATCAACCTCGTCTCGACCCTTTTCATGGTGCTCGTCGCCTTCACCACTTCGGAAGCTGTACAAATCGTCGGCGTGCTGCTTGTCTTCGCGTTGATGGTGGCTCCCGCGGCGACCGCGCTTCGACTGACGCAAGGGGTACTCGCAGGCTTGGCGGTCTCGATGGTACTGGCCGTCACCATAGCCTGGATCAGCCTGTCGCTTGCCTACCTGACCGACTGGCCGACAAGTTTCTGGATCACGGCGCTGGGTACATCGGCCTATCTGGTCAGCGGCATCGCGCAACGCTCGATGGCCCGCCGCCAGGCCGCTGATGGCAGGTCCTGAACTCACCCGCCCGTCGCGTCGGTCTCCCACGAGCCCGTTTCGGCCATGCGCCGAAGCAGCGGCGCCGGCTTGAAGACATCCTTTCCGGTCTGCCGGTACCAATGCTCGAGCCGCTCGACGATCCTGGCCGCGCCTTCAAGGCCGGCCCAGAACATCGGGCCGCCCTTACCGACGGGAAAGCCGTAGCCGTTGACCCACACGACGTCGATATCGGACGCGCGGGCCGCGATCTTTTCCTCGAGGATTTTCGCCCCCTCGTTGACCAGGGGATAAAGCGTGCGTTCGATGATTTCCTCGGCTCCGATCGCGCGCTGCGCGACGCCCTTCTCGACCGCCTTGGCACGGATCAGCGCCTCGACCTCCGGATCGGGAACCGGCGTGCGCGAACCGTTCTCGTAGAGATAGAAGCCACGGCCGGTCTTCTGGCCGAACCGCCCCTGTTCGCACAGCGTGTCGGCGATCGCGGCCGTCAGGCCCCGCGCCTTGCGATTGCGCCAGCCTATGTCGAGGCCAGCGAGGTCGCCCATTTGGAACGGCCCCATCGGCCAGCCGAAATCGGTGAAGGCCTTGTCGACCTGGCTGGGTGTCGCGCCCTCCAGCAGCAGCGCTTCCGATTCGGCGCCACGTGCCGCCAGCATGCGGTTGCCGACGAAACCATGGCAGACGCCGACGACGACAGCCACCTTGCCGATCCGCCGCGCTAGGTCGACTGATGTCACCAGCGCATCGGGCGCGGTCTTTTCCGCCCGCACGATCTCAAGCAGCTTCATCACATTGGCCGGCGAGAAGAAGTGCAGGCCGAGCACGTCCCGCGACCGCGAGGTGGAGGCGGCGATCTCGTCGATATCGAGATAGGAGGTGTTGGTGGCCAGGATGGCACCTGGCTTGGCCACCGCGTCGAGCTTGCCGAAGATTTCTTTCTTGACCGCCATGTCTTCGAACGCGGCCTCGACGATCAGATCGCAATCGGCAAGATCGGCGTAGTCGGTGGAGCCTTTGAATTGGGCGAGTCGCTGGCGCTTTGCGTCCTCGCTCAAGGAGCCGCGCGTGACCGAGACGGCGTAATTCTTCTCGATCGTCGCCAACCCCCGCCGCAACGCTTCCTGGCTGGTTTCCAGCAAGATGACAGGAAAGCCGCCATTGGCGAAGGCCATGGCTATACCGCCGCCCATCGTGCCGGCGCCGATGACGCCGACGCTGGCGATCCGGCGCTTGATGACATCTTTGCCAGGAAGCTTTGCCGCCTCGCGTTCGGCGAAAAACAGATGACGCTGCGCGCGTGACTGGTTGCTGGCGACGAGCTTCACGAACAGCGCGCGCTCCGCCGCCAGGGCCTGGTCGAAGGGCAGGGTGACGGCATTGCGGACCGCCTGCGCACAGGCGACCGGCGCTTCCAGGCCACGCGCTTTCCGGGCGAGATCCGCGGCCTCGGCATCGAAGGCAGCAAGCTCGGTTTCCCCAAGCAGGTCATTGCGATCGCGCACCGGTGTGAACGGCCCGCCCTTGCGGGCGATCTCGCGGGCGAAATTCACGGCATGCGTGGCCAGATCGCCTGCGAAGACGGCATCAACCAGCCCCACTGCGTGCGCCTCATCTGCGCCGATCGGCGTGCCTGAACCGATCATCCTCAAGGCCTTCAATGCCCCGACCAGCCGCGGCAGCCGCGCCGTGCCGCCGCCGCCCGGCAGCAGTCCGAGTTTCACTTCGGGAAGGCCAAGCTTCGCGCCGACGTCGGCGACGCGGAAATGGCAACCAAGCGCCAGTTCCAGCCCGCCGCCGAGCGCCGTGCCGTGAATGGCGGCGACGGTCGGCTTGGCAATGGCTTCGAGCACTGCCACGATGGCGCGCAATTCAGGCTGCTGCATCGGCTTGCCGAACTCGGTGATGTCGGCGCCGGCAACAAAGGTTCGGCCGGCGCAAGCAATGACGATTGCGGCGACCGAAGCGTCGTCGCGCAAAGCGCCCAGCGCCTGCATCAGCGGCGCCCGGACATGAAAACTCAGGGCATTGACCGGCGGATTGTCGATGGTGACGATGGCGACGTCGCCGTCCCGGCTGAGCTTCAGGAAATCGGACACGCAGAAACCTCCCAGCGATAATCCACGGCTCGCCGCCGCACGAATGGGATTTATAGCGCCGTGACGCCGATGGAAACTGGCCTCCGGCCTGGCACAACGATTAGCGCCGGCCGGCGGCCTCCGTTGCCATCATCTCGGGCAGGGCGGCGTTGACGGTACGCCCGCCGCGCCAGGACGCGAAAGCCGCGACCAGATAGAGGATCGCTGAGAAGGTGAAGGCGAAGACCAACCCATGCTTGAACGGCCCCGACATCAATTCCGGGAAGAAGGCGTGGCCGGTCAGCGTGTCGATGCTCTGCTGCGGCAGAGCATGCAGCACGTCGGCCGGGATCAGCTCGCCCATCGGATTGTAGCCCAGGAAAGCGGCGAACAGGCTGGCCACCGGCGGCATGTTGGCGATCTGGTGCGCCACTGCCTGCGGCACGTGCTGCGCCAGAAGGCCGGCTTCCATGCTCTGCGGCAGGCTGGCGGCAAGGCCCAGGATCATCAGGCTGAAGAACAGGCCGATCGACAGCACCTGCCCGGCATTCGTCGTCGTGGCGCGCATGCCCGACGCCTGGCCGCGTTCGCGCGCCGGCACGGAGTTCATGATCTGCGTCGAATTCGGCGCCACGAACAGACCGGAGCCAAGGCCGTTCAGAAACAGAAGTGCCGCGAAGGCGATGTAGGAGAAGTCGGCCGGCAAGGCCATCAAAGCGATGAAACTCGCAGCGCCCACGGCCATGCCGCCGACCGCGAAAGGCACGCCGCCGACCCGGTCGGAGAAATAGCCGGATACCGGCCCGGCGATGAGGAAGCCGACGGTAAGCGGCAGCATGAAGATCGCCGACCACAGCGGCGTCTCCTCGAAGGAATAACCATGCAGCGGCAGCCAGATGCCTTGCAGCCAGACGATCAGCATGAACTGCAGCCCGCCGCGCGCGATGCCCGAGGCGAGATTGGCGATGTTGCCATAGGCGAAGCCCGGGATGCGGAACAGCTTCAGGTCGAGCATGGGCTTCTTCACACGCTGCTCGATGAAGATGAAGGCGATCAGCGAGACGAAGCCGATGGCAAACAGGACAAGCACCTTCGGGCTGGTCCACGCCATAACCTGGTCGCCATAGGGCTGCAGGCCGTAGGTGATGGCGGTGAGGATGAGCACGAGGCCGAGGCCGAAACTGATATTGCCGAGCCAGTCGATCGTATGCGTCGAACGGTTCGGCGCGTCATGCAGCTTCAGATACGACCAGACCGTGCCGACGAGGCCGAACGGCACGTTGATCCAGAACACCAGCCGCCAGTCCGTGTCGGCCAGAAGGCCGCCGATCAGCAGGCCGACGAACTGGCCGCCAATGGCCGCCACGACATTGATGCCGAGCGCGAAGCCGCGTTCGTTTTCCGGAAAGGCATCGGTGAGCAGCGCCGTCGAATTGGCCATGATCAGTGCGCCGCCTATGCCCTGGATGATGCGCACGCTGATCAGATAGATGGCGGCGAAATCGCCCTGCCCGGGCAAAAGGCTGAGCGCGATCGAGGCGGCAGTGAAGATGGCGAAGCCGAGATTGTACATCCTCGCCCGGCCGAACTGGTCGCCGAGCCGGCCGAAGGCAACGACCAGCACAGCCGTGGCGATCATGTAGCCGATGATCGCCCACAAGAGGTAATTGATGTTACCCGGGTCGAGCGCCTTGAGGCCGATGCCGCGAAACACCGCCGGCAGGCTGATCAGCAGGATCGAGCCGTTGATGGCGGCGGCCAGCATGCCGAGCGTGGTATTGCTCAGAACCATCCATTTGTGGCTCTGCGGGCGACTGTCGACTGCGGTATTCATGGTGGTAACTCTCGACGGGTGCTGGCGCGGTTGCCGCCAGCGCCATATATGAGGATAGTCTCAGGTTTGGAAATATGAGGATGACCTCGGAAAAAGCAAGGGCCCCGGCAGCGAATCCGCGTGCACCGCAGCAAAAAAGAGGGCGCGAACGGGTCGCGGCACTGATGGCGAGTGCGGCAGCGCTGTTCGTCGAGAAGGGTTTCGACGCCACGACGATGACCGAAATCGCCGCACGCGCGGGCGCCGCCATCGGCACGCTCTATCTGTTCTTCCCGACCAAGGAGGCCTTGGCGCAAGCCATTCTGGCCGAGAACGCGGAGAGCCTGTCCACGCAGCTTGACGCCTTGCAGGAACGCGCCATGGGCCTGGCGCCGGCAGCGATCGCCGACGCGCTGTTCGACGTGCTCGGCGACTTCCTCACCAAGTATCCGGCCTATTCAGCGCTGCTTGACCTACCCGGCGACGAGGGCTGGCGGCGCAAGATGCGGGGCCGCCGGCGCGAGCAGATCGCCGCCCTGTTCGCGCGGGCCGAGCCGCCGCTCCCCTCAGGGCAAGCCGAGCGGCTGGCCGTCATCGTGCCGCAACTGATGCGCATCCCGCTGACGCTTCTCGGCGAGAAGCGGTTGCGTGACGGCGTGCTGCAGGAATTGCGGCTGATGCTGGCTCGGCATTTGGAAGGGAGCGGTCAAGTGTGAGCAGTTCGATACTTGCCGTTTTGCCGAACCCTTCCCGAAAATGACGAAGGCGCGGTTCACCGCACCGCCTTCTCCCCACCTGCCACCGTGATCACGCCGACGATGATCAGTCCAGTCAGTAGCAGCCGCACGCCGGCACTGACGCCGAACGTGTTGAGCATGGTGAGCAGCAGCACCAGGAACAATGCTGCGCCCCACACCCCCGGCACATTGGCCTTGCCGCCGGCAACCGACGTGCCGCCGATGACGACGACGGCGATCGAGGCCAGCAGATATTCATTGCCGATATCGACATTGGCGCCGCGGAAATAGCCGGCGAGCAGCGCGCCATCGATGCCGCCGAGCGCGCCCGACAGCGTGTAGGTGAAGAAGCGAATGCGGCCGACATGGACGCCGGCGAGCCAGGCGGCGCGGATGTTCTGGCCGATCGCCAGCACCGAGCGGCCATAGATCATGCGCTGCAAGGCAATTGCCGCGCCGATGGTGAACAGCACGGTGAGGATCGCCAGCACGGGAATGCCCAGCACCTGCCAGTTGGTGAAATCGGCGAAGCCCGGCGGCGGCTTGATCTGCAGCCCGCGCCCATAGCTGATGTCGACCGACTGGATGATGAAGCTCGCCGACAGCGTGGCGATGATCGGCGGGATGCGCAGCGCCCAGATCAGCAGATAGTTGATGGCGCCGATTGCGGCCCCGCAGGCGAGCGCCGCCAGCAATCCGATGACGATCATGGCGTCGCTGCCGCCCATCACCTTCATGGCGACCGCGCTGGCCAGGCCGATATTGGCCGGCAGCGACAGGTCGACATTGCCGGGCCCGAGCGTGATGACGAACATCTGGCCGACGCCGACGATGACGGTGAACACGGCAAGCGACAACGCGGCCGTTACCATGCCGCCGGCGCCATAGCCGCCGGTGAAGGCGATCGTCGCCAGCCACACCAGCAGCGCGCCGACAAACGACCAGATCCAGGGTTTTGTGAGCAGCGTTTTTAGTGAAGCCATCCTCACCTTTCCCTGCGGCTGATCAGCACCCGCGCCGCCAGCACGATGATCAGGATCGCGCCGTTGGCGGCCACCTGCCAGTCGGGCGGGATATGCATGAAGGTGAGCAGCGGCGAGGCGGCCAGCGCCAGCGTCAGCGCGCCGATGACGGCACCGATCGGCGAGACCCGGCCGCCGACGAACTCGCCGCCGCCGAGGATCACGCCGGCGATGGCCAGCAGCGTGTAGCCATTGCCGATATTGGCATCGGCCGAGGTGGTGATGCCGATCAGCGCCATGCCCGACAGCACGCCGAAAACTCCGGCCAGCGAAAACAGCACGATCTTGGTCTTGAGCAGCGACCAGCCGGCGCGCCGAAGCGCCGCCGGATTGCCGCCGGAGCCGCGCAGGATCACGCCGTAGGAGGTGCGCATCAGGCCGAAATGCACGGTGGCCGCGATCAGCAGCGCGGCTATGATCGGAAACGGAATGAAGGGCGGCTTGAACGCCATGATCGCCAGCAGCCAGTCCGGCGCCTTGCCGCCGGGCTTGGGCAGGACGAGGATGGCCAGCCCCTGCCAGACGAAGCTCGTGCCGAGCGTCACCACGATGGATGGCAGGTTGCGCAGATGGATCAGCGCGCCGAGCAGCGCATAGACGCCGATCGACCCGAGCAGAATGAGGACGCCGATCAGCGGCGCGTCCTTCAGCCATGTCGCGGTGACGCAGCCGACAAAGCCGACGAACGTGCCGATCGACAGGTCGAGTTCGTTGCCAGCGATGACGAACATCTGCGCGATCGTCGCCAGCGCGATCGGAATCGCCAGGTTCAGCATCAGGCTGAAGCCGAAATAGCTGATGGCGCGCGGGTTGAGCCAGGCGATTGCCGCCAACACCAGCGCCAGCGACAGCGCCGGGAGCAAGCCGCGCAACAGCCGCGCCCGCGCCGCCGCATTGCGCGCCGCCGATCCTTTGAAGCCATTGTCGATCGGCGTCGCCGTCATCTCAGGCCGCATCGCCGAAAGAGGACTGGATGATCTTCTCTTCCGTCAGCTCGTCGCGCGTCAGGTTGGCGACGATGCGGCCGTTCTTGAAGACATAGATGTGGTCGCAATTGTCGAGCTCTTCGGTTTCGGTCGTGTACCAGAGGAAGGTGCGGCCGCGGCCCGCCTCCTCGCGCACGAGGTCATAGACCTCCAGCTTGGTGCCGATGTCGACGCCGCGCATCGGGTCGTCCATCAGCACGATTTCGGCATCGGAGCCCAGCGCGCGGGCAAACAGGGCCTTCTGCTGGTTGCCGCCCGACAATGAGAAGATGTTGTTGTTCATGTCGGGCGTGCGGATACCGATCTTCTTCTTCCAGGCATCGGCGAGTTCCGCCTCGCGACGCGGCGAGATCAACAACCCGTTGCGCAGACGCGCCAGCGAACGGATGCCGATGTTCTGCGCGATCGACCATTGCGGGAAGATGCCGTCCGACTGGCGGTCGCCCGCCACCAGCGCCACCGGCGCCGTGACCTCGATGCCGGCCCTGGCGCGTGCGGCGGCGTCGAATATCCGCAGCAGCAGGTCGGTCTGTCCGTGACCGGCCAACCCGGCAAGCCCGATGATCTCGCCCGCACGCGCGACAAGATCCTTGCCGTCCGTCTGCCCGGTGGGCCGTGCCTGAACACGCAGCGGACTGGTCCCAGGCGTGGCGACAGCGGCCTGCGCGGCGGTCTTCCGATGCGCCTCAGCCCCACCCATCACCGTCACCAACCGGTCGCGATCGAAAGCACAAGCCGCGTCCGACGCCACCATCTTGCCATCGCGCATGACCACGATCCGGTCGGCGTTCCGCAACACCTCACCCAGCACATGCGAGATCAGGATGCAGCTTTTGCCGCCGGCGACGAAGCGGCGCACGAAGGCCAGCAACTGGCCGGCGGTGTGTGCGTCGAGCGACGAGGTCGGCTCGTCGAGGATGACCAGGTCGAGCCGGTCCTGCGTCACCGTGAAGGCACGCGCCACCTCGACCATCTGGCGCCGGCCGATCGAGAGATCGCCGACGATATCCCACGCCGAAATGCCGTGGTCCGGGAAGATTTCGTCCAGCTTGGCGGCGATCAACTCCGCTGCCTTGTGTCTCCAGCCGAAGCCGGTGAGCGAAGCGTGGTTGATGCGTGTATTCTCGGCAACGCTGAGATTGGGGCACAGCGACAGCTCCTGGAACACGCAGCGTATGCCCAGCTGTCGTGCCCGCGACACCGAGTAGTTCTCCTCGATGCCGCCATGCACAGCGATGGTGCCGCTGTCGGGCGTCAGGGTGCCGGCCACCATGTGCATCAAGGTCGACTTGCCGGCGCCGTTATGGCCGACAAGGCCGACGCACTCGCCAGGCCCGACATGGAAATCCGCCCCGCCGAGCGCCCTGACGGCGCCGAAATGCTTTTCGGCACCATCAAGTCTTACGATGTCAATGTTGGCGGCGCCGAACTGTTTTTCGGCCCCGTCAAGTCTTACGGCGTCAGCATCAGCGGCGCCGAACTGTTTTTCGGCGCCGCTCAGTCCGACGATGTCCGTGCTGCCTGCGGCCATGCTCAACGATATCCGCTCGGTGACGCCCAGGGCAACACGTCTGCGACGTTCACTTCATGTTGGCTTTGATGGCCGCGATGGCATCTTCCTGCGTATATTCGTGGGTGGCGACACCACCCTCCTTGATCTTCGGCAGCGCGGCTTCGAAATCGTCCTGGGTGAAGGCCAGATACGGCACCAGCAGATCGTGCGGAATATCCTTGCGGCCGTCCAGCACCTGCTGCGCCACCCAGAAGGCGAGCGTCGACACGCCGGGCGCGATCGAAGCCGACCAGGTCTGGTAGCCGTCCTTGTCCTTCTGCTCCTTCCACCACTTCAATTCGTCCTGCCTGTTGCCCATGATGATGGTCGGGCGCGGCTTGTTGGCGGCGGCGAAGGCCTGTGCGGCGCCATAGCCGTCACCGCCTTGGTCGACGACGCCGACAATGTCGGGCAGCGACGGCAGGATGGTCGCGACCGCCTTCTGCGCGGTGGTCTGGTCCCAGTCGCCGGTGACGGAGCCGACGATCTTGAATTCGGGATGCGCGGCGACGCCTTCGAGAATGCCGGCATGGATGGCGTCGTCGATCGAAGTGCCGGCAAGGCCGCGGATTTCAAGCAGGTTGCCGCCCTTCGGCTGGAACTTGGCCATGTGCTCGACTTCCTGCTTGCCCATGTCCTTGAAGTCGACGACGACGCGGTAGGCGCAGGGCTCGGTGACGATGCCGTCGAAGGAAACGACGGTGATGCCGGCATCGCAGGCCTGCTTGATGGCGCCGTTGAGCGCGTCCGGCGACGCCGCGTTGATGACGATGGCGTCATAGCCCTGCAGGATCAGGTTCTGCACCTGGGCGGCCTGGGTCGGCACTTCCTTGTCGGCGGTGGTGAAGACATCGGCCGCGCCGACGATCTTGTCGTCGACGGCCTTCTTGGTGACGATGGCATAGCTGTCGAGCATCGCCTGGCGCCAGGAATTGCCGGCGTAATTGTTGGAGAACGCGATCTTCTTGCCGCTGGTGTCGGCGAGTACCGTACCGGCTGCGAGCACCGCTGCAAGGGTGCCCAGAACGAACAGTTTCTTCATGTCATACTCCTCCCGAATGTTGCTGGCCTGCTGATGATGAGCGTCGCGATTGCATTCCTGTTTTTTATCTATTATCAGACAAAAGTGCAGCAGCGCCGGCGAGCTGTCAACTGCAATCCGATGCGCGCCGGCGATCAACTTGCGGTGCGTCGGTTGAAATGGCTTCGGTGAATGGGCTAGGCATGCGCCCATGTGGCTGAAAAGCATGACGGCGGCGCCAATCGTTCCCCCTGGCGCCCCGGGTATTCCGGCACGCTGGACGTCCAGCGCCAAAAGCGGCGTCGGAGCTTCCCTCTCGTCAGCCGGCCCTGTCTGGTTCACGATCAGCCACGGCATCCTGAACGAGATCTATTATCCCCGCGTCGACAGTGCCTGCACACGCGACCTGGGCTTGATCGTCACCGGTTTGAACGGGTACTTCTCCGAGGAAAAGCGCGATGCCGCGCACGCCATCGAGCCGTTCGAGGCCGGCGTGCCCGCCTACAGCCTGGTCAATACGGCTGACGACGGCGCTTATCGGATCGAGAAGCGCGTCGTGGCCGATCCGGCGCGCCCGACCTTGCTGCAGGAGATCACCTTCAGCCCGCTCGAGGGTTCCGCCGCCGACTACCGCGTCTACGCGCTTCTGGCGCCGCATCTGGTCAATGCCGGTATGGGCAACACCGCCTGGGTCGGCGAGCACAAGGGAAGGCCTGTCCTGTTTGCCTCGGGTCGCGGCACCTGCCTGGCACTGGCATCGTCGCTGCCCTGGCGGGATTGTTCGGCCGGCTATGTCGGCTTCTCCGACGGCTGGCAGCAGTTGAACCACACCGGCAGGCTGGATGTGGCTTGCCGGCGCGCGGAGGACGGCAATGTCGCGCTGACCGGCGAGATCGGCTTCACCGCCGCCACCACGAAAGCCCTGCTGGCGCTGGGTTTTGGCGCGACTTCGGACGAAGCCGCCGAAAACGCCTTCGCCAGCCTGAAGCGGGGCTTTGAACCGGCGGCGAAATCCTATGTCGAAAAATGGCGCAAATGGCAGGCCGGGCTGCTGCCGCTGGACCGCCACCGGACACCCGCGGTGCCCGGAGTGAACAGCTACCGCGTCTCCACCGCGGTGCTGGCAACCCACAGGTCACCGGCCATGCCGGGCGCGGCGGTCGCCAGCCTGTCCATTCCGTGGGGCTTCAACAAGGGCGATGACGATCTCGGCGGCTACCATCTCGTCTGGCCGCGCGACCTGGTTGAAACGGCGGGCGGCTTCCTCGCCGCCGGCGATGCCGCTTCGGCACTTCAGATCCTGGAATACCTCCGCTCCATCCAGCAGCCGGACGGCCATTGGCCGCAGAACGCCTGGCTCGACGGCTCCGCCTATTGGCCCGGCATCCAGATGGACGAATGCGCCTTTCCCCTGTTGCTGGCCGACGCCCTGCATCGCGCCGGCCACCTGCCGAGTGCAAGGCTCGAGACCTTTCTGCCGATGATCGAGCGCGCCGCGTCCTATGTCGTGCGCAATGGTCCCGTCACCGGCGAGGACCGCTGGGAAGAAGACGCCGGCTACAGCCCGTTCACGCTGGCCGTCGAGATCGCCGCACTGCTTGCCGGCGCCGACCTTCTCGATGCCTGCGGCAAGCAGGACGCGGCAGGCTATCTGCGCGAAACCGCCGACTGCTGGAACGACCAGGTCGAGCGATGGACCTATGTCACCGGCACCGCCATCTGCAAGGCCGCCGGCGTCGACGGCTACTACGTCCGCATCGCGCCGCCCGACAGCGCCGATGCCGGATCGCCGAAGGACGGCTATGTCCCGATCAAGAACCGGCCGCCCGGCGATACGGAGCGACCGGCCGAGGAAATCGTCAGCCCGGACGCGCTGGCCCTGGTCCGCTTTGGCCTGAGGGCCGCCGACGATCCCCGCATCGTCGACACCGTGACGACCATCGACGCACAGTTGCGCTGCCAGCTGCCGCAAGGGCCGCTCTGGTATCGCTACAACAGTGATGGTTATGGCGAACACGAGGATGGCGCCCCCTTCGACGGCACCGGCCGGGGCCGGCCCTGGCCCCTGCTTGCCGGCGAAAGGGCCCATTACGAGCTGGCGGCCGGGCGCAAGGACAAGGCGGCAAGCCTGCTCGAGACGCTGGAACGGTCGGCCGGACCCGGCGGCCTGCTGCCCGAACAGGTCTGGGACGGCGCCGATTTTCCCGAGCGCGAGCTGCTGCACGGCAAGCCATCGGGCAGCGCCATGCCGCTGGTCTGGGCACATTCCGAACATATCAAGCTGCTGCGTTCGCTGCGCGACGGCGCCGTCTTCGACATGCCACCGCAAGGCGTGAAGCGCTACATCGAGGACAAGACCACATCGCCGTTCAGGACATGGCGCTTCAACAACAAGATCCGCACGCTGCCGGCCGGCAAGGCGCTACGTATCGAATTGCTGACGCCAGCCACGGTCCACTGGAGCACCGACGATTGGGCAACCGCTCACGACAGCCAGACAGCGGAAAACGCTCTCGGCATCCACCTTGTCGATCTGCCCTCGGCCAGCCTCCCCGGCGGAAGCACGCTGATCTTCACTTTTTTCTGGCCCGGCACCGGCGATTGGGAGAATGTCGACTTCTCCGTCACATCTGGCGGGCAGGATAGCCAGTAGACCATTCCCCCGGGAAACCCCGAGACTATTTTCAGGAAACAGGGACAAAACCATGCAGATCGGAATGATGGGACTGGGCCGGATGGGCGCCAACATGGTGCGGCGCCTGATGCGCGACGGCCACGAATGCGTCGTCTACGACATCAACCCGGCCAGCGTCGGAGCGCTTGTGAGCGACGGCGCATCGGGGGCGGCATCTTTGGTGGAATTCGTCGGCAAGCTCGCCAAGCCGCGCTGCGTATGGCTGATGCTGCCGGCGGCGATCACCGGCAAGGTCATCGATCAGGTTGCGGCGCTGATGGAGCCTGGCGACATCGTCATCGACGGCGGCAATTCCTACTATCACGACGCCGTCGACCAGGCGGCCAAACTCGCCACCAAGGGCATCCACCTTGTCGATGTCGGCACCAGCGGCGGTGTCTGGGGGCTGGAGCGCGGCTACTGCCTGATGATCGGCGGCCCCGACGTGGCGGTGCAGCATCTCGATTCGGTCTTCGCCACGCTGGCGCCGGGCCTCGACACCGGCGTGCCCGCCCCGGACAAGATCGCCGGCACCGCGCCCTACGGCTACCTGCATTGCGGACCGAGCGGTGCCGGCCACTTCGTCAAGATGGTGCACAATGGTATCGAATATGGCGTCATGGCCGCCTATGCCGAAGGCATGAACATTCTGAAGTCGGCCAATGCCGGCAAGCGGCAACGGACGGCGGACGCCGAGACCAGCCCGCTGGAAAGCCCGCAATACTACCAGTTCGACATCGACCTTCCCCAGGTAGCCGAGGTCTGGCGGCACGGCAGCGTCATCGGTTCCTGGCTGCTCGATCTCACCGCCGGCGCGCTGAAGAGCGATCCGGGCCTGGCGCAATTCGGCGGCCGGGTCTCGGATTCCGGCGAGGGCCGCTGGACGCTGAAGGCGGCGATCGACACCGGCGTGCCGGCGCCGGTCCTGTCCTCGGCCCTGTTCGACCGCTTCTCCTCGCAAGGCGAATCCGAATTCGCCGACAAGCTGTTGTCCGCCATGCGCTATGCCTTCGGCGGCCACATGGAAAAGCCGAAGGGCGGCAGGTGAAGGCGACAGGGGAGACGCACGCATGAGCCAGGAACGGTCCGACACGCTGGTGCTCTTCGGAGCGACCGGCGACCTCGCCCACAAGAAGATATTTCCAGCCCTTTACCAGATGGTCGCCAAGGGCACGCTCACCGAACCGGTGATCGGCGTCGCCTTCGACGCCTGGGACCTGAAGCAGCTGCAGGACCGCGCCCGCGACGGCATCGTCAACACGCTCGGCAAGATCGACGAGAAGGTGTTCGCCAAGCTGGCGTCGCTGCTGCGCTATGTCAGCGGCGACTATCGCGATTCGGCCACTTTCGAGAAGCTGAAGACGGCGCTCGGCAGCGCCCGGCGGCCGCTGCACTACATGGCGGTGCCGCCGACCATGTTCGAGACAGTGGTGCAAGGGCTGGAGCAGTCGGGCACCGCGCACGGCGCGCGGCTGATGGTGGAAAAGCCCTTTGGCCACGATCTGCAGTCGGCGCGCTGGCTGAACCGGGTGCTGCACCTGGTGTTCGACGAACAGTCGATCTTCCGCATCGACCACTATCTCGGCAAGGAAGCGATTCAGAACCTGCTCTATTTCCGCTTCGCCAACTCCCTGCTCGAACCGATCTGGAACCGTAATTACGTCGAGAGCGTCCAGATCACCATGGCCGAGGATTTCGGCATCGAGGGGCGTGGGCGCTTCTATGACGATGTCGGCTGCATCAGGGACGTCATCGAGAACCATCTGCTCAACATCCTGCTGCTCCTCGCCATGGAACCGCCGGTCGGCCGCTCCGCCGACGACCTGATCGACGAAAAAGTGCAGGTGCTGAGGGCGATCCGGACCTTGACCAGGGACGATGTCGTGCGCGGCCAGTTCAAGGGTTATCTTGCCGAGCCCGGCGTGGCGCCCAACTCGCCGGTCGAGACCTTCGCGGCGGTGCGTTTCTTCGTCGACACCTGGCGCTGGCAGGACGTGCCGTTCTTCATCCGCGCCGGCAAGAACATGCCGGTGCATGTCACCGAGGTGGTCGTGCGGCTGAAGCGGCCGCCGCTCGACGTCTTCGATCCGATCAAGCCCGCCGACCAGAATTATGTGCGCTTCCGCATCGACCCGCAGGTGATGATCGCCATCGGCGCACAGCGCAAGGCGCCCGGCGACGATATGATCGGCGAGCAGGTCGAACTCACCGCGCTCGACGACTCGAAGGGCGACATGCCGCCCTACGAACGGCTGATCGGCGACGCCATGAACGGCAATGGCCAACTCTTCACCCGCCAGGACGCGGCCGAACTGGCATGGCGTATCGTCGGCCCCGTACTCGGCGACACCACGCCGCCACATCTTTACGAGCCGAAGACGTGGGGGCCGACCGACGCCATGGCCGGCTTCGGGCCGCCCAATGGCTGGATCGACCCGGTGGCATGAGCGGAGGAGGCAAGATGGCCAAGGCGGCGAAGCAGGCAGCATCGAACACCGGAGAGGTCGTCCTTTCGATCGACATTGGCGGGTCGCACGTCAAGATCCTGACCAGCGCCGGCGGCGCCGAGCGTCGGTCCGATTCCGGGCCGGACCTGACGCCGCGCCAGATGATCGACAAGGTGAAAAAGCTCGCCGAGGGCCTGTCCTACGACGTCATCTCGATGGGCTATCCAGGCCCGGTGCGTCACGACAAGCCGGTGCTCGACCCGAAGAATCTCGGCAAGGGTTGGGCCGGCTTCGATTTCGCCGCTGAGTTCGGCAAGCCGGTCAAGGTGGTAAACGATGCGCTGATGCAGGCCCTCGGCAGCTACGAGGGCGGGCGCATGCTGTTCCTCGGCCTTGGAACTGGCCTCGGTGCGGCGATGGTCCTCGACAATGTCGGCCAGCCGATGGAACTCGCCCATCTCCCCTATCGCAAAGGTCGGAGTTTCGAGGACTATGTCGGCGAGCGCAGCCTGGAAAAGCATGGCAAGAAGAAATGGCGCGGCTATGTCTTCGACGTCGTCGACCGGCTGCGCGCCGCTCTGCAGCCAGACTATGTCGTCATCGGCGGCGGCAATGTCGACAAACTCGACAAATTGCCCGCCCATTCCAGGCGCGGTGACAACACACGTGCCTTCGCAGGCGGATTTCGTCTGTGGCGCGACAAGGCGTTGATCGTCTGATATTATTAAAGTTTAGTATAGTCGTTCAAAATAGCGTGTGACGCCTCGCCGATAGATTGCATTGTGCGGATTTGCCGACTAGGAATTCGACCCTACTACATCGCGTCGCGCGCGACGCACGAAGACGACGCTTTGATTTTTGCGCATCATCGCTTTTGAAAACGGCCCCATTTTCGAGGTCATGCGCCATGGATGGAGGAAATAGGTTGACCGACGAAGACAGCCACGCCAGCAAGACCCTCGACCTTCTCGAACTGACAGCCCATATCGTATCGGCCTATGTCGAGAAGAACCGCCTGCCCGCATCCGGCCTTTCCGAGCTGATCGCCAGCGTCAGCGCTTCGATCAGCGGGCTCGGCCAGCCGGTCGCCCCGGTGGCGGCGCCGCTGGTGCCGGCGGTCAACCCGAAGAAGTCGGTGACGCCGGATTTCATCATCTGCCTCGAAGACGGCAAGAAGTTCAAATCGCTGAAGCGGCATCTCGGCGTGCATTTCGGCCTGACGCCGGACGCCTACCGCGCCAAATGGGGCCTGCCGTCGGACTATCCGATGGTGGCCCCCAACTACGCCGCGTCGCGCTCGGAACTGGCGAAGTCGATCGGGCTCGGCCGCAAGGCCGTCGAGGTCCCACCCGCGAAAGCCAAGGGGCGGAAAGCCAAGGTTTCGGCCTGAGCGGTTTCATCTGAGCCAATGTTTTGTCTGGAGCCTGCCGGCGATTCCGCCTTGGCAGGCTTCATGCTTTTGTGGCTTGGATGAAACCAGACAAGCTCTGGGGGAAGCCATGAACTACACCAGGATGGTGATCGAGAAAGAGGCGCCGGAGGAGTATGGCTACGACCGTATCCGCTACAATCTTTCCGAAAGTTCGATTGCCGACCAGAAGCTCTCCGACATCGGCCTCTCGCTGCCCGACCTCACGCTCTTCTATGGCGAGCATCGCGGCGACAGGGCGTTGCGCGACCTGATCGCCGCGCAGGACGCGGGCATCTCGCCCGACAACGTGCTGGTCACGGCGGGCGCCGCCGGTGCGCTGTTCATCATCTCGACCTCGCTGCTGTCGGCCAGCGATCACCTCGTCGTCATCAGGCCCAACTACGCCACCAACATTGAAACGCCGCGGGCGATCGGCTGCGCCATCGGCTTTGTCGACCTCGCCTTCGACGACGGCTTCGCCATCGACGTCGAGCGCGTCAAGTCGGCGATGCGGCCCAACACCAGGCTGATCAGCATCACCTGCCCGCACAACCCGACCGGCACGATGATGGGCCGTGGCGAATTGGACGCGCTGGTCGCGCTCGCCGAAGCCAGCGGCTGCCATTTGCTGGTCGACGAGACCTATCGAGACCTTTCCTATGGACGGCGCCTGCCCTCGGCGGCCTCGCTGAGCAAGAAGGCCATCAGCGTCTCGTCACTGTCGAAAGCCTACGGCATTCCCGGCATCCGCATCGGCTGGCTGGTCACCAGGGATGCCCCCCTCCAGGAAAAATTCCTCGCCGCCAAGGAGCAGATCGGCATCTGCGGCAGTGTCATCGACGAAGGCATTGCGCGCGGCATGCTGGAGCGCCGGGACGCGTTTCTGGCGACGCTGCTGCCCGACATGGCCAGGCGGCGCGATATCGTCCAGGCCTGGATCGACCGCGAGCCGCTGGTCGACTGGGTGCGGCCCGAAGGCGGTGTCGTCGGTTTCCCCCGCCTCGATGTCGAACCCGGCTTCGACCTCGACCGGTTCTATGTCAGGCTGCTGGAAGATCACGGCACCTATGTCGGTCCGGGCCACTGGTTCGAGATGGAAAAGCGCTTCTTCCGCGTCGGCTTCGGCTGGCCGACTGAGGCCGGGTTGAAGGCTGGACTGGATGCAATTTCAGCTGCTCTGCGGCATTAGCTTGCGCGTGCGATCCGACGGTGCCGATCGAAAGTCCCTTGATCCAGGCCTGATTTTAAAGCATATCCGCGCCGAACTTCGCCAAGTTCCATCGGTCGGACCAGCGCCTATCCGGGAAGTGCCCCGCCAGTCGATGTCGTCGCAACGGGGCCATGTTCCATGATACCAGAACAGACTTCGCCGGAGCAGCGCTACGCGGCTTTCCGGCACAAAGCCTTCCTCAGCTACTGGACGGCGCGTTTTCTCACCACCTTCGCGACCATGATCGTGTCCGTCGCCGTCGGCTGGCAGGTCTATGACCTGACGCGCGATCCGTTCGACCTCGGCATCGTCGGCATCGTCCAGTTCCTGCCATCACTGCTTCTGGTGCTGGTTACGGGCGTCGTCGCCGACCGCTTTGGCCGCCGGCTGATCATGACCCTGGCGACATTGGTCGAGGGGGCTTGCGCGCTGGCTCTGCTGTTCCTGGCCTTGCGCGGCCTTACCAGCCCGCTGCCCATCTTCGCCGTGCTGGTCATGTTCGGCATTGCCCGCGCATTTTATGGGCCGGCTTCGTCTTCCCTGTTCGCCAATCTCGTACCGCAGCGGGATTTCGCCAACGCCATCGCCTGGAACTCGTCGGCCTGGCAGACGGCGACGATCGTCGGCCCGGTCGCGGGCGGCCTGCTCTATGGCGTGTCGGCGGAAGTCGCCTATGCCACGGCGGCAGTCCTGATGCTCGCCGCCGCCTTGCTCATCTTCACCATTCCCAAGCCCGCGCAGCAGACCGCCACGGACAAGCCGACAATGGAAACGCTGTTTGCCGGCTTCCGCTACATCTGGAGCGAGAAGATCGTGCTCGGCGCCATCTCGCTCGACCTCTTTGCCGTGCTTCTGTCGGGTGCCTCGGCACTGCTGCCGGTCTATGCGCGCGACATTCTGGAACTCGGCCCATGGGGCCTCGGCCTGCTGCGCTCGGCACCGGGGATCGGCGCCATCTGCGTTGCCATCTGGCTGGCCGGCCATCCGATACGCGATCATGCCGGCAAGATCATGCTGGGCTTCGTCGCGGCCTTCGGCGCCTTCACTGTGCTGTTCGGCCTGTCGACCCTTACCTGGCTGTCCATCGTCGCGCTGGTCTTCCTCGGCGCCACCGACATGTTCAGCGTCTACATCAGGGAGACGCTGATACAGCTTTGGACGCCCGACGACGTGCGCGGCCGTGTCAACGCCGTGAACCAGGTCTTCGTCGGCGCCTCCAACGAGTTTGGCGAATTCCGCGCCGGCACAATGGCGGCGCTGATCGGCACGGTTCCGGCGGTGGTGATCGGCGGCATCGGCGCCGTCGCGGTTGCCGGCCTGTGGGCCTGGCTGTTCCCGCAGTTGCGCAGGGTTCGCCACCTCAACGGGCGAAACTGACGATCTTATCGGTATCGGCGGCGCCGCGAATCTGTGCTAAGCCGCCCGCCCAACCAACCAAAGGACGAGACCCGTGAGCGAACCGACCGTGGCCGAGGCGACCGAAAGCATCTATGCGTCACTCCGGGCGGACAATGCCGACATCGACGCCCATATCGCGACGCTCAAGGCTGCACTGACACGTGCGGGAATGAAACAGGCCGTGTTCGATCCCACCAAGTTGGCGCAGAACAACCGCTCGGGCCGCAAGTTGATGCAGGCTTATTTCCGGCAGCGCGGCGTGAGCGTGACCTTTTCGGAGTAGCGCCGTAAGCCCGCGGTCGGAACCCGGCCAGATGGCCCGTTGAGAACATTGGCTCTGACCCTACCGCGCCACCGGCCCGCCAAAAATCATGCGCAAGAACTCGTCCAGCCAGCGCTTCAGATGGATGTCCCATATCAGCCGGCCGCCGAGATGATCGCGGCCGGGCTGGGCGCCGGGCAGCTCGAAGCGGTGCGCGCCGCGCACCACCCAGCGCTGCATCATCACCCGGGTCAGTTCGCCATGGAACTGGATGCCCCAGGCATTGTCGCCATAGCGGAAGGCTTGGTTGGGATAAGTCCCGTTCGTGGCCAGCAGCGTCGCGTCGCTCGGCAGCGAAAAGCCTTCGCGATGGAACTGGTAGACCATTTCGGGCCAGTGCATCAGTTTCCTGCCGGCTTCGGTCGCCTTCAGCGGATACCAGCCGATCTCGACCAGTCCTTCGCCGTGGCCCTCGACCTTGCCGCCGAGATGGCTGACCAGCATCTGCGCGCCCAGGCAGATGCCGAGCAGCGGCCGGTTTTCCCTGAGCGGGACTTCCAGCCAGTTGGTTTCGCGGCGGACGAACTCGTCCTCGTCATTGGCGCTCATCGGCCCGCCGAACACCACCGCGCCGGCATGACCATCCAGCGTTTCCGGCAGGGCGTCGCCGAGCGGCGGACGGCGGATGTCGAGATCGAAGCCTTCTTCCAGCAGCATGTGGCCGACGCGTCCGGGGCTCGAATTCTCCTGGTGCAGCACGATCAGGATTTTTGGCTTCGAACTCGTTCCGCGCGGCATCGTTGAGCGAGATCCCGTCTATTCGTCGCTTGACGTCCCGCGCGCGCCGGGCGCATGCGCCGCGGCCTGGCGGCGCGCTTTGACCCGGTCGTGGCGTTCGACGCCGATCAGTTCGGCAACGCGCCACACCGTATTGTCCTCGAGCTCATGCAACTCGCCATCGGCATAGACGATCTCCCACATCAGGCCGATGAAGGCCTTGCGCCCCTCCGCGTCGAGATGGCGCTTGAGCACGCTGGTGAAGGCATAGAGATCGATCGCCTCGTTGTCGGCCCGCTCACCGGCGGCGGCGAGCGCTTCGACTTCGGCGCCACCGATCGAATAGCTCCGCGCCAGCACCGCCTTGAAGCGCTCCCATTCGACGTCCTGGCGCACGCCGTCGGCGTTCATCACATGGTAGAGCAGCGCCGAAGCCGCGACGCGCGGATCGTCCGCGCTGGCACGGCTGCCGGAGCCGGCCGGCAAATCCCTGAGAAACGACAATACGCGCTCGAACATCAATCCATTCCCAAACGGCCCGGGGGCCAAGTCAAATCACCCGATGGCCAAAATCAAAACAGCCGGAACCGGCGTGGCGACTTTTCCGCCTCGTCTCCCGGATCGACCCCGGGATCATCCGGCAGGCGCGCCAGTTCTTCCGCCGGTTCGACGGCCTCGGCATCGGCTTGCACCGCCGCAAAGGCGGCGGCCGTGACCGGGGTGACGTGATCCTCGCCGGCTTCGGCGTCCTTGCCTGTCGTCTCGTCGCCCGGAGCGGCATGATCGATCACGTCGACCGGCTTTTCCGGCCTGTCCGGCGCCGCGATGGCCACCACCGGGCTATCCGGCTCGTCCCGGCTGTCGATCAGCTGGCCAAGCCGCTCCATCGGCGCGCGCCATTCGAAGGCATCGAGCCGGCCGGTGACCGGCGATACCGGCGCCCAGCGCTCGGAGATGACGCCGTCGGCGACCCAGGCCGGATCGCGCGGCGCGCGCACCGCCTTGGACAGCAGCTGCCGCACCTTGCCCTGGTCGCCGGTCTCGGCTTCCTCGATGTCGGCCAGGAGCAGATAGGCGCCCTCGCGGCGGTCCATGCGGATCGCGGCTTCGGCTTCGCGGCGCGCAGTCGAAAAGTCCTGCGCGTCGAGCGCGGCACGCGCCACCGTCATCGACGATTCGGCGTGGTTCTTCTTCATCTCCTGCAGCTTTTTTGCCCGGTTGAGCCGGTCAAGCACGGCGTCGCCCGACCGTGCATGGGTGTAGAGCTCGGCAATCTCGGGATGCGGCTCGGCCCTCCACGCTGCCTCGAGGATCTTCGAGCCCTTGCGCACGTCGTTCTGCTTGAACAGCGCCGCGGCGGCGGCAACGGCGGCGGGAGCGAAATCCGGCTGCAGCCTGTTGGCCTCTATCGCCGCTGTCCTGGCAGCCGCGGGATCGCTGTCGGCGAGCGACTGCGCCTTGGCGGTCAACAGCACCGCCCGGCGGCGGTTGGCGGCGTCGCGTTCGATTTGCCGCGTCGACTTCTGCGCATCGACCAGTTTCAGCGCGCCGTCCCAGTCGCCGCGCGCGGTCAACTCCTCCAGCGTCGATTCGGCCGCCCAGGCCAGTTGCGGCGCCACCGCGGCGGCACGGCCGGCATAATGCCGAGCGGCGTTGCGGTCGCCCAGCCGCTCAGCTTCCAGGTAAAGCCCGCGCAGGCCAAGCAGCCGCATTTCCGGGTCGTCGAGCATGCTCTCGAATTTCTGCCGCGCGCCTTCATGATCGCCTTCGAGCAGCGACGCCTGCGCCTCGAGCAGATGGATCAGCGGCTCCTGGTCGGAGCGGATCAGCTTGGCCGCTTCCTTGGTTTTCTTGCGGGCCAGCGCGCCGTCGCCGGCGCCGGCGGCGATCATGCCGGTCGACAGCGCCTGGTAGCCACGGTCGCGGCGGCGCACGCGGAAATAGCGCGAGATGGTGTAGGGGCTGTTCCACAGCGACTTGATGAGCCACCAGATGATCATCACCCCGGCGACGACGGCAACGACGGCCACCGCCGCCACCATCAGGCTGACCTGGTATTGGTAGCCGTTGAAGGTGACGACCATGTCGCCAGGCCTGTCGGCCAGCCAGGCAAAGCCCAGTCCGAGCGCGAAGACGACGATGAGGAAGGCGAGCAGGCGGATCATCGTGTTGCCCTCATGCCTTCATCGCGCTGGAGATCAGCGCGTCGGCCTGGGTTTCGACCTCGATGCGCGCTTTCAGTTTGCCGGCAAAGTCGGCGCCCGCGGCCTTGGCGGCTTCCGGCAGCGTGTCATATTCGCTGAGCGCCTTGGCGTAGTCGCCCTGATTGACCGCGACCTCCATGCGCGCCACGGTTTCCGGCGCGCCGGCGCCTTCGACGGCACCGATCGGCCGGACCTTGACCAGCGATTCGGCGCTCGACATCAGGTTCTGCAGGAAGCCCGCATTCTGGTCGACCGGCGTGGCCGCGGCGACCATGGCACTGGCGGCTGCATCCATCTGCGAAGCGATCTCGGTGCGGGTCGGAACGCCCTTTTCGGCATAGGGCCGCAAGGTCGCGAGTTGCGGCGCATCAGGCGAAATCGCGGCCAGCGTATCGAGTTCGGCCGAAAACGGCGCGCCACGGTCGAGCGCGGCCTTCAGCGCCGAAGCCGCGATGGCAAGCGCGATCTTCGGCTGCGACGCCTGTGCATCGACCTTGCCCGAAAGCTGAGACACCGACTGCTCCAGCGCCGCGAGCCGGCCCTCCTGCGCCTTCGTCGCCTCGTCCGTGGACTTGACGAGCGCATCGAGGCCGGCCAGTTTTTCGTTGATCGGCCCAAGATCGACCGGTGCCGTATTGCTGGCCTTGCCGAGGGCAGCGACCGTGGTTTCGATCTGCTTGACCTTGTCGCCAAGCGCGGCAAGCCCGGCATTGTCGCCCGCGCCGCCCTGTTCGACCGCCGATTTCAGCGCCGCGACATCGCTCTTGACCTGGTCGAGCGCCGACGACAGGCCATCGATCTTGGCCAAGGCGTTGTTATCGACCTTGGCCGAGGCGTTGTTGCCGACGCCGGCTTCCTTCAGGTCCGAGATTTCGCTCTTCAGCGAGGCGATCTCGCCATTGACGCCGTCCAGCGAGGCGCCGGGAGCGGAACCTGGCGCGCCGAGCAGGCCGGCAAATTGCAGGCCGCCGGCGCCGACCAGCGCGATGACGCCACCGATAATGCCGGCGGCGATGCTGTTGAGGCCGCCGCGCTTCGGCTGTTCTGGCATCGGTTCGCTCGTTGCGCCGGTGTTCCCGGCGGCCGCTTTGGTCCCGCCGGTCTTCGTGCTCGCGTCCTCGAAGCTGTAGTCGGAAGCCGTGGCGTGTTCGGCAGGTGTATCCGAACCGGGATAAGGCATTTCCGGCTCGGCGGCCTTGGTCCCGGCATGCGCTGGCGAATCCGCACCGGCCTGCCCCGCGGCGGCATCGCCATGCTCCCAGGGTTCGAGATCGGCCTGGTCGGCATGCACCGGCTCTTCCGGAGCCTCCGGCTGCGAGGCGTTCGCGGCTTCCTCGGCCTTCGCCTCGTCGGTCTGTGCCGCATCCTTGGCCGCATCTTCGTCGACGATGCGTGAGACCGCACCCGGATCGAGATCGATCGTCACCGGCTCGCGGCGGCTTTTCGAGTGTCGCATCTTCGGCGTCTTGACCATGCATGGGCTCCGCAAAATTCGCTTCGTCTCAACGCCCGGCGGCGCGTGATGGTTCTAAAAAGGGTCTAGCACATCACCAAGCGGTGAAAAGGGGCGGTGTGATGACGCGGGTCAGGGCCGTGCCCGCAAAAGTGCCAGCAGCGCCTCCTCGTCAGGTCGTGCGGCAATGCCCATTGCGTGGCCGGCGCTGTCGCCGAGGGCGGCGGCAATGCGCGCGGAAAGGGCAAAAACCCGCGTCTTTTCAAAGGCGGCTTGCAGGGGGGGCCGTCTGGCCAGGGCCTGCATCGCAGCAGCCGCCTTGGCCGAATAGAGCAGCACCGCATCGACGGATTTGCCCGATATCAGCGAAAGGATCGCTTCGTCGGAATAGCGCGCCGCAAGGGTGTCATAGGTCTCGGCGGCATGCACCTGGACATGCGCTGCCTTCAGCTTCTGTTCGAAGGCCGCAAACCGCACGCGCCCACAGAGATAGGCGATCGTTTTACCGGAAAACGCGACGGCCATGTCGTCGGCAAGCGCCTCGGCATCGCCAAGCCCCTCGCTGACCGAGAGAAAGCCGGCTTGGCGCGCGGCCTCCGCGGTCCTCTTGCCAACGGCATGGCAAGGCAGATGGGAAAGCACCGCTACCAGGTCTCCAGGGGCATGGCGCACGGCATTGGCGCTGGTGACGGCAATGGCTGCCACGTCGTCGGGGACCGCCGTGGCGTCGACCGGCAATGCCATCGTCTCGGTCAAGGGCAGGAGAAGAGGCTCAAAACCCATCGCCTCCAGCTTTCGCGCCGTGCGCGACGCACCCGGCTCCGGTCTGGTGACCAGGACGCGGAGCACCGTCAGGCCCAGCCGTCGAAGAACTTTTCGCCGGCCTTGGTCCGCACCGTCCGCGCCGCTTCGTCGCCGATGCGGGCGGCATCCTGTGCCGGTCCATGCAGCGCGACCGTATGCGACTGCGTGCCGTCGGGCGAGATGAGCAGGCCGGCGAAAGAAAGCTTTCCGCCCTCGATCACGGCATGCCCGGCGATCGGCGTGCGGCAGGAGCCGTCGAGCGCCGCCAGGAAGGCGCGCTCGCAGGCGAGCGCCTGCCCGGTCGCCACATCGTGGATCGCCACCAGCATCTTCTCGACACGACGGTCGCCGATACGGGTCTCGATGCCGATCGCACCCTGGCCCGGCGCCGGTGGGAAGATGTCGAGCGGCATCAGGTCGGTGATGAGATGGTCGAGGCCCAGCCGCTTCAGTCCGGCGCAGGCCAGGATGGTGCCGGCGGCGACCCCTTCGTCGAGCTTGCGCAGCCGCGTCTGCACATTGCCGCGGAACATCACCACGTCGAGATCCGGCCGCATGCGGCGGATCAGCGCCTGCCGCCGCAGCGACGAGGAACCGACTTTCGCCCCTTTGGGCAATTCCGCGATCGTCCTTGCCGCCCTGCCGACAAAGGCGTCGCGCGCGTCCTCGCGCGGCAGGAAGGCGGACAGTTCCAGGCCGTCAGGCAGTTGCGTCGGCATGTCCTTCGACGAATGCACAGCGATGTCGATGCGCCCGTCGAGCAGTGCCTCCTCGATTTCCTTCGTGAACAGGCCCTTGCCGCCGGCTTCCGACAGCGGCCGGTCCTGGATACGATCGCCGCTGGTCGAGATGACAACCACCTCGAACGCCGCCGCCGGCATGCCGTGCGCGGCCATCAGCCGCGTCTGTGTTTCATGCGCCTGCGCCAATGCCAGCGGGCTGCCGCGTGTTCCGATTTTCAAGGTTGTTTGCATGGCGCGCGGTCCGTGATAACCCCCGGCTGGCTTTGCGTTTCCGGGCACTCTCCTAGCGAGGAACGCCTTGACATACAATCTCTGGAGATGGCGACGAATTGATCCGCGTTCTGGGCATTGAGACGAGTTGCGACGAGACCGCCGCCAGCGTCGTGGCGCTGGAGGGCGATGCCGCGCCGAAAATCCTGTCCAACGTCGTGCTTTCCCAGATTGAGGAGCATGCCGCGTTCGGCGGCGTCGTGCCGGAGATCGCCGCGCGCGCCCATGTCGAGGCGCTGGACGGAATCGTCGAGGCGGCGCTCGCCGATTCGGGCGTGGCCCTGGCCGATATCGATGCGATCGCCGCCACCGCCGGGCCGGGCCTCGTCGGCGGGCTGATCGTCGGCCTGATGACGGCCAAGGCCATCGCGGCCGCGGCCGGCAAGCCGCTGATCGCCGTCAACCATCTCGAAGGCCACGCCTTGACGGCGCGGCTGACCGAGGGTCTCGCATTCCCCTATCTCTTGCTGCTGGTCTCCGGCGGCCACACGCAGATCGTCGCCGTGCGCGGCGTCGGCGACTATCAGCGCTGGGCAACCACCATCGACGACGCGCTCGGCGAAGCCTTCGACAAGACCGCCAAGATGCTCGGCCTGCCCTATCCTGGCGGCCCCAATGTCGAGAAGGCGGCGCTATCGGGCGAAGCCTCGCGTTTTGCCTTCCCGCGGCCGATGAAGGGCTCGGCGCAGCCCGACTTTTCCTTTTCCGGCTTGAAGACGGCCGTGCGCCAGGCGGCGACAGCGATCGAACCCTTGAGCGACCAGGATGTCGCAGACATCTGCGCCTCGTTCCAGATGGCCGTCGCCGATTCGCTCGCCGACCGCGTTTCGCGCGCGCTGGCACGCTTTCGCGAAACGTTCCCCGGCACGGAAAACCCGGCGCTCGTCGTCGCTGGCGGCGTCGCCGCCAACCGCGCCATCAAGGCGAGACTGGAGCTTCTGTGCGCCGAGGCCGGTTTCACCTTCGTCGCGCCGCCGCTGAAACTGTGCACCGACAATGCCGCGATGATCGCCTGGGCCGGCATCGAGCGGCTGCGCGAAGGCATGGCACAAGAGAACGGCTTCGATTTCGCGCCGCGCTCGCGCTGGCCGCTGGACAGCGTCTCGGCGCCAATGGTCGGCTCCGGCCGGCGCGGAGCCAAGGCATGACCGATCGAGCCATGAAGGGCGAAGGCCCCGGCAAAAACGGCTGGCGTGTCGCCGTGCTCGGCGGCGGCGCCTGGGGCACGGCGCTGGCGCTGGCCATGCTGCGCGCCGGGCATTCGGTGCGGCTGTTCGCCCGTGACCCCGAAACGGTGGCCTCGATCGCTCAGGGCCAGAACCCGCGCTATCTCCCCGGCATCGCCATCGCGCCCGGCATAGAGGCTACCAGCGACATCGGGGCAGCGCTTGCCGGCGCCGATTGCGTGCTGGCGGTGACGCCGGCGCAGGCGTTGCGGGCGACGCTGGCGGCCGCGAAGGATCATATGCCGGACGGCATTCCGCTTGTCCTCTGCGCCAAGGGCATCGAGCGCGACACCGGCGCCTTGCTCTCGACAATCGCCGCGGAGATCCTGCCGAGAAACCCGGTCGCCGCCCTGTCGGGCCCGAGCTTCGCCACCGATGTCGCCCGCGGCCTGCCGACCGCGGTCGTCGTGGCTGCCGGCGACGAGGCGCTTGCCGCCGATCTTGCCGCCCGCTTCTCGGCTGAAAATCTGCGCTGCTATTCGAGCGGCGATCTCATCGGCGTCGAGATCGGCGGCGCCTTGAAGAACGTCTTCGCCATCGCCGCCGGCGCCGTCACCGGTGCCGGCCTCGGCGCCAGCGCCCAGGCCGCCATGGTGACGCGCGGCTTCGTCGAACTGCGCCGCATCGGTGCCGCCTTCGGAGCCAGGTCCGAGACCCTGATGGGGCTCTCCGGCCTTGGCGACCTGCTGCTTACCTGCTCGTCGGCGCAGTCGCGCAATTTCGCCTATGGGCTGGCGCTCGGGCAAGGCAAGGCGCTTTCCGGACTGCCGCTGGCCGAAGGTGTGCCGACCGCGGCGATCGCCGCGCGCATCGCCGCCGAGCGCGGCATCGACGCGCCCATCATAGCCGCCGTGGCCGCCATACTGGACGGCACCATCACCATCGGCCAGGCCGTGACGGCCCTGATGACGCGGCCGCTGAAGACCGAAACCAACGATTGATCCTACGCTCATCCAACCACCCAGGAGAAAGACATGCTGTTTGCACTGATTTGCAAGGACAAGCCCGGAAACCTGCAGGTGCGCCTCGACACGCGGCCCGAGCATGTCGCCTTTCTCGAAGGGCTGAACGCCGACAAGAAGCTGGCCTTTGCCGGCCCTTTCCTCGATGCCGACGGCAAGCCCAATGGCAGCCTCGTCGTCGTCGAGGCGTCGGATATGAACGGCGCGCAGGCCTTGTCGGCCGCCGACCCCTATGCCAAGGCCGGACTGTTCGAAAGCGTCGAAATCCGCCCGTGGAACTGGACGTTCAACAAGCCGGCGGCTAGTTAATTCCGGGCGCCCGTGACGCCTGGGCCGCATGAGGAGAAAAAATGAACTACTGGCTGTTCAAATCCGAACCTTCGGTTTTCTCCTTCGAGGCGCTTAAGGCCAAGGGCAAGGCCGGCACGCAATGGGACGGCGTGCGCAACTACGCCGCCCGCAACAACATGAAGGCCATGCAGATCGGCGATCTCGGCTTCTTCTACCACTCCAACGAGGGGCTGAACGTGGTCGGCATCGCCGAGGTCTGCGCGCTCGCCCACCCCGACACCACGTCGGATGATCCGCGCTGGGAATGCGTCGACATCCGCGCCGTCAGGGACATGCCGAACCCGCCGACACTCGAAGACGTCAAGGCCAATCCAAAACTGGCCGAGATGGCGCTGGTGCGGCTCGGACGGCTTTCCGTGCAGCCGGTGACCCCGGCCGAATGGAAGGAAGTCTGCCGCATGGGCGGCCTGACGCCGGCTCCGTGACAGCACTTACTCCCGATAGCGCCAGGAAGTTCATCCTGGACAATACGGCGCTGATGGCGCCGCCGCATGTGCCGGAGATCCTGCTCCACCTCGCCGACGAAGCGCATGATCTTTGGCAGCGGACCGAGGACGAACTGGTCGAGATCGGCCTGCCGCCACCCTTCTGGGCGTTCGCCTGGGCCGGCGGCCAGGGCCTCGCCCGCTATGTCATCGACAATCCAGGCACCGTGCAAGGTAGGCGCGTGCTCGACTTCGCCTCGGGTTCCGGCCTCGTCGCCATCGCCGCCGCCAAGGCCGGCGCCGCGGAGGTAACCGCCGCCGATATCGATCCTTTCTGCGCCACCGCGATCCGACTCAATGGCGAGGCCAACGGCGTCGAACTCGAATTCCTCGGCACGGACTGCATCGGCGCCGACGCGGGTTGGGACGTGATCCTGGCTGGCGACGTCTTCTACGACAAGCCCTTCGCCGACAGGCTGATGCCGTGGTTTTCGGCGCTCAAACGGCGTGGCGCCGACATCCTGGTCGGCGATCCCGGCCGGTCCTATCTGCCGCGATCGGGGCTGGAGCCGCTTTGCGTCTACCAGGTGCCTGTGACAAGGGCGCTCGAGGATGCCGAGATCAAGCGTACGACCGTATGGCGACTGCTTGACGCCATCGCCAAACAGGCGTTTCCATGAAGCCGCACAGGAGGGGGAACTCATGGATTTTTCAGCAGTGAACTGGATCGCGGTGATCGTCGCCGCCGTAGTCGCGTGGCTGTTCGGTGCCGGCTGGTACATGGCCTTGAGCAAGCCGTGGCTGAAGGCCGCGAAGCTCGATCCGGCGACGATGAAGAGATCTCCGCTGCCCTTCGTCATCTCCTTCGTCGCCGAACTGCTGATGGCCTGCATCATGGCCCTGGTCGTCGGCGCGATGACGGGTGGCGAGCCGACCTGGCTGGCCGGACTGATCTTCGGCTTCGTGCTTTGGCTGGGTTTCGTCGCCACGACGCTCTCTGTCAACCATCGCTACGAGAATTTCGGCTGGGACCTCACCCTAATCGACGGTGGCCACTGGCTTGGCGTGCTGCTGATCATCGGCGCGGTCATCGGCTGGTTCGGCGCCGTGGCAAGCTGAGCTGCGTTGACGATGGCCGACGAGTCCGGATTTCCCCGCGACCTTGTGTTCACCCGGGTCTGCCACGTCAAGCAAGGCTATGACGACCGGCGCCGTCACATTGTCCGCGAGTTCGAGCGGCGCGGCGTGCCCGTCACCTTTTACACGGAGTGGGACCGGCCGGATATCACGCCCGATATCCGGAGCGAACTGGTCGCTCCCACCTTTACGTATCCACCGGCGGTCTCGCTGGCGCTGAAGCATGTCGGTATCTGGCGCGATTTCCTTGAGACCGACCTGCCCTATTGCCTGGTCTTCGAGGATGACGTCTTCCTCGCCCGCGACTTCGTCGCCAAATTCCGGCAAGGTCTGGCCGAACTCGGCGGCCCGACGCGCAAGGCCGTCATCTATCTCGGCAACGGCAGCACCTATTACACGCCGAGCTGGAAATTGCGGAAGGGCCAAAGGCTCTATCCCGCGCTCCATGCCAGGTGCGCCGATTCCTATCTCATCACCCGCCCGGTCGCCGAAGCCCGTTGTGCCTGGATCGATGAGCACAAGATATACACCGTGATCGACCATCAGATCGAGCAGATGGACGAAAAACTGGGCATCGAGATGCTGTGGTTCGAGCGGCCGATTGTCGAGCAGGGCAGTGAAAACGGCGCTTTCCAGACTTCGGTCGCCGGCAAAAAGCAGCCGCTTCTGTACAAGAAGCTGAAATGGAACGTGAAAAAGTACCGGCGCATGATCTTCGGCCACAATGCCCGGTCCTGAGCGCCGAGCAATTCCAGGAAAACTGCGTCGCGGTTTTCCGTCCGGAATTGCACAAAAAAGAGATCAGGCCTTGTCCGTCGTTCGCGTCCTGGCGACTTCCTCGAGGATCCATTCGCGGAAGGCGACGATACGGCGATCTTCGGCCATCGCCTGGGGATAGACCAGGAAATAGGCGAACTCCGGCGCAACCCTGATGCTGAGTTCGAACGGCCGCACCAGCCGGCCCTCGGACAGATCGTTTGCCACCATCGCGAAATCGGCGAGCGCGACAGCATTGCCGTCCAACGCTGCCTGGACAGCATCCGTGGATGTCCCGAACACGATGGTGCGGCTGTCGTCGAAATCGTCGATGCCGGCCGCCGCCATCCACATGCGCCAGTTCGGCCATGTCACGCCCTGCCGGGCCCATTCGATATGGGCAAGCGTGTGGTTGAACAGGTCGCGCGGCTCACGCAGGGGTGGCCCCGACGTCAGGAGGCCCGGGCTGCACACGGGAATGATGATGTTGTCGAACAGGCGATGCGCGCTCAGTCCCGGATATTTACCCGCGCCGAAGCGGATGCCGACATCGACGTCGTCCAGGTCGAAATCGCGCAAGCCGTAGGCGATGTCGAACCTGAGTTCGATGCCCGGACACTGCTTGCGGAAATTCTCGACGCGCCGCATCAGCCATTTCGCCGCGAATTGCGCGTCCAGCGTCACCTTCAGGAATTCCGTGCCGCGCGCAATCTTGCGCGCCCGCATCACCGCCCGGCCAAGCAGGTCGAGCGTATCGGTCGCCGCCTCGTAAAGCACGGTGCCCGCCTCCGTCAGCCGGATGGTGCGGCTGGTACGGGTGAACAGCACGATGCCCAGATGATCCTCGATTTCCTTGATCTGGTGACTGACGGCGGCAGGCGTCAGGCCAAGCTCGTCGGCGGCTCGGGTGAAATTGAGGTGCCGGGCCGCCGCCTGCAGCGTCCTGAGCGCCCGCGTTCCCGGCAAGAGGATCGCCATCAGCGTTCGGCCCGGTCGAAGTGATGCATGGAGCCTTATCCTCAAATAAAACTTGACGATGACAAAAGAACTACTCGTTTCCCGTTTGTTTTTCAATACGGCATGATTGCAACATCAAGACACCATCAAACCGGATTTGATGTCCGGGGAATACGGATCACATCATGTCTCACATCGCTCTTCACCCTGCATACGTCGTCCGCTCGGGCTGGCTGTCGGCTGTCCGTGATTGGCTGCGGCAGGCCAGGGTCGCGGTCAACCTTCCCAACCAGAACGTCGAGGATCTGTCCGATCGCCAGTTGCGCGACATCGGCGCCAGCCGCAAGGATATCGCCCGGGCCATGGACCGCGAGATGGGCAGGCTGGGCCTTCTCGACATAGGCTGGCAGCGGAATAGGAAGGCATAGGGGAGTAGGGGAGTAGGGGAGTAGCATTGGTGATGCGGTTTGAACGTGTCTGCTGCTACTGAAGACTTTCCCCTATTCCCCTATTCCCCTATTCCCCTATTCCCCTATTCCCCTATTCCCCTACCTCACCACCCTCACCACCGTCCGGGCCGACAGCAGCGGCAGAAGCCGTGCCATCGTGCGCGCGGTTACCGCCACGCAGCCTTCCGTCGGCGTGAAGCCGGGACGCGCAAGGTGGAAGAAGATGGCGCTGCCGCGCCCGCGGCGGCGCGGCGCGATATTCCAGTCGAGCACCAGGCAGGCGTCATAGAGCCGATCCTCGCGCCGCATGCGTTCATGGCTGGCGCCGTAGGGTATCTTGACCGGCCTGTTATAGTTGCGGTCGTCAGGTACCTCGCACCAGCCGAGATCCGGCCCGATCGGCGCCATCGCCAGTCGCGTCCTGCGGCCGGCGGCAAACTGATCCTCGCGAAAATAGCCCGCCAGGATACGCATTGAAGCGAGCGGCGTGGCGCCGTCACCCTCGCGCTTGCCGGACGAGATGCCGCCACGCCCCAGCGCGCACGCAAACACCGTTGTGCCAGCTTGCAGCAGGCCCTGGCTCGGGTGGCCGGGCCTTGCCCGTACGGTCAGCACGCGCAGCCGTTTTACCAAAATTGCGCCGGCTGCATTGCGATCGCGTTTTTTCTTGTATGATCGTGCCACGGAACAAATCACTGTGATCGGCTATTGTGCCGGCAAGCTTCCGCATAAATACGCAGCGGTCAACTGAATTCACTTTTCAAAACAACGGATTGATCCATGACTTCACGCACCATCCTGATCGTCGACGACGATGACGACCTGCGCGGCACGCTGGTCGAGCAATTGTCCCTCTACGAGGAATTCGACGTGCTGCAGGAATCCACTGCGGCAAAAGGCGTCACCGCCGCGCGTGGCGGCCTCATCGACCTGCTCATCATGGATGTCGGCCTGCCCGACATGGATGGCCGCGAGGCGGTGAAGATCCTGCGCAAGGGCGGCTACAAGGCGCCCATCATCATGCTGACCGGCCACGACACCGATTCGGACACGATTCTGGGTCTTGAGGCCGGTGCCAACGACTATGTGACCAAGCCGTTCCGCTTCGCGGTGCTCTTGGCGCGTATCCGGGCGCAACTGCGCCAGCACGAGCAGAGCGAGGACGCGACCTTCTCGGTCGGCCCCTACACCTTCAAGCCCAGCCAGAAACTGCTGATCGACCCGCGCGGCGGCAAGGTGCGGCTGACGGAAAAGGAGGCCTCGATCATCAAATATCTCTATCGCGCCGACCAGAAGGTGGTGACGCGTGACGTGCTGCTGGAGGAAGTGTGGGGATACAATTCCGGCGTCACCACGCACACGCTGGAAACCCATGTCTACCGTCTGCGCCAGAAGATCGAGCGCGATCCTTCCAATGCCGAAATTCTTGTGACAGAAAGCGGTGGCTACAAGCTGGTTCCTTAAACATTTCATTATCCAATGGGCGGCCTGGGCGGGGCCGCTTTCGGGTACGATCCTGTCGGAGGGGGATTCTGGATCGTATCGCAGAGGAGGGATTGGACTGACCGTTCGGGGACACAGCTAGATGGCGCTGGATGACGACATCCGCATCCTGTCTGCCGTGAGGCTTTTCGAAGGCTTCACGCAGGAACAGTTGCGCCTGCTCGCCTTCGGTGCCGAGACCACTTTCCTGCAGGCGGGCCACAAGCTTTATCGGGAGGACGACGTGGCCGACTCGGCCTATGTCGTGGTCAGTGGGCGTATCGTGCTCTACCGCGAGCAGAATGGCGAGCGCATCCCGATTGGCAAAGTCGGCCCCGGCACGATGCTCAGCGAACTGGCGCTGATCGCCGACACCAACCGGCTCACCAGCGCCTCGGCCGAAATCGACTCGGAAGTGATAAGGCTGAGCCGCAAGATGTTCCGGCGCATCCTGGAGGAGTATCCCGATGTCGCGGTGAAGCTGCACCAGCGCATCTCCGAGGAATTCCACGACATGATCCGCCGCATCGAGGAACTGGCCCCGCGCTTTTCAGGGTGAGCACGGCCGGCGCAGCCACACGACATTCGCCGCAAAGCCTGCGTATCGCTAGTCCAGATCGAAGCGCGCGATGACCGGCACATGGTCCGACGGACGATCCCAGCCACGCGCCGCCCTCAGAATCTCATAGCCGGTGAAATCCGGAACCAGGTTGGGCGACGACCAGACATGGTCGAGCCGACGGCCCCGGTTCGACGCTTCCCAGTCTTGCGCGCGATAACTCCACCATGTGTAGAGCTTCTGTTCCGATGGTACGTTGAGCCGCATCAGGTCGACCCAGCCGCCGGCGAGCCGCATCGCCTCGAAGTTTTCGGTCTCGACCGGCGTGTGGCTGACCACGTTGAGCAATTGCTTGTGCGACCAGACATCGTGCTCGAGCGGAGCGATGTTGAGATCGCCGACCAGGACCGAGCCCGACACCTCGCTGTGCTCGGCGCGGATGGCGTTCATCTCGGCGACGAAATCGAGCTTGTGCCTGAACTTCCTGTTGATCTCGGGATCCGGCTCGTCGCCGCCCGCGGGAACGTAGAAATTATGCAGCAGGATCGCCTTGCCGCCGGCCCGTACCGTCACCGACAGGTGCCGGCTGTCCTCGATGTCGCAGAAACGGCGCCTTTCGACCACCTCGATCGGCCGCCGCGCCACCGTCGCCACGCCGTGATAGCCTTTCTGGCCATGGAAGGCGATGTGCTGGTAACCGAGCTTGCGGAACGCCTTTTCCGGGAACAGTTCGTCCGGGACCTTGGTTTCCTGCAGGCAGAGCACATCGGGCGCGTACTCATCGAGCAGGCGCTCGATGATCGGCATGCGCAGGCGCACGGAGTTGATGTTCCAGGTCGCGATGGAAAAGGGCATGCGGCGGGGTCCGGCAAGAGATCGCCATTCTACTGCCAGTCGCGCGCCGCAAAAACAAGCTGGACGATGATCATCAGGCCAGCGTTGCCCAGAAGGAACTCCGAAGAGACGAGGACCTATCTCGTCTTGGTGTTCAACTCGCGGTTCGCCGTATAGTCGATGGCGAAGGTGTCAGGCGCGAAGCTGACGCCTTCCTTGACGTTGTAGATCATCACCGTCGTGTCCTTGCCCTGCGCGTCGGTGATCGTCCACTGGCGCAGTTCATAGGTCTTCGGATCGAACATCATGGTGATCTTGGAATTGCCGAAGACCGACTTGTCGGCAAGCTGGATGGTGGTGAGATCGCTCTCTTCCTTGATGCTTTTGACGCGGCCGCCGGAGAGATCGATCTTGTCGTCGAGCAGCAGCTTCAGTGGCGTCTTCGACAAGGGATAAAGGTCCGATGTGTTCAGCCTCTTGTTGAGGATGACCACTGACTGGCCGTCGGAGATAACCTTGAAGTTCGCAGCTCCGTCATAATTGAACCGGATCTTGCCGGGCCGTTCCAGGAAGAACTTGCCGCCGGTCTGCTGGTTGTTGGGCCCGAACTGAACGAACTCTCCGCTCATCGATTTCACGGAGGAAAAATGGTCGGCGATCTTTTGCGCCGCCGAAGGCACGGCCGCCTGCGCTGAGGCCAGCAGCTCGACTCCGGGCATCACGTTGAGCGCGGCCGCCCCTGCGAACACCAGGCCGAGGGCAAACAAATGGCGGCGTGTCGGGGCAAGATCGCCGAGCGCTGAAAGATCGTTTTTCATATCGGTCACTCTCGTCTGATTCCTGATTTGGCCGCTGTCGTGAACCCCCAGTTGGGCTGAAGTTTGGCGAGGCGGTGACTGCTCACCCGGTTGAACGCGCCAGAGGGTTCAAAGTTGCCGCGAACTCCTATCCGTCAGAATTTGTCGTCTTCGGTCGGCACCAGGATTTCGCGTTTTCCGGCATGATTGGCCGGGCCGACAATGCCTTCCTTTTCCATCTTCTCGATGATCGAGGCGGCACGGTTATAGCCGATGCCGAGACGCCGCTGGATATAGCTGGTCGAAGCCTTGCCGTCGCGCAGCACCACCGAGACCGCCTGATCGTAAGGATCGTCGGAATCCTCGAAATTGCCGCCGCCCCCACCGCCGGAACCGCCCTTGCCGGACGGCTCGTCGTCGTCCTCGCCGTCATCCTCGGTGATGGCGTCGAGATATTCCGGCACGCCCTGCAGCTTCAAGTGGCCGACGATCTTCTCGACCTCGTCGTCGGAGACGAACGGCCCGTGCACGCGCTGGATGCGGCCGCCGCCGGCCATGTAGAGCATGTCGCCCATGCCGAGCAGCTGCTCGGCGCCTTGCTCGCCCAGGATGGTGCGGCTGTCGATCTTCGACGTCACCTGGAAGGAAATGCGGGTCGGGAAATTGGCCTTGATGGTGCCGGTGATGACGTCGACGGAGGGACGTTGCGTCGCCATGATGACATGGATGCCGGCGGCGCGCGCCATCTGCGCCAGGCGCTGGACGGCGCCTTCGATGTCCTTGCCTGCGACCATCATCAGGTCGGCCATTTCGTCGATGATGACGACGATATAGGGCATCGGCTCGAGATCCAGATTCTCGGTCTCGTAGATCGCCTCGCCGGTCTGGCGGTCGAAGCCGGTCTGCACGGTGCGCGAGATCCTTTCGCCCTTCTTCTCGGCCTGCTGCACGCGCGCATTGAAACCGTCGATGTTGCGTACGCCGACCTTGGACATCTTGCGGTAGCGGTCCTCCATCTCGCGCACGGTCCATTTCAGCGCCACCACCGCCTTCTTCGGATCGGTGACGACGGGCGTCAAGAGATGCGGGATGCCGTCATAGACGGAGAGTTCGAGCATCTTCGGATCGATCATGATCAGCCGGCATTCCTGCGGCGTCAGCCGGTAGAGCAGCGACAGGATCATCGTATTGATGGCGACCGACTTGCCCGAACCGGTGGTGCCGGCCACCAGCACGTGCGGCATCTTGGCGATGTCGACGATGACGGCCTCGCCATTGATGGTCTTGCCCAGCGCCAGCGCCAGCTTGGCCTTGGTCGTCTCGAAATCGCGGCTGGCCATGATCTCTCGGAGATAGACGGTCTCGCGCTTGGCGTTCGGCAGTTCGATGCCGATGGCGTTGCGGCCCGGCACCACGGCGACGCGGCAGGCGATGGCGCTCATCGAGCGGGCGATGTCGTCGGAGAGGCCGATGACACGCGACGACTTGATGCCGGGCGCGGGTTCGAGCTCGTAAAGGGTGACGACCGGGCCTGGGCGGACGGCGATGATCTCGCCCTTGACGCCGAAATCCTCCAGCACGCCTTCGAGCAGGCGCGCGTTCTGTTCCAGCGCGTCCTTGGAAAGGCTTGGGTCGCGCGCGACGTTCTTGGGTTCGGACAGGAAATGCAGCGACGGCATTTCGAACGTGTCCGAGCCGATCAGCGAGGTCTGCGCCTCGCGCTGGACGCGGGCGCCCGGAGCCGGGCGCGGAGCCGGCGCCGCCACGCGCGTGGCCGCGTCGGAGCGGAACTGCTGGACCCTGGCGCCCGACGCCGCACGGCGTCCGGCGACAGGCTCATCGTCGAGATCGAAATCGTCCTCGCCGGTTTCGAAACGATCGTCGAAGACATCGTCGTCGGCCGGATCGACCGAAACGCCGCGGTCGTTGACCATGGCGGCGAAGAATTCCGGCTCGACGCGGGCGCGGCCGTTCTGGCTCATGCGGGATTCGGCGAACTCGGCCGATTCGACCCGTTCGGCGGCACGGCGCCAGGCGCTGGCGCGTGGCTCCATCTCCGGCTCGAATGCGTCGCGCTGCTGCCTGCGGCGCACCGCCCGGCGATGCATCCACGCGCGCAGGGAAAGCCACCAATGTGTAATTGCGCCGAGCGCCAGTATGCCCTCGTCGCCCTCGTCCTCGTCATTGCCGAACAGGAGTTCGTCCTCGCGCGGGTCCGCGGCCGCCGGTTCTTCCATCACCGCGAAGCCGTTCTTGCGCCCGATCAACGCGGCGCCATAGGCGAACAGCCAGAGCGCGGGTGCCGCCAACAATACGGCCAGCACGCTGGCGATCAGTCCGGTCGGATAGCCGCCGATGAGGACGCCGGGAATCTTGAGCACCATGTCGCCGAAGACGCCGCCGAGACCGGTGGGCAGCGGCCAGGTCTTGGGCGGAACGATGCAGCCCGCGATCGCCGCGGCGAGCAGCGCGAAGCCGAACCAGAACAGCCCGCGCTTGGGCAGCCGGTCGACGCCGCGCGCCGAAAACAGCAGGTATCCCCAAATCACCGCCGGCACCAGCGCGGCAACCGCCGCAAGGCCGAAGAACTGCATGGCGAGGTCGGAGAACACCGCGCCGGCATAGCCCATGGCGTTGGTGACGGTGTTGGCGGTGGCGTGCGAGAAGCTCGGGTCGGCGACGTTCCAGGTCGCGAGGCTGGCGATGGCGAAGGTGGTGAACGCGAACAGGCCGGCGCCGACCAGACGACCGACCTGGCGCCGCGCGAATGCGTGGATGCCGTGCCCCGTATCGGCCAGCGCGAGCGGTGCTGAAGCCCCTGAACGCATGCTCTTCCCCGTCAGTGATTGCCTGGCCCGAGCGCATGACGCACTCCGGCAGATTCGGATGCAAGACTAGGCGTGGGAAGGTTAAGGGCGCATTAACCATGGCCGGGCGGCGACCACCTGCGCAAACGGCGATGGCGAGCCTCTCGGCCCGCCATCTCCCTGCAATGGCAGCGGGGTCACGCTCGATGGCTTGACCCGTGCTGTCTCAGTTGGCCCCACCCAGCGCCTGCACATTGGCGCAGAATTCGGCATGCGGCTTGCTCATCGCCGCGTCCTGGCATTCCTTCTTCATGGCTTCCTGCTTTTCCATCGGCATGGCCATGAAAGCAGTCTTGAATTCCGCCATGGGCTTCATGGTTTTCATGCTGGAATCGGTGAAGAACGGCGCCATGTTATCCGGCTCATCCAGTGCACCGGCAAATGAAACGCCGCTGACCATGGAAAGAGCAAGCGCTCCCAGGCAGATAGACTTGAGATTCATGAGAAAATTCCTTCCCTGTGTTTAAAAACGATCGTCGGAAACGGCGATCGTCCCCACAGTTCGAAGCCAGGGCGGTCAATGTTTCCTCTGAAAGAGTCTTCACGCGAACGTGATTGCGCGGACCTGGGTTGGGGCAGAACGAATTTGCCAAAAAAGAGGCCCGGATGCGATCCGGGCCTCAAGGCGTGACCTCCTTGCGGGAGCGTCACGACGGGATTTTTCAAAGTGATTCCGCCAAAAGCGTGCAGCGGTTTTCCACTTGGAGCCACACGGGCAAAAACCGGGACCGGCGGGAGGAGGGTTCCGCCGGTCCCTTGGCAAGGATGCCTTATGGCACCACTTCGCCATGCTGGGAAATGTCGAGACCTTCGATCTCTTCCTGGGTCGACGGACGCAGTCCGACAAGCGCCTTGACGATGTAGAGGATGACAAAGGTGGCGATCGCCGTCCAAAGGATGGTGAAGACGATGCCATAGAGCTGCTTGCCGAGCGAAGCGCCCGACGACAGGCTGTTGATCGCCGGATCGGCGAGCACACCGGTGAGCAGCGCACCGACGATGCCGCCGACGCCATGGACACCGAAGGCGTCGAGCGAGTCGTCATAGCCGAATATGTGCTTCACCTTTACCGCCGAGATGTAGCAGACCACGCCGGCGACGATGCCGACGATAAAGGCGCCGGTCGGGTTGACGAAGCCGGAAGCCGGGGTCACCGCGACGAGACCGGCGACGGCGCCCGAGATGATGCCGAGCACGGAAGGCTTTTTGGCGATGATCCATTCGGCGAACATCCAGGCCAGGGCCGCCGCGGCGGTGGCAACCTGGGTGTTGAGCATGGCGGCACCCGCAAGGCCGTCGGCCGCCAGTTCCGAACCGGCGTTGAAGCCGAACCAGCCGACCCACAGCAGCGATGCGCCGATGACCGAGTAGACGAGGTTGTGCGGCGCCATGTTGGTGGTGCCGTAGCCTTCACGCTTGCCCAGCACCAGCGCACAGACGAGACCCGCGACACCGGCATTGATGTGGACGACCGTGCCGCCGGCGAAGTCGAGAACGCCCGCGGCGCCGAGGAAACCGCCGCCCCAGACCCAATGCGCGATCGGCGCATAGACGACCAGTAGCCACAGCGCCATGAAGATCAGCAGCGCCGAGAACTTCATACGCTCGGCGAAGGCGCCGGCAATCAGCGCCGGGGTGATGATGGCGAAGGTCATCTGGAACATCGAGAAGACGAATTCAGGAATGTTCGCCACGCCCGGCGCCCACAGCGTCGAGGTGGTGATGCCGTGGTGGAAGAATTTCGAGAAGCCGCCGAGATAGGCGTTCATGCCGCCGCCGTCGGAAAAGGCCAGCGAATAGCCGAACATGAACCACAACACCGTCACCAGGCAGGTGATGGCGAAGCTCTGCATGATGGTGGCAAGCACGTTCTTCTTGCGCACCATGCCGCCGTAGAACAGCGCCAGGCCCGGAATGGTCATCATCAGCACCAGCGCCGTCGAGGTCAGCATCCAGGCGGTGTTGCCGGTATCGAGAACCGGGGCCGGAGTAGCAGCCGGTGCGGCAGCCGCGGCGGCGGGTGCGGCTTCCTGCGCGAAAGCGGCGACGCTGCCCAATGCTGCGAGAGCGAGCGAACCCAGGAGGGCCGCCCTTCCCGTCGTCTTGAAGGTGGAAGGAATATTCATTGAACTCTCCATTGGAATACGTGTTCGCCGCTCAGAGCGCGTCGGTGTCTGTTTCGCCGGTACGGATGCGCACCGCCTGGTCGATGCCGAAGACGAAGATCTTGCCGTCGCCGATCTGACCGGTCTTCGCCGCGGCGGTGATGGCTTCGACGGCCTTGTCGACCATGTCGGCACCGACCGCGACCTCGATCTTGATCTTCGGCAGGAAGCTGACCGCGTATTCCGCCCCCCGATAGATTTCAGTATGCCCCTTCTGACGCCCGTAGCCTTTGACTTCGGTGACGGTCAGGCCCTGGATGCCGACGGCGGTAAGCGCTTCGCGTACCTCGTCCAGCTTGAACGGCTTGATGATTGCCATCACGATTTTCATAAGGTTTCACCCTTTGCTGTTGCGGTGACCCGCGTTTGCACGACTTCACCGATCCCAAAGAGCCGGAGAGTGCTCACGATAAATCAAGCTCCGTGCCAAGTGCGGAAGCAGCCTGTTAACTTGTTGTAAACAAAGGAAATGGAGCGGCGGGAGCCAGCAGCTGTCGGCGCCTGCGGTGCATCGCATGCTCAAAAAGTGTGCAGTTTTTCGAAATTGCCTATTTTGCCGGCTTTGAACATGATTCCGAAAAGGGGAACCCATTTTCGGAAAAGAATATGCGCGAACAAGCCTCCTGTAGCGCTCAACGTTTGAGCCGGATCAAGCCTTCCTGGGCCATCGAGGCAATCAGCGTGCCGTCACGGGCATAGAGCGTGCCGCGGCTGAAGCCACGCGATCCCGAGCTTGACGGACTGTCCTGCGCATAGAGCAGCCAGCCATCGAGGGAATGCGGCCGGTGGAACCACATCGAATGGTCGAGGCTGGCGGCCTGGATGTCGGGATCGAACAGGCCGCGCCCATGCGCGAAGGTCGAGGTGTCGAGCAGCGTCATGTCGGAGAGGTAGGCGAGCAGCACCGACTGCAGCGCGCGATCATCGGGAACCGGGCCGGCAAGGCGGATCCAGACATTCTGCCGGGGCGGCAGCTTGTCGCGGCTTTCATAGTGCTGGAGATTGACGGGCCGCAGTTCCAGCGGTCGCTCGCGGGCCCAGAAACGGCGCACCGCCTCCGGCACCCGGTCGGCGGTTTCGAGCAGTTGCCGCTGCGTCTTCAGGCCCTCCGGCGGCGGCACGTCGTCGGGGAGCGCGAACTGGTGCTCGAGCCCCTTCTCGTCGACCTGGAACGAAGCCTCCAGCGAAAAGATCGCCTGTCCGTGCTGGATCGCCAGCACGCGCCGCGTAGTGAAGGAGCCGCCGTCGCGGATGCGATCGACCTCGTAGATGATCGGCACCTTGATGTCGCCCGGGCGCATGAAATAGCCGTGCAGCGAATGCACGAAACGGTCTGGCTCCACGGTCCGCTGCGCCGCCACCAGCGCTTGCGCGATCGTTTGGCCGCCAAACACCCGCTGCCACTCTACCTGGGGGCTGCGACCACGATACAGATTGTGTTCCAGCCTCTCGAGGTCGAGAATGCGCAGAAGCTCGTCCATGGCCGCCGTCATGTTTTGTGACCTCGCCGCAAAATTGCTATGGCGGTTTCCGACAGGAAGAACGGGCCGTCAAGGGCGCCGGCCCCGGGCGGCAAGCAAGGAGCCAAGACAATGGAACGCAACGCGGATGCCAAGACCAGATCCGGGCTCGATGTCCTCGTCGCCGGCGCCGGCTATGTCGGCCTGGCCGCCGCCGTCTCGCTGAAGCAGGCTCGCCCGGGTCTTGCCGTGGCGCTGGTCGATGCCGCGCCGGCCGGTTCCTGGCAAAGGGATGGCCGCGCCTCGGCCATCGCCGCGGCCGCCTGCCGCATGCTCGACCAGCTCGGCGTCTGGGCCGAGATCGCGCCGAAGGCGCAAGCGATCACCGAGATGATCATCACCGATTCACGCAGCGCCGATCCGGTGCGCCCGGTCTTCCTGACCTTCGGCGGCGAGGTGGCGCCGGGCGAGCCCTTCGCGCACATGGTGGCCAACAAAGCATTGAACGGCGCCTTGCGGGCCAGGGCCGAAAAGCTCGGCATCGACATCATCGAAGGCGTCGCCGTGCAGGGCTTCGAAACCAGCGGCGCCGGCATCTCGGTGCATCTGGCCGACGGCGCCGCGCTGACGGCGCGGCTGCTGGTTGCCGCCGACGGTGTCAATTCGAAACTGCGCGACATGGCCGGCATCAAGACGGTGAAATGGGAATACGGCCAGTCCGGCATCGTCTGCACCGTGGCGCATGAACGCCCGCACAACGGCCGCGCCGAGGAACATTTCCTCCCCGCCGGCCCCTTCGCCACGCTGCCGCTGAAGCCCGACGAGGACGGCACCAACCGCTCGTCGATCGTCTGGGTCGAACGGACGGAGGATGCCAAGGCGCTCGTGGGCGGCGACGATCTCGTCTTCGAGCATGAACTCGAACAGCGCTTCGGCCTCAAGCTCGGGGACATCCGCGTCGCCGACAAGCCGCGCGCCTGGCCGCTCGGCCTCACCCTTGCGCGCGCCTTCGTCGCACCGCGCGTCGCGCTTGCCGGCGATGCCGCTCATGGCATCCATCCCATCGCCGGCCAGGGCCTCAATCTCGGCTTCAAGGACGTGGCCGCACTTGCCGAGGTGATCGTCGAAGCCGACCGGCTCGGCCAGGACATCGGCGCGCTCGACGTGCTGGAACGTTACCAGCAATGGCGCCGTTTCGATACGGTGCAGATGGGTGTCACGACCGACGTGCTGAACCGGCTGTTTTCCAACGACATCGCCCCGCTGCGCACCGTCCGCGATATCGGCCTCGGCCTCGTCGAACGCATGCCACGCCTGAAGGAGTTCTTCATTCGCCAGGCGTCGGGGCTTTCGGCCGGCACGCCGCGCCTGCTGAAGGGCGAGGCGATCTGATGGCCTGGCAATTGGCCGAGGCCGCGACGTCGTCCACCGACGGAGCGGGAGCGAAGCGGACGTGCAGACCCGAGGATCCGTGCCGTGACCTTGGTCGAAGGATGCAGCCGAGCACAATTCTGCACCGCTGCAACGGCTATACGTAACGGAATGGATTCTATGGTCTGCGCCGCGTCGCTGCGCTCCTTGCTCCGCCATGGAATGACGAGAAGGCGAGCCCTCAGTTCACCTCGAAACCGAGCTTCTGGCGCAGCCGCAGCATGCGCTGATCCGCTATCTTCACGCGCTGCTCTCCGCCCTGAGCCACCCGGTTCAGCATCCGTAGCAGATCGTCCCGTTCGTTCGGGTCGAGGCGTTCGCGCAGAAAGGGCGCCAACCTGTCGATGACCATGGTGGTGTCGCCGACCTGCGCGGCAGCCCACTTGGCATAGACAACCGCCTCGTCGGTCTTCTTCTGGCTCTCCGCGATTTGCGAAATCACCTCGCGGATGACCGCCTCGCGCAGCGGCAGAACCGGGCCATCTTCCGAAACCAATGCGGTAATCAGCGTCGCGGCGGCGACCACCGGATCGTCGATCGCCGTCAACGGCGAGAGTGCGGCCTGGCTGCGCAGCTTCTTGCGCCTGATGTTGCCTTGCACGCGCCCGACGACGTCGGCGACCTCGCGCGCGGCGTCGTTCATGGCCTTCATCCGGTACCACCAGAACGCCGCCGCTCCGAGCACGCCAAGGACAGCAATCAGGAAAGGCATGTCCAAATCCCCGAAAATCCCGGCGACGATAGGAGAACTGTCGCGTTGCTTCAACACGCGAGAGCTGCCTCCGGCGAAGAAAATTCCATTTGCGGCAGGTGAATTTCGGCGAGTAACAAGCCGATTCACGACCCCGGCCGCCAATTTGCGCCTACGACCCCGGGACGTCGTAAACAGCCCGGACCTCGATCATCCCGAGTTCGGCCAGCGGAATGCCGGCGGCGATGTCCAGCGCCTCCTCGAGAGTGGCGGCCTCGACCATGACGAAACCGAGCAATTGTTCCTTGGTCTCCGCGAACGGGCCGTCCGTGAGCAGTTGCTTGCCCTTGCGCCGCCGTACGGTCTTTGCCGTTTTCACCGGCTGCAGCGCTTGCGCGATGATCAGCTTGCCTTGCTGGGCGAGCAACCTGTCATAGGCCAGCGAGTCGGCGTCGAGCTTGGCGCCGCCATCGGCGGTGAGTGCATGAAGGTGTTTTTCCTCACCATAGACCAGGCAGACATATTTCATTTCAAGCTCCCTTTTTGCGGCAAACCATGGGATGCGGCGGCAATCGTGTCAGTCTTGCCCGCGACCGCCGCCGCATGATCGAGAAGGCATGCCGCGACCGCGATGACGGCAACCGCCGCCAGCAGCCTGCCGAAGCCGGACGCCGGCGAGGCCAGCCAGAACTCTTCCCGTCGCTGAAGCCCGCGGCCCGGCCTCTTCCACAGTGCAAAAAACAGATTGTCCATGTGAACCTCCATCCGGCCACAAATCCCGTGGCCGCCCCGCAGGACGGCCGGCCGGGATGGAAGCCGACATTCTTGCATGCTTATTTTTCCCGGAGGAAAGGGACCGTCATCGTGCCGTGGTCCAAACAGCGCAGTGGTCTTCACGCACGCCCGCGCTATAGTTGGCTGGACGCTGACCCAAGACCAGTTCACGACAACCCAGGAGGACTCCATGGACCGCACCGCAAACGCCGTCTGGAAAGGCAATCTGAAAGAGGGCAAGGGCACGCTCGACACCCAGAGCGGGACCTTGAAGTCCACGCCCTATTCGTTCAAGGCGCGGTTCGAGGACGAGAGCGGCAAATCCGGCACCAATCCGGAGGAACTGATCGCTGCCGCCCATGCCGGCTGCTACGCCATGCAGCTGTCGCATTTCCTGGCCGAGAACGGCACGCCGGCGGAAGAGCTCGACGCCAAGGCCGTGGTGACGCTGGTTCCCGGTACCGGCATCACCGGCAGCGCCATCACGCTGGTCGGCAAGGTGCCCGGCATCGACGCTGGGAAATTCAAGGAACTGGCCGAGAAGGCCAAAGCCGAATGCCCGGTTTCCAAGGCGCTCGGCGCGATCAACGTGTCGCTCGACACCAGGCTCGGGTGAAACCGGCCGCGTAAACGCATCGACGCGCCATGGGCGCGGGACGAGGGCAGGTCGCCCAAGCGCGTCGACGCAGCTAGAGCAATCCAGGAAAAGTGCGTAGCGGTTTTCCGTCCGGAATTGCGTGAAAACAAAGAGTTAGAGCGGATCAGCGATTCTATCGAAAGCTGAACCGCTCTAAGCTCCGAGCGCGTCAAGCCTGGCGCGCAATGCCGCGACTTCCTGCTCCAGCGCCTCCAACCGCGCTTCCAGGTCGGAGACGGGCATTGCAGCCACGCTGCGCTGCGCCGAAAGCGCCGCGGCATCGACAGGTCCGGAGAGGAGATGCACGTAGCGGTCCTCACGCTGGCCAGGCCCGCGCGGGATTTCCTGGACCAGCGGCGGCCGGCGGCCGATCAGCATGTCGAGTTCGGTACGCAGGTCTTCGATCGACGAAAAACGCGTCATGCGCTCAGCGCGCGCCAGGAGTTCGTGCGCCGTCTGTGGCCCGCGCAGCAGGAGCAGGCCGAGCAACGCGGTCTGCGGCGTCGTCAGCGAGAAGCGCTGCGCCATCTGATGCTCGTAGCGCTCCACGCGCGAGCCGAACATCTGCCGCACAAGTCCCTTCTGTTCGAGGAGCTTCAGTGCCCGGTGCACCTCTGTCTGCTCCAGCGCCATGACAGGGTCGCGCGCCGTCTTCTGGTTGGCCGCCGCAAGCGCCGCGTTGAGCGTCAGCGGATAGACGTCCGGGGTAAGCTCCCTCTTCTCGATCAGGCAGCCGAGAAGCCGCGCCTCGACGGGAGACAGGATGGGAAGGTCAGAATCGGTCATGGATAACTATTCGCTGTTTGTCGGCGCGGATGATTTTGACAGACATCGAAGCGTTGCGACAGGCCGGAACGTCATCGCTGCATATGAGCCTAAGCCGCTCTACCGCCGCTCGAGCATCATCTTCTGTCCCGGCGCTCGCGTCGGCATTAGAGCAATTCCAGGAAAAGTGCGCAGCGGTTTTCCGTCCGGAACTGCGTGAAAACAAAGAGCTAGAGCGGTTCAGCGATTCTATCAAACGCTGAACCGCTCTAGCGTGCATCAGCCCCAGACGCCACAGCCGTCCGCGCCGGTTTCAGCTGCCAGAACGATCTGACGAGCACGTCCTCGGCATAGATCGAGCTATCGAACCGAGCCTGTCCAAGTTCCTGAGCCAGCGCCGGTCGATCCCCGAGCAGCGACACGCCAAAGGCAGCCTGGCCATTGCGCGGCAGCAAACCTAGCGCGTCCAGAATGGTGGGAAATATGTCGATCGTGCCAGACAGTCCGGCATACGCTTTGGAAGGAATGCCATCCCCCGATACCGAGAAAAAGTTGCGTCGTTCGTATTGGTTCAAGCGATCCGTGACTGTGCTCGGCGCGCTGAGGTGGTCGCTTTGCAACGCAAGAATTGTGTTCGCCATCAGACCTTCGGCTTCGGCTTTGTGGATGAAGTCCGCGATGAGCATATTTGTGCATTTCACCGCATGAAGAATATGTGGGGCTTGGGGAGGAAGCCCTGTCTTGCCGATACATTCATCAGTCAGATAGCCATCCATCGCATGTCCGCCACTGACGGCAATCGTCAGTGAGAACGGTTCGCCGGCCCGCTGCGCATGCCGCATAACGTCGAGGCTCAAAGCCAGAACCTGGGCGTCGTCGGCTCCAAAAGGACTGCCTTTTCCGGGGACGGCAGCCACAACCTCCGATCCGCCAAAGAGCGACGAGTAGCCGTGGGTGGCAAAGAATGATCCTTGACCGGTGAAGCTGAGCGGCCAACCGGATATGAAATTCTGCTGATAGCCCCGCGCCTTCAGAATGTCTCCCAGGCAGGTCAGGCCTGGCAGGAATTGCGAATTCTCCTCCAGATACTGGCGCGTCGTGAAATACGTCATCAGCAACGGCGTTCCGCAGTTCGCCGCCACCATCCCGGCCATGGAGTTGTTGGTGTAGGCAAGCTGCACCATGTTGGTTGCCGAAAGGCCACGCCTATCGAATTCTAGCAGCGGACCCATGACATCGCCGAACTCGGCCTCGTTCATGTAGGTACGCTCGGCGCTTTCGATGAAAATATGAATGAGGTTCTTCCGCGCGACGGCGACTGACGCTGTTCCAGCCTCCGGCTTTGTCAAGGAAGTGACATCGACGAACCGCTTGGACAGGAAATCATGCAGCGGGTTGGGATGGATCGCTGCCGAGATCGGACGCGTCAGCATTGGATTTGCCGCCAGAAAGACTGCCATCAAGGCAACGTCCAATGCTCTTGTCAGCGTGCCACGCGCCTTCAGCGCGCCAAGGCCGAAGAGAACGACTGTAATGATTAGTATCGTGCTTCCGGTATTCATCAGATATTCGAGAACGACACCGGGCGTCAGAATGCCCGCATCGACATGCATGAGCATCGCGCCCCAATCAAAATAGCCGAAGACGCTTTCGAGATAGACATACACAAGGAAAAGCAAGCAGGGGACCAGCGAGAAATAGACTTTGAACCACCTGCTTTTTGACTGGTCAGGCTTTTTATTCCGGATGTGATCCAGCAATAAGAGTGGGATCAGGGCTCCCAAGCCAAGAGCCGCGAGTAGCGCCTTCTCCTGGAAATAGATCAGCGACACGAGCCAAGTGAGCGACCCCACTGTTGCGGCACTGATCAAAGATCCAGACAGCCGGTAGCGAGTCATGATAAAGCTGCGCATCACTTTACACTCGAGCGACGATCTCAAGGTGGATATCGAAGATAGCTTAAAACTATACTAAGACAATGCTGTGCGACTCCGGTTACAACAAACGATTATTTACGTTGCTGCTAATGTAAGCCGCCGAGAAGTATCCTCCGTTCTGCCGAGCGACATGCTTGGAAATGATGATCGTGGCGTTTGGCGCGTCAACAATTCACTCGCGGTCAGCGGCCCATGCAAGAGATGGCCGAGCAAGGCAGATTCCAAGGTCGTCCGCGGCAATCACCACGCCGTCTAATGCCATGGCGCTGGTTGGCGGCGTCATGCGTCACCTGGACCGTCAGCGAATTCGACGTTCCGATCGAGCGGCCAAGTTTTCGAACGGGGACAGGACGCTAGGCCTCCTAAACCCGTCTCTCCACCATCATCTTCTTGATTTCGGCGATCGCCTTCGCGGGGTTCAGCCCCTTGGGGCAGGTCTGCGCGCAGTTCATGATGGTGTGGCAGCGATAGAGCCGGAACGGGTCTTCGAGATTGTCGAGCCGTTCGCCCTTGGCCTCGTCGCGGCTGTCGATCAGCCAGCGATAGGCCTGCAGCAGCGTCGCCGGGCCGAGATAGCGGTCGCCGTTCCACCAGTAGCTCGGGCACGATGTGGAGCAGCAGGCGCACAGGATGCACTCATAGAGCCCGTCGAGCTTTTCGCGGTCCTCATGGCTCTGCAGCCACTCCTTGGCGGGCGTCGGCGACACCGTCTTCAGCCACGGCTCGATCGAGGCGTGCTGGGCGTAGAAATTGGTAAGGTCTGGCACCAGGTCCTTGATCACGGGCATATGCGGCAGCGGATAGATCTTGACCGCGCCTGAAATGTCGTCGCAGCCCTTGGTGCAGGCGAGCGTGTTCGAGCCGTCGATGTTCATGGCGCAGGAGCCGCAAATGCCTTCGCGGCAGGAGCGGCGCAGCGTCAGCGTCGGGTCGATCTTGTTCTTGATCCACAGCAGGGCATCGAGAACCATCGGCCCGCAATCGTCCATGTCGACGAAATAGGTGTCCATGCGCGGGTTCTCGTCATCGTCCGGCGACCAGCGGTAGATGCGGTATTCGCGCAGGTTCGTCGCGCCCTCGGGCTTCGGCCAGGTCTTGCCCTGCTGGACCTTGGAATTCTTGGGGAGCGTGAGTTCGACCATTACCTCAGGTCCTTTCGGATGACGAGCTTCAGCCCGGACCAGACTTCATTCAACGCAGCGACCTTGACGTCGACAAGATCGAGCTTGAGAGCTTCAGCGCGGACAACGCCCTCGGTGACGTCGGTGGCCACTTTCGAGGCCTTTTTCGGCCAGGAGACCCAGACCATGCCGTCGCGCTTGATCGCCGCTTTGACATCGCCGAGACTATTCTCGATCTCGCCGCGCTCTCTGGTGAAGGCGTGGACGGCGTCGTATTTCAGGGTCGCACCGGAAATGCCGGACCATTCGGCCAGCCGGTCGACAGAAGCGAAATTCGCCGCTTCGGTGAGGCATTCGAGTTCCCCCGGCAGTGCGATGAAGGCGGCGACCATGCCGTCCTTCAGGCCGAGCTTGGCCGGAAGGGGCGTAGCTGAATATCCCGCCGCCGTCGCCATGCTCAATACACCCTGGCCTTCGGCGCGATCTTGGCGAGACTGATGCCGCCGTCCTTTTCGGCCACCAGGGGCTCGGTGTGCACGGGCCGGTAGGTCAGCGTCACCTTGCCGTCCTCGCTGAGATGGGCGAGCGTGTGCTTGCGCCAGTTGGCGTCGTCGCGAGCGGAAAAATCCTCCCGCGCATGCGCGCCACGACTCTCCTTGCGGGCCTCGGCGCCATAGACGGTGGTGATGGCGTTGGCCATCAGGTTTTCCAGCTCCAGCGTCTCGACGAGGTCCGAATTCCAGATCATCGAGCGGTCGGTGACCTTGATGTCCTTGAGCTCGCCCCAGATCTGCGAAATGCGCTCGCAGCCTTTTTCGAGCGATTCCTGCGTGCGGAACACGGCGGCGTCTTCCTGCATCGCCCGCTGCATTTTTTCGCGCAGGACCGCCGTCGGCGTCGAGCCGTTGGCGTGGCGCAGCTTGTCGAAGCGCTCCATGATCTTTTCGACCGAAGCTTCGTTCGGCGACGGGATCGCCGCCTTGCGGTCGATCACCTGGCCGGCGCGTATGGCGGCCGCGCGGCCGAACACGACGAGGTCGATCAGCGAGTTCGAGCCCAGCCGGTTGGCGCCATGCACCGACGCGCAGCCCGCCTCGCCGACCGCCATCAGGCCGGGCGAGACCCGGTCGGGGTTTTCGGCCGTCGGGTTGAGCACCTCGCCCCAGTAATTGGTCGGCACGCCGCCCATATTGTAGTGCACGGTCGGCAGCACCGGGATTGGCTCCTTGGTCAGATCGACGCCGGCGAAGATTTTCGCCGACTCCGAAATGCCCGGAAGCCTTTCGTGCAAGACCGCCGGATCGAGATGATCGAGGTGCAGGAAGATGTGGTCCTTGTTCTTGCCGACGCCGCGGCCTTCGCGGATTTCCAGCGTCATGCAGCGCGAGACGACGTCGCGCGAGGCGAGGTCCTTGGCCGACGGCGCATAGCGCTCCATGAAGCGCTCGCCTTCGGAGTTGACGAGGTAGCCGCCCTCGCCGCGCGCGCCCTCGGTGATCAGGCAGCCGGCGCCGTAAATGCCCGTCGGATGGAACTGCACGAACTCCATGTCCTGGAGGGGAAGCCCGGCCCGTGCGGCCATGCCGCCGCCGTCGCCGGTACAGGTGTGCGCCGAGGTGGCCGAGAAATAGGCGCGGCCGTAGCCGCCGGTCGCCAGCACCACCATCTTGGCCGAGAAGCGATGGATGGTGCCGTCGTCGAGATTCCATGCCACGACGCCGGTGCAGGTGCCGTCCGGCTCCATGATTAGGTCGAGCGCGAAATATTCGATGAAGAATTGCGCATTGTTCTTCAGCGACTGGCCGTAGAGCGTGTGCAGGATGGCGTGGCCGGTGCGGTCGGCCGCGGCGCAGGTGCGCTGCACCGGCGGGCCGTCGCCGTAATTCATCATGTGGCCGCCGAACGGCCGCTGGTAGATCTTGCCTTCTTCGGTGCGCGAGAACGGCACGCCGTAATGTTCGAGTTCGTAGACCGCCGCCGGCGCCTCGCGCACCATGTATTCCATGGCGTCGACATCGCCCAGCCAGTCCGACCCCTTGACGGTGTCGTACATGTGCCACTGCCAGGAATCCGGACCCATATTGGACAGCGAGGCGGCGATGCCGCCTTGCGCGGCGACCGTATGCGACCGGGTCGGGAACACTTTGGTGATGCAGGCGGTGCGCAGGCCCTGCTCGGCCATGCCGAGCGTGGCGCGCAGGCCCGCGCCCCCGGCGCCGACGATGACCACGTCGAACTTGTGGTCGACAAAGCTGTAGCCTGCCGTGTTGGCTGATTTCGTGTCCTGGGCCAAGACTTCAGCCTCCGAATGCCAGTTTCAGCAGGGCGAAGAGCGAAGCGACGCCGACCGCTATGGTGAAGAATGTATTGAGGGCGATCAGCGCCAGCTTCATGCCTTCGGCATGCACATAGTCCTCGATGATCACCTGCATGCCGATCCGCATATGGTAGAGCGGCGAGATGAGCACCAGGGCCATCACCAGCGCCACGAACGGGTTGGCGAGCGCCGCGCGCACATGCATGTAGCCGGCGCCGTTGAGCGCGATGAGAAAGCCGACGAAGAACAGCGTCAGCGGGATGTTGGCGATTGCCGTCAGCCGCTGGCGCCAGAAATGCCCGGTGCCTTCGCGGGCCGAGCCCAGGCCGCGCACCCTGGCCAGCGGGGTGCGCATGTCGGTGTTCTTCGCACTCATCACAAAGCTCCCCGCGCCATGTAGCCCGCGATCCAGATCAGCAAGGTGAGCGGAATCGAGCCGGCAAGCGTCGCCCAGGCGATCTTCGAGGCCGTATGCTTTTCAAGGCCGGCGCCGGTATCCCAGATCAGATGCCGGACGCCGCCCAGCATGTGATGCATCAGCGCCCAGGTGTAGCCGAACAGGATGAGCCGCCCGAGCCATGTGCTGAAAGCCCAGTTCACGAGATCGAAAGCACCCTGTGAACTTGCTGCCGCCATCAGCCAGACGGCGACCAGCAGCGTCCCGAAATAAAGCGCGCCCCCGGTGATGCGATGGATGATCGACATCGTCATGGTGATCGGCGGCCGGTAGACCGTCAGATGCGGCGAAAGCGGCCGTTCGCGTCTGGCTCGGGTGGCTGGTGATTTGCTCATGGCTCCCCCAGTTCGGCGTCTCCTGCCTCGGGTGGAAATGCGGCATTGCCGCCTCCGGTTGCGACTTCGGACAGCCGGTTTCTAATGCTCTTTTTGCACCGCGTCAAAGCCAGAAAACCGTTTTGAAAACGTAATTTAGTCTGACTAAAAGGCCGCACGCGGCTTCAATCGATTAGCGGCCGAACACCCGAAGCCGGCTCGATGTCGCTGCAGTGCAGCATGTCTGGCCCAGGCGCTGCCGTGCCAGAATCGGCATCAGCGGGTGCAGGTCTGCGGCGTCGAGCCCTTCTTCATCACCAGCGCCTCGCGCCCGTCGATCACGATCGCGTCATGCGTCACCGCCTGATAGCGGCTGCTCTGGTTGGCCGGCGAAGCCGCGAAGTCCTCGGTCACGCCTTCCTGCCCCACGACGCGCAGCGACGTGCCGAGATTCTGGATGGTGATCGCGGCGCCATTGCCGCATCTGTAGGTGGCCGTGCCCGTGGTGGCGCGCGGCGCCGTGAGGTCCGTGATGATCTTGGTCGCCGGTGGCGCGGACTGTTGCTGGGCAGGGGCGGCAGGCGACACCACGGGTGCCACCGTGTTTGCTGGCTTGGGCGCGCCGTCCTGCGGCACACAGGCAGCGGCCGCGACAAGCAGCGGAACAACGAACGACACCCGAATCGTTCGGCCAAATATCATACGCTGCCCCCTCATGCCGGGGCACGCTAGCCACGCGACGCGCCAAGATCAAGTTCACCCCCGACGGGCCCCGCCAAACGGCCGCGGATATCGTCGGGGGCTCGAGCGCGGCGGCAAAAATTAACCATGTTCATTAAGAACCAGCCACGCAGCCGCTCCTCCCCTTAACAAAGGTTAAGAAAAGGTTAATTTCCGATTCGGATCAGATCGGGCGCGATCTCTCTCGCGCCGACGAAGGAGAGCGACATGCGTTCCAAACCAGTGCGGGCCAAATCAGTGCGTTCCGAATCAGTGCGGGCCAAATCAGCGCGGACAAGCCTCGCGGTCGTTACGCTGGCAGCACTTGTGGTTGCGGTGGCCGCGCCGGCCGAGGCCGGCTTGCGCCATCATGACCGCGTCTATGCCGATTCGTTCGGCAATCTCGTCATCGACAGCGCCGCCGGCTACAAGCGCATCATCGTCGGCGAAGGCAAGCTGGCCAGGCAACTGTCCGACTACACCAGCGCCGGCCAGCCCAAGGTGATCTACCAGAACGAATCAGACGACATTTCGGGCGACGGCGGCTGCTATCGCCCGCCCGTGTTCGTCAAGGGCCGCTCCTATATGTATGGCCTTTCCGACGGCGAGATGCCGGAACTCAGCCCCTGCCGCTGATACGGGCCTGGCCGATTTTTGCCACGGCCCGCCCATCGGCTGGCCCGCTGGAGACACGCACGCAGTCGCGCCCCGCGTTCTTTGCCAGGTAGAGCGCTTCATCCGCACGCCGCATCAGGTCGGAGAAACCCTCCCCCATGTGAAGCTCGGCGATGCCGAAGCTCGACGAGCAGCGGCTGTCGGCCGGCAGCCCGCTGATGGGCAATGCACCGAATGCGTTGCGGGTGCCTTCCGCGAACAGCCGGGCGGCTGCAAGATTGGCGCCTGTCAGGATAACGGCGAACTCCTCGCCACCGATGCGGCCGACCACGTGATGATCCTCCGCCGCCTCTCGCAGCAGGCCGGCGAACACCTCGATCACCCGGTCGCCGGAAGCATGGCCGAAGCTGTCGTTGACGGCCTTGAAATGATCGAGATCGGCAATGACCATCGCCACCGGCATGGCCAGGCGCGTGGCGTCGTGCACGGCCAGTTCCGCGTGACGCGTGAAGCCGCCACGGTTGAGCAGACCCGACAGCGTGTCCACCTCCGACTTCGACGTCACCTCGGCGAGCACGTCGCGGACCAGGATGGCCAGAATGAGCAGCGCCAGCGCCAGCCCGAAGACAGTGCCGAGCGACTGCGACACCAGCGCATAGCTGCTTTGCAGATAGGCCTGCGGATTGGCGCCCCAGCCGCCGAGCGCATGCGCGATAAAGGGTTTTGAGGCAAACTGCAGGCCGCTGGCCGCCAGCACCGCCATCAGGATCAGATCGAGCCGGCCACGGCTTTGTCTCGACGACCAGACGATGCCAAGGCCGACGAACTGCATCGCGGCGTAGGGAAGCTGGTAGGCCATCATGCGGGTGAGCGACTGGCGTGGCAGATCCTGCACGAAATAGACGATGATGGTGGTTGCGGCCAGGAAGAACAGCATCGGCGTCCATGGCGGCGCCACGCCATATTTGCGGGCAAGCCCGCCATTGAAGGCAATGGTGGCGCCAAGGAAGACGGCGAAGGCGGCGACCACCGCAAGCCGCGCGTCGCTGACGGCTGGGATGCTGAATTCGATGGCAAAATAGGCCATGCCCAGGACATAGCCTGCCGCCAGCCAGCGCGCCGGGAGGCGGCCGGCATCGTGGAACGAGACCGCCATGAAGGATGCCGCCAGCAGGCCGGCGACCGACAGGTTGATCAACAGGATGAAATTGGCGCCGGTCATGGATTCTCGAACCCCCGCCGGAAGCTAAGCATCGACCGGCGAAAAAGACGTTAACGCCGGACATTGACGCCTGCTGTCAAACAGCCCCCAGCGGCTCCGGCACGAACGTCGTCTCCGGTCGCTCGTAGGAGAGGCGCACGCTGTCGCGGCCGTTTTTCTTGGCCTTGTAAAGCGCCTCGTCGGCCCGGCGCATCAAGGGTTCCAGCCCCTCCTCGCCGCTGCGCGCCGCCACGCCGAAGCTGGCGGTGACCTTCGTGCCGGCGGGAAGCCCGTCGACGCCGCCGGCCGAATAGAGTGTGCGCACTGCCTCGGCGAATAGCCGCGCGGCGGCGAGATCGGTCAGCGGCAGCAGCACGGCGAATTCCTCGCCGCCGATGCGTCCGGCGGCACCCCGTGCTCCTGTCGCCGAGCGCAGCTTGGCTGCGAAGTCCGCGATCACCCGGTCGCCGGCCGCATGACCGTGCACGTCGTTGAGGGCCTTGAAATGATCGAGGTCGGCCAAAACCATCGCCACCGGGAATTTGGCCATGGTGCAATGCTGCAGCAGCATGGCCGCGCGATCCTCGAAACCTCGGCGGTTCAGCAGCCCTGAAAGCGGGTCGGTATATGTTTCCGCCTTCAGTGCCTTCATCACGTCGAGTGCGGCGGCGGTGAAGAGGCAGAGCGCGATCAGCAGCGACAGCAGCGCGTGCGACAACAGCGCCGTCGTCCAGTAGGACGAGCCGTAAAAGCCGTCATAGCCGACGAAAGGCCCGTGCGCGATGACGACCGCCAGCGTGCGTACGAAAAAATTGACGCTGCAAAGCAGCGACAGCACGAACAGGATCATCTCCGTCGGGCCGTTGTTGCGCACCGGGCGCAGTTCGGCGGCGACGAGCAGGCTGACGCCGCCGAAACCGAAATTCATCGCCAGGATGCGCCAGGTCAGATCCGGCGTGACGAACAGGAACCACGCGAATGCCGCCAGGCCGCCGCCCGCCAGCACGGCGATCGCCACGCCGGGCACTTTCCTGCCGTAGCGCGCGATGATGGCGCCGGACAGGCAGCAGGCGGCGATGGTGAAGCAGATGTTCGACACCAGCTTGGTCGGCGCCACGCCGATGGGCAAGGTGAAATACTGGAACAGGAAACCGGGCGCCGAGGCGCAGTAGCTGAGCGCCAGCACCGCCAGATAGGGCCGATGGCGCTGATGGAACCACAGGACGAGGAACGCCGCGCCAAGCGCCAGCGCGATCGTCGGATTGAGCAGCGCTATCAACAGGCCAGTGTCCAAAGGACCGTGATTTCCCTTCGTTTGACGTCGGGGAAGACCATAGAGGGCAACACCAAACAAGCCGTTAAGCCTGGGTGTTGGCGCGATATGTCGGCGGAGGAACCGGGTGCCCTCGCCAGCGTTCCTGAACTCACGATCTAGGAGCAGGCCATGGCCGACACGATCACTTTGACCGACCACGAGGCAATCCGGGACTGGGCTGCCGGGCGCGCGGGCTTTCCGGCAATCGTCGATATATCTCCCGAGGCTGGGACTCAGCCCATGCTGAGGCTGGTCTTCGGCCAGCATGCCTACCAGGACCAGGACCAGCCGGAGCGGCCCATCAATGCCGGTGGCTATGAGCTCGTTGAATGGGACGAGTGGTTCAAAGTCTTCGAAGAGCAGCAGTTGGCGCTTGTGGTTGCACCCGACGAGCCCGGGCGCCGGGACGAATTCCACGAACTCATCCGGCGCGACGGCAAGGCTTGACCCGAGCAACTTGGCTCGGATCAAGCCGAGCCTGGCTCATTTCCAGTCGCGGATGTCGACGAAGTGGCCGGCGATCGCCGCCGCCGCCGCCATCGCCGGCGACACCAGATGGGTGCGGCCCTTAAAACCCTGGCGGCCTTCGAAATTGCGGTTCGAGGTCGAGGCGCAGCGTTCATGCGGCTTCAGCCGGTCGTCGTTCATGGCCAGGCACATTGAGCAGCCCGGCTCGCGCCAGTCGAAACCGGCGGCGAGGAAGATCTTGTCGAGGCCCTCGGCTTCCGCCTGTTCCTTCACCAGGCCGGAGCCTGGCACGATCATGGCATCGACATGCGGGCTGACGGTCTTGCCCTCGACCACCTTGGCGACGGCGCGCAGGTCCTCGATGCGGCCATTGGTGCAGGAGCCGATGAAGACACGGTCGAGCGCGATATCGGTGATCTTCGTTCCCGGCGTCAGGCCCATATAGTCGAGCGCGCGCTGCTTGGAAGTGCGCTTGTTCTCGTCGGTGATGTCTTCCGGGTTCGGCACGATGCCTTGCACGGAGACGACGTCCTCGGGCGAGGAGCCCCAGGAGACGATCGGCGGCAGCTTGGCCGCGTCGAGCACGATCACCTTGTCGAAATGTGCCCCTTCGTCGCTCTGCAGCGTCTTCCAGTATTCGAGCGCCGCGTCCCAGGCAGCGCCCTTGGGCGCGCGCGGCTTGTCCTTGACATAGGCGAAGGTGGTCTCGTCCGCCGCGATCAGGCCGGCGCGCGCGCCACCCTCGATCGACATGTTGCAGATCGTCATGCGGCCTTCCATCGACAGCGCACGGATCGCCTCGCCGGCATACTCGATGACATAGCCGGTGCCGCCGGCGGTGCCGATCTCGCCGATGATGGCGAGGATGATGTCCTTGGCGGTGACGCCCTCCGGGAGCACGCCGTCGACGCGCACCAGCATGTTCTTGGCCTTGCGCTGGATCAGCGTTTGCGTGGCCAGTACATGCTCGACCTCGGACGTGCCGATGCCGTGCGCCAGCGCGCCGAAAGCGCCATGCGTCGACGTGTGGCTGTCGCCGCAGACGATGGTCATGCCCGGCAGCGTAAAGCCCTGCTCGGGACCGATGATGTGGACGATGCCCTGGCGGATGTCGTTCTCGGAATAATATTCGACGCCGAAATCCCTGGCGTTCTTGGCCAGCGCCTCGACCTGGATGCGGCTTTCCTCGTTCTTGATGCCGAACTTGCGCTCGGGCGAGGTCGAGACATTGTGATCGACCACGGCCAGCGTCTTTTCCGGATGCCGGACTTTCCGGCCGCTCATGCGCAGGCCTTCGAAGGCTTGCGGGCTGGTCACCTCATGGACGAGGTGGCGGTCGATATAGAGCAGGCAGGTGCCGTCGTCCTGGCGGTCGACGACATGGTCGTCGAAAATCTTGTCGTAGAGGGTGCGCGGTGCGCTCATGTGCGTAAATCCGTCGATATGAGGATGGGAAGAAGCTGATGCCGCAAGCCTGCGGCCGGCCGTCGGCGATCAGCGAAGTCGGCTGGTCAGGGCTCCGGACACGCGCGAAGAAAAGCGCGACGGCAGGCGTTTTCTGTCCTGCAGCACGAATCCCTTGTAAGCCGGATCGCCAAAAAGCTCTTCCATGGCCGGGTAGATAGCAATGTTTTGGGTTTTCGGCAATTGCGGCGTGTCGCGAGCGCTTCTTCCTTCTCCCCTTGTGGGAGAAGGTGTCACCGAAGGCGACGGATGAGGGGTGTTCCAGCTTGGCAAGGATGGCGATCCTTCACGCACCCCTCAACCGTCTCGGCGCTAACGCGCCGATCCACCTTCTCCCAAAGGGGAGAAGGAAGAAGGCGCCGCTCAAACCACCTCGAACACAAAAGTCTTCACCAGCGCATCAGGCTCGGCGATGGCATAGCAGCGGAACCACGGGCTCTGTTCGACCGCCCGCCACTTCCCTGCCCGCTCCAGCGCCTCGAACACGGCCTGGAAGCCACCGCTCTCGAACACCTGGTCGCGCACGGTGAAGATGGCGTGGCCGCCTTTCCCGGTGATGCGCACCAGTTCGTGCAGGCTTGAGGCCGGCGCGTGGCTGATGGTGAACACGCCGGTGGAGAAGAAGGCGCGGAAATGTCCGTCCGGCCAGGGCAGCGGTCCACCCAGCATCGCCTTTTTCAATTCGCTGTAGGCATCGCGGCTGCCGGCGATCTTGAGCATGTCGTCCGACAGGTCCAGCCCGGCAATGTCGGCGTAGCCGAGCGCCTTCAGCGAAGGTCCCGACAGACCGGTGCCGCAACCGGCGTCGAGCAGTGGCCCCGCGCCCGCCGGCACATGGCGCGCCACCCAGGCGGTGATCAGGAACGGCAGCAGGTAACCGAGCGAAGCGGTTTCGCTGTCATAGGTCGCGGCCCATGCGGCATAGGCCTGCGCCAGCGTTTCGGGCGTGTCGGCACCATAGACGGAATCCAGCGCCGCATTGGCCTTGTCGATGTTCATGGGCATGCTCCTCCTCCGGTAGGCACCTCGGCGTCGTGCCGTCTTCGCCGAAAAACTATTCCTCGTGCTGGCGGCGCAAATGGCGCTCCAGCGCCCTCAGCGCCAGCGACAGGCCGACAGTGAGGATGAGATAGATATAGGCTGTTATCGAATAGGTCTCGAAGAAGCGGAATGAGCCGGCGGCATAAACCTTGCCCATCTGGGTGATGTCGGCGACGCCGAGTACCGAGACCAGCGAGGAATCCTTGACCAGGGCGACGAAATCGTTGCCGAGCGGCGGCAGGATGGTGCGGATCGCCTGCGGGAACACGATCAGCCGGAAGCGCTGCGCGCGGCTCAGCCCCAAAGCCTTCGCCGCCTCGATCTGGCCCTTCTCGACCGACTGGATGCCGGCGCGGAAAACCTCCGAGATGAAGGCCGAATAGCCGATGGTCAGCGCCATGATGGCGCGCCACAGCAACGACACGTCGCGCACCAGCAGTTCGCCGAGAATGCCGGCGCCTTGCAGCGGCGCGGTCAGCGCGTTCCAGGCCGCGACGAACGCCGGCGCGCCGGCAAAGGCGATCCAGAACAACAGCACCAGGATCGGCACGCCGCGGATGATCTCGACATAGAAGCGGGCGATCTGCCGCAACCAGGCCGAACCCGACAGGCCCATGAGCGCGATGCCGAGACCGATTGCCGATGCCAGGGCGAAGGCGACCACGGTGACGAAGACGGTGATGCCGACACCCTTTACGACCGTGGCGAAGACCTGGGCATAGAGATCGCTGGTCGCGATGAAAAGGGCGGCGGCCAGCGCAAGGATGCCGGCAACGGCCAGCCACCAGGGAAATTCGGGTTTGTCGGAGGAGGGCGGCGCCATCAGGAGAGGTCGGCGCCGCAGGAATCGCGAGAGGGACGCGCCAGGGTATTCAACCGCACAGTCGGCGCGAATTCCCGCGCGTCCCCGCCCACGCCAAAACGGCTCACTGCCCCATCTTGTAGTCAAGGAACCACTTCTTGTTGAGCGCATCCAGCGTGCCGTCGGCCTTGAGTGCCGCGATCGCCGCGTTGACCGGCTTCACCAGATCCGAGCCCTTGGGGAAGATGAAGCCGAAATCCTCGGTGCCGAGCGGGCCGCCGATCAGCTTCAGCTTGCCCTCCGAAGCGTCGACATAGCCCTTGCCGGCGGTGCCGTCGGTCAGCACGACATCGACGTCGCCAGACTTCAGCGCCTGCACCGTGGCCCCAAACGTCTCGAACAGTTTGATGCGCGGGTTCTGCTCATTGCCGTCGAGCACGCTGTAGACGGCGGTGTAGAACGGTGTGGTGCCGGCCTGTGCACCGATCAGTCCGTCCTTGAAAGCGCCGAAGGTCTTGGCGTCGGTGAAGCGGCTTTCATCGCCGCGCACCAGCATGAACTGTTCCGAGCGCATATACGGGTCGGAGAAATCCACCTTCTCCTTGCGGTCGTCCTTGATGGTGATGCCGGTCATGCCGATGTTGTATTGGTTGTCGGAAACCGCCTGGATCATCGCGTCCCAGGAGGTGCTCTGGTACTCGACCTTGAAATTGAGCCGCTTGGCGATCTCGTTCATCGCGTCATATTCCCAGCCGATCTGCTTGCCGGTCTTGGCATCGATGAACTGCAGCGGCGGATAGGCGTTCTCCGTCACCACCACGACTATCCTGCCGCCGAGATCGGGCAGCGCCTGCGCGAAGGCGGCGACGGGCGCCAGGACGAGGGCCAGCAGGCCGGCCAGCAGCAGTTTCGATTTGGTCATGACACACTCCCTAAACTGAAAGCGCCCGGACATGGGCCGGGCTTACAGGAAATCCGGCGCCGACTTTAGCTTTCCACAAGCGCCTTGCAAGACGGGTCCGCCGCGACGTTGCGCATCAACGTGGATTCGAGTGCTTCCGGGATACGATTTCGAGGACAGTCCGTGCCGCGATCAGTTTTTCGTCGGTCGTGGCCAAACGAAAAAAGGCGGCCGGAGCCGCCTTTTCCAAAATCATTGCCGAAATCTTATTCGGCGGGGGTCGCCTCGGCGGCAGCCTTGGCTGCTGCTTCGGCCTCCGCGGCTGCCTTCTTCTCGGCGGCTTCCTTGGCGGCCGTCTCGGCGGCCAGCGCCTGGGCGGCGGCGACCTTCTCGGCCTCGATGCGGGCCTTCTCGGCGTTCAGCGCGTCGCGCTCCTCATCATTGAGCTTGCGGGCGCGCACGCCGGTGTTTTCCGAGATACGGGCCGACTTGCCGCGACGGTCGCGCAGGTAATAGAGCTTGGCGCGGCGCACCTTGCCGCGGCGCACGATCTCGACGCCTTCGACCATCGGCGAGTAGACCGGGAACACGCGCTCGACGCCTTCGCCGTAGGAGATCTTGCGGACGGTGAAATTTTCCTGGAAGCCGGAACCGGCGCGGGCGATGACGACGCCCTCATAGGCCTGGACGCGGGTGCGGGTGCCTTCGGTCACGCGGACCTGGACGCGCACGGTGTCGCCGGGCTGGAATTCGGGGAGCTTGCGCTTGGCTTCGATCTTGGCGGCCTGTTCGGCCTCGAGCTGACGGATGAGATCCATCTGAAAATCCACTTCTTGTTCTTCCGACAGTCAGAGCGCCCTACGCTCGCCTTGCAGTTCTTTTCGACCGCTCGGCTATGTCCTTTGCCTCCAAGACATTTGTCTCGACATCGGACAGGGGCGACTACACCGTCATTGTTGACGGGTCCGGAAGATTGTTCTTGCCGGTACGGGCGGGCACATACAGCTATTTCGGCGCTTTGTCACGCCTTGCCCACGCATTTTTTACCGGCATGGCCCCAGCATGGCACCATCTTAATCCCGCCGTGCCGGGTTGCGTCGGTCCGGCAAGCTTTCTAAGCCGGACATAGCACACTTCTCAAGGGCGGCCTTCCATGTCTGTCTTCGACGCCATCCTGCTCTTCCTGGCCGGCTTTCTGTCAGGCGCCGCCAACGCGGTCGCCGGCGGCGGCACCTTCATCACCTTCGGCGCCATGACATTGGTCGGCGTGCCGCCGATCGTCGCCAACGCCACCTCGTCGGTGACGCAGTTTCCAGGCTACATCACCTCGACGCTCGCTTACTGGGCCGACATCAGGCATTTCTGGCGCGGCGCGCTGCTGCTTTGCCTGATCTCGGCGGTCGGCGCGCTGGCCGGCGCGCTGATCCTGCTGGCGCTCGACAATCCGTCCTTTCGCGCGCTGGTGCCGTGGCTGCTTCTGGGCGCGACGGCGCTGTTTGCCGCCGGGCCCTGGCTGAAGCCGGCGCCGAAACCCGGGCATGAAGCGGCCGTGGGCTCGTTCGCCGGTTCGCTGGCGCAATTCGCCACCGCCATCTATGGCGGCTTTTTCGGCGCCGGCATGGGCGTGATGATGCTGGCGACGCTCGGCCTGACCCAAGCCGGCGACTACCACCGGCTGAACGCGTTGAAGAACATGCTGGCCGTGGTCATCGCGGCGGTCGCCATCGTCGTCTTCGTGTCGGGCGGTGTCGTCGCCTGGCCGCAGGCGATCGTCATGATCCCGGGCGGTGCGCTCGGCGGCTATGCCGGCGTGTGGATCGCCAAGCGCGTGCCGCAGAACGTCGTGCGCGGCTTCGTCATCGCCGTCGGCCTGTTTCTGGCGTTCTACTATTTCGGCAAGGGCTGAGCGCCCAGAAGATCGGGCCGCCTCTCCCTGGTCAATCTCTCCGATTGGTCCCGCCGCCAAGCCGCGATCTTCTTATGATTGCCGGAGATCAGAACCTCGGGAATCTCCCGGCCCTCGAACTCCTGCGGCCGCGTGTAATGCGGATGTTCGAGCAGGCCGTTCTCAAAACTTTCTTCCTCGCCCGAGACGGCATTGCCCATCACGCCGGGCAGCAGCCGCACCACCGCGTCGAGCAGCACGAGGGCGGCTGGCTCGCCACCCGACAGGATGAAATCGCCGACCGAGACTTCCTCCAGCCCACGCGCGTCGATCACCCGCTGGTCGACGCCTTCGAAGCGGCCACACAGGATGACGGCACCCGGTCCGGCGGCCAGTTCGCGCACGCGCGCCTGCGTCAGCGGCTTGCCGCGCGGGCTCATCAAGAGCCGCGGCCGCAAATCCCCTTCCGGCGAGGCGTGATCGATCGCCCTGGCCAGCACGTCGGCGCGCATCACCATGCCGGCGCCGCCGCCGGCCGGCGTGTCGTCGACGGTGCGGTGGCGGTCGGTGGCGAAGTCGCGGATCTGGATCGCATCAAGCGACCATGCGCCCGCCTCCAGCGCCCGCCCGGCCAGCGACAGTCCGAGCGCGCCCGGAAACATCTCGGGATAGAGCGTCAGCACGGACGCGGCAAAACTCACCGGTTGCCCCCGGCGTCACGCGGTCCGCGCGGCCGGCCCTTGGGGTCGAAATCGTCTTCGCGCGGCGCCTCGCCATCCTCGTCCTCGACCAGCCCCGCCGCCACCGGGTCGACGCGGACGAAGCCCTCGGCGATCGAGACGGCAGGCACGGCGGCCTGCGTGAACGGGATCAGCACGCCCTTGCGCCCGGCGAGCGTCACGTCGAGGATGTCGCCGCCGCCGAAATTATGCACCGCGACGACCTTGCCGATCGCCGCACCGGTGTCGTCGCGGATTTCCAGCCCGATCAGGTCGGCATGGTAGAATTCGTCCTCCTCGCCGTCATCGGGCAGCATCGAGCGGTCGACGAACAGCTCCGTGCCGGCCAGCGCTTCGGCCGCGTTGCGGTCGCTGACGCCCTTGAAGCGCACCACGACGACGGTGTTGGCGGGCCTTATGTCGGTGATCTGGAAGGCACGGCCGTCCCTGGCGTAGAGCGGCCCATAGTCGGCCAGCGCCATCGGGTCGCCGGTGAAGGTTTTCACCCTGAGCTCGCCCTTGATGCCGTGGGCGGCGCCGATCACGGCCATCTGGACGGGGTTTTGGGGCTTGCTCATCGGGCGCTTTTACCTTCGTCATCCACGGGCGGAGCAGGCGCGGAGCGGCTGCGCAGACCCGAGGATCCATTCCGTTACGGTGACTAAAAAGCACGGCAATTCAGAAAAGGCTCACCGGTCTCGTTCCAGCCAATCTCCTAGCCCTGCCGGGCCAGCATTTCAATGACGGCCTCTTCACCGCTTCCTAACCCGGCTGCCGGAAAATGACGGCGAACCGGAACAGACCCCATGCAGGAATTCCTCATACCGGCAAAACCCGACCTCCAGGCGGCACGTGAAAGCTGGCTGAAGATGCTGGCGCGCGAACGCCGGCTGTCGCCGCACACAGTCGAGGCCTACGAGCGCGATTCACGCCAGTTCCTGCATTTCCTCACCGGCCATATCGGCGGACCGCCCGGTATTTCCGACATTGCAAATCTGCGCCCCGCCGATTTGCGCGGCTTCCTCGCCGCCCGACGCAATACCGGCGCCGGCGCCCGCACGCTCGGCCGCGGCCTTGCCGGCATCCGCTCGCTGCTGCGGTTCCTCGAACGGCGCGGCCTGGCCAATGCCGCCGGGGCCGCGGCCTTGCGCGCGCCGCGCCAGCCCAAGTCCCTGCCGAAACCATTGACGGCGAGCGACGCAAAGCACGTGGTCTCCGTCGAGGGTCAGTTGGCCGAGGAACCCTGGATCGCCGCCCGCGACGCCGCCGTGCTGACGCTGCTCTACGGCTCGGGCCTGCGCATTTCGGAAGCGCTTGGCCTTGTCGGCGCCGATCTGGCGTCGGAAGCCGACACCGTGCTGCGCGTCACCGGCAAGGGCGGCAAGACGCGGCTGGTGCCGGTGCTGCCGGTAGCGCTCAGGGCGCTCGCCGAATACCGCCGGCTGTGTCCCTACCATCTCGATCCGAAGGAGCTGCTGTTTCGCGGCGCGCGTGGCGGCCCGCTAAACCCGGCCATCATCCAGCGCGGCATGGCAAAAATGCGCTCGGCGCTCAACCTGCCCGACACCGCGACGCCGCACGCCTTGCGCCATTCCTTCGCCACCCATCTGCTCGGCCGAGGCGGCGATTTGCGCACCATCCAGGAATTGCTCGGCCACGCCAGCCTGTCGACGACGCAGATCTACACCGGCGTCGACACCGCGAGGCTGCTCGAAATCTACGAATCGGCCCATCCAAGGGCATAAGCGCCCGGTGGCCCGCACCGGATGGGGCCTAAACGTTCGCGATTAGTTGAAACCTTCCCAACTTCGTCATCCTGGGGCGAAGCAGGAGCGGAGCGACGCAGCGCAGACCCTGGGATCCATGCCGTTACCTTAGCCGAGGAGTGCAGCGGAGCAGAATTCTGCACCGCAGCAGCGCTCGTGTGTCGCGGCATGGATCCTCGGGTCTGCGCCGCGTCGCTGCGCTCCTTGCTCCGCCCGTGGATGACGAAGGAGACGGACGTTTTCGTTGATCACTGGAGAACGACGCTCATCAACGTGAGCACAGGGCGATGGCCGGTCAGGACAATTTCGTAACGCCGATTAACGGTTTTGCCGCTTTTTCGTCCTAGCAATGGGATCATGAAACGCGTCATCGCCATCGCCGACCGTGCAGCTTCCGTCTCGCTGAAACTGCTTGTCGCGCTCAACGTGCTGTTTTTCCTGTCCTTCCTTGCCGTCCTGCTGTTCGCGGCCGGCAGGGCACATGCTGAAATCCCGGGCTGCAGCGGCGCCGACATGCTGTCGGCCTTGCAGAAGGGCAACCCTGCCACCTACGACAGGATCGAGGCCGAGGCGGCTGCCACGCTCAATGGCAAGGGCTTGTTGTGGAAGCTCGAAAAACCAGGCGAACAGCCATCCTACCTGTTCGGCACAATGCACATGACCGATCCGCGCGTGACCACGCTGCCGGCGTATGCACAGAACGCCTTTGATGCCGCCGGCACCCTCATCATCGAGACCACCGACGTACTCGACAAGCAGAAGATGATGGCGGCGATGCTGAAGGAGCCGGACCTGATGATGTTCACCGACTCCACGACGCTGTCGTCATTGCTGTCGCCCGACGACGCGGCGGCCATGAACGCCGCGCTGGACGCGCGCGGCATTCCGCCGGCCACGGTCGCCAAGATGAAGCCGTGGATGCTCTCGGCCATGATGGCGCTGCCGGCTTGCGAGCTCGCCCGCCAGTCCAGCGGTGCGCCTGTGCTCGACGTCAAGCTGGCGGAGAGCGCCAAGGCGGCCGGCAAGCCGGTGGAAGGATTGGAAACAGCCGAGAGCCAGCTGCGCGCCATGGCTTCGCTGCCGCTCGCCTTTCACATGAAGGGCCTGGTCGACACGCTGAAGCTGGGCGACAAGGTCAACGACATCAACGAAACCATGATCGTGCTCTACCAGCGTGGCGACACCGGCATGTTCTGGCCGTTGTTCCGCGCCGCCATGCCCGACGAGCAGAACGACCCCACGGGCTACGCCGCCTTCGAGGAAACCATGATCACCAGCCGCAACAAGGTGATGGTCGATCATGCCGGGCCGATCCTGGCCAAGGGCAACGCCTTCATGGCGGTCGGCGCGCTGCACCTCCCCGGTCCCGAGGGACTGGTCGAGGATTTCCGCAAAGCCGGCTATACTGTCACCGCCGTCAATTGAGTCGGATGGCGGCTGGCGATCTGACCGTCGTAATTTCGGCGCGTCCTTCCGCTAGCGTGAAACCTGTTCAACGATAGCGCGTTGATGTCTGTTGATTGATAATTTTCATCCACGGAGGACACTTTCATGGCGAACACACCAAACGACACTCCCAGGCCAAGCGGCGGCGGCGGCAGCCCTTGGCTGATTGCGCTGGTCGTCGTTATCCTGGCGATTGTTGCGTATTACGTCTTCGGAAGAAGCGGCGAGCACCCGGCACCCGCCGAGCCGCCAGCGGCCAGCACACCGGCCCCGGCGCCCGCACCGGCAGAACCGATGAAGCCCGCTGAACCGGCACCAGCGCCGGCACCGGCACCGGCCCCGGCCCCGGCGCCCGCACCAGCCCCGGCGCCCGCTCCGGCTCCTGCTCCGGCGCCCGCTCCTGCTCCGGCACCAGCCCAGTAAGCGGTTAGGTATCAACTGCGAACGGCCCGCCGAAAGGCGGGCCGTTTTGTTTTGGGCGACCTTCTATGGATCGACTAAATGTGGATCGGCTTGAAGAACGTGGCCAGCGCCGCTTCCTTCACCGCTTCCGACATCGTCGGATGCGCGTGGCAGGTGCGGGCGAGGTCTTCCGAGGAGCCGCCGAACTCCATCAGCACCGCCGCCTCGTGGATCATCTCGCCGGCGCCGAAGCCGACGATATGAACGCCGAGCACCCGGTCGCTCTGCTTGTCGGCCAGGATCTTGACGAACCCGTCGGTATGCAGCATGGCGCGCGCGCGGCCGTTGGCGGTAAAGGGGAACTTGCCGACCTTGTAGTCGATGCCGGCCTTCTTCAATTCTTCCTCGGTCTTGCCGACCGAGGCGATCTCCGGACTGGTGTAGACGACGCTCGGAATGACGTCATAGTTCACATGGCCGGCCTGGCCGGCGATGGTCTCGGCCACCGCCACGCCCTCATCCTCGGCCTTGTGCGCCAGCATCGGCCCGGCGATGACATCGCCGATCGCGTAGATGCCGGGGACATTGGTCCTGAGATGCCCGTCGGTCTTGACCCGGCCGCGCTCGTCGGCCTCGACGCCGGCTTCCTTCAGCCCGAGGCTGTCTGAAAAGGCACGGCGCCCCGTCGAGATCAGCACGGCATCGGCCTCTATGGTCTCGGCCGCGCCGCCCTTGACCGGCTCGAAGGTTACGGTCGCGCCCTTCTTGGCCTTGGCGACGCCGGTGACCTTGGCGCCGAGCTTGAACTCGAAGCCCTGCTTGGAGAGCAGCCGCTGGAACTGTTTCGACACCTCGCCGTCCATGCCGCCCAGAATGGTGTCGAGGAACTCGACCACGGTGACCTTGGCGCCGAGCCGTGCCCAGACCGAGCCGAGCTCGAGCCCGATGACGCCGCCGCCGACCACCACCAGATGGCCGGGAACCTTCTCGAGCGACAGCGCCCCCGTCGACGACACGATCATCTTCTCGTCGAAATCGACCTTGACGCCGGGAATGCCGGCGACATCCGACCCGGTGGCGATGACGATGTTCTTCGTCTCGATCTCCTCGATCTTGCCGTCCTCGCCAGTTACCGACACCTTGCCGGCCGCGATCACCTTGCCGGTGCCGCGGAAGCTATCGATCTTGTTCTTCTTGAACAGGAAGGCGACGCCATTGACGTTGGCCGACACCGTCGTGTCCTTGTGCGCCATCATCTTCTTCAGGTTCAGCTTGGGAGCCGGGATTTCGACGCCCAGTGTATCGAAGGAATGGCCGGCCTCCGCGAACATCTCGGAGGCATGAAGCAGCGCCTTGGACGGGATGCAGCCGATGTTGAGGCAGGTGCCGCCAAAGGTCGCGTTCTTCTCGACCACCGCGACCTTCAGCCCGAGCTGCGCCGCCTTGATGGCGCAGACATAGCCGCCCGGTCCCGATCCGATGATAACGACGTCATAAGCCATCTATGTTTTCCCTTTGCTTGGCGCTCAGCGGCCGCCGCTGACGTTCAGGATCGCGCCCGTTATATAGGAAGCCTCATCCGACAGAAGGTAGAGAACCGCGCTCGCGACTTCCTCGGCCGTGCCCGCCCGCTTCATCGGCAGCATGTCCTGCATCCGCGCCACGCGATCGGGCTGGCCGCCGGAGGCATGGATTTCGGTGTCGGTGATGCCGGGGCTGACCGCGTTGACCCGGATGCCCTCCAGCGCCACCTCGCGCGCCAGGCCGATGGTCATGGTGTCGATCGCGCCCTTGGAGGCGGCGTAGTCGACATATTCGCCGGGCGAACCGAGCCTGGCGGCGGCCGACGAGATGTTGACGATCGATCCGCCTGAACCGCCGTAACGGGTCGACATGCGCTTGACCGCCTCACGGGCGCAGAGGATGGAACCGACGACATTGATACGCATCATCCGCTCGAGCCGTGCCGCGCTCATCTCGTCGACACGCGCCTTGGCGTCGACGATGCCGGCATTGTTGACGAAGGCATCGAGCCTTCCATAGGCTCGGTCCACCGCCTCGAACATGGCCATGATATCGGCCTCGCTGCCGACATCGCCCTTGACGGCAAGAGCCTCGCCGGCGGCGGCCTCGATTTCGGCGACCAGCGCGTCGGCGGCAGCCTTGTTCGAGGCATAGTTCACCACGACGCGATAGCCGGCCTTCGATCCGAGCCGGCAGATCGCCGCTCCAATGCCGCGGCTGCCGCCGGTGACCAGCAAAACCTTCCCGCTCATTCCTGGCATCCCTTCAAGACGAACACATCCGACGGCACCTTCGAAAACCCGCTGCCGCCATGGGCCTGCCATTGCCTGAGCACCGGACCGAGATCGGGCAGGATCAGCGTCTTCGGCGCCTCGACGCGCTCGGCCGGCAAAAGCCCGACATCGCCCTTGTCGTCGGACGTATAGATGACGCCGTTCCACAGCGTGCAGGCGGCAAGCTCGGCGCCGGTGACATCGCCTTCCGGGCATTTGTACATCAGCGAGCCATTCGGCCGCGCTATGTCCTGAGTCCACATGACGATGCCGTTGAGCACCACATTGTTGTCGAGGATCAAGCGAAACGTATTGGTGACGGTGGCGGACGTGCCGGTCGGGGTAAAATCTATCTCGGCGCCGCTCGTCTCGGCGCCGCTCCGGGCGTCGCCATAGACGGCGAGTTCGATCGGGCAGGCGGCATGGGCATTTGCAGCAGCCGCGAGAATGCCGGCCACCAGCACGAGCCCAAGCAAACGGGCCATCACTGGCCACCCATGCCGCAACCCGTCATCCGACGGCCTTAGAGATCCAGCACCAGCCGCTCAGGATCCTCCAGGCTTTCCTTGACGCGCACCAGGAAGGTCACGGCTTCCTTGCCGTCGACGATGCGGTGATCGTAGCTGAGCGCCAGGTACATCATCGGCCGGATCACGATCTGGCCCCCGACCACGACCGGCCGGTCCTGGATCTTGTGCATGCCGAGAATGCCCGACTGCGGCGCGTTGAGAATCGGCGTCGACATCAGCGACCCGTAGACGCCGCCATTGGAGATGGTGAACGTGCCGCCCTGCATGTCGGCGACCGACAGCTTGCCGTCGCGCGCGGCGATGCCCAGGCGGCCGATATCCTTCTCGATCTCGGCGATCGACATCTGATCCGCATCGCGCACGACTGGAACCACGAGACCCTTTTCGGTGCCGACCGCGACGCCGATATGGGCGTAGTTCTTGAAGATGATGTCGGTGCCGTCGATCTCGGCGTTGACCGAAGGAATTTCCTTCAGCGCGTGCGTGACCGCCTTGGTGAAAAAGCCCATGAAGCCGAGCTTCACGCCGTGCTTCTTCTCGAACACGTCCTTGTACTTGGTCCTGAGCGCCATCACCGCCGACATGTCGACCTCGTTGAAGGTGGTCAGCATGGCGGCGGTCGACTGCGCTTCCTTGAGCCGGCGCGCGATGGTCTGGCGCAGCTTGGTCATGCGCACGCGCTCCTCGCGGGCCGCGTCGTCGCCCGAGGACGGCGCGCGGGCAGCGACTGGCGCCGCCGGAGCGGGCGCCGCCTTCGGTGTCTCCGCCGGCTGCGACGGCGCACCCTTGGAGATGGCATCGAGCACATCGCCCTTCAGCACCTGGCCGCGCTTGCCCGAGCCGGAAAGCTGGTCGACCGACAGATTGTTCTCGGCGATCAGCTTGGCAGCCGCCGGCGCCGGCGGCATGGTGCGCGGCTCGACCTGGCCGGCATCGCCGGCGATCTTGGCGGTCTCGGCGGCCGCTTGCTTGGTGGTCTGCGCGGCGTCGGGGCTGGACGCCTGCGCCACGGCCTGCCGCTTGGCCGCGGCGGCGGCGCCACCAGCCGAAATCGAGCCCAGCAAGGCGCCGACTTCGACCGTCTCGCCTTCCTTGGCGGTGATTTCGCCCAGCGTGCCGGCGGCGGCCGCCGGAACCTCGACCGTCACCTTGTCGGTTTCGAGCTCGACCAGCGGCTCGTCGACGGCAATGGCATCACCGACCTTCTTGAACCACTTGCCGATGGTCGCCTCGGTGACGGATTCGCCGAGAGTGGGGACGCGGATTTCGGTAGCCATTGTGCCTGTCCGTTGTTCCTGAGTTCTATTCGCCGAGCGCGTCTTCGAGCAAGGCGGCGAGCTGGGCAAGGTGCTTCGACATCAATCCGGTCGCCGGCGACGCGGCGGCCGGGCGGCCTGTGTAGCGCACCCGCTGATGCTTGGCGTCGATATGCGCCAGCACCCATTCCAGATATGGATCGATGAACGACCAGGCGCCCATGTTCTTGGGCTCCTCCTGGCACCACACCATCTCGGCGTTGCGGAAGCGTGACAGCTCGGTGATCAGCGCCTTGGCCGGGAACGGATAGAGCTGTTCGACGCGCAGCAGGTAGATGTCGTTGATGCCGCGCTTCTCGCGCTCCTCGTAGAGGTCGTAATAGACTTTGCCCGAGCACAGCACGACGCGGCGGATCTTGGAATCCTTGGTCAGCTTGATGGCCTGGTCGGGCAACAGCTGGGCGTCGTCCCACAGCAGCCGGTGGAACGAGCTTTCGCCCGAGATTTCCGGCAGCGTCGAGACCGCCCGCTTGTGGCGCAGCAGCGATTTCGGCGTCATCAGGATCAGCGGTTTGCGGAAGTCGCGTTTCAACTGCCGGCGCAGGATGTGGAAGTAGTTAGCCGGCGTCGTGCAGTTGGCGACCTGCATGTTGTCTTCGGCGCAAAGCTGCAGGAAGCGCTCCAGCCTGGCGGAAGAATGTTCCGGGCCCTGGCCTTCATAGCCATGCGGCAGCAGGCAGACCAGGCCCGACATTCTGAGCCACTTGCGCTCGCCCGACGAGATGAACTGGTCGAACACAACCTGGGCGCCGTTGGCGAAGTCGCCGAACTGCGCCTCCCACAGCGTCAGCGCCTTCGGTTCGGCAAGGCTGTAGCCATACTCGAAGCCCAGCACCGCCTCTTCCGACAGCATTGAGTTGATGACTTCGTAGCCGGCTTGCGCCGCCGACAGATTGTTGAGCGGGATGTAGCGGGTCTCGTCACGCTGGTCGTAAAGCACGGAATGGCGCTGCGAGAAGGTGCCGCGCTCGGAATCCTGGCCCGAAAGCCGGATCGGATTGCCGTCGAGCAGGATCGCGCCGAAGGCCAGCGCTTCGGCCGTCGACCAGTCGATGCCTTCGCCCGACTCGATCGCCTGACGCCGGTTCTCGAGGAAGCGGATGATCGTCTTGTGCGCCTCGAAATCCTTCGGCACCTCGGTCAGCTTCTTGCCGATTTCCTTCAGCGTCTTGACCGGCACGGCCGTCTTGCCGCGCCGCTGTTCGTCCTGGTTGTCGGCCGTGCGCAGGCCGGACCATGCGCCGTCCAGCCAGTCGGCCTTGTTGGGCTTGTAGTGCTGGCCAACTTCCCATTCGGCTTCCAGATGCGCGCGCCAGTCGGCTTTCATCTTGTCGAATTCGGCCTGGCTTATGTGGCCTTCGGCGATCAGGCGGTCGGCATAGATCTGCACCGTCGTCTTGTGGGTGCGGATGTTGCGGTACATGAGCGGCTGCGTGAAGGCCGGCTCGTCACCCTCATTGTGGCCGAAGCGGCGGTAGCAGAACATGTCCACGACCACCGGCTTGTGGAACTTCATGCGGAACTCGATCGCCACCTTGGTGGCGTGCACCACGGCTTCGGGGTCGTCGCCATTGACGTGGAAGATCGGTGCCTCGATCATCTTGGCAACGTCGGACGGATAAGGCGACGAGCGCGAGAAGCGCGGATTGGTGGTGAAGCCGATCTGGTTGTTGATGATGAAATGCAGCGTGCCGGCGACGCGGTGGCCGCGCAGGCCAGACAGGCCGAGGATTTCGGCGATCACGCCCTGGCCGGCGAAGGCGGCGTCGCCGTGCAGCAAGAGCGGCAGCACCTTGGCCCGCTCTTCCAGAGGAACGATCTCCTCGCGGCCGCGGCCGAACAGGTAATCCTGCTTGGCGCGCGCCTTGCCCATCACCACGGGATCGACGATTTCCAGATGCGAGGGGTTGGCGGTCAGGGACAGGTGCACCTTGTTGCCGTCGAACTCACGGTCCGACGAGGCGCCGAGATGGTACTTCACGTCGCCCGAGCCCTCGACCTCGTCGGGAGCCGCCGAGCCGCCCTTGAACTCGTGGAAGATGGCGCGGTGCGGCTTGGCCATCACCTGGGACAGCACGTTGAGCCGGCCGCGATGGGCCATGCCGAGCACGATCTCCTTCATGCCGAGCTGGCCGCCGCGCTTGACGATCTGCTCCAGCGCCGGGATCAGCGATTCGCCGCCGTCGAGGCCGAAGCGCTTGGTGCCCTTGTACTTGACGTCGATGAACTGCTCGAAGCCTTCCGCCTCGACCAGCTTCTGCAGGATCGCCTTCTTGCCGGTGGCGGTGAAGGAAATCTCCTTGTCCGCGCCTTCGATACGCGCCTGGAGCCAGGCCTTCTCCTCGGGATCGGAAATATGCATGAACTCGACACCGAGCGTCGAGCAATAGGTGCGGGTGAGAATCTCCAGCATCTGCCGGATGCTGCCGAATTCGAGCCCGAGCACATTGTCGAGGAAGATCGGCCGGTCGTAGTCGGCTTCGGTGAAGCCGTAATTCTCCGGCGACAGTTCGTTGTAGTCTTCGAGCTTGGCGATGCCGAGCGGATCGAGATTGGCGTGCAGATGGCCACGCATGCGGAAGGCGCGGATCATCATGATGGCGCGCACCGAATCGCGCGTCGCCTGGTGCACATCGGCATCGGACAGCACGACACCGTTGGTGACGGCCTTGTCCTTGACCTTCTTTTCCAGGTGCTTTTCGACGATGCCCCAATTGCCGTCGAGCGCCGAGACCAGTTCGCCATTCGCCTGCAGCGGCCAGGAAGGCTTGGCCCACGAAGCGCCCTTGGCGTTCCTGCGCACATCGCCGGCATCGTCCTTCAGCCCGGCGAAGAACTCCTGCCACTCGGGATTGACCGAGGCGGGATCGTCTTCATAGGCGGCATAGAGCGCGTCGATGTAGTCGGCATTGCCGCCATAGAGGAATGAGGTGAGCGAGAACTGGTCGTTGGCCTGATCTTGTCTTGCCATGTCGTTTCAGCGGAGCCCGGCTCCGTCTCCTTTTGAGGGAACAGTGAGTGGTCGGTAGTGAGTAGAAAATGGAACTTTCGACTCAGCGGCCACTCACCTGGTCGTCCCTATTCAATGCTGCCTACTCACTACCTTAGCCCTTGATGGCCTCGACCAGCGTCGTGCCCAGCCGTGCCGGCGACGGCGAGACCTTGATGCCCGCCGATTCCATCGCCGCGATCTTGTCTTCCGCGCCGCCCTTGCCGCCGGAGATGACGGCACCGGCATGGCCCATGGTGCGGCCGGCCGGCGCGGTGCGCCCGGCGATGAAGCCCGCCATCGGTTTCCTGCGGCCGCGCTTGGCCTCGTCCTTGAGGAACTGCGCTGCATCTTCCTCGGCCGAACCGCCGATTTCGCCGATCATGATGATCGACTTGGTCTCGTCGTCAGCGAGGAACATCTCGAGCATGTCGATGAACTCGGTGCCCTTGACGGGGTCGCCGCCGATGCCGACAGCGGTGGTTTGGCCGAGGCCGACATTGGTGGTCTGGAACACAGCCTCATAGGTAAGCGTTCCCGAGCGCGAAACAACACCGACCGAGCCCTTGCGGAAGATGTTGCCGGGCATGATGCCGATCTTGCATTCGTCGGGGGTGAGCACGCCCGGGCAGTTGGGGCCGATCAGCCGCGAGGCCGAACGGTCGAGACGCGCCTTGACCTTGACCATGTCCATCACCGGAATGCCTTCGGTGATGCAGACGATGAGCGGGATTTCCGCCTCGATCGCCTCGATGATGGCTTCGCCCGCGCCCGCCGGCGGCACGTAGATGACGGAGGCGTTGGCGCCCGTCCTTTCCTTGCCTTCGGCAACCGTGGCGAAGATCGGCAGGCTTTCGCCCTTGGAGCCGGTCCAGGTCTCGCCGCCCTTCTTGGGATGGATGCCGCCGACCATTTTTGTCCCATGATAGGCCAGCGCCTGCTCTGTGTGGAACGTACCGGTCTTGCCGGTCAGGCCCTGCACCAGCACCTTGGTGTTCTTGTCGACGAGAATGGACATCGGAGCCCTTTTCTAAAAACCGTTGATCGAGGAAGGCGAGACGCGCCGGTAGACGCCGCTCACCATGTCTTGCCAGCCATCGCTGCCGGCGGGTTTGAAATGCAATCGCATGCGGTAAGTGTCGGCATCGTCGAAAATATACGTCACGCGCGCAGAGCCGCGCGGCGACGACCGTTCCAGATTGAGCTCGTTGCCGTTCCACGTGCCGGTGGCAGGCGACATCGGCACGAAACCCATCGAATCGAACTGGTGCATGGTGACGGCGCCGTGCTGGTGGTCGAAGCCGAACACAGTGTGCGATCCGAACGAAATCGTGCCGTCACGGCGCTGACGATAGCGCTGCACCACGAACTGGCCGCCGAACTCCGCTTCCGCCAGCATTTCGCTGGTCGCCGCGCCGCCGTCGGCCCACTGCGTGTCCGCCACCTCTTCCTCGCCGCGCCACGCACCCACCAGCGCCTGCAGGCGCTGGTGGTCGGCCGAGAGCGATGAGAAGGGCGAGGCATTCATGGGTCAGAGCCGCTTCAGGTCGGTGACGGTGAGGTCGCTCTTGGCATTGCCGGTGTTGAGCGTCGTCGACGGCTCGAACATCAGCACCACGGGCTCGACGGTGAGCGAGCGCGGCCGGTGCTCCACGCCGCGCGGCACGACGATGAAGTCGCCCTCGCCGAGTTCGACCGGACCATCGCGGAAATCGATGGCAATCCTGCCCCGCAGCACCAGAAAAGCTTCGTCCTCATTGTCATGCGCGTGCCAGTCGAAGGTCTCGCCGAACTTGGCCACCTTCGCCTGGCTGTCGTTGACGTCGCCGGCAATGTGCGGATCGAAGACCTTGCTGATCTTTTGATCCGCCGCCTCGACCAGGTTTATCTTGCGCGGAGGCACCGTATCAGCCCTTCACCGCCGCCACGATCTTCTTGGCTGCGTCATCAAGATCATCGGCCGACACGACATTCAGGCCGCTGTCGTTGATGATCTTCTTGCCGAGCTCGGCATTGGTGCCTTCCAGGCGCACCACCAGCGGCACTTTCAGCCCGACTTCCTTGACCGCGGCGATGACCCCCTCGGCGATGATGTCGCACTTCATGATGCCGCCGAAGATGTTGATCAGGATGCCTTTGACGGCCGGATCCCTGGTGATGATCTTGAACGCCGCCGTCACCTTCTCCTTCGATGCGCCGCCGCCGACGTCGAGGAAGTTGGCGGGCTCGGCGCCATAGAGCTTGATGATGTCCATCGTCGCCATGGCAAGGCCGGCGCCGTTGACCATGCAGCCGATATTGCCGTCGAGCGCGACATAGGCGAGGTCGTATTTCGACGCCTCGATCTCCTTCTCGTCCTCTTCGGTGGTGTCGCGCAGCTCCAGCACGTCCGGGTGGCGAAACAGCGCGTTGTTGTCGAACGACACTTTCGCGTCGAGCACGCGCAGCCGGCCGTTCTTCATGACGATCAGCGGATTGATCTCGAGCAGGCTCATGTCCTTCTCGACGAAGGCCTTGTAGAGGATCGGGAACAGCGAACCGCCGTCGCTGGCCGCATCGCCGTCGAGCTTGAGCGCCGCGTTGAGCTTCTTCACGTCGTCCGCCGTCACGCCCATATCCGGGTCGATGGCAACGGTGATGATCTTTTCCGGCGTGTCGTGGGCGACCGCCTCGATATCCATGCCGCCCTCGGTCGAGACGACGAAGGCGACGCGACCGACCGTGCGATCGACCAGAACAGACAGATAGAGCTCGCGCTCGATGTCGGCTCCGTCCTCGATATAGAGGCGGTTGACCTGCTTGCCGGCCGGGCCGGTCTGTTTGGTCACCAGCGTGTGGCCGAGCATCTCGTTGGCGTTGGCGACCACCTCGGCGACCGACTTCGCCAGCCTGACGCCGCCCTTGGCATCGGGGCTGAGTTCCTTGAACTTGCCCTTGCCGCGGCCGCCGGCATGGATCTGGCTCTTCACCACATAGAGCGGGCCGGGCAGCGCTTGTGCGGCGGCTTCCGCCTCGCTTGCCTTGAACACCGGCACGCCTTCGGCCACCGGCGCGCCAAAGCTCTTCAGCAGCGCCTTGCCTTGATATTCATGGATGTTCATCGGGAACTATCTCCAGGTCGTTTGCCGGGGTGATGTTTGGACGAGTTACTTCGAGGCGAGCTGCGGCGCGATCTTGACGCAGGCCTCGGTCAGGCCCTGCACGGTCGCCACCGATGCGTCGAACATCTTCTGCTCGGCCTTGTTGAGGTCGATCTCGATGACGCGCTCGACACCGCCGGCGCCGATAACCACGGGCACGCCGACATAGGTGCCCTTGATGCCATACTGGCCGGAGAGGTGCGCCGCACAGGGCAGCACGCGCTTCTTGTCCTTGAGGTAGGCTTCCGCCATCGAGATCGCCGAAGCCGCCGGCGCGTAATAGGCCGAGCCGGTCTTCAGCAGGCCGACGATCTCGGCGCCGCCGTCACGGGTGCGCTGCACGATCTGGTCGAGCTTCTCCTTCGAGGTCCAGCCCATCTTGACGAGGTCGGGCAGCGGAATGCCGGCGACGGTCGAATAGCGGATCATCGGCACCATGGAATCGCCGTGGCCGCCAAGCACGAAGGCGGTAACGTCCTCGACCGAAACCTTGAATTCCTCGGCCAGGAAATAGCGGAAGCGCGAGGAGTCGAGCACGCCGGCCATGCCCACCACATGGGTCTTGGGCAGGCCGGAAAACTTCTGCAGCGCCCACACCATGGCATCGAGCGGATTGGTGATGCAGATGACGAACGCCTTCGGCGCGTACTTCTTCAGCCCGGCGCCGACCTGCTCCATGACCTTCAAATTGATGCCCAGAAGATCGTCGCGGCTCATGCCCGGCTTGCGCGGCACGCCGGCGGTGACGATGCACACGTCGGCACCCTCGATGCCGGCATAGTCGTTGACACCGGTCAGCCGCGAGTCGAAACCATCGACCGGCGAAGACTGCGCGATATCGAGCCCCTTGCCTTGCGGGATGCCCTCGGCGATATCGAACAGCACCACGTCGCCGAGATCCTTGAGGCCGATCATGTGGGCGAGCGTGCCGCCGATCATGCCTGAGCCGATAAGCGCTATCCTGTTGCGTGCCATGTGAGGATGATTTCCCTTTGTCTGTGACGGCGCCGACACGGCGTCGAGGAAGAGGCCGGAATGCCGCGGGGAACCGCGAATTTCGCCGCACCCAATAACTCCGGCGCGAAATAAATTCAAACGATTATTTCGACCCCTGTATTTTCAATCGGTTAGAGTGTTTGGGATTTACGTAAACGTCAAAATTTGTAAGCCGACTTGCGAGAATTTACACAATGGACAGCGAAATCAGAAGGCTCTATCCTGCAAATGACGCCCTTGTGATCTCGACGATTTGATGCTGGCGGGACGCCGAAGCGCCGAGCAATTCGGATATTCAGGCCTGCGCCTGCCGCGCTTCCGCCTTCGTCTTCCGCCGCTCCGCCCAATCCTCCAGCCAGTCGCGGCTCTGCATCTCGATCAGTCGTGAGGCCGTGCGTTCGAATTCGAACACCTCGACGCCGCGCTTGGCCACATAAAGGTCGTGCGGCGGCGCCTCGGCGCTCACCACCAGGCGCACATGATGGTCGTAGAGCGTATCGATCAACAGGATGAAGCGCTTGGCCTCGTTGCGCTTGCCTTCGCCTAGCACCGGCACATGGTCGATGAAGACGGTCGAAAACCGGCCGGCGATCGCCAGGTAATCGCGCGCTCCGAGTGGCTTTTCGCAGAGGTCGGCGAAGGAGAAACGCGCCGCATCGCCGGCGGCGGCCGGCACGGCCACCTTGCGGCCCTTCAGCGTCAGCGAGGTCCCGGCCGTCGGCGCCCCGCGCGTCATCTCCCGCCAGGCCTCGTCGAGTGCCTGGTCGGCCGCCGCATTCGCCGGCGTGACATAGACCGGCGTGCGGGTGAGCTTTTCCAGCCGGTAGTCCTTGTGGCTGTCCAGCGACAGTACCTCTGCGTGGCGCTCCAATGTGGCGATGAACGGCAGGAAGAGCTGGCGGTTCAGCCCGTCACGGTAGAGGTCTTGCGGCGCCACGTTCGAGGTGGCGACCAGCACGACCCCGTTGGCGAACAGCGCCGAGAACAGCCTGGACAGGATCATCGCATCGGCGATGTCGGTGACCGAGAACTCGTCGAAGCACAGCACCCAGGCTTGTTCGGCGAGCGCCTTGGCCACCGGCGGGATCGGATCGTCCTCCCTGACCGTGCCTTCCTTGCGCCCCTGCCGGTGCTTCTGGATGCGGTCCTGCACGTCGGCCATGAAGTCGTTGAAATGGGCGCGGCGCTTGCGCCGCACCGGCAAGAGCTCGAAGAACATGTCCATCAGCATGGTCTTGCCGCGCCCGACGCCGCCATGGATGTAGAGGCCCCTGACCGCCTCATGCGTCTCGCGCTTGCGGGCGAACAGCCAGCCCAGCGCACTGGACTTGTGCGCCAGCCGTTTGGCCGAGATCTCCACGGTCAGCCGGTCGAGCGCGGCGGCGATCTTTTCCTGCGCGGCATCGCGTCCGATCACGCCGGTTTCCACCAGGTGGTCGTAGCGCTGCCTGACGGTCGCATGGGTCTGGAGGCCGTCACGCAGATGCATCGGTCACGTCGTTGTTCAGAGCAGGACGCTCAAGAGGGAGTGAGAGGGCGTGCCCCAGCCTATCTTGTAAGCGAGATCGGCTGTCCGTTGGAGGTCTGGCCGTCGAATTTCGAGCCGCCCGACGAATAGAGCCGCGCCAGCGAGCCGCCATTCTCGTCATAAAGCGTCAGCTGCTTGCCGGCGACGTTCCACGACTTGATGCCGTCGATCGGCGGCGGGCAGTGCAGCGGGCCGGCGCGGAAGCCGGCGCCGAATTTGGTCTGCGGCGTCGCCACCTTGCAGCTCTGGCCGGAGACGCTGACGTTCCAGACACCGGCGACGCTTGCCGCGCTGAGATCCGAGGCACCCGCGGGTGCCGTGCCGTCCGGCGGCAAGGAGGCCACCTGCGTGTTCGCCGGCGCGGTCGGGAATTGCGAAGGGTCGGTGGTGCCGGGCGACGCCGGCGGCGGCAGCTGGCTCGAGCTCACCTGGCCGGAAGGCGCCGCCTGCAGCGGGGCGGGCTGCTGGTCGTCCATCGACGAAAACCGTGAGGTTGAGCAGCCGCTCGCAACCAATGCCGCCAAGGATACGGCCACCAGGCCGCCTTTCGAAAAATTCATTACCACCTCCGTCGGATTCGGCTGGGGGGACGCCGTCCGCGCAATCTCGCCTCCACCAAGATGGAGAAGGTGGCGAAATTTCAACCCGATATGGTTAAAATAGGGTTTTGCGGCAAGATTGTTGCAAATTTATCGCAATCCTCCGGCGAGCGGTAGGCTCCGCAAGAGCACATATCAGTCCGGTCCAGCGGTATATCGCACGCGCCCGGATCAGGCGGCTTGTCATTGAAACGTCGCAGAGGCCGCTTCGCCGCCGCTTGCCTTCGGCCGGCAAACGCTTGCGCCAGCCGCGGCACGGCCTATGTCTGGGGCAGCTCCAGGAAAGGTGCGCGGCGGTTTTCCGGGAAAGCGCGCGGCGCTTTCCCGGGGGAATTGCATGAGAACAAGAGTTCACCAAAACCCCGCTGGAGCGCAGACCTTGGCCTCGAGACAGAAAGCCGCCAACCGCTACTACAGCGGTCCGCCCAGCGATCATTTCGACGGCACCCTGTTCTTCAATCCCGGCGGCCGGATGCCCGGCCCCTTCGTGGATCTGCTGAAATGGCAGTTCAGCGGCCAACGTTCGAAATGGCCGCCTGCCAGCCCGAGCCCCTTTGCCCAGGCAAAGCCGCTCGCGACGGTCGAGGGTGCGGATCTGACCGTGACCATGGTCGGCCATTCTACCTTGCTGATCCAGACCGCCGGGCTGAACATCCTCACCGATCCGGTCTGGTCGCAACGCACGTCGCCGTTTTCCTTCGCCGGGCCCAAACGCGTCAACCCGCCGGGCATTGCTTTCACCGACCTGCCGCCCGTCGACCTCGTTCTGGTCAGCCACAATCACTACGACCATCTCGACATTGCCACGCTGAGGCAGTTGAAGGAGAAGCACGATCCGCTGGTGGTGACGCCGCTCGGCAACGATGCCATCATCGCCGCCGCCGTGCCCGGCATGCGGCTTTCCGCGCATGACTGGCACGACAGGATCGATGCCGGCGCCGGCGCCGCCATCCACGTCGAGCCCGCGCATCACTGGTCGGCACGCGGGGCGCGCGACCGGCGCATGGCGCTGTGGGCCGGCTTCGTCATCGAGACGCCTGGCGGAAAGATTTATTTTGCCGGCGACACCGGCTTCCACGATGGCATCAACTACCGGCTGATGGCGGAAAAACATGGCGGCTTCCGCTTCGCCATCCTGCCGATCGGCGCCTACGAGCCACGCTGGTTCATGGCGCCGCAGCACCAGAACCCCGAGGAAGCGGTCCAGGGCATGCTGTTGTGCAACGCCGCCTTCGCCGCCGGCTGCCATTGGGGCACCTTCCAGCTCACCGACGAGCCATTCGACGAGCCGGTCCGGAAACTCATCGAAGCGCTTGAGGCCGAAGGCCTGCCGCGACAGCAGTTCCGTGCCCTGCGGCCCGGCGAGGTCTGGGAAGTGCCCCGGATATGATCGCCTCGACGGCCAGAATGACTGTTTACGCTGCCATGCTTTTCGCTGATGGTCTTCCGCCGGCAGGATAGGGGAATCAGATGAAGTCGTTCATGGCAGGTCTTTTGGCCAGCAAGACGGCCCCATAGGCAAGGATGTCGAGATCGCCGGCTAAGGGATTTTGGAAACGACCGATGTCCGATGGAAACGGCACAAGGATAATTCACCGCAGGACGCCCGAATCCGCCTCCATGCTGGCGAATGTCAAACGGGCCATGGCAATCACCGCCCGGCTTAACCGCTTGACGTTCGACGATGCGGAAGAAGTCCGGGCCCTGTTCAGCCAGCTCATCGGCAAGGAGGTGCACGAGAGTTTCCTGCTGATCCCGCCATTCTACACAGCCGGCGGCGACGAAATCCGCGTCGGACGCAATGTCTTCATCAATCAGAACTGCACTTCTACGACCTCGGCGGCCTCGACATCGCCGACGATGTGATGATCGGCCCGAATGTGAGCGTCATCACGACGGGGCATCCGCTTGATCCGTCACAGCGCCGCGCCGCAACGATCGGAAAGCCCATTGTGATCGGGAGAAACGTCTGGATCGCGGCCGGTGCGATTGTCATCGGCGGGGTGACTGTGGGCGAAAACGCGGTCGTGGCCGCGGGTTCGGTGGTCACCAGGAACGTTCCCCCGAACACCCTTGTCGGCGGAAATCCGGCCCGGGTCATTCGTTCGATCGGCGTCGGCTGAACGACACCTGAAAGCGCTACCTCCCGGCCTCGGGAACCCAAGCAGCACAGCCGCGTTTTTCAACCGGTTTCAATGTGTTCGGCTAAGCGAGGTGTCCCATGCTCAAATGGATCATCATTCTTCTGATCATCGCCGCCGCGGCGAGCCTGCTCGGCATGCCGGCACTGGCCGGCGCCGCCGCCACTGGCGCGCGCATTCTCATCGGTGTCGTGCTCATCATCTTCCTGTTGATCTTGCTTGGGGTCTTCGCGGTGACATGAGGCGGGCGCCTTCGCGCACTGGTAATTCCTGCCCGTTTCCGCCATATAGCGCCGAGCGGACATGGAATTTCGGAGCAATGGCAGGCACGGCCCCTTTCGCCAAGATGAACGGCATCGGCAACGAGATCATCGTTGCCGATATGCGTGGCCGTGCGGATCGGGTGACGGCCGCGGCCGCCATCGCGCTCAACGCCGATGCCCCGACGCGGTTCGACCAGATCATGGCGATCCACGACGCCAGGACGCCGGGCACCGCCTATTTCGTCGATATCCTGAATTCCGACGGGTCGGGTGCGCAGGCCTGCGGCAACGGCATGCGCTGCGTCGTCCAGGCACTGGCCGCCGAGACCGGCGAGAAGACCTTCACCTTCGAGACCGTGGCCGGCATCCTCAATGCCCGCGAACACGCCGACGGCTCGATCTCGGTCGATATGGGCACGCCGCGCTTCGGCTGGCGCGACATTCCGCTGGCCGAGGAGTTTCGCGACACCCGCATGATCGAATTGCAGGTCGGCCCGATCGACGCGCCGGTGCTGCATTCGCCCTCCGTCGTCTCGATGGGCAATCCGCACGCCATCTTCTGGGTCGACGACGACGTCTGGACCTATGAGCTCGACCGTTTCGGCCCGCTGCTGGAAAACCATCCGATCTTTCCCGAACGCGCCAACATAACCATAGCGCAGGTGACTTCGCCCGATGGCATGGTCATCCGCACCTGGGAGCGCGGCGCCGGCCTGACCAAGGCCTGCGGCTCGGCGGCTTGCGCGGCCGTGGTGGCCGCTGCCCGCACCAGGCGCACCGGCCGCGTCGTCAATCTGCTGACCCCCGGCGGCGGCACGCTGCACGTCGAGTGGCGCGATGACGACCACGTCATCCTGACCGGCGCGGCCGAGTGGGAATTTTCCGGCAGCTTCGATCCGTCGACCGGAAAATGGGCCCGCGACACCGAAAGCGCGGCCTGATGTCGGCTCTTGCCAAGGACGTCGACGTGGCGAAGGAGCCCGGCCGCATCGACGTGGTGACCTTCGGCTGCCGCCTCAACACCTATGAGTCCGAAGTGATGCGGCGCGAGGCCGAAAGTGCGGGCCTCGCCGCGCTGGCCGGCGGCGCCGTCATCTTCAACACCTGCGCCGTCACCGGCGAGGCGGTGCGCCAGGCAAGGCAGGCGATCCGCAAGGCGCGCCGCGACAATCCGGCCGCGCGCATCATCGTCACCGGCTGCGCCGCGCAGACCGAGCCTGAAAAATTCGCCACCATGGACGAGGTCGATCTCGTCCTTGGCAATGAAGAGAAGCTGAAGGCCAACTCCTACCGCGCGCTGCCCGATTTCGGCGTCAACGACACCGAGAAGGCGCGCGTCAACGACATCTTCTCGGTGCGCGAGACCGCCGGCCACATGGTCGACGCCATCGAGGGCAGGGCGCGCGCCTTCGTGCAGGTGCAGAACGGCTGCGACCACCGCTGCACCTTCTGCATCATCCCCTACGGCCGCGGCAATTCGCGCTCGGTGCCGATGGGCGCCGTGGTCGAGCAGGTCAAGCGGCTCGCCGGTAACGGTTATGCCGAGATCGTGCTGACCGGGGTCGACATGACTTCCTTCGGCGCCGACCTGCCGGGCGCTCCGAAGCTCGGCCGGCTGGTGAAGACCATCCTGAAACAGGTGCCCGAGGTGAAACGCCTGCGGCTGTCTTCGATCGACTCGATCGAAGCCGACGAGGACCTGCTCGATGCCATCGCCACCGAGCCGCGGCTGATGCCGCATCTGCATCTGTCGTTGCAGTCGGGCGACGACATGATCCTGAAGCGCATGAAGCGCCGGCATCTGCGCGATCAGTCGATCCGCTTTTGCGAGGACGTGCGCAAGCTGCGTCCCGGCATGGTTTTCGGCGCCGACATCATCGCGGGCTTCCCGACCGAGACCGACGCCATGTTCGAGAAGTCGCTGGAAATCGTCGAGGCGTGCGGCCTGACCCACCTGCACGTATTCCCGTTTTCACCGCGCGAAGGCACGCCGGCCGCGCGCATGCCGCAGGTCCGTCGCGAGCTGGTCAAGCAGCGCGCGGCAAGGCTCCGCGCTGCCGGCGAAGCGGCCTATGTCAGGCATCTGTCTTCGCTCGCCGGCAGCCGCCAGTCGATCCTGATCGAACGCGACGGCCTTGGCCGCACCGAAGGGTTCACGCTTGCGGCACTCGGCGCCGGTGCACCGGGAGAGATCGTCGAAGCAACAATAACCGGCCACGATGGTATCAGGCTGATAGCCGCCCCGCTTGCCGCCCGCGCCGCCTGAGAACGCAAAAGCATGGCTGGTTTTTTCAAGAAGATATTTTCGTTCGGCAAGAAGGAGGTCGTCGATGAGCGCATCGATGAGACCGCCCCGCTGCCGCCGATCAAATGGGACCAGCTCGACGCGCTAAAGCCGGCGGCCGAGCAGGCCGTGCCGGAGTTTTTGAAGCGCGAGGAGCCGGCGGCGGAAGCCGCGCCCGCCGCCGCCCCTCCTCTCGAGGAACAGGCAAGGCCAGCGCCCACTGAGGAACCGACACCGGAGCCGGCCATTCCGCCCACACCGGAGCCGACCGTTCCAGCCGTGCCGGAACCACTGCCGCAACCCGGGCCGCGGGAAGTGCCAAAACCTGCTCCGGAAACCCCTGCCGAACAGCCTGCGCCCGAGGAAATTCCGACGCGGCCCGCCGTTCCAGGGCCCGTTCCAGAGCCACAACCGCAAGAGGTGCCACCGCCCGCGCCATCCGCGCCGGAAATCGTTCCGTCGCGTCCGGAGAAGCAGCCGGAACCGGCGCCCCCCGAAGTGCCCGCCGAGACGCCCGCGCCTGTCGAGGTGCCACCGGCGGCGCCGGTCGAAGTGCCTCCGTCGTCCGCCTCCGAGCAGCCGACTTCAGAGGTCGGCGCTGCCCCTCATCCGCCTGCCGGCACCTTCTCCCCGTATGGTGAGGGGCAGCGCCAGCCGGCGGAAAATTCCGCACCCACCGCCGAAGCTTCGCCGGCGATTCCGGCGCCACCAGCGGAAATCGCGCCCCCGCTTCGGCAACCTTCCCCGGTCGAAGCACAGCCTGTCATTGCCGAGATCGCGCCTGAGCCGCAACCGGTCCCATCACCAGCCCCAGAGCCGACACCCGCCCAGGGCAAGGTAACCGTCACCAAAAAGGTCGAGCAGAAGGCCGAGCCCCAGAAGGCACCCGAGCCGGCGCCGAGACGATCCTGGTTCCAGCGCATGCGCGACGGGCTTGCCCGATCCTCGCGCGAGCTGACCGGCAACATCGCCGGCGTCTTCACCAAGCGCAAGCTGGACGAGGAGACGCTGCAGGACCTGGAGGACGTTCTGATCCGCGCCGATCTCGGCGTGGAAACGGCGCTGCGCGTCACCGATTCCTTGGCTTCCAGCCGCTATGGCAAGGATGTTTCCGATACCGAGGTTCGCGCCGTCATGGCGGCCGAGGTTGAGAAGGTGCTCGCCCCGGTCGCCAAACCGCTCGAACTGGACCTGTCGCACAAGCCGCATGTCATCCTGGTGGTCGGCGTCAACGGCACCGGCAAGACCACGACGATCGGCAAGCTCGCCGCCAAGCTGACCGATGGCGGCCTGTCGGTGATGCTGGCCGCCGGCGATACGTTCCGCGCCGCCGCCATCGAACAGCTGAAGATCTGGGGCGAACGCACGAAATCGCCGGTCATTGCCTCCAGGCTCGGCGCCGATGCCGCCGGCCTCGCCTACGACGCCTTCGAACGAGCAAAAGAAGCCGGCTCCGACGTGCTGATCATCGACACCGCCGGCCGGCTGCAGAACAAGACCGAACTGATGGCGGAGCTGGAAAAGATCGTCCGCGTGCTGGGCAAGCTCGATCCCGAAGCACCGCACACGGTGCTGCAGACGGTCGACGCCACCACCGGCCAGAACGCGCTCAACCAGGTCGAGATCTTCCGCAATGTCGCCGGCGTCAACGGCCTGGTGATGACCAAGCTGGACGGCACGGCGCGCGGCGGTATTCTTGTGGCGATCGCGGCAAAGCACAAATTGCCGGTCTATTTCATCGGCGTCGGCGAACAGGTCGACGACCTCGAACCTTTCTCGGCAAGCGAATTCGCCAGGGCGATCGCTGGAGTGGCCTGAACAAGCATGACGCCGGAAACGAGGCTTCCGGATTGGATCGTGCGTTAGAAGGAAACCATGAACCCACCCATTCTCGAACGCGATCCATCCGACCCGCAGAAAGAGAAGAAGGAAGGCATCAATCCATTGCTTAAGCTGGTGCTCGAGCTCGGACCCTTGATGGTGTTCTTCTTCGCCAATGCGCGCGGCGAGTGGCTGACGCAGAAATTTCCCGTCCTGGCCGAATTCGGCGGCCCGATCTTCGTCGCCACCGGCCTTTTCATGGCCGCGACCGCGATCGCGTTGATCGCCTCGTGGCTGCTCACCCGCACCTTGCCGATCATGCCGATGGTGTCGGGCGTCGTCGTCTTCATCTTCGGCGCGCTGACGCTCTATCTGCAGGACGACATCTTCATCAAGATGAAGCCGACCATCGTCAACACGCTGTTCGGCGGCGTGCTGCTCGGTGGCCTGTTCTTCGGCAAGTCGCTGCTCGGCTATGTCTTCGAGTCCGCTTTCAAGCTCGATGTCGAAGGCTGGCGCAAGCTCACCTTCCGCTGGGGCCTGTTCTTCCTGTTCCTGGCCGTCGTCAACGAACTGGTCTGGCGCAATTTCTCCACCGATGCCTGGGTTACCTTCAAGGTCTGGGGCATCATGCCGATCACGCTTCTGTTCACGTTCAGCCAGATGCCGCTGATCCTGCGCCATTCGCTCGACGACAAGGCCGGCGAGGAAGAGAAGGCCAACAAATAGGGCCGCGGACAAAGGGGAGAGCCATGGAATTCGTCACCACCCACGAAGAGCTACGGACGATCTACAAGACGCCGCGCCCGACCGATGGCTCGATCCGCAAGGAATTGAAGGTGCTCGACCGCCATTGCCGCTCTTTCATCGGCAAGAGCCCGTTCGTGCTGATCGGCTCGTCCGATGGCGAAGGCAATGCCGACGTCACCCCGAAAGGCGACAAGCCCGGCTTCGCCGCCATTCTCGACGAGAAGACCATCGCCATCCCCGACCGGCCCGGCAACAACCGGCTGGATACGCTGGAGAACATCCTACGCAATCCCTCCGTCGGGCTGCTCTTCCTCATACCGGGCATGAACGAGACGCTGCGCGTCAACGGCGACGCCCGCCTCACCGTCGACGCCACCTTGCGCGAGCGCCTTGCCGTCGATGGCAAGGAGCCGCAAAGTGTCATCGTCGTCGCCGTCAAAGCCGCCTACATGCATTGCGCCAAGGCCTTCATGCGCTCCGATTTGTGGAAGCCGGAGAGCTGGTACGACCGCGCCACGCTGCCGACGCTCGGCCAGATCCTGCGCGACCAACTGGCATTGGCCGATACGGCCGAGGCGACCGATCGCTGGCTGGACGACGAGTACAAGCAAACGATGTGGTAGTTTTCGGCCCACGATTCGCCCGGACCTGTCCAACTTGCTCAATCTTCTTGCCATCTCGGGCAGCCTGCGGGCGGCCTCCACCAATTCGGCCCTCGTCGCGGCATTGGCGCGCAACGCGCCCGAGGGCTGTCGCGTCACCGTCTACGACGGGCTTGGCCTCCTGCCGATCTTCAACCCCGACGACGAGGGCGAGCGGACGCCGCGCGAGGCCTTCGACCTGATCGACGCCGTGACCAGCGCCGACGGCGTCATCATCTCCTGCCCCGAATATGCCCATGGCGTGCCGGGCGGGCTGAAGAACGCGCTCGACTGGCTGGTTTCGCGCGACGCCGCCATAAACAAGCCGGCGATGCTGGTGCACGCCTCGCCACGCTCGGCCTATGCCCGCGCCGCGCTGGCCGAGATCATGCGCACGATGTCGTTCGCGCTGTTTGAGGAGACGGCACTGGAGATCGCACTGCTCGGCAAGAAGCCGCCGGAGATGGAGAGCATTCTGGCTGAGCCGGTGACGGTGCTGGCGATGCGCGACACGCTTTCGGCCTTCGCGGATTTCATCCGCAGGCGATGAGTGGCGCAGCCTCTCTTCCTTCTCCCCTTGTGGAGAAGGAAGAGAGGCAGCTTACTTCTTGCCCCGCAACGTCTCGACATCGGTCTTGCCGACATACCAGTCCCGGGCGTTGACCTCCTCGAAGACAACCCAGACATCGTCATTGCCGAGCCCGGTGGCGTCCATGATGGCAGCCGTGACTTTCCTGGCGATGTCGGCCTTCTTGCCCGCCGGATCGGCTGCGATCACTTCCTTGACGATGCGGATGTTGACGAACGGCATGATTGCCTCCCGGTTGTTGTTCGATCCTGAAGGGCCTCAATAGGTCTTGGCCCCATTCACCATCAGCCGCACCGAATAGAGCGAGGTGGTGCCGGCGATATAGAGGCAGTTCAGCTTGGCGCCGCCGAACACGCAATTGGCGGTTACCTCCGGCACCTTGACCTTGCCGATCAGCGTACCGTCCGGATCATAGCAATGGATGCCGTCGGCCGCACTTGTCCAGATGCGCCCGTCGGCGTCGAGCCGGAAGCCGTCGAACAGGCCGGCGGTACAGTCGGCGAACACCTTGCCGCCCGAAACCTTCTTGCCGTGCTTGCCGACATTGAACACCCGCATATGCGCCGGATTGTCAGCGCCATGCGTGCGGCCGGTATCGACGACATAGAGCAGGCTCTCGTCGAGCGAGAAGGCAAGCCCGTTCGGCCTGACCATGTCGGTGATCACGGCTTCGACCTCACCGCTGTCGGGGTCGACCCGGTAGACATGGCAGGCGCCGATCTCGCTCTCGGCCTTGTCGCCCTCATAGTCGGTGTCGATGCCGTAGGTCGGATCGGTGAACCAGATCGAGCCGTCGGACCTCACCACCACGTCGTTGGGGGAGTTCAGCGGCTTGCCCTTCCATCTGGCGGCGATGGTGGTGACAGAGCCGTCGTGCTCGGTGCGGCTGACGCGGCGGCCCGAATGCTCGCAGGTGACCAGCCGGCCCTGCCGGTCGACGGTGTTGCCGTTGGAATTCCCCGACGGCTGCCGGAACACGCTGACGCTGCCGTCCGTCTCGTCATAGCGCAGCATCCGGTTGTTCGGAATATCGGACCACACGACATAGCGGCCGGCGGCGAACCAGGCCGGCCCTTCCGCCCAGCGGCATCCGGTGAACAGCTTCTCCACTTGCGCGCTGCCGTTGAACAGGCGCGCGAAGCGCGGATCGAGAACTTCGTAATAGTCTGCGGCCGCCATGCATTGTCCTCCCGGCATCACGTCACGCCGGATCAAGCCAGCCCGCGATCGATCTGGCAAGACGGCGTATCAGCAATTGTAAGACAAAATGGACCGGAAACCCGGCTGCCGCGCCGAGCCGACCCTGCCTGTCCAGGCACGACGCGCTTTAGGACGCCATTAACCGGCTATGCGCTCACTGCAATGGTGCGTTGCAACATCTTCTTTTTGCGTCGCACCATTACTATGTCATGGTCCGTATCGATCAAGGGAGGAAGAAACCAGCCGCGGCAAACGCGGCACAGAAGGAACCTTGCCATGATCTTCAGCGATCTCATGACCCGCGCTCGCACCAGCATCGCCAAGCGCAAGCACTACAACCGCCTTGTCGCCGAAATCGACAGCTTTTCCAGCCGCGACCTGGCTGACATGCGCGCCGACCGTTCGGAAATGCTCTACCAGATCCACAAGCAGATCTACGGCTGAGCTTTTCAGAGCAGCAGCCACTGCCCTCACCCGGATTGCCGAACCGAATTGCAAAAGCAATTCAGGCAATCCGACCTCTCCCCGAGGGGAGAGGAGCTAAGTTGCACCAACGCCCCTGTTTCTTCTCCCCTCGGGGAGAAGGTGGCTGCGTAGCGGCCGGATGAGGGGCGCCGCCGCGTCATCCGGGCGCTGCGAGCGCCTTGTCGATCTGCGGCAACAGAAGCTCCTTGGCGGACTCAGCCGTCAGCGGGCCGACATGCTTGTAGGCAATCTTGCCGTCCTTGCCGATGACGAAGGTTTCCGGCACGCCATAGACACCCCAGTCGATCGCCGTGCGGCCGGCTTCGTCGACGCCGATCGCCTGGAACGGATTGCCGAGGTCGCCAAGGAAGCGGCGGGCGTTTTCCGGCCGGTCCTTGTAGTTCAGCGCCGCCATGACGAAGCGCTTGTCCTGGGCCAGCGCCAGCAGCACCGGGTGCTCTTCCCGGCACGGCGCGCACCATGATGCAAACACGTTGACCAGCGTTACCTTGCCGGCGAAGGCTTTCGAATCGAGCCCCGGCAGGTTGCTGCCCTCCAAGGGCGGCAGGCTGGTCCGTGGCGCCGCCAGCCCGATCAGGGCCGAGGGCACTTCCGAGACATCGCGTCCCGACAACAGTTGCGACAGGAACAGCCCCGCCAGGCCGAGGAAGACCAGCAGCGGCAAGAAGACGAACAGGCGCCGGCGGGGCGTCGGTGTTTCCGTTTCGCTGCTCACGGCTTTGCTGTCCCCGCCTTGTCGGAACGGCGGCGCACGCCGGCCGCCTCCAGTTCGGCGAGTTCGCGCTTGCGCGCCCGCTGGTCGAGCAGGATCCAGCCGATCAACCCGGCCAGCACCACCGCGGTGATGGCATAGGCGGCGGTGACGTAGAGTGCGTGCGGGCTCATGCCGGCTGCCTCCCTGGCATGCCGCTCGCCAACCCGATCCGTTCGCTGCGTTCGATCATGACTTCCCTTAGCCTCGCGCCACGGCCCGCGCAATCGGCCGCCGCGCCGCGGTCTTCAGACCTGCGCGGCCACATCAATCCGTACCATGGCGCAGCGCCAGCGCCGCCGAGACAGGGCCCAGCACACCAAGAAACAGCGTCAGCGCGGCAAGAATGAGGAAGGGCTGCAGGAAAGGATCGGGATTGGCCGTCGCGCCATAGCTCGCCGAAACGCCGAAGATCAGCACAGGGATGGTCAATGGCAGCACAAGCACCGAAATCAGGAGCCCGCCACGCGGCAGCGCCACTGCCACCGCCGCGCCCACGGCACCGATGAAGGTGATCGCTGGCGTGCCGACCAGAAGCGTCAGCGCCGTGGCGCCGATCGCCAACGGCTCCATGTTCATGAACAGGCCGAGCAGGGGCGCGGCGACCACCAGCGGCAAGACGCTGCCCGCCCAATGCGCGATGCATTTCACCAGCACCGTCAGCGCCAGCATGTGCCGGTCGTTGCCGAGGACCAGCAGATCGAGCGAGCCATCCTCGCGGTCGGCCTGGAACAGCCTGTCGAGCCCAAGCAGGCAGGCAAGCAGCGCGCCGATCCACAGGATCGCCGGGCCGATGCGGGAAAGCAGCTTCAGGTCCGGCCCGACGCCGAAGGGAATGGTGGCGATGACGGCGAGGAAGAAGATGACGCCAGTCAATGCGCCGCCGCCGGCGCGGATCGAAAGACGGATGTCGCGTGCGAAGAGGGCTAGCATGGTTTGACATGCCTGCGCCCAGGCCTCCCTCTCAGGCGGAGGAAGGCGCCGTGGAGTATCGACATCAACGGGCGCCCCCCATCCGCAGCTCGTTAACGCCGTCGAGTCCCAGCGGCAGATGCGTGGCCGCAACCACGATCCCGCCATCTCCGAGATGTGTCGTCATCAGCCCCGCAAACCGCCCCTCCGAAGCCTTGTCCAATCCTGCCGTCGGCTCGTCCAGCAGCCACAGCGGCCGGTGGCTGACCAGCAGCTTGGCGATCGCCGCGCGTCGCCGCTGTCCGGTCGAGAGATAGCCGAACGGCAGATGGCCGATGCCGCCCAGCCCGACCGTTTCCAGCGCCTCCTCGACATCGAGCCGGCCTTCGCCATGGAACTCCCGCCAGAAGCGCAAATTCTCGGCCACGCTCAGCGCCGTCTTCATCGCGTTCTGATGGCCGAGATAGTGGCAGGCCGAGGCGATCGACGGGAATTCGTCGCCGCCGCCTTCGAGCAGCAGGCGGCCCTCGGCTTTCGGAAGCAGCCCGGCGACCACCCTGAGCAAGGTTGATTTGCCCGAACCGTTCGGCCCGGTCACGACCAGCGCCTGCCCGGCCTCCAACGCGAACCCGATGCCGGAAAACACCGCCTCGCCGCCGCGCTCGCCGCCCAGATTTTCGGCGATCAGCCGCATCCCGTCCCTGTCCTTGCAACGATGCGGCACGGCCGCTGCCGCATCGCACAAATTTGCTTTGCAACTGTCTAGAACTATTCCGGAAAATTCTCTATATGCGGGTCATCCGTGCCAGCGGTCGGCACGGGAACAGAATTAGCGCCGAACCAGCGCACGCGCCGCCTTGAACGGCTCGGGTTGCTTGGGAACGGACAGCGGAAATGGCCGTACCCGCACCTTTGCGCGTGATTGCATGCCATCGGCGTCCGTTCCCTTTCAGGCTGAACAGACAAGGACGGATCGCACGTGTCAAAACCCCTCGACAGTTTCAATTGCCGCCGCACGCTGAAAGCGGGCGATGCGGAATATGTCTATTTCGACCTCGTCGAGGCCGAGAAGAATGGCCTCACCGGCATTGCCCAGCTGCCCTATTCGATGAAGGTGCTGCTGGAAAACCTGCTGCGCAACGAGGACGGCCGCTCCGTCACCAAGGACTCGATCCAGGCGGTGGCCGGCTGGCTGACCGACAAGGGCACAGCCGGCGTCGAGATCGCCTATCGCCCGGCCCGCGTGCTGATGCAGGATTTCACCGGCGTCCCGGCCGTGGTCGACCTCGCCGCCATGCGCGACGCCATGGTTTCGCTCGGCGGTGATCCGCAGAAGATCAACCCGCTGGTGCCGGTCGATCTCGTCATCGACCATTCCGTCATCGTCGACGAATTCGGCACGCCGATGGCCTTCGCCCGCAATGTCGAGCTCGAATATGAGCGCAACGAAGAGCGCTACAAGTTCCTGAAATGGGGTCAGCAGGCGTTCCGCAATTTCCGCGTCGTGCCGCCCGGCACCGGCATCTGCCACCAGGTAAACCTCGAATATCTCGGCCAGGTCGTGTGGACCAACACCGAAGATGGCGAAACGACAGCCTATCCCGACACCTGCGTCGGCACCGATTCGCACACCACCATGATCAACGGCCTTGGCGTGCTGGGCTGGGGTGTCGGTGGCATCGAGGCAGAGGCGGCCATGCTCGGCCAGCCGGTCTCCATGCTTTTGCCCGAAGTGATCGGCTTCCGCCTTACCGGCAAGCTCAAGGAAGGCGTCACCGCCACCGACCTCGTGCTCACCGTCACCCAGATGTTGCGCAAGAAGGGCGTCGTCGGCAAGTTCGTCGAGTTCTTCGGCCCCGGCCTGTCCAACATGACGCTGGCCGACCGTGCCACCATCGGCAACATGGCGCCCGAATATGGCGCGACCTGCGGTTTCTTCCCGGTCGATTCTGAAACCATCCGCTACCTCACCATGTCCGGCCGCAGCGAGGACCGCATCGCTTTGGTCGAGGCCTATTCCAAGGCGCAAGGCATGTGGCGCGAGGCCGGCTCCGCCGATCCGGTCTTCACCGACCTGCTCGAACTGGAACTGGACAGCGTCGTGCCGTCGATGGCCGGCCCCAAGCGCCCGGAAGGCCGTGTCGCGCTCGAAGGCATCCCGGCCGGCTTCGCCAAGGCTATGGAGACCGAATACAAGAAGGCGGCTGAAATCTCCAAGCGCTACGCCGTCGAAGGCACCGACCACGACCTCGGCCATGGCGACGTCGTCATCGCCGCCATCACCTCTTGCACCAACACCTCGAACCCGAGCGTGCTGATCGGCGCCGGCCTGCTGGCCCGCAACGCCAACCGCGTCGGCTTGAAGCAGAAGCCGTGGGTAAAAACCTCGCTGGCGCCCGGCAGCCAGGTGGTGGCCGAGTATCTGGAGAAGTCGGGCCTGCAGAAGGAGCTCGACCAGATCGGTTTCAACCTGGTCGGCTTCGGCTGCACCACCTGCATCGGCAATTCCGGCCCGCTGCCGGCGCCGATCTCGAAAACCATCAACGACAAGGGCTTGATTGCCGCCGCCGTGCTCTCCGGCAACCGCAACTTCGAAGGCCGCGTCTCGCCCGACGTGCAGGCGAATTATCTCGCTTCGCCGCCGCTGGTCGTGGCGCACGCGCTGGCCGGCACGGTCACCAAGGACCTGACCACCGAGCCACTCGGCGAGGACAGGAACGGCAATCCGGTCTATCTCAAGGACATCTGGCCGAGCTCGGCCGAGATCCAGGAGTTCATCGAGAAGAACGTCACCCGCGAACTGTTCGCCCGCAAATACGCCGACGTTTTCAAGGGCGACGAGTACTGGCAGAACGTCAAGGCGCCGGAAGGCCAGACCTATGCCTGGGACAACAATTCGACCTACGTGCAGAACCCGCCCTATTTCGCCGGCATGACCACGGGTTTCGGCAAGATCGGCGACATCAAGGGCGCCCGCGTGCTCGGCCTGTTCGGCGACAAGATCACCACCGACCACATCTCGCCGGCCGGCTCCATCAAGGCCGCGTCGCCGGCCGGCAAGTATCTCACCGACCACGGCGTCGGCGTTGCCGACTTCAACCAGTACGGCACCCGGCGCGGCAACCATGAAGTGATGATGCGCGGCACCTTCGCCAACATCCGCATCCGCAACCACATGCTGGGCGAGAATGGCCGCGAGGGCGGCTACACCATCCACTACCCCAGCAAGGAAGAGGAATCGATCTACGACGCGGCGATGGAGTACAAGAAGGAAGGCGTGCCGCTGGTCATCTTCGCCGGCGTCGAATACGGCAACGGCTCGTCGCGCGACTGGGCGGCCAAGGGAACCAACCTGCTTGGAGTCCGCGCCGTCATCGCCCAGTCCTTCGAGCGCATCCACCGCTCGAACCTGGTCGGCATGGGCGTCATCCCCTTCGTCTTCGAGGAAGGCACCTCATGGGCTTCCCTCAACCTCAAGGGCGACGAGCTGGTCGAGATCGACGGCCTCGATGCGATCAAGCCGCGCCAGAAGATGACCGCCAAGATTACCCATGGCGACGGTACGGTGAGGAACGTGCCGATCATCTGCCGCATCGATACGCTGGATGAGCTCGACTACTTCAAGAACGGCGGCATCCTGCAATACGTGCTGCGCGATCTGGCGGCTTAGCAACAAAGGCGGCGGGCGAGTAGGGAGCCTATCCCTACTCCCCTACTCCCCTACTCCCCTACTCCCGCGGCGACTAAGGCAAGCTTCGTCAAAGCATTGACCGGTTCGGCCCAAAGTCCAGATCGCTCGCAGTGGAGATCGCCGGGGGTGAGGAGAACCTGCCTCATGGGGATGATGCCGCCGCTCAATCGAACCACGTCCTGAAATGCAGTGGCTACTCCTACTGCGGCCTTGCCCCATGGTTACGGCGCGCTAAAATTTCACCGCAACGTGACTTCCCGTTGACTTCCCGTTCTGCCACATATTTCGGCAAAGCAGAACAAAGCCGGCATCACCGGCGGGAATTGGAATGGTCATGGCCTCGCGGAGATCACTGTGGCTGGCAGCCTTGGCGCTGGCCTTGTCGGCTTTTGCCGGCGCTGGCCATGCCAGCGAGCCCGAAAAGGTCCAGGCTGACAAGCCCCAGCCCGACCGGCCGCTCGGCGTGGTCGAACTGTTCACCAGCCAGGGCTGCAGTTCCTGCCCGCCGGCGGATGCGTTCTTCGCCGAACTCGCCGCCAGGCAAGACCTTGTCGCGCTCGCCTATCACGTCGACTACTGGGACTATCTCGGCTGGAAGGACACGCTGAGCCGCAAGGAAAACACCGAGCGGCAATATGACTATATGCGCTATTTCGGCAGCCGGTCCGTCTATACGCCGCAGGCCGTGCTGAACGGCCGCATGCATGTCAACGGCGCCAATCGCGGCGAGGTCGACGGCGCGCTTTCCCGCATGGCCCGCGGCGGCGAAGGCATGCGCGTCGCTGTCAGGGTCAGCCGCACCGGCGACCGCGTGATCATCGACACCGGCGATGCCGGCACCGGCCCGAACGACGCCCATGTCGTCATCGTCTATTTCGAGGCGCCGCAGACAGTCAAGATCGGCCAGGGGGAGAACACCGGCCGCAAGATGACCTATTGGAACGCGGTCACCGGAATACAGACCGCCGGCATGTGGCACGGCAAGGCGCAGCGCTACGAATTGCCGCTGAGCGAGATCACCAAGAAGGGCGGCTGCGCCGTGCTTCTGCAGTCGGTCGGCAAGGATGGCCTGCCAGGCCCGATCCTGGGTGCGGCTTTCATCCACAAGCCGGGATCCGAGACCCCCATCGATCGCCAGTTGTAGCGTCATACGGTTCGGCGCGATTGCTGACGGAAACCGTTACAAATCCTGCTCGAATGCTTTCAGTGTCCGGTCAGCCGATCGGCAAAAGCCGCCAGGCGTGAGGTCCGGCCCAAGGCGTTTGCTTCACGCCGGTCGGCGATGCGATAGAGCTGGTACATGGTGTGGACGCCGAGCCAGCGCAGCGGCTCCGGCTCCCATTTCTTGACCGTGCGGTTGACCCAGGGCAGCCGGGTCAGCTCGGTGTCGTGGCCGAGCACCAGGTCGCGCAAGGTGCGGCCGGAAAGGTTGGAGCTCGAGACGCCGAGCCCGACATAGCCGCCGGCCCACCCGATGCCGCTCTCACGGTCGAAGCCCGACGTGGTGCACCAGTCGCGCGGCACGCCGAGCGTGCCGCACCAGGCATGGTCGAGACGCACGCCCTTGGTCTGCGGCAACAGCCTCGTCAGCACCTCATGCAACTGGTCGATGGTCGCCTGCTGGGTCCGGCCGCGCACATCGGTGCGCGAGCCGAAGCGATAGGGCACGCCGCGGCCGCCCATGGCGATGCGGCCTTCGCGCGTGCGCTGCGCGTAGCAATAGGTGTGCGCCGCGTCGCCCAGCACCTCGTAGCCGTTCCAGCCGATCGCGTCCCAGAGTTCCTGCGGCAGCTTCTCGGTCACCACGATGGCGCTGTTCAGCGGCAGCCAGAGACGCTCGTAGCCGGGAATACCCGCCGTGAATCCCTCGGTGGCGCGGACGATCTTTTGCGCCCGCACGATGCCCCTGGTGGTGGTGACCTTGCCCTTCTCGATCGCCAGCACCTGCGTCTGCTCGTAGATCGGCACGCCGAGCCGAGCGACCGCGGCCGCCAGACCCTGGACCAGCTTGGCCGGCTGGACACGGGCGACGTTGCGCACGACGAAAGCGCCCAGCACCTTGTCGATGGCGATGCGCTGGCGCGCCTCCCGCGCGTCGAGGAAAGCCAGCCGCTCCGGCGGCATTTCCCAGTCCAGCAGCTCCTCGTATTCGGCCCTGGCGCGCTGCAATTGCGCGGCGTTGGTGGCAACGGTGATGTTGTCGACACGGCGGATATCGGCATCGATGCCCTCGGCTTCCGTCACCGCGATCACCTCATCGACCGTGCCGGACATGGCGCGTTGCATGTCGATCACGGCGCCGCGCGACGAGGTCTTTGCGTATTTCTCGCGCGACCAGCTGAAGCCGCCCGACAGCCAGCCGCCATTGCGGCCCGAAGCGCCGAAGCCGGCGAACTCCTTCTCGACCATGGCGATGCGCAGCGCAGGCTGCGCCTTCTTCAAATAATAGGCGGTCCACAGGCCGGTGTAGCCGGCGCCGACAATGCAGACATCGGCTTCGATGTCGCCCGGCAGGGAGGGCCGATAGGCCGGCACGCCCCCGATATCGGCATACCAGAACGACACGTCGCCATTGTGCTCTGCTTGCATTGCGGACTGCTTTCGATGGGCAATTCAGGAAGCGGCTTTCCGTCCGGAATCGCGTTGAAACAAAGAGGGTTCAGGTAAGCGACAGATCGGCCTTGTCGTCGTCGGCGAGCAACTTCACGTCGGCGCCCGCGAACAACACCTCGACCTCGTCTCCTATGGCGAAACTGTCTGCTTCCAGCGTCGAGCGCACGATGGCTTTCGAGCCGTCGGCCAGATCAACCTCGTATTTGGAACCGGAGCCGAGATAGATGGCCTCGCCGATGCGCCCCGTGAGCCGGTTGCGGCCATCGCCGCTGGCGCCACGGCGGACGAGCGCCAGCTTTTCGGGCCGCAGCAGCATGACCGGCCTGCCGCCATTGGCAAGGCGCCGGGGGGTCGCCACCTTCTGGCCCGCTATTTCGATCGCCGTCTCCCCGCCGGAAATGGCGGCGGCCCCGCGCAGCACGGTGGAATCGCCGATGAACTTGCCGACGAACAGCGTCGCCGGCTCGTCATACAGCTCGCGCCCGGTGCCGATCTGCTCGATGCGGCCCCGGTTGAACACGGCGATGCGGTCCGACAGCACCAGTGCCTCCTCCTGATCGTGCGTCACATAGACGAATGTGGTGCCGAGTTCGCGGTGGATGCGCTTGATTTCGAGCTGCAGCCATTCGCGCAGTTTCTTGTCGAGCGCGCCGAGCGGCTCGTCCATCAACAGCAGCGGCGGATCGAAGACGATGGCGCGGGCCAGCGCCACGCGCTGCTGCTGGCCGCCCGAAAGCTCGCTGGGAAAGCGGTGGCCGAAATCCGCCATCTTGACCATGTCGAGCGCCTGGCGCACGCGGCGTTCGCGCTCGGCTCCGGCGACACCGCGCAGAGCGAGCGGATAGGCGACGTTGCGGCTCACCGTCATGTGCGGGAACAGGGCGTAATGCTGGAAGACAACGCCGATATTGCGCTTGTGCGCCGGCACGCCGACGACGCTCCTGCCGCCCACTTCCAGCGCGCCGGAACTGGCCTCGGTGAAACCGGCGACGACATTGAGCGTCGTCGTCTTGCCGGAGCCGCTTGGCCCGAGCAGCGTCATGAACTCGCCGGCCTCGATGCGCAGCGACACGCCGTCCAGCGCCTTGAAACTGCCATAGGCCTTGCTGATCGCCCTGAGATCGATCGCCGCGCCCCTGCTTTCCTGTCCCGGGTTCCCCATGTTTTCCTGTCCCGGGTTCCCCCTGTTTTCCTGTCCCGGGTTCATTGGCGTCCTTTCCGCTCACGGCCAAGAAGAAGCATGCCGCCGCCGATCAGGATGGTGGTGGCAAACAGCAGGATCGTGCCGACGGCCGCGACCGTCGGGTCGGCGTCGCGCGTGATGGAGGCGAAGATCTGCACCGGCAATGTCTTGAGATAGGGATTGGTGATGAACAGCGACACGACGATCTCGTCGAAGGAGGTGGCGAAGGCGAACAGCAGGCCCGACAGCACGCCGGGCGCGATCAGCGGCAGCGTCACCGTGCGGAAGGTGGTGAGCGCGTTGGCGCCCAGGCTCGCAGCCGCTGTCTCGAGGCGCCTGTCGAACACTTCGAGATTGGCCGAGACGGCAATCAGCACGAAGGGCAGCGCAAGGATGGTGTGGGCGAGCACGAAGCCGAGCAGCGTGCCGACAAGCCGCGTATCGAGATAGACCGCGTAGATGCCGATGGCCAGCACCACGCCCGGCACCACCATCGGCGTCAAGATCAGCATGCGCAAAAGGTTCGCCGGCCGCGCTTTCATGCGGTCGAGACCGAAGGCGGCAAGCGTGCCGAGCACCGTTGCCAGCACCGCGACGATCGAGGCGACCTTCAGGGAATTGAGGAAGCTGTTCGACCAATCCGGGTTGGTGACGAAGTTCTGGTACCATTGCCAGGAGAAGCCCTGCGGCGGAAACGCCAGCGACTTGTTCTCGTTGAACGACATCGGCACCACGACCAGCGTCGGCGCCACCAGCCATATCGCCACCAGCAGGCAGACGAGGCCCAGGACGGCGCGCGTGAGCGGCTTCATCTCCATTTAGCGCCGCCCCGCTTCCCGATACCTGGATCGCATCACGGGCGCGGCAAGTGCCAGCAGCACGAAGGTCACGACCAATAGCACCACGCCCATCGCGCCGCCCCTGCCCCATTGCAGCAGGCTTAGCACTTGTGTTTGCACCAGGGTGGAAAGCATGGTCGAACGCGGGCCGCCGAGCAAAGCCGGTGTGATGTAGAAGCCGAGCGCCAGGATGAAGACGATGATCGCCCCGGCATAGACGCCCGGCAGCGACAGCGGAAGGTAGATGGTGAAGAAGGCGCGGAACGGTCGCGCGCCAAGACTTTGCGCCGCGCGCATCAGCCTGAGATCGATGCCTTTCATGACCGAATAGAGCGGCAGGATCATGAAAGGCAAAAGAACCTGCGCCATGCCGATGACCACGCCGGTCTGGGTCCGGATCAGCCGAACGCCACCGAGCCCGAACGACCGCAGGATCGAGTTGATGACGCCCGAATCCTGGAGCAGGATCACCCAGGACAAGGTGCGCACCACGCCGCTCACCCAAAACGGGATCAGCACGCACAGCATCAGCACCAGCCGAATGCGGGGTCCGACCGCGGTCATCAGATAGGCGTAGGGATAGGCTGAGACCACGCACACCAGCGTGACCCACGTCGAAATGACGAAGGTCCGCTGGAGCACGGTGAGATTGATCGGCGCGCTGAAGAACCAGATATAGTTCTGAAGGCCCCACTGTGGTTCCGACAGGCTGCGCAGGACGATGGTGAGCAGCGGATAGCCGATCACCGCCAGGAGCAGGACCAGCGCCGGCATTGCGAGCGCGTACGGCCGCCATGCCCAGCGCCTTTCGGCAGCCGGAATGGTTGGCTCGGACGCGCTCACGGTGCTGTTCCCGTCAGCTGGTCAATTGCCGGCCATCAGCGCCGACCACTTCTCCTGCGCCACCGCGAAGTTCGGCACCCAGAACTTGAAGTTCTGTTTGTAGCCCTGCTTCTGGCGTTCAGGCGTATTGGTCAGGTAGGCGGACACGGAAGCGTCGACCTTGGGCTGCGCGTCGTTGTTGATCGGCGTGTAGGAGGTTTTCTCCGCCAATATTTCCTGAGCATTCTTGCCGAGATAGGCATTGAGCAGCGCGTAGGACGCATCCGTGTCCTTGACGCCGACCGGGATCGTCATCTGGTCCATCACCACCAGCCAGTCTTGCCAGGCGGGCGCATATTTCGCGCCGTTCTTGACCGCGGTCATCGCGCGGCCCGTCCACATCATCAGCATGTCGGCCTCGCCGGATTCGGCGAGCTGCTGCGATTCGGCGCCGGTCTTCCAGAAAATCGTGTCGGGGCCGAGCTTGCGGACCACATCGATGGCCTTGTCGATATCGGCCACCGTCATCGTCTTCGGGTCGCCGCCGGCAACCTTGAAAGCTTGTTCCAGCAGGCCGCCGGTCGGGCTGCCGGAGCCGTCGATCCCACGCACGCCGGGGAATTTTTGGGTGTCGAAGAAATCGGCCCAGCTCTTGGGCGGGTTATCCTTGTACTTTTCCTTGTTGTACATCAGCACGACACCGTAGTTCATCGCCGGCACCGAGCATTCGCCGACCTGGCCTTCCGGAATTTTCGAAACGTCGAGCTTCGTCAGGTCGAGCTTCTGGAACAGCTTGCCGCAATAGACATAGGGCGGCAGGTCGTCGGTATCGACGACGTCCCAGGTGACATTGCCGGACTCGACCTGCGCCTGCAGTTTGGCGATCTCCGTCGGGCCGTCATTGAGCAGCTTGACGCCGGACTTGTCGACGAAGTCCTTGAGCGCCGCCGCCTGCCCGTCCTGGTAGATGCCGCCATAGGAAACGAAGGTCAGCGTCTTGCCCTTGAGCGAGCCTTCCGCCACCTCTCCCGCCACCGGCTTCGATTGTGCGAGCGCGGCGGTGGCCGCCAGAAGCACGGCGACGCCCGCCGCATGTCCAAATCTCAGTCTCATCGTCAACTCTCCCATTGCAGAACTCGCATTTGTTCTCATTCACCCGGATGCGAGCGGTTTCCGGGCCTGTATTGATCGAGTTCGAACGCGCCGGCGGTTGGCGGGGCGATGATCCACAGCACCTCCGCCGGCGTGTCGCCGATATTGACCGTTCGGTGCGGCACCGAGGTCGCGTATTCGACGCTGTCGCCTTCGCGCATCACGTGGCGCTCGTCGGCGAGGGTGAGTTCCACGGTGCCTTTGAGCACCATGAACATCTCGTGCTTGCCGCCATGGACATAGGCGTCGTCGCCGGTCGAGCCGCCCACCTCGAAATGGCCGGCATAGACCTCGAACTGGTGGATCGGCCGCCGCGACAGGAGCATCTTGCGGGCGTGGATACCGACCGGAACGACCGGCCGGTCCTCGCGCTTCAGCACCTTGTGCAGGGGGCGGGCATTGTCCTCGAACAGATCGTTGATGCCGAGGTCGAGAGCGGCGGCGATCTTGAGCAGCGTGCCGGTGTTGGCGCCGCACAGATTGCGCTCGAGCTGGCTGATGAAGCTCGCCGTCGTCCCGGTCATGTCGGCGAGCTGGCGCAGCGAGACGCGCCGCGCCGCGCGCAGCGCCTTGATGCGAGACCCGACGCCGCCGGTCTCAGGCGCGGCCGCCTCGTCATTCAACTGTTCTGCGGTGGAGTCCGATGCGCGTGGCATTGCCCGTTCCCGTCTCACTTAACACCCTATTAAGTGAGACGGGAAATGGCAAGTGCGGTCGACGGAATTGAATCAGCGATGTGGAGGCAGGCCCATTTCGGGCTCCGCGCTCACTCGCCACGGTTCGGTAAAAGCTCCAAAAACGAAAAAACCGACGTCAGCTTGCTTCTGACGCCGGTCATTTAGGTTTTGGGATCGTCGCACCTGGTTTTTCCGAAGAAAACACCGAGGTTGGTTCGATCCGACGCAGACCCGTGGGCGGGGGGCTTGGGGTTTACGAGCCGGTGCCGGACCGAACCGTCTCAGGCAACGCCGGTAAATTCGTCGGACATTGGGGCATGAGCGCGGATAAAAAGAGGCAGAAATGTGGCGAAGCATCACCAATTCCAACATGCGTTTCATAAACGTGACTGGACGCGACGGAAACGGCTCGCCGCCGCCTTCGCTCGCCGGCCCTTGCAATTGCGGTGCGAAGAGGCCAACTTTGGTTGGCAAAGATTCATTTTCGAGGGATCGAGGCATGACTGATGACGGCAGCGGGATGGGGGATGGAGACGCATCCGCAATATTGATCCCGCTCCACGAGGCGCGACGCGAGCGTCTCGATCAGCCGGTCCGCTTCGACCGGCGTGAACTGGACCAGATCCTCAGGCTCTACGGACGCATGGTCGCCGCCAATGAATGGCGCGACTACGCCATCGATCATCTCACCGACCGCGCTGTGTTTTCCGTCTTCCGCCGGGCCAGCGAAGTGCCGCTGTTCCAGATCGTCAAGGATCCCAAGCTGGCGCGCAAACAGGGCGCTTTCGCGGTCATCGCCGCGGGCGGGCGCATCCTCAAACGCGGCCAGGAGCTTGGCCGCGTGCTCGGCGTCTTCGACAGCAAGCTGAAGCTGGTTCAGGTTTGACTGGGGAATTGAGGAATTGAGGAATTGAGGAATTGAGGAATTGAGGAATTGAGGAATTGAGGAGGAAGATACTCAGACGTCGTCGCCCCCTTTTTTCTTTTTTCGTTCTTCAGTTCCTCAATTCGTCAGTTCTTCAATTCCCCCTCCCGGAACTTCCGCTCCGGCAGAGAAGCCTGATCGGGCGGCACCGATGCCCCGCCGTTCAGCGACAGCTGCATGAACACCGTGTCCAGCCAGCGCCCGTGCTTGTAGCCGGAGCCTTCGAGGCGGCCGGAATGGCGGAAGCCGAGCTTCTCGTGCAGCCTGACCGAGGCGCTGTCGGCGTGGCCATCGCCGATCACCGCGACGAGCTGGCGAAAGCCCGCCGCCTCGACCGCCGCGATCAGGCTCCGCATCAGCTTGAGGCCGACGCCCTGGCCCTTGGCATCAGGCCCGACATAGACCGAGTCCTCGACGATGAACCGATAGGCCGGGCGCGGCCGGAAGGGGCCGGCATAGGCATAGCCGAGCATGGCGCCATCCTTCTCCGCCGCCAGATAGGGAAAGCCGCCGGCCGCGAGCGTGGCGAACCGCGCGCCCATCTCGGCGCGCCCGGGCGGCTCCAGCTCATAGCTCGCCGTGCCGTTGACGACCGCGTCGGCATAGATTTCGGTGATGATGTCGAGGTCGGCCGGGGTCGCCGGCCGGATCACGATGTTGCTCATTCTTTATGCAAACCACTTATATGCCTCGATAGCAGCAGAGGCCCGCACAAAAGAAAAGGGCGGCCGTTGGGCCGCCCTGGTGAAAGTTGATGGTCCAATACCGCTTAGCGGCGGTCGCCCATGAACTGGAGCAGGAACATGAACAGGTTGATGAAATCGAGGTAGAGCGACAGCGCGCCCATGATGGCCTTGCGGCCGGCGACGTCGGAAGCATCGCCCTCGAAATACATCTCCTTGATCTTCTGCGTGTCGTAGGCGGTAAGACCGGCGAACACCAGCACGCCGATCGCCGAAACGGCGAAGGTCAGCGCCGACGACTGCAGGAAGATGTTGATCACCGACGCGATGATGATGCCGAACACGCCCATGATCAGGAACGAGCCCATCGCCGACAGATCGCGCTTGGTGGTGTAGCCGAACAGCGACAGCGCGCCGAAGGCGGCGGCGGTGGCGAAGAAGGTCTGCGAGATGCTTGCCGTGGTGTAGACCAGGAAGATCGACGACAGCGACAGGCCGACGAGGCCGGCATAGACCCAGAACGTCGTCTGCGCGGCGGCGACGCTCATCGACTGGATCCTGAACGACAGGAAGAACACGGCGGCCAGCGGCGCCAGCATCACAACCCAGCGCAACGGCGAGCCGAAGATCGCATAGCCGAACGAGGTCAGCATCTCGCCGCTTGGCAGCGTCGCGACGGCCGAGGCCGGGTCGGTGGTGGTGGCCAGCATGATGGTGCCGATGGCGGCAAGGCCGGTGATGAGCAGGCCAAGCCCCATCAGATTGTAGACCTTGATCATGTACGCGCGCAGACCCTGGTCGATGTCGGCGCGGACGCCGGGCACCGCCGACGTCTGATAATTGCGAATGGGATCAGCCATTGGAAATCCTCTGTTGCTTCTGCCCCGTCCGGTGTCGGGCCTCTTGCGGACCCAGGCGCCGCTGGCGGGGCTCCAGCATGCCTGAGCCGAAATATGATGGTTATTCGCGTCGAGAACAAGACCGTAACCGGGTGTAACGGTTCGTGACGGGCCAAAAATGCTGCTTCGCAGCCGTTTCGGAGGGCATTCTTACCAAGATTTAACCCGGACAGGCCGCGCCGGGCTGGCGAATCAGAGGTTTCGCAGCACGGGTGCCGCCTTGTGACCGAGCACCCGCCATGTGCCGGCGAGCCCGATGCCGACAGTGATCACCAGCGAAAAGGCGATCGTGGCGACCGCTACCTGCGGCATGAAATGCGACGGCAGGGCCATGATGCGCGCGACGACGAACCAAGCGGCCGCACTGCCGGCGGCGAGCGCGAAGATGGCGGTGGCGAGCCCGATCAGCATGTATTCCAGCGAGAACGCCGAAATCAGCGTCGTGCGCGTCGCGCCCAGCGTCTTCAGCACCACCGCGTCATGGATGCGCGCCCGGTTGCCGGCGGCGAGCGCCCCGGCAAGCACCAGGATCGAGGCGATCAGCGCCACGCCTGCCGCCGCCCGGATCGCCGTGCCGAGCTGGCCGACCAGCCGGTTGACGATGTCGAGCGCGTCCTTGACCCGCACCGTCGTCACGGCCGGGAAAGCGCGGGTGACGGCGTTGAGGACGCGCGCATCGTCGGCCGTCGATGCCTTCTTTTCGGTGAGCGTCGCGATCCAGCCATGCGGGGCGCCGGCGAATGTGTTCGGCGAGAAAACCATGACGAAATTGATGCCCATCGTCTCCCATTCGACCTGGCGGAAATTGGCGATCCGCGCCGTGACATTGCGGCCGAGCACATTGACGGTGACGGTGTCGCCGAGCTTCAGCCCGATTTCCTTGCCTTCCTTGTCGGAAAACGAAACCAGCGGCTCGCCGGCGTAATTGTCCGGCCACCATTTGCCCTCGGTCAGCGTCGCGTTTTCCGGCTGCCTGGTGTCGTAAGTCAGGCCGCGATCTCCCTTCAGCACCCAGGCGCCCTCGGCCGGCACCTTGACCTTGTCGACATCGATGCCGTTGAGCGCCATCACCCGGCCACGCAGCATCGGCAGCTTGGCCAGCGTTCCCTGCGGCGCCTCCTTCGCGATCAGCGAGGAGAACGCATCGACTTCGCTGCCCTGGATGTCGACGAAGAAGAAGTTCGGCGCCCGCTCCGGCAGGTTGCCGGAGATCTGGCGCCGGAGATTGCCGTCGATCAGCGCCAGCGTCACCAGGAGCGTCAGTCCAAGCCCCAGCGACAGCACCACGGACGGCGTCAGGGCGCCGGGCCGGTGGATATTGCCAATGGCAAGCCTGAGCGCGACAAAGCGCACGCGCGGGCTTTTCCTGGCTGCCCACTGCACCAGTCCGCCGACGACACGCAGCACCAGGAAAGCAAAAATGGTGGCGCCGACGAAGATCGAGGATATGCGCTGGTCGCCCGAAAACAGGATCGCTAGCGCCGCCAGGACAAGCGCGATGCCGAGCGCCGAAATGACATAGACGGGGCGCGGCAGGCCGCGGCCTTCCAGCCCCATCTCCCGGAACAGCGCGGTCGCCGGCACGTCGCGAGCACGGCCAAGCGGCAGCAACGCGAAAGCGAGCGTCACCAGCAGGCCGAACAGGGCCGCCATGGCGAGCGCGCCGGGATAGAAGCCGCCCTGCGCGGGCACCGGAATAACCGACTCCAGGGCGGCACTCGCGACAAAGGGCATCAGCGCGCCCAGCACCAGGCCGGCGCCGATGCCGAGCAGGGCGATGATCAGGATCTGCACGAGGTAGACGGCAAAGACGAAGCCGCCGGACGCACCCAGGCTCTTGAAGGTTGCGATGACGCCGCGCTTGCCGTCGAGATAGGCACGCACGGCATTGGCGACGCCGACGCCGCCGACCACCAGCGCGGTGAGGCCGACCAGCGTCAGGAACTGCGAGAAGCGTTCGATGTTGGAGGACAGCGCCGGTGCGGCGTTGCCGCGCGTCCGGATCGACCAGCCTGCCTCTGGGAAATCCTTGGCCGCCTGGTCCTGGACAGCCTTCAGCCGCGCCTCGTCGGCACCGGCGGGCAGCCGGACCTTGTAGGCGTTCTCGACCAGGCTGCCCGGCTGGACCAGCCCAGTTGCCGCCAGGGCCTCGGTCGAGATCAGCAACCTTGGCGCGAAGCCGAACCCGTCGGAGACAGCGTCGGGCTCGGTCACCAGCCTGGCGCGCAGTTCGAATGTGGCGGTGCCGAGCTTCAGCCGGTCGCCGATCTTGAGATGCAGCCGTTCGAACAGAAGGTCTGGTGCCACGGCGCCGAAAACGCCGAACTGCCGGCCGAACAGTTCCTGCTTCGACAGCGCCGGTTCGGTCTCCAGCGCGCCATAGAGCGGATAGGCCTCGTCGACCGCCTTGGCCTCGACCAGCGCCTGGTCCGTGCCATCGGCAAGACGCGCCATCGAGCGCATGCCGGCGGTATGCGAGACGACGCCCAGTCCGTCGAGAAAACCGAGTTCGGCCGGGCTGGCGTCGCGCTGGTTGATCTCGAAGCGAAGATCGCCGCCGAGCAGCACCTGGCCCTGGTCGGCGACGCCGGCGGTGATGGAGCGGGCCACCGAATTGACGCCGCCGATGGCCGCCACGCCGAGCGCTATGCAGGCGAGGAATATAAGAAAGCCGGAAAGGCCGCCACGCATCTCGCGCAGCGAAAAGCGGATGGCAAGCCTCAAGGTCCGCGCCAGCGGCATCAGGCGGTGACCTTGACCGGCGCCGGTGCTTCGATGCGGCCGGAGCGCATCGAAACCTGGCGCGAGCAGCGCGCCGCGAGCGCCGGGTCATGGGTGACCAGCACCAGCGTCATGCCGCGCTCGGCGGCCTTGGCGAACAACAGATCGGCGACCTGCCGCCCGGTCGCCTGGTCGAGATTACCGGTCGGCTCGTCGGCGATGAGGATGCGCGGCGACGGTGCCAGCGCCCGCGCTATCGCCACGCGCTGCTGCTCGCCACCCGAGAGTTCGCCGGGATAATGGGTGACGCGGTCGCTGAGGCCGACCGCCGCCAGTTCCCGTTCCGCCACCGAAAACGGATCGGCGTGGCCGGCCAGTTCCAGCGGCACCGCGACGTTTTCCAGCGCCGTCATGTTGGGGATGAGATGGAAGGATTGGAACACAATGCCAATGTTTCGGCCACGAAACGAAGCGATCTGGTCCTCGGTTTTGCCGTTGAGCAGCTCGCCGGCGATTCGGACCGTACCTGAATCGACCCCTTCCAGCCCTGCCAGCACCATCAGCAATGTCGACTTGCCGGATCCCGAAGGGCCGACGATACCCGTGGCCTCGCCGCGCGCCACCTCAAGGCTGACGCCCTTCAGCACATGGACCAACGAAGCCCCTTCGCCAAGCGTCAGGGATACGTCTTTCAGCGCGATGACGGCTTCTGTCAAAATGAAAGCGTCCTATATGGAAAGGGAGGCTCTGCCTGTCGGAAGCCGTCGCCGGAAGAATTCTCTGTCATATGGGGCGCGCCGCATGTCTTTCAAACGCCGCTTTGCCGCAGGCCTGATCCTTTTCCTCGCCATTTGCGGCGTCATTTCGCCGGCGCACGCCGCGCCATACAAGATCGTCGGCTTCGGTGACAGCCTGATGGCGGGGTTCGGCCTTGGCCCTGGCGAGGGTTTTACCGACAAATTGCAGGCCGCCCTCCGCGCCAGGGGCCATGACGTCACCGTCGCCAATGCCGGGGTCTCCGGCGACACCACCAGCGGCGGCCTGGCGCGGCTCGACTGGTCGGTGCCGGACGGAACGCGACTGGTCATCCTCGAACTCGGCGCCAACGACATGCTTCGCGGCGTTGCGCCCGAGATCGCCAAGAAGAACCTGGACGAGATGTTGGGCAAGCTCAAGGAGCGCAAGATCGCCGTGCTTCTGGCCGGCATGCGGGCGGCGCCCAATCTCGGCGCCGACTACCAGAACGCGTTCGACGCCATCTTTCCGGAACTCGCCACCAAATACGGCGTTACGCTGTACCCGTTCTTTCTCGACGGCGTCGCCGGCCATCCCGCTTTGCAACTCGAGGACGGCTTGCATCCGAACGCCGAAGGGGTCGACCTGATGGTCGAGCGCATCCTGCCGACGGTGGAAAAAGCCATCGCGGCGGCGCCGGGAGGTTCATGAAGTCCGACAAAGCCGCTTTCCGTTAGGGAAAGTTTTAGCAAAGCCTGCGACCAACAAACCACTTGCTCCATTTGATCATCGATGATTCGCTAGGGATGACAGTTCGATTCGAGGAAGGGAGGCTCTTCATGCCGCGTCTTTTCACCGCCCTCGAAATTCCGCGTGACGCCGCCCTTTCGCTGTCCATGCTCCGGGGCGGCCTGCCTGGCGCCCGCTGGATCGACGTCGAAAACTACCATCTGACGTTGCGCTTCATCGGCGATGTCGAAGGCCACGTCGCCGACGAGATCGCCAACGCGCTCGACCGGGTGCACCGCCCGTCCTTCTCGCTGACGCTGTCGGGTGTCGGCGCTTTCGGCCAGAAAAAGCCGCACGCGGTGTGGGCGGGCGCTTCCCCCTCGCCCGATCTGGCGGCCCTTCAGGCCGAGATCGAGCGCATCTGCCAACGGCTCGGCATCCCCGCCGATCCGCGCAAGTTCATGCCGCATGTGACGCTGGCGCGCCTGCGCAATTCGAGCCCGCTCGACGTCGCCCAATATCTGTCGGCCCGCGGCAATTTCTCGACGCTGCCCTTCCGCATCGGCCGCTTCGTGCTGATGTCGTCGCGCGATTCGGTCGGCGGCGGTCCCTATATCGTTGAGGAAGCCTGGCCGCTGTCCGGCGTCGATACGCGCGCCGCCAGCCGCGCCGCCAGCGCCTCCGACGCCTCGCGGATCATGCGGTAGACCTCGGCGAACGCTTCCTGGTCCTCATAATAGGGATCCGGCACATCGCGCGGCCTTCCCTCGGCGAATTCCCGGAACAGGTGGATGCGGTCGCGCACCGCCGCCGGCGTCAGCGCCTTCAGGTCGGCGACGTTGGACCGGTCCATGCCGAAGATCAGGTCGAAGCGGTGAAAGTCTTCCGGCGTGATCTTGCGCGCCCGCTGCCGCGAGATATCGATGCCGTGGCGCGATGCCACGGCAATCGAGCGCGGATCGGGAGCGGAGCCGACCTCCCAGCCGCCGGTCGCGGCCGAATCGAGCACGATATCCCAACCATATCCGCGCTCCGCCAGCACGGCGCGAAGGACGCCTTCCGCCAGCGGCGACCGGCAGATGTTGCCGAGGCAGACGAAAAGAATGGAATTTATGGGCTTCGCGATCATCGATCCGGCGCTATGGTTGCGTCTTCAGCGCAATAGCACGGGAAACGGACATGACGAGAGAGAAACTGGACAGGCAAGCCGCCGAGGCAGCGCTGAAGGGGCTTGCCGGCTGGACGCTGGCGCAGGACGGCGCCTCGATCGGCCGCACCTTCACCTTCAACAATTTCTCCGAAGCCTTCGCCTTCATGACCCGGGTGGCGCTGGCCGCCGAGAAGATGGACCATCATCCCGACTGGTCGAATGTCTACAAGACCGTCGACGTGACCTTGAACACGCATGACGCCGGCGGCGTCACGGCGCTCGATATCGAACTGGCCAGAAAGATGAACCGTTATTTCGGCGGCTGAACGCGGCTTGGCCATGCGCACGGGCCGGTGCGGACCCGGCAAATCGGCGCCGGCATCTTGCAGCGGGGTCCGGCTTTCACCACATTTTGATCGGCGGGCGTGCGTAGATATGCGCACGGGACCCGCAAGGAGAGATTGATGGCGCAGGGTTCCGGTTTTGACTTCTTCGGCTTCGGCGACAAGCTGGGCGGGGAGGGCGAAGTGCGCGAGAAATTCTGGCGCACCGCCAAGAAGGCCGCCCGGCAGATTCCGTTCATGGAAGACGTCGTCGCCGCTTACTACTGTGCCATGGACAAGGACACGCCGTTGCGCGCCAAGGGCATATTGGTGGCAGCGCTCGGCTACTTCGTCCTGCCGGTCGACCTCATTCCCGACTTCATCTTCGGTCTCGGCTTCACCGACGATATCGCGGTGCTGACCGCCGCGATCACCGCCGTCAGCGCCCATATCACGCCGGCGCATCGGCAGGCCGCCAGGGACGCGATCGCGGACAAGGGCTGAAGCCCGCCAGCCGAATCCCGCCGCATCGGCCCGACCTCCGGGCGGAGGCGTTGAGCGAACGGGTTAAAAGTCAAACTCTTGCCGTTTTCGTGGCCTCCAAGTCCCCGAAGGGACGCCGTGCCAGCCGCTGAATAAGGCGGCGGTGCGGAGATGGCGGCGGTTTCCTGGGGTGAAGGTCCCTTTCTCTTGGGAAATTCACCGTTTGGTAACCCAGATTAAATCAAAATGAAGCGACGGCAGGACGCCATGCGGCCCGCCTCCGCACCATTTGGAATATGGGAAAAGCGATGCGCGGATTGATTGCACTAGTTTCGAGCCTGGTCCTGGCGGCCTCGGCAGCGCCGGCGTTGGCGCAGCAGGCGACCAAGATCGGCCAGCACAATGCCTGGGGCACCTACAGCTACCAGGCGTCTGGCGGCAAGGTCTGTTATGTGCTGACCGTGCCGACCGACAAGCAGCCGTCGACGCTCGACCATGGCGACATGTTCTTCTTCGTCAGCCAGCGACCGGGCCAGCAGATATCCTATGAGCCGCAGTTCATCGCCGGCTACAATTTCCAGGAAGGTTCCAAGGCCATCGTCACCATCGACAAGAAGACCTTCTCGATGTTCACGCGCGGCAAATCCGCATGGGTCGAGAACGCCGCCGAGGAGCCGGTGCTGATCGCCGCCATGAAGTCCGGCACCGACATGAAGGTATCGGCGAAGTCGGGCCGCGGCAATCCGACGAGCTATGTCTTTTCGCTGAAGGGCATTTCGGCGGCGCTGTCCTCGATCGCCAAGTGCAACTAGAGCAATTCCAGGAAAAGTGCGTAGCGGTTTTCCGTCCGGAATTGCGTGAAAACAAGGAGCTAGAGCGGTTCAGCGATTCTATCAGACGCTGAACCACTCTAGGCTGTCGCTTCGTTGTGAAACCAAAAGGCCGGGCCGCGACGCCCGGCCTTTTGCTTTTCAGGCATGGGCTGATTCCGGCAGGGCCTCTGCCCGCCGGCGCCGGATCGCCTCGGCGATGAAGACGCGCGACAGCGCGTGATAGAGCGGCTCGTGCGAGATCAGGCGCGCCGTGCCGTAGCCCAGCATCGAGGCCAGCATCAGGCCGATGACATTGTCATGATTGCCGGTCATTTCGAGGATGATGACGAAGGCCGTCATCGGCGCCTGCACCACGCCGGCGAAATAGCCGGCCATGCCGAGCAGGGCCGCGACGCCGGCGCTGCTGCCGAACACCAGGCCGAGCGAACTGCCGATGCCCGCGCCCACCGCCAGCGAGGGCGCGAAGATGCCGCCGGGTATCCCTGAGATCATCGACAGCAGCCCGGCCGCGAATTTCTCGGCAAAGAAGAACCAGGGCAGCGGCGCGCCTTCGACCGCGCTGCGCGCCTGCGCATACCCGGTGCCGAAGGTCAGCCCGCCCGAGACGATGCCGATCACCGCCACCGCCAGCCCGCAGACCGCCGCCACCAGCAGGGCGCGCCACAGCGGCTGCAGCGCGTGCCAGCGCCGGATCCTGCGTGTTCCCTTGAGGGCCAGCAACGAGAACAATGCGCCGAAGCCGCCGCCGATGACGCCGCAGGCGATCACCAGCGGCCAATCGGCGGCAAACGAGATCGTGTCCTTGGACACGCCGAAATAGGTGTAGTTGCCGAGCAAGCCGAGCGAGGCAAGGCCGGCCAGGATGACCGCCGTCAGCACCAGTCCGTTGGTGCGCGCCTCATAGGTGCGGCCCATCTCCTCGATGGCGAAGACGATGCCGGCAAGCGGCGTGTTGAAGGCGGCGGCGATGCCGGCGGCCGATCCCGCCAGGATCAGGCCGCGCGCATGCGCCATGCCGCCCCAACGCGCTGCCTGCAGCATCAGCGAGGCGCCGACCTGCACGGTCGGCCCTTCGCGGCCGATGGAAGCGCCGCAGAACAGGCCGACAAGAGTGAGGGCTATCTTGCCCGCCACCAATCTGAGCGACAGGATATGGCTGCGGTCGTCGTCGTCGCGCAGGTGCCGGGCGGCGATCGCCTGCGGAATGCCGCTGCCTTGCGAGCCCGGGAAGAAAGCGTGCGCCAGCCATGCGCAAAAGACAAAACCAAGCGGCGTGATCGCAAGCGGCAGATAGAACCGCCAGCCGCCGTCATTGCCGATCACCACGTGGAACAGCGCCTGTGCCTTGTCGGCCAGTATGGCAAACAACACGCTGATCAGGCCGATCGAAATCGCACCCGCCCAGAACACCAGACGCGGCTGCCAGACGCGGCGCGAGGCCCACATGGCGCGCGAACGCCGCAGCATGGGATGTCTTCGCGATTGGCCGGCCATCTCTGTCCTCATGGGAAAACCCAGCCCTAACACAGACATGATGTCGATCAAGTGCGAGTCTGCTGATCGGACGGATCAAAAAGCCGCATCGCGGTTGTGTCCTCTTCAGCAAGGAGCCCGCGATCATGAGTCAGGTCGGATTTGCCGTGAGGTGCGAAAGCTCGCGGACGGCATCATGGGCGCCCAGATATCAAAGCTGCCCGTCCCGCCGGCCTCCGGGCCGGCGGGCAAGCACTGGCGAGATCGTCACATGGCCATTTTTTCACATTCGGCCTGGGCTTTCTTGGTCGACGTGTCGACCATGTAGGTTTTGCCCTTGGCGTCGGTCATCATCATCATGCAATGCTTGATCGGCTTGGCCATCTTCATCATGTCGGCGCTCATCTTGGCGTCCGGCATCATGGTGCCCATGTGCCCGTCGGGCATGATCGCGGTCACTTGGCCACCCTTCATCATGGTCATGGTGCCCATCGTATCCTCCGCGAATGCCTGCGAGGCGCAAAGAGCGGCGAGGCCGGCAATGACGGCGAGCTTGATCGAGTTCATTCCGCATACTCCCATTGTGCAGGGGCACAGTCGCCCCGTTCAGTGTTCGCGGACAGCTCGCCAGCCGTTACGCCGACACGAATATGTGATCGATCGCGCGCCAGGGACAGCACCAGGCAGGCGCACTTCGTCCGACGCCGCCGAGCGACGGGACAGGTTGGCCGATCATCCGCAGCATGACTCTGCCGCCAAGCTGTGCTATGCGCCGCGATTGACGTCCGGCACGATGCATGAAATCGGCCGCAAACCACTTACATCAGTGCGACCATGACCTTTTCACTCGACCTCACCGCCGAAGGCGCCCGTGACGCGTTGCGCGCCCGCGCTGCGCCCTCCGAAAAACCATCGCTGATCGGGCTCACGCGCGCCGAGCTGGCGCAGGCCCTTATTGCCTCGGGCACCGTGCCGGAGCGCCAGGCGAAAATGCGCGCCCAGCAGCTCTGGCACTGGATGTATGTGCGCGGCGTTTCCGATTTCGCCGGCATGTTCAACATTTCCAAGGACCTGCGCGCCGAACTCGACAAGCACTTCACCGTCGCCCGGCCCGAAATCGTCGAGGAGCAGATTTCCGCCGACGGCACGCGAAAGTGGCTGTTCCGCTTTCCGCCGCGCGGCGCCGGCCGGCCGGTCGAGATCGAAACCGTCTATATCCCCGAGGAAGGCCGCGGCACGCTCTGCATCTCCTCGCAGGTCGGCTGCACGCTGACCTGTTCGTTCTGCCACACCGGCACGCAGAAGCTGGTGCGCAACCTGACCACGGAGGAGATCCTGGCGCAGTTGCTGACCGCGCGCGACCGGCTCGGCGATTTCCCCGACCGCGACACGCCCGACGGCGCCATCGTGCCGGCCGAGGGCCGCAAGGTGTCGAACATCGTCATGATGGGCATGGGCGAGCCGCTCTACAATTTCGAGGCGGTCAAGAAGGCGCTGCTGATCGCCTCCGACGGCGACGGCCTTTCCCTGTCGAAGCGCCGCATCACGCTGTCGACCTCCGGCGTCGTGCCGGAAATCCTGCGCACCGGCGAGGAGATCGGCGTCATGCTGGCGATTTCGCTGCATGCCACCAATGACGATCTGCGCGACCTGCTGGTGCCGATCAACAAGAAATATCCGCTCAAGGAGCTGATCGCCGCCTGCCGCGCCTATCCCGGCCTGTCGAACGCCAAGCGCATCACCTTCGAATATGTGATGCTGAAGGACGTCAACGATTCCATCGAGGACGCCAAGGGCCTGATCAAGCTGCTCAAGGGCATTCCGGCCAAGATCAACCTGATCCCGTTCAACCCGTGGCCGGGCACCAACTACCAGTGCTCGGACTGGGAGACGATCGAGAAGTTCGCCGACTACATCAACAATGCCGGCTATGCCTCGCCGATCCGCACGCCGCGCGGCCGCGATATCCTGGCCGCCTGCGGCCAGCTGAAGTCGGAATCGGAGCGCATGCGCAAGGTCGACCGCCTTGCGCTGGAAGCCATGATGATTGCGGGGCACGGCGAGGCGTGAGCCGTCTCGTCGCCTGCTCGAAGCGCTTAACGGTGATCGCGGTCGGCTATGTCGCCGCCGTGCTGACCTCGATCCTGGTGCCTGTGCTGCTGATCGTTCTGTTGGCCGGAATCGAGGACGGCAACTGGTCGATCATTTTCACATTCGACTGGCTGGCCTCCTTTCCGCTTGCCGTGCTGACCGTGGCGATCTGCGCGCTGCTGATCGTCGGCCCCGCGATCTTCGTCGCCGAGCGGCTGGCGCTGCGAGGGTGGTTCTATTTTGCCGTCACCGGTGCGATCACGTCGATCGCCTTCGGTGTTTTTGTCCCGGGCTCGGCCGGAGGCTTCGTTTTCAACCCGGGCTTCCTCGGCTTTCTGGCCGCGGCCGGCATTGCCGCCGGCTGGGTCTACTGGCTTCTGGCTGGGCGCAAGTCCGGTCATCGCGCGGGCCGTGATCCCCGATGAACCGCCTCGTCGCCTACATCGTCCGCCTTGCCATCATCCTGTTCGGCTATGCCGTCGCCTCGCTGGCGGCGAGCGCCTTCCTCAACATCCTGTTCCTGGCCTCGTTCGGCTACGCGCCGGCGCAAGCCCATCCGGCGGCGACGGCATCGCTCTATTTTTCAATTCCTTTCGTCGCCCTGTTCGTTGCCTATTTCGGCTTCATGCCGGCCGCCGTCGTCATCCTGATTGCCGAAATCCTCGGCCGGCGCGACTGGCTGTTCTACGCGCTGGCGGGCGCGGTGGTGGCGGGGGTTTTCCTCGGCCTCGTCGACCACGCCGGCGATTCCCCCTTCGCGGTCACCGGGACCGGCGCCATCATGGCCGTCATTGGCGGCGGCATGGTCGGCGGCATCTTTTATTGGCTGAGCGCCGGGCGCTGGGCCGGAAGCTGGTGGCAGGACGGGAAAGCGTCTATTTCGCCTGGGCCGTCAGGATCTTGAGCGCGAAGGCCGAGAACACGCCGGCGAAGAGATAGTCGACCACGCGCGTGACGCGTGGGCTGGCCTTCATCGCCGCCGAGAATTTTTCCGCCGCCAGCACCATCGGCGCCGTCACCGGGATCGACAGCACGATGAACATGGCGCCGAGGAAGAACAGCTTTCCCGGCGCGTGCGGGTCGTGCGCGGAGACGAACTGCGGCAGGAAGGTCATGAAAAACAGGATGATCTTCGGGTTGAGCAGGTTGACGCCGAGCCCCGCCGCCCAACTGCGCAGCAGGGAAATTTGCGGGCCGCTCTTCTTCTCCGGCGAAAACGCCGAGCCCTTGGCGATCGCCTGCCAGGCGAGGAAGACCAGATAGCCGGCGCCGAAGATCTTGAGCGCGAAGAACGCCATCGGCGAGGCGACGATCAGCGCCGAGACGCCGACCACCACCAGCGTGGTGTGGATCAGCGTGCCGCACAGCGCGCCCGCCATCGAGGCGAAGCCGGTGGCGCGCCCCTGGCTCAGCGTGCGCGACACGAACAGCGTCATGTCAGGGCCTGGCGTGATCGCCAGGATCACGGTGGCGATGGCGAATTGGATCAGCGTCGTGGTGTCGGGAATGAAGGACATGGCGGGGGCCCTTTGGCTTGGGGAGATCAGCCTATAGAGGATGCCGCCCTTTCTTGCCAGCGACCCGACGGCAAGAGTGCTGATCCAGCCCGGCCGATCGTGGTGTCACCCACCTGCCTCGTGTTCATCTCTTGCGCAGCCTTGAAGCGGCGTGATACCTCGCGCGCCGAGAACTCCTGTCGCGGAACCGCCAAATGTCCAAGCTCAAAGACGTCAAGAAAGTCGTGCTCGCCTATTCCGGCGGCCTCGACACATCCATCATCCTGAAATGGCTGCAGACCGAGCTCGGCGCCGAGGTCGTCACCTTCACCGCCGATCTCGGCCAGGGCGGCGAGCTGGAGCCGGCGCGCCGCAAGGCCGAGATGATGGGCATCAAGGATATCCGCGTCGTCGACGTGCGCGAGGAATTCGTGTCCGACTTCGTCTTCCCGATGTTTCGCGCCAACACCGTCTATGAAGGCACCTATCTGCTTGGCACCTCCATCGCGCGGCCGCTGATCTCCAAGCACCTGGTTGAGATCGCCCGCGAAACCGGCGCCGACGCCATTGCGCATGGCGCCACCGGCAAGGGCAACGACCAGGTGCGTTTCGAGCTTTCGGCTTACGCGCTCAACCCCGACATCAAGGTCATCGCGCCGTGGCGCGACTGGTCGTTCAAGTCGCGCACCGACCTGATGAACTTCGCCGAACAGCACCAGATCCCGGTGCCGAAGGACAAGAGGGGCGATGCGCCGTTCTCGGTCGACGCCAACCTGCTGCACTCCTCCTCCGAGGGCAAGGTGCTCGAGGATCCGTGGAGCGAGCCGCCGGAATTCGTCCACCAGCGCACGGTGTCGCCGATGGACGCGCCGGATGCCGTGACCGAGATCGAGATCGAGTTCCTGAAGGGCGATCCGGTCGCGCTCAACGGCAAGCAGCTGTCGCCGGCCACCATGCTGGCCGCGCTCAACGATCTCGGCCGCGACAATGGCATCGGCCGGCTCGACCTGGTCGAGAACCGCTTCGTCGGCATGAAATCGCGGGGCGTGTATGAAACGCCCGGCGGCGCCATCCTGATCGTCGCCCATCGCGCCATCGAATCGATCACGCTCGACCGCGGCGCCGCGCACCTCAAGGACGAGTTCATGCCGCGCTACGCGGAGCTCATCTACAACGGCTTCTGGTTCTCGCCCGAGCGCCTGATGCTGCAGGCGATGATCGACAAGAGCCAGGAAGACGTCGAAGGCACGGTGCGGCTGAAGCTCTACAAGGGCAATGTCATGGTCACCGGCCGCAAGTCTGGGAAGACGCTCTATTCCGACGCCCTGGTCACCTTCGAGGACGACCGTGGCGCCTACGACCAGAAGGACGCCGCCGGCTTCATCCGCCTCAATGCGCTGAGGCTGCGCACATTGGCCGCGCGCAACCGCAGTAAATAGCCGGACGCGCCATCTCGGCCGATACCTGGCGCTGCTGGACGGGGAGAAAAACGCTAAAATCAAAGCTTTCGTCAATCGACAGCGCTGCAGAACGAGCGCCAACATCGCCGCAAATCCCTTCTCCCCGTCACCATACGGGGAGGTGAGGCGTGGTCCGCGCAGCGGACGAAAAGCCAACTGCTTGGCTTTTCGAGCAACGATCGCCGGCAGGCGGATGAGGGGCAGCGCAAACGCTCGAAGAGAGCCCTGGCCGGGCTTGCCATCGATGATATCGTTTGGACACAATTCCAGACGGAATTTCGATCAGTCGGCGTCGATCGCGGTGGCGATGCGGGCGATGGCCTGCTGGTAGACGCTCGCGGAATTCCAGCCGGCGATCGCCTCCATATTCGACTGCGCGCTGGCACCAGCCCGCCAGCCATGGCCCTTGAGGAAGTTGGCGGTGGAGGCCAACGCGGTGGCCTTGTCGCGCAGGTTTCCGCTGCCGACCGCATACTTCAAGACATTTCCAGGCAGGAACTGGGTGTGGCCGATCTCGCCATGCATGGCGCCAACCGACGAGGAGCTCAACGCCCCGCGGTCGACCAGCTTCAGGGCCGCGATGGCGTGCGGGTGGAAGTAGTCGGGGCGGCGGCAATCATAGGCAAGCGTCAAAATGGCGGAGACCGTATTCTGGTTGCCCATGGAGGCGCCGAAGCCTGTCTCCATGCCCCAGATGGCGAGCAGCACGCCCGGCGACACGCCGTAGTTGGCTTCGATCTGGTTGAACAGCGCCGCGTTCGACTTCTTCAGCGCACGGCCCCTGGAAATGATCACGGCCCCGCCACGGCGCTTCATGAAATCGTCCACCGAGCCGCTGAAGGCCTTGTGGATGGCACGGTCGGCGGCGATCGTCCTTGTTGCGTAGGTCGCGCCGGCGAGAGCGGCCAGGCCCCTCGACCCGACACCTTCGGACTTGGCCTCGGCGGCGAAATCCTGCTTCCAGGCGTCGAAGCCGGCGCCGGTCTTGCCGCAGCTGGCCGCCGCCTGCGCACCCGTCGCCAGCCCTAGCACCGCCACCACCGCGGCCGCTAAAATCCTACCCTTGGCAAGCAATGCCATGTTGTTCTCCTGATTGCCTTGATTCACGTCCCGATTGCGAATTTGCCAGCGAAACACGCATTTGTCACCGTCCGTGGCGCGATGCTGGCGAATGCCGGGGAATTTGCCTACGATCAAGTGATTATTATGGCGACATGGAAGAGGCCGGGCCGGCGAGGCGAAATAGTCTTGCGCAACGAGGAACACCGGCCTGTGGTTCGCGTTTGGCCGGATCATCCCGTGTCCTCCTGATGAATTGAGACCGATATGAAACTCTTCGACTGCCCGCATTGCGGCCACCGTCTCTATTTCGAGAACGCCCAATGCCTGAACTGCGGCAGTCTCGTGCTCTATGATCCCGAGGGCGCGCGCTTTGTCCTGTCCGGCGCCGAAGGCGCGATCCAGTGCACCAACGCCGACGAATGCGCCTGCAACTGGATGGCCGAACCGGGGCAGGTCTTTTGCCGGGCCTGCGTGCTGAACCAGCTGATCCCCGATCTCTCCGTCGACGGCAACCGTGGCCGCTGGATCCGCGTCGAGGCGGCGAAGAAGCGCGCCATCTATTCGCTGCTCGCCTTCGGCCTGCCGGTGGCGCCCAAGCAGCACCCGACGGACGAGATCGGGCTGGCCTTCGACTTCCTCGCCGATCCGATCGGCAGCGGCCCCGGCGGCGAACGGATTCTCACCGGTCACGACAATGGCCTGATCACCCTCAATGTCGCCGAAGCCGATTCGGCCGAGCGTGAAAAACGTCGCGTCGAGATGGGTGAGAACTACCGTACGCTGCTCGGCCATTTCCGCCACGAGCTCGGCCATTATTACTGGGACCGCCTGATCCGCGACGATCCGCGACGGCTGGAAGCTTTCCGGGCTTTGTTCGGCGACGAGCGTGCCGACTACGAACAGGCGCTGAAGGCTTACTACGCCGACGGCGCCCCGCCCAACTGGCAGCAAGACCACATCTCTGCCTACGCCACCTCGCACCCATGGGAGGACTGGGCCGAGACCTGGGCCCACCACCTGCACATCACCGACACGCTGGAGATGGTGCACGCGCTGAACTTTCCGCTCGGCCGGCTGGAGACGGTGGAGGCGAACGAACTGCCACAGGGCGACACCGGCGGCGGGCTGCAGGCAGCGCCTTCGGCGCCTGCAAACACGCCCGAACCCTTCGACAGGATCCTTGCCCGCTGGCTGGTGCTGTCGGAAGCCTCCAATTCGATCAACCGCTGCATGGGCCTGCCCGACCTCTACCCCTTCGTCATCTCGGACGTGACGGCGCAAAAACTGGCCTTCGTTCACGACCTTCTGACTGGTTTGCCGAAAGACGCGGGAACAAATCGTGAGTTGGCTCGCGCGTTTTAGCCGGAACGCATGCGCCGCTGCCCCGTTTTCACCGCCGAGGGACTGTGAAACGGAGAGAAGCCATGAAACCCCTATTGTTCACCGCCGCCGCCGGGATGCTGACCCTGATGTCGGGCGCCGCGCTTGCCGATACCGCGGTCTCAGCCGTCACCGATCTCAACGTGCGCGCCGGCCCAGGCCCGCAGTACCCGGTGATCGGCGTGCTCGCCGCGGGCCAGTCGGCGACGCTCAATGGCTGCATCGAAAACAGCAAATGGTGCACGATCGCCGAAGCCGGCGGCCAGGGCTGGGTTTATTCCGACTACGTCACCGCCGATTTCAGCGGCACCCGGGTGGTGCTGACGCAGCGTCCGCACGGCTCCAGCGTTGCCGTCGTGTCGCCGCCAGACGACATCGGTAACTATTCGACCGACTACACCGGCGCGATCGTCTCCGGCGATCCGGTCGTGGGTGACTTTCCCGCGCCTCCCGCCGAAGTTCGGACCTATATCGATACGCATCGCCTCGACCCCGTCTATCTCGATGGCGAGGTGGTGACCGGCGCAACCCTGCCCGACACGGTCGAACTGCGCGAAATTCCTGATTACAACTACCGCTATGTCTATGTGAACGGGCAACGGGCGCTGATCGATCCGCAGACGCGGCGCATCATGTACGTGGTGCGCTAACACCATGGCCGGCGGTCGCCGTCGCGGCCGCTGGCGACACCCTGGATAGGCGATCGCGGCGGGTTGGCCAGCGCCTGGAGCCGCGTATCCTTGTCGATATCCTTGGGCGATATCGATTCCGATTTCCGGGGCCATCGGCTAGATAAGGGAGCGATGGACTCGGGATCGGGGACAAGCGTGAAAATCGACGACACCGCCTTCGAGCGCTACCGCAACACGCCGAATGCCGGGACCAATTTGCTCCGTCTGTTGTTGGGAACGGCTATCGTCGTCCTGCTCTGGGGCGCCACCACCGCCGCCGTGCTGTTCGGCGGCGCCTATGTCTACTTCGCCTGGCAGGCCGCGGTTTCGCCCTATGCCATGCAGGGTTTCCTTGCCTCGCCCATCGGCGTCCTCAGCGCGCTCGCCTCTTTTGCCGGCATCTGGATCGGCCTGTGGATCGCCATGCGCTGGGTGCATGGTGAGCCACTATCGGCCCTTCTCGGCGCGGACCGCCGTGTATCGAGATCGGACTTCCTCAAGGGGCTGATCGCGGTGCTGATCACCTCGGCCTTGTCCGAGGTCCTGCTCTATTGGCTGGAGCCGGGGATCGCGCGCGGCTCGATCAGCCTGTCGTCCTGGCTGCTCTTCCTGATCCCGATCGTTGCGCTCACCCTGTTGCAGACGTCGTCCGAAGAGATGCTGTTCCGTGGCTACCTGCTGCGCGGCCTGGCCAACCGGTTCCGGAGTCCTTTCATCTGGGCGCTGCTGCCCGGCCTGCTGTTCACCTCGCTGCACTGGAGCGGCGGTTCGTCGGCCGCAATCAACGCTTGCGTGCTGGTCTCGATCGCTGCTTTCGCGCTGCTTCTGACGCTCCTGGTCTATGCCACCGGCAATCTCGGCGCGGCGCTTGGCGCCCATCTCGGCAACAATTTGACCGGCTTCCTGCTGATCTCGCATCAGGAGAGCTACAATTCCTTCGCCCTGTTCACCGCCACGCCGCTCGAAGGTCCGGGCTGGACGACGACGGACGCGGTTCTTATCGCCATGATCGGCATCGTCAGCACCCTGCTGACGATTGTGTTGTTGCTGCATCCGCGCTCGCCGCTCAGGGTCTCGGCCGAGGTTCCGAACGGCGCCGATACGATCTGATCGCGGCCCGGAAACGGCGCCGCGGGGGGGTAGTGGGTCAGTTTGAAATCCGGCCTTTGACACCTTGCGATGCCATATTGGATTCATGACACAGCAAGCCGTTAGGATGCGAGGTCGTTCCGATGGCTGCTGGCGTGCCTGACAGGCTTTGGGAAATCGGCGACATCGTTGCGCTCATTGAGGCGAAGGAAGCGGAGAAGCCAATGGTGCGCGGCCATTACAAAAAGCGAATTGCGGGGTAGCAGCAGCCAGAGACTTTCAGCGCTATGGTTAGCACTCACTAATATGCTATAGGAAAAATGGTGAGGGGCTGGTTCCATGAGACAGTTGCTAGGACACATTGCATTGGCGTGGCTTGTGCTGCCCGGCGATGCAGGCGCCCATGATTGGTATACCGGCAAAACTGATCCCGTTCGTCATTATAACTGCTGCGGCAACAAAGATTGCCGGCCAATCGATTCCAGCGACGTAAGGGAGACTAGAGACGGCTATTACGTCAGGCTTCCTCGTCCTGCCTACATGAATGACACAGAAGAAGCAGAGTGGTTTATCCCTCGGGAGCGCGTCCAGGAAGCGCCCGATGATCGGTACCATCTCTGTGAGCGCCTAATGACGTTCTATCGAACGATCATCCCCCATATGAAGTTCGAAGCGTATCAGAGATATAGGTGGACGTGCTTCTTCGCGCCGATGGGCACAGGTTCAATCCAATCGGAATGAACATCCCGCTGCAAATTTCAAACTGACCCACTACCCGCGCGGGTCTTGCCTTGACTCTCGCGCCGATTTCCTGTCTACACGCCCCGAATTCCGCGACGAGTATCCCTCCGAGCAAGCCGACCAGGACGCCGAAGCCTCTTTGGGGCCAAGTGCTGTAAACAGATCCTGGAGGCCACACCCGGCAGCGCTGAGCGCCCCCGGGTGCTTTTTGGTTTTGGGCTTTTGCTTGGACTGGCTTTTGCTTGGACACTGGGCGCGAACGCATTACCTCTCGGGCACCATCCGGGTGTCAGGGAAAGGACAAAGAATGTTTGAATCGCTACAGGAGCGCACAAGAGGCGTGGAGGGCCATCGGCCCGACAGGGATCACTATGAATCCAAGGCGCTCTCGCGCGGTGGGTCGATCAATGTTTGAGTCCCTACAAGAGCGCCTTGGCTCCATCCTGAACGGCCTGACCGGCCGCGGCGCGCTGTCGGAGGCTGATGTCTCGGCGGCGCTGCGCGAGGTACGCCGTGCGCTGCTCGAGGCCGACGTGGCGCTGGAAGTGGTGCGGTCCTTCACCGACAAGGTGCGCGAGAAGGCGGTCGGCGCCGCGGTGCTGAAGTCGATCAAGCCGGGACAGATGGTCGTCAAGATCGTCCATGACGAGCTGGTCGACATGCTCGGCGCCGAAGGCGTCGCCATCGATCTCAATGCGCCGGCTCCCGTCGTCGTCATGATGGTCGGCCTGCAGGGCTCCGGCAAGACGACGACTTCGGCCAAGATCGCCAAGCGGCTGACCGAGCGTCAGAACAAGAAGGTCCTGATGGCCTCGCTCGACACGCGGCGTCCTGCCGCGCAGGAGCAGCTGCGCCAGCTCGGCGAGCAGGTCAAGGTCGCGACGCTGCCTGTGATATCGGGCCAGAACCCGGTCGATATCGCCAAGCGCGCGGTGCAGGCGGCCAAGCTCGGCGGCCATGACGTCGTCATCCTCGACACCGCCGGCCGCACCCATATCGACGAGCCGCTGATGGTCGAGATGGCCGACATCAAGAAGGTGTCGGGCCCGCACGAAATCCTGCTGGTCGCCGACTCCCTGACCGGTCAGGACGCCGTCAACCTGGCCAAGAGCTTCGACGAGCGCGTCGGCATCACCGGCCTTGTGCTGACCCGGATGGACGGCGACGGCCGTGGCGGCGCCGCCCTTTCGATGCGCGCCGTCACCGGCAAGCCGATCAAGCTGATCGGCACCGGCGAGAAGATGGACGGGCTGGAGGAATTCCACCCCAAGCGCATCGCCGACCGCATCCTGGGCATGGGCGACATCGTCTCGCTGGTCGAAAAAGCCGCCGAGAACATCGATGCCGAGCAGGCGGCGGCGATGGCCAAGAAGATGCAGTCGGGCAAGTTCGACCTGAACGACCTTGCCCAGCAGCTTCAGCAGATGTCGAAGATGGGCGGCATGGGCGGCATCATGGGCATGATGCCCGGCATGGGCAAGATGAAGGACCAGATGGCCGCCGCCGGCCTCGACGACAAGATGTTCGGCCGCCAGCTCGCCATCATCTCCTCGATGACCAAGGCCGAGCGCGCCAACCCGGACTTGCTCAAGCACTCGCGCAAGAAGCGCATCGCCGCCGGCTCCGGCACCGATGCCGCCGAGATCAACAAGCTGCTGAAGATGCATCGCGGCATGGCCGACATGATGAAGGCGATGGGCGGCAAGGGCAAGGGCGGCGGCCTCATGCGCGGCATGATGGGCGGTCTTGCCTCCAAGATGGGACTTGGCGGTTTGGGCGGCGGCATGATGCCCGGTGGAATGGGCGGCATGCCCGATCTGTCGAAGATGGACCCCAAGCAGCTGGAAGCCTTGCAGAAGCAGGCGCAGGCGGCCGGCCTCGGCGGCATGAAGGGCTTGCCCGGCGGTCTTCCGGGCGGCGGGTTGCCGGGCCTGCCCGGCGGCATGAAGCTGCCTGGCCTTGGCGGCGGTGGCGGCCTGCCCGGTCTCGGCAAGAAAAAGTGAGCACGCTATGAACGAAGAAAAGGACATGGCCGACGCCCGCACCATACTGGCCGGCTACCGCGCTTCGATCGACAACATCGACGCGGCCCTCATCCACATGCTGGCCGAACGCTTCCGCTGCACCAAGGCGGTTGGCGTGCTCAAGGCAAAACATGGCTTGCCGCCGGCCGATCATGCGCGCGAGCAGCAGCAGATCGCCCGTCTTCGCCAGTTGGCCAAGGACGCGCATCTCGATCCGGATTTCGCGGAGAAATTCCTCAACTTCGTCGTCCGCGAAGTGATCCGGCACCACGAACAGATCGCCGCTTCGAGCAGCGGCGGGACAAAAAACTCGCTGCCAACGGCGTGACGAAAACCGGCTGACAACCAGCCACAATCTCATCAACGAAATCAGAGCATTTAGGAGAAAAGAAATGGCACTGAAGATCAGACTGGCCCGTGCGGGCTCGAAGAAGCGTCCTTACTACCACGTCGTCGTCGCCGACGCCCGTTCACCGCGCGACGGCCGGTTCATCGAGGCGCTCGGCTCGTGGAACCCGTTGCTGCCGAAGGACGGCGAGCGCATCAAGGTCGACGCCGACCGCGTCAAGCATTGGCTGTCGCACGGCGCCCAGCCGACCGACCGCGTGCTTCGCTTCCTCGACGAGGCCGGCCTTGCCAAGCGCGAAGCCCGCTCCAACCCGAAGAAGGCCGAGCCCGGCAAGAAGGCGCAGGAACGCGCCGCCCTGCTGAAGAAGGCGCAGGATGACGCCGCTGCCGCCGTCGCAGCCGCTTCCGCCGCACCGGCCGAGGAAGCAGCGACCGCCGAGTAATCGCTTCCCATTCCTGGTGGAAACCGAACGGCGGGCCTGTGCCCGCCGTTTTGTTGTTGCAGTCCTATAGCAATTCCAGGAAAAGTGCGTAGCGGTTTTCCGTCTGGAATTGCGTGAAAGCAAAGAGTTAGAGCGGTTCAGGGATTCTACCACACACTGAACCGCTCTAGCCGATCAATAACCGCTTGGGCATCTTGCAATATAGGTACGGCCGTAGCGGTCGCGATAGCGGCACTGGCCCGGTTCGCTGGCCCGGCCGATCAGCGCGCCGGCCACGGCACCGACCGCACCGCCGACAACCGCGCCCTGTACCGGGTCACCAGCCACCGCCGCGCCGATCGCGGCACCGCCAAGGCCGCCCACGGCAGCCCCTTTTTCCGTCTGCGAACACGCGCCGAGCGCCGTCGTCAGCACCAGAATGGTCAAGATTTTCTTCATTTGTCGTTCCTCTCACATGCGGGTCGCCGTCCTCGCCGCCATGGCTTAAACTCACAGACGGCTAATTTGATCCCGAAGACAATGAAGATTGGCGTTTCGAGCGCCGGCGCCGGCAGCGCTCGGTTCCTTCTATAGCATTGAGGCTGTTGGTGATTTAGCGTTCTACGAGACGCTTGCAGATTGTCGAGGCCAGCCTCGAAATCCTTGCCGATCAGCCTGTCTAAATTCATGAAAAGGCCCATCGGTTGGCGACGAACGGCCGGGCGCCGCGCATCGCCCAGGCGACCGTTGTGGTCCCACCCGAAGGCGTTAAACTGAAATCGACGCTGTTTGCCCTGAGACGACATCGCAAGTCGGAGACAAGAATGACCGGCGAGACAGACCTGCGAAGGCTTCTGGCATCGATGACGCCGCAATTGCTTCCAGATGTGCATGTCTTCGCTACGCTGGCACCTGACGTACCGGTGCCGGCCGGGCTTGAGCCCGTCATGCGGTTCGCGAGCGGGAGGGCCTGACTTTGATCGTGACGGAAGATCAGGCGGAGGCCGCCGGCCTCGCGGGGACGTTCCGTTGCCGGATGATCACGCTGAACATACACTCGTCGCTGGAAGCCGTCGGCTTCCTCGCCGCCATCACCGCGCGCCTCGCCGCCGCCGGCATGGGCGTCAATCCGGTTTCGGCCTTTTATCACGACCATCTGTTCGTGCCGGCCGACAGGGCAGGGGAGGCGATGGAGGTGTTGCGCGAACTGAGTATTGATAGCGCGAGTTGAAATCGGCGCTGAGCGACTTTGACAGCCAATCGCATGGGTCGGCAGCGCCAAATTGGCATGGCCAACGCTGCCCCTCATCCGCCTGCCGGCACCTTCTCTCGTGAACGGGGAGAAGGGAGCTGACGACCGAAGGCCGAGCCCGCGACCGCGGGCCGCCGGTCGTCCGGCGCCCTCGCGGACGGCCCGCCGCGGCAGCGGCGATACGGCCCGTGAGCGGGATTAAGCCGCCTTCTTCTTCGGCTGGATGAGCCCACGCTCGACCAGCAGTTCTGCGATCTGCACGGCGTTCAGTGCCGCGCCCTTGCGCAGATTGTCGGAGACGATCCACATCGACAGGCCGTTGTCGACGGTCGAGTCCTCGCGGATGCGCGAGATGAAGGTAGCGTCCTCGCCGGCCGATTCCAGCGGCGTGATATAGCCGCCGTCCTCGCGCTTGTCCAAGACCTGGCAGCCCGGCGCCTCGCGCAGGAGGTCGCGTGCCTCATCGGCGGTGATCGGCTTCTCGAACTCGATGTTGACCGCTTCCGAATGGCCGATGAACACCGGCACGCGCACGCAGGTCGCCGTCAGCTTGATCTTGGGATCGAGCATCTTCTTGGTCTCGGCGACCATCTTCCATTCTTCCTTGGTGAAGCCGTCGTCGAGGAAGACGTCGATGTGCGGGATGACGTTGAAGGCGATGCGCTTGGTGAACTTCTTGACGTCGACCTGGTCGGCGACGAACACCGCGCGGGTCTGGGTAAAGAGCTCGTCCATGCCTTCCTTGCCGGCGCCGGACACCGACTGGTAGGTGGCGACGACGACGCGCTTGATGGTGGCCGCATCATGCAGCGGCTTCAGCGCCACGACGAGCTGCGCCGTCGAGCAGTTCGGGTTGGCGATGATGTTCTTGCGCGTGAACAGCGCGATCGCGTCGGGGTTCACCTCCGGCACGATCAGCGGCACGTCCTGGTCGTAGCGGAAGGCCGACGAATTATCGATGACGACGCAGCCCTGCTTGCCGATCTTCGGCGACCATTCCTTGGAGACATTGCCGCCGGCCGACATGATGCAGATGTCGGTGTCGGAGAAATCATACTGGTCGAGCGGCCTGACCTTCAGCGTGCGGTCGCCGAACGACACTTCCGTGCCCATGCTGCGCCGCGAGGCCAGCGCCACCACTTCGCTCACCGGAAAGCCGCGCTCTTCCAGTATGTTGAGCATTTCCCGGCCCACATTGCCCGTGGCGCCAACGACTGCAACCTTGAAACTCATAGAAATCTCCTGTCCCTCTCCGCTTGGTTTTGGAGAAAACCCGCCGGCCAGATGCGGGTCCCGTCCCCCGGGCCGGACCCGGGAGAGGGTGGTTAGGCCAAGGGAATCACACCGTTTTGGTGGTGGTTTTCTTGGCCGTAGTTTTGCTGGAACGAGGCGACGCGTCGATACGCCCGGCCAGATGATTGTGGCCAGGGAGGTCGAATGCAAGAGGAGCCATCAAAAGGCCGCGCATCGAAATTGATCCCGTTCGAAGCGGGCTTTTACGCGGTTTGCCGCAGGAGTCAATCGGCGGCACGGCGCGGTTTTCCCTTCTCCCCTTGTGGGAGAAGGTGGGCTCGCGAAGCGAGGTCGGATGAGGGGTGCTCCAGCTTGGCACCGACGGCGATCCTTCCAGCACCCCTCAACCGTCTTGGCGCTGCGCGCCAATCCACCTTCTCCCACAAGGGGAGAAGGTGGAACCGGTGTCTCCTGCCCTGTACAAGAAGGGCTGCAGGAAGTACGAACAGCCAAGATTGTATGGCTGGCGCTGCGCCAGCCCCGGTATGCGCTCCATGATGAGCGCGGAACCCTGAATTCCGAAAGAACGAGATGTCCAACTTCGAAGGTATCGTCCCTGCGCTGGCACAAGCGCTGGAAAAACGCGGTTATTCCGAACTGACCCCGGTGCAGAAGGCGGTGCTGGAGCTCGGCCAGGCCGACGCATTGGTGTCGGCGCAGACCGGTTCGGGCAAGACGGTGGCCTTCGGCCTCGCCATGGCACCGACGCTGCTCGACGGGGCGGAACGTTTCGGCCCGGCAGCGGCCCCGCTGGCATTGGCGGTGGCGCCGACGCGCGAGCTGGCGCTGCAGGTGACGCGCGAGCTCGAATGGCTCTACGAGCTGACCGGCGCCACCGTGGCGTCTTGCGTCGGCGGCATGGACATGCGCACCGAGCGGCGCGCGCTGGAGCGCGGCGCCCATATCGTCGTCGGCACACCAGGCCGGCTGCGCGACCATATCACCCGCAACTCGCTCGACATGTCGGCGTTGAAGGCAGTGGTGCTCGACGAGGCCGACGAGATGCTGGACCTCGGCTTTCGCGAGGATCTCGAATTCATCCTCGACGCCGCGCCGGCCGAGCGCCGCACGCTGATGTTCTCGGCCACTGTGCCGCGCTCCATCGCCACGCTCGCCCAAGGCTACCAGCGCGACGCCGTGCGCATCTCGGCCGCCGGCGAGGAAAAGCAGCATCTCGACATCGAGTATCGGGCGCTCAATGTCGCCCAGGCCGACCGCGAGAACGCCATCATCAACGTTCTGCGCTTTTATGAAGCCAAGAACGCTCTGGTGTTCTGCAACACGCGCGCCGCCGTCAACCATCTCACCGCGCGCTTCAACAACCGCAATTTCTCTGTCGTCGCGCTGTCGGGCGAGCTCAGCCAGAACGAGCGCAGCCATGCCTTGCAGGCGATGCGCGACGGCCGCGCCAAAGTCTGCATCGCCACCGACGTCGCGGCGCGCGGCATCGACCTGCCCAACCTCGAGCTGGTGATCCACGCCGACCTGCCGACCAATCCCGAAACGCTGCTGCACCGCAGCGGCCGCACCGGGCGTGCCGGGCGCAAGGGCGTCAGCGCGCTGATCGTGCCGAACAGCGCCCGCAGGCGCACCGAGCGGCTGCTGCAAAGCGCCAAGCTGACGGCGACATGGGCGAGCCCGCCCTCGGCCGACGACGTGATGCGGCGCGACGACGAGCGCATTCTTGCAGACCCGGCTTTCGACGAACCGGTGAAGGATGACGAGCGCGCATTCATCGATGCGCTTCTGGCCAGGCACGGCGCCGAACAGGTGGCGGCGGCCTTCGTACGGCAATGCCGGTCCAGCCGCTCGGCGCCCGAGGACCTCATGGACGTCGCGCCTTTCACACCTTCGCGGGAAAGACCGGCGGGCGAAAAGTTCGCGCATCACGACGAGGCGCCCAGCCGGCGCGACGATTTCGGCGCCAGCGTCTGGTTCTCGCTATCGGTCGGGCGCAGGCAGAACGCCGAGCCGCGCTGGCTGATCCCCATGCTGTGCCGCGCCGGCAGCATCTCCAAGCGCGAGATCGGCGCCATCAAGATGCAGCCGGAAGAGACGTTCGTGCAGATCGCCGCCGACTGGGCGGAGCGTTTTCTCGCCGCGATCGGGCCGGACCGCAAGTTGCAGGGCAACATCGTGGTCAAGCGGCTGGAAGGCACGCCGGACCTGTCGCGCGCCGGCTATCAGCCGCCGAGCCCGGACAAGAAGCCGCATCGCGGCAAGGCGCCGTTCGACCCGAACGCACCGAAGCGCAAATTCGAGAAGCGTGCACCGGCTTCGGCCGACCAGCGCCCGGCAGCCGCGCATGAGGCAAAGCCGTGGGCGAAAAAGCCGGGCAAGCCGAAATTCGACAATGCCGGTCCGCCAAAGCACAAGAAGCCGAAGAAGCGCCCTTCGTAGGACAGGGTCTCCTCGACCCCCGCGAAGCTGGGGGAGGCCAGGCCCTTGCTACGCCTTCGTGCTCGCCACGGAGGCGCTCTCCTTCAAACCGGCCTTGATGGCGGCCCAGCTTGCCGATGCCGGCGTCGGCCGATGCTGTCTTGCGATGCGCTCCGCCAGCGAGGATCGCCAGGCGTGGTCTTCCGCCATCTTGCGGATGGCGGCGTACCAGCCGGCCTGGTCGTTGGGGTCGATCGCCGGCATCAAACCGCCGCTCGCCTCGATCAGCGACGGCGCGGTCGAAACGATGACCGGAACGCCGAAATCGAGGCATTCCGAGGCGCCGTAGCCCCAGCCCTCTATATGCGAGGGAAAGACGCCGAAGGAGGCGCTGCGGTAATACCGGATGAGCTCCTCGTCGCTGACCGGCCCGGTGAACGTGACCGACCGCAGCAGCTCGGGATGATCCTTCAGATAGGCGCGCAGCGGCTCGATCATCCAGCCCCAGCGCCCGGCGCAGACAAGCCTCGGCAGTTTTACGCCTTCTTCCAGCGCCTGCTGCCAGATCTTCGCGAGCAGGATATGGTTCTTGCGCACCTCGATGGTCGAGCAATAGATCACGAACGGTTCGCCGCTCTCGATGCGCGAGGTCGCGCCCATGCGCGAAGCGGTCTCGTGCAGGATGGAGGGCATCGGAAACCGGTACACCACCGGCGCGGCGATGCCGGCCTCGCGCATGTGATCGGTCAGTGTCGCGCCAACCTCGTCGGAGGCGCAGAACGCCGGCGCGCCGGTGCGCACCAGCTGTTCGAGATAAGAGCCGAACCGGGTCTCGCCGATGCCCGAACCGAGCAGGTCCGGGCGCAATGTCGGGATGAGGTCATGGCAGAGGAAGGCGAGCTTGCCGGCGGCGCTTGAAAACGCGGATCGATCCTCCTGGGTCAGGATGTGATGGCTGATCAGCACCAGGCCCGGCTCCGCCTCGGTGCTGTTGCCCGGCGCGTCGGGCTCCGCGCCGAACCGGTTTCGTGCCCGCTGGTACAGGCGATAGGCGCGGATCAGCAGCCGCGCCGCGTGGTAGGTTGCCCCTTTGCGGCCGTTGGTCACCGTCCTGGCAAGATGACGGTCCGTCTCGCGTTTGTCCCATGGCCGTTGCCTCACCGCCGCGAAAGCCTGCGACAGGGCGGTGTGCGTTCCCGGCCACCGTTTGACGCGCTGCGGTGAAATCCGGCCCGCCGCGACATGCTCCAGTTCATAAGGGGCAAGCGGCTGAAACTTGCCCTCGTTCGGCCTGAAAACCACCGCCTCCACGCAAGGATCCGGATCCGCCAGCGCCGCATTGACGAGAAAGCTCTCCACGCGCGGTATGCCAGCGAGGCCCTTGCCGGGTGGCCAGAACATCAGCCCGGTGGCGTCGATGGCCAGGACAGGGGCGGCCGGGTTCGAAGGCGCTGCGGCGTCCCCGTTCCCGGGTATACCGCTGGCATAGGAATGGTCGACCGTCATTGTCTGCCTTGGCGAAGTCGGCTGCACCCAAGGCCTTATGCTTGATTTGCCGCGCACATGGTAGCCATGTCGCACGGTCTTGCCCGCTGGCTCGGCCCTGTGCCACACCTTTGGGGGGACGTGGCGACAGGGGGCGGCGATGCAGGGCGAAGTGCTTCATTATGACGAGGACCAGGGCTTCGGATTCATCGCCGGAGCCGATGGCAACCGCTATACCTTCACCCGGGAGAGCCTTCGCAGGGAGACCGCCATACTCAAGGGGATGGCGGTCGAATTCCGGCCGGGCGGCGGTCAGGCGCGCGACGTTTTTTCGATCGCCGCCCATGCTGCCGGTGCCGTTGCTGCCCGGGCGGCAACCCCGGCCGGCACAATGACAGCCGCCATCGCGCCGGCCATCGCTTCCGCATCCGCCGCGGTCCCAATCGCGCCGCGGCAGCATTTTGGTCGGCCTACAGATGCCAGGTCTTCCGACGCCACCGGCTTGTGGAGCTATTTCCAACGTGCCGTGACGGAAAACTATCTCAACTTCACCGGGCGTGCTCGCCGCAAGGAATATTGGGGCTATTGCCTGTTCTGGTTCATCGCCCTGCTGGTGGTGGCGGGCATTGGTGTTCTGACCGATGTCGAGATGGGTCACTTCGACGATGCCGCAGTGCCGGCCGTGACGATCGGACTGCTCAGCCTGTACCTGCTGGCGACATTCCTGCCCGGCCTCGGCATGACCGTGCGCCGGCTGCACGATATCGGCCTGTCTGGCTGGCTCTACCTGCTGATCCTCATCCCGAGCATCGGGGGCCTGATCATCCTTGTCTTCGCGCTGATCCCGACGCAGGGACGCGAAAACCAATGGGGGCCAGTGCCGGCGGGGATCAGAATCTAGCTTCGCGTGCATATGCAATCGCAAACAACCTATTGTAGCACTAAGCATATCGCTACAGGAATGGGGGCCGGGGCGGCTGATCCGCCGTTCAGAGTCGGAGTTAAGATTCCGCTTGCATTATAGTCTGCGCACAGATAATCTGTGCGCAGAGCGATTATCGGTCGGGGATGGAGGCCAGATTATGTGGAGCAATGAGTACACCGCGATTTCGCCGCTACCGGCTCGCGCTATCTGGAATGCGCTCAAGGCATTGCATGAAGGACGCCTGACCTATGAAGGGTCGGATACCTTCGTGCTGCACGGGCCATTCGCCAAGGGCACCCGTGTCTCGGTGACCCCGGTGGGCCAGGACACTTTCGAATCCACCATCGTCGATCTCGTGGAAAACGTCACCTATGCCGACCAAACCTCGTTCGGCGATTCGACGCTGCTGTTCCGGCATACGCTGGTGCCGGTCGAAGGCGGCACGCAGGTGACCCATAGGCTCGAAATCTCGGGCCCGTCGGCCGCCGAGGTCGGACCGGAGCTCGGGCCGCAGATCAGCGGCGATTTCGACGCCTCAATGGCCAGGCTGTTCGAAGAGGCAAAGGGGTTGGCGAGCCGTGGCTGACGGGGAGAATTTGGGCACACGCTTCAAGGGCGGACCTTCGGAGAGCCCCGGCTTGCTGCTCTGGCGAACCACCATGCGCTGGCAGCGCGTCATGACGGCGACACTGGCGCCGCTCGACCTGACGCATGTCCAGTTCGTGCTGCTGGCCTCGGCCATGTGGCTCGGCCGCGATGGCGAGCCGCCCAACCAGGTGCAACTCGCCGCCCAGGCGGGGGCCGAAGTGAAGATGACGTCGGATGTGGTTGCCAGGCTCGAGGCCAAGGGATTGATAGCGCGCGAGGCTGACCCCAGGGATTCCCGCGCCAAGGTGATCCGCGTCACCGCCGCCGGAGCGGCCGCCGCACAGCAAGCGATCGTCGCCGTCGAGACCGCCGACGCGGCCTTTTTCGAACCGGTGGACGAGGCTCGGCTCGTCGGCCTGCTGCAGCGACTGGCCGGCGAGGTCCGCTGAGGCCGAGTTGCCTTCGGCTAGGGCAATTCCAGGAAAGGTGTGAACGGTTTTCCGTCCGGAATTTCGTCAAAACAAGGAGTTAGACCAGATTGCCGTTTCTGTGAAACGGTGAACTGCTCTAAGCCAGGAACTTAGTGATGATGGCGTCGCCCATCTCGACCGTGCCGACCTCGGTCATGCCTTCGGACATGATGTCCTTCGTCCGCAGACCGGCATCGAGCACGGCGGCGATCGCGCCCTCGAGACGATCGGCTTCCTCGACCATGCCGAAGGAATAGCGCAGGCACATGGCGAAGGAGGCGATCATGGCGATCGGGTTGGCGATGCCCTGGCCGGCAATGTCGGGCGCCGAACCGTGCACCGGCTCGTAGAGCGCCTTGCGCTTCTTGGTCTTCACGTCGGGCGCGCCGAGCGAGGCCGACGGCAACATGCCGATCGAGCCGGTCAGCATGGCGGCGATGTCGGACAGCATGTCGCCGAACAGATTGTCGGTGACGATGACGTCGAACTGCTTTGGCCAGCGCACCAGCTGCATGCCGCCGGCGTCGGCCAGCATGTGGTCGAGCTTGACGTCGGCATAGCGCGCCTTGTGGGTCTGGGTGACGACCTCGTTCCACAGCACGCCCGACTTCATGACGTTGCGCTTTTCCATCGAGGTGACGTGGTTCTTGCGGGTCCGCGCCAATTCGAAGGCGACGCCCGAAATGCGCTCGATCTCGAACGTGTCGTAGACCTGCGTGTCGATGCCGCGCTTCTGGCCGTTGCCGAGATCGATGATCTGCTTGGGCTCGCCGAAATAGACGCCGCCGGTCAGCTCGCGCACGATCAGGATGTCGAGGCCCTCGACGACTTCCTGCTTGAGCGAAGAGGACGCGGCCAGCGCCGGATAGCAGATCGCCGGGCGCAGATTGGCGAACAGCTCCATATCCTTGCGCAGCCGCAGCAGGCCGGCCTCGGGGCGCACCTCGTAAGGCACCGCATCCCATTTCGGCCCGCCGACGGCGCCAAACAGCACCGCGTCTGCGGCCATCGCCTTTTCCATGTCGGCATCGGAAATCGCCGCGCCATGCGCATCGTAGGCGCAGCCGCCGACCAGGCCCTCGTCGGTGACGAAACCGCCGCCGAGCTTTGCGTTCATGGCCGCGATCAGCTTCTTGACCTCGGCCATGGCCTCGGGGCCGATGCCGTCGCCGGGGAGCAGGAAAAGATGCTTCGTTGCCATGGAGAAAACCGTCCCAGAAAGATTTGAACCGCGGCCTTGCTAAACGCCAAGCGGTTGCAGCGCAAGGGGACGGCGAAGAACCTATCGCCGCGATCCTTCACGCCAGCACATTCAGCCGTCGCGACTGCGCCCCGCTGACGACGGTCACCGATGCGCGAGAATGTTGACCAGCCGGCCAAGGGGATCGCGCACATAGAAGCGCCGCACGCCCCAGGGTTCGTCGGCCGGCCCGTATTCGATGGTAAAACCGGCGGCCTTCATGGCTTCGAGCGCCGCATCGACATCGTCGACCTCGATGGACAGATCCGGCACAGGCGTACCGGACCCGCCTTGCGCCATGACGCTGACCTGCACCTGCATGGTTTCCCCGGAACCGTAGGTGGTGATCCAGCCGTGATCCATGAGCAGGTCGAGACCGAGCACGTCATGGTAGAAGCGTCTCGCCGCCGCCGCGTCTCGTGTTTCGATGTTGGCTACGATGCGCCGGACCCTCATGGCCTTGATCCCCCTCAGGTCGTGCGCCGCAGCGCCGTAACCTCGATCTCGATCTTCATTTCCGGCTTGTTGAGCTGGCACACGATCATCGTCGCCGCCGGCCTGATGTCGCCGAACGTTTCGCCGAGAATCGGGAAGACCACGTCCACGAAGGCCTGGTCGGTGATGTAGTAATGCGCGCGCACCACATCGGCCATGTCGAAGCCGCCGTCCTTGAGTGCCTTGCCGATCGTCGCCAGGCAGTTGCGCGTCTGCGCCTCGACCGTTTCCGGCATCGTCATTGTCGCATAGTCGTAGCCGGTCGTCCCGGACACGAAGCACCAGTCGCCCTGCACCACCGCGCGCGAATAGCCGGCGGTCTTTTCGAAAGGCGAGCCGGTGGAGATGAGCTTGCGCATGAGTATCCTCGCATTCGTCCGTGCGTTTAGCAGGGATGACATAGCCCAGCCATGGGCCACAGATAGGCGATTGCTGTCGTGAAACTGGGAGGGTGCTGACCTTGGCGACTAGCCGGAATCTCTCCGTCGTCATCCTGGGCGAAGCAAGGAGCGAAGCGACGCGGCGAAGACCCCAGGATGACGACGGCGTGGTGATCGTCGCGTGCGCGAAAAAAGCTAATTCGCTGTCCCCAGCGCCTTGTCCAGCGCTTCCCTGACGTCGGCCGGCCATGTCGCCGCCGCCGGCCATGCGTTCGGCTGGCCATTGTCGCCGCGGCGGGCGAAGTAGAGCTTGTGCTGGGCCGGGTCGACCGCCATGAAGCCGTCATTGCCGCCGCAATCATGCGGCACGCAGCCGCTGGCGTAGAAGGCGCCCGAAGCGGTCTTTTCCGTACCGCCGCCGACCAGCAGGCTGGTCGCCATGTCGGTCATGTCCTTGCCCAGCAGCTTTTCGGCTTCCTTGTAGACGGCCTCGTTGTGGAAGGCGTCGATGATGTTCTGGTACTTTTCCGGATCGATGTCCTTCCAGTCGGTGCCGGGTTCCGGCATGTAGGTGAGATTGCCCGAAATGGTCAGCCCGTCGGTCGGCGACCATTGCAAAGCCGGCTTCCCTTCCCCCGGCAGCAAATAGGGCACGAAATAGATGGCGTTGTCGGACACCGCCGATGGCGGCGAGCCGCACTCGTCCTGCTCGACCTTGGTGCTCTGGATCCCGCCGCCTTCCGGCTTCCAGACGATCACTGTCGCCGGGCCGCATTGGTTGCCGCCGTCGCCGACATCGAACAAGGCCACCTTGATGCCGCCGACCTCGACGATCTTGTCGAAGAACACATCATAGTTGCTCGCCAGCTCCTTGCCGTTATAGGCTAGCACCTTTTCGCCGTACTGTTCCTTCTGGGTGATGGTCAGCTGGCCGCCCTCGAACGGCACGGGCGCCTGGCTGTCGTCATCGGCGGCGTTTGCGGTATCCGCATCAGCGGCCGGCTTCTCCGCCGAAGGGGCCGCCTGTTGCGCGGCGGGCGTCTGGGTCTGCGCCTGCGCAAACGCGGCGGGCGCCGCCAACAAGGCCAGCCCGCAAACCCCGGCAAGAAGCTGCTGTCTCATCACCGTCCCTCCGTCAGTCGCCACCCGGCCCGGAAGGGCCGGGCCTATCGGCCGCTCAGGCCCAGGGGCGCTGTTCGGCGTTGCGCTTCTCGAACGAGGCGATGGCGCCGGCCTTCTCCATGGTCAGGCCGATGTCGTCGAGCCCGTTGAGCAGGCAGTGCCGCTTGAAGTCGTCGAGGTCGAATTTGACCACGCCGCCATCGGGACCACGGATTTCCTTGGCCTCGAGATCGACCGACAAAGTCGCGTTGGAGCCGCGCGAAGCGTCGTCCATCAGCTTCTCCAGGTCCTCGGGGCTGACGGTGATCGGCAGCACGCCGTTCTTGAAGCAGTTGTTGTAGAAGATGTCGGCGAACGAGGTCGAGATGACGCAGCGTATGCCGAAGTCGAGCAGCGCCCACGGCGCATGCTCGCGGCTCGAGCCGCAGCCGAAATTGTCGCCGGCGACCAGGATCTGCGCCTTGCGGTAAGCCGGCTTGTTGAGCACGAAGTCCGGATTTTCCGAACCGTCGTCCTTGTAGCGCATCTCGGCGAACAGGCCGGTGCCGAGCCCGGTGCGCTTGATCGTCTTGAGATAATCCTTCGGGATGATCATGTCGGTGTCGACATTGACGATCGGCATGGGAGCGGCGACGCCGGTGAGCTTGGTGAATTTTTCCATGGCTTTGGCCCGTGTTTTCGTTGCGGGGGATTTTTGCTGAGCCCGGTTTACACAAAGCTGCGGGCAAATAAAAGGTGACTGTTGGCGCGCGCCCGCCCAAGGTGCCGACGAAACGGCTTCGAATTCGCTACCCGATGGTGCAGTCTGGCGGCATGTCGGAAAACGCACACGTCCTTTACGCACGCGAACCCGGGCTCGACGTTGACGACTTCCGCCGCGTGCTGGTGGACTCCGGCCTCGGCGAGATCCGTCCCGTCGATGACGCCGCCCGGTTGCGGGCGATGCTGTCGGGAGCCGATCTGGTGGTGACCGCCCGCCTCGACATCGAAGGCAAGCCGCTGATTGGCGTCGTCAGGGCGATGACGGATTTTTCCTGGGTCTGCTACATCTCCGATCTCGCCGTCTCGGCCAGGGCGCAAGGGCTTGGCGTCGGCAAGGGCCTGATGGACGAGGCGCGGCAGCAGCTCGGCCCCTCCGTCGCCATCAGCCTGGTTTCCGTGCCCGACGCGGTCGGCTTCTACGAGCGCATCGGCATGAAGCGCATGCCCGACGCCTTCTGGTTCTCACGCACGCGCTGATTTCTTCTCCCGTTACGCTGCCCAGTCGTCGATGGGTGCGAACTTGCGTCTTGACATGCAACCAAAAGGTTGCATATTAACGCCATGAGCATGGATGCCGTCTTTCGCGCCCTGGCCGACCCGACACGCCGGCAATTGCTGGACAGCCTTCATGCCAGGAACGGGCAGACGCTGAATGCCCTGGGCGCGGACATGGCCATGACCCGCCAGGCGGTGACCAAGCACCTGGCGATCCTGGAAGAGGCGAACCTCGTCACCAGCATCCGCCGGGGCCGAGAGAAGGAGCACTACCTCAACCCGGTTCCGATCAACGAGATCGCCGAACGCTGGATCGGCAAGTTCGAGCGGGGGCGGCTGACCGCCCTCAGCGATCTGAAGAGACGCCTCGAAAGGGAAGACTGATGAGCAACAGCTTCGTTTATGTGACTTATATCCGCACCACGCCCGAAAAGCTCTGGAAAGCCTTGACCGACCCGGAGTTCAATCGCCAGTTCTTCCTCTGCTCCTACCAGGAGAGCGAGTGGAAAGTAGGCTCGAGCTGGAAGTTGATCTTCCCGGACGGACGCGTCGCCGACAGCGGCGAGATCCTCGAGATCGACCCGCCGCGGCGCCTCGTCATCAAATGGCGCAACGAATGGATGCCCGAGGTGAAAGAAGACGGCTACACGCGTTGCACCTTCACGATCGAACAGGACGGCGAACTGACGAAGCTTGCCGTTACCCATGAGGCCGGCGGGCCGCACAGACTGATCGGCAATGTCGCCAAGGGCTGGCCGCTGGTGCTGGCCAGCCTCAAGAGCCTGCTCGAGACCGGCAAGGGTTTTGAGCGCCCGCCATCAAAAGGATGAAAGCCTTGTTTCGATAGCGAAACGAATTAGGAGGCATCCATGATGCACATTCCCAGGGTGCAGAGCATGACCAACGGCGATACCGTCATGGCCTCCGTAGAGATCGAAGCGCCTCCGGAGCGTATCTTCAGGGCCCTGGTCGGCAAGGAAGTCGAGCAATGGTGGGGGTCCGCCGATACCTACCGGATGGTTGACTGGTCGGCCGACCTTCGCGTCGGTGGCCATTGGACCGTTGTTGTCCGCACGGCGGACGGCAAGGCCATGCCGGCCAGCGGCGAATTCCTCGACATCGAAGCGCCGCGCCGCATCGTGCAGACGCGGACCTATGACTGGGACCATCCCACGCTTGGCCGGAGGCAAACCACGGTAGCCTGGCTGCTGCAGCAGGTTGGCAGGGGTACGCGCCTCACCGTCTGCCATGGCGGCTTTGCGGGACTGAGCAATGCGGCGACCGAACATGCCGAGGGCTGGGCGCGGGTGCTGGCCTGGCTGCAAGCGCATGTGGACGCTGAAAGACCGGCTGCGCATGAGCAGCGGATCGATGATGGCAAAGCTTCGCGCAGCCCCTGTCCGCCTTGACCCACACCTTACCCTGCCCACATCCCATGCATGGGAAAACAGGCATTTTTGCATGGGAAAACAGGCATTTTTCATAGGCACGGCCGGCTGGGGCATTCCGACCCGATACAGGCAAGATTTTCCGCAACCCGGATCGCATCTCGAACGCTATTCCAGGCATTTTCCGATCGTCGAGATCGACACATCCTTCTACAAGCCGCACCGCCGCGAGACCTATGAGCGCTGGGCAGGCGCCGTGCCGGAGCACTTCCGCTTCGCCGTCAAGGTGCCGAAGGCCATCACTCATGAGCGCCGCCTCGTCGACTGCGGCGACCTCTTGGAAAGCTTTCTCCGACAGGTCGAAGGTCTCGGTGGAAAGCTGAGCGTGCTTCTGGTGCAGCTGCCGCCGAGCCTGCCCTTCGAGCCGGATGTCGCGAGCGGTTTCTTCGACATGCTGCGCAAGCGGACCCAAGCCAGGCTGGTCTGCGAGCCGCGTCATGCCAGCTGGTTCGAACCGGAGGCGGAGGCGCTTCTGGCCGATCGCCGGATCGCGCGCGTCGCCGCCGATCCGGCCGCGGTGCCGACGGCGGCGGTGCCAGGCGGCTGGCCAGGCCTGGCTTATTTCCGCTGGCACGGCGCGCCGCGCGTCTACTACTCCGACTACGATGCCGAAAGCCTCGACCGAATCAGCCGGCAAGTCGAAGCGGCGGCGGCTTCCGGTGCCGAGGTCTGGGGCATTTTCGACAACACGGCCGCGGGCAATGCGCTTGGCAATGCGCTCGCTGTCGACGCGATGGTTGCCTAGACGCGGTTTTCCCTTCTCCCCTGTGGGAGAAGGAAGAAGGGCGTCTCAAATCACATTCAATTCCCGAAACGCCCGTCCCTCCGCCACCCGGCCATAGCCAAATGCCGAACAATCGATCGTCCGGTAGCCGCCATGCACGATCAACTCGGCCAGCGCCTTGCCGACCGCCGGCGCCTGCTGCAGGCCGTGGCCGGAAAATCCGTTGGCGAACAGGAAATTCGTCACCTCGGGGTGCGGGCCGATCACCGCGTTCTGGTCGAGCGTGTTGTAATCGTAGTGGCCGGCCCAGGCGCGCGTCGGCTTGATGGCCTCGAAGGCCGGGATGCGGGTTGCCAGCACCGGCCAGATCACCTCTTCGAAGAGCGGCCAGTCGACATCGAAATCCCCGGGGTCGGCCGGGCCGTCGCCCTCTTCCGGCTCGGCGCCGCCGGTGAGGTAGACCGAGCCTTCCGGCCTGACATAGATGCCGGAGGGATCGACCAGCAGCGGCATGTCGGCATATTTCTCGCGCGCCTCGAAGACGAAGACGTTACGCTTGCGCGGCTCGACCGGCAGCGCCAGCCCGGCAAGGGCGGCGACCTTGCCGGCGTTCGGCCCGGCGGCGTTGACGACGATGCCGGCCTCGATCCGATCGCCATTGTCGAGGCTGACGCCGGTGACGCGGTCGCCCTGCCGCTCGACGCTGGCGACCGAAGCGCCGATGAAGTCGATCTTCTTCTCCCGCAGCGCCTTGCGGAACAGCATCAGCATGGCATGCGCATCGAACCAGCCCTCGCCCGTCCGGCCATAGGCGCCGGCGGCGATGCCTTCGGCCGACAGCCAGGGGAAGCGGCGCGTCAGTGCATCCGCGTCCTCGAGCAGGATGTCGGCGCCCTCGGCGACCTGCGCTTCATGGTTGGCTTTCAGGATCGGCAGCCCGGCCTCGCCGGCGAGGATGAGATAACCGCCCTCGCGAAAGCCGATATCGGCATCGCTGCCGAATTCTTCCTTCAGCCGCCGGAACAGTTTCAGGGTGAATTGCGATAGGCGGATGTTTTCCGGAATCGAGAATTGCTGGCGGATCGAGGCCATGGACAGCGTCGTCGCCGCATGGGCGAATTGCGGGTCGCGCTCGATCAGCGCGATCGAGCCGGAAAACCCTTCCTCGCGCAGATAGTAGGCGACCGAGGACCCGACGATGGCTCCGCCGATGATGACGATGTCGTAGCGCACTTTTTTCTCCGATCCACTGCCGGTGTCCTTACGCGACAGGCAAGACAATCTCGAAGCGCGTGCCGCGCGCGCTGTCAACCAGCCGGATCGTACCATCATGCGCTTTCAGGAGGGCCAGCACGATACCGAGGCCCATGCCGGTGCCGCCGGACTCGCGCCGCGTCGTGAAGAACGGCTCGAAAATGCGCGCCCGGTTGCTCGGTGAAATGCCCGCGCCGTCGTCGCCGACCAGCACCGTCGCCTTGCCGCCAGCGCTTGCGGCGGTGATCAAGACCTGCGTCGCGCCGTGCCTGGCGGAATTGTCTATCAGATTGCCAAACACGATTGCCGCATTCTCGGCCGATATGCGCAACGCCAGATCGCCGCCCACCTCGACGCGCACCGCCAGCCTGGTGTCGACGGGGAGCAGAGCCAGCGCCCCCTTCACCGACGTGCTCTCGCCGCTAGGCGCGAGATTTTCCGCGCGCGCCAGGTCGAGCAGCCGCCGGACCAGCAGGTTGAGCCGCCCGGCATCGGTGACGATATTGTCGGAGAAGCGCCGCCGCTCGTCATCATCCATCGCAGAGCCGGAATCACGCAGCAGCTCGGCCGCGCCCTGGATCGCCGTCAGCGGCGACTTGAGTTCGTGCGAGACATGAGTGGCGAAAGTCTGGATCGAGTCAGAGCGCGCTTGCAGCTTTTCGGCCATTTCGAGGAAAGCGGCGGAAAGTTCGGCCATTTCGTAGGTGCCGTGATGGTCGAGCGGCCGGATCGCGTCGCGTTCTCCGGCGGCGATGCGCTGGGTGCGGTCGATCAGCGCATAGATCGGCCGGCTGACGGTGCGCAGGAACACCAGGCCGATCAGCAGCGTGCCGCCGAGGATGGCAATGGCCGCCAACGTCACCTTGCCACGCTCGCCATAGAGATGCTTGACGATGTTGTTGGGCGTCCGCGAAACATAGACCACGCCGGCGACATGGCGGTCGACGGCTACGGGCAAAGCAACGAAGACACGCACTCTGGTGCCGCGGCTGACCGAATAGAGCGGCGGCGCCGGCTGGTCGGAAATGCGCAGCCTGAGCGCGCTGGCATAGCGGCCGTCAAGCGCGGCGCGCACCTCCTGGACTTCGGCCAGCGACTGGCCGATCTCGTCGCGCCCGGCGATGACGACACCCCGAGGATCGAGCAGCCGGAAGCCGGCCAGCGTGGTTTTTTGCGTGGCGTCGAGAATGCCGGACAGACGCGCGCCGATCGCGGCGAAGGCGGGATCGGCGGTGGCGGGCATGGCCGCTGGCCGTGTCGGAAGCACATAATCCGAAGCGAGATCGAGGCCCGGCTCGATCGGCCGGTATCGCCCGTCGGGATCGGGGGCGCGGCTCGCGTTTCCGCCAGCCTGCGGCATCGGGGCGCCGAGCTTGTCCGGCGAAATGCCGGCGTCGCGCACCTCCTGTGCATAGATGGCTGCGATGGCCGCCCCTTGCGCGATCAGCTCCGCCTCGGTCTGGCGGATCAGCTGGTTCTCGTAGAGGCGGAAGAAGAACAGGCCGACCAGCGGCAAGGCCATTACCAGGATCAGGATGGCGACGACGACGGTGGCAAGGCGCGGCCGCCATTTGCGGCCGATCCATTTGCGCGAAGCCGTCAGCCGCATCGGCCGAGCCGGAAGCCGACGCCGTGCACGGTCTCGATGACCTCGGGACAACCCACCGCCGCCAGCTTGGCGCGGATGTTGCGGATATGGCTGTCGACGGTGCGGTCGGCGACATGGATCTTGCCGGCATAGGCACTGGCCATCACCGCGTCGCGGTCGAGCACATGCGTCGGCCGTGCCAGAAACCCTTTCAGGATCGAGAACTCGATGCCTGTCAGGGCTAGCGGCCTGCCGTCGAAGCTGGCGCTGTGACTGGCCGGCGCCAAGGCGAGCTTGCCATGGGCGAATTGCCTGTCGTCGGCCGGCTCGGGCGGCGCCGGGCGGGCACGGCGCAGGATGACGTTGACGCGGGCGACCAGCTCGCGTGGGCTGAACGGCTTTGTCACATAGTCGTCGCCGCCCATTTCCAGGCCAAGGATGCGATCTATTTCTTCGTCGCGCGCCGACAGGAACAGCACCGGCACATCGCAGGTGTGTCGCAGCCGCCGGCAGACCTCCAGCCCGTCCATTTCCGGCATGCCGATGTCGAGCACGACAAGGTCGGGCGGGCGCCGTTCGATCGCCCGCAAGGCGGCGGCGCCATCGGCAACCGCAGCCGTCTTCATGCCGGCCTTCTCCAGCGCGAAGCAGATCACTTCGCGGATATGCGGGTCATCGTCGGCGACGAGGATGTGATGCGGCATGGATCAGCGGCCCGGCGGGTAAGGTTCGGAAACGGAGGGAATCACAGGCAAGGCCCTGGTGTCGAGATAGAAGAGCAGGCGCCGGTCGCGAAAGCTCCAGGCCCGCCAGTTTTCCAGGGCGTTGCGGTACCATCCCTCGTCGACGCCGCGCAGTCTCGCAAGTTCGCGGACAGCGCCGGCTTGGGCCGTCCCGCCCTGATGATCGAGGAAGCGATCGAGCGCCGGAAACGCGCTTGGGCCGAGCGAGCGCAGATACCAGCCGTCGAGGGGGATGCCTTGTCCGGTCATTTCTAGGGAATGGTCGACATTATAAGTGGCGATCGTTGCCGCGAAATCGATGAAACAGCAGGCATAAAGCGTCGCCGATAACGTCAGAAGATTGGCGGACGAGAGCCATTCATTGGATTTTCCGAGCGCGATGCGGGCGATGATCAGCGCAAGCCCGGCCGCCACCAGCCCCATCCAGACGAAAGTCGCGATGCGCCAGTATGTCAGCGCATAGATGCCGACATAGAGGTCGAGACGCAGGATCGACGAGACGACGAGCAGGATGTTCTGTGCCACCCAGGCATAGACCAGCCGGCGGATGAGCGGATCGGCGGATGTTTCGCTTCCGGGCCTGAGTGCCGCAAGGACAAAACCGGCGGCAAGCAGCGCGGTGACGATGAGCGGATAGGCGCCGCGATGCGCATAGGCCGCGTAGCTCAAGCCGTCGGGCAGGGCGACGCCGCCCCAGAGATAGGTGGCGTCGAGCGCGGTCTGCAACGCGAACAGCGCATTGAAGACGATCAGTGCGCGCAGGATGGCGGCCTTGCCGAACACTATGGTCTCGACGGCATCCGGGCTGGCCGCCTGTCGAGCATCGGCGGGAGGAGGGCTGGGGACACGCCGGCGAAAGCGCGGCAGGCGAGGCCGCAGGAAAGCCCAGACCGCGGCGAGCACGAACAGCCAGAAGGCGATCCGCGACAGCTGGATGAGATCGAGCAGCTTCGTCAGGTCGATCAGCGCCAGCCAGTATTCGATGATCGGATTGGCGGCGCCGAACAGCGCCAGGAAGACGGAGCCCAGCGCAAGCGGCATGATCCAGACCGCGATTGCCGACAGCCGGACGCGGCGCCCGCTGAAGCGGCGTGCCGCCTTGCGCCAACGGATGAAATCATTGGCGAACCGAAATGGCGCCGCCAGCCAGAACAGCCCGATCTGGCCGGCAATGCGCGCCATGCTGCGTCCCAAGCGACCGCCCAGCGAAAGCGCGAACGCCACCAGTGCTGCCAGTGCGATCGAAACGGACAGGGTGCTGACATTTTCGGCGAGCGGCAGCAGTGCGACAAGCAGGGCGGCGGGCCTGAGCCAGACCCTGCCGTCGCTGAAGGCCGTGGGATGCACGGCCACGACGGCGGCGGCGATGAGGATGGCGAACAGGAAGACCGTGATGCCGGCGGGCTGGCCATAAAAGAGGAAGTCCGCCAGCACGACCAGTAGCACGGCCACGCCGAAGCGGCTGCCGTGGCCCGGCGCGGCAGTGAACAATGATGTCATGGCCTGATCTTTCTCATGGCTTTCAGCCGGGTTGTCGGTGGGCGTTTGCGGCCGAAAGGAATGACGGTCGCCGCCGGCTTCGCACGTGGCGGGTCGGCCAGCCACCAGCCTTCGCGGCGCAGCCGGTAAGGCAGGGACCATGGGAGTTTGACTGGCTTGTGCATGCCGCCTGTCTCGCAGGCCGGCGGGGAGGCGGCAGGGCGGATCCGAGGAGGTTTTCCGCAGCCGTGTGCAGTTTTCGTGCAGGGGATGGCGGCTTGCCTCTCCCGGTCGCAACCGGCATAGATCGGATCATGACGACCGAATCCTACCGCCCGCGCCGCTCCGTGCTCTATGTCCCGGCCTCCAACGACAAGGCGCTGGCCAAGATCGCGCAGCTTGGCTGCGACGCCGTCATCATCGACCTGGAGGACGCCGTCGCTCCCGCCGACAAGATCGCCGCGCGCGAAAAGCTGGCCGGCATTTTCGCCGATCGCCCCGATGCCGGCCACAATGGTCGGCGCTGCGAGATGGTGGTGCGTGTCAACGCGCTGTCCAGCGAATGGGGTGCCGAGGATCTTGCGGCCGTAGCGAAAGCCGAGCCGGACGGCGTCCTGCTGCCCAAGGTCGAAACGCCGCGCGACGTGCTTGAGGTCGGCGATGTGCTGGACGACAATTTTGCCCCCGACAGCGTGAAACTATGGGCCATGATCGAGACGCCCAAGGCCATGCTCAACATCGGCGCCATCGCCGAACTTGGGCGCGACCCCGCCTCAAGGCTGGCTTGTTTCGTTGCCGGAACGAATGACCTGATCAAGGATACCGGCGTGCTGGCGATGCCGGACCGCGTCTATCTCCTGCCATGGCTGATGCAGATGCTGCTGGCGGCGCGCGCCGGCGACCTCGACATGCTTGATGGGGTGTTCAATGATTTTCGCGACCCGGACGCGTTTGCGCGCGAGTGCACGCAGGCCGCGGCCATGGGCTTTGACGGCAAGACGCTGATCCATCCATCGCAGGTCGAGGCCGCCAACCGCGCCTTCGCCCCATCGCCGCAGGCACTGGCCGAGGCGCGCGCGGTGAAGGATGCCTTCGCGCTCGCGCAAAACCGCGGCAAGGGCGTGATCTCGCTGGATGGCAGGATGGTCGAGCGGCTGCACCTGGCGCAGGCCGAAAAACTGCTGGCGAAGGCGGCCGCCATCGGCGCATGATATTCGCCGACTACGGATGCATGACAGGAATTGGACGATGAAGCTCTACCGCTTTCTGACCGCCCCGGACGACGCCAGCTTCTGCCACAAGGTGACCGCGGCGCTCAACAAGGGCTGGCACCTGTTCGGCTCGCCGACCTACGCCTATGACAAGAAAGCCAAGACCATGCGCTGCGGCCAGGCCGTGGTGAAGGATGTCGAAGGCCAGGAATACGGGCCGGACACCAAGCTCAGCGACTGGTAGCCGCTGCCGAGGAGAGCATCAGGCAGCATCGGCGATATCAAGGCGCACGACAAGTCCGGCCAGTGCGGCAAGATTGATCAACGTGTCCAGACTGAAATTCGCGATCCTGCCCCGCAGGAGGTCGCTAAGGCGTGGCTGGGTAATTCCGAGCCGGTTGGCTGCTTCGGCCTGAGTAACGTCCCAACTCCGCACCCGCTGTTCGATCGCGATCAGCAAGTTGGAGCGCATGGTCATGTTGGCGGACTCGGCCGGAGTATCCTCCAGCGCGTCCCACACGTTTTCAAAACTCTGACGTTCCATTGTCCTACCTCCACTAGATCTGCCTGAACCGGGATGTGGCAAGATCCAGATCGCGTTTCACCGTCTGTTGCGTCTTCTTCTGAAAGGCGTGCAGCACATAGACGGCGTCTCCTATGCTCGCGACGTAAAGCACCCGGAACGCGCCGGCGTCATCGCGGACGCGAATTTCCCGCACACCCGGGCCGACGGTCGTCATTGGCTTCCAGTCGCTTGGCTCAAGTCCGAGCTGCACCTTATGCAGCTGAACGCCTGTTTCCTTGCGCGCCGCCTCTGGAAAATTCCGGAGCTGGGCAAGGGAATCTCCAAGAAACTCCAGGCGCTTCGTCACAGGCATTGGCAGGCTTATATCAAAACTTGTATAATTGTGCAAGACGGTGACCCGTCATTGGCCGACTGATCACCATAACGAGGACTCGCGGCCCACGCTGCGATCAGGCCCTATTCCGCCGCCTCTTCGATCCTCTCCATGTCATCGTCCGACAGGCCGAAATGGTGGCCGATTTCGTGGATCAGCACGTGGGTGACGATGTCGCCCAGCGTTTCCTCGTTTTCGGCCCAGTAGTCGAGCATGGCGCGGCGGTAGAGCGTGATGCGATTCGGGCCTTCCCCGGTTTGCGGGTTCCAGCGTTCGGCGATGCCGCGTCCCTCGAACAGGCCGAGCAGGTCGAACGGCGTCTCCAGCGACAGATCGTCCATGATCTCGTCGGTCGGGAATTCGGCGATCTGGATGACGATCTCGCCGGTCAGCTTGCGAAAATCCTCCGGCAGATGGGCGTAGGCTTCCAGGGCCAGGAACTCCAATTCCTCCATCGAGGGCGCAAGTTCACCGTGCCAGGTACGGGTCTTGTAGATGCGTGCCATGCTTTGTCCTTTGATCCCGGCATATAGGCTTTCGCACCGGTCGAGGCAAATGACGCGTATGCGCCGGTTTTTCGCGCGCAGGGAGGAATAAATTCCTTATGACTCTGCTTGACTCTTCCGGGTCGCTCTGGAATCTATAGGAACATAACAGGAACAATTGTGAGTGGAAGCTGACGTCATGGCGATGACCGCCGTGGCGCGGGAGACTGTTTTTGCCCTGCGCCGCCAGATCGCGAAGATCGAGGGAACGCTGCCCGAGCGCCTGCAGGCGCCGGCGGGGGCGACCCTTGATGCCGGCGCCGGCACTGGCCGCGGCAGCGATCTGACGATCGTCCGGCGCGGGCTTGCCGCGGCCTTGCCGGATGCTTTCCTGCCCATCGGCGTCGAACGGCTCGATGCCGCGCTCGGCGGCGGCCTGCCGAAAGCCGCCCTGACCGAGATCCATGGCCTGGAAACCCGCGACGCGGGAGCCGTCGCCGGCTTCGCCCTGTCGCTCGTCAGCCTGATCCTCAACCGGGCGCGGGGGCTGCCCATCCTGTGGATCGGGACATCGGAAATTTTCCACGAGGCCGGCTTTCCCTACGCCAGGGGACTGCATGCCGCCTTCGGCATCGAGCCCGGGCAATTGCTGTTTTCCGAGGCGCCCAGGCTTGTCGATGCACTGTGGGTTGCCGAGGAGGCCGCGAGGATGACCGCGCTTGCCGCCGTGATCCTGGAAATCCGGGGCAATCCGCAGCGGCTGGACCTGACCGCCACGCGCCGCCTGCATGCGCGGGCGCAAGGGGCCGGCCGGCCGGTGCTGCTGCTGCGGCAGGCGGCCGGGCCCGAACCGACGGCGGCGCCTGTTCGGCTGAATGTCTCGTCGGCGCCGGCCGTGCCGCGCGCCACGGTCGCCGGGCCGCTCGCCGGCTCGATCGGCCATCCCGCCTTCACCATCAGCATCGGCAAGAGCCGCACGGCCGTGCCTGGACAATTCACACTGGAGTGGAACCCCGATGAACGCAGATTCGATGAAAGAAGGGGCGGCGAAAGAAACGGTGGAGACCGCGAGCGGGCAGAGAATCCTGTCGCTGTGGTTTCCCTATCTCGCGACCGAAAGGATCCTGCGGCAGCGGCTGGGGAAATCCTGGCGTTCCCGGCCGTCGCATCATCCGCCGCCATCTCACCCGCCGCTCGTGATCAGCCACCGCCAGGGCAACGCGCAGCGCATCTCGGCCCTCGACGAGCGGGCTGAGGCGCTGCACCTGAAGCGCGACATGGGGATTGCCGATGCGCGCGCCATGCATCCGTCGATCGACATCGTCGAAGCCGATCCGGAGGCCGACCGGCGCCTGCTCGAAGGCCTTGCCGACTGGTGCGACCGCTACACGCCGCTGGTGGCGCTGGACGGCATCGACGGCCTGTTCCTCGACGTCACCGGCTGCACCCATCTGTTCGGCGGCGAACGCGCCATGCTGGATGAAATCCAATCCCGCTTCTTCCAGCAGGGGTTCGACGTCCGCGCCGGGCTTGCCGCGACCCCGGGAGCCGCCTGGGCGGCGGCACGCTTTTGCGGCGACCGTATCGTTGGGTCGGGCGAGGAGGAAGCCTTGCTTGCCACCTTGCCGTTGGCCGCCCTTCGCATCGCGCCGGAAACCCGCGCCAGCCTGGAAAGTGTGGGGCTGCGCACGGCGGGCGCCGTCATGGCCGCGCCGCGCGCGCCGCTCGCCCGCCGGTTCGGCGCCACCTTGCTCCTGCGTCTCGACCAAGCGCTTGGCCGTCTCGACGAGGCGGTCTCGCCGCGCCTTCCCGTCGCGCCGCTTTCGGTCGAACGCCATCTCGCCGAGCCGGTCACCTTGACCGAGGAGATAGAGCGGTTGGTGGGCATGCTGGCGACGACCTTGAAGACCGACCTCGAACGCCGCGGCGAAGGCGCCCGGACGCTGGCGCTGCTGCTCTTTCGCGTCGACGGCGCCGTCAGCCGCATTGCGCTCGGCACCTCGCGGCCGATGCGCGAACCCTTGCTGATCCGGAAATTGTTCCATGAAAGGCTGGCAGCGCTCGAGCAGCATATCGATGCCGGTTATGGCTTCGATCTGGTGCGCCTCTCGGTGCTGGCCGTTGCCGCTTTCGACATGCAGCAGGCCGATCTGACCGGTGAAGCGGCCGATGACGGCGCCGACATCGCCCTGTTCGCCGACCGTATCCGCGCCCGCCTCGGCGAAGGCGCGGTCCTGCGGCCGGTCCCTGTGGAAAGCCATCTGCCCGAACGCGCCGTCGCCATCGTCCCCTTTACCGAGGCGCCGCGCCGGACCACGCCGCCGAGGAAGCCGGACAGGATGCAGGCGCCCAAAACCATCTTTCCGCCGGAGCGGCCGATCCGGCTGTTTCGCGCACCCGAGCCCATCGATGTGCCGGCCACCGAAATGCCGGAGGGACCGCCGCTGCATTTCCGCTGGCGCCGCGCGCTTTACCGTGTGATGCGCGCCGAAGGTCCGGAGCGCATCGCCGCCGAATGGTGGCGCCAGGCGCCAGGCGACCCGGCGGCGTCGACACGCGACTATTTCCGCATCGAGGATGCCGATGGCCGCCGCTACTGGCTCTACCGGCAAGGCCTTTACGGCGGCGCCTCACAGATCCCGCCGCGCTGGTTCATGCACGGGGTCTTCGCATGAACGCGCTGACCGTCATCCCCTATGCCGAGTTCGGCATCCAGTCGAATTTCTCCTTCCTGCGCGGCGCCTCCAAGCCGGAGGAACTGGTGGTCGCGGCCAAGCTGCTGGGCTTCTCCGCGATCGGGCTCGCCGACCGCAACAGCGTGGCCGGCGTGGTGCGCGCCTGGCAGCAGGCCAAGGTCGAAAAGCTCTCCTATCATCCAGGCTGCCGGCTGGTTTTTGGCGACGGCACCCCCGACATCCTCGCCTATCCCAGGGACCGTACGGGCTGGGGACATCTGTGCCGCATGCTCACCCAGGCCAATCTGCGTGAGGAGACCGAAAAGGGCGCCACCCTGCTGCGGCGCGACGACCTGCTCGAATGGGGAGACCGGATGTCGCTGGCGGTCCTGCCCGACCTGGCACTGGGTGCGCAGGACAGCCTGGCTTTGCTCCGTGAGCTCAAGGACCGTTTCGGCCCGGCCCTGCGGCTCGGTGTGTCGCCCTGCTATGCCGGCCATGACCGCTTCCGGATCGAGCAGGCGGCGGCGATGGCCCGGAGCGCCGGCATCCCGCTGATGGCGACCAACGACGTTCTCTATCACACGGCAGAACGCCGCCCGCTGCAGGATGTGCTGACCGCCATCCGACTCAATGTTCCGGTCGCCGAGGCGGGGCTGGAGCTGACCGCCAATGCCGAACGCCATCTGAAGCCGCCGCTGGAGATGGCGCGCCTGTTCCGCAGGCATCCGCAGGCGCTGGCGGAGACGCTGCGTTTCGGCGAAGAGCTGACCTTCTCGCTCAGTGACCTCCAGTACAATTATCCCGACGAGCCGACGGAATCGGGACTCGGCCCCCAGGCCGAGTTGGAGCGGCTGGCAAGGGAAGGAGCGGTCAACCGCTACCCGGCGGGTGTGCCCGACTCCGTGATCAAGCGCATCGAGGAAGAGCTCGCTCTGATCGAGCGCCTCAACTATGCCCGTTACTTCCTGACCGTCCACGACATCGTCAAGTTCGCGCGAAGCAAGGATATTCTCTGCCAGGGGCGTGGGTCGGCCGCCAACTCGGTCGTCTGTTTCTGCATCGGCATCACCGAAGTGGGGCCGGAGAAAATCAATTCGCTTTTCGAGCGCTTCATTTCCGAGGAAAGGAACGAGCCGCCGGACATCGACGTCGATTTCGAGCACGAAAAGCGCGAAACCGTCATCCAGTACATCTACGAGAAATACAGCGGCAAGCGCACGGCGCTGGCCGCAGCCGTCATCAGCTATCGCGGCCGCTCGGCGCTGCGCGAAGTGTCGAAGGCGATGGGCCTGTCCGAGGATGTCCGGGCATCCCTTTCCGGCTCCATCTGGGGCTGGTCGACCTCGGAACTCGGCGAGAAGGAAGCCAGGGCCGGCGGCCTCGATCGCAGCGATCCCATATCGCGGCATGTGATGGAACGCGCCAACGAGATCATGGGTTTTCCCCGCCATCTCTCTCAGCATGTCGGCGGCTTCGTCATCACCAGGGACCGGCTCGACGAGATCGTGCCCATCGTCAAGACGGCGATGGACGAGCGCAAGATGGTCGAATGGGACAAGGACGATCTGGACGCGGTGAAGATCCTGAAAGTGGATGTGCTCGCGCTCGGCATGCTGACCTGCCTGCAACGCGCCTTCACTCTGCTCACGGACCATTATCCGCGGGCACGGGATGAATTTGGCCGGCCCTATGTGCTGGCCACTCTCCCGGCGGAGAACCGACATGTCTACGACATGATCTGCCGCGCCGATACGCTCGGCGTCTTCCAGATCGAATCGCGCGCCCAGATGTCGATGCTGCCGCGTCTCCAGCCACGCGAATTCTACGACCTCGTCATCGAGGTGGCGATCGTACGCCCCGGCCCCATCCAGGGCGACATGGTCCACCCTTATCTGCGTCGCCGGCAAGGCAAGGAAAAGGCCGAGTATCAAAAGCCGGAGCTGGAAGCGATCCTCGGCAAGACGCTTGGTGTACCACTGTTCCAGGAGCAGGCGATGAACATCGCTATCGTCGCCGGCGGTTTCAAACCGGGAGAGGCCGATGAACTGCGCCGCGCCATGGCCACCTTCAAGCGCACCGGCACCATCGGCAATTACCGCCAGCGCATGATCGACGGCATGGTCGGCAAGGGCTACACGAAGGACTTCGCCGAACGCTGCTTCAAGCAGATCGAGGGCTTTGGCGAATACGGTTTCCCCGAAAGCCACGCCGCCTCCTTCGCCTTGCTCGTCTATGCCTCCTGCTGGTTTAAGACCTTCTATCCCGACGTGTTCTGCGCCGCGATCCTGAACTCGCAGCCGATGGGCTTCTATCAGCCGGCGCAGCTGGTGCGCGATGCGCGCGACCATGGCGTCGACATCCGCGAGGCCGACGTCAATTTCTCCGTCTGGGACTGCACCTTGGAAGAGGCGCCCTTCGATCCGGCCCGCATCCTGCCGCGCCATGCCGATATGCGCGGCGTCATCGAGACCAGCCATGCGCTCCGGCTCGGCTTCAGGCAGATCAAGGGCTTGTCGAAAGAACGCATGGACGCTTTCGTCGAGCGGCGCGGTTCCGGCTACTCGACCGTCAGGGATGTCTGGCTGCGCTCCGGCCTCGATGTCGACGAAATCGAAAAATTGGCACAGGCCGACGCCTTTCGGTCGATCGGCCTCGACCGCCGCGCAGCGCTGTGGGAGGTCCGCGCCCTCGACGGCAAGAGTGCCGCCGAAAAACTGCCGCTGTTCGACCAGCCGGCGCTTCGCCTGCGCGAGCTGGAGCCCGAGACGAAGCTGCCGAAAATGCCGCTCGGCGAGCATGTCATCCACGACTACCGCTCGCTCGGCCTGTCGCTGAAGGCGCATCCGGTCGCCTTCCTGCGCGAGCGACTCGACCGCGCCGGCGTCACGCCCAATGCCAGCCTGCCATCCGTACGCGACGGCAGGCGGGTCTCCGTTGCCGGTCTGGTTCTGGTGCGCCAGCGCCCTGGCAAGGGCAACGCGATCTTTCTCACGCTGGAGGACGACAAGGCCGTCGCCAACGTCATCTTCTGGGAAAGGACCTTCACCCGCTTCCGCCCCATCGTCATGGGCGCGCGCTTCGTCAAGGTCAGCGGGAAACTGCAGTCGGAATCAGGTGTCGTCCACATCGTCGCGGAAAAGATCGAGGATCTGACGCCCTGGCTGACCGTGCTGCTGGAAAAGGTCAGTGCGGCCGCACCGGTCGCCGCCGATCCTTCCGGCCGCTCCGCCAAGGCAAACGACCCGGATCGCTCCAGCCGGCCCGCGATGCGCAAAGTCGGACAGGACCTCGCGAGGCTGTCGGAAGAAGCGGAAAGGGTCATGCCCAAAGGGCGTAATTTTCAGTAGGGCGCGGCCTGTCCCACCACGCGCCTTCGTGATCCGGTCACGATCGGCAGGTGACGATCCATGACGCCACCTCAGCCCGGCCCGCCCAGCTTCGGCGGAGCCAGCACATCCTCGGCCGACAACGCCCGCGCTTCCGAAGGAAGCATGATCGGGATGCCGTCGCGCACCGGATAAGCGAGCTTGGCGACCCGTGAGACAAGTTCGCCGCGCTCGGGGTCCCAGGCCAGCGGTCCCTTGGTTAGCGGGCAGGCCAGCAGTTCCAGCAGCTTCGGGTCGACGCTGGTTTTCTTTCCATCACGCCCGTCCGCCATCAGGTCCTCTTTCGGTTTCACGTCGAAGACGTGGTGAGATCCAGGTCAGGCCACCTGAATATCGGCACATCCTACTGCAGGCTCGAGCCAAAATCCTCGTTTTCGCGCGCCAGCGTCATCTCGGTGATGGCGATCAGCGTCTCGGCCCGCGTTTTCAGGTCCGCGGCTTCCAGCAATGCCTGCTTCTCGGCCGGCCCGTAGGGGGCCATCATCGACAGCGCGTTGACCAGCATGGCATTTTCGGCCCGGCTGACGCTTTCCCAGTCGGCTTCAAGATCATTGGCCTGCAGATAGGCGCGAAACGCCCGCAGCAGCGCCGGCCGGTCGATTTCCTCAGCCGCCCCATCCTCGTCGAGATCGGCGAGGAACGGCGCCGGCTTGCACTGGCGGAACGGCGTCTTGACCGTCAGCTCATGGGCGACGCGGAAACGGCACACGCCCTGCAGCGAAATCAGGTAGCGGCCGTCGCCGGTCTCCGAAAGGGCGATGATGCGACCGATGCAACCGACATTGCAGAGCTCCGGCTCGCCGTCCTCGCGCAGCGCGCCGTCGAGACCGGGCTGGATGACGCCGATGAGACGCGAGCCGGCGACCGCCTCGTCCACCATCTGGAGGTAGCGCGGCTCGAAGATGTTGAGCGGCATGCGGCCGCCCGGCAGCAGGAGCGCGCCCTCGAGCGGAAAGAGCGGGATCGTCGACGGCAGATCCTTGGCGAGCCGGTAATGCGCGTTTCCCGCTTGCACCTCATTCCTCCGATCGCGTCCAATTGCGAAGCGTCACCACCGCCCAATCCTACCTGGCGCTCTCCTATCTGGCGCTCTGGCCCGACGCCGCAAGCCCGTGCGACAAAACAACCGGTAACCGGCTCAGGAAAACAGCAACGCCGACAGTTTGCGGCGCGCCGCCAGCGTCGCCTCGTCGGTCATGCCCCAGGCCTCGAACAGCTGCAGCAACTGGGTCCTGGCGCCATCCTCGTTCCAGCTCCGGTCGGCCTTGATGATGGCCAGCAGATTGTCCGCGGCCGCCGTGCGATCGCCCTTGGCGTTCTGGATCATGGCCAGATCGAAACGCGCCTGGTGGTCCATGGGATTCTCCGCAAGCCGCCGCTCGAACTCGGCCGGATTGCCCAGCGCCGCGGCCTGCGCGGCGAGCGCGATCTTGGCCCGCACGGCAGCCAGTGGCGGTGCATCCTTCTTGGCCTCCGGCGCTGTCGCCAGCAGCGCCTCGGCACCCTCGGTATCGCCGGCCTCGAACAACAGGTCGCCCAGCCCGGCAATCGCCTCGACCGTTTCCGGCGCCTGCGCCAGGATGGCGTCGTAGATGTCGGCCGCGGTCTGCATGTCGCCGGCGTCGCGCGCCTCCGCCGCGGCTGCCAGGGCCTCGGCCACCGGCGGCTCGCCATTGCTCTTGCCGCCGACCTTGGCGATGAATTCGTTGATCTGGCTTTCGGGTACGGCGCCCATGAAGCCGTCGACAGGCTGGCCGTCCTTGAAGGCGATAACGGCCGGGATCGACTGGATGCCGAGCTGGCCGGCGATCGAGGGATGGTCGTCAATGTTCATCTTGACCAGCTTGACCTTGCCGCCGGCGGCCTTGACCGCCTTTTCCAGCTGCGGGGTGAGCTGCTTGCAAGGCCCGCACCAAGGCGCCCAGAAATCGACCAGCACCGGCTGGCGGCGCGATTCCTGGATGACGTCAGCGGCGAAGGCCGCGGTCGTGGTGTCCTTGATGACATCGCCGGCGGGTCCGGCCGGCGCGTTGCCGGGCGCGGCCTTCGCCGGCTCGGTTCCACCAAACTGCACCGTGGTGGCATACTGGCCGCCATTGTTCCCGAATGATCCGCCAAACGGATTGTTGTCGCTCATCTCGTCACCCTTTCGGTCGCGCCGCCGGCCGCGGCTTGGCGCCATGTCTTATTGGAAATCGGTTTCGCCATCCATGTGGCGATCATGCCGAGACTTTCAAGATAGCAGCATCATGCCCGGTTGCCTCGACGAATCTGATGAGGTCGGCGGCCGCGATCGATGTCGTTGCCTCGTTGGTCAGCGGATGCGCGTTGATGACGGAATGCGCCATCAGATCCTTGTCGAGCACGAGCTTGACCCTGTTTTCCCTGTCGTTGATGACGCCAAAGACGGTGACGGCGCCCGGCGTGACGCCCAGAAGCTCCATCAGCATCTCCGGCTTGCCGAAGGAAACCCGGCTGGAGGCGCCGATCAGCTGGTGGATCTGCTTGAGATCGACGACCGCGTCCTCGCCGACGGTGACCAGGAAGAAATTGTCCTTCTTGTCCTTCAGGAACAGGTTCTTGGTGTGCCCGCCGGCAATTTCGCCGCGCAGCGCCTGCGAATCGGCAACCGTGTAGAGCGGCGGATGGCGTATCGTCGAAACGGCGATGCCGAGTTCGGCGAGAAAGGCCATCAGTTCAGCTTCGGTCTTCGGCATTGATCGTCTTCTCGTCCGTTTCCTGGCCTTGCCGTTTACGGCCAATGAGACGGCCGACACAAGACCATCGCGCAACGTGCGATGAAATCCTCGCCTCGCGGCGGTTTGCCGGCATCGCCCGGGAGGTCGCAAAAAGCCTGCTATTTCCCTGTTGCAATCGCCGCGCTCTTCAGCCATATAGGCCCGGCTTGCGGCCAAGACGCCGTGTGAGCGGGTGTAGCTCAGGGGTAGAGCACAACCTTGCCAAGGTTGGGGTCGAGCGTTCGAATCGCTTCACCCGCTCCAGTTTCCTCCGGGGAATCAAGCATTTGCGAAGAAAGGCCGGACATTGATCCGGCCTTTTCGTTTTCGGGGCAGCATCAGGGCAGCAGTCGAAGTAGGGCCGACGCATCCCTTGCCCCACAGCCTCACTCGTGATTCCTCCTAAACAAAGTTGGGCAGTGTCGGCTTGCGCAGGCTAGCTTGTGCTTTGCCGCTCTCAGTGGCTGCTGGAAGCCAGCCAGCCCTGGCGGGCGATCCCAGCCGAGAAAAATGTACGTGTGACGCAAACAAGGGCGATCCACCTGAAAAAGGGGCATGGGTTTAAGAACGCGACTGCCTGCTGGTCAAACGAAAACCCGTCGCGCGAGTGGTGCGATTCTTGAGGAAGAGTCCAGAACGCGGAACATTTGCCGCTCTCTAACGGTTGCTCTGGGTGGATAGCCAAGGACAGAGCGATGACCGTGCTGGCGTTTGAGTTCGCCTATTTTTCCGGTTTGAGCGGGAACGACCTCATAGGTGGGGTCGTCGCGCTATTGGCGTGCATTGTGCTCTACAACGTTGTGGCAGCGGACCGCCCGCACCGGTAGGAGCGGCATGCGAAGGCTGGCCTCGCTCGGCAGCATGCGTCCAGGCACGGCGAATCGGGACGCCTCCATGGAACATTTTTGCGTTGAAAAACTTCGGCCGTTGCACTGTTCTCCCATTACAGTGCGTATCCCACGACTGTTGACTGGCCCGCTGCCATGACTTTTCCGGTGGCGGGCATTTTTCGCAGGGCGGAACCTTGTCGATCGCCGCAGATTGACACCCTCGGCGACGGCGCTGCAACAGGGCTGTCGCTGACCAAAGACCCAACCTCTGGTCGGCCCGCGCCTCCCCGAGGGGTGCGGGCCATTTAGAGCGCTTGACTGGGGCAGTATGTCGGATCGGCCTTCGTCAACTCCGGCCGTGCGGTCCGCGAACGGCTGTGGAAGCGCGTTCAGGAGCGTGCCGGCCCGGCGCCCAAGGGCATGAAGCGGCCGGCGACGCAACGGGTCAAGCCCGGGATTGTCGGCCGGATAAAGCACTTGCGCGGCGAGGAGGATTTGCGGCACGCTTCATTCCAGGATTTCCGGGAGGATGATGATGCCAATTCGGGGAAAGGCGACTGACGCAGGTATATTCAACACTTCTGAACTGGCTCTGCTCGGGCGCGTCTTTGACCGCCTCAAAGTGGAGGGTCAAACGCCCGGAGACGGTGACGCCGTAGCCTCCCGCATCATCGCGAATTACATGGCCGGCATCAAAGACGAGGACGAACTTTTGGCGCTGTCGAAACAGGCGCTAGGACGCTGACGGATTTAGGGCGCAGGCGCTCAGTCCTCGATAATCGTGTCGCTGCCTTCTTGCCCCATGCGGGCGAGACTTTCCTTCATGTGTTGGAGCTGCTCAGGCGAATGGCCGACCCAGTCCTTGACCTCACCGGTGATCCGCAACGGATCGACCGAGCGGTACGATGCGGTCACGTTGCCGGGAAACCTCTTGTCGGTGAGGTTCGGATCGTCTTCGAACGGGCCGGTCGGCTCGACGATGAAGATGCGGCCCCGGCCCTCGCCCTTTGCGAGCTCCGCCCCCCAGGTCGCTGCGTCAAGCGTGGCGCTGAAATAGACATGTTTGAGCCCGCGCCCGACGAAATTGCTTCCGAAGCCGGGCGCGATCAGGTCGCCCACCTCAAGGTCGGCCTTGGTGCCGTGATAGAAGGTGGTCCCGGCGGGGACGTCCTTGGCGTACATTGGCGTCTCCTCGAGCGCACCTTGAGCGGTGCTATCTGCGCAAGAATGAAGACACAGGAGACCGAAGATGTCCGTCTCAATACTCGACATGTCAATGTCACTCGATGGATACATCGCCGACAGCGATGATTACCTTGGAGGCGACGATGGCGAGCGGTTGCACAAATGGGCTAGCACAAAGGACGATTCCTTACAGTTGGCTGGGCTAGTCGGCGGTTTCGAGACCGAATGGAAGGCAGCAGGTGCGGTTCTCGCGGGGCGGCGGACCGCCGAACTCATGGACCATTGGGGCGGAAGTCACGGCGGTGTTCCGATCTTTGTGCCCAGCCATCGGCCGCCACCCCCGGCAGCGCGTTGGGGATATCCCTTGGTGACCTATGTAAACGATGGCATCGAAAGTGCGATGGCGCAGGCAAAGGCGGCGGCGGGCGACCGCGATGTGCAGGTGCGGGGCGGATACACAGCGCAAGAAGCTCTCCGGGCCGGGGTGCTGGATGAAATCCAGATTCACCTGATCCCCGTGCTGCTCGGTCGCGGCCGCCGTCTCTTCGATGTTCTGCCGATAGAAATCGAATTGGAGCTTGTTCGCGTAATGAACACGCCCGAGGCGATACACATCCGCTATCGTGTCTGTCGCTGATCCGAGTGTGCCGCCGACAACAAAGGGGGCGCTGGTCTCATTGTGTCGATGCTGGGCATTGGCGCTTGGGTCGCGCGGCATCGGGGTGGAAAGCGTTGGTCCCTGGTGCGATTGCCACCGGGTTCCGGGGTTTCATGCCGAAGGATCCGCTCCGCCGTCGAGGAGGACGTTATCGGCCGAACGGCGCTGGGACGTGTGGGCGCACCGGCGGACGCGGCCGCCGTCGCGCTGTTCCTGCTCTCGGACGAAGCCGCTTACGTGACGAGCAGCCGTTACCTGGTCGACGGGGGCCTGACGATGGCCTGACGCGATTGCGGTTCGGACAGCCGTGAGCCGGCGTGACGAACACCGCCTGCGCCGGAAGCGGTCAGATGCGACACGTCGAGGCCTTCCTCATCGAGCGACACCGGTAGGTGGCGCGGGCCCGACTTGTTGACAGACAACCAGTCGCGGTAGCTGGGATCCTCCACCGCGAGGTCATGCACGCCCTTGGTGCGAAGCGCGGCGCAGGCGAGTGCACGCCCCTTCGAAAAGCCGCGGTCCGCTGCGGCTTTTTCGCTTTCTGGACGCCTCGCCCGAAACCCAGCCCCAAACATCCCCGGAAATCACAAAACGTTACAGGAGGAACGCTTCCCCGCCGGGCCTCGTTTGCCTTCATCAATCCGAAAAGATGGAGAAGACGATGCAAGACATTTCCGGCAAGCGTGTCGCCATTCTGGCAACCAACGGGTTCGAACAATCCGAGTTGGAGGTTCCATTGAAGAAATTGCGCCAGGCGGGCGCGCAGGTGGATGTCGTGTCGCTCGAAAGCGGCGAAATCAAAGGCTGGGACCACAAGGATTGGGGCAGGGCCGTTCCGGTCGACAGGACCTTGGATGAAGCGCGGGCGGACGATTACGATGCCATCGTCCTGCCTGGCGGCGTCATCAACCCAGACCTGTTGCGGGTCGAGCAGAAGGCCCTGGACTTCGTCAAATCCTTCTGGTCCGCCAACAAGGTCGTCGGCGCGATCTGCCATGCCCCCTGGCTTCTCGTGGAGACCGGAATCGCCAAGGGCCGCCGCGTCACCTCCTACAAGTCGGTCAAGACCGATGTGATCAATGCCGGCGGCCTTTGGGAAGACAGCGCCGTCGTCGCCGATCAGGGGCTCGTCACCAGCCGGAACCCGGGCGACCTCGACGCATTCTGCGAGAAGCTCACCGAGGAGATCAGGGAAGGTCGCCACGACAGGAGGGCTGCGGCATAGCCCAATTCCAGGCGCGGTGGGAACAGGAGTTGGAGCGGTTCAGCGATTCCACCGACGCTCAACCGCTCCGAGACGCAACGAGCGTCGGTGTTTCCACATCACCCTCGGTGTCGCTACCCGCGCCGCCTGCCCCGTCCGGCGATCAGTTTACTGGACTCAAACTACCGACCCGAACTCCTCGACCGCCTTGTCCCCAGCAAGCCTTCCCGTTCCTAAATCTTGTGGGCTGGCGGCCTGATTTGCGCGACACGATCTTCTTGGCTGATTACCATAACCGTGTTCCTCTGGGTTTCCTGAGGAAGCAACCGGACGACGCGCCTTGCCCCGCCGGGACGTCGGGTGTCACCCACATGGAGCGACCGATTTTATGACAGAAGCTGCCAGTCCGGGACGTCCTGTCGCGGACCAAGAGGGAGCCAGGGCCGCATGACCGCCTCGACGCTGAAGCCCGGCGACCTGGTGATCGCCATTTCGGCGACCGGGCGCACGCGCGAGGTGATCGAGGCCGTCGAACTCGCCAAGCACTACCGCGCCAACGCTATTTGCGTAACGGCGCCCGATACCGAGCTCGCCCGCGCCTGCGACGTCAGGCTGACGGTTGCCGTGCCCGAATATCCCGACACGCTGAAACCGACCGCATCGCGCTTCGCCTTCCTGGCGATGATCGACCTCCTGGCGGTGGCCTCGGCCTACAAGCTCGACGGTTCGGCGCGCGAGACGGTGCGCCGCATCAAATACAACGCCCAGATCCATCGTACCGGCAAGGAGATGGAACCGCTGGGGGATTGACGACCAGGCGCGGCGCCTCTTCCTTCCCCCCTTGTGGGGGAAGGTGGATCGGCGCGCAGCGCCGAGACGGATGAGGGGTGTTCCAGCGGAGTGAGACGCTGGCGTTCCCTGGAGCACCCCTCATCCGTCGCCTTCGGCGACACCTTCTCCCACAAGGAGAAGGGAAGACCGGACGGCGCAATGTGAAAGGAAAGAGGGGAAGAAATGCTGGAAATGTCACCATCCAAACAAGCGGGCGCATGGCTTGGCTCCTTTTCGCGGGCGCTTGAAGCCGGCGATGTGTCAGCCGCGACCAACCTGTTCGTCGACGACTGCTACTGGCGCGACCTCCTGACCTTCACCTGGAACGTCACCACGATGGAAGGCCGCGAGGCGATCGCCGATATGCTGACCGCAACGCTGGCGACGACGAAACCCGCCGCCTGGCAGCTTTCCGGCGAGGCGACCTCGGATGAAGGCACCATCGAGGCCTGGTTCACCTTCGAGACGGCAGTGGCCCGGGGACAAGGCATCATGCGGCTGCGCGACGGACGCTGCCGGACATTGTTCACGGCGATGACCGACCTGAAAGGCTTCGAGGAGCGCAAGGGCGCGGCGCGGCCGCTCGGCGTGCGCCACGAGGCGGACCCGGAACGCGAGACCTGGTCGGAGGCACGGGCGCGCGAGGCGCGAGAGCTCGGCACCTCCGAGCAGCCCTACTGCCTCGTCATCGGCGGCGGCCAGGGCGGCATCATGCTCGGTGCACGGCTGCGTCAGCTCGGCGTACCCACCATCGTCGTCGAGAAGAACGCGCGCCCCGGCGATTCCTGGCGCAACCGCTACCGCACGCTCGTGCTGCACGACCCGGTCTGGTACGATCATCTGCCCTACATTCCATTCCCCGACAACTGGCCGGTCTTCACGCCCAAGGACAAGATGGGCGACTGGCTGGAAATGTACACGCGCGTCATGGAGCTGAACTACTGGGTCGCCACCAAATGCCTCAGCGCCAGCTATGACGAGGCGGAGAAGGTCTGGACCGTGGTGGTCGACCGGGGCGGCCGCCAGATGACGCTGAAGCCGAAGCACATCGTCTTCGCCACCGGCGCCTACGGCCCGCCGCGCAAGATCGACCTCGCCGGCGCGGACCGGTTCAAGGGCGAGCTGCTGCATTCCAGCCAGTATTCGAGTGGCGACAAATTCCGTGGCAAGAAGGTCGCCGTCATCGGCGCGGCCAGTTCCGGGCACGATGTCTGCGTCGATCTCTGGGAAAGCGGCGCCGACGTCACCATGATCCAGCGCTCGCCGACCACCGTGGTCAAGTCGGACACGCTGATGCAAGTCGGCTTCGAGATTTTTTCGGAGGACGCGCTGGCGCGCGGCATCACCACGGAAAAGGCCGACATGATCGTCGCCTCGACGCCGTTCGCGCTGGTGCCGAAGGAGCAGCGCGCGCTCTACGACGTCATCCGCGCGCGCGACGCCGATTTCTACGAGCGTCTCGCCGCGTCCGGCTTCGCGCTGGATTTCGGCGACGACGACACCGGCCTGCTGATGAAGGCCTACCGCACCGGCTCGGGCTATTACATCGATGTCGGTGCCTCGGACCTGATCATCGACGGCAAGGTGGGCATCCGCAGCGGCGTCGCCATAAAATCCCTCACAGCCAAGGGCATCCTGTTCGAGGACGGCAGCGAGCTTGAAGCCGATGCCATCATCGCCTGCACCGGCTACCAGTCGATGAACGAGAATGTGGCGGCGCTCGTTTCGCGCGAGGTGGCCGACAAGGTCGGCCCCTGCTGGGGCCTCGGCTCCGGCGTCAAGGGCGATCCCGGCCCCTGGCAAGGCGAATTGCGCAACATGTGGAAGCCGACGGCGCAGGAAGCGCTATGGTTCCACGGCGGCAACCTGGCGCTGTCGCGGTTTTATTCGAAATACGTCGCGCTGCAGATCAAGGCGCGGATGGAGGGGATCGAGACGCCGGTTTACGGGGCGGTCAGCAACGCCGGGTAAGTTCGACCCCCCACTCCGTCGAGCTATGCTCGACACCTCTCCCCCGATCGACGGGGGAGAGGACAGGCGCGAGCTTATGCCGCTGGCTCCCTTCCTCTCCCTCCGGAGGGGGGAGAGGTGGCGCTGCGAAGCAGCGACGGAGTGGGGGAAGCCATTCGCCAAACGCGCATACGCCGCAAGCCAGGCACGACCTTGCCGGCGGGGATCGCTAATCCTGCCCATGCCCAAAATGCCGGGCCGCCACCTCGACATGGGTGTGCGCGGCATGCGCCTCGAAACGTTCGGTCTCGCCGACATCGTTCACCGCCTCGTTCGGCCACCAGGTCCCGCCGATGACGATGCCTTCCGAGACCAGCCGCTGGTCGGCGGCCAGCGAGGCGCCGACCGCGTCGACGAAGGTGAAGCGGCCCGAACGCTGCCGCAGCACGGCGACATCGCCGGCAGTGCCGACCGCCAGCGTGCCCAGATCGGGCCGCGCGATCGCCTGCGCCGGCGCTTGCGTGGCGGCGCGCAGAACCTCGACCAGCGGCATGCCGAGCGCCATCAGCTTCGACATGCACACCAGTATGTCGAAGGCCGGCCCATCGACGCAGTAGAGATGCACGTCGCTCGAAATGACGTCGGGCGCCAGTCCCTCGGCCAGCATGGCGCGGGCGACGTCGAAATCGAACGACCCCATGCCATGGCCGAGATCGAAGATGACGCCGCGCTCACGCGCCAGCCGCATGTCGGGCCGCACCGCGCCGGAAGCAAAGACCGGCGCGTTGGGAAACGGCCGGAAGCAGTGCGTCAGGATATCTCCCTTGCGCAGGCGCGGCAGCACTTCCGAGCGGCCGGGCGGCGGCTCGTCAATATGCGCCATCAGCGGCAGGCCGGCCTTGTCGGCGGCCTCCAGCGCGAGATCGACCGGCGCGATGCCGCTGCTGCCGCCGGCGTGCTTGCCGGAACGGACCTTGACGCCGACCACGACGTCGGCGTGCTCGCGCGCCGCCGCCACCACCTCGCGCGGCTCGCACAGCCGCAGGTCGCTGCATTCGCCGACCGACACCGTCTGCGAGAAGCCGAAGATGCCGGCAAAGGAAATGTTGACATAGGCCAGGATGCGCACCTTCGAGCGCTCCATGACATGACGGCGGAAGCCGAGGAAATTGCCGGCGCCGGCGCTGCCCGCGTCGATGAAGGTGGTGGTGCCGCTCTTGGCGGCGAGCCGGTCGGCGTCGACGCCGAGCGAGGTGCCGCCCCAGTAGACATGGCTGTGCAGGTCGACGAGACCGGGCGCGACGATGCAGCCCGTCGCGTCGACCACCTGCGCGGCGCTGGTCGGAGGGATGTCGGTGTCGATCGCCGCGACACGGCCATTGGCGATGGCGACATCGCGCGGCGCGTCGATCCCGGACGCCGGATCGATCAGCCGTCCGCCCTTCAGCAGGAGGTCGAATTGCATGGAGATGCCTCCGCCTTGTTACGTCGTCTTTCAGGCCGGTTTGTACGCGACCGCCTCGACCTCGATCTTGATGTCGATCATCAGCCGCGACTCGACCGTGGTGCGGGCTGGCGGATTTTTCGGGAAGTGCCTGGCATAGACGGTGTTGAAGACGCCGAAGTCGCGCGCATCCTCCAGCCAGACCGTGGTCTTGACCACGTCGTCCATCGTGCAGCCGGCGAGCGCCAGTGCGGCCTTCACATTGGCAAGCACCTGCTCGGTCTGTTCCGTGATGCCGCCCTTGACGACGATGCCGTCGCCGCCGACCGGAACCTGGCCGGAGACAAAGACGAAGTCGCCGGCCCGCACGGCGGGTGACAGCGGCACATGGGACATTCCAAAAGTCTGCTTGGGCAAGGGATGATCTCCTCCGATAGGTGGCGGGACACCGTGGCGGTACCGGCCTCGGAACGAGATTTACCGCCATCGGGGCGATGCCGATAGAGGCTCCTGTCGGAAAGCAACATTCTTCGAAATCCGTGTTGCTTTACTACAGAAGCGCTTGCATCGTGCGCGCCCGATGCCACGACGGACAGATGCCTTTGCGAGACCGGAGACCCCGACAATGACCTTCGACAAGAACCCGTTTCCCTCAGGCGACGCCGACCGCCACGCGCTTTGGGAGATGCTGGTACGGCGCGACATCGACGCTTTCATCGGCCAGGACTGGCCGATGGTCGAGAATGATTTCATCGCCGAAAGCTTCTTCGGCATGCATGCCCATTTCCTTGCCAATGCCGATGCCTGGCGGCTGCAGTTCCCGAGGCTGGAAATCTATCGCGACGAGTGGCTGCGCCAGGCCGGGGAGACGGCGGCGACGAAGTTCGCCGAGCCGCTGCGCGAGGCGTTGTTTCGTGTCACCAATCTGCGCGACATCGATGTCGACGGCGACCGCGCCGTGCTGCATAAGAAGTTCGACGGCTCCGTCGCCAAGGCGGATGGCAGCGTCGACCGGCTGAAGTGGCAGACGCTGTATTTCTGCCGGAAAATCGACGGCCGCTGGAAGATTGCCGGCTTCGTCGGCTACATGCCTTACCCGTTGGGCGCCTAGCCGGGGTACCGGCTGAGCGGTAACCTCATGTCTGCCATGCGCCGCTCGACGCTCAGTAGAGCGTGAAGAAAGTCGGCAGCAGTCCGCTTTCCCGGAAATACTCGACGAGTTCGATGACCGGGAAGAGGGCGAGGAAATAAAGCCCGTCGAAAAAGGTGCGCCTGAGCGCGCGGGTCGAGAACTGCAGTTCGTCATTGTCGCGGTAGATCAGCGGGTTCGGCCAGAACCGGGGCGTGGCCTTGATATAGGCCGTGTAGGCCGGGCCGAACTTGCCCAGGAGATATGCGGCTTCCTTGCGCGCCGTGACGCGGAAGATCAGGAAGCTGGCAACGCCAAGGGCGGCGGCCGCCACCAGCGAGCCATAGAGCAGGCCGATGCCGACCGCACCGACCGTCGAGAAGAAGTAGAGCGGGTTCTGGCTCATCGAGAACGGCCCCGTCGAAACCAGCTCCTCATTCTTCTTGCCGCCGACATAGAGGATGCTCCACAGACGGCCGGCGACGCAGGCGAGCACCAGGCAGAAGCCGACCAGTTCGAGCGCTTCGTGCCCGTTCGAGCCTTCGCTGAGCGCCGGTTTGGTCAGGAACAGCAGCAGCACCGCCAGAGCCGCCGCGACGCGGATGAAAATCAGCCGCTTGCGCTGGACGAAAGCCTTTGAAATCGGCTTGAGGGAAGCGTAGGTCATTCGTATTTCCCGATTGCGGGCCGGCCACTGGGGCACGCCATTGATGGCGGATACAAGGCGGACACCTCTATCAGCGCACCGCGAGGCTTTCGTAAAGCCCTTTTGCGCCAGCCGCCGCCATCCTTACGAATTTGTATGCCGCCATACAGGCTGGAGCAAAATCGCTTGCCTGTCGTTGGGACAGCCGACCCGCCATCTGGCGGCCAGCCTCAACGACCGCGTCCGATGAGCTGGACGAAATGCCGATGGAATCGGACCGAGCCTCTCCGTACGCGTCGCTCGGCCTGGCCAGTTGGTGACCATGCTAGGAACGGACCCCTGCCGATGGTAGCCTGTCCGCGATATCGGCAATCAACTGGAACAGCGATGCGGCTACTTCTCGTCGAGGACGACCAAAGGACAGCGGACTATATCGTCAGGGGCCTGACCGAGGCCGGCCATGTCTGCGACCTCCTGCGCAACGGGCATGACGCGCTTTTCGCGGCGACAAGCGGCGGCTACGACGTGATCGTCGCCGACCGGATGATCCCGGGCCTCGACGGCCTGTCGATGGTGAAAGCTGTCCGCGCCGCCGGCGTGCGCACTCCGGCGATCTTCCTCACCTCCGTCGGCGGCATCGACGACCGCGTCGAGGGTCTCGAGGCCGGCGGCGACGACTATCTGGTCAAGCCCTTCGCCTTTTCCGAGCTGCTTGCCCGCATTAACGCGCTCGGCCGGCGGCCGGCCGCGCAGGAGCAGAAGACCGTCCTGCGGGTTGCCGACCTCGAGATGGACCTGATCATGCGGCGCGTCGTCAGGCAGGGCCAGCCGATCGACCTGCAACCGAGGGAGTTCAGCCTGCTCGAGGTGCTGATGCGCGGCGAGGGCCGCGTCATCACCCGCACCATGCTTCTGGAGCGTGTCTGGGATTTTCATTTCGACCCCAGGACCAGCGTCGTCGAGACCCATATCAGCCGGCTGCGCGCCAAGGTCGACAAGCCGTTCGGCACCCAGCTCATCCACACCATCCGCAACACCGGCTACAGCCTGCACGCGCCGCTTGAGCCATGAGCGGAACATGGGCCCGCCTGCTGCGCAGCACGCCGTTCCGGCTTGCCCTGACGTTCGCCTTCCTGTTCATGCTGGCCTTCATCCTGTCGGGCGCGATCGTCTACCAGATGATGAGCGCCGATCTAGCCGAGCGGCTCGACGAGACCATCAAGGAGACTTACTCGATCGTCGCCGCGACCTATGCCGAGGACGATCTGGAGGATCTGGTCGCCGCGGTCGAAAGCCATGCAAAGCTCAGCCCCATGAAGGAGCAGCTGTTTTCGCTGACCGACGCGGCAGGAAACCACCTGGCGGGCAACTTCACCGCCGCGGGACTGCCCGACGGGTTCTCGGCATTCAACGCCGTGTTGCCCGGCGTACCGCCGGACACCGAATACCGGGCCTATTCCGGCTCCATCGGCGGCAACAATCTGACGGTTGCCATCAGCCTTTCCGAGACGGAGGAGCTGGAAACGGTGGCGATGATGAGCTTCGGCTGGGCGACCCTGATCATCACCGGCCTGGCCGTTACCGGCGGCGCCCTGCTCGCCTCGCGCGTCCAGCGCCGTCTCGACGGCATTGCCGCCACCATGGTCGACGTCTCGCATGGCCGGCTGGACACCCGCATTCCGCTGACCGGCAACGGCGACGACATCGACATGGTTTCCAGCCAAGTCAACGCCGCGCTCGACCGCCTGTCGTCGCTGGTCGAAGGCATGAAGCAGGTCAGCGCCGACATCGCCCACGACCTGAAGACGCCGCTCAACCGCCTGCAGATGATCCTGGAAGGCGCCGCCGACAAGGCGGCGCGGCATCACGACGTCTCCGACGATCTGGCCGATGCCCGTTCCGAGGGCCACCAGATCAACGAGACCTTCGATGCGCTGTTGCGGATCGCCCAGATCGAGGCCGGGGCGCGCAAGGCGCGCTTCACCGATCTCGGCCTCGGCGAGATCCTGCGGACCATCGCCGAGATCTATACCGATGTGGCCGAGGATGACGGCAAGTCGCTGCTGCCACCGCGGCTGGAGGAAACCGCCGACCGCATCCACGGCGATCGGGAGCTGTTGACGCAGATGTTCGCCAATCTGGTGGAGAACGCGCTGCGCCATTGCCCGCCAGGCACGGCCATAAAACTGTCGGCGACGCGTCGGGACGGTCGCGTCCTTGCCAGCGTGGCGGACAATGGCCCCGGCATTCCCACCGGCGAGCGCGAAAAAGTGTTTCAGCGGCTCTACCGGCTGGACCACAGCCGCTCGACGCCAGGCAGCGGTCTTGGCCTCAGCCTGGTGAGGGCGATTGCCGACCTGCACGGCGCGACCATAACGCTCGAGGACTGCCGGCCTGGGCTGGCCGTGGTGGTGAGTTTTCCGTTGGCGACGGATTAACTTCGGAAGTTGGCGAAAGCCGCCGTAACGGCCAATCTCCCGGCAAGGCGCGAGATCGGCGGTGTCACCGTCACCTGTCGATCCGCGTCGACAGGATGATCGACGATGAGGTCCGCTCGACTCCCTCCATGGCGCCGATCTGGTCGAGCAGCGTGTCGAGGTCGCGGATCGATGGCGCGTCGACAATGACGATCATGTCGAAATTGCCGCTGACGGAGTGCAGCGTCCTGACCGGAGGCAGCGCCTGCAGGGCCCGCACCACTCTGTCTGCGAGCTTGGGCGTGACGGTGAGCAGCACATGCGCGCGGACCAGCCCCTGCTCATAGTCCGGCGCCAGCCTGACGCCATAGCCTGTGATGATGCCGCGTTGCTCCAGCCGCTCGATCCGGCTTTGCACGGTCGTGCGCGACACGCCGAGCCGCCGCGCCAGCTCGGCCGTCGAGGCGCGCGCGTTGGCGCGCAGCAGCGAAAGCAGGGCCTGTTCGGCTTCACTGAGCATTTCGACGAATCCTTTCGGCAAATCGCCTAGAGATAGGGTTCGTTTTGCAGGATTCCACGCTTCCTTTCGACAGGCAAGCTGCGATGATTCCCGCAAACGCGGATCGCAGGGAAATTTGACCATGAACAACATCATTATCGTCGGGGCCGGCAAGATCGGCTCCACAATCGCCGAAATGCTCGCCGCGACCGGCGACTACCACGTCACCCTGGTCGACCGCTCGGCGGCGCAGCTCGCCGCCGCCGAAGTGCCCGATGGCGTCGATACGCTCGAACTCGACATCGCCGCGATCGGCGCGCTTGAAGCAGCGCTCGCCGGCAAGTTCGCGGTGCTGAGTGCCGCCCCCTTCCATCTCACCACGCGCATCGCCGAAGCCGCGGCCAGCGCCGGCGTGCATTATCTCGATCTCACCGAGGATGTCGTGTCGACCAGGCGCGTCAAGGAACTGGCCCGCACGGCCAAGAGCGCCTTCATCCCGCAATGCGGGCTGGCGCCGGGCTTCATCTCGATCGTCGCCAACGATCTCGCCAGCCGCTTCGACACGCTGGAAAGCGTGCGCATGCGCGTCGGCGCACTGCCGCAATACCCGTCCAACGCGCTGAACTACAATCTGACCTGGAGCACCGACGGCGTCATCAACGAGTATTGCGAGCCCTGCGAGGCAATCGTCGAGGGCGAGCTGGTCGAAGTGCCGCCGCTCGAAGAGCGCGAGGAGTTCTCGCTCGACGGCGTCACCTACGAAGCTTTCAACACCTCGGGTGGGCTAGGCACCTTGGCCGAGACGCTGAAGGGCAAGGTGCGCACGCTGAACTATCGCACCATCCGTTATCCCGGCCACGCCGCGATCATGAAGGCGCTGCTCAACGACCTCGGCCTGCGCCGCCGCCGCGAGGTGCTGAAGGACATTTTCGAGAGCGCCCTGCCGGCGACGCTGCAGGACGTCGTCATCGTCTTCGTCACCGTCTCCGGCCGCAAGAACGGCCGCCTGCTGCAGGAGACCTACGCCAACAAGATCTATTCCCGGCGCGTCGGCCAGACGGTGCGCAGCGCCATCCAGATCACCACGGCCTCCGGCATCTGTGCCGTGCTCGACATGCTGGCGGATGGCTCGCTGCCGGCGGCCGGCTTCGTCAAGCAGGAAGAGATCGCGCTGGACGCCTTCCTCGCCAATCGCTTCGGCCGCGCCTACGCCCAGCACGAGATGGTGAGCCGGCTAGCGAGCTGAGCTGTGTAATCTCCCCCCTCGAGTGGGAGATGTCGCCGAAGGCGACAGAGGGGGTCCCCGCGCGTGGAGCGCCAGCCTCTATCGGTCGCAAGAAAGTCGCATCCAGTCGAACCAACCCCCTCTGGCCTGCCGGCCATCTCCCCCTCGAGGGGGGAGATCACGCGCTCCGAGGACGGACCTGCAAGACATCGCCGCCGTCAAACATGCAGCGCGTGGCCGAGCGCTTTCAGCGCCGCTTCCTGGAATCCTTCGCCCTGCGTCGGGTGGGCATGAATCGTCCCGGCTATGTCCTCCAGCCGCGCGCCCGTCTCCAGCGCCAGCCCAAAGGCCGCCGACAGCTCCGACACGCCTTGACCGACTGCCTGGATGCCGAGCACCAGATGATTGTCGGCACGCGCCACGACGCGGACGAACCCGTCCTCGCCGAGCTTCGTCATGGCGCGGCCGTTGGCGGCGAACGGGAACATGCCGATCTTGATCTCGCCACCGAGGGCCTTGGCCTCTTCCGGCGACAGCCCCGCCGTCACCAGCTCGGGATCGGTGAAGCAGACGGCGGGGATCGAGCGCTTGTCCCAGCTGCGCTTGTGTCCGGCGACGATTTCGGCGACCATTTCGCCTTGCGCCATCGCCCGGTGCGCCAGCATCGGCTCGCCAGTGACGTCGCCAATGGCGAAGACGCCGCGCATCGAGGTGCGGCACTGGTCGTCGATGCGGATGAACTTTCCGGCCCTGTCGAGATCGATCCGGTCGAGGCCCCAGCCTTCGGTCACCGGCTTGCGGCCGACGGTCAGCAGGATCCTGTCGGCGGCGACCTTGGCAGTCTTGCCGTCGGACGTCTCGACGAGCAGCGCATCGGCATTCGTCGACAGGCCCTTGGCCTTGGCGCCTGTCATCACCTCGACGCCGAGCGCGGAGAGCCGCTTGACCACGGGCCGGGTCAGTTCGGCATCATACTGCGCCAGCACGCGCGGCAAGGCCTCGACCACGGTCACTTCTGCACCCATCTTGGCGAAGGCCATGCCGAGCTCCAGCCCGATATAGCCGCCACCGACGACAGCAAGCCTCTTCGGCACTTCACCCAGCGCAAGGGCCTCGGTGGACGAAATCACCGGTCCGCCGAACGGCAGGAACGGCAGTTCGACCGGCGCCGAGCCGGTGGCGATGACGATCGTCTCGGCCCGGATCACCTGCACGCCCGTCTCGGTCTCGACCTCGACGGTCTTGCCATCGCGGAACGTCGCCCAGCCATGCACGGTCTTCACCCCCGCCTTCTTCAGCAGGCCGGCGACGCCGCTGTTGAGCCGGCTGACGATCCCGTCCTTCCAGGCGACGGTCCTGGCCAGGTCGAGCGCCGGTGCCGCGACCGAAATGCCGAGCGGGCTGTTGCCGCCGGCCATATCAGACACCTTCTCGAACTCCTCCGCCGCATGGATCAGCGCCTTGGACGGTATGCAGCCGACATTGAGGCAGGTGCCGCCGGGCTTGCCGGCCTCGACGATGACCGTGTCGACGCCGAGCTGCCCGGCACGGATGGCGCAGACATAGCCGCCCGGGCCAGCGCCGATGACAAGCAGCTTGCAGGAAATTTCTTTCATCTTGGCAGTCCTTTCGGCGATGAAGGCCCCCTCATCCGACCGCTTCGCGGCCACCTTCTCCCCGGTGGGGAGAAGAGGCTGGCACAGGCGAATCTCCTCTCCCCTCGGGGAGAGGTCGGATTGCCCCGAATTGCCCGTCGCAATTCGGTTGGCGATCCGGGTGAGGGGGTCTTTGAACCTGGCTCCATCCCCCCTCAATCCACGAAAATCAGCGCCGGTGTCTCCAGCAGCGCCTTTATCCGTTGCACGAACACCGCCGCGTCCCAGCCGTCGATGACGCGGTGGTCGAAGCTCGACGACAGGTTCATCATCTTGCGCGGGATGAACTGCGTGCCGTCCCACACAGGCCGCACCATCATCTTGTTGACGCCGATGATCGCCACTTCCGGATGGTTGATGACCGGTGTCGTCGCGACGCCGCCCATGGCGCCGAGCGAGGTGATGGTGATGGTCGAGCCGGACAGTTCGTCGCGGGTCGCGGTTCCCGACTTGGCCGCTTCGGCCAACCGGGCGAGCTCGGCGCCGCACTCCCAGATATCGCGCGCTTCGGCATGCTTGACCACCGGCACCACCAGCCCCGACGGCGTCTGCGCGGCAATGCCGATATGGATGCCGCCATGCTGGTGGATGATGCCGGCCTCGTCGTCGAACAGCGAATTGAGCTGGGGCTGGTCCGCGATCGCCTTGACCATCGCCCGCATCAGGAACGGCAGCAGCGTCAGCTTCGGCCTCTCCGCTCCTCCCTTGCCGGCACGCTTTTCCTTGTTGAGCGCGGCGCGCAATTCCTCAAGCGCCGTGACGTCGATCTCCTCGACATAGGTGATGTGCGGGATGCGCGACTTGGACAGCGTCATCTTCTCGGCGATCTTGCGCCTGAGGCCGACCAGCTTGATGGCCTCGACCGTATCGTTGCGGGCGAGCCCCGATGCCTTGGCCAGTTGCGGCCCGCGCGCCAGGAACGCGTCGATGTCTTCGTGGCCGATGCGGCCGGCCGGTCCGCTGCCAGCGATTTGCCGCAAATCGATGCCCGCCTCCTTCGCGCGCAAACGGACGGCTGGCGAGGCCAGCGGCTTCTCACCCTCGGCACGAGGGGCGCCGGAGGCCAAGGGCCGTGTCGTGGTCTTCGCTGCGGCAGCCGGCAACGGTGCGGGTTCCACCGGCGCCATGGCGGGTTTTGCCTTGGGGAGCTGCGCGGTTTCGGATTTTGCACTCGCCGGCCTGGCTGGAGCTTCAGCCTCGACCGCTCGTTCGGCCGCCTTGCCGGCGGCCTTCACATTGCCCTCGCCGGCAACCTTCAGCCGCACGATCGGCGAACCGATCGCCACCGTGTCGCCGATCTCGGCGCCGAGCCACAGGATCTCGCCATCGACGGGCGACGGGATCTCGACCGTCGCCTTGTCTGTCATGACGGCGGCAAGCACGGTGTCCTCGCGCACGATATCGCCGATCTTGACATGCCACTCGACGAGTTCGGCCTCCGCGACGCCCTCGCCGACATCGGGCAGCTTGATGATGTGTTCGCCCATCTCAGGCCTCCCTCACTCTAGGCTTCCAATGTTTCGATAAGGGCACGGCCGACACGGGCCGGCCCGGGAAAATAGTCCCACTCCTGCGCGTGCGGATAGGGCGTGTCCCAACCGGCGACGCGGGCCACCGGCGCTTCCAGATGGTAGAAGCAGTTCTCCTGCACCAGCGCCGACAGTTCGGCGCCGAAGCCGGAGGTCAGCGTCGCCTCGTGCACGATGACGCAGCGCCCGGTCTTCTCGACCGACGCCACGATGGTGTCGAGGTCGAGCGGCAGCAGCGTCCTGAGATCGATGATCTCGGCATCGATGCCGGTCTCCGCGGCCGCGGCTTGCGCGACATAGACCATGGTGCCGTAGGCGAGCACGGTGACCGCCGCGCCCGCCCTGCGGATGGCAGCCTTGCCGAGCGGAACGGTGTAGTGGCCATCGGCGACCTCGCCGAGTTCGTGCTTCGACCATGGCGTCACCGGCCGGTCGTGATGGCCGTCGAACGGGCCGTTGTAGAGGCGCTTCGGCTCGAGGAAGATCACCGGGTCGGGATCCTCGATCGCCGCGATCAGCAGGCCCTTGGCGTCATGCGGATTGGATGGCACCACCGTCTTCAGGCCCGACACATGGGTGAACAGCGCTTCCGGGCTCTGGCTGTGCGTCTGGCCGCCGAAGATACCGCCGCCGGTCGGCATGCGCACCACGATCGGGCAGGTGAAATCGCCGTTCGAGCGGTAGCGCAGCCTTGCGGCTTCCTGCGTCAGCTGGTCGTAGGCCGGATACATGTAGTCGGCAAACTGAATTTCCACGCATGGTTTCAATCCGTAGGCGGCCATGCCGATGGCCGAGCCGACAATGCCGGATTCGCTGATCGGCGCGTCGAAGCAGCGGCTCTTGCCATATTTGGCCTGCAGGCCCTGCGTGCAACGGAAGACGCCACCGAAAAAGCCGACATCCTCGCCGAATACGACGACTTTGTCGTCGCGCTCCATCGAAACGTCCATGGCGTCGCGGATCGCCTCGATCATGGTCCGTCTTGGCATGGATCAGACTCCCGCCTGCTGGCGCTGGCGCCTGAGGTGCGGCGGCATCTCGGCAAACACACCTTCGAACATCTCGCGCGTCGACGGCTTGCCGCCGGCATGCAGCGTGCCGTGGCTCTCCGCCTCCTTCTGCGCGGCGATCACCGTGTCGAGGATCTCCGCTTCCGCCTGCGCATGCCGTTCGTCCGACCAGACGCCGAGCTTGATGAGATGGTTCTTCAGCCGCACGACCGGATCGCCGAGCGGCCAGGCGTCGGACTCCGTCTTCGGCCGGTAGGCGGAAGGATCGTCCGAGCTCGAATGGGCGCCGGCGCGGTAGGTGACATATTCGACCAGCGTCGGCCCGAGATTGCTGCGCGCCCTTGTCGCCGCCCATTTGGCCACCGCGTGCACCGCCAGATAGTCATTGCCGTCGACGCGCAGCGACGGGATGCCGAAGCCGAGGCCCCGCGCCGCGAACGTGCCTGAGCCGCCGCGCGCTATGCCCTGGAAGGTCGAGATCGCCCACTGGTTGTTGACGACATTCAGGATCACCGGCGCCTTGTAGGTGGAGGCGAAGACCAGGGCTGAATGGAAGTCCGATTCCGCCGTCGAGCCGTCGCCGATCCAGGCGGCGGCGATGCGCGAATCATTGGAAATCGCCGAGGCCATCGCCCAGCCGACCGCCTGGATGTACTGCGTCGCCAGGTTCCCGGAGATCGAGAAGAAGCCATGCTCCTTCGATGAATACATGATGGGCAACTGCCGGCCCTTCAGCGGATCGGCCTCGTTGGAATAGATCTGGTTCATCATCGTGACCATCGGATAGCCGTCGGCGATGAGCAGGCCGGCCTGGCGATAGGTCGGGAAGTTCATGTCGCCGGGGGCAAGCGCCTTGCGGAAAGCGCAGCTCACCGCCTCCTCGCCCAGATGCTGCATGTAGAATGAGGTCTTGCCCTGTCTTTGCGCCATCTGCATGCGCGCGTCGAAGGTCCGCAGCGTCATCATATGGCGCAAGCCCTCCAGCAGTTCGTCGCTGGAAAGCAGGCCGGCCCAGGGCCCGACGGCTTCGCCATTGCGGTTCAGCACACGGATGATCGAGAACGCCATGTCGCGGATGGAGCGCGGATCGACATCGATCTCGGGGCGCGGCACCGAGCCGGCCTTGGGGATGGGCACATTGGAAAAATCAGGCGTGCCGCCCGGCCGCACTTCCGGCTCCGGAACGTGAAAACGCAACATCCCAGCATCGGCCATGACCTCTGAGTCCTCCAACGTTGCCCGGGTGCGGATACTTGCACATCCGCGCGCCCAGACCAGTGCGAATTCGGCAAGCAGGCCATTCGGCTATCGCTGCCGGCCGCGCCGGCCTCCCGCGCTCAAGATGAAGATATGTCGGCGAAATTTCTTGTCGATGTTGAGCGGCGACACGCAATTTGGCGCAAGGTTGCGCCGTGTTTGTTGCCAGATAAGGCGATTGGTGGCTGGAGTTGGGGTTCGCCACGCTTGGCGCCTGCGGAAGGAGAGGAAAAGCGGGAGTTCGCGAACTTGGCGCCCTTCCTCTCCCTCCGGAGGGGGGAGAGGTGGCGCTGCGAAGCAGCGACGGAGTGGGGGAAGGCATTCGCCAACGCGCAGCCCCCGCATGTGAGCAAGAAAAGAAAGCTCAGGCAAAAACAATCACGCGGAAGCATTGGTTCGACGAGAAGTCGACCCCCACTCCGTCGAGCTTCGCTCGCCACCTCTCCCCCGATCGACGGGGGAGAGGAAGGGCGCCAAGATTGCCGAATCCGCGCTTCCCCGCCGATCATGCCATCGTCCTGAAGGACAGAAACCCGAACTGGAGGACGTTCACTCCCTCCCCGCATCATGCTAACCAGCCTTCATGACACAGAAGAAAGCATTCGAGGTCGATTCCTGGCTCGCGAAGCCCGATCCACGCATCTCGATCGTCCTGCTTTATGGCCCCGATCGCGGCCTTGTCTCGGAGCGGGCGAAAGCCTTCGCCGAAAAGACCGGCCTGCCGCTCGACGATCCGTTCTCCGTGGTCCGGCTCGAAGGTTCGGAGGTCGACCGTGACGGCGGCCGGCTGCTCGACGAGGCCCGCACCGTGCCGATGTTTTCCGATCGGCGGCTGCTGTGGGTGCGCAACGCCACCGGCCAGAAGGCGCTTGCCGACGATGTCAAGGCGCTGACGGCGGAGCCCGCGCGCGACGCCATCATCCTCATCGAGGCCGGCGATTTGAAGAAGGGCGTCGGGCTGCGCGCGGTGGTCGAGGGCGCCGACAACGCCATCGCCTTGCCCTGCTATGCCGACGAGGCCAGGGACATCGACACCGTCATCGACGACGAACTGCGCAAGGCGGGCATGTCGATGACGATGGAGGCCAGGCAGGCTCTGCGCCGCAATCTCGGCGGCGACCGGCTGGCCTCGCGTGGCGAAATCGAGAAACTGATCCTCTACGCCCACGGCCAGAAGGAGATTGGCCTGGACGAGGTGAGAGCCATGTCAGGCGACGTCTCGGGCGCCTCATTCGACGACGCCGTCGACGCTCTGCTCGAAGGCAAGATCGGCGACTTCGACACCGCCTTCACCCGCCATTGCCAGGGTGGCGGCGCGCCTTTCCTGGTGCTGTCCTCGGCGATGCGCCAGATACAGCAGATTCAGGTCATGCGCGGCCAGATGGAGTCCGGTGGTCGCAACGCCGCTTCCGTCGTTGCCGCCGCGCGTCCGCCGGTCTTTTTCTCGCGCCGCAAGCTGGTGGAGAAGACGCTGGAGCGCTGGAACAGCGAAGCGCTCGGCCGCGCGCTGACCCGGCTGCAATCGGCCGTTCTGCAGACGCGTCGGCGGCCGGACCTGTCGGTGGCGCTGGCAAGGCAGGCGCTGCTGGGGATTGCAATTGAGAGCGCTAGGCTGGCCCAGCGGTAGCAGCACGGGCGATCGTCGCAAAAGCGCGGCGGTAATCTCCGCCCTCGAGGGGGAGATGTCGCCAAAGGCGACAGAGGGGGTCGCCGCGCGTGGGGCGCTAACTCTCCATCTGCCGCAAGAGGCCGCGCCCCGTCGAACCGACCCCCTCTGGCCTCTGCCGGCCATCTCCCCCTCAAGGAGGGAGATTTTCGCCAATCGCCAACGCTGAGATGAGAAAGGGCCGGCAACTGCCGGCCCGCACGGTCCTCCGCAACAGATTAGCCGGCTAATACTCGGCTTCACGCCCTACCGCTCGGCCTTCAACCTACGGCAAACCTCATCCAGTTGCTCAAGGCTGCGATAAGCAACCCGCAGCACGCCGCCTTTGCCTTTGTGGTCGACAGACACGATCATGCCGAGCGTGTCTGTCAGCAGCTTTTCAAGGGCCAGCGTATCCGCATCCTTCTGTTCCGGACTTGGCGTGGGCCTGGCCTCTTTCGCGGCACTGCCAGCCGGCATCTGCGCCAGGGCTTCGGCCTGGCGCACGGACAGTCCTTCCTCGACGATGCGCTTGGCAAGGCCGGCCGGGTCCTCGGCCGTCACCAACGTGCGGGCGTGGCCAGCCGACAGCGCGCCGTCGACCAGCATGTCGCGGATCACGTCGGGCAGCTTCAACAATCTCAACGTGTTGGCGACATGGCTGCGGCTCTTGCCGATGACCTGGCCGAGATCGGCCTGGGTGTAGCCATGGTCGTCGATGAGCTGCTGGTAACCCTGCGCCTCCTCGACCGGATTGAGATCGGCGCGCTGGACGTTCTCGATGATCGCCAGTTCGAGCGCCGTGCGGTCGTTGACTTCGCGGATGATGACCGGGATGTCGGTCAGCCCGGCACGCTGCGCCGCGCGCCAGCGCCGCTCGCCGGCGATGAGTTCGTAGCGTCCCGCCTGCGTCGGCGACGGCCGCGCCACGACCGGCTGCACAACCCCATGCTCGCGGATCGACTGGGCGAGATCGGTGAGCTCGGCATCGCCAAAATGACGGCGTGGATTCTTCGGATTGGGGCTCAGGAACTCGATCGGTATCTTGCCGTCGGCGCTCATGCCGGGCTTTTCGGGTGCTGCCGGGCGATCGATCTCGCCGATCAGTGCCGCCAGTCCGCGCCCCAGTCTTTTCCTCGAGAGATCTTCGCTCATCTTCATTCCACGTCTATTTCAGGTCGTTTCGGCATCGAATCGGTTGCTGGCTGTGCATCCGAGGGAATCAGGCGGCGCGCAGTTTGCGCTCGCGGCGGATCACTTCCGAGGCCAGTTGCAGATAGGCCTGGCTGCCGGAGCATTTCAGGTCGTAGAGGATCGCCGGCTTGCCGTAGGAGGGCGCCTCCGACACCCGCACATTGCGCGGGATGATGGTTTCGTAGACCTTGTCGCCCATATGCTCTCGCACATCCTGCACCACCTGGTTGGCGAGATTGTTGCGGCCGTCATACATGGTCAGCACGATGCCCTGGATGGTGAGATCCGGATTGATGGAGCGGCGCACCTGCTCGACGGTTTCAAGCAGCTGGCTGAGGCCTTCCAGCGCGAAGAACTCGCATTGCAGCGGCACGAGAACGGAATCGGCTGCCGCCATCGAATTCAACGTCAAAAGATTGAGCGAGGGCGGGCAATCGATCAGCACGTAGCCGAAGCTGGCCGAACGGCCGGCCGCGGCGCGCAGAGCGTTGCGCAGCCGCAGCACCCGGTCCGGCGCAGAGGCGATCTCCATCTCGATGCCGAGCAGGTCGAGCGTCGAGGGCACGATCGACAGGCCGGGCACGGCGGTCGGAATGGCAGCGGCTTCCAGTTCCAGTTCGCCGGTCAGCACATCATAGGACGATACCGTCCGGTCCTTGCGGTCGATACCGAGGCCGGTGCTTGCATTGCCTTGCGGATCCAGGTCGACGATCAGCACTTTCTCGCCGATCGCCGCCAGCGCGGTGGCCAAATTGATGGCGGTGGTCGTCTTGCCGACACCGCCCTTCTGGTTGGCTACAGTGATGATTCGGGTCTTCATCATGGGTTTGTGCCAGAAATTCATTCTTTTGGGGTCGCCAAATGGTCTGATGGATCGAGATCAGACAGGTCTCAGATCGGACAGTTCAAGGATGACGCCACTGGCGTCGGTCACGCTTGGATGTTCTACCAGATCGAAGGTCCAGCGGTTAACGCTTTCTTGCACTTCGGCGCGATAATCCCGGCCTTTGTGGAACAGCGCGCGCGCGCCCCCTGTCAGCCAGGGCGCGGAAAGGTCGAGCAGGACCGAAAGCGGCGCCAGTGCGCGCGCCGTGACGATTTGCGGCTTCGAAACAAGCGCATGGCTGTCCTCGATGCGGCGCGCCACGACCCGCGCCGGCAGGCCGAACTGACCGATGACGGTCTGCAGGAACGAGGCCTTCTTGCGGTTGCTTTCCACCAGATCGATGCTGGCCGCCGGGCGCTCGGCGAGCAGAAAGGCCATCACAAGCCCGGGAAATCCACCACCGGAGCCGATGTCGACCCAATCCGTTGCCTTCGGCTCGATCCGTGCCAGCTGCGCGCTGTCCAGGATGTGGCGTCGCCAGACATCACCGGAGGTCGATTGCGCCACCAGATTGATGCTGCGGTTCCATTTCTGGAACATCTCCTCGAACGCCACCAGGCGATCGAATGTTTCACGTGAAACCGGGCCGGCGGCGTCCTGCAGGCTTTCGCGGGAGAAAGGGCTCACGCGACGTCCTTTTGCGCGGCCATCCGCGCGGATTCCCAATGGCGGACATGCGCGACGATGATCGCCAGCGCCGCCGGCGTCATGCCCTCCATGCGCTGCGCATCCGATATGGAGCGCGGCCGCCTCGCCTGCATTTTCTGCTTCAGCTCGTTGGACAGCCCGGGCACGCTGGCAAAATCGACGGCCTCCGGGATTAGCCGGCCTTCTTCATGGCGTATCTGCGCGACGTCCGTGCTCTGGCGATCGAGGTAGACCGAATATTTCGCTTCCGTTTCGAGACGTTCGGCGGTCTTGGCGTCGATGTCGAGGAATTTCGGGTCGACCCCGGCCAGCCAGCCAATATCGACACCGGGATAGGCCAGCAATTCGAAGCCGGAGCGGCGCACGCCGTCGCGATTGATCTCCAGGCCGTGCCGCGCCGCCTCGTTCGGCGTCATCATCAGCGAAAGCGCCAGCTGGCGCGCTTCGTCGAGCCGCCGCATGGCGTCGCCAAACCGCTGCATCCGCCGTGCCGAGGCGATCCCCAGGGTCTGTGCCAGCGGCGTCAACCGTTCATCGGCGTTGTCGGCGCGCAGCGACAGCCGGAATTCGGCCCGCGACGTGAACATCCGGTACGGCTCGCTGATGCCGCGGCTGGTCAAATCGTCGACCATTACGCCGATATAGGCCTGGGTGCGGCTGAGCACGACCTGTTTACCGCCCGTGGCGCGCCGGGCTGCGTTGAGGCCGGCAAGCAAGCCCTGCCCGGCGGCCTCTTCATAGCCGGTCGTGCCGTTGATCTGCCCGGCGAGAAAAAGTCCGGCGACGCGCTTGGTCTCGAGCGTCTGATGCAGTTCGCGCGGATCGACATGATCATATTCGATGGCGTAGCCGGGCTGCAACATGACCGCGCGCTCCAGCCCGGGAATGGTCTTGAGGATGTCGAGCTGAACGTCTTCCGGCAGCGACGTCGAAATGCCGTTGGGATAGACGGTGTGGTCGTCGAGCCCTTCCGGCTCGAGAAAGATCTGGTGGCCGTCCCGGTCGCCGAACTTGACGATCTTGTCCTCGATCGACGGGCAGTAACGCGGCCCGACCCCTTCGATCGAGCCTGAATACATGGCCGAGCGGCCAAGGTTGGCGCGGATCAGCTCATGCGTGGCCGTGGTCGTGCGCGTAATGCCGCAATCGATCTGCGGCGTCACGATACGGTCGGTCATCAGCGAGAATGGCACCGGATCGTCGTCCGCCGCCTGGCTTTCCAGCGAAGCCCAGTCGATGGTTCGCCCGTCCAGCCGCGGCGGCGTGCCGGTCTTGAGTCGCCCGAGCTTGAAGCCGGCGCGGTCCATTGTCGCCGATAAGCCCAAGCTGGCCCGCTCATTCATGCGCCCGGCGACGATCTTCTTTTCGCCGATGTGGATGAGCCCGCGCAGGAAGGTTCCCGTGGTCAAGACCACGGCGCCGCAGGCAAGCCGGCTGCCGTCCGCCAGGAGAACCGCGACGATTCTGCCATCGGAGATTTCGAGATCGAGAACTTCGCCCTCAACCACATCGAGATCGTTTTGCTCCCGAATCGCTTCCTGCATCGCCAGCCGGTACAATTTCCTGTCCGCCTGCGTACGGGGTCCGCGCACCGCCGGACCCTTGCGGCGATTGAGCAGACGAAACTGGATGCCGGCGGCATCCGCCACGCGGCCCATCAGCCCGTCCATGGCGTCGATCTCACGCACCAGATGTCCCTTGCCGAGCCCGCCAATCGCCGGGTTGCACGACATCACCCCGATCGTGTCGAAACGCAGGGTCACCAGGGCGGTCCTGGCGCCGGCGCGCGCGGCGGCACTGGCCGCCTCGCAGCCGGCATGGCCGCCGCCCACCACAACCACATCATAGTGATCGGTCATCTTATGCAGGTCCCGGACTCAAAGAAGATGAGCGACACATGTCCCCGCGAGGCGGCGCTGTCAAGAAAACTTCCTCCGTACGTTTCACGTGAAACAGCGAAGGCTCAACTTGACCGTGTTTCACGTGAGTCACGGCCCCTCGGATGTTTCACGTGAGTCAGCCCGAGATCCTGCCGGCGACCACGCGTGTTTCACGTGAGTCATTTGCCGATACAGAACTGGGAAAAGATCACATCGAGCAGGTCCTCGACGTCCACCGCGCCGACGATCCGCCCCAGGCGCTCCGCGGCCAGGCGCAGCTCTTCGGCGCGCAACTCCTGGGCAAGCCGATCATCGGCCGCGCTATGAAGATGACGCGTCGCGGCACCCAGCAACTCGACATGACGCAGCCTGGACGGCAAGACATCGCCGGTGTCACCGGCCGCCAGGGTGGCGCGACGCCCGATCTCCGCCAGCAATCCGTCGACGCCTCTCCCGTCGACCACCGATATGCAAAACTCGTAGCGTGCCGCCGCATCACGGGCCGCTTGGCCTTCAAGCAGGTCGAGCTTGGTGCCGACGCGCAATGCCGGCGCCGCCACGCTCAGCGGACCGGCGTCGCTGGGGTTGGCCGCGTCCTCAAGCAACAGCAGGAGATCGGCGCGATCCGCCTTGGCTCTCGCCTTCTCGATGCCGATCGCCTCGACCTTGCCAGCTGCATCCCGCAACCCGGCCGTGTCGGTGAGCCTGACACGCAACCCCTGGAGGTCCAGCACCACCTCCAGCAAATCACGGGTGGTGCCGGGCTCATCCGTTACTATAGCGGCATCGCGCCGCGCCAAGGCGTTGAACAGGCTGGACTTGCCGGCGTTGGGCGCGCCGAGGATGACGACCTCGAAGCCATCACGAATGATTTCGGCGGCGTGGAACCCGCGTATGTGAGCGTCGACCTCGCCGATCAACATCCTCACGTCGGACCAAACCGCCTCCGAAACGGAGCCCGGCACGTCATCCTCGTCGGCGAAGTCGATCTCGGCCTCGATCATGGCGCGCCCATGGATCAGGCGCCGACGCCAACCGAGGTAAAGCTCGCTTTGCGCGCCCTCGGCATTCTGGATGGCGAAGCGCCGCTGCGCTTCGGTCTCGGCGTTGACGAGGTCCGCCAGCGCCTCCGTCTCGACCAGGTCGACCTTGCCGTTGAGAAAGGCGCGGCGTGTGAATTCTCCGGGTTCTGCATGCCTGACGCCGTCGAATCCGGCGATCGTTTCCAGCATTCGGGCGACCACGGCGCGCCCGCCATGAACATGGAATTCAGCGACATCCTCGCCGGTGAAACTGGCCGGACCCGGGAAGAAGACAACCAGCCCGTTGTCGAGCACTGTCCCATCTGGCGCCCTGAATTTGCGCAGCGCCGCCATGCGTTCCTTAACCATGCCCCAAGCAATCGTTTCGACAACGAATCGAGTGTGCGGGCCTGAGATCCGCAGCACGGCGACCCCAGCCGGGAGCCGGCCGCTCGACAGCGCCACGATCGAATCACCTGAAATCATTTGCCCGCTCTACCGAACCGCCCTAGCTTCCGCCACATCATCCAACCCGAGCGCCGAAAGTTGGCCATTGTGACATTGCCCGCGCAAAACCTGCTTGCCGACGAGGCCAGCCCGTATCTGCAGCAGCACAGCGGCAATCCCGTGCATTGGCGGGGATGGTCGCCGGCGTCGCTCGATGAAGCAAAGGCGCTGGACAGGCCTATCCTGCTCTCCATCGGCTATGCCGCCTGCCATTGGTGCCATGTCATGGCCCATGAAAGCTTCGAGAACGACGACGTCGCCGCCGTCATGAACCGTCTGTTCGTCAATATCAAGGTCGACCGCGAGGAGCGGCCCGACATCGACCAGATTTACATGGCGGCGCTGTCCTCCATGGGCGAGCAGGGCGGCTGGCCGCTGACCATGTTCCTGACGCCCGACGGCAAACCGTTCTGGGGCGGCACCTATTTTCCGCGCGAGCCGCGCTACGGCCGTCCGGGATTCATCCAGGTGATGGAAGCGGTCGACAAGGCCTGGCGCGAGAAGCGGGCGAGCCTGAACCAGAGCGCCGACGGTCTGACCTCGCACGTCGAGGCGCGGCTTTCGGCCAGCCATTCCAAGGCGCCTCTTGATCGCGCTATGCTGTCCGATCTCGCCGGCCGCGTCAGTGGCATGATCGACCGCGATCACGGCGGCCTGAGCGGCGCACCGAAATTCCCGAATGCGCCGTTCATGCAAACGCTGTGGCTGTCCTGGCTGCGCGACGGCAATGCCGCGCATCGCGACGACGTGCTCACCAGCCTCGAACACATGCTGAGCGGCGGCATCTACGACCACATCGGCGGCGGGCTCAGCCGTTACTCGACGGACGCGGAATGGCTGGTGCCGCATTTCGAGAAGATGCTCTACGACAATGCGCAGCTCATGCGCTTCTGCAACTGGGCTCTCGCTGCGACTGGCAATGATTTGTTCCGGATACGAATCGAAGAAACGGTCGACTGGCTGCTGCGCGAAATGCGCGTCGATGGCGGCGCCTTTGCTGCCAGCCTCGATGCCGACAGCGATGGCGAGGAGGGGCTGTTCTACACCTGGAGCACGCAGGAAATCGAATACGTCCTTGGCGCCGATTCAGCGTTGTTTTTCAAGTACTTCATGCTTTCAAGCCCGTCTGGCTGGGAGGGCAGGCCGATTGTCCATCAGAGCCTCTCCCAGCAATCGCTGAGCATTGTCGAGCGCGAGCAGCTGGTCCCGCTCAAGGCAAGGCTTCTCGCTGCCCGGGAGGAACGCGTCAGGCCGGGCCTGGACGCGAAGATCCTTACCGACTGGAACGGCCTGATGATCGCGGCGCTCGCCGAAGCCGGCCGTTCGCTGGCACGCCATGACTGGATCGAGGCCGCCGCCGAGGCCTTTTCCCATATTTGCGCCGCCAGCCGGGACGATCGCTTGCCGCATTCCATGCTGGGCGCCAGGAAATTGTTTCCCGCTTTGTCGAGCGACTATGCCGCCATGACCAACGCCGCGATCTCCCTGTTCGAAGCGACGGGCGATTGGAGCTATGTCGACAAGGCGGGCCGATTTCTCGACCAGCTCGACCAGTGGCACGCCGACGCGGCGGGTGCCGGCTACTATTTGACCGCCTCCGACAGCACCGACGTACCGATCCGCATCAGGGGCGACGTCGACGAGGCCATTCCGTCGGCCACCAGCCAGATCATCGAGGCGCAGATCCGGTTCGCCTCGATTACCGGCAATCCCGATTTGCAGGAGAGGGCGTGGAAAACCGCCGAGCATGCCGCCGGTCGCGCCGCGCACCAGGCCTACGGCCAGGCGGGCATCGTCAATGCCTGCGCCGTTGCCATCGAGCCGCTGAAACTGGTCGTCGTCGACGGCCCGGAGCATAAAACGCTCGTTCCGGTCGCGAATCGAAATCCTGACCCGCGTCGCGTCGACATTGTCGTGCCGATCGGTGCGGCGGCGAATCGACCCTTGCTGCCCGGCGGCATCCTGCCCCCGACCAACCGGTGCGGCGCCTGGCTGTGCACCGGCCAGGTCTGCCTGCCGGTGGTTACCAATCCGGATGAGTTGGAAGGACTTTTGCGACGGACGTGATCGCCCGAAGGCGCGGCGACGCGGCGCAAATCCAGGACGAGGAGGGGCCAGAGGCCCCTCCGATTACGTGTTCATCGAATCGAAGAAATCGCTGTTGGTCTTGGTCTGCTTCAGCTTGTCGATCAGGAACTCGATCGCGTCGGTGGTTCCCATCGGCGCCAGGATGCGGCGCAGCACGAAGATCTTCTGCAGGTCCTGGCGCGACACAAGCAGGTCTTCCTTGCGGGTGCCGGACTTGAGAATGTCGATCGCCGGATAGATGCGCTTGTCGGCCACCTTGCGGTCGAGCTGGATTTCGCAGTTGCCGGTGCCCTTGAACTCTTCGAAGATGACTTCGTCCATGCGGCTGCCGGTGTCGATCAGCGCCGTGGCGATGATGGTCAGCGAGCCGCCTTCCTCGATGTTGCGGGCGGCGCCGAAGAAGCGCTTCGGGCGCTGCAGCGCGTTGGCGTCGACACCGCCGGTCAGCACCTTGCCCGAGGACGGCACGACGGTGTTGTAGGCGCGGCCGAGGCGGGTGATCGAATCCAGAAGGATCACGACATCACGGCCGTGCTCGACCAGGCGCTTGGCCTTCTCGATGACCATTTCGGCGACCTGGACGTGGCGCACCGCCGGCTCATCGAAGGTCGACGAGATCACTTCGCCCTTCACCGACCGCTGCATGTCGGTCACTTCCTCCGGGCGCTCGTCGATCAAAAGCACGATCAGATAGCATTCCGGATGATTGGCGGTGATCGAGTGCGCGATGTTCTGCAACAGCACCGTCTTGCCGGTGCGCGGCTGTGCGTTGATCAGGGCGCGCTGGCCCTTGCCGATCGGCGCCACCAGATCGATCACACGAGGCGATATGTCCTTGCTGGGCGGGTTGTCGACTTCCATCTTCAGCCGCGACGTCGGATAGAGCGGCGTCAGATTGTCGAAGTGGATCTTGTGACGGATCTTCTCGGGATCGTCGAAATTGATCGTGTTGACCTTGAGCAGCGCGAAATAGCGCTCGCCCTCCTTCGGGCTGCGGATCGGTCCTTCGACCGTGTCGCCGGTCTTCAGTGAAAAGCGCCGGATCTGCGACGGCGAGATATAGATATCGTCGGGACCTGGCAGGTAATTGGCATTGGCGGAGCGCAGGAAGCCGAAACCGTCCTGCAGCACCTCGACCACACCGTCACCGATGATTTCGATGTCCTGGGCGGCGAGCTTCTTCAGGATGGCGAACATCAGTTCCTGCTTGCGCATGACGCTGGCGTTCTCGACCTCGAGCGATTCGGCATAAGCGATCAGCTCTGGCGGTTTCTTGTTCTTGAACTCGGTGAGTTTCATTTCTTGCATTAGACGGACTCTGGGTAGGCTTTGGGGAAAAATCGGCGGGATGCGACAAATGCCGGGCGCGGCCGAAAGCAATGATGGGCGGCGCATGACGGGAAGGAAGACCCGTCTTGTATCGTCGGTCGGCTGAAAGAGCAAGCCGCCTTTTGAGCTGGCCTGGCAAACCCTCAGAAAGGCTTCACCACGACAAGGATCACGATTGCGATCATCAGCAATGTGGGGATCTCGTTGACGATCCGCCAGTGCCTTGCCGATCTTTCGTTGCGGTCCTCGGCGAATTTGCGCACCGCGGCGGCCAGATAGCCGTGAACGCCCGACAAGATCACCACCAGGCCGATCTTGGCATGAAGCCAGCCGCCCTGGAACGCAAAGATCTTCCAGGCCAGCCACAGCCCGAACACCCAGGTGAGGATCATCGCCGGATTGATGATGCCGCGCAGCAGACGCCGCTCCATCACCTTGAATGTCTCGGATTGAACCGAGCCCTTCTCGGCCTCGGCGTGATAGACGAACAGCCTCGGCAGATAAAGCATGCCGGCCATCCAGGAGATGACGGCGAGGATATGGATCGCCTTTGCCCAGGGATAGAAGCTCACCGGCGCGAGAAAAAACAAAAGCGCGGTGAGAACGACCAAGACAGCGATGCCAGCGACCATGCGCATCATCGCCTGGCTGGTGCTGTTGGTGTTGCCTGTGTCAGTCATCAGCGTGCAGCGCTCCGAACCTGTTTCACCATTGCCTCGACATGCGCCACCGGCGTCTCCGGCGTAATACCGTGGCCGAGGTTGAAGATCAGCGGCCCGTCCCCCAGCGCCTGAAGGATCGCGCCGACACCGTCGGCCAGCGCCTGGCCACCAGCCACGAGCCGCAACGGATCGAGATTGCCCTGGACGGCGCCTTGCCGCTGCAACGCCTTCGCGGCCTCGAGCGGCACCGTCCAGTCGATGCCCAGTCCCGTCACGCCGGTCTTGTCGCGATAGCCCTGGTATCGCGCTCCGGCACCCTTTGGAAAGCCGATGACAGGCACGCCGGGATGGACGGCCCGAACCTGGCTGACGATCTCGGCCACCGGCTCGATGCAGAACTGCTCGAACGAGGCGTCGTCAAGCACGCCCGACCAGGAATCGAATATCTGCACGACATCCGCGCCAGCCTCGATCTGTCGGATCAGATAGGAAGCCGAATGGTCGGCGAGCACTTTGAGCAACCGTCGAAGCGCTTCCGGTTCGCGGTAGCCGAACAGCCGCGCCGGCGCCTGGTCCGGGGTGCCGTGGCCGGCGATCATATAGGTCGCCACCGTCCAGGGCGCACCGCAGAAGCCGATCAGCGTCGTCTCGTCGGGCAATTTCGCCCGCAGCCGGCGAAGCGTCTCATAGACCGGTTCGAGATTCACGTGAAACATCTCGCTTCCCAAGTCCGCGATCTCAGCCGCCGAAATCGGTGTCAGCAGCGGTCCGCGCCCTTCCTCGAAGCGCACATCGCGGCCAAGCGCATGGGGAACGACAAGGATGTCCGAGAACACGATCGAAGCATCGAAGCCGAAGCGCTCGATCGGCTGCAGGGTCACTTCGACGGCAAGGTCGGGGTCATAGCACAGGTCCAGGAACGAGCCGGCACGCCTCCGCGTTTCACGGTATTCCGGCAGATAGCGCCCGGCCTGGCGCATCATCCAGAGCGGAGGAGGAAACACCGTCTTGCCCTTCAGCACATCCAGCATGATCCGTCTTGCAGGCATCGAGCGCTCGCCTCTCCCGGCTTCCCTTTAATCAAATATCTTATTTTAAAAGAGTCTTCTGATTCTAAGAGTCTGTTGGTTGTGGTGGTTGTCACCTGTCCCGCTTTGTCCGTCAAAACGCCAGCAAGCATATTGTCGCGCATTCATCATCGCGGCTTGCGGGGTTCTGGGGACAATCCGGAATCCCGCAGGGGAGTCAATGCGCTAGATCGACAGCCCTCGAGACCTGCCTGTGGATGGACAAAAGGTAAAATTCTCCGTCCACGGACTTGTCCCCAGCCGTCCGGCGAAGCTGACAGCACATCGAATTGTGGACAAACCGGCATCTGATACAGTCGCGCCTGACCGGCAGGCCCGCCTGTCAGGCCTTATCCACATCCGCCCACAGCCCCAGGTGACCCCTGTGAACAAACCCCAGAGCTTCTTTCATCTGCATCTGATTTCCGACGCCACGGGCGAAACGCTGCTCGCCGCCGGCCGCGCCGCTTCGGCCCAGTACAAGGATGCGCGCGCCATCGAACACATCTATCCGCTCATCCGCACCGAAAAGCAGATCGCCAAAGTGTTCGAGGATATCGAGGAGGAGCCGGGCATCATCCTCTACACGGTGGTCGACCAGAAGCTGGCGCGCGGCATCGACGAACGCTGCGCGGCCATGGGCCTTCCCTGCGTGTCGGTGCTGGAACCGGTGCTGACCGTCTTCCAGTCCTATCTGGGGACGCCAGCCGGCCGCCGCGTCGGCGCCCAGCATGTTCTCGACGCCGAATATTTCCGGCGCATCGATGCGCTCAACTTCACCATGGAACATGATGACGGCCAGCTGCCGGCCAATATGGACGATGCCGACATCGTGCTGATCGGCATATCGCGGACCTCGAAGACGCCGACCAGCATCTATCTGGCCAACCGCGGCATCAAGACCGCCAACATCCCGATCGTGCTCGGCGTGCCGGTGCCCGAGAGCCTGGTCAACGCGAGGACGCCGCTGGTCGTCGGGCTGATCGCCACCGCCGAGCGCATCTCCCATGTGCGCCAGAACCGCATCCTCGGCAATTCGAGCACCTATGTCGCGACCGACTACGTCGACCGCGCCGCCATCAACGAAGAGCTCGCCTATGCCCGCCAGATCTGTACGCGCCATGGCTGGCCGATGATCGACGTCAGCCGCCGCTCGATCGAGGAGACGGCGGCGGCCATCGTTGCCCTGCGGGGGAAGAACAGATAGATGAAAGCCAAGGAGCGGGTGAGCTTCGCTCCGCCGTTCAACGCCGCGAAGATCGAAGGTCACGGCATGGATCCTAGGATCTGCGCTGCGTCGCTTCGCTCCTTGCTCCGCCCTAGGATGACGAAGGGACGATTGTCTCGGCCAATCTAGAAGGTTTGCAATTTGCCGTTATTGGCATTCTGTGAGCAACGACATAACTGCCAGTCCAACAACATGGTGATTGGCCGCGAATCCTCCGCCCTCGTCATCCTAGGGCGGAGCAAGGAGCGAAGCGACGTTGCGGAGACCCTAGGATCCATGCCGTTTCAGTTGCCGTGGAGTGCAACGGTTCTCTGCTCGGGCCACAATCTCAACGACGGGTAATCTCGGGTGCAAAAATGACCGAAAAAATCATCCTCGCTTCCAGCAGTCCCTTCCGCAAGGCGATGCTTCTCAATGCCGGCGTCGACGTCGAGGCGGTTCCCGCCGATGTCGACGAGCGGACGATCGAGGCGCCTTTGCAGGGCAGTGGCGTTTCGCCGGAGGATGTCGCCCTCATCCTCGCCGAAGCCAAGGCCACCGAAGTCAGCGAGCGCAGGCCCGGCGCGCTGGTGCTTGGTTGCGACCAGACGCTGTCGCTCGGTGACGAACTGTTCCACAAGCCGGCCGACATGGAAGGCGCGCGCCGCCATCTCCTGGCGCTGTCGGGCAAGACCCATCAGCTTAACAGCGCCGCCGTGCTGGCGCGTGACGGCCAGGTGCTGTGGCGCCATGTCGGCATCGCCTCGATGACCATGCGCAAGCTCGACCCCGCCTTCATCGGCCGTCACCTCGCCCGGGTCGGCGCCAAGGCGCTGGCCAGCGTCGGCGCCTATCAGGTCGAAGGCGAAGGCATCCAGCTGTTCGAAAAGATCGAAGGCGACCATTTCACCATTGTCGGCCTGCCGCTGCTGCCGCTGCTGGCGGAGCTCCGCGCACTGGGTGCCATCGATGGCTGAAACCGCCAGGAAGGCCTTTGTCACCGGCCACCCGATAAAACATTCGCGCTCGCCGATGATCCACGGCCACTGGCTGGCCGAGCATGGCATTGACGGCAGCTACCGGGCGATCGACGTGCCGCCACGGGACTTCGCCGATTTCCTGGCAAATCTGCAGGCCAATGGCTATCGCGGCGGCAACGTCACCATCCCGCACAAGGAGGCGGCCTTTGCCCGGGTCGCGCGCCGCGACCATGCGGCGGACGAGATCGGCGCCGTCAACACGCTGTGGCTCGAGGACGGCACCTTGTGGGGCGGCAACACCGACGGCCATGGCTTTGCCGCCAATCTCGACGACCATGCCGCGGGCTGGGCGTCCAACGGCCCGGCCGTGGTGCTGGGTGCCGGCGGCGCCTCCCGCGCCGTCATCCACGCGCTGAAACAGCGCGGCCTCAAGGACATCCGCGTCGTCAACCGTACGCTCGCCCGGGCGATCGAGTTGCGCGACCGCTTCGGCGCCGGCGTCTCGGCGCACGAAGTGGCCGCCACCGCCGAACTGCTGCGCGACGCCGGGCTGCTGGTCAACACCACCGCGCTGGGCATGCTGGGCAATGAGGGCCTGCCCGCCGACCCGGCGCTCCTGCCCGACCACGCCGTGGTCAACGACATTGTTTATGTGCCGCTCGAAACCCCGCTGCTCGCCGCCGCGCGGGCACGGGGGCTGAAGACGGTCGACGGGCTCGGCATGCTGCTCAACCAGGCGGTGCCCGGCTTCGAGCGCTGGTTCGGCGTCAGGCCGAAGGTTACACCGGAACTTCGCGCGCTCGTCGTTGCCGACCTCGTGCCCAAATCCCTGGCGCCGCAACAATGATCGTGCTCGGCCTTACCGGCTCGATCGGCATGGGCAAGTCGACGACGGCCAGGATGTTCGCCGAGGCCGGCGTGCCGGTGCACGATTCCGACGAGACGGTGCACCGCCTCTATGCCGGCAAGGCGACCCCCCTGGTCGAAGCCGCCTTTCCCGGCACCACCACTGGCGGAAGCGTCGACCGCGCAAAACTCGGCCCCCGTGTGCTCGGCGATGCCGCGGCCTTGAAAAAGCTCGAGGCGATCGTCCACCCGCTGGTCCGCGCCGACGCCGACGCCTTCCTGGCCAGGCATCGTAACGCTGGCGAATCGATCGTCGTCCTCGACATCCCGCTGCTGTTCGAAACCGGCGGCCGTGGCCGCGTCGACAAGGTCGTCGTCGTCACCGCGCCAGCCGAAGTCCAGCGCGAACGCGTACTGGCACGGCCCGGCATGACGGAAGAAAAACTGGCGTCGATCCTGGCCAGGCAGGTGCCGGATGCGGAAAAGCGCAGGCTTGCCGATTTCGTCGTCGACACCGGCCAGGGGCTGGACGCCGCGCGGGCGCAGGTAGCGGCGATCATTGCCGAACTCAAGGGAGGTTCTGGCCGCTAACCCCTTCCCTTCTCCCTTGTGGAGAAGGTGGCCTCGCGAAGCGAGGTCGGAGAGGGGTGCTCCAGCTTGGCGAATCCGGTGCTCCGTAGCTCACCCCTCAACCGTCTCGGCGGGCGCTACGCGCCGATCCACCTTCTCCACAAGGGAGAAGGAAAAGAGGCATTGCCCATTGCCATTTTGTTCCGGTCTGTCGATTCTGCTCCCAAGGAGCGGCCTGATTCGATGCGTGAGATCATTTTCGATACGGAAACCACCGGCCTCGATTCGCGCGATGACCGCGTGATCGAGCTTGGCGGCGTCGAGCTGGTCAATCGTTTCCCGACCGGCAGGACCTTCCATTACTATATCAACCCTCAGGGGCGCGCGATCCATGCCGAGGCGCAGGCCGTGCACGGCATCAGCGCCGCCGATCTCGCGGGCAAGCCGAGCTTCGCCGAAATCGCAGAGGAATGGCTGAAGTTCACGGAAGGCGCCAAGCTGGTCGCCCACAATGCCACGTTCGACATCGGTTTCCTCAATGTCGAATTCGGCCGGCTCGGCCACCCACCCGTCGATAACGGGCTTGTCGTCGACACGCTGGCCCTGGCGCGCCGCAAACACCCGATGGGCCCCAATTCGCTCGACGCGCTGTGCCGGCGCTACGGCATCGACAATACGAAGCGCACCAAGCACGGCGCCCTGCTCGATTCCGAATTGCTGGCCGAGGTCTATATCGAGCTGATCGGCGGCAAGCAGGCCGCTCTCGTTCTCGACAGCACTGCCGGGGCCGCCAGGGGCGGCGAGAATGTCCGCCAGATCGAAATCATCGTCGCCGAGCGCCCTGCGCCGCTGCTGCCGCGCCTGACAGAAGCAGAGCGCGCGGCACACGCCGCCATGGTCGCCACGCTCGGCGAAAAGGCGCTGTGGCTGAAAGCCTTCCCCCAGGAAGTCGACCGGGCGCTGTCCTCATAGGCCCGTCCGGAGAAAAGCGCCCTCAGTAGGGCCACTCGCCCCTGCCCAGCGCGGCGACCGCCGCGATGATGCGCGCGAAGGCGTCCGCCGCGGCCGGCACCGTCGTGCGGGCGCGCAGGAAACTGTGCACGAGCCGGGGCTCCTCATGCCACCAGGCCTTGCCGCCGGCTTGCAGGATGCGGTCGCGATAGGCCTCGCCGTCCGACGACAGCGGATCGCACTCGGCGGTGACGATCACCGTGGGCGGCAGGCCGGAGAAGTCGGTGTCGCGCAACGGCGAGAAGGTCGGATCGTCTGGCGATTGCTTCCTGGCCGACCTGACGTCGCGGTAGAAGGCGACATCGCCTGTCGACAGCAGCGGCGCATCGGCGTGCTCGACATAGGAGCCCAGGGCCTCGTTGCCGCCGAGACCGGGATAGATCAGCACCTGGCCGATCGCGGCGCGCGGATGGTGACGCGCGGCTTGCGCCACCGCCGCCGCCAGATTGCCGCCGGCACTTTCGCCGCACAGCACGAGCGGCAGGTCGCTGCCTGCCGCGGCCCATTCGAAAGCCGCCAGCGCATCGTCGAAGGCGGCGGGGTGAAGGTGCTCCGGCGCCAGCCGGTAGTCCACCGACAGCACGTCGTAGCCGGTGCCGGCGCAGATTTCGGCGCAGATGTCGTCATGGCTTTCGAGCCCGCCGAGGATGAATCCGCCGCCGTGGAAGTAGAGCACCCTTGCACGCGGCGTCGCGCCGGCGAGCCGGTAGCGGCGGATGGGTATGTCATGTCTGGAAGCGGCGACCAGGGCTCTGGAAGCGGTGACCAGGGCGTCGACGGCCTTGACCCCGGGCGGACGGTCCTGGCGGAAGGCCCGGCACATGCGGTTGTAAACCGCGCGCTGCTTGTCGACCGGCAGGCCGGCGATCTCGGGCGGGTACCAGGCGTTGACGCTGTCGATATAGGCCCATAGCGCCGGGTCGAGCCATGGTCCATATTTGCCGCGGCTGTTCATCTCGATCCTGCGGGCACGTCAAAGCCCGGCATAAAGACGGGCGGCGTTTTCGAAGGTGAAGCGCAGGGGTACCGAGCCTTCGACCTGCCAGACGGTGACCGTCCCGCCGGCCAGCAGCCGGCAGGCGCCGTCGGTGTCGATGACGGCGCCGCCATAGAGCCGGTTGGCAAGGTTGAGGATGGCGGTCTGGTGCATGGCCGCGCTGCCGCTGCCGCAGGCATCCTTGACCAGCAGCACGCGAAAGCCCTTGCTCACGGCGTCCTTCACGGTGGCGTCGATGCAGGCCTCGGTCCAGACTCCGGCAACAACCAGCCATTCGATGCCGGAAGTCTTCAGCCGATCGGCCGCCGGTCCCGAGCGGAAGGCGCTGGCCTCGGCCTTGATCAGCAGCGCCTCGCCTTCGGCCGGCGCCACCTCATGGCAGATCTGGGTCAGCGGGTCGCTCTTGTCGGAAAAGGCCGATTTGCCATCTTCGCCGACCGGATGAAAGGGCCGGTTCTGGCTGTCCAGATCGACGATATAGGCCCAGTGATGGAGCGGCACATGGTTCTCGCGCGCCGCCGCCTGCAGGCGCTGGACGTTGGCGAGGATTTCTCCGTAGCCCTCGACAAGGTAGCGCGGGTCCTGCCGGTGCTCTTCCTGCAGGTCGATGAACACGGCAGCGACAGTGCGGTGCTTGATGGAGATGGGAGCCTTCATGCGTGGGGCTTTCCGGCTAACGCTGTTTCTCTCGGCCTGTTGGCGCAGGCTTGGACGATCGTCCGAAAAGGCCCCGCGACTTCGTCATTCCAGGGCGCAGCAGCCGCGGAGCGGCGTCGCGAAGACCCTGGAATCCATGCCGTGATCTTTGTCGAAGGGTACAGCGGAGCAGAATTCTGCTCAGTGGCGACACGTTGGAGTCGCGGCATGGATCCTAGGGTCTGCGCCGCGTCGCTTTGCTCCTTGCTCCGCCCTAGGATGACGAAGCGATGGGCGTTCGCGCCAGCCGTGAAGGCAACGTCACCTAGTGGAGCAGCGGAGGTCAAACCTCTTTCTCCAGGAACTCGTCCTCATAGGGAAAGCGCGACAGAAGCTCCGTGCCGGTGTCGGTGATCAGGATCTCGTCCTCCAGCTTGACGCCCTCGCGGCCGCCCTTCTCGCCAATATAGCTTTCCACGCTCACCACCATGCCTGGCACGATATGGCCGTCGCGGCCATAGGTCTCGTAATCCATGGCATGCGCGATGAACGGTGTCTCGCCATGCATGCCGACGCCGTGCATGACCGAGGTGTAGCGCTGGTCGACGAAGCGCTCCGGGATCTTCCAGGCCTTTTCGGCGATCTCGCGGAAGGCCATGCCGGGCTTCACGATCGATATGTTGTGCTGAACCTGGTCGTGCGCCATGCGGTAGAGCGACTTCTGGTAAGGCGTCGGCTTGCCTGGCCCGCAGCGGAAGGTGCGCGAGAAATCCGAATAATAGCCGTAGCAGCCGATCGTGTCGGTATCGAGCGCCAGCAATTCGCCGGGCCTGATCTTGCGGCCGCTGGCCTCGTTGAACCACGGATTGGTGCGCTGGCCCGAGGTGAGCAGCCGTGTCTCGATGAACTCGCCGCCCTGGCGGATGACCTCGCCATACATGAGGGCGAACAGCTCGTTTTCGGAAACGCCGGGCTTGATCGCCTCGCGCACGGCATAGACGGCGGCCTCGGCGCCGGCCATCGACACCTGCAGGCATTTCACTTCCTCCGGCGTCTTCACCGCGCGCACCGCGAGGATTTCACCCTGGCAGTCGCGAACCTCGCAGCCGCGTTTTTCCAGCGCCAGCGCCTGCAGATGGCTGCAGCGGTCGAGCCCGAGCTTCATCGAGCCGCCACCGTGCTTCTTCAGGAGCTCGGCGATCTCGTCGGCGAACGGGCCGGCGGTCTCGTCGTCGCGGCCGGACACGGACGACCAGACGAGCTTGGAAGGACGCGCCTCGTCGATCGTGTCGAGCACCATGGAGACATGGTAGCTCTGCGGATATTCGAACAGCACGATCGGCCCTTCGGTCGGAATGAAGAAATAACGGGTCGAGTTGCGCAGGAAATAGCCGAACATGTTGCGCGAGCCGGTGGCATAGCGCTGGTTGTAGGGGTCGAACAGCACGACACCGCCATAGCCGGCCTCGCGCATCCAGCCGCGTAGCTTCGCCAGCCGACCTTTTCGAAGCGCGTCGGCATCGATGAAGGACGGCTCGGTGTCGGAAAGCCACATGCCGCCGGCCGCATCGGCGGCCGCGGGGTGACGCATGCGGTCCTTGAAGTCGACGTCCTCGGTGCTGTCGGGGTCGAATACGACGATGCTCATGGGTACCTGACCTTGGATCGGTTGCAAGTCCAGACCATGGCGTAGGTGGGACGGAAGCATTGTGCGGAAAACCGCGTGTGTTGTGCGGGATGCCGCTCTGGAACGTATGGCGCTGCCCCTCACCCAGCCTCCGCTTCACTCGGCTGACCTCTCCCCGAGGGGGAGGAGACTACCAGCGCCGGCGCCAACCTCTTCTCCCCGCCGGGGAGAAGGTGGGCGCGTAGCGGCCGGATGAGGGGGCCTCGTAGAACGCGGCCCCTTAACGCCGCCGCGCCATCTTTGGCGCATGCCCGTGCTCCTCGCGAAAGGCGCGGGCAAAACTCGACATCGAGGCAAAGCCGCAGGCCAGCGCCACGTCGCGCACGGCGAGCGTCGAATGCGCCAGCAGATCGGCGGCGCGCTTCAGCCGGAGCCGCCGGTAGTAGCCGTTGGGCGAGATGCTGAGCTCCGTGCGGAAGCTCCGTTCGAGCTTGTCGGACGACACGCCGAGCTTCCGGGTCAGTTCCGCCATGCCGAGCCGTTCCTCCACCGCGTCCTCCATGATGGCGATGGCCGACAGCACCAATTCGTTCTGGACGCCGGTGCGCAGGCGCAACGGCATCAGCTTGCGGTCGACGCTCGATCGCAAGGGACTGTGCACGAACCATTCGGCGACGCCGGCGGCAAGCTCGGCGCCGTAATCGCGGGTGATGATCTCCAGCATCATGTCGAGGCTGCCGACGCCGCCGGCCGAAGTGAAACGCTTGCGGTCGATGACATAGAGATCGCGCCTGAGCTCGATGTTGGGGAAGGCCTCGGTGAAGGCGGCCTGGCTGGTCCAGTGCAAGGTGCAGGCATGGCCGTCGAGCAGGCCGGCCCGCGCCAGGAAGAAGGCCGCGTCCGCCACCGCGCCGATATGGGCGCCGGCGCGCAGGCTGCGGCGGATCCAGCTCGCCGCGTCCTCGGCCACGAGATGATCGGCGTCGCCGCCCGAGCAGACGACGATGCGGTCCACCTTGGGCGCTGCCTCGGCGTAAAAACCCGGCTGGATGACGACGCCGTTGGAAGCCTCGACCGTCCCTTCCGTCGCCCCGACGATGATCCATCGGTAGCATTCCCGCTTCGCCAAGACATTGACCGCGCGCAGAGGCTCGATGACGGAGCTGAACGCCATCATCGGAAAGCCGGGGAAGACCAGCACCGCGAAGGTGAGGGGTGCGTCCGTGGGTTTGGGTGGTTCGCGCGTCGCCATGGCGTCCGGGGCCGGGGGTTGGGGCGCTACAATTCGGGCAGATGAGGTTCAGGGTCAACCGGGACTGGAGTGTGATCACCGGGCGTCGGCGCCGCCCCTCATTGTCCTGCCGGACATTTCTCCCCGTATAGTGACGGGGAAAGGGCTGGTCGCAACGTCGGCGCCTATCCCGCAACGCCGGCGATTGGCGAAACCATCGACGACAGAGCCCTCGCCCCGTTTACGGGGAGCGGGTGCCGGCAGGCAGGTGAGGGGCAGCGCGGACCTCGACGAATTGATAGCGCTTAACCCCCCAACGCCTGCTCCAGGTCCGCGATCAGGTCGTCGCCATCCTCGATCCCCGCCGACAGCCGCACCAGCGAATCCGATATGCCGATCTCTTCCCGCTTCTCGGCCGGGATCGAGCCATGCGTCATCAGCGCCGGGTGCTCGATCAGGCTCTCGACACCGCCGAGGCTCTCGGCCAGCGTGAACAGACGCGTACGCTCGAGGAAGCGCTTCGTGCCGGCAAGGTCGCGATCGAGCAAGGCCGTGATCATGCCGCCGAAGGCATGCATCTGCTGGACGGCTATGGCGTGCTGCGGATGGCTGCCGAGGCCCGGATAGATGACCCGGCGCACGTCCCTGCGGGCTTCCAGCCACTGCGCGATTTTCAGGCCGTTGGCGGAATGGCGCTCCATCCTCAGCGCCAGGGTCTTCAAGCCGCGCAACGCCAAAAAACTGTCGAACGGGCCGGATATAGCGCCGATGGCGTTCTGCAGGAATTTCAGCCGGTCGGCGAGATCCTTGTTGTCGCCGACGACAGCGACGCCGCCGACCATATCGGAATGGCCGTTGAGATATTTGGTCGTCGAGTGGACCACGATGTCGATGCCGAGTTCCAGCGGCCGCTGGATATAGGGGCTGCAGAAGGTGTTGTCGGCGACCGAGAGGATACCCCTGCGCTTCGCCAGGGCCGCAACGCCTTCGAGGTCGACGATGCGCAGCAGCGGGTTGGTCGGCGTCTCGACCCAGAGCATCTTGGTCTCCGGTCGGATCGCCGCCTCGACCGCCGCGAGGTCGGTGAAGTCGACGAAGCTCACCCGCAGATCGGCCGAGCGCTTGCGCACCCGCTCCATCAGCCGGAACGAGCCGCCATAGATGTCGTCGGTGGCGACGATATGGGCGCCGGAATCGAGCAATTCGAGGACTGTGGCGATCGACGCCAGCCCCGAGGCGAAGGCGAAGGCCGCCGAGCCGCTTTCCAGGTCCGCCACGGCGCGCTCGAAGGCGAAGCGCGTCGGGTTCTGGCTGCGGGCATATTCGAAGCCCTTGTGCACGCCGGGCGATTGCTGGCCATAGGTCGAGGTGGCGTAGATCGGCACCATCACCGCGCCCGTCAGCGGGTCGTGGCTCTGGCCGCCATGGATCGTGCGGGTGGAGAAGGCCAGGCGGTTCTTGCCGGATGTGGTCATTTTGCGCGGCGCCTCAGATGGTTGATCAGGTCGATGCGGGTTATCAGGCCGACGAACTCGTCGCCGTCGAAGATGATGGCGACTTCGTTGCGGTCGAAGACCGGCAGCAGCGTGTCCAGCGTCTGGCTCGCCTGCAGCGTGTGCAGGTTGGAGGTCATCGCCGAGCGCACCGGGCCGTTGAAGCGCTCCCAGCGCCCGTCATAGGGGCCGTCGACATGCGCGAGGATATCGCTCTCGTCGACGATGCCGACCAGCTTGCCTTCGTCCAGAACCGGCAGTTGCGAGACATCGGAGCGGCGCATGCGGCCATAGGCGTTGAGCAGGCTTTCGTCAGGACCGACATAGACGATGTCGCCGGTGCGGGGCGAGCGCATGACGAGGTCGCGCAGGTCGCCATGCTGTTCATGGTCGGCCAGACCTTGCTCGGCCAGCCAGATATCGTCGAAGACTTTCGACAGGTATTTGTTGCCGCTGTCGCAGACGAAGGTGACGACGCGCTTGGGCACTGTCTGTTCGCGGCAATAGCGCAGCGCCGCCGACAGCAGCGTGCCCGACGAGGAGCCGGCCAGGATGCCTTCGCGTGACAGCAGATCACGCACCGCCAGCATGCTCTGCTTGTCGCTGATGGAATAGGCTTTCCTGACCAGCGACAGGTCGGCATTGGGCGGCACGAAGTCCTCGCCGATGCCTTCGACGGTCCAGCTGCCCGCCTCTTCCATCTTGCCGGTCTTGATCAGCGGCGCCAGCACCGAGCCGACCGGGTCGGCCAGCACCATCTCCGTCTTCGGCGACACCTTGGCAAAGTAGCGGCCAAGCCCGGTCAGCGTGCCGCCGGAGCCGACGCCGACCACCACCGCGTCGACATCTCCGTCAAGCTGCGAAAAGATTTCCGGGCCGGTCGTCGCTTCATGCGCCAGCGGGTTGGCCGGGTTGGCGAACTGGTTGGCGTAGAAGGCGCCGGGCAGTTCGGCGGCGATCTTCTGCGCCATGTCCTGATAGTATTCGGCATGACCCTTGCCGACATCGGAGCGCGTCATGCGCACTTCCGCGCCGAGCGCGCGCAAGTGCTGGATTTTTTCACGCGACATCTTGTCGGGAACCACCAGGATGATGCGGTAACCCTTGGGGATGCCGACCTGCGCAAGGCCAAGCCCTGTGTTGCCGGCGGTCGCCTCGACGATGGTGCCGCCGGGCTTCAGCCTGCCATCCTTCTCGGCGGCCGCGATCATCGACAGCGCGATGCGGTCCTTGATCGAGCCGCCGGGGTTCTGGCTCTCGATCTTGATGAACAGCCGGCATTTTCCGGTGTCGAATTTGGTCAGCTCGACGATGGGGGTCTGGCCGATCAGGTCGAGCACGGAGGCATAGGGCGGGCGCAGGCGCGACATTGCGCTCTCCGAGGGGGCGCTGCCCGAGGGGGCGCTCTCCAAGCGGGTGCTGTCCGAGACGGCGCTGTCGGCCGTGGCTTTTCTGTGCTCGCTCATGTCGGAGCCTCCGTGGGTCAACCTAGCGTCTTTTCCAGCCGATCGCAGTTGGAAAGAAGATAGATCGTGCCAATCCGGCGGCCAGACGGGGAATGAAATTCCACGGTTGAATCCCGTCAACGAGGAAGGTGAGCGCCGTGGAACGCCGGTTTCAACGGCCTCGCAATTGCTTGCCCGCCGGCCGGACGTTCAACGAACCATATCGCCTCTTCGAAACCACTTGGCATTTTCTTCGAAAGGGTGGCCGGGCGCCATCCCACCGGCTTGTGGTGGGAGGGACTTCAGTCTTAGTTGAGAGATAGCTAATATACGTATAGCTTGGTCGTGCGGGGACGATCCCAATCGAAGCCTAACCCGCATGGCCGGTGCGACCCGCTTCCAACCCAAGCATCCCCGCACCGGCCATCTTTTCCCCGCCGGTTAGCTCATGGCCAACTTGAAATCGCAATCCGGGCGAAAGCGGCCTCTGGGAGTTAAATAGAAATCTGGCTCGAAACGCGGATTCCGAGGCAAATCAGGACGCCGCAGGCTGGAACAGCGCGCCTCCTTGCAAGAGGTTGGTGTCCAGCCACACATATATCTCAATTGACTAAAGTACGGAACGTCCAATGGACAAGCCCGGAACGTTTGAAGGCCCCTCGGACCTAGGCCCAACAGGCGGCAAGACCTTAGTCCTGCGACTTTATAGTTAAGAACGGAAGTTATTCCGTCCACATAGGGCTGCAGCGGATAAATACCAGACCGCACCCAGCCGACAATGGTGCGATCACGGAAGCGAGCACGCCACGCTGCCCGACGGGGTTGAGAGGCCTGACGGAACCAGAAGCATCGATGCGGGAAGATTCGCCACCTCCTGCTCGAAGCTTATCGTCGCGAGCGGTTCGCCCACACCAGCCCAGCCAGGCCAGCCACCATGACGGCGAGGCCGATATAGAGCCATTGCGACTGGCCGGTCATGAAGCTGCCGCCGACGACGCCGATGCCTTGCAGCGACCACACAGCCCCGATAGCCAGCACGATCAACGCCAGCAGATTCTTGGCCAGCAGAGTTTTGCTCAGTCTCATTGTCGAATCCCATTTTTCAAGTCGATCGATTGCGGCGCTATCGCCACGATGAAAGAGCCTAAGGAAGCGTCCAGATCGTGCGGACTTCTACTTGAAGATCACTGCCCGATCTTGTCATGAAAGTCCTTCATGCCGATTGGAAACAGGATCCAAAATTAGTGCCGGCGCGCCAAAAACTCTCTGACAGACTGTTACCCGGTGACTCCAAACGTGTGGACACGCCACGGAACCGCCAGATCACTGCCGCATTTCCCGCCTTATTCTCGACCTAACGGCTGGGTCTGTCAAAAACGGAGCCCTCCCCAAAGCATGAATACACCAAAACAGACCGCGCTTGTCGCGGTAACGATCGCTGCTGGCCTGATGGCCGGCGCCTCCGCCGCTTCCGCAACCGCCGCCGGCCAATGTGGCCGTGCTTCCTGGTACGCGCTGCACTCGAGAACCGCGTCTGGCGAGCGCATGAACCCCTCGGCGATGACCGCCGCCCACCGCACGCTGCCTTTCGGCACCAGATTGCGGGTGACCAACAAGAACAACGGCCGCAGCGTCGTCGTGCGCATCAACGATCGTGGTCCCTTTATCAAGGGCCGCGTGCTCGACCTGTCGAGAGGCGCCGCCAGCCAGCTCGGCTTCGTCGACTCCGGCCAGACGTCGGTCTGCATGGCGCGCGTCTGATCAAACGTCTCCTGGCCATGATCCGTCCCGGACCGCGGTTCAGCGGAGCAAACGGGACTATTCAGCGAATCATGGTCGGGCCTGACACATATCCTACACATTTCGGCAGCGCACATTGAGCCGGCTGCGCCGTCCGGGGCCGGTTTCCAAGGCATTGCACGAAAGAAGCATTGCTCACGCGACGTGACGTATTGCGTCGCAGCAATTAGTTGTTAACCTCCCCGCGAGACATTCAAGGCTCGGCGCTGCTCGTCGTCCCTTCGGTCGCAGGCAGCAGCGGGGTAACGGATGTTCTACCAGCTCTACGAGATGAACCATGCGGCGTTGCAGCCGGCGCGGCTCTATGCCGATGCGGTCCGGCTGTTCTACTCCAATCCGCTCAACCCGGTTTCGCACACCCCGTGGGGCCGATCGATCGCCGCCGGCGCCGAACTGTTCGAGCGCACCACGCGCCGCTACGGCAAGCCGCAATTCGGCCTGGCCAAGACCGTGGTCGACTGGAAGACCGTCGCGGTCACCGAAAGGACCGTCTGGTCGAAGCCGTTCTGCAATCTCGTCCATTTCGAGCGCGCCGTTCCCGCCGGGCGCAAGGCCGACCCGAAACTGCTGATCGTGGCGCCGATGTCGGGTCATTACGCCACGCTGCTGCGCGGCACGGTGGAAGCCATGCTGCCCCATGCCGATGTCCACATTACCGACTGGGTCGACGCCCGCATGGTGCCGATGGCAGATGGCAGCTTCGATCTCGACGACTATATCGACTACATCATCGACATGCTGCACACGCTGGGTCCGGACACCCATGTGATGGCGGTGTGCCAGCCTTCCGTGCCGGTGCTTGCCGCCGTGGCGCTGATGGAGGCGAAGGGCGACCCCTTCGTGCCTTCGACGATGACGCTGATGGGCGGGCCGATCGACACCCGCCGCAACCCGACGGCGGTCAATCTGCTCGCCGAGGAAAAAGGCATCGACTGGTTCCGCGACAACGTCGTCATGCGCGCGCCCTGGCCGGTGCCGGGCTTCGGCCGCGAGGTCTATCCCGGCTTCCTGCAGCTTTCGGGCTTCATGAGCATGAACCTCGACCGCCACATCATCGCCCACAAGGATTTCTTCATGCACCTTGTGAAGTTCGACGGCGACAGCGCCGAGAAGCACCGCGACTTCTATGACGAGTATCTGGCGGTGATGGACCTGACGGCGGAGTTCTACCTGCAGACCGTCGACACCGTTTTCGTGCGCCATGCGCTGCCCAAGGGCGAGATGATGCATCGCGGCGCCAGGATCGATCCGTCCGCAATCCGCAACGTTGCCCTGTTCACGGTCGAGGGCGAGAACGACGATATTTCGGGCCTCGGCCAGACCAAGGCGGCGCAGGATCTGTGCGTCAACATCCCCGCCGACAGGAAGGCGCATTACATGCAGCCTGCGGTCGGCCATTACGGCGTCTTCAACGGCTCGCGCTTCCGCTCCGAGATCGTGCCGCGCATCGTCGACTTCATCACCAGCTATGGCCGCCAGAACCGCGTCGCGGTGAAGCCGAAGCTGGTCCGCACCGCCAAGCGCTAGCCGGCTTTGAACGGAACCGGGCCGCCGGTCCGATTCTGTTGCACAAGTGCCGCTGTGCGCCCCCGCGGGTAACCATGCTGCAATTCAGCCCGACGTCTCAATTGACACGGAGTGTAAATCGCCCTTAACGTTTCGTTAACAACAGGGCGAGCGGGGACAATGAATTCCTCAACCATGCGAAGGCTGCGCGTATGCGCGGCAGCCGGGCTGGCGGCAATGGGAGGCTGGATGGCACCGGCCTGGGCATCGGGCGCCATGGCGACCGGAGGCCTCACCTCGCAGCCGATCGGCCACTATGATTTCTGCAAGCAGCGTCCCGGCGAATGCTCGATCCGCCCGGCCAACCTCGCGCCGGCGGCCCTGACCGAAGGGTTCATGCGCAAGCTGGTCAACATCACCGCCAGGGTCAATGCCGCCGTCAAGCCGATGAGCGACATGGACATCTACGGCGAGGACGAGGTCTGGGCCTATCCCGACAAGGGCGTCGGCGACTGCGAGGACTACGTGCTGGAAAAGCGGCGCCAGCTGTCCCGCATGGGCGTGTCGCTCGCCGATCTCTTGATAACCGTGGTGCGCAAGCCCGACGGTGAAGGCCACGCCGTGCTGACGGTGCGCACCGACAGGGGCGACTACGTGCTCGACAACCTGAACGACCAGGTCAAGCCCTGGGACGAGACCGGCTACCGCTTCCTCAAGCGCCAGGCAATTGACAACACCGGCCGCTGGGTCTCGATCCGCGGCGGCCAGCAGGTTTTGGTGGGGTCGGTGGAGTAAGGGCCGACAGTGGGAGACCGCTTGAGGCGGCGCCGCCCCAGCGCTTCGTCATCCTAGGGCGCAGCAGTCGCGAAGCGACGTCGCGGAGACCCTATAGCAATTCCAGGAAAAGTGCGTAGCGGTTTTCCGTCCGGAATTGCGTGAAAACAAAGAGTTAGAGCGGTTCAGCGATTCTATCAGACGCTGAACCGCTCTAGGATCCATGCCGTGACACCAACAAAAAACACGGCGGCCTAGGATTGGGTGCGGCTATATCACTACATTCTGCACCGCTGCGGAGTTCGCAGGTCGCGGCATGGATCCTCGGGTCTGCGCGTCCGCTTCGCTCCCGCTCCGCCCGTGGATGACGAAACCGTGGAGGCTTCCGCCAATCTCTTGGGCCTCTGCCATAGCCGCACTGCATTTGACTCACCGCTCCCTTTGGGGCCCTCCCGAAAATCGTCTCCATCTCTCCGTGAACCAATTCGTCCCGCCCGGCGACACACAGCCGTGGACGACAGAAACAAACCATGGAGACTTCAAATGACTGCTTTCCTGCGCAACACCCTCCTCGCCGCCGTCGCGGTATCGGCCCTGACCGGATCCGCTCTGGCTGGTCAGACCGACACGAGCTGCGTCAAGACCACGCTCAACGACCTTTGGGCCGGCCGTTGTTGTGGCACTGCAGGCGCCTCGGACTGCCTCGGCGGCGGCAACGGCCGCGACCACCACGACAATGGCCGCCCGGGCAACAATGGCGGCAACCCCAACGGCCGCACGGCCGGCAAGTATTGATCTCGCTCCGGCTGCCCGCTGGCTGCGGCCGGCGGGCACCGTCTTGCAATCGGGGGACGCCCGGAATCCGCATAAAGCCAGTTACTTCGGTTGGCTGAGCGCCTTGCGGATCGACGCGGTGACGCGGCGCAGTTCCGCCTCGTCGAGTTTCTCGATGTTTTCGGCCAGCAGATTGGCAAGCTCGGTGGCGGCGGGGGACAGGCCCGCCGTGTCGAGCTTCACGCGCGGGTGCGAGGCTTCGGCGAGCCGCGCCAGCTCCTCGGCATCGTCCCAGATGATGTTGAAATAGCCGATGATCTTCTGGATCAGCGTCCAGGTCGGCGCGCCGCGCCGGCCATGCTCCAGCGCCGAGAGATAGGCGGGGCTGACGCCGATCGCCGCCGCCATGTCCTTCTGGCTGACGCCGCGTTCGGTCCTCAGCGCCCGCAGCCTCTCGCCGAACGGCGTCATGCGCCCGGCCTCGCCACCCGCCGCAGCCTGATATAGAGCGCGCCGGAGCCGCCATGGTTGCGGGCGGCATGGTCGTGGCTGGAGACCAGCGGCCGGAACGCCGGTGTCGACAGCCAGGCCGGCACGGCGCGCCGCAACACGCCATCGCCGCCCGAGGACGACCCTTTGCCGGTGATGACCAGCACATAGCGAATGCCGCCGGCATGCGCCCGGTGCAGGAACGAGAACAGCAGCGAATAGGCCTCGTCCTGCGTCATGCCATGCAGGTCGACGCGGCCCTCGATCGGCAACCGGCCTTTCGACAGCTTGTCCAGCGTCGGCTCGTCGAGCCGGTGGGTGACATGCTGGACCTTCGGCCTTGCCACGCCCGCCGCATTGGCCGTGGGCTGGCCCGGTTGCGGCGGCGTTGGTGGCTTGGCGTCGGCGGCCAGCTCCGGAATGTCGATGGCGGCGCGGCCCTTGAGCGGCTTGGCGGTGCGCGCCACCAGGTTCCACAGCACCCGGTCGTCCTCGCTGAGTTTATCCCCGCGCTTGCTCATTGTGCGCCCCCGGCCAGCGCGCGCGGCACCAGCGCATGGAAGTCGGCGGCGTTGCGCACCACGCCTGCGATCTCGCCGGCGGCATCGCCGGAGCCGGCGAACAGATCGCCGCGCGCCGGCCCGGTGATGGCCGAGCCGGTATCCTGCGCGATCATCAGCCGCCGGAACGGTCTTGCGTCGAATGCCGTGAGCGTCGGCGCGTCGATGTAGAAAGGCGTGCCGAATGTGTGCAGCAGCCGGTCGACGGCCATCGAGCGGCCCGGCGTCAGCGGCACCTTGGCGGCCGCGATCGGCCCCAGCGATGCATCATCCACGGCGGCCTCGCGGAAGAAGATATAGGAGCGGTTCCGCCACAGGATCTCGTCGACGCGCTCCGGATGCGCCTTCAACCAGGCGCGGATCGACTGCATCGTCACCTCCGCCAGCGGGATTTCGCCCAGCTCGCTCAACACCTTTCCCGGGCCGGTGAAACGCTGGCCGGATTTGGCGGCGTAGGTGACGCGGCAAAGCCGCCCGTCGGTCATGGCGAGCCGTGCCGCCCCTTGCACATGGATGAAGAAGGCATCGACCTTGTCGGCCAGCCAGGCGATCTCCAGCCCCTGGCCGGCGAGCGCGCCGCGCTCGATGGCGCCGCGGTCGAAATATTCGGCCGGCCCGTCCGGCGTCCGGCGTGCGAAGGCGAGATAGGGATCCATCCCGGCGGGTCGGTTGGCGTCGTCGACATCGATGAGGTCGGCCGGCCGCGACAGCAGCGGCACGCCAAAACGGTCCGTGCGCACCGGCGAGGCCTCGACTTGAGGCTCGTAGAAACCGGTGACGAGCCCGGCGTTGGCCTCCGCCCGGACCAGCATGGGGACGAAGTGGCGTTCGAAGAAGGCGCGGGCCTCCGACCGGTTCGCCGGGGCGCCGGCGCGTGCCTGCGCATAGGGCTCGGCGAAGGCGCTGAAATCGACGCCGAGCGCACCGCCGCGATAGGGTTTCACCAGCACATGGAAGGCGGACCGGCGAAAAGCCTCGAAGGCCGGCAGATGGTCGTCGTCACCCCAGCCGGGTAGATCGCCGAAGGACCTTTCGACAAGGAGAGGCGACAGCGACACCGGAGCCCGCCTGTTCCAGGGTTCAGTCTTCTTCTTCGGTGGCGACGAGCTTCCAGTTCGGATCGCGCGAGCGCGTGTCGCGGGCGAAGGTCCAGACATCCTTGACCTCGGCCACGGTTTCCGGATCGCCGTCGATGACCGTTCCGGCCTTGTCGCGCGTCGCCGAGATCAGCTCGCTGATGATGCGCAGCGTCACATGCGCCTCGCCGCCCTTCATCTCGGCCGAGACGATATCGGCCTTGTCGATGCCGACGAAGGAGGACTGGATCTTTTCCGACTTGGCCTCGCGTTCGCCGATCGCGGCGACGAAGCCGTCGAAGACCTCGCGCGACAGAAGGTTCTTCAGCGTTTTGCGGTCGCCGTCGGCATAGGCCATGACGATCATCTCATAGGCCATCTTGGCGCCGTCGACGAACCCCTTCGGGTCGAAGGACGGGTCGTTGTCCTTGATGGCGCGCAGGCCCTTGTTGAGATCGGTGTCGGGCTTGGCAAAGGCGTCGATCGCCGCATAGGCGTCGGCCGGCGCAGGCTCGCCGGGAGCCCGCTTGCGCGGCAGCGAAACCACATTTTCGGGCTTCTGCGTGGCGTCCTTGTCGGTACGCGCCGCCGTATAGGGATCGAAGGGCGGCCGCTCGCTACCGGTCCGGCGGCCCAGCACGTTGCGCAGCTGAAAGAAGATCACCACCGCCGCGATCAGGAAGAAAATCGTGCCGAAGTCGAAGAAGCCCATATTTTCCGCCAATCAATCCCTGCCTCTAGGCCGGACCGTCCAGCCAACAGGCCGCGGTCGCATAGCGTTCACCATTCAAAGCATATAGAACGCAAGGCGCAATCATTCAAATCCAAGGCAGGCATACCTATCTAACAGCCTCGATGCCAGCGGCGATTGGTCGCCGGCGCGACAAACAATCGAATGGTCGGTAAAGACTTGCGCATTTCGCTGCTTCCCCTCCTTCTGCTTGCGCTTCCGCTGCTGGAAATCGCCGGTTTCGTCGTCGTCGGCCGTGAGGTCGGCGCGCTGGCGACGGTCGGCCTGGTGCTGGCCTCGAGTTTCGCCGGCGTGCTTTTGCTGCGGCACCAGGGCTTCGGCGTCATGACCCGCATCCGTTCCGAAATGGACGCCGGCCGCGACCCCAGCCGGCAGCTCGCCCACGGCGCCATGATCGTGGTCGCGGCGATCCTTCTGATCATCCCCGGCTTCATCACGGACATCATCGGCCTGCTCCTCTTCCTGCCGCCGGTGCGCGACCTTGCCTGGAGCAGGCTCAAGGGCCGCATCGTCGTCGCCACCAGTTTCTCCACCGGCGGCTTCCGCCGGCAGCGCGACAAGGTCATCGACCTCGACGACGGCGACTACTCGCGCGAGGAAGACCTGAGGCGCGGCCCGGACCATAATTCGCCGTGGCGGCGGCTGAAGGACGACTGAGACTGTATCGGTATTCAGGTGAGGCCGGCCTGCAAATGGCGGCTTCCTGCGCTTCCGGTGCTCACGTACAAAAAGTACGCTCCGCTCCGGTTCTCGAAAACCACCATTTTCGACTCGGCCTGACCTGAATCTCGATACAGTCTCGGCCCTCTCCGGCCAAAAGGCGGCAAACCTTGTCTTGTCATGCCGGCCATGGTAGCGAACGCCCGATTTCAATTCGGTCAGCAACGCTGCCCAGGCAAAAGGATATCAGGCTCATGGCCAGCAATGACGACGCGCCGGTCGGCGCCAACGGAAACGGCAACGCGGCGCAGCCGTCGCTCAACGTCCTGGCCCAGTATGTCAAGGACCTTTCCTTCGAAAGCCCCGGCGCGCCGAACTCGCTGCGCGGCCGCGACAAGGCCCCCGGCATCGCCATCAACGTCAACGTCAACGCCAATCCGCTCTCCGACAAGCAGTTCGACGTCAATTTGACGCTGAACGCCAAGGCCTCCTTCGACCAGGAAGTGCTGTTCAACGTCGAGCTGGTCTATGGCGGCGTCTTCGCCATTTCGGGCTTCCCGCAGGAGCACATGCTGCCGATCCTGTTCATCGAATGCCCGCGCCTGCTGTTCCCCTTCGCCCGCCAGATCATCGCCGAGGCGACGCGCAATGGCGGCTTCCCGCCGCTGATGCTCGACCCGATCGACTTCGCCCAGATGTTCCAGCAGAAGATCGCCGAGGACCAGGCCGCCTCGCAGACCAAGGTGAGCTGAGGCTCGGCTGACAGGGATCGCTTGAAAAACCCGGCCTTGAGCCGGGTTTTTTTGTGCCTGGCGACTCTTGGCAACCTGGCGGGACAGCACCCATAAGCGGCACCCTAACGGATTCCGGTCGATGAAGTAGAACGATCGCGCCACGGGTCGACCCCCACTCCGTCGAGCTGCGCTCGACACCTCTCCCCCGATCGACGGGGGAGAGGAAAAGGCGCGACCTCGCCAAGCGCGTTCCTTCCTCTCCCTCCGGAGGGGGGAGAGGTGGCTCGGCGAAGCCGAGACGGAGTGGGGGAAGCCGCTGGTGAAACGCGAAGCCGCAGACAGCCGCATAGCTCTTACTCGAGATCCGACCGATCCCTTGCAGCGGAGACGGCTGGCAGGCAAGAGGAGTAAGGCGCGACCTCGCCAAGCGCGTTCCTTCCTCTCCCTCAGGAGGGGGGAGAGGTGGCTCGGCGAAGCCGAGACGGAGTGGGGGAAGCCGCTGGTGAAACGCGAAGCCCCGGGCAAACGCGTCGCTCTTACTCGAAGTCCCACCGATCCCTTGCAGCGGAGACGGCTGGCAGACAAGAGGGGAAAGCCGCGACCTCGCCAAGCGCGTTCCTTCCTCTCCCTCCGGAGGGGGGAGAGGTGGCTCGGCGAAGCCGAGACGGAGTGG
>NZ_JAIUGV010000006.1 GCF_020164745.1 Mesorhizobium sp. ES1-4 | reverse complement strand
AATTTGTTCGAGCCAGCCGAATGCAGAAACTTCTTCAAAGCTGCCGGATATGAGGCCAATTAATCGCGACACGCTTTTTAAAAGCAGGCGCCGCGCTAAATTCTTCGCCCGCCTTTAAGAATGGGCAGATGGGTGGCTGATATCGGCGGCGCGATGATCGCTTGTCGACGGTACACGCCGAAATCTGACGGTCGGGCCCCGTGAAGAGCTTCGGGCGCCGGCAGGCGTACGAAAAGTCCCCGAGGAAGGAAAGAGTCCACCGAATGCCGCACCTATTTTCGCTGTCGTGCGCGGCGGGGGAGCATCGAACCCTAGTCTAGGCCAAGACGGGTTGACGGCCACCGATCCGGCATTATGGCGCAAACGCCGCGGGACAGCAGCATGTTGCATAACTCGGCCGACGGTCTTTTTGCTTGAGTACCAAAAAATTTACATGAATTAGTAATGACTAATACAGAATGCGCTCCTATTTTATTGGCAAGGACATATGCTGAGAGTTCGAGCCGGGTACATCCGGTTCCGCCTCGATAGAAGGTACAGATTGCCAAGGCACGCAGCTGCTGCTGGACGCAAGCCGAAGACGGCGGCGACGCAAAGGATTGGGGCTCACTCGGGGGGGATCGGTTGCGTGCTGTGCTTCAGGACCCTTCTCTCTCCAGGTGCCAGTGATGGAAGATAGTGAGCGGACTCATACTGAACCGGAGGCGAGCTCTTGGACCGGACGCAACAGGCGTCTCGACCCATCGCGCCTGCCGAAGACGGTGAGCTATACCACGCGCGACAATTATGGCGACGTGACCTTCACGCTCAACCAGCGTGGCGTGGTGGTCCGACGCATGCAGGATTCAAGCAGCCTACCGACAATCATTGCTCTTCCCGCTAAGCTTTTCCGCGGCGTGGCCGCCTGCGCGATGGTGTATCCGGACGGAAAAATCACATCGGAGCTCAAGCTTCTGCACAATGATCCGACCCTGACGGTGCCGCTACTGGTGTCTGACGAGCTCGAGCTTGTTGCCGCCGACTGGCGTGCCTGGGCCGATGCCTACCGTCTGCCTATGCTTCTGCTTGGCACCGACGGCGTTGCCCGCACGCTTGAGGAAACGCTCGGCGCCATCAACGCGTCCTTACCACAGCGACCGCAACATGGGCCGCGTCTCGACCATGCGCCCAGGCTTTCTAATGCTGGCCTGATGAACAAACTGACGTCATTAGGGGATATTGGTCGATTGTTGGATCGGAAGTGATGTGACAAGTGTCTCGTGCACTTGGTCTGTATCCGCGCTGGTCTTCGTCGCCCGGGTGCCCCGACCCGCTATGCGACCGTTTCGAGCCTTTGCCCTGGTCACCCGCGCAAAAATCCCGGGCGATTTTGGCCAGCAACGATACGGTGGAAGACCCACAGAATTGCTGGGCAAACCAAGAGCATGAGGGCGCCGAAGTCGAGCGCGGCGCTCGCGGAGCCGAGCGACGTGGAAAGCTTTCCGCCGATCGCGGACCCAACCGGGCTTCCAGCATAGAAAGCCGTATAGAATATTCCCATTCCGATCGCCCGCGTCTTCGGCTCGAGCACGCGCGCGGTGAGACTCATGATGGCGCCGGCAGGCAGGCCGCAAACGGTCCCGACGGCAATGACGGCAGGAAGCACCTGGCCGCTTCGCGACAGGAGAACCGTCAGCAGCGCAAAGCCAATGCAGCCTGCGACAATGATAGCTTCGCCGCGCTTGGTCAGATCAGCGAGCAAGCCTCCTATGGGAACCGAAAGCGCCGTGAGCCAGAGGACGATGCTGATCGTTGATCCCGCTGCAGCCAAGGACCAGCCTCGCTCGACGAGCATCGTTGGCCCGAAACTAAAGATCATCACCAAACCGAGATTGTAGAGACACCAGATCGAGCTAGCGGCAATCACTGCATAGATCGTTTCCGAGGTCACACTGCCTCGTTCGCCTTCAACGGAGACGACCGCCTCCTGTGCGCGATAGAAAAACGCCATCAGGCCGAGGCCGATCAGGATCCACTCTGCGACGGCGAGGTTGACGGCATGAAGGCCGAATTTCGCTCCGATCCATGGCAAGAGCATGAGCGAGATCGCGATGCCCACCGGCCACGAGTTGACGAAAATGGCCATCGCGGTTGCGATTTCGCGGCCGGCAAACCAGTCGGCGACCATCTTGGTCATCAGAACACTCAGGAGAATGCCGCCAGTGCCCGCAATCAATCGGCCTGCGATTTGCACACTCCATGATGCCGATGCAGCCATCAGCAATTCGCCTGCCAGCATCGCCAGGAGTGCGGCGAGAACCGTCGCCTTGTCGCCATAGCGGCGTCCGATGGTGCCAGCGGGGAAGGCGAGCAGGACGCCCGGCGCAAAATAGACTCCGATAAGGATGCCGATGTCGGCCAGGCTGGCCCCGAGACCTTCGCTAAGCTGCGGCGCTACGGCCCCCACGCTGCCGAACTGGAAGGCGAAGGCGGCACGAGCGACGAACAAGACAGCAAGAATGGTCCAGCGGCTTGGCACTTGAATCCTCCCCTTGGGACTGACGATCAGCGCATGGCTTTCACCAATGCCTCGCGTCCTTAGTAGTCCTCTTCGTCATGCTTCAACGTTTGCAGTTCATGTCGCCCAGCGGCCCAGGCAAGCCCCTCTTCTAACCGGTCGTCCCCCCAGAATGTTTCGCCATCCACGACGAAGGCCGGGGAGCCGAAAATGCCATAGCTGCGCGCCGCGTCCGTCTCCGCCTTGAGACGCTCATGGGCTCGGGCGCCGTCGGCCTTGGCAATCACATCGTCGACGTCCTGACCGAGGGGAGCCAGCACATGCCCCAGATGGGCGCGGCTGCCCAGTCCCATGCCTTCCAGGTACCAGGCCCTGAAGCTTGCGACGGTGTAGACCTCGCACCAGCCCTCTTCTGCCGCCACCATGGCGACCCGGTTGGCCAGAAGGTCTGGATCGGTCGGCCAGATGGGAGTCCTGACGTAAGGAACGCCGTGCGTCGCCGCACGCCGCTCCACATCACGCCACATGTACTTTACCTTTGCCGCCTGGGTGCGAAGGGCAATGTTGTTCTCGGCCATCACGGTGCGGACATTGAAGGGGCGCCATCGAACGGCAACGCCCGACTGTTTTGCCATAGCGTCAATACGCATCACCGACAGATATGCGTAGCCGCTGCCGAAGAAATAGAAGAAGTCGATCTGCTTCATTCCCCTCCGCCTCCGCGGCCGCGCCAAATCGGCAACAAACCTATTCCTCAGTCGGTGCTGTTAAGGCTGCACATGCGTATCAGCCATGACCCGTCGGCCTGTCGCTCGAAGACGTCGACCGACGTACCGTTTCCGACCTCCAAGCCCTCGGTATACGTCGCCAGGCACCAAGCCAGGTCACCGGATCTGCCCGCATGTATCACTTTCATTTTCTTGTCGGTCGCCTCGCTGTGCCCGTTCGTCCAGGTTGCGTGAAGAGCTTCGATTGCGTCGCGGCCTCTAGCCGGAGGCGCGTAGGGCGAATGTAATTCGGCATCGACCGTAAACATCGAGCCGCATGTATTGGTGTCGCCGGCACGATAGGCAGCCACATAGGCATTCCAGAAAGCCTGCAATTCCTCGTGGGTCGACATCGGAAGCCCTCTGGGCGCGAGATCGCTATGTTAGCGATTTCTTAGGTATGCGACAATCCTCACATGCGAGGCGGTTGCGGGTCGGCCGCTGCCATCTGCCACCCAAAGATGGTCTGCGGTCGAACTCTTCTTGTAAACCAGGACACATGATCGCGTCTCAGGAAGTGGTGTAGCTGACGGCGCTGGTCGCCGCGCTCTCCGGCAGGAAGCCGGGCTGATCAGCGCGCCACGGCTGGCAGGCTGATGAGCGGATCATCGCTCATCTGGCTGATGGTCTCAAGGGTCATGTATCGGGCCCGCTGCACGGCCCATTCATCGTTCTGCTCGAGTAGCAGCGCGCCGACGAGGCGGACGATGGCGTTGTCGTTCAGGAAGATGCCGATCACGTCGGTTCGGCGCTTGATCTCGCCGTTGAGACGCTCGATCGGATTCGTGCTGTGAAGCTTGGCCCGATGCTCCTTGGGGAAAGTCATGTAGGCGAGTACGTCGGGCTCGGCGTCGTCCATGATGGTGGCGAGCTTGGGCACCTTGGGCCGGATCTGGTCGGCGACGGCGCGCCATTGCCTGCTTGCGGCCTCCGGCGTCTCCTGGACAAAGGCGGTGGCGATGAAGGCCGAGACGACACGGCGGCCGCTCTTGCCGGCGTGCGCCAGCACGTTCCTCATGAAGTGAACCCGGCAGCGCTGCCATGTGGCTGAGAGCACCTTGGTCACGGCGGCCTTCAGACCCTCATGGGCATCGGAGACGACCAGCTTGACCCCGCGCAGCCCGCGGCGCGTCAGCTTGCGCAGGAACTCCGTCCAGATCGGCTCGGCCTCCGAGGTGCCGACCTCCATGCCGAGAACTTCGCGGCGGCCGTCTGCGTTGACGCCGACGGCGATGATGACGGCGACCGAGACGATGCGGCCGCCGCGGCGCACCTTCAAGTAGGTGGCATCGATCCAGATGTAGGGCCAGTCGCCCTTGATCGGCCGCTCGAGGAAGGCCTTCACTTTGCCGTCGATCTCCTCGCACAGCCGGCTGACCTGGCTCTTGGAAATACCGCTCATGCCCATGGCCTTGACCATGCCCTGCTTGATGGCGCGGCCAGCACTGAAAGAGCCCTGCTCCGCCAGAGAACTGCTCGCTGGCACGCGCCGCTTGCGGATTTGCTCGATCGTCGCCGCATCGAACATGCCGGTGTCGGGGCGTAGAATGCGCCGTGGCGCAGCACGACGCCTTCGGGTGCCGCAGAGGTGGCAACGCTGTGTTCCAGATAACGGATCGCATCGAGCGTGCGGCGCTGGCAGGCTTGGAAACCGAGCACGCCCTGCCGGAGCCAGTGGAAGACGCTGCCGCTCATCAACGGCAAGCCGCCTGTGCACAACGGCCAGAAATTTGTTCATGCCAGAGGCAAGGCCCGATTCGTTTCCACCGCATAGGCGATCCGCGCCGTCCAAACACTGATGGCAAGGCTGCAAGGTTTCCGACCACGAGTTGGAGGAAATATTGGCGGCAGCATGCATCATTCAACGTGCCCCGCCGTGTTCGGCGCAAGACAGCCGATAGCGCAACATGTGCTCGCTGGCATTTGCGGGATGTGTTCCTTATTTAATCGGACCGCCATGGGTGGAGGTCAATTGGATCATCGGTTCTGAAATAGGATCGTCTCGGCAGCGATGAAACCCCATGTCAGGTTAGGGCCAAGGGTCGTGCCGGCTCCCACGGCACGCGTGCCAATGGGGTTGGCCATGGCGAGCCCTGCCGCATAGAGGCCCGAAATGATCGAGCCGTCCGATCTCAACACCTGTGCGCGTTCATTGGTGCGGGCGCCGCCCTTGGTGCCCAGAATCGAGCGATTGATCGTCATGCCGACATAGGGGGGCTTGTCGATGGCCTTCAGCCGACCCTCGGGGCTGTGGGCCTTGTATTCCTCCCAGCCGTTCTCACCGCGGTGGAAATCCGTGTCACGCCCCTTGGCGCAGAGGCCGTTCCAACGGGCGATCGTCTCCTCGAGCGCCGCTGGCGGCAGCCCGAGCTTGGTGGCAAGGCCAGCAATCGTATCGGCCTTCTTGACCCAGTCGCGCTCGTAGGATGCGTACCAGCGGAAAGGCAGCGACGTCTTCATGAACCGGTGATCGCCAACGAGATAGCAGGGCAGATTGACGGGGGCGCCATCGGGCTCGCGCGCATCGATCGCCTCGCCGATGTTAAAGTCGTTTTCGCTGATGAAGCGCCTTCCCTCGCGATTGACCACGATCGAATGCGGCTCTGCCTGGAAAGTCATGGGTAAGCCATGCGGCTGGCCCTGGTAACGCGTCGGTAGGCAGGGATAGACGTTTGCCTGATCCATGCGGTCCAAGTGCGCGCCAACGGAAGCTGCGAGTTTCTGGCCGTCGCCTTCGTTGCCGCGCGGGCTTCCGATCCGGTCGAATGCACCGGGAAAATGGCGTTTACGCATCTCGGCGTCCCATTCGAAGCCACCAGTGGCGATCACCACGCCGCGGCGTGCCAGGATCGTCATCCGTCGGCCTGAGCTCTCCACTTCCGCGCCGATGATGCGCGAGTCTGGGTCCTGGAGCAGGGTGATGGCGCGTGTTCCGAGCCGGAAGGTGACGCCGGCATCGAGGCAGCCCCTGATGAGCCCGGTCATGAGCGCGGTACCTTGTCCACCTGAATTCGTCAGCCATCGCCAAAGGAGCCTCGGCCAGAGCTTGAAGCCGGCCCGGATGGGGTGGTGATAGAGATCCAGGTCGACCACTTCCTGGTAGGTGAAGCTGTGCGGCAAGGTGGAACGGCGCAGTCGGGCCGCGAACCGGCCCAGGATCCGGCGGCTGAGCGGTCTGGGCGAGAGCATGCGGCCGTAGAGCTTGCCGCCCGGCGCTTCGGCAAATGGGTCCGGCTCGTTGATCAGGCGGAAGTCGAGCGGCGTGTTGATTGACAGGAAGCGCAGCATGTCCGGTGCGGCCTTTGCGAATGCGCTCCAGAGCGCATCTTCCTTCTGCTCCCACCCTTCGGGCGCGACCGCACGCAGATAGGCGAGCGCATCCTCGCGGCTGTCGGCGATGCCGACTTCGGCCGCGACATGATTGGCGGGTATCCAGACCCCGGCCCCGGACATGGCCGAGGTGCCGCCCAGCCATTCGCTCTTTTCGATGACGAGCACCTTGAGGTCGCCCTTGGCGGCCCGCAGCGCCGCCGAGCAGGCCGCCGATCCTGAACCGATCACCAGAACGTCGTACTCGCCCATCGGCATTCCCCTGCCATGATCATCACGGCACTATAGAGACAGGAAATTTAATCTGTCTACTATTGTGTCGACACTTTTTGCGCTGTACCCTCTCTTGGTCAGCAGCGTGCCCCGCACGACCTTCGCAGCTCCTTTCGAGAGGCAGAGCCATGGACGACACCCGCCTTCAACCCGCTCCGACAGGCATCCATGTTTCCGGATCTGAATCCCGCGAAAGCTACTGGCAGCCGGTACCGGCAAACGGCCATATCGACGTGGCGTTGGCGCCGCATGTCGTCGGCATGGAGCACCCTTTCGCATTGGGCACGCAATCGGTCGCGCCAGGCGGCTATGTGCGCGAGCACACGCATGACCGAAACGAGGAGACGGTCTATGTCATCGAAGGCCATGGCCGTGCCGTCATCGACGGCAAAGAATATCCGCTGATCCCGGACAGCGTGGTGTTCCTGCCGAAAAATGTCAGGCACATGTTCATCAACGATGGCGAGACGCGGCTGCGCTGGATCTGGCTGATCGTGCCCAATGGTCTGGAGGACTTCTTCCGCCTGATCGGCAAACCGCGCAAGCCAGGCGAGCGCGTGCCGTCCAACTTTCCGCGTCCGGAAAACGTGCTGGAGATCGAGCGCAAGACGGTGTTCGGGGCTGATCTCGCCGACAAGTTCGATCCCACGAAACAGACCTCCTGAAGCAGGCCAGGATGCTGATGATTGGGCTCATCGGCTACGGTGCGATCGCGCACGAGATCGTCCGCGCCTTCCCGCCGGATGCGGTTCGCTGGGTGGTGCTGTTGCGCGAAGGCGCCAGCCGGGCATTGCCGGCACATGTCAGCGCGGTGACGCGGCTTGACGCATTGATCGACGCACGCCCCACGGCGGTGGTGGAGGCGGCGAGCCAGCAAGCGGTGGCCGCCTGCGTGCCCGCGCTTCTTGAAGCCGGCATCCCGGCCATCATCGCTTCGGTGGGCGCGCTGTCCGATCCGGCGCTTGCCGCCCGACTGACTGATGCCGCACGCATCGGAGGCGCGCGCCTGGTCTTGCCGTCGGGCGCCCTGGGAGGCCTAGACTATTTGCGGGCGATAGCGGTACTTCCCGATGCGCGCGTCCGCTGTACCTCGCGCAAGCCGCCGGCCGCCTGGGCGGCGGAGCTGGCTTCCGCCGGCCATTCAGCCGACAATGGCGCCATAACCCTCTTCGAGGGCACGCCCACCGAGGCGGTAAGGCGCTATCCAAAAAACCTCAATGCGGCTTTCGCCGTGGCGCTGGCGGCGGGCGCCGACAAGGTGACGGTGCGTGTGGTTGCCGATCCGGCGGCTTGCGGCAACACCCACGAAATCGAAGTCGAGAGTGCCGCCGGCACCGCCTCCTTCCATCTCGTCAACGCGCCCTCGCCCGACAATCCCAAGACTTCGGCGCTCACCGCGCTCAGCCTCGTCGCAGCCCTTCGCGAATTGCTCGAACGGGAAGGCCATCACTGATGCCCTTCTTCGCCGCCGCCGATGGTTGCCGCATCCACTACGAGACGTTCGGCGGCCATGGCCCGCGCCTGATCCTCATCCCCGGGCTCGGCGGTGATGGGAGGTTCTGGGCCGGCGTCGTTCGGCTGCTCGATGCCCACCATCGCATCATCGTCACCGACCATCGCGGCGCGGGTCGCAGCGATCGCCCGAACAGCCTCTATTCCATTCCCCTGATCGCCAGCGACATTGCCGGCCTGCTGGCGCAGACGGGCGGTCTCGCTCATATTGTCGGGCATTCGACCGGTGGCGCCATCGCGCAGGTGCTGGCGCTCGATCATGCCGAGATCGGCTTGAGCTATACGATCAGCAGCTCCTGGGCGCGGGCCGACGTCCGCTTCCGCACGCTCTTTGGCGCCCGTGCCGAACTGCTTGATGCCGGCATGGCCGAAACCTTTCAGCGCCTTGGCCATGTGCTGTGCCACGAACCGTCCTACCTCGAGACACATGCCGGGCAACTCGACGCGGCGGTCGCAGGCGCCCCGCATACGCTGGCGCCACTCGCCGTGGCCGCGGCGCGCGTGCGCATGCTGCTCAACCACGATCGCCTTGCCGACCTGCCGCGCATCGCCGCCCCGGTGCAGGTGATTGCGGCCGCTTGCGATATCCTGACGCCGCCCGCCCTTTCGCAGGCTATCGCCAGGGCAATACCGGGTGCCGACCATGTAACTGTTCCCGGCGCGCATTTTCATCCTCTCGCCGATCCCGAGGGTTTTGCCGTCATCCTTCGCCGGTTCATCGCCGGAGCCGAGAGCAAATATCATGACCGCTGAAATTGCCGCCGCTCTCATCGATCCGCGGCTGAAGCCGGGCGCCGACCTCCTCGCCGAAGGGCGCGCCATGGCGCGCGACTGGCGACTCGGCAACTGCCTCTTCCTCACCGAAACCGGAATGCCTTCGGAGGCCGCCTGGAAGCGCAAGGCAGCGACCGAGAAGCGCGTCATGCAGCACGCCCATATCGGCTTCAGAAGCGTCGACCGCACCATCGCGGCGATCGGGGAGGTGCACGGGCAATGCCGCAAGGCTGGTGTGACGGTCGACCGTTTCGGCATCACCCTCGACTGGTCGATGGGCTATCCGCAAGCCATGCGCGCCAAGGCGGCGCGCGGCACCGGCATCGTGCTCACCGGTCCCGAGGATTTTGCGCGCATCACCAATGCCGCACCCGCCGCCGCGCATTTCGGCGACTTCATGCTCGGCCTGCCGGGTGCGCTGGAAAACACCCGCTCGGCCATCGCCGCCGGGGCGACGGCGGTCGGCAATCTGGGGCAGTATTTCACTTTCCGGCTGCCCTATTGGGACGACGATGTGGTGACCACCGAGACGACCGTCACCGCGCTCGGCCTGATCGCCGCGCAGGATGCCGAGATCCTCGTGCATTCCAATCTCGACGACGGATTTGCCGGACTGTTTATCGACATGGCCTGCGCGCTGGGCATGGTGCTGATCGAAAAGCATATCGTCGAGGGGCTGATCGGGGCGCGCCTCGCCCATTGCTACGGCCACCATTTCAGCGATCCGCTGTCGCGCACCGCCTTCCATGCCGCGCTGGTGCGGGTCAACGACACGCCGGGCACCATGATCTTCGGTAACACCGTCTCCTACCAATCGACCCCAGCGGGCAACTACGCCAGCCTGGCAAGCTATCTCCTGGCCGACATACTGGCGGTCGGTCGGTGGCCGTCCGGCCATGCGATCAATCCCGTGCCGGTGACCGAGAATCAGCGCATTCCCGATGTCGACGAGATCATCGATGCGCAGACCTTCGCACACCGGCTGACACTGCACGCCCCTTTCTACGACCCGGTCTTCGACTGGACCAAGGCGGAGGCAATGGCCGATGTGCTGGTCGAAGGCGGACGCCGTTTTGCCGACACCGTCATGAAGGGGCTGGCCGAGCGGGGGGTGGATACCGAAGACCCGGCCGCGCTGATGCTCGCCATCCGCCGCATGGGACCGAAGCGCCTGGAGGATCTTTTCGGCCCGGGCGCGGCAAGCGGACGCGGACGCACGCCACTGATCCATGCCGAATGGGCCCGCGAGCTCAACCACAAGGCGGCAGACTGGGTTTCGACGCAGACACCGTTGGCAAGCCGAGAACCCCTAATCGTCTGCATCGGTACGACCGATGTGCACGAGCACGGCAAGTATCTCGTCGAGCAGGCGCTGGCTGGCCTGGGCGTTGCCATTGCCGATGCCGGCGTGGCCGTCGATCCCGAAGCGCTTGTCGCCCACGCGGCTGAGACCGGGGCCAATGCCATCGCCGTCAGCACCTACAATGGCGTGGCGCTTCGTTACGCGCAGGCGGTGAAGGCAGCGATGTCGGCGCGCGGACTTGTCCTGTCGGTGCTTATCGGCGGAAGGCTGAACGAAGTGCCGAAGGACTCCAATTCCGGCCTGCCGGTGGATGTGACCGAGGACATCGCAAAGCTTGGCTGCGTGCCATGCGCCGATCTCGATGCGATGCTCGGTGCCCTGCGCTCCATCCCGAGCGGCCGGTGACGTCCGCCATGGTCCAGACGGGCGCGCATCTCACCAGGCCGTCATGCCGCCATCGACAGTCAGGATCGAGCCGGTCGCAAAGGAGGATTCGTCGCTGGCAAGCCACAGGATCGCCTGCGCGATCTCGACCGGCTGGGCGACGCGGTTCATCGGCGCGCGTGCATTCAACGCCGTAACGAAGCCCTGGGGGTCGGAATGGGTTTCGAGAATCTTGTCGAAATAGCTCGACCAGGTAGTCCCGGGCGCCACGGCATTGACGCGAATCTTCTCCGCCGCGTGGTCGAGCGCCATGGCGCGTGTCAGCGCCGCGACGCCGCCCTTCGATGCGACATAGGCCGCGCGATCGGCAATCCCGACATGGGCGACGTTGGAGGCGGTGTTCACGATCGCGCCGCCGCCGCCCGCGGCCATGACCGGAACGGCATATTTGGAGCAGAGGAAAACGCCCTTGAGGTTGACGGCCATCAGCGCGTCCCAGTCTTGCGCCGCGCTGGTGACGACGGAGCCGCGTATGCCGTAGCCGGCATTGTTGACGAGCACGTCTATGCGCCCGAACGCCTCCTGCGCGCACGCCACCATGGCCATGACGGAACTCTCGTCCGAGACATCGGCCTCCATCGCCAGCTGACCCGTTCTGTGCGCAACATCTCGTGCTTTGGCGCCGTCCCGGTCAACGACCAGGACACGCGCGCCCTGTTGCGCGAACAGTTCCGCCACGGCCGCGCCGATGCCGGCTCCCGCGCCTGTCACGATCGCCATCTTGTCCTTCAAACGCATTGTTGATCCTGTTTTCCAGATTGTTTCGTCTCCATCTTGCAGAACCCCTTGCAAAGTGTCGACACTTTTGTATTTAATTTCGGCACGAGATCGGAGATATCAGTGAAAAACACTCCTTCCGTCGAACAGCACCTGGAAATCTATCGCCGCATGCTGCTGGTGCGGCATCTGGAAGAGAGCCTTGGCGCGCTCCACAAGGAAGGACGCACGCGCGGTCCGATCCATCGCTGCGACGGCCAGGAAGCTGTCGGTGTCGCGGCAACGGCGGTGCTGGAGGCGGGTGACAAGGTCGCCACCACCCATCGCGGCCACGCTGTCTATATCGGCAAGGGCATGGCCATGCGTCCCGTGGTCGCCGAAATCCTCGGCCGCGCCACCGGCGCCTGCGGCGGGCGCGCCGGCCACATGCTGATCGCCGATGCCGAGAAGGGCGTCATCGGCGGCAATGCCATTGTCGGCGCGGGCATCCCGGCGGCAACCGGCATGGCGCTTTCCATGCAGATCCTCGGCACCGGCAATGTCGCCATGTGCATCTTCGGCGACGGCGCCGCCCAGACCGGCATCTGCCACGAGGCGATGAACATGGCCGGGCTGTGGAAGCTGCCCGTCGTCTTCGTGCTTGAGCACAACCAGTTCGGCCTGACCGTCCCGTCCGACGTTCAGTCGCCGGTCAAAGATCTGTCGATCCGCGCCGCCGGCTACGCGATGCCGGCCGAGATCGTCGACGGCAACGATGCTGTCGCTGTCTACCGCGCCGTGTCAGCCATGACCGAGCGTGCCCGGCGCGGCGAAGGCCCTGGCATGGTCGAATGCAAGACCTATCGCATCGAAGGCTTTTCCACCTCCGACATGGGCGGCTACCAGAAGCCGCAGGACATAGCCGCCTGGAAGGCACGCGACCCGCTGCTGGTTTCGCGCAAGGCACTTCTTGGCGATGTCGACGAGACCAAGCTCGCCGACATCGAGGCGGCGGCCAAGGCCGAGGTGGCCGAGGCCTTCGAGACCGCGCTGTCGGATCCCCTGCCGGAATTTTCCGTCGACGAAGCCTGCAATCCCTACAGCGGAGCGCACTGACATGGCCATGATGCGGTACGCCGAGGCGCTCAACGCGGCGCTGCGCGAAGAGATGCAGGCCGATCCTTCCGTCTTCCTCTTCGGCGAAGACATCGGCCGCTATGGCGGCGTCTTCAAGGTGACAAAGGGGCTGATGGAGGAGTTCGGCGAGACGCGCGTGCGCGACACGCCGATCTCCGAACAGGCGATGACCGCCATGGCGGTGACCGCGGCCATGACCGGCACCCGTCCGGTGCTGGAAATCATGTATGCGGACTTCATACCGCTGACGCTCGATGCCCTGGTCAACCAGGCCTCGATCTACAACTACATCTGGAACGGCCAGGTGAAGATGCCTTTCGTGCTGCGCACGCAGGGCGGCGGCGGCGCCGGTGCCGGCGCGCAGCACTCCAAGGCGCTCGATTCCATGCTTGCCCACATCCCCGGCATCAAGGTCGTCGCGCCTTCAACGCCCGCCGACGCCAAGGGCATGCTGAAGGCCGCGATCCGCGACGACCAGCCGGTGGTCTTCCTCGAACACAAGCTGCTCTACAACATTCGCGGCGAGGTGCCGGACGGCGATGTGACTGTGCCGCTCGGCAAGGCCGCAACCATGCGCGAGGGCAACGACATTTCGATCTTCGCCACCTCCAAGATGGTGGTCGAGGCGTTGAAGGCCGCCGACATCTTGGCCGCTGACGGCGTTTCGGCCGAAATCGTCGACCTGCGGTCGCTGCGCCCGCTCGATGTCGACGCCATCGTCGCCTCCATCTCGAAAACGCACCATGCCGTGGTGGTCAACGAAGGCTGGCGCTTCTGCGGCTACGCCGCCGAGCTTTCGGCAACGATCATGGACCACGCCTTTGACGAGCTCGATGCACCGGTCGCACGCGTCACCCTGCCGGACATGCCGATCCCCTACTCCGAACCGCTGGAAACGGCGATGCTGCCGAATGCCGAAAAGATCCGCACCGCCGCGCTGAAGACGCTGAAGTGACGGAGGCAGCGATGACAACCCATCCGATCACGATCGACAGCGCCGGCGGCGAATACATGGAAGCCGTGCTCGTGATCGCCTGGGCGGTGAAGCCAGGCGATCCGGTCAAGGCCGGTGATCTGGTCGTCACCGTCGAGACGGCCAAGGCCGCGACCGAAATCGAAGCCGACCGCGACGGCTGGCTGGCTGACATCTTCTTCGCCGAAGGACAGGAAGCGCCGGTGGGCGCCGTGCTCGGCACGATCGCGGACGAGAAGCCGATGGCTGGCCAGCCGGCCTCGCCTGGGCCGGCGATAGCAGCCGCCACGGCAGCCAATCCGCGCGAGCTTGTGGCTGACGAAGCCTCTTCCTCCATCCGGCAGCCCGGCAGCCGCCTGATCGCCAGCCCGCTTGCCCGGCGGCTTGCCGCGGCGGCCGGGCTCGACCTTGCCGCTATTTCGGGAAGCGGGCCGCGCGGACGCATCAAGAAACGCGACATCGATGCCGCCCTTGCCGCTCGCACGAACGAACAGGATGCCGCGGTCCAACGGACGCCGGCCCCGGGTCGGACATCGTCTGTTGCCGCGCCGATGGTGGCCAGACAAGCCATGCTGGTGGTTTTCATCCATGGCTTCGGGGCGGATCGCTCCGTGTGGCGGCAGGTCGTTCCGCTGCTCGGATCGGGGATCGAGACAATCAGCCTCGACCTGCCCGGCCACGGCGGTGAAGCCACCACGACGGCGAGCAGCATCGAAGAGATCGCTTTCCTCCTTTCCGACCGGCTGGAGGAAATGGGCGTGGGCAATGCCCATCTCGTCGGCCATTCGCTCGGCGGCGCCACGGCTCTCGCGCTCACTCGGCTTGGCCGCCTTGCGGTCCGCTCCGTCACGCTTCTCGCTCCCGGCGGGCTCGGCCCCGAGATCAATGCGGGCTTCATTGCCGGGCTCGCCCGCGCAACAACCGTCCAGGCGCTGGAGCGGTGGCTGGCGGCCATGGTCGGCGACCCCTCGGCTTTGCCGGGCGGCTACGCGCAGGCCGCGCTGCGGCAGATCGAAAAGACCGGCAATCGCGAAACGCTAGTGGCAATGGCCGAAAGCCTGTTCCCCGACGGCACGCAAGGCTTCGATCTTGGCGGCGCGCTCGCGGAACTCGCCGTCCCGACGCGGCTCATCTGGGGCAGGCTCGACCGCATCATTCCGGCCGCCCACGCGGCCCGCGCGCCAGGCTTTGCCGCCGTCCATCTTCTCGATGGCATCGGCCATGTCGCGCAGATTGAGGCGCCGGCGCTCACGGCCCGGCTGATAACCGAGACGGTGCGAAGCGCCGGCTGAGCCGGCAGCCGCGGAAGGCAGACAGACCATTTTGACCGGCGCCGGGGCGCCGGAGCAGATGCCAGAAGGAGTGCCAGAGATGATCTTCGACCACCGCATTTATACCGCCCGCCCGAACAAGCTGTCGCATTTCCTCACTCTCTACGAGGAGGTCGGCCTGCCGATGCAGCGGCATTATCTGGGCGAGCCCTTCGGCTTCTTCCAGACGCATATCGGCGACCTCTCGCGCACCGTGCATCTGTGGAAATATGACAGCCTTGCCGACCGGGAAGAGCGGCGCGACCGCATGGAGGCCGATCCCGAATGGCAGGCCTACCGGCGCAAGGTAATCGAGACCGACTATCTGCTCGACATGCGCAACCAGATCCTCAAGCCCGTTTCGTTCTTCAATCCGGGAAAATAAGATGGACCTGATTTTCTCGGCCGAGGGGCAAAGCTGGCCGCTGCGGCTCAGCGGCCATGCCGACCGCACCCGCCGTGCCTTGCTTTCGGCGCTGCCGATGCGCCTGCAACTCCATACGCCCAAGATCGCCGGCAGCCATATCTACTGGCATGCGCCTTTCGTGGAGGATTTGGAGGGCGCCACACATGTGCTCGCCGCGAGCGCCGGCGCCTTCATCTACTGGCCGGTGCGGCAGTTCCTCGAAATCACCTTCGCGCCGCTTCAGGCGGAGAATGCCGAGATCACCATTCTCGGCCATCTTGACGCACCGGTGGAAGGCATTGCCGAACTCGCCGCGACACTGAAGCGGGACCAGGGCCGACGCATTCTGGAAGGCACGCTGGTTCAATCGGATGGCGGCGCACCCGAGCCGTCGGCGCCGTCGCCGCTCCCGCAAGATATCATCGCCGCGAGCAAGGCGTTGTGGGCGGCTTGTCCCGCCGATATCGGCAATGTCACCGCGTCCCGTGCGATCATGCACCCGGCCGGTCCCGTTTTCACGGCGGAGTCGGAAGCGCGGGTGCTGCACGAGTTACTGTGGTGGATCCGCGCGGCGCGCGGCAGGGACGAGGCCGTGCGGCGGCAGACGGCCGCGCTCGCGCTCAACAAGACCGGCACCCGCCTGCGCGACTTCTGCCACATGGAAGAAACGCCGGCTCTGCTTTTCCGGCTCGAGGCGGCGATGGGCGACGGCCATTCCTTCGATGCCCTGATCGACGAGGCAATCCTGGTCGCCGGCCGGATCGGAGCCTGGCTCGATCTCCTGATCCCATGGAACGACCTCAACGAGGCTTTTCGCGCCGCGCTTGATGGCAGAAAGGCCAGCTGATGGAAAAGCTGACTATCGGCATTGTCGGCTTCGGCGTGATCGGTCAGCGCTGGGCGGCTTGCTTTGCCCATGCCGGTCATGCGGTTCGCGTATTCGATCCCACGGAGCGGCGCGAGACGGCATTCATCGAGGTGCTGCCCGCCCTCATGGCCGACCTCGAGGCGCTGAAGGGCCCGTCGCCGGCGCCCGGTGCGCTCCGTCTTTTCCCGACGCTCGCCGAGACGCTCGAAAGCGTCGGCTTCGTGCAGGAAAACGGCCCGGAAAACCTCCCACTCAAGCGTCGGCTGCTCGCCGAAATCGAAGACCATGTCAGTGACGAAGTCATCATCGCCTCCTCCTCCTCGGCGCTGCTGGTGTCCGAAATGCAGGCCGAGTGCCGCCTGCCCGGCCGCATCGTGCTCGGTCATCCCTTCAACCCGGCGCATCTGATGCCGCTGGTCGAGATCGTCGGCGGCAAGGCGACCGATCCTCAGGCGATCGCCCGGGCGCGCGCCCTCTATGAGGCGATCGGCAAGAAGCCGGTGACGCTCAACCGGGAAGTGACCGGTCATATCGCCCTGCGCCTGATGGGCGCCATGTGGCGCGAGGCGATCGCGCTGGTGCGCGACGGCATCGCCTCCGTCGAGGACGTGGATCGCGCCTTCATGTATGGGCCGGGACCGAAGTGGACGCTGCAGGGTTCGTTCATTTCCAACAGCCTCAACGCCGATGGCATCGAGGATTTCCTGCACAAATATGGCCCGACCTATCAGGCGATCTGGGACACGCTGCTCGATGCCAAGCTCGACGGCGAGACGATCCGCGCGATCACGGATTCGACGGATGCAGCCGTGGGAGAGCGCAGCCAGCGCGAACTGAAGGCGGCACGCGAGGCCGGCCTCGTCGACATTTTGAAAACGGTTACCGAACGCGGCGCGCTTTGATCATAGCGGCTTTGGAGAGCAACCATGGATTACCGCACTGCCCTTGTCACCGGCGCCTCGAAGGGCATCGGCGCGGCGATCGTCGAGAGCCTGGTGGCCGAAGGATTGACCGTCCATGCGCTGGCGCGCAGCGATGACGCGCTGCGGGTCTTGCAGCAACGGCTTGGACCCCGCGTCAAGCCGCTTGTCGCCGATGTGCGCGACCATCAGGCGATCGCCTCGGCACTCGGTTCGGCGGAAATCGATGTGCTGGTAAACAATGCCGGCGGTCTGGCCACGGTGCGTCCCCTTCAAGACCAGGGCGCCGAGGAAACAGCCGAGGTGGTGGCGCTGAACCTCACCGCGCCGCTGCAACTCATCCGCCTGTTGCTGCCTGGCATGATCGCGCGCAAGCGTGGCCACATCTTCAACCTGACCAGCACGGCGGCCGGCGCCGTGTTTCCCGGCACGACGACCTATGGCGCGGCCAAGGCCGGTCTCTCCCAGGCCGGCCGCATCCTGCGCTTCGATCTCGCTGGCACCGGCGTGCGGCTGACCGAGATCGCGCCCGGCCGTGTGAAAACGGATTTCTACCTGAAGGCCTTCGACGGCGACCGCGAGGGCCTGCGCAAGCGCATGTACAGCGAGCAGCGGCCGCTCGGCCCGGCCGATATCGCGGCCGTGCTTGTCGCAGCGCTGCGGATGCCGGACCATGTCGACATTGCCGAACTGACCGTCACGCCCAGCGAACAAGCCACCGGCGGCCACACCTACCCACCAGCCCCGCAGCGGTGACCGCGCCTCAAAGAGGCCGCGCATCAGCCAGGTCGGGTCAATTTGTCGAGCACGGCCGCGCAGGCCTCTTCCCAGGCCTCAGGCACGCCGCGCGCCGAAAGAACCTGCAGCCCCCGCTCGGTGATGCCGCCCGGCGTCACCAGCTCTTCGAGCATCTGGTCCATCGGCTCGCTCTTCTCCGCAATCAGCCGCCCGGCCGCCACGAAGGTCATTGCCGCCAGCCGGCGTGCGATTGCCGGGTCGAGACCTCTGGCGCTTGACCAATTGGCCGTGTTGCGGATCAGATCCTGCGCCCAGCCGTACACGGCGGCGCTGACCGTCGCCACCTCGAAGTCCGTTTCGCTGGCAAGAGCGATCGAGGGGCCGAGCCGGTCAAGGACCGCCCGCGCCTGCTCGATATCGGGGAAATAGACCGTCGGACTGGAGGCAATCTCCGAAGCGGTGAACGGCATGGCGCGCACAGCGCGCGCGGGCGCGACATCGAGCCATGACAGCGGAACCCCGGCGCAGACCGAAACCACCACCTGACCTTCACGCCACGGCAAGCCTTGAACCGCATCCGGCGCATGGGTGGGCCGCACGGACAGAATGACGACATCGGACCGTTCGACGAGATCGCGATTGTCCACCGCCAATTGAAAGCCATGGCGGGCGGCAAGTGCCGCGGCCTTGCCGCGCGGCGACAGGATAAATGCCGCGGGGTCAAGCCCGGAACGCAGGAACCCGGCCAGCATGGATGCCGCCAGATGCCCGACGCCAAGAATACCGATGATCATACTTGTCTCCCGAGTTGCAACCTGTGGCTTGCCATTCCTGTGAAGTTGGGAAAGAAAGATGCACCACAAAGTGTCGACACAGCCTGCAGACAAACCCGATTGGAACCTTCATGACCGGACGAGTCGAGACCGGCGCCGACAGCGGCCCGTCCGTCGCCAACGAGGCCGAGACGCGCCGCAGCGCCGACAGCAGCGAACGCGCTTATCTCACCATCCGCAAGCTTCTGGTCGAGTTCAAGCTGAAGCCTGGCGAACGCATCAACGAGGTCCAGCTTTCTCGCAGCCTCGGCGTGTCGCGCACGCCGATCCGCGAGGCGCTGAACCGGCTTGCCTCCGAGGGCTTCGTTTCGCTCACACCCAATCGCGGCTTCTTCGTCCGGAGCCTCAGCACCGAGGGTCTGCTCGATCTCTATGAACTGCGCTCCATCATCGAATCCGCCGCCTTCAGGCTGATGTGCGAGCGCGCGGACGACAGCGAGATCGACCGTTTGCGGCAGTATTGGGAAGCAATCGTCGATGTCTACCCGAACCAGCCGCCAGATATCATCCTGGCCGAGGACGAAGGCTTTCATCTGCTCATCGCCGAACTGTCCGGAAATCCCGAACTCGTCGGACAGCTCAGCTCCATCAATGCCCGCATCCGCTTCATCCGGCGCATCCAGATCGAACACCCCTCGCATGACAAGGCACAGATCACCTCCCATTCGGCCATCGTCGAAGCCGCCGTCAAGCGCGATGCCGAGAACGGCGCGAAACTGTTGCGCGAACATATCGAAATGACCGTCTCCGCCACGCAGCAGGCGCTCAAGGACGCCCTGCTCAAGGTTTTCGCGCCCGACAATGGCGCCGAGTTGAAGCGTCGCAGAAGGGCTCGCGACGCATAATCGATATCTGAGCACAAAATTGAACGCAATAGTGTCGACACTTTCTTGACGGCGCTCTCTTTGTCTGCTTCGATGGGCTTACACGGGGAAGAAGACCGGAACGGCCTCCCCTGTCGTAGTCAGCAGCTAAGGGGAACCATGATGAAAAAATCTATCGCCACACTTCTTCTCGGCGCCTCGCTTTTTGCGGCGCCGGCCATGGCCGAGCAGATCACCGTCGGAATGTCCGCGCCGCTCTCAGGCGCGCAGGCCTATTTCGGCAGCACCTGGCACAATGGCTTCAAGCTCTACGTCGACAAGCTGAACGCCGATGGCGGCGTCAATGGCGTCACCATTGCCTATGACCAGCAGGACGACAAGGCCGACCCGCGCGAGGGAACGCTCGTGGCCCAGAAATTCTGCGACAACGACAAGGTCGTGCTTGGCCTGGTGAACTTCAATTCCGGCGTCGCCCAGTCGACGCTGCCGATCTATGAAGACTGCACGCTGCCAACCATGACCTTCGGCTCCAATCCGTCTCTCACCAAGCAGGGCTACAAGTTCATGGTGCGCCCGGTGGCCAACGATCTGGCCGGGGCATTGCTGCCAGCCGAATATGCGCTGGGCAAGCTCGGCGCCAAGACTGCCGTGATCGTCAACGACAAGCAGGTCTTCGGCCAGGGCATTTCCGAAATCTTCGCCAAGAACTTCGAAGCCGGCGGCGGCAAGGTTCTCGATACCATTGCCGTGGCGCCGTCCGACGTGGACTTCACCGCCGTGCTGGCCCAGATCAAGTCCAAGAAGCCCGATGCGATCTATCTCGGCGCCGTCATGCCGCAGCTTGCGCTGTTTGCCAAGCAGATGCACGAGCAGGGCATCGCGGCCGCGCTGATGGTGCCGGACGGCGGCTACACGCCGGACCTCATCAAACAGGCCGGTGAAGCCAATATCCAGGGCACGCTTGTCGCGATCCAGGTGCCGCCGATGGATGCCTCCCCCGAGATCGCCGATTTCGCCAAGCTCTACAAGGCGAAGTATGGCGAGGAAGCCGGCCCGTATTCGATCTACGGCTACGTGCAGGGCCAGATCCTGGAACAGGTGCTGAAGACGACGAAAGGCCTGACGCGTGAGGACCTCAACGCGGCATTGCATGCGGTCAAGGCGAAGACGGTCGTCGGCGAGCTGGAATTCGACGACACCGGCGAACTCAAAGTCGCCCCATCCTACCTCTACAAGGCGGAAGGAACGGGCTTCAAGCTCGTCGGTTCGAAGTAGCAGCCAGACCGCCGGAGCCGCATCGCGACGCGCGAAGCGGCTCCCTCACCTGTTGACGGGCGTGCCTGCCGCAAGTACGGGCGGCCTCGTCGACCATTCCCCTTCCCGGTTCGACCGGTCCATGGGGTTGCAGGCACAGGACGCCGGCCCATGCTGGGAAACCTTATCCAACAAACGGTAAATGCCCTGACCATCGGCTCGATCTACGCCCTGATCGCGCTCGGCTACACCATGGTCTACGGCGTGTTGCGCATGATCAACTTCGCCCATGGCGAGATGTTCATGCTCGGCGCCTATGTCGCGTTTCTGGCGCTCAGCCTGCTGGTCGGCGATGTCGGGATGTCGGGGGCGCTCGCGCTGACCGCGGCCTTTCTCGTGGCGATCTTCCTCGTCGGCCTCATCGGCGTCGGCATCGAAAGGGTCGCCTACAAACCGCTGAGAAGCTCCACCCGGCTCGCGCCGATGCTCTCCTCGCTCGGCGTCTCATTGTCGCTCGTCACCGGGGTGCAGATCCTGGCCGGCCCACAGCCGGTCGCCTTTCCCAGCTTCTTCCCCGTCGTCCGCTATCAGGTGATGGGCGGCACCATCACCTTGATGCAGATCGGCATCCTGATCGCCGCCTTCGTGCTGATGTTCGGCCTGCATGTCCTAGTCAACCGGAGCCGTATCGGCGTCATCGTGCGCGCCGTGTCGGAAAGCCGCCCGACCGCGCAGCTGCTGGGCATCAACGTCAACGGCGCCATCTCGATGGTGTTCTTCGTCGGGCCGCTGCTCGGCGCCGCCGGCGGCATCCTCTATTCCAGCTATTATGGCATCATGTCGCCCAGCATGGGCGCCGTCATCGGGCTGAAGGCCTTCACCGCGGCCATCCTGGGCGGTATCGGCTCGATCCCCGGCGCCATGCTCGGCGCCTTCATCCTGGCTTTCATCGAAGTGTGGGGAACCGCGCTGCTGCCCATTGTCACAAACGGCGTGCTCGGCACCGAGTATCGCGACGTTCTCGCCTTTGCGATCCTCATACTCGTGCTCCTAGTCCGTCCCGCTGGCATACTCGGCGAGGCCGTCTCCGAGGAAAGCATCGTGTATAAGAGGGAATTCTGATGGCCGCCGTCGACACCCTCGCCACGGCCCGGCCGCGTGCGAACCGGACCATCTCCTGGCTCGTCTTAGCCATTGCGATCGCGCTGATCGTGGCCACGCCCTTCCTGCCCAACTACCATGTGCGTGTCCTCAACAGCCTGCTGATCTACATCCTGCTCGGCATCGGCCTGAACATCGTGATCGGCTATACGGGACTGCTGGATCTCGGCTTCGTCGCCTTCTACGCGGTCGGTGCCTACAGCTACGGGCTGCTGGCAAGCCCCCAGCTCGGCCTGCATATGCCGTTCTTGGTCATCCTGCTCGTCGCCGCCTGCCTTGGCGCGGTCACCGGCATATTGCTTGGTATTCCGGTGTTGCGATTGCGCGGCGACTATCTGGCCATCGTCACACTTGGCTTCGGCGAGATCATCCGCATCATCATCAACAATCTCGACTGGCTGACCGGAGGGCCGCAAGGCATCGCCCGCCTCGACAAGGCCTCGATCCTCGGCATTCAGATTGCCCGGCCGATCGATTTCTTCTGGCTGCTGCTGATCACCGTGCTCCTCGTCGGCACCGTGGTCTGGCGGCTCGAGCGCTCCATCCTCGGCAAGGCGTGGGCGGCGATCCGCGAGGACCAGGACGCCGCGCGCGGCATCGGCATCAACACCACCAATGCCAAGCTTGCCGCTTTCGCCACCTCGGCCACAATCGGCTCCATCGCCGGCGCGATCTTCGCCGCATCGCAGCGTTTCGTGAGCCCGGAAAGCTTCACGCTGCAGGAATCGGTGCTGATCGTGCTGATGATCGTGGTCGGCGGCATTGGCAACATCTTCGGCATCGTCGCCGGCGCGGCAATCCTGATCCTGCTGCCGGAGCTGCTGCGCGAATTCGCCGAATGGCGCATCCTCTTCCTCGGTCTTTTGATGATCTCGCTGATCATCGTGCGCCCGGCCGGCATCGTGCCGCGCAGCTTCGGGCCGGAGAAACTGATCCGGGGGCTTTTCGGAAAATGACGCTGGTCTTTCAGAGCCTTCGCAAGGTGTATGGCGAGGTCGTCGCCATCGACGACGTGTCGACCGCCTTCGCCCCCGGTATGATCCACGGCGTGATCGGACCGAACGGCGCCGGCAAGTCGACGCTCATCAACATGACGGCGGGTTCCTACACCGTCTCCTCCGGTTCGATCACGCTCGACGGCAAACGTCTCGACAAGCTCAAGAAATACCAGATCGCCAATTCGGGAATTGCCCGCACCTATCAGAACATCCGCCTCTTCGACCAGATGACGGCTATCGAAAACCTCGAGGTCTGTTTCTATCCCGCCGAGGTTGCTGCCGCCTGGAGGGAAGTGATCTGGCCACCCTATGCCAACGCCCAGCGCCGGCGCCGGCGTGAAAAATGCATGGAAATCCTGCGAGTTTTTGACCTTCAGGGCTATGCCGACGTTGATGCCCGCGGCCTGCCCTATGGCCGGCAGCGCATGCTTGAAATCGCCCGCGCCCTGGTCGCCAATCCGCGCGTCCTGCTGCTCGACGAGCCCGCCGCCGGATTGAACCACCACGAGACGGCGGAGCTGACGGCAAAACTCACCGCGTTGCGTTCGCCCGACCGGATCATGATCGTCGTCGAGCACGATATGGATCTAGTCATGACGCTCTGCGACAGCATCATCGTCATGCATCACGGAAAGCTGCTCTTCCGGGGCACGCCCGCCGAGGTGCAGGCTAGCACCGACGTCCAACTCGCCTATCTGGGAACCGCCAATGACATCGACGACATCCGAGCCGCTGCTCAGAATCGCCGGGCTCAGCTCGGGATACGGACGCGTCGGCGTTCTTGAGGGCATAAACCTCGAGGTCGATCCGCACGAGATCGTCATTGTGCTCGGCCCGAACGGCGCCGGCAAGACGACGCTGCTCAACTCCATCTCCGGCGTTGCGCGGCCGATCGCCGGCAGCATCGCCTTCGAAGGCCGCGACATCACCGGGATGCGCCCCGAACAGGTCGTGCGTCTCGGCATCACCCACTGCCCGGAAGGCCGCCAGATCTTCCAGCGCCTGACGGTGGAGGAAAACATGGTCGCGGCCCATATCGGTCGCGGCGGGAAGAGTTTCGAGGCGTTGCGCGCCGAGGTGTTCGAGCTGTTTCCGGTTCTCAAGGAACGGCGCAACGGCATGGCAAGCCGCATGTCCGGCGGCCAGCAGCAGATGCTGGCGATCGGGCGCGCGCTGATGGCCGAGCCGAAGCTTCTGATGCTGGACGAACCGTCTCTCGGTCTCGCCCCGAAGATCGTCCACCAGATCTTCCGCATCATCCTCGACCTGTCGCGCAACGGCATTTCGATCCTGCTCGTCGAGCAGAACGTTCAGCTGGCGCTCGAATGCGGCGACTACGCCTACCTGCTCAACACCGGCAAGGTGAAGCTGCATGGCCCGGCGCAGGAAATGGCCGCGCATTCGGCCCTAAGGGAACACTATCTCGGCGGCGCCAGCGAGGACGTCCTTCATGTTTGAGGTCGACTGGAAGACCCCGCATCTGTGGCGCAAGACCGCGAACAGGCGCCCGGCCGCACCGGCGCTGCAAGGCGACCTGAAGACGAACGTGCTGGTGGTCGGCGGCGGCTTCACCGGCATGGCCGCGGCACTCGGCGCGCGCGACAGCGGCGTCAACGTCATCCTGCTTGAGAGCAACGAGATCGGATCGGCGGCGTCGGGCCGCAACAACGGCCTTGTCATCTCCCACCATTCCAAGGCCTCGCCGGCGGAGTTCGAGGCGGTCTACGGCAAGACGATCGGTGAGCGCTACAATCGTATGGTTGCGGATGCGGCCGGCGTCGCCTTCGGCCTGATGCAGCGCTTCAACATCGACGCCCACCAGGTTCAGGAAGGCTGGATCCAGCCCGCACACACCGAGGCCACGCTTGCCCGCGCGCGCCAGTTCCACGAGGAGTGGAAAGCCTTCGGCGCCAATGTCTCCTGGCTTGACCGGGCGGAGGCCACCGCGCGCATCGGCAGCCCCTATCTCGGCGGCTGGATGGTGCACAATTCCGGTCACATCAATCCGTTCGCCATGACCATTGGCCTTGCCGGCGCCCTTGAGCGTGAAGGCGTGACCATCTTCGAGAACGCCCCGGCGTCTCGCATCGAGAAGGTGGACGGCGGCTGGCGGGTCTTCACCGCAGCGGGAAGCGTCACGGCGCCGGAAGTGGTGCTTGCCACGAATGCGCTTACCGGCGACCTCTGGCCTGGGCTGAAGAAGACCCTGATGCCGTTCAAGGTCTTCCAGGCCGCGACAAACCCGCTGCCGGAAGGCCTGCGCACCAAGATCCTTGTCGGCAACCCCGCAGTGTCCGACATGCGCAACGACATCCGCTATTTCCACTACGACGTCGACGGCCGGCTGGTGAGCGGCGGCACGCATACATTCTGGTTCGACGAGGCCGACCGCGGCCGCGCCAAGGCATCGAGCATGCTGGGCAAAGCCTTTGCCGCGTTTGGCGGCGAGCCGACTGTGACGGAATACTGGCACGGAACGTTCGCCGTGGTGCCGGATCGCCGGCCGCGGCTCTATCGCCTTGCGCCGGGTCTTGTCTTCGGGGGCATCTATTCCGGTCGTGGCGTGGCGCTTTCAATGTCCCTTGGCCAGGAAATCGGCCGCTGGGCGGCAGGGCGGCGCACGGATGAACAGATGCCGCTGCCAGTTACGAACATGAAGCCGGTTCCGTTTCACCCGATCACTGTGCAGATCGCCAACCGGATGCATGTCTGGAACCGCTTCCGGGATCAGCGCTCACAGTCATAGCCGGCGTGGCCGCGACAATGCACCCCCGTCGCCCTCGGCGGAAGTCGCCACGCAATCGAGGAGATTAGCAGGCCGCCCTCTCACACCACCACTCCAACTGAAGGTCGTTTGCGTTGAGGCCGGTGCTTCGGAGACCCGGCGCCGGTCCGTGCCAAGAAGAGCAGGAAGGCTCGGTCGCGCCGACCACGGGGCGATGGTGTGAAGGACGATCTCATGAACGCTCGCTGGGCGGTTGCCAAGCCGAACACATGGATCTTGCCCATAAAGCCTGAGCCGATCAAGCCAATCGGCAGTTTAGGTTTGTCCAATGCCATGCTTCCCGTGATTCACAAGGTGCTATTCCGGATACGTCAGGAGCGGAATTTTCTCCCGCCCCTTTTCCTGCTTACTTCGCGATACAGGTATCGGCCGTTTCCGGTGTGCAGACGTCAAGTCCCGTGTAGCTCGGGTCGGTTGGAGCCGGCTTGCCGTCCTTCATGTCCTTGAGCGCGAACATAGTCTTGTAGCCCATTTCAAACGGGCGCTGACCGACCTGGCCAGGGAGTATCCTTCCTTCATCTGGTCAATCTGCGTGGGCAGCGTGTCGGCCACGACCAGCGCCAGCTCCTTCTATAGCAGGTCAGGCATCTGCGACGTCAAGGACAACCATCGACTGCCTAGTTAAACCTCCACATTTCAGTTAGGGCTAGCGTGGCCATCGGCATTTTTCGACTGCGCAAAGACCTCAACGCAGAACCGTGCCGACGTCGTTGGCAGGATTCTCTCCCGCCTAATCGCCAACTCTGTTGACCGTCGTAGGCATGGCTGGACTACCGCCGTATGGTACCAGAATGGTACGCGCCTACAGACGGCATTGACATTTAAGTCGGCTGGGCTACGGCATAGCCTGCAAGTCATTGAAATCATTTGTTTAATTATGGTACCGTTGGCTGGGATCGAACCAGCGACCTCCGGATCCACAATCCGGCGCTCTAACCATCTGAGCTACAACGGCACGTCTTAACGTCAGTAGCGGGATCGAGGTGGAAGGTTCATCTCCGCGATCCGCTCTGTCGTTCGGCGATGCGTCCTTACGGGCTTATGGATTCTAATTCAAGGCTTTTGCAAAGCAAAGGCCACTTCCCCACAGCGGTGCCGCTTTCGTAGGGCAAAGAAAAAGGCCGGCGGGAGGAGGTGCCGGCCTTTTCCTGTTACGAGCCAGCGGGAGGAGGTGCTGGCTGGTCACCCCGGAGGTGGAGGGAGGAGGTTCCACCCGCCGGGTATTCACTTGACCGTCACCATCTCACATCGATTTGTCCGACAAAATGCGACGTTTTGTTGCATCCGCGAACGATGCGCGATTATCAGGCGGCCTTGATTTCCTTGATCGCCTTCTCGAAGGCGGTCTTGATCGGCTTCGAGACATCCTCGGCCGCCTTGGAGGCAACGGCCTGGAAGTCCTTGGCCTGCTCGACGGTCAGTTCGACGCGCTTGCGCAGGAAGGCGGTCTGCAACTCGACGACTTCCGAAAGCGACTTGGCGCCGATCAGGGCTTCGAGATGCGAGAAGCCGGCCTCGGCGTTGGCACGCAGCGCGGCGATGGTCTTGAGCGACAGGTCGCTGGAAACAGTCTTGGCGGTTTCGTAGGTCGACTCCAGGGCCTTCTGGGTGTCCTCGGCGCCGGTCTTGAGCTTGGCATAGGCCTCTTTCGACTGCTCAACGCCCTTTTCGGCGAAAGCGCGCATCTGGTCGGTGGCCTTGGAAGCGTCGAAGCTCGGGAATTCAACGTTTTCGATCGTCTCGGCAGATTTGGTCCTGGACATTTTCCATCCTTTTTCAGTGGCAGCGGCTTTGACAGAAAGCCGTCTCGTTCATGTATGATGGCAATATAAAGGCAAATCTTGTGCATTGCAATATCTTTGTTGCAGTGCACAAAAAATGTTTTCGGCCGTTAACCAAACGGCCAAAATTCAACCTTTGCACGTTCTGGCTTGTGGACCTTCGTGGCTGCGGCTTTTATTAACAAAGCGTTAACTGCAAATTCGCCGCTCCGTGAGGGTCCGCCAAGCGCATGCCGTCCGAATATTCCTTCCTCGACGTCGCCGTGCTCGACGCGGTCCGCCAGCGGTTTGCCGCTGGCGACGCAATCGCGATCCTGTCGGTGGACCTCGAGCAGGTCATCTGGGCCAACGGACCGGGCGCCGCCACGTTCGGCTATCCCGATATTGAAGCGATCATCGGCGCCTCGGCGCGGCTGCCGCTGATCGCGCGCCGCCAGATCATGGCAACCAGCGGTTTTCCCCAGATCGGCGGCGATCGCTCGATCACGGTACGCCTGGCGACCGGCCTGACCAGCCGCGCCGTCGGCTTTCTTGCCAGTGCCGTGACGCTACCCGATGGCGAGAATGCCATCATGCTGGCGGTGCCGGCGGCGCAGACCGGCTCACGCGGTGCCGCCGAGATCGCCGGCCGGGCGATCAGCGGCTTTACCGAAGACGGCCACTTCATCGCCTTCATCGATGCCAAGGGCAATGTCGAGGCGGCCTCGGAGGGATTTTCGGCGCTCGGCATCCAGCCCGCGACACTGGCGGCCCTGGTGACCGACGTCGCGGCCGAGGGCGAGCGCATTGTCAAGCGCCTCGTTCCAGGCGGCAGGACCTCCTACCCGGCCGGCCTCGCCCGGCTGACGCCGGAGCGGCACCTGCTGGTGGTGATCGACGAGGATCAACTCGGGGACGGCGCACCTGGCGCGGCAGCTTCGACAGACGAGCCCGCAGCAACGGAAAGCCATGCCAAAGAGATTGGCGGGACAGTGGAGGCGGCGGAGACCGCCGCGCCAGAAACCGAGTCTCGGCGAGACAATCAGCCGACAACAGGTGTTTCAAGGACAGGGATCGAGCGGTTGCCGGCCGCTGCCGAGACCGAACAGGAGCCTGCCCCTCCCGAGCCCGTGGCTGACGACACCCCGCAACGGGCACTGCGAGAGACCGAGGAGCCTGCCGCGCCGACATCAGTCGCCGCCGACAATGATCAGCCAGCAGCGGGCACGCCGGCACAGCACGATCATTGGTATTTCAATGCCGGAGAAGACAACGCGCCGGTCGCGCCGGAACCAAAAAGCGTGGCCGAGGCGATCGGCACCGAGGTTTCGGTGGACAGCTTGAAGCAGGACGAGGCCACCTCCCCGGCAGTTCCGCCCAAAACCGCGGCCATCCGGACCATAGACCGCTCGGCGGCACCGGCGCGTTTTGTCTGGCGCACCGACGCCGAGGGCAAGTTCAGCGCGCTGTCGCCGGAATTCGCCGATATCGTCGGCCATCCGGCCGCCGACGTGATCGGCCGACGCTTCAGGGATGTCGCGGCGGCCTTCGGCCTTGATGCCTCCGGCGAGATCGCCGGCCTGTTGGAGCGGCGCGACACCTGGTCCGGCCGGTCGGTGCTGTGGCCGGTCGTCGGCACCGACCTGAAGATCCCGGTCGACCTGGCGGCGCTGCCTGTCTATGGCCGCAGCCGCGCCTTCGAAGGCTTCCGCGGCTTCGGCGTCGCGCGAACCGGGGATGCGGTCGTCGATCCGGAAGCGATCGGCATGGCATTGGTGCCCAATGGCGAGACGCCGGCGACACCGAAACCGGTGGAGACGGTGCCTGAAGCGCCAAAGGCCGAGGAGCCCGAGGCATCGGATCCGTTCAAGGGCGAAGTGCCGGCGCTTACCATCGTACCGAAACCGGAGCGGCGCTTCGCCGACAAGGTCATCCGACTGGCCGAACACAGGCAACCGGCGAACGAGGGGCTGTCGACACTGGAACGCAGCGCGTTCCGCGAAATCGGCGAGCGGCTGAAGAAAGACAGCTCCGCGGCGGAGCCGCCTGAAGCGGAAGCGGCGGAGCCCGCAAGGCAGGCTGAACCAGCTGCCGGAACAGGCTCTCTGCCGGAGCCGCACGACACGACCGGGTCTGTGACAGGTGCGGAAGCCGAGCCGGATGCAGGCGAACCTTCTTCGAGCGATGCCGATGATCAGAAGGATCTGGCGCGGCTCGACGGTGCGCACACGGACCAGGGCGAACAAGAGGCGCCGACCTCCGAATCCTCGCGGCCTGCGGCCTCGGGCTCCCTGCTCGACTACGCCGATAAAGGGGACAAGCCTGCTGATGTCGCCGACGACAGCGGCGAGGCGCGAGCACCCGAGGCGCAGGAAATAATCACGGCGGAAACGACGGCCGAGAATGGCGAGGCCCCGGCGCGGTCAGGTCCTGCCAAGGCAGCACCGGCCGATGACGACGATATGACGTCAGACGATTTTCGCGACGCCGAGGACAACGAGGATTGGGCCAACGAGGGAGCGGCTGCATCCGGCGAGGAAGCGCCCACGGCTGCCAGCGAAACCGGCGGCACGCATGAGGCGGCCGAGACACTTGCCGAGCGACCGCGCCTGCAAGTTCCGCCACTCAAAAGCGAAGGGTTCATGCCGTCGGCTTTTTCCGCCGGCAACGAAAACAGGACACCGGATACCTCGCTGCTCAGCAAGCTGCCGGTGCCGCTCATCATCCATTCGGGCGACCAGTTGCACTACGCCAACGAGGAATTCCTCGATCTGACCGGGTACGAGACGCTGGAGGACCTGGAGGATGCGGGTGGCCTCGGGGCTTTGTTTGCCGATCCTTTTGCCGATGACAGCGCCTCCGACGGCAGCGACCGAGCGTTGCGGCTCAAGACGCGTGATGGACAGGAATTCCCGATAGACGCCATCTTGCGCTCCGTGCCCTGGCGTGATGGCAAGGCGTTGATGCTTGTCGTACGCCGTTCCGGCGAGGATGATGCGCCCGCAGCACTGCACGCGATCGGCGAGGAGCCGACGCAGCCCGACATTTCCGAGCTCAAGGCACGCATCGCCGAGATGCGCACCATCATCGATACCGCCACCGACGGCGTCGTGCTGATCGGCAGCGACGGCACCATCCGTTCGATCAGCCGCCCGGCCGAGGCGCTGTTCGGTTTCGACAGCGACGAGGTGACCGGCAAACCGTTCGCCTCGCTGTTTGCCATCGAGAGCCAGCGCGCGGCACGCGACTATCTCAGCGGCCTGTCGGAACCTGGTGTGGCAAGCGTCCTGAATGACGGCCGCGAGGTGATAGGCCGCGAAGCGCAGGGGCGCTTCATCCCGCTGTTCATGACCATCGGCCGGCTGCCCAACGACAGCGGCTTCTGCGCCGTGGTACGCGACATCACGCAGTGGAAGCGGGCCGAGGAGGATCTCACCCAGGCGCGTGCGGTGGCCGAACGCGCTTCCTCGCAGAAGACCGACTTCCTCGCCCGCATCAGTCACGAGATCCGCACACCGCTCAACGCCATCATCGGCTTTTCCGAGCTGATGGTCGACGAGAAGTTCGGGCCGGTCGCCAATGACCGCTACCGCGACTATCTGCGCGACATCAACCGCTCGGGCAACCACGTGCTCGACCTGGTCAACGACCTGCTGGACATCTCGAAAATCGAGGCCGGCCAGCAAGAAATGGCTTATGAGGCAGTGTCCCTCAACGATACGCTGGCCGAAACCGTGGCGATGATGCAGCCACAGGCCAACCGCGAACGCGTCATTATCCGCTCCAGCTTCGCCTCACGGCTGCCGGAAGTGGTGGCCGACCTGCGCAGCGTGCGCCAGATCGCGCTCAACATCCTGTCCAACGCCGTGCGCTATACGCAGGCCGGCGGCCAGGTGATCGTCTCGACCGCCTATGAGACCTCGGGAGACGTCGTCATGCGGGTGCGCGACACCGGCATCGGCATGAGCCAGGCCGAGATCGAGCAGGCGCTGAAGCCGTTCAAGCAGATCAACGCCCTGAAGCGCGGGCGCGGCGACGGCACTGGCCTTGGCCTGCCGTTGACCAAGGCTATGGTGGAAGCCAACCGCGCCCGGTTCACCATCAATTCGACGCCCGGCGAAGGCACGCTTGTGGAGGTTGCGTTCCCGTCGACCCGGGTGCTGGCGGAATAGCACGTCCAAAAGAAAAGGCGCCCAAAGGACGCCTTAAGAGATGGGATTGCTGTCACAACGGGGGCTTGAGCTGAATTCAGATCCTCGGGGGGCTGAGGAACGGGATTTCTCCCTCAAGTTGCGTGCGACTATCGACGCCGGGCCTTAACAAGTCCTTACCAGGTCGCCGAAAAATTTACGAATGTGTACCACTCGTGAAATCTAGGTAAATTCGCTCGACATATTTCGTTAAGCATGCCGGTCACTCGGCAAGCTGCGGCAAATTCCTGAAGAGTTCCAGCGCTTCCGGGTTGGCGAGCGCTTCCTTGTTCTTGATGGCGCGGCCATGCACGACGTCGCGCACGGCGAGTTCGGTGATCTTGCCCGACTTGGTGCGGGGGATGTCCGATACGGCGACGATCCTGGCCGGCACGTGGCGCGGGCTGGCGCCGGTGCGTATCTTGGTGCGGATGCGCTTTTCCAGTTCGTCGTCGAGCTTGATGCCCGCGGCCAGCCGCACGAACAGAACGACACGCACGTCATTGTCGAAATCCTGGCCGATGCAAAGCGCCTCCAGGATTTCGGGCATCTGCTCGACCTGATTGTAGATCTCCGCCGTGCCGATGCGCACGCCGCCCGGGTTGAGCGTCGCGTCCGAGCGGCCGTGGATGACCATGCCGCCATGATCGGTCCATTCGGCGAAATCGCCATGGCACCAGGCATTGTCGAAACGCTCGAAATAGGCCGCCTGGTATTTCTTGCCATCCGGATCGTTCCAGAAGCCGATCGGCATGGACGGGAAAGCCTTGGTGCAAACCAGTTCTCCCTTCTCCTGCCTGACCGGCCTGCCGTCATCGTCCCAGACGTCGACGGCGAGGCCTAGGCCCGGCCCCTGGATCTCTCCGGTCCAGACCGGCAGGATCGGCACGCCGAGTACGAAGCACGAAACGATATCGGTGCCGCCGGATACCGAGGCCAGATGCACGTCCTTCTTGATGCCGTCATAGACGAAGCGGAAATCCTCGGGCGAAAGCGGCGACCCGGTGGAGGATATGGCGCGCACCGTGGACAGATCATGGCTGCGGATCGGCTTGAGGCCGGCCTTGCGCACGGAATCGATGAACTTGGCCGAGGTGCCGAAGAATGTCATCTTCTCGGCGTCGGCGAGATCGAACAGCACATTGCCGTCGGGATAAAAGGGAGAGCCGTCGTAGAGCAGCAGCGTAGCGCCGGAGGCCAGGCCTGATACCAGCCAGTTCCACATCATCCAGCCGCAGGTGGTGAAGTAGAAGAAGCGGTCGCCGTCGCAGAGGCTGGCATGCAGCCGGTGTTCCTTGACATGCTGGATCAGCGTGCCGCCGGCCGAATGGACGATGCATTTGGGAATGCCGGTGGTACCGGAGGAAAACAGGATATAGAGCGGATGCGAAAATGGCAGCCGCTCGAAGGTGACGGGCTTGACTGCGAAGGGCGACAGCGCCTCTTCCATCGCCACCGCCTTGTCGATGGTATCAGCAACATCGGCGGAGGTGCCGAGATAGTCGACGAGCAGGACCTTGCGGACGCTGCCGAGCCTGGCCGCGACCGCCTTGACCTTGTCGGCGACCTCGATCGCCTTGCCATTGTACCAATAGCCGTCCGGCGCGATGAAGATGACGGGCTCGATCTGGCCGAACCGGTCGAGCACGCCCTGCTCGCCGAAATCGGGCGAACAGGATGACCACACCGCACCGATCGAGGCGGCGGCAAGCATGGCGGCGACGGCTTCGGGCATGTTGGGCATCATCGCGGCAATGCGGTCGCCCTTCTTCACCTTGAGCGACAGGAAAAGCTGCTGCAGCCGCGAGACAAGGCCATGCAATTCGTTCCACGACAGCCGCCGTTCGACCTTGTCCTCACCGCGAAAGACGATTGCCTCGCCGGCACCGGTCTTCTGCAGAAGGTTTTGGGCGAAATTCAGCGACGCGTCCGGGAAGAAAATGGCGCCGGGCATCTTCTCGCCATCGCGCAGCAGTCGTTCACCCTTGTCGCCTTGAAGACCGCAGAAATCCCAGACGAGGTCCCAGAACGCCTCCCGGTTCTCGACCGACCAGTGATGAAGATCGGCATAGGAAGAAAATGGACTGCCGGCACTCGCCGCCGCGGCCTTCATGAAGGCCGTCAGGGGGGAGGCATCAATCTGGTCTTGAGTCGGGCTCCAGAGCGGTACTTCGCCGGCCATGATCGATCCTCCCACGGTCATCATCGCTTATGCATATCGCGGCGCAGCAGAGCAAGATTTTGTTGGGCCGATGCGGCCAGCTGTGCGCAAATGCCATCGCCGGGCCATAAAGACTTGAAATTCGTCAGCGCTAAGTCGTAGTGACGACAGGGGTTACACCCGTCGGACGATCGTTTTTATCGGAATGGAAGCATACGGGGCTATATGCCATCATCCTTGATCCGCCGCGGAGTTTGGGCGATCGGCGCTGCCGCGATCGTCATCGCCCTGGTGGTCGCTGCCCTGCCGCTGATCGCCTCGACGCGGATCGTGCGTGACCGCATCGCTTGGGAATTGAGCGCATGGAGCGGCTTTCGGGTTGCCATCGAGGGGTCGCCGCGCATCGAGGTCTGGCCGAAATTCCGCGCGATCCTCACCGATGTGACGCTGTCGAAGTGGACGGACGCCGATGCGCCGCCGGTCGTCGAAGCCGAACGGGTCGAGATCGACCTCTCGGCCATGGCGGCATTGCAGGGGGATGTGGCGTTTTCCACGGCACGGCTGGTGCGGCCGACGATCAGGGTCCAGCGCACGGAGGACGGGCTGTTCCTGCCCACGGCGCCGACCGGCGGGCGCATCGCGCGCTCCATCGACGCGGCCCGTGCCCTGGTCAACTCCAACCCCGCCAAGCCCGATCTCGACAAGCTGCCGGCCGACACTTTCGGCACCGTGGAGTTCAGGGATGGCCGCATGGTGGCGTCCGTCAACGGCAAGGATGTGGAAATCCTGAGCAGTCTTAGCGGTCAGGCCACATGGGCGGCGATGAACAGCAATGCGACGCTGTCCGCGACCGGAATCTGGCGTGGCGAAAGCGTGACCGTGGATGCCGCCTCGCCGAGACCGCTGGTGCTGTTTGCCGGAGGCACGGCGCCGCTCACGCTGTCCTTCAAGGCAGCACCCGCCACCTTCTCCTTCGACGGCATGGCCAGCATGTCCGATAACGCATATTTCGACGGCCAGGTGAAATTCGCGGCCCCGTCGCTGCGCCGCGTCCTGGAATGGTCGCAGGCCGGCATCGCTCCGACCGCGGCGATCGGCTCGGTCAGCATTTCGAGCAAGGTCACGGCCTCGGCCGGGCGCGTCAAATTCGAAAACACGGCGCTGGCGCTGGACAACAACCCGGGCATGGGCGCGCTGGATCTGTCACTCGGTGAGACGCAGCCGGTGATCTCGGGCACACTTGCTTTCGACACGCTCGACCTCAGGTCGTTTCTATCCGCCTTCACGTCGCTTGGACCGGCGAGCAGCGGCGAGCCGGGTCAGGTCAACACGAGTTTTGCCGACCGGGTCAATCTCGATCTCAGGCTGTCGGCGGCCCATGCCACGGCGGGGACGATCCAGCTTGCCGACGTCGCGGCCACCGCCCAGGTCAAGGATGGTCTTTCCGTCTTCGATATCTCCGACGCCTCGGCTTTTGGCGGCAACGTCCAGACCAGCCTTCGTTTCGACCGCAAACCCGAGGGCACCCAGGTCGAGATCCGGCTGTTGGCCTCCGATATCGATGGCGGCGCGTTCGGTACCGCGGCCGGGATGACCCGGCTGGTGCCGGTCGGCACGGGCACTGTTTCGGTCATTCTCAAGGGACCGGGAAGGACCTGGGATTCGATCTTTGAAAACGCCGACGGCTCGGTCTCGGCGACCTTCGGCCCTGGCGCGCTGAGCAAGTTCAACCTGCCGGCCTTTCTCAAGCATACCGAACAAGGCGGCTTCTTCGCGCTCGACGATGTCTCGAACGGGACGCTGCCCATCGATGGCGCCGAGGTGAAGGCAACCATTTCGAAAGGCGTGGCCAGACTCGACAAGGCCGAGGCCAATTCGGCGAAATACAAGATCTGGCTTTCCGGCATCGCATCTTACGCAGGACGCGGATTGGCACTGTCGGGCGGCGTCATCCAGGCGGATCAGTCCGCAACGCAAAAGAGCGGCCAGCAGGGGCCCAACCAGTCATCGTTTTTCGTCGGCGGAACGTGGAGCACGCCATTCATTTCACCCATAAGCCGCGGCGTTTCGGGCGAATAAGGCCTTGCGCCCGGGTTTAACCGCGTTGCGCGGCCCGCTCGTCGAGCTGCCGCTGAACCTCACGCCGCTTGTTGGCGATCGAAGCGATGATAACGCCGATCGTGACGATCGCGATCAGAATGGTGCAGGCCGCATTGATCTCCGGCGTCACGCCGAGACGGACCTGGCTGTAGATCTTCATCGGCAGCGTGGTGGCGCCAGGGCCCGAAGCAAAGCTGGCGATGACCAGATCGTCCAGTGACAGCGTGAAGGCCAGCATCCAGCCCGACACGATCGCCGGCAGAATGACTGGCAGCGTGATCTGGAAGAAGGTCTTCACCGGCGGCGCGCCAAGATCCATGGCGGCTTCTTCCAGCGAGCGATCGAAGCTGACAAGCCGCGACTGCACGACGACCGCGACGAAGCACATCGTGAAGGTGATATGCGCGAGGATCACGGTCGTCATGCCGCGATCCATGCCGATGGCGACAAACAACAGGAGCAGCGACAGGCCGGTAATGACATCAGGCATGACCAATGGTGCAAAGATCATGCCGGAGAACAGGACCCTGCCCCGGAAGCGAGTGTAGCGGGTCAGCGCCAAGGCCCCCATGGTGCCGAGAACCGTGGCCACAGTCGCTGAAATCAGGCCGACGCGGATGGTCACCCATGCGGCGTCCATCAGCCCCTGATTGTGGAACAGCGATACGTACCATTTGGTGGAAAACCCGCCCCAGACGGTGACGAGCTTGGACTCGTTGAAGGAGAAGACGACGAGCAGCACGATCGGCAAATAGAGAAAGGCAAAGCCGAGCGTGATCGAGGTGATGTTGAAGCGGCTCCAGGTGGTGTTCATTTGTCCTGCTCCTGCGCGCGGGCCTGGGCTTGCTGGAACAACACGATCGGTACGATCAGCAGCAACAGCAGGATGACGGCAACCGCGGACGACACCGGCCAGTCACGATTGGCGAAGAATTCGTTCCACAGCGTCTTGCCGATCATCAGCGTCTGCGAGCCGCCGAGCAGGTCAGGGATGACGAACTCGCCCACCGCCGGGATGAACACCAGCAGGCAACCCGCAATGACGCCGGGCAGCGACAGCGGAAAGGTGATCTTCCAGAAAGCAGCGGTCGGCGGGCAGCCGAGATCCTTGGCTGCCTCGATCAGGGAATAGTCCATCTTTTCCAGCGACGAATAGAGCGGCAGCACCATGAACGGCAGGTAGGAATAGACGATGCCGATGAAGATGGCCGTATAGGTGTTGAGGATCACCAGCGGCTGGTTGACGATGTGCAGCGACAAGAGCAACTGGTTGAGCAGGCCCTCCGGCTTCAGGATGCCGATCCAGGCATAGACGCGGATCAGGAACGACGTCCAGAACGGCAGGATGACCAGCATCAGCAATGTCGGACGGATCGTGGCCGGAGCGCGGGCCATGCCATAGGCGATGGGATAGCCAACCAACAAGGTCAGCACCGTCGAGATGGCGGCGATGACGACGCTGGTGAGGTAAGCCCTGAAATAGAGCGCGTCCTGCGTCAGCCAGACATAGTTGTCGAAGTTGAGGTCGCGAAAGCCGGCGAAGAAACCGGAAATGCCGTCCCTGAAATCGAGCACCGGTGTATAGGGCGGCATCGCGATAGCCGTCTGCGACAGCGAGATCTTGAAGACGATGATGAAGGGGACGAGAAAGAAGAACAGGAGCCAGAGATAGGGAACGATGATGACCAGCCGGCTGACGAAGCCGGCACCAAGGCGCGTCATGAACGGCTGGGCGGCAGTCGATGGCGCGGCGGCATCGGCGACGGCGATATTGGACATGACCGCCCCTACCGCGCCAGCACGACGCCGGCGTCGGGCCGGAAGGACACCCAGGCACGGTCGTTCCAGGTCAGCGGATCCTCGGTCACACGGGCCGCGTTCAGGGCGCTAGCCCGCACGATCTGCCCGTCGTCCAGCCTCACGTGATAGACAGTCATGTCGCCGAGATAGGCGATGTCGTAAACCTCGCCCTCCAGCGCGTTGACGGCATCGGCCGGCTTCTTCGACGAGACCCTGATCTTCTCCGGCCTGATGGCGAAGACGATATCGGCATCGGCCGTTGCGGCCGCGCCACCATTCTCGACGACGATCTGCGCGCCGCTTGGGCCCGTAATGCGCGTCGTGTTGGCCGACTGTTCGGCAACCTTGCCCTCGAACATATTCACGTTGCCGACGAAATGGGCGACGAAGCGCGACGTCGGGGCCTCGTAGACTTCCGCCGGCGTCGCCACCTGCATGACCTCGCCCTTGTCCATGATGGCAATGCGATCAGCCATCGTCATCGCCTCTTCCTGGTCATGGGTGACGACGACGAAGGTGAGACCCAGTTCCTGCTGCAAATCCATCAGCTCGAACTGGGTTTCCTCGCGCAGTTTCTTGTCGAGCGCGCCGAGCGGCTCGTCGAGCAGCAGCACTTTCGGCCGCTTGGCGACGGAGCGGGCAAGCGCGACGCGCTGGCGCTGGCCGCCGGAGAGCTGGTGCGGCTTGCGCTTGGCGAACTGCTCGAGCTTGACCAGCTTCAGCATGTCGGCGACGCGCTTTTCGATATCAGGCTTCGGCATGCCTTCCTGCTTGAGGCCAAAGGCGATGTTGTTCTCGACCGTCATATGCGGGAACAGGGCATAGGACTGGAACATCATGTTGACCGGCCGGCGATAGGGGGGAATGCCACGCAGATCCTGGCCGTCGAGCAGGATGCGGCCGGCTGTCGGTTCCTCGAAGCCGGCAAGCATCCTGAGCAGCGTCGACTTTCCACAACCCGAGGCGCCAAGCAGAGCGAAGAATTCACGCTCGAAAATGGTCAGCGACAGATTGTTGACGGCGGTGAAGTCACCGAACTTCTTGGTGACTTTGTCGAACTGGATATACGGCTTGGCGTTCGGGTCGTTCCACGGCACGAAATCCCTGCGGATGCTGCCAAGCGATTTCATTGTCCCACTCCGTGCTTTTATTCCTCAAAAGAATCGACCCCGGCAGTCGGCTGCCGGGGTCGCGTCGGATTGACTACTGACCGGTGACGATCTTGGTCCAGCTGCGCGTGACGATGCGCTGGGTCTTGGGATCGTAAGGCTGGACGGTATAGAGCTTCTGCAAGGTCGCGGCGTCAGGATAGACCGACGGATCGTCGAGCAGCGTCTTGTCGACGAATTGCTGCGATGCCTTGTTGCCGTTGGCATAAAGGACATAGTTCGACGATTTGGCGATCACTTCTGGCGTCATCATGTAGTTGATGAATTCGAGCGCCTCGGGCACATGCGGCGCATCGGCGGGGATCGCCATCTGATCGAACCACATCTGGGCGCCTTCCTTCGGCACGGAATAGCCGATTTCCACGCCCTGCTTGGCCTCGACCGCGCGGTTGCGAGCCTGGAACACATCACCCGACCAGCCGACCGCCAGGCAGATGTCTCCATTGGCAAGGGCGTTGATGTATTCGGAGGAGTGGAACTTCCTGATATAGGGACGGATCTTGAGAAGAGCTTCCTCGGCCTTGGCGATATCGTCAGGCGAGGTGCTGTTGGGGTCCAGGCCGAGATATTTCAGCGCCGCCGGCAGGATATCGGACGGAGAATCCAGCACATAGACGCCGCAATCCTTCAATTTGGCGAGGCTGTCCGGATTGAAGAAGGTATCCCAGCTGTCGATCTTGTCGGTGCCGAGTGCCGCCTGCACTTTCTTGATGTTGTAGCCGATGCCAACGGTCCCCCACATGTAATTGACCGAGTATTCGTTGCCGGGGTCATATTTGGCGGTCCGCTCCGTAACCGTATCCCACATGTTGGAGAGATTCGGCAGCTTCGACTTGTCAAGCTTCTGGAACACACCCGCCTGGATCTGGCGGGCCAGGAAGTTGCCGCTCGGCACGACGACGTCGTAGCCGCTGCCGCCGGCGAGGAGTTTGGTTTCGAGGATTTCGTTGGAATCGAAGGTGTCGTAAACGACCTTGATGCCGGTCTTCTTGGTGAAATCATCGATGATCGAACTGTCGATATAGTCCGACCAGTTGAAGACGTTGACGACGCGGTCCTCGGCGTGACCGGCGGGCGTCAAAAGCGCCAGAAATACCGAGGTTGCCGAAAGCCAGAGCGCTTTGCGGATCATGCTATTCTCCTTTGGTGAGTGTTCCATTGCCGGCGCGTCGCGATATGCTCGCGCGGCCGGGCATTTGCTTCAGACTATTGAGCTTTCCAGAGGCCGACAAGCGCCATCTGGCACGCCCGCGACCGCCCGGTTGTTCGGGGCGGGAAGGAATTGCGGTGCCGTCAGAAGCTTTCGCCGCCGCGCGGACAGATATACAAGAATGTGGTCCGGTCTCGATCGGGCCGCCGGGGAGACTTGGCAAGATACGCCTGTCTTGTTGTTGCCGTATTCCCAGCCTGCCCGGGCGGCAGCGACGTTGTCAATGGCAAAGCTTCAGCGCCAGCATCAATTAGGCGAAGGCACGCCGGTGACACCAGCCCGCTGCGGCCGCGCCTGGCGCTTGAATTCGAGCCCGATATGGACAAGCAGCGCCGTGACCACCACCGCGCCGCCGACGATGGTGCGCCCGGACGGCACCTCGGAATGGATGAGCCAGACCCATATCGGGCCCAGGATCGGCTCGAACGTGCCGAGCAATGCCGCGATCGCCGCCGGGATCAGGCGCGCGCCGGTGGCGAAGAAAGCAAGGCCAAGGCCGAGATTGACCACGCCGAAGACGAAGAGAAAGCCCATGTCACCGGCCGCCACAGTGAAGGTCGAGGCCTGCGAGGCAGCGAAGCCCGCCGCCAGGACCGTGCCTAGACAGGTCGCCGGCGTCATGCGCACGCTGGAGAAGCGCCGGGTGATGACGGTGGCGACCGAGAACATGAACGCGATGAGGAGTGCCAATCCATCGCCTATGGGCGAGACGGCGCCGTCAAGAGATTCAGACATCATGATGGCGACGCCGGCGATGACGGCGGCAATCGCCATCCAGGTTGCGACAGTCACTCTTTCGCGAAACAGCACCCAGGCAAACAGGGCCGCCAGAAGCGGCACGCCGGCCTGCATCAAGAGGATGTTCGCGACGGTGGTATAGGCAAGGGCGACGACGAACGAGGTCGACGCGATGGCGAAGCAGAATCCTACCGCAATGCCTGGCAGGCCCATGTCGCGAAATGACTTCACCATGCCGCGCCAGCCGTCACGCCAGACCATGAAGCAGAGCAGGAAGGCGGCAGCCCAAGCCGAGCGCCAGAAAATAACCGTCCAGCTGTCACCGACGCTGATGAAGCGGGCGATGGTGCCGCCGAAACTCCACATCAGCGCCGACAGGAAGACCAATAGCATGCCGACGCGTTCCTCGCGTGGCGAGGCGGTCGACTCGACAGGGGTCCGGGATGATGCCGTGCGTGTCATGGGCGCGACTGTCGAGCTTTTGTGGACGGGACGATGCGCAAGGGACGACAGAAAAATACTCTGTTCGCGTAACGCAAAGACGCTGACCGCGGGTGATCCAGAGACCGGCGAGGATTGTGGCACCTTCGCCGCAGCGTTACTGGAAGTCGAACGCGCTCAGGCCGGTCACCATCTCGTCGAGGCCGAGAGGGCGCGTCACCGGCGGCTCGGCGCGCGCGAGGCAGCCGACACGCTCGCAAAGCCGGCAGGCCGGGCCGACGGGCGTCGCCGCGACAATGCCCGCCCCAATCTTTGCGCCGCCCGCCGCGCCAGGCAGGGCAGCGCCATAGACGATGTCGTCGCGAAAGCCGATGTCGCAGCCGAGCAGCAGTGCCGTGCGGCGCGGGCGTTCAGAGAACGCGCCTTGCGGCCCCTCCAGCGTGCGGGCCATGCACAGGAACTCGGCGCCATCGGGCATTTCAACCGCCTCGACGAAGATCTGGCCGGGCTGGGTGAAGGCGACATGCACAGGAAGCTTGGGACAGCCGCCACCAAACCGGCTTTGCGGAAAGCCCTGGCTGCCGGCCTTGCGAAAGCGGTTTCCGGCATTGTCGACCTCCAGCATGAAGAAGGGCACGCCAGAAGCGCCTGGTCGCTGCAGCATTGTCAGCCGGTTTGCCGCCTGCTCGAAGGAAACGCCAAAGCGCGAGCGCAGGACGTCGATGTCGTAGCGTGAGCGGGCGGCCGCCGCGTGAAAGGGCTGATACGGCATCATCAGCGCATGGGCGGCGTAGCGGCCGAGTTCGAAGCGGGCAAGGCGGCGCGCCTCGTCCGTGCTCAGCCTCAGCGCCTGGATCTCGCCGGCGACCGCGACTGTCATGCGGATCAGGCAGGCCTCCATCGCGACTTCACGCAACTGGTCGAACGGCGACAGACGCTCGGACAGGAACAGCCGCTGCGAGTGGCGGTCGTAGCGGCGGCGCCAGTTCGGCATGGTGGCGACCGGCAGAACCTTGACCACGATGCCGTATTCGCGCTTCAGCCACGCCTTCAAGGCGCCAGACAGGTCGTCGCCAGGATCGAGCACCGACGTGAACGCCTCGGCTTCTTCCTCGAGGGAGGCAAAATGGTTCGGCCGCCGCTCGAAAATCTCGTGCACCTCGTCGATCGGCAGGCGGGCGCCGGAGAGCGCGGTCGCACGGCCCTCGCGCGCCAGGAGTTCGTTGAGGTCCGACAGCCGCTCGGCCTGCTCGCGATAGGCGCGAAACAGTTTTATCACCGCGGCGGAGGCATTGGGCGCAGCCTCAGCAAGCTCGATCAATTCCTGATCTCCCGGCAGTTCGCCAACCAGCAGCGGATCGGTGAACACCTCCTTCAGCGCAGCGACCGATCCCCTTGCCTCGCCCTGAAGCTCATGCGGATCGACCTTGTAGACGGAGGCCAGCCTCAGGATCAGTTGCACCGTCAGCGGCCGCTGGTTGCGCTCGATCAGGTTGAGGTAGGACGGCGAGATGCCGAGCCCCTCGGCCATCGCCGTCTGGGTCAGACCCTTGGCGTTGCGGATGCGGCGAATGCGCGGCCCGGCGAAAATCTTCTGGTCAGCCATCGACTATCCTTGACAGGAATTTACACGACACTCGCCGCAGGTCCCGCCTCTTGTTTTTACAATATTAACAAATTTACAGCGCCTCCCGGTCAAAGACAAGACAGATTTTCTCTTATCTAAAGCCGGAATTCCTGATTTTCCTGGCTTATTTTGCGCCGCAATGTAAATTCAGTCACATAGACGCGCCCTGAAAATTGGTGCGTGGACATCGTGCAGAACCCCTTCGGAGTGACCCAATGACTGATTTTTACAACCTCGTCCCCTCGGCGCCTGAAGGTCGCTTCGACGGCATTGAACGTCCCTATTCTCCTGAGGATGTGAGGCGGCTGCGCGGTTCGGTGCAGATTCGCCAGAGCCTGGCAGAAATGGGCGCCAACCGGCTGTGGAAGCTCATCCACGAGGAGGACTTCGTCAACGCATTGGGCGCCATGTCCGGCAACCAGGCGATGCAGCAGGTGCGCGCCGGGCTGAAGGCGATCTATCTGTCGGGCTGGCAGGTTGCCGCCGACGCGAACACCGCCTCGGCGATGTATCCGGACCAGTCGCTCTATCCGGCCAATGCGGCGCCCGAACTGGTCAAGCGCATCAACCGCACGCTGCAGCGCGCCGACCAGATCGAGACCTCCGAAGGCAAGGGGCTGTCGGTCGACACCTGGTTCGCGCCGATCGTTGCCGACGCCGAAGCCGGCTTCGGCGGTCCGCTCAACGCCTTCGAGATCATGAAGGCGTTCATCGAGGCAGGTGCCGCCGGCGTCCATTATGAGGACCAGCTGGCGTCGGAGAAGAAGTGCGGCCATCTCGGCGGCAAGGTGCTGATCCCGACCGCCGCGCATATCCGCAACCTCAACGCGGCGCGGCTCGCGGCCGACGTGATGGGCACGCCCACCCTGGTCGTGGCGCGCACCGACGCGGAAGCGGCGAAGCTGCTCACCTCCGATATCGATGAGCGCGACCAGCCCTTTGTCGACTACGATGCCGGCCGCACAGTGGAAGGCTTTTACCAGGTGAGGAACGGCATCGAGCCCTGCATCGCGCGGGCCGTCGCCTATGCACCCCATGCGGATCTGATCTGGTGTGAGACTTCGAAGCCCGACCTGGCACAGGCCAAAAAGTTCGCAGAGGGCGTGCGCAAGCACCATCCCGGCAAGCTGCTCGCCTATAATTGCTCGCCGTCGTTCAACTGGAAGAAGAATCTCGACGACGCGACGATCGCCAAGTTCCAGCGGGAACTGGGCGCCATGGGCTACAAGTTCCAGTTCATCACGCTGGCCGGCTTCCACCAGCTCAACTACGGCATGTTCGAACTCGCCCGCGGCTACAAGGCACGGCAGATGTCGGCCTATTCCGAGTTGCAGGAAGCGGAATTCGCGGCGGAAGCCAACGGTTATACCGCGACCAAACACCAGCGTGAGGTCGGCACCGGCTATTTCGACGCCGTCTCGATGGCGATCACCGGGGGCCGGTCGTCGACAACCGCAATGCATGAATCAACCGAGCACGCGCAGTTCAAGCCGGCAGCGGAATGAGCTTGCCAAAAAAGACGGCCAACAGAGGAAACGCCCGAGAAGGGCAACGACATAGGAGAAGACCAATGGCATCGATAAGCCGCGTCAAGGAACGGGCCGAAGAGCAATCGACCACGATGAGCGTCGACCAACAGGCGACGATCCGCATGCTGGCAAACGATCTGCACAGGCTCAATCAGTCGGTGATGAAGGCGGTCGAGGCGGGCGTCTCGGTGGAGCTCGTGCGCTCCGCAAGGCACCATGGCGGCGACGGCAATTGGGGCGATCTGCTGATCCCGGTCATCGTCACGCAGCAGAGCCAAGGCTGACCGGAAATCGTCAAGGCCGCCCCTTCACCTGCGCAAAGTGTGCGCAGGTGAATTTTATCTTTACGGAGAGCGGAGCATGGACAGAGCAGTACAGTACTTTTGCTTGAATCGACTGTCGTGGAGGATGCCAGCAGGTTGTTTTATTTCAACTTGACATAGGATGCGATCTCACGCCAATTGTCGCTCAGATTTCAACTCTGCATTGAAATGGGGGCGAACTTCTTGGCCAACTTGGGTGCCCAGTGAATCGCGAGGGCGAGACCGCAAGACATGTGAATCTGCTGACCCGGGATTCAAGCACCGAGACGATCCGCGATCTCTCGCGGGTGCTTGTTGTCGGGAAATCGCCGATCAACCGGGTCGTCGTGTCGAAGATCGTCGAGCGGTCCGGGCTCAGACCAATTTCGGAACCCCCTGATATCGCGGCGAAAACCTTGCTGACGCTGGTGCCAGGGGCGATTGTGCTCGACGGCGGTCCTGACAACAAGGACTGCGACCATCTGATGCCCGGCATCGAAACGTTGCGCCGGGCTTCTGGCAAATCGCTCCCTCCCGTGATCTTGCTTTCAACCATGAATGGCACGCCGGAGAGCCTTGGCCTGTCGAATGTCATCGACGCGGTTGTGGCCAAGCCGATCACGCCCGAACGGCTGCAACCGGTGATCGATCGTCTGATCAGCCGCTGAGGCAATCCCGGGAAGTCGTGCAGCGGTTTTTCTGTCCGGAACTATGCAAGAAAGCAAATAATCGAAGTCGCCGTCAGCCTGGCTTCGCGATGCTTTCGATCTTGGCGATGCTTTCTATCAGGTCCGGCAATTGGCCGAGATCCGATATCTGGCGGAACCGCGGTTCGGCGACCGGCGCCTCGACATGTTCGAGCACCCAAGTCAGTTCGTGCGGCACATGGACCCCCCAGCTGCCGGCCTCGATGGCAGGCACCACGTCCGACTTCAGCGAATTGCCGACCATCATGCTCCTTGCCGGACCGTCGCCATGGCGGCTGAAGAGGCGCGCATAGGTCGCGGCGGTCTTGTCGCTGACGATCTCGACGGCATCGAACAGGTCGCCCAGGCCGGAGCCGGCCAGCTTGCGTTCCTGATCGAACAGATCGCCCTTGGTGATGAGCACGAGGCGGAAGGTGCCGGCGAGTTTCTCGACCGTCTCGCGTGCATGCGGCAAGGGATCAATCGGATGGCCCAGCATCTCGCGACCGGCGTCGAGAATCTCCGATATGACCGAGGCCGGCACCCGCCCGTCGGTGACCTCGATCGCCGTTTCGATCATCGAGAGCGTAAATCCCTTGATGCCGAAACCATAGATCGCAAGGTTGCGCCGTTCGGCCTCCAACAGTCGCGCCGAGATCTGCTTCTCCTCGCCATGGTCGGCCAGCATGGCGGCAAAGCGCTTTTCCGTCATGCGGAAGAATTGTTCGTTCTGCCAAAGCGTGTCGTCGGCATCGAAGCCAATCGTGGTCAAGGACTGCATGATCGTGACCGTTCCAGCGTGATGAAGGTGGCTATATGGACGTCGTTATCAGGCACTGCTAGCAAGAGGAACATAAAGCGTGTGGGCACATGCAGAAAATCAGGTCCTGGAAGGTTGACCTCGAGCGGCTTTTGCAGGGCTCGTGGGACCGCACGCCCACCGAAGTGATCAACAGCATTCGCGACCTCGGCATCGCCATGGGCCCCGATGCGGGCGAAGCGCTGCTCGACAGCCATCCGGAATTCTTCGCCTACCGACCGGCCCTGACCCAGATTTTCGCCGACATGGTCCATGCGCAGGACGTGGCAGAAATTGCGCAGATGTTGCGACAGGATCTGCAGAGCGGAGAGTCTTTCGGACAGATCGCGGCAGAGAAGACCGACATTGGCGTGCTGTCTTCAAGAGATGCCTACAAACGCCTCGATGAAGTGTTCGATCATGCCAATTTCGATGACTGCCGCCGCACTGTCATGGTCGGCTGCGGCGGACGGCCGTTTACCATGTTCCGCATTCACGACCAGACAACGGTTCCTGAAATTGTCGGTCTCGACATCGTTCCCGAGGCGGTGGAGACCGCGAACAGGCTCGCGGCGAAGCTGAACTATACGCGCTTGCGCGTGGAGCTTTGCAACGGTTGCGACTATGATTATAGCGCAGCGCAGATCGTCTATGTCGCCAGCATGGTTTCACCGAAGGCCGCCGTTGTGTCGCGCATTGCGGACACCGCGCCGGATGGTGTGCAGATCATTCTGTGGGAGCCCTGTTCCCTCGCGCGGCTCTGGTCGGAAAGCGCCGAACGGGAGCTCGATCCCCGCCTCGAAGTCACCGGTCGCACCAGCATCTCGCGCAACATGACCAGGGACGTGTTCGTGAGACGACGCACAACTGTCATGCACGAACCTCAGAGGTAGGCATGCCATCGCTGCGGATGAGCGACCAAGCGATTTTGCACCTGGCGAGAGCATGGTGCTTTCTGCGCCATCCAGCGATCTGCATGCGCACATTCAATCACAGTGGCATGTTGCCCCATCCGGCGAGGCCGGCCACCTACGTCGACAAATTCCTGTGGCGCAAGATCTTCGACCACAATCCCTTCTTCGCCACGGCGTGTGACAAGCTCGCTTCGAAGGCATATGCCCTGTCCACACGCCCTGAACTTCGCAGCGCCAAGGTCCTGTGGTCCGGTCACGATGCGAGAGAGATTCCGGCTGATCTGCTGGCCGGTGACGTGGTGGTCAAGGCCAATCACGGCTGCCGCTGGAACATCATGATCCGCAACGGTCGCGTGGACAAAGCCAAGCTGATGCGAAGAACATCGCGCTGGATGCGCAGCCGCTACGGCAGGAAGTTCGGCGAATGGGGCTACAAAGGCGCCGAGCGAAAAGTGTTCGTAGAGGAGATGCTGCTGGAGGACGGCCAGCCGATCCGTCTCGAATACAAATTTCATGTTTCGAGCGGCACGACGGCATATGTCTATGCCGCGCGCCGGGATGAACATGGCAACGAACAGAAGTGTCATTTCGACCGCGACGGCATCTATGCTCCACCACCTGACGGCAGCGGCAAGCAGTGGGTGCGTATCGACCTGCCGGCCTCGTTTGCGCGCATGCGGGAGATCGCCGAAACGCTGACCGCGCCATTCGACCATATGCGCTGTGATTTCTACGAGAAGAACGGCGACATCTTCTTTTCCGAATTCTCCGTCTATCCGTTGTCCGGCAAGGGCATAATCAATACCAGGCTCAGAGACTTGTGCGGCGAAACGTGGGATCTGCGCCAATCCTGGTTTCTAACCACGCCGCAGCGCGGATGGCGCAGGCTCTACGCGGCCGCCTTGCGCCGCTGGCTGGAGACCCGGCCCGGCAAGCCCGCATGACGGCGGCCTTCCACACCCAGCTCCTTTCACCGGCTCCCCTTCCCTTCGGTCGCTCGGCACGGCTATACTCCGAAATCCGCAACAAAATCTGGTGAATGATGCCGCCTGCAAAAAAGGAAGTCCGTCCGTCGAGCCGCGGAGGGCGGGCGCGCACGCCTGCTTTCGTGAAAAACCTCCGTGGTGTGAAGAACTGGAAGGAAGTCAGCGATTGGCTGGAGTGGCGCGGCATCGAGGATATCGAATGTATCACGCCTGATCAGGCCGGCGTGGCGCGCGGCAAGATGATGCCGTCGAAGAAATTCACCTCCAACACCTCGCTGGCGCTGCCTTCGGCCGTCTTCATGACGACGATTTCCGGCGGCTATCCAGAGGACGGCAACGGCTTCCACTATCCGGAAGACGACGGCGACCTCAAGCTGATGCCGGATCTTTCGACGCTGACGGTGGTGCCCTGGGAAGAAGATCCGACAGCCGCCGTCATCTGCGACCTCGTCCACCAGGACGGCCGATCGGTCGAGTTCACGCCGCGCAACGTGCTCAAACGCGTCATTGCCGCCTACGACAAGCTTGGTCTCAAGCCGGTCGTGGCGCCCGAGATCGAATTCTATCTCGTGCGCAAGAATCCGGACCCGGACTATCCGTTGACCCCGCCCGTCGGCCGCTCGGGGCGTGCGATCGGCGGCGGCGCCGGCTATTCGATCGCCGGCGTCAACGAGTTCGACGAACTGATCGACGACATCTACCATTTCTCCGAAAGCCAGGGCCTGGAGATCGACACCCTCATCCACGAAGAGGGTGCCGGCCAGCTCGAGATCAATCTGCGCCATGGCGACCCGATCGAGCTTGCCGACCAGGTGTTCATGTTCAAGCGCACCATCCGCGAGGCCGCACTCAAGCACGAGATCTACGCGACCTTCATGGCCAAGCCGATCCAGGGCCAGCCAGGTTCGGCCATGCATATCCACCAGTCGATCGTCGACAAGAAAACGGGCAGGAACATCTTTTCGGCCGAGGACGGTTCCGAAACCGAGGATTTCTTCCATTTCATCGGCGGCATGCAGAAGCACGTGCCGAACGCGTTGGTGATGTTCGCGCCCTACGTCAACTCCTACCGGCGGCTGACGCAGGCGGCATCAGCTCCCGTCAACAACAAATGGGGCTACGACAACCGCACCACGGCGTTTCGCGTGCCGCGTTCCGACCCCGCGGCGCGGCGCGTCGAAAACCGCATTCCGTCCTCCGACGCCAATCCCTACCTGGCGCTGGCGGCCTCGCTCGCCTGCGGGCTGATCGGCATGACCAGGAAGGTCAAGGCCGAGCCTCCCGTGCTGACGACCGCCAACGCGGACGAGATCGACCTGCCGCGCAGCCTGCTCGAAGCCGTCGACCTGTTCGAGGCCGACGAGGAACTCGGCGCGCTGCTGGGCAAGTCCTTCGCCGCCACCTACGCGGCGATCAAGCGTGCGGAATTCGAGACGTTCATGGAAGTGATCAGTCCGTGGGAGCGGGAGTATTTGTTGCTCAACGTCTGACCCGTCATGAACTACCAATCCCCAATTTCCCCCGGCCGCTCCTGGTATGAGGATACGGCCGGCCCACGGCCCGAATATCCGGCGCTCGACGGCGACCGGACCTGCGACGTCGTCATCATCGGCGGCGGGTTTACCGGCCTGTCGGCGGCGACGCATTTGGCCAAGGCCGGGACAAGCGTTGTCCTGATCGAAGCGTATCGTTTTGGCGACGGCGCTTCCGGGCGCAATGGCGGCCAGCTCGGCACCGGGCAGCGCGCCTGGGCCGAGGACCTGGAGGCCGAATACGGCTTGTCTCGTGCCAAGGCGCTGTTCGATCTCGCCGAAGAGGCCAAGGCCCACCTGCTTGACTTCGCCGCCATCAACCAGATCGATATCGACTACATGCCGGGTCAGCTTTCGGTTGCGCACAAGCCGCGCTATGCAGACGACTACAAGGCGCATGCCGAGATCCTGGCCAATCGCTTTTCCTATCCGCACATCTCATTCATGGATGTGAAGGAGACGGCGGAGCGGCTGGGCTCGACCGCCTATTTCGGCGGCACGCGCGACACCGGCACCGGCCATATCCATCCGATGAAACTGGTGATCGGCACGGCGCGGGTGGCGAGACAGGCCGGTGCGCAGTTGTTTGAAAAGACGCCGTCGACCGGCATCGTCTCCGCCGGCGGCAAGGTCATGGTCTCCACGCCGAGAGGGACGATCTCGGCGCAAAAATGCCTGATCGCGCTCAATGCCCATGGCGGAACGCTCGAGCCGGTGAGTGCCGCGCACATAATGCCGATCGGCTCGTTCATCGGCGCGACCGTGCCGCTGGGGGTGGATTCGAACGTGTTGCCAGGAGGCGAATCGGTCGACGATTCCCGCTTCGTCGTGCGCTATTTCCGCAAATCCAGGGATGGCAGGTTGCTGTTCGGCGGACGCGAGGTCTATGGCGTCAACGATCCAAAAGACATCCACATCCACATTCGCCGTCAGATCGCTGAGCTCTATCCAGCGCTCGGGGATGTCGAGATCACCCATGGCTGGGGCGGCTATGTCGGCATCACGGTGCCAAGAAAGCCGTTTGTGCGGGAAGTGATGCCGAATGTGATCTCGGCCGGCGGCTATTCGGGTCACGGTGTCATGCTGTCGAATTTCTTCGGCAAACTCTATGCCGAAACCGTCACCGGCAACCGCGACCGGTTGAAGCTGATAGAGGACTTGAAGATTCCGCCATTTCCTGGCGGCCGCCGGTTCCGGGCGCCGCTGCTTTTCCTCGCGCTCAACTGGTTCGCGCTGCGGGACAGAATCTAATGGGTGTCCCGAAAGTGACCTTTGGTTCGGGAGAGCGGGATGCATCAAAACAAGGACTTAAAGTACCTTGGATAACGCCCTTTCGGCGCGACGCCCCTTAGGCTGGGATCGGATAACCACCATCCCGTGCGATCACGATCTCATGTAATATTGTAATATCCATGTAATATTTGTTGCCCGGGCGACGCATTGCGGATTTGCCGGCAAAGGCGCAGAATCGTTGGCAATGGCGTAGTGATGCCACAATCGCGGGCGAAAGGTCCGCATCTGGGCGATTGTTCGGGGATTGTTGCGGGCCTGCCCGCGTTTTGGGACCGATGCTGATCGATCGCGTGATTTGCGATATTTGATCGAAGAACACCGGCCCGCTCATGGAGGTGGCAAGAGTGAAAGAGCCCTTCAGTTTCGGTGCGCCGGAACGTCGGCGCTTTGCCATGCAGTTCGGCTATGACATGCGCCCGTCATTCTGGCAGGGAGTGCGTTCGAACGCGCACCTGGTCATCGCCGCGATCGGCACCGCCGCGCTGCTTGGTGTTGCCGCGGTGGCGCTCTGGCTGGCATTGCCGACCAGCGAAAGGCAAGCTGTCGCCAGCACCGACCAAAGCATTCCGAGCATTCCGGTGAAGACAACGAAGATCGTCCCCGCCGGAACCACGGTGACTGCGGCGGTGGTGCCGAAGCCGGTCAAATCCAGCCAGGTTTCACCGACCATGGTGGCGGCGGAAGGCAACGTACAGGCGCTCGCGGCCAATGATCCCCGCTGGGCCGGGACACAGCCGAAGGCCCGGGCAACTGGCGCCGACCAGGTGGCTGCCCCAAGTCAGGTGGCGAAGCAAGGTGAGCCAGCGTCTGACAAAACAGCGGCAGCATTCGCCCAACTCTCTACCGGTACTGATGCCACCACCGAACTTGCCAAGGTCGCAGCACCGGCGCCGGCGGCAAGCAGCATTCCGGACGGGGCGCAGACCGCCGCCATCCCGCAAGTGCAGCCTCAGTCACCCGACCAACAGCCGGCGGCGAGAGACGATGCTGGCGGCAAGGCCAAGCCCCGGAAAGTGGCGGCAGCCAGCTCTGGACGTGTCCTGCGGGCCGTGACCATGCGCAGCGGTCCAAAGAAGAATGCGGCCGCCATCGCCACCGTGCCGGCCAGAACCTCGGTGCAGGTGATGAGTTGCAAGCAGTGGTGCCAGGTCATCTACAACGGCAAGACCGGCTGGATCTACAAGAGCTATATCAAGACCGGCGCGTAATGGGCCTCCGCGGTGGAGCGGCCGAGACGGGCTATGCCGAGCGACTGCCGAACACCCGCCGCAGCCGCCGCCATCTCCTGCCGCGCCTGCTTTGCCTGACATGGTCGCGATGTTGCTCAAACGGTACTTCATAAAGGCCGCAAGTATTGCAGCCCTCCCGCTTGCCGCAGACAGGGACCCAGCATTTGACATCATGCGTCCAAGCGAGCGCGATGCGCTCCAGGTGAAGGTTCGAAGAGCTTTTGACGAGTATCAGTTCGCCCGGCACCGCCGTTCGCTTGATGTGGTCCGCGACTTCCTTCGGCGTGCGAAGCTCGACAAACCGGCCGCCGTCGCGGTCAGCCTGACTCGCTCGCGAGCGATGTGCATTGTCGCCGGTGTAGATGACCTGATCCGCGATTTCCCGCGCGGTTCGATAGGCTTGGGCATATTTCCTGCTCGAGCCGGCGTAATCTGAAATCTGGCCTAGGACGATGCGCTTGCGACCGGCGGTGGCCTTGGTCATCATCTCCAGAGCGAGGTTGATCGAGTGCCAGGGCGCCTTGGCGGCATCGAGGATGAAGTGCGGGCCGCCTTCGGTGACAATCACGGAACAGCGATTTGCCAATGGCTGGAAAGTCGCCACCTGAGCGGCAACTTTGTCCGGGAGAACGCCGAGTTCCAGCGCTGCCGCGACGGCGGCGGCGGTCGGCAGCCAGAAATGTTCGGCGGGAAATCGCGTTTCGAGTTGGAGCCGGCCTCCTCGCCAGTGGATCGACAGCGCCAGCCGACTGGGATAGGCGGCATGAATATCGGTCACACGATAGTCGGCACGTTCCGCGGTACCGAAGGTAACGACACGGCACCTTGCGCTTGCGGCCATGTCGGCCACATGGGGGTCGTCGGCATTGAGGATCGCGAGGCCACCCGGCCGCAGCGCCTCGACCAAGGCACGTTTTTCGACAGCGACGTTTTCCAGGGTCCTGAAACTGGCGACATGCTCGAGGCGAACCATGGTGATGATCGCCACATCAGGCTGCAGCATTTCCGCCATCGGCCGGATCGTATCGAGGCCAGAGGCCCCGGCTTCGAAAACCACATAGTCGACCTCGCCCGCTTGCTTCATGCGCTTGTAAAGCGTGCTGAGCAGCGACGGCATGGTATTGGCAAGGAAGCGCGCATGGGTCGGCCCATGGGCGGCCAATACGTGCCCGAGGAGCCCCGTGACGGTCGATTTTCCCGAACTGCCGGTGACGCCGATGAAGGTCGCCTTGCTTCTTGCCCGGGCGCGCCTAGCTCTGTGTACCCTGACGCGGCGCCGCAGCTCTTCGCCTAGCTTACGCAATCTCGCGCCCATCGCGTTATGCCCCCGTGATCCTCCGAAATATCGGGCCATGGGAACCCCGAGTCAAACCCGGTCGCGGGCGCTGCCGACCCCGATCGATGCGTTTCAGATGCAGCGCCCGCCGTCGACTTCCAGCGCCACGCCTGTGATGAAGGCGGCCTCGTCCGAGACCAGCCATAGAGCCGCATTGGCGATATCGAGCGGCGTCGACAGCCGGCCGAGCGGGATCGAAGCGCGGAATGCCTCGCGGATCTCGGGTGTATCGGCGCCCATGAATTTCTCCAGCATGCCGGTTTCTCCGGCGACCGGGCAGAGGCAGTTGACGCGAATATTCCTGGGCGCGAGTTCCACCGCCATCGACTTGGTGGCGGTGATCGCCCAGCCTTTCGAGGCATTGTACCATGTGAGGCCGGGCCGGGGCCGCAGGCCCGCGGTGGACGCCGTGGTCAGGATGACGCCGCCGCCCTGCCGCTCCATGATTGGTACCACGGCAAGGGCAGCGTGATAGATCGCCTTCATGTTGACCGATGTGATCAGGTCGAAGGTTTCCTCGTCAACCTTGAGCATGTCGCCATTGCGATGGGTGAACCCTGCATTGTTGACCATGATGTCGATGCGGCCGAAGGCGCTTTTCGCGGCATAGATCATCTCGTCGAATTCGGACCGCAGCGAAACATCGGTCTGCGTCCAGATCGCCGCGTCGCCGATCTCGCCGGCGACGCGTTCCGCCCCCTTGGCGTTGAGATCGGCAACGACCACCTTGGCACCCTCTTGAGCGAAGCGCTTGGCCATGCCTTCGCCGAACCCGGATGCCGCACCGGTGATGATGGCGACCTTGTTTTCCAGACGCATGCTTTCACCACTCCTCGAGTTCATCGTGCGGCTTGCACGAAAGATCGGCCAGCCCGGCCGTCGCCACCACGGAAACAGCGCCGATTTCTCCCTTAGCTTTCGTCACATTCACGTTCTATGCTGCAACTGCGAAAGCTCGCGGGAGTCGTCGCCTGTCGACAAGCCTCCGGCTGGCACCAGTGTCAAGCGCACATGTGGACCCAATCATCGTCCAGCGATTGGTCCTCGATGTGACACCATGGCACTGGAAAATTTAAATCGATTAGAATATATCAGCCGTGTACTCGCGACCGGCGTCAGAGCGGACAGACCATGACCAGCCAGATCATCCCCGTCGACCCTTTCGACTTCATCATCTTCGGCGGCACCGGCGACCTGTCGGAGCGCAAACTGCTGCCATCGCTCTATTATCGCCAGCGCGACCATCAATTCTCCGAGCCGACGCGCATCATCGGCACGTCGCGCTCGAAAATGAGCGACGAGGAATTCCGCGCCTTCGCCAAGCAGGCGATTTCGGACCATGTCAAACCTTCCGACATCGATGCCAAGGAGTTGAAGACCTTCCTCGCCAGGCTTTCCTATGTCTCGGCCGATGCGACGAGCGGTGCCGGCTTCGACAAGCTTAAAAAGGCGATCGGCGAGAGCGATCAAATCCGCGCCTTCTACCTAGCCGTGGCGCCGGCGCTGTTCGGCGATATCTCGCACAAGCTCAAAGAGCACAATCTGATCACGCCGAATTCGCGCATCGTGCTGGAGAAACCGATCGGCCGCGATCTCGCCTCGGCGCAGGCCCTCAACGACCTCGTCGGCGACGACTTCCACGAAAGCCAGATTTTCCGCATCGACCATTATCTCGGCAAGGAGACGGTGCAGAACCTCATGGCGCTGCGTTTTGCCAATGCGCTCTACGAGCCGCTTTGGAACTCCGCCCATATCGACCACGTGCAGATCACCGTAGCCGAGACCGTGGGCCTGGAGGATCGCGTCACCTACTACGACAAGGCCGGTGCGCTGCGCGACATGGTGCAGAATCATATGCTGCAACTGCTTTGCCTCGTCGCCATGGAAGCGCCGTCGTCGATGGACGCCGACGCCGTGCGCGACGAGAAGCTGAAGGTGCTGCGAGCGCTGAATCGCATCAACGGCAACGAAGCGCCGAAGCACACGGTGCGCGGCCAGTATCGCGCCGGTGCGTCGGCTGGCGGCCCGGTGAAGGGTTATGTCGAGGAGCTTGGCAAGGACAGCAACACCGAGACCTTCGTCGCAATCAAAGCCGAGATCGGCACCTGGCGCTGGGCGGGCGTTCCTTTCTATCTCAGAACCGGCAAGCGGCTGGCGACCCGGGTTTCGGAAATCGTCATCGAGTTCAAGCCGATCCCGCATTCGATCTTCGGCGACAGCGCCGGCCCGATCTTCGCCAACCAGTTGGTCATCCGGCTGCAGCCGGACGAAGGCGTCAAGCAGTTCATCATGATCAAGGACCCAGGCCCGGGTGGCATGCGGCTGCGCCAGATCTCGCTCGACATGAGCTTCGCGCAGTCTTTCGACGGCCGCGCGCCCGACGCCTATGAACGGCTGATCATGGATGTCATCCGTGGCAACCAGACCCTGTTCATGCGTCGCGACGAAGTGGAAGCGGCGTGGAAATGGATCGACCCGATCCAGAATGCCTGGGAAGGCGCCAAGCAGGAAGCACAGGGCTATACGGCAGGCACATGGGGGCCGTCGGCGTCGATAGCGCTGATCGAACGTGACGGGCGGACATGGCACGAGAGCAATTGAACAGCGCCAGCTACAACTGGAATACCTTTCCCGACCGTTCGCAACTGGCCTCGGCGCTGGCTGCGGAGGTGGCCGATCGCTTAATGATGGCGATCAAACGGCGCGGGACGGCGTTGCTGGCTGTCTCCGGCGGCACGACGCCGGCAAAATTCTTCGCCGCGCTGTCCGCGACGCCGATCGCCTGGGACAAGGTGATCGTGACGCTGGTCGACGAACGATTCGTGCCGGTCTCCTCGCCGCGATCCAATGCCGGGCTGGTTGCCGCAAACCTGCTGCAGAACGCGGCCAAGGCTGCCCGTTTCGTTCCGCTCTACCACGAGGCGGCCGGCATCGAGGATGCCGCGGCATCCGACGATGCGGCACTGCGATCCCTGCCATGGCCGCTCGATATCGTGATCCTCGGCATGGGGCCAGACGGCCACACCGCCTCGTTCTTTCCCGACGCCGATGATCTGCCGAAGCTGCTCGACCCGGCCTCCGACAGGATGATCCTGCCCGTTCATGCCAAAAGCGCCGGAGAGCCGCGGCTGACGCTGACGCTCGCCCGCATCATCGATGCGGACTTCCTCGCCTTGCACATAGAGGGCGAGGAAAAACGCGTCGCCTTCGACAACGCCGTGGCGCCCGGACCACGCAAGCCGATCCGCGCCGTGCTCGACGCATCGCCCAAGCCCGTGGAGGTTTTCTGGGCGCCCTGATTGCAAGTTTACAAGTGGTCCCGGCAACGGCGGGAGGATGTTTCCGGGACCTCGCTCGAAAGGACCTGATGCCATGACCGCAAGACGCGACATCGAAGCCATCACGGAGCGGATTCGCCAGCGCTCCAAACCGGGCCGAGAGCGCTACCTCAGCCGTATCGCCGAAGCCTCGAACCAGACCGCCAACCGGTCGGTGCTGTCCTGCGGCAACCTTGCCCATGGCTTTGCGGTGTGCAGCCCTTCGGAAAAGCTGGCGCTCGGCGCCGACAAGGTGCCCAATCTTGGCATCATCACCTCCTACAACGACATGCTGTCGGCGCATCAGCCCTTCGAGACCTTCCCCGCCCTGATCAAGGACGCCGCGCGCGAGGCCGGCGGCATCGCCCAGGTCGCCGGCGGCGTGCCGGCGATGTGCGACGGCGTGACACAAGGGCAGCCCGGCATGGAGCTGTCGCTGTTCTCGCGCGACGTGATTGCCATGGCCGCGGCGATCGGCCTGTCGCACAACATGTTCGACGCCGCCGTCTATCTCGGCGTCTGCGACAAGATCGTGCCGGGACTGGTGATCGCGGCGCTGACGTTCGGCCATCTGCCGGCGGTGTTCATTCCGGCTGGGCCAATGACGACAGGTCTCCCCAACGATGAAAAGGCCAAGATCCGCCAGCTCTATGCGGAGGGCAAGGCGGGCCGCGCCGAACTCCTGGAAGCAGAGTCCAAGTCTTACCACGGGCCTGGCACCTGCACCTTCTACGGCACGGCGAACTCGAATCAGATGCTGATGGAGATCATGGGCCTGCACACGCCGGGCGCGTCCTTCGTCAATCCAGGCACCCCGCTGCGCGATGCCCTGACCCGCGAAGCGACGAAGCGGGCGCTGGCGATCACCGCGCTCGGCAATGCCTATACGCCGGTCGGCCGGATGATCGACGAGCGTTCGTTCGTCAATGGGGTCGTCGGCCTGCATGCGACCGGCGGCTCGACCAACCACACCATCCACCTGATCGCCATGGCGGCGGCCGCCGGCATCGCGCTGACCTGGCAGGACATTTCCGACCTCTCGGAAGCCGTGCCGCTGCTGGCACGAGTCTATCCGAACGGGCTTGCCGACGTGAACCATTTCCACGCCGCAGGCGGGCTCGGCTTCCTGATCCGCGAGTTGCTCGACGAAGGCGTCCTGCACGAGGATGTGCAGACGGTGTGGGGCGAAGGGCTGCGGCCCTATGCGGTCGAGGCAAAGCTCGGCGCAGACGGCGCCGTGGTGCGCGAGGCGTCACCGCGCGCGAGCGGCGATGAAAAGGTGCTGGCACCGTTCAACAAGGCATTCCAGCCGACCGGCGGCCTCAAGGTGCTTTCAGGCAACCTTGGCCATGCCGTTATCAAGACTTCGGCCGTAAAGCCTGAGCGACGCGTCATCGAGGCGCCGGCCAGGGTATTCGACAGCCAGCAGGGGTTGAACGACGCCTTCAAGGCCGGCACGCTCACCGGCGACTTCATCGCCGTCATCCGCTTCCAGGGACCGAAGGCCAACGGCATGCCGGAACTGCACAAGCTGACCACCGTGCTCGGCATCCTGCAGGATCGCGGCCAGCGCGTGGCGCTGGTCACGGACGGGCGCATGTCCGGTGCCTCCGGCAAGGTGCCGGCGGCGATCCATGTGACGCCGGAAGCGGTCGAGGAAGGACCGATAGCGCGGATCCATGACGGCGACGTCATCCGCCTCGATGCCGATGCCGGCACACTGGAGGTGCTGGTGCCCGGAACGGAATTCGCGCTGCGCCGCACCGCCGAAGCCGATCTCATCGGCAATGAATTCGGCTTCGGACGCGAGCTTTTCGCGGGCTTCCGGCAGTTGGTGGGCCGCGCGGATCACGGCGCCAGCGCCTTCGGAACCGCCTGACCTATTCTATGCGGCATGTTCCCCATGCGGCATGAAGAAGGGCGGCTCGTGGCCGCCCTTTTTCTGGTCGAAGTCGCGATCCTTATTGCACCGTCAGTTCAACCCGCTCTCCAGCCTTCACGGTCACGGCGCCCTCCTTCTTGGTGTTGTCCGATTTCTCCGAGACCACCGTGTAGTCGCCGGCCGCCAGCGCGGCCTGATACTTCTCGTCATAGGCGTAGCCGATCGACTTGCGATTGCCATTGATGTCCTTCTTCGCCTCGAAGATCTCGATCTTGGAGGTGCCGGGCGCCGTGATTGCAAGCACGCCGGCATTCATGGCGACCTTGAGGTCCTGAAACTCGCCGACCTTGACGCTGAAAGGCTGTTCGGCGACGGCGAGGTCAACCGTGGCGACCAGCACATAGTCATCGGGCGGCACGTCGAACTTGCTGTCGGGGCCATAGGCATATGTGACCTCGTCGCGGGTGCCATCGATCTTCTTCTTGGCCTTGAGCACCTTGAAGCCGATTCCTGAACCGTCGGCCTTGTCGCCGCCGGCTGTATAATATGCGTTGGCCACGACATGGCCGACGCCGACGATGATGTCCTTGTCGACCACCCTGCCGGCAGTGAGCGGAATCGTTTCGGTGACCACGCCCTGCCCGATCGTGACGGTCACTTTCTCGTCTCCGGCGGGCAACACGACTTTCGTCTCTCCATAGTAGGTCGGGGGAGTGTCGACGCCCGGATAGGCGATCACGACAGCCGCCCCGCTGGCCACCTCGGCTCCTTGGCTGGGACGCGGGTGCAGGATGAGCATGCCGGCATTCAAGATGAAAAGCGGCTTGTAGACCTGGCCTGCTTCGATCTTGATCTTTTGCTCCACCTTGGCCTCGCCGTCGCGCGCGACGACGACGTAGTCGCCCGGTTCCAGGTTGGCTTTGTAGTTGCCGTATTCGGTGGTGATGTTGTCGCCGCGCGTGCCGTCTGATTTGGCCTTGTAGACTTCCCAGGCGTTGCCGTCTGTGACGGGATCGCCGCCCTCGGCCAGCACCACGGTCGGCATGAAATTGAACTCGGGCTTTGCCGGCTCCGGCGCGGGGGCCGGCGTCGGCTCGGGCGCGGGCGCAGTGACGGTCTCGACGAGCGCTTCCTGCAGCGCCTTCTCGTCGGAGGCCTGGATGTACTTGCCGCCCGTATTTTCGGCGAGACACGCGATCTGCTTGCCTTCGTCGGCGGTCAGGCCGAAGCCGACGACGTCGGCGGTGAAGTCGACGCCGGACGCCTTCAACTCCTTGCCTAGCGCACAAGGGTCGCCGCCGCAGGTTTCGAGCCCATCGGTGATGAGAACGACGGTCGCCTTGTCCTCGGTGTATCTCAGCGCTTCGGCCGCCTGCTTGACGGCCGCCGTCAAAGGCGTCTTGCCGAGAAATTTCAGACTGTCGGCCGCGGCTGAGATGGCGCTTGCCGAGCCTGGCTGAGGCGGCACGATGAGCTGAATGTCGTCGCAGCTGCCTTTCTCGCGATGGCCATAGGCCATGAAGCCGATCTCGTCGTCAGCGGGAACCGATTGAAGCACGGTCCTCAGCGATTCACGGGCGATTTCCAGCTTGGGCTTGCCGTCGATCTGCGCCCACATCGATCCGGAGGCATCGAGAATGACGATGACCTTGTTGGCGGCGAAGCCGAACGTCGTCATCGACAAAAGGAGGATCACCGCAGCGACGCTCCGTGCCAGTCCCGCCATCGAAATCTCCTGAGTAGCCACCTCGTCCGCGCAGGAAAGCTATTTGACGTGGCGCCGGGACACAAGCCCGCAGTTGCGGCACGGCCGCCTGACCAAGCGAAGCCACTCAGTACGTCGTGCGGCGCTCTTCGGAGGGCGGGCGGCCAAACTGCAGCCGATAGCTCTGGGCAAAGTAGGAATGCGACGTAAAGCCGGTCGCGATCGCCACGTCGAGGATCGGCATGTTGGTCTGGCGCAGCAATTCGCGCGCCCGCTCCAGCCGCAGGCGCATGTAGTAGCGCCCGGGCGTGACGTTGAGGTGGCGCAGAAACAGCCGCTCCACCTGGCGCACCGAAAGACCCGCCGACTTGGCGAGTTGCACCGCCGAAAGCGGTTCGTCGAGATGATCGGCCATCAGTTCGACGATGCGCCGCAGCTTCTCCGACTTGCCGGTCAGGTCGCGCTCGGGGCCGACGCGCTGGCGGTCGCCGGCCGAGCGGATGCGTTCGTGCTGGAACTGGTTGGCGACGCCGTTGGCGAGGTTGGAGCCGAAATCGCCACGCACGATCTCCAGCATCAGATCGATGGAGGTGGTGCCGCCGGCGCAGGTGTAGCGCTTGCGGTCGATCTCAAAGACGTTGCCTGTACAGTTGATGTCGGGAAAACGCTCGACGAAGCCGGCGCGGTTTTCCCAATGGATGGTGCAGCGATAGCCTTCGAGCTGGCCGGCCTCGGCCAGCAGGTAGGATCCGACCGAAAGCGCGCCAAGCGCGTTGCCGCGCCTGCCCCAGCTGCGCAACGCCGCCAGCACCTTGCTCTTGCCGGGAAATTCCGTGGTCAGGCCGACCGAGACGAAAAGGATGTCGACCGGCGGCAGGTCGGCGACGGCATAGTCGATCTTGAGCGGCAGGCCGTTGGAGGCCATGACCGGATCGCCATCGGCGGATACCGTCGTCCAGCCGTAGAAATCGCGGCCAAGCAGGCGATTCGCCGATCGGAACGTGTCAATCGCCGCAGCCAGCGAAAACATGGAAAACTTGTCGACCAGCAGGAAGGCAAACTGCCGGCCACCTTGAACGGGATCATTCGTGACCGGCCGTTCCGGGGAAATGGTAGGGTTCGGCAATGCTGCGGCTTTCAGGGTCAACCCGGGCTCAGAAGGAGGGCCGCTTCAGTCCGGCCGCAAGGTAGGCTGAAGCTAGCGTATTGGCCATCAGCATGGCAATGGTCATCGGACCGACACCGCCTGGCACCGGGGTGATGGCGCCGGCGGCCTTTGCCGCTTCGGCATAGGCGACATCGCCGACGAGACGCGACTTGCCCTCGCCCTTCTCGGGCGCGGGAATGCGGTTGATGCCGACATCGATGACAGTGGCGCCAGGCTTGACCCAGTCACCCCTGATCATTTCCGGCCGGCCGACGGCGGCGACAAGGATGTCGGCCGTGCGGGCAAGCGCCGGCAGGTCCTTGGTGCGGCTGTGGGCGATGGTGACGGTGCAGTTGGCGGCAAGCAGCAGATTGGCCATCGGCTTGCCGACGATGTTGGAGCGGCCGACGACCACGGCGTTGAGACCGGACAGATCCTTGCCGCGCACGCGCTCGATCAGAAGCATCGAGCCGGCGGGCGTGCAGGGAACGAAGGCGGTGTCGAGTTCACCGGTGCCGAGCTTGCCGACATTGATGAAATGGAAGCCGTCGACGTCCTTTTCCGGCGCGATGGCCTGGATGATCTTGCCGGCATCGATATGGGAAGGCAGCGGGAGCTGCACCAGGATGCCGTTGATAGCCGGATCGGCGTTGAGTTCCCCGATGGTCTCGAGCAGCGCCTTCTCCGAGATGTCGGCCGGCAGCGTGTGCTGGAGCGAATGGAACCCACATTCCTTGGCCGTGCGGGATTTCGAGGCGACGTAGACCTGGCTGGCCGGATCCTCGCCGACGATGACCACGGCCAGGCCAGGCTTGGCCTTGCCCATGGCGACCAGCTCGGCGATTAGCGCCTTGACCGTTCCCACCACGCCTTCGGCAACGCTCTTTCCGTCAATCACTTCGGCCATGAACCACCCTCACCTTCGTTCCGCCTGCCGCCTTCGGAAAACACCATTTAGCGGCGCCGGCGATCTGCAGCGCGGCATTGTCACGAAAATCCAGGCCCGCAATCCCGTCAAAGCGCCTTCCCATGCCGTTTACGCGAAACCGGCACGGTTTTGTTCGGCCTCGCCAACCTATCCGATGACTCAGAAGTAACGGCGACGGGTGCGGCTTTCCGTGAGTTCGCGAACCGCTTCGCGGAATTCGCGCAGGCTGGCGCGAATCTCATCGACCGACGATTGTTCGCCACCCTCCTCGGCTTGCGGGGGTTCCAGCGGCGGCTGCACCGGGTAGGCCGACGGTTGCGGCGTTGCAGGAGGCGGCGGTGGATACGGTATGTGCCCGGCATAGGGCGCCGCCATGGCCGGAGTGTAGGGGTAGTCTGCCGGCGATGGCGCCTGCCACGGCCGCATCCGCGGGTACCCCGCCTGCCGTGCATGGGGATAGAGCGGCGGAGCCCGATAGACCGATTGCAGCGGCAGCAGGGGTGACCGCGACGGCGGTCCCATCGACCTTGAATAAGTCGCATCGAAGCCTGGGGGCAACAACGGCCGCGGATAGTCCGACACCGCTGGCCGAGGCATGAAGACCGAATCCGGATTCGAGTGGCCGGAGGGCGTGGCGGCATCCGCCGCCCGAGCGTTTTCACCAAAGGCGGCTAACACGCTGGAAATTCCGTCGTCAGCCTCGTCGGATGCCTTTTGGGACAGGGCATTGCGCAGCCTAGCCATCAGCGCACGGATGGCGCCAAGGCCGACACCGGAGGCAAAACCCAAGAGCCGGCCTGCAAGCGCTTTCACGGCAGCTGACGGGGCTTTCACCTCGATCGGCGCAAGGGCCGTGGAGATCACATTCATGTTGGCGGTGTCGATGTCCTTCCGCTCGCCGGTTTCCTTGGCGCCCAGCAGGAACTGTTCATGGACGGTGCGCTCGGCGGCGGCCTCATGCTCCGGTTCGCGCATCGACACGAGGTCGTCGTGCTGTGCGGTCGCTGCCAGCTGTCCGTCCCCCCGAAGCCAATCTGTTTCGACGGTCGACAGTGTCGGGTCCGTCCCCGTCTCCCGCCGTAGACGGGCCAGGCGATGGCGCGTGGCGGCGTCTTCGCGCCATGCCGGATCCGCCCGATCCCCTATCGAGAGCAGGGACGCGTCCTCGCCGTCCTCACCGCGTATAGCCTGGCCGAGCGCCAACAACGAACGCTCGCGCCTCCAGTCTTCACGGTTTTCCCTGTCGACCATTTCCTGGAGCTTCACTCTTTGGCCACCTGGCAGCGGCGGTCGGCCACTCGTTAAGCCACGCTAAACAAGCATAGGAAACAAAACGTTAACTTCGGCAGGCCAGTGCATAAGCTTTTCATGACCTCAAGCGCTGGAATTGCAGCGCATTCGGATATGCCAATGAGCAATACCGCCCGCCTGCGACCGATCGCGATGCGCACGCCTTCGCATCGGTCCTGAGAGGGCTTCCCCGCCGATCCGCGAGCGTCTATGTCTTGGCCTTTCCACGGAGGCTCTCGATGACGATCAGGCTTGTTCTCGCCGGCTGCGGCAATATGGGTTACGCCATGCTCTCGGGCTGGCTGAAGTCCGGCAAGCTTGCACCTTCGACCGTTTTCGTGGTCGAGCCCAATGCCGACCTGCGCAATCGAGCCGCCGCACTCGGCTGCGGCACGGCGGCGGATGCCGGCGCCATTCCGGCCGATGCCGTGCCCGATCTCGTCGTCATCGCCGTGAAGCCGCAGGTGATCCGTGAGGTCACCGCCGCCTACAAGCGTTTCGGCGACGGCCGCACCACTTTCGTCAGCATCGCCGCCGGCACGCCGGTCGCCACCTTCGAGGAAATCCTGGGCAACCGTGCGCCGATCGCGCGTTGCATGCCCAACACGCCGGCTGCCATCGGCAAGGGCATGATGGTGGTGTTTTCCAATCCCCTGGTTTCCGACGATGCCAAGCGTTTCGTCGCCGACCTCTTGTCGGCCAGCGGCGAAGTGGCCACCATTGACGACGAGGGCTTGATGGATGCGGTGACCGCCGTGTCCGGATCGGGTCCGGCCTACATCTTCCATTTCATCGAGGCGCTCACGGTGGCCGCGGAGAAGGCGGGCCTGCCGGCGGCGACCGCCAGGCTGCTTGCCATGCAGACCGTCTATGGTGCCGCCTCGCTTGCCGCCGAAAGCCGGGAGGACCCTGGCGCCCTGCGCCAGCAAGTGACCAGCCCCAACGGCACGACGGCGGCCGCGCTTGGCGTGCTGATGGGCGAGGACCGGCTGACCAACCTGCTCACGCAGGCGGTCGAGGCGGCGCGGCTGCGATCGATCGAGCTGGGGAAATAGTTCCCCTAAGCGAGATCGGTATGCGAAAAGTCGTTGCCTTTGTAGAGCAAGACTGAGCCGTGGCTCTTTGCGCAAGCATACGAAAGGCAATCGGCGAGGTTGAGCTGCGCGGGATGCCCGCGTCCTTTTCCATAATTTGAAAATGCCCTGATCGCGCGTTTGGCATCGGCGGCGTCGATCGACACGATCTCGATTTCAGCCTCATGCAGAAGCGCCTCTATCGCCATTTCCGCGACCACCGGCTCGATGGCAAGCATCGTGGAAAGCCGCATCGACGCTTCGAGCACCACCAGCGCGGACGTAATCTTGCGAGGTGCAGCTGCGATCCGATCGCTCCACTCGCCGGCATCCCCTTCTCCCGAAAGAATTGCGACGATTACGGAGGTGTCGACGAACATCAGGGATGTCCCCACATGTCGTCGATCTCATCCTTGCTCACAGGTCGGCCGCCGTGGCCGGCTTTGGCTTTAAGGTCATCGGCGATGGCGGCCAGCCGTTTCGCCAGGGGAATGTGTCCGCTTTGCCGTTTCAATTCAGACTCAAGCGCTTCGATAACCGCTTCGGTCATCGAGATCTTGCGTTTGGCGGCAAGCCGCTGTGCCAGTTCACGTGCACGCGGGTCTCTGATCTGGAGGTTCATTGGTCGATCCTCGGCGATATTTGCCACTACAGTGTAGTGCATTTGTCATGACGGCGCCACAACGACCTATTTTCCGTAAAGCATCTCATCCTGCAGCCGGCGCAAGGCGGACAGCCTTGTCGTCTGGTCGGGCGCCGCATTGTCGGCGGTCAGCAAGTCGCCTTTCCTGACCGGCTTCAGCACCTTGCCGCCCTCAAGCAGGCCGACCGGTACGGCGCGCTGGGCGCGGGCTTCGCCGACGGTCATCGTCCAGGAGCGATAGCAGGTTTCGCCGATCGCATCGAAGGCCTCGCCGGCGGCGAGGTCGCGCTTGGCAACGGCGCAGACCTCGGCGACCGGCCGCGGCAACGGCACCATGTCCGGTTTGCCGAACAGCACGATGCGGGCCGCAGTCAGCGGCACTTCCAGCGACGTCAGGTGATATGGCCTGAACAGGCTGTAGTAGGGACCATGGCCGATATGAAGGTCGTCCATCCGCTCGACGATGCGCGGATGCGTCGCCTCGACGATGACGAAGACGCCAGGCGCCACGCCCTTGCCGATGGTGTAGTCGACGACGCCCTTTTTCAGCAACAGGCCGCCATCCGCGCGCGGGATGAGCACCTTGGCGAGATCGTCGCGTTCGGCCTTGGGGCCATGCATGCCGGGCACGTCTGGCACCAGCCCGGTGGCGTTGGCGATGGCGCACATCTCGACCATGGTCTTCGAGCCGTCGACGAACTCGACCAGCATGCGCGGGTTCATGTTGCGGCGGGTCGCTTCCTCGCGATAGTCGTCAGGCACGGCATCATGGTTGAGCGGGTTGTTCTTGCCCTTGCCGGCCGAGACGATGGTCAGGCCGAGTGCGGACGCGAATTCGATCAGTTCCATGCAACTGGACGGCTCGTCGCCGGCGCCGACAGAATAGACGACGCCAAGCCGGTCGGCCTGCTGCTTGAGGTAGCAGCCGATGGTGACGTCGGCCTCGACATTCATCATCACCAGATGCTTGCCATGCTCCATCGCCATCAGGTCGAAATCGGCGGCGACGCCCGGTTTTCCAGTGGCGTCGATAACGACGTCGATCAGTGGATTGGTGACCAGCATCTCATTGGAGGTGACGGCTATTTTTCCCGCCTCGATCGCCGCGGTGACTTTCGACGCGGTGTCCGCTTCGACCGCCATCGCTTCATCGCCATAGGCGATACGGATGGCGTCACGCGCGGTGTGCGGCCGGCGGGTGGAGACGGCGCAGACCGCAATGCCCGGCATCAGCATGCCTTGGGTGACAAGGTCGGTGCCCATTTCGCCCGAACCGATGACGCCGATGCGCACCGGACGGCCCTCGGCGGCACGGCTGGCGAGATCGCGGGCTAGCCCGGTCAAGGCGACATTGGTCATGCAGGGATGTCCACAGCTTCTTGATTTGGGGCCGGATTAGCAGGGACAGGTCCCCTGTGCCAACGAAACCGCTCGCGAGCGGCAATTCCCGGCGAAAGTGCTCCGGGAAAAACGCCTTCACTCTGGCCGATTGGCCCAAAGGCTTGGCAATTGACATTTTTGTGAACGATCGGAATGAAACATTCGTTTGCTAACAAAGGCAAATGTTCATCGATACTATGGATCGGAGTGTATTCGCCCAAGGTGATCAAGGGGCTCGCCTTCCTCACAGGCATCGGCAAGGACAAAGTGCTTGACGAAATCGAGGCGCAACTGCGCAAGTAGATCGCGGGCAACGCGGCCTTCAATGGCCTGGCTTCAGACCACCCTGACGTAGCTCGTCATGCCGGATTTCTGGTGCTCGATGATGTGGCAGTGCAGCAGCCAGTCGCCGGGATTGTCAGCGACGAAGCCCAGGCTCACCTTCTCGTTGGGCTGCATGAGGTAGGTGTCCGAAATCAGCGGCCGCACCGGTCGGGTTGAGGACGAAAGCACCTTGAAGCTCATGCCGTGCAGATGCATCGGATGCGATTGCGGCGTCAGGTTCTCCATGTCGATGATGTAACTTTTGCCAAGCTTCAGTTCGGCTAAGGGGGCGGTCGGATCGGGCGTGTCGCCCGACCATGGCACTTTGTTGATCGCCCAGAAACTGTAGCCGAGTGAACCGCATATGCTGTCGCTCGGGACGTTCTCCGCCGTGGCGCTGAGCGCCAGCGAAACATGCTGGGCCGAGCCGAGATCCGCTTCTTTCACCGGATTGATTTCCAGGGGTGCGAGATCGCGGCTGTCGCGTTTGAGGGAGGCTCCAACCGCGCGCAGCGTCGCCAGGGCTTTCGGCTTGGTGCCCCTGACGTCCCGCAAGCTCACAAGCGCACCCTCGTCGTCAGGCATGCGGACAGCGAGTTCCAGACGCTGACCCGGTCCAAGCAGCAGCGCATCGGGCGCGAAACGCTCCGGTACCGGGTTGCCGTCCAGTGCGATGACATAAGCTTCGGCGCCGTCGACGCGGAAGGCGTAGATTCTGGTGACATCGGTGATCGCCATCCGCAGCCGCACCAACCCGCCGGCCGGCGCGTCATATTGCGGCTGGTCGAGCCAGTTGGCGGTACGCACAGTGCCGTAGGTGCCAGTCCTCGCCGCATCGCGCGGCCGGAACTGGTCGCTGAATTGAGCATCGTCGCCAAGGCGCCAGTCACGCAGGTTGAGGACAAATTCGGCGTCGAATTGCGGATCGTTCGGGTTCTCGACCACGATCACGCCGGTCAGGCCGTGCCCCATCTGCTCCAGCGTGTTGCAATGCGGGTGGTACCAGAAGGTGCCGGCGTCGGGCGGCGTGAAGGCGTAGTCGAAATGATCGCCGGTGTAGACGTAGGGCTGGACCAGGAAGGGGACGCCATCCATCTTGTTCGGCAGGCGAATGCCGTGCCAGTGGATGGTCGTCGGATCGTCGATGGCGTTGACAAGGCGCGCGGCGAAGAGTTCGCCTTTTTTCATTCGCAGCACCGGAGGCATTCCCGCATTGCCATAAGTCAGCACATTGTTGGTCTGGCCGACATCCATGAGCTTTGCCTGGATTTTCGCCGTCCGCAGCATCACCGGCTCAGGCGCGGCCGCGGCCCAGCCGCCAATCCTGCCCATGGCGGCGAGCCCGGCTCCGCCCGCGCCGGCAACCGCGGCAGTTTTCAGAAGTGCGCGGCGTGTAAATACGGACATGTTGCGCTCCAACGGAAAACCGGTGCCGGTTTGCCAACGATACCGGTCGAGGCCGAAGTTTCTCGCGTGCCAGTGAACGGATGCGTTCTTGCTCTATCTGAAGCTGGCGACGGGCAGGAATTTCACCGCGGAGCCGGTGAAGCGGCGGTGATCGGATGTCTGTCCCCGTGGCCGGAATCCATCGAGATAGACCTTTTCCGGCGCCGTGCGGATGAAATTGGCGGCAATGATGGTCGCTGGTGTCGACCCGGCGCCCCCGGCAATGCCGCGACCTTTTTCACGCGGACGGGCGGTCGACGCCGCGGGCCCGACGACGGCGGTGGCTTCAGAGTCGAGGCGTGGCTGGACACGGTCGGCCTTGGGGCTGGTCCTGACACGACCTTCGAGTTTCGATGCAGGGGCAGCAATCCGCTGGCCGGCCAGCCGATCGAGACCGTCATCGACGTGACGCATGGCAAGCAAGGCGCCGATTGCATCGGCAGGTTTGCCCGCCTCCGGCCGACGCGTCAGCCTTGTCTGGCTTTCCGGTCGCCACGTCGGCAACGGAATGTCGAGCGCCACCATGTCCGGGCCGGCAATCGCGGGAGCGGCATCCGCCTTGCCCAAGGGAATCCTGGTGTCCGTCGCCGCCGATTCAGAACGCGCCGTGGATGCGCTGGTTGTGCCGAAAGGCACGGTTTGCGGGGTTTGAATGCTGGCAGTGAGCCCGGCGCGCGGTGCGAAAGCTGGCACCGGGACCGTGCCGGGGGCCATCGCCATGACGATCGCTTCAGGCGACTTCCCGTTCTGTCCAGCTGTCGCTTCTTCGGCCTGATCGGCGGAAGCGATCTGGATATCAGCGCGCTGGGCATCCTGCGGAGGCACGATGGCGATGCCCTGTTCGGTCTGTTTGGGTTCGACGGGCCTGGCCGGTTTGCGTGGCGCCGGCGCCGCTTCCGCGACATCGTCGGCATCGTCCGCGCCGCGTCCACCCAAAAGTGTCGCCAGCAGGCCGCGCGGCGGCCTGCGCTGGCCACCATCGGCGCTTGCCAGTTCGATGCTGGGCGTGCCGGCGGCCTTGCGTGACTTGTAGGCGGCAAATGCCTGTTCGTAGCCAGGCAGCGGCTTGCCGTCGCTGGGCACATGCAGCGTGTTGCCGTCCGGGAAGACCTTGGCAAGCTCCTGGCGGCTGATGCCCGGCCAATGCCGCACATTGCCGACGTCCAGGTGGATGAAGGGCGAACCGGAGGTCGGGTAATAGCCGACGCCGCCGCCCTGCATCTTGAGGCCGATGTCGCGCAGCTTCTTCAGCGGCACATCCGGCAGGAAGAAGTCCATGGCGCGGCCAACCATGTGCTGGCTTTCCCGGGCCACGCCCTTCGAGCGGCCGCGCAGCATGGCGTTGGTCGCCGGCGAACGATAGGCGCTGACAACATGGATATAGGCCGTCGAGCCGCTGGCCCGATAAGCCTGCCAGACGAGGTCGAGCAGGCGCGGATCCATCCGGGTCGGCTCGTTGCGGCGCCAGTCGCGCAGCATGAAATTGATCTTCTTCAATCCCGCCTGATCGTAACGCCCGTTGCGCTTGAAAACGATCTCGGCCTTCTCGCCCGTATGGAGATGCTGAATTCGCAGAGCGCGCGTTTCGGCAAAGGCATCGGTGATGCACATGCAGAAGAAAGCGACCATGAAGGCCGGCAACCGTGTCCAACGGTGGGAGGCGCCGTTCTGTTCGCTTTCGATCCCGTTCATGCCTTGCACATTGTTCCTGTTTCGGGGTTCCTGTTTCGGGCGATTTGACGTCTTCGCCGGGTGCGGAGCCTTTTTCGGAGCCTTCGGCCTGGCAAGCAGGCTTGACCAGGCCGACGGGTCATCCGTCCCACGACACGTCTGTCGATGAACAGCATCTTGGTTAACGAATCGTGATCGTGCCGAGGATGCCCGAAAGTGGCGGTCGCCGAAATGCGTTCGATCGGTCGCTTCAGCGGAACAGATATTTCGAGACTTCCGGATTGCCTCGCCGCCACATCACATTGTCCAGGAAGTAGTGGTGCACGTTGATGAATATCCAGGCGATGAAGAGGAAAAGCGATGAGCCGAACACTGCCTTGTCGTAAGGAATGAGGTCGGCCAGCGCCATCGGCACCAGCCAGAAACCGAGCGCCCCCAGAATTGCGCCCACGATGATGAACGCCAGCACGCGCAACCTGTATAGCGGCCCAAAAATGGACAGGCTCTTCAATGCCGGCTTCTCGACGGCATCGGCACGGTCGCGCTCGACATTGGTCTGATAGCGCCACACCACCGCCAGGTACTGCAAGGAATGCATCGCCGGCACGACGAGCAGCCAGAGCGGGTTCAACGTCACGAACAGGATCCAGGCATAGAGGGACACGACATAGGCAACGACGCCATTATACGGCAGCGCGCCACCATGCCTGCGCCAGCGATTGATGAACATCACGGCGGTAGCCGCCGAGGAGGCGGCGGCGACCGCCATGGCGATGGTGATGAGCCATGGCGGGACCGCGAAGGTGTAGTAGTTCAGGCCCCAGAACTGTCTTTCGGTGATCACCACATTGGTCTGCAGCCATGCGAACAGCCACACCGCATAGCCGTTGAACAGCAGCACCTTCTTGTCCTGATCGCTGAAGAATTTGCGCTTCAACACGGCGTCCACCATGAGCATGCCGTAGCCCTGCTTGACGTAGTGCCAGCCGACGAAAAAGCCCATCGCGTTGGTCGCATAGCCGAGCAGCCGGGTGTTCTCCGTCGCCGCGCCATAGGCGAAGAAGGCGACCATGGCCAACGGCACGACAATGCCGGCAACGATGTAACGGATCTGAAGATTGCGGCCGTAACTGTCGCCGCGCACCTTGCGGGCGAAATCGCGGTAGAAGATCTGATACGAATGACCGAAGTGCGGCTGATTTATAAGATGGGAAAGCAAGAACATCGTCAGCGTCAGCGCAGCTTCGTATCTGAGCGGCACGAAATACAGGACCGGCAGGATCAGAAGCGCGCTGCCGCCAAGCATGAAAAAGTCGATGAACGGCCCAAACAGATATTTTTGCGGCGCGGCCGCGACGGAAGCCGGGGCATCCGCCGAAAGGTGAAGTGCCATGGTCCCTTCCCCTGTGAGCGTTTATTTAGCCATCGACCCGGGCCCGCGACAAGTCGTTGGGGCGTGAAAACGACATGGATGGCCGGTGCGATGAGGGAGACGGGCATGTCGCGGCGCCAAACTGCGGTTGCGCGACACGCCGGGCGTGAAAGCAGGTAACTTCGAGATTCGGAGAAATCTGGTGCTGCGAGAGAGGATTGAAGTTCCCTCAGAGGCAACACCTCAGTATTGAAAATAAAAAGCTTTCAGGGCCAACGTATCCAGCCCCACAACAGCGGACCACAACATATGCAACTGTAGGGCCTCGTCCCCAAAAATTCATTCACAGTCGACCTTTCTCGCAATGTTAATGTGTCAGCCACCATCTAGCATCGCGGTCGGTGTCGTTCCTCATTTCGCCTTGGGGGTTTTGTCGGCGGTTTTCCGCGCCGTTCTTCGATGCCCGCGAACTTCTCAGGCCCGATGCTCGATATCAGTTCCTGAAGCTCGTCTTTCTCAGTGATAGCCCAACTTACGATCAGGCTGGCGAGACGAAACAGTGTCGCCACGGTCTTCGCGTCGTCCGAACCGTGGAGAATCCCGCCGTGAAGCGCCTCATTTCCCGTCAGCCGCACCACGTCCATTGCCACTGTGATGGCTTTAGGAATGCCCTGTTGTTCGAGTTCAACTATGGCATCCTCGAACTTCGGCTTGCCGCCGACTTTCTTGCAAAGCCCTTCAATGCACATTCGTAGCAACGCGGCAGCGGCCCTTGGACTTGCTTCAGCTATTGCAGCCGCTTCCTCGAAATCCTTTCTCACCTCTGGCGGCAAATCGGCCGGAACCTCATGGTTGGTCAACTGCGACGGATAAACCAACTGGCCTTCAAACCACAGACATTTGGCCGAGCATGCGCCGCATTTGGAAAGACCGAGATCGCTAATGCGCTCCTCGACTTGCGCAAATCCAGTGTTGGTCTTTCTAAAGTCCTTCAGATACGGACCAAACCAAGATTGCGTGGCAACCACGCCGCACCTCGGGCACCTAAACTTTGTCCTGTTGAAGGCGGGAAGGTATTCGGTTCGATGCCCCGGCTCGCGAAGACCGCTTGCCGCATCCTCTTGAACTAGCGGTACGGACGACGATGGAAGATTGGCCATTGGTGATTCTCGATTCCTGGCTACAAGTCTGCCCTCAGGTCGTGCAGTAGACAATCGCAAACATGTGTCTATCTCCAAGAGGCATTTGCTTTAGTATGCGGCTTCACCGAGGCCATTCCGATTGTCACATCCCAGTACGTCTGACTGCGTCCGATTTGGTTTAGAACGGGAGGGGTAATCATAGTGACGGCAACGAATCTCGCCTCGCGAATACTCAGGGTGGTCAGTCAGGAACTCGATGATTGCGACCGTGCACTAAAGAAGGAGGACATCCGCAAGGCGCGTCGTGAGCTTGACGATGCAATGACAAAGCTCAAGGCGATTGCGAGCGCGGTCCGCCGGCTGGGGGACTAGAAGGCAACTGCCACACCCCAAACCTACGCATCATTGCATATCCGGCACGTCGCGGTGGGCGATGAGCTTTGGGGATCCGAGTGCAGTTCGCCTTGGCGGCGGCATCAAGGTTGCAAGTACCCGCGGCTCGCTCCTCGCCCTACCAGACGGCGCGAGCACCAGGACGACGGCATCAAGCTTCTCCTGAAAGTACCCGTTGCCTCGCTGTCATGATCCCGCCTTGGCGGTGGCTACTGGCAGCACACTTTGCGAACGTAGGTGTTACCGAATGTTGCGTATGCGTCGTCGGGGATTGCTCCTCTTGCCTTCATCTCACTGACCAAGCTCTTCGCCATGGACTCATCGAAGGTGTTGGCGAGGGTGATCGCATACCACCCGTTGGTTGCAAGATAGGCGGAGAGTGGTATCGAAGAGGTTCGGACATAAGCCTCGGCCTCTGCGTAGTTGCTGAAGCTCTTGACCTGGATGTGCCGCCGTCCAAATGGGCCGCTATCGTACTGATCAACATGGACCCAGGTGTCGTGCATGTAGCCGATCTGGTTGCCAGCCTGGACTCGGTACCAGCGGCCGCTACTGCCCAGGACCACCACTGGGCTCCCATTCCGCAGCATGGCGACATTCGTGGACTTTCCCTCCGGCAACGCCTTGAGGGGTGCAGAGCCCTTAGGGTGCCCTACCCGGCCGGAATGAGCTTCAGGAATCACGAGCGAGGGATTGGCAGAGGGCGGCGGCGTTGAGGCCAAGGTCGGCGGCGTGGGCGGTGGCGGCGGCATCGGAGATGGTACCGCACTTGCCACAGTTGGTTGCCCCGAGTCGGGAGTGAGGGTGACAACCTTGTACTTCGCCATCTCGCTCATGGAGAGGTAGCGTATGTCGTTGCTGTCGTATTGCAGCGAAAAGTTGGAGCAGAGCCGGGTCCACGCCCATCTCGATCATGTAAGTAATAACGTCCGCCGTGATTTGCTGGACGGCGGACACCGCCTCTTGAGTGCTAAAGGGAACGTCACCCTGAAACGACGACTTGTGGACGCCAATGGAGCCGGCCTCGGCGAAGCGCATCACTCCGCCCAGAAACGCCAATGAGCAAGCGGATGCACACTCAGAGACCCTAAACTGCGCAGTTCCCAAACCCAGCCTTCGAATTAGCCGACCCAGCTCCATTGCCTTCTGAATGTTGCCGCCGGGAGAGCGAAATGTAACTGCCTTGGCAGTACTCGACAGCGCCAGTGCTTCAAAGACCGACAGGTCATCTTGATAGGCGAAATCGCCCGACACCAAAATGTAGTGGAGCCCGCCGTCAGTCTCTCCAGCCTGGAACTGCAAACCGGCGCGAGCAGACGAAGCACCTAGCAACGCCGATACGGTACACAACAGAATCAGGATTGAAAAAACGCGAAACATGGCCCCAAGCACTACCCCTAGCCGAAGTCTAGCGTTGCTGGCTGCAAGTTGTCGATTCCTTGTTGCGAAAATGACGAATTCAGCGTGATGTCTAATTGTCACGGGGGTACAAAATAGGATGGGAGAGGCCAAACGGCGGGAGACGTTCTCCGAGCGAATCCGAAGGGAACAACCCTTCTGCATCTTTTGTGGCGGCCACACTCCGAGCGAGACCGTGGAGCACTACCCTCCCCGCAGCATCTTCGACGGCAAGCATCGACCTCAAGGTATGGAGTTCGGGGCCTGTAGGGAGTGCAACGAGGCATCCCGCGAGGCAGACCTCGTGATCGCCACCTTCAGCCGGATGATGCCCGACGCGAAGACGGCAGCCGGGCGTGCAGAGGTAAAGAGGCTCATCAATTCAGCGCTTAGGATTCCGGGATTCGCCAGGGAAGTGTACCCCGAATGGAACCAACTTGGCGTCTTGAAGCGCTATCAGGATGTAGCGTCACGCCTTCCGAGTTGGAACTTCGTCCGGCTCGATGGCCCGATAGTCGCAAGGGCATTCACTATCTTCGCCTCGAAGCTGGCGCTTGCGTTACACGCGACCACGACTGGACGCATTCTTCCCGCAGAGGGGGCCATTGCGGTCCAATGGTACTCGAACCTTGCCGCCTACAGCGGGGAATTGCCCAAGGACTTCATCGTGTTGTGCGGCCCCAGCCGTACCCTTCGCCAGGGCAATTTCCAGGTGGGCGACCAGTTTCGGGTGGCCAGCGTGGTTCCCGACGAAAGCGGCTACATGTCGGGTCACTTTGCCAGCTTCAGGGATTCCTTTGGGGTCCTGATGTTCGCTACCGAACGGGCCGAGGAGCTTAAGAAGGGCTGGTCTGTTTCGCCGGGATTTCTAAAGCGCCCTCTCACGGTGGTTCCGGTGCAACAGCCCCGTAGCTAACTGGTGCGCCATCCGGACGGAGAAATCTGGTGCTGCGAGAGAGGATTGAACTCTCGACCTCTCCCTTACCAAGGGAGTGCTCTACCACTGAGCTACCGCAGCCGCCGATGGCGGGGCTTCTGCCATATCGAACCGGTAAGCGCAAGGCCAACAACAACGCTTCTGTGGAAGGCTTTGCCGGATAGCTTTTCAGGACATGGCGGCGCCACAATGTTGGCTATCCCTGAATGGCGGGTTGGCTGGTCGCCAACCGGGGCGGGATGATGAGCGGCAAGACAAATCCACCGAAGAACAGCGAAACTACCCGCAAGAACAGGCTCGCCGAGCAGTTGCGCGCCAATCTGCAGAAGCGCAAGGCGCAGTCGCGCTCGCGCCGCACAGGTGAGGCCGACCAGCGGCCCGACGGGCTCGGCGCGGCAAAGGACATGCAGAAAGATTAGCTCAACCGGTCGCTCTTGGGCCGGAGTGGACGAAATCCTATTTCTTGAACCAAACCGGCCGATGGTCTAGACGGGCCGACACTCAAACGATTGAAGCGGCCTTTTCTGGCCGAGAGGGACATTCTCCAATGGATCGCATCAGAATTGTCGGCGGCAACGAGCTTGCCGGAAGCATTCCGATCTCGGGCGCGAAAAACGCCGCCCTGCCGCTGATGATCGCTTCGCTTCTGACCGACGACACGCTGACGCTCGAAAACGTGCCGCATCTGGCCGATGTCGAGCAGCTGATCCGCATCCTGGGCAATCACGGCGTCGACTATTCGGTCAATGGCCGCCGTGAAAAGCAGAATGAGGGCTATTCGCGCACCATCAACTTTTCCGCCCGCAACATCGTCGATACCACCGCCCCTTACGAACTGGTGTCCAAGATGCGCGCCTCGTTCTGGGTGATCGGGCCGCTGCTGGCCCGGATGGGCGAGGCCAAGGTCTCGCTGCCCGGCGGCTGCGCCATCGGCACGCGTCCGGTCGACCTGTTCCTCGAAGGCCTGCAGGCGCTGGGCGCCGACATCGACGTCGACACCGGCTACGTCATCGCCAAGACCCGGAACGGCCGTCTCATCGGCAACCGGTACGTCTTCCCCAAGGTCTCGGTCGGTGCCACGCATGTGCTGATGATGGCGGCCTCGCTCGCCAAGGGCGAGACGGTGCTCGAAAACGCCGCCTGCGAGCCCGAGATCGTCAATCTCGCCGAATGCCTCAACGCCATGGGCGCCAGGATTTCCGGCGCCGGCACGCCCACCATCAGCATCGACGGCGTCGAAGCGCTGTCAGGCGCGCGCGTGCGCGTCATTCCCGACCGCATCGAGACCGGCACCTATGCCATGGCGGTGGCGATGACCGGCGGCGACGTCGTGCTGGAAGGCGCGCGTCCCGAGCTGCTGCAGACCGCGCTCGACGTGATTTCGCAGACAGGCGCGGAGATCACCCAGACCAATTCCGGCATCCGCGTGAAGCGCAATGGCGCCGGCATTTCGCCGGTCGACGTGACGACGGCGCCCTTCCCGGCTTTCCCGACAGACCTGCAGGCGCAGTTCATGGGCCTGATGACCATGGCCAAGGGCAAGTCGCGCATCACCGAGACGATCTTCGAAAACCGCTTCATGCACGTCCAGGAACTGGCAAGGCTCGGCGCCCACATCACGCTTTCGGGCCAGACGGCGATCGTCGACGGCGTGACGAAGCTGAAGGGCGCGCCTGTCATGGCGACCGATCTTCGCGCTTCCGTCTCGCTGGTCATCGCCGGACTGGCGGCCGAAGGCGAGACCACGGTCAACCGTGTCTACCATCTCGACCGCGGCTTCGAGCGGCTGGAAGAAAAGCTTTCCAATTGCGGCGCGGTGATCGAGCGTATTTCAGCCTAGCGACCCGCGGTTGCTAGGCGAAATCATCCGCGAAGCGTCCTTCTCCGTCATTGTACGGAGAGAACGTCCGGCAGGGCGACGATAGGCAGCGCAAACCTGCGGCAATTGCCTCCAGCACGACTCCTGTCGCGGTTGCACCGATCGGAAAGACCGCCTAACAGAAAGGCTGGTTGCCAACCTTCAGGTGTGAAATCCGCATGGCCCTAAAACTCATTGCGCTCGACGATCAGGATCTGAGCATCGTCTCGGCCCATCTCCAGGACGCGGTGATGAAGGTCTCGGACCTCGAATTCCTGCCCAAGGCCAAGCGTTTCGTGCTGACCATGAACCGTTTCGTGTGGGAGGCCAAGTCCGGCCTGTTCCGCCAGCACAATGAACGACGGCAGGCCGTGCTGCATTTCGACCGGGTGCTGGGCGCCAAGACCAACGGCATCGCCCGCGACAAGCCGGCCGAGATCCTCTCCCTGCTGGCGATCAGCTTCATCGAGATCAGCAAGCCGGCCGGCATCGTGGAACTGATCTTTTCGGGCGGCGGCACGATCATGCTCGATGTCGAGTGCATCGAGGCCCGCCTTGCCGATATCGGCGGCGCGTGGGAAGCCACGTCGCGCCCCGTCCACAGGGCTTGAGCACACGATGGCCATTACGCTTCGCCAGTCCGACGCCGATTTCGAGCAGCGTTTCGCCGCCTTTCTCACGACCAAGCGGGAAGTGTCCGCCGATGTCGATGCGGCGGTGCGCGAGATCATCGCGCGGGTGCGCGCCGAGGGCGACGCGGCGCTGATCGACTATTCCAGGCGATTCGACCGTGCCGACCTCGAAAGCATCGGCATTGCCGTCTCGAAGGACGAAATCGCCAGCGCCTATGATGGCGCCGATGCGCCGACCATCGAGGCGCTGAAATTCGCGCGCGACCGCATTCGCGCCTACCATGAGCGGCAGCTTCCGAAGGACAATCGTTATACGGATGCCGCGGGGGTCGAACTCGGTTGGCGCTGGACGGCGATCGAAGCCGTCGGGCTCTACGTACCGGGCGGCACGGCAAGCTATCCGAGCTCGGTGTTGATGAATGCCATACCGGCCGTGGTTGCCGGCGTCGAACGCATCGCCATTTGCGTGCCCGCCTCTGGCGGCGCCATACCGCCATTGGTGCTGGTGGCCGCCGACATAGCCGGCGTGTCCGAAATCTACCGTGTCGGCGGTGCGCAGGCGATCGCCGCCTTTGCCTATGGCACCGCGACGATAAAGCCGGTCGCCAAGATCGTCGGTCCTGGCAATGCCTATGTCGCCGCGGCCAAGCGGCAGGTGTTCGGCACGGTCGGCATCGACATGATCGCCGGCCCTTCCGAAGTGCTCGTCGTGGCGGACGGCGACAACGATCCGGACTGGATCGCCGCCGACCTGCTGGCCCAGGCCGAACATGACGTGTCGGCGCAGTCGATCCTGATCACCGACGATCCGGCATTCGGCAAAGCCGTCGAACGGGCGGTCGAGCGCCAGTTGCAGAGCCTGCCGCGTGGCGAGACGGCGGCGCGGAGCTGGCGCGATTTCGGCGCCGTCATTCTTGTTCCGACGATCGAAGCATCGCTGCCGCTGGTCGACCGCATCGCGGCCGAGCATGTCGAACTGGCCATCGACGATGCCGAGGGCTTCCTCGCGAAAATGCGCAATGCCGGTGCCGTCTTTCTCGGCCGCCACACGCCGGAAGCCATCGGCGACTATGTCGGCGGCTCCAACCATGTGCTGCCTACGGCGCGCTCGGCGCGCTTCTCGTCGGGCCTGTCGGTCCTCGATTTCGTCAAGCGAACCTCGATCCTCAAGCTCGGACCGGAGCAGTTGCGGATGCTGGCGCCAGCAGCCATTACGCTGGCCCGGGCAGAAGGGCTCGACGCGCATGGCCGCTCCGTCACGATCCGGCTGAACATGTAGGCCGATATGACGGGCTCCGATCAAACCCGCGCAAAACTGATCGATGTCGAACTCGATGAATCGATCGGCCGTTCGACGCCCGACGTCGAGCATGAGCGGGCGGTGGCGATCTTCGACCTGATCGAGGAAAACCGTTTTCAGCCCGTCAACGACAGCGGCACGGGTCCTTATCGGCTGAAGCTGTCGCTGGCCGAATCCCGTCTGGTCTTTGCCGTGGCGCGCGAGGACGGCGACGCCGTCGTCACCCACATCCTGTCGCTGACGCCGCTCAGGCGCATCGTCAAGGATTACTACATGATCTGCGAGAGCTACTACGACGCCATCCGCTCCTCGACGCCGAGCCATATCGAGGCGATCGACATGGGCCGCCGCGGCCTGCACAATGAGGGCTCGCAGACCCTGATGGATCGGCTGTCCGGCAAGATCGACATCGACTTCGACACCGCGCGACGGCTGTTCACGCTGGTCTGCGTGCTGCACTGGCGGGGCTGATCCTGGTTTCCGGCGCCCTGCCCCGCTCGATCCTCTTCCTGTGCGGCATGAATGCCGTGCGCTCGCCAATGGCCGAGCAACTGGCGCGCCGGATGCTGCCCGCCACCATTTTCGTCGCCTCGGCCGGCGTGCGCGCCGGCGAGCGCGACCCGTTCGTCGATGCCGTGCTCACCGAGGACGGCTTGACGCTGGGCGAACGTCATCCACGGACGCTGGACGATCTCGAGGACGACTATTTCGACCTGATCGTGACACTGGCGCCGGAGGCGCACCATGCCGCGCTCGAACTCACCCGCTCTCTCGCCGTCGAGGTGGAATACTGGCCGACGGCGGACCCGACCGGCGCCGGCGGCACGCGCGAACAGATCATGGCCAGCTATCGCGACGTGCGCGAGCGGCTGAAGTCGCGCATAAGCCGGCGTTTCTTGCTTCCAGAAGCAAAAAAAGCAACGGATTAAGCGTGTTCACAAGCGAACGATTATCATATAGGTTCCGCCGAAATTCCGGCTGGAGTCGGGTGATTTCAGATCCGTTCGACCTGAAATCTGAATCCGCCTCCAGGTCAAAGAAGCAGAGCACGATGTCGTCCGAAAACCGCTTCACACTTTTCGGCATCATGATCTAGGCGCCGGAAACCGCCATCCAAGCAAAGGTATCGAATGCCGAAGGAAGAAGTCCTCGAGTTTCCGGGTATCGTCACGGAATTGTTGCCCAACGCGATGTTCAGGGTGAAGCTCGAAAACGAACACGAGATCATCGCCCATACGGCCGGCCGCATGCGCAAGAACCGCATCCGCGTGCTGACCGGCGACAAGGTTCTGGTCGAGATGACGCCATACGACCTGACCAAGGGCCGCATCACCTACCGCTTCAAGTAAGATCAAGCCCGGCCGGTAAAGCAATGAGCATTTTGCAAAAGCTGGTGCTTGCCTCGGGTTCGCCGCGCCGTATCGAACTCTTGCAGCAGGCCGGCATAGAACCCGACCGCGTCCTGCCAGCCGACGTCGACGAAACGCCGCTGCGTGCCGAGCATCCGCGCTCGCTGGCCAAACGCCTGTCGAAGGAAAAGGCCGAGAAGGCGTTCGCGTCGCTGAAGACCGAGACGGATCATGCGCCGAGCTTCGTGCTGGCCGCCGACACGGTGGTCGCCGTCGGGCGGCGCATCCTGCCCAAGGCCGAGACGCTCGACGATGCCGCCAACTGCCTCGGGCTCTTGTCCGGACGTTCGCACCGGGTCTATTCCGGCATATGCCTGATCACGCCGGGCGGCAAACTGCGCCAGCGGCTCGTCGAGACCCGGGTGCGCTTCAAGCGGCTGCCGCGCGCGGAGATCGACGCCTATGTCGCCTCGGGCGAGTGGCGCGGCAAGGCCGGAGGCTATGCCGTGCAAGGGTTGGCCGGCGCCTTCGTCGTCAAGCTCGTCGGCTCCTACACCAACATCGTCGGCTTGCCGCTCTATGAGACGGTGGCGCTGCTGTCGGGCGAAGGTTTCAAGACCCATCAAAACTGGTCGTCCACGCGACCATGAGCGTGGACGACAAAGTCACGCCGCTACGGCCGAAGCGCCCTTGCCCTGAATGCGGCAAGCCCTCAGCGCGCGAGACCTATCCGTTCTGCTCGACGCGCTGCAAGGACATCGACCTCAATCGCTGGCTGAAGGGCGCCTATGTCATCTCCGCCCGCGACGACGAGGAAGAACCGGACGCCGACGAGCCGAAATGAGACGAGCGCCGCCGGTCAGGCGGCCTCGTTCTTGCGTTTCACGCGCGCCCAGGCAGGCAGCCAGTCGCCGTGAGCGGCCAGGAGATCATCGACCAGTGACCAGATCTGGTCGAGGTCGAGTTCGGCCGCCGTGTGCGGATCCATCATCGCCGCGTGGTAGATGTGTTCGCGGTTTTCGCTCATCAGCGCCCGCACCGTCAGTTCCTGCACGTTGATGTTGGTGCGGATCAGCGCCGTCAGCTGCGGCGGCAGGTCCCCGATATAGGTCGGCTGGATGCCGGACGCATCGACGAGGCACGGCACTTCGGCGGCGCAATCGCGGGGCAGCGAGGTGATGCAGCCATTGTTGCGGACATTGCCGTAGATGACCGACGGCTCGCCGGTCCAGACCGAATTCATGATCGAGGACGCATACTCCCTGGACTCCTCGACCTCGATGCGTTGGGCCGACCGGTAGGCCTGCGCCTGGTCCTTCCAGCGCTCGATCTGCTCGACGCAGCGCTTGGGATATTCGTCGAGCGGAATGCCGTATTTCTCGATCAGGTCGGGGCGGCCGTCCTTGATGAAATAGGGGGTGTATTCGGCGAAATGCTCCGAGCTTTCGGTGACGAAATAGCCGAGCCGGGTCAGCATCTCGTAGCGCACCTTGTTGGGGCAGCGCGGGTTCCAGCCAGGCTTGGGCGCGCGGCCCTCTCGATAGGCGCGCACGAGGTCCGGGTAGAGGTCACGATAGGAACCATCCGGCTGGCGATGCTCGAATTTCAGGTAGAAAGCCATGTGGTTGATACCAGCCGAGCGGTAACGAATCTCGTCGTAGGGAAGGTCGAGGTCGTGCGCCAGTTCCATCGCCGTGCCTTGCACCGAGTGGCACAGACCGACCTGCCTGATCTCGGGAAATTTCTCTGATATCGCCCAGGTGTTGATCGCCATCGGGTTGACGTATTGCAGCATGATCGCCTGCGGGCAGACGGCAAGCATGTCCTCGCAGACCTTCCAAAGATGCGGCACGGTCCTCAGGCCCCGCATGATGCCGCCGACGCCGAGCGTGTCAGCGATCGTCTGGCGCAGGCCGTAAGTCTTCGGCACCTCGAAATCCGTGACCGTGCAGGGTTCATAGCCGCCGATCTGGAAGGCGACGACGACGAAGTCGGCGCCGGCGAGCGCCTTGCGCTGGTCGGAATAGGTCTCGGCCCTCGCCCTCACGCCGAGCGTGGCGATCAGCTTGTTGACCACGACGGCGCTTTCCTCCAGCCGCTGCGGATTGATATCCATCAGCGCGATCGTGGCGCCCGAAAGCGCCGGGCGCCGCAGCACGTCGCCGACGATATTCTTCATGAACACCGTCGATCCGGCGCCGATGAAAGTGATCCTGGGATGTCTTGCCACGCTAACCTCCGGCATGTGTTCAGGCCACGTCGAAAGCGGCCCTGACGAGCCGTTCGGTGTAGGCGGTCTTGGGATTGGTAAGGACGTCGTCGACCGGTCCCTGCTCGACGATCTTGCCGTGCTGCATGACGATGACGCGGTGGCACAGGGCGCGCACCACTTTCAGGTCGTGCGAAATGAAGAGGTAGCTCAAGCCGCGCTCATCCTGCAGCTTGCGCAGCAGATCGATGATCTGCGCCTGCACCGACAGGTCGAGCGCCGACGTCGGCTCGTCGAGCAGGATGAACTCGGGTTCGAGCGCGATGGCGCGGGCAATCGCGATGCGCTGCCGCTGGCCGCCGGAGAATTCGTGCGGGAACCGCGACAGGATATCGCCAGGCATGCCGGCGCTGACCAGCGCCTCGCGCACCCGCTCGACCCGCTCGCGCCGCGTCGCGCCGATGCTGTTGACGACCAACCCTTCCTCGATGATCTGGCCGATCGTCATGCGCGGATTGAGCGAGGAGAACGGATCCTGGAAAACGATCTGCATGCGCGACCGCAGCGGCCGCATCTGCGCCCGCGACAGGCTCTGGATCGGCTGGCCATCGAAACGGATCTCGCCGCGCTTGGCATCGGTCAATCTCAGCAGCGCCTGGCCGAAGGTGGTCTTGCCGGACCCGGACTCTCCGACCAACCCCAGCGTTTCGTGGCGGCAAAGCTTGAGGCCGAGATCGTCGACGGCAACCAGTTCGCGCCAGTCCGGTTTGAGGAACGTGCCGTGGCGCAGCATGAAGCAGACGCGCACGCCGTTCGCTTCGAGGATGGTGCCGGAGCCCTCCGGTAGCGGTTGCGGTCGACCGCGTGGCGCGGAGCCGAGCAATCGCTGGGTGTACGGATGCCGCGGATCGGTGAAGAGCCGTTCGGTGACGTTGTGTTCGCGCATTTCGCCATGCTGCATGACATAGACATAATCGGAGAACTTGCGCACCACGGTGAGATCGTGGGTGATCAGGATCACCGCCATCCGCAGTTCTTTCTGCAGGTTACGGATCAGGTTGAGTATCTGCGCCTGGACCGTGACGTCGAGCGCGGTGGTCGGCTCATCGGCGATCAGTACGTCGGGATTGTTGGCGAGCGCCATGGCGATCATCACGCGCTGCCGCTGTCCGCCCGAGAGCTGGTGCGGATATTGCTTGAGCCGCGCTTCGGGTTCAGGAATCTGCACATGCCGCAGCAGCTCGAGTGCCCGCGCCCAGGCTTGCTTGCGGCTCACCTGGCGATGCACCCTGATAGCCTCGACGATCTGGCTGCCGACCGTATAGATCGGATTGAGCGAGCTCATCGGCTCCTGGAAGATCATCGAGATGCGGTTGCCGCGCAGTTTGCGCCGGGCGCGTTCGGGAAACTTCAGGATGTCCTGCCCGTCATATTCCACGCTCGACCTGGGCGACACGGTGGCGCGCCGCGACAACAGACCCATGACGGTGCGTGCCGTCACCGACTTGCCGGAACCGGATTCGCCGACGATGGCGATCGTCTCGCCGCGATAGAGCTGGAACGAGATGTCCTTGACGGCTTCGACGGTGCCATGCACGACCTTGAAGGCAACCTCGATGTTGCGGGCATCGATGACGGGCTGGCCCTAGCGTGCGTCATGGTCGTGCCGGACGACCGGGGCGAAGGATTCGGCGAGCGCGACGGTCATCCCTGCCACCTCAATAGGGGTCGACGGCGTCGCGCAGGCCGTCACCGAGTGCGTTGAAGGCAAAGACGGTGACGAGCACGAAACCGACCGGCGACAGGATCCAGGGATAGGTGCCGATGACCGAATAGGTCGCGGTGTCCTGCAGCATGAGGCCCCACGAGATCAGCGGCGGCTTGACGGCGAAGCCGAGGAAACCGAGGAAGGATTCCAAGAGAACCACTGTCGGGATCGCCAGCGTCACGGCGACGATCACGTGGCTCATCACATTGGGGAAGATGTGCTGCATGATGATGCGCCGGTCGGTGGCGCCGACCGCCATGGCGGCGCGCACATATTCGATGCGTGCCAGCGCCAGCGTCTTGCCGCGCACCTCGCGCGACATCTGCGCCCAGCCCAGCGCGGACATGACGATGATGACGAAGGCGAGGAACACATTGGTCGGCGCGGTGACCGGGATCAGCGTCGTCAGCGCCAGATAGAGCGGCAGTTGCGGGAAGGCGAGCACCAGGTCGACGAAGCGCTGCATCCAGACGTCGAACCGGCCGCCGAAATAACCCGAGACCATGCCGACGGTGGTGCCGATCACGGTAATGATGAAGACGACCGTCAGCGCGATCATCAGCGAAACGCGCGAGCCGTGAATGGCGCGCGACAGCACATCGCGGCCGAATTTGTCGGTGCCGAGAAAGTGCACCGGCTGGCCGTCCGTCGAGGCGAAGAAATGCAGGCTCGACGGTATCAGCCCGAAGAGCTTGTAGGGTGCGCCTTCGACAAAGAAGCCAAGCAGCCTCGGATGATCGTAGTCGGGCCCGACGATGGGCTGGAAGGTGACAGGATCGAGGTCGGCCGAATCGGCCAGCGCGTAGACCCTCGGTCGCGCGGTGAAATTGCCGTCCTTGTCGTGGAAGACGGGCACTTGCGGCGGGGCGAAGCCGACATCGGTCGCCTTCGGGTCCATCGGCGCCAGGAATTCGGCGAACGTCGCCATGACCAGCAGCAGCACGACCAGCCAAAGCCCGGCCATACCGGTCCAGGAGCGCTGCAGCCGGCGCCAGACAAGCGCCATGTAGCTCTCATTGCCGCGTGCGGGCGCCACCGTGGCTCGCTCGTCCGGCAGTGGCGATGGTGAAGGGTCGCGTGCCAGCATCTAGTCCTCCCCGAACTGGCGCACGCGCGGATCGAGCAGGACGAGAAGCATGTCGGCGATGATATTGCCGACGATCAGCGTCGCCGACAGCACCATCATGAAGGTCGCGGTGACATACACGTCGCCGACCGCCATCGAGCCGACGATCGCCGGACCGACGGTCGGCAGCGCGAAGATGATCGCCGTTTCGATCTCGCCGGTCAGCATATAGGGCAGCACCACGCCCTGATACATGACGAGCGGGTGCAGCGCGTTGGGCACGGCGTGGCGCATGACGACGGCGCCGCCGGTCAGGCCCTTGGCCTTGGCCGTTTCGACATATTGCGCGTTGAGCGTATCGAGCAGATTGCCGCGCATGACCCGCATATTGTAGGCGAGGCCGCCAAAGGTGGCGATCGCCACCACGGGCCAGACATGCTTGACCAGGTCGACGAACTTGGCCCACGACCATGGCGCGCCGCCATATTGCGGCGAGAAGAATGAGCCGATCTCCGAGACATTGAACTGGAAGACCAGGAGATAGACGATGATCAGCGCCATCAGGAAGCGCGGCACCGTCATGCCGAGGAAGGAGATGGCCGACAGCGTCGTATCGATCCAGGTGTATTGCCTTGTCGCCGCCAATATACCGAAGGTGATGCCCAGCACCGAGGCGAGCAGATGACAAACCAGCGCGAGCAGCAGCGTGCGCGGCAGGCGCTCGCCGACGACGTCGGCCACCGGCTTGTTGTAGTAGAGGCTGTAGCCGAAATCGCCGCGGGTGACGATGCCGCCGATCCAGTTGAGATATTGGACGGGCAGCGCCTTGTCGAGGCCGTGTTCGACACGATACGCCTGGGCTTGTGCGTCGGCCTCGGCGAAGGAGGCTCCGCCCTGGTTGATCAGTTGCGAGCGGATATAATCGGCATAGTCGCCAGGCGGCGCCTGGATGATGGCAAAGGTGACCAGGCTCAAGATTGCGAGAACCGGTATTGCCGACGCTATGCGCATGAGCAGGAATCGCAACATGGACGGTCCGCTTCCTCATCTCGCCGGCCGCCCCCTTGGAGCGGCATTCGGAGGGTTGGCTTGTCCCGGCCCCCCCCGCGGCGCGGCCGGGTCTCTCTCGGTCAGGGGAGGTAAACTTACATCGGACCCTTGTCTCCGGGTTTGCCGGGAAGCTCTTCAGGGAACAGTTCATATTTCGCCTGCTTGTCCGCCGCGACGAAGACACGTTCGCGGATGATCGAATCCTCAGCCCAGTTAAACATGAAGATCGGCGTGCCCTGAGGAATGTTGGAAAAACGCTTGTTGACGATCAAGGCACCGGGATATTCCGTCAGGCCGATATTATAGACGTGCTCGGTCGAAATCTTCTGGAAGTCTCTCATCAGGCTGGCGCGCTGGTCATTGTCTTTTGACGAGACGAACTTGTTGACGATGTCGACGAGATCCTTCTCGAAAGGCATCAGATCGACCTCGCCGCTTTCCGGCGCGCGGTGATCCCAGCTGGTCTTGGGACCGACTGGAGCGAGCTGCACGGTGTTCTGCACCACGGAGGTCAGCTCCTGCTCATTGCGCCGGATCAGCCAGTCGAAGCGGCCTGAATATTGCGTGGCGTCGCGCTGGGTGCCGTTAAGCCCGTTAAGCACGATCCGGAGGCCAAGCTTCTCCATCTGCGCGACCACGCCTTCGGCGAGGCTCTTGTCAGTTGTGTAGTCGTTGTTGACCAGCATCACGATCTCGACATTCTTGCCGCCGGCGGTCCCGGATGGAAAGTTGACGAAACCATCGCCGTCGGTGTCCTTCAGGCCGGCCTTGGCGAGTTCGGCTTTGGCGGCCTCGAGGTCGAAAGGATAGTAGACGGTGGATTTGCGGTCGTAGAAGCTGGTGCCCGAGGAGAGGCCGCCCGGATAGATCGCGGTGAACGGTCCCTTGACGAGGGAACTGCCCAGCGCCTTGCGGTCAAGCGCCATGGTGACGGCCTTGCGGAAATCCTCGTTGCGGTTCAACTCGCGGATCGCTTGGCCGCGTTCGTCCGGGTTGCCCCAGCCGTTCGCGGAAAAGTTCAGGCGCAGGTTGTAGCCGATCAGACGCGGGCCGAAGGCAAGGCGCGCCGGCGCATTCGCCTCCGCCGCGCGCTTCAGCGAAGCGACGAAGTTTTCCGGTTGCTCCAGGTTGGAGAAGTCGCCCGAGCCAGCCACCGCCTGGACGTCGCGGTCGGCCCAGGTCGACAGTTTGTAATGCAGCTCGTTGAGATAGGGCAGTTGGTTGCCCTTCTCGTCCACCTTCCAATAGTAGGGGTTGCGGCGCATGACGATGATGTCGTCGGCCCGATATTCGACCGGCACCCAGGCGCCCATGACAGGCATGTTCATGTATTCCGGCGGGAAGGCGTTCTTGAACTGTTCGTAGGTGTTTTTCGAATATTTCGGGTGCTGCGGCTTCAAGATATGAGAGGGGCCAGGGCAGAAGGTACCATAGGCCATTGCGTAGAGGTGCTGTTTCGGGAAGGCGTCCTTGAAGGTCCACTCGACGGTGTAGTCGTCGATCTTCTTGAGCGTCGTGCCGACGCCGAAGGTATCCTGAGTGGCGCCATTGAGCGGCGAGACGTTGGGGTCCATGACTTCGTCGTCCCAGTAGAACATGACGTCGTCGGCGTTGAAGGGAACGCCATCCGACCATTTGGCACCTTCGATCAGGTGCATGGTCAGCTTGTGGCCGTCCGTCGACCAGTCCCAGCTTTTGGCCAGGTTGGGCAGCGGCTCGGTGTCCTTGGCCTCGACCTGGAAAAGCGGCGCGGTACGCGTCAGGCATTCGGAAAGGCCGATGTCGATGCCGCCCCAGCCTTGGGTCTGGCCGGCGCCGTAATTCCAGCCTTCCGGCCGGCCGCCGATGACATGGCGCATCGTATCGCCATAGACGCCTGTACCGTCAGGCATGTTGGCGGTCTTGAAGACCAGCGGCTCTTTCGGCAGCCGGTCCTTCACCGGCGGCAGCTTGCCGGTCTTGACGTATTTTTCCGTAACCCAGTCGGGCTCGTGATAGGCGGGCAGCGCCTTGAACTCCAGGATGGAGTCGCGCGCCACATACCTGATCTTGCCCTCCGCCGGAAACGTCGCCGGCACCGGCGGGACGGTCGGTTCGGAAGCGAAAGCGTTGAGCGCCCAAACGGAGACGCTCAGCGCCAGTCCGGCGGCAATGCCAATGCTGCGTAGGTTCCTCATTGTCTCCTCCCTCGTGTTCAGACGTTTGCTGCTCGTCTAGTCCATGCCTGTACGCAGTCCTGACGGAGAACCGCACTGCATTTCTTCTGGAATTGCTCCAGGACGACTGACTGCGGTGGACCTGCCTCCCTGGATCCCCCCGCGGCGCCCGATTTTTCAGCCGGTCTGTTTCAATGCGGCTTTTTCGGCGCGCAATTCCTCGATCGAGCGCACGTTGCGCCGCGCGGCGCCGGCCCATTCGCTTGTCTTGACCAAGGATTTCGACAGCCGCTCCTTGGCCGCCGGAACAGCATGAGCATATTGCGGCAACCATTGCGCCTGGGCGACGACCATTTCGTCGACCATCTGCCAGACCTCCTCCGGGGTCGAGACCGCGCCGACCAGCGGGTCATGCAGCACGGCGAGCTTCAGAAGATCGATGTCGCCGGATATGGCGGCATGGACCGACATGCGCTGGACATTGACCGAGGCCATGCAGGTGGCGGCACAAGCTTCCGGCAGCGTGATGCCGGCGGCCATGTTGATGCCGAAGCGATCGACGAAGCCCGGCGATTCGACGATGGCATCCGGTGGCAGGTTGGTGACGACGCCGTTATTCTTGACATTGAAGTGGCCACGGTAGACGCGGTTGGTCTCCAGCGCCTCCAATATGTGGCTGGCATGCTCGTTGGAGCGCTTTTGCGGATCGATCGGCTTCGAAGCCGCTTCGAGGAATTGCGGATATTCGGTCTCGAACCAATTGCGGGTTTCCGTGGAATAGCGGAGGTAGCCGCCGGTCTCGCCATGGATCCAGTCCGACATGTCGATCCAGCGCGTGATCTCGTCGGGGCGCTTGCGGTACCAGGGCAGGTATTCGGAGAGATGGCCATTGCTTTCGGTCGAATAGACGCCGAAACGCCTGAGCACATCGATGCGAAGCTTCTCCTGCCGGGAATAGACCGGGTGCGCCTCGAAAGCGGCGATCAGTTCGTCCTTGCCGATTTCACGGCCGTTCAGCCGCAACTCGATGAACCACGTCTGGTGGTTGATGCCGGAACAGACGTAGTCGAGTTCCCGCGGCGATTTCGCACCCAGCACCACCGCGATCTGTTCGGCGCCGTGCTGGACGCCGTGGCGGAGGCCGACCGTGTCGACCTTGCCGTATTCGATCGCCGCCCAGGTGTTCATCGCCATCGGGTTGGCGTAGTTGAGGAATTTCGCGTTCGTCTCGGCGACCTCGCGAATATCCCGGCAGAAATCGAGAATCACCGGAATGTTGCGCTGACCGTAGAGGATACCGCCGGCGCAGATGGTGTCGCCGACGCACTGGTCGATACCGTATTTCAAGGGAATGCGGATATCGTCGGCATAGGCTTCGAGACCACCGACCCGTACGCAGCTGATGATATAGCGCGCGCCCTCGATCGCCTTGCGGCGAGCGGTTGTCGCGGTCACCCTGGTCGGCAATCCGTTCGCCTCGACGATCCTGTCGAGGATCGCCTTGATCATCCCGAGATTGTGCTCGCTGATGTCGGTCAGCGCGAATTCAATGTCCTTGAATTCCGGCACGCACAGGATGTCGGTGAACAACTTCTTGGTGAAGCCGACGCTGCCGGCGCCGATAATAGCGATTTTGAAACTCATCACCTTCACCTCGATCCAATCGAATGTTAGGCAAGGAGCAGTAAGGGGAGGAAAACGCCACACGCCTTGGCATGCAGGCCATTCAAACCGAAATCCGGCCTTCTCTCCTCCCGCCCGCTCCTCGATCACGGGTTGCGCGCGTTCTTCGAGGCGGGATTATGCGCTTATTCGCGGGCGCGGCCAGAGAAGGATTATGCTTTCAGGGGTAATTTTGTGCTGCGGGATTTGATCGCCAATGGACAGTCGATGCGGACGGTCTCGCTGCCGCGCGGCCGCCAGCGCCTGCATGCGATGCCGACCAGCACGGGCTATGAGGTGCGTGAGGACGTGACCTATGACTGGGACGGGCGAAAGCGCGGCCAGACACCGTTCACCGTGCTCCAGCACACGATCAGCGGCATCGGCAGGCTGCGCTACGAGAACCGCGATTACCGCCTGCAGGCGAACGACACGCTGCTGGTTCTGGTGCCGCACAACCACCGCTACTGGCTGGCCAGGGACGAGCGCTGGGAATATTTCTGGATCTCGATGAACGGCGAGGAGGCGTTGCGCATCCACAAATCGATCCTCGACGTGTCGGGGCCGGTGTTTAGGCTGCAGCCGGCGACGGTCGATCATCTCGCCGATTGCAGTCTTCGCCTGATCAAGGGGGCCGCGTCGCCAGGCGCTGCTTCGGCCATCGCCTACGAGGCTGCGATGGCGCTCTATGACGATGTGTTCGGCTCGCACGCCTTCGCCGAAAAACAGAGCGCCATGCAGCCGATCATCGATCACATCAACGCCAATCTCGACAAGCCGCTGCCGGTGGCGGATCTGGTTGAGATCAGCGGGCTCAGCCGGGCCCACTTCTCGCGCCGCTTCGCCGAGAGCGAAGGCATCCCGCCCGCCGAGTTCGTGCTGCAGCAGCGTCTGCAACGCGCGGCCAAGCTCTTGACCAAGGCAGACTTCCTGCCAGTGAAGGAAGTCGCCATTCTGTGCGGCTTCGAGGACCCGAACTATTTTTCGAAAGTCTTTCGTCGCTTATACGGCATTAGTCCGGGCCAATTCCGCACCACCGGCATGTATGCCAGCATAAGAACTCCGGCCAGACGCGGCGTCAGAGCGTCGAATGACGGGGACTGACGCCGGCCTTGACTTTTACGCATGTCGTTGTCGCAAAACCGCTGCGCAGTTTTGGGCGACATGCATCAGGCAGCGTGCAAGGTGTCGCCGTCCAGCCATTCGAGGTCGTCGCGCGACAGCGTGATGTCGAGCGCTCGCAGGCTGTCGTCCAGTTCGCCCAGCGTGCGCGGGCCGATCAGCGGCACCGACGGGAAGGGCTGATTGAGCACATAGGCCAGCGCGATGTGGATCGGGCTCTTGCCCAGCTTCGCGGCCAGTTCGATCGCCCGGTCGCGGCGACCGAAATTCCGCTCCGAATACCAGACCCGCACCAGTTCGTCACTGTCATGCCTGTCGCGTCCTGCGCGATCGGTGAAGAAGCCGCGTCCCTGGCTCGACCAGGCGAAATTCGGCATCTGCCTGGTTGTCAGCCAGGCTTTCCAGTCATCGGTGGACGAGGTGACGCAGCCGGCCCAGATCGGCTCCAGCATTTCGGCCAGCGAGAAGTTGTTGGAGAGGGCTCCGGGCTTCTGCTTGCCGGTCCGCTCGGCGTAGGCAATGGCCTCGTCCATGCGCTGCATCGTCCAGTTCGAGCCGCCAAACGGACCTCGGATACGGCCGGCCTTCACCTCGCGATCCATCGCGTCGACGAACTCGCCGACCGGCACGTCCGGATTGTCGCGATGCATGAAATAGATATCGACATGGTCGGTCTGCAGACGGTCGAGCGACTGGGCAAGCTGCTTGCCGATCACGTCGGGATAGCACAGCGGCGAATGCGCTCCCTTGGCGATGATCGCCGATTGCCCGCGCACGCCCCGGTTCTTGAGCCACTGGCCAAGCAGCGTCTCGGTGTAGCCGCCGCCATAGACATAGCCAGTGTCGAACAGATTGCCACCGGCCTCGAAAAAAGCGTCGAGCAGGATCGAACCCGAGGAGAAAGTGCGGAAATCCTCGAAGCCGAGCGCCACCACCGACGCCAGCTTCGACAGACCGGGAATGGTGCGCTTGCCGATCGCCGTGCCACCCGAACGCAAAGGCCGCCCGGAGATGGTGTTGGTGCGCAGCGACGCCTTCTCGATCTCATATTCCAGCCCCACCGCCGCGCGCCATCTGTCGAGCACGCGCAAGGTGCCGAGGCTTTCGGCCCAGCCCATGCCCGGCCAGGCGAATTCCTGCCGCCCGGCGCGGATCGCCTCGCCGGCGGCATCGACCTCGAAGGAATAGACATGGCGCTTCTCGTTGACGCTGATGGTCTCTTGCGCGCCGTCGGCACCGATCACGTCGATCCGGCCGAGGCCGACATCGCGGTCGCCGCCGGCGAACCAGAAGTCGGGCACCTCGATACGCCCCTTTGTGCCGAAGATACGCAGGACATTGTCCTGGTTGAGCGAGATGCTGCAGGAGACTTCGGCGACGATGCCGCCCGGAAAATGCAAGATGGCCGAGGCCCATTCATCGACGCCGGATTGACCGAGATGCGCCGCGCCGACCACCTTGTCGGGCTCAGCGAAAGGCGCTCCGATGGCGGCACCCGCAATCAGCCGCACCATCGAGACGGGATAGCCGCCGACGTCGAGAATGCCGCCGCCGGCGAGGTCATTGGCATAGAGCCGGTGCTCCGGCATGAAATCAGGCATGGCAAAGCCGAAGCTCGACTTGATCATCCTGATCTCGCCGATGACGCCCGACTTGACCAGGTCCACCAGTTTCAACGTCTGCGGATGCAGCCGGTACATGAAAGCTTCGCCGAGAAAAGTGCCTGCCTTGCGCGCGGCGTGCATCATGGCGTCGGCCTCGAAGGCGGTCAGCGCGAGCGGCTTTTCGCACAGCACATGCTTTCCGGCTTCCGCCGCCCAGATCGCCCAGTGCACATGGCCGGGATGCGGGACCGCGATATAGATCGCGTCGATCTCCGGATCGGAGAGAAGAGCGTCATAACCGTCGAGGATGCGGGTGCCGGGGAAGCTCTCGGCCAAGCCAGGCTTGCCGGGGTTGCGCGCACCGATGGCGACCAGTTTCCCGGTGCGCGAACCGGCGACGCCGCCGGCGAAGGCCTTGGCGATGCCGCCCGGCCCAAGAATGCCCCAGCGAATGGGTGTGGTTGAAGTCATGTCATTCTCCTTGCGGGCTGGGAAAGGGGCGGCCGGTCAGCGCAGCCGCAGCCCTTTTTCATCGAACAGGTAGGATTTGCGGATGGAAACGGTGACAGCGGGCGTGTCGGGAACCTTTGCCGCATCGCGCTGGATCACCACGTCCTCGCCATTGGCCGTCCTGGCGTAGAGGAAACTCGTGCCGCCCAGGTGTTCGACCACGTCGATGGCAACGGCGAGATCGGCATCGCCCTCCCCCGCGTCGCCGAAATGTTCGGGCCGCACGCCGACGATGACCTTGCGCCCGGGCTCCGGCGCGGCATCTGTCAGGGGTTGCCTGATCCGCGTCTTCTTTTCGCCTGCCAGTTCGACGACGACACCTCTGGCGTCACGCCCAACAATGTGAGCCTTTATGAAATTCATCTTCGGCGAACCGACGAACCCGGCCACGAAAATATTGTCGGGATTTTCATAGAGATCGAGCGGCCGGCCGATCTGCTCGACATGGCCGCCGCGCAGCACGACGATCCGGTCAGCGAGCGTCATCGCTTCGGTCTGGTCGTGCGTGACGTAAATCATCGTCGCGCCGAGTTCCTTGTGCAGCCGCGAGATCTCGACCCGCATCTGGACACGCAGTTCGGCGTCCAGATTGGAGAGCGGCTCGTCGAACAGAAACACCTGCGGCTCGCGCACGATGGCGCGGCCGATGGCGACGCGCTGGCGCTGGCCGCCTGAAAGTTTCCTGGGACGGCGGTCCATCAATTCGCTGATGCGCAGGATCTCGGCCGCGCGCTTCACCCGCCGGTCGGTGTCAGCCTTCGGATTGCCGGTCATGCGCAGTCCGAAGGAGAGGTTCTGTTCGACGCTCATATGCGGATAGAGCGCGTAGGACTGGAACACCATCGCGATGCCGCGGTCGGCCGGCTCGACATCATTGACCACCTTGCCGCCGATGGCGATCTCGCCGCCGCTGATGTCCTCCAGCCCAGCTATCATCCTGAGCAGCGTGGACTTGCCGCAGCCCGACGGACCGACGAAGACGACGAACTCGCCATCGGCGATGTCGATATCGGCGCCATGGACGACCTCGAAGGCGCCGAAGCGCTTGGCTACATTGATGAGCGTGACGGTTGCCATTCTGCCCCTTACTTGACCGCGCCGGCGGCGATGCCGGCGATGAAATGGCGCTGCAGCAGCACGAAGACGATGAGCATCGGCACGGTCAGCATCACGGCGCCCGCCATGATGCCGCCCCACGACACCTTGGTCAGCCCGATCAGCGTGCCGAGCGCCACCGGCGCGGTCATCGAACCCGGCTGGCTGTTGATCAAAAGCGGCCAGAGATAATTGTTCCACGAGGCGAGGAACAGGATGATGCAGAGCGCTGCCAGCATCGGGCGCGCCAGCGGCAGGGCGATGAAGACGAAGATGCGCCACTCCTTGACACCCTCGACACGGGCGGCATCGAACAGGTCATCGGGCATCATCGAAAAGCTCTGGCGCATGAACAGCACGCCGAGCGAATTGAACAGCGGCGGCACGATCAGCGCCACCCATGTGTTGGCGAGCTTGAAGTCGCGCGCCACCATGATGAATTGCGGGATCAGCACCACCGCATAGGGCAGCGTGATGGTGCCCAGGATGATGGCAACGACCACGCTTTTGCCGAAGAACTGATAGCGGGCCAGCGCCCAGCCGGCCATCGAGGTCAAAAGCACCGACAGGAAGGTGTAGGTCACCGCAACGCCGACAGAGATGATGATGGCGCCGACGAAGTCGGTGTCGCGCTGCAGATTGTTGAAATTGTCGATAAAATTGCCGTGCGGCAACAGTTCGATGCCGGGGCTGAAGATGCCGTTGTCGGGCATGGTCGAGAACACCACCATCATCCACAGCGGAAACAGCCAGATCAGCGCCAGCGGCGTCAGGAAGAGGTGCAGCGCGATGCTGCGTCTCAGGCGGGACGAGGAAAGCGAGGTCATTTCGGTTCCCTCATCAGCCACAGTTGCACCAGCGTGATCGCGATCGCCAGCCCCGCCATGGTGTAAGCAACAGCCGAGGCGTAACCGAAATTGAGCGAACGGAAGCCCTGACGGTAAAGCAGCAGGCCGAGCGTCTCGGTGCCGCCGCCTGGCCCGCCGCGCTCGGTGATCAGGAACGGCTCGGTGAACAATTGCATGGTGCCGATGATCGACAGCACGGCGCAAAAGACGATGACCGGCTTCAACAGCGGCAGAGTGATGTGGAAGAATTGCTTAAGCTTGCTCACCCGGTCGAGCGTCGCCGCCTCATAGACATCCTCGGGAATGGATTGCATGCCGGCCAGCAGGATGATGGCGTTGTAGCCGGCCCAGCGCCAGGTGACCGCAATCATGATCAGCGCCATGGCCGGCGTGACATTGGAGAACCAGTCGACCTTAGGCAGACCGATGCTGTTCAGGAGCTTGTTGACGATGCCGAAATCGAGGCTGAACATCAGCCGAAAGACAGCCGAATAGGCGACCTCGCCGACCACCACCGGGGCGAAAAAGGCGAAGCGGTAGAGACCGCGCGCCTTGAGCAACGGCGAATTCAGAAGAACAGCCATCACCATGGCCAGCGCGATCATCACCGGGACCTGGATGACCAGGATAAGCAGCGTATTCTTCAGCGCGTTGAAGAAGGCAGGGTCGCCGATCAAGCGGCCCCAGTTGAAGCCGGGCGCGAAGCGCCAGGGAACGGTGCGCGTCGCCTGGAACGAGATCAGGAACGAGGAGATGATCGGCCACACCCAGAAGATGGCAAAGATCAGGAGATAGGGCGTGAGGAAGCGATAGGCCGTGGCATTGCGGTTGCGCATCCTTCTCCTCCTTTCTGCTGGTTTGTGCGGGCACGATCGCCGAATTGGGCGCCGTCCGTCATCCGCCTGCCGGCACCCTCCCCCCGCATAGTGACGGGGAGAGGGAAGCTGTCGGCACCTCAGGACTTGATCGGCAGCCCAGTCGCTGATGCGATCTGGCTGGCGGCATCGTCGAGTGCCGCCTTGGCGTCGGGATAGCCGCCGGCGAGATATTTGGTCTGCACCGCGCGCACGATGATCTCGGCATCGCTCTGGAACTGCGTGCCGCGGCTCGGAACAACCTTGGGCAAGGTGCCCAGGATATCCTTCCACACCGCCTGGCCGCCCCAGTAGGGCAGGCCCTGGCTGACATAGGGGTCGTTCAGCGCCGAGACCAGCGAGGGAACGAGGCCGAACTCCTTCAGCATGGTGATCTGGCCTTCATTGGTCCCGAGCGCGTATTTCAAATACTCGTAGGCCGCTTCCTTGTTCTTCGACGCCGAGGTGATGGCGAGCGAGGAGCCGCCGAGATTGGCGGCGCGCGGGCCGTCCGCGGTCAGGCTCGGCATCAGGTAGACGCCCCATTTGCCGCTTTCACCGGGCGATTCGGTGCGGATGGTGCCCTCGTACCAGCCGCCATAGACCTGGGTGGCGACGGTGCCGGCGGTGTTGTTGGTGATCTTGGTGCTCCAGTCGGCCGACGAGACAATGCCGGCGTCCTTCATCTCCTTGAGCTTGGTCATGGCATCGACGCATTTGGGCTGGTTGACCGTGATCGACAGGCCGTCCTCGGCGAAATAGGCACAGCCCTGCTCGTTGGAGATCATGCGGAACAACTCGCTGTCGCCGTTGAAATCGGCGTTGGTCATCGAGACGCCTGGATTGGCCGCCTGAATTGTCTTGCCGGCGGCTATGAAATCGTCCCAGGTCTTGATCGATGCCGGATCAACGCCGGCCTTCTCATAGAAGTCGCGGCGATAGAAGGCGGCGACCGGACCGGAATCCCACGGCATGGCATAGGCCTTGTCGCCGACTTCGAGCTCGGTGCGCTTGAAATCGGGGAATTTCTTCTGGTCCTCGGCCGTGTAGCCCAGCGTGTGCAAATCGACGAAGCAATCGGGGAACTGGCTCCAGTAGTTCTCGGCCTCGCCATTCTCGATGGTGACGATATCGGGCAGGCCGACGCCACCAGCGGCACAGCCCGCTATGGACTTGTCATAGGTCGGCTGGTTGCCGAGATCCTGGACCGTGACCTTGATGTCGGGATGCAGCTTGTTGAAGCCGGCAATGGTCGACTTCAGCGAAGAAGCGGCGATGTTCCAGCTCCAGATCGTGATTTCGCCAGATTGCGCGAAGGCCGGGGCGGAGCCCAGGGCAAGCGCGAGCGCGGCGCAGGACAGTGTGATGCGCATTGAAATCCTCCCATTTCATTTGCTCTCTTTGCGAGCGTGGCTACACTAGGCACCGGCAAAGGCCTGTCCCCGACAGAGGGAATATGAAATTGGCGGAAAGTAAGATGTCTGAAAGGCCGTTTTACCAGCCCGGCGCGAGCAGCGTGGAAGGCCTGCCGCTGCTGCTGCAGATGTTCCACACCAGTCCGCTGGTAATGCTCAAGCCGCATTGGCATGCCCAGGTCGAGGTGAATTTCATCGTCCGCGGCTCCGTCCACTACCGCATGAACGAGCACGAAGTCTCGCTTTCGGCCGGCGAGATGTGCCTGTTCTGGGGCGGCTTGCCGCACCAGATGGACGATCTCTCCGACGACGCCGTCTATGCCGGCGCGCATCTGCCGCTGGTGCATTTCTTCCGGCTGCATCTGCCGGCGGATATACGCCACCGACTGATGACCGGTGCGACGCTGGTGACCAGCGCAACCGATCAATCCGACAGGGACAATTTCGCCCGATGGAACCGCTATGCCCGTTCGGGCGATCCGGCCAAAGCCGAGCACGCCGTCAATGAACTTCTGCTCAGGCTGGAGCGGGTGCGGTTCGAGCCCTACAGGCTGGTTCCGGAAAACGCCGCCGGGCAGGATGCGGGCAGCCCCTTCGACCAGCAGTCATCGCGCAATGTCGGGCGCATGTGCGATTTCATCGCCGAGAATTTCCTCTACGATATCGATTGCGTGAACATAGCGGCGGCCGCCGACATCCACCCGAAATACGCCATGAGCCTGTTCAAGAAATCGACCGGCATGACGCTCAACGAATATGTCAACCTGTTGCGGCTAAGCTATGCGCAGGCGCTGTTGATGCATCAGGACGCCAATGTGCTGCGCGTGGCCATGGACAGTGGCTTCGGCTCGCTCAGCGCCTTCAACAAATCCTTCCGCAAGCTGGCCGGCATGACGCCGTCCGACTTTCGCAAAGGCCTGGCAAGCGCCAGATAGGCGGACGCACGGCACGGAAACCAGCCCGTCGGGCGGCATTTGTTTTCCTGCAGGAAAATCCACATCTGGGCGCTGGACAGGCCGGATTCCCGTGCTATAACCCACGCGCTTTCAAGGGGCGCCACGGCGTCGCCATGAAACCCGGAACACGAGTTTTCGTTAGCCGGAACAGGCCCAGATAGCTCAGTTGGTAGAGCAGCGGACTGAAAATCCGCGTGTCGGTGGTTCGAATCCGCCTCTGGGCACCAGCACCTTTCTAAGGTGTTGACTTAGCTGAAAAACTAGCAAAATTAAGTGCTTAGGTCTGCCCGAGTGCCACACACGGGTGTTACACATGGTCCTTGCAATGAGCCGTCCTGTCAAACATCGGAAGGCCGGCGTGTATCCCTGCCTTCGTTCGATCCGGTTACGGGAGTGGAGGGGCGCAGACCCAATTCCAGGCACAATGCCGACCGAGAATATCTTTTGGAGATCAATGAGGGCGCCGGATCCATCGCATTTCTTTTGAGCATCGGCAAGCGCGACCATTCTAGCCTTCTGCATTCAAGTCCGTGGTTCCTTTGTTTGCCACTCGGTGAGCAATGTTCTTATGCCCGCCAAAATTATATCATGCTGATGAACACCGGACCTTCTGTAACTCGTCCAGATTCGCAATCGCAAATCCTTTAGATCGAGGGTGACAGAGCAGAATCCGCCTGACGCCTCAAAACAATTAATCAGAACATCGTCTTGCGCAGCGAGGCGGAACCAGTTGTTCGCGCCCCCTCGTGTCAATATGCCGTCTGGAAGCTCTCGCTGTCCCCTCCAGATGAACTTTCGTGAATTCGCCACCATTTCCGATACGCTAGTGTCATCGTCGCGTATTGGCGCAAGGCGGATGATCCGGAGTACCCATTCGTCGGGCCCGGGGGATGGTCTGTCGCTCTCCACCGGCGCTGCCGGCAGCATGGACATGCCGGACAAATCCTTTTCGGGCGGCTGGAGATCCGGAACCCAAAATGCAATCGAGGTCCAATCGTACCGCTGCTGGCAATTAAGGGACCAAGGCCCGGGGCGGCCCAGAAAATATGCCCATGGGATAAAGAGCCGATGTGTTCCGATCCGTCGCTCCACCCGATAGTCGCGCGGAATTTTTGGCTGGTATTCCACGTAACGCTTGACCGCCCTGTCGCATGGCAGGGTGCTCAGATTGACTTCCGCAGCGTATGCGCCAAGGCCGGCCGACAACATGGCCGCCGCTGAAAGAAGGATCAGGCTGGGCCTCATGTCTCGACGCCGCTCAAGCCGAAGCTATCCTTGCGACAGATGCTGTTAGGACAACGGACTATGATGCAAAAGTTGACGTTAGCCATTTTGTGATGCGCTCGCCTTCCCGAGTTTAACTCTATATGTCGCACCGCGCTTCTGCACGGAATGACTTTGCTCCCATCGCCATATCAGCGGATTCCTTTTGCTTGGTGATGCGCCGTCCCTAGGGCAAACTTCCTGCCGGGGCTGCAGGAGGTGAAATGAGAGCACGCGCAGCGACGCTGGGGGATCTCGAGGATGTCTTCCATAGCCTGTCCAAGCGGATGTCGGACGAGTACGCGGCGGCCGGCAAGGACAGCAAGATCGCCTATGACAATCTGATGATGAATTTGAAGGAAGGCCGGGCGCACGCGCTTGTCGAGGGCGAGAAAGCCGTGGCGATCATCGCCTGGCACGAGAGCAGCGAGGCCGCTGATACACTGTTTGCAGCGCAGGAGGATTTCTTCCGCGCCTCAACCATCCGCTTCTGCAAGCGGCATATCAGGCATATCCAGGCGCTCGCCGGCAACCTTCCCATCCGCTCGCGCAGCTGGCTCCAGGGGTCCGACGTCGCCAGATGGTTCGGCATCATCGGCTATGTCGAGCGCGGCCGGGAGAACGGCGCCAGTCTGTTCGTACTGCCGCCGGCTCGCCTCGGCTGAGGAACTCAGGCTGCGGCGGGTGTTCCTCCTTGCCGCTCGAGCAATTTCAGGAAAAGTGCGTAGCGGTTTTCCGTCCGGAATTGCGTGAAACAAAGAGTTAGAGCGGTGCAGCGATTCTATCAAACGCTGAACCGCTCTAATGCCGACTGTATCTCGCCCGCCCGCGCAAACTTGTTGATGCGGGTCACCGCCTTCGGCTCCAATCGCTTTAACTCGGCTGCCTTGCGAATTGCGCACTCGGCCGCTTTATGGACCGCCTCAGCAAGCGGCTTGCGTAGGGCGACGATCGGCGGGATGTTGCTGGAGGGCAACCGGGGCCAAACCGGCAGGCCGAGATAGAAATGGCTGCTGTAAAATGTCGCGAGCTTGCTTCGCCTTTCTTACCTTTGTTGCCTTGCTGACGCCGGTAGAGGCAAGCGAGCGCATGTCTCATCTGTTTGACCGCTCCAACCTGCCGATCGCCTATTTTCGCGAACCGGATCTTGTGACCGCATACACGACTGCAATGGCGCGCTTCCGTCTGTGGTTCGCAGGGCGTGCCGGCGAAACCAATCTTGCGATCCCCCTCGAACCATTGCTTTTGCGGGCGGAATTCCGTGCGCGGACATGGCGCTCGGCGGACGGCAGCTTGTTGCAAGGCTTCGCCGGCAAAGGCGGCTTCCGGTTGACTATCGGTAACTGCCTGGCGCGTATTTGCGCAGCCAGCGAATGCAGCGATGCCGGTTGGCCGGTTTACGCCTGCAGCGACGGACGCAAGCGCAAGATGTCCGTCACCGATTTTGTGACGGCAAGATTTGATGGCATCCCCTATCGTCGACTGAGCGCCTCCCCTTTACAGGAATGATGGCGCAAGGTGCTTCTTACCGAGGCAGGTGTTCAGCAAGGGCGGTATTCCTTTGCCGCACCGCGAAAGCCGCCTGTACCGCACGGTTAACCGTCACCGGCAGGGGTCGGAGGCCACAAACCGATAAAGGCAGGTGACGCGATCCGGCAACAGCTCCGAAAATCTTCAGCAAACCATCCCGGAAAGACACCGAAGGCGGTGCCGGACGCATCCGCCACAGCGCGATCGGGTTGCGCTCGGCAGGCGTTGATGGTTTGTTGCCGGTCAGCGGAGATCAAGTGATGCGAGAATCCATGGGTCAAGACGAATACGGGTCGGCGAGCCCCTTCGATCCGGACGACCTGCCGAATTTGAACGCGATCGGACCAGGGATCGGCAACAACGACTTCGAGAAATACGCGGTCGCCGTGATCATCGTGTTCGGCGCCTTGATCATCGGCGGGCTGATGGCCGCGTCGATGACTTTCGGCCATCGCAACGGCTTCCTCTTCGCTCTGGGCGGCGCCACGTCGGCCTGGATATCGGGAAACGCGCTGCTGCTCGACCGGCCACGCATCTATGCGCTCTTCGTCGGCATCGCCGCCTTGATGCTGATTGCATCGACCGTCACGCTGGTGACCTGACGGTTCCAGCCGGGGTGTCAAGCGGAGGCTGGTCCCGATGGGCGGACTCCGGCCTCGTCCGGCAAGGAACAGGCTTGCGGCCTGTCAATATCCAAGTGCTTCGCCCGATGCCGCGCGGCTGTCGATGGCGCCATTGTAGCGGGCGCCGCCGCCCTTCTCGATTTCCGCCAGGCTTTTGCCGCCGACGAGAATGCCCGCCGCTTGCCCCCAGTTCTGGTCACTGAGATCGAGGTGATAGCCCATCCCGGCCAGCAGCCTTTCGGTATCGGGCGAAAGTCCGAACGGCTCGATGTAGACCGTGTCGGGCAGCCATTGGTGATGGATGCGCGGCGCGTCGATAGCCTCCTGGATGTTCATGCCGTGGTCGATGACGTTGACGATCGCTTCCAGCGTGATGGTGATGATGCGCGAGCCGCCCGGGCTGCCGATGACCATGAACGGTTTGCCGTCCTTGGACACGACGGTAGGGCTCATCGAGGACAGCGGCGTCTTCTTCGGCTGGATGGCATTGGCTTCGCCCTGGACCAGGCCGTAGAGGTTGGGCACGCCGGGTTTCTGGGTGAAATCGTCCATCTCGTTGTTGAGCAGGATGCCGGTACCGTCGGCGACGACACCAGCGCCGAACGAGCCGTTCAGCGTGTAGGTGACCGCGACCGCGTTGCCGTCCTTGTCGATGATCGAATAGTGCGTGGTCTCCTTCGATTCGCCAAAGCCCTTCGGCATCAGGTCTTGCGACACGCCGGCACGGAACGGATCGATCTTGTCGCGGATTCCCTTGGCATAGGCTTTGTCCAGCAGCTTGGAGACCGGGTTGTCGACGAAATCGGGATCGCCGAGCGCAGAATTGCGGTCGACATAGGCGTGACGCATCGCCTCGACCATGACATGCACGGTCTCGGCCGAGCCCGCGCCGAGATAAGAGAGCGGATAGCCTTCCAGCACGTTGAGGATTTCGCAGATGATGATGCCGCCCGAGCTCGGCGGCGGCGAAGAGATGATCTCGTAGCCGCGGTAATTGCAGGTCACCGGCTTGAGTTCGCGTACCGCGTATTGCTCGAAATCGCCCTTGGCAAGAATGCCGCCCTTGGCGCCGCTCGCCTTGACGATGGCGTCGGCTATGGCGCCTTTGTAGAAGGCATCGGCACCCTTCTCGGAAATGGCCGAGAGCGACGCGGCAAGGTCGGGCTGAATCAGTTTCTCGCCGATGCCATAGGGCTTGCCGTCCGGTTTCAGGAAGATGGCCGCCGCCGCCGGGTCCTTCGCCAACCTTTCAGCACTGCCGGCGAATGAGGCGGCATCGCCCTGATTGAGGATGAAGCCGTCCTTGGCAAAATTGATCGCCGGCGCCATCAGGTCCTGCCTGGGCAAGGTGCCGTATTTCTCGCGCGCCACCTCGAAACCGGCGACGGAACCCGGCACGCCGACCGCAAGATAGCCGTCGAGGCTGGCCCTCTTCACCGGGTTGCCGTCCTTGTCGAGATACATGGTCTTGGTCGCGGCAAGCGGCGCGCGCTCACGGAAATCGAGGAAGGTCGATTTGCCGTCCTTGAAGCGGATGGTCATGAAGCCGCCGCCGCCGATATTGCCGGCGTTGGGGTAGACGACAGCCAAGGCATAGCCGACCGCGACAGCCGCATCGACCGCGTTGCCGCCCTTCTTCAACACCTCGACGCCAACTTCCGAGGCCAAGTGCTGGGCGGTGACGACCATACCGTTCTCGCCCTTGGCCGGCGCGGGCGAGGCGGCAAAGGCCACTCCCGAGGGCGAAGAGGCTATTGCCAGGGAAAAACTGATGGCGAGCAGAGTTCGACGGGTCAAGGGCATGGCGGGTGCTCCAAGGCGGGGAACACCTAGAAGAACCTCTGAAGTCGACCGTGTCCACCGCCGGAGGTGGGCCAGCCGGATCAATTCAGATGTCAGGCGTGTTAAACAATCCCGCCGGAGCCACCGGCGACCGCCGGGCGTTCCGCCGCGACCTTGGCGCGATACCCCGCCGCCCGGTAGGCGGCGACCGGATCTATGGCGCCGCCGGTGTTCAGCCGCGCCACGGCCAGGATCGGCTGGACATCGGTGCGATAGGCGGCTTTCAGCGTCTGCGTCGCCATCAGCGCGTCATTGTCGTCCTGAAAACTTTCGAGCGCCTTGCGGTCGACCAGCAGCGCCTGCGTGTAGGCGCGCTGCACCTCGACCGCCGACAGCATGAGACTTTCGATGGGGTCAGTGACGTTGTGGCTCTGGTCGAGCATATGGGCGGGATCGAAACCCTCGGCGCCGGAAAGCTCGGCATCGACCAGTTCGTTGAAGACCAAGAACAGCCGGTAGGGGTCGATGGAGCCGGCGTCGAGGTCGTCGTCGCCGTATTTCGAATCGTTGAAGTGGAAGCCGCCGAGCTTTTTGAACTGGATCAGCCGCGACACGATCATCTCGATGTTGACGTTGGGCGCATGGTGGCCGAGATCGACGAGGCAGAACGCCTTGTCGCCGAGTTCCCTGGCAATGATATAATTGGTGCCCCAGTCCTGGACGACAGTGGAATAGAAGGCCGGCTCGTACATCTTGTGCTCGCTGAACAGCTTCCAGTCGTCAGGCAGCCCGGTATAGACCTGCCGCATGGCGTCGAGGTAACGCTCGAAGGCCCTGGCGAAATTCACCTGGCCGGGGAAATTCGAGCCGTCGCCGATCCACACCGTCAGTGCCTTGGAGCCCAGCGTCTTGCCGATCTCTATGCATTCGAGATTGTGTTCGACGGCTTGCCGCCGGGTGCCGGCATCGGCATGCGACAGCGAGCCGAACTTGTAGGAGAATTTCTGATCCTTCGCGTCCGAGAAGGTGTTGGAGTTCATCGCATCGAAACCGAGACCGAAGCGGGAGGCCGCTTGCTTGAGCCGGTTCGGATCGGCCTTGTCCCATGGAATGTGCAAGGAGACGGTCGGGGTGGCCTGCGTCAACTGCTTGATGACGGCGCAATCCTCGATCTTGTCGAAGATATCGCGCGGCTCGCCGGCGCCCGGGAAACGGGCGAAGCGCGTGCCGCCGGTGCCGACCCCCCAGGACGGGATCGCCACCGCGAACTTTTCCACCTTGTCGCGGATGGCGTCGATCGCGATGCCTCGGCGGTCGAGGCGCTCACCGAGCGAGGCGTAGTCGCGCTCGAGGTCGGCCTTGCGCGCGGCGTTGTCCTTGTCGACGACGTCGGCGGAAATGATGGATTCGGACACTGCTCTTCCTCCCAAAATGCGTTCGGTGGGCGCTGCCCCTCATCCGCCTGCCGGCACCTTCTCCCCGTATAGTGACGGGGAGAAGGGAAGCGCTCCGGCGCCGATGATCCCCCTCTCCCCGTTCTTCACGGGAAAGGGTATGGGTGAGGGCAGCGCCACCTTCGACAAGTTACCGCGTAAAGCTCTGTGCGTTGCCGGCGTCGACGTTGATGATGTTGCCTGTCGATTTGGCCGACATGTCGGAGGCCAGGAAATAGATCGCCTCGGCGATGTCTTCCGGGAAGACCGAGCGCTTCAGCATCGAGCGCGAGCGGTAGTGTTCTTCCAGGTCGTCGGTCGACATCTTGTAGGCGGCGGCGCGCTGCTCCTTCCACTCGCCAGTCCAGATTTTCGAGCCGCGCAGCACGGCGTCAGGATTGACGACATTGACCCTGATCTGGGCTTCCGCGCCTTCGAGCGCGAGACAGCGGGCGAGATGGATTTCGGCGGCCTTGGCGGTGCAATAGGCAGCGGCGTTGGGTGACGCGGCAAGGCCGTTCTTGGAAGCGACGAAGACGACGTTGCCGCCGATCTTCTGTGCCCGGAACAGCCGGAATGCCTCCCGCGCGACCAGGAAATAGCCGGTCGACAGGATGTCCATGTTCTTGTTCCACAGCGCCAGCGTCGTCTCCTCGATCGGCGCCGAGGACGCAAGGCCCGCGTTGGAAACCAGAATGTCGACGCCGCCGAATTCGACCGCCGTCTCGACGAAACCGGCGACGACCTGGTCCTCCGAGGTGACGTCGATGAGGACCGGCCGGACGAAATCCTTGCCATGGGCTTGCGCCAGTTCCTCATTGGCATTGGCGAGCGCCGCCTCGTCGATATCGGCCAGCACCACGCAGGCGCCTTCGCGCAGCAGGCGGCTGGCGGTGGCCCGGCCGATGCCGCCGGCGCCGCCGGTGACCAGCGCGATCTGGCCGGCGAGAGACTTCGGCTTCGGCATGCGCTGCAGCTTCAAATCCTCGAGCAGCCAGTATTCGATGTCGAAAGCCTCCTGCGCCGGCAGGCCGACATAGGACGAGACAGTGGACGCGCCGCGCATGACGTTGATGGCGTTGACATAGAATTCGCCAGAGATGCGCGCGGTGGCCTTGTCGCCGGCGAAAGTGAACATGCCGACGCCGGGCATCAGGTAGACCACGGCATTGGTGTCGCGGATGGCGGGCGAGTCCGGATGCTTGCAACTATCGTAATAGGCCTGATAGCCGACGCGATATTCGGCAACATCATCGGCGAGGCGCGCGACGACGGCATCGACATCGGGCTTTGCCGGATCGAACTCGATGACCAGCGGCCGGATCTTGGTGCGCAGGAAATGATCCGGGCACGAGGTTCCGAGCGCGGCCAGCGGCCGCAAATCCCTGGAATTGACGAATTCGAGCACGGCGGCGGAGTCGTCGAAATGGCCGAGCTTGTGGCCCTTTTCCGAGATCAGGCCGCGAATCCTGGGCATCAGCTTGGCGGCGATCGCACGCCGCTGGGTGGCGTCGAGCGACTTCACCACCTCGCCACCGAAGATCGCCACGCCTTCGGAGCGGCGCTCGAACCATTCGATCGCCTGGTTGATGACAGAAATCGTCGTCTCGTAGCACTCCCGAGGAGTATCGCCCCAGCTGAACAGCCCGTGGCTTTCAAGGATGACGCCCTTGGCGGTGGGATGTTCGAGGCAGAATTTCTCCAGCCACAGGCCAAGTTCGAAGCCCGGCCGCTTCCACGGCAGCCAGCCGATGGCATCGCCGAAGATCTCCTTGGTCAGCGCCCTGGAATCTTTCGCCGCGGCAATCGCGATAATGGCATCGGGATGCATGTGATCGACGAAAGGCTTCGGCACATAGGCATGCAGCGGCGTATCGATCGAGGCCGCGCGTGGATTGAGGTTGAAGGTGCAGTGGGGCAGATAGCCCACCATCTCGTCCTCATGCTCGACACCGCGATAAAGCCCCTTCAGCGCCTGCAGCTTGTCCATGTAGAGGGTAGCGAAGCCGTCAAGCTTGATCGAGGCGCTGTCGCCGCCCGAGCCCTTGACCCACAGCACTTCCACATCCTGGCCGGTGAGCGGGTCCTTCTGCCATATCTTGGAGGACGTGTTGCCGCCGCCGTAATTGGTAACGCGCTTGTCGGAGCCGAGCGTGTTCGAGCGATAGACCAGAAGCTCGGGCTCGCTCATTCCCTGGGCCTTCGCATCATCCCACAGATTGGCGAGGCGCGAGCCGGAGCGCTTGTCGAGCATAGGTAATCCTCCCTTGGAGTGCTGACGATGCACTCCTTTTTCGCCCCGGAATGTCTACGCAAGACGCCAACTTGTCAATCAGAAACGATCAATATCAATCATATTGCACTGCACAATGGAATTATATGATCGGAAATGATTGACATTGCTCGTTTTGGGTGCCTAGATGGTCCGGCAGGGAGGAACCATGCACGAAAAAGAGCGCCACAGGATCATTCTGTCCGCCGTCCAGGAAAAACCTGTGGTGACGGTGCAGGAAATGGTCGACCTGACGGAGTCCTCCGAGGCAACGATCCGGCGCGATATCGCGGCTCTCCATGTCCAGAAACGTCTGCGCCGCGTGCGCGGCGGCGCCGAGGCGATCTCGCCGCCGCAGTTCATCGGGCTGGCTGGCCGGCCGTTCTCCGTCAACGAAACGCTCAACGCCGCGCAGAAGCGGGCGATCGCTCGTGAAGCGGTCGAGCTGTGCGGGGATGGTGAGCCGATCATCATCAATGGCGGCACCACCACTTTCCAGATGGTGCATTTCCTGACCGGACGCCGCATGCCCATCTTCACCAATTCGTTCCCGATCGCCGAGCACCTGCTCAAACACTCCAAGAACACGGTGATGCTGTCGGGCGGCACGATCTACCGCGAGCAGAACATCATCCTGTCGCCCTTCGACAATGACGTGACGCGCAATTTCTACGCGCGCCGCATGTTCATGGGTGCTCAAGGGCTGGGGCCGCTCGGCCTGATGGAAGGCGATCCGCTACTCATCCAGGCGGAGCAGAAGCTGATCGACCAGGCCGACGAACTGGTGGTGCTGGTCGATTCCTCGAAGTTCCGCAAACGCTCCAGCCTGATCCTGTGCGGCCTGTCGCGCATCGCCACCGTCATCACGGACGACGGCATCGAAGACCGCGAAGCCAAGATGCTGGAGACCGCGGGAGTGGCGCTGATCGTCGCCCGCAAATCAGTAAAGGAAGAATCTTCACTGCAGGCCTGAGACACCTCACGCCCGCGGCGGCGATGGAATGCAACGCTAAGGGAGGAAATTCGATGAGCTTTTTGAAGAAGTTGATGGTGACGGCCGCGTTCTCGGCCGCCATGTTCGTGAATGCCGCCTATGCGGAGAACGTCAAGATCGCGCTGGTGGTGAAGTCGCTCGGCAACGGCTTCTTCGATGCCGCCAACAAGGGTGCGGAAGAGGCCGCCAAGGAACTCGGCGACGTCGACATCATCTACACCGGCCCGACCAAGGCGACCGCGGAGGCGCAGATCGAAGTGGTCAATTCGCTGATTGCGCAGAAGGTCAACGCCATCGCGATTTCCGCCAATGACGCCGACGCGCTGGTGCCGGTGCTGAAGAAGGCCATGGAGCGTGGCATCACCGTCATCTCCTGGGACTCGGGCGTCGCCAAGGAAGGCCGCCAGCTTCACCTCAACCCATCCGACACCGCCCTGATCGGCGAGACCATCGTCAAGCTCGCGGCCGACTATCTGCCGGAAGGCGGCGACGTCGCCATCCTGTCGGCCTCTTCGACCGCGACCAACCAGAATGCCTGGATCGAAGCGGCGAAGAAGGTGCTGCCGGAGAAGTTCCCCAAGATCAAGCTCGTCGCCACGGTCTATGGCGATGACGACTCAGCCAAGAGCACCGACGAGGCCAAGGGCCTGCTGAAGTCCTATCCGAACCTCAAGGCCATCATCGCGCCGACCACCGTCGGCGTCGTCGCCGCCGCCCAGGTCGTTACCGATGAGAACCTGATCGGCAAGGTCAACGTCACTGGCCTCGCGCTGCCGTCGGAGTTCAAGAAGTTCATCGACAATGGCGCCAGCCAGGCGGTTGCGTTGTGGAACCCAATCGACCTCGGCTATTCGGCGGTCTACCTCGCCCACGACCTGGCGGTGAAGAAGGAAGAAGCCAAGCCGGGCGCCACGCTGTCGATCGGCCGTGTCGGCAAGGTGACGCTGGACGACACCAACTCGGCCGCGATGGCTCCGCCCTTCCAGTTCGACAAGAGCAACATCGAGAAGTTCTCCAAGATCTATTGATCCTGGCGCCTTCCACGCTGATGCGGCGGGGCTTGACCCCGCCGCGTCTTCAAACGGACCTTGTTTCAGGGCTTGATACGGATATGGACACGACCGCCCAACATAGCGAGCCCAAGGAGCGGCCTCCAGCCTCAGCTCCGCGCCTGACCTTGTCTGGCATCTCCAAGAGCTTTCCCGGCGTCCGTGCCCTGCACAATGTCAGCCTTTCGCTTTATCCGGGTCAGGTGACCGCGCTGATCGGCGAGAACGGCGCGGGCAAGTCGACGCTGGTCAAGATAATGACCGGCATCTACCAGCCTGATGCAGGCACAATCAGCATCGACGGTCAGGCCGTCACCTTGCCCAGCGCGCACGCGGCCTTCGGGATTGGCGTCACCGCCATCCATCAGGAGACGGTGCTGTTCGACGATCTCAGCGTCGCCGAAAATATCTTCCTCGGCCATGCGCCGCGCTCGCGCTTCGGCACCATCGACTGGCGCACGATGCGCAAAAATGCGCGAGAAGTGCTCGACATCATGCATGCCGGTCATATCGACGCCGACGCCCGGCTCAGGGATCTCGGTATCGCCAACAAGCATCTGGTTGCCGTCGCGCGCGCCATGTCGATCGATTCTCAGATCGTCATCATGGATGAGCCGACAGCCGCCCTTTCGATGAAAGAGATCGAGGAGCTCTTCCTTCTGATCGAGTTCCTGAAGGAGCAGGGCAAGGCGATCCTGTTCATCAGCCACAAGTTCGACGAGATTTACCGCATCGCCGACCGCTACACGGTCTTCCGCGACGGCGAGATGGTCGGCGAAGGCCTGATCAAGGACGCAGGCCAGAGCCAGATCGTGCGCATGATGGTCGGCCGTTCGGTCGACCACATCTTTCCGCAGCGCAAGGCCGAAATCGGCGCCCCGGTGCTTTCCGTTTCCGGCCTGTCGCATCCGACCGAGTTCAACGACGTCGGCTTCGAACTGCACAAGGGCGAGATCCTCGGCTTCTATGGTCTGGTCGGCGCCGGACGCAGTGAAGTGATGCAGGCGATATCGGGCATCACCCGCACATCAGCCGGCACGATCATCTTGGAAGGCAAGACGATCGCGCCGAAATCGGCGGCCGAGACAATCGAGGCCGGCATTGTCTATGTGCCGGAAGAACGCGGCAAGCAGGGCGTGGTGATCGGCCTGCCGATCTTCCAGAATGTCTCGCTGCCTTCGCTCAAGCGCACTTCGAAAACCGGCCTGCTGCGCTTGGCGGAAGAGTTTTCGCTTGCCCGCTCCTACACAGAGCGGCTCGACCTGCGCGCTTCCTCGCTCAGCCAGGATGTCGGCACGCTATCGGGCGGCAACCAGCAGAAGGTGGTCATCGCCAAATGGCTGGCAACGGCGCCCAAGGTAATCATCCTGGACGAACCGACCAAGGGCATCGACATCGGCTCCAAGGCCGCCGTGCATGGTTTCATGGCCGAACTCGTCGCACAGGGCCTGTCGGTGATCATGGTGTCGTCGGAACTGCCCGAAATCCTCGGCATGTCCGACCGTGTTATCGTCATGCGCGAGGGTCTCGTCGCGGCGGTCTACGACAACAAGGGGCTGGACGCCGAGACGCTGGTAAGGACAGCAGCGGGGATCGCGGCATGACGGCATTGCTGAAATACCGCGAAATCTGGCTGCTCGCGGCGATCGTCTTGCTGATCGGGTTGATCTCGACGCGCTTTCCCGCCTTCGCCGATCCAGGCAATCTGCGCCAGGTGTTCAACGACACCTCGATCCTGATGATCCTAGCGCTCGGCCAGATGGTGGTCGTCCTGACGCGCTCCATCGACCTGTCGATGGCCTCCAATCTGTGCTTCACCGGCATGGTTGTAGCCATGCTGAACGCCGCCCATCCGGCGATCCCGATCCCGCTGCTGATCGTCATCGCGCTGGTCGTCGGTCTGGTGCTGGGCGCTATCAACGGCCTTCTGGTTTGGCGCCTGAACATCCCCTCCATCGTGGTGACGCTGGGCACGCTGACCATCTATCGCGGCGCCACGTTCGTCATCTCGGGCGGCGCCTGGGTCAATGCGGACAAGATGAGCCCGGATTTCATCGGCTTCCAGCGCGCTGCTTTCCTCGGCATTCCGGTTCTATCCTGGATCGCCATCCTGGTCATCGCGCTGTTCTTCCTGCTTATGACCCGCACGGCGCTCGGCCGCTCGATCTATGCCATCGGCGTCAATCCGACCGCATCCGTCTATACCGGCATCGATGTCGGCCGCACGAAATTCGTCGTCTTCTGCATCTCCGGTATGATCGGCGGCCTCTCCGGTTATCTCTGGATTTCGCGCTACGTCATTGCCTCGGTCGAGGTCGCCAACGGCTATGAGTTGAACATCATCGCCGCCTGCGTCATCGGCGGCATCTCGATCGCCGGCGGCATCGGCTCTGTCGGCGGCGCGGTGCTCGGCGCGCTGTTCCTCGGCATCATCTCCAATGCGTTGCCGGTCATCAACATCTCGCCCTTCTGGCAGATGGCGATTTCAGGCAGCGCCATCATCCTGGCCGTCATGCTCAACGCGCGCGGCGAACGCCAGCAGGGCCGTATCATCCTGAGGAAGGCGGAGGCGGTATGAGCGACGTTCCTGCCCCGCGCCACATTCCCGACCGGCTGGACAAGCCGTTCAGTTCGGCGATCTTTTCCTGGGAAGCGCTGCTGATCATGGTGGCGGTTGCCATCTTCACCATCAACAGCTTCGCCTCGCCCTATTTCCTCGACCCCTATTCGCTGTCGGACCTGACCTTCAATTTCACCGAGAAGGGGCTGATCGCATTTGCCATGGCGCTGCTGATCATTTCGGGCGAGATCGATCTGTCGGTGGCCGCCATCATCGCACTCGCCTCGACCATGATGGGCATGGCGGTGCAGGCCGGCGCCGGCACGCCCGTGCTTGTCCTGATCGGCATCGTCGTCGGGCTCGGCTGTGGAGCCTTCAACGGACTGCTGGTCACGCGCCTCGGTCTGCCTTCCATCGTCGTCACCATCGGCACGATGAGCCTGTTTCGCGGCATCGCCTTCATCATCCTCGGCGACCAGGCCTACAAGGGTTACCCCGAAAGCTTCGCCTTCTTCGGCCAGGGTTACGTCTGGTGGGTGGTGTCTTTCGAACTGGTGCTCTTCCTTGTAGCGGCCATCGTCTACTGGTTTGTGCTGCACCGCACGAGTTTCGGCCGCCGCGTCTTCGCGATCGGCAACAACCCGGTCGCGGCGCAATTTTCCGGCGTGCGCGTCGGCCGCATAAAATTCATCCTGTTCTGCTTGACCGGGTTGATGTCGGGCATCGCCTCGGTGCTGATCACCTCGCGGCTCGGTTCGACGCGGCCGTCGATCGCACAAGGCTACGAACTCGAGGTGATCACCATGGTGGTGCTCGGCGGCGTCAGCATCCTCGGCGGCGCCGGCAGCATCCTGGGCGTCGTGCTCGCCGCTTTCATCATGGGGCTGGTGACCTTCGGGCTTGGCCTGCTCAACGTGCCCGGCATCGTCATGTCGATCTTCATCGGCCTGCTGTTGATCGTCGTCATCGCGCTGCCGATCGTCTGGCGGCGGTTGAACGGGGGACGCCTGACCTGATGTCCGAGAAATACGCATTCAGGATGACGCTCAAACCCGACATGAAGGCTGAATACAAAAAGCGCCACGATGAAATCTGGCCGTCGCTGGTCGCGTTGCTGAAGCAGGCTGGCGTTTCCGACTACTCCATCCATCTCGACGAAGAGACCAATATCCTGTTCGGCGTGCTGTGGCGTCGCGACGGTCATGGCATGGACGATCTGCCGAAGCATCCGGTGATGCAGCGCTGGTGGGCTGAAATGGCCGACATCATGGAAACCAGGCCTGACAACGAACCGGTGGCGGTGCCCCTGGAAACAATGTTCCATATGAAATGAGCGCGATCCGCCACGTCGCCGTCATCGATATCGGCAAGACCAATGCCAAGGTGGCGCTCGTGGATCTCGCCACATTGAGCGAGGTTGCGCTGCGCCGCATGGCCAACGCGCCCGTGCGGCGCGCGCCCTACCCGCATCACGATGTCGATGCGCTGTGGGCGTTCGTCCTCGATGGGCTCGCCGAACTCAATCGCGAACGGCTCGTCGACGCCATTTCGATCACGACCCACGGCGCGACCGGCGCGCTGGTCGATGCGTCCGGCGAACTCGTGCTGCCGGTTCTCGATTACGAATTCGACGGCCCCGATGAACTCGCTGCGGACTATGACGCGATCCGCCCGCCCTTCTCCGAGACCGGCTCGCCGCGCCTGCCGCTCGGCCTCAATCTCGGGGCGCAGTTCTTCTGGCAGCAGCAAAGCTTCCCGTCGGAGTTCGCGAACGCCGTCGCGATGCTGATGTACCCGCAATACTGGGCGCTGCGCCTGACCGGCGTCGCCGCCAACGAGGTGACGTCGCTCGGCTGCCACACCGATCTGTGGAACCCCTGGACGGGGGATTTTTCCTCGCTGGTCGACCGCCTGGGCTGGCGCGGCCTGATGGCGCCCGTGCGGCTGGCCAGGGAGCGTCTTGGCTCGATCCTGCCAGCACTTGCGGAGCGGACCGGGCTCGACCCACAAACGCCCGTCTTTTGCGGCCTGCATGATTCCAACGCCTCCCTGCTGCCGCATCTCCTGTCCGATGCGCCGCCCTTCTCGGTGATCTCGACCGGCACCTGGGTGGTGTCGATGGCGGTCGCTGGCAAGACGGTGGCGCTCGATCCGGCAAGGGATACGCTGGTCAATGTCAATGCCCTCGGCGACCCCGTGCCCTCGGCGCGGTTCATGGGCGGCCGCGAATTCGCATTGCTGACCGAAGGCTCGGCGCAGGACTGGAACGATAGCGATTTCGCCGCGGTGCTGGCGCGCAAGACATTGCTGTTGCCTTCGATCCAGCAAGGCTCGGGGCCGTTTCCGCATCACACCGCCGCATGGCGCAAGGGCGAGGCGATCCCTCCCGGCCAGCGCTTTGCCGCCATCTCCTTCTACCTGGCGCTGATGACCGCCACATGCCTCGACCTGATCGGCGGCGATGGCCCAACGACGGTCGAGGGACCCTTCGCGCGCAATCAGTTGTTCACGCGGATGCTTGCCGCGGGCACCGGCCGCGCGGTCATCGCATCGGAAGCCGCTACCGGCACCAGCATCGGAGCCGCCCTGCTGGCATCTGATCAGGCAAGCGTTCATGGCAAGGGCCAGACACAAGAACCGCCGGCAGATCCGGCCTGGGCGGACTATGCGCGTGCGTGGCGGACGGCCGTCGGGCCTGTTGGCTGATCAGAGGATCCGTTTGCCGAAGGCCGACATGACGAAGTTGACCGCGTCGCTACCGATCCTGGCCTCCAGATCGGCGGTCAGGCCCGAGACATTCATCGACAGCAGCCCGCCGGAAAGCGCGATCGCCTCCATCGCCTGATGCGTCTCGCGCACGGTGAGGCCGCCGGAACCAGCCGCCCAGCCGGCGAATTCGGTCACATCGGGCGAATAGCTGACGTGAAAACCTTGCGTGCCCGATGTGGCGATGCGGATCGCCTCGTGCATCAGGTCGCGCATGCCCATGGCGTCGATATCGGTCATGGTGAAGGCCGAGACGCGCGAATCCTTCAGCACCCGCACTTCCGCCGGGTCGGCATGGCGCAGCCCGATGATGACGACGTTTTCCGGCGACAGCTGCGGCTGCAGCGCGCCGGCCTTGTGGTCGAGGCCGAGCGAGCGCGCCAGCACTGATGCTTCCGGCAGGTCGATGCCATCCTCGTCCTCGGGCATCAGGGCGGCGATGGAATCGATCCAGATCAGGCCGAAGGAGTGCGTCGCGCGGGCCGTTGCGGTCAGCGCCTTGTGCGCGATGCGACGATCGGCGCCCGCAGCGAGGCGGATCAGGCCCGAGGGCGGCCGGTCCATGTCGGCCAGTTCGACGACGTCGAAATTCATCGCTTCCAGCCGGGCGCCGGTCGCTTCGCGCGCCAGGATGCGAGAGGCTTCCGCTTCGGCCGTGATCTGCACCATCTTGCGGCCGGAAAAGTCGGCGACGTCATGCATCGGGGCCTTTTCGACATATTCCGAGGTCATCGCCAAAAGCATCGCGCCATAGCTCATGCGAAAGGCGACGCGATCGCCAACGGCAGGCGGCGGATCGGCGTCCTGCACATCGAGCAGCAGATGGTCACTGGAGGCGCCAAGCACTCTTATCCCGTTGGCGATCGGGGTCAGCCCTTCGACCAGCACGTCCTCGCGGCCGATATTGGCGATGGCGCGCAGCCTGTCGCCTTCGTCGGGGAAAACCGGCTGGTTGCCGAACGCATCGTAGCCGGACTCCCCGATCGGCCGCGACGGCTTCAGCTTGACTTCGATGACGTCGCTGGTCAGCCGGCAGGCGTCGGGTTCGAGTTCCGCCCATGGCACATCGCGGAAGGTTTCCACGCCGCCCTGCAGGATCGCCTCGCCGACGCGCAGATTGTTGATGCCGGCCGGCAATTTGCCTGCAAGCAACAGCGGCAGCGACGAAGAGGCGCCGCCGGAGATGAAGTCCAGGCTGTTGCCGGACAGACGCTCGGTCTTATAGGCGTGGGCGACGAGTTGGCCGAGGTTTTCCTCCGTCGGCATTATGGCGCCGAAGCAACCGAGATTGGTGCCTATGCCGGCAATGCGCACGCCCCTCATGCCGAGAATCTGCTCGACGGTGAGAATAAGGTCGTTCGGCCAGATGCCTTCCCTGAGATCGCCAAGGTCGATCATCAGCATGATGTCGTGGACACGGCCCATGCGCTCGGCGATGCGCGATATCTCGCGGATGATCGTCAGCTCCGACTGCAGGCTGACGTCGACGGTGCGCACCACCTCTTCTACACGTGCCATCGGCGGGCTGCGCAAGAGCATGATCGGTGCTGATATGCCGCTGTCGCGTAGCCGGCGGATGTTTTCGAAGCGCGATTCGGCAATGCCGGCAACGCCGCCGCGCAGCATGGCGCGCGCCACTTGCGGCATGCCGCAAGTGCCCTTGGTGACGCCGAACACCTTGATGCCCGAAAGCACGCAACGGTCCACGATGGCGCGGGCGTTGCGCTCGATGCGGCCGAGGTCGATGGCGACTTGCGGTCCCGACATGTTTATCGCCTATAGACCAATCCCTCTGGATCGATCTCCGGCTTGCGCCCGGCAACGAGGTCGGCGAGGAATTTTCCCGAGCCGCAGGCCATGGTCCAGCCGACATGACCGTGGCCGGTGTCGAGGTAGAGGTTTCGGTATTTCGCCTGTCCGATGACCGGCACAGAGTTCGGCATCATTGGCCGCAAACCTGCCCACAGCTCCGCCTTCTTCTCGTCGAAGGCACCGGGGAACAGGTCCTTGCCGGTCCTGAACATGGTTGCAAAGTCGCTGGGTTTATGGGTGCGGTCGAAACCGGTGAATTCGGCGGTCGAAGCCAACCGCAATCGATTGCCAAGGCGCGAATAGGCCATCAGCTGATCCTCGTCGGCACCGCCCATGGTCGGGCCCTTGCTCTCATCCTCCAGCGGTATCGTCGCCGTATAGCCCTTCACCGGATAGATTGGCAGGTCGATGCCGTAGCGGCGGCCGAGCAGACCGCTTTCGGGACCCATCGATATGACGACGGCGTCACCGGTGACCGGCCCGGCCGAGGTCATCACCGCGCGCACCCGGTCGCCCTCTATGTCGAAGCCCTCGACCGTGGTGCCGTAGCGAAACGTCACGCCGAGCTTTTCGGCGGCGTAGGCGGCCAGATTTTCCACGAACTGCCGGGAATCGCCGGTCTGGTCGATCGGCGAATAGACGCCGCCGGCGATCTTCTCCTTCACGCCGGCAAGACCTGGTTCCAGCTCGACCAGCCGGTCGCGGCCGACGATCTCGATCGGCAGGCCATGCTCGGCCAGATAGCGATAATTCTCGGTGCCGGTGTCGAGGCTGTGCTGCGAACGGAAGAAATAGAGGATGCCCTTCTTGCGCTCGTCGTAGTGGATGCCGGTGTCGCTGGAGATGGCATTGATGCAGTCGCGCGAATAGAGCGCGAGCCGCAGCTTGACCTGGCTGTTTGCACGCAGGCGGGCCACCGTGCACTGGCGCAGGAAGCGCAGGCTCCAGGCAAGGAAATAGGGATCGAAGCGCAGCCGCACCTTGATGCCGAGATCATGATTGTAGAGCCCGCGCAGGAACGTCTTAAGTGCAGCCGGCGAGGCCCAGGCGGTGGCATCGCCCGGAGACACCAGCCCGGCATTCGACTGACTGGTACCCCGCGCCGGAGCCGGATGGCGCTCGATCACGGTGACCTCGTGACCGTCGGCGGCAAGGTAATAGGCCGCCGCCGTACCGACAACGCCGGCCCCAAGCACTGTTATCTTCATGTCATCCCCCAAAGGCTCTCGCGCACGGCGCCTCCACGCCGTGTCGCGAATGCTTCCATAGCGCGTCGCCGCAGGCCTTGCGAGCCCTTGGAAGCAGCGCGGTCTCAGCCCCGCGCGGAGTTCTTGCCGGTCAGAATGCGCTCCCAGGCCAGCGCGTCGTTGACGATCCGGTCGAGATCGTCGCGCTGCGGAATCCAGCCAAGCTCGGACCGGGCGAGATCGGAATTCGCAACCACCGCCGCGGCATCACCGGGACGCCGGTCGCCCATCCTGACCTCGAAATCATGGCCGAAGGCGCGGCGCACGCTGTCGATGACCTCGAGCACCGAATAGCCGTGGCTGTAGCCGCAATTGGCGACGAGGCTGGCGCCGCCCGCGCGCAGCCGCTGCAGGGCAAGGCGATGCGCGGCGGCCAGATCGCTGACATGGATATAGTCGCGCATGCAGGTGCCGTCGGGCGTCGGATAATCGGTACCGAACACCTGCATGAAAGGACGCTTGCCGAGCGCGGTTTCGCAAGCGACCTTGATCAAGTGGGTGGCCCCCGGCGTCGACTGCCCGGTGCGGCCCTTCGGGTCGGCGCCCGCGACGTTGAAATAGCGCAGCGCCGTATAGCGCAGGCCGTGCGCGATCGCAGCATCGCGCAGCATCCACTCGCTCATCAGCTTGGAGAGGCCATAGGGCGATTCCGGCGCAAGGCGGGCATCCTCGCGCACCGGCTCCAGCCCGGCGCCCCCATAGACGGCGGCTGTCGAGGAGAAGATGAAATTCGGCACGCCTTCGCGCACTGCGGTCTCGATCAGCGTGCGCGTCTTGCAGGTGTTGTTCTCATAATAGCCGAGGGGATCGGCGACAGATTCCGGAACGACGATGGAACCGGCGAAATGGATGATCGCGTCGACCTTGTTCTCCCTGATTACCGAGCCCACCAATTCCTTGTCGGCGACATCGCCAACGACCAGTTTTGCCTCGGGCGCCACCGCCCATTCGAAACCGGTGGAAAGCCGGTCGAGAACGACCACGCTCTCGCCCGCATCCAGCAATTCCCAGACCATGTGGCTGCCGATATAGCCGGCGCCGCCTGTCACCAAAACCGTCATCCCAAATCCTCGCTTACCCAAGATTTATCGGAAACTGTCTCAACGACCGCCTTACTGGAAAGCCTGGCGGATGGCCATTAGAACTCTTGGTAACCTTTGTTCACTTGATGTGGCATCGTGCTGAAACAAAAGTGATCCACTGAGCGTGCCGTGAAGTGGGAATAGGCCACGATCCGCCATCGTTAGGAACAGCTGCGGGGCGTGGCATTTTGACCAAAATGGCCCGGTGGACGACCAATCGGGCAATGATTATGATCCCGCGCAAAATTGGGAAGTCGACATGAATTACCAGCGTTTCTTCGAGGAAGCGATCGACCAGCTCCATGCCGAGCGTCGCTACCGCGTCTTCGCCGACCTGGAGCGCATCGCGGGCAAGTTTCCGCGCGCCATCTGGCGTTGCAACGGCCGCGCCGAGGAAATCACCGTCTGGTGCTCCAACGACTATCTCGGCATGGGCCAGCACGCCGACGTCATCGCCGCGTTCCAGGACGCGGCCGGCAAGATGGGCTCCGGCGCCGGCGGCACCCGCAACATCTCCGGCACGTCCAACCCGCTGGTCGAGCTCGAGCATGAGCTCGCCGATCTGCACGGCAAGGAAGCGGCGCTCGTCTTCACCTCCGGTTTCGTCTCCAACGAAGCCTCGATCTCGACCATCGCGCGGCTTTTGCCCAATTGCCTGATCATCTCGGACGAACTGAACCATGCCTCCATGATCGAGGGCGTGCGGCGCTCGGGCGCCGAGAAGAAGATCTTCCGCCACAATGACGTCGCGCATCTGGAAAGCCTGCTGCAGGCGGCGGGCCGCGAACGCGCCAAGCTGATCGTCTTCGAGAGCGTCTATTCGATGGACGGCGACATCGCGCCGATCAGCGAGATCGTCGAACTCGCCGAGCGCTACAACGCCATGACCTATATCGACGAGGTCCATGCGGTGGGCATGTACGGGCCGCGCGGCGGCGGCATCACCGAGCGCGAAGGCCTGGCCGGCCGCATCGACATCATCGAAGGCACGCTGGCCAAGGCCTTCGGCACGCTGGGCGGCTACATCACCGGCACCAGCGCCGTCATCGACGCGGTGCGCTCCTACGCGCCGGGCTTCATCTTCACCACCGCGCTGCCGCCGGCGGTCGCGGCCGCGGCCACGACGTCGATCCGCCATCTCAAGCGCTCGCAGGCCGAGCGTGACGCCCAGCAACGGCAGGCGAGCCGGACCAAGCAGATCCTGTCGGCCGCCGGCCTGCCGGTGATGGACTCTGCGACCCATATCGTGCCGGTGCTGGTTGGCGATCCCGAACTGTGCAAGATGGCCAGCGACCGCCTGCTTGGCGTGCACGGCATCTATATCCAGCCGATCAACTACCCGACCGTGCCGCGCGGCACGGAGCGGCTGCGCATCACGCCGACGCCGTTCCACTCCGACGCGCTGATCGCCGAACTGCAGGACGCGCTGGTCGAAACCTGGGACGCGCTCGGCATTCCCTATGGCTCGGCCGGACGCCCTTCGGTGGCCAAAAGCGACCGCATCATTCCGCTTCTGGTGCCAAAGTCGGGCGGCTAGGCGAAGCGGCGGAACTCAGGCGGCGGGTGCCGCCGCCTGTTCAGACAGTCTTCATCCACTCTGCCAGCCGGTTTGCCGCTTCCTCGAGCTGGTCGAGGCGGCGATGGAAGCACAGCCGCAGGAACGCTTCGCCTCCAGGGCCAAAGGCGGTGCCGGGCGCCAGGCCGACATTGGCCTTGTCGACAATGTCGAAGGCCGCGCTGCGGGAATCGGTGATGCCGTCGACCGTGAAGAACAGGTAGAAGGCACCCTGCGGCACGGTGAAGCGCGCCTTGCCGGTGGCGCCGAGAATGCCGCAGACCAAGTCGCGCGCTTTGCGTGCCCGCTCCACCTGTTCGGCGACGAAGGCATCGCCTTCGTCGAGCGCCGCGACCGCGCCGCGCTGCATGAACTGGGCGACGCCCGAGTTCGAATACTGGATCAGGTTCTCGAACACCTGCTGCAGGCTTGGATGCGTCTTGATCCAGCCGACGCGCCAGCCGGTCATTGCCCAGTTCTTGGAGAAACTGTTGACGAACAGGATGCGGTCTTCCGCCTCCGCGATGTCGAGGAAGGATGGCGCGCGGCCATGACCATAGTGAAACAGCGAATAGATCTCGTCGGCGATGATCCACAGGTTTTTCGCACGCGCGAGATCGAGGATCGCCCGCAAGGCCTCGTGGTCGGCGGTCCAGCCGGTCGGATTGGACGGCGTGTTGATGAACAACGCCTTCGTGCGCGGCGTGACCGCCGCCGCGATCTTCTCGACGTCGCATGACCAGCCATTTCCGGAATGGTCGAGCGTGACCGGCACCGGCACGGCACCCGCGATGGCGGCGGCGGCGTCGAAATTCGGCCAGGCGGGCGACAGGTAGATCACTTCGTCGCCAGCTCCCGCAAGCGCATCGAGCGCCAGCTGGATGGCATGCATGCCGGAGCCGGTGACGATGAATTGCTCCTCGGGGAAGGTCTTGCCGAAGTGCCTGGCATAGTAGCGGGCGAGCGCCTGCCTGAGATCGGGGATGCCCCTCTGCCAGGTGTAGAACGTCTCGCCGCCGGCCAGCGCCTTCGACGCGGCATCGGTGATGAAGGACGGCGTCGGCAGGTCGCCCTCGCCGGCCCAGAGCGGGATCAGGCCTTCGCGCAACCTGCCGTAGTTGACGACGGCGACGATACCGCTTTCAGGCGCGGCCAGAGCTTCGGGGCGCAGGGTCTGGATCAGGGTCATCGGCATGTCCGTGTCTTAGGCATTCGTAGGCGCTGCTTACCAGATACGAGAACAGAAAACCCCGGCCGCGAACGACCGGGGTTTTGGTCCAGAGAACCCTGTCCCGTCTATCGCCTGGCCAGCAAATCGCGGATTTCGGTCAAAAGCTGCACGTCAGCGGGCGGAGGGGCTGCCGCTGGCGCGGGTTTTTCCGTCTCCAGGCGCCTGCGCATGTTGTTCACGGCCTTGACCATGAGGAAGATGATGAAGGCGAGGATGAGGAAGTTCAGCACGACGGTGATGAAGCTGCCATAGGCAAAAACGGCGCCCTGCTTTTTGGCGTCCGCCAATGAGGTGGCGTTGACGGCCGAGGAAAGCCCAATGAAGTAATTGTTGAAGTCCAATCCGCCGAAGATAGCTCCGACGATCGGCATGATGATGTCGTTGACCAGGGAATCGACGATCTTGCCGAAGGCAGCGCCGATGATGACGCCGACGGCCAAGTCCATCACATTGCCCTTGGAGATGAATTCCTGGAATTCTTTCAGCATTCGTCCCTCCTTATGACCGGCCGCGCTGCCGCTCCCACCTTCCCGGCTCCGGCCCAAATCCAACATAACAAAAACCGGAAGTTGCAACATGGACAAAAGGGAAAAAACAGCCGGTTTCCCCTTACCTTGCGTTACCCTTTGAAATCAGGCGCTTCATGCGCCCAAAGCCGTGATGGACTCGAACGCCAAGCTGTGATTGCGTCTGGACAAGCCGGATTGAAATTCGGCACCGGGAGGAAGTTGCCGGCGTGCAGGGCCTGTTCATCGTCATCATTGCGATCGCCTATGTGACGCTGCTGTTCGCCATCGCCAGCCTGGGCGACCGCCGCTCGGCGGTTTCAGGGCCTGGCCGGGCACGGCCTTTCATCTATGCGCTCAGTCTTGCCATTTACTGCACGTCCTGGACCTTCTTCGGATCGGTCGGCCTTTCCTCTGAACGCGGCCTCGAATTCCTCGGCATCTATACCGGCCCGGTACTGGTGTTCGTGTTCGGCTTTCCCTTGCTCAACCGCCTCGTCAGGCTGGCCAAGACCGAGAAGATCACCTCGGTCGCCGACTTCCTCGGCGCGCGTTACGGCAAAAGCTTCACCGTGGCCGCGATCGCCACGCTGATCGCCACCATCGGCGCCGTGCCCTATATCGCGCTGCAATTGAAGGCGATCTCCGGCTCGGTCAGCCTTATGGTCGAGCACTATACGGGCTCGCCGCCCTCCTTCGATCCCTTCGTCAGCGACATCTCGCTGGTCGTCGCCATGCTGCTTGCGCTGTTTGCGGTCCTGTTCGGCACACGCCATGCCGACGCCACCGAACACCAGGACGGGCTGGTGCTGGCGGTGGCGGTCGAGACCGTGGTCAAGCTCGCCGCCTTCCTGGCCATCGGCCTGATGGTCACCTTCCTGATCTTCGGCGGTCCCGGCGACATGTTCGACCGCCTGGCGGAGAATGGCCAGGTCCGGCAGGCGATGGGCTATTCGACGTCGCTCGCCACCTGGCTGGTGCTGACCTGCCTGAGCGGCTTCGCCATCATCCTCCTGCCGCGGCAGTTCTACGTCACTATCGTCGAGAACCGCGGCGAGGCCGAACTGCGAACCGCGACATGGCTGTTCCCGCTCTACCTCGTGGCCATCAACCTGTTCGTGCTGCCGATCGCCTTTGCCGGCCTGACGCTGGTCGGCACAAGGACGAGCAGCGACCTGTATGTGTTGTCGCTGCCGTTGTTCAGCGGCCACGATTTCCTGGCCATGGCGGCCTTTATCGGCGGCCTGTCGGCCGCTACCGCCATGGTCATCGTTGAAAGCGTGGCGCTGTCGATCATGATCTCCAACGACCTGATCATTCCGCTGTTCGTGCGCCGGCTGTTGCGAACGACCACTTCCGAGAGCGAGGATTGGTCGACGCTCATCCTCAACGTGCGGCGGGCGTCGATCTTCATTCTTCTGTTCATCGCCTTTCTCTACTATCGCGAGAGCACCAACAGCGCCCGGCTGTCCTCGATCGGCCTGATGTCCTTCGCGGCGATCGCGCAATTCGCGCCGGCCCTGATCGGCGGATTGATCTGGCGCGGCGCCAACGGCCGCGGCGCGGCACTCGGGATGGTCGCCGGCATCCTGGTCTGGGGCTACACGCTGCTGGTGCCGTCGCTCGTCGCGCCCGATACCGGCATCATCGTGCATGGACTGTTCGGCTTCGAGGCGCTGCGGCCGCAGGCACTTTTCGGCACGGTCGCCGAACCGCTTAACCATGGCGTGCTTTGGAGCCTGTCGGTCAACGCGCTGTTCTTCGTCTTCGGGTCGCTCTCGCGCGCATCGGTGCCGCTGGAGCGCATCCAGGCATCGATCTTCGTGCCGCGCGAAGCCGGCCCGATGCCGAGCCTGCGCCGCTTCCGCACCGCCATCACCGTCAACGATGTCAAGGACACGATCGCACGCTATCTCGGCGTCGAACGCACCGAGCGATCCTTTCAGTCCTTCGAGAAGAGCAACGGCACCTCCCTGTACGGCAATGAGCAGGCCAGCATGGATGTCATCCGCTTTTCCGAGCAGCTATTGGCCAGCGCCGTCGGCTCCTCCTCGGCGCGGCTGATCCTGTCGCTGCTGTTCCGCCGCCGCGACCGCGAATCCCGCGACGCCTTCCGCCTGCTCGACGATGCCACGGAAGCGCTGCAGCACAACCGCGACTTGCTGCAGATCGCGCTCGACCAGATGGAGCAAGGCATCACCGTCTTCGACCGCGATTTCCGGCTGATCTGCTGGAACCGCCAGTACCGCGCACTGTTCGACCTGCCCGACGAGATGGGCCAGGTCGGCGTTTCGCTCGACCAGATCCTTGGCCATCTCGCCGAGCGCGGCGACATTCCAGGCGACCAGCGCGTGACGATGCTCAACCGGCTGACCAGTTTCGTCAGCCCTTGGCAGATGGAACTGAAGACAAGTGGCCGCATCCTGGAACTGCGCTCCAACCCGATGCCCGATGGCGGCATCGTCGCCACCTATGCCGACATATCCGGACGCGTCGAGCAGGACCTGGCGTTGAAGCGCGCCAATGAATCGCTGGAGCAGCGCGTCAAGACCCGCACCATCGAGCTGACCCGGGTCAACGAGGAACTGGCGCAGGCGCAGATGCTCGCCGAGGAAGCCAATCTCGGCAAGACGCGATTCCTCGCCGCCGCCGGCCACGACATCCTGCAGCCCTTGAATGCCGCCCGGCTCTATTGCTCCTCGCTGATCGAGAAGGCCGGCAAGGGGCCGGCTGGCAAGGCTGCCATCAACATCGAATCCTCGCTGGAATCGGTCGAGACCATCCTGGGCGCGGTGCTCGACATCTCGCGCCTCGATGCCGGCGCGATGAAGCCTGATGACACCGCCTTCAATCTCGACGGATTGCTGCGCCAGATCGGCAATGATTTTCGGCCGATGGCGGCGGAGAAAAAGCTCGAGCTGACCATCATTCCGTGCTCACTGACCGTGACGACGGACCGCAACCTGCTGCGCCGCCTGATCCAGAATCTTGTTTCCAACGCCATCAAATACACCCGCCGGGGCCGCATCCTTGTCGGTGTTCGGCGCCGTGGCGAATTGGCGGAGATCCAGGTCATCGACACCGGCATCGGCATTGCAGGCGACAAGCTCAACACCGTCTTCCATGAATTCACCCGACTGGACGAGGGCGCACGCGAAGCCGAAGGTCTTGGGCTCGGCCTTTCCATCGTCGACCGCATCGCACGAGTGCTCAGGCTCGAAATCCGCATCTTCTCCAACCCGGGCAAGGGCACGCGCTTTTCCGTCATCTTGCCAGTCGCGGCGGTTCAGGAGCCGCGACGTGAGGTCGAGACCAGGACGCCGGCCCGCGCGGCGGCCTCGCTATCCGGGCTGCATGTGCTATGCATCGACAATGACCCCCGCATCCTCGAGGGCATGCGGCTGCTGCTCGAAGGCTGGGGGTGCAACGTCGACACGGCGTCCGGCTCACGGGATCTGCAGAACGCCGGGCTGCGCCGCCCCGACATCGTGCTTGCCGACTATCATCTCGACGGCGAAACCGGTCTTGACATCATCGCCGCGCTGCGTGCGATCCATGGCGACAGCCTTGCGGCCATGCTGATCACTGCCGACCGCTCCAACGAGGTGCGGGCGGCGGCGGGCGGGCTGGAGATTGCGGTGATCAACAAGCCACTCAAGCCGGCGGCGCTGCGCTCGATGATGGCCAGGGTCAGGCCGCTGGCATCGGCCGCCGAATAAGCCGCCAGACCAGGCCCTCACCTGCCTCAGCGGGAATAGTCGAGCACCAGGCAGATGGGCTCAGCCCGCCGGCTGCAGCGGGTCGCTGCCGATCCGGGACAGCAGGATTACCGCCTGGGTGCGGCTGTCAACGCCGAGCTTCTGCAATATGGCCGAGACGTGCGCCTTGATCGTGGCTTCGGAGACGCCGAGCTCATAGGCGATCTGCTTGTTCAGCAGGCCTTCGGCCAGCATGCCGAGCACGCGTGTCTGCTGCGGGGTCAACGCCTGCAGCCGCTTGATCAGGTCCGATATCTCGGGATCGCGTTCGACACCGAGATCGACGCCGACAGGTGCCGCGATATCGCCGGCGAGCACCGACTGCACGGCGGCGCGAATTTCTTCCATGCTGGCCGACTTGGAGATGAAACCGGAGGCGCCGAGATCGAGAGCGCGCCGGATGGTCGCCGGATCGTCATGCGCCGACACCACGATCAGCGGCACCGCCGGATGGATGCCGCGCAGCGAAATCAGGCCGGAGAGCCCGCTGGCGCCAGGCATCGACAGGTCGAGCAGCACCAGATCGACGTCTTCATTGGCAACGACCAGCGCCTTGGCGCTTTCGAAATCGCCGGCCTCGTGGATGGCGATGACATTGCCGATGCCGGCAAGCGCCTCGCGCAAGGCGCCACGGAACAGCGGGTGATCGTCGGCGATGACGAAAGAATAGCCTGACGGCAAATGTTCCTCCCCGAATCCCCGATTTACTGCTTTTTTGCGGGATCAGTCGGACGATTATGAGGGGCCGCGCGCTGTTTTCAAGCAGCAAAGCCAACGCGCCGCGTTTTCCCTCGTCTACGGCGCTCAGGTCTTCTGCGAGTTGAGCTGGGCGCCGCCGCCGTTGTCCTTTTCCATATCCTTGACGATGCCCATGAAACCCTTCAGGAAGCGCTCCATGTAGCTCATCGTCTTGTTGAAATCCTCCTCGCTCGGCAGTTTCGATTCGAGGCGGGCGGAGAGCGAATTCTCCAGTCTGGTGACGCGCTCGTCCATTGCCTTCATCGAGGTCTGCAAGCGATCGACCTCGTCCTGGAAAGCGGCGCGTTCATCGGCAGCCATCTTGCAAACGAGCTGACCCGAACGCTCCTCGCAGATCGACATCGCGCCGGTCTGGGTGTCCATGCGGATATAACCGGTGGCCGACTTTTCCAGCCGGTAGCGGTCGGTTCCTTCCGAATAAGCAGAAGCCGCGACCAGCGAAACGAGCGCGGCGGGGATCAAGATGTGCTGCAGACGCATGTTGTCCTCCTTGGCCAAGGACTGAATATCGCATGTTTGCGCCGGAAATGGGGACGACCCTTGGCGTGGACTTCCCCGCGCGACTGGTTCGGACTATAGCGCAACCATGTCACAGATTATCTACAAGATAACCCCGCAAGCGCCTTGGCGCGAGGCCGAAGCCAATGGCCGCTTCACCGGAGCGCCGATCGACATCGCCGACGGCTTCATCCATTTTTCGACGGCAGCTCAGGCCGGGGAAACCGCGGCAAAGCATTTCTCGGGCCAGACAGACCTTTTGCTGGTTGCCATCGACGGGAGCAGGCTGGGCGATGCGCTGAAATACGAGGTCTCGCGCGGCGGTGCGCTGTTTCCGCACCTCTACGGCGTGCTCGACCTGAATGCGGTGCTCTGGGTCAAGCCGCTGCCGCTTGATGCCGACGGCATCCACCAGTTCCCGGCCCTGGAGGGGCAATGAGCGTGCTCGACCGGATCGGCCAGAAGCTGCTGTTCACCTTCGATCCGGAAACCGCGCACGGCCTGTCGATCGCGGCACTGCGCTGCGGCCTGCCGATCGGTGCCCGCATGGCGCCCGATGCACGACTGAAAGTCGACCTTTGCGGTCTCGACTTCCCCAATCCGCTGGGCATGGCCGCCGGCTATGACAAGAACGCCGAGGTGCCCGACGCGCTGCTTGGGCTGGGCTTCGGCTTCGCCGAGGTCGGCACCATCACACCCCTGCCGCAATCCGGCAACCCGAAGCCGCGCATCTTCCGGCTGACATCGGATGAAGCCGTCATCAACCGGTTGGGTTTCAACAATGAAGGTCACGCCGCGGCCGAAAAGCGCCTGGTGGCGCGCAAGGGGCGCGGCGGTATTGTCGGCGTCAACATCGGCGCGAACAAGGACAGCGCCGACCGCGTCGGCGACTACGAGCGCGGCGTCGCCCGCTTCGCGCCCCATGCCAGCTATCTCACCGTCAACATTTCCTCCCCCAACACGCCGGGTCTGCGCACCATGCAGGCGCGCGAACAGCTCGGCGAACTTTTGTCACGCGTAATGGCAGCGCGTGCCGCGGCGCTCGCGCAGCCACCGGTTTTCCTCAAGATCGCACCGGATCTGGTCGAGGCCGAGCTGGAGGATATCGCCGCCGAGGTCATGGAAAAGCGGATCGACGGCATCATCGTTTCCAACACCACAATTTCACGGCCGGCGCTGCGCAGCGGCGATGCCGCGCGGGAGACCGGCGGGCTTTCCGGAAAGCCGCTGTTCGAGCGTTCGACCATCGCACTGGCCAAGATGCGCAAGCTGCTTGGGCCGGACATGGCCATCATCGGTGTCGGCGGTGTCGATTCGGCGGAGACGGCCCTGGAAAAAATCCGTGCCGGCGCCGATCTCGTCCAACTCTACACCGGCATGATCTATGCCGGACCGGCGCTGCCGGGCCGGATCGTCGCCGGGATGGCACGCTTTGCCGAAACGGAGAAACTCAGGTCGATGCGCGAGTTGCGCGACAGTCATCTCGATCGCTGGGCGTCGAAGCCGCTCAGCTGAACGCGGTTTGAATCCGCAGCCGCAAGATCGTCAGCAGGCTCAATCCCCGCACCAGCAGGAAAACGTGCAGCGCGGCCCACAGGCCGTGATTGCCGAAGGCGGGTGCCAGCGTCATCAGCGCGGCGGTAAAGACGAGGAACGACAAGAGCATCATGTTGCGCATGTCGCGCGACCATGTCGCGCCGATGAAAACGCCATCCATCTGGAAGGCAAGCACACCGCTCAGCGCGGTGAACGCCGCCCAGGGCAGATATACGTCGGCCGCCGCGCGGACCTCCTGCGATGTCGTGACGACGGCGACCAGATTGGTGCCCGCCAGCAACAGCACCAATGTCGCGCCACCGGCCAAGCCGAATCCCCAGAACAGGGTCAGGCGGACCGCCTGCCGGAAAGGTTGCACCGCACGCGCGCCGATGGCGCGGCCGGCGAGCTGTTCGGCGGCGGTGGCGAAACCGTCGAGGAAATAGCCGGCGACAAGGAAGAAATTCATCAGCACGGCATTGGCGGCGAGCGTCACCGTGCCGAACTGCGCGCCCTGGCGGGTGAACAGCGCGAAGGCGGCAAGCAGCGAGAACGAGCGGATCATGATGTCGCGGTTGAGCGACAGCATGCGCAGGAAGGCGCTCATGTCGAGCAGGCGGTGGCGAGGCAAGGGCGGGCTGGATCGGAACCGGCGCACCACGATCGCGAGACCAAGCAGCATGGCGAGGAATTCACCGGTGACGGTTGCCCAGGCGACGCCGGAAACGCCCCAGCCAAGTTCGAGGCCGAGCAGGAAGCAGAGCGCGATGTTGATGCCGTTGAGCACCAGTTGCAGGACGAGCCCGAGCCCTCCCTCGCCGCGTCCCAGCACGTAACCGAGGACGGCGTAGTTGATCAGCGAGAACGGCGCGGCGAGCAGCCTGATCCTGACATAAACGCCCATCGCCTCGCTGACGCGCGGTCCGGCATCCATGAACCACTGGCCGCCAACGGCAATGAGCGGCGAAAGCGCTGCCAGCACGATGCCGGCAACGACCGCGATCAGCACTGCGCGCCAGAACACCGCCTGTTCCCCGAGCGCATCGCCACGCCCGAAAGCCTGGGCGACGAGGCCGGTGGTGCCTGAACGCAGGAAGTTGAAGGTGGTGAAGACGACGTCGAAAGCCAGCGCGCCGGCGGCCAGTCCGCCAAGCAAGGCGGCATCACCGAACTGTCCGACCACAGCCGTATCGACCAAGCCAAGCAGCGGCGTCGTCAGATAGGCGAGCGTCATCGGCACGGCGATGGCAAGCACAGAGCGGTTGGTGACGGAAAAGGCTCTGGCGTCGGCTGGGATGGCACCCTTGTCCAAGGATTGCTGCCTTGCTGATTGCGGCTTGATCGGGGAACCGATGTGCCCCATTTTCCGGCCACCGCGCAATCGCCCTTCCGCTACGGCCAACCGAAATTCCGCTCTGGCGCGAAATCGTCCGACCCAGTTCATGCCCCTGCAGATCGTCCATCACCCCGACTACGACGCCGGCTTCGCCGCCAGCCATCGCTTTCCGATGAGCAAATATCCGCTGCTGATGGAGACCTTGCGGGCACGCGGCCTAGCCAGACCCGGGGCGCTCAACACCGCCGAACCCGCGCCGGCGTCGTGGCTGAAGCTCGCTCATGCGGCGGAGTATGTCGAGCAGGTCATCCGTTGTTCGGTGCCGGAAAAAATCGAGCGTGAGATCGGCTTTCCGGTTGGCCCGCGCGTCTCGCTGCGCGCGCAGCTTGCCACCGGCGGCACGGTGGCGGCGGCGCGGCTTGCCTTGCGCCACGGCATTGCCTGCAACGCCGCCGGCGGCAGCCATCATGCGCGACGCTTGCAAGGCGCCGGCTTCTGCACCTTCAACGATGTCGCCGTCGCCTCGCTGGTCCTGCTCGAAGAGGGCGCCGCGCACAACATCCTGGTGGTCGACCTCGACGTGCATCAGGGCGACGGCACGGCGGACGTTCTGGGCGATGAACCGCGCGCCTTCACCTTCTCCATGCATGGCGAGCGCAACTACCCCGTACGCAAGATTGCCTCCGACCTCGACGTTGCGCTGCCCGACGGCACGGGCGACGCCGCCTACGTGGAAAGACTTGCCACCATCCTGCCGGAACTCTCCAGCCGCGCGCATTGGGACATCGTCTTCTACAATGCCGGCGTCGACGTCCATGCCGAGGACCGGCTCGGCAGGCTGGCGCTTTCCGACAGCGGCCTGCGCGCCCGCGACGAGATGGTCATCGGCCATTTTCGGGCGCTCGGCATTCCTGTCTGCGGTGTCATCGGCGGCGGCTATTCCACCGATGTGCCGGCGCTCGCCGCGCGTCACGCCATCCTGTTCGAGGTGGCGTCGGATTATGCCTGAAGGTCACCTGCGGTAGTTGGCGATCCTGAGCAGGATGAACGCCGGCACGACGATCGCGGCCCCGAGCAGGATGTAGCCGAGGAAGCGGTCGATGGCATGGAAGCCGAGATTCCAAAGGTCGATGAAGAACTTCTGGATGCCGTAGAACACATCCATCGGCGACCAGCCGAAGGCGTTCATGACCAGACCGACGAGAAAGGATACCACCAGCAGCTTCAGGACAACCCTGAGCGGCGAGTCGCCGAGAAAGCGCGTCAGTGCGGACAAGGCCGTCTCCCGATTGAGATGCCCGGGACTCACGGGCACCGCCCAGAGATACGTGCTTGGTGATCGTCCATCAAGCCAGCACGCGCCAAGGCGCCTTGCTAGCGCCGGGCTGCCGCGGAAAGCCACAACGGCAACTGGGGAGGCTTTTTTCTCGAACAAGTGATCGAGCTTCCCGCTCCCCAAGAGCAGAATTCTTAAAAAGCGGTAAACAAGTTCGTTTTAATGTATTGAAAATAAAGCACAAAATCGTCACTTTTCAGTTTTGCGCAATGTGCGTGCAATTTTCACCTGCGAGACATCAGGCGTCTTTCAGGTGACGGTCCGCGGCGCTCTGACCCTACCACCGCCGGCGAAAGCCGGTCCCCAGAACCGCGCGACCATCCCTGAAAGACGCCAATCGGAGGATGACCGACCCAACGGTCATGCTCCTGGGGAATTAACCCGCGTATCGATTTGTCGGATGCGCGTTTGTGTTGGAGTAATGCTCGTGCCCTCTCAAGCAAAGATCGTCCTGACGGCGAGTGCCCTCGCTCTGTGCCTTCTCGGGCCAGCGATGGCCGCCGACCTCGCACCTGCCTACAATGATCCCCCCGCCTTCCAGTGGAGCGGCGCCTATGTCGGCATCCATGGCGGCACGGCATTCACCGGGATGCCGAACCCGTTCGCCGGCCGGAACGGCTTCAACGCCGGCGTGCAGGCCGGCTACAACCAGCAGATGGGTCCGGCGGTCCTCGGCGCCGAGATCGAAGGTTCCTATCTGGGTGGTGCCGAACACGACGTCCGGGGCGGCAAGATCAAAGAGAAATGGCGTGGCGCGGCCAAGGCGAAGGCCGGCGTGAGCTTCGACCAGACGCTGCTGTTCGGAACCGGTGGCGTGGCTATGACCAGATTCGAAAAGGGTGACGGTGTGAGGAGCAGCGACGGATGGAAGGCCGGTTACCTCGTCGGCGCGGGCATCGAGCAGGGCTTCGCCGGCGGCCTCTCGGCCAAGGTCGAGTACGACTATGTCCGCACCCCCGGCGTGGAGACGACATCGGCCCTTGGCGGTTCCAAGGAGACGATCGGCAGCCATGAGCTGAAAGCCGGCATCAACTACCGGTTCTAGAAACAGCAAGTAGGCGACCTCGGTCGCGCGATGGCCGCAACGGCATCGCGCGACCTTGTTGTTGATGCCCTCGCTGCCCGGACGCAGGCGGCGCCTCGATGCAAAGAGCATTCCATGCTGGTCGCAATGTGGATGTAATCTTCGCGATCTAGGTCCCCCGGGTGAATTTCACCATGGGAATCAGCAATGTCCACGCATCACCCCGGCCGACGGACGTCCAGGCTATTGTTGGTTGCGATCGCACTCGCAATGGCGGGCTGCGCCTCCGACATCATGAAGAACTATGTTGGCCAACCGGTCGAATCGGTCGTTCTGGATTACGGTCCGCCGACGGCCATCGTCGAACTCGGCCAGGGAGAGCGCGCCTATCAGTGGCGCCAGGTCTCGACGTCAGCGGTTTCGGGGACATCCAGCGGCGAGGTTCGCCACACAAAGCACGGAACCGTCTATGAAGAGACCGAAACGCCCGGCTATATCGAGCGGCAGGAATGCTTCTACACATTTTACGCCCGCGCTTCCGGCGGCCGCTGGTTCATCACCAATTTCCGCCAGCCAAAGCTCGAATGCGAATGAACAGCCGCGCCGCAAATCCTGCGGCCGCGGATGAGGGAGAACGTCGATGCGCGTCCTGCTGATCGAGGACGAACCGGAAATGGCCTCGGTCCTGAAGGCCGCTCTGGAGCGTGTGGACATCATCGTCGACCATGCAGCGACCTTGGCCGACGCCGAGGCGGTGGCCCGTCTCGGGCATCACGACGCCGTGGTGCTGGATCGCCGGCTACCCGATGGCGACGGCCTCAGCCTGATCCCGCGCCTGCGCGCCTTGCATCTGGATGTGCCGGTGATCGCGCTGACGGCGATGAGCGGGTTGGACGACCGGGTTGCCGGGCTCGACGCCGGCGCCGATGATTACATGGTCAAGCCTTTCGCCACGGTCGAACTCGTCGCGCGGCTCCACGCCCTGCACCGCCGCTCGTTCACCTCACGCGCGAACCAGACGATGGTCGGCCGTCTCACCTATGATTTCCGCCATCGCGAGGCGCTGGTCGAGGATCAGGCACTCGACTTGCCGCGGCGTGAAAGGCTGGTGCTTGAAACGCTCATCCGGCGGCCGGGGCGAACGATCATGCGCGGCGCTCTCGAGGAGGCCGTCTACGCCCTGGACGACGAGATCGGCTCGAATGCGCTCGACGCGCATGTCTCGCGGTTGCGCCGCAAGCTCGACGATGTCGCCGCCGGCATCGAGATACGAGCGATCCGCAATCTTGGCTACCTCCTGCGGGCAGCCTCGTGAAGAAGGCACGCGCGCGCTCGCTGCAATGGATCCTGGTCCGCCGGCTGATCCTGCTGCAGGCGGCGACGCTGCTCATCTTCATCGTACTTTGCGCGGCAGCGCTTTGGATCGCCAATCCGCGGCTGCTGATCGACAACGAGGCCGCCGTCGCGGCCGTCAAGGATGCCGTCGACCGGGACAAAGACGGCAGGCTCGTCGTGCGTGAGACGGAAGAACTCACCGCGTTTCGCGAAAGCTTTCCCAATGTCTGGTACGTCGTTCGCGACGGCAGCGGCGACAGCCTTCGCTCCGGCACCGTACCGGACGTCTATACCAAAGACTTCGGCGACCTGCTCGGCGAAGCAGACCACGCGACGATCGGCTTCTCCGACAAGGACATGTGGCCGGAAGCCTATCTGGAAAACGCTTCGACCAAGGCTGGCATGGTGCGGATCATCGCGGCAACGCAGTCGTCGCGCCAGCAGACCGACGGCCTCGAAATCAACATCTCGGCCACCGTCGAAGTCGCGCGGTACCCGGACGGCAGCAGGAACTGGGAGCGCGCCCTGCCGGCGCTCGGGCTCGTCATCGCAATCCTGCTTTTACCCATCATCCTCGTCATGGGCGCGACGACACTGGTCACGACGCCGGCCGTGGTCCGCCGCTCTTTTGCCGGCCTTGTCGAAACCGTCCGACAGGCTGCCCGTATCGATATCGGTACCCGGGCGATGCAGCTACCCGTCAAGCACGTGCCGCAGGAGATCGCGCCGCTGGTGCATGCCTTCAACGAGGCTCTGGCCCGGCTCGCGCAGGGATACGACCGGCACAACCGTTTCCTCACCGACGCCGCGCACGAATTGCGCACTCCGATCGCCATCCTGCGCACGCGCGCCGAACTGCTGCGGCAGGAGCCGCAAAGCATGCGGCTGCTGCATGACATCGAGCGCCTGTCGCATCTTGCCCAGCAACTGCTCGACCATCAGTTGCTCGACCGCCCATCGGACCAGCGCGAGATCGTCGATCTCGACCATCTCGTCAGCCGGGTGGCGGCCGACTTCGCGCCACTCGCCATCGAGGCCGGCTATGACCTTGCCTTCGAGCCTTCGGCGAACAAGGCGCATGTCGAGGTCAACGTGTTGCAGATCGAGCGGGCGCTCGCCAACCTAGTCCGCAACGCCATCGAGCATGGCGGCGGCAGCGGCACGATTACGATAGCCGTCGACGAGGCTGGGGGCATCGAAGTGCGCGATGAAGGCCCGGGCATTCCCGCGGAAGAGCGCGAGAATGTCTTCGAGCCCTTCTACCGCTTGCAGCCGCAGTCGCGCGGGGCGGGGCTGGGACTGAACCTTGCCCGGCAGATCGCCCTGCTGCATGATGGAACGATCCGGATCCTGACAGGATCATGGCGCGGCGCCCGCATCCGGATGGAGTTGCCGGGCCGTTTGTGACTGGGCTGGCGGCCGCACGAATGGCGGACGGCAAGCCAACGGCCAGATCGTCGGGTTTATTTGTTTTCTAACCAATCGAGCCTATGCCATTCCAGGAGCGGGAGCCAGACTTTTGGTGGGAACGGGAAAAATCGACACGCGCCGGGCAGTCATGCTGTCGGTCGTCGTGCCGTGCTACAACGAGCGCGACGGCGTGGCTGAACTGCACCGGCGCATCAGCACCGTATGCCTCGAGCAAAGCCCTTCCTACGAAATCGTGCTCGTCATCGACGGGGCGACCGACGGCACCCGTGAGGCCATTTTCGAGCTGGCTGAGAAGGATGACCATGTGGTCGCCATAGACCTGGCTCGCAACTACGGCCACCAGATCGCCTTGAGCGCGGGCCTGGAGTTTTGCCGCGGCGAACGCGTTCTGATCCTCGATGCCGATCTCCAGGATCCGCCCGAACTGTTGGGCGCAATGATGGCGAAGATGGATGAAGGCTACGACGTCGTCTACGGCCAGAGAGTGAAGCGTGACGGCGAGAGCTGGTTCAAGCTGGCGTCCGCCTCGATGTTCTACCGCTTGCTGGGCCGGATGGTCGACGTGGAGATCGCGCCGAACTCCGGCGATTTCCGGCTGATGAGCCGCCGGGCGCTGGACCACCTGAACGCGATGCCCGAACGCTACAGGTTCATTCGCGGCATGGTGAGCTGGATCGGGTTGAAGCAGGTCGCCTTCCCCTATGAGCGGCATCGGCGCTTTGCCGGCACCACCCATTATCCGCTGAAGAAGATGGTTCTTCTGGCGGTCGACGCGATGACCAGTTTTTCGATCGTGCCTTTGCGTTTTGCCTCGTTGCTGGGGATGATGTTCGGCCTGCTCGGCCTGGTCGTGCTTGGCTATACGCTGTTCGAATGGTCAATCGGCAACGTGTTGCCTGGCTGGACGAGCCTTGCCGCGATCATGCTTATTCTCGGCAGCGTGCAACTTCTCGTTCTCGGCATCTTCGGCGAGTATCTCGGCCGTATGTACATGGAGACGAAGCGGCGGCCGCTGTACTTCGTCAACGAGATCGTTTCGCGCGGCGAGTCAGCTAGGGACCGGGATCCGGCCGTTCATCGCCTGCGGGATATGGCGAAGAGGGCCGCCCGTGCTTGAGGCCGAATTCGACCAGTTTGCGCGCGCATATCAGGAGCAGCATGCCGCGAGCATAAGGCTGAGCGGCGAGACGCCCGACTTCTTCGCAAAATACAAGATCGATGACGTGGCGGCGACGCTGGGGCGGGCCGGCGTGAAGCCGCGGCGCATACTCGACTTTGGTGCCGGCGTCGGCAATTCCCTCGGCCATATGCGTGACGCGTTTCCCGACAGCGAGATCGTCCTGCTCGATCCTTCGCGGGAATCGCTCGACATCGCCAGCAAACGCTTTCCCGACCAAGCCGCGTTCACGCAATTCGACGGCCAGACAATCCCTTTTGCAGATGGCAGCTTCGACCTGGCCTTCGCGGCTTGCGTCTTCCACCACATTCCCGAAGACCTCCAGATCGGACTGCTCGCGGAGATCGGCAGGGTGCTGGCCGATGGCGGCAGTTTCTTTCTCTTCGAGCACAATCCGTGGAATCCGCTGACCACCCACGCGGTCAGAAACTGCGCCTTCGACGAGAACGCGGTCCTGATATCGGCGCCCGAGATGCGCAGGCGGATGGCTGCGGCGGGTATTCCCGGCACCCGGATCATCTACCGGATTTTCTTTCCCAAACTGTTTTCATGGCTGCGGCCGCTCGAGCGTTTCCTGACCAAGATTCCTGTAGGAGCCCAATATTTTGCGCACGTGGTCAAGCCTGCCGTTTGACTATCGCAGGATGCTGCGATTCGGCGCCGTCGGTCTGGTGAACACGGCACTGGGATACGCGGTCATTCTGGCCGGGCTTGCACTCGGCCTCGGCGACATCCTTGCCAACGCCACCGGATATGCCGTGGGTCTTGTGCTGGGGTTCTTCCTCAACCGCCGCTGGACCTTCACCCGGCGGGAAGGCTTCCGGCCCGGAACCGCGCTGCGATACGGCTGCGTCTTCCTGATTGCCTACGGCATCAATCTGGCGATCGTAATCGCCGCCCGTTCGGCAGGCTTGATCGAAAGCCCTCTGACCCACCTTGCGGGAATCTGCGTCTACTCGGTGGTGTTCTACCTCGGTTCAGCGCACTTCGTATTCGTAGGACACGAGGGCCGTGGCAACGAACGTACCGCTCGGGACCTGACCGATGGACCTCGGCGGGTGCCCCCCGTCCAGTTCCTTGAACCGAATTGCCATCGGGAACAATGAGAGGCAGCGCTACATGGACAACGCCCAGGCAAGCGTGGAGACGGCTGCAAACGCCGAGCGGACGAGGCTGATATTCTGCCTGCTCGCTGCCTGTATCACGGCCGCCACACTGGCTGCCTTCGCCGGCTCAACCCTCCAGGATCCCGACAGCTGGTGGCAAGTGAGAGCCGGGCTCGATTTCCTGGCAAACCGGACATTTCCGACCGTCGACCCCTATTCTCATACCTTCGCCGGACAACCCTGGATCGCCAAGGAATGGCTGGGACAGATATTTCTGGCCCTTGCCTACCGCGTAGGCGGCTGGGATGGCGTCGTCACACTGATCATCGCCGCGATCGGCCTGGCAGTCTTCCTGATGGCGTGGTTCCTCAGCGCGTGGCTAAGGCCGATCCTGTCGGTAGGACTGACCCTCCTTGCGGCCTTCCTGATCGCCCCGATCTACACGGCGCGCCCTCACGTCTTCACCTTGCCGATCATGGTCACCTGGACGGCCCTGTTGTTTCGTGCATCGGCCGAGGAACGGGTTCCGCCATGGTGGCTGCTTGCGCTGGTTGTCTTGTGGGCGAACCTGCATGCCACCTTCACCTTGAGCTTCGTTATTGCAGGCTTTGCCGGTCTGGACCTGCTGGCTCGGATCGGCCTGTCGAAACCAGCGCTTCTGGCAAAATGGATTGCGTTCGGCCTGCTCTGTCCGCTGGCTGGCCTGATCCATCCCTATGGGGTGAAGGCCATTCTGGCCACGTTCAGCGTCGCCAGCGGCAATGAGGCGGTGCCCCTGATCCTGGAGTGGCTACCCTTCAACGCGCCTGAGCAGCCTTCACAGGAAATCGCAATGCTGGCGGCGCTTTTCGGGCTGCTGGTGTCGCGGCTGCGGCTTGGCTGGCCCAAGGCACTCTTCATCGTCTTCACCGTACACATGCTCCTCGCCCATATGCGTTTCGCGTACCTTTTCTTCCTGCTGGTCCCCATCGTGATCGCGGTCGAGATCGCAGAGCAATATCCTTCGCTTTCAGCCGTGGCCTGGCTGTGGGAAAAACGCGACAGGGTGGAAAAGTTCTTCGCCAGGCGGATTTACGCGATCAGTGGCGCGGCGGCCGTCCTGCTGGTCGGCATGGCCTTGATCCTGAGCGGTGCCTACCAGCTCACGCCAAGCCCGAAAACATCAGCCAGCGGCGCGCTCGCCTTCGCCAGGGATCACCACCTGTCCGGCAATGTGCTGAATTCCTACAATTTCGGCGGCACGCTGATTTTCCACGACATCAAGACCTATATCGACGGAAGAACGGACCAGTTGTTCCTGGCCGGGTTCACGAAAACCGACGACGCAACGGGGCACAGCGACGGGAAACCGCTGCTGGAGGCCCAGTTGAAGAAATACGCCATCGGCTGGGCGCTGCTTACGGCCGACGACACCCGCATCCCGTTCTTCACTGAACTGGGCTGGAAGCGGGCCTATGCGGACGAGTATGCCGTGATCTACCTGCCCGGCACCTGATTCCCAAAACCGGCGTGGCCTGCGTGCGAAGGGAGCGACCTTCATGGATCCGCTCACATAGCCGTACGACGACACCCGCTGTTCCGGATGCCGCCAGCAAGCAGTTCCTCTATTCGACAGTAGCCATTTCTCTTCCGCCGGCGCGACGCTGGCCACCTCGAAATACTGGCCAGGCTTCGCCACGGCCGGCGAAGCCGCAAAGGCCAGGCAGCAAACGCCGACCGTCACCAGATGAGTTGGCGGAGCCCGCATTGTGAGACCGGTTTGCGATTGCCCGAGGCCATGCCGTCATGATAACGAGGCTGCTGCGCGGGTATGATGTAATGGTAGCCTGTCAGCTTCCCAAGCTGAACGCGCGGGTTCGATTCCCGCTACCCGCTCCAACAGGATGCTACGCCTGATATTCAGGGTACGAACCCCGACTCGCCGCCATCCAGTCCCTGAGATAGAAATCAAAATTCTCACCACTGCCTAGAGTTGACTAATTCGCATCTGCTTCTTCAGAAGGAACCGAGCGAGATTGTCGACGTTGCGCGGCGCCATCTTTTCGGGGAGATGAGCCAGCAAATTCTTCGACCTGGCGTCATTGCGGTACCGCTCCACCCATTCCTCGGTGTAGGCGTCCCGCTGCAATCGCAAATTCGTCTTGAACTCGCAATCCGGCATTTCAACCGATAACTGGCGCGCCAACGAGGCGACATACGGACGGGGATCGCTCACCAGATCTTCATAGAAGAAATGGTCATAGGGCAGATCGGCCATGCGCAGGTAGGCACCCCAGAAGGCATGGCTCTGCTCGATCCGGAAGTAGACCTGGCAGATGCTGGCGAAGTCGTATTCCGGGACCAGATCAGTACCACTCGTCGTGCTCTGCCAACGGCCTGTCGCTTTCGCCCGACAATAGGAAATTGCTTGACGAAGTCGGTCTCTCCGTTCCAGCAAGACCAATCCGATGCTATGGCGCCTGATGCATTCGGTGAGGAAATCGACGCCGTACTTCGCCTGCGTACCCTCAAGGTGCCGCGAAAAGATCTTCACAGCGAACCTGCCATTCGGGGTCTTGCCCCGATCAATCACCGCGGAAAGAAGTTCGTCGAAGGATTTTGGCTTGAACCCCAGCCTGCTGGGGTCGAGCCATTCGCCCGACTGCCCCAATGTTCCGGTGCTGTTTGCCAGGCTGCCAAGCCATTCGGAGCCACTTCGGGCTTCGGTTAATATCGCCACACCTTTCATTTGTGCCGATTGCCCTGGGTCTGCAAACGTATAGCCCGTGTTGGAGGATATGGTTCTGCTCCTTCATCGCCCCTTGGCGCTGTCACACCTCTGCCTGACAGGATTCCATTAGTAATTCCTAATACGACTTCGTCAATTCGTCTAGGCTGAGTGGCGTCGTTCTTGGGCCAAGTGGGGCGGACGATTCCGTCAGAGGTGCGCGATCGGCGCCAATTTGGCACCGATCGCAACTGCAAGGATTGGACCCCGCAGATCTGCCCGGAGCTATCGCGGCGATACCGGCGACGTCGGGTTGCTGGCCTTTCGTAAAGGGTTCGTTACAGCCATACCCGGACCCATACACGCTCGCGCCAGCAGCGGACATGGCGGCGACCGTGGCGCCAGTACCGGCGGCAAACCCTGCGCCAGACGCGGCGGCGCCCATGGCGACGCCGCCAGTGGCCACGGTGGCCGTAATGGCGCCAGTGATGCCCGCTTCGATCGGAGACCTGCTCCAGTTCCGCTCCGTCATCCCCTTCGAAGAGGGCCGGATCCGGATTGTCCAGCTGGTCGAGAATTCCGTTGCCCTGGGGAACACCGGCAACAGCGCGGCCGGATCCGGCCACGCCCGCAAGCGCCACCGCACCCGCAATGCCAAGCATTCCAGTAAGAAACAACCGACGTTCCATAAAAACCTCCCGAGTTGTTGACCACCGACACCTCGTTCCCTCGCCCAAAAAAGGCTGCAGCGCGCATGCCGATAGGCCTGAACGCGCCGCAGCGGTTCTCGTTCCATCACCCCACTTCGCGCAGGATGAAATCATGCAGCATCTTGGCAGCCGGCGACAGCACACGATTCCTGACCGTGATCAGGCTGTAGGGCCTGACCTCGATATCGAATTCGGTCTGGACGACGTCGATGGCGCCGGCAAGCCCGTCCGGATTCTGGATGAACTTCGCCACCTGCACCGAGACCGGCGCTATGGCGTCGGACTGCGCGACCATGACCAGCGTGAGGAGCAGCGAACTGGTGTTGAGAATCCGGTCCGGCAGCGCGATGTTGCGATTCAGGAAGTTGCTCTCCATCGCCTGGCGCAAGGGCGAACCGCCAGATTGGAAGACCCAGTCGTATGCGGCGGTGTCTTCCAGCCGCACCACATTGCCCCTCGCGAGCGGGTGGCCGCTGCGCACGATCAGGCAGGCCTTCTCGACGCCGATCACGCGAGATTCGAACAGCCGCGGATTGAGGTCATCGGGAATGCGGGCGATGATGAAGTCGTGACGCGAGGCGATCAGCTCGCGGGCGAGCACGTTCGACGTCTCGACCTGCATGGTGATCTCGATGCGCGGATAGATACGGCGGATCTCGCGAATAGCCGGCACGGCCAATTCGATCGCCGGCGCGGTCACGGCGCCGAGGAACACCGAGCCGCCCTTGCCGGCCTTGAGTTCGGCAATCTCGCGGTCGGCTTCGCGCATCTCGAGCAGGATCGAGCGAGCCCGCCTGGCGAGCGCCTGGCCATAAGGGGTGAGCGTCACGCCGCGCGGCAGCCGTTCGCACAGCTTAACGTCGAGCACCGCCTCCATCTCGGCGATCATGCGCGAAGCGGCCGGCTGGGAGATGTTCATGACCTGGGCGGCGGCGCTCACCCGTCCGTGATCGTCGAGGGCGGCGATCATGCGCATGTGGCGAAGGCTCAATCCGCTGCGCAGGATTGCCTCCCCATCTCCCGGGAGCTTCTCGTAACTTACTGGAATCGCATCAGGATCACGCAATGCCGCCATCATCGTCCCGCCTTTCCGCCAGTCCCTTCCACATGCTAGATCATACCGGTTTCGGTATAGCAACCACCAAAGATCGCATTTGACAGTTATGTCAAAGAGACCGACCCTTCGCGCGTTTCGAGGCGCAAGGGTCGGTAACGAGCAAAAATCGTATCGATTGAAACCGCGCCGCGGAGCCGATTGGGAGGATACCGGAGATCGATAAGGCCGACAGCGGCGCGTCCTGCGCTCCTGCTTGGCTGCGCGGCCCGCGAAGCCCCGAGGTGTCGCGTCCATCAACCAGGGAGAGTAATGTGAAGATCATCAAGACACTGGCCGCCGTCGCGGCCCTTGGCATCGCTGCCATCAGCTATCAGGCGCATGCGGCCGACAAGGGTCTTGTCGGCGTGCTGATGCCGACCAAGACCTCGCAGCGCTGGATCAATGACGGCGACGCCGTCAAATCCCAGCTCGAGGCTCTCGGTTACACTGTCGATCTGCAGTATGCGCAGGACGACATCCCCAACCAGCTCAGCCAGCTGGAAAACGAAATCACCAAGGGTCCGAAGGCGCTGATCATCGCCTCGATCGACGGCACCACCTTGTCGGATGCGCTGCAGAAGGCCAATGACGCAGGCGTCGTCGTCGTCGCCTATGACCGCCTCATCAAGAAGACCCCCAATGTCGACTATTACACCACCTTCGACAATTTCGGCGTCGGCGTTATCCAGGCGAACTCCCTGGTCAAGGGCCTCAAGGAGCGATTCCCGAACACCAAGCCGTGGAACGTCGAACTGTTCGGCGGTTCGCCCGACGACAACAACGCCTTTTTCTTCTACAACGGCGCGATCTCCGTGCTGCAGCCGATGATCGACGACGGCTCGATCAAGATCAAGTCCGGCCAGATGGGCATGGACAAGGTCGGCACGCTGCGCTGGCTGGCGGCAACCGCCCAGGCCCGCATGGACAATCTTCTGTCGGCCAACTACTCCGACGGCAGCCGCGTCGATGGCGTTCTGTCGCCCTATGACGGCCTGTCGCGCGGCATCACCGCATCGCTGCGCGCGGTCGGCTACGGCACGGCCGCTCAGCCCTGGCCGATCGTGACCGGCCAGGATGCCGAGACCGCCTCGGTCAAGCTGATCATCTCGGGCGAGCAGTATTCGACCGTGTTCAAGGACACCCGCGAACTCGCCAAGGCCACGGTGCAACTGGTCGACAAGGTGCTCTCGGGCGGCAAGCCGGAAGGCCTCGATGAAAAGACCTACAACAACGACGTCAAGGTCGTCCCCTCGATCCTGTTGACGCCGCATGAAGTCGACAAGTCGAACTACCAGAAGTTGGTCGTCGACTCCGGCTACATCAAGGCCGAAGACCTGAAGTAATTCCGGTTACAGAGTCAGGGGTCCTGCGCAACGCAGGGCCCCTTTTCGTTCACAAGCGACCCCGGTATTGTTTCTGCCGGCCTCGGAGGAGCTTGCCCTGATGACCTCGACGATTTTGGAGATGCGCGACATCACCAAGACGTTCCCCGGCGTGAAGGCGCTGTCGAACGTCAACCTCAGCGTAGAGGAAGGCGATATCCACGCCGTGGTCGGCGAGAACGGCGCCGGCAAGTCGACACTGATGAAAGTCCTGTCGGGCGTCTATCCCGCGGGCACCTATGACGGCCAGATCATTTTTCAGGGCCAGGAATGCCATTTCAAAGGCATCCATGACAGCGAACACAAGGGCATCGTCATCATCCACCAGGAGCTCGCCCTGGTGCCGATGCTGTCGATTGCCGAAAACATCTTCCTCGGCAACGAACACGCCAGATACGGCGTGATCGACTGGGACGAGAACGAGGCGCGCACCAGCGCCCTGCTGAAGAAGGTGGGCCTCAGGGAGGACCCCAAGACGCTGATCACCAATATCGGCGTCGGCAAGCAGCAGCTGGTCGAGATCGCCAAGGCGCTGAGCAAGGAAGTCAAGCTGCTGATCCTCGACGAGCCGACCGCGTCGCTCAGTGAAAAGGACAGCCAGGCGCTGCTCGACCTGCTGCTCGAATTCAAGCGGCAAGGCATGACCTCGATCCTTATCTCGCATAAGCTCAACGAGGTGAACCGGGTCGCCGACAAGGTTACCGTCATCCGCGACGGGCGCACCATCGAGACGCTGGCCAGGCGGGACATTTCAGAGGACCGCATCATCACGTCGATGGTCGGCCGCTCGCTCGACGACCGCTATCCGCCGCGCGAGCCCGCCATCGGCGAGGTCGTGTTCGAAGTGAAGAACTGGTCGGTCTATCACCCGATCCATGCCGAGCGGCAGGTGATCAAGGGTATCGACATCAACGTGCGCAAGGGCGAGGTGGTCGGCATTGCCGGGCTGATGGGAGCCGGCCGAACCGAATTCGCCATGAGCCTGTTCGGCCGCTCCTATGGCCGCCGCATCACCGGCGAGGTGCTGCTCAAGGGCAAGCCGGTCGATGTCTCCTCGGTGAGCAAGGCGGTCCAGCACGGCATCGCCTACGTGACCGAGGACCGCAAGACCTATGGTCTCAACCTCATCGATCATATCAAGCACAACATCACGCTGGCCAATCTCGGCGGCGTATCGCGCCACAGCGTGATCGACGACCTGCGCGAGCTCGCCGTTGCCAACGACTATCGTAAGAAGACCAATATCCGCGCTTCGAGCGTCTACCAGATGACCGGCAATCTTTCGGGCGGCAACCAGCAGAAGGTGGTGCTGTCGAAATGGCTGTTCGCCGACCCTGAAGTGCTGATCCTCGACGAGCCGACGCGCGGCATCGATGTCGGCGCCAAGTACGAGATCTACACGATCATCGCGCGGCTCGCCGCCGAGGGTAAGGCCATCGTGGTGATCTCGTCGGAAATGCCGGAATTGCTCGGCATCACCGACCGTATCTATGTCATGAACGAAGGGCGCATGGTGGGCGAAATGCCGGCGGCTGACGCGAGCCAGGAAAAAATAATGCGCGCCATCGTTCGGGGAGAAGGAAAAGCAGCATGAGCACCGAAAGCGCACCCGCCCCGCAGGGCAACGTCGCGGAAGAACAACGTCCACGCATCGCCGTCTCGGCACTGACGACGAACCTGCGCGAATACGGTCTGATTATCGCGCTGATCGTCATCATGCTGTTCTTCCAGTTCACCACGTCGGGTACGCTGTTCAAGCCGGTCAACCTCAGCAACCTGGTACAGCAGAACTCGTTCATCATCGTGATGGCGCTGGGCATGCTGCTGGTCATCGTTTCCGGCTATATTGACCTCAGCGTCGGATCGGTCGCCGGCTTCATCGGCGCGCTGGCGGCAAACATGATGGTGATCTGGCAGCTTGGACCGCTCAGCAATCCGCTGGTGGTTTCGATTGTCTGCCTCATCGTGGGCGGCCTGATCGGCGCGGCGCAAGGCTATTGGATCGCCTATCACCGGATACCGAGTTTTATCGTCACGCTGGCGGGCATGCTGATCTTCCGCGGCATCTGCCAGGCGCTGCTGGGCGGCGGGTCCTCGGTAGGGCCGCTTCCGGACGACTTCAAGGCGCTGAGCTCCGGCTTCATCCCGGATGTCATCGGCCCGCTGACGCTGATCCCGCCGACGGTGAACGCGGCCGGCAAGACCATCCTGGGCAGCGGCCTGACGTTGCACATGACGACGGTCGTGCTCGGCCTGGTCGCCGTGCTGGCCTATGCCTATTTCGGGCTCCGCACCCGGCGCAAGCGCGAGCGCCATGGCTATGAGGCCGAACCCTTCACCCTGTTCGTGATCAAGACGCTGGTCGCCAGCGCGCTGGCGCTGTTCCTGGTCTATGAATTCGCCAGCTACAGGGGCCTGCCGGTGGTGCTGCTCGTCATGGGCGTGCTGATCTCGCTGTTCGTCTTCGTCACCAAGCGCATGACCGTCGGCCGCCGCATCTACGCAATGGGCGGCAATCCCAAGGCGGCGCAGCTGTCGGGCATCAACACCGAGCGGCTGACGCTTCTGGTGTTCGTCAATATGGGCGTCCTGTCGGCGCTCGGCGGCCTGATCATCGCTGCCCGCCTCGGCCAGGCCGTGCCGGCGGCGGGCCTCGGCAGCGAGCTCGACGTCATCGCCGCCGTCTTCATCGGCGGCGCCTCGGCGATGGGCGGCGTCGGCCAGGTCATCGGCGCCGTGGTCGGCGGCTTCATCATGGGCGTGATGAACAACGGCATGTCGATCATGGGCGTCAATGTCGACTGGCAGCAGGTGGTCAAGGGGCTGGTGCTGCTCGGCGCCGTCATCTTCGACGTCTACAACAAGAACAAGGCTTAAGGCCGGGCGAGGACTAGGAGGCATACGGGTTCTAGATCGCGAAGCTGCGGCAGCCCGCCGGCGCCAAGAAGTCCGGGGGAAGGACCAGGCTCGCGAACGCAATCCGGACGAAGCGTTTCAACCGTGGCGTGTTCCCGCGCCGCGCCGGCTGGGGTTGGCCCGTTGGCAGCCGGACACAGATGAATGAGAGAGGATTGATCATGCTGATCTCGCAGATTCTCGACGACGCCGAGACCATCCGTGTCGTTGCCCGCAGCGGCGGCAAGACCCGGATCATCAACGGGGCGCGCAGTGTCTATTCACTGGCGATGGAGGCTGCCCGCACCGGCGTCGGCCTTGCCACCCTCATCGAGCGCAAGGGGCTCGGCGAGACAGTCGATCTCGACGCGGCCTACAAGAAGGGGCGGCTCCTGTCCCCGATCAATCACCCCGATCCTGCGCACCTGCATCTCACGGGCACGGGCCTGACGCATCTCGGCTCGGCGGCGACACGCGATTCCATGCACAAGAAACTCAGCACCGACGGCGAGGAGCAGCTCACCGATTCCATGAAGATGTTCCGCATGGGGCTGGAGGGCGGCAAGCCGGCGAAAGGCCAGGTCGGCGTGCAACCGGAATGGTTCTACAAAGGCAACGGCACGATGGCCGTGGCGCCAGGTGCCGCGCTCCTGTCACCGGCCTTCGCCAAGGATGCCGGCGAGGAACCCGAGGTGGCCGGCATCTATGTCATCGGCGACGACGGCGCGCCTTTCCGCGTCGGCTTCACGCTGTCGAACGAGTTTTCCGACCATGTGACGGAGCGCGTGAATTATCTCTTCCTCGCCCATTCCAAGCTGCGCAACGCCTCGTTCGGGCCCGAAATCCTGATCGGCGACCTGCCTTCCGACATCCGCGGCACGTCGCGCATCGTGCGCGACGGCAAGACGCTGTGGGAAAAGCCGTTCCTGTCGGGAGAGGCCAACATGTCCCACACCATCGCCAATCTCGAACATCATCACTTCAAATATTCGGCGTTCCGCCAGCCGGGCGATGTACATGTGCATATGTTCGGGACCGCGACGCTATCCTTCGCCGACGGCGTCAAGACCGAAGCCGGCGACGTCTTCGAGATCGAGGCCGGGGATTTCGGGCTGCCGCTGCGCAACCCGCTCGAGATCGAGAAGCCGGTGAAGGTGGTGGTGAAGGCGCTGTGACGTCATGATCGCGTGATCTCCCCTGCGGGGGGAGATTCGATCTCAGCGCGGGCGAAAATGCTTCGACAACTTCAGGCCCTGCGCCTGATAGTTCGAGCCGAGGTCGGTCCCGTAAAGCGCCTGCGGCCGCTTCAGCATGTGCTCGTAGACCAGCCGGCCGACGATCTGGCCATGGTCGAGGATGAAGGGCACTTCGTGGCTGCGCACTTCGAGCACCGCTCGGCTGCCGGTTCCGCCGGCGGCCGAATGGCCGAACCCCGGATCGAAGAAGCCGGCATAGTGGACGCGGAACTCGCCGACAAGCGGATCGAACGGCGTCATCTCGGCGGCGTAGAGCGGCGGCACATGCACCGCCTCCTGGCTGACCAGGATGTAGAATTCGTCGGGATCGAGCACCAGTTCGCCGGCGCCGCTCTTGTGGATCGGCTCCCAGAAGTCGAGGACATCCTGGGCCGCACGCTTGTCGACATCGACCAGCCCCGTGTGGTGCTTGCCGCGATAGCCGACCAGCCCGTCACTGTCGCCGTTGAGATCGATGGACAGCGCGATGCCGCCGCCCGAAATGTTCGGCGGATCGGTGGCGACCAGCATCTCGGCACGGTGCAACTCGTGCAGTTCGGCTTCCGAAAGCAGCGCGTTGCCGGTACGAAAGCGGATTTGAGACAGGCGCGAACCGGTGCGCGCAATGATCGGGAAGGTGCGCGGGCTGACTTCGAGATAGAGCGGACCGTGATAGCCAGCGGCGATCTTGTCGAACTCGTGGCCACGGTCGGTCATGACGCGGGTAAAGATGTCGAGGCGCCCGGTCGAGCTCTTGGGATTGGCCGAGGCCGAAATATCAGCCGGCAGGGCCAGGCTTTCGAGCAGCGGCACGATATAGACGCAGCCGGTTTCAAGAACCGCGCCTTCGCTCAGATTGATCTCGTGCAGTTGCAGCCGATCGAGCTTTTCCGAGACCTTGTGGTTGGGACCGGGCAGGAACGAAGCGCGCACCCGCCAGGCCTTCTCACCCAATCTGAGATCGAGGCTCGCCGGCTGGATCTGATCCGCGTCGAGCGCACGCGGCGACTTCAGCGCGCCGGACTGGAACAGCGCCGAGATGTCCTGATCGGGAAGGATGCCTGTCTGCCGCAAAGCTCCGCTCCTGGGCCGTTGGTACAAACCTCTTAATCAAGCCGCCAATTGACGCAAGCGTGGCGCGGGTCTAAAGGGTCGTTATCCCGTGGTGATTTGGCCGGTCGGCTTGCAGCCACGTTAAACAAGTCGCTAAAGGACCGTCGGGCCGCAAGGCCGTATGGACCGGTTGCGACTTTTCGCGGCCGGTTTTTTTGTGTTTGGATAGGACGATGACGAGCAAGACGCGCAACTGGAAGCCTCAAACCGCACTCGTACATGGAGGAACCTTGCGTTCCGGCTTCGGCGAAACCTCCGAGGCGATGTATCTGACGCAGGGCTATGTCTACAAGACCGCCCAGGCGGCGGAAGCCCGTTTCAAGGGCGAAGAGCCGGGCTTCATCTATTCGCGCTACGCCAACCCGACCGTCGACATGTTCGAAAAGCGCATGTGCGCTCTCGAAGGTGCCGAAGACGCGCGCGCCACGGCGTCGGGCATGGCGGCGGTGACGGCGGCCCTTCTGTGCAGCGTCAAGGCCGGCGACCATATCGTGGCGGCGCGCGCCCTGTTCGGCTCCTGCCGCTGGGTGGTCGAGACACTGGCGCCGCGCTACGGCATCGAGGCGACCTTGGTCGACGGCACCGATATCGCCAATTGGGAAAAGGCGGTCAGGCCGAACACCAAGCTGTTCTTCCTGGAAAGCCCGACCAATCCGACGCTGGAAGTCGTCGACATCGCCGCCGTTGCCTCGCTTGCCAATTCGATCGGTGCGCGGCTTGTCGTCGACAATGTCTTCGCCACGCCGCTGCAGCAGAAGCCGTTGCAACTTGGCGCGCACATCGTCGTCTATTCGGCCACCAAGCACATTGACGGCCAGGGCCGCTGTCTGGGCGGCGTCATCCTCTCGGACAAGAAGTGGATCGACGAGAACCTGCACGATTATTTCCGCCACACCGGCCCCAGCCTGTCACCGTTCAATGCCTGGACCTTGCTAAAGGGCCTGGAGACGCTGCCGCTGCGCGTGCGCCAGCAGACGGAAAGCGCCGGCAAGATCGCCGATTTCCTGGCCGAGCAGCCGCAGATCGCCCGCGTCATCTATCCCGGCCGCGCCGACCACCCGCAGGCTGATATCGTCAAGAAGCAGATGTCGGGCGGTTCGACACTGATCTGCCTCGATGTCAAGGGCGGCAAGCCGGCGGCCTTCGCCCTGCAGAACGCGCTCGACATCGTGCTGATCTCGAACAACCTCGGCGATGCCAAGAGCCTGATCACGCATCCGGCAACGACGACGCACAAGAACCTGAGCGACGAGGCACGCGCCGAACTTGGCATCGGGCCTGGTACGCTCAGGCTGTCTGTCGGCCTGGAGGACGCCGACGACTTGCTGGAAGACATTGCACAGGCGCTGAAGGCGACCAAATAGGGTTCGTCCAGGCAGCCTCGGCGGCGGCGCCTCAGGCGCCAGAGGGCGTCTCTTCCAATTCGGCTGCCTTGGTGCGGATGGTCATGGCGTTGCCGCGCCAGTCGACGGGGCCGCCGAGCCAGCCGCGCGCCCAGATGGTGGGGAGCATCACGTCGCGCGCGATCATCGCAGCGACCATGCGCGGCGACAGGTACCAGCCGTTGAACAAGGCGAGCGCGCATTCCGGAAGATAGAAGGCCGACAATACGGCAATCGCGGTTGCCCAGAGGCTCACGCCCGCGCTCGCCGCCGCAACCAGCGCAAGCGCGAGGGGCACCGCCGCGCCGGTCAGGATTTCGGGCGCGAAGAACCGCGGGAAGGTGACGCGGCGCAGGCGTGCCCAGCGGGCCTGGCGCGACCAGATCTCGCCAAGCGTGCGCTGGCCGAGCGGCTGCTCGAAGGGTGCTGCAACGAGATTGACGCGCAGGCCGAGGCCGTTCACGAGCTTGGTCGCGGCGGCGTCCTCGGCGATCTCGGCCGCCAGCGCGCGGATGCCGTCATTGGCGTCCAGCATCGGCTTGTTCCACAACATGCTCTTACCCTGGGCGAAGCCGAGGCCGAGCGCCCCGGCGGCATACTGCCAGCGGGCCTGCAGGGTGTTGAGGAAGGCGCATTCGACTTCGGCCCAGAATCCCTCGGGTCGCGAGCCGATCGGCGTCGAGCAGACAAGGCCGGTGTCGGGCCGCCATGCCGCCATCATGTGCTGGACATAGTCTCTCGGCATCAAGACGTTGGAATCGGCAAGGATGACCCAGTTGTGGCGCGCCGCTTCCCAGCCCTTGACGCAATTGTTGAGCTTGGGATTGGCGCTGACACGGTCATCGCCGATCAAAAGGCGGGCTGGAATCTTTGGAAAGCGGCCAATGGCCGCGCCGATCAGCTTGACCACCGGGTCGTCGGCATGGGCTACGCAGAAGATCAGTTCATAGCGCGGCCAGTCGAGCGCGAAGGCACGTTCCAGCGTCTCATGCGTGAACGGCTCGACGCCGCGCGACGGGACGACGATCGAGACCGGTTGCGACTTGCCGGCTGGCGGGGCGATCGTGGTGCGCCGTTTCAACTGTGAAGCGGCGAGCGAAATGCTGACGGCGTTTGAAAGGATGAGTGCGGTCGAAAGCGAGGCGGCTATGAAGGTGAGTTCCATCGAGATCTGGTCACTCCGGAAAGGCGGCCCGCGTCGCGGCCGTTTTCAACAGTTCGACAGAGCGCCGAGTCGCCCGGTTCGCGCACACCACCATTGTCATGTGTCACTTAAATGACATTCTTTGCCGTCACCCGCGGTTCAAGGTCGGGCGCGACAAGACGCGCACGTTGACCTGCTCGCCGGGAGCGCCGAAAGTCATCGGATTGTTTTGGAGCCGCTCAATGTATCGCGCCGTGACGCGCAACATCGAAGTGCAGGTCAGGCCGTTCTATCTCGAGGACCGTTCGGATCCCTCGGAGAACCGCTATGTCTGGGGCTATCAGATAACAATCGACAATCAGTCGGACGAATTCGTGCAGCTGTTGTCGCGCTACTGGCACATCACCGATGGTGCCGGCCGGATCGAAGAAGTGCGCGGGCCCGGCGTTGTCGGCGACCAGCCGGAACTCAATCCCGGCGACAGCTATCAGTACACGTCCGGCTGCCCGCTCTCGACACCGTCCGGGATCATGGTCGGACGCTACACGATGCGCAACAAGCGCGGCGAGACGTTCGATATCGCCATCCCCGCCTTCTCGCTCGATCTGCCGGGGACAAGGCGCACCGTGAATTAGCTTCCTTCTCCCCGTCACTACACGGGGAGAAGGAACCAATCATTGAGCCGCAAACTCGGCCGGATCGAAGTCGTACTGCGTGGAGCAGAACTCGCAAGCGACGTGGATGCCACCATCCTCGGTGCTGTCCTCGATCTCCTGTGCGGAGAAGCCCTCGAGGATGCCACGGATCTTTTCCCGGGAGCATGAGCACTGGTCGGCTACGGGGACGCCGCCAAAAACGCGCACGCCGTGCTCGTGGAACAAGCGATAGAGAAGCCGCTCGGCGCCAATGGTCGGGTCGATCAATTCGGTGGGCTCGATGGTGCCGAGCAGAGCCAGCAACTCCTGCCAGGAATTGTCCACGGGATCATGGATCTCCTCGCGGGGATCGCCGTCGCCACCGGGAAGGTCCGGAACGCGCATGCGCTCGGAGGCCTGCGGCAGGAACTGCGCCAGGATACCGCCGGCGCGCCACTGCTCGCGCGCGCCACCGGGGCCGGGCGTCAGCAGCTTGGCGACCGAGAGCCTGATGTCGGTCGGAATCTGTTCCGACTGCCGGAAATAGGTGCGCGCCGCCTCTTCCAGCGTCTCGCCGTCGAGTTGGACGATGCCCTGATAGCGCTGGGTATGGGCACCCTGGTCGATGGTCAGCGCCAGCACGCCGCTACCAAGCAGCGTTTGCTGCGAGGTCTCACCCGCCGCAATCAGCGCCTCCAGCCGATCGGCGTCGAAACGTGCATAGGCACGCAGCGCCGAGGGCGTGGAAAAGTCCGCGACCAGCATGTCGACAGGCCCGTCGGTTCGGGTCTGCAGGATGAACTTGCCTTCGAACTTGAGCGAGGTGCCGAGCAGCACCGTCAGCACGCAGGCTTCCGCCAGCAGGCGGGCGACCGGCTCGGGATAGTCGTGGCGGCCAAGAATGGCGTCGAGCATCGGCCCGAGTTGGACCGTGCGGCCACGCACGTCGAGCGGCCCGACTTCGAACGGAACGACGTGATCGTCGCCGGCGTAGCCGAACTCGCCGAGTTTGGGGTGATGTTCAGTCACTTGATGGCTTTCCAACATGACAAAGCTCCAGGGCGCGGCCATGCGGCCCTGATGGGCACATGCGTCCAAACGCGCTTGATTTGCGTGATGCGGCGCAGATAGGCATCGCACCCTCGCGGATCAAGCGCCTGGGCATTTCAGGCGCCAAGGCATTGCAAGCGCCCAAGGCAAATCAAGCACCGAGACACATCAAGCACCGAGACACCAGGCAAGCACGGCCTTCTGGGCGTGGAGCCGGTTCTCGGCCTCGTCGAACACCACCGAATGCGGCCCGTCGATGACGTCGTCGGTGACTTCCTCACCGCGATGCGCAGGCAGGCAGTGCATGAACAATGCGTCTGGCTTTGCCCTGGCCATCAGCGCCGCGTTGACCTGATAGGGCGAGAACACATTATGGCCGCGCGCACGATGCTCCTGGCCCATCGACACCCAGCAGTCGGTGACGATGCAGTCGGCCTGATCGACGGCCTCCTCCGGCGAGCGGGTGAAATGCAGCTTGCCGCCATGCGCCCTGGACCAGTCGACATGCTTCTGCGCCGGTTCGCTGCCTTCGGGCACGGCGACATTGAGGTTGAAGCGGAACCGTGCCGAGGCCTCGAGCAGCGAGTGCAGCACATTGTTGCCGTCGCCTGTCCAGGCAATCGTCTTGCCTGCCACCGGGCCGCGATGCTCCTCGAAAGTCATGATGTCGGCCATCAGCTGGCAAGGGTGGGTGTCGTCGGTCAGGCCGTTGATTACCGGAACGGTGGCGTTCTCGGTAAGCTCCAGCAGCCGCTCATGCGAGGTGGTGCGGATCATGATGGCGTCGACATAGCGCGACAGCACCTTGGCGGTGTCGGCGATGGTTTCGGAGCGGCCGAGCTGCATCTCGGTGCCGGTCAGCATGATGGTCTCGCCGCCAAGCTGGCGCATGCCGACGTCGAAAGAAACGCGCGTGCGCGTCGACGGCTTGTCGAAGATCATGGCCAGCACCTTGCCTTCGAGCGGCTTGGTCCGCTCGCCGGCCTTGAGACGCGCCTTGCGCGTCACCGCGTCGTCCAGCATGAAGCGCAAATCGCCTGCGGAAACGGTGGAAAGATCGGTAAAGTGGCGAACTGACATCAGGAATGGTTCCGGATTACTTCGCGGCGGCGGCAGCGATCGCCTCGGACAAGCCCTTGGCGCCGGCGCGGATGCGGCCGAGCGCGTCGTGAATCTCGGCATCGGTGACGGTAAGCGGCGGCAACAGGCGGATAACGTTGTCGCCGGCAGGGACCGCCAGCAAATGCTGGTCACGCAATGCCAGGTTCACCTTGGCATTGGGCATCGCGCATTTGAGGCCCAGCATCAGACCGGCGCCCCTGATGTCTTCGACGATTTCGGGGAATTCATCGGCTATTGACGCCAGCCCTTGCTTCATCAGCAGCGCCTTGCGCTGGACTTCCTCCAGGAAACCGTCCTCCAGCACGACGTCGAGCACGGCGTTGCCAACCGCCATTGCCAGCGGATTGCCGCCGAATGTGGTGCCGTGCACGCCGGCGGTCATGCCAACGGCCGCCTCGTCGGTGGCAAGGCAGGCGCCCATCGGAAAGCCGCCGCCAATGCCCTTGGCGATTGCCATGATGTCGGGCGTCACGCCAGACCATTCGTGCGCGAACAGCTTGCCGGTGCGGCCAATGCCGCACTGGACCTCGTCGTAGATCAGAAGCAGGCCGTGCTGCTCGCAGAGTTGCCGCAGCCGCTTCAACGACTGCGCCGGCACCGGGCGGATGCCGCCTTCGCCTTGCACCGGCTCGATCAGGATCGCGGCGGTCTCGGGCGTGATCGCCCTTTCAGCGGCGTCGATGTCGTCGAAGCCGACCTGGTCGAAGCCTTCGACCTTGGGTCCGAAGCCTTCGAGATATTTGTACTGCCCGCCCGCGGCGATGGTTGCCAGCGTGCGGCCATGGAAGGCGCCTTCGAAGGTGATGATGCGGAAGCGCTCGGGATGTCCCTTGACGAAGTGGTAGCGCCGCGCCGTCTTGATCGCGCATTCCAGTGCCTCGGCACCGGAATTGGTGAAGAACACCTTGTCGGCGAAGGTGGCATCGGCCAGCCGCTCGCCAAGCCGGCTCTGTCCCGGAATCTCGTAGAGATTCGAGACGTGCCAGAGTTTTGCCGCCTGCTCGGTGAGGGCCGCGACCAGGTGCGGATGGCTGTGGCCCAGCGAATTGACGGCGATGCCGCCAGCAAAATCGAGATATCGCTCGCCTTTGTCGGTGACCAGCCAGGTCCCTTCCCCGTGGTCGAAGGCCAAGGGTGCGCGAGCAAAGGTCTCGTAAAGCGCCGAACCGCTCATTATATGCGTCTCCGGTACCGGAAAATCAAAAAAGCCGCCAAAGCGGCGGCCTTCTGCGGCTTATCGTGTTTTTCGGTCATGAAGTCAACGAAAACGTCGCGCAGTGGCGCGCGGCAAGCCTCCGACGCGACGCCGGCTCATGAGCGAGCGGGCAAGTTGGGGAAAACCGAAAAAACCGATTCGTGTTGCACTTGGGACTCTTGTCACCGAGTCAGCGCATAGAGTAGTTGTAGACGAGAAATAACTAGATTTCGTGCGGCGGACCTAATCACCAGATATATGTGGTGTCTGCCCCAGCAGTGGTGCTGGGTCGGGAAAGGATTCTGATTGCCGCACGCTGATGAGGAGCGCGGTCTCATGAACTGGACTGACGAGCGGGTAGAACTCTTGAAAAAACTGTGGTCGGAGGGTCTGAGCGCAAGCCAGATTGCCGCGCAGCTTGGAGGCGTCAGCCGCAACGCGGTGATCGGCAAGGTGCACCGGCTGAAGCTGTCGGGCCGCGGCCGTGCGACGGCGACGCCGGCACGCCAGAAGAAGGCGTCGCAAGGCTCGACCGTCCAGAAGTCGGTGGCGCGCGCCGCAAGCACGGCACGCCACGTCACGACTTCGATCGGCGCGACGGCTCTTCAGACGCAATTCGATGCCGAACCCGTGGCAAGACATCACATACGCCCGGTCGAGAACGTCGTGGTGCCGATCTCGCGGCATCTGCAGCTCGTCGAACTGACCGAGCGCACCTGCAAATGGCCGAACGGCGACCCGCTTTCGGAGGATTTCAATTTCTGCGGCAACGAAGCCGCCGAGACCGGTCCTTACTGCAAGTACCATGCCCGCGTGGCGTTCCAGCCAGCGGCGGAGCGGCGCAGGAGCCGATAGGCGAATAGCGAATAGCGAATAGCGAATAGCGAATAGGCTTGAACGCTCCGATAGGAGGCAAGGGGTTTTGCGCTGCCCGCTATGGCCTGTTCGCTACTCCCTTTTTCACAGCCAGCCGTTCTTCCTGAACCGCCAATACAGGAAGCAGCAGATCAGCGCGATGACGGCCAGCACGATCGGGTAGCCATATTCCATCTTCAGCTCCGGCATGTCGGTAAAGTTCATGCCGTAGATGCCGGCGAATGCGGTCGGCACCGCCAGGATGGCCGCCCATGAGGCGAGTTTCTTCGAGATCGCCGTCTCCTGGCTTTGGCCAACCAGGAGACTGGCCTCGAAGGCGAACGCCAAGACCTCGCGCAAACTGTCGATCTTCTCCTGGACGGTGCGGATATGATCCGTCACGTCGCGGAACAGCGGGTGCATGGCCGAATGGATCTGCGGCAGGTCGGCGCTGGTCAGCCGGCGGCAAACTTCCACCAGGGGCAACGCCGCGTTGCGCAGGCGCAGGAGGTCGCGGCGCAGCATGTAAAGGCGTTCAATGTCGGGGCCTGTCATCGGCTTCAGCAGGACCTTGTCCTCGATCGCCTCGACCTCGTCCTCGATCTGCTCGAGCACGGGCATGTAGTTGTCGACGATGAAATCGAGAATGGCGTAGAGGACGAAATCCTCGCCCTTGGCCAGCGAATGCGGGCAGCTTTCCCAGTGCTGGCGCACGGCGGCATAGGATGTCGAAGGACCGTGCCTGACACTGACGATGTAGCCTGAACCGACGAACAGATGTGTTTCGCCAAAGGTGACGCGCCCGTCGATCAGTTGCGCCGTGCGGGCGACGATGAACAGCGCGTCGCCATATTGCTCGATTTTTGGCCGCTGGTGCGGATGCTCGGCATCCTCGATCGCCAGCTCATGCAGATGAAACTGCGCCTGGACGCGCAGCAGAAGTTCGCGGTCGGGTTCAAGCAGCCCGATCCAGACGACGTGTCCCGATTTCTTGGCCCAGTCGCCGGCTTCCTCGATCGAAATATCGGCGATACGGCGCCCAGTTGTATAGACGCCACAGGCGATGATACCCGATGTCGGCGGCGCGGGCTTGAACTCGCGGACATATTCCATCGCGGCCTCCCGAAAGCGTTGCCTCCCCCGGGGAGCCAGCAAGCTTATCTCGGGATAGTCTAGCGCAATATGATCAAGCGTTCGAGAGGCGTGCGTTCACTTGCTCGGCAGCGCCGCGGAGAGGCCGATCTTGTCCGTCTTGTCGCTCTTCGGTCGCTCGGTCGGCATCTGCTCGCCGGTGACGATGTAGTAGATGGTCTCGGCGATGTTGGTGGCGTGATCGCCGATACGCTCGATGTTCTTGGCGCAGAACAGCAGATGCGTACAGGGCGTGATGTTACGCGGATCTTCCATCATGTAGGTCAGCAATTCGCGAAACAGCGACGTGTACATGGCATCGATCTGGTCGTCACGGTCGCGCACGAAGCCGATCTTGTCGACCGAACGCGACGCGTAGACGTCGAGAACTTCCTTCAGCTGGGTCAGCGCCAGGTCGGCCAGGGCCTCCAGGCCGCGGAAAAGGCTGGTCGGCTGACGGCCGTCGGTCACCGCAACCACCCGCTTGGCGACATTCTTGCCGAGATCGCCGACCCGCTCGAGGTCGGCCGAAATGCGGATGGCGCCGACGATTTCGCGCAGATCCGTCGCCATCGGCTGGCGCTTGGCGATGATGATGATCGACTTGTCGTCGATCTCACGCTGCCCCTCATCCAGCACGACATCATCGCGAATGACCTTCTGGGCCAGTCCCGGATCGGCATTGACCAGGGCGGCGACCGCCTGCTCGACCATGCGCTCGGCGTGGCCGCCCATCGCAGCGATGCGCTTGGAGAGATACTTCAGTTCCTCGTCGTAGGCGCTCATTATGTGAACGGACTGCATGGACGAAATGCCTTCCCACGGTGTGTCTTGTTTTGAGTCGTTTCCTCGAATCCCCGCTGATACGCTAACCGGATGACAGAAAAAAGAAACCGCCCCGTGGAAAACAAGGGCGGCATCAGTGCGCCGGCAAATGGACCGAGAAAGCAGCGCCATTGCCGACCTCGGACTTGATTGTCAGTCTGGCGTTGTGACGCGTCAGGATGTGCTTGACGATCGACAGGCCAAGTCCCGTGCCTTTCTGGGTCCGGCTGGTCTCGACGTCGATGCGGTAGAAACGCTCGGTGATGCGCGGGATATGCTCCTCGGGAATGCCGGGGCCAAAATCCCTGATCGTCACGTCGATGCCGGGTTCGGAACCGTCATCGTCGCGCGCGATCGACACCACGACGCGCCCGCCCGACTGGCCGTATTTGCAGGCATTTTCCAAAAGGTTCTCGAAGACCTGGAACAGCTCATCACGATCGCCTGGCACGTCAAGCGGCCCGTTGGCGAAATCGCGCTCGATGGCGACATTGTTTTCCCGGGCGAGCGGTCCGAGCGAATCGATGACGCTGTCGACAGTCTGGCGCAGATCGACTTCGGTTCCCGGCTTCAGGTAGGGCTTCATCTCCAACCGCGACAGCGACAGGAGATCATCGATCAGGCGCGCCATGCGGCCGGTCTGGTTCTGCATGATCTGGAGGAACTGCTCGCGCGCCGCCGGATCGTTGCGGGCCGGTCCGCGCAGCGTTTCGATGAAGCCGGCGATCGAGGCCAGCGGAGTGCGCAACTCGTGACTGGCATTGGCAATGAAGTCGGCGCGCATGCGGTCGATGCGCCGTGCCTCGCTCTGGTCCTTGAAGACCAGCACGTAGAGGTCGGTGCCATGACCGACCGAGGACGCGCTGACCCGGTAAGCCCGCTCGACGGGCAGTTTCTCGGTGTAGTCGACAACATCCGAGGCGACGGTGCCCGACAGCACACTGTCCAGCAGCGCCTGCATTTCCGGCGCCCGGAATTTCAGCGGCAGGGATATGCCGGGTGCGATGCCGCCAAAGGCGGCAAAGGCGGCGGCGTTGGCGTGGACGATGGTGGCAGCCTGGTCGAAGATGATGAGTGGGTCGGCGACGGCGGCGGCGAGATATTCGCCGGACAGGCGCTGCAACCCCATCGCCTCGATTGCCCCGGCGCTCTCGGCGGCATGGCGCGCACCGGTTACCGGCAATATTGCCGCCGCCAGCAGCAGGAGCAGCGCCGGTACCAGGGCATAGGCGGAAATACCCGCGAAGCCAAAGGTGATCAGAACCGCCACGACCCCGGCCGCCAGCAGCCGGCGGCTGTTCCACAGCCGGGCGGCGATCGCTTGCGCCGTACCTTTCTGTTCAGCGTTCAGGTCAGTCATTCGCGCGCCCCACGCCCAACCTCCCACCGGTCACACGGCGACGGAAACCTCCGCCGGCCGCTACTGCGCATAATCCCGAAAATCGGGAATCGATTTTCGGAAAGGATCATGCGCAAAATCAAAAGTTCTACAGCGTCCTTTGCGCGTCCGAACGAACGCGCGGCGCTGTAGTGGCTCCCAATAGCATGAGTCCAGACACTTAAAAGGGTTCGCCTGCATGAAAAAAGCCAAGGAAAATTCCGTCACGCCAACTTCAGGTCCGCTGAAGATCAGGATCGGCGGCAAGGAACGGGAGTTCGATATTGAAAACCCGGAGCTTCCGGACTGGGTCGAGGAGAACAAGCTGAGCGCGGGCGGGTATCCTTACGACAAGAAGATGAAAGGCGAGGAGTATGACGAGACGCTCGAGAAATTGCAGGTCGAGCTGGTCAAGGCGCAGGCATGGCTACAGGCGACCGGCAAGCGTGTGATGGCGCTTTTCGAGGGCCGTGACGCTGCCGGCAAGGGCGGGACGATCTTCGTGGTGCGCCAGTACCTCAACCCGCGCACGGCACGCAATGTGGCGCTGACCAAGCCAACCCCGACCGAGTTGGGGCAATGGTACTACCAACGTTATGTCGACCACTTCCCGACCGCCGGCGAGTTCGTCACTTTCGACCGTTCGTGGTACAACCGCGCCGGTGTCGAGCCGGTGATGGGTTTTTGCACACCGGAACAGCACGAGAAGTTTCTCGACGAGACGCCACATTTCGAACGGATGATCGTCAACGACGGCATCCACTTCTTCAAATTCTGGCTGAACATAGGCCAGGAAACGCAGCTCGAACGTTTTCACGATCGCCGCCACAGCCCGCTGAAGAGCTGGAAATTCTCGCCGATGGACGTAGCCGGCATCACCAAATGGGACGACTACACCAAGGCGCGCGACACCATGTTCGAGCGGACCCACAAGGAGTTCGCGCCATGGATCATCGTGCGGGCCAACGACAAGCGCCGCGCGCGGCTGGCGGTGATGCGTCGCATCCTCTTGTCGCTGCCCTATGATGGACGCGATCTCGACATGATCGGCAAGGAAGACAAGAAGATCATCGGCGAAGGCCCATCATTCCTGGGCAGGCACGACTGACGCTTGTTGGCGCCGCGCAGCCAAAGGCAGCGCGGCGCAATTGATTTTTGACGCCCTTCACCTTCGGCCTGGCGGCCAAAGCGTCATGCCGAGAAGCGTGAAATCATCCTGATCTATGCCGCCAGGCGCGCGATCCGCTGCAACCGTCGCAGCGTAGCGTCGTCCTGCAGCGCCTGCTGGAACAGCGATATCTCCTCATCGATGCGCTCGCAAAGTGCCGTGGTGTTGCCCTTGAGCAGCCCACGCGTCTGCAGCAAGGCGGCAACTGGCTTCTTGGCCAACTGCCTTGCCCGGCCAAGCGCCGCTTCCTCGACGCTGCCTTCCGGGACGAGCTCGGCGACGAGGCCGAGCGCCCTGGCGTCTTCGGCATGAAGCGTGTCGCCGAGGCAGAAGAAGCGGAAAGCACCGGCATAGCCGAGCTTCTGCGGCGCCAGGATGCTGGTCGCCGCGTCCGGCACCAGGCCGAAATCCACGAACGGCACCCGGAACGTGCTTCTGCCGGAGGCGATCACCATGTCGCAATGGAACAGGATGGTGCAGCCGACGCCGACGGCATCGCCGTCGACACAGGCAAGTATCGGCTTTGGAAATGTCGCCAGCATGCGGAACATGTCGGTGACGGCGGCGATCAGCTTCTGATGCTTGGTGGCATCCAGGAATTCGGAGAAATCGCCGCCAAGGCAGAAGCAGCCCGCAAGGCCGCGCAACACGACGACCCGCACCTCGTCATTCCCGACGGCTTCGTGGAACGTCCTGGCAAGGCTCTCATAGGCTCTCCTGTCGAGCACAGGCCGGCCGTCATTCGATGACACGGTGACGATCAGCGCGTGGTTGCGCAGTTCTGGCTGGGGGTGCGCGTTCATGACGCCCTCCTTTGGCCGAACAGGTCGGGATATCCCCTGGCCAGGACGGGTGCATGATGATTGCGGCGCGAACGCACGACGTCCAGCGTGTGCTCGTTGAAAGTGAGCAGCGTCGCCACGACCTGCTGGTTGCCATAGGTGCGCTGATAGCCCAGCGGCGTCGCCAGGAAATGCAGTTGCAATGCGCGCAGCACCCACATCGGCTCGAACTCGATGATCACCTTGTCGACGCCGCGCTTCAGACCCCACTCCACGAAACCGGCTATCAATTCCGTGCCGACGGTCGAAACGCCGCGCCGGCCATCGCGAAAGCCCGGAGCCACTGCATAGCGGGTCAGTTCCCAGACGTCAGGACCCGCCGGTGGCGTTCCTTCGGACAGATCGGTCAACACCTCGGTCAACAGATGCGGTCGTGTGGTCGGCAGCATCCTCTGATAGCCCGCGACTTCATTGCCCCTGATGACGATCTGATGCACCGCCTCGTCGTGATCGAACTGGTCGACCTCAAACCCGTCCGGGCGCCGCAGGTCCTCCCATCCCATTTCCTCGACGAATATCCTGTAGCGCAGCCGATGGACGGCCTCCCAGAGGTCGGTGCGTTCCATCAATTCTTTGGTCGAAAGACAAAAAAGCATTCCGTAGTCTCCTGTGTTTCAGGGAAGATACGGCCGTGCTTTGATGCGAAAATTGCGTGATCACGTAGGCAAGAAGTTCTAGGCCTGCACGGCCGACCTAGCTAATGTAGCCGCGCCTTATCGCCTCGGCGACTGCCTGCACCCGGTTGACGGCACCGAGTTTGCTTTTGGCGTTAAGAAGATGTTTCTCCGACGTGTGCTCGGAGATGCCGAGGATCTGCGAAATCTCCCATTCGGACTTGCCGACCGCGGCCCATTGCAGGCACTCGCGTTCGCGGGGTGTCAGCTCGATGTGATCGATGGTCGTGGCAGCCATGGTGTGGAGTTGCATGGCGCGGCCGACGGCATAGGTCGAGACCAGCGAGACCAGGCCGAATTCGGCCGCCGACAGTTCCACGGCCTCGCCGCCCAGCGACACCATGACGATTTCGCCGTCGAGCGTGATCAGCGGGAAGGCCAGCCCGTCGCGCAGCTTGAAGGCGCCGGCGTCACCCATCACTTCGCCGCTGCTCTTGTCGATGCGAATGCCCTGAGCGGCTTCCCGCCACTGGAACGGCGCCTGCAGCTGTTTCATGTGACTGACGACCGGATCGTGATCGACATAGTTGCGCGTCACATAGCGCTCGAGCCATTCGACCGGCCAGTCGCAAAGCAGCACATGCTGCTTTTGCTGACCCGTCGGCGTGCCCGGCTGCGGAACGGTTCCGGCCATCAGCGCGGTCAGGCCGAACTCCGACGTTACGCCCAACAGTTTCTCGCAGACCGCGGCCGCCGTTCCGGCGTGCTGCACTTGGTCTATGTATTCCAGCGTCCGATCGAACTGACCCATCGCAACATCAACCCCATGTTGCCTCACGCATTGAAGTCCATGATCCGCGCCTTGCCGGCACTTCGCCACCGACCACGAATTGCAAAGCGCCCGCTTCCGGTTGTGGTTCTCGACCCTGGTACCCCCACCAGGGCAGCCACCGCTGTTTGCAACCCACCAAACCATATCCTGAAATCGGCGCGTTGAAATCAAAAAGCATTGTGCCTGCACCGTTTTCGTACCAGAACCGGCGCGAGCACGGGTGCGGAGTTCTATCTTGGCGTTCCAATGGAGGTTCCAGATCCTGGCAGTGGCGCTGATCGCGGCGCTCTCATCGGTTCGAGGGGCGTGCGCGGCGGAGCCGCAGGTACCGGTGCTGTGGGATGCCAAGGAGCGGCTGCCCAAGCCAGACCTTTCGGCGCTGCCGCGGCTGCGGTTCCTGACGACCACGGATTTCCCGCCCTTTAATTTCCTCGACGGCGCGGGAAAGCTGTCCGGCTTCCATATCGACCTGGCGCGCGCCATCTGCGCGGAACTCGGCATTGTCGACAAGTGCCAGATCCAGGCGTTGCCATGGGCGGAACTTCAAGGCGCGCTCGAGAAAGGCGAAGGCGAAGCGATCATCGCCGGCATTGCCGCAACGGCGCAGTCGCGCCAGACATACGCCTTCTCGCGCGCCTATCTGCAGTTCCCAGCGCGTTTCATCATGCCCAAGAACAAGGCGCTGGTGGAACCGATCTTCGAAAAATTGCACGGCAAGCGCGTCGGCGTGATAGCAGGCTCGGCGCATGAACGCATGCTGCGCGATTATTTCAGCACGGTCCAGGTCGTCCCCTTCGACGGACCGGAAGCCCTCTACGGCGATCTCAAGGCCGGCAAGATCGACGCGGCCTTCGGCGATGGCATGCGCTTCGCTTTCTGGCTGGGCGGCTCCGATGCCGCCGGGTGCTGCCGTTTTGCCGGCGGTCCCTATCTGGCACCCGAATATCTGGGCACCGGCATGGCCATCGCCACAAGGGCGGACAATCCGCAGCTTGCGGCCGCGATCGACTACGCGCTGCAGGAGATTTCGATGAAAGGCACCTTCGCCGAATTCTACCTGCGCTATTTCCCGGTCAGTTTCTTCTGATCCGGTCCCGGTCAGTTTTTTCTGATCCGCCCCCTTCAGTCTCCAAAGGGCTGCCGATATTCAGGCCGGGCCCATGTCAGGTGAGCGTGCGAAGCCGCGCCTTGGCCGCACGGCCGATGGCGGCCACGGTCAACGTGTCGAGATCGAGCCGACGGCGGATCAGCTGCAGCACGCGCACCTCTTCCAGCCGCATCTCCAGATCGATGGCGGCGACCTCGAAGGCGGCGGCGTAGGCAGTGTCGTGCAGCCGCTCCGGCAATGCCTCCGCAACCTGGGTCAGGACGCCTTCCAGCCCATCCTTCTCGTGCAGCATCTTCTGGCAGGCCTGGGCCACGGCAACCAGCCGGTCCTGCTTGAAGTCCTCGAACACCGGCCATGAACGGACGACGTCGCCGATCCTGGCCAGTTCGATGTCGGTCATGTCCCGGTCGGAAGCCGAGGTGATGACCATCAGGTAGATCAGGGCTTCGTGCGGGGTCGGCGACGGCATTCTTTACTCCTTGAGCGGGCTTCGAAGGTAGGAAGAGGGGCCGGACGCCGCAAGGAAAAAGCGCCCCACGCGTTGACGCTCCGGCGATGCGCGCCTAGAGACCGGTTGAAAAATCGGCACTTACAGCCAGAGCGGCGAATAATTTGGAAAACAGGACCATGGCGGGATCAAACATCATCGATCTCAATCCCGAACTGCTGGCGGTGGCGGCCGAGAGCAAGGCATGGCCGTTCGAGGAAGCCAAAAAGATCATCGAGCGCTATAAAGGTGCTGATTTTCCCGAGACGATCCTGTTCGAGACTGGCTATGGACCGTCGGGCCTGCCGCATATCGGCACGTTCGGCGAAGTGGCGCGCACATCGATGGTGCGCCATGCGTTCCGCGTGCTGACGCAGGACAAGGTCGCGACCAAGCTGCTGTGCTTTTCCGACGACATGGACGGCATGCGCAAGATACCCGACAGCGTGCCGGATCGCGCGGCGCTCGAGCCGTATCTGCACAAGCCGCTGTCATCGGTGCCCAACCCCTTCGGCGGCGACTATGCGAGCTTTGCCGATCACAACAATGCGATGCTCTGCCGCTTCCTCGACACGTTCGGCTTCGACTACGAATTCGCCAGCGCGACGCAGTATTACAAGGCCGGCCGCTTCGATGCGATGCTGTTGCGCGCCGCCGAACGCTACGACCAGATCATGGCGGTCATGCTGCCGACGCTCGGACCCGAGCGGCAGGCGACCTACAGTCCCTTCCTGCCGATTTCACCGAAGAGCGGGCGCGTGCTCTACGTCCCCATGAAGCATGTCGACGCCGAGGCCGGCACCATCACCTTCGACGATGAAGGCGCCGAAACCACGCTGCCGGTTACCGGCGGCAATGTGAAGCTGCAGTGGAAGCCGGATTTCGGCATGCGCTGGGCAGCCCTCGGCGTCGACTTCGAGATGTTCGGCAAGGACCACCAGACCAACGCGGTGGTCTATGACCGCATCTGCAACATCCTGGGCGGCCGGGCGCCGGAGCATTTCGTCTACGAGCTGTTCCTGGATGAGAACGGCCAGAAGATTTCCAAGTCGAAGGGCAATGGCCTGACCATCGACGAATGGCTGACCTATGCGCCGACCGAGAGCCTCGGGCTCTACATGTATCAGCGGCCGCGGCAGGCCAAGAAACTCTATTTCGACGTCATCCCGCGGGCGGTGGACGAATATTACACCTTCCTCGCCGCCTATGGCAGGCAGGACTGGAAGGAACGGCTGGGCAATCCGGTCTGGCATATGCATGACGGCAACCCGCCCGCCATCGACATGCCGGTGCCGTTCTCGCTGCTGCTCAACCTGGTCAGCGCCTCCAATGCGCAAAACAAGGATGTGCTGTGGGGCTTCATCTCGCGCCACGCGCAGGGCGTGACGCCGGCCACCCATCCCGAGCTCGACCGGCTGACGGGATACGCGATCCGCTATTTCGACGATTTCGTGAAGCCGACGAAAACCTTTCGGCCCGCCGACGAGGTCGAGCGCGGAGCGCTGGTGGCTCTCGAAAAGGCACTCGGCGACTTGCCGGCCGGCGCCAGCGGCGAGGCGATCCAGAACGCATCGCTCAACGTGGCGCGCAAGATCGAACGCTATCAGGATCATTCCAAGCAGAGCCCGGAAGGCGGTCCCGGCGTTTCAGGCGCGTTTTTCCAGATGATCTACCAGGTGCTGATCGGCCAGGAACGCGGCCCGCGCTTCGGATCCTTCGCTGCCCTCTATGGCATCGCCGAGACCCGTGCGCTCATTCAGAAGGCGTTGGCTGGTCAGCTGGTTTGAGGACACCGCCGTCCTCTTCGAGGATCGAACCCGGCGCCTGAGGCGCGGGGCCTAGCGCGGCCGGCGCCGCCGAGATGCCGGCAAGGTTCGGCGCCGATCCGAAAATGCCCTTCTTCGCGCTTTGGGCCTTGTCGCCGGCCTCGACATAGGGCCCGCCCCTGGCGGCGCGCGCCCAGCCGTTTTCGACCAGCCATTGGCCGACATCCTGCTTGCCGATCCGGCACTTCGCCGCAATCAGGTCGCGACCGCCCTCTGGCGGCACAAGGCAAACCACCGCGCGACCGCGCAGGAAGGCACGGAATGCCGTGCGCGCACGAACGCCGCACGGCCAGGATTTGCCGTCGGTGGTACAGGTCTCGTCCTGCCTGACGACATCGATGCCGGAAACGGCGACAGAATAGCCTTTCGCGTCAATCAGGCCGGCAGCCGGCGCGACCGGCTGGAACAGCTTTGTGCCGTTCCAGTCGTCAGGCATCTTCGGCTTGGGTGGCATGGCGAGCGCCAGCTTGCTCAGCGGTTCGCGCGGCTCGATCCGTTCAAGCTCCCCGGTGGGCAGTTCCGGTGGCGCGACGACATCCGGATCGATGGCCCGCGAATGCACCGGCGGCGGCGGCGGCGGAGCAGCAGGCCCCGGAATGGCCGAAGTAGCTGGCTCTTCAGGCCCGGCATCGATGCCTGCTTGAGAGGCCATGTCGGCGCCAGGATCGATCTGGTCCACCGTAACACTGCTCTCGCTTCCCTTCAGCGTGCGTCCGCCGGCGACGACCAGGGCCGCCATCACCGGGACCATCAGAACCGCCAGGACAAGATGAGGAAGTCGCACCCGTTGCACCCTATTGACTTGCCCAGACGATCCGCGCCACCCATTCGACCTCGCGCATGGGAATGTCGCGGTCCGGATGCTCCGGATTGAGCGAGACCAGCGCGATGGACTTGACGGTCTGGCGCTCCAGCACCTTGGCCATCACCTCGCCTGACGTGGTCTTGACGACGACGCGGTCGCCCTTGCGGGTGGCCTTGCCCGGCTCGACGATGAGCACATCGCCGTTGCGGTAGAGCGGCAGCATGGAATCTCCCTGCACCTGCAGCGCATAGGAACTTTCGGTCGATTGCGCCGGCAATTCGACGAGATCCCAGCCCTGCCCCGCCGGAAAGCCGGCATCGTCGAAGAAGCCGCCGGCGCCGGCCTGGGCAAAGCCGAGCAACGGCACGGCGCGCCTGTGGGCCTGCGGTGTTTCGTGGATGAAAACAGCGCGCCCCTCGATCAGCCCGGTAAACTCGTCTAGCGAGGCACCCGTCGCCTCGATGATCTTGGCCAGCGATTCGGTCGAGGGCCAGCGCGGCCTGCCGTCCGACGACAGGCGCTTGGACTTGTTGAATGCGGTCGAATCCAGGCCGGCCCGCTTCGCCAAGCCCGAGGCTGAGAGGGAATAGCGCTCGGCCAGAGCGTCTATGGCGGCCCACACGCGGTCGTGCGAGAGCATTTTGCGCGCTCCTTGGAGAGAGGAAAAAATGCCTGTTCCTTCTAATCTCCACAGGTCCGTTTGTCTACCGGGCGCGGGCCACGCGACGCACCGTGAAGGCCGAGGAGATCACAGTTGCGGGATCAGCCCGTTCCCTTGGCCAAGCGGCGCAAACCCTGATGCGACGTCATGAAAATCCGTTCAGCCTCTGTCGGCGGGCGCGGGCTCACCGCGCGGCCAAGCGCTGCGACAACCTCATCGATATCGAGGAAGCGGCGCGCCTTGCGGTCATAGACGCCGGCCGTCGTCAGGATCAAAGCGGCGGTTTCGCCATTGTCGAGGACGAAGCGGTGCTTGCCGATGACCTGGGTGCCTTCCCAGGTCTCGATCGAGGACACCACTTCGAAGCGACGCCACAGCCGGATCTCGCGGGCGTAGACGGCCTGCAGCCCGCCCATCATCGGCGCCCAGCCGTTCTTCCTCGCCAGCGTGATGAGCCCGGCGCGGACAAACAGATCGATACGGCCAAGGTCGGCCAGCATCATGTAGCGCGCATTGTTGAGATGGACATTGAAATCAATGTCGGTCGGCAGGCAGCGGAAGACCAGCCGGCTCTCACCGCCCATCACGTAGGGGCCACGGCGACGTGCCGTGGCCAGCATGCGCGCCATGCGCGCCCAGACATACATGACCTTGCGTCAGGCAGCCTGCTTAACGTCGCCCTTGGCGTAGGGATCGAAGCGTTCGTAGAACGTCTCGCCCTTCTCGGCCATATCGATGAGCAGCTTGGGCGCCTTGAACTCGGCGCCGTATTTCTTCTGCAGCCCCTTGGCGATCTTGACGAACCGTTTGGCGCCGATCCCGTCAATGTAGGACAGGGCGCCACCGGTATAGGGCGCGAAGCCGAAGGCGAGGATCGAGCCTACATCGGCTTCGCGCGGATCGGTGACGATGCCCTCTTCCATCACACGCGCCGCCTCCAGCGCGATGGTGACCAGCAGCCGCTGCTGCAGTTCCTCGTAGTCGACCTTCTCGGGCGCCATCTGCGGATAGAGGTCCTTGAGGCCGGGCCAGAGCTTCTTCTTGGCCGGCTTGGCGGGGTAGTCGTAGAAGCCCTTGCCGTTCTTGCGGCCGAAGCGGCCATGGTCGTCGACCATGGTGTTGATGAGCGCCATCTGTTTGGGGTCGACGGCCTTGTCGCCGAGATCCTTGATGGTTTGCTTCATGATCTTCTGCGCGAGGTCGATGGCCGTCTCATCGGTCAGGGCCAGGGGACCAACCGGCATGCCGGCGGCCTTCGCCGCATTCTCGATCATCGGCGCGGGCACGCCTTCGATCAGCATCTTGTAGGCTTCCGACATGTAACGCAGCACGCAGCGGTTGACGTAGAAGCCACGCGTATCGTTGACGACGATCGGCGTCTTCTTGATGGCGCGCACGAAGTCGATCGCGGTGGCCAGCGCCTTCTCGCCGGTCTTCTTGCCGAGGATGATCTCGACCAGCATCATCTTGTCGACCGGCGAGAAGAAGTGGATGCCGATGAAATTCTTCGGCCGCGCCGAATTCTTGGCCAGGCCCGTGATCGGGATGGTCGAGGTGTTGGAGGCGAAGATCGCCGACGACTTCAGCACGGCTTCCGCCTGTTCGGTGGCATTCTTCTTGACAGCGGAATCCTCGAACACCGCCTCGACGACGAGATCGCAGCCGGCGAGGTCGGCATAATCAGATGTCGGCGTGATCAGCGACAGGAGCTTGTCCTTGTCCTCGGGCTTGGCACGGCCCTTCTTGACCTGATCCGAGACCAGGCTGTCGGAGTGCGCCTTGCCCTTCTGCGCCGACTCCATATCCCGATCGAGCAGCACCACCGGAATGCCGGCCTTGGCGGTGACATAGGCAATGCCGGCGCCCATGAAGCCGGCGCCGAGGATGCCGATCTTCTTGAACTTGGTGTCCGGCACGCCGGCCGGACGACGCGCACCCTTGTTCAATTCCTGCAGCGACACGAACAGCGAGCGGATCATCGCGGCCGCTTCCTTCGACTGCATGATCTCGGTAAAATAGCGCTGCTCGATCCTGAGGGCGGTGTCGAAGGGCACCAGGAGGCCCTCATAGACGCATTTCAGGATCGCGGCGGCCGCCGGGTAATTGCCATAGGTCTCGCGGCGCAGGATGGCTATGGCCGGCGGCCACAGATTGGCACCAGCCACCGAATAGATCGGCCCGCCGGGCAGCTTGAAACCCTTCTCGTCCCACGGAGCCACGGGCTTCAGCCCGTTCCTGATCATCGCCTTGGCGGTCTCGACCAATTTCGCCGGCTCGGCGATCTCATGGATCAGGCCCATCGATTTCGCCTTCTGCGGCGACAGGGTCTGGCCGGAGGTCAGCATCTGCAGCGCCTGCTGCTGGTCCGTCAGCCGCGGCACGCGCTGGGTGCCGCCGGCACCTGGGAAGATGCCGATCTTCACTTCAGGAAGCGCCATCCTGACCTTGTCAGAGTCGGCGGCGACACGGGCATGGCAGGCGAGAGACATCTCGAAGGCGCCTCCCATGCAGGTGCCGTTGATGGCCGACACCCATGGCTTGCCGCAGGTTTCCAGCTTGCGGAACAGGCCGGTCATGACGCCGGCATTGTCGAACAGCGTCTTGGTCGCCTTTTCGGAGTCCCTGACCTTGTCCGTGGCGAAGGTGGTCAGCATCTTCTGCAGCAGGGTGATGTCGGCGCCACCGGAGAAGGTGTCCTTGCCGGAGGTGATCACCGCGCCCTTGATGGCGGCATCGCCGGCCACCTTGTCCACGATGGCGTTCAACTCGCGCATCACCTCTTCGGTGAAGACGTTCGTCGAGCGGTCCGGGCTGTTCCAGGTGACCAGAGCGATGCCGTCGGCGTCGATGTCGAGGGTGAAATTGGTGTAGCTCATCGTTCTCTCCCCGTCAGACGCGTTCGATGATGGTTGCGGTACCCATGCCGGCGCCGATGCAGAGTGTCACCAGCGCGGTGTTGAGATCACGGCGCTCGAGTTCGTCCAGCACCGTGCCGAAGATCATCGCGCCGGTGGCGCCGAGCGGATGGCCCATGGCGATGGCGCCGCCATTGACGTTGATCTTGTCGTGATCGATTTCGAAGGCCTGCATGTAGCGCAGCACCACCGAGGCGAAGGCCTCGTTGAGCTCGAACAGGTCGATGTCGGACAGCTTCATCTTGGCGCGCTTCAACAGTTTCTCGGTGACGTCGACCGGGCCGGTCAGCATCAGCACCGGCTCGGAGCCGATGTTGGCGAAGGTGCGAATGCGCGCGCGGGGTTTGATGCCCATGGATTTCCCGGCCTTCTTCGAGCCAAGCAGCACGGCCGCCGCGCCATCGACGATGCCCGACGAGTTGCCGGCGTGGTGGACGTGGTTGACCTCCTCGATTTCGGGATGCTTCTGCACCGCGACCGCATCGAAGCCGCCCATTTCACCAGGCATGACAAAGGACGGGTTGAGCGAGGCGAGCGACTGCATGTCGGTCGACGGCCGCATATGCTCGTCATGATCGAGAATGGTGAGACCGTTCTGGTCCTTGATCGGGATGACCGAGTTCTTGAAGCGGCCGTCGGCCCAGGATTTGGCGGCCCGCTTCTGGCTCTCGACCGCGTATGCGTCGACGTCGTCGCGCGAGAAACCGTATTTGGTGGCGATCAGGTCGGCCGAGATGCCTTGCGGCACGAACCAGCCGGGCAGACCGACCGAAGGGTCCATGAACCAGGCGCCGCCGGAGGCGCCCATGCCGACACGCGACATCGATTCGACGCCACCGGCGATGACGATCTCATCGGCGCCCTGCGCGATCTTGGCAGCGCCAAAATTGATGGCGTCGAGACCCGACGCGCAAAAGCGCGAGATCTGCATGCCGGGCGCCTTCGTGTCGTAGCCGGCCTCGAAGGCGGCGGCACGCGGAATGACCGAGCCTGCCTCGCCGACCGGATCGACGCAGCCGAAGATGATGTCGTCGACGGTGCCAGTGTCCAGCCCATTGCGGTCGCGCAGGGCTTCCAGCGTCCTGGCGGCGAGCCGCACCGCCGGCACCTCGTGCAATGATCCGTCCTTCTTGCCCTTGCCGCGCGGCGTGCGCACGGCGTCGTAGACATAAGCTTCGGCCATTTTCATGCTCCTTGGGTTCGCTGAAGGGAACTGCTCAGAGCGAGCGTCCGATCAGCAATTTCATGATCTCGTTGGTGCCGCCGTAGATGCGCTGGACGCGAGCGTCGCGGAACATGCGGGCGATCGGATACTCATTCATGTAGCCATAGCCGCCGTGCAATTGAAGGCATTCGTCGACGACCTTTCCCTGTAGGTCGGAGAGCCAGTACTTGGCCATCGATGCCGTGACCGGATCGAGGCCGCCATCGATGTGGCGGGTGACACAGTCATTGTAGAAGACGCGGCCGATGGTGGCCTCCGTCTTCAATTCGGCCAGTTTGAACTGGGTGTTCTGGAAGTCGATGATCGCCTTGCCGAAAGCCTTGCGCTCCTTGACGTAGTCGATGGTCAGAGCCAGCGCCCGCTCGATCATGGCGATCGCCCCGGTGCCGATCTGCAGCCGCTCCTGCGGCAATTGCTGCATGAGTTGGACGAAGCCCTGCCCCTCTTCATGGCCGAGCAGGTTGGAGGTCGGCACGCGCACGTCGTTGAAGAACAGCTCCGACGTGTCGTTGGCCTTCAGCCCGATCTTGTCGAGGTTGCGGCCACGCTGGAAGCCTTCGACCTCATCGGTCTCGACGATCATCAACGAGGTGCCCTTGGCGCCCTTCTCCGGATCGGTCTTGGTGACGACGATGATGAAGTTGGCGAGCTGGCCGTTGGTGATGAAGGTCTTGGAGCCGTTGATCTTGTACTGATTGCCATCCTTCTCGGCACGGGTCTTGACACCCTGCAGGTCGGAACCGGCGCCAGGCTCTGTCATGGCAATGGCGCCGATCAGTTCGCCGGTGGCTAGCTTGGGCAACCATTTCTTCTTCTGCTCCTCCGACCCGTAATGGAGGATGTAGGGGGCGACGATCGAATTGTGCAGGCCGATGCCGAAACCATCGACGCCGACATGGCCGATCGCCTCGATGATGGCGCTCTCATGCGCGAAGGTGCCGCCCGCGCCGCCATATTCCTCCGGCATGGACGCGCAGAGCAGCCCGGCGGAACCCGCCTTGAGCCAACTATCGCGATCGACCATTTCGTTCTTTTCGAACTCGTCGTAGCGCGGTGCGATCTCCTCCGACATGAAGCGGATTGCCATGTCGTAGAGCATGCCGACTTCGTCGGCCGCCCAGGCCGGCTTCGGCAAGGAGAGCACTTCGGCGGGATTTGTCGCCACGATTTCCTCCGCGTATCGACAGACAGAAGGCCAGTGAGGCCGAGTTTAGAACGCTTCCGCCGTCAGGGCCATCAGAGTATCGGCGCCGCTCGAAATACGGGCGAGGTGCGCCGAGGTCTCCGGCATGATCCGCTCCATGAAAAAGCGCGCCGTCACGACCTTGTTGTCGTAGAACGGCCCTTTATCTTCATGCAAGAATTGGGAACCGTTCGCGCCCGTCTTGCCCTGTGCCACCTTGGCCATCCGCGCCCACATGAAGCCCAGGGCCACCAGGCCGAAGAGATGCATGTAGTCGGTCGAGGCCGCACCTGCATTGTCGGGCTTGGCCATGCCGTTCTGCAGCAGCCACATCGTCGCCGCCTGCAGATCGTTGAGGCCTTTCTTCAACGCCTTGGTGAACAGCGCCATCTGTTCGTCGGCACGATTTTCCTCGCAGAATTCGCCGACCTCCTTGAAGAAGGCCTGGATGGCGCGGCCGCCGTTCAAGCCGAGCTTGCGGCCGACGAGGTCGAGCGCCTGGATGCCGTTGGCGCCTTCATAGATCATGGCGATGCGGGCATCGCGCACGAACTGGCTCATGCCGTGCTCTTCGATATAGCCGTGGCCGCCGAACACCTGCTGCGCCATCACGGCGTGGTCGAAGCCCTTGTCGGTCAGCACGCCCTTTACGACCGGCGTCATCAGCCCGGTGTAATCGTCGGCCGCCTGGCGGTCCTTTTCGTCGGCGGAGCGGTGGGCGATGTCGGACTTGATCGCAGTCCACAGCGCAAGCGCTCGGCCGGCTTCGTTGAAAGCCTTCATGGTCATCAGCGAGCGGCGAATGTCGGGATGGACGATGATCGGATCCGCCTTCTTGTCGGGTGCTTTCGGCCCCGACAGCGAGCGGCCCTGCAAGCGGTCCTTGGCATAGGCGACGGCGTTCTGGTAGGCGATCTCCGACAGCGAAAGTCCCTGCAGGCCGACGCCGAGACGGGCCTCGTTCATCATCGTGAACATCGCCTTCAGGCCGCCATTGGCCTCACCCAGCAGCGTGCCTTCGGCCTCGTCATAATTCATGACGCAGGTCGAATTGCCGTGGATGCCCATCTTCTCCTCGATAGAACCGCAGGAGACGGTGTTCCTTGTCCCGGGATTGCCCGACGCATCGAGCTTGAACTTCGGCACGATGAACAGCGAAATGCCCTTGACGCCTTCCGGTGCGCCCTCGATACGGGCCAGCACCAGATGGACGATGTTCTCAGACATGTCGTGCTCGCCGGCGGAGATGAAGATCTTCTGCCCAGATATTTTGTAGGTGCCATTGCCGTTCGGCACCGCCTTGGTGCGCAGCAGGCCGAGATCGGTGCCGCAATGCGGCTCGGTCAGGTTCATGGTGCCGGTCCAGGTGCCCTCGACCATCCTGGGCAGCCAGGTCGCCTTCTGCTCGTCGGTGCCGTGGGTGAGGATGGCCGCGATCGCACCCTGGGTCAGGCCGGGATACATCATCAGCGACATGTTGGCCGAAACCATGTATTCGGCCACCGCCGTGTGCACGGCATAGGGCAAGCCCTGGCCACCGAACTCGACGGGTGCGGCGAGCCCCATCCAGCCGCCTTCGCGATACTGATCGAACGCTTGCTTGAAGCCCCTGGGCGTGGTCACCGAGCCGTCGTCGTGGCGCACGCAGCCTTCCATGTCGCCGACACGATTGAGCGGATGCATGACGTTCTCGGCGAGCTTGGCCCCTTCGGCGAGAATTGCCTCCAGGACGTCAGGCGTCGCATCGGCGAATCCGGGAAGGTTGGAATAGCGCTGATAGCCCAACACTTCGTTGAGCACGAACAGCGTGTCCTGGACCGGAGCCCTGTAGATCGGCATGTTTCCTCCACCCAAAAAGATTTAGCCGGAGTCTCGAACTGATGTCAGAGACACCTTTCAGCCAGAATTCAGGTCGGCATATCAAGAATTGACGTTTGCGTAAACGTCAATTCTTTTTGATGTTACATTTTTCGCATCCCGCAACGCGACCGTCGAAAACACCGCCCAACCGAATACGAAAAAAGCCGCGCGGCAAAGGCCACACGGCTCCAGTTCGTCACAACCGCCTTCAAAGTTACAGCGTCGGGTGATTAACCTGCAGCACTTGCCGACGGTGCCGAACGCTCGACCAGCATCTGACGGACCGCCGACATCGAGCCGCTGAGCTCATTGATGGCGTCGTCGACCAGTGCCCGCTGCTTCTGCAGGCGAGCGAGCTGCTTCTCCGACTTGTCCAGCGCCAACCGCAATTGCTTGGTGTTGGAACCGGTCGGGTCGTAGAGGTCCATCATCTGCTTGACGTCGCGCAGCGAGAACCCAACCTTGCGGCCGAGCAGGATCAGCTTCAGCCTGGCTTTGTCGCGGCGTGTGTAGAGACGGGTCGAGCCGTCGCGCCGCGGGTTGAGCAGGCCCTTGTCCTCATAGAAACGCAGCGTGCGCAGCGTCACGCCGTATTTTTTGGCCATTTCGCCGATGCGGGAGAGATCCTCGCCGGCTTCGACAGATACATTGTTGGTATTGGCCGCGGTTTCGCCGGCCGAGATAAGCTTCATGGTCACTGGCTTTCCCCGTCTGGTGGCGTCGCGGTCCTTGACCATGCGTCGCCTGACTGGAAGCGGGGGCGTGCTTCCGGCCGTGGTTTCGACAAACAAATCGCAAACGGCACAGTTGATGCGCCATTTACGTTTACGTCAATTCTATACCGATAGCCGCCTCATGACGCAAGGGCGTTCTGCGGGCGCACCTTAATGCCGCATCCGCAAGGCATTCCTGAAATATGATGCAACTTCTTAAGCTTGGTTAACGCCTTGTTTACCACGTTGGGCGAAATGTGCGCATGTCGGCTACCCGTGGTTATCCTGTATCGAGTTTTTCACGGTTTTTCGGAGCGCGGGTGAAACCCGGGAAGCTTGTCTTCCGCCGTGGCATGGAAGCGCGGTCGCCTCGTTCCGGCAGGGACTTGGGGAGCTGGTCGCCAACCGGCCAATCTGAAAGACGGACGCACCGATGAACAGCAAGCGGTCCTACCTCGATACACTGAACGCCGGCAGGCAGCGCAGGCCGCAGACCACGATCGAGCAGTTGAACCGCTCGCTGGAAACGCTTGAACAGCGCCTGGGGCAGACGCGTGAGGACGCGACGGCACGCGCTGGCCAATATGCCACCGAACCGCGCTACCCCGCCGCCGAACCGCGTTATCCCTCCGCACAGCCGACCGCACAGCAGCGCTGGTATGAGGATCCGCAGCCCGCACCGCGTGCACACAACCCGGCGCCCTCCCCCGCCTTCGACCAGAATTACCAGGCCATCGCCCGCGACATCGACCGTGTCCGCGGCCAGGAAGACAGCGTCGCCATGGTCGGCAAGATCGCCGGCGAGCTGCGCGGCATGCGCGAAGAACTGCGCCACCAGGTGACATCCGGGCTGCAGCGCGAATTCGACGCGTTGCGCATGGACATCGACCGCGCCTTCCAGTCGAACGCCAAAGCCGGCACCGCGGGCAAGGGCAGCGCCGAACTCGGCGTGGAATTCGAGCGCCTCTCCGGCGCTATCAAATCGCTGTCGGAAAAGAGTGATGACAGGAGCGTCAATCTGCTGCGACTGGAACTCGAGCAGGTCAAAGCCGCACTCGACACGCTGGCGCGTGAGGAGAGCGTGCAGAAGGTCGACCGCCGCTGGGATGATTTCGACCGCCGCTGGACGGCTTTCGAAGACCGCGTCGACGCCGACCAGCGCAAGCGCTCCGACGATCCCGCCCTTGCTGCCCTGACCGACCGGCTGGAACAGATCAGCAATGCCGTCAACAACCTGCCGGAATCGCTGTCGCTGCGCTCGCTGGAGGAAAAAGTCCGCACATTGGCCGGGGCGGTCGACCATTTCGCCAACCAGCAGGACAATCGGGGCGGCGATACGCTGGCCATGATCGACGAGCGGCTGGACGAGATTTCCCGCGCCATCGTGGCCTCGACAGTCGCCGCACAGGCCAATTCGGTCGACCAGGAAGCCATCGAGCGCATCGAGAAGCGGATCGATTCGCTCGCTGGGCAGATCGAGGAAGTGACGCAGGACCGCCCCGGCAATGTCGTGATCGACCGGCTGAACACGCTGTCGAGCCGGGTGGATGATCTCGCCGGCCGCGCCAACCTGCCCGAGCAGGCGATGGAACGCCTCGCCAAGCAGATCGCGCTGATCGCCGACAAGATCGATCAGGCGCCCGCCATGCCCGACGCCGACTACATCTTCCACGGGCTGGAACAGCGCTTCGACGTGCTGGCCGGCATGATGGAGCGACGCCAGGGCGACGCCATCGAACAGGGCAACATGCTGTTTCGCGATCTCGAGCGCCGGCTGGACGAGGTTGCCGACCGGCTGGACCAGCGCATCCCGCAGGTCGATAGCGCCGGTATCATGGACGCCATCGATGCCCGCTTCACCGCACTGGCCAAGCGGATGGAAACGCGCGCTCCCGATCCCGCCGGCGAGGCGGCGATCCGCGGACTGGAAAGCCGGCTCGAGGATATTTCAAGCCGGCTTGACGCTTCGGCGGCCCAAGTCGCCGGCATCGACCCGGCGCTGATCCGCAGCCTGGAAGCGCAGGTCGCCGGCCTGTCGGCGCATCTTTCCAAGCCCAGCACGCCGCTGCCGGACTTCGAGGACATCAGCCCGCGCCTCGACGAAATCGAAAAAGCGCTGGCCGGAACACGAGATTCCATCCTCGGCGCCGCCCGCGAGGCGGCCGAGAACGCGGTGCGGTCGCTGGCCGGGACGAGCACCAATACAGCCGCGGTTTCCGGCCTCGCACAGGACCTGAAGACGCTGGAGACATTGACGCGGCGTTCCGACGAGCGCAATTCGCGGACATTCGAGGCCATCCACGACACACTGCTCAAGATCGTCGACAGGCTGGGTTCGCTGGAAACCAGCGAACCGTCCGAGGCGGTAAGCGAGCTCCTGGAAACAGCACCGATCGAGCCGAGCGGCTGGCGGGGCTCGCGGCGGCCCAAGATGGCCGTGAACGCACCGTCGATGACAATGGACGAGCCGCTGCCGCTGACCGGCGACATGGCCGATCTGGACACGCGAGCCGCGGCCATATTGCGCCCCGAGTCGGCTTCATCAGGCGGGCCGGCACTGCAAGTCGAAACCGGCTTTTCTGCCCGGACGGGCACGCGCTCGCCCGCAGAAGCCGCCGCCGCCGCGGCGATGGCCGCGCTCGGTTCCGACACCATCGCCGGAAGGGACCAGCCGGCAGGCCGCAAATCGATGTTCGGCGGGCTGGCGCGTGCCTTCAAGGGCAAGAAGGCGGCGGATGTTCCGCCGCTGGCCGGTTCGGCGCCGAGCGCCGATATCCCGAGTGTCGATCTCGACGAGCCGCTCGACCCGAAAATCGCCAACCGCCCGCTGGAGCCCGGCTCCGGCGCGCCCGACCTCAATGCCATCATGAAACGCGTGCGCGATGAGCGGGGACAACCGGCAGCGCTCGGCGACAGCGACGCGGCGAAATCGGATTTCATCGCGGCCGCCCGGCGCGCGGCGCAGGCGGCCGCGGCCGAGGCCGATGCGCTGAAGCGCCAGTCGACGATGAAAGGTCCGGTCAAGGCGCTCAGGATAGGCGACCTGCTCAAGGCGCGGCGCAAGCCGATCCTGATGGCGGCGGCAGCGATCATGCTGGCGCTTGCCGGCCTGCAGCTCGGCAAGGCGTTCCTCTCGGATCCCGCCCAGGTGGCAAGCAACGACGCGACACCGATCGTCGCCTCGCAGCCGGTGCGGACGGCATCTCTCGACACCGCCAGCCAGCCGAAGACCGAAGTCCAGCCGGCGCGGACCGACAGCGCGCCGGCCGTCAGGCAGGCTGAACAATCCGCGCCGACAGTCAAGGACGAGCCGGCAGTCAAGGACGACATGGCGGCGCAGGCCGTCATGGCCATGCCATCGGATACGGACGCGATGCCGGATACGGGACCCGCTGCGGCACCGGTAGCGTCGGCCATGGCTTCAGGTCCGAGCGCGACCGCTCCCGGCGCGATGGCTTCGGCCGCGCCGGCGCCGGTTGCTCCCATGACCGCTGCTCCTGCCATGACGGATCCGGCCCCCGCCGCGCCAGCCGCGGAGACGACCAAGGACACGACTGGCGCCGTTGCGCCCATGGACAAGGCGGTGGCGACAGCCGCGGCCAAGTTCGACATCCCGACTGAGGCCGGGCCCGCCGCCCTGCGCGATGCCGCCGCCGGTGGCGACGCCAAGGCCCTGTTCGAGGTCGGCTCGCGCTACGCCGAGTCGCGCGGTGTCAAGGAAGACATGGCGGCAGCCGCCAAATGGTACGAGAAGTCGGCGGAACTCGGTTTCGCGCCGGCCGAATACCGCATCGGCAATTTCTACGAAAAGGGCATCGGCGTCGCGCGCGACATCAAGAAGTCGAAGACCTGGTACAAGCTCGCCGCCGCGCAGGGCAACGCGAGCGCCATGCACAATCTCGCGGTGCTGTTCGCCATGGCCGCCGATGGCGTGACCGACAATGAATCGGCCGCGCACTGGTTCCAGGAAGCCGCCGACCTCGGCGTCAAGGACAGCCAGTTCAATCTCGGCATCCTCGCTGCCAAGGGCGTTGGCATGAAGCAGAACCTGGAGGAATCCTACAAATGGTTCGCGCTCGTCGCCAAGACCGGCGACAAGGATGCCGCGGCCAAGCGCGACGAGATCGCCAATGCGCTTCGGCCCGAGCAGCTCGAGCGGGCGCGTGCCGCGACCGAATTGTGGAAGGCCAAGCCGCTCAACGCGGCAGCCAATTCGGTGGACATTCCCGAATCCTGGCAGGAAGGCACGCCGCAGACGACCGCTGGCATCGACATGAAGAAGGCGGTCAAGAACATCCAGCTCATCCTCAACAAGAACGGCTACGACGCCGGCGGCGCCGACGGCGTGATGGGAGAGAAGACCAAGAACGCGATCATCGCTTTCCAGACCGACAACAAGCTGCCGGCGACGGGTGCGGTCGACGAGAAACTGGTCAAGGCATTGCTGGCGCGCAAATAACGGCAGAAGCGTCGTTTCCACGACGCCCTTGCCATACATTTGCCTGTTAACTGATTGAGTTGTTTTTTGTTTCGGCGCGGTGGCGGGGTTTGACCTCGCTGCCGCGTCGGCGCAAGAGAAAATTGGCTTTTCGATGCGATACTGGCCGCAACGGCTTTATTCGCCGACAGGCAAACTGATCGAGACTGACGGGTGGGCATCTATCTCCCGATCGCGGAAATTTCCGTCAACGTCTTCGTGCTGCTGGCCATGGGCGCCGCGGTGGGTTTCCTGTCGGGCATGTTCGGGGTGGGCGGCGGCTTTCTCATCACGCCGCTGCTGATCTTCTACAACATCCCGCCGGCCATCGCGGTCGCCACCGGTGCGAACCAGGTCATCGCCTCCTCCTTCTCCGGCGCACTGTCGCACATGAAGCGGGGTTCGCTCGACTTCAAGCTCGGCGGCGTGCTCCTGACTGGCGGCATCGTCGGGTCCACGGGCGGTATCTTCGTCTTCGCGTTCCTGCGCCGCCTTGGCCAACTCGACCTGTTCATCTCGCTCTCTTACGTCGCCCTGCTCGGCACCGTCGGAACGATCATGCTGATCGAGAGCGTCAGCGTGCTGCGCGCCACGCGAAGCGGCGCCGCACCGGTGCTGAAGAAGTCCGGCCAGCACAATTGGATTCATCGCCTGCCGCTGAAGATGCGGTTCAGGGCCTCGAAGCTGTTCGTCAGTATCATTCCAGTGCTTGGCCTTGGCGCGAGCATCGGCTTTTTGTCGTCAGTCACCGGCGTCGGCGGCGGCTTCATCATGGTCCCTGCGCTGATCTATCTGCTGAAAGTGCCGACAAACGTCGTTATCGGCACCTCGCTGTTCCAGATCATCTTCACCTCGGCTTTCACCACGCTGGTCCATGCCACCACCAACCAGACGGTCGATGTGATGTTGGCCTTCCTTCTGATGGCAGGCGGCGTGGCGGGCGCGCAATATGGCGCCAAGGCCGGCCAGAAGCTTCGCGGCGAGCAATTGAGGGCGCTCCTGGCGCTGCTTGTGCTGGCCGTGGCGATCCGGCTTGCCATCGATCTCTTCGTGACGCCGCCCAACCTCTATTCGCTGTCCGGCGCGGGTCTCAACTGATGAAGGGGTTGGGGACGCTCACAATCGCCATCTTCCTCTCCCTGCTTGCAGCCGTTGTGCCGACCGGCGCGCAGACGCCATCGGTAGAAAGCATCCAGATCGGCCTTTCCACCGACAACGTCTCGATCACCGCCGGCTTTTCCGGCGCCGATCTGACCATCTTCGGCTCGCTTGAAAATCCCGACCCGCTGGTTGCACGCCAAGGGCGCTACGACGTCATCGTCGTGCTCGAAGGGCCACCAAAGCCGGTGGTGGTGCGGCGCAAGGACCGGGTGCTGGGCGTCTGGGTCAATCTGGACTCCGAGACCTTCGAGAACGTGCCGGTGTCCTATTCGGTGGCGACGACGCGGCCGCTGCAGGACATCACCGACCCCAACAGCTACAGGCAGCTGTCGCTCGGCTCCTCCAACCTCTACATGCAGCCGGCCGATGCCGGCGACAGCCCCGCGACGATCGAGGAATTCACCGCGGCGTTGCGCGAGCGCAAGACGGCGACCGGCCTCTACAGCGAGAATGTCGGTGGCGTGCAGTTCCTGTCGCAGAACCTGTTTCGTGCCACTGTCAGGCTGGCGCCGAATGTTCCTGTCGGCACCCACAAGGCACGCGCCTTCCTGTTCAAGAGCGGCCTGTTCATCAAGGAGAGTTCGGCCCAACTCGAAATCCGCAAGTCCGGCTTCGAGCAGTCGATCTTCCGCGCCGCCCACGACTATTCCTTCCTCTATGGCGTCTTCGCCGTATCGCTAGCCATGATAACGGGCTGGCTCGGGCGGCTGGTATTCCGCAAAGATTGATGCTCGGGAAAAGAGGGGTTCCCCTTTTCGCCGCCATGCGATAAACCGCCGCCTCCCAGCCCAGGGGCAAACACGCACATACCATTTCGCCAAGAGCGGTCCGGCCATCCGGATGACAGCGCGATGCGTCGCCGCTGTTGTGCCGCCACGAAACAATGACAGGAGGCTGCAATGCATCAGGCATTCGGCGGCATCGACTTCGGCACGTCCAACTCCACGGTGGGCGTGATCCGGAACGGCAAGGCGCGGCTGGTGCCGCTGGAGGGCGAGCAGCCCACTTTGCCAAGTGCCGTATTCTTCAACTTCGAGGACGGCCATACCTATTTCGGCCGGCGCGCGATCGGCGATTATACCGACAGCATCGAAGGCCGCCTGATGCGCTCGTTGAAGAGCGTGCTCGGCAGTTCGCTCGCCCACGAGAAGACACGTATCAAGGCGCGCCAGATCGGCTTCATCGATATTATCGGCCTGTTCATCGGCCATCTGAGGACGCGGCTGGAAGAGGACGCCGGCGGCGTGGTGGAAAGCGTGGTGCTCGGCCGGCCGGTGCAATTCGTCGACGACGATCCGCAAGCCGACGCGCAAGCGCAAGGCGAACTCGAGAAGGCTGCCCGCGCCCAGGGATTCAAGCACATCGCTTTCCAGTTCGAGCCGATCGCGGCGGCGCTCGACTACGAGCAGAAGGTCACGCGCGAGGAACTGGCGCTGATCATCGACATGGGCGGCGGCACATCCGACTTCTCGATCGTACGCGTATCGCCGGAACGCTCGCGATCGACCGACCGCAAGGACGACATCCTGGCCAGCCGCGGCATCCATATCGGCGGCACCGATTTCGACCGGCTGCTGAGCATCGCCCACGTCATCCCTGAGCTCGGTTACCTCTCCGCGACCAAGGACGGCAAGCGCAATCTGCCGGCCAGCTACTTCATCGATCTCGCCACATGGCAGCGCATCAACCTGGTCTACACGGCCAAGGCGATGACGCATCTGCGCCAGATCCGCTACGAGGCGGCGCGCGCCGACCTGGTCGACCGCTTCATCCACGTCGTCGAGCACCGCTACGGGCACGCTCTGGCGGCGCTGGTCGAAAAAGCCAAGATAGAGCTGACCGACCATTCATCGGCCGAGGTTGCAGTGAAGCTGCCGGGCGCCGTGTTCGCCGCCGGGATCACGCGCGCCGGGCTGGAGGCCACCATCGCCCGGGACATCGCACGTGTTACCGAAACGGTGGCGCAGACCATCCGTGACGCGCAGGTCAAGGCATCCGACATCACTGCGGTGTTCCTGACCGGCGGCTCGACCGCGATCCCGCTGGCCAGACGGGAAATCCTGTCGCTGGTGCCGCGGGCTTCCGTCATCGAGGGTGACATGTTCGGCTCGGTCGGGCTTGGCCTCGCGCTCGACGCCCAACGGAAGTTCGGGTGACCTACCCTGACCCGTTCGTCTGAGCAGCCAGATGCGCCTTCAGGGCCATCTGGGCCAGGCTTGCCTGGCGATCTCGGTGCGTGATCATGGCGAAGTCGCGCTTCGGCAATTCGATCGGCACGGCTCTCAGGCTTCCCTCGGCGACAGCGCGCCCGACGACGAGTTCTGAAATGATGGTGGCGCCGGCGCCCGCCTCGACGGCCTGACGAACCGCTTCATTGCTGGGCAGCACCAGGAATATCCTGAGGTCGGCAAGCGAAATCCCCTCGCGGCGCGCCAGATCCTCCAGCACCTCGCGTGTGCCGGAACCTCCTTCGCGGATGATCCAGCGCAGGCCGGTGATGTCGGGGCGGCCCGGCGCGGTTTCGGCGATCTCCGGATGGGAGCTGGCAACGACCAGCATCAGCCGGTCGGTATCGACCTTGGCGCGGCGCAATATGTCGGACTCGGTGCGCCCCTCGACCAGTCCAAGATCGGCGGTGCCATCGAGCACGCTGGCCTCGACCTGCCTTGTGTTGCCGATGGTGACGCTAAGCCTGACGGCGGGATAGGCCTCATGGAAGGAGGCCAGCCGGCGCGGCAGCCAGTAGCTGGCGATGGTCAGGCTGGCAGCGATGGAGAGGCTGCCGGCGACTGTTTGCGAAACATGTTCCAGCACGTTGCGGGCGGCGGCGACCCGCTCCAGCACGGCCTTGGCCTCGGGCAGGAACCGGTGGCCGGTCTGGGCCAGTTCGATGTTGCGGCCGACCCGGTTGAACAGATGGACACCGTGCTGTTCTTCCAGCGCGCGAATGGCCGCCGACGCGGCCGACTGGGAAATGCCCAGGAACGACGCCGCCTTGGTCATGTGGCCGCGCTCGGCGACGGCGACGAAAATGCGTAACTGATCCAGGGTCATGAGGGCATTAAGAACCAATATCGATCGAATTTACAAGAACAACTGATTAGACGCATCGATAGCTTTATTCTACTTTTTTGGTCGAAGTTAGAAAAAATTGGCCAGCGGATCGCGAAGGACAAAATGATCGGGCGGTTCAAGTCCTTGCTTGCGCATTGGACCCGCGGCATCCGACGGCGATTGGCCGGCGATCGATATCACCCGGAAGAGCATTACATGCGAGGCCCTGGGCCGAAGACCCGGGCCAAATCCGCCGGCCGCGAGGACACCACGGGATCATGACGCAAGGACCGCCGCGCGGCGCCAATTCAGCCCCCTCGCAACGCCCACTTGCCGATACGCGGGCACCTGATGAAAGTGACGGCGTCGATACCTCGCCAAGCGTTTTCGACCGCATCGCCAAGACCACCTGCTACATGTGCGCCTGCCGATGCGGCATCGACGTGCACGTCAAGGACGGCAAGATCCGCTACATCAACGGCAACAAGGACCATCCGGTCAATCGCGGCGTGATCTGCGGCAAGGGCAGTTCAGGGATCATGCAGCACTACAGCCCTGCCAGGCTGAAGAAGCCGCTGCTACGGAGCGGGCCACGGGGCTCGGGTGAATTCCGCGAGATCGAGTGGGAGGAAGCCTTCTCGATCGCAACCGAACGGCTGTCGGATATCCGCCGGACCGACCCAAAGAAACTCGCCTTCTTCACCGGGCGCGATCAGTCGCAATCCTTGACAGGCTGGTGGGCAAGCCAGTTTGGCACGCCCAACTTCGCCGCCCATGGCGGCTTCTGTTCGGTGAACATGGCGGCGGGGGGCCTTTACACGATCGGCGGCTCGTTCTGGGAGTTCGGCGAACCCGATTGGGACAACACGAAATACTTCATGCTGTTCGGCGTCGCCGAGGACCATGACTCCAACCCGATCAAGATCGGGCTGGGCAAGCTCAAGGCGCGCGGCGCCAAGGTGGTGTCGATCAATCCGTGCCGGACCGGCTACAACGCGATCGCCGACGACTGGATCGGCATCCGGCCGGGCACCGACGGCCTGTTCGTCTTCGCGCTGATCCACGAATTGTTGAAGGCGGGCCGCATCGATCTCGACTATTTGCTCCGCTACACCAACGCGCATGTCCTGGTTATCCAGGAGCCAGGTGCGGCCGATGATGGACTTTTTCTGCGCGGCGGAGACGGCGATCCGCTGGCGTGGGACAGAGTGGCGGAGCGTCCGGTGAGCGCCACCGATGCCGATGCCAAACCGGCACTGACCGGCAGCTACGATGTCGATGGTCGCCGCTGCGTGCCGGTTTTCCGGCTCATCGCGGACCGTTATCTCGACGAGAGTTGCGCGCCCGACGCTGTCGCGGAGCGTTGCGGCATCCCTGCCGGAACGATCCGCCGGATCGCCGCCGAACTTGCCCATATCGCCTTCGAACAGACGATCGAACTGCCCGTGGCATGGACCGACTGGGCCGGGCGCCGGCACGAGACGATCAAGGGACGGCCGGTTTCGATGCACGCCATGCGCGGCATCTCGGCCCATTCAAACGGTTTCCACACTTGCCGCGCCATCCATCTGCTGCAGGTGCTGCTCGGCACAGTGGATGTTCCCGGCGGCTTCCGCTTCAAGCCGCCCTACCCCAAATCGGCCCCGCCCGGTCCGAAGCCGGCGGGTAGGGACACCAAGCCGATGACGCCGCTCGACGGCATGCCGCTCGGTTTCGTCTGCGGACCCGACGATCTGCTGGTCGACGGAGCGGGCACGCCGCTGCGCATCGACAAGGCCTATTCCTGGGATTCGCCGCTGGCAGCGCATGGCCTGATGCACACTGTCATCCGCAACGCCTGGGCCGGCGACCCATACAAGATCGACACGCTGATGATGTACATGTCGAACATGGCATGGAATTCCTCGATGAACACCGTCGAGACCATGGCCATGCTTACCGACCATGATGAAGCAGGCAATTACAGGATTCCCTTCATCATCTATTCCGATGCCTATTATTCCGAAACCGTGCCGTTCGCCGACCTCGTCCTGCCCGACACCACCTATCTCGAGCGTCATGACTGCATCAGCCTGCTCGACCGGCCGATCAGCCATGCCGACGGGCCGGGCGACGCCATCCGCCATCCGGTCGTCGAGCCCGACCGCGACGTCAGGCCGTTCCAGTCGGCGCTGATCGAACTCGGCGCGCGGCTTGGCTTGCCGGGCTTCGTCGACGGAGACGGTTCGGCGAAGTACAGCGACTACGCCGACTACATCGTCAATCATGAACGCACGCCCGGCATCGGCCCGCTGGCCGGCTGGCGCGGCAAGGACGGGACGTCGATCGGCAAGGGCGAGGTCAATCCGGACCAGTTGCAGCGCTATGTCGACAATGGGGGCTTCTGGCACCACGACTTTGCCGACGACCAGCGCTACTACAAGATGGCCAACCGCTCCTATCTCGATTTCGCGCTGCAGATGGGTTTCATTCCCAAGGCCGAGCCGATCGTCTTCCAACTCTATTCAGAGCCGTTGCAGCGCTTTCGGCTGGCGGCGCGCGGCCATGGGCGTGTGCAGCCCCCGGAGTCCGAGCGCCAGCGCATCGAGACCTACATGGACCCGCTGCCGTTCTGGTACATGCCGCTCGAGGAAGCGTCCGTCGACCTGGAAAAATATCCGCTGCACGCGCTGACGCAGCGGCCCATGCACATGTACCATTCCTGGGGTTCGCAAAACGCGTGGTTGCGGCAGATCACCAGCCAGAACCGGCTTTTCGTACACCACCGGACCGGCGCCGGCCTTGGCCTTGCCGATGACGACTGGGTGTGGATCGAGAGCATCAACGGCAAGGTGAAAGGGCAGATCAAGCTGGTCGACGGGGTAAACGAAAGCACGGTCTGGACCTGGAACGCGATCGGCAAAAGGCGCGGCAGCTGGGGGCTGAAGGACGATGCCGCCGAGAGCAATCGCGGCTTCCTGCTCAACCACATCATCGGCGACCAGACTTCCGCCGACGCCAGCGGCAAACGTTATTCGAATTCCGATCCGGTCACCGGACAGGCGGCGTGGTTCGATCTGCGCGTGCGCATCGCCAAATGCGCGGTGGAAGAGACCGGCTTCACCGAGCCGCAATTCGAGCGATTTCAACAGCCACCGCATTTCGAACCCTCACCCGACAAGCTCACTTTCGGCGCCGGGTTTCGACAGGCAAGAGAGGCTACGGAATGACCTGTCTTCCAGGCCCAGGCGGCAAGAAGCTTGGCCTCGTCATCGACCTCGACACCTGCGTCGGCTGCCAGGCCTGCGTCACCGCCTGCAAGGAATGGAACACCGGCGGCCACATGGCGCCGCTGACCGACATCGACCCCTATGGCGGCCATGTCGACGGTGTCTGGTTCAACCGTGTGCACAGCTACGAGCACATCACCGAGATGGGCGGGCGCACGGTGAACTTTCCGCGCTCCTGCCTGCATTGCGAGACGCCGGCCTGCGTCACCGTCTGCCCGACGGGCGCCTCCTACAAGCGCGCCTCCGACGGCATCGTGCTGGTCGACGAGGACAAGTGCATCGGCTGCAAACTGTGCAGCTGGGCCTGCCCTTATGGCGCGCGTGAGTTCGACACCGATGTCGGCGTGATGAAGAAATGCACGCTCTGCGTCGACCGCATCTACAATGACAATCTGGACGAAGGGGACCGCGTGCCGGCCTGCGTCGCCGCCTGCCCGACCAGCGCCCGGCATTTCGGCGATCTCGGCGATTCCCAATCCCCTGTTTCGCAACTGGTGGCGGAGCGGGGCGGCGTCGACCTGATGCCCGAACTCGGCTATCGCCCGACAAACAAATACCTGCCGCCGCGCGCTCACACCCAACGTGCCGCATCGGTGGCCGCTCCCGCGCTGGAGCCGGTACGGGCCGAGGGTGGTTTCCTTGGCTGGGTCGACCGCATGCTTTCGAGCTGACCATCCATGCATCCAGCTTTTTCGGTCGTCTTCTTCACCACAGCCACCGGCGCCGGCTACGGCTTGCTGGCGCTGCTCGGCGTGCTCGGCCCGCTCGGCCTCATCGCACCCGATTTCTGGCCGGGCTTCGTCGGCATGGGGCTGGCGCTTGGCCTGATCGCGGCCGGCCTTTTGTCGTCCACCGGCCATCTCGGCCGGCCCGAGCGGGCCTGGCGGGCGTTCTCGCAATGGCGGAGTTCGTGGCTGTCGCGCGAAGGTGTCGCCTCGGTCGCCACCTTCATTCCCGCGGGCCTTTTCGGCGTGGGCTGGATCTTCCTTGGCCGCCTCGATGGCTGGGTGGCAGCCGCGGGTATTCTCGCCACCTTCGGCGCCATCGTCACGGTCTGCATGACCGGCATGATCTATGCCTCGCTGAAACCGGTCGCGCAGTGGCACAGCCCCTATACCTTGCCCGGTTATCTCATCTTCTCGGCGATGAGCGGCTGCGTGCTTGTGAATGCGCTGCTGCAGGGTTTTGCCCCCGGCTCAACCATCCTTCCCGCAGCTTCGGTACTGCTCACCTTGTTTGGCTGGGGCTGGAAGCTGTCGACCTGGCGCCACAACGACCAGCTGGAAATCCAGACCACCGCCAATACCGCGACAGGCCTTGCCGGCGGCGCGGTGCGATCCCTGGAATGGCCGCATACCGAGGAAAACTACCTGCTCAAAGAAATGGGCTTCCGCATCGCGCGCAAACACGGCTCGAAGCTGCGCCTGATCGCGCAGGCGCTGGCCTTCGGCTTGCCGATCCTGTTTCTGCTTACCGCCTTCGCCTTGCCGTGGCCCTTCGCGGCGCTGTTGTCGGCGCTTGCGGCGATTGCCCAGTTCGCCGGCATGCTGGTCGAGCGCTGGCTCTTCTTCGCCGAGGCGAAGCACACGGTCATGCTCTATTATGGGCGGTAGATATCAGCCTGGCCGCAGCATCGAATGGGAGATGGCGAAGATGCGCTGGGCGCCCAGCATATAGGCCATCAGGGTCTCCAGCCGAAACAGGCCGGCATAGGCGCGGTCGAGAACGTTGAGCGAGCCGGTATAGGCGCCGAAGGCCGGCATGATCATGCGGCCGCCGTCGCCGGCAAAGCAGCGCCTGCGAACCGAGCGCCCTTGTTGCACGATGCGCGCGCAGGGATGGAGGTGACCCGATATTTCGCCCTCGACCCGCACCTTCGACGGCTCGTGCCGGAACAGCAGCGAGCCTATCGCCAGCTCCCGCACCGTCTCGCCGGGTAGGTCGGCCGGCGCTTCCGGATCATGGTTGCCGGCGACCCAGAACCATTGCCGCCCGGCCATCAGCGCTTCCAGGCGTTCGCGGAAACTTTGATGCATGCGCTCGGCGCCGCCGCCGTCATGGAAGGAATCGCCCAGGCTGATGACGACCGATGGCTGGTAGTCCGAGATGACGGCCTGCAGCCGTAGCAGGGTCGCACCGGTATCGTAGGGCGGGATCAGCGTGCCGCGCCTTGCCAGCGACGACCCCTTTTCCAGATGCAGGTCGGATACCACCAGCAGCCTGAATTCTGGGAAATAGAGCACGCCGCGCGAATCGCAGACCGCGCGCTCGCCGGCGATGCTGACAAGATCGGCCTCGGCGATCAGCGAAGCGCGCGCCAGCGAGAAGTTCATTCGTCAACCATCCCGGGTCCCATGGCCTCTTCGACCAGCGTCGCTGCATCCATCAGCAGTTCTTCATCCGCCTCGCCGTTCACCGGCATCCTGCCGATCTCAAGCATGATCGGCACCGCCAGCGGCGAGATCTGCTCGAGATTCTTATGCATGATTCGACCCTGGATGCGCGAGAGCATGTCGGCAAGTCTGCTGACATCGAGCAGGCCGGCAGCCGCGTCGGCGCGCGTCGCCTGTAGCAGGATGTGGTCGGGCTCGTGGCTGCGCAGCACGTCATAGATCAGGTCGGTTGACACGGTGACCTGGCGGCCGCTTTTCTCCTGGCCCGGGTGGCGTTTTTCGATCAGGCCCGAGATCAGCGCGCAATTGCGGAACGTGCGCTTGAGAAGCCAGCTATCGGCCAGCCAGGCTTCGAGATCGTCGCCCAGCATGTCCTGGTCGAAAAGCGCGCCGAGTGATGGTTTTCCGGCTTTGAACATCGCGCCCATGTCGCCCAGCGACCATATGGCAAGCGCATAGTCGGTGGCGACGAAGCCGAGCGGCCTGGCGCCTGCCCGGTCGAGACGACGGGTGAGCAGCATGCCAAGCGTCTGGTGTGCGAGCCTGCCTTCGAAGGGATAGGCGACCAGATAGCGGCGATTGCCGCGCGGAAAGGTCTCGATCAGCAGATCGTCGCGCTTGGGCAGCACCGATTTCTCTGCCTGGAATCGCAGCCAGTCGGCCACCTGTTCAGGCAGTTGCTTCCAACGCTGCGGGTCGTCCAACATGATGCGGACCTGTTCGGCCAGGTAGGTCGAGAGCGGGAACTTGCCGCCGCCATAATAGGGCACCTTGGCGTCGCTTCCGGGCGCGTTCGAGACGAAGCATTCATTCTCGCGGATGCCTTCGAAGCGCAGCACCTTGCCGGCGAACATGAAGGTATCGCCATGCGTCAGCGTTTCGAGGAACGCCTCCTCGATCTTGCCGAGCACGCGGCCGCCGTGCGACGCCGAGCCTTTGCTGCCGGCCTTGACGTAACGCACGTTGAGCGCCGGCACCTCGATGATGGTGCCGACATTCAGCCTGTATTGCTGGGCGACGCGCGGATTGGATACCCGCCACAGCCCGTCCTTGTTCAGGCGGATACGGGCATAGCGCTCGTAATTTTTCAGCGCGTAGCCCCCGGTGGCGACGAAATCGACGACACGGTCGAATGTCGGCCGATCGAGGCCGGCATAGGGTGCCGCCGTTCGCACCTCGTCATACAGGTCATCGGCGCGGAACGGCGCGCCGCAGGCGCAGCCCAGAACGTGCTGCGCCAGCACGTCGAGCCCGCCATCGACCAGCGGCGGCGTATCCTGCGCGCCGAGATAGTTGGCGTCGAGTGCAGCCCGGCACTCCAGCACCTCGAAGCGGTTGGCCGGGATCAGGATAGCCTTCGACGGCTCATCCATGCGGTGGTTGGCACGGCCGATGCGCTGCGCCAGCCGGCTGGCGCCCTTCGGAGCACCGACATGCACGACCAGATCGACGTCACCCCAGTCGATGCCGAGATCGAGCGTCGAGGTGGCGACGATGGCGCGCAGCGCATTCTCGCTCATCGCCTTCTCGACGCGCCGGCGCTGGGCGACGTCGAGCGAGCCGTGATGCAGGGCGATCGGCAAGGTGTCCTCGTTGACCCGCCACAACTCCTGGAACAGCAGTTCCGCCTGGCTGCGGGTGTTGACGAACAGCAGGGTCGTCTTGTGGCGCTTGATCTCACGGTAGATTTCCGGCGTGGCGTAGCGCGCCGAGTGCCCCGCCCACGGCACGCGCTCCTCGGAATCGAGGATCGAGATTTCGGGCTTCGTACCACCCGTCACGGTGATCAATTCGGCCATGCCACCCGATGGGTTCTGGCTGACCAGCCAGCGCCGCAATTCGTCCGGCTCGGCCACCGTGGCCGACAGGCCGATCGTCTGCAGGCCAGGGACGAAGCCGCGCAGCCGCGCCAGCCCAAGCGCCAGCAGATGGCCGCGCTTCGACGTCACCAGTGAATGCAATTCGTCGAGCACGACATAGCGCAGATCCTCGAAGAAGCGCCTCGCATCTCCCGCCGCGATCAGCAGTGCCAGCTGCTCGGGCGTGGTGAGCAGGATGTCGGGCGGCGCAAGCTTCTGGCGCTGGCGCTTGTGGGCAGGCGTGTCACCGGTGCGCGTCTCGATGGTGACCGGCAGGCCGATCTCCTCCACCGGCTTGCCGAGATTGCGCTCGATATCGACTGCCAGCGCCTTCAGCGGCGAGATGTACAGCGTGTGAATGCCGCGCCGCGCCTGGCCCGGCTTCCTCCTCGGCCTGACGGCCAGTTCGGTCAGCGACGGCAGGAATCCGGCCAGCGTCTTGCCGGCGCCGGTCGGCGCGATCAACAGCACCGATTGCCCGGCTTGAGCCTTCGCCAGCAATTCGATCTGATGCGCGCGCGGCGACCAGCCCTTCTGTCCGAACCATTTTACGAATGGCTCGGGCAGGACGACTGCGGCATTCTGGTCGGCAAGGCGCGGCTCAACTGTCACGCGCCAGAGGTAGCGCGGCGGCGGGCGATCGCCAAGCAGAATCGGAACAAAAGGAGATCGAAAAGACCTTACGGCCGCCGGAACCCCGTGGGGCTGCCATAGAGGTAGCCGATGCGGGCGATGGCTTCCTTCAGCCCTTCGCGCGACACAAGCATGGTGTGGCCATTGGCGTGGATCATGGTTTCGGCGTCGGTCATGATGGCGACATGACCTTTCCAGAACACCAGGTCGCCACGATGCAACCCCGAAAGATCAGGGCCCGGCTCAAGCGGCTCGCCTATCGAACCGGCCTGCATGTCGGAATCGCGCAGCACATCCCTGCCGGCCATGCGCATGGCCAGTTGCACAAGGCCGGAGCAATCGATGCCGAAGCCGGAAACACCGCCCCACAGATAGGGCGTGCCGAGAAACATCTCGGCCACCGACACATAGTCGCCGGCGACTTCGCCGATCGGCCGCAGATGGCCAGCGATCACGGCTTCACCGGAGGGCAGCAGTGCATAGTGCGTGCCGCGTGTTTCGGCGGCACCAGTCACAGTCACAGTCGATCCCATCGATAGTTGCCCGGCGATCGGAAAGCGCAGATCGGGGCCGGGGTAAAGGAACGTGCGCGGCACGCAGACGATGTGGGTGGACGCATGGTCCCGCCCGCCCAGCATGATGTCGGCGACATAGCCAACATAGCCGTCTCGCTCGGCCTGGATCCAGGCCCAGCCTTCCCTGTCCTCGAAAACCAGGACATCGTCGCCGAACAGAGCTTGCGTGTTGACGCCCGCATCCGGCTTCGGCGCCTTGCGGATATCGGCAACCGGGACCGAAATCCGCGCCTGCCGGCCCGCTACGAAGCGGTCGGCAACGACCTCTCCTTTCAACCTGGCATCGGCGAGATCGGAGCGGAAGGCATGAAGACGAGCGTCGTGGATGGTCAAAATCGGCAACTCTGTTGAATGGGCACTGCAGTCAGATCGGCAGGTCGTGGGCCTTGGCGATGATACCATCGCCGAAGCGCTCGACAAAGAGCGCGCCTTCGACGGTGCGCTTGATCAGAACATTGCGCTTGTCCAGTTCGTCGCGATGGCGCGACACCAGTTTCAGCGCGCCCATCGTGTCGAGCGCGCGCGTGATGACCGGCTTGGTGACGTTGAGGCGGGCGGCGAGCCCACGCACGGTGTGCGGCGGCGGATCGAGATAGATTGTGAACAGGATCGCCGTCTGGCGCATGGTCAGGTCGGGCGCGTCCTCGCGCACCTGCGACAGCATCACTTGCTGCCACAGTCGCAAAGCCTGGCTCGGGCGCATCGCAATCGACATCGCGACAGAATGACGCCAAATTGTTTCGGTTCCGTTTCAGTTGCTCAGTTTGCCGGCTCCGCGCGCGACCATCAGCCGTAGCGCGTCGAGATGATCCGCTCCAGCGCCCGGATGCCTTGTGCCTCGCCGCCGGCAGGGCCGTGCGGACGGTCGGCGGGGTTCCAGGCGAAGATGTCGAAATGCGCCCAGGCCGGTGTCTTCTCGACGAAGCGCTTGAGGAACAGTGCGGCCGTGATCGAACCGGCGAAGCCATCCGTGGTGACATTGTTGATGTCGGCGATCCTCGACGACAGTTTCGCGTCATAAGGCCGCCATAGCGGCATGCGCCACAACGGATCCTCGACCGCCAGCGAAGCCGCCGCCAGTTCAGAGGCAAGCGCCTCGTCATCGGTGTAGAAGGGCGGCAGATCCGGACCGAGCGCGACACGGGCGGCTCCGGTCAACGTCGCCATGTCGATCAGCATCTGCGGTTGCTCCTCGTCGGCAAGCGCCAGCGCATCGCCCAGTACCAACCTCCCTTCCGCGTCCGTGTTGCCGATCTCGACCGAGATGCCCTTGCGGCTCGCCAGCACGTCGCCTGGCCTGAAGGCATTGCCGGCAATCGAATTCTCGACCGCGGGGATCAGCACCCGCAACCGCACCTTGAGACCAGCCGCCATGATCATCAAGGCCAGCCCAAGCACGTTGGCGGCGCCACCCATGTCCTTCTTCATCAGGAGCATGCCCGAAGAAGGCTTGATGTCGAGGCCGCCGGTGTCGAAGCAGACACCCTTGCCAATCAGGGTCAACTTAGGCGCGCTCTCAAGACCCCAGGTCATGTCGATCAGGCGTGGCGCACCGGACGAGGCGCGGCCGACGGCATGGATCATCGGGAAATTCTGTTCGAGCAGATCGTCGCCCTTGATGACCGAGACGTCGGCCTTGTATCCTGCCGCCAAAGTCCGTACCGCCTTCTCGAGGTCGTCCGGCCCCATGTCGCTGGTGGGCGTGTTGACCAGGTCACGAGCCAGGAAGACACCGTCGGCTATACGACGAACACGTTCTACGTCGACGCCGGGCGGCGAGCCGAAGCGCAGCGCCTTGCCCGGCTTCTTGCCATAGCGTGTAAAGACATAACCGCCGAGCACGACTGCAAGAGCCGTCAGTTCCGGCTCGTCCGGCCTGGACGCGAAATGCCAATCGCCCTCCGGCAAGGTCTTCGCCAGCGCGCCGACGGCGAGCGCGCCCTCGCGCTCACCAAGACCGAACATGGCGCCGCCGAGTGCTCCGTTGTCGTCGGGCACGACCAGCGTCCTGCCGGCTTCGCCGGAAAAGCCATTTGCCTTGGCCCATGCGACAACAGATGGCGACAGACCGGCCGCCTCGAGACCGTCCCTGGCGACCAGATGGATCGGCAGCGGATTCTCCAGCTTATTCTCGACCAGTTCCACGGACATCCGATGCTTCTCCTGCCGAGCTTGGGCGAGTCGGCGTTTCTTAACCCTCCGTTAGGGTTAACAGAATATTTCTGCCGGAGGGAAGATGGCCACGCAACGGCCGCGCATGAATGGAGGCCGGTGCCGATGCCGATCAACCGCACGATGAATGTCAGGGGAAAGCGGCTCATCAGCACGGCTTTTGCGTTAGTGCTCGCGGCAGGCGTCGCGGGATGCGGAACCGACAAGCTCAGCACAGGCTCGATCGGACGCACCAGCGGCAAACCGTTGGAGACGATGTCGGCGGGTGAACTGCACAATGCCACCGCCGCTCTTGGCCAGTCCTATGCGCGGAGCCCAACCGACAAGCGGATAGCGACCAACTTCGCCGCGGCGCTGCAGATGGACGGGGATGCCGGCCAGTCGCTCGCCGTGATGCGCAAGCTGGCAATCGCCTATCCCAAGGATCGCGACGTACTCGCCGCCTATGGCAAGGCGCTGGCCGCCAACGGCCAATTCGAGGCGGCGCTCGACGCGGTGCGCCGCGCGCAGACGCCGGAATATCCCGACTGGAGGCTGGTTTCGGCGGAAGGGGCCATACTTGACCAGCTCAACCAGAAGGATGAAGCGCGCCAGCTTTACCGCAAGGCCCTCGAACTCAAGCCCAACGAGCCTTCGATCCTTTCCAATCTCGGCATGTCCTATGTGCTGGAAGGGGATCTGCGCACCGCGGAGACCTATATGCGGTCGGCCGCCCAGCAACCGAACGCCGACAGCCGGGTGCGCCAGAACCTGGCGCTCGTTGTCGGCCTGCAGGGCCGTTTCGACGAAGCCGAGAAGATCGCCTCGCAGGAACTTTCGCCCGAACAGGCACAGGCCAACGTCGCCTATCTCAGGCAGATGCTGGCCCAGCAGAACGCCTGGAGCCAGCTCAAGGATCAGGACAAGGCGAAACCGGCGAAGACCGCCACCAACTGATCTCCAAGAGCTTCCGGCAAATCTTGAAAAAGCCGCGCTCGATTGCAGCGCGGCTTTTTGGTTTTCGCTGACGGATCCTGCGTCGGCTTACCGGCTGGCCGACGCCGCCCCACCGGAATGATCGCCGAATATGCCGCGCTGGCTGACCTGGATGCCAGCTGGCCCAAGGATGATGGCGAACAGCACCGGCAGGAAGAACAAGATCATCGGCACGGTGAGTTTGGGCGGCAGGGCAGCCGCCTTTTTCTCGGCGGCGTTCATGCGCATGTCGCGACTTTCGCTGGCAAGCACGCGCAGCGCGTGCGCCACCGGCGTGCCGTAGCGTTCGGCCTGGACGAGCGCCTGCGACACCGATTTGACCGACTCCAGCCCTGTGCGACTGGCCAGGTTCTCGTAAGCCTGCTTGCGTTCCTGCAGATAGGAGAGCTCGGCGTTGGTCAGGATGAATTCCTCCGCCAGGGCCACCGACTGCGCGCCGATCTCGTCGGCAACCTTGCGCAGCGCGGCTTCCACGGACATGCCGGACTCCACGCAGATCAGCATCAGGTCGAGCGCATCCGGCCATGCCATCTGGATCGACTGCTTGCGCTTGGTCGCGCGGTTGTTGACATAGAGGATCGGCGCGTAGAAGCCGCCGTAGGCAACCAGGATGCAGACGAACAACCGGACCACCAGCGGCTTGTCGGGCAATCCTCCGAGCACGAAAATATAGGCAAGGCCAAGTGCAAAGCCGACGAAAGGAAGCACCAGGCGGAAGAACAGAAAACGCGTCAGCGGATTCTGCCCGCGAAAGCCGGCAACCTTGAGCTTTTGCAAAGTGGCCTCGTCGGCCAACGCACGCCGCAGATCGAGCCGGTCGACAATGTTGCGCATGCCGACCGACTGTTGCTCGCGCAGACCCTTGCGGCGGCGATCGGCCTCGGTCGCAAGCCGCGCGCGCTGCTTGGCGCGAAGCTCATCACGCTCCAGCGCGACCGATTTCATGCGCGCCTTGAGCTGGTTTCCGCCAAAGGCCGGCAGCAGCGTGAAGACGGTTGCGAACACGGCGATGGCGACCAGCAGCGCAATCAGGAAGCTGGGATCCGTCAGTGATTTTATGACTTGTTCGGTCATGCCACGGCCCTAGACTTCAAAGTTCATCATCTTGCGCATCACGAAGATGCCGATCGACATCCAGACGGCGGCGAAACCGAGTATCAGATGGCCGACGCTGGTCGTGAACAGCGGCATCAGGTAGTTGGGACTGGAGAGATAGACGAGAAAGGCGACGATGAAAGGCAAGGCGCCGATGATGGCGGCGGATGCTTTCGCTTCCATCGACAGCGCCGCGACCTTGGCCTTCATCTTCTTGCGGTCGCGCAACACGCGCGAAAGGTTGCCCAGCGCCTCGGAAAGATTGCCGCCGGCCTGCGACTGGATCTGGATGACGATGCCGAAGAAGCTCGCCTCGGTGCATGGCATGGTTTCGGGCATGCGCAAGGTCGCGTCGGGAATCGACAGTCCCATCTGCTGCGAATCGACTATCCGGCGAAACTCGGTCTTCACGGGTTCAGGAGATTCATTGGCGATCAGGCGTACGGCGTCGTTCAGCGGCAGGCCGGACTTGACCGCCCGCACGATGATGTCGAGCGCGTTTGGAAATTCGTTGAGGAATGCCTTGACGCGGCGGGTACGACGAAAAGAAACGAACCAACGCGGCAGGCCAAGTGCTCCGGCGAGCAGCACACCGGGCAGGACGATCATCGGCGCACCGGCAACGAATGCAATGATTGTCAGCGCGAGGCCGCATATGGCTGAATAGATATAGAAGCGCTCGATCGGCACCTTCATCCCAGCCTGGCGAAGCTGGACTTTCAGCGGCGGCTTCTTGACGGCGGTGTCCTTGGTTTTCTGCTTCTCGTCGAGGTCCTTCAGCGAATCCTGCACCGATTTGCGGCGCTTGGCCGCGTCCGCTGCCCGATCGCGCGTTGCCTTGACGACAGAACGGTCGGTCTCGGCGGCCTTGATCGTTTCCAGCCGCTTTCCGGCCTGCTTCTCATTGCTGATCTGGGTGAACAGGAATGCATAGGCGACCGCGCCGGCGCTGAAGCCGGCGAGCACGACAAACGCCAATACGGTGCCGTCAATTCCAAACATCGGCCAGAACCTTCACGCCTGCGTGTGCGTCAGTCAGCACGTTTCTCCATAGCCTCGAGCGCTGCAGCGAGACGTTGTTCCTCGCCATAATATCGAGCCCGCTCCCAGAAATGGGGGCGGCCGATGCCGGTCGAGACGTGTTCACCCAGGAGCCTGCCGTTGGCGTCCTCGCCCTTGATGTTATAGAGGACGATATCCTGGGTGATGATGACGTCGCCCTCCATCCCGATCACTTCGGTGATATGGGTAATGCGGCGCGACCCGTCGCGCAGGCGTGCCGCCTGGATGATCACGTCGATGGAACCGACGACGATTTCACGCACGGTTTTCTGCGGCAGCGAATAGCCGCCCATGGCGATCATGGATTCGATACGGTTCAGGCATTCGCGCGGGCTGTTGGAGTGGATCGTCCCCATCGAACCGTCATGGCCTGTATTCATCGCCTGCAGGAGGTCGAAGACCTCGGGTCCGCGCACTTCGCCGACGATGATGCGTTCTGGCCGCATGCGCAGGCAGTTCTTGACCAGGTCACGCATCGTCACCTCGCCCTCGCCCTCGAGGTTGGGCGGACGCGTTTCCAGACGCACGACATGCGGCTGCTGCAGTTGCAGTTCGGCCGAATCCTCGCAAGTGATGACGCGCTCGTCACGGTCGATGTAGTTGGTCAGGCAGTTGAGCAATGTCGTCTTGCCCGAGCCGGTGCCGCCGGAGATGACGATGTTGCAGCGGACACGGCCGATGATCTTGAGAACTTCGGCCCCTTGCGGCGAGATGGCGCCGAACTTGACCAGCTGATCGAGCGTCAGCTTGTCTTTCTTGAATTTGCGGATGGTGAGCGCGGTGCCGTCAATGGCCAGCGGCGGCGCGATGACGTTGACGCGTGATCCGTCGGGAAGACGGGCGTCGCAGATCGGGCTGGATTCATCGACGCGGCGGCCGACCTGGCTGACAATGCGCTGGCAGATGTTGAGCAGCTGCTGGTTGTCGCGGAAGCGGATGCTGGTCTGTTCGACCTTGCCGTTGACTTCGATGTAGACGTTCTTGGACCCGTTGACCATGATGTCGGCGATGTCGTCGCGCGCGAGCAACGGCTCGAGCGGCCCGTAGCCAAGCACATCGTTGCAGATGTCCTCGAGCAGTTCTTCCTGCTCGGCGATCGACATCGCGAAGTTCTTGATCGCGATGATATCGTTGACGATGTCGCGGATTTCCTCGCGTGCGCTTTCGGGATCGAGCTTGGCAAGCTGCGACAGGTCGATCGTATCGATGAGGGCCGAGAAAACCTGGCTCTTGGTATCGTAGTAGGTTTCGCTCTTTTCGCGGCCTCTCCTCGGCTCCGGCGCGATCGGCGGCGCCTCTACCGCGCGCCTGGCCGGTGGCGCGACAGGCGCGCCCGGCTGGGGCGCGGCCGCGGGGCGCGCAAGAACCGCGGTGTCCGCCGAAACCGCGGCGGCCGGCGCGACAGGCACCGTTGCCGGCGCCGGTGCCGGCTGGCGAAATTCCGGCTTGAACCGGTTGCCGTCGTCGTTGCCTCTTTTACCGAACATGACCGACTACCGACCCCATTGCGTCACTTCTTGTTGCGCGAGAGCTTGCCGAGCAGACTGCCCAGGCCAGCTTTCTTTTTCGCTTTGATTTCGCTGCGGCCGGTCAGCACATGAGCAATCTCGTTGATCGTGGCCACAACCGAGTTCTTGGCATCCATCTCGCCCAGCATGCGCCCGTTGTTTGCGGCATTGCCGAACAGCACAGGATCAAAGCCGATGACCGACATCGGCGTCAGGCCGAGCGGTTCGGCGAAATCGGACGGCGAGATTTCCGGCCGCTTGGGCACGCCGGCCTGGTTGATGATCAATTTCGGCGGCGGGTCGTTCGGGCGAAGGCGCTTTAACATGTCGACAAGGTTCTTGGTGTTGCGCAGATTGGCCAGTTCCGGCGTCGCCGTGATGACGATCTCGTCGGCCTTGACCAGCGTGTTCTTGGCCCATCCCGTCCAGACGTGGGGAACGTCGAGCACGAGGAGCGGGACGCTGCGCTGCGCGGTATCGACAAGTTGGGCGAAGGCATCGGGATCGAAGTCGTAGACGCGCTCCAGCGTCGAGGGCGCCGCGAGCAGCGACAGATGCTCGGCACATTGGGTCAGCAGCCGGTCGAGATAGACTTCGTCGATACGCTCGGGCGAGAACACAGCCTCGGCGATGCCCTGGGCCGGATCCTGATCGAAATTGATGTTGGCGGTGCCGAAGGCGAGATCAAGGTCTGCCACAACGACCTCGGATTTGAACAGCGAAGACATTGCCCAGGCAACATTGTGAGCGATGGTGGAAGAGCCGACGCCGCCCTTGGCGCCGACGAAGGCGATCGAGCGTCCGAGCGGTTCAGCTTCCGGATCGACGAAGATCGACGAAACGACGCTGACGACGTCTGCCATCGACACCGGCGCAATCACATATTCGGAGATGCCGGAGCGGATGAGTTCGCGATAGAGACCAACGTCATTATAGTGACCGATCACCACCACTTTCGAGGATGGATCGCAATATTCCGAGAGCTGCGCGAGTTGCTCCAGAAGTTGCTTGGGTTCGCTGCGCGATTCCAGCATGATCAGGTTCGGTGTCGGCGCCGACTGGTAGAATTCGATGGCGGTGGGAATGCCGCCCATGTGGACCTTGAGGTGCGCCTTGGTCATGCGGCGATCCTCGCCGGCGCGCTGGACCGGATTGGCAACGCCTTCCGTCTCGCAGAATGCCTGGATCGAAATGCGCGGAACAGGTCGCAACGCCTGCATCGCGGCGACGTCCTGCGGCGAGGTGTCGCCGCCCTCCACGGTGGCGTCATAGGCAAGGTTGCTCATGGTCATGCTCTTTCCGTGGCCTGTTCCTGGCGTCGCTTGTTCCCGAGGGCGGCTTAGTAAGTCACTTCCGAGTTACCGAGGAATTCGGTCGAAATGACCCTGTTTCGGTACACGTCTATAACCGCGCTACGATTTTCCGCGTCGATAGTGGTCTGCTTGCGCGGTCCGAGCAGATCGGCGGGATTGGCCATCTGGGCGGCAAGATTGTTCTGATAGGAGCAGCCGAAATCGGCGTAGTGCTTGTTTTCCGACGTATCCGCCAGGTCATCGGGCCAGCGTCCGCATTTGTCGGTCTGTGCCTTTACCGCGATATAGGAGACGCGAACCGGGGCTGACGCCTCGCTCGATCCGGCCTGGTAGGAGACCATGACAATCCGGTTGCGCTTGACGCCGTCGGCCAGCGCGAGCCGGGCGAAATCGCGGCCGGCCGCCGTCGCGGCAACTTCGTTGGCCGACCCGCTTGGAATCTGGATCGTCAGTGTCGGAGCGGCACTCTTGTCGTAGCCGTCGAGGAAGCCCAGAAGCGTGTCGCGTTGCGAGCCGGTCATGCCACGATCACCGGCGCCGACGGGAAGATCGATCTTCTGGTTCTTCTCCGCGATAACGATCGGGTGATTGGTGCGATAGTCGTCGGGGATGGCGCCCACAGTAACACTGTCGCGCTGGGCACAACCGGCCAGCAGGCCCGACACCGCCACCACCACGATGGGAAGGGCGCGCAGGCTTATCCAAGAACGGCCGGAGCGCATCGCAGAGATCCTTGCCTTCAATGCTGACTGAGACATGTCCGCTTTCCCGTTCACTTGTAGATAAAGCCGACGACGCCGTGATAGCGACCGTTGGGCTTGTCCGTCTGCATGGTGCCGTAGACGCGATTGACACGCCCAAGGAACATCCCGGCGCCATCGCTCGGAGGGTTGAAATTGTCGTCCGGCTTGGCGAGATCATTGCGTGCCACTGGCCGCGCCAGGTAGGGCGTGATGATGATGACGAGCTCGCTTTCGTTGCGCACGAAGTCCCTGCTGCGGAAAAGCGCGCCGAGCACGGGGATCTTGGTGAGGCCAGGCAAGCCCGCAACGGCTTGGCGAACATCATCGCGGACGAGACCCGCGATCATCATCGAACCACCTGACGGCAATTCAACGGTCGTGTCGGCAAGTCGCTTGCGGAGCGACAGCATGGACATGCCCTGCAAGTTCAGTGCCGACTTGCCTCCTCCTTCCAGCGTGCCGGCACCTTCCGTTGTCGGCTCAGACACAGAAGTTCTGACCTTCAGACTGATCCGACCCGCCGACAGCACCACAGGCTGGAACTCAAGGCCGATGCCATATTCGATTTTGTCAAAAGTATATGTCGTTTGACCCGTCTGATTGTCCGTCGATACGTTGCTCGAGCGTCCGGAGACAATATTGTACTCGCCGCCAACCTTGAACGTAGCCTTCTCGCCTGAAACGGCAGTCAGAGTCGGTTCGGCAAGCGTTTTCATTACGCCGCTTTGTTCCATCGCGTTGATATAGGCCTGCAGACTCGACGTAGCGAACCCCAGGCCCGAGGTCTGCGAAAGCGGCTTACCCAATCCATAGTTGGGCGAACTAAGTGCGCCCCAGCTGATGCCGTTGCTATCGCCGCTGCCGATCATGTTGACGCCCAGTTGCTTCATCACGGAGCGGCTGACTTCGGCCACCGTCACCTTCAGCGTGACCTGATCGTCGCCGATGATCTGCAAGAGATTGACGATCTTGGAGACACGGCGCTCCTGGTCCGGGTTGTTGATGTCGACGCCGCTCTGGGACGACCCACCCGCCGCGGTCTGCGAATATTGTCCCGTCGTCGCTTCGCCGCCCGAGACGAAGATCGTCGCCAGGTCGACGGCCCGTTTTGCGTCAAGCGGCGTGTCGACGGTGCCGGTCAGGATGACATTGTCGTTCAGTAGTTCCACCTTGACGGCCGAGGTCGGAAGGAACCGCTTGATATAATCCTCCAGGCCAGCGACGTCGCGCTCGACGGCCAGGTCCAGGCTGGCGATCTGTTCGCCGTTCGGCCCAAACACGAAGATGTTGGTTTCGCCGACCGCCTTGCCGAAGAGGTAGATACGCCTTGCGGTGCGGGTCACCGCGTCGGCAACGGAGGGATTGGCGACAAGAATGTCGTAGGCGTCACTCGGCAGGTCTATGACCACGGACTTGTTGAGGCCAAGCTTGACGCGCTGGGTGGCTGTCGTAGCCGAGACCTGCGTGTTCTTCGCCTCGACGTCCCGCACATTCGCTCCGACGAGCAGCAGGCCTATTGCCGTGGCTACGATTGCCGGCAGTTTAGCGCTTAGCCTCATTTCCTTGCCCCTACTTCGGAGACTTCGCCCGACTTGATCAGCCTCACCGTTCCCCGGCGGCCATTGCCGGAAACGAGATAGTCGGCCTCGCCCACATTCTTTTCCTGGGTGTCCGTGATCGCCCGCAGCGCCAGGGTCAGGCGATCCGCCATCTGCTGGGCAACGGTGATGATCTCCGCCTGTTTGGGTGTCAGCTCCAGCGTGGCGGTCTGGCCGACCCTGGTCTTCTTGCCTTCCTCGTCTTCCTGGATGGTCTGGTCGATTGCCAGGACGCGGATATTCTTGAGGATGGTCTCGGTGTTGAAGCCGGCGCCGCCGGTGCTGGCATCGGCCCTGCGGGTCATGATGACGTCGACGAAATCGTTTGGAAGGATGAAGCCGCCGGCCGAAGTGTCCGCCGATATCGCCGTTGCGACCGCCCGCATGCCGGAGGGCAGGATGGACGACATGAAGCTTTGCCCCTCGCCGATCAGCTTGGAGCGCCGCACGGGCTCACCGGCGTACATCGCCACGCGGGCAACCGACCCCTTCAGTTTCTCCAAAGCGTCGGGAGCGGTGGCCTTGGTGATGAAATTCGCGTTGATGCCGCTAGCTGGCCAGGATTGCCAGGCAATGTTGTTTTCGAGTTGGGCGCCCATCGCGACATCGCCAGAAAGCACGAGCACGTCCTGCAGGGGAACCTCTGGAGCCTTCTGGCCGGAATCGACGACGATCTGGGGCGGCGGGGCGGCGACCATGTTCTTCGCCACATAGCCAGCACCGCCCGCCGCGGCCACCGCCACGCTCAGAATTATCAATCGGGATGCTGGCATCTGTCCGAACCCTCGCCCTTGGCAAACCATGTAGCCAGGCCGGACTTTGCAGCGGCAATCGTCAAAACAAGGTTAATGTAATGCTTACGATCGTGATTAATTTAAGGTTTACATAAATTAGACGGATCACGCGCGATGCGCGGAAATGCTGGGCCGCAGCCGCAAAGCCGGCGTGCAAGCCCATGTCAGGCGACGAAAAAATGTGATGAATTCAGCTCGCCAGCCTTGCTAGCGCCCATACCATCAACGGGGAATCGGGATAGGTCAGGAGGCCACCCAGGCCGAGTGCGATCCCGTAGGGAACACCGGCCGACTCTTCCGCAAAATGACGCAGGAATGGATTGCGACCGGTGAAAACCGCCAGCGGCGATTTCCGGTAAAGCAGGATCGCGATCGTCAGAAGGCCGCCGATGATTGTGGAGGAGACAAGATACTCGACGAGATTCACGTTAAGTCCCATCCACACGGCCGTGCCGGCCAGCAGCTTGGCATCGCCGCCGCCCATGCCACCCAACGCGAACAGACCGAACGTCACGGCCAGGACGATGGCGCCGGCCGCGAAGTGCCATCCGTAGGCAGCCCAATCCATGCCCGTCAGCGGCGCCACCAGCGCGAAGACGACCACAAGCAGCACCGGCACTCGGTTGGCGATCGTCATCGACAGCATGTCGGAGATCGCGGCAAACAGCATGCAGAACGGAAAGACGACGAAAATCAGGGCTTCAAGCATCGGCGATTGTGCCTATCGTGCGGATTCCACAGAACTCAATCTAGGCTGTTTCGATTAACGATTGATGAGGTCCGGGGTGAAAAGACGACTGTTTCCGCTGCGCCCCCGATAAAGGTAAAATAATACAGGAGCCGCCCTGGGGCGGCCCCTGTCCAGAATGCAATCCGAGCGATCAGCAATAAGCAGATCAGCTGCCGCCAGCGCTGTTCAGCGAGCTTCCGATCGAAGTGAACTTGGCGTTGATTGCATTGCCGAGCGCGCCGGCGCCGGTGATGATGGCGAGCGCGATGAGAGCGGCGATCAGACCATATTCGATAGCGGTCGCGCCGGATTCGTCCTTCACGAAACGTGCAAAAAGGTTAGACATTTGAGAGCTCCTACTCCACGTGTTACAGCACTTCCGTCAACTTCTGTGATGGTTGATCGGATGCTGGCAATCTAGGGAGAAGCTCTTTCGATCGGCTTAATAAACAGCCTTACCGATTCCTTTCCCGGCTTGAACCAAGTGCGTGGTTAACTCCATCCTAAGCGCTGGCTAATATCCGGTTTCGCGGGTCAACGCGGTGAAAGGCAAGGGCTTGGGGCGTTCGCAACTCCTGCGCGGATTCGCCCGTGCGCGCAGCCATGCCGACGGCCGGGCACGGCGGCGGCAAGCCGACTTAACCGTTGATTCACCAATCTCGTTCATGGTCCGTTGAACAGTCCGCTTGCGTGGAGCGCCTTGATGGCCGTGCCGAGATCCTCAATCCTGATTGCCGCACTTCTTGCCGCCGCCAGCTTGGTTACGCCCGCCAGGGCTGGCGCCGACATCGAGGTCACCATGAATCAGGCCAAGATCGTGAAGCTGTCGCGCCCCGCCGACACAATCGTCGTGGGCAACCCGGCAATCGCCGACGCTTCGGTCCAGGATGCCTCGACGGTCGTGCTCACCGGCAAGGGTTTCGGTGTCACCAATCTCGTCGTTCTCGACCAAGACGGCAGCCCGATCGTCGACGCACAGGTTACCGTGGTTCGCCAGGCAGCCTCGTCGGTCCGCATTTACCGGCGCGCGGAGGTCCAGACCATGTCGTGCACGCCCTATTGCGAAAGCTCCTACAAGAGTGAAGCGGAGAAATCGTCCGAAGCCGAGATGAGCGTCAGCAAATAGGCTGCGCGGGCCGCGCCATCGCCCTGGTTACCGCCTGGTTAACACATCCGCGCCGACTTTAGCGATCATTCAAACCGGACCTCAATTGGTTTGCGCTAATACCTGTCGGCGTCGTCCAGGGGTGGCAGGAACATCGCATGAGCAAGGAATTCGGCTCAACAGGTCAAGGCAAGAAGGAGCGCGGCAGGTCTGTCAGGCGCTTCGTGCGCGACCGGCGCGGCAGCACGGCGCTGGAGTTCGCGCTGCTTGCCATGCCGTTCGCACTCCTGGTGTTCGCCATCCTTGAGAGCTGCATCTCGTTTGCCAGCCAGGAGGTGATGGCCAACATCACCGACGATGTCGCGCGCCGGCTGCGCACCGGCCAGCTGAGAGCTGCCGACATCGCCGGAAACAGTTTGAAGAACATGATCTGCGACAAGCTGGAGATTATCGTTTCCCAGGATTGTCCCAATCAGTTGAGCGTCGATCTTCGCCAATACACGACATTCGCCGACGCGGCTCTGGCCGGCTTCAGGATCCAGAGCGGTAACATCCAGCTGACCAAGAGCGGAGCCGATGTGCCGTTTACCGTTACAGCGGGTGCGGCGGAGTCAAAGAACATGCTGCGGGTCTTTTACAAATGGCCCATCATGACCGATTTGATGGCGCAGTCCATGGGGGGCAACAAAACCCTGCATTTCGCTTCGGTGACCTGGCAGAACGAACCGTTCGACAATTGAGACCATCGCGGAAGCACCAACAAGAAAAAAGGCAACGAGCATGATGCGTGCGGGGGCACATCTGGAAACTGCAGGGCTCTGGGGCAAATCGGTCCGGTTCTGGTCCAATCGCCGCGGCGTCGCGGCGGTCGAATTCGCGCTTATCGCGCCTGTCCTGCTGATCATGTATTTCATGACCATGGAGGCTTCGCAGGCCATAGAGACGAGCAAGAAGGTCAGCCGCGTCGGCAGCATGGTCGCCGATCTCGTCACGCAACAGCCGACCATCGTCAAGGCGGACCTCGATGCCATCATGAAGATCGGCACCGTAACCCTTCTACCTTACAACCGCTCGGTGCCGGACATCACCATCACCGCCATAAAGGTCACCACCGATGCCACGCCAAAGGTGCAGGTGGTGTGGTCGCGCAAGGTAGCCGGCGGCGTGTACGGCGTCGGTGCGGCGGCGGACTCCGACACAACGGTTCCAACAGCGCTCAAGGTCCCCGGGACCTTCCTCGTCCGCGTCGACAGCACACTGGGCTACAAGCCGATCATCGGCTGGACGACCGATAGCCAACAGAAGCTTGGGTTTGTCGAGACGCTCGCCAAAGGCATGACGATGAGCGAAACCTATTATCTGCGTCCCCGCAGAAGCGTCACGATTCCTTGCGGCGACTGCTGAAGACCCTATCGCCGCCCGCCATCGATCGACACCAGGCGCACGATGGCCTCCGCCGTCGCATAGTCCCTTGAAACCACGGGCATGAAACCGCCGGTATGCTTCGATTCCAGAAGGTCGTAGACATCCGGCGTCGTCGATTTGAGGTTGGTAAGGAACACGGTCAGCCGACGTTTGGCTTCCGGATCGAGATCGCTGCGCACCGCATGGGGACCGTATCTCAACAGACCCGACGTCCACACGACCTGAAGTGCCGACGCCGAAAGGCCGGATGCCTCGAGCCTTGCCTGCGTGCCGCCGGGCAGCCGCGGCTGACGGTCGGCCGCTGCCCTCACCCAGCCGAACATGGCGTCGGCCTCGCCGTCGACAAGCATGGTTTCGGCCGCCGACGCCGAGGGGGCATGGACAAGAAACGGTGCATCCTCGGCAATCACGACGTGTTCGGCGGCTAACCCCGCCAAGGGCAGAAGCGAACCGCCAACGTTGTCCTGCGGCGGCATGGCGATCCGGTGGGTCTCCATATCGGCCAAGCCGGGCAGCTTGCCATCCCTGGTCAGCAGGACCGAGCGGATGCCGGCCGCGCCGTCTGAATCGACCGGAGCCACGAGCGGCTCGATGCATCCGCAGCGTTGCAGCGCCGTGGCGTAGGCGGTCGTCGAGTAGATGGCGTATTCGATCCGCGCATTGGCCTGTGCCTCGATCAGTGCCGCATAATCGCGGGCGACGACGAATTCGACCTTCATGCCGAGCGCATCGGTAAAGGCTTGCGTCAACACCGCCAGCCCCGGAACGGTACTGCCGGCGCCGGGTTCGGCGACGATGCCGATGCGGAATGTGCCGATATCGTCGCGCCAGTCAGCCCGCGCCGGCCCACACCAGAACGCTGCGTTCACGGCCATGAGAGCAGTCCATGCCTTGAGTGCAGCCTTCATGACAGGACCACCTTGCCCTCTGTTCCGTCCATGAGATGCCCAACTCGTCGCGACACTCAACCTTCACGCCTGTATCCGCGCCCTTTTGGGCGATATGGATCCCTACCTTGTTCCATGTCGTTTTCCCAAAACCGCTACGCACTTTTGGGCGACATGGACTTGACCATCGCGCCAGGCCGTTGCCGTTTGGTTTCCGAATTGCCAAGGCCGCCGTGGAACCCTATGTCTGGGGCTCGACACTGGCAACAAACGATCCGATGGCGCGCGCTTTCCTCTTTGTCCTGGACTCCTTCGGCATCGGCGGCGCGGCCGACGCTGAACGCTATGGCGACGCCGGCGCCAACACGCTGGCGCACATCGCCGAGGCTTGCGCGGAAGGGCGCGCGGATCGCGAAGGCCTTCGCCAGGGACCACTGTTCGTTCCCCATATGGCATCGCTGGGACTTGGCAAGGCCGCCGAGACGGCGACAGGACTGGGTTTTACGCATTTCGGAACGGACCTGCTCGCCAGTGCCTTCCATGGGGCGGCGCAAGAGATTTCCAGCGGCAAGGACACGCCTTCCGGCCACTGGGAGATCGCAGGCCTGCCGGTGCGCTTCGACTGGGGCTATTTCCCGGATACGGTTCCCGCCTTCCCGGCCGACCTGACCGAGGCGATCATCCGCCAGGGAAAGGTGCCGGGTATCCTCGGCAATTGCCATGCGCCAGGTACCGAGATCATCCAGCGGTTCGGCGAAGAGCACATCCGCACCGGCAAGCCGATTTGCTACACATCGGTGGATTCAGTCCTGCAGATCGCCGCGCTTGAGACCCATTTCGGCCTGGAGCGGCTTTATGAATTGTGCCAGGTGGTGCGCCGGCTGGTCGACCCGCTGAAGATCGGACGGGTCATCGCGCGTCCGTTCGTCGGCGAGACACCAGCCACCTTCGAGCGGACCTACAATCGCCGCGACTACGCTGTGCCGCCACCCGAGCCGACATTGCTCGATCGGCTGACGGCGCGTGGCAGTCGCGTCATCGCCGTCGGCAAGATCGGCGACATCTTCGCCCATCGCGGGATTTCGCACGTACGCAAGGCGGCGGGCAACATGGCCATGTTCGACCAGGCGCTGGCGGCGATGGACGAGGCCACCGACGGCGACCTCGTCTTCGCCAATTTCGTCGATTTCGATACCGAATTCGGCCATCGCCGCGACGTCGCCGGTTATGCCGCCGCGCTCGAGGCCTTCGACCGGAGGCTTCCGGAGGCATTTGCGAAGCTGAAGCAGGGCGACCTTCTCATCCTGACCGCCGATCACGGCAACGACCCGACCTGGCGCGGCACCGATCACACGCGTGAACGCGTTCCGGTCATCGGCACTGGACCCGGCCTCAAAGGCGGCGACATAGGGCTGAGGGCGACATTCGCCGATATCGGCGAGACGGTTGCCGAACATCTCGCGCTGACGCGCGGGCGCAACGGCACATCCTTCCACGCCTCGATTGGTGGCCATGCCTGAACTACCGGAAGTCGAAACGGTCCGGCGCGGTCTGCAGCCGGTCCTGGAAGGTGCCTATCTGGCCCGGGTCGAGATGAGACGGCCCGACTTGCGGTTTCCCTTCCCCGAACGGTTTTCGGAGCGGCTGACCGGCAGGACGATCACCGCGCTTGGGCGGCGGGCCAAGTATCTGACCATGCACCTGCGGGGCGGTCCGGTGCTGATCTGCCATCTCGGCATGTCGGGCTCCTTTCGCATCGAGACCGGCGGCGATGGCGAAACACCGGGCGTGTTCCATCATGAACGCTCGAAGAGCGCGGCGCACGACCATGTCGTGTTCCATGTCCTTTCCGCCGCCGGTGCACGATCACGTGTGATCTTCAATGACCCGCGCCGCTTTGGTTTCATGCTGTTTGCGGACGAGCCGCCGGAGACGCATCCGATGCTCGCCGGACTGGGCGTCGAGCCCACCGGCAATGCGCTGGATGGCGTTCTGCTTGCCTCGCTGCTGAAAGGCCGCAGATCACCGCTCAAGGCAGCGCTTCTCGACCAGAGGCTGATTGCCGGCTTGGGCAATATATATGTCTCGGAGGCGCTCTGGCGCGCCGGCCTGTCACCGCTGCGGGAGGCGGGCACCATAGCCAGGCCAGGCAAGAAGGCCAGGGAACAAAGCGAACGCCTCGCCGAAGCGACCCGTTCGGTCATATCCGATGCCATCGCGGCCGGCGGGTCTTCACTGCGCGACTACGTGCACACAGACGGATCGCTGGGTTATTTCCAGCATTCCTTCGCCGTCTACGGCCGCGAGGGCGAGCCTTGCCCGAAACCCGGTTGCGGCGGCCATGTCGAACGTATCGTGCAGAGCGGACGCTCGACCTTCTATTGCCGGACGTGTCAGACGTGAGCTATAGCAATTCCACGAAAAGTGCGCAGCGGTTTTCCGTCCGGAATTGCGTGAAAACAAAGAGTTAGAGCGGTTCAACGATTCTACCAAACACTGAACCGCTCCAGACCGGTGTCGAGCAAGGATGAGCAGCCAATGGCCTATGAGACGATCATCACCGAGAGGCGCGGCAAGGTCGGGCTTATCACGCTGAACCGGCCAAAGGCGCTCAATGCGTTGAATTCCCAGATTCTTGCTGAACTCGTCGCAGCCGTCAACGTCTTCTGCGCCGATCCCGGCATCGGTGCCATGGTTGTCACCGGTTCCGACAAGGCCTTTGCCGCCGGTGCCGACATCAAGGAAATGCAGGCAATCTCCTACGCGGATGCCTACAGCCAGGACTTCTTCGCCGGCTGGGAAGACTTCACGCGGGCACGAAAGCCGATTGTCGCGGCGGTGGCCGGCTATGCCCTGGGAGGCGGGTGCGAACTGGCGATGATGTGCGATTTCATCATCGCCGCCGACACGGCGAAATTCGGCCAGCCCGAGATCACGCTCGGCGTCATCCCCGGCATGGGCGGGTCGCAACGGCTGACCCGGTTCGTTGGCAAATCGAAAGCGATGGACATGTGCCTGACCGGACGGATGATGGATGCCGCGGAGGCTGAACGTTCAGGCCTTGTGTCGCGGGTCGTTCCAGCCGGCGAGCTGGTCGAGGAAGCCGTCAAGGCGGCGGCCAAAATTGCCGATTTCTCGCTGCCGTCGGTGATGATGGCCAAGGAAGCCGTCAACCGCGCCTATGAGACGACGCTTGCGGAGGGATTGCGCTTCGAACGCCGCCTGTTCCACTCGCTTTTCGCGCTCGAGGACCAAAAGGAAGGGATGGCCGCGTTCACAGAAAAGCGGAAGCCCAATTTCACCAACCGGTAGGGCATTGCGGGCCACGATCGAAACCCGTGGCGTCGGCCAAAAAGAACGCCCGGCGGCGTTGACGCGCCGGAAAAGCTGAACTATAAGCCGCACCAACCGAGGCGGCCCCGTGGCTGCCCGTTTGTTTTTTGCGCCCTGCGGCACGCCGCGTGCGCCGACCAGATCAGAAGAGAGGCATCATGGCCAACACATCCTCGGCCAAAAAGGCAACGCGCAAGATCGCCCGCCGCGCAGCGATCAACAAGAACCGCCGCTCGCGCGTGCGAACCTATGTCCGCCAGGTCGAGGAGGCACTCGCCTCGGGCGACAAGGACGCCGCACAGGCCGCCTTCAAGGCCGCCGAGCCGGAATTGATGCGCGCCGCGACGAAGGGCGTGATGCACAAGAACACGGCATCCCGCAAGGTGTCGCGCCTTGCCCAGCGCCTCAAGGTGCTGTCCGCCTGACATCGTCTTTTCAGGACGATCTTGTTCGAACCCGGCCGATCGCGCCGGGTTTTTTCGTTTGCCGGCAAGTACTTAAAAAGAATAGCCGCGAACAACTGCAAAGGCAGAGCCCAGAGTTCGAAATGCTTTGCCGGCACATACATGCCCGCTGAGGATCGGCACGCTTGAAAAGCGGCGCCTAGAAAAACTTCCCTCGACAGAAATAGCCGTTATTTTTCAGATAATTAACGATGGTGATCCACAGCTTGTCCACAACGTGCCGAAGGGACGAGAGGACAACTGGCTGTCAAGAGAATTATTTCAGAAAATTTCGCGCCGGCCCGGCTTTTTCATATTCGTCGGAAAAGGGTTTGAATCACAATGGCTTTGTCAAAAGCTGCCGCGGCGGCATGGCGCTCCAACCCGCCCGAGGTAACCAGATTCCTTAAAAATCCGTTAGACGTGGCCTTGCCCTATCCACAACGATTTCGGTAATGTCGATCTATCGAAAGGGACGGGCCTCTGGCCTTAACCCAGCCTGACGCAGTCAGCTTAAATTGGCGGGATTTGTGACGCGGATCAAGTCCGTGGACGGGTATGGTTTGCTCTTTTTCGATACGGTAGGGGACGGGCGTAAACAAGACATGGCAGGTAGGACGGCGCGCCGGCGGCTCTTTCGCCGGACGGTGTTGTATTGCCCTGACATACCCAACGCGGACCGGCTTCCATGGGCCGGAACCGGTTCCCCTGGTTGGTGGGCGACGTTCATTGCCGGCGGCGGCAACGGGCATCGAGCGAAGACACGGTCGCTGAAAAGGATGCAGGAGGCGCATCTCCAGCGAAAAACAGGTACAGAAAGGCAAGGAACTCGATCATGCAGAGCGGCATCGAAAGGGAGCTTACGGGCGACCTCCCATTTCCTGGAACTTTGATTGGAGCAAACGAGATGGCGGTCTCCAGCGACGCGGAACAGAAGTTCGACCGGGTCAAGGCCCAGTTGAAGGCGCGCCTGGGAACGGAAGTCTATTCCAGCTGGTTTGGCCGCATGAAGGTCGCGGAAGCCTCCAAGGGCATTGTCCGCATCTCCGTGCCCACTGCATTCCTGCGCTCCTGGATCAACGGCCACTATCACGATCTCATTTCCGAGCTGTGGAAGCACGAAGATCCCGAGCTTCTCAAGATCGAGATCGTCGTGCGCACAGCGACCCGTCAGGGGCGCAACCAGCCCGAACCCGAATTGGCGCCCGCGCGCAAGACGACGCGGCAGACGCAGACGGCGCTGGCCGCCGGAACCGTCAGCCCAGGCCGGGTGGAGCGGTCTTCCGTGCCGCGCCCGGGTGTGCCGGCCGAGAGCGAGTTCCGCCACAATGTGCTGGGATCGCCGCTTGATCCGCGTTACACGTTCGGCTCCTTCATCGAAGGACCCTCGAACCGCGTGGCCTTCGCCGCCGCCAAGGCCGTGGCGGAATCGCAGTCGAGCGCTGTGCGCTTCAATCCGCTTTTCCTGCATGCCACCGTCGGGCTCGGCAAGACGCACCTGTTGCAGGCCATCGCGGCGGAATCGCTGAAGCAGAACCCGAAATCGCGCGTCGTCTATCTCACCGCCGAATATTTCATGTGGCGCTTCGCCACGGCGATCCGCGACAACAACGCATTGACGCTCAAGGAGCAGCTGCGCGACATCGATCTCCTGATCATCGACGACATGCAGTTCCTGCAGGGCAAGTCGATCCAGCATGAATTCTGCCATTTGATCAACATGTTGCTCGACAGCGCCAAGCAGGTCGTCGTCGCCGCCGACCGGCCACCGTCGGAGCTGGAATCGCTCGAGCCGCGGGTCCGTTCACGGCTCAATGGCGGCGTCGCGCTCGAAATGTCGGCTCCCGATTTCGCCATGCGGCTCGGCATGCTCAAACTGCGCCTAGCCACCGCCAGGATCGACGATGCATCGCTCGACATTTCCGAAGAAATCCTGAACCACGTTGCCCGCACCGTGACCGGCAGCGGTCGTGAACTGGAAGGCGCCTTCAACCAGCTGTTGTTTCGCCAGTCGTTCGAGCCGCAGATCACCATCGACCGCATCGATGAGATCCTCGGCCACATCTATCGTACCGGCGAGCCGAAGCGGGTCCGCATCGAGGATATCCAGCGCATCGTGGCGCGCCACTACAACGTCTCCAAGACAGAATTGCTGTCCAACCGGCGCACGCGCACCATCGTGAAGCCGCGGCAGGTCGCCATGTACCTGTCGAAGGTTATGACGCCGCGCTCGCTGCCGGAAATCGGGAGGCGTTTCGGCGGCCGCGACCATACGACGGTGCTGCACGCCGTGCGCAAGATCGAGGACCTTTCCGGCGCCGACAACACGCTGGCGCAGGAACTGGAATTGCTGAGAAGGCTGATCAACGACCAGGCCTGACCGGCCGGAAACCGCCCGCTTGCCGGCTTGGCCAGCTTTATCCCCAGAAAGCCCGCGTAACCGGCCCGAACCGGTGGCGCGGGCTTGCGCTCACTGGTTTTTTCCTGTCAGTTTGCGTAGATTCTGAAGCCTGTTCAGACCTTTCGCGGGGCACCGGCGGCCGGAGACCCGTTCATTCATTGAAGCGAGCCTGTTTCGTCATGCGTGTTATCCTGGAACGGTCAAATCTCCTGAAATCGCTCAACCACGTGCACCGCGTGGTCGAGCGGCGCAACACCATACCGATCCTGTCCAACGTGTTGCTCAGCGCCGAAGGCGCCAGCCTCGAAATGAAGGCCACCGACCTCGACCTGGAGGTGACGGAAGCGACGCCGGCCAAGGTCGAGCGCGGCGGTGCGACGACAGTCCCCGCACACCTGCTCTATGACATCGTTCGCAAGCTTTCCGACGGCGCCGAGGTGATGCTTAAGACGGACGAGGACGGCAATGCCATGACGGTGACGTCGGGCCGCTCGAGCTTCCGCCTGCAGTGCCTGCCGCAATCCGACTTTCCCGAGCTCTCGGCCGGATCCTTCTCGCATATCTTCCGTCTCGACTCGGTGGCGCTGAAAGGCCTGATCGAGAAGACGCAGTTCGCCATCTCCACCGAGGAGACGCGCTACTATCTCAACGGCATCTACCTGCACACGCATGAAGTCGGCGGCAAGCTGAAGCTGCGCTCGGTGGCAACCGACGGCCATCGCCTGGCGCGCGCCGAGATCGACGCACCGGCGGGTTCGGAAGGCATGCCGGGCATCATCATTCCGCGCAAGACGGTGAGCGAACTGCAGAAGCTGGTCGACGATCCGGATGTCGCCGTGACAACCGAACTGTCCGACACCAAGATCCGCTTCACCATCGGCAGCGTCGTCCTGACCTCGAAGCTGATCGACGGCACCTTCCCGGACTATCAGCGGGTCATTCCGACCGGCAACGACAAGAAGCTGATCCTCGACCGCCAGAGCTTCGCGGCCGCCGTCGACCGCGTCTCGACCATCTCTTCCGAGCGAGGCCGCGCGGTGAAACTCTCGATCAGCGAAGGCCAGGTGACGCTTGCGGTCAACAATCCGGATTCGGGCAGCGCCACGGAAGAACTTGCGGCAGACTATTCCGCCGAACCGATCGAGATCGGCTTCAACGCCAAATACCTGCTCGACGTCGCCGCGCAGCTGACTGGCACGGAAGCCAAGTTCATGCTGGCCGATGCCGGTTCGCCGACGCTAATCCATGACATGGCCGACGAGACCGCGCTTTACGTGCTGATGCCGATGCGGGTATAGCCGGCGCGGCGTCGCCTGGCGATACGACCAGCGGCGGGCGGTGACTTCCAGAGGCGAATAGCGGTTGCCGGCACAAACCCACATAAGTAAGCTTACACTTACCAATTTTCGCAACTATGCGACGCTGGCGATAGATGTTGCTCCCGGCGCGGTGATCTTTTCCGGCGACAATGGTGCCGGCAAGACCAACCTCCTCGAAGCGATCTCCTTTTTGACGCCGGGGCGCGGGTTGCGCCGCGCGCCTTACGGGGATGTCGCACGTGAGGGTGGCGATGGCGGGTTCGCGCTGCATGCCCGCCTCGACGGACCAGACGGCGATGTCGAGATCGGCACCGGCATTTCCGGAGGCGACACAGCGGAGAGCGGCAGGCGGGTGCGCATAAACGGAGCCGCCGCTCGGGCCGAGGACATGCTGGAGTGGCTGCGGGTCGTGTGGCTGACGCCAGCGATGGATTCGTTGTTCACCGGGCCGGCCGCGGATCGCCGGCGCTTTCTCGACCGGCTGGTGCTGGCGATCGATCCCGGACATGGCCAGCGTGCGCTCGACTACGAGAAGGCGATGCGGGGCCGTAATCGCCTGCTGACGGAAGGCTCACGCGATGTCGGCTGGTTCGAGGCCATAGAGACACAGATGGCGGAAACCGGCGTGGCGATCGCCGCGGCGCGGACCGAGATGGTGCGGCTGCTCGCCGCCATGATCGGCAGGTTGCCCGACACGGGGCCGTTTCCGCAGGCCGATATCGGCCTCTCGGGCGACCTCGAGGCCGAAATCGCCGGGACACCGGCGGTCGATGTCGAGGAGCGGTTCCGGCGCGCTCTTGCCGACGGCCGTGACCGTGACCGTGCCGCCGGACGCACCCTCGAAGGGACACACCGTTCAGACCTCGTTGTCCGGCACCGGCCCAAGGCCATGCCGGCCGAACTCTGCTCGACTGGCGAGCAGAAGGCCCTGCTGGTCGGCATCGTGCTGTCGCATGCCCGGCTGACAGGCGAAATGTCCGGCCTGACGCCGATTCTGCTGCTCGACGAGATCGCGGCGCATCTCGATGGCGGCCGGCGCGCGGCGCTGTTCTCGATCCTGGAGGAACTGAACTGCCAGGCTTTCATGACGGGAACCGACGCGGCGCTGTTTTCCAGCCTGCATGGCCGCGCGCAGTTCCTGACGGTCGACCATGGCACGGTTGGGCCAACCGAAGACGCCTGACAAGGTTTTTCGACCGCTATATGGTCCTGATATGACCACTGCCGCCCTGACCGCCGACGAGATCGAACGCTATGCCCGTCACATCGTGCTGCCCGAGGTTGGCGGCGCGGGCCAGCAAAGGCTCAAGCAGGCGCGAGTCCTGGTGATCGGCGCCGGCGGGCTCGGTGCGCCGGTGCTTGAATATCTCGCCGCGGCCGGCGTCGGTACGCTCGGCATTGTCGACGACGACACCGTGTCGCTCTCCAACCTGCAACGTCAGGTCATCCACGATACCGATAGCGTCGGCATGCTGAAGACGCAGAGCGCCAAGGCGGCTATTGCCCGCATCAATCCCAGCACATCGGTCGAAACACACACATTCCGGCTCACCGCGGAAAACGCCCCTGCCCTCGTCGCCCGCTACGACGTCGTCGTCGATGGATCCGACAATTTCGAAACCCGTTATGTGGTGGCCGACGCATGCGCCAGCCAAGCGAAGCCCTTGGTGCATGCAGCCGTCGGACGTTTCGATGGCTCGGTGACGGTGTTGAAGCCTTTTGAAGACGGCAGCGACGGCAAGCCGAACCCGAGCTATCGGGACCTGTTTCCCGAAGCCCCGCCGCCGGGCCTGGTGCCGTCCTGTGCCGAGGCCGGGGTGCTCGGCGCACTGACCGGGGTCGTCGGCACGCTGCAGGCGATGGAGGCGATCAAGCTGGTCACCGGTATAGGCGAGCCGCTGATCGGCCGACTGCTGCTCTATGATGCGCTGGCCGCGCGCTTCGAGACGATCCGCTACAAGAGACGCTGATCTTGGAACAATCCCATGTTTCGATCACGCGGATCCCGGCCGATTTCGAGCGCTGGGATGATGTGCTTGCCCTCATAACGCATGCCTTTGCCTTCATGGACGGCATCATCGATCCGCCGTCATCGGCTCACCTGCTCACGGTCGATGCGCTGCGCGCGAAGGCCCTGCGGGAGACAGGCTTTCTGGCACTCGACGGCGACAGGATCGTTGGCTGCGTTTTTGCTCTCGAAAGGACTAACGGCTTTTATGTCGGCAAGCTCGCCGTTGCCCCTGGAGCGCCAGGGGCAAGGCCTTGGCCGGCGGCTGATGCAAGCGGCCGAAGATCTGGCCCGCAGCCGCGGCAAGGCCGCCATCGAACTGCAGACGAGGGTCGAACTCACCGCAAATCATGCCGCCTTTGCCCGGCTCGGCTTTCACGAGACCGACAGGACGGCGCATGACGGCCATGACAGGCCGACGTCCGTCACCATGCGCAAAACGATTTTGTAAGTCTCAACTTACGTTAAACGGGGCCGCCCCCCGGCGGGTCTCAGGTTCTGAGCGGCAGCACGCGGTCCGGCGGGCGATGGCCGTCGACAAAGGCGCGGATATTGATGATGACCTTCTCGCCCATGTCGATACGGCCCTCCAGCGTGGCCGAGCCCATATGCGGCAGAAGCACGACCTTGTTCCTGGCAGCGAGCTTCAAGAGCTTGCCGTTCAGGGCTGGCTCGTGCTCGTAAACATCGAGGCCTGCGCCGGCGATCTTGCCGTCCTGGATCAGCTTGACCAGCGCTTCTTCGTCGATGATGTCGCCGCGGGCGGTGTTGACGATATAGGCGGAGGGCTGCAGCAACGCCAGCCGCCGTGCCGACAAAAGATGGAAGGTCGCGGGCGTCGACGGGCAATTGACCGAGATGATGTCCATGCGGGCCAGCATCTGGTCGAGACTCTCCCAGTACGTCGCCTCCAACCCGTCCTCGACCGCCTGCAGCACGCGATGCCGGTTGTGGTAGTGGATGGACAGGCCGAACGCCTTGGCCCGCCTGGCAACGGCGGTGCCGATGCGGCCCATGCCGACAATGCCGAGCCGCTTGCCCCATATGCGCCGGCCAAGCATCCAGGTCGGGGACCAGCCGGCCCATTTCTTGTCGCCAGTAAGCACGCTGGCGCCTTCCGCCAGCCGGCGCGGCACGGCCAGCATCAGTGCCATGGTCATGTCGGCGGTATCTTCGGTGAGCACGTTGGGCGTGTTGGTGACGGTGATGCCCCTCTTGGCCGCCGCCGCCACGTCGATCTTGTCGACGCCGTTGCCGAAATTGGCGATCAGCTTGAGATTGTCGCCGGCCTGGGCAATCAGTGCGGCATCGATCTGGTCGGTCACGGTCGGCACCAGTACGTCGGCTTCCTTGACCGCGGCGACGAGTTCCGGCTGCGTCATCGGCCTGTCCTCGACATTCAGCCTCGCGTCGAACAGTTCGCGCATGCGGGTCTCGACCGGGTCGGGCAGCTTTCGCGTGATGACCACGAGAGGCTTCTTTTTGCCTACCATTGTTTCCCTCGTTGAGACCTCTTTAACCAAGACCGGCGAAACTGAAAGCTGGTCGCGGCAGCCGATTTACCCATGTAACAAGCGGTGCCGCCGAAGACAAAGAAAAAGGGGTGCCGCAGCCGTCGAGCCGGCGCCGAAAGGAACGAAAGTGTCTGGTTTCGCGTCGCTTCGCCTGGCCCTCAGCGCAGCATTTCTCGGCGCTCTCCTCTATTCTCCGCTTGCAGGCGCGCAGAGCGCGGCCGCCCCTGCCCAGAGTGCCATCACGCTCGGGCCGAGCGGCCTGCCACTGCCGCGATTCGTCAGCCTGAAATCCGGCCGCGTCAACTCGCGCGTCGGGCCCGGCGCCAACTATTCGGTCGACTGGATGTATATGAAGGCCGGCCTGCCCATGGAGATCATCCAGGAGTTCGATACATGGCGGCGCGTGCGCGACGCCGACGGCTCGGAAGGCTGGATCAACCAATCGCTGCTCTCGGGTCGCCGCACCGCGATCATTGCGCCATGGCAGCGCGGCAAGGGCGGCCAGGTCAATCTTCTGAAGGGTCCCGACAACGATGCCAGGGTGGTGGCGATCGTCGAACCCGGCGTGATGGGCACGATCAAGTCCTGCGACGGCCAGTGGTGCGAAATGACGCTCGACGGCCATACAGGCTGGCTTGCCCAGTCGCTCGTCTGGGGGGCTTATCCTGGCGAGCGGGTCAAGGACTGAACGTCTCGCGCTTGCGGCCGATAGGGCCAAGATGAGTGTCCTGAAAGCCAGTTGACAGCTTCAAGCCGTAGCCCAGTGCCCGATCGATCGCGATATGGGCGATCCAGATCAGAGCGATGGCGCTGCCGACCGCACTGCCGGCAAGATGCCCGGCGTACGATCAGCGTGTGCAAGGCGTTGTAGGCAATGGCGCCGATGCGCGGTCCCGCCAGATAGAAGACCATCGACAGGTCGGGCGCCAGGATGAGCAGTGCGAAGAGCCACCAGGAAACGGCCGTCGCGCCATAGACGACGATTGCGGCAACCGCCACGGCGGCCCATTCGAGCCGCACTATCCAATCGAGGGATTTCATCCCAGACGGATTATTCCGGCCAGACGGATTATCTTGGCCTGGCGGATTATTCGGGCCTCGGTCATTCCGGACGCTTGGGACGCAACCTCACCACGATATCGACATTGGCGATCTCCATGCCTTCGGGCGGCTCCGGCAGATTAGTCACGGTTACCGGACCGTTGGCGATGTCGAATATCCTGTTTTCGCCTTCGATATAGAAATGGTGGTGGTCGGAAGTGTTGGTGTCGAAGTAGGTCTTGGAACCTTCGACGGCGAGAATGCGCAACAGCCCCGCCTGGGTAAACTGGTGAAGCGCGTTGTAGACGGTGGCCAGCGACACCGGCACGCCGGCGGCCTGCGCCTCCTCGTGCAGTTCCTCAGCCGACAAATGGCGGTCGCCCTTGGCGAAAAGCAGGTCCGCCAGCGCAATGCGCTGTCGCGTCGGCCTCAGGCCGGCTTCACGTACCCGCTTGTCCACAGCGACGTTTTCCTTCCGGCAGCCCCGGTCCATCTGGTCTTCCAAGCTCACAGTCCCGCTTCAAGACACGCCCAGAATGGCAAAAAAATGAATGTCTGCCGAAACCGGACCCCTGTTGACATATATTCTGTCGCCCGAATGCGATCAATAGCGCGCATTGACCCGGGCAGACTGGCGGGTTAAGCGCAAGCGCCGGTTTCCGGCCTGAAACAGATTGTGTTAGGACACCAACGACAAGGGCGCGCTACCGCCCGGACGATATGGGGACGAAATTGATGGCGGGTTCGAAATCCAGCTACGACTACGAAGAATTGCTGGCCTGCGCCCGCGGCGAGCTGTTCGGAGAGGGCAATGCGCAGCTGCCCTACCCGCCGATGCTGATGTTCGATCGTATCACCGACGTCAGCGAGACCGGCGGCGCCTTCGACAAGGGCTTCATCCGCGCGGAATTCGATATCAAGCCCGACCTGTGGTTCTTTGCCTGCCATTTCATCGGCAATCCGATCATGCCGGGGTGTCTCGGCCTGGACGCCCTGTGGCAACTGACCGGCTTCTATCTCGGCTGGCTTGGCGAACCCGGCAAGGGAATGGCGCTGTCGACCGGAGAGGTCAAGTTCAAGGGCATGGTCACGCCATCGGTCAAGAAGGTCGAGTATGGCGTGGATTTCAAGCGTGTGATGCGCGGCCGGCTGGTGCTCGGCATCGCTGACGGCTGGATGAAGGCGGATGGCGAGCCCATATATGCGGCGACGGACCTGAAAGTCGGCCTGTCGAAGCAGTCGGCGGTCGCTTGACCGCAGCCCTGGCCCGCCCATTGGCCAGCATCCCTGGAAGGAGTTGCGAATGAGACGCGTCGTAGTCACAGGCCTCGGCATCGTGTCGTCGATCGGCAACAATGCCAACGAGGTGCAGACTTCGCTGCATGACGCCAGATCCGGCATCAGCTTTTCCGATTCCTTTGCCGAGCATGGCTTCCGCTGCCAGGTCTGGGGCGCGCCGACGCTCGACCCTTCCGCCATGATCGATCGCCGCGCGATGCGCTTCCTGAGCCAGGGCGCGGCCTGGAATCATGTCGCCATGGACCAGGCGATCGCGGATGCCGGCCTCGGCGAGAACGACATCACCAACGAGCGCACCGGCATCGTCATGGGCTCGGGCGGCCCTTCGACCCGCACCATCGTCGAGGCGGCCGAAACCACGCTCAAGAACGGCAGCCCCAAGCGCATCGGTCCCTTCGCGGTGCCGAAGGCTATGTCGTCGACGGCCTCGGCAACTTTGGCCACCTGGTTCAAGATCCATGGCGTCAATTATTCGATCTCGTCGGCCTGCTCGACCTCGGCGCACTGCATCGGCAATGGTTACGAGCTGATCCAGTGGGGCAAGCAGGACATTGTTTTTGCCGGCGGCCACGAGGATCTCGACTGGACAATGTCGGACCTGTTCGACGCCATGGGCGCCATGTCATCCAAGTTCAACGACAGGGCCTCGACCGCATCGCGCGCGTATGATGCCAATCGCGACGGCTTCGTCATTGCCGGCGGCGCCGGCGTGCTGGTGCTGGAGGAGTTGGAACATGCGAAGGCGCGCGGCGCCAAGATCTACGCCGAGATCGTCGGCTATGGCGCGACCTCGGACGGCTACGACATGGTGGCGCCCTCGGGCGAAGGCGCGGTCCGCTGCATGCGCCAGGCGCTGGCGACGGTCTCCACGCCGGTCGACTACATCAACACCCACGGCACCTCGACGCCAGTTGGCGATTCCAGGGAAATGGGCGCGATCCGTGAAGTGTTCGGCGAGAAGATGCCGTTCATCACGTCGACGAAGTCGCTGACCGGCCACTCGCTGGGCGCGGCGGGCGTGCAGGAATCCATCTATTCGATCCTGATGATGCAAGGGGGCTTCATCGGCGAAAGCGCCCATATCGAGACGCTCGATCCGGAATTCGAGGGCATGCCGATCGTACGCAAGCGCATCGACAATGCCGGGATCGACACGGTTCTGTCGAATTCGTTTGGTTTCGGCGGCACCAACGCAACGCTCGTTTTCCAGCGCTATTCCGCATAAGGCCAAGTTTTTCATATAAGGATTGCAGGCCATGGACGGATTGATGAAGGGCAAGCGCGGGCTTGTCATGGGTGTGGCCAACGATCATTCGATCGCCTGGGGCATCGCCCGGAAATTATCCGAACATGGGGCGGAACTCGCCTTCACCTACCAGGGCGAGGCTTTCGGCCGCCGCGTGAAGCCGCTCGCCGACAAGCTCGGCGCTTCGCTTGTCGTTCCCTGCGACGTCGAGGACAGCGCTTCGGTCGCCGCCACGTTCGAGACGCTCGGCAAGGCGTGGGGCGGACTGGACTTCATCGTCCATGCCATAGGTTTTTCCGACAAGAACGAGCTGAAGGGCCTCTATGCCGACACCAGCCGGGACAATTTCATCCGCACCATGGTGATCTCCTGCTATTCCTTCACCGAGGTAGCCCGCCATGCCGCGCCGCTGATGGCCAGCGGCGGTTCGATGATCACGCTGACCTATGCCGGCTCGGTTCGCGTCATGCCGAACTACAATGTCATGGGCGTTGCCAAGGCTGGGCTCGAGGCCAGCGTGCGCTACCTCGCCAACGACTACGGTCCGCGCGGCATCCGCGTCAACGGCATCTCGGCAGGTCCGGTCCGTACATTGGCCGGCGCCGGCATTTCGGACGCCCGCCACATGTTCTCCTACCAGCAGCGCAACTCGCCGCTGCGCCGTACGGTGACGATCGACGAGGTCGGCGGCTCCGCGCTTTATCTCCTGTCCGACCTTGCTTCCGGTGTCACGGGCGAAATCCACTATGTCGATTCCGGCTACCATATCGTCTCGATGCCGACGCTCGATGAGCTCAAGCAGACGGATGGCGGGCGAGACTGAGGAGCGATCCCGCCAAGCGGGGTCCTTTGCCAGTAAAGAAAATAATCCTCTCCAGTAAAATTCGATGCATTGGCGGAAACTCATTTTAAGAGGATTCCCGTTATAGAGCCTTCGATCTGGGGATTTTTCATGCGTGCCGTCAGCAATCCGAAGCGAACACCTGTGTTCCGACTGCTCACGATAGCAAGTTCGGGTATCGGCAGTTTCGTCCTCGGCATCTGGGGTCTGAAGCACGGTCTCGGCGTCGGGTTTGCCGGCATACCGGCGGATATGATGGTGTCGATCATGGCCGCGCTTTGCGCGCTGGCGGCATCGGTGGCGGCAATGTCCTTCTTCGCCGGCGTCGATGAATCGGCGGATTTCGTCTTCAACGAAACCCATTTCGACAAGCTGACCGGACTGCTGGCACGCCCGGCCATGGTCGGCAAAATCGCCGAGGCGGCATGCGCGACAAGCCGGACCGGGGAGCCGGTGTTCCTGATCGACATCGACATCGACCGGTTCAAGCAGATCAACGACGCGATCGGCTACACACAGGGCGACGAACTGATCCGCGCCTTCACCAAGCGGCTGCACGGCTGCGTGCCCGCGCGCGCCCTGATCGGCCGCATCGGAGCCGGCGAGTTCGCGGTGCTGCTGCCGGACCATCAGATTCAGGGAACCCTGGAAAGCATGGTCGAGAGGCTCATCGACGAATTGATGGAGCCCTATGAACTCAGCAGCCACCAGCAATCGGTGAGCGTGTCGGTCGGCATCGTGGCGATGCCGAAGGACGGTATCGATCCGGTCCTCATCCTGCGGCGCTCCAACCTGGCGCTGCAGAACGCACGTGCCAGCGGGGTTGGCAACTGGTCAGTCTTCAACGGTGAGATGGGGCGGGTGGCCGACCATCGCCAATGGGTCGAATCCGAACTGCACAACGCCTTTGAGCGCGGTGACTTCGACCTGCACTATCAGCCGCAGCTCGACCTCCCGAGTGGCCGCATCGTCGGCTACGAGGCGTTGATCCGCTGGAAACATCCCGAACGCGGCATGATCCCCCCGATGGAGTTCATCCAGATCGCCGAGGAGACGGGCATGATCAACCCGATCGGCGAATGGGTGCTGCGCAAGGCCTGCAGCGATGCCCGCCATCTGCCGGACGACTGTTTCGTCGCTGTCAACATCTCGCCGGTCCAGTTCATGACCAAGGACTTCGTCGGTGTCGTGCGCGACACGATGCGGGCCACCGGCATTAAGCCGTCACGGCTGGAACTGGAAGTCACCGAGACAGCGATGATGCAGGACCGCGATCGCGCGGCCGCCATCCTGAAAGAGCTTGCCGCCCTGGGCATTTCGGTAGCCGTGGATGATTTCGGCACCGGCTATTCCAACCTCAGCTATCTGATCGACTTCTCGTTCGGCAAGCTGAAGATCGACCGTTCCTTCGTCAGCCGCATCGATACCGATGCCAGCTCCGGCGCGGTCGTCTCGACCATTGTCGGGCTGTCGCGGGCGCTCGGCGTCAGCATCATTGCGGAAGGCGTCGAGACTGAAAGCCAGGCGACGCTGCTGCGGGCCGCCGGCTGCGAGGTGGTGCAAGGCTACCTGTTCGGGCGACCGGCGCCGCTCAAGATCGGCCTCGGCGACGGCCATGCCGCCAACGACGTGAAGCGTGTCGCCAACCTGCATTGATAACCCGCCGCACCGTATTACCGCCGTGCAACATGCACCTTGAACATGCCGTCGCGGGCAAGCTCCGCATGGCTGGCAAAGGCGGCTGACAGCACCGGTTCGTAAGGAAGCTGGCGGTTGGCGACCATGAACAGGCGTCCACCGGGCTTCAGGGCCTTGGCTGCCGCGCGGATCATGCCGGCACCGATCTCCGGCTCCGCCGCACGGCTGCGATGGAAGGGCGGGTTCATGGCGATAACGTCGTAACGATGCTGGACAGGCTCGGCGAGCAGATCCGTCCAGAAGAAGCCCCGCGCCACGGTATTGCCGAGGTTACCGCGAGCCGCCTCCAGCGCATCGAAATCGGCCTCGTAGAGATCGAGAGCGGACAGGCCCGGCGAGCGGGCAGCCATCTCGGCGGCCACATAGCCCCAGCCGGCGCAGAAGTCGGCCGCACTGCCACGCAGATCGCCGGGCAGGTTGTCGACCAGCAGTTTCGAACCGGCATCGACGCGATCGAAGGAGAACATGCCGGGTGCGGTGTGGAATCGGTCCCCAACCAGCAAGGCGGGATTGGCGGCGCGAAGCGCGGCGGCGGCTTGCATATCAACCGGGCGGTGCAGCCAGAAGGCGATGCCGTGATATTTCGGCAGGTGGCCGTCGAGCGGCACGAGATCGCCGACGCGCTTGCGCAGGCTGGCGATGCCATCCTCCTTGCCACCGGCAACGATGATCAATCCGCCCTCGGCCACGCACTCGATAGCCTCGGCGACGCGCAGTTCGTTCTGGCCGCGATGGCGGCCGGCGAGCACCAGCGCGGCATCAAAACCGTCACCGGCTGGTTGCGGCGTCACCGTGAAGCCCGCGGCCTGCAACGCGCGGAAATGCGGCCGGAAGCCCTGCACGAGATGCAGCGCGGCTTCGAAACCCGTTGGCAAGTGCAGGCTTGGTTCGGCGCCGAGGAAGAGTATGCGCTCGCCCTTCCCCGGCACGGAAACAGCCGCGGCCTCGAACGGGTGAAAAAGCGTCTTCAGCGCTTCAGCAGACATAGCCGTGCTCCATAAACGAAAACGGGCGCGACCTAAGCCGCGCCCGCCTCGTTTTTCCGCCAGATCGCTCAGGCGGCGTTTTCTTCGCCTTCGGTCTTCTTGTCGCGGGCGACTTCCTTGCCGGTGGCCTGGTCGACGACCTTCATCGACAGACGAACCTTGCCGCGCTCGTCGAAGCCCATCAGCTTGACCCAGACCTTGTCGCCTTCCTTGACCACGTCCGAGGTCTTGGCGACCCGGTCATTGGCGAGCTGCGAGATGTGGACGAGACCGTCACGCGGGCCGAAGAAGTTGACGAAGGCGCCGAAGTCGGCGGTCTTGACGACCGTGCCTTCGTAGATTTCGCCCACTTCCGGCTCGGCGACGATGGTGTGAATCCACTTCTTCGCCGCCTCGATCTCCTTGGCGTTCGAGGAAGCGATCTTGACCGTACCGTCGTCCTCGATGTTGATCTTGGCGCCAGTCTTCTCGACGATCTCGCGGATCACCTTGCCGCCCGATCCGATGACGTCGCGAATCTTGTCGGTCGGGATGTGCATGACCTCGATGCGCGGCGCGAACTCGCCGAGCTCGGGGCGGGCGCCGGTCAGCGCATGCGCCATCTCGCCCAGGATATGCAGGCGGCCGTCCTTGGCCTGGCCGAGGGCGATCTTCATGATCTCCTCGGTGATGCCGTCGATCTTGATGTCCATCTGCAGCGAGGTGATGCCGCCTTCGGTGCCGGCGACCTTGAAGTCCATGTCGCCGAGGTGATCCTCGTCACCAAGGATGTCGGAGAGCACGGCGAAGCGCTCTCCTTCCTTGATCAGGCCCATGGCGATGCCGGCAACCGGCTTGGCCAGCGGCACGCCGGCATCCATCAGCGCCAGCGAGGTACCGCAGACGGTAGCCATCGACGACGAACCGTTGGACTCGGTGATCTCCGAGACGACACGCAGCGTGTAGGGGAACTGGTCAGCGCTCGGCAGCATCGGACGGATGGCGCGCCAGGCGAGCTTGCCATGGCCGATTTCGCGGCGGCCCGGCGAGCCCATACGGCCGGTCTCGCCGACGGAGTAGGGAGGGAAGTTGTAGTGAAGGAGGAACTTCTCCTTGTACATGCCGGTCAAGGAATCGACATACTGCTCGTCCTCGCCAGTGCCGAGCGTGGCAACGACCAGCGCCTGGGTCTCGCCGCGGGTGAACAGCGCCGAGCCGTGGGTGCGCGGCAGGACGCCGACCTCGGAGACGATCTTACGGACCGTCTTCAGGTCGCGGCCGTCGATGCGCGCGCCAGTGTCGAGAATGTTCCAGCGCACGACCTTGGCCTGGAGTTCCTTGAACACCGAGCCGATCTGTTCGGAGGTGTATTTGGGGTCTTCGCCTTCGGCCGGGGCAAACGCTGCCTTGACCTTGGCCTTGACGGCGTCGACCGCGGCGTAACGCTTCTGCTTGTCGACGTTCTTGTAGGCATCGCTGAGCTCGTCGCCGACGATCTTCAGCATCTCGGCCTCAAGCGCGGAATAATCCGGCGCGGTGAAGTCGCGCGGCTCCTTGGCGGCAACTTCGGCCAGCTTGATGATGGCGTCGATGACCGGCTGGAAACCCTTGTGGCCAAACATGACGGCGCCGAGCATCAGCTCTTCACCGAGTTCCTTGGCTTCCGACTCGACCATCAGCACGGCGTCGGTGGTGCCGGCGACGACGAGATCGAGCTTGGACTCCTGCATCTCGTCGACATGCGGGTTGAGCACGTATTCGCCGTTGATGTAGCCGACGCGCGCGCCGCCGATCGGGCCCATGAAGGGAACGCCCGACAGGGTCAGGGCCGCCGAGGTGGCGACGATCGACAGGATGTCCGGGTCATTTTCGAGGTCATGCTGGACGACGGTGACGACGATCTGCGTGTCGTTCTTGTAGCCGTCGGCGAAGAGCGGGCGGATCGGGCGGTCGATGAGGCGGGAAACCAGCGTTTCCTTTTCGCTCGGACGGCCTTCACGCTTGAAATAGCCGCCCGGGATCTTGCCGGCGGCATACGTCTTTTCCTGGTAGTTGACGGTCAGCGGAAAGAAGTCGAGGCCGGGCTTGGGCTCCTTCATCGAAACGACGGTGGCCAGAACCTTGGTCTCGCCGTAGGTGGCGAGCACCGCGCCGTCAGCCTGGCGGGCGATCTTGCCGGTTTCGAGGATGAGCGGGCGACCGCCCCATTCGATTTCCACTTTGTGTTGATTGAACATGTCTTGTCCTTAATAAGCGGAAAGGGGCGCGCCGTTTCACGGTGCGCGGATGCCCTTTCCCTGGCTTCCTTTCTCGGGCAGCCACGGGCAAGACAACGGGAGGCTCGGGTGGTCAGGCGCGATGAGCGCGCACGAGCGTCCTGCAATCCTGCCCCATGACCGTCCATGGGCGGTTTCGAGTGGCCCACTGCACGCTCGAAACCGGATCTGGCCAGCCGATACGGCTGGCAGAATGCGTGACCGGCGGACCTTCCTGGGAAAGTCCGCCGGTCAATTCGTCAACGGCGCAGACCGAGCTTCTCGATCAGTGTCTGATAGCGCGCGTCGTCCTTGCGCTTGAGATAATCAAGCAGGCTGCGGCGCTGGGACACGAGAGCGAGCAGACCACGGCGGGAATGGTTGTCCTTCTTGTGGTCCTTGAAGTGGTCGGTCAGGTTCTTGATGCGCTCGGAAAGGATGGCCACCTGGACTTCCGGAGACCCGGTATCGCCCTTGGCGGTTGCGAATTCACCCATCAATTCCTGTTTGCGCTCGGCAGTAATCGACATCGTGTTTTTCCTTATCTGTTTGAGGAAACGGGTCGCCCACAGCCGGGATGTCGTCCAGCAGGGGCCGTGCATGCAAAGCGTCAAGGCGCTATGCTGCGGCGCATATAGTGCAATTCCCTGAAAAACACCAGCCCAATTCACAAGCCGGCTTTTGACGCTCAAATGGCGGGTTTGATCCCGTCAAAGCCATTTCTTCCACTTGAAGAATGCAATCAGCCCGACAGCGATGGCCGCCATGAACAGCAGCGACAAGGGATAGCCGTAATACGCCTTCAGCTCCGGCATGTTCCATGGCGAACTCGACGGGTCGAAATTCATGCCCCAGATGCCGACCAGGAAGGTGAGCGGCATGAAAATGACCGAGACGATGGTGAGATAGGAGATGACATCGTTGGTGCGGGCCTGGCTCAGCGACAGGTGCATCTCGATCAGGCCGGTCAGCATGTCGCGCTGGGTCTCGACGAGTTCGATCAGCCTGAGCGAATGGTCGAGCGTGTCGTTGAGGAAGACCTTGGTCCCGGCTGTCATATAGGCGACGTCATTGCGGATCAGCGTTGCCAGCGCATCGCGCATCGGCCACAGCACGCCTTTCAGGACATTGGCATCGCGCCGCAATTCATGCAGCTGCCGCATCTGGTGCTTGTGCGTGGAATGCAGCATCTGGTCCTCGATGCTATCGACCATGTCGCCGGTAGCCTCTATCGGCGGAAAATAGCTGTCGACGATGGCGTCGATCAACGCATAAGCGAGATAGTCGGCGCCGCGTGTGCGCAACCGGTTGGGCGCCGAACTCTCGATGCGCTTGCGCACGGGATCGAACGGATCGCCCTCGCGCTCCTGGAAAGTGATGACGAAGTTCTCGCCGAGAAAGAGAGCGATCTGTTCGTAGCGATGCGACGTGACGTCGTCGATCATGCGCACCACGACGAAGGCGTGATCCTCGAAGAAGTCGACTTTCGGCCGCTGGCCGGTGTTGACGACATCCTCCAGGGCCAGTGGATGCAGGCTGAAGATGCGGCCGATCTCCTCGATCAACTGGATGTTGGCGAGGCCGGTGCAGTCGAGCCAGATGATGGGCCATTTCCGGCAATTGGCCACGACATCGTCGATGCTGGCATTGTCGATCGTCTTGGACCTCTGCGGCGAGACCAGGGTCAGCCGCAATTCGGAGCGCCGCGCCGCCGGATCGGCGATCAGCGTGCCTGGCGAGGCGCCGACCGGTGGCCGCCTCGTCTTCACCGGCGCCCGCTTTTTCACCGCCTCGGCCTTTACCATGTGCCCCTCGAGCGTAAGCCCAACTGAAGTCAGACGAGACCGGTCACCCGGCAAAGACCCGCTTGGGCTTGAACATGCCTTGTTCGATGGCACCGATGGCAACCAGCTTGCCACGTGATGTCGCACAGGCTTCTTCGGCTTCCACCGGTGCGTCACGGCCACGAATGATGACCGGATTGCCGAGGCGGATCTTTGTCGCCGCGTCATCGCTGATGGCGATCTGCGGCAGGCAGTCGAGAGCAGCCGAGGTGTCGACCAGAAGCGCGTCGATGGCGCCGAAGTCGATCGGGGCTTCCGCCGCGTCGGCAGCGTCTGCCTCTGGGTCCGATTTGTCCTCGTCTTGCGCGCCAAAGCGGGCGGCCTCGAGTTCGGCGATGGTGACGAAGTCTTCCGGCGTGAACGGCTCGACCTCGACCCGGCGCAGTTCGCTGATATGGCCGAAGCAGCCGAGGTCGCGCCCCATGTCGCGGGCCAGGGAACGCACATAGGTGCCCTTGCCGCATTCGACTTCGAACACCGTCTGGTCCGGCTTGTGCTCGACAATGTCGAGCCGGCCGATCTCGATCTCACGTGGCGGTATGTCGACCGTCTCGCCTTCGCGGGCGAGGTCGTAGGCCCGCTCGCCCGCAATCTTGATGGCCGAGAATTGCGGCGGCGTCTGCATGATGACGCCGGTGTATTTCGGCAGCAGGGCCCGCACCTCGGCTTCGGCCGGACGCAGCTCGGAGCTCTTCGTCACCGGCCCTTCAAGATCGTCGGTGGAACGCTCATCGCCCCAGGCAACGGTGAAACGATAGACCTTGGCGCCGTCCTGCACATAGGGCACGGTCTTGGTGGCCTCGCCAAGCGCGATCGGCAGCATGCCGGAAGCCAGCGGATCGAGCGTGCCGGCATGACCGGCCTTTTCGGCCTGGAACAGCCATTTGATCTTGGAAACGGCCTCCGTCGAGCCCATGCCCACCGGCTTGTCCAGCACCACCCAGCCGGAGACCGGCCGACCCTTCTTCTTGCCGCGACGCGCCATTATTCTTCTTCCTTATTGCCGTCGCCATCTAGGTCGCGCGCCACTTCGGGCGACTTCAAGAGATCGTTGATCCTCGCGAAATTATCGAAGGAGGTATCCAGCCGAAAGCGGAACTCCGGCATGTATTTCATCTGCCGGAGCGCGCCCGAGACGCGGCCGCGCACGAATTTGGCATGCTTGTTCAGCGCCTCGATCACCGCATCGGCATCCTTGGCGCCGAGCGGCGAGACAAAGGCGGTGGCGATCTTGAGATCGGGCGACATGCGCACTTCGGAGACCGAAACGACCGCATTTTCAACCAACGGGTCGATGATCTCGCCGCGCTGCAAGGTTTCGGAGAGCGCATGGCGTACCTGCTCGCCGACGCGCAGCATGCGCTGGGATGGGCCTGATGTTGTGGAACGGGGCATTTTTCTCAATCCTGAAAGCGTGAGGCGCGGGATGGGACCGTGCCGCATGTCTCAAACGGTTATTCTCCAATAGCACCGAGGCGGCGGTCTTTCGACCACCGCCCGATATCGACAAGCCACTCGAACTTAGAGTGTGCGGGTCACCATCTCGACGCGGAAGCACTCGATGACGTCGCCGACGCGCATGTCCTCGTAGTTCTGGAAGGCCATGCCGCACTCCTGACCGCCGGGGACTTCCGAAACCTCGTCCTTGAAGCGCTTCAGGGTCTTCAGTGTGCCTTCGTGGATGACGACGTTGTCGCGGATCAGGCGCACGCCCGCGCCACGCTCGACCTTGCCTTCGGTGACACGGCAGCCGGCGATCTTGCCGACCTTGGTGATGTCGAAGATCTCGAGGATCTCGGCATTGCCGATGAAGGTCTCGCGACGCTCCGGCGACAACAGGCCCGACAGAGCCGCTTTCACATCATCCACGAGGTTGTAGATGATCGAGTAGTAACGGATCTCGATGCCCGCGGCTGCGGCCGCCGCACGCGCCTGGACATTGGCGCGCACGTTGAAGCCGATGATCGCCGCTCCGGACGTTTCCGCCAGCGAGACGTCGCTTTCGGTGATGGCGCCGGCGCCGGAATGGACGATGCGCGCACGCACCTCGTCGGTGCCGAGCTTGTCGAGAGCCGCATTGATCGCCTCGATCGAGCCCTGCACGTCGCCCTTGATGACCAGCGGGAATTCCTTCAGCCCACTCGTCTGCAACTGCGACATCATCTGTTCGAGCGAGCCGCGCTGGCCGGCGTGCCTGGCCACCGCCTTCTCACGCGCCAGACGCTGGCGGTATTCGGTGATCTCGCGGGCGCGGGCCTCGTTGTTGACCACGGCGAAGCGGTCGCCGGCCTGCGGGGTTCCCTGAAGGCCGAGCACCTCGACCGGCATTGCCGGCGGCGCTTCCTTGATCTGCTCGCCGCGATCGTTGACCAGCGCGCGCACACGGCCCCATTCGTTGCCGGCGACAAGGATGTCGCCCGGCATCAGGGTACCGGTCTGCACCAGCACGGTGGCGACGGGACCACGGCCCTTGTCGAGCTGCGCTTCGATGACGACGCCCTCGGCGGTGCGGTCGGGGTTGGCCTTGAGGTCGAGGATTTCGGCCTGCAGCAGGATCGCCTCAAGCAGCTTGTCGAGGTTGGTGCCCTTGGTCGCCGACACTTCGACGTCCAGCACTTCACCGCCCATCGATTCGACGAACACCTCATGGCGCAAGAGTTCCGAACGCACCTTCTGCGGATCGGCGTCATGCTTGTCGATCTTGTTGATCGCCACGATGATCGGGACGCCGGCAGCCTTGGCGTGGCTGATCGATTCGATCGTCTGCGGCATGACGCTGTCGTCGGCCGCCACCACCAGGATGGCGATGTCGGTCGCCTGGGCGCCACGGGCGCGCATGGCCGTGAAGGCGGCGTGGCCGGGCGTGTCGATGAAGGTGATCTTCTGACCGTTCTTCTCGACCTGGTAGGCGCCGATATGCTGGGTGATGCCGCCGGCCTCGCCGGAAACGACATTGGCGTTGCGGATCGCATCGAGCAGCGAGGTCTTGCCGTGGTCGACGTGGCCCATGATGGTGACGACCGGCGGACGCGACACGAGGTCTTCCGGACGGTCAGCGATGTTGAACAGGCCTTCCTCGATGTCCGACTCGGCGACGCGGCGGACCGTGTGGCCGAATTCGGTGGCCACCAGTTCGGCCGTGTCGGCATCGATGACGTCGCCTGGCTTCAGGATTTGGCCCTGCTTCATGAAATACTTGACCAGGTCGACAGCACGCTCGGACATGCGCTGCGCCAGTTCCTGGATGGTGATGGTCTCGGGCAGGATCACTTCGCGCATGACCTTCTCGCGCGGCTCGTTGTGCATCGCGCGCTTGAATTTTTCCTGGCGGCGACGCATCGACGACAGCGAACGGGCTCGCGCGTCCTCGTCGGACAGCGCGGAATTCAGTGTCAGCTTGCCACGGCGGCGGTCTTCCTCGCTCTTGGTGGGCTTAGCCGGGCGCGCCACTTCGGGCGTGACCAGACGGCGTACCGGCGCACCGGCGGTCGTCCGCTTCGGCTTGACCTCTTCTTCCTCGTCGGCGGTTGCCAGTTCCGCGGCTTGCGGCGCGCGGCGGCGTGCCTCTTCCTCGGCGCGACGGCGCGATTCGGCCTCGGTCTGCAACCGTGCCTCTTCCTCGGCCTGGCGGCGCGCGGAGTCCTCGCGCTCGCGCTTGCGGCGCTCCTCGTCCTCGGCGCGGCGCTTGGCCTCTTCGGCGGCGCGCTGACGGTCCTCGACTTCGCGGACCTTCGAACCCTCGAGCGCCCTGCGGCGCGCTTCCATTTCGCTGCGCGACAATTCGTTCAGCACCATGCCGCTGCGCTCGACCGGAGGCGGCGGCGGGGGCGGCGCCTTGGGCGCTTCCTGGACGACAGGCGCCGCCACGACCGCCGGTTTCGGCGTGAAGACGGGCGCGGGCGGAGCCGCAACCGGCTCCGGCTTGTCGCCGGGCATCGAGAACTTGCGCTTCTTGGTCTCGACCACGACCGACTTGGTACGGCCGTGCGAGAAGTTCTGGCGCACAGTGCCCTGTTCCATGCCGGGGCGCTTCAGCGTCAAGGTCTTCTTCGGTGTAACACTCAACGTCTTGTCGTCGCCCGATTTCGTATCGCTCATTCCATATCCTCTGCGGCATCATCTTCGTCAGCAACGGCCGCAAGCATTGCAAGATCGTCCGGGGTTCCGCCCCGATATCGGTCGAGCGCAACCATGCGCTTCTGGACCGCCTTACCCGCGTCTCCCGCGAGGACGGCAGCATGTATCACATTTGTGCCCCCCAATGCCAAGCTCAACTCGGCCTCGGAGAAAAGTTTGTAGGCAAGGATGGAAGGGCCGCCGATGTGGACGGTCGCCCGCCGCGCCTGACTGATCTTGCGCACGCCATCGTCGGATGCTTCGGTGGCGTGCAGCACGAAAAGCGCCAGCCCGCCGCGCACCGCGCTCTCCACCTTGGTAGCACCCAGGGAAATCGCGCCAGCCTTGCGGGCAAGCCCCAGCATGCCCAGAGCGGATCTGGAAAGCAGGCCGTCAACCATGCCGCCAAGATCGGGCGGCACGACCACCTGTGCCTTGAAGGCGCGGGCAAAAAGGTTCTTAGCCGCCGCCTTGTCGATATGTAGGCGGTCGGCACTCACCCAGCAACCACGGCCGGGCAGATTTCTCTTGAGATCGGGAACGACGGCCGAATCCGGACCGACGACGAACCGGATCAGTTCATCCGGTTCGGCCTGTTTTCGGGTGACGATGCAGGTGCGATCGTTCATCTCGTCCAAGGGCGGGTTCTGTGCGATGCGGTTTCACCTCACGCACCAACGGCTTCGTCAGCCGTTTCTTCTTCGGCCGCGAGCTCGTCCTCGGTGATCCAGCCGGCCTTGAGGCGAGCGGCCAGAACCATCTGCTCGGCATCGGCGCGCGAAACGCCGTGATTGGCCAGCACGCCTGGATAGACCTTGGTCTCGCCGTCCTTGCGTTCCTTCCAGCCGGTCAGGTCGTCGGCGGCATAGCCGGCGAAATCCTCGATCGTCTTCACGCCGTCCTCGCCGAGCGTCACCATCATGGCGGTGGTGATGCCTGGGATTTCGCGCAGCTCGTCCGAAACGCCCAGCGCCTTGCGCTTTTCGTCATGCTCGGCTTCGATCTTCTCCAGATATTCGCGGGCGCGGGTCTGGATTTCGGAGGCGGTATCGTCATCGAAGCCGTCGATCGAGGCGATCTCGCCGGCATCGACATAGGCGACTTCCTCGACGCTGGTGAAGCCTTCGGAAGCCAGCACCTGGCCAACCATCTCGTCGACATCGAGCGCTTCCATGAACAGCGCCGAGCGCTCGACGAATTCCTTCTGGCGGCGCTCGGATTCCTCGGCCTCGGTCAGGATGTCGATGTCCCAGCCGGTGAGCTGCGAGGCAAGGCGCACGTTCTGGCCGCGGCGGCCGATGGCCAGCGACAGCTGATCGTCGGGAACCACCACCTCGATGCGCTCCGCATCCTCGTCGAGCACGACCTTGGCGACTTCCGCCGGCTGCAGCGCGTTGACGATGAAGGAGGCGGCCGAGGGCGACCACGGAATGATGTCGATCTTCTCGCCCTGCAATTCGCCGACGACGGCTTGGACGCGGCTGCCGCGCATGCCGACGCAGGCGCCGACCGGATCGATCGAGCTATCACGCGAGATGACCGCGATCTTGGCGCGCGAGCCAGGGTCGCGGGCGACCGACTTGATCTCGATGATGCCGTCATAGATCTCCGGCACTTCCATGGTGAAGAGCTTGGCCATGAACTGCGGATGGGTGCGCGACAGGAAGATCTGCGGGCCGCGCTGCTCGCGGCGCACGTCGTAGACATAGGCGCGGACGCGATCGCCGTATTTGTAGTTTTCGCGCGGGATCAGCTCGTCGCGGCGGATGATCGCCTCGCCACGGCCGAGATCGACGATGACGTTGCCATATTCGACGCGCTTGACGGTGCCGTTGACGATCTCGCCGATGCGGTCCTTGTACTCGTCATACTGGCGGTCACGCTCGGCCTCGCGCACCTTCTGCACGATCACCTGCTTGGCCGACTGGGCGGCGATGCGGCCGAAATCCATCGGCGGCAGCTGTTCGGCGATGAAATCGCCGAGCTGGGCGTCGGGATTGCGCTCACGGGCCGAGGAAATGGCGATCTGGGTGGCGTAATCGTCGACCTTCTCGACCACCTCCATCAGCCGCTGCAGCTTCATCTCGCCGGTGTTCGGGTTGATGTCGGCGCGAATGTTGGTCTCCTGGCCATAACGCGAACGCGCCGCCTTCTGGATCGCATCGGCCATGGCGGCGATGACGATCGACTTGTCGATCGACTTTTCACGCGCGACCGCATCGGCAATCTGCAGCAGTTCAAGTCTGTTGGCGCTTACAACCATGTTCTTTCTCCCGAGCCTGTTCGCCGGACATTATGCCCGGCAGCTCAATCAAATTTCCTGTTCGTGTTCTTCCGTGGCGTCCGGTTCCGTACCGTCGGACACATCATCGTCCGGTTCACCGCGGCGTTTCTTGGCTTCCTTGCGTGCCCTGTTGTCCTTGGACAAGGCATCGCGAATGAGGTCGTCGGTCAGGATCAGGCGCGCTTCGGCGATCGCATCGTAAGGCACGCGCACCGTCGGCTCTTCGCCATAGGCCGCCTTGTCGCGCTCGATCAGGACGTCATTGTCGCCGGCCTCGGCGATCTTGCCCTTGAAGCGCTTGCGGTCCGCGACGACAACCGATGTTTCCATCTTCACCAGATGACCGGTCCAGGTCACGAAATCCGATTTGCGCACCAAAGGTCGATCGATGCCGGGAGACGAGACTTCGAGATGATACGCCTTCTCGATCGGATCGTCGACGTCGAGCGCCGGCGACACCGCGCGGCTGACCTCCTCGCAATCCTCGACGGTCATGGTGCCGTCGTCGCGCTCGGCCATGATCTGCAGCGTCAGCCCGTTCTGGCCGGACAGATGCACGCGCACGAGGCGAAAGCCGATGCCGCGCAGCACCGGCTGCACGATCAGCGCAATGCGCGCATCGATGCCGCTTTCGCGGATGATGCGGTCGTCACCTTCGCTTGCCGTTGCAGTCATCAATTGCCTGTCGTTCGTTTCGAACCTACTGGCAGGTAATAAAAAAGAGCGGGACCGGGTGGACCCACTCTTCGTCATACCGACCAAGAATTTGAGGCTGATATAAACGATCCGAGCTCGTGTTTCAAGTCCGCAGTCCCGGCCTGTCGTAAGCGCATGAGTTGTCCGGATCGGGCAGCACATGAGCCGGTGAATCGCTGGGCATGTCAGAGCGGCAGGTTCGGCGTCGCCGCGTCGCGGGCCCTGCGCAATCCCGGCATGGACCCGGCCCTGTTCAACAGGATCGGCCTTTCGGATTCCGACGAGCAGTCGATGCTCGCCAGCAAGTTGCCGGAGCCGTTGCCGGTTGGGCGCGCCTACGTCCTGATGAAGGTAAGATAGGCCGGCGGGCGACCTTCGCGAATGGCCTTCGCCTCGTAGCGCGTACCCGGCCAGCCCTCATAGGGGCGATGCCAGTCCGCCGCTTCCGCGGCCTGCCACGCGAAGGCGCCATGCGCCCGGCAATGCAGCAAGGTCCAGTTCACATAAGTGTCGATGTCGGACGCGAAGCGAAATCTTGAGCCCGGCTTCATGACGCGGGCGAAGCGGTCGAGATTGATCGGACTGACGAAACGCCGCTTCCAGTGCTTTTTCTTCGGCCAGGGATCGGGGTAGAGCAGATCGAGGCCGTCGAGCGAGGCCGGCGGCAGCCAGTCAAGCAACTGGGTGGCGTCGTCGTCGTAGACCCTGAGATTGGGCAGCGGCGTTGCCCGGACGGCCATCATCATCTTGGCCATGCCGTTGACGAAGGGCTCGACGCCAATGAAGCCGGTCGCGGGCGCCTCGATGGCGCGATGCAGGAGATGTTCGCCGCCGCCAAAGCCGATTTCGAGCCGAACGGCCGAAACGTCGGCTTCAAACAGGACGCGCAGATCCGGCGGCGCCTCGGCCGTCGGATCCAGCCGGTATTTGCCGAGCCCGCTTTCCAGCGCCGCCGCCTGCTGCGGCCGAACGGGTTTGCCACGCCGACGGCCGAAGAAGGCTTCGGTCGTGCGGCTTGGCCTGTCCCCGTCACGCATCGACTGGCGCAAGTCCTGCCGCCGCCCTCAGGCCGCGACAGCATCCTTGAGCGCTTTGGCCAGATCGGTTTTTTCCCAGGAGAAGGACCCGTCACGGCCGGCCTTGCGGCCAAAATGGCCGTAGGAAGAGGTCTTGGCGTAAATCGGCTTGTTGAGATCGAGATGACGGCGGATGCCGGACGGCGACAGGTCCATCACAGTGCGCAACGCATCCTCGAGCCTGGCCTCATCGACCTTGCCGGTGCCGTGCAGGTCGACATAGACCGACAGCGGCTGGGCGACGCCGATGGCGTAGGAAAGCTGGATGGTGCAGCGGTCGGCAAGCTTCGCCGCCACGACGTTCTTGGCCAGATAGCGCGCCGCATAGGCAGCCGACCGGTCGACCTTGGTCGTGTCCTTGCCGGAGAAGGCGCCGCCGCCATGGGGGGCCGCGCCGCCATAGGTGTCGACGATGATCTTGCGGCCGGTCAGGCCAGCATCGCCGTCCGGACCGCCGATGACGAACTTGCCGGTCGGGTTGATGTACCACATGCAATCGTCAGCGATCTTGAGGTCGCCCAATGCCTCGCGGATATAGGGTTCCACGACCTTGCGGACCTTCTTGGAATCCCAGCTTGAATCGAGATGCTGGGTCGACAGCACGATCTGCGTCGCCTCGGCCGCCTTGCCGTCGATGTAACGGACGGTGACCTGGCTCTTGGCATCCGGCCCGAGCTTGCCGGCCTCGCCGTTGTTTTCGTGACGGGCGGCGGCCAGGAGTTCGAGGATCTTGTGGCTGTAGTAGATCGGCGCCGGCATCAGGTCCGGTGTCTCGCGGCAGGCATAGCCGAACATGATGCCCTGGTCGCCGGCACCTTCCTCGCCCTGACGGTCGGCGGCGTTGTCGACGCCCTGGCCGATATCAGGCGACTGGCCGTGCAGCAGGACCTCGATCTTGGCCGTCTTCCAGTGAAAGCCGGCCTGCTCGTAGCCGATCTCGCGGATCGCCTTGCGGGCAACGGATTTGAATTTCGCCGGATTGACGACCGGATGGCCCGCGGCATCCTTGAGGATGTTGCCGGCCTTGTCCTTCTTCAGGAGCGTCTCGGGCACGCGCACCTCGCCGGCAATGACGACGCGGTTGGTGGTCGCCAGCGTCTCACAGGCGACACGGACTTTCCAAGGGTCCATGCCGGTCTTCTTGGCTTCACGATAGACCAGATCGACAATCTCGTCGGAGATCCGGTCGCAGACTTTGTCGGGATGGCCCTCGGCAACGGATTCCGAGGTAAAGAAGTAATTCTGCCGCGTCACGGGTGTCCCCTCTTGAAAACGATCGGCAGGCTGCCGATTTGGCGCGCCACGTGTTAGCGGGGCAAAGCGCTGCTCGTCAAGCGTTGCCGCGGGTCTGGCCCGAATGGCGAAGGCAGTATCTTGTGCCACCGGCGGCGCACGCCGCCGGTGCAAGCGCATTGCGGATCAGTCGAGATCGTCCTCGGCGAGCGATTTCACCAAGTCTATGATCCTGCGGCGCACCTTGACATCGGCGATCTTGACGAAGGCCCGGTTGAGCTGAAGCCCTTCCGGACTGCCGCAGAATTCGACGGCGAAAGCCATCGAGCTATCCTCGGCAAAGCCACGGTTGGCGGTTGGCTCGTGGCCGGGCGCATCCTCGAAAAAGAAGGCGACGGGCACGCCGAGTATGGAGGCTATCGCCTGCAGACGGCTGGCACCGACGCGATTGGTGCCCTTTTCGTATTTCTGAATTTGTTGAAACGTGATGCCGAGATTCTCGCCCAGCTTTTCCTGGCTCATTCCGAGCATATTGCGGCGAAGCCGGACCCGGCTTCCAACATGAATATCGATGGGATTCGGTTTCTTCTTGTTTTCTTCTGTCATTTTTTCCTCGCCGAATTTTTTCGGCTTTGTGATTTTTTCCTGCCCAAACGAAGCCGGGGCGACTGCCCCAACAGAACGATCCACCGGCTTCGAGAAATTTTCAGGCGGTACAGTATGAGTTTCTAATGTGCCAACTGTCAATTCACCCGTAGCCTTTGCCTTACGTTCAACAACACCCCTATCAGCGCAAACAGCAACATGATCAGCACTCCGTTAATGCGCCGCTGACTGGGCGAAATGACCGTCGGTTCGGAAACGGGCACCTTCACATCGATGGCCCCGCGCGCGTCGATCCCCAGCGCATCGACGACGCGGCCACGGGGGTCGACAACGGCCGAGATGCCATTGTTGGCAGCACGCAACAAGGGCAACCCGTTCTCCACCGCGCGAATCTGAGCCTGCCTGAAATGCTGATACGGTCCCGGCGTATCGCCGAACCACGCATCATTGGTAACGTTCACAATAAGCTGCGCTGACGCAGCGTCAACGTCCACCAGATCGGGAAAAATCACCTCATAACAGATAAATGGCAGGGCACGAACGCCGCCCGGCAGCGTGATGGGATGACGCTCGTTGCCGGCCGTGAACGTCATTGGCCCGGCGACGAGCTGTTCTATCCCGAAATGGCGGAGCAAGCCGGCAAAAGGCAGGTACTCGCCGAACGGCACCAGATGGACCTTGTCCACCGCATCGACGATTTCGCCCCTGTCGTTGATCGCCACCACGGAGTTGTAGTAGCGGCTGTCGGCAGTTGCCGCCGAACCGCCCTCCTCACGCACGACGCCGGCGATCAGCATCTGGCCGTCGCCCAGCATGTCGCCCAGCGCCGTCAAGGCGTCGGGGCGCTCGGTGAAAAGGAACGGCACCGAGGTTTCCGGCCAGAGAATCAGTTGCGGCTTTTCGTGACCTGGGTCCGGCGCCTTGGCGGACAGGCCCAGCAAGGTGGCGAAGATGCGGTCACGCACCGAGGCATCCCACTTTTCCGACAGGTCGACGGCCGGCTGGACGATGCGAACGTCGAGACTGTGCGCCGCCGGCTTTTCGGGGGCGCTGAGCCTGACATAGCCGAAGCCGACATGCGCGGCGGCGAGCACGACAAACAGCGCGGCGCCCAGCCGAAGATGCCGGCGCGCCGCCAGCAGCGCCGGCAGTGCGAAAAGGAAGACCGCGAGCGCGTTCATGCCGATCATTCCGGTCACCGAGACGCTCTGCATCAAAAGGGGTACCGGCATCGCCGCGTAGCCGATGGCATTCCAGGGAAAACCGGTGAACAGGAAGCCGCGCAGCCATTCCGCCAGCGCAAAGCCGAAGGCAAGGGCCGCGATACGGCCGATATCGCTGCTCCACAGGAGCCGGGCGGCCATCGTTGCGAAGCCATAGAAAAATGCGAGCGCGAAGGGAATGCCGATTACAGCCAAAGGAAGAGCCCAGGCAAAGTCGTCGGCCTCGACCAGCAGCGCCGAGCCGACCCACCACAGGCCGGCGAGGAAATAGCCGAAGCCGAACCACCAGCCGACGGCGAAAGCCGGCCGCAGGCGCCGCAACAGGCTGCCGGAGGCTTCGCCGGTCGCGCCGTCGAGCAGCCAGACCAGCAGCGGAAACGAAATGAAACAGGCGGCGAAGAAATCGTAGGGCGCCTGGCCCAGCACCGCCAGCGCCCCGGCAAGAAACGCCACGAGCGCACGCCGCCAACCCCAAAGCAGAATTATCCGGCCGGCAAGGCGCTCCATGCGTATTTCCGAGTCGCGAATCAGGACGCAAGATTTATCAGGCCGCGGCCCGCACTCCAAACACCGGCGCGATTGCCCGGCCGCTTTACCGGTGCCAGCCTTCGATGCGTAAGCCACCCAACCGCTCCGCCTCTTCGCGGGCAACGGAGCGTATTGGTTGCGTGAACATCCAGACATGGCCTTCTGGGTCGCGAGCCCTATACTGGCGTTCGCCGTAGAACTGGTCCTCAGGCTCCTGGATTATGGCGGCGCCGGCCGCGCGCGCCTGCTCACAATGGGAATCCAGGCCGTCCTTCAGCCTGACATAGACCGACTGGGTGTTCTTGCCGCGGACCGAAGCGGGGCTGGCGACATGATCCGCCCATTCGGAATCGACGATGATGTAGCCATCGCCGAACCGCATCTCGGCGTGGACCAGTTTCCCACCGATATCGCTGACAACCATGCTGCGCTCGAAGCCAAAGGCCGCTTCGAGCCAGTCCAGCGCCGCAAGCGGGTTCCGATAGAACACACCAGAGCCGAGGACCGGATGCTTGAACGGGTCCTCGATTGTCATGGAGCGCCGATTGTCATGGCGCGCCGGCTTCAGGCCTGTTCGGTACGCGCCGTGGCGCGCCGGCGGCGCTCGCCCTTCTGGCTCTGCACGATGCGCACGCGCTTGACGCGGCGCGGGTCGGCGTCCAGCACATGGAATTCGAAGCCGGGAATGGCCTGCACCACCTCGCCGCGCGCCGGCACACGGCCGAGCGTGTTGAAGATCATGCCGCCAATGGTGTCGACATATTCGCCATGTTCACCCGCGGCGAAATCCTCGCCGATCATCTTGGCGACCTCGTCGATCTCCGCCTTGCCGTCGACGATGAACACGCCGTCGCCAGTCTGGGTAATCATCGGCTCGTCGTCGTCGTGCTCGTCCTCGATGTCGCCGACCACCATCTCGACAATGTCCTCGAGCGAGACGAGGCCGTCCGTGCCGCCATATTCATCGATGACCAGGGCCATTTGCGTGCGCGTCGTCTGCATGCGGCCCATCAGGTCGGAAGCAAGCATCGACGGCGGCACGAACAGAACCTGCCGTATCAGATTGAGTTCTCCGATGGTGCGCGCGAGGTCGACCTGGGCAAGATCGAGAACCGTGGCGACAGGCGTTTTGCGGGTTGCACGGCCCTTCCTGACGCGCGCAATCTTGGTGATATGGGCCAGCACGTCGCGGATATGGACCATGCCGCGCGGGTCGTCGAGCGTTTCGGAATAGACCGGCATGCGGGAATGGCCGGATTGTTCGAACATGCCCAGAAGGTCGCCGAGCGTGGTAGCGATCTCCACCGCCTCGATGTCGGCGCGCGGCACCATGACGTCCTCGACGCGCACTTCGCGCAGCCGCAGGATGTTGTTGAGCATGGCCCGCTCGCCAGGCGAGAAGGATTCGACATCGCTCGTCGTCTCGGCGAGCGCGCCGGCGATCTCCTCGCGCAGGCTGGTGCCGTTGCGTTGCCGGAACAGGCCCAGCACGCGGTTGAACAGCGAGGGACCGGCAGGCGACGGCTCGATGGCGGCGCTGCCGGTGTTGGCAACACCAGGGGTAACGGTACTCGGACTTGATCCCTCTTCCGACGTATCGGAAGCCTTGGTCGCACTGCCGGCATCGGGGCGGGCGGCAGTCTCTGGTTTGTCGTTCATCGTCGTCCGGTCAATTGATCTTTTTTAGTTACGCGTAGGGATCGGGAATGGCAAGCCTTGCCAGCGCCGCGCGCTCGATGGCTTCCATTTCCTCGGCCTCGGCGTCAGTCTCGTGATCATGGCCCATAAGATGCAGCAGGCCATGGATGACGAGATGCGAAATATGGTTCTCCAGCGGCTTGTCTTCCAGTGCCGCCTCGCGCGCCACGGTTTCGGCGGCTAGCACGATGTCGCCCAGCATCGGCGGCATCCGTCCACCTTTCACATGCGGAAAAGCCGGGAAAGACAAGACGTTGGTGGGCTTGTCCTTGCCGCGCCAGTCCGCATTCAGGGTACGGATATGGGCGTCGTCGGAAAAAACAATGCTGAGCTCGGAACGACCCGTCGCGCCGGTCTCGGCAAGGGCGGCATCGACCGCGCGATCGACCAATCGCGTCAGGCGTGCCTCATCGGGCCAGTCGCCCGCTTCAACCGATATATCGATCTCGACGGGAACCGGTAGGCTCCCGCCGCCGGATATGTGGTCCTCACGCATAAGGCCGCGTCGTCACATCAATTCTCGGCACCGAGGCCACGCGCCAGCTTGGTGTCCCGGTCATAGGCCCTTACTATTTCCGCCACCAGCGGATGGCGAACGACGTCGACATCGTTGAAGCGCACGGTGACCGCGCCTGCCACGCCGTCGAGGACACGCAAGGCTTCGACAAGGCCTGATTTGGTGCTCGGAGGAAGATCGATCTGGGTGGGATCGCCGGTGACGATCATGCGCGAGTTCTCACCGAGACGGGTGAGAAACATCTTCATCTGCATCGGCGTGGTGTTCTGCGCCTCGTCGAGAATGACGGCGGCGTGCGCCAGCGTGCGGCCGCGCATGAAGGCAAGCGGCGCGATTTCGATCACCTCGGCGGCAATCGCGCGCTCGACCTTGTCGGCCGGCATCATGTCATAGAGCGCGTCATAGAGCGGGCGCAGATACGGATCGACCTTCTCCTTCATGTCGCCCGGAAGGAAGCCCAGCCGTTCGCCGGCCTCGACAGCCGGTCGCGACAAAATGATGCGCTCGACCATGCCGCGTTCGAGCAGCATCGCCGCATGCGCCACCGCCAGATAGGTCTTGCCGGTGCCGGCCGGACCTATGCCGAACACCAGTTCAGACCGTTCCAGCGCCCGCATATAGGCATCCTGGTTCAGCGAACGGGCATAGATGGTCTTCTTGCGGGTCGATATCTGGGCGGCGGAAACCTTGCCCTTGCGCTCCAGCGTCGGCAGCGTCAGCTGGTCGTCGGCGGCAATCGCCATGCGTACGGCGCCATCGACATCGGACTGGCCGATATCGACGCCTTTCTGCAGGATGCCGTAGAGATTGTCCAAGGCCCGCCGCGCCTGCTCGGCGGCCGAAGCGGACCCCTTGATGGTCAGCTGGTTGCCGCGCGAGCGGATGTCCACACCGAGCTTCTGCTCGAGGCGGGCCAGGTTTTCGTCGAACTGGCCGTAAAGGGCGCTGGCAAGCTTGTTGTTGTCGAAGGTCAGAACGATGTGCGCCATGTCAGAAGCCCCGGATGCCGGTACCGGGGGCAGATTCTTCAGCTCCGCTGCGCTCAACCGTCTCTCCTCATCTGCCGAGACCATCAGGCCAATTCGGCGAACAGGCTGTTGTAGCCCGTCTTCGTGATTCGCACCTTGATAATGTCACCGATTTCGCCGGCCTTTTCATCAACAATAACCGGCTGCAGCCAGGGCGAACGGCCGACCTTCTGGCCGGCCTGGCGACCGGGCTTCTCGATCAGCGTATCTATGGTGCTGCCGACCAAACTCAAGCCGAAATCCTGCTGCTGCTTCAGGAGCAGCGCCTGTAGCCGCTGCAGACGCTCGTCCTTGACCGTTTCAGGCACCTGATCGGCCATGTCGGCGCCGGGCGTTCCGGGACGCGGCGAATATTTGAACGAGAAGGCCGAGGCGTAGGTCACCTGGCGCACCAATTCCATGGTCGCCTCGAAATCCGCTCCCGTCTCGCCGGGGAAACCGACGATGAAGTCGCCCGACAGCGCGATATCGGGCCGGACGGCCCGGATGCGGTCGAGCAGCGCCAGATAGTCCTTCGCCGTATGCCTGCGGTTCATCGTCTTCAGAATGCGATCCGAACCGGATTGCACCGGTAGATGCAGATAGGGCATCAGCGACGGCAGGTCGCGGTGCGCCGCGATCAGCTCGTCGCCCATGTCGCGGGGATGGCTGGTTGTGTAGCGAAGCCGCGCCAGCCCGGGGATTTCGGACAACCTGAACAGGAGGCGACCGAGACCCCATTCCTGGCCTTTCTCGCCCTCGCCATGCCAGGCATTGACGTTCTGGCCGAGCAGCGTCACCTCGCGCACCCCGGCCTCGGCCAGGCGCTCGGCCTCGGCGACGATCTGAGCCACCGGCCGCGACACTTCCGAGCCTCTGGTGTAGGGCACGACGCAGAAGGTGCAGAACTTGTCGCAGCCCTCCTGGACGGTGAGAAAGGCGGTAACACCACGCTTGATGACCTCGGCGCGCTTCGGCTGCGGCAGATGCTCGAACTTGTCCTCGATTGCGTAGTCGGTCTCGACGATCTTCTCGCCGCCGCGAACCCGCGCCAGCACGTTTGGCAAGCGATGATAGGTCTGCGGCCCGATGACCAGATCGACGGCCGGCGACCGCCTGATGATCTCCGCACCTTCGGCCTGCGCCACACAGCCGGCGACGCCGATCAGCATCTCGCGGCCCGCGCTGGCGCGTTCCGCCTTCATGTCGCGGATGCGGCCGAGCTCGGAATAGACCTTTTCGGCGGCTTTTTCCCTGATGTGGCAGGTGTTGAGCAGCACCAGATCGGCCTCGCCGATGGCATCGGTCGCGGTATAGCCGTCGGCCGTCAGCGCGTCGGTCATGCGCTGTGAATCATAGACGTTCATCTGGCAGCCATAGGTCTTGATGAAGACCTTCCTCGCTGCCGTGGCGCGCGCCGCCGGCTGTCCGGCCACAGTGCCGATCTCGTCGCTTTCAATCGTGGTCAAGTCCATCCGGCGGCTTCTAACGCCTTTCCATGACAAAAAACAGACGATTCTCGGCGTGCGTCAGCCGGCGCATGCCGGCGGCTAACGACTCGGGAGCGGATCGGCGAGCGCCGCCTGCATCATCTCCCGTACCCGGCCTTCCATCTGCCTGGCGGTCTCCTTGCGGTTGGAGCCCTTGGCAAAGGCGATCGGCTCGCCGAAATGCACCTCGACGTCGAGCGCGCCCTCGGCCATCAGCACCTTGAGATGCGGCATCAGGTCCTCGTCGCCGATCCATGCCGCGATCGGGCGGTGGCGGCGGCCCAGCGGCACGCCGTGCAGGCGCGTATAGGCGATCGCAACCGGCTGGATGAACACTTCCTGCGCGGCACCTTCCGAGATCGCCATGGAGGCGGCGCCGAACAGCGTGCTCTTGAATGGCAGGATGACGTTGCCGTCGCCGGTCGACCCCTCGGCGAACAGCACCATGGCATCGCCCTTGGCCATGCGGTTGGCGATCTCGCTGGCCTGGTCGCCGGAGGAGCGCTTGCGCTCGCGCTCGATGAAGACGGTGCGCTGCAGCTTCGACAGCATCCCGATCAGCGGCCAGCCTTCCATGTCGGCTCGGGCAATGAATTTCACATCGGCAAAAGAGCCCAGCACCATGATATCGGTCCATGAGATGTGGTTCGCGGCAACCAGCAGGGGGCGTCTGTCGCAGAGCGTACCCCTGACATGGATACGCATGCCGAGCGCCCGGATGATCAGCCTGTGCCAGATCTTGAGGATGACGGTTTCCGGCCACCAGCCGGTTTTCATCGCCAGTATCTGCAGCGGCGCGAGAACCAGCGACCCAGCGACGACAAGGCCCAGCGCCAGGAAAATCCTGATTTTTCCGATCATATGTCCTGACCCTAGCCCGGCATCTCGCTAGCGAAGATCGCGGCGCATGACAAGCGCGCCGGTCGGCCCGCGATCGGGCGACTTGTAGTAATCCGGGCGCTTGCCGACTTCCCGAAAACCGAGCCGGCGATAGAGGGCGATCGCGGCGGCATTGGTTTCATCGACCTCGAGAAACAAGGCTTCGGCGCGCTGCGAATGCAGTTCGCGCAGCACCGCGTCCATCAACTGCCAGCCCAATCCCTGGCGGCGATGCGACCGTGCCACCGCGACGGTCAGGATTTCACCCTCGCCAGCGGCCAGCCGGGCGAGCACGAAGCCAACAGGCGGCTTGGCGCCCTGCCCGGTTTCGCGAGCGGCATAACCGAAGACCGTGTCCTGCTCGAGCAAGGCGGCGAACTCGCCATCGGTCCATGGGCGGACAAAATCCTCGCGGTGCAGCACCGAGACCGCGGGGCTGTCGGTGATCCTGAGCGGCTCGAGCGCGTAATCCCGGCGGCGCGGCTGGAGAAAAGGTATGCGCATCAATTCTCGTTTTCTCGCCTGACCATGATCTCTGGACAAACGCGAACGATTGTCCGCCAAAACCGGCTTCCACTTTTCGCCAATGCGGTCCTTCGGTTCGGGATCATGGTCTTTGCCTCGAAAGTATAAACCCGGCCTGCGGCTTGGCATCGGCACCGCGCAGATAAAGCGGTTTCGGCCTTTCGCCCTGTCCTTTCGCGGCAGCCAGCCGGGCATAAATGAGGATGTCGGCGGTGGCCGTCCGCGGCCCGATGTCGAAGCCGCGGCCGGCGGCTTCAGAGATCAGCGTCGCTGCCGTGCCGGCGAGCACCACGCAATGTTCCGACGCCATCGTCATCGCGTTCGCAAGCGTGGTCACGGCCGGACCGTAAGTCAAAACTGACATTTCATCGTAAAGTGCAACATGGATTTCCTCGCGTCCGGCATCAAGGGCCGCCAGCACGGCGCGGCCTGGAAATGCTGTGGCCGCCTCGGCGGCGAGCGCCTCAAGGGTCGTCACCCCGATTGCCGGCACCTTGAGCGCCAGGGCCAGACCGCGGGCGGTCGACACGCCGACGCGCAGGCCGGTGAAGGAACCGGGACCGACGGAGACGGCGACGGCGCCAAGACCGGCGTAGTCGGTCGCGCCGGCCTTCAGCGCTTCGGCGATCACGGCCATCAGGTGTTCGGCATGGCCTTTGCCGAGATCAAGCACCGAACGGCCGAGCTCGCGCCCGGCCGCCGCATCGTAGACGCAGGCGGCGCAAAGGCTGGCGGCACAGTCGATGGCGAGAACTTTCATGAAACAACCGGTTCGAGAAACAATTCCCTGTGCCCGCCACAGCGCGCAACCGCAAGAGTATAGTGCATAATTTGTTAAGCGGCTTCAGTTTGGCCTTGCAGATGAGCCTATGCCGCCCGCTCTATGCGCAGCATGTGGTTGTCCCAGACATAGTCCGGCTCCGACCGCGTGGCGCCGGCGCCCTCGACGATCTCGCCAGCGCCTGTTGTGGCCAGGAAACCGGCCCCGTCGGGCGCCACGCCGCAGACCTCGACCAGCGCGCGGGAGGAGACGACGCCACCGCTGCCCGCATCGATCACGACCAATGAATTGCCTTCCGGCGAGGAGACCGCAACGGTACCGGCAGCAGGATTGGCCGCGACCGAGCCGATGTAGTTGCGGAAACCGGAGAGCACATCGCGCGGCATGTCGAGCAAAGCCAGATCCTTGCCCCGCGCGGCACGGCCGACCAGCAGCGGACGATCGGTGCCGGGCCCCCGGTACTGGCAACCAAACCAGACGGCGCCGGTCTGGTCGGCATCCATATGGCGGATCGACAGTTGGTGCAGTGCCGCCGGCAGCTCATGCTTTTCGATCAGGTCGCCGGAGACGCGGTCGACCAGCACATAGGAGGGTTTCATGGTCGCGATGTTGAGCTCGGCGCGGCCATAGTCGGGATGGGTCTCGATGCCGCCATTGGCGACAGCAATCGTCCTGCCGTCACCCAGCAGCAGAAGTTCGTGCGGACCCATGCCGTAGGTGGGGAATTCGCCGATGCGGCTGAATTTCGCCCGCGCGTCATAGACGCCGACCACGCCGGCGGCGTTGTCGAAATCGTTCTCGGTGGCGTAGAGCAACGCGCCGTCGGGCGAGAACACGCCGTGGCCGAAGAAATGCCGTCCGGTGACGCTGGCGATGGTCCGCGGAGCGTCGCGCCCGGTGTGATCGAAAATGACCGCGAAGGTGCCGGGCTGGCGGGCGAAGACCACCGAACGCTTCGATATGGGATCGAAGGTGACGTCATGGCCGCGATCGGGCAGGTCGATCGCATGCAGCACCTTGCTGGCCTCGGACAGGACGGCGGCGCCAAAACCGCCGTCGCGCTTGACGAAGGCGGTGGCGAAGACAGCATCGGCCGCGAGCGTGTTAGCCCAGGCCGAGGGCGTCATGGCGGCGGCAAAGCCGATGCCGGCAGCCCTGAGGAAATCGCGGCGGTCGATAAGCGGCGTCTTCAAGGATCAGTTCTCCTTTCGAGCATGATCTTCTGTGAAAAGTCCGCAACCTTTCGGGATCATGCTCAGTCTCCATCCAACGACGAGAAGCCGGCTGTCAGGCCGAATTCCGCGGTCAGCCTGGTGCCGATCAGGGTCGACAGGCTGGAGGTGATCAGGGCGAAATGCTCGATTTTTTCGCGCAGCGCCGGATCGGCGAGCGCCTTGTCGATCGGACCCTGGATGGACTTCGCGGCAACCACGCCGTTGACCAGCTGAATGTGGATCGACTCCGCCATCCAGCGCGCATCCGGCGGCAACGCGTCGTCGAGCTTCGACGCCTGGAACAGTGCATCGACACCCGCAAGGTTTCCGGCCAGGGAATTGGTCGTGTTTTGCGAACGCCAATAGATCGCCTGTCTCGGCTTGTCGGCGTCGGGCCTGGCGCCCAGGAAGCCCTTGAGGCGCACATCGCGGACCATTTCCAGCTCGTTGATGAAGACGCCGACCAGTTCTGTCATCGCCTCGTTGCCATCACGATAGAGCGCATTTTGCGGTCCCGGATTGGCCCAGAGCGCCGCGAAGCCGTCCGGCTTGTTCCAGGCTGCGCTGACGTCGGCAGCGATGATTTCGATGTTGCCGGCAACGGCCGCGCCATAAGCGCAGCGATAGGGTTCCTCCTGGCCCGTCAAGGCATCGGCGCCGTCGCCATAAAGCACGAATTCCAGCGCGCCCAGCCCCTGCATGGCAACGCTCTTGCCGGCAAGCTGCACAGGATCGGTGGCGGCGGGATCCTTGTCCGACAGCGCCGCCTGCACCTGTCTCAGGCCGATGCTCTTGCGGTCCGGCCAGAACAGCATGCGCTCCAGCCTGTTGTTCTCCTTGATTGGCCCGAAACCGATGATCTCAGCCGACGACCAGGCATAGACAGTAGCCGAAAACGCAGCCCGTGCGGCTTCGAGGTCCGCCTGCGAGGGCGCGGCGCAGAGCTTGCGCATCGTTTTCGCGAGGGCCTCCGCATGCTGGTGCAGGCTATCATATGCGGGGCGGACAAAGCCGTCGATGGCGCGCTGGACGACATCCGAGGCTTTCACCGCGGCCGATGCGGGCAAGGCGCCCAGCAAAGCCAGAGGAAGAACGAGAACCAGCGCGAAACGCTTCGACATCAGAGTGACTCCAGGAATTTGATCAGCGCATCGCGATCCGCCGCGCTGGCGGCGGCAAAGCGGTCGCGCGTCTTCTGGCCCTCGCCGCCGTGCCACAGGATCGCTTCTGTCAGGCTACGGGCACGACCGTCGTGCAGAAAGAAGGAATTGCCGTTGACGGCCTCGGTGAGACCAATGCCCCACAGCGGCGGGGTGCGCCATTCGGTGCCGGTTGCATCACCAACCGCCTGGCCGTCGGCAAGATCCGGTCCCATGTCGTGCAGCAGGAAGTCGGAGTAGGGCCAGATCAGTTGGAAGGCCTGTGCCTTGTCAGGCGCATCGCGAAGGGTGACGAATTTCGGCGTGTGACAGGCAACGCAGCCGATTTCGTAGAAGATCTTCTTGCCGGCGAGCACATCAGGCGCGTCAAGATCGCGGCGTGCCGGCACGGCCAGGTTCCGCGAATAAAAGGTGACGAGATCCATCACCGGCGCCGGCGCCTCGACAGGACCGAGGCGCTCCTGCACGCCGTTGGGCATGGCGAGGCATTTTACCTGCGCCGTGGTGCAATCGCCCCAGTGTTTCGGCTCCTCCGGTGTCGAGATGCCGATGTCGCCGGCAAAGGCATCCGCCGCCTGCTGGCGGATCGACGCTGTCTGCGCCTTCCAGCCGAAACGGCCAAGCGCCAGCTCGCCGCTCAGGCTGTCACGCACGATGTTCGGCCTGCCGGAGATAGCATCGCCGTCCCTGTCGTCCGGGTCGGCATGGGCCAGAATGTCCGCCGGCGCGATCTGCTCGATCAGGCCGAGGCCGATCATGGGTGGTGTCAGGCGCGGCGAAAGCGTGGTGCGCGGATCGAGCGGCCCGTAGGCGAGATCCGTGACGGAATAACTGGGTTTGCGCAGGGAAACCACGGCGCCATCCGTCAGTTCCACCTTACGTTCTTGGTACTCGACGCGCATCCTACCTTCACCCTTGAGGCCAGCAACGGCCAGTTCCTGCAACTGCGTGCCGTAGACCGGGTCCGGGAAATTAAGCAGCCTGTGGTCGGCGAGCGCCGCCTTGTCTTCCGCGCTGCTGGCGTCGCGCGCCAGCCGCAGGAACATCGAGGTGCTGCCGGCATCGCCTTGCGGCGGACGACCGCGGCCGTCCTTCAGATGGCAGTTCTGGCAGGCGCGTTCGTTGAACAGGGGCCCAAGCCCATCCGACGCCTGCGTCGAGGAGGGCGACGATACCCAGTTCTTGCGGAAAAGTGCGTTGCCGAGCTTGAAGGTGCCTTCTTCCTCGAAGGTGATGTTGGCCGAGGATTGCGAGAAGGAATCCCGGCTGACGTCGCGCCGCGAGCTGCCGGCGCCACCTTGCATCAGTTCGAAAGGCTCGGGTTTGGAGAAATCCGTGGTCGGGCTGGTGATGGCGGTGACGCGCGCCTGGTCCTCGGCATCGAGGTCGGTGCGTCTGGCGGCGAGGCCCTCGGATCGAGGGCCTCCGGCCACGGCGGAAGACGTCAGCGCCAGCATGAGTACGATGCCGCGCCGACCAGCCGATATGGCAGGCGTTTTCCGGAGGGGCGGAGGGCGTTTGGCCCACCGCAAGCGGCGCAGGACGTCTAGGAGGCGCCGCATTCCCACATATCCTTAATCCGCCTCGTCCGCCGATGCGGCGTTGAGCTGGCCGTATTTTTCCTCGCCGATCGAGGCCAGCAGGTCGAGCTGCGTCTCGAGGAAGTCGATGTGGCCTTCCTCGTCGGTCAGCAGTTCCTCGAACAGCTTCATCGATACGTAGTCGCCCGCTTCCTCGCAGATTTCGCGCGAGCGCTTGTAGGCGGTGCGCGCGTCATATTCGCCGGCGAGGTCGGATTCGAGCACTTCCTTGACGTTCTGGCCTATGCGCAGCGGCGCCACCGACTGCAGGTTGGGATGGCCTTCAAGGAAGATGATGCGAGCCACGAGCCTGTCGGCGTGGTGCATCTCCTCGATCGATTCCGCCCGCTCCTTCTTGGCCAGCTTGGCGTATCCCCAATCCTCGAGCAGACGGAAATGCACCCAATACTGATTGACGGCGCCGAGCTCCAGAAAAAGAGCCTCGTTAAGCCGCTCGATGACCTGTGGTTCGCCTTTCATGGGTTCTGCTCCCGTATTGGACGCGCAGGCCTCTGACGCGATCCAGATGTGAAACGATGTCGACGCCGCTCACCTGCGAACGGGCGTGGTAGTTCTCGGTGACCCGAATGATCGTTTCGACCACATTTGGAAAACAGCCGCAACAGCGGCCACGTTTGTGCATGGCGTGATAGACCTTTGCCGGCACGATGAGCTGCCAGGGGTCCTGATCCAGCAGGCCGATGATCGTCTGCTCGATCTCCTTCTCGGTGATGATGTTGCAATGGCAGATCAGCATTTCGTCGCTCTGGCTGACGGCGCCGGTGCGGCGCCGTTTGGCTGGGGTGGCAGGCTTACTTGAACACCTTGTCGGGTGCGTCGAGGCTGTCGGAGCCTTCGAAGGCAACGGCGTTCAGCTTCAAGGCACCGACCGCGCGTTCGATCGCCTTGGTCTGGTCGATCAGCGCGTCGATCGCGGCCTGAATGGTGGCATTGCCCGCGGTGTTGCCTTCGGCGATCTGCTGGTCATAGGCCTCGCCGGTTTCCCCCCGCGCCTTGATCGCTTCCATCTTGGCGACGGTGACATCGAGCTTGTCCGACAGTTCCTTGTCGATCGCCGGATCGGCGGCCTTGACCATATCGGCCACCGACGGACCCGAGACAACTGTGCCATCGAGCCTGGTATAGCTGGCGTGGTAGGCGGCGCGAATGCCGACGGCGTCATAGAGATGCGAGTTGAAAGTGTTGTCGGAGAAGCAGTCCTGCTCCTCTTCGGGATCGTGCAACAGCAGGCCAAGCTTCATGCGCTCGCCGGCCAGTTCGCCGTAGGACAGCGAGCCCATACCGGTGAAGATGACCGAGATGGCGGTGTTCGGCTCGCCATCGACGAGGTTCTTGCGGGCAGCGCCGTCTTCCTTCCAGTCGTTGACCATCTTCCGCAGGTCGGAGACCAGAAGGCCAGTCGCCGACTTCAGGTACTCCGCGCGGCGGTCGCAATTGCCGCCGGTACAGTTCTTGAGGTCGTAGTCGGTGTAGGGGCGCTCACCAGCGCCCGCGCCGGTGCCGTGCAGATCCTGGCCCCAGAGCAGGAATTCGATGGCGTGATAGCCAGTGGCGACGTTGGCCTCGATACCGCCGGCCTGCTGCAGCGTGCCGGACAGGAATTCCGGCGAAAGCTTCGACGCATCGACCTTCTTGCCGTTGATCTCGATCTCCTGGTTGGCGATCACATTGGCCGTATAGAGCGAATTCGCGTCCGACTCGGTACCGTAGCTCTTGGCGACGTAGTCGATCAGTCCTTCGTCGAGCGGCCAGGAATTCACCTCGCCTTCCCAGTCGTCGACGATCTTGTTGCCGAAGCGGTAGACCTCGGTCTGCTGGTAGGGCACGCGCGATGCCTTCCAGGCGTCGCGGGCGGCATTGAGCGTTTCCGCCGACGGGTTGGCAAGCAGGGCATCGACCGCCTTGTCGAGCGCCTGCGCCGTGGCCAGCGAATCCTCATACTTGGCAAGCCCGATGTCGGCATAAGTCTTGATGACCGCCTGAGCATCGGGTTCCGCCTGGGCAGGCAGCACGAATATCGCTGCCGTCAGCAGCGCCGTGGCGCCGATCGCCGCAAGCCTGCCGCCATATCGTGCCGTCATCATCGCTCTCCAGTTTCTCGGGAATTCCGCAAACGGCGCGCGCGGCAGCCGGCACCAGGCCGTGTGCATGCCGCCGGCCGCAAGATATGCCGCGCTGTCGCGCGGCTCAGGGAAGAAAGACACCAAAATGCCTCCAATCGAACGGGTTCAAGGCCCAGACATCAAAGGGATGCGCCAATGCGCGAGCTCCCTTAAAGCTTCGAGCTCGACGGAAGTCAATGAAAATTGCTGAAAAACTCAATCTAAACAATAGTTTAGAATTATTCTAAACTACAGAAGTCAACTTTACACACCTGCTGCACCGGCTTTGCGGCCGAGCTGTACGATTGACAGTCGCCATCCCGGGTGCGACCCGCAAACCCTCTCTTGCGGCGGCGCCAGACAATTGCCACTTGGCGGGACGTCCTAGGATCGAATCGGGATCGGAATGCGATGAAGAACGGCGTGGTCATTGTCGGTGCGGGTCATGCGGGCGTGCAAGCGGCCGCCAGTCTGCGCGAGGATGGCTATGAAGGGCCGGTGATCCTGGTCGGTGACGAGAACGAACTGCCCTACCACAAGCCGCCGCTGTCGAAGACCTTCATCAAGGATGCCGAGGCCAAGCCGCAACCGCTTCGAGGCGAGGCCTTCTACACCGGCAGCGCCATCGACTACCGGCCGGGCATCCGGATCGAGCGCATCGATGCCCGCCGCCACAGTCTCGAAATTGCCGGCGGCGGCGCGCTTGCCTTCGACCATCTGATCCTGGCGACCGGCTCGCGCCCGCGCGCCCTGCCGCTGCTTGGGGCGGACCTGTCCGGCGTGGTGTCGCTGCGTTCGCTTTCCGACGCGCGGCTGATCCGGGAGCTGAGCGCGCAGAGCGAAGATGTTGTCATCCTCGGCGGCGGCTTCATCGGCTTGGAGATCGCCGCGACGCTGCGGGCGGGCGGCCGCACCGTGACGGTGGTGGAGGCGGTCGACCGGCTGCTCGGTCGTGCCGTGGCACCGGTGGTGGCGAGCCATGTCCAGCAAAGGCTGGAAGCGACGGGTGTGCGCATCCTCACCGGAACCTCGATTTCAGGGCTCGAAGGCGAAAACGGCCATGTCGTGGCTGCGATCAGCTCGTCAGGCGAAAGGCTGCCGGCACGTATGGTCATTGTCGGCATCGGCGCCGTGCCGAATGTCGAACTGGCGCAGGCAGCCGGCCTCACCATAGCCAACGGCATCCGCGTCGATCACCAGATGCGGAGCTCGGTGCCGGAGATTCTGGCCATCGGCGACGCCGCCTCGTACCGGCACTGGTTCACCGGCGGCGACGTGCGGCTGGAATCGGTGCAGAACGCCACCGACCAGGCGCGGCTCGCCGCGCGGACCATCACCGGTCACATCGATGCCTACTCGGCGGTGCCATGGTTCTGGTCAGACATTGGCGACATGAAACTGCAGATGGTCGGCCTGACCGCCGGCGGCGACAGCCATGTCGTGCTGGGTGACCTGCCCGACAACAAATTCTCGATCTACCACTATGCCGGCGACCGGCTGCTCGGCATCGAATCCGTCAACCGGCCGGGTGACCACATGCTTGGCCGCAAGATGCTCGGCGCCGGCTTCTCGCCGACGCGGGAAACGGTGGCGCTAGGCCCCGAAAGGCTGAAGGCAGCACTTGCCGCGTTTCAGAACCAGGAGCCTGCAAAGGCCAGTGCGTAGAATTGCCAATATTTGCCATACGCTATATCGTGCGCGAATGAGCACCATGAATATCTCACTGCCGGATAGCTTGAAACATTTTGTCGATCAGCAAGTGGCGGATCGGGGCTATGGGACGAGCAGCGAATATGTGCGTGAATTGATCCGTCATGATCAGGATCGCCAACTTCTGCGCGGTTTGCTTCTCGAGGGCGCATCATCCGCGCCGGGCGCTCCCGTCGACGCCGACTATTTTGCCGCGCTGCGAAAACGAGCGCAGGGCCAATAAGTTAGGTGGCCGCAAAAGCGATTGTTCCTCGAAGCCTTGCTCTGCGGGATATCGAGGAGGCCGTTGATTATTTTGCACGCGAAGTTGGTTCGCGTGTGGCGCTGGGTTATGTCGAGGATCTTCAAAGCGCCTACGAACTGATAGCCAGCCATCCAGCATCCGGCTCTTTGAGATATGGCTACGAAATCGGATTGCCCGGCCTGCGTAGCGTACAACTCAAGCGCTATCCATACCTGATTTTCTATGTTGAGCAGACCGACCATATCGATGTGTGGCGCGTGCTGCATGCCAGAATGAATATTCCGGCCTGGTTGCAGACCCCGAACTCCTGACGGCCGTTTACCGGCCTCGGCGTAGAACCGTCAGGAGGGGAATGGGCGCCGCCCCTCAGGCGGCGCAGGCTTCGCGGATCGAGCTTTCGAGGATGTCGAGCGCCTCGTTCATGACTTCGTCCTGGATGGTGATCGGCGCCAGGAAGCGGATGACGTTGCCGTAGACGCCGCAGGTCAGCAGGATCAGCCCCTTGTCGAGCGCCTTCAGCCTGACCGCATTGGCGATTTCGGCCGATGGCAGGCCCTTCTTGACGTCGTTGAACTCCACCGCATTCATGAAGCCAAGCCCCCTGATGTCGACGATCTCGGGCACGTCGTCGCGGATCGACTGCAGACGCTGCTTCAGCCGCGCACCCAGCGTGTTGGCGCGGTCGCACAGCTTTTCGTCCTCGATCACGTCGAGAACCGCATGTGCGGCGGCGACGCCGATCGGGCTGCCGCCATAGGTGCCGCCGAGCCCGCCAGGGCCAGGCGCATCCATGATCTCGGCCCGGCCGGTGACGGCCGCCAGCGGAAAGCCGCCGGCCAGGCTCTTGGCCATGGTGGTGATGTCGGCCGCCACATCATGGTGATCCATCGCGAACATCTTGCCGGTGCGGGCAAAGCCGGTCTGCACTTCATCGGCGATCAGAAGCATTCCATGCTGGTCGCAGAGCTTGCGCAGCGCGGTCAGGAGTTCACGCGGCGCGTCGTAGAAGCCGCCCTCACCCTGAACCGGCTCGATTATGATCGCGGCGACGCGGGCCGGATCGACATCGGCCTTGAACAGCTTGTCGAGGGCGGCCAGCGAATCGGCGACCGAGACACCATGCAGTTGCACGGGGAACGGCACGTGGTAGACGTCGCCCGGCATGGCGCCGAAGCCAACCTTGTAGGGTACGACCTTGCCGGTCAGCGCCATGCCCATGAAGGTGCGGCCGTGGAAGCCGCCGCCAAAGGCGATGACGGCCTGGCGGCCCGTGGCGTTGCGGGCGATCTTGATGGCGTTCTCGACCGCCTCGGCGCCGGTGGTGACAAAGATGGTCTTCTTCTCGAACTTGCCGGGCAGCATGGCGTTCAGCCGCTCGGCCAGCCGCACATAGCTCTCATAAGGAACAACCTGGTGGCAGGTGTGGGTAAAGCGGTCGAGTTGCGCCTTGACCGCCTCGATCACCCTGGGGTGGCGGTGGCCGGTGTTGACGACGGCGATGCCCGAGGAGAAGTCGATATAGCGGCGGCCCTCTACGTCCCAGATTTCCGAGTTCTCGGCCCGGTCGGCGTAGATCTGCGTGGTCATCCCGACGCCGCGTGAAATCGACTGGTTCTTGCGTTCGGAAATGGCTGAATTCTTCATGGTATCCCTCATCGGGCCGGTGCCCGTTCTCGTTGATCAGACGTCTTCTGACCTTATTTCACGTTTTCCTCAAGTCGGCACCATTGGCTGGCGATTGGGCCTGCATCCAGCGGATGCCTGCCCCTTAACCAGTCGTGCGATACGTGTACGAGACCGGTTTCCTTTTTATGGCGATCGATTATCCTCCAGCTATCCGCGAGGTGTCGCGATCAACGAGCGGCCCGCGGCAGAGGGGAGCCCATGAGCAGGAACGCGACTTCGTCCGTCTCGCCGTCATCGCTCAAAACCTCCCGCCGATTGTCTTGTCCCACCGCTTCGATTCTCGCCTGCACGGCCCTGGCGCTGCTCGCGGGCTGCCAGAAGCAGGAGGCGGCGGAAAAAAAGCTGCCCGTGATGGTGCGCACCGAAACGGTGGCCATGGCCGATTATGCACCGAGGACCTCGCTGACCGGAGTGATCGCGGCGCGCACGCTGAACAATCTGTCGTTCCGGGTCGGCGGACGCGTCGCGGAGCGGCTTGTCGGTGTCGGCCAGCATGTCGATAAAGGGACGGTGCTTGCCCGCATCGATCCGCAGGAGCAGCAGGCCGACCTGCGTTCGGCGCAGGCCGATCTCGATGCCGCACGGGCGCAATTGACCCAAGCCGCAGCCACTTTCGAGCGGCAGAAGACGCTGCTTGCCCAGGGCTTCACCACCAGGCGCGATTATGACACGGCCGACCAGGCCTTGAAGGTGGCGCAAGGCAGCGTCGACGCCGGGCAGAGCGCGTTGGCCAATGCCTAGCAGAACCTGTCCTTCACCGAGCTCAAGGCGGGCGCGCCGGGCGTGATCACCGCCCGTCAGGTCGAGGCTGGCCAGGTGGTGCAGGCGGCGCAGACGGCCTTCACGATCGCCGAGGATGGCGACCGCGACGCGGTGTTCAATGTGCAGGAGACGCTGGTCGCCAGGACACCCGCCTCTCCGGCGGTGACGATCACGCTGTTGTCCGATCCGCAGGTCAGGGCAACAGGCAAAGTGCGCGAAATCTCGCCGGCGGTCGACCCGGCTTCAGGCTCGATAAGGGTCAAGGTCGCCATTCCCGACACGCCGCCCGGCATGCCGCTGGGGGCGGCCGTCATCGGCTCGGTCGGCGCCAAACCGGCGAAGGCGATCCTGCTGCCCTGGCAGGCGCTGACCTCCAGCGCCGGCAAGCCGGCAGTCTGGGTCGTCGATACCGCGACCAAGGCGGTGACGGCGACACCTGTCGAGGTGCTGGCTTACGATTCGGGAACCGTCGTCATCGCCAAGGGGCTGGACGTGGGCCAAAGCGTCGTCACAGCGGGCGGGCAATTGCTCAGCCCAGGCCAGACGGTCGAGACAGCGGGAGCGGCGCAATGAAGCGGCTGCCAGCCATCCTGCTTGGCCTTGCCGCGCTTGGCACGCTCGCCGGCTGCTCGAAGTCGGACGAAAAGCCTCCAGAGATCATCCGGCCGGTGCTGTCCGTGGTGGTCGAGCCGCGCACCACCCAGACTTTCGGCTTTGCCGGCTCGATCGAGCCGCAGGTCAGTGCCGATCTTGCCTTCCGCCTGCTTGGTCGGGTTGTCTCGCGCGACGTCAAGGTCGGCGACATCGTCACCAAGGGCACGACGATCGCCGCGCTCGACCCGACCGCGCTCGAGCTGGCGGTGCAAGCAGCCAAGGCGGAACTCTCCAACGCCGAGGCGCAATTCGCGAACGCCGCCGCCAGCGAGGAGCGCCAGCGCCAGTTGCTTGCCTCCGCCAACACGCCACAGTCCGTCTTCGATGCCGCGCAGCAGGCACGGAAGGCGGCCGAAGCCAGTGTCGAACGGGCCAAGGCCTCGCTGGCGAAGTCGCAGGAGCAGCTTGGTTATGCCAGGCTGTTCTCGGATTTTGACGGTGTCGTCACCGCGGTCGGCGCGGAGGTTGGCCAGACGGTTTCGCCCGGCCAGACTGTCGTCACCGTGGCGCGCTCGGACCTGCGCGAGGCGGTGGTCGATATTCCCGATCAGTTGACCGGCGATCTAACCGCCGGCACACCGTTCCAGGTCATCCTGCAATCACTGCCGACGATCCAGACGGAGGCCAAGCTGCGCGAAATCGCGCCACAGGCCGAGGGCTCGACCCGCACCCGGCGCGTCAAGCTGACGCTGACCGATCCGCCGCAGGCCTTCAGGCTGGGGTCGACCGTAACGGCGACCCGGATCACCAAGGTCGTACCAACAATCGAGCTGCCCATTTCGGCGCTGCTCGAAAAGGATGGTTCCGACAAGGTGTGGATCGTCGATCCGCGGACGTCGAGCGTGAGCGCGCGCGATATCAAGCTCGCGTCGAAGAATGGCGGCACCTTCACCGTTGCCGAAGGGCTCGAGGCCGGCATGCGCGTCGTCACCGCGGGCGTTCACAGCCTGAGCGAAGGCCAAAAGGTGAAAGTGCCCGAGGGAGGGGCCTCATGAAAGGCTTCAACCTCTCCGACTGGGCACTCAACCACCGCTCGCTCGTCTGGTACTTCATGCTGGTCTTCGTGTTGGCCGGCGTATTTTCCTATCTCAATCTCGGCCGCGAGGAAGATCCGTCCTTCACCATCAAGACGATGATCGTCCAGGCCAACTGGCCAGGCGCCTCGGTCAACGAGACCGTGCGCCAGGTGACCGACCGCATCGAGAAGAAGCTCGAGGAACTCGACAGCCTCGACTACACCAAGTCGCTCACAACAGCCGGCCAGACCGTCATCTTCGTCAACCTGAAGCCGACCACCAAGGCGCGCGACGTCGTGCCGACCTGGCTTCAGGTGCGCAATATGGTCAACGACATCCGCTCGCAGTTTCCGCAAGGCGTGCAGGGACCTTTTTTCAACGACCGCTTCGGCGACGTCTACGGCAACATCTACGCCTTCACGGCGGACGGGCTGACCCCGCGCCAGTTGCGCGACTATGTCGAGGATATCAGAACAAGAATCCTGACCGTGCCGAATGCCGGCAAGGTCGACCTGGTGGGCGCCCAGGACGAAGCCATCTATCTCGAATTCTCGACCCGCCAGATCGCGGCGCTTGGTCTTAACCAGCAGGCGATCGTGGCCAGCCTGCAGGCGCAGAACGCCATCACGCCGTCCGGGGTCATCCAGTCCGGCCCGGAACGCATCAGCGTGCGCGTCGGCGGCCAGTTCACTTCGGAAGAAAGCCTTCGCGCCATCAATCTGCGCGTCAACGATCGCTTCTTCCGGCTGAGCGACGTGGCAACGATCACGCGCGGCTATGTCGATCCGCCGACGGCGCTGTTCCGTTTCAACGGCCAGGACGCGATCGGACTCGCCATCGGCATGAAGCCCAACGCCAACCTGCTGCAGTTCGGCGAGGCCCTGCATGAGGAAATGAACAAGGTGCTGGCCGACCTGCCGGTCGGCGTCGGCGTGCATCTGGTCGCCGACCAGCCGGTCATCGTCGAGGAAGCGGTGTCGGGCTTCACGCGCGCCTTGTTCGAGGCGGTGGCCATCGTGCTCGCGGTGTCGTTCATCAGCCTCGGCATGCGCGCCGGCTTCGTGGTGGCGCTGTCGATCCCGCTGGTGCTGGCCATCACCTTCACGGTGATGGAATATCTCGGCATATCGCTGCAGCGCATTTCGCTGGGTGCGCTGATCATCGCGCTCGGCCTGCTGGTCGACGACGCCATGATCGCGGTGGAGATGATGGTGGCGCGACTGGAGGTCGGCGATAGCCTGCGCAAGGCCGCGACCTATGTCTACACCTCGACTGCCTTCCCGATGCTGACCGGCACGCTGGTAACGGTCGCAGGCTTCATCCCGATCGGCCTCAACTCGAGCGCGGCAGGCGAATACACCTTCACCCTGTTCGTCGTCATCGCCGTATCGCTGCTGGTGTCATGGATCGTGGCGGTGCTGTTCGCGCCGCTGCTCGGCGTCACCATCCTGCCGGCGACGATGAAGGCCAAGCACCACGACCAGCCCGGCCGCCTCACGTCGCTGTTTCGAAGGGTCCTTGTCGGCTCGGTGCGCCATCGCTGGCTGACGATCATCGTGACGGTGCTGTTGTTTGCGGCCTCGATCGCCGGTTTCGGCCTTGTCCAGCAGCAGTTCTTCCCGCCATCCGACCGGCCGGAACTGGTCGTCGACTGGAACTTGCCGCAGAACGCGTCGATCGTCGATACACGCGACCAGATGGAGCGCTTCGAACAGCGGGCGCTGGTCGGCAATCCCGACATCGACCATTTCTCGTCCTATATCGGCCAGGGCGCGGTGCGCTTCGTGCTGGCCTATGACGTGCAGCCGGCCAACCCCTATTTCGGCCAGACAGTGATCGTCACCAAGAGCATCGAGGCGCGCAACCGGGTGAAGCCGGCGCTGGAGAAGCTGCTGCGCGAGGAGTTCGTCGGCACCGACGCCTTCGTCAAGCTGCTCGAACTCGGTCCGCCGGTCGGGCGTCCGGTGCAATACCGCGTCGGCGGCCCCGACATCCAGACGGTGCGCCAACTGGCGCAACAATTCGCCGGCATTATTTCCGTCAACCCCAAGCTCGCCGCTCCGACCTTCGACTGGAACGAACCGCAACGCGTGCTGAGGGTCGACGTGCTGCAGGACAAGGCGCGCCAGCTCGGCATTACCTCCTCCGACATCGCCAGCGCGCTGAACAGCACGGTTGGCGGCTCCACCATCACCCAGGTGCGCGACGCCACCTATTTGATCAATGTCGTGGCCCGCTCACGCGACGCCGAGCGTGGCTCGATCGAAACGTTGCAGAACATGCAGCTGCCGACCAGCACCGGCGAGGCGATCCCGCTCGCGGCGGTGGCCAACTTCCGCTACGACCTCGAGCAGCCGACGGTTTGGCGGCGCGACCGCATCCCGACCATCACCGTGCGCGCCGGGCTGGTTGGCGACGCACTGCCGGCGACCGTGGTCAACGAACTCAAGCCGTCGGTCGACGCCTTCATCGCCAAGCTGCCGCCTGGCTATTCGGTCGAGACCGCCGGCTCCGTCGAGGAGAGCGCCAAAAGCCAGGGACCGATCGCCGCCGTGGTGCCGTTGATGCTGTTCGTGATGGCGACAATCCTGATGGTGCAGTTGCAGAGCTTCCAGCGCCTGTTCCTGGTGGTGGCGGTGGCGCCTCTCGGCCTGATCGGCGTGGTGGCGGCGCTGGTGCCGAGCGGCGCGCCGTTAGGCTTCGTCGCCATCCTTGGCGTGCTGGCGCTGATCGGTATCCTGATCCGCAACTCCGTCATCCTGATCGTGCAGATCGAGGATCTCGTCCGGGAGGGCAAGGATCGCTGGGCCGCCGTGATCGAGGCGACCGAGCACCGCATGCGGCCGATCGCTCTGACGGCCGCCGCCGCCAGCCTGGCGCTGATCCCGATCGCCCGCGAAGTGTTCTGGGGGCCGATGGCCTATGCCATGATGGGCGGCATCATCGCCGGCACCGCGATCACGCTGCTGTTCCTGCCGGCGCTGTATGTGACGTGGTTCCGTATCAAGGAGCCGAAGCGGGAGCCCGAAGGCAACGGCGTACAAGGGGAAACGGTGCCCGAAGGTGGAGCGGTTTGAGACGGAAATTCGACTGCCGAGTTCCCGCCCACCCCTCGGTCGGCGATAAACGTCAGGCCCGCACAAACCCCTCGCTCGCCCTGAGCAGATTGCGCGTATAGTCCGCATCGACGCGGTGGCCGATCAGCTGGCTGGCGGTCAGCGTCTCCACCGCCTCGCCGTTCTGCATCACCATCAGCCGCTCGCACATATGGGTGATGATGGCGAGGTCGTGGCTGACCATCAGAAAGGTGAGCTTGCGCCGCCGCCGCACCTCTTCGAGCAAGTTCAGCACTTCGGCCTGCACCGAGGCGTCGAGCGCCGAAGTCGGCTCGTCGAGCAGCAGGATCGAGGGTTCGAGGATCAGCGCACGCGCGATCGCCACGCGCTGGCGCTGGCCGCCCGAGAGCTGGTGCGCGTAGCGGAAGCGAAAACCCTTGCCGAGGCCAACCTCGTCCAGCGCGCGTTCGATGCGCCTTTCTCCGTCGGCGAAGCCGTGGATGGCTAGAGGTTCCTGCAGCAGGCGGTCGACGGTCTGGCGTGGGTGCAGCGAGCCGTACGGATCCTGGAAGACCATCTGCACCTCGCGGTAAAACGCCCTGTCGCGGCTTTTGCCGAGCCTCTTGCCGTTGACGGTGATGGTGCCCGAGGAGACCGGCGCCAAGCCGGTGATCGCTCTCAGCAGCGTCGATTTGCCGGAGCCGCTTTCGCCGACCAGCCCGTAGGACTCTCCCTCCCTGACCTCGAGGCTGACGCCCTTCAGCGCGCGAAAGCGGTCGAAGACCACTTCCAGCCCCTCGACGACGATCGCGGCGGTCATGCCGACCACTCCGGCTTGCGCTCGAGTACCGGCAGCGGGTGGCGCTCGAAGCCGATCCTCGGCATGCAATTGAGCAGGCCGCGCGTGTAGGGATGCTGGGCATGGCGTAGCTCGGAGGCCTTCAACTGCTCGACGACCTTGCCCGCATACATGACCACGACGCGGTCGCAGAAGGACGAGACCAGGCGCAGATCGTGCGAGATGAAGATCAGCCCCATGCCGCGCTCACTGACCAGTTTATCCAGGATGTCGAGCACGTCGAGCTGCACGGTGACGTCGAGCGCCGACGTCGGCTCGTCGGCGATCAGCATTTCCGGTCCGGCGATCAGCATCATGGCGATCATGGCGCGCTGGCCCATGCCGCCGGAGACCTCGTGCGGATGCAGATCGAAGACGCGTTTGGGGTCACGGATCTGTACGGCCTCCAGCATGGCCAGCGCCCGCTCCCGCGCCTCGGCCTTGGTGACTGTCTCGTGCGTGCGCAGCGTCTCGACGATCTGGCGGCCGATGCTCATCACCGGGTCGAGCGAGTATTTCGGATCCTGCAGGATCATGGCGATGCGGTTGCCGCGCAATGCCCGGCGTTGGCGTGACGAGACGCCGAGCAGGTCGATGCCGTCGAAGGTCAATTTGTTGGCCGATATCCTCGCCTGCGGTGGTGTCAGGCCCATGATGGCACGGCCCGTCTGCGACTTGCCCGAGCCGGACTCACCGACGATGCCGAGGCGTTCGCGGCCGAGCGAAAAGGAAACGCCACGCACCGCCTCGATCAGCCCGGTGCGGGTCGGGAAGGTGACGCGCAGATCCTCGACGTCGAGAAGGGCGCTCATTGGTCACCGCTTCGCGGATCGAGCGCGTCGCGCAGGCCGTCGCCAAGCAAGTTGAAGCCGAGGCTGACGATGAGGATAGCGAAGCCCGGCGCACCGGCCACCCACCATTGGTCGAGCACGAAGCGGCGGCCCGACGCGATCATGGTGCCCCATTCGGGCAGCGGCGGCTGCGCGCCGAGGCCGAGGAAACCGAGGCCGGCGGCGGTGAGGATGATGCCGGCCATGTCGAGCGTGACGCGGATGATCAGCGACGAGATGCACAGCGGCATGATGTGGCGCAGCACGATGCGGAAGGGCGAGGCGCCCATCAGTTGCACCGCCTTGATGTAATCGGAATTGCGCACGGTCAGCGTTTCCGCTCGGGCAATTCGAGCATAAGGAGGCCAGGAGGTGATGGCGATGGCCAGCACCGCATTCTCGATGCCAGGGCCGAGGGCCGCGACGAAGGCCAGCGCCAGGATCAGCTTGGGGAAAGCGAGGAAGATGTCGGTGATGCGCATCAGGATGGCATCGGTCCAGCCGCCGGCATAGCCGGCGACGGTGCCGACCAGCAGGCCGATGGGAGCCGCGATGATGGCAACCAGAATGACCACATAGAGCGTCCAGCGCGAGCCGTAGAGGATGCGCGAAAGGATGTCGCGGCCAAGGTCGTCGGTGCCGAACCAATGCTCAGCACTCGGCGCCAGCAGCCGCGCGTTCTTCAGGTCGCCGAAGGTCGGCGAATAGGGCGCCAGCACACCGGCAAGCGCGGCAATGAGCAAGAGCGCGATGATGATGAGCAGACCGACAAGGGCCAGCCGATTGGCGGAAAAGCGCCGCCACGCGACATAGGCGCGGCCGAGCCTGGCCTGCATGCGCGACGCCGGCCGTTCCGACAGCAACCATTCGCGGCGGCTCTGGATCGCCTCGGCGCTCATGCGGATTTCGTCCTTGGATCGAGCAGGCGGTAAAGCAAGTCGGACAGAAGGTTGATGCCTATGAACACCGAGCCGATGACGATGGTACCGCCGAGCACCGCGTTCATGTCGGCGTTCTGCAGCGAGTTGGTGATGTAGAGGCCGATGCCCGGCCAGGAGAAAACGGTCTCCGTCAGCACCGAGCCTTCGAGCAGCCCGGCATAGGACAGCGCGATTACCGTCACCATCGGCACGGCGGCATTGCGCAGCGCGTGGCCCCAGATGATGCGGGTTTCCGACAGGCCCTTGGCGCGCGCGGCGACGACATATTCCTGGGCGAGTTCATTGAGCATGAACGAGCGCGTCATGCGGCTGATATAGGCGAGCGAGAAATAGCCGAGCAGCGAGGCCGGCAGGACGATGTGCCGGAAGGCGTCGTAAAAGACGTCCCACTGTCCCTGCATCGCCGAGTCGAGCAGGTAGAAACCGGTGATCGGCGTGAAGGTGTATTCGTAGACGACGTCGAGCCGGGCGGGGAACGCGACCCATTGCAGCTTGGCGTAGAACAGCACCAGGGCCAGCATGCCAAGCCAGAAGATCGGCACGGAATAACCGATCAGGCCGATGACGCGCACGATCTGGTCGATGAGGCTGCCGCGCTTCACCGCGGCCAGTACGCCAAGCGGCACGCCAAACAACGCGCCGATCAGTGTCCCCAGCGTGGCCAGTTCCGTCGTTGCCGGAAGCGCGCGGCGGATGTCGGTCATGACCGGATTGGTGGTCAGCACCGAGGTGCCGAAATCACCGTTCAGGGCGTTTTTCACATAGATGTAGAACTGCTCGATCAAAGGCAGGTCTAGACCCATCTCGCGGCGCGTGCGCTCGACGACATTAAGTGGCGCCCGGTCGCCGAGCACCGCCAGCACCGGATCGATCGGGATGACACGGCCAATGAAGAAGGTGACCGCAAGCAGGCCAAGATAGGTCGTCACCGCGATGACCAGGAAGCGGCCGATCGCCGACGCAATAGCGACCGCGCGGGCGCTGCCGCGCCCGCTCTCGTTTTCAATCGCGCTCACGCGGCGCGTCCGTCGGCGTTACTCTTTCGAGACCGGGCCGACGAAGTTGGTATCGAAGCTCGGGCCGAGCTTGAAGTCCTTGAGGTTCTTGCGTAGCCCGGCCACTTCCAACTGCTGATGGATGATGACGAAGGGGCTGGTGTCGAGGACCTTCTGCTGCAGATCCTTGTACATATCAGCGCGCTTGGCCGTATCCTTCTCCAGGAGTGCCGCTTCCGTCTCCTTGGTCAACTCCGGAATGTCCCAGCTATTGCGCCAGGCGAGTGTGTGCGACTTGCCGGCATCGGAATTATCCGGATTCGAGGCGAAGGTCTGGGCGTTGGAGTTCGGATCGAAATAATCCTGTCCCCAATTGCCGATATAGATGTCGTGGTTGCGGGCGCGGTACTTGGTCAGCGTCTGCTTGCCGTCGCCTGGAATGATCTCCAGCTTGATGCCTGCCTGTCCGAGCGTCTGCTGGATCGATTCCGCCATGCCCGTGGTCGGCTGGCCGGTGCGTACGTCCATGGTGACGCTGAAGCCATCCGGCAGGCCGGCCTTGGCCAGCAGTTCCTTGGCCTTGGCAACGTCGAGCTTGAAGGGATTGTCGTCCATGGCTCCGAGGTCGCCCTTGGGCAAGAACGACTGATGGATTTCGCCGATGCCCTTGAGGATAGTCGTGCTCAAAGCATCATAGTCGACAAGGTATTTGAAGGCCTGACGGACTTCGGGTTTGGCGAGGTTCGGGTTCTTCTGGTTGAGGCTGATGTAGTAGACCGTGCCCTTCGGTGCGCTGGTGGTGGTGAGATCGGCGTTCTTGGCGATGGCGTCGAGGTCGTTCGGCTCGAGGTTGCGGGCTACGTCGATATCCCCGGCTTCAAGTGCCAGGCGTTGCGCCGAGCTTTCCTTCATGTTGCGGTAGATGACGCGAGCGAGCTTGGCCTTCTCGCCATGATAATTATCGTTGCGCTCCATGACGACGGCTTCGTTGGCACGCCACTCGCGCAGCTTGTAGGCGCCCGAGCCGGCATAGCCTGTTTTCAGCCAGGCGTTGCCGAAGTCGTTATCCCATTTGTAATCGGCGGTGGGCGCTGCCTTGACGACGTGCTCCTTGACCAGCTTGCTATCGACGACCGATGCGACGGTAGCCGACAGGCAGTTCAGGACGAAACTTGGCGCGTAAGCCTTGTCGACGATGAACTGGAAGGTGGTGTCGTCGACCGCCTTGGCCTTCTCGGTGACGTTGTCGCCGCTGATGCCGAACTGGTCGATGATGAAGGCCGGGCTCTTGTCCAGCTTGACGGCGCGCTCGAACGAATAGGCGACGTCGGCGGCGGTGATCGGGTTGCCGGAGGCGAATTTCAGGCCCGGCTTGAGCTTGAACGTATAGGTCAGGCCATCGTCGGAGACGGTCCAGCTTTCGGCGAGATCGGGCTTGACCTTGGAAGTGTCGCTGAGGTCGAGGCGGACAAGAAGGTCATAGGTGTTGCCGGTGACTTCGGCGGTCGACAGTTCGAACGCCTCGCCCGGATCCATCGAGATGATGTCGTCGATGGCAAAACCTTCGACAAGCGTGTCGGCGGGCGTCACTGCGCCAGCCGGCGCTCCGGCCAGAAGCAGCGCCGACATGGCGGCGCCCGCAAGCAGGATGCGGGATCGTAGAGCAAGCTTTTCCATCATCATGATGATTGTTCCCTGTTTTGTTGTTTGTGGACCTGAGTTCCCGGCTCAGGATTGCGGTGTTCTTTTCGGGGTCTGACGAAGCCCTTGAACGCTACCGTCGTGGTTTTTGTCCAGTTGGTCAACACCATATCCGGCGCCCCCGGGACCGGCAACGAGGATTTGTGAGACAGCATGAGCGGATCAGAATGCACTGCGGCGCATCCACGCCTGTGCCGGCCAATCGACGCCGCAGAGCGCCAGGCATTTTCTTAGAGCCGGGTCGATTTTGAAGCTATTTCAGCGCGGCGACGAGACCGGCATCGGGAAAGCAGGTCGCCGGGAGGCCGTTCTTTTCCTGCCACTTGCCGATCGAGCGGCGGGTCTTGAAACCAGGCAGGCCGTCGGCGCTGCCAACATCGTAGCCCTTGGTTTCCAAGGCCCGCTGCAGGGCGGCGATGTCGGAGCGGTGGAGATCGCCGACCTGGCCCCAGCTACCGGAAAAATTCTGATCGCCGTTGGCGATGCGGTCGGCGCCATGACCGATGAACAGCGCGTAGAGGTCGCTGGTGTTGTATTCCTTCAGCACGTACAAATTGGGGGTCGCGATGAAGGCTGGGCCGCTGCGTCCGGCCGGCATCAGCAGGAAGCCTTCCGCCTTCAGCTCGCTTGTCGGGAACGATTTGCCGCCGACTCGCTTGATGCCCATCGCGGCCCATTGCGAAATCTTTTTGCCCTGATCCGGGCCTTCCAGCGAACAGGAGACGCTCTCAGGCACGGTCACCTCGAAGCCCCAGCCGCGGCCCCGCACCCAGCCATGGTGAGCGAGGTAATTGGCGATCGAGGCCAGCACGTCAGGGGTCGAATTCCAGATGTCGGCGCGGCCGTCGCCGTCGAAATCGACGGCATGCTTGAGGAAAGAGGTCGGCATGAACTGCGGCTGGCCGAGCGCACCGGCCCAGGACGACTTCATCGCGCCGACCGGGGCCAGCCCGCGCTCGACGATCTCCAGCGCCGCCAGCAGTTCGGTGCGGAAGAAATCCTTTTTCGTCGACATGAACGCCTTGGTGCCCAGCACCTCGAAGGCGTCGTAGGGCATCTTCGCCGCACCGAAACCGGTTTCGCGGCCCCATATGGCCAGCACGATCTCGCCCGGCACGCCGTAGCGTTTCTCGATCAGCCCCAGCACTCGGGCGTTGGCGCTCTTTCGAGCCCGACCGCCGGAGGTGACGGCGCCGATGATCTTCTCGGCGAAATAGGCGCCGGGCGGACCGAACTCGGCCTGATGCTGCTTCTGGGGCGTCGCCGGCTTCTCACCGGGCATGACGAGGTCAGGGAGTTTCAGGTTCGGTTTCACGCCGATGAAGGCGGCGTCGAAGGTTTTCCTTGAAATGCCTTTGGCCTTGGCCTCGGGCCAGAGGTCGTTCTGCAGCCATGCCTGGAACTGGTCATCGATGGGGGCTGCGCGGGTGGGAAGGGTGAGGAGGAAAAGAACGAAAGCTGCAAAGAGGGGAAGGAGAGTCAATGTTCGATGCTTGCGTTCCTTCACACGCAGTGCAATCGCGTCAGAAGAAGAATCCGTCACAAACCCCGTCCCCTCAAAACGCCGTCCGCGAGCGCAGCGCGGCGGCCAGCGTGCCTTCGTCGAGATAGTCGAGTTCACCGCCGACCGGCACGCCGTGCGCCAGCCGCGTTATCTTGACTTCGAAGCCGGAGATCTGATCGGTGAGGTAGTGCGCGGTGGTCTGGCCCTCGACCGTCGCGTTGACGGCGAGGATGACCTCCTTGACCTCGCCGCCGGCGATCCGGTCGATAAGCGAGCGGATGTTGAGCTGGTCGGGGCCGATGCCATCCAGCGGCGACAGCGTGCCGCCGAGCACGTGGTAGCGCACATTCATCGCTGCCGCCCGCTCCAGCGCCCAGAGATCCGACACGTCCTCGACGATGATCAGGGTGGCGGCATCGCGGCGTGGATCCGTGCAGATCATGCACGGGTCCGACGTGTCGACATTGCCGCAGGTGGAGCAGATGCGCACCTTGTCGGCGGCCTCGCCCATGGCGCTAGCGAGCGGCGACAGCAACTGTTCCTTCTTTTTGATCAGGTGCAGGGCAGCGCGCCTGGCCGAACGGGGCCCAAGCCCCGGCACCTTGGCCAGGAGTTGGATCAGGCGTTCGATCTCGGGACCGGCGATTCGCTTGGACATCGCTCTGATCTAGTGCAATTCCAGGAAAAGTGCGAAGCGGTTTTCCGTCCGGAATTGCGTCAAACAACAGTCTGATCGGTTCATCGTTTCCGGAAAATGGTGATCCGACCCAGGATTTTTCAGGGCGCTTTCAAACACCCCCGATCGACGCAGGCTCGCCATGCTGCCATGCGAAGGAATTCAGTTGGCTTCGAGCGGTCGGCCCTGGCTGACGATCATCGCGCCGATGGCGTCGGTATTCTCGGGCGTCGACTGGAAGCCCATCGCCGCCTCTTGCGGCTCACCCTGGACCGAACTGATGACCGTCGCGTTCAAGACTCCGCCAAAGCGGGCGGCGTCCGGCTCTTCCATCGGCTCCTGCATGGCAATTTCGATCGGCTTCGCCGAAACCCTTGCGGACTTTGCCGTCGGCGCCACGGATGCGGTCAGATAGGTCTGCTGCGCGGGGGCAATGCGGGCGGGTGCCGGCCTGGCCGCCGGTTCGGCGGCGGCGGTCATGTAGACCTGTTGCGGCGGAGCGTTGCGAACGGATGCCTTGGCCGGGCGCGCCGTCTCGACGGATGCTACACGGGTCGCGGCCACCCCAGGCAGTGCGGCGGGCGGCTCGGCGGAGGCAACCATCGGCTCATCCGGCAGCGGCTGCCAGTCGCGGCCGCGCTTTTCGTAGAAGGCATTGCCGCCGGCAACCATGGTGTAGTGCATGTTCTTGTAGGGGAAGCGCAGACCGGCAGTGTGGAAATACATCGTGTTCTTGAGCTTGGCCTTCCGCTCGCCCTTGAGCACGGCGTCGGCCGCCTCCTCGACATCGGGCATTGCGCGCGAATTCATCGGCCTGGTCATGACGCCAGGCGCGAATTGCCCCGGCTCACCCACCACCTGGCAGATGGTGCTGCCATGGTTGCCCGAGCGCAGCCGGTTCATCACCACCGTGCCGACGGCGATCATGCCGTCGCGGCTCGACCGGTTGGATTCGAAGAACATCGCCCTTTCCAGGCATTCCCTGTCCTTCGGCGTGTGGCTGTAGGCGCGCGAACTCAGGAAACTCGGCGTGATGGCGTCGGTCAGGCTGGCGACCGACATGCCGTGCGAGGTGGTCTGGCTGCAGGCGGCCAGGAAAAGGGGAGACGTGACGACGCCGAGCAACAGCGGCGTCTTCCATCGCGTGGCGATCAACAGGTAACCCTCTCACTTCAATGCCCGCCCCAGGCCGCGGCAAGAATGAGACACTTTCGGGCAAAATGATGGCCAAAACGTTATTAGCCGCGCACTGTTGCCGAATTGACACAAAATCGAGGCTTTCCAGACAGATCGAGCCGTCGTTTCACACGGATGGTGACCGCTCTCTCTTCGTTTCGCCGCAATTCCCCTGGGTAACGCCATGCGCTTTTCCCGGAAAAACCGGCGCCAAGCTTTGCTGGAACAGCCTATCACCCGGCGGCGATTGCGGCCGGCTGGCCGGGTTCGACTTCTTCGACCTTCTCTGAAAACAGGCCTCGCGTGAGAAACAGCGCCCGCGCCTTCCGGGCCGCCGGCGCGATCTTGCCAGGCCAGTCGCTGTCGATGAACTCGGCCTTGGTAAAATCAGGATTGGTCTCGGAGGCCGCCTCCAGGAATTCGGCGATTTCCAGCACGATGGCGCGTTCGTCCTTCGAAAGCGCCGAGGTGCCGGCCTCGATCGAAGGCCGATGCACGAAATCCTCGAAGAGATTGAAGTAGCCCTTGATGCCGACGAGATCGACACCTGCATCGCAATCGGCGAGGATTTCCAGAATCTCGTAGATCCTGTTGCGGATACGCTGCTCGATCAGTCTTTCGGACGGCTCGACGATCATGGGCGAGCGGTCTCAGCTTCTGTGCATATCGTTGCCCCGGAACCGCCGCGCAGCTTAGAGCGATTCAGTGTTTGGTGGAATCGCTGAACCGCTCTAACCCTTTGTTTTTGCAATTCCGGACGGAAAACCGCTACGCACTTTTCCTGGAATTGCTCTAAGGCGGCATGCATCAGAAAGGCAGTTTCATTCCCGGCGGGATGGGCAGGCCAGCGGTCAGCGCCTTGGTCTTTTCCTGCATGATCTGTTCGACCTTGGCCTTGGCGTCATTGTGCGCGGCAAGGATCAAATCCTCGAGGATTTCGACCTCGTCTTCCTTGAACAAGGACGGATCGATCTTCAGCGACTTCATGTCGAACTTTCCGCTCAGCGTGACGCTGACCAGGCCGCCGCCGGCCTGACCGCCGGCTTCGACCGTGGCGATTTCGTCCTGCATGGCCTGGAATTTGGCCTGCATTTCCTTCGCTTTGCCCATCAGGCCGAGAAGATCTTTCATGGTCCGATCCTTTGCGGGTTAGTGCTGGATATCAGGGTTCGTCGTCATCGGCCGGCGGCTCTACCGGCATTTCGGCCTCGCTCGTTTCGGCGTCCGGCGTGTCGGGAATGCGCACATCGATGATCTTGGCGCCGGGGAAGCGGGCCAGAATGGCGGCCACGGTCGGGTCGCTCCTGGCATCGAGGAAGGCGTTTTCACGCTTCGTCGATTCCATTTCGGCCAGCGTCTGGCCGCCCTCTTCCTTCGACAGCGACACCAGCCAGTTGCGGCCGGTCCAGGCGCGCAGTTTGGTCGTCAGCTCGTTGAGCAGCATCTTGGGCGCATCATCGGTCAGGCTGACGTCGATGCGGCCAGGCTCGATGCGCACGAGACGGATGCAGCGCTTGACCAGCACCTTGAAGGCGATGTCGCGCTGTGCGTCGGCAAGGGCAACGATGTCGGCCAGCGATTTCAGCGGTACGGCTTGCGTCTCCGGCGCCGGTTGCGGGGGCGCCACGAAGGCGGCCGGAGCAGGCGTGGCCTCCACCAGCCGCATGGTCTGCGCGCCGCCCGGCCCGCCAGGCATGCGTGTCTGCGCCACCGCGCTGGTGCCATTGCCGCCATTGCCGGGGTTCACGGGCGCGCCGTTCGGGCGCGGCGCGGCGCCAGTCGCCGAGGCGCCGCTCTCCAGCGATCTCAGCGCCTCGTCCAATGTCGGCAGGTCGGCGGCGTGCGCCAGCCGGATCAGCACCATTTCGGCGGCACTGACCGGCCGGCTGGAAGACTGCACCTCGGGAATGCCCTTGAGCAGCATCTGCCAGGTCCGCGACAGCACGCGCACCGACAGCGCTCTGGCGAACTCGGCGCCGCGCTGACGCTCGTCCTGCGACAGCGAGGCATCGTCCATGGCGGTCGGCACGAAGCGCAGCCGCGTGACGAGATGGTTGAACTCGGCAAGATCGGTGAGAACGGCGGCCGGGTCGGCGCCGGTATCGTATTGCGCGCGGAATTCACCAAGTGCTGCCGCCACGTCACCCTTCATCACATATTCGAACAGGTCGACGATGCGGGCGCGGTCGGCCAGGCCGAGCATGGCGCGCACGGCCTCGGCGCCGACCGAACCGGCGCCATGGGCGATCGCCTGGTCGAGAATGGAGAGCGAATCGCGGGCGGAACCTTCCGCTGCGCGCGCGATCATGGCCAGCGCGTCGTCGTCGACCGAAATGCCTTCCTTGGCGGCGATCGAGGAAAGATGGGAGACCAGCGCCCCGGCATCGATCCGCCTCAAATCGAAACGCTGGCAGCGCGACAGGACGGTGATCGGAACCTTGCGGATCTCGGTGGTGGCGAAGATGAATTTGACGTGCGGCGGCGGTTCTTCCAGCGTCTTCAGCAGGCCGTTGAAGGCCTGCGTGGACAGCATATGCACTTCGTCGATGATATAGACCTTGTAGCGCGCCGAGACCGGTGCGTAGCGCACGCGTTCGATGATGTCCCTGATGTCGTCGATGCCGGTGTGCGAGGCGGCGTCCATCTCGATGACGTCGACATGGCGGCCTTCCATGATCGCCTGGCAATGCTCGCCGAGCACGGCGAGATCGACCGAGGGCTGGTCAACGGTGGCGGTTTTATAATTCAAGGCCCGCGCCAGGATGCGCGCCGTCGTGGTCTTGCCGACGCCGCGCACCCCGGTCAGCATCCAGGCCTGGGCGATGCGGCCGGTGGCGAAGGCGTTGGTGAGGGTGCGCACCATCGGCTCCTGGCCGACCAGCTCGGAGAAATTCGACGGACGGTACTTGCGCGCCAGCACGCGGTAGGCAGCGGCCTTGCCTGTCGCCAGGCTATCGCCCCCCGAATTTCCGGCTTCGCTCATTCGCCCGTTAAGCTCCAAAATGCCGCGCCCGAAGGCGCCGATTCCCGCGCATAGTCTCGCCCGCGCTGCAATGCGTCGTCAATGTCGCGAGGAGGGCCGATGAGGTGGGAGGCTGGAACAATGACCCGTTCCGGGCTCGTTAGGGCTGCTTCCTTCCGGACCTGACCCGGTTGGCGAGTGGATCGTCCACCACCAACCTCCCGCAGTCCATATCGGCAATTACGCGACGAAATGCAAGTGCGCAGGCAAATCGGCACCGCGAAACACGAGATTCGCTTGCAGGCCCGATGCAGCCGCTTTAGCGTTCATGAGTTTGAGTAAACCAAGAAAAGCTAGGAAACGCCGATGCTGCCGGGCCTGAAGGCCGGATTCACGCTGGATGCCCGGCTGGAGGCTGACAGCGAGCAATTGATGTGGCTTGGGCTGTGCGAATTGCGGATGATGAACGACCGCCGCTGGCCATGGCTGCTGCTGGTGCCGCAGCGGCCGGGCGCGGAAGAGATCCACGACATGACGCCGCTCGACCAGGCGATGCTGACCTTTGAAACCAATATGGTGGCGCTGGCGCTGAAGAAGGTGAGCGGCTGCACCAAGATCAACACCGGCGCGCTCGGCAACATCGTGCGCCAACTGCATATCCATATCGTCGCCAGGTCCGAGGGCGATCCCGGCTGGCCCGGCCCGGTATGGGGGCATGGCCTGCGCGAGCCCTATCACCGCTCCGACCTGCGCCGGTTTGCCGAAACGATAAGGGCGGCGCTATAAGCCTTCCCTGTATCCATTCCAAGCATGTCCATCCCAAAGTGCCAGAGTCCATATGAGCTTCCGCCTGTTTGACGCGCCCCTGCGCGAGCCGAGCCAGTTCGTCGGCTTTGCCGGCAATACGATCGACCGGCAATCCGAGAACCGCGCCGACGATTCTGTCGACAAGGCGCTGGCCGATCCGACAACAAGGCTGCTGCTGATGAATGGCGGCCGGCTCCAGCTAAAGATCGCCGATGGCGGTTTCGACCCCTGGTACCGCGTCGCCGAGAGCGAGCCCTTCAGTCCTTCCTTCAGCCAGGGTGTCTTGCTCGGGTTTTCCGAACAGGGGCCGGTGTTGGCGGTGCCGGCGGGCATCGATGCCGAACAGTTGCCCGAAACCGTCAAGGCGATCGATTACCGCTCGGTCTACATGCAGGGACTGATCGACGAGGCCGCCGCCGGCGCGATGGCGCAAGGGGCGGCCCTGCTCGCCTGGCACGCGAGCCACCGCTTCTGCAGCAAATGTGGCGCCGAATCGCAGATGCGGGCGGGTGGCTACAAACGCCACTGCCCCAATTGCGGCGCCGAGCATTTTCCGCGGACCGACCCGGTGGCGATCATGCTGACGGCGACGCGGGAGAAATGCCTTCTCGGGCGAGGCCGGCACTTCGCGCCGGGCATGTATTCGGCGCTTGCCGGCTTCATCGAGCCGGGCGAGACGATCGAGGCGGCGGTGCGCCGCGAAACGCTGGAGGAGGCGGGCATCCGGCTCGGCCGCGTCGTCTACCATGCCAGCCAGCCCTGGCCGTTCCCCTATTCGCTGATGATCGGATGCTTCGGCGAGCCGCTCAACGAAGACATCCAGGCCGATCTCAACGAATTGGAGGACTGCCGCTGGTTCTTGCGCGACGAGGTGCTGCTGATGCTGGAGCATACGCACCCTGACAAGCTGGTCACGCCGCCGAAGGCGGCCATCGCGCACCACCTCATCCGCGCCTGGGTCGACAGCGAACAGTGAATATCGAAGTCATTGCAGGAGAGACAAATGATCCGTCACACCGTCGTCTTCACGCTGAAGCACCCGCCGCACTCGCTGGAGGAAAAGCGATTTCTCGTCGACGCCCGCAAAGTCCTCTCGGCGATCCGGGGGGTTACCCATTTCGAGCAATTGCGGCAGGTCAGCCCCAAGAACGACTATCAGTTCGGCTTCTCGATGGAGTTCGCCGACCAGGCAGCCTACACCAGGTACAACGACCATCCCGACCATGTCGCCTTCGTGCGCGACCGTTGGGTGCCGGAGGTCGAAACCTTCATGGAAATCGACTACGTGCCGTTGGGCTGGTAGCTCAATCCGCCACCTTCCACTGCTCCCGCGACTCGCTGGCCGGATAGACGCCCAGGATCCGGACTTCGCGCGAGAAGAAGCGAAGCTCGTCCAGCGCCAGCTTGACCAGCGGATCGTCGGGGTGGCCCTCGATGTCGGCGTAGAAGAGCGTCGCGGTGAAGGCGCCCAGTTGGTAGCTCTCGAGCTTGGTCATGTTGATGCCGTTGGTGGCGAAGCCGCCCATGGCCTTGTAAAGCGCGGCCGGCACGTTGCGCACGCGGAAGATGAAGGTCGTCATCATCTTGACGTCCGGCGCCGGGCGCTCCGCCCATTGCCTGGTCTTGGTCAGGACGACGAAGCGGGTGACGTTGCTGTCGGTGTCCTCGACGTTCTCCTCGATGATGTCGAGCCCATAGAGCGTCGCGGCCAACGCCGGCGACAGCGCGGCCATGGTGCGGTCCCTGACCTCGGAGACCATTTTGGCGGCGCCCGCCGTATCCCCCGCGACCACTCCCTTCCAGCCGTTCTTGCGGATGTATTTGCGGCATTGGCCGAGCGCGTGGATGTGGGTGTGCACGGTCTTGATCTCTTCGCGCCTGACGCCAGGCAGCACCATCAGCTGAAAATGGATCGGCAGGAAATATTCGCCGACAATGTGCATCCTCGATTCCGGCAAGAGATGATGGATGTCGGCGACGCGTCCGGCGATGGTGTTTTCGATCGGGATCATGGCGAGATCGGCCTTGCCGGTCTCGACCGCGTTGAACGCATCCTCGAAGGTCGGGCACGGCAACGGCTCCATCGAGGGATAGACGTTGCGGCAGGCGGTGTCGGAATTGGCGCCCGGCTCGCCCTGGAAGGATATTCTGTTGGTCTTTTCAGGCATGCTGATGTCTCAGTTTGAAAGGATTTCCCTGGCACGTTCCAGGTCATGCGGCGTGTCGACGCCAAGCGGCAGCGACTGGACGATCTCGGCGTCGATGCGCATGCCGGCTTCCAGCGCCCGCAGTTGCTCCAGCCGCTCGCGGCGCTCCAGCGGCGACGGCTTCAGCGCGACGAAACGCTCGAGCGCGGCGCGGCGATAGGCGTAGAGGCCGACATGGTGATAAAGCGGTCCCTCGCCCCAAGGTGCCGTGGCGCGGGTGAAGTAAAGTGCCCGCAACCGCGTGCCGGAGAGCGGCGACCCGACGATCTTGACGACGTTCGGATTGGTCTTTTCCTCCTCGCGGACGATCTCGACGCCGAGCGTGGCTATATCCACCGCGGCGTCCTCGAATGGCCTGAGCGAGGCGGCGATGATGGCGGGATCGATGGTCGGCAGGTCGCCCTGCACGTTGACGATCGTTTCGACCCCGCCCTGGGGGTCAAGCGCGACCAGCGCCTCGTGGATGCGGTCGGAGCCCGATTCATGATCGATGCGCGTCATGACGGCCTCGAAACCGTGCGCGCGCACCGCTTCGGCCACGCGCTGCGTGTCGGTCGCCACCACCACCCGGCCGAGGCCGGCTTCGGCCGCGCGGCGCGCGACGTGGACGATCATCGGGGCGCCGGATATATCGGCCAGCGGCTTGCCCGGCAGGCGCGTCGAGGCCATGCGGGCCGGTATCAGGATCAAGGTGGACATCGGTCTGGCAGGGCGTTCGAAAAGAGGAGGGGAAAAGTGGCAAAAGGTCTCACTGGCAGCGCCCTTATAGGTGTTGCAACGCCGGAGCAAAAGACCTAGTTTCCGCCCGATTTGACCGGCTCTGGAGGCTGGTGTCGATACCGACGGACGGAGTGGACGGATCAGTCCGCCGGAAAAGGGAGCAAGGGGCGTATGGATTCCAACGAAGTCAACAAGCTGCTCGCCGGATTGCTCGGAACCGTTTTCGTCGTTTTCTCGGTCGGGCTGGTGTCGGACGCGCTGTTTGCCTCGCCGGCCCCGGAAAAGCCTGGCTTCGCCATCGAGGCCGCGGAGCCCACCGAAGGTGGCGCCGCCGCTCCGGCAGCGGCTGAAAAGCCGATCGCCGACCTCCTGGCCAGCGCCAGCGCCGAAAAGGGCGCGGCCATCTTCAAGAAGTGCCAGGCCTGCCATTCCGGCGAAAAGGGCGGACCCAACAAGGTCGGCCCCGATCTCTGGGACATCGTCGACCGCCCGGTCGCCGAGCATGAAGGCTTCGCCTATTCGGCCGGCATGAAGGAATTCTCCAAGGGCGGCACCGAGAAGTGGACCTACGACAACATCAACCACTTCATCACCTCGCCGAAGAAATTCGTAAAGGGCACGGCGATGGGCTTTGCCGGCCTGCCGAAGGAAGAAGACCGCGCCAACGTCATCGCCTATCTGCGCACGCTGTCGGACAATCCCAAGCCGCTGCCGGCACCGGGTGCCGCGGCGGACGCCTCCGCGCCCGCCAAGCCGGCCGATGGGGCCGCGCCGGCAAAGCCGGCTGACGGTGCCGCTCCGGCAGCACCAGCTCCCGCTGCTCCGGCACCCGCCAAATAATCAGATTATATCGCGACGATCTTGAAAAAGCCGGGTTCAGCCCGGCTTTTTTGTCGAGAAAACGCGTGGTGCGGCGACAAAGCCGGGCCTTCGCGGTTTTCACGAGCGCCAAATCATCTAGGATCACCGCTTCTGGATGATCTGGCACGTATCGCGAAGAGGATGGTGCATGACGGTTGGCCGAATGCTTCTGAGGTCGATGTTGGCGGCGACCCTGCTGGCGGCGGGGTTGCAGACGACCCTGGCCGACGAGTGGCGCACAACCTCATCGCTGATCGGCGAATCCAAATACGGCGACAATTTCCAGCACTACGACTACGTCAATCCGAACGCGCCGAAAGGCGGCACGCTCAATTCGGTGGTGCTCGGCACCTTCGACAGTTTCAACCCCTACATCGTCCAGGGAACGCCGGCGGCGGGCCTGGTCGGTTTCGGCGGCGGCTTGCTCTACGACACGCTGATGGAGCAGGCGACCGACGAAGGCAGCACCAGTCATCCGTTGATCGCGGATGCCTACAAATATCCCGCCGACTACTCCTCGGCGACCTACCGGCTCGATCCGCGCGCCAAATGGCATGACGGCCAGCCGATCACCGTCGACGACGTTATCTGGTCTTTCCAGGTGTTGAAGGCGAACAGCCCGCAATACAACCGCTATTTCGAGAACGTCACCGACGCCGTGGCGGTCTCCGACCACGAGGTCGAGTTCCATTTCAACCAGAAGGGCAACCGCGAACTGCCCAAGATCATGGGCGACCTTGCCGTGCTGCCGAAGCACTGGTGGGAGGGGACCGATGCCAACGGCAAGAAGCGCGACATCACCAAGTCGACGCTGGAGATTCCACTCGGCTCGGCGGCTTACAGGATCGCCAGCTTCAAGCCGGGCTCCGAAATCGTCTGGCAGCGCGTGCCGGACTATTGGGCCGCCAAACTGCCGGTGAAGGTCGGCCGCGAGAATTTCGATACGCGTCGCTATACCTACATCCTCGACGACAACGCCGCCTGGCTGGCCTTCACCAAGGGTGGGCTGGAAGACATCCACCGCGAATACAGCTCGCGCAAATGGGCGACGGCCTACAATTTTCCAGCTGTCCAAGCCGGTGATGTCATCAAGAGGGACTTCCAGACCCAGTCGCCGCAGCCGATGCAGGGCTTCGTTCTCAACCAGCGGCGGCCGCAGTTTCAGGACCGGCTGGTGCGTGAGGCGCTGACCATGCCGTTCGATTTCGAAAGCATGAATCGCACCCTGTTCTTCGGCTTCAATACCCGCACATCGAGCTATTTCCAGGGAACCGAGCTGGCGTCCAGAGGATTGCCGCAGGGCAAGGAGCTGGAGATTCTTGAAAAATACCGCGACAAGCTGCCGCCCGAACTCTTCACCCAGGAATTCAAGCTGCCCGTCTACGATTCGCCGCAGGCGGAGCGAAAATACCTGAAGCAGGCTGTCGACCTCTTCGCCAAGGCCGGATGGGTCATCAAGGGCGGTAAGATGGTCAACGCCAAGACAGGCGCGCCGTTCAAGTTCGAAATCCTCGGCTGGAACGATACCGATCAGGTGATCGCCAGTCCCTACATCGCCAATCTGCGCAAGATCGGTGTCGACGCCTCGCTGCGCATCATCGACCAGACGCAATACATCAACCGCGTCAACAACTTCGATTTCGATGTCGTCACGGGCCTGTTCGGCCAGTCGGATTCGCCCGGCAACGAGCAGCGCGATTTCTGGAGTTCGAAGGCGGCCGATTCACCCGGTTCGCGCAACCTTATGGGCATCAAGGATCCGGTCGTCGACGCTTTGGTCGATCGCGTCATCTTTGCCACCGATCGCGACGATCTCGTCGCCGCCACGCACGCGCTCGACCGTGTCCTTTTGTGGAACTTCTACGTGGTGCCGCAATATTACCGTTCCGCGGTCTGGCTGGCCTATTGGAACAAGTTCAAGTTCCCCGACAAGCAGCCCGCCTATGTCGGCGCCGACATCGACTCCTGGTGGATCGACCTCGACAAGGAAAAGGCGCTGGCGGCCAAATACAAGGGCGGCAATTGATGGCGGCTCTCCCGCGCCGCGATTTCCTGACGCTCGGCATGGCTGCCTTTGCCGCCGCGTTGTTGCCGGGTCGCGCCTTCGCCGATATCGCTGCCGGCGTCGAACTGCACGGCCTCTCGGCCTTCGGCGACCTCAAATACAAACCTGATTTCACGCATTTCGACTACGTCAATGTCGACGCGCCCAAGGGCGGCATCTTCAATTTCTCGCCGCCGAATTGGGCCTACAACCAGGACACCCAAACCTTCAACACGCTGAACTCCTTCGCCAACAAGGGCGACGCCCCGCCGCGCATGGAGATGTGTTTCGACGCGCTGATGGTGAGGGCGCTTGACGAGCCCGACGCGGTCTATGGCCAGATCGCCGACGGTGTGACGCTGTCGGACGACCGCAATGGCTTCACCTTCTCGCTTCGCCCCGAGGCGCGTTTCCATGACGGAACGCCGCTGACGGCGCAGGACGCGGCCTTCACCTTCAAGCTCTACAAGGAGAAGGGCCATCCCGACCTGTCGCTGTCGCTGACCCATCTCGTCGACGCCGTTGCCGTGGACGACCACACGCTGCGGCTGACGTTTTCCGGCAAGCAGTCGGCGCGCACCGTGCTCAACATCGTGGAATTTCCGATCCTGTCGAAAGCATTCTACACGGCCAATCCGTTCGATTCTTCGCAACTGAACCCGCCGCTCGGCTCCGGCGCCTACAAGGTCGGCCGCTTCTCGGCCGGGGCATCGATCGAGTACGACCGCGTGGCGGACTATTGGGGCCGCGACCTTCCGGTCAATCGCGGCCAGAACAATTTCGAAATTATCCGTATCGAGTTCTATCAGAACCGCATGGCCGCCTTCGAAGCGTTCAAGAAAGGCGAGATCCTATATCGCGAAGAATCCGTCTCACGCATATGGGCGACCAGCTACAATTTTCCGGCTTTCACCTCCGGTAAGGTGATCAAGAACGAATTCCCGGCCGAAACGCGGCCGACGATGCAGGCCACTGCGGTCAACCAGCGGCGCGAACAGTTTCGCGACCCGCGTGTGCGCCAGGCGATCGCGCTCTGTTTCGATTTCGAATGGACGCGGCGCAACTTCTTCTACGGCTCCTACGAGCGCTCGCAGTCCTGCTTCGAGAAATCGGATTTTCGCGCCGAAGGGCTACCTTCGCCGCAGGAACTGGCTCTGTTGGAGCCGCTGCGCGACCATCTTCCGCCTGAAGTCTTCGGCACAGCAGTGACGCTGCCCGCATCCGACGGCTCCGGCCGCGACCGCAAGCTGCTTGGGCAGGCGGCAAAGCTTCTGTCCGCCGCCGGTTGGAAGCGGTCGGGCGACCTCGTCGTGAACGACAAGGGCGGCAGGCTTTCGGCTGAGTTCATGGTCGACGACGATACCTTCGTCCAGATCTACTCGCCCTGGGTCGCGAACATGAAGGCGATCGGCATCGACGCCACGATCCGGCTGGTGGATTCGGCGCAGTACCAATCCAGGCAGGCAACGTTCGATTTCGATCTGCTGTCAGCCGCCTTCTCGTTTTCGGCGACGCCGACGCGCGACGACCTCGAAGTTTTCTTCCATTCCAGCACCGCCAACATCCCCGGCTCGCGCAACTTGCCGGGCGTCTCGGATCCTGCCATCGACAGCTTGATCGACGCGGTGGGCGCGGCAAAAGATCGTGAAAACCTTACGGTCGCGATGCGGGCGCTCGACCGGGTCTTGCGCGCACGGCTCGATTGGATTCCAAGTTGGTTTCTGGCGAATCATCGAAGCGCCTATTGGGACATGTTCGGCTTTCCCGAGCAAAAGCCCAATTTCGGCTTTCCGGTCGAGGCGCTGTGGTGGGTCGACAAGGGCAAGGCGGCAAAGATTGGCAAAGGCTGAGATGTTCGTCCTACCGGGGCAGAAAGCCTGATGGGCGCCTATATACTGCGCCGCATCCTTTTGATGATCCCGACCCTGTTGGGCATCATGGCGATCTCCTTCGCCGTGATCCAGTTCGCGCCGGGCGGCCCGGTCGAGCAGGTCATCGCCAAGCTGACCAACCAGGGCGGCAGCGACCGCCTCGGCGGTGGCGGCGGTGATGCGGGCGGCTCCAATTTCGATGCGGCCAGCGATGTCGGCTCGAAATATCGCGGTGCCCAAGGGCTCGACCCGGAATTCATCAAGAAGCTGGAAAAGCAGTTCGGCTTCGACAAGCCGCCGCTCGAACGCTTCGGCATGATGCTTTGGAATTACGCCAGGTTCGATTTCGGCAACAGCTATTTCCGCGACATTTCTGTGCTCGACCTGATCCTGGAAAAGATGCCCGTTTCGATTTCGATCGGGCTCTGGATCACGCTCCTGTCGTACCTGATCTCGATCCCGCTCGGCATCCGCAAGGCGGTCAAGGACGGGACCCCCTTCGACGTCTGGACCAGCGGCGTCGTCATCGTCGGCTATGCCATTCCGGGGTTCCTGTTCGGCATCCTTTTGATGGTGCTGTTTGCCGGCGGCTCGTTCTGGGACTGGTTTCCGCTGCGTGGCATCGTTTCCGACAATTGGGACCAGTTGTCGTGGCCGGCCAAGATCGCCGACTATGCCTGGCACATGACCCTGCCGCTGACCGCACTGGTGCTGTCGGCCTTCGCCACGACGACGCTCTTGACCAAGAACTCCTTCCTCGAAGAGATCCGCAAGCAGTACGTGGTGACGGCGCGCGCCAAGGGCCTGTCGGAGCGGCAAGTGCTTTACGGTCACGTCTTCCGCAACGCCATGCTGATCGTCATCGCCGGCTTCCCGGGCGCCTTCATTTCGGCCTTCTTCACCGGGTCGCTGCTGATAGAAAACATCTTTTCACTCGACGGGCTCGGCCTGCTCGGCTTCCGGTCCGTCGTCGAGCGCGACTATCCCGTGGTGTTCGCCAATCTTTACATCTTTTCGCTTCTCGGCCTGTTCATCGGGCTCTTGTCCGACCTGATGTACACATGGGTCGATCCGCGCATCGATTTCGAGCGGAGAGACGTCTGATGTCGGAGGCAAGCGTTACCGCCGGTGTGGTACCGGTGCGTATCCCACGGCCGTTTCTGTCGCCGCTCAACAAGCGCCGCCTGCAGAATTTCAAGGCCAACAAGCGCGGCTTCTGGTCTTTGTGGATTTTCCTCGTCCTGTTCGTTCTATCGCTGTTTGCCGAATTCATCGCCAACGACAAGCCGGTCATCGCCTCCTACAAGGGCGAGATCCTGTTTCCGGTGCTCGTCGCCTACCCGGAAGAAAAATTCGGCGGCTTCTATGCCGTCACCGACTATCGCGACCCGGTGATCCAGGACGAGATCAACGCCCATGGCTGGATGATCTGGCCGCCGATCCGCTATTCCTACCAGACCGTCAACAACGCCATTCCCGAAGCCGCCCCCGCCAAGCCGTCCTGGGAATATGATGCCAAGACGCGCTGCAACCAGTATCCGCAAGGAGCGGACGATCCGGCCTGCATCGTCGGCAACTGGAACTGGCTCGGCACGGACGACCAGGCGCGCGACGTGCTGGCGCGCGTCATCTACGGCTTCCGCATTTCGGTGCTGTTCGGCCTGATCCTGACCGCCGGCTCGGCCTTGATCGGCGTCGGCGCCGGGGCCGTGCAGGGCTATTTCGGCGGCTGGACCGATCTCCTGTTCCAGCGCTTCATCGAAATCTGGTCGGCCATTCCCGTGCTCTACCTGCTGCTGATCGTCGCCGCCATCCTGCCGCCGGGCTTCTTCATCCTGCTCGGCCTGATGCTGTTGTTTTCCTGGGTGGCGCTGGTCGGCGTGGTGCGGGCGGAGTTCCTGCGCGCCCGCAACTTCGAATATGTCAACGCGGCGCGCGCGCTCGGCGTGCCCAACCGCACCATCATGTTCCGGCATCTGCTGCCCAACGCCATGGTGGCGACGTTGACCTTCCTGCCATTCCTGCTCTCGGGCTCGATATCGACCCTGACCTCGCTCGACTATCTCGGCTTCGGCCTGCCGCCGGGTTCGGCCTCGCTCGGCGAACTGCTCAAGCAGGCGCAGCGAAACCTCAACGCGCCGTGGCTCGGCATATCGGGCTTTGTCGTCATCTCGCTGATGCTGTCGTTGCTGGTCTTTGTCGGCGAGGCGACACGCGACGCCTTCGATCCGCGCAAGACGTTCAAATGAGCGAAGTCCCCTTGCTCAGCGTCCAGAACCTCAGTGTCGCCTTCAGCCAGGGCGGCGGCCAGTCCGTCGCCGTCGACCATATCTCGTTCGACATCGCCAAGGGCGAGACGGTGGCGCTGGTCGGCGAATCCGGCTCCGGCAAATCGGTCTCGGCGCTGTCGGTGCTGAAGCTGCTGCCCTATCCCTCGGCCAGCCATCCGTCGGGCAAGATCCTGTTCCAGGGCGCCGACCTCTTGGCCATGAGCGAAAAGCAGTTGCGGCAGGTGCGCGGCAACAAGATCACCATGATCTTCCAGGAGCCGATGACTTCGCTCAATCCGCTGCACACGATCGAGCACCAGATCGTCGAAATCCTGAAGCTGCATCAGGGCATGGGCGACCGCCCGGCCAAGGCGCGCACGCTCGCGCTGCTCAACGAAGTCGGTATCCGCGATCCGCAAAAGCGGCTCGATGCCTATCCGCACCAGCTTTCGGGCGGCCAGCGCCAACGCGTCATGATCGCCATGGCGCTCGCCAACGAGCCGGAACTGTTGATCGCCGACGAGCCGACCACGGCGCTCGACGTCACCGTGCAGGCGCAGATCCTTGAACTGCTCGCCGGCCTCAAGAGCCGCAAGGGCATGTCGATGCTGTTCATCACCCACGACCTCGGCATCGTGCGCAAGATCGCCGACCGGGTCTGCGTGATGACCAAGGGCAAGATCGTCGAGACCGGGGCGACCGGGGACATCTTCGCCAGTCCGCAGCACCCCTATACACGCCATCTGCTTGCCGCCGAGCCGAAAGGCAAGCCGCCGGCCGCCAATGCCGGCGCCAAGCCTGTCATGACCGGCAAGGACATCAAGGTCTGGTTCCCGATCAAGCAGGGCTTCTTCCGGCGCGTCGTCGATCATGTGAAAGCGGTCGACGGCATCGATGTCACCGTGCGCGCCGGCCAGACGCTGGGCGTGGTCGGCGAATCCGGTTCGGGCAAGACGACGCTCGGCCTGGCACTGGCACGCATGATCTCGTCGACCGGAACCATCCAGTTCAACGGCCGCGACATCAACCAGCTCACCTTCAACGCCATGCGGCCGCTCAGGCGCGAACTGCAGATCGTCTTCCAGGATCCGTTCGGCTCGCTCAGCCCGCGCATGTCGATCGCCGAGATCATCGAGGAAGGGCTGAAGGTTCACGAGCCGAAATTGTCGCCCGACGAGCGCGACGACAAGGTGGCCGCCGTGCTGAAGGAGGTCGGCCTCGACCCCACGACCCGCAACCGCTATCCGCACGAATTTTCCGGTGGCCAGCGCCAGCGTGTCGCCATCGCGCGCGCCATGGTGCTCAACCCGCGCTTCGTCATGCTGGACGAGCCGACATCGGCGCTCGACATGAGCGTGCAGGCGCAGGTCGTCGATCTCCTGCGCAATCTGCAGGCCAAGCACGACCTTGCCTACCTCTTCATCAGCCATGACCTGAAGGTCGTCCGGGCGCTGGCCAACGATGTCATCGTCATGCGTAACGGCCAGATCGTCGAAGCCGGCCCTTCCGAACAGATTTTTGGAAATCCGCGCACCGATTATACCCGGGCGCTGATGTCGGCCGCGTTCAAGATCGAGACCGCGCCGACGGGCGTGGTCAGCGAATAATCCGCATGCGGAAGGAGTGAACGAATCGCGATGGAAAAAGGCCGCATCCTGCTTGCCCTCACCGGCTTTCATCCGCAGCGCTGGCGCGAGCTGTTGTCGGCCGAGCGCGAGGTGGTGCTGGAGCCGGACGGCGCCAAGGATCCGTCGATCACCTATGCGGTGGTGTGGAAGCAGAAGCCCAACCTGTTGTCGTCGCTGCCCAATCTGCGCGCCATCTTCTCGATCGGCGCCGGCGTCGACCACGTCTTCGCCGACCCCGGCCTGCCCGATGTACCAATCGTCAGGGTCGTCGCCGACAACCTCACACAGTACATGACCGAATATGTCGTCTGGAGGGTGCTCGACCATCATCGCCAGGGCCTGTTCTACCGGTCGCAGCAGCCGAAGAAGATCTGGCGCGAGGCGCAGCAACGGCCGGCCGGGGACATTTCCGTCGGCATCATGGGACTGGGCAATCTCGGCCGCGCAGCGGCCTCGGTACTCCTGTCGCTTGGCTTCTCCGTCAACGGCTGGTCGCGCACCGACCGGCCGATGGAGCGGGTGGCGACATATTGCGGCGAGGCCGGATTGATCCCCTTCCTCAACGCGACCGATATCCTGGTCGTGCTTTTGCCGCTGACGCCGGATACGCAAGGCATCATCAACTACGGCGTGCTGAAGGAGTTGCGCAAGCGCAACGGCCTCGGCGGCTCGGTGCTGATCAACGCCGGACGCGGACGCTTGCAGAAGGACACCGACATCGTGCGGGCGCTGGACGACGGCACGTTGAAGGAGGCAAGCCTGGACGTGTTCGAGGTGGAACCGCTGCCGAAGACGAGCCCGCTGTGGAAGCATCCCAAAGTGTTCGTGACGCCGCATGCGGCTGCGACCTCCGACCCCGTCCACCTGGCGCCGATCATGCTGCGCCAGATGGACGCTTTCGAACGCGGCGAGAAGCTCGACAATCTGGTGGACCGCAAGGCGGGTTATTAGCCGGACGTTACGCTCGTCTGGCCGGGTTTCGCTCCTGGAAACACGTCTTGATCGCGCTCGGCCAAGACAGTTGCGCTTGGCGGATCGGATTTAACCTGGCAGAGCGAACTTCTTCTGCTTGTCCGGCTTGCCGCAATCGCGGCGGTCCATGGACCGGTTCATCGCATCGATCTCGCCTGTCGCCTTGTCGCTGTCGCGCTGGGCCTTGGTACGCATGTCGGGCATGAACGGGCCGAAGCCCATGGCGGGATTGGAGAAAGTCGGCTTTGCGGTCGTCGGCAGGTGGTATTGCTGCGCCAAGCCGTTGCGCTGCGCCAGCAACTGATCGCATGGCACGCTGTCATATTGCAGCGATGATTCAACGTTGGCATCCTGCCGCTCTGACGCTGAATTGCCCACGCAGCCGGTGGTCGCCAGGCAAGACGCCAAGATCATCATGTTCCAGCGCATCGAAGTGCTTCTCCTGATATCCCGGCCTGATGCGACCAGTTCGCAAATATCAGTCGCGCACGCAAATCGGACTTTTTCGCAGCAATATGAAGAGCTGCCCTCATACGGCATGAGTTTTCCGTGCGACGACGGCGAGGCCCTTGACCGGCTCGCGGCGATCCTGGCGGATGGTCGTCGGTTCCAGCGCGATGATCGAGAAGCCGTTGGCCTCGAGGGTCCGTCCGACGTAGCCATCCGAATGGGCGTAGCGCCGCGATGGCTGCAGCGCGAAGTCGCCGCCGTCCGCCAGCCTCTCGACGGAAAAGGCAAACAGGCCGCCCTCGACGAGCAGGCCGGCGACCGTCCCGACCAGGCGTTCGAGCGCGCCGATATAGATCAGCACGTCGGCTGACGTCACCAGATCGGCCTTGTCGCCCGAATAGGAAAAATCCTGCAAATCCGCTTTTGTCAGCGCATCATAGATACCTTTCGCGCGCGCCTTCCTCAGCATCCTTGCCGAGATATCGACCCCCTCCAGCCGGTCGACGATCGGCCTCAGCCTTTCACCCATCAGTCCGGTACCGCAACCCAGGTCGAGCGCGAGGCGGAAGCGGCCCAGCCTTGCCTTGCGGATGGCAGCGTCGAGCACTTCGGGCAGCCGGTAGTCGAGCTTGCCGACCAGCATTTCCTCGAATGTCTCGGCATAGTGGTCGAACAACGTTTCGACAAAAGCACTGGGCGGCGCCAGGGAGACCGGACCTCTGCCGATCAGCTGCAGTTTGAGGGCCGCGCCCTGGCGATCGGCAGGATCGAGTTTCATCGACATCGTCCAGGCCTGTGCCGCGAGGTCGAGCCTGCCTGATGCCTCCTGCATCTCGCCGAGCCGAAACCAGCCCATTGCCCATTGCGGCGCCAGTTCCAGCGCGCCGAGCAGCAGCTCGGCCGCCGCTGCACCGTCGCCCGAGGCAAGGAGCGTCTCGGCATAGTCCGCACGGCGATCGGCATTCGGGTCGCCGGACGAGGTATGAAGCGGTTTCATGGTGATGGTTCCACCGGCAGGGTAGCCGGCCGGCCACCTCTGTAGAGCAAAGAATGCCGAAGCTGAAACGAATTGAGCGGGCTTTGCCAAGAGAGTCAGCAGTCTTGGACAACAGGCTTCCCGCGGCGGAATTATATCCTATCTTGGGGCCATGCGCGCCAGCGACCTGCTTCATCCCCGGCCCGAAGGCCTCTACTGTCCGCCGGGCGATTTCTTCATCGACCCGGTACGGCCGGTGAACCGGGCGCTGATCACGCACGGTCATTCCGACCATGCGCGTTCCGGCCATGGGTCGGTGCTTGCGACACAGCAGACGCTCGACATCATGGCACTTCGCTATGGCGAGGATTTTGCCGGCGCCCGCCAAGCCGCGCGGCTCGGCGAGGCGATTGCCCTCGATGGCGTCAGCGTCAGCTTCCATCCGGCCGGACACGTGCTGGGTTCGGCGCAGATATCGGTCGAACAGCAAGGCAAGCGCATCGTTGCCTCCGGCGACTACAAGCGACGGAAGGATGCGACCTGTGCGCCGTTCGAACCGATACGCTGCGACGTCTTCATCACCGAGGCAACTTTCGGCCTGCCGGTGTTTCGCCATCCGCCCGACACGGAAGAAATCGCCCGGCTTTTGAAATCGGCGGCGCAGTTCCCCGAACGCTCGCATCTGGTCGGCGCCTACGCGCTGGGCAAAGCGCAGCGCGTGATGCGGCTCTTGCGCGACGCCGGCTACGACAAGCCGCTCTACATCCATGGCGCGTTGGCCCGGCTCAGCGCGTATTACCAGAGCCAAGGCATCGATCTCGGCGAGCTCGAGCCGGCGACCGTCGAGGACGGCGACAAGCAGGACTTCGCCGGCGCCATCGTGGTCGGTCCGCCGTCGGCCTTCGCCGACCGCTGGGCAAGGCGCTTCCCCGATCCGATCTCGTGCTTCGCGTCGGGCTGGATGCGCATCCGCCAGCGCGCCAAGCAAGGCGGCGTCGAACTGCCCTTGATCATCTCCGACCATGCCGACTGGGACGAACTCACCGCCACGATCAAGGAGACCGGCGCCGAGGAAATCTGGGTCACGCACGGCCGCGAGGAAGCGCTGGTGCGCTGGTGCGAACTGGAGGGGATAGCCGCCCGGCCGCTGCATCTGGTGGGGTATGAGGACGAGGGCGATTGAGGTCATGAACCGCTTCGCAGAACTTCTCGACCGCCTGGTGCTGACGCCGTCGCGCAACGGCAAGCTCACTCTCTTGACCGACTATTTCCGCAGCGTCGAGGATCCCGATCGCGGCCTGGCGCTGGCGGCCATCACCGGCGACCTCAGGATTGCCGCGGTCAAGCCGGCCATGCTGCGCATGCTGGTCACCGAACGCATGGACCCGGTGCTGTTCGGCTATTCCTACGACTATGTCGGCGACCTCGCCGAAACGGTGTCGTTGGTCTGGCCGCAAACGCCTGGCAGGATCGCGAACCGCGAGCCGACGCTTGGCGAGGTGGTGGCGAAGCTGCAGGCGGCAAGCCGCTCGGACGGACCGAAGGTGCTGGCGGGGCTGCTCGACAGCGCCGGCATCTCGGCGCGCTTTGCCATCATCAAGCTGGTCACCGGCGGCCTGCGCATCGGCGTGTCGGCGCGGCTGGCCAAACAGGCGCTGGCCGATTTCGGCAAGGTCGACGTCGCCGAGATCGAGGAGCTTTGGCACGGGCTGTCGGCGCCCTATACGGCGCTGTTCGCCTGGCTGGAAGGCAAGGCCGAAAAACCGCGCAACACGGCGATGGCGCTGTTTCGCCCGGTGATGTTGTCTAACCCGATCGGTGACGGCGACCTCGAAAAGCTCGAGCCCGTGGACTATGCGGCGGAATGGAAATGGGACGGGATCCGCGTCCAGGCGGTGGCCGAAGGCGGCATCCGCCGGCTCTATTCGCGCACCGGCGACGATGTCTCGGGTGCCTTTCCAGATCTCGCCGACGCCATGCATTTTTCCGCGGCACTCGACGGCGAATTGCTCGTCGGCGATCCGCGAGAGGCGACCGGGACTTTCTCTGACCTGCAGCAACGGCTGAACCGCAAGACCGTGACAGCGAAGATGCAGCAGCAATACCCGGCGTTCATGCGCTGCTACGACGTGCTGCAGATCGGCGACGAGGACCTGCGCCAACTGTCCTTCCGCGAGCGGCGCGGCCGTCTCGAAGCCTTCGTCGGGACGCTCGACCCCAGCCGCTTCGATCTCTCCCCCTTCGTCGAGTTCGCGGACTGGCAGGCGCTCGAGGACCTGCGCCGTGCGCCACCACATCCGATCATCGAAGGCGTGATGCTGAAGCGCTGGGATTCGCCCTATGTCGCGGGCCGGCCGAAGGGTCCGTGGTTCAAATGGAAGCGCGATCCGCACACGGTGGACGCGGTGCTGATGTACGCCCAGCGGGGCCATGGCAAGCGCTCGAGCTTCTATTCCGACTACACGTTCGGGGTCTGGTCCGGGGCCGAGGGCGAGGAGGAACTGGTGCCGGTCGGCAAGGCCTATTTCGGCTTCACCGACGAGGAGCTGAAGCAGATCGACAAATATGTCCGCGACAACACGGTCGAACGCTTCGGACCGGTGCGCTCCGTGCGCGCCGACCGCGACAATGGCCTGGTGCTGGAAGTCGCCTTCGAGGGGCTGAACCGCTCGACCCGGCACAAATCGGGCGTGGCCATGCGCTTCCCCCGCGTTTCACGGCTGCGCTGGGACAAGCCGGCCAACGAGGCCGACCGCATCGAGACGCTGCAGGCGCTGCTCGACCGCTAGCTCAAATGCCCGAACTACGGCTCGACCGAGACGCGGATCTCGTAGATGTTGACCGCCTTGCCCTGCTTGTCGAAATCGGAATTGATGGCGATCGTTCCGGCCGAGCCCGGACGTTTGTCGGGAAACTTCACGTCGAACAGATATTCGTTTTTCTGCTGGCCGACCGCGTAACGCTTTCGGCCGCAGTCGCCGAGCTCGCCGAAATTGCAGTCGACGGATATCTGCGTGTCCTTGCCGTCTTCGGCGCGGGCGATGATGTCGAACATGGCGTGCTTGCCGGCGAGCTTTTCCAGCACGCCCTGCCCGACGTCGAAGGCGATCGCCGAGCCGGAGGCGCCGGATTGGATACGCAAATACGACCCGGCGTCGTCCTTCATCACCTCGGCCTTGGCGTCCGACGGGGCGGCGACATGGGTCGGGTCGGTCGGCGAGAACACATTGATCCAGTTACGCGACTGGTCCGCCGCGCCGGGCTTTGCCGGCGCGTTGGCGCCATCGGCCGGGGTGAAATCGTCGCCTTCGACGGTTGGCGGCGCCTCTGGCGGCGCTGTATCAAGCTGCGCCGCCGACTTGAACACACCGGTCTGCATGGCGAAAAACAGGCCGATGCCAATCGCGGCGAGCAGCGTTACCGTGAGGAAGATCGCGGTCAGCGGCAGGCGCCGGCCTCGAATGCGCCGCTCATCGCGATCGGGCGCCACTTCCGTCGCGGCACCGGAGGAGGTTGGAACGGACATATCGATGGCCGGCGCGCCGGGCAGGGTTTCATCCGGCATGATGTCGGGAACCACGGGAAGCACGCGCGAGTGGGGTGCATCGGAGGCGGGCTGCACGGGGCCGTCGACGGTGACCACGGGCGATGGCGTGCTCGCGCCGGCCTCGACCGACGGCGCCTCAAGCTGCGGGGCAACGTCAGGCACCGCAGGCAGGAACTCGGATTCGATTTCGGTGATTTTCGCCTGAATCGCCTTGCGGCGCTTGATGGCGACTTCCACGGTCACGCCGGGATTGGCCTGGAGCGCCCTGTCGAGCGCGGCGAAGGCCGAGCGGTAGACCTTCTCGCGGAACGCGCGGTCCTCGGCGTTGCCCTTTTCCAAGGCGTTCCGGATCGCTTTTTCGATGGCGTCCAAGCGAGGTCCCTCTGCAAATTGCCCCAACCTTTCATGATGGTTAGCCGCAGGCGACCAATCAATCAACGGGCGGGCGGCCGCATTCTGCCTCGACGGGCCGTCGAAAGTCCATCTTCGCGATGTTCCGGCAAACAAAATCGAAATATGCCGGCGATTCCAGCATGCAGGGACGCCAGATCCCGGTTTCGCGCGCGGCGTGGCTCTTCACATGATTTGCCAAGTCGCATCTTGAATTCGCGGCCGGTTGAGTCTATCACCCTGCCCATCTTGGAGGCCTTGCCTCCCGGGCCGCTTTAGCTCAGTTGGTAGAGCACATCATTCGTAATGATGGGGTCAGGTGTTCGAGTCACCTAAGCGGCACCAGTTTTTCAAACCAATGGTCGAAGCAGTGGCGCTGCCTTTCACCTGTCGGCCGAGTGCAAAGTCCTCCGGGCGGGGAACTCGCTGACAAGCGAGCGTCCGGCATTTTTCAAACTTCAACAACAAATGATGGAGATCACGTTTCTATTTTTTTGGAACGGACATTTGGGGTCGCACATTTCCTGCCGACGGTTCTAGAGACAGGAGATTCAAATTGCCAAGGCGTGTCGACAAGGAAAAGCTTGCAAGAGCGGACCGCGAGGCGAGGCTTGTGCTGGATGCCGAGCGTCACGCTAGGGACGTCAAGACAACCCGCCTGAGGGAGCAGAGGTTGCAGCAGGAGGCACTGGCGGACACGTCTCCGCCCGCGCACCGACGCGAGCCGGTCAGGAAGCCGACCCGGCGTGTGATCGAGGTGGACTGATCCGCGGAGGTCGCCCCGTTCGTCCCGAGGGCGCCTCCGCAGCGTCGCACAAGGCAGGAACCCAGAAGACCCGCATGCCATTGTCGGGACCACGGTTTTGGTATGAAATAACCGGGTCAGCATGGGAGGTCCAAATGCCCAACATTTTCAAGACCGGAGACGTCGTCAAGCTGAAGTCGGGAGGCCCGAAGATGACGGTCAGCGACGGCGCCGCCTCCGGTATGTATCTGTGCCACTGGTTCAACAAAGAGGGCGACGTGTGGACGCCGCAGCATGCCGGCTTCAAATCGGATCAGTTGGTGGCCGCCGACCAATCGACGTGAGCCCCGCTTCGGCGGGGACGGCCGACCCGGCATTGCCTGGCATGCGGCGTGATCGGCGCCGGTGAGCGACGGATTTTGCCAATCGCGACGTTTAACGGTTGAAGCGTGACCGTGGCATAGGGCCATGGCCATGCAGCAACCGGAGACGTGAAGAATGATACGCCGTTCGATCCTTGCCGCTGCGTTGAGCCTGCTGACCACCGCGGCTCTGGCCCAGACGGCGACACAGCCCCCGGCCGCCACGCCACCGCCCGCCACGTCGCCCGCCGCCACATCTTCAGCCGCCAAATCCGACATCACACTGGCCAAGTTCCAGAAACGGCGGGAGAAGGCGATCATGGCCGCCGACACGGACGGCGATGGCAAGATCAGCCTGCTGGAGTGGGAGGCCTTCCAGGCCAAGCGCAACGTCAAGGGCGACCCTGCCAAATCCTTCGCGCGTGTCGATTCCAATCATGACGGCTTCATCGACCGGGCCGAACTCGATGCGCTCTTCGCCAAGCGGTTTGCCAGGCTGGACACGAATGGCGACGGCGTTCTGACGGCCGACGAAATGCCGGGCCACAAATCCGCTCCCAAGCCGGAGCAGTGACCAAGGGGCCATGACGCATGATGGACATCGGGAGTGCGCCAGCCCATGAGCGTCGATCCGGACGAAGAACTGGTTCGTCGGGTCGGTGCGGGCGAACCCGCGGCGGTGCGGGCGCTCGTCGCGCGCAAGCTGCCGCGCATCCTTTCGCTTGCCGTGCGCATGCTGGGCGATGCGGCGGAGGCCGAGGATGTTGCGCAGGAAACCTTCGTGCGCATCTGGCGTCATGCCTCGAAGTGGCGGCGCGGCAATGCACGCTTCGACACCTGGATCCACCGGGTGACGCTCAACCTTTGCTACGACCGGCTGCGCCGGCGCCGCGGATGGGTGACCGCCGAGATGCCCGACATCGTCGATCCCGCCCCGCTTCCCGATTCCCACCCCGGCGAAGAGGCGCATCGGGTCGAGCGGGCCTTGCAGGCAATCGCACCGCGCCAGCGCGAGGCGATCATCTTGGTCTACTATCAAGAGATGTCCAACATCGAGGCGGCCGCGACCCTCGAAATCAGTGTCGATGCCCTGGAGAGCCTGCTGTCGCGCGGCCGGCGGGCGCTGCAGACGATGTTGGCCAGGGATGGCGGCCATGATTGAGGAAGGCGCGCCACCGAATGCCGGACATTCATCGCGCGTTGCGCGCGCCCGGTGGGACCTGGCCTGCGTCGTTTCCAACCCGCGTGGGCGCGCCACCAAGGGGCAAGGGGAAAACAAATGACTGAGGACATCGAAGGCGGCCCGGCAATGGACGCCAGGCGTTTCGCGGCGTTGGCGCAGGCCTATGGCGGCGATTTGCGCCGCTGGCCGGAAGCGGAACGCGAAGCCGCCACGGCCTTTGCTTCAGGCGAAGCAGGCCAGGCCATGGCGCGGCACACCGGCACGCTTGACGCCCTGCTGGACAGCTACCGCGTCCAGCCCCCCAGCAAGGCGCTGCACAGCAGCATCCTGCGCGCCGCCGACCGGCACCTCGTCCACCGCCGGCGTCAGCGGTTCTGGTGGCTGGGGCTGGGACTCGCCGGCATTGGCCTGGCGGGCGCCGTCGCCGGGCTGGCGTTGGTGAGCATTGTCACGCCGGAGGCCGGATCGGATCACTATGTGCTGGATGCCAACGCGACGGCGTTTGGCGATGCCGGGCCCGATGCCGAAAATGGTGAGGAGAGCCTATGAGCACGCGCTGGGTTCGTGGTCTGGTCATCGCCTCGGTCGTGCTGAACGTCTTCCTAGCCGGGGCATTCGTCAGCGGCGCCGTCTGGTTGAGAAATGCCCGGGCAGGCGCCGGATACTCGTTGGAATCCGCCGGAGGACAGCTTCCCGAAAAAGATCGCAAGTCCTTCCGCAAGGCGCTGCGACAAGTACGTATGGAGGCCCGCCAGACCATAATTGACGGCCAGCAGGCAAGGCAGGAGGCGGCAGACCTGTTGCGCCAACCCGTTGTGGACACCGTCGCTTTGTCCGCAGCGCTGGAGCGGGCTCGCAACGCTGACGTGACCGTGCGCACGCGGCTTGAACAGGCCATTGTCGACTTCGCGGCAAACACATCCCCGCAGAACCGGAGCGTATTGGCTGCGGCACTGATGCGCCATGTGGGGCGCCGCGCGGCCCTGGCACCAAAAAAATTGCCGTGACGACCGACGGACAATGCCGACGACGCCGTTTAACGAGAGGAAGGGACGAGCCGATCCAATCTCGTGATGCGGACCGGTTATCTCAAACTCGAAGAGCACCTGGAGTTCGACCATGAACCGTCTGACAAAGTATGCAGCAGCCGCTACCCTGGCCGTAAGTGGAACGGTCGCGGCGGCCGCGACGTCCAATGCAATGCCGATCGTGTCCGTCGTCCAACCGGCGGCTCCAGCGCTGGTGGAACATGTCCGCTGGGGCTGTGGGATCGGCTGGCATCCGAACCGCTGGGGGCGCTGCGTGCCAAACCGCGTGGTCGTGCGCCCCTACATTGTCGGCCCTGCCTTCCACGTCCGGCATCCGCACCGCCACTGGCACCGCTGGCATCGCTGGTAGGGGCCTGCGGGGTCGACCACGTCGTCGGCCCCACGACCCCGTTCGAAAAGGCATGACACAGCTCGAACGGCTTCATGCGCGTCGCGCGGGAAGCCCATGAGATGGAGAGCTGACTTGGCTGTACCGGCCTCCAATTCCCCGCCCGATCCAACCCTCGTCGCCTTCAACCGGTTCGGGCTTGGAGCCCGCCCCGGCGACCGCGACAGGTTGGGCGCCGATCCGCGTGGCTATCTCAAGGCCGAACTGCGGCGGCCGGACGTCGCCATGATCTCGCTTGACGATCCGGCCTATGCCGGTGTCCTTGGGAGCACGGCGGCCATCCAGGCCAGCATGGCGGCACGCTTCCAGCGCAGGCTCGACAGGAGCCTGATGACAGCGGCCGCCGAGCAGGCGGCGAATGTGCCCGCCGCGACAAACGCACCGGTCATGGCGAGCGCTCCCCTCAAAGTGGGCGCTCCAGCCAGTCCGCCGTCCGCGGCACCGGCCAAGCCAATGCCTGCCGCCCCTCCGGTCGAGGCCATCCTGTACCGGGCTGAAGCCCAGGCCCGCTTCGACAAGGCCTTGCGGGCAGAAGCCGGCTTCGTCGAGCGTCTGGTCTATTTCTGGTCGAACCATTTCTGCGTCTCCGTGGCCAAGAACAACATCGTGCGCGCCAGCGCCGGGGCCTTCGAACGGGAGGCCATCCGGCCTTTCGTGCTCGGCCGCTTCGCCGACATGCTCATGGCGGTGGAGCGGCATCCGGCCATGCTGTTCTACCTCGACAACCAGCAGTCGATCGGCCCGGACTCCCGCGCCGGCAGGAACCGCCAGCGCGGGCTCAACGAGAACCTCGCCCGCGAGATCCTGGAACTGCACACGCTGGGTGTCGGCAGCGGCTACAGCCAGGCCGACGTCACCAGCTTCGCCCGCATCCTGACCGGCTGGACGATGGCCGGACGGGAAGGACGGTTGGGCGAACCCGGCAGTTTCGTCTTCAATGCCAATGCGCATGAGCCAGGCGATGAGGTGCTGCTCGGCAAGACCTATCCGGCCGGCGGCATGGGCCAGGCCGAGGCCGCGCTCAACGATATCGCCCGCCATCCGGCGACGGCGCGGCACATCGCCACCAAGCTCGCCCGACACTTCATAGCGGACGAGCCGCCGCCGGCGGCGGTGGCGCATCTGGCCAGGGCGTTCACCAAGAACGACGGCGATCTCAGGGCATTGGCAGCAGCACTCATCGACATCCCGGAGGCGTGGTCGACGCCATTGGCCAAGATGCGCTCGCCGTTCGACTATATCGCCGCCATCCGCAGGGCAGCCGGCCCCGGCCCGACCAACGAGCCCGGCCAGTCGCTCAACTGGCTCAACGCGCTGGGCGAGCCGCTCTGGCGGCCGCCCGGACCGAACGGCTTTCCCGACCAGGCGGACAGCTGGGCATCGGCGGAGGGCATGAAGATACGCCTCGACATCGCCTGGCAGGCCGCAAGGCAGGTGAAAGACATCGGCAATCCCAGCGACATGCTCGATGCGGTCATCGGTCCCTCCGCCTCTCCGGAGACGCGCCAGGCGGTCGCCCGCGCCGAGTCCAAGCAGCAAGGCCTGGCGCTGCTGCTGATGGCGCCCGAATTCCAGCGACGATAGCTCAAGCGATAGGTCCGGCGCCGACAACTGCCATGGAGACGAAGTCATGAGCCTGCTGTGCGAACCTCCCCGCCCCTCCCGCCGCGCCGTGTTGATGACCGGCGGCGCGCTGTTTGCCTGGGCCTATCTGCCACGCTTCGCGCGCGCCGCCGACGATCGCGACCCGCGCCTGATCGTCATCGTGCTGCGCGGTGCGCTGGACGGCCTGTCGGCGGTCGGTCCGGTCGGCGATCCCGACTATGCCGGCCTGCATGGCGACATCGCCTTGTCACTTTCCGGCCCGCATGCGGCGCTGCCGCTCGACGGTTTCTTCGCGGCCAATCCGGCGATGCCGGTGTTCGCGCGGCTGTTCAAGGCAAGCCAGGCAGCGGTCGTGCATGCGGCGGCGACCGGCTATCGCGAGCGCTCGCATTTCGATGGACAGGATGTGTTGGAAAGCGGCTTTTCCGGCCCCGGCCATGTCGCCACCGGCTGGCTCAACCGCGCGCTGGAAAGCCTGCCGGCGGGCGAACGCGTGGCGAGGCTTGGCGGCCTGGCCGTCGGACCGTCGACGCCGCTGGTGATCCGCGGCGCAGCCCCGGTGCTCGGCTGGGCGCCGCAATCGCTGCCGGCGCCGGCAGGCGACCTCGCGACGCGCGTTCTCGATCTCTACCAGCACCGCGATCCGGTCCTGGCAGTGGCGCTGCGAACGGGCCTCGACGCCGACCGCATGGCGCTCGACGACCAGATGGGCGCCAACCCGATGAAGCCCAAAGGCGGCCTCGACAGCGCCGCCGGCATGCGGCAGGCCGCGCAAGGCGCCGCCAGGCTGATCGCGGCCGATGACGGGCCGCGCGTCGCGGCCCTCGCCTTCGACGGCTGGGACACGCATGTCAACGAAGGCGGCGCGACCGGCCGGCTCGCAACTTTGCTTGGTGGCCTCGACGGCGCCTTCGAGGAATTCGAAAAAGGCCTCGGCGAGCGCTGGAAGGATACGGCGATCGTGGCCATCACCGAATTCGGCCGCACGGCGCGGATCAACGGCACGGTCGGCACCGATCACGGCACCGGCACGGTGGTGCTGCTCGCCGGCGGCGCGATCAAGGGCGGGCGCGTCATCGCCGACTGGCCCGGGCTGAAGCCGGCGCAACTTTACCAGCAACGCGACCTTGCGCCGACCAGCGATGTCAGGGCGGTGCTGAAGGGCCTGCTCGCCGACCAGTTCGGACTTTCGGCAGCGGTGCTCGGCGACAAGGTGTTTCCGGATTCAGGTGCGGTGAAGCCGATGATGAACCTAGTCGCCTAGCGCGGTTCAGTGTTTGGTAGAATCCCTGAACCGCTCTACTCTTTGTTTTCACGCAATTCCGGACGGAAAACCGCTACGCACTTTTCCTGGAATTGCTATACGCTCCGGCGACGCCGCGATTGCTGCCGTGGCGCCGTCTCGCTCTCACGGGTGATCAGGCGGCCTCGACCTTGGCGGGCGCGAAGTCGTCGCCGCGCACCAGCCTGGTCACGCCGACGAAGTCGATCTTGCCCGAGCCAAGCACCGGCACATGCGCCACGACACGCACTTCGGCCGGCACCATCAGGTCCATCGCGCCGTTCGCCTTGGCGAAGGCCAGAAACTCGGCGCGCGATGCCTTTTCGGCTTCGGTGATGAGCACCAGTCTTTCGCCCTTGCGCGGATCCGGCACGGTCGCGACCGCCGAGAGCGAACCTTTCCACAGCTCGCCCGCCAGCGCTTCCACGGCCGCCAGCGAAATCATCTCGCCGCCGATCTTGGCGAAGCGCTTGGCGCGGCCGCGGATGCTGACGAAGCCGGCACCGTCGATGCTGACGATGTCGCCGGTGTCGTGCCAGCCGTCTTGCAGCGGCTCGAGGACGCCCGGCTTTTCGGCCCTGAGGTAGCCCGCCATGACGTTGGGGCCACGCACGAACAGCCGCCCGCCACCTTCGACGCCGAGCACCGGTTCCAGGCGGTATTCCATGCCGGGCATGATTTTTCCGACCGTGCCTGATTTGTTGTACATGGGCGTGTTGATGGAGATCACCGGCGCTGTCTCGGTGACGCCGTAGCCTTCGAGAATGCGCAGGCCAAACTTCTCCATATAGGTTTCGCGGGTCGAGGCCTTGACCGGTTCGGCACCGGAAAAGCAGTAGCGCACCGAGCGGAAATCATAGGGGTGCGCGGTGCGCGCATAGCCGCCGAGGAAGGTGTCGGTGCCGAAGATGATCGTCGCGTTCGAGGCATAGACCAGTTCCGGCACGATGCGGTAGTGCAGCGGCGACGGGTAGAAATAGACCGGAACGCCGGACACCAGCGGCAGCACCGTGCCCGCCGTCAGGCCGAAGGAATGGAAGATCGGCAGCACGTTGAACACCTTGTCGCCCGAATGGAAATCGATGCGCGAGGCGGCCTGCGCGGCATTGGCCAGGATGTTGCGGTGGGTGAGCACCACGCCCTTCGGCGAGCCTTCGGAGCCCGAGGTGAACAGGATCACCGCCGGGTCGGTGGCCCTGCGTGCGACCCTGGGCGTGCTTTTGCGCAACAGGCCAAGCAGCTTGTCCTTGAGGCCGATGGTTGCACGCAGATCATCGAGCCAGACGATGTTCACCGACCGGCCGACCTCCTCGACCATGGCGCCGAGCTTGGCCTGCTCGACAAAGGCCCGGGAGGTCAGAATGGTGGTCACCTGCGCAGCCTTGCAAGCGGACAGGATATTGGCGGCACCGGCGGTGAAATTGATCATCGCGGGGACCTTGCCGGCGGACATGACGCCGAGTAGCGCGGCACAGGCGCCATTGGCGTTGGGCAGCATGATGCCGAGCGTGTCCTGTCCGGCATAGAGCGTCTCGAACTTCTCGCCGAGCACCGCGACGCCAGTGAGCAGCTTGCCGTAGCTCAGCGAACCAGCGACCGGGTCCTGCACGGCGAGCTGCTTCATGCCGCGCTCGCTCGCCGTCTCGATGATCGTTTCGAGCACGGTCTTGTCGATATGCTGGGTGCGGAAGACGAGATCCGACATCACCTGGTAGAGCGCGGCGCCGGCGGCGGCCCGACGCTTGCGGCCCTTCAGCTCATCGGCGACCTCGAGCTTCACCGGCGGCAGTATGGTCACCTTGACCTTGGGGAAAAGGCGACGGCGCACATGCTGCGACGTCAGCCGCGAGAAAGGGCTTTTCTCCAGCCCTTCGATGCGGATCGGCACCACCATCGAGCCGGTCTTGTCGGCCACCATGGCGGCGCCGTCATAGACCTTCATCAGCCCACCTGTGACGGTGATGCGGCCTTCGGGGAAGATGACCAGCGGGTCGCCGTTCTGCACGATCTTGATCAGCGTGCGCGTCGACATCGGCTTGGCCGGATTGAGCGGCAGGGCGCGGGTCAATTTGAGGAACGGCTTCATCCACCAGGCCTGGGCGATGGTGTAGTCGATGGCGAAGACCGGCTCTTCGTCGGTCAGCGTCAACGCCAGCGGCCCGTCGAGGAAGCTGACATGGTTGAGCGCCAGGATGGGCGCCGGGCCAGCGGCCTTGAGGTTGTCCAGGCCCTCGACTTCCAGACGATGGAAGGCGCGGAAGAGGATGGAGACGAAATCGCGGAAGGCGTTGGTCGGCAGGAACTTCAGCATCAGCCAGGCGGCCACGGCATTGAAGGCGGCAAGCCCGAACAGCACGCTGGCAATAGAGACGCCCGCGGCCTGGATGGCGGCGACCAAGACGCCGCCGAGCGTCATGAAGCCGGCGTTGACGATGCTGACAGCGGCGACGACGCGGGCGCGGCGCGCCTCTGGCGACCAGGCCTGCACGGCGGCGAAGGTCGGCACGACGAGGAAGGCGCTCGAAATGGCCATGCCGGCCAAGTCGAGCGCAACGCGGATGGTGTTCGGCCCGGCGAAGAACAGGCCAAGGGTTTCGGCCTTGGGCGAGGGCTGCATGCTCCAGATCGTCCAGGCAAGGTGCAAGCCGAACAAGGCCAGAAGCGCCGTGCCGACCGGCGCCGGAAGGAGCACCATGCGGCCCTGCGACATCCAAGCGGCGATCGCCGAGCCGATGGCGATGGAAACGGCAAACACCGCGAGATAGGCTGTGACCGCGATCTCGTTGCCGCCGAGCTGATCCTTGATCAGCGTGGGCAGGATCGAAAGCACGATGGCGCCGATCAGCCAGAACCACGAGGTCATCAATCCGGCGCGCCAGATGCGCGTGTCGGTGCGCAGTTCACTGACCTGCCGCCATGTCGAGCGAAAGATATTCCAGTCGATGACAAGGTTCGGCGCGGCGGAACCGGTCGAAGGGATATAGCGGCTGACGAACCAGCAGCCGACCGCCAGGATCATCATCATCGGGCCGAAGACGGCGACACCAATGCCGTCGGCGGAGACAACCCCGCCCACGATGGTGCCGCCAAGGATGGCGGCGAAGGTCGCCGACTCTATCCAGGCGTTGGCGCGGGGCAATTCCTTGCGCTCGAGATGATCGGGCAGGATGCCGTATTTGATCGGCCCGAACAGTGCCGAGATGACGCCGAACATCAACAGCGCGGTCATCAGCACGGGAATGGAGGACAGCGCGATGCCGACGACCGCGACGGCAGCGACGCCGATCTCGGCAAATTTCAGCCGGCGGGCGATGAGCGCCTTGTCGAAGCGGTCGGCGATCTCGCCGCCCAGCGCCGAGAGGAGCAGGAAGGGAGCCATGAACACGGCGCCGGCCAGCGTGACCAGCGAGGCTGCCTGACCGGCGGCCAGCGTGAAAAGGATCAGGAACACCAGCGTGTTCTTGAGGAAATTGTCGTTGAAGGCGGAGAGGAACTGCGTCCAGAAAAGCGGTGCGAAGCGCCGCGAGAGCATGAGGTGCGTGTTCATGGCGATTTCCCATTTGGCGGAATCACGCGGCGATTAACCGACGGTCCCGCGGTTCATGCTGTTTCGATCGTGGTTATAAGGTGAGCTGGTTAAGCTTCTTTATCGCGCTTGATTCCCGGGGATCGCGAATTCTCGGCTCGCTCCAGCCAACAGCCCCGCGCCGCGTCTATATGGATCTGTCTCAACATTTTCGTTCTCCCTATGAACAACGTTCATGTCACAACTTACCACAAAATGAACGACGTTCATAAGCGAGGCCAGTATGGGAAACGATGCGTGAAGGTGGACTCGTGCGGCCGGCGCTTTCCATCGCCGGCTTCAGTACCAAGGAAGCCTTGCGACCGGCCGATGGCTGGTCGGCATTAGAGGGGGGCGTCGGTTCAGGTTCGCCGCATCTCTTTTTGCGGGTCGCGCCGCTTCATAGCCTCGCGGCATCGCTCCAATTGGCGGAGGCCGCCCGCTGGAATCTCAGGTGTTTGGAGATCCCAGCGTCGCCACGGTCTTCAGCGCGCCGTCGAGCATGCCGCCCTTCTCGTCCTTCAAAGCCGCCTCGCGCAGACGGCGTATCCAGTCGGCGGCGTCGGTGCGGCCCTCGACCACGGGCAGCGCCGACAGCACACGGTCGAATTTCGACTGGGCGCGCACATGCGTGTCGCTGTAGCCCTTGATCAGCCGACGGCAATTGAGGATTTCCACGGCAACGGCATAGTCTGAAGGCACGTAGCCAAGCGCCAGCGCATACCAATTTTCCAGATGCGCCGTCTCGACCTTGTGGCGCAGCAGGCTGCGGCGCCAGCGGCGCAGGCCGCCGATGAACCAGAGGGCGGCAAAACCGGCAAAGCTGTCGGTGCGGATGCGCCGGCCATGGTTGATGCGGCGGTCGAGGAAGGCGGCGAGCTTCGGCCGGCTCTCGATGTAGCTGCCGAGTCCTGCCGGCAGCGTGCCGCAGAACTCCTCGATGCGGGGATGGAAATATTCGGTCACCTGCAGGATCGAGCCATCCTTGACGCCAACCTCCTTGCGCACACGCCTGTCGCGCGTCGAGCGCGTTTTCAGGTCGGCGACGCGGATCATGTCATCATAGCACAGGGCGTTGGCCAGATGCTTGGCGGCGGCGATTGACAGCGCATGGGCATGGTCGGCGTCATCCAGCGCGACGGCCTTGTCCAGCCGGTCGAGATACTCGCCACCATAGGCGATGTCCTGATAGTCGACGACCTTTCGCAGACCACGAAGCGCCATGTCGCGCACCGCCATGGGCATCCGGTCGATGCGGGCGGCGAGCGCCTGCCACCCCTGCAGCAGGTTTTGCGGGCCGCTGACCCGCCCCGCTCCGAGAGCGGATTCCACGATAGCCGGTTCAACTGGCTTTGGCACCGGCCCCGCCGTGCCGCGTGCGCGATCATAGGCGGCGGCGAAGGCGGCAAGGCTGGGCTTGACGCCACGGCCGCCGGCGCCGATCGCCTGTTCATAGCTTTCGCGCGTGAACGGCAGCGCGTCCGAACCCGCCAGCGCGCCGAGCAGGCTCGCCGAGATCATCGAACCGTTGTCGGCGGCGATCTTCTCCATGTCGAAGGCGATGAAGCGCTTCGACGCGGCCTGCGCCGTCGCATGCACCTTGGAAGACGAGGCCCGGCCGTCGCCAGGCTCGATCTTTTCCGATACGGCGGCGATGCGGTGCGACGAGGCGATCAGCGTGGTGCGCTCGGGTGTGACAAAACCACGGATGATGGCGCGGCCGGCTTCCATCAATTCGGCGGCGATCAGGATGTCGACATCGCCCTGCGAGGGCGACAGCGCAAAGACCGGCAGCCGGCCGGTGTCGCGGGCCATTTCGATATAGTAGATCGTGGCGCCGGTGCGCTGGGCGACGCCTGCGACCGAGGTCGATTGCGCGACGTAGCCGTTGCGTTCGGCGACGTCGGTGATCCAGTCGGCCAGCACGCCGCCGCCCTGGCCGCCGACCGCCAGCACGGCCAACTTGATGGCGCCTTCGTCTTCGGTTGCGCCCGCCTTCGGGCGCAGGGGCGAGGTCTCGTCAAGCATCGGCGAAGGTCAATCGCCGGCTTTCGCGGCGGTGCTGCAACAGGTTGATCATGGAACGGCGCGCGGATTCCACAAACCGGCCCCAGCGGCTGGGGTTGTGGACGACATCGGCGCGGTAGAAGGATGGGCACAGCACCGCGGCGTCGGCGACCTCGCCGCAATTGCCGCAGCCGACGCAGTTCTGGTCGATATGCGCCACCGGATCGTCGCGCAGCGGATCGTCGAGCGATTTCACCGACAGCGACGGACAGCCGGACAGCCGCATGCAGGCGTGGTCGCCGGTGCAGATGTCCTCGTCGACGCCGAACTTCGGCTTTACCACGCGCTCGCCGCCCTTGATCGCCTTGTCGACCAGCGGCTTTTCGCGGCGCTGGCGGTTGAGCATGCATTCGGAGGAGGCGACGATGATCTTCGGACCTTTCTCGTCCGTCGTCAGCGCCTCGCGCAACGTATCCTGCATCTTGCCGACATCGTAGGTACGGTCGACATGGCGCAGCCATTTGACCCCCATGCCTTTCACCGCTTCGGTGATCGGATGTTTGGTCGACTTGGTCTTGTTGCCCGCGCGCGATGACAGGATGTCCTGCCCGCCAGTCGCGGCCGAGTAGAAATTGTCGACGATGACGATGACGCCATCATTCTTGTTGAACACGGCGTTGCCGATCGAGGAGGTCAGGCCGTTGTGCCAGAAGCCGCCATCGCCGACGAAGGAGATCGAGCGGCGTTTGGCGTCGGGCGAATTGAAGGCCGAGGCCGAGGCCGGCCCCAGCCCGTAGCCCATTGTGGTGGCGCCGAGCTCGAAGGGCGGCATGATCGAAAACAGATGGCAGCCGATGTCGGAGGCGATGTGGTGCTTGCCCAACTCCTGCTCGACCAGTTTGGTCGCGGCAAAGATCGGCCGTTCCGGGCAGCCGATGCAGAAGCCCGGCGGACGGCCCGGCACGACATTGATCAGGTCTGATGTGTCGACGCCATCGCCAACCTTGTTGGGCGCACGCACCTCGCCCGGCAACAGATGCGGCGCCTCGGCGCGCAGGAAGGCGCCGATGCCGTCGAGCATGACCTGGCCGGTATACTCGCCGGCCATCGGCAGATATTCCTTGCCGACCAGCCTTGTGCCGCGCCCGGCCTTGTGCAGCATCGCGGCAAAGGCCTGTTCGATATAGTTGGGCTGCCCTTCCTCGACGACCAGCACGGCCTGCTTGCCTTCGCAAAAGGACAGAAACTCATCGTCGATCAGCGGATAGACGGCGTTGAGCACGTAGAGCGGCACGTCGGTGTCGCCATAGGTGTCGGCGAGGCCGAGACGCTGCAGGGCGCGGACGACCGAATTGTACATGCCGCCCTGCATGACGATGCCGACCGAGCCGTGGTCAGAGCCGAAGAATTCGTTGATCCTGTTCTTGCGGATGAAATCGACCGCCGCCGGCCAGCGCTTCGCCACTTTTTCCTTCTCGTGCAGGAACGAAGCGGGCGGCAGAACAATGCGGCCGGTGTCGCGGCGCGGCGCTTCGAGCGCATCGGCGACCGTCATCGGCGGGCGCTTGTTGTCCTTCGCGATGAAATGGCCATGGACATGGCAGCAGCGGATGCGCACCTGCAGCATGACCGGCGTGTTGGAAATCTCCGAAAGCTCGAAACCGTCCTCCACCGCCTTGACGATCGACGGCAGGTTGGGGCGCGGGTCGAGCAGCCAGACCTGGCTCTTCATGGCGAAGGCGTGGCTGCGTTCCTGCATGATGGAAGAGCCTTCGCCATAGTCCTCGCCGACGATGATCAGCGCGCCGCCGGTGACGCCGCCGGACGCGAGATTGGCCAGTGCGTCGGAGGCGACATTGGTGCCTACGGTCGACTTGAAGGTCGCAGCGCCGCGGATCGGATAATGCACCGAGGCAGCGAGCATGGCGGTGGCGGTCGCTTCCGAAGCACTGGCCTCGAAATGCACGCCGAGCTCGCCCAGAATGTCCTGCGCGTCGGCCAGCACGTCCATCAGATGGCTGATCGGCGCGCCTTGGTAGCCGCCGACATAGCCGACGCCGCATTGCAGCAGCGCCTTGGTGATGGCGAGGATGCCCTCGCCGGCGAATTCCTCGCCCGCCCCGAGCCTGAGCTTTTCGACTTCCTTGGCAAAAGACCGTTCGGCCATGTCTGCCTCCTTCCGTTGCCGCCGACAGCGGCGGCGCGTAATCTAGAGTCCCTGTTTATGCATGTCGTTTCCCCAAAACCGGGTCCACTTTTGGGCGACATGCATCAGATGTCGTGCTTGCGAATATTTTTGAGCATTTTCAGAAGCGTCGCGATGAGCGCGGAATATTCGGCATCGTCGACATCGTCGAACATCGCCTCGAACGCGTCATGCATGGCCGGCCAGGCGCGGGTAAATTCGGCCCGGCCTTCATCGGTCAGGAACACATGGCGGATGCGGCTGTCGGTGACCCCTTGCTCGCGCCGTACGAATCCCTGGCCCTCCAGAGTGTCGAGCGTGCGGCTCAAAGTTGACTGCTCGATCACCGTATAGATCGATAGGTCGTTAACGGTGACGCCGTCGGTGACCGACAGCACGGCGAGCGTGCGCACCTGCGAAATGGTCAGGCCCTGCTTGCGAAAATCATCGCGAAGAGTGGCGTTGTAGCGGCCCATGATGCGGTTCATCAGATAGGGCGCGAATTGCTGCAGGCCGATCTGGCCCAGCGTCGAAATGCGCTCGCGCTTTTCGGAGAGCTTCTGTTCCATTACAGCCTCCCCGCCAGCAGGAAACCGGAGCCGCCGCCAAGGCCGGCACCGGGATGGGTCGAGGCACCGATATGGTAGAGGCCCTTGATGCCGGTCTGGTGGTTGCGGCTGGTCTTGAACGGCCGCCACAGGAAGGACTGATCGATAGTGGAGGAACCGCCGTACGGATCGCCACCGACCAGATTGATGTTCATCGCTTCGAGATCGGCCGGCGAATAGGCGCGGCGCGCGATGATGCTGTCCTTGAAGCCATCAATGTGGCTGGCGAGGATCGTTTCGGCACGGTCGGCGTAGCCCTCGCGCAACTCGGTCGTCCACTGCCCGTCGGCCGGTGCCTGCAATTTGCCGGCGGCATCGCCCTTGATGTGGCGGGGCGCCTCGGGCAGTTGCAGCCACAGGATCGCCTTGCCCTCGGGGCAGCGCGAAGGATCGAGCGCATGCGGCTGGCCGACACAGATGGTCGGCACCTCGGGCAGCATGCCGCGCGCCGCTTCGTTGCAGGCTTTCGAGACGCCATCGAGCCCCGGCGTCAGATGCAGCAAAGCCACCTTGTCCAGCCCTTCGCCGCGCCATACCGGCGGTCTGTCGAGGGCATAATGGATCTGAAAGTTGCCCTTGCCGTGGCGGTATTTCCGCGTCGCCTCGACATCGGCTTTGGGAGCATCCGTGCCGAGAAGGCGTCCGTAGAGCTGCGTCGGCGTAACCGAGCAGATGACGCTCTTCCTGGCATGGACCATCTCGCCCGAGGCCAGCCGCACGCCGGTGGCGCGGCCGCCGGCCAGGATGATGGAGGCAACGTCGGAGTCGGTGGCAATGACGCCGCCGTGCTCGGTGATGAGCGCCTCGAATGCGGACAGCAGGTTCTTCGTCCCGCCCTTGACGATCGGCGCGCCTGCCGCCTCCAGCGCGAAAGCGATGACCTTGGCGATCTGGCCGGAAAAGGCATCCTCCGGGCCAAGCCCTGCATGCAGCACCCACGGCGCCCAGAGCGCACGGATGGTTTCGGACTGGTAGGTGCTCTCCAGCCAGCTGCGCGCCGGCACCAGGGCCTCACCCAGAAAGGCGGCAAGGCCGCGCGGACCGCGCCGCCAGGCGTCGCCCGCCAGCAGCTTCGCGGTCGGATAAGACCACAGGCTGCCGCCGAGCAGGCCGAACAACAGGCCTGCATTGCGCTCGACGCCAGCGACATCCTCCGCATGGCGATCGCCATCGCCCGCGGCGATCGCATTGATTGCCGCGACATTGGCGGCGCGGTCGGTGCTGAGCACCGCATGGCTGCCGTCCGGCCGCAGCACGCCGGTCGGCGTGCGGGTATGGCAGAACTCCAAGCCGTGCCGCGCAAGGTCGGCACCAAGTGCCGCGAAGGCCGGCGAGGTGATGAACAGCACGAAGGTCGTCGCCATCACGTCATGGATGAAGCCGGGCGCGGTGATCTCCTCGGTGCGCACGCAGCCGCCAATGCGGTCGTTGCGTTCAAGTACAAGCACCTTGGCACCCTTGGCGCCGAGCATCGCCGCGCAGACCAGCGCGTTGATGCCGCTGCCGACGATGATGTGATCGGGCGCTTTCATCGACCGCGCTCTGGGGGGTGGGATTTGGTCAGAGGCGGGCGCCGTAGAGCGCTGACGCTCCAGGACGGCTGCCTCGACTTCACCATCACATTACCCGCGTGCATGATCTTCTCCCGAAGACCCACCTCGCCCTAGTTGCCCGATACCAGCGCCAGTGCGCGGATCGGGCTGCCGGTGCCGTGCTCGATCTTGAGCGGCGCGGCGATCAGGATCGCGCCCCTCGGCGGCAGCTGGTCAAGGTTGCAGAGGCTGGCGAGGCCGTAGCGGTTGGCCTTGTGCATCAGCGTGTGCGCCGGGAATGGCGGCTCCATGCCCCCGGCCTTGCCGGCATCGGTGCCGATGGTCTCCGAGCCCCAACCCTTGATGTCCTTGCTGATCAGATACTGGATGGCTTCGGCCGTCGGGCCCGGCGTGTGCGGACCGGTCTCGTTGGCGTTGAGGAATTCGGCTTCCGAGCCGTTGCGCTTGTACCAGTCGGTGCGCATCACCACCCATTCACCCGCATTGATGGCGCCATGCTCGGCTTCCCAGGCCTTGATGTGGTCGACGGTGAGGAGGAAGTCGTGATCGGCGGCCGCTTCCTTCGAGCAGTCGATGACATTGACCGGGCCAACGAAATTCTGCGCCGGAATGGTGTCGGTGGCGCCGTCCGGATAGTCTTTACCGCTGATCCAGTGCTGCGGCGCATCGAAATGCGTGCCCGAGTGCTCGCCGAGCTTCAGCCAGTTCCATGCCCACCAAGGACCGTTCTTGTCATAACGGGAGATGTTATGGATCTCGACCTTCGGCGTGTCGACCGCGAGTTCCGGCGGCAGCTTGATCAGCGGCGTGTCGGGTCCGAGCGGCGCCGACAGGTCGACCACCTTGATGGTGCCCGAAAGCAGCTGGCCGGCGACTTCGCCGAGGAGTTTTTGCGTGTCCATGGTCTCTGTTCCCTCTTTTCGGTAATGATCAAGGCTCGTCTCGGCCCTTAATATCCTACTAGACGAAAACATATGCATCTGCAATTATCTTTAAGCATAAAGGAAATGGGAACGGGGCGTGAGCGAGTTCGACGCCATCTTTGTCGGGGCGGGCCACAACACTTTGGCATGCGCAGCGCATCTGGCGCTCAAAGGCTGGAAAATCGGGATTTTCGAGCGCAGCGCTACCATCGGCGGCGCCGTCCAGACCCGCGAATTCACGCTTCCCGGCTTCCGTCACGACTTCGGCGCGATGAATCTGAGCCTGTTTGCCGGCTCGGCCTTCCATCGGAAATATGCAAATGAATTGAAAGCGCAGGGGCTGGAGTTCGCGCCCGTCGCCGATTGTTTCGCCAGCGCCTTCCCTGACGGACGCTGGTTCGGTGTCAGCAACGACCTGGAAAAGACCGCCGCCCGAATGACAGCGTTCTCCGCCGCCGATGCCGCGACATGGCGCAGGCTGGTCGCCGCGTTTCCGGCTGAAGCCGAGCATCTGTTTCGCCTGCTGGGCTCTCCGATGAACGCCCGCGCGCTTGCCGGTACGGCATGGAACCTGTGGCGCAGGAAAGGCATGTCCGGCGCGCTCGACACGGGGCGCTTGCTGCTGTCGTTGCCGCGCGCCTGGCTCGAGGAAAACTTCGAGTCGCCGCATGTGCGCGCAACGCTCGCCACCTGGGGCATGCATCTCGACTTCGCCCCCGACATCGCCGGCGGCGCCGTGTTCCCTTATCTGGAATCGATGGCCAACCAGAGTTTCGGCATGGTGCTTGGCAAGGGCGGCGCCGACACCATCGTCCGCGCCTTGTCGGGCATGGTGACGTCAGCCGGCGGCAAGATCGTCACCGGGGCCGAGGTGGCCGAAATCACGGTTTCCGGCGGCAAGGCGACCGGCGTGCGGCTGGCTTCCGGTGAGACCCATACGGCGACCAGGGCGGTCATTGCCGGCGTTGCGCCCAAGGCGCTGACCGGCAAGCTGCTGCCCAATGGTTCGGGCGACGCCAGGTTCGACACGGCGATGCGAAAATTCCGCCACGCGCCCGGCACGATGATGATCCACCTGGCGCTCGACGACCTGCCGGACTGGCGCGCCGGGGCGGAGCTTCGGCAGTTCGCTTATGTGCATCTGGCGCCATCGCTCGACCAGATGTCGCGCACCTATCAGCAGGCTATGGCCGGCATGCTGCCGGACGAACCGGTACTAGTCGTCGGCCAGCCGACGGCGATCGACCCGTCACGCGCGCCTGCGGGCAAGCATGTGCTGTGGGTGCAGGTGCGCACGCTGCCGGCAGAGATCCTCGGCGACGTCGCCGCCAAGATCGCGCCGGCCCATTGGGATGAGGTGAAGGAGGCCTACGCCGACCGGGTGCTCGACATCATCGAAACCTATGCGCCCGGCCTGCGTGCGAAGATCCTTGGCCGCTCGGTGTTCTCGCCGATCGACCTCGAGCGCGAAAACCCTAACCTCGTTGGCGGCGACCAGATCTGCGGCAGCCATCATCTGGCGCAGAATTTCCTGTTTAGGCCGGCGCGAGGTTATGCCGGCTGGAACACACCGGTCGCCAATCTGCACCTGACCGGCGCCGCGACATGGCCGGGTGCCGGCACCGGTGCTGCGTCGGGCTTCATGCTCGCGCAACAGCTTGGCGGGAGGTAGCCCGACGGTTTCATGGAGGCGACGAGAGGCAAGGCGCTGCTGCCCGCGAAGCCGGTAAAGATCGACTGACGTTGCCGCGTAAAGACAACAATCAACAAGGGGAACGACCATGACAATCAACAGACGTGACTTGCTCGGATACAGTGCCGCGGCACTTGGCGTGGCCGCGGTCGGCTTGCCGAACATCGCCAAGGCCGCCGCCGACGAACTGACCATCGCCTACAACGTCAACCTGCCGTCCTGGGACCCGACCACCGGGCCTTCGGCTGTCAATCCGACCATCCAGGGCCTTTACCAGTCGGTGTTCGACCAGTTCATCCCGCAGAAGCCTGACCTGTCCTTCGCGCCGGGCCTGCTGACCGAATGGGGCTGGAACGACGACCGCACCAAGGTGATGATGACGGTGCGCGAGGGCGTGAAATGGCATGACGGTTCGCCGTTCACGCCCGAGGACGTGGTCTGGTCGCTGCAACGCGCTGGTGACGAGAAGACCGGCAACCCGATCCAGTTCGTCTGGAAGAACGTCAACAACTTCAAAATCGACGGCAACAAGATCACTGGCGACGTGGTGCAGTTCGACCCGGTCTATTTCAAGTGGATGTCGTTCCTGACCGGCTACATCATGCCGAGGGCCTATTACGAGAAGGTCGGCGCCGAAGGCTTCGAGAAGGCGCCGATCGGCACCGGGCCCTACATGGTCGACAAGTTCGAACGCAACGCCTTCCTGCGGCTCAAGGCCAATCCGAACTATTGGGGCGCCAAGCCGGCCTTCGAAAATGTAACGATCAAGTTCGTCACCGACGCGGCGAGCCGCGTGGCCGAAATCGAGTCCGGCTCTTCGCAGGTGACGCTCGAAATCCCCTATGAGGAATACGACCGGCTGATCGCAAAGGATGGGCTCGCCGGCTCGATCAAGAACGTTTCCGACATCGGCATGATCTTCTTCAACGATATCGAGGCGATGCTAGACAAGAATGTCCGCCAGGCGGCCGTGATGGCTGTCGACAAGGAGCTTCTGGTCAAGCGGCTGCTGCGCGGCTACGGCCAGCCGCTCTCCACGCTGGAAACGCCGGAATATGCAGCCTACGATGCGTCGATCAAGGTCGAGCACAATCCGGACAAGGCCAAGGAGTTGCTTGCCGCTTCCGGTTATTCGCCGGAAAAGCCGGTCAAGTTCACGATCCAGACCACCAAGGGCTTCAAACCCAAGGACTATGAGATGATCCAGGCGATCGTCGGGATGTGGCGCAAGGTTGGCATCGAGGCGACGATCGAAGTCTACGAAATCGCCAAGCACTACGAACTGCGCGCCGCCGACAAGCTGGCACCGGCCGCCTTCTACAATTGGGGCAACGCCATCGGCGACCCGACCACCTCGACCGGCTTCGCGATGTATGGCCCGAGCCCACACTCGGTCTGGGACAGCCAGGACCTGATCGACATGATCAACCCGCTATGGGGCGAAAAGGAGGAGGCCAAGCGGATCGCCGGCTGGAAAGCGGTCGACAAGTATATCGCCGAGCAGGCCTATGTGCTGCCGCTGATGCAGTACGCGCAGCCGATCGTGCATGCCAAGGGCGTCAAGGTCGTGCAGCATATTTCCGGCGCGCTGCTGCCGGCGCTGATGACCCCGGCCTGATCGCCAGCCTTGCACCTGCCGGTCTTCACCCGGCAGGCCCCCTCATCCGGCCGCTTCGCGGCCACCTTCTCCCCGGTGGGGAGAAGAGACTGGCTCAGCCGTCTTTGACCTCTTCTCCCCTCCGGGGAGAAGGTGGCCGCGAAGCGGCCGGATGAGGGGGAGTTCCTCAGACTGATTAGGCCCGCATGTTGCTGCAAAGGTTCTTCGTTCGTCTGCTGACGATGCTGATCACGCTGTTCGGCGTGGCCGTCGTCGTCTTCGTGGTCATCCGCGTCGCCCCCGGCGACCCGATTGCCATGATGCTGCCGCCCGGCGCCACCGATGCCGATATCGCCCGCTTGCGCGCGCTCTACGGGCTCGACAAGTCGATCGTCGAGCAGTTCTTCATCTGGCTGTCCGGCGTCGTCAGGGGCGATTTCGGCACCTCGATCTCGCTCCGGCAGGACGTGCTCGGGCTGGTCTTCAATCGGCTGCCGGCGACGCTGGAACTCGCCATCGTCGCGCTTGTCATGGCGGTGGCGATCGGCGGCACGACGGCGATCCTCGGCGCGCGCGAGCGTGGCACGGCGGTCGAGGCCGGCATCGACATCGCCAGCGGCGCGGCGCTCTCCATTCCCGATTTCCTTTGGGGCTTGGTGCTGATCCTCTTGTTCGGCGTGCTGGTGCCGATTTTCGACATTTCCGGCCGCGTGTCTCCGCAGCTCGACCTGCCCTTCGTCACCCAGTTCTATTTCTTCGAGAGCCTGCTTCGGCTGCGCTTCGACCTGACCTGGGATCTCCTCAAACACATGCTGATGCCGGCGGTCGCGCTGGCGCTGCCGCTGGCAGCGATCATCTCGCAGTTGCTGAAACAGTCGCTGAAGGAAGTGCTCGATCTCGACTATGTCGTACTGGCCCGGGTCAAGGGCTTTTCGGAAACGCAGGTCATCCTGCGAGAGGCACTGAAGAACGCTGCCCTGCCGACGCTGACCCTGGTCGGCGTGCAATTCACTTTCCTCATCGGCGGCACGGTCATCGTCGAGCGGCTGTTCTCCTATGAAGGACTCGGCAACATGGCGATCGACGCCGTCATCAACCGCGACCTGCCGCTGATCCAGGGCATCGTGCTGGTGTTCGCGCTGCTGTTCGTGCTGATCAACCTCGCCGTCGACATGATGTACGCGCTTCTCAATCCGAGGCTGCGCCATGGATAAGTCACACACGTCCAGGCGCAGACGGAGCCCCAGGCTGTGGCTCGCCGGCGGCTGGCTGCTGCTGGCACTGCTGGCGGCGATCTTCGCGCCGCTGGTCGCGCCGCAAGATCCGCTGGCGCAGGATTTGATGCTGGAGCGGCTGCCGCCCTTCTGGCTCGATGGCGCCGAGCCCGGCTATTGGCTGGGGACCGACAGCCTCGGCCGCGACCTGCTCTCCCGGCTGATTTTTGGTGGCCGCATCGCCTTCATCGTCGCCTTCGCCGCCGCGATCGCCGCGTGCCTCGTCGGCTCGACGCTTGGGCTGATCGCGGGCTATTTCGGCGGCTGGGCCGACCGCATCGTCTCGCGCGTCGTCGACATCTGGATGGCGTTTCCGCCGGTGCTGTTCGCCATCCTGCTCGTCGCGGTGCTGGGCACCGGCCTTGGTTCCGTCATCCTTGCCATTGCGATCATCGACTGGACGCGCTTCTGCCGGGTGATCCGCGCCGAGGCCATGGGCCAGTCGCGCATGGACTATGTCGAGAATGCCCGCATCGCCGGTTATGGCCGGGTCGGCATCATGCTGCGCGAAGTGCTGCCCAACGTGGTGCCGTCGATCGTGGCACTGCTGTCGCTGGAAATGGGCATCGCCGTGATCGTCGAGGCGATCCTGTCCTTCGTCAACCTGTCGATCTCGACCGATGATCCAACCTGGGGCGGCATCATCGCCGAGGGTCGGCTGTCGATCCATCAGGCGTGGTGGGTGCTGGTGTTCCCGCTGGTCACGCTGATCCTCACCGTGCTGTCGTTCAGCCAGTTCGGCGAGGCGCTGAAAACGCGTTTCGATCCGGTGCTGCGATGAACGCCTGTCTAGACATCGCCGGTCTGAGCGCCGTGCTGCCGAACGGCCAGCGCGTGCTGCGCTCGGTCTCGCTCTGCGTACAGCCGGGCGAAGTGCGCGCTCTGGTTGGCGAAAGCGGCGCCGGCAAGACCATGATCGGCAAGGCGGTGCTCGGTGTCCTACCGTCGAGCGTTCGCGTCGTCGAAGGTGCCATGCGGCTCGAGGGCGAAGACCTCGGCAGGCTCCAGCCCAAGGCACGGCGCACGCTGATCGGCGCACGCACGGCGCTGATCCCACAGGACCCACTGACCGCGCTCAACCCGTCGCGCCGCATCGGCCCGCAGATGACCGACCGGCTGGTGCGCATTCTCGGCTGGAGCGGCGAGAGGGCCGACACCCGCACCCGGCAATTGCTGGACGAGGTGCAGATCCGCAACCCCGAGCGCGTGCTGAAGAGCTACCCGCATGAACTGTCCGGCGGCATGCGCCAGCGCGTGCTGATTGCCGCCGCCTTCGCCGCCGAGCCCCGGCTGATCGTTGCCGACGAGCCGACCACGGCGCTCGACGTCACCGTGCAGAAACAGATCCTGCGCCTGATCGCGCAGTTGCAGCGCGAGCATGGCACGGCGATCCTGTTCGTCACCCACGATCTCGGTGTCGTCGCCAAGATCAGCCAGAACGTGTCGGTACTTTATGCCGGCAAGGTTGTCGAGGAGGCCGAGACGGCAGCGCTCTTCGCCGCACCGCAACACCCCTATACGCGGGCGCTGATGGCGGCGACGCCACGCTATACCGACCCGTTCGCCTCGCTGAAACCGGTGGACGAGACGGTGATGGCAGGACTTGCCGCCGAGATCGCGGCGGCGGACCAGGCATGGAGGCGTCCGCATGGCTGAGCCGCTTCTTTCCGTGCGCGGGCTGAAGGTCGCCCTGCCCGACATGACACGCAAGCCGCTGGTCGGCCGCGCGCCGATGGCCGAGATCCTGAAGGGCCTGGATTTCGACCTGCCCAGGGGATCGGTCACGGGCATCGTCGGCGAGTCCGGATCAGGCAAGTCTACCCTCGGCCGCGCCTTGGTGCGGCTGCTGGAGCCGAGCGCCGGCAGCGTCGCGTTCGATGGCCGCGATATCACCCATCTGTCCGAGACGGAGCTCAGGCCGCTGCGCCGCGACCTGCAGATGATCTTCCAGGACCCGATGTCGTCGCTCAATCCACGCCGCACCATTGCCAGCATCATCGCCGCACCGCTCAAGCAGAACGGGCTTGGCGACAATCTGAAGAGCCGGGTCGCCGAGGCGCTGCAGCGGGTCGGCCTGCCGCAGAGTTTCGCCAGCCGCTACCGCCACGAATTGTCGGGCGGCCAGCGTCAGCGTGTGGGCATTGCGCGCGCGCTGGCGCTGTCGCCAAAATTCGTCCTGGCCGACGAGATCGTCTCCGGTCTCGACGTGTCGACGCAGGCGCAGATCCTCACCCTGCTGGAGAAGCTTGCCGTCGAGATGGGTCTGACCGTCGCCTTCATCAGCCATGATCTGTCGGTCATACGGCGGCTTTGCCGCCAGGTGATCGTCATGCGCGAAGGCAGCATCGTCGAAGCCAGCGCCACGGACGCGCTATTCGACAATCCCAGGGAGGCTTACACACGAGACCTGCTTGCCGCGATTCCGCTTCCCGAGATCGACGCGGACTGGCTGCAGCCGCCCGCATAAGACTTTTCGTCCCGCACACCGAAGAGCGGACCCGCTCTTGTTCGGCTCGATCGATGCGGCGTCGTCGGCTACGCTTGCAAGACGTCAAGCCTGCCATCGAAGCCCTTGGACAATCATTTCGACATAAAACTTTAAGCTTGAAATATATTGCCGCCGGCGCGATACTGAAGCCATAGCAAGCGAAGAGGAGATCGCACGAATGAAGGTTGCGGTTCTCGGCGGCGGACCAGCCGGCCTCTACTTTGCCATTTCGATGAAGCTCCGGGATGCCGAGCACGATGTGACGGTGTTCGAGCGCAACCGCGCGGACGATACGTTCGGCTGGGGCGTTGTCCTGTCGGCCGAAACGCTCGACAACCTTGCAAAGAACGACCCTGTCAGCGCCGTCTGGATCAAGAAGCATTTCGCCTATTGGGACGACATCGCCGTCATCCATGACGGCGTGCGCACGGTCTCGTCAGGCCATGGTTTCTGCGGCATCGGCCGCAAGCGGCTGTTGATCCTGCTGCAGCGCCGCGCCCGCGAGCTCGGCGTCAAACTGATGTTCGAGACCGATATCGCCGATCCCCGTCCCTACATGGAAACGCATAATCTGGTGGTTGCCGCCGATGGACTGAACTCCAGGGCGCGCAACACCTTCGTCGATATCTTCAAGCCCGACATCGACACGCGCAAATGCAAGTTCGTCTGGCTCGGCACCAACCAGAAATTCGACGACGCCTTCACCTTCATCTTCGAGAAGACCGAGCATGGCTGGGTGTGGGCGCATGCCTACCAGTTCGACAGCGACACGGCGACCTTCATCGTGGAATGCAGCGAACAGACCTGGGCTGCCTTCGGCTTCGGCGCGATGACACAGCAAGAATCGATTGCCGTGTGCGAGCGCATCTTCGAAAAACATCTCGGCGGCCATGCGCTGATGACCAACGCCAACCATATCCGGGGTTCGGCCTGGATCAATTTCCCACGCGTGCTGTGCGAGCGCTGGTCGTACAAGAACCTCGCGCTGATGGGCGACGCGGCGGCATCGGCGCATTTCTCGATCGGTTCCGGCACCAAGTTGGCGCTGGAAAGTGCCGTGGCGCTGGCCGAGTATGTCGAAACCGAACCGGACCTCGATGCCGCTTTCCGCAAATATGAGGATGCCCGCCGCACCGAGGTGCTGAAGCTGCAATCGGCGGCGCGCAATTCGCTCGAATGGTTCGAAGAGGTCGAGCGCTATCTCGGGCTCGATCCGGTGCAGTTCAACTATTCGCTTTTGACCCGCTCGCAGCGCATCAGCCACGAGAATTTGCGGCTGCGCGATGCCGAATGGCTGGGCGGCGCGGAAGAATGGTTCCAGCGCCAGGCCGGCGCCGGAGGCAACAGGCTGCGCCGCGCGCCGATGTTCGCTCCCTTCAAGCTGCGCGACCTCAGGCTCAACAACCGCGTCGTCGTCTCGCCGATGGCGCAGTACAAGGCCGTCGATGGCTGCCCGACCGACTGGCACTTCACCCACTATGCCGAGCGGGCCAAGGGCGGCGCCGGCCTCGTCTATATCGAGATGACCTGCGTCAGCGCCGAAGGGCGCATCACGCCCGGCTGCCCCGGCTTCTACGCGCCCGAGCACGAGGTGGCATGGAAGCGCCTGGTTGATTTCGTCCACACCGAGACAGAGGCGAAGATCTGCGCCCAGATCGGACATTCCGGCGCCAAGGGCTCGACCCGTGTCGGCTGGGAAGGCACAGATGTGCCGCTGGCCTCCGGCAACTGGCCTGTGATGGCGGCTTCGGCGGTGGCTTGGTCGCCTGACAATCAGGTGCCGAAGGCGATGGACCGAGCCGACATGGATAGGGTGCGCGACCAGTTCGTGGCCTCTACCGAAATGGCGCAGCGCTGCGGCTTCGATATGCTCGAAATCCACGCCGCGCATGGATATCTCCTGTCGTCCTTCATCACTCCGGTCACAAACCGACGCACGGACGAATATGGCGGTTCGCTTCACAATCGCATGCGCTATCCCCTCGAAATCTTCCATGCGGTGCGCGCCACATGGCCGGCCGAAAAGCCGATATCGATGCGCATTTCGGCCAATGACTGGGTCGGCATCGAAGGCGTGACACCCGCCGACGCAGTCGAGATCGCGCGGCTGTTGCACGAAGCCGGCGTCGACATCTGCGACGTCTCGGCCGGCCAGACCTCGGCGTTGGCCAAGCCGGTCTATGGGCGCATGTTTCAGACGCCGTTTTCCGACCGCATCCGCAACGAGGTCGGCATGGCGACGATGGCGGTCGGCAACATCTACGAACCGGACCATGTCAACTCGATCCTGATGGCCGGCCGCGCCGACCTGGTGGCGCTGGCCCGGCCGCATCTCGCCGACCCTTACTGGACGCTGCACGCGGCGGTGACGCTCGGCGACCGTGGCGTGAAATGGCCGGATCCCTATCTGCCCGGCCGCGACCAGCTCTACCGGCTGGCCGAGCGCGATGCCGCCGCGGGGCTGAAGGTATGACGACGTCTGCGACACTCCCCGGCAAGCACGCGCTGGTGACCGGTGGCGGATCCGGCGTCGGCCGGGCCGTGGCGCTGGCGCTGGCTGGCGCCGGCATCGACGTGACGATCTGTGGCCGGCGTGAAGCGGAACTTGCCAAAGTGGCAGGCGAAAGCGATCGCATCTTCGGGATCGCCGCCGACGTCACGGATGAGGCGGCGATGGCATCGCTTTACCAGACGGCCGAAGCCGCACGCGGGCCTTTCGACATCGTCGTCGCCAATGCCGGCATGGCCGGCAGCACGCCGGCGCACAAGACCCCGCTCGCCGACTGGCAGCGCACGCTCGACATCAACCTGACCGGCGCTTTCCTGACGGTGAAGCCGGCGCTGGCCGGCATGGCCGCGCGCAAGGCGGGGCGGATCGTGTTCATCGCCTCGACGGCAGGGCTCAAAGGCTACGCCTATGTCGCGCCCTACGTCGCTGCCAAGCACGGCGTCGTCGGCCTGATGCGGGCGCTCGCAGCAGAGACGGCGAAGTCCGGCGTCACCGTCAACGCCGTGTGTCCGGGCTTCGTCGAGACCGACATGCTGGAGGAGTCCATCCAGCGCATCATCGAAAAGACCGGGCGCTCGGCGGAGCAGGCGCGAGCAAGCCTCGCCTCGACCAATCCGCAAGGCCGTTTCATCCAGCCGCGGGAAATTGCCGAAGCCGTGTTGTGGTTGTGTGGCGATGCGGCGCAATCGATCACCGGACAGGCGATTTCGATTTCGGGAGGTGAAACATGGTAGCCGGCCCCCTGCCCGTGCCATCGGGACCCGGCAAGGACCGGCTGCGTCTTTGGATCAGGCTGCTGCGCGCATCACGCACGATCGAGGCCGAATTGCGGGAGCGCCTGAAGAAAGAATTCGACACGACGCTGCCGCGCTTCGACGTCATGGCCGCCCTCTACCGGGCGCCGGAGGGTATGCTGATGAGCGACCTCTCGCGCTTCCTGCTGGTGTCCAACGGCAATGTCACCGGCATTGTCGACCGGCTGGTATCGGAAGGGCTCGTCGCCCGCGCGCGCCGCAATGGCGACCGCCGTACCTCGATGGTGCGGCTGACCGACGAAGGCTCGAAATCCTTCGCTACAATCGCCGCCGCCCATGAAGGCTGGATCGGCGAATTGCTGGGCAAGGTCAGCGAGGACGATGCACGCCGGCTGACCGGCATGCTGACCTCGTTCCGCAGCAACTGGGAGGGACGCGAATGACCAAAATGGCAGGTCTCAAGCCACAGCATTTCCTGTGGCAGGTCGAGGGCAGGATCGCGAAGATCCGGCTCGACCATCCCGAGCGCAAGAACCCACTGACCTTCGACAGCTATGCCGAACTTCGCGACACGTTCCGCGATCTCGTCTACGCCGACGATGTCGACGCCGTGGTGTTCCTGCCCAATGGCGGCAATTTCTGCTCCGGCGGCGATGTCCACGACATTATCGGCCCGTTGGTCAGGATGGACATGAAGGAACTGCTCGCCTTCACCCGCATGACCGGCGACTTCGTCAAGGCGATGCTGAATTGCGGCAAGCCGATCATCGCGGCGGTCGACGGTGTGGCGGTCGGCGCCGGCGCCATCATCGCCATGAGCGCCGACATCCGCGTCGCCACGCCGGAAGCCAAGACCGCGTTCCTGTTCACACGCGTCGGCCTCGCCGGCTGCGACATGGGCGCCTGCGCGATCCTGCCGCGCATCATCGGCCAGGGCCGCGCCGCCGAGCTGCTCTACACCGGCCGCACCATGACGGCTGATGAAGGCGAGCGCTGGGGCTTCTACAATAGGCTGATAGCGGCGGAAGCGCTCGAGGCCGACGCGCTGGAGATGGCGACCCGCATCGTCTCCGGCCCGACCTTCGCGCACGGCATCACCAAGACGCAGCTCAACCAGGAATGGTCGATGGGGCTGGACCAGGCAATCGAGGCGGAAGCCCAGGCGCAAGCGATCTGCATGCAGACGCGCGATTTCGAGCGCGCTTACAACGCCTTCGTCGACAAGCAGAAGCCGGTGTTCGAGGGCAATTGATGGGTGACAAGAGTTTTCTCAACTGGCCGTTCTTCGAGGACCGCCATCGCGAACTGGCTGAGCAGCTCGATGCATGGTGCGCCAAGAACCTGCCGGTCGATCACCATGACGTCGATGCCGCCTGCCGCGAACTGGTGGCCAGGCTCGGCAGGGATGGCTGGCTGAAGCCGACGGCGCTCGACACCGACAATCCCGGACCGCTCGACGTCCGCGCCTTGTGCATCACGCGCGAGACGCTGGCGCGCCATGACGGGCTGGCCGATTTCGCCTTCGCCATGCAGGGGCTCGGCACTGGCGCGCTCAGCCTGTTCGGCACCCCGGAACAGCAGCGATGGCTGGCAAAGACACGGGCCGGCAAGGCGATTTCCGCCTTCGCCCTGTCGGAGCCGCGCTCGGGCTCGGATGTCGCCAACACCGAGATGACGGCAATACGCGACGGCGACGACTATCTTCTCACCGGCGAGAAGACGTGGATCTCCAATGGCGGCATTTCCGATCTCTATGTCGTCTTTGCTCGCACCGGCGAGGCGCCGGGCGCCAAGGGGCTTTCCGCCTTCCTGGTGCCGGGCGACGCCAAAGGCCTTTGCATTGCCGAACGTCTCGAAGTGATCGCACCGCATCCGCTCGCACGCCTGTCCTTCGACAAGGTCCGCCTGCCGGTTTCTGCGCTGATCGGCAAGCCGGGCGACGGCTTCCGGATCGCCATGTCGGTTCTGGACGTGTTCCGCTCGACCGTCGGCGCGGCGGCACTCGGCTTTGCCCGCCGGGCGCTCGATGAAAGCATCAAACGCGTGGCCGAGCGCAAGCTGTTCGGCGCACCGATGGCCGAGTTGCAGATGGTGCAGGGCCATGTCGCCGACATGGCGCTCGACGTCGATGCGGCGGCGCTGTTGATCTATCGCGCCGCCTGGACCAAGGACATGGGCGCCGCGCGGGTGACGCGCGAGGCGGCGATGGCCAAGCTGTTCGCCACCGACAAGGCTCAGGAGGTGATCGACAAGGCGGTGCAACTGCATGGCGGAGACGGTGTTCGCAAAGGCCACATCGTCGAGAGCCTGTACCGCGAAATCCGTGCGCTGCGCATCTACGAGGGCGCATCGGACGTGCAGAAAGTGGTGATCGCGCGGCAAGTGATGGGCGCGGCCTGAGCAGGTCGTGACCACGGACTGAATTGTTTTCGACACGGATATTGCGGACCCGATATTGGATAGGCGGAGAGACGACATGCACGAGATCCTGCAGCCGGAAGGCTGGGCAAAACCGGTCGGCTACGCCAATGGCGTGGCGGCGCGCGGGCGGCTCGTCTTCGTCGGCGGGCAGGTCGGCTGGAACGGGCAATGCCGGTTCGAGACCGACGATTTCGCCGGCCAGGTGCGGCAGACACTCCAGAACATCGTCGCGGTCCTGGCCGAAGCCGGCGCGGAGCCACGGCACATCACCTCGATGACCTGGTATTTCACCGACAAAGCCGAATATCTCGGTAACCTCAAGGGGATTGGCGAGGCCTATCGCGAGGTGATCGGCCGGCATTTTCCGGCGATGGCCGCCATGCAGGTGGTGGCGCTGGTGGAGGACCGCGCCAAGGTGGAGATCCAGGCGACCGCCGTCATTCCGGAATAAGGAATTCGTCTGCCCGGAATATTTACTCGCGAAGTCCCGCCTGCCTCAGCAGAGGCAGCACGTGGTCGCAGAAATAGGGCAGTTCCTGCGTGTAGTTGACGAAGGACAACGCGATGCCCTGATAGCCGTGCGCGGCGATAGCGGCCATCTCGGCGGCGATCATCTGCGGCGTTCCAATCAGCGGATAGGTGCCGGCGCCGCCGGCGAAACGCTGCCGGTAGCAGTCATAGGCGTGCGGATCGTGCGATTGCGAGAATTCCTTCTTGCCGGCCATGTGCGCATCGACCGCCTCGTGATCCGCCAGATCGACGGCATATCTGTTATAATAGGCCTGCGCCTCTTCCATGGTCGGGCGGCAGACGACATGCGCCACGGTGTAGACGCCGACCTCCCGGCCAGCCTTGTCGGCCCGCTCGCTGATGTCGTCGACATGCCTGCCGGCATCGCCCATCTCGGAAAAGGTCGTGAACAGGTAGTCGCAATGGGCCGCAGCGAAATCGCGGCCCGGACTGCCGAAAGCGGCGTTCATGGTCACCGGGCGCGGAACCTGCAGGCTGGCAGGCCGGCTGACCGCCTCCTTGAGGTGATAATAGGTGCCTTCATAATCGAGCGGCTCCGCCGACGCGTAAAGCTTCTCGAGAATTTCGATCCATTCCGCCGCCTGGTCGTAACCCTTCTCGACCAGCGGCGTGCCGAACATGCCGAATTCCTTCGGGTTCCAGCCGCAGACGATGTTCAGGCCGGCACGGCCCTGGCTGATATGGTCGACCGTCGCCAGCGCCTTGGCGGCATAGAGCGGATGCACCAGCGGTACATGCACGGTCATGAACAGGCCGATCCTGTCGGTGGCTACGGCGAGTGCTGCCGCCCAGGTGAAGGTCTCGAACGATCGCTCTCTCACGTTGTTGCGGCCGCCAAAGCCGCGCCAGCGAGCGATCGGCAACATAAACTCCAGCCCGGCGCGGTCGGCGATCTGGGCTGCCGTCAGATTGTCGTGCCAACTCGCCGTCCAGCGTTCCGGGACATCCGAGATGGCAAGACCACCATCGGCGTTGGTCGAGAAAACGCCAAGCTTGAGTTTGTTGGAGCCGTGCAACGGATGTGCTTTGTTCATGTCGCGACCTCCCGGCGAAGATCGCACGCTACGGCTCCGCGAGAATATTTCAAGCATGAAATAGCTTCGCCCCGCGCTGGTTTGCCGATATGAATTTGGCGGGTTGAGAGAAGGGATGGGGCATGAGCGAGTTCCGCCAGAAGTGCATCGGCAAGGCCAACCTCGTCGGGTGCTTCGCAGCAATTCCTCACCCCGTCGCGGTCGAGGTGCTGGCGCTGTCCGGCCTCGACTTTATCTGCATCGACTGGGAGCATGCCCAGATCTCGCGCGACACCATCGAAACCATGGTGCGCGCCGCCGATGTCCATCGCGTGCCGGCCATGGTGCGGGTACCAGGCCATGCGCCGGAAGCCATCCAGGCCGCACTCGACAGCGGCGCGCAGGGCGTTCTGATCCCACGCGTCTCGACACCGGCACAGGCGGCGATGGCCGTGAAGGCGTCCCGCTATCCGCCGCTGGGCGAGCGCGGCGTCGGACCAGGCCGCGCGGCCGGTTATGGCTACCGCATTCCCGAATATCTGGCCGGCGCCAATGACAGCATCGTCGTGGCGGTGCAGGTCGAGACCTCCGAAGGGCTAGCCAACATCGACGCGATCGCTGATGTCGACGGCGTCGACGTGATCTTCGTCGGCCCAGGCGATCTCTCCGTGTCGATCGATGCGATCGGGCCGAAGGGCGCCGACAAGCTCACGGATGCGATCGGCAGGATCGTCGGCGTGACGACCGCGCACGGCAAGGTCCCAGGCATATTTTGCGCCAGCCCGCGGACCGTCGGCCAATGGGCAGCCGTCGGCGCCAGCTTCTTCGTCCTGGCCAGCGATACGATGTTTCTCGGCGCGGGCGCCGCGGCCAACTATGCCGCCGCCCGAAACGAACCGGCGAGGGAAGGCCCGCGCTAACGCCCTTTCGAGCAAGCCAGAAACTTTTTAAGCTTAAAACTTTTGCTTGAAAAGCGCGGCGCTTTGGATAAGCATTCGAGATCGATGGCAGCTGTCGGGCTGTAGGGTTTTCCGAGGCGGTTCGTCGTGCTGTTCCGGGTGGGAAGGGTTTCAGTCCTTGTCGTTTGTGCTGCCCCAGTCATCGTCCAGCACGCGCCGTGCTTTCGATGGTGCGCGCCCCGATCCGCAACCTGCATACCGAGACCATGCCAACCTTTCGCGCGTCAATGCGTATGCGACCGCGCCGAAATCGCCGCCGCGCTCGAGCGCATCATCGCCACCATGAATTGACGACCCGCTGGGAGGCGGGACGGCAAGAACCCGTGCGGGGCAGCCCGCCCGATCGACAACCAGAGGGAACACCCCAGAGGGACCACCAATGAAGCTTACTCGTCGCAATCTCATCCTGCTCGCCGCCGCCATCGGCATCGCTGCCGGACCAGCCACCGCCTATGCCGCCGATGTGCTCAATGTCGGCGCCTACCCGACCAACCCGCCCTTCGAATACAAGAACGCGAGCGGCACCTTCGAGGGTTTTGAGGTCGACATCGTCAACGAAGCGGCCAAGCGCGCCGGCATGACCACCGATATCGCCGATCTCGGCTTCCAGGCGCTGTTCGCCGCGACCACCTCGAAGCGCATCGACGTCGCCATCTCCTCGATCACCATCACACCGGAGCGGCTGAAGTCGCAGTCCTTCACTCAGCCCTATTATGATTCCGACATGGGCATCGCCACCAAGACCGACAGTGCGGTCAACACTGAGGCCGACCTCAAGGGCAAGGTCGTCGGGGTGCTCTCGGGCTCGACCGGCGAGACATGGGTCAAGGCGCATCAGGAAGCCGACGGCTTCAGCGACGTGAAGGGCTATGACACGCAGCAGAACCTGCTGCTCGACCTCAGCGCCGGCCGCATCGACGCCGCCGTCAGCGACATTCCCGGCATGGAGTATTCCTTCACCAAGATGAAGGACCTGACGGTCAAGCAGCGCATCAAGACCGGCGAGCAATACGGCCTGATGATGACCAAGGATCATCCGCTGCTCGGCAAGCTCAACGACGCGCTGACGGCGATGAAGAAGGACGGCACCCTGGCCGCCATCCACAAGAAGTGGTTCGGCAGCGACGCGCCGGCCGATTCCTCCACGGTCAAGGAAATGCCGCTGCCGAAAGCCTGAGCGGCGGCCGACAGCCGGAAGGCGTGCCGGTTTCAAAAGGGTCGGCACGTCCCCTTTTTCACCCATAACCTTCCCGGGACGAGCATCCGTTCGGCAAAGCCGATCTTGATTTTCCGGGTCGGCCCTGGCGTCGGATGACGCAACACCGTTCGGGAATGCTCCGATGTCGCTGATCGACACTTTCTTCAATGCCGACGTCATCGCGTCGAGCCTGCCGGCGCTGCTGCGCGGCTTCCTGAACACGCTGCTGCTCGGGCTGCTCAGCATCGGCATAGGCATTCCCGTCGGGCTGGTGATCAGCCTGCTGCGGCTCTATGCGCCGAAGCCGCTGCGGTGGCTGGCGGTCGGCTACACCGACATCTTCCGCGCCCTGCCGGTGCTGGTGGTGCTGATCCTGATCTATTACGCGCTGCCTTTCCTCGGCATACGCCTGTCGTCCTGGGCGTCGGCGGTGACCGCGTTCGCCATCATCATGTCGGCCTATTCGGCCGAAGTGTTCCGCTCCGGCATAGAGAGCATTCCGCGTGGCCAGTTCGAGGCCTCGCAGGCGCTTGGCCTGCCGTTCCTTTTGACCTTGCGCAAGGTGGTGCTGCCGCAGGCGGTGCGCGTCGTCATACCGCCGATGACCAGCAACTGCGTCTCGATGTTCAAGGACACTTCGCTGGCTTCGACCGTGGCTTTGCCGGAACTCTTGAAGGAAGCGACCAACGCGCAGTCGCTTTATGCCAACCCCTCGCCGCTGATCGGCGCGGCACTGGTCTATCTCATCTTTCTTTGGCCGATGGTTCGTCTCGTCAGCCTGCTTGAAGTCCGCTTCAAGGACGAGAAGGCCCGCTAGACACCCACCACCCCGCAGCACTTCGCAGGAGACATCCTTGAGCAATCCCCAGGCCACCGGCGGCTTCCCCGTCCACACCATCCGCGCCATGTTCCCCGCCCTGCGGCGGGCCGGCGATTTCATCTTCATGGACAACGCCGCCGGGGCGCAGATCCCGCAGAGCGTGCTCGACGCGGTGACCAACCACCTGGTCTCGCACAATGTGCAGCGCGGCGGCCGCTACGGCCGCAGCGTCGCCGTCGACCAATCGGTCGCCGATGCTCGCGAGAGCGTCGCCCTGCTGATCAATGCCTACAGCCCGGCGGAAATCTGCTTCGGCATGAACGCCACCTCGTTCATCCGTCTTGTCAGCCTCGGCATCGGCCAGATGCTTGGAGAGCGCGACGAGATCGTCATCACCGACATGGACCACGACGCCAACATAGCCACCTGGCTGGCGCTGGAATCGGCTGGCGCCAAATTCAAGTGGTGGCGCATGCGCGAGGATGGCAACCTGCATGTCGACGACCTCAAGCCGCTGGTTTCCGACCGCACCCGGCTTGTCGCCTGCACGGTGACGGCGCATTCGATCGGCTCCATCGTCGATGTCGCCTCGGTGGGTAAAATCGCGCATGCCGCCGGCGCCGAAGTGTTCCTCGACTGCGTGCATTACGGGCCGCATGGGCTGATCGACGTGCAGGCCTGGGACTGCGACTATCTCGTTTGCTCCGGCTACAAGAATTTTTCGCCGCATATGGGCTTCCTGTGGGGCCGCTTCGAGGCGCTGAAGCGGCTGCCCACTTTCCGCGAGGACTTCATCCCCAACGAGCCGCCCTATAAGGTCGAGGCCGGCACCTTCATCTACGAGAACGTATCGGGCATGGATGCCGCCGTTCAGTATCTGGAACTGATCGGCCGCAATCTTGCCCCCTCCAACAACCGCTCGCGGCGCGAAAACATCGTCGCCGGCATGGGTGCCATCCGCGACTACGAGCTGGTTCTGGCGCGCGAGATGATGGGCGTACTGAAAGGGTGTGGCGCGACCATCTATGGTGTCGCCGACGAAGCCCGTATCAACGAGCGCGTGCCGACCTTCTGCTTCAACATCGGCACGCTGTCACCGCAGAAAATCGTCGAGGAAATGGCCGACATGCAGATCGGCATCCGCGACGGCCACATGTACGCGCCACGGCTGATGAAGCGCCTCAACCTGTCGATGGACAGCGGCGCCATCCGCGCCTCGCTGGTGCACTACAACACGGTCGAGGAAATCCACAAATTCGGCGAGGCGCTACAGACTATCATCGCCAAGCTGTCGTGACCGAATGGTCACAGCGGGAGGCCAAGGCGTTTAGAGATTCAGGTCAGGCCGAGTCGAGAGTGGCGGATTCCGAGAACCGGAGCGGAGCGTACTTAAGTACGTGAGCACCGGAAGCGCAGGAAGCTGCCATTCGCAGGCCGGCCTCACCTGAATATCGACACGCCGACTCAGGCCGCCTTCTTCTTCGCCAACCTCGCCTTGATGCTTGCCACGTCGGCGCGCGGCGTCGCGGCGAACAGGGTCCTGGTGTAGCTGTGCTTGGGGTCGGCGAAAACTTCGTCGCGCGAACCATATTCGACCGCCTCGCCCAGATACATAACCATGACGTCGTCGGCGATGTAGCGCACGACGGACAGGTCGTGGCTGATGAAGACGTAGGTCAGCTGGAACTCGTCCTGCAGGTCGGCGAGCAGATTGAGCACCTGCGCCTGCACCGAGAGATCGAGCGCCGAGACAGGCTCGTCCAGCACCAGCAGGCTCGGGTTGACCATCAGCGCGCGGGCGATGGCGATGCGCTGGCGCTGGCCGCCCGAGAACATGTGCGGATAGCGATTGTAGTGCTCATGACCGAGACCGACCTTCTTCAGCATCTTCATGGCGAGGTCGCGCCGCTCGGCCGCCGGTTTGTCGGTGTTGATGAGCAGCGGCTCGCCCAGCACGTCGCCGATCTTCTGGCGCGGATTGAGCGACCCGTAAGGATTCTGGAAGACGATCTGCACCTTGCGGCGCATCTCCTTCGACAGGCCGCTCTTGGCGATGTCGACCTTCTTGCCGTCGATGAAGAGCTCGCCCGCTGTCGCCGGATCGATCAAGGTGATGATGCGGGCGAGCGTCGACTTGCCGCTGCCGCTTTCGCCGACGATGGCCAGCGTCTTGCCCTTGTCCACGTTGAAGGAGACGTCCTTGACCGCATGCACGGTGCGCGGTCCGGTGAACAGGCCGCCGCCGACATGGTAGTCGCGCACGATGTTCTTGCCTTCGACGACCCTGGTCATGCGCTGGCTCCCGACGGCGCCGGCTCGAACAGCATGTCGGACACGGTCGGCAGCCGGTCGCCGACGGCATTCTCCGGCAGCGCCGACAGCAGAGCGCGCGTGTAATTGCTCTTCGGCGACTGAAACAGCGACAGCACGTCCGCCTCTTCCATCTTGCGGCCCTTGTACTGGACGATGACGCGGTCGGCGGTCTCGGCCACCACGCCCATATTGTGGGTGATCATGATCAGGCCCATGCCGTATTTGGCCTGGAGCGAAACCAGCAGGTCGAGGATCTGCTTCTGGATGGTGACATCGAGGGCCGTCGTCGGTTCGTCGGCGATCAAAAGCTTCGGATTGCAGGCAATGGCAATGGCGATCATGATGCGCTGGCATTGGCCGCCCGACATCTGGTGCGGGAAGGAACCCAGCCGCAATTCCGGATCGGCGATGCCGACCAGCTTCATCAGCTCAATCGCGCGTGCCCGGCGCTGGGCGCGGTCCATGCCCATGTGGAAGCGCAGCACCTCCTCGATCTGGAAACCGGCGGTGAAGCACGGATTGAGGCTGGCGATCGGTTCCTGGAAGATCATTGAGATGTCCTTGCCGACGATCTTGCGCCGCTCGGACGGGCTGAGCTTCAGAAGGTCGATGCCATCGAAGGCCATGCGGTCGGCCTTGACGGTCGCTGTGTTGGGCAACAGCCCCATCACCGCAAGCATCGACACCGACTTGCCGGAGCCGGATTCGCCGACGATCGCCAGCACCTCGCGCGGCTCGATCGAAAGGTCGATGCCTTGCACGGCCATGAACGGGCCGGCGGCGGTGTCGAAGGAAACGGTGAGGTTCTTGATCTCGAGCAGGGACATGCTCACGACCTCTTCAGCTTGGGGTCGAGGGCGTCGCGCAGGCCGTCGCCGATCAGGTTGATGGCGAAGACGGTGATCAGGATGGCAAGGCCCGGGAAGGTCACCACCCACCAGGCGCGCAGGATGAACTCGCGCGCTTCGGCGAGCATCGTGCCCCATTCAGGCGTCGGCGGCTGCGCGCCCATGCCGAGGAAGCCAAGGGCGGCGGCCTCGAGGATGGCGTTGGAGAAGGACAGCGTCGCCTGCACGATCAGCGGGGCGACGCAGTTGGGCAGGATGGTCACCAGCATCAGCCTGAGATGGCTGGCGCCGGCGACCTTGGCCGAGACGACATATTCGCGGGTCTTCTCCGCCATCACGGCGGCGCGGGTGAGCCTGGCGAAGTGCGGCTGCAGCACGAAGGCGATGGCGATCATGGCATTGACGAGGCCGGGGCCAAGCACCGCGACCAGCACCAGAGCCAGCAGCAGCGACGGGAAGGCCAGGATGATATCCATGATGCGCATGATCAGCGTGTCGACCCAGCCACGGCAGTAGCCGGCGAGCAGGCCGAGGATGACGCCGGAGATCAGCGCGGTGGTGACGACAACGAAGCCGATGGCGAGCGAGAAGCGCGAGCCGTAGATCAGGCGTGAAAGCATATCGCGGCCGACGGCGTCGGTGCCGAGCAGGAACTGCGCGTTGCCGCCCTCCTGCCAGGCCGGCGGCGTCAGGAAGAAGTCACGGAACTGATCATCCGGAGAATGCGGTGCGAGCAGCGGCGCGAAGATGGCGACCAGGATCAGCAGGGCGAAGACGAAGAGGCCGATCACCGCGCCCTTGTTGATCGAGAAATAGTGCCAGAACTCGGCGAACATCTGAAGGCGCGCGTCCTGCGGCTTGGCGACGGTCGCGGCTTCGATTGTGGCTGGGCCTTCATTGGTCATGTCAATTCGCCCGGATACGCGGGTTGATGACGGCGTAGAGCACGTCGACGATAAGGTTCACCGACATGACGATCAGCGCGATCAAAAGCAACCCGCCCTGCACGGTGAAATAGTCGCGCTTGGAAATGGCGTCGATCATCCATTTGCCGATGCCGGGCCAGGAGAAGATGCTCTCGGTCAGAATGGCGCCGGTCAGGAGCGTGCCGACCTGCAGGCCGATGGTGGTGACGACAGGGATCAGCGCGTTGCGGAACGCATGCAGGCCGACGACGCGGAAAGGGGTCAAGCCCTTGGCGCGCGCGGTGCGCACATAGTCCTCACCAAGCACCTCGAGCATGGCCGAACGCGTCTGCCGGGCGATGACCGCAAGGGGAATGGTGCCGAGCACGATGGTGGGCAGGATGAGGTGCGACACCGCCGAGCGGAAGGCGCCCTTCTGGCCCGAGATAAGGGAGTCGATGGTCATGAAGCCGGTGACCGGCTTGAAAAAATAGAGAAGGTCGATGCGGCCCGAGACCGGCGTCCAGTGCAGCATGCCGGAAAACACGATGATCAGCAGCAGGCCCCACCAGAAGATCGGCATGGAATAGCCGGCAAGCGCGGTGCCCATGGTCAGCTGGTCGAACCAGGAACCACGGCGGATCGCGGCGAAAATGCCGAAAGCGACGCCGAAGACGACGGCGAAGATCATGGCGAAGATGGCGAGTTCGACCGTCGCCGGGAACCGTACCAGGAAATCCCTGAGCACCGGCGTCTTGGTCGAAAACGAGGTGCCGAAATCGCCGCCGAGGATGTTGGTCAGATAGGTCAGATACTGTTGCCAGATCGGCTGGTCGAACCCGAACTGGTGCATCAGCGCCGTGTGACGTTCGGGCGACAGGCCACGTTCGCCCGCAAGCACCAGCACCGGATCACCGGGCAGGATGCGCACGAAGCCGAAGGCGAGGATGGTTATCCCGATGAAGGTCGGGATGATGAGGGCGAGCTTGCCGAGGATATAACGCAGCATGGCGGGCGAGGTGGGGCGGCACCTTTTGGCGCCGCCCCGTTTCGCGAACCTTATTCGGCGATATCGACGCCGTCAAAGCGGTGGATGCCGAGCGGATCCATCGCAAAGCCGGAGACGGTCTTCTGCATCGGCATGAACACCTTGGAGTGGGCGAGCGTCGCCCACGGTGCCTGCTCCTTGAAGATGACTTGTGCCTGTTCGTAGAGCTTGGTGCGCTCGGCCTGGTCGGAAACCGTCTTGGCCTTGTTGATGAGCGCATCGAAGTCCTTGTTGCACCATTCCGCACGGTTGTTGGAACCGACGGAAGCGCAGCTCAGGAGCACGCCGAGGAAATTGTCCGGATCGCCATTGTCGCCGGTCCAGCCGACGATGACGGCGCCGTCGTGATCGACCGCCGAAGCGCGCTTGAGATATTCACCCCAGTCATAGCTGACGATGTTGACGGTGACGCCGACCTTGGCGAAGTCGGCCTGGATCAGTTCGGCGGTGCGGCGCGCGTTCGGCATGTACGGCCGCGAGACCGGCATCGCCCAGACGTTCATTTTGAGGTCCTTGACGCCGGCTTCCGCGAGCAGCTTCTTGGCCGCGTCCGGATCGTACGGATCGTCCTTGATGTTCTTGTTGTAGGACCACATGGTCGGCGGGATCGGGTTGATCGCCACCTGGCCGGCGCCCTGGAACACGGCGTCGATGATGGCCTTCTTGTTGATGGCCATGTTGAGCGCCTTGCGGACGCGCACGTCGTCGAACGGCTTCTGCTGGGTGTTGTACATCAGCGCGCCGACGTTCAGGCCTTCCTGCTCCGCAACCGTCAGGTTCGGATCAGCCTGCAGGCCGGCGATGTCGGCCGGCGCCGGGTAGGACATGATGTTGCATTCGCCGGCCTTGAGCTTCTGCGCGCGGACCGCCGGATCGGTGGTGATGGCGAAGACCAGATCGTCGATCTTCTGCTTGCCGCCCCAATAGTCCGGGTTGGCCTTGTAGCGGATTGCGGCATCGGTCTGGTAGTCGACGAAGATGAACGGGCCGGTGCCGACGGGCTTCTGGTTGAACAGCTCAGGCGTCTTGTCGGCCTGCAGCTTGTCGGCATATTCCTTCGAGACGACCGAGGCAAAATCCATGCCCAGCGTCGGGATGAAGGTGATCGCCGGTTCCTTGAGGGTGAACTTCACGGTCAGGTCGTCGACCTTCTCGACCTTGGTGATGTTGTCGCCAAACTGGTCGTTGTAATACTGATAGGCGATGCCCGGTATGTACTGGAACCAGGGACCGTTCTTGTCGACCTGGCGCTCGAAGGAGAACACGACGTCGTCGGCGTTCATGTCGCGCGTCGGGGTAAAATAGTCGGTGGGCGCGAACTTGACGCCCTTGCGCAGCTTGAAGGTGTATTCCTTGCCGTCGTCGGAAATCGTCCAGCTCTCAGCCAGCCCGGGCGAGATCGAGGTCTTGCCGTGATCGAATTCGACGAGGCGGTTGAAAACGGTACGCGAGGACGCATCGAACGTCTGTCCGGCGGTGTACGGCGCCGGATCGAAACCTTCTGGCGACGCCTCCGCGCAATAGACCAGAGTTTTCGCGTTGGCCACGCCGCCCAGGACGCTTGCAGCCAGCAACGCGGCTGCAAAAGTCAATTTCTTCTTCATTGAGCACTCCCTGATGTTCTTCCAAGCCCCTCTATCAGGCTCGCGAAGCGCGCATATAAGCACCGTTTTTCCAGCTTTGGAACACCCCGTTTGCTTACCCCGCGGGAAGCAGGAAAAAAATCCGCCATTTCGTTAAATGGCAGAAAAAATTAGCAGTTTTTTCTATTCACGTTATTATTAACGACTGCAATTTTTTTGTTGATCCGCGCGTCGGCGGCACGGGGGTCCGGTCCCTTCGCCACTCGGCCGCGAACGCGGAAGATGCCCGTTCCAGGTGCTGCCGCCGGCAAGGATTTTCGGCGGCAAATCTTTCGGCGTCTTGCCGCAGGGGCAAGGCTTGCACCACCGCCGATAGAGGCAATACATAGATGGACAACTCGCGGCAGCGGAGGACGTCTCCCTCAATCCGGAGGCGGCGCGGCACGGGCCAACGAGATACAGGCGAGCAGGGTTGTCGAGGAGGAACGGGTGGCAAAAGCATCTAAGGCGCCGGTGAAGGCGCCGGCCAAGGCGGTCTCGAAACTATCCGCCGGTGCGGATGGGCAAGGCAAGGCCGCGGGCAAAGCCACGACCGCGAAGGCGGCCAAACCCGCCAGGAATACCCCAAAGGCAAAAGCAGCGGCCCCCGCCGGGACCGCCAAGAAGCCGGCGACAAAGGCCACGGCGGCAAAAGCCTCGGCAACCAAGGCAGAACCGGGCAAGGCTAAACCGGGCAAGGCCGCGGCGACGAAGAGTTCGCCAGCGGCAAAGACGGCACCGGTCTCGAAGCCGGCGGCCGCAACCAGCCAGCGGCTGCCGAAGGCGCTCACCGAACTTGCCGCCGGGCTGCCGAAAAAGCCATGGCTCAACAGCTATCCCAAGAACATGCCGGCCGAGATCGACGCCCTTCCCTACAATTCCATCGGCGACTTCCTCGTTGGCGCCTGCAAGCAGTTCGCCGGTCAGCCGGCTTTCACCTGCATGGGCAAGTCCATTACCTACGCGCAACTCGAACAGCTTTCGGAGGCCTTCGGTGCCTACCTGCAGTCCACCGGATTGCAGAAGGGCGCGCGCGTCGCCCTGATGATGCCGAACGTGCTGCAGTATCCCGTGGCGATGATGGCGGTGGCCCGCGCCGGCTTCACGGTGGTGAACGTCAATCCGCTCTACACGCCGCGCGAACTGGAGCATCAGCTCAAGGATTCCGGGGCGCAGGCCATCGTCATCCTCGAAAACTTCGCCAACACCTTGCAGGCGGTGGTCGCCAGGACCTCGGTCAAGCACGTCGTCGTCGCGGCCATGGGCGACATGCTCGGCGGCCTGAAGGGCTCGATCGTCAATCTGGTGGTGCGCCGCGTCAAGAAAATGGTGCCGGCCTGGTCATTGCCCAGCCATGTCAAGTTCAATGCGGCCCTGAAGGCTGGCCGCGGCATGGCTTTCAAGCCGGCCGCGGTGGCCGCCAGTGACGTCGCCTTCCTGCAATATACCGGCGGCACCACCGGTATCTCGAAAGGCGCGACCCTCCTGCACAGCAATGTACTGGCCAACGTCGCGCAGAACTCGCTGTGGCTGCAGGACGCCTACACCGTCAAGCCAAAGCCTGCGCATCTCAACCTGGTCTGCGCATTGCCGCTCTACCACATCTTCGCGCTGACGGTGAACGCGCTGATGGGCATGCAAATGGGAGGACAGAACATACTGATCCCCAATCCGCGCGACATCCCCGGCTTCGTCAAGGAAATGGGCAAATATCCGATCCATATCTTTCCGGGCCTCAACACGCTGTTCAATGCGCTGCTCAACAATGAGGACTTCCGCAAGCTCGACTTCAAGCCGCTGCTGCTGACCCTGGGTGGCGGCATGGCGGTACAGAAGGGCGTTGCCGAGCGCTGGAAAGCCCTGACCGGTTGCCCCATCAGCGAAGGCTATGGCCTTTCGGAGACCTCGCCGGTGGCGACGGCCAACAAGTTCAGTTCGGGCGACTTCACCGGCACCATCGGCCTGCCGCTGCCCTCGACCGAAATCGCCATCCGCGACGACGATGGCAACAACGTGCCGCTGGGCGAGGTCGGCGAGATCTGCATCAAGGGGCCGCAGGTTATGGCCGGTTACTGGAACCGGCCGGACGAGACCGCAGGGGTGATGACCAAGGATGGTTTCTTCAAATCGGGCGACATGGGCTTCATGGACGAGCGCGGCTACACAAAGATCGTCGACCGCAAGAAGGACATGATCCTCGTCTCCGGCTTCAACGTCTATCCGACCGAACTCGAGGAGGTCGTGGCGCTGCATCCAGGCGTGCTCGAAGTGGCCGCGATCGGCGTGCCGGACGAGCATTCCGGCGAAGTGCCGAAGCTGTTCATCGTCAAGAAGGATCCGGCCCTGACCGCCGAAGCCATCACCGCTTTTTGCCGGGAGAACCTGACCGGCTACAAGCGGCCCAAATATATCGAGTTCAGGACCGAATTGCCGAAGACGCCAGTGGGCAAGATCCTGCGCCGGGCTTTGCGCGAATAGTGGGTGACGATACGATCGACGACGAGGTGCTCGGCAACGGTTTTCCGGACAGGCGCCAACGGCTCGATCCGGCGGAGTTCATCAAGGCGAACATGCGCCTTGTGCCGGTGCCCTCGGTGCCCGAAATCCGGCTTTACAGCGCCCACCCAGGCAGCGGGTTGAGGCGCCTCGTCGACCCACAAGACGACGAAGATGCCGACGAGGGCATGCCGGAAGCGCAACCGCCTTACTGGGCTTATGCGTGGGCCGGCGGCGCCGTGCTGGCGCGCCATATCCTCGACCATCCGCAGATCGTGGCGGGCCGGCGCGTGCTCGACCTCGGCGCCGGCTCCGGCATTGTCGGCATTGCCGCCGCGAAGGCCGGCGCGCGTGAGGTGATAGCCGCCGAGATCGACCGCAACGGCGTTGCCGCGATCGCGCTGAACGCAGCGGCCAATGGCGTCGCGATCACGATAATCGGGAACGACATCACCACGGGGCCGGCGCCCGCCGTGGATCTGGTGCTCGCAGGCGACGTGTTCTACTCCAGCGAGGTTGCCCTGCGGGTTATTCCGTTCCTCGATCGCTGCCTGGTAGCCGGCATCGAGGTGCTGATCGGCGACCCCCGCCGCAGTGACCTGCCGCTGTCCCGATTGCGGCTACTCGCCGAATATCAGGTGCCGGATTTCGGCGATACGAAGGGTGCTGCAAGCAAGCCGAGCGGGGTGTTTTCGTTCGAGGCGAAATAGTCCAGCGGTAGGGCGACGACCAAAGCCAAATCGCTGGAACGGCCGGGGTTCGACGCGATGCTCGCTTACGTCCAACATGAACGACCGCTTTGCGCCTGTTGCTGGCGCTCGTCTCTAAGCGGACGTGAAGCGTTTCCGCTTGACCGATCGCAAACCGCAAGATCGGTCGAGCGCATTGTGGCCACGGGGACTAGATAAGACTGCCACGGAGCAAGGAACGATGGACGCAGCGCTTCAAAACTACCATGCCCGAATGCAGCGGGTGTTGGACTATATAGACGGGCATCTTGACGGTGACCTGCAACTGGAAACGGTTAGCCGCGTCGCGGCCTTTTCCAAATTTCATTTCCACCGGCAGTTTACGGCGACCTTTGGATTGTCCGTGCATCGCTACGTCCAGCTTGCCCGCATGAAGCGTGCTTCGCACCGGCTGGCCTCGAAGGAGGCCCAGAGCGTCACGGATATAGCGCTGGATGCCGGCTACGATGCACCGGATTCTTTCGCCCGCGCATTTCGGCAACGGTTCGAGCAATCGCCTTCGTCGTTCCGGAAGTCGCCCGATTGGGCGTCGTGGCTTGCGGCCTTCGGGCCTTTCGACAATGCAAGGAACAAACTCATGCAGATTATCTATGACCACGACGACGTAACGATCCGCAACATGCCCCCCACGCCGGTGGCGATCATGGAGCACCGGGGCGATCGGGTAGCGTTTGGAGGCACCAGTCAGCGGTTCAGGGCCTGGCGCAAGGCCGCTGGCCTGTCGCCCGAGACAAGCCCCACCTTCATGATCTTCCGTTCCGAAAGGCAACCCGCTATCCCGGCTGAGTACAGCGTGGACCTCTGTATTGGGACCGATCAGCCGATCGAAGCGAATGACGCCCAGATGAGGGCGGGGGTGATCCCCGGTGGACGATGCGCCGTGCTGCGCGTCGCCAACGGCGCTTCCAACAATCTCGAGCCCGCCGCGCTCTATCTTTATCGTGACTGGCTTCCGGCCAGCGGCGAGGAGGCGCGTGACTTCCCGATGTATAGCCAACGACGACTTTCCCTCCTGCCGGACGTGCCGATGCATGAAGTGATCGCGGAACTATTTCTGCCGCTGAAATGATGCTCGGATCGTAGCTTCTTGCTTCCGGCCGCAAGCATCGAGGTCAACGGCGACGATGCGGCAGGCCCGCCGGTCACCCACCTTTGAGGACAGCCGCCGCGGTATCTCCCGAAAGGAAGTAGATATTTTTCATGGCGCGATCCGTTCGGCCTCGGCCCGACGTCTAGCTTGATAGTAACGCCGATTCCCGTTCGAAGGAGAGTTGAAGATGGAAAACCTAGCCTTGCGACAAGACGCCACAACGCTGGTGAACGTGCTGACCTGTGCACCGGCTGATCAGAACGTCCTGCTCGCCCTGCTTCGCGAAAACATGGATCGCGTGATTGCAACTCTGGACGGCTGGGTTTCGAGCAGTCTTGTTGCGAGCGCCGACGGATCGCGGGTCATCATTGTGTCGCAGTGGCGCGATGCCGACGCGGTCAAGGGCATGCAGTCGGATGAGCGCATGCTCGCCTACTTTCCAAGGATCAAGGCGCTCGCCACCTTCGAATCGACAGTGGGTGTCGTTGTGCACGCGCGCGCAGCCTGAGGGGGCGACAATGAGCAGGCTGGAGAACAAGCGGACAATCGTGACGGGCGGCAGCACCGGGATCGGCCTCGAGATGGTTCGATCGCTCGTCGGAAAGGGCGCGGAAGTGACCGCGATCGCAAGACATGATGACAAGCTCGCCGCGGCACGGGATGCCGGTGCGCGAAGCATCGCGGGCGATGCGACCGACGCTGCCCTGATGGCCCGCGCGATTGAGGATCTCGATCCCGACATCCTGGTCCTCAATGCAGGCGCGCGCCTCGCGGCCAAGAGGTTGGACCATCAGAATTGGGAGGACTTTTCGGCGATCTGGAACACCGACGTAAAGGCGACCTTCGTCGGTATCCAGGCCGCGTTGGACAAGCCGTTGCGGCCGGGCTCGCGCGTGCTGGTCACATCGAGCGGTGCAGCCATGGTGATGAGTCTGCCGGCGATACGGCCGGAGCACCTGCGAATGTCCGGCGGCTATGTCGGTGCCAAGCGCATGGTCTGGTTCATGGCGCATCAGGCCAACGCGGTTTCCCGCGAACGCGACCTCGGTATCCGTTTTCAGGTCCTTGTGCCGTCGCAACTCATGGCCGGCACCGAACTTGGCTGCACCGTCGCGGCGGCATATGCCGAGGCCGAGGGGATCACGATCGACGAGCATATTCTTGGGCGCTATGGCTCCCATCTTACGCCGGAACAGGTCGGACGGCAGGTCGCCGAACTGCTCGGTGACCCCGCTTACGGAACCGGTGTGGCCTACGGCATTCGCGCCGACGTACAGCCCATTCCGCTCGATTGAGGCGGCCTAATGACCGGCCAGCACGAACTCGAAAAGCTGCTGTCGACGATGCGGCCGAGGCTGCATCGATACTGCGCGAGGATGGTCGGTTCGACCATTGACGCCGAGGATATCGTGCAGGGTGCCTACCTGAAGGCGGTGACCGCCTGGGGCGGCGAAATCTTGGCCATCCCTGAGGGCTGGCTGTTCCGTATCGCGCACAACACGGCGCACGATTTCTTGCGCCATCGACGTCGCGCGCCGACGTTCGAGAACTTGGAGGATGTGGAGATGACCGCGACGTTCCCGTCGCCTGATCCGCAGGTCGCAGCTGCATCGATCCAAACCTTCATGCGGCTTCCGCCGCTCCAGCGCAGCGTCGTCGTCATGAAGGACGCGCTCGGTCATTCGTTGGAGGAAATCGCCGAGGTCAACGGCGTGAGCGCCCCGGTGGCAAAATCGGCACTGCAGCGAGCGCGCGCCGCCCTTCGTGCGTTCGTCGAAGAACCGGAGGATATCGAGCTGCCGACCCTGCCCGACGAGATGAAGAAGCGCCTCGCCGCCTATGTCGACGGCTTCAGAAACGGCGGCTTCGACGCGGTGCGCGCCACGCTTGCCGAGGACGTGCGGCTTGATCTCGTTTCGAAGCTGACCAGGGATGGAAAACTGAAATCGGCGAATATTACGGCCGCTACGCGGCGTGCGAACAATGGGCATTTGAAGCCGGGTTGGTCGAAGGGCGCCCCGCAATGCTGGTCTACGATCGCGAAGTATCGCTCGACCAACCAGCCTACTTTGTCGCGCTGTCGTTCAGCGGTGGAAAGGTCGTGTCGATCCACGACTTCCTGTTCGCGCGTTATGCGATCGAAGGCGTGCGGATGCGGCGATTGCGGAACCCGTGAGAAGCGCCCTCCATGGAGGGAAAGGCGAAAATGACGGCAATATCGCAGCCGGAAAAGGGGAAAATGGCGTCCGAGGTGGCCGCCGTGAAATGCAAAGGAGACGAATGATGACCTTTGATGTGAAAGTCCGAGAGCGGATACTCAAACCCGTCCGCGACGTTTTCGATGCCGTGGTCGATCCGGCCAGGATGGCCAATTATTTCATCAGCGGCGCGAGCGGCCCGATCGAGGAGGGCGCTCATGTGACATGGGAATTCGCCGATGTCGACGCGAAGGTGGCTATCTATGTCCTAACCGTGAAGAACAACAGCGAGATTGTCTACGAATCGACGGCACTCGGCCAGTTGCTGCGCACGACGATCGAATTCGAAGCGGACGGGGGTAACGCGACGGTCGTTACGGTCACCGATTCGAGTTTTGAACTGAACGAAGACGGTGTGAAGCTCGCGCTCGGCCAGAATGCGGGATGGACCTACACGCTTTGCGCTCTGAAGGCCTATCTGCAGTTCGGCGTCAATCTTCGTACCGGCCTGAACAAGCGCTTGACGGACGTTTCCTAGACCTCATGCCATGACTGCCCGTGCGCAACCCAGGAGACGTGAAATGTCAGCTCCCCATCACTTCGCATTTGATCTGCGCGACAAGGTCGCGATCGTCGCGGGCGGCTCTCGCGGCATCGGCCGAGCCATCTCAGAACGCTTGGGGCGGGAGGGCGCTGCAGTCGTCGTCAACTACGTTTCGAACGATGCGGCCGCGAACGACACGGTTCGGACAATCGCGGAAGGCGAAGGCAAGGCGCTCGCGGTGAAGGCTGATATGTCTCGTGTCGAGGAAATCCAGCGCCTGTTTGACGAAGCCGAGACCGCCTTTGGAGGGATTGACATCGTCGTCGCGAACGCGGCCACGGCAGTTATCAAGCCATTCGTCGAATTCACCGAAGACGATTACGACCACGTGTTCAACATCAACGCCAAGGGCGTCTTCTTCATCGTCCAGGAGGCAGCAAAGCGCCTGCGGAACGGCGGTCGCATCATCGTCACGTCGACCGGCGGCGTGAGAATGCTACCGGGCAACGCTCTCTACCTGGCGAGCAAGGGAACCATCGAACAACTCGTCCGCACCGTGGCGCAGGAGCTCGGACCGCGCACCATCACCGTCAACGCGATACTTCCAGGCTATACGAAAACGGACCTCTTGCCGGAGCGCGATAGCCGCGTGGCAGCCGAGGCATCACCGTTCAAGCGAATTGGCGAACCTGAGGATGTGGCGGACGTCGCCCTCTTTTTGGCGAGCAATGAAGCGCGGTGGATCACGGGGCAGGAACTCGGCGCAGGCGGAGGCGCGTTCTAGGCTCAAGGCTTGTTTTCCGAGCCAGAAGATGACTATCGCGGCGATGCGATTGAAAGGACGTTCCATGAGAAAACGCAGCATCAATTCGCCTGAAGCGCCCGTAGCGTCCGGGGATTATGCGCAGGCCAGAAAGTTTTCGCGACCAAGCTTTGCTTGCGTGGCGCAACGTCGAGGCACAGCTCTTGGCGGCAGATATGGGCCTGGAAAACATCGTAAAGCATACGACTTTTTTGAGCGATCGACGTTATCGGCAGATCAATTCGGAAGTGCGACGGGAGGTATTGGGCGATCAAGAAGCTGCTCTAACCGTGGTTATTGCTGGCATCTATGATGAATCGTGGCTTCTCGAAATAGAGGCTATTGCGGTAGCGTAAACCTAAATCAAACTGGCTCACAGACAGTCGCTTCTATCGAGCTGAATGTCTGCTCACTCGCTTCTGATGGTGGAACTTGTCCGTCAGATCCCGGCTATCTCGGCCATCGATGGCAAAGTGCCTTTTGCCCCCTTCCTGATCAAACGGTCTCCTTGACCCGCGCCGACAGGAAATCCGGCAGATCGGCAACCGAATCCAGGATGACGTCGGCGATCTCGGCCAGCGACTCGCGCGTGCCGGTGCCGGAAAGCACGCCGACCGCGAGGCCGCAGCCGCCGGAGCGCGCCATTTCGAGATCGTGCCTGTTATCGCCGACCATGGCGATTTCCGCCGGCTTCAGCCCGGTAAGATCGCAAAAGGCCTGGATGGTGTCGGGGGCGGGCTTGGGGTTCGCCACTGCGTCATAACCGTAGGCGGCGTCGAACAGTTGCGCGACGCCAAGCGTGACCAGGGTCTTCTCGGCGCCGCTGGTCGAATCGTTGGTGGCGACGCCGAGCCGGTAGGATCGCTTGTGCAGCAGCGCCAGCGTGTCGACGACGCCGGGCAGCGCCACCGCCATCGCCGAGCCCTGCACCGAGGTGATCTGGTTGAAGCGGGCGACGGCCAGCATCTGGTCTTCGTTCGAGAGCCGCGGAAACCACAGTTCGACAACGTCGAGATTGGTGCCGGAGGCAAAGATGGAGTCGGGCTTGAAGCGCCGGTTGGCGAAATCGAAGCCCGCGGCCGAGAGCAGCCTGTCGGCCTTCCAGCGGTCGCCATCGGATGCATCCATGGCCATGAAGTCGGCGACGCCAAGCCAGGTCGCGTTGAAGTCGACAAGTGTCCCATCCTTATCGAACAATATCCCCTTGATATCTGCCAAACCCTTTACTCCGAACCACGCAATTGGTGGATGCATTCCACAAGGCCTCTTGTCGAAGCGTCCCGATTTGCGGCGCTTTCCCTGCCTTCCACGACAGGCAGCAGGCCGGTCGCCAATTCCTTGCCGAGTTCGACGCCCCACTGGTCGAAGGAATTGATGTTGAACAGCGTTCCCTCGACGAAGACACGATGTTCGTAGAGCGCGATCAGCCGACCGAGGGTGCGCGGGTCGAGCTTGCGGTAGAGGATGGTCATCGAGGGCCGGTTGCCGGAGAAGACGCGGTGCGGCGCGATGCGATCGACGTCGGCAGGCTTCATGCCCTTGGCCAGCATCTGCGCGCGCGCCTCCTCCAGCGTGCGGCCCTTCATCAAGGCTTCCGATTGCGCCAGGCAGTTGGCGAGCAGCAGGTCATGCTGATGCTTGAGATCAGGCTCGTGGCCGACCGCGGCGGCAAGGAACTCGACCGGAATCAGATCGGTGCCCTGGTGCAGGAGTTGGAAGAAGGCGTGCTGCCCGTTGGTGCCTGGCTCGCCCCAGACCAGCGGCCCGGTCGGCGTCGTCACCGGCGTGCCGTCAAGGGTGACGCTCTTGCCGTTCGATTCCATGTCCAGTTGTTGCAGATAGGCCGGCAGCCTGGACAGGCGCTGGTCGTAGGGGATGACCGCGCGGGCCGGATAGCCGCAGATCACGCGGTGCCACCAGCCGACAAGCCCCAGAAGCGCCGGCAAATTCTCAGGCAACGGCGCGGTGCGGAAATGTTCGTCCATCTCGTGCGCGCCGTCGAGAAAAGCGCGGAAATTCCGCGGGCCGACGGCGATCATGACCGGCAGGCCGATGGCGCCCCACAGCGAATAGCGGCCACCGACCCAGTCCCAGAAGCCGAAGACGCGATCCTGCTCGATGCCGAACCTGGCCACGAGATCAAGCGCGGTCGAGACGGCGGCGAAATGCTTGCCGACGGCTTCCTTGCCGAGCGCCTCCTGCACCCATTTGCGGGCCGTCTCGGCATTGGTCATCGTCTCGACCGTGGTGAAGGTCTTGGAGGCGATGATGAACAGCGTGGTTTCGGCGGACAGCCCCTTCAGCGTGTCGTGGATATGAGCGCCATCGATGTTGGAGACGTAATGCGCGCGCGGTCCGTCATGATAGGGGGCGAGCGCCAGCGTCGCCATGGCCGGGCCGAGGTCGGAGCCGCCGATGCCGATGTTGACGATGTCGGTGATCTTCTTGCCGGTGGCGCCGGTCGCCTTGCCGGAACGGACGGCGTCGGCGAAGGCGCCCATCGCATCAAGCACGGAAATGACATCCGCCTTGACGTCCTGGCCGTCGACCGTGACGCCCTTGCCGCTGAGGTTGCGCAGCGCGGTGTGCAGAACGGCGCGGTCTTCGGTGACGTTGATCTTCTCGCCGGCGAACATGGCGGCGCGGCGGCCTTCGAGATCGGCGGCGACGGCCAGCTTTGCCAGGAGATCCATGGTCGCCGCGTCGACGGCGCATTTCGACCAGTCGAGCAGCAGGTCACCATCGGTGGCGGAGAATGTCTTGAACCGCTGCGGATCGTCGGCGAAGACCTGGCGCATGCTGGCGGGCGCCGCGGCGCGATGGTCGCGCAGGGCGGCAAGTTGTTTCTGGAAGGCTGACTGATCCACTGGCGGGGACTCCTGGCGTTTTGGACGCACCATATCAGACCGGATGTTTCCGGCACGTGTCGTCGCGCCGAAACTATTGAGCCGAATTCCATCCGGTCAATACGTGGCGATGACGCAGCGCATCACGATGCAATGACACAATGTATCGAGCAGGGCGATCGGGCAGCGAGGGCCGCGCCATATTTCGAGCTTGAAGGATCACTGGCATAAATCCCAAAGATCAGAAAAATTGATTGGCGCAACCCCTTATGCCACGGGTACGTTCGGCTGGTCCAGCCAAGCAGAAAAGGCTGGCCATCGAGGAACATCTTCCATGCCACAGAGAAACGACACGGCGATATGGTCCGGCCTGTTCCGGATTTCGGCTGAATCCGGACAGACTTTGCAGGCGCAAATCCGCCAAGCCATCGTGGCCGCGATTCTCGACCGCCAGATCGCCGCTTCGATGCCGCTCCCTTCCTGCCGGATCCTGGCCGAAAAACTCGGAGTGGCGCGTGGCACCGTGGTGCTGGCCTTCCAGCAACTCGTCGACCAGGGTTTTCTGGTGGCGCGCGAGCGGCGCGGCCATTTCGTCAATCCGGACGTGCTGGCGACACCCGCCAAGCCGCACCAGAAGGCGCCCGACCAGGCCAACGAAATCGACTGGAAGGCACGCCGGCAGATCGCTGCCAGCGACATGCCGCCACCGGCCAAGCACGAGAACTGGATCAAGTCGTCCTATCCCTTCGTCTACGGCCAGTTCGACCCGGCACTGTTCCCGACCGCCGAGTGGCGCGAGTGCAACCGCATGGCGCTGGCCGTGCTGGAAATCCGCAACTGGGCGTCCGACATGGTCGACCGCGACGATCCGCTGCTGATCGAGCAGATCCAGGCGCGGCTGCTGCCCAGGCGCGGCATCTTCGCCAATCCCGACGAAATCATCGTCACGTTGGGCGCCCAGAACGCGCTCTACATGCTGGCTTCGCTGCTGATGACCAAGGGCTCGAAGGTGGCGATGGAGGATCCAGGCTACCCCGACGCGCGCTCCATCTTCCGCCTCGCGGGTGCCGACATCCAACCGGTGCCGGTCGACCAGTCCGGCATCGTAACGTCCTCAATTCCCAACGATTCCGGCTTCGTGTTCGTCACCCCCAGCCATCATTGCCCGACCATGGTGCCGTTGTCGGCGGAGCGGCGGCAGGACCTTCTGGCGCGCGCCAACCGGCACAACCAGATCATCATCGAGGACGGCTATGACAGCCAGCTTCTCGACGAGGCGCCGCAGCAGGCGCTGAAGAGCCTCGACCGCTCGGGCCGCGTCGTCTATGTCGGCTCGATGTCGAAGACGCTGGCCCCCGGCCTGCGGCTTGGCTATATCGTCGCCTCGGCTGGACTAATCGCCGAACTCAGGGCGCTGCGCCGTTTCATGCTGCGCCATCCGCCGGCCAACAATCAGCGCGCCGTGGCACTGTTCCTGTCGCTCGGCCATCACGAAGCGCTGGTCCGGCGGCTGTCGAGCGCCTTCGACGAACGGCGCAAGCGTCTGGTCCATGCGATTTCCGCTTTCCTGCCGGAATGGCGTTCGACGGACTCGGCCGGCGGTACGTCGCTATGGCTGGAAGGGCCACGGGGCACCGATTCGCGCGGTTTGGCCGAGGCCGCGGCCTCGCGCAGCGTCATCATCGAGCCGGGCGACCGCTTCTTCGACCGCACCGAAAAGCCTTCGCGTTTCATGCGGTTGGGCATTTCCTCGATCGCGCTGCAGCACATCGAGCCCGGCATCCGCGAACTGGCCACCGCCGCCGGCCGCAGGCCCGCCGCCGCCTGATTCCACTGACCGGAGCCGCGCAATGGCGGCTTCGGCTCCTTTAGCCCTGGCATATGCAACCGGACCGGCTGGCTCATAGGCTGTGCCAATGCCGGCGGCATAGTCGTGGCACAAAGGGGAAGAAGCAGCCGATGGTGGACCAACCGCCGCGCTGTTTCTCAGCAAAGGTGGAGTGCCTCCATGTCTGTGGTTCTTGAAAAGCAGGAAGCGGCGGCGGATCAACGCTCGCGTCGCTCCGGCGGACGCGAAGCGCGCCGCGCCATGCGGGCAGCGCCGCTGGCCGACGACATCAGGCCGGTGCGCGCCGGGCTCGAGGGCGGCAGCTACGGACCGCTCAAGGGCAGTGATCGGGAGCGCATCCACGAGGCGGTGCTGACGCTGCTGGAGACAGTCGGCTTCGCCAATGCCATCCCCTCCTGTATCGAGGCGCTGACCACGGCCGGCGCCACCTATGGCGACGATGGCCGCATCCGTTTCCCCCGCGCGCTGGTGCTCGATACGATCAAGAAGGCGGCACGCAATTTCACCTTGCACGGCCAGGATCCCAAACACGACATGGTGATCCAGGGCAAGCGCGTGCATTACGGCACCGCGGGAGCCGCCGTCCATCTGGTCGATGTCGAGAAGCGCGAATACCGCGAGTCGCTGCTGCAGGACATCTATGACGCCGCCCGCATCGTCGAAGGGCTCGACAACATTCATTTCTTCCAGCGGCCGATGGTGCCGCGCGACATTCCCGATCCGCTCGAGATGGACTTCAACACGCTCTATGCCTGCGTGATGGGCACATCCAAGCATGTCGGCACCTCGTTCACGGTGCGCGAGAACGTGCAGCCGGCACTCGAAATGCTCTATGCCATTGCCGGCGGCGAGGAGAATTTCCGCGCCCGGCCATTCGTGTCGAACTCGAATTGCTTCGTCGTGCCGCCGATGAAATTCGCGGAGGACGCCTGCGGCGTGCTCGAAGCCTGTGTCGAGGGCGGCATCCCGATTCTTTTGCTCTCCGCCGGCCAGGCCGGGGCGACCGCTCCGGCGGCGATTGCCGGCGCCGTGGTGCAGGCGGTGGCCGAAGTGCTGGCGGGCCTGGTCTATGTCAACGCCATCAAGCCGGGGCATCCGGCGATCTTCGGCACCTGGCCGTTCGTGTCGGACCTGCGCACCGGCGCCATGTCGGGCGGCTCCGCGGAGCAGGCCGTGCTGACCGCGGCCTGCGCCCAGATGGCGCAATATTACGACCTGCCGGGCGGTTCGGCCGCGGGCATGACGGATTCGAAGCTGCCCGACATCCAGTCCGGCTATGAGAAGGGCATCACCGATGTGATGGCCGGCCTTGCCGGGCTCAACCTGGTCTATGAATCGGCTGGCATGCATGCTTCGCTGCTCGGCTTCTGCCTCGAAAGCCTGATCATCGACAACGACATGCTCGGCCATTGCCTGCGCTGCGTGCGCGGCATCGAGGTGACCGACGAGGCGCTGTCGATCGACACCATCGCCGATGTCTGCCTGAGAGGCCCGGGTCACTATCTCGGCAACGAGCAGACGCTGCGGCTGATGCAGACGGAATATTTCTATCCCGCCGTCGGCGACCGGTTTTCGCCGAAGGAATGGAACGAGAAGGGCCGACCCGACATCCTGCAGCGGGCGATCATCGAGAAGAAGCGCGTCCTTGCCGAGCGTTTCCCGCGCCATGTGCCGAAATTGCTCGACGACAAACTGCGCGCCCGCTTCGGCGACATGATCAAGCTGCCACGCACCAATATGGGCGGATAAGCCGGGTTCCCGTCAAAAACCAGTTCAGTCGGCGCTCAACCTATAGCGCTCGACGACCTCGGCATTGATCAGCTTGGCGTGCAGCGTCATCAGCACGATCCGGGCGTCGAAACTGTCACCGGTCTCGACTGCGGCGTCGATACGGCGCTCCACGTCGAGCCGCTGCTGCGGACCATGCGAGCGTTCGAAGATTTCCGGGCCGGCGACGCAATAACTCAACAGCCGCGCCACGTCCGGATAGGCCTCTGGCGGCGGCTCGTCGGGCCAGCGGTCCTTCATCAGATTGACGAGAGTAAGTTTCACACCTTCCGGCACGAGGGCGGGGTGAAGGTCGGCGCCGCGCAAGGCGGTATCGAGCTGCCTCAGATCACCCGAGCGGCCGAACATTCCGAGGAAGCCGAGGGAAGAGCGTCGTTGCGCCATGAAGGTCCAATCCGTTTGCAACCACTTAGGTGGTTCACCGGCTGAATACAAAGGCAGCGGCATGCGAAGGGCGATGCTTCAGCCACTCGCCGCCAGCAGCAAGACACCGGCAAGAGCCGATCCGGCGAGCGTCGGCAGCATGCCGATCTTCAATTTCAGGATGGCTATCATCGCGGCACAGGAAAGCAGTGCCGCGCGCCAGTCGATGGAAGAGATAACCGGCACATTCATGCCGGGCCCTACCGCGTGCACCTCCCGGAAGACGACGTGCAAGGCAAACCACAAAGCGAGATTCATGATGACGCCGACGACGGCGGCGGTGATCGCGCCCAGCGCGGCCGACAACGCCTTGTTGCCGCGCAGCGCCTCGATGTAGGGCGCGCCGAGGAATATCCAGAAGAAGCAGGGCGTGAACGTCACCCACAAGGTCAGCAGTGCTCCGAGCGATCCGCCAAGCAGCGGATCCAGCGAGCCGGAGTGGCGGAACGCCGCGATGAAGCCGACGAACTGCAGCACCAGGATGAGCGGACCCGGCGTGGTCTCGGCCAGCCCAAGGCCATCGACCATTTCGCCCGGGGCAAGCCAACCGAAGGACTGCACGGCCGCCTGCGCGACATAGGCAAGGACCGCATAGGCGCCACCGAAAGTGACGACCGCCATGAGGCTGAAGAACCGGCCTATCTCGGTCCAGACACTCGTTGAGCCGGTGAACCACCAGAGCGCAAGAACAGGACCGAGCCAGATCGGCAGCCAGATGGCAACCGTACGCGGCGCGTGCCATGTCGTCGGGTTGACGTGGGTCAGTTCGCCGCGCTCGAACATCAGGTCGACAGCTCCCTTGATGTCGGCGGTGTCACCCTTGCCGTGGGCAGAGCCGGAAAACAGGCCCGCGGCAACGCGGTCCCCCAGCCAACCTGTCAGGCCCGCGAGCAGGATGATGAGGGGGAATGGCAAATTCAATGCATAGATGGCAACGAACGCGGCGATCGCTATCGACACCATGACCCGGTTCTTCAGGGCACGGCGTCCGATCCGGATCACCGCCTCGATGACGATGGCGAGCACCGCCGCCTTCACCCCGAAAAACAACGCCGCGACGAGTGGCACATCACCATAAAGTGCATAGAGGCTGCTCAAGGTCAGCATGACGAGCGCGCCCGGCACGACGAACAGGATGCCGGCGACAAGGCCACCGGCCGTCCTGTGCAACAGCCAACCAATATAGATCGCGAGTTGCTGGGCTTCCGGGCCGGGCAGCAGCATGCAGTAGTTCAGCGCATGGAGGAACCGCTGTTCTCCGACCCAGCGCCGTTCCTCGACCAGTTCCTTGTGCATCATGGCGATCTGCCCGGCCGGCCCGCCGAAGCTGAGCAGCCCGATTCTTGCCCACACCTTCGTGGCCTCGGCGAAGGTCGGGGCAGCCGGCGCCTCGACGTTCGCCCCTCGGTCGTCCGGCAACGAAGCGGTCATGATGGTTTATCCGCGCCCGCACCGGGCCAGTTATGGGTTTCCTCAGTGGCGTCGCGACACCAGCGGAAGAAGGCATCATACAGCAGCATGCCTGCTTCAAGCTGTTCTAGATCATTGCGAAACATACGCGACAGGCCAAGCGAGGCGGCCAAAAAGCCGGCAGCCTGGGGCACCAGGTCGAGCCTCGCGGTGTCGGCGGCGCGCACGATCAAGGCAAGGCGATCGAGCGCATCGGATTCCAGCCCGAACGCCTCGATCATCGTGTCGAAGGTGCAGCGTTCGCCGCGATGGCTCCAGAACACATTGTCGATATCGAACGGCACGGCCTGAAAGCGGTCGGCGACATCAGGCACTTCGGCCGCATCGACAAACAGGAAGACCGCATGAGGATCGACGAAACGCCGGATCAGCCAGGGGCAGGCAATGCGGTCGATCTTCGGGCGGGTCCGCGTCACCCAAATGGTTCGGCCCTTCTCGTCACGGGACGGTATCTTGCCTGAATGCACCAGAAGCGCCTTGGCGTCGCGCCACGCTTCGAAGCCGCCTTCGAGGGTTTCGGCGGCAATCCCCTCGTGCCGCAGCCAGGCAGTCACGCCTTGCGAGAGTTTCCGGCCTTTCTGGCAGACGACCACCACCGACTTGCCCGTGAAATCGGGCGCCCATGTCGAAACGGTTCTGAAATCGCGCCGGCCCGAGGCCGGCAGCAGGCGCGGATCGGCATCGAAATCTTCATCGACGCGTACGTCGACGATTGCGGGCGCGCCCGGCAGACCGACGAGACGGGACAGTTGCGAAACGGTGATAGCGGTTGTTGACGGCATGGCGTCCACCTCCTGATAGAGAAGCCTGGACGCGAACGTTGGGCTGACGCCTCACGGGGTCGTCGCGATGCACCCCTTGCCCCGATGGTGGATTTGTTGGGCGCGCTTGTCAAGGAAGGCAAGCGGCGGCTCGATCCCGATCAAGCCGCCGCTGTCGCGGACGCAAACAATCAGTGATTGTCGCGGGGGATGCCCATCGTATGCGCGACGTCCTGGTATTTCACCGCCGGCTTCAGCACCATGCCGGCCGAGAACTGGTCGACCATGCCGCGCTGGATCTCCTGCCACGGCGTCTGGTGCTTGGGATAGTGATAGCCGCCATCGTTCTGCAGTTCGGCGCGCCGCCGCGCGATTTCGTCGTCGCTGACAAGGATGTTCGCGGTGCCTTTCCGGAGATCGATGCGGACGCGGTCGCCTGTCTTCAGCAGCGCCAGCCCACCGCCGACCGCGGCCTCCGGCGAGGCGTTGAGGATCGACGGCGAGCCCGACGTGCCCGACTGGCGGCCGTCGCCGATGCAGGCCAGCGAATGGATGCCCTTCTTGATGAGATAGGCCGGTGGCTGCATGTTGACGACCTCGGCGCCGCCGGGGTAGCCGACCGGACCGGCGCCGCGCATGAACAGGATGGTGTGCTCGTCGATGCCTTGCGCCGGATCGTCGATGCGGGCGTGGTAATCCTCCGGGCCGTCGAAGACCATGGCGTTGCCCTCGAAGGCTTCCGGATCGTTCGGGTTGGACAGGTAGCGCTCGCGGAATTCGGGCGAGATGCCGCTCATCTTCATGATCGCCGAATCGAACAGATTGCCCTTGAAGTTGATGAAGCCGGCATTGGCCTTCAGCGGCTCGGCCACGGTGCGGATGACGTCGGTGTTCTCGTTCGCGACCCCTTCGCAGTTGTCGCCGATCGACTTGCCATTGACGGTCAAGGCGCCGGGATGCGGCAGCATTCCAGCCTTCATCAGTTCGGCCACCACCGCCGGCACGCCACCGGCGTGATGATAGTCCTCGCCGAGATATTCGCCCGACGGCTGCAGGTTGACGATAAGCGGCACCTTGAGGCCGATCTTCTGCCAGTCGTCATTGTCGAGCGGCACGCCGAGATGGCGCGCGATGGCGTTGAGATGGATCGGCGCGTTGGTCGAGCCGCCGATCGCGGAATTGACGACGATGGCGTTTTCGAAGGCCGCGCGCGTCATGATGTCGGAGGGCTTCAGGTCCTCGTGCACCATGTCGACGATGCGCTTGCCCGTCTCGTAGGCGATCTGGCCGCGCTCGCGGTACGGCGCCGGGATGGCGGCCGAACCGGGCAGCTGCATGCCGAGCGCCTCGGCGAGCGAATTCATCGTGGTGGCGGTGCCCATCGTGTTGCAATAGCCGGTCGACGGCGCCGAGGACGCGACGATGTCCATGAACTCGTCATAGTCGATCTCGCCGGCCGACAGGCGCTGGCGCGATTCCCAGACGATGGTGCCCGAGCCGGTGCGCTTGCCCTTGTGCCAGCCATTGAGCATCGGGCCGACCGACAGCGCGATGGCCGGGATGTTGACGGTGGCCGCCGCCATCAGCAGGGCGGGCGTGGTCTTGTCGCAGCCGATGGTCAGCACGACGCCGTCGAGCGGATAGCCATAAAGCACCTCGACAAGGCTGAGATAGGCGAGGTTGCGGTCAAGGGCCGCCGTCGGCCGCTTGCCGGTCTCCTGGATCGGGTGGCAGGGGAATTCGAAAGGAATACCGCCCATCGAGACGATGCCTTCGCGCACGCGCTTGGCGAGCTCGATATGGTGCCGGTTGCAGGGCGAAAGGTCGGAGCCCGTCTGGGCGATGCCGATCAGCGGCTTGCCCGACATCAGCTCGGCGCGTGTCAGCCCGTAATTCAGGTAGCGCTCCAGATAGAGTGCCGTCATCCCCGGATTGTCGGGATTGTCGAACCACTCCTGCGAGCGAAATTTTTTCTTTTTCGTGGGGGCGCCGGCCATCATGGTCTCCGTATTTGTATGACAAATCGATATGACAACGCGCGGATGCAGGCAAGGGGCACGCGTGATCTGAATCCGGACTTTGGTGCGATAGACAGCCGTCGAGCCGCGCGCTACGACCAATCCGACATTGGCGATCGGGGAGGTTTTGATGGCTTTGGTGATCGAAGGCGAGGAACGTATCGCCGCACCCGTGCAGAAAGTGTGGGAAGCGCTTAATGATCCAGCCATCCTGAAGGACGCCATTCCGGGCTGCCAGAGCCTGGAAATGAAATCGGCGACCGAGATGGCGGCAAGGGTGGTGCTCAAGATCGGGCCGATCAAAGCGACCTTCAACGGCGAAGTGACGCTGAAGAACCTCAAGCCGCCGCACGCCTACACCATCCAGGGCGAAGGCAAGGGCGGCATCGCCGGCTTCGCCAAGGGCGGCGCCGACGTCACGCTCACCGCCGACGGGCCGGACGCGACGGTCCTCAGATACGCGGCCAAGGCAGAAGTCGGCGGCAAGATCGCGCAGCTCGGCAGCCGCCTGATCGAGTCGACCTCGAAGAAACTGGCTGGACAGTTCTTCTCGGCATTCAGTGAGAAAGTCGGCGGCTGATCCCTGCCCTCGGGGCGTCACTCAAACACGATGTTCGGCACGGCAGCTTCGGCCGCGCCGCGTTCCTCATTGACCCTGTCCCAGACCTTGGCCGCTATATCGCGATAGATTTTCGCTTCGGCGCCGCCGGGCTTCGAGACGACGACCGGCGTGCCGGCGTCCGAGCTCTCGCGAATGCCCATTTCCAGCGGCACCTCGCCGAGGAAGGCGACACCCAGCCTCTCGGCCTCGCGGCGCGCACCGCCATGGCCGAAAATATCGTAGCGCCTGCCGGTGTCCGGGGCGAGGAAGTAGCTCATGTTCTCGACGATGCCGAGCAGCGGAACGTCGACTTTCTTGAACATATTGAGACCTTTGCGGGCATCGATCAGCGCCAGGTCCTGCGGCGTCGAGACGATGACGGCGCCGGCCAGCGGCACCTGTTGTGCCATGGTCAGCTGGGCGTCACCGGTGCCGGGGGGCATGTCGACGACGAGCACATCGAGCCGGCCCCATTCAACCTCGCGCAGCATCTGGGTGAGCGCCGACATCACCATCGGCCCGCGCCAGATCATCGGCGTCTCCTCATCGACGAGGAAACCCATCGACATCACCTTGAGGCCATAATTCTCCATCGGTTTCAGGATCTTGCCGTCGACCGTCTGCGGCCGGCCATGGATGTTGAGCAGCCTCGGCATGGACGGGCCATAGATGTCGGCATCGAGCACGCCTACCCGCAGGCCGTTGGCGGCAAGACCGAGCGCCAGATTGACGGCAGTGGTCGACTTGCCGACGCCGCCCTTGCCGGAGGCAACCGCGATGATCGCCTCGATGCCGGGCACACCACGCTTGCCGTGGCTCTGCGAAGCAGGCGCATGCGGAACGGGACGTTGAGGCGCCGCGGATGGCGCCGGCCTTGGCGCCTGGCGTTGCGGGACCGGCGCTTCCATGCCGCCGCCCTTCTTTTCCGCCGTCAGCGCCACCACGGCGCCAGCGACTCCTGGGATCGCCTTGACGACCCGCTCGGCAGCGGCGCGCAACGGCTCCATTTCCTGCGCACGGGCGGCCGGAACCGTGATCGAGAAGAAGACTTTTGCGTCGGCAATGAAAATCTCGGAAACCATGCCGAGGTCGACGATGTTGCCGGTGAAATCCGGCCCGTTCACCGTCTTCAGGCGCTCGACGACGATTTCCTTGGTTACGGCCATGATCTTTCCCTTGGCGTTTGCCGGTTCAGATAATGCAGTTTCCGGACGGAACCAAGCTGCATCGGCCTGCCCTGAAAAAGATAGAGGCACATCGCCGCATCCATCCGCCGCCTTCCCCGCCGGGCGGCCGGACAAATCGGCATGTGACCGTCGTCAACAGGCCATGCAGCGCTATTTCGATGATCGGCATGAGAACGACAACCAGGAAAGGAGACGGTCATGCTCGAAAACAGCAACGCGACGGCCAATCTCGCTGTGAAGGATCTGGCAAAAGCGAAGGCCTTTTATGAGGGAACGCTCGGCCTCAAACAGGTCGACGACATGGAAGGCGAACTGGTCGTGTACAAGAGCGGCGGCACCCTCATCAACGTCTATCATTCACAATTCGCCGGCACCAACAAGGCGACGGCGGTCACCTGGACTGTCGGCGACCAGATCGAGCCGATCGTCAAGTCGCTGAAATCGAAGGGTGTCGCCTTCGAACACTACGAGATGCCGGGCCTGTCGCTCGAAGGCGACATCCATGTCGGCCACGGCATGAAGGTTGCCTGGTTCAAGGATCCTGACGGCAACATCCTGAACCTCGTGGACAAATAGCGATGACCACGCAGCAACGGCCATCCCCTGCCTGACGGCGGGATCGTGTCGTTGTGACGCCGGCACCATCTGGCGCAGCCGTTCTGCGCCCGATAGCTTGCGTCGATGATCGACAAGCTGGAATTCTTCATCGCGTTGGCCAAGGAGGAGCATTTCGGCCGGGCGGCTGAAGTGTGCGGCGTCACCCAGCCGACCTTGTCGGCCGGCATCAAGCAGTTGGAAGGCCAGCTTGGCGTGATGCTGGTGCTGCGCGGCTCGCGCTTCCAGGGCCTGACACCGGAGGGCAAGCAGGTGTTGGTCTGGGCGCGCCGCATCGTCGGCGACTCAAGAACCCTGCGCGAGGAGATGCGGGCGGCGCGCTACGGCCTTTCCGGACGCATCCGCATCGCCGCCATCCCCACGGCCCTTGCCATGGTGGCACGGCTGACGACACCGTTTCGGGCCAAGCACCCCGGCGTCACCTTTTCGGTGCTGTCGCGCACATCGATAGAGGTGCTGTCGCTGCTCGGCAATTTCGACATCGACGCCGGCATCACCTATCTCGACAACGAGCCGCTTGGGCGGGTGACCAGCGTGCCGCTCTACGACGAGCGCTATCAGCTGATCACGGCGGTCGGGAACCCTTATTTCGACCGCGACAAAGTGACATGGGCGGAGCTCAGCAGCCTGCCGCTCTGCCTCTTGACGCCGGATATGCAGAACCGCCGCATCATCGACCAACATCTGGCCGAAGCGGGCGTGCAGATGCGACCGACGCTGGAATCCAATTCGATGATCGTCCTGTTCTCGCACATCCGGACCGGTAAATGGTCATCGATCATGCCGCTCAACCTCGCGGAAACATTCGGCTTTTCCGAGCCGATCCGGGCCATCCCGATCGTCGAGCCCGATGCCAGCCACACGGTCGGGCTGGTCGCCGCGCCGCGTGAGCCGCACACGCCACTGGTGCAGGCGCTGCTTGACGAGGCGATGGCGCTGGCAGACGATTTCCGTACCCAGCGCTAGGCTAGAAGTGCTGAGCGACAGCGCTTGATAGAAATTTTCTATCGAGCAACGAAACGGCTTTATTGATTTCGGAGGTTTCCTCTGATTTCTTAAGCACTTAGCGATATTGCGCCTGTGCATGTCGTTGCTCCAAAACCGCTTTGCACTTTTGGGCGACATACATTGGACACCACGACCAGGGAGGGTGCTGCATGACGATGCAGCCTGCAAGTACCGAGATCGCATCGCGCACAGCGGCGATTGTTCAAGATCTGAAGGACCTTGAAGGTCCGCTGCTGCCTATTCTTCACGGCATCCAGGAAGAGTTCGGCCATGTGCCGCAGGCGGCACTTCCCGTCATCGCCGACGGGCTGAACCTCTCCAGGGCCGAAGTGCACGGCGTGGTCACCTTCTATCACGATTTCCGTGCCCGCCCAGCCGGGCGGCACGTGCTGAAGCTCTGCCAGGCGGAAGCTTGCCAGTCGATGGGTTCGGACGCGGTCGCCGCCAGGGTCAAGCAGTTGCTCGGCATCGATTTCCATGAGACCACGGGTGATGGTTCGGTTACGCTCGAGCCGGTCTATTGCCTCGGGCTGTGCGCCTGTTCGCCGTCGGCGATGCTGGACGGCGAGGTGATCGGACGGCTCGATGACGACAAGATCAACGAGATCGTCGCCGAGGTGCGCTCATGACCCCACGCATTTACATTCCCGGCGATTCCGGCGCGCTGGCGCTGGGCGCGGAAAAGGTCGCCAAGGCGATCGCAAACGAACTCGCCGAGCGGGGCATCGAAGCCAAGATCGTGCGCAACGGCTCGCGCGGCGCCTATTTCCTGGAACCGATGGTCGAAGTGGCGACAGCCAATGGCCGTGTCGCCTACGGGCCGGTGAAGCCGTCGGACGTCAAGAGCCTGTTCGACAGCGGTTTTCTCACCGGCGGGCACCACAAGCGCTGGCTCGGCGCACCGGACAAGATCCCCTTCCTGGCCAAGCAGACGCGCCTCACCTTCGCGCGCTGTGGGATCAACGACCCGCTGTCGCTCGACGCCTACAAATCGCTCGGCGGATTGAAGGGCCTGCAGAACGCGGTAGCCATGGCGCCGGCCGACATCGTCAAACAAGTCACCGAGTCCGGCTTGCGTGGCCGTGGCGGCGCGGGCTTCCCGACCGGCATCAAGTGGAAGACGGTGCTCGATACGACATCGGAGCGCAAATACATCGTCTGCAACGCCGATGAGGGCGACAGCGCCACCTTCGCCGACCGCATGATCATGGAGGGCGACCCCTTCGTGCTTATCGAAGGCATGGCCATCGCCGGCATCGCCACCGGCGCGACCAAGGGTTTCGTCTACGTCCGCTCGGAATATCCGCACGCGGTGGCAACGATGAACAGGGCCGTCGAAATCGCCCGCAAGGCCGGCGTGCTCGGCGTCAATGTGCTGGGCTCGCCCAACGCCTTCGACATGGAAATACGCGTCGGCGCCGGCGCTTATGTCTGCGGCGAGGAAACCTCGCTGCTCAACAGCCTGGAAGGCAAGCGCGGCGTGGTGCGCGCCAAGCCGCCGCTGCCCGCGATACAAGGGTTGTTCGGCAAGCCGACGGTGATCAACAACGTGATCTCGCTGGCCTCGGTGCCTATCATCATGGACAAGGGCGCCGCCTTCTACAAGGATTTCGGCATGGGCCGCTCGCGCGGCACGATCCCGATCCAGATCGCCGGCAACGTCAAGCAAGGCGGCCTGTTCGAAACCGCTTTCGGCCTGACACTGGGCGAGATCGTCGACGATATCGGCGGCGGGACGTCCACTGGACGTCCGGTCAAGGCGGTGCAGGTTGGCGGGCCGCTCGGCGCCTACTTCCCGCGCGCGCTGTTCGACACGCCATTCGACTACGAAGAATTCGCCAAGCGCGACGGACTGATCGGCCACGCCGGCGTCACAGTTTTCGACGATACTGCCGACATGCTGAAGCAGGCACGTTTCGCCATGGAATTCTGCGCCATCGAAAGCTGCGGCAAGTGCACGCCTTGCCGCATCGGCTCGACGCGGGGCGTCGAAACCATAGACAGGCTCGCCGCCGGCATCGAACCGGAGAAGAACCTCGCGCTGGTCACCGACCTCTGCAACACGATGAAGTTCGGTTCGCTGTGCGCGCTGGGCGGCTTCACGCCCTACCCGGTGATGAGTTCGATCACGCATTTCCCCGAAGATTTCAAGCCCGCGCCGACGCGCGTGGCTGCTGAATAGGAGCTGGCAGATGAACATCAAGGCCGACTTCCCGACGCTCATCGAAGAACTCGATTACGGAACGCCGCAATCGAAGGCTGAGAAGCAGGTCACGCTGACCGTCGATGGCCGCAGCATCAGCGTGCCGGAAGGCACGTCGATCATGCGCGCGGCGATGGAAGGCGGGGTCGAAATCCCGAAACTCTGCGCCACCGACATGCTGGACTCGTTCGGCTCCTGCCGCGTCTGCCTCGTCGAGATCGAAGGACGCGGCGGCACGCCGGCGTCCTGCACGACGCCGGTCGGCGAAGGCATGGTGGTGCGCACGCAGTCCGAACGACTCGATGCCATCCGTCGCGGCGTCATGGAGCTCTACGTCTCCGACCATCCGACCGGCTGGAACGAGAAGGCCGGAACCGGAGCCAGCGAGTTCGACGCGGTCGCGAAATCGGTCGGCCTGAGCGAAAACCGCTACGGCGTCGAGGGCCGCAACCACGTCAAGGAAGAAGGCGGCGTCGCGCCCGGCCATGGCTCGCTGGCGGTCGACTACATCGCCCGCGACGAGTCCAACCCCTATTTCACCTACGATCCGGCGCAGTGCATCGTCTGCTCGCGCTGCGTGCGCGCCTGCGAAGAGGTGCAGGGCACCTTCGCGCTGACCATCGAGGGGCGCGGCTTCGAATCGCGCATGGTGGCCGGCATGCACGAGGATTTCATCACCTCCGAATGCGTGTCCTGCGGTGCTTGCGTGCAGGCCTGTCCGACCGATGCGCTACGCGAGAAGACCGTGCTCGAAAAGGGCCTGCCGGAGCGCTCCGCCGTCACCACCTGCGCCTATTGCGGCGTCGGCTGCTCCTTCAAGGCCGAAGTGAAGGGCGACGAGGTCGTGCGCATGATGCCCTACAAGGAGGGCATGGCAAACCACGGCCATTCCTGTGTGAAGGGCCGCTTCGCCTATGGCTACGCCACCCACAAGGACCGCATCCTGTCGCCGATGATCCGCGAAAAGGTCAGCGATCCCTGGCGCGAAGTGAGCTGGGAAGAGGCGATCGCCCATACCGCCAACGAATTCCGCCGCATCCAGTACCAGTACGGCCGTGCCGCGATCGGCGGCATCACCTCCTCGCGCTGCACGAATGAGGAAACCTATCTCGTCCAGAAGCTGGTCCGGCAGGGTTTCCGCAACAACAATGTCGACACTTGCGCGCGCGTCTGCCATTCGCCGACCGGCTATGGGCTCGGCCAGACCTACGGCACCTCGGCCGGCACGCAGGATTTCGATTCCGTCGAATTCACCGACGTCGCCGTCATCATCGGCGCCAATCCGGCTTCGGCGCATCCGGTGTTCGCATCTCGGCTGAAGAAGCGGCTGCGCCAGGGCGCCAAGCTGATCGTGCTCGATCCGCGCCGCACCGAGATGGTCAAGTCGGCGCATGTCGAAGCCGACTACCACCTGCCGCTGAAGCCAGGCACCAATGTCGCCGTGCTAACGTCGCTGGCGCATGTCATCGTCACCGAGGGACTTTTCGACGAGGCCTTCATCCGCGAGCGTTGCGACTGGGCAGAATTCCAGGACTGGGCATCCTTCGTCGCCCTGCCGGAAAACAGCCCCGAAACCGTCGGCAAGCTGTCCGGCGTCGATCCCGAATTGATCCGCGGCGCTGCCCGTCTCTACGCCAAGGGCGGCAATGGCGCGATCTACTACGGCCTCGGCGTCACCGAGCACAGCCAGGGCTCGACCACGGTGATGGCGATCGCCAACCTGGCCATGGCCACCGGCAATATCGGCCGGCCGGGCGTCGGCGTGAACCCGCTGCGCGGCCAGAACAACGTGCAGGGCTCGTGCGACATGGGCTCGTTCCCGCATGAACTGCCGGGCTATCGCCACATTTCGGGCGATGCCGTGCGCGACATCTATGAGAGCCTGTGGGGCGTGAAGCTGGACGACGAACCCGGCCTGCGCATTCCCAACATGCTGGATGCCGCCGTCGACGGTTCCTTCAAGGGCATCTACATCCAGGGCGAGGACATTCTGCAGTCCGATCCCGACACCAAGCATGTCGCCGCCGGCCTTGCCGCCATGGAATGCGTGGTCGTGCACGACCTCTTCCTCAACGAGACGGCGAACTACGCGCATGTCTTCCTGCCCGGTTCGACCTTCCTCGAGAAGGACGGCACCTTCACCAATGCCGAGCGCCGCATCAACATGGTGCGCAAGGTGCTGGAACCGAAGGCGCGCTACGCCGATTGGGAGGCGACGCAGGAACTCGCCCGCGCGATCGGCCTCGACTGGAACTATACGCATCCGTCGCAAATCATGGACGAGATCGCCAAGACGACGCCAAGCTTCGCCAACGTCTCGTTCGACCTGCTCGACCGCGTCGGCTCCGTTCAATGGCCCTGCAACGACAAGGCGCCGCTCGGCACGCCGATCATGCATGTCGACGGCTTCGTGCGTGGCAAGGGCAAGTTCATCCGTACCGAATATGTGGCGACGGACGAAAGGACCGGGCCGCGCTTCCCGCTGCTGCTGACCACAGGCCGCATCCTGTCGCAATACAATGTCGGCGCGCAGACGCGGCGCACCGAAAATGTCATGTGGCACTCCGAGGACCGGCTGGAAATCCATCCGCACGACGCAGAAAACCGCGGCCTGCGCGATGGCGACTGGGTGCGGCTGACCAGCCGTTCTGGCGAAACGACGCTACGCGCGCTGATCACCGACCGGGTGTCGCCGGGCGTGGTCTACACCACCTTCCACCATCCCGACACGCAGGCGAACGTCATCACCACCGACTTCTCCGACTGGGCGACCAACTGTCCGGAATACAAGGTGACCGCGGTGCAGGTCGGCGCTTCCAACGGCCCGTCGGAATGGCAGCGCGACTATGATGAACAAGCCAAGCAGAGCCGCCGCATCGCTCCGCTGCAGGCGGCGGAGTAGCTGTGTCGAGGCATTCGACAACAAGAGCTTCAATCTCGACGGTTGGTCGACCCCCACTCCGTCGAGCTTCGCTCGCCACCTCTCCCCCGATCGACGGGGGAGAGAAAAGGCGCGAGCCTTTGCCGGGAGGCGCCCTTCCTCTCCCTCCGGAGGGGGAAGAGGTGTCGCTGCGGAGCAGCGACGGAGTGGGGGACGGCCTGGAAGAGCAAACGCCAGTTGACGCAGGAAAGCTTCGACGCTTCCTAAGCGAAATGGCAGGCAGGCCAGAGGTTGGGGCCCTGTGACCCGCCCTCCTATCTCTCAGATCTCTCGTCTCGCGCACCGCGCCAGCGGCACGGCTGCGGCCAACCGCATGGTGCCTGAGGAGACGCCGGTGGCGTTCTCCTTTGCCGGCACCACGCATGCGGTGATGATGGCGAGCCCCGCCGACTTCGAGGATTTCGCGCTCGGCTTCTCGCTCACTGAAGGCATCATCGCTGCGCGTGATGAGATCGAAGCCATCGAGGTCGAGGATCATGGCGCCGGAATCGACATCCAGATCCGATTGAAGGACCAGGCCAATACGCGCTTCGAGGCGCGGCGGCGGCGGCTTGCCGGACCGGTCGGCTGCGGGCTGTGCGGCATCGAATCCATCGAGGAAGCGATGCGCTCGGTCGATCCGGTCGGTGCGTCGAAGCTTACGCTCAATGCCGACGACATCACCCGTTCGGTCAAGCTCCTGTCGAAGGTGCAGCCGCTGCATACAGAGACTGGCGCCGTGCACGCCGCAGGCTTCTACGTGCCGGGCAAGGGCGTTGTCATGGCGCGCGAGGATGTCGGCCGCCACAATGCGCTGGACAAGCTGGCGGGCGCGCTGGCCAAGGCCGATATCGATGGCGCGTCGGGCGCTGTGGTCGTCACGTCACGCGTCTCGGTCGAGATGGTGCAGAAGACGGCGGCAATCGGTTCAGCCTTCATCATCGCCGTCTCGGCGCCGACCGCCCTTGCCATCCGCACCGCGGAGGAAGCCGGCATGACGCTGGTGGCGCTGGTGCGCGGCGACGATTTCGATGTTTTTACCCACCCTGACCGGGTGATCTCCGGAGTTGCCCAGCATGTCGCATGACGAAGACCACATCATGAGCACCAAGGAAAAGCTGGTGCGCATGGCCAACCAGATCGCCGCCTTTTTCCACTCCAGGCCTCGTGAGGAGGGCGTTGCCGGCGTTGCCGAGCATATCAACAAATTCTGGGAGCCGAGGATGCGGCGCCAGTTCTTCGAGATGCTGGACAGCGGTCATGAGGGTTTCGACGAACTGGTGGTGGCCGCTTCGGCCAGGATCAAGCGCCCGATCACGCCGGCGGAGGCCGATCTCAAGCTCGGGCTCGAGGCCTCGCCTGGCGACGTCGCCGCGTCGCAGGGATAGCTCCAGCCGCCGCGCTGGCTTATATTTTTCTTTGCTAAAGTTTAAGCTGCCGCACCCGGCGCGGCTCTGCTATGGTTGGCGATCAGAAATCGTCAGGCCAGGCGGACAACCTCGTGAGGCCGATCGAGACCCGATACGCCCTTAGCGGCGACGTGCGGATCGCCTATCAGGTGGTCGGCCAGGGATCGTTCGACCTCGTCTTCGTGCCGGGCTTCATCTCCAATCTCGATCTGCATTGGGAGGACGAAGGCTACACAAGGCTCTTGCGGCGGCTTTCGGCCTTCTCTCGACTAATCCTGTTCGACAAGCGCGGTACGGGTCTCTCCGACCGCGTCGATGTCCATCATCTGCCCAGCCTCGATACCCGTATGGACGACGTGCGCGCGGTGATGGACGCGGCCGGCAGCGGCCGCGCCGCCCTGCTTGGCGCTTCCGAAGGCGCGCCTATGGCGATGCTGTTCGCCGCCACCTATCCGGAGCGGACACGGGCGCTGGCGCTCTATGGCGGCTATGCGCATTTCCACAAATGGGTGATGCCGCCGGATCGCCTGGAAGCCTTCATCGCGACGGCCGAGACGGCCTGGGGCACTGGCGCTACCTTGGCCAATTTCGCGCCAGGCCGGGTCGATGACACCCACTTCTCAACCTGGTGGGCCCGCTTCGAACGTCTGTCGGCGAGCCCGACCGCGGCGGCGGCGCTGGCGCGGATGAACGCCGATATCGACGTCCGTGGTGTGCTGGCGGCGATCAGCGCGCCGACGCTGTTGATCCATCGCCGCAACGATGTGCGGGTCGATCCCGATGCCAGCCGCTTTCTGGCCAGGAAGATTCCCAACGCGCGGCTGGTCGAAACCCCGGGCCGGGACCATCCGATCTGGACCGGCGATGTCGATCGGGTGGCCGACCTGATCGAGGAGTTCCTGACCGGCGAGCGCGCGGTCGGCGAAGCGGAGCGCGTCCTGGCGGCGCTTCTGGTGACACGCATCTACGATACGGCCCGCCTCGGCGATCGGATGTGGAGCGAACGCAGCGAGCATTTCCACGAAACATGGCGGACACTTGTGGGGCGCCATGGCGGGCGCTGCACGGATGTGCACGGCGAAATGATGATCTCGCGCTTCGACGGCCCGGGGCGCGCCTTGCGTTGCGCCGCGGCATTGCGCGACGCGGCCCAGCAGATCGGAGTGGCAAGCGCGCAAGGGGCGCATGTCGGCGAGATCGAATTGCGCGGCCCTCCTGCAGGATTGACGGGCCGCGTGACGATCCAACTCGCCGCTCGCGCCGGGCGCGGCGAGATACTGGCGTCGAGGCTGGTCGCCGATCTGGCAGTCGGCTCGGGGCTTCATTTCGCCGACGCTGGCCGTGTCAGCATCGACGAACTGGAGGAGCCCATGGCGCTGGTCCTGGCGATGTCCGAACAGCACCTGGAACCGGCTTGTCGTCCCAAGGCCAAGGCGGCCGAACCGGCTTGCCTGACGGCGCGCGAGAGCGAGGTGGTGAGCCTGATTGCCGACGGCAAGAGCAATGCCGCGATCGCCGCCGAACTCAGGCTGAGCGGGCACACGGTCAAGCGCCACGTCGCCAACATACTGCTCAAACTCGACCTGCCATCGCGGGCGGCGGCGGCGGCATTTTCCGCCAGGCAGACTGGCCCGGACGGGCCATGAGAGCCATGGCGCTTTCGGGGGAAGCGGGCACACCGATCTAAGCGCTATCAATTCCCCATGCAGGCCAGGCGGATATCGCCAAAAGGCGCTGCGAAGGAGGATGAGATGCTCAAGTCGAAATTGAATGTCAGATCCCTTATGATCGTGGCAGGCATTGGCGTGCTGACCATGACCTCTCCCGTAAGAGCAGAGGATGCATCCGCGACCGCCGCCTACAAGGACATCCAGGCGACGCTCGGCTCGGTGCCGGACATGTTCAAGACACTTCCTGACGTCGCCATCGCCGGCGCGTGGGCCGAGATCAAGGGTGTCCAGCTCAACCCCAAGACCGCGCTCGACGGCAAGACCAAGGAACTGATGGGCCTCGCGGTCGCGTCGCAGATCCCGTGCCAGTATTGCATCTATTTCCATACCGAGGCGGCCAGGCTCAACGGCGCCAGCGACGAGGAGATCAAGGAGACGATCGCGATGGCGGCAATCGTGCGCCATTGGTCGACGATCCTCAACGGCAGCCAGGTCGACCTCGCGACCTTCAAGAAACAGACCGACGACGTGTTCGCGGCCGTCAAGGCCAAGTCGCAGTGAGAGACACTGCCCGTCGATCCGCGCCGGGCAGACGCTTCCAACATCAACCGCCCGATCATGAAGACGGGCATATGGAGGATAAAATGCTGACCAAGACCCAGAAGGTGGATGGCGCGGCGATCAAGAAGGCGATCGAAGGCCGTGACGGCAAGATGCTGTCGAGCTTCTATGCGGACGACGCGCTGGTGCGCGTGATCGACCGCAACAATCCGCCGAGCAAGCCGCGCGAAATCCGCGGACGCGCGGCGATCACCACGTTCTGGGACGATATCTGCAGCCGCGCGATGACCCACAAGGTCGACGCCACCATCGCCGACGGCGACAGCCTCGCCTTCACCCAGGCCTGTGCCTATCCGGACGGCACGAAAGTGTTCGCCGCGGCAATGCTGGAGCTGAAGAACGGGCAGATTGCACGGCAGACCGTCGTGCAGGCCTGGGACGAGTAGTCAAACGCGGCCATGCCGCAGCAGGGAGGACAAGATGTTCAGCGCCAGATGGCAGATCGACGCCAAGTTCGGACACAAGCAGACCGTGCTAGAACTGATGCGGAAATGGGAACGCGAGATCGGCTCACAGGTCGGTCTCGCCGACCTCGATTTCCAGATCATGACCGGCTCGATCGGTGCGCGCGAAGCGACGGTCGAGTCTCACCACCAGGTCGAGAGTCTCGCCCAGTTGGAGGCGTTCTTCGCCAAGATCGGCAAGATCGACGCGCACGCCAAATGGGGCAAGGAGTTAGAGCCCTATGTCGTGTCGGGCACCAGCCTGTGGCAGATTTTCCGGATCGTCGAATAGTTGATGCCGGATAGCCCAAGCCCTGGGAGGGGGGCGGTGGGTAGGATGGAAGGGTGGCTGTGAGGTTACGGCCACCTTCACGCACCATGCGATGGCGAAAAAGCCACGAGGCGTGGCTCCTGCTCTCCTGTACGGCCAGTCTCAGCGACGGTTCCGGCTGCCCGCCATGGCTCTCCCGGGCCATTCCCCATTGGCCCTTTCGGGCGAAGCAGCGGGGACCGGATCGGTGCAACGTACTCGTCTCTGCACCCAACGCATACGCCCCGAAGGGCGGCACACCAAGCAAGAAGATGCGTCGCGCCGACGCCGCATAGCGCTGGCGCAATCAAAGGGAGAAAACCGATGACCAACGAAACCCATGCAAAACTGCGTGAAGCCCTCCGCGGGGAGCTGATCCTGCGCGACGATGCCGGATATGACGAAGCACGCAAGATCTACAACGGCATGATCGAAAAGCGCCCGCTGCTGATTGCACGCTGCGCCGATGTCGCCGACGTTATCACCGCCGTGAGATACGCGCGCGACAACGACCTCCTGATCGCCGTGCGCGGCGGAGGGCACAACGGTGCCGGATTGGGAATTTGCGACAACGGCCTCGTCATCGACCTGTCGACGATGAAGGGGGTCCATGTCGACCCGACCACGCGCACCGTGAGGGTCGCGCCCGGCTGCACGTCGGGTGACGTGGACCACGCCACCCACCCCTTCGGGCTCGCCGTCCCGTTCGGCATCGTCTCGACCACGGGCGTTGCCGGCCTGACCCTCGGCGGAGGGACCGGCTATCTGACGCGCAGATACGGTCTCACCATCGACAATCTCGTCGAGGCCGACCTGGTGCTGGCCGACGGCAGCACGGTAAGGGCCAGCAAAAAAGAGAATCCCGACCTGTTCTGGGCGCTCCGGGGCGGCGGCGGCAATTTCGGCGTTGTAACCAGCTTCCTGTTCCAGGCCCATCCCGTGAGCATGATCTTCGGCGGCCCGGTGTTTTGGGAGGCCAAGGACGCTCCGGCCGTCATGCGTGCCTATCGCGACTACCTGCCGGCAGCGCCCGAAGATCTCGGCGCCTTTGTCGGCCTGAAGTCCGTCCCCTCGACCGATCCCTTCCCGCGCGAGTATTGGGGCAAGCGCGCCTGCGCCATCATCTCCTGCTACAACGGCACGGAGGAAGACGGGCGCAAGGCGATGGCGCCGCTGCTGGACATCCTGCCGCCACCGATCTTCAACTGGATGGGGGTGATGCCGTACCCGGCGTTGCAGGCGCTGTTCGACCCGCTGCTTCCCAAAGGCCTGCAATGGTATTGGAAGGGCGATTTCGTCAAGTCTCTTTCCGACGAAGCCATCGCGACCCATATCGCGCAGGCCGCCCAGGCGCCCAGCGAATTGTCTCTCATGCATCTTTACCCGATCGACGGCGCCGTGCGCCGCGTCGGCAACGACGAGACCGCCTGGAACGCACGCGATGCAAGCTGGTCGATGGTCATAGCCGCTATCGATCCCGATCCGGGCAAGGCCGCCGACCTCACCAAATGGGCCAAGAACTACTGGGCCAGCATCCATCCCCACAATGGCGAAGGCGGCTACGTCAATTTCATGATGGACGACGAAGGGGAAGCGCGCTTGCGGGCAAGCTATGGCACGAATTACGAGCGGCTGAGCCAGGTGAAGCGGACCTATGACCCATCCAACATCTTCCGGGTCAACTTGAACATCAAGCCCGCGACATCGGCGGAGCAGGGTAGGACGGCTGCATAGCTGCCGGGCCGCTGGTGCTCGTCGGTCACACATTCTCCCCGTGAGCGGCGTTCACGGGGAGAATGGAAGCCGTGACTACATCAGGCCAAGCTGCTTGTAGAAGCCGAGCGCGTCGTAATAGTCGCTCTGGGTCGCGATCTTGCCGTCCTTCACGGAAAACATCGAGGCGCCGGTGAAGGAGAACTTCTTGCCGGTCGCGGCCGTGCCATCGCCCCAGGGCCCGGTGTTGGTGCCGGAAAATTCCCATTCGAACGCAACGCGGTCACCGTCGATGACGGGCTTGCCCTTCATCGTCCACACCGCGTCTGGGACGGCCTTGAGGAAGTTGTCGATGACGCCAGTCTTGGCGGCTTCCTTGCCCGTGACCGGCTTGCCTACGGAAGCGTCGTAATAGGTGACCTCGTCGGCGAAAAATCCGGCAGCTTTGGCCGAGTCATGCGCATTCCAGGCGGCGACATAGGCTTCGACCACCGCTTGCGCGGTATCGGCGGCGAAGGTTGGCGATGCGGCCAATAGTGTGGCGGCGACGGCTGCGGATGTCAGAAACTGGCGGCGATGCATGGTTCGTTCCTCCCTGGTTGAATGCCTGCGCTTTTTCGAAAATGTTACGTGTGCGCCACCATGACATGGCGCACCGCGGTATAGTCCTCCAGCGCGTAGAGCGACATGTCCTTGCCGTAACCGGACTGCTTGAGCCCGCCATGCGGCATTTCGTTGGTCAGCATGAAGTGGGTGTTGATCCAGGTGCAGCCATATTGCAGGCGGGCGGCGGTGGCCATGGCTCGTGAAATATCCCTGGTCCATACTGATGATGCCAGGCCGTAGTCGCTGTCGTTGGCCCAGTTCACCGCCTCGTCGACTTCCGTGAAGCGGGTGATGGAGACGACCGGGCCGAACACTTCGCGGCGCACGATCTCGTCCTCCTGCAGCGCACCGGCGACGACAGTCGGCTGGTAGTAGAAGCCGGTGCCCTCGCCCGGCTTGCCACCGGTGGTGATCTCGATGTGCTTCAGTTCCGAAGCGCGCTCGACGAAGCTCGAGACGCGGTCGCGCTGGCGCCGCGAGATCAGCGGGCCGATCTCGTTCTCGGTGTCGTCGGGCTGGTTGTACTTGATGGTCGATACGGCGGAGGAAAGGTCGGCGACAAGCTTGTCGTAGATCTTCTTGCCGGCATAGATGCGGCAGGCGGCGGTGCAGTCCTGGCCGGCATTGTAGTAGCCGAAGGCGCGCAAGCCGTTGACCACGGCGCCGAGATCGGCGTCGTCGAAGACGATGACCGGCGCCTTGCCACCGAGTTCGAGATGCGTGCGCTTGACCGACTTGGCGGCGGCCTGAAGCACCTTCTTGCCGGTGGCGACGTCACCGGTGATCGAGATCATGTTGACCTTGGGATGGTTGATCAGCGTGTTGCCGACACTTTCGCCTCGGCCAAGCACGACATTGACCACGCCTGCGGGCAGGATATCGGCCAGGATCCTGGCCAGCTTCAGCGCCGTTAGCGGCGTCTGCTCCGAGGGCTTGAAGACGACGGTGTTGCCGCCGGCAATCGCCGGCGCCAGCTTCCAGGCCATCATCATCAGCGGATAGTTCCAGGGCGCGATCGAGGCGACGATGCCGATCGGGTCGCGCCGCACCATCGAGGTGTGGCCAGGCAGGTATTCGCCCGCGACCACACCCGGCATTGACCGGACCGCACCGGCGAAGAAGCGGTAGCAGTCGACGATCGCCGGGATTTCGTCATTGAGCACGGCATTGATCGGCTTGCCGCAATTCAGTGCCTCGAGCGTGGCGAACTCCCTGGCCTCGGCCTCGATACGGTCGGCGATCTTGAGGAGGTAGCCGGAGCGTTGCGCCGGCGTGGTGCGCGACCACAAGACGAACGCTTTTTCGGCGGCAATGATCGCCGCCTCGATCTGTGCCTGGCTGGCCTCGGGCAGGTTGAGAATGGTCGCCCCGGTCTTCGGATTGAGGATCGGCTCCTCGGTCTCGGTGCCCTTCTCGAAAATCGAGCCGATCAGCATCTGGGTGTCCATGAAAACTCTCCCTTTTTGATTATTTGCCCGAACCGGCGATCTGGTCACCGTCGCGGGTCAGGTAATAGGCAAACAGGATCGGCAGCAGCGTCACCAGGACCACGACCATGGCCACGACATTGGTGACCGGGCGCTGGCGCGGACGGATCAGTTCCTCCAGCATCCAGATCGGCACGGTCTGCTGCTGGCCGGCGGTGAAGGTGGTGACGATGACCTCATCGAACGACAGAGCGAAGGCCAGCATGCCGCCGGCGAGCAATGCCGTGGCGATGTTGGGCAGCATGATATGCCTAAAGGTCTGGAAACCGTCGGCGCCGAGATCCATCGAGGCCTCGATCATCGAGCCCGAGGTGCGGCGGAAGCGGGCGACCGCGTTGTTGTAGACGACGACCACGCAGAAGGTGGCGTGACCGAGCACGATCGTCCAGAACGAGAACGGAATGTCGGCCAGCGAAAAGGCCGAGCGCAGCGCGATGCCGGTGATGATGCCGGGCAGCGCGATCGGCAGGATGACCAGCAGCGAAATTGTCTCGCGGCCGAAGAATTTCGTCCGTGACACCGCGGCGGCGCACAGCGTGCCCAGCACCAGCGCGATCGTGGTCGAGATGGCGGCGACGCGGACGGACAGCGACAGCGCTTCCCAGACATCGGGCCGGTTCCAGGTGACGGCGAACCATTGCGTCGTCAGCCCCGGTGGTGGCCAGACAAAGCTCTTCTCCTCGGTGGTGAAGGCATAGACGAAGATCAGCAGGATCGGCAGATGCAGGAAGAGCAGGCCGCAGGCGGCTGCGATCTTCAGGCCGAGCGGAGCACGTTGACCGCGGTCAGAGCGCATCGAAGGCCCCCATGCGCTTGGCGCCCCAGAGGTAGAAGCCCATGATGACGATGGGCACCACCGTGAACGCGGCGGCCAGCGGGACGTTGCCGGCGGTGCCTTGCTGCGAATAGACGGCTTGGCCGATGAACAGGCGCGAGGTGCCGATGATCTGCGGGATGATGTAGTCGCCCAATGTCAGCGAGAAGGTGAAGATCGAGCCGGCGACGATGCCGGGCAGCGCAAGCGGGAACAGCACGTTGCGGAAGGTCTGGCCGGGCGAGGCGCCGAGATCCGACGACGCCTCGACCAGATTGCCGGGCACGCGCTCGAGTGCCGCCTGAACGGGCAGGATCATGAACGGCAGCCAGACATAGACGAAGACGATGAACGTGCCGGTGAACGAAACCGACAGCGAATTGCCGCCGACGACCGGCAGCGACAGCCACGCATCGAGCAGCCACAAAAGGTGCAGCTTGGCGAGCAGCCATGTAAGGATGCCTTCCTTGGCGAGGATCAGCTTCCAGGCATAGATCTTGACTAGGTAGCTCGACCACAGCGGCAGCATGACGCCGAGATAGAACAGCGCCTTCCAGCGGCCGCGCGCATAACGCGCCGCATAGTAGGCGATCGGGAAGGCGACGACGGCCGAGGCCAAAGTGACCAGTGCCGCCATCGTCACCGTGCGCAGGATGATATCGAGATTGGCGGCCTGCAACAGGTCGCCATAGGTCCTCAGCGTGAACTGGCGGTTGATGAGGCCGGAGAACTCGTCGATGGAGAAAAAGCTCTGTGCCAGCAGCGCGAACAGCGAGCCGATGTAGACGATGCCGAGCCACAGCACCGGCGGCAGCAGCGTGAGCAGGAGCAGGACTTTTGGCCGACGCCAGAAGAGGTCGGAGAGCGCGCCGCGCATGCCGCCGCTGCCGGGCAGGATGGCGGGCGCGGTGGCGCGCGGCATGGTGGCGTCGAAGCTCATACCGCCTCGTCCATCAGATGCAGGTGCTCGCGGTTGAACGTCAGCAGCACCGCCTCGCCTTCCGCCGGCAGGGCGGCTCCCGCCGGCACCACGGCGTGCAGCTTCAATCCGTCGGCATCGAGCGCCAGCCGGGTGGTGGCGCCGAGATAGTTGCTCGAGACGAGGCGCGCGGCGACGCCTTCGCCGTTTGCCGCGCGGCCGACGCGAATGGCTTCGGGACGCAGGCTGGCCCAGCGGCGCTGGCCGGCATGGCGCTGGACGAAATCCGGCGGCAATACATTGGAGGACCCAACGAAATCGGCGACGAAGCGCGTGCTCGGCCGCTGATAGATGTCCTCCGGCGTGCCGATCTGCATGATCCTGCCATCGTTGAAGACCGCGACGCGGTCAGCCATCGACAGCGCCTCGCCCTGATCGTGGGTGACGAAGACGAAGGTGATGCCGAGCGCCTTCTGCAGCGACTTCAGCTCCTCCTGCATGTTTTCGCGCAGCTTGAGGTCGAGCGCACCGAGCGGCTCGTCGAGCAACAGCACCTTGGGCTGGTTGACCAGCGCGCGGGCGAGCGCGACACGCTGGCGCTGGCCGCCGGAAAGCTGGCCCGGCCGGCGGGCGCCATAACCGGGCAGCCGCACCAGCGACAGCGCTTCTTCCGCCGCCTTGTGCCGCTCGGCCTTGCCGACGCGCTTGACCATCAACCCGTAGGCGACGTTGTCGAGGACGTTCAGGTGCGGGAACAGCGCGTAGTCCTGGAACACGGTGTTGACGTTGCGGCGGTAGGGCGGCACGCCTTCGGCACGCTCGCCGAAGATCGCGATCGAACCCGCCGTCGGCTGCTCGAAGCCGGCGATCAGCCGCAGACACGTCGTCTTGCCGGAGCCGGACGGCCCGAGCATGGCGAAGAATTCGCCCGGCACGATGTCGAGGTCGACAGCGTCGACAGCGCGAATGCTGCCGAAATGGCGCGAGACTTTCTGGAAGGAAACGGCTGGTGTCATGGAGTGTCCTGAGCTGTCAGGCTTTTCAATTCGAGTGGCAATGCTGCCCCTCATCCGCCTGCCGGCGCCTTCTCCCCGTATAGTGACGGGGAAAAGGGTCTAGCTTCAAAGCTGGCGCCGCCTCTCCCCGTTCTTCACGGGAAGAGGGCAAGGGTGAGGGGCAGCGCCGGCTATCAACAAATGCGAGCCGAGATCACCGTCCGCCGATGACGCCGATATAATCCGACACCCAGCGGTAGTAGGGCACGCATTGATCGTTCTGGGTGACGCATTTCGAGACCGGCGTCTTCCAGAACTTGATCTTGTCGAAATTGTCGTAGCCGTTGGTCTTGCAACCTTCCTCGCCGAGCAGTTCGTTGCCCTTGCAGGCAGCGGGCACGACCGGCAGGGAGCCGAACCAGGCCGAGACGTCGCCCTGCACCTTCGGCGCCAGCGAATGCTCGAGCCACATATAGGCGCAGTTCGGGTGCGCGGCATCGGCTTCCATCATGGTGGTGTCGGCCCAGCCGGTGACGCCTTCCTCCGGCACGGTCGAGGCGACCGGTTTCTTGGCGGCGACCAGCGTGTTGACCTGGTACGGCCAGGAGCCGGACGCGACGACGCCTTCGTTCTGGAAATCGTCGACCTGGATGGCGGCGTCGTGCCAGTAGCGGCCGACCAGCGTGCGCTGGACACGCAGCAGGCCGAGCGCGGCCTTGTACTGGTCCTCGTTCAGTTCGTAGGGGTCCTTGATACCGAGTTCCGGCTTGTGGAACATCAGGTAGTTGGCGGCGTCAGCGATATGGATCGGCCCGTCATAGGCCTGGACCCGACCCTTGTTGGACTTGCCATCCGGCAGCTTCATTTCCTCGAAGACGACGTTCCAGCTCTTCGGTGCTTCCTTGAACACCTGGGTATTGTACATCAGGATGTTCGGACCCCACTGATAGGGGACGCCATAATGCACCTTGTCGACGGTGAACCAGGGCGCGTCCTTCAGCCGGTCGTCGACCATCTTCCAGCTTGGGATGAGATCGGTGTTGATCGGTTGCACGCGCTTGCCGGCGACGAGGCGCAGCGAAGCATCGCCCGACGCGGTGACGAGGTCGAAGCCGCCCTCGTTCATCAGCGAGACCATTTCATCCGATGTGTTGGCGGTCTTGACGTTGACCTTGCAGCCGCTCTCCTTCTCGAAGGCGGTGACCCAGTCATAGCCCTTGTCGGTCTCGCCGCGCTCGATATAGCCCGGCCAGGCTACGATATTAACCTGGCCTTCGCCCTTGCCGAGTTCCTTGACCTGGGCGATGGCCTGCCCGGAAAAGGCCAGCGCGACCGTCAGCGCAGTGCATGACTTCAGGAATGAATTCATCATCGATCTCCCATTTGGCGCATGCCCCGAAAACCGGTTCCGGTCCTCGCTGGAGGTCACACGCGGACTTAAAATTTTCAGCTCGTCCATTGGACTCGATGCCGCTCTGACGGCGACTTTAGTCCTCAGCGGAAAGTGCTTCGAAAATTCCGGTTTCGCAAATTCATTTATCAGAAGGGCGATATCGGTTTTTCCGATAGATTCACGGGTCAGAGACGCTGGCGAACCGTCCGCTGCGACTGGGCGAGGCCGATGAAGTCGCGCGCCGCCTGCGGCAGGCCGGAGCCACGCCGCCAGACCATGCCGACCTGCACCACCGGCAAGGAGCCCGAAATGTCGCGCGATTCGATGCGGTCGCCTTCCAGCGACCATGGCCGGTAGACAAGGTCGGGCAGCAGCGCCACGCCGGCGCCGGTGGCGACCAGGCTGCGCACGGCTTCCACGGAACGGGTCCGGAAGGCGACATGCGGCTTGGCACCGATCGCGGTCAGCAGCTTGCCGGTGTTCTCCTCGATCTCATCGACGGTAAGCATGATCAGCGGTTCGGAGGCGATATCACTGACACCGATAATGTCGGCGCCGGCCAGGGAATGGCCGAGCGGCAGCCACAGCCGATAGGCCGAGACTTCTAGGATTTCCGATTGCAGCGCCGTGCGGTCACGCAAATTGGAGGTGACCATGACGGCAATGTCCAGCTTGCCACCGATCAGCAAGTGTTCGAGATAGTCGCCATTGTCCTCGATGGCCGAAACCTCGACACCGGGATAGGCGCGGCGGTAGCGGGAGAGCAGATCCGACAGCACGTAGCCGGCGACCAGGGAGGTGACGCCGAGTTGCAGCCGCCCGCCGGCCACGGCCTGCTCGCCGGAAAAAGAGCGGCGGGCGTCGGACACGTCGGCGAGAATCTTTGTCGCATGGCGCAGGAACTGATGGCCCTTGTGGGTGATGTTGAGGCCGCGCGGATGGCGCTCGAAGAGCTCGACGCCGAGATCGCTTTCGAGTTCCTTGATCGCCTCGGTGACCGACGATTGCGAAATGGAGAGGTTTTGCGCCGCGCGCGACACCGTGCCTTGCTCGGCGACGGCGATGAAGAACTGCAACTGGCGGATGGTGAAGGCCATGGCCGGACTAAACACCGCCGCGGCCGCGAAGAAAAGCCGATGGCGAGGCTTATCCCACGACCGGAGAGCCGGCGCTCAGCCGAACATCAGCCTGATGCGGCGGCGCCATGCCGGGCCATAGCGCAGCGCAAGCATGAAGGTCGTCTCCAACGCCACGACGATCACGATGATGCGCAGGCCCACGGTGAAGGAATCCCGGCCGCTGCCGCGCATGAGATAACCGGTCAGGAGAAAGCCCGCATTCCAGATGGCGGCGCCAAGCAGCGTCGCGGCCGCGAAAGGCAAGGCAGGCAGACAAAGCGCGCCGGCAGCGATCGGCAGGTAGTTGCGCACCGTCGGGATGAATTGTGCCAGCAAGGATACCCGGACATGTTTGCGGCGATAGGCCTGGCCAAGCTGGCGATAGGTTTCGGGGCGCAGGAAGACATACCTGCCGGCTCGTTCGATCAGCCGGTCGGCACGGTCAAATCCGATGCGGCGGCCAACGGCATACCAGACAAGGCAGCCGGCGAAGGAGGCGGACGTCGTCACCGCCAGCAGGATCGCCAGCGACGCACCATCAGCCGCCGCCGTCATGCCGAGGAACAGCAGCAGCACATGCGAGGGCGGAACCGGCAGGATCTTTTCGGTGAAAGCGAGGCAGAAAACGCCAAGCAGGCCAAAGCCGAGGACGGCTGACAACGGGCCCGTCATGCGAAGCGCCAGTCGTAGGTCCCGGCCGTCTTGATCCTGGCGATGCGATAGACCGTCGCCGGGGGGAAGTTGCGAAAGGTATGGCCAACCCGCGCAACCTCGAGATCGAGACGGTCGAGCAGCGACTGGTCGAACGGACAGCGCCATCCCAGCGTGAACTGGTAGAGCGCCCCATCAGGACGAAGGTTCGCGAAAACACCTTCGAGAATGGCGAGCGTCTTGCGCGGCGAAATCAGGCGGAATGGCAAGCCGCTGACGGCAGCGCCAAGCGCGGGCCCGTGGAACAGCGCCATGTGGCGCAGGCCGACGGCATCCATTTCGAAAATCCGGGCGGCGGGAAAGCGCCGCTTGAGGAGTGCCGCGAAATCCGGATCGGATTCGATCAGCGTCAAATCTTCCTCCCTCACCCCGCGTGCAAGCAGCGCCCGTGTAAATGGGCCTGTTCCGGGGCCGAGCTCCAGCACGGGGCCCGTCTCGGGGCCGATGTCGCGCGTCATCAATGTTGCCAGGCTGGAGCTGGATGGGGTGACAGAGCCGATCTTGAACGGCGCGACGGTCCACGCCATGAGAAAAGACAGAGCATCACTTGCAGACATGACAAACCTCGATCCCGGACAGCGGCGCGCCAGACAGTGGTGTGGCCGCTCGATTTCATTTCGGCGTCAGGCCCGACCTGTTGCATATTCGGGCCTGACGCCTTCACGCCGGCTCGGGCGATTCGTGCCGACCGGCGCTGTTTGCCGCGACTGGGTTGCATAGACATTGCGCAATCTCGCGGCGGCAAACAAAGTGCCTGTCGACCCCGGGACGTCCGGTTTTGCCATGCTCGCGCAATGTTGGGGCGGTAGCGCCCGAAGCTGTTGCTGGAGAACTGACGATGCGGATCTTGCTGGTCGAGGACGAACCCGAAATGGTCTCTGCCTTGCGCGCCGCGCTGAAGCGCCATGACATGGTGGTCGATCACGCCGGCTCGCTGATCGAAGCGGAGGGCTTCGTTGCCGCCGACAGCTACGACGCCATCCTGCTCGACCGCCAGTTGCCGGATGGCGACGGGCTGTCGCTGGTGCCCAGGTTACGCTCGGCCAAGAACACCACGCCGGTGCTGATGCTGACGGCGAGAGGCGACACCTCGGACAAAGTCGATGGGCTGGACATGGGCGCGGACGACTATCTCGCAAAGCCATTCGCCTTCGAGGAACTGCTGGCACGGCTGCGCGCGTTGCTCAGGCGCCCGGCACCGCTGCAGTCGCAGTTCATCCGCGCCGGCGATCTGGTGCTCGACGTCGGACACGGCGAGGCGTCTGTCCGCGCCGAACCGCTCAGCCTGCCGCGCCGCGAACTTCTTGTGCTGGAGGCGCTGATGCGCCGCACCGGCCGCATGGTGCAGCGCGAGGCGCTGATGGAGGCGGTGTTCGGCCTCGACGACGAAATCCAGTCCAACGCGCTCGACACCCACGTCTCGCGCCTGCGCCGCAAGCTCGCCGATGCCGCTGCCGGGGTGACGATCAACGGCATTCGCGGCGTCGGCTATCTGCTGCGCGAGACGACATGAGCGCGAGGCCATGAGCATCGGACGCCCGCGTTCGCTGAAATGGAGCCTGGTGCTGCGCATCGCTTTGCTGCAATGCGCGATGCTGACGCTGCTCATCGTCGGCATTTTCGGCGCCTTGCTCGCCACCGGGCTCATCCCGCATGACTACGAGGACGGCACGATGGACGTGCTGGCGGATGCGGTGGCGCGTGACGCGGGCGGCAAGCTTACGCTGCGCGCGACCGCCGACATGACCATGCTGCGCTCTGACGTTCCCGACCTCTGGTTCATCATCCGCGACAAACAAGGCCAACGGCTTCAGGAGGGCACCGTGCCGGCCGTCTTCCAGCCTTTCATCGGACTGCTGGACAACATCAGCGACGCCCGTATCGACCACGCAATCGGACAGAGCGCGCCGCCGGAAGGAAAGATCCGCTGGACCGATACGGCGGCCGGCAACGTCCAGATCTTCACCGGCACCAAGGGTGGGCTTTCGCTGCTGCGCCTGCTCGGCCAGGCGCCGCAATTCTTCCTGCAAGGCATATTGCCGCTCGCCGGGCTGATGGCGCTGGCCACGCTATTCGCGACGCCCTGGGTGGTGCGTGGCGCCCTTTCGGGCCTTGGCCATGCGGCCGCCGAGGCCGAGCGCATCGACATCGACCAGCGTGGCGTGCAATTGCCACTGAAGGACGTGCCGACAGAGGTGACACCGCTGGTGAAAGCGGTGAACGCAGCCCTCGCGCGCCTCGACAAGGGCTATGAGCGCCACAAGCGCTTCCTCACCGACGCGGCCCATGAGCTCAGGACACCGGTCGCCATCCTCAACACGCGGCTTGCCTCGCTGCCTGCGACACCGGAACGGGCAAGGCTGCTGCAGGACGCGGCGCGGCTTTCGACGCTGACCGACCAGTTGCTCGATCTGCAACGGCTCGACCGGCAAACATCGCCTTTCGAAAAGGTCGATCTCGTGGCGATCGCGCGCGGCGTCATCGTCGACCTCGCGCCGATGGCGTTCGCGGCCGGATACGAGATGTCGTTCGAGCCGGTGAGCGACACGGTTTTCGCCACCGGCGACCGCACCGCGATCGAACGTGCGGTGACCAACATCGTCCAGAACGCCATCGAGCATGGCGGCCGCGCCGGCAAGATCACCGTCAGCGTCACGACACCCGCCACCATAGAGGTGCGGGATGAAGGCGACGGCGTGCCGCTGAACGAGCGGGAGCGCGTTTTCGAGCCCTTCTACCGGCTGCGGCCGCAGGATCATGGCGCCGGCCTTGGGCTAAACCTGGTGCAGGAGATCATGCAGTTGCATGGCGGGCGAATCGAAATCCTCGACGGCAAGCCCAGCGGCGCCTGCTTCAGGATGAGTTTTCGCGCGCTGCCGGCCTAGCAATGCCGCAAACTGCCAAACGACGCCGGCGCGTTTGACATTGCGTGATATTGTAACTAATTAGGTTACATGAAACGCAACAGCCGCCTGTCTTCCATCCTGCACATCCTCGTCCACATGGCCGAAAAGCCAGAGCAGGCGCTGACCTCCGAGCAGCTCGCCACCTTCATCCACACCAATCCGGTGGTGGTGCGCCGCACCATCGCCGGGCTGCGCGATGCCGGCATCGTCACCTCGTCGCGCGGGCATGGCGGCGGCTGGCTGCTCGGGCGCGCGCCCGAAGGCATTTCACTGGCCGAGATCAGCGCCGCGCTCGGCGAAACGCTGCTGCCGTTCAGCACCGAGCCGGAAAGCCCGGGCTGCCTCGTCGAGCAGGCGGTGATCGCCGTGCTCGACGATTTTCGCGTCGCGGCCGAAAAACTGCTGGCCGAGAAGCTCAGCCGCATCACCCTGGCCGACCTGACCGCCGATTTCCGCCGCCGTTACGACCTCATTGGAGTTTCCAGCCATGCAGTATGATCTTGCCGTCGTCGGCGGCAGCTTCGCCGGCCTGTCCGCCGCCATTCAGGCGGCGCGGGCGCGGCGCAACGTGCTGGTGATCGACGCCGGCCAGCCGCGCAACCGCTTCGCCGCGCATTCGCACGGCTTCCTCGGCCAGGACGGTCGCACGCCCGGAGCGATCCTCGACGATGCGAGGCGGCAATTGCTTGCCTATCCGACAGCCCGGCTTGTCACCACCCGTGCCGACAAGGCCGTCGCCAACAGCAGCAGCGATTTCGAAATCACCACCGATGGCGGCGAGACATTCGGCGCCGCACGGCTGGTGCTGGCCACCGGTGTGCGCGATATCCTGCCGGACGTCCCCGGACTTGCCGGACAATGGGGCAGGACCGTCCTGCATTGCCCCTATTGCCACGGCTACGAGGTCTCCGGCGGGCCGCTTGGCGTGCTCGCGACCAGCCCGATGTCCGTGCATCAGGCACAGCTGATTTCCGACTGGGGCGACGTCACGCTGTTCGGCAACGGCTTGATCGAGCCCGACGCCGAAGAGGTGCTTGCGCTGGAGGGCAAGAATGTAAGATTCGAGCCCGCGACGGTCAGCGAACTGCGCGAAGACGGCTCCGGCGGCCTGGTTGTCCACCTGGACGGCGGCCGCAGGGCTGGCGTCAAGGCGGTGTTCACCGCGCCACGCAACACGATGGCGAGCCCGCTGGCCGAACAGCTCGGCTGCGGCTTCAAGGACGGCCTGCTCGGCCCGGTGATATCGGTCGATGACAAGCAGCGGACGACGGTTCCCGGCGTCTATGCCGCCGGCGACGCTGCACGCGCGATGCACAACATCGCCTTCGCCGTGTCGGGCGGCACCTTCGCGGGCGTGTGCGCCCATCAATCCTTGGTGTTCGGCTGAATTCCGGCTGAGCCGCCGGCAATGCTGAGCCGGGCGCCAGCCTGTGCGAGTGCGGCGGCAATGTCATGCGGCGGCGCCCGGTCGGTGGCGAGTTCGGAAAAACCATCGAAACCGCAGACCTGAACCAGGCCCTGGCGGCCGAACTTCGTGTGGTCGGTGATGACGAGCGAGCGCTGGCCTCTGGACAGCACCATGCGGGCGAATTCAGCCTCTTCGAGATCGTAGTCCATGACGCCAGTCACCGCATCGACGGCGCCGGTGGAGATGATGGCGTGGCTGACCGAGAAGCGGCTGACGAACTCGATGGCCGGCGTCCCGAAGGCGGCACCTGAATCGCTGCGCAGTTCGCCGCCGGCCATATAGACCTTGTTGCCGTTGATGGTCGCCAGCGTGCGGGCAATATCGGATGAGTTGGTGACGACCGTAAGGCGCCGGTGGCCGAGCAGTTCGCGCGCGAGGAATGAAGTCGTGGTGCCGGTATCGAGCATGATCGATTCGCCGTCACGGATAGTGGCCGCGACCGCGCGGGCAATGCTGCGCTTGGCCTCGGCATTCTCGCGCATGCGCCGTTCGAACGGCGCTTCGCCGATCATCGACGGCAGACCGATGGCGCCATGCATCTTCAGAACCGAACCGTCGCCGGTAAGCGGCTTGACGTCACGGCGCACGGTTTCGAGTGAAACGCCCAACCTGTCGGCCAGGCTGGCGATGGTGACGGTTCCCTCTTCCTGCAGCAGCCGCAGGATCTCGCCATGCCGTTTCGAGTGGATCATATATGGGCGTCCCGGAATTGACCGATTCTAGGGCATTCCTAACGCTTTTAAAGGAATTGCCCATGCTTTCGGGCAAAATACCCAAAAAAAGTCACATCTTTTTATTGACAGGAGAGCAACCCCGGCGTGAAATTCAACATCAATGGGGTTCGGATCTGCAGCGGGAGGGCAATTGGCAGAGCCGCGACTCACCGACCAGGCAGCCTGTAACGTGTCTGGCGCAAGAAATTTTCAGATCCGCGGGGGCGGATGCCGGGCTCGAAAACCTGGCCAAGGGGCTCGTCGGTGCGGTGCGGGATACCGATCCTGGCATCCCGCACCGACGAGATCGTTTACGTTTCTCCCCGCCGCCGCGCGGTCCATGGCGCCTCGTCGAAGCCCGGCAAACCGGGCCAGCAAACCAGGGATGGTTTCGTGATTGCCGAAGACCGCATCCGCGCCCTGCCCTGCTGGACGGGCGCCATCGAGATCGCGCCGCTGCCAGGCGGCTTGAGCAACGCCAATTACGTGGTCACCGACACGGCCGGCAAACATGTCGTGCGCTTCGGCCAGGACTATCCCTTCCACCACGTCTTCCGCGAACGCGAGGTGATGACCGCGAGGGCGGCTCACGCCGCTGGCTTCGCGCCGGCGGTCCATTATGCCGAACCAGGAATCCTGGTGACGGCGTTTCTTGGCGCCAAGACCTATCTGGCCGAGGACGTGCGCGCGAATCTCGGCCGCGTCGCGGCGCTGATGCGCGGCTTCCACCGGGAAATGCCCAACCATATCTCCGGCGCCGGCTTCATGTTCTGGGTGTTCCACGTCATCCGTGACTATGCGCGCACGCTTGACGAGGGCAAGAGCCGCAAGCGCGGTGACCTGCCACGCTTCCTGGCATTAGCCGACGAACTGGAGCGCGCCCAGAAATTGCTGCCGATCGTCTTTGGCCACAATGATCTGTTGCCGGCCAACATCCTGGACGACGGTAGCAGGCTGTGGCTGATCGATTTCGAATATGCCGGTTTCAACACGGCGATGTTCGACCTTGCCGGCGTCGCCTCGAACGCGGGGATGAGCGACGCGGAATCCTTCGCCTTCCTGACCGCCTATTTCATGAAGGAGCCGGACGAGGCGATCCGTCGATCGCACGCCGCCATGCAATGCGCCTCGCTGCTGCGCGAGGCGATGTGGAGCATGGTGTCGGAGCTCTATCTCGACGCGCCGGGCATCGACTACGTCGCTTACACCGAGGAAAACCTGGCGCGGCTCGACGCGGCGCTGGAAAACTACCGGACAAAATACGGGATCCTGAAATCATGACCTTGCCTAGCCAGGCCGCGATCGTCGTCATCGGCGGCGGCATCATCGGCTGCTCGACGGCCTATCATCTGGCGCGCGACCATAAGGCGGACGTGGTGCTGCTCGAACAGGGCAAGCTGACCTCGGGTTCGACCTGGCATGCCGCCGGGCTGGTTGGGCAGTTGCGCTCGTCGGCCTCGATCACGCGGGTGCTCAAATACTCGGTCGACCTCTACAAGGGGCTGGAGGCCGAGACCGGACTCGCCACCGGCTGGAAAATGACCGGCTGCCTCAGGCTCGCCACCAATGCCGATCGCTGGACCGAGTACAAAAGGCTGGCGACGACGGCGAGGAGTTTCGGCATGGACATGCACCTGCTGTCGCCGGCCGAGGTCAAGGCGATGTGGCCGCTGATGGAAACCGGGGATCTTGTCGGCGCCTCCTGGCTGCCGACCGACGGCCAGGCGAGCCCTTCCGATATCACACAGTCGCTGGCCAAGGGCGCGCGCATGCACGGCGCCAAGCTCTACGAGGACGTGCGCGTCACCGGCTTCGCGATGAAGGGTGACCGCATCACCGCCGTGAAGACCAAACAAGGCGACATCGCCTGCGACAAGGTGGTGAACTGCGCCGGGCAGTGGGCACGGCAGATCGGCGCCATGGCCGGCATCAATGTGCCGCTGCAGCCGGTGAAGCACCAGTACATCATCACCGAGAAGATCGCGGGCCTGGCGACCGACGCGCCGACGCTGCGCGACCCCGACCGGCGCACCTATTTCAAGGAGGAGGTCGGCGGGCTGGTGATGGGCGGCTATGAGCCGAACCCGCAGGCCTGGGCAACCGGTCTCCCCGGGGGCGACGTTCCCAGTGATTGGGAGTTCCGGCTGTTCGACGACGACTACGATCATTTCGAGCAACACATGACGCAGGCGATCGCGCGCGTGCCGGCGCTGGAGGCCGTCGGCGTCAAGCAGATGATCAACGGGTCGGAAAGCTTCACGCCGGACGGCAACTTCATCCTCGGTGTGGCGCCCGAATGCGCCAACATGTTCGTTGGCGCTGGGTTCAACGCTTTCGGCATCGCGTCGGGCGGCGGCGCCGGCTGGGTGCTGGCGCAATGGGTTGTCGACGGCGAGGCGCCGCTCGACCTGTGGGTGGTCGACATCAGGCGCTTTTCCAACCTGCACCGCGACCGGCAATGGGTGTGCGAGCGCACGCTGGAAGCCTATGGCAAGCACTACACGATCGGCTTCCCGCACGAGGAATATGCCAGCGGCCGGCCCCGCATCGTGTCGCCGCTTTATGAGCGGTTGAAACAGCAGCGCGCGGTGTTCGGCTCGAAGCTCGGCTGGGAACGGCCGAACTGGTTCGCGCCGGAGGGTGTCGAGCCAAAGGACATCTACTCGATGGGCCGGCAGAACTGGTTCGCCGCCGTCGGCGACGAACACCGGCACGTGCGCGAGCATGTCGGCATCTTCGATCAATCGTCCTTCGCCAAGTACGAGCTGAGCGGACCCGACGCGGCGAAGGCGCTCGACTGGATCTGCGCCAACGACGTCAGCAAGTCGGTCGGCCGGCTGACCTACACACAACTCCTCAACACGCGCGGCGGCATCGAGGCAGACCTGACGGTCTCGCGGCTGGCCGAGGAAAAGTTCTATATTGTCACCGGCACCGGTTTCCGCACGCATGATGCCTCGTGGATCAGCGACCATGTTGGCGAGGGCCTCGATGCCCGGCTCGCTGATGTCACCGAGGATTTCGGCACGCTGTCGCTGATGGGACCGCGCGCCCGCGACGTGCTTTCGGCGGTGACCGATGCGGATGTATCGAATGCCGGCTTCCCGTTCGGCCATGTGCGGGAGATCACAATAGCCGGGCACACGGTGCGGGCGCTGCGCGTCACCTATGTCGGCGAACTTGGCTGGGAGTTGCATGTGCCGATCGCCGCCACCGGTGAAGTCTTCGACGCGCTGATGGCGGCGGGCGAGAAGCACGACATCCGCCCGGTCGGCTACCGCGCGCTGGAATCGCTACGGCTGGAAAAGGCCTATCGTGCCTGGGGCTCCGACATCACGCCCAACGACACACCGCTGGAGGCCGGGCTCGGCTGGGCGGTCAAGCTGCGCAAGAACACCGATTTCGTCGGACGGCGTGCGCTCGAGAAGACCGGCGGCACCGCACTGAAGAAGCGCTTTGCCGGCTTCACGGTCGATGACCCGGAGATCGTGCTCGTCGGGCGCGAGACCATACTGCGCAATGGCGAGCCAGTCGGTTATTTGACCAGCGGCGGCTATGGCTACACGGTGGGCAAGAACATCGGCTACGGTTATGTGCGCGACGCCGACGGGGTGAGCGATGATTTTCTCGCCTCGGCCAGCTATGAACTGGTGGTCGCGATGCAGCGGACGCCGGCCAAAATCCACCTCGAGCCGCTATACGATCCTGCAATGGAGCGAGTGAAGGCTTAGACCCATTGTCTTGATGCAATTTCGGACGGAGAACCGTCTCACGCCTTTCCGGAAGTTGCTCTATTTCACCCGCAAGGCGAGGCCACGGCTGGGTATGGTGTCGGCTTCGCCCGGCATCGAGACGTAGGGACGCGTTTCCTCGACCCGCGCGACCGAACCTTGCGCTTCAAGTTCGGCAATGCGCGCGGCAAAGCCCTGGTCCCACAGCGTGTTCTTGACCGTCAGCACGATCACCCCGCCCGGCCGGCAGATGCGGATCAGTTCGTCCAGCCCGTCGGCGCCGACATGGCCCGAGGTGAAGACGCCGGCCGAGATGATGCCGGCATAGGTGTCGTCGGCAAAAGGCAGGTTACCGCCGAGCGCCAGGCAGTGCAGCGCCGCATAGACGCCCTTGCGCGCGGCCTGGTCCAGCATGCCCTGTGAAATGTCGAGCGCCTCGACCTGGGGATAGCCGGCAATATCCAGCCATTCGCCGATCAGCCCGGTGCCCGCCCCGGCGTCGAGCAGCGGCGCTGAACCACGCGGCAGATGGCGGGCCAGCAAGGCCAGGCAGATCGTCGGGTGGCGGTAGCCCGCGGCTGACATGTCGGCGTCGTAGGTCTGCGACCAGCGATCATAAAGTGCCGCCACCTCTTCTGGGCGCTTGGCCGCGTAGACCGCGCCGAGCGCGCCATGATGTTTGCTGTCCGCCACGTGCCCACCAACTCCCTGTCTTGTCGCGATGATAGCCAAACGGCAAAAATTGTGGAACCGTTGTGGCAAAGAAATAACGGCATGGGGCGCGGGCATGGCGACAGACGAGGCGCGGGCAAAACTTGCCGCCATTCCGGTGCTGGCCGGCTATACCGGGCCGCTGGACCGGCTTGGCGGCCTGACCAACCTCGTCTTCAAGGCCGGCGATTTTTGCCTGCGCATTCCGGGAAAAGGCACCGAGGAATACATCAACCGTGCCAACGAGGCGATCGCGGCGCGCGAGGCGGCAAAAGCCGGCGTCAGCCCTGAAGTGCTGCATGCCGACGCCGCCACCGGCCTGATGGTGACGCGCTTCATCGCAGGAGCCGAGACGATGTCGCCGGAGAAATTCAGGGACCGGCCGGGCAGCCCGGCCCGCGCCGGCGAAGCCTTCCGCAAGCTGCACGCGTCCGGCGCGGTGTTCCCCTTCCGCTTCGAACTGTTCGCGATGATCGACGATTACCTCAAGGTGCTGTCGACCAGGGATGTCGCTCTGCCCGCCGGCTATCACGACGTGGTGCGCGAGGCCGGCAGCGTGCGCTCGGCCTTGGCTGTCCACCGCGTGCCCCTCGTTGCCTGCCATTGCGATCCGCTGTGCGAAAATTTTCTCGATACGGGCGAACGGATGTGGATCGTCGACTGGGAATATTCCGGGATGAACGACCCGCTCTGGGATCTCGGCGATCTCAGCGTGGAGGGAAAATTCGACGCCGCCCAGGATGAGGAGATGATGCGCGCCTATTTCGGCGGCGAGGCGAAACCGGCCGAGCACGCCCGCGTCGTCATCTATAAGGCGATGTGCGACCTGCTTTGGACGCTGTGGGGGCTGATCCAGCTTGCCAACAACAATCCGGCCGACGATTTCCGCGCCTATGCCGACGGCCGCTTCGCGCGCTGCAAGGCGTTGATGGAGACGCCGGAATTTTCACGGCATCTGGCCGCGATACGCCGGGGCTAGGAATCCGGACCTCAGTTCACGCCCTTCGGCACGTTCTCCGGCGGCACCGTCGTGTCGACCACCTTCTGGCGATGGAAGATGAACAGGCCGGCGACAACGATGATGCCGGAGCCGATCAGGATGCGCGGGCCGGGGACGTCGCCGAAGAACACGAGCCCGAACACCACAGCCCAAAGGAGCAGCGTGTAGTGCAGCGGCGCCAGCGTCGAGGCCGGCGCCAGTTTGAGGGCCCGCGTGATCATCAGATGCGCGCCGCAGGAGACGATGCCGAGCAGCAGCATGGCGCCGAGATCGAGCGCCGTCGGCGTCTTCCAGGCGCCGATGGCGAGGGCGCCGCCGACCACCAGCGTGCCGATCGTCTGCCATGTCACCAGGTTGGTGTCGCTGGTGCCGCGCAGGCGCCTGTTGAGGATGATGGCGAAGGCGAAGGCAAGGCTGCCGACAAGCGCGAAACCCGACGACAGCGAAAACGCGGCGGAGGACGGCTTCAGCATGATCACCACGCCGCAGAAACCGAGCAGGATCGCCACCCAGCGGCGCCAGCCGACCTTCTCGCCAAGCAGGAAATGCGACAGCGCCGCCACATAGATCGGCCCGGCCATGTAAAAGCTCATCACATCGGCAAGCGGCAGATAGACGACGGCGGCGTAGAACAAAGCGGTATCAAGCGTCGTCGCCACCACGCGCAGAACCTGCAGCCCGGGCCGCTCCATCCGGAACAGCCGGCCAGCGCCCTGATTGGCGATCATCGGGCCGAGCACGATGAAGGCACCGATCGAGCGGATCAGCACGACCTGGCCGACGGAGAAGCTGGCGACCAGCCACTTGCCCATCGCGTCGTTGAGCGCAAACAGGAAGTCGCCAGCTAGCATCAGCAGGATGCCGGCCAGCAAGACGTTCCTGATCATCGAATTGGGGACGGGCTCAACCATGCCCGGCTCCTATCCGCAAGCACCAGCTTTGACGAGCGGGAATCGGCGAAACGGTAAGACCAGCGGCGGGAATCGGCTGTATCTAGGCCGATTTGTGCCTGCGGTTCACCTGACCCGGCCTGCCGGGAATGGACAGCCTGGTATCCTGCCTCGTCCTTTCCGCCACCACCTTGCCCCTGGCGATGACGCAGATGCGCTCGGCGCGCAGGCGCAGGGCCTCGATCGGATTGCCGGCATCGAGGATCACCAGGCTGGCGCGCTTGCCAACGCCGAGGCCGAGATGATCCAACCCCATGATCGCGGCATTGACGTTGGTGACCATGTCGAAGCAGCGCGCCATGTCGGCGGGGCTCGACATCTGGGCGACATGCAGGCCCATGAAGGCGACGTCGAGCATGTCGGCGGTGCCCAGCGAGTACCAGGGATCGAGCACGCAATCCTGCCCCCAGCCGACACGGATGCCGAGCGCCTGCATCTCCTTGACCCGCGTCATGCCACGCCGCTTCGGGAACGTGTCGTGGCGGCCCTGCAGCATGATGTTGATCAATGGGTTGGGAATCGCCGAGACGCCGGATTCCGCAATCAGCGGCAGAAGCTTCGAGACATAGTAATTGTCCATGGAGTGCATGGAGGTCAGGTGCGAACCAGCCACCCTGCCCTGCAGGCCGAGACGCTGCGTTTCATGGGCGAGTTGCTCGATGTGGCGCGACAGCGGGTCATCGGTCTCGTCGCAATGCAAATCGACCATCAGGCCGCGTTTCGCCGCGATCTCGCACAGTTCCGTCACCGAGCGCGTGCCGTCGGCCATGGTGCGCTCGAAATGCGGGATGCCGCCGACGATGTCCACGCCCATGTCGAGCGCGCGAATGGTGTTCTGACGCGCCGTCGGCGAGCGATAGAAGCCGTCCTGCGGGAATGCCACCAATTGCAGGTCGATATAGGGGGCGACGGTCTTCTTGACGTCGAGCAGGGCCTCGACCGCCAGCAGCCGGTCGTCGCAGACATCGACATGAGTGCGGATGGCGAGCAGTCCCATCGAGACCGCCCAGTCGCAATAGGCGAGCGCGCGGTCGCGCACCGCTTCATGCGTCAAAAGCGGCTTCAGTTCGCCCCATAGCGAAATGCCCTCGAGCAGCGTCCCCGACGTATTGATGCGCGGAATGCCGTAGGACAGCGTGGCGTCCATGTGGAAATGCGGATCGACGAAGGGTGGCGACACCAGATTGCCACGGGCATCGACCTCGGACCGCGCGGAGCCCTGCAAGATGGGTTCAATCGCCGCGATCGTCTCGCCGCTGATGCCGATGTCGGCGACGCCGCCATCCGGTAGCGTGCCGCCACGAACGATTAGGTCGAAATCCATCTGTCGTCATCCCGCTTGAAGAATCACTGTTGCATGGTGTCTCAAAAGACAGCCTGCCGCAGCGGTTTCTTTCCACGCGGCAAAAGGTTCCCTCCGGCGGCAACTCCCTCTATAAGCCGCCTTCGTCATCCCGGCATCAAGGATCAGCCGTTGTTTCGCTTCTTCCGCTCGACGGAAAACCAGCGCCTCGTCGCAAGGCTGCTCAGGGAATCGTTCCGCCAGCACAGGGCCGGCTACGCCGCCGCCATCCTGTCGATGCTGGTGGTGGCCGGCATGACGGCCGCCAGCGCCTGGATCCTGCGCGAAATCACCAATGAATTCGTGATCGACAAACGGGTCGACCGCGTCAACATGATTGCCGTGGCGGTCGCCGCGATCTTCATCGTCAAGGGCATCGCCAACTTCATCCAGGCCTACTTCATGAGCCGGGTCGGCAACGCCGTCATCGCCGAACGGCAGCGCAAGATCTATGACCGCATCCTGGCGCAAGGTATCGAATTCTACCACTCGACCTCTTCGTCCGACCTGATCACCCGCATGACCAACAATGCCCAGGCGGCGCGCAACGTGCTCGACCTCATCGTCACCTCCTATGTGCGCGACCTGGTGACCCTGGCTGCCTTGATCGGGGTCATGGTCTGGCAGCAGCCGGCGCTGTCGCTGATCTGCTTCGTCGTCGGTCCGGTGGCCATTTACGGCGTCAACCGCATCCTGAAGCGCGTGCGCAAGTTCGCGGCGATGGAGTTCCGCTCGGTCGGCCAGATCGTCCAGGTGATGCAGGAAACCGCTATCGGCGTGCGCGTCGTCAAATCCTTCAACCTCGAAGGCTTGATGCGCAAGCGTATGTACAGGGCCGTGTCCGATGTCGAGGACCGGGCCAACAACATCGCCGCGCTGGAAGCGGTGACCAATCCGGTGATGGAAACGCTGGCCGGCCTGGCGATCGCCGGCGCTGTCATGGTCAGCGGCCTACTGGTTCTGCAGGGCGGCCAGATGCCTGGCAACATCATGGCCTTCATCGCCGCGCTGCTGCTCGCCTATGAACCGGCAAAGCGCCTCGCGCGCGTCCGTATTTCGCTGGAAAGCGGCATTGTCGGCGTGCGCATGATGTTCCAGCTGGCCGACGAGCCGTTGACATTGGCGGAGAAGCCGGACGCAAGGCCGCTTCTGGCTGGGCCGGGCGAGATCCGGTTCGACGCCGTCAGCTTCGCCTACCAGAATGGCCCGCCAGTGCTGGAGCGGTTCGACTTGACCCTGGCGCCCGGCAAGATGACGGCGCTGGTCGGACCCTCGGGCAGCGGCAAGTCGACGATCCTGAATCTGATCATGCGCATGTACGACCCGAAGAGCGGCCGGGTGCTGCTTGACGGCCAGGACATTTCCCACGCCACGCTCGCCTCGCTCCGGGAAAAGATCGCCTATGTCAGCCAGGACACGTTCCTGTTTGCCGGCACAATCATGCACAACATCCGGCTTGGTCGCGAGGACGCGACCGAGGAAGAGGTGATTGCCGCGGCCAAAGCCGCCAATGCGCATGACTTCATCGTTGCGCAGGCGAATGGCTACGACACGGATGTCGGCGAGAATGGCGGCCTTTTGTCGGGCGGCCAGCGCCAGCGCATTTCGATCGCGCGCGCCATGCTGCGCAATGCCGAAATCCTGCTGCTGGACGAAGCGACCAGCGCGCTCGACGCCGAATCCGAAGCGTTGTTCCGCGACGCGCTGCAACAGCTCACGGAAGGGCGCACGACGATCGTCATCGCGCACCGCCTGTCGACCGTGCACCAAGCCGACACGATCGTGGTGCTGGAAGCCGGCAAAGTGGTGGAAAGCGGGGCGCACAAGACGCTGCTCAGGCAGGGCGGGCTTTACCAGAAGCTTTATGAGTATCAGTTGATGCCGTGAGGTGCTCTTCCCTTCTCCCCTTGTTGTGGGAGAAGGTGGATCGGCGCGTAGCGCCGAGACGGATGAGGAGTGTTCCAGCCGAGTGAGGCGTTGCGTTCCCTGGAACACCCCTCATCCGTCGCCTTCGGCGACACCTTCTCCCACAGGGGGCCTGTTGCGTAATTGGCTGGTTGTGATTCTCTGAGAGGAACACTCGGAGGGAATCGCAATGGCTGTGAAGCAA
>NZ_JAIUGV010000005.1 GCF_020164745.1 Mesorhizobium sp. ES1-4 | reverse complement strand
CTTCTTCGTCGCCAGCGGCGCACCGCCCTCGTTCGTGAGGCGTATATAGTCGCCACCAACCAAAACTGTCAACACCGATCTCAGATGTTTTTGAACTTTTTGCGACAGAAACTTCGGGCGGGCCTGTGGATAGCCGACTGCCGCTAGGGAACACGCGGCAACGGGAGGCGGCGGCCACCAACGAGCCCTATTGCCGCCGCATTGACGGTCGACACCAAGGCCAACGAGAGAGGCAAAGGTTCAGCCGAGCGATCGCCTCTTTATGCGCCTCGTAAAGGAAGCGTGCGACAAGCCCTGCAGACGAAGGCACGCCGCGCGCTTTCCACAGCGCTCTATAGAAGAAGTGCACGAGGGGATTTCGACCGGGGCCTGGGGCTTCGTTGACTTAACCTGCCGTGACAGGCAAATGTCATGGCCCAACAAGAGCGACAAGCCGTTCCGCCCGGGGAAGAAGCAGCCTTTCTGGATGCCAGACACGGAAGATGTCATAGCCGAACTCGGCAATGAGCCGCCGCTTATCGCGGACGGCCGCAGCGGCCCGCCCGATCGGCGTGAGGTTTCCGCGCGCTGGTTGTCGGGAACTTTTCTGACGGGCGTGACCTCGAGCGTTCTGATGGGCGTCGCGCTGTTTGCCGCCCTTGACGGGCGCCAGCAACTGGCCACCCCACCCGAGATCGCCGAACTGATCGGCCTCGCCAGCAATGGCGATTCCGGCGAAGTGGCCAAGACCACCAGGCTGGTGGCGCCGCGCCAGATCGCCAAGGCCAACGACCGTCGTCGCATGGAAGTGTCGATGGTCACCAAGGTCGGCGACCGCGATGTCATCCACACTATGCCTTTCGTGCAGATCAAGATGGCACTCGCTGCCGGCCACACCACCAACCGGGCTTACCCGCCCTTCGACCCCATGCAGGTGTTCGGCGACGATGGCGACGATACATCAGCGCAGCCAGCGACAGCCTCGGCCGCTTCCGGCCAGATCTACGGCGCCAAGGTCGAAAGCGAAATGAGTCTGAAGACCGTCGATTTCCCCATCGAGACGGCTTCCTTCGACGAGAAGAGCGACCTGTCCGCCGACGAAGTTGAAAAGGTGGTGCGCGAAGCCGGAACAGACCTCAGCGACGGCGCCGTGCAGGTGGCTTCACTCCATTATGTCGATCCGCAGCGATTCGGCGAAGCTTTTGCCGAGAGCATGGCTGGCTCCTACGACGTCAAGATCGTGCCGGAAAACGTCTCGGTGTCACCACGTGCAAACGCTGACGACCAGGCGCCGGCATTCGCCGAGGAAATCATCCCCTTCACCAAGGACACCGACCTCACCGAGGCTTTTGCCGATTCGGGCTACACGGGCGAGGATGCCACCGGCATGGCCGAAGCGATCGCCAAGCTGCTCAACGCCCCGGTGCTCAAGGCCGGAACCGTACTGCGTGTTGGCCTCGAGGTTCATGGCGATGTCGCGAAGGTCGTGCGCACCAGCGTCTACGACAAGACCACGCATATCGTGACCATCGCGCTCGACGATCGTGGCCAGTACGTGCCGGCGCAAGAGCCCGAGCCCAATCCGGAATTGCTGACGGCGTTCGACGATTCGTCGGCGCCGGTGGTGGTGCGCGGCAATCTGCCCAACGTCTATGACGGCATTTACCGCGCCGCCTATTCCTACGGCATGTCCAAGGCGATGACCCAGCGGCTGATCAAGCTCTTGGCATCCGATGTCGACTTCCAATCCCGCCTCAACCCGGCCGATCGTATTGAAGTGCTGTTCTCGCAGCCCGACGGCGACGACCAGACGTCCGACAATTCCGAACTTCTGTATGTTTCGGCGACCTTTGGCGGCCAGACGCGCAACTTCTATCGTTTCCAGATGCAGGACGGCAGCACGGACTATTTCGATGAGGACGGATCGAGCGCCAGGCAGTTCCTGTTGCGCAATCCCCTGCCCGCCGGCAAATTCCGCTCCGGTTTCGGTCCCCGCAAACATCCGATCCTTGGTTATGTCCGCATGCATACCGGCGTCGACTGGGCGGCCCCGATCGGCACGCCGATCATCGCCGCCGGCAACGGCACCATCGAAAAAGTCGGTTGGGCCGGCGGCTATGGGAAGCAGATCATCATCCGCCATGCCAATGGCTACGAGACCTCGTACAATCACCAGAGTGCCTTTGCCAAAGGCATCGAGCCCGGCGTGCACGTCCGTCAGGGCCAGACCATCGGCTATCTCGGCCAGACCGGCCTCGCCACTGGCCCGCACCTGCACTACGAGCTGATCGTCAACGGCACCAAGGTCGATCCGATGCGTGTCCGCCTGCCGGTCGGCAAGGTGCTGAAGGGCGACGACCTCGTCGCCTTCAAACGCGAGCGTGAGCGCATCGACGATCTGCTGAAGCAGGAAGATGGCAATTCGCTCAAGGTCGCCAGCGCCAAGATCGAAGGCTGAGCGTTAGAGCGGGGCAACGCGCGCCGAACTGCTCTAACTCTTTGTTTCCACGCAATTCCGGACGGAGGCTGTTAAACTCTTTTCCTGGAATTATGCTGGCCTTCAGTCCTGCCTAGGTTCTGCGTGCCGCGACCACGGCAGCGCCTCGCCGGAAATCGTCATCCATGCAATGACGGCCGAAAGCAGGCAAAGCAGCGCGGTCACCGAGGAGACGGCAGAAAAGGCAGCGTCGCTGGCGGCGATTCTTGCCGCATCGAGTGCCGGCGAAAGTCCGGTCGGTGGCGGTTCGCCGAAGCCGGGCACCCCGCCCGCAGCATTGGCCTCCAGGGCATTGGCATAAATCCAGGCAGCGAGCGACCCCATCGCCGCCACCGCGATCAGGCCGCCGATGCGTGAGACGGCGTTGTTGATGCCGGAAGCCGCCCCGGTGTCCTTGTCTTCCACCGCCGTCATGATCGCGGTCGACAATGGCGACACGACCAACGCCATTCCGAGCCCCATCAGCGCCATCAGAGGGAAGGTGCCCGTCCAGAAATGGTGAAAGCCGGCATGGGCGAGCAAGGCAAGCCCGGCGAAGGCAATCGCCACGATCAGGCTGCCGCAGGCAATGGGAAAGCGCGGCCCGATCCGGTCCGACAGCTTGCCGACAGGTCCAGACAGAAGCGCGATCGACGCCGACAGCGGCAGGAAGATGAAGCCGACCTCGGCCGTGCTCAGCCCCCAGCCGGCGATCAGCAGCATCGGCAGGTAAAAAAGATTGGCCGACAGCGCGAAATAGAGGAAGAAAGTCGCGGCATTGGCACCGGCGAATGCACCGATGCGAAACAGGCTGAGGTCGATCATCGGCTCGCGCTGCCGCCGTTCGAACAGAATGAAGACGACAAGCAGCACGGCGCCGGCGGCAATGCTTGGGCCGGCCATGTGGCTCTCGCCGCTGGCGCTCATCGAAGTCAGCCCATAGGCGAGCGCGCCGAAGGCCAGCGTCGCAAGCGCTCCGCCGGCAAGGTCAAGGCTGCGTTTCTCCGTCGGCGCATCGGCCGGAATCTTGGCGAGCAGCAGATAGATCGAGATCAGGCCGAGCGGCAGGTTGACCGCGAAGATCGCTCGCCAGATGCCATCGCCGAAAGCCGACAGCACCAAGCCGCCGAGCACGGGGCCGAGAGCCGTGGTCAATGCCGAGGCCGCCGCCCAGATGCCGATCGCCCTGCCGCGCTCTTTTTTCGGATAGGCCTTGGCGATGATGGCGAGGCTGCCCGGCACCATGATGGCAGCGCCGATGCCCTGGAGCGCGCGAAACGCGATCAGCACGACAGCGTTCGGCGCCAGCGCGCAGGCAAGCGAGGCTGCGACGAACAGCGCAATGCCGGCCACGAAGGCACGGCGAAGCCCGAACCGGTCGCCTGCGGCACCGCCGGCAAGGATCAGCGCCGAGAGCGTCAGCGCATAGGCGTTGGAAATCCACTGCGCCTCGGCGAGGCCGGCTCCGAGATCGACGCGGATCGCCGGCATGGCGATGGCTAGGATGGACCCGTCGATGAAGCCGAGCGCCGAAGCAAGGATGGCCGCGATCAACACATAACGCCGCTGCGATTGCGGACAGAACGTGCCGTTTGCGGTAGGCGGCGGAATGGCAGCGGCTTTGCTTGGGGAATGCATGCAATCTGCTTAAACCGCCGGCGCGGCCGCAACAACCAGCCAGTGCATCGATGTCGTTGAACCCAGGTTGGACTGACCACATTGCCAGGAGCGCACTGGGCCCGGTGCAATCGGCGGATGCCATGTTAAGCTTCACAAGCGATCAGGCCAGGGATGCAACCGATGAAGCGACCGCTCGAACCGTCCCAGACAGGGCTTCACCGCGTGGTCGGCCTGACCGACGGTGTCTTCGCCATCGCGCTCACCCTCATTGTTCTCGAGATCAGGGTGCCGGCGCACGAGGCGATCCGTTCCGAACACGATCTGCTTGCCGCCATCGCGGCACTGGCACCCCGCTTCCTCACCTATGCCCTGAGCTTCCTGACACTGACCATCTTCTGGTTCGGCCAGCAGGCGCAACATGGTTTGATCGCCAGATCCGACAGACGGCTGGCCACGCTGAACCTGTGCTTTCTCGCTTTTATCGCGCTCTTGCCGTTCTCGACCGACCTTCTGGCCGATTTCCTCGAGTTCAGGACTGCGGTGCTGGTTTACTGGCTCAACCTGCTGATGCTCGGCGTCACGCTGTCTGCCAGCTGGCATTATGCGGACAAAAGCGGCTTTGCCGCGGAGGATCTCGACGCGGAGACGAAGCGCATGGTTTACCTGCGCATCGTCAAGGCTCAGGTCCTTTGGGCCGTCGGCGCCGCACTTTGCCTGATCAGCCCGCTGCTCAGCGTCGGCTTTATGCTCGTGGTACAGCTTGTATACGCGATTTCGCCGCGCGCCGCCCTGGTGCGAAAAATCATCGGCTGAAAATCGAACTGAACTTCGTCACCCTGGCATGTCGACGCGGGTCTATTCGACGAACTCCACCGGCACACCGGGCGAGACCAGCTTGGCCAGTTCCCGTGCGTCCCAGTTGGTCAGCCGGACACACCCATGGCTTTCGGTCTTGCCGATTTTCGACGGCTCCGGCGTGCCGTGGATGCCGTAGGTCGGCTTGTCCAAGGCGATCCACACCGATCCGACCGGTCCATTGGGTCCCGGCGGAATGGTCAGGACCTTGGTGTTCTCGCCCTGCTTGAAGTTGATGTTGGGATTGTAGGTGTAGTTCGGATCGAGTGCGACACGGGATACCGCGTGGATGCCCGTCGGGGACGGCGTGTCCGATGAGCCGATCGTGGCGGGATAGGCCGCGACCAGCTTGCCCGACGCGTCATAGGCAAAGACTTCCTTCTTGCCCTTGTCGGCTACGATGCGGGCTACCGGCGTCGACACCAGTCTGCCGAAATTGGCGACCTTGATGATCGTGCCGGGACGATTGAAGTTGGCACCCGGATTGAGCGCCTTGAGATAGTTTTCGTCCATGTGGAAACGCTCGGCCAGCGCCTCGGCCACTGACGTGTAGCCCATGCGGTCGAGCTGCGCCTTCTGGCTGTAGTCTTCCGGGATGGAGGCGACATAGGGACCGGCGGCATCCTCCGCCGTGATGGTGTAGTTGGCGAAGGCGTCGCCGCCGGATTGCGAGAGTGCGGCCTGGATGCCGGCCGCGTCGGTCGATTTGAGGCTGCCGCCATTGATCTCGTTGTAGGCTGCCAGCGCCTTGTCGACGTTCGAACCGAAGCGCCCGTCGATGACACCAGGCGAAGCACCGCCACGGTCGAGCAGCACCTGTAGCGCTGCCACGTCCTGGCGTGAGCCCAGCGAAAGCGACGGACCGACTGACGTCTTCCCGGCAGCCCTTGGCGGCAATGCCGCCTGGTCCATGGGCTCGGTCTGTTCCGGCGGAGCTGCCGGCTGGACCGGGTCTATAGACGCCTCGTTCAGCGGGAGGCGCTTGATGGTGCCCGGCTTTGCCGGCCGCGGGGCATCGGGATAGTTGTTGTCGTAGTTGCCGTCATCCTGCGGTGCCGGCGGATAGGCATCGACCGAACCGTTTCCGTAAGGATCGTATTCGTCGGCTGGCGGCGGAATGACCCGGCCCTCCTCTTCCAGTTGTCTGCGGCGGAAGCGTGCCATGTCCTGGGGATCGTCGAGATAGTACCGGTCATCGCCGGCGGGGGCACGCCCCAGCTCGCGCAGCCGTGTGTCACGGCGCAGTGCGCGGCGGTCAAGCCGTGTCTGCGGCGGCTGGATGGCGATCACCTTGCCGGTATCCGCGTCGACGATGACGCGATTGCCCCTGGCATCGTAATAGATATCGAGATTGCCGTCCTGGGCGAGCAGAATGCCGCCGCTCTCGGCCGCCCGGACAGGCTGGGCCGCGCCGTCATGCGTCGGCGCGGCGAACGCGTTGGAACACACCAGTCCCGCAACAAGCGCCGAAAGGGTGAAGATAGTGCGCAGCATGGTGGCGAAGCTCTCCGGTCCGTATGTGCCGCCGCCCGGCATTGTCCAGTTCGGCGAACCCTTCGCCAGCAAACCAGTTACCCACCATATGGTTCCAACATGAACCGGGCATGAAGATGGCGGTTTCCGGCGCGTCGAGGATTATCCGTTAGCCTGCGGCAAGCCCCAATTCCTTGCGCGCCTGCTTCGTCAGCTTCAGGGCGACAAGGCGATGGCTCTCGCGCAAATAGTCCTGCAGCGCGCCATCATCCATGCTCTGGCTTGTCTGACGCTGGATCCACTTCATGCCGCGGGAGGCAAGATAAGGCGCGGGCCGCAACCCTGGCTGCTCCTTGAGCACGTCATAAGCGATGTCGGAACATTTGAAGGTGACGAAGACCTGCTGCCCTTGATCCCAGCCACCGATCGCAAACACCTTGGTTCCGACCTTCCAGACATGGGCACCGCCCCACTGTACCACGTGATTCGTTGCAGGCAGCGAGGCGCAGAAGCCGTTATAGTCGTCCAGCGTCATCGGCGCCCCATGATATGAATATGCCGCGCGCCCACGCCGGACACGCGGCACTCCAAAGCGCGGCGCGCTTTGGATCTTCAGGATATGCATGTCCTCTGTCCCAAACACTTTTGGGCGACATGCATGGATCAGGCCGCGGCTTCGGCCGCGACGATCGTCGGCTTGGAGCGGAAATTCAGCCGATCGGAACCGGCCGTGACCTTGACCGTCGAACCGTCCAGAATCTCGCCAAGCAGGATCTTTTCCGCCAACGGATCCTGCAGTTCCTTCTGCATTACCCGCTTCAGCGGCCGGGCACCATAAGCGGGGTCGTAACCCTTGGCCGCCAGCCACTCGATCGCCTCGGGATCCAGGGACAGGGTGATCTTCCGATCGGTCAGCAGGCTCTCCAGCCGCTTGAGCTGGATCTCGACGATACGGTCCATGTCCTTGCGGCGCAGCCGGTGGAATAGGATCACCTCATCGACGCGGTTGAGAAACTCCGGCCGGAACGACGCCCTGACCACGCCCATAACCTCATCACGCACGGCGTCGACGTCCTGGTCCTCACCGAGATTGACCAGGTATTCCGCGCCGAGATTCGACGTCATGATGATCAGCGTGTTGCGGAAGTCGACGGTGCGGCCCTGCCCGTCGGTCAGCCGTCCGTCATCGAGCACCTGCAACAGAACGTTGAAGACATCGGGATGCGCCTTCTCGATCTCGTCGAACAGCACGACCTGATAGGGCCGCCGCCGCACCGCCTCGGTCAGCGCGCCGCCTTCCTCATAGCCGACATAGCCGGGAGGCGCACCGATCAGCCGGGCGACGGAATGCTTCTCCATGTATTCGGACATGTCGATGCGCACCAGCGCGGTCTCGTCGTCGAACAGGAAGTTGGCCAAAGCCTTGGTGAGCTCCGTTTTGCCGACGCCGGTGGGCCCGAGGAACATGAACGAGCCGATCGGCCGGTTCGGATCCTGCAGGCCCGCACGGGCACGCCGCACCGCCTTGGAAACGGCCTGCACCGCCTCGCCCTGGCCGACGACCCGCTTGCCGATCTCGTCTTCCATGCGCAACAGCTTGTCACGCTCACCCTGCAGCATCTTGTCGACCGGAATGCCGGTCCAGCGCGACACGATATGGGCGACGTGATCGGGGGTGACCACTTCCTCCACCATGCCGGCCTTGCCGTCCTGGGCTTCGGCCTCCTTCAGCTTCTTTTCCAATTCCGGGATCTTGCCATACGCAAGTTCCCCGGCGCGTTGGAACTCACCCTTGCGCTGGGCAATGGCAAGGTCGTTGCGCGCTTCGTCGAGCTGCTTTTTCAAGTCGGCCGCCAACCCGAGCTTCTGCTTTTCGGCCTGCCATTTGGCGGTGATCTCGGTTGATTCCTCCTCCAGGCCGACCAACTCCTTTTCCAGGCGGGCAAGCCGGTCCTTCGAAGCCTCGTCGGTCTCGACCTTCAGCGCCTCGCGCTCGATCTTGAGCTGCATGATGCGGCGGTCGATCTCGTCCAGCGACTCGGGCTTGGAATCGACCTGCATGCGAAGCCGCGAGGCGGCTTCGTCGACGAGGTCGATCGCCTTATCCGGCAGAAAGCGGTCGGCAATGTAGCGGTTGGACAATGTCGCCGCCGCCACCAGCGCCGAGTCGGAGATACGCACCTTGTGGTGCTGTTCGTATTTTTCCTTCAGGCCGCGCAGGATCGAGACCGTGTCTTCCACCGTCGGCTCGTCGACGAAGACGGGCTGGAAACGGCGGGCAAGGGCGGGATCCTTCTCGACATGCTTGCGGTATTCATCGAGCGTGGTCGCGCCGACGCAGTGCAGTTCGCCGCGTGCCAGCGCCGGCTTCAGAAGGTTCGACGCATCCATGGCGCCATCGGCCTTGCCTGCACCGACCAGTGTGTGCATCTCGTCGATGAACAGGATTATGTTGCCACTGGCCGAGGTGACTTCCGAAAGCACCGCCTTCAGCCGCTCCTCGAACTCGCCGCGATATTTGGCGCCGGCAATCAGCGCGCCCATGTCGAGCGCCATCAACTGCTTGTCCTTCAGCGATTCCGGCACGTCGCCATTGACGATTCGCAGCGCCAGGCCTTCGGCGATCGCCGTCTTGCCGACGCCCGGCTCGCCGATCAGCACCGGGTTGTTCTTGGTGCGGCGCGACAGCACCTGGATGGTGCGGCGGATCTCGTCGTCGCGGCCGATGACTGGATCGAGTTTGCCGGCGCGGGCATCCGCAGTCAGGTCGCGTGCATATTTCTTCAGCGCGTCATAGCCCTGTTCGGCACTCGCCGAATCGGCGGTGCGGCCCTTGCGGACGTCGTTGATGACCTGGTTCAGCGCCTGCGCGGTGACGCCGGCCTTGGCGAGGATTTCAGCGGTCTTTGCCGATTTCTCCATGGCGAGCGCCTGCAGCAGCCGCTCGACGGTGACAAAACTGTCACCGGCCTTCTTGGCCAGATCCTCGGCGGTCGAGAACACCTTGGCCAACGGCTGCGCCAGATAGAGCTGGCCATTGCCGCCCTCCACCTTGGGCATCGCCTCAAGCGCGGTCTCGACGCCGAGCTTGACGTCGCGGACATTGCCGCCGGCACGCTCGATCAGCGACGCCGCCAAGCCCTCCTCGTCATCGACGAGGACTTTCAGAATGTGTTCAGGAGTGAATTGCTGGTGATTGCGAGATAGCGCCATCGTTTGCGCCGACTGGATAAAGCCGCGCACGCGCTCGGAATATTTCTCAAGGTCCATATTTGTCTCCTTCCATCACCGGCCCGCTTTGCGGCACCGGATCAGATTGCGGTGACGAATCCGCCCATGCGAGCCGGATCCCGTTCAGCGCAGATATGGTGTATGGGACGGGTTGTCTCAAGACGCCTTGATGTCGGTCAATCCATATTATTCCCCGGGCATCCAACAAAAACGGCGGAGATTTCTCCCCGCCGTTCGATGTCTTGCAGTGCCGTCCGATCAGTTGTCGATGTCGGCGATCACGGGTTCGGCGCTACCGCTATCGACCGGAGCCGCCGCCGTCTCGCCCGCATTGCCACTGTCGCTGCCGCTATCGGCCTGGTCGACATTGGCACGCGGACGGCGTGGACGGCGCGGGCGCCGGGCGGCGCTGTTTTCAGCGGCCGCCTCGTTGAGTTCGGCCTGGGCCGCAAGGCCGGCTGGCGAAAAATTCTCGAACCGTGGAGCCGGCTCGGCTGCCTCGACGGTCCCGGGCGGCGAAGCGGACTCTGCCGAAACTTCTGTCTGCCCCGAGGCCTCGTTGCGCTGCTGCTGGCTGCCTTGTTCAGTCGAAACATGGTCGCGCTGACCGCTCTGGCCGTAGCCGCCACTAGGACGGCGATCGCGATGGCGTCCGCCATTGTTGTCGCGGCCGCTGTTGTTGCGCCCGCCACTTTCGCGGTTGTCGCGACCGTTTTCCCGGTTCAGCGCAACCTCCGCCGGCATGCCTTCGATTACCGGCTGCGGGCCAGCGCCATGGTTGACTACCGGAATTTGCGGATCGGAACCGGCGTTGCCGCTGTTGCCAGCGCCACTATTGCCAGCCCCGCTGTTGCCGGCATTATCGAACTCGTCGCGATCCTCATCGCCGTCCTCGTCGAATTCGTCGCGCGACTGCTGGACGTTCTGGATCGGCATTTGCGCCTGCGCGGCGGCAATGATGCGGTTGTAGTGTTCGGCGTGTTGAAGATAATTCTCCGCCATCACCCGGTCGCCGGAGCTTTGCGCGTCACGGGCCAGGGTGGCGTATTTTTCGGCGATCTGCTGAGCCGATCCACGGATCTTCACGTCCGGGCCATTGCTCTCGTAATTGCGCGTTAGCGGATTCGGGCCCTTGCGGTTGTTGTTATTGTTGTTGTTATTCCCACCGCCGCCGCCATTGTTGTTGCGACCGCGCATGCGCCTGTTCTGCTGTTGTGGCCTCATTCGACTCTCTTCATCTTGAAATTTTCGAAAACTCGTTACGAACGGAGGCGCTCATGCGGCCAGCCGTTTCGTTTCTTCACCGGCGTTCGCCCGCATCAATTGCGTTGGCGCCACGTGCCATCCTGTTCCGGTTACATCACTTGCCGGACGATTCCCGCACGAAGCTTGGGCGTCGTTTGCGCAAGAAGGCAGCTATATCCAAGGAAACCGAATCGCTAAGAGCACTGCCTGCTTCGTCTCATCCGGTAAGGCGACCCTAGCTGCATTCCCCGGCATTGCCAAGCGCTTTTTTGCGCTGCGTCAAGACGTTGCCCGTTGAAAAACAAGAACCCTGTCGTTTCCGCCGAGATCACCAAACACGTCGCCGCCCGCGTAACCGGCTGCGCGAAATATATCGTCGACGTCGTTGCTTTGTGTGTGGCCGATCTCGACCGCAATCCTGCCTTCGGCTTCCAGAAACCTTGCCGCCTCGGCGGCGATGATCCTGTAGGGGTTCAGCCCATCCACGCCGCCATCCAAGGCCAGGCGCGGGTCGAAATCGCGGACTTCGTCCTGCAGATTTCCAATGTCTCCAGACGGTATATAGGGAGGGTTTGCGGCAATTACATGGTATCGGCCGGAAACTTTTCCGAACCAGTCCGACCGAACCGTCGTGAACCGGCCGCCGAGGCCCAGCTGCCCGGCATTGCGGGCCGCCATTGCCAGTGCGCCGGCGGAAATGTCGACGCCGGTGGCGGTCGCGGCCGGCACGACGCTCAGCAGCGCCAGGGCGATGGCGCCCGTCCCCGTGCCGAGATCGAGGATGCGGCACGCACCCTCCCGCGCGACCATTGCCTTGACGAAGGGCAGCACCGCATCGACCAGCGTTTCGGTGTCGGGTCGCGGCTCCAGTGTCTCCGGCGATAGCGACAGGCGCAAACCGTAGAATTCGCGATAGCCGAGGATACGATGCACCGGCTCGCCACCGGCTCGCCTTCCCAGCGCGCCGTCGATCGCGGCAATGGCATCCCCGTCGATCTTGCGCTCGGGATCGGCAATGGCCTGCGTGCGCGTCGTGCCGGAATAATGCTGGACGATCAGCCGCGCATCGAACGCGGGGTCATCGACGCCGGCCGCGGCAAGCCTTGCCCGCGCTTTCCGCAGCAACGGCCCCAGCGCCTCGGGCGGATGGTCAGCCATCGAGGCCGATATCGGCCAGCAACTTCGACTGGTGATCGGCGATCAGCGCGTCGACGATTTCGTCGAGTTCACCCATCATCACCCGGTCAAGTTTGTAGAGCGTCAGGTTGATGCGATGGTCGGTGACCCGGCCTTGCGGAAAATTGTAGGTGCGGATGCGCTCCGAGCGGTCGCCTGAGCCGACCTGCGACTTGCGCGATTCTGACCGCTCCTCGTCCGCCTTGCTGCGTTCCATGTCATAGAGCCGGGCACGCAGGATCTGCATGGCCTTGGCCCGGTTCTGGTGCTGCGATTTCTCCGCCTGCACCACCATGATACCGGTCGGCAAATGGGTGATGCGGACCGCGGAATCGGTGGTGTTGACGTGCTGGCCGCCGGAGCCGGAAGCACGCATCGTATCGATGCGGATGTCCTCGGCCTTGATGTCGATGTCGACCTCTTCCGCTTCCGGCAGCACGGCGACGGTGGCGGCGGAAGTGTGAATGCGCCCGCTGGCCTCCGTTGCCGGCACGCGCTGGACGCGGTGTACGCCGGACTCGAACTTCAGATGGGCGAACACACCCTTGCCTGAAATCGTGGCGATGATTTCCTTGAAGCCGCCGGCATCGCCGTCGCTCGCCGATACCGTTTCGAACCGCCAGCCGCGCTCGGCGGCGTAACGTTCGTACATGCGAAACAGGTCGCCGGCGAAAAGTGCTGCCTCGTCGCCGCCGGTGCCGGCGCGGATTTCGAGAATGGCGTTCTTGTCGTCGGCGGCATCCCTGGGTAGGAGCAGGATCTGGATGTCCTTCTGCAGCGTCTCGATCCGGTCCTCGACGCCGGGCAGATCGGCTTCCGCCAGCGCCCGCATCTCGGCATCCGTACCCTTGTCGGCGAGCATTGCTTCGAGGTCGGCCTGCTCATGCTCGGCCGAGCGCAATTCCCTGACCTTGGCCACCATGTCCTGCAACTCGGCATATTCCGATGCCATCTTCACATAGGCATCCGGCGCCGGTCCGGCCGACATCTGCGCTTCGAGCATCTCGAAACGCTTGACGACTTGATCCATACGATCGCGGGGCAGATTGACCATGATGAGGTGCTACAGCGGGATCGAGCGGTCGTCGGCGAAGGCCTGCAGCAACGCCCGCATCGGCAGCCCTTGCGCCGGCGCCATCAGATTGTCGTCGAAGAAGGCCTTCAGCTCTTCCAGCGGCAGCTCCGTCAGCATCGCCTTGACCGGCCCGATCGAGGCTGGTGACATCGAGATCGAGCGGAAACCGAGGCCGATCAGCGCCATCGCCGAGATCGGCTTGCCGGCGAGTTCGCCGCACAGCGTCACCGGTGTCTGGTTGCGGGCACCGGCGTCGGCGACCTGCTTGAGCACGCGCAGGAACGGCGGCGACAACGTATCGAAGCGGTTGGCCAATTGCGTGTTGCCGCGGTCGACCGCCATGACGAACTGGAACAGGTCGTTCGACCCGACCGAGACGAAGTCGACCGCCTTCATCAGTTCGTCGAGCTGGAACAGAAGCGACGGCACCTCCAGCATGGCGCCCAGCTTGAGACTGGTTGGCAGGTGGTGGGCGAAGCGTGAGAGGTGCCTCACCTCGCGGTCGATGATTTCGCGCGCCTGGGCGATTTCGCCAAGCTCGGTCACCATCGGCAGCATCAGCTTGAGCTCACGCCCGCCGCTGGCCTTGAGCAAGGCGCGGATCTGTGTGCGCAGCAAGCCCGGCCGGTCGAGCGTCAGGCGGATCGCCCGCCAGCCGAGGGCCGGATTCTCTTCCTGGATCGCGCCCTTGAAATAGGGCAGCACCTTGTCACCGCCGATGTCGATGGTGCGGAAGGTGACGGGCTTGCCGCGCGCGGCCTCGAGCACGTCGCGATAGAGTTTTTCCTGGGCTTCGGCGCGCGGGAAAGTCGAGGCGACCATGAACTGCAGTTCCGTGCGGAACAGGCCAATGCCGGCCGCGCCCGCCTCCGCCAGCTGCGGCAGGTCGACGGCAAGCCCGGCATTCATCAGCAGGTCGACCTGGACCCCGTCCCTGGTCGTCGAAGGCTTCTTGCGCAGCTCGCGGTATACCTCCTGCCGGCGCGCCCGGAACCGCACTTTTTCGGCGTAGGCGGCTTCCAGATCTGACTGCGGCCGCAGATGGATCGCACCCTCCTCGCCGTCGACGATGATGGCATCGCCGTTTTCCGCCATCGACACGGCGCCCTTCATCTGGCCGGCGACGGGTATTCCCATGGCGCGGGCGACGATGACGACATGGCTGGTCGCCGCGCCATCCTCCAGCACCAGCCCGCGCAGCTTGTCGCGGGGATAGTCGAGCAATTCAGCCGCACCCATCGAGCGGGCGACGATGATGGCGTCCTTCGGCAGCGAGGCCGCGACATCCTCGGGTCCACGCCCCATCAGCTGGCGCAACAGCCGGTTGGCCAGATCGTCGAAATCGCTCATCCGCTCGCGCAGATAGGGATCGGTCATGTGCAGCATGCGGGCGCGCATGTCGCTCTGCACCTTTTCGACCGCCGCTTCCGCCGTCAGGCCGTTGCGGATCGCCTCTTCCAGCCGCCTCACCCAGCCGCGGTCGTTGGCGAACATGCGGTAGGCTTCCAGCACCTGGCGATGCTCGCCCTCGAAAGCGACATCGCGGCGCTCCAGCATGTCGTCGATCGAGAGCCTCAGCGAACCGAGCGAGGCTTCGAGTCGCCGGACCTCTTCCTCGCTGTCCTCGTTGAACAAATTGGTGACGACGATGCGCGGCTCGTGCAGCACGACATGGCCAAGCCCGACGCCCTCGTTGAAGGACAGGCCGGTGAAGCTGACGGGCCGGCGCAGATCAAGTTCGAGGCCTGGCCGGGTCAGCCGGGCCAGATCGCCGGTGGCGATCATCTCGGCGATCACCATGGCCGTCGTTTCCAGTGCCTCGACCTCGTCGTCGCGGTAGTGGCGCATGGTCTTGTTCTGGACGACCAGGACGCCCAGGGTGCGCCCTGCCCTGAGCACCGGCACGCCGAGGAAGGAATTGTAGATCTCCTCCCCGGTCTCCGGCAGATAGGCGAAGGCCGGGTGTTCCTGCGCGTTGGACAGGTTGAGTGGCCTGGCACTCGCCGCGATCGTGCCGACCAGGCCTTGCCCCAGCCGCAGTTGCGCCAGGTGGACGGCGTTCGGGTTCAGACCTTCGGTGGCGTAGAGCTCGAGCACCGAATCGGCGCGCAGCACGTACAGCGAGCAGACTTCGGCGACCATGTTGGAAGCAATGTCGCGCACGATCCGGTCGAGCCGCTCCTGCGGCTCCAGCGGCTCCTGCATGAGCTCGCGGAGCCGTTTCAGCAGAACGCGCGGGCCAACGGCCGTGTCACGCATCGCGGCTTCTTCTCCAATGGACTTCTTGCCGGGGCAGTTTCCGCCGCGCCCGGCAAGTGCGCAACAACTGATTCAGTCTTGCTACTGCTTATCCAGACCGTAGACGGAATGCAAAGTGCGAACCGCAAGTTCCGTATACGGACCGTCGATCAGTATCGAAATCTTGATCTCGGAGGTGGTGATGGCGCGGATATTGATCGCCTTGTCCGCCAGCGCCTTGAAGGCGGTGGCGGCAACACCGGCATGGCTCCTCATGCCGATGCCGATGACCGAAACCTTCGACATGCCGGCTTCCGACTGCACGACATCGTAGCCGATCTCGGCTTTCAGCCGGTCGAGCACGGCCAGTGCCTTATCGACGTCGCCCGACGGCACGGTGAAGGTCATGTCGGTCAGCTTGCCGTCCTCGGAGATGTTCTGGACGATCATGTCGACATTGATGTTGGCTTCGGCCAGCGGGCCGAAGATGCCGGCGGCGACGCCTGGCCGGTCGCCGACACGGCGCAGCGAAATCTGGGCCTCGTCCTTGGCGTAGGCAATTCCGGTGACGACCTGCTGTTCCACGATCTCTTCCTCGTCGCAAATGAGCGTTCCCGGAGGATTGAGCAAATCCCCCATTCCGGGCGCGTCGGGATCGTCGAAGGACGACCGCACGAAGGTACGCACCCTGTGCACCATGGCAAGCTCGACCGAACGCACCTGCAGAACCTTGGCGCCGAGCGAGGCCATTTCGAGCATTTCCTCGAACGATATCTTGGCCAGCCGGCGCGCCTTGGGCTCGATGCGCGGATCGGTGGTGTAGACCCCGTCGACGTCGGTGTAGATGTCGCAGCGGTCGGCCTTGACCGCGGCGGCGATGGCCACGGCGCTGGTGTCGGATCCGCCGCGGCCAAGCGTGGCGATGCGGTTGTCCGGCCCGATGCCCTGGAAACCGGCGATCACAGCCACCTGCCCTTCGCCGAAGCGCTTGACCAGGAAGGCACCGTCGATGTCGAGGATGCGCGCCGCGCCATGCGCGTTGTCGGTCTTGATCGGGATCTGCCAGCCCTGCCAGGACCGCGCATGCACGCCCATGTTCTGCAAGGTGATCGCCAGAAGGCCGGCCGTCACCTGCTCGCCGGAAGCGACGACGGCATCATATTCGCGCGCATCGTGCATCGGCGAAGCCTCGCGCGTCCAGCCGACCAGCTCATTGGTCTTGCCGGCCATCGCCGAGACCACCACAGCCACCTCGTGGCCGGCGTCGACCTCGCGTTTGACGTGACGCGCCACATTGCGGATGCGGGCGATGTCGGCGACGGAGGTTCCGCCGAATTTCATCACGATACGCGCCATCGAAGCGAAATGCCTTTGACTGGAGGCGGCCCTGAGCCGAAACGGAAGAAAGCGCCCGGCTGGCGCCGGCCGCTGAATGCGCGGCCTCCTTAGCCAAATGAGCAAGGTTTCGCAAGGCTGACGGCGGATTGCACAGCGGCATATTGCCTTCCGGGCCGGCGCCGCTTACCAGATACTGCCTGCGGGAAATTTCTTTTGGTTCGGCATAACGGATGATTGCTCGTCTTCGGCGCGCCATGCGATTGCAATCGCTCCCGCCTGTCGTGGGCTTCGCGGTGCTGGCGTTGATCGTCGGCACCCGTGCGCTGCTCGTCGAGAGCCAAAGGGCCAATCGCGCCGCCGCGCGCGACACAATCGAGTACCAGCAGCAGCTATCCGGGCTGCTTTCATTGGCGCAAGACGCCGAGAGTGGTCAGCGCGGCTACCTGTTGACCGGTGAAAGATCCTATCTGGAGCCTTACCGGAAGGCCGTCGAGGCAATTCCGGGACAACTGGCGCGGATCGACGCCATGACGCCTTCGGACGACCAATTCGTCCAGCAGGTCAGCCACATCAAGGACGCGCTTTCGTGGAAACAGGCCGAGCTGTCCCAGACGATCGCCCTCTACGACCGGGGCGACGCGGCGAAGGCCCTGCAACTGGTCCGCGGCGGCCAGGGCAAGGCCGCCATGGACGAAATCCGCGCCAGCATGGATACGATCCGGCGGATCGGCGCCGCCGCCATGGCCATGCGCGACGAGCATACCGATCGGGTCGAGGCCTGGTTGCGTGCCGGTTCGCTGACGGCCCTCATCGCGATCTTCCTGCTTGGCGCCTACACCGTCCGTCAATCCCGCCGCCGCTTCCGCGAGGTGGCCGGCGCACAGGAAGAGCTGATGCGCAAGAACATCGAGCTCGGCAATGAAATCCAGACGCGTGAAAAGGCCGAATCCCAGATACGCCAGATGCAGAAGATGGAAGCCGTCGGGCAACTGACCGGTGGCATCGCCCACGACTTCAACAACATGCTGGCGGTCATCCTCAGCGCCATGAACCTTGCCCAGCGCAAGCTGAAGCGGGGCGAACATGACATTGAAAAGCTCGTCGAGGCCGCGACGGACGCGGCCAGCCGTGCCGCCGACCTGACCTCCCGCCTGCTTGCCTTCTCCCGCCTGCAGCCTCTGGCGCCGCAGGTTGTCGACACCAACCGGCTGTTGACCGGCATGTCCGATCTTCTGCGCCGTGCCTTGGGTGAAGGCGTTCGCATCGAAACGGTGCTGGCGGGCGGCCTGTGGAAAACCCACGCCGATCCCAGCCAGATCGAGAACGCGATCCTCAATCTGGCCGTCAATGCCCGCGATGCCATGGACAGCGAAGGCAAGCTGACCATCGAGACGGTCAACAGCCATCTCGACGAGGCCTATGCATTGACGCACGCCGAAGTCACGCCTGGCCAATATGTGATGATCGCGGTGACCGACACTGGTGCGGGCATGTCGCCCGAGATCATCAGCAAGGCCTTCGAGCCCTTCTTCACGACCAAGCCGGTCAACAAGGGCACGGGACTTGGATTGAGCCAGGTGTTCGGCTTCGTCAAGCAGTCGGGCGGCCACGTCAAGATCTACTCCGAGCCCGGGGTAGGCACGACGATCAAGATCTATCTGCCCCGGTTTTTCGGACCGGAAGAGCCGGCGGCGTCCGCCGAGCGCGGCAAGAGCACCTCCAAGGTCACCGAGACGATCCTCGTCGTCGAGGACGACGCCCGTGTGCGGGCCTCCACGACGGACATCATGCGCGAACTCGGCTACACCGTCATCCATGCGGCAAGCGGGCCAGAGGCCCTTGAGAAACTCGCCGCGACACCAGACATCGCCCTGCTTTTCACGGATATCGTCATGCCGGTGATGAACGGCCGCAAGCTCGCCGAGGAAGCGGTCGCGCGCCGGCCCGGGCTGAAAGTCGTCTTCACCACCGGCTTCACCAGGAACGCCGTGGTCCACAACGGCGTGCTCGACCATGACGTGCACTTCCTGGCCAAGCCGTTCACCATCGAGCAACTGGCGGCAAAGCTGCGCGACGTGCTGGACACGAAATAGCCGGGATCGAAAACGGCGTCGCTGTTATCGCGCACGCCTCCGGTTCATCGCCTGACATGGAGCGCCGCGATGTCAGCAGAGGAAAATGGCGCCTTGACATTCGATGCCTCACGCCCGACTTCCTAGCGTCCGAGGAGACCAACCGATGCCTGAGCCCCGACGATCGACGATCGATGCCGGAGAAGTGGAACGCTTTTCCGCTCTTGCCGCCGAATGGTGGAACCCGAACGGCAAGTTTCGTCCGCTGCACAAATTCAATCCGATCCGGCTTTCCTACATCCGCGACCAGATCGCGGCGCGTTTCGGCCGCGACCCGCGCGCGGCGCGGCCGTTCGAGGGCTTGCGTATTCTCGACATCGGCTGCGGCGGTGGCCTTTTGTGCGAGCCGATGGCGCGGCTCGGTGCCGAGGTGGTCGGAGCGGACGCCTCCGAGACAAACATAGAGGTGGCGAAACTGCATGCCGCAGAAGGTAATGTGAATATCGACTATCGTGCCACGACGGCGGAAGATCTCGCCGAGGCCGGCGAGACATTCGACGTCATTCTCAACATGGAAGTGGTCGAGCATGTCGCCGACATCGACCTGTTCGTCGCCAAATGCGGACAGATGGTCCGGCCCGGCGGCATCATGTTCGTGGCCACCATCAACCGCACGCTGAAGGCGCTCGGTCTCGCCATCATCGGCGCTGAATACGTCCTGCGCTGGCTGCCGCGCGGCACCCATCAGTTCGGCAAGCTGGTGCGCCCGGAAGAGTTGGAAAAGGCGCTAGGCGGCGCCGGCCTGACCGTCATCGACCGCACCGGCGTCACCTACAATCCGCTTGCCGACCGCTGGTCGCGATCGAAGGATATGGACGTCAACTACATGGTGCTGGCGGAAAAAGGATCGGTCTGAGCTTTCTCGGTATTCGGCATTGAGCGGCCGGTGCCGCCAGGCCAGCAATCAGCGCCTCAGCCCTTCTGGCTCTGCGCCTTCGTGGTGATGAACACGCCGGCGGTGATGATAGCGGCGCCGACCCAGGTCAGCAACTGATAGTGCTCGCCCAGGAAGATCGTGCCGGCAAACAGCCCGACGGCCGCCGCGACATAGCCGATCTGACTGAGATAGACCGGGCCGCCCACCGCCTGCAGCCTGAAGAAGAAAGCAAACATCGCCGATGCCGAGGCCATCTGCGCCACGACGATGAGCGGTACGGTGCCGAGTTGGGTGAAAGCCTTGCCGCCAAGCAAGGTCAGGATGCCGACGAGCAGCATCGCCGCGGAGGCCAGGTGGCTGCCGACCGCGAGTTCGATGGGCCCGGTTGCTTCCGGCCAGTCGATCGTCCGGTAGATGTTGCCGGCGGCGAGGCTGACTGGAATGAGCAGGCCCATGACGACCCAGAAGATTTCGGCAGGCTGGCCGGCCTCGCCGCGCGTCACCGCCACCATGACCGCGCCGACGAATCCGACGGCGATACCGGCGATGCCGGCGATGTTGGGGCGCCGGACACCGAGCAGGATCGAAAACACCAGCGTGATGACCGGCGACAGCGTGAACATGATGCCGGTATAGCCGGCGCCCAGATGCGGAATGGCCGAAAACATCAGGAGATTGGGGACGGCATAGGACACTGCCGCCGTGACGAAGAAATAACGCAGTTTGTGCGCGGTGAGGCGGATACGCTGGCCGCGCAGCAGTAACACGACGAGAAGCACGCCGCCGGCGCCGAGCGAGATGACGAAGGCCCAGACCATCGCTGGCACGCCCGCCGCCGTGGCGAGCTTGCCGAAAGGCAGCGTCAGGCCAAGCAGGCCGCCGGTGACGACCAGCAGGCCGAGCGCCGAATCCCAGAGAAATTTCATGGTCGAGCCCTGTCGCGTGCGGCCTTGGCCGGCATTGCATCTTGAGGTAAGATAACGAAAAGATTCTTAACGTCAAGATACATGATGGTGAGCAGATGGACCGTGCTGGGAAAGCCATCGAGCAGTGGCAGCGGGAGCGTCCGGATCTCGACGTGTCGCCCATGGCGGTGATCGGGCGCTTGAACGAGGTCGCCTCGCTGATCGCGCGCGAGCGGCTTGCGCCGCTCTTTGCCCGTTTCGGACTGCAGGCCGGAGAGTTCGATGTGCTGGCAACGCTGCGCCGCTCGGGCTCGCCTTACGCGTTGACGCCGACAGCGCTTTATGAAGCCACCATGGTCACCTCCGGCGCCATGACCAACAGGCTGGATCGGCTCGAGGCATCCGGATTGATCCAGCGCGCGCCACACCCCAACGACCGGCGCGGCATCGTCGTTCGGCTGACCGAAAAAGGCCTCGCGCTGATCGACGAGGCTGTCACCGCCCATGTGGCGAACGAGCACCAGATCCTGTCGGGTCTGACGCAGACCGAAAAAGAAACGCTTTCGCGTCTGCTGGAAAAACTGATCGGCAGCGTGAGCTGATCGCTCAGTTGCGGTCGTCCGGAAACACCGGTATCGGCATGAAATCGACGCCGTCCTCGGCAAGGCCCTTTGCCTCTTCCAGCGTCGCCTCGCCATAGATGCCGCGCGCATCGGTTTCGCCGAAGTGGATCTTGCGCGCTTCCTCGGCGAACTTGTCGCCGACATAGTCGGCATTCTCGCGCACCTTCTCGGCCATCGCCTTGAGTTGCGCCATGGCCTGCTTCTGCGCCTCGCCCATGGCAAGCGCTATGGTTTCCTGCTTGCGGGCCGTGGAAACGGCCGGCGCCATCAGGGCTTTTTGCACCTTGTGCGAGCCGCAGCTTGGGCAATCGACAAAGCCGCGCTTCTTCTGGGTGTCGAAATCGTCATTGCCGCGAAACCAGCCCTCGAACTCGTGCTCGTTTTCGCAGATCAGGGAAAAGCGGATCAAGAGGCGGCACCCCTGAGACGCGGTGCCTCGCCGGCATCGATGGTGAAATCCCGCGCATTCCGGAGATTGGGGATCTTCTTGCGCGCGGCAATCGACTGTGCCGGGTCGATCTCGGCGACAATCACGGCCGGTTCGTCATGCGCGGCTTCCGCCATGATGCGGCCCCACGGATCGACAATCAGCGAATGCCCATAGGTCTCGCGGCCGTCCTCATGCAGGCCGCCCTGCGCCGCGGCGACGACGAAGGCGCCGTTCTCGATGGCGCGTGCCCTCAGCAACACATGCCAGTGCGCCTCGCCGGTCTGGCGGGTGAAGGCCGCGGGCACGGAAAGCAGGTCGGCCCCGGCCATCGCCTCGGCGCGGAACAATTGCGGAAAACGCAGATCGTAGCAGACGGCAAAGCCGAGCTTCGCCTCCCCGATCCCGGTGACGACGGCCTCCGTGCCGGGCTCGTAGGCGGCCGATTCACGCCAGCTCTCGCCATTGTCGAGATCGACGTCGAACATGTGGATCTTGTCATAGGTAGCGAGCGTCGCGCCGTCCGGACCGAACAGCAACGCCCGGTTGGCGAGCTTGCCGTCAGCGCGCAGGATAGCGGTCGAGCCGATATGCAGGAACACGCCGAGTTCGCGCGCCAGCCCGCGCGCGGTCGAGACGACGATGTCCTTGTCCTCCGAGGTGAAAGAGGCGGTACGCGCTTGCTTGTCGCGGATGAGCGCACCGGTCATTTCCGGCGTCTGGATATAGGTCGCACCCTGGCCCGCCGCCTCGCGCACCATCCGCTCCATGTCGGCCGCGTTGCGCTCGGGACTCTCGCCTGACCGCATCTGCACTGCCGCCGCCTTGAAAACACCCGCCGCCTTGAAAACACCCATTGTCATACCCTCAATTCGACGAGCCGTTGGCGAGCAGCTTGTCCAGCCGGCCTTCTGCATCCAGATCATGGAGGTCGTCGCAGCCGCCGACATGCGTGTCGCCGATGAAAATCTGCGGAAACGTCGTGCGCCCGTGGGCCCGCGACATCATCTCCTGGCGCAATTCCGGCGAAAACGAAGCGTCGCGCTCGGTATAGGCGACGCCCTTGCGCTCCAGCAGCCGCTTGGCCGCCGTGCAGTAACCGCACATCATACGCGTATAGATCGTGACATCGACCATGACGAATTCCGCTCCGTTGCCGACTTATATAGTCGCGGACTCGTCCGCCCGGAAGTCCCCCGGCAACACACGGGCAAAGGTCAGCACGTCGACGGCGGCCGCACCTCCCTTTTTCAGGGCCTTGGTGGCGGCACGCACGGTGGCGCCTGTGGTGTAGACATCGTCGATCAAGAGCACACGCCGGCCGGCAATCTCGATCTCGGCCTCGGCGGGCACGCGAAAGGCTGCGCGCACGTTCTCCTCACGCTCCCGCCGCTCCAGCCCGACCTGCTGGCGGGTGATTTTCACGCGCCCCATGGCGGAAGGCGCGAACGACAGTCCGCTGAGATCGCAAACCGCGCGCGCCAGTTCCGCCGATTGGTTGAACCGCCGCCTGAAAAAACGGCGCCAGTGCAGCGGCACCGGCACCACCACGTCCGCGTCGGCGATGAGATCGGCGCCGACACGTACCATCCAGCGCGCCATCCAGGGAGCGAGATCCGTACGGTCCTGGTATTTCAGGCCCTGCACCATCTGGCGCGCAACCCCGGAATAGGCGACCGCCGCCCGCGCCCGTTCGAAGGGCGGCGGATCGGCGATCGCCTCCGCCGACAGAAACCCGTCGCCCATGTGGTGGGTGAACGGCGTGCCCATCACCGGGCACCACGGCCGCTCCAGCAGCCGCAGCTGCGGCCAGCAGGCACCACACAGCACACCGGGCTGCGAGACCTGACGGCGGCAACCGGCGCAGACCGGTGGAAACAGGATGCGCGCCGGCCAGCCCAGAGCCGATCGGGCTGCCGACCTGGCCAGCTTCCCGATCTCGTCGGACTTGATCTTGGGCATCGGATCGGCCACCTGAATAGTTCCTCGTCGCCACCATACCAACCATATCGGGGCGCGGACATACAAGGACCCATCCCTTGCAGCCTATAATGGATACCTCTCTGTGGCTGGCGCACAAGCGGCGCGCGCTGACCCATCCGGTTGGCGGTGCCGACTTCCTCATGCATCGCGCCGCCGAAGATCTTGCCGACCGGCTCGGTGCCGTCGAGCGCCGGTTCGCCAAGGCGGCGGTGCTGTTTTGCCAGACCTCGGCCGCGGCCGATGTCCTTGCACAGAGCGGCAAGGTAGCCGATATCGCCCGTGTCGAGACGGACGCGGCTTTCCTGAATGGTGCCGCCGGCATGATCGCACCGCTGGAAACCGTGCCGTTCGAGCCGCGGGGGCTCGATCTGGTGGTGTCGCTTTTGTCGCTGCAAACGATGAACGACATCCCGGGCATGCTGATCCAGATCCGCCGCGCGCTGCGGCCGGACGGACTTTTCCTTGGCGCCTTCGCCGGCTCCGGGACGCTTTCGGAACTGCGGGAAAGCCTGCTTGTCGCCGAGACCGAGCTCTACGGTGGCGCCAGCCCGCGTGTCGCGCCATTCACCGATGTGCGCGACGCCGGCGCACTGCTGCAGCGCGCGGGTTTCGCGCTGCCGGTCGCCGACGTCGAGACCGTGACGGTACGCTATGCCAACCTGTTTGCCCTGATGGCCGATCTGCGTGCCATGGGCGAAACCAGCGCGCTTGCCGACCGCAGCCGGCGGCCGGGCTCACGCAAGTTGTTCGCCCGCGCCGCGGAAATCTACGCCGAGCGCTTTTCCGATCCCGATGGTCGCATCAGGGCAAGCTTCTCGATTGTCTGGATGTCCGGCTGGGCGCCCGACGCGTCTCAGCAAAAGCCGCTGAAGCCGGGTTCGGCCAAAGTTTCGCTAAAGGCTATTTTGGAGAAGCCTGAGGGACATTGACCCTTTCGAGGGCAGAAGGCTAGGGCGCGAAGGCGTTGGCAAGCCTGCTGGTATTGTCGCTGAACAACCAGGTCAGCGAATTGAAGACCTGGCCGATACCGCCGATGATCGTCAGCGACAGCACGCACACAATCAGGCCGTATTCGACTGCCGTGGCGCCGTTCTCGTCCTTCAGAAAGCGTAGCAGCACTGTTGTCATCACCTTATTTCCCCTTGCCACGACCTTAGCGCCGATCTGTTAAGAAAGGTTAACGGCACAGGCTTAACAGGCGGTGAAATCGCCGCCTTTCGGAGATGTCTCAACCTTCGTCAGCAGTCGCCGCTGCTTTTGCCATCGGAGCGGATAATGCAGACCCCGCCGGGCTCGGCCTGCAATACGCTGCGGCGCACCGTATAGGTGCTGCGATGGTTGATCGCACCGGTGGCGGTCATGTCGAGGCCGGGGAAATCATCGCGGGCCGTTTGCGAGCGCGTCTGGCTGTCGAGGAAAGGGGCCGCGATCAGCGCCAGCGCCACCGCGGCCGATCCGAACAGCAGCGTGACCCGCAGGACACCCATGCCGGCATCGGCGGCACGAAAACCGCGATCGGGCCGAATCGAATCCCAATCTCTGTCCAGGCTCATTCTATCGCTCCCCAGCGAGTGGCGGCGACCGCACGAAAACGGCCATGCATCAATTTTTCACGCCAAGATAAATCTTCCATTAACGCTGGCTGATGCGGATCGTGGTCCAATCAGCTCTCGATCCTCAGAGGAGATCGATCAGGAACGGGATCAATGGCTCATCGGCTGGCGGCATCGGATAGTCGCGCATCTGTTTCGGCCGCACCCATTTCAGCGCCTGGCCTTCCCTCGGCTGGGCGATGCCGCGGAAACGACGGCAGACGAACAGCGGCATCAGCAAATGGAAGTCGTCGTAGGAGTGACTTGCGAAGGTCAGCGGCGCCAGGCATGGGATCTCGGTTTCGACGCCGATCTCCTCATGCAGTTCACGGACGAGACATTGCTCGGGCGTCTCGCCGGCTTCGACCTTGCCGCCGGGAAATTCCCACAGGCCGGCAAGCTGTTTGCCTTGCGGCCGCTGTGCCAGCAGCACGCGGCCGTCGGCGTCGACCAGCGCGCAAGCGGCGACCAGGAGCAGGCGCTTGCCGCTGGACGCCAGATCATTCATGTCCGGGCGGCCGGCGGTAGTGATAGCGATAGACTTCCTCGAAGCCGAGCGCACGGTAGAGCGCCAGCGCCGGCGCGTTACCGGCCTCGACCTGCAGCCAGGCTTCCCGCGCGCCGCGCAGTCTCGCCCATTTCAGCGCCGACAGGATCAGATTGCGGCCGTGCCCCTTGTTGCGTGCCGCCTTGTCGGTGGCGACCTCGAACAAGCCGGCGAGATCGCCGTCATGCACGCAGATCAGTGTCGCCAGCGGCTCCGTCCCGTTCTCGAGCGCAAACAGTCCGGCTTCGGGCTGGATGGCGCCGATGATCTCCGACAGGCCCGGCCGCAGCGATACGTTGGAGCCGCTGACCTTGAGCAATGCACCGATGAAGCGGCTGATGTCCTTGAGCGGAATCTGGTCCATGGCGGCGTCGAGCTGGGCGTCGGCCAATGGCAGCCGCATGACGAGTGATTCGTCGAACCGGCTCCAGCCCTCCTTGTCGAGATGGCTGGCAAGATCGGGACCCGACAGTGGCGACATGCGGAACGTCAACGGCCGGCCGTAGGCATCGAAACGGCGGCTCGCGCGACCAATGCGGTCGGCCATGTGCTGGATGTCGCCGGGATCGAGCGGATTGACCGAGTTCAGCCGCTTGGCGGGATGGCCGGCGGTCAGGCGCACCACCCAGGTGCCGTCATAGTGGACGGCGGCCGCGGGCCAGGCGCGAAAGCCGGCCGCCTCATAGCGGCGCACGGTCGCGAGCATGCTTGCCGGATGGCGCGAAACCAAGGCGATCAGCTCCGGTAGTCGCCATTGATGGCGACATATTCCTTGGTGAGATCGCAGGTCCACACCGTCGCCTTGCCGCGGCCGATGCCGATATCGGCGCGGATGCGGATGTCGTCGCGCTTCATGTAGGCCGAGGTCGCGGCCTCCGAATAGTCGGGATCGCGTTCGCCTTCGTGCGCCAGCCTGTTGTCGCCGAACCAGATCGACAGAAGGTCGCGATCGGCGGGCTCGCCGGCCTTGCCGACAGCCATGACGACACGGCCCCAATTGGCGTCCTCGCCGGCGACCGCCGTCTTGACCAGCGGCGAATTGGCGATCGACAGCGCGATGCGCTTGGCCGAGCGGGCCGATTTGGCCCCGGTGACGGTGACCTCGACCTGCTTGCGGGCGCCCTCGCCGTCGCGCACCACCTGCAGCGCCAGCGACTTCAGCACCTTGCCGAGCGCCCGGCGGAACTGACCAAGGCGGGCATCCTTGGGATCGGTGATTTCAGGCGCGCCGCGCTTTGCCGCCTTGCCGGTGGCGAACAACAGCAGCGTGTCGCTGGTCGAGGTGTCGCTGTCGACGGTCACCGCATTGAACGTCTTGGCCGTGCCGCGCGACAGCAGGTCCTGCAGGACCGGTGCCGCGATCGGCGCGTCGGTGGCGATGAAGGAGAGCATCGTGGCCATGTCGGGCGCGATCATGCCGGCGCCCTTGGAGATGCCGTTGATGGTGACATCGGCGTCGCCAAGCTTGACCGTCGCCGTCGCCACTTTCGGGTAGGTATCGGTGGTCATGATGGCCTTTGCCGCCTCGGTCCACAGGTCCGGCTTGCCGTTGCTGACCAGGCCGGAAAGCAGATGGCTGAACCTGGTCGTGTCGAGCGGTTCGCCGATAACGCCGGTCGAGGCCAGGAAAACCTCGGCTGCCGTACAGCCCGCGGCCTTCGCCGCCGCTTCGCCCGTCAGCGCGGTGGATTCGCGGCCTTTCTTGCCGGTGAAGGCGTTGGCGTTGCCGGAATTGACCACCAGCACCCGCGCCTTGCCGGCGCCAAGGTTCTGGCGGCAGAAATCGACGGGCGCCGAGGGACATTTCGACTTGGTGAACACACCGGCGACCGCCGTGCCCGCATCGAACACCATGGCCAGCAGGTCGGTGCGGTTCTTGTACTTTATTCCCGCTTCGGCGGTGGCGATGCGCACCCCCTCGATTTCAGGCATCTTCGGGTATTTCTTCGGCGCGAGCGGCGAAATCGTCGTGGACATGGGGACCTCGGGCGGGAAAATCGCAAGGGAAGGCCGGTTTGCCCGATACGGCGCGCCGGCGCAAGCGCGTTTTCGTCGCTCCCGCCAGGGGCAAACCCGTTCAGGATTGGGCTTGCATTTCAAATCTATTGGCGCCACCCGGACCATGATCGTTCCCATGGATGGCGCATAGTCTCGGAGACGTCGCGGGTGATATCACGACCACCGCCTGATGACGGCGGCGCCCCGGCTCCAAAAAAACGGACCGTTTCGTTCCATCGCCGCATCCTCTATCATTGCCGGCAAATTGAAACGAGGACGACGCGAATGGCCGAGGAGGCGGATACGGCGCGCAGATCGATCGGTGCGCGGCGCAATCCCGACAGTGCGGATGCCATTCTGGAGGCCGCCGAGGCCGTACTTGTCGAGGCCGGTTATGCCGGTTTCTCGATCGAAGCGGTGGCGCGCCGCGCCCGCGCCGGCAAGCCGACCATCTACCGCTGGTGGCCGAGCAAGGCGGCACTGCTGCTGGAGGTCTACCAGCGCCAGAAACGCGTCGACGTGCCCGATACGGGAAAACTGGACGAGGATCTCGCGGGCTTTCTGGTGAATCTGTTCAGGCACTGGCGCGAGACGTCGTCGGGTAGCGTGTTCAGGTCGCTGATCGCCGAAGCGCAGTCCGATGAAACCGCGGCCGCGGCCCTTGCCGGTTATGCCGAAGGACGCCGCGCCCACACCGGCCAGATCATCGAGCGGGCCCAGGCAAGGGGGGAGATCGCCGGGGATATCGATCCGGCCGTGGTCGCCGACCTCCTGGCTTCCTACGCGTGGCGGCATCTCCTGACCAACCGGCTCGACGAGCCCGAAGCGACGATCCGCAAGGCGGTCCGTTACCTCCTGCAGGGCATAGCGGCACCCGGCAGGTAGCACCCTCGCCCGTGCCGACAAACTCGTGCCAACAAAAAGGGCGCGGCGCCTTCCGGCTGCCCGCGCCCTTGTTCGAAGCCGTTCGGGCTTACTTGGCGCTTTCCAGCGTGTCGACGGCCTTCTTCAGGTTGGCGTCCGGAATCTCGACCTTGGCGTTGGCGCGCAGCGACTTGACCAGCGCGAAATACTTGTCGCGGATGACGGCCTGCTTGGCCTGGTCCTTGACGTCGTCGAAGGCCGGCGGCTGCTTGGCGCGCTTGTCCTCGAGCTTGATGACATGCCAGCCGAACTGGGACTGAACCGGCTGCTCGGTGTACTTGCCGACGTCCAGCGCGAAGGCCGCCTTGTCGAACTCGGGCACCATCTGGCCAGGTCCGAACCAGCCGAGGTCGCCGCCATTGGACTTGCCCGACGGGTCGCTGGTGTGTTCGTTGGCGAGTTTCTGGAAGTCGGCGCCGCCGTCGAGCTGCTTGATGATTGCCTCGGCCTCTTCCTTCGTCTTCACGAGGATGTGACGGGCATGCACCTCGTTGACCGGAGGCGTGTTGGCGATTTCCTGGTCGTAGCGGGCGCGGACCTCGGCATCGGTGACCTTGTCGACGACACCTTTCTCGACCATCTCGCCATGCAGCGCGCGCTGCTGCAGGAAGGCCATCCGGCGCTGGAAGTCGGGATCCTTGTCGAGGCCGTCGGCAACGGCCTTGGCGGCCATGACCCGGATTTCAATGGCCGCCGAAAGCGCCGCGGCGCGGCGCTGCTCGGGCGGCAGCTGCGCGAACTGCTGCGACAGCTCGCCCTCGGCGAGCACCAGATCCGCTTCGGTCAAGGGCTGGCCGTTGACGGTGGCGATCACGGCATTCGGGTCGACCGGCGCTGCGGCCGGCGCCGCCGCATCCGCCGGGGCGGCTGGTGCGGGAGCGGTCTCCTGCGCCATCGATGGCGACAGGCAAAGAGCCGACAGGCCGACGGCCAGGCCTAGGCTGGCAAGCGACGCGCGGCTGAACAACAAGGACATAAGGATGACTCCGGTGAGGGATTGTAAGAGAGCGGCTTCCAGATCAGCCAGATTGTGGCGGAATTTGGCGCGACCGGCAGGGCCAGCGCGGCGTTGACATCAGTTGAGCCCCCTCTTATCTGTCCATCGACTTGGCGTCCAGAACCGTTTTCCGGGCGCTTTTTGTGTTTGCCCGTATTCAGGCGGTGCATTCACGTGGATGTGATGGGGCCGGCCGGCGCCTGTCTCAAGATTGAGAATTCTATCGAAAGGACCATTGGATGGTCAGTCTCGGCGGTCTCGCCCGTAAGGTTTTCGGTTCCTCCAACGACCGTCGGGTCAAATCGACCCGCCCCCGCGTCGAGGCGATCAACGCCATGGAAAACGAGATGCGGGCGCTCTCCGACGCCGAGCTTGCCGGTCGCACGGAAAAATTCCGCGGGGACATCGCCAACGGCGCCAGCCTTGACGACCTGCTGATCCCGGCCTTCGCGACCGCCCGCGAGGCGGCGCGCCGCGTGCTTGGCATGCGCCCCTTCGACGTCCAGCTGATCGGCGGCATGGTGCTGCACAATGGCGGCATTGCCGAGATGCGCACCGGCGAAGGCAAAACCCTGGTCGCGACGCTGCCAGTCTACCTCAACGCCCTTGCCGGCAACGGCGTCCACGTCGTTACCGTCAACGACTATCTCGCCACCCGTGACTCCGAATGGATGGGCCGCGTCTACAAGTTCCTCGGCCTGTCGGTCGGCGTCATCGTCCATGGCTTGTCGGACGAGGAGCGCCGCGTTGCCTACCAAGCCGATGTCACCTACGCCACCAACAACGAGCTCGGCTTCGACTATCTGCGCGACAACATGAAATACGAGCGCGCCCAGATGGTGCAGCGCGGTCACAATTACGCGATCGTCGACGAGGTCGATTCCATCCTGGTCGACGAAGCGCGCACGCCGCTGATCATTTCCGGTCCGCTCGAGGACCGTTCGGAAATGTACAACACCATCGACACCTTCATCATCCAGCTGCAGCCGCAGGATTATGAGATCGACGAAAAGCAGAAGACCTCGATCTTCACCGAGGAAGGTACCGAGAAGCTGGAGAACATGCTGCGCGATGCCGGCCTGCTCAAGGGCGAGTCGCTGTACGATGTCGAGAACGTCGCCATCGTCCATCATGTCAACAACGCGCTGAAGGCGCACCGGCTGTTCCAGCGCGACAAGGACTACATCGTGCGCAACGGCGAAATCGTCATCATCGACGAGTTCACCGGCCGCATGATGCCCGGCCGCCGCTATTCGGAAGGCCTGCACCAGGCGCTCGAGGCCAAGGAGCATGTGGCGATCCAGCCGGAGAACCAGACGCTCGCCTCCGTCACCTTCCAGAACTATTTCCGCCTCTACAAGAAGCTTTCCGGCATGACCGGCACGGCGCTGACCGAAGCCGAGGAATTCGGCAACATCTACGGCCTCGAAGTCACCGAGATCCCGACCAACCTGCCCGTGATCCGCAAGGACGAGGACGACGAGGTCTACCGGACGGTCGAGGAGAAGTACAAGGCGATCGTCAAGGAGATCCGCGAAGCCAGCGCCAAGGGCCAGCCGACACTGGTCGGCACGACCTCGATCGAAAAATCCGAACAATTGGCCGAGCGCCTGCGCAAGGAAGGCTTCACGGATTTCGAGGTGCTGAACGCCCGCCATCACGAGCGCGAGGCGGCGATCGTCGCCCAGGCCGGCAAGCCCGGCGCCATCACCATCGCCACCAACATGGCCGGCCGCGGCACCGACATCAAGCTCGGCGGCAATGCCGAGATGCGCATCGCCGAGGAACTGGGCGACATGCCCGAAGGGCCCGAGCGCGAGGCGCGCGAACAGGAGATCAATGCCGACGTCGAGCGGCTGAAGGAAAAGGCGCTGGCCGCCGGCGGCCTCTACGTGCTCGCCACCGAGCGCCATGAATCGCGCCGCATCGACAATCAGCTCAGAGGCCGTTCCGGCCGCCAGGGCGACCCCGGCCGCTCGAAATTCTTCCTGTCGCTGCAGGACGACCTGATGCGCATCTTCGGCTCCGAGCGCATGGACGGCATGCTGCAGAAACTCGGCCTCAAGGAAGACGAAGCCATCATCCATCCGTGGATCAACAAGGCGCTGGAAAAGGCACAGAAGAAGGTCGAGGCGCGCAACTTCGACATCCGCAAGAACCTGTTGAAATATGACGACGTCTCCAACGACCAGCGCAAGGTGGTGTTCGAACAGCGCATCGAACTGATGGACGGCGAAGGCCTGTCGGAAACCATCACCGAGATGCGCGAAGGCGTCATCGACGAGATCGTCGCCAAGGCCATTCCCGAAAACGCCTATGCCGAGCAATGGAACGTCGCGGGCCTGAAGGCCGAGGTCGCCGAATTCCTCAATCTCGACCTGCCGGTCGAGGATTGGGCGAAGGAAGAAGGCATCGCCGAGGACGACATCCGCGAACGCATCGCCGCCGCCGCCGCCGACGCCGCCAAGGAACGCGCCGACCGTTTCGGCCCCGAGGTGATGACCTATGTCGAGCGCTCGGTGGTGCTGCAGACGCTCGACCATCTATGGCGCGAGCACATCGTCAATCTCGATCATCTGCGCTCGGTCGTCGGCTTCCGCGGCTACGCCCAGCGCGATCCGCTGCAGGAATACAAGAGCGAGGCGTTCGAGCTGTTCCAGGCGATGCTCGGCAATCTGCGCCAGGCCGTCACTGCGCAGCTGATGCGCGTCGAACTGGTCCGCCAGGCCGCCGAAGCCCCGCCGCCGGAAGCGCCCGACATGTTCGGCACGCATATCGACGGCACCACCGGCGAGAACGATTTCGAAGGCGGCGAAACGGCCCTTCTGGTGCGCCAGGAGAGCAACGCCATCGTCGCCCCCGAAGACCGTGACCCGAAAAACCCCGCCACCTGGGGCAAGGTCGGCCGCAACGAGGCCTGCCCCTGCGGCTCCGGCAAGAAATACAAGCACTGCCACGGCACGTTCGCGTAAGGGCGCCTCTTCCCTTCTCCCCGTATAGGGACGGGAAGAAGGCAACGCCCACCCACGCTTTCTTAAGGTGTCTTCGCTACACCAACGCCTGAAAAAGAGGCGGAAAACGGAGACAAATCGGGGTGCGCTTTTCCGCGGCCACGACTGCCGGGCGGTTCTTGCCGCAGCGTTTGGCGCTGCGCGTGGGGCCGCTGCTTGACCGCATCGACGCCGTGCTGTTCACCGCCGATGAGCGCGGCGAGGCCGGCCGCATGTCGGTCATCGCCTTCTCCATCCGCATCGTCAGCGCCGTTATCGCCTTCATCAGCCAGGTGCTTATGGCGCGCTGGATGGGCTCGTTCGAGTACGGTATCTTCGTGCTGGTCTGGGTCACGATGGTCATCGTCGGCAATCTCGCCTGCCTCGGCTTCCACACGTCGGTCATCCGCTTCATTCCCGAATACCGCGAGCGGGGCCTGATGGACGAATTGCGCGGCATCGTCGTGGCCAGCCGCCTGTTCGTGCTGATCGCCTCGACACTGATCGCGGGCCTCGGCGCCCTCGGCGTCTGGCTGGCCGCGCCCTGGATCGAGAACTACTACGTGATACCGTTCATCCTCGGCGTCATCTGCCTGCCGATGATCGCGCTGTCGGATTTGCTGCAAGGTCTGGCGCGCGCCAATTCATGGGCGTTGTTCGCGCTGTCGCCGACCTACCTGGTCCGGCCGGTGCTGATCCTGCTGTTCATGGCGCTGATGCTGTGGGCGGGCTACGCGCCCGACGCGCGGACGGCGATATTCGCCTCGATCGCCGCCACCTATGTCACCACGCTGACCCAGCTCATCGGCGTGACCCAGCGCATGGAAAAGCAGATTCCGGCCGGTCCGATGAAAGTGCATTTCGCACAATGGTTCGTCGTCTCGCTGCCGATCTTCCTGGTCGAGGGCTTCTTCTTCCTGCTCACCAATGCCGATGTGCTGATGGTCGGCGCCTATATGGATCCCAACGACGTCGCCGTCTATTTCGCCACGGTCAAGACGCTGGCGCTGGTGCATTTCGTCTATTTCGCCGTCAAGGCCGGCGTCGCTCAGCGCTACGCGCAGTTCACCCATGGCGATCCGCGCAAGCTCGCCGCCTTCGCCCGCGAGACCGTGTCGTGGACCTTCTGGCCCTCGCTGCTGATGGCGTTCCTGGTTCTGGCGCTGGGTGAACCGATGCTGGTGCTGTTCGGGCCGGAATTCACGTCCGGCTATCCGCTGTTGTTCCTGCTTGTCTTCGGCGTCGTGGCGCGCGCCGCCGTCGGCCCTTGCGAAAGCCTGCTCACCATGAGCGGCAACCAGAATGTCTGCGCCGCCGTCTATGCCACCACACTGGCCTTCAACATCGGCCTCAACGTGGTGCTGATCCCGCTTTTCGGCCTTTGGGGCGCGGCCATGGCCACCGCCTTCGCCATGATCTTCGAGGCCAGCGCGCTGTCCTTCACCGTCTGGCGCAAGCTCGGCATCGTCATGGCGATCTTCGTGCCGGTCAAAGGAGCCGCCTGATGGCCGCCATCCCCTTGCTCGAGGAAACCAGCGGCGGTCCCGCCGGCGCCATGGTGTCCGGCCTTGCCGGGCTGGCGCGAGACGCCGATCCCGCCCATATCGAGATCCTCGCCAACAACCGGCCCGAGCGCAAACTCGCCATCTATCCGGCGTCGGCCGGCTTCGACCTGGTCGAAGAACTGGACTATCTCTGCGCCCGCACGATCGAACCGAACGTCTTCTTCAACCCGCGCTTCCTGGCGCCGGCCATGCCCCGGCTCGAAGACCGCGAGGTGCGCCTTGCGGTGATCCGCGACGGCGATGAATACCGCAACCGGCTTCGCCTGCTGGTGCCGATCTCGGTCGAGCGACCGGCGGTGCCGCTCGGCGTGCCGGTCATGCGCACATGGTCGAGCCCGTTCGGCCCGCTCGGCACGCCGCTGATCGACCGCGACGATCCGGTCGGCGTGGTCGAGGATTTCTTCTCGATGCTGTCGCGCCCGCATCTGAAACTGCCGAAAGTCCTGGTCCTGCCCGACGTCAGGCTCGACGGTCCGGTGGCGAGCCTGATCGGCACCGTGGCCGAGACGCGCGGCCTGATGCTGGTCACCACGGGCCAGACCTCACGCCCCGTGCTGGAGAGCGAACTGGAAGGCGACGATTATCTGAAGGCTTCGTTGCGCGCGCATCACCATCGCGAGTTCCGCCGCTTGAAGAGGCGCCTTGGCGATCTCGGCAAGCTCGAGCATGTCGTGGCACGCGGCCCCGAGGAGATCCGCCACGCCATCGAACACTTCCTGACGCTGGAAGCATCCGGCTGGAAGGGCCGCGAGCGCACCGCCATGGCGATCGACCGCTTCCGCGCCGCCTTCGCCCGCGAGGCCGTGCACCGGCTCGCCGAACAGGATATGTGCCGCATCCATTCGCTGACGCTCGACGGCCGCACCATCGCTTGCCTGATCGTCTTCGTCGAGGCCGGCGTCGCCTATACCTGGAAGACCGCCTATGACGAGACGCTGGCCGTCTATTCGCCTGGCACGCTGTTGATGATCGAGGTTACCAGGCAGCATCTCGACGACCCCAACATCATGATGACCGATTCCTGCGCCGTGCCCGACCACCCGGTGATGAGCCGGCTATGGAGCGAGCGCAAGCCGATCGGTACGCTGGTGATCGGGTTGACCAGGGATGCCGACCGCCTCGCCCGCCAGGCCGCCTCGCAGTTGCATCTCTATCGCGAGACCCGCAACATGGCGCGCCTGCTGCGCAACCGGATGAAGAGTCTGCTGAGACGGCGGTAGGCGACGCATGTCCCGACACGAATTCTCGGCAGCGCCAGCCTGAGCACTCGACCCTCTCGGCTGCCCCTTGCCTGTTCGCCGGCCAGGCCGCCTCGTCGGAGCCATGAGCGAAGGTAAGTGCCGTGAGATCAGAAAAATGGTGCCCCTAGCCGGGATCGAACCAGCACTCCTTGCGGAACTCGATTTTGAGTCGAGCGCGTCTACCAATTCCGCCATAGGGGCTCAGGCCGGGCGGCCTGGATGGGCGCGGACTATACGGTCGGAGGCCTGTTCGTCAACTGCCCAATTTGCAGACCAGCTGACAGCCGCGACCAGACGGCACCTTTCCAATTTGTAAGACCGCGGCCATTGTGCAGCGCGAAAAACCTTTCTAGACAGACGGGCCGTTCCATAGGAGAGCCGATGCTTCGCGGACTGTACGACTGGACCTTGTCGCTGGCGGCCCGCAAATCCGCCGAATGGTGGCTGGCTTTCATCGCCTTCGTCGAAAGCTCGGTATTCCTGGTGCCAGCCGACGTGCTCTACCTGCCGATGGCTTTGTCGCGGCCGGACCGGGCCTATCGCTACGCGCTGATCGCCACCGTCGCCTCGGTGTTGGGCGGCATTGCCGGCTGGTTCATCGGCCACTACGCCTATGACGCGGTGGCGCGGCCGATCCTCGAATTCTACGGCAAGTATGACGAGTTCGAGCGATTGCGCTCCTCCGCGGGCGTGAGCATCGAGTTCATCGTCCTGATGCTGGTCACATCGGGCGCGGCGCATCTGCCGCCCATCAAGGTGGTGACGATCCTGTCCGGCGCCCTTGGCGTCAATCTGGCGTTGTTCATCGTGCTCGCCATCATCGCGCGCGGCGGCCGCTTCCTGCTCCTGGCGTGGCTTTTGCGCCGCTATGGCGAGCCAATCCGCGAATTCATCGAAAAGCGCCTGGGCTTGATCGCCGGCGCTGCCGCGGTTGCCCTGATTTTGCTCTATATCCTGATCAAATACGCCCTCTGAGGCTCTCTCTAGACCGCGTGATGGTTTTGGAGCGCGGCAAGCAGACCCGGCGGACGGCAAACACGATGGACAAGAGACCAATGACAGCGACCATGAATGCCGATGCCGGACGCCAACGCACACGGGCGGCCTTGTTTCTCGCGGTCGCGATGGCGGCGACCGTTGGCTCGGCGCTCGGCTTCGAGCACATTGGCGGCTACATCCCCTGCCATCTCTGTCTGGAACAGCGCATGCCGTATTACATCGGCGTGCCCTTGATGGTGCTGGCGGTGATTGCATCGATGCTGCGCGCTCCCGCATGGCTGACGCGCGGCCTGCTGGCCATTGGTGGCCTCCTGATGCTCTACGGCCTCTATCTCGGCGTCTATCACTCCGGGGTCGAATGGGGCTGGTGGCAAGGCCCGGCCGATTGCACGGCGGGCGCCGGCCCGGTCGACACCGGCGGCAAGGGCGTGCTCGACGCGCTCGACAAATTCGTGCCGCCCTCCTGCGACAAGGCGGCGCTGCGCATCCTTGGCCTCTCACTGGCCGGCTGGAACGCCATCGCCAGCCTGATCCTCGCCGCGGTCGCCTTCCGTGGCGCCCTGGCCCGCGATTGAACCAGCGCGACGCAGAGTTCGTCCAGAAATTCGGCAGGCTGAGTCGAATGGCGCGGCTTTCGAGAACCGGACCGGAGCGTACTTAAGTACGTGAGCACCGGAAGCGCAGAAAGCTGCGTCAGGCGGCCAGCATGGCGGATTTCTGCCGAACTCTATGGTTCGAGTTCGACATCCCAGTAGAGATAATCCATCCAGCTTTCATGCAGATGGTTCGGCGGGAACAGCCGGCCATTGTTGTGCAGATCGTGCACGGTCGGCTGGTACGGCTTCTGCAGCGGCCACATCTTGGCTTGCGACGGCATCATGCCGCCTTTCCTCAAATTACAGGGCGAGCAGGCGGCGACGACATTCTCCCATGTCGTGGCGCCGCCGCGATGGCGAGGGATGACATGGTCGAAGGTCAGGTCGTCGGGCGTGCTGCAATACTGGCACTGGAAACGGTCGCGCAGGAACACGTTGAAGCGAGTGAAGGCCGGATGCCTGGACGGCTTCACATAGGCCTTCAGGCTGACCACGCTCGGCAGCTTCATCGAGAAGGTCGGCGAGGACACCGCATGCTCGTATTCGGCGACAATGTTCACCCGGTCGAGGAACACCGCCTTGATGGCATCCTGCCAGGACCAGAGCGACAAGGGGTAATAGCTGAGCGGACGGTAATCCGCATTCAGCACCAGCGCTGGAAGCCCATCCGGAGATACGGCAACCGTCACTTTGTTGACCTCCTTGGTTCGCACATGGTCCCGAAAATCGAATTCGACTTTCGGAATGGATCACGCGCTGCTTCAAAAGCCCGACCGTTCGGCGCGGATACTGTAAGCCTGACATGACAGGGATGTGAAGCGGATTGTCGCTCGCGCGAAGCGCCAAAAATGCATGTTTTTTATACTTTTTTGCGGATTCAGGCCGGCGGTGCGGCGTCGCGGCCCCGGGTTTCGCGATAATAGGACCAGAAAAGCCGCGATGCGACACCTCGCCACGGGCTCCATGATTCGGCCAACGCGATCAGTGTTTTCTCCGCGGGACGTGGATCGATGCCCAGCGCGTGGCCGACGGCGCTCTGCAAAGCAACGTCGCGCGCCGGGAAAATGTCGGGGTGCCCGGCTGCAAACAACAGATACACTTCCGCCGTCCAGGGACCGATACCGGGCACGGCCGTCATCCTGGTGATCGCCTCCCCGGCGTCGAGCGAGCAGAGGTGATGGAGGTCGAGCCCGTCGGCTACCGCCTGGGCAACCGCGATCAGGCCGCGCTGCTTGGGCCGCGACAGGCCGGCCTCGCGAAACATGTCCTCGCCCGCGGCCAGGACCGCCTGCGGCGTCAGCGGGTCGACCAGCGCGATCAGCCGGCCGAATATGGCGTCGGCGCTGGCGCGGGACACTTGCTGCGAGACGATGATCGAGGCCAGGCTCCTGAAGTCCGGTTCCGAAAGCCTGAGCGGAACCTCGCCGGCCATGCCGCGCACCCTTTCCAGGCGCGGGTCGATGATGCAAAGCGCATCGAGCCCCCGCTCCACGTCGTCCAGTGTCGCGATGCGCTGCATGGTATCCTTGTCCGCGAATGTGCAACAAAGTAGCAACGGCCAAAACCGCAGCACAACCCGATTGCCGCCTGAGACATGACGCTCCTGACATTCCGCTTCGCGCCCAGCCCCAACGGCGAACTTCACCTGGGCCACGCCTATTCGGCGCTGCTCAACCAGAAGCTTGCAAAGGCCGGCGGTGGCCGCCTGCTGCTGCGCGTCGAAGACATCGACACCGCGCGCTGCACACCGCGCTTCGAGGCCGACATGCTTGCCGACCTGACGTGGCTGGGCCTGGGCTGGGAAGAGCCGGTGCGCCGCCAGTCGGAGCATTTCGCCGGGTACGAGGCGGTGCTGGACCGGCTGATCCGCGAGGAACTGGTTTATCCCGCCTTCATGAGCCGCGGCGAGATCAGGGCTTTCATCGCCGACACAGAGAAGCGCGGGCGCGACTGGCCGCGCGATCCCGACGGGGTGCCGCATTATCCACCGGCGGACAAGGCATTGCCGGTGAAGGAACGCAAACGGCGCATCGCCGGGAACGCTCCCTTCGCCTGGCGGCTGGACGTCACAGCAGCCATGGCGCATGCCGGCAAGGACCTCGCATGGACCGAATTCACCGATGAGACATTATCAGCGACGCACTTGGTCGAGGCCCGTCCGCAGGACTGGGGCGACGTGATCGTGGCGCGCCGCGACATCCCGACCAGCTATCACCTCGCTGTCGTCGTGGACGACGCGCTGCAAGGGGTCAGTCATGTCGTGCGCGGACAGGACCTGTTTTCCGCGACCGGGGTGCAGCGGCTGCTCCAGGAAATTCTGGGGTTGCAGCCACCCGCCTATTTCCATCATCGGCTGATCCTCGGGCCGGACGGGCGAAAGCTGTCGAAGAGCCTCAGGGCGACCGGCCTCGCCGCCTTGCGTGATGCAGGCGCTTCGCCGGACGATGTCAGGAGGACGGTTGGACTTTGATCGGCGCAATGTCAGGAAAAACGCTCTCCGGACGCGCCACCCGTTGAATTCTCGTGACGCATGGATCAATCGTTTCGTTTTGCGCGCCGGGTTGAACAGGCTTAGAGCATCGCGACGATCAATCCTCATGAACGTGGCGGTCTCGGAACATGCGCAGTCTCAAGCGGTTCATCCCCGCCACCTTCGTCGTCCTTTGGGCGACGGGCTTCATCGGCGCGCGTTACGCCATGCCGTGGGCGGAACCCTTCACGTTCCTCGCCGTGCGCTTCGTGCTGGCGGCGGCCCTGTTCGCCATCCTGACGGTGGTACTCGGTTCGAAACGAGCCACACGTGAAGAGGCGCTTCATGCAGCCGGCGCCGGCATGCTGATGCATGGCGTCTATCTCGGCGCGGTTTTCTGGGCCATCCACCGAGGCATGCCGGCCGGTTTTTCCGCCCTGATTGTCGGCCTGCAGCCGCTGATCACCGCTGTGCTCGCGGGCAAGTTTCTCGGGGAAGCCATCCTGCCGCGCCACTGGCTTGGCCTTGGTATCGGCCTGATCGGCATCGTCATCGTTCTGTGGCCGAAACTCGGTGCGCTCGGCGGCGGCGTGACGGCGGCGACGTTGACCGCCTCGCTGGTCTCCGTGCTCGGCATGGCCGCCGGCACCATCTGGCAGAAGCGTTTTGCATCAGGCGGCGACCTCGTGGCGGCCACCATGTGGCAATATGTCGGCGGAGCGTCGCTGATGATCCTGGCCGCGCTTGCCTTCGAAACGCATACCGTCGTCATCAATGGCGAGTTGATCTTCGCCATGGCCTGGCTTGTGCTGGTGCTGTCGGTCGGCGCCATCTTCCTTTTGATGGTGATGATCCGCGACGGCGAGATGTCGAAGGTGGCCTCGCTGTTCTATCTGGTGCCCGCGGTGACAGCCATCATCGCCTGGGTCCTGTTCAACGAACAGCTCAACGCGCCGCAGATTGTCGGCATGGCGATCACGACCTTCGGCGTTGGCCTGGCAACCGCGAGACCCGCGAGGCCTCAACCGACGCGGGCACGCGCCTCCAGATAACGGCTGATCGCGGCGTTGAGCTCGCCGCCGAGGATGAAGATCGCCGAGACGATGTAGAGGAAAACCACCGCGATCATGATGGAGGCGAGACCGGCATAGGTCGTCACATAGGACGAGAAATGGTCGAGATAGGTGGCGAACATTGTCGAGCCGATAAGCCACGCGACCAGCGTGAAGATGATGCCCGGCACCAGCGAGACGAAGCGACGCTTGCCGGCCGGCAGCCAGTAATGCACGGCGAACAGCCCGCCGATGATGACGGTCGAGGCAATGATGTAACGCCACAACGTGATCGTGCCCGTATAAGGTTTGATCCATATGAAATGGGCTTCCGCCAGCCGCGCCAGCAGGGGCGCGAACACCAGGAGCACGCTGATCGCCAGGAAACCCGCGGTCGCGATCAGCACGAAGAAGATGCTCTGCACCCGGCGATAGATGATGCCGCGCGTTTCCGTGACCCGATAGGCCCGGTTGAGCGACGTGCGCAGCGCCTCGATGCCGTTCGACGCGAAATAGGCGGCAAGCAGCACGCCATAGGTCAACAGATCGGTGCGCCTGACGGTCAGTACGTTCAGCACCTCACGCGCGATCGGCTTGGCGATCTGATCGGGCCATGTATCGAAGACCAGATGCACCGCCGTATCGGCAAAGGCCTCGGCGCCGAGGAAGCTGCCCAGCGTCGTGGCGAAGATCAGGAACGGAAACAGCGCCATCAGCGACGTGATCGCCAGATGGCTGGCCATAGCCCAACCGTCATCGGTGTTGAAATGGCCGATCGCGTCGTAGAGCACGCGGCGCAGGGCGACTATCTTCCGCAGCAAGAACGCGCGCTCCCTTCGATTGTCTCGACGCCGCGAATATGGGAAGGGAATGCGGCAAATGGCAACCCTTCGTCAAACCGCGAATTCGCAAGCAACAGAGTTGCGCACCATCATCGTCACCGGTGCATCTTCCGGCATAGGCGCCTATTGCGCCCGTGCATTGAAGGCCGAGGGCTGGCGCGTGTTCGCGACGGCGCGCAAGCCGCAAGATATCGCCGCACTCGAAGCGGACGGAATCGAGGCTTTTTATCTCGATTACACCGAACCGGCATCGATCGCCGCGCTGGTGACAGCGGTGCTCGATCGCACCGGCGGCAGGCTCGACGCGCTGTTCAATAACGGCGCCTACGCGCAGGCGGGTGCCGTCGAGGACCTGCCCGTCGCAGCGCTCAAAGAGCAGTTCGAGGCGAATTTCTTCGGCTGGCACGACCTGACCCGCCGTCTGCTTCCGGCGATGCGCCGCCAGGGCCACGGCCGCCTCGTCCATTGCTCATCGATCCTGGGTCTCGTGCCTGTGCGCTTTCGCGGCGCCTATTCGGCCTCCAAGCATGCCTTGGAGGCCTTGATGCTCTGCCAGCACCAGGAACTGGCCGGCAGCGGCATCCATGTCTCGCTGATCGAGCCGGGGCCGGTGAAGTCGAAGATCGCCAGCAATGGCCTGCCCTGGTTCCTGAGGAATATCGACCATGAGAATTCGGTGCATCGCGCCGACTACGCCGCGCAACTCGAGCGCATGCGCGCCGGCGGCAGCCAGTCGGCACTGAAGCCGGGGCCGGAAGTGGTCCACAAGGTGCTTCGCCATGCACTTCTGTCGCGGCGCCCACGCCCGCACTATGTGGTAACAATGTCAGCTAAAATCGGCGCCATGCTCAAACGCATCCTGCCGGCATCGATGCTCCACCGCCTGCTCGCCAAACGCGCTTGAACAAGAAAAGAACTGGAACGCAAAATGGGCACCGTCTTCAACATCCTTGCCATTCTGGTCATGGCCGCCGTGGTGGTCGTGCTGATCAGGGGCCTCGTCAACATGATGCGTGGCGGTTCCGGTGTGACCTCCAACAAGCTGATGCAGGCCCGCGTTCTGCTGCAGGCCGTGGCGCTGGCGCTGATCCTGCTGGCCGTGTATTTCACCCGCAAGTGAGGCCTTTCGGGAGGCGATGTGGTCAAGCTCAACAAGATCTACACCCGCACCGGAGACGACGGCACAACCGGCCTTGGCACCGGTGAGCGGCGGCTGAAATCCGATCTCAGGGTCGACGCCTATGGCACGGTCGACGAAGCCAATGCCTGCATCGGCATGGCTCGCGTGCACACCGCGCAGGGCCATCCGGCGATCGACGCCATGCTGGCCCGCATCCAGAACGACCTTTTCGACCTCGGCGCCGATCTCGCCGTGCCTGATGACGGCAAGCCGCTTGGTTACGAGCCGCTGCGCATCGTTGCCGTCCAGACCGACCGCGTCGAGCACGACATCGACCTTCTCAACAAGGACCTCCAGCCGCTCAAATCCTTCGTGCTGAACGGCGGCACGCCGGCCGCGGCCGCTCTCCATCTCGCCCGCACCGTGGCCAGGCGAGCCGAGCGCCTGATGGTGGCCCTGGCGCAGGACCCGGCCGAACATGTCAACCGCGACGGGCTGAAATACATCAACCGCGTCTCGGATTTCCTGTTTGTCGCCGCGCGGGCGGTCAATGACAATGGAAATGCCGACGTGCTATGGGTTCCCGGCAAGAACCGCTGAACGGACCGAAAGGCGGGAGGGGGCAGACGACAGATGTTCATCCCGCTATACGACACCAACAGGCTGCGCCATATCAGGCTTCAATATGTGACGATCGGGCTGATCGTCGCCAACGCCGTGGTCTATTGCGCCACCGCGCTCGGCGGCGAGAACTTCACCAATGCCGCGGTGCTTGGGCTCGGCTTCATCCCCTCCGTCGTTCACGACACAGCCGAGCTCGACCCTCGCTTTGTCATCATCCCCGAGAGCCTCAGCTACCTCAGCTACTCCTTCCTGCACGCCGACATTTTCCATCTCGGCGGCAACATGCTGTTCCTTTGGGTGTTCGGCGACAATGTCGAGGACGCGCTCGGCCACATCCGCTACCTGATCTTCTATCTCCTTTGCGCCGCCGCCGGAGCCGCCTTCCAGGGACTGGTCGCCTGGGACTCGCAGGTGCCGCTGATCGGTGCCTCCGGCGCCATTGCCGGCGTGGTCGTCGCCTACCTGATCCTCTATCCCAGGGTGAAGGTGTGGGTGCTTGCCTTTGCCCGGATCCCTTTGCGCATTCCGGCCTTCATCCCGCTCGTCCTGTGGGTGCTGTTCCAGGTCGTCATGTTCGCGGCCGGCGGTGAAGATCAGATCTCCTGGGCCTGCCACATCGGCGGCATCATTGCGGGCGCGGTTCTGGTGCTGGTTTTGCGCAGCCGCGGCGTGCCGCTTTTTGCCGCCGCTGACGAGGATACCGCGGCCCCTGCTCCCGGCCAACCGCCTGTTGCCGCTGAGCCAGCGGTGCCCGAGCCGCCGGCCACCACGGCGCGCTGGGGCCGAGGAAACCCTTCCGGCCCAAACTGAACCGATTTGAGCCGCTTTCAGCGTATTGACGTCCAGGGTTGCCCCAACTACGGAAACGTCTCCGCCTAGGCCCAAGGCGGTCAAAGACCGGAATTTCCATCCTGGATGTCGGCTTTCGACAACTCAGAAAAGGCGCAGGCTGCTATAGCGCGCCCAACTAGCGTGAAGAGGTGAAGGCAAATGAAGATCCTTGTGCCCGTAAAGCGGGTTGTGGATGCGAATGTGAAGGTTCGCGTGAAGGCTGATGGTTCGGCAGTGGAACTCGCCAACGTCAAGATGGCGATGAACCCGTTCGACGAGATCGCGGTCGAGGAAGCGATCCGGCTCAAGGAAGCCGGCAAGGCCGAAGAGATCATCGTCGTGTCGATAGGCCCGCAGCAGGCGCAGGAAACGCTGCGCACCGCGCTCGCAATGGGCGCCGACCGCGCCATCCTGGTCAAGACCGACGAGCAGACCGAGCCGCTCGGCGTCGCCAAGGTGCTGAAGGGCGTGGTCGAGGCGGAAAAGCCCGGCCTTGTCATCCTCGGCAAGCAGGCGATCGACGACGACTCCAATCAGACCGGTCAGATGCTGGCGGCGCTTCTGGGCTGGGCGCAGGGCACTTTCGCTTCCAAGGTCGTGCTCGACGGCGACCATGCCAAGGTGACGCGCGAGGTCGACGGCGGCCTGCAGACGGTGGAGCTGAAGATGCCGGTGATCGTGACCGCCGACCTTCGCCTCAACCAGCCGCGCTATGCCTCGCTGCCCAACATCATGAAGGCCAAGAAGAAGCCGCTCGACGAGAAGAGCCCGGCCGACTACGGCGCCGACGTCACACCACGTCTCAAGGTCATCAAGACCGAGGAGCCCGGCGGCCGCAAGGCGGGCGTCAAGGTCAAGAGCGTCGCCGAGTTGGTCGACAAGCTCAAGAACGAAGCCGGCGTGCTGTAAGGAAATCCGATGAGGCCGGCCTGCAAACGGCTGGCTTCTGCGCTTCCGGTGCTCACGTACGGATGTACGCTCCGCTCCGGTTCTCGAAACCAACCGTTTTCGGCTCGGCCTGACCGGATTTCAGGGAGCTTCGAAGACGAAAGTCAGGGATAAACAATGGCAATTCTCCTCATCGCCGAACACGACAATGCCACCCTTTCCGACCAGACAGCCAAGGCGCTTTCGGCCGCCCTGCAGATCGGCTCGGACGTGCATGTGCTGGTCGCCGGCAAGGCCGCCAAGGGTGCGGCGGATGCCGCTGCCAAGCTCAAAGGCGTGAGCAAGGTACTGCTGGCCGAAGCCGACGAACTCGCCGAGCGCCTGGCCGAGCCGACGGCGGCACTGGTCGTCTCGCTGGCCGGTGCCTACGACACGATCATCGCGCCGGCGACATCCGCCGGCAAGAACATCGCGCCGCGCGTGGCGGCCCTGCTCGATGTGGCGCAGGTCTCCGAGATCATCGAGGTGGTCTCGCCGGACACCTTCAAGCGGCCGATCTATGCCGGCAACGCCATCCAGACGGTGCAGTCGAGCGACGCCAAGAAGGTCATCACCGTGCGCACCGCCTCTTTCCAGGCGGCACCGGACGGCGGCTCGGCTTCGGTCGAGACGGTTCAGGCGGCGGCCAATCCAGGCCTGTCCACCTTCGTCGAGAACAAGCTGTCTGAAACCGACCGCCCGGAGCTGACCTCGGCCAAGATCATCATCTCGGGTGGCCGCGCGCTCGGCTCCTCGGAAAAATTCCAGGAAGTCATCCTGCCGGTCGCCGACAAGCTCGGTGCCGCCGTCGGCGCGTCCCGCGCCGCCGTCGATGCCGGCTACGCCCCGAACGACTGGCAGGTCGGCCAGACCGGCAAGGTCGTCGCCCCCGACCTCTACATCGCGGTCGGCATCTCCGGTGCCATCCAGCACCTGGCCGGCATGAAGGATTCGAAGGTCATCGTCGCCATCAACAAGGACGAGGAGGCACCGATCTTCCAGGTTGCCGACTACGGCCTCGTCGGCGACCTCTTCGTCATCCTGCCGGAGTTGCAGAAGGCGCTTTGACGCTTCCGCGCAAACCGTATTAAATTGCTAGGGGCGGGGTAGACGAAGTCGCCCCGCCCTTTTAGTTTGCACCGCACAATAATCAGTGACTAGGGCTTAGAGCAATTCCAGCGGCAGTGCGCAGGTTTTTTGCGCCGGGAATTGCGGGAAAAACAAAGAGATGGGGCGGTTCGCGATTCTGGCGAAAAACGCTCCGGACGGGATCGGGTAAAATGAGCAAGATCGAGACGATCGGCATCATTGGTGCGGGCCAGATGGGCGGCGGCATCGCCCACGTCTCAGCGCTTTCGGGCTATAAGGTGCTGATCTACGATGTATCGCCGGACCGCATCGAGAAGGGCATCGCCACCATCAGCGGCAACATGGCCCGTCAGGTGGGATCAGGCAAGCTCGACGAGAAACTCCGCAACCAGGCCATGGGGCGCATCACGTCGGCACCGGCGATGGCCGATCTTGCCGGCGCCGATCTGGTGATCGAGGCGGCGACCGAGGACGAGACCGTCAAGCGCAAGATCTATGCGCAGCTCTGCCCGCAGCTCAACCCCGAAGCGATCCTGGCGACCAACACTTCGTCGATTTCGATCACACGGCTGGCCGCGCAGACTGACCGGCCGGAGCGGTTCATCGGCATACATTTCATGAACCCGGTTCCGCTGATGAAGCTGGTCGAACTGGTGCGCGGCATCGCCACCGAGGACCAGACCTTCGAGGCGGCGAAGACCTATGTGAAGCAGCTCGACAAGACGATCACGGTCTCCGAGGATTTCCCGGCCTTCATCGTCAACCGCATCCTTTTGCCGATGATCAATGAGGCGATCTACACTCTCTATGAAGGCGTCGGCTCGGTTGACGCCATCGACACCGCCATGCGGCTCGGTGCCAACCATCCGATGGGACCGCTGCAGCTTGCCGATTTCATCGGCCTCGACACCTGCCTGTCGATCATGCAGGTGCTGCATGACGGCCTGTCGGATTCGAAGTACCGCCCCTGCCCGCTGCTGGTCAAATATGTCGAGGCCGGCTGGCTCGGCCGCAAGACCGGACGCGGCTTCTACGACTATCGCGGCGAGCACCCGGTCCCGACGCGCTGACGCAATTCCAGGACAAGGTTCGGCGTTTCCGTGAAACGATGAACCGTGCGGATGCGGCTGCCGCTCACGACGCCGCGGCGAGCGGCTTTGGCGGTTCCGACCTGTCGTCGCTGATCTTGCCGCCCGGCGCCACCGAAATGCATCCGCGGCCCGCCGCCTTGGCCGCATAGCAGGCGGCGTCGGCCCTTGCGATGATCTCGTCGGCTTCGCCGCAATTGGCGCGGATCGCCGTCAGCCCGACGCTGGCGCCGATCGCGTGCGGCCGGCCATCCCAGGTGAAGTTGAGACCCGCTATCGCATCGATGATGGAGCGCGCCGCGATCCTGGCGCCGATCGTCGAACCCGATTTCAGGATGACGGCGAATTCGTCGCCACCCAGCCGCGCGACGATGTCTTCAGGACCAAGCACCCCGCGCACGGCCTCGGCGACCCGCTTCAGCAAGGCGTCTCCCGCGGCGTGACCGCCGGTGTCGTTGACCAGCTTGAAATGGTCGAGGTCGACGTACATGAACTGATGGCGGTCCCCAGCCGCCGCGCCGTCCTGGCGCGCCCGATCGACCAGTTCCTCCATGGCGCGGATGAAACTCGAACGGTTGGCAAGGCCGGTCAGCGCATCATGCGATGCCGCATGGACAAGCTGGCGCTGTAGGGCGCGAGCATCGGTGAAGTCCTGGAAGACGATGACCAGTCCGCCGAATTCGTTGTGCTCGTTGATGATCGGCGACACGACCTGACGGATGCTGCAGCGTGTGTCGTCGCGCCGGATGAGCACCGCGCGGCTGTTCTGGTCGGAGGGCGCCTCTTCGCCCGTCACGGGCCGCGTCGTGCCGATCCTGTGGCCGGTCTCCTCGTCGACCGCCCAGTAGACATGGCTCAGTGTCTTGCCCAGTGCCTCGTCGCCGGAAACGCCGGTCAGTGTCTCGGCCACCGGGTTCATGAAGGTGACGCGGTTCGCCGCATCGGTGCAGATGACCGCGTCGCCGATGGACTGCAGCGTCACCCTCAGCCGCTCCTTCTCGTCGGCCAGCATCGCCGCCGAGATGGTGAGCCGTTCTTCGGCCTGCTTGCGCCGGGTGATATCGGTCAAGCTGCCGATCGCTCTGATCAGTTGTCCGTCCGCATCGCGCTCGATGGCCTTGCCGCGGTCGAGGATCCAGATCCAGCGGCCGTCCTTGTGGCGCATCCTGAACTCGGCCTCGAAGAATTCCGTCTTGCCGTCCAGATGGGCGCGATCGGCCTCCTCGACCGCGGCGCGGTCGTCTGGATGGATCATCGTCAGCCAGCGGTCGGGGTCGCCATCGAGTTCGCCCTCCCCGTAGCCCAGCATCTTGACCCAGGTGGAGGAATAAGTGGTGCCGCCCTTGCGCATGTCCAGGTCCCAGACACCTTGACCGGCGCTAGCCAGCGCGAAATTCCAGCGCGTCTCCGCCTCGGCGATGCGCGCTTCGGCCTGCTTGCGCGCGTCTATGTCCTCGATCTGTGAGACGAGGTAGAGAGGGCGGTCGCTTTTCTGGTTTCGAATGACCGATCCGGCAAGGTTGGCCCAAATGGGCGTGCCATCCTTCTTGAGGTAACGCTTCTCGAATTGGAAGGCGTTGACCGCGCCAGCTCTCATGCTTTCCATGGTTTCCTGGCCGATCTGCAGATCGTCGGGATGTGTGAGCTGGAAGAAGGTCAGCGCCTCGATTTCCTCGCGGCTGTAGCCAAGCATGGAGGCGAAGGCTGGATTGGCCTGGAGAATACGCCCGTCGAGGCTGACAATGGCGATGCCGATGGCCGAGTCTTCCATGGCTCGGCGGAACCGCTGCTCGCTTTCCGCGATCTGCCGCCGGTCATCGGAAATGCGCGTGATGAACACGGCGGCGAGCAGGAGCGCCCCGGCCGCCAATGCGAACGACACCCGAAGGCAGAGCCCGAGCGCCTCGGCGTCAAGGTCCAGCCTCGGCAGCACGATCGAGGCCACCGCCGCGGCAAGGCCGGCTACAGCCAAGGCCAGCGCCGCATGTCCGCAAGGCCTGATGAGTCCTCGTAACTTCACGATTTTTGCCACCCCCGTGGGCAATCGCCTTTTCCGTTAAAACCCTGAAGGATCGATTTTAAGGAAAGGTTGCGTCGGGGGGTCGGCGATATGGACAACCGGCAAACAATTGCCGGCATGATTAAGGATCGGTATTCACAAGGTGTTGACGCGGTTATCCAGCTACCAGCGCACGAAAAGCCGCCCGCCGAGCGCACCAAGCAAAGTGAGAGCCGCGATGGCGATCGTGTACCAGGTGGCAACGAAGAGCGGCGAGTCGTCGAAGCAGTGCGCGGCATAGAAGGTTGCCGCCAGGCCGCCGGCAAGCAGCCCCGCGACCGCGCCGGCAAGAACCGGCCGTGTCGGCGCGCCATAGCGCAGCATCCACAGGAAGATGGCCAGCGGGCCGATACCGATCAGCGGGATGAAGCTCATGCAGATCATCATGTTCGAGCCGATCAGACGTGTGCTCCACAGCGCCTGCGGCACCATGAAGAGTTCCAGCACCACGGCCACCGCGACCAGCAGCGGCGCGATGATCATCGCCGCCATTGCCCGGCCTGTCGCCGCACCTGGCGTCGACAGCGCCCTGATCAGCGCAAAGGCAGTGACGGCGAGCACGATGGTGAAAGCAAACTTGGACAGGAAGCGTATCGTGTGCGCGGCTGCCATGAAGTCGGGGCGCGGTCCGATCGTCATCATGAAAACCGCGGCCGCGACGACGGCGGCCGCACCCGCGGCCAGCCACCAGGCCGAGCGCAATGGCATCGCCTTGCTGCGGGCATCGGCGTCGAGCGCCTTGATGAGATCGTCGGTCTTCATGTCATTCCCGTCCGAACCGCCCCTGTCCGAATCGCCTGGCTATGGCGGCAAGTCCCCGGTGCAGCGACACACGCACCGCCGTCTCGCTGATGCCGAACTTCGCCGCCGTCTCGCCGATCGAGCGGCCCTCCACGGACACGGCCGAAACCACGGAACGCTGTGCCGGCGGCAGTCCGTCGAGCGCCCGGTTTATGTCGCGTTCGCTGACGGTTTCCGTTTCCGGTTCCGCGAACGTCTCGGCGATGTCGTCGACATCGATCTCGATGCGCCGTCCGCGCCGCCGGAACGCATCGATGAGCTTGAAACGAGCAATCGCATAGACCCAGGGCAGCACTGCCGCGTCCTGGCGCCAGGTATGTCGTTTCACATGAATGGCCAGCAAGGTTTCCTGCACGACGTCCTCGGGATCGACCCCGCCCTGCACGATCTTGCGCCGGACAAAGCCGCGGATCAGCGCGGCAATCCGGTGGAGAAAGTCGGCGTAGGCCCTTTCATCTCCCGCGATCGCGGCCCGCATCAGCCGGGAAAGCTCGGCCTCGTCCTTGCCGCTCACAAGAGTTCACTCCCCGGTCTTCGCGCCTCGGCACTGATTTGTTACGTGGCCGGCGAAATAATGTCCAAGCCAATCTACCCGCAAATCACGAAAGTTTGCTGGATCGCCCGCGAAATTCGCCGACAGGGTCCCCGGTACCCGGCCCCCGGCGGAAGGGACAGCGCGGACCCAGTCCTTGGATTGACGTTAGGTAAAGCTTTCTGTAGCGTCAAAGGATCGGAGGGCGGCCGAAATGGATTTCATTGAACGCTTTTTTGGATTTTCTCCCGACAATGGCTCGGGTACTTTCGAGGCCAGCCTTGTCATTGCAGCCATAGTCCTTTTCGCCGCCGTCTACTTCTACAGAAGACAACGATCACTGAAGAAATAGCCTCTGGACAACCGGCGGGGACACGCCCGCCAGGAAAACATTACCGTTGCGTCCTTTCAGCGTGGGAAACACGACATGGCGGGATCTCTGGTCAACCACGTCAGAACCGCGGCGCTGCTGTTGTTCGCCGCGGAATTCTGGAAGCGTCTAGCCGCCGGGCTGAAGGTGCTGTTTGCGACCATTCGCATGCTGCTGTGCCGGCTGGCCAAGGGCCAGCGGCCGCCAAGCCCGGCACGGAACGACTGCTGTATCCAGCTGCCGCCCGATGTCTACAAGCGCGCCGATCCTCTTCTCTATGCCCAGTACTATCTGATGGCGCAGGGGCTCGCGGTCACCTGGGACAATCCCGACATCGACATTTTCGACGGCGCCGCGCCAGTCAGCGGCGCGCTCCAGCCATCACATGCATATCGCGTCCGCGTGCGTGTCTGGAACGGGTCCTACGATGCCCCGGCCGTCGGCGTCGGGGTGGCGCTGTCCTACCTGTCCTTCGGCGCGCAGACCGTTTCCCGTCCGATCGCCAACGCCGCCGTCAACCTCGGAGCCAAGGGCACGGCCGATTGCCCCGCCTATGCCGAGTTCAGTTGGACCACGCCCGCCACCGGCGGCCACTATTGCCTGCAGGCACAGCTCTCCTGGGGCGATGACGCCAACCCCAGCAACAACCTTGGCCAGAAGAACGTCAACATTGCCGAGATGCAATCCCCGGCAAGGTTCGTTTTCAACGTGCGCAACGAGGCCTCGGTGGTCCGCCGCTTCCAGATCGAGGCGGACTGCTACACCCTGCCGAAGCTGCGGCCATGCGTCCCGCCACGCGGCCAAGGGCCGGACGAGCGCACGGACATCCCGCGGCTCACCGAGAGCAAGGCGCGCTGGGCCAGAGCCCTCGAGGAACAGGCCTATGGCCGGTTCCCCGTTCCGGACGACTGGTCGGTCAGGATCGTCCCGAGAACGCTTTCGCTGCAGCCGCGCCAGATGACCGAGATCGCTGTCGAGATGGAACCGAAGGACGCCGCCTTCCGTGGCTCAAAGTCCTTCAACGTCCATGTCTTCACGATCGGCGAGAGCGGATCGCGTGCCATCACAGGCGGTGTGACGCTCACCGCCACGAAAGGCTGAGGCGCGCCGATGGCCTACAAGCACTATACGAGTTGCTTTCTCTATCCGGCCGGTGGCAAGCCCTACAACGAGGACGACCGACTGGCTTTCCTCGCCGGCCAGGCGCTACAGATCATCGTCATCACCGGACTGGCTGCCGTCTTCGGCTTGTTGCTGGGCCCGGTCGGCGCGGCACTTGCAGCGGCGATCGCCTTTCTGGCGTCCGCCACTGCGACGATCGACAAGGCCGCCGGGGAATGGCTCAACCATCGCCTGGTCTGCCTCGACAAGGACAACCCAAAATGCGCCGTCGGCATCGTCTCCTATAATCCGTTCCGCAGCGACCTCGGCGCTTTCGACAACGACCAGTATTTCGACGTCATACTGATGCCGCATCCGACGACCGAAATCCTCAACGCCGAAACCAACGAGGCGGCTTTGGCCGCCGCCAATCGCTACAATGCCGACGGCACGGTCGTCGCGGAATTCGCCAACAGCATTGCGGCCCATCCGGCGAACGACATCCTCAACGACGGCTTTCAGGGTCATGAGTTGCTGTTGCCACGCGATGACCTGAAGACGGACCTGGGCTACGCAACCGCCGACGATCATGCGCGCTGGGGGCTGCACTGCGAGGCCGAGGGCGACTTCTGGATCAAGATGCGCCAATGGGCGCCGGCCATCGTCATCCTGCTGACGGCGGCCCTGGTGGTCACGGTGGCCGCGGCGGCGGCCGGCGCCAGCGTCGGCGCGGCTGTCGGCTGCGCCATAGGCTCGTTCTTCCTGGGCGCGCTGGGCTGCGCCATCGGTTCGTTCCTGGGTGGACTGGTCGGGGCGGCCGTCGGCGGTGCCATTGGCGGAGCGGCGTCCTATTTCGGCGGGGTCAAGCCGGTCCTGCAAGGATTGTTCAACTTGAACCCCGGTAATGTCGAGGACGCCAATGTCGGCGACAAGGCGCTCGGCCCCATCAGGATGGGCGATCATGTCGCCGTCCTCGGCGAACATGTTTATGACGGCTATCACAAGGGCTGGCACGAGTTTCATCCGCTGATGGCGGTGGTCAAATTCGATGCGGTCGCCGCCGTCGACGCAAAACACTATCTTCAGTGGGACCCGGACTTTCCCGACGCCGGCGCGGTCCCGCCCAAACCGCCGGGCGAGGCGACCGACCTGATCGCGCAGGATATGCGTGACGGGCTTGGCAGCGCCGCGTTCAGGACACGTTGCGAGAACCTGCGCCGAACCTGGTGCGCCATGCTGAACGAAGCGTTCGATCCGGAGACCAAACGAACACAGCAGGGGCTGGATCAGCGCTGGACCATTCATCCGATGGTCGATGGCTGCATCCCGCAGGAGCAGCCACCAGCGCCACATATCGGGTGATGCCAGCCGCGTCCGCCACGCGAAATCGTGATGGCGCCGATTGCCTTTTAATCTTGACTAACCCATTCATGAATTGATACTCGGACGCACCCGCAATGCGGGCAACCCGAGGAGTACCCGATGAAATCCCCCCTTCTTGCCCTGACCAGCGTAGCGGCGCTCGCAATCAGCCTGGCCGCTGGTCCGGCCACGGCCGAAGATGCCGGCATCATCGTCTATAACGCCCAGCATGAAAGCCTGGCCAAGGATTGGGCCGAAGGGTTCACCAAGGAAACCGGCATCAAGGTCACCTTGCGCAATGGCGGCGACAGCGACTTCTCCAACCAGATCGTCGCCGAAGGCGCCTCCTCGCCCGCCGACGTGTTCCTGACGGAAAATTCGCCGGCCATGGTGCTGGTCGAGAATGCCGGCCTGTTCGCCCCCGTCGACGCCGACACGCTGGCCCAGGTGCCGCGGGACTATCAGGCCGCGAGCGGCAAATGGGTGGGTGTGGCCGCGCGCAGCACCGTCTTTGCCTACAACACCACCAAGCTCAAGGCCGATCAGTTGCCCAAGTCGATGCTCGACCTCGCCGACCCGAGCTGGAAGGGCCGCTGGGCTGCTTCGCCCTCGGGCGCCGATTTCCAGGCCATCGTCAGCGCGCTGCTGCAGCTCAAGGGCGAGGCCGCCACGGCCGATTGGCTGAAAGCGATGAAGGAGAACTTCACCGCCTACAAGGGCAACAGCACCGTGATGAAGGCGGTCAATGCCGGCCAGATCGAAGGCGGCCTGATCTACCACTATTACTATTTCGGCGATCAGGCCAAAACCGGCGAAAACTCGAAGAATGTCGCGCTGCACTATTTCAAGAACCAGGATCCGGGCGCTTTCGTGTCGGTCTCCGGCGGCGGCGTGCTGGCCTCGAGCAAGCATCCCAAGGAAGCCCAGGCCTTTCTGAAATGGGTGACCGGCAAGGGTGGCCAGGATGTTCTGAAGAACGGAACCTCCTTCGAATACGCAGTCGGCAAGGGTGCCGGGTCCAACCCGAAGCTCGTGCCTCTGGTCGACCTGCAGGCGCCGAAGGTCGACGCCACGACCCTGAACTCCAAGAAGGTCACCGACCTGATGACCACGGCCGGCTTGCTTTAGTCGTCGTTCTTCCTAATAAGGACGTCAAACCGTGCTCCTGCGGGAATCCACCTTCCGCGGGAGCGTTTTGTTCCGAGATGCATTCGTTCATGACGACACGCTTCGTTCCTGACCGCGACCGTGGTCCCCTGATTGCCGCCGCCGCGCCGCGACGGTATGGCGCTTGAGCCGATGCAGCCCGCGGTCGATCTCGCGCACCCTGGCCTAGCGCCGAAGATGCGCCGAAGGACGCAGCGGCGCGTGGCGCCTTGGCTGGTCGCCGCAGCCGTATCGGTCTCACTGCTGGCGTTGGTGCCGCTTGCCTTCATCATTTGGATCGCGGTGCAGACGGGCTGGGAGACCGTCTCGGCACTGGTCTTCCGGCCGCGTGTCGGCGAACTGCTGGTCAACACCGGCCTGCTGGTGCTGCTGGCCGTACCGATCGCCATAACCTTGTCGGTGACGCTGGCCTGGTTGACCGAACGCAGCGACCTGCCCGGTGCCCGGCTCTGGGCCTGGCTGTGCGTGGCGCCGCTCGCCATCCCCGCTTTCGTGCATTCCTATGCCTGGATTACCATGGTGCCGGGGCTGCACGGCCTGTGGGCCGGCGTGCTGGTATCCGTCATCGCCTATTTTCCCTTCCTCTATCTGCCTGTGTCGGCGGCGCTGCGCCGCCTCGATCCTGCCCTTGAGGATGCGGCCGCGGCACTTGGTCTCGGACCCTGGCGCGTGTTCTGGCGTGTCGTGCTGCCGCAGCTGAGGCTCGCAATATGCGGCGGCTCGCTGCTGGTCGGCCTGCATCTGCTGGCCGAATATGGCCTCTACGTCTTCATCCGCTTCGACACCTTCACGACCGCGATCGTCGACCAGTTCCAGTCGACCTTCAACGGTCCGGCCGCCAACATGCTGGCCGGTGTGCTGGTGACGTGCTGCTTCGTGCTGCTCGGGCTCGAAGTGCTGGTGCGCGGCGAGGAGCGTTATGCCCGTGTCGGCTCCGGTGCCGCGCGACACCAGGAGCGGATGCGCCTCGGCCGCGCCACTGTGCCCGGCTTGCTGCTGCTCGTCGTCACCACATTGCTGGCGCTTGGCGTGCCGTTCGTGATTATCGGGCGCTGGCTCGCCGCCGGCGGCGCCGAAGTCTGGCGCTTCGATGAAATCGGCCTAGCACTCGGCCAGACGCTATTCCTGTCGCTCGCCGGGGCGCTGCTTGCCACTGTCGCGGCAATGCCGATGGCCTGGATATCCATCCGCGCTCCGGGTCCGTTGCAGCGCCTGCTGGAGGGATGCAATTACATTGTCGGCTCGCTGCCGGGTGTCGTCATCGCGCTGGCACTGGTGACCATCACCGTGCGCATCGCACTGCCGCTCTACCAGACCCTGTTCACCATCCTAGTCGCCTATTCACTGATGTTCCTGCCGCGTGCCCTGATCAGCCTGCGTGCCTCGATAGCCCAGGCCCCGGTCGAGCTCGAGCGCGCCGCGTCCAGCCTCGGCCGGCGGCCGCTCAACGCGCTGTGGTCGACGACAATCCGCCTGTCGGCGCCCGGTGCCGCGGCCGGCATGGCGCTGGTGGCGCTCGGCATCATGAACGAATTGACCGCGACCCAGATGCTGGCGCCGAACGGCACCCGCACGCTGGCCATGGCGTTCTGGTCCTACAGCGGCGAGATCGACTACGCCTCGGCGGCCCCCTACGCCTTCATCATGGTGGCGATGTCGCTGCCCCTGACCTGGCTGCTCTACGTCCAGTCGAAACGGATGGCGGGACGATGAGCTTCCTCGAACTCGGCAATCTGCACAAGCGTTACGGCCCGGTCTCCGCGCTTGCCGGCGTCGACCTGAACGTCGCCAGCGGCAGCCGCACGGCGATCGTTGGACCTTCCGGCTGCGGCAAGACGACCTTGCTGCGGCTGATCGCCGGCTTCGAGGCCCCGGACCAGGGCCGCATCGTGCTCGACGGTCAGGTGCTGGCCAATGGCGGCGCCGCTGTGCCGGCGCATCGCCGCGGCATCGGCGTGGTGGCGCAGGACGGCGCCCTGTTCCCGCATCTGACCATTTCGGACAATATCGGCTTCGGCATGGGACGAAACGACGACAGGCGCGCCGAGCGCATCGTCGAGCTTGCCTATATCGTGGGACTGGACAAGGCGATCCTCCAACGCCGCCCGCATCAGCTCTCCGGCGGCCAGCAGCAGCGCGTGGCGCTGGCCCGCGCCATGGCGATGAAGCCTCGGCTGATGCTGCTCGACGAGCCGTTCTCGGCTTTGGATACCGGTCTGCGCGCCTCGATGCGCAAGGCGGTGGCCGAACTTCTGGAGACGGCCGGCATCACCACCATCCTGGTGACGCACGACCAGGCCGAGGCGCTGTCCTTCGCCAGTCAGGTGGCGGTGATGCGTGATGGAAGATTTTCCCAGGTCGGCACGCCGCGCGAACTGTATCTCAAGCCGAAGGACAGGATGATCGCCGAGTTCCTCGGCGATGCCATCATCCTGCCGGCGAGCATTTCGGGCGGCTTCGCCAACTCGCCACTGGGCCGCATCGCCGTCGACACGAAGGAAAGCCGCGATATTGCCCGCATCATGCTGCGGCCGGAGCAGATCGGGCTGAAACGCACCTCGCACGAGGGCATGTCGGGGACGCCCGACATGCTGTTCGGCGAGGTAACGGAATCGGAATTCGCCGGCTCGACATGCACGGTCGCGGTACGGCTCCTGAACAATTCCGATCCGCCGGACGCCGCCGCGATCGGCGGCACGCCGCTGATCCTGCGCAAATCCGGCATGGACGCGCCGGCGGTCGGCGAGATCGTGCGGCTGACCGTATCGGGCAAGGCGCACGTCTTTGCTTGAGATCGACTGCTGAAGGCGCGAAACGGCGCGCGTCGGAAATCAGAGTGCCGGCTCGGGCACGGAAGCCTTGAAGACATCGAGACGGGTCCCTGTCTCCGACGAGAAGAAGTGCATGTCGTCCGGCGAGATCTTCAAGCCGACGGTGCTGCCGGGCTCTGGATGCACGGCCTCTGACGTCATTACCGAAAACGGGGCGCCATCGAGATCGACGTAGATGACCCGCCCCGCGCCCAATTCCTCGACGAGGTCGACAGTGGCCTTGAGCGCGCCGGCCGTCTCCGGCGCCACCAGCCGGACCGCTTCCGGCCGGATACCCATCGCCACCTTCGTGCCGACCGGTAGGCCGACGCGAGCCGTGGCCAGGCGCCGGCTGCCGCCGAGCAGCGACAGCCCGTCGCGTTCGACGGTGCCTTCAAGGATGTTCATGGCCGGCGCGCCGACAAAGGTGGCGACGAAGCGGCTGGCAGGGCGGGTGTAGATTTCACCCGGCGTGCCGACCTGTTCGACCCTTCCGCCATTCATCACCACCAGCCGGTCGGCCAGCGTCATCGCCTCGACCTGGTCATGGGTGACGAAGACCGAGGTCGCATTCAGCCGGCGGTGCAGCTTGCGGATTTCCGAACGCATCTGCACGCGCAGCTTGGCGTCGAGGTTGGACAGCGGCTCGTCGAACAGGAAGACTTTCGGCTCGCGGATCATGGCGCGGCCCATGGCGACGCGCTGCCTCTGGCCGCCGGAAAGCGCCATCGGCTTGCGCTCGAGCAGGTGCTCGAGCTCCAGCATGCGGGCCACCGCCTGGATGCGCTGGTTGCGTTCGCCGGCAGGAACGCCGGCAACCTTGAGCGAATAGCCGATGTTCTGGGCCACGCTCATATGCGGATAGAGCGCGTAGTTCTGGAATACCATGGCGCAGCCGCGCTGGCGTGGCTCCAGCTTGTTGACGACCGTGCCGTCGATGGCGATCGTGCCGCCGGAAATCTCCTCCAGCCCGGCGATCATCCTGAGCAGCGTGGACTTGCCGCAGCCGGATGGGCCGAGGATGACGACGAATTCGCCGGAGGCGAAGTCGAGATCGACGCCATGCACGACCTGCGTCTTGGCATAGTTCTTCTTGACGTCGCGAATCGCGATGGAGGCCATTTTTGTCTCCTGTTATTTCTCGGTGGCGATCAAGCCGCGCACAAGCCAGCGCTGCATGAAGACCACGACGATCAGCGGTGGCAACATGACGATCAGCGTGCCGGCCATGGCAATATGCCATTCCGGAGTGCCGCCAACATTGGGAATGAGGGACTTGAGCTCGGTTACCGCCATCGCATGCGACTGGTCGGTGGTGATGAGCAGCGGCCACAGATACTGGTTCCATGCCCACAGGAACATGATCGTGCCGAGCGCTGCCATGTTGTTGCGCGACAGCGGCAAAAGGACATCGATGAAGAAGCGCAGTGGCCCGGCGCCGTCCATGCGCGCGGCCTCGGTCAATTCATCCGGCACAGTGAGGAAGAACTGCCGGTAGAGGAAGGTGCCGGTGGCGGTCGCGACCAGCGGCAGGATCAGGCCGGTGTAGGAATTGAGCAGCCCGAGGTTGAGCGAGACCTGCACGCCCGACACCTTCTCGATCAGCCAGCTCAAGCCTGTCGCATCGAGAATGGCCTGGTAGGGCGCCAGCACGTTGGCGACGACCGCATAGGTCGGCACGATGCGCACTTCCAGCGGCAGCATCAACGTCACGAAGATCAGCCAGAAGATGAATATCCGGCCAGGAAAGCGGAAATAGACGATCGCGAACGCCGTGAGCGCCGAGATGATCACCTTGCCGGCCGCAACGCCCGCGGCGACGATGAAGCTGTTCAGCAGCTTGGGGCCGAGGTCCGCCGTCGTCCAGGCCGTCTTGATGTTGACCCAGAAATCGCTGCCCGGTAGCAGCGACATCGGCACGTCGTTGACATCCTTGAGGTTGTGCGACGCGGCGATCGCCACGACGACGAACGGCGCGATGCAAAAGACGAAGCCGATGAACAGGATCAGATGGGTGAAGAAATTGAGGATCGGGGTGCGCTCGACCATGGGCATTTCACCTGTAGTGAACGCGCCGCTCGATGAAGCGGAACTGGACGATGGTGAGCAGGACGATCAGCACCATCAGGATGATGCTCTGCGCCGCGGCGCCCGAGTAGTCGAGGCCTTTGAAGCCATCGGAATAGATCTTGTAGACCATCAGATTGGTGGCGTTCGCCGGCCCGCCCGACGTCATGATGTCGACGATGCCGAACGAATCCTGGAAGCTCTCGGTGATGTTGATGACCAGCAGGAAGAAGATCGTCGGCGTGATCAGCGGGAACTGGATGTCCCAGAAGCGCCTGATGACGCCGGAGCCGTCCATCGCCGCGGCTTCGATGAGCGAACGCGGAATGGCCTGGAACGCCGCGAGGAAGAAGATGAAATTGTAGCCGACATATTTCCACGAGAAGGCAATGATGATCGAAGCCATGGCGTCGGCGCCGTCGAGACCGGGGTCCCAGAAGCCGGGCCAGCCCTTGTTGACGACGGCCAGGAAGCCGGCTTCCGGTGCCAGGATGAAGCGGAACGCCATCGCCAGGGCCGGTGCGGCGATACCGTAAGGCCAGATCAGCACCACGCGATAAAGACGCGAGCCGGCAAGCTGGCGGTCGGTGAGCGCGGCGAGCACGAGCGCGATGAACATCGCGAGCCCGGTGCTGATCCCGGCAAAGACAAGGCTGGCGGTGATCGAGTTCCAGTAATCGGCGTTGGCCAGGATCGAGCGGAAATTGTCGAGCCCGACCCAGATGTTGCCGCCGCCCCAGGGCTGCTGCAGCGTCAGCGACCAGTATACGGCCTGGCCGGCGGGCCAGTAGAAGAACGTGAAGATCAGCAGGAGCTGCGGCACCGCGAAGAGGATGCCGATTGTCCAACTGGCGAAAGTGACGCGTTTTTCCATCGGTCCGCCGTTGCCGCAGGCTTAATGCAAGTGAGAGATCAATAATGAAACGGCCGCCCGTCGCTCAAATGGAGTCGGCGGGCGGCCCGGGAAATTCCCGTGATCAGGGCAGGGTCTTGCCCGGATAGGTCTGCTGGAAGCGATCGAGGACGGCGTCGCCATTCTTGACCAGCGTGTCGAGACCTTCCTGCACGCTGACCTTGTTGGCGAAGATCGCCTGCATCTGCGTGCCGAATTCGGCGCGGATCTGGGTGAAGTTGCCCAGGCGCACACCACGGGTGATTTCGGTCGGCTCGGACGCGGTCAGGCTGGCGATGGCGACTTCACGGCCCTTGTAGGGGGCCTTGTCGTAGAAGCCGGTGGACTTCATGTAGTCGAAGCCCGACTTGGTGACCGGAATGTAGCCGGTATTGGTCGACCAGAACAAAGCGGTCTTGGGGTCGTGGATGAAATTGAGGAACGCAGCCGCGCCCTTGTACTCAGCGTCCGATTTGCCGGAGAGCACCCAAAGCGAAGCGCCGCCGACCAGCGAATTCTTGCGCTCGGTGCCGGCATAGGCCGGCAGTTCGGCGACGTCCCAGTTCATGCCTTCCTTCTGCGTCTTGCCGACCGTGCCGTGGTCGCCGACCGAGGTCATGATCACCTGGCAGGTGCCCGAAGCGAACGCCTGGACCATGTCCTGGCCGAGGTCCTTGGACTTGATCTTGATCAGGCCGGCGTCGTACCACTTCTTGAGATCGGTGACGTACTGGACGAACTTGGTCTTGTTCACTTCCAGACGCGCGTCGAGGCCGTCATAGCCGTTGTTCTTGGTGGCGATCGGCTGGTTGTGGATGGCCGAGAACTGCTCCATCAACTGCCAGCTTTCGTTGGCGGAGATGTTGATCGCCATCGGGCATTCATAGCCGGCGTCCTTCATCGCCTGCAGGTCGGCGCCGACGTCTTCCCAGGTCTTGGGCGCCTCGGTCTTGCCGATCTTGGCGAAGGCGTCCTTGTTCCAGTACATCAGCGCGGTCGAGGAATTGAACGGGAAGGACAGCATCTCGCCCTTCGAGGTCGCGTAGTAGCGCGCGATGCCGGGGAAATAGTCGGCGTAGTCGATCTTGTAGCCGTTTTCTTCCATCAGCTTGTCGGCGGGCTTGTAGGCGCCCGACAGCATCATCGTGGCGGTGCCGACGTCATAGACCTGCACGATGGCGGGCTGCTTGCCGGCGCGGAACGCGGCGATGGTGTTCTGCAGCGTGGCATCGTAATTGCCCTGGCTGGTGCATACGACTTCATAATCCGTCTGCGAAGCGTTGAAGTTCTTGCACATCGTATCGACGACGCGGGCGAGGTCGCCCGAGAGCCCGAACCAGAAATCGAATTTTACCGGCTCGGCGAAGGCAGGAACCGCCAGCGCGGTGCTGAGCGCGCCTGCGGCAAGGGCAGTGAGGCCCCGCTTGATGATTGTCATGATTTCTTCCCTCTTGAATGACAGGTGACAAGGGTCTTGCGCAAGTCCTTGCCCGCTCTCTTAGAGAAGGTATGTGACAGTTCTGTTGTGGCCTCCCGGGCCTGTGGACAGCTGGGCTTGCCTTCCCCTCGGCGGTTGCGCCGGCATGAAAACGTCACACCGGCGCTTTAGGCTCACGACCCGAGCGCCGTGTCGACGAGCCGCTTGGCGTCAGGCCCGGACCATTCGGCGGGGCCGTTCATGTGAGCGATCAGGCAGCCTTCGCCATCGATCAGCATGGTGACGGGAAGACCAAGCGCCAGGCCGCGCGTCTTCAGCTCGTTGAACAGCGTCATCGTCGAATCCCGGTAGTAGCCGAGCGTGTGCACGCCGGTATCGGCGAGAAACTTCTTCGGCTTCACATCGTCGCCGGCATCGACGTTGACGGCGACGACCTGAAAGGCGTCGCTGCCTTTCTCCTTCTGCAGCGCATCGAGCGCCGGCATTTCGGCACGGCATGGCGCGCACCATGTCGCCCACAGATTGAGCAACACCATCTTGCCGGCATGATCGGCGACCGTCATCGGCTTGCCGTCCGGACCATTGAAGGCGAGGCTCTTCATGGATTGCGGCGGATCGGCGGGCAAAAGTGCTGCGACCTCGCCGGTGGCGGCGGCAGCGATCTTCTTGGCGCGGTCGCTCTTGGCGGCGCAGGCGACGTCGTCCTTGCTTTCGCCGGCCGCCAGCTGGGGTGCGGCGTTGTTGCCAGACCGGCTCTCGCTGACATATACCGCGACCGCACCGGCCAGCGCTCCCGCCACCAGGGCGGCGACGATCAGGCGCGATGCCGGGAAAAATCTGTTTCCGTCTGCCATTTTCTCAAACTGCTCCGAAGCACGGGTTATAGCCATGAGCGACAAGAAGACCAGCAACCAGATGTGGGGCGGACGATTTGCCTCGGGTCCGGCCGCGATCATGGAAGCGATCAACGCGTCGATCTCGTTCGACCGCAAACTCTATGCGCAGGACATAAGAGGCTCGATCGCCCATAGCGAGATGCTGGCGCAAACGGGCATTATTTCGGCGGCTGATCAAGAAAAAATCGCTCACGGGCTGAACACGATCTTGAAAGAGATCGAAGCCGGCAGCTTGGAGTTTTCGACGAAGCTGGAAGACATCCACATGAATGTCGAGGCTCGGCTTGCCGACCTGATCGGCCCGGCCGCCGGCCGATTGCACACCGCCCGCTCGCGCAACGACCAGGTCGCGGTGGATCTGCGGCTCTGGGTCAAGGACGAGTGCTTTCGCGTCGCCGAGGCGTTGAAAGGCTTGATGACGGCGCTGCTTGAACGGGCCGAGGAACATGCGGCGACCGTCATGCCGGGCTTTACCCATATGCAGGCGGCACAGCCGGTGACCTTCGGCCATCATTGCATGGCCTATGTCGAGATGTTTTCGCGCGACTTGTCGCGCGTGCGCGATGCGATCGAACGCATGGACGAGAGCCCGCTCGGCGCCGCCGCCCTTGCCGGCACCAGCTTCCCGATCGACCGCCACCAGACCGCCAGGGCCCTCGGCTTCCGCGAGCCGATGCGCAATTCGCTGGACAGCGTCTCCGACCGCGATTTCGCGCTGGAGTTCCTCGCCATGGCCGCGATCTGCGCCACGCACCTGTCGCGGCTGGCCGAGGAGATCATCATCTGGTCGACGCCCCAATTCGGCTTCATCAGGCTGTCGGATAGTTTCTCCACCGGCTCCTCGATCATGCCGCAGAAGAAGAACCCCGACGCCGCCGAACTGGTGCGCGGCAAGACCGGACGCGTCAACGGCCATCTGGTCGGCCTGCTGACGGTGATGAAGGGCATGCCTTTGACCTATGGCAAGGACATGCAGGAAGACAAGGAATCGGTGTTCGACGCCGCCGAGACGCTCGATCTGATGATGGCGGCGATGACTGGCATGGTCGCGGACATGACCGTCAATGCGGCCGCCATGAAGAAGGCCGCCGGCTCCGGCCACGCCACCGCCACCGACCTCGCCGACTGGCTGGTGCGCACTTTGGGCCTGCCGTTCCGCGAGGCGCATCATGTCACCGGCCGCGCGGTGGCACTGGCGGAAGACAAGAAGGTCAGCCTGGAGAAGCTTTCGCTGGAGGATCTGCAATCGATCAACCCCGGCATCACGTCCGACATTTTCTCGGTGCTTGCGGTGCAGAATTCGATCAAGAGCCGCACCAGCTTCGGCGGCACCGCGCCGTCGGAGGTGCGCAAGCAGATACGCTCTTGGAAAAAGCGTCTCGCCAAGGCGTGACGCGGGATATTGCGATCAGCAATATCCCGGATAATGCGATCGGCAATATCCGGGGTGCAATAGGTTTAGAACTCGGCTAAAAGCGGCGGCTGGCAAAAGTTTCAGACGGATGGATCGATGACCGGAAGCAGGATTTTGGTAACGCTGACGCTGCTTGCGGCGCTTGCCTCCGTGACCGCCTGCGGCCGCAAGGCCGGTCTCGACACGCCCTACGAGGCGGCCGTCCAGGCGCGCAAGGATGCCGAAAAGGCGAAACAGCCTTTGCCGCCAGAACCGGAAAAACCGGTCAAGGACAAGAAGTTCATCCTCGATCCGCTGATCTAAAGCCGATGAGGCCGGGTTTGGTTTCCTAAATCCGATCTCAATGTGCTCCAACTTCCGGAATCACTCTCGTGAACCATTTCGACTACCGCGACGGCGTGCTGCATGCCGAAGACGTCGCGATCCCCGACATCGCGAAGCAGGTCGGCACGCCGTTCTACTGCTATTCGACGGCGACGCTGACCAGGCACTACCGTGTCTTCGCCGAGGCCTTTGCCGGGCTCGACGCGCTGGTCTGCTACGCCATGAAGGCCAATTCCAACCAGGCGGTGCTGCGGACCTTGGCCAGGCTCGGCGCCGGCGCCGACGTGGTCTCGGAAGGCGAGTTGCGCCGGGCGCTGGCCGCCGGCGTCCCGGCCGGCAAGATCCTGTTTTCCGGTGTCGGCAAGACGGCGCGTGAAATGGACTTTGCGCTCGAAGCCGGCATCCTTTGCTTCAACGTCGAGTCCGAGCCGGAACTCGAACTCCTGTCGGCCCGCGCCGCCGCCCTGGGCAAGGTGGCGCCGGTCTCGCTGCGCATCAATCCCGATGTCGACGCCAGGACACACAAGAAGATCTCGACCGGCAAGGCCGAGAACAAGTTCGGTATTCCGTGGCAGCGGGCGCGCCAGGTCTATGCCCGCGCGGCAACGCTTCCCGGCATCAAAGTCACAGGCATCGACACCCATATCGGCAGCCAGATCACCGAACTGCAGCCTTTCGACGACGCCTTCGCCCTGCTGGTCGACCTGGTCGGCGCGCTGCGCGGCGACGGCCATGCCATCGAGCATGTCGATCTCGGCGGCGGCCTCGGCATTCCCTACCGCGTCGATAACAACCCGCCCCCCTTGCCTGACGCCTATGCCCAGATCGTGCGCAAGCATGTCACCAAGCTCGGACTGAAAGTGATGTTCGAGCCGGGCCGGCTGATCGTCGGCAACGCCGGCATCCTGGTCTCGGAAGTGATTTTCGTGAAGGAAGGCGACGCCAAGAATTTTCTGGTCGTCGACGCTGCAATGAACGACCTGATCCGGCCGACGCTCTACGATGCCTTCCACGAGATCAAGCCGGTCGTGCAGCCACCGGCCGACACGCCGCGCATGACGGTCGACGTGGTCGGCCAGGTCTGCGAGACTGGCGATTATCTCGGCCTCGACCGCGACCTGCCCAGGCTGAAAGCGGGCGATCTAGTTGCTGTCTTCACCGCCGGCGCTTATGGCGCGGTCCAGGCCGGCACCTACAACACCCGCCTGCTGGTGCCGGAGGTGCTGGTCGACGGCGACCGTTTCCATGTCGTGCGTTCGCGCCTGACCTATGACGAGCTGATCGGGTTGGATTCGGTGCCGGACTGGCTTGCATAGGCCGCAAACTCGATACGGGGACGAAGTCATGTCGCAGGGCAAATCCGTCACACGCGAACGCATCGCCGCGATGGAACCGCGCATCCGCCCCTATATCAGGCACACGCCGGTGCTGCGCGTCGATATGGCCGACTTCGACCGGCCACCAATGGCGGTCGACCTCAAGCTCGAATGCCTGCAGCATTCCGGCTCGTTCAAGGCACGCGGCGCCTTCACCAATCTTTTGGAGCGGCCGGTTCCCGAGGCCGGGGTCGTCGCCGCATCGGGCGGCAACCATGGCGCCGCCGTTGCCTACGCCGCCATGCGGCTTGGCCACAAGGCGACCATCTTCGTTCCCGAAGTGAGCCCGCAAGCCAAGCTGGACCGCATTCGCGGCTATGGCGCCGACCTCGTCGTCGGCGGCGCCCGCTATGCCGAGGCGCTCGCTGCCAGCGAACGTTTCGCCGAGGAGACCGGCGCCTTGCAGATTCACGCCTTCAACCAGGAGGAAACGCTGGTCGGCCAGGGCACGCTCGGGCTCGAAATCGAAAGCGATCTGCCTGACATCGATACGCTGCTGATCGCCGTCGGCGGCGGCGGTCTGATCGGCGGCATCGCCGCCTGGTATGCCGGCCGCATCCGCATCGTCGCCGTCGAACCCGAAGGCGCGCCGACGCTTCATCGCGCCTTGGAGGCCGGTCACCCCGTCGACGCGCCAGCGGAAGGGGTCGCCGCGGATTCGCTGGCGCCAAAACGCGTCGGCGAGATGATGTTCCCGATAGCCGAGGCCTTCGTAGAGCGTTCCATCCTGGTCAGCGACGACGACATCATCGCCGCCCAGAAGGCGCTCTGGAACCGCGTGCGCATCATCTCGGAACCAGGCGGTGCCGCCGCCTTCGCCGCGATCCTGTCAGGCCGCTACATGCCGGCTTCGGGCGAACGGGTCGCCGTGCTGGTCTGTGGCGCCAACGCGAACCCCGCCAATTTCTGATTGCAACCATTCGGCTGGCTTCACGTTTTCCCGAACCGCCTCGCCTTTGCCGTGTTTGCTGGTATTCTTCGAGTCGTGAGGCTTGGGCTATCCTGCCCCGCCTCACTCAAAGAGATGAGGCCGATCCTATCCTTTCAGGATGGGAAAGGCTTTAGGAAGGGCCGATGACGCAACGACCCATCTTCAGCGACGTTCGCGGCCTGGCCGGACGCCTGGCCATGAGCCGGGTGGCGACGCGGATTTCTATGATGGTCGAGCGCGGCTGGCCGCTGCTGCTCCCGCTCATTGTTGTCGCCTGCCTGTTCCTCAGCGCCTCCTGGTTCGGCATTTTCCCCCGGCTGCCGAATGTGGCACGCATCGGCCTTGTCGCCGTGTTCGGCCTGGCAGGGCTGGCCGCGCTCTATCCGCTGCGCTTTTTCCGCATGCCCGGCGCCGCCGAGGTCGATCGCCGCATCGAAGCCGCCAATAAACTGCCGCACAGCCCGGTACAGGTGCAGAGCGACCGGCCCAGCGGCCAGGAAAGCAGTTTCTCGCAGGCGCTCTGGCGCGAGCACCAGAAGCGCATGGCTGGAAAGCTCGACAGCCTCGGTGCCGACCTGCCGCGCACGCGCGTGCCGGAGCGCGACCCTTGGGGACTGCGCGCCGTAGCGGCACTCCTGCTCGTCACCGCCTTTGCGTTCTCCTTCGGGCCGACCGGTGGCAGGCTGAGCGATGGGTTCCGCGCGCACGGCATGCTCGACACCGTGCCGCCGCGCATCGACGCCTGGGTGACGCCGCCGACCTACACCGGCAAGCCGCCGATCTTCCTGACCGCGGACGCCAACCAGGCGACGCCAACTTTCCAGGTCCCCGAGGGTAGCGACGTCTCCTTGCGTGTCACCGGAGGTTCGGGCGAGGAAACGCTTGCCTATGCCGACAAGGACGGCAACACGCGCGCCATCGACCCGGCCGACCCGCAAGCCGCCGCCGTGGCCAAACCGGCCGCGAGCCCGGCGCCGTCCAAGGTGCGCCAATTCACCGGCAAGCTGACCGGCGACGGCACGCTGACGCTGAAATCGGGAGGGGATCAGCTTGGCCGCTGGGCCTTCGCCGTGAGCCCTGACAAGCCGCCGCGGATCCGCTTCGTCGGCGAGCCCAAGCGCGCCGCCAACGGCGCCTTCGAACTCAACTACCAGATCGATGACGACTACGGCGCCGCGACCGCCAAGGCGGTCTTCGCATTGGCCGATCCGCAGGCGCCCGGTGCGCGTCCGCTCTATGGTGCGCCCGACATGCCGCTGACACTGCCGCGCCGCGGCGGCAAGTCGAATGCCGCCAGGACCACGAAGGATCTGACCGAGCATGTCTGGGCCGGCAACAGCATCAAGCTGACGCTGGTCGCCACCGACGACGCCGGACACACCGCGTCGAGCGAGACCAAGACGCTCGTGATGCCCGAGCGGCCGTTCGGCAACCCGCTGGCGCGCGCGATCATCGAACAGCGCCGCCTGCTTGCGCTCGATGCCAATGCCAAACCGCGCGTGCTCGACTTGATGGACGCCATCACGCTGCGGCCCGAGGACACGTTCGACAACATGGCCCACTACCTCGCCATCATGAGCGCGATGAGCCGGCTGAAGCTGGCCGGGAACGACGATCAGTTGCGCGACGAGGTCGCCTATCTCTGGGAGATCGCGCTCGGCATCGAGGAGGGCAACCTCTCGGCCGCCGAGAAGCGGCTGCGCCAGGCGCAACAGGCGCTGCAGGACGCGATCAAGAACGGCGCCAGCGACGCCGAGATCGAGAAGGCGATGAAGGAACTGCGCGAGGCGATGAACCAGTTCCTGCGGGAATTCGCCGAACGCGCCAAGCAGAACCCGAACGCGCCGCGGATGCAGCAGAACGGCCAGGAACTGCGCCAGAGCGACATTGACCGCATGATGGACCAGATCGAGAACCTGGCGAAGTCGGGTGATCGCGACAAGGCCCAGCAATTGCTGTCGCAGTTGCAGGACATGATGAACAACCTCCAGGCCGGCCGCCAGCAGCAGGGCGGTGAGCAGGACAGCCAGATGCGCCAGCAGATGGACAAGCTCGGCGAGATCCTGCGGCGCCAGCAGGAGATGATGAACGACACCTTCCGCATGGACCAGATGCAGCGCGGCGAGCGCCAGCGTGGCGAAAACCGCGACGAGCAGCTTGGCCAGGGCGGCGGCGACCAGAACAAGCCAGGCGCTGGGCAGGACCGCGATCCGCTCGCCGGGCCGAAGCCGATGACGCCGCAGGAATTCGCCGATGCGCTGAAGCAGTTGCAGGAAGGCCAGGGCCAGCTGAAGAGCGATCTCGAACAGCTGAAGAAGGGTCTCGAAGGCATGGGCATGGAGCCCAATGAAGGATTTGGCGAGGCCGGCAAGTCCATGGGCAGCGCCGAGCAGGCGCTTGGCGAAGGTCAGGGCGACGAGGCCGTCGGCCACCAGGGCCGCGCGCTCGAGGCGCTGCGCAAGGGCGCCAAGGACATGATGAAGCAGATGCAGGCCATGCAGGGCGATCGGGGCGGCAGCCAGGAAGGCGGTCGTCAGCAGAACGCCGACCGTGACCCGCTCGGCCGGCCGCGCGCCAGCGAAGGCCCCGATTTCGGCGATTCGGTGAAAGTGCCCGACGAGATCGACGTCCAGCGCGCCCGCCAGATCCTGGAAGCGATTCGCAAGCGGCTCGGCAATGCACTCAGCCCGGACATCGAACGCAGCTATCTGGAACGGCTGCTGGAGCTGAAATAGTAAGCGGCGGAAGCAACCGGCGACGCCTATGACGCGGTGGGTTGGACCTATCTGTTGACGAACGCCTCGCGGATCGCCTCCTGCATGCCGTCGATCGCCTCGCCTGACGCAGTCGGGTTGCGGTGCATCACCACATTGGAGGAATCGATGTCGCCGAACCCGTCCGCGGCAGTGAGTTCGCGGCAATCCGCCGGAATGTTGCTGCGCGAAATCGGCGCGATAGCCAGGCCTGAGGTGACGGCAAGCTTCAGGCCGCCATTGGTGTCGCTGGTATAGGCGACGCGATAGGCGAGACCGCGCTGCTCCAGCGATTTGATGGCGAAGTCCTTGCACCAGCCGGCGCGGTTGTAGAGCGCGATCGGCAGCGGCTGTTCCTCGTGCATGTGATGCAGGTTCGACGTCACCCACACGGTTGGGTCGTGCATCAGCACCTCCCCGCCGGAAAGGTCCTGCCATTCGAAGACCACCGCGAGATCGAGTTCGCCGGCGGCGAGCGCCGCAACTTGAGCCCACGAATGGGCGTAGCGCACCGTGACTTCAACCTTTGGATGGCGCTTCGAAAATGCGCCAAGCGCGCGCGACAGGATGGCATGGCCATATTCTTCCGGAATGCCGATCCGCACCGGCCCGCCGAGCGGCGCCGCCGCCATCGACGCCGCCGTTTCATCGAGCAGCGAGACGATGCGGCGGGCATTGATGATGAGTTCGCCGCCACGCCGCGTCAGTGCGACACCGCGTGAACCACGCTCGAACAGGCTGTCGCCAACCAGCTCTTCGAGCTTCTTCATCTGCATCGACACGGCGGACTGGGTGCGACCGGCCTGCTCGGCGGCCCTGGTGAAATTGCCGGCCTCGGCGATGGCCACGAAGGTGCGCAGGAGATCGCTGTCGAGGGTTAGCCGCATGGAATCCATCATAAGCAAATTTGATTGCTGGCATCATTCCAATTCGTTTGCAACATGTCAAACGCTGTCCGATAGTCGCCTCACCCATTGGATATGCAGCCGCGAAATCGGCTGCGGACCGATCAGAGAGTCCTCACTCGTACCCGCTGCCCGAAAACGGTGGCGGGTTCTTTTTGGTCTGGAGAGGGTCGCCGGATCTATGCGCGGGAGCCCGAACGCGGATGCAGAATAGGATGGTGCGCGGCATCCTGAGCCTGTGCCTGGGCGTGCTGGTCTTTTCGCTGCAGGACCCGCTCGTCAAAGCCGTTTCGAGCGGCTATCCCGTGACCGAGGTAATGGCGATCCGTTCGTTCGTCGCCCTGCCGATCCTGATTGTTCTCGTCCATGCCGATGTCGGACTCCGCGCCATCCTTTCGCGGCGCTTCGGCATGCTGACGATGCGCGCCTTCATCCAGTTCTCGTCCTACACGATCTATTATCTGGCCATCGCCGCCCTGCCGCTTGCCGACGCCGTGGCGCTCTATTTCATGGCGCCGCTCTGCATCATGGCGATGGCCGGTCCCTATCTCGGCGAGCGGGTTTCCTGGCAGACGCTGGCAACGGTTCTGATCGGCATGTTTGGTGTCCTGGTCATGCTGCGCCCCGGCGCCGGACTGTTCGACTGGGCGGCCTTGCTGTCGCTGGGCTCGGCCGTGCTCTACGGCTTTTCGCAATTGATGGCCCGCAAGATCGGCGACACCGAATCCTCCACGGTGATGGCCTTCTACCAGAACGGCGCCTATCTGACCGGCGCGGCCGTGGTTGCCGGCATGTTCCACCTCGCCGGCATAACCCACGCCGTCCACCCGAGCCTTGAATTCCTGGTGCGGCCTTGGTTCTGGCCGACACTGCCGGATTTCCTCAAGATGGCGGCGTGCGGCTTCGTCGCCTCGGCCGGCATGATCCTGCTCTCGCAAGGCTACCGGCTGGCGCCGGCCAACCGCGTCGCCACCTTCGAATATACTGGCATCCTGTGGTCGCCGCTGTGGGGGTTCCTGTTCTTCGCCGAGATCCCGCGCTCGACGACCGTGATCGGCGCGGCGCTCATCATCGGCGCAGGCCTGCTGGCGCTCAAGACCGAGCGGCGCAAGAGCGCAATGCCCGTGCTTGCCGCCGGGGATCCAGCCTGATCAGGCGAAGCAGATCAGCGCCTTGTCCACGCGTGAACGGATCTCGGCCAGCGTGAACGGCTTCTGCACGACGTCGAGAATGATGCCGTCCAATTCCTCGGCACGCTCGCGCTGGTCCGCATAGCCGGTCATCAGCATGATCTTCATCGCCGGGAAAAGCGCGGCGGCGGCAACCGCCATCTCGATACCGTCCATCTCCGGCATGCGAATGTCCGAGACGACGAGATCGTAACCGCCCTTTGCGGCGCGGATCAACGAAAGCCCTTGAGCGCCATCGGCGGCGATATCGATTGCGTGGCCGGCGCGTTCGAGCGCGCGGGCTGCCAGGGTGCGGACGGACTCATCGTCCTCGACGATCAGAAGCTTTGCCATGGCCGGCATGTTTGGCGGCGAAAAGTTGACTTTTCCTGAAAGCGGAAGCGGCCGGCAAGTCTTTTTGGCGGTCGCTCAGACGTCGCCCTTGACGACACCCACGAACGGCAGTTCGCGGAAGGCATGCGCGACGTCCATGCCGTAGCCGACGACGAAATAATCGGGGCAGTCGAAGCCGACATAGTCGGCATTGAGCGCGGTCTGACGGCGCATGCGCTTGTCGAGCAGAACGGCGATGGAACAGCTTTTCGCACCGCGCGACAGCATCAGGTCGCGGGTGAAGCTCAGCGTCTTGCCCGATTCCAGAATGTCGTCGATCAGCAGCACGTCGCGGCCGGCGACCTCATTGTCGATGTCGCGCAGCACCCTCACCTCGCCGCTGGTGGTACCGGCGCCATAACTGGAGATGAAGATGAACTCGACCTCGGGCGACAGGCCGACATCGTGCATGGCGCGGATCAGGTCGGCGGCGAAGATGAACGAGCCCTTCAGCACCGAAATCACCAGCAGATCGTGATAGTCGTGCCCGGCGATCTCCTTGGCGAGTTCGAGATTGCGCCGCGCGATCGCCGATGCCGAAAACAGGACTTCGATGTCCTTGCCGCGTACGATTGGCATGCTGGTGGTCTTCCCCGGTGATCGCCTACTCGGCGAAAGTAACCAAAACGGTTCTTACGCCGTTCTTAGGCACGTCGAGCCGGCTGGCAAAGCCGAATCTTTCGCCCGACGCCAGCGAGCGGCCCGATGTCCCCAACCTATAGCGGATCATGCGCCCGTCATTGCCCGTCACCCGGATTTCCAGAGGCGGCATTGTTGCCGGCCTCGTCCCGTCATTGGCGGCCTCCCCATCGACGAACAGCACCGGATTGGCTCCCGAAGCATCGACCCGTGAGGTGACGCCTGAAATCGTCAGCGCCGACGCTTGCGCGCCGGACAAGAACGGCGCCTGGCGCATCAGCGCATGTCCGCCGGAGACCCAGAACGCGGCAAGGGCGGCACCGATGCCGGCGATCCAGAAGATTGGCCCGCCCCGCGAGGCCGGTGGCCGTTGCGCCGGCGTTTCCGGCTTGCGCAACATATCCATGCCCTCGATGGGCGGGGGGACGATCGCGCGCGGCGGCGGTGAATCGCTTTCCACGGCAGAGGCAAAGCGCGGCATCACTTCATAATCGGCATCAACGATATCGTCCGCCCGACCGCGCACGATCCGGTCCGCCATGGCAATTGCCGGTGGATCGGTCATGATTTCGCCGGAAACCGGGCGCGCGGTTCGCTGGTCAGCCATCATGGCCCAGAATTGCACCTGTTCGCTTTTCGTTTCTTTTGCGTAAACACAAATAGTTAACGCTTCCCCACCGGAGCTCTCGTGACGCGCCGAAACAGCCCAGGAATTAACCGCCGGTTAACCATGCCGGCCGATGGTCTTTTCGCAGAACAGGCCGGCTCGCCGCCGGCCCTAGAAGACACAGAGCATGATGTCGCCCGAAAACCGCGTCACACTTTTCGGCATCATGCTCTAGGAATTTCAGGTCGCCGAAATTGATTCGCTTCGAAAATGTCGGCCTCCGCTATGGCATGGGTCCGGAAATCCTCCGCGACATCTCCCTGCACATACCGGAGCGCTCCTTCCAGTTCCTGAGCGGACCTTCGGGCGCCGGCAAGACGACCCTGCTACGCCTTCTGTTCATGTCGCTGAAGCCCACACGCGGACTGATCACCATCTTCGGCAAGGACCGCTCTCGCATCTCGCGCACCGAACTGCCGCATCTGCGCCGCCGCATCGGCGTGGTGTTCCAGGATTTTCGCCTGCTCGACCACATGACTACCTATGAGAACGTCGCGCTGCCGCTGCGCGTGCGCGGGCGCGAGGAAGCGAGCTACCGCACCGATGTCACCGAGCTGTTGAAATGGGTGGGTCTCGGTGAGCGCATGCATGTGCTGCCGCCGGTCCTGTCGGGCGGCGAGAAGCAGCGCGCCGCGATTGCCCGCGCCCTGATCGAGCAGCCCGAGATCCTGCTCGCCGACGAGCCGACCGGCAATGTCGATCCGCCGCTGGCGCGGCGCCTGCTCAGGCTGTTCATCGAGCTCAATCGCCTCGGCACCGCCGTGGTGATCGCGACCCACGATCTTGGCCTGATGGAACAGGTCGACGCGCGCCGCATGATCCTGGCCGGCGGAAGGCTGGACATCTATGACTGATCTGTCCGCCGACCATTTCGAGGAGCACGATGCCGAGGCAGCCGCCGCAAGACCGCGCGCCCAGCGCAAGATGGCGCCGATAGTACCGGCGCAGAACATTGCCGGCCGCGCCCTGGTGCTGGTCATCGCCATCATGACCTTCCTGTCCTGCCTGACCTTCGGCGCGGTGACGCTGGTGCGCGACACCGCCTCGGTCTGGGAAAACCAGATTTCGCGCGAGGCGACCATCCAGATCAAGCCGGCCGACGGCCTCGACATGGAGGCGGCCCTCAACCAGGCGTCGCGGATCGCCGGCGAATTCCCGGGTGTGAAGTCGACCCGGATCATCGACCGCGAAGCGACCGCCAGGCTGCTGGAGCCTTGGCTGGGTTCGGGCCTCAACATCGACGACCTGCCGGTGCCGCGCCTGATCATCGTCACCATCGACGAGAACAGTCCGCCCGATTTCGCCGCCATGCGCGCCGCGATCACGCCGAAACTGCCGAGCGCGTCGCTCGACGACCACCGCACCTGGGTCGACCGGCTGGTGGCCATGGCCCGCACAACGGTGACCATCGGCGTCGCCGTGCTGGCGTTGATGCTGTCGGCGACGGTGCTGACCGTGGTGTTCGCGACCCGCGGCGCCATGGACGGCAACGGTCACATCATCGAGGTGCTGCACTTCGTCGGCGCCGAGGCGCGGTTCATCGCACGCGAATTCCGCCGGCATTTCCTGATTACCGGCATGAAGGGCGCCGCCGCGGGGGGGACCGCCGCGGTGCTCGTCTTCATCGTCTTTTCGTGGTGGTCGTCGCGCAACATGGCAACGCCGCAAGCCGACCAGGCAACCGCCCTGTTCGGCAATTTCGCCATCGGCTCGGCGGGCTATCTCGGCGTCGTCCTGATGGTGCTGGTCATCGGCGCGCTGACGGCCGCAACCTCGCACGTCACCGTCGTCGCCTATCTCAGCGACATCGACGTCCGCCAGCCCGATGCATGAGTGCCTTGTGGTTGGTTGGACGGCGTGGATGAAAGTGATCACGGATGGAGAATGGGCGTAACGCAAAGTGCGTCTTTTATCTACCAAAGGCCGCGTTTCAGGATTAACCATATGGCCATGGACGTGCGGGATTCGACCGGGACGGCTGGACAAATACCAGTGGTGGCTGTTCGTTCGCGCGGCCACGGCAAGGCCGGCCGTTTGTGGGCTGCGTTGCGCCTCTCCCTTCTCTCGCTGCTCATCCTTGCAACACTGTTTGCCGGCGGCTTCGGCTGGTTCGCCAACAAGATCAGCCATCTGACCACGCCCGCCAACCCGGCCAAGGCCGATGCCATCATCGTGTTGACCGGCGGCCAATCGCGCCTCGACGCGGCGATGGAGTTGCTGGCATCCGGCAAGGGCGAGCGGTTGCTGATCAGTGGCGTGCATCCCTCCGCCAGCCGTCACCAACTGCAGGCGGCGACCGGTGGTGACAAGAAGCTGTTTTCCTGCTGCGTCGACATCGATCGTGCCGCGCTCGACACGATCGGCAATGCCGAGGAAAGCGCTAAATGGGTGGAAAATCATGCCTATGGCACGGTGATCCTGGTCACCAACAATTATCACATGCCGCGCAGCCTGTTGGAGATGGGCCGCCTGCTGCATGGTGCCAAGCTTGAACCTTACCCGGTGGTCAATTCCAACCTCGACAATGGCGGCTGGCTGACCAAGCCGCGGGCGTTGCGCGTGCTGTTCACCGAATATACCAAATACCTCCTGGCGCTGGCTCGCGGAATTATCCCGGTGAAACCGACGCCGGATGGCATCGCGTTGGCCGACACGGCCGGCGGCGGCTGAGCCGGCATCATTGCTTGGCTGCGCCCTCTGGCACGCCCTTGAGGCGCGCGATCTCCTGTTCAAGCTGCTGGATGCGCCTGTCGCGCTCGCCAAGCGCCGCTGCCACATCCGCAGCCTCGAAGCGCTGCGGTATATGTTGCGGGCAATTGGCATCCCACGCCGAGATGGTGAACAGGATGATCTGTTCGGGACGCGCCTTGTAGTCCGGCGGCATCAGCCGCGTCATCAACTCGGCATCGTTTTCGATGACGCGTGCCGTACCCCAGATCTTGATGCGCTGGCGCATCATGTAGTCGATCAGGAACAGGAAGGCGCGCGAATTGTCGGCCAGATTGCCCTGGGTGATGAACTGCCTGTTGCCGGCAAAATCCGCGAAGCCGATCGTCTTCTCGTCGAGCACCTTGAGAAAGCCGGCAGGGCCGCCGCGATGCTGGATGTAGGGCTGGCCATCGCCATTGGCCGTCGACAGGAAGACGCTGGTCTGCATTGCGATGAAGGCGGCAAGGTCCGGTGTGATCGCCGACTGCCAGCCGCCATGCTCCTCTACGCGGGCGTACGATTGGCGCGAACCCTTGCGCGCCTGGATCGCCTTGACCGTCGGTGTGAAGGCGACATCGCTCGTAAAGGCGTGTGCGTTCATCCAAACCTCCTGCAGGAAACGTTTCTAAAGCCCGAGTTCCGATAGGGATGGATGGTCGTCCGGCCGCCGGCCGAGCGGCCAGTGATATCGGCGCTCGGCCTCGGCGATCGGCAGGTCGTTGATGCTGGCGATGCGCAGGCGCATCAGCCCGTGCTCGTCGAACTCCCAGTTCTCATTGCCGTAGCTGCGGAACCAGGAGCCGCTGTCGTCATGCCATTCATAGGCGAACCGCACCGCGATGCGATTGCCGTGAAAGGCCCAGACTTCCTTGATCAGCCGGTAGTCGAGCTCGCGGCTCCATTTGCGCGTCAGGAACGCCTGGATCGCATCGCGGCCTTGCAGGAATTCGGAGCGATTGCGCCAACGGCTGTCCGCCGTATAGGCAAGCGCAACCCGCGCCGGATCGCGCGAATTCCAGGCATCCTCGGCCATGCGCGCCTTCTGGGCTGACGTCTCGGCGGTAAACGGCGGAAGCGGCGGGCGGTTCTCGGACATGGCGGTTCCCTCGTCGATCACGGCCGCCATAGGCGAGCCGCGCCGACAGATGTAGGGCCTTCCACCTTTTTAATGCAGATGGCATGTTTGCAAGCTATCCTTCCATTTTCTGGAAGCCGCAATGGATCGTCTCGAGGCCATGTCCCTGTTTGTCGCCGTGGTGGAGGCCGGCAGCCTTTCCGCCGCGGCCCGCCGCTTCGGCATTCCGCTGGCCACCGTCAGCCGCAAGGTTTCAGATCTGGAGCGCCATCTGAACACACGGCTCCTGAACCGCTCGCCGCGCCGGCTGACGCCGACCAATGCCGGCCAGGCCTATCTTGCGGCCTGCCGCCGCATCCTCGACGATGTCGGCGAGGCGGAACGCGCGGCGGCGGGCGAGTACAGCGCGCCGACCGGGGAACTGGCCATCACCGCGCCGGTCGTCTTCGGTCGCCTTCACGTGCTGCCGGTCGTCACCGGCTTTCTGGCGGCCTATCCCGACGTCAGCATCCGCCTCACCCTGGCGGACCGCATAACCCAGTTGGTCGAGGACCATTTCGACCTTGCCCTCCGCATCGGCCAATTGCCCGACTCGAGCCTAGTCGCCATTGGCGTCGGCTCGATCCGCCGCGTCGTCTGTGCAAGCCCGGCCTATCTGGCTGCGCATGGCACGCCCACGACCTTGGACGATCTGGACGCTCACAGTTGCGTCACTTTCGACGGGTTTGCCTCCGCTGCCCAATGGACCTTCGCCAGCAGCAGGACGGAAGTCACGCTCCAGGTCCGCTCGCGGCTTCAGGTCAATACCGCCGAAGCAGCGATCGACGCCGCGATTGCCGGCATCGGGCCAACGAAGGTTCTCTCGTACCAGGTCGATGCGGCGGTGCGGTCGGGCATGTTGCGCATCCTGTTGCAGGAATTCGAGCCGGAACCGTGGCCGGTAAGCCTGGTGCATGCGGGCCACGGCCTGCTGCCGGTCAAGCTGCGTGCCTTTCTCGATTTCGCCGCGCCGCGCCTGAAGGAACGGCTGGCGCGATTGGGGTAGTGACCGGCCCCGACCCTCACCAGACCTTGCTTCGTCATCGGTCGCGACAGGCCTAGGCCATTTCCTTTTTCACCGCGCTTGGTGTAACCAACGCACATCTCCTCACCGGACCTCCCCCATGCTCTATGTCAGATCGCTGGCGTTCAATTTCGTCTTCTACGTCAATCTGATCGTCCAGATGATCCTCTGGACTCCGTACTATTTCCTCTCGCCCCGTCACCGCGCCTGGTTCGTGCCGAAATTCTGGTCGCGCACCTCGATGTGGCTCTATGACAAGATCGCCGGAACGAAGAACGACATCACCGGGCAGGAAAACCTGCCCGAGGGCTCCTTCATCCTGGCGCCCAAGCACCAGTCGTTCTGGGACGCGATCGCTTTCTTCCCTTTCCTCCAGGACCCGCTTTACATCCTGAAGCGCGAGCTGACCTGGATCCCGTTCTTCGGCTGGTACATTTTGAAGATGCGCATGATCCCGGTGCATCGCGGCAGCCGCTCCAAGGCGTTGAAGGCCGTGGTCGCGGCGACCAAGGAAGAGCTGGCGCGCAACCCGCGCCAGCTGATCATCTATCCCGAGGGCACGCGCCGGGCGCCGGGCGACGAGCCGGCCTACAAATACGGCATCGTCGAAATCTACACGCAGCTTGGCGTTCCGGTGGTGCCGGTCGCCCATGTCGCCGGCCTCTATTGGCCGCGCCGCAAGTTCCTGCGCTATCCCGGCACCATCAAGGCGCGCTTCCTGCCACCCATACCGCCTGGCCTGGGCAAGGACGAGTTCATGGCGCGGCTGATCGGCGAGACCGAGGCTGCCTGTGACCAGCTTCTCATCGAGGCATCGCGCGCGCCCGACCCGCCGGCCCTGCCGCCAACGGCGGTAAAGCGGTTGCGGGAGCTCGGCGCGAAGGCTTGACGGCTCCGCGGCCTGATCGTCAACCGTATACCGCCAGCACCATGGTCAGCAGCAGCATCGCGGCAAAGACCAGATTGATGATCCGCGAGGCGACAGGCCTGCGCAGAAAGCGCGCGAGCCCCGCACCAGCAAGAAGCCAAGCGGCGTGGATGACAACGATCATCACCGCGAGAACGGCCAGTTTCGTCCACGCGCCGAGCTCGGCGCCGCCCTTGCTCGACGAGGCGCCGGCGAACACGGCGGCGATCGCCAGATAGGCCTTGGGATTGGCGACCGCCAGGAGAAACCCAGCCAGCCAGGTTGGGCGAGACGCGTTGGCGGCGCGTTCAGCCAATGGCGGGGCGGTGGCGATCCTGAAAGCCAGATAGAGGAGGTAGGCCGCGGACGCCACGACCAGCAATGGCGCCAGCTTCGGCATCGAGGCCAGAGCCGCCATGACCCCGGTCGCCACGACCAGCAGGACGGCGATAGTGCCCAGCACGATCCCGCCGGTATAGCGCAGTGAAGGACGCAAGCCGAAGGCGGCGCCAACGGCGGTGACGCTTATCGTCGCCGGTCCCGGGCTGCCCATGACGACGGTGGCTGCCAGCAGCAGCGCCAGCAATTGGCGCCAAAGCTCCGGCTGCCAAACAAGCGGTCCGGCCATCCGATCCTCCACCCCCTACTCCTTGCGCGAAGGACGGTATGACAGGACATGAGGATCGTATTGGACGTTCGTGCGTCCCGCCTTGCCAGCGGCCTCAGGCGCTGGCCTTGTCGAGTTCGGCGATGTCGTCGGCGCTCAACGTCAATGACACCGCCTTGATCAGGCTGTCCATCTGGCTCGGCTTGGTGGCGCTGGCAATCGGCGCGGTGACGCCTGGCCGCGCGATAACCCAGGCAAGCGCCACTTCCGCCTGCCTGGCCGAATGCCTGGCGGATACGGCATCGAGCGCCGCAAGAATGCGCATGCCGCGTGGATTGAGATAGCTGCCGACATCCTCCCCGCGCTCGCTTTGGCCGAGATCGGCCTCGCTGCGGTACTTGCCGCTGAGAAAACCCTTGGCCAGGCTGAAATAGGTGATGACGCCGATATTCTCGGCCATGCAGACGTCGCGCAGCGGGCCGTCGAAGGCGGAACGGTCGTAGAGATTGTATTCCGGCTGCAGCACCTCGTAGCGCGGCAGGCCGCGCAGGCTTGCCACGTCAAGTGCAGCGCGCAACTGGCCGGCGTCGAGATTGGAACAGCCGGCATAGCGGATCTTGCCCTTGGCGAGCAGCTTCTCATAAGCGCCGAGGGTTTCCTCATAGGGTGTGGTCGGGTCCGGCCAGTGCGACAGGTAAAGGTCGATGAATTCGGTCTGCAGCCGCTTCAGCGACGCGTCGACGGCCTTTTCTATATAGGCGGCGGACAGGTCCCTGTGGCCCTGGCCCATATCCGAGCCGACCTTGGTGACCACCACCACTTTGTCGCGGTTGCCCCGGTCCTTCATCCATTTGCCGATGATGGTTTCCGATTCGCCGCCTTTGTTGCCGGGAACCCACCGCGAATAAGCGTCGGCGGTATCGATGGCATTGAGGCCCGCGCCGACGAAGCGGTCGAGCAGGTCGAAAGAGGTTTTCTCGTCAGCGGTCCAGCCGAAGACATTGCCGCCCAGAACCAGCGGCGCGATGGAAAGGTCGGTGCGACCGAGACGGCGTTTCTGCAAGACGGATCTCCGTGATGATTGGGACCGGGCGATGCCGCCCGCTGGCTGGGTTCGGAGCCTAACCTAGGTCTTGCCAGATCGAGGTCAAAGGCCTGGCCGCTCTTTTCCGTAAATCCAGCGCTTCACAAAGGCGCTATCCGTCGCGCCACATCCTCCAGCCAGTGGTCGCGGATATCGAGCGCCTCCAGATGTTTCAGCGTGCTCAGCACATAATCCTCATTGTTGCCGGATCGGCCGACCGCGCCGCGCACCACGGCCGCCGCATTCGCCGCATCCAGCGCCCCGGCATATTGCTCATGCTTGCGGTCGACGATGTAAGCCACGGCTTCGACCGCGCCGCCGCCATCGAGGCGAACCTTAAGCGTCCGCTCGAGATAGACGCTGGTGACAAGCTCGCGCTCGCGCAGGTAGGCAATGACCTCGTCGCGCAATTCGCCGGGCACGCGGAAAGCGAGGCCGACGCAGGAACCGCCACGGTCGAGGCCAAGCACCAGTCCCGGGCGCTGCCGCGTGCCGCGATGCACGAAGGAATAGACGCAGAGCGAACGGCGATAGCCATGCAGATGGGCACGCCGTGTCTCGACATGCGCGAAACCGGGCCGCCAGATCAGCGAACCATAGCCGAACACCCAAAAATCGCCCATATCGCCGCGCCTGATTGCAAAAAGAATGGCAGCACCGCACCGGAAATCGGTGTTTTTTCCATCCGTCTCTGTCTACCTAGTGTTCGGAATCAAGAACCCGTCCACACCATCCATGCGTTACTGAGAGCCAAAGCATGACGTCAAGTGACGAACGCCAACCGGGTACCGGTCGCCGCCTATGGTGGCTTGCGGCGTTCATCCTCGTGCTGTTCGCCATTTACAGCGCCGGCTGGTTCTACCTTGCCGGCAGGGTCAGGACTGAAGCCGACAAGGCGGTTGCCACGCTCAACAAGAGCGGCATCCAAGCCGGCTGCGCCAATCTCCAGGTCAGTGGCTATCCCCTGACCTTTGCCGTCTCCTGCGACAACCTCGCCTATGAGGATGACGCCAAGAACATTGCCGCCTCGGCCGGTAGTTTCAATGCCACCGCCCAGATCGTCCAGCCCTTGTCGCCGGTTGCCAATCTGCGCGGTCCGCTCCGAACCTCAGTCCCTGGCATGATGCCGCTCTGGATCGACTGGGACAATCTGCAGGCCAACGTCAGACTCTGGTACCCGCTGCCGCGGCGTATATCACTGCAAGCCGAGGGCCTGTCGGGCCAGACCGACCCGGCCGACGACACCGATCCGGTCGAACTGTTCAGTGCCGGCAAGGCATTAGGCCAGTTGCAGCCGAATAGCGGCGATCTCGACTATGTCGGCAGCTTTGGCGATCTTGAGATTGACCCCGACGCTATCGGCGGGCGCGTGCTGCCGGCGCTCGATGCCAGCGGCGACGTGACATTGAAGAACGGCGTTGCGCTGGTCGGCACGCAGGTGAAAAGCCTGCGTGGCCAGAGACTGGAAATCCGCAACCTCGATCTGTCGTCGGGGACGGCGCGTGTCACCGTTTCCGGACCGCTGTCGGTCGATAGCGAGGGCCTGGTCGACGCCGATCTGATGATCCGGATCAAGGATCCCAAGGCTGTCGCATCCATCCTTGCCGGCGCCATACCCGAGCAGAAGAATGCGATCCAACAGGGTTTTGGCGCTCTCGCTCTGCTTGGCAGCGAACCGTCGATGCCGCTGAAAGTCGTCAAGGGCAAGGCCTCCCTCGGCTTCATCCCGCTGGGCAAGATCAAGCCAGTGCAATAGCGCAGCCATGACAACACCCGTGAAGCTCCTGAGTGTCGGGGCGCTGACGCTGGACATGATCCTGCGGGTCGACACATTGCCCCGCCATCAGGGAAAATTCATCGCTTCCGACGGCGTCCAGATCGCCTCCGGCATGGCCACCAGCGCGGCCTGCGCCGCGCGTCGTCTCGGTGCGAAGGTGTCGCTGTGGGCGAGCACCGGCGCCGATCCGGTCGGCGATCAGTTGGTGGCATCGATCGAGGCCGAGGGCGTCGATTGCAGCCATGTGCGCCGCGTCGGCGGCGCACGCTCGGCACTGGCCTCGATCCTGGTCGATGCGCATGGCGAACGTATCGTCGTGCCTTTCTACGACACCCGCGCCCAGACTGATCCCGAGGCTTTACCCTTCACCGACATCGCGGCGTTCGATGCAGTGCTGGCCGACGTGCGCTGGCCGGGTGCCGCGGCACTTGCCCTCAAGGCGGCGCGCGCCGCTGGCCGCCCGGCTATCCTCGATGCCGATACCGCGCCGCTGGCGGTGCTGGAGAAACTGTTGCCGCTGGCCTCGCACATCGTCGCTTCCGAGCCGGCGGTCCGTATCATCTGCGGCCACGCACTGGGCCTGGAGACCGCTTGCGCGGACCTCGCCTCCCGCACCGACGCGTTCGTCGCGGTCACCGGCGGCGCGGCGGGAACCTGGTGGTTCGATCGAAGCGCCGGATCATCCCGGCACGTCGCGGCGCCGAGGATCAAGGCGGTCGACACGCTGGCCGCCGGCGATGTCTTTCACGGTGCCTTTGCGGTCGGGCTGGCGGAAGCCATGCCGGTCGAACATGCCTTGCGTTTTGCCAGTGCGGCCGCCGCGCTGAAGTGCCTGCGCTTCGGCGGCAGGCTGGGCGCGCCGGACCGGGCCGAGACGCTCGCCATGGTGGCCGCGACCTGGCCGGCTGAACCGACCTAGCTCTTTGCCGGATGCTCGACCGCCTGGCGGCCAAAGTCCGGTACGTCGATGTCCTGCCCAGCCTCGATGATCGAGCGGCGCACGGCCCGGGTGCGGGTGAACAGGTCGAAGAGCTTGTCGCCGTCGCCCCAGCGGATCGCCCGCTGCAGGAAAGCCAGGTCCTCCGAGAAGCGCGCCAGCATTTCCAGGATGGCATCCTTGTTGTGCAGGCACACGTCCCGCCACATGGTCGGGTCGGAGGCGGCCAGACGCGTGAAGTCGCGGAAGCCGGAGGCGGAATATTTGATGACTTCCGTCTTGGTCACCGATTCCAGGTCGTCGGCGGTGCCGACGATGTTGTAGGCGATGATGTGCGGCAGATGCGAGACGATGGCCAGCGTCATGTCGTGATGCTGCGGGTCCATCGTGTCGATGTTGGCGCCGCAGCGACGCCAGAATTCCGACAGCCGTTCCAACGCTTCCGGATCGGTGCCCGGTACCGGCGTGAAGATGCACCAGCGATTGTCGAACAGGTCGGCAAACCCGGCGTCCGGGCCGGATTTTTCGGTACCCGCCAGCGGATGGCCGGGAATGAAATGAACGCCACCAGGCACATGCGGCTGCATCTGCGCGATGACCGAGGCCTTGGTCGAGCCGACATCGGTGAGGATGGCCCCTTTTTTCAGCGCCGGCGCGATTTCCTGCGCCACCGCGCCGGATGAGCCGACCGGCACCGAGACGATGACCAGATCGGCGTCGCGGACCGCTTCCTTCGCGTCCGTGGTGTAGGAATCGCCGAGCCCAAGTGCCTCGGCCCGCTCGAGCGTGGCCGCGCTGCGCGTCGAGATGGCGACATGGCGAGCCAGCCCCTCGCGGCGGATGACGCGGGCGAGCGACGAGCCGATCAGGCCGATGCCGACCAGCGCGATCTTTTCGAACATCGGTGATGTCATGGTGTTCCGGCTTTTCAGGCGTTCTAGGTTCTCAGGAATGTCGTGAGCGCGGCGACAACGCCGCGATTGGCCTCTTCGGTGCCGACTGTCATGCGCAGCGCGTTGGGAAAACCATAGCCGGAAACGCGCCGCAATATATAGCCGTGCGCGGTCAGGTAATCGTCGGCCGCCGCCGCGGAATGTTTCTGGTCGTCGGGAAAATGAATGAGCAGGAAATTGCCGACGCTGGGCGTCACCCGCAGCCCGAGCCCGGTCATCTCTTTGCTAAGCCAGGCGAGCCAGGTCTCGTTATGCGCCACGCTGCGCTCGACATGGGCGCGGTCGCGAATGGCCGCGATACCGGCCTCGATCGCCGTCGCATTGACGTTGAAGGGACCGCGCACTCGGTTGATGGCGTCGACGATGTGCATCGGCCCGTACATCCAGCCGATGCGCGCGCCGCCGAGGCCGATCTTGGAGAAGGTGCGGGTCATCACCACGTTCTCGGCGCCGCCGACCAGCTCGATGCCGGCCTCATAATCGTTGCGGCGGACATATTCGGCATAGGCCGCGTCGAGCACCAGCAGCACATGCTTGGGAAGGCCTGCATGCAGGCGGCGCACCTCCTGGAACGGCACATAGGTGCCGGTCGGGTTGTTGGGATTGGCCAGGAACACGATTTTCGTGCGCGGCGTCACAGCCGCCAGCATCGCATCGATGTCGGCGCGCTCGTCGGTCTCCTCGACCACGACCGGGGTAGCGCCCGCCGACTGGATGTAGATCTTGTAGACCATGAAGGCATGTTCGGTGAAGATCGCCTCGTCGCCGGGCGCGAGGTAAGTCTGCGCCAGCAGGCCAAGGATCTCGTCCGAACCGTTCGAACAGACGATGTTTTGCGCATTGAGCCCATGCACCTCGGCGATCGCCTCCCGCAGCCGCCTGGCGGTGCCGTCGGGATAGACGTCGAGTTTGCCGGCGACTTCGCGCGCGGCCTCGATCGCCTTCGGCGACGGACCAAGCGGGTTCTCGTTCGACGACAGCTTGTAGACCTTGGCGACACCGGCCGGCGCCGCGCTCTTGCCGGGCACATAGGCCTCGATGTCCATGATGCCGGCGCGCGGCGTTGGACGTGGCTTGTCCGATGTCTGGTTCATGTCTTGCAAAATCCGTCGAAAACGCCTCCATCCGGAAGCCGCTGCGGAAATACAAGCCACGGCACGCAATGTCGAGAGGTGGCAGCGGTGCCAGCGGCCGCCATTGACGGCGAGGCGGGCGGGTTCTAGAAGAACCATGACAGTTCCGTGGTGATTTGGCCGGTCGGCTTGCAGCCACGTTAAACAATTCGCTAAAGGGCCGTTTGCGTGACGTAACCGGCTTTGCGAAGGCAATGCCGGTTTTTTATTGTCCGCCGCCGGCCGGACGACCGCATCGGCGCCGTGAAAATCAGCGGGGATTTTCGCACGAAACGATGCAGCAAGAGAGATTAGCAATGGCCGCTCCGCGCGCAGCAAGGACCAACACCGAAGTCGACAATCCGTCGAGCCCGGTGTTGCGTTTCGGACCCGACAAGCCGCTCAAGCTCGATGCCGGCACGCTGCTGTCGCCGTTCCAGATCGCCTACCAGACCTATGGCACGCTGAACGACGCCCGTTCCAATGCCATCCTCGTCTGCCACGCATTGACCGGCGACCAGCATGTCGCCAACACCAATCCGGTGACTGGCAAGCCGGGGTGGTGGGAAGTGCTGATCGGTCCCGGCAAGATCATCGACACCAGCCGTTTCTTCGTCATCTGCTCCAACGTCATCGGCGGCTGCCTTGGCTCTACGGGCCCGGCGTCGACCAACCCCGCCACGGGAAAGCCCTATGGGCTCGGCCTTCCGGTCATCACCATCCGCGACATGGTGCGCGCGCAGCAGATGCTGGTCGACCATTTCGGCATCGAGAAGCTGTTTTGCGTGCTGGGCGGCTCGATGGGCGGCATGCAGGTGCTGCAATGGGCGTCGAGCTATCCCGAGCGGGTCTTTTCGGCGCTGCCGATCGCCACAGGCGCGCGCCATTCGTCACAGAACATCGCCTTCCACGAAGTCGGGCGGCAGGCCGTGATGGCGGATCCGGACTGGAATGGCGGCAAATATTTCGAGCACGGCAAGCGCCCGGAAAAGGGGCTGGCGGTGGCGCGCATGGCCGCCCACATCACCTATCTGTCGGAAGCCGCCCTGCACCGCAAATTCGGCCGCAATCTGCAGGACCGCGAAGCGCTGACCTTCGGCTTCGACGCCGATTTCCAGATCGAGAGCTACCTGCGCCATCAGGGCATGACCTTCGTCGACCGCTTCGACGCCAACTCCTACCTCTACATGACGCGGTCGATGGATTATTTCGACCTCGCCGCCGATCATGGCGGCAGGCTGGCCGACGCGTTCGCCGGCACCAGAACCCGCTTCTGCCTGGTGTCTTTCACCAGCGACTGGCTGTTCCCGACCGAGGAGAGCCGATCGATCGTGCATGCGCTCAACGCCGCGGGCGCCTCGGTGTCTTTCGTCGAGATCGAGACCGACCGCGGCCACGACGCCTTCCTGCTCGACGAACCGGAACTGTTCGCAGCCATCAACGGCTTCATCGGCTCGGCCGCGCGGGCCAGGGGACTCAGCGCATGACCCCGAAAAGTTGCAGACTTTTCGGACCATGGTCATGCGCCACTCAGGAGGCGAAGCCATGAGCGTCAACGGCAGCCAGCGCGTCGACCTGGAGGTCGTCGCCAACCTCATCCCGCCTCGGTCGCGCGTGCTCGACGTCGGTTCGGGCGACGGCTCCCTGCTCGAATTGCTGCAGGACACCAAGCAGGTCGACGGCCGCGGGCTCGAGCTGTCGCAGCGCGGCGTCAACGAATGCGTGGCGCGCGGCCTCTCGGTCATCCAGGGCGATGCCGACACCGATCTCGAATTCTATCCCGACAAGGGTTTTGACTTCGTCGTCCTGTCGCAGACCCTGCAGGCCACCCGCAACCCGAAGCTGGTGCTGGACGAACTGCTCAGGATCGGCAACCGGGCGATCGTGTCCTTCCCCAATTTTGGCCATTGGCGGGTGCGCCTGTCGCTGTTCGTCAAGGGCCGCATGCCGGTGACCAAGGATTTGCCCTATTCCTGGTACGACACGCCCAACATCCACTTTTGCACCATCCGGGACTTCGTCAATCTGTGCGAGGAGCTCGGCGCGACGGTCGAAAAAGCGACCGCGCTCGATGCCAACGGCCAGAAGATCGGCCTGTCGATGCCTTGGTGGTTCTGGAATTTCTTTGGCCAGCAAGCGGTTTTTTTATTGAGACGATAATGGTTGATATCTGGACTTGTTCGTGCTCCTGGGGAGTTGCCTGAATTCTTGGCGCTACAAACGGATACCATAGAGCGTGCGAATGCCGAGCTATTCCCTGGTAATGGAGATGGAAAACGCGAGGTCTGTCGACCCGGATGAGTTAAGCGTTGGGCTGGCTGCCTTGGCGCATGAAATTGCTGCTGTTTCCTCGCTGGGTTTTGCCAGGCCACAGATCGTTATCTCTCATGGCGGGGACGACGCCGGCACACTTTTGCTGAGAAGCAATATAGCGCCCGCGACGTCGCAACTGGAACAGGTCACCGACTTGATCTTCGTCGCATGCCCAGGCGGGCGGTACTACGATCTCAAGAACAACGGCGTTCCGGCAACCGATGGCGACATCGTCATTTTCACGGACTCCGATACCGTAGTGGAACCCGGATGGCTGTCAGCCATGCTTGCTCCATTTCAAGATCCCGCGACCATGGCCGTAAATGGATACACCTACCTTTATTACGATGATTTCATGTCGAGGACATTTGCCCTCATCTGGTTTTTCCCTATGGCGCAAAAGGATACCCGCTTTGCTTCGAAGCGGGCGATAAATGCCAACAACGTGGCCTTCCGCCGCGACTGGATCACCAATCATCCCTTTCCCAAAAACAATGGTTTCAAGGTTTCCTGTACGCTGCTGATGCGTTCGCTGAAGCGCGACGGCCATGAACTCGTCAGCGCCAATGCACGTGTCTATCATCATCCGCCGCGTGGCTGGCGCTTCTTCCGCTGGCGCGCGTTGGTGACCGGCCGCGATGCCGACCGGAAGTTTAGAGAGTTGGTATCCTCCCGTCGTGGCCAGCGTATCGCGAAGTCCCTCAGCCGGTGGCTGACCATGTCGTGGCGTACAATACGACGCGTCATACGGCATGCGCCGCAGACAGGAATGCCGGTCTGGCAAATTCCATTATCTCTGCTTGTTGGGCTGGCGTTCTACAGTTTGGCATTTTGGGGCCAGTTCAGCTTGGCCGCAGGTCTCATCGGTGACGAAACTGAGGTTCTACCCGACTTTGCCGGCGAATGAACGCAGCGCGCAAACAAGGACTTATCAAACACTGAACTGCCCTAGACCAGGGCTGACGGCACCAACACAGCCACCGGTATAGCTCCCTACCCCAAAACCTCCCTCTGACGTCATGGAACATGAGGTGCATCACGGCAGACAGCACATCATCGCATCGTCGATTCGCGAGCATGGCTGGCTGCGCTGGTGTTGCACTTGAAGCGCGCGGCACGGAATTCGTCATGCCACATGGATTGAGTATCGGCACGACGGATGACATCGGCGGCCTTTTTTTGTAGCGTCAGGCTAAATCCGATGAGGGCCATCCGGGGGGACGTCCGATCCATTCGACAATCCTGAAGATCGAAGTATCCGGCGCGACGCGCGGTTTTGCGCGGAAGATGGTTGACGCGATATGATCGGCAAGACGGAACAGGCGCCCCTCATCACGGTCATCACGCCGACTCACAACCGGCGCGAAACGGTGCTCCGCGCCGTCGAAAGCGTGCTTTGCCAGAGCATGCCGCGGCTTGAGCATATCGTCGTCGACGATGGCTCGACCGACGGAACCGAGGAGGCGATCACCCGCATACATGACCCCCGGCTGATCTATGTCGGCGCGAAATGGCGCGGTGCCAACGCCGCCAGGAATGCCGGCATCGAGCGTGCGCGGGCGCCCGTGGTGACATTTCTCGATTCCGACGACGTCTACTTGCCGCACCGGCTCGAGCGTACGCTGGCCCGGTTCCATAATGATCCGTCGCTCGAAGTCTTGCTCAGCTCGTATGTCTCGCTGAAGAGCGGCCGCGCCACCAACTGCATCAATCCCGAGGCATTCGTCAGCCCCATGATGCTGGAGCGGACGCTTGTGGCGCAGACGATCTTCATCGCCGGCTCGGCGATATCGGCCCGCCGCGACGCTTTGCTGGCGGTTGGCGGTTACGACAGCGACATCACCCGGATGCAGGACCGCGAGTTATTATTGCGCCTCGCGCAGCGGTTCGGCGCGCAACTGTCGGGAGATATCGACTGGACGAAATACAATTCGGAGAATTCGATTTCGGGTCGCAGGACAGGCTATGTCGAAGCCTACGCGAATCTGATGGGCAAACACCCGCATATCGCCCGCTCCTACCCGCATATTCCACCCTACATGATCTCACGGCAGATCATTGCCGATATTCTCAGGGGCCGGATACCGGAGGCGTTCGAGGGCTACATGGCCAATCGCTCATCGAAGGCGCTTGGCTACTCCTTGCCGGAACTGGTCAACGGATATGTCCGGGGCCGGCGCTGGCGCCGCGATCTCTTCAATTCATTCCGCAACGAGTTCGGCGCCCGGCCCGCCTGATTGCCTCTCGCCCGGAAGGACCCGCGGATTTGGGGCAAGGACGTGCCCAAAACGTCCCCGAATCCCACCGGTCAAGTTCCGAAAGCAGCTATTTCTTGCGCCGGGCGGCGACCGGCGGCGGTTCGATGGCACCTGCCCTGACGTGGACGGGTTTCAGCGCGGGCGCGCCGGTATCCTTCACGATCGTCAGGGACCGCGGAAAGAACTGGCTGTTGTGCAGGCCGCGTCCAATATTGATGATCGCGGCGCCCGTCAGATGCTTATCAAGCAGCGACAGCACACGCCTCAGCGACGGGCCGTCGAACGCATCCATCGCTTCATCGATGATCACCCATTTCGGTTTCCGCAAGGCAAGCCTGGCGAAGGCGAGCGATCGCTGTTCGTCATCGCCCAACTCGCGCTCCCAGCGGGCCGACCGGTCGAGCGAGGAGGACAGCCGCTCGAGGCCGACTTCGGCAAGCACCGCCGAAATATCGGCATCGCTTGCCGGGACTGCGCCAAGGGGATGGTCAAGGACCTCGCGCAACGTACCGGCCGGGAAATACGGGACACGCGGCACGAAGATGGGGACTTCTCCCGCCGGCATGCCGATCTTCCCGCTTCCCCATGGCCACAGGCCGGCAATGGCGCGGAAGAGCAGCGTCTTGCCGGCGCCGGGCTCGCCGGTGATCATCACGCGCTCGCCGGCACGGATTTCGACATGCAGGTCGGAGAGTTTTGTGCAGCCCTCCGGCGAGGCCACCTGGAGTTTCTCGAACGTCAGGCTGCCATTGGCGTTTTCACCGAAGGAGATACGCTTCTCCTTGTCGTGCAGCACGTCGGTTTCATCGAGCGCGATACGGAAGTCGGCGACGCGCATCAGCGTGGCACGCCAGTCGGCGATGCTGCCGATGTTGTTGATGAACCAGCGCAACGACGAATGCACCTGGTTGAAGGCGCCGACCGCCATCATCAGCCCGCCGAAGCTTATATCGCCCGAGAAATAGACCGGCGAGGCAACCAGGATCGGCGCCACCACTGTGATCCAGCCATAGGTGTCGGTCACCCAGGACAGGTTGATCTGGGCGGTGTAGATGCGCCGCATGGCACGCAACACCGTGCCGAGGTCGAGGTCCAGCCGTCGCTTGGCGTCGTCCTCGCCCCGGTACAGCGCGATGGCATCGACATTCTCATTGACCCGCACCATCGAGGAGCGCAGCTCCGCTTCGCGCGTATACCGGTCGCTGTTGAGGCGGATGAGCGGCCGGCCGACCAGCCAGCTCAGCCAGGAGGCGGTCCCGGCATAGAGAAACGCCGCCCAGACCATGTAGCCCGGGATCGCCAGCGACCAGCCGCCAATGTGGAACACGAAGCCCGAAGACAGCTCCCACAGCACGCCGACGAACGACACCAGCAGGATGAACGACTGCAGCAGGCCGACGCCTAGATCGGTCGACAGGTCCGACAGATGCGCGGCATCCTGCTGCATGCGCTGGTCGGGGTTGACGCCAATGGCGCCGGCATTGGCCAGCCGGAAAGCACGCGCCGGCCGCATCCATTGGTCGATCAAATCCAGCGTCAGCGCCTCGCGCAGCTTCAGCCGGATCATCTGGTTGAGCCACGTCTGGCCGATGTTGAGCACCAGCAGCCCGCCGGCGATCATGGCAAAGACAAGGAGCTGATGCAGGAAGGCCGCCATGTCGCGGCGCGCGAGCGCGTCGTAAAAGGGCTGGTTCCAGCGATTGAGCAGAACCTGGCCGATCGAGGTCGCGACGATGACGGCCATGATGCCTGCCGACGTCCACAGCAACCATTCGCGAACCGGCGATTCGATCAGCGCCCGCTTGATCGTCGCCACCTGATCGCGCAGGCTGCTGGCCACGGCGACCGGCTGAACGGTGGCCTGATTGTCCAGTTGATCGGCCATACCCGAGATCCCTGCGTTCAGTAGCGAAGCTGAAGCCGGATGAAGGGAGCCGACGGCGGCAGCTCCTCGACCATCCTGCGAGCCAGCACGACAGATAGGCCGGAAAGATGCCGCGCGATGCAAGTTTCCATCGCGATCACGAAGGTGTCAGTTGCCGGGCCGAGGACGCCTCGGCCCGGCGGCCGAGCCGTGTGGCGCCATGCGGCGACAGCACCGGCACGAAGACGCGGCGAGATGCGCGCTGGGCTACCGGCACGCCTTGGTAAAGCCGCTTCTGCGCTTCGACGACGATGACGCCCGAGAAGATCGGCCACAGCCGCCGGCCGGCGCGTTCCAGCACATTGTGGAAACGCATCATGAAGTGCCGCCGCGATGGCGGGAAAAACAGCGCATCGGACCATGCTGCCGGCGTGAAATTCGCCTCGCGCAGCAATTCCGTCAGCTGTCCGCGCGAGAAAGGCCGCCCGTTGCCGAACGGCGTATGTTCGAAGCGCGCCCAGACACCGCGCCGGTTGGGCACGACGATGACGACGCGCCCCGCCGGCGACAGCACCCGCCAGATCTCGTTCAGCGTCTCGCGCGGGTTTTCGACATGTTCGAGCGAATGGACGAGCAGCATGCGGTCGATGCAGGAATCGACCAGCGGCAGTTCCTCGTCGAAGACCAGTGCCGTTGCCGTCGGCCCCGTCGCCGGCCAGACCACGGCGCCCTGGGTGGCCGGCATGAAGGCGAAGACCCGCTCGGCGTCGGTGCCGAAGCGCTCCAGCCAGGGCAAGGTATAGCCGAGGCCGACCAGCCGCTCATTGGGCACCGCGGCCCATATCGACGACAGCGCCATGGTGATCGAGCGCTCGGCGAACCGGCCGAGCGTTGTCGAATAGAAGGAACGGAGATCGACGATGTCGGAATGCATGTCAGGGATGTAGCCGCGATATCGGCCGGATTCAACAAAAGCCCTCAAGGCGACCGGGATTGCGGATTTGTCCGCATGTCATCGCCATGCCCCGGACGACATTCGTCGCCCTGTGATGACATCCGCGCGCTGGCGCCCTATGTCTGCGGCGACAGAATGGAGACATGCGATGCCGGTCGAAATCGAACAGTTCATGTGCCGCACCGACAATTTCGGCGTGCTGGTGCATGACCCCAAAAGCGGACAGACCGCGATCATCGACGCACCCGAGGAAGCGCCGATCCTTGCCGCGATCAATCGCACCGGCTGGACGCCGACCATGATACTGACCACGCATCACCATCTCGACCACGTCGAGGCCAATCTGGCGCTCAAGGAGCGCTTCAAGCTGCGCATCGTCGGTCCGGAGGCGGAAAAGGCCAGGATCCCCGGCATCGACGAAACGGTCGAAGAAGGCTCCGTCCTTCATCTCGGCGGTGAGCGCATCGAGGTGATCGCCACGCCTGGGCATACCGCCGGCCATGTCTCCTACCATCTGCCGGCATCGAAAGTGGCGTTCACCGCGGATACGCTGTTCGCGCTGGGTTGCGGGCGGCTGTTCGAATGCAAGCCGCCGGTGATGTACGAATCGCTGAAGAAGCTCGCGGCCCTTCCGGCAGAGACGACGGTCTATTGCGGTCACGAATACACGCTCGCCAACGCCCGTTTCGCGTTGAGCGTCGACCCCACCAATTCCGCATTGAAGGAGCGCGCCGCGCGGATCGAGACACTGCGGGTCGACAACAAGCCGACACTGCCGACGACGATCGGCGAGGAACTGTCGACCAATCCCTTCCTGCGCTGGCACGATCCGGCAATCCGCAGGCATCTGGGCATGGAAAAGGCCGGGGATGCCGAGGTCTTCGCCGAGATCCGCAAGCGCAAGGACAATTTCTGAGCGCCAGGCCAACTTTTTGCAAATGACCCGTTCCGCGGAAATCATAGCAACACTCGCACTGAAGCGGCATCCGGAAGGCGGCTGGTACGCGGAAACCTTTCGCGACGCAGCCGGCGGTGCGCGCGGCCATTCGACCGCAATCTATTTTCTGCTGGAACGGGATCAGCTTTCGGCCTGGCATCGGGTCAAGGATGCGGCCGAGGTCTGGCATTTCCATGCCGGTGCCCCGCTGGCGCTGTCCATGTCGGATGAAGGCGGCGCCGTTGTCGAGCAGGTCCTCGGCATCGACCTCGCGGCCGGCGAACGGCCGCAGATCGTCGTGCCGGCGGGTTGGTGGCAATCGGCGCGCAGCCTTGGCGAATGGACGCTGGTCGGCTGTACCGTCGCGCCGGGCTTTGATTTCGCCGCATTCGAACTGGCCGAACCGGGCTGGCAGCCCTAAACCAGCAGGAAGCCGAAGGTGATTGCCAGCTGGGCGGCGTAATACAGCACCCAGACGGCAAGGCGCATCCAGGCACGATGCGGCGAGATGGCCGCCACCAGGAATTTCTCCGTGGCGAGCAGCCCGTCGGATGCCATGAACAGCACCGCACCGCCGACAACCAAAGGGCTGCCCGTCGTCAGCGCCGAGATGCCCATGGCGAGGATGGCCGCGACGTAGACGGCGATCGGAACCCGCAGGCCAGACCCAACGCGGCGCCAGAGCGCCGCCAGCATTGCGATCGCGAACACCGCCATGGCCAGTGCAATCGCGCCCCGCCAGGACTCGGCCGCAAGCACGTCCAGCCCGCCGCCGCCACGCAGGAACAGCGCGACATAGACGATGTGGGCGACGAGAAAGCTCGCCAGTCCGCCGAGAAATGCCTTTTCCCCGTCGCGCGAAAGGAAGGCGTCGCCAATGGCGCTGAGCGCAAGCGCGGCGACCAGCAGCGGCGGACCGCCCTGCATGCCGGCGAGCACGGCGAGCATGGTCACGGCGAGCGTCTTTGCCGCCGAGCGGGCCAGTGTCGGCGGCATGCCAGCCGTAAAGGCATAGATCACCGCCGCGACCACCGAAAAGATCAGCGTTGCATTGGCGGTGGCGTCGATGCCGCCGGCAAACGGCATCGTCATGCCCGGGCTCCGGCGATCGAGAAAGTCGCCGACAACAGGAATGGCATCTTGCCGGACGCATCCGTCAGCAACGCCCATATGGCGACCGCCGAAAAGCCGATCAGTGTTGCGCGCCCCATTCCGCCTCCAGGTGGCGCGCCCCATTCTGTCCCCGGTGGCGTGCCTTATTGTACCGCTTCGAAACGCCCGGCGCTGATGGTCAAGGTGCCGATCTGCGTTCCGACCGTGGCGTGTATCGGCGCATATACGCCGGTTTGGCCGAGCGGTGCAAACGTCACCATCATGCGGCTTTTGTTCTTGAGATAGTTGAGCGCCTTGCGGCCCTTGCGATAGCCGGCCACCGGCTCGAACCCCATTTGGCAGGTGACGGTGTCGCCCTTGTAGCCCGGCACCGAGATCGTTCCTTTCGAGGCATAGGTCAGCGTCAGGTCGGCACGCATCTCGCCATCATAGAACTTGACCTTGCGGCCGCAGACCTGGTCGAGGCTGTCGGCATGAATGACCGTGGCGGCCATCGGATCAAGCACCGAGGCCAGGTCGCGGGCGCCGACCGGCACCCAGTTGTTGGGGTCGCGCTTGCCCGGGGCGGGGATGACCTGCGTCGACGTCACGGCACCATTGGTGAAGCGGATGTCGACCACGGATGCCTTCTTGCCCGAGGTGTAATCGGCACGAAATGCCTGCGGCACCATCTTCTTGCCTGAAATCGTGCCTTTGGACGAGATCGTGCCACGCGTGTCGTCGAACAGCCTGGCGAGTCCAGCGGCCTTGACGGTGCCTTCGATCGCGTAGGCACCGTTCTCATAGTGGCTCGAGAAGGTCGACCTGGCGATCGAGAGACCCAAGAACGACACCGTGTATTCGCCCTTGAACGATTGCGGCGAGGCAGCTGACGCGGCGGACGGCAGGGCGATGGCAAGCGCGGCAACAAGCACGTGAGACGAACGAGGCATGGCGGGAGCGGATCCTTGATTTTCGGCCGGAGGCGGGCGGCTCCGGTCTGGCATGTCCCTATGAGACCGCTTATTAGGATGAAATCCGGCCTTAATATGAAATGCCGGGCGCTTCCGTGGGCGAGCCGGAGCTTGACGCCCCGGTGAAATGCAACTATGGAACGCCAACTTTTCCATAAGGCCGCCTGACCAGAACCGCGCGCCACCCGGCGTGGGCACAAAGGTTTGGCAGGTCACGAGAGAATTGAAGGTTAGAACCATGTCCCGCACCTGCGAACTCACTGCCAAGGCAGTCCAGACCGGCAACAATGTGAGCCACGCCAACAACAAGACCAAGCGTCGTTTCCTGCCGAACCTCGTCAATGTGACGCTGATTTCGGAAGCGCTGAACCAGAACGTGCGCCTGCGCATTTCGGCCAACGCGCTGCGTTCGGTCGAACATCGTGGCGGATTGGATGCCTTCCTGGCCAAGGCCGACGTCAAGGAGCTGTCGCAGCGCGCGCGCCTCTTGAAGAAGCAGATCGCCAAGAAGCTGGCCGAGCAGGTCGCTGCTTAACATCGGATAAAGGCGGGGGACGACCGCCTTGGCCAACGTCTCGTTGGCCAATGGGCATCGGATGGATGCGCAAGGTCCGGCAATCCGATGCTCGATTTCGAAGCGAGCGCTGCCTGATGGCATCATGCTCCGCTGGTTCCATTACCCAGGATAAAAAAATGTCTTTCTTCTCGCGATACCTGCCCTTTGTGGCCGCCATGGCGCTTGTCGTCGTGGCATCGAACATCCTCGTGCAGTTCCCCATGCAGGGCCAGATCGGCGGCCTGTCGCTGGCCGACCTGCTCACCTGGGGCGCTTTCACCTACCCCTTTTCCTTCCTGGTCACCGACCTCGCCAACCGTCGCTACGGGCCAGCCGTGGCGCGCCGGATCGTCTTTGTCGGCTTCATGACGGCGGTGGTGTGCTCGATCCTTATCCCGCCCTTCCTGTTCCGCCATGGCTTCATTGAATTCGAGACCGCCGCTGACCGGCTGGTACGCATCGCGGCCGCTTCCGGCGCTGCCTTTCTGACCGCACAGCTGCTCGACGTCACTGTTTTCAACCGCCTGCGCCGGCAGAGCTGGTGGCGCGCGCCAATCTTGGGCACGCTGGTCGGATCGGTGTTCGACACCGTCGTGTTCTTCAGTGTGGCCTTTTCAGCAGCCTTTGCCTTCGCCGGCCCAAGCGACGGCTTTGCGCTCGAAAGCACCCCGTTGATGGGCCTGTTCCATATCGACGCCATGCGCTGGGTGTCCTGGGCGCTCGGCGACCTCAGCGTGAAGCTGATCATCGCCGTCGTGGCACTGATCCCTTATCGGCTGCTCGCCGCCCACTGGAGCCAGCCGGCTGTCGCGGCTTGAACCATGATTCCCTGGGTCCAGCTCGATTCGGCAAAGACCCCGGACGGTTCGCAGGAGCTTCGTCTCAAAAGGCGCGGTTCCGAATTCTCGATCATGCTCGGCACCAACGAGCTGATGAACAGCCGGCTGAGCGGCTCCGAGGAAGCGCTGGCGAAACTATCGTGCCAAAGGATTGCCGGCCATCTTCAGCCGAGGATACTGATTGGCGGCCTTGGCATGGGCTTTACGCTGCGCGCCGCCCTCACCGAATTGGGCAACAATGCGCAAATCGTTGTCGCGGAACTCGTGCCTGCCGTCGTCGCCTGGGCGCGTGGCCCGATGACCGAGATTTTCGCCGGCTCGCTCGACGACCCTCGCGTCTCCATCCGCGAGATGGATGTCGGCCGGTTGATACGGTCCGCGCCTAGTGCCTGGGACGCGATCCTGCTCGATGTCGACAATGGCCCCGAAGGCATCGTCCACAAGGGCAATGACGCCCTCTATAGCGCCGCCGGCCTTGGCGCGGCGCGCACCGCCCTGAAACCGGGCGGCGTCCTTGCCGTATGGTCGCAGGGACCGGATGCCGGCTTCGCGCGACGGCTGAAACAGGCAGGTTTCGCGGTCGAGGAGGTCAACACGCGCGCCAACGGCAAGCGTGGCGCGCGTCACGTCATCTGGATCGCCACCAACAGGCAGTGACACTGAAAGCGCGTTCGTAACTCTCTTGATAAACAGTCAACCCCCACTCCGTCGAGCTCCGCTCGACACCTCTCCCCCGATCGACGGGGTAGAGGAAAGTATGCGTTCGCCAGAACCAGGCTCCCTTCCTCTGCCTCCGGAGGGGGGAGAGGTGGCGCTGCGAAGCAGCGACGGAGTGGGGGAAGCCCTGCGTCAAACGCGCCGACGCCGCAAAAAAGGGACAACGAAGCGAGTGCGCAACCTCCGGCAAGCTGGGCAATTAGGCGGATCTGATGAACCGTCGCCCCCCACTCCGTCGAGCTACGCTCGAGACCTCTCCCCCGATCGGCGGGGGAGAGGAAAGGTGCGCAGCTCAATCCTGGTGCAGAATGAATTCCAGGTAGAGATTGCGCTGCAGGATCGAGTGATTGTCGTCGGAGATCAGCGACACCATCAGCGCGCCGTCCTCGCGGGTCCAGATGTCGAGCCCTTCCATGTTGTCGATCTGGTAGCCCATGTCGGCTTCCAGCAGCACCGGCCCGTCGGCGACAGCGCCCTTCTCGACGCTCTCGCCATGGATACGCCGCAGCCGCATCCTGAGGCCGCCCGCCATCGTGAAACTGCGCTCCAGCAGCAAAAGGTCGCCATCCGGCAGAAAGGCGCCGTCGCTGATGTCGAAATCGCCGTTGCGCTTGACGGTGAAGACGCCCTTGCGCGGCCCTTCGATGATTGCGGCGTAGATGTTGCCGGCCTTGTCCAGGCTTCTTTCCGAAACCACGACCAGGCCGCCCCGATGCTGCCCATTGACATTTGAACGGGCGACGGTCTCGAAGCCGCGGTTCTGCCGCAGTTCCCGCGCCGGCACGAGGAAATCCAGTTGCCTGAACGGCGCCTTCATGTCCGCCGGGTCGATCCTGAACTGGGCGACGCGGTGGTTGCGCTCGAAACCGACGGTGGCGATGCCGTCCTTGACCGCGAGACCCTCGGCGTCGGCTTCCCATTTCTCGTCGCTCGGCTGGCCTTTCTGGTCGACCATTTGCTGCATGCGGAAATTCTGGATGCCGATGGGTCGCCTGTCGGCGTCGCGCGCCACCGAGCCGAAGAACCAGTAACCGGTATCGGCCACACCGATGAAATCGCTGCCGGCTTTCAGAAACCGGAAGGCCGACAGCGCCCCGAAGTCACGTGATGGCGAGGTCATTTCCAGCCCGCCGACGAATTCGAGCGGCCCAAACTGCCTGTCGGTCCGGCCAATGTGGAATTCGCTGATCGGGCGTGCCGAGACTTCGAGGGATTCTACAGGAGCCGAGCCGATCGAGCCGGCTGACGCCGAAGCCGTGCCGGCGAGCAGGGTGATGGCGGCGAAAAGCGTTTGCCGAAACCCACCCCGCGAGAAGGTCATCCGGCGCGTCGCATGCCGCCGCCGCGCCGCGTGTCGCGCGCGCTTTCCTCGGCAAACAGCGAGGCCAGTTGCTCGGTCATGGCGCCGGCCAGTTCCTCGGCATCGACGATGGTGACCGCGCGCCTGTAATAGCGCGTGACGTCATGGCCGATGCCGATGGCCAGCAGTTCCACCGGGGAGCGCGTCTCGATCAGTTCGATGACGGCGCGCAGATGGCGTTCCAGATAATTGCCCGGATTGACCGACAGCGTCGAATCGTCGACCGGCGCGCCATCGGAGATCATCATCAGGATCTTGCGCTGTTCGGGCCGGGCGATCAGCCGGTTGTGCGCCCACAGCAGCGCCTCGCCGTCGATGTTTTCCTTGAGCAGGCCTTCGCGCATCATCAGGCCGAGATTGCGCCGCGCCCGCCGCCACGGGTGGTCGGCGGATTTGTAGATGATGTGGCGCAGATCGTTGAGCCGGCCCGGGTTCGGCGGCTTGCCGTCCTTCAGCCATTTCTCGCGCGCCTGCCCGCCTTTCCACGCCCGCGTGGTGAAGCCGAGAATCTCGACCGAGACACCGCAGCGCTCCAGCGTGCGCGCCAGAATGTCGGCGCAGGTGGCGGCGACCGTGATCGGCCGGCCGCGCATGGAACCCGAATTGTCGAGCACCAGCGTCACCACCGTGTCGCGGAACTTGGTGTCGCGTTCCTGCTTGAACGACAGCGGCTGCATTGGATCGATGACGACGCGCACCAGGCGGGCCGGATCGAGATAGCCTTCTTCCAGGTCGAAATCCCACGACCGGTTCTGCTGCGCCATCAGCCGGCGCTGCAGCCGATTGGCGAGCCGCCCGACGACGCCGGAGAGGTTGGCAAGCTGCTTGTCGAGGAAAGCGCGCAACCGGTCGAGCTCTTCCTCTTCGCAAAGCTCCTCCGCGCCGACCGTCTCGTCGAAAGCGGTGGTGTACACCTTGTAGTCGATTTCCTTTGGCAGATTGGTGAAGGGATTGTCGTTGCGGCGCGCCTCCCCGGGCGTCTCGGCATCGGCATCATCGTCATCCGACAGATCGTCGGCCGTCGCGTCGGAGGCTTCCGTCTCCGCCGACTGCTCGTCGTCGGCCGATGCCTCGGCGTCCTCGGACTGCGACTGCTCGGAGCCGGAATCGTCTTCTCCGCCCTCCTCGCTCTGTTCCTCGCCCTGCGGCTGCTTGTCGTCATTGTCTTCGGAGTCTTCGGTCTCCTGGTCGTCGCCGAGTTCCTCGGCCATTTCCATGGAGGCGAGCATCTCGCGCACGACGCGGGCGAAGGCCTGCTGGTCCTCGAGTTTTTCCGACAGGCCGTCGAGGTCGGCCTTGGCCTTCTCCTCGACCCAGGGCCGCCAGAGCTCCACCAGCCGCTCGCCGCTCTTCGGCACCGGCCGGCCGGTCAGCTTTTCGCGCACCATGAGCGCAAGGGCTTCCTCGATCGGCGCGTCGGCCTTGTCCTTGACGTCGACGAGGTTGGCCTTGGCGTATTTGTCCTCCAGCATCGAGCCGATATTGTCGGCGACGCCCTGCATGGCGCGGCTGCCGATCGCCTCGACGCGGGCCTGCTCGACCGCGTCATAGATGGCGCGGGCGGCTTTGCCCTCCGGCGCCAGCTTGCTGTGGATGCGCACATCATGGCAGGCGCGCTTCAGCGCCATGGAATCGCCGAGCCCGCGGGTGATGGCGATATCGGTCTTCGATGCCTTCTTCGGCAGTTCGGGCAAACGCGCGCGGCTGCCGGCCAGCGCCGGCCTGTCCTTGGCGAAGCCGACTTCCATGTCCTTGTCGCCGGCGATGGCGCGCATGCAGACGGTGACGGCGCGCTTGAAGCTGTCGGCTTCAGACCCCGTCTTCGACTTGTTGCGCGTATTGTCGCCCGGACCCGCCATCGAGGCTCTGCTTAGCCTAGCACCACATTCGCCGCGCTCTCCGGCAGATCCTGGCCGAAGGCGCGCTGGTAGAACTCGGCGACCACCGACCGCTCCAGTTCGTCGCACTTGTTGAGGAAGGTCAGCCGGAACGCCATGCCGACATCGCCGAAAATCTCGGCATTCTCGGCCCAGGTGATGACCGTACGCGGGCTCATCACCGTCGACAGGTCGCCATTGATGAAGGCCGAGCGCGTCATGTCGGCGACGCGCACCATCTTGTTGACGATGTCCTTGCCCTTGCCGTCGCGATAGTGCTTGGCCTTGGCCAGCACGATGTTCACTTCATTGTCATGCGGGAGGTAGTTGAGCGTGGTGACGATCGACCAGCGATCCATCTGCGCCTGGTTGATCTGCTGGGTGCCGTGATAGAGGCCGGTGGTGTCGCCGAGCCCGACCGTATTGGCGGTCGAGAACAGCCGGAACGCCGGATGCGGGCGGATGACCCGGCTCTGGTCGAGCAGCGTCAGCCGGCCCGACGATTCCAGCACGCGCTGGATGACGAACATCACGTCCGGACGGCCGGCATCATACTCGTCGAAGCACAGCGCCACATTGTGCTGGTAGGCCCAGGGCAGGATGCCGTCGCGGAATTCGGTGATCTGCAGCCCGTCCTTGACCACGATCGCGTCCTTGCCGACGAGGTCGATACGGCTGACATGGCTGTCGAGGTTGACGCGCACGCAGGGCCAGTTGAGGCGGGCGGCGACCTGTTCGATATGGGTCGATTTGCCGGTGCCGTGATAGCCCGACACCATGACGCGGCGGTTGTAGGCAAAGCCGGCGAGGATCGCCAGGGTCGTCGCCTTGTCGAACAGATAGTCCGGATCGACGTCGGGCACATGTTCCGATGTCACCGAATAGGCCGGCACCACCATCTTGGACTCGAAGCCGAATTTCTCCTTCACCGACACCGTCGTGTCGGGCAGGTTGGCGATATCGCGATCGACCTTGTTCATATCTCTCAACGTCTCCACAGCCGAAACGTCCCGTTTCGCCGGCAATCCATTTTGTTCGGGGGCGGTCTTAGAGCCTTTTCCAACCTTATGAAAGTTGGAAAACGACACAAACCGTAGGGTCGCTCAGCACAAGCCTGCCTGTTTGAGCACGCGATAGGCTTGCAGCACATCGCGGAACCGGTCTTCCGAACCTCTGTCGCCGCCATTCGCATCCGGATGGTGACGCTTCACCAATTCCTTATAGCGCGCCTTGATATCCTTGCCAGTCGCCTTTGTATCAAGGCCAAGCGTTTCCAGCGCCTTGGCCTCAAGGGGCTTGGCCTTGCGCTCGCGCGTCTCGCGAGGATCCTTCGGCCCCTTGAACAGGTCGAACGGGTCGCGCATGCGATTGTAGTAGCCGGCGCGGCCCGAGCGCATCTGCGCCATGTCAGGCGAGGCCATACCGGGTGCGGAGCGTGTCGAGGCGCCGTTGACGCCCATCTTCCAGGTCGGCCGGTGGCCGGTCATCGCCTCCTTCTGGAAGCGTGCCACCTCGGTGTCCGGCACGCCGGAGAAGTAGTTGAAGCCCTTGTTGTACTCGCGCACATGGTCGAAGCAGAAGCGGAAATACTCGCCCTCCTTCATGCGCCCGACGGGCGCGCGATGCGTGCCCGCCTCCTTGCAGCCGTCCCACTGGCAGATCGGCGAATGCGACTTCACCTCGGCGTCCTTGTCGGGGCGGACGCGAATCTTCTCGAAATATTTGGGGTACGGCTTCATCTTACCCATTTATGGGGCGTTCGCAGATGCGAAACAAGAATTGACATTTTCGCGATGATCGCCCTAACCGCTGAATCGCGGCTTAAAAACGGGCGAATGACCGATTTTGTCGCGCGGCAGCGGCCTCCAAGGCTGATGCGCCAGGCAAATGTGGTGAACGGAGACGGTGATGTCCATACAGGCGACCATGGAAGACAAGCTCAACAAGGCATTTTCGCCGGACCGGCTGGTCATCATCAACGAAAGCCATCTTCACGCTGGCCACCACCATCACGGCTCGGATCATCACGGCGCCTATGACGGCACTGGCGAGACGCATTTTCGTGTCCGCGTCGTCGCATCCGCCTTTGCCGGTATGAGCCGCGTCGACCGCCACCGCGCCATCAACGAATTGCTGGCCGACGAATTGAAGGCAGGCGTTCACGCGCTTGCGATCGAACCCGCGGCGCCCGGCGAAACGACCCGCTGGTAGGCCGGTTCCGGCGCCCGCCCTTTCGCGTGCGCGATCAAATCACCGCTTCGATGAGGAACGGCCCGCGCCGTGACAAGGCGCTGTCGAGCAGCGCGTCGAACCGCTCGCATGTGTCGGCGCGCGCGGCTTCCACACCCATGCCTTTGGCCAGCGAAACCCAATCCAGCGCCGGATCGTCGAGATCGAGCATGCGGCGGGCATTCTCGCCGATCGCGTTCACGCCGACATTGTGCATCTCGCCATGCAGGATCGCGTAGGCGCGGTTGGAAAAGACGATCGTCACCACGTCGAGATTTTCCCGTGCCTGAGTCCACAGGCCCTGCACCGTGTACATGCCGCTGCCATCGGCCTCGAGATTGATCACCTTGCGACCGGGACATGCGATCGCCGCCCCTGTCGCCATCGGGATGCCGCCGCCGATCGACCCGCCCGTGCCCATCATGTAATCGTGCGGCGCGGCAAAGGCCGACAGCGCGAAGAAACGCCGCGCCGAGGTGACGGCCTCGTCGCAGACGATCGCATCGGCCGGCAGCTTGCGCGCCACCGACAGCGCGATGGCATCGTCCGTCAGTCTGCCGTTTGGTGTCGGCTCGTCGGGAAAAGCGGTTGCGAACAAGGCCTGTTGCGACGGTTTGACACCGAGTTCATCGCGAAGCGCATCCAGCGCCGCATGCAGGTCCTGCCCATGGCCGGCGAGCGTCAGCACCTGGCAGGCGTCACGGACAAGCCGTCCCGGCTTTCCCGGATAGGCGAAGAAGGCGACCGGCTCCTTTGCGCCGACCAGCACAAGGACATCGATGTCCCTTAGCATCGCCGTCGCCGCGTCGACCGGATAGGGGATTCGCGTCGGCGCGACACGTCCGCGCCCGCGCTGCATCCGGGCGATCAGTACGTCGCTGAACAGACGAACACCATTGGCAGTCGAGATCCGGCCCGCGATTTCAAGGGCATCGGCCCGCGCCGCCCGCCCGCGAACGATCATGCCCACGCGGCCTGGAGCCGCGCGGATCGCCGCGGCGACCTTGCGCACGGCGTCCATGTCGACGGCCGGCGGCACAGGAAGAGTGACCTTGCCCACCGAGGCCGGGGCTGCGTCGCCCCAGGCGGCATCGGCCGGCAGGATCAGTGTCGTGACACCAGGCGGTGTCAGCGAGGCGCGAAAGGCCGCCTCCGTCGCCGGTTGGACATCGGCCGGCCCTGCGATGCGACGAACCCAATTGGACATCGGCGCCGCCAGGCCTTCGATATCGCTGGTGAGCGGCGCATCGAGCGGCAGGTGATAGGAGGCATGGTCGCCGACGATGTTGATCATCGGGCTGAGCGCGCGCCTTGCATTGTGCATGTTGGCCAGCCCATTGGCGAGGCCCGGCCCGGTATGCAGCAGCGTCGCGGCAGGACGGTCGGTCATGCGTGCATAGCCGTCAGCAGCACCCGTTACGACGCCCTCGAAGAGGCCGAGCACGCAACGCATCTCCGGCTTGCGGTCGAGCGCCGCGACGAAATGCATCTCGGACGTGCCGGGATTTGCAAAGCACACGTTCACGTCATTGGCCAGAAGCACGTCGCACAGGATATCGGCGCCATTCATGCAAACTTTCTCCCATTCGCAGCCAGGTGCAGTTCCAGGAAAACCGTGAAGCGGTTTCCCGATCGGAATTGCATCAAAAACAGACAGGAGCCATTGCACCCGCTGATATCGGTACGGCAATATCCCGCCACGGCTTTTGGCATGATCCAGCCACGGAACGGCGAGCGCAAGCCGGCAGGGTCAGCGGACCGTCGATCTCAGGAACGTCAGCGCCGCGGTGGTCAACGCGTCGCCATCCTCGCCGAAATCGCGGTTGATCGACATGTGCGTATAGGCACTGCCGTCGAACAGCGTCACCGTCGTGCCGCTGGCGCGCAGGCGCTCGGCAAAGGCCGCGGACAGTTCGCCGCGACCGGCGGCGCGAGAATAGGCGATGAAGGTCGGCGGGTGCTTGCGGCCTTCGATGTAGGTTGCTGGCGACAGCGCCGCCCATTGGGCGGGATCTGAAAACACACGCTCATAGGCCCCCACCATGCCACCATTTTTGGCGAGCGCGGCGAGATCATAGGCCCTGGTGTCGTCGAGAAGCAGCCCGGCGATGCCGGGCAGTCCGCCGCGCATGCCGGTCAGGGCAATCAGGTGGCAGCCGGCCGAATGGCCCATGCCGACGATGCGATTGGGGTCGCCGCCATGTTGGGCGATGTTGGCCCTGATATAGGCATAGGCCCTTTCGACGTCGCCGGCCTGGGTGGCGACATCAGCCTGCGGCAGCATGCGGTAATCGATGGAGACGAAGCAAAAGCCGTTGGCAAGCAGGAAGGCCGGCTTGGCGTTGACCTGGCTGCGTTTGCCGAACCGCCACGCGCCGCCATGGACGAAGAAGACGACCGGCAGGTTCCTCGCGCCGTCGGGCGCGTAGATGTCGAGCTTGGCCGGCCCGTAGTCGAAGGTCGTTGGCACGGGCCCCGGACGGCGCCAGGCCGCCGACGCGTGCCGTGGCAACATCGTCGCCACCGACATCAGGACAAAGCGTCGTCGGTCGATCATCGTGCTCCCGCCATCGCTCCTGTTCCATGGCAAGCGTTGCAACGCATGGGCAGCCTCCCCGGTTTCATGTCCAATCGTACGCACTCCCTTGATGAGAAGGGAACAACAATGCGTTCTAGCAGTTGAATAGGAGGTAGCCGTCCGACAGCCAGGTGCGGCTCTTAGGGCGAGCATCATGCGCGAGAACCAGTCCGACGTCTTCGATCTGTTCTCAGAGATTTATACCAAAGCGGCTCAGGAAGAGATCAGCCTCCAGCAATATCTTTTGGCCTGCCGCGAGGACAAATCAATGTACGCCTCGGCGCCCGAGCGCATGGTCGAGGCGATCGGCGAGCCGAACCTTATCGACACCAGCAGGGATGAGCGGCTCGGCCGCATCTTCTCCAACCGCACCGTCAAGGTCTATCCCTCCTTCTCCGACTTCTACGGAATGGAAGATACGATCGAGCGGATCGCCGGATACTTCCGCTATGCCTCCCAGGGACTGGAGGAGCGCAAACAGATCCTCTACCTGCTCGGCCCTGTCGGCGGCGGCAAATCATCCCTTGCCGAGCGGCTGAAGAAACTGATGGAAGAACGACCGATCTACACGCTGAAGGTCGGCAACCAGATCAGTCCGATTTTCGAATCCCCGCTTGGTCTTTTTCATCCTGACCGCATGGGCGACCTGCTGGAGGACAAATACGGGATAGCCCGGCGCCGTCTCAACGGACTTATCTCGCCTTGGGCAGCCAAGCGGCTGGACGAACTGTCCGGTGACATTTCCAAATTCAGCGTCGTCAAGCTGATGCCGTCGAGGCTCCGCCAGATCGGAATCGCCAAGACCGAGCCCGGCGACGAGAACAATCAGGACGTCTCGGCTCTGGTCGGCAAGGTCGACATCAGACAGTTGGAAAATTTCAGCCAGTCCGATCCGGATGCCTATTCCTACAGCGGCGGCCTGAACCGGACCACTCAAGGCCTGCTCGAATTCGTCGAGATGTTCAAGGCGCCCATCAAGGTCCTGCATCCGCTGCTCACAGCGACCCAGGAAGGCAGCTACAATGGCACCGAGAATTTCGGCGCCTTCCCCTATCAGGGCATTATCATTGCCCATTCGAACGAATCGGAGTGGCAGCAGTTTAAAAACAACAAGAACAACGAGGCCTTTCTCGACCGCATTCTGGTGGTCAAGGTGCCCTATTGCCTGCGCATCACCGAAGAACGGCATATCTACGAGAAACTGTTGCGCGAGAGCGAACTGGCCGGTAGCCCCTGCGCGCCTGAAGTGCTGGACATTCTCAGCCGGTTCACGGTCTCGACCCGCCTTGCGGAGCATGACAATTCACCGCTCTACACCAAGATGCGCGCCTATGACGGTGAAAACCTCAAGGAGGTCGATCCCCGGGCCAAGTCTGTCCAGGAATATCGCGACGCTGCTGGGGTCGATGAGGGCATGACCGGCGTAAGCACACGTTTCGCCTTCAAGATATTGTCGCAGACATTCAACTACGACACCAACGAGGTTGCGGCGGACCCCGTGCACCTGATGTATATTCTGCAAGAGGCGATCAAGCGCGAGCAGTTCCCGAAGGAAACGGAAGCTGCGTATCTCGAATTCATCAAGTCGGAACTCGCGACGCGCTATGCCGAGTTCATCGGCCATGAAATCCAGAAGGCTTATCTGGAATCGTACAGCGAGTATGGTCAGAACCTTTTCGACCGCTACATCGCCTATGCCGATGCCTGGATCGAGGACCAGGACTACAAGGACCCCGACACGGGACAACTCCTCAACCGTGAGGTTCTGGAAAAGGAACTGTCGCAGGTCGAGAAGCCCGCCGGCATCGCCAATCCCAAGGATTTCCGCAATGAGGTGGTCAAGTTCACGCTGCGGGCCCGGGCGCGCAATCATGGCCGCAACCCGTCCTGGACAAGCTACGAAAAACTGCGTGAAGTCATCGAAAAGCGCATGTTCGGTCAGGTTGAAGACCTTCTGCCGGTGATCAGCTTCGGGTCCAAGCAGGACAGCGTCACGGAAAAGCGCCACAATGAATTCGTGCAGCGCATGGTGGAACGCGGCTACACCGAGCGGCAGGTGCGCCGGCTTGTCGACTGGTACATGCGCGTGAACAAGGCGGGTTGAGGCAGCCCGAACGCTCCATGCCGATCTTTATCGACCGCCGCCTGAATCCGAAGGACAAGAGTCTGAGCAATCGCCAGCGCTTCCTCAAGCGCGCGCGCGCGGAACTCAAGCGAAGCGTCCGCAATCAGGTCCGCGAGGGCCGTATAGCCGAGGTCGACCGGGAGCATGCCGTGCCCATGCCCCGCAAGGACATCACCGAGCCGACGTTCAGCGATGCCGGGGACAGCGGCCGGCGCCAACATGTCCTGCCCGGGAACAGAACCTACATTCCGGGGGAGCTGATCCCCAAGCCGGGGCGCGGCGGCATGGGCTCTTCCTCTCCCGGAAACAAGGAGTCCGAAGACGACTTTCGCTTCGTGTTGTCGCGCGAAGAGGTTCTCGACCTCTTCTTCGAGGATCTGGAACTGCCCGATCTGGTAAAGCTGAATCTCAAGCAGATACTGACGTTCAAGCCAAAGCGGGCGGGCTTTGCCGCCAGCGGCTCGCCGACCAACATCAATGTCGGCCGCACCATGCGCAACAGCCATGGCCGCCGTATCGCGCTTGGGCGTCCCAAACAGGCGCAGTTGGACGCAATCGCCCGGCAGCTCGCCGCACTGGAAGCACAACCGCCCGACACGGCAATGCGCGAGCGGATCATGGCTTTGCGCGAGGAATTCGATCATCTGGAGCGTCGCCGCAGGCGAATTGCCTTTGTCGATCCGGTCGACATCCGCTTCAATCGTTTCGACCCGCAGCCACAGCCCAATGCCAGCGCCGTCATGTTTTGCTTGATGGATGTGTCCGGCTCGATGGGAGAGCGCGAAAAAGATTTGGCCAAACGCTTCTTCGTGCTGCTGCACCTGTTCCTGACCCGCCGTTATGAGAGGACAGACATCGTTTTCATTCGCCACACTCATGAGGCCAAGGAGGTGGATGAAGAGACCTTCTTCTATCACACCCAGAGCGGCGGCACGGTCGTTTCCACGGCACTCGAGGAAATGCATCGCATCATCGAACAGCGCTATCCGGCCACGGAGTGGAACATCTATGCAGCCCAGGCGTCCGACGGCGACAATTTCGCGACCGACTCCGAGCGCTGCATAGAGCTTCTCGGCGGCAAGCTCATGCGCCTGTGCCAATATTTCGCCTATGTCGAGATCATCGACGAACGCGAAAGCCATATTTTCGGTTCGACCGAAAACGGAACCTCGCTCTGGCGCGCCTACAGCACCGTCGATGGAAAATGGCCCAATTTCCAGATGAAGCGCATTGCTGCTCCGGCCGATATCTATCCGGTCTTTCGCGAGCTCTTCGCCAGGCAGCCGGCTCTTCGCAAGAGCGCGTGAGGACAAGGCGGATGACCGCTCAAGCGCAGAAATCCGAATTGCTTTTTTCCGGGGCGGACTGGGATTTCAAGAAACTGTCGCGGGTGTACGACGAGATCGAGGCGATTGGGGTTGAAGAGCTTCGCCTCGACATCTACCCCGTGCAGATGGAGGTCATTTCCTCCGAGCAGATGCTCGACGCCTATTCCTCCGTAGGCATGCCACTGATGTATCAGCATTGGTCGTTCGGCAAGCATTTCCTTTACAACGAGCTTCTCTACCGCAAAGGCAGACGTGGGCTGGCCTATGAATTGGTCATCAACTCGAATCCGTGCATCGTCTATCTCATGGAGGAAAACACCATGGCGTTGCAGGCCCTGGTGACAGCCCATGCCGCGCTGGGGCACAACCATTTCTTCAAGAACAATCATCTCTTCCGGCAATGGACTGACGCGGGCGGGATCCTGAGCTATCTGGAGTTCGCCAAAGGCTATATTTCCCGATGCGAGGAACGACATGGCCTCGCCGCTGTGGAGGCGATCCTGGATTCCGCCCACGCATTGATGGAACAGGGCGTCTTCCGATATCACCGGCCGCCGAAGCCGTCATCGGAGCAGCAGCGCGAAGGGATTCGTGAGCGCCTCGAATACGAGGAGCGCTTCTACAATGATTTGTGGCGTACGCTGCCGTCTTCGCAAGAGGCCGATAAGGCCGGAGCACTCGAACCCGGCATGGAGGAGCGCAAGAAGTCGCTCAATCTGCCGGAGGAAAACCTGCTGTACTTCCTTGAGAAAAACAGCCTCGTCCTTGAGCCCTGGCAGCGCGAAATTGTCAGGATCGTCCGTGTCATTGCCCAATATTTCTATCCGCAGCGGCAAACCCAGGTGATGAACGAGGGTTGCGCCACTTTCGTGCACTACACGCTCATGAACACGCTTTTCGACCGTGGTCGCATCAGCGAAGGCGCCATGCTCGAAATCCTGCGCAATCATTCGAATGTGATCTTCCAGCCCTCTTTCGACGACCCGCGGTTTTCCGGCATCAATCCCTATGCGCTGGGCTTGGACATGATGCAGGACATCCAACGCATCTCGACCGAGCCAACAGCGGAGGATCGCGACTGGTTCCCGGACATTGCCGGCCGTGGCGACTGGCTGGACACCTTGCTCGATGCCTGGGCCAATCACCGCGACGAATCCTTCATCCGTCAATATCTCAGTCCGACCTTGATCCGGAAATGGCGGTTCTTCGTGCTGGGCGACGGGGCTGACAAACCGCACTACGAAGTTGCTTCCATCCACGACGAGCGCGGCTACAAAAGGATAAGGGCAGCACTGGCCCAGAGCTATGATTGGGGTGCAAGCCGGCCGGATATCCAGGTCGTGGACGTGGCCCTGCTCGGCGACAGGCATTTGCGGCTGCAGCACCTGGTCAAGAATGGCATCACGCTCGAGAACGACAGCCGCGACGCAACCCTCCGACACATCCGAAATCTTTGGGGTTACGAAGTCAGCCTGGCGGCAATCGACGCCGAAACAGGCGCGACGCTGAGCGAGCGCTGGACCAAGGACTGCTGAGGGCGAGCGTAGCGGTCTAAGCGTCGGCCGCCGGTCTGATTCTGACCCTGGCGATCCGGTTCTTGTCGCGTTTCATGACGACGAAGCGCTTGCCGTGGAACGTAAAAGCCTGCTTCTCCTCGGGGATCGATTGCGCCTCGTGGATGACGAGGCCGGCGATGGTGGTCGCCTCTTCGTCCGGCAGGTTCCAGTCGAGCGCCCGGTTGAGGTCGCGGATCGGCACAGTGCCGTCGACCACGACGGAACCGTCCGCCTCCTGCTTGACGCCCTGGATGTCGACATCATGCTCGTCGGCGATCTCGCCGACGATCTCCTCGATGATGTCCTCCAGCGTCACCAGCCCCTCGACCTCGCCATATTCGTCGACGACGACGGCGAAATGCGCCTTGCGGCGCAGGAAGGCGTTGAGCTGTTCCTGCAAGGTCGTCGTGTCGGGCACGAACCAGGGTTTTGAGGCGATCTTCATCACGTCGATCTGCGAAAAATCGTTGCCCACTTCGTTCAGCGCGCGCAGCAGATCCTTGGCGTGCAGCACGCCGACGATGTTGTCGAGCGAGCCTTTCCAGAGCGGCATGCGGGTGTGCGGGCTCTGCAGGATCTCGCGCACCACGGCCTCCGGCGCGTTGTCGGCATTGACCGAGCGCATGTTGGTGCGGTGGACCATGACGTCGGAAACTTCGAGCTCTTCGAGATCGAACAATCCGCCGACGCGGTCGCGGTCCTCACGCACCACCTGGCCATCGCGGCGGAAATCGTCGACCGCACCGCGCAATTCATCCTGGCTCGATCGCTGTGGCTCGATGCGCGACAGTTCATAGCCGAAGATGGCAAGCAGGCGTGTGCGCACGACGACGACCACCACGACGAGCGTGGCAAGGACGGCGACGACGATCCAGCCACTGTCCATCTCAGCTGGCTTTCCGGCAGGCTGGATGGCTTTCCCTGAGGAACGACAGCACTTCCGAGGCCGGTACATCCTTGGCGACGAAGGCCTGGCCGATGCCGCGCGTCAGAATGAAGGTCAGTGCGCCGCGCGATACCTTCTTGTCCTGGGTGATGAAGGCAAGCAGCGAATCCGCATCGGGCAAATCGCCCGGAATATCGGCCATCCGCCACGGCAGCCCAACGGCGCGCAGATGCGCCTCGACGCGGACCGCGTCGTCGGGGCTGGAGAGATTGAGCCGCGACGAGAACCGGTGCGCCAGCGCCATGCCGATGGCAACCCCCTCGCCATGGACGAGGCGGGTTCCATCATACTGCGTGGCGGCTTCGAGCGCGTGTCCGAACGTGTGCCCGAGATTGAGCAAAGCGCGGTCACCGGTCTCGAACTCGTCGCGGGCAACGACATCGGCCTTGGCGCGGCAGGCCTCGGCAATGGCCTCGACCCGCTCCGGTCCGCCGGCGAATATCTTTTCCCAGTTCGCTTCCAGCCAGGCGAAGAATTCCGGCCGGTCGATCAACCCATATTTGGCAAGCTCGGCATAGCCGGCGCGGAATTCGCGGAGCGGCAGCGTGTCGAGCACTTCGGTATCTGCCAACACCAGCTTGGGCTGGAGGAAGACGCCGACGAGGTTCTTGCCGCGCGGACTGTTGATGCCGGTCTTGCCGCCGACCGAGGAATCGACCTGCGCCAGCAGCGAGGTCGGAACCTGCACGAAATTCATACCACGCCGCACGATGCCGGCGGCAAAGCCGGTGAGATCGCCGATGACGCCGCCGCCAAGCGCGATGACGACGTCGCCGCGCTCCAGCCTGGCTGCCAGAACGCCGTCCACCACCTCTTCGAGATGGGCAAAGCTCTTGGTCTTCTCGCCGGGCGGCATTGTGATGACGGCCGGCTGGATGCCGCCCTTCTCGAGCCCGGCCTTCAGCGCGTCGAGATGCGCGGCGGCGACGTTCTCGTCGGTAACGACAGCGGCGCGCGTGCCGGGCAGCCGGCGCGAAATTTCCGCGCCGGCGCGCCTCAGCAGGCCGGAGCCGATCAATATGTCGTATGCCCGGTCGCCGAGACCGACTTCGACGGTGACTGGCTGTTCCGCGCTCATGATTCTACCTCGCCCGTCGCGGCTATCGCATCGATGCCGAAATGCCGGCACAGCGCATCGAGCACCTCGGCGGCGATGACCTCCTTGCGATCGTCCCGCGTCGGCACGGTGACGTCGGAGGTGGCATAAACCGGATAGCGCTCCCCCATCAGCCGCTCCAGCACGGCGCGGGGATCGGCGCTTTTCAAAAGCGGCCGGTTCTGCTTCTTGGAAACGCGGTCCATAAGAAGATCGAGCTCGGCCTTCAGCCACACAGAAACGCCGTGCGCGGCGATGGCCTCGCGCGTCTGCGCGTTCATGAAGGCACCGCCGCCGGTCGAGAGAACCTGCGGGCCGTTTTCAAGCACGCGCAGGATGACGCGCTGTTCCAGGGCCCTGAACTCGGTCTCGCCATAACGCTCGAACAGCTCCGGAACGGTCATCCGCGACACGCTCTCGATCTCCTGGTCGCTGTCGATGAAGGGCAGCGAGAGCATGGTCGCCACTTTGCGGCCGATGGCCGTCTTGCCGGCGCCCATCAGTCCGACAAAGACAATGGACCGGCCGCCCAGCCGGCCAAGCAGCGCGGCGTGGGTGTCGCCTGGAGGATTTGCCTGTAGCGCGTTCATCAGCTGTTTCTTGGGCCCTCTTTGCCGGCGTATCGACATGAAAAGCCGGTTTGCGTCAAGCGTGGCGAGTGCCTTGGGCTCGATATGGACAGACGCACGCCTGCATCGGAAGTTGCTGACAGGCTGCCGCTTCTTCCTTGAATTGGCCGGGTTGGCGTCCCATAAGGGCACAGGGTTTGGAAACGCAGAACAAGAAGACGAGCGAAAATTGATGCCGACACTGTTTCGCTTTGTCGTGACACTCGCGATTCTGGCCGGCATTGCCTACGGTACGATGTTCGCGCTGGTGATGTTCGTCGACCCGAAAAAAACGGAAATGAGCGTGCGTATCCCTCAGGAAAAGCTCAATCCCAGGAAAAACTGAATTCAAAAACCGAACTGGAACCGCTTGAAGGAAATGAACAGCGCCGCCCGCATCGAGGCCTTTCTGGAAATGATGAGCGCCGAGCGGGGAGCGGCCGAGAACACGCTTTCGTCCTATCGCCGCGATCTGGAGGATGCCTCCGAGGGGATCGATGGCGGACTTGCCCGCGCCGGCGCCGCCGACATCAGGGCCTATCTGGATGACATTGCCGCGCGTGGCTTCGCGCCGACCTCGCAGGCGCGTAAACTGTCTGCGATCCGCCAGTTCTTCAAGTTCCTCTATGCCGAGGGCCTGCGCGGCGACGACCCGACCGGCACTCTGGACAGCCCGAAAAAGGGCCGGCCGCTGCCCAAGACGATGAGCGAAACTGAAACCGGCCGGCTGATCGACCGCGCCGCGCAGGAAGCCGGCGATGCCGGGCTCGGCTACGCTGACAGGCTGGCTGCCTTGCGCCTGCATGCGCTGGTCGAAGTGCTGTACGCCACGGGTCTGCGCGTTTCCGAGCTGGTCGGCCTGCCGGTGACGGTAGCGCGGCGCGACGACCGTTTCTTCATGGTGCGCGGCAAGGGCGACAAGGAACGCATGGTGCCGCTGTCGGCCAAGGCGCGCACCGCCATGCGGAACTGGCTCGACGCCCGGGCCAAGGTGCCTGCCTTCGCCGACAGCCCGTTCCTGTTTCCGGCGGCATCAGACAGCGGCTATCTCTCGCGCCAGGTCTTTGCCCGTGACTTGAAAGGGCTGGCTGCGCGCGCCGGCATCGCCTCGGCCAAGATCTCGCCGCACGTGCTTCGCCATGCCTTCGCCAGCCATCTCCTGCAGAACGGCGCCGATCTCAGGGCCGTGCAGCAACTGCTCGGTCATGCCGACATATCGACGACACAGATCTACACCCATGTGCTGGAGGAGCGGCTGGTGCGGCTGGTCAACGATCATCATCCGCTTGCCGACTAGGCCTCATATCGCTATGTGAGGACGATATTTCACCGCCCGGAGCCTTGGTTTCAACGGTTCCGCGGTCATTGCCTTCCGAACGTATCGGTCCGCTCAAGCATGTACAATTACCTCGATTTCGAAAAGCCGGTGCAGGATCTTGAGCTCAAGATCCTCGAGCTCAAGAAGCTTGCCGAGAACGGCGAGGCGGTCGATGTCGCCGATGAGATCGCCAGACTCGAGAAACGCTCGCGCGACGCGCTGCGCGAGCTCTATAAAGCGCTGACGCCGTGGCAGAAGGTGCAGGTGGCGCGCCACTCCGACCGGCCGCACTGCGTCGACTACATCAAGGGCCTGTTCAGCGACTTCACACCGCTCGCCGGCGACCGCAATTTCGGCGAGGACCAGGCGATCGTCGGCGGCTTTGCCCGTTTCCGCGGCGAACCTGTCGCGATCCTTGGCCAGGAAAAGGGTTCGGACACGGCGAGCCGCCTCAAGCACAATTTCGGCTCGGTCCGCCCCGAAGGCTACCGCAAGGCGGTGCGGCTGATGGAGCTTGCCGATCGCTTCAAGATCCCGCTGCTCACGCTGGTCGACACGGCCGGCGCCTATCCCGGCGTTGGTGCCGAGGAGCGCGGCCAAGCCGAAGCCATTGCCCGCTCGACCTCGGCCTGCCTTGGCCTGAAAGTACCGTCGATCTCGGTCGTGATCGGCGAAGGCGGTTCGGGCGGCGCCATCGCGATCGCTACCGCCAACCGCGTCTACATGCTCGAACACGCCATCTATTCGGTGATTTCGCCAGAGGGCGCCGCCTCCATCCTGTGGCGCGACACGACCCGCTCCAAGGACGCGGCGACCAACATGAAGATCACCGCCCAGGATCTGCTGGAACTGAAGATCATCGACGCCATCATCCCCGAGCCGATCGGCGGCGCCCAGCGCGCGCCTGAAACGGTGATCGCCGCGACCGGCGACCTCATCGCCAAGACGATGAAGGAGTTTGCCGGCGCCAACACCGATTTCCGCGAACAGCGCCGCGAGAAATACCTGGCGATGGGCCGCACCCTCTGACGCCCCCTTGGGCGGCGGACCAGGCAACCGGAGGCGCTTTGCCCGCACCAATGTGACGGCGATGAGCAATTTCGCCACAAAAATGCCGCCCCATTCGGTTCAATGAAACCGTCGTGAGGGACTGGTCGAGCCTTGCGGTAAGGAATTTTCAAGGTTAACGGGCTTACGGTCCGTGGGTGTTCAGCATGCGGGCCTGGCCGTTCGAAGCCATTGGTCCGAGAAAAAGACATAGCTTTTCCATGTATGCCAAGTTTGCCCTTACTGGAGTCCTTGCCGCCTCGATAGCCGTCGCGGGCTGCAATGATTCGTCGATGAAGGACTTTGCCCCGGAAGCCAACAAGCCGTTGCCCGACAAGATCCTTGCCGACATGAGAGCCAAGGGCATGGTCCGCACCTCTTCGGTGATGGCGCGCATCTTCAAGGAAGAAGGCAAGCTCGAGATCTGGAAGGCCAAGACCAACGGCCGCTACGACATGGTGGCGAGCTACGACATCTGCAAATGGTCGGGCAAGCTCGGCCCGAAATACACCGAAGGCGACCGCCAGGCGCCGGAAGGTTTTTACACGGTGCGCCCGGCGCAGATGAACCCGCGCTCGAACTACCATCTGTCCTTCAACATCGGCTTTCCCAACGCCTATGACCGCGCCAATGGCCGCACCGGCCAGAATCTGATGGTGCATGGCGCCTGCTCGTCATCGGGCTGCTATTCGATGACCGATGCGCAGATCGAGCAGATCTATGCCTTCGGCCGCGATGCCTTCCAGGGCGGCCAGACCGAATTCCAGGTCGAGGCCTTTCCGTTCCGCATGACCGCCGCCAACATGGCGCGCTACCGCAACGACCCGAATTACGAATTCTGGAAGATGCTGAAGGTCGGCTACGACAATTTCGAGGTCACCAAAGTGCCGCCCAAGGTCGACGTCTGCGAGAAGCGCTACGTCTTCAACCAGGTCGCGGCCGACGGCCAGACGTTCGATCCGACCGGCCCCTGCCCGGCGACGACGCAGCCGGATTCGCTGAAGAGCGCCTACAACGCCTATCAAAGCACGTATGATGCGGCCTTCAACAGCGCGCTCAAGGCCAGTGTGCCGCCACCCAAGCCGACGATTGCCGGCATCAAGGAAGCCAGCATCGTGTCCGACTGGTCGAAGCGCCGGGCTCGTGGCGAGCGCGTGCCGATCGATCCGCCGTCGCTCAACACCGACGGTTCGGTGACCGAGACGGCGCGCATGGGCCGCATCGATTCGCCGGCCGGCCGCAAGATGGCCGCGCTTGATGCCGAAAAAGCCGCCAAGCAGAAGGCCGAGGAGCAGAGGCTGGCGGCCATCGAAGCCGCCAAGCAGGCCAAGGCACAGGCATTGGCTGAAAAGCAAGCCGCCAAGCAGAAGGCCCTGGCCGAAAAGGAAGCGGCCAAGGCGGCCAAGGAAGCTCCCGTCGCCACCGCGACCATCGCTGCCTCCACCGAGGCGGCACCTGCTGCCGAGACGCAGGCTGCGAGCGCCGACGAGAGCCGCGTGACGAAGCTGAAGAACAAACTGCTCGGCATGTTCGGCGGCTGAGTGGCCAATGCATATCGCCGAAATGCATGTCGCCCATGGGTGCCTAGCCGTTTCGGGTCAACGATATGCATGACTTGAAACACGCCGCCGTCTATGACCTGAAAGGGCTGAATTGCCCCTTGCCGGTATTGAAGGCCAAAAAGCGTCTGGCCGGGATGCAACCCGGCAGCAGGCTTTGGCTGGAGACCACCGACCCTCTCGCCGTCATCGATATTCCGGCCTTCTGCGCCGATGGCGGGCATCGGTTGATCGAGACAGCGGCGATGTCCGGCGGCCATCGCTTTCTGGTCGAACGCGGCGAACAGCGTCCGTAGGATTCACCGTCCGGCGATCGCCAACGGATTGTTTTCCAGCGCCGCCCGGTCGGGCGTGTCGACCGACGGCCGGTTGGTGAAGGCGGCAAACAGCCGGCGCACATAGTCGTCCGGCATGTCGAGCGTGATCAGCACCAGCCGCGTGCCGCGCTGGCTGTCCGGCCAGGACGGCAACCGAGCCGGGGGATGGAGGATCTTCTGTACGCCATGCACGACCAGCGGCCGCGACGGATCCTCCTGCAATTCGATGACGCCCTTCATTCGCAGCAGGCGTTCGCCATGCGTGGAACGCAGGAGATCGAGGAACATCTCGATGGCTGAAAACGGCACCGGCCCGTCATGCACCAGCGAATGGGTCCGCACGCGCTGATCGTGGCGATGGGCATGCTCGTGATCGTGCTCCCCGTGGCCATGATGGTCGTGGTCATGGTGGTCGTGGTCGTGCGCGGCCTCTTCGCCGAGCCAGCGCCGCACGTCGGCTGATTTGGTCGCAGGGTTGTAGAGACCGCAGTCGAACAGTGCCGCCACCCCGGTTTTCGTCTCCCCGACATCGAGCAGTCGGACCCCGGGATTGATCTGCCGCAAGCGCGCCCGCAGCGTTTCGAGATCGCCGGGATCCGCGACCAGATCGGCCTTGGAGAGCACGATGCGATCGGCCACGGCGACTTGCTTGACCGCTTCGACATGGGCATCGAGCGTGGCATTGCCGTTGACGGCATCGATCAGGGTGATGACGCCGTCGAGCCGAAAAGCCTGGACCAGCGCCGGATGGGCCATGATGGACTGCAGCACCGGCGCCGGGTCGGCCAATCCCGTGGTCTCGACGATGACGCGGGCGAGTCGGGCGATACGGCCGGTCTGCAGCCGGTCGACCAGGTCGGCCAGCGTGTCGACAAGTTCGCCGCGCACCGTGCAGCACAGGCAGCCGTCGGAAAGCTGGATGATGCCGTCGGACGCCTGCTCGACCAGCAGATGGTCGATCGCCACCTCGCCATACTCGTTGATGATGACCGCGGTGTCGGCCAGCGCCGGATCCTTCAGGAGCCGGTTGAGCAGCGTGGTCTTGCCGGCGCCAAGGAAGCCGGTCAGCACCGATACGGGAATCGGGAAACCACTCATCGGGTCAGTTCGCGATCTTGGCCGGCTGGTCGCCTTGCGCCGCGGCACCCACGACTTTCACGTCCGTGCCGGCGGGCGCGGGCTTGTCGGGTCGCCAGGTCGGGATCGGCACGTCGGCATATTCCTGCCCGGCCTGGTCGAGGATCGCTTTCGGCGCCGGCCCGGTGGCGCCGCCGAGGCCGACGGCAACCAGTGTCGGCACATGGTCAAGCTTCTCCTGGTAGGGCGATTTCGGCACGTCCTTGGCGGCCGCCGGCGGCGCCTCGGACTGCTCCTTCCGGGTCTTCCTGCAGATTTCGTCACCCATGTCGGTGGGCGAGACCAGATCGCCGTAGGGCGCCAGCGTGGTGACGGTGGCCGAGCCGGCGGCCGGCGCATCAAAGCCCTCATCGAGCAGTTTCGCGGCGGCTTCGGCTCGGCTGACGGCCGACTTCTCGCCGAGCACGACCGCCACCAGGGTGCGCCCGTTGCGTGTCGCTGAACCGATCATATTGAAACCGGACGGACAGACAAAGCCGGTCTTCATGCCATCGGCGCCAGGATAGCGACCGATCAAAAGATTGTAGTTCGGTATGGCCTTCTTGCCGACCGCAAGCCCCTCGATCGAGAACCACGGCGCATATTGGGGGAACTCGGTGCGGATCGCCATCACCAGGATCGAAAGGTCGCGTGCCGTCGTGTACTGGTCGGGCGAGTAAAGCCCGTTCGGATTGACGAAATGGGTACCGTTCATGCCAAGCCGGGCCGCTTCGGCGTTCATTCTTTCCGCGAAGGCGGCCTGTGACCCGCCGACATTCTCGCCGACCGCCATGGCGATGTCGTTGGCCGATTTGACCAGCATCATCTTCAGCGCGTTGTCGAGCCGCATCACCGATCCGGGCTTGAAGCCCATCTTGCTTGGCGGTTCGGCGGCGGAGTGTTTCGTCACTTTGATCGGCGAATCGAGCTGGACTTCCCCGGCGGCGATCGCCCGGAAGGTCACATAGGCGGTCATCAGCTTGCTGAGCGAGGCCGGATACCAACGCTTGAATGCATCGTGATGCTGCAGGATCTGGCCGCTCTTCAGGTCAAAGACCATCACCGGATTGGCCAGCGCCGGCCCGGCCACGACCGACAGCATGATTGCGCCAGCCGGGAATAGTTTGAGGAAATGCCTGTGCCGCATGATCGAATCCGAAATCGCCTCTTGCCCTGATCGCCCCTGGCTCCGTAAGATTTCGTTACGTGACCGCCAGCAAAATGGGTCCGCCCCTCAAAAACGGACCGCATCGTTGCGGTGCTATTTACCCTATGTGACGCCAACATGGCAAAGTGCCTGACAATCACAATTGCAAAGCACCGGGCACAATTGCAAAACGCCAGGCATAGTCGCAAAACATCATGCAGTGGCAAAATCGGGCTGAAGCCGGCTGCTCCAACAATGAAATGGAACCATCATGCCAATCCTGAACCGCGCCTCCGAGATGCAGGACGAAGTTGCCGGCTGGCGCCAGCATCTGCACCAGACGCCGGAACTGAACTTCGACGTTTTCAAGACGGCGGCCTTCGTCACTGAGAAGCTGAAAGAGTTTGGCTGCGACGATGTGGTGACCGGCCTCGGCAAGACAGGCGTCGTCGGCATCATCCGCGGCCACCGGGGGGACGGTCCGACAATCGGATTGCGTGCCGACATGGATGCACTGCCGCTCAAGGAGATCACCGGTAAGCCCTATGCGTCTACTGTTCCGGGCAAGATGCATGCCTGCGGCCATGACGGCCACACCGCGATGCTGCTCGGCGCGGCGAAATATCTCGCCGAGACGCGCAATTTCGCAGGCTCCGTGGCGGTGATCTTCCAGCCGGCGGAAGAAGGCGGCGGCGGCGGCAACGAGATGGTCAAGGACGGCATGATGGACCGCTTCGATATCGCGAAAGTGTTCGGCATGCACAACATGCCGGGCCTGCCGGTCGGCGAGTTCGCCATCCGGCCGGGTCCGATCATGGCGGCAACGGCCGAATTCACCATCACCGTGAAAGGCAAAGGCGGCCATGCGGCGATGCCGCACGGCACCATCGACCCGATCGTCATCGCCAGCCAACTCGTCGGCGCCCTGCAGACGATCGCCTCGCGCAGCACCGATCCGGTCGAGGCCGTGGTGGTGTCGGTGACCAAGTTCCACGCCGGCGATGCCTACAACATCATCCCCGAATCGGCCGAGATCGCCGGCACGGTGCGCACACTGAAGAAGGAAGTGGCCAAAAAATCGGAGGAGCGTATCCGCGCGATCTGCGCGGGGCTGGGCACCGCCTATGGCGCGACGATCGACGTCGACTATGACACGAACTACCCGGTGACGTTCAACCATGCGGATGAAACCGTGTTCGCCAGCGATGTGGCCGCGGACGTGGCGGGCGATGCCCAGGTGCACCGCGCGATCCAGCCGGTGATGGGCGGCGAGGATTTCTCCTATATGCTGGAAGCCCGGCCCGGTGCCTTCATCTTCATCGGCAATGGCGAGACCGCAGGTCTCCACAACCCGGCTTACGACTTCAACGATGAAGCCATCCCGCACGGCATGAGCTACTGGGTGAAACTGGCGGAGACGGCGCTGGCCGCCTGACGGGCCCGCGACGCCAAGAGCCGGCCGATTTGCATGCGGCCGCCCTCTTGGCGAAACGATCCGAAGCGGCTATGTCTCGGGCCGCGTGGTCCCGTAGCTCAGTAGGATAGAGCGGCAGATTCCTAATCTGTAGGTCACAGGTTCGATTCCTGTCGGGATCACCAGCAATTTCAAGGTGCTTATGTGGTCGTACCCTTTCTGCAGATCGGTACGGCGGCTTCTGCTGTCGGCGACAGGCCAAATCCTTGTCGAGGAACTTCTCGGAACACGGTAATCAGGATTACCCACCCAAGATTTCCGCGAACTGGGTTTCGTTTCGCGGAAAAACCGCTGTCTCGCCACCAGCGAGCATCGCCTGAGCGACAGGCTCCCAAAGCCCTGCTTTTGTTTGCTGCCCGGGACCGTTTCGGACCCGATCGCGATTGCAGTCATCGTTACACCGGCGCACTCGTACCCGGCCGCAGCGACCGACATCAATTCCACCGCTGAGACAGGCCTGGACCGGTTTGCGATTTTTGGGGATCAACCGCCCTCGAAACACCAGCTCGCTCGTCGAGCTCGCCATCCTGACCAATATGCTACCGAGGTAAGGTGAACCCTGCCCTTTCCAGAACTGACGGCCCGACGATGCGGGCGTCGACAGCCTTTTAGTGCCAAGGGAAATCCCCGAGTACTGATCGCGGCATCAATTTATCGACACCATGGAACTTTGGCGAGAAAGCAGGGTTCAGGGGCGTAGCGATGGCGACCGGGCCTGTCGTTATCCTGGAAAATGAGGACAGAACTGGCTCAACAGGAGCTTGACCATGAAACATCAGACACTCGAACAACTGAACGTTGTCGCAGAGGTGAACGCGGAATTTCCAACAATGACGCGCAAACAGCGCCTGGAGCGCTGGGCAAACCTCCTCGAACGCCAACCGGAACGATGCCTGAGCGCCCTTCCAGGCACCGAATACATGAGCGCCAAGGAGCGCAACGAAGCGCATTGCCTGGCATCGCCGATCAGCATCGCGTTCGAAGATCCGATCCTGCGGGCGCAGGGCCTGCAAGACGATACCTACGGCGCGGCGCGGCGTTTTTTTGAACTGTCCAACTGGCAATTGCACCGTATTGTTTGCCATTGTCATGTCGGCGCGACGATGAAGGCAGGATGGGTCGCACTTGGTGTGCGGGCCGCCATGAATGACAGCGTCCTTGCCAAGCTCAGGGCTCTGTTTAGGGGTTGAGACAAGCGGGTCGACAGGCCGTCTCATGGCCGCAGCAACCAGCGCCCCTCAGTTGACCTGCCGAAATCGCTCGACCGGACCTATTTGCGTCCGCTGCGTCTAGTCGTTACCGCCGCAGCGGCGCATCCTCTTGCCATCAGCGCTCCATTCAATTTGATCCTCGATCCATCCATGCCTTCAATGCTGTTTGACGTTCACCTTTTGGGGTGAACCCGTCTTCTGGTTGCAAAGCCGCTGCTCAATTTGCAGCGCGAGGACGATGTCGGGCTCGCCAATCATTGCCGCCGCCGTGCCGACGCGCAAGGAGCGTATCGGCCGCTCCACCTCGAATATGCTGATGACTGTTTCCAGGTCAGGACAGCCGGATTCGCGACAGCGAACCTCCGTCACGGTGATTGTGACTTCTTCCTTCAGATCAAGCCCATTGCGTATCCATTGTTTGATCCTGTCTGCATTCAATGATGAAGGCGCACGCCTGGGCGCAAACGGATTGACGAATTTCACCAGCTTCAAGCCTCTCGTGATCAAAGGTCACGCCCGGCAACCCATGAAGCCGCGTTCGATGATGTCCTTCGGCAGATTGCGGCCGATGAAGACAAGACGACTGATCCGTTCCTCATCGGCCTTCCACGGCCGCTGATGATCGCCCTCGAGCAGCATATGGACGGCCTGCACCACAAAGCGGTCGTCGTCCTCCTTGAAGGCGAGAATGCCTTTCATGCGCAACATATCCATGCCGAACTTCTGGGTGATCATCTGCAGCCATGGCAGGAATTTTCGCGCATCGAGCGGATCCCTGGTGACCAGCGCAAAGCTGGTCACATGGTCATCGTGCTCATGCTCGTGGAACTCGACGAGGAAATCCGGCTCGACTTCCAGGATACGGTCCAGGTCGAAGGAATTGCGACCGAGAACCTTGTCTAGGTCGACGTCGCAACGCTGTGTCCGGTGGATGGAAACGGTGGGATTGATACGCCGGATGCGGCTTTCGACCTCCTCCAGGTCTTCGGCAGAGACGAGGTCGGTCTTGTTCAGCAGCACAGTGTCGGCGAATGCCAATTGCTCCTGGGCTTCGTGCGCTTCGTCTATCTCGCCGAGCAGATGCTTGGCGTCGACCACGGTCACGATGGAATCGAGCCTGGTCTTGGAACGCACGTCCTCGTCGACGAAAAACGTCTGGGCGACCGGCGCCGGGTCGGCAAGTCCGGTCGTTTCCACCAAAATAGCGTCGAAACGGTCGCGACGGCGCATCAAGCTGTCGATGATGCGGATCAGGTCCCCGCGCACCGTACAGCAGATACAGCCATTGTTCATCTCGAACACCTCTTCGTCGGCGTCGACGATAAGGTCGTTGTCGATGCCGACCTCGCCGAACTCGTTGACGATGACGGCATATTTCTTCCCGTGATTTTCGGACAAAATGCGGTTCAACAGCGTGGTTTTGCCTGCGCCGAGATAGCCTGTCAGCACGGTCACGGGAGTCTGGGTCTGCATCGCGGAAGGCTCCGTTGAGGGTGGGTTTTTAATCTTGTAATCGGTTATGGTATAACGTATCAAGCACAAAGATGCGAGGTTTGGACGGGTGTCATCGAGTCGCTATTCCGTCATGGAGGACGGGTTCGTTCGGTCTTGAGACGTTGAAGGCGGGGGTCGAAGAGGGAAATCCGTAAATGGCAGTGCGTGCCCACAGGGAGCAAGCATGGTCAGGGATATGCCGGCAATTCTGGTGAGTTCTGGCATCGCGGCATCGATTTGAGCCACGACTCCGTTCCGGGCGTTGCCTGGCAACGCCGGAATCTGACGATGCGGATGCATATGCGCCGCTTCACTCGCCTGACAAACGGCTTCTCAAAGAAGATTGAAGCGCCCGCTCACGCGGTTGCGCTGTACTACAATTTCGTGCACATCCATAAGACGCTGCGGGTTACACCGGCCATCGCTGCTGGCGTGACGGACAAGCGTTTGGGAGATTGGCGACATCGTCGCGCTGATCCCTCCGGGGCGTAGTCGCCGAGAAAATCGCAGGAAGCCCGTCGCTTACGCTCATCAGCTGCAACGGGCTTTTCTCGTGCCAATGTCGTGAGTTGCCTGGCGGGCGATGGCTGCTACCTTGGCTGCCATGAGCAGGGCGCCGACAATCGCTGTTGTCGTAGCCGTGGTAATGTTGGTTGCGCTCTTCGGGTTGATCTGTCTATTCGAGCCGCCAGATTGGGGACAATTCTGACCAGTGCTTGGATGAGCGCCGCGAAGCCCAAATCGGCCCAGCTACGGGGACAGGCTTGCCGGCGCTCAACGTCGCGGGAGGGGCGCCAATCTTGGTACTATCACACCGGCGTTTTAGGCGGCAAATTTCAAACCGACCCACTACCCAATTTGGCGGTTTGGCAACATGGCAGGTTCGCGAGTGGTGCAGATTCTTGAAGAGAAAGCGGGGCTGCCGTCGATCAGTGGCCGAATCCGGTTTGGCCACCTTGCATGTGGCGTAGCGGCGACAGCAACAGCTCTGACGGCCGGCTCCACGATGGCGCAAGCGCATATCATTCAATCGGGGACGGGTGGGTTTGGCAGTGGCTTCGAACATCCCCTGACCGGACTGGATCATTTCCTGGCTATGTTTGCCGTGGGCCTGTGGGGCGCCCAGATCGGCGGACGTTCGATCTGGACGCTGCCGGTTGCGTTCCCATTGATCATGGTCGCGGGCGGGATCGCCGGAATAGCAGGAGTGCCGCTGCCCGGTGTCGAGATTGGCATTGCGCTGTCTATCGTAGCCCTGGGGCTGGCCATCGCTTGCGCCTGGCGTCCAGCGGAATGGGTTGCGTTGCTTATGATTGCGGTTTTCGCCATTTGCCATGGATACGCCCATGGCGCGGAACTGCCGAATGCCGCTGATCCAGCCGATTATGCCATTGGCTTTGTCATCGCCACCGGCTTGATCCATTTGCTGGGTATCGGATTCGGACTTCTCCTGGGCAAGGCCTTCGGCGGACGGTTGTCGCAGCCTCTGGGCGGATTGATCGCGGCGGGAGGCGTTTATTTCCTTGTCGTCTGAAGCATATCCCAAGCGGTCGGCCAAGCTCCTGCAACGATGGTCAGGGCCTGTCTTAGCTGTCGCCGGCGTTGCCATGATCGGCGTACTTGCAACCTCTACCGAAAGGACGCAGACGTCCTGGTGGATCCTCAACAGCGCCCTTTCTCCTGAACGCGTCTTGCCGCTGGTCGGATTGGGCCTTGCAACAGCTCTGATAAGCCTGAGGCTTGGCGTTTTCACACTCGCGGCATTTTTGTCGGGCGAGGTGGTCGGGGCTCTGCTCTACGATCGATTCCTTGGTGTCATGGCCGGCGTACGGGGAGCGACGACTCACGCTTTCCTCACCGCGCCGCTTTCGATGCTGATAATCGGCGTCGTCCTTGTTGCTTCTGGCCGTTTCCGAACTTGGACGATCCCTGTCGCAGCATGTCTCATCGGCGCGTTGCTGGCGGTTGTCACAAAGCTCACCGACCCTACTTTGAACGATCTCCGAATACCGCTCTCGGGGACAATCATCGCCCTTTGGATCATAGTCGCCGTCGGCCTTATCGGGCGGATTTTCCCGCCTGCGTGGTTCATGATCGGCGCGCGCATCCTGGGCAGTTGGCTGGTCGCGATCGGGCTCCTCCTTGGAGGAACGGCGATCGCCACGAAGCCTCCACCACCCCTGCCCCAACCATCGGCGGCTGCTCCAGCCGATGGATTGCCCACTGGGAAATACCGCTACGAGCGTCCCGTTCAGCAATTTACCCGGCCGCGCGATCCCTTGAACCAGGGCGAACACAAGCTGATGCCGTGAACGGCATCGCAGCCCAGAAACCTTCGCGTGGCCGCCGAGCTGCAGCAGGCCAGCTACTCAGGTGTTCGAGCTTTCGGCCGGCAGCGAACAAGCCTCACTGCTCTCGCGGGGCGTGCGTTTCAGGCTAAATGCGACATGGCGACATTTTGCTCCCACTCGCCCCCGGTTCCGAAGGACGTCGAAGGAACTCCGTCCTTCGGACTTTGCGCAAGATCAACAAACCGCTCGAGGGAACGCGTTATGGATGGCCCGCTTCAGGAGGCGACAAATGGCCAGGCGCATCGCAATCATCCAGGGCCACCCGGACCCGGCGGGGCATCACCTGCTGCACGCGATGGCCGACGCCTATGCCGAAGCCGCAACCGCTGCGGGGCATGAGGTTCGCCGCGTCGAGGTCGGGAAGCTTGAGTTTTCATTGCTGCGCACGCAGGTGGATTTCGAGACCGGCGCGTTGCCGCCGGTTCTGGTGCAGCCGCGGGAGGACATGCGCTGGTCGGAACACTGGGTGGTTCTGTTTCCACTCTGGCATGGAACCATGCCGGCTCTATTCAAGGGCTTTCTCGAACACATCTTCAGGCCAGGATTTGCCATGGAGTACAGAAAGGAGCGTTTCCCGAGGCGATTGCTCACCGGCCGTTCGGCTCGCATCGTCGTGACCATGGGGATGCCGGTGCTGCTCTATCGTTGGTATTTTGGCGCCTACGGACTGCGCGCTTTCGAGCGCAGTATGTTGAGCTTCGCCGGGATCAAACCAATTCGCGAAAGCCTGTATGGCCTCATCTATGCCGATCAAACGAGGCGGGCGCGCTGGATCGAGGATATGCGCAAGCATGGACGACGAGGCGATTGACCGTATCGTCTGGGGACGGGCCGGATGACCTCGTTGAACGCCGACCACGGGCCAATATGGCAACCGGAAACCCGCCAGGACGAACCATGACGGGCTTCCCAGGTCTCGAATCCATGTCTGGAACGCGATCAGCCTAACTCAGCCAACCCTGACGACAAAATGTTTGGTCACTGGCTCGATGATCTTCCAGGTGCCCTTGAAATCGGCTTCCACCACGAAGGCATCGCCGGGGCCAACCTCGACCGGCGTGCCGCCGTCGGGCGTGATGATGATGCGGCCGGCGATCATGTGCACGAACTCATAGTCGGTGTAGGTCGCATGATAGGTGCCGGGCGACGCCCGCCATGTGCCCGATATCACCTTGCCGTCCGCAGTCGTGTGCTGGACGGCGGTTTGCATGGTCGGCTGGCCCTCGACCGCGATCCAGCCGGGCAGATCGCCGGCTTCCGCGTGCTCGACGGGGCCGAATTTGAGGATCGTCTGGTCTGTCATATCAGGGGCTCCGTCTGGTCCGTTGTGCTGGCGTCATCTGCCTGGACGGTGAGATATCCGATGCGTCGGCAACGGGCAATGCCAACGCCGCAAGACATGCCGCCTCGACGATAGGCCCACGGCTTGTGCCGTGCCGAGACGAACTCGTCCTTCAGCTTTCGCTGACCGCGTCCAGCATGCGCCTTGCGCTTTCCTCGTCCGTGATCAGGATCGTCGGCGCGACGAGCGTCATGGCGCCGAGCAGCGCCTCCGTCTTCTCTTCGCCGCCGGAAGTCAGAATGCGGATCGGCGCCTTGCGCAGCCGGTCGACATCCACCGACATCACATGGTTGTTGACGGGATGGTCGACCAGATCGCCATTGCGGTCGTAGAAATGGAACAGGAGATCGCCGACGGCGCCGCGCGCCAGCAGCGCCTCGCGGTCCGATTCCTTGAGAAAGCCGCCGCGCGAGAAGGTGGTTGCCGAAGCGATGCCGCCGACACTCAGCAGAACGGCATCGAGCGAATCAGCCATCTCAAAAACCTCCTGCAGGCCGCAGCGTTCGATCAGCGCGATCTTGGTCTCGACGCTGTCGACGACGGCCGGCGTCGGCATCAGATAGCCGTCGCCCTGAAAAATCTGGGCGAAGCGCCAGGCGAACTCGGCCGGGTTGACCCGGCGCGCGACGCCGACGCCGCCAAGCAGCGAAATCACCTTGAAATCCGTCAGTGACTTGGCGCTGATGAACGGCAAGGTGTGGAATAGCGTGTTGCCCCAGCCGACGCCGACCTGCATGCCGGATTTCATTGCGTCCGACAGGAACATGCCGGTCTTGGCGGCGATGGCCGGGATCGGGTCGGCATTGGCTGCGGTCAACGGCGCCACCAGCGCCTGCTGCAGCCCGAAGGTCTTTTCGAGCGCGCGTTCCAGCCGCACGATCTCCAGAAGCTCGCTCTCGATGGTGATCTTGACCTCGTTGCGCGACCGCGCCTCCGCCAGCATGCGCACGATGGTGACGCGGCCGACGCCGAGCACATCGGCGATCTCGTTCTGCGTCATCTGCTCGACGAAATACATCCAGGCGGCGCGGATTCGGAGGCGGTCCGTGCGGCTCTCGCTGACGACATGCTCGGCCGCTTCGGCGCCCGCCCCCCTCTCGTTGGCCCGCCTTTCATCGGCCCGCCCTCCATCGGCTTCTCGTCCCCTGGCCAAATCATTCCTCCCCCGCGCGGCGATGGACGCGCGCCGTCGTCGATTCTGCATGCTGGTCTAGTATCGCCTATTGATCTACCAATCGATAGGAACAATGTAGAGTGCGTGGCCGACCCCTTGCTGGAGTGGCCCCACGGCACTTTCGAGGCAAACCGCGATGCTGCGACAAATCTCCGAAGACGTCCGCGTCAACCTCAAGGACCGGCTGCGGGAAGTCCGCGACATCATCCGCCAGAGCCGTCATGACGGCAGCGGCGAAGCAAGCGTCCTGCGCGAAGCCACCAGCCATCTGCCGCCGTTTCCGGGCAGAGGCATCGAAGGCCTGCTCAGCCATGCCGCGAGCGCCGTCGACGAAGCGCTGTCCATCGCCGAATCCTTCGTTCCGCATGAACGCCCCATAAGGGTGGACGGAACGACCGTGAAAGGCCTGGGCAGCTATTTCCCGGCCGGGGACGAAGAACAGCAATTGAGCGCCGAGCGCCTGTTCCGGCGCGACATGTACTATCTGACCAAGGCGGTGCTTGCCGGGCTGAAGATCGACCATGCCCGTATCCATGAAGCCGGGTTCGCCGCGGTCCACGTAGCCATGCGAAAGCGCCATGGCGACCTGCTGGCCGCCCTCGCCGCGCCCGGTGCCGGACTGCAGGCGATCGCGGCGACGTGTTCGGCGTTGCTCGTCGAATGCCTCGGCCAGCGCCCGATCCGTTTTGGTGACGCCCCGGAAGCGGTCGGCGACAGGGCGCTCGACGCAAGCTGCCTGGCGCCGGTCGTGCTCGCCTGCGGCCTGGCGACAACCGGCCGCGACGGCGCGCCGGAGCCCGACATGCTGGAGATCGCGATCCTGGCCGCCGACATCCGCCGCGAGCGCATCGTCCAGGCCTGCGCCAAGGCGAACCCGGTCGATGAACTGACCCCTGTCTTCGCCACCTTGCTTGCGCATTTGCCGTAAGGCCTCCCAGCGCGTTCAAAGCGGCCGCGCGGGGTTACGTCCCGGCCACCATGGCCGTGATCGCCTTCTTGGCGCGTTGGATCGAGGCCGGACTCATCGAAAGTTCGGTCAGACCCATCTCCAGGAAAGCCGGAATGAGATCCGGTCGGCCCGCAGCCTCGCCACACATGCCAACCATGATGCCGGCGGCGACGCCGGCCCTGGCTGTCAGCTCGATCGCCGACATGACGGCCGGATTGGTAACATCGTTGAGCTTCGCAACGGTCGGGTTTAGCCTGTCGGCGGCCATGATGTACTGGGTCAGGTCGTTGGTGCCGATCGAGAAGAAAGCCACTTCCTTGGCCAGTGCCGGCGCGATCAGCACCGCGGCCGGGGTCTCGATCATCACGCCGAGATCGAACGTCGCGTGCGGCACGCCTTCGGCCTTGAGTTCGGCGGCGCATTCATCGACAAGAACGCGCGTCTGCCGCACCTCGCCAAGATCGGACACCATCGGCAGCATCACTTTTATGTTGCCGTGTACGGCAGCCCTGAGCAACGCCCTGAGTTGGCGCTTGAAGATATCGGGGCGGTCGAGGCACATGCGGATACCGCGCCACCCCAGGAACGGATTTTCCTCATCGGGAAACTCGATCCCGGCAATCGGCTTGTCGCCGCCGATGTCGAGCGTGCGCACGATGACCGGATAGGGCGCGAAGGCCTTGGCCAGCGCCGCATAAGTCTCGGCCTGCATGTCTTCCGACGGCAGGTGCATGTGGCGCATGAACAGAAGCTCGGTGCGGAACAAGCCGACACCCATGGCGCCAGCCTCCTGCGCCGCCTCGATCTCCTCCAGCGACCCGATATTGGCCGCGACCTCGATAATCCTGCCGTCCGCCAGCTTCGGCGTCACCGTCTTGAAGGCGGTCAGGCTGGCACGTTCCTTCGCCGCCGCTTCGACACGGCCGGCGAAATCGGCGCGCGTCGCCGCATCGGGGTCGATGATCACCTGCCCGCTATTGCCGTCGAGCGCCACCTCTTGCGCGGTGCGCAAGGTATTGATCCGGTCGCCGAGGCCCAGCACCGCCGGAATGCCGTGCGAACGGGCGATGATGGCGATATGCGAGGTGGCGCCGCCATGGCCGCACACCACGCCGCCGATGCGTTTCAGCGGCGCGCGCGCCAGATCCCAGGCGCCGATGTCGTCGGCGATCAGGATCGCACCCTGCGGAATATTTTCGAGGCTGACGTCGTCTTGCCCCAGCAGCACCAGGCAGATCTGCCGCCCGACCGCATGGACATCGTCCGCCCGTGCATTGAGATAGTGATCGTCGACGGCGCTGAAATCGGCGGCAATGGTGGAAGCGGCGGTGATCGTGGCCGAGACCGCGTCATTGCCGCCCTTGATCGCCTCTTCGGCCTCGCTGGTCAGGCTGTCGTCGGCGGCAATGTCGCGAAGGGCAGCGACGATACCCCGGTCACCGGCCGACAGATTGTCCTGCGCCAAAACCTTGTCCATGCGGACCTGGACGGCGGCGACGGCGGCGCGAAATCTCTCGATCTCGCCGGCGATCTCATCGGCCTGCAGCATCCGGCCCTGTCCGGCAATGTCAGGCGGAAAATGTGCGAAGGCGGGTCCGATGGCAACGCCCTCGCTTGCGGCGACACCGCGCAAACCGTTTGCCTGGTCAGATACGGTCGACGTGGATTGAGGCTCGGGTGCCGCTGCCTTGCTTGCGTCATTCGCCGGGGCGTGGATTTCTTCGTCGTCGAGACCCGCCTTGGGGTTCTCAAGATAGCCGATCAGCGCCTCGATCGCTTCGATGGCGTCGGCGCCGTTCGCCCGCACGGTGACTTCCTGGTTTTCCTTGACCGCGAGCAACATCAGCTTGACGGAGCTCTTGGCGCTGACGGCCTTGCCGTCCTTGACCAGTTCGACGTCGGATTCGAAACCCTTGGCGAGCTTGACGAAGCGCGTGGCGGGACGGGCGTGCAAGCCTTCATGCACTCTGACGATGGTCGAGCGTTCCATGGCAAATACTCTGCTTTTCCGGCAGTTCGTCGTCTCATGGCGAACCGCTCCAACTCTTTGTTTTAACGCAATTCCGGACGGAAAAGCCGCTTCACATTTTTCCCGGAAATTGCTTCAGCGCCAAGACCAGACGGGTCGCGGCGCGAATGCTTTCAGGCGGCGATGGTGATGATCGCGTCTGTCTTCAGCGCCGCCACGAGGGCTTGCGTATCGACCTGCGATGCGCAGATCTCACCCGGCCTTTCGGCCTCGGCGGCGCCATTGAACGAGATGACGACGTGGCCCATTTCGAGGACCTTGCTCCAGGCGCTGGAGCCGACGGCGGTTATGACCGCAGAAACCGGGCCAAGGGTGATCGACGCGCCCTTTTCAGGCGCGCCGTCGCTGGGCCCGAGCTCCATCTTGTGGAGCACGGAGACCTCGGCGAGCTCCGGTGGCGAGCCGTCCGCGAACAGGATGACCACGCCGCCCTCGGCGAGGTCCGCCACTTCGGGTCCTATTGCCGTGACCCGTGTCTTGAGAAGAACCGACATATGGCGAACCTCGTTGTTTCTGGTGTTTAGAACACGATCAGGGAGACGATCCAGGCGATCAGCACCGAGATCGGCCCCATGATCTGGCGGCTGATGAGAACCGCCGGCACGCCGATTTCGATCGTCTTGGGCTTGGCTTCACCGAGCGCCAGGCCGACGGGGACGAAGTCGCAGCCCACCTGGGTGTTGTAGGCAAACAGCGCCGGCAGCGCCATTGCCGGCGAAATCGTGCCGTTGGCGATCTGCGGGCCGATGATGGCGACACCGATGACCTGCGCGATGACCGCGCCTGGCCCGAGAATGGGGGACAGGAACGGCAGGCCGCAGATGGCCGAGATGATCAGCAGGCCGACGATGTTGTTGGCCAGCGGACCCATCGGCTGCGCCAGCACATCACCAATGCCGGTGTACAGGATCAGGCCGATGAGCATGGTCACGAAGGCCATGAACGGCAGCACGTTGCGGACCACCTGGTCGATGGTGCGGCGACCGGCATTGAAGAAAATGCCGACGACACGACCCATGGCGCGGCCGATCGTGCTGATGAAACCGATCAGGCCACCCTCGCTGGGCAGCGCCTTCGGCATCGCAGTGTTATTGGTCGAATTCATCGATGCTGCTCCCCCTGCAGTCGTGACCGCCTCGGACCCGTCAGCCATCGTGATGTCGGCCGGCTTGACGCCCGAAACGTAGATATCCTCGGTGATGAACTGGGCGAGCGGCCCAGACTGTCCGACCGGCGTCAGGTTGACGGTCGGGATACGCTTGCGCGGATAGACGCCGCATCGTGCGGTGCCGCCGCAATCGACGACGACGACAGCCATTTCGCTTTCGATCGGCGGCGCCTTGAAACCGTCGACGGCCTCGGCGCCGGTCATGTCGGCGATGAGCTGCGCCACCGGGTGAATGCCACCACCGGTGACGGAAACGACCTTGCTGCGCTGTTCGGTCGGCTCGATCACGAGCGGACCACCCCAACCGGTTTTGCCCCGGGAGATGCGTACGGCTTTGTATGTCTTGGCCATGATGTCCTCCCCGCCCTTACAGCTCGACGCCCTGGCGGCGTGCCATGATGGCGGTGATGCGCTCGGTCAGCATGCCTTTGAACAGAATGACGACGAGGCCGACGATCGCGTACCAGATCGCCACCTTGACGTGGTAACCGGGGGCGATGACACCCCGCTTCTCAAGGTCGAGCAAGGCCACGAGCATGCCGCCCCAGACGAAATATTCGCCAGGGTTGATGTGCGGGAAGAGGCCGAGCGGCGGATGCACGTAGGACACGGCCGCGTCGTAGAAGGCCGGCTTGTGCTTTTCTTCCAGGAACGAGCCGAAGGTGTAGGCCATCGGGTTGGTGAGGAAGAACACCGCCAGCACCGGCAGCACGGTATAGCGGGTCAGCGCGATGCGGCCAGCACCACGCGCCAGGCCGTGGACACGCTCTTCGCCGACCAGTTCGGTGACGGCGTAGAAGGCTGTCATAAGCACGACAAGCGTCGGGATGATGCCGGTGACGAAGCCGGCGAAAACCTCGCCGCCCTTCTGGAAGATGCCGATGAAGTATTTGCCGACGGCAGTCAGCCAGCCAAGCTGCTCCTCCTGCTGCACGTTTTTCAGCTGTTCCTTCAACTGATCGGCGGTGACCGGCGCACTGTCGGTCTGCGCCTGTGCCAGGACTACGAGATGATCGGAAGCATGCTCGACGGCAAGCTTGCCATGCAATGCAGCATCCGAAACCATGGCACCCGCGACGTGCAAGTTGTGCACGGCCATGTCGGCATGCTGCGCCAACAACGAAAATACAGACATTTCTCCTCCTTATGCCGGCCCGCCGGTTTATCCCGGTCGGCGCACGGCCTCCTCTATGCCCTTGCTACGTTCAAGCCGGCCAGGCCCGGCTTCTTCCCCGGCTCCGACCGTGCTTTGTCGATCTGTTCGATCGCCCGCTTCACGGCCTCGGCCACACCGGGTTCCCCCTCCCCCATGATCGCAGGGTTGGACCGGAGTCGATCGAGGGGAACACCCTCGAATTCTTCATGTCGTTTGAATTTGGTGAACACGGAACGACCGCTCATCACCATCATGCGGCGCACGATCAGGTCAGGCGTCACCACGACCAGCGCGATGGTTCCCTTGGCAAATCGGCCGCGAAAATTGCCGGCGCCGACAAAGCCGTCCTTGTACTGGTCGGTGACGCCCCGGAAGACATCCGAATAGTGCCGCATCTGCAGCCAGACGCCGAGCGACTGCAACGCCCACACAATAACCAGCAGAAGCAGTCCCCACTGCCAGATCGCCATTCGGTTCTCCTCCCGAGTCTTCGTTGAACCGCACCTTGAACCGATGCGCGACAACAGCAAAGTGAGAACATTTGTTTCCGCGAATGTCAATATGTATGATATTGACCTCGGCAATGGTCATCCACAGGGCTGCCGCGTGATTTCGGCGGCGGCACGGCTGTGCTAGCCTGTCACGAAACGGGATGCATGAAATGGAACTGCCCTTCAGGGACGAACTGGCCCTCATGCCCGACCTGCGCCACCGGTTGCGGCAGTTGCGCTGGTTCCGCGCCACTTTCCGCGGCAGCGCCAAGGTGGTTTCGGACACATTTGGCGTACGCTTCGAAATCGACGAGGCGAAGCTGACCCGGGCTTTTCTCGACTGGGTCGAGGTCATGGAGGCGCAGAAGCGCTTCGCCGCGGTCGATCGCGCCGATTTCATCGTCTTTGCCGCCGGCCTCGTGCTGCGCGAACTTATCAAGCAGGCGCCGGCGAAAGAAATCTCCGGCCTTACCCAGCTCATCGAAACGGATCAGAATGCCGGCACGCTGGACATCATCCGCTTCTGGCCGGAAGGGTTTCTCTACACCAACTACTGCGTGTCGGCGATTTCGGCCATCTACGAGCAGGAGTTCGGTTCGGCACCCAGTATCGACAAATGCGCCGACGACTTGCGCACCTGGTGGTCCTATCGCGAGAATGTCACCGAAATGCCGGCCTATGCCGTGGCTTTTCTCGACCGCTTTCTGGGCGCGGAACCGAACTGGATCACCCCCGACCGCGCACAGTCGCGGCAGGCGATGCAACGGGCGCTGGGATCCTCCCGCGCCAGCGACGTCTTGCGCCAGCTCTGAATTGGCCACTATCGCTGTGTTGCGTAAGGCCGAGAGTACTCGCTATTGAACATTTGACTTTTTATCGATAGCGATGTGCCAATTCTGACAGAGGCCGGGAGAAGCGCGTGGCGCCGTCAAGACTGATCATTTTCGATTGCGACGGCGTTCTCGTCGACAGCGAGCCCCTGGCCGCCAAGGCCTATGAGCGTGTCTACGACAAGCATGGCATGCCGGGCGTTCACGGCGGCATCATCGCCCAGTGTGTCGGCATGAAGCAATCCGACATCATCGTCAGGATCAAGGAATTGACCGGCCATCAGTTTCCCGCCGCCGCCGACGGCGACATCTGGGCCGAGACCAAGGCGCTGTTCACCGAGGAATTGAAGCCGACACCAGGAATCGCCGCATTCCTGGAGAAGCTTGAGGGCGACCGCTGTGTTGCCTCGTCGTCCTCGGTCGAACGCATAAACCACAGCTTGGCCGTCACCGGGTTGGCACGCTTCTTCGGCGATGCGATCTACAGCTCCTCGATGGTCAAGAATGGCAAGCCCGCGCCCGACATTTTCCTGTTCGCCGCCGCAAGGATGGGCGCCAACCCGGCCGACTGCATCGTCATCGAGGATTCGCCTTTCGGCATCCAGGGTGCGGTCGCCGCCGGCATGACGGCGATCGGCTACACCGGTGGCGGACATACTTACGCGGAGCATGCCGCGCGGCTGACGGCGGCCGGCGCCGATTTCATCTGCGCCGACTGGAGTGAAGTTAGCCGGCAGTTGTCGGGGCTTGGCGTACCGGCGTAGCTAGTAAAGCCTAAGGCGGGCCCATTGGTCGCGCGGGATCACTGGCCCCACACGGAAATCAAAGGACAGGACCCTCGTCGCATTGCTGTCAACCTCGCACCGGAAACCCAAATGATACCAAGTGGTTGTCGTGCGGAAGGCTACATCCGAGCCGTCAACAACATTGCCCGCTCTAAGTGGAACAGTTGGGATCAGGTCGGGAAAGTAAGAGGCGTCCAGCAATTGCTGCTGCAACACGCTGGCACAAAGTTGGGCTGCCCGCTGACCGCGCGGCAAACCACCCATCGAAGTCGTGGCCAGCGCATCGCCGGTAGCGCCCTGGGAGAAGAGGCTGCGAACACCCGGAAGGCCCGAGTCGCGCTGCGATGCAGACTTCGAGATCTTGGAGGGGTTGGACTTCGGCACATTCGCGGGTTTGGGCTTAGGCGGTTCGGCTGATTGGGGAAGCTCGATCTCGCCGTCGGCAGCCAAAGGCGCCGGCACCGCACCCTGTTGCTTGGCGGCGTCGAGCGCCGCCTGCCTTTCCGCATCCCGTGTGGGCTTCGCCTCAGTCGGCACGGTTGCCGGCTTCTCGTCGGCCTTGGCTGGATCTGCCGGCAGCTCGGAGTCTGGCGGCGTGGCGGGCTGGTTTTCCGCGGGCGTCGGTTCGACCGGCGGCTTCGGAGCGTCATTCTTGGCCGGGGATGGCGAGCTGTCTTGAGCGCTGGCCCCATCGAGGGATTTCCTCGGCCCCGTATCCTTGTCGCCGAACTGAAAAACAGGTTTCAGGACCTCGACTGGCGGAGGGTTCCGCGCCTGCTTTTCCGACGGAAGCTGTTTCTCCACCTTCTGCTCAGGCGGCTTTTCTACCTTTGGTTCCGGTGGCGGCGGAACAGGTTTCGGCTTTGGCTGATCGGGCGGAGGCACGAGCGCGACATTGACCGGCTGCTCCTCCCGCGGCTGTTGGGGGGGAACTGGCAGGCCATATATCAGGATCGCCGCGATAAGCACGTGCAGGATCAGCGATGCGGGGATGCCCCACACCATATTCCGACGCCGTTCTCGTGCTTCGTCCTTCATCCCTCTCGATGTGGAATGAAATCGCGGCGGCTTCAAGCACGGGCACTGCGTTGACGCAATTTAACCGCTGACAGCTTGGCGATCCGGATGACTCCGCGCAGGGCAGCTCGACCAAGGCGCTGAGCGACTCAACGAGCGGCTACGATCGCCATAATGCTTGGGATGAGCCAGTTCGCCGCCGCCAGGATGGGACCGCCGGCTGACTGCGTCGTCATCGGGCTCGCCTTTCGGCATTCAGGGCGCGGTTGATGCCGGTATGACGGCAATCGGCTACTCTGGCGGCGGCCACAGCTATGCCGAGCATGCAGCGCGGCCGACGGCGGCTGGTGCCGATTTCGTCCGCCCGACGGGCAAGAAGTTAGCCGGCAATTGTCCCGACCTAGCGTCCGGCCTAATTTAGCGGATACTTAGTGAATCCACGGCTGGCCCATTCGCCGGGCGGGATCAATGACCCAACACGGAAGTTGAAAGACAGGACCCTCGTCGCATCGGCGTCGACCTCGCACCGGAAGTTCAGACTGTACCATTGGGTTCTGGTGCTGAAGGCGGCCTGCGGAGGGTTAAGGACGTTGCCCAGCTTCAGCGGAATGGTTGGCACCCATTTGGGCGAATAATCGGCACTTTGCAATTCTTGGTCCAGAACGTTGCCGCAAAGGTTGGCAACGCGCTGATCGCGCGGCACGTTGTCCATGGAGCTTGTGGCCAGCGCATTGCCGGTTGCGCCTTGCGAGTAAAGCTTTCTGACGCCCGGAAGGCCGGAGTAGATCGGCGATCCCGCAGCCTCGGTGTTGGTGGGATTTGACCTTCTCGCCTTCCCACCTGGGGCTTTGAAGGCCGTTGCGGATTTGAACTTTATCGGCTTTGCGGGTTTGGGCTTTGCCTTTTCTTCCGAGGATGGAGGCGCCGGCTTGTCGCCGGTCTCGGCAGCCAATGGCTTTGGCGCCGCGACCGCTTGCTTTTCACCGGTTTGCGGCGCCGCTTGCTGTCTGTCGGTGTCCACAATCGCCTGCTTTTCCTCGCTTTGAGCGGGTTTTTCATCCGGCACGGCGGTTGCCGGCTTCTCGTCGGCCTTGTTGGAGGCTGCCTGCTGCTCGGGATCTGCAGGCGGAGCGGATTGGGTCGGCGCGGGCTTCGGTTCGACTGGCGGCTTCGCGGCCTCATCCTTGGCCGGCAACGGTGCATTGACTTGAGCGCTGCCGCCGTCGAGAGATTTCTCAGGCCCGGTATCTTTTTCGCCATATTGAAAAACGCGCTTCAAAACCGGAGTGTTCACCGGCTTAGGCTGCTCGGGCGGTTTTTCAACCTTGGTTTCCGGCGGCTCTTCGGCTTTGGGCGGCTTTGGCTGTGGGGGAACAGGTTTCGGCTTTGGCTGATCGGGCGGAGGCACGATCGCGACATTGACCGGCTGTTCCTCCTGCGGCTGTTGGGGACGTGGGGGCACGCCATATACTAGGAGCGCCGCGACAAGCACGTGCAGGATCAGCGATGCGGGGATACCCCACAAAAGATTCCGATGCCGTTCTCGTGCCTCGTTCATCCTGACCGATGTGGAATGAAATAGCGGCGGCTTCAAGCATAGGAATCGGATTGGTGCAATTTGGCCGCTGACAGCTTGGTGATCTGGATGATCACGCGCGGGCCTGTATTACCGAGTCGCGACTCACGCCACCGAGCAAGTCCAGCATCAGCGGACCACCAGCTCGCTTCCGAGAACCCGGACCTTGCAATAGCCGCTTTGCTCGCCCGTCAGCACGTCCGCCGAAAGCAGGGTGCCATGCGCAATGAAGGACGCGACCATTTCGTTTGCCGGCTGATGAAACAGCTCGCGCGGGATCGCAAGCTGCGCCAGGCGCCCATGATCCATCACCGCGATGCGATCGGCCAGCGCCATCGCCTCGGCTTTTCTCGCGCCAGAAGCGCGGCGACGCTAGAAAGCCGCGAGGGGGAGGCCGTGGAACCATCGTTCCACGAGCCTCACTCGCGGCGACCTTGCGTAAGGTTCAGCCGGATGAATCCGGGCGGGCCGCATGTAAGGCCGCGCGGACGATGCTACACCAGCATGCCCATCGGGTTTTCGATCAACTTCTTGAAGGCGACCAGCAATTCGGCACCGAGCGCGCCGTCGACGGCGCGGTGGTCGGTCGACAGCGTCACCGACATCACTGTCGCGATCTTGATCTCGCCATTCCTGACCACCGCCCGCTCCTCGCCGGCGCCGACCGCCAGGATCGTCGCATGCGGCGGATTGATCACCGCGGCGAAGTCCTTGATGCCGAACATGCCGAGGTTCGACACCGCCGTGGTGCCGCCCTGGTATTCTTCCGGCTTCAGCTTGCGGCTGCGCGCACGGCTGGCCAGGTCCTTCATCTCATTGGAGATGGTCGACAGCGTCTTTTCGTCCGCACGGCGAATGATCGGTGTGATCAGGCCGCCGGGGATCGAGACGGCGACGCCGACATCGGCATGCCTGTGCTTGACCATGGCGCTCTCGGTCCAGGAGGCATTGGCATCCGGCACCGCCTTCAGCGCCATCGCCATCGCCTTGATCACCATGTCGTTGACCGACAGCTTGTAGGCGGGTGCTTCGCCCCCATTTGACTGCTTGTCCGTCTTCTTCACCGGTGCCGCCGCATTGAGCTGCGAACGCAGCGCCAGCAGCGCGTCGAGTTCGCAATCGAGCGTCAGGTAGAAATGCGGGATGGTGGTCTTGGCCTCGACGAGGCGCCGCGCGATGGTCTTGCGCATGGCGTCGTGCGGAACGAGGTCGTAGGAGCCCTGCTCGAACAGCTTCAGCACGTCCCCCTCCCCCCTGAGGGGAGGGTGGCCGGCCAGAGGCCGGTCGGGTGGGGTCGGTTCGACCGGGCTCGGCGCTAGGGAGGTGCCTTCTGCGGCGACCCCCTCCGCCCGCTTCGCGGACACCTCCCCCTCAAGGGGGGAGGAGATCGCCGCTTCGACATCTGTCTTCGTTACGCGGCCATAGGGGCCCGTGCCTGATATGGCGGAGAGGCTCAAACCCGCCTCGCGAGCAAGACGACGGGCCAAAGGTGTGGCGCGGGTTCTCCCCTCCCCCTCGAGGGGAGGGTGGCCGGCCAGAGGCCGGTCGGGTGGGGTCGGTTCGACTGGGCTTGGCGCAATAGCAGGGCTCGGCGCCAGGGAGGTGCCTCCTGCGGCGACCCCCTCTGCCGACTTCGTCGACATCTCCCCCTCGAGAGGGGAGATTGGCGCCGTCTCCTGCTTGGCCCCATAAGCCTCGCCATCGGCATAGATCCAGGCAACCGGCGCGCCGACCGGGATGTCGACGCCTTCCTTGCCGGTGACATCGCGAAGCACGCCGCTGGCCGGTGCGTCGATCTCCATCGCCGCCTTGTCGGTCTCGATCTCGAACAGCACGTCGCCCTTCTTGACCATCGCGCCCTCGGTCGCGAACCAGCGCGAGATCTGCCCGGTCGCCATGTCCATGTCGACCTTGGGAAGAATGACTTCGGTCGGCATGTCTCAGCGCACCCCTTTGACGAGGTCGCGCGCGGCGGTGATGATGTCGGGAACCTGCGGCACCGTGGCCTTTTCCAGCTCCGGATTGTAGGGGATCGGCGTTTCCGCGCCGCCCAGCCGCACGATCGGCGCGTCGAGATAGTCGAACGCCTCGCTCTCGGCGATCATGGCGCTGACCTCGGCGCCGATGCCCAGCGTCTTGACCGCTTCGTAGACGCACATCAGCCGCGAGGTCTTCTTGACGCTGTCGATGACCGTCTGCTTGTCCATCGGCCGGATGGTCCTGAGGTCGACGACTTCGACGTCGATGCCTTCGGCCTCCAGCGTGGCGGCGGCTTCGAGCGCCTTCTGCACCATGATCGAGGTGGCGACGATGGTGAGATCGCGGCCCTCGCGGCGGATATCGGCCTTGCCGATCGGTACGGTGTAATAGCCTTCCGGCACCGGCCCCTTCATTTTGTAGAGCAGCTTGTGCTCGAAGATCATCACCGGATCGGGATCGACGACGGCCGCCAGAAGCATGCCCTTGGCATCGTAGGGTGTCGCCGGCTGGATGACCTTGAGGCCCGGCACATGGCCGAGCCAGGCTTCCAGGCTCTGGCTGTGCTGTGCCGCGGCGCCCGTGCCGGAGCCGGCCGGGAAGCGCATAACCACGGGCACGGAAACCTCGCCGCCCAGCATGAAGCGCATCTTGGCGGCCTGGTTGACGATCTGCTCCATGGCGAGCGTGGCAAAGTCTGAAAACTGGAACTCGAAGATCGGCCGCATGCCGGTAAGCGCCGCACCCACCGCGACACCCGCGCCGCCCAGCTCCGAAATCGGCGTGTCGATGACGCGCTCCGTGCCGAAACGCTCGACCAGATCGCCGGTCACCTGGAAGGCGCCGCCATAGACGCCGATATCCTCGCCCAGCAGGAAGACGCGCTCGTCCATGTCCATGGCGATCGCCATGGCTTCCTGGATCGCCTGGGCGTAGCTCAGTTCACGCACCATCGCGTCCATCACGCCTGCTCCGTATACACGTAATTCCCGGTCTCGCTGACGTCAGGCGACGGGCTCGCCTTGGCGAACTCGATGCCGTCGGCGATTTCCTGCGCCACCGCGTCGCGGATGGCCTCGATGCCCTTGTCGTCGATGAAGCCGAAGTCCCTCAGCTCGTCCTCGAAGAGCGTGATCGGGTCGCGGTTCGACATCCAGTCCTCGATCTCTTCCTTAGTGCGGTAACGGTTGCGGTCGCTTTTGGAGTGGCCGCGATGCCGGTAGGTCTTGGACTCGATCAGCGTCGGCCCCTCGCCCGCCCGCGCCCGCTCGATGGCCTTGTACGAAGCCTCGGCGACTTCGGAGAAGATGTTGCCGTTGACGATGACGCCCGGCATCGAATAGGCGGCGGCGCGATCGGCGATGTTCTTGACCGCGGTCGAGCGAGCAGTCGAGGTCGACATGCCGTAGCCGTTGTTCTCGCAGACGAAAATAACCGGCAACTTCCAGACAGCCGCCATGTTGAGCGCCTCGTGGAAGGCGCCCTCATTGTTGGCGCCGTCGCCAAAGAACGACACCACGACCTTGCCGGTTTTCATCATCTTGGAGGAGAGCGCCGCGCCGACCGCGATCGGAATGCCGCCGCCGACGATGCCGTTGGCGCCGAGATTGCCCTTGGCGACGTCTGCGATGTGCATCGAGCCGCCACGGCCCTTGCAGTAGCCGGTCGTCTTGCCGAAGAACTCGGCGAACATGCGCTTTACCTCGGCGCCCTTGGCGATGCAGTGGCCATGGCCACGGTGGGTCGAGGTGATCTGGTCATCCTCGCCGAGCGGCATGCAGATGCCCATGGCGCTGGCTTCCTGGCCGATCGACAGATGCATGGTGCCGTGGATGAGGCCACGCATGTAGCTTTCTTCCGCGCCCTCTTCGAAACGGCGGATGAGGTACATCTTGTAGAGCACCTGCTTGAGCTGCTCGGCGCTGTACTGGCGATAGACGAAAGGCAGGTTGGCACGGCTGTCCGCGATGGCTTTGCTGGCTCCGGCCATGATCACGCCTCCACGGTTCCGTAGACGAGCTTGTCCTGGCGGGCGCGCAGTTCGGCGATCTTGGAGCCCGCGGCCGGGGCGGCATTGGCGTAGGTGATGAGTTCGCCCTTCTTGATGGGCGCCGTCACCGAACCGCCCTGCAGCAGGCCGCAGGGAATGGCCCTGGCGGCATGCGCTTCCGGCGCCGTCATGATCCACGCGCGGTAGCAATATTCGCCGATCGCATCGAGCTTCTCGCCGGGCTGCATGTCTTTCTTGGCCACCGCGCAGACTTCGGCCACCGGCTTTGCCAGCGGCACCATGTCGGCCTTGCCGTAGAGCACGACGCGGGCGCAGGTCAGCGGCACTTCGAGCGAGGTCAGGTGGTAAGGGCGATGGAAGGTGAAGTAAGGACCCTTGCCCATCTTCAGGTCCTCCATGCGCTCCGAGATGCGCGGATGCGACATATCGGCGACGACGAAGACGCCGGGCGCGACACCCTTGCCGATCGAATAGTCGACGACGCCGACCCTGGAGAGCACGCCGCCATCCTTCTGCGGCACCAGGACCTTGTTCAATTCGCCAAGCGTCGCGGACGGGCCATGCATGCCGGCCTTGTCGGGCACCAGCCCGGTGGCGTTGGCGATCGCCGCCATCTCGACCATGGTCTTGGAGCCGTCGACGAACTCGACCAGCATGCGCACATTCATATGCCGGCGCTCGGCCTCTTCCTCATAGGCGGGCGGCGTGGCGTCGATGTTGAGCGGGTTGTTCTTGCCCTTGCCGGCGGCGACGATAGGGTGGCCCATCGCCGAAACGAATTCGATCAGCTCCATGCAGGAGGACGGCTCGTCGCCGGCGCCCAGCGAATAGGTGACACCGAGCCGATCGGCCTCGCTCTTGAGATAGGCGCCGATCGTTACATCGGCCTCGACATTCATCATCACCAGATGCTTGCCGTGTTCCATGGCGCGAAGACCGATCTCGGCGCCGACCGCGGGAACGCCCGTCGCGTCGATGACGACGTCGATGAGATCATTGTTGATGACCAGGCTGGCGTCGCTGGTGACGGCCACCTTGCCTGCCTCCATGGCGGCGGTCATCGCCGAAGCGTTCGACACTTCGCGGGCATGGCCGGTTTCCTGGAAGGCGATGTCCACCGCCTTGCTGGCGGCGGGCAGGTTCAGTTCGGAGATCGCACCGATCTCTATGCCGGACATATGCGCGACGCGGGTGACGATGTCGGTTCCCATCTCGCCCGACCCGATCAGGCCGATGCGGATCGGCTTGCCCGATTTGCCGCGTTCCTCGAGATCGCGGGCAAGGCCCGTCAGCGAAACATTGGAAGCCATACCGCTCATTCCTCCCATAGTGCAGGCTTGTTCAATCACCTGACGGGTATTGAACATATGTATTTCTGTCAAGACTAATGTCCAAATCTGCGTGCTTTTGCAGCACTTTCCCGGTGAGGTCGGCGGGGCGATTTTTCAGGCCGGAAGGCCGGCAAATCGCTCGGAACGCCGCATGAAGCTCAAAGCATTGCCCATGATCACCAATCTCCATGTTGGAGCGAATGGCAGGGCATCGAGGTGTGCGCCTCGGTGTGAATGGCGGCGCCGGCGGCGCGGGCTTGCGCTAGGCGCTGCCGTTGGGAACATCGTGGAAATGCACGATAACCCCATCCGCGTCGACGAAGATGACGGCATAGGCGGGTGGTTCGTTACCCAGCCGCCAACTGTCCGAAAAATCGAGCGCGGTCTGGTGGTTGGTGCCGCGCAACGTGCTGACCGGTATGCCCCGCCAGCTGCCGGCGATCAGCCTATGGACATGACCGGCGAAGATGTGGCGGACATTGCCATGGCGCGACAGGACGTCATGGAAGGCATCGGCATCGGCGAGTTTGACCGCGTCGAGCACGGGCATATGGATCCGGAACGGCGGATGGTGCATGAAGAGGTAGACCGGCCGATCGCGCGCTTCCCGCAGCTTCTCGTCCAGCCAGTCCAGCCGTGCCGCGCACAGCCTGCCCTCGACATGTCCGCTGTCCAGCGTATCGAGCAGGATCAGCCGGCCCTCGCTGCCGTCGAAAAAGCTCTGGACGAACCCGCGCTCGGCAGGCGCTTTCGGGAACATCTCTAGGAAAAGCGCCCTGTCGTCGTGGTTGCCGAGCATCAGCCGGCAAGGCGGCCCAAACCCCGCCAGCGCCTCCCTCAGCGCCGCGTAGGCGGCGCGCTCGCCATCATTGGTCAGGTCGCCTGAAATCACCACCAGATCGGCATCGGCATGGTTCCTGCCGATATCCGCCAGGCAGATCTCCAGCCGAGCGAGCGGATCGGAGCCATGGAGACGGCCGCCCGGGATCGTCAGATGCGGATCGGAAAGCTGGATGATTTTCATGGTGAGCGCACTGCCTTCCTGCCGGCGCCCCTGGCGCCGGCCTGAAGGCGATATGGTTCGGCCAGTTCTACTGCGCCGTCCAGCCGCCATCCATCGGCAAAGTCGTGCCGGTGATCTGCTTGGCCGAGTCCGAGCACAGGAAAAGCGCCAGCGCCGCAAGTTCTTCCACGGTGACGAATTCCTTGGTCGGCTGCGCGGCGAGCAACACATCGTGCTTGACCTGTTCCTCGGTCATGCCGCGCGCCTTCATCGTGTCGGGGATCTGCTTCTCGACCAGCGGCGTCCAGACATAACCAGGCGCGATCGCGTTGACGGTGATGCCGTTCTGGGCGACTTCCAGCGCCACGGTCTTGGTCAGGCCTGATATGCCATGCTTGGCCGAGACATAGGCCGACTTGAACGGCGAGGCGACCAGCGCATGCGCCGAGGCGGTGTTGATGATGCGGCCCCATTTGCGGCTCTTCATTCCCGGCACCACGGCCTTGATGGCGTAGAAGGCGGCCAAAAGGTTGATGCGGATGATGGCTTCCCACTTGTCGTCGGGAAATTCCTCGATCGGCGCCACATGCTGGATGCCGGCATTGTTGACCAGGATGTCGAGGCTGCCGAATGCCTCTTCGGCGTCATGGACCATGGCGGTGACAGCGGCGCCATCCATCATGTTGGCATCGGAATAGCGGCACTTGACGCCGAAATCCTTCTCGATGCCGGCGCGCTCCTGCTCGATGGCAACGGCGTCGCCAAGGCCGTTTATGGTGACATTGGCGCCCTCGGCCGCGAAGGCGCGGGCGATGGCAAGGCCGATACCGCTGGTCGAGCCGGTGACAAGCGCATTCTTCGAAGACAGGGAACCCATGGGAGATCTCGCAAGAGGTGGAAGGGACTGATGAGAATAGTTTGTGCGACGCAACACGACAATGCCACGACCATGTGTCGGCTCGATTACAGCCCCGCGACGGCCTTTTGCCGGCTTCGGAGGGGACGTCTGTGAGGTGACACGGCACTGTCATGCTGCCATGCAACATATTTGCCAGCGCATTCGCGTGGGGTCATTTTCGAACCGTTGGGGCACCTGGATGGAAATCGCCGATGTCGTGAAGCGCGCCTATGCGATGCCGCTCACCAATCCCTCCTTCCCGCCAGGCCCTTACCGTTTCTTCGACCGCGAATACATCATCATCACCTACCGCACGACGCGCGAAGCGCTCGAGGCCGTCGTGCCGGCGCCGTTGGAGATCGACGAGCCGCTGGTCAAGTACGAGTTCATCCGCATGCCGGACTCGACCGGCTTCGGCGACTACACCGAGACCGGTCAGGTCATTCCCGTGCGCTACAAGGGCCAGCATGGCGGCTATGTGCATTCGATGTTTCTCGACGACGACGCGCCGATCGCCGGTGGCCGTGAGCTGTGGGGGTTCCCAAAGAAGCTCGCCAATCCCAAGATCGTCCATGAAGGCGAGGTGATCGTCGGCACGCTGCACTATGGCAGTGTGCTCTGCGCCACCGGCACGATGGGCTACAAGCACCACGAGGCCGATCATGACCAGGTGCTCGCTTCGCTCGCCGCGCCCAACTTCCTCATCAAGATCATCCCGCATGTCGACGGCACGCCCGCGCATCTGCGAGTTGGTCCGCTACTACCTCACCGACATCACGCTGAAGGAAGCCTGGACGGCTCCGGCCGCGCTCGATCTGCGGCCCCACGTCATGGCCGACGTGGCGAAGCTGCCCGTGCTCGACATCGTGTCGGCGGTCCACTTCAAAGCCGATCTGACGCTCGGCCTGGGCGAAGTCGTGCATGATTACCTCGCTGATCACAGCCGATACGCTGCCAGCGCATCGCAGTTGGAGAAAGTCAGTGCTTGAGCGTAACCGCAACAAGGCGGCCGCCGCCACCATCGAGGAAATCACGGCGGCGTATGACCGTGTCGCGCTGGTCTTTCAGGGCGGCGGCGCGCTCGGCGCCTATCAGGCAGGCGTCTATCAGGCGCTGGCCGACGCCGGCTGTGAACCAAGCTGGCTATCCGGCGTGTCGATCGGCGCCATCAATGCCGCGATCATCGCCGGCAATGAACCGAGCCGCCGGCTGCAGCGGCTGGAACAGTTCTGGCAGACGGTTTCTGGCCGCAAGATCTGGTCCTACACGCCCGAAGGTGACATCTACCGCGATATCCGCAACCAGACCTCGTCGTTGATGACGATGACAATGGGCCAGCCCGGCTTCTTCAAGCCGCGCAGTCCTAATCCCTGGTTCCAGTTGTCAGGTGCCGATGGCGCCACCAGCTTCTACGACACCGCCGAGTTGAAGGGCACGCTGGAGAGCCTGATCGACTTCGACGTGCTGAACGACGGCAAGAAGCGGCTGAGCGTCGGCGCCGTCAATGTCAGGACCGGCAACTTCGTCTATTTCGACACCGAGAAAGTGCGTATCGAGCCGGAGCACATCATGGCGAGCGGCGCACTGCCGCCGGCCTTCCCCTCGATACGCATCGAGGGCGAGTATTACTGGGATGGCGGCATCGTTTCCAACACACCGCTGCAATATCTGCTCGACCAGGAAGAGGACCGTTCCTCGCTGGTCTTCCAGGTGGATCTGTTCAGCGCCCGCGGCGTGCTGCCGCGCGGCATGGCCGACGTGCTGTCGCGCCACAAGGACATCATGTATTCGAGCCGCACGCGGCAGAACACCGACAATTTCCAGCGCATCCATGCGCTGAAGATGAAGCTGCTCGATGCGCTGAAGCGCGTGCCGCCGGAGCAGCTCAAGGAAGGCGAGAAGGAGCTGATCGCGGACTATTCCGACGCCGGTGTCGTCAACATCGTCCACCTGATCTACCAGCACAAGGGCTACGAGGGCCACGCCAAGGACTACGAATTTTCGGGCACCTCGATGCGCGAGCATTGGGAAATGGGCCTCGAGGACACCGAGCGCACGCTGCGTCACAAGAAATGGCTGATGCTGCCGACCAATGCTGACGGCGTCACCGTCCACGACCTGCATCGCGAAGATCCGACCTGAGCTTTCAGGCCGGAAAAGCGCCTGCTCGGGACGATGAAGCGGGCTCAGAATCTTAGATTGGCGCCGGCTCTCAGCAAGAGCCAGTAGAACAGGCCGGTCGCCCCCGCCGCGATCAACAGCGCCAGCTCGAAGCCTCCCGGCGTTTGCGTGAGCGGCAGGCCGGCGGTGTTCATGCCGAACATGCCGACGATCAGCGAGCCCGGCAAAAGCAGCGCGCTCATCACCGCCAGCGCCTTCAGGCTGCGGTTGGACTCGTCAGCAAGTTCGGCGGCGACTTCCTCCTGCAGCAGCCGCGCCCGGTCGTTGACCATGACGACCTCCCGGTCGAGCCGTTCAAGACGGGTGGTGAGCCGGCGCAAGGTTTCGTGTGCTCCTTCTGAGAGTTTCCAGTCCGAGCGGTCCTCGTCCTGGAAGAGTGCCGCCAGCGCCGAGATCGGGCGGTGCAGCGAAACCGCGAGACGCCGCACATCCTTCAGCCGCTGCCTTTCGTCGGCAAGCCGCTCCGTCACCAGATGATCCTCCACCTCGTCGAGCCGCTTGGTGGCGGCCGCGAGCCGCAGGCTGGTGCCGCCGCAGAAGGCCATCACGATCGTCTCGAAAAGTTCGAAGGCGGTGGCGGGCCGCAGCTCCCTGGCCAGCGCCTCGTGCACCTCCTCTACCGCTGCCAGCGAATGACGGCGGCCGGTAACCAGCAACCGCTCCGAGACCGCGAAGCGCAACCTGCCGATGGTGGTCGACTGGCGCGCGATTTCGCTGTGCAGATCGGCGGAAATGCCGTGGACGACGCCGTCCTCATGCGCCAGCGCCGGGCTGTCTTCATGGCCTTCGAGGATCGCATGCGCCGAGGCCGGCAAGGCGCAGGTGCGGCTGACCCAGGAATGAGCGCGCTGGTCGACGAGATCGACATGCAGCCAGACCCAACCTTCCTGCATCGCCAGTGCCGCATCGATATCGCGCGGAGCAAGCGCCACCGCCGGTTTGCCTGGCGTGCCGCGATAGGCCCAGACCAGCCCAGGCGCCGGATGCTGGTCGTCGACGGCAAGCAAGGCCAGATGCGATGCGTCGTTCATGACTGCCGTCCGAAATTGCAGCGAACGTGGCCCGGAAAACGAGACGGCGCCAATTTTGGCGCCGTCGGTACTGTCGTCACTTAAGTCACCCGCTCAGAACACCTGGCGGAAGACGATGAACAGCAGGAAGGCGAGTGCGATCGAGCACGGCAGGGTCAGCACCCAGGCGAGCAGCAGGTTGCGCACCGTCGACCACTGCAGGCCCGAGCCGTTCGCCGCCATCGTGCCGGCGACGCCGGATGACAGCACATGGGTCGTCGACACCGGCAGGCCCAGACGGTCGGCCATGCCGATGGTGACCATCGCGACGAGTTCGGCGGCGGCGCCCTGGCCGTAGGTCAGGTGGCTCTTGCCGATCTTCTCGCCGACGGTGACGACGATGCGCTTCCAGCCGACCATCGTGCCGAGCCCGAGAGCCAGCGCGACAGCCACCTTCACCCACAGCGGAATGAACTTCGTCGCATTGTCGACGGCCTTGTGGTAGTCGGTGACTGCCTTCAGGTCGTCGTCCTTCATCGGCAGCAGCTTCTTCTTGTCGATCAGCTTCAGCGCTTCGCCGATCAGGTAGATATCGTTGCGCGCGTTGCTGACGAGGTCGGTCGGCACCTTTTCGACCGAAGCGTAAGGCTGCAGCTCGGCAGTGGTGTTGTGAATATAGGTCTGCAGAGCAACGGTCGTCTGATCGTTCCACGTCTTGCTGCGCACGGCTTCCTGCACGGCTGCCTTGGCGGCATTGGCATCGGCGACGGTGACGCCGGGCTTGATATATTTGCCGAGCGCCGTCTCGACGTTGACGGAAGCCGACTTGTAGGCTTCGAGATAGTTGATGTCGGGCGTGCGGTTGAGCGCGTAGGCGGTCGGCACGACGCCGATCAGGATCAGCATGATCAGGCCCATGCCTTTCTGTCCGTCATTGGAACCGTGCGCGAAGCTGACGCCGGTGCAGGTGAAGATCAGCAAGGCGCGGATCCACCAGGGCGGTGGGGCATTGCCCTTCGGCGCTTCATAAAGGGCCGGGTTGCGCACCAGCAGCTTCATCACATAGAGCAGGATGGCGGCGGCGAAGAAGCCGACGATCGGCGACACCAGCAAGGTGGTGCCGACATTGGTCGCCTGCCCCCAGTCGACGCCGCTGGTGGCGCTTCCGGCCGGCGCCATGAACTGGTTGGCGAGGCCGACGCCGATGATCGAGCCGACCATCGTGTGCGAGCTCGAGGCCGGCAGGCCGAGGAACCAGGTGCCGAGGTTCCAGAGGATCGCCGCGACCAACAGCGCGAACACCATGGCAAACCCGGAGGAGGAGCCAACCTGCAGGATCAGCTCGACCGGCAGCAGCGACAGGATGCCGAAGGCGACCGCGCCGCTGGAGGTGAGCACGCCGAGGAAATTGAAGACGCCCGACCACATGACGGCGAATTCGGCCGGCAGGGAGCGGGTGTAGATGACGGTCGCCACCGCATTGGCAGTGTCGTGAAAGCCGTTGACGAACTCGAAGCCGAGCGCGATCAGCAAGGCGATGCCGAGCAGGATCCACGGCACCGTCTTGGCCACCGCCAGGTCCTGGCTCAGCGCATAACCGACATACACCACGCCGACCAACACCAGCACGCCGAAGGCCGGCAGGAACCACTTCGCGCCGCCCGAACTGTCCAGCGGATGCTCCGGCCTCGGAATGCCCGCCTCACTAGAAACTATGTCCACCATGTCCCACTCCTGTTGCATCGCAGCAAAGAACTGGAAAAGACGCTATGTGTGGACGATGAACCCTATGTGACGCGGGGAGAGGCTCCGCCTTGCGCAGAGGTCTTTTCAGGCGGGACCGAAGCGCGTCTTCAGGATCGCCGAGAACAGCGGATCGAAGGCACGGCTGATCGGCGCCGCGGCCGCGCCAAGCGCGATCGACCAGGGGTCGGTGGTGCCGAGTTGCAGGCGCGGCAAGGTTCGGTCTGGCCGGTCGGCGATCGACGGCAGCAGCGGATGCATCGCCTCGACAAGCCGGCACGCCAGCGTTTCCGGAGCGCCGCTGGTCAGGATCACTGTCTGCGGATCGAAGATGGTTTCGATGAGATGGACGCTCCAGCGAAGGTCATGGGCCGCGCCATCGATCCAGGCCATGATCTTCGCGTCACCGGCCGCGGCCAGCGCGCCGATCTTTGCGTAGAGGTCCTCGTCGGCGGGATCGAGACCAAGATGCTGGTAAAGCGAGGCCAGCGATGCGCGATGTTCGAGCGGTGTCGAGCCGGGACCGGCCGGCGACAGCAACGCCATGCCGATTTCGCCGGCATTGCCATGGCCGCCGCTGTACAGCTCGCCGTTGAGGATCAGTCCGGCGCCAATGCCATAGCCTATATAAAGACACACCGCGTGGTCGACGCCATGCGCGGCACCCACGATGCGCTCGGCCGTCGCGCAGGCCGCGGCATCGTTCTGCAGGCCGACATTCAGCCCCGTGCCCTTGGCCAGCGTGTCCAGCAGCGGAAACTTCTGCCAGGCCGGCATCATCCATTTGTCATCCGAATTCTTCAGGCCGAACGGGCCGGGCATGGCCACGCCGAGACCGACGAGGCGTTTTTCCGACTGCGAGGAGATGCCGGACAGCTCGCGCCGGACGCCATCGATCAGGCCCAGGATCACCTCGACGCCCCTGGACGGTTCATCGAACGGAAGGTTCGCCTCGGCGCGCGCCAGCACCCTGCCCACCAGATCGACCGCGACCGCCCGCGTCAGGTGACGGTCGATCTGCAGGCCGATGGCGAAGGCGCCTTCGGGCACCAGCCTGTAGGGAGTCGACGGCTGGCCCCTGCCCTTGCGCACCGCGTCGAGCGCGATGACCAGGCCGTCGCTTTCCAGGTCCTCGATAATATTGGAGACCGCCTGCTTGGTCAGCTGCGTCGCGCGCGCCAGGTCGGCCCGCGACAGCGCGCCGTTGAGACGCAGCGCCTCGATCATGACGCGGCGGTTGTGCGCGCTGGTGCCTTCCTGGTTGGTCCCGCTCTTGGCGCGGATCGGGCTGATGTCGTCCATCGGCGTTTCCCCTCTTGACACCATTAGGATATTGATCGACTAATTAAGTCAAGCGAATTGACTTAATGGGAACCGGGCGCCGAAAACAAGATGGCCAAGGCCTCCGCCTGTCGCCACTGGCCAGCCCGGCACCATTGGATCACGCGACATGAATCCGGGGAAACGATGCGAAATGCAGGCATCGCCGACCCATCAACGCCGGAAATGGGAGAAGAAAATGCTTAAAACAATCACCAAGACACTGGTCGGCGCGGTCTTTGCCGGAGGACTGTTCGTCCCCCAGGCTTTCGCCGAGACGACGCTCAACGCGTTGTTCATGGCGCAGGCCGCCTACAGCGAGGCCGACGTGCGCGCCATGACGGATGCCTTCACCAAGGCCAATCCGGACGTCAAGGTCAACCTCGAATTCGTCCCCTATGAGGGCCTGCACGACAAGACCGTGCTCGCGCAAGGATCGGGCGGCGGCTACGACGTCGTCCTGTTCGACGTCATCTGGCCGGCCGAATACGCCACGAACAAGGTGCTGGTCGATGTGTCTTCGAAGATCACCGAAGACATGAAAAAGGGCGTTCTGCCCGGCGCCTGGACCACGGTTCAGTATGACGGCAAATATTATGGCATGCCGTGGATCCTCGACACCAAATACTTGTTCTACAACAAGGATATCCTGGAAAAGGCCGGCATCAAGACCCCGCCGAAGACCTGGCAGGAACTGAGCGAACAGGCCAAGACCATCAAGGACAAAGGGCTGCTGGCAACGCCGATCGCCTGGAGCTGGTCGCAGGCCGAAGCCGCGATCTGCGACTACACCACGCTGGTCAGCGCCTATGGCGGCGACTTCCTCAAGGACGGCAAGCCCGACTTCCAGAATGGCGGCGGACTCGAGGCCCTCAAATACATGGTCGACAGCTACAAGTCGGGGCTCACCAATCCCAATTCCAAGGAATTCCTGGAAGAGGACGTGCGCAAGGTCTTCGAAAACGGCGATGCCGCCTTCGCGCTGAACTGGACCTACATGTACAACATGGCCAACGACCCTAAAGACTCGAAGGTGGCCGGCAAGGTCGGCGTCGTGCCGGCGCCGGGCGTCGCCGGAACCAGCGAAGTGTCGGCCGTCAACGGCTCGATGGGCCTTGGCGTCACCGCTGTCTCCAAACATCCGGACGAGGCCTGGAAATACATCACCTTCATGACCTCGCAGGCGACGCAGAACCAGTATGCCAAGCTCTCGCTGCCGATCTGGGCCTCGTCCTATGACGACCCGGCCGTCACCAAGGGCCAGGAGGAGCTGATCGCCGCCGCCAAGCTGGGCCTGGCGGCCATGTATCCGCGTCCGACCACGCCGAAGTACCAGGAACTGTCGACCGCGCTGCAGCAGGCCATCCAGGAATCGCTGCTCGGCACGGCCTCGCCGGAAGATGCGCTGAAGACCGCAGCACAGAACAGCGGCCTCTGAGCACTTTATCCGGTCGCGGGCGGCACTACAGCGCCGCCCGCCCCTTTGGACGGGCTAAGGACGCCGTAGCGCTTTCTGTTCTTGCGCATGATCCTTCCGGAAATCGGTTTCCGATCTCCGGGATCATGCGTGAGTGCCGCCCGTGCTATGTCTGAAGCCAAGATGAGTTAGGGAGAGGCTGCTCTGATGTCGAGCACCTGGATGACAACCCGCGCGTGGCTGCTGATGCTGCCACTGCTCGTGGTCATGGTCGCCGTCATCGGCTGGCCGCTGGTCGACACGGTCGGCCTTTCCTTCACCGACGCCAAGTTGGTCGGCACGGGCGGCAATTTCGTCGGCTTCGACAACTATACCAACATGCTGTCGAGCTCGAACTTTTCGCGCACGCTGGTGACCACGACATTGTTCGCAATCATTTCGGTTGCCGCCGAAATGGTGATCGGCGTCCTGGCGGCCCTGCTGCTCAATCAGGAATTCCGTGGCCGTGCCGTCCTGCGCGCCCTGATGATCCTGCCCTGGGCGTTGCCGACGGTGGTCAATGCCACGCTGTGGCGGCTGATCTACAATCCCGAATATGGCGCGCTGAACGCCGCGCTGACGCAACTGCATCTCATCGACGCCTACCGGTCCTGGCTCGGCGAGCCGGGAACGGCGCTGGCGGCCCTCATCGTCGCCGACTGCTGGAAGAACTTTCCGCTGGTGGCGCTTATCGCGCTCGCCGCTCTCCAAGCGGTGCCGCGTGACATCACCGCCGCCTCGCTCGTCGACGGCGCGGGACCGTTCAACCGCTTCCGCTTCGTCATCCTTCCCTATCTCGCCGGGCCGCTGATGGTGGCGCTGGTGTTGCGCACCATCGAGGCTTTCAAGGTCTTCGACCTCATCTGGGTGATGACTCGCGGCGGGCCGGCAAACACGACGCGAACGCTCTCGATCCTGGTCTATCAGGAAGCGTTCTCGTTCCAGCGCGCCGGTTCGGGCGCGTCGCTGGCGCTGATCGTCACCTTGCTCGTCACGCTGCTCGCCGTCGCCTATGCGGCCCTGGTGCGGAAGACCGCCGGGAGCGCCGCCTGATGGAACGCAAGAGCCCCGCCTTCACCGTCTTCATTTATGCCTGCGCGCTGCTGCTTGCCGCGATCATCCTGGCACCTATCGCCTGGCTGTTCATCATGAGCATTTCGCCGGCCGCCGACCTTGCCGCCAAGCCGCTGCGCTGGTGGCCGGGGGCAGCCGACTTCTCCCGCTACCAGCAATTGCTGTCGACGGCCGAAAACAGCGCCGGTGCCGCCTTCATCGCATCGCTGCGCAACAGTCTTGAGATCGCCGGCATGGCGACGCTGGCGGCACTTGCTCTGGCTATCCCTGCCGGCTGGGCAGTGTCGCGCACACCCGCGATCGGCTGGTCGCTGTCGATGGTCATCGCCACCTACATGCTGCCGCCGGTGGCGCTCGCCGTTCCGCTCTACATGGGCCTGTCGCATCTCGGCCTGCTCAACAATGTGTTCGGGCTGGCATTGGTGTATCTCACCATCCTGGCGCCCTTCACCACCTGGCTGATGAAATCCGGCTTCGATTCCATCCCGCGTGAGATCGAGGCGGCGGCGATGATCGACGGCGCCGGCCTGTTCCAGACATTGCGTATCATCACGTTGCCGCTGGCCGCGCCTGTGATGGCGACATCGGCGCTGTTCGCCGTGCTGCTTGCCTGGGACGAATTCTTCTATGCGCTGCTGTTCACCTCCGACCAGCGCGCCAAGACGCTCACCGTCGCCATCGCCGATTTGGCCGGCGGCCGTGTCTCCGACTATGGGTTGATCGCCACGGCTGGCGTGCTGGCCGCGCTGCCGCCGGTGCTGATCGGCCTCGTCATGCAGCGGGCGCTGATCTCGGGCCTGACCAGCGGCGGTGTGAAAGGATGACAATGACGGCAACAGCAATTCGACCGGTCGGACTGGTCGCCATCGACCGCGAAATGGAGCGCCAGCACGCGGATGCGCGCGCTTCATTCGAACAAAACACCGCTATTGCGCTAAAGGTCGCCGCCTCGATCAGGAAGACCGGTCGCCTGCTCTTGCTTGGCATGGGCGGCTCGCATGCTGTCGGACGCGCCGTTGAACCGCTCTATCGCTCAGCGGGCGTCGACGCGCTGGCGCTGCCGCTGTCCGAACAGCTTGGCCAGCCGTTGCCGCTCGAAAGCCGTACCGTGATCGTGACCTCGCAATCGGGCGAGAGCGCCGAGGTCGTGAGATGGTTTTGGCAGGCCGGCGTCAGCCCGGACATTTTCGGCCTGACGCTCGAGCGCGGTTCATTTCTCGCACGCACCGCGCCTTGCCTTGTCGGCGCCGGCGGCACTGAACTGGCCTTCGCCGCGACCCGCAGCCTGACCGTCACCCTGGCCCTGCATCTGGCCATACTGGCGGCTCTGGGCGAGGACCCGGCCGCTGCCCTCGCTATGCTCGAGGCTCCGCGGGATTGCGATATCGCCCCCGCACTCGCCGCGCTTGCCAAGGTGGACACGATCGTCACCTCCGGCCGGCGCCTGCAAGGCGTGGCCGAAGCCCTGGCGCTTGGCCTGACCGAACTGTCACGGCTGCCCTGCTTTTCGCTCGAAGGCGGCCAGTTGCGGCACGGACCGATGGAGATGCTCGGCCCCAAAATCGGTGTCGTCCTGTTTCGCGGTGATGACCCCACGTCCGATCTTGTCGGCGCCATGGCGATTTCCGTGATCGAGGCCGGCGCGCCGCTGGTCGTCTTCGACGCATCCGGGCAACCGCCTGTCGCCGGCGCCGTCACGCTCTCGTTCAGACCGGCATCGGGGATGGCCGCTATTTTCGCCATGCTGCCGGTGGCGCAGCGCCTGATGATCGCCTTCGCCGACAGCCGCGTCGACAATGCGGGCACGCCCGTGCGCACCACCAAGATCACCAGGAGCGAATGATGCGTCCGCTGGCGGTGATCGGCAACGTCAATGTCGACCTGATTGTCGGCCCGGTCGTGCCATGGCCGAAGGCGGGAACCGAGACCGTGGTCGATCATGACGAATTGCGCGTCGGCGGCCAGGCCGGCAACACCGGGCTCGCCTGGCAAGCGTTGGGCATCGATTTCGCGATTGCCGCCAATGTCGGTGACGACCAGTTCGGCCGCTGGCTTCGCGAAGCGTTTGGAGCCCGCGCCGCAAAATGGGCGGTCCGTCCCGAAGGCACGACATTGTCGGTCGGCATGACCCATCCCGATGGCGAACGGACTTTCTTGACTACCCGCGGCCACCTGCCCCGCCTCGGCCTCGCCGATGTCTTGTCCGTTCTCGACGGCGGCGCGCTTTCCGGTGGCTATGCGCTGCTCACCGGCTCCTTCCTGACTGAAGACCTCACGCGCGATTATGATGCGTTTTTCGACTGGACCGACAGCCACGGCATATCGGTGGCGCTCGACACCGGCTGGCCGATCGATGGCTGGACCGAGGCCAATTGCGCCGCGACAAGCGCGTGGCTCTCGCGCTGCGCGCTGGCGCTGTTCAACGAAGTCGAGACCGTGACCCTGGCGGGGTTGCCGAGTCCGGAGGAAGCGGCCCGGGAAATCCGGTCCAGCATGAAGCAAGGCGCGACCTTCGTCGTCAAGCGCGGGCCGCGAGGCGCCATCGCCATCGGCCCGGACGGCGCGCTTGTTGAGGCCGTCGCACCCGATGTCCGCGTCGTCGACACGATCGGCGCGGGCGATGTCTTCAATGCCGCCTTCCTGGCCGCATTGGCGCAGGAACAGCCGCTGTCCGCCTGCCTCCGTGCAGCGACGCATGTCGCCTCGCGCGCCATTTCCACCATGCCCCGCAATTATGGCGGGCCGATGCAGTTCGAGGAATCCATGCATGAGCGCGCTTGAAATCCGCGGCATCCGCAAGAGCTATGGCAGCGTCGAAACGCTGAAGGGCATCGACATCGCGCTGCAGAGCGGCGAATTCCTGGTGCTGCTGGGATCATCCGGCTGTGGGAAGTCGACGCTTCTCAATATCATCGCGGGGCTGGCCGAGGCGACCAGCGGCGACGTGCTGATCGGCGGCCGCTCGATCCTTGGCGTGCACCCCAAGAACCGCGATATCGCCATGGTCTTCCAATCCTACGCGCTCTATCCGAACCTGACCGTGCGCCGCAACATCGGCTTCGGGCTTGAGATGCGCGGGGTCGCCGCCGACGAACGCGAGAGGGCGGTGAACGAGGCGGCAAGGTTGCTGCAGATCGAGGCCCTGCTCGACCGCAAGCCGAGCCAGCTTTCCGGTGGCCAGCGCCAGCGCGTCGCCATCGGCCGTGCGTTGGTGCGCAAACCGCAGGTCTTCCTCTTCGACGAGCCGCTGTCCAATCTCGATGCCAAATTGCGCCTGGAAATGCGCACCGAGTTGAAGCGCCTGCACCAGATGCTGCGGACCACGGTGGTCTACGTGACCCACGACCAGATCGAGGCGATGACGCTGGCCAGCCGCATTGCCGTCATGCGTGACGGCAGGATCGAGCAGCTCGGCACCCCGGAAGAAATCTACAACGAGCCGGCAACACTCTATGTCGCGGGCTTTGTCGGCGCGCCGTCGATGAACATGCTTCAGGCCACCGTTACCGGCGGGATGCTGGCGATTGCCGGGTCCGACGGGCGGGTCCCCTTGCCAGCAGGCTATGCCCGGTCTGCTCGTGAAGGCGCACAGGTGGTCGCCGGCATCAGGCCGGAAGCCCTTCGAGCGGCGACCGGAGCCGCCACGGATATGTCACTGCCCGTGGAAATCGAGGTCGTCGAACTGACCGGCCCTGAACTGGTCACCACGGCTCGGATCGGGACGCAGCGGTTGACAGCTTGCCTGCCGCCCCGGACCCAGGCCGCCAAGGGCGAAAAGCGCAGCCTCACCTTCGATGGCGCCGCGCTTCGCCTGTTCGATCCCACGACAGGCAAGGCCCTGCCGGCGATCTGAAATCACCGCCGTTCCCGCCCCGCACGGCTATTTGGCGATGTCGAGAAGTGACGATACCAGGAGTTCCCGTTCGTCCTTCGACAGCACATCGGAATCGAACAGGCTCATGCTGCGCAATCCTTCGATGGCGAGATAGCAGACCAGCAGCGATTTGAGGTCCGGAGCCTCGCCCTTCAGGCGCTCGAAAAGCTGCCGCTTGAATGTCTTTATCGGCGTCATGAAATCGGGATCCTCGGCGATCGCCGAAAATATCCAGGACGCCGATGGCTGCTTTTCCTCGCAATCCTCGGCCGACAGTCTGATATAGACGGCGAGAGGATTCTTGCCGTTGTCGTTGCTGTTCGCGGTTTCCAGAGCTTGCTCGAAATCGCGCAGATAGCCTTCGACGAGGCCCTGCATCAATTTGGCCTTGGTCGGGAAATTATAAAGCAGCCCCCCCTTCGACACGCCGGCGCGGCTGGCGATGGCATCGAGCGACAAGCTCCCGGGCCCGGATTCCCGGGCAACATCAGCCGCCGCGGCGAGTATCTTCTCGCGCGAGTTCGGTCGTTGGGCTTTCATGGCGCCTCCCATCGCAAGCTTAGGCCCAATTGACAAGACCGTCCAGACGGTACAGTAAGGCCGGCCACTATTTGAAATCGGGACCCGCAGTCGATATGCGTCCCGATGTCCGCGCTTCGCGCCGGATTTCGACTGAGGGGACTTCCTTGTTCAAGCGCATACTCCGTATCTTTACCATTATTGCGGTCCTTGCCGTGCTCGTCATCGTGGTCGGCGGCATCGTCGGCTTCAACTTCCTGCGGGACAACGGCATCAAGCAGTATTTCGCCACCATGAAGCCGCCGGCAGCGACGGTGTCGACGACCATCGTCGAACCGTCGAGCTGGACGCCAGGCGTCGAGGCGATCGGTACCGTACGGGCCGTGCGCGGTGTCGATCTGACCGTCGAGACCACCGGCATCGTCAAGGAGATCCTGTTCCACGCCAACCAGAAGGTGGCGGCCAACGCGGTCTTGCTGCAACTCGACGACGCCGTCGAGCGCGCTGATCTCGAGGCGCAGAAAGCACAGGCCACTTCCGACCAGGCGGCATTCACGCGCGCCATCGAACTGCAGCGGCGCGGCGTCGGCACCGATGCGACGCTGGATGCCGCCCGCGCGGCCGCGAGCGCATCGGCCTCGCAGGTGACCAGATTGCAGGCTGTGCTCGACCAGAAGCAGCTGACCGCGCCCTTTGCCGGCACAGCAGGCATCCCGAAGATCGATATCGGCCAATACCTGGCCCCCGGCACCGCGGTGGTGACGCTGCAGGATCTCGACACGATGCGGGTCGACTTCTCGGTCCCCGAACAGCAGCTGCCGCTGCTCAAGATCGGCCAGACGGTCCGCCTCGGCCTTGGCGGCGGCGACGACATGCCCTTTGCCGGCACCATTCGCGGCATCGACCCCAAGATCGACTCCTCCAGCCGGCTGGTGAACATCCGGGCGGAAGTCGCCAATCCCGAGGGCAAGCTGACCCCCGGCCAGTTCGTGCAGGTGCGCGTCGAACTGCCCGAGGAACAGAACGTGCTGTCGCTGCCGCAGACGGCGCTGACCACCAGCCTCTATGGCGACTACATCTTCGTGGTGCAGCCGGCGAAACCCGCCGGGGCGGCCCCGGCGCAGCCAGCAAAGCCGGAAGAAAAACCGGCGGCGGCCACCGATAAGCCGGCGGACGCCAAGCCGGCAAACGCAATGAAGCCGGCAGCCGATGCCATGAAGCCCGCGGACAAGGCCGCTTCAGATACCGCCAAGCCGGCAGCGGCCGAACCGGCCAAGCCTGCGGCCGAAGGTGAGAAGCCCGCACTGGTGCTGTCGCAGGTCTTTGTCAAACCCGGCCGCCGCAATAAGGGCATGGTCGAGATCGTCCAAGGGGTGAAGGCCGGCGATGAGGTCGTCACCGCGGGTCAGAACCGCCTCTTCAACGGCATGTCCGTCAACGTCGACAACACGATCGATCCGACCAAATCGGCGAACAAGCAGGCCGACCAGCAATGAGTTTTTCCGATCTCTTCATCCGCCGGCCCGTTCTTTCGACGGTCCTTGCCTGCATGATCCTGCTGCTCGGTTTCCAGGGCATCTTCAACCTGTCGATCCGGCAGTATCCGAAGGTCGATGAGACCGCGATCACGATCACGACCGCCTATCCGGGCGCCAGCGCCGACTTGATCCAGGGCTTTATTTCCGCCCCGATCGCGCGCGCCGTCGCCTCGACCGAGAACATCGACTACGTCACCTCGTCCAGCCGTCCGTCCTCCAGCACCGTGACGGTGCAGATGAAGCTCGGCTCCAATCCTGACGTGGCTTTGACCGAAGTGCTGTCCAAGGTCCAAGGCGTGCGCGGCACGTTGCCGGACGCCGCCAAGGACCCGGTCATCGTCAAGGGCACCGGTCAGCAATTCGCGATGATGTACATCTCGATGCAGAATCCGAACATGACAAAGGAGCAGCTGACCGAATATATCGAGCGCGTCATCAGGCCCCGCATGTCGACGGTCGAAGGCGTCGCCGACGTGCAGATTTTCGGCGCCCAGGAATATTCGATGCGCGTCTGGATCGATCCGGTCAGGCTTGCCGCGCGCGGCGTGACGGCAGCCGAAGTGCTGACGGCGATCAACAATTCCAACTTCCTGTCGGCACCCGGCAACACCCAGAACGAATATGTCGTTTCGTCGATCACCGTGCGTTCGACGCTGCAGACACCACAGGCCTTCGCCGAGCTACCATTGCGCTCGACCGACGGCAATGTCGTGCGGTTGCGCGACGTGGCTCGCGTCGAACTCGCTGCCGCGAACACCGACACCCGGGTCTCCTTCAACGGCAAGCCCGGCACCTTCCTCGCCATCTTCCCGACCCCGGCGGCCAATCCGCTGACGACAGCGGCGGCACTCACCAAGCTCGTGCCGCAGATCCAGGAGACGCTACCGAAGGGCATGACGATCGAGGTCGTCTACGACGCGACCGGGCAGATCAGCGCTTCGATCGACGAGGTGTTCAAGACCATCGCCGAGGCGGTTGCCATCGTCGTCGTCGTCATCTTGCTGTTCCTCGGCTCGTTCCGCTCGGTGATGATGCCGATCATCACCATCCCGCTGTCGCTGATCGGCGTCTGCTTCCTTTTGTTCGCGGTCGGCTATTCGATCAATCTTCTGTCGCTGCTGGCCATGGTGCTGGCGATCGGCCTTGTCGTCGACGATGCCATCGTGGTGGTGGAAAACATCCACCGCCACATGGAAGAAGACCACATGCCGCCCATGCAGGCGGCCTTCAGCGGCATGCGCGAGATTGCATCGGCCATCGTCGCCATGACCATGACGCTGGCCGCCGTCTTCGCGCCGCTGGCCTTCACCGGCGGCCTGACTGGCGCCCTGTTCCGCGAATTCGCGGTGACGCTCGCCGGATCGGTGGTGCTGTCTGGCGTCATTGCCATCACCATCACGCCGATGATGTCGGCGCGCCTCCTGAAACCCGGCAATGCCGGCCGTTTCCAGCGTATCGTCGACGGCACCTTCTCGCGTGTCGAGCACGTCTATGAGCGCGCCGTCACCGGCTCTCTGAACTATCGCCCGCTGACCCTGCTCATCGTGCTGGCGCTTGTCGGCGTGACCGGCTTCATGTTCACCAAGACCTCGACCGAACTGGCGCCGGAAGAAGACCAGGGCTTCCTGCTCTCGCTGGTGACGGCGCCGCGCTACGCGACCTCCGATTACACCGAGACCTACGTCAATCAGATCCTGGGTCTGGTGAAGGACATTCCCGAAACCCGGGCGCAGTTCTCGGCCGTCGCGTTCGGCGGCACGACCAACAGCGCCTTCGTCGGCTTCGCCTTCAAGGACTGGTCGGAGCGCAAGCGCAATTCGAAGCAGTTGCAGGCCGACATCACGGCTCGCATCTCCAAGGTGGCGGGCGTCCAGGCGTTTGTCTTCGCGCCGCCGACCTTGCCGGGCTCCGGCGGCGGCTTGCCCATCTCCATGGTGGTGCGCTCGACCGGCGATTCCGCTCAGGTCTACGAGGAAGCGGAGAAAATCAAGAACAAGGCGCAAGCCTCGGGCCGCTTTATCGTCGTGCAGAATTCGATGGCCTATGACGCGCCGCAGGTGACAGTGACCATCGACCGCGACCGCGCCGCCGCGCTCAACCTGCCGATCGCCGATATCGGCCGGACGCTGACGTTGCTGGTCGGCGGCGCCGAAGTGGCGCAGTTCGACCGCGACTCCAACAGCTACGACATCATCCCGCAGGTGCCGCAGGAATTTCGCGACAATCCCGAAAAGCTGGGTCAATATTTCGTGCGCAGCGTAACGGGCGAGATGGTGCCGCTATCGGCCGTGGTGAAGATTTCGACCAATGCCTCGCCGGCGGCAATCGAGCAGTTCAACCAGCTGAATTCGTCGACGATCTCGGCGCTGCCATTGCCCGGCGTCACCACGGGCGACGGTCTGAAAGTCCTCGAGGATATTGCCAAGGAGAGCCTGCCCGATACTTTCTTCATCGACTATTCCGGCCAATCCCGGCAGGAGAAGGAACAGGGCAACACGATCCTGATCGCCTTCGGCGCGGCCGTCATCGTCATCTACCTGGTGTTGGCGGCGCAGTTTGAAAGCTTCCGCGATCCGCTGATCATCATGATGGCGGTGCCACTGTCGATCTTCGGCGCGATCGTGCCGCTCAATCTGGGCCTCGGCACGCTCAACATCTATACCCAGGTAGGCCTGATCACGCTGATCGGCCTGATCACCAAGCACGGCATCCTGCTGGTCGAATTCGCCAACCAGCAGCGCGAAATCCACGGCATGCGGCGGCGTGATGCCATCATCGCCTCGGCCAAGGTGCGCCTGCGGCCGATCCTGATGACGACGGCCGCGATGGCGCTGGGCGTGGTGCCGCTGATCGTTTCCAGCGGTGCCGGTGCCGCGGCCCGCTATTCGATGGGCCTGGTCATCTTCACCGGTATCCTGGTCGGCACCATGTTCACGCTGTTCGTCGTGCCCATGTTCTACACCTTCATCGCCAGCAAGGACCTGCCGCATCTGGCTGAAAAGCCGGATCCGAAACTGATGCCGACGCTGCCGAGTTGAGGCACAAGGCGCACGAAACAAAAAGAGGTCGGATTTTCCGGCCTCTTTTTTTGCGGTCGCTCCGGCAACTCCGCCACATGGCCGACGCTGCAACCCCGCCTGCTGCTTGACGATGGCGATGCTGGTGTCGGCGGGCCGAACGTTCGACGAGTTGGTAAGCCAACCGCCGTGGCGGGCAGCGCCTGCATCCCGAGACACGCGATCGAGGACGGCGCACACCGGCATTAATCGAACGAAAGTTCGAATTGTTCCCATGTGAAAAGATTTAGACCAACTTCGAAACCAAACTGCAACAAAGCGCGGCTTGGACGGCATGATCCGGATACCGACCGAAGGCAAAGTTGACGCAGCGAAACAGACGGCGACGATCACGGGAACGAGAACGAACACGGCCCTGGCTCTTCAGGATCGGCATCGCGGCGGCGGACTTCGGCGGCGGCGGCACCTTCGCGGGCAGCCCCCGTGGCGAAGCTTGCGGCGGTGAGTTCGAGTGAAGATCAGTCGCCCTGTTTTTGCGCCACGGTCTGGATCGTTTCCAGCCTGCGCATCGCCCCGTCGAAGGCCCTCTGGCGGGTTGGCCTTCGGCTGACGGCATTGCGCGGCCCCTCCGGCAACTTGCTGCCGAGAGGACCGAAGGCCCGCGCCGCGACGGGGGGCTCCGTGGGCGGCGCGGGCACTTCGGGAGTGTCCTGATGCAACCCACGATACATCTACTTTTTTGGGGAATTCCGACGATGAAAACGAAATTCGCGGCCTCCGTGCTTTCCGCACTGGTCTATGCGCAGGGCCTGCTCGGCTTTGCCGCACTCGCCACCGTGCTGCTCAAGCAGCACGCTCACGCAAGTGAATTCGTCACCGGCGAAATGGGCTCAGGCCCGTCATTGCTGGTGGTGCGCTGAACCTCGCGGGCAACGGCGCGGAAATGGAACGTCCGATGCTCATCCGGGGAGCCAGCCGGACAACACGGCCGTCAGTCGGCGAACTGCCGTGGCGGGTCGAACCTGTAACCGGCGCCGCGTATGGTGGTGATGGTCTCGGTGTCGAGCTTGCGGCGCAGCCGAACGATGCGCGAATCGATCGAGCGATCGAAGGCGTCGGCGTTCTCGGCCGGTGCTGCGGCGATGATGTCGTCACGCGTCAGCACCTTGCGCGGGCTCGCCAGGAACAACCTGAGCAGCGCCACCTGGCCGGGCGAGAGTTGCTCCTGCGTACCGGAGCGATGCATGACGATCGCCGACCTCAGATCGACGGTCGCGTTCTCCAGCACGATCAGTTCCTGGCTGCCCCTGCCGCGCCGCGAAAGCAGGCCGCCCACACGCGCGGCGAGTTCCCTGACATTGAGCGGACTTTCGACGACGTCGGCGGCGCCAAGCTCCAGCGCCAGCACCTTGTCGAGGAGATCGGCGGGCCGGCATATCAGGATGAAATCCGGTCCATGCTCGCCGCCCCCGGCTTTGCCGCCGCCGCCCTGGACAGCCCCACCTTCGCCACCATGGCGCCTGAGCAGATCCCGCCCTTCCGCCTGGCTGAGGCTGTCTCCGACAACGACAACGTCGATGCCCCCGCCAGCCAGCAGCGATTCCGCCTCCCAGGGCTGCCGCGCCTGGCGCACGTCATGACCGCGCCGCTCGAGATGGTCGGCAAGCTCGGCAGCCACGACGTCGGCGACGGAAACAAGTGCGATGACGGCTCGTGCGGCCATGTTTCCAACGTTCCCTGGCAACCGATATGAGTGCTGGACATGATGTTTATACCCAATCTACTTTCCACTGAAAGTGGGAGCGAGGGCATCGTGCGGGCAAGAATTGTCATCGTCGAGGACGAGCCCGACCTGAGGGAGGCGGTCGCCGAATATCTCGGCGCCGCCGGCTATGATGTTGCGACCGCGGAAAACGCAGCCGCCGCGCGCGGCCTGATCGAGACGCAGTCGTTCCATCTGGCAATCCTCGACATCGCCATGCCGGGCGAGGATGGCCTGTCGCTCGGCCGTTGGCTGCGCTCGAAAATGCCGATCGGCATCATCTATGCGACCGCCGCCGGCACCGCTCTCGACCGCATCGTCGGGCTGGAACTCGGCGCCGACGACTATATCGTCAAGCCGTATGAATTGCGCGAAGTGCTGGCCAGGGTGCGCAGCGTGCTGCGCCGTGTCCCGCAGCCGACGGGGCCGCAGGACAAGAAAGCCAGGACGGAGCGGCGCACTGTCGCCTTCGGTCCCTTCCACGCCGATCTCGACGGCAGGCTGGTCACCGGCGCCAACGGCACGGTGATCGACATGGCCAAGAGCGAATTCGACGTGCTGGAGATTTTCCTGACCCGCGCCAACCGGCTGCTGACCAGGGCCGCGATCTCCGAAGCGATCGGCTTTACCGAGGATCCGGAATCATCGCGTGCCGTCGACATCCGCATCATGCGCCTGCGCAAGAAGATCGAGGCTGACCCGGCCAACCCGAAATTCCTGCGCACCGTGCGCGGCGAAGGCTATATCTTCTCGCTGCCGGCCGGCGACGGCAACTGAGCGTCAACCAACGGGTTTCCGCTCCGCCGTTACTAGCCGGTCGAATTGGCGTGGCTCTGGAACGGCGACTGACAATGACGGGCGAGACGGCAAGCACGGACATGCAGGGTTTACGGCAAGGCGCGGCGATGGCCGCCGTGCGTGTCGTGCGCCGGCTGCGCGAGGCCGGCGACTGGCAGCGCGAGATGGACGCCATCCTGGCAACGCTGTGCCACGCCATGGAGTGCCAGCGCGGCATCCTGTTCCGCCTGCGCGAATTGCCTGGCCAGGGGTTCGCCCAGTCGGTCGCCGCTTACTGGATCGACCCCGCTTTCGGCGGCGAACTGGCCTCTCCGACCGTCATCGTGCAGTCGATCGTGAACTCTGATCCGCTGCTGGAGCGGCTGGCCGAGGACGAGCGGCAGGGCAAGATCTTTGCCGGCCATACACGCGATCTCGAAGGGTTCCTGAGAGGCGATTTCGAGAAGCAGAACATCAAGTCGTTCCTGTCGGTATCCGTCTTCGCGCATGGCCATCTATGGGGCACGCTGGCGGTCAATGATTGCATCGAGGAGCGCGAGTGGACCGACGAGGAAGAAGCCACGCTGCACATTATAGCGCTCGCAATTGGCGACGCCATCGAACGCTCCCCCTCCGACGCCCATGCCAGCGAGGTCATACGCCGCACCATGCTGCAGGCCTCGCTCGACGCTATCGTCGTCATCGACGAGACCGGCTCGATCATCGAATTCAATCCCGCGGCGGAAAAGATGTTCGGCTTCCTGCGCGGCGACATCCTGGGCAAGGATCTGCTCGACACGATCGTGCCGGTCTATTACCGCAAGGGCTATTCCTCGGGCGCCGAGTACATGTCCGGCCGCGGCGCGCCGATGGTCGGCCAGCGGCTGGAAACGGTGACCCAGAACGCTGCCGGGGAAGTGTTCCCGATCGAGCTGACGGCGACCGAAATGCGGGTCGCCGACCGTCACTTGATCTTCGGCTCCATCCGCGACCTCCGCGACAAGTTGCGCGCCGAGGAAGAGATCAACCGGCAGCGCGAAAAACTGCATCAGAACGAGAAGATGGCCGCGATGGGCTCGCTGCTGGCGGGTGTCTCGCACGAGCTCAACAACCCGCTGGCCGTGGTCGTCGCCCAGTCGACGCTGCTGCATGAATTCGCCACCGATCCGCAGACCAAGGTCCGTGCCGAAAAGGTCCGTGCCGCCGCCGAGCGTTGCGGGCGCATCGTCAAGAGCTTCCTGTCGATGGTCCGCCTCCATCCGGCGGCGCAAGCCGAGACCGATCTCAACCAGGTGATCCGCGCCGCTCTCGAAGTGACCGCCTACGGCGCACGCTCGAGCGGCATCATCATCGATACCGATTTCGCGCCGGGTCCCCTTCTGGCCATGGCCGACGCCGACCACGTGACGCAGGTGGCGGCCAATTTCCTCATCAACAGCCAGCATGCCCTGGCTGGCGTTGCAGGCGACCGGGTGATCAAGGTACGGAGCTTCCGCGGCGACCGGGGCAATCCCGGCTTCTCGGTCGAGGACAACGGGCCTGGCATTCCCGAAGCCATCCGTTCGCGCATTTTCGAATCCTATTTCACCACCAAGCCGGTCGGTGTCGGCACCGGTATCGGCCTGTCGATTTCGAAATCCATCGTCGAGCGGCACAACGGCAATGTCTGGTTCGAGGAAGTGCAGCCCAGAGGCGCGCGTTTTGTCGTCCAGTTGCCCGCTATCTCGGCAGGCACCGCCGCCGCCGGCGAAAGCCAGCCGCGATCGAGCGGCCTGCGCCATGCCCTGATCATCGATGACGAACCTGACGTCGCCGGTTCCTTGTCCGACATTCTCGAATTGATGGGCATCAAGTCTCGAATCGCACCGGTTTGGGAATCGGGCGCCGCCACCCTGAGCGGCCATATGCCGCCGGACATCGTCTTTTCGGATCTGCGCATGCCCGGCGTATCCGGCATTTCGATCTACCGTGAACTGCTCGCCGAGCGGCCTGACCTGGCGCGGCGCTTCGTGCTGGTCACCGGCGACCTCATCGGCGCGAAGGCGGAAATCGAAGCCTTGCCGGCACAGCAGCGGCCACAGATCCTTGAAAAACCGTTCAGCACGCTGGATGTCCGCAGCGTGCTTGCGATCATTGCCGAACAGGCCGCGTTGAAAGCATAAAAAAGGCCCCCGGCCGGCGACGCGGCGGGAGCCAAAGGAGCGCTGGAGGAAGCGCTCGGGGAGGTCAGGGCATGATCTCAAACGGAAACCGGTTTCGGGATTATGCCCAGGCAGAACCCGGAGACAGAAATCAGAAGATGTTCGGCGTGCTGGTCAGCGGCACGGCGTTGGCGATCATGCGGATCGCCCGGGCCCTGCGCATTCCGGACTGCTCGGCAATGGCGCGCAGGCAATCCACGCTCTCGGTGCCCCACGCCTGCCCCTTGCAGGCGAAATCGATCGCGGGCATCGGCAGGCGCGCGGTCGTGGTCGTGGTCGGCGCACCTTCGACGATGTTGGCGGGCGGCTTCAACGAAGCGAAGGCTGGACCGACCGACGGCGTGAGCGCCATGCCGGCGAAGGCGCAAGCAGCCAACGCCATGAACATTGCCATCGGGTGGTCGCTGGCCCGCTGGCAGAGGGCCAGCTTCGGGCGACGGTCAGCACGTTCTGGAGCCTGAAAGCGGTTGCCGCTGGTAATCTGGACTTTCGCATGCATCATCATCCCCTTCGTTGATTTTCTTTTCGCGATAAAACGAATTTAACCGCGCCTTGTAACGACAGGAAGGTGACGGGAGCCGGGTAATGTAACAGGATCGAAACGCCAATACGGGCAGAAACGGTCAAAATCGGGCATCACCATCGAGGTGGCAGGTTGCCCCGGCGTGCACCCCGACCGTCGACGCGAACGGCGGGGCTTTTTCACGGTGGCTGGAGATAGTGTCCGATGGACGCAATTTGCGCGAGAGCCGGCGACCGGGAGGTTATGGAGCTCCGGCCAACACCCGGATTTTTCGAGGTTTTCGGAGCTCGCCGCGGAGCATAATTCCGTCAGAACCGCGGCCGGCATTTTCGCCACGGAACCTGCGTATTTCCACAAGCCATTGCATTCCAATGTGAAATATGATTATATTGAATGCACATTCAATATAAAGAAGAGATGCTTTATGAACCCGCACCTCCGTGACGTGGCAATCCCGAACGATTGGGACCGGCGGGGACTACCGGGCTGGAGTTACCATTCCGCCGCCCTTCTCGAACTGGAGAAGGAGCATGTCTTCCGCAATCATTGGCAGATTGCCGGGCATATCTGCGACATACCGAATGCCGGCGATTACCTCACCATGGATGTCATTGGCGAGCGCGCTCTGATCGTGCGCGGCAAGGACGGCGTCGTGCGCGGCTTCAACAACATGTGCCGCCACCGCGGCAGCCGCGTCGTGGCTGACAGCCAGGGCAATTGCAAGAACGCGCTGGTCTGCCCATTCCATGGCTGGGTCTACAATCTCGACGGTACGCTGCGCGGCGCCGCACGCCCGCGGTCCTTCCCGGACCTCGACAAGACCGAGTTCGGCCTGATGCCGCTCGATCTCGAAGTCTGGATGGGCTTCATCTTCATCCGCTTCCGCGATGGCGGGCCACAGCCTTCCGTGGCCGAACTGTTGAAGCCGATCGAACCCGAATTCGCGCATTACAGGGCCGCCGACATGGTGCCCTCCTGGGGTATCTGGACCCAGAGGTCGCCGGTCAACTGGAAGTCGGTGCGCGACGTCGACAATGAAGGCTATCATGTCGCCATGGCGCATCCGGCCTTGCAGGATCTCTATGGCGCCACCTATTTCGACGAGCCTTTCGTCAACGGCGTGTCACGCTCCTTCGCCACCTACAACCCGCATGCCGGCCGCCGCTGGAGCGTCAGGAACTACGTCAAGATCGCGCCGGAGCCGACGCATCTGCCAGAGCATCTCAGGAAGGCCTGGGTCTATTACGGCATCTTCCCCAACGCGGTCCTGTCGGTGATGCCGGAATCGGTGCAGTTCTATCAGGAGTTTCCGCTGTCGACAGGCGAGACACTGCTGCGTGGCGCGATCTACCGGCACCGCGACGAAAGCCGCGAGCAGGCCGCCGCCCGTTACCTCTCCTTCCGCATCGACCGCGACACCATGTCGGAAGATGTGCAGCTTTCGGTCTGGTCGAACGAATCCATGCTGTCCGAGGCCTTCGAGGGTTTTTACCTCTCCGACCTCGAATATGGCGTGCGCACCCACCATGACCATCTGCGCAAGCAGCTTCCGGTGCTCGGCCTGGAGACAGCGCCGGAAGAAAAGGACATGTGGAACCTGAACGACGCGCTGAGGTCGCGGTCGTAGCACCCCTCCTTCTCCCCGTAGAACGGGGAGAAGGAAAGAATGTCACCCCCTCCACACACCTTCTTTCCTGAGATCGTCCATAGTCCGCGAAATGCCTTCGCGCAGGATGCCGACCATCTCGTCGATCTGCACGCGGGTGATGATGAGCGGCGGCGACATCACGCACATGTTGATCAGCGGGCGCACCAGCAGGCCAAGCTCGTGGCAGTGCGCGTCGATGCGTTTTCCGACATTCTTGTCGAGTTGCAGCGGATCCTTGCTTTCGCGATCGGCGACGCATTCGACGCAGCCCATCAGCCCAACGCCACGCACCTCGCCGACCAGCGGCAGCTCTTCCAGCGTCTTCAATCGCGCCTGGAAATAGGGCTCGACCGCCCGCGCGTGCGCAAGCACGCCTTCTTCCAGCAGATCGAGGTTTTTCAACGCCACGGCACAGCCGACGGGATGGCTGGTATAGGTCAGGCCGTGGCCGAACATGGCGTCGGGATGGTTCGAGCGGCGCAGCTCCTCCAGCAGCCGTTCCGAGATGATGACGCCGCCGAGCGGGAAATAGCCTGATGTGACGCCCTTGGCGAAAGTGATCATGTCAGGGTCGATGCCGAACACGTCGCCGGAGGCAAAGACATGGCCAAGCCGGCCGAAACCCGTCACGACCTCGTCTGAGACATAGAGGATGTCGTTGTCGCGGCAGATCTCGCGAATGCGCTTGAGATACCCGTCCGGCGGAATGACGACGCCGCCCGACGCCTGTATGGGTTCGCCAACGAACGCGCCGATCCTGTCGGCGCCGACGCGCGCGACCGTGTCGCGGAACTGGTCGACAAGGAAATCCGTGAAGGCGGCAAGGCTCATGCCTTGCGGGCGCCGGAATGGATCGGGCGACGACAGCTTGACCACCAGTTCGTCGGCGCCGTCCATCCAGTCACGATCGCGCGGACGGCCATTGAGCGAGGCCGACAGATAGGTCGAGCCATGGTAGGCACCACCACGGCTCAGGATCAGTTTCTTTTCCGGCCGGCCGCGCACATTGTTGTAGAACTGCATGAAGCGCAGCGCCGTCTCGACCGCTGACGAGCCGCCCGTTGTGTAGAACACATGGCTGAGGTCGCCTGGGGCATGGCCGGCGATGCGTCTGGCAAGCTCCGCCGATGGCGCGTTCATCGTGTACCAGGGCGTGTTGTAGGACAGCGCCATCGCCTGATCGTACATCACACTGGCGAGTTCCTCCCGACGATGGCCGACATTGACGCACCACATGCCGGCCGGGCCGTCGATGAGCCGCTTGCCGGTGCTGTCGGTAATGTAGATGCCGTCACCCTCGCCGATCAGCGCGCGTGCCTCGGCGCCGACGGAGCCGGCATAGGGCCAAGGCTGGATAAGATGATGCTTGGCCAGTTCAACGGCATCATCATCTCCAGCGCTCGCCATTTCGCTCGCCTTCAGGTCTCTCACGGCCGCCATCCTCGCCTCCACGCAATCCCATCGAATTTTCCGGCATCAATGTGGTTCGCTACAGCGGAAATCGTCGCCCTGCTCACACGATTTTGAATGTCCGTTCAATCAATATTGCAGAATTAGCGCTTGATTTCAATCCGACGATGCGCGCATGATGAAAGAAAGCCGGCAAGGGGAACAACAGTCGGCGCCAGCCCAATGGGATGCCGTATGGCGGGACAGACCAGGCCAGCAACCGAGATCACACCCGGAGCGCTCCAATGACGGTGGCCGCCGAAGGGGCGCCCCCGTTGCGCATGACGCGGGCCAGACGAAATGCCCTTCTGCAATCCGAGCCCGTACAGGGCCTTGGCCTGATCAGCCCGACCTTCCTGTATGCCCTCGTCCTGCTTGTCCTGCCGATCCTGGTGGTCATCGCCCACTCCTTCTGGACGCAGCATTACCTGACCATCGACCGCACCTTCACGCTGGAAAACTACCGCATCGCGCTCACCGAGCCGATCTACCGCGATCTGTTATGGCGCTCGCTCTACATCTCGCTGACGGTCAGCCTGTTCACCGTCCTCCTCGCCTACCCGATCGCCTACTTCATTTCCTTCCACGGCGGCCGTCACAAGAGCCTGTGGCTATTCCTCATCACCATCCCGTTCTGGACAAGCTATCTCTTGCGCGTGATGTCGTGGAAGGTCATCCTGGGTTATAATGGCGTCTTGAATTCCGCCCTCATGGGCCTCGGCGTCATCGACGAACCGTCGACCGCCCTGCTCTACAATTCGAGCGCCGTCATCATCACGCTGACCCATGCCTGGGCGGCCTTCGCCATCCTGCCGATCTTCGTGTCCCTGGAGAAGGTCGACCGCACACTGGTCGAAGCGGCCACCGACCTTGGCGATGGTCCCTTGCGCTCCTTCCTGCGCGTGACCTTGCCCTTGTCGGCGCCGGGCGTCATCTCTGCCGTACTGATCGTCATGATCCCGACGGTCGGCGACTATGTCACGCCAAAGCTCGTCGGCGGCAAGGATGGCGTCATGATCGCCAACGCCATTCAGGCGCAGTTCGGCAAGGCCGCCAACTGGCCGCTCGGCGCCGCGCTGTCCGTCACCACGATGCTGATCGTCTCCCTGATGGCCGGCGCCACGGTGCTGATCATACGCACCTTGCAAAGGATGGCGCGATGAGGGCGCGGCGGCTCGTGCCGGGCGGCTGGCTGTCCGTCTACGCGTTTCTCTACGTCGTCTTCCTCTATTTGCCTGTCATCTTCCTGCCGATCTTCTCGGTCAACACGGCAGCGACGCCGAAATTCCCGCTGACCGGCTTCACCTTGCAATGGTACGAGGACCTGCCGCGCACACCGGCGCTGCTCGACGCCGCATGGAACAGCCTGATCGTCGGCGTGTCGGCTTCCTTGCTCGCCACCGTGCTCGGCATTCTCGCCGCTCGTTCCATCACCCGCTACCGTTATCCCGGCCGCCGCGCCATCAACGGGCTGATCATGGCGCCGCTGGTGCTGCCCGAGGTCATCGTCGCCATCTCCATGCTGCTGGTGATGTTGCAGCTTGGCTTGAGCCTGTCGCTGTTCACCGTCGTGCTCGGCCACGTCCTGATCTGCATTCCCTATTCGATGACGGTGCTGACTTCCGGGTTCGAAGGCTTCGACCGCAGCCTCGAAGAAGCCTCCGCCGATCTCGGCGAAAGCGCGTTCGGCACCTTTCGGCGCGTGACGCTGCCCATGGTGGCGCCGGCGATCATCTCCAGCCTGCTGGTCTGCTTCACCATCTCCCTGGACGAATTCATCATCGCCTTCTTCCTCACCGGCACCGATGCGACGCTGCCGATCTACATCTGGGGTCAGTTGCGTTTCGCCTCGAAACTACCCGGCGTGCTGGCGCTGGGCACGCTGCTTTTGATCGCATCCTTCCTGCTGATGACAATTGCCGAAATCCTGCGTCGCCGCGCGGCCAGACGCACCCAGAACGAGGGAGGCCTCTATGCCTGAGCAGCCCGGGATCGAGCGCTCTGACACGGACAGGATGCAATCCGAAAAACCGATGATCGAGATCCGCGACGTCACCCGCAGCTATGGCGCATTCAAGGCGCTTGACGACGCTTCCCTGACCATCAAGGAAGGCGAGTTCTTCTCGCTGCTCGGCCCGTCCGGCTGCGGCAAGACCACGCTTTTGCGCATGATCGCCGGCTTCGACAACCCGACCAGCGGTTCGATCGCGGTCGGCGGCCAGCCCATGGAAGGCATTCCGGCCAATCGCCGGCCGACCAACATGGTGTTCCAGAGCTATGCGATCTTCCCGCATCTCAATGTCGAGCAGAACGTCGCCTACGGACTGAAGCGGCTGAAGCTGCAGGGCGGTGAGGAGAAGCGCCGGGTCGAGGAGGCACTGGCGCAGGTCTCGCTCACCGGCCTCGGCAAGCGGCTTGCCACGGAGCTTTCCGGCGGCCAGCGCCAGCGCGTCGCGCTTGCCCGTGCGCTGGTGATGCGGCCAAAGGTGCTGCTGCTCGACGAACCGCTGTCGGCGCTCGACAAGAAGCTGCGCGAGCAGATGCAGGTGGAACTGCGCCGCCTGCAACAGGCCGTCGGCATCACCTTCGTGCTGGTCACCCACGATCAGTATGAGGCGCTCGCCATGTCCGACCGCATCGCCGTGATGTTCGGCGGCAGGATCGCCCAGGTCGCCTCCCCAAAGGAAATCTACCAGCGCCCGGTCAACCGCCAGGTCGCCGACTTTCTTGGCGGCATGAATTTCGTCCAGGCCGAGATCGTCGAGGAGAACGGCGCCTCGCTGATCGTCGACACGCTCGGATTCGGCCGCATCAAGACCGACAAGCCGAAGGCTTTCGTTCGCAATGGCGGCGGCGCCATGCTAGGCATCAGGCCCGAGCGGCTGCGCGTGCTGTGGGACGATGCGACGGCCAAATTCGAGGTCGCTGGCAAGGTGGTGGAGCGCCACTATTTCGGCGAGATCACCCATCTGATCGTCGAGATCCCCGGTCTGGAAAAGCCGCTGTCGGTGACCGAGACCAATGATTTCGGCGCCGATGACATCCCGGTCGGCACCCCGATCCGTCTCGCCTACGATCCGGAAGCCCTGGTCGCTATGGCGGATTAGTCCAGCCGGTCGGCGGGATGGCGCTGGTTTCGTCGGCCGAGACCCGGGCCTGAGGGTTCCGTTGGCGGTAGTGGCCTGCAAGTCCGGCAAGGCCAGTGACCAGCGCTATGGCCGGGCTTTCGGGCCTTTCCAAGCGTGACGCGAGATCGTTCGACGGCAGGTCACGACGCTGGCGCTGTAAAATAATGGGCATCCATGTCGGCGAGCAGGTTCTCCTGTTCGGGAACCCAGCCAAGCGTCTGGCGGGTCCACTCGCTGGATGCGGGGTTATCGAGGCCTACGAAATTGCTCAGAATTCCAAAATGCCTTGCTGCTTTGGCGGCGGGAATGCCGACGGCAGGCACCTGGAGCCTTGTCGCGATCAAAGAGGCAATATCGCGAAACGGGATGCCGACCTCGCCAACCCCATGATATTTTGCGCCGCTAGCTCCCTTTTCCAAGGCCAGGCGGAACAGTTTGGCTGCGTCGAGTCGATGCACCGCAGCCCATCGGTTGGCGCCATTATCAATATAGGGAGAGACGCCCTTCTTACGGGCGGCCGCGACGATCTGCGCGGCAAATCCACGGTCGCCGAAGCCGTGCACAGTCGGCGCCAGCCGGATGATGGAGGAACGGACGCCGCGCGCAATCAGGCCTAGGGCGGCCGCTTCGGAGAAAGAACGATTCGGGCTGCTCGACACATGGTCGTCGCTTTCCGTCGAAATCTGCCCTTGCGGCAGGAAGGCGACTCCCGACGTCACCACGAGAGTGCGCCCTGAACCCTCCAAGCCTGAGCCCAGAGCCCGGATCGCCCCAGACTCGGTTTCAGCAAGAATCCGAAGGAAACTCGCGACGATACCTCCGTTGAGCGCGCCCCCGAACAGGCGGAGGCGGGTCGTCAAGCTCATATGGGACAGGTCGTGAATGAAAGCCGTGTGGATCACCGCATCGGATTGCGAGGCCGCGTCGCGAAGTAGATCGTGGTCATCGAGTCTTCCTACTAGCGCCTGCGCTCCCAGCTTTTGCAGCCTCTGTGCTCCGGCCGCCGTGGTGGTCAGTCCCGTGACCTGGTGTCCCGCGGAAATCAGTTCTTTGACGACGGCCGAGCCGATCCATCCCGTGGCGCCAGTAACAAAAACACGCATGAACAATGTCTCCAGTTTCGCTGGAGACACATGTCGTCACTCGGGTTATGATAGTAAATTAGGGAGATTATGGTAGTAAGATGACTAACTGGATAGGACATCCGACAGCGGGGAACCTTCTTGGAGCGTATCTTCGGGATCGCCGCAGCAGGCTCGATCCGGGCGCTCTCGGCTTTTCCGCGAAGCGCCGCCGCACGAGCGGCCTGCGCCGCGAGGAGGTGGCGCAACGGGCCAATATCAGTCCTACCTGGTACACATGCCTTGAACAGGGGCGAGGCGGCGCCCCCTCGGCCGACGTGCTCAACCGGATCGCACGGGCGCTCATGCTGACAAACATCGAGCGGGAGCACCTCTTTCTGCTTGGCCTCGGCCGCCCGCCCGAGATGCGCTATCAGAAGGACCAAGGCGTTACGCCACGACTGCGGCGTGTCCTTGAAGCGTTGGACCCAACCCCCGCACTCATTCGAACGGCGATCTGGGATGTGGCTGCCTGGAATCGCGCTGCCACCGTTATGCTGGGCGACTACGGCTCATTGCCGCCGGATCAGCGCAACATGCTGCGCATCATCTTCCTCGATCCGCGCATTCGCGCTGCACAAGATGACTGGGACAGCATGGCGCGCCATTTGGTCGGGATGTTCCGTGTCGACGCCGCGCGTGCAGGGGCCGGAGCGGAGGCGGAACCCCTTATTGACGAACTCTGCCGGCTTAGTCCCGATTTCAGGGCGATGTGGCACGACAACGACGTTCGCGGCGCATATGGCGAAGTCAAGCACATACGCCACCCGACGCTCGGTCCGCTTGCCTTCGAGTATTCCGCTTTCGCCGTCGATGGCAGGCCGGACCTCAGCATGGTCGTCTACAATCCTGCGACTCAGGTGGATATGCGGAAAATCGCTTCGTTGATCGACATGACGCCAATATCCGCGGAGATCACGCTCGGCTAAGAAGCTGTAGCCCGTCAATGATCTTCCTGGCAGCGATGCGCCCCGCCACGATCGCGCCTTCGACGTAGCCTGGAAATGACGGCGACAGTTCCGAAGCGGCGAAATGAACTGGCGCCGCACCCGCAAGAATTGTTCGCTCGGCGTCCCTCGCAGTCACGTCGACGATGAGGTCACTGTAGGCGCCGCCGCTCCAACGGTCATGTATCCAGTCACGCCAACTGAAGTCGGCAATATCTGCCGCGTCAGGACCGAGCGCGTCCGCAAGCCTGGCCGTCACTTCCGCACGCAGTTCCGCCTCGCCCAGCGTCCTCCAACTCAGCGCGAGCGGCCCGCCAACGAAGACGACGAGCGCTGCATGCTCCGCGTCCTTGCTGGCGTCACAGGCAAACAGCCCAGGCAGGTCGCGCCACATCACCATGCCGCTCAGGTCCCGCTCGCGCCAGAACGGCTTGGCATAACGCACCAGGATCTTGATCGCCGCCCCGCTTTCCCAAGCGCCGAGCGCCGTTTCCAGGGCTGCTGGCAAGGCGGGTGTGAAATCGAGTTTCGCGGCTGTTGCCGGCGGCACGGCCACCAGGACTTCGCGCGCTTCAATCACGCCATTGGCTGAGACGACACGAACGCCCGGCTGTCCGTGTTCGATGCGGGTGACCGGTTCACAGAGCCTCACCCGGCCCCCGAGATCGTGCGCTAGGTCATCGGCCAACGACTGCATGGTCTCAAGCAGGAAATATTGCAGCTCCGGCACCTCGTTGGTGATGCGGCGATCATTGTCGATCAGGTACCAGAGGGGCACTTTCTCCAGCGCCAGGCACCACAGGCCCTCGATCATCGACCGGAAGGCCGCCTTGGCCTCGCCCGCGTCATCCCGACTCTCCAGCCAGTTGGCAACGGTCAATCCCGTAATGGCAGGATCGTTGGGCTCGATCCTGTTCATGCGTTCGCGGATCGTCATGGCGCCGTGATAGGTCCGCTTGGCATCGCCGGGCGACATCGACGGATGAGTAATGAACTCGCCTTCGACATAGGTGTCGACGAATGTCTTGCCGCGCCCCTTCGCGAGCGCCATCACTTGCGGCATGTCCTCACAGAGGAACTGGCCGCCGCCGTCGATACGCTCGCCAAGTCCGTTGCGGATCGCCTCGACGCGGCCGCCGACGCGGTCACGTGCTTCAAGCAGCAGGAAACCAGTGCCGGCCGCCTTCAACTCGAGCGCGGCCGACAGGCCGGTGAAACCGGCGCCGACGATAACGACGTCGGTTCTTTCGGTCTTTTCGTTCAATAGCCGGCCTTGATCTTCTCGAACTCGGCGATCATCTTGAGCTTGAGATCGGGCGGCAACGGCTGCTGGAACAGCGTCTTGTCGACGAATTTCTGCACGTCGTCATAGCCCTTTTCCTTCAGGATCGCCTGATCGACGCCGGCCATGCCCTTGGCGTTGGCCTGGCCGTAGCCCCAGTCCTTGACCAGCACCTTGGCGATCTCCGGATCGTTGACTGCATTGAGATAATCATAAGCCTTGTCGATATTGCCGGGTGCGTCCTTGAACAGCACATAGCCGCAGACCCAGGTCGAGATGCCTTCCGCCGTGTCCTTCTTCGACTTGATCGGCACGCCGGCCGCGACCGACTGCACGGTCGCATCGTTCCAGGCCCAGGCGAGGTCGACTTCGCCGCCGCTCAGAAGCTGGACGACATCGGTGGTGTCCGTCCAGTACGAACGCACGTTCTTGTGCACCTGGCGCAGGAAGTCGGACGCTTGTTTGAACTGGTCGTCAGTCATCTTGGTCCAGTCCTTCAGGCCGATGGCGAGGCTCGCCAACGCATAGGCATCGTCGACATTGTCGCCGATCGAGACCCGGCCCTTGAACTTCGGATCGGCGAACGCTTTCAGCGACTGCACGTCCTTTTCGTCGATCTTGGAGGAATTGTAGGTAAGCTGCGTGTTGCCCCAGTCCCAGGGCATGAACCAGGCCTTGCCGTCATCGGTCGTGGCGAGATTTTTCATCGCCATGATGCCGGGATTGAGGTCCTTCCAGCCCGTGATCCTCGATGTGTCGAGCGGCTGCAGCAGGCCAGCCTCCCGCCACTTCGTCACGCTCTGCGAGCAGGGATGGCCGAGATCGGCCTTGAAGCCGGAACGGACCTTCTCGAACGCCTCGTCCTCATCGCCGAAGAAGGCGAAGGTCGGTGAATCGCCGTTCTTCTCGACATATTTCGGGTGGAATCCGGGATCCTCGTAGCCGGACCAGTCGAACACGATCAGGTCCTTGTCGGCGGCGATCGCCACGGCGGCTGCGGAAGCCGCCAGGGTCCCGGCCAGTGCGAGCGTCAGTGTCAGGCGTCTCGTCAATGTCTTCATTGCTGTTCCATCCTCTGCGGTTCTTATGGTGTCGTCTTCTCTTATGATTTCGTTGGGCCGGCGGCCTTACGCGGATAGTGCTTCGGAAAAGCCGCCGACAGGAATTCGTTCGCCGCCTGCAAGGCCGTCTCGCGGGTTGTGTCCTCGGTGCCCATCATCAACCGCAGCCACAAGCCTTCCAGCATGGCGTTGAGCGCCAGCGCCATGACCTGCGGCTCGTAGGCATAGCCGCCGTCCTGTTTCAGAGCCGCGCAAAGGTCGATGAAGATGTTTTGGTATACGGCATCCCGCGCGCTGCTCAGCGCCTGGTAGGTCGGCCGCGACTTGGCCTCACCCCAGAAGGCGCACCAGGCGGCGAGCTTGCGCTTGTTGCAGATCGAGCGATCGAAATCGGCCGCAACCAGGGCCTGGAGTTGGTCGGCGGGATCGGCGCCTGTCTTCTGCAAGGCATTGCGCCAATGCGCCGAGTATTCGTCATACATGTACTTCAAGGTCGCGACGAGCAGCTTTTCCTTGCTCTCGAAATGGAAATTGACGATGCCGCGCGACAGGCCGGCGCCATCGGCGACATCGGCCATCGTCGTTTCCGAATAGCCGCGCTTGGCGAGTGAATCGATCGTCGCCTCGATGAGCTGAAGCTGCCTGACCTCCTTCGAGGCCTTGCGCCCGCGCTTTTCGGATTCGGCCTTGCGTGCTGGTTCAAGGAGCGCGTCCCTGGCGTCTGCCGTTTTCATGCTTGTGATGGTCTCCAGCATCGCCGGCTATCCCTTTGCATCCGGCTTCCACCCGCGAAGATGAGTGGGACGGTGCTCGCCACTGTCAAGCACCTTCTGCATGGCTTCCCAGGTCCGTATGTTCTTGTCGACATAGGCCGCGCCGACCACGTCGGCAACGGCCCCGTAGAGCGGCCCCTTCAGCCTTTCGAGTTCCCCGCGCGCGACCTCGCGGTACCAGGGGTTGCGGTCCCTGACGATGACATCGGCAAGGCCCGCCTTGCGCATCGCTTGCGCATAGCGCGCCGGCGACGCCATGGCGAAAGACAACCCTTCCGCCGCCACATAGGCTTTCATCTCGGCCGACGGCTCGCCGTCATGCGAGATCATCCAGTTGGAGGCTGCAAAGACACCGCCCGGCTTCAGCACGCGAAAGATTTCGGCGAACAATGCGTCCTTGTCGGGCACGTGCAGCAGCGCGTCCTTGGAAAAGACGACATCGAAGGAGCGATCGGCAAAGGGCAGCGGCCCCGGCTGTCCCTGGATGAAGCTGGCCCTCTCCGCGAGCCCACGCATTGTGGCACGCTGCCTTGCCGCCTCGATTACTGGATGTTCGACATCAAAGCCGGTGGCGTGGGCAGCGCCATGGCGTTCGAGCAGGTGAAGCGCGATGCCCCCGGACCCGCAGCCGATATCGAGGATCGTCTTGCCTTCGAGCGAAAGCCCCTCGACCACCCGATCGACCTCTTCAGGCCCGCCCGGCGACAGGTAGCCGTCGCCCCACAGCGCCTCGAGGAAGCGGATAGCGGTGTCGTCATACTCCGGCCCGGCATCTGCCGTTTCGATCATCAGCCCTCGGTCCCCAATCGACGAATGCCTGTTTCGAACGCCGGCAAAGCGTAACCCATGTCTGGAAAAAGGCAATATCATTTGTTGAACATTCATTCAGAATGGCTGGACACAATGGCTGATGCCGTGCCAAATTCCAGGCAGTCGGGGACGGATCACGCAAAAATGAAGAGCGGGTCGCACATGAGAACTGGGCCACAATGAAAGCTTGGGATGCGATCATCATCGGCGGCGGGCACAACGGTCTGGTCAATGCCTGCTATCTGCAGCGCGCCGGTCTCGACGTGCTGGTGGTGGAGAAGAACGGCTGGGTCGGCGGTGCGGCAACCAGCCGTGAGCTGACGCCGGGCTTCCTCTATTCCAACTGCTCCTATGTCTGCTCGCTGTTCCGACCCGAGATCATGCGCGACCTCGAACTGCCGCGCTTCGGCCTGCAGGTGATTTCCTATGAGGGCGGCGCGGTGTTTACGCGAGATGGCGACTATCTCGCCAACTACCGCGACCACGACGCGCACCGGCGCGAATTCGCGCGCTTCTCCAAGCGGGATGCCGAGGCCTATGACCGCTACGCTCGCGACGTGACGCGGCAGTGCCGCTTCATCCAGCCGTTGTTGATGCGCACGGCGCCCGATCCCACCAGCCTCAAGCCGCGCGACCTTGGTGAACTGCTCTATCTCGGCAAGAAATTCGCTGGCCTGTCCGCCGAGGAGATGGCGCTGACGTTGCGCTTCTGGACCATGTCGATCTCGGAGTTCCTCGACGAATATTTCGAGACCGACGTCATCAAGGCGAATTTCGCGCTGTCCGGCATCATCGGCACAGCACTCGGGCCGATGTCGCCAGGCACTGCTTACGTGCTGCTCCACCATTATATGGGCGAGGTCGACGGATCGGTCGGCGCCTGGGGCTATGCGCGCGGCGGCATGGGCGCGGTGACCAAGGCGCTGGCAGCCTCCTTCCGGGCGTCCGGCGGCACGATCCGCACCGGCGCCGAAGTCGACCATGTGCTGGTGAGCCGCGGCAAGGCGAAAGGCGTCGTTCTGGCAGGCGGCGAGGAAATCCACGGCAAGCTCGTCGTCTCCAACGCCGACGTGAAGCGCACCTTCCTGAAGCTGGTCGAGGAGAAGGAACTGCCCGACATATTCCTGCGCCGGGTCAAGAACTTCAAGATTCGCGGGTCGTCCGGCAAGGTCAACATCGCGCTCGATTCGCTGCCGGAATTCCCGGCGCTGCCGAAGGATTCTCCGGTCTATCGCGGCGACATGCACTTCACCGATTCCATGGAGCGCATGGAGCGCGCCTATGACGACTGGAAGGCCGGCCGCTGGTCCACCGACCCCTTCCTCGACATGGTCATCCCGACGACGCTCGACCCGACCATGGCGCCGCCGGGAAAACATTTCATGAGCTGCTTCGTGCAGTACGCACCACCCAAGATCGCTGGTCGCGAGTGGACCGACGCCGATCGCGACGGCTTCGCCGAAAGCGTGATCGCACAGATCGCGGAATATTCGCCGGGTTTCCGCGACCGCATCGTCCACATGGAGGTGCGCACGCCGCGCGAAATCGAGGCTGAGGTCGGCCTCACCGAAGGCAACATTTTTCAAGGCGAATTGACCTTCGACCAGCTGCTGTTCAACCGCCCGGTGCCGGGTTACGCGCAGTACCGTTCGCCGCTCGGTGGCCTCTATATGTGCGGCTCCTCGACCCATCCCGGCGGCGGCGTCATGGGTGCGCCCGGCCGCAACGCCGCCGCCGAGATCCTTCGCGATCTCGCAAAATCCACCTCGCATATGAGCCCGGCCCATGACGTCATTTGATGCCATCGTTATCGGCGGCGGCCATAACGGGCTTGTCGCTGCCGCCACGCTGGCGAAGGCCGGCCGCAAGGTGCTGGTGCTGGAGGCCGGAGCTGAACTCGGCGGCGCCGCGCGCACCGAGGAATTCGCCCCTGGCTTTCGAGTCTCGTCAGTCGCGCATGTGCTGAACCGGCTGCATCCCGACGTGATGAAGACGCTGGAGTTGGAAAAGCACGGACTGCGAACCGTCCGCGCCGACTTCATCCCCTCAGTCGCGTTGTCGAGGGATGGCCCCCCGCTTGTCCTGCATGGCGCCTATGGCGAGGTGCTGACCGGCGCCAGTTCGTCTGAACAGTCCGCCTGGAAGGGATTGCGCGCGCAGCTCCTGCGCTATGCCGGCATCCTGAAACCCTTCCTCTCCCGACGCCCGCCTGATCTCGGCGCCATGTCGATGCTGGAGACCACTTCGCTCGGCCGGACCGCGCTGGCGCTGAAGAAGCTTGGCAAGGAAGACATGCGCGACTTCCTGCGCGTGCTTTTGATGAACGTCGCCGACCTGCTTGACGAGCAGCTCGCCGATGACAGGCTGAAAGGCTTGCTCGCCTTCGACGCCACGCTCGGCAGCCATCTCGGCCCGCGCTCGCCGACCTCGCTGCTCGGCCTCTATTATCGTCTGGCCGGAGAGATCGGCGGCGCGGCCGGAGCGCAATTGCTGCCGAAGGGCGGCATGGACGCGGTGGTCGCCGCCATCCGCACTGCTGCCGAAAAGGCTGGCGTCACGATCCGCACATCGGTGCCCGTCGCAAGGATCATTGTCGAGAAGGGCCGCGCCGTCGGCGTCGTCCTCGATAACGGCGAGGAGCTTCGCGCCAGGACGATCGTCTCCGCCATCAACCCGGCGACCACCTTCCTCGACCTTGTCGGACCGCGCGGAACCGATACCGGCTTCATGCGCAAGGTGAAAAATATCCGCATGAAGGGCGATGCCGCCAAGCTTCATCTGGCGCTCGACCGGACGCCGCAATTCTCTGGGGTCGATGCTGCCGGCAGCAAGGGGCGGCTCGTCGTCGCGCCCTCCACCGACCATGTCGAGCGTGCCTTCAACCCGTCCAAATATGGTGAATTCTCGCGCGAGCCGGTAATGGAAATCACCTTGCCCAGCCTCGCCGACCCGTCGCTGGCACCAGGCGGCGCCTGCGTGCTATCGGCCGTGGTGCAATACGCGCCCTATCAATTGAAAGAGGGTTGGGGCGCCGGCAAGCCGAAATTCCTCGAGGCAATCATGGCTCAGTTGGAAGCCTATGCGCCTGGCATCGGCAAAACCGTGCGCCATGCCGAGCTTCTGACGCCCGATGACATCGAGAAGCGCTACCGCATGCCGGGCGGCCACTGGCACCATGGCGAATTGCAGGCCGACCAAATGCTGATCTCGCGCCCGGTCACCGGCTGGTCGGGCTACGACACGCCGCTCGACGGGCTGTTCCTGGCCGGTGCGGGTTCGCATCCCGGTGGTGGTGTTTCGGGTGCGCCCGGCTTGAACGCCGCGCGGCGCATCATCGCGATGAAGGGCTAAGTCATGGCACAGGCGACCAGCAAGAAGCCCGCCGCAAGGACAGCCAATGCGGCTGTCGCCGAGCGAAGTGCGGCGCAATCACACTTCCGCACGCTGCGCCTCGGCACGCCCTTCCAGCCGCGCATCGACGCGCTGGCCAAAACCCAGGACTGGTACAATTGGGCCGGTTACCGTGCACCGCATTCGCTGTGGGACGAGGAACTGGAGTATTTCGCCATCCGGAGCCAGGCGGCGCTGTTCGACATCTCGCCGATGACCAAATACCGGATCGAAGGCCCGGACGCCGAAGCCCTGCTGGACCGCGTCACCTTGCGCGATGTCACCAAGCTCAGGCCAGGACGCGTTCATTACACCGCGTGGTGCGACGACGAGGGTTATGTCTTGGACGACGGCACGTTGTTCCGTCTCTCGCCGACACGCTTCCGCTTGTGTTCCCAGGAACGGCATCTGCCGTGGCTGCTGGACAGTGCCCTTGGTTTCGACGTCACCGTCGAGGAAGAGACCGAGGCCGTCGCCGGGCTCGCCTTGCAAGGCCCGACCTCCTTCGCCGTGCTGCGCGATGCCGGTTTCGCCGGCGTCGAGAAACTGAGAATATTCGACCTTGCCGAGTTTCCGCATGACGGCGGCACGGTCATCATTTCACGCACCGGGTTTACCGGAGATCTCGGCTACGAACTGTTCGTTCCGGCCGACAAGGCGCTGAGCCTGTGGGACCAGCTGATGAGCGCGGGTGAACCGCGCGGTGTCAGGGCGATTGGCTATACCGCGCTCAACCGCGCCCGGCTCGAAGCAGGGCTGATCGTCGCCAATGCGGATTTCACCACCGCCGAACACGCCATTCGTGCCGACCGCCCGCGCATGCCCGACGAGATCGGGCTGGGCTTCATGATCGATCTGGAGAAGGACCATTTCAATGGCCGCCGTGCCATCCTCGAAGCGAGGGCGAAACGCAAGCTTCGCCACGTGCTGGTCGGGCTCGAGATCGAGGGCAACATCCCGGCCGAGCACGCGATCGTCTACCACAAGAAGAGCCAGGAGATCGGCCTGGTCAGCGCCGCCATGTGGTCGCCGATGGCCAAGCGCAACATCGCCATCGCCTCGCTGGCGCGGCCCTATGGTGATACTGTCGTGGAAGACCTCTGGGTCGAGATCTACGCGATGCGCGAGCTGCGGTACCAGAAGCTGATGAAACGGGCCAAGGTCGTGGCGCGGCCCTTCATCAAGCTCGACCGCCGCACAGCCAACCCGCCGGCGGACTTCTGAGTATGACCGAGGAAGCGGGCAAGCAGCAGGAAGAGGGCGAAGCCGCCGAGCAGTGGGAGCTGGTCAACACGCCGCTCGGCGAGAAATGGTCGGGCCGCACGCGCTATGCCGCCGCCATGTTCTTCTACAAACGTGATGAGATGAGCGCAGAGACGCTCGAAGTCTACCGAATCTGCGCGCGGCTCGATGCGGAAAATCCGCTTCCGATCATTCGCGATCGTGGCGTCGGCAAGGACTGGCTGAAGCGCATGGGCTTCGAATAAGCCGTCTAACCAATCGTTCTTTCCAGCATGCCCAGCCAGTTGCGGTAGGCGATCTTTTCGATGAGCGCACGGCCGAAACCGCGCGCCGCCAGCGCATCGATGAGTTTTGGCAGGCCAGCGACGTCGCCGATGACGGCCGGGATCATGGCGCCGTCGAAATCCGAGCCGAGACCGACGCCGTCCTCGCCCAGAGCCTGCAGCAGGGAATCGATATGGCGCACCATGATGTCGAGGCTGGTGTCGGCGTTCATGCGGCCGTCCTCGCGCAGGAAGCCAGTGGCGAAGTTGAGGCCGACCATGCCACCGGACTCGCGGATCGCGCCGAGCTGCCAATCGGTGAGATTGCGCGAATGGCCGCAGATCGCGTGCACGTTGGAGTGGGTGGCGACGAGCGGTGCTTGGCTGAGCGCGGCGACATCGCGAAAACCTTTCTCGTTGAGATGCGAAAGGTCGATCATGATCTTCAGTTCATTGCAGGCCTTGACCAGCGCCTTGCCGGCATCGGTCAGGCCGGGTCCAGTGTCGGGCGAGGACGGAAAGCGGAACGGCACGCCGTGACCGAACGCATTCGGGCGGCTCCAGACGATGCCGAGCGAACGCAGGCCCGCGGCATGCAGAACGTCGAGCATGGTGAGTTCGGGATCGATCGCCTCGACGCCCTCGATGTGGAACACCGCGGCAATCGTGCCTTGCGCCATGGCATCGCGCACATCGCCCGCGCTGCGGCAGATCGCCAATGCGCCGGCGCGCTCCAGCCGGAACAGGATGGACGCCATCGCGATCGTCGAGTTGAGCGCATCGGCGCGCGGAACCTCGGGGGGCAGCGGCTCGCTGTCGCTCGGCGCCGAAGGCACGGCGCTGCGCCTGGCTTTCTCGACCGGAGGCGGGAAGATGGCGAACATGCCGCCGGCAAAGCCGCCGGCCTTGGCGCGCGGCAGGTCGATATGACCGCCCGATTTTCCTTCGATGAACAGCTTTTCGACGTCGCCGTCCTTGGCCTGATAGAGCCTCAGCAACGTGTCGTTATGGCCGTCGAAGACGGGTACAAGGTCGGATTCTGTCATGGGGAGGTCATTCGGTTCGTTCATCGGCGCGGGAGCGATACATCATACCCACTTAGGCAAGATGTGCTACCCGCGCAAATGACAAAGCCTGTCCGACCTTATTGCTTCAGCACGTCGGCCCATTCCGGATGGCGGCGAAACTGGGCGTTGGCGAACGGGCAGAGCGGGATGATCTTCTTGCCCGCGGCCCGCGCGTCCTCGACGGCGCGGGTGACGAGCCGAAGCCCGGCGCCCTGGCCGCGAAAGGCGTCCGGCACTTCCGTGTGGTCGATGATCAGCTGGTGCTCGCCGATCTTGGTGAAGGTCATCTCGGCCTCGGCGCCGCCGGGGCCGCGCAGGACGTAGCGGCCCTTGGAGCCGCGATCTTCCAGTTCTATCTCCGGCAGTTGATCGGGCATCTCTAGACTCCTTGGGCAACGCCGGCAAAAAGCCGCCGCGCCGCCTCGATTTCGTTTGGCCGCACCTCGTGCCCGCCTTCGTGCCACTCCACTGTGACATCGGCGCCATCGGCACGCAAATAGGCTTCCAGCCGCGCCGTCAGGTTCGGCGGGCAGATCGGATCGCGCCTGCCGGCGGTCACCAGGATGTGACGACCAGCAAGGCTGCCTTTCACCTCCGGCTCGAACGGAATCAGCGGATGCATCAGCACCGTGGCATCGAACAGTGCCGGCGCGGCAAACACCACCGAGGCCAGAATGTTGGCGCCGTTGGAATAGCCGAGACCCAGCACGGCCGACGGCTTCGCCGCCTCGACATGGGCCTTGACGAATTCAGCCATCCTGCCCGTCGCCCGCGCCAGGTCGTCCATGTCGTAGACGCCCTCGCCGGTGCGGCGGAAGAAGCGCGCGGCACCTTGCTCGGAAACGTCGCCGCGGGGCGAGATGATGGTCGCCTGGGGCACGAGATCGCGCCCCAGCGATACAAGCTGGCTCTCGTCGCCGCCCGTGCCGTGGAAGACGAACAGCAGCGGACCACCCGGCGAACCGGGCAGCACCTTGTGGATGAAAGCGTCCGTGCTCATCGCCTCAGCCCTCCAGCTTCTGCAGATGCTGTTCAAGATAGGGCCGCAGGTGCTGATGCTGCGTGGGCAACTTCAGTGCCTCGCCCAGATGGGCGGTGTCCTCATCACGGTCGAAGCCCGGCTCGTTGGTGGCGACTTCGAACAGCACGCCGCCTGGCGTGCGGAAATAGATCGCCCAGAAATAATCGCGGTCGATCACCGGCGTCACGCCATAACCTGTGTCGATCAGCGCCTTGCGCACTTCGAGCTGCTTGGCGCGGTTCTCGACGGCGAAGGCGACATGGTGGACGGAGCCGGCGCCGAGATCGGCGAAGGGAGCGGCCGGCAGCGATTCGATGTCGACGACGTTGGCACCGTTGCCATTCTTCACGGCAAGCCGCCTGACATTGCCCGACCTGTCGACCTCCTCGTAGCCCATGAACTTCAACAACTCCTCGGTGGCACCGCCATCCTTCAGCCTGAGCGAAACCGAGTGAAAGCCGCGGATCGCCTCGTCCGCGGGAATGCCGCCCTTCAACCAGGGCGCTCTGCCGTCGGCCTTGTCCTCGACGAGCGCGAAGCCGTCACCGTCCGGGCCGGCAAATCCGAGCCGCATCTCGCCGAAGCTCTCCTGGCGCGAGACGTTGGTCACGCCTTCGTCGCTAAAGCGTTTTTCCCAATAGGCGAGCGTGCCTTCCGGCACGGAATAGACCGTGGTGCCGACCTCGCCGACGCCGGGACGGCCCTTGCCGATGTTGGGAAACGGAAAATAGGTCATCACCGAACCCGGTGTGCCGGCCTCGTCGCCATAATAGAGATGGTAGACGTCGGGCGCGTCGAAATTGACTGTCTTCTTGACCCGGCGCAGACCGAGCTTGTGCGTGAAGAAATCATTATTCTGCCGTGCATCCCTGGCCATCGAGGTGACGTGATGCAGGCCCTTGATCTGGTCGAGCATGGTTTTTGCTCCTTCCCTTGGTGTTTGTGCGGCCCTCGCCGCTGTCCACGCCAATATGAGGACGCGATTGATTGCGGCAAAGGCCGCAAAGACAGAATGGACTGTGCTTTAAAAGTGAACAATAAGAAGACATCCGTTCACCATTCGGCCAACAGCCCGGTCTTGCGCGGCTGATGGAAATCGGTTCCATGTCTGCATTCGAACGTGCTGGCAAGGGGAGCGCAAGTGACTGGAAAAGGCAGGCGGCCAAATGTGCTCCTCATCACCTGCGACCAGTGGCGCGGCGATTGCCTGTCGGCTGCCGGCCATCCCCAGGTGAAGACGCCGAATGCCGATGCGCTGGCCGCCGAGGGCGTGCTGTTCAAGCGCCATTACGGCGGCGCGGCCCCGTGCTCGCCCGCGCGCGCCTGCCTCTACACGGGCCTCTACCAGATGAACAACCGTGTCTGCCGTAACGGGACGCCGCTTGATGCCCGCCACGGCAATATCGCGCTTGCCGCACGCAGCGTCGGTTACGACCCGACCTTGTTTGGCTACACCGATGTGTCGCTCGATCCGCGCCAGCTTGCGCCGGCCGATCCACGGTTGCGCAGCTATGAAGGCGTGCTGCCCGGCTTCACGGTGCGCCAATTGCTGCCCGAAGATCAGAAGCAGTGGTTGTCCTGGCTGAAGCAGCAGGGCATCGACGCCAGCGCTGGAAGCCCTGACATCCATCGTCCCATGGGCGAGGCGGACGGCGCGGTGACTGAAGCACCGCCTGTCTACTCGAAGGACCAGACGCCAACGGCCTTTCTTGCCGGCGAATTCATCCGCTGGCTGGGTGAGCAAGAGGAGGCGGCGCCATGGTTTGCGCATCTTTCCTTTATCAGCCCGCATCCGCCCTTCGTCGTGCCGGAACCGTACAACACCCAGTACGACCCGGCGGACGGCCCCGCTTTTCATCGGGCGGAAAGCTGGCGCGCCGAATCTCAGGCCCACCCTTACATCGCCTATGACCTTGGCCGGCAGGAACGCGCAAAGTTCCGCCCCGGCGCCACGGGCAAGGTACACGACTGGAGCGAGGATGATTTCCGCCGCATCCGGGCAATCTATTACGGCATGATCTCGGAGGTCGACGCGCAGCTTGGCCGCCTATGGCAGGCGCTGAGGGCCGAAGGCGCGTGGGACAACACCATCATCGTGCTCACCTCCGACCACGCTGAAATGATGGGCGAACATTTCATGCTGGGCAAGGGCGGCTATTTCGACGGCAGCTACCACATCCCGCTGATCGTCCGCGACCCACGCCACCGCAAGGCCGCCGGCAGCACTGTCGATCGCTTCACCGAAGCGGTGGATATTTTGCCTACGCTCATCGATCTGCTCGGCGTGGCTCCCGAACCGCATCTCGACGGGTGCTCGCTGAAACCCTTCCTGAGCGGCGGAACCCCCGCCGCATGGCGTGACGCCGCGCACTGGGAGTTCGACTTTCGCTCGATCGCCGACGGTGAAGCCGAACGGCACTTCGGCATTGCCTCGCGCCAGTGCAACCTCGCGGTCATCCGCACGAAGAAATTCAAATACGTGCATTTTGGCGGCGGCCTGCCGCCCCTGCTTTTCGACATGGAGGCAGACCCTGGCGAATTGAAGAACCTCGCCGGCAGTCCGGCACATCGTTCCACCCGGCTGGAATTCGCCGAAAGGCTGCTTGCCTGGCGGGCCGAACATCTCGACCAGTCACTTGCGCTCTCGCAACTCACTGAAAACGGAATCGCAGGATATGCCAGGTCGTCGCATGCGGGGCGGTAGGGAATTTCCCTACCGCCCCGTATTATTGCCTACTGAACGAGACGCTGCTCGTCGCGCTTCGCGGTGTAGGAGCCCTTGTCGTAAGCCGGCTGCTTGTCAAGCTGCTCCTTGGTGAAGGTCGTATAAAGGTACTTCTTGCCGTTCTTGTCGGTCATGAACTTCAAGTTGTCCATGCCGATCGCGACCTCCTTCGACCCGATGCCGAGGAAGCCGCCGACATCGACGATGACGGCATCGGGTTTCTTGTCGGGCATCAGCACGACGTCGCCGATCTCGCCGACCTTGGCGTCGTTGGCGCCGTATACGGTCGTGCCTTTCAGATCCTCGCCCCTGATCTCGCCAAGCGGCATTTCCGTCAGCGTCGACTTGTCGATGGCCGCGGTCTGCGTCTGGTCGGGTGCCGTAGCGTCAGCCGGCGCCGCCGCCGTCTTGTCCGCCGGAGCGGCAGCGGGAGCTGTCGCTGCGGAAGGTGCCGTGGCGGGGGCGGTTGCCGCCGGCTCGTTCGATGCCGTCGTAGCCGGCATCGGGTCGTAGGCCTTGCGGTCGAAGGCCGGCTGCGCCTGCAGCTCTTCCTTGGTGGTCTGAGCCACCAGCCAGCGCTCACCATCCTTCTGTGCCCACTTTGCCTTGGCAAAATCATAGGCGACGTTCTTTTCCCCCATGCCCAGGAAGCCGCCGACACCGATAATCAGCGACTGAGCCTTGCCGTCCTTGGTCAGCACGATGTCGTTGACGTCGCCGATCTTCTGCGCGTCGTTGCCGGTGCCGTTGTAGACGTCTTCACCGATGATGTTTGTGGCGAGGTTGCCGTCAGCCTGTTTCACCGGCTGTGCATTCATGTCGGCGGGCTTCTGGGCGGTGTCAGTCGACGTGGCCGGTGCCTGGGTGCTCGCCGATGTGGCAGGGGCCGGCGCATAAGCCTTGCTGTCGAACTCCGGCTGCGCGGTCAGCTCGTCCTTGGTCGTCTGCGCAACAAGCCAGCGGTCGCCGTTCTTCTCGGCCCATTGCAGCTTGTTATAGTCGAAGGCGACGTTCTTGGTCCCGACGCCAAGGAAGCCGCCGACGCCGATGATCACGGATTTCGCCATGCCATCCTTGTCGAAGACGACGTCGGACACCTTACCTATATTTTCGGCATTGTCGCCGGTGCCATTATAGACCGACGCGCCGATAATATTGGTGACGATGCTGCCTTCAGCGCGCTGAACAGGCGCGGCAGTCGGCTCCTGGGCAGCAGGTTGGTTCGCGGGGGCCGGGGTCGCGGCGCTCTGCGCGAAGGCGCCGGTTGCAACCATTGTCGCAAGGGCAGTCGTCGCTAAAAGGGTGCGGATCATGGTAATCTCCTCGTGCCTGATTTCGTGTGCCGCACGCCGTTCCCCCACTGCTGGGAGATCGGATGCGGCGCTTCTACAGGTTCACAACGTCGTGACTATGCTGTTGTTCCGACAAAAATCCGCAAGAATTCCGGAACCAAAACCACGAAGCGGATACCTGACGGCCAGTCGGCGAAACCCTGGACTCCGGCCCTGTTTCGGCCCGTAAAGGAACCTTTCTGCGGTTCGCAGCGTTTCAGCCCTCGGCTGGGCGCGGCCCGGCCTAGTCCTCATTGAGCAGTGGAGCGGGGCATGAAATTCGCGGCGGTGCTGAACCGGGACGGCGGCACCTTGCGCACCACCGATCTGGCAGCTTTTTCCGACCGGATGCGTCAGACGCTGGAAGCGGCGGGCCACTCTCTCAGCATCGAAGTCGTTGCCGGCAAGGAGATCGCGGAAACCCTCGACAGGGCTGCATCGCGCCGCGCCGTCGATGTCGTACTGGCCGGTGGCGGCGACGGCACCATCTCAGCGGCGGCGGCAAGGCTGATGAATAAGAAAAAGGCCCTCGCCATACTGCCGGCCGGCACGATGAACCTGTTTGCCCGTAGCCTTGGCATTCCACAGTCGCTCGATGCAGCGCTGGAGTCCTTCGCCGATGGCGAAATCATCGCGGTCGACATGGCCACGGCCAACGGCCAGCCTTTCGTCCACCAATTCTCGATCGGCATGCATGCCAGGATGGTGCAGTTGCGCCAGGGAATGGAATTCGGGTCGCGCCTTGGCAAGATCGGTGCTTCGGCCAAAGCGGCCTGGGAAACGATCAAGAACCCGCCGGCTATGAACGTCACGCTCGGCATTGGCGATGCCGAGGTGACGGCGCGCGTATCAGGGATCGCCGTCACCAACAATCTTTTCGGCGAAGGCCATTTGCCGTACGCCGACAACCCAGCCGGCGGCGTGCTTGGCATTTATGTCACGGTGGCGAAGCAGCGTGCCGAATTGGTCAAGTTCTTATTCGACGTGGCGCGCGGCAAATGGCGCGACAACGAGCACGTAGAAATCCACCAGGCAGACCGTGCAGTGCTACAAATTCATTCCGGCGGCAGAAGGTTTCGCGCCGTCATGGACGGCGAACTGGTCAGGCTCGATCCAAAGACGATAATCGAAATCCGGCCCGGAGCGCTCAACGTCCTGGTGCCCGCCCGCATTGCCGAGGCAAAAGCTGCCTGATGCGGACCCTGGCCTTGACGCAATCCGTGGCGATGATGGCCGGAAATCTAGCCGCCGTTCGGCGCATTTCCTTGCTCGGTGGCCGGAGTCTTTGCCGTTTCGCCATACATTTCAGCGACACCCCAAGCCACGAAGGCTAGAAGCAGCGCCGCGATCAGGATACGCAAGCCGTGCCAACCCCAACGCCCCTGGCGTGCTTTGTTTTCAGGAATGGTCTTGGTCATGGTCGGCCCTCGTCTCGTTATGCGCCAACCAGCGCAGTCGGTAGATCACCGTCGGGTAACGGTTCCTTGCTAGGATGGTTCCGGGCGGGCCAGGGCCAAAACGGCCACGCATTGGGGACTTGGGTGAATAGCAAGGCTGAAACAGTGCGCCGTCTGCCGGCCGAAGTCGTCCGCGCGGTGAAGGATGAAGACCGGCTCGCCGTGCTGCACGGGCTGGAGATGCTGGATACCGCGGCCGACCCGGATTTCGATCGTGTCACCAGCGTTGCCACTGCCGTGATGCAAGTGCCCGTCGCGCTGGTTACGCTCGTCGATATCGAGCGGCAATAGTTCAAGTCCCGCGTCGGCCTGAACGAGACCGCAACGGCGACCGACATCTCTTTCTGCGCCCATGCGATCGCGGCGGGAGACGAACCGATGGAGGTGGCCGATGCGACCATCGACCCGCGCTTCAAGGCCAATCCGCTTGCCCCACCCGAGCGGCAGGGCTTCGGCTCGATCCCTCATCCGGCGCAGTCTGGCCAAGGTCATTTCGAGCGAAGTAATCCATGAATTTCGGCGCGATGGGGTCTTCGCCGAAATATCGATGGGGCTAGAAGATCTGTCGAAGTGACACGAGGCAGGTCGCCGGCGCTGCTATCCCTCGCCGGCATCCGGATGGTCGGTGTCGGACTTCACGTTCTCACGGTAGATGGCATAAGCCACGAGTGCCACGGCCGGACCGAGAATAACCCCGAGCCCAGCTTTTCCCTTGAGCCCACCTGTTGCCTTGAGCAAGCTCGGCAGCACCGCGAGGGCCGCCGTAATGCCGATCGCCTTCATGTCGGCCTTGCGCCGCCTTGCCTCGCGACGGACGCGGACGCCCGACATCAGCCAGTGGGTCAGAAGAATGAGGCCGGCGATCACCAGAAAGCCGACACCGAAACCAATCGCGGCGGCGAGCGATCCATAGCGCGCCGATGTCCAGATATAGGCCGCCCCGACCAGAAAGCCGAGGCCGCAGAATGTCGCCAGGGCGGCAAACGCATAGGCGATCGCAGCCCTACGCGCGCGCCGCACGGCTGCGATTGTTTCACCCGAGGCGAGACCCGAGAGCAGAGAAGCCAGCAGTCCCATCTCGGCGGAACTAGCGACGCGCGAGCAGCGCGAAAAGGAAGCCCACGCCAGCGGCGATTGCCAGCGACGTCACCGGCTTTTCCCGTACGCTTGCCACCATCTGCGCCTCGATGTCCCTGGCGTTGCCGCGCAGACTGTCGAAGGCCGCTTCGCCTTGGGCACGCAACTGCTCGACGCCGTCGGCCGCCGCCCGGCGCGCCGTGCCGTAGCCGTGTTCGCCAGTCTTGGCCAGTTGTTTGGTGAGCTTGTCGATATCCGCCTTCAACTGCCTGATATCGGCTTCGAGATCCGGATTCGTCCGCGCTTCGTTGACGGTCTTCCCTGCGGCGGTTGTCATTGCTTAACTCCTTGTGATTGCTCGATTTCAAACGCGCCGTGCGTCTCAAGGTTCCGATGCCGCTACAAACTACCCGAAAACCCGGCCACGCGCACCCGATCAGCCTCATCCCGGCAAGAAGTGCCGCGTCAGATCAATGGCCGGCGGCTCTCGCCCAGCCCTTCCCAGCCGGCAAGCTGCTTCAAGCCTTCAATGTCGATGACGCCGCAACCGCCGTCGCGCCAGACGATCAACCGGCGGTCCATCAGCTTGCGGATGGTCTTGTTGGTGTGAACCAGCGACAGGCCAAGCGTATCGGCGATGTGCTGCTGCGTGATCGGTATCTGGATGGACTGCTTGCCGTTCAACCCGACGACCTTGGCGCGGCTGGCGATGAAGGCGATGAGGTAGGCGGCGCGCTCGATCGCGCTGCGGCGCCCGAGACTGAGCAGGTTCTCGTCCAGCATCCGCTCTTCACGCGACGCGATCCAGGTGATGTCGTAGGCGAGACCCGGATGGTTACGGTAGAGTTCATGCAGGTTATCACGTTCGAACACGCAAAGCAGCATTGGCGACATTGCCTCCACGGAATGCTGCATTTCCCCCATGACGCTGCCTTGCAGGCCGATGAGGTCGCCCGGCATAAGATAGTTGAGGATCTGGCGGCGGCCGTCCTGCAGCAGCTTGTAGCGAAACGCCCAGCCGGACAACACCGTGTAAAGATGCGCGCTGTGACTTCCTTCCACGAGGACCGTGGCACCCTTGTCGACCGCGAGTTCTCCTTTCTTGAACTTGCTGATGAAGGCCAGTTCCTGTTTCTCGAACTCCCGGAATGCCGGCAGGGGCCGTAACGGGCACTGCTCGCAAGCGTACTGCCGGGTTGCAAAAGCGCGCCCGATCTGGCTTGGCATTTCGCCCCCCTCTCTTGCAAGACCCGCAGCCGGCAGGTCCATTTTACGCGCTTGACCGAAATCGGCCTTTCACCCCCAGCACATGTCTTTTTTAAATGACAACACACCAAATTGCGATCATGAATCCCGGCGTTTCAAGGAGCGATTGCCTGTGCCCCAATTACTTGACGGATTGCGCATTCTTGTCTTGGAGGACGAATTCCTCATAGCCATGGATGTCGAGCAACTCTGCCGCGACCACGGTGCGGGTGAAGTCGTGGTCGCGCGCGACCTGGCCGAAATCGATGGCCGCAAGGTCGCGACGGATTTCGACGCCGCGATCGTCGATCTGATGCTGGGCGGCGCCTCGACGCTCGAATTCGCCGCGGGCCTGCGTGAGACCGGCGTGCCGTTCGTATTTGCGTCCGGCTATTCGGATGCGGACGAGATCAAGGCATCTTTCCCCGGCGTGAGGCTGGTCACCAAGCCCTATTCAGGAGCGGACCTCGTCGAAGCCGTGGCGATGGCCTACGGTCGAGACTCCCAAGGCCAGACCTGAAGCCTCGAGGGTCGACTGCCTTCGTCATCCGGCCCGCATCTCAATGCGCCGCCGTGACCTGGGCCGAGATAGCATCGGGACCATACTCGTCCTCGCCGGAGATTTTCAGGATTTCCTGCAGGCGTGTGCGGGCCCTGCTGACGCGGCTCTTGATGGTCCCGACCGCGCAGCCGCAGATTTCGGCGGCCTCCTCGTAGGAGAAGCCCGATGCACCGATCAGGATGATGGCTTCACGCTGGTCCTCCGGCAATTGCTCGAGAGCGCCGCGAAAATCCTTGAGGTCGAGCTGGCCGTGCTGGGCCGGATGCACCGCAAGCCGAGCCGTCATGATGCCGTCGCTGTCCTGAACCTCGCGGCCGCGCTTGCGCATCTGCGAATAGAATTCGTTGCGCAGGATTGTGAAAAGCCATGCCTTGAGATTGGTGCCGGGCTGAAAGCTCTCATGCTTGTCCCAGGCCTTGACCAGCGTTTCCTGAACGAGGTCGTCGGCCTTGTCGGCATTTTGCGTCAGCGACACGGCAAAGGCCCGCAAGCTGGGGATAGCCCCAAGCAGATCGGCCTTGAAGCCTTGGGAGACCGCTGCCATGCCTCAGTCCTTCTTCTGTGCGGGTTCGGCTTGTTCCAGCTGGCTGAGCAACCGGGCGAAGCGATCCGGCACATTGTCGGAGACCAGCTCGTCGTAATATTGTTTGAGTTTGCGTCCGATTTCGGAGTTGGCCCCAAGCGGGTCGCCGACGCCGTCCCGGCGCCTGCCCGCAGCGCCAGCCAGAATATTCTTTGTCATGTCCTTCATTTCGCCCTTATATTCCCAGAACTCAAGCCGCTAATCACACAACACAAGGCAAGCGGCACCCTCGTCTGGTTGCCCATCCCGACGCTAAAACGCAACCGCCACCGATTCGTTCCATGCGAACGGAACTTTTTCCGAAAAGCCGCGTTGTTGCTCCGGGCTTGCAATCGGCAGGCCGCTATCTTTTCAATCGCGTCATCTGAGGGAAACGTCCACCATGAGCCTGTCCGCCACCATCGCTCCGCATCTTCCTTTCCTGCGGCGCTTTTCGCGTGCCGTCTCGGGATCGCAGGAGAGCGGCGACGCGCTGGTCGCCGCAATGCTTGAGGCCATCATTGCCGATATCGACATTTTCCCGGACGCGTCGAGCGACCGGATCGCCTTGTACAAGGTGTTCGCCAAGCTCTTCACATCGGTCGCCATCCGCGTTCCGCAGGAGCAGACACAATCGGGCTGGGAGCAGCGCGCGGCCGCCAATCTCAATGCGATCGCGCCACTTCCCCGGCAGGCTTTCCTGCTGGTTGCCGTCGAAGGTTTCAGCGAGGACGAAGCGGCTGAAATCCTCGATGTCGGTGACGAGCAGTTCAGCGAGTTGCTCGCGCAGGCAAGCAACGAGATTTCGCGTCAGGTGGCGACCGACATACTGATCATCGAGGATGAACCGCTGATTGCCATGGACATAGAGGAGATGGTCGAGAGCCTCGGTCACCGGGTGGTGGGGACGGCGCGCACTCATGCCGAAGCGGTGACGATGTTTGGCAAGACCCGGCCCAAGATGGTGCTGGCCGACATCCAGCTCGCCGACGGCAGCTCAGGCATCGAGGCCGTGAACGAAATCCTCTCGTCGACATCGGTGCCGGTGATCTTCATCACCGCCTTTCCCGAGCGTCTCCTGACCGGAGAGCGCCCCGAGCCAGCCTTCCTCGTGACCAAGCCGTTCAACCCCGACATGGTGAAGGCGCTGATCAGCCAGGCATTGTTCTTCGACCGGCAGGCCAAGGCTGCCGCATAGGTCGCGGCGTTCACAAGCCGGACAAGGAAATCAAAGGCCGCGGGATGCGATGCATCCGGCGGCCTTTTGACATGCCGCATCGACCGGCGGCGAATTTCCAGCCCGCGCCGTCCGGAAGATTTGCAAGCACCGTCTTTTTCGGCGAATGGTGGAACAAACCGCATCAAACCACGTTTTTACCGCAGCATTCGAAGGAGATGAACCATGCTTTACTGGGCGCTCGTATTTCTCGTCGTGGCGATTATAGCCGGCGCTCTGGGCTTCGGCGGCATCGCCGGCACATCCGCCGGCATCGCGCAGATATTGTTCTTCATCTTCCTCGCCTTTCTGGTCATTTCTCTACTGGCCGGCCTGTTCAGGCGGGCGTGAGCGAACACTGGAAGCCGCACCCCTCAAACGGTTTCCAGCCACCGCCGGGCGGCGTCCTTCAATGGATACCGTCCGGCGGACCGCTTTAGAGGGAAACCATTTGAGGGTAAGCCGTTCAGCCCGGGTTGGGTGGACAGATTGACCGATGGGTTCCAGGACTTCAGATAGAACGGAAGGCACACGGAGCGACGAAGTCATCGCGCTGCATCCCGCTGAAAGCGGCATGCAGCTTGGGCGGGCTCTTCTTCATGCGCTTCACAATGCAGGCATTTCGGTCCTTTATCAGGATCGCGAGATGAAGACCGTATGGGCTCGCAACATGCGCGCACCCTGGGTCTCTAACGAAGCCGAGGGTAATGGCATCCTATCGATGGCGCAGGCCGACCGTATCGGCGCCGCCAAGCGCGATGTGGTCGCGACCGGCGATCCTCAGCGCCTTGAAATCAGTGTTCCGGTCGAGAATGGCGTTCGTTGGTTCCAGGTCTGGATCGATGCCGACCGAGGCGACGACGGCGATGTGCATGGCGTCGTCACCACCATGGTCGAGACAACCGAGCAGAAGCGGCGCGAACAGACACTGACGACGCTGCTGCGTGAAGTCAGCCATCGCTCGAAGAACCTGCTGGCGATCATCCAGAGCATCGCGACTCAGACCGGTCGCTATTCCGACGGTATCGGCGACTTCCTGACGCGCTTCCGCGGTCGGCTGCAGTCGCTGGCCTCCTCCCAGGATCTGGTGACATCCTCCAACTGGCGAGGGGCAGCCCTGCATGAACTGGTGGCGAGCCAGGTCGGCCGCTACGGGATAAACCCGGCGCAGAGCCTTCGCTTCCGTGGCGCCAATCCCTACCTCAATCCCAACGCCGCGCTGCATATCGGCCTGGCGATGCATGAACTTGCCGTCAACTCCGTCAGCTACGGCGCCTTGTCCCGGCCGGATGGTTTCGTGGAGGTCACCGCCGACCTCAACGCCGCCGCCTCGGGGGAGGTCGCGCTGTCCTTGACTTGGGCCGAAACGACAGGAACCAGCGGCGACGGGGTCGGTCAAAGACGCTTTGGCAGCGTCGCGTTGGAGCGTGTGGTGCCAGCGTCCTTGAACGGCTCCGCGAACCTCGACATAGGCGGCGGTCGCCTTGAATACCACCTTGTCGTTCCGCACAGCAATTTCGAAACGCAGTAAGAGCCTCGGCAAGCAGCGATTCTTAACCGGCTGTTCACCACGAGGACGGATGCTGTTTTTCCCGGATACCGCCGGAACCCGCACCGTCTTCGGACATTTGTTGGCGAGGCTTGCAGTGCGGTACGGGAGGAAGGTCTTGACGGTTGCCGACATCAACAGACTGGAACAAGCCGCCCGCATTTCGATGGGCGAATTTCTGGAATCCGAATCCTCCGTGGAAACGCTCCCCGAAGCGGGCAAAGGCTTGATGAAGGGGACCGTTCTTGCCTTGGCCACGATAACATTGCTGGCCGTTCTCTGGCATTTGGCCTGACTTAAGTCCTGCTCTCCTCACTGCCCCGCCCGTTTAAGTCGCCCGGTCGGCGACGTCGCAGCGATGCGACCTAGGGAGCCGCGATTTTCCGAAGTATTCGCGTAACACCATTGGAATGACAGGAACTTTTTGACGATGTCGGCCGTTATTGCGGCCAGAGGACACCTGTCATGGAACACATAGCCGCGTTGTTGCTGGTGATCGGCTGCTCGAACACGATGGGCGAATGTCGGGAGTTGCAAGTGCCTGTGAGTGTTTTTGCGACTGCTGACGAATGCACCGCCGAGCGCCCCTTCGCCATGGGCGACGTGCAGGGGCAAGCGCCGCATGTCGTCGCCAAATGTCTCGCCGTCGATCCCGCATTGGAGGACGACTACGATCAAATCGTCTGGAAGGTGCGGCCAGACGGCAGCCTCGACGCTTCGTTGGCAATTTCCAACGTCGTCATGGCATCGAACGCGATCCGCCCAGAAAAGGACTACCCTAGCCAACAATAATTGGAGCAGCAAAGGCCGTCGTTTCGTGCTAAATGGCGGTTGCAGCTTACTAAAGTGTGGACACAAGTGAGGAGCGACTCAATGCGGAAAATACTTATTGCCATGGTTGCGGTGGTAGCCGTCAGCGGCTGTACCACGACCGAGCAGGACGTGGTCGGCGGCGGCTTGATCGGTGCGGGCGTGGGCGGGTTGGTCGGCGGCGGCAAGGGCGCGCTGATCGGCGCGGCTGTCGGTGCCGGGTCCGGCTTGCTGGTTCGCAACCTGCGCAACGGCTACTGCGTGTATCGCCGTCATAACGGCACGACCTACCAAGCCCGCTGCAACTAATTCAGCGATTGGAGCAATCCAGGAGCGGCTCGGTGGCTACATCAAACCACTGAGCCGCTCTGTAAACACAGATCCGGAGGCTATATGCGGTCTCCGGATCTTGTGCGCGCTGCCGATGACGATGTTTAGCCGACCAAAGGAATTCTGATCTCCACCTTCAGGCCGTCAGCCTGGAAATCGCGCTTGATGGTGCCGCGCAATTCGCGCGTTACGTTGAGGTCGATCAGTTTGGTGCCGAATCCGGTCACGGCTGGCGCCTCGACTTTCTCTTTTCCAGCTTCCCGCCAGTTGAGCGCCAGCGTCCGCTCGCGCCCACGCCCTTCCAGCGACCAGTCCACTTTCAGCGCCCAGTCTCCCTTGGAAGAATTGGCGGAATTGCCGACCTCGCCGTATTTCAGCGCATTGGTTGCGAGTTCATGAAAAGTCAGGCCAAGCGCCTGCGTCGTGGTTTCGTCGAGCAGCACCTCCGGGCCTGACAGGAGCCCCTCCGGCAGTTCCTTGCCGAACACTTGGCCAAGCTCGATGCGCAGGAGATCGGCAAGATCGGCTTTCTGCCAACGCGAGCGCGTCAACATGTCCTGCGAGGCGGCCATCGCCTGGAGCCTGGCCGCGAAGGAAGCGGAGAACTCATTGACGTCGGTTGCCCGCGAAGCCGTCTGACGCGCGATCGCCAGCACCCTGGTGATGGAGTTCTTGATGCGATGCTTCATCTCCTGCAGCATCAGGTCCTTTTCGAGCAGGCTCTTTTCCGTTGTCTCGTGCAAGGCCGACACCGCGTCATAGGCCCGCTCCTGGTAGCGCGCCACCAGCGCGATGGCGCCGGCCAGGAGCAAGCCGAACAGCCCCAGCATCACCGGGATGGCACGCGACGACGGCTGCGAGAACGCACTGGTCGGCCTGAACAGCACGGTCCACGGACGCCCAGCTACCGTGATCTTGCGGGCGACCAGCAGCCTGTCGCCAAAGGATGAAACCGGCGGCGTCTCCGACTGGAACAACAGATTGTCCTCGTTCACCGCTCCGTCATAAATCTCCGTGTTGACTGGCAGCAGCGGCGTACGGCTCAGCGCGACCTGGAACAGGTCGCGGGCCCGGAAGGCCGCATAGAGAAAGCCGGCGGTCGAGGATCGCGATGCGTTGATGACCTCCGGCGCCGTTTCGACATTGAGCCGCACGAAGACCAGGAAGCCGGTGAAGGTCTGCCCAGCGCCCGTGCCCTGGCCCAGTTGCACCAGCCCGCTTGCATGCTGCTGGTCGTCGGCCATCGCCTTTTCGATTGCCGCGCGCCGCACCGGCTCGCTGAACATGTCGTAGCCGATGCTGGCCTGGTTGGACGGATCCAGCGGCTCGAAAAGCGTGATCGGCGTGCGCCAGGGCTGCGTTGTGTCCGGATAGACCGGATGGCTGGCGCCGAAATCGTGGAGGATGTCGCGCTCGACCGCTGCCTCGTCGCCCGTCTTGACGAGCCGCAGGAACCCGATGCCACGCAGGCCGGCGAAATTGTTGTCGACATCCAGCGCCTTGAAGAAGGCCTTGAACTCGTTCTGGGAAATATCACCGTTGCGCGCGTCGAACAGGGCCTGCATCGAGCGCAGCAGCGACAGATGCAGGTCGATGCGGCTCTCGATTCGGTTGAGGGCGTCATCGGCCGACCCTTCGAACTTGATGCGGGCGGCTTCCTGCGTCGCAAAATAAGCAAATCCCGCCATGGTCATGCTGATCAATGCAACGGCGATGAACGCAACGATTGGAAAAAGCTTTTTCAACGGATGATGCGGTCCATGAGCAAAACGGGACCTTTATGGGCAAGTCGCCGGGCCAACACAATGGTCAGGCCAAGCCATAGTGATCACTGGCATATCACGTGAACGGCAACGGGCGTGCCGCGCGGCCTGCCCGGCCGCGTCCCGCCTCAGGCGGCGACCTTCAGCGCACCCGGCCCCGGTATGGCGCCTGGAGGACATTTGCCCAGGATGATCATGCCCAGCACCTCGTCCTGGGTGACATCCGTGGTGCGCGCCGTGCCGACGACCTGGCCGTTCTTCATCACACAGACCCTGTCGGCCAGCTCGAACACGTCGTGGATGTCGTGGCTGATCAGGAATATGCCGATGCCGTCGGACTTGAGCTGCCTGACCAGTTCGCCGACCTGTGCCGTTTCCTGGGGGCCGAGTGCCGCCGTCGGCTCGTCCATGATCAGGATGCGGGCGTTGAACAGGATGGCGCGTGCGATCGCCACCGACTGCCGCTGTCCGCCCGACAGTTTGATCACCGGCTCCTTGAAGCGCTGGAAGCGGGGATTGAGCCGCCCCATCACCTTGCGCGCCTCGGCCTCCATGGCGACGTCGTCGAGCGTGCCCCAGGCGGTCATCAACTCGCGGCCGAGGAACAGATTGGCGGCGGCATCGACATTGTCGGCCAGCGCCAGCGTCTGGTAGATCGTCTCGATGCCATATTTCTTGGCGTCGCGCGGGTTGGAGATCGCCACCTGCTCGCCATTGACGAAGATCTGGCCGGAGTCGCGCTTGTAGGCGCCGGACAGGATCTTGATCAGCGTCGACTTGCCGGCGCCGTTGTGGCCGAGCAGCGCCACGACCTCGCCGGGAAAAAGATCGATCGAGGCGTCGTCGACGGCGCGGATGCCGCCGAAAGCGATCGAGATGTTGCGCATGTCGACCAGCGGGGTGCCCGTGGCGGCAGTTGTGGGGGCAGTTGCGGAAGCGGTTTTGTGAGCCATGATCGTATCCCTAAACCCGCTTGCGATAGACGGTATCCAGCCATACCGCGATGACCAGAACGGCGCCGACGACGATGCTCTGCAGGGGCGAGTCGACGCCAAGCAGCACCATGCCCGACTGCAACGACTGCATCAGCAACGCGCCGAGCATGGCGCCGATGATCGTTCCCGAACCGCCGGCAAGCGACGTGCCGCCGATGACGGCCGCGGCGATGACGAGCAGTTCGTCCAGTGTTCCAAGCACATTGGTGGACGAGTTCTGCCGGGCCGACGAAATCGCGGCTGCGATCGTGGCCAGCACGCCCATGATCATGAACACCTTCACGGTGATCCAGCGCGTGTTGATGCCGGCGAGATTGGCTGCTTCCGGATTGCCGCCGATGGCAAAGACATAACGGCCGAAACGGGTGCGGTTGGTGATGAAGGTCATGATCAGACCGACGGCGATCGCCATCAGCACCGGTATGGCGATGCCGTGGGCGATGAACAGCCCGCCCTCGGGCACGGTGATGTTGTTGGCGGCCGCGTACCGGTTCACGATACCGATTGGCCACGGATAGGAGTTGGCCAGCCAGACCGCCCCCATGATGACGGCGCAGGTGACGGCGCCGAGCAGCGCCTCCGCCCAGATAGGGCGCAGCGGGAAGCGGAAGCGCTTGCGCTGCACCCGCCCGTTGAACAGCGCGAACACGACGGCCAGACAGGCGACGATGCCCACGATCCAGCTCCAGGTGGCGCCGATCGATCCGGCCGGTCCCCCTCCCATCAGCTGGAAGGTGGCGTCGAGGGGGGCCACCGTCTGGCCGCTGGTGACCCACCAGGCAGCCCCGCGCCAGATCAGCAGGCCACCCAGCGTGACGATGAAGGCCGGCACTTCGAGATAGGCGATGACGAAGCCCTGGAAGGCGCCGATCAAAAGGCCGAGCGCCAGGCCGATGACCAGCGCCAGCACCCAGATCCACGGGTTGCCGAGTTCAAGCCCCACGAAGCGAACGAGGAAATGCACTTGCGCGAAGCCCATGACCATGCCGATCAGGCCCTCGGCGGAGCCGACGGACAGGTCGATGTTGCGCATGACGATGACCAGCACCATGCCGCAGGCCATGACGGCGACCGCGGACGTCTGCACCGACAGGTTCCACAGGTTGCGCGGCGTGAGAAAGGTGCGGCTGTCGAAATCGAGCGGATTGACGCCAAGACGCAGGCTCGAAATCACATGCAGGGCGATCCAGATCAACAGCAGGGCGCCGATCATGCCGAGCATGCGGGTGTCGATCTCGGTCGCCTTCAGGAACCGGGCGACCGCGCCGAGCTCCGAGGCGCGCGCGGTATCCGCCTGCGCATTTGAGGTCGTGTCGGTCATGAAATCCTCCCGCCGGCTTGGCGTCTGACGCGGATGCCGAACGCAGCCTAGAAGCTATCCGCGTGATGCGGAAACACAAAATTCTTTGAGAAAACGCCGCGGCTTTTGGGGCCGCGGCGCCTTCATTTCTTCAACCGGTCAAGCTCAGTTGCAGGCCGGGACACTGCCTGCGGCGACGCCCGCGCAGACTTCGTCCTTCTTGATCCAGCCGGCGTCGATGACGACGTTGAGATTGTCCTTGGTGATGGCGACCGGGGTCAGGAACAGCGACTTGACGGTATTGCCGCCAGGCGTCGTGAAGTCCTTCACGCCGGCGATGTCGGTCATCTTCTTGCCGTCGGCGAGCTGGGAGGCGATCTCGGCGGCGTTCTTGCCGAGCTCACGCGCGTCCTTCCACACCGACACGGTCTGGGTGCCGAGCGCGATACGGTTGAGCGCGGCGTGGTCGCCGTCCTGGCCGGAAACCGGCACGGTGCCGGCAAGGCCTTGCGCGGTCAGCGCCGCGACCACACCGCCGGCGGTGCCGTCATTGGCGGCGACCACGGCATCGACCTTGTTGTCGTTGGCGGTCAGGAACTGCTCCATGTTCTTCTGGGCGTTGGCGGGCAGCCAGCCGTCCGTATAGGCCTCGCCGACATTCTTGATCTTGCCGCTGTCGATTGCCGGCTTGAGCACTTCCATCGAGCCCGAGAACAGGAAATCGGCGTTCGGATCGGCACCCGAGCCCTTGATGAAGACATAGTTGCCTTCTGGCTTGACCTTGAACACCGCACGAGCCTGCATGCGGCCGACTTCCTTGTTGTCGAAGGTCAGGTAGAAGACGTCCTTGTTCTCGATCAGCCGGTCATAGCCGACAACCGGGATCCCCTCGTCGAGCGCCTTCTGCACCGCCGGGCCGATGGCCGAAGCGTCCTGCGCCAGGATGATCAGCGCATTGGCACCCTGCGAAATCAGGCTCTCGACATCGGTCAGCTGCTTGCCGGGGTTGGACTGCGCATCGGCGGAAATGTACTTGTCGCCCGCGGCCTCGATCGCCTTCTTCATGGCGGCCTCATCCGTTTTCCAGCGCTCTTCCTGGAAATTGGACCACGATACGCCGATGACCTTGTCCTTCGCCTGCGCGACCGAAGCCAGCGTCAGCGACATGGCGACACCCGCCAGGATGGCGGCTGTGAATCTCTTCATGTTATCCTCCCTGCGCCGCGTATGGCGCGACCAAACTGACCCTAAGGCCGGCACAAAGGCCCCATTTTTTCGGGCCTCGAAAAAATACTGGTCCATCGACGAAACACTGTCAACATCGATTCTGATGGATTTTGAGGCGCTTGGGACTTTTTTTCGAGGCTCGCAATAAATAAATGACAGCTCCAGCCGCTTCTGCCACTATTCCACGCCGTTGTCGGAGGTGTCGAGGGGCCGTAAGGGCCACGGCGACTGGGGAGGGAAACATGTCGGTCGGAATCCGCCACGACGATCTGCGCCGGCGCAACCGCGCAATGGTGATCGGAGCCGTGCGTCGGGCTGGTCAGCCTTCGCGCACCGAGATCGCCGCCACCACCGGCCTCAGCCACTCGACCATATCGGCGATATCGGCCGACCTGATCGGCGAGGGTATCCTGACCGAAGGCAAGCCGAACGAGGCCGGCTCTCTGAAACGCGGCCGGCCGCAGGTTGGCCTCGGCCTCAATCCCGAGGCCGCGGCTGTCATGACCGTGGTGCTGTCGCTGAATTTCCTGTCCGTCGCGGTCATCGATTATGCCGGCCAGGTGGTCGCCGAGGAACAGCGCCGGCTGGACACGCTCACCATGTCGCGCGAGGCGCTGATCGGCGAATGTACGGCAATAGTGCGGCGTCGCCTCGAGGACCCCGATCTCGATGTCAGCAGTGTTGCCCGCATCGCGCTGGCGATCCAGGGCATCACCGACACCGAGGCGCGGACCATGCTGTGGTCGCCGATCACGCCGCGGACCGATATTGCCTTCGCCGACATACTCGAAGCCGAGTTCGGCATTCCCGCCACCATGGAGAACGACTGCAACATGATGGCGGTGGCACTGCGCTGGCGCGCCCCCGAACGCTACCGCGACGACTTCATCGCCATCCTGCTTTCGCACGGCATCGGCATGGGCCTGGTGCTGAAGGGCGAGTTGTTCACCGGCACGCATTCATCTGGAGGCGAGTTCGGCCACATGATCCATCGCCCGGGCGGCGCGCTCTGCCGCTGCGGACGGCGCGGCTGCGTCGAGGCCTATGCCGGCAACTACGCTATCTGGCGCAACGCCAGGCAGCTTGGCGAGGACACCGAGCCGGTCGCCGATGTCAGCGACGCGCAGATGCGGGCACTGGCGGCGACGGCAAGGGAGAAAGACGGACCGGAGCGCGAAGCCTATCGCAAGGCCGGCGAGGCGCTCGGCTATGGGCTGGGCAGCCTGTTCGCGCTGATCGATCCCGCCCCCGTGGCCATGGTTGGCGTCAGTGCCGCCGCCTTCGACCTGATCGAGCCGGCCTTGCGCGAGGCCATCGCCCAGACCGCCGGCGGCCAGCACTCGAAATCGATTTCCTTCGACACCGAGCCGAACGAATTGCCGCTCATCCGCGAAGGCTGCGCCATGCGCGCACTGACCTTCGTCGACCAGGAGATCTTCGCGCCTGGCGGGCAGGCGAGATCCGGCAAGAACGTGGCCTGAGTTCAGTCCTCGCGGATCGCATAGCCCGCGCCGCGAATGGTGCGGATCACGTCGGGCATGCGGCCATTGTTGACCGCCTTGCGCAGCCGGCCGACATGCACGTCCACGGTGCGCTCGTCGATATAGATCGTCTCGCCCCAGACATTGTCGAGCAATTGGCTGCGCGAGAACACGCGGCCAGGATGGCGCATCATGAATTCCAGCAGCCGGAACTCGGTCGGCCCGAGCCGGATCTCGCTCTTCTTGCGATAGACCCGGTGCGATTCACGGTCGAGCACGATGTCGCCGACCTTGAGCACGCTGGACAGCACTTCCGGCTTGGCGCGGCGCAGCAGCGCCTTGACGCGGGCCATGAATTCCGGCGTCGAGAACGGCTTGACCAGATAGTCGTCGGCGCCGGTCGAGAGGCCGCGCACGCGGTCGCTCTCCTCGCCGCGCGCCGTCAGCATGATGATCGGCAGCCTCTCGGTCTCGGGCCGCATGCGCAGGCGCCGACAGAGTTCGATGCCGGAAACCGCCGGCACCATCCAGTCGAGCACCAGGAGGTCGGGCACGTTCTCCTGGAGGCGTATCTCGGCTTCGTCGCCGCGCGTCACCACCTCGACCTGGTAACCTTCCGATTCCAGATTGTAGCGCAGGAGCACACCGAGCGGCTCCTCGTCCTCCACCACCATGATGCGTGGCGCGATCATCGGCAGGTCACCCTATCGTCAAGCCGCCGGCGCCGACATCGCCGTCTCGTCCTGCTTCGGACGGTTGGCGGGCAGTTGCGTACCGGTCAGCACATAATACGCATTCTCGGCGATATTGGTGACATGGTCGCCGATACGCTCCAGGTTCTTGGCGCAGAACAGCAGGTGCGTGCAAGCCGTGATGTTGCGCGGATCCTCCATCATGTAGGTCAGAAGCTCGCGGAACACGGACGTGTACTTGACGTCGATGCGCTCGTCGTCATTCCTGAGCTTGGCGAGCGCCGTGGCATCGCCCAGGGTATATTCCTCGATCACCGCCTGGACCTGGATCAGCACCATCTGTGCCATCGAGTCGATGGAATGCGAAAGGTCGCGCGGCGCGGCGCTGACGCCGACCGAGCCGACGCGCTTGGCGATGTTCTTGGCTAGGTCGCCGATGCGCTCGAGGTCGCCGGCCATGCGGATCGAGCCGACCACGTGGCGCAGATCGTCCGCCATCGGCTGCCGCTTGGCGATGAGCGTGATGGCGCGGTCGTCGAGCTCGCGCTGGCGCGCGTCCATGATGGCGTCGTCGGAGACGACGCGCTGAGCGAGCGCGTTGTCGGAATTGAGCAGGGCCCTGGTCGAAGCGCCGACCATGGATCCGGCTAGATCGCCCATGTCACGGATGAGCCGGCTGATCTGCCCGAGGTCCTCGTCGAAGGAAGCGACAGTATGTTCGGCCATGATTTATGTCCTCGTATGAACTCAGCCGAAGCGGCCGGTGATGTAGTCCTGCGTGCGCTTCTCGCGAGGCGACGTGAAGATCTTCTCCGTCCGGTCGAACTCGATAAGTTCTCCGAGATACATGAACGCCGTCTGCCGCGACACGCGCGCCGCCTGCTGCATGTTGTGGGTGACGATGACGATCGTGTAGTCGGCCTGCAATTCGTCGATCAATTCCTCGATCTTGGCGGTCGACAACGGATCGAGCGCCGAGGCCGGCTCGTCGAGAAGGATGACTTCGGGCTTCACCGCCACGGTGCGGGCGATGCAGAGGCGCTGCTGCTGGCCGCCGGAGAGGCTGAGGCCGCTGGCGTTCAGCTTGTCCTTGACCTCGGTCCAGAGCGCGGCACGCTTCAGCGCCTGCTCGACGCGGCCGTCCATCTCGGCCTTGCTGAGCTTCTCGTAGAGCCTGACGCCGAAGGCGATGTTCTCGTAGATCGACATCGGGAACGGCGTCGGCTTCTGGAACACCATGCCGATCTTGGTCCGCAAGAGGTTCAGGTCCTGCGAACGGTCGAGGATGTTCTGGCCGTCGAGCAGCACCTGGCCGTCGGCGGTCTGCTTCGGATAAAGCTCGTAGATGCGGTTGAAGACGCGCAGCAGCGTCGACTTCCCGCAGCCCGACGGGCCGATGAAGGCGGTCACGCTGCGCTCGGGCAGCGACAGGCTGATATCCTTCAGCGCCTTCGACTGGCCATAGTAGAAGTTGAGGTTCTTGACCTCGATCTTGGCCTTATCCACGACCGCGTCAGGGGTGTTCAATTCGGTGGACAACATCGGTTTCATCTGTCCTCTCTGCGTCCGGTAAGGCTGCGGGCGAAAATGCTCAGCCCGAGAACCGTCAGGGTGATTATAAGTGCGCCGGTCCACGCCAGTTGCTGCCATTCCTCATAGGGGCTGAGAGCGAACTGGAAGATGGTCACCGGCAGGCTGGCCATCGGCGCATTGAGATTGCTCGACCAGAACTGGTTGTTGAGCGCGGTAAAGAGCAGCGGCGCCGTCTCGCCGGAAATCCGGGCGATCGACAGCAATATGCCGGTGACGATGCCGGACAGTGCCGCCCGGTAGGCAACTGAACGGATCACCACCCAGCGCGGCGCACCGATCGCTGTGCCGGCTTCGCGCAACGCGTTCGGCACCAGATTGAGCATGTCTTCCGTGGTCCGCACCACGACCGGGATAACCAGGATGGCCAGCGCGACAGCGCCGGCGATGGCCGAGAAGTGCCCCATCGGCCGCACCATCAGCTCATAGACGAACAGGCCGATGATGATCGACGGTGCCGACAGCAGGATGTCGTTGATGAAGCGCACGATCGTGGTCAGGCGCGAGAAGCGGCCGTATTCGGCCATGTAGGTTCCGGCCAGGACACCGATGGGCGTGCCGACCACGACGCCGATGACGGTCATCACCACGCTGCCATAGATGGCGTTGAGCAGACCGCCGGCATCGCCGGGCGGCGGCGTCATCTCGGTGAAGACGGCCAGCGAAAGGCCGGACAGGCCCTTGTAGATCAGCGCGCCGAGGATAAGCGCCAGCCAGGCAAGGCCGATGCCGGCGGCGACGACGCACAGCACCATCATCACGCTGTTCTTGCGCTTGCGGCTATGGTGAAGCGAAGAGGCTGTCGACATCGGTCAGGCTCCCGTGCGGGCATCGATGCGCATCAGCATGTAGCGTGCGATGGCAAGGATAATAAAGGTGATGACGAACAGGATCAGGCCAAGCGCAACCAGCGAAGAGGTGTAGAGGCTGCCATCGGCTTCGGTGAATTCATTGGCGATGGTCGCGGAAATCGTCGTCGCCGGCGCAAACAGCGAGGCGCTGATACGGTGCGCGTTGCCGATGACGAAGGTCACCGCCATGGTCTCGCCGAGCGCACGGCCAAGGCCGAGCATGACGCCGCCCATGATGCCAACGCGGGTATAGGGGATGACGACGCGCCGCGTGACTTCCCAAGTCGTGCAGCCGATGCCGTAGGCCGATTCCTTAAGCACCGCCGGCACCGTGTCGAACACGTCCTTGGTGATCGAGGTGATGAACGGCAGCACCATGATGGCCAGGATGAGCGACGACGTCAGCAGGCCGATGCCGTAGGGCGGACCGGCGAACAGGCTGGAGAGCCCCGGCACGTCGTGAAAGAGGTTGATGATGAACGGCTGTATCGTCGTCTGCAGGAACGGCGCGAACACGAACAGACCCCAGATGCCGTAGATGATCGAGGGGATGCCGGCCAGAAGCTCCACGGCTATGCCGATCGGTCGCCGCAGCGGTCGCGGGCAAAGTTCCGTGAGAAAGACGGCGATCCCGATGCCGATGGGAACGGCGATCAGAATTGCGATGCCTGACGTGACGATGGTGCCGTAGATCGGCGACAGGGCGCCGAAATTCTCGGTGACCGGGTTCCATGACTCGGTCGTCAGAAAGGAAAAGCCGAACTTCGACAGGGCCTCCCATGAGCCGGCAAACAGCGAGATCGCAACGCCGCCGAGGATGAGCAGGACGAGAATGGCGGAAAATCGTGTCGACTCCCGGAACACCGTGTCCGTCAAGGCGAAACGTCGCACCGTCGCGTCCCTGGACCGCATGGAGTCCGACGACGGTGTGGCTTCTGAAACGATGGTCATCTAGCCCCTCGCGCTCGAAAGAAAGGAGAAGGGCGCCTTAGGCGCCCTCCTCCGGCTAAGAGAGTTACTGGGTAGCGTAGAGCGACTTGCCGTCGGTGCCGACGATGTCCTTGCTCCACATCTCCTCGACGCTCTTGACGACCTTGTCGGGCATCGGAACGTAGTCCAGTGCAGCAGCCATGTCGTCGCCCTTGGCATAAGACCAGGCAAAGAACTTAAGGGCTTCGCTGGTGGCCTCGGGGTTCTCGGGCTTCTTATACAGAAGGATCCAGGTCGCGGAGGTCATCGGCCATGATTGGGCACCGGGCTGGTTGGCGAGAATGACTCCATAACCCGGCTTCGAATTCCAGTCGGCATTGGCCGCCGCCGCGGAGAACGAGGCCGAGGTCGGCTCGACCTTCTTGCCGTCCTTGTTGACCATGTCGGTATAGGTCAGCTTGTTCTGCTTGGCATAGGCGTATTCGACATAGCCGATCGCGCCGCCGGTCTGCGACACGTTGTTGGCAACGCCTTCATTGCCCTTGGCGCCGATGCCCACCGGCCATTCGAGCGCGGTGTTGACGCCGACCTTCGACTTCCAGTCGGCGTTGACGTCGGCCAGATAGTAGCTGAAGTTGAACGTGGTGCCCGAGCCGTCGGAACGATGGACAACGGCAATAGCCTGGTCGGGCAGCTTGGCTTTGGGGTTGAGCTTCTTGATCGCCCCGTCGTTCCATTTGGTGATTTTGCCGGCAAAGATGTCGGCCAGCGTCGAACCGTCGAGGACGAGCTCGCCCGGCTTGATGCCTTCCAGATTGACGACAGGCACGATACCGCCCATCACCATCGGGAACTGGGCGAGACCGGTGGAATCGAGGTCTTCACCCTTCAGCGGCGCGTCGGAAGCGCCGAAGGTAACGGTCTTGGCCTTGATCTGCTTGATGCCACCGCCGGAACCGATCGACTGGTAGTTGAGACCGATGCCGGTCTCCTTCTTGTAGGCGTCGGCCCACTTGGCATAGACCGGGTAGGGGAAAGTGGCGCCAGCGCCTGAGATGTCAGCTGCAAACGATGCGGACATGGTGAGGGTGGACGCCGTAGCCATTGCAATCGCAACGGCCGCCGAGCGGATAAAATGTCTCATGTGGCCTGCTCCTGTTCGGAAGATGGTCTCTCGGCGCCACCTCTTGCCGGCGCCCGCTGAGGCCAATAGCCTTCGATTATTACAGTCGCATGACAGTTTCATGTCACCCCGGTAACGCGTTGCCGGCATGGCCAAAAGCGATGATGCCGTGCGCCTGCGGCGCGGTCCGAGTTTACCGCCGGAATCAGGGGCTTGAGCCGTCCGACGGCTGGAAGCACCCAGGATTCGGCGGGGCTTTCCCAAGTGAAGAAAATCCGGACGGGAGCGCGTTGCTCGCAGCCAGAGCGGGTCATGGCCGGGCCATCGCCAAAAACAGGTCCGTTGGGGTAGAGTGACACTGTCTCTTGCAGGCGGTCGCTGCTCCCGCCCGTAACTGAGAAGCGGAATTCGATTTCTATTGTTCCGGCTGGACGCCGCCTTTGATATGGTGCGATCGCACCATAGTCATTGCACGCAGAAGTAGCAGCAAGCCTCCTGGTGATTCCCTCGATTTGCCTCGCCGGATCCTGAAATCCAGGCGCCGCGCGCTGCTATCCCGCGTCGCGCTGGGCCTGACGGGCGGCGCCCAACCAGCGCTCGACCTTCTCGAGCAAGGCCCTGGGGCTGATCGGCTTGGGCAGATAGTCGTCCATGCCTGCCTCCAGGCAGCGTTCGCGATCGCCCTTGAGCGCATGCGCGGTGACGCCGACGATCGGCACATGCGTGCCGGTCTCCTGCTCCAGCCGCCGGATCGCGGCGGTCGCTTCGAGACCGCTCATCTCCGGCATCGAGACATCCATCAGGATCATGCACGGATTGAGCGTGCCGAAAGCGTCGAGCGCCTTGCGGCCATTGCCGACGATCTCGAAACCGTAGCCGGTCTCGCCAAGAATCTGGGTGAAGACCATCTGGTTCACCTCATTGTCCTCGGCCACCAGGATATCCAGCCTGTGCCCTCCGCCCGTGACAGGCAGCCTGGGACGAACCGGTGGCGGCTGTAACCGCGCGCGCTGCTCGGCTGGCGCCAGGGATGGTGGCGGCGCAATCTCGATCGCGTCGTCGGCTGGCGGCTGAACGGCGTGGCCGCCGATGGCGTGGCGATGGCGCTGGATGGTCGCGACCAGCGTTTCCAGGAGCACCGAGGAGCGCGCCGGCTTGATCAGCTGCGCGTCGATGCCGAGATCGCGGTAGCTGGTGTTGGCAAGCGACTGGTCTACCGAGGTCAGCATGATGATCGGCGTGTCCGCGAGGCCCTCGGTGTTGCGCACGATGCGCGCCATTTCGGCGCCGCTCATCCCGGGCATCTGGTAGTCGAGCACGACGCAGTCGACCGCCACGCCATAGGCCGCCGCGGCGATCAGCACCTTGAGACCTTCGGCGCCGCTTTCGGCCGCACAGGAATCGAATGTCCACGAGGTCATCTGCTCGGCCAGGATGGCCCGGTTGACGGCATTGTCGTCGACGATCAGCACACGCGCGCCCGTCACGTCCACCGGCGTGACGCGCTGCCCGCTCTGCTGCGCGGCCCCAGGCAGCGTCACCGTGAACCAGAAGGTCGAGCCCCTGCCCTCGGCGCTCTCGACGCCGATCTCGCCACCCATCAGGTCGACGAGCCGCGAGGTGATGGCAAGGCCAAGTCCGGTGCCCTCGTGGCGCCTTGTCGACGACGTGTCGACCTGGCTGAATTTCTCGAACACCAGTTTCAGTTTTTCCTCGGGGATGCCGATGCCGGTGTCGGTGACCGAGATCGTCAGCCTGGTTCCCGTCGGAACCCGTTCGCCGGTCACGTCGACCAGCACGTGGCCTTCATCGGTGAACTTCACCGCGTTGCCGAGCAGGTTGGTGACGATTTGCCGGATGCGGCCGACATCGCCGATGAACAGGCTTTCGAGCCCCGGTTCGATGCGCACGATGAGCTCGAGATCCTTTTCCTTGGCCCGTGTCGACACCAGCGTCGCCACGTCCTCGATCGCCTCGGCGAGATTGAACGGCGCCGGGTCGAGCACCAGCTGGCCGGCATCGATCTTGGAAAAATCCAGGATGTCGTTGATGATGGTCAGAAGCGCGTTGCCCGATTTGACGATGATGTCGGTGAACGTCTTCTGCTTCGGGTCGAGATTGGATTTGGCCAGGAGTTCTGCCATGCCGAGCACGCCATTCATCGGCGTGCGGATCTCGTGGCTCATATTGGCGAGGAATTCCGACTTGGCGCGGTCGGCGAGCACGGCGCGCTGGCGCGCCTCGCCGAGCTCCGCCTCGCGCTGCTTGAGCTCCGTGATGTCCGTGGTCGAGCCGATGAGGTAGAGCGAACCGTCGGAGGCGATCATTGCCCCCTTGCGGGCGAACTGATGCCTGACGCCGCCGTCGGGAAGGCGCACCGTCTCCTCGATCTCCTGGGTCTCGCCGGTACGCAGCACGGCGAGATCGCCGGCCACGAAGGCCTCGCCATCCGGCCCGAAGATCTCGACGTCGGTCTTGCCGATCGCCTCCTGCTTGCTGAAGCCGGTGAGATCGCACCAGCCCTTGTTGACATAGAATTGCCTGAGATCGGAGCGCTTGGCGTAGATCGACACCGGTACATTGTCGATCAGGCTGCGGAACACCTCGTTCTCGCGCATGCTCTCCTCCAGGGCCTGCTCGCGTGCCTTGACGTCGGTGATGTCGGTGCTGGAGCCGACCAGATGCACCGATCCGTCCGTGGCCACCAGGCGGCTCTTGCGCGTCATCAGCTGCCGCACCGTTCCGTCACGATGGGTGACGGGCTCCTCGACCTCGCGCACATCGCCGCTCGCCACGACATCGGTGTCGTCCTGGCTGAAGCTCTCTGCTTCTTCGCCGCTGAACAGCTGACGGTCGGTCCGGCCGATGACATCGTCCTTGGCCAGACCGGTCAGCGCGCACCAGGCCTTGTTGACGAACTCGATGCTCAGGTCCTGCGCCTTGATGAAGGCGGCCACCGGCAACTCGTCCATGACATGCCGGAAGAGATCGATCTGGCGCATTGAATCACGAAGCGCCGCCTCGCGGCTCTTCAGGTCGGTGATGTCGACGCGCACGCCGATGAACGTGCCGTCATCGGTGCGCATGTCATAGACCTGGTGCCAGTGCCCATCCGCGTTGAGGCGCTCATAGGAGGAGTTCGGGAGGCGGTAACGCGCCAGCATGCCGTCGAGCCAGCGTTCGGAATCGGCTTCGTACAGGTTGTCGATCCCAGGATCGCCACTCGAACGGAAATAGCCGACCGAATGGCCGAATTCCAGCGCTTCGCGGAAAGTGCGGCCGGGCTGCCAGAAGGGCTTCAGCGCCGGCAGCTCATCCTGCAGCCTGTGGTTGGCGAAGACGAATTTGTCGTCACGGTCGTAGATGATAACGCCAGCCGGCAGCGATTCCAGCACGTTGGCGAGGTGCTTGCGCGCATCCTGCGCTTCGGTCTCGCGCCGCTTCATGTCGGAGATGTCGAAGAGAAAGCCGGCTACATAGTTGCGGCCGCCTGCCACGCCGACGCGGTTCTTCCTGACAATGCGCGAACGGCTGGCGCCGCCGGCCTCGAAAGTTTCTTCCACTTCGTATTGCTGCCCGCTGGCCAGCACCTCACGTTCGCTGCTTTCGAACAGGGCGACCTCGGCCGGCCCGAGGAAATCGCCCCCCGGCTTGCCAAGCATGGCTTGCGGCGCCTGCTTGAACAGCGCCGCGAAGGCCTCGTTGACGAAGACGAAGCGCAGATTGTCGTCCTTGACGAAGATCGGATCCTTGACGCCGTTGATCACTGCTTCAGCCAGCCGCGCCTTTTCCAGCGCTTCGGCGAGTTCGGCCTCGCGGTCCTTCATGTCGGTGACATCGACATAGGAAATGAACCGCTTGCCGCCGGCCAAAGGCGCCATCGACGAGATCAGCGTCCGGCCGTCATTGCGCGGGAACTGCCGCGATCCGGCCGTGCCGGCTCTGATTTCGGCCTCGCGCTCGGCGATATGCCGTTGCCATGTCGCATCGTCCGAACCACACGGGTCGATGTCGCGGCTCGCATCCATCAGATCGTGGAAGCTGCAGCCGATTCCGGCGCGCTGGGCGTCGATCTGCCAGAAATCGTAAAAGGCGCGGTTGACGACCTCGGCACGCATGTCGGCATCGAGGACGAGAACGCCGATCGGCATCTGATCGACCATGGTGCGCAGATTGGCGAAAGTCTCGGCGATCTTGGCGTTGGCATTCTCGATCTCGGCGTCACGACGCTTGACCTCGGTGACCTCATAGTAGGTCAGCAGGCGTTTGCCTCCCGACAGAGCCGTGACGGAGAATATCATGGTCCGCCCGTCGGCGCGGACAAATTCCCGAGGCGCGACGGTGCCGGCCCTGATCTCCTCGATGCGAGTGGCGAGATAGCGCTGCCACTGCTGCTCATCGATATCGCCATAGATGCCATAGCGGCGGTTGAGTTCCATCAACAGGCTGAACGGCGCGCCGACGGTGACGGCCCCATCCGGAATCCCGGAGAGAGCGCGATAGGCTTTGTTGACGATCAGTGTGTCGAGTCTGGCGTCCAGAAGTACGACGCCCATATGCATGGCATCCATCGTCCGCTCGAGATCGGCAAGATGCTCGACGGACTCGCCGCCAGCCGGGGGTGCCATGCCCTCGAAGGCGCTGGCCAGCGCGGTGATGTTGCGGCCTATGCCGCGATAGCCGGCAAATCTTCCTTCGCTGTCGAAACGCGGGAAGCCTGACGTCAGCACCCAGCGGCAGTCGGGCCGGGCACCCTTCAGTTCGTAGACGAAGTCGCGGAACGGCCGACGCGCCTGCAAATCCTCCAGATGGGCCGCCGCGCCGGGGTTGCCCTTCAACACCTGATTGAGAAAATCGAAGCGGAACCGGCCAAGCACATCGGCCGGATCGATGCCCGTCGCGGTCTGGTAGTCTTGTGAGAGCCACGAAAAGCGAAGTTCCGCGTCGGTTTCCCAGATCCAGTCCGAGCCCGCCTCGACGAGTTGGCGAAGCGCGCCGGCGCAATCCATGTCGCCGCGGGACGATCCATCGCCGCCCTGCGCGGCTGCCTTGCCGGGTTCGCGCTTGCCGCGCGCGCCGATTGCTTCGTCCACTTCCGCCATGCTGTCCCCACCCCGAAATTCAAGGCCGAACCCTCCCTCCGCGGTCCGTCGGCGGAATGTGCCGCAGAAGCATTAACGATCCGCTAACCTTAATGGCGCAACCGGCCTGTTGCTGCTGCGTTATTCCGTCCCGTTGTCGCGTGGAGCAAGCCCGCGCTATAAGCATGGGCAGGGGTGTTGCTAATGTATGGACGGATTGGGCCTTTCTTGCTGGGCGCGGCGCTGCTTTTCGGCGGCGGCTGCTCCCGCAGTTACGACGGTACGGTCATCATCCCGAGGCCGCTCGACGCCAGGCGGATATGGGAGCGGCCGCCGCCCAATGTCGACTACCAGCCCCAGGCCGACAACGGCGCCTTTCCGCGGCCGCCTCAGCAGCCCGGACGGTTTTCAGAGCGCAGGATTGGGAAACCCGCGCCGCACAAACCATATCGGACCAGCGTGTCGCCGCCGCCTTCCCCGCCCGGAGCCCCCGTAAAACAATTGGCATGCCGGAATGTAAGCGCGCCCGGCCAAAGAGTCCGCATGGTCTGCGAGTAGAGCAATTCCAGGAAAGTGGGTTGCGGTTTTTCCGTCCGGAATTGCGTGAAACAAAGAGTTAGAGCGGTTCGGCGATTCTATCCAACGCAGAACTGCTAGCGGCCGCCCCCTTCTGGCGAACACGCGATCAATCCGGCGTTACCGGTGCCTGGCCTTGAAACCTTTGATCGTGCCGCTGCGTTGAGGGGCGAAGGAGAACGCGGATGTCGATCCATTTCACGGTATCGGAACTGACAAGAAACCTTTTTCACTCTCTCGGGCTGGATTACGAGCGTGGCCCACGGGCGCTCAATCCCGAACAAAACCTTTTGCTCGAGTGCTATCTGGCCGGGCAGATACCGGAGTCGGCTTGGAGCGACTACGTCTTTGAGACGCCGGATTTGGCACGGCATGCGCAGGTACGGCGTATGAGCCATTGATGTGTCGACAATGACGATGTCCTTGCCAGAAAATGTTGGCCCATGGCGCGAAAAAAGGCGCGGAAAACAAAAAGGCCGGCACTGAGCCGACCTTTCCTTCCGCCCCGATAGCCGCGCCAGTACATCCGTGGTCGCGAGCCGAAGCGAATTGTCTCTAGTAGACAGGCTGTTGGTAAACAAAACCTTAACGACTTTCCCAACGCTCCAAACAGCTAGCCGCGAGGCCGCCGCCGTTGCGGTGGAAAGACTATGCTACGGCTCTGAATTCGGCTTCTGGTATCGTCCCGAGGCCGGCACACTGCGTGCACGCCACGGTCTTCCCAGGACAACCACTTCGATGGGTCCCTTGCGGGCAGCAATGTCCATTTGACGCACGCCATCTGGAGCAGTCGAAAACCTTGCCGCCGCCATGGCAGCGCGTGCATATCGTCTTCACAGAGGTCATTCCGACTCTTACCCGACCCAAATCCGCGTTGCCACGGAAGCTACCCCGCACCGCAAGTATCAGAGATCGCAGTGCTTTCAAGCGCCGCGGCCTGACTTAAATTGGGGAGATTCGGGCACAGGGCGTCAGAGCCCTCGCAGGGCATTGCACCCTTCGAGCATGCATAGCCCATGCGGGCACCGGTCCGAAATCGGTTGACTGGCTGAAGATCAACGACGTTGTTTGGTACGCCCAAGGGGAATCGAACCCCTGTTCCCGCCGTGAGAGGGCGGTGTCCTGACCGCTAGACGATGGGCGCGTTCAAGAAGGGGCGATATAGGCTGGCGGCCGGGAAAAAGCAACTGGGGTCCGGCGGCTTTACCGCATCGAATGAAAAACAGCCCGCGCGTCAGCGTTTGGGCTGGATCAGGTCCCACAGATTGCCATGCAGATCGGCGAAAACCGCGACCGTGCCATAGGGTTCGGAACGCGGCGCCTCGCGAAATTCGACGCCGTTCTCCAGCATGGCGGCATGGTCGCGGGCAAAGTCGTCGGTTTCGAGAAACAGGAAGACCCGGCCGCCGGTCTGGTTGCCGATGCTTTTTCTCTGCGCCTCTTCGGACGCCTCGGCAAGCAGCAGCCTGGCGCCCTGCCCGTTGGCCGGCGCCACCGTCACCCAGCGCTTGCCGTCGCCGAGATCGACATCTTCGAGCAGCAGAAAGCCCAGCCGCCCGACATACCAGGCAATCGCTTCGTCATAGTCGGCGACGATCAATGCCACGGTTGCGACGCGGCGATGTTCGGCGAAGCCGGTCATTCCAGCGACAAACCTGTTTGCTGCATTGTTGCCGAGCCTTATTTGTTTCGAATTGCAAAACGGCCGATCATCCGCCGCTCGGCTATATCGTATACGAAGATCGCATGGCCGCCGTCGGCTAGCTCGGCGTCGACGGAAAGGCGGTTGCCCGACAGCGACTGGCTGATCACCCTGGAACCGACCGGCAGCACGATGTCGCCGCTGAGCGGTTCGCCGGCGGGCACCTGGATGTCGCCGGCCAGCGGCGGGCTCTCCGGCGTTGCTTTGCGTGATTTGTAGACAATCGCCGCGATCACAACCATAAGGGCCAGCAAAAGCAGACCCAGATTGATAGCCATGAAGCGGATGAGCCTGCTCCGCACCTTGGCAATCTCGGGGTCGAGCGGCTTTTCCTGGTCTTCGTCGGCATCGGGCCGGGTCATGGCAAATATTCCGGACGGGTTTCGATGAGCGCTCATAACGAAGAGGCCCCTGAATTAATAGAGGACCGGTTCACGATGGCTGCGCCGACGGTGCTGGTCGTCGGCCCGGATGCAGCCGGCCAGCGCCTCGACCAGTGGCTGGCCGCCAGTCTTGGGCCGGACATGTCGCGCAGCCGTGTGCAGATGCTGATCAGGCAGGGCGCTGTGCGCATCGACGACAAGGTCATCGAGGAAACCAAGCGCAAGATGGCTGCCGGCGAGAGCGTATCGGTCGCCATGCCGGAACCGGAGCCGGCACGGCCACAGGGCGAGAACATAGCGCTCGACGTGCTTTATGAAGACGACGAGTTGATCGTCATCAACAAGCCGGCGGGGCTTGTCGTACACCCCGGCGCCGGCAACTGGACCGGCACGCTGGTCAATGCGCTGATCCACCATTGCGGCGACAGCCTCTCGGGCATTGGCGGGGTGCGCCGCCCGGGCATCGTCCACCGCCTCGACAAGGAGACCAGCGGCGTCATGGTGGTCGCCAAGACCGACCGCGCCCACAAGGCGCTGTCGGAGGCCTTCGCCGACCATGGCCTGACGGGCGACCTCGAACGTGCCTACCTAGCGCTGGTCTGGGGCATACCGCAAAGGCCGACGGGAACGATCGATGCGCCGCTTGGCCGCGCCGCCGACCGGGTGCGCCGCGCTGTCGTGCCGGAAGGCCGAGACGACGCGCGCCACGCCGTCACCCGCTTTGCCGTGCAGGAGCGTTTCGGCGAGGCCCAGCGGGAATTCGCGACCGCAAGCCTCGTCGAATGCCGGCTGGAAACCGGCCGCACCCACCAGATCCGCGTTCACATGGCCCATATCGGCCATCCCGTCATTGGCGACCCCGACTACGGGCAGGCCTTCCGCACCAAGGCCAACCGGCTGCCGGAGCCCCTGAAAAGCCGGGTCAAGGCATTTTCCCGGCAAGCTTTGCATGCATGGCTCCTTGCATTTCGGCATCCCGCTACCCATTTAACGATGAGGTTCGAAGCGCCGATACCGGGGGACATGGAGGAACTCGTTGGCGGCTTTCGCAAGCTCTGAACCTGCCATCAAAAAACCTGAGTGGCATTGTTCACTTCAGCGTGACACACTGTTTCGTGTTGAACAAATGCCTGTCTTTTCTGGTTTTGTTCCTGTATAAGTTCTGATGTCGCGGGCGAGCCTTTGGTGCTCGCGTCACATGCCCGCCGCGTTTCGGGGGCATCACTCCAATAGAGAGGGGGCGCTATCATGGCCCAGTCATTACCCAGTATCGTTTCCGGCGAAGGCGGTCTCAGCCGCTACCTGGAAGAAATCCGCCGCTTTCCCATGCTGCAGCCGCAGGAAGAGTACATGCTCGCCAAGCGTTATGCCGAGCATGAAGACACCACGGCCGCGCACAAGCTCGTCACCAGCCATTTGCGGCTCGTCGCCAAGATCGCCATGGGCTATCGCGGCTACGGCCTGCCGATCGGCGAGGTGATCTCGGAAGGCAATGTCGGCCTGATGCAGGCCGTCAAGAAATTCGAACCCGAGCGCGGTTTCCGCCTCGCGACTTACGCCATGTGGTGGATCAAGGCCTCGATCCAGGAGTACATCCTGCGCTCGTGGAGCCTGGTCAAGATGGGCACGACCGCCAACCAGAAGCGCCTGTTCTTCAACCTGCGCAAGGTGAAGGGCAAGATCCAGGCGCTGGACGACGGCGACCTCAAGCCAGACCAGATCGCCGAAATCGCCACGCGGCTGAACGTTTCCGAGGCCGAAGTGGTGTCGATGAACCGCCGCCTGTCCGGCGACGCTTCACTCAACGCGCCGATCCGGGCGACGGAAGGCGAGTCCGGCGAATGGCAGGACTGGCTGGTCGACGACCACGAAAGCCAGGAAGAAATGCTGATCGAGCAGGACGAGTTGGAAAACCGCCGCGGCATGCTGTCGGGCGCCTTGGCCGTACTCAACGATCGCGAGCGGCGCATCTTCGAGGCGCGTCGCCTCGCCGAGGAGCCGCTGACCCTGGAAGAGCTGTCGGCCGAGTTCGACATCAGCCGCGAGCGCGTTCGCCAGATCGAAGTGCGCGCCTTCGAGAAGGTGCAGGATGCCGTCAAGGCCGCCGCCAAGCGCCAGATGCAGGCACTGCGCACCATCGAGGCGCAGCCGGCGGCATAAAACCGGCTTCGGTCAGGAGATACCAAAGCGGCGCCGGGAAACTGGCGCCGCTTCTTTATGCCCAAGCAATCCAGAGCGATCCTCTCAAAGCCCATCAAGCGGAAATTTGAGGTACCGCCGGCCATTGGCTTCCGGTTCCGGCAGCCGCCCGCCATTCATGTTGACCTGCAGCGCGTGCAGGATCAGCCGTGGCATCGGCAAGGTCGTGTCGCGGGCCTCGCGTAGGGCCACGAACTCAGCCTCGGAGCGCGCGGCGACAAGATGGATGTTGGTGGATTTCTGGATCGCCACCGTGCTTTCCCACAGGGGTTCGCGGCCACCGGCCTGATAGTCGTGCCCGACGAAGATGCGTGTCTCGTCGGGCAACGCCAGGATGCCTTGGATCGAGCCCCAGAGCCGCGCGGCGCTGCCGCCGGGGAAATCCGTCCTCGCCGTGCCGCTGTCGGGCATGAACATCGTGTCATGCACGAACGCGGCATCCCCCACCACATAGGTGATCGAGGCCAGCGTATGTCCGGGCGAGAACAGCACCTTGACCGGAAGGGTTCCGATCCGGAAAGTCTCGCCCTCGGCGAACAGCCTGTCCCACTGCGTGCCATCGGCGGCAAAATCCGGCCAGTTGTAGATGACTTTCCACAGCGCCTGAACGTCGACGACCCTGTCGCCGATCGCCGTCGGCGCTCCTGTCTTCTGTTTCAGGTAGTGCGCCGCCGAGAAATGGTCGGCGTGCGGGTGGGTGTCGAGGATCCACTCGAGCTCCAGCCCGTTTCCCCTGACGAAATCGAGCAGGGCATCCGCGTTCCGCGTACCGGTCGCGCCTGATTTCTCGTCAAAGTCGAGGATCGGATCGATGATGGCGCATCGCTTCGTCTCCGGGTCTGCCACGACATACTGGATGGCCCCGGTCGGCTTGTCATAGAAGCCGGTGACCAAAGGCCTGGCCAAAGCTACATCCACTCCCGGCTCCCTCAATCCACGCCCGGTAGGAACGATTTTCTCTACAGGCACCCGTGGGGAGCATGGTTGTCCTCTCCGGCGAACCAGTCAAGCATGACTTTGCTTGCAGAAGCGGAAAGGCCAAAAACCGTTCCGCCGGCCTGGCTTCAGGCGGAAGGCTGTTTGGTCTTCCTGAGATAAGGCAGGATGGTCTCATAGGCGCCGAAGCGCTTGATCGCATCCTCGTTGGAAACGGCGGCCGTGATGATGACGTCCTCGCCTTGCTTCCAGTTCGCCGGGGTCGCCACCTGATGCTTGGCGGTGAGTTGCATGGAATCGACCGCGCGCAGGATCTCGTCGAAGTTGCGCCCCGTCGTCATCGGGTAAGTCAGCACCAGCTTGATCTTCTTGTCCGGCCCGATGACATAGACCGAGCGTACGGTGGCGTTGTCGGCGGGCGTGCGGCCTTCCGAAGTTTCGCCGGCGCCGCCTGGCAGCATGTCATAGAGCTTGGCGACCTTGAGGTCCTTGTCGCCGATCAGCGGATAATGCACCGAATGGCCGGTCGCCGTCTTGATGTCGTCCTGCCATTTGCCGTGGCTTTCGACCGGGTCGACCGAAATGCCGATGATCTTGACGTTGCGCTTCTTGAACTCGCCTTCCAGCCCCGCCATCGTGCCAAGCTCGGTCGTGCAGACGGGCGTGAAATTCTTCGGATGGCTGAACAGGATCGCCCAGCCGTCGCCGATCCAGTCATGGAAGGTGATCGTCCCTTGCGTGGTCTCGGCAGTGAAGTCCGGCGCGATGTCGTTGATACGAAGACTCATGACCTATCCCTACCCTTGTGAAAATGGAGCCGGCATTTTTCGCCGGCCGGCACTGGCACATAATCGTACCACCACAGCGTGACTGATTAAACGCTGGAGATGACAGCTGTTCATCCGACGGGCAAAAATTTTTCCGCACCAGCCGATCAGGGCAAAATAAGGCACGATACCGGGCGTGAGACAAACGCCGACGATCCGCGAGGCGCCTCAGGCCTTGCTGATCGCCAGCGACGTCGCCAGGTCTTCCATGCGCTGCGCCAGGGCGCCAAGCGCGTTGGTCAGCACGCTGTCGTTTTTGTCGGCCTTGGTCAGCGCCTCGTCGCGCGTCTTGCGCAAGGTCAGCACTTCGCTTTCCATGCCCTTGACGCGCTTCTGCATCTCGGAAAGCTCGTCCATAACCATGATACCGGCCATGACCGTCAGCCGCTGGTCGCCAATCTCGCCGAAAGAATCCTTCAGATGCGAGACATAACGGTCGAAGCGTTCGGCGAGATCGATCAGATGCTCTTCCTGGCCTTCGTCGCAAGCCATGCGGTACTGCTTGCCGTCGATTGAAACCGTGACCTGTGCCATCGGACCAGCTCCTACCTGTCCAACACGGCGCGGATGGTTTCCATCGCGGTTACCAGCCGTCGCGACACTTCCTTGTTGGCATCTTCCAGCCGTTCGGCGCGTGCTTCGGAATTGTCGAGTTCCTGCGCCAGGCGCGAGCGGTCGGCGTTCATGCGCTGGACCTCGGCCTCGGCTTCCGAATAGTCGCGCTCGTGCTCGAGCTTGGCCGCGACGGCATTTTCCAGCCCCTCGATGGCCTTGCCAAGCCGAGAGATGACTTCCTTGAGTGTGGCTTCCCCGGTCATGGCTCGTCCTGTGCCCTGCCCATCACCGAATCGTTCGCGTTCAGAACGCGTTATCCGAGAAACATTAGGCACCGGGTGAAGCCAACGTCAACAAAGCTCTCGCGACTGTCCCCCGCTAACGCTAATGTTGCCCCTCCCACGGCATCACAAGCCCGGCAAATCCGCACCCGATTTGTTGACTAAAAGCGCGCGCCTGCTATGTGTCGCGCACCCTTTTCAAGGGCTCTCCCAAGCCCCCAAACCCACCCCGGAGGAACCATGACGTCGCGCGAACAACATGACCGGATGGCAAATGCGATCCGTTTTCTCTCCATGGACGCCGTCGAGAAGGCGAATTCCGGCCATCCCGGCCTGCCCATGGGCTGCGCCGACATCGCCACGGTGCTGTTCACCCGCTTCCTGAAATATGACCCAAAGGCCCCGCACTGGGCCGACCGCGACCGCTTCATCCTGTCGGCGGGCCACGGTTCGATGCTGCTCTATTCGTTGCTGTATCTCACCGGCTACGAAGACATGACCATCGACCAGATCAAGCATTTCCGGCAGTTGGGCTCGAAAACGGCGGGCCATCCCGAATACGGCCACGCCACCGGCATCGAAACCACGACCGGCCCGCTCGGCCAGGGCCTTGCCAATTCGGTCGGCTTCGCGCTCGGCGAGCGCATCATGAACGCCGCCTTCGGCAACGACATCGTCGACCACTACACCTATGTTCTGGCCGGCGACGGCTGCCTGATGGAAGGCGTTTCCCAGGAAGCCATCGCGCTTGCCGGCCACCTGAAGCTCAACAAGCTGATCGTCTTCTGGGACAACAACAACATCTCGATCGACGGCCCGGTGTCGCTCGCCGACAACACCGACCAGGTTGCCCGCTTCCAGGCTTCCGGCTGGAACGCCAGCCATGTCGACGGCACCGATCCCGAAGCGATCGCCTACGCGATCGAGGCCGCCCGCCATTCCGATAAGCCGACGATGATCGCCTGCAAGACGACCATCGGATTCGGCGCCCCGACAAAGGCCGGCACCAACAAGGCGCATGGCTCGCCGCTCGGCGCAGACGAGATCGCCGGCGCGCGCAAGTTCTTCAACTGGGATTCGCCCCCCTTCGAAATCCCGGCCGATATCCTCGACGCCTGGCGCACCGCCGGCAAGGCTGGCGTCAAGGCCCGCACCGACTGGGAAGGCCGCCTTGCCAAGGCCGACGCCAAGCTGAAGGCCGAGTTCGAGCGCCGTCTCGCCGGCAAACTGCCGTCCAACTTCGACGCCGTCATCGCCGACTACAAGAAGAAGCTGTCCGTCGACAAGCCGAAGGTCGCCACCCGCAAATCGTCGGAAATGGCGCTGGAGGTCATCAACGGCGCTGTGCCCGAAACCATCGGCGGCTCCGCCGATCTGACCGGCTCGAACAACACCAAGACCAGCCAGACCAAGAACATCACGCCCGATGACTATGGCCAGCGCTATGTCCACTACGGCATCCGCGAGCACGGCATGGCTGCCGCGATCAACGGCCTGACGCTGCATGGCGGCCTCATCGCCTATGGCGGCACCTTCCTGTGCTTCTCCGACTATGCCCGTCCGTCGATGCGGCTTGCCTCGCTGATGGGCATCCGCTCGATCTTCGTCATGACCCATGATTCCATTGGTCTGGGCGAAGACGGCCCGACCCACCAGCCGGTCGAGCAAATGGCGGCCCTTCGCGCTATTCCCAACCACAATGTCTTCCGCCCGGCCGACGCGGTGGAAACCGCCGAATGCTGGCAGATCGCGCTCGAATCCGAAAAGACGCCGTCGACGCTGGCGCTGACCCGTCAGAACCTGCCGACAGTGCGCACCGAGTTCACCGAAAAGAACCTGAGCAGCCAGGGCGCCTATGAACTCGCCGCCGCAAACGGCGAGGCGGCGGTGACGATCTTCGCCACCGGCTCCGAGGTCGAGATCGCGCTTGGCGCCCGCGACCTTCTGGAAAAGCATGGCCACCCGACCCGCGTCGTCTCGGTGCCTTGCTTCGAACTGTTCGACAAGCAGAGCGACGATTACCGCAAGAAGACGATCGGTTCGGCCCCGATCAAGATGGCGATCGAGGCCGGCATCCGCCAGGGCTGGGATCATCTCATCGGCTCCGATGGCATCTTCATCGGCATGACTGGCTTCGGCGCCTCGGGCACCATCGAGCAGCTCTATCCGCATTTCGGCATCACCGCCGAGGCTGCGGCCAAGGCAGCGGAAGCGCGCCTGCACGGCAAGTGAGGCCCGGGCATGTCGCCCAAAAGTGTATCGCGGTTTTGGGATACGACATGCACGAAACAAAATCCCCGGCGAAGTCGCATGAAAGGCCCCTTCGCCGGACTGGCCCAACCTAATCGATTTAAATCCGGCTGGTTGCGGCTGGATTCTTCGCCCGTCCGCCGCTATGAAGCTGCGGACCAATCGACTTCCAGCTCCCAGGGAGAGAAAAAATGACCGTCAGAGTTGCCATCAACGGATTTGGCCGCATCGGCCGCAACATCCTGCGTGCCATCCACGAGTCCGGTCGCAAGGACATCGATGTCGTCGCCGTCAACGATCTCGGCCCGGTCGAGACCAACGCCCACCTGCTGCGCTTTGACAGCGTGCACGGCCGCTTCCCCCATGAAGTGTCGGTCGACGGCGACCAGATCACCGTCGGCAAGGAAAAGTTCAAGGTCACCGCGATCAAGGACCCGACGCAGCTGCCGTGGAAGGAACTTGGCGTCGACATCGCGCTCGAATGCACCGGTATCTTCACCACCCGTGACAAGGCGGCCGCGCACCTGACCGCCGGCGCCAAGCGCGTGCTGGTCTCGGCACCCTCCGACGGCGCCGACTTGACCGTCGTCTACGGCATCAATCACGACAAGCTGACGAAGGACCACATCGTCATCTCGAATGCGTCCTGCACCACCAACTGCCTGGCGCCGCTCGCGGCTGTCCTGCACGACACGGTCGGCATCGAAAAGGGCATGATGACGACGATCCACTCCTACACCGGCGACCAGCCGACGCTGGACACCATGCACAAGGATCTCTACCGCGCCCGCGCCGCCGCGCTGTCGCAGATCCCGACCTCGACCGGTGCCGCCAAGGCAATCGGCCTCGTCCTGCCCGACCTCAAGGGCAAGCTCGACGGCATCTCGATCCGCGTGCCGACGCCGAATGTCTCGGTCGTCGACTTCAAGTTCATCGCCAAGCGTTCGACCACCGTGCAGGAAATCAACGAGGCGGTCATCGCAGCGTCCAACGGCAAGCTGAAGGGTATCCTCGGCGTCACCCATCACCCGAACGTCTCGATCGACTTCAACCACGATCCGCGTTCCTCGATCGTGGCGCTCGACCAGACCAAGGTCATGGACGGCAACTTCGTTTCGGTGCTGTCGTGGTACGACAATGAATGGGGCTTCTCCAACCGCATGAGCGACACCGCCGTCGCTTTCGGCAAGACCATCGCCTGATCGGATATCCTTCTTCCCGACACTCGAAACGCCCGGCTTCGTCCGGGCGCTTTTCGTTTGCCGGAGCAGCAACACGAAAATCAGCGGCATAAGGCAAAAAACCACCCTCCCGCCTTGCACTGGTCACGCCTTCGCCCCACTCTGCCGCGATGCCGGGAGGCAGAGGAATTCGAGGGGCAAATCACGGATGGAGCATGCGATCTATCTCATCACGCTGGTTGGCACAGCCCTTGTCGTCGCCGCTGCGTTTTCGAGCCTGATCGCCTTCCGCTTCGGCGCCCCGCTGCTGCTCCTGTTTCTGTGCATCGGGCTCGCCACTGGAACCGATGGCCTCGGCATCCAGTTCGACAATGCCCGCGTCGCCTATTTTGCCGGCTCACTGGCGCTGGCCGTCATCCTGTTCGATTCCGGTTTCGGCACGCCGCTCAACGCCTTGCGGCAGGCGGCGGCACCAGCGCTGTCGCTGGCGACCTTCGGCGTGCTTCTCACCACCGGCCTTATCGGCGCCGCCGCCCACTACCTGCTCGACCTCAGCTGGCTGGAATCCTTTCTGCTGGGCGCCGCCGTCGCCTCGACCGACGCGGCGGCGGTGTTTTTTCTGTTGCGCGCCGGCGAGATCAATCTGCGCGAGCGCGTGCGCTCCACGCTGGAAGTGGAATCGGGCACCAACGATCCGATCGCCATCTTCCTGACCATCACCCTGGTCGAGGTCATCGCCGCCCACGCTAACCCGGAAGCCAACGTCCTGGTCACCAATCTGATCCTCGGCTTCCTCGTCAACATGGGCCTCGGCGCCATTGTCGGCGTGCTTGGCGGCCTCGCCATCGTGCGCCTAGTCGATCGGCTGAACCTCGACCACGGCCTGCTGCCGATCTTCGTGCTGACCCTGTCGCTGATGGTCTTCGCCGCCGCCGGCGCGATTGGCGGCTCGGGCTTCCTGGCCGTCTATACCGCCGGGCTCATCGCAGGCAATTCCGACATCCGCGCCGTCACCATCCTGAAGCGCTTCCAGGACGGTATGTCATGGCTGGCGCAGATCATCATGTTCCTGATCCTCGGCCTGTTCGCGACGCCTTCGCAATTCCCGGCGATCATGGTGCCCGCGATAGCCCTCGGCCTGTTCCTGATGTTCATCGCCAGACCCGTCGCCGTGTGGCTCTGCCTGATTCCGTTCCGCCTGCCGCGTCCCGAAGTCGCCTTCGTCTCCTGGGTCGGCCTGCGCGGCGCCGTATCGATCCTGCTCGCCATCACACCGCTGCTCGGCGGGCTGGAGAACGGCCGCACCATCTTCAACGCCGCCTTCATCATCGTCCTGGTGTCGCTGGTTATCCAGGGCTGGACCGTCGGCCCGCTGGCGCGGCGCCTGGGCCTCATCGTGCCGGCGCGGCTCGGACCTCTGGACAAGGTCGAGCTGGAACTGCCCGGTTCCGCCCATCACGAGCTTCTCGCCTATCGCGTCGCGCCCGGCAGTCCGGTGGCACGCGGCGAGCGCATCCCGCGCTGGGCACGGCCTTCGCTGGTGCTGCGTGACGGCCGCTCGATGCGTTTCCAGGACATGGGCCGTCTCGCCGCCGGCGACCAGGTCTATATCTTCGTGCCCGACCGCTATCCGCGCCTGCTGGACAAGCTGTTCGCCAGCCGCGCCGTGGTCGAGCCCGAGGATGCCGATTTCTTCGGCGCCTTCGCCGTCGACCCCGCACGCTCCGCCGCCGAACTGGAAGCCGCCTATGGCCCTGGCCTTACCGAGGCCGAGCAGAGACAAACCGTCGGCGCATTGGTCACGGCGCGGCTCGGCGGCAATGCCGAATATGCCGACCGCGTGCTGCTCGGCCCGATCGAGCTGATCGTCAGGGATGTCGACGACAAGGGCAGGATCACGGGTCTTGGCCTTTCCTTCGAGCCGACCGCGCCGGTGGCGCGCGTGCCCATCTTCCTCAGCGCCGGCGAGATAGGCGACCGTCTCGGCGCCTTCATCCGCAAATGGCGCAAGCCGGCTGAGGCGCGGATGGCCACGCACGTGGAAGACGCCCCTGAGCCTCCGGTCGAGAAGGCATCGACCGAAAGCTGACAAGGGCGGCCGTTTACGCACCCGACATACGCCGGACGGTCTTCACGCACCATGTCCGTGGCCACCTCAAAATTTCGCACCGACCGCAGCCAAAGCCTTGCATCGCCGCTGATGCGGGGTATGGTCCCGGCGATTTTCAGATGAAAGGGACCGGCATGGCTGCCTTCAAGACACTGGACGATATCGGCAACATCAGCGGCAAGCGCGTGCTGGTGCGCGTCGATCTCAACGTTCCCGTCGCCGACGGGAAGGTCACCGACGCCACCCGCATCGAGCGGATCGCGCCGACCATCGCAGAATTGTCCGGCAAGGGCGCCAAGGTCATCCTGCTCGCCCATTTCGGCCGGCCCAAGGATGGCCCCTCGCCCGAATTCTCGCTTGAGCCTATCGCCAGGGCGACGGCTGAGGTCCTCGGCCGTCCGGTCGGCTTCGCCAGCGATTGCGTCGGCGACACGGCAGGCAGCGCTGTCGCCGCAATGGACAAGGGCGACGTCCTGCTCCTGGAAAACACCCGCTTCTACAAGGCCGAGGAGAAGAACGATCCGGCCTTTGCCGAACGGCTCGCGGCCAATGGCGACATCTTCGTCAACGATGCCTTTTCGGCGGCTCATCGGGCACATGCCTCGACGGAGGGCCTGGCCCATCTGTTGCCTTGCTTCGCCGGCCGCACCATGCAGGCCGAGCTTGAGGCACTCGAGAAAGGCCTGGGCAACCCGGTGCGTCCGGTCGTTGCCATCGTCGGCGGCGCCAAGGTCTCGACCAAGATCGACCTGTTGATGAACCTGGTCAAGAAGGTCGACGCTCTGGTCATTGGCGGCGGCATGGCCAACACCTTCCTCGCCGCGCGCGGCACCGATGTCGGCAAGTCGCTGTGCGAACATGATCTGGCACCAACCGCCAAGCAGATCATGATCGAGGCGGCCGAGGCCGGCTGCGCCATCATCCTGCCGGTCGACGGCGTCGTCGCCAGGGAATTCAAGGCGGGTGCGGCCTGCGAGACCGTCGCCATCTCCGACGTGCCGGCCGATGGCATGATCCTCGATGTCGGCGCCAAGACCGTGACGGCGATCGGCGAATGGATCGACCGCGCCGCGACGCTGGTCTGGAACGGCCCCCTCGGCGCCTTCGAGATCGAGCCCTTCGATCACGCCACGGTGGCGGCAGCCAAGCATGCGGCGGCGCGTACAAAGGCCGGAAAGCTGGTTTCGGTCGCCGGCGGCGGCGATACGGTAGCAGCCCTCAACCATGCCGGTGTCGCCGACGATTTCACCTATGTCTCGACCGCCGGCGGCGCCTTCCTGGAGTGGATGGAAGGCAAGCCGTTACCCGGCGTCGACGTGCTGAAGCGCTGAGACGTCCGACGGCTCACAGGCATTCCGATCACCTCAAGTGGTGCCGGCGCCAGCGCCTGAGACTTTCAATCGATTCGAGCTTTCCGACGCCATTCCTTTGGCGGTAGACTTCCGTTAAGCGCGGAACGAACCCCTTCAGGAGAAGCATGATGAGCGAACGTCTCGAAGACATTGCCGCCGCGATGGTGGCCAACGGCAAGGGCCTGCTGGCCGCCGATGAAAGCTCCGGCACGATCAAGAAGCGCTTCGACGTCATCGGCGTCGAATCGACAGCCGACAGCCGCCGCGACTACCGCGAAATGATGTTCCGCACCAAGGACGCGATGACCAGGTACATTTCCGGCGTCATCCTCTATGACGAGACCATCCGCCAGAAGGCCGCCGACGGCACGCCGCTGGTGGACATCATCAAGGCAGCGGGCGCCATTCCCGGCATCAAGGTCGATGCCGGCGCCAAGCCTTTGGCCGGCTTTCCTGGCGACACGATCACCGAGGGTCTCGACGGCCTGCGCGAGCGGCTCGCCGACTACTACAAGCTCGGCGCCCGCTTCGCCAAATGGCGCGCGGTGATCGACATCGACGCGGCCAAGGGCGTGCCTTCGGCCACCGCCATCAGTGCGAACACCCATGCGCTCGCCCGCTATGCCGCCCTGTGCCAGGAGGCCGGCATCGTGCCGATCGTCGAGCCGGAAGTGCTGATGGACGGCGCCCATGACATCGATACCTGCTACGAGATCACCAAGGCGACGTTGATGAAGCTTTATGAGGAGCTCTACGCCGCGCGCGTGGTGCTTGAAGGCTCGATCCTGAAGCCGAACATGGTCATCGCCGGCAAGGCGTCAGGCAGGACGAACAGCCCCGAGGAAGTTGCCGAAAAGACCATAAAACTGTTCCGCGAGACCGTGCCGGCGGCGGTGCCGGGCATCGCCTTCCTCTCCGGCGGCCAGGAGGACGAGGAGGCGACAGCCAACCTCAACGCCATAAACGCCATCGGTCCTCATCCGTGGAAGCTGACCTTCTCCTATGGCCGCGCCCTGCAGGCCGCGCCGCAGAAGGCCTGGAGCGGCAAGGCCTCGAACGTCGCCGCAGGCCAGGCCGCTTTTACTCACCGCGCCCACATGAACCATCTGGCGGCACTCGGAAAATGGCAGCCGGCATTGGAAAACGCCGCCTGATCGCAATTCGTCCGTCTTGCTGCGAACCCGGGCCAACGTGCCCGGGTTTTTGTTCGTATCTGCCGAGACTTGGGCCAGGCTCGTCCCAATCCTATTTCCTCTCCAGCGTCACTGGCGGCGATGTCGGTTTGCGCTCATCCCGAACGTCCTTGGGGTGCAGACAGGGAGAGACACATGCATCGCAACAAGGTCGTTTCACGCGAAGACTGGTTCCAGGCGCACAAGGCGCATCTGTCCCGTGAGAAGGAACTGACTCGGTTGCGCGAGCGCATCGCAGCCGAGCGGCGAGAATTGCCCTGGCTGAAGATCAGGAAGGACTATGTCTTCGAGACCGGGCAAGGCCCGAAGAAGCTAGCCGACCTGTTCGGCGCCAACAGCCAGCTGATCGTCTACCATTTCATGTTTGGACCAGGCTGCGCCCATCATTGCGAGGGCTGCTCCTTCCTCGCCGATCATATCGACAGCGCCAATCTGCATCTCAGTCATCACGACGTGTCGCTGGTGGTGGTCTCGCGCGCGCCGCTGGCGGAACTTCTGCCCTACAAGCAGCGCATGGGCTGGAAATTCGACTGGGTGTCGTCCTATGCGTCGGATTTCAACTTCGACATGCAGGTTTCCTTCACCGACAGGCAGATCGCCGCCGGCGACACCACCTATAATTTCGAGACCCGGCCCCGGACATCGAAGGAGCTTCCCGGCGCCAGCGTCTTCTACAGGGATGGGAATGGCGACATCTTCCTCACCTTCCTGTCGCGTGCCCGCGGCGGCGAGGCGCTGATCGGCACCTATGCCTATCTCGACATGACGCCGAAGGGGCGCAACGAAAATGGCCCCTATCATGGCCTGATGGACTGGGTCCGCCTGCATGACGAATATCAGGACCGTCAGCCGGCGCATCCGGGCTGCTGCGACTGAAGAGCGTTCACCCCCGCCGAAACTTGCGCTAAGGCTGACGCAGCTCGTTGCACGGTATTGCCATGCGTTTCCCGGCCCTTCTCACCTGGCTCGCCTTTCCCATCTGGCGCGCGGCCGGCTTCAATTCGGCGACATCGGGCCAGATCCGCGACCATGTCCTGCTCAATCTGTCGGCTGACCCTTGGACGCATATCGTGCTTGCCATCGGCACCAACGACACCAAGAATTTCCATTCCGTGCCTCGCTTCAAGAAAGAGTTCGGCGGCCTGCTTTATGCGCTGCGCGCCAAATGGCCGGAAGCACGCGTCGTATGGTCGCCGGTGCTGGAGTTCACACGGGCGCCCGCCATGCCGTCGCTGCTCGGCAAGATCCTCGAGGTCCGCGCCATCGCGATGAACCGGATGGGCGAGCGCCTCTGCCTGGAGCGCGGCGCGGTGCCGGCGCCACGCCTGCCGATCACCAAGCCGGAGGCCGGCTTTGCCTCCGACGGTTTTCATGCCTCGGAGGCCGGCTACCGGGCCTGGGCGGAACACCTTGTCGGACCAGTGCTTGGTGACTGAATCCCGACGGCGAATGTTGCGGGCCTATGCCAAATGCCCAAGCACGGCCGCCAGTGAGATCGCCGCCATGGCAAGAAGCGCCAGCTTCCAGAAATCGCCGCGTCGCTTGAGCCCGGGCCAGCCAAGCGGCTTGATGATCTGAATCAGCATGAACCCGACAATGACAAGGGCCAGGAGTTTCGTCATGCCGCCTTTGACCAGCAACGCGGCCAACTGTCAAAGCGCCTTCTTCGATCTCAGAGAAACAAACAAGCGCCGTGTCCCGAACCGGAACGCGGCGCTGCCTCCCAGGGAACGATTTACCTCAGCGGCTTGAGGCCGGCCTCGATCGAAGCGCGTTTTGCTTCGAGGAAAGGCGGCAGGGCAAGGCTTTCGCCCAGCGTCTCCAGCGGCTCGTCGGCGGTGAACCCCGGCCCGTCCGTGGCGATCTCGAACAGGATGCCGTTCGGCTCGCGAAAATAGAGCGAGCGGAAGTAATAGCGCTCGACCTCGCCACTCGACGGCAGCCGGAATTCGGCCAGGCGCGCTGTCCATTGATGCAGCGTCTCCTGGTCAGGCGCCCTGAAGGCAACATGATGGACCGCACCGGCGCCTTGCCGCGCTGGTGCCAGGCCAGGCTGGACGGCAACATGAAGCTCCGCTGCCGGCCCGCCCGCGCCCATCTCGAAGACGTGGACCTGGCCCTCGCCATCCGGCGAGGCATAGTCGCGGACTTCGCGCATGTTCATCACCTTGGTCAGCACCGCCTCGGTGTTGGTGATGTCGGGGACACTGATGACGATCGGCCCGAGCCCGCGAATCTGATGCTCGGCCGGCACCGGGCTTTGCGCCCAGGGATGGCTACCGCCCCCGCCGCCATCGTTGACGAGCCGCAGACGCTGGCCTTCGGGATCTTCCAAATCCAGTGACGGGTAGCCGCCTATATCGGCAATCTCCCCTGTCACGACGCCCTCGCCGGCCAGATGCTGCTTCCACCAGCCAAGGCTCTCCCGGCTGCCGACCCGGAGGCTGGTCCGCGCGATGCTGTGGGTGCCGCGCCGTTCGCGGCCAACCGGCCAGTCGAAGAAGGTGAGATCGGTGCCCGGCGTTGCCTCGCCGTCGGCATAGAAGAGGTGGTAGGCCGAGGTATCGTCCTGGTTCACAGTCTTCTTGACCAGCCGCAGGCCCAGCACCTTGGTGTAGAAATGAAGATTGCCCGGTGCATTGGCGGTGATTGCGGTCAGATGGTGGATTCCTGTCAGTTGCAAGCTCATGGTCGCCTCCCTTTTTAGCTATTTTGGGGAACAATTTTCTCCTTTCATATCAGAAGTGCGGTCCCTTCACTGAAGGCCGATTATCCCAACAGTCCGTCATCACACGATGAACAATGCTGCCTGGATTGGTGCCTTACTGGTGAACAGTTGGCGACAGTCGGACCTGCCGCGGCGGCATCGCGCCATGCAGCGAAAAACAACGCTTTCCGTCAGGACACACGCCGAACGGATCATCGTCGCGCGCCCTCCCATCCTCCTGACAGACTGCTGTCAGCAGGGGTATGCGATACTGCCTGCGGTTAGAGAGAGGAGAATATCCATGAACGGTTTTACCATTCTGCGCGGCATGCAGCACTATGTCGGCAAGGTGCGGACCATGCGCAATGAGATCCGCACGCAGCGCTTCATGAACTCGCTTCCCGCCGACATCCGCAAGGATATCGGCTGGCCGGACATGTATGCCGACCGTCGCCTTCGCGGCAATTGAGATAAAAAATTCGACGCAGCAGTTGGATGCGGATGCGTCAACGCCCAGATACCAATGCGTGTCGCCCAAAGTGGCCCGTTTCGGGGGTACGACACGCGTGAAATGAGACCGCGCGCGAGGGATGGAGCGAGCTTATGCCCGATCAGAAGAGAATCGGCTTCCTGTTCATCGAAGGTTTTGCTGATTGGGAATATGGGCTGCTGGCGGCCTCGGCGGTCGAATGGTTCGGCGCCCAAGCCGTGTCGCTGACGCCTGACGGCAAGCCGGTGACGGGAATTAGCGGTTTTCGGTTGGCGCCGGACCGCTCGGTGAAAGCCGGTGAGAACACCGATCTCGATGCTGTCGCCGTCATCGGCTCGGATCAGTGGGCTGGCAAGGCGCCGCCGGATGCGGCCGAACTGCTCACTGCAGTCGCGTCGCGCGGCGGCGTCATAGGCGGTATCTGCGCCGGGACGCTGGCGCTGGCCCGGGCCGGGCTGTTCGAAAAAGCCAGGCATACCAGCAATGGCCGTGACTGGATCAATGGCCACGAAGCCGGCTATGCTGGCGATAACAATTATCAGGACGTGCCGCATGCCGTGGCCGACGGCAAGATCGTTTCCGCGCCGGGTTCGGCACCCGGCACATTCGCTCTTGCCTTTCTACAGACGCTCTATCCCGAAAAAGCAGCGATGTCGCGCAGATGCGGGCGTTGTTCGCCAAGGGGTATGCTGAAGGCTCCTGACAGTATGTTGTCAGGAGCCTCGTGCGATGGTGGATGTTGCGCACGGCCGGCCGAAAGGACGATCTATGAAGAGTTGGAACGACAGGCTGAACACACCAGGCATCAACGGCGTGAAACCAACGCCGCGCACGATGGGAGATGTCATCGAGGGCCAGCCGATGCTGGTGCCGACCGCTCGCCAGGTCGACGATTTCATTCGCTCGATTCCCAAAGGCGTCGAGATGGATGTTCGCGCTCTACGGACCGCCCTTGCCATCGAGCACGGCGCCGAAGTGACATGCCCGGTCACCATAGGCTATCATCTGCGCACGGTCGCCGAGGCCGCCAGGGAGGACCTTGAGCGCGGCATGACGCTGAGCGACATCGCACCTTTCTGGCGCGTGCTCGATGCGAAGACGCCGACAACGCGTAAATTGTCCTTCGGCGCGGAATTCGTTGCCACGCAGCGCAAGCGCGAGGGGCTGAAGCCATAATGCATGCCATGTGGAAGTGGATCCGGTCCGGGAGCCACGGCATGCGTAGGAAAGACACTGGGGAAGCAAACGATGCGCCGCGCCGACAGGCTCTTTCAGATCGTGCAGCATCTGCGTGGTGGCCGCCTGGTTACCGCCCAGAAGCTCGGCACGTGGCTCGAGGTTTCCGAGCGAACCATTTACCGCGACATAGCCGACCTGCAGTCGACGGGCGTGCCGATCGACGGCGAGGCTGGCGTTGGCTACATGATGAGGGAGGGTTTCGACCTTCCGCCGCTGATGTTCACGCGTGACGAGATCGTGGCGCTGGTTGCCGGCGCCCGCATGGTGCGCGCCTTTGGCGGCGCTGCCATGGCGCGGGCCGCCGACGAGGCGCTGGTCAAGATCGGTGCCGTTCTGCCCGATGCAGAAAAGGACCGCATCGCCCGCACCGAGATCCACACGCCCATGTGGGTGGTCAGCGACGCCGCCCGCGAGGCGATCGACCTGATCGAGCGAGCGGTCGAGAAACGCCAGGTATTGACTATCGACTACTGTGACGAGGCCGGCCGCGGCACCGCGCGTGACATCAGGCCGCTCGGCCTGTGGTTCTGGGGCAAGGTGTGGACGCTGGTCGCCTGGTGCGAGATGCGCGATGATTTCCGCGCTTTCCGCATCGACCGCATTGCCTCGGTGGTCATCGCCGGCCGCATCTTCAAGCCCGAACGCGGCAAGCAGCTTGCCGATTTCTACCGGGCGGTGGAGCGCAGCGAGGACTATGGCATGGCGCCGGACCGCGCGGCGCGAAGCTGACGGTCCTTCCTTCCCCCAAGGGGAGAAGGAAGAGCCGATGCTATTCCTCCTCGCCCGTGTCGGTATCCTTCGACTTCAGGGCCGACAGCTTGGCGAACACGGCGCTGGCGTCGAGTTCCGCGTCCTCGTCCTTCGGTTTCTCTGGCGCCGGCACCAGCCGCTCCGTCAATGCCGCCGGAAGCAGCGTGTCGCCGACCGGCGGCGCCTGCTCACGGCCACGCGAGGCGCGGTTCACTTCCATGTCGAGGTCGATCTGCGAGGCGAGGCCGAGCGTCACCGGGTCCATCGGCTGCAGGTTGGCCGAATTCCAGTGCTTGCGTTCGCGGATCTGCTCGATCGTCGACTTCGTGGTGCCGACGAGGCGCGAAATCTGCGCGTCCTTGAGTTCGGGATGGTTGCGCACCAGCCACAGGATCGCATTCGGCCGGTCCTGACGCTTCGACAGCGGCGTGTAGCGCGGACCCTTGCGCTTGGATTCCGGCACCCGCACCTTGGGGTCGGAGAGCTTCAGGCGCTGGTTCGGGTCTTTCTCGGCGCGCGCGATCTCGTCGCGGGTCAGCTGGCCGGTCATGATCGGGTCCATGCCCTTGATGCCTTGCGCTGATTCGCCGTCGGCGATCGCCTTGACCTCGAGCGGATGCAGCCCGCAGAACTGTGCGATCTGCTCGAAGGAAAGCGCGGTGTTGTCGACCAGCCAGACGGCGGTCGCCTTGGGCATCAGCAGCGTGTTGGCCATGTACAAAAATCCTTCTCGTTCGCCCGCGTTCCCGCGCGGGCGGTGGTTTAGAGCCACCAAAATGGGAAATTCGCGGCCTATATAACCGTTCCCTGGCTGTTTCGCAATGTTTTTGGAGAAGCCCGCCAGAAACAGCGAACCGGCGATTATCGGAACGGTTCCGTGCTCTTGAGCAACGCTCTCGGGCGCCAAGATGCCTTGCCGAAATAGAGGCCAGCCTGCCCGGCGCCGGTCGGGACGGTGCGATTGTCTCCGCCGCTATTCTGCCCCCAAAAAGACAAAACCCGCCGGACAGGGTCCAGCGGGTTCGGAACCGGCGACGACAAGCGTCTGCGGCGGCTCTGTATTGCGGCCCTGCCTTGCGGCAGGCCGCGCTTGCAATCAGATTGCCTGACGGGCAATCCTCTCGATGTCGCCGCGGTTGATGCCGAGGTCGCTGAGCTGACGCGCGTTGAGGCGGTTCAGTTCGCGAACGGTCTCGTTGTACATGCGCCAGTTACGGAAAGCGCGGATCGGGTTCATGGTAGTCCTCCTGAATTGGGTTCGTTTCGGTGATGCTCAAATAGTCATCTTCGAACGGGACTTGAACGGCCGATTTTGCATAGCAATGATGCAAATGCTGCATTGCACCATTAAGCCTCTGTTCATCTTCTAGGCAGGGCGCGCAAGCCCCACAACCGGCCGAGATTGAGGTGAGGCAGTTTGCAGGCCGGCCTCACCCCGAATCGACGCGGCCTAGCCGACGTCGAGCACGATCTTGCCGATATGCTCGCCCTCCTCCATGCGTTCATGCGCCCGCCAGGCATCGGCGAGCGGATAGATCATGTCCATGACCGGAGCGACCTTGCGCGAGCCCAGCAGGGGCCACACTTGCGCCTCCAGTGCCGCCGCGATCGCCGCCTTGAACTCGACGGTGCGCGGCCTCAGCGTCGAACCCGTATGGGTCAGCCGCTTGACCATGATTCTGGAAAAATCGGCGCTCGCGACAGCCCCTGCCTGTACCGCGATCTGCACGATGCGGCCCTCGATCGCAGCGGCCTCGTAGTTTCGCTGGACATAGTCGCCGCCGACCATGTCGAGGATGACGTCGGCGCCCTTGCCGCCCGTCGCCTCTTTCACAGCCGTGACGAAATCCTGCTCGCGGTAGTTGATCGCGCGGTCGGCGCCGAGCTTCAGGCAGGCGTCGCATTTCTCTTTGCTGCCGGCGGTGGTGATGACATAGGCGCCGAAGGCCGAGGCGAGTTGGATCGCCGTGGTGCCGATGCCGGACGAGCCGCCGTGGACGAGCAGTGTCTCACCCTTCTTCAGCCCGCCGCGCTCGAACACATTGTGCCAGACCGTGAAGTAGTTCTCCGGCACCGCCGCCGCTTCCGTGTGGGTGAAGCCCGCCGGCAGCGGCAGCACGCTGCCTGCATGAACCCTGGCATATTCGGCATAGCCGCCGCCCGGCGTCAGTGCACAGACCCTGTCGCCAATGCGCCAGCGCGATATCCCGTCGCCGAGGGCTGCCACTTCTCCAGATACCTCGAGACCGGGCAGGTCCGATGCGCCGGGCGGCGGCGGATAGGCGCCTTTGCGCTGCAGCACGTCGGGCCGATTGACGCCGGCGGCATGGACCTTGATCAGGATTTCGCCAGGACTCGGCACCGGAACGTCGCGCGTTTCCGGCTTCAGCACCCGGGGCCCGCCCGGCTCCGAGATCGCGATCGCCGCCATCCGTGCCGGAATTCTCTGTCCGCTCGCCATGAAGTTTCCCGTCTTTTCTCGCCGGCTCTATCGGCTGTTTGCATCGATGCCCCTGCCCTATGTATGCTGATTGCCAAATCAGGCAAATGGCCAATCTGGTCTGGCGGAGGAGGAGCGGCAATGGCGATCTTCGACGACGAACCCAAGAAGAAGGCGCGCCCGCACGAGATCGGGCAAGACCTGTCGCTGCTTTCCGTCGGAGATCTGTCCGAGCGCATTGGCATCCTGCGCGACGAGATCATCCGGCTGGAGGCCGAACTCAAGACCAAGGACAACACCAAGTCGGCTGCCGAGGCGCTGTTCCGCCGCGGATAATTCGCCGGGCGACCGTCCGCCGCCGAAAAGCCCGAATGCGACTGTCTTCAAACCTGCGTCCCTTCCAGTCCAGCCGGATCAAAAAATGCTCGCAGCCTACCGACCGATCCTTTCCCTGCTTCGCGGCACCGCCTTCCTCCTGGCGGCATCGGGACTGCACGGGCTGCTGTTGCCCTTGCGCGGTCAGGTGGAAGGGTTCTCGACCGCCTCGCTCGGCCTGATGGGCACGGCGTGGGCGGGCGGCTTCGTCACGGGCTGCTTCTTTGCGCCACGCATCGTGCGCCGCGCCGGGCATGTGCGCGCCTTCGGCGCCTTTGCCGCGTCCGGCGCCATCGTGGCGCTGCTGACGGGTCTGGTCATCGACGAATATGTCTGGATCCTGCTGCGCGCCTTCACCGGTTTCACTATGGCCGGCGCCTTCATGGTCATCGAGAGCTGGCTGAACGAGAAGGCCACCAATGAGAACCGTGGCACTGTCTTCGGCCTCTATATGATGGTCACCTATGCCTCGATCATGGGAGGACAGATGATCGTCGCCGGCGGCGATGTGAAATCCGCCTCGCTGTTCATGATCACCGGCATCCTGTTCTGCCTGTCGCTGATCCCAACCGCGGTTTCGACGGCCTCGCATCCGAAGCCGCTTCAGGACGTCAAGCTCGATGTCAAGGGGCTGTACGCCAACTCGCCGGTGTCGGCGATCGCCTGCCTCTTGATCGGCATCGCCAACGGCGCCTGGGGTACGCTTGGCGCGGTCTACGGTGCCCGCATCGGCATCTCCACGGCTGAGATCGCCTTGATGATGAGCCTTGTCGTGGTCGCCGGCGCCGCCATGCAGCTTCCGGCCGGGCGCCTCTCCGACAAGACCGACCGCCGCTTCGTGCTCGCCGGTGCCGCCTTCGGCGCGGCACTGTTTGCGCTTCTCATCTTCCTGTTCGAGCCGCGCTCCGCGGTCTTCGTCCTCGTCTTCACCGCCGCCTACGGCGCTTTCGCCTATACGCTCTATTCGATCGCCGTGGCGCATGCCAACGACCACGCGCGTTCCGAGGATTTCGTCAAGGTCTCGGGCGGGCTGCTGCTGCTTTACGGCTTCGGCACTATGATCGGGCCGTTGCTGGCCGCCGCCCTGATGGGCTGGATGCGCCCGGAGGGCCTGTTCCTCGCGACCGCCTTCGCGCATCTGTCCCTGGCTGGCTACACGCTGCTGCGCATCAGCCGCCGCGCTCCCGTGCCGATCGAGGATCGCGACGCCTTCAAGACGCAGCCGGCCGACCGTTCGGTGACCCCTGAAGCATTGCGGCTCGATCCGAGAAGAAAAGCAGAAGCAAACAGTTGAGATTTGAAAAACTTTGCCTCACAAATGAAATATGATGTTTTCCGACGCCTTCATGGCGATCGCCGACCCCAATCGGCGCCATCTTCTGGAAGAACTTCGACGCGGTCCGAAGACCGTCAACGAATTGGCGGCCGGGCTGCCAGTCTCCCGTCCGGCCGTGTCGCAGCATCTGAAAGTCTTGCTCGACGCCGGTCTGGTCAACGCCAAGGCTGAAGGCACGCGGCGTGTCTATAGGGTGAGCAATTCCGGCTTCCTGAAACTCAACATCTGGCTCGATCAATTCTGGGAAGCTTGACCATTCCTCCCCGCGACAGCCGACCTGCCGGTCAGGACTGCGAATTCACGAAGGCGCCGAGCGCGTCGAGCAGTTCGCCCGTTCCGTGCTCGCGCGTGGCTGAGGTGTCGTGGCCGTCGAGGAAGGCGCCCTGCTCTGTCATCACCAGCCGCGTGCCGCCGCCTTCCGCCATAAATTCGATTGTCGCCAGCGACACCGAGACGCGCGTTTCGCCGAACAGCAGCTCATAGCTGTAGACGATGCGCTGGTCCGGCACGATGTCTTGATAGACCGCGTTGAAGAAATGCATTTGCCCATCGCTCGGGCAGCCGGCATTGACCTCCCTGCCGCCGACGCGGAAGTCCATTTCATGCCGGCTGGGCGTCGGGTCATGGGGATCGACGAACCATCGCCGCTTGGAATCCGGGTTGCTGAACGCGGCGAAGACTTTCGCCGGAGCCACCGGATAGGTCCTCTCGACGACAAAGGTGGAATGGACAACGGATCGTTCGGTCATGAAACCTTCCTCGGTGGATTGAATTACCCGGAGCGTGACCCCGAAACTGTAGGCCGGTCTTCGGGATCATGCGTGAATCCGGCTATTGCTGGGGGATGAAGACGCCGTCCTTCCAGGCGGCGCCGAAATAGACCTCGACACTGTGTAGCTGGTCGCCCAGGAAGCGGTGGAGTTCGGTGTTGCGGAAGCTTTTGCCGTCCGATGTCTCGCCACGGTAGAGGACGAAGACCGCGTCGCCGTCCTCGCAGACCCGCTCGACCGTGATTGAACGAAACAGCTTGCCGTTCGGCCAGCAGCGCACGAAGTAGGCGGCGCGGCCTATGGCGTCGTCATAGGGGCTGGTGAAGGTGAAATCGTTGGCCAGCGCGGCTTCCATCACGGCGCGGTCACCGGCCTGAAAGGCGGCGAAATAGCCGCGCACCAACTCGGATTTGGACTTTGACATGGAAGCTTCCTCTCTAGCCCTCGGCCAGGAAATCGCCGAGCCGATCCAGCCGGCGCTCCCACGAGAGACGCCGCTCGTTGATCCAGTGCTCGGCCGCTCGCAGCGCCTTCGGCTCGATCTGGCAGGTGCGCACCCGTCCGACCTTCCGCGTGCGCACCAGGCCGCTCGCCTCCAGTAGGTTGAGGTGCTGGACGACGGCCGACAGCGACATCGCCAGCGGCTCGGCCAACTGGCTGACCGATGCAGGGCCACGCGACAGCCGGTCGACCATCTGCCGCCGCGCCGGATCGGCGAGCGCCTGGAACATCAGGTCGAGCTGGGCGGGATCGTGCAGCATCGCGGTCAGCCGTTGTTGTAGGGAAAGAGCTTGAAGTAGGGCTGCGCCTCCTCGATGACGCGGGCAAAGGCGGAACGCTGCAGCAGGCGGTCGTGATAGCGCTTCACGACCGGATATTTTTCGCCGAAAGGCTCGACCTTGTTGGCGTAGAAGAGTGCGGGGGACGCCGCGCAATCGGCCAGGGTGAAGGCATCGCCGACAGCCCATTGTCTCGACTGCATCTCCTGTTCGATGATGGCGTAGGAATTGCGCAACTGAGCCCGCGCCTGCTCGACACCGAACGGGTCGGTCTTGTCCTGCGGCCGCAACCTGTCGCCGACGATCTTCTGCATCGGCTCCTGGACGTAGAAATCGTAGAAGCGGTCGGCCTGGCGGACCGCCAGCGCCAGATCGATGTCGGCCGGCACGAGGTCGACCGGTCCTGGATAGTGTGCCGCCACGTATTCCACGACTATGGTCGATTCCAGCACCGTGCGCTCGCGCGCTTCGTCGCGCAGCGCCGGCATCTTGCCGGTCGGCGAAATCTCCAGGAAGGCCGCGCGCGATTGCTCGTCGCCGAGATCGACGATGACAGGCGCGAAAGGCGTGGCGTTCTCGTAGAGCGCGATCAGCGGCTTCCAGCAGAAGGAGGCCAGCGGGTGGAAATGCAGGGTCAGGGACATTCTTGGGCTCGTCTGTTTTTGTGCCAACACTGAAGCGTTTACTTAACTATTTCGGCAAGCCTCGCTCGTCAAGCCTCACAAGCGAAGTCTCGGTTGGATCGGACGTGCGCGACGATGGCGGCTTCCAGATCAGGCCAGTCGTCCGGATGCAGTTCGTGACCGCCGCCTTCGACACGAAGAAGCTTCGCGCCGGCAATAGCTTGGGCCAGGGCCTCGCCATGCTCGACCGGAAAGATCGGGTCCGACGTGCCGTGGATGACCAGCAACGGCGCTTTCATCTCGTGCAGGCGACCCGTCCACTGGTCGGTGCCCCCGAGCATGAAATGATTGGTGGCGCTCAGGAAGCCGTTGGACCTGGTATAATCCCGTTCGATGAACGCTCTCATCTTGGCCTCGTCGAACGAATGGGCTGTGCTGGCGATCGCCCGCGCATCCCCGACCATGAAGTCGATGACCTGACGGCGGTCCCCCCAGTCGACCTTGGCCCCGTCTGCCGAATGCTCCAGATAGGCGTCGGTTGTCCGCGGCAGATGCGAAGTGTCGATCCCCACCGGCGAACTGCTGATCACGGTCAGCGAAGCGACGCGTAAGGGATGCCTGAGCGCGACGAGCTGCGCGATCATGCCGCCCATCGACATGCCCGCGACATGCGCCTTGCCGATGCCGTGGCTGTCGAGAACGGCAATCGCGTCGTCGGCCATGTCGTCGAAAGTGTAGGGCGGCTGTCCCACCGGATATTTGGTCGACCGGCCGGTGTCGCGATTGTCGTATCGGATCACGTAGAGGCCGGCATCCGCCAGGTTCCGGCAAAACGCCTCCGGCCACCACAGCATCGAGGCCATCGCGCCCATGATCAGGAGCAGCGCGGGATTCGCCGGATCGCCCAGGGTTTCAGATACGATGTCGGGACTGTCTCTGGTGGTCATTTCATGGCTCCCGTTTCTGATTGCATTTCGCAATCGGTTGCACGATAGTAAAACCGATACGATAATGCAACTGGTTTTGTGGAGAGATGCGAATGCCCCTCGATCGCCGGTCCGGCTGCCCGATCAACCTCTCGCTCGAGGTGTTCGGCGACCGCTGGAGTCTGATCATCCTGCGCGACATGATTTTCGGCGGCAGGCGCCATTTCCGCGAATTGCTCAATGGATCGATGGAAGGCATTGCCTCCAACATTCTCGCCGACCGGTTGAAGCGGCTGATGGAGCTTGGCATGCTGACCAAGGCGCACGACCCCAGTCACAAGCAGAAGGCGATCTACAGCCTGACCGAGATGGCCATCACGCTGGTTCCCATCCTGGCCCATCTCGGCGCCTGGGGCCGCATCTGGCTGCCGACGAGCGAGGAACTCTCGATCCGCGCGGAGCTCCTGGAAAAGGGCGGACCGCCACTGTGGGAGAAATTCATGGCCGAGTTGCGCCATGAGCACCTCGGTACACCCCTCGATGAAACGTGCGGCCCTTCTGTTCGCGCGACGCTGCGGGCCGCCTATGAAGCGGTGGTTGCCGAAAAGGCCGCTTACGTCAGCCCCGCCGCCTGACCAACTATTTTCCCCGTTGAAAGGCCGGCTCTGCTACAAGAGACGGAAATCACACGTGACGGGATTGGATAGACTCTTGGTTGAGAACTCTAGGGACACTGCCCGCGCGCGTGCCGATCTGCGCTTCAAGAAGCAGGAAGAGGCGGCGACAGTCCGTCAGAAGGCCATGGCCGAGTACGTCGCCGAGAGCGACGCGCGCAAGGCCAAGACCGACAAGCTGCGGGCGCTGCGGCTCGCCAAGGAAGCCGAAGATCTGGCCAACACGCCTGCCGCACCCGCCAAGAAGCCGGCCCGCGCCAAGAAGAAGTAACGCCCCCGGCCTGTCCGCCAATTCCTCACTCTGAATCGAGAAGTCGTGGCACCAGCGGATAGGCGCGCCTTCATCCCGCTCCTTCACGGGAAGCACTTTCATGCGAAACCGGGATTGCCTCGTCCGGCTGGCCGCCGATGATTGAGCTGTTCAACAGGAGATTGCCATGACCGCGCTGTCGCTCGAAAAAGCCGTCGAGATCATCAATGCCGCCTTCGCCAGGGGCGCCGATCTCAAGCTCAAGCCCCTCGGCGTCTCTGTGCTCGACGCCGGCGGGCACCTTGTCGCCTTCCAACGCCAGGACGGCGCTTCGTTCCTGCGCCCGCAAATGTCGGCCGGCAAGGCCTACGGCGCGCTGGCCATCGGCATGGGCTCGCGCAAGGTCGAGGCCTTCGCCAAGGAGCGTCCGCATCTGGTTGCCGGGATTTCCGACGTGTCGGGGGGACGCGTGCTGCCGGTCGTCGGCGGCGTGCTGATCCGGGACACGGACGGCACTGTTGTCGGTGCCGTCGGCATTTCCGGCGACACGTCGGACAATGACGAGGCAGCCGCCATCGCCGGCATCGAGGCCGCCGGCTTCACCGCCGATCCGGGCTGAGGCTTCGGTCTAGGATGTGTTGAGATTCGGGTCAGGCCGAGCCGAGAATGGTGGGCTCCGAGAACCGGAGCGGAGCGTACGTTTGGGTACGTGAGCACCGGAAGCGCAGGAGACCGCCGTTCGCAGGCCGGCATCACCTGAATATCAACGCATCCTAATTGAAATTGATGTCGCGGCTGGCCGACCGCATCGACACGGCGAACCCGGCCAGCACGTCGAACAGCGCAATGATCATCAACGTGAAGAAGATGGAGTGCGCCGCACCCTTGACCAGCAGGAATTCGACCAGGAAAGCGACGAAGACGAGCGTCGACAGAAGATGGTCCATGATCGAAGCCGTGGTCGTACGCGCCGACTTCACCATTTCGAGGAACAGGAAGATCAGCCCGATCAGCACCATCAGGTCGCCGAGCGTCATCGAGAACACCCCGCCCGACATCATCCTGAACGAGAACACCTCGCTCGCCCATGGATCGTCGCCGCCGCCGAATATTCCGAGCAGGCCGAGATTGTAGAGCACGAAAGGCACGATCAAAAGCGGGACGGCACCGAACATCTGGCGTCTCCATGTGGGGGCACCTTCTGTAGAAGGCTCCGCAGGCGCGACGTCAAGATTTTTCGTGCGCGGCCGCAAACACGGTCGAAGACCGGATGCAACAACCATGTCAGCCGGTTGCCCGGCCGTGGAAAACGAGAGACAGAAGCTTAGCGCTTGAAATAGCCGGCACGCACGGCGTCACCAAACGCAAAAAGACCGGCCAGAGGCCGGTCTTTTGCAACTCAAAGCCTTGGAAGCTGGGCTCAGCTTTCCTTGGGCGTCAGCACCTGGCGACCGCGATACATGCCGGTCTTCAGGTCGATGTGGTGCGGGCGGCGCATTTCGCCGGAATTCTTGTCCTCGACATAGGTCGGGGCCTTGAGGGCGTCGGCCGAGCGGCGCATGCCGCGCTTGGACGGAGAGGTTTTGCGTTTCGGAACGGCCATGGATATGCTCCACTACATGGTCAAAAGCCCCGCCCGCCCTCGTGAAAGGGCCATGTCGGGGCCTAAATCTGAGAAAGTCGGGTGCCTATACACGCCTGACGCCGCTTTGGCCAGCACTGCCGTGATTTTTTTTCAGCGGCCATGCCGGACTGCGTTGAGGTTCAGGTCAGGCCGAGCCGGAAATGGTGGATGCCGAGAACCCGAGCGGAACGTCCGTGACCACCGGAGGCGGGGATATCCGCCGTTTGCAGGGCGGCATCGCCTGAACATCGACACACTCTATTCGAGGCAGCCGACATAGGCCCCTGAGCGGCCGGCGCGCCGCTCGATCAGATTGGCGAGCCGTCTGAGGCCAGGGCCGGGTTTTGCCGGATTGCGGGCGATCGGATTGGGCAGGGTGACAGCGAGAAGGGCCGCCTGCCGGCGCGACAACTGCTTTGCCGAAATGCCGAAATGGTGCTGCGCCGCCGCCTCGATGCCGTAGATGCCCGGGCCCCATTCGGCGATGTTGAGATAGATCTCCATGATGCGCCGTTTCGACATCACCGCGTCGAAATAGACGGCCAGCGGCAGTTCGACGACCTTGCGCACCGAGGCCAGCGGCCGCGACCAGAGGAAGAGGTTCTTCACCGTCTGCATGGTGATGGTCGAGGCGCCGCGCGTCGCCTCGCCGGCCAGCGCGTCGTCGACGACGCCCCTGAGTTCGCCGAGGTCGACGCCGCGGTGGAAGCAGAACTGCCCGTCCTCCGACATGATCACCGAATGCGCGAGCACGGGCGCCACGTCATCGATGGAAACCCAGCGCCGGTCGTAGCCGGAGAAGGTCGCCAGATCCTTCAGCATCAACGTCGACACCGGATGCACGAAGGAGGGCAGATAGAGAAAGGTCAGCACCACCGGGACAAGCGCCAGCACGGCGGCCACGACGATGCCACGCCGGACCCAGCGCCTGAGACCGCGGCGGTTCACGCCGCGCGATCTCGTCGCCATGTCCAGCTTTTCGGTCTCATGATCGACGATCGGTTCCGCCAAGCCGCCCAACCCGTGCCACGGAGCGCGTTTCGAAACTCGTTCCAGCGAGCCAAATGATGGTGTTTTCGGGAACCGGAGCGGAACGCACATCAAGTACGTGAGCACCGGAACCCCGGAAAACGCCTTCAGATGACCGCAGGAGGTGAGTTTCCAAACGGGCTCTTTCCGCTCCGGCATAATGGCGCTTGCCTTCTTGCGCAACGTCTGAGTGTCCGCTACCGGTCCCGGCCATGACGAATGACGACGAAATGGCGTTCGAAATGGCGCTCATCAGACGCGCGGCCGCCGTCGAGGTGATGCTGCGCCGGTTGCTCGACGACCGCCCGCTTTCGGGCGAGATCGCGCGGCCCGATCGCCTGATGGCGGCGATGCGCCATGGTGTGCTGAATGGCGGCAAGCGCCTGCGCCCCTTCCTGGTGATGGAAAGTGCGGCGCTGTTTTCGGCCGACGGCGAGGCGGCGCTGCGCGTCGCGGCGGCGCTCGAATGCGTGCATTGCTATTCGCTCATCCACGACGACCTGCCGGCGATGGACGACGATGATCTGCGCCGCGGCCAGCCGACCGTGCACAAGGCCTTCGACGAGGCCACCGCCATCCTGGCCGGCGACGCACTGCTGACCCTTTCTTTCGATATTCTCGCCGGCGAAGCGACCGCGCTGCCGGCGGAGCGCCGGGCCGCATTGGTGCTGGCGCTTGCCCGCGCCGCCGGGGCCGGTGGCATGGTCGGCGGTCAGAAGCTCGATCTCGAAGCCGAGCAGGCGCGACCGGACGAGGCCGGCATCATCCGGCTGCAGGCCATGAAGACCGGCGCGCTGATCCGCTTCGCCTGCGAGGCGGGTGCAATCCTGGCTGGCGCGCAATCGGATGACCGCGAAAGGCTGGCCGAGTTCGGCTCAGCGATCGGCCTTGCCTTCCAGCTTGCCGACGACCTGCTCGACCTGACCGCCAACGCCAGCCAGATGGGCAAGGCGACCGGCAAGGATGCCGCCGCCGGCAAGGGCACGCTGGTGGCGCTGCATGGCGCGAACTGGGCGCGCAAGCAGCTCGACGGTCTCGTCGGCCAGGCGCACACGCTGCTGGAACCCTATGGCGAGAAGGCGGCCCTGCTGAAGGCCGCCGCGACCTTCGTGGCGACCCGTAAAAGCTGACGGCGGGCGATACAGGGTTGCTCGGTGCATCTGTGGTCGTGCCAACGAAATGTTAATGTAAATGAAGCGTAATCCCGACCGTTAAAATACTGCGTATGTGTTGGGGTTGCGCATGCCGGAATATTCTTCCTTCATTCGGTCCGTCCGGATACGTTATCTCTCAGGATTGCTGGTTTTCGCGCTGGCTTCAGCCGCCGTCATGGTTGCGCTCAATCGTGTCAATTCCTTTCGCCATGAGATCGACGCGCTGGGCAGCAACCTCGTCGTTTTCACCCGCGACCTGCGCAACGCCACCAGCTTCGCCGAGACAACCAGTTCCGCCTGGCGGATCGAGACGCGCGGTGCGCTGACGGCTTCGGCGCGCGGCCATTCCGAGCGTCTGACCGGCGAGATCGAGACACTGACCGCCCAACTCGCCGCGATACATGACCGCCTGTCCGCCAACACCATCGACGAACTCGCTGCCGCTTCCGTCAATGGCGACTTGTTCTGGTCGCCGCGTGACATGGTTCGCAACCTCAATCTGATGTCGGTGGCACAGAAGACCGATGAATGGAGCCCTCGCGAAATCCGCAACCAGAACGACCTGTTCGTCCAGCCCATGCTGGTGCGTGTCCGCACCGCCATGGACAATGAACGCCAGCTGGCGGACGCCTCCAGCGACCGGCTGCTATTGTGGGCGAGCGGCCTGTTGTTTGCCGTCCTGGCCATCGTCGCCTTCTGGATATTCCGGCCGATGGAACTGGCGATCCGTCGCGCCTTTGCCCAGTCGGCCGAATCCTTGTTCAAGGCCGAGGCCGCCGACCGTGCCAAGTCGGAATTCCTGGCCAATATGAGCCACGAGATTCGCACGCCGATGAACGGCGTGCTCGGCATGGCCGAATTGCTGGCCAAGACCGAGCTGAACCCACGCCAGAAGACCTTCACCGACGTCATCGTCAAATCGGGCAACGCGCTGCTCACCATCATCAACGACATCCTCGACTTCTCGAAGATCAATGCCGGGCAGCTGACGCTCGACCCTGCCCCTTTCCGCCTCTCGGAAGCGGTGGAGGATGTGGCGACGCTCGTCTCGGCGCGCGTCGCCGAGAAGAACCTGGAGCTCATCGTGCGTGTCGACCCCAGGCTGCCGGCCTATGTCGTCGGCGATGCCGGCCGCTTCCGGCAGATCGTCACCAACCTGGTCGGCAACGCTGTGAAATTCACCGAGAAGGGCCATGTGCTGATCGATGTCGGCGGCGAAACCGTCAACGACGTCGTCCAGCTCAAGCTGCGCGTCGAGGACACCGGCATCGGCATCCCGGCCGAGAAATTGCAGAACGTGTTCGAGAAATTCGCCCAGGTCGATGGCTCGTCGACCCGTCGCCACGAAGGCACCGGCCTTGGGCTCGCCATCGCCGCTCGTCTCGTCGACCTGATGGCCGGCAAGATCGGCGTCGAGAGCGAGATCGGCCGCGGTTCCGTCTTCTGGTTCGCCGTGCCGCTGCCCGTGCACCGCGCCGAGGCGCGAGACGCGATCGTGCCGGTGGATGTCACCGGCGCGCGCGTGCTCGTCATCGACGACAATCCGATCAACCGAGAGATCCTGCTCGAGCAGCTCAGAAGCTGGAGCTTCGACTGCGCCGCCGCCGAAAGCGGTGCGATGGGCCTTGCCTTCCTCGATCGCGCTTGCCAACTCGGCGCCAGCGTCGACTGCATCATCCTCGACTATCAGATGCCTGGCATGAACGGCGCCGATGTTGCCCGCGCAATCGCCGCCGACAGCCGGCTGTCCGCCATCCCAGTCGTGATCCTGACCTCCGTCGACCAGGTCGATTTCGGCAAGATGATCATCGACTTCGGCATATCGGCGCATCTGACCAAGCCGGCGCGGTCGGCGGTCCTGCTCGGCACGGTCATCTCGGTCATCCAGAAGGCGCGCTCGCAGGTCGGCAAGGCGCGGTTCATTCGTGAGCCGGTCCCGTCGTCGCCCCAGCCAACGGCAGCCGCCTTCGCCGTTATCCGCGGCCCGGCGCTGCCGGTCGCCGCCGCGCCGGAATCGGCCGCTGCGGCGAACAGCCCGATCGACATCCTCATCGCCGAGGACAATGACGTGAACCAGATGGTATTCGGCCAGATCCTCAATGGGCTCGGCCTGAGCTACCGCATCGCCGGCAATGGCCGCACCGCGGTCGAGATGTACCGGTCGCTGCATCCGAGGCTGGTCCTGATGGACGTCTCGATGCCGGAAATGAACGGCTATGAGGCGACACGCGCCATCCGGGCGATCGAGGCGTCGTCGGGCGACCACATCCCCATCATCGGCGTCACCGCGCACGCGCTGAAGGGCGATCGCGACAAATGCATCGCAGCCGGCATGGACGACTACCTGCCCAAGCCCGTTTCGCCCGATCGCCTCGGTGCCAAGATCGGCACCTGGCTCAGCGAGACGGTGGTGGCCAAGACGGCCTGACCCCATCTCGCCTCAGACGTCTGCGTCCTGATGAAAGCGGCGCATCCAGTGCAGGCTTGTCGCATCGGCGAGCTTGGCGACGCCGGGCTTGACATGCCCAGCATCCGGCGCACGGACGCTCAGCGCTTCGCAGATGCGCAGCAATTCCACGGCCGGCTCGGCGGCAAGGCGCTCATAGCCGATCCGCAATGGAACGATACCCTGTTGCGCGAACCAGATATTCCAGGCTCCATCATAGGCTTCCAGCTCCTCGAGCTCAGCCTTGATGCGCTCGAAATCATAGTGAGGTTCCTTGGCAGGCCCCACCCTTTCGATTTCGCTTCCGTCCGGGGCGATATGCCAAAGACCGGTTTGCTGTGCTTTGACCAGGGAGACAGCCTGCGCGAGCTTGTTTTCGCGCGACAGGTGTATGTAGAGGACACGGCCAAAAGCCTTCTCGAAACGGGCTTTGTCCGACGCAAGGCCGGGAAAAATCCGGTCGAGTATTGTCGAAAGCTCGTCCAGATTCTCCCGCATCAGGCGCATGCCGAAGATTTCAGTACCGCCCTTGCCGGCACCGATCGCGGCGTTGAGATAGGCAGATTCGAAGTCACGCTCACCCATAGTGCCGCGAGCGGGCAGTCGCCAGTCCTCGGCCCACTCCGACACATCCTGCCGCCGGTAGAACGAGTGGGGATCGCCGGTCGTTCCGGTGGCCGCCAGCAGCTTGCACAGCAGAGTGCTGCCGGTTCTGGGCGTGCCGCAGATGATGTATCCGTCGAACATGGAGCGGCCCCTCGGCTAGCGGTTGCGCACCACCACGCAGGCGCCGCCGACACTCTGCAGTTTCTGGCAGATGACATTGGCGGCGGCGCGGTCGTCGATCCCGATCCTGACGGCGTAGATGCCGCGCCGGCCGATCGGCGTGCGCACCCGGCTCACCACCGGATCATGCCCGGCAAGCAGGGCCGGAAATCGGCTCCGCACCCTGAGCCATTGGCCGATCGCGGCGCTGCGGCGGAAATTGCCGGCCACCTGGACGCCCCATGGCTTGATGTTGATCGAGGCCATCGCCACGGTCTTCGACATGATCACCGGCAGTTTGCGGCAGGCGACCGCGAAATCCAGCTTGGCATCGAGTGGCTCGACTTTTCCGGCATAGGCCCGGTCGGCGAACTTGTCGACCGGCTCGCCCATCACGTCGAAGACATAGCTTTCTGTCTCCATCGGCAGGAAGCCGCCGGCATTCAGCCAGCGCGACACCCGGTTCTCACCGGCATTGTAGGCGGCGGCCGCCAGGCCGAGATTGCCATAGCTGGTCCTCATTTCGGCGAGATATCTAGCCGACGCCGGGATCGCCTGGTTGATGTCGAAGGAATCGGCTAGCCCCCGCATCTTGGCGGTGCCGGGCATGAACTGGGCGATGCCTTCGGCGCCCATAGGGCTCACGGCATTGGGATCGAAACGGCTTTCCTTCCAGATGAGGCGAGCGAAGAAGTCCCTGGGCAGGCCGTTCTGGTCGGCATACGCCTGGATCAGGTCGCAGACCTTGTCGGTCAGCCGCTGCTTGGCCGATTGCGGCGGATCGGCCTGGGCAAGCGTCGACCAGGCCATGCCGCAGAGGAAAATCAGCGTCGCCCACGGGAAACGCCGCATCTGGCTACTCTGCCGCAGCCTTGCCGCCCTGACCGAACCTCTGTTCGATATAATCGGCGACCATTTTCTCGAAATCCGCCGCGATCGACGGCCCGCGCAGCGTCGCCGCCTTCTTGCCGTCGACGAAGACGGGCGCGGTCGGCGTCTCGCCGGTGCCCGGCAGCGAAATGCCGATATCGGCATGCTTGGATTCACCAGGGCCGTTGACGATGCAGCCCATCACCGCGACCTTGAGGTTCTCGACGCCGGGATATTTCTCGCGCCACACCGGCATGTTCTTGCGCAGGTCCGCCTGGATGTCCTGGGCCAGTTCCTGGAACACGGTGGAGGTGGTGCGGCCGCAGCCGGGGCAGGCCGCGACGATCGGCACGAACTGCCGGAAGCCCATGGTCTGCAGCAGTTCCTGCGACACCTGCACCTCGCGGGTGCGGTCGCCATTGGGCTCCGGCGTCAACGAGATGCGGATGGTGTCGCCGATGCCTTGCTGCAAAAGGATGCCCATGGCGGCGGAGGAAGCGACGATGCCTTTCGACCCCATGCCGGCCTCGGTGAGGCCGAGATGCAGCGCGTGGTTGGAACGGGTGGCAAGCTCGGTATAGACCGCGATCAGGTCCTGCACGCCGCTGACCTTGGCCGACAGGATGATCTTTTCGCGGGCAAGGCCGATCTCCTCCGCCATCTCGGCCGACAGGATCGCCGACTGCACGATCGCCTCGCGCGTCACCTCCTGCGCCGTCAGCGGGAAACCCTTGTCCTGGTTGTCGTCCATCAGCCGGGTCAGCAGTTCCTGGTCGAGCGATCCCCAGTTGACGCCGATGCGCACCGGCTTGTCGTGCTTTATCGCCATTTCGACAATCGCCCCGAACTGCCGGTCCTTCTTGTCCTTGAAGCCGACATTGCCGGGATTGATGCGGTACTTGGCCAGCGCCTCGGCGCAGGCCGGATGATCGGCCAGGAGCTTGTGGCCGATATAGTGAAAATCACCCACCAGCGGCACATTGATGCCGAGCCTTTGAAGCCGCTCGTGGATGCGCGGCACGGCGGCCGCACTCTCGTCGCGGTCGACGGTGATGCGTACGATCTCGGAGCCGGCACGGTGCAGCGCCGCGACCTGCGCGACCGTCTGGTCGACGTCGGCCGTGTCAGTGTTGGTCATCGACTGCACGACCACGGGCGCACCGCCGCCGACGAGCACGCCGCCGACATCGACGCCGACCGAGGTGCGGCGGGGGAAGGGAAAGGAGAAGTATCCGGTCATGCCGGCAGCCTTTTGTCTCAGAAGCGCCATGCATCCCCGTGGGCGCACAAAGCAGGCGCCGGGCCGATGCGCTGAAGTCCGGGCATGAGGTGGAGGAGCAAAGATGGCTTGTCAATGGCGACACGTCGCCACCGGCAGCAATTGATCCTCTCCCGGGGCCTAACGAGTGCGATCCGGCGACGGGCGTGGCAACCATGTCCGGGGGGGGGACATTAGCGACGGCTTATGGCGCAGCGCTGAAAATCAAGCCACCGCACCGGCGGCTCGGCGCCGCCGGCAAAGAAGTCCGCCAGGAGTGGGCGGCTATATCAGGTGAGCGTCAATGCGTGGTTGGTTGCGCCCTCAGTTTCTCAATCGCATCCTTGAGTGCCAGCTTGCGTCGCTTCAGATTCACGATTTCCAGGTCGTCCACCGACGGGTGGTTCATCGCGTCATCGATTTCACGTTCGATGTCGCCGTGTTTCCGCTGCAACTCATCAAGATGGGATGCAAGAGACATGATTGGTTCTCCCTTTCATGGTTTCCTCGATTGCAGCCGTCAAGCACGTCCACCGCAGGTCGCATCTGTGACGGCACAATGACAGTGTGTCATCTTCCGCCAACGATGTCGAATGCTGCGTGGTAGCATTCCACGACAATGTGAAATGTGATAAGGGCTGCGCGCTGGCGGCGTAAATGGCCGCCCCCGCCCAACCAGGCCCAGTTTTGGGCGCCGCAGACTTGCAGACGGTAGAGAATGTCCGATCAGGAACAGGCCGATACTCGCCTCGAATTTTCGCGGCTGAAACAGGAACACGCCGATTTCGATGCCGCGATCAACGCGATGATCGCCACGAACTGCGACCCGCTGCAGATCCAGCGCATGAAAAAGAAGAAGCTGGTTCTCAAGGACCGGCTGATGAAACTGGAAGACAAGATCATTCCAGACATCATCGCATGAGGCCTGGACGGCTCGCGCTCGGCGCCATTCCGTAGCCTATCCGCCGATCGAGAGCCCCGACGCACGGACGCGCAGCAGGCCGATGAGATCGGCGGTCCGCTTCTCCGACGTGTCGATGGGCACCACCAGGCACATCGTCGCCTCCACCTTGCCCGGCGCTGAAAAGACCGGTACGGCAAGGCATTTCGTATAGGCGTCGACCAGGCCCGAGGTGACGCAGTAGCCGGTCGTTCCTGCCTTTGCGATGTCGGCGATGAAATCGTCGAGCCGCAGCTTGCGGCCGTCGGGCAGCACAAGGTCGTCGTCCGACACCATGGCTTCGATCGCGGCTCTATCCAGTCCCGCAAGCAGCAGCCTTCCCGAGGCGGTCCAGGGCAGCGGTATCTGCAGGCCGGTGGCCGAACTGATGCGGAACGGCCTGGAGCCGGGGCTGGAATGAACGATCGTATAGCGGCCGCTCTGCAGCATGCACAGTTCCGAGGTCTCGCCTGTCTCGCGCGACAGATGGTCGACCTCCTGGCGGCCACGCCGCAACAGATCGTTGCCGCGGACATAGTCCATTCCGTAGAGGTAGAGCTTCTTGCCGAAATAGACCCGGTTGCCGTCGCCGGCCATTTCCAGCAGGCCGGCATCGACCAGCAACCGCACCAGCGTGTAGGTGGTCGAGCGTGGCGCATTGACCCCCTTGGCAAGATCGCCAATGCCCGTCGCCCGCTGAGTCGCGTGAAGAAACTCCAGTATCTCCAGGACGCGGTTGAGGCCTTTCTCGCGGGAGGCCGTCATCTTCTCGCCCGCCGAAACCGCTGGGGCATTGCCATCTTGCATTGTCGATTCCTGGTGCTAGTATCTGTCTTGTACAGGATACATGTGTCTTTTGTAAGGGACAATCTTGATAATCACTGTCGCGTGTATGGCCTGTGCAAAGGGGAACACAACACGAAAGGAGGTCGCCGTGAACGACACATCCGGAAGACGTGATTTTCTGAAATTGGGAATGGCGGGACTTGCGACGGCCGGCGTGCTGGCAACCGTCGACGCCCAGAGGGCGGCAGCGCAAGCCGCATCCGACAGCTTGCTGCGCACAGTGCTCGACCGCGGCAAGCTGATCGTCGGAACTGGTAGCACCAACGCGCCCTGGCATTTCGAAAACGATGCGGGCGAACTGGTCGGCATGGACATCACGATGGGACGCATTCTGGCCAAGGGCCTTTTCGACGACCCGACCAAGGTCGAATTTGTCATGCAGGACCCGGCGCAGCGCATTCCCAACGTCACCACCAACAAGGTCGACATCACCATCCAGTTCATGACGATGACGGCGCAGCGCTCGCAACTGATCAACTTCTCCAGGCCCTACTATGTCGAAGGCGTTGCCTTGCTGACGCTGCCGACCGCCGAGAACAAGACCTTCGACAAGCTGCTGGCCGCCGGTTCGGCGACGCGCATCTCCATCCTGCAGAATGTCGATGCCGAAAGCTCCGTCCACTACGCTCTGCCGCAGGCCCAGGTGCTGCAGATCGACACCCAGGCCAACGTGCTGCAGGCGCTGGAATCGAAGCGGGCCGACGCCGCCGCGGTCGATCTGTCCACCGTGCGCTGGCTCGCCTCGCGGAATCCCGACAAATATTTCGATGCCGGCAAGAGCTGGTATTCGATGCTTTATGGCGCGGCACTTCGGCAAGGCGATCTCGACTGGCTGACCTTCGTCGACCAGACCTTCACCATCGCCATGTTCGGCCATGAATCAGCGCTCTACGACGCGGCCTTCAAGGACTATTTCGGCCAGGAACCGCCGGCCCGTCACCCCGGCTTCCCGGTCATCTGATCCCGGATTGCGGAAGGGCGGCATTGTTGCCCTTCCGCAATCGACTATAGCAATTCCAAGAAAAGTGCGTAGCGGTTTTCCGTCCGGAATTGCGTAAAAACAACGAGTTAGAGCGGTTCAACGATTCTAGCAAACACTGAACCGCTCTAGACGCCCTTCCCACCGAGGCGGACGCATGGGCTATGCCCTCAACTTCAATCTGATCTGGCGCCATTTCGACAAGCTCTGGGGCGGCCTGCTGCTCAGCCTCGAGCTTGCCGTGATCTCGATCGCCGTCGGCGTCGTCATCGGTTTGGTGCTCGCGGTCTGGTACGTCTCGGCCGGACGCGTGGTGCGGGCGGTAATCGCCGCCTATGTCGAATTCATCCGCAACGTGCCGCTGATCCTGCTGGTCTATCTCGTCTTCTACGGCCTTCCGACCGTGGTCGACCTGGCTTACAGCGCTCCAACCTCGTTCGTATTGACCCTGTCGGTCTATAGCGGCGCCTATCTGGTCGAGGTGTTTCGCTCCGGCCTGGATGCTGTCCCGCGCGGCCAGCTCGACGCCGGCAAGGCGATCGGCCTGACGCCCTGGCAAAGGCTGCTGCACGTGCGCCTGCCCGCCATGCTGCGCATCACGCTGCCGGCACTGTCCAACACCTTCATTTCGCTGTTCAAGGACACCTCGATCGCCTCGGTCATCTCGGTGCCCGAACTCACCTTCGGTGCCCAGTGGATCAACTTCAACACCTTCCGCATCGTCGAGGTCTACCTGGTCACCACCGCGATGTATCTGGTGACGGGTTACATCATGCTTTTCGGGCTGCGGCTCGTCGAGCGCCGCTTCAGGGCGGCGCGCTGACATGCTTGGGCAGATCATCTATGCCGTGCCTTTCCTTGCCCAAGGCTTCGCCGTGACCTTGTGGGTCTCGCTGCTGGTTGTGGTCCTGTCGCTCATCGCGGGCGTGCTGCTGGGTGTCGGCCTGGTCTATGGTCCCGCCCCGTTGCGGTGGGCGGTGCGGATCTTCTCGGACACCATTCGCGGCATTCCGATCCTGGTGCTGATGTTCTTCGTCTATTACGGCCTGCCTGCGATCGGGCTGCACCTGCCGTCGTTCTGGGCCGCGGTTTGCGCACTCACCTTGTTCAAGACGGCGCAAGTCATCGAGTATCTGAGGGGCGCGGTCGGCTCGATCCCGAAAGGACAGTCCGAAGCAGCGATGGCGATCGGCCTGACCTTCCGCCAGCGGCTCACCTACGTCATCTTTCCGCAGGCCTTCAGGCGCTTCCTGCCGCCCTGGATCAACGGCGTCACCGACGCCGTCAAGGGCAGCGCGCTGGTGTCGCTGCTCGGCATCACCGATTTGATGCAGGCCATCAATCAGGTCATCGGCCGCACCTATGAAGCGATGCCGCTCTATATACTGGGCGCGCTCATTTATTTCGCGGTCAACTACGCACTCTCGCTCGCCAGCCGGCGGCTCGAGCGGCGTTTCTCCTTCATCCGGGAATAGCACGATGTCCGAAGCCCCAAACGCCAGTCCCGCGCTGCTCGACATGCGTGACGTCTCCAAGGCCTTCGGCGCCGTCGAGGTGTTGCGCTCCGTCAGCCTTCAGGTGAAGCGCGGCGAGGTGGTGACCGTCATCGGGCCTTCCGGCAGCGGCAAGACCACGCTGCTGCGCTGCGTCAATTTCCTGGAAAGCTACGACAGCGGCTCGATCCGTATCGACGGCAAGGAGGTCGGCTTTCGCGAGACCGCAACGCGCCAGCGCCGCAGCGAGCGCGATCTGGCCGCCATGCGCGCCGAGACCGGCATGGTGTTCCAGAGCTTCAACCTGTTCCCTCACCTGACCGCGGCAGGCAACATCATGCTGGGCTTGACCAAGGTGCGGGGAAAGAAGGAGGCCGAGGCGCGATCGATCGCCGAACACTGGCTCGGCCGTGTTGGCCTCGCCCACAAGGCCGACAGCCTGCCGGCCGAACTCTCCGGCGGCCAGCAGCAGCGCGTCGGCATCGCCCGCGCCGTGGCCATGGAACCGAAGATCCTGCTGCTCGACGAAATTACCTCCGCCCTCGATCCCGAACTGGTCGGCGAGGTGCTGGCCGTGGTGCGCAGCCTCGCCGACGACGGCATGACGATGCTGATGGTGACCCACGAGATGGCATTCGCCCGCGACGCCTCGAGCCGCATCGTCTTCATGGCCGATGGCGAAGTCAGCGCCGTCGGCCCACCTAAGGAGATCCTCGCGGCGGAGACCAGCAACGAACGTCTGCGCACTTTCCTGGCGCGCTTCCGCGCCTCGCATTTCTGACATTGCACGGCCGACGCAAGGAGCCTTCACCCATGACCCCTTATCTCAGGCTCGCCGAACTCGGCCTGACACTGCCCGAGCCGCCGACGCCCATCGCCAACTTCGTCACCCATGCCGAGAGCGGGCGGCTGATCTTCCTCTCCGGCCAGGGGCCGCTGCGCGCCGACGGCACGCTCTGCACCGGCAAGGTGGGCGAGGATGTGACGGTCGAGCAGGCTTATCAGCACGCCCGCCTCACCGGGCTCAACCTGCTTGCCGTCATGCATGCCGCCGCCGGTGACCTCGGCCGCATCGTACGCGTCGTCAAGCTGCTCGGCTTCGTCAACGCGACGCCGACCTTCAGCGACCATCCGAAGGTGGTCAATGGCTGCTCGGACCTGTTCGCCGATGTCTTCGACAAGATCGGCGGCCACGCCCGCTCGGCGGTCGGCGTCGGCTCGCTGCCTGGAAACATCACCGTCGAAATCGAAGCGGTCGTCGAGATCGCCACCTGACTTGCCACCCACGGGATCTGCTCACATGAAAACCTATTCCGACACCGGCTCCAACACCACCATCCGCGAACGGCTCGGCTTGCGACCGATCATCAACGTCTCCGGCACCATGACCGCGCTTGGCGCGTCGATCATCGTCCCGGAAGCAATCAGCGCCATGGCCGAAATGGCCTCGCAATGGGTAGAGATGGACGACCTGCAGCGCGCCGCGAGCACCGTCGTCGCGCGCCTCACCGGCGGCGAGGCCGGCTTCATCACGGCCTGCTGCGCCAGCGGCATCACCATGGCGATCGCCGGCGCGATGACCGGAACCAGCTTGCTCGCCATCGAGCGCCTGCCCGACGACACCGGGGAACTCAAATCGGAGGTCGTCATCCAGCTTGGCCACATCGTCAATTACGGCGCGCCGATCGACCAGTCGGTCCGCGTCGCCGGCGCCAGGGTGATGCCAGCCGGCACGGTCAGCGTCACGCAGGATTATCATGTGCGCGAAGCGATCAACGAGCGCACGGCGGCGGGCCTCTACGTCGTTGCCCATCACACCGTGCAGTACGGCATGCTCTCACTGGAGGAGTTCTGCGAGATCTGTCACGCCAGGGGCGTGCCGGTGATCGTCGATGCCGCGTCCGAGTATGATCTGCGCGGCTTTTTGGCGCGCGGCGCCGACGTCGTCATCTACAGCGGCCACAAATTCTTGAGCGGGCCGACCAGCGGCATCGTCACCGGCCGCAAGGACCTTGTGCGGGCCGCCTATCTGCAGAACCGCGGCGTCGCCCGCGCCATGAAGGTCGGCAAGGAAAGCATCGCCGGCACCATGGCGGCGCTCGAAGCCTGGGAGAAGCGCGACCACGCCGGCATCCGCCAGCGCGAGGAGGCGGCACTCAATCTCTGGAAGGACGCTTTGCGGGAATTGCCGGGCATCTCGGCGAAAATCATTCCAGACCCGACCGCCAATCCGCTCGACCGGCTGCAAATCTTCGTCTCGGCGGAGAGCCGCTTCACCGCGGCCGGGCTCGCCTCGGCGCTGGCCGCCGGCTCGCCGCCGATCATCGTGCGCAACCACGAGGTCGAGCGCGGCCATTTCTTTCTCGACCCTTGCAATCTACATCCCGGCGAGGCCGAGATCGTCGCCGAACGTTTGCGCGCCGTATTGACCGCGAAGGACCGTCCTGCCGACGCAATGAAGGTCGCCCGCAAGGATTCTTCGGGCGTATCGCGCTGGCCGGATTGATCGCTAAAACCGGCCAACAGTGCCGAAACCACCGGTTGATCACGCGACTGTGAACAGCCGGACTTGGCCAGGCGGGAATAATTCGACCCCTCAACAAGTCTCCTCGACATACGCCAAGCTGGCGTTGAGGAGATCGGCATGCCCCATCATCGCGAGCACAGCGGGCGCGGCCACGGCGCCAGCCGCCGTCACGCGCTGGCGAGCGTGATCGTCATCAGTCCCTCCTCCGTGGCGCGCTTCCTTTTGATGGCGCTTGACACTGGTGACGCGGATGAATTCACTTTCAGCACGGCAGGCGATTTCGCCCGTTTCCGGAGGCTTTGCTCGTGCAAGCAAGACAAAGTCGCCGTCGCATCTTGAGGCGGCACGGCCTGTCCGCTCCGGAGTATCGGATCATGGTGCTGCTTTGAGCGAGAGGGCCCTGGCAGAGCGCTTCAACCAGGTGGTGGTGCCGCATCTCGCCGATGCATTGGCGCTTGCCCGTTGGCTGACCGGCAATGCAGCCGATGCCGAGGACGTCGTGCAGGACGCCTGCGTCAAGGCTCATGCCGGCATATCAGGTTATGCCGGCGGCAATGCCCGTGCCTGGCTGCTGACCATAGTGCGCAACACCTCCTACACCTGGATGGCCCGCAACCGGCCGCGCGCCGTGATGGCTGTCGGCGACTTGGGCGATCTCGACGACATGGCCGCGGCCCATGGCACCAGCCGGCCCGACGAAGACGGCCCGGAAGCGGGCCTGATTGCCAGGGCCGATACGGCGGCGCTGCAGGCGGCGATTGCGGCCCTGCCGCGACCGTTTCGCGAAACGCTGGTGCTGCGTGACATCAACGGCCTCGGCTATCGTGACATAGCCGCCATGCTCGACGTGCCGATGGGTACGGTGATGTCCAGGCTGGCGCGTGCCCGCGGCCTGCTGGCATCTGAACTGGGGAGAGCGCCATGACCGGCCATGACGACGGACTGCCCAATGATCCTGAAGGTATCAGGCTGATGATCCATGCCCTTGTCGATGGCGAACTCGATGCGGCGGCCGCCCTTGCCGCGGAGCGTCGCATCGCCGCCGATCCCCGGCTTGCCGCCGAGCACGCCCGCATTCTTGCCTTGCGAGGCGCAGTCGGCAGCTTGCCGCGCCCGGACGTCAGCGACGCCTTTCTGGCCCGCATCGCGGCAATCGGCGTGGCCGGCGCCGAGCAGCAGGAGCATGCCGAGGCAACGGAGCCGCAGATGGGCGCACCGTCGGCGCCACCGGGATTGATCGCGGACGCTGGCAGGGGCCTGAGACGAACCGCCGAGATGCGCCCCTGGGCGCGGACATCGCCAAGAACAGGCCGCTTCGGCTCATTCGACTGGCGGGCCATGGCCGCGTCGATCATGATAAGCGCGGTGCTGGCCAGCGGCGCGACGCAATGGGTGATGTTCAACGGCGCGGAAGACGGCGTCGCCGACGCCGTCGCCAGCGGCCATCGCCGCAGCCTGCTCGCCGCGAGTGCGATCGACATTGCTTCCTCCGACCGCCACACGGTCAAGCCGTGGCTCGACGCCCGCATCGGCGTGTCGCCGCCGGCGCCGGACCTTGCCCAGGACGGTTTCGCCCTCGTCGGCGGCCGGGTAGAGGTGATATCAGGCCGCCCGGTACCGGCGCTGGTGTACCGCCACCGCGAGCACCTGATCACGCTGGTCGCCGAACCGCGGCAGGGCGCCAAGATCATCCAACCGGACAATCTTTCATCCGGCGGCTTCTCGATGGTGCACTGGAGCGACGGCGCCTTCTCCTATTGGGCGATCTCCGACATGGAGCGGCCCGAACTCGACGACTTCGTCGCCCGCTTCCGCAAGGCGGCGGTTTAGGCGGACTTCAGAAGGAGCGTTGATCATCCGGGCGCGGTTTGCCCGCGCGGCGCTTTCGTGAAATAGCAGAGCGAGCTCGCTTCAGCGGGTTGCAATCACTGCGCCCGGCGATCCGATGAACCTCCTGCATGTCATTCCCAACCTCGGTCCCGGCGGGCCGACACGCTGCCTTGTCACCTTCGTCAAACTGTCCAGGATCAGCCATCCCGACATCAGGCATGTTGTGGTCACGCTTCAATCCGCCGACCACTACATGCCGCTCGTGCTCGAACTCAAGCGGCAGGGTGTCGAAATCCTGCGGGGATCCGGGCGCGAAACGACAATCGCCCGCATCGACAACGCCGATGTCGTGCTGCTGCATTTCTGGAGCACGCCGCGCTTCTGGCGCCTGCTGGCCGGCGATCTGCCCGCGGCACGCTACCTGCTCTGGGTGAAGGTCCTCGGCGCGCACGCGCCGCAGTTGTTCAACCGGCGGCTTCTGGCCGACATGGCGCAGCTGGTCTTCACGGCGAAGCCGCCGCCGGAGGTCGCCACCGAATTCGAAACGGCGCGCGTGGTTCCCGGCCTTGTCGACAACCAGCGCGTTGGCGCGATAACGCCACGGCCGCACGCCGGCTTCAACGCCGACTATATCGGTACGACCAATCGTGGAAAGATGCATCCGCGCTTCATTGACATGATGGCGCGGCTGGACATTGCCGATCTCAAGGTGCGGATCTGCGGCGGAGTGCTCGATCCGGGCATTGCCGCAGCCATTGGCGGCGCACCGATGCCCGAGCGGTTCGAATGCCTTGGCTTTGTCGAGGACATCGCCTCGGTGCTGCAGACATCCGATGTCTTTGCCTACCCGCTGGCCGAGCGGACCTACGCGACGAGCGACAAGAGCCTGCAGGAGGCGATGCTGGCAGGCGTTCCGCCGGTGATCCTGCCGCATGGCGGCCCCGTCCGGTTCGTCATCGATGGCCGGAACGGCATTGTCGCACGCAGCGAGGACGAGTTCGTCGAAGCCATTCAACACCTCCATCGTCACCCGGACAAACGCAGGGCGCTTGGCCGTGAGGCGCGCCAATCGGCACTGGCGATGTTCTCGGCGGAGCGCCATGTCGCAACGCTGATGCGGACAATCGAAGCGACGATGCCTCGGCCTAAGCGGCGGCTTCTGGATCGTGGCGATCCAACGATGCCGGCGCGCTCCCCATCGCTGCTGTTTCTGCTGTCGCAGGACTGGAATGAGGCTGCGGCCCAGGACGCCATCATCGACTGGCATGCCGGCCGCACCGCCGCTCTGGAAGCCTATGCGCAGGGACTCGACGACGATGCCTTTCAGGTGGAAGGCGGCATCCTGCATTGGCGCAACGAATGCCCTGAAGACCCGCTGCTGCGCTTTTGGACGGCCCTCTGGCTGAAGCGCCATGATCGCCACGACGAAGCCGATCGGGAGATGGCAGAGGCGATGCGTCTCGGCGCGCCGGAGGCAGCCGCGCAGCTGTGACGCATCCCTGCCGCCCTATTCGGATGTCTCGTCGCCAGCCAGGCGCGCGGCGCGCAGTTCGGCGCGGTGTTTGCCCAGCATCCGGAACATCGCTTGCCGGTTTCGTTCGTTCTCGCGGCTGAGATTGTTGTCATGCAGGCGCTTTTCCATCAGCACCTGAGAGGCGACGCCTATTGGCGTGCCGGATAGTCGCAAGCGCCGGAACCAATCGGTATCGCAGCCCATGCCAAGCGCCGGATCGAACCCGCCGACGCGATCGAAGACGCCGCGGTGAACAAGCAGCGCGCTGGGTGTCCAGCCCAGTCGCGGCAGCGTATTACCCGACCGGTCGACAACAGTCGGGTCGGGCGACCCGGTGTCGTCGACAAGACGAAAATTGCTGATGCAGGCGGCCGACATCACGAACAATTCTATAGCCTTCGCCTGCATTTCCAGCTTGCGCTCATGCCACAGATCATCGTGGTCGAGAAATGCCAGCAATGGCTCGCCGGCCTCGGCGACTGCCTGGTTGCGCGCCGTGGCCAGTCCTTCTTCCGACTGGGCAACGACGCGAACATCGTCCTGCGCCTGAAGATAGTCGGCGGTGCCGTCGGAGGAGGGCCCGACAACCGCGATGATTTCCGTGGCAGCCAGCGTCTGCGCCCTGATGCTGGCCAACGCCGACGGAAGATATTTGCGGCCGTCGCGAACGACCAGCAAGACCGAAACCCGCGGCCCGCCCGCTGCCGGTGCTGATGCCCGTGGGCCCGGTGTGCGCCGCCGGCTGTTGCGCACCAGCCGGATCCAATTCTCGGCCGCCCCGTGCTTCAAAGCCTTCGGCTCCTGCGTCACGGTCAGCGAGTCCTGATGACGGCGGTACTCCAGCACCGTGTCGGGGATGATGAGGTGGCGGGCGCCGGTTTCGCGCAAGCGGATGAACAGAACCACATCCTCGCTTTGCCGCAGGCTTTCATCGAACAGCCCTGCCGCGAACAACGCTGCCCGTCGTGACATAAGCGCCCCGACATTGAAGCCGAGATAGGGCGATCCGAATATACCCGGCGCCGCGGCAGTGACTTCTGCCGGCTCGCCGAAACGCCTGACATGACCCTGCACGACATCGGCGCCGGGCGCGTCGCGAAAGCCCTTGGCCAGCAACGCAAGAGCTTTTTCCGGCCACAGATCGTCGGCGTCGAGAAACGCCACGAATTCGCCGGCGGCCTGCCGCAGGCCCCGATTGCGGGCCGCCGACGGCCCGGCATTGGCTTGCCGCAGGAGTATCGCTTCGGGGAACGCAGCCTCCACCAGCGGCGCGATCGGCGGCTCCGAGCCGTCATCGACCACGATGACCTCGCAGCCCGCGGCATTCTGCGCCCGGATGCTGGCCAGCGCGGCCGGCAGATAGCGATGGTTGTTGTGGACCGGAACGATGATGCTGAGCGAGGGAAGGACGGCTGCTTCGCTCATGGCGCGTCTCCGCTTTTCGAACCCGGCTGCGTCAGCAGCGAACGGATCGCTGCCGCGGAAGCGTCGGCATCGCGCGACATCTGCAGGCGGTAGGCTGGAACGGCACGCGCCAGGCGGGCAATCGCCCGCATTACCTTTGCGCCGTCATGTTCGGACTGCGCGATTGTGCTGGCGGCAAGGTTTGCCAAGGCGACCTGCGGCGGGATGGGCTGCAAGACCGGTTCCGGCAGGCCGGCGACCGCGGGGATGACGATGGCGGCAATCGACAATTCCTTGACCAATTGATCCTGTCTCAGGCGATCGACAAACAGGATGTTCTTATGCTCCGCCATATCGGCGGCATCGGCTGGCACCGCGTTCAGCCAGGCTGGAACCACCGCAGCCCCCCGCCGCCATTTCGCCGTCGAATAGAGCGCGTGGACGCGCGGCTCCTGGTGATGGTCGAACAGGCAGTAATCGTCGCCGACATAATCCAGCCCGTCTCCCAGGCAGGCCAGCGCCATGGTCGACTTGCCGACGCCGCCGCGCCCGGCGATCAGCACGCCGTGGCCCTCGAACCCGACCGCGGCCGCATGCAGCGTCGACATGCCGAGCCGCGCCGCAAGACCATCGAACAACCAGCGAAACGGCGCTGCCCGTTCGTACCAGGGCACGGCCCGCGATGAAGGCAGCCAGATGAACGCTCGGCGCGTGGTCCAGTCGGCAACCGCGAATCCATCCTCGCCACGAAGAAAATAAGTGGTTGTGTCGGCATCGGACCAGGCGGGAACGACGCGCTTTTCGCCGAAATCGGCCGCCGTCCAAGACAGCCGCGGGCGTTGCAGCCCGCAGGCGGCGCCGTCGATGACGTGGATGGTGAACGCTGCCGAGCCGGACGCATCGGCAGGCCGCAATGCTTCGGCATAGGCTGCCTCAGCCGTGAAACCGTGGAACATCGTCATCACCGTCGTACGGCCGAACCTTGCGGCCTTCGAAACTGGCGGACAACGCTCCGACCTCGACAGGAATGCCAGGAAATAGTCCAGCGCCGCCCCCGGCCCCCGGATCAGCTCCGCAACCGGCATCGTCTCAACTCAAGATCGGCCAACCTTTTTTCGGGTCGACGTCGTGGATCGGGTCGAGTGTCAGCAGATCCTGCATGTCGGCATGCTTTTCGAACGAGGCCGATTGAAAAGGCCGGCCTGAGAAGGTGACGATCGCTTCATCGACATCGCCCGCTTCGACGTTCAGAAAGATGGCCTCCTGCTCAAGCCGGGCGGTGAGATCGGTCAGTTCGCGCTCGATCTCGTTGGCGGCAATTCCATAGTGCCCCGAGACAGCATCGACGATGCGTTGCGTCGAGCACCCCGTCGTCAGCGCGCTCCAGGCCTCGACCACCCAGCCGCCGCAGGCAAAATACGTTCCCTCGGTGACATGAAGAACCACGACCTCGTCGTCGAAAACCTCGAACGCAAAGAGCCTGTCGTTGAATGTGTAGGCCGTCATCGATTTTCCCCCGAGCGCGGCTTCCCCCGGCCGACATTGGTTAGCCTATATCGCAGCTCGGCCGCGCAAGATAGCATCGGGGCAACCGTCACGACTGGAGCCCCGTCCTTGCGGCCCCGCGCGAATTCCGCTAAGGCGCGCCTTTGTCGCCGGGGAGCAGAAGCTTGAACGATCAACGCGCCGACGTCGCCATCATCATGGGCAGCCAGTCCGATTGGGCAACGATGCGCCAGGCGGCCGAAACGCTGGAGGCACTGGGCGTCCCGCACAAACGGCTGATCATCTCCGCGCATCGCACGCCCGACCGGCTCTATGATTTCGCCAAGGGCGCCAAGGCGGCCGGTTACAAGGTGATCATCGCCGGCGCCGGCGGCGCGGCGCATCTGCCTGGCATGACGGCGGCGATGACGCCACTGCCGGTGTTCGGCGTGCCGGTGGAATCGAAGGCGCTGTCCGGCCAGGATTCGCTGCTCTCGATCGTCCAGATGCCGGCCGGCATCCCGGTCGGGACGCTGGCCATCGGCAAGGCCGGTGCGGCCAATGCGGCCCTCCTGGCCGCAGCCGTGCTGGCATTGAACGACGACAAGCTGGCCGCGCGCCTCGATGCCTGGCGCGCCTCGCAGACCGCCAAGGTCGCCGCCGAACCGACGGACACGCCGTGAGCCTGCCAGCCGGATCGATCATCGGCATCATTGGCGGCGGCCAGCTCGGCCGCATGCTGGCAATGGCCGCCGCCCGCCTCGGCTACCGAACCATCGTGCTGGAGCCACAGCCTGATTGCCCGGCCGCCCAGGTCTCCAACCGGCAGATCACCGCTGCTTACGACGACCCGGCCGCCCTTGCCGAACTGGCGGCGGCAAGCGCCGTCGTCACCTACGAGTTCGAAAACGTTCCGGTGGCCGCTGCAACCGCGCTTGCCGCCAAGGTGCCGGTCTGTCCGCCGGCGCGCGCGCTTGAGGTGGCGCAGGACCGGGTAAGCGAAAAGACATTCCTCAACGGTATCGCCGTCGCCACCGCCGATTTCCGGCCGGTCGATACCGACGACGACCTGACGGTGGCGCTGAAGGCATTCGGCGGCAGCGGCATCCTGAAGACGCGGCGCATGGGCTATGACGGCAAGGGCCAGCGCGTCTTCCGCAACATGGAAGCCGGCGGGTTCGCCGGCACCTGCGAGGCGATGGGCAATGTGCCGCTGATCCTGGAAAGCTTCGTGCCGTTCGAGCGCGAGATTTCCGTCATCGCCGCGCGGGGACTGGACGGCACTGTCGCCGCCTACGACCCGGCCGAAAACGTGCATCGTGACGGCATTCTACACACATCGACCTTGCCGGCCGGGGTCGCGCCCGCGACCGCGCGGGCCGCCAAGGCCGCGGCGACGAAAATCCTGTCGGCTCTCGACTATATCGGCGTCATCGGTGTCGAATTCTTCGTGCTGGCCGACGGTTCGCTGCTGGCCAACGAGATCGCGCCCCGCGTCCACAATTCAGGCCATTGGACCGAGGCCGCCTGTATCGTTTCGCAGTTCGAGCAGCACATCCGCGCCATTGCCGGCCTGCCGTTGGGCAGCCCCGACCGCCATTCCGATTGCGTGATGGAGAACCTGATCGGCGACGACGTGTTGCGCGTCCCAGCCCTGCTCGCCGAGCCGGACCTGATGCTGCATCTCTACGGCAAGGCCGAGGCCCGGCCCGGCCGCAAGATGGGCCACTTCACCCGCGCCAGCCGCCGCGACTGGAGCGATTCCAGGAAAAGCGTGTGACGGTTTTCCGTCCGGAATTGCGCGAAATAAGAGGTGGAGCGAGAGGGTTGGAGCGCGTCGGCGATTCTCTCGAACGTTGAACCACGCTAATCGCAAGCGCGCCTATTGCACCTCGTCGCTGTCCTCGCCGGAGTTGGCGCAGCCCGCATCGCCCTCCTCGCAATTGGCCGAGGCGGCGAGTTGCTTGATGCGATCATTGGTCAGCTTGGTCAGGCATTGCGACACCTCCATCGCATGGATGGACCCGCCCTGGCTGGCGGCCGTGGAATGTGTACACTCGGCGTCGCGGAAGGCGATCCAGGCCCGCTGCGCCGCCTGCAGCAACCTCCGTTCATCTGCATCGTCGGAGCTGATCAGGCCCTGATAAGTCTTGTTGAGCCTGGCGTCGGCGGCCTGGTAGTCCTCGCCGGCACAGATGTTCATCATCTGCTGGCTATCGTCGGAGCGGTCGCATTCCTGCGCGCGGGCAGCCGCGTTTGCCACGAGGACGGCAAGGCAGGCGGACAGGAATAATCGGCGCATCTTTGCCCCCAAATCACTGATTGTTGCGGCATCATCCCAGCCCGCCCAGGGTCGCGCAATGCCGCGGGGGCCGACATGGTGGATATTTGATGATATCAGGACGCGAAGCACGCTTGCGGCTGACTTACGGTTGACATGGGCAAGGCTCCTCGTTTATGAGCCACCCACCGTTCAAAAGGCGCGTCTTCTGGCGCGCCTTAAAATTTCGACCCCGACCGGGTCCACACCGACAGGCAAGACCATGAAGATCAAGAATTCGCTCAAGGCGCTGAAGGCGCGTCACCGCGACAACCAGCTGGTTCGCCGCAAGGGCCGCGTCTACATCATCAACAAGACCGCCCCGCGCTACAAGGCGCGCCAGGGCTGAGTTTTCGGCCGGAGGCTTTTTTGCCTCCGCCCATTGATGCTTGTCGGCCAGACGACCCTCTCACGCTAAAATCACTTTGATGTTCCGCCGCCCGGGATTAAACTCGGGTGATGCGGATTCTTTTTGCATTTTTGACGACTTTCATTGTTTCCGGCGTCATCTCCCTGCCGACGCAGGCCGGTGATCGGCCGATCGCGGTGGCAGCCGCGGATGGTCAGCCGGCGCCCCCGGATGCCCAGCCCTCGGCCCCGGACACTCCGGCGGCGCCGATGACGAAACAGGCCCGGCTCGACAAGCTGTTCTCCGACCTGAAGCGCGAGCGCAACGAAAAGGCCGCCGAGCGCATCGCCGGCAATATCTGGAACGAATGGTTCCAGTCCGGCAGCGCCTCGATCGACCTGATGATGCAGTGGTCGCAAAAAGCGATGAACGACCAGAAGTTCGACGTCGCGCTCGATTTCCTGGATCAGGTGGTGACCTTGCAGCCAACCTACGCCGAAGGCTGGAACCGCCGCGCCACCGTGCATTTCATGATGAAGAACTACGGCAAGTCGATGGCCGACATCGATCGCACCCTGCAGCTCGAGCCACGCCATTTCGGCGCGCTTTCGGGCCTGGCCCAGATCATGGCTGAAACCGGCCACAAGCAATCGGCGCTTGAGGCCTGGCAGAAGGTGCTGGCCATCTATCCCATGATGCGCAGCGCCCAGAACCAAGTCGCCACCCTGTCGGAAGAGCTTGCCGGCGAAGGCATTTGAAGAATAGGCAGTAGGGAATAGGCATTGGCCTACTCCCTACCCCACAACCAATCCCACCTCACGCCCGTATATCCCCGCATGAACCTGATCTATGCCGCGCTCGCCTTCCTGATGGCGCTTGTCCTTGCCCTTGTCGGCGTGACCCGTGTCGGCTCATGGCTGATCGAGCGCCGCGATCCGCCGATCGGCGAATTCGCCGACATCGACGGCGCTCGCATCCACTATGTCCACATTCCCGCGCCAGCCGGCGCGGACCTGCCTCCGATCGTCTTCATCCATGGTGCCAGCGCCAATTTGAAAGACCAGATGCTGCCGCTCAGGCCGTTGCTCGAAGGCCGTGCCGAAATGGTGTTCTTCGACCGGCCGGGAGCCGGCTGGTCGGGACGCGGCCTGGGCAACAATGAGGATCCGTCGGCGCAGGCCAACACCATCTCCGTGCTGATGGACCGTCTCGGCATCGGCAAGGCCATCATTGTCGGTCATTCCTTCGGCGGCGTGGTGACGGCGGCTTTCGGCCGAAAGCATGCCGACAAGACGCTCGGCCTCATCTTCCTGGCGCCGGCGAGCCACCCCTGGCCGGGCGGCGCGACATCCTGGTACTACGACCTGACCACCATTCCGGTGATCGGCCGGCTGTTCTCCGAGACCCTGAGCTATCCCGCGGGAATGCTGCGGATGGCGGATGCGACGACCTGCGTCTTCTCGCCCAACAAAGTGCCGGACAATTACCTCGCCGAGGCCTCGATCCCGCTTTTGCTGCGGCCATCGGCCTTTCGCGCCAACGCCACCGACGTCGCCGGGCTCTATCGCTATGCGCTTGGTGCCGCACCGCATTACAAAGAGATCACGGCGCCGACCGTGGTCATCTCAGGCGACCGCGACAAGGTCGTCTACGCGCATATCCATTCCGTTGGTCTGGTGCGCGACATATCAGGCGCCGAGCTCGTCTGGGTGCACAATCTCGGTCACAAACCCGACTGGATCGCCCCCGACCTAGTCGTCGGCGCCATCGAGAAAGTCGCCGGCAAGGATATCGACCTGGAAGCAATCGCAGGGACGGTGGAGGCACGGATTGCCGCCGACGCCTATGGCGTGGGCAAATGCGCCGACATCAAGGAACCTGAAGCGGAACTCGCGCCGACCTGACCATCCGAAAACGGTCATCGCAAGACGCCATTGGGATCAGCGCAGCATGTACGTCCTGAAACATGGCATAAAGAGAAACCCCGAAAAGCGATGGGCGCTGCCGGACCGCGTCTTTTTCGGTCACGGCGCGTGCGCCATTCTCGCCGGTACCTTCCTCAAGCATCCGCCTCTGGAGGGATTTTACGCAGAACGGATCATCCCGGCTGAGGGTTTTGCCGGAAACCATGTCTATGTGACGAACGGCAACGTTGCCTTCGACTACCACGGCTACTCCGGTCGCGAGCGCCTCCTGGACCACCACCAAAGGGCATGGACGTCCCACAGCGCCGGCTGGCAGTGCACGATCGCGAAAGTCGATTTCGACTTGCTCGACACAGCGGAATTGAATCGGCGAAAGATGTTGGGCCCGGATCAGTACCTCCATGACGCCTTGCTTCGTGCGCGCCGGTTGCTCCAGCGAATAGACCACGCGGAAGCCGCGGCAAGGGCGCTCAGGATCGCATGTCGCCCCAGGTCACCTCGGCTCGCGCAGTTCTCTGGGGAACGAACGGCTTACCGGCCGGCAGTTTCGGATCCGACATAGGCGATGCGCAGCATGTTGGTCGATCCCGGCGTCCTGAGCGGCACGCCGGCGGTGATGATCACGCGGTCACCCGGCTTGCCGAATTCTTCTTCCAGCGCGATGCGGCAGGCGCGGTTGACCATGTCGTCGAGATCGGTGGCATCGGGCGAGACGACGCAATGCGTGCCCCACAAAAGCGACAGTCGCCGCGCCGTATTGAGGATCGGCGACAGCGCCACGATCGGCACCTGCGGCCGTTCGCGCGCGGCGCGCAGCCCGGTGTTGCCGGACGCGGTGTAGGTGATGATCGCCGACAATTTCAGCGTCTCGGCGATTTCGCGCGCTGCCAGCGAAATGGCGTCGGCGCCCGTCGCTTCCGGCTCGGAGCGCTGCGCGTTGATGATCCCGGCATAGGTGGGGTCGGTTTCGACCTTGGTGGCGATGCGGTTCATCATCGCTACGGCTTCGACGGGATAGGCGCCCGCCGCCGATTCCGCCGACAGCATGACCGCGTCGGCGCCTTCGAAGACGGCGATCGAAACGTCTGAGACCTCGGCGCGGGTCGGCACGGGGGCGGTGATCATCGATTCCAGCATCTGCGTGGCGACCACCACAGGCTTGCCGGCGCGGCGCGCGGCGCGCGTGATCTGCTTCTGGATACCGGGCACAGCCTCCAGCGGCATTTCGACGCCGAGATCGCCGCGGGCGACCATCAGTGCATCGGACAGTTCGATGATCTCGGCCAGCCGGGCGACGGCCTGCGGCTTTTCGATCTTGGCCATGATGAGCGCTCGGCCACGAGCGATCTTGCGCGCTTCGGCCAGGTCTTCCGGCCGCTGCACGAAGGACAGCGCGACCCAATCCACGCCCGTGGCCAGCACCGCGTCGAGGTCCCTCCGGTCCTTCTCGGTCAGCGCGCCGACCGGTAGGTCGGTATCGGGCAGGCTGACGCCCTTCTTGTCGGAAATGGTCGTGCCGGCAATGACGGTGCAGACGATCGACTTGCCGTCGCTCTTCACCGCCTTCAGCTCGAGTTTGCCGTCGTCGATCAGGAGGCGATGGCCTGCTTCGACCGAACGCAGGATTTCCGGGTGCGGCAGGTAGACCCTGGTCGAGGTGCCTGGCTCCGGGTTGTCGTCGAGCGTGAAAGTCTGGCCAAGCGTCAGCACTTCCTTGCCGTTGGCGAATTTGCCGACGCGCAGCTTCGGGCCCTGCAGGTCGGCCAGGATACCGATCGGCCGGCCGACTTTTTCCTCGACGGAACGGATGCGGCCGACCAGCGTGCGCATCAGCTCATGGTCGGTATGGCTCATATTGATGCGGAAGACATCCGCACCGGCCTCGAACAGCTTCTTCAGCATCTCCTCGGACGAGGAGGCCGGACCGATGGTGGCTAGGATCTTGACCTTGCGGCTGCGTCTCATTGACTGTTCGTTCCCGGGGCGGCTGGAGCGCCTCCCGTTGCGGGCTCGTCGGTGAGCTGGACCATCCAGCTTGCCTGCTCGCCCGTGTCATATTCCTGGAATCCGGCGCGCTGGAAGCCCCGGGCTACGCAGTCGCTTACACCGGCGATCTTGAACTCTTTTTCAGCCACGCACATGTTGATCGGGCCGTCCCAGCGTCCGCCGCGCTCTGCGTCTTCTGCATAAAGATAGTAAAACCTTGATGACAGCGGCCCTTCGATCAAGGTCTTGCAGCTCGATCCTTCGATGTGCCACCAGCCCTCGGTGATCCAGCCGGCCTTGGCACGATAGCCGATGCCCACACCGACCAGGTTTTGCGTGGCATTGCAGACGCGGAAATCGGCGCGCGCCGGCGAGGCCGTGACCATTGCAGACACGCCGACGGCCAGGACCAGGAGCGGCATGGTAAAGGCAGAGCGCATGCCCTGCCTGCCGGCGCAACCCATTCCAAAAGCCCTCAAGAACCACATCAGCATCTCTCTGCGCCCCTTTTCGGAAAAGTCCGTGCGCATGTCAACGCGCCGTTTTGTCCAATTCCAATCGATTTAGGAAGGCTCCCGGCGCACGACCCGTCGCCCCTTGCCAGATTTCTCGGGAAACCTTGGCCAAACAACGGCATTGCGCACGCGTCGTCTTCGTGGAATGACGATAGCACCCTCCCCGAAAGCCAGCGAACGACCATTTTCCGCCAATGACCCGATCCACAGTTTTCGCGCCGTTCGATATCGTCGAGGGCGACCGCAAGCGGGGCATCGTGCTTCTGGCCGATCATGCCCGCCGCGACCTGCCGGAGGAGTATGGCAGCCTGGGGCTGCCGGCGGCCGAGTTCGACCGCCATATCGCCTATGACATCGGCGTCGAGGCGGTGACGCGCGAACTGGCCGCCCTGCTGGACGTGCCGGCGGTGCTCGCCAATTTCTCGCGGCTGCTGATCGATCCAAATCGCGGCGAGGACGATCCAACCCTCATCCGCCAGCTCTACGACGGCACCATTATTCCGGGAAATTACCCCCTGGCGCGGGAGGAGCGCGAAAGGCGGCTTGATCGCTTCTACCGTCCCTATCATGATGCGGTCGGCGCCATGCTGGCGTCGGTGGCGCAAGCCACCGGCAAGGCGCCCTTTATCTTCTCGGTGCACTCCTTCACGCCTGCCATGCAGGGCAGGCAGCGGCCGTGGCATGTAGGCATCCTCTGGGACATGGACGATCGGGTAGCCCGGCCATTGATCGATATGCTCGCCGCCGATGGCGGCCTCGTCGTCGGCGACAACGAGCCCTATGACGGCGCCCTGCGCGGCGACACCATGTTCAAGCATGCCATCGTCAATGGTTATGCCCACGCGCTGATCGAAATCCGCCAGGATCTGATAGCGGACCAGAAGGGCATTCTCGCCTGGGCCGGACGGCTGGCCCCGATCGTTGACGCGATCGACCGCCGTGCCGATATACACGAGGTCAAGCAATTCGGCTCGCGCACCGGGCCGCTATAAGGCTGGAAGGATGTTACGATGACCGAACTCAGCGACGAGCAGAAGCGCGACTTCGAGGCAGCCGCCTTTCGCCGGCTGGTGACGCATTTGCGCGAACGCAGCGACGTGCAGAACATCGATCTGATGAACCTCGCCGGCTTCTGCCGCAACTGCCTGTCCAACTGGTACCGCGAGGCGGCCAATGCGGAGGGCGTCGACCTCGGCAAGGACCAGTCGCGCGAGATCGTCTACGGCATGCCCTATGCCGAATGGCAAGCGCTCAACCAGACTGACGCGTCGGACGCCAAGAAGGCTGAATTCGAAGCTAGGCGTCCCACGGATCACTGAGGCCTTTGCAACGTCGTCATTCTAGGGCGAAGCAGTCGCGAAGCGACGTCGAGAAGACCCTAGAATCCATGCCGTGACGGCTGCCGAAGAACACGGCGGTGCAGAATATGATCGTAATGGCGCAACCCGGGAAATGTTCTGCATCGCTGCGATGTCTCGAAGTCACGGCATGGATCCTCGGGTCTGCGCCGCGTCGCTGCGCTCCTTGCTCCGCCCGTGGATGACGACTGGAGGAGTATCTCCGTTAATCTCCAAGTGCTTCCTTGAAGGCTTGCCCTTGGTCCAAGAACTTTCCTATCGCGGTTCTTGACTAGAAATTGAATCGATCTAATTTGGCGCGCAAAGCCGTTTTCTGACCGGATCCGCCCATGAACGCCTCGAACGCCATGCAGACCGCCATTCGAGGGCGATGGGCCGTGGCGGCCATTTTCCTCGCCAATGGCTTCCTGACCGGCAGCTGGGCGCCGCAGATCCCGGTGTTCCTGACGCGGCTGGACATCTCGAAATTCACGCTCGGCCTGCTGATCCTTTTGTTCGGCGCCGGCGCGGTCACCGCCATGACCTGGTGCGGCCACCTGATCTCCAAACACGGATCGCGCACCGTGCTGCGCTGGTTCGGCCTGTGCGGCAGCCTCGGCCTGCTGGTCGTCGCGCTGGCGCCCGACGTGCCGCTGGCGGCCGTCGCCATGTTCGTCTTCGGCGGCTCGATCGGCGGCATGGATGTTGCCATGAATGCCAATGCCGTGGTGGTGGAACGGCGGCTGGGGCGCGCCATCATGTCCTCCTCGCACGGCTTCTGGAGCCTCGGCGGTTTCGCCGGCGGCGCCCTCGGCGGCTTTGCCATCCAGAACTATGGCCATCTCGCCCATGCCTTGGTGGTGACCGCGCTTGCCTTCGCGGCAATCGCGGCGGCGGTCCCCCATATCGTGGCCGAAAACAGGCCCCAGGCGGCCGAACATCACAAACTCACCTTGCCGGCAAACCCATTGGTCTACCTGATCGGCCTGATGGCCCTGCTGACGATGATTTCCGAGGGCGCGGTGCTTGACTGGGCGGCGCTGTATCTGCGGCAGGAACTCGGCGCCGACCTCGCCGTCGCCGGCCTTGCCTATGCCGCCTTCTCCGGCGTCATGGCGATCATGCGCTTTTTTGGCGATGGCGTCCGCAACCGCTTCGGGGCGGTGATGACGCTGCGCGGATCGGCTGTAGTCGCCGCCGCCGGCATGCTGATCGCCGGCCTGTCGCCCTCGCCCTGGCTGGCCATCGCCGCCTTCGCGCTGTGCGGCTTCGGCATCGCCAACATGGTGCCGATCATCTTTTCGGCCGGCGGCAATCAGGAAGGCATGTCGTCGGGCACCGGCATGAGCGTCGTCACCACCATGGGTTATTCCGGCATTCTGGTGGCACCGTCGGCGATCGGCTTCGTCGCCGAGCATTTCAGCTTCGGCCCGATCTTCATCGCCATGTCCGGCCTGCTGGTCCTCGTTCTTCTGATGGCCGGATTGGCTCACCGCGCCGAATTCGCCCCCGACGCGGCACCTGCCGAATAGCGCTTCAGTTCCTCATGGAGAAAGTCGGCCACGCGGCGGATGCGCACGCTGCCGCGCACGTCGCGGTGCATCGCCAGCCACACCGGAAGGGCAGGCAGTGGCAGGCCGGACAGTACCTTTTCCACCAGCGGATCGCGGTCGGCCAGCGGCTCCTGGCCGAGACCAATGCCGTTTCCCGCCCGCACCGCTTCCCATAGCACGATCTGGTTGTCGGCCCTGAAGCGGAAACTGCCCCGGGTGACCGGGATACCGAATTGCGTAAAGCCCCGGATAATCTCGTCACTGCGATCGAAGCCTACCAGCGCGTGATCGACGAGATCCGCCGGCCCCATCGGACGGCCGCGCCGATCGAGATAGGATATGGCCGCGCAGGCGCAGAGCGGGATATCGCAGACCTTGCGCGCGACCAGTTCATTCTGGGCTGGCTTGACCATGCGGATGGCGATATCGGCGTCGCGGCGCAGCAGGTTCTCGACCTGGTTCGAGGCCACGATCTCGACCTCGATACCGGGCTCCTCGATACCAAGCCTGGCCATCATGGCCGGCAGCACATAGGCCGCCACCACTTCGCTGGCGGCGATGCGCACCGTGCCCTCGATTGCCTCGACCGAGCCCAGCGCCAGCCGTGAAAAGGCGCTCGCCTGCTCGCTGACAGCCTTGCCGCGTTCAAACAGCGTGGCTCCGGCTTCGGTCAGCGCGTAGCCGCTCCGCCCGCGCCTGAACAGCGTGACACCGAGCGCCTGCTCCAGCTCGCCGATGTGACGGCCAAGCGTCGGCTGGCTGGCCGACAGCTTTCGCGCGGCGGCCGACAGGCTGCCGGTTTCCGCCACCGTGACGAAGCTCTTGATCAGATTCCAGTCGATTTCGCTCATTCAAGAATGAATATCAAAACTACGTGCATGGTCAATTTTAATTCATCGATGAGCCTATCATATTCGCCCTGCAAACACCGACACGAACCGCAAACACCCAACAGGAGTAACTGACATGACCAAGATCGCACTCGCCGCCACCGCCATGCTCATTGCCGCCAGCACCGCTTTCGCCGGCAGCGACAAGTTTGGCTCGGACGCTGCCAATCAACCCGCCGCCACGGTCGACCGCTCGACCACCGCATCCACATCGAAGCCGGGACAGACCACCCGGGCTCCCCACGGCGCCGACCGCAACCTTTTCGGCCGCTGATCACAACACCGACGCCAAATCCAACCCTCAAAATCAGGAAAACTCAAATGACCAGGATCGCTATCACCACCGCCGCCCTCCTCATCGCCGCCGGCACCGCTTTCGCCGGGAGCGACAAGTTTGGCTCGGACAGCGCCAATCGACCCGTTGCCACCGTCGACCAGTCGGTGACCGCGTCGATCAGCAAACCCGACAGCAGCCAGCAGACGGTCGTAAAGGGCAGCAACCGCGACCTCTTCGGCAGCCGCTGAACGGCTGTCCTTCCAACAACCTGAAAGCGGTGGGCTCGACCCATCGCTTCAAACAAGGAGACCTGAAATGACCAAGATCGCAATCCTCGGCGCCAACGGCCGGCTCGGCCGCGTCGTTGCCAAAGCCTTCATCGACGCCGGCTTCGACGTCCGCACCGTCACCCGCACCGGTAAGGTGCCGGCTGAGCTTGCGGGCGCCACCGCGGTGGCCGGCGATGCACTGGACCGCCTTTCCCTCATCCGCGCCACGCAAGGCGTCGACATCGTCTTCAACGGCCTGAACCCGATCTACACCGACTGGGGCAAGTGCCTGCCGATGGCGCGGAACGTCATGGCCGCCTGCCATGCCAATGGTGCGCTGCATCTCTTCCCCGGCACCGTCTACAATTACGGCTCGCCAATGCCGGCGGTGATCACGGAAGACACACCTTTCCACCCGACCACGGAAAAAGGCCGCATTCGCTGCGCCATGGAGGAATTGTTCCGCCGCGAGGCCGAGGCCGGCCGGGTGCGCACCATCCTTCTGCGCGCCGGCGATTTCTTCGGCGGCACCGGCAGCGGCTCATGGTTCGACTTGGTCGTCGCCGCCAAGATCAACAAGGGCATCTACACCGCGCCTGGGCCGGCTGATCTCGTGCATGAATGGGCCTATCTGCCGGACTTCGCGGTCGGCTTTGTCGCGCTGGCCCGCAATCTCGACAGGCTCGGCTTCTATGAGGCGCTGAACTTCCCGGGCCATGCCGTCACCGACCTTGAGATCAAGGCCGCCGCCGAAAAGGCCGTCGGCCATGCCTTGAAAATGACGGCGATGCCCTGGTGGGTGCTGCGCGCCGGCAGCCCGTTCGTGGCGATGTGGCGCGAGATCGTCTCGATGTCATACCTGCGTTTCGAGCCGCACCGGCTCGCTTCGACGCGGCTGGAGAGCATTATTGGCGAAATCCCCCACACGCCGCTCGATCAGGCGGTCGCCGAGGCGCTCGATGACATCGGCATCGCTACCGTGAATGGCGCCGCGGAAGCTGCCTGAGGCTCGTCGCGGCCGTGGATGGGCTGACCGTTCAGATCCGCCCCATCAACAGCAACACCAGGACGATCACCAGCACCGCACCGATGATGCCCGCAGGTCCATAACCCCAGGATCGCGAGTGCGGCCAGGCCGGAACCGCGCCGATGAGGACAAGTATCAGGACGATGATGACGATGGTGCTGATCGGCATGTGAGAGTCCCCGCTCCGCGTTTGCTTGCAAGACAACGCTTTGCGTTGCTCATGGGGGAAAATGCAAAAGGCCGCCCGGTTGTTCCAGGCGGCCTTTGCCAGTCGGATCGGAAGCCCGTCTATTCGGCGGCTTTCGGGAAGGCGATCGTCGGCTCGGCGCCTGCGTTTGCTGTCGGCGCGTCCGACAAGATCTCGCCCTTGCCGCGCCGGAACAGCCGGCTGAACCAGCCGCGCCGCGCTCCGGGCTTGATCTTGGCGCGCGTGAACACCATCAGCATCGACGGCGTCACCACCAGCGTCAGCACCGTGGCGAAGGACAGGCCGAAGACGATCGCCGAGGACAGCGAAATCCACCATTGCGTCGACGGCGCGTTGATCGTCGTCTCGTGATGGAAGATTTCCAGGCCAAGGCCGAAGGCGATCGGCAGCACGCCGAGGATGGCCGACACCGCCGTCAGCACGACGGGGCGCGCACGCTCGCGGCAAGTCTGCAGCACCGCGTCCATCTTGTCCCAGCCTTCCTCGCGCAGCCGGTCGTAAGTGTCGATCAGCACGATGTTGTTGTTCACCACCACGCCGGCCAGAGCGATGACGCCGATGCCCGACATGACGATGCCGAATGTCTCGCCCGTTATCAGCAGTCCGAGGAACACGCCGATCGTCGCCATGACCACGCATGACAGCACCAGCCAGACGCTGGTGAACTTGTTGAACTGCGCCAGCAGCACCAGGAAGATCAGGAAGATCGCGGCACCGAAGGCCTTGCTGAGAAAGGCACTGGCTTCGGCGCTGTCCTCGTTCGAGCCGGCCAGCTTCCAGCGGATGCCGCTGCCGAGATTCATGTCGGCAACGGCCTTGGTGACCTCCTGCTGGATGGCGGCGACCTGGGCACCGGCTGCGACATTGGCCTGCACGACCACGGTGCGGGCGCCGTCGATACGGTTGAGGACGCCGACGCTCGGTTTTGCCTTGCGCACGACGAAGTTCGAGATCGGCACCGACCCCTGCGAGGTCTGCACCCTGAGCTCGTCGAGCGTCGACAGCGTGCGCCGGTCCTCCGGCAGGCGCAGCCGGATATCGACCGCCTTGTCGGCCCCGGCAGGCCGGTATTCCGAGAGCTTCAGGCCGTTGGTAACGAGCTGCACCACCGTCCCGACCGAGGTCGGGCTGATGCCATACTGGGCAGCCTTGGCACGGTCGACCTCGAGTGCCCAGTCGACGCCGGGAGGCGGCAGGCCATCGGAAATGTCGATGACGCCGGGCACCTTGGCGATGCGCGCGGCGACGGCGCGCGCCTTCTCGTCCAACCCCTGGGGGTCGACTGCAGAAAGCCTGATCTGGATCGGCTTGCCGGTCGGCGGACCTGCTTCCGGCACCCGAACCTCGACATCGACGCCGGGAATGCCGGCCATGACGCCGCGCAGGTCGTTGAGGATCTGGTTCGCCGATTTGCGCTCGCGCCAGTCGATGAACTCGTACTGGATGACGCCGACGACGTCTTCGGGCACGTCCTGGCCGCCGCCGTCGGACTTGCCGACGCGGGTATAGACCGATTTCACGCCCGGCCAACCGAGCAGCCGGTTTTCGGCAATCCTGGTCGCCGTGTCCATTTCGGCCAGCGAAAGGTTGCCGCGGGCATGCACATAGAGCAGGCCATAGTCGGGTTCGACGCTCGGGAAGAACTCGACACCCGCGCCATACTTCGAATAGCCAACGAAGATGCCCGCAAGCAAGACCACGGTGAGTACCATCACGGTGATGGGGAAGCGTACCGCTTGCTTGACGACGGCCATGTACCAGCCGTCGCGATTGTCGTCCTCGTGATGCTGTGGCGCCTTGGCGAAAATCGCACCCAGCGTCGGTGCGAAGACCAGCGCATAAAGCATCGAGGCCGACAGCGTGACGATCAGCGTGATCGGCATGTACTTCATGAAATCGCCGATGATGCCCGGCCAGAACAGCAGCGGCGAGAAGGCCGCGATGCGCGTCATCGTCGCGGCGATGACCGGACCGGCCATGCGCTTGGCGGCAAGCGCGAAGGCTTCCTGCTTCGGCATCCCCTCGCTCATCCGTCGTTCGGCGAACTCGGTGACGATGATGGCGTCGTCGACCAGCATGCCGACCGCCAGGATGAGGCTGAACAGCACGATCATGTTGATCGTGTAGCCCATCATGGCCAGCAGCAGGATGCCGATCAGGAAGGATGAAGGAATGGCCAGGCCGATGAGCAGCGAGGCTCGCCCCGACAGCGCGTAGAGGATGACGATGAACACCAGGATCACGGCGATCATCACGTGGTTCTGCAGATCGCCGAGCAGCTGATTGACGAAGACGGACTTGTCCTGCGTGTAGGTGACGTGCATGCCCTCGGGCATGGTCTTGACGAAGGTGTCGGACACCTCCCTGACCTTGGTCAGCGTGTCGATCAGATTGGCGCCGATACGCTTCTTGACTTCGATGGCGATGGCCGGCTTGCCATTGAGACGCGTGATCGTCGTGGCGTCGGCGAAGGTCGAGCGGATCGTCGCAATGTCCTTGGCCTGCACCACGGCATTCGGACCGGCGACCACGGGAAGTGCCGCCACGTCCTCGGGCGTCTCGATCAGCGACGGCACCTTGACGGCGTATTTGCCTTGCGAGCCTTCGATGTTGCCGGCGGCGACAAGGCTGTTGGATGCGCCGACGGCGCCGATCAGCTGGTCGAGTTGCAAGCCATAGGACGACAGTTTCATCGGATCGATCACGACCTCGACGAGATCGTCGCGGGAGCCCTGCAGCGAGCCCTCCAGAACGCCGGGCACTTCCTCGATGCGGTCGCGCAGTTCGCGCGCCGCGGCCGCCAGCACGCGCTCGGGCAGTTCGCCGGACAGAGTGACGACGAGCACCGGAAACTCGGAAATATTGACCTCGGTGACGACGGGTTCCTCGGCGGCCTGCGGCAGGTCGGCCTTGCCGTCCTGCACCTTGGAGCGTGTATCCTGCAGCGCCGTCGCCAGGTTGGTCTGCGGCTGGAACTCGACCAGCACATAGCCGCCACCCTGGAAGGCGGCCGAGCGCATCTCCTTGAGACCTTTCAGGCTTTTCAGCTTGCTTTCCATCGGTCGCAGCAGCAGACGCTCCGAATCCTCCGGCGAAATGCCTTGATAGATCAGGCTGACATACATCATCGGAATCGGAACGTCGGGCTCCGCTTCCTTTGGCGTCGACTGATAAGCGACCCAGCCTGCGATCAGCAGGAAGACCAGGACCGAGATGGTCAGGCGGGCATTGTTGATTGCGAGTCTGACGATATCCATGACTTGTGCCTGCTGTTGCTTTCGGGAGTGGCGACGGACCGACGTCGCCGGGCAAGGCCCGGCGTCGGCGCCCCTTGCGCTACTGCGTGCCGGCGGTGGCTTCGCCGATCAGCTTGTTTATGGTCGCCTGGTCGGCCTCGACCGGCTGGACCTCATCGCCTTCCTTCACCAGTTCCTGGCCGGCGACGATGATGCGCGCATCGGCAGGAATACCGCCAAGCACAAGACCGGTCGGCGTGTCGTCGACGAGGTCGATCGGGAAGAACGCCACCTTGTTGTCCTTGCCGACGGCGCGGATACCCAGATCGCCCTTGTCGTCGAGCGTCACCACCGAGCGCGGCAGCATGACGGCGTCGGTCGGCAATGCGCTGAGCCCGATTTCCGCCGTCATGCCGGCCGGCACGGAGCCGTCGGCATTGGGGATGGCGATCTCGATACGGAAGGTGCGGGTCGCCGACGAGGCGTCGCGGCTGATATAGCGCACGGTGCCTTCGACGGTCTGGCCGCCGACGAGCCGGACGCTGGCCTTGTCACCGATCTTGAGATAGCCAAGGTCGCGCTCGCTGACCTCGCCGCGGGCGATCACCGGATCGAGCTTGAGGATGGTCGCCACCTCGCCGCCCTGCATGATGGAGCTGCCCAGTTCCACCGGCACCCGATCGATGACGCCGTCGAAAGGCGCCTTCACTTCGTTGCGGTCGAGCTCTGCCTGCGCGGTATCCAGCTGGGATTGCGCCAGGGTCAGATTGGAACGGGCGGTATCGAGTTGCAGCTTGGGCAAATTGCCGGTCTTGGCCAGCCGCTCGGCGGCATCAAGCTCGGCCGTGCGCTGCACCACAAGCTGCTTGGCGTTGTCGACCATCGAGAGCTTTTCTTCCGCCGCCAGCATCAGCACCAGATCGCCCGTCTTGACGTGATCGCCTTGCTTGACAGGCAGCTTGTCGATGATGCCGGCGACGCGGGTTGCCAGCACCGCGCGCTTGTCGGCCTCGGTCAACCCGGAAATGCGGATCGCGCGCGCATAGGTCTTGCGCGGCGGTGTCACTACCGCGACGGTGCGCAACGGCGCCTTGGGTTCGGCTTCCGCCGTCTTCGGCTTGCCCGCGTCCGGTGTCTTGCCCTGTTCGACCTCGGCGGCCTTGGCCTTGTCGGCCGCTACGCTGCCGACGGACGAGAACTCGCCTGTCCCCATCCACGCGGCGAAACCGATGAGCACAACAATGGCTGCAAGCTTGTGAAACCTGATTTTAGGCATCGTCATTTTTCCACTGCGGGTTCGGCCAGCACCGCGCCTTCGTAGCGCTGGCGCGTCGCCGATATGGGTGCGCGCCTGACCATCTTCAAATTGCCGTGATAGGCGAGCGCGCTTCTACATCAAAGTTGCATCGCAATATAGTCCGAAAGTTGCAACAGCATTGCGCGGCCGGGCAAGGCGTGGCTGCCGTGAGCGGCCCTTCCTGACTTGCCGGGCTGCTCGACGAAGCATCTCGCCGGCTCACGATCTGACGCTGAAACAGCGGTCACGGGCGACCAGCCCCTCGCCATGGACCGCCTGCCGAACATGGCCGCGATCCGCATCGCTTCGCTGATTGAAGCGCAGGCGCGGACCACCGATCCGCGTCAATACGACCGGCAAGGGACAATGGCAGCGGCGCCACGACACTCGGTCAAAATGTTGGAATCGCTATGAAAAGAGCCATAGAAGCGCCTTCGGCTCAGGCGCGCCGAGCGCAATGCGCCGACGCCAAACCAAATGCTCAACCACCAACGCGCTCGTCCGGATCGTCGTGTCCTGACGCGTGAGACATCGGGCTCGGCGCGAGACAGGTGCGGGAACACCGGGGCTATATCGTTCCATTCGCAATTCTATATCGAGCGTCGCGGCCGACGCCCCGGAACGCCCCGGGATCGGCGTCATCCGATCGTCAGTGGCAGCAGACGTCAGCATGATGACGGCTCCTGCGCACGCCAGGGTTGCCGTCGTGCCGGCGGCGCTGGACTGCGCGCCGCTCCGGAGGAAGACCCGCTCATGACTGCCGGCAGCGCCGCCTGCGGGAGTCGGCGTCGGCGGGTTCAGGCTCGTCGACGCTCCGCCTGCGGATTCTTACGAACGGCGAGAAACTCCTTCACCCGGCGGCCGGGTGCGGGACCGTGTACCGGTTTGAAGCCGTCGTCGAGTTCGCCCGAGAGATCGAGCGTCGCTTGGCTGCCGACGGCGTCGTAATTCTCCTCCAGCCAATCGCTGGCCGCGGTGCGGCCGAGGTCGCGCAGATAGGCGAGAAACGCCCATTCGGCATTGACCTTGGACGACGCCGACAAATCCTTGAACGCCTCGTCGGCATCGATGCGGTGCATGCGGATGTCGCGATATTCGCCATGCGGCAGTCGCCCGGCGGCGATCAGTTCCTTGACGAAGGCGATCGAGCGGAACTCGCGCAGCAGGCCGGCATTGAAGGTGATCTCGTCGATGCGGTTCTGGATCTCGTTGGCGCTTCTTGGTGTTCCCTCGCGCACGACCGGATTGATCTGCACCAGAAGCACGTCTTCGGTCGCCGCCGTCTTGAAGAACGGATAGAGCGCCGGATTGCCGCCATAGCCGCCATCCCAGTAGGGCACGCCCTTGATCTCGACGGCGCGGAACAATTGCGGCAGGCAGGCCGAGGCCATCACCGTGTCGAGATCGATCTCGCCATCGGAAAAAACCCGCAACTGGCCTGTCTCGACATTGGTGGCGGAGACGAACAGTTCCATCGACTTGCAGGCGCGAACATTCCCGAAATCGATCTCGCGGGCGACCACGTCGCGCAACGGGTTGAGGCCGAGCGGGTTGGCGACATAGGGCGAAAACACCCGCGACATGGTGTCGAAGAAGAGATAGCCCGGCGTGTTCTCGATCGACCAGTTGCCCCAGGCGACATCCCACGGCGTGCGCTGCACCGGGCTGAACCGCCCCTTCGCCGCCACCGCGTGCCAGAAATCGTCCAGCTTCTTGCGCGCCCCCTCGACCCCGCCGCGCACGAAACCGTCAGCCAATGCTACCGCGTTCATGGCGCCGGCGCTGGTACCGGACACCGCGGCGATCTCCAACCTGCCGTCTTCCAGCAACCGATCGAGCACGCCCCAGGAAAAGGCGCCGTGCGAGCCGCCGCCCTGGAGAGCGATGTTGATCTTCTTCTTTTCCTCCGCCTTGTCGTTCTTCGTCATGGCGTTCCTGTCATACCAATGCGCCGGCCTGCCCCAACGTCGTCGGAAGGAAGCGGTTGCCGGCAGTTTATGTTGCAGTGCAGCATATAAGGATGGACCAAGGCAAGAACACGAACACGGTCGCGTGATCACATGAAATTTCGGCCATGCGAAAAGCCCCCGCAGCAGTAAGCGCGGAGGCTTTTCTGATTAGGCGCGGAGCTAGGCGACGAGGTCCGGCACGGGGCCGACATAGCGCGATTGCGGACGGATCAGCCGTCCGGTCGTCTGCTGCTCGCGTGCGTGCGCGACCCAGCCGGCAACGCGCCCGGCGGCAAAGACGTTGCTGAAGGCCTGCGGCGCAAATCCCGCCGCCTCCAGCACCAGCGCGGTGTAGAACTCGACATTGGTCTGCAGCGGGCGCTGCGGCTTGGCGATCCGAAGCACCTCGAGCGCGGTCTGCTCGACCGTCTCGGCGAAAGCCAGCCGGCGGCCGGTGTCGCCCTCGCCGCCAAGCTCGCGCACCACCGCTTTCAGCACATCGGCACGCGGATCGCGCACGCGGTAGATGCGATGACCGAAGCCCATGATGCGTTCGCCACGCGCGATCTCCTCGCGCAGCCAGCCGGCCGCGTCGCCATGCACGGCGATGGCGTCGAGCATCTCGATGACAGGACCGGGCGCGCCGCCATGCAGCGGCCCCTTGAGCGCACCGAGGCCCGCCAGCACCGAGGATGTCAGGCCGGCCAAGGTCGACGCGACAACGCGGGTGGCGAAGGTCGAGGCGTTGAGGCCATGGTCGCAGACGGTCACCAGATAGGTGTCGAGCGCTTTTGCCAATGCCGGTGAGGGAACGGATCCCCTGAGCATCCTCAACATGTCGGCGGCATGATCTGCCTTGCCGTCGGGGGCGATCGACTGATCGCCGCGCTGCAGGCGCAGCAGGGCCGGCGTCAGCACCGCGGGCGCAGCGATCAGCCGCAAGGCGTCCGTCAACGTTTCGCCGTCCGGCAGCAAGGCCATGCCGGCGCGCATGGCGCTGTAGACATCGAGCGGTGCCAGCAAGGGCAGCGCAGGCGCGAGTCGGTCGAAGACCTCGACGCGTGCCTCGCCCAGCCTTGCCGCCATTTCGGCGTCCCCCGGCAGATCGTCGAAGAACCCGTCCAGCAGCAGCTGGACGATCTGGGCATAGTTCCATCGCCCGGCCAGTTCCGGCAAGGAATGGCCGCGGATCGTCAGGCGGCCACCCAGACCGTCGACGTCGGACAGCACGGTTTCGGCCGCAACAACGTTATCGAGCCCGTTCGCCATGGTCTTGTCTCCTTGAAGCTTTTCGCCCTGAGAGATAAGGGTGGGCAACATAGGCATCAATCTTGATCAACTAAATCAATATAAGGACCGACATGTCCGAATGGTTGTCGCGTGAAGAGGCGCTGCAAAGGCTCCGGGTGAGGCCGCAGACGCTCTATGCCTATGTCAGTCGCGGGCGCATCGGCATGCGTCCGGACCGGGACGATCCGCGCCGCAGCCAGTACCGCGCCGACGACATCGCGGCACTGGCGACGCGAAGGGCGCGCGGGCGCAGCCCCTCGGCCATCGCCGAAAGCGCGATCGCCTGGGGCGAGCCGTCGATTGTCACAGCGATCTCGACCGTCTGGCACGGCCGTCTCGTCTATCGGGGCCGGGACGCCGTTGCCCTGTCCGACCATGCTACGCTGGAAGGGACAGCCGGCCTGCTCTGGGCCTTGCCTGAGCCGGTCCGTTTCGAAGCGCCACCAGATGCATCGCCCCAGATCGGCCGCGCCCCGGCCTTTGCGCAACTCGCCTTGCTTGCCGGCCATGCGCGGCCTTCTCTTGGACGAAGTGCCGCCTCGCTTTGCACCGATGCCTCGCACGCGATCGGCGTGCTGGCTGGCGCCCTCGGTGCCGCGGCGGGATCGGACCCGGTGCACCAGCGATTGGCGCGGGGCTGGTCGGTCGATGACCGCGGCGCGGAAGCAATCCGCCGCGCCCTCGTCCTGCTCGCCGATCACGAACTTAACGCATCGACCTTCGCGGCCCGCGTCGCGGCTTCGACAGGAGCCTCGCCCGCCGCGTGTCTGCTTGCCGGCCTGGCGACACTGTCCGGCCCACGGCACGGCGGCGCAGGCGAGGCGGTGATGCAACTCGCCGAGGATGCGGCGCGGCACGGCGCCGATGCCGCGATCCGGCGCTGGCTAGGCCACGACCGGCCACTGCCGGGCTTCGGCCACCAGCTCTATCCCGAGGGTGATCCCCGGGCCACGGCACTTCTGGCAGCCATCGGGAACACCGACGAGACATTGCGGTCACTGCAAACCGCCGCCATTGCCGCGACCGGCGCCCAACCGAACATAGATTTTGCGTTGGCCGTTCTGACGCGCGTCCTCGGCCTGCCGCGCGATGCGCCGTTCCTCCTGTTCGCACTCGGGCGCAGCATCGGTTGGGCCGCGCACATGGTCGAACAGATCGTAAGCGGCAGCGTCATCCGGCCGCGCGGCCGCTACGAGGGGTTGTTGCCATAGATTGCGTGAGCGCCGTGCGCTTACGACATCGTGTCGAGCTTGCGCTGCATGGCCGCGATCTGGTCCTTCAACTGTTGCAGATCGTCCTGCTTTTCCGGCGTTTCCTTCCTGGCCGGCTCGGCAGGAGCAGCGGCGGGTGCGGAGCCGGCCGGCGGAAATGGCGTGAACAGCCGCATCGCATTCTGGAACATTTCCATGTTGCGGCGGGTCTGCTCTTCCAGCGCCTTCATCGGCGTCGCCATCTTCATTACATCCAGCGGCGACTTGCCGATGGCGCCCTTCATTTGCTCGCGGAACCGCTCCTGCTCCTTCGAGAAGGCGATCATCGACTGTTCGAGGAAACTCGGGACGATCATCTGCATCTGGTCGCCGTAAAAGGCGATCAGCTGGCGCAGGAACGGGATCGGCAGCATGTTCTGCCCCTCCTTGTTCTCCAGTTCGAAAATGATCTGGGTCAGCACTGGATGGGTGATGTCGTCACCGGTCTTGGCGTCCTGAACCGTGAACTCCTCGCCCTTCTTGACCATCTCGGCCAGATCCTCGAGCGTCACATAGGTGCTCGTCCCCGTATTGTAGAGGCGGCGGTTGGCGTATTTCTTGATAATGATCGGGTCGTCTTTTGCGGCCATCTGCATCCTCCCCGGACACCGGCGCGCTTGAGTAAGCAGCCGGTAACGATTGCGCCTTTTTTGAGGATATGCGCAAAAGCCTCATAATTCCAAGCAGTTTGTGCAGTGCGGGATCATATAATGCTGCATGGCAGGCTAAATATGCTGCGCAGCACCGGCCAGACCGCCGGCACCACGATGCATGCCCTGCTTGCGGCGCATGCGCGCCATGCCGATTTCCGGTTTGACTTGGGGTTGGGAAAGGGCAAGAAAAGTCCTCAACGGCTCAACAACACCCTTGAAGTCTGGAGAAGAAAATGTCCGATTCCATCGTCATTGCCAGCGCCGCGCGCACGGCCGTCGGCTCCTTCAACGGCGCCTTCGCCGCCACGCCCGCGCATGAACTTGGCGCAGTCGTCATCAAGGAATTGCTGTCGCGTGCCGGCGTCGAACCGGCCGAGGTCGATGAGGTCATCCTCGGCCAGGTGCTGACCGCCGCGCAAGGCCAGAACCCGGCCCGGCAGGCCTCGATCCTTGCCGGACTGCCCAAGGAGACCACCGCCTGGGGCCTCAACCAGGTTTGCGGTTCGGGCCTGCGCGCCATCGCGCTCGGCATGCAGCAGATCGCCACCGGTGACGCCAAGGTGATCATCGCCGGCGGCCAGGAATCCATGTCGCTGTCGCCGCACGCCGAGCACCTGCGCGCCGGCGTCAAGATGGGCGACTACAAGATGATCGACACCATGATCAAGGACGGGCTGTGGGACGCCTTCAATGGCTACCACATGGGCAACACCGCCGAGAACGTCGCCCGCCAGTTCCAGATCACCCGCGATGATCAGGATCAGTTCGCGCTGGCCTCGCAGAACAAGGCCGAGGCCGCGCAGAAGGCCGGCAAGTTCAAGGACGAGATCGTCGCCTTCACCATAAAGGGCAAGAAGGGCGATACGGTTGTCGACCAGGACGAATACATCCGCCACGGCGCCACGATCGATGCCATGATCAAGCTGAAGCCGGCCTTCGACAAGGACGGCACGGTGACCGCCGCCAACGCCTCCGGCATCAATGACGGTGCGGCCGGCGCGCTGCTGATGAGCGAGGAGGAAGCCGCCAGGCGCGGTATCGCCCCGCTGGCGCGCATCGCATCCTGGGCGACCGCCGGCGTCGACCCGGCGATCATGGGCACCGGGCCGATCCCGGCCTCGAGGCGCGCTCTGGAAAAGGCCGGATGGTCGGTCGGTGATCTCGACCTGGTCGAGGCCAACGAAGCCTTCGCCGCACAGGCCTGCGCCGTCAACAAGGACATGGGCTGGGATCCCTCGATCGTCAACGTCAATGGCGGTGCCATCGCCATCGGCCATCCGATCGGCGCCTCCGGCGCCCGCATCTTCAACACGCTTGTCTTCGAGATGCGTCGACGCGGTGCCAAGAAAGGGTTGGCCACCCTGTGCATCGGTGGCGGCATGGGCGTCGCAATGTGCATCGAAGCGCTCTGACAAAGAAGACTGAACGGGCGGCTGGGCCGCCCGTTTCACATCCAGTGCCTGCCAAGCCCGACAACAGGGCGATATCAAAAGGGGAAACGCATGACCAAGGTTGCAATCGTCACGGGTGGATCGCGCGGTATCGGCGCGGCGATCTCGATCGCTTTGAAGAATGCCGGTTATTCGGTTGCCGCGAACTACGCCGGCAACGACGACGCGGCGGCGAAGTTCAAGGCCGAGACCGGCATTCCGGTCTACAAATGGTCGGTCGCCGACTATGACGCTTGCGCCGCCGGCATCAAGCAGGTCGAGGCCGACCTCGGCCCGGTCTCGGTGCTGGTCAACAATGCCGGCATCACCCGCGACGCCATGTTCCACAAGTTGACGCGCGAGCAGTGGAAAGAGGTCATCGATACCAATCTGTCCGGTGTCTTCAACATGACGCATCCGCTGTGGGGCGGCATGCGCGACCGCAAGTTCGGCCGCGTCATCACCATCTCCTCGATCAACGGCCAGAAGGGCCAGGCGGGTCAGGTCAATTACTCCGCGGCCAAGGCCGGCGACATCGGCTTCTCGAAGGCGCTTGCCCAGGAAGGCGCCCGCGCGGGCATCACCGTCAACGTCATCTGCCCAGGCTACATCGCCACCGAGATGGTCAAGGCAATCGACGAGAAGGTGCTCAACGAGCGCATCATCCCGCAGATCCCGGTCGGCCGCCTCGGCGAGCCGGAAGAGATCGCGCGCTGCGTCGTCTTCCTCGCTTCCGATGATGCCGGCTTCATCACCGGCTCGACCCTCACGGCAAACGGCGGCCAGTACCTGGCCTGAGGCGTCTTCTTCTCACCCCGGGCCGGGATTGAGGATCGACTCGTGCCCTGTGACAGGCGGACCGGTAAACTGGTCCGCTCAAAATGACGCGTGAAGCCTCGCAAGGCTTAGCTGTGGCGCGATGCCCCATCCGGCGCGCAAGGTTGAAGGGGGCGTGGGTGAAGCCTGTCCGGGAACCTGTGAGTAAGCCTGTGGATTCTCGGTGGATAAGCTGTTCACAACAATGATATCGGCGGAACAAAAAGGGAAAATGCGGTTGGCGCTGTTTCGTCGCCGATTCGTTCCGGCTTTGAGCGGAACTTAACGTTAATGAGCAGGAATCGCCTGCAATTTCTTTACCCCCGATTCAGAAAGATTAACAATTTCATAATCTTGAGCGGAGCGTACCGGACCGTTCCCCTCGTTTTCCGGCAAAAGTTAACGGCAAGGCTCCCTAGCATAAAACGGGCCAGTTCGGCGATTCAGCATGTGGTGAGACTCACGGTCTCAAAATCCATATCTAGCCGTGAACAAAAGCTGAATCTGCCGGAGTCAGCGATTCGTCGCCGATTCGTTCCAGACTCGTTCCAACTGTTAAACTGGGACTGATCCGCGGCTTGACACGGCGTCGTCGGAACCCGGCTGGAACATTCCGCTTTCGCTTCGCGCCCGAAATCCCTATGTGTCGGCTGTCACACGCGCCGTCCAGGCACGCTCCCGACAACGAGAGGCCAGAAAGCCTTATTTCCGAGCCGATGAACATCCAGCACAAACACACCGAGCCGCTGATCCTGTCGGGCCGCGACGTGACTGCCGTGCTTGGCCCGACCAACACGGGCAAGACCCATCTCGCCATCGAGCGCATGGTGGCGCACGAAACCGGCGTCATCGGCCTGCCGCTGAGACTGCTGGCCCGGGAGGTCTACACGCGCGTCTGCGAGAAGGTCGGCGCCCACAAGGTGGCGCTGATCACCGGCGAGGAGAAGATCCAGCCGCCGGGCGCCAGATATTCGGTCTGCACCGTCGAAGCCATGCCGCGCGAGACCGACGCCGCCTTCGTCGCCATCGACGAGGTGCAATTGGCCGGAGACCTCGAGCGCGGCCATATCTTCACCGACCGCATCCTGCATCTGCGTGGCCGCCAGGAAACGCTGCTGCTCGGCGCGGCCACCATGCACGGCATTCTCCAGCGATTGTTGAAGGGCGTTTCGGTGGTGACGCGGCCGCGGCTGTCGCATCTGGCCTATGCCGGCTCCAAGAAACTGACCCGCCTGCCGCGGCGCACCGCGATCGTCGCCTTCTCCGCCGATGAGGTCTACGCCATCGCCGAGCTCATCCGCCGCCAGCAGGGTGGTGCGGCGGTGGTTCTCGGGGCGCTGTCGCCCCGTACCCGCAATGCCCAGGTGGCGCTGTTCCAGTCGGGCGATGTCGACTATCTCATTGCCACCGACGCGATCGGCATGGGGCTCAACCTCGATCTCGACCATGTCGCCTTTGCCCAGAACCGGAAGTTCGACGGCTACCAGTACCGTAACTTGACGGCCGCCGAGCTCGGCCAGATCGCCGGCCGCGCCGGCCGGCATCTGCGCGACGGCACGTTCGGCGTCACCGGCCAGGTCGATCCGCTGGACGAGGATCTGGTCCAGAAGATCGAGAGCCATGAATTCGACCCGGTGAAGGTGCTGCAGTGGCGTACCGCCCGATTCGATTTCGCCAGCCTCGATGCCCTGAAGCGCTCTATCGAAACCAACGCTCCGGTCGAGGGCCTGACGCGCGCGCTGCCGGCTGTCGATGCACAAGCGCTCGAGCATCTGTCTCGCGACGAAGGCATCCGCGCGCTGGCGACGAACGCCAAGCGCGTGGCGCTGCTGTGGGAAGCCTGCGCGCTGCCGGACTATCGCAAGATTGCGCCCGCCCAGCATGCCGACCTCATCGCCTCGATCTATATGGACCTCGCCCGGCATGGCCATGTCGACGAGAACTACATGGCCGAGCAGGTGCGCCGCGCCGACACCACCGAGGGCGACATCGACACGCTGTCGCACCGCATCGCCCAGATCCGCACCTGGACATTCGTGTCGAACCGGCCCGGTTGGCTGGCCGATCAGGCACACTGGCAGGAAAAGACGCGCGAAATCGAAGACAGATTGTCGGATGCGCTGCATGAGCGGTTGACGAAACGCTTCGTAGACCGCAGGACTTCCGTCCTCATGCGGCGCCTTAGAGAAAATACCATGCCTGAAGCCGAAATCAGCCCTACCGGAACCGTCCTTGTCGAAGGCCATCACGTCGGCGAGTTGCAGGGGTTCCGCTTCACCGCCGACCAGACCGCCGGCGGCGAGGACGCCAAGGCCGTGCGCACGGCCGCGCAAAAGGCGCTGGCCGCCGAATTCGATGCACGTGCGGAGCGCTTCGGCGCCTGCGCCAATGGCGATCTCGCGCTCGGTTCCGACGGCACGCTGCGCTGGATCGGTGCGCCGATCGGCACGCTGGTTTCGGGCGAGGATGCGCTGAAGCCACGCCTGGTGCTTTTGGCCGACGAACAGCTTACCGGCCCGGCCCGCGACAAGGTCGCCGCGCGCGCCGAACGTTTTGTCAATTTCCAGATCGAATCCCTGCTGAAGCCGCTGGTCGACCTGAAGAATGCCGAGCAGATTTCCGGCATCGGGCGCGGCATCGCCTTCCAGCTCGTCGAGAATTTCGGCCTCCTCAACCGTCGCGACATCGCCGAGGAAATGAAGTCGCTCGACCAGGAAGGCCGCGCGGCACTTCGCCGGCTCGGCGTGCGCTTCGGTGCCTACCACGTCTTCGTACCGGCGCTGATCAAGCCGGCCCCCGCCGGACTGGTGACCTTGCTGTGGGCGCTGAAGAACGATGGCAAGGACAAGCCCGGCTTCGGCGACGTCGTCCATGCGCTGGCATCGGGCCGTACCTCGGTGGTCATCGATCCGGCCTTCGACAAGGCGTTCTACAAGCTTGCCGGCTACCGCAATCTCGGCCGCCGCGCCGTGCGCATCGACATTCTCGAGCGGCTGGCCGACCTGATCCGCCCGGCGACCAACTGGAAGCCCGGCCTCGGCCAGCGCCCGGACGGCGCCTATGACGGCCAGTCCTTCATGGTGACGCCGCCGATGATGTCGATCCTCGGCGCCACCGCCGACGACATGGAAGAGATCCTCAAGGGTCTCGGCTATCGCGCGGAGCCGAAGCCGGCGGTGGAAGTCAAGGCACGGCTGGAAGCGCAGGACACCGCCGCGCGGGAAGCCGCCGCGGCCAGGCAGGCAGCCGAAGAGACAGCCCGCGCGGAACAGGCCAGGGCAGCGCAAGAGGCAGCATCGCCGGCCGCCGAGGAATCGGAACTGGTGCCGGACGCGGCAACCGCCGCGCAGACGGAGGTTGCAGCCGAGGTCGCTGCAGACGCGCCAGCCGAAGTCGTGGCAGACGCGCCAGCCGAAGTCGCGGCAGACGCGCCAGCCGAAGTCGCGGCAGACGCGCCAGCCGAAATCGTGGCGGACGCGCCAGCGGAAGCTGTCGTGCAGGAGCAGACGGAAGCCACGGCTGAAGTCGCGGATGAAGAAGCGCCTGTAGCCGAAGCCGCTGTTGAACCCGCCGAGTCGGCGCCGGTTGAACCAACGGCCGAACCTGAAGCCGAGACTGACGCCACGCCCACGCAGGCAGCCGTGGCGACCGAGCCAACCGTCGAGGCCTCCGCGCCGACGGATGCCGCCGAACCGGTTGCAGTGCAGGAAGTCGCCGGCGAACCCGCGCCGGAAGCCGAAGCGCCAAAGCCGATCCTGTTGTGGCGCCAAGGTCGCTTTGACCAACGTCCGCGCCATCGCGACGGCCGCAACAACCGCCCCCAAAACGGACAAGCGCGCGGCCGAAGCAACGCATCGGCAGATGCCGGCGGCGAACAGGCGACAGGCACGCCCGCAGACCGCCCCGCCCATGAGGGACGCCGCGACGGCACGGGCAAGCCGCGTTTCGACCGCTCCAAGTTCAAACCCAAGCCGCAAGGTGAAGGCGAGCAGCGCCGCGACGGCCGCCCGCAGGGCGATCGCCCCGAGCGCCGCGAAGGCCGGCCAGACTGGAAGGGCGGCAGGCCGGAAGGCAAGGGGGCCGATCGTGAAAAGGGAGGCGGAAAGCCCGCCTTCCAGCCCAAGCCGCGTGAGGAGCGCCCGGTGCGTTTCGACCCGGACTCGCCGTTCGCCAAGCTCGCCGCCTTGCGCGACCAGTTGAAGAAGTAATGCATGTCACCCAATGGTAGACCCGGGTTTGCGACAACGGCATGCATCGGACAAGGACCTGAAGCGCGTCGCAGACGCGACACGCTTTAGGTCCGGCTCGGGTCGATGGTTGCTGAAGGCCGCCAGCGCGTCGACAAATGGCTGTTCTTCACGCGCGCGGTGAAGTCGCGCTCGCTGGCGGCCAAGTTGGTGGTAGCGGGCCGCGTCCGCATCAATCGCGACAAAGCAGCGCAGGCTTCCGATCTGGTCAAGCCGGGCGACGTGCTGACCATCACGCTCGACCGGCGCATCTTCGTCTGGAAGGTGCTCGGCGCGGGTGTAAGGCGCGGCCCCGCCGAAGAAGCCCGTACGCTTTATGAAGACATGTCGCCGCCGCCCGCACCGAAGGGCGACGTGCTTCCCGATGCTATTCCGGCGCTGCGTGAGGCGGGCAGCGGCCGCCCGACCAAAAAAGAGCGTCGCCAGACCGACCGATTGCGTGACGAAGATTGAAGCCCTCTCGACCAATGCGGTTTGTATTTGCCGGGGGCAACGGGACACAAAAAGCAAAACCGGACCGGCGAACGGGACGATCCGCGAGGCATGCCGGGCGTTTGCGGCATCGTCCATCTGGAATTCCATTCTCAAACGCCGACACTACCGGGAATTGCTACCCTTGCAAGCGACCGATAAAGGCGTTACCTCACGGAAAAAGCCAACAAAAACGGGACGTCCGGAGCCGACCGATGACCTATGTCGTGACCGACAACTGCATCAAATGCAAATATATGGACTGCATCGAGGTCTGTCCGGTCGACTGTTTCTACGAAGGCGAGAACATGCTCGTCATCCATCCCGACGAGTGCATCGACTGCGGCGTCTGCGAACCGGAATGCCCGGCCGACGCGATCAAGCCCGACACCGAGTCCGGCCTCGACAAATGGCTGCAGATCAACACCGAATATGCCGAGAAATGGCCCAACATCACCGCCAAAAAGGAGCCACCGGCCGACGCCAAGACCTATGATGGCGAGGCCGGCAAGTTCGAGAAATACTTCTCCGCCGAGCCCGGCGAAGGTGATTGACAACGCCGCTGTAAAGGTTTGTATGACGCAGCGTAACAGGTAGGTCGGATTAACCGCCTTGACAGGCGGCGATCGGTTATGGCCTCCGCTTACGCAGCAAAACCTTGATTCTTCCGACTTTTTGTGTTACATCAACGAAACATGCCGGTGACACAACGTCGATTTATGGCGCAGACGCCCCAAATCACTGAAAGGTGAAAATCCCATTCCGGACCAGAGCGATCTGGGCCAGGCGGTCGCAATTCATGCGGTTTGCCGGTCCGGCTTTTCCGGTGGGTTCATCTGTTGTGCGGCTAATGATCGGTGACCCCGATCACGTGAGTTCAGCCGGCACCGCCGCCGGCCCACAACAAGGAGTTCAGGGCGTAATGGCAACGATAACCCCGCAGAAGAAGTCCACAGCCGCGCGTCACGGTTTCAAGACCGGCGAGTACATCGTCTATCCGGCGCATGGCGTCGGCCAGATCGTTTCTATCGATGAGCAGGAAGTGGCGGGCCACAAGCTGGAACTGTTCGTCATCGACTTCCAGAAGGACAAGATGCGCCTGAAGGTGCCGGTCGCCAAGGCGACCTCCATCGGCATGCGCAAGCTGTCGGAGGAAGACTATGTCGAGCGCGCGCTGAAGGTCGTGCAGGGTCGCGCCCGCGTCAAGCGCACCATGTGGTCGCGCCGCGCCCAGGAATATGACGCGAAGATCAATTCGGGCGACCTGATCTCGATCTCGGAAGTCGTGCGCGACCTCTACCGCGCCGACAACCAGCCCGAGCAGTCCTATTCCGAACGCCAGCTCTACGAGGCGGCTCTCGACCGCATGGCCCGCGAGATCGCGGCGGTCAACCGCATGTCGGAAACCGAAGCCGTGCGCTTGATCGAGGTCAACCTCAACAAAGGCCCCAAGCGCGGCGCCAAGGCCGACAACGAGGAAGCCGAGCAGGAAGAAGCTGCCTGAGCTTTTCGCCTTCACGCGTTAACGAAACCCGGCCACGCGCCGGGTTTTTCGTTTCTGGGGAGTGCCGCGGATTACCGCTCTATGCGCCGGCCTCCTTGTCCGCGGCCTCCTGTTTCAGCGTGGCGATGAACCGCTTGGTCCGCTCGCGCTCCGGATTGCCGAACAGCGTGGCGGATGGCCCCTGCTCGACGATGACGCCGGCATCGAGGAACACCGCTTCCTGGGCGATCTTGGAGGCCAGGCGCAGATCATGTGTCGCCATCACCATGGTCGTTCCCTCGCTGGCGAGTTGACCCAGCACATCGACCACCTCCTGCGCCAGCTCCGGGTCGAGCGCCGAGGTCGGTTCGTCGCACAACAGCACCTTCGGCGACGGCGCCAGCGCCCGGGCGATCGCCACGCGCTGCTGCTGGCCGCCCGACAACGTGGCCGGCCAGGCATCCGCCTTGTGCGCCATGCCGACCTTCTCCAGCAGCGCGAGCGCCCGTTCATGCGCCTTCTGGGATGACCAACCGAGCACGGTGACCAGGCCTTCCATGACATTTTCGATGGCGGTGCGATGCGGAAACAGCTGGAAATTCTGGAACACCATGCCGGTCTGCAGCCGCAGGCGCCTGATGTCCGCCGTGGGCACCCTCACGCCCGGGCGGAACTCGAGGGTTTCGTCACCGATCCGCACTGTGCCCGAGGTCGGGATTTCCAAGAGGTTGATGCAGCGCAGCAGCGTGCTTTTTCCTCCACCCGAGGGTCCGACCAGCGCGGTGACGCTGCCCTCGGCGATGGCGACCGTCACGCCCTTCAGCACGAGATTGTCGCCAAAGCGCTTTCCGATGTTGGCAAGGCCGATCATGAGCGTGCCTCCAGGAAGCCGCCATAGCGGTTAAGCCGCCCCTCCAGCCGCGTCTGCAAGGCCGAAAGCACCGAGCTCATCGCCAGATAGAGGATCGCCGCCTCGACATAGAGGATCAATGGCTCATAGGTGGTGGCGACAATGCGCTGCGCCGCCTGGAACATCTCCGGCACGGTTATCGCGGCGGCCAGCGACGTGTCCTTGACCAGCGAGATGAAGGTGTTCGAGAGCGGCGGCACCGCCACCCGGCCGGCTTGCGGCAGGATGGTGCGCCGCATCGCCTGGCTCCAGGTCATGCCGATCGAATAGGCGGCTTCCCACTGGCCTTTCGGCACCGAGCCTATCGCCGCGCGGATGATCTCCGACGTGTAGGCGCCGATGTTGAGCGTGAAGCCGATCAGCGCAGCGGTAAAGGCGTCGAGCAGGATGCCGACCGAAGGCAGGCCGTAGAAGATCAGGAACAGTTGCACCAGCAGCGGCGTGCCGCGGAATATCCACACATAGAAGCGCACGAGCGCCACCACGGGCTTCGGGCCAAACAACCGGCCGAGCGCCGCGCCCAGCCCCACCGTCAGCCCAAGCACGAAAGACAGTAGCGTCAGTGGCACGGTGAAGATCAACGCGGCCCACAGCAGCGAGGGCAGCGAATCCAGCATCAGTTGCAGCCAGTGCGGCACGAAGTATCCTCCGGATGGACGAGCGGCGTCATCGAAGCGCGAATGCGTCAGCCATATCACGACAAAAGCGGCGAGCCGTCAAAGACGCTCGCCGCTCGATATTGCGAGGACCGGCAGCCGGCCCTCTTCCTGAAATTACTTCGAGACGTCCTGGCCGAAATAGGTGTCCGCGATCTTCTGGTAGGTGCCGTCGGCCTTGATGTCGGCCAGCGCCTTGTTGATCGCCGCGACCAGCTCCGGATCGCCCTTGCGCACGATGACCCCGGAATAATCGGCATTCTCTTCCTGGGCGGCGATCTTCACATTGGCGTCAGGCTTGTGCTTCTTGAAGTCGAGGAACGACAGGCTGTCGTTGATGGTGGCGTCGGCACGGCCGGTCAAAAGCAGCTGGATCGACTGGTCGAAGCCATCGGTGCCGACCAATTCGGCGCCATTCGATTCGGCCAGCTTGCCGAAATTGGAGGTCAGCGACTGCGCCGCCTTCTTGCCCTTGAGGTCGGCGAAGCTCTTGATGTCGGTGTTGTCGCCGCGCACGATCAGCACCGCCTTGGAGGCGATGTAGGGATCGGAGAAAGCGTACTTGGCCTTGCGGGCATCCGTGATGCCGACTTCGTTGATGACGGCGTCATATCGCTTGACGTCGAGGCCGGCGATCAGGCCGTCCCACTTGCCTTCGAGGAACTCCGCCTTGACGCCGAGCTTGTCGGCGATCGCCTTGGCGATTTCGACGTCGAAGCCGACCAGCGCTCCGGAGGCATCATGGTAGGTGAAGGGCGCGTAGGTGCCTTCCGTACCGATCTTGATGACGCCGGCCTGCTTGATCTGGTCGAGATTGGCGCCGGCATGGCCCGATGCGACCGCCAGGGCCTGCAGCGTTCCGGCGATGATAAGCGACTTGAGCCATTTCATTTTTATGTGATCCCGTCCTTGGCCTGATCATCAGGCATGCTGTGAGGGTGGAAAATGACAGATGCAGCTCGGAAAAATAAGGAATTACATTCCAAACAGGGCTGTTTTCAGAAATCAAATACTCCAGCAGGAGCAATCTTGCCGCATTACCCTTCCGGGCAGTCGTACCGTAATTGCCCGGTCGTCGTAGACCGCCCGCCCGCGCCAGCGGAACCTTTCCCGCGCATGGCAGTTTGGCTGTTGTAGGGCGCGGCGCCGTCATTTCAAGCCGGGCCTGTCATCCGCACCGCCTGAACCAGGAGCGCCTTATGATGGAAGACACGGCAGGTCGGGTCATGGTCCGCGCGGCAATGAGGGCTCCGTATCTCGAGCGCGACGAGGAGCACCGGCTGGCATTGCTCTGGAAAGAGGACAACGACCAGAACGCGTTGCACAGCATTACTGTCGCCCATATGCGCCTGGTCATTTCAATGGCCTCGAAATTTCGTCATTACGGCCTGCCGCTCGGCGACCTGATCCAGGAAGGCCATGTCGGTCTGCTGGAGGCCGCCGCCCGCTTCGAGCCCGAGCGCGAGGTGCGGTTTTCGACTTACGCGACGTGGTGGATTCGCGCTTCGATGCAGGATTACATCCTGCGCAACTGGTCGATCGTGCGCGGAGGCACCAGTTCGGCGCAAAAGGCCCTGTTTTTCAATCTCCGGCGCTTGCGTGCCCGGCTCGCGAACGGGGCCGAACCGCTCTCCAACGAGACGCTCTACCGCGAGGTGTCGGTTGCACTCGGGGTTTCCGAAGCTGATGTAGAGATGATGGATTCACGGCTTTCGGCCCCCGACTCCTCGCTCAACGTGCCGCTTGCCGACGATGCGGGTGCCACCGAGCGGATGGACTTCCTGGTCTCGGACGATCCCCTGCCCGACGAGATTGTCGGCAACAAGATCGACGTCGCGCGCCGTGCGCTATGGTTGAAAGCAGCTCTCGCCGCTCTCAACGCCCGCGAACTCCGCATCATCGAGGAACGCCGGCTGACCGACGAGGGCGCAACGCTGGAGGCACTTGGCGAGACGCTCGGCATTTCCAAGGAACGCGTCCGCCAGATCGAGGTGCGTGCCATGGAAAAGCTCAAGGTCGCGCTGGTGAAGCAGAACCCGGAATTCATGGCGACTGCCGCCTAATCCCGTAACAGCACTTATTTGTCGGTAACGATCTTGACCTTGTCGCCGGCCGAAACAGCGGCCCCCGGCGACAGCGCGTTGAGCACCCGGAACAGGTCGAGCTTGCGGTCGACGCCCACCATCTGCGCGGCAAGCGAGCCCATGGTCTGTCCCGGCTGCACGGTGAGCACACGAATATGCAGTGGCTTCAGCGCCGCTTTTTCAGCCGGGCTCAGGATGCGGAAGGAGCCGCTGACCGAGCGCGCCACCGTGTCCAGCGAAGTGCTGGCGGAGGGGGCCGCGGTCAGCAACCGGTAGACCTGGCCGCCGGCGCGGATCACCGCGATGTCGAACTGCCAGCCTGACGCGCCTGCATGCGCCGTCGCAGCCTCGTTGCCGTTGATCGTTTCCTGCTTGACGGTGCTGTCGTCGAGGCCAGCCACCCAGCCGCTTCTGATATAGTCGGTCAAGGCACGGTTCTTGTCGATCGACACGCCGTCAAAGCGGATGGCGATGTCGCCGGGCCCGGTTGCCGTAACCGCCGCCGCCGAATTGTCGATGACGAAACCGTCCGGCACCGTGAACGACACGCCAAGGCGCGGATGCAAGAAGGTCTCGCCGCGCACATAGCCTTCATCGGGCGTGTCGCCATAGAGCAGGCCGTCTATGCCGGCGAGGAAGGAATCGCGGTCGCGCGTGCCCACGCCGGGCGCGCCGAACTGGCGGGCGTGGCGCTGCGCCAGATCAATGCGCTGGGGCGTGCTGGGATGCGTGGCCAGGAAGTCGAGGCTGGGGTCCGTGGCGCCGCTGATCGAGCGGAAATCGGTGTAGGCCGACATCGACTGCAGAAAGCGGCCGGCGGCATAAGGGTCATAGCCGGCCTCGCCGATCGACTTGATGCCGATGGCGTCCGCCTCCAGTTCCTGGTTTCGCGAGAACTGCGCCAGCCGGAGCTTGCCACGGATAAGCGCCGCCTTGGCTGTCGGGCTGTCGCCAAGCACATCCGAGACCACCTTCGTCGCCAGGCCCTCCTCGGCTTCCAGTTGCTGGCGCTGCAAGCCATGATTGGCCGTGACGTGGCCCATCTCGTGCGCGATGACGGCGGCAAGCTCGGACGAATCATTAGCCAGCGCCAAGAGGCCGCGCGTTATGTAGAGATAGCCGCCCGGCAGCGCGAAGGCGTTGACGTTGGGCGAATTGAGGATGGTGATGCGATAAGTCTGGGTCGGGTTCGCCGAGACCACGGTCAGGTTGCCGACGACCTTGGCGACCATGCGCTCGAGCTTGGGATCGGAATACTCGCCGCCATAGGTCGCCAGGATGCGCGGATGCTGTGCCTTGGCGAGTTCCGCGAGCTTGTTGTTGGCGGCGACATTGTCGACCGTGATCGGCTTGTCGGACGGCTGGAAGCCGGATTCCTGGATCTCCGGAGGTGTGAACATCTGGCAGCTTGCCAGCGCCACGGCAAAACCCGCCAGCGCCAGAAAGCGCGCCAGCGGATTCATTCGTAGCTTGTCAACGCCTATCGTCAGGACGGCTTCCTTTCAGGTCCTGCGCGTGACCACGTCAAGCGCAAATAAACTGCTACGACTTCCGTACGCGACCCTCGGCGTACGGCGGATGCTGTAGGCAAATCACGGACTGCGCCGGACCGGTTTCGAGCGGACCTAGCCACACTACTCCAGTCATGGCAAGCAAGCGCCACATCGCCTCGGGCCGGTTTGAGCGTAAATTATGTCCGCTTCCGGGCAATATCTCGTGATAAGGCATCCCCAGCACCCGCACCGATGTAGCGCCGGAACGCCTCCGGACCAGCCCCGGCAAAGAAATCGTCCGTGGTGCCGGTGGCGGCGACGGCGCCGTTGTCCAGAAACACCACCTTCTGGCCGACGCGGCGGGCATCCTGCGGCTGGTGCGTGACGAACAGCACCGTCATGCCACGCTCGGCATGAAGGCCGGAAACCAGATCCAGCATGTCGTCGCGCAGGGCGGGCCCTAGCGAGGCGAAGGGTTCGTCGAGGAGCAGCACCGGGCGGTCACGCACCAGCACGCGAGCCAGGGCGACGCGCTGGCGCTCACCGCCCGAGAGTTCGCGCGGCAGCCGCTTCTCCTTGCCGGCAAGGCCGGTGCGCGCAAGCGCCTCCGCGATATCGGCATGGTCGGCATCGGCCAGCCGCAACGATGGCGAACGGCCGAGCCCGACATTCTGCTCGACGGAAAGATGGGCGAAAAGATTGTTTTCCTGAAACACCATCGACACCGGCCGCACGGCCGGCGGCTCGCCGCTGATATCGGCTCCGCCGATCAGCACGCGGCCGGATCCCGGCGTTTCGAACCCGGCCACCAGATTGAGCAGCGTCGACTTTCCCGAGCCGCTCGGCCCCAGGATGGCGGTGATTTCTCCCGCGGCGAATTCGACATCGAAGGCGAACAATGCCTCGCCATAACTAAACGAAACCTTGTCCAGCCGCACCGGAACACCCTTGCCGTCGGCGGCCTTGTCAGACATCGCGGGCCATCCCCTTTCCCAGTCGGTCCGCGGCCAGCACCAGTGCCAGGCAGACGAGGCCAAGCAACAACGCCAGGCCGGCGGCGTCCTGCGTGCGGTAACTGCCCATGCGCGCCAGGAGGAGATAGGGCAATGTCTGCACGGAATCACTGCCGAACAAGGCGATGACGCCGAGATCGCCAAGCGACAGCGCCATGGCGAAAGCAAAGGCCGTGGCGAGCGGCCGCCGCAGCGACGGCCAGTCGACAAGCCGCAACCTTGCCAGGCCGGAAATGCCGAGCTGCGCGCAGAGCCGTTCGTGACGCTCGCTTGCCGCATCGTAGGCGGGACGGACGGCGCGCAGCGCGAAAGGCATCGCCATGACGGCATTTACCGTGACGACCATGATCGGGGCGATGGCAAAGACATCGCCGACATGGCGCAGCAGCAGGAACCAGCCGGCGCCGATGACGATCGGCGGCACCACCAGCACGAAGCCGGCGCCGGTATCGGTTGCATGTTCGAGCAGTGTTCTCGGGCCGGAGCGGCGGTTCAGCACCAGCGCCCGGCGCGCCACGGTCAGCGCCAGCGAGAGCATCACCGAAAGCAGCGCCGACAGGAAGGCCAGCACGGCGCTGGTCAGCGTCGCCTGCCGGACCGTGGCCTCGCCGGCCAGCCGGCCGAGATCGGCGCCCAATCCGGCCGCCACGGTCGCCGCCATCGGCCCGGCCACGAAGAGCGAAGCCAGAACGATGAGCGTGGCGTTCAGCGAGGCCTCGGTCCTGTCGACGGAGAGATAGCGGCGCGGCGCGACCGGCAGGCTGGCGTCGCCGGTGACATTGGCGCCCAGCCGCGCCAGCGCCAGCACCACGATGAAGGTCAAGCCGATCTGCAGCAATGTCAGCGCGACAGCCCTCGCCGGATCGAAATCGAAGCGCAATGCCTGGTAAATGCCGACTTCGAGCGTGGTCGCGGCCGGCCCGCCGCCGAGCGTCAGCACGATGGTGAAGGATGTGATGCAGAGCATGAAGACAAGTCCGGCGACGCCAGGCAAGGCTGCGCGCAGCGTCGGCCATTCGATCAGCCGGAACGCCGGCCGCGCCCCCATGCCGAGCTGGCTCGCCAGCCGCCACTGGTCCGAGGGAATGGTTTGCAGTGCCTCCAGGAACAATCTTGTGGCCAACGGCAGGTTGAAGAAGACATGGGCAACGAGAATGCCGGACAGGCCGTAGATGCCGGGCCAGCCCTGGCCGCCAATCGCGCTGAACAGGCCGGCGAAATAGCCGGCGCGGCCATAGAGCGCTAGGATGCTGAGCGCGGCGACGATCGCCGGCAGCGCCAGCGGCACGGCGAAGAGCTGCAGGATGAAGGCGCGGCCGGGGAAATGGGGATGCCGCGACAGCGCGCGTGCCACGAACAGGGCGGGCCCGACCGAGAGCAGCGTCGACAGAGCCGCCTGCCAGAGCGTGAAACGCACGACGCGCAGGAGGTACGGATCGAACGCTGCCCAGGCGCCGGAAAGGTCGCCAGCGCCTTCGACAAGCAGCCCGGCAAACGCGCCGCCGATCAGCAGCGCGATTGCGGCAAGCGCCATGATGCCGGCGCCGACACGAGGGTCCGTGGGATGCGCCAGCGCCATCGCGTTGCCTATTTGCTCATCACCGCCAGCCATTCATCGACCCAGGCTTTCCGGTTGGCCGCGACCACTTCAGGGCTGAACAGCAAGGTCTTGGTCGGCTTGACCAGTTTGTCGAAGGCTGGGTTGAGCGGCTTGTCGGTTTTGCCGGCCGGGAACATCCAGTTGGTTTCCGGGATGGCATCCTGGAATTTCGGCCCGGTCATGAAGGTCATGAATTTTTGCGCCAGCGGATTCTTGGCTCCGGTCGTGGTGATGCCGGCGACCTCGATCTGCAGATACTCGCCCTCCTCGAAGGACGCGGCCTGGTAGCGTTCGGTGTTCTCGGCGACCATGTGGTAGGCCGGCGAGGTGGTGTAGGACAGCACCATCGGCGCCTCGCCCTTGGTGAACAGTCCATAGGCCTCGCTCCAGCCCGGCGTCACGGTCAGCACCTTCGTCTTGAGCTTGGCCCAGGCCTCCGGCGCCTTGTCGCCATAGACCGACTTCACCCACAACAGCAGGCCGAGGCCGGGTGTCGAGGTGCGCGGATCCTGGATGACGATCTTGTCGTCGGCACTGCCCTCGACCAGCTCCTTCAGGCTTTTCGGCGGCATCTTCAGCTTTTCGGTGTCGTAGACGACGGCGAAATAGCCATAGTCGAAGGGGACGAAAGTGTCGTCGCTCCAGCCGCCCGGCACCGTGACGTCGCTCACCGCGCCATGCGGTGCGAACAGGCCGGTGGCCTTTGCATCGGCGGTGAGATTGGTGTCGAGGCCGAGCACGATATCGGCCTTGGTCGAGGCGCCCTCCAGCTTGACGCGGTTGAGCAGCGCCACGCCATCGGCGACCGAGACGAACGCGACATCGCAGCCGCATTCGGCCTCGAATTCCTTCTTGACCACGGGACCGGGACCCCAGTCGGCGGTGAAACTCTCATAAGTGTAGATGGTGAGCTTGTCCTTGGCCAAAGCCGGTCCGGACAGGGTCGCCACCGTGGCTGCGATGAGAGAATATAAAAACGTGCGCATCGGCGCCTCCTTCGTTCGCGTTGAAAGGAATTGAGGCGTCGGATCGTCCGAAACGTCTAATCCCTCCGCCGGTACAAACCGGATCAGGTTCAGCGGGTTGGCGAGACTGCCTCTCAGCCGGTCCACGAAATTCGCGTCCGGCACCCCGTTAGAGCGTTTCGACACATAAGCCGGGCCGATGACCCGCGCAAGTGGGAGTTTGCCGCCTTCCGTTTCCCGTGCCGGGCTGGTAAGGGCGACGGGATATGAGCACATTCACCATTCTGCTTGGCGGCGATCTCATCCGCACGCCCCGGCTCGACCGCCAGGTCGAAGGCTCGCGCGTCATCGCCGCCGACGCCGGCATCGGCCATGCAAGGTTGCTTGGCCTTGTGCCGGAACTTTGGGTCGGAGATTTCGATTCGGTACCGGCTGGTCTCCCAGCCGACCTCGCCGCCGTGCCGCGCCAAACCTTTCCGGCGGAAAAGGACAAGACCGACGGCGAACTGGCGATAGCAGCCGCACTGGAGCGCGGCGCGACCCGCCTTGTGCTGGCGGGCGCCTTCGGCGGCAAGCGCGCCGACCACGCCTTCCTGCATCTGGCGCTTGGCCTGCGGCTGGCCGAGGCCGGAACGGATGTGCTTTTGACCAGCGGCGCCCAGGAAGGCGTCCCCTTGCTGCTAGGCAGGGCCGGCTTCGATTATCCCGACGGCACGCTGTTTTCGATTCTCGGCTTTTCCGAACTCTCCGGCCTGACCGTCACCGGCGCCAAATGGCCGCTCGACAGGGTCAAGGTGGCTTTCGGCTCGTCGCTGACCATTTCCAATGAGGTCAAGGGCCGCCTCGACATCGCGCTGGGCCACGGCCGCGCGCTGCTGCTCGCCCATCCCCATCCATTGCCCGAAAGCTGACATGGCCCCGCCTCTTCTCAATCTCGACGGGATAAGACTGACCTTCGGCGGCACGCCGCTGCTCGACGGCGCCGCCTTGACCGCTTCGGCCGGCGACAAGATCGCACTGGTCGGCCGCAACGGGTCCGGCAAGTCGACGCTGCTCAAGATCGCCGCCGGCCTGATCGAACCGCAGGACGGCGAGGTGTTCCGCCAGCCTTCGGCAACGGTGCGTTATCTGCCGCAAATGCCGGACATGGACGGCTTTGCCACTGTGCGCGCCTATGTCGAGGCAGGGCTCGGGCCGGCCGACGACACCTACCGCGCCAGCTACCTGATGGAGCATCTCGGCCTGTCGGGCGAGGAACGGCCGGGCGACCTGTCCGGCGGCGAGGCCCGGCGCGCCGCTCTTGCCCGCGTCATGGCGCCCGAGCCCGATATCCTGCTGCTTGATGAGCCGACTAACCATCTCGATCTGTCTGTTATCGAATGGCTGGAAGAAGAGCTCGTCCGGACCTCTTCGGCGCTCATCGTGATTTCGCACGACCGCCGCTTCCTCGAACGCGTTTCGCGCGCCACCGTCTGGCTCGACCGTGGCCAGACCCGCAGGCTGGACAAGGGATTTGGCCATTTCGAGGAATGGCGCGACCTGGTGCTGGAAGAGGAAGAGCGCGAGCAGCACAAGCTCGGCCGCCAGATTGTGCGCGAGGAGCACTGGCTGCGCTATGGCGTGACGGCGCGGCGCAAGCGCAACATGCGCCGGTTGGGCGAACTGCAGACCATGCGCCAGCGTTTTCGCGGCCATCGCGGCGCCGAGGGCTCAGCGACGATGGTGGCGAGCGAGGCCGCCGAATCCGGCAAGCTGGTCATCGAGGCGAAAAACATCGAGAAAAGCTTTGGCGATCTCACCGTGGTCAAGGGGTTCTCGACCCGCATCCAGCGTGGCGACCGCGTCGGCCTCGTCGGGCCGAACGGCGCCGGCAAGACCACGCTCCTGAAGATGCTGACCGGTGAGTTGGCGCCGGATGCCGGCTCGGTGCGGCTCGGCACCAATCTGGAGATCGCCACGCTCGACCAGAAGCGCGAGGCGGTCGATCCGCAGGAGACACTGGCGCAATATCTCACCGACGGCCGTGGTGAGAACCTCGTCATCAATGGCGAACAGCGCCATGTCGTCTCCTACATGAAGGATTTCCTGTTCAAGCCGGAGCAGGCCCGTACTCCCGTGCGCGAGCTTTCCGGCGGTGAGCGGGCGCGACTGATCCTGGCGCGCGTGCTGGCGCGGCCGGCGAACCTTCTGGTGCTCGATGAGCCGACCAACGATCTCGACATGGAGACGCTGGAACTGCTGCAGGAACTGGTCGCCGGTTTTGCCGGCACCGTCATCCTGGTCAGCCATGACCGCGACTTCCTCGATCGCACCGTCACCAGCATCATCGCGCCGGACGGCGGCGGCCGCTGGGTCGAATATGCCGGCGGCTATTCCGACATGCTGGCGCAGCGCGGCGGCACAAGGCTCGACGATCGCAACAAGGCGCGTGCCAGGACCGAAGCCTCCGATGCGCCGGCGCCTGGCAAGGGTGAAACCGCGGCGCCAAAAGGGCCGGCGAAGAAATTGTCGTTCAAGCAGAAGTTCGCGTTGGAGTCCTTACCCAAGAAGATCGAGGCGGTGACTGCGTCGATCTCGCGGCTGGAGAACAACATCGCCGATCCCGCTTACTACGAGCGCGATCCGGCCTCCTTCCAGAAGACCATCGCCGCCCTCGACAAGGAACGCGCCACATTGGCGGCGCTCGAGGAAGAATGGCTGGAACTGGAGATGTTGCGCGAAGAGATGGAAGGGTGAGGAGCGGTCGGCCGTAGGCCGATCGAGCGACAACGATTTGTCGATTGAAGCGACGAATGCCCGCAGCCATTGCGGGGCGCGCCGTCTGCCGCCAGAGTTGCCTGAGCATTGCCCCGTATCAGAATGCGCATACATTATGCGCATGTTGCGGAGGCCATTATGCGTAAGATTGCCTTGAATGCGATCCGTCAGCCAGCAAATCTGTCGATCGACTCGAACCTCATGCGGGAAGCCAAGGGGCTTGACGTGAATGTCTCGCGCGCTGCGGAGGCCGGCATCGCGGAGGCGGTGGCAGCTGAAAAGACGCGGCTGTGGAAGCTTGAGAACCGCGCCACGATGGATGCGTGGAACGACTACATCGACAAAAGCGGCATCCCGTTGGAAGAACATCGGCAGTTCTGATGCCCCGCTATGATGTCTTCGCCGGTCGCGTTGAAGGCAATTATGTGCTCGACGTCCAATCCGAGCTGCTCGACAATTTCAAGACGCGGGTTGTCGTCCCGCTTCTGCCGGTCGCAACGGTGCCGCCGCCGATGCGAAAGCTTCATCCGATCTTCGAGATCAATGGACGGAAGCTGGTCATGGCGACACACCTGATCGCCACCGTTCCGGCAAGCGAATTGGTTGAAAGCCGGCTGAACCTGGCGAAGCATCATGATGACATCGCTGCCGCGCTCGACACGCTGTTCCAGGGATTCTGAACGGCGTCGACCGTTACGCCACCCGTCTCAACCCGCCGTCTTGGCCTGCCAGGCCTTGATCGCCTCGTCGAACACCTTCTCGCCGGGAATGCCCTTTTCCATGGTCAGCAGCGCCCGTCGCCCGGTCTTGTAAACGACCGGCACGTCGATCCAGTCCTGGCCGCGCAAGAGAGTCATGTTGGCGTCCTCGTCGGCCTTGGTGTCGTTGAGCGCAACGAGGAAGAAGCCATCCGCGATCTTGGCCGGGATGCCGATCAGCGGGCTGCCGGCATCCTGTTCCGAACTCTTCATGGCGACGCGCAATATGTTGTCGACGCCGCCGCCCTCGAAGCCGTCAGGCGTCAGGAAGATCATCTCGATGATATGGCTGGCCGGTAGGGTCTGGTCGGTGTTGCGGCGGATGGTCATGCGCAACTGGATGTCCTTGCCGGGAATGGTGGCCTCGGCGCGGATCGCCGGCTCGGGCGGCAGGTCGCCGCCGGGCGATTCCTGCACCAGCGACCAGACGATGCTGCCGGGCTCGGCCGATCCTTGCTGGGTGCTGGTGCGCTCCTCATAGAAGATCGCCTTCTGGCCGACCGGAACCGAGGTTTGCGCCGGAGCCGCGGCCGGAGTTGCCGGCGCGGCGCCTGCCGGTGCGGGCGGTGTGGCAGCGGCCGCACCCGTCGGCGCGGGCGCGGTTCCGTTGGCGGGAGATGTCGCCAGTGGGGTGCCCGCCGCGGGCGTGGTGCCTGCCGCAGGCGTACCGGCAGCCGGCGTACTGGCAGCCGGCGTACTGGCAGCGGGAGTACTGGCAGCCGGCGCCGGAACCGCCGGCGCTGCCGTGGCCGGCGCATTCGCTGCCGTTGGCCGTGTCGTCAGCGCCGCGACGGACTCGCCCTCGCCTATGCCGCTCTGCCCGCCCGCCGGGCCGGGGTCGGTTTCGCCGCCTCCAGGCGTCAGCCGCTGCGTGAATTTCGTGCCTTCGGCGCCTGTCGCGGGCGCCGGTGGCGTGGCCGCGGCATCGGTCGCCGGCTTGGCCGGCGCCGGTTTCACGGGTTCGACCTTGGCAACAACCTTGCTGCCGTTCAGGCCAAGCATCTTGCCGAAGGCGTCCTTGTTCAGCCAGATGCCGTAACCGCCGCCGGCAACGACCAGCAACGCGACCACGGCAGCGATCAACCCGCCATAGCTGCGCTTGCGTTCGGCCGGGCGCAAACGCTCGAAAGTGTCGGCGGCGGTCGGCGCTTCGTCATCGGCAAAGACGTCGTCCTGGTCGGCTTCCCGATCCGCGTCCATCCCCGGCAAGGTCTTTTCCGAAAAATCCGGAGCGGGCTGCACCGGCGTCTGCCTTTGCCAGCCAGGCTCGGCCTTGGCGGTTGGAACGGGTATGTAACGCTCGGGCTTTGGCAAGGGCGGTGCCGGCGTGTAGGGCCCTGGTGTGCCTGTGGCCGGGGCTGGCCGATAGGGGGACGGAGCCGGAATGGCGGCAGCCTCCGCCTTGGCCGGCTGCTTGACGTGGTTCGACTGATTCTTGTTGCGGTCGATGGAGGAAAAGATGTGTTCCAGTTCCGCGAGCGGATCCGTCTCCGGCACACGCTTGACATAGTCCCGCTCGACGCCGGCAATGGCGTCCTCCAACGAGCGTTTCTGCTTGTCGATGGCCTCGGGAGCCAGCGGCGGCGAATACTCCGCAAGCTTCTTCCCCAGCATGGCACGAACGCTGTTATAGATGCGCGTACGCTTCTCGGGCGTCTCGTCGCCATGCTTCTCGAACGCGTTTTTCAGAACAGCAACGAAATCTGCCATGCTTCAGTCGACCTGTATTTTGCTTCCGCGCCGGCCCCCGCAAGTCAGCCGTTATGCCCGGAAAGGCTTCAGAAACTAGTCTTGAAACGGATCGGTCACAAGTATCGTGTCGTCCCGTTCCGGGCTGGTGGAGAGGAGCGCGACCGGCGCGCCGATCAACTCTTCTATGTATCGGACATATTTGACGGCCTGGGCCGGGAGATTGTTCCAGCTGCGTGCGCCGGCGGTGGTGCCTTTCCAGCCTTCCAGCGTCTCGTAGATGGGTTCCACGCGAGCCTGCGCGCCCTGGCTTGCCGGCAGATAGTCGATCGTCTCGCCATCGAGCCTGTAGCCGGTACAGACCTTGATCTCGTCCAGCCCGTCGAGCACGTCGAGCTTGGTCAGCGCGATGCCCTTGATGCCATTGACGGCGACCGCCTGGCGCACCAGCACCGCATCGAACCAGCCGCAGCGGCGCTTGCGCCCGGTGACGACACCGAATTCATGGCCACGCGTGCCGAGGAACTCGCCGATCTCGTTCTTCTGCTCGGTCGGGAACGGACCTTCGCCGACGCGCGTCGTGTAGGCCTTGGTGATGCCGAGCACGTAGCCGATGGCGCCCGGACCGACGCCGGAGCCGGCGGCGGCCTGCCCGGCGACAGTGTTGGACGAGGTGACGAACGGATAGGTGCCGTGGTCGATGTCGAGCAGCGTGCCTTGCGCGCCCTCGAACAGGATGCGCTCGCCGGCCCGGCGCTTGTCGTCGAGCACCTTCCAGACGCGGTCCATATAGGGCAGGATATTGTTCGCGACCGAGGTCAGCTCCTGCATGATCGCGTCATGCGTGACTTCGCCATGGCCGAGCCCGCGACGCAGCGCATTGTGGTGCGTGAGCAGCCTGTCGACCTTCAGGGGCAAAGTTTCCAAATCCGCCAGATCCATCACCCGAACCGCGCGCCGGCCCACCTTGTCCTCGTAGGCGGGGCCGATGCCGCGTCGGGTCGTGCCAATCTTTGTTCCGGAATTCGAAGCGGCATCCTCGCGGAATCCGTCCAGCTCCCGGTGCACGGACAGGATAAGCGCGGTGTTTTCGGCTATTTTCAGGCGATCCGGCGTCACTTCGACGCCCTGGCCCTTAAGCTTCTCCACTTCTGCGACGAAAGCATGCGGATCGAAGACCACGCCATTGCCGATGATGGACAGCTTGCCCTCCCGCACGACGCCCGAAGGCAACAGCGACAGCTTGTAGACCTTGCCGTCGACGACCAGCGTGTGGCCGGCATTGTGGCCGCCCTGGAAACGCACCACCACGTCGGCGCGCTCCGACAGCCAGTCGACGATCTTGCCCTTGCCTTCGTCGCCCCACTGCGAGCCGACGACCACCACATTGGCCATGTTTCTTTTCCCTTGAGACGCCGCCATGCGGCTTGGATATGGTTCGAAACGACAGGCCTCTATAACGTCAAGACCTCGCGAGTGCGACCTTTCTTTGCCGCCGAAAATGGCCCGAGGCACAACAATTTTCGGCTTTGACATCATTTACTTGGGCCGACGGGGGCAATAGGCCGGCAAACACCGCGGCCCATCCCGCGGCCGGAAGCCCGCGATGCATCGAAGCGCCTACATATTCCTGCTGCTCACCACCTTGCTGTGGGGCGGCAATTCGGTGGCCGGCAAGCTGGCGGTCGGCCACGTCTCGCCGATGACGCTGGTCTTCCTGCGCTGGCTGCTGGCCGTGGCGATCCTGCTGCCGATCGGCTGGCGCACGATCCAGGAGGATTGGCCTGCCGTGCGCAGGCACTGGTTCGTGCTGGCGGCGCTTGGCGCCAGCGGCTTCACTCTGTTCAACACCATCTTCTACACCGCGCTCAACTACACCACGGCGATCAATGTCTCGATCGAACAGGCGGCGATGCCGATCCTGATCATGACAGCCAACTTCATCTTCTTCCGTCTGCGCGTGAACTGGGCGCAGATCGCCGGCGTGGCACTGACCATCTTCGGCGTCATCCTGACCGCCTGCCATGGCGATCCGCGCCGGCTGCTGACGCTGGAGCTCAATTTCGGCGACGCCATCATGCTGGTCGCGGTCGTTCTCTACAGCGGCTATTCGGTCGGGTTGCGGCTGAAGCCGGTGATGCGCTGGCAGAGCCTGATGCTAGCCATGTCGTTCGCGGCACTCGTCACCTCACTGCCCTTCTTCCTGTGGGAGGCAGCCGCCGGCAAGGTGATCGTGCCCGATGCGCGCGGCTGGGCTGTCATCGTCTACACCGCGATCGGCGCCTCGGTCATCTCGCAGATCCTCTACATCAGGGGCAACGAGCTGATCGGCGCCAACCGCGCCGGCCTGTTCATCAATCTGGTGCCGATCTTCGGCACGCTGCTTTCGGTGCTGATCGTCGGCGAGACCTTCCAGCTCTATCAGGCGCTGGCGCTGGTACTCGTTCTGGGCGGCATCGGGCTCGCCGAGCACAGCGGGCGCAAGACAGCTTCCAGGCCCTGACAACACTGGCGCGCCGGGATCACTGCACCAATTCCTTGCGCACGGCCGCGACATCGTCGGATGAGACCGCCGGAGCGGAATTGCCCCAGCTGCCGCGCACATAGGTCAGCACGTCGGCGATTTCCTGGTCCTTCAGCCGCCACGCCAGAGAGGGCATGGCGGGCGTCGTCGGCGCGCCGGCCGTGTGCACGGCCTGGCTTCCGGCGAGGACGACGCGGGCAAGCGTTTCGGGATTGCCCTGCGCGACGATGGAATTGCCGACAAGGGTTGGAAACAGCGCGCCGGCGCCGGCGCCATCGCCGCCATGGCAGGCCGAACAATTGTCACGGTAGATCGCCTCGCCCGCCACCATCCGCGCCTCGTCGGGCTTGGGCGCCTGCGCATTGCCGGTGTCGGTCCCCAGGCTCTTGAGATAGACGGCCACGGCCTTGAGGTCGGGATCCGTCATTTTGGAGGTCGAATTCTCGACCGCTTCAGCCATCGGACCGGACGCGATCGAATGCGCGTTGACGCCGGTCTTGAGGTAGGCGACCACATCCTCCTGCGACCATTTTCCGAGGCCGGATTGAGCATTGTTGGTGATGTCGGGCGCAAACCAGCCCTGCAGCGACGCCCCTTGCAGGAAGCTGCTGTCCTGATCGGCGCCCAGGAAGGATTTGGGCGTGTGGCAGGTGCCGCAGTGCCCGGCCCCCTGGACGATGTAGGCGCCGCGATTCCATTCCGCCGACTTGGACGGATCGGCCTGGAAGCTTGCCTCGCTGAAGTTCAGGAGGTTCCAACCCCACATCGCCAGCCGGATGTTCAAGGGGAACGGCAACTGGTTGGCCTCGACCTTGTTCGAGACCGGCTCGACCGTGGTCATATAGGCCCACAGATCGGAGATGTCCTGCTCGGTCATCCGGGTATAGGCGGGGTACGGCATGGCGGGATAGAGCCGCACGCCATCGTGCCCGACACCGGTCTTCATCATGTTGCGGAACTCGGTCTCTGACCAGTTGCCGATGCCCGTCTCGTGGTCGGGCGTGATGTTGGGCGGCACCAGAACGCCGAAAGGCGTTTCGAGCGGCAGGCCACCGGCCAGCGGCTTGCCGCCCGGCCTCGTGTGACAGCCGGCGCAATCGCCGAGCACGGCCTGGTATTGGCCATGCATGATCTGGTCGGCTTGATCGGCGCCCAGTGCCGGCGTGATCGCCAGCAGGGCCGCGCCGGCGGTGGCGGCGAGCGCCCTCACGACTGCACCAGCGGCGCGCCCGGATTGCGCAGATAGTGATTGCGGATACCGTCGGCGGCGCGGTAGGCGAGCGCTCCGACCGTTCCCGTCGGATTCTTGCCGGCGTTCTGTGGGAAGGCCGACGCGCCGATGACGAAGACGTTGGGGACGTCCCAGCTTTGCAGGAAGGTGTTCACCGCGCTTTTCTTCGGGTCCGTTCCCATGATGGCGCCACCCGTATTATGGGTGCTCTGATAAGGGACGCTGTCCCAGCCCTTCTTGCGGCGGCCAACATTGTACTGCTTGCCGCCAAGCGTCTTGGCGATCTCCTCCATCCGGTCGCCGACATAATTAGACATCCGGATGTCATTGTCGGGAAAATCGAAGGTCATGCGCATCAGCGGCCGGCCGAAGCGGTCCTTGTAGGTCGGGTCGAGGTCGAGGTAGTTGGTGCGTGTCGCGTAGCTGCTGCCCTGCGAGGAGAAGCCAAGCGTGCTCTTGTAACCCGCGACGGTTGCCTTCTTCCAGGCGCTGCCCCATTTCGGCGTACCGGGCAAGGTCGGCCTTGTCCCGATGGGACGTCCATTGGTGGGGATGCAGTTGATGCCCGCGCCACCGACGAAATCGAGCCCGCCGTGATCGAAGGCGTCGCCATTATAGTCGTCTATCGTCTGGCCAAGCGCGCCCGCGGCAATGAACGGATTGAAGTTCTTGTCGTCGAAGAACACCTGCGTGCCGGCATTGGTCTGGTAGCAATAGTTACGCCCGACCGTGCCCTCGCCGGTAACGGGATCGTAGATCTTGCCGATGCCCGACAGCATCATCAGTCGGGCATTGTGCAGGCCGTAGGCGCACAGAAGCACGAGATCGGCCGGCTGGAAGAATTCCTGTCCCGACGTATCGACATAGGTCACGCCGCGCGCCGACTTGCCGCCGGGGGCGAGATCGACATGCAGCACCTCGCTGTCGGTCCGGACCTCGAAATTGGCCTTCTTCATCAGGACCGGAAGGATGGTCGTCTGTGCGCTGGACTTGGAATAGTTGGCGCAGCCGAACCGCTCGCAGAATCCGCAATAGGTGCACTGCCCCATGGTGATGCCGAGCGGATTGACATAGGTCCGCGACATGTTGGCGGACGGCGTCGGGAACGGATGCAGCCCCATCGATCGGCCAGCGTTGGCGAACAGGGTCGGCGCGTAGGTCATCTCCATCGGCGGGTTCGGATAGTCCCGCGATCTCGGATCCTCGAACGGGTTGCCGCCTTCCTGCAGCTTGCCCTTGATGTTGCCGGCCTTGCCCGAGATTCCCGCCAGATATTCGAACTGGTCGTAATAAGGCTCCATCTCGGCGCCGGTCAGCCCCCAGTCCTCGATCTGGAGATCGGCGATCCGCGCCGCGCCATACCTCTTGGTCAGGTTGGTCTTGATCTGGAAGTCCGAATCCCAGAACCGCCAGGTGTGGCCGTTCCAGTGCACCCCGGCGCCACCGACACCGTTGCCGGGCAGGAACGAGCCGAAATCGCGCATCGGCAGCGCCGTCTGCGAGGGGTCGTTGCGCATGGTCAGGGTTTCCACTGCAGGCTGCAGGAACAGGTCGCGCCGCACGCTGTAGCGCAACTCGTCCTGTGCGTAGCCGATGTTGAAATCCGTTGCCGTGTCGCGCCACGGACCGCGCTCGATGGCCAGCACGTCCAGGCCCTGATCGGTCAGTTCATGCGCGAGGATGGACCCTGTCCAGCCGAGGCCGACGATCACGACATCCTTGCGAGGTAGTATCGTCGTCATGGTCAGCTCCTTTTCACGAGCCATTCCGGGCTGCCCTCGATGGAGACGGGCGGCCGCGGATAGGGTTGATTGTGCTTGCTGACGTGGTCCCGGTAATCATAGCGCGCGCCGGGGAAACCAAGCATGCGCCACGACACCATGTCCTTGTTGCCGCCATAGACCGGATCGGCAAAGAACCCTTCCATCGTGTTCTGCAGCAGAAGTCCGAAGAAGCCGGCAGCCTTGACGCCATCGGGCAATTCGACCTTTCCGGCTTCCATGGCGGTCAGGAACGCGTCCTGGTCGGCCGGCTGGAGTTCGGTGAATGTCTTGCCGTCGCGCTGCTTCAGGAAAGCGTCGATGGCGGCAAGGCCGGAGCGGTAGCGCTGGGCGGGATTTGCCTCGCCCTGGTAACCCTGCGTGGGCAATGCGGGCAGGAACGGTCCTTTGGTGTAGAGCCGGCTCGACGTTCCGAACGCACCCGTCAGCTGACGATCTATATAGACGGCGCAGCCGGCCTCCTTGCCGCCCATCGAGAGTTCGTCGGCGGGAACGATGCGATCGACGATGGCCTCGACGAGCGCCGCCTCCCGAGGCGTGAAGAACTGCCAGCCACCGGGCACGACCTGCGTCGGCGGATCGGACGACAGCGGCGCCCAAGGCAGCGAGCCCGACAAGGATCGGGCAAAGCTTGCCGATGTCGCCGTTACCGTAAACATCGCTACCGAAGACAGGAAAAGACGACGGCTCAGTCGGACAGTATTGTGACGATCCATCGAAGGCACCCCGACAGCAACAGAGGCGCGCCGGAAGTCGCGCGCAAAATCATGACGAAATCGGTTGAGTTAAGTCATGTCCACTAACTGGTGTCAGCGTGCGGAAAGAAAACAGGATCGTCAAGCGGATCACAAAATCGTTAGATTAGGCCAGCCCTCTTCTTATCGTCATTCGCTAATGTATTGGCGACTAACCAATGAGGCACAATCCGCCGAGCCATTCCAGCGCCGACGGCAACGCCCAGCATGCGCGTGCCGGCAAGCGGGGCGTCCTAATGGCATTGCCTGTCACCGCCGAGATGCGGGCGGACAGGTCAGATTGCGCCCACGTCGAACCGCAGCCGCTTTGCCGAGTCGATCGACTTGTGGTCCCGCACCTGCTCCAGCACTTTTTCCGGGAATGGCGCGTCGAGATAGAGCAGCGCGATGGCGTCGCCCCCCGGCCGGTTGCGGCCAAGCTGGAAGTTGGCGATGTTAACTCCGTTCTCGCCGCACACCGTGCCGAGCAAGCCGATGATGCCGGGTGCGTCGGCATTGGTCGTGTACAGCATGTGCTGGCCGACCTCGGCGTCGAGGTTGATGCCCTTGATCTGGATGAAGCGTGGCTTGCCGTCCGAAAAGCAGGTGCCGGCGATCGAGCGCGTCATGTGCTCGGTCTTGACCGTCAGCTTGATGTAGCCGTCGAAGACGCCCGACTTGTCGCGCTTGACCTCGGCCACGATGATGCCGCGCTCCTTCACCATGATCGGCGCCGACACCATGTTGACATCGGCGACCTGAGGCCGGATCAGGCCGGCGAGCGCGGCACTGATCAGCGCGCGCGTGTTCATCGTCGCGGTCGAGCCGTCGAACAGGATCTCGACCTCGCTGATCGGATCCTCGGTGACCTGGCCGACAAAGGCGCCGAGCACTTCGGCGAGCTTGACGAACGGCTTCAGTCGCGGCGCTTCTTCCGCCGTGATCGAGGGCATGTTGATGGCGTTGGAGACGGCGCCCTTGATCAGGTAGTCGGACATCTGCTCGGCGACCTGCAGCGCGACGTTCTCCTGCGCTTCCGCCGTCGAGGCGCCAAGGTGTGGTGTCGCCACCACGTTCTCCATGCCGAACAGCGCGTTCTGTTCGGCGGGTTCGACCTCGAACACGTCGATGCCGGCGCCCGCCACCTTGCCGCTCTTCAGCGCCGCGACCAGGTCGGCCTCGACCACCAGCCCGCCACGGGCGCAGTTGATGATGCGCACGCCATTCTTCATCTTGGCGATGGCCGCCGCATCGATGATGTTGCGGGTCTTGTCGGTCAGCGGTGTATGCAGCGTGATGAAGTCCGCGCGGGCGAAGAGTTCGTCCAGTTCCACCTTGTCGACGCCGAGTTCCTCGGCGCGCTTGTCCGACAGGAACGGGTCGAAGGCGACGACATGCATCTTCAGCCCGACGCCGCGCGTGGCGACGATGGAACCGATGTTGCCGCAGCCGATGACGCCCAGCGTCTTGCCGGTGATCTCGACGCCCATGAAGCGGTTCTTCTCCCATTTGCCGGCATGGGTCGAAGCGTTGGCTTCCGGGATCTGGCGGGCGAGCGCGAAGATCATCGCCACGGCGTGTTCGGCCGTCGTGATCGAATTGCCGAAGGGCGTGTTCATCACGATGATACCCTTGCGGCTCGCCGCCGGGATATCGACATTGTCGACGCCGATGCCGGCGCGGCCGATAGCCTTGAGATTGGTGGCGGCGTTGATCAGCTTCTCGGTAACCTTGGTCGCCGAACGGATGGCGAGGCCGTCATACTGGCCGATCACTTCGAGCAGCTTTTCCTTGTCCTTGCCGAGATCGGGCAGGTAGTCGACCTCGACGCCGCGATCCTTGAAGATCTGCACGGCAGTGGGAGAAAGTTTGTCAGAGACGAGAACACGGGGCGCCATGGCGGCCTCCTTGAAAATGGGATTGATCCGGGAATGGGCGGCCCGCGGGCCGCCACCAAGATTTCAGGCAGCCGCTTTCAGCGATGCCTTCTGGCTGGCGAAGGCCCAGTCGAGCCAGGGCAACAGCGCTTCGAGATCGGAGGTCTCGACCGTTGCACCACACCAGATACGCAGGCCTGGCGGCGCATCGCGATAGGACCCGATATCGTAGGCGACGGCTTCCTTGTCGAGCATCGAGACCAGCCCCTTGGCGAAAGCCGCCTGCGCGTCGGCATCGAGCGCCGCGATATCGGGATCAGTGAAAGAGAGGCAGACCGAGGTGTTCGACCGCGTCGCCGGTTCGGCGGCGAGATGGCCGAGCCAGGACGATCTTTCCACGAACCGGTCGAGCACGGCGGCATTGGCGTCGGCTCTGGCGATCAGCGCATCGAGGCCGCCGATCGACTTCGCCCAGTTCAACGCGTCGAGATAGTCCTCGACGCACAGCATCGACGGCGTGTTGATGGTCTCGCCCTTGAAGATGCCCTCGATCAGCTTGCCGCCGGAGGTCAGGCGGAAGATTTTCGGCAGCGGCCATGAAGGCTTGTAGCTCTCCAGCCGCGCGACGGCACGCGGCGACAGGATCAGCATGCCATGCGCGCCCTCGCCGCCCAGCACCTTCTGCCAGGAGAAGGTCACGACGTCGAGTTTCTCGAAATCGAGCCGTTGCGCGAAGGCCGCGGACGTGGCGTCGCAGATGGTCAGGCCGTTGCGATCGGCGGGAATGAAGTCGCCGTCCGGCACGCGCACGCCCGAGGTCGTGCCGTTCCAGGTGAAGACCACATCGCGGTCGAAATCTATCTTGGTCAGGTCAGGCAGCGCGCCGTAGCCGGCCTCGATCTTGCGGACATCGGCGAGTTTCAGCTGCTTGACCACGTCGGTGACCCAACCCGAGCCGAAGCTTTCCCAGGCGACCATGTCGACGCCGCGCTCGCCCAGCAGCGACCACATCGCCATTTCGACAGCACCCGTATCCGAGGCTGGCACGATGCCGATTCGGTAGTCGGCTGGGACCTTGAGAATCTCGCGCGTCAACGCGATCGCCTGCTCGAGCTTGGTCTTGCCGATCTTGGCGCGGTGGGAACGGCCAAGCGCGGCGGATTTCAACACCTCGACCGACCAGCCGGGACGTTTTGCGCAGGGACCTGAGGAAAAATTGGGATTTGCCGGACGGAGTCCGGGCTTCGTAGGAGTCGTCATCGTGGTCTATCCTTCCAGATAGTGGCCCCTCGTTGGGGAGGGGTGGCCCACGGACGGCGATATGCGTTCAGGCATCGGGCGTCAAGAGGAAAGTTTTTGTCGCTGCCGGGATACCGCACGCCTGTCGCCCAAAAGTGCGCTACGGTTTTGGGACAACGACATGCCTCAAACAAGAACTGTCCGCGATCAGGATCGCGTGAACTTCAAACGCAAACGGCGGACCACGAGGATCCGCCGTCAAACCCTGATTTGTCCCAGACCTACCAGAGGTCGTAGCGCAGCCCGAGCTTCACCTGGTGATTGCTGATCCCCTTGTGGACCGGATAGGAGGTCAGGCTTTCGGCCGTCACGTATTCGGCGTCGGGTGCCGAGAAATACTGATAGCCCAGATCGATGGAAACGTTCTTCGACACCTGGTAGGCAAAGCCTGCATTCAGCGTGTAGGCGAGTGAGTATTTGGTCCTGTTGTCCTGCTGGGTGAAATCGTCGGTAGGGTCGCTGTTCTCGGTGAAATAGCTCGCCGAAAGCTGACGCTTGCTCTGCACCACGCCCAGACCAGCGCCGAGGTAGGGTGTGATGCCCACATAGGTGCCGAGATCGACATAGCCGTTGAGCATCAGCGAGTACGCGTAATTCTTCAAGGACGCCGACGCCACGGTCGCCGTTGCCGGCAGTGTCACGGTCGCGGAATCGTCATAGCCGATGCCGATCTTGTTGCCTGGCAGATAGCCGAGATTGAGATCGGCGCGTAGATAATCGTTGAAGTGGTAGCCGAAGCCGATGCTGGCAAAGATCGGGTCCTGTTTCTCGTCGAAGCTCGCCGGCGTGAAAGCGAAATCATCGTCCTTGAAGCTCTTCTCCACCAGGTAGGAGACGTCGCCGCGCAGATACCATCCGGAGCCGACTTCCACCGGCACATAGTCCGGCGCCTGGTCGACATAGATCGGCGGATCGTAGTCGGCGGCGAGTGCCGATGTCAGTGGCAGGAGGCCAAGTCCGGCAAGTGCCAACGCAATGCGCGATATGAGTGTCATGATCCCCGACTCCCGAATTTGGCGATACCTGCGATCACGGCGGCAGCCATCGTTTCAAGGAGCATTGTTAACCATAGTGGTTAAGTGCCGGTTAAGGCTAACAGGGCGTTAGCGAATTGATTTCGAACGGGAGATCATCTCAAAACGAAACCGCCCGGCTGATGCCGGGCGGTCGAAGAATTCCTGGAACTTCGAGGCGATTACTTGGTGTAGATCGGTTCGGGTTCCGGCTGGTAGGCCACCACCGGTGCGGCGCAACCATTGTTGCCGCCGAACTGGTAGCGCAGGCCACCACGCACTTCATGTGTGTTGATGCCGCGGTCGAACCCTGGTCCGGAGCTGCTCGCATCCCACTCGAACATACGGCCGCCCTGGATATGGGAGAAGCGGTACCCTGCATCGAGGATGATCTTGTCGGTCAGGCAGTAGGAGGCACCGGCCATGAGCGCGTAGGCGAAGCGCCAGTTGGACGCGCCAGGATTGGTCTCGGTGGTGTTCGGATCGTAGACAGTATCCCACTTGACGCGCGCGCCGCCGATACCGGCGCCGACATAGGGCGTGATGCCGTGCCAGGTGCCGATATCGACATAGGCGTTGGCCAGCAGCAGCAAAGCGCTCATCTTCGACACTTCGGTCGAGGTCGTGGTGAGATCCGAGGTGCCACCGTTGAAATTCGACTTGAACCAGTAGTCGGCGGTCAGGTCGGTGCGGAAATGATCGTTGATCTTGTAGCCGACACCGCCACCGAGCGAGAAGCCGCCCTTGAGCTTGCCGTAGTCGAAACTCTTGCTGCCCGGCGTGACCGAACAGTTGCAGGGATCGACGGTGTAGGTCATGTAGTCGATGCCGCGCACATCGGACTTGTGATAGTCGATATCGCCACGGATATACCAGCCGCCGACATCGACGGGTTGCTCATAGACCGGCGGCGGCGCCTCTTCGACCTGCGGCTCCGGAAGGTCGGCTGCGAACACCGGCCACGCCAGTCCCGCGAACAGTGCGGCGAACAGGGCCTTTCTTGCTGTATTGAACATGCTTGTCACCCCTAAGAACCCTCGGGACGCGATCGCGCCCGACTGAGATTGGCTTTCAGGCGTGGATAATGAATCGCAAAGGTTAAAAGGCGTTTAACCCTGTCGATTAACCACGAATCTTTAAAATTCCAGGGATCGGCGATATTTTCGATAGAAGGCGACCGGCTCTCCGGCCAACAAAAAAGCCCGCGGGGGGCGGGCTTCGATGCAACCAGCGCGCGCTGGCGCGACGTCTTCGGGTCGAAGCGGAGATCAGGCGGCGCTGCGGGTTTCCGAGATGACCCCGACGATGTCGTTGACGACAGCCTCGACCAGTTGCGGATCGTCGCCCTCGGCCATGACACGGATCAGCGGCTCGGTGCCGGATGGACGGATGACCAGCCGCCCGGCCTTGCCGAGACGGTGGCGGGCGTCTTCGATCGCGGCCTTGACCTGGGCTTCCTCCAGCGGCTTGCCGCCGGCGATGCGAACGTTCTTCAAAAGTTGCGGAACCGGCTCGAACTTCTTCGACAGTTCGCTGACCGGGCGGCCCTGCCGCTTGATGCAGGCCAGCACCTGCAGTGCGGAGACCAGACCGTCGCCTGTGGTCGAAAAGTCAGACAGCACGATGTGGCCCGACTGCTCGCCGCCGACATTGAGCCCATGCGCGCGCATATGCTCCACGACATAGCGGTCGCCGACCTTGGTGCGGTGCAATTGCAACTTCATGTCGCCGAGAAAGCGTTCGAGGCCGAGATTGGACATGACCGTCGAAACGACGCCCCCGCCAGCCAGCCGCCCGCTCTGGTGCCACGACTCGGCAATCAGCGCCATGATCTGGTCGCCGTCGACGATAGCCCCGTTCTCGTCGACGATGACGACGCGGTCGGCATCGCCGTCGAGCGCGATGCCGATGTCGGCGCGCACTTCGTGGACCTTCTTCTGCAGCCCGGCCGGATGGGTCGAGCCGCATTCCCTGTTGATGTTGAAGCCGTTGGGCTCGACATTGATGGCCACGACCTCGGCGCCGAGTTCCCACAGCGCCTCGGGCGCCACCTTGTAGGCCGCGCCATTGGCGCAGTCGACGACGATCCTCAGGCCCGAAAGCGACATCGAGCGCGGCAAGGTGCGCTTGGCGAATTCGATGTAGCGGTCATGCACGCCGTCGACGCGCTTGGCGCGGCCAAGCCCGTCGGAATCGGCGAGCGCCAGTTCGATGTCCTTGTCGAGCATGCTCTCGATGCGTTCTTCGATCTCGTCGGAGAGCTTATAGCCGTCGGGCCCGAACAGCTTGATGCCGTTGTCGTAGTAGGGATTGTGCGAGGCAGAGATCATGACGCCGATGTCGGCGCGCAGCGAACGCACCAGCATGGCCACCGCCGGCGTCGGGATCGGGCCAAGCAGGAATACGTCCATGCCGGCGGCGCAAAGGCCGGCCACCATCGCGTTCTCGATCATGTAGCCGGAAAGCCTGGTGTCCTTGCCGAGCACGACGCGGTGGCGGTGGCTGCCGCGCTGGAACGAAAGGCCGGCGGCCATGCCGACCCGCATGGCGATTTCGGCGGTCATCGGAAACTTGTTGGCGCGCCCGCGAATGCCGTCCGTGCCGAAGTAATTTCCTGCCATTCTAGCCAGTATCCCCGATTGTCCTTAGCCGGCACGTCTTGCCACAATTGGCGGCCGCGCATTGATCACATTGTGTGATTGTATGTTACCAATCCTTAGAAAATCATTGTTGTGCAATGCGCACAACATGGCCGCAGCCGTTCATGGGACACTGTTGCGCCACATATACCAGTTTTGCGAGCCGTGCGCCGCGGTTGCACACCGGAAATTCTTGTCCCGAAGGCCGTAAGGCCGAATGATTTCATCACCTTGTCGTTAGAACACGACTTTCGGTGATATATACGCCACTTGGCATCTGGCGCAACCGACCGTTGAGCGTTATTGATTTGCCGGGACGTACAATGGGCTGCAGCCATGGAGAAACGCTATGCTCATCCACCGAATTGCCACTCTGACCGGCCTAGCCGTCGCGACGTTGTTCCTGGCCGCGCCAGCCAACGCGCTGACGATGGCCGAGTGCAGCACGAAGTATAACGCCGCCAAGGACGCGGGGACACTTGCCGGGGCGACTTGGAACCAGTTCCGCAAGGCGCAATGCGGTACCGACGCCGCGGCCACCACGGACACCAAGGCGGCCACAACCAAGGCAGCCACAACCAAGGCAGCCACAACCAAGGCGGCCGAGACGAAGCCTGCCACGACAACCAAGGCTGCCGCCGCAGCTGCCGACAGCACGGCCAAGGGCCTAACCGCCAAGGAATGCAGCACCAAGTACCAGGCGGCCAAGGCGGCCGGCACGCTGAACGGCATGAAGTGGAACGACTTCCGCAAAGCCGAATGCGCCGCTGGCGCAGCCGCAGCCGACACCACCAAGCCGGCGACCACCAAGGCTGCGACCACCACCACACCGGCCGCCACAGGCAAGGGTCTGAGCATGGCCGAGTGCAGCACCAAGTACCAGGCGGCCAAGACGGCGAACACGCTGAAGGGCATGAAGTGGAACGACTTCCGCAAGAGCGAATGCGGCGCCAGCGCCTCGGAAGACGACAGCGTGCCCGCTCCGAGCGAGGCGAACTACACCAAGGAACCGGCGAAGCCGACGACCGTAGCGCCCAAGGGCGTCACCTTCCCGTCCGCGATCTCGGCCAAGTATGCCAGCGAGACCCCCGGAAAGGGCCGCATGCACACCTGCCTCGACCAGTACTATGTCCTCAAGGACGCCAATGCGCTCGGCGGCCTGAAGTGGATCCAGAAGGGCGGCGGCTTCTACAGCCTCTGCAATGCCAAGCTGAAGGGCTGATCGCCTAATTGTTCGAAGAAGGAAGGCCCGTGCACCGTGACGTGCGCGGGCCTTTTTGTTGCTCGCGAAGATGCCGCGGCCCCTGCTCGCATCGGCATCTGGCGGGAGCGACCGGCATCATCAACCCACTTCCCTCCGCCGGGCCTATAAGTAGCTCGCAAAGATTCCGATTGAACATATAAGGAACAAACAGTATACAAAAAGACATCGGACTCGTAGCAATCAGGAGGATTTATGTCCAGTTTGAAGTTGGCGATATTGGGTGTGACCGCATTGATCGCTTGGGGCGTCGCCCCTGCAAGCGCACTGACTATGAAGGAATGCGGAGAGACCTACAGGGCAGCTAAGGAAGGCGGCACTCTGGACGGCATGGACTGGGCCGCTTTCCGCAAGGAGAAATGCGCGACGCCCGCTACAGACAGTGTCAGCGCGGATACGATCAAGACTGAGCCGCAGCCGAAAAAGGAAGCCAGCGCGGCGGTCGCCCCCACGGTAGCGCCGGCGGGCGTGACATTCCCGACCACCCTCGCCGCGGAGTTCAAGACCGAAAAACCCGCGAAGGCGCGGATGAAGACCTGCCTGCAGGGTTACCACGGCAACAAGGACGCAGGTACGCTGAACGGCCTTCGCTGGATCCAGAAGGGCGGCGGCTATTACAGCCTCTGCAATGCGCGGCTGAAAGCTGAGTCATAACGATCGAACACGGCGGATACGGCTATTCACCGCCCGCAGACGGCGAGTCGTCATCCTCGGGCTTATTCCACTGCTGTCCGGTTAAGCGGATTGGACAGCAGTGGGTCAAGCCCGAGGATGATGCTCCTACGTACGTTCGATACCTAGAGCAATTCCAGGAAAAGTGCGTAGCGGTTTTCCGTCCGGAATTGCGTGAAAACAAAGAGTTAGAGCGGTGCAGCGATTCTATCAAACGCTGAACCGCTCTAGCCTTGCGGTTGCGGCTCCATGCCGCCTTCGGGCTCGGGGCCCTTCTTGCGGCGGCCGCCGGACTTCGGCACGGCCGAACCACGGCTCGGCGGCGTGTCGTCGCCAAGGTCGCGCGCGGGCTTCCCACCCGCGATCAGCTGCTTGATCTCGTCACCGGACAGCGTCTCGTACTCGAGCAGGCCTTGCGCCAGCGCGATCCATTCCTTCTTCTTTTTGGTCAGCACCGCCTTCGCCGTGGAATAGGCCTCGTCGATCAGGCGGCGCACTTCGCCGTCGATGATCTGCGCGGTCTCTTCCGAGATGTTCTGCGTACGCGCCACCGAATGGCCGAGGAACACTTCCTCCTGGTTGTCGCCATAGGCGACATGGCCGAGCTTGTCGGAGAAGCCCCAGCGCGTGACCATGGCGCGAGCCAGCTTGGTCGCCTGCTCGATGTCGGAGGAAGCGCCCGAGGTGATGTTCTCCTTCCCGAACTTGAACTCCTCGGCGACCCGCCCGCCCATCATGATGGCAAGGCGTGAGACCATGTATTTGTAGCTCATGGAGTAGCGGTCGCCTTCCGGCAACTGCATGACCATGCCGAGCGCACGGCCGCGCGGGATGATCGTCGCCTTGTGCAGCGGATCGGCCGAGGGCACGTTGAGCGCCAGGATGGCGTGGCCGGCCTCGTGATAGGCGGTCAGCTCCTTCTCGGCCTGGGTCATGGCCGACGAGCGGCGCTCGGCGCCCATCATGATCTTGTCCTTGGCGTCCTCGAACTCGGCCATGGTGACGAGGCGCTTGTTGCGCCGCGCCGCCATCAGCGCGGATTCGTTGACCAGGTTCATCAGGTCGGCGCCGGAGAAGCCGGGGGTACCACGAGCGACGACCTTGAGGTCGACATTCGGCGCCAGCGGGACGTTACGCACATGCACCTTGAGGATCTTTTCGCGGCCGACGATGTCGGGGTTCGGCACCACCACCTGGCGGTCGAAACGGCCTGGACGCAGCAACGCCGGGTCGAGCACGTCGGGCCGGTTGGTGGCGGCGATAAGGATGATGCTTTCGTTGGATTCGAAGCCGTCCATCTCGACGAGCAGCTGGTTCAGCGTTTGCTCGCGCTCGTCGTTGCCGCCGCCGAGGCCGGCGCCGCGATGGCGGCCGACGGCATCGATTTCGTCGATGAAGATGATGCAGGGCGCGTTCTTCTTGGCCTGGTCGAACATGTCGCGCACGCGGCTGGCGCCGACGCCGACGAACATCTCGACGAAATCCGAACCTGAAATGGTGAAGAACGGCACGTTGGCTTCGCCGGCGACCGAGCGGGCAAGCAGCGTCTTGCCGGTGCCGGGAGGGCCGACCAGTAGCACGCCGCGCGGAATTTTGCCGCCGAGGCGCTGGAACTTCTGCGGATCGCGCAGGAACTCGACGATCTCTTCGAGATCTTCCTTGGCTTCGTCGACGCCGGCGACGTCCTGGAAGGTGACGCGGCCATGCGCCTCGGTCAGCAGCTTGGCCTTCGACTTGCCGAAGCCCATGGCGCGCCCGGAGCCGGACTGCATCTGGCGCATGAAGAATATCCACACGCCGAGGATAAGGATCATCGGCAGCCACGAGATCAGGTAGCCGAACAGCGAATTGGAGCCGTCGGTCTCGGGCCGCGCATTGATGGTGACGTTCTTGTCCTGCAGCCGCGAGACCAGTTGGGGATCGCCGGGCGAATAGGTCTGGAAGCCGCTGGAATTGTCGGTATAGGTGCCGGTGATGCGGGCACCCGCGATGGTCACCGTCTTGACCCGGCCGGCCGCGACATCCTGCAGGAACTGCGAATAAGGCACATCGCTCGAAGCTCCGCGCGTCTGCGGCGTCTGGAACAGATTGAAGAGGGCGATGAGCAGGACCGCTATGATCGCCCAGAGCGCGAGGTTGCGATAGTTCGGATTCATCAATTGTCCCGTTGGAGCCCGCGAGCGGACTGCATCATGAGAGGAAACTTGGGCCTAACATAGGGAGAGCGTCCCCCCTTGCCAAGCAGAACAGCATGTCTGGGTTAAGCTTTCGCGCAGCATCAACCGGCACTGTGGCCACGCAATGGCGAGGCAGGTGGGGGCGTCGCGCCGGTTAGCGCGGCGACGGCACGCGCCGGGGCCAGATCGAAGGACGGCAGGAAGCGGGCAAAGGGAGCAACGACCGGCACGGCCGCGAACCCTTGCGATGTCGGCCAATCGGGCGCTGGGCCGGTCTTCTCGACGGCTTGCCGCGAGACTGGTTCAGCTGCCAACGCCGCCCGAACGAGGCTTGGCGGGGCTTCACCCCGATCAACAACCCGCCGCTTCGCCGCCGCCGCCCCGAACGGGGCGATCAACAATGTGCCGCTGGCGTCGTTCAACGTGATTTGGCGACGACCGTCCCAGATGGCGGCGTCGACCGCTGCCACTGTCGCCGGCAGGTTGCGCATCTCGCGGCGCAGAAAGATGCCGGCGCGCCTGAAATCGACCACCGTCCGCGACAATGTGGCGCAAAGAAATCCGGCCTTCAGCCGGACAAGCAGCGCCTCGCTGCGAGCCTGGTCCGGCAGCAAGGCAATTCCCCCTGATGTCGCCAGCAGAATGCGCAGTGCGTAGACGGCCGCCCTGTCGTCGCCGGCGCTGAGCAGGGCCGGATCGAGACGGATGAGGCCTGCCGTCGGCTGGCTGGCGAAGCGTTCGACCAGAGAGGCGGCCTCGGCGCCAAGCCGCGTGCGGACGTCGGCCTCCCGTGCTGCCAACGCCAGCGCGTCGTTCATGCGCTGTGCGCCGGCCTCGCCGGCAAGGGTTGCCCGCATGCGCGGCCGCTCGAAGGCTTCGTCGGCATTGGTCGGGTCCTCGGCCCAGCCGACCTTTTGGCGCCGCAGGTAATCGCGCAGCGCATGGCGCCTCACGCCAAGAAGCGGCCGCACGATCCAGTCGCGCCAGTCATGCAAGGTGGCGGGTGCCATGCCGGCAAGGCCACGCCCCTCTTCGCGGGCCGCATCGCTGCGCTCGCGCCGCATCAACACCGTCTCGGCCTGGTCGTCCAATGTGTGTCCGGTCACGATCAGGCCAATGCCTTCCGCCCGGGCGGCGCTGGCCAGCAGCCGGTAGCGCGCCTCGCGCGCTGCCGCCGGCAGGCCGGTCGACGGTTTTTCTCCCGACCAGGCCAGGACGCGGTGTGCGACGCCGCGTTCCGCGCAAAGCTTCGCCACGGCACGCGCCTCGGCAGCCGAACCCGGCCGCAAGCCGTGATCGACCGTAACGGCCAGCAGCCTGGCGGACGGTTCGGTTCGGTCGAGATGCTGTTTGAGAAGGAGAAGGAGCGCGGTCGAGTCACTGCCGCCCGAGACGGCCGCAACGGCGCCGTTGGTAAAATCGATATGCGAAAACAATCTTGTCGAAAGATCAGGCTCGGCGTCGGGCATCATGTCGCCCGGGGTTGGGGGCCACGACATGCCCGGGAAATATCAGCACGCGGCCAGGGCCTTCTCCTGCTTGACGCGTTCCTTGAGTGTGTTTGAAATGTCGGGATAGCGCTTGCCGACCTCGCTGAAGGTGGCGCAGGCGACATCATGCTGCTTGAGGCCGACCAGCGACACGCCGAGCTTCAACAGCATGTCGGGTGCTTTCTTGGCCTTGGGATAGTCCTTGCTGGCGGCGAGGAAGACTTCCGCCGCATCGCGGTACTTCTGCTGGCCTAGCAGCGATTCCCCGAGCCAATAATGCGCGTCCGCCGTCTTGGCGTCCTTGGGGAAGCGGGAAATATGATCGCGGAAACCCTGCTCGGCGGTGCCGTAATCGCCCGAGAGGATGAACTGGTAGGAATTTCGATAGAGCTCTTCGGGATTGTTGGTGGCGGGCAGAGCCGCGACCACCGTGCCGGCGGACTTGCCGGCCTTGGCGGGTGCACCAGTGGCTGGCGCCGTGTCCTGTGCCGCCGAGGTCGACTGCGTGCTGCCACCGGCGTCGATCACATTGCCATTCTTGTCGACGGTGATGGAGCCAAAGGTCTTTTCGGGCGCCCCCCTACCGGGGATCACCTTGCCGGGGTCGCCATCGGGTGATTCGACGATGACGTCCTCGACCGTCTTGCCGCCCGCGGATTGATCGCTGCCGGACGCGGCGCCGGCATCAGCCGGCGCCTGGGTTGCCGGGGCCGAGGCCACATCGGTGCTGGTTCCGGTGGTGGCATCCGATTTCTTCTGCGCCGGCGGCTGTCCACCTTGCGAGCCGCCTTCCAGCTGCTGGAAGCGAAACTCGTTGTCTTCCTGCTGTTTGCGGATCTGTTCCTGCATCTGCAGGACCTGGAAATTAAGTTCCTCGACCTTGCCGTTCAACTGGCGCAATTGGTCCTCGAGCCCGGTCCCGCCGGCACCACTCGACTGCGCGAGCTGGACCTGATCCTGCTTTTTCTTCTCACCGAAAAGGCTGGGCAACTCAAGTGTCGGCAGATGGAAGGAAAAACCGCTCTCGGTTGATTGCCCCGTGCCGCTCGCCAAGGCGGTTACGCCTGATAAAAGCAGCAGCGCAAGCGTGCCGCTCAGAACCGATCTCAAATGCATGTGCCTCTCGCCGTCCAATCGTTAGCTTGTTTGCGCCTTCCAATCGATCTGAGACCAGCCAAGCGCCCTCGGCTCATAGCAGGGCGCGAGACTTCGGCCAAATTTTGTTTCTGGCCTCAGGATATGAAAAAGGCGGCCCGCAGGCCGCCTTTCGCAAAGAGGTGTTGTATTTTTGCCGCCTACGGACGCCGCGTCGGTGGACGCGCAACGGGACGCCGCAGCCGTTTGTTACCCGCGCATGATCGTTTCCGAAGACCGAATTTGATCTTCGGTCGTGCGTCAGGAGCCGGCGCCGCTGAGCGTGGTGACGGCGCGGCGGTTCTGCGACCAGCAGGAGATATCGTCGCATACGGCGACCGGCCGTTCCTTGCCGTAGGAAATCGTCTTGAGGCGGCTGGCCGCAACGCCCTTGGAGACCAGGAAGTCGCGAGTGGCAGCGGCGCGGCGGGCACCAAGCGCCAGATTGTATTCACGCGTGCCGCGTTCGTCGGCATGGCCTTCGATGACGATGGCATACTGCTTGTACTGGTTCAGCCACTGTGCCTGGCGCGAAAGCGTCGTCTGGGCGTCGGCACGGATCGAGGTCGAGTCCGTATCGAAGAAGATGCGGTCGCCGATGTTGACGGTGAAGTCCTGCGCCGAGCCCGGTGTCGCGGCACCCGCGCCGTTGAGACCGAGATCGGCCGCGCTGTTCGGCGTCTTCTTCGAGGCGCACCCGGCAACGGCGAGCATCGCCACCAGCGCGATCATGACCGGATTTCTGGTAAGTGCTGCGATACGGCCCATGCCGCCTCTCCTTCGTATTCGAGTGATTTCGTTGATCACCCAGTAACCACGTTTGGGTTAACCGGCATTCAAGAAACACGGTTAAAGTTTGGTTTAGACTGCCCGTCCGCAGCCGTTTGGCCGTAAGCCACAGTTGGCGCGGACCCTAGGCGGAAATGCGGCCAAAACGCGACCAAGGTATGGAAAAACGGAATTGAAGATTTGCAGGATTGGAGAATTGATGAATTGGAGAACTGACGTGAGAGATCACCTCAGCTTCTCTCTCAAGTTCACCAGCATTCCATAGATATGGGTATAAGATTGCAGCCACTCGTCGCGTTGCCCGTGCCCGATGTATTCAAGGTCGGACGCGTACGAAATCCATGTCTCCACTTCGCTGCATGACCCCATGGCCATTGAAATGAACCGGGCGAATTCGGCTTTGGAGTGGGTCTGCTTGGCAAAGCCCTCGGCCAGATTGGCGCAAATCCCTTTGCTGGAACGCCGCAGCTGATCGGCAAGCGCATATTGCTCTATTTTGGGGAAAGCGAGCGTGGCCTTGTGAACCGCGAGAGAGACTACGTAAGCGCGCTTGTAGACCTCCAGATCCTTTGCTCGCCTAACGTAGCCTTCTGCTTTCTCCATCTCGTCAATTCTTCAATTCGCCAAATCCGTCTTATTCCAGTAGCGGCGACCAGGCCGGATCGGAAGCGAAATTGGCGGTTGGAATCGGCTGCTCGTTGCGGCCGGTGAGATCGACGGAAACCAGTTTCGGGCCGCCATTCGAGTCACGGAAGAACATGAGCACGCGGCCGTTCGGCGCCCAGGTCGGTCCTTCCTGCTGGAAGCCGGAGGACAGGATGCGCTCGCCAGAGCCGTCGGTCTTCATGACCCCGATCTGGAATTCGCCGCCGGTCTGCTTGGTGAAGGCGATGAGGTCGCCGCGCGGCGACCACACCGGCGTCGAATAGACGCCGTCGCCGAAGGAGATGCGGGTCTGGCCCGAGCCGTCGGCGCCCATGACATAGATCTGGGCGCGGCCGCCGCGGTCGGAGGTGAACACCACCTTGCTGCCGTCGGGCGAATAGGAGGGCGAGGTGTCGATGGCGGTCGAGTTGGTCAGCCGCGTGGTCGAACGGCTGCGCAGATCCATGGCGAAGATGTTGGAATTGCCGTCGTCGCGCAGCAGGCTCATGATCACCTTCTGGCCGTCGGGCGAGAAGCGCGGCGCGAACGTCATGCCGGGGAAATTGCCGACCAGTTCGCGCTGTCCGGTCTCGATCTGCAGGAGATAGACCCGCGGCTGGCCGCTTTCATAGGACATGTAGGTGATTTCCTGACGGTTCGGCGAGAAGCGTGGCGTCAGCACGATCGACCGGCCATCCGAGAGGTAGCGCACATTGGCGCCGTCCTGGTCCATGATGGCAAGGCGCTTCTTGCGCGCGTTCTTGGCGCCGGATTCGTCGATGAAGACGATCCGCGTGTCGAAATAGCCCTTCTCGCCGGTCAGCCGCTCATAGATGGCGTCTGCGATTATGTGGGCGACGCGGCGCTGATTGGCGTCGTTGGCGAAGAACTGCTCGCCGGCCATCTGCTGTCCGGCGAAGGTGTCCCACAGCCGGTACTGCGCGCGGATGCGTCCGTCTGCTTCCTTGCTGACGCTTCCGGTGACCAGCGCCTGCGCGTTGATCACCTTCCAGTCGTCGAAACGGGGCGCTGCGTCCGGGTTGGTGATCTTCTCGATGAAGGCGCTCTTGTCGATCGGCGCGAACAGGCCGGAGCGCTTCAGGTCGGCGGCGACGATCTGGGAAATTTGCGCGCCAAGCGCATCGCCGCCCTGGAAATCCGTGATGGCGATCGGCAGCGGCTCGACATTGCCCTTGTTGACGTTGAGTTCGACCAGCGCCCACGCAGGCACCGGAACGATGGCTGTCATGCCCAGCGCCATGGCTGCAATCGTCAGGAGCGGCTTGAGGAAAGATCGCATATCGTCTCGCTTCTCTTCTTTGATTGGGTGGACGCCAGGCCTAGAGGCCGAGCATTTCCCTTGGGTCGAACGTGACCCGGATGTCGGACCAGATGTCTTGCTTGCCGGCGGGAACCTGCAGGCCCGCCATGTCGCATTTCTGGACGGCGCGCACGGCGCTTTCATCGAACTGCCGATTGCCGCTCGATTTCTCCACGGACGGGCGGCTGTCGAGCTTGCCGGACGTGTTCAGGGTGAAACGGACCACGACGACGAAATTCTCCGAACCTTCCAGGCCTGCCGGCAAGGTCCAGCAACCGCCCAACTGGCTTTCCAGGGCGCCCTGCTCCGACTTCGACAACTTCTGTCCCTGATCCTTGTCGCCGCCGAGCGACGCCTGCTGGGTCGAGCGCTTGGCCCCGCCTCCGGACGGCTTCTGCTTGTCGAGCAGGGCCGAGATCTCATTGGCGTTGAATTGCTTGTCGTCGGACCTTGGCTTGGATGACGCTTCCTTGACCGGCTTGTCGGCATCCTTGCGTTCAGGCGCCTTGGCGCTTTCTGCCTGTGCCTGCTGCGGCTTTGGCCGGGCTTCCGGTGCCGGCGCTGAACTCGGCAATGGGGTCTCTTCGGGCGGCGGCTCCTTGGCAATGGCCTCGGCGACGGCATCCGGCTTGACCTCGGGCGTCGGATCGATAGCCGCGGTCTTGTCCTGCGGCGGCGGAGTCGGCGCCGGCTTGGCCGGCGTCGGCTTGGGCTCCGTCTGCTTGACCGGCTCGGGCTTCACGTCTTCCTTGGGCTGCGGCGCGGGCGCCACTTCCGTCGCGGGGATGGGCTTCGGCTTTTCCCGCGGCTTCGGCACGTCCTCGGTCTTCGAGATTTCCTTCGGGGTCGGCGCCGGCGCCGGAGCCGAGGTCGTGTCGACCGGTTTCGGCTTTGCTTCCGGCGTTATCGGCTTTTCCGTGTCGACGCTGTTTTCGCCCACCTTCTGCGCATTCGGCACGATATCGGGACGCTGCGTCGGCAACGGCGCCGGCTTTTCATGCATCACGGCCTTCTTGTCGCCCTGCAAGGTCTGCGCGATGGCCTCCATCGGCACGATGTCGACAGCGACCGACTCCACGTCAACGGACGGAAGCGCGGCCGGCGCCGACAGGGTGAACAGGCCGAAGACCAGCACCGCCGCATGCAAGATCACCGATGTGGTGAGGCCGGTCTTCATCTTCCGTTTATTGATCCTGTTCCTGCAGCGAAACCAGGCCGATGTTCTTGTAGCCCGCGGCTGAAATACGGGCCATCACCTTCATCGCCGTGCCGTAGTCGGTGGCCTTGTCGCCACGGATGAAGATGCGCTCTTCGTAGCCGGTCTTGGAAATCGCCTGCAGCTTGGCCACCAGCTCCTCGATCGGGATCTCGGTTTCCTGCAGGAAGATCTTGCCGGCCGCATCGATCGAGACGGTGATCGGCTGGGTATCGGCATTCATCGCCTTGGCCTGCGTGTCGGGCAGGTCGATCGGCACGCCGACCGTCAGCATGGGTGCGGCGACCATGAAGATGATCAGCAGCACCAGCATCACGTCGACCATCGGCGTGACGTTGATCTCCGACATCAGCGCATGGTGACGGCCGCGCCGCCGGTGGCCGCGCCCGCCTCTCCCGCCCATGCCTACGGACATACCCATCTCGTTACTCCTCAGGCCTTCGGCGCGACTTTTTCATCGATTTGGCGCGAGAGTATGGCGGAGAACTCGTCCGAGAACCCCTCCATGCGCACCGCGATCTTGCTCGCATCCGATGACAGCTTGTTATAGGCGATGACCGCCGGAATGGCGGCGAGCAGGCCGATGGCCGTCGCCAGCAGCGCTTCGGCGATACCGGGCGCGACCACCGCGAGGCTGGTGTTCTTGGAGCCGGCGATGGCCTGGAACGAGGTCATGATGCCGATGACGGTGCCGAACAGGCCGATGAAGGGTGCAGCCGAGCCGGTGGTGGCGAGGAAACCGAGGCGCCCCTCCAGCTTCTCCATCTCCCGGGTCAGCGCCAGGTCCATGGCCTTGTCGATGCGGGTCTGCAGGCCGAGCGGCGACTTGGCGCCTTTCTCGAAACTCTTCTTCCATTCGCGCATGGCGGCGACGAAAATGGCCCCCATGCCTGTCGTCTTGCGGTCGGCGAGCGTGCGGTAGAGCTCCTCCAGCGACTGCCCCGACCAGAAAACCTGCTCGAAGCGGTTCAGCGCCAGTCGCATGCGGCCATAGGCGACCAGCTTGTCGACAATGATCGCCCAGGTCCACACCGAGGCACAGAGCAGCCCGATCATGACCAGCTTGACCACCCAGCTGGCCTGCATGAACAAGGCCCAAATCGACAATTGCGCGCCCGGTTCGGCGAGTGCGATATTTTCCATCGTTACGTCCTTAAGATTTCCGGGCGAAGCTGGCGGCTGGCCCATGGCATCCCTTGTGGTCGGTGCGCACGAAGCTACCGGACACCCCAAACCGTGCCGTTAGCGGCCTTTTCGGGGCAAATATTGGTGAAAGGAAGGCGTCGAATAACGCCAATCTTCACCAATCTCTTCATGAACCGTTATGGTTAAGGATGGGTTAGTGTATAAGGCGCGGCGCATTGCCGCGCCCAACTCCCAAGGGCGTCGGTCCAGGGCCCTGCCCCAGGACGTCAGCGTGCCCGAGGCATGAAGGCTGCGACCCATTCCCGGGGGAAGCGCCGCGGCCGGCCGTTCGCGCCGATGATCGCCGCCTCGACCTTGGCCTCGACCAGCACATCGTCGTCGCGCTTGAGCTGCTGCGCCATGAAGATGCGTGCACCCGAGATGTCCTGCGTGCGGGTATCGACAGTCAGGATGTCATCGATCCGGGCGGGGATCCGGAAATCGATCTCCATGCGGCGCACCACCCAAACGATCTTCTCGCCATGCTTGCCGTCGGCGAGTTCAGTATGATGCACTCCGGTGAGCCTGAGATAGTCGGAGCGGCCGCGCTCGAGGAATTCAAGATAGCGCGCGTGATAGACGACGCCTGAGAAATCGGTGTCGGCATAATAGACCCGCGCCATCAATCGGTGGCCGAACTCGGTCAGCGCGCCGGAAAGCCCGGCCAGCAATGCCGCGGATTCACCATGATCGCCCATTGCGCTTCCCTTTTGGATGCCGACGCGGCAGGTATTTTTGGCGCATGAACCCGATGGCATTGTTGGCCACGATGATCAAGACCTTGATGGCGGTCGTGCTGTCCTTCAATGGCGACAAGGCCGAGCCTGACGTGATGGACGCAATCCGAAGCCTGCCCTGAAGTGCGGTCAGCCGAGGTCGATCGACAGGATTTCCGGGCGCATTCCGAAACGGATGGGCAGCTTGCTGAAGCCAAGTCCGCCCGAGACGATCAGATTGCGGTCGCTCTCGACGACATGGCCATAGACATAGCGATTGCCGTAACGCGACGGCACGACGGGCGAATAGCCGAACAACCGCACCTGTCCGCCATGGGTGTGTCCCGACAGGGTCAACGACACACGCCACGGCACTTTCGGAAAGATGTCCGGCTCGTGCGCCAGCAGGATGACGGGCGCGGCGTCGCCGATCTTGCCCAGCGTGCCATCGAGATCGTCCAGTCCCGTGAAACCGTCGGCCTCTTCTTTCGGCAACAGCGCCAGTTGGTCGGCAAGGCCGGCGATCCAGACGCCATGTCCCTCCTTTTCCAGCCGCACGACGTCATTCTCCAGCACCGGGATGCCGACCTTCTCCAATGCCTTGCGCGCGATCGTCGGGCCAACTCCCGCACGCTGTGCGAAGCCATCGTTCCACCAGTCGTGATTGCCGAGGATCGACAGCACGCCGAGCGGAGCCTTCAGGCCAGACAGGGCGCCGGCCCATTCCGGTGGCGTCACCCTGCGTGACACAAGGCGCATGCCGGAGATGTAGTCGCCGAGCAGCACGATCAGGTCCGGCTGCAGTGCATTTGCCTCTTCGGCAAGCGAGGCAATCCGCTCGGGCGACATCCACGGCCGGCAGGCGTGGATGTCGGCGAGCGCGACGATGCGCAGCTTCAATCCGGCCGGCCAATTCGGTGGCGTCAGCGCATAGCGCTTCACATGCGTCAGTAACATCGGCTCGATGCCGACGGCGTAGGCACTGAACGAGGCGACCGACAGGAACGATCCGCCGATGAAGCGCAGGAATCCGCGTCTGCTTATCATTAAAGTGGCTCCGGCACCTCATTTCGGCATGCGCTGATGCCTGTAGCCCAAAAGTGATTCCGGTTTGGAAGGACGACATGCGTGGAGGCAGCGAGCTGATACAATCCAGGAATACGCCCGCAAGCCGACGAAGATGAGGAGAATTTGCGCAGGTCCGTTCACTGATGCTTGATCGGCGGGGTGAAAAGCCGCGTCGGGGCTACTCTTCCTGGAACAGATTGATCTGCTGCTGCGCCAGATCCTTCGGCGCATCGAGGCCAAGGTGGCGCCAGGCGTTGGCGGTCAGCATGCGGCCGCGCGGCGTGCGCTGGATGAAGCCCTGCTGGATCAGATAAGGCTCGATGATGTCCTCGATGGCGTCGCGTGGCTCGGACAGGCCGGCGGCGATGGTCTCGATGCCGACCGGCCCACCGCCGAAATTGCGCGCGATCATCGACAGATAGCGGCGGTCGAGCGCATCCAGCCCGAGTGCGTCGACTTCGAGCCGGGTCAAGGCCTCGTCGGCGACCAGGCGGTCGACATGGCCGTCGCCGGCGACCGAGGCGAAATCGCGCACGCGCCGCAGCAGCCGCCCGGCAATGCGTGGCGTGCCGCGTGCGCGCCGGGCGATTTCCAGTGCGCCGTCGTCGCCAAGCGGCATCTGCAGGATGCGGGCGCCGCGCCGCACGATCTGCTCCAACTCCTCGACCGTGTAAAAATTGAGCCGCACCGGGATGCCGAAGCGGTCGCGCAGCGGATTGGTGAGCAGGCCGAGCCGCGTGGTGGCTGCCACCAGCGTGAAACGGGCAAGGTCGATCTTGACCGAACGCGCCGCCGGCCCCTCGCCGATGATCAGGTCGAGCTGGAAATCCTCCATCGCCGGATAGAGGATCTCCTCCACCGCCGGGTTGAGCCTGTGAATCTCGTCGATGAACAGCACGTCGCCTTCTTCGAGATTGGTCAGCAGTGCCGCGAGATCGCCTGCCTTGGCGATGACCGGCCCGGAGGTCGAGCGGAAATTGACGCCGAGTTCACGCGCCATGATCTGCGCCAGCGTCGTCTTGCCCAGCCCCGGCGGCCCGACGAACAGCACATGGTCGAGCGCCTCCTTGCGGCCTTTGGCCGCCTCGATGAAGACTTTGAGGTTGGCCCGCACCGCCGCCTGGCCGACGAAATCGTCAAGCGTCTGCGGCCGCAAGGTCTGCTCGGCATCCTCGCCGCGCTTTTCCGGTGCAATGAGACGGGGGGAAAGGCTCATGGGACCTTCCTTGCACAGGGTAGCGCCCCGGACAAGCAATGGCTCACCGCGCCAGTTCCTTCAGCCCGAAGCGGATCAGCTTCGAGGCATCCGCACCCTCACCTGCAGTCTTTAGGGCCGCCGCCACCGCATTTGCGGCGGTGTCGCGCGAGTAGCCAAGATTGACCAGGGCCGAGACAGCGTCGGTGATCGGCGCCGGCGCTACGCCCTCACCGAGTTCCTGCTTGAGCCCAATGGTGCCGGTGGCGGTGCCCGCATAGGCCGGCGCCTTGTTCTTCAACTCGGTGACGATGCGCTCGGCCACCTTCTTGCCAACGCCAGGGGCGCGGGAAACCATGGCGATGTCGCGCAGGGCAATGGCATTGGCGAGGTCGGCCGGCGCCAACGTCGACAGGATGGCCAGCGCCACCTTGGCGCCGACACCCGGCACGTTGTTCATCAGCAACCGAAACCATTCGCGCTCAAGCTGCGACTGGAAACCATAGAGTCGCAGCATGTCCTCGCGCACATAGGTCTCGATGAACAGCACCACCGCTTCGCCAAGCGAGGGCAGCGCGGCCAGCGTGCGTGCCGAACAATAGGCGACGTAGCCGACGCCGTGGATATCGACGAGACAATAGTCTTCGTCGACCTCGTCGAGCGTGCCCTTGAGCTTGCCGATCATCCCCGACAGCCTCTCATGATGCCAACGCCGCCAGCCGATAGGCAGCACTCTGCCGGTGATGCGCGTGGCAAATCGCGATAGCCAGCGCGTCGGCGGCATGTTCGGTGTCGAAAATCGCTTTCGGCAGCAACACCTTCACCATCATGTGGATCTGCTTCTTGTCGCCGTGGCCGACGCCAATGACAGCCTTTTTCACTGCATTGGGCGCATATTCGGCGACGACGAGTCCCGCTCGTGCCGGAACCAGCATGGCGATGCCGCGCGCCTGGCCGAGCTTCAGCGTCGCAACGGCGTCCTTGTTGACGAAGGTCTGTTCGACCGCGGCCTCATGCGGCATGGCCTCATGGAGGATTTCGGCGAGCCCGTCATGCAGTTGGCAGAGCCGCGTCGCCAGCGCCGCCTTGTCCTCGGAGCGCACGGTGCCGGACGCGACGAAGCGCAAGGAATTGCCGAGGCTCTCGACGATGCCCCAGCCGGTGCGCCTGAGCCCCGGATCAATGCCAATGATGCGAATCGCGTCCCCCATCCAGCCACTCTACCTTCCACCGGCAGCGATGCCAGCGAAATGTGAACAAACCGGAAACGACAGCCTTGCCAGGCCGGGAGAATATCTTGAGACCGACTAATTGCGGGCGAACGCCGTATTGAGCAGGCTGATCTGGTCCGAAACCGGATTGGGCCGGCGAGCCATGGGCTGCATGTCGACCACGGCGCCGGCGCCATAGATCTCTTCGTCCATGCGGCGCACCAATGCCTGCAGGCGTAGCGACCGGTTGACGAGGTCGAGGAAATCGTTCGGCAGTTCGGCCCAGCCCGCCGCCTCTTCATGAGCGGAAGCAGTGTCGAGGCGCACCTTGGACTTTTCCGAAGCCACCTGGTCGCGGGTCATCTCGCCGGAGTTCGCCGCGCGCTGCAAAAGCAGCCACGAGGCAACCTGCATCAGCCTGGTCGTCAGCCGCATCGATTCGGCCGCGTAGAGCGTTGCCGCCAGCCGCGACAGTTTCTTGGCTTCGGCCCGGCCCTTGCCGTCGAGATACTCCGCCGCCTGTTCGACGAGCCCCATGCCTTCCTGGTAGAGCGGTTTGAAGGAGTGCGAAAAAACCCGACGCTCCGCCAGCTTGACGGTTTTCGCAATGCCCTTCGAAGGCTCGTTCATGGATAACGCCCCTGCACTTGCAACCGGCCGATTCGGCTCTCTGCCGATACACCCGGGACCCTATAAGACTGAAGCTTGAAAATGCGCTTCGTCCGGGGTGAAGGCAAGCACATGTTTAACAGAAGGTTAACGGCGACCGGCTGTGCGGAATGCCGCCGGAATGCAGACAAAAAAAGAGCCGCGGATAAGGCGGCTCTCAGGAGTTTAACAGGGAGGCGTCAAACAAAGTGGCTCCAACCACTCGGTAAGAATCCAGATCACTGGATGGACATAGTAAACGCCTGTAAAGCTTAATAGACCCTTAACATTCCCGATAGTTTTCAACCCAACGCCGTGCTCTGTGCCGTAACAGCACAGCCGCACAGGCCAGGTTTCAGCCTTCACTCAGGCCTTTTTCCACACCACCGGCAAGGCGATGAAGGCGAACAGCAGCATGCCCGCGTAGAAGCCGATCGAGGATATCCCCAGCAACGGCTCGATCCCCGGGTTTCCGGCAAGCAGTATATAAAGGCCGATCATGAGCCCGATACCGCTGATTGCCGTCAGCCAGAAATGGACGAGTGCCAGCGTCTTTTGCCCGGCAGCCGGAAACAGGTGGTAGAAAAATGCGAAGACCGCCGACATCAGCCAGCCAGCCACCATCGTGTGGGCATGGGTCGGCATCTGGCCATGGTCCTGGCTGATGGCCATGTGGATGCCGAGTGCCATGCCGCACAGCGCATAGATGATCGCCAACGTAAAGAAATTCCGTGCTACCCCTTGCATATTAGTCCCCCGAATTGCCTTTTCCCAAGCTGGGAATGGGTTGATTGCCAGGCGAGCCCTCTCGTCGCCGGACTTCCGGCGACGGCACTAGCATCGACATTGTTTCCAGACGATGTCACGCCTCCCGACACTGCCGACATAGCAGAAAATTGGCGGTGCGTTCATCATATTAGTCGCTCCTCGTTTTCGGGCACTCTGAAACACAGCGGGCTTTTCCACGACATCGTTCCGAAACAGCCGCGGCGCTAAACGCTGCGGCGGCGAAGCGGCGGACCGGCAATGGCCCGCCCTCGCCAGCAACCATTGGGCATCGGGGAGAAGAGCCATGGATTTGTATTCCATCGTCAAATTGCTGCACATCCTTTCGGCGACGCTTTGGGTCGGCGGTGGCTTTACGCTGATGGTGCTGGCGACGCTGGCGGATCGTGCCGGCAACACGCAGGCAACATTGCAGGCGATGCGCGCCACCGGCGAACTGGGCAACCGCTTCTTCGCGCCGATGTCGATGCTGACACTGGCCTTCGGATTGATCATGTGCTGGTTCTGGGTCGGCTTCTCCGACCTCTGGATCCTGATCGGCCTGGCCGGCTACGCCACGACCTTCTGCATCGGTATGTTTGTTTTCAAGCCGACGGCCGACCGCATGGCCGCGATGATCGCCAGGGACGGCGTGACGCCCGCGGCACTTGCCTATGGCCAGCGCATCCTGCTGGCGGCGCGCTTCGATTATGCGGTCATGCTCGTCATCATTACCGACATGGTTCTGAAGCCGACCCTGCACGACGTCGCGGTTCTCGCCGGCATGGTGGTGGTCCTTGCCGCCGGTGCCACAATGGCGCTCGGCCGGGCAAGGCGCATGGCGCCCAGCGCCGCCTGATCAAAGCGTATCGCTGAAAGGCGCCGGCCTACATCAGGCCGGCAATCCCGTCCCACAGAAGTTTCACGGCCACGACCGCCACGGTCGCATAGGTGAAGGGATAAAAAATCTCCGGCCGCATGCGCCGCACCAGCCACGCGCCGGCGATGGTCGACAGTGGCGCCAGCGGCATCAGCACGGCCGACGCCGTCAGATTGGCGGTGTCGAACTGGCCGAGCGCGAAATAGGGGATGAGCTTCAGCGCGTTGGTGGCCGCGAAGAAGATCGCGGCAGTGCCCGACAGGACCTTCGGGTCGAGCCGGATCGGCAAGGCGTAGACCTGGAAGGGCGGGCCGCCGACATGGGCGACGAAGCTGGTGAACCCGGCGACCGTGCCCCATACCGCTGCGGCCACGCGATTGGGCGCGGCCGCGTGGTCGGACCCATGGCGAAATTGCAGGTAAAGCCAGCGCAGCACGAAGATGATCGCAACGGCGCCGATGATCAGCCGGACTACTTCCTCGGTGACGAATGCCGCCGTCAGCCAGCCAAGCCCGATGCCGATGACCGCACCCGGCATCATGTCGACGAGCATCTTTCCGTTATAGACACCCCACCATGTCCACACCGAGACGATATCCATCAGGCACAGGATGGGCAGCAGGATGGCAGCCGCCTGCACCGGCGGCATGGTCAGCGCCATCAGGGGCACGCCGACAAAGCCGATGGCGCCGCCAAAGCCGCCCTTGGACAGGCCCACCAGAATGACCGCGGGGACGGCGGCCGCGTAGAACCACGGATCGAGAAGCAGGCCTGACATGGGTGGGGACTGGTCTGGAGGGAAAGCGCGTCGGTGCCCTGAATAGCCCAGAATCGCCTGCTCGGCGACCGCGAATATGGGCTGCCCGCGAACCTATCGGGCCGACGGCTTCGAAAACCTATCGGCGCGCCGAAACCAGGAGAAACATCGGCCGCTCGAGCTCTTCCGCGAGGTCCGGCAGGGCCGCGATCTGCGCGTCCGTCGGGCGGAATTCCTCGACATGCTCGATCGTGTAACCCGTGCGGATCAGCGTGTTGAGCGTGGTGCCGATGGTGCGGTGATGTTTCACCACGCCCTTGGCCAGCCAGTCGGTCCTGCGCGGCCCTTCCACCAGATAGCGGCCGACAGGCCAGGTCTTTCTCCCCTCCCCATCGATCGACCAGCCCGGATTGGTGGGCGCCATATAGATCGGATGTTCCGTCGAGAAGACAAAACGGCCGCGAGGCGACAGGGCCTGGTGCACGGTGCTGAACAGGCGCTCAACATCCTCGACATAGTGCAGGGCGAGCGAGCTGTAGGCGAGATCGAAGCCTCCCCGCGGCAGGCTGAGCTGGTCGAGGTCGGCCCTTTCATAGGTGATGCCGGTATCGGGGCCGGCGGCTCTCGCCCCGGCCAGCATCTTTTCCGACAAGTCCAGCCCGAGGACGTCGCCCGCCCCTTGTTCATGCGCCCAGCGGCAGAACCAGCCGAAGCCGCAGCCGAGATCGACGATCCTCAGGCCTGCGACATCAGGCAGCATCGCGCGAAGCGCCGGCCATTCGGCGGCGCCGTCCAGGCCTTTGACCGAGCGGCCGAGCTGGCTGTAGCCCGCGAAGAAATCCGGTTGATCGTAGATATTCTGCGCCATGTTTTTCTCGCTCATCAGACTGCAACTGGCGGAAGGCTCGTTTGGTGCACTGGGGCCGCGCCTTCCCACCATGGCCATGCCAAGTCAAGCCCGCGAGGCGGCCACCGCGGGGTCCATGACACGGCTTTGCTGCCGTCTTCCGACCGTTGCGGCCATCGACCATGGCTGCCCGCCTGTTCAAAGCGGGCAGTTTGCTCTATGCCGCAATCCAACCATCTTCGCCCGGCATAGGCGAAACCCGGGATCGAAGAACCATGAATGACGCAACGCCTCCCAACCGCTGCCGCATCGTACTGATCGCGCCGCCCGGCGTGCCGGCTGCCCGTATTGCGGCCGCGTTCGACGGCGGCGACGTCGCCTCGCTGATCCTTCCCGAGAACGGCATGGACGAGGCCTCCTTCCAGGCCTTTGCCGAACAGATCGTGCCGGCCGCGCAAGCCGCTGGCGTCGCCGTCATCATCGCCGGCGATACCCGCATCGCGGGCCGGGTCCAGGCCGACGGCATCCATGTCGAGGTTTCCAAGGCCGAACTTGCCGAGACGATCGAGCATTTCCAGGCCAAGATGATGGTCGGCGCTGGCGGCGCCAAGACGCGCGACGACGCGCTCGAGCTTGGCGAGACACGGCCGGACTACATCTTCTTCGGCCGCTTCGGCTACGACAACAAGCCCGAGCCGCATCCGCGCAACCTGTCGTTGGGGCAATGGTGGGCGCAGATGATCCAGATCCCTTGCATCGTCGAGGCCGGTTCCGATCTTGCCTCCGTCGAAACGGTGGCCGCCACCGAAGCCGAATTCGTCGCGCTGTCGAGCGCCGTGTTCGCCGACGGTGTCGATCCGAAGGCGGCGATCGCCCGGGCCAATGCGCTGCTCGATGAAACAGCGCCGCGCTTCGAGGATTGACGTGTCCCTGGCAAGGCTTTCCCTTCAGGCCCTGCTTGCGGCGGCGATGATTCAGGCCGCCGCCGCTCAAACCATACCCTTGCCACAGGCTAGGCCGGAAGCCGGCGTGCATACCGACAAGCCGATCGAAAAGCAGCTGCCGCAGCCCGCCACCACGTCCGAGCCCGCGCCGCTGCCGTCGGCCGACACCATCAATCCCGACCGCTTCGGCGCCAAGCCGGCGGACGCCGCCTATGGCGCCTTCCAGCGTGGGCTCTACAAGACGGCCTATAATCTGGCGCTGGTCCGTGCGCAGAACGGCGACCCGGCGGCGCAGACGCTGGTGGCCGAGATTCTGTCGCATGGGTTGGGTGTGCCGTTGAACGCGGCCGGGGCCGCGAAATGGTACGCGCTAGCCGCGGAGCAAGGCGTGCCGGAAGCGCAGTTCCAGTATGCGCTGATGCTACTCGACGGCCGCTACGTCAAGAAGGACGAGAAGGGCGCCTATGCCCTGATGCAGGCCGCCGCCGAAGCCGGCAACCAGCTGGCGCAATTCAATTTCGCGCAGATGCTGGTTCAGCAGGACCCCGGTGATGCGGGCCTGGCAAAGGCGGTTCCCTATTATGAGCGCGCCGCCGCGACCGGCCTCGCCGACGCCCAGTACGCCATGTCGCAGATCTATGCCAACGGCGTCGGCGGCAAGCCGCGCGACGATGCGCAGGCACGGCGGCTGCTGGCGCAGGCCGCCCGTCAGAATTACGACACCGCGCAGATCGATCTCGCCGCCTGGATGATCGAGGGCCGCGGCGGCCCGCGCGACCTGAAATCGGCTTTCGCCTGGACGAAGCAGGCCGCCGAAGGCGGCAATGTCGCGGCCCAGAACCGCCTGGCAAAGCTCTATATGCAAGGCATCGGCACCGATCCGGACCTCGTGCTCGCCGGCGCCTGGTACATCGTCGCCCGCCGCGCCGGCCTCATCGATCAGGAGATGGACGATTTCCTGCAAGGTCTGGGCGACGACCAGACCAGGCAGGCCCTGCAGAAGGCGAACCGGTTGCCCTGACGGCGGCTGGCGAAATCGACCGGCGCCGGCTCCGTCGCCCGGCCCAACCTGCCCACTCCCTTGCCTCTTCGGGTGATTTGTGGTCTTGGGAGCCCGAAATCGCTTTCCCAGCGAACATCCCATGCCAACGGCTGGCTGTTGGCAGCATCCCGGATCCCATAATCATGGCCAAGATCAATGGCAACGAAATCCGTCCCGGCTACGTCATCGAGCACGATGGCGGCCTCTGGGTGGCGGTCAGGACCAACACCGTCAAGCCCGGCAAGGGCGGCGCCTACAACCAGGTCGAACTGAAGAACCTCATCAACGGCACCAAGCTCAACGAGCGCTTCCGCTCGGCGGAGACGGTCGAACAGATCCGGCTCGACCTGAAGGATTTTTCCTTCCTCTACGAGCAGGAAGACGCGCTGGTGTTCATGGACACCCAAAGCTACGAGCAGCTCGAACTGAACAAGGATTTCGTCGGCGACCGCGCCGCGTTCCTGCAGGACGGCATGATGGTGACCGTTCAGCTCTACGAGGAGAGGCCGATCGGCATTTCCCTGCCCGACTACGTGACGCTGACCATCACCGAGGCGGATCCCGTGGTGAAGGGCCAGACGGCGGCGTCATCCTATAAGCCGGCGGTGCTGGAAAACGGCATTCGGGTGCTGGTGCCGCCCTTCATCGGCGCCGGCGAACGCATCATCGTCGACACCAACGAAATCACTTACGTGCGCCGCGCCGACTGATGCATGTCGGCGGAAGTGACCCGGTCTGGGTACACCGACATGCATCGAGACAGAACCTGAAGCGCCGCACCAGGAAGAAGCACTATGGCACGCTCCGCCCTCCTAAACGTCATGGTCCAGGCCGCAATGAAGGCCGGCCGCTCGCTGTCGCGCGACTTCGGCGAGGTCCAGAACCTGCAGGTCTCGATGAAGGGCCCCGGCGACTATGTCAGCCAGGCCGACCGCAAGGCCGAGGACATCGTCTTTGCCGAACTGTCGAAGGCGCGCCCGGGCTACGCCTTCCTGATGGAAGAACGCGGCGCGGTCGCCGGCGATGACAGCCAGCACCGCTGGATCGTCGATCCGCTCGACGGCACCACCAATTTCCTGCACGGCATTCCGCTTTTCGCCGTCTCGATCGCGCTCGAGCGCCAGGGCCAGATCGTTGCCGGCGTCATCTACAATCCGGCCATGGACGAACTCTACACGGCCGAGCGCGGCGGCGGCGCCTTCCTCAACGACCGCCGCTTGCGCGTCGCCGGCCGCGCCAAGCTCGTCGACACCGTCATCGGCTGCGGCGTGCCGCATCTCGGACGGGGCCAGCACGGCAACTTCCTGATCGAACTGCGCCATGTCATGGCCGAGGTCTCCGGCGTCCGGCGCCTGGGATCGGCCTCGCTCGATCTCGCCTATGTCGCGGCCGGGCGCATGGACGGGTTCTGGGAAGTCGGGCTGTCGGCATGGGATATCGCCGCCGGCCTGCTCTTGATCCGCGAAGCCGGCGGCTTCGTCTCCGACATGGATGGCGGACAGGACATGCTGGACAACGGCTCGGTGGTGGCCGGCAACGAGATTATCCAGCGCGCGCTCCTGAAGACGGTGAAAAAGCCGCTCCCGCCGCGCTGAACCGCCGCAGTCGCAAAACCGCAAACAAAGCTTGAAATACTGTCCGGCGGTTACCCAGATTGGGGTGATGCAGGACAACAGATGACCAACACGCCGCCACAGATCGAGATTCCGTTCATCGGACGCTGGCACTATTCGCGCGCCGAGATGATCGCCGACGGGATCGTCCACGCGGTGGGCATCGTACTGGCGATCGCGGCGGGTTCCGCGCTGCTGGCGCTCGCAGCCTTCCGGGTCGGGCCAGGCGAATACGTCGCCGCCGTCTTCTATGTCGCCTCGCTGCTCACCGTGCTCTCGGTATCGCTGGCCTACAATCTGTGGCCGGTGACCTCGCCGGCGAAATGGATCTTGCGGCGTTTCGATCATGCCGCGATCTATCTCTTGATCGCCGCCACCTACACACCCTTTCTCGCCCAGTTGGGAAACTCGCCGCTGGCGCGCTGGATGATCTTTCTGGTCTGGGCCGCGGCCGCGACAGGCATCGCCATCAAGGTGTTTTTCCCTGGCCGCTTCGACCGGCTGGCGATCGTGTTCTACCTTGCCATCGGCTGGAGCGGCATCGTCCTTGTCAAACCCCTCGTCGAGACGCTGCCAACCACATCGATCATGCTCATCGTCGCTGGCGGCGTCGTCTATTCCTGCGGCGTGATTTTCTTCGCCTGGAAGGGGCTGCGCTTCCACAACGCCCTGTGGCACGGCTTCGTCGTCACCGGCGCCGGCCTGCATCTGGCAGCCATGGTCGATTGCCTGGTTATCAACCGCCTTTGAAGCGCAGGCTCCGAAGGCCGCCTGTGGCAATATTGCCAAGCACCATTCAATTTGGTCACAATTCCGTTTAGAGTCGCCGACTACGTGATCGGCGGCAGCGGCATCGGAAACGGGGCACGGATGGCTTTTCTCAGATCCTTCGGCATGGGCAGGCGCTCCGACGTCCTGATCTACGATCCGCATAAATTGTCGAGTCCGCAGGTCTTCCTGCTGACGATGGTCATCTTCCTGGCCATCGTCGCCTTCATCGTCGCCATCCTGACCCGGCAGGTCTCGACTGCGTTCGTCACCAATCCCGGACTCAACGGCCTCATCGTCGGCGTGCTCGTCGTCGGCATCCTGCTGGCCTTCACGCAGGTCGGGCGGCTGTTTCGGGAGGTGCGCTGGGTCAACTCCTTCCGCGCCGGCTCGGAAACCACGGAACCGGTGCTGCTGGCGCCGATGAAGGCGATGATCGGTCGTTCCTCATCCATGGCCTTTTCGACCTCATCGATGCGCACCATGCTCGATTCCATCGCTACGCGCCTTGACGAAAGCCGCGACACCTCGCGCTACCTGGTGGGCCTTTTGGTGTTCCTCGGCCTGCTTGGCACCTTCTGGGGCCTTTTGAATACGATCGGCTCGATCCGCGAGACCATCGGATCGCTCGATCCCGGCACGGGTGATGCAGCTGCGGTGCTCGACTCGCTGAAGCAGGGCCTGTCGGCGCCGCTGGCCGGCATGGGCACCGCCTTCTCGTCGTCGCTGTTCGGCCTCTCCGGTTCGCTCGTGCTCGGCTTCCTCGACCTGCAGGCCGGCCGCGCCCAGACGCGCTTCTACACCGAACTCGAAAACTGGCTGTCCTCGGTCACCGATCTGTCGTCCGACATCGTCGTTTCCGACCCGGCCAAGACCGAACCCTCCGACGAAATCCGCCTGTTGTCGGAGCGGTTGCGCAGCATGCAGGAGAATGGCGGCGGCTCCAACCCGCGCGTCGCCACCGCCATGGCCAATCTCGCCGACGGCATTTCCGGCCTGGTCAAGAACATGCGTTCCGAGCAGCAGATCATGCGCGATTGGGTCGAGGCCCAGTCCGACGAGCAGAAGGCGATGCGCAACACGCTGGAAAAGATCGCCGACGCGCTGAAGAAGCCCGGGGTGCACTAGCATGGCGCTTGCCAGGAGCCGGCGCGCCGATCGCCGCATCGACTATTGGCCAGGCTTCGTCGACGCGCTGTCGACGCTGTTGCTCGCCATCATGTTCCTGCTCACCGTTTTCGTGCTGGCGCAGTTCCTGCTCGGCCGCGAAATCTCCGGCAAGGACACGGCACTGTCGCGCCTCAATTCGCAGATCAACGAACTGACCCAGCTTCTGGCGCTGGAGCGCTCGACGGCGCAGGACAAAGAGGATTCGCTCGCCAATCTGCAGGCGTCCCTGTCGGCGGCCCAGGCGGAAAAGAGCCGGCTTGAACAGTTGCTGGCGCAAGGTGCCGGCGCCGGCGACGCCGCCAACCAGCGCGCGACGGCCCTGTCGGGCGAGCTCGACAGCCAGCGCCAGATCAGCCAGCAGGCGCTGAGCCAGGTCGAGATTCTCAACCAGCAGATCGCGGCCTTGCGCAAGCAGATCGGCGCGCTCGAAGATGCCCTCAACGTATCAGAAACGCGCGACCGCGATTCCAACACCAAGATCGCCGATCTCGGCCGTCGCCTCAACGTGGCGCTGGCGCAACGTGTGCAGGAGTTGAACCGCTACCGCTCCGATTTCTTCGGGCGCCTGCGCGAAATCCTCGCCGACCGCGAGAACATCCGCATTGTCGGCGACCGCTTCGTGTTCCAGTCGGAAGTGCTGTTCCCGACCGGCTCAGAAGTGATCAACGACGCCGGCAAGGTCGAGATGAAGAAGCTCGCCGACGCCATCATCGAATTGCAGAAAGAGATTCCGCCGGAGATCAACTGGGTGCTGCGCGTCGACGGCCACACCGACAACAAGCCGCTGTCCGGCAATGGCCGCTACCGCGACAATTGGGAACTGTCGACGGCGCGCTCGACCTCGGTGGTCAAGTTCCTGATCGAGAACGGCGTACCGGCCAATCGGCTGGTCGCCGCCGGCTTCGGCGAGTTCCAGCCGCTCGATCCCGCCGACACCGACGAGGCGCGCAACAAGAACCGCCGCATTGAGCTGAAGCTCACCGAACGTTGATCCGTCATCACGCGATCTCACGCGAAATTGTTTGTCGGCTCAACTCTAGGGCGCAGAGGGTGGCCGGCAAGACCTGAAAAGATTATCTTTTTTTAATTACACTTCGCGCCGGAGCGCTCCTAGCCTGCTCCCAGGGCCGAGAACCGCCGGCGATGACTCTCCCATCGCGACGCGACGGAACCGGACGGCTCACATCCGGAACGCGGAGTGGCAAGCCCGCTCCCTTTCCAGCAAAAGGAGGCGCCTTCATGCGCTCTTCAGCATCTCTCAAGACTGCAACCCTTGCCGCGGTTCTGATCGCCGCCCCGCTTGCCGGCGCTTATGCCGCGGGCCATCACAAAGGTGGCGCGATGGACGCGACCGACCCGACCGACATGACGGGACCGCGTGTCGAGGCGCTCGTTGAACAGGTTCAAGGCGTCCACCAGGGTATCGTGGACGCCAGGGACGCCAACACCATCACCCCGGCCGCCGCGGAGCGCCTGGAAATGCGCACCGCCCGCATCAGTCAGGCCGCCGAGACGATAGCCACGTCGGATCACGGCAGGATACCGTCCGCGCGGTACCATGAGCTGCTGCGCCGGCTCGACAATGTCGATCAGCGTTTGATGGTCGAAACCGGCAGCGGCTTCATGGTGGGCGACGGCGCCGACGGCGGAAACTATCCGAACGGCTGAGGCCACCCGCCTGTAAAGGTCCGAGAGGAAGGGACCAACTGGCGCCTTCGGGACCCCAATCCCGCGGGCGTCCTTTTGCCTTGCCGGCCCATCTCGCCTACCAGCCGAGCCAGACCGCGATCAGGGCGGCCACCGCCGGAACGGCCTGGATGAACAGGATCTTGCGGCCGACCGTCGCGGCGCCATAGAGGCCGGCAATGGCCACGCACAACAGGAAGAAGACCTTGACCTGGAAACCGGCGGCGCCGAGGTAAAGCCCCCAGATCAGGCCGGCGGCGAGAAATCCATTATAGAGACCCTGATTGGCAGCGAGCACTTTCGAGGCGCTGGCGAATTCCGGCGTCAGGCGGAATGTCTTGTGCCCGCGCGGCGTGTCCCAAATGACCATCTCGAGATAGACGATGTAAACGTGGATCAAGGCCACCAGCCCGACCAGGATGTTGCCGATCATTCTGCTCCCCCTTCATGCGTCGCCGGCAGCATTTCATGCTCGACCTCGGCCGCGCAAGCTGCATCTGCCGGATGATATCCGAGGGTTGCCAACGCTTTTGCGTTGGTGTCTTTTCGCGCCGTCCTCAATCACGGAAGCCGCCATGTCCTTTAAAAAACTCGACGACCTCGGCCACAAGCTCGAAGCGCTTGAGCATGCGCTGGCCATCCTCGGCGCCGACGAAGCAACGCATATGGCGGTCGGCGGCGGCGAGAAGCGTGCCGAGGCGATGGCGGCACTGGCCGGCATGTATCATACCAGGGCGACCGCGCCGGAAATCTCGGACTGGATCGCCGCTGCGGAAAGCGAGGCATTGGACGACGAGCAGCGCGCGGCGGCGGGCGAACTGCGGCGGCAATATACCAATCTGACCTGCCTGCCGGTCGAATTCGTCGAGCGCCAGACGACGGCGCGCATGCGTTGCGAGCAGCTATGGCGCGACCTGCGCGCCAAGAACGACTGGGCCGGCTTCCAGCCGGCGCTCGAGGGCGTGGTGGCGCTGGTGCGCGAAGAGGCCGCCCTGCGTTCCGACGTGCTCGGCCTTGCACCCTATGATGCGCTTATGGAGCAATTCGATCCCGGCAACCGCACGGCGGAGATCACGCCTGTCTTCGCCGATCTGAAGACCTTCCTCAAAGGCTTCGTGCCGGAAGCGCTGGCGATCCAGGAAGCGCGGCTGCGCAAGCATCCGCTGAAGCCGCTTTCGGGCACCTATGCGATCGATCGCCAGCGCGAGCTCGGCCTTGCCATGATGGCCGCGGTCGGCTTCGACCTGACGCACGGCTCGCTGTCGGTGTCGCACCATCCGTTCTGCGGCGGCGTACCCAGCGACGTGCGCATCACCACCCGCTACAAGACATCGGATTTCCTGTCGGCGCTGATGGGGGTGCTGCACGAGACCGGCCACGCGCTCTACGAGCAGAACCTGCCCAAGGCATGGGCGCACTGGCCGCTCGGCAAGGCCCGCGGCATGGCTGTGCATGAGAGCCAGAGCCTGTTCGTCGAAAAGCAGATCGGCCGCAATCCTGCCTTCTGGCGCTGGGCACTGCCGGTGGTGGAAAAGCATCTCGGCGAAGCCTGGTCGCTCGACGATATCCTGCCGCATGTGCATCGCGTCGAGCGCGGCCTGATCCGCGTCGACGCCGACGAAGTGACCTATCCCCTGCATGTCATCCTGCGCTACGAACTGGAGCAGCAGATGGTCTCCGGCAGGCTGGAGGTGGCTGATCTGCCCGAAGCCTGGGATGCCAAGATGCGCGACTATCTCGGCCTCTCCACCATTGACAATCCGGCCGATGGGCCGATGCAGGACGTGCATTGGCCGGGTGCCGCTTTCGGCTATTTCCCTTCCTACACGCTCGGCGCGATGATGGCGGCGCAGCAATGGGCCGCGCTGGCGCGCGAGCATCCTTCAGCCGACGACGATCTCGCGAAGGGGAATTTCGCGGCAATCAATGAATGGCGCCGCGGGAAGATCTGGTCGCAGGGGTCACGCTGGTCGACGCCGGACCTGCTCGAACGCGCCACCGGCGAAAAACTCAATGCGGTTTATTTCGTCAATCACCTGAAGCAGCGCTACGGTGGATGAGGCCGGCCGCCGTGCCGTCCTCATCTGGGCGCAGGCGGCTGCCGACGAACCAAGATCGCCGCCGGGCTTCCCGCACGGCGGCGATCTTGCTAGCTCGCGTCCATTTTTCTATCACTGGTGGTATCCGACGGTATCTGGCAAGACGTTGGGATCATACGGGCGGGGTGCTTTCCGGTGTCATCTTCTGCGATCACACGGCTTTTCTTGCTGATTGCCTTCGCGATGTTCTGCGCGCCGGCCATGGCGGACGCCGAAATCCACAAGGGCGCCGCCGGCGGCTGGATCGAGCGGATCGAGCTTCCCAGGGCCGACCCGCGCTTCGACAGCCAGATCAAGAGCGGCATCTCCAATCTTGTCTCGGAGTATCAGATCCGTCATCGGCCTGATGGCATCGAGGCGTTCGACCACTATGCCTACAGAATAGTCGACCGCACCGGGCTCGAGCAGGGCGCCGCCGTCAATTTCGAATTCGACCCGGCGACGTCGCAAGTCACGATGAACTGGCTGAACATCATCCGCGACGGCGTGGTGATCGAGCGGTTGCCAGGGGCCAGCTTCGATGTGTTCCGGCGCGAGAAGGATGCGGAGAAGGGCCTGTTCGATGGCTGGCTCACCGCTTATGTCAATGTCGACGATGTCCGCGTCGGCGATATCATCGACTACGGCAAGACCACCATCAGGACACCGATCGTCGGCGCGGATCTGTTTTTCCACTCGGTCGCCGTGGCTTGGGGCGAGCCTATCGCGCTGATCCGCGAAAAGGTCATCTGGCCGGCAAGCCAGCCCCTGAACATTCGCCAGGTCCGCACCGACATCCAGCCGGATATCAAGACCGAAGGTGCGTTCAAAACCTACACCTGGCAAAGCATCAATCCTCTCCCGGTCAAGCCCGAGGAGAACCTGCCGGCGGATTTCCTCACCTATCCGACGGTGCAGGTTTCCTCGACGGATAGGTGGCAGGATGTCGTCGACGCGATGTTGCCTTACTACCGGCTCGATCAGGAATTGCCGGCCGCCTTCGCCGCCAAGCTCGATGACATCGCCGCCAGATACGCCAGGCCGGAAGACCGGATGATCGAGGCGATGCGGCTGGTTCAGGACAGCATCCGTTATGTGAGCCTGTCGATGGGCCGCGGCTCCTATATTCCCCGCTCCCCGGGCACCGTCATCGCCAGCGGCTTTGGCGACTGCAAGGACAAGGCCCTGCTCCTTGCCTCCAGCCTGCGCCGCCTCGGCGTCCAGGCCGATCCGGCCCTGACGGATCTCGACGATGGATTGGCGCTTGGCGACATGCTGCCGACGATCCGCGCTTTCGACCATGTCATCGTCAAGGCTTCGATCAGAAGCCAGACATACTGGATCGATGCGACCAATTATCTGCAGGGCGGCAGGGCCGAGAATCTTGTTCCGCCCGACTACGGCTTTGCCTTGCCGATCGTCGCCGGCAGCGCGCGGATGGAACGGATCGAACGTAAGGAGCTTTTCCAGCCGACGACCTTCGTCAGCGAGGCGTTAGACTTCCCACAAAGCAAGGGCGAGGCGCTGAAGCTGACGGTCACCACGACCTACCGGGACGCGGACGCCGACAGCATGCGCTACAGGCTGGTTTCGCAATCGGCCAACAAGCTCGCCGATGACTATCTCCAGTATTACAACCGCCAGTATCCCGGGATGGCCAGTCTGGCGCCGCTGGCGACACGGGACGATCGCGACGGCAACATCGTCACGACGGTCGAAGCCTACCAGTTGCCGCCGGAGGCTCTCGACGAGGATGATCTCGCCAAGGATTTTCCGCTGAAGGCGGATGTCGGCATCGGCAATTTGCCGCAGCCGGACATGGTTGGCCGGACCGGGCCGGTCTGGCTCGGCAGCCCGATGTTCAAGCGTCATCAATGCATCGTCAGGAACCTGAAGGCGAAGTTTGCCGGACCCGAGAAATCCGACGACGTGATCACGCCCTATGTCGCCTTCAAGGCGCGCTGGTCGAGCACGCCGACCGAATTTCAGGTCGACTGGTTTCTGAAGACCATCGGCGATCGGGTTCCGGCCAAGGACATCGGCTCCTATCTGAAGTCCCGCAGGAAGATGGTCGACAACTCGTTCTGGAGTTACAATTTCGCCTATGCCGAGACCGAGGCGAACTGAGCCAGGCCGGGCGCCGGCAAGATGCATCGCGGCCTGAAACTCTTTGTGATGCGGAGTGCGGGTGGGGGGGAAACCATTGGCCGACCAGGATAGCGCTTCAACCGTCCAGCAAGTGGCGTTCGCCATCACCGCCGCCGTCAGGGGCGGTCATCTGGCGCCGGGCCAACGCCTCACCGAGGCCGAGTTCGTTCGCCGTCACCGCGTGTCGCGCTCAACGGTGCGTGAAGCCTTCCAACGGCTGGCCGCCGACGGGCTGCTGACCCTCGAGCCGCATCGCGGCGTCGTGGTTCGCCAATTGTCGCGCAAGGAGGTCAACGATCTCTTCCGGGTTCGCGGCGCCCTGGAGGCGCTTGCGGTTGGCCTGGCGGTGCCGGCATTGCAAGCCGCCCCGCGCCGGCTGCTCGACCTGCAGGACGAGATGGACCAGGCGGTTGAAGCCAACGACATGACCGCCTTCTCCAATCTGAACCACCGCTTCCACGCCATGTTTACGCATATTGCCGACAACGTACTTCTGACGCAGTCACTGCTGCGTCTTTCCAACTCGATCTACTGGTTGCAGTTCCGCTTGCTGATCGACCGCGAGAACGTCTTCCGGAGCAATACCCAGCATCGGCGAATCGTCGATGCGGTCCTCACCGGTGACGCTGCGTCGGCCGAAGCCGCGATGCGCCACCACATCGATGCATCACGCCTTCTGGTCCAGTCGCTTTCCGACGAGCATTTTAGCCCGCCATGACCGACAGGCCTGTCGGTCCATACCCCGCATTCCAGCTTGCATCCAATAGGATTGTCCGACAATATTGTTGGACAACGTAGCCGCGAGTTTCCGATGAACGTCTCCTACGCACCTGTCCCCCTGCCCGACTATCGCGAACTCCCGCTCGAGACGATGCGCGCGAATGCCGACGCCTTCTATGCCGAGCTGCGCGCCCGCCACACGGTGCGCGATTTCTCATCCAGGCCGGTGCCGCGCGATGTTATCGAAACCTGCATCCTGGCCGCGGGCACCGCGCCGAACGGCGCCAATCATCAACCATGGCATTTCGCCGTGATCGGCGACCCGACGATCAAGAAAAAGATTCGCGATGCGGCTGAAGCCGAGGAGCGCGCCTTTTACGCCGGCCGTGCCGGAGAGGAATGGCTTGCAGCCCTGGCCCCGCTCGGAACGGACGAGAACAAGCCGTTTCTGGAAGAAGCGCCGTGGCTGATCTGCATCTTCGGCGAGCGCAAGAGCCGCTCGGCCGACGGCGTGCTGCGCAAGAATTACTATGTGCCGGAATCGGTCAGCATCGCCACCGGCTTCCTGATCGCGGCACTGCACCGGGCAGGCCTCGTCATGCTCACCCACACACCCAATCCGATGAGTTTCTTGAACCAGATTTGCGGGCGCGACCCGCATGACAAGCCATACATACTGATGGTTGTCGGCTACCCAAAGGACGGTGCGACCATCCCGGCGCATGCGCTGGAAAAGCGTCCGCTCAAGGACATAGCGACGTTCTTGTAAGGCGGTCGCGGATTATTCCGCCGCGCCCCTGAAGGCGCTGGCGCCGGTCTCGAACTGCAGTTTGGCCAGCCTCGCATAGATGCCGCCTTTGGCGACCAGGCTCTGATGCGTGCCCTCCTCGACGATGCGGCCGCCATCCATGACCAGGATCCGGTCGGCCTTGAGCACCGTCGCCAGCCGGTGGGCAATGACGATGGTGGTGCGCCCCTGCATCAGCCGCTCGAGCGCCGTCTGCACCAGTGTCTCGCTTTCGGCGTCGAGGGCCGAGGTCGCCTCGTCGAGCAGCAGGATCGGCGCATCGCGCAGGATGGCGCGGGCGATCGCCACCCGCTGGCGCTGGCCGCCGGACAGTGTCACACCGCGCTCGCCGACCTCGCTGTCGTAGCCCTTCTCGAGCTTGAGGATGAATTGATCGGCCAGCGCATCCTTCGCAGCCGCCTCGATCTCGGCCTCGCTGGCGCCTGGCCGGCCAAAACCGATATTGTCGCGCGCGCTCGCCGCGAAGATGGTGACGTCTTGCGGCACGATGGCGATGCGCTGCCTGACCGAAATTGGATCGGCTTCGCGGACGTCGACGCCGTCAATCAGGATCTTGCCGGTTTCGGGATCGTAGAAGCGCAGGATCAGCGAGAAGACGGTGGTTTTGCCGGCACCCGAGGGACCGACGATGGCCACGGTCTCGCCGGGCTTGACGGAAAAACTCAAGCCATGGACGGCGGCGCGGTCGGGCCTTGCCGGGTAGGAGAAGGAGACGTCATCGAAGGCGATCGCGCCCTTGGCGGCCGCCGGCATCGGCTTCGGCTCGGCCGGCGCCCGGATCGCCGGCGTCTCGGCAAGAATCTCGGTCAGCCGCTCAGCCGCGCCCGCCGCTTGCGCAAGTTCGCCCCAGACCTCCGACAGCGCGCCGAGCGCACCGGCGGCGAACACCGAATAAAGCAGGAACTGCCCAAGCGTACCGGGTGACAGTGTGCCGTCGAGCACGTCGCGCGAGCCGAACCACAGCACCGCCACGACGGACGAGAAGATGGTGAAGATGGCAAAGAAGGTGAGGAACGAGCGCGCGAAGATCGAGGCCCGCGCCGCATCGAAGGCGGCTTCCACCGCGCCCGAGAAGCGTCCGGTGACCAGTTTCTCGTTGGTGAAGGCCTGCAGCGTGCGCACCGCGCCGATCTGCTCGCTGGCATAGGCTGTCGCCTCCGCGAGCGTGTCCTGCGCCTGCCTTGACTTGCGCCGCACGGAGCGGCCGAAGGCGACCAGCGGCAGCACGATGATTGGAATGGCCGCTATGACCAGCCCCGACAGTTTCGGGCTGGTGACGACCATCATTCCGACAGCGCCGAGGCCGAGGATGACGTTGCGCAGCGCGACCGAGGCCGTGGCGCCTACCGCCGACTTGACCTGCGTGGTGTCGGCGGCAAGCCGGGACACGATCTCGCCCGACTGGGCGGTGTCGAAGAAGGCCGGCGACAGCGTCGTCACATGGGCAAAGACATCGCGCCTGATGTCGGCGACGACGCGCTCGCCGAGCGTGATGACGAAATAATAACGGCCGGCCGATGCCGCCGCCAGCACGGCGGCCATCACCACCAGCGCGGCGAAGTATTCGGCGATGAAGGTGGTGCTGGACGACGAGAAACCGTGATCGATCATGCGTCGTACGGCCAGTGGCAGCGTCAATGTCGTTGCCGCCGCGATGGTCAGCGAGATGATGGCGCCGACGACCAGCGTGCGATAGTGCCCGATATAGGGGAACAGGCGTCTGAGCGGCTTGAGCGAGCGGCGGCGCTCGTCTGCGCTGCTGGATTGCGCCATCTCGATGTTTCCTCTGGCCGCCTCGGCATATGCGCCTCAATATGCGCTCGCCGCCGCTTGTGATTCAATTCCGGCTGATGTATAGGCACGCCGACCGTTTTAGAAGCCGTGGCTCCTCAATAGCTGCGGCTTCGAGTTTTAAAAAGGGGCGCATCGACGCAGGCTTATGCCCGTCCGCCGCGCCAGCAAGCCAGGAACCGAGCCATGAAGAGCGCTATTCATCCCGACTACCACACCATCAAGGTCGTCATGACCGACGGCACCGAATACACGACCCGTTCGACCTGGGGCAAGGAAGGCGACACGATGAACCTCGACATCGACCCGACCACCCACCCGGCCTGGACCGGCGGCCAGCAGACCCTGCTCGACCGCGGCGGCCGCCTGTCGAAGTTCAAGAAGCGCTTCGAGGGTTTCGGCCTCTAAGGCCAGTCACCCCTGCAGAATTTGAAAAACCCGCCGTCGTGGCGGGTTTTTTATTGCGCAAAACCATCTCCTTTGTCCCCGTCTCTATAGGGGCAGAGGGGGCTCCGTTCCCTGACGGGTTTCGCCAACTGTGAACGCTACCGGAAGCTCAAGGCGTCCCTATTCCGCCAGCAATTCCCGCAGCGCCATGCGCTTGTAGGCGGCGACCAGCCTGTCGCCCTCCTGCCGCTCGACCGAGATCGCCAGCCGCATGGCCGCCTCGCCCATCTGCCAGACGAGGAACGCCGTGGTCTCCAGTGAGACGGGGTCGGCGCCGGGACGTAGCCGCTTCAGCACCGCGACGAGGAATTCGGCGTTGGCGCGGCTGTCGGCGAGTTCAAGCCGGCGCAACGCCTTGTCGGCCTGTGTGCCCGACCAGACGTCGCGCATCACCGGCTCGGCCAGGAACAGCCTGTAATAGATATCGACCAGCTCTGAAAACGCGCGCCGCAGCCCTTCTGCATCCGTTACATCCTTGAGTGCCGCCGAGATGCAGGCCTGGCTTTCCACGGTATAACGCTCGGCCAGCGCCCAGACGATCGCCCGCTTGTCCGGAAAGAACTGGTAGAGCGACCCGATCGACACTTCAGCCCGTTCGGCGACTTCGCCCATGCGCATGGCATCGCTGCCTTGCTCGGCGATCAGCGCCGAGGCGGCGGCCAGCATGCGCTCGACCCGTTCGCGGCTGCGCTGCTGGCTCGGTGCCCGGCGCGGCGAAGCGATCTGCTCGTTGGCCCGCGTGCCTTCCATGGCTGTCTCCAACAATCTGTCTCAACAATCGCGCTCGGCAAAATCGCCTCGAATGGCTTGACTCGTAAAATACGAAAGTTTATCACGTTTTACAAATATGAGGATTACTCATATTTCAACGGAGGAACTCGACATGATCTCGAAATTTCTTCCCACCCTCACCTTTATCGCCGCGATCGGCGCCGGCGTCGTCGGCGGCGTGTTCTTCGCCTTCTCCAATTTCGTCATGCCGGCGCTCGCCCGGCTGCCCGCGGCGGGCGGCATCGCCGCCATGAATTCGATCAACGTCGCCGTCATCACGCCAATGTTCATGACGGCCCTTTTCGGCACCGGCCTGATCTGCCTCGTGCTTATCGCCGGCGCCATCATCGGCTGGGGTCAGCCGGGTTCGCTCTGGCTTCTCGCCGGCGCACTGATCTATCTCGTCGGCAACCCGATCGTGACCATGGTCTTCAACGTGCCGCTCAACGGCGCGCTGGCCGCCGTCGATCCGGCCAGCAGCAATGGCGCCGGCGTCTGGACCGACTTTCTCAGGGACTGGGTGATGTGGAACCATGTCCGCACCGTCACAGCCATCATGGCGATGGCATCCTTCTGGTTCGCGGCGCGTTGACAGGTTTCCGGGTCGCCGCATCCGGGCACCGCGGCGGTCACGAGCATTATCGGGAGAAGAGCCATGAATGATCCTTATTCGACCATGGCAGTGGGCATTGCGGTCGGCGTCGGCCTCGGCGCCGCCCTTGGCGCGGCGATGGATGACCCAGCCGTCGGCATCGGCATGGGCATAGCAATCGGTGCCGGGATCGGGGCTGTGTTGGGAAAGAGGCGCGGCAAATGACCGTCCAGCTTTGGCGAGAGGATATCAGCTCTTCGCCTTGCGATCGGCGTGACCGAGGTCACGGTCCGGATCGAGGACGTCGCGGACCAGCTGCTTGAGTTTGGCCGCGTCCGGGAACCCGCCGTCGCGCTTGCGGTCCCAGACCAGCACATCGTTGCACGAGATGGTGAAGATGCCGCCAGTGCCCGGCACCAGCGTCACCTCGCCGAGATCGGTACCAAAGGTGGAGAGCAGCTCCTGCGCCATCCAGCCGGCGCGCAGCAGCCACTGGCACTGCGTGCAGTAGGTGATGCGGATGGCGGGCAACTGAGCTTTGCTCATGTCGTATCGGGCGTCACTCACGCCGCGCTGAGCTTGGCCAAGGTCTCGTCGTCGACTTCGAAGTTGGCGTACACGCTTTGCACGTCGTCATCGTCCTCGAGCGTCGCAACCAGCTTCATCAGCGACTGCGCCCGCTCTTCGTCGACCGGGACATTGTTCTGCGGCTTCCAGATCGTCTTGACCGATTCGGCCTCGCCGAGCGAGGCTTCAAGCGCCTTGGACACTTCGCCGAGATTCTCGAAGGCGCAATAGATCGTGTGGCCTTCCTCATCCGATTCGACATCGTCGGCGCCGGCTTCGATCGCCGCGTCCATGATCTTGTCGGCACCGCCGACCGAGGCCGGATAGTAGATTTCGCCGGCGCGATCCCACATGAACGACACCGATCCGGTTTCGCCAAGCGCGCCGCCGGCCTTGGTGAAGGCGGCGCGGACATTGGATGCCGAACGGTTGCGGTTGTCGGTCAGCGCCTCGACGATCACGGCGACGCCACCGGGCCCATACCCTTCGTAGCGCACGGCTTCGTAGTTCTCGGCATCGCCCATCGAGGCCTTGTTGATGGCGCGCTGGATATTGTCCTTCGGCATCGACACCGCCTTGGCGTTCTGGATCGCTAGGCGCAGGCGCGGGTTCATCGATGGATCCGGCGTCCCACTCTTGGCGGCAACGGTGATTTCGCGCGCCAGCTTGGAAAACATTTTCGACCGCACCGCATCCTGTCGGCCCTTGCGGTGCATGATGTTCTTGAACTGTGAATGGCCAGCCATGGCACCCCTGTCGTGTTCGGCTAGAGCGTCTTGCCGCGAGATGCGTCATCTCGCCTTTGCAAAAGGCTCGAATTCAAAATTTCAGAACGTCCCTGATGCGTCCGGGTGGACGCGCGGCGCTCCTGTCGGAATGGCCGGCTTATAGATAAATCGGCTCAATTCGTCCAGCCGCGCCGCGCTACGGCGATCCCGTCCGTGCCTATGCTTCCAGATCGGATTTCAGCCGGTCGATGATGCTCAGCGCATGGCCGGCATACTGGCTGATCCAGCGGTCGTGGATCTGCTTGATCGGCAGCGCGTTGAGATGGTTCCAGCGCTCGCGTCCGTCACGGCGCGCAACAATCAGATCCGCCTCCTCCAGCACCTTGAGATGCAGCATGACGGTGCAGCGGTCGATATCGGGAAAGGCATCGCACAGCATGCCGGTGGTCTTGGGCTCGTCTTTTAACTGATCGAGCATTTCACGCCGGCGCGGATGGGCCAGCGCCTTGAAAACATTGTCGTCCTTCGATCGGCTTGACATGTTATGTTTCTATAACATATCGTTTGTGCGATCAAGCAAGGAGCTGTGGATATGTCTCTTGGGTTCAAGGTTTCCGGCCGCATCGGCAAACCGGTCGCCGAAGTCTTCGACGCGGTCGTCAATCCTAAGAAGCTCAGCGGTTATTTCACCACCATCGGCGGCGCCAGCGCGCCACTGGTCGCCGGTTCGGGCGTCGTCTGGTGGAGCAAGGTGCCGGTCGAGGTCGACGAGGTGGTCAAGGACAGCCGCATCGTGTTGCGCTGGGACGCCACCGATGCCGAGGGAAAGCCGGCCTACAAGACCCGAATCGAGATGAATTTCGAGCCGCTCGACGATGGCGGCACCTTCGTCACCATCGCCGAGAGCGGCTGGCAGGAAGGCGCGGCCGGCCTGAAGAAGTCCTATCTCAATTGCGAGGGATGGTCGCAGATGCTGGCCTGCATGAAGGCCTATGTCGAATACGGCATCAACCTGCGCGACGGCTATTACCGCAGTGAGATGAAGGGCGAGCCCGCCAGCGAGACCAACGTTTGAGTGACGACAGGAAAGAGGGAAACCCGTAATGACGAAAGTAACGCCATTCCTGATGTTCGAAGACAAAGCCGAAGAGGCGATGACCCTTTATTGCGAGACCATTCCGGGCAGCAGAGTCCTTGACGTCAAACGCTATGGCGCCGGCGAAGACGGCCCTGAAGGAACGCTCAAGTTGGCGCGCCTCTCCATCAGCGGCCTGGAGGTGATGGTCTACGACAGCCCGGTTCACCACGCTTTCACCTTCACACCTTCGGTCTCATTCTACGTTGACTGTTCCTCCGAACAGGATCTGGACCGCATCGTCGAAACGCTTTCCAGAGGCGGCGGGTTTCTGATGCCGCCAGACAATTACGGCTTCAGCCGGCGTTTTGCCTGGCTCAACGACAGGTTCGGTGTCTCATGGCAGATCAATCTGCCCTGACGGAACGCAAGCTGACAACCCAACCTTCCCGCGACAAAGGACGTGCGCAATGACTTCGAAGATCACCGGCGGCATCAACATCGCCATGAAGGTGCCAACCCACCAGTACGAAGCGACGGTCGCCTTCTACCGCGACGTCGTCGGCCTCAAGCCATTCACCGATAAGGCGCCGGCGATCGGCTTCGAACTTGGCCCCAACCGGCTATGGATCGACGCGGCGCCGACGATGAGCCAGGCCGAGGTCTGGCTGGAACTCTTCACGCAGGATTTTCCGGGCGCCGCCGAGCATCTCGCCGAGGCCGGTGTCGTACGCTGCGACGCCATCGAACCGCTGGGCGAGGGTTTCCGTGGTGGCTGGATCACCAATCCGGCCAACATCGTTCACATGGTGCGCGAACCCGACGCCTGGTGAGCGCCGTGGCGGGCTTAGCTCCAATTCTGGGCCGGACGTTTCGCCCGTCAGGCAAGACGACCAGCTTGGCTAACTGATCGCGTTTGTCCCGGCTGAGCTTTTTGCTGTCAGTGCCCTTCGCCGGATTTCGATTTCTTCCGGTTCCGCGCCAGCATGTTGAGCCCCTCGACCAGCGCCGAAAAACCCATCGCCGCGTAGATGTAGCCCTTGGGCACGTGATAACCCATGCCGTCGGCGATCAGCGTCATGCCGATCATCAGCAGGAAGCCCAGCGCCAGCATCACGATGCTGGGGTTCCTGGCGATGAAGTCCGCCAACGGTCCGGCGGCCAGCATCATCACCGTGACGGCCGCGATGACCGCGATGTACATGATGACGATCTCATCGGTCATGCCGACGGCGGTGATGATGGAATCGATGGAGAAGACGAGGTCGAGCAGCAGGATCTGGAAGATCGCGCCGGCAAGCGAGATCTTGAGCGTTTCGCCCAGCATCGTGTCCTGGTGGTCAACGGGGTCGACGGTGTGATGGATTTCCTTGGTCGCCTTCCACACCAGGAACAGGCCGCCGGCGATCAGGATCAGGTCACGCCAGGAGAAACCATGGCCGAACGCGGTGAAAACCGGCGCCGTCAACTGGACAATGACGGAAATGGTGGCGAGCAACACCAGCCGCATGATCAGCGCCGCGGAGATTCCGAGGCGTCGGGCGCGGGCGCGCTGCGCTTCCGGCAGCTTGTTGGTCAGGATGGAGATGAAGATCAGATTGTCGATGCCGAGCACGATCTCGAGCACCACCAGCGTCAATAGCGCCACCCAGGCGGTTGGATCAGAAACGAATTGAAAATGCGGCGCCAGGAATTCAACGAGCTGCATGGAGGTCGTCCCCTCTACGATCTAGAGCAGTTTCGTCGCCAGTTAGGTATGATACTTCGGCATATCAATGTCATGCCCAGAAGGATGGAGCCGTTTCTTCCAGCCGTGGCCCGCGACGAAACGGCGCGATCTTCTCGGTCAGGCCCGTGCGGTCGGAAATGGTGACGCCGAGGCCACATAATGTCGCCGGCCCCGTCGCGGCTTCGAAACGCCCTTTGGGCACTTTCGACAGAAACCGGTTGAGCGGTTCTTCCTTGTCCATGCCGAGCGAGGAATCATAGTCACCGCACATGCCGGCGTCGGAGAGGTAGCCGGTGCCGCCATTGAGGATCTGGTGATCGGCCGTGGGCTGGTGCGTGTGGGTGCCGACAACAAGGCTGGCGCGGCCATCGACGAAATGCGCGAAGCACATTTTCTCCGAAGTTGCCTCGGCGTGGAAATCGATGACCACGGCATCGGCCTGTTCACCGAGCGGACAGGCGGCAAGCTCGCGCTCGCCCGCCTGGAACGGGTCGTCGAGCTCGGGATGCATGAACACCCGGCCCATGATGTTGGCGACCAGCACGCGCGCGCCATTTTTGGCGATGTAGACGCCGGAGCCGCGCCCGGGCGTGCCTTTGGGAAAATTGGAGGGCCGCAGGAAACGCTGCTCACGCGGCGCGAAGGCCAGTGCGTCGCGCTGGTCCCAGACATGGTTGCCGGTGGTCACGACATCGCAACCCGCCGCGATCGTGTCGCGAAAGATCTCTTCGGTGATCCCGAAGCCGCCAGCGGCGTTCTCGCCATTGACGATGACGAAATCGAGTTTGAAGTCGGAGATCAGGCCAGGCAGTTGTTCCCACACCGCAGTGCGGCCTGTCTTGCCGACCATGTCCCCGAGGAAGAGAAGTCTCATCTATGCCCGATCCCGAAAAGTTGCATGACTTTTCGGCAAAGATCATGCGTTACAAAGAACTATCTACAATTTCGGCGCGAAGCGGCGCAACCCGCTCTCGGTGAGTATTTCCGCAATGACCACGTCATGGGACTCGTCTGGAACTTGCGAAACTTCTTGGCAGTCGAAGGCAATGCCGATCAGCCGGGGCGCATGCCCCTTGTCGGCGAGCTTCGCGATCGCGCGATCGTAATAGCCGGCGCCATAACCGATGCGGTGGCCGCGCGCATCGAAGGCGGCGAGCGGCACCAGCATGACGGAGGGGTCGAGAACTTCGGCCTCCGCGTGCGGCCCGACAGTGCCAAAGCCCATGTCGACCATCGGTGCGCCACGAACCAGTTCGCGAAAGACGATGGTGGTCTTGTCGAGAATGGCGGGCAGGCAGAGCCGTGCGCCCTTCTCGCGCAAGGCGAACATCAACGGCCGCACGTCGACTTCGGAACGCATCGGCCAGAAGCCGGAGACGATCTGGCCAGGCTCGATGGGCAGATGATCGCGCGCCGTCTCGGCCATTTCGAGTGCCGCCTCCACCCGCCAGAATTCATCGAGCGCGTCGCGGCGCGCGAGTGCCTCGAAGCGCAGCTGTTTTTTCAGGTCTTTTGAGGATGTCATGCGAAGACGATAGAAAAGGTCAGATCTTGGTGGCGTTTTAGGAACGACGTTTTCTACCGCATCATCCGCCGGAATGCGCGGAAAATGGGCAATGAGTGACGATCCACACAACCGGTGGAGAGGTCGATCCCGGGTGCCTACAAAGTAGGTGGGCGCCGTGTGAGAAAACCCACGGGTCTTCCCAGGGACAGCTCCCTAAGGATCGTTAAGGCCCCGGGGAAAAGTGTCTCCTGCCGGGAAGCGCAGACCGTCATCGCCAATATAGGCCGCCGGTGGCTCAAGCGCCAGAGAGTTGGCTTTTTCCGATGGCTTTATTCGCAATGCGCCCCTGCCACCAGACCAGTGCCGGTACCGCCAGCAATTCGACGCAGAGACCGGCGATGTGACCCGGCGATGGCGTGCCGGCCGACAGCAGTGAGACAAGCCGGGCCAAGCCACCGGCAAACGTGCAGGCGGCAAGCAGCCGGAACCGTTCCGTCTTGGTTTCGATGCTGGGAACGCAACCGTACCAGGCGAGGCCAATGGCCAGGAAAAACCCGGACAGAAAGGGGAATGGCTGTCGAGATCGACAAGCCATGGAGCGGCGACATGCAGGAATTCCGGGCCGGACACGATACCTGCCATGCCCACCAGGACCGGCGTTGCCGCCAATATCCGACGACGATCTGGAGCGCCGTCTTCCCGGATGTCTGCTTATTCGTGCTACCGCCCTTCGGCTCGCCGAGTGACCACGCGCATGGAAACGGATATTTCCGTCCGGAGTTTCAAGCCATTCGTCGCAGCCGGCGCACCCTTGCACAGCCACGGCAGCGTCCTTACGGTCGCGACCACCAACCGAGGAGCAAAAATGCGTTTCGAAGGCACGGCGGCCTACGTCGCCGACAAGGATCTGATGGTGGCGGTCAATGCGGCCATCGCGCTGGAACGGCCCTTGCTGGTCAAGGGCGAGCCCGGCACGGGCAAGACGGAACTTGCCCGTCAGGTGGCGGCGGCACTCGGCCTCGACCTCATCGAATGGCACGTCAAGTCGACGACACGGGCACAGCAGGGTCTTTACGAGTACGACGCGGTGTCGCGGCTGCGCGACAGCCAGCTCGGCGATAGCAGGTTCAACGACATCAAGAACTACATCAAACGCGGCAAACTTTGGGAGGCGTTCGCGGCCGGCAAGAAGGTCGTGCTTTTGATCGACGAGATCGACAAGGCCGACATCGAATTCCCCAACGATCTGCTGCAGGAACTCGATCGGATGGAGTTCTTCGTCTACGAGACCGGCGAGACCATCCGCGCCGCCGTCCGGCCGATCGTCATCATCACCTCAAACAACGAGAAGGAACTGCCCGACGCCTTCCTGCGCCGTTGTTTCTTCCACTACATCCGCTTCCCCGATGTCGACACGCTGCACAGGATCGTCGACGTGCACTATCCCGGCATCAAGCAGAACCTGGTGCGTGCGGCCCTCACCCAGTTCTACGAGATCCGCGACGTGCCCGGCCTGAAGAAGAAGCCGTCGACATCCGAGGCGCTGGACTGGATAAGGCTTCTGGTCGCTGACGACATCGCGCCCGAGGATCTGCGCGCCGACCCCAAGAACGCGCTGCCCAAGCTGCACGGCGCGCTGCTCAAAAACGAACAGGATGTGCATCTGTTCGAGCGGTTGGCCTTCATGGCCAGAAGACAGCAATAGAGGCCAGCAGCAGCGCTTTCCCCGGCTGTGGACCGTTGCCGCCGGCCGAAGAGCACGTCAGCTTCGGCCAGAACCCTTCGGAGGAGATAAAAAATGTCCGAGATCGTTGTCCGCCCGCTCGCTCAATCCGACCATGCCGACTGGCGCCGCCTGTGGACCGACTACCTGACGTTCTACGAGACGAAGCTGCCGGAAGAGGTCTACACCGTCACCTGGAAGCGGCTGTTCACGGACGGCGAATTCGAGCCGAAGGGTTTTATCGCTACCCTCGACGGCAAGGCCGTCGGCCTCACCCACTATCTCTACCACCGCTCCGGCTGGTCGGAGAAAAACAACTGCTATCTGCAGGACCTGTTCGCCGACCCCGAGGTGCGCGGCAAGGGCATCGGCGCCGCCCTGATCAAGGCCGTCCAGGATGAGGCGGCCAGGATCGGCGTCAAGAACGTCTACTGGATGACGCACGAGACCAACGCCACCGCGCGCAAGCTCTACGACCATGTCGCCCGCAGGACGGGTTTCATCGAGTATGATCTGCTGTAGATAGAAGATGTTCCTCCCCTTCTTCCTCGAACTGAAGGCAGCGCGTGTTCCCGTTTCGCTGCGGGAATATCTGTCGCTGCTGGAGGGACTGGAAGCCGGACTGGTCGACTACGACGTCGAGGGATTTTACTACCTTTCCCGCTCCGCCCTGGTGAAGGATGAGCGTCATATCGACCGCTTCGATCAGGTGTTCGCGCATGTCTTCAAAGGTATCGAGGCACTGGGTGGGCCTGACGCGGTAGACGCCGCCAATATTCCCGAAGAGTGGCTGCGCCGGCTCGCCGAAAAGCACCTGACCCAGGAGGAGAAAAACCTGGTCGAGGCGCTTGGCGGTTTCGACAAGTTGATGGAGACGCTGAAACAGCGGCTGGAGGAACAAAAGGGACGCCATCAGGGCGGCTCGAAATGGATCGGCACCGGCGGCACCTCACCGTTCGGCGCCTATGGCTACAATCCCGAAGGCGTGCGTATCGGCCAGCACGAAAGCCGCAACCGCCGCGCGGTGAAGGTATGGGACAAGCGCGAGTTCAGGAATTTCGACGATGCCGTCGAACTCGGCACCCGCAACATCAAGATCGCGCTGAAGCGCCTGCGCCGCTGGGTGCGGGAAGGCGCCGAGGAAGAGTTCGACCTGCCCGGAACCATCCACGCCACGGCCGAGCACGGCTATCTCGATGTCCGGACACGGCCCGAGCGCCGCAATGCGGTGAAGCTCCTGATGTTCTTCGATGTCGGTGGCTCGATGGACGACCATATCAAAAGCGTCGAAGAGCTGTTTTCGGCGGCTCGCGCCGAATTCCGCCAGCTCGAATATTTCTACTTCCACAACTGCCTCTACGAAGGCGTGTGGAAGGACAATCGCCGCCGGCATGCCGAGACGATCCCGACCTTCGACCTCCTCCACAAATATGGCCCCGACTATAAGGTCATCGTCGTCGGCGACGCCTCGATGAGCCCTTACGAGATCGCCCACCCCGGCGGCTCGGTGGAACACTGGAACCCCGAGGCGGGCAGCGTCTGGCTCGGCCGCCTCCTGCGGCAATGGCCGAACGCGGTGTGGCTGAACCCCGAGAGCGAAAAGAACTGGGGCTTTACCCATTCCATTGCCATGATCCGCGACATCTTCGGCGGCCGCATGTTCCCGCTGACGCTGGCGGGGCTTGAAGGCGCGACGAAGCAGCTTTCGAGAAAACATTGATCTGCCGGCTGAGCGGCTGAGATTCAGGTCAGGCCGAGTCGAAAAAGGTGGCGTTCGAGAACCGGAACGGAACGTACTTGAAGTACGTGAGCACCGGAAGCGGAGGACGCCGCCATTTGCAGGCCGGCCTCACCTGAATATCGCTGTAACAAATGCCTATGTTTGTGCGAATATCCCGTTGCAACCAAGAACGAGCCGCCAAGGCTGAGGAGATCAGATGGACACCCACACTTACCCCGTCACCCGAACCGACGCCGAATGGCGCGCCCGGCTGACGCCGGAGCAATACGCGGTCATGCGCAATCACGGTACCGAGCGGCCGGGAAGTTGCGCGCTGCTCTATGAGAAGCGTGCCGGCACTTTTTCCTGCGTCGGCTGCGACCAGCCGCTGTTCCAATCCACGCTGAAGTTCGAGAGCGGCACCGGCTGGCCGAGCTTCAACGATCCGGTACCGGGCTCGGTCGAGAACACGGTCGACCGCAGCTATGGCATGGTCCGGACCGAATGCCACTGCGCGCGTTGCGGCAGCCATCTCGGCCATGTCTTCGAGGACGGCCCGCCGCCGACCGGCCTGCGCTACTGCATCAACGGCGTAGCGCTGAAATTCGAGCCGGCGGCCTGAACGAGGCGCGGTCGACACATCTTGCAAAGGGCGGCTCCGGCCGCCCTTTCTTATTTTCGGGCAGCCGCGTCGGACGACGACCGCCGCGATCAGGCAGTGCGCCGAACCCAGCATGACAAGCGAAGCCTTGGCGCCGCCAGCTTTCTTGGCTGTCCGCCACACGGCAGCTTCAGGCCGAGCACGACGAGTGCCGCCACCGATGAGGCGATGCTGATGTGGCGCCGACGACCGTGTCGCGCCAGAACAAGCGGTCGAGCGGCACCGCGTCGCGCCAGGGCGCGTGAGAAGTCGGCCGGGATCACCGTGTGCGCCGGCTTTGGTTCGCCCACGAGATCAAGTTTCAAGTGCGGGGCATCCATAATATGCCGAAGCGACCCCGGTCAGAAATGCGACACGAGCATGACATGGAAATCTGCCATCAAGGCAACCGTTTTCCCGAAGCTTTGTTGTTTCTGTTTATTGCACAGTCATCACGGAGGAGTTCGCAATGGGCGACCATGTCTACAATGTTCTCTTTCTCTGCAACGCCAACTCGGCCCGGTCGATCATGGGCGAGGCACTTCTCAATCGTCTCGGCGCCGGCCGCTTCAAGGCCTTTTCCGCCGGCTCTCAGCCAAAGGGAACCGTCAATCCCCGTACGCTGCAGCTGCTGGAGAACCTGAATTACGACACGTCCTTCGCCAGGTCGAAGAGCTGGGACGAGTTTTCCAAACCCGGCGCACCGGAAATGAACTTCGTCTTCACCGTCTGCGACAGCACGGCGAATGAAAGTTGCCCGGTGTGGCCCGGTCATCCGATGACTGCACTTTGGGCGGTGCCGGATCCGGCCAAGGCCGGCGGCACCGAAGCCGAGCGGCATTTCGCCTTCGCCGAGGCCTTTCGCATGATGAGCAACCGCATCGCGCTGTTCGTGAATCTGCCGATAGGATCGCTCGATCGACTGGCTCTGCAGCAGCATCTGGACGAAATTGGCCAAGATGAGCGGCCGAACTGAAGCCGAGCGGCGAGGCAGGAGCGGAGCGCGTCAGATTCGCGGCAGGCCTTCGTCTCCCAGCACCTCAATGACGGCGCGCTCGACACGCGAGCATTCCGTCACCAGCCAGTCGGTGATCGCCGGCCAGTTGTCCTCGGCATAGCAGTTGACGCGCCACATCGAGTTGATACCGAGACCCTCGCAGCTTTGTTCCGGCCGGAGCTTCAGCCTGTCTTCGATCGCCGGCTGGAACGGCTTCAGCCGGGACCAGCTTTGCGTGGCGCCGAACTTCTCGTTGCGGCCGAAGAAGACCCCGACATGGTTCTGCGCCGGCGCGACATACATCGAAATGACCAAGGCGAAGTCCGGCAGCCCGCGCTGCCAGAACCAGGGGCCACGCCGCGCCAGCCGGGCTCTTTCTTCCGGATGCCGCTCAGCGAACAGCGACCAGAAGCCGCGATGGCGGAATTCCGAGGCGCGGCGGCCGCCGAAGTCGAATTCACTCATATGGGTTCGACCCGCGCATCTCCGGCAACCACGTCGGCGCCGGGCCGGTTAGTGCTACACCATGCCGAGCGCCGCCATGTACAGGTCGAGGATGGCATCCTCCTCCTGGCGCTCGGCCTGATCCTTCTTGCGCAACCGGATGATGGTGCGGATTGCCTTGGTGTCGAAACCGGTGCCCTTGGCCTCGGCGAAGACTTCCTTGATGTCGTCGGAAATCGTCTTCTTTTCTTCCTCGAGCCGCTCGATGCGTTCGATGAGGGCACGCAGCTGGCCGGCGGCAACAGTCTGGCTGGTCTCGGTAATATCGTCGGCCATGTTTTTCTCCAAGGATTGGCTCCGCGCCGCGACTCGGAAAACAGCCGGCGGCGAATTTCAGCGGTTCGATGCCCGACCGGGGGCACGGGGTCAAGCGGTTATCGAACAGCTCACCAAGGGCCTGCCGACAGAAGCCGAAAACCATCTCGCCGACATCGGCTTGGGCCTATCGAGATTCACCTCAGGCCGAGCCGAGAATGGTGGCTTCCGAGAACCGCAGCGGAGCGTACTTAAAGTTCGTGAGCACCGGAAGCGCAGGACGACGCTATTCGCGCCCTAGCTGAAGGCGATCAGCAAGTCCTTGGCATCGATCTGGTCGCCGGCCTTGACCAGCACCTCGGCGACCGTGCCGTCGCGCTCGGCGTGCAGTGCCGTCTCCATCTTCATCGCTTCGATGGAGAGCAGCACGTCGCCGGCCTTCACAGCCTGGCCGGCGGCGACCGCGAGTGCCGAAACCACGCCAGGCATCGGCGCCCCGACATGCGCCTCGTTGCCGGGTTCGGCCTTGCGGCGCGCCTTGGCGGCGGAGGCGCCATGCGCACGGTCGGGCACTTTCACGCGACGCGGCTGGCCGTTGAGCTCGAAGAACACGGTGACCATGCCCTTCTCGTCGACATCGCCGATGGCCAGGCAACGCACGACCAGCGTCTTGCCTTTCTCGATATCGACGAAAATCTCGTCTTCCGGCTTCATGCCGTAGAAATAGGTCGGTGTCGGCAGAACGCTGACCGGGCCGTAGGTCTCCTGCGCAACGACGAAGTCGGAAAACACCTTCGGATACATCAGCCACGAGGCGAACTCGTATTCCGACAGCTTGCGCTCGACCTTGGCCTCGATCTCCTTGCGGCTCTTGCCGAGGTCGGCCGGCTTCAGCAACGAACCCGGCCGCGCCGTGATCGGCTTGTCCCCCTTCAGTGCCTTCTTCTGCAGCGCCTGCGGCCAACCTCCCGGGGACTGGCCGAGGTCGCCGCGCAGCATCGAGACGACCGAGTCCGGAAAGGCGATGTCGCGGGCCGGATTCTCGACATCGGCAACCGTCAGCTCCTGGCTCACCATCATCAGCGCCATGTCGCCGACGACCTTCGAGGAGGGCGTCACCTTGACGATGTCGCCGAACATCAGGTTGACGTCGTGATAGGCCTGCGCCACCTCGTGCCAGCGCGTCTCCAGCCCCAGCGAACGGGCCTGTTCCTTCAAGTTCGTGAACTGTCCGCCCGGCATTTCGTGCAGATAGACCTCGGACGCCGGACCTTTCAGGTCGCTCTCGAAGGCGGCGTACTGGTTGCGGACGGCTTCCCAGTAGAACGAGATTTTGCGGATCCATTGCGGGTCGAGGCCCGGATCGCGTTCGGTGCCCTTCAGCGCCTCGACGATCGAACCCAGACATGGCTGCGAGGTGTTGCCTGAGAAGGCGTCCATCGCCGCGTCGATGGCGTCGACGCCGCTTTCTACTGCCGCCAGCACCGTCGCCGCCGACAGGCCCGACGTGTCGTGGGTATGAAAATGGATCGGCAGGTCGGTCGCCTCGCGCAACGCCTTGAACAGCACGCGGGCAGCAGATGGCTTCAACAGGCCGGCCATGTCCTTGACCGCGATGATATGGGCGCCGGCTGCCTGCAATTCCGTGGCAAGCCCGACATAGTACTTCAGGTCGTACTTGGCCCGCGCCGGATCGAGAATGTCGCCGGTATAGCACATCGCCGCTTCGACCAGCTTGCCCTCGGCGCCCACGGCGTCCATGGCGACGCGCATATTCTCGACCCAGTTCAGGCAATCGAAGACGCGGAACAGGTCGATGCCGCCCGCCGCCGCCTGCTTGACGAAATGCTGCACGACGTTGTCGGGATAATTGGTGTAGCCGACGCCGTTGGCGCCGCGCAGCAGCATCTGCAGGAGCAGGTTGGGGGCGGCTTCCCGCACCAGGGACAGCCGCTCCCACGGATCCTCGGTGAGGAAGCGCATGGCGACGTCGAACGTGGCGCCGCCCCAACATTCGAGCGACAGGAGCTGCGGCAGGGCGCGTGCATAGGTGCCGGCGATGCCGGCAATGTCATGCGTGCGCACGCGGGTCGCCAGCAGCGACTGGTGGCCGTCGCGCATCGTCGTGTCGGTGACCAGCACTTCCTTCTGCTCGCGCATCCAGGCGGCGAACTTCTCCGGCCCGAGCACGTCGAGCTTCTGCTTGCTGCCACCGGGCACATTGCCGTTGAGATAGGGCACCACCGGCGCCGCCGCGTCCGCCTTTGGCGTCGGCCGGCCGCGCGTCTCGGGGTGGCCGTTGACGCTGACGTCGGCCAGGTAGTTGAGCAGCTTGGTCGCGCGGTCCTGGCGCTTGACCTGCTGGAACAGCTCCGGCGTCGTATCGATGAACCTCGTCGTATAGGAATTGTCGGCGAAGCTCGGATGATTGATGATCGCTTCGAGGAAGGTGAGGTTGGTGGCGACGCCGCGGATGCGGAACTCGCGCAGGGCGCGGTTCATGCGGGCGATCGTTTCGGCCGGCGTCGGTGCCCAGGCCGTGACCTTCTCCAGCAGCGGATCGTAGAAGCGGGTGATGACCGCGCCGGAATAGGCCGTGCCGCCGTCGAGGCGGATGCCGAAGCCGGTGGCGCCGCGATAGGCGGTGATACGGCCATAGTCCGGAATGAAATTGTGTTCGGGGTCTTCCGTGGTGATGCGGCACTGCAAGGCATGGCCGTTCAGCCGGATGTCCCTCTGCGCCGGCACGCCCGATTCCGGCGTGCCTATGGCGAAGCCGTCGAGGATATGGATCTGCGCTTTCACGATGTCGATACCGGTCACCATCTCGGTGACGGTGTGCTCGACCTGGATGCGCGGATTGACCTCGATGAAATAGAACTTGCCGCTGTCCGCGTCCTGCAGGAATTCGACGGTGCCGGCACCTATATAGCCGGTCTCCCGCGCGATCTTCAGTGCGTAGCCGCAAAGCTCCTGGCGCAGGTCCTCGCTGAGATAAGGCGCCGGCGCGCGCTCGACGACCTTCTGGTTGCGGCGCTGGATCGAGCAGTCGCGTTCGAACAGGTGCACGGCATTGCCATGCGTGTCGCCAAGCACCTGCACCTCGACGTGGCGGGCGCGCTCGATCAGCTTTTCGAGATAGACCTCGTCCTTGCCGAAGGCGGCTTTCGCCTCGCGCTTGCCTTCCATGACCTCGCGGGCGAGATCGGCCTCCGAGCGAATGGCGCGCATGCCACGGCCACCGCCACCCCACGATGCCTTCAGCATGATCGGATAGCCGACCGTCTTGGCGAGTTCCTTGACAGCCTCCATGTCGTCCGGCAACGGATCTGTGGCCGGCACCACAGGCACGCCCACCTCGATGGCGAGATGGCGCGCGGCGACCTTGTTGCCCAGCCGGCGCATTGTGTCGGGTTTCGGGCCGATGAAGGTGATGCCTGCTTGCGCGCAGGCCTCGGCGAATTCGGGGCTTTCCGACAACAGCCCGTAGCCCGGGTGGATGGCGTCGGCGCCTGAAAGCCTGGCGACGCGGATCACCTCCTCGATCGACAGATAGCTCTCGATCGGCCCCATGTCCTTGTTGAGATGCGGGCCACGCCCGACCTGATAGCTCTCATCGGCCTTGAAGCGGTGCAGTGAGTATTTGTCCTCCTCAGCCCAGATCGCCACGGTTTTGAGGCCCAGTTCGTTGGCCGCGCGAAAGACGCGGATGGCGATTTCTGACCGGTTGGCGACGAGGATCTTCGTGATGGCCAAGGACTGGGCTCCAGCAGCGGAAGGAACGGGAAATCGGTGCAATGATTAGCGTGAAAATGCTGCAGCGCAAACAGAATTGACGCAGGATTCAATCGGTTGAAATCGATTCTTTGCGCCAAGTCAGGTCGCATCCGGTCAAATGCACGGCAAAGCGCCGGTGCCACCGTTCAAGACATGATCGTTTCGCGGCTAAACCAATTGGGGAAAGCGTGAAACGGTGCCGGCCGCAATGGCATCAAGCCTTCCTCAAATGGTATCGATCGCTGTCAAAGCTCGGCCATGCCGCAGCCCTCGCGATCCATCCGGGAGCATGCCGGCGCAAAAAAATGCCCGGCGCGAGCGCCGGGCATCGTGGTCTCGAAATGGTCCGAGCAGCTTATTTCGGGAACCAGGAATACTTTCCGTCGTCCTTCTTCTTCCACTCGTACATGATGTAGCCCGGCAGCTTCGGGTCGCCCTTGGCGTCATAGGCAAGGTCGCCCAGAACGGTCGGGAACGGGCCGTTTTCATGCATCGCCTTGGCGACGGCCTGCGGATCGTTCGTCTTGGCGGCGGCGGCCGCCTCGGCGACCACCTGCACGGCGGCATAGGCGTAGAGCGTGTAGGCTTCCGGCTCGAAGCCCTGCGCGCGGAACTTCTCGACGAGTTCCTTGTTGGCCGGGATCAGGCGCGGGTCGGGGCCGAACGTGTTGAGTGTGCCGGCGACGGCGTCACCCGCGATCGCGGCGAGTTCGTCCGTCACGATGCCGTCACCCGACATCAGCGTTGCCTTGAGGCCCTGATCCGCCGACTGGCGGATGATGAGGCCGGCTTCGGTGTGCAGGCCACCCCAGTAGATCAAGGTGACGCCGGCTTCCTTCATCTTGGCGATCAGCGCCGAGAAGTCCTTGTCGCCGACATTGACGCCTTCATACATCACTTCCGTGACGCCGGCGGCATTCATCGCCTTCTTGGTTTCGTCGGCGAGGCCCTGGCCATAAGGGGTCTTGTCATGGATGACCGCAACCTTGGCATCCTTGAAATTCGCCGCGATGTATGCGCCGGCGATGGCGCCCTGCTGGTCGTCGCGTCCGCAGGTACGGAACACGTTCCACAGGCCGCGCTCGGTGAACTTCGGATTGGTCGCGGCCGGCGTGATTTCGACGATGTTGTTTTCGGCGTAGACTTCCGAGGCCGGGATCGACACGCCCGAGTTGAAGTGGCCGATCACGAACTTGACGCCATCGCCGACGAACTTGTTGGCAACCGAGATGCCCTGCTTCGGATCGGAGACGTCGTCGCCGACTTCGAGCTTGATCTGTTCGCCGTTTATGCCGCCCTTGGCATTGATAGCGGCAACGGCTGCCTCGGCGCCCTTCTGCAGCTGTGCGCCGAAGGCCGCGTTCGGGCCGGTGATCGGACCGGCGACGCCGAACAATACATCAGCCCACGCGTTGCCGCTGAACGCGACGAGCGCGGTCAGGGCCACGGCGGACAAAAGTGACTTTTTCATTTAAACGCTCCCATTAACGGAGTGGGCGTGAATGAAGCTTTCATGCGATGCCCACCCTTATCGCAGAAAGCATAGTTTGCCGATTTTCAGGCACTTGTCACGCCGATTCATCCCTGACGCGGCGTTAATGATGAACCTCAACCTTTCGGTTTCCAGCTCAAGATTGAAGCTCTTTCATAGAGCCAATTATATTGTGTGACCATCTGGTTGGTTCGTGTGTATTGATAGCCGACAAAGCCCAGTATCATCAGCACGATTGTGTCGACGACATAGTAATGCAGCGAGAACATCGTGCCGTTGAACAGCGCATGATGGATGAAGCGGATGCCGATGCCGAGCCCGAGCAGATAGGCAAACAGGTGGACGAAGCTGCGCCAGGTCTGGGCGCTGGCCTTGCCGGTCATCCAGGCCGCCCAGCCGCCGAGCAGGCAGGTGACGAAGAAGAACTGCCAGATCGACGGTTCCTCGTAGAGAATGCCTTGCATGGTGAAGACTCCTGAGATCAGTGATGTCCGCCTTCGAGATAGGCGGCGCGCACTTCCGGATTGGCGAGCAACTCCTTGCCGGTGCCGCTCATCGTCACATTGCCGTTGACCATGACATAGCCGCGCGTGGCGAGCTTGAGCGCGCCGAACGCGTTCTGCTCGACCAGGAACACGGTCAGCCCCTGGGTGCGGTTCAATTCGCGGATGGCGTCGAAGATCTGCTTGACGATCAGCGGCGCCAGACCCAGCGACGGCTCGTCGAGCAGAAGCAGTTTCGGCCTCGCCATCAAGGCGCGTCCGATCGACAGCATCTGCTGCTCGCCGCCCGACAACGTACCGCCACGCTGGGCGATGCGCTCCTTCAGCCTGGGGAACAGCGTGAACACCTTCTCGACATCCTCGCCATAGTATTTGAGGTTGTCGAGGCTGGCGCCCATCTGCAGGTTTTCCATCACCGTCATGCGCGGGAAGATGCGCCGGCCCTCGGGTGACTGCGCAATCCGCATGCGTGCGATTTCGTGCGTCGGCAACTGGGTGATGTCGGTCCCGGCGAATGCGATGGTGCCTGTGCGGGCGCGTGGGGCCCCGAAGATGGTCATCATCAGCGTCGACTTGCCGGCGCCGTTGGCGCCGATCAGCGCCACGATCTCACCTTGCTTGACGCTGACGTTGACGCCATTCAGGGCACGGATGTTGCCGTAATAGGTCTCCACGCCCTTGATATCGAGCAGCGTTGTCGCGGCCATCACTTGCCCCCTCCACGCTTGCCCTGAGCGGGCTTGCCTGTGCTTGCGGCCTTGCCGGAGACATGGCTGGTCGCCACCTTGCCCGCATCGACGCGGCGCGAGAACTCCGTGTCCTTGCCCTGGCCGAGCAGCTTCGCCTGCTTCACCCATTCCTCGCGCGCGATGCGTCCGTCAAAGGCGAGATAGGCCTCGACCGCTTCGACGTCGGCCTTCTTCCAGGCGCCGATCTGGTCGAAGTGGAAGATGCCGTGTTCGTTGAGCTTCTTCTCGTTGACCGTACCGATGCCCTTGATGCGGGTCAGATTGTCGGCCTTGCCGCCCCGGGGAGCGGCGAGGCGGTTCGAAACGCCTTCGGCCTTGGCGGCAGGCGCTCTGGCGGCCGGCTTCTTGGCGGCGCTTGCCTTGGCGGCCGGCTTGGCGGACTTGGCAGGCGGCGCGACAGGCTTGCCGGCCACGGACGCCGCGCGCGCGTCGACCTGAGCGGCTTTCGAGGCGCCCTTCGATACCGTGACTCGCTCGCCCTCGTCGGCGTGCTCGACACTATCGGAAACCGGCCCCGCCATCATCGAGGCGGAATTCCTCGGGCCGTGTGCTGCGTCCGGCCCGGTATCGAGCTGTTCGATGACGTCCTCGTCGCCGACTTCGGTGAGCACGGTCTCGACCTCCTCGTCGTCGACGCCGAGATAGGCGGCGATGACGCGCGGGTCGGTGCGCACCGACTGTGGATTTCCATCGGAGATCTTGCGGCCATATTCCAGCACCACGACGTGGTCGGAAATCTGCATGACCACCGACATGTCGTGCTCGATCAAGAGGATCGAGGTGCCGGTCGTATGCTTGATTCCCATCAGCAGTTCGTTGAGCGCGGCCGATTCCTTCGGGTTGAGCCCGGCCGCCGGTTCGTCGAGGCACAGAAGCTCAGGACCGGTGCACATGGCGCGCGCGATCTCGAGCCGCCGCTGCGCGCCGTAGGGCAAGTCGCCGGCCGGATCATCGGCACGATCGACGAGATCGGCCTTTTCCAGCCAGTGCCTGGCAAGCTCCACCGATTCGGCCGAGGCCTTGCGGTAGCCGCTGAAGCCGAACAGGCCCAGGATCGTATAGCCGGATGCCTTCATCAGCTTGTTGTGCTGGGCGACGAGCAGGTTTTCCAGCAGCGTCATGCCCGAGAACAGGCGGATGTTCTGGAAGGTCCGCGCCACCTTGGCGCGCGCCGGGATCTCATGGTTGGGCAGCCTTTCCAGCAGGTAGCTGGAGCCGTCGGCCCGGTTGAGCGTGATCATGCCTTCCGACGGCTTGTAGAAGCCGGTGATGCAGTTGAACACGGTGGTCTTGCCGGCCCCGTTGGGGCCGATCAGCGCGGTGATCTCGCCGCGCCTGGCGGCGAAGGAGAGGTCGCCGATGGCGACCAGGCCGCCGAACTTCATCGACAGATGATCGACCTGCAGGATGGCATCGTTCATTTGCGGATTCGCATTCATCAGCCGTGCCCCTCCTTGGTGAAGGAGCTTGAGACAGCCCTTCGCTCCTTGAGGAAGGCGGTTGGTTCACGACTGCCGACAAAGCCGCGCGGCTTCCACAGCATGACGACGACCATCGCGATGCCGAACAGAAGCATGCGGTAGAGTTCCGGTGTGAAATCGGGCCCGAAGACCTGCTTGAGGAAGTCGAGCTCGCGCAGCGCCTCGGTGCCGCCGATCATCACCATCGCGGCAACGGCGATGCCGACCAGCGATCCCATGCCGCCAAGCACGACGATGGCCAGGATAATGGCCGATTCCAGGAAGACGAAGGATTCCGGGCTGACAAACCCTTGCCGGGCGGCGAAGAAGGAGCCGGCGAAACCGCCGAACATGGCGCCGGTGGCAAAGGCGGTGAGCTTGGTCGTGGTGGTGTTGATGCCGAGCGAGCGGCAGGCGATCTCGTCCTCGCGCAGCGCTTCCCAGGCACGACCGACCGGCATGCGCCTCAACCTGATGGTGACGAAGGCGGTGAGCATGCAAAGCCCCAGGATCAGGTAATAGAGGAAGATCTTGTAGTAGGCGCTCGAGGTGGCGATGTGCAGCACCTTGCCGATGTAATTCGGATCCGAGACGTTGAAGCTCATCAGGCCGAAGAACGTGACCTTCGGGATGCCGGAAATGCCGGCCGAGCCGTTGGTCACGTCGCGCCAGTTGATGATCACCAGGCGGATGATCTCGCCGAAGGCGAGCGTCACGATCGCCAGATAGTCGCCGCGCAGGCGCAGCACCGGAAAGCCGAGCAGCACGCCCCAGAACGCGGCCATGGCGCCGGCCGCCGGCAGCAGGATCCAGAACGACAGCCCGAAATGCGTGCCGAGCAGCGCATAGGCATAGGCGCCGACCGCGTAGAAGGCGACGTAACCGAGGTCGAGCAGGCCGGCGAGGCCGACGACGATGTTGAGGCCCCAGGCCAGCATCACATAGATCAGGATCTGGATGCCGAAATTGTCGACCCATTTCAGCGACCCTTGCAGGCCGCCGACGAACGACCACGACATCAGTGACAGCACGACGACGACGATGATCGGATACAACACCAGGGCGGCAATGCCGAGCTTGGTGAAGTTGGCGTGGATGAAGCCGCGGTAATAATAGATCACACAGGCCAGCGCATAGATGACCGCCAGGGCGCGCAGGAATTGCAGATAGCCTGCCGGCGCCGCGCCCACCCATCCTTCAAGCGAGCCGTTGAACACGAACAACAGCACCGCGGCGACGATTGCCCCGATGAACCAGGGCAGTTGGAAGAAGCGCGATGCCACGCTGGCCGGCAACAGGCCGGTGGCCGCGTCGGTGATTTTCTGGTTGGCAATGAAGGGTTGGCCATAGGCAACGTAAAGGAAGCGTCCGACGGCGGTGGCGATCACCACCGCGGCAAGCAGGCCCCAGCGCTGCACGAGGACCAGTTCGTTGGAAATGTTCTGGTCGGTCTTGAGGCCGATGAACAGCACGAACAGGCCAAGCGCGATGGCGCCGGCATAGAAGCCCTCGCGCAGCGCGCGCTGCACGGGGCTGGCGACAATGTCGCGCTCTGGAGAAACGGTCACGGCCATGGTCTCAGACCTTTTCGACTTCTGGCCGGCCCAATATGCCGGAAGGCAGGAAGATCAGGACGATCGCCAGGATGGAGAAGGCGGCGACGTCCTTGTAGTCGATCGAGAAATAGGCCGACCACATGCTCTCGATGAAGCCGATCAGCAGCCCGCCGAGCACGGCGCCCGGAAGCGAGCCGATGCCGCCAAGCACCGCGGCGGTGAAGGCTTTCACGCCTGGTACGAAGCCGTCCGAGAAGGCGATGACGCCGTAATACATCAGGAACAGCGTGCCGGCGACGGCGGCAAGGGCCGCACCCATGATGAAGGTGATCGAGATGGTGCGGTCGACGTCGATGCCGAGCAGTGCGGCCATCTTGCGGTCCTGCTCGCAGGCGCGTTGCGCCCGGCCAAGCGATGTCTTGTTGACCAGGTACCAGAACAACGCCAACAGCAGGGCTGTGACGACGACGATGATGATCTGCTTCAGCGACACGCTGACGCCATTGATGTTGTAGACCTGGCTGACCATCGGCGGGATCGGCTTGTTGCGCGGACCCTGGGTCACCTGGACGAAGTTCGACAGCGCGATCGACATGCCGATGGCGGTGATCAGCGGCGCCAGCCGGAACGAACCACGCAGCGGCCGGTAGGCCACTTTCTCGATCGTCCAGTTGTAGAGGCTGGTGAGCAGCATCGCCACGATCATCATGACCAGCAGCGCGATGACCACGGGCACCGAATAAAACAGCGCGCCGAGGATGAGGAAGACGATCAGCGCCGTGAAAGCGCCCACCATGAAGATGTCGCCATGGGCGAAATTGATCATGCCGATGATGCCGTAGACCATCGTGTAGCCGATCGCGATCAACCCATAGATCGATCCCAGCGTCAGCCCATTGATAAGCTGCTGGACAAAGTACTGCATGTGTACATGGCTCCCCTGGAATGTCGCCCATGCAGACGCATTCCTTTTCGTATTTCCCCTAGTCGTAAAGTTTCGAGCCCGGATTGCAACGTGATTTTTTTGACCGCTCCGCGTGTTTGCAAGTCACGTCTTCCCGATCGCCCGTTTTTCGCACCCGCCCCTGGACTATCGCGGACCCTATCATTGGCATAACGCAATGTCTTTGACGATTGAGCCGCATCATGCGCTCCGTTTCGAAGAAACCACCGTCAAAATTAGGTGATGAGAAGAATCGTTGCGTTGCTGACACGGTTCGCTTTTTCGTCGCCCTCCTTTCCGCGAGCTCAAGATTCTCCTACTTGACCACGAAACCATGTGCGAACGGATCGCGGTCGTCGATGAAGATCGTGTTCAGTCCGGTCATTCTCGCCCAGCCGCCGATCGATGGGATGATTGCCGGCTTACCAGCCACTGTTACCTCCTTTTCGACCTTGCCCTTGAACAGCGAACCGATGATCGATTCATGGACGAAGGCGTCGCCTTCGCCGAGCTTGCCCTTGGCATGAAGCTGCGCCATGCGCGCCGATGTGCCGGTGCCGCAAGGCGAACGGTCGATCGCCTTGTCACCGTAGAAGACGGCATTGCGGGCGTCGGCCCCGTCCACGGTGGGCTTGCCGGTCCACAGCATATGGGAGAGGCGGTTGATGCCGGGATTCTCCGGATGCACGAAGGAATATTTCTCATTGAGGCGCTGCCGCACCACGGGGCTCCAGGCGATGAGATCGCCGGCCGAATGATCGGCCATGTCGCGATAGTTCGCCTGCGGTTCGACGATGGCGTAGAAATTGCCGCCATAGGCGACATCGACGGTAATCTCGCCGAGTCCGGGACATTCCACCGTCAGGCCTTCGGCATAAAGGAAGGACGGCACATTGGTGATGCGCACCTCCTCGACATACTCGCCGACGTGTTTGTATTCGGCGATGACCAGGCCCGCCGGCGTGTCGAGCCGCAGCACGCCCGGCGTCCTCGGCTTGATCAGCCCGTGCTCGATGGCCATCGTCACCGTGCCGATGGTGCCGTGGCCGCACATGGGCAGGCAACCGGAAGTCTCGATGAACAGGATGGCGATGTCGCAATCCTCGCGTGTCGGCGGATAGAGGATCGAGCCCGACATCACGTCGTGGCCGCGCGGCTCGAACATCAGGCCCGTGCGGATCCAGTCATATTCGGCGAGGAAATGCGCGCGCCGTTCCATCATCGTCGAGCCGTGCAGCAGCGGCCCGCCGCCGGCGACCAGCCGCACCGGGTTGCCGCAGGTGTGGCCGTCGATGCAGAAGAAGGATTTCTTGGCCATGTCGCTCCTCGAAGATCAAAACCGTTGTGGGCTGAAAGGGGCCAGATCAACAGACGCATCCTGCCCCAGGACGAGTTCGCGGATCAACCGCCCGGTCGCCGCCGCCTGGGTCAGGCCGAGATGGCCGTGGCCGAAGGCATACACCACCGACGGGGCTCCCGGCGCCTTGCCGATGACAGGCACCGAGTCCGGCAGCGAGGGCCGGAACCCCATCCATTCGCGCCCGCCCGAAGCGTCGAGCCCCGGCAGGAACTGTCGCGCCTTCCGCAGCAGCGCTTTCGACCTGTTGAAGTTGGGCGGCCGCTCGATGCCACCGAGTTCGACGGCACCGCCAACGCGCAGGCCCGTATCGAGCGGCGTGATGACGAAGCCGTGGCCGGAGAAGATCAGCTGTCGCTTCACGTCGAAGGCACTGCTGGGCAATGTGGTGTTGTAGCCGCGTTCGGTTTCCAGCGGAATGCGATCGCCGAGCTGCCGCGCCAGGAGGTGCGACCAGGCGCCGGCCGCGACGACAAGGCGCCCGGCTTGCCTCGTAGTGCCGTCGGCCAGCGTCAGCACGGCGCCATCCTGATCCGCGGCGACGCGGTCTATGCGGGCCATCTCGAAGCGGGCGCCCTTGGACTGCGCGTAAGCCCATACTGCCTTGCCGAGCAGTTTTGGATCGGCGACCGTCTTCCATCCCGGTACGAAGGTGCCCTTGACGAAACGCGGTGACAGCCCGGGCTGCAAGCCCGCCAGGTCCTCGCCCTCGATATGACGGAAGCCGATGCCGAAACGCTCGCGCGCCGCCCAGCCGGACAGCGAGGCGCGGAATTCCGCTTCGCTCTCGTAGAGTTCGAGCGAGCCGTCCTCGCGCAGCATCGGCCGTGTTCCGGAACGATCGAGCAGCCCCATCCATTGGGCCTCGGCAAGCTTCATCATGCCGGCCTGCGCCGCCAGGCTCGCCTCGTATTTCGCCGGCGCGCCAGAACCGGATCAGCCAAGGCAGCAGCTTCGGCAGGTAGGCCGGCGGGATGCTGAGCGGACCGAGCGGATCGGCGAGCCATTTTGGCAGCTGCCGGATCATGCCCTTGTGCGCCAATGGCAGCACATCGGAGAAGGCGAAGGCGGCGGCGTTGCCGGAGCTCGTCTCCTCGCAGACGCCCGTCCGGTCGAAGACCGTGACGTCAAGCCCGGCCTCGGCAAGGAAGGCCGCCGCGCAGATGCCGATGATGCCGCCGCCGACGATGGCGATGTCTTCACCTTCTCCCCGTTCGCGGGGAGAAGGTGCGCGATGGGCGGATGAGGGGCGGCGCTCCCCTGCAGTCGACCTGGAATGTCCTGTCACGTAGGCGCTGCCCCTCACCTGGCTACCGGCATCTTCTCCTCAGAACCGCGGCAGCGTCGGCCGTACCGCCAGCGCATCCTTGACGATCTTCTCGACCGCCTTGCGGCGTTCTCCCGACAGCGGCATGCGCGGCATGCGGACGCGGTCGTTGGTGTCGATGGCGAACACTTCGGCAAGCTTGATGTTCTGCACCAGATAGGTCGAGACATCGAGATCGAGCAAGGGCCGGAACCAGCGGTAGATGGCGAGCGCCTCGTCGCGGCGGCCCTGCTTCATCAGCTGGTAGATGGCGACGGTCTCGCGCGGGAAGGCGGTGACCAGGCCGGCCACCCAGCCGATGGCGCCCACCGACAGCGCCTCGAAGGCGAGATTGTCGACGCCGGTGAACAGATCGTAGCGACTGCCCAGACGATTGATGATCTCGGTCGAGCGGCGGATGTCGTCGGAAGATTCCTTGATGGCGACGAACCGCGTGTCCGACGCAAGCTCCTCCATCTGGTCGACGGTGACGTCGACGCGATAGGCGAGCCGGTTGGAGTAGATCATCACGGGCAGGTCGCCGGCCTCGGCCACGGCGCGCAACGCCGCCACCGTCTCTTCCGCGTTGGTGTGGTAGATCGGGCTTGGCACCACCATCAGGCCGTTGGCGCCTTCCTTGGCGGCGCGCCTGGCGATGCTTGCCGCCTCGCGGGTGCCGGCCTCGTTTACGGTCAGCAGCACCGGCTTCTTGCCGGCGACCTTCTGCGCGGTCTTCAGCACCTCGATCTTCTCGTCAGGCGACAGCATCGGTCCTTCGCCGAGCGAACCGCAGACGATGATGCCGTCGCAGCCGGCCTCCATCTGCAGGTTGAAGCAACGTTCCATCTCGGCATGATCGAGCCGGTCGTCGGCGGTGAATTTGGTCGTGACGGCGGGGAAAACTCCGGTCCACATGGCTATCTCTCCATCTGATATATCAGCCGTATATCTGTTGGGAAAGCCGCTGTCAATGCGGAATTCGTTATGATATATTTTAGATATATCAGGAGACCGCCTTTGATATCCATCGAAGCAAGCACCGTGTCCGAGCCCGCGGCGACAAAGGCTTACCGTGTCCTCGAACACATGATCGTGACGCTCGAACTGGCCCCGGCGAGTTTTGTCACCGAGGGCTCCCTGATCGAGCGGCTGGCGCTCGGTCGCACGCCGGTGCGCGAGGCGATCCAGCGGCTGGCCTGGGAGGGATTGCTCGATGTCCGCCCGCGTGCCGGCATCGCGATCGCGCCGCTGCATCCCGGTGATTGGCTGCGCGTGCTGGACGCCCGGCGCGGCGTGGAGGTCGTGCTCGCCCGTTCGGCCGCCCGCTTCGTCACCCGCGAGGCCGCCGACCTGTTTCACGAAGCGGCGCTTGCCATGCAGAAAGCGGTGATATCAGGCAATGTTCTCGCCTTCATACAGGCCGACAAGGCGCTCGACGAGGCGTTGGCGCTGGCCGCCGACAACCCCTTCGCCGCCCGGCTGGCCGCCCCCTTGCAGACCCACAGCCGCCGCTTCTGGTTTCGCTACAAGGCCGACACCGGGCTTGCGGAATCCGCCGAGCATCATGTCGCGTTGATCCGCTCGATCCTGGACGGGGACGAGGAAAGCGCCGCCAAGGACGCCAAAAAACTGATGGCGCTGCTGCGCGGCCATGCCGAGGTGGCCGCCACACGCTGACGGCCAGGTCAAATAGCTCAGGCGGCCGGCAAGGCTGCCTTGATCGTTGGGCTGTCCCAGCCTTCGCCGACCGACAGGATGCAACTCCGGCCCTTCGTGTCGGAAGCCAGAACCGTCCAGCTGCCTTGGTCGGAAACGAACACTTCGAGGACCACATTGGGATTGATCAAGCCACGCCCGGCTTCGCTTTCGTGGAAGTTCTCGCCGAGCGCCTTCACGATATCGGCGCGTGCCGCGCATTGGCCGGCCGCATTTACCTGAGCGGCGCCCAAGCACATCGCCATCGCCGCAATCACCGTTGTCGCCAAAAGACGTCGTGTCATCTGACACCTCCTTGCGCCCGACCATGCGATGCCACCGGCCCGTAGTCGGCGCCCTGGTTGTCTGCCGTGCCTCCTCCACGGCGGGATTTCAGCTCTAAGTCCCGCGAGCCCCGCCGGTTCCATCACATTAGCGTTTGCAAAACAAAAGGCCTAAGTCCGGGACTTAGGCCTTGAGTAAAAACCGTGTCTTCTCGTCCGGCTGGTTCATCGTCGGGATGACGAACTCTGCGCCATTCTTGATGCCGGCCAGCGCGCCCCGCGGCCGAAGGCGAGGACGCGCAAACGAAAGAAAAACGTCCGGCTAGTTCATCGTCGGGATGACGAACTCCGCGCCGTCCTTGATGCCCGCCCGCGCGCCCGCAGCCGAAGGCGAGGACGCGCAGACGAGAGAAGCGTCCGGCTAGTTCATCGTCGGGATGACGAACTCGGCGCCGTCCTTGATGCCGGACGGCCAGCGCGAGGTCACCGTCTTGGTCTTGGTGTAGAAGCGGAATGCGTCCGGCCCATGCTGGTTGAGGTCGCCGAAGGAAGACGCCTTCCAGCCGCCGAACGTGTAATAGGCGATCGGCACCGGGATCGGCACGTTGACGCCGACCATGCCGACCTGGACGCGGCTAGCAAAGTCACGCGCCGCGTCGCCGTCGCGGGTAAAGATGGCAACGCCATTGCCCATCTCATGGTCGTTGGCGAGCTTGATGGCGTTCTCGTAGGTCGGCGCGCGCACCACCGAGAGCACCGGCCCGAAGATTTCTTCCTTGTAGATGCGCATGTCCGCGGTGACATTGTCGAACAGGCAGCCGCCCATGTAATAGCCGTCCTCGTACCCCTGCATCTTGAAACCGCGGCCGTCGACGACGAGCTTGGCGCCTTCCTTGACGCCGGTGTCGACGTAACCCTTGACGCGCTCCAGCGCCTGCGCCGTCACCAGCGGGCCGAAATCCGCGGCCGAATCCGTCGATGGACCGACCTTCAGGCTCTCGACGCGCGGAATCAGCTTTTCCATCAGCCGGTTGGCGGTGTCGTTGCCGACGGGGACCGCCACCGAGATCGCCATGCAGCGCTCGCCGGCCGAGCCGTAGCCGGCGCCGATCAGCGCGTCGACGGTCTGGTCCATGTCGGCATCGGGCATGATGATCATGTGGTTCTTGGCGCCGCCGAAGCACTGCACGCGCTTGCCCGCCGCGGTACCGCGCGAATAGATGTAATGAGCGATCGGCGTCGAGCCGACGAAGCCGATGGCCTTGATGTCGGGATCGTCGAGGATGGCGTCGACGACATCCTTGTCGCCGTTGACGACGTTGAGGATGCCGGCAGGCAGGCCGGCCTCGATGAACAGTTCGGCAATGCGCATCGGCACGCCCGGATCACGCTCCGAAGGCTTCAGGATGAAGGCATTGCCGCAGGCGATGGCCGGCGCGATCTTCCACAGCGGGATCATCGCGGGAAAATTGAACGGCGTGATGCCGGCGACGACGCCGAGCGGCTGGCGCATCGAATAGACGTCGATGCCGGGGCCGGCGCCGTCGGTGAACTCACCCTTCATCATATGCGGCGCGCCGATGCAGACCTCGACCACTTCGAGGCCGCGCTGGATATCTCCCTTGGCGTCGGCGATGGTCTTGCCATGTTCGCGCGCCAGGATGTCGGCCAGTTCGTCATAGTCGCGGGCGACCAGTTCGAGGAATTTCATCAGCACGCGCACGCGGCGCTGCGGGTTGGTCGCGGCCCATTTGGGCTGTGCCGCCTTGGCATTCTCGACTGCGGCGCGCAGTTCCGCCTGCGACGCCAGTGCCACCGTGCCGCGCACGGAGCCGTCCATCGGCTGCATGACGTCCTGCTTGCGGCCGCTGGTGCCGGCGACACGCTTGCCGCCGATGAAATGACCGTAGTCGATCATGGTTTCTCTCCCTTTGTTTGTGATGGGCGCATTGTCCGCCTTTGCGGCGGCGAAGGCAACGCGAGGGAGAACGCAACCGTTGTGCGGAAAATAGATAACGATTGACGGAAGAGCATCAAATCTCGCAAATGACGGGTGTGTTCGCTGTTGGGGAAGCGCCATGAACTGGGATGACGTCCGCATCTTCCTCGCCGTGGCGCGCGCCGGCCAGATCCTTGGCGCGGCGCGGCGGCTGGAGCTCAACCATGCCACCGTCTCGCGCCGCATCGCGGGCCTCGAGGAAGCACTGCGGACAAAGCTCTTCCGCCGGCTGACCACCGGCAGCGAGCTCACCCCGGCCGGCGAGCGCTTCCTCGATATCGCCGAGCGCATGGAGGGCGACATGATCGCCGCCCGCTCGATCATATCGGGCGAAGGAGATGACGTATCCGGCACGGTGCGGATCGGCGCACCCGACGGCTTCGGCGTCGCCTTCCTGGCCAAACGGCTGGGCGAACTCACCGCCCTTCATCGCGAACTCACCATCCAGCTCGTGCCGGTGCCGCGTTCCTTCTCGCTGTCGCGGCGGGAGGCCGATATCGCGATCACCGTCGAACGGCCGGTCGAGGGGCGACTGGTCGCGGGAAAGCTGGTCGACTATTCGCTCGGCCTGTTCGCGTCGCGCGCTTACGCCGAAGCCAATGGCCTGCCGAAGACCGCGGTCGAACTAGGCCGGCACACTCTCATCGGCTACGTGCCGGACCTGATCGTCAGTCCCTCGCTTGACTATGCCGCGGAATTCAGCGCGGACTGGCGCACCAGCTTCGCCATCTCCTCGGCGCTCGGCCAGGCCGAAGCGGTGCGCTCGGGCGCCGGTATCGGCATCCTGCACACCTTCGTCGCGCGCTCGATGCCGGAACTAATGGCCGTCGACGTGGTCGCGCCAATCCGCCGCGCCTACTGGCTGGTCTATCACGAATCGGTCAGGCCGCTGCGTCGCGTCCAGATCGTCGCCAGCTTCATCACCAAGGCGGTGGAGCGGGAGCGGAGCCTGTTCGTGTAGAAGCGAGTCACCGCAAAACGCGGCCAGGTCCCTCGCACGCCGCCTTTTCCTTGCCACAAAACCAGCCAGTGTGGCATCAGGCGTGCGGCTGTCGGCCATGATGACAGGTGGCCGGGTGGGGAAATCTTTCAGAAAGCTGGCGCGGATAGACATGCGAGCCGTTCTTGCCATCCTGCCGCTGCTTCTTGTCTCCGCATGCGCCAATCCTTGGACCAGGGTGCCGGAAGCCGAATTGCCCAAACCGATCCGCTACGTCATGGCGCGCCCCTCGCCGTTCGTCATCGGCAATTATTGCGGTCCCGGCACCCGCACCGGCGATCTGTCGGCCCGGCCGGTCGACCGCCTCGACGCCGTTTGCCGAACCCATGACATCTGCTACATCGCCCGCCGCGACCATTGCGGCTGCGATGGCGCCCTTGTCGCCTCGGCGCGGGCAATCCGCGACGACAAGACGGCGCCGCGCAAGATGCGAAGCGAGGCGGAACTGCTGATCGCCACCTTCGCCATCCCTGTCTGCAAGGTTTTTCCGCAGGGTATCATGCCGCCGCGCGACCCGGCGCAGCTGAGTGCCATGAAGCCCGGAGCGACGGGGTGAAGGTCCGCACGGCATTCGTCCTCGCCCTGTTCGGGCTGGCCGCGCTTGCCGGTTGTGCCGGTGCGGGCCACAATGCCTGCGACCTCCTGGCGGGGCAGGAGGCCTGCGCGCGGCCCTCGTTGTCGGCCAGCACACCGGGGGAGCAGGTCGCGGCGGCGCAGTTCTTCGGCAAAGCCGGCGACAGCGACTACGAAAGACGGTTCCTGGCGCTGCTTGCCCACAATCAGCTCGGCGCCATGGACCGGGCCAACGGCACCGGTCCGTTCGGACGCAACCGCCGCGACGTCCAGAACCGCGATTTCCAGGCGATATATTCGACGCTGCGGCAACTGGCCGGACCGGTCGCCAACGCACATCTGCCGCCAACCGGCGGGAGCACTGGCGACGGCCATTTCTACGGCCGCTGGCGGGTGTCGCAGCAGACGCTCTACATCGACGCCGCGGCGCGGCCCTCGGCACCCAAGGTTTTCGATTTCTCCGGCTTGCAGGCGCGCAGCACCGAGATCGTCGTGCGCCAGGCCGGCGAGGAGCCGGCCGACATCGAAGGCAGTTGCGACGGCGCGTTGGCGCTTCGCGCCGCCGGAGCCTCACGCACCGTTGCCGCCGGCGCGGCATTCCACTTCCGCCTGTCGGGCGAGGCCGACACGGTCAGCCTGTTCCCCGGCGACAGCCTGAACCGCTGCACGGCAAGGATCCGCTCCAGGCTTGCGCCCAACGGCGCGTCGCTCATCATCCGGCGCGAAGAGACCGCCGATCCGGCGCTCGCCAGCCTGGACAGCCGATATCAGCGCTGCCCGGTCCCCAACGGCGCCGGCCTCGATGCACTCCAGCGCGCCTTCTACGCCGGCCGCTGGCTGTCGCAGACTTGCGCCATCCCGATCGGCGAGCCCAGGCTGCTGCGCAAGTCGCGCGATGGTTTCAACGCCAAGGTCGAGGCGCTGATGGGCGCGCCGCTGTCCGATGCGGCAATAGACAAGGGCGATCCGGAGCTGCCGCTCGATTTCTCGAAGGCGCCAAGGCTGAAGCTGATCTACCTGTCCTCGCTCGAGTTCAAGGCGGACTTTTCCGGGCGCGTCATCGAACGGCTGATCCGTCACCATGCGGCGCTTGGCACCAAGGTGCGCATCATGGTCACCGACGTGCTGGAGCGCGACAAGGACGACGACATGCTGCACCGCCTGGCGGCTGAATTCCCCAATGTCGAGCTGCAGGAATATCGCTGGCGAGCGGACCATGGCGCGCCGATCGACGAGCAGCTTTCACAACTGCACAAGGTCCATCACGTCAAGATGCTGGCGACGCTGGCGCGGGACCCCGCGCGCTCGCGCGTCATCATCGGCGGCCGCAACATCCATGACGGCTTCCTGTTCCATCAGCCGATCGACCTGTCGCGTTACCCGGACCTCGAGCAATACGGCAAGACCGACGGCTTTTCGCTGAACTACTATTCGAACTGGAGCGACTTCGACATCGAGTTCGCCGACCAGGCGACGGTCGAGACGCTCGCCGCGCATCTGTCGACGATATGGTTGCGCGACGCCGACACAAACCTGGCCCGCCCCTTCTCCATACCGGTCCGCGGCGGGCGCCCCCGAGGCAATGCCCGGCATTTCATCTCGGTGCCCTATGAGGATGACCATGCGCTGGAGGCCTATTTCGTCGAACTGGTCGACGCCGCCCAGCACCATATCCAGATCGTCAATCCCTACCTCAATCTGACGCCGAGCCTCGCCCTGGCCTTCGACCGCGCGCTGGCGCGCGGCGTCAAGATCGACATTGTCGGCCGCATCGACCTCAAGGGTGATATCGGCGGCAAATTCCTCACAGCGCTCAACAAGCTGTTCGTCGAGAAATATGGCGACCGCATCGACATCCGCGAATTCAAGGCGCCTGACGTGGTATTGCATTCCAAGATCATGATGATCGACGAAAGGCTGGTCGCCATCTCCTCGGTCAACCTCAACAACCGCAGCTTCTTGCACGATTCGGAGAACGGCATGATGGTGCTCGACCCTGCCTTCTACGCCAGGATGAAGCCGGTCTATGACGACTACCTCGCCCGCTCCAACCCGGTTTCCACCAATGTCACGATCCCGTGGGCCTACCGGCTGCTGTTCGACGAGGCGTGGGTCAGGCAGGCGTTCTGATGCATGTCGCCCAAAAGTGGCCCCGGTTTTGGGGCAACGACATGCATCAAAGCAAAGACAAAGCGCGTCAGCCGGATGCGCGGGCGGCTATTTAAGATAGCGCTCCTGCGCCAGGGCGCGCACATCGATGTCGGGCACCCGGTTCGAGATGATGTCGGCCAGCACCTTCCCCGAGCCGCAGGCCATGGTCCAGCCGAGCGTGCCATGGCCGGTGTTGAGATAGAGGTTGGAAAGTTCGGTGCGGCCGATCAGCGGCGGTCCGTCCGGCGTCATCGGCCGCAGCCCGCACCAGAAGGTCGCGTCGCGCATGGCGCCGGCGCCCGGAAAGAGGTCACCGACCGAGTATTCGAGGGTGCGGCGCCGCGATTCATGCAGCCTGAGATCGAAGCCGGAAATCTCGGCCGTGCCGCCAACGCGGATGCGGTCGCCGAGCCGGGTGATCGCGACCTTGTAGGTTTCGTCCATCACCGTCGACACCGGCGCCAGGGCGGCATCCTTTATCGGCACCGTGATCGAATAGCCCTTGACCGGATAGACCGGGATCGACCGCTTCATCCGGCGCATGAAGTTCGCTGAATAGCTGCCCAGCGCCATGACATAGGCATCCGCCACCTTCCAACCCTTGCTGGTGCTCAGGTTGGCAACACGATTGCGGCTGCGGATAACGCGCCAGATCGTCACGTCGTACTCGAACTTGACACCGCGCGCCACGCAAAGCTCGGTCAGCCTGTCGGTGAACATCTTGCAGTCGCCGGTCTCGTCATGCGGCAGCCTGAGACCGCCGACGAACTTCTCGCGCACCCCGGCCAGCGCCGGCTCTGCCGCGATACAGCCCTCGGGATCGAGGACTTCATAGGGCACGCCATATTTCTTCAACACCTCGACATCGCCCCCGGTGCCATCGAGCTGCTTTTGCGTGCGAAACAGCTGCAACGTGCCCTGGGTCCGCTCGTCATAGGCAATGCCCGTCGCCTCGCGCAGCGCCTTCAGCGTGTCGCGGCTGTACTCCGCCAGCGGCACCATGCGCGATTTGTTGATGGCGTAGCGCTCGGCGGTGCAGTTGCGCAGCATCTTGACCAGCCATGTCCACATATGCGGGTCGAAGGCCGGTCGGACCACCAGCGGGCCATGCTTCATCAAAAGCCACTTGATCGCCTTGAGCGGAATGCCCGGGCCTGCCCAGGGCGAGGCATAGCCGGGGGAAATTTCCCCGGCATTGGCAAAGCTGGTTTCCAGCGCCGGACCTTTCTGGCGGTCGATCACCGTCACCTCATGGCCGGCCTCGGCGAGATAGTAGGCCGTGGTCACCCCGATGACGCCGCTGCCCAGCACCATGATCTTCATCGTTCACTCCTTACGCCCTGTCCTTCGGCACACCGATGGACACGGCCGCATCCGCGATTTGCGCACGATCCCCACCGAAAATCGATTCCGATCTCCGACCATGCGCGATGTTCACGCCGCCGACGGACCGGGATCGTCATCTATCTCTGTCTGCCGCATTCCCGCCGTCTCGCCAAGAGGCCGGATCGAAGCGCCGGCGCTGTAGACGAGGGTCAGCCCGTGCGGCCGCGGTCCGCCAGCGGCGGCTTTTTCCCGGGCTGCCCGCCGCGCGGCTTCCGGCTGATAGAGCACCGCCTTGATCCGGATCGACTCGCGCCTGCCGTCGGGGTGCTCGAGCCATGCCGTCTGGCCTTGCGCCATGCCAAGCAGGCACAACCCGCGCCTGGTTGCCACCGACAGGCTGGAGCCGACCGGTCCACGCACTTCGTTCTGCACCAGGGTGCGCGTCTCGGCCGCACCGCCATCGACGCAGAACACCACTCTGCTGTTCAGCGTCACGGTATCCGGTTCGATCGACTCGATCGCCACGACGCCGGCACTGGAAAGCTTCTCTTCGATCATCCGAACCATCGGATCGGCGAATGCCCGCCGGCGCTCAAGCATCACTTCCAGGACGGCGAAGTCCTTCGTCGTCAGGCGGCAGCTCCTGTTTTTCATCACCCCCTCCACGATCAGTGCTCGCCGCCGGCGAGCGTATCGACGGCCTCGACGGTCATCGACAGTTCGCGGCCGCCACGGCCGCTCCAGCACACCATCTGCCCGACGCTGACGCCGACAAGCGCCGTTCCCATCGGCGTCAGCACCGAGATCCGGTTTTCGGCAATGTCGGCGTCGCCGGGATAGACCAGCGTGATGCGCTTGATGTCACCGCCTTCACTGCGGACCGTGACCGTAGACCCCATTCGCACCACGCTTGCCGGCATTGCCGCTGCTTCGGCAATCACCGCCCGGTCCAGTTCCGCGAGCAGCTCTTCGGCCATCTCGGGTGCGCGGTCGAGCACGGTCCTCGCCAGACTGGTCAACCTGTCATGGTCGGTGTCGCTGATTAGATGGGCGGATCGACGCAGTCCCGTTGCATGTTGCATGGCAAACCTCATGGATCGGCGCATCGCACGGATGCGCGCCTGCCGCCGTACTGACGGCGGCTTTATGAAAGCCGGCAACCGCGGAGAGGCGGTGCGGCTTGATGGCGATTGTGGATGTATGGATGCCCCGGTACGGACGAACGCCGGAAGGCGGCCGCGCCGGGGCTACGATCCCGCGATCGGGCAGACCCTGAACAAGGTTCTGATATAAGCGAGGTTGCTCATGCCCCGAACCTTGCCGACAGACGTCCGCTTGTCAAGCGCGGCCAAACCGCTCAGCCGCGCAGATAGTGCCGGTGGAATCGCGAGCCGAGACTGGCCAGGATTTCGTAGCCGATGGTGCCGGCATGGCCGGCGGCGTCGTCGACGCTTTGCGAAGGGCCGAGCAGTTCGACGAGATCCCCTTCGCGGAGCCTGCCTGGCGGCAGGGCGGAAATGTCGAGAATGATCGAATCCATCGATACGCGTCCGAGGAAGGGCAGGCGCGTTCCCTCGAACCAGGCGGCCGACGCGGACCGGCGCAGCCAACCATCCGCATAGCCGAACGAGATCGTCGCCAGGCCGAGCGGGCCGTCCGCGCGGTAGGTGTGGCCATAGCCGATGCCGGCGCCTTTTCCGACGCTGCGCGTCTGCGCCACCTTGGCCTGCAGCCGCACGACAGGCAGCATCGGATTGGGCTTGTCAGGCGTCGGATTGATGCCATAGAGCGCCGCCCCCGGCCTTGCGAGATCGTAATGGTAGGACGGCCCGAGAAAAATGCCGGATGAGTTGGCGAGCGAGGCGGGCGCCTCTGGCAGCATGGCGCGCAACCGCTCGAAGGCCAGCCGTTGCTGTTCATTGGCGGGGTGGCGCGGCTCGTCGGCGCAGGCCAGGTGGCTCATCACATACCTGATGCCGATACCGTCGAACGCGGCGGCATCAGCAGCAATCGCCTCGACCTCGGCAGGCGCCATGCCAAGCCGCGACATGCCGCTGTCGACCTGGATGGCGGCTGGAAGCCTTCGCCCGACGCTATGGGCAGCCGCGCGCCAGGCTTTCAACTGCGTGCCACTGTTGACGACCGCGCAAAGACCGGACGAGACCGCTTCCGGCTCGGAGCCCGGCGGCAGTCCGTTCAGCACGTAGATCTCAGGTCCGTCCCCTATCGCCTTGCGGAGCGCGATGCCTTCGGCCAGCAGGGCGACGAAGAAGATGTCGCAGCCTTCCCTTGCCAGCGCCAGTGCCACCTGACGCGCGCCGAGACCGTAACCGTCGGCCTTGACCACGCCGGCGCAGCGCACACCGCCGAGACTTGCCTTCAGTCGCCGGTAGTTTTCGCGGATCGCACCGAGATCGATGGTCAGGACCGCCCCCGCGGCCGCCTCGCTTACGGCAGCGGCATCATCGGGTAGCGACCTTGTGGGGGCGTCGTTCATGGCGACCCTCCTTGTAGCGGATGGATATCAATAGGGCTGCCGGGCCGGCACGGCAACAGCGGCCCTCCGAACCCCGCCCGACGCGGCTATGGCACCAGGTGCCGGAACGCCGCCACCACGTCTTCATAGACCTTGCGCTTGAACGGCACGATCAGGCCGGGCAGGTCCCCCATCGGCCGCCACGACCAAGTGTCGAATTCGGCGGTGTGGCCGCCCGGCGGCGGATTGATCCGGATTTCGCTGGTATCGCCATGGAAGCGGAACGCGAACCATTTCTGCGTCTGGCCGCGATACTTGCCCTTCAGGGCGACGCCGAGGACCTCGTCGGGTAAATCATAGTTGATCCAATGCGGCGCCTCGGCCAGCAGCGAGACACTGCGCATGCCGGTCTCCTCGTAGAGTTCACGCTCCGCCGCCTGCAGCGGCTCCTCGCCCTTGTCGATGCCACCTTGCGGCATCTGCCAGAGCTGCGTCGCGCCGGCGAATTCGCTGTCGGGTTCGGCAATGCGGTGCCCGACCCAGACCAGGCCCTCGCCATTGAGGATCATCAGCCCGACACAGGGGCGGTAGGGCATCGTTTCACGGTCGACTTTTTTGGCCATAGGTGAGGTTCCAGCCGTTTTGAGAATTCGCTCTGGCGAGGCAGGCGGCGAGTGATTTCGAGAACCGGAGCGGAGCGTACTTAAAGTACGCGAGCACTGGAAGCGCGGAACGCGCCGCCAGATGCCCGCCGGAGTGCAACTACTATCAAGATGGCTGTTAGCCTTTTTGCGGATCCACGGCCACCGCCGAGATCGGCACGATCTCGATGCCGCGTTTCTTGGCCTCGGCCACCCATGACGACACCGTGTCGACCGTCAGGTCGAAAGCCGAGCCGATGCCGACGGCCGTGCCCTTGGCACGCGCCGTCGCTTCGAGACTGTCGAGCTTCTTCAGGATGGCGCCGCGATCCTGCAACGCGTCGATCGCCGTGTCGCCGGCGACGAAGGGCACGCCATCCTTCAGCGCCATGTCCGGTGCCAGGCTGCGCGCCGACGAGCCGTCGTCGATATAGGCGAGGCCCCTTTTGCCGAGCTCGGCCATGAACGGCTGCATCGCCGCCGCGTCGGAGGAAAAACGCGCACCCATATAATTCATGACGCCGGTATAGTTCGTCGTCCGCGACAGCGCCCAGCGCAGGTTCTTCAAATTTTCTTCGGGGGTGGCCGCAACCGTCAGCGTGTTGCGGCCGGGGTTGACATTGGGATAGTCGAACGGTTCGAGCGGCACCTGCATGACGATCTCATGCCCGCTCTGCCTGGCGGCCTGCATCCAGCGGCCGATGCTGTTGCCCTGTGGCGCAAAGGCCAGCGTCACTTCCGCCGGCAGCTTGGCAATGGCCGCCTGGGTGCCGGTCTGTGAAACGGCGAGCCCGCCAATGACGATCGCCACACGTGCGCCACGCGTGCCGGACCATGGCCGCGCATAGACGTCGAACGGCCGGCGGCCATCGGCGGAGCGTATCGGCAGGGGCCCGGTCTCACTGGTTTCGATCAGCGCCCTGTCGGGAATATGCGCGATCTTGAGATTCTGGCCGACGGTCGACGGGTCGCGAATGACGATTGCCGCCCTGGGCGGGCCATCGCCCCCTTCCGTCTGCACATGGATGATCTGCGGACCGCCCGTCTTCGCCGGCGTCTCCACCTTTGGCGTCGCTGCCGGGGCCAATGCGGGGGGCGAGGCGGCGGGCTCGGCCGCCGCGGTCACCTTCGGCGTCGAAACGGCGACTTCCTGCGGTTTTCGAAACGGCTTTTCCCTGAGCGCGATCGTCGCCGAGACGCCGACCACGGCCAGCACGACCGCGCTCGCCGCGATCACGCCCACGCTGACCTTGCCGGCCGCACGCGGCACCCGGACAGTCTGTCCAAGCGGGCGTTCGATGTCCTTGCCGATATCAGCCAAGCCCTGTCCCCGGTGCATGGTCCGAAGGCGATCTCCTTCGGGAAGACATGCACGAATTCATCAATCCTGGCGCCCTTGGCGCCGTATCTGGAGGCCTGGTCCTGCCCCCGAATCAAACTGCCGGAACCTTTCGGTCCCGGCAGCATGGCATTGCTTCCTTCAACCGGCCAGACCGGTTGCCGGCCTTACTGGTTGAGCACGGCCTTTTCCGGATTGGGCGGGAAGGCCGGATCGGTCTTCTGGCCGCGCAGCAGCTGCTCGGCATAGATGAGCTGCAGGTCGTCCTTGGGATCCGGCGGCACATAGGCCGCGGAGCCGGAGCCGGTCTTGCTCTCGTCGGCACCCTTGATATGGCCCTTGAGATCGGATTCACCGCGCGTCAGGTCCCTGCCCTGCAGTTCCGGCGGCAACGGCTGGTCTACCTTGATATCGGGCGTGATGCCCTTGCCCTGGATCGACTTGCCCGACGGCGTGTAATAGAGCGCCGTCGTCAGCCTGAGCGCGCCATTCTCGCCGAGCGGAATAATGGTCTGCACCGAACCCTTGCCGAAGGACTGCGTGCCGACAACCGTGACGCGGCGCAGGTCCTGCAGCGCGCCGGCGACGATTTCAGAAGCACTGGCCGAGCCGCCATTGACAAGCACGATCATCGGCTTGCCGTTGATGTCGTCGACCTGCTTGGGCTTGGCGTCGAAACGGGTAACGTCCTTCGGGTCGCGGCCGCGCGTCGACACGATCTCGCCACGCTTCAGGAACGCGTCGGACACGCTCACCGCCTGGTCGAGCAGACCACCCGGATTGAGGCGCAGGTCGAGCACATAGCCCTTGAGCTTGTCGTCCGGCACCTGCTTCTTGATGGTGTCGATTGCGTTCTCGAGGTCGTCATAGGTCTTTTCGGTGAAGGAAGTGATCTTCATGTAGCCGATGTCGTTCTCGACCCGGAACTTGACTGCCTTGACCTTGATGATGTCGCGCACGACGGTCAGCTCGATCGGCTTGTCGGCGCCCTGGCGCAGGATGGTCAGCTTGATCGGCGTGTTGACCAGGCCGCGCATCTTGTCGACCGCGTCGTTCAGTGTCAGGCCGCGAACCTCCTCGCCGTCGATCTTGGCGATGTAGTCGCCGGCCAGCACGCCCGCCTTGGCGGCCGGTGTGTCGTCGATCGGCGTGATCACCTTGACCAGGTCGTTTTCCATGGTGACCTCGATGCCGAGGCCGCCGAACTCGCCCTTGGTCTGAACGCGCATATCCTGCGCCTGTTCGGCGTTCATGTAGGAAGAGTGCGGGTCGAGCGAGGAAAGCATGCCGTTGATGGCGTTCTCGACCAGCGACTTGTCGTCGGGCGGGGTCACATACTGCGCCCGCACACGCTCGAAGATATCGCCGAAGATCGCCAGTTGCTTGTAGGTCTCCGACCCTGCGGCGTTCGCCGCCGAGCCGGGTGCGCCATAGACAAGGCTCATGGCGGACGCGCCCATCAGCGCACCGGCAAACAGAAGCGACAGTTTCCGCATCATTTCACGTCCTTCCAGAATAACGGTCCGCCCACCATGGGGCCGGATCGACGGGTTTTCCATCCTTGCGGAACTCTACATAGAGTTCCGGCGTGGCATTTTCATTCTTCGAAACCGAGGTGCTTGCCACCCGGGCTTCTCCCATCGCGCCGACCGGCTCTCCTGCGAGCACTGCCTGGCCAGTTGCGACACTGATTCTGCTCATCCCAGCCAAGACGACATGATAACCGTCGCCGGCATTGAGGATCAAGAGCTGACCATAGGAGCGAAACGGCCCCGCATAAAGCACATTCCCATCCGCCGGCGCGGTAACGATGGCTCCCGATTGTGTCGCAACCATGTCCCCAAGCATCAAGGCGCCGTTACCGTCGTCGGCGCCGAACCGGCGTTTGATGCGGCCGGTGACCGGCAAGGCGACCTGTCCCTGCAGTGCCGAGAAAGGCGCCGCCGCGGTCAACCGATTGGCTTCGGGAACCGGCAGCGATGCCGTCTGGCCGCTACTGGCTTCGGTGCCGCCGTCCTGGCCCGCGGCGGCGGCCTTCGCGGCATCCGCGGCCTTGCGGTTCTTGTCCGCCTGCGCTTCGAGCGAGGCGATCAGGTCCTTAAGGCTGCTGGCCTTGGCCGCCAACTGCTCGGACCGCTGCTGTTCGGCCGCCATCTGCGCGCGCGTGTCGGCCTCGAGCTTCTGCTTGGCTTCCAGCAGCATGCCGAGCCGCTTCTTTTCCGCCGTCTGGTCGCCGACCGCTGCCGTCAGCCGCGCCCGTTCGGCCTCGATCGAGGCTGTCACCCGGGTCTGTTCCTTGAGGTCGGCCAGCAGGCTCTCGGTCTGCTGGCGCAGTTCCGGCACCACGGCGCCGAGCAGGATGGCGCTGCGCACCGACGACAGCGCGTCCTCCGGCTTGACAAGGATCGCCGGCGGCGGATTGAGTCCCATGCGCTGCAGGGCGCCCAGCACTTCGGCCAGCACGTCGCGCCGCGCGGCCAGCGAAGCGCGTATCTTCTGTTGCTGGCCCTTCAGCCCTTCCAGCTTGGCGCCAATATCCTCGATGTCCTGGCCAAGTTTCTGCTCGGTCATCGCCGACTGGATCAGCGCGGCGGTGATCGAGGCGTGATCCTTCTTGACCGAGGCGATTTCGGCGGCGAGCTTCGCCAGCCGTTCCGACGACAGCGTTATTTGCTTGGAAACCTGCTCGTATTCGGCGCGGCTCTGATCCGGATCGGGCGCCGTGTCGAGCGTGTTCTCTGCCCGCACCGCATGCAGCGACACAAGCACCACCGCCGCCGCGATGCCGCAGCGCGCGCGCCAGGAGCCCCCAGTCGATGAGCTCGTCGTCGATTTCCAGCCTTCAGACATCCGCGATCGATTCTATCCGCGGCTCGTTAACGAATCATCAGCCATGTTAGCGCCCGTCGCCCAAGGGGGTCGCAATAACGGGTTGCAAAGCAAAAGCAGCCCCACGGCGAATCTTACGTGGCATTGGGGCCAAATTCGGTGCGACCAGCGGGTTTCAGCATCTGTGATAGGGATGGCCCGACAGGATCGTCGCCACCCTGTAGAGTTGTTCACCCAGCATCACACGCACCAGTTGATGCGGCCAGGTGAGCGCCCCGAACGACATCACCAGTTCGGCGTGGTCGCGCAGTGTCGGATCGTGGCCGTCGGCGCCGCCAATGGCGAGCACCAGCGCCTTGCGTCCACCATCGCGCAACTGTCCGATACGGCCGGCGAAATCCTGTGAGGACAGGCTCTTGCCTCTTTCGTCGAGCAGGATCAGGGCCGTGCCTGGCTGCAGCTGCCCCTGGAGCCGCGAGCCTTCGTCGCGCTGGCGCTCGGTGGCGCTTTGCGCGCGCCCCTCGGCGATCTCGGTTATCCCGGCGAATTCGAGCCCCACCGCGGGCCCGCTCTTGGCGAAGCGCTCGAAATAGCGATCGGCCAACTCCCGCTCGGGGCCGGATTTCATTCGGCCCACGGCATGAACTGAAATCTTCATCCTCGCCTCTATGAGCCGCTAATGCATGTCACCAGGCGGGAACCGGTTTTGGCCAACGACATGCATCAAGATAAAATCGGCTCAGTGGAGGGTCTCTTCCTCGAGATCCGGCGCCTGCCACATCTTTTCGAGATTGTAGAACTCGCGGACTTCGGGGCGGAAGACATGGACGATGATATCGCCAGAATCGATCAGGACCCAGTCGGCGCCTGACAGCCCCTCGACGCGCGCCGTGCCGAGGCCGGCATCCTTGAGCGCCTTGAGGAGATGATCGGCGACAGCCGCGACATGACGGTGCGATCGGCCCGACGCAACGACCATGTAGTCGCCGAGGCTCGATTTCCCCTGAATGTCGATTGAGACAATGTTTTCGGCCTTGGAGTCTTCCAGACTGGCAAGGACTGTCTTGATGGCACGGGACACGGCGTCGTCTACGCTGATCCTGGCCGGCGAAGGCATGATATCGGCCTTCTTCCGCAGTGCTGTTCTCAGTGTATTTCCTTTCGCAGCAAGAACAACCAAATCACCCTGAAAGCGGGTGACACCACTTAGATAGGCAGAGTTCCGTTGCAGTTTCAAGACGGAGCTCAGACTCACGCGAACTCGTTGATTGCCGGGTTGTTCCATGCGGCAGGAAAAAAAGATCGGAACCCACGCGTCCCGCGGCGGTTATCGGCTGACCGACCAACCGGAATCCCGCCATGCCGATCGATCCGCAAAACACGCTCCTCACCGTCCAGGCGGGCCTCGCGCAGCTCAGCACGCTGATCGTCTCCTATTCCTTGTCGGCCATCGGCGCCATCATCCTTCTGGTGGTCGGCTACATCGTCGCCGGTCTCGCGGAGCGTTCGATCTTTGCCGGCCTCGGCCACATCCACGGTTTCGACCAGACATTGCGGCATTTCTTTTCGAAGATCGTCCGCTACGCCATCCTGATTCTCGTCGTCATCATGGTGCTCGGCCAGTTCGGCGTGCAGACCGCCTCGATCATCGCCGCGATCGGCGCCATCGGCCTCGCCATCGGGCTGGCGCTGCAAGGCACGTTGCAGAACATCGCCGCCGGCATCATGCTTCTGGCGCTGCGGCCGTTCCGCATCGGCGAATCCGTCGAGGTCGGTTCCATATCAGGTTCGATCGAGGAAATCGGCCTCTTTGCCACGAAGCTCAGGACCGCCGACGGCGTCTACATCCTGGCGCCCAACTCGACACTATGGAACCAGCCGGTGCGCAATTTTTCGCGCAACGGCGTGCGCCGCACTGACATCACGCTCAGCATCGGTTCGTGGAACGACATCGACGGCGCGCAGAAGACCTTGCTTGCCATTGCCCGTGCCGAGAAGCGCATCCGTCGCGAACCGGCGCCGATCGCCTTCGTGGCCAGCCTCGGCGACACCAGCGTTTCGCTCACCTTGCGCTACTGGACCTCGGCGGCCGACTACTTCTCCACGAATATCGACATGACCAAACGCGCCAAGCAGGCTTTCGACAGCGAGGGCATTTCCATTCCGCTGCCCCCACCGGAAGCGCCATCGCCCGAGGCCCGCAAGCAATGATCAGTCGCCTCCGTGGCGGACCTCCTGGTCGGGCGCGAAGGCGAGTTCCACCGGCAGGGGTGCTTGCGCCGACATCGGCGCGAAACTGCCGGTGGCGGCCGCCGGAACGCGCCCCGCCGCGGTCACGCGCCACAGCACGAACAGGCAGAATGCCGAGGCGATGACGATGCCGACATAGATGAAGGTTGCCGTGCCGAAGACGGCGGAAAGCGCCGTGACGATGCCGGGCACGATGAAGCCGGCGAGCGACCAGGCAAACAGCATCGAGCTCGACAGGGCAAGCAGTTCTTCCTTCTTGGCGCGGTCGGCGGCGTGCGCGCTGGAGAGCGCGTAGATCGATTCCGCCGCCCCGTCCCAGATCAGGTAGATCACCACCAGGCCCATCAGCGCACCACCGTCGAAGACGACGGCGAGCACGCTGGCGACCACCGCGAGCGCGGCGGTGCCGGCAAGCACGTAGCGCCGGTCGGTGCGGTCCGAAAGCCAGCCGAGCGGTATCTGCAGGATCAGCGTGCCGACCGGCATTGCCGACAGCAGCAGGGCGACATCGGCCTGGCTATAGCCCTTGGCGGTGGCGTGGATAGGCGCGAAGCCCGAGATGATCATCGACAGGCCGCCGACCGCCAGCATGCCGGCGACCCCGACCGGCGAAATCCGCCAGGCCTGGCGCAACGCCACCGAGGCTGCCTGCGGCGCCGGCGGCTGGGCGAGGCGCGTCATGCCGACGGGCAGGATCGACAGGGCGGTAAAGGTGATGCCGATCAGCGACGCGGCCGCCGTGTGAATGTCGATGACGGCAAGCGTGGCATAGCCGACGCCAAGACCGGCAATGTAGGCGACGTAGAACACCGCCATCACCCGGCCGCGTATGGCGTTCGGCAGCGCGTCGTTGAGCCAGCTCTGCGCGACGATGAACAGGCCGCATATGGCAAAGCCGTAAAGCGCGCGCGCCGCGATCCACAGCAGCGGGTGCGGCCCGGCGCCGATGGCGGCATTGGACAGCGCGATCAGCGCCGACAGCACCATGAAGGCGCGTGCGTGGCCGACCCTGCGCACCAGCGGTCCGGTCTGTATACAGCCCGCGAGGCCGCCGGCCGAAAGCCCGGTGACGATCAGCCCGGCCCAGGTCGGGTCGAAACCCTCCACCCCAAGCCGAACGGGGATGTAGGCGAACATCAGCCCGTTACCGATGGCGATCAGCGCCATCGACACGATGACGCTGGCAATCGCGATCAGCGGCGCGGGTGCACCGCCCGGTTCGGGATCGACTTTGGATTGGGTTTTGCTTTGAATTGCCATGTCCGGCCAGCATCGCTGATTGGTTGGGAAAACACCGCTGTAAAAGCGACATGTCGGGCGTCTGAAGCGCTGGCTCTTGCCGCTGCGGAGAAGCCTATCCCTTCGCCATCTCGCGGATCGCACTCGACGACAGCGAGGAACGCGGACCGTGGATGAAGGTCCAGGCCGGCGCCTTCATCCGCGCAAGCTTTGGCGCGTCACCCTCGTCGATGCGGGCATAATCGAAGGTCTTGGCAACGACCGACGACAGGAACGAAAGCGTGGCGCCCGGGCGGTCGATGACCGCGATCGGGAAGGTCAGCACGATCTCGCGCCAGCGCTGCCAGCGATGGAAATCGCGCAGACTGTCCGCGCCCATGATCCAGACGAAGTCGACGCCGGGATTGCGCGCCTTGACCAGAGCCAGTGTGTCGGCGGTGTAGCGCACGTGATGTGCCGCCTCGAAGGCGGTGACCTTGATCTTCGGGTTTTTCGCGATCCGCTCCGACAGCTGCAGCCGCTCGGCCAGCGGCGCCAATTCCCCGGTGCTCTTCAACGGATTGCCCGGCGTCACCATCCACCACAACTGGTCGAGCGCAAGGCGCCGCAAGGCGATTTCGGCAACCAATGCATGGCCGGCATGCGGCGGGTTGAACGACCCGCCGAACAGGCCGACGGCCAACCCCTTCTCGGCATGTGGCATCTTCAGATAGCGGGATGGTGCTACCGGTTCGGAAGAAGCCAACATCGCTTCAGGCTCTGGCGACGAACAGCTTCAAGGCCTCACCTGCCCCGACCCGCGCACGCGGTATTTGAACGAGGTCAGCTGTTCGACGCCGACAGGCCCGCGCGCATGCATCTTGCCTGTGGCGATGCCGATCTCGGCGCCCATGCCGAACTCGCCGCCATCGGCGAACTGCGTCGAGGCATTGTGCAGCAGGATCGCCGAATCGATCTCGTTGAAGAACCGTTCGACGGTCTTCGCATCCTCGGCGACGATCGCCTCGGTATGATGCGAGGAAAAGGTCTCGATATGGTCGATCGCGCCATTGATACCGTCGACCAGCTTCACCGCGATGATGGCGTCGAGATATTCCGTCACCCAGTCGGCGTCGGTCGCCGGCTTGGCGTCGAAGAACACTTTCATCACTTCGGCATCGGCATGGATTTCGCAGCCGGCGGTGCGCAGCGCGTCGAGGATCGGCACCAGATGGGTGGATGCCACCGCGCGGTCGACCAGCAGGGTCTCGGCGGCACCGCAGACGCCGGTGCGCCGCATCTTGGCGTTGACCGCGATCCGCACCGCCATGTCGAGCGCCGCGGAGCGATCGATATAGAGATGGCAGATGCCTTCGAGATGGGCAAAGACCGGCACTCGCGCCTCGCTCTGCACCCGCCCGACCAGGCTTTTGCCGCCGCGCGGAATGATGACGTCGAGATTGCCGCCAAGCCCCTTGAGCATTTCGCCGACCGCGGCCCGGTCGGTGGTCGGCACCAACTGGATGGCATCCTCGGGCAGGCCGGCCGCCTTCAGTCCCTCGACCAGGCAGGCGTGGATCGCCGAGGAGGAATTGAGTGAATCCGAGCCGCCGCGCAGGATGACGGGATTGCCGGCCTTGAGGCAGAGCGCGCCGGCATCCGCCGTCACGTTCGGCCGGCTTTCATAGATGACGCCGACGACACCAAGCGGCGTCCGCACGCGCTCGATATGCAAGCCGTTCGGCCGCTCCCACGCGGCGATGACGTCACCAACCGGATCCTTGAGCGCGGCAACTTCACGGATGCCGTCCGCCATGGCGCGGATGCGCGCCGGATTGAGTTTCAGCCGGTCCATGAAGGACACGGACAATCCCGACTGCTTGCCGTTCAGGACGTCGATGGCGTTGGCGTCGAGAATGTCCTGTTCGCGGGCGATGATCGCGTCGGCCATGGCGAGCAGCGCTGCATTCTTGGCGGCGGCGGGGGCGATGGCCAGCGGCCGGGCGGCGGCACGGGCGCGGCGGCCGATATCGGCCATCAGTGCCACGGTGTCATCCCCGGATCCTTCATGCAGCTTCAGCATGGCTCATCCTCCGCTTGTGTCGCCACCGGCCAACAGCTGGTCAATGACCCGTGCCTGGTCACCAGCCCGTCCTTCGTCACCAGCCCGTACTTCGTCACCAGCCCGTACTTCGTCACTGGCCCGTACTTCGTCACTAGCCCGTACTTCGTCACTAGCCCGTACTTCGTGACTAGAACGACTCACCACGAGGTCGTCGCGGTGGATCATCGCCGAACGCGCCTCGTAGCCGAGCACGGTTTCGATCTCGGCCGTCTTCAGGCCTGCGATCCTTACGGCATCGGCGGCATCGTAGGCAACCAGCCCGCGCGCGATCTCGCGGCCCTCGGGCGACAGGATCGCCACCGTATCGCCGCGCGAGAAATTGCCGCTGACCAATTTCACCCCGGCCGGCAGCAGCGACTTGCCCGAAACAAGCGCGCCGACCGCGCCGGCATCGACCGTCAGCCGCCCGGCCGGTTCGAGCTGGCCGGCGATCCAGGTCTTGTAACCCTTGACCGGATTGGCACTGGGCTTGAAGAAAGTGGCGCGCTCGCCGCGCTCGATCGCCATCAGCGGCGACAGCCTGGTGCCCGAGGTGATGATCATCGCGGTGCCGGCGGCGGTGGCGATCTTGCCGGCATCGAGTTTCGTGCGCATGCCGCCGCGCGACAGCTCGGACGCGGCGGCTCCCGCCATCGCCTCGATGTCAGGCGTGATCCGGTCGACCACGGGAATGAATTTGGCATCGGGATCGCGCGCCGGCGGCGCTGTGTAGAGCCCGTCAATGTCGGACAGCAGCACCAGAAGGTCCGCGCCCATCATCGTCGCCACCCGCGCGGCCAGACGGTCGTTGTCGCCATAGCGGATTTCGGAGGTCGCCACCGTGTCGTTCTCGTTGATGACCGGCACCGCCTTCATCTTGAGCAGCGTCGAGATCGTCGCGCGGGCATTGAGGTAGCGGCGGCGCTCCTCGGTGTCGCCGAGGGTCAAAAGGATCTGTCCCGATCTCAGGCCGCCCTTGCCGAGCGCGTCCGACCAGGCGCCGGCGAGCGCAATCTGACCGACGGCCGCCGCCGCCTGGCTTTCCTCGAGCTTCAGCGCCCGCTTGCCGAGGCCAAGTATGGTGCGGCCGAGCGCGATGGCGCCGGAGGACACGACGAGGATTTCGGCGCCGCCCTGGGCGAGCACGGCAATATCGTCGGCGAGCGAGTCCAGCCAGTCGCGCTTCAAGCCTGCCGCGCGGTCGACGAGCAACGCCGAGCCGATCTTGACGGTGATGCGCCGGTATTTCCTGAGCGACTGCATGGCCTTACTTTTCCCAGCGTGTCTCGACCGGGGCGGCAATTTGTGCGCGCGCCTCGGCGATCACCGTCATCAGCGCGCGCTGCACCGCCTCGACGCCCTCGCCGGTGACTGCGGACAACAGCATCGGCGCACGCCCGGCGGCGCGCTTCAAGGAGGCGACCCTTTTCTTGCGTTGATCGGCATCGAGCGTGTCGACCTGACTGAGCGCCAGGATTTCGGCCTTGTCGGTCAGGCCGTGGCCATAGGCCTCGAGCTCGCCGCGTACCGTTTTGTAGGCCTTGCCCGGATTCTCCTCTTGCGCCGAAACCAGATGCAGCAGCACCCGCGTGCGTTCGACATGGCCAAGGAAACGGTCGCCGATGCCGACGCCTTCATGCGCGCCTTCAATCAGGCCCGGTATATCGGCGATGACGAATTCGCGGCCGTCTATGCGGGCGACGCCAAGGCCGGGATGCAGGGTGGTGAAGGGGTAGTCAGCGATCTTCGGCTTGGCCGCGGTGACGGCTGCGAGAAACGTCGACTTGCCGGCATTGGGCAGCCCGACCAGTCCGGCATCGGCGATCAGCTTCAGCCTCAGCCAGATGTTCAGTTCTTCGCCCGGCAGGCCGGGATTGGCGCGGCGCGGCGCCTGGTTGGTCGAGGTCTTGAAATGCTGGTTGCCGAAGCCGCCATTGCCGCCCTTGGCCAGCAGGAACCGTTGCCCGACGACGGTCATGTCGCAGATCATGGTTTCATTGTCTTCCTCGAAGACCTGCGTTCCGGCCGGCACTTTCAGCGTGACGTCGGCACCCTTGGCGCCAGTCATGTTGCGGCCCATGCCGTGGACGCCGGTCTTGGCCTTGAAATGCTGCTGGTAGCGGTAATCGATCAGCGTGTTCAGGCCGTCGACCGCTTCCAGCCAGACATCGCCGCCGCGGCCGCCGTCGCCGCCATCCGGCCCGCCGAACTCGATGAACTTCTCGCGGCGGAACGACACCGAACCGGCGCCGCCGTCGCCGGAGCGGACATAGACCTTGGCTTGATCGAGAAATTTCATGGGATCGCGGTTTCTTTATTGGCCTTGCGGCATTGCTCTAAACCTAAGGCCTTGCTCTAACCCAAGGCGCGGCGAAGGGCGAGGCCGTTTTGTGACGATGGCCGCGCGGGCTTGGCCAAAGAGATTGCGGAATGAAGCTTGTAACCTACAACATCCAGTACGGCATCGGCCTTGACGGGCAGTACGATGTCGCGCGCATCGCCGACGCCGTGCGCGGCGCCGACGTTATCGCGCTGCAGGAAGTCACCCGCAACAACCCCAGGAACGGCGGCCGCGACATGGTCGCCGAGATCGGCGAGGCGCTGCCCGATTATTTCGCCGTCTATGGCAGCAATTTCGAGGCCAATATCGGCTCGCGCGTCGAGAATGGCCGCGCCATCACCACGACCTTCCAGCTTGGCAACATGGTGCTGTCGAAGACTCCCATTCATCTGTCGCGCAACCTGCTTTTGCCGCGCAGCCGCAGCTTCGAGGTGATGAACTTCCAGCGCGGCGCGCTGGAAGCACTGATCGAGACGCCGCTTGGTTTCATCCGTTTCTATTCCATCCATCTCGATCACCGCAGCCCGGTCGAGCGCGCCAACCAGATCCAGTTCCTGCGCCAGCGCCTGCTGAACTATGCGCTCGAAGGCGGCGCATTGTCCGGCGTTGCCGAGATCGGCCTGCCGGAACTGCCGCATCCGGAAGCCTTTGTCGGGATGGGCGATTTCAACATGCTGGCCGGCTCGCCCGAATATGTCGAACTTGCCGGCCGGCCGGACCACGAATTCGGCATGCCGCTGACCGCCGACTTCGCCGTCGATGCCGCCGTGCGCCTCGATGCCGCCGGCGACGATCTCGTCTCCTGGGTAGACCCCAAGGACCCCACCGACACCAGCCGCCACAAGCGCATCGACTACGTCTTCACCAGCGCTTCGCTAGCCAGATCCCTGAAGCGCCTGTGGGTCGACCACAAGGCGACCGGTTCGGACCATCTGCCGGTCTGGGCGGAAATGGGCTGAGCCCAGTCCGGCCCGGAACCGTCGGTATCAAGCTACATCCCCGAGGTGTGTCGAGATTCAGGTCAGGCCGGCCTCACCTGAATATCGACGCACCTAGAAGTGGATCCAGTTGCGCAGGCTGGTCCACGTCTTCCTGTCGAGCCTGTAGCGCTCGACCGGCACCTGGCCGGCGACGATGGAGTTCAGCATGCCCTGGCCGGCATACTGGAAGCCGCATTTGTGGATCACCCTGCGCGAGGCCGGGTTGATGACCCGGGTCGAGGCGTGCAGCACCTGGATCGATGTCTTCTGGAAGGCGAGGTCGACCAGTGCGTGGGCTGCTTCGGTCGCATAGCCGCGCTTCCAGTGGGGCTCGCCGATCCAGTAGCCGAGTTCCAGCCCGCGATCGGTGGTGTTCAGCCCGGCGCAGCCGACGAAGGTGCCGGTGCCGGCCAGCGTCAGCGCATAGCCGATGCCGGCCCGGCGCGCCTTGGTCATGGCCAGGAAAGCACGCCCCTCGGCCTCGCCATAGGGATGCGGCATGCGCGCCAGCATCTCGGCGACGTGACGGTTGTCGGCAAGCTCGACCAGTTGCGCGATATCGCGCTCATGGGGCGCGCGCATCACCAGCCGTTCGGTCACCAGCACCGGGCAATCTATCGCGTAACTTTCGTCTTCCGAGTCTTCCGCTTCGGCAACCATTTGAAAGTCCTCCAGGCACAAGAAAAAGGGGAGATGGAAACCCATCTCCCCTGATCCTTTTCCTGGTTTTGCCAGACACCGGTTCCCGAGATGGGCGCCGGTGTTCTAGTGCGGAACCGGCTACTCCGCGGCTTTGGTAATCGGGTTGACCGATACGTAAATTCGGCCGTTGGCTTTTTTGTTGAACGTCACGGCGCCGGTTTCGAGCGCGAAAAGCGTATGGTCCGTGCCCATGCCGACATTGACGCCGGGATGCCAGGTGGTGCCGCGTTGACGAATGATGATGTTGCCCGGGATGACGGCTTCGCCGCCGAACTTCTTCACGCCCAGACGCTTGGAATGCGAGTCGCGACCGTTGCGCGACGAGCCGCCAGCTTTCTTGTGTGCCATCTAACTAACTCCGTTGCGCCGCAAGGCGCCTGAAAGGCCTTATGAACGCGTTCGCGTTCCGTTTCAAGTCCGATCCGGCTGATGTCCCGCCGGAAAAATTACTTCTTCGCCAGTTCCTTGGCCTGATCGCGCCAGTCCTTGATCTGGTCGGCGCTGAACGGCATGTGCTCGTCGATCTTGGCGACATCCTTGTCGGAGAGCTTGGCGAGCTGCGCGAAGGTGATGATGCCCTGCTCGGCGAGATCCTTCGCGGCGACCGGGCCGATGCCCTTGATCACGGTCAGGTCGTCCGGCTCGCCCTTCGGCGCCTTGAACAGCGGCGCGGCGGCCTCGGCCTTCGCTTCTTCCTTGGGGGGGGCGTCCTTCTTGGCCTTGGCTTCCTTCGGCGCGGCCTCGGGAGCAACCTCGGCCTTGGCTTCCGCCTTCACTGCGGCCTTCTTGGCCGGCTTGGCGCCACCCAGCAGGATCTCGGAGATCCGCACGGTGGTCAAAAGCTGGCGATGGCCGATCTTGCGGCGCGAATTCTGGCGGCGGCGCTTCTTGAAAGCGATGACCGTGCGGTTCTTGCCCTGCTCGACGACTTCGGCCGTGACCAGGGCGCCATCGACGAACGGCGCGCCGAACGTGACATTCTCGCCCTCGCCATGCGCGAGCACGTGGCCGATCTCGACGATGTCGCCGACATTGGCTTCGACTTTTTCGATCTTCAGGAGATCGTTGGCGGCGACGCGATACTGCTTACCGCCCGTTTTAATGACTGCGAACATTTTTTGCCTTTCGCTGTTCGGTCGGCCTTGATGAACCGCGTCTGGCGGTTCGGCCGTCTTTTTGTCAGTCTGCGGGTTCAAAAAAACAAGCGGCGCGGAAGACCCCTCCACGCCGATTGCGCGCTGTCCCTAACCGAAGGTTGCGCGGGAGTCAAGGCAAACAGCCGTTGCCGAGGCGGTTATTGGCGCGCTGGCCACCTGCGCCGCAGCCGCCGATGAGTGGCGGACACAGGCTGGCGCCCACTGTCTGTCCGGCAAGCCAAATATCGGCGGATTTGGCCTTGTAACCTGCACGTTCAGCCGTTATCTAGTGCGCCGCGCCGGCAACGGCCGACCATGACCGCGGAGAGGTGGCAGAGTGGTCGAATGCACCGCACTCGAAATGCGGCATGGGTGCAAGCCCATCGGGGGTTCGAATCCCTCCCTCTCCGCCATTTAGCTTCCATAAAAATCCTTTCCTTTCAAAAGCTTCCTTGTTGCGCTTGACCAGCACGAAGCGAAACATATCTTAGACTGTGTAACAAACTGTGTAACATTAGAGAAAGATAATGCGACGTTCCGCAGCGCCAAAGCCGCATAAACGTGAAGGCATCTGGTATCTCGTCCGCAGGGTGCCGAAGGAATTCGCGGCGTTTGATCGCCGCTGCCTAGTACGCATTTCCACGGGCGTCGCCGTGGCTGACGATCCCCGCGGTGTACGGGCGCGAGATGCAGTGCAAAGCCTCGGCGCGGGGCTGGAGGCGTATTGGCGTAGACTGCGGGAAGGCCAATCCGCCGAGGCGGGGCTGCGTTTCGAAGCCGCGAGGAAGCGCGCGCGGTCATTTGGATTGGCCTATCGCACTAACGAGGAACTAGCAGCGGGGCCGCTCGACGAACTCATGGCCCGTATCAAGCTGCTCCTCGACAAAAAATCGATCGAGGACGCGCAGGACGTCTCGGCCGTCATGGGTGGGGAGAAGCGGCCAGCGGTCCGCCTGAGCGGTCTTATCAAGGAATTCGAGACGATCGAGCAACAGAACTTGCTGACCATGTCGCCCAACCAAATCAAGAAATGGCGTAACCCCAAAAAGCGCGCAGTTGCCAATCTGGTTGGAGTCATTGGCGACAAGGAGATCGCAAGCCTCACTCGGGACGACGCAATCGCGTTCCGCGAGTGGTGGCAAAAGCGGATCGTTGAGGATGGACTTGATATCGGTACGGCCAACAAGGACATCGGCCATGTTTCGAAAATGCTGCGCGTCGTCGATCTGACTCACCAGCTCAAGCTGGAGCCGGTTTTTCGAAACCTGCGTCTTTCCGGCGCCGTCCCCGGGCAACGCGCTGCGTTCACAGCGGAGTTCATTCAGGAGAAGATACTCGCTGAAGGCGCGCTCGACGGACTCAATGACGAAGCCCGCCATCTAATCTATGTGATTGCCGATACCGGACTCAGGCTTTCTGAAGCGGCAAACCTCACCACCGAAACAATCCACCTCGATCGAGAAATCCCGCATGTGCGGGTGCGCCCCAATGGCCGTCGCTTGAAGACCGGTCATTCAGCCCGTGACATTCCCTTGGTTGGCGGCGCACTTGCAGCCATCAAGCTCCATCCGGACGGCTTTCCTCGTTATCGCGACAAGGCCGCGTCACTTTCAGCGCTCGTCAACAAGGTGCTCGCCAGCAAGGAACTTCTGCCGACTTCCGAGCATAGTCTTTATAGCCTGCGACACACTTTCGAGGACCGGCTGACGGCAGTTGAGGCGCCGGAGAAGGTAATTGCTTCTCTGATGGGCCACAAATGGATCCGGCCCAAATACGGCGCGGGACCTTCGTTAGCGCAAAAGCGCGAGTGGCTCCAAAAAATCGCTTTTACCCCGCCCGGGCGAATGTGATTGCGGCGCCATCCAGGCCTTGAGAACCAACCTCACGGCTCCAGCTGTCCGAGCCATTTAGGTTGAGCGTGGCCAGCACGCGCTGCGCTCGCTCGCGATTTCCGAGCTTCCGCCGCATTTGTTCGACCTCGTATTCCAGCCTTTCGAAGGTCGGTATATAGGCATCTCCATGCCGGATGACCAAGTAGGCGGCAACAGCTAGACACCATTCTAGCTCCGTGGCCGATGGATCGGAAAAAGGGGCGACGCCATACCAAGACGAGCAACGCCTCTCGAGGGCTTCCGAACTAGGCAAACGGCCAGCATGTGGCATGGGAAAGAAACCTATGCCTGATCGACGAACCTAAAGTGCTCACGAAGCTTGACCGGTACGCGGGCCATCGGAGGGTTCTGCCTAAAACCGCCAAAAATTTTGAAACACCCATTCATCCGGCTCGAATTCAAAGGGATCGGCGATTTTTGGGTTATGGCTTGCAAGCATAGTTCAGCCCAGACAAGAACGCCTGATATCTTGTCGTGCACTGTCACCCTGCCAAATATGGTGCCGGCGACAACGGCAGTTTGGCGAGCAGAAGAATTCCCGAGACTGAGACGTTCTACGGCTTGGCCCATGTTCGCGCTCCTCCTCGATTGGAGACAGGATGGGCCATATGGAAGCGAATAAAAGGAGGTTGGTGACGAGTCTCGGTAGTGGAGTAGAAACGGGTGGAAAAGCTTGCGCTATTCGCCATCGGCGCCGCTAAGCGCATTTGAGAGAAGGGGCAGCGATCGCCAAGAGATGACGTCCGATCGCAAGCCGGCTAGAAATGCGACAGTGACGCGCCTTTTTTGGCACGACCTTAGCACCCGATCGGGCCTCAGCTGGTCGTCGTTGCGCAGCCGATCGGGTGCGATTTTTATAAAGCTCTCTTGGCTTTAGCTTTGAGAGCCCGTCATCGAGACAAATGCAAGGGAACGGTCCGCCCCCTGGGGACATTCGACATGCCGTGGCAGCTTCCTATGGTGAGCCAGCGCATTCCGATACACGTTTTCCGCGCTCTACCGTTGCTCCAGCACCTGTGCTGAGGCTGAGCGCTTGATCAGGACCCGACCGCTGCTGTTGCGGGATGGTGACTGGGTTGAGGTCGCGAAGACCTTGACCGCGGGTACGTTGTTCATCCCGATGAGCGCTGAGCCGAGAAGCAGCCAAGAACGCTTCCCGTAATCGAATCCTACGGGAACCGCGAAACCAGCGTCCAAAGGACGCAATTCTCCGACGTCGTTCACTCAAGCTCATCTCGCAACTTGAACGCTTGTATGAAGCCGCTGCATGTGCGCCGGTGGACCGGATTGCTGCTATCCAAACCACGTGCTCAGTTTCGCCCCCGTAATAACTCTACCGTCCGAAACGGCTTTCGCGCGTCAGGTCCACCCCACATGAAAGTTCCGCGAGCAGCACGGACGGAGAGGCCGGTCACAACTCCTTCGCGTGCTCTTTTACTACCGAATCAAGTGCCAAATGGAGAGGCACTGCCTTAGAGAACAGGAAGCCCTGCGCGGTTCTGCAGCCAAGCTTGTACAGAGTTTGCCGATCTGCCTCTGTTTCAACGCCCTCGGCCATGACCTCGATCCCGAGCGTCCTACCAAGATCAATCACCGCTTTGACAAGCAGCCGATTCTCCCGGGACTTGGCTAAGCCGCGAACGAAGCCCTGATCTATTTTCACCTTCCTGATCCGACTGTCCTTGAGCGATGCCAACGTCGAAAAACCGGTGCCGAAGTCATCGAGCGCGATAGAAATGCCAGCATGTGAAAGCCGGGCGAGCTTTTCATCCACTCTGTCCGGATCCACTGGGGCTTCTTCGGTAATCTCGATGTCGAACATCGTTGCAGGGAGGTCTTTTGCCGCCAGACCATTAAGAATCATCTCGTCAATATCGCCAGCTTCCAACTCGCACGGTGAAACATTCATCGCCACACGAACATCACGACGGTCAGCTTTGACCAAGCCCTCGATAAGAGCGCAACAGTCGGCGAATACCGTTTGAGTTAGCAGCTGAAGCATTCCAGTTTCGCGTGCCGCTGTCATGATCTCGGGCGGAGAAATGGGACCGTGAAGCGGGTGAGACCATCTTAGCAAGGCTTCAAAACTGACGACGGCTTCAGTTTCGAGTCTTACGATTGGCTGAAACCAAGCGACCAAGCTTCTCATCGTTATCGCCGAATGAAGATCGCGTTCGATTGACTGGCGGCGTTGCAACTCCCGGGCTAGCTCGGCATCGAACAGACAAAATTCATTCCTGCCGCGGCGCTTAGCTGTGTAAAGGGCGATGTCGGCCCGCAACAACATTTCCGTTAGTCCGGGGTTTTCAGCCAAGTAGATTCCTATAGACGCTCCAATGCGGACTGATGCGATCCCAGGATAGGGGCGAGCAAGCTTGGCTATGAGATTGGACGCGAGATTGGTGGGAGAAGGAGAATTCTTTCGCGAAGAAAAAACCAGCACGAATTCATCCCCACCGATGCGGGCGAGCGTTGAGCCCTCCGGTGCTTCTTCCTCTATTCGGCGGGCGATCCTGGCAAGCAGCTCGTCACCCGTTCTGTGACCGTAGGTATCGTTGACAGATTTGAACCCGTCCAGATCAATCAGCATGGCCACAAAGGGTCCATCGGTGTTCTCAAACTGATCGATTGCATGTTCGAGGCCCCGCCTGTTGAGGAGCGCGGTAAGATGGTCCTCCCTGGAATTGCGCTCCATTTCCGCGGCAAGCCGCTCGGCTTGATGTCTCAGGCGGCTCGCGTCACGGAAGCGCGCTTGTCCAACGAACGAGGATCGAACCAGGCCGCCCTCGAAAAGCAGGACGGCAAAAGCCAGAATGTAGTTTTCCGGGGCTCCCTTCGTCAGCAAACATGCGGCGGCAATGAGGAGTGGCGGTGTGATGAAGCATATCGCTGCCGCAGCATATGAGCTGCCGTACGTGACCGCGCCAGCTGAAATGCCCGCCAGAATTATTAGATGCAGCGATGCTTGAGACGTCGTGTATCCAGCCGTTAGGACGGCAAGGAATGACCAGGTGAATCCCGCCAGAAGAGCAAGCCTGCCAAACCAGCGAAGCCGCAGCCAAACCCGTGTCAGATCATCCTGGACTCCGGGTTCCTTCAGCTGATGACGGGCGAGTGCAAGGCGGGCGGCATTTATCGCATTAACGACCGAAAACCAGGCCGCGCCAGCAAGACCGTTCCCGGAAAGGGCCTGCACGGTCAAAATCAGCCCGGACAGCACAATGCTTATCGGCATTGAGACGAAAAGGCCTGCCCTCAGATCAGCGAGCTGGTCCTGAAGGATTCTCGCCTCCAGCGGATCTTCTTTTTCCAAGGCTGGACGGGTCAGCTTGCTTACTCCTGCTTGTCCGCAGCCTATGCAGCCCCCCTGAAGGACGGGTTAATTCTTCAATCGGAGATCAGCGTCGGGGAGCAGGATTACTCCGGTGCATCATGCACTCTCTCATCGCTCGCCCAGCACGCGCAAAAATGCGACTGCTGGTGCAGTATCACCGCTGGAGCTCCGCCGAAATCCCATGCCGGACAAGGGGAACATGTTGGGCAAAGCGAAGCCCCAGATGCCTTGCAAGCCGTGCCGCCAGGTGGTCTCTGGAGTAGAGTCCAACCAATATGTTCGTTGCATGGTAGAGCGGCGCCGCCGACAGGCGCAGCCGCCTTTCGTATATATGCAGCATGTCGGGGTCGCCAACATTGCGGCCGTCGCGGCACGCAGTCATGATTCCACGGGCGAGTTGCTTCTGGCTGCTGAGACCGATGTTGAATCCGTGAGCGGTCACCGGGTGCATGCCGATGGCAGCGTCGCCGATGAGTGCGGCGCTCGGCGCCCGGAATTTGTGCGCCCAGGTCGTGACCAGCGGATAGGTGTGGCGCTTGCTTGCCAAGGTCATTTTTCCAAGGCGCCCTCGACACCGTTTCGTCAACTCCGACAGGAACAAATCATCATCGAAGGCAAGCAGTCTATAGGCCTCGTTTGAGCGCAATGTGAGCAGCAGCGACGACATGCCCTCCGCGAGGGGCAATATCGCTATCGTCTGATGGTGATCGAACCATTCGATGGCGATCTGGTGGTGGGCGCGCTCGTGCCTCACTCGGCAAATCAGCATCGAGTGGCCAAGCCGGTTGATATCGGCGCCGATGCCTAGCAGATCACGCGTGGCGGACAAACGCGAATCCGCGGCAACAACCAGCCGAGCAGTTAAACGCGCGCCATTAGAGAGCGTTACGACTGCTCCTTCTTGGCTGTTTGTTGCATCGACGACCGAGTGGCCGCACAACAGCCGGGCGCGATCCTGCAAGCGGACGATTTTGAACAGCGCCTCGCGGATCCGGCAATTTGGAACCAAAACCCCCAGCGGTTCTCCAGAGTTGCTGGGAGGATCGAAACGAAGAGCGAATGCGCTCGAGCCGTTGAGCACGCGCGCGCCTTGAAGTGCTGATTTGTCCGAAGCCGGGATGACATCCCAGGCGCCGAGCTCGCGAAGGGTTCTGATCGAAGCGTTGGTCAGCGCGATTTCGCGACCATCGAAAGCCGGATTCGCCAGACTATCGAATGTGTTCTGTTCAACAACTGCCACCTTGAGTTCGCTTTGGGCAAGCGACGCAGCGAACGAAAGGCCGACCGGGCCGGCTCCAACGACAACGATGTCAAAATTATCGTCAGAGCCCATCAGCGTGCCGCCATCCGGTCGCCTATCCTCGTGTAACGGTGGAACTGAGCCGAGTGACATGAGCTCCGTGCCCGCCGCATTGCCTAAAGGCGCTGGGCCGGGAGATTCGCATCGATCGGCAACGAAGCACTCAAAGCGCTCAGAGGTGGATGCGGCTAACCGATCCCGCCCTTTCGCCGCGCAGCCGCGCAGATCGCCGCCAGCAAGCGAGACACTCGCGACGCTGGTCAGCGACGGCCGCGCCGCATCGATCGCCACATTCCACCTGGAACCCTTGCGCATACTACTCACGCTCCACGACGTCGAAGCGGGCTCTCTTGCGAGGGTGAGGGTATCGAACGTAGCGCTCTCTCTCGTCATCCCAGCCAAGGTAGCGGAAACTTTTATCCACGACCGCGCATATCTCATCAAGAACCTGCTGCATGGCTTCGATGTCGATGTCCTTGCAATTCAGTCGCCGATAGAGCAAAGCCCACGCGGCGACATAGTCGTCGAAATAGCGCGCGTCACTCGAACCAATGATCAACTTCGGACGGTTGATCGATTTCGAAAACGCACGTCCCAACCCCGATGATGCTCCGCAGCACGTTGACATCACGAGGATCTTCGGCGCTGGATGCGAGCCCTGGAACATTTTTACGAAGTCAGCCCAAAGAAGGCCACTTCGCCCACTGGACGAAGCGATCCCGTCACCATTGCCGTGCCCGGCGATGTGAAGCACGTCGCACTCCGCCTCCATCGCTCGTACTACAGCCTCACCAAATTTCGTTCGGTTCAACGCCATTTGGAGCTCCGCGCGGATGTTGACAGCCTTTAACAAGTGCTGCACGATCGGTCCCTCTTGCCTGTCGGCGAAGTAGTCATTTGCATTGTGGCAGTCGATGATGTGTACGGTGTTCATGGTACTCCAGCCGCTTGTTCGTTCATCGTCGTGACGAGCGGACACCACGCGCGCGGAACCGCGTGACGTGCGCTGGGTTCCGGTACCGTCGCATAGCCTCAAGGCGCGGGCCGGGAATCGGGATGGATCGGCAACGACGCACACAACCCATCAAAGGCGAAAGCTGTTGATCGGCCCCCTGTCCGCGCAAGCCACGCGGATGGTCAGCCAGCAAGCGAGATACACACGACGCCGGTCAGCTAATGGCTGCGCCGTAAGCACAAGGCATGGCCGACCACACGACAGAAAACCCAGAACCGTGAAGGTGCTGATAATGACGACCAATCTTTCCGTAAGTCATGCATTTCTCCGTCGAAGACTGGTCAATAGACCACGCCGATGAGTATGACCCTGATCTGGATCAGCCAGACATGACCAATCGGCACTGGCGGTTCACGGTCAGGTGATCGACCGTGACGTTCCACTTTGGAACCCGTGCGCACATTGCCAAGCTCTCGTCCGGCCACGCGAGGTACTCTCGTGGCATCACACGCCTCATACTGGGTGCAATGGGAGGCAGTCCTTCGCACGACAGAGGCTTTTCACAAATGTAGTGTGCAGCTTAGGTCAAGATGGTCATGGAGCATGGAGCATGGAGCATGGAGCATGGAGCATGGACAGCTTGTTCCCGACCGAGCCGGCTCGACTGACGAGCGCGATCCGCGCATCTTATGCACAGCGGATTGAAATCAGCGTTCCGGTTTGTCGTCCCGATCAATTAGTATCCGCTCGGCGGCTCCGTCGAGATCTTCGTATTGACCGCTTCGCAATGCCCAGACGAAGCCGGACACACCCAGTGCACCCAGAAAAAGGGCCACTGGTATGAGATAGAGCAACGTCGTCACGAGGATTATGCCGAATAGCTGACTGCGGAGCGTCCGACTTTTTGAATAACTTGCAGCGTCGCATTCGCCCCGAAGCCGTGCAAGCGCAATGCGTTTCCAATAACAAGCACCGATGAGGCAGACATGGCAATCGCCGCTAACAAAGGCGTGGCGTGGCCCAGGATGGCGATCGGCACGGCGACGGCATTGTAGACGATCGCAATCGCGATGTTCTGGCGGATCAGGTGTCCCGCCTTGCGCGAGACGTCCAGCGCGAGAGGCACTGCCAGAAGGCTTTCGCGCAGGAATACGAAGTCGGCGGCATTGCGGCCAATGTCGGCGGCGGTGGCCGGAGCGATCGAGACATGCGCCGCGCTCAGCGCCGGCGTGTCGTTGAGGCCGTCGCCAACCATCAGAACCTTGTGTCCGTCTTTCGCCAGGGTCTCGATGCGCTCGACCTTGCCCGACGGCAGCAGGCACGGAACGAAGTCCTCGACACCCAGCATTCTTGCAACTTCACCGCAGGCACCTGCGGTATCGCCCGACAGCATTTGCATCGACACCCCAGTATCGTTCAATCGCTTGATCGCCGCCGCCGCGTCGGCGCGCAGCGCATCCTCGAAATCGAAGGTCGCGACAATGAACCCGTCTTTTGTCAGCACCGTTCCGCCATAGCCATGGTTGCCTTCACCACCGGTCCGGGCCTTCCATCCAGCCCATCCGCGTCGACCCAGCCGCCAGATGCTTCCGGCGACAGTGGCTTCGATCCCGAACCCCGGATGCTCTGTGACGGCATCGAATTTGTGTTGCCCGCCAGGAGCGGCAAAGCCGGTTATGGCCTTTGAAAACGGGTGACGCGAGTGCGCGGCCATGTCTGCCGCGATTGCCAGCATGGCCGGATCGATCGACGATGCATTGAGGAGCCGGGGTTGTCCGAGCGTGAGCGTTCCGGTCTTGTCGAACACTGCGTTATCAATCGTCGCCAGGCGCTCCATGGCCGAACCGTCCTTGACCATGATGCCGTTCTCGAACAGACGCCGCGCGGCGACCACCTGAACGATCGGTACGGCGAGGCCGAGCGCGCACGGGCAGGTGATGATCAGAACGGCAATGGCGATCGTCATCGCCCGGTGCCAGTCGCCCGTCGCCGCCATCCAACCCAGGAATGTCACGAAGGCGGTGAGATGAACCACGGGCGCGTAGAGTGCCGACACGCGATCAGCGATGCGGCGATAGTGCGCGCGACCGCCCTCTGCGGCTTCCATCAGCCGAACCATTTCGGCGAGGAACGAATCCTTCGCGGCGGCGGTCGCCTCGATCGTCAGCGGGCCGGTAAGATTGAGCACGCCGGCCTGCACGGCTTCGCCCGGCGCCACGTTTTTCGGCGCGCTTTCGCCTGAGGCCAGCGAGCAGTCGAGATCAGACGCTCCGTGGATGATCTTGCCGTCGACGGGGATCCTTTCACCGGCCGCGATCAGCAGCTGCATCCCCGGTTCGATCTCGCCAACCGGCAGATAGTCGCGCGCGCCATCGCCGCGCAGCACCATGGCGCCGCGTGCGGCCAGCTGCGACAGGCCTTTCACCGCGGTGCGGGCACGTTCGCGCATCACGTGATCCAGCGTCCTGCCGATCAAAAGGAAAAAAAGCAGCGAAACCGACGCGTCGAAATAGGCGTGGTCGCCATGGTTGATCGTCTCATAGAGGCTCATGGCGTAAGCGAGCGACACTCCGACCGCGATCGGCACGTCCATGTTCATGCGGCCGTGGCGCAGTGCATTCCAGGCCGAGCGGAAGAAGATGCCGCCGGCGAAGGCGAGCGCTGGGATGGCGATCAATGCGGAGACCCAGTGAAACAGGTCGCGGGTAGCCCCTTCGGCCCCGGACCAGACAGAGACCGAAAGCAGCATGATATTGCCCGCCGCGAACCCGGCAACCGCGACGGCGCGGATCAACTCCGAAAGCGTCCTGTCCTTTTCATCAATCTCGGGGGCGAAGAGATGCGCCTGGTAGCCGAGCCGTCCAAGCGCGGCGACGAACGGTGGAACCTCGTCGCCACGCCAGCGGACCGAGACCCGTTTCGTCGACAGGTTGACGCGGGCGCTCTCGACGCGATCGAGCGTTCCCAACGCCGTCTCGATCGTCTGGATACAAGCTGCGCAATGAACGCTCGGCACCGAAAGATCGGTTTGGCGGAGATCATCTCCAAGCGATCGGCTCGCCAGCCTGATCTCTTGACTAGACGGCAGGACCGACGTGGTGCTGCCCAGATCAAGCGCCATTTCGGCGCCCGGTGCACAACAACTCATTTCAGCGCTCCATGGGAAATCATGATCCTGCGGACTTCGCGGTAGGGCTCGGCCAGACCGGCGTCAGCGTCGACTTCGACGATCCAGACGCCATCCTTCGGCATGTGCTGGGCTGCGAATTCCTGGCCGGAGGCGAGGGCGAGGTTGACCGCCTTGTCCTCTTTCTCGTAGGCGGGATGGCGAAACAGCACCTTGACGCCATGCAAGGCAATCGGCTTGCCGACGGCGTCGGTAAGGCTATAGCGGACCTCGCCCCATGCGATGGTCAGCTTGCCGGTCCAGCCGAGCGCTGCCTGCGCCCGCCCCTCCTCGGCCTTCTTGTTGAACTGCTGGCTCGCCACATAGGTGTTTTCGACGACAAGGCCGGTCCAGCTCGTGTTGGCGAGCGTTGCCATCGTCAGATTGACCGCGATGACCACCCCGAAAAAGGCTAGGATGATGGCCAGCATGTGCCTGCCGGTGAATACGCGGGGTTTTTCAGCGTTAGCGGTCATCTGGCAGTCTCCGGCGCGTTGAAGGTGGCGGTGTATTCGTCCGCCTCGAAGCTCGCCTTGTCCTCGACACGGAACTTGAAGGTCTGCGCTGTGCCCTGGATTTGATCCGCCGGCTGGCGCACGAAGACCTTCAGCATTTTCAGGCGGTCGGGTTCGACCGGAATGGCAAAAGAACGGCCTTCCGGGATGTCGTCGCCGACCACGCTCATCTCGGCGCCCTGCAAGCCTTGAATCGCGACAACGATCGTCCTTGGCTCGGGGATCATGTTGAGCAGCTTGACGGTGTAGCCGTTGCGGATCGAGCCGTCGGACAGCGTGACAAATTGCGGATTGCGATCATGCAGCACGTTGACTTCGAGCCGATCGCGCGTCAGCAGCGAATAGAGCAGACCCAGGCCGATCAGCGACCAGATACCCATGTAGACGTAGGTGCGTGGCCGAAAGATCTTGCGGATATGGAAATGCGCCACCTTGTCGGAGAACAGGCCATCAGCGGTCCTGACCTGCGACGGGTTGACTGAACTGGAGCCGCCCGCGGTCGCCAGCATCATGTTGGCGTTGTAGTCGGACAGTGTCGCATAGGAGATCAGCCCGCGCTCCTTGCCGAGCTTGTCCATGACCCCGTCGCAGGCGTCTATGCACAGCGCGCAGGTGATGCATTCCATCTGCTGGCCATCGCGGATGTCGATCCCCATCGGGCAGACCGCGACGCAGGCATTGCAGTCGACGCAGTCACCGACCGGCAGCCCTGCGGCAAGGACCTTCTTGGCGTGGCGAGAACGCGGTTCGCCGCGCCAGTCATTGTAGGTGACGGTGAGAGAACTTTCGTCGAGCATCGCTGCCTGGATGCGCGGCCATGGGCACATGTAGGTGCAGACCTGCTCGCGCATCAGACCGCCGAACGTGTAGGTGGTAGCCGTCAGCACGGCGACAGTGATGTAGGCGACGGGTGGCGCGGTGCCGGTGAAGAGTTCGCCAACCAGCGTCGGCGCATCGGCAAAATAGAAAATCCAGGCGCCGCCGGTCGCCGCACCGATGACCAGCCAGACGGCGTGCTTCGATAAGCGCAGCATCAGCTTGCGGGCGGTCCAGGGGCCTGCATCGAGTTTCATGCGAGCGTTACGGTCGCCCTCTATCGCACGTTCGACGACGAGGAACAGATCGACCCACACCGTCTGAGGGCATGCATAGCCGCACCAGGCACGGCCGACAGTCGAGGTGATCAGGAAAAGACCGACGCCCGCCATGACCAGGAGGCCGGCCACATAGAAGAATTCCTGGGGCCATATCTCGATGAAGAAGAAGTAGAAGCGCCGGTTCGCGAGATCGAGCAGGACTGCCTGGTCCGGGGCAAATGGACCGCGAGCCCAAGGCAGCCACGCAGCCAGGTAATAGATGCCAAGTGTGATCGTCATCACCAGCCATTTGAAGCGACGAAAGTTGCCCGAGGCGCGCTTCGGAAAGATCTTTTGACGCGCGGCATAAAGCGGCTTGCGGGTTTTGGCGGAATTGACAGTTTCTGTTTCGAGCCCTGTCAACTGCGTCTTGTCACGCATGTGCAACTCCACTTTCCCAGCCAATGTCAGGGGCACCTGTCGTAAAGCCTCGCCGTAGGATAGCCTTGCCGGGTTGTGCAGATCGCATTAGGGATGGTGTCGAGGCCCGGCTCACGCCGGGCCTCGTCCGCTTGGCAGGGGGGACCGAAGAATAGGACCTTCCATTCCTATTCTCCGCCGCCAAGCGAATGGACATAAACTGCAAGTTCCTTGACCTTGATCTCGCCGAGACGGCCAACCCAGGCCGGCATGACGCCCTGTTTTGGCGCACGGACCTGTGCGGCGATGGCTGTCTCACCGGATCCATAGAGCCAGATCGCATCGGTCAGGTCGGGGGCGCCGAATTCCCTGTTGCCTTTTGCATTGTCGCCGTGACAGGCCACGCAATTCTCGGCAAAGACCTTGGCGCCGGGTTGGATCAGACTTGCATCGCGGACCTTGCCGGAAAGGCTGGCCACGTAGGCGCTGACTTGTGCGATCTGGTCGGCGGTAATGATGTCGCCGAAGGCCGGCATTTCCGACAGGCGCGTGTCCGGATCGGATGCGAAGCGGATGCCGTGCGTAATCGTCTGCTGGATCTGCTCGGCCTTGCCGCCCCACAGCCAGTCGTCGTCGTTGAGATTGGGAAAGCCCTTGGAACCCTGGGCGCCGGAGCCATGACATTGTACGCAATTGACCTTGAAAGCGGCGCCACCGGCGGCGATTGCGAATTCGCGCAGGCCGTCGTCCGCGGCGATTTCCGAGACGCTCTTGGACTCCACCGCCGAGATATATTTGCCCTTGGCGGCCTCAGCCGCGGTCAGCTCGTTCCTGACCTCGTTGCGGCTGGAATAGCCGAGCACACCCGTTGTCGCCGAGTGCAACAGAGGCCATGCTGGATAGGCAATGGTGTAGCCTATCGCCCAGACAATGGTGACGTAAAAAGTGATAACCCACCATCTGGGAAGCGGGTTGTTCAGCTCCCGGATACCATCCCATTCGTGGCCGGTGGTCGAGACGCCAGAGATTTCATCGATATGCTCGTCGCTCATGATCACTCGTCCTCGAGCGGAATGCGGGCCGCTTCGTCGGCCAGCCTTCGGCTGCCGGGGCGTAGGGCAAAGGCGATGCACCCCACGAAGAACAGCGCCATCGCAACCAGGCCCCAGCTGTCGGCAAACGCCCGCATCAAATTGTAGGTCATCAGCGTTCTCCTCAGCGGTAGCCGGCGGCTTCGTCGTAATTTTTGAAGTCGACCAGTGTGCCAAGCATCTGCAGGTAGGCGAGCAGGGCATCCATTTCGGTGACCTGTTGCGGGTTGCCGTCGAAGTCGCCGATCTTGGCTTTTGGGTAACGCGCCTCAAGGCCTGATGTGTCGGCATTGGGATCGGCCTGCGCCGCCAGATCCGCATTGGCGTGGGCGATCATGTCATCGGTGTAAGGGACGGCTACAAGCCTGTTGGCGACCAGATGCGTCGAGAAATCCTTCACGTCGATCGGCGTGTCTTTCAGGAACCCATAGCTCGGCATGATCGATTCCGGCACCACCGAGCGCGGGTCGGTAAGATGCGCGACATGCCATGCATTCGAGTAGCGGTCGCCAACTCTGGCGAGATCCGGCCCGGTGCGCTTCGATCCCCACTGGAAGGGGTGATCGTACATGGACTCGGCAGCCAGGCTGTAGTGGCCATAGCGCTCAACTTCGTCGCGGAACGGCCTGATCATCTGGCTATGACAGAGGTAGCAGCCCTCGCGCATATAGATGTTGCGCCCGACAAGTTCGAGCGGCGAATAGGGGCGCATGCCTTCCACCTTCTCGATCGTGTTGTCGAGATAGAAGAGAGGCGCGATCTCGACGATGCCGCCGACCGTCACCACGAGCAGCGAGCCAACGAGAAGAAGCGTGGCGTTCTTCTCGATGATTGCGTGTTTGTCCATCAAGCCCATTACCTGGCTCCTGATCGCGCAGGTCGGATGGCGACGGGGCTCGGCATCGGCTCCTCCTCGCGCTGGTGGCCGAGGATGGTCCTGGTGATGTTCCAGGCCATGATCAGGGCGCCGGAGAGGTACATGGCGCCGCCGATGGCGCGCAGGACATAGTAGGGGTGCATGGCGGCGACGGTTTCGGCGAAGGAGTAGACCAGGAAGCCCTGCTCGCCATATTCGCGCCACATCAGGCCCTGCATGATGCCGGACACCCACATCACCGCGGCGTAGACGACGATCCCGAGTGTCGCCAGCCAGAAGTGCCAGGTGACGAGCCTCAGCGAGTAGAGCCGTTGACGGTTCCAGAGCTTCGGGACCATGTAGTAGATCGCGCCGAACGAGATCATGCCGACCCAGCCGAGCGCACCCGAATGGACGTGCCCGATGGTCCAGTCGGTATAATGCGACAGCGAATTGACCGCCCGGATCGCCATGATGGGGCCTTCGAAGGTCGACATGCCATAGAAGGCGACGGCCATCACCATCATGCGGATGATCGGATCGGTGCGCAGCTTGTCCCAGGCGCCGGACAGCGTCATCAGGCCGTTGATCATGCCGCCCCAGGACGGCATCCACAGCATGATCGAGAACACCATGCCGAGCGTCTGCGCCCAATCGGGCAAGGCGGTGTAGTGCAGGTGATGCGGCCCGGCCCAGATGTAGAGAAAGATGATAGCCCAGAAATGGACGATCGACAGCCGGTACGAATAGACTGGCCGGTTCGCCTGCTTGGGCACGAAATAATACATCATGCCGAGGAAGCCGGCGGTGAGAAAGAAGCCGACCGCGTTGTGGCCGTACCACCATTGCGTCAAGGCGTCCTGGACCCCTGAAAAGGCGGAGTAGCTCTTGGAGCCCGGGAACGAGACTGGTATGGACAGGTTGTTGACCACATGCAGCATCGCGATGGTCACGATGAACGACAGGTAGAACCAGTTGGCCACGTAGATATGCGGTTCCTTGCGCTTCAGGATCGTGCCAAGGAACAGAATGAGGTAGGCGACCCAGACGATGGTCAGCCAGACATCCACATACCATTCGGGTTCGGCGTACTCGCGGCCCTCGGTGATGCCGAGCAGGTAGCCGGTCGCGGCCATGACGATGAACAGCTGGTAGCCCCAGAAGACGAACCAGGCGAGATCACGGCCGAAGAGGCGCGCGCGGCAGGTGCGCTGCACGACATACAGAGACGTGCAAAGCAGCGCGTTGCCGCCGAAGGCGAAAACGACACCGGATGTGTGCAACGGCCGCAAACGACCGAAATTGAACCAGGGCTGGATGTTGAGATCGGGGTAGGCGAGCTGCAGCGCGATCACCACGCCGACCAGCATGCCGACGACACCCCAGAACACGGTGGCGATCGCGCCGTAGCGGATCGGACCATCCATGTAAGCGGATGGGTCAATCGGAGCTGCTGGCCTGAACTCCGTGTTGCGCAACAGGATCGCAGTGAAACCAGCCACTGCGAAGAACAACACCCACATGTGTCGGCGGAAAGGTTCATCCACGCCGAAGCCGGCGGCCACCAGGGCCGCAAAAGCGAACACGCTTAGAAGGACGATCTCTGTGCCGAATTTCATTGCAGATCCCGATCTCGAATCTGGTGGATGCCAAATCCGCAGCGCACTAATCGCGCAGCCGCCGCCCCCTCGCCCTGATCTATGTCAGGCCGCACGATTTTGTGCGGCGCAATCAGCAGGTGGCGAATGAACGAGGAACGCAGCGCGGGCTCACTCCCTCATGGAAGGCGTTCCCTGGGTTGGGCGGGCGCAGACGCGATCGCTGAGGCGAAAGCTGAGGCTCTGCGCGCGTTGGATGCTATTGCCGATGCCCTGCCAAACGTTGTTCGGATCCCATTGGAAACGAACGCGATCGTTCCGCCGAGCCGTGGCAGATTAAGGACCATGCTTCGCCGGTATGTGCCGAAACACACCTGGCGATTGGTCACGTTCCTATCAAAGCCCGAAAGCTGTTTGTCTCGACAACCGTGACGCCGCTTCGTCGAAGGCGCGGCGACATCGCATTAAAAGGCAAACACGGCCCGCCCCGGAGTCATGCGACATGGCCTCGCCGCTTAGGGCCGCTCGCGTCCGCCGCCACAGCGCTTCTCCAGACGGCTTATGCTGTCCACCGTCACATGGCGTGCGTTCTCAATCCGAATCACCCCGTCAGCCCGCAATCGCGTCAGTTGGCGGCTCACGGTCTCGCTGGTGATTCCAAGGAAATCAGACATTTCGGCACGCGTCAGCGGCAGATCGAAGGAGGCCGACCCGGAAGCCGCATCGAGACTGGAATCGATATTCCGGGCCATCATGAGGAGAAAAGTCGCCACCTTTTCCGGAGCTGTCTTGCGCCCCAGCGTCACCATCCACTCGCGCGCCTCATCGAGTTCATTCAGCGTCTGTTTGAGCAGGCGATGCTCGAATTCCCGTGACGCCTTCATCATCCGTTCGACGGCCGCTCGCGGAAACGAACACAGCGTGACTGCTGTTGCCGCTTCCGCATTGATCGAGCTTTCCTCCTTGAAAGGACGTCCCAGAAAATCCGGTGCAAACTGGAGACCGACGATCTGCTGGCGCCCATCCGACAGGCTCTTTGATAGCTTTACCACGCCTGAAAGCACGTTGGAGTAGCTGTCGACGTTCTGTGCCTCGCCGGTCAACTCCATTCCTGACTCGATCCGGCGACGCGAGCAAGTCTTGGCGAGCCCAACCAAATTGTCTGGATCGAGCGCACCGCAGACACCGCGACGCCGTGCCTCGCAAGGGAAGCAAAGAACAGGAATGCCGGAACTATGAATGTCTTGCCGAAAGGTCATGCGTTCGCCTTACCCGATCCTAACTGCCGGCAGGATACCCATCCAGGGTAGAGAAATCCTGCGGCGGTTTGTCCATGAGCGCGGCTGATCGAGATCAGGGTCTGCTTCAGCGATGCGTGCAGTGTTCCGGCGGGCAACACGGTGAACGCGAGATGCAATCGGAAATAGCTGTCAAACTCAGCGAGAACGTCCCACGCTACACCAGCTATCCGACGGCGCCGCATTTCCATTCGGGGATCGATGCTGCCATTTACCGTGGCTGGTTGGAGACGCTGGAAAGCGGCGACGAAATCTCGCTGTACCTGCACATTCCTTACTGCGACAAGCTCTGCTGGTTCTGCGCCTGCCACACCAAGCAGACGCACCAATATGAGCCGGTGGCCGCTTATCTGCGCTCGCTGAATGCCGAAATCGTCACGATTGCCGGTCTGGTGAGCGGCAAGGCACATGTCCGTGCAATCCACTTCGGTGGCGGTTCGCCAACTATTCTGAGGCCCGATGATATGGTTGCTCTTGGAGCGGCCTTGCGGGACAGCTTCGACCTTCTCCCGGATGCTACGGTCAGCATCGAAATCGAAACCAACGACATGGACAAGGCGCGCCTTGATGCACTTGCTCAAATCGGCGTAACGCGGGCGAGCCTCGGCGTGCAGGATTTCGATCCGCAAGTGCAAAAAGCAATTAATCGTGAGCAGAGTTTTTTGCAGACCAAGGCAGTCGTCGACGGGGTTCGTTCGCGGGGCGTCGAATCGGTCAATCTGGACCTGCTCTACGGGCTCCCGAATCAGACACGCGAGACGATCTGTTCCACGGTGGCGCAGGCACTGACCTTGGAGCCAGACCGGATGGCCCTGTTCGGCTACGCACATGTGCCCTGGTTCAAGAAGCATCAGACGATGATCGACGAGGCATGGCTGCCGAGTCCCACTGAGCGTTTCGCCCAATCTCAACTCGCGGCGCGGGCAATTGTCGCCAAGGGATATGAGGCAATAGGACTCGATCATTTCGCGAAGCCCGACGATGCGCTGGCCATAGCGGCCCGCGCAGGGGTTTTGCATCGCAATTTTCAGGGCTACACTGAGGATCGCTGCCCGACACTGATCGGACTTGGCCCTTCGTCCATCGGTCGTTTTCGCCAAGGCTACGTGCAGAACATGGCTTCGACTGCCGGGTACGGGCGCATGGTTGCGGATGGCGGGTTGGCTGCCGTCCGCGGCGTTGCCCTTTCCGACGACGATCGCGTCCGTGGCTGGATCATCGAGCGGCTGATGTGTGATTTTGCCTTCTCGGCAGTCGACCTGGTGGAGCGGTTCGGCAAAGCCGGCGAGCAGCTCCTTCATCGCTCGAGGTCCATCGCACTCCACGATCCTGCCCGAGCGCTTGAATTCGATGGTGACAGTTTCCTCGTACGGACTGAAAGTCGCCCCTTCATTCGAACCATCGCGGCCAAGTTCGATACATATTTCAAAGGGGGAACGGCGAGGCACTCGGTGGCGGTCTGAGCAAAGCACAGTGCGCTCGCCGTTTGGTCGATCGGCGAACCAGCTGCGTTCGTTTTGACCGCTCATAGGCGACTACCGCATCAAATCGTCGACCGTGAACAATCCGAGCCCTAAGCGGCGACCGGCTTCGGCCGGATTTGAAGCAGGGCAATCAAGAGCGACAA
>NZ_JAIUGV010000046.1 GCF_020164745.1 Mesorhizobium sp. ES1-4 | reverse complement strand
TTTAAAGGATTCAGGATTCCCCTTGGTTTGAGTTCGTGATTCATTGCGGTTGAAAGGAGATCGCAATGGGCAAGCCGCTACCGCTTGAGTTGCGTCGGCGTGTTGTTGCGTATGTGGATGAAGGCCATGGTCACCGCGAGGCTGCGCGCCATTTCCGCGTTTCGCCTCGCTTTGTGAACAATCTGATCAACCTGCGCCGGCAGACCGGTTCGCTTGAAGCGCGCCAGCAAGGCCATGTGGGCGGCGGGAAGCTTGGGCCGCATGCCGAGTTTGTCCGCTTGCGATTGGCCGAGACCGGTGAAATGACGCTTGATGAGCTTTGCGTCGAACTGGAGATGCGTGGAGTGAGCGTGCACCGTTCCAATGTCGGGCGCCTGCTCAACCGCCTGGGGCTCAGTCATAAAAAAAACTCTACAGGCCAGCGAACAGCAGCGGGCCGACGTGCGCCAAGCGCGTGAACTGTGGATGGGGCGGCGAAACCGCTTCTTCAACAAGGCTTTGGCGCGGCTGATCTTCATTGATGAGACGTCGACCAACACCAAGCTGACCAAACGCACCGGCTGGGCGCCGAAGGGCGAGCGCTTCAGGACGCATGCGCCATTCGGCAAATGGCAGACGCAGACCTTCATTGCCGGGCTGCGATGCCATGGTTTGGTCGCGCCGTGGATCGTCAACGCACCGATGAATGCCGCCATCTTCGAACACTACGTCGAGACCCAACTCGCCCCCGAACTGTCACCCGGCGATGTCGTCATTCTCGACAATGTCGGCTTCCACAAGAACGAACGCGCCGCGCAACTGGTTCGCCAAAGGGGCGCCTGGATGCTGTTCCTGCCGCCATACTCACCTGATCTCAACCCGATCGAGATGGCCTACTCAAAACTCAAGGCGCGGCTGCGAAAGAAGGCAGCCAGAACCTTCGACGCGCTCTGCCAGGCTCTCGGCGATATCTGCAATTTGTTCGAGCCAGCCGAATGCAGAAACTTCTTCAAAGCTGCCGGATATGAGGCCAATTAATCGCGACACGCTTT
>NZ_JAIUGV010000045.1 GCF_020164745.1 Mesorhizobium sp. ES1-4 | reverse complement strand
CAGGCGCGACCGGTGATACGGGCGCCACAGGCTCGACCGGAGCAACCGGGGCCACAGGCGCGACTGGTGATACAGGCTCGACCGGCTCGACCGGCGCTACCGGCGATACAGGCGCCACTGGTTCGACTGGAGCCACGGGCTCAACTGGAGCTACCGGCGCCACAGGCGCGACCGGAGCCACAGGTGCGACCGGTGCAACTGGAGCCACAGGCGCAACCGGTGACACCGGAGCTACGGGTTCGACTGGAGCTACGGGTTCGACTGGAGCTACAGGCTCGACCGGCGCAACCGGAGCCACGGGTGCGACTGGCGACACGGGTGCCACAGGTTCGACTGGAGCAACCGGCGCCACAGGCGCGACCGGTGATACAGGCGCCACAGGCTCGACCGGGGCAACTGGCGGCACGGGCGCTACGGGTTCGACCGGAGCCACGGGTGCGACCGGCGACACGGGTGCCACGGGTTCGACCGGAGCAACTGGAGCCACGGGTGCGACCGGAGCCACAGGCGCGACCGGCGATACGGGCGCGACTGGCTCGACCGGTGCAACTGGCGATACGGGTGCCACAGGCTCGACCGGAGCAACCGGCGATACAGGCGCAACAGGTTCGACTGGCGCAACAGGTTCGACTGGTGCAATCGGAGCCACTGGAGCTACAGGCTCGACCGGAGCAACCGGAGCCACAGGTGCGACTGGCGATACAGGCGCCACGGGCTCGACTGGAGCAACCGGAGCCACAGGTGCGACTGGCAATACGGGCGCCACAGGTTCGACTGGCGCAACCGGTGCCACAGGTGCGACCGGCGATACGGGCGCTACAGGTTCGACCGGCGCAACCGGTGCCACAGGTGCGACCGGTGATACGGGTGCCACGGGCTCAACCGGAGCAACCGGCGATACAGGCGCCACGGGTTCGACCGGAGCGACAGGTTCGACCGGAGCTACGGGTGCCACAGGTGCGACTGGTGATACAGGTGCCACGGGCTCAACCGGAGCAACCGGCGATACAGGCGCCACGGGTTCGACCGGAGCGACAGGTTCGACCGGAGC
>NZ_JAIUGV010000044.1 GCF_020164745.1 Mesorhizobium sp. ES1-4 | reverse complement strand
GGGGCCTGTTGCGTAATTGGCTGGTTGTGATTCTCTGAGAGGAACACTCGGAGGGAATCGCAATGGCTGTGAAGCAAACGGGTCAATTGAGCCTTGCGGAGGCATTTCTTGGCAACAGGCTGGTGGGCGGTTCTTCGCCGCTCGACCGGTTGTCTGGTCTGGTGAAGTGGTATCGCTTCGAGAAGCTGCTTGCCCCATTGCGCGATGGCGGGCCTGGTAGAGCGGCCTGGCCACCGCTGGTGCTGTTCAAGGCGCTGTTGCTGCAATCGCTGTATGGGCTGTCTGATCGTGAACTGGAGGAAGCGCTCGGCGACCGGCTGTCGTTCCGGCGCTTCGTCGGGCTCGGCCTTGAAGAGAGCATTCCCGACCACACGGTGCTTTCGCGGTTTCGCAACCTGCTTGTCGGTGAGGGGCTGCAGGAGAAGCTGTTTGGCGAACTGGACCGGCAGTTGGAGAAGGCCGGTGTGATCCTCAAGCGCGGCACGATGCTGGATGCCACGCTGATCAATGCGGTCTCTGCGCCGCCGACGAGCGAACGGCCGTCGAAGGATGTAGAGGCCGGCCTCACCGCGCGGCAGGGCAAGAAGGGCTTCACCTTCGGCTACAAGGCCCATGTTGGGGTTGATGAGGGCTCTGGGCTGATCCGCACGGTGATCACCACGGCGGCCAACGTCAATGACACGGTCGTGGCCGATGCCTTGATCTGCGGCGACGAGAAGATGGTATGGGCGGATGCCGCCTACGACACGCATGCCCGCCGTGCCCGGCTCAAGGCCGAAGGCAAGAGGCCACGCATTGCACGCCGTCCCAACAAGCACCACCCGCTGTCGGCGCGGCTCAAGCATTATAACCAGCTGATTGCCAGGCGGCGGGCTGCGGTAGAGACCACCTTCGCCACGCTCAAGAACCGCATGCGGCTGACCATGATCCGCTATGTCGGACTGGCCAAGGCTGCGGGCCAAGTGATGATGGCGGCGATCGCCTTCAACATGCGCCGATGGGCTGCCATCACGCCATAGGTGCGTCCGCAATCCAGCCCCATGGGCTGAATTGCCGCCCGAAACCCCAAACCAGAACCCATTCTCCTCAAAAAGTGGCGATCTGCTCCCCACGGCAATCTCTCAGCTAATTGCGCACCAGCCCCACA
>NZ_JAIUGV010000043.1 GCF_020164745.1 Mesorhizobium sp. ES1-4 | reverse complement strand
GGGCAGGGCTATCGCATATGAGTGATTGCCTGGATGAGGTAGTCGTCATTCCAAGCGCATTTCTTGATGCGGTGGCTGATGGGGACTTTGGCCTCATCGGCGGTTTGCAGGATGTTCCTGGCGATGCGATTGAGGAGTGCGACGTTGGCTGGGGCGTTATCCTTTCGGGCGCGCGATTGATCCTCGCCCAGGTGAACATCGAGCATCCAATGCAGGCCGTTCTCGATCTGCCAATGGGCTCTGGTGAAGTCGAGCGCCTGCTGGGCGGACAGCTGCGTTGAGGCCATGAACAGACGCGTCAGCGGCTTGGCTTGGTCGCGCCGGCTGGTGATGCGGACAAAGGCCCTGTGGCCAGGCATCAGCGGCTCGGTGGCCGCCACCACCTCCGCCTGCCGCCACTCCTCGCGTCCGTGGCTGGTTTCGGTCCGCTCCGCGACGGCAGGGGCGGTCTCGGCCAGATGGTGTCTGGCATGTGCAACCCAGTGGCGGCGGTTTCCCTTGAGTGCCAGCAGGTAGTCCCCACCGCGTTCGGTGATGGCCTGGGCCATGCGCGTGTGGCAGTGGAGCGCATCGGCCGTGACCATTCTGCCAGTGAGATCAATGAGTTCGACGACTTTGAGGGCCGCCTCGACCTCGTTCTCCTCATCACCAGGAGAAACCGCTGCCAGACACAGCCGTGTCTCAGTGGCAAAGGCCGACACCGTCAACGGCGGACTGGCCGCAAGACCCTTCTCATAGGCCCGCCGCAGGGCCTTGCCGTCGAGTGAGACCACTCCCTGGCAGGCTCGTGCGAAGCCTGCCGCAAAGGCAGCGAAGGCGCGGCCGAAGGCTTGCGGATCAAGCAGCCGCAGCAGCCGCGAGAAGGTGTCGTGGCTGGGCGCCACCTCATACTCGACCAACCGCGACAGCGCCTGCCTGCGCTCTTGCGCAAACAACGAAAACTCCGTCGCGTTGCTCGCGCCGCACAGGCTCGCCGCAATCATCATCACGATCAAGTCGCCAAGCCGGTGTGTGGCATTGGCCGCGCGCGGATCGGGCACCGCGCCAAAATAGCTCTCAAGGCAGGAAATGGCAGTCACTCCTTCATTGGACTGCCTTCCCAAAGAATCTCTTCTCAGGCCAATTTCAAGCCCAAAAACCCCATATGCGATTCCCCTG
>NZ_JAIUGV010000042.1 GCF_020164745.1 Mesorhizobium sp. ES1-4 | reverse complement strand
GTCATCAACTCTGAGGAATGATGGCGTCTCTAAGCCTAGCGTTTAGGGTGACGATGATCTTTCGCATGACGGCAGCGATGGCCACCATTGGCTTTTTGCCGTTGGCAACAAGGCGTTTGTAGAAAGGCGCGAATTCGCCCTTTCCGGCTGCGGCGCGCAAGGCTGGCATGAAGAGGGCGGTTCTGACGTCAGGGCGGCCGCCGCGGATTTTGCGGTAGCCGTGTTTTTGGCCGCTGTCATTTGGGTGCGGGGCGAGGCCAGCAAGGGCTGCAGCCTTGCGGCGTGTCATGGAGCCGAGTTCCGGCAGGATGGCCAGAAGCTTGGCCGCCACGATCGGGCCGAGACTGTCCATGGCCGTGCAGACTGCGGCCCGGAACTTGAGGGTGCGGCTGTTGGCGATCAGCTCGCGTATCGCAGTATCGATGACTTTGATCTGCCGCTCGACGATTTTGATCACGGCCTCGAAGGAACTCGCAAGCTTGCGGCCCCCAGGTGCCTTGGCGCGGTTCTTCTCTGCAATCTTCATGGCGATGAGTTCCTGGCGGCGGCGGACCAGGGCGCGCAAGCTGGCCTCGTCGACATCGGGAGCCTGCCAAAGGGACAGTTTTGCCCAGCGCTCTCTGCCATAGGCGTAAAGCATGGCGGCATCGATGGCATCGCTCTTGCCGTGCGTGCCGTAGGAGCGGATGAAGCTCTTGACCTTGAGCGTGTCGGCGCGATGGCAGGCGATGCCGGCGCGCAGGCACTCCTGAAGCAGCAAGCCTTCATGGCCTCCCGTCGGCTCGCACACGACAAGGTCTATGTGTTTGTAGCTCTTGAGCAAGGCACGGATGGCGCGACGCTGATTGGCGATAGTGCGGGTGATGGCGCCGTCGAAGGCGGTGATGGTGTCCTTGGCGATGTCGAAGCCGAGGCACAATTGCGGTTGTTGGTGCAAGAAGGCCATGCTGGTGGTATCCTTAAAGGGCTTCGGATTGTTTGCGGGCGTGGCGCGAGCCAGCGGCCAATCAACTCTCCAAGCGATGGCGGACAAAGACGGCAGGGACCATGATGACGTCGGGTGTCACCCGATCCTTAGGGACGGTCGCCTGCCGCCGGGACTGCTGGCTGTGATGGGCCGCAGTCCCGGCCGCCAAACTACCCGATCCTTCTCAAACAATCCT
>NZ_JAIUGV010000041.1 GCF_020164745.1 Mesorhizobium sp. ES1-4 | reverse complement strand
GCTGTTCAAATTCGCCTTGCCGGCATGGGACCCCATCGCTGTCATCACAGGAAGCAGTACGTGGGAGGGGAACTGCTCGCAGTGATGAATCGTGTTCCGAGCCACTACCCATTCAGTTTCGTCCCAGTTGTTACCTCCCGTATTCAGGTTGCGGTCGAACCGCGGGAAGGCCGAACTAGTGATTTCCAGGCGAATTTGATGGCCGGCCGGAAACCAATTACTTGTGGCGTCGAGATCAATCTCGATTTTGCATATAACGCTCGGTTCCATGAAAACAGCCCGATCAAAGCCCTCGCGATAGCGGACGCGCAGTATCCCGTCCACCACGTCAATCGCACGGCCATCGGGATGTACGTCCAACAGTCTGGCCACGAAGTCCGTGTCCGGGGCCGAAGAAGAGACGAAGAGGACCGCCCGGACAAATCCGGTAACCTCCATGCCCTCTGTGAGGGGCGGTGAAGTGAAGCAGAGGACGTCTGGACGAAGCTGGACGTCCTGGTAATCGCGGGGTCCTATAGTAGTTCCACTTGACTTCCCGCCGTCCATCCCCAAGAACGGCGCCGGATCCCCAGGGTCGTAGGTAAACGTGTCAGCCGGCTCGTCGGCACTCGGAGGCTCTACATCAAGAGTCCCGTCGCCTAGACGGGTCGCGGCATTCCCGCCGCTGCGGAGGAACCAGTGCTGCAGTTCCACACCAAGAGGGGGCCATTCTGACGCGGCACGCCACTCGTTGCGACCCATCACGTAGTACTGGACGCGGGGCATTCCCTCGATCCGGTCGGGCTTGTCGTTCAGCCAGCAGTCGAACCAGTCCAGGTAGATCTGCCAGCAATCCAGGCGCGCGTCGCCCAGCTCGCGCTCGCCGATAACCGTCGGGGCTTTGAGACTCTCGGTGCCACAATGCGTGGCTGGCGACAGAATGATATGTTGGTGATCGCGTGCCGCCGGGCTCAATCCGCGAGCACTAAAAACGCGCTGCTGGTGAAGCGCGTCGGCAGCCCCCACGTCGTACCACGAGTTCACGAACAGGGCTGGGACGTCGATGGTCGAGTCCTCGCTAAGCATCCCATTCCGATCCCCCCAGGGATCGCCTGGGTCACGCGAGACCCAGTCCTCCCAGTCAGTCGGCGGTCCCCCAAGGCTCTTAAGCATGTTGACGAGCGGCAGCGACGCGAAAGCCCGCTGATACTCCTCATCGCTTTTCGGTTGCACTCGGGACCGGTCCTTCGCTGCGGTTTGGTGGAACCAGGGGACAAACGCGGCAACCTCCACCGCACCGCCGAGACGGAGATCCCCGTTGCGATATCGCCCTCCGGCAGAGCCGTTCGCGCCGCCCGATCCCTGCGCAATTGCGCATCGGTGGGCTGGATGGCACAACTGCGCCAGCAAAACCTGCGCGATACCAAGCGCCGAGCACCCATATGTGCCCACGCGTCCATTCGACCATGGCTGCTGCGAAATCCAGGACAGCGTGTCATAACCGTCGTCCC
>NZ_JAIUGV010000040.1 GCF_020164745.1 Mesorhizobium sp. ES1-4 | reverse complement strand
ACATCACTTACCCCTAATATAGTCCAATTCAGCGAAAAGCTTCTCTCTTTTTTGAACCTGACCCGAGGGGGCTGCCGAATGATGTCGAGCCCCCGTTTTCGACATTCGCCAGTGCAATTCACAACCGTGCGAAGGTGGTACCTAGCGTTGGGTGGTGCATTTCTCGAGCCATTGAAGTAGCAGCTCATTACGCCGCTCCCGGGATAAACGAGACGCCGCTCCGCCGGGGGCGGGAAAGGCCGCATTCTATCCCCGACAGCGCCATTTCCTCTCGATGCAGGGCGTCAGACGGGCAGTCTTATGTTCATTCGGACCCTACAGCGACTCTGAAGCGTACTAAGTTCAGTCTCCTCGGCCGGGCCTGAATGGACAACCTCCCGAAAGCTGACATCCTGGCCGGGCCCGGAGGCTTCGAGCAAATAGATCATCGGACCCTCAACGATCTGCTTGGGTAAGGCCAGTGACGAGGTCGTTCCGCCCCGGGGCCGAGGCGCTGGAATATTCGAATGCCACGTGGTTGGCAGGCAATGTGACACAGACATGATCAGCGTGCCGAGGCCGAGGGCATAATCGTCGCCAACTCGTCGACGAAGGCGGGCTCGAAAGTGGCCAGACGTCCTGCGCCATGCCGATGAGCGGCGTTGCTATCGACTGGTGAGCGCCGCCTTCCGGCGCCAGCGTCACGCCTGAGGGTGTGGCGACGACGATGAAGCGAGCGTCCCGGTAGCAGGCTTGGTTCACGCATCGAGCCCGCGCTCGATGAATGGGTCATAGAGCGTTCCAACCGGCAACAGAAAAGTTCAAAACAGGCAATACCCTCGACCCCGAGAGCGGCATGGCGGCGCTCAAGCTGGATTTCAGCCTGTCGAAGGTTGGCTCCCGATCCGCGCCCGTTGGTGGCTCCAGTGGTGCGGACAGCATTGCTGGAGACACGAAGAAACTCTCGCTGCGCAGCCTGCTTCATTATCTCTGGCACAAAGCCGAGTTGACTGTCTGGACCGCCCGGTGGGCTGGCAAACGTCACTGGTGGAACATCCGCTGGCACCTCATCGAAGCCGCGCGCCAAATGACGGTCAAGGGGGGCCGCTGAGCGATGTGCTATTCGTGCCGGAAGCGTTTCGGTCTACCGACAAGACGGCGATCGAGCAGCGACGTGCGGCGTCGCTGGAACCCGCGCGTCCGCCAGCAAACGGTGCCAGAAAGCTGATGATCTTCATCGGCGAGCTCAAGGAATTTGTGCCGGCGCGCAGCGGTCAAAAGCTGATCGTCAAGCATATGCCCGGTTTCGTGTTCCTGCTCGATGACGTGCTTCACCGACGGCTGCAAGCTCGTTTCGAAAGCGAGTTTGCGCTCTGGGGCGCGGATGAGACCTCTCACCTGATTGCGATCGCGACCTTCAGTCTCAGCCCGGCCGCACTCGCGGTCATTGAAGAGATGGCACTGATGGTGGTGGCGGAGAATTGGGTGCCGTCCGAGTCTGCTTATGAGAAGGTGGTCGATGCCCGTTGCGCGGGTGAATACGCGAAGCCTGAAGGGTTTGCGCTATAATTTGCCGGCAAATCGGCCAACCGCGACAGCCATCCTGCAGCATCAGCCGCGGCCTGTCGCGGTCTACCTTATCCCGTCCTCGATGGACTCTGCCTTTGACGCGGCCGTCGACGAGTTGATCGCATTGCGCCCCGAGATCGATGCATGGATGGGGCGCGTAGCGGATGGGGAAATGCCGCTATTGCCACAGTAAAGCCGCGCCAAAATTAGAACCAAAGGGACGGCCTCGTATATGCAAACGGCAATTCTGTGCCATTGCAATATTTCCGGCCGTTGGTATCATTCGGTCATCGGCCGTCTACTCCTCCCAGATGCGATGCCGACATTGAGGTAGCGCACCTCCTCCCGCGCTGCTTTCGAAAATCGAGCCCGCTGCCACCTCCTCCCGGCAGCGGGCTTTTTTCGTTTTGAAGGAGACAGATCAGGCCAACGCATTGGCGCCTAAAGCCTGTCGCGTTTAAAGGATTCAGGATTCCCCTTGGTTTGAGTTCGTGATTCATTGCGGTTGAAAGGAGATCGCAATGGGCAAGCCG
>NZ_JAIUGV010000004.1 GCF_020164745.1 Mesorhizobium sp. ES1-4 | reverse complement strand
CAGGTGATGCCCGTTCGAGTACGCGTGCGCGGCGTTCCTTTATAGGAACATAAGCCGCACCGGTGACCTATCATGGCCAGGTCCGCTGTCGCTCCACTCGTCAATCGGCGTGTGGAGTGGAACAGAATGGCGCGCGCGGAAACGGCGGAGCGTGGCATCGGCTCGCGGGAAGTGAGACGATCAAAATACTGTGGATCCGGCAAACGGACCACCGCTCATCGAGGGCATGCCGGAAAGACTCCATGCCCACCGCTACGACCTACGCGTCGCTGGCCGAGTACAGGCACGCCGACATTTTCCAGAGAGCCTGGCGAGCCGGCTTTCATGAGGTTCTCGATGGTTGCCGACAACAACGTAACTGCGCCGCGCTGCTATTTCGACTCCACGCCTGGTTCAGGCTGAATATCGATCGTGTCGCCGTCTCCATGCACAGCATCACGATCCCAGTCGTTCGTTTTGTCCGGCGTTTTGACGACAGCCTCCCGCGTCTCCCTGTCTTTGTCCTTGCGGGGATCTCGGCCGCCAAGATCCCTCGACGATTTCGCTGCCATGCCCTGGTCCTCGTGTTCATTGGATGAACCGATAAAACAGCTTCGTGGGGCCAAAGTTCCGCGTTTGCGACGTCCCCGCATCGAACTGCACCGCGGCAGCATGCCGCTTCAGCTTCGGCGCTGCGCGGCGACCTGATCGGGATGGGCCAGAAGCTCCTTCGTCTCCCCTGACGCAGCCGAACAGTGTAGCCGGCGGTTCGGCCATTGCGTTCTGGCGAAATCACGAATATCGTTGTTGTACGATCGTTCAACAAGCGCGTTGTTAACCTCATGACCTGCAACCCCCGCTACGAGATCCTATTCGAGCCGATGCGCATCGGACCGGTCACCGCGCCCAACCGCTTCTACCAAGTGCCGCATGCCAGTGGCATGACGAACGCGCTGCCGCGGGTTCGCGCCGCCTTCCGCGAGACGAAGGCCGAGGGCGGATGGGGGGTGATCTGCACCGGTGCCTGTTCGATCGACCCGAGCTCGGACGACACGCCCCTGCCCTTCGCCACTCTGTGGGACGACAACGATATCCGCGCGCATGCGCTGATGACGGAGGCGGTGCACCGGCATGGCTCGCTTGCCGGCGTGGAGCTATGGCACGGCGGCGCCTCGGTGATGAACAGGACAAGCCGGCTGCCGCCGCTGTCGCCGTCGGGCATTCCGTGGATGGCCACGCATGTCGGCTTCATGGGCAATATGCGGCCGAAGACGATGGACAAGGCCGACATAAAGGAGGTGCTGCGATGCCAAGCCGAAGCGGCGCGCAAGGCGCGCACGGCCGGCTTCGACGTCGTCTATGTCTATGCGGGCATGGGTTATCTCGGTTACGAGTTCCTGCTGCCGGAATACAATCATCGCCTCGACTGTTATGGAGGCCCGATCGAGAACCGCGTGCGCTTCGTGCGCGAGATGATCGAAGTCACCAAGGATGCCGTCGGCAAGGATTGCGGCGTCGCCTTGCGTGTCAGCCTCGAGGAGCTGCGCGGCCGACCGGGACGCAACCAGCCCTCGGAAGCACATGAACTGATCGATCTGCTGGCCGACCTGCCCGATCTTTTCGACGTCAAGATGGATTCCAGCCCGACCGACTGTTCGGCGTCGCGCTTCACCGGCGAAGGCAGCCACGAGCCGGTGATCGATTTCGTCAAATCGCTGACGAAAAAGCCGGTGGTCGGCGTCGGGCGCTTCACCTCGCCGGACACGATGGTCTCGCAGATCAAGCGCGGCGTGCTCGACTTCATCGGCGGCGCCCGGCCCTCGATCGCGGACCCCTTCCTGCCGGCCAAGATCCGCGAGGGCCGCGAGGGCGAAATCCGCGAATGCATCGGCTGCAACATCTGCATTTCCAGCTGGCATGACGGAGTGCCGGTGCGCTGCACGCAGAACCCGACCGCGGGCGAGGAATGGCGGCGCGGCTGGCACCCCGAGCGTGTCGAACGCACCGACCGGCCTGAACGAATGCTGATTGTCGGCGGCGGACCGGCCGGGCTCGAATGCGCGCTGACGCTCGGCCGTCGTGGCCATGAGGTGATGCTCGCCGACAGCAGCCGGAGCTTCGGCGGGCGGCTGACTTTCGAGAAGACGCTGCCGGGCCTCGCGGCCTGGAATCGCGTGGTCGACTATCGCCTCGGGCGGCTAAGCGAGCTGGAAAACGTCTCACTTTATCCCGAGAGCACGCTCGGCGTGGACGAGATCATCGACCTTGCGCCCGACCGCGTGGTGCTGGCGACCGGCGCGCGCTGGACGAACATGCTTTACTCATCGCTGGAGATTCCGGTTGGCCGGCTCGACCACCCCAAGGTCTTCACGCCGGACGACATCGCCGCCGGCCAACTACCGGAAGGGCCGACGCTCGTCTTCGATTTCGATAATTATTACATGGGCGGCGTGCTGACCGAGCATCTGGCCGCGCAAGGCATTCCGGTCAGCTACGTCACCCCGGCCGGCCAGGCGTCGGCCTGGACGATCATGACCAACGAACTGCCGCTGGTGCATCGCGCGCTGGCACGGCGCAAAGTGCCGGTGACGACGCTGCACCTGCTGAAGGCTTTCGATGGCGAGACGGCAACGCTGGCTCATCTGTTCACCGGCGAGGAGAGCAGCATTGCCTGCCGCGCGGTTCTCATTGTCGGGCTGCGCTTGCCGCGCAACGAGCTTTTCGAGGCGCTGGCGGAACGCGCCGACGATCTTGCCGCAGCCGGCATCCACAGTCTCGATCGCGTCGGCGACGCGCTCGCTCCGGGCGCCATTGCCCATGCGGTGCACAGCGGTCACAAGCTCGCCCAGGAAATTGGCGCCAGGGCCCGCTTGTCGCCCTACCGTCGCGACACGCCGATCGTCGATGCGGTGGCGGACTTCGAGTTGCGGACGGCAGCTGAATAGAGCAATTCCAGGAAAAGCGTGAGGCGGTTTTTCTCTGCGGAACTGCGTCAAACAAGGAGTTCTAGAGAGCCATGGAGCGCATCACGGCACGTCGCAGACCCGGCCGACCGCAGCGCGAAATCGGCGGTATCGAGCAGCGTCCATGGAAACAGCTGACGCGGCCCTACGCGCCGATCGAGATCCTGTCGGCCGACCATGTCCGGACAATCCACGAGATGGGTTTGACCATACTCGAGGAGATCGGCATGAAGGTGCTGCAGCCGCGGGCGCGGCAACTCTATCGCGAGGCCGGGTGTGACATCGACGAAGGCTCGATGCGCGTGCGCTTCGATCGCGCCATGGTGATGGAGCGCGTCGCCATGGCGCCGTCGTCGTTCGAGCTGCGCGCCCGCAACCCTGAAAAGAACGTCAAGGTCGGCGGACGGCACTGCATCCTGTCGTCGGTAGGCGGACCGGCCTACGTCATGGACAATGATCGCGGACGCCGACCCGGTACCTACGCCGAGATGTGCGACTATCTGAAACTCGTCCAGTCGTTCAACGTGCTGCACCAGGAAGGGGGCGGGCCGTTCGAGCCGCTCGACCTCCACCAGAACACACGTCACCTCGACCTCTACTATGCCGAGATTACTTTGCTCGACAAGAACTGGCAGCCGCAGACGCTCGGCAACGGACGCGCCATCGACGCGCTGGAAATGGTCGCCATTTCGCTCGGCACGACGCGCGAGAACCTCGCGCGGGAAATGCCTGTGTTTACCGGGATCATCAACACCAACTCGCCGCTGCAACTCGACGAGCCCATGGCCGAAGGCCTGATCGCGATGGCCGAACATGGCCAGGTCAACGTCATCACGCCGTTCACGCTGGCCGGCGCGATGAGCCCCGTGACGCTCGCCGGCGCGCTGTCGCAGCAGCATGCCGAGGCGCTGGCCGGCATCGTGCTGACGCAGATCGTGCGCCCCGGCGTGCCGGTCATGTATGGCGGCTTCACCTCCAATGTCGACATGAAAACCGGTGCGCCGGCCTTCGGCACGCCCGAATATACCCAGGCCGCGCAGATCACCGGTCAGCTCTGCCGGCTTATCGGCGTGCCGTTCCGCTCCAGCAATGTCACCGCCGCCAATTCAGTCGACGCGCAAGCCGCCTATGAAAGCGCGATGTCGCTATGGGGCTGCCTGATGGGAGGCGCCAATCTGGTGCTGCACGCGGCCGGCTGGCTTGGCGGCGGGCTGACCGCATCGTTCGAGAAAATGGTCATTGATGCCGAGATGCTGCAGATGATGTCGGCTTACTTCGACCCGCCCGTGGTCGACATCGACACCCTGGCGCTGGAAGCGGTACGCGAGGTCGGCCCGGCCGGACATTTCTTTGGCGCAGCGCACACCATGCAGCGCTATGAGCGCGCCTTCTATTCGCCGCTGGTGTCGAATTGGGACAATTACGACACCTGGATGGAGCGCGGTCAGGTCACGGCACGAGAACGCGCCAACGTCGTTTGGAAGCGCATGGTCGCCGAGTACGAGCAGCCGCCGATCGATCCAGGCATCGACGAAGCGTTGCGTGACTACATGGATCGCCGCAAGCGCGAAGGCGGCTCGCCGCTGAACTGAAGCTGTGCCGCCAAGCTTGAGCCTGAAGGATTATGTGGCCCGCAACGGCCCAACCTGCGCTTCCAGCATTTCAAAGCCCGCCGCCTCGGCAGCCTGTGGCGTTACCACACTTTCGTCGAGGCACCATTCGAGCCACAGACCATCGATCAGGGCGATGAAATTGCGCGCCAGTGCCCCGGCGTCGACTCGCTTCCCGCGAGGCATCGCGACAGCGGCGATGTCCTCGGCCAGTTCCGCCCGATAAGCGTCATAGAGTTCGCGATGCGCAGCCTTAAGACGGGGGTTGATGGCGATCTCGCCCCACAGCGACAGCCAGATGAGCAGGTTCTCGCGGCTGAAATATTCGGGCGAGAAGTTGGAGCGCACCAGCGCGGCAAGCGATGCCTCCGGTGGCCAATCGGACGCCTCGGCGCGACGGCGCTTGGCTTCGGCGATCTGGTTGTTGACGCTGGCGTAGAGCGAGGATTTGTAGACCTCGACCAGCAACCCATCGAGGCCTTCGAAGTGATGGTTGATGAGGCCGCGCGAGACGCCCGCCTCCTTGCAGATCCGATCGATGGTGAAGGCGCCGATGCCGCCGACTGACAGGCAGCGCGTCGCCGCCTCGATCAGCATGGAGCGGCGCACTTCAGCCTGTTCGCGGCTGAAGCGCGGCGGAGCCTTCTTGGCGCCGCGCTTACCTTTTGCACCTTCTGGTTGGGCTTCCGTCATGGACCCCAGCTAGTCGATTGCGCCGTTCCTGTCCATGGAAGCGTTTAGGCTTTCTTCTTGAACAGGACCGGATTGGGGTGACCGTCGGGGTAGATCACCGGGTCCAAACTGGCCTTGTGGATGGCGACCAGCGGCTGGTGGCAGATGAAGACGAAGCCGCCGGACTGCTCCATCAGATCCTCCATCCGGTTGGACAATGCGATGCGCTTGGCCTCGTCGCTTTCCGCCACCAGTTGCTGATAGCTGGTCTCGAACTCGGGACTGTCGAAGCCGGACCAATTGTAGGCGCCGATCTGGTCGGGACGGAACCAGACCAGGTTTTCGGAAGGATCGATGCCGCCGGCGAAGTCCATCAGCGCCAGATCGATGTTCTTGTAGCCCTCGCCCTGCGTCTTGTCGCCGACGCCCCAGAAGGCCGCCTCGTCATAAGGCTGGATCTCGACCTTGATGCCGGCCTGCTCAAGGCTCGCCTGGATGATCTGCGCGGTCGCGGTGCGGATGGAATCGTTCATGACCGTCAGGGTCAGCGACAGGTCGCTGACGCCGGCCTCTTTGAGCAGCGCGGCGGATTTTTCGTAGTCGGGCGCCGCGATCAGATTGCTGGCGCGTGCGAACTTGGTGCCGGGCTGGACGACACCAGTGGAACGCTTGGTCAAATCATCATAGACGCCGGTAAGGATCTGCCCGACGTCGACGCCATACTGCACTGCCTGGCGGACCTTCAAATCCTTGAGCCGCGGGCTCAGCATGTTGACGGTCAGCCAGACATAACGGGTCGACTGCGCCTCGATCAGGGTCGTGTCGGCCGGTGGGTTCGCCTTGACCGCCTTGGTCGCCGAAATCGCGATCTTGGTGTAGTCGAAGGCATCGGCTTCGTAAGCGAGCTGGGCCGCCTGGTCGTCCGACACGACATAGATTTCGACCTTGCCGAAATCCGGCTTCGGTCCCGGCCAGTCCGGATTGGCGGTCAACGTCACCTTCTGCTTCTGCTGCCAGTCGGAGAAAAGATAGGGGCCGCATGTCGCTGGCGGCTGCGTGGTGAACTTGCCGCCCGCCTTCTCAGTGCCGGCGCGGCTGATGATGTGGCCGCCATAGTAAGGCAAGCTGGTGACGAAGATCGGCTGATACGGTTCCTTCAGGTGGATGATGCCATTGCGGGCATCGACGACCTCGACACGGTCGAGTTTTTCGAACTGATAGGCCCAGGGCGATGCCCGCGCCTTGTCCGCGATACGCTCGAACGAGAATTTCACGTCGTCTGAGGTGACCGCGCCGAAGCCGTTAGACCATTTCAGCCCGTCGATCAGAGTGAAGGCGATGGTCTTCGGATCCTTCTGCTCAAGCTTCTCGGCGCCCCACAGCGACCAGGGCGAGCCCTTCCTGATGTCGCCGAAATGGTTCAGCGAGACGTAGATGCCGCGCATCATGACATCCTCGATGCCGCCATTCATGAAGGCAGGATCGAGACACTGCAGATCACCTTCCATGCGGATGCGCAGCGTGTCGCCGACAGCCGACCAGGCAAAGCCTGGCTTCATTGCCAGGCCGGCACCGAGCGCTCCGGCCGCTTTCAGGAATGCACGTCTGTCCATTTTCCATTGCGTCATGTCAGTTTCCCCTTTGGTTTACGGAAGCGTGTGAGAAGGCTTCCCGTTCTTGCCCGCCTTTCTGCAGCGGGAAATGGCAGCGCACCATCCGGTCGGTGCCCATCGGGCGATAGGCCGGTGCTTCGGTTTTGCAGCGTTCGCGTACGATCGGGCAGCGCGTATGGAACTCGCAGCCCGCAGGCCGCCGAAACACGCTCGGGATCTCGCCGGTGACGGCAGGCCTCAGGCTGCGCCGGCGCGGGTCAGGAATGGGCTCGGACCGGATCAGCGTCGCGGTGTAGGGATGCATCGGCGCCGAAAACACGTCCTGCGTCGGTCCGGTCTCGACCAGCCGGCCGAGATACATGATGGCCAGCCGGTCGCTGACATGGCGGATCATTGCCAGATTGTGGGTGACGATCATGGCGGCGAAACCGAGTTCGCGCTTCAACTCGCCAATCAGGTTCAGCACGTCGCCCTGCACCGAAACATCGAGGCCGGCGGTCGGCTCGTCGGCGAGAAGCAGATGCGGCTTCATCGCCAGGGCGCGCGCAACGCCGACACGGCGCGCCTGGCCACCCGACAACTCGTGCGGATAGCGGTCGACGAGGGATGAGGGCAAACCGACCAGCGCCAGCAGCGCTTTTGCCGCCGCACGGCGATCCGGCATCGGCACACCCTGGATGACCTGAGGTTCGGTGAGCAGCGCGCCGATGCGCAGGCGCGGGCTGAGCGACGCCACCGGGTCCTGGAACATCATCGCCGAACGCCGGCGCATGGCACGGAAATCGGCCGGCGTCGCGACATCCCTGCCCTCGAAGGCGATGCGGCCGGCCGCCGCCCTGACGAGGCCGAGAATGGTGCGTGCGAGCGTCGTCTTGCCTGAGCCGGACTCGCCGACCAGCCCAAGCGTCTCGTTCGGCATCAGCGACAGCGTCACCCCGTCGATGACGTTGAAGCCCGGCAGCGGGACCGGGTTGAGCAAGCGGCTGAGAACGCCGTTGCGGGCAAAAGTCACCGACAGATCCTCGACGGCAAGCAGCGGGCTCATCGTGTCACCGCATGACAGCGTGCCACGTGCGAAGCGGAGAGCGTCACCAGCGGCGGCGCGATGGTGCTGCACGGTGCGAAGGCGCGGTTGCAACGTGGTGCATAGACACATCCCGGGGGAGGCTGGGTGAGGCTCGGCAGCGAGCCTGGGATGGTCGGCAACCTGTCCAGCCTCTCGTGGAAGCGGGCGGGATCGCAGGCGAGCAGCGCTTGGGTGTAGGGGTGCCTGGCATCGTGGAAGATGGCGTCGACCTCGCCGCCCTCGACCACCTCCCCGGCATACATGACATAGACCCGGTCGCAGAGTTCGGCGATGACGCCGAGATGGTGCGATACGACGATGATGATGCCGTTGTATTCGCGCCTGAGCTCGCGCAGCAGATGGATGATCTGCGCCTCCATGGTGACATCGAGCGCCGTCGTCGGCTCGTCGGCGATGAGCAAGCCAGGATCGGTCAGCAGCGCGGCGGCAATGGCGACGCGCTGGCGCATGCCGCCGGACAGTTCGTGCGGATAACTCCGCATGCGCCGTTCGGCGTCGGCAATGCCGACGCGGTCGAGCATGGCGGCGATGCGCGCCCGCTTCTGCGCCCGGCCAAGATCGTTGCGGTGATGCTGGAAGTCGACAAGCTGGTCGCCGATGGTCAGCACCGGGTTGAACGCCGTCATCGGGTCCTGGCTGACCAGTGCGATCTCGTCGCCGCGCAACAGGCGCTGGCGGTGCGCGTCGAGTTTCGCGAGGTCGACGCCGTCATAGCGGATCGATCCGTCGATGTGGGCATTGGCCGGCAGCAGATTGGCGAGTGCGGTGACGAGCGTGGACTTGCCGCAGCCGCTCTCGCCGACAATGCCGATGACCTCGCCGGGATGCGCCTCGATGTCGACGTGGCGCAACGCGTAAACGCTGCCATGCGGCGTCTGGTAGCGGACGCTGAGATCGCTGGCGACGAGCGAACCGCTCATGCCGGCCTCCGCAATTGCAGGCGCGGATCGAGATAGTCGCGCAGGCCTTCGCCGAGGAAGGTGAAGCCGAGTGTGGCGAGCACCAGCGGCAGCCCACCGAAGACGACCATGAAGGGTGCCGAGCGGATGCTGGTGTAGCCGTCATAGAGGATGCTACCCCAGGACGGCGTCGGCGGCCGGACACCCAAGCCCAGGAAACTCAAACCGGCCTCGACCATGATCACGACCGGGATGTCCATCGACAGAAGGATGATCAGCGGACCGACGACATTGGGCAGAAGGTGGATGAAGATGATGCGCGCGGCACTGGCGTCGAGTAGGCGTTCGGCGAGAATATAGTCGCTGTTCTTCAGCGCCAGCGTCTGCGCCCGGATCAGCCTGGCGTAGCTCGGGAACGACGTCGCGGCGATAACGATGATCAGCGTGCCGGTACCGGCGCCCAGCACGGTGATGATGGCGAGCGCGAACATGATCATGGGCAGGGAGTTGAGGCTGTCGAAGGTCAGCACCAGGATGGCGTCGAGCCAGCGCGGGCCATAGCCGGCGATCAGGCCGAGTACCAAGCCGATGGCACCGGCGACGGCCACCGAAACCATGGCGATGGTGAGCGCGGTGCGCGCGCCGAAGATGACGCGCGACAGGAGATCGCGGCCGAGATGATCGGTGCCGAACCAGTGTTCCATCGATGGCGGCTGCAGCTTGTGCAGCACGTCGATCTTGACCGGCGAATAGGGCGCCAGCCATGGCGCGAAGATGGCGGTGATGAGGAAGCCGGCGACCAGGATCAGCGCCACGCAGGTAAACGGATCGGCAAGCAGCGCACGCAACAGGACAAATCGTTGTCGATCGGGAGTGGACAATGAAGCCTCAGCCACGGAAGACATCACGCACCCTCGGATCGAGCCGCGCGATCAGCAGATCGGCGGCAATGGTGATGGAGACGTAGATGGCGGTCATGATCAGCACCGTGCCCATGACGACCGGATAGTTGCGGGTGTTGACGGCGTCGGTGATGAGTTTGCCGATGCCGGGGCGGGCGAACACCGCCTCGACGAAGACGGCGCTGGACAGGATGCTGCCAAGGCCGACCGCGACCAGTGAAATCGTCGGGATGATGGCGATGCGCAGCGCGTATTTGGAGACGATCTTCCACTCGGGCAGGCCGAAGGACCGGGCGGTGCGGATATGCGGCTCGCCCATCACCTCCATCATAGAAGCGCGCACCATGCGGGCGATGTAACCAATCCAGCCGAGTGCGATCGCCGCGGCCGGCATGACCAGTGCCTTGGCCTGGCTGATGAAGTCGCCGGCCTCGCCGGCGCCGATAGCCGGCAGCCAGCGAAGCGTGACGGCAAAGAGCAGCAGCGAATAGATGGCGACGACGAAGGACGGCACGGCGATGACGCCGACCGACAGCACGCCGATGACGGCATCGGCTGCCGTGCCGCGCCGCATAACCGACAGGCAGCCCAAGGGCACACCTATGAGAAGAGCGACCGCCAGTGCGGTCAGCCCGAGGATCAGCGTGTTCGGCAGCGCCTGCAGGACCAAAGTGGAGACGGGCCGGTTCGACCAGACGTCGTAGCCCAGATTGCCGGTCAGCGCGTTGCGGAAAAATTCGACGATCTGCCACCAGACCGGCTGGTCGAGCCCCATGCGTTCGATCAGCAGCCGCTTCAATTCCGGCGTGGCTCTCGGACCAAGCGCCACGGTTGCCGGATCGCCGGGGACAAGAAACACGGCCGCGTACATGGCAACCATGACGAGAACGAGGATAAGGAGGCCAAGACCGATGCGTTTCACTGCATATGCTAGCATTACCTCCTCCCCTCCCCTCAGGCGAAATCGCGCCTGATGCGCCGCGTCGCCGAGGCGCTCTGGATGAGCTTGCCCCGTTCTCGCGCCTCGAGATGCCAACTCAAGGTGAAATGGGTTTCGTCCGCCGTCAGTTCGGTCACCGCTATCGCTTCGGTGTCGGCATCCCCGCTGGCGATCCCCCAGCGGTATTCTGTGACGAGTTTTGCCGACAGCGGATCGTCGGCACGGATGCTCATCGTATCGCTGTTGGCCGAGGAGACGGTGATAGCGCGATCGTCATAGCGCCTGCTCCCATGGTTCGAGGTCAGCGCGATGGTCTGCATACCCGAGCCGACATCGTCGGTGACGATGCGGCGGTCGAAGCCCTCGTCCAGCGTCGTGGTGGGAACCGGCGGTGCCGTTTCGGCGGGCTTGAAGCGAACGTCATGGTCTCGCGGTGACGGCGGGCGCACCGGAAGCATCACCGTGCTGTTGCCGGTCGCCACCGACAGCGTCGACAGCTTCGGCTGCGGCCACAGGATCGGCCAGTGCTGGTTGGCCAAAGCCAGACGGACACGATGGCCTTTTGGTACGGTGCGGGCGAAATCGTTGAGCTTCAGCCGCACGCGAAAGGGCGTTCCGACCGGACACGGCGTCGGATGCTCGTGGCTGTCGCGATGGCTGAGATTGAGCACGCCATAGGTCATCAGCGCGGAGGTGCCGTCGGGATAGACATCGCAGAGCCGGACAGCGAGATTGACATGCGGCTGGTCGACGCTGACAAGCAGATCGAGTTCGGGCGCACCGACGAAGGTGACATCGTCGTCGAGCGGCTGCGTGTCGAAGCAAAGCGCCAGGCCGTCCTCGCGGCGCTGGTCTATGGGCATGTCCGGACAAGAACCGCCATAGCCGCCCCAGCGGCCGCAATCGCGGCCGGCGGTGGCCGGCGAGCATACTGAACGCGTATCGCCAGATACTGCATTGCAGCCTAATCCGCTGGCGTTCAGGTGCATTACGCGACGCTCGATGCGCGGCGACGGCCACTGATCCTCGGCGGCCCAACTGCCGGCATGATCGGGCAGATAAAAGGGTCGCGGCCGCTCTTCGCTCGTGATCCAGACGCGGTAGAGAGGCTCGTTCATGATGCCGGTGTCTTCGCCGGCGAGCCAATGGCGCCACCAGCGCAGCGCCTCTTGCAGGTAGCCGATCAGCGGCCCCGGTGCGCCACGGCAGGGATAGGCATGCGACCACGGTCCGACAATGCCAAGCTTTGGTCCCGGCAGATGTTGAAGCAGGCGCGGCACGAAGTTCGAATAGCTGTCCTCCCAGCCGCAGACCGCCATGACGGCGCATTCGATCGCGGAATGGTCCTCGCATACCGAGCCTTGCCGCCAATAGTCATCACGGCGCTGATGCGCGAGCCACACTTCAGAAAGCGAGGTCGTCGCCGCAAGTCGGCTCATCCACATCGGCCGCCAGGCGTCGCCGACGATCTGCGGATCGGGCGCCATCGCCTTCTTCACCAGCATGAAGTTGGACCACATCTCCTGCTCGGTCAGCAGAGCGCCGCCCATATAATGGATGTCGTCGGCGTAGCGGTCGTCGGTAGCGCAGTTGGCAATGATGGCCTTCAAGGCCGGCGGCCGCCGCGCCGCGACCTGCAGGGCGTTGAAACCGCCCCAGGAAATGCCGGTCATGCCGACATTGCCGTTGCACCATGGGAGTGCTGCCAGATGGGCAATTATCTCGCAGGCGTCTTCCTGCTCGCGCGGCAGGTATTCGTCAGCGAGATCGCCGTCGGAATCGCCGGAGCCCCTGATGTCGATGCGGGCGCAGGCAATGCCGTGACCGGCGAGCCAGGGGTGGATATCCAAGTCGCGGGCCACCGTGCCGTCGCGGCGGCGATATGGCACCATCTCGACGACGACGGGAACCCTGTCATCGGTTCGCGGGCGCCACAAAGTTGCGGCTATGCGTGTTCCGTCGGCCAGTTCGATCCAAAGCGGATCGATGGTTTCGACGACAAAGGGAAACTCGGTTCGTACCACGGCAGGTACTCGTCAGATGTCTTGTTGAACGTTCGTACAACAAGAGCGTCCGCGATGCAATCCGGCTTGAATGCAAGTTTGGCGACAGATGCCAGGGCCGCTACCGGTCCCTCCCAGCCTTGGGACGCCTGGGGCAGGCATTGTAATGGTGCGGACGCTCGATAGCGTCCGACGTTCACCAAGAAGCGCTCGGGATTGACTGACGGCGCCTCGCCTAAGGCTCCGGAAATTGTTCCGTCGCTCGTTGCGAGGAATCCGGGAAGCCATCGTCCAGCTGCTGTCCGCCGCGGCAGTCATCATGCCTGCATCGGATCGCGTCTGGAGAGGCAAGCCCCGCCGCTGTTAGCGGCGGGGCTTGCGGTTCAAGGGCGATTTATCGCTCGGGCGCTGTCACGATCGGTTTCGTCAGGCATATATTCGCCTGCATTTGGATCGAAGCCAGTCCAGCCTCCGGCCTCGTAAGCCCTGCGGCGTTCCGCCAAGTCCACTGATCTGGAGTTGCCCAGAATTTCCTCGGCGCTGGCAATGAGTTCATCGTCTACCTTGGCCGTGACCAACGTGCCGCCACGACGAACTCCCTCAGCGTATACATGTGCATCGCTTTCGGGTACGCCCGACTCCGTCAGCCCCCCGATGATGCCTCCCACCGCACCGCCGGCCACCGCGCCGGCAACCGCCCCAGCGGCGGTTGCGGCAAGCCATCCGGCCGCGACCACCGGGCCGACCCCCGGAATGGCCATGACGCCCAGCCCTGTCAGCAGTCCGCCGGCACCGCCGACCACGGCTCCGATTCCCGCGCCGGTCCCGGCATCTTCTGCAGCCTCGGAACGATCCGCGTCGTACCAGTCATTCGAGTTATTGGCGATGATGCTGATGTTCGAATGCGGGACACCCATGGCTTCCAGTTCGCCGACCGCGTTGGCCGCGTCGTCATAATTGTCGTACAGTCCAGTTAGGGTCTTCATCTGATTTCTCCTGATCCATGCTCACTTGCTGGCGGCAACGACGTGGCCCTGGTAGTCGAGCCCGACGTCGAGATTTTTGCCCGCCTTGCTTGCCGTGCCGCGCCAGATGCCTTGGTTGTCTTTCGTAAGCTTCGAGACGTTGGAATAGCCTGCATCCTCGATACGGCTCTTGGCCTGGGCTTCGGTGAAGCTGTTCGCACCGGGGACGAGAGCGGCGGCATTGGGGGCATTGCCGGTCTTCACCGCCGGCGTCGTCGCTCCGGTGGTGGTGTCACGCCCCGCGGCGATCTTTTCGAGCATTTGCTGGTGCATCTTCAGCGTATCGACTGTTTGACGGGCGAAGGTCTTGAGCGCCGCGTTGTCGCCGGCCTGGGCGTAGTCTTCAAACAGCTTGATCGCATCGGCGTGCTCCTTGCGCTGCATGTCGAGATAGGCTTGATCGATCGGCGCCTGCGCGTTCTTGAGTTTGTCCAACTCATCCTGGTGCTGCGCGTCAAGCGCTGTCGGCACTTTCAGCTTTTGTTCGCCGGCGACCGTTTCCAGCTTGGCATTGGCCTTGCCGTGATCCTCGATCATCTTCTGTGCGAAGTCCTTGGTGCTCTGGTCCTGAGCCTTGTTCAGGGCAACCTGGCTCGAGTCGACTTCGAACTTGCCGCCGATGGCGGCCTTGTCGACAAAGTCCTGAGCGCTGACGGCAGCGAGAGCAGGCATCGCCATAAGAATGGAAGCAGCGGCAAGCGATGCGAAAAGGTGTCGTATTTTCATCGGCTTTGTCCTTGTCAGTGCGCAATTCGCGACGCGCCCTAACAAGCCAGGATGCGCTTTGTTCCGGGAGTCGACATGCCGGCAGGCCCGGATGAGTGAACAGGCCGGGTCATGCGTCATGCTGCTTGGGGAATGTCGCAAGGGTGGCGCGGAAAGCCACGCCGGACGCGACGATAGAAAGCTTGTGCGTCTTGAATGCAGTCGCGGCCTGACCGACGACACGCGCCCAGGACTGCAGCTTCGCAGCTGGACCAAGACTCCGGCATAGCGCCTTCCGAGCTGGCTGATGCGAGGGAATCATTCATGAAGCGCATCGTTCCACAGCCCATAGGCCATACCCAGTCGCCTCCGCTGGCTCGGGCAGAGCCTCGTGAAGCTGGCCCGGCTTTGCTGAAAATCTCGCAAAGACGACGCGGTCGCTCCGCCCCCGTTGACGCGGATATTTTCACCCGGTGCAGAGCGAAGTTCAACCATGTGTGAACGGCCCGATACCGGCCCGGCATCGGCATCGTCTTTCCAGGCCCGGTGACAATCACCGCAGCGGCCACGAACCCGACAACGCCTCTGGCCTCCTCATCGCCCGCCATGATCGCGTGCGGCAGAACCCGCGTCTTCTGCGGTCAGCCCCATCCGTCTGATGAGCCAGGGCATGGTCAACCCCTGGACAAAGATGGAAAAGGCAACGACCGCGAATGCGACAACGATTATTTCACCGCGCTCGGCAACGTTTTCAGGAAGTGCGAGCGCAAGGGCCAGAGCGAGGGCGCCGCGCAGCCCACCCCAGACCAAAACGTGCTGGTAGCTGGTATCCACTTTCAAGCGCGTGGCGGCAAGCAGGGCACAGAGAGGATAGATGGCCAAGGCCCGACCAAACAGCACGAGCAAAACCGCGACCGCCGAGGTGCCTGCGAATATTCCAAAGGGCTGATGAGCTTCATGGCCGCCAATCAAGATGAACACGATCGAATTCGCCAGGAAGGCCGCGTACTCCCAGAACGACAGGACGTGACTTCTGGCATTGGCGGAAATAGCGCCTTTCCAACCGACATTGCCCACAATCAGGCCTGCCGTGAGAGTGGCCAGCACGCCGGACATGCCAAGATCCTCCGCAAGCAGAAACGAACCGTAAGCCGCGATGGTCGTAAGGGTTATCTCGACAAGATGGTCTTCGGTCCGGCCGGCGATCAGAAGGAGCAGAGCCGCCACTGCCGCGCCGCAGGCAATCCCACCCGCCACCGTCCAGAACAGCGACCAGGCAATGCTCAGTGGCGTCGCCTCGGCGCCTGCCAGGATTGCCGCCAGGATGCCGAAGCCGACCGCGGCCGCGCCGTCATTGAGCAGACTTTCAGATTCGACGAGCAGAGCCAGGCGGGGTCGAACCTTCATCTCCTTGAAGGCCGCGACAACCGACACCGGATCGGTCGCAGCTATCAGCACGCCGAATAGCCCGGCACCGATCCAGCTCCATCCGAGCAGCAGATGCATGCCGATCGCAACCACCGCGGCGGCTATGGCGACACCGGGGAACGCGAGCAGAATGGTGACCGGCAGGTTCAGGCGAAAATGACGCCACTCGATCGCAAGCGCCGCCTGGAAGATTAGCGGCGGCAAAAACACCGTGAAAATCAAATCGCGACTGAGGGGGAGGTCGACAACGCCGGGCATGAAGCCAAGGGCGATACCTGCCGCGACAAGCCCGACACTGTAAGGAAGACGCAGCCGTCTGGAGATCATCGCCACCAAAGAAGCGGTGAGCAGGATCATCCCCAGGGTGAGGATTGGAAGGTCGTTCATAGCGGCCTCATGTTTGGTGTGATCAGCACAACTAGGGCACCGGGACCCCAGTGGAACCGTCGCTGTAAGAAGTTCGTGCAATCCGAAGCGGACGCGTGCCGCGGGCAGGCCTGGATCGATTCCCGATGCGTTCAGCCGATCTGCTCATGCCGCCGATCACAAACGCGTCAGAGGGCGGAACAATGCCGGGAGAGCGCGGTTTGGCCGAGACAAGCCATCAGCCGCTGGAAATTGCGCCATGAATCCGAACGTGTTGAGCCGCCGTCGATTTCTCACGGCAGGTGCGACGGTTACAGCATCGGCCACGATAGGCGCGGCTTCGGCACGAGAACTCAAAGGCGGTGATGGTGACAGGTGGCTGCCGCATCAGGCCGATGCGCCAAATCCGCTCGAATCGCCTGACTATAAATTCTTCACGACCGATGAGCTCGCCTTTGTCGAAGCCGCGACCGAAAGGCTGATCCCTCAGGATGCACTCGGCCCGGGGGCTCACGCCTGCGGTGTACCGCTGTTTATCGACCATCAGCTCGCCGGCGCCTATGGGCGCGGCGGTAGCTGGTACATGCAGGGGCCCTGGGACAAAGGCGAGGACACGCAGGGCTACCAATCGCGCATGACGCCTTCCGCGCTCTACCGCGCAGCCATCGCAGCGATTGACCAGCATGTCGTGGCTTCGCAAGGCGGCAAGCGTTTTGCGGAGCTTGCGCCCGAAGCACAGGATGCGCTCCTGTCTGACCTTGAGGAGGGCAAGGTCGATCTCCGCGGCGTCGATGCCAAGACATTCTTTAAAATGCTGTGGCTGAACACCAAGGAGGGCATGTTCAGCGATCCCATCTATGGCGGCAACAAGGAGATGGCTGGCTGGAAGATGCTCGGCTTTCCAGGTGCGCGTTACAATTATCTCGACTGGGTCGACCGCCACGGGGAACGCTACGATCAGCCTCCTGTCGGCATTCGCGGCCGCCCGGCTTGGGACAGCCAGGGATAAACACCGTGTCTCAAAAGCTTCCTTCGGTTGATGTGTTGCTCGTCGGATTCGGCTGGACCGGCGCCATCATGGCACAAGAATTGACCGAGGCCGGCTTGGACGTCCTTGCGATCGAACGCGGCAGTTGGCGGGAAACCAGCACGGATTTTGCGCCAACCTTCATCCAGGATGAGCTCCGTTACCGCTACCACGGTCATCTGTTCGAGCAGACCGCCCAGGAGACCCTGACGTTCCGCAACACATCCGACCAGAAGGCGCTGCCCATGCGTCGCCTGGGCTCATTCCTGCCCGGAACCGGGGTTGGAGGCTCGATTTTGCACTGGAATGGTCAGGCCTGGCGCTTCCTGCCATACGATTTCGAGATCCGAAGCCAGACGATCGCACGTTACGGGCAAGGCATGGTCCCGCAGGACATGACGCTTCAGGATTGGGGCGTCACTTATGACGAACTCGAGCCGTATTATACGCGCTGGGAGGAACTGTGCGGCATAGCCGGTCAGGCCGGCAACGTGAAGGGACAGAAGCAATCGGGCGGAAACCCCTTCGAGGGGCGGCGTTCCAAGCCCTATCCCACGCCGCCGATGAAGCAGACCTATGGACCGACGTTGTTTGCAGAAGCGGCGGGGTCGATCGGGCTGCATCCGTTCCCATGCCCTTCGGCGAACATGTCACAGGCCTATACCAACCCGCTCGGTGTCAGCCTGGCGCCCTGCACCTATTGCGGGTTCTGCGAAAAGTTCGGCTGCGGCAACTATTCCAAGGCGAGCGCACAGACGACGATCTTGCCCGTCCTGATGCAGAAGAAGAACTTTGCTCTTCGCACCGAAAGCGAGGTCACCGCCATCAATGTCGACAGTTCGCGCAAACGCGCCACGGGTGTCACCTACGTGGACATGCACGGGAATGAATTCGAACAGCCCGCCGACCTTGTCGTTGTGTGCGCCTACATCACGCACAACGTGCATCTGTTGATGACTTCCGGAATTGGCACGACCTACGACCCAAGCACCGGCCAGGGAACGCTCGGCAAGAATTATTGCTATCAGATCACCCCTTCGGTGAACGTTTTCCTCGGCGACAAGATCCTCAATCCGTTTGTCGGGGCAGGCGCTTCGGGCATGATCGTCGACGACTGGAATGGCGATAACTTCGATCATGGCGGGCTCGGCTTCATACACGGCGGCTACATTGCCGGCTACGTGACCACGGGTCGGCCGATCGAGACCGAGTTCCTGCCCGAAGGCACCCCAAAATGGGGCGCCAAATGGAAGAAGGCTTTCATCGAGAACTATCTGACCTCCATGTCGGTCTCGTTGATGGGGGCGGTGATGCCGAACGCGGCCAACCACCTCGACCTTGATCCAAGCTATCGGGATGTCTACGGCCGCCCGTTGATGCGCATGACCTACGACTTCAAGCAGAATGAATTGAAGATGCAGGATTTCACCATGGCCAAGATGGTCGACATTGCGAAGGCGATGAAGCCGCGCGAGATCAAGAAGTCGCCACGGGGGCCGCATTATGACATCGAGCCGTATCAGTCGACACATAACACGGGCGGCGCCATCATGGGCGCCACGCCCCAGCAAAGCGTGGTGAACCGGTATCTGCAACATTGGGACGTGCCCAATCTATTCGTGGTCGGCGCCAGCGCCTTCCCCCACAACAGCGGATACAATCCAACAGGGACAGTCAGCGCACTCGCGCTCTGGGCAGCGGACGCGATCCGCAACCAGTATCTCAAGCGCCCAGCCCCTCTGGTGCAGACATGACGAAGCAGACGCTCCTCACCATGGCCGCGGGCACCGCCTTGATCGGCGGGTGGTTGGTTCTTTCGGGCCCATTCGCCCACGCGCAGATCGGAGACTTTGCCAGGCAGGAGCGCGGCCGCCAGCTGGCGGCAGCCGGCGATTGCGTCGCCTGCCATACAGCGGAAGACGGCAAGCCCTTCGCCGGCGACAGGCCCATCGAGACGCCATTCGGTATCATCTACTCAGCCAACATCACCCCCGACCCCGAGACGGGCATCGGCGCTTGGACCGAGGAGCAATTCTACCGCGCCATGCACGAGGGTATAGCGGCGAACGGAAGGCGTCTCTATCCGGCATTTCCCTACCCTTGGTTCACCAAGGTTTCGCGTGCGGACGTCGACGACATTCGTGCTTATCTGCGCACCTTGGAGCCGGTCCGCTCGAAAGCACGCCCGAACGAGTTCCCATGGCCGCTGAACCATAGGATCGCCATGGCGGGATGGAACGAGCTGTTCTTCACGCCCGGTGAATTCCAACCTGACAAACAGCAATCGGCGGAGTGGAACCGCGGCGCCTACCTGGTGGAAGGTCTCGGTCACTGCGGCGCCTGCCATACCCCCAAGAACATGTTCGGTTCGGCCAAGGCGGACCAAAAGTACCAGGGCGGAAAAATCCAGAACTGGTTCGCGCCTAGCCTGGCTGGCGATCAGCGTGCGGGTCTGGGATCGTGGGACACAGAGGACATCACCCGCTTTCTCAAGACCGGGCGTAATGACCGCACCACGGCCTACGGGCCGATGGCCGAGGTGATCAAGGATTCGACGTCCAAGATGAGCGACGAAGATTTGCATGCGATCGCAACCTATCTGAAGTCACTCCCGGCTACCGCGCCGGAAAGCACGGAGGTCCCAGACCAGAACGTTGTTCGTGCCGGACAGGCGATCTATGCCGACCAATGCTCGGCATGCCACCAGGCAGGGGGCGTGGGCGTGAAAGGCCTTTTTCCATCGCTCAAAGGCGACGGCATCGTCCAGTCCGACCAGCCGCTTTCTCTCTTGCGCATCGTTCTCAACGGCGGACACGCTGCGTCGATTTCGGCAAGCCCGAACGCACTGGCGATGCCTTCATTCGGATGGAAACTTTCGGATGGCCAGATTGCGTCAGTCGCCACCTACGTCCGCAACGCCTGGGGCAACAAGGCGGGCGCGGTGACCTCAGACGAGGTGCGAGACCTGCGCAAGTCGGTCGAGTCTGCCGCGAGCTCCTACTAGGTGTTCCGCACCGCCATTCGCGGCGGCGAGGACCGGATCAAGCATCTGGTTACAACGGCAGCGGTCCATGGCTCGCGCCCGCCTACATTACTTCCTTTATGCCTTTTCTGAGGAGCCACCAGTTTACGGGGTAACTGGTGGCAAAGCCGGCCAGCATGGCCAGTTGCATCAAGAACCAGAACTCAGGCGTGTCGGCTTCCAGCCGCGTTCCGAAGGCCGGTTCGAAGATCAAAAACTGCCCGACCCCCATTAGGCCGTACATGCCAACCTGCCAGGCCGTCAGCGACAGAGCGTCGGCCTTGAGCGCTTGTAGCAATCCTTGCTTCGCGGACAGCTGCCGCATCGGCTTGATCGTAAAATATTGGAAAGCGATGCCCAGGACAAAGGCGAAGATGTAGTCCAGGATCCAGACTGAAATCATTCTCTCGGCAAACAGGCTTTTCCAACCCAGCCACAACAGGACGGTTGGGAACGCAAGCGCCAGGGTCTCGGCAATGACATCGCCCACGGTGCAGCCGGCTCCGCAATGAAAAGCTGCCTTTGCGATCGCGGTCGGCGAAAGAACCGGCTTGTCCGAGCCCGTGTTCCCTGCGCCTTGGCCTGGCCGCTCCTCCCTGGCCTTCGAACTTGGCCGGCCGGCATGCAGATAGACGAAAAGAACGAAGCCGGATCCGAAGAGGGCACAGACCGGCCAAACGAGGTTCATGATCCACATCTTCCGCGGATTTCGGAACTCGTCGAATGCAATCCAGATTGAAGACAAAATGCCGGCCAGCAACGAAAGCAGGGACACCCAATGCAGCCATTCGGGGATCATCAATTCCTCCTTCATCGCTATTCTTCCGGTCGAACTATCGACAGGCCGCGGGACGGTTCACGGCCGACGCCAGCCGAAGCGTCCCGGCGGGACAAAGGGTCAGCAAGGCAAGCTGCTGCGGCTTCATCCGCGGCATGTTCTGGTCGAGATGTCCCATGATCCAGACGGAACCGAGCACAACCAGGGCGACGATCAACACTCCGAAGGCGAGGGCCAGAATGTTGTTCGTATTGTCTGGTCCGCTCGTCAGATGCAGGAAGAAAACCAGATGCACGCCAATCTGTGCAAGGGCCAGCACGACCAGCGCGGAAATCACGGCTGGCTGATAAATCAACCCCGTCCTGGCGGCGATGAAGGACGCCACCGTCAACAGGGACGCAAGGCCGTAGCCGAGTAGATATCCCGGCAGTCCGGCCGCGGGCTCGTTGCGCGCGATCGTCTCCTCGCCGGGAGCGGTATCGTGGGTGTCCCTCGAGGCGTCGGATGAGGCGGTGTCGTCTGTCATTGCGATGCTCCCAGCAGGTAAACCAGGCTGAAAATGGCGACCCAAATGATGTCGAGGGCATGCCAAAAAAGACTGAAGCAGTGAAGCCTGCGCAAGATGTCGGCCCGAAAGCCCTTCACCCAAAGCTGGGCCATCATGGTTCCAAGCCACAGGATGCCAAGCCCCACATGCAGGCCATGGCAGCCGACCAATGCGAAGAAGGCCGACAGGAACGCGCTTCGGGCGGGACCGGCATCATCCCCGATCATCGTAATGAATTCCTGTCCCTCGAGAAGCAGGAACAACGCTCCAAGTACGCCGGTGACCAGGAGCCACGCCTGTGTGCCGATCACCGAACGTCTTTCGAGCGCAAGGGAGGCCAGGCCCGCGGTAAAAGTCGAGGTCAACAGAAGTCCGGTCTGAATGGCAACGCGTGTGAGGTCGAACAGCTGCTTGCCGGTCGGGCCGCCATTGGTTGCATTGGCCAGCACCGCGTAAGAGGCGAAAAAGCCCGAGAACATGATGATGTCGGATAGCAGGAATATCCAAAACCCGTATGTGACGGTAACGAATTTCGAGGCGGGACCGCCCTCGCCGTGCCCGGTGGCCAACTGGTCTCCCGACCCCTTTTTTCCCGCCCCGCTGGGATGGCCCAGCACGTAGGGATCGCGTGTGGCACTTCCAGCGGTAATGTCGCTGGGCATCGCGTCGGATTGGCCACTCATGACACTTGCTCCCTACGCCGGAGCCAGGCCAGTCGCGCGGCCGTGCGGTCGTGGTCCATCCGTTCGACCTCGTCGGCGGAAATCACGATTTCGGCCTGGTCGCGCCAGGCGAACACGACAAATGTGGCGTAGGCGCCGAGGAACCCGAGAATTGACAGCCACCAGATGTGCCAGATGAGTGCGAACCCGATGATCGTCGCGAAGAAGGCCGTTACGAATCCGGTCGGACTGTTCTTGGGCATGTCGATCGGCTCGTACTGCCTGTTCGTCTTTGGCTCTTGGCCTGCGATCACCCGTTGTTTCATGCTCCAATAGGGCTCTTCGTTCTCGACATGCGGCTGGTGCGCAAAGTTGAATGGAAGCGGTGGCGACGGTGTGGACCACTCCAGCGAGCGCCCGTCCCAAGGGTCGCCAGTGTCGTCGCGAAGCTGGTCACGGTCCCTGATCGACAGGAAGAGCTGAGCAATCTGGCACGCCGCTCCGACAAGCATCACAGCGACACCGGCTGCCGCGATGACGATCCACGGCACCCAGGCGTCCACCTCAATATGCTGCAATCGGCGCGTCATGCCTTGCAGACCCACCACATAAAGCGGTGCGAAGACGAGGATGAAGCCGAGGAGCGTGAACCAGAAAGCCGCCTTGCCCCAGCCCTCATGAAGGCGAAAGCCGAACGCTTTTGGAAACCAGAAGGTAAAGCCGGCGAAAGCGCCGAAGAGGACACCCGAGATAATCACATTGTGGAAATGCGCCACCAGGAAGAGCGAATTGTGAAGGACGAAGTCGGCTGGCGGGACAGCAAGCAGGACGCCGGTCATTCCGCCGACGGTGAATGTGGTGACGAAGCCAAGCGCCCATAGCATTGGCGTGTCGAAGCGGATCTTCCCGCCATACATGGTGAAGAGCCAGTTGTAGATTTTCACCCCTGTTCCGACAGCGATCACCGAGGTGGCGATGCCGAAGGCCGTATTTACATTTGCGCCCGCGCCCATGGTGAAGAAGTGGTGCAGCCAGACCATGAAAGACACGAGACAGATGAACATCGTCGCCGTCACCATCGAGCGGTAGCCGAACAGCGGCTTCGACGAAAACGTCGAGAAGATTTCGGAGAACACTCCGAAGGCGGGAAGCACCAGGATATATACTTCTGGATGGCCCCAGGCCCAGATGAGGTTGACGAACATCATCTGGTTCCCACCGGCTTCGTTGGTGAAGAAATGAAAGCCGAGATAACGGTCGAGCGTCAGCATCGCCAGCGTTGCGGTAAGGATCGGGAAGGCGGCCACGATCAGAAGATTGGCGGCCAGCGATGTCCAGCAGAACATGGGCATGCGTAGATAACCCATGCCCGGGGCACGCATTTTCAAAATGGTGGTAACCAGGTTCACGCCGGTCAAAAGGGTTCCGACGCCGGATATCTGGATCGCCCATAGATAGTAATCCACACCGACCCCGGGCGAATATGCGAGTTCGGAAAGCGGCGCATAGGGCAGCCAGCCGGTGCGCGCGAACTCCCCAACGACCAGGGACATGTTGACCAGCAGGGCGCCGGTCGCCGTCAGCCAGAAACTGACCGAATTGAGGGTGGGAAAAGCCACATCACGTATTCCCAGTTGCAGCGGCACGACGAAGTTCATCAGCCCGATCATGAACGGCATCGACGCGAAGAAGATCATGATGGTCCCGTGGGCCGAGAATATCTGATTGAAGTGCTCGGGCGGCAGGTAACCGGGTCCGTGGATCGCAAACAGCTGCTGAGTACGCATCATGATTGCGTCGACGAAGCCACGCAGCAACATCAGCATGGCAAGCACGATGTACATGACGCCGATGCGCTTGTGATCGACCGACGTTATCCAGTCATGCCACAAATAAGGCCAATACCCCTTGACCGAAATCCAGCCCAGCACGGCGAGGCCGGCAATAAACACGATCAACGCCGCTCCAAGTGGGATCGGCTGGTCAAACGGAATGGCGGACCAATCGAGCTTACCGAGCATCGTTCGCCCCCTCTTTTTCCTGTGGTGCTGGGCTTGCCGAACCGGTGGGCGACGGCGCCGCCTTGGGCCTAATGGCCGGCTCGCCGCCGGACTGGTTCTTGGCTGGACCTGGCCCGGGGGGCAGTGCCTGACGCACGATGGCATCAAACAAGCCATCTTGTGCATGACCAAACGCGGACTCCGAAACATCGGAACCTTGTTGCGCCAGCTTGCGATAGACATCCGCGTTCAAGACGCCGGTTCGCGCCTTCAAGCCGGATAGGAACGCACTGTATTCCTGCGCGGGAACCGCATGCACCAGGAAATGCATGTTTGAGAAACCGTCGCCGCTGAAATGCGCCGATTGCCCATAGTAGGTGCCCACATGGTCTGCCTGCAGGTGCAGGTCCGTCCGCATGCCATTCATGACGTAGATCATGCTGCCGAGCTGCGGCACGAAGAACGCGTTCATCACGCTGGCGGAAGTCAATGTGAAATGTATCGGCACACCGGTCGGGATGACCAGATTGTTGACGGTGGCGACTTGCTGGTCGGGATAGATGAAGAGCCATTTCCAGTCGAGCGCCACGACCTGGACATTGAGCTGCGGCTTATCCGAGGCTATCGGCGTGCGCGGATCGAGGTGCTGTGATCCGTAGTAGATAAGCCCGCCGAGGAAGAGGATCGTCAAGGTTGGAATACCCCAAACGATGAGCTCTATGCGACCGGAATAAACAAACTCGGGGTCGTAGCGGGCTTGGCTGTTCGTGGCTCGGTATTTCCAGGCGAAAAAAAGCAACGCAACCAGTGTGGGGATCACGATCACCAGCATAATGGCCAGGGAGTTGAGCAGGATCTTGGCGTTGCCGGCTCCGATTGGTCCCTGCGGGTCCAACACCCCTCCCGAACACCCGGTCAGAATCACCGAGATGCCGAACAAGGTGGCTACGGCTCGGGAGACGCGCGGCTTGCCGGCTTGGCGTGAACCGGAGGTTTTCCAGGCGTGTCGTTCGACGTTGCCCTTGTGCCGCATGCACAGCGCCATCCCTGCGCTTTGCCAGTTCCCTGCTGTCATTCGAACAACCCTTCAGAGCCTCCGGACCTGGCCGATGTTGCATTCGGGACAAGACGATCACAGCGTGCAGCGACCCCAATACGGGCTGCCGAGAGTCCCGATGGCGGCGATGAATGTGCCGAGCGCTCCCAGAGAGCCCAAGACCCAGGCCAGGATGAAGACGGCACCATCGCTTCTGAAGCGCAACAGGAGTCCATCCAGCGCAAGCGCCAGGCTGGCGATGAGCACAAGCATGGCGCCCGGGGTTCCGGTGACCCCGGTCAGCGGGGCCGCGAAGTAATAGAAGGCGATTGCAGACGCCAGCACTGCCGCCGTGACGATGACTAGCGGCCCACTGGCAGTAACGTGCGGCAGTTGATAGGTTTTCATGACCATTCCTGCGACGTTTTGGAGTGACCGCCAGCGGGCGCTTACGCATGGGGTATGTTGCTAACCGGAAGCCGGACGGTCTGTTCCAACCGCGGCTTCAAGATTTGGTGAGCGGCGGAAGCGCTGAGCGGGCCGCTCGCAAAACCCGGTTTCGTCGGGCATCGCGCCGTCGGGATCGCCTGTGACGGCCTGGATTTCCCGCGACGTGACCCCACCCCAATAATGTGCGTAGGCCTCGGCACTGGGCGGCTCCCGCGCTGCGCCGAGGTCGGGCATATAGGCGACCAGTCCGGCGAGCAACTCACGCCAAGGGCGCCAGCCGACCATCCAGGCGCGATCGGCTCCCGGACGACTAAGGCCGAGGCAGGGAAATCTGCCGACTCCTCGGAATCTGGCTTCGCGCACATCACTCTCGACCGCGGTTCGCGCCTCGACTCCGGTGAAGTCCACCTCGAAGCGACCGGGATCGAGCAGGTCAGGGCGTGCTTTCGCAAGCTCATGTGCAATGTTGACCAACACGCCCTCTTTCGCGACGTTGCGCCCTTCGACCATCACAGCTTCACGAACGCGCCGCAGGTAGACGTCGGCGGCGGCGGCCGACTGGAGGCCAGCCGCCTTGACCGCGAGACACGAAGGCCACGAAGAGGCTGGCGGATCGCGAGCCCATATCGTCGGGTCGAGAGGCATTCCAGTGATACGACCCGCCTGGATCCAGATCGGACCCATTTGCGTGGGGCGGTGAATGTCGTTGAGTGGATCGCTGAACCTGTCCCAGTCGCCGATCATGCCGCCCAGACGCAACCGCAAAGCGATCCGGCCGGCGAAGCCGTAGCGCAAGCGTCTCAGTTGAGGCTCGAAGCCCCAGCTCCAACAGCATAGCGGGTCCGTAAAATAAGAGATCTCAAGAACTGGCGCATCCTTCGGCTGAGGTTCGGGGGAGACTCCGTTCCCGCTCTCACCCATATCGTCACGTCCTTGTGGTTTGAGCTTTCATCGGGCTGTCGAGCGATTCCTGAGGGTAGGAGGACCACTGGGCGGGGGCAGAGTCCGTCTTTGCCTTGACCTCCTCACTGCGTTTGCGAGAGAGCTCCTTGTTCTTGGCCTCGACCTCTTTTTGAGTGACGTTCACGCCCTTCGGTTCGTGGTTGATCTCTCCCTGGGTGTCGATGACGTGCTTGTGAGGCTCCTTGATATAGTCCCAGCTCTCGCCCTCGCCCCATGGGCCCTGCCCCTCGTTCCAGGGACCCCGGACCTCGGCTCCGTTGGAGAGGTTGAAATAGGTGTGGGTATGCCGCGGGTCTCCCTGCAGTATCCCCATCGGGAAGTTTGGCTGAATGGTCTCCAATGCCGCGCCGAACATCTGGAAGTGCGCAATCTCCCGAGTCATCAGGAATCGAAGGCTGTCGTGGACAAGCGGATCGTCCGTGAACTTCATCAGGTATTCGTAGGTAATCTTCGCTCGCGCCTCGGCCGCCATGTCCGAGCGCAGGTCCACGGTCAGGTCGCCGTTCGCGTCGATGTAGCTGCCGGAGAACGGCACACCTTGGCTGTTGGTCAAGGTCGGTCCGCCGGCCGATTGAACCAGAAATTGCGGGTTGGTCAACGCCTCATGGAGCACGTCCTCCTTACCTGCCTTGCCTTTGGTCAGCTTGTTCAGAGGGCTCGCCTCGGCCGCGTTCTTCAGTTCGCCATTGACCCCGTCCAAAAGCATCGTGATGGTCGCACCCACGATCTCGAGATGGCTGAACTCCTCCGTCGCAATGTCCATCAGCATGTCGTACTTGTCCGGGTACGGTTTGCGGGTTGAGAAGGCCTGGGTAAAATAGCGCATCGCAGCGGCCAACTCGCCGTTCGCGCCACCGAATTGTTCGAGCAGCAGGGCAGCGAATTTGGGGTCGGGTTCAGATACGCGCGCGTTAAACTGAAGTTCCTTGACGTGATGAAACATGATTGTCTCCGTTGGGGGATGGCTGGTCCGACGGTCCGTCCGACAGGGCGCTAAAGTCGGGCTCACATGCGACACCTCCGGTGCAGCATCTCCCGCCGAACTGAAGCGACAGAGTTTTGTTCCTCTGCTGAAGCACGGTTTCGCAGCCTGGTGGTATATGCGACAGCCCGCGGACACCCACACGCGTCATGAGGCTCGTCATCCCGCGTGCAGCCCCGATTTTCGGTTACCGCTACATCAGTAATTCCGCTGGGCCAGATTTCGTGCGCGCCGGCGTGATTGACCTGCATGGGTGCTCGAACACCGGTGAACCCGCACTGACGCCAGCAGGGCAGGAACAATCGACCGATCTTCTTGTTGACGATAACGGTTGCGCATCTGCCCTTTGGGCGGCCGCGGAACAAAATCCGCCGGTGATCGGAGCGGGAAAAGAGATGCTGGACAGGGCCTGGCGAATTGTAACGACGAGCGTGGCAGGCTTCATAGCCGACAGCGCTCTCAGTCATGGCGCCGCGATGGCGTTCTTTGCGGTGACCTCTCTCGGACCCATTCTGTTGTTGGTCGTGGCCGTAGCAGGTCTGGTGTTTGGACAGGACGCGGCGCGCGACGCAGTCGCCGGGGAGTTGTCTGGGCTGATGGGCCGTCAAAGCGCGGATGTGATACAAAGCGCGCTGCAAAGCGCATCGAACCGGTCGTCTGGTGCCATCGCTACGGTTGTAGGTTTGGTAACGTTGTTGCTGACTGCATCAGGCGTATTCGGCGAGATGCAGACGGCCTTGAATGAGATCTGGAAAGCCAAGCCTCAAGGAGACTCGGTCTCGCGCCTGATCCGTGCCCGAACGACCAGCTTGGGGCTGGTGATCGCCCTGGGCTTCCTGCTGATCGTTTCGCTTGCGGTTAGCGCCGCCGTTACAGCGCTAAGTGACACGATCAATCGACTTTTGCCGTTTGGATCAATCTTGATAGAAGCCTTGAATGCCTTGATTTCCTATCTGCTGATAGCAGTGCTCTTCGCCGCCATCTACAAGGTACTGCCGGACCGACATCTGGAGTGGCGCGACGTGTGGTTCGGGGCGTTTGTGACGGCCGCGCTTTTCACAGTCGGGAAGAGCCTGATCGGAGTGTACCTGGGTAGCAGCGCCATGGCATCTTCATTTGGAGCCGCCAGTGCGTTGATCATCGTGCTGCTCTGGATCTACTATTCTTCACTGATTTTTCTTCTCGGTGCCGAATTCACTCACGCCTACTCTCTGGAACAGGGCAGCCAGCGCCCGTTGGGTGAGGCTTCACCAGGTTGAACCATGGCCGCAGAGCTGCCGCCAGCGAGGCGACGATCCGCATCACAACACGGAAGAGCGATGGTAGGCGTGGCCAGAGACACTTATCCACTGCCGTTGGATACTCCTCCCATGGAAGCCAAGGCTGCAGACATGCTTCCGAGCGACGAAGGCCGCTGGCAATACGAACCTAAATGGGATGGGTTTCGCTGCCTGGCTTTCAAGAACGCGGAAAGCGTCGAGCTGCGCGCAAAATCGGGAAAGCCGCTGGGGCGATATTTTCCGGAGCTCGTAGCGATGCTCAGCGAGATCGAAGCCCGGGATTTCGTCGTCGACGGCGAAATCACGATCGAAATCGATGGACGTTCTTCCTTCGACGCATTGCAGATGCGACTGCATCCGGCGGAGAGCAGAATCCGCAGGCTGAGCGTGGAAACCCCTGCCCGTCTCATCCTGTTCGACATACTGGTCGCGTCGGGCGGCAAGGTGTTGCTCGACAAGCCCCTGACCGAGCGGCGAGCCATCCTCGAAGACTTCGTCGCCAAGGCGGCGCGGCCAGCATTGCATCTGTCGCCCAGCACCAGCGATCCAGCCGTCGCCAGGCGTTGGCTGCAAGGGGCCGGGCACGGCTCGACCGACGGCGTCGTGGCAAAACCACGTGCTGATTTCTATCGGCCGGGCGAACGTGCCATGGTCAAGGTGAAACGGCTACGCACGGCTGACTGCGTCGTAGGTGGATTCCGTTATCTGGCCGACAGCCGAGAAGCCGGCTCACTGCTGCTAGGCCTCTATAATGATCGCGGCGAGCTCGACCATGTCGGCTTCACGTCGACCATAGCCAAGGACGACCGGGCTGCGCTGACCAAAAAACTGGAAAAGCTGCGCGGAGGTCCCGGTTTTACCGGAAAGGCGCCGGGCGGCCCGAGCCGTTGGAGCACGGAGCGTAGCGGCGAATGGGAAGCGTTGCGGCCGGAACTGGTGGTCGAAGTCCGCTTCGACCACGTCACCGGCAATCGGTTCCGGCATGGAACCAAGCTGTTGCGATGGCGACCAGACAAGGCTCCGCAACAGTGCACGTTCGAACAGATCGATTGATGGAGGCGAGATGGGCCTGTTTCTCGAGCCGCAAATTGCCGAGGAGGCGCATAGGGGACAGACCGGCAAGACGGGAAGACCCCATATCGAACATCGCAGGCGCGTGGCCGATGCCGTCGAAGTGTTGCAGGCAGTGGCAGCCAGCTCGGAGCCCTTCACCGCCAGCTGGAACTCTTGTGCACGACCGGTGTGTACTAGGTCTCCCGATGGTCACTGACACCGAATTCATCGTCGAAAGCATCAAGCAGGGCGTGATGCTCGCCGATGGCGAGTTCTTCATCGACAGGTTGGTGAAGTATGTCGGCAACGGCAGGGTTCGATGGCACGTCGAATTTCGTGGACATCGAATCGAGCTGACGACAGGCCAGCTCAAGAAGCAGCCTACCTTCCGTAGGAAGGTGCTCGAACAGGCCGGTGTGCTGCCGGCCCAGCGTACCGGGGCCAATTACAGGCGGTGGGCCATCGATCTGAGGAAGAACGCCGTCGAGCTTCCTTGGCGGGATAGGCCGGTCGACGCCGGCTTCGCCGTCGACGGGCTTGTCAGTCATGGTAACGACCGCTGGACGGTCGAATCCCAAGGCAAGGCAATCAAGTTCACGACGACTAAGCTGCGCAGGCAAACCAGCTTCCGCAAGAGGATGCTGCTCAAGGCCAAGGTGCTGCCGCCCCAGATGGACCCGGTTGCCTATCGGAAGTGGATGGACTGGCTGATTCAAAACGCCATGGAGGCCGCACCGCAGGCCGGCGATTCCTCGATGACCGAGAAAAGTTGGCTTGAAGACCTGCCGGAGCTAGCCGGCTGGCAAGACGACGCGCCGCCGCAGAAGGACTAGAAGCGGCCGCAGCCGCCCCGCATACCGCACAAAAAAACTCATGGCGTTTGCCATGCCTACAGATTTCGGCACATTGTCGGCGAATCTGGCCAGCACCTGGCTCGCGGCCAACCGGACTTTGAACGAGACCCCATGGACCGCTTCAATCTCGGCGCCTACCGCCGTCCCATCTCCACCCGCTCCGCCGAAACCCAGCGCTGGTTCGATATCGGCCTGAACTGGTGCTACGGCTTCAATCACGAGGAAGGCATCAAGTGCTTCGAGAAGGCGCTCGAGACGGATCCCGGCTGCGCCATGGTGCATTGGGGCATCGCCTACGCAGCCGGGCCTTTCTACAATCTGACCTGGAAGGAGCATGGCGAGGCCGAGGCAAACAGCGCCACCAGGCGCTGCTTCGGGCACATTCAGCTGGCGCGCGCCAATGCGGCGTCAGCCAGCGACGTGGAAAAGCAGTTGATCGAAGCGTTGGCCTGCCGTTTCCAGAAACCGCGGCGCGTGAGCCTCCAGGAATTCGAACGGTGGGATGATGCCTATGCCGCCGCGATGCGGCGGGTCCACGGAAACTTTCCCTTTGATCATGACGTGATGGCGCTCTTCGTCGAGGCGCTGATGATGCGTACGGTACGGCGGCTTTGGAACCTCAAAACAGGCGCTCCGGCGCCGAATTCCGATGTCGTCGAAGCGCTGGAGGTTTGCGAACGGTCAATCCGGCTCGCGGACGAAGCCGGCATCGCGCAGCATCCGGCGATCGTCCACCTGCACATCCATCTCCTGGAAATGTCCACCATGCCGGAGCGCGGCATGCGCTCGGCCGATCTGCTAGGCCAGATGTGCCCGGATGCCGGGCACATGAACCACATGCCGGGGCATATCTATGTGCTGTGCGGCGAATACGAAAAAGCGAAGCTCGCCAGCGAGAAGGCGGTTCGGGCCAACGACCTCTATCTCGCCTATGCGGATGAGCCGGCCTACTATCTGCTCGGCTGCTGCCACGATCTGCACCTGATGATGTTCACCTGCATGTTCCTTGGCCAGTACCAGCCGGCGCTTTGGGCCGCCGACAAGGTGCGCGGCCTGGTGACGCGCGAGGTGGTCAGCCTGCCGGATCGGCCAAAACTCACCCAGACGGTGGAGGGCTATCATGCGATGAAATCGCATGTGCTGGTGCGCTTCGGGCGCTGGCAGGAGATCATCGATGAGCCAATGGTCGGGGAGCCTGGCCTCTATGTGCTGACGGCGGCCATGCAGCATTACGCCAGGGGCGTCGCGCACGCGACACTCGGCAATTTCGGCCAGGCCGAGCGCGAGCGCGAACTGTTCCACCAGCACCTCGAAGGCATTGCGCCCGAGCGGCGTTTCCTCAGCAACCCGACCCGCGCCTCGCTGGCTGTCGGTGCTGCCTTGCTCGACGGCGAGCTTGCCTACCATCAGGGCCGGCACCAGGAGGCCTATGGCCATTTGCGTCAGGCGGTCCAACTGGATGACAATCTGTCCTACACCGAGCCGTGGGCGTGGATGCACCCGCCGCGCCATGCACTGGCGGCGCTGCTTCTCGATCAGGGCCATGCCGAGGAGGCCGAGCAGGTCTATCGTGACGATCTGGGCCTGAGCGGCAAGGTGCAGCGCTGCGCTCAGCACCCCGACAATGTCTGGGCGCTGCACGGGCTGGTGGAATGTTTGACGCGGCGCGGCGAGAGCGAAGAACTGCCGGCGGCGCAGGCAAGGCTGGCCACGGCGATGGCGAAGGCGGATGTACCGATCAGCTCATCCTGCCTGTGCCGCACGAACGTGCAATCCGCGCCAGGCTGCTGTCATTGAGGATGAAGCCGTCCTCCGCCGTGCCGACTTCCGTTCAATATCTGGCCCCGAAACCTCCGTGCCGAACAGCGAGAGGCCCCGCCTCAACCCAGCCATTTGTCGTAATCGGCCACCAGCAGGTGCAGCGGCGGCGTGTCTTCCTCGATATCGGCGAAACGGCCGATCGGCTCGCGGAAGACGTTGTCCGTCCGATCGTCATTGACGGTCGACACCTCGCCGATCAGCACATCCTTGCCCTCGGCCCAGAAGGCGTGCCAGACGCCAGGCAAAAGCGTGACGCTCTGGCCCGGGTCGAGCTTAAGCAACCCGCCCGCCGGCAACCTGTGAAGGGTTCCATCGACCGGCACCGACACCTCGGCCTTGGGGTCGATACCGCCGTCGCGATCATGCATGAACAGCTCCAGCACCAGCTTGCCGCCGCCGCGGTTGATGATGTCCTCGGCCTTGATGTTGTGGCGGTGCATCGGTGACATCTGGTCCTTGCGCGAGATCATGATCTTCTCGGCATAGAGCATGCCCATGCCCTTCTTCATGTCCTCGTAGCGTCCGTTGCGAACGGTAAACAGGAACAGGCCGAGGTCGTCGAACTTGCCCTGGCCGTAGTCGGTGATGTCCCAGCCGAGCCGTGAGGTGAAGATGGCAGAGGAATCGACCTGGCGCGCCTTCATCTCCTCTGGGGACCAGTAGGCGAAGGGTGGCATGATGTAGCCGAACGAGCGGATGAAAGCGTCGGCGTCGCGGATGATGTCGTTGATGGCGGAGCGTTTCATGGTCCTGGTCCTTGGTGTCGATTTTTCCGACAATTCGCATAGCCGAACGCCGGTGCGGTGTCGATCCATCTTGCCTGTTCGAACCTGCGCTTGCCCGCGCATGGCCCACCGATCCGGCCCGCTGGCCGCGTGACATCGCGTGCTTTCAGGCCCATAACCCCTGCGAATTTTCATAGGGATTGCCGATGCCGACCATCCATGATCTCGATACGCCGTCCATCGTCATCGATGCCGCGCGTGCCGAAGCCAACATCGCCCGCGCGCAGGCCCATGCAGACAAGAACGGACTGAAGCTCAGGCCGCACATCAAGACGCACAAGCTGCCTTATTGGGCGAAGAAGCAGGTGGCGGCGGGCGCCGTCGGCATTACCTGCCAGAAGATCGGCGAGGCCGAGGTGATGGCCGACGCCGGGCTGACGGATATTTTTCTTCCCTACAATATCCTTGGCCGCGCCAAGCTCGAACGGCTCCTGGCATTGCATCGTCGCGTGACGCTGTCGGTGACGGCCGACAGCGCGCAGACGCTGGAAGGGCTCGCCGCCACCTTCACCGATGCCGGGCATCCGCTGTCGGTACTGGTCGAATGCGACACCGGCATGGGGCGCTGCGGCGTGCAGACGGCCAATGAAGCGCTTGCGCTGGCGAAAATGATCGACAAGGCGGGCGGCCTTGCCTTTGGCGGGCTGATGACCTATCCGGCCGCCGGCCGGGCAGTGGAGGCCGAAGCCTGGCTTGCCAATGCCAAACAGGCGTTGGCGGCTTCAGGGCTCGCCTGTGAGCGCATTTCCAGCGGCGGCACGCCCGACATGTGGCGTTCCGCCGATACCTCCGTCGTCACCGAATACCGGCCCGGCACCTATATCTATCTCGACCGTTATCAGGTCGCCAAAGGCGTCGGCGGCCTCGACGATTGCGCGCTGACGGTGCTGGCAACCGTGGTCAGCCATCCGACAGCGACGCGCGCCATCCTCGATAGCGGCAGCAAGGCCCTGTCCAGTGACACGCTGGGGCTAAAGGATTTCGGGGAGTTGATGGGCATGCCGGGAGCGCTGGTGACGGGCCTGAGCGAAGAGCACGGCACGGTTACGCTTTCAGGCGACGCAAGACTGCGCATCGGCGAGCGCGTCCGCGTCGTGCCCGACCATTGCTGCGTCGTCACCAACCTGTTCAACGAGGTCAACCTGATCGACGGTGAGAATGTGCTGCAAACGCTGCCGGTGGCAGCACGCGGACTGATGGGGTGAATTTCTAGAGCATGACGTCGAAGATTTCAGTCGACTCGACCTGAAATCTTCCGGCTTCTAGAGCAATTCCAGGAAAAGTGCGTAGCGGTTTTCCGTCCGGAATTGCGTGAAAACAAAGAGTTAGGCCGGACGCTCGGCCTGCCGCGCTGCGACACGGCGCATGGCGATGACGCGCCGGCGGCGGATTTCGGTGCGCATGGCCATCAGATGCAGCGTGAAGAACAGCACGGTGAATCCGGCGGCCATCACCAGCAACGGCCATAGCAGGCTGGGGTCGATGGTCGGACCGCCGAGCCTGAACACCGAGGCCGGTTGGTGCAGCGTGTTCCACCAGTCGACCGAGAACTTGATGATCGGAATGTTGATGAAGCCGACCAGCGTGATGATGGCGGCGGCCCAGGCGGCGCGGCTGGCATCGTCGAGCGCACGGGTCAGCGCGATGATGCCGAGATACATCAGGAAGAGCACGAACACCGAAGTCAGCCTTGCGTCCCAAACCCACCAGGTGCCCCACATGGGCTTGCCCCAGATCGAACCGGTGATCAGCGCCAGCGCGGTGAAGACGGCGCCTATGGGGGCTGCCGATTTCAGGGCGACATCGGCCAGAGGGTGGCGCCAGACCAGCGTGCCGAGGGCAGAGACCGCCATCAGCGTGTAGCACATCATGGCGAGCCAGGCGAAAGGCACATGGATGTACATGATGCGCACCGTGATGCCTTGCTGGAAATCCTCCGGCGCTGTGAAGCTCATGTACAGGCCGACCACAAGGACGAGTGCGGCGAGCGCCGCCAACCACGGCACAAGCTTGTCGGCCAGCCCGACGAACCGCGTCGGATTGGCAAGATCGGTCCAGCCGCCCAAGCGTGAGGTGGTGTCACTCATACGACTTTACATAGACCGCCGGCGCCTTCAGGGCAATCGAGCGGCGATGTCGCAGGCCTCGCCTTCTCCCGTCGGGAGGAGGCAGAACCATTGACGGCTCAGGCAGCCTCGCCCTGCACGGAGCGGCTGAGGCGACGGACCTCCTCGTCGTTGAGCAGGCCACCGGCTCGCAGCAGACTGGCGAAACGTCCGTTGCGCAGCGACAGTTCGGCGAAGCCACCCATCTCGACCACCCTGCCCTTGTCCATGAACACGACCAGATCAGCGTCGCGGACGGTGGTCAGGCGGTGGGCGATGATGAAGGTGGTGCGGTCACGCCTGAGTTCGTCGATCGCTTCCTTGACGCGGTCCTCGGTCTCGACGTCGAGCGCGCTGGTCGCCTCGTCGAGCACCAGGATCGGGGCATCCTTCAGCACCGCGCGGGCAATGGCGATGCGCTGGCGCTCGCCACCCGACAGCTGGCCGCCGCGTTCGCCGACCACCGTGTCGTAGCCATTGCTCTTGGCCAGGATGAAATCCTGCGCCGCGGCCGCGGCGGCGGCGGCATGGATCTCGTCGTTGGTCGCATCGGCACGGCCGACGCGAATGTTGTCCTCGATGGAACGGTTGAGGAGCCCGGCATCCTGGAACACTGTGGCGATCGAATGGCGCAGCGACTTGCGGGTCACGGTGCGGGTATCGATGCCATCGATCAGAATACGGCCGCTGGACGGCGAGAAGACGCGCTGCAGCAAATTGATGAGCGTGGTCTTGCCCGCACCCGTCGGCCCGACGATGGCGACGGTCTGGCCCGCCTGGACCTCGAAGGATATATCGCTGACGCCCTGCCCGGAATTGGCGAACTCGAAGCTGACATCCTCGAAACGGACATGGCCGGTGACGCTGGCAAGGTCGCGCAGGCCGTCCGGCTCGGCAGTGTCGGCAGCCGAGTCTTCAAGGCGATAGAAGTCCTCGAGCTTGGCGCGCGCCTCGGAAATCTGGGTGGTAAAGGCCGACATCTGATCGAGACGGGCAATCAGCATTCCGGCGAAGCCGGTGAAGGCGACGACGTCGCCGACGCGGAGCTGGCCACGGGTCACGAGATAAGCGCCGATCGACAGCACGATCATCATCGAGATGGTCGATGACAGGCGGTTCAGCGCATTGGCGATCGCCCACCAGTCGAGCACAGGATTCTGCGCATCGAGCAGGCCCTTGACGTAACGCTTCAACGTCGCCGTCTCATGGCCGATGCGGTTATAGCTCTGCAGCACGGCGACGTTGCTGACGCTGTCGGTCACATGCGCAAAGACATTATGATAGTGACGCTCGACGGCGGTTTGCCCGGACTTGGTGCGGCGCATGACGATACGGCCGATGCCAACGTAAAGCACGCCAAGGCCGAGCAAAACGATGGACATGCGGACGTCCATGGCAAGTGCGGTGGGCACCAGCAGAACGAGCGCGATGGCGGTCGAAAGATGCACGCGCATGAATTCGAGCCACAAGCTGAAAAGGGTTTCAACGGCGCGCAGCAGCGTGTGAAGCGAATTGGACGTGCCGCGCTGGTGATGCCAGGCGAGCGGCATGGTGATTACGCGCTCGAAGGACTGGCACAACACCTCCGAACGACGGGCATGGGCGAAGCGGTCGGCGCCACGCGCCACCAGCACGAAAGCTATGACATTGAAGAGCCCGAGAGCTGCCCAGACCGCGAGCGTCGAAAACACCGGACCTTTTTCGGAAATGGCGCCGATTACCCGGCCTAGAAGGATCGGCTCAAGGATGGCGATGGCTGCAAGCGCGACGTTGGCCGCACAGATCAGCGCGACGCGCTTCTTATCGGCGGCCAGATACCCCAGCGCTCTCAAATAGATCTGCAGAAGTGACACTTCAGCTACTCCGCCAACTTTCTATTGTGCCCAATATTGTGCACTGCACCATTTCCTGACACGTAACGGTCGATGCGTCGCAAAACAATGCCCGTCTATCGCTTCCGTTCCCATTTAGCGAACAAAAGATGACGACGATACGAAATCTGGCGTGATCATCTAACAGTTTGAGATAAAAGGTGAAATGTCAGCCTTGCGGCAAAATCATGGCAGCGGTCGAGCAGTGCCACATTTTTAATCACCGCCGGCCTGCGTGGTTGATTCCGGGGTTGTTTGGCGCAGCCCTTTCAGACGGCGCCCAAGTAACTAAGTCGCCGCGGCGCACGTCCCGAGGGAAGCGCGCCTCTCTGAGCCAAGCCGTTGATTTTACGCCGGTATCTTGACCAAGACCTCGGTCTGAGAACCAGCTTTGGGTTCAAAGGACGCCGATTTCGTCTTCGAACCATTGACTTCGAGCGAGATCGTCTTGGCCTTTTTGTCGCGAATGACCTGGACCTTGATCTCGGCGCCCAGCATCTTGAGCGAAGCCTGGTAGCCATCCCAATGGCTGGGCAGCCTCGGCCGGAACGTGATCTGCTTGCCCCGCCGTTCGATGCCCAGGATGCCTTCGACCGCCGCCCGATAAAGCCAGCCCGCCGAGCCGGTGTACCACGTCCAGCCGCCGCGCCCGCCCTTGTCGTCCCCGGCATAGATATCGGCCGCCACCACATAGGGTTCCACGCGGTAGTGCTCGGTCGAGGCCTCGTCGAACGCATGATTGACCGGGTTCAGCATCGAGAAGCAGCGATAGGCTTCATCGGTCTGCCCCATCTCCGCGAGCGCAATGACGAACCAGGTGGCGGCGTGGGTGTACTGACCGCCATTCTCGCGCACGCCGGGCGGATAGCTCTTGATGTAACCAGGATCCCTCTGCGTCTTCGAGAAGGGTGGCGTGAACAGCTTGACGATCTTGAGTTGATCGTCGACGAGCAGCTTCGTCGCCTGCTGCATCGCCGTCTTCGACCGCGCCGGGTCGCCCTCGCCCGAAAGCACGCTCCAGGACTGGGCGATGGAATCGATCTTGCATTCCTGGGATGTACGCGACCCCAGGGGCGTGCCGTCATCGAAACTGCCGCGCCGATACCATTCGCCGTCCCATGCCGTGCTTTCGAGCGCCCGCTTCAGCGTATCGGCATGCTTTGACCATGCCTGTGCGCGCTTGGTATCGCCCTCGGTCCTGGCGACCGCGGCGAAGTCGCCCAGCGTCTTCAGCAGGAACCAGCCCAGCCACACGCTCTCGCCTTTGCCGTGCTCGCCGACACGGTTCATGCCGTCGTTCCAGTCGCCGCCAAGGATCAACGGCAGGCCGGCTGGACTGCTGCGCTTGATGGCAAGGTCGAGTGCACGCGCGCAGTGATCATAGAGAGAAACTGTCTTCTTCGAGATTTCCGGGGTGAAGAAGGCGTCGTGCTCGCCTTCACCCAGTGCCTGTCCGTCGAGGAAAGGCAGTTGCTCCTTCAGGATCGCGGCGTCGCCGGTCACCATGAGATAGCGGGCCGTGGCGTGGGCGAGCCACACCACGTCGTCAGAGATCAGGGTGCGCACGCCGGCCCCGGTGCGCGGCAGCCACCAATGCTGCACGTCGCCCTCCGGGAACTGCCGCCGCGCGGCGTTGAGGATCTGGTCGCGCGCCAGCGTCGGATCATGCGCCAGCAAAGCGAGCGTGTCCTGCAACTGGTCGCGGAACCCGAAGGCGCCGCTTGCCTGATAGAAAGCCGAGCGGGCGCGGATGCGGCAGGCAAGGCTCTGATAAGGCAGCCAGTGATTGACCATCGCATCGAGCGCCTTGTCCGGCGTCTCGACCTGGATGGTGTCGAGAAAGGCGCGCCATTCGCGCTCATTGTCGGCCAGCCGCTGGTCGAAATCCTTGCTCCGGTGCTTCTGCACCAGCGCGCTCGCTTGCGCCGGGGACTCGGCATCGCCGAGCAGCCAGACAAGCGTGACGTCGCCGCCAGCCTGAATCTCGATGTCGCGGGCGATCGCCGCGCAAGGATCATCTCCGGCCTCGACGCGGCCCGACAGGGGCGCGCCGCTCAGCACCGCCTGCGGCCACTCGCTGGACCCGTGCCGGCCGAGGAACTCGGCCCGGTCTGATGTCACCGAGTGGACGCCGGCGTCGGCGGCGAGGAAGGCCACCCGCTCGCTGAAATCGAGCCCGTATGGATTTTGCGCCAGCAACGCACCGGTGGCACCGTCGCGCGACGGCACTATGGTTGCCGCGGTGCGCGACCGGTGCCCGCCAAGAACCCATTCGGCGTAGGCATAGACGCGCAGCCGGGCCGGCACCGAGCCGGAATTCTGGATGCGCAGCCGCGTGATCTTCACCGGATCGACGGGATCGACGACATGGGTCAGGTCCATCGACAACGGTCCACGCTTCGAGCGGAAAGTCGAGAATCCCTGCCCATGCCAGGCCTCGTAGGTCATCGAGGGATCTCGCACCACCGCGGCGAGCGGGGAGAACGCCTTGCCGCTGGCCTGGTCGTAGATGTAGACGCCCTCGCCCGGCCGGTTCGAAACCGGATCGTTCGACCATGGCGTCAACTGGTAGTCGCGGCTGTTGCGGCTCCAGGTGAAGGCAGCCCCCTCGGCCGAGGTATGGAAGCCGAACGAGGCGTTGGAGACGACGTTGATCCAGGGCTGCGGGGTGGTGCGCTGGCCAGCCAGGCGCACCACATAGTGCCGGCCGTCGCCATCGAATCCACCGAAACCGTTCCATTGGTTGAGACCGGAGCCATCGGCGCTGGCATCGGCCACCGCCTGCGAGGCAAATGCATGCGTCTGCGCGGCGGGCGTCGGAATTTCGCGCGGAAGCGGCAATCCTGCCGGCTGCAAGCCATCGCGGGTCTGCAGTGCGGCTGCCTCGGCCCTCTCGATCTGGTCAAAGATGGTGCCATTGCGCGTATGCAGCACAACCCGGGCGACGGCGAGCAGCGTCTTGTAGGTGGTTTCCTCCATCAGGTCGCGGCGCACCGCGAAGATGTGCTGGCGGGGTCCGAGTTCCTTGCCGCGCAAGCGGCTGTTTTCACACAGCGTCTCGACCGCGCGCTGCAGATCCTGGACATAGGACGAAGCCTGCTCGTTGACGACGACGAAGTCGATCATCATGCCGCGGGTGCGCATATACTCCTGGAAGCGCAACGCCTGGGCGACGATCTCCAGATCGGCAACGTCGCCGATCCTGACCAGGAAGATCGGGTAATCGCCCGAAATGCTGGTCGGCCACAGGCTCGACTGCTTGCCCAACCCGGAGGCGATGGACTCGGCCGGCAGCCGCAGGAACGGATCGGGATAGATCAGATAACGCGCCAGTTTCTGCACATTGGCGGCATCGGTGAGGCTGAGGCCCATATGGCGGGTCTGCACCTGGCTGCGTGTCCATGCAAGCATGGCCTGGCGGGCAAAACTCTCCTGATGGTCGAGACGGCTTATCGCCTCCTCCAGTTCGGCACGGTTGGCCCCGACGACGGTCCAGAAGGTCAGCGATACCTTCTTGTTGGCGGGCACGCGCACCTGACGGCGCAGCGACGCGATGGGATCGAGCGTGAAGCCGGAATGGCCGCCAAGCCTGGCACCCGGATCGAAGGCGGCGGCATCGACGATGGTGCGGCCACGGCCGATGAAGGCCCGCCTGTCGGTCTCGGCCTCGGCATCACGCGCCGGTCCCGACGGATCGGTGACGAAATGCACCAGGGTGACGTCGGGTTCGCTGGTTTCACGCTTGCGGCGCGTGGCGAAGATCGCGCCATTGTTGGCGGCGATCTCGGTTTCCACGAACATCTTCGAGAAGGCCGGATGCGCGTTGTCGGAAGCCTCCGAACCCAGCACCAGTTCAGCAAAGGACGTCACTTCGATGTGACGGTCGGATGTGCTCTCATTGTAGAGCGTGATCCGGCGGCCCTCGCCATTACCCTCGGAGATGACGATGCATTCCACCTCGGAGCGCAGCGTGCCGACCGATTTCACGAAGCTCGCCTTGTCGTCGGAAAACAGGGTCTGCGTCTTTTCCTCGGCCGCGCGCCTGGGCTCTGAAGTCGCCGACCACCAGTCGCCGGTGGCGGCATCGCGCAGGAAGATGTAGGAGCCAAGCCGATCCTCGACCGGATCGGGCTGCCAGCGGGTGACGGAAAGATCGCCCCAGCGGCTATAGCCGGAGCCGGTCGCGGTCACCATCACAGAATAGCGGCCGTTCGACATCACATTGGTCGAACGCAGCGCCCGCAAGGGATCGAGCACGATGCGTGTATCCGGGCTCTCGGTTTCGGTTTCGTCCTTGGAGCGCTCGTCGGCCTCGGTGCGGACGGTGGCGGTCGGAATGTCGCGCGGCGCCCGCTCCTGCAGCAGCAGTTCCGCGGATTCAATGACCGGATCGCTGTGGAAGCGATCGCGCAGGCGACCTTCGAAGATGGCGTCGGCAACGGCGGCGATCGCCATGCCCGAATGGTGGGCATAGTAATTCAGCACGACCGCGTGGTCGGTGCCTTCCGGCACGCGCTGCGGCGTGAAGTCGACCGCATCGTAATAGCCGTGAGCGCCAAGCGCGCCGATCTCGCGCAGCCGGGCCAGATTCTGCACCGCTTCGCGCGGGTTGAACTGCGCCGCCAGGATGGTCGCGTAAGGCGCGATCACCGTGTTCTGGCCAAGGCCACGCTTCAGTCCAAGCCCCGGCACGCCAAAATTGGTGTACTGATAGGTCAGTTCGCGGTCGCGGGCGTTGTAGGCCGCTTCCGATATGCCCCACGGCACGTTCTTCTGACGGCCGTACTGCATCTGGCGCTTGATGATCAGCTTGCTCGTCTGGTTGAGGATCGAGCCTTGCGGTTCCTTCATCACCAAGGGCGGCATCAGGTACTCGAACATCGAGCCGGACCATGACATCAGCGCGCCCTGGAAACCGATCTCGACGATCGGGCGGCCAAGCCTGAACCAGTGCTCGGTCGGCAGGTCGCCCTTGGCGATGGCGAACAGGCTGGTCAACCGCGCTTCGGAGGCCAGAAGGTCATAACAGCTTTCGTCGAGCTGATGGTCCTCGACCCTGTAGCCGATCGACAAAAGCTTGCGCTCCGGCCGCATCAGGAAGGCGAACTCCATCTCGAAGGCGAAACGACGGGTGCGTTCGCGCAAGGTGACCAGCTTGGCCCGCAGAGTCTCTACCGCGTTTTCGTCGCTGTGGGCGTCGTGAACGTGCGCCTCGCAGGTGGCTTCGAGCCTTGCCGCCCAGTCGACGATGACGTCACTCTGCGGCGATGCGGCCTCGGTGTGAATGGCAGTGGCGAGCTTGCGGATTTCGCCGGCCAGGACGGCCAGGTTGATGGTGCGGATCGAGGCCATTTCCGGCTGCGCCTTGATCGTGTCGACAGCACGCCGCATACCGTCGAGGCGATCGACGAGGCGTTGGCGCAACGGGCGCAACTGACGGCGGTCATCGGGCAGCTCATCGAGGCTTTCGCTGAGGATGGTCACGGTGTCGAGAATGCCTTCGAAATCGCCCTGCAGGTGGACGGAAGGGGCTTCCGCCCATTCGGCGCAGGCCGCCGCCACCGCCACCAGGTGACCCGCGAGATTGCCGCTGTCGACAGCCGAAATATAGAGCGGATAGAGTGGCTTCAGGGTCGTGGTGTCGTACCAGTTGAAGAGATGGCCGCGGCTACGCGGCATGCTCTCGATTGTCGTCATGGTGGCGTCGATGCGGGTGATGGCATCGGAAAGACTGATCCAGCCGAAATCGCGCGCCGAGACGACCGAGAGCAAGTAGACGCCGACATTGGTCGGCGAGGTGCGCGGCGCCACAACGGGCGCCGGGCTTTCCTGGAAATTATCGGGCGGAAGATTGTGATGTTCCGCCGTCACGAAGGTTTCGAAATAGTGCCAGGTGCGCCGCGCCACGGTGCGCAGCGTATGGATATCCGCCTGCGATATGCGCAGCCGGTCCTCGGTTTCGGCGGATCGGCTGATCCAGCTGGCGATCGCCGGCGAGCCGATCCAGAACAGGGCGAAGAAGAAGGCGACGAAGGCACCGGTGGAATCGGCCAGCACCGGAATGGCGAGGCCGACAAAGCCGATGATCACGGCGCCATACATCATGCCGTAATAGGAGCCGACATCGTTGTCGCCCGCCTTGTGCGCCTGCGAGGCGGTGCGCCATTCCAGGAGGTTCTGCCGGCTGACGAACAGCCGGTAGATCGTGCGCACGATGGCATCGCCCATCATCCAGGCGTTGTGCGCCATCAGCACGATCTTCAGCGCCACCATGGCGGTGCCGAAGGCGACGTCGCGGGCCAGCGCCGAGAAATGGCCGCGCGGCGTCTGGTCGCCGCTCTTGGGCAGGATGGCGTTGACCACGTCGAAGGTCGGCGCCATGAACAGGCTGAGGATCAGCAAGGCCTGCCACTGCGCGGCCTGCGTGAAGGGCAGCAAGGTCCAGCCGGCGATCGCCGCCATCACCCAGAAGATCGGCGTCAGCGAGCGGCGCAGATTGTCGACCATCTTCCAGCGCGACAAGGCCGGAACGCCGGAGCGGGGATTGAAGATGTATCCCAAAAGCTGCCAGTCGCCGCGCGCCCAGCGATGGTGGCGCGAGGCATCGACCGAGTAACGGGTCGGATAATCCTCGACCAGTTCGACATCGGTGACCAGTGCGGCGCGCGCCAGCGCGCCTTCGAGCAGGTCATGGCTGAGGATGGTGTTTTCCTCGATACGGCCCTGCAAGGCGGCCTCGAAGGCATCAACATGATAGAGGCCCTTGCCGGTGAAGGATCCATCGCTGAAGACGTCCTGATAGAGGTCCGAGACTGCGAAGACATAAGGATCAAGGCCGCGATTGGCCGAGAACACGCGCTGGAAGAACGAGGCTTCGTCACCGCTGGTGAGTGAGGCGGTGATGCGCGGCTGCAGGATGGTGTATCCGGCGGTGACGACACGCCTGGTGGCGTCGAAATGCGGGCGGTTGAGCGGATGGCAAAGCTTGCCGACAAGGCTCGACACCGCATCGCGGGTGGTGCGGGTATCGGCGTCGAGCGTCATCACATGGACGACTTTTTCCGGCAGCGGCACTTCGAGCGGCAGGAAGGTGGTATCGCTGTCGCCGCGCAGCAGGAGGTCGAGTTCGTGCAGCTTGCCGCGCTTGCGCTCCCATCCCATCCAGCATCCCTGAGCCGCATTGTAGAGCCGGCGGCGATGCAGGATGTAGAAGCGCGGCGCACCGTCCGAGGGATAGCGCGCGTTGAGACGAGCGATTTCGGCGCGGGCGAAGTCGAGGATCTCGGTATCGGCCGCATCGACCTCGATCTTGCTGTCAGGCCAATCCGAAAGCAGCGCGAAATGTATCTCGTCCGCCAGATTCGCAAGGTAGTGCACTTCGATGTTGCGGATATTCTCCTCGACATCGTCACGAGAGCCGATCAGCGACGGCACGACCACCAGGGTGCGTGCCTCGGGCGGCACGCCGTGCCTGTAATCGTAACCGATCAGGCGTGTCGGCTTTAGGAACAGCGAGACCACCGTGTTGAAGAAAGCAAGCGCGCCTTCGCTGGCCGGCACGGCAAACAGAGCCAGCATCAGCACGATCGACGGCACCGACAGGCCGAGATTGGAAAGGGCGTTGCCGGACAGGACGAGCAGCAGCACGGTAAGCGCGAAGACAGGCACGACGATGCCGAGCCAGCCGGTCTTGGCGAAGGTCCGTTTGACCGTCTGGCTGATCGTGGGCCGGTAACCGATCGCCTTTTCCAGCTCCAGCCGGCGCGGGCCAACGACATAGAAACCAACGTCGGTGTGAGCGGATGCAGCCTCGGCATCCAACCCTTCACCGCTCTCCGGGACGGTTTCACCGACGGCGTGACCGGCCAGTTCAATGGCCTTTTCGGCGACACGATACTCCGAGAGGCTCGAGCGCCGCGCCAGTTCCTCGATCGCGGTGCGGTATTGATCGCGCGAAAAGAAGTCGAGCGCGGCAAAATCGGTGCGCTCGCGCAGCACGGTATCGATGCGGCTGACACCTTCGAACCACACCGTCCAGTCGACGTCGTTGATGAGGCGCAGGCCGCGGACGATATTGCCGGTGGTGACATTGCCGCTGGACAGCGTCTGGTGTTCGGAAATGATGATTTCCTCGGCATCCGAACCGGTCTTCTCGAGTTCGGCTTCCAGCCATTCCAGCGCCCTGCCGGCGTTTTGCGATCCGTCACGCAGGCGGTAGAGAAGCTGAGTGGCAAAGGTGGTGTCATGCGCGTGGGCGCCGAATTTGGCGAGGATCGCCTGCCTGTCCGGATTGTCGTCGGTCGCCAGCACCTTGTCGGCCACGTCGTTGGCGATCTGGCGCATCTGGCGGGTGCGGTTGACCCTGACCGCAAGGCGGCGGAGGTTCTCGATCAGCACGAAGCGCAGCAGTGACGGCAGTGCCCAGAGTTCGCCGATCTTCAGCGGCTCGACCGACTGGAAGCCCTGGACGATGGCCTTGAACATGGTCGCCGAGACGGAACTGTCCGAATGCGCGACATAGGTCCAGGCCAGCGCCAATGCGCGCGGCACGGTGCCGCCGTCGGGCAGTTTCAGCGTCGGCAATTGCCGGTAGAAGCGGCGCGGCAGGTCGCGTTTGACCTGGAAAATGGTTTCTTCAATCAGATAGTTGTTGTCGAGCAGCCATTGCGCGGCCGGCGTGATGGTTTCGCCCCTCGCCTGCGCCGCATTGGTCGACCGATAGACTTCGAGGATCTTCCTGGCGCTGTCACGGACGCGAGCCTGGAAGTCGAACGGGATCAGTCCGAACAGATCCGCCAGATCGCCTTTGGCCAGGCTTTCGCCGAGCAGCCGGAGACGCTCCTCCGGCAGGTATGTCGATCTAATCGGCTCTTCCGTGATGGCCGGGAAGCTCGCGCTAGTCTTCTCGATCTGGGCTGGGTTCGTCTGAATATTCATTGAAAATTCCGTAAGCGGGCACTCAGCGGGGGTCACCGCCACGGCAATGGCCCCAAAACCGATTCAAATGCAATTGGTTGCATATCCCCATTTGCCGAAAGTTTGTTTCCGCACCACGACAGGGCGTCATCTCGGCAAGTCTCAAAGACGAGCACCCCTCGCTCCCGTCGGCACTGATCGGCGGCGAGGATTCAGGCTTTTTCGTGATGCCGCGGACAGCTTACGCTATATTCGCCGACATCGCGATCATGTTTGGAAACAGGCGGTAACCGTTGGCGCGAAGGCGTCAGGCCGAGGTGGCTATCCGGACCACGAACAGCGTCGCGCTCCGAGCGGGCTCAACCCGCAGGACCGAGGCCTCCGACCCGACCAGAAGCGTGTCGAAAGGCCCGAGGCGAATTTGCCCGGCTTCGGGGAAAGCGGCTTCACCGTCGTGACAAAGAATGAGTGTGGAACCGGGCCGGATCGCGATTCCCACAGGGCGGGAAAGCTCCAGGCGCTCGACCGAATGCAGCATGCGGCCTCGGCGGGTCATGACGTTGAGATCGGTGATCGGGCCGGCGATCAGCGCGGCACTCGTCGGCTGGTCGGCTGGAAAGGAAAATGGCTTGGAAGCCACTGTCATCCGCTCCGGCCGCTGGCCGGCGACATCAAGAACGATACCCTCGCCTTCCAGCACCGAAAGCGTGCGGTCGACGCCGACAAAGCTGGAGAATGGCCCGCTGCTTTCGACCCGGGCCATCGAGACGCGCCAGTCGAAATCGTCGAGCCCGGCACCATCGGGCGAGACGGCGATCTCGGTCGTGGTACCGCCGCCGTTCTTCCACGGCATGACGCGGTAATCGGTGGCACGGAGGAGACGCATGACGTCAGCCGCTATCCAAGAATGCCCGGCAGGTTGAGCTGGTGCTCCCTGGCGCAGTCGATCGCGATGTCGTAGCCGGCATCGGCATGGCGCATGACGCCGGTCGCCGGATCGTTCCACAACACCCGCTCCAGCCGCCTTGCCGCCTCAGGCGTGCCATCGGCGACGATGACCATGCCGGCATGCTGGGAAAAGCCCATGCCGACGCCGCCGCCATGGTGCAGCGACACCCAGGTGGCGCCTGAAGCTGTGTTGAGAAGGGCGTTGAGCAGCGGCCAGTCGGACACGGCGTCGGAACCGTCCTTCATCGCTTCCGTCTCGCGGTTCGGCGAGGCGACCGAGCCGGAATCGAGATGATCGCGGCCGATGACGACGGGCGCCTTGAGTTCGCCCTTGGCCACCATTTCGTTGAACGCGAGCCCCAGCCGGTGGCGGTCGCCAAGACCGACCCAGCAGATGCGCGCCGGCAATCCCTGGAACGAAATGCGCTTACGCGCCATGTCGAGCCAATTGTGCAGATGGGTGTTGCCGGGGGTGAGTTCGCGCACCTTGGCGTCGGTCTTGTAGATATCCTCGGGATCGCCGGAGAGTGCCGCCCAGCGGAACGGGCCGATGCCCTTGCAGAACAGCGGCCTGATATAAGCCGGAACGAAGCCCGGGAAAGCAAAGGCGTTCTCGAAACCTTCGTCCTTGGCGACCTGGCGGATGTTGTTGCCATAGTCGAGCGTCGGCACGCCGGCGTTCCAGAACGCCACCATCGCCTCGACATGCTCTCGCATGGAGGCGCGGGCCGCCTTCTCGACAGCCTTCGGGTCGCTGACGCGCTTTTCCCGCCACTCGGCCATCGTCCAGCCCTTCGGCAGGTAGCCGTTGATGGGGTCGTGCGCCGAGGTCTGGTCGGTGACCATATCGGGGCGGATGCCGCGCCTGAACATCTCGGGCACGATCTCTGCCGCATTGCCGAGCAGGCCAACCGACTTCGCCTCGCCGGCCCTGGTCCAGCGCTCGATCATCTCCATCGCCTCGTCAAGCGTCTCGGCCTTCTCGTCGACATAGCGGGTGCGCAGGCGGAAATCGATCGAATCGGGATTGCATTCGATCGCCAGGCAGCAGGCGCCGGCCATGACAGCGGCCAATGGCTGGGCGCCGCCCATGCCGCCGAGGCCGCCGGTCAGGATCCATTTGCCTTTGAGATTGCCGCCATAATGCTGGCGGCCGGCCTCGACGAAGGTTTCGTAGGTGCCCTGCACGATGCCTTGCGTGCCGATGTAGATCCAGGACCCCGCCGTCATCTGGCCGTACATCATCAGGCCCCTCTTATCGAGCTCGTTGAATTTGTCCCAGGTCGCCCAGTGCGGCACCAGATTGGAGTTGGCGATCAGCACGCGCGGCGCGTCGGGATGGGTGCGGAACACGCCGACCGGCTTGCCCGACTGCACCAGCAGCGTTTCGTCCTCGCCGAGCGTCTCCAGCGAAGCGACGATTTGGTCGAAATCGTTCCAGGTGCGCGCCGCCCGGCCGATGCCGCCATAGACGACCAACTCGCTGGGGTTTTCGGCAACCTCGGGATCAAGGTTGTTCATCAGCATGCGCAGCGGCGCTTCGGTCGTCCAATACCGGGCATTGAGCTTGTCGCCGCGCGGCGCGCGGACTTCGCGGATATTGTGGCGGGGATTGGTCATCATTGTCCCTTTCGAAGAGCGGCGCGTCAGCGCCCTGCCCAGTCAATGGCGGTTTGGAGAATCTGCGTCAGCGTGGCTCGGATCGGCGCGGCGAACGCGGCATCGTAGGGTACCGGCCAGTTGTCCGGCGTGCCCTTCCCTTCGGGCTCACGCATATAGCCACGGTTGGAGAGTTCCATCTGCAGCGCGTGGACTCCGTCCTGTGGCTGGCCGAAATGGCGCGTGATCCAGCCGCCCTTGAAACGGCCGTTGACGACATAGGTCTCGCCGGTTTCGGCCATGATCTGGGTGATCATCGCCTGCAGCGTCGGGTCTGCGCTGCTGCCGTCATTCGTGCCGAGATTGAAGACCGGCAGCGTGCCATCGAACAAGCGCGGCAAGACCGAGCGGATCGAGTGGCAGTCGTAGAGGACGATGTTCTCGTGCAGGCCCCGCAAGCGGTCGGCCTCCGCCTGCAAGGCGGCATGATAAGGCACAAAGAATTTTTCGCGGCGGTCGTCGACCTCGGACGGTCCCGGCTCTTCACCTTCAAGATAGAGCGGATCGCCATCGAAGGTCTCGGTCGGGCACAGGCTGGTCGTCGCCTGGCCGGGGTAGAGCGAAGCACCGGACGGATCGCGGTTGACGTCGATGACGGTGCGCGAGATCGCGGTGTGCACGACGGTCGCGCCGAGACTGTCGGCGAAATCATAGAGGTTGTCGATCCACCAGTCGCAGTCACGGCGACCGAGCCAGGGCGACACAAGCCGGTTTTCGAGGCCGGCGAGGTCGATACCGGTATGCGGGATCGACACCAGCAGCGGCGCCGTACCTTGCCTGACTGTGAGCCAGGGAGCGGCGGCCATCATGCAACTCCCGCGATCGACGGCAGCACCACCGCGCCGGCAGCCTTGACGGTCGCGCCGCTGCGCACCATGGCGATGGCCATCTCCATGTCAGGGTGGAAGTGCCGGTCATTGTCGAGATGCGGAACTTCGGCCCGGACCACCTTGCGCACCGCCTCCAGCGCATCGCTCGACGCCAGCGGCAGATGGAAATCGCAGCCTTGGGCCGCGGCCAGCAATTCGATGCCGATCACGGCCGTTGCATTCTCGACCATGCCGATCAGGCGGCGCGCGCCATGCGCGGCCATCGAGACGTGGTCTTCCTGGTTGGCGGAGGTCGGGATGGAATCGACGCTGGCCGGATAGGCTTTCTGCTTGTTTTCCGAAACAAGGGCGGCCGCCGTCACCTGCGGGATCATGAAGCCGGAGTTCAGACCGGGCTTGGGCGTCAGGAAGGCGGGCATGCCGGAAAGCGCGGGGTCGACCAGCATGGCGATGCGGCGTTCCGACAGCGAGCCGATCTCGCAGACGGCAAGCGCGATCATGTCGGCCGCGAAGGCCACCGGCTCGGCGTGGAAATTACCGCCGGAAAGCGCGGTGTCGTCCTCGGCGAAGATCAGCGGATTGTCGGTGACGCCATTGGCTTCGGTTTCGAGCGTATCGGCGGCCTTGCGCAGGACATCGAGCGCCGCGCCCATGACTTGCGGCTGGCAACGAAGGCAATAGGGATCCTGCACGCGCTCGTCGCCGACGCGGTGCGATTCACGGATGGCGCTGCCGGCCATCAGATTGCGCAGCGCGTCCGCCGTCTCGATCTGGCCGCGGTGCTTCCTCAACAGATGAATGCGTGGGTCGAAAGGCGCGTCGGAACCCTTGGCCGCGTCGGTCGACAGCGCGCCGGCCACCAGCGCCGACTGGTAGAGCACCTCAGCCTCGAACAGGCCGGCCAGCGCATAGGCGGTCGAAAACTGCGTGCCGTTGAGCAGCGCGAGCCCCTCCTTGGCTCCCAATGTGACCGGCTCCAGCCCATGCGAGACGAAGGCGACCTTGGCCGGGAAACGCCCATGCGGCGTAAAGCATTCGCCGACGCCGATCATCACCGCCGTCATGTGCGACAGCGGGGCAAGGTCGCCCGAGGCGCCGACGGAACCTTGTGCCGGCACCACCGGGATGACGTCACTGGCGAGCATCGCTTCCAGCAACTCGATGGTTTGTGGACGCACGCCGGAGGCGCCCTGCGCCAGGCTTGCCAGTTTCAGCGCCATCATCAGCCGGGCAACGGCAATAGGCATCGGCTCGCCGACGCCCGCGGCGTGCGACAGAACGATGTTGCGCTGCAGGGTCTCGAGGTCCTCGGCTGGGATGCGGACGCTGGCCAGCTTGCCGAAGCCGGTGTTGATGCCATAGACCGGCTCGCCCTTGGCAACGATGCGCGCGACAGCTTCGGCGCTTGCCTTGATCCTTGGGCGGCAGGCATCATCGAGTTTCGGCACTGCGCCACGGTAGATGGCGCGCCAGTCGGCCAGCGTCGCGGCGCCGGGCTTCAGGGTCAGTTCGGTCATTGTCCTCTCCAGATACGGGCATGAAGCGGGTTGAAGCCCATGCGGTAGACGAGTTCGGCGGGGCGCTCGATGTCCCAGATCGCCAGATCGGCGGATTTTCCAACTTCCAGCGTGCCGGTCCCGTCGAGCAGGCCCAGCGCACGCGCTGCTTCGCGGGTAACGCCGGCAAGACATTCGTCGACCGTCATGCCGAACAGGGTCGCCGCCATGTTCATGGTCAGAAGCAGCGACGTCAGCGGCGAGGTGCCGGGATTGTTGTCCGTGGCGACCGCCATTCTCACTCCATGCTGGCGGAAGAGGCCGATCGGCGGCTTCTTGGTTTCGCGGATGAAGTAGTAGGCGCCGGGCAGGATCGTCGCCACGGTCCCCGCCCTGGCCATCGCCAGCGCGCCCGCCTCGTCGGTGTATTCGAGATGATCGGCCGACAAGGCACCATAGCGGGCGGCAAGTTCAGCGCCGTGCAGGTTGGACAGTTGGTCGGCGTGGAGTTTTACAGGCAAGCCGAGCGCCCGGGCCTTGTCGAACACGCGAGACATCTGCTCGGGCGAAAAGGCGATGCCTTCGCAGAATCCGTCGACGGCATCGGCCAAGCCTTCGGCGGCGACGCCGGGAAGGATCGTTTTGGCGACGAGATCGATGAAGGCGTCCTTGTCGCCCTTCGCTTCTGGCGGTAGCGCGTGGGCTGCGAGGCATGTGGTGCGGACCGTCACCGGGCGTTCGTTGCCCAACTGCCGCGCGGCGCGCAGCGACTTCCTTTCATTGTCGAGATCGAGACCGTAGCCCGACTTTATTTCAACGGTGGTGACGCCTTCCGCCATCAACGCATCCAGGCGCGGCAGCGCCTGAGCGACCAGGTCGTCCTCGCTGGCCGCACGCAGCGACTTGACCGACGAGACGATGCCACCGCCGGCCCTGGCAACCTCCTCATAAGTTGCGCCAGCCAGCCGCATCTCGAACTCGTTGGCGCGGTTGCCGGCATGGACGAGATGAGTGTGGCAATCGATCAGGCCGGGCGTGATCCAGCGGCCCTCGCAATCGATGATCTCGCCCTGGGCGAAGGCCGGGGGAACCTCGGATTCCGCACCGGCATAGACAATGCGGCCGTCATGCGCGGCGACCGCGCCGCGTTCGACGACACCAAGTCCGGCAGAACTTTCGGCCATGGTCGCCAGACGCGCATTGCGCCACAGGCGAAGGGCCCCTGCACGGCTTTTACTCTCTGCGGCCATGATCTTTTCCGTTTCAATCGGTGGCGATTATGTATATACATATTGAAACACACTGCAAGTGCCATCATCGCATGCGAGACAGGAAAGCGGAGAGAAAAGTGACCGATATCTTTGCGGAACAGGCGCTTCTTCCAAATGGCTGGCGCAGCAATGTGCGGATCTCTTTCACCGACGGGCGCATTGCCGCCGTGGAGCCTGGGAGCACCGCGTCAGCTGGTGACGAACGCCATGCCATTCTTCTGCCCGGCATGCCCAACCTGCACAGCCATGCGTTCCAGCGCGGCATGGCCGGGCTTGCCGAGTTGCGCGGCCCCTCCGCCGACAGTTTTTGGAGCTGGCGAGAGGTGATGTACCGCTTCGCGCTGTCGATGACACCAGATCAGGTCGAGGCTGTGGCGGCGCAGCTCTATGTCGAAATGCTGGAGGCCGGTTTTTCGCGCGTCGGCGAATTCCACTATCTGCACCACGACCGCGACGGAAAGCCCTATGCCAACCCCGCCGAGATGGCCGAGCGCATCGCCGCCGCCGCCGGTGAAACGGGGATCGGCCTGACGCTGCTGCCGGTGTTTTACGCGCACTCCTCTTTTGGCGGCGCGGCTCCGAACGAAGGCCAAAGGCGATTCATCAACGATGTGAATCGGTTCGCCCGGCTTGTTGAGAAAAGCCGCGAATCGGTTCGCGGGTTGAATCAAGCGATAGTCGGCGTTGCCCCGCACAGTCTGCGGGCCGCGACGCCGGAGGAACTCACGGCAGTTGCAGCCATGGCGCCAAACGGGCCGATCCACATCCATGTCGCCGAGCAGGTCAGGGAGGTCGAGGACTGCCTTGCCTGGTCCGGCGCGCGTCCGGTTGAATTTCTGCTTGGGGCTGCCGCCGTCGACCAGCGCTGGTGCCTGATCCATGCCACCCACATGACCGACGCCGAAACCATCGGCATGGCCAAGAGCGGCGCCATCGCCGGCCTTTGCCCGATCACGGAGGCCAATCTCGGCGACGGCACTTTTGCCGCACCATTGTTCAGGGAGCATGGCGGTCGGTTTGGCGTCGGCTCCGATTCCAACGTGCTCATCGGGCTGCCCGACGAATTGCGCCAGCTCGAATATTCGCAGCGCCTCGCGCACCGCGCCCGCAATGTGCTGGCCGTGGCCGGCGGCTCCACAGGGCGAGCCCTGTTCGACGCGGCACTTGCCGGCGGCAGTGTCGCGCTTGGCGCCGGCGCATCGCAAATCGCGCCCGGTTCATCCGCCGATCTCATCTCGCTCGACGCCGGCAACCCCTCGCTGGTCGGCAAGAGCGGCGATGCAATCCTCGACGCCTGGATTTTTGCCAATGGCAGCAAGGTCGACTGCGTCTGGGTGCACGGCAACAAACAGGTCAGCGGCGGCAGACATGCCAAGCGCGAGGCGATCGCCGAACGGTTTCGCAGCGTGATGACGGCGCTTTCCGAGGGTTGACCTAGATGCGCATGGCTGAACCGACTGACATGGAAGACAGCGAGACCGTCTCGCTGCATCAGCGCATCCTTTCCGACATCCGCGAAAAGATCCTGTCCGGCGCCTGGGCGCCCGGACACCGTATCCCCTTCGAACATGAGCTGACCGCCGAATACAGATGCTCGCGCATGACGGTGAACAAGGCTCTGTCGCAGTTAGCCAAGGCAGGTTTGATCGAGCGGCGCCGGCGGTCGGGTAGTTTCGTCCGCCAGCCGCTATCGCAGGCGGCAGTGCTGGAACTTCACGACATCAGGGTCGAGGTCGAGGCGCTCGGCCTGCCCTACCGCTACGAGCGGCTGGAACGGCTGAAGCGGCGCGGCAATGCGGAGGACAGGTCGTTGCTCGGACTGTCCGCCGCGGGTTCGGTGCTACGGCTCGAAGGCCTGCATTTTGCCGGCGAACGGCCATTCGCACTCGAGCAACGTCTGATCAATCTTTCGGCGGTTTCGGAAGCCGGGGACGAAGAATTTCTGGAAATCGCCGCCGGGCCTTGGCTTATCGGCCGCGTGCCGTGGAGCGAGGCCGAGCACCGGATAAGAGCCGTCGCCGCCGACGAGACCGTCGCCGACGCGCTCGACATCGATCCCGGCGCACCCTGCCTGGTGGTTGAACGCCGCACCTGGAGCGCCGAACACCCGGTCACCCATGTGCGCTTCATCTATCCGGCGGAGAGCCACACGCTGGTGGCAAGGTTCACGCCATCGCAGGGGTGAGTGATCTCCCCCTTGCGAGGGGAGATCGGCAGTTCGACGACTCAAATAGCAGCCGTAATAATAATTTCGACCAGATATTCCGGGCCGGCGAGCTTTGCCTCGCCGGTGGCGCGGGCGGGCGTGTGGCCCTGGGGCGCCCACTTGTCCCACTCGGAATTCATCTCGGCGAAGGTGCCCATGTCGGCCAGCCAGATGATCGCCTGGACAATCTTGGTCTTGTCGGTGCCGGCCTTGGCCAGCAATTCGTCGATGGTCGCCAGGATGTCGCGGGTCTGCGAGGCGACGTTGCCGCCGGGTTCGCCGACCTGGCCAGCCAGATAGACGGTGTTGCCGTGGATGACGATCTGGCTCATGCGCGGGCCAACATCGATGCGACGAATGCTCATGGGAAGTTCCTTCATTGTGACGGTCGCGCCTGTTTAGAGTCGCGGTGGGCTGTGGGCAAGGGCGCGGCGCCAAATCCCCTTGGACCAGAAGGGAGGCAGTTGAGCCTTGGGCTGCAACTCCACACCGATTGGCTTGTCCAAATGTAATGACGACCTCATCGCACCCACCCATGTCGAATCGATCGGTTCCTGTCCGGATCGGCTTGAGTTGGATTCTTCGACGGAAACATCTATCTGCGTCGAATGATTTCTGTCGGCGCGGATTGCCGGCCACGTCGGGGAGTGGCAAGACTCTCCAACAACCAGATTGCGAGGATGCCGCCATGGAATACCGCGAAATCAGCGAGGATTATTCGGTCTCCGGGCAAATCCAGCCCGAAGACGTCACCGCCATAAAGGCCGCCGGCTTCAAGAGCGTGATCTGCAACCGGCCGGACGACGAACAGCCCGGCCAGCCTTCGGCGGAAACGCTCAAGGCGGCGGCGGAAGGGGCCGGGCTTGCGTTCCGCTACATCCCGGTGATCAGCGGCCAGATCACCATGGACAATGTCGAGGACCAAGCCAAAGCGCTGGATGAGCTCGAAGGGCCGGTGTTCGCCTATTGCCGCTCCGGCGCGCGCTGCACCAACCTGTATGGACTGATCCAGCAGTCGAAGGGCTAGATCGGCAGCGCGCCGGTTTCCTTCAGCGTTTCCAGCACAATCGCCGTCTTCACATGCTGCACGGATTCGTGCGGCAAGAGTACGCCGTTGACGAATTCCGACAGTGACTTCAGATCGGGCGTCACCACCTTCAGGATGTAATCCATCTCGCCAGTGAGCGCGTGTGCCTCCTGCACTTCGGGCAGCCGTGCCACCAGCTCGCCAAAGCGCCTTGCATTGTCGCGATTGTGGGTGGCAAGCGTTACCGAGATGACGTTGACCAGCGAGAAGCCCAGCCTGTCGCGGTCGAGCACCGCCCGATAGCCCTTGATATAACCGTCTTCCTCCAGCCGCTGGCGCCGGCGCGAACATTGCGACGCCGACAGGTTCACCCGTCCCGAGAGATCGTTGTTGGTCAGCCGCGCGTCGCCCTGCAGGAGCGCCATTATCTTGCGGTCAAATTGATCAATGCGCTCGCTATCCATGGCTGTGGCCCTCGTCATGCATGTTTCGCGCATGACATCATCATTTGAAGCGTTTGAATGCAAGCACCGTGCGCCGGCTCCGCGCTATGATGGCGTTAAATGGGCCTTTTCAGGTCATGCAGCTTTCGGAGGAATATCATGGGTCCCTTCCCGCACGACGCCCCGCCCGCCACGATCAGCAAGGACAACCCGGCCGGCACCGATGGCTTCGAGTTCGTGGAGTTCGCGCATCCGGAGCCACAGAAGCTGGCGGAGCTGTTCACCCGCATGGGTTATGTCGCGGTAGCCAGGCATCGCACCAAAGACATCACTGTCTGGCGCCAGGGTGACATCAACTATGTCGTCAATGCCGAGCCCGGCTCGCATGCGATGAAGTTCGCCGAAAAGCATGGCCCTTGCGCTGCCTCGATGGCCTGGCGGGTGGTCGATGCCAAGCATGCCTTCGAGCACGCCGTTTCGAAGGGCGCCACGCCTTACGAAGGCGACGACAAGGCGCTCGACGTGCCGGCCATCGTCGGCATCGGCGGCTCGCTGCTCTATTTCATCGACGCCTATGGCAAGAAGGGCTCGGCCTATGACGCCGAGTTCGAATGGCTCGGTGCGCGCGACCCGCGGCCGCAGGGCGTCGGCTTCTATTTCCTCGACCACCTGACTCACAATGTCTATCGCGGCCAGATGGACAAATGGTGGGATTTCTACCGCAATCTGTTCGGCTTCAAGCAGATCCATTTCTTCGACATTGACGGCAAGATCACCGGCCTGGTCAGCCGCGCCATCACCTCGCCCTGCGGCAAGATCCGCATTCCGCTCAACGAATCCAAGGACGAGACCAGTCAGATCGCCGAGTATCTGAAGAAGTACAATGGCGAAGGCATCCAGCACATCGCCGTCGGCACGGACGAGATCTACGAGGCCACCGACAAGCTTGCCGCCAACGGGCTGAAGTTCATGCCCGGCCCGCCCGACACCTATTACGACATGTCCTATGACCGCGTGAACGGCCATGACGAGCCGATCGAGCGCATGAAGAAGCACGGCATCCTGATCGACGGCGAAGGCGTGGTCGACGGCGGCATGACCAAGATCCTGCTGCAGATCTTCTCGAAGACCGTGATCGGGCCGATCTTCTTCGAGTTCATCCAGCGCAAGGGCGACGAAGGCTTTGGCGAAGGCAATTTCCGCGCCCTGTTCGAGTCGATCGAGCAGGACCAGATCAAGCGCGGCGTGATCAAGATAGAGGCGGCAGAGTAGTTTTTCGGTTCCTCTTGCTTGCGGCCTGACCAGTTATGACCTAAATTCTGGTCATAAGAGGTTTGGCATGAACATTCCGATGGCGAAAGCGAAGGCTCAACTCTCCGAGTTGGTGAAGCGTGCACAGGCCGGTGAGGAGATCCATCTGACACGGCACGGGGAGATAGTCGCAACCTTGAGTGCTCCCGCCCGGGCTGGCGGGAGTAAAGGCTTGTTTGGAGCGCTGAAAGGCAAAATTCGGATATCGGACGATTTTGATGAACTCGGTCCCGAATGGGACGAGTACATTAAATGAGCCGCAAATATCTGGTTGATACCCATATTCTGCTTTGGGTACTCAACGCGGATTCACGTCTTTCCGATCGCCATCGCGACATCTTTCTTGCTGGTGAGGAGGTGATCGTCAGTGCCGTCTCCGTGGCGGAAATCGCCATTAAAAAATCGCTTGGCAAGATCGCGCTCAATAGCGACGTCGTGGAGATCTTGCGATCGAACGGGATTCCAATTCTCAGCGTGAATGAATTACACGCAGCGAGACTGGAGCATCTGCCGCTTCATCATCGCGATCCCTTTGATCGTCTGCTCATCGCACAAGCTCAAATCGAGGGCCTGACATTGGTCTCCTCGGATCGTCATTTTTCAGCCTATGACGTCGCGATGGCCTGATCGATTCACAACCCCAGCCGCTCGACCTCTTTTTCCCTCAGCTTCGCATCGTAATCGAGCAGGAACTCGTCGAGCTGCGGCGGCGCGACCGAGGTTCCGGACAACATGGCATGTACCTGGCCGCGATGATGGATGTCGTGCAGGAAGACATGGGCGAGGATGTTGCCAATCTTTTCCGGGATGATGCCGTCCTCGCGCCGGTCGGTGATGACACGGCGGTCGAGATCGACCTCCGACAACCCATCACAGAAAGCAATGAGCCTGCGATCGAAATCGGCCTGCGCCGCCGCTAATTTCGCGGGATCCTCGAACGGCACGAAATCGTCGTAGGCTGCGGCCCCTACGCCGCCTTCTTCCAGGAAATCGAGATAGAGACGGTCGACCGCCAGTATGTGGTTGAGCGTCTCCTTGATCGACGGAAAGAAGCTGGTTCGTTGAGCCTCGAATTCGCCTGGCTGGAGTGACAGTACGGCGCGATAGAGCCGGTCGTTCGACCAAAGATTGTTGCCGGCCATGCGGCGCAGGTGATTCAGAAGGTTCATCAATGAGCCTCAACCTCTCGTAACTATCCCTCGTACTTCTCGACCTCCTGCTCGATGGCGCCGAAGATCGAATGCCCGGCCTTGTCCTTCATCTCGATGCGTACCGTGTCGCCGAAGCGCAGGAACGGCGTTTTCGGCTCACCGCTCTCGATGGTCTCGATCATGCGCAGTTCTGCAATGCAGGAATAGCCAGCGCCGCCCGCCGAGATGGGCTTGCCTGGCCCGCCGTCGAGCTTGTTGGATACGGTGCCCGAGCCGATAATGGTGCCTGATACCAGTGGCCTTGTCCGGGCGGCATGCACGATCAGCGCCGGGAAATCGAAGGTCATGTCGACGCCGGCATTGGCACGGCCGAACGGCTTGCCGTTGATATCCGCAAGCAGGGGCAGGTCGACCTTGCCGCCGTCCCAGGCGTCGCCCAGCTCATCCGGAGTCACGGCGACCGGAGAGAAGGCGGAGGACGGTTTCGACTGGAAGAAGCCGAAGCCCTTGGCCAGTTCCGATCCAGTCAGCGCGCGCAAGGTGACGTCGTTGACCAGCACGATCAGCCGGATCGCGGCGCGCGCCTCGTCGAGGCTGGCGCCCATCGGCACATCGTCGACGATGACGGCCACTTCCGCCTCCATGTCGATGCCGTAAGCTTCGTCAGCCATGCGGATCGGATCGCGTGGTGCGACGAAGGAATCCGAGCCTCCCTGGTAGATCAGCGGGTCGGTCCAGAAGCTCGCCGGCATCTCGGCGCCACGCGCTTTCCGCACCAGCTCGACATGATTCACATAGGCCGATCCGTCGGCCCATTGAAAGGCGCGCGGCAGCGGCGAATGCGCGTCGTGCTCGTGAAAGCGGGCCGCCGGCATGGCATTGTTCTCCAGCGATTCCGCGATTGTCGTGAGATGCGGCGAAATCCTGCGCCAGTCGTCGAGTGCCGCCTGCAGCGTGCGCGCCAGAAACGAGGCGTCGGTGTATTGCGTCAGGTCGCGCGACACGACGACGAGTTTCCCGTCGCGCGTTCCGTCCTTCAGTGTGGCAAGCTTCATGCGGTTCCCTCTCCTTGTGCGGCTTTCCCGCCGCTTAATTTCACAACAAGGCCGTCGCGGGCGATCGTCAAGTCGCCTGCCCATGTTTTCCTGACAGCGGCGACCCAGTCCGCTTCGCCGATCCCGGCGTCGTCGGCTGGAATGAGATGGTTGAGCACCAGCCGCTTCACGCCGGCATCGCTGGCGGTGCGTCCGGCCTCTTCGGCAAAGCTGTGGCTGGCGAGCAGATGTTCCTTCAGCCGCGCGCCATTACCGGTCCTGGCAACCAGCCGCTCGATGCCTTCTTCCAGCATGGCTTCATGGACGAGGATATCGGCACCTTCGGCGAAATCGGCGAGCGGTGGAAAGAAGGCCGTGTCGGCCGAGAACACCACGCTCTTGCCGCCATGCTCGAAACGCAGGGCAAAGCAGTCGGTCACCGGCGGATGATCGACACGCAGCGCCGTCACCTTCAGGCCGCGCTGCTCGACCACATCGCCTTCGCCGAATTCGTCGACCGAAACCAGCTCGCGAATATCGGGCCGGCCCTCGTCGACGATGCGTATCTCGATGTCGAACTCCATCGCCTGACAAAAGCGCCGCCAGTAGTGGCCGACCCCGGGCGGGCCGAACACGGTGACCGGCGTCGCCAGCCCCGCCGTCCAGGCGGTGTGGATCAGGGGACCCAGTTCCAGCACGTGGTCGGAATGCAAATGCGTGATGAAGATCAGGTCGAGCGCCTTCAGGCTGACACCTGCATCGACCAGACCGCGCGTCACGCCGAGCCCGCAATCCACAACAATCGTCCGCCCATCGATCTCGAGCAGCGACGAACTCGGCCATGGCCCGCCGGGCCGCAGCGCCGGCCCGCCTTTCGAGCCCAGCAACACCAGCCGATCCGGCATTGGTTCGCCCGTCAAGACCAGTCGCCCTCTGGGGTGCCGTTGAAGCGTTTCTTCAGGTCGGCCCAGCAATCGATGTAATTGTCCTGCCGGGTTTCCAGTTCGGCGCCGAAGCGGGTCAGCATCTGCGGAAAGCGGGTCTCGAACATGAAGGCCATGGTGTTGTCGAGCTTGACCGGTTTCAAGTCCGCGCGCGAGGCCTTTTCGAAGCCAGGCGCGTCCGGCCCGTGGGCCAGCATCAGATTGTGCAGGCTGATGCCACCGGGCACGAAGCCTTCCTCCTTGGCATCGTACTGCCCGTGGATCAGGCCCATGAACTCGCTCATGATGTTGCGATGATACCAGGGCGGCCGGAACGTATCCTCGGCCACCAGCCAGCGGGGCGGGAAGATGACGAAGTCGATGTTGGCCGTGCCTTCCTCGCCGCTCGGCGCCGTCAGCACAGTGAAGATCGACGGGTCCGGATGATCGAACAGCAGCGCGCCGACGGGCGAAAAGGTCGCCAGATCATATTTATAGGGCGCGTAGTTGCCATGCCAGGCGACAACGTCGAGCGGCGAATGGCCGATCTCGGTGACGTGGAAGTTGCCGCACCATTTGACGATCAGCCGGCACGGCGTTTCCTTCTCCTCGAACCAGGCGCAGGGCGTCTTGAAATCACGCGGATTGGCCAGGCAATTGGCGCCGATCGGGCCGCGGTCAGGCAGCGTCAGCTTGGCGCCGTAGTTCTCGCAGACATAGCCGCGCACCTCGGCGTCGACCAGTTCGACCTTGAAGACGAGGCCGCGCGGCAGCACGGCAATCTCACCTGGCCGAAGCTCGATGACGCCCATCTCTGTGACGAAGCGCAAGCTGCCGACCTGCGGCACCACAAGCAATTCACCGTCGGCATTGAAGAAATGATCATCAGCCATCGATATGTTGGCGACATAGACATGGGCTGCCATGCCGGTCTGTCCAAGCACGTCGCCGGCCGTGGTAATCGAGCGCATGCCCTGGATGAAATCGGTCGGCTCCTTCGGCATCGGCACCGGATTCCAACGGTACTGCCCGAGCGCCAGTTCATGATCGCCGACATTGGGTGCGGTCTTCCACAGAGGATAGTTTGCCGCCTTGAACCGGCCCGTGTGTTTGACGCTCGGCCGGATGCGATAGAGCCAGGAGCGTTCATTGGTGCCGCGCGGCGCGGTGAAGGGCGAACCGGAAAGCTGTTCGGCATAGAGGCCGTAGGCCGGCCGCTGCGGTGAGTTGCGCCCCTGCGGCAGGGAACCGGGCAGCGTCTCGGTCTCAAAATCGTTGCCGAAACCTGGCATGTAAGAAAAGGCCATCGCGTCCTCCCGGATTGACCAAACTGGTTTCATTTGTAGCCATCGAAAATGTAACTATCAATCGCCCGTCTTCCGGATGCGGACAATGGACATTCTCGAACTCGAAAGCTTTCTGCCCTACCGGCTCTACCGGCTTGCCGATGCCGTCAGCCGCGAATTCTCCAAGGTCTATAAGGATCGCCATGGCCTGACCCGGCCCGAATGGCGCACGTTATCGGGATTGGGGCAGCGGGGCACCATGACCGCAACCGCGCTTGGCGAACAATCGGCCATGCACAAGACCAAGGTTTCGCGGGCGGTGGCCGAGTTGGAACGCCGCCGCTGGCTGGTGCGAACTCCCGACGAGGACGACCGCCGCGTCGAGCACCTGACGCTGACCAAGGCCGGGCTTGCTGCCTATCGCGAGATGGTGCCGCTGGCCAAGGCTTTTGAAAGGGAATTGCTGGCAAAGCTGAGTGTCGGCGAGCGCGGGTCGATTGCTCGCGGATTGGCTGCGCTGGAGAGTGGTTTGACGTCGGATAAGAATGGACCTTAGCGGGACAGCGCTCAAAGGATGGCTACCAGTCCATCACCACCTTGCCGGAACTGCCGCTTCGCATCGCGTCAAACCCGACCTGGAAATCGTCGATACCTATGCGGTGCGTGATCAGCCCGGTTACATCCAGCGGACCCTGTACCAACGCGATCATCTTGTACCAGGTCTCGAACATCTCGCGACCGTAGATGCCCTTCAGGTGCAGCATCTTGAAGATGACCTTGTTCCAGTCGATCTCGAAGCCGGTCGGCGCGATGCCGAGGATGGCGATCTTGCCGCCATTGTTCATGGTGTCGATCATGTCACGGAAGGCGGGCGCGGCGCCTGACATTTCCAGCCCGACGTCAAACCCCTCGGTCATGCCGAGCGCCGGCATGACATCGCGCAGCTTTTCCTTCGAGGCGTCGACGACATGCTGGACGCCGAGCTTTTTCGCCAGCGCCAGCCGCACCGGATTGATGTCGGTGATGACAACCTTGCGGGCGCCGACGCACTGCGCCACCAGCGCGCCCATGATGCCGATCGGCCCGGCGCCGGTGACCAGCACGTCCTCGCCGACAAGGTCGAAGGACAAGGCGGTGTGGACGGCATTGCCCAGGGGATCGAAGATAGCGGCGATCTCGTCCGGAACATCGTCGGGAATTGGCACGACGTTGTGCTGCGGGATCGCCAGATACTCGCCGAAAGCGCCGGGACGGTTGACGCCGACGCCCAGCGTGTTGCGGCACAGATGTCCCCTGCCCGCACGGCAATTGCGGCAATGGCCGCAGACGATGTGGCCCTCGCCCGACACGCGCTGGCCAACCTTGTATTCGGTGACCGCAGCGCCGAAATCGGCGACGGTGCCGACGAATTCATGGCCGGTGACCATCGGCACCGGCACCGTCTTTTGCGCCCACTGGTCCCAATTGTAGATATGCACGTCGGTGCCGCAGATCGCGGTCTTCTTGACCTTGATCAGCACGTCGTTGGGGCCGATCTCCGGCACCGGCACCTCTTCCATCCAGATGCCCGGCTCGGCCTTGGCCTTCACCAGCGCCTTCATCATGTTCGACATTCTTTTGTCCCTTGAATCTCTTGATCCGGAATCGCTTTTCGGCGCCGGCCGTTCAGGAAATCACGCCCAATTCCTTGCCGACCGCACCGAATGCCTCCACCGCGCGGTCGATGTCCGCGCTGGAATGCGCCGCCGACATTTGGGTGCGGATGCGCGCCTGGCCCTTCGGCACGACCGGAAAGGAAAAGCCGATGACGTAGATGCCACGCTTCAGCATGCGTGCGGCCATCTCCTGCGCCAAAGTCGCGTCACCGAGCATCACCGGTATGATCGGATGATCCGCCCCTGCCAGCGTAAAGCCGAGCTTGCCCATCCGGGACCTGAACCGTGTTGCGTTGGCATATAGGCGCTCGCGCAAGGCATCGCCATTGCGGATCAGCTCGAACACCTTGATCGAGGCGCCGGCAATCGCCGGCATCAGCGTGTTGGAAAAGAGATAAGGCCGCGAACGCTGGCGAAGCCAGTCGACCACCTGCCTCTTGCCGGAGGTGTAGCCCCCCGAGGCACCGCCGAGCGCCTTGCCAAGCGTCCCGGTGATGATGTCCACCCTACCCTCGACACCGCAATGTTCCGCCGAACCGCGGCCGTTCCGGCCGACGAAGCCGACAGCATGACTGTCGTCGACCATGACCATCGCATCGTATTTCTCGGCGAGATCGCAGACACCCCTGAGATTGGCGATGATGCCATCCATGGAAAACACGCCGTCGGTGGCGATCAGGCGGAAACGGCAATCCTTCGCTTCCTTCAATCGCGCCTCGAGATCGGCCATGTCGTTGTTGGCGTAACGGAAGCGTCTGGCCTTCGACAGCCGGACGCCGTCGATGATCGAGGCGTGGTTCAGCGCATCCGAAATGATTGCGTCTTCCTCGCCAAGCAGGGTCTCGAACAAGCCGCCATTGGCATCGAAGCAGGAGCCGTAGAGAATTGTATCTTCCATGCCCAGGAAAGAGGAAATCGTCGCCTCGAGCTGCTTGTGCTCCTCCTGCGTGCCGCAGATGAAGCGCACGGAGGCCATGCCGTAGCCGTACCTGTCGAGCGCCTGCTTGGCCGCTGTTCGCAGATCGGTGCTGTCGGCGAGGCCGAGATAGTTGTTGGCGCAAAAATTCAGCACTTTCTCGCCGCCGACCTCGATTTCGGCCGACTGCATCGAGGAAATCACCCGCTCGGACTTGTAAAGGCCGGCGGATTTCAGCCCCGCAAGCTCGCTGTCGATATGGGAGAGAAATGCTGCGGTCATGGTCGGGCCTCGTTTGACGTGGGCAGACTGTCGTCCCGCCCGCGTAAAAAATCCATCGCAAAAGCGACCGGATCGGGTGGCCGGGCAGCATCAGCCGGATGCCAGGACACTGCCCCAAGTGACCGCCGGGACGTATGGACCGACGAAGGCTCAAATGCAGACCGGCCGCGAAAGAACCCGATAACCATTTCGTGATCTTTCCGCGTGTGCTCCTTGTAGGCCGGCGGTCGACTTCCAGTCCTGTTAACGTTTGCTGTTCAATAGTGCCCACACAAAAATCCGTTGGCGAGAGGCCGCCCCCCAACATGTCGCAGCAGCCGGTGCACACCGTTTCAGGCAAGCTCATACTGCTGATCAAGGCTGGCTATTGGCTGGCGCTGCTGATCATCGCCGCCATGGTGGCGGCTTCCTTCGTCCTGCTGCAGCAGACGATGGCGACGCAGCAGCACAACAACACCTTGCTCGACATCGTCGGAACGCAGAAGACGTTGTCGCAGCGCATCGTCTTCCTCGCCAGCGCAACGGGCGCCGCTTCGCGCGACAAGCAGCCGGCACTGGTCAGTGCGCTGAAGCAGGCTACGGCGGAGTTCGAGACAAACTACGATCTGCTGCTCAAGCAGACGGGGGCGAATCCGGAATCGCCGGCAAAGCTCAATGCGAAGACGATCGAGAGCGTGCTTTTCGCCAAGCCTTTCCATCTCGACTATTTCTCGGTTGGCCTGATCGCCAATGGCGACCGGCTGGTCTCGGCCTTTGAATCGCAACTCAATCATCCCGGCAATGGCGGCTACAAGGGCAGCGCCGAACGCGTCAATCTCGATGCCTCGGTCGCCAATGCCACCTTGTCTGGCTATGCCGCGCTCGGACAACGTATCAGCGCCGATGCCGACGAGCGTTCCGAAAAACTGCTCGCCCTCCATCGCACGCTCTTCTTCGCCACTCTCGGCGTTATTCTGCTGGTGGCGCTGTTCATCTTCAGGCCGATGTCCAACGCGATCCTGCGCAAGACACGTGAACTGGTCGACGCGCGCAATTCGATGGCTTTCATCGCGGTTCATGACGGCCTGACCGGCCTGCACAACCGCACCTTCCTGACCGACCATTTCGACACGCTGATCAAGGGCGCGCATCGCCGGCGCGAGCGCCTGGCCGTTGTTCAACTCGACCTCGACCGCTTCAAGCAGATCAACGACACGCTTGGCCACGCCGCCGGAGACTATGTGCTGGTGGTGACGGCACAGCGCATGCGCGATTCCTGCCGGGCGTCGGATATGTGCGCGCGGCTCGGTGGCGACGAGTTCGTAATGATCCTCAACGGAGCCGGCAGCACCGAGGACATCAACATGCTGGCTCGGCGCATCCTGGCGCATATCAACGAGCCGATCGTGTTCCAGGGCACCACCATTCTCCCCGGCGCCAGCGGCGGCATCGCCGTCTATCCGATCGACGCGGACAATGCGCAGGACCTGCTCGTCCATGCCGATCTGGCGCTCTACTCCGCCAAGAAAATGGGCGGCGGCAACTTCTCGTTCTTCTCCGAGGAACTGCGCCGCGAACTCGACTACCGCAAGCAACTCGAACACGACATCAAGGTCGCCATTTCCGAGAAAGCATTCCAGGTCTATTTCCAGCCGCAGGTTTCGCTCACCGACGGCACCATCGGCGGCATTGAGGCCCTCGTGCGTTGGAACCACCCCGACCGCGGCATGATCTCGCCGGCCGAGTTCATTCCGGTCGCCGAGAAATGCGGTTTCATGCCGGAGATCGGCCGCATCGTGATCACCAAGGCGATCAAGGAAGCCGCCGAATGGAACCGCGCCGGCATTGCCTTCGGACGGCTTGCCGTCAATGTCTCGGGCACCGAGTTGCGCGAGCACGATTTCGATGCGTTTCTGTTTCAGACGTTGGAGAAGGCCGGACTGCCGCCGCAGAAACTGTCGCTCGAAATCGTCGAATCCGTCATTCTTGACGATGAGAAAACGGGCATCGCGGCGAAGCTGCGGCACATCAGGGCGGCCGGCGTGCATCTGGAACTCGATGATTTCGGCACCGGCTATGCGTCGCTGAGCCACGTCAATCCCAACGAGATCGACCGGCTCAAGATCGACCGCCGCTTCGTCCAGAACATTCATGAAAATGGCGACAACTCCAAGATCGTACGCGCCATCACCGAGCTTGCCCGGGGACTGGGCATCTCCATCGTCGCCGAGGGTGCCGAAACCGAGGCGGAGCTGGACTCGCTGATGGCGATCGGCTGCGACCAGGTTCAGGGTTACTCGATCGCTTTCCCGATGCCGCATGACAAGGCACTGGAATGGCTGACCGCCCGCATGCCGAAGAAAGCCAGGCTGACGGTACTTAAGGGAAGCCTGGCATAGAGGCCGGCCCGCCGCCTTGACAAGCAGCCGTGAAAATTGCGGCCTGTCCTGATCGGAAACGGGTAGCGGCCCCATGACATTGTTACGGTTTGCCCTGGCAGATCTGGTCAGCGAGATCGATCATTTGTTCGCTTACGGCCACTTCGCCAAGCCCGGCAAGCTGATCCTGCTCATGCATGACCAGTTGTTCCATGACAGTTTTTACGGTAAGGCAAAACTGACCAACCTGATCACGGCGCTGAAACTGCGCCACGACGCGGAACAATCCCGAGCTATGACAACTGAGCCAAACCGGGTTCGCTAGGCTCCCACATTGTCCCGCAGCGCGGCCAATACCTGCGCAAACTCCGCCAGACGTTCGTCGGGCAGTCCTTTACGAAGCCGCTTGTCGAAGACAAGCGCGGCCTGCCGCAACGTCTCGAACAGCGCTTCTCCGGCTTCCGTCAATTCGACCAGGTGAACCCGGCGGTTGACCGGATCGCGGCGCCGCGTCAGCAGGCCCTGCGCCTCCATAGCATTCAGATGATGGGTCAGCGTCGCGCCCTGGATGCCGATCATGCCGGCAAGTTCGCGCTGATTGGCAAGCTCGCTCGACTTGACCGACAGCAGCGTCAGCCAGACCGGTAACGTGCCGCCCGCTTCAACCAGAGCGGCGTCGAAGGCTTGCGCGACAAGTTTTGCCGTGCGGCCGAGATTCATGCCGACGGGCGGGCGTTCAAAGGGCGTCATTGCAGGACACTAGAGCATGATGCCGAAAAGAGTGAAGCGGTTTTCGGACGACATCACATCATGCTCTATCTCCTTGATTTAGAGGCGGATTCAGATTTCAGGTCGAGTTGACCTGGAACCATCCGGCTTTGCCCCGGATGGAACAGGTCCGAATTATACATTGACATCTAACAATTAGATATCTAACTATTTGGGCAATGGGCGAAAGAGGAGAGCCGCATGCAATATGTCTACATCGTCGTCATCGGTCTCCACGTCATGGCCGGGGTGTTCTGGGCCGGCACCACCATCACGCTTGCCCGCGACCCCGAGATCAAGGCGGAACGCTTCATCCAGCCGCAGATGGGCGCGGCCGGCATGGTTTTCCTGACCGGAGCGCTGCTGTGGTATTTCTTCCACGGCGCCTATTTCGGCGCGATGGAAATGGTGCTGGCGCTCGGTATCCTGGCCGCTTTCGCCGCGGCCGGCGTGCTCGGCGCCATGGTCAGGGGGCCGAGCAGGCGGCTTGCCGGCGCCGATGCGGAAATCGAAACGCAGTTGCGTGCCCGAATGGCTACAGGCGAACGCATTGCGGCATGGCTGCTCGCGGTCACGGTGCTGTGCATGGCGATCGCCAGAATGGTCTGAGCACCATCCCACAAGCTCGAGAGATCGCACGTTGCCCGGCGATGAGCCAATGACGTGCGGGCGCGCGGCCAGGCCGGCATGCATGGGCTCTCGTATGCAGGTTCGACCGCGCGCCACCATTTGCCAGCAGGTTCAGATCCGCAGGCCGAACCTGATCCCATCATAAATGGCTGCGTGAATGTTGCGCGAGGCGACCGCATCGCCGATGCGCAACAGCACGAAACCCGCCCCAGGATTGCGTGCCGGGAAAATGTCGCCGCCGTTGACCAGACGTTCGTAGTCGACCGCACCACCGTTCTTCGACAACGGCTTCAGCGAAAGATACAGCTCGTCGAGCGGCAGCGTGCCGTGCTCGACCACCACCTGGTCGACCCTGCGCCCCCCCCGCCAGCCATCGGCGAAGTCCGAAGCGAGCTCCGCGACCAGTTGATTGCCCTCGCGCCGCACCGAGCGCAGGCGTGTGTTGATGGTGATGGTGGCGCCCTTTTCCTGGAAGGCGCGCATGTATGGCACATGGTTCATGCCGCCCATTTCGGGAGCAAAGAAACGCTCCGGCGACACCAGTTCCAGCCTTGCGCCGCTGTTGGCGATCAACTCGGCCGCGCCCATGCCCTGATGGCCGCCATTGTCGTCATAGACCAGCACGTTTTCGGCCGGCTTGACGCTGCCGGCCATGATGTCCCAACTCGACGTGACGAGATTGTCGCCGGTGGCCAGCGGCGGGTTTTGCGGCAAGCCGCCGGTTGCGATGACCACCACGTCAGGCGCCAGGGCCAGGACGTCGTCCTGCTCCGCCCAGGTGTCGTAGCGGATTTCGACGCCGAGCCGCTCGAGCTCGGCCAGACGCCAGTCGATGATGCCGATCAACTCCTTGCGGCGTGGGTTCTGTGTCGCCAAGCGGACCTGGCCACCGGCCTGGCTCGATGCCTCGAGCACCGTCACCTGATGGCCGCGCTCGGCAGCGACCCGCGCCGCCTCCAGTCCGCCAGCGCCGGCGCCAACAACGATGACCTTCCGTTTCGGTCCCTCGGTCCTGGCGATGACGTGCGGAATATCCGCCTCACGGCCTGTCGCCGCATTGTGCACGCACAGCGCCTCGCCGCCTTCATAGATGCGGTCGAGACAATAGGTGGCCCCTACGCATGGGCGGATTTCGTGCTCGCGGCCCTCCATCACCTTCTTGATGATGTGCGGATCGGCGATGTGGGCGCGCGTCATGCCGACCATGTCGAGCTTGCCGGTGGCGATCGCATGGCGCGCGGTGGCGACATCGGAAATGCGCGCCGCGTGGAAGGTCGGGAACTTTGTCGCCGCCCTCACCTCGCCGGCGAAATCGAGATGCGGCGAAGACCGCATGCCGGCCAGCGGAATGACCTTGGTCAACGCTGCGTCACTTTCGATCGAACCGCGGATGATGTTGAGGAAATCGACCTTGCCGGAGTTTGCCAACCGCCTGGCGATTTCGACGCCCTCCTCCTTCGACAGGCCTTTCTCGAAATCCTCGTCGGCGACCATGCGGATGCCGACGACGAATTTTTCGCCGACCGCCGCGCGCACCGCATCCAGCACCATGTTGGTGAAACGCAGCCGGTTGTCGAGCGAGCCGCCGTACTCGTCCTCGCGGTGGTTGGTGGCGGGCGACCAGAAGCCATCCATCAGATGGCCGTACGACTCGAACTCGATGCCGTCGAGCCCGGCCGCCTGGCAGCGCTGCGCCGCCGAGGCGTAGTCGGCGACAATGCGCTCGATATCCCAATCCTCTATGATCTTGGGAAAAGCACGATGCGCCGGTTCGCGCACCGGCGAAGCAGACAGCACCGGCAGCCAGTCGGCCTTGTTCCAGCCGGTGCGCCGGCCGAGATGGGTGATCTGGATCATCACCTTGCAGTCGTGCTCGTGGCAGGCCTCAGTGAGTTCGGCCAGCCACGGCACAATGCGGTCGTCATAGACATGCAGATTGCCGAAGGCGGCCGGGCTGTCGCGCGACACGATCGCCGAGCCGGCGGTCATGGTCAGCGCCATGCCGCCCTTGGCCTTTTCGGCATGATAGAGCCGGTACCGCTCCTTCGGCATGCCGTCCTCCGAATAAGCCGGCTCGTGGCTGGTCGACATCACCCGGTTCTTCAGCGTCAGATGCTTGAGCTGGTAGGGTTGGAGAAGCGGGTCGTTGCTGGTCATCGTCTTCCTGCCATTTCAAATTCGCGCACCCGATTCATCCGAAAACCGCTGCGCGGTTCTCGCTCCGGTGCTATTGAGCGCGGCAAATCCAAGGACAAACCGCGATGATCGATACCAAAGCCCTTACCCAACTCGGCGCGCACGTCGAGACGCCACAGAGCCCCGAACAGGCGGTCCTGGAGACCGTGCCGTTCCAGCGCGGCGACGGGCCTCCGGCCATCGTGCGTTTCACCGTCCCGGAATTCACCTCGCTCTGCCCGGTGACCGGACAGCCGGATTTCGCCCATATCGTCATCGATTACGCACCGGATGCCGCCCTGGTGGAATCGAAGTCGCTCAAGCTGTTCATGACCTCGTTTCGCAACCACGGCGCCTTCCATGAAGACTGCACGGTGATGATCGGCCGTCGCATCGTGGCCGCGACCAAGCCGCTCTGGTTGCGCATAGGCGGCTACTGGTATCCGCGCGGCGGCATCCCGATCGACGTGTTCTGGCAAACCGGAACTCCGCCGGAAGGCGCCTGGCTGCCGGATACCGGCGTCGCCCCTTATCGCGGGCGTGGCTAGTTCGGCCATCATTCGCATTGGTATTGGCTGAGCGCCCATTCGCCGGTCACCGACAAAAGGTCCGAGATCTTCCATTCGCCGCCGACCTTCTTGAACTTCCATTCGAGGCGGTGCGGGTTGCCGGCGACCACGAAGGCGACGATGACCTTGGCCTGATCGCCGTTGATCGCTTCGAGCGTCTTCAGGCTCTTGTCGATCTCGGCCTTGTCATAGTCGGCATTGTCGAGCGCCATGTTGGGGTCCAGGCACTCGCCCTGCCCGGATTTGCGCAAGGCATCGCTCTTGTCGAGCACGGTTTTGGCCGGATCTATGAAATGACTGCGCTGCGATGGATCGAGCTCCAGGCCGACCTGATCGTAGAATGGCCGGACAACCGCCGTCGGCGAGCCCGGCAGAATGGGGACCGCGGGCCCGCCGGGCGGCAAGGCTGCCGGGGGCGTTGGCTCCGCGGCTCCGCCAGGCGCGGTTGGCGGCGGCGTCCCGCTGTCATCGGGCGCAGCCCCTGCCGGAGCATTTGCCGGCGGCGCACCCAACAGGCCCTGAGCTGCTGCGCCGTTCAAGCCCGCCGCCAGCAGGCACATGGCGAAAAATAGCAGGAAGGCGCGGCCGGCCATCGCATCACTCCGGATCTTGGCCCGCCATGCATTCGAGTTGGCTCAGCGTCCAGGCGCTGGTCTTCGATGCAATGTCCGATATCTTCCACTTGCCGCCGACCTTCTTCAGCGACCAGTGCATTTCGCGCTGCGAATCGTCTCCTTCCGGAAAGAGAGCGAAGCTCGCCACCACTTGCGCCGTGTCGCCATCCACAGTCTCGGACAGTTTCAAGGTCTTCGAAATGGTCTTCTGGTCGAAATCCTGCGCGTCCAGGCCGGGGTCGAAGTCGATACAGGCGACCTGGTCCGGGTTCTTCTTGGTCGCCTGGTCGTTGAGGTCGAACAGTTTGGTCACCGGCTCGGTGAAGCGATCGCGATATTGCGCATCGGCCTCGAACTTGACCTGCGGCGCGTAGAAGAACTTCACAGCGTCCGACGCCGGGCCGGCCAAGGCGGCGGCTGGTGCGGCAATCGAGAGGATGGCGGCGAGCAGCAGTTTCATGGATTTCCCCGAATGTTTGGCTGCGGAAAGCAATCAACATCACGCATCGTGCATATCGGCTTTTTTGCGACCCATGAAGCCTTCGGGTGGCTCGTCCATTTGCAAAGATCACGCCCAACGATCCTTACTCGCCGAAAACAGCGATCGGCGCGTTGAGTTGGGAGCGCTCAGGCTCGACGCCGAGCCCTGGCTTCAGTGGGACGCGTATATGCCCGTTCTCGATCACGATCGGGTTTACGGGATCGGTATGCCCCTCGATGTACTCCTGGGCGATCCAGGCTCCCTCAAACCGTCGCGGCTCGACGGTAGCGGCGATGTGGACGCATGCCGCGGCGATGACATCTCCGCCCCAGGCATCGTCGCAGCTGTGCGGAAGAGATCGTATCGCACACAGGTCGCGGACCGTGGCCATTTTGGTGAGGCCGCCAAGGCGGGTGACCTTCAATCCGAATCCGTCCGCGATGCCTGACGAAACGGCCCGCAGCACTGCATTCAAATCCTCTGTATTCTCATCGAGATAGATTGGATGGGTGACGCGTCCCTTGAGGCCCGCGACTTCCTCCATGGTGTTGCAAGGCTGTTCGAACACGAATGGAATCGCCTGGCAAAGCCGATCGATGTGCAGCGCCGCGGCAGCGGTCAGGCCACGGTTGGCGTCGACGGCTATGCGGGCCTTGAAGCCAACCGCCTCCCATACCTTGTGCACAGTGGCGACGTCTTGTTCGAGATCCCGCCCGCCGATCTTGATCTGAAGCCGCGGATATCCGGCATTGACCTTGTCGGCGGCAATGCGCGCGGTCTCGTCCGGATCACCGACGATCGTGGAATAGTAGGACGGCACACGATCGGTGAGCGCGCCGCCGAGAAGTGTTGAAACAGGAACGCCCAGCCGCTGGCCGGCGAGGTCGAGGAAAGCTATATCCAAGGCCGCCTTGGCATAGTTGTGACCGTTCAACCGCTCGTCCATTGTTTTGGCAAGGCGGCGCATGGACGCTGTGTCCTCCCCGACGAGTCCAGGCGCTATTTCAGCAATTGCCGCTCTCGCGCCCAGAGCATGCTGGGGCTGATAAACCGGGCCGATCGGGCACGTCTCACCCCAGCCCGACAGCCCATCCTCGGTGGTCACTTCAACAAGCGTGCTGTCCAAATTCCGCACGGCGTCGCTGGCCATCCGGTAGGCACCGCCGCCTTTGACGGGCAGAAGCATCCGATAGACTTTGATCGACTGGATACGCATTCAGACGCTTGCCCCGTTCATGCTTGTGCCCAGTCTGGCGCCTTTGGCGATCGTCAAAGAGCAAGCGCCACCTTGCGCCCGTCATGAATGGCAAATGCCGCTTGTCTGGAGGCGGTACAATCGCCGATGGAGGTATGCGCAATTCCGCGCCTTTCGAGTTCCATGGACAGGCTGTCCTGCGCCATGCTGGTGGCGGCGAACACCAAAGCGTCGGCCTCGACCTCTTGCTCGGTCCCATCGAGCAGCGAAGCAATCCTGGCCGCCTTGCCATCCCAGCGCACGATGGCGCTTTCGGTCACAAACCGCACGTTCAGCTTGGCGAGTGCCCGGCGCAGCGGCGCATCGACGGCCATTCGCTGAAGCTCTTTGCCAACCAGGGCGTCCGGTGTCACAAGCGTCACATTGTGACCGTCCTCGGCGAGTTTCCAGGCGGTGCCGCACCCCTTCCAATTGCCGCCATCGTCCAGCAAGACGACATTTTTTCCCGGCCTCGCCTCACGGGCCATCACCGCCTCGGCCGAGAGCACCGGCCCGCCGCCCGGAATGCTTTCCCACTGCGGCAAGGCGCGCTGGAAAGCTCCGTCCGGCGGCATCGAGCCGGTCGCGACGATGACGTGATCGGCGCCTTCGCGCTCGACGTCGTCGGCTTCGACATATTGCCCGTAGCGGATGTCGACCTGAAGCTGGCCGAGCTGGCGCTCATACCAGTCGATAAGATCCAGAATCTGGGCGCGGCGCGGCTGCAGCCCGGCAAGACGGAACTGCCCCCCGAGGCGGTCGGACGCCTCGGCCAGCGTGACGCGGTGACCACGCTCGGCCGCGGCGCGCGCCGCTTCCAGACCGGCCGGGCCGCCGCCGACAACCAGCACGCGCTTCGGCTGGCCGGCCGGAGCGAAGCGATCTCCGCCCCACTCCCATTCCCGCCCCGCCGAGGGATTGATGACGCAGCTGATCCAGTAGTCGCGGCTGCGCCGGCCCCAGCACATCTGGTTGCAGGACAGGCAGCCGCGAATGTCTTGCGGGCGTCCGGCAGCGGCCTTTGCGGCCAGGTGAGGATCGGCGATCTGCCCGCGCACGATCGAAACGAGATCGGCGCGGCCTTCGCTCAGAACGCTTTCGGCGTTCTCGGGAGTGCGGATATGGCTTTCGGCCGTGATCAACGCGTGACGCACGGTGGATTTGAGCACGGACGCCAGGTCCGCACCCAGCTTCTCCGGGTAAACAAAGGTCGGCATGATCTTGTAGAAATCGAAGTAGGAACCCGTTCCGCAAGTCACGTAGTCCATCAAGGCATCGCGGTCGTGGAGGTCGATTATCTCGGCCAGCGCTTCGCGCTTCAGCGCCACTTCGACTTCCGGCTCATCGTTGATCGCAAGACCGATGATGAAATCATCGCCGCATTCGCGGCGGATCCTGGTCATCACCTCACGGCTCATCCGGGTGCGATTTTCGAGGCTGCCGCCCCATCGATCGTCCCGGCGATTCGACCAGGGTGTCCAAAACTGGTCCAGCATCGAATGATACGCCGCCCAGACCTCGACGCCGTCGAAGCCGGCATCGCGGCAACGGCGCGCCGCCTGGACAAAACCGTTGATGGTTTCTTCGATCTGGCGCTCGGACATCCGATGCGAACCATCGGAATCGTGATAGCTGGGAAGGCCGGAAGGCGACCAGCCGGCATGGAAAGAGTTGTCCGCGTCCGCGTGCTGGCCGACATGGTAGAGTTGCTGGATGGCGATGGCGCCATTGCCGCGGATCGCCTCCGTCACCTTGCGAAAATAAGGGACGACGCTGTCGTCCGAGGGGCGAAAATTACCGCGCGTCAGCACCGCGGCCTGATGCACAGGCATCGGCTCGACCACGATCATCCCTACACCGCCGATCGCGCGTTCGGCGTAGTAGCCGACATGGCGTTCAGTCGGCAGCCCATCCTCGGCCATGTTCGCGGTGTGGGCACCAAACACGATCCTGTTGCGCAGTGTCTTGCCGCGCAATACTGCCGGCTCGAACAGACGCTTGAAGATCCGCTCAGACATGCACCCTCTCTCCCTTGACGTGCGACCGGCACCTCGGAGAGGTGCCGGCACAGCTTCCTGGCAGTCTTGGAGAGTTATGCATCCAGCCAGACGTTCTGGAGATCCATCTCGAAGGTCTGGTGAACGCCGTAGTTCTTCACCTTCTTGTTCATGTGGCTGTAGAGCTTCTGCCAGAACGGCTGGATGATGACGCCGGAATCCTGCAGGATCTGCTCGACGTCCTTCATCACCTCCTTGCGCTTGGCGACGTCGATGAGTGACAGGGCCTGCTTGAGCTTGGCGTCGAAATCGGGGTTGGAATAAGCCGTCTCGTTCCAGGCCTCGCCGGTGCGATAGCCCAGCGCCAGCACCTGGACGCCGAGCGGGCGCATGTACCAGATGGTCATCGAATAGGGATATTTCGTCCAGTCGTTCCAGAAGGTCGAGCCCGGCAGCACCGTGCGCTTCACCTTGATGCCGGCGTCACGCAGCTGGCCGGCGATCGCATCGCCGGTGTTCTTCTGCCAATCGTCCTCGATGGTGATCAGTTCATGCTCGAAGTCGGCCTGGCCGGCTTCCGCCATCAGCTTCTTGGCGCCGGCGGCATCGCGCTCCTTCTTGGGCAGCGGATAATATTCAGGATGGATCGGGCTGACATGGTGGTTCTCGCCGACCGTGCCGCGCCCGTTATAACCGAGCTGCAGCACCGCGTTGTTGTCGACCGCCATCTGAAGGGCATTGCGAACGCGTTGATCATCGTAAGGCTTGTGCGTGATGTTGGTGCGGGCAACCAGCGTGGTGGCCGTCGCAACCTCCGATTTCTGCAGGCCCATCTTGTCGAGAATTTCGATGAAGTCGGCGGGCGACTCGAAGTTGAGGTCGATCTCGCCGGAATCGAACGCGTTCACCGTGGCGTTGAAGTCGGTGCCGTAGTCGATGAATTCGACGCCGTCGAGCGGCGCTTCGCCGCCCCACCATTTGCCGTTCTCGCGACGCTTGACCACTGCCTTCTGGCCGACGTCGTACGACACCAGTTCGAACGGTCCCGTACCGATCGGCTTCTTGATCGGATCGGCACCATCGGCGTCGAAGTTGCGGTGGACGACGAGTGCGGGATAGTCGGTGAAGTTGGGGATCAGCGAAATGTCGGGTTCGCTGAGCTTGAGCTTGACCGTGTTGTCGTCGACCTTGGTGATTGCGCCGTCCCTGGCCTTGCCGGTCTTGGCATCGATCAGCCCACCGACGCGCGCGGCCATCGAGTTTCCGGCGACGCCCTTCTCGCACCAACGCGTCACATTGTGCACCACGTCATCGGCGTTGAAGGAGTCGCCATTGTTCCAGGTGACGCCCTTGCGCACATGCAGCGTGTATTCGGTGGCGTCGTCGTTGATGTCCCAGCTTTCGAGCAGCACCGGCTCGAAGGTGAATTGCCTGGTGTAGCGCACCAGCGGCTCCAGCCAGCTTCGCGAGATGTTGGCCAGTTCGACCCAGTCGTAAGTGCGCGGATCCTTCTGCGCCTTCACCACCATGGAGACGTGTAGCGTACCCCCTTTCTTCGGCTCCTCGGCCAAAGCCTGTGTCGGCGCCGCAAGGCCGATCATGCCATAGGCGAACGCCGTCGAGGCACCAAGCGCGCTGGCCAGCGCCAGAAACTCGCGCCGGTCCACGCGACCCGCCCGGGCCTCGATTGCCATCGTTTCGATGGCGTGCGGCACACGATCGCCATTGCTTCTGAAAACCGTCATGTCATTCTCCCATTGTTGTTCCGTCAGGTCTTTGCCTGTTTTTTCAACTAACGCTGTCTGGCAGTTTTTCCTCGCGCCGCGCGATCAAATCCTTGAGACCGTCGGCGATGCCCTCGTCGAGTTTCGGCTCCTCATAATCCGCGAGCATGTTGCGCGCCTTCTCGCGGCCGCGCGTGTCATGGTCCTTCGCCCCTTCCGCCTTCCATTGTTCGTAGGAGTTGAAGTCCATGATGCTCGGCATGAAGAAAGCCTTCTCGAAATGCTCGAGCGTGTGCTGGGTGCCGAGAAAATGGCCTTGCGGCCCGACCTCGCGGATCGCTGCCATCGCGTCCTTGAAATCGTCGAAAGGCAGCCCGCCCGCGTATTTGTACCAGCCGACGAGCTGTTCGCAGTCGGTGGCGAATTTCGAGTAGCCGCAGGTGAGACCCGCTTCCAGCCATCCGGCCGAATGCCAGATGTAGTTGGCGCCGGCGAGGATCGCGGCATGCATCAGCATGTTCGCCTCATAGCCGGCCTGGGCATCGTTGAGCTTCGAGCCGACATGGAAGCCTGAGGTGCGCCACGGCAGTTTGTATTTCCGCGCCAGCGCGCCCATCAGATACATCATCTGCGCGGCCTCCGGCGTGCCACCCATGGGAGCGCCGGTCTTCATGTCGACCGTGACCATGAACTGGCCGTAGATCTGAGGAGAGCCCGGACGGATGAGCTGGGTGAAGGCCACGCCCGCCAACGCCTCGGCATTGACCTGCGCCACCGCGCCGACGGCCGACGCCGAGGTCGATGCGCCGCAGAGCGCGAAGGGCGCCAGGATCAGCGGCTGATTGTGGCGCGCATACACCCTCATGGCGTCCAGCATGGTGGCGTCCCAGACCAGCGGCGAATTGCAGTTGGTGATCGCCACCAGCACCGGATTGTCGCGCACGAACTCCTCGCCGAACACGATTGCAGCCATGGCCATCGTGTCTTCCGCCCGTTCCTTGGACGTCACGATGCCCATGAACGGTTTGTCGGAATACGTCAGCGCCGAATGGATGATGTGCAGGTGCCGTTTCGGCACGGCAATTTCCATCGGCTCACAGATGATCGAACTCGACGAGTGCAGCGCCGGCGCCATGTAGGCGAGCTTGTGGAAATTGTTGAGATCGGCAAGCGTGCCGTAGCGCCTGTTGTTGTCGAGGTCGCGGACATAGGGCGCGCCATACATCGGAACGAAGATCGAGTTCTTGCCGCCGACGCGGACCGTGCGCTCGGGATTGCGCGCGTTGAGCGTGAACTCGGAGGGAACCTTGGAGACGAGGTCCATCAGCAACGCGCGGTCGATGCGGACCCGCGTTTCCCTGACATCGGCACCGGCTGCCTTCCACAAGGCGATGGCCTCGTCGTCGCGGAATTCGCAACCGACCTCCTCAAGGATCGAAAGTGACTCCTCGTGGATCAGTTCCACCGCCTCGTCCGGAACCATCTGGTACACCGGGATCTGACGGACCAGGGTCGGAAATGAAGCGATTGGTGCCCCGCGAAGGGCCTTGCGCCCGAGCCGGCCACCCCCACGGCGATGGGTTTGCTCGGTCAATTCAGCGGCCGGTGCGTTCATGGAACCTCCATCCCTTCTATCGCAATCAACTTACCGAGCGGAAATACAGCTGTGACGCTGGAAAATCCTGATCTCTTGTATAAGCTGGCCTTATGCGAAACCTGCGCCAGCTCTTGCCTTCCGCCGGCAGCCTGATTGTCTTCGAGGCGGCCGGCCGGTTGTCGAGTTTTACCGCAGCCGGGCGCGAACTCGGCATGACCCAGGCCGCGGTTTCCTATGCGGTGCGCGGCCTGGAGGAACAGCTCGGCGCGCAGCTCTTCCAGCGCCGCCATCGCCAGGTCAGCCTGACCGAGGCCGGCGGGCGCTTCCATGCCGACGTCTCGCTCGGCCTTTCCCACATCCGCAAATCGGCGGAGGACCTGCGCCTGCAGGCGACCGGCGGCCATGTGACGCTCGCCGCCTCGACGGCCTTCGGTTCGTTCTGGATGATGCCGCGCCTGCAGCGGTTCCGCGACGAACTTCCGGGGATTGACCTTCGCATCCAGACCGGCGACCGCGATCTCGACATCATCGCCGAAGGCATTCCGCTCGCAGTGCGCGGAGGCGTGCCGCGCGACTGGCCGGACTACCACTGCCTGTCACTCTCAGACGAAGAGATTTTCCCGGTCGCGGGTCCCAGTTATGTGACGAAATTCGGCCGGCCTGAGACCGTGGAACAACTGGCGACACACCGCCTCATTCATCTGGAGGAGCCCTATCGCGAGGCCCCGAACTGGGACGAATGGTTCCGCTCGGCCGGCGCCAGCCTCCGCAATGCGGAGCGTGGCTTGCGCATCAACGACTATGCGATTGTGATCCAGGCGGTCATGGAGGGGCAAGGCATCGCGCTTGGCTGGCGCCACCTTGTCGAGCGGCTGCTGTCGACCGGGCTGCTGGTGCCGGTGACCGACCACGTCATGAAGACAGGCACGGCGTTCTACGTCATCTGGCCGAAGAACCGCGAGCTCAGCGAGAATGCGCGCAAGGTAAGGGATTGGCTGCTGGCGCAGGCTTGAGATATCAGCGTGCCAATCCCGGATCGCGCCTGTCGTATTATGGCTCAGACCGAGCCGTCATTCTTGAGGCCGAGCACATCGATCCTGTCGATAGTCGGGGGGCCGACAAACAGCGTATCGGCACTGGCCATTAACGCCTTTGCGATTTCGCCGGTGAGATGCGCCTGGCGCCCGGCCTCATCGTGGAAAGCGTCGAATACACCAAAGACGCTAGGAGAAAGCCGCAAGGCGAACCAGATCGGCGTCCCTGCTTCCTGGTTGGCAAGTTGCAGACCGGTCTGCAGGAAAGCGGCAACATCGTTCTCCTTACCGGGCTTTGCCTCGAAGCGCGCGAACAGGGCAAGCTTGATCATTGTCTTATCTCCTTCATTGGGGCGGCCAGAACAGCCGTCGAGGACGAGAATCGCAGCATCGATGGGAAAAACGTATTGGCAGAAACGACTTCTTTGATATCATTCTTGCCATGAATATTTCCGTGCTTGTTCTCGACGGCGCTTTCGACACCGGGCTCGCCGCCGTGCTCGATGTGTTCGGCACCGCCAATGAGCTCGCCGCCCTGCTTCCGGCAGCGCCCAGCCGCTTTGTCACAACCATGGTCGGGGTCTCGGACAGCGTGCACACCGCGCAGGGATTGAAGGTGCCTGTAACGCCGGTCGGCAACGAACCGGCGCCCGACTGGCTGCTGATCCCGGCTCTCGGCCAGAAGATGCCGGAGCCGCTCGGAGCGGCGCTGCAACGCGATGATGTGGCGGCGGGGGTCGGCGCGCTCCGCGCCTTGGCCGAGGCCGGCACGCGCATCGGCGCCGCCTGCATCGGCACCTTCGTGCTCGCCGAATCCGGCCTGCTCGACCGGCGGCCTTCGACCACCACCTGGTGGCTGGCGCCGATGTTCAGGCAGCGTTATCCGCGGGTGCGGCTCGACGCCTCGCGCATGCTGGTCAATGACGGGCAGTTCGTCACCGCGGGTGCGGCGCTTGGCCATATCGACCTCGCCTTGCTGGTGATCCGGCAGGCCAGCCCTGAGCTTGCGGCGCTGACCGCGAAATATCTGATCGTCGACAGCCGCCCGCTGCAGTCGGCCTATGCGATTCCGGACCACCTCGCCCATTCGAACCCGCTGGTCGAGCGCTTCGAACGCTGGGCGCGCGGACGGCTTGCCGAAGGCTTCAACCTCGATGAGGCCGCGGCGGCACTCGGCGCCAGCAAGCGCACGCTGTCGCGGCGCGTCAACGATGTGCTTGGCAAGACGCCGCTCTCCTATTTCCAGGATCTTCGCGTGGAGCAGGCGGTGCATCTGTTGAAGACGACATCGGAAAGCGTCGAGGAGATTGCCGCCAAGGTCGGCTATGGCGACGGGGTGACGCTGCGCAATCTGCTGCGGCGGCGGTTACGCAAGGGCGTGCGCGAAATCCGCGCCGTCGGCTGATCCACAGCCGCCATCATTCTGCCTCTCCCCGACAGGATGCGAATCCGCCTATAGTGCTTGCATGCCTATCCGCCAGCTGTCCGAAACGATGATCAACCAGATCGCCGCCGGCGAAGTCATCGAGCGTCCGGCGAGCGTGGTCAAGGAACTGGTCGAGAATGCGCTCGACGCCGGTGCGAGCAAGGTTGAGGTCGTCACGTCGGGCGGCGGGCTGAACCTGATCCGCGTCACCGATGATGGTTCCGGCATTCCCGAACGGGAACTGGCGCTGGCGATCGCACGCCATTGCACCTCCAAGCTCGCCGAGGACATCAACGATATCCGCTCGCTCGGCTTTCGCGGCGAGGCGTTGCCATCGATCGGATCGGTGTCGCGGCTGTCGATCCGTTCGCGCACGGCAGCGGGCGACAGCGCCGCCGAGATCGGCATCGAAGGCGGCCGCGTCCTGCCCGTCAAGCCGGCGGCCGCCAATCGCGGCACCACGGTGGAGGTGCGCGACCTGTTCTTCGCCACGCCGGCACGGCTGAAATTCATGAAAGGCGAACGTGCCGAAAGCTCGGCCATCAGCGACATCGTCAAGCGCATCGCCATCGCCTTCCCGACAGTGCGTTTCACGCTGGCCGGGTCCGACCGCACGACCCTTGAACTGCCGGCTACCGGGGACAGCCCGGACGGCAGCCTGCGCCGTGTCGCGCAGGTGATGGGCGCCGACTTTCCCGACAATTCCATTGCCATCGACGCTATGCGCGAAGGCGTGCGGCTGACCGGCCATGTGTCGATCCCCTCCTTCAGCCGCGCCAACGCGCTGCAGCAATATGCCTATGTCAACGGCAGGCCGGTGCGCGACAAGCTGATCGCCGGGGCCATTCGCGGCGCCTTCGCCGATGTCCTGCCGCGCGACCGCCACGCGGTGACGGTGCTGTTCCTGACGCTCGACCCGGCCATCGTCGACGTCAACGTCCATCCGGCCAAGGCCGATGTCCGTTTCCGTGATCCTGGCCTCGTGCGCGGGCTGATCGTCGGCGCGATCCGGCAGGCCTTGGCCGATGCCGGCATCCGCTCCGCCACCACGGGTGCCGCCGGGATGATGGCTGCGTTCCGTCCTGGCGCCGCCCCCTATGATCACGGCGGTCCGACAAATGGCCATCGCAGCTATGACGCGGCTTTCCGTGCGTCCGGCCCGGCAGGTTTCGACCCTTCGCGCTCGCCGCAGCGGCCGCTCGACATGCGATTCGAAGGCGCCGGGTTTGAACGCGGCTATGCAAGAGCCGGCGGCTTCGGCGAACCCGACCAGCCGGCGTTCGATGCCGGCCCGCTTGCCAGCGCCGATGCGCGCGCCGGGCAGAATGAGGCAACAGAGACGCTGCTTGGCGCGGTGCTGGGTGCCGCACGCGCGCAGGTGCACGAGAACTACATCGTCGCCCAGACCAGGGATTCGCTGGTCATCGTGGACCAGCACGCGGCGCATGAGCGGCTGGTTTACGAAGCGCTGAAGAACGCGCTGCACGCGCGGCCGGTGCCCTCGCAGATGCTGCTTCTGCCCGAAATCATCGACCTGCCGGAAGAGGATGCCGAGCGGCTCGCCATGCATTCCGAAACGCTCGCCCGCTTCGGCCTCGGCATCGAGCGTTTCGGTCCGGGAGCGGTTGCCGTGCGCGAAACACCGTCGATGCTGGGCGAGACCAACGTCGGTCAACTGGTGCGCGATCTCGCCGACGAGATCGCCGACAACGACACGGTCGAGACGCTGAAGGAACGGCTGGACAAGATCGCGGCCACCATGGCCTGCCACGGCTCGGTGCGCTCCGGCCGGCTGCTCAAGGCCGAGGAGATGAACGCGCTGCTGCGCCAGATGGAGGCGACGCCGGGCTCAGGCACCTGCAACCACGGGCGGCCGACCTATATCGAACTCAAGCTGGCGGACATCGAGCGGCTGTTCGGGCGGCGGTGAGCGACGGCCAGCGCAACGGGTTTTGATTTACCGTTTCAAATTCACAACGATGACGCCGCCGAGTGCCAGCGCGCCGCCGAGCATACCGAGCAACGTCGGCACTTCGCCCAACCAGAAGAAGCCGATCAGCGCCGACATCGGCGAGACCAGGTACAGAAAGTTCGAGGCACGCGCCGCCGGCAGGCGCGACAGCGCGGTCGCCCAGGCCGCATAGGCGATCAGGCTCGGCACGATGCCAAGATAGATGATGGCGCCAAGGCCGGCGGTGTTGGCGACAGCCGCCTGCTTGAGTGCGGCGGGCAGAAAGGGCGCTAGGCAGAGCGCGCCGAACACCAAGTTGGACGCCGCGATGGTCAGCGGATGATGGCGGGCGAACAGCGGCTTCTGAACGATGGTGTTGACGGCCGAGCAGAGTGCCGAGCCAAGCACCAGCAGCGCTCCGGCATTGAAATGCAGGCCATGCCCGTCGGCGACCGCAATGATGCCGATGCCGGCGAAGGAAATGACCGTGCCGATCCAGGCCAGGCCGGAGAAGCGCTCGCCAAGCAGCGCCATCGCCATGATGGCGGTGAAGATGGGGCTGACATTGATGATGAAGCCGGCTGCTCCGGCCGAGACGGTCAGCTCGCCGAAATTGAGCATCGCCGTATAGAGCGCGACGAAAATGGCGCCGCCGAAGGCGAAGCGCCACAAATCGCCGATCCTGGGCAGCGCCGGGCGTTTGACGGCAAGGTAGATCGCCGCCGGCACGGCGGCGATGGCAAAGCGCAGGGCGCCAAGCTCCAGCGGCTGGAAGGCGGCGAGCCCGGCCCGGATCGCCGGGAAGGCTGAGGCCCAGCCGATCACGGTCAGCGCCACGGCGGCGGCGGCCGTGGTGTCCATCCGCTGTGTCGAATTCAACGTGCCTGTCATCGTGCTCATCTCATTGCCTTCCGATTCTTCAGGTCCCCGGGAGCAGAAAGCGCGTTTCCAGCCCATTGACAAACGAGCAAATCGACGATCACCTGTGAGCATGGGTCACAGCTCGGACACCATGCTGCCGCTGGAGACGTTGCGCGCTTTCGACGCGGCGGCACGCACGGGAAGCTTTTCGGCCGCCGCCGAAAAACTCAATCTTACCCATGGCGCCGTCAGCCGGCAGATCGCCAAGCTCGAGAACTGGCTTGGCCTGAAGGTTTTCGAGCGCGGCGCGCGCGGCGTGAGGCTGACCAACGAAGGCAATCGCCTGCATCTGAGGACCACGGAAGCCTTCGCCCTGATCTCGGTCAATTCGGACCGCTGGGTGGAGCCGCGCGGCACGGCGGTGGTACGCCTGGCTTCCATTCCATCGGTGAGCGGCCTGTGGCTGATGCCGCGCATGGCAACGTTGGAAAAAGACCCTACCCGCCTGCGCATCGTGCTCGACGTCGACAACCGTCAGGCCGATCTCGCCGACGAAGGCATCGATCTGTCGGTCCGCTGCGGTCGCGGCCTCATCCCGGGCCGCGTCTCGGTGCAACTGTTCGAAGAATATCTCTTCCCGATCGCCTCGCCGGGCCTCGCACGAGAGATTGGCGGTGGCGACCCGGCGCGGCTGCTCGAATTCCCGCTGATCAACGACTCCGATGCCTCGGGCTGGCGCGCCTGGTTCGCCGCGCAGGGCATGGACTACCGGCCGCGCCCACAAGACCGCCGCTTCGAAGACTACAATCTGGTGCTCGATGCCGCGGCCCATGGCCTCGGCATTGCGCTGGCACGGCCGCCACTCACGCAGCACCAGATACAGTCCGGCCGCCTCGTCGCCGTCGACGATCGCACCGCGCTCAATCCGGTGTCCTATTGGCTCGACCGGCCGGTGGGCCGGCCACGCGCCGCCGCGGCCGATCTCGCCCGCCGCATCGCGGCCCAGGCTGGGCTGGCTATCGAAAAGGTCGATCGGTTCATCGAAGCCGAGAGCTAGGCTTTTTGGATCTTTAGGCATTCCGGACGGAAAACCGCTGCGCACTTTTCCTGGAATTACTTAGCTGAACATCCGCAAGGCCAAACCGAATGCCGCCGCCCCGAGCAAGCCGGCGGTTGCCGAGACAAAGGCAACCTTGAGCAGCAGGGGTTCGGAACCCTGCTCCTGCATGCCGTTTGGCCGGGACGCGGTCTGCCCTCGCCTAGCGGGGATATTCTGGTTGGATGCCTGGCGCCAGGCTGGCCCCATTGGCGTCACCGCCGCCAGCCCCGCCGCCGCCGGGCCGCCGGCTGGATCGGCGTTCTCGGCTTTTACCAGAGGTACCGCCAGACCTTTTTGCGTCTCGACGTCCTGCGTCGACTGCCTCGCCACGGCGGCGGCGGGGGCTGCATCGGTGCCATCGGCTGGTTCGACCTGAGCCAGATACGCCTCGACAATACCGGCCGAAGCGATCTGCTGCACTTTGGCGGCAATCGCCGTTGAAGGCAGGGCCAACAATACCGGCGCCGTCTGTTGCGCCAGAAGGGGCGGCGTCGGCGGCTGGACCAACGCCTTGACCAGAGCCACGTTGGCCGGATCGGCTTTCGCCGACGGCACAGCCTGCGGTGTCATCGCCTCCACCAGCAAAGAAGCCAGCCGTGCAGAAGAAATGTCCATGCCACCCTCAAAACAGCCGTTTGCGATTGTCCGATAGCAGCCTTGCATTGCGCCAAGCTTGACCTTCCCTGCGATTTATGGCGATGACATCTTCATGAAGCTCGGCACCACCGTATGATGAACCGTTTCGAAGGCCCCGGCGGCAAGGAAGCCCGCATCCGCTACCTCGATGGCGATTTCCAGGTCACCAGCCCCGGCTCGTTCGTGCGTTGCGCCGTAACCGGCGAAAACATTCCGCTGGATGAGCTGAAATACTGGAGCGTCGCGAGGCAGGAGCCCTACGTGAACGCTGCCGCTTCGCTGCGCCGCGAAATCGAGGCGCATCCGGAGATGCGCAAACGGGGTTAGCCTCTCAGCTTGCGCTGCCGCCAGGCGTCGAGCGTCTCCTCGATGACGCGTTCGGGAACGTGGTCGGGTTCGAACACCGTGTCGATTTCCAGCACGTCGAGACCGCCGAGAAATTCCTGCGAGGCGCCATGGCGCAACCGGGCGGCGTCCTTGGCGGTGGTGATCAGGCCAAGGCCTTCGGCCCGCGCCGTCGCGGCCAGTTCGGCAAGCTCGTCCTCGGCGTAGAAGTGATGGTCCGGAAAGGGCCTGGACACGACCACCTCGCCGCCGGCCCCGCGAACCGTGTCGAAGAATTTCTCAGGATGACCGATGCCGGCGAAGGCCAGAAATCGCTTTCCGGCAAACTCCGCCTTGCTGCTCGGCTCGGTATGGGCATCGAAGATCGGCCGGCCGGCACGCGCTGCCTGACGGACCACCGTGTCCGCGGCCGTGCCCTCACCCATCTTCAGCAAGCCGCTGGTGAAAACCAGTTGGTCGACGATCTTGGCCCTGAGCGGGCCGCCCGGGATGACGCGGCCATTGCCGATCCCGTAGCGGGCATCGACGACCACCAGCGCATAATCGATGTGGATGCGCGCACTCTGGAAGCCGTCGTCCATGATCAGGAAATCACAATCGTGCTTTTCCAGCAGCAGCCGGGCGCCGGCGGCTCGATTGGGCGTCACCGCCACCGGAGCATGTTCGGCCAGCAGCAGCGGTTCGTCGCCGACATGTCTGGCGCTGTCATGGCTGACATCGACGACATGCGGCTCCGCGAAGGAGCCGCCATGGCCGCGAGACAGGAAACCGGGCTTCAGCCGCATGCGCCTGGCCTGTTGGGCGAGCGCGATCGCCACCGGCGTCTTGCCGGTGCCGCCAACAGTGAAATTGCCGACGCACAGAACCGGCGCCTCGATCTTCTCGCGCCGGGCCCGCCGCATGCCACGACCGGCGACCAGCGCATAGACGGCCGACAGCGGCGACAGCGCCAGGACCTTCCAGTCCGGCTCCTCCCACCAGAATGGCGGTGCTTCGGAGGCCACGCTAGCGCCCGTTGGCGCCCTTCAGGCGCGCCTTGACCACCAGCGGCTGGATATAGGGTTCGAGCGACTTGAGCGTGCGTGCCAGCGCGCCGCGCATTTCATCGACAGTCGCGATCCCCGCCGCCATCATCTCATGGCGCGCCACCTCGTTGGTCAGGAGGAAATTGACCGCGCCAGCCAGCATGTCGCGGTCGCGCACCAGCTTGGCGCCGCCGCTGTCGAGCAGGCGCTGATAGGCCTCGCGAAAATTCTGCACGTTGCGTCCGGCGAGAACAGCGGTGTCGAGCATGGCCGGCTCGAGCGGATTCTGGCCGCCTTCGGAGGTCAGCGAGCGGCCGACGAAAGCGATTTCGGTCAGCCTGAGATAAAGCCCCATCTCGCCGATCGTATCGCCGAGCAGGATATCGGTGTCCGACCCGATTCGATCCCCCTTGCTGCGCCGCGCGACTTTCAGGCCCATGCCGGAAATCTGCGCGGCAAGGGCCTCGGCGCGGTCGGGATGGCGCGGAACGACGATCGTCAAAAGGCCGTTGTGACGCTTGTGCAGCGTCGCGTGGACTTCCGCGGCGACCACTTCCTCGCCATCATGGGTCGAGATCGCCGCCCAGGTCGGGCGACCGGCGATCTGCCGCTGCAAAGTGCCAAGCGCCCGTTGGTCGACCGGCGGCGGGTTGGTGTCGACCTTGAGATTTCCCGACACCGTGACCGGCCGGGCGCCGAGCACGCGAAACCGCTCGCCGTCGACGTCGGACTGGGCAACGACATGTGCCAGGTTTTCGAACAGCGCCTCGGCGATGTTGGCCCGCTTCTTCCAGGACGTGAAGGAGCGATCGGAGAGCCTGCCATTGACCAGCACCTGCGGCACGTGGCGGGCACCAAGTTCGAGGATGGTCATCGGCCAGATCTCGGATTCGGCGATGATCGCCAGATCAGGTTTCCAGTGATCGAGGAAGCGGCTGACCGCCGGCTTCAGGTCGAGTGGAACGTATTGGTGGATGATGCGATCGCCGAGGCGCTCGTCGACGACCTGGGCTGAGGTCACCGTGCCGGTTGTCAGCACGATGTTGACGCCGTAATCCAGAATGCTTTCGACGAGCGGCACGACGGCCAAGGTCTCGCCGACGCTCGCGGCATGGATCCAGATCACCGGCCCGTCGGGGCGCGGCCGGCCGGCGACGCCATAGCGCTCGCGCCTTCGGTTGCGGTCTTCCTTGCCGCGCGAGGTGCGCCAGGCGACATAGGGCCAGACCAGTGGATAGGCGGCCGCACCGGCAAAACGGTACGCTGACAATACAGTACGCGCCCAGCGGCCGCTCACCGCGGCCCATCCACGAGACGGTAGGCCTCGGCGGTCGCGGCATTGAGGGCAGCCGTCACCTCCTGGCGCTTGCGCTCCATTTCGGCATCGTCGGCATCCGCCGCCACGAAGATCGGCGCGCCGATGGTCACGGCGGAGCGGCCGAAGGGCAGGTTGATGGTGGTCTTGTCCCAGCTCTTTTCCAACACCTTGCGGCGGCTGGTGGCGATAGCGACGGGCAGCAGCGGCCGGCCGGAGAGGCGAGCCAAAAGCACGATACCGAGCCCTGCATCGCGTGGGGTACCGTGGGGTATGTCTGCGATCATGGCGACGTTCTTGCCTGATGTGAGCGACTTTTTGAGGGCGATGAGCGCCTTGGCCCCGCCCTTGTCCAGATGCCTGGCATTGTCACGTCCGCCCGACCCGCGCACCGCCTCGATGCCGAACTTCTCCAGCATCAGCGCGTTGAGCTCGGCATCGGCGCTTCGCGACACCATGGCGACCAAAGGTTTACGCTTTGGGTAGTAGGCCGGCGTCAAAAGATGCTGCCCATGCCACAGAGCAATGATCCCCGGCTCGAACTCGGCATAGGCGCCGCCCGAAAAGCGAGCCGATCCGTCGACGAGGGGGCTGGTCAGGCGAACCAATCGCACGAACTGGGCGAGCAGGCTGGCAATCGCATTCTTGACGAATCGGGACTGTGCGAGCGGCTCGCGTATCCTGCGCCAGAAGGCCTTGGTCTTGCGGCTGCCGCCCCTGCCCGCGGGCGCGGCCTCGCTGGCTGGCTCTTTCGCCAGATCATGTTCCATCGAAGTCAACCGGCGGCCTTGCTATCGGGATCCAGCAGACGGTGCAGATGGACGACGAAATAACGCATATGGGCGTTGTCGACGCTGGCTTGCGCCTTGGCTTTCCAGGCAGTGTGCGCGGATTGATAGTCGGGATAGACGCCGACGATGTCGAGCGCATCGAGATCCCGGAACTCGGTCCCGCCCAGCTTCTTGAGTTCGCCGCCGAACACCAGATGCAAAAGCTGTTTCTTCCCGTCTTCCGCGGTCATGTCGGTCCTTCACATATTGTGAGTTTGCGACAGGTCTAGACCAAAGCCGCCGACTTTGGAACTGTCGAAAGTGCGTTCAGGCATCCAGCCCGGCGATGACATCGACGAGCACCGCCAGCAGTTCCCCGCTGCCGGCGGCGAGCGCGCCGTGGCGGATCACCTCGCCGGCGTAGAGCGGCGCCCGGCTATTCGGGTCGAGCAACTGGCCGCCCGCCTCGCGCAGGATGAGATCTGCGGCGGCGATGTCCCAGTCATGCGCATTCGGCTTGACGAACGTTGCATCGAGCGTGCCGTTGGCGATCATCGCCAGGCGGTAGGCGAGCGAGGGGATGTAGGGTGCTCGCCGCAGCCGCTCCTGCCAGCCCGCCGGCACCAGGTCGATCAACTGCTTCAACCCTGAAATCTCGGCTTTGTCTCCAGGCTTGCGCACCGCGATGCGTCTGCCGTCACGGAAGGCGCCCTGGGCAGGCAACGCCCAGTACGTCTCGTTCATCGCCGGGCATTCGAGCACGCCGGCGAGCGTGCGGCCATGCTCGACCACGGCAACGCTGACGCACCAGGTGCGCTGGCCTTCGAGGAAGCCGCGCGTGCCGTCGATCGGGTCGACAACAAAGGTGCGGCGTGCCGAAAGCCGCGCCGGATCGTCGGCCGTCTCTTCCGACAGCCAGCCATAATCCGGCCGCGCCGCCAGCAGCGTCTGGCGCAGATACGCGTCGGCGGCATGATCGGCTTCGCTGACCGGCGAGGTGCCTCCCTTCATCCAGACCTGCGGATTGTTGCCGAAGTAGCGCATGGCGATGAGACCCGCCTCGCGGGCGGCGTCGCGCAGCAGCGGCAGGTCCAGATCGGCGCTGGCAGTGCTCAGCTCATGCTCCGGCAAGGGTCATGCCTTCGATCAGGAGCGTCGGGGCGGCGGTGCCGAAATTGCGGTCGAGGTCATTCGCCGGCACCATGTTGAGGAACATCGTCTTCAGGTTCGAGGCGATGGTGACTTCGGCGACCGGATAGGCAAGCGCGCCATTTTCGATCCAGAAGCCGGAGGCGCCGCGGCTGTATTCGCCGGTGAGCATGTCGACGCCGTGGCCAAACACCTCGGTGACATAGAAGCCGGTCTTGAGCGAGCCGATCAAATCCTCGGGCGAGCGCTCGCCCGGTTCGATGGCAAGGTTCGTCGACGAAGGCGAGACGGACGAGCCACTGCGCGCGCCGCGACCATTGGTGACAAGGCCAAGCTCCCGGGCCGCCGATGTCGACAGGAACCAGTGCTTGAGGACACCGTTTTCGATCATCAGGAGTTTCTCGCCCTCGACGCCTTCGCCATCGAATGGGCGCGAGGCCTGGCCACGGCGCCGCAGCGGCTCGTCGGTTACGGTGATGGCGGAAGCAGCCACCTGCTTGCCCATCATGTCGCGCAGGAACGAGGTCTTGCGTGCGACGGAAGCGCCGTTGATGGCGCCCGCGATATGGCCGGCAATGCCACGCGCGACGCGCGGGTCGAACACCACGTCGACCGATCCGGTCGCTGCCTTGCGCGCGCCAAGGCGGCGCACGGCCCGTTCGCCAGCCTTGCGGCCGATATCCTCGGGCGCATCGAGATCGGCGAAATGCTGGCGCGAGGAGAATTCATAGTCGCGCTCCATGCCGGTGCCCTCGCCGGCAATCACGCTGGCCGAGCGCGCAAAGCGCGAGGCGACATAGTGACCGAGAAAGCCATGCGAGGTGGCCAGAACCAGCCCGCCAAGCCCGGCGCTGGCATTGGCGCCTGACGAATTGGTCACCCCTTTGACCGCAAGGGCTGCCGCCTCGGCCGCAAGGGCCGCTTCCTTCAACTGTTCAGCCGACACTTCGGTCGCGTCGAACAGGTCGAGATCGCGGGTCTGCCTGGCCAGCAGCGCAGGATCGGCAAGACCCTGGTAGGGATCCTCGGGTGACACCTTGGCCATGGCGACGGCGCGCTCGGCAAGCGCCTTCGGATCGGACGCGGCGGTGGCCGACACGCTGGCCACACGCCGGCCGACGAAGACCCGCAGCGAAACGTCATCGCCCTCGGACGCTTCGGTGTTTTCGACCTTGCCAAGCCGCACCGCGACTCCGGTCGAGCGGCCACGCACGGCGACGGCGTCGGCGGCATCGGCGCCAGCGCGTTTCGCGGCCTCGACCAGCGCCGCGACGCGGTCCGTCAATTTCGCGGCGTCGAGCTTGTCGGTCATGCATTCATCCTGTTTCTTCGGCCTGTCCGGAAGGCAGATGCTGCCGCACCATCTATTGTTCCAATGCCGCTTGTGCAATGGCAGAAGGGCAATCAGGATGCCGCGACCAAATCGCCATCGAAGCGCCCGCTAAGAACGGACGCCTCGGCTTTTGCCTATCTGGAGCCTTCGCCATGACACCTTTCCACCTAGCCTTTCCGGTTCGTGATCTCGATGAAACCCGTACTTTCTATGGCGAGGTGCTGGGCTGCGCGATCGGCCGCTCGTCGGCGACCTGGGTCGATTTCGACCTTTTCGGCCACCAGATGTCGGCGCATCTGCGGCCGCAAGCCGCGCAAGCCGCCAGTGACGGCAAGGTCGACGGCATTTCGGTGCCGATCCCGCATTTCGGCGCCGTGCTCCTGATGGACGACTGGCAGCGCCTGGCCACGCGCCTGGAAGCGCGCGACGACATAGACTGGCTGGAACGGCCAATGATCCGCTTCAAGGGCGAGCCTGGCGAACAGGCCACGCTGTTCATCCGCGACCCCTCGGGCAACGCCCTGGAATTCAAGGGTTTTCGGTCATTAGAGCAGGTTTTCGCGCATTGAACTCGAGGCCTGGCCTCTCATTCAAGATGCCGCGACCGGCGTCCAGATCACGTCCTCGATCTTGTGCGCGCCGGTCGCCAGCATCACCAGGCGGTCGAAGCCAAGCGCGATGCCGCTGGCCTGCGGCATGATGGCAAGGGCCGCCAGAAAATCCTCGTCCAGCGGATAGCGCTCGCCATAGATGCGCTCCTTGTCGTCCATTTCGATGATGAAGCGCCGGCGCTGCTCGGCCGCGTCGGTCAACTCGCCAAAGCCGTTGGCGAGCTCGACACCGCAGCAATAGAGCTCGAAGCGCTCGGCGACGCGCGGATCGCGCGGGCTCGGCCTGGCAAGCGCCGCCTCGGCGACCGGATATTCGCACAGGATGGTCGCCCGCCCCTGTCCGAGGAACGGCTCGATCTTTTCCACCACCACACGGCTGAACAAATCCGCCCAGCTGTCGTCAGGCGCGGTACGCAGGCCGGCCTGGATAAGCGCGGCATGAAGCGCGTCCCGGTCGGTGCCACCATCGGCGGCGACCGTGGCCAGCAGGTCGATGCCGGCATGGCGGCTGAAGGCGTCCGCCACAGTCAACCGCTCCGGTTCGGCGAACGGATCGCAGTCGCGGCCACGGAAGGAAAAACGCGTGGCCCCTGCCCGTGTCGCGGCCAGCGCCAGCAGATCGGCGCAGTCGCGCATCAGGCTCTCATAGGTCTCGCCCACCCGGTACCATTCGAGCATGGTGAATTCAGGATGATGCAAGGGGCCGCGCTCTCGGTTGCGGTAGACCGGACCGAGGCTGAAAATGCGCTGTTCTCCCGCGGCAAGCAGCTTCTTGCAGGCGAATTCCGGCGAGGTATGGAGATAAAGCGGCGAGCGGACGCCATCCGGCCCGACCGCTTCCGTGGCAAAAGCCGCAAGGTGCGCCTCGTTGCCGGGCGAGACCTGCAGCGCCGCCGTCTCCACCTCGATGAAGTCGTGGCGGGCGAACCAGTCGCGCAAGGCGACCGTCAGCCCGTTGCGCAGCATCAGGCGTGGACGGCGGTCGGCATGGACATGTGGCGTCCACCAGGGCGACGCGGCGGTCATGGGCGGATCGAAGGCATGCCGATGCGCCTCATGTCAGTTCGCTCCCAAGTCAGTTCGCCCTCATGTCAGTTCGCATCGGGGGCTGGCGGTTCGCGCCAAGATGCGCTAGGCCCCCATCCAGCGCCGCACGAGCCGGCAAACGCCAATCAACTCTCGCAGGATTTAAAACCGTGGTGAAAGTCATCGCCAGTTCGCTCCGTAAAGGCAATGTCGTCGACAAGGACGGCAAGCTTTATGTGATCCTCTTTGCCGAAAACATCCACCCGGGCAAGGGCACGCCCGTGACGCAGCTCGACATGCGGCGCATCGGCGACGGGGTGAAGGTGTCGGAGCGCTACCGCACCACCGAACAGGTGGAGCGCGCCTATGTCGAGGAGCGCGAGCACACCTTCCTCTATGCCGACGGCGAAGGCTATCACTTCATGAACCCGGAAACCTACGACCAGGTCGCGGTGACGGAAGCCGTGGTCGGCGACGCGGCCCCCTACCTGCAGGAAGGCATGCCGGTGCAGGTGTCGCAGTTCAATGGCATCGCGATTGCCCTGGTGCTGCCGCAGCGCGCCACCTTCGAAGTGGTCGAAACCGAGCCGACGACCAAGGGCCAGACGGCCTCCTCCTCCTACAAGCCGGCCGTGCTTTCCAACGGCGTGCGCACCACCGTGCCGCCGCACATTGCGCCTGGCACCCGCGTGGTAGTGATGACGGCCGACGGGTCCTATGTGGAGCGCGCGAAGGACTGAGCGGGAGCAGAAGCCGGCTCAGCATTGATCGGCACGAAGTAGCCTCGCGGTCCTGCTGACGGAACCGCTGACAGCGATCACGTCTTGGCTGGTGTTCTTTTCGCGTTGACCTTGGCGGAACGCTGTTCGACAGCGGCCTCCACCTCCCGTTTCAGCCGATCCTTGATTTCAACGGTCTCGTTCATCAAGGCGTCGATCTTCAGGAAATCGAGCACGCGATATTTCGACACCGCCGGGCGGATCAGTATGTCGGGGCTGCACTGTTTCAGCTTGTTGGCGATGATCGACTGCATCATCAGTTGCGTGGCGCCGAACATCAGGTCGACGGAAGTCGGCTGTTTGCGGTCGGCCTCTTCCGGCGCGCCGACCACGTCGACGCCAATGATGATGTCGGCATCCTTCTCGATAAGGTCGAAGGGCACCGGATTGTAGATGCCGCCATCGATCAGCAGCCTGCCGTCGCGCGTCACCGGGCGGAACACGGCGGGAATGGCGGCTGAGGCGGCAAGGGCCGAGTGCAGGTCGCCATCATTGAACACGGCGAGCTTGTGGCCGAAATAGTCCGTCGCCGTCACCTTCAATGGAATTTTCAGGTCGGCGAAGGTCTCGGGGATGGCTTCGGGCAAAAACGCCTTGAGGATGCGCTCGACATTGAACTGGCTGACCCGGATGCCGCCTTGCATGGCTTCCGCGATCGTGCCTGGCCGCGCCCGCCACATGCGGCTCGCAACCTCTGCGCGCCGGCCAAGGATCGAGCGGGCATAATCGTGGATCTCCTTGCCGGTCATGCCGGAGGCCATGCCGGCGCCCATGATCGCGCCAATCGACGAGCCGGCTATCGCCACCGGTTCGATGCCGAGCTCGTTCAGCGCCTCGATGACATGGATATGCGCCAGCCCGCGCGCGCCGCCGCCGCCGAAAGCTATGCCGAAAGTCGGGCTCACCCCTTGCCGGCTCCCGCCAGCGGCGGCCCCACCACCATGATCGTCGGCTCGGCCGTCAGCAGCTTCCTCGCCGCCGCCTTGACCTGATCAAGCGTCACCGCGTTGATGTAGCCGGTGCGGCGCTGCATGTAGTCTATACCGAGATCGTCCAGTTGCAGCTCGACCAGCGTCGCAGCGATGGAACCCGACGAATCCAGATTGTTGATCGCATAGGCGCCGATCAGATACTTCTTGGTCGCCGCCAATTCGGCCTCGGTCGGGCCGTCTTCGGCCAGGCGCTTGACCACGTCGCGCACAATGCCGAGCGTCTCGGCGGCGCGGTCGGAACGGGTTCCGGTGGTGACGATCAGCGCGTCGGCATGGTCCTGATTGACCAGCGAGGAGTTGACGCTGTAGGCCAGCCCGCGCTTTTCGCGCACCTCCTGGAACAGGCGCGAGGTGAAAGTGCCGCCGCCAAGGATTTCGTTCATCAAAACGGCGGGGAAGAAATCCGCGGCCTTGCGCTTCACGCCCGGCCAGGCGAGCCGCAGCGAGGTTTGCGGCAGGTCGTAATTGACCTCGATATGCTGCGCCAGCTTGGGCTCGATATCGGCCACGGGGGCCAGCGCCTGGTTTGGCGGCAGATCGCCGAACACCATGTCGAGCTTCTTCTTCAGGGTCTCGGGGTCGATGGCGCCGACCACCGCGACATGCAGGCCGCCGCGCGCGAACAGCGCCTTGTGCAGGGCCTTGAGATCGGCCTGCGTGATGGCGGCGATGCTCTGCCTGGTGCCTTGATCGGAGCGCGAATATGGATGGTCGCCATAGACGGCGCGCGCCCACCGGTTCTGCGCCATCGTGTCGGGGTCGTTCTCGTTGGCGATGATGCCGGACAGGACCTGGGCGCGGATGCGGTCGATCGGCGCCTGATCGAAGCGCGGCTCGTTGACCGCCAGCCGCAACAGATCGAATGCCTCGTCGCGCTGCTCGGCCAGCATGCGCATGGAGCCGTAGATGCCATCGCGGGTCTCGTCGAAGCTCATCTCGGCGCCGGCATCGTCGAGCTTGATCTGGAAGGCTTCCGAATCGAGCGGGCCGGCGCCTTCGTCGAACAGGCCGGTCATCAGATTGGCCAGTCCTTCCTTGCCCGGCGGATCCTGCGTCGAGCCGCCGCCGAAGACGAAGCGGATGGCGACAACCGGCACGGAATAATCCTCGACCAGCCAGGCCGTAACGCCTTTCGGCGAGGTGACGGACTGTATCTCCATGGCGCGGGCGGCAAGCGCCGGCAGGATCAGGAAGAGAATGGAGAGGAGCAGGGTCACAAGCGTCGCGCGCGCCTTTCCCTCTCTCCTGGTGGGAAAGAGAAAGGGCTTGCGCGGGTTCAGGGCGGTCGTGCTCTTCATTATCAATTCCCCGCCTGTTGCTGTGGCAAGAGATAGCCGGTGGTCGCGCGGGACAGCACCAGATAGCGCGCGGCCACTGCCTTGACCTCGTCGGTCGTTACCTTGCGGATGCGGTCCGGCCATTGCTGGACATCCTGCACGGTGCCGCCGGTAGCGAGCGTCGAACCATAGATGTTGGCCATCGAATCCTGCTTATCACGGGCGAAGATCATCGACCTGACATAGCGGTCCTTGGCTTTTTCGAGCTCATCGGGGGTCACTCCGTCGCTGGCGATTCGCGCCACCTCGGCATCGACCGCGGCTTCGACATCAGCCAGCCGCGCGTCACCGCGCGGCGCCGCGTAGACGGTGAAATTGGTGTCGTCGAGCATGGTCCCCTGGAAGTACGCGCCGGCGTTGGAAGCGATGCCCTGTTTGACGATAAGCGCCTGGTAAAGCCGGCTGCGGTTGCCGTCGCCAAGAATCTCCGCCAGCAGATCGAGGGCTTCGGCCTCGCCCGCCTTGGCGGTGTGGTAGGAGGGCACGACCCATTGCGTCGAGAAACTCGGCACGCTGACGCGGGGGTCGGAGAGCGTTACGGTGCGCTTGGTGTTCTGCTCCGGTTCGACCGGGCGGACCCGCGGCGGCAGATCCGGCCCGCGGGCCACCTTGCCATAGGTCTTCTCGGCCAACGCCTTCACCGTTTCCGGTTCGACATCGCCGGCAACGATCAGCACGGCGTTGTTGGGCCTGTAGTATTTGTTATAGAAGGCGATGGCGTCGGTGCGGTTCAACTGCTCCATCTCCTGCATCCAGCCGATGACCGGGATGCGATAGGGCTGGTTCTGCCACAGCGTGGCATCGACCTCCTCGTCAAGCACGGCTTGCGGGTTGTTGTCGATGCGCGAGCGGCGCTCCTCCAGGATCACGTCGCGTTCGGTCTTGATGACGTCGTCGGTGAGGATGAGATTGCGCATGCGGTCGGCTTCGAAGCTCATCATCAGTTCGAGCGCGGACGGCGCCACCGTCTCGTGGAAAGCGGTGTAGTCGTAGGAGGTGAAGGCATTGTTGGAGCCGCCAATGTCGGAGACGGCGCGATCGAACTCGCCGGCTTTGTGATGGGCCGTCGCCTTGAACATCAGATGTTCGAAGAAATGGGCGATGCCGGACTTGCCCGGCGGCTCGTCGGCGCTGCCGATCTTGTACCAGACCATATGGGTGACGATCGGCGCGCGATGGTCGGGAATGACGACCACTTCCATGCCGTTGTCGAGCAGGAAATCCGTCACCTTGAACTCGGCCGGCGCCGTGTCAGCCGATACGGAGCTGTCAGCCAAGACAGGGTTGATCATGAACAAGGCCAGCGACGACGCCACAAGCGTTGCCCTCAGCCACTCAATCCTGGATGTCATCGATGGCTCCGGTTTCATGCAGCGACGATAGGCAAGGCGCTGGCGACAAGCAAAGTGAATTGTTGCTCATGTTGCCGGCAAAGGCGGCGGCAAAGAGGCCGCGGCTCGAAAGCCGGCGTCTCAGTCAGCCACGATGAAGCGGATCACCGTCTCGCCATAGTTACGCTCATCAAGCACGGAAAAGCCCGGGCCCGGCTCGAAGGGCACCGCCGCCGTCTCCTCGACCACGCAGAGCGCGCCGGGGCGCAGCCAGCCGCCGGCCATGGCCGATCGCAGAGCGCGCTCGCCAAGGCCCCTGCCATAGGGCGGATCGGCAAAGACGAGGCCGAACGGCGCCAGCGTGCCCGCCTCGCCCAGGCCCGTTGCATCGCGGCGGAAAATCTTGGTGCGTCCGGTCAGGCCGAAGGCTTCGACATTGTCGCGGATCAGACCCCGGCCTTCAGCCGATTCCTCGATGAAGACGCCATAGGATGCGCCGCGCGACAGGGCTTCCAGGCCAAGCGCGCCGGTTCCCGCGAACAGGTCGAGCACGCGCGCTCCGTCCAGTTGCCCGGCAAAGCGGTGCGCCAGAACGTTGAAGACGGCCTCGCGGGTGCGGTCGGTCGTCGGACGGATGGCGCTGCTGCGCGGCGTCGCCAGAGGACGCCCGCGAAACTCACCACCGACGATTCTCATCTTGTGCGGGGGCCCCTGGGGCCGCCGCGCGGCCGCTCGCCGCCGCCACCGGGACGCTCGCCACGCGGCTTGCCGAATGGCTTTGCGTCGCCTGGTTTGCCGGCGGCCTTGCCATAAGACGGCTTGAACGAGGCCTTGCGTGCCTTGGCATCGGCCGCCTTGGCCGCATCGGCCTCCGCCCTGCCCTTGCCGATCGGCCGGGCTCCCGGCGCCATCCACACATTGGCCTTGCGCTGGCCGGGCGGCTCGATCGGCCGTTGCTCGCGCTCGGATTTCTTGCCGCCGCCGCGAGGTTTGTCCCCGAAGCCGCCGCGCGGCTTGTCGCCGAAACCGCGTTCGGGTCTGGGGCCGCGTTCGCCAAAGCTCTTTTCCGGCCGCGCGCTTCTGTCGGGACTGGTCGACAGTTTGCCCAGCGCCTCGTCGCGGCTGCCTTCCCGGCGCTTGCGGTTCTTGATCAGTCCGCCCTCGCCGATCGGCCGGCGCTCGCCGTCACGCGTGAACTTCGGCCGTTCGGGCTCGGCCTCTCGGATTTCGGTGCGCCGAACCGGCTGGTTGGAAAACGGTTTTGTGATCTCGGCGTCGAAATTGGCACCGGATTCCTCGACCAGGCGCTCGCCAAGCTGGTCGCGCAGCACCCGGCCCTTGATCTCCAGCACATGACCCTCGGCGAGATCTTCGAGCTGGAACGGGCCGTAGGAGATGCGGATCAGCCGCGTGACGTCGAGGCCGAGCGCGCCGAGAATGTTCTTGACCTCACGGTTCTTGCCCTCGCGCAGGCCGATCGTCAGCCAGGCGTTGGAGCCCTGCTCGCGATCAAGGCTGGCTTCGATGGCGCCGTAGAAGACGCCGTCGACGGCAATGCCTTCGCGCAGGCCGGCAAGCGCGCTTTCCTCGACCTTGCCGTGGACGCGCACGCGGTAGCGGCGCAGCCAACCGGTGGCCGGTAGCTCCAGGACGCGCGACAGGCCGCCATCATTGGTCAGCAGCAGCAGGCCTTCGGTGTTGATATCGAGCCGGCCGATGGTCATCAGCCGCGGCAGTTCGGCCGGCAGCACGTCGAAGACGGTCTTTCGGCCTTCGGGGTCGCGGTTGGTGGTGACGACGCCGGCCGGCTTGTGGAACAGGAACAGGCGCGTGCGTTCGATCGGCGGGATTTCCATGCCGTCGAGATGGATAATGTCGTTGGGCATGACGTTGAACGCCGGCGAAGCCAGCACCCGGCCATTGACCTTGACGCGGCCGGCGGCGATCAACTCCTCGGCGTCGCGGCGCGAGGCGAGGCCAGCACGTGCCAGCCGCTTGGCGATGCGCTCGCCGGCTTCTTCCGCTGCCTCGGTCGATCGCGGACGCGGCTTGAAACCGCCGCCCGATACCCCTTGGGGCCGATCACTGAAATCACGTTTGGGCCTGTCGCCTCCAAAGTCGCGCTTTGGACGGTCAGCGAAGTCCCGCTTCGGGCGATCCGCGAAATCACGCTTGGGACGATCGAAACGCTCTTCGCCGCCCTCCGCCGAAGCTGAAACCGGACGGTCGCCACGCGGCGCGTAGGGTTTGCGCGGCCCTTCGCGCTTCTCGTAGGGCTTGCGCTCGCCTTCGGCCGCCATCGGACGGTCGCCACGCGGCGCGTAGGGCTTGCGCGGCCCTTCGCGCTTCTCATAAGGCTTGCGCTCGCCTTCGGCCGCCATCGGACGGTCGCCACGCGGCGCGTAGGGTTTGCGCGGGCCTTCGCGTTTTTCATAAGGCTTGCGCTCGCCTTCGGCGGCCACCGGACGGTCGCCACGCGGCGCGTAGGGTTTGCGCGGGCCTTCGCGTTTTTCATAAGGCTTGCCTTCGGGGCGCGGTCCCTTGCGGAAAGGCTTGTCGCCGCTCTTGAAATCGCGCTTCGGGCGCTCGCCTTCAGCGGCTGCCGGCCGGTCGCCGCGCGGCGCGTAAGGCTTCTTGGCGCCAAAGGATGGCTTGCCGCCCCTGTCGCCTCGCGGGCCCGCGGGTTTCTTGCCCGGACCCTTTTGGCGCGGAGATTTCTTGTCGTTGTCGTCCATGTGGCCTTTGTCCGTTCGCGCTGCTACAGCGTGGCACATCCGTTCGGCGCGCAACGAACGCTGTAGCATTTTTGATTTGGCGCATGATCTTTTCCGAAAATCGAGTCCGATTTTCGGGTTGATGGGCTCAATAACAGGATCACCGCCGGGTGGCGAGGAGATAATGGGGAGACAAATCGCGTGAGGCGGCCGGATTTCATGGCCCTGGCGCTGCAGGAGGCCGAAGCCGCGGCCTTGCGCGGCGAAGTGCCGGTCGGCGCCGTCATCGCCAACGGCGGCACGGTCGTTGCCAGTGCCGGCAACCGCACGCGCGAGCTTGCCGATCCGACGGCCCATGCCGAGATGCTGGTGATCCGCGAAGCCTGCGGCAAAATCTCGAGCGAGCGACTCACCGGCCACGATCTCTATGTGACGCTGGAGCCTTGCGCCATGTGCGCCGGGGCAATCTCCTTCGCCAGGCTGCGCCGTCTCTATTTCGGCGCTGCGGACGAAAAGGGCGGCGCCGTGGTCAACGGCGTGCGCTTCTTCGCTTCACCGACCTGCCACCACACGCCCGACATCTATCCGGGCATGGCGGAAACCGAAGCGGGCCTGCTGCTGAAGGATTTTTTCAGGGGACGTCGAGACTGAGCCAAGGCCGCCGCAAGATCAGCGACGCGAGCTTTCTTACAGCGACGGCAACCAGTCGAACCAACCGCCCTTCTTGCCCTCGGCCTTTGCCTTGAGGCGGCGTTCCTTCTTGTACTCGTCTTCGCCGAGTTCGTTCTGCGGCGCGGCATCGGAGGCGACACGGTAAGCCAATGGCGGCTCGCTGAGGTATTTACGCGTGTTTGGGTCGCCCTGCTTGCTTTCGGCAAGGCGGCGCTGGATCTCGGCGGCGCGGCCCTTGTCGGAATCGGCGGGTTTCCACGCCGGCGGGTGGCTCGAGCCGGAGTCTTCCATCGCCTTCTTCACCGAAGCGGGATCCGTCTGCACATCATCGACGATCTCCGACTGGTAGGACGGATCATTCTGGTGGGCGGTGGCGTCGGCGCGCAGGCGCGCCCGGCGCTGCTCGGGCGATTCGGGCCAGCCGGCATTTGCCGTCTGGATGCTTTCCTGCGGGGCAGGCAGCACTTCCTTCTGGCCGGGTGCCGGCTTCACCAGGGTGGGACGCGGCTTGTAGTCGATCGGGTCCCTGCGCTTCGGCGCGAAGGAAACGGCGCCTGTAAGATCGCCCGCCAGCTGTTCGGCGGCGGTCTTGTCGGTGCCATAGGTCGGAGAGCCCATGCAGCCGGATAGAGCGAGGCCCGATGCGACAAGCGGCGCCAGCAGCGCGAGGCGCGCGTTATATCTCTCGGTCATGCCAAAAAGTCCCACTCTAGACAGCCTTTCGATCGCCACCGGCTTATGTCCGGTCCCCATCGTGCAAGCACTTGCGACGGAAATCCGGCGACAATTTGTCTTCCGGAGTTTCGCGTGTTTACCTCAACCACTCGTTAAGGGCAACGCACGGGCGGATTTGCACCGCCCGGCGTGGCATTTGTGCACTGCTTTGGGCGACAGGGACTAAAGCGTTCCCAGCGCCTTCAGTTCGTGTAGCACGGCGGCATCACGCGCCGAAACATCCGGGAACTCCGGATCCTGCCCGACATCGGCCGTATAACGCCAGGAACGCGCGCATTTGACCAGGCCGCGATCCTCGGCTCTCTCGACCACCACGGCGACGCCCTTGACGTCGTCGAGGGCAAAAGCGTTCTGGGGCGCCTGGCCATGGGCAATGACGAGATCGCTGGTGATCGCCATTTCAGCCATGTCGACGTCCGATATCGCCGCCTCGAGTGCCGCGTCGTTGATCGTCACCACGGGTACAGCCTCCAGCGAGGAGCCGATCACCTTCTGAGCCCGGGCAATCTCGAGCGCGCCGGTGACGACACGGCGCACCTGCCTGACCTTGCGCCATTTCTCCGCCAGCGCCTCGTTCTTCCAATTCGCCGGGATTTGCGGGAACTGGTCGAGATGCACCGAGGCCGCGTCGGGATGACGGTCGAGCCAAGCCTCTTCCATGGTGAAGGGCAGCATCGGCGCCAGCCATTTCACCAGGCAGTCGAAGAGATGGCGTACCACCTGGATCGAGGCCTTGCGCTTCACGCTCGACGGTCCATCGCAATAGAGCGCGTCCTTGCGGATGTCGAAATAGAAGGCCGACAGCTCGACCACCATGAAATCGAGCAGCGTGCGGGTAATGCGCTTGAACTCGAAGGCGTCGTAGCCCTGACGCACCACCTCGTCGAGTTCGGCCAGCCGATGCAGCATCAGCCGCTCCAGCTCCGGCATCTCTTCCAGCGGCACCTTCTCGCCGTCGTCATGGGCGAGCGTGCCCAGCATCCAGCGGATGGTGTTGCGCAGCTTGCGGTAGGCGTCGATGTTGGTCTGCAGCACGTTCTTGCCGAGCCGCTGATCTTCCCAATAGTCCGTCGTCACCACCCAGAGCCGCAGGATATCGGCGCCGGACTGCTTGATCACATCCTGCGGCACGACGGTGTTGCCGAGCGATTTCGACATCTTGCGGCCATCCTCGTCCATGGTGAAGCCATGGGTGACGACGGTGTCGTAAGGCGCCCTGCCCCTGGTGCCGCAGCTTTCGAGCAGCGAGGAGTGGAACCAGCCGCGATGCTGGTCGGAGCCTTCGAGATAGACGTCGGCCGGCCACTTCAGGTCGGGCCGGTCTTCCAGGGTGAAGACATGTGTCGAGCCCGAATCGAACCAGACGTCGAGAATGTCCATGACCTGCCTCCATTTGGAGGCATCGTGATTGCCGAGGAAGCGCTCCTTGGCGCCGGGCGCGAACCAGGCGTCCGCTCCCTCCGCCTCGAAGGCGTCCATGATGCGCTGGTTGACCGCCTCGTCCTTCAGCACATTGCCATCCTCGTCGGCGAAGACCGCGATCGGCACGCCCCAGGCGCGCTGGCGCGACAGCACCCAGTCGGGGCGCTCCTCGATCATGGCGCGGATACGGTTCTGGCCGGCGGCCGGAACAAAGCGCGTGTCGTCGATCGCCTTCAGCGCGCGGCTGCGCAGCGTGGTGCCGTCGCCGAGGTCCTTGTCCATGTAGACGAACCATTGCGGCGTGTTGCGAAAGATGACCGGCTTCTTCGAACGCCACGAATGGGGGTAGCTGTGCTTCAGCCGGCCGCGCGCGAACAGCGCGTTGCGCTTGATCAGTTCGTCGATGACCGCCTGGTTGGCGTTGCCCTTCTTGCCATTGTCGTCGATGACGCGCGCCGGTCCGCCTTCGCGGTCCGGGCCGAAGCCCGGCGCGTCCTTGGTGAAGAAGCCGGCATCGTCGACTGTGAACGGGATTTCAGTATCGATGCCGCGTTGACGCAGCGCGGGAGCGGCGTCCATCCAGGCATCGAAGTCCTCGCGGCCATGGCCCGGAGCCGTGTGCACGAAGCCGGTGCCGGCATCGTCGGTGACATGATCGCCGGCAATCATCGCAACGGGGAACTCGTAGCCGCCACCGAGGCCCTTGAAGGGATGCGAAAGCACAAGATTTCCAAGCTGTTCGGCGCTGACGCCGTGAAGGCGCTTCAAGGTGACCTTGGCCTTGGCCTGGCTTTCCTCGGCCAGGGCATCGGCAAAGATAAGCTTCTCGCCCGGCTGTGGGCCAAAGACATTTTCGGCGGCCGTCACTTCGTAGAGGCCATAGGCGACGCGCGACGAATAGCTGACGGCGCGGTTGCCGGGGATGGTCCACGGCGTCGTCGTCCAGATGACGACGTGGGCATCGAGCAGGTCGAGCGACCGCCCGCTCAGGTCCGGGTCGATCTCCGCCGGCTGCCCGTCCACGACACTGGCGAGGACGAGATTGGCCACCGGAAACTTCGCCCAGATCGTGTCGGACTCGTAGTCCTGGTATTCGATCTCGGCCTCGGCGAGCGCCGTGCGCTCGACGACGCTCCACATCACCGGCTTCGAGCCGCGGTAGAGCTGGCCAGACATCGCGAATTTCAGCAGTTCGCCGGCGATGCGCGACTCGGCGTGGAAGGCCATGGTCGTATAAGGGTTCTTGAAGTCGCCGATAACACCGAGACGCTGGAACTCGCCACCCTGCACCGAGATCCAGTGGGCGGCGAATTCACGGCATTCCTTGCGGAATTCGTTGACCGGCACCTCGTCCTTGTTCTTGCCCTTAGCGCGGTACTGTTCCTCGATCTTCCATTCGATGGGCAGGCCGTGACAGTCCCAGCCGGGCACATAGTTCGAGTCATAGCCGCGCATCTGGAACGAGCGGGTGATGACATCCTTGAGGATCTTGTTCAGCGCGTGGCCGATGTGGATGTTGCCGTTGGCGTAGGGCGGACCGTCATGCAGCACGTATTTCGTGCGGCCGGCGGCGCTCTCCCGGAGCTTGCGGTAGAGGTCCATGTCCTGCCAGCGCTTGACCAGCACCGGCTCCTTTTCGGGCAGGCCGGCGCGCATCGGAAACTCCGTCCGCGGCAGGTAAAGGGTCTTGGAATAGTCGATCTTTGATTGGTTTTCGTCGGTCATTGGTCTGCCATGTGCATGCCGGGCCACGTGGCTTGCGGCGTGAAATTCTACTTTATACGCATGCCGTTTTCCCGAACCGGGCCACTTCTGGGCGACACGCCTTGATGATCTGGAAAAGCGCGAGAGGCCGCGCGCAATATTTCCCGGCGGCTCCGGCAGCCTTCAGGCTGCTGGGAACACCGGGCTGGTAATTCGTATCGCGACCGCGAATGCGCCGGTAATTTGCGTCATCCCCGGGCTTTTAGCCGATGCTGCGGCAGGAATAAAGCGTGGAGTTGCGGGCGTAACGCTATGGATGCGGCTACATCTTGAAGTCGAAACGATAGGTGGTCGACACGCCGACCATGAACTGGTTGCGGTCGCCGCGCTCCTTGACCAGGCTGGAATCGGCCGCCGGACCCTCGAGGCGCGAATATTCGCCAAACAGGCTTGCCGTCATCGGATCGGTCACCTTCCAGGTCACGGCGCCACCGAGGCCGACAGATTTCAGGCCGCTGCCGGGATTGTACCGGCTCAGCCCCGAGGCCACAGCTTCCTGCGCATTGACGCCATAATAGGCATCGAAATAGTTCGCCGAGGCAAAAGACACACGCGGGCCACCCGAAATCCTGACAGTCGGCGTCACGTCGTAGAAGGCATCGGCGGCGATGTCGGCGATAAAGCCGTTATGGGCACGGATGCCATGCCGCAATTCAGCACGCGCCCGCATCCAGTCAGTCGGATAGAATTCAAAGAAGCCTCCGACCTCGCCCCCCCAGCGGACCGGGTCGAGACCTTTGAGTTCGTCGGCATCGCCGTCGTCGCGTGAGAACAGGAACCTGCCGGTCAGGCCGGCACGCACACCGCCATCGTCGACGAGCGACAGAGAAATGTTGTCGTTGCGGGAGGTGAAGCGGGCCGCCGGGCCGGCCTTGCCCAGCGAAATAATGGGCTGGGCGCTCAGCATGTACTTCCTGCCGCCCTCGAAATTGGGCGCCACCAGACCGGTGGCGCCGACCGTCAGATACCAGTCGCCGGACAGCCAGCCGAAAGCGCCATCGCCGGCTTCGGCCGCGCCCGACGTGGCCAGCACGACACTGGCCAAGGCTACAGAAATCTTCCCGACCGTACTCATGGCCACTCCACTAACACGATACAACCGTCCTGCGGCGACAGCTTTGACGAGGCTTTGGTAAAATTTGATTTAAGGACGAGACATCCCTCTCGCATTGCCTCGCCAGCGCCTTCAACATCGCACCCGCCGCTGGCTGGACGCGGCTCGGCACGAAGGGTAACCTCCTTGTAGCTGGCGGTCTTCAATGGAGGTGCGACATGACCCTGCACGGCGATTCCCTGAAGAACGCGATCGGCCAGACGCGCGACAAATGGGGGTGGTTTGTCGGCCTGGGCGTTGTACTGCTGGTCCTCGGCGGCATTGCCTTCGGCAATTTGTTCATTGCCACGGTGGCTTCCGTCTATGTGGTGGGATGGCTGATGCTGGTGGCCGGCATCATCGAGATCATGCATGCGTTCGGCGTCAAGACCTGGGGCCGCTTCTTCTACTGGCTGCTCAGCGGACTGCTTTACGCGATCGCCGGATTCTTCGCTTTCGACAATCCGCTGCTGGCCTCGGCGGTGCTGACCTTCCTGCTGGCCGTCGCGCTCGTCGCTTCCGGCGCGCTGCGGGCCTGGGTCGGCTACAGCCATCGTCCGGAGCGCGGCTGGGGCTGGATCGTCGCGGCAGGCCTCGTCAGCGTGCTCGCGGGCCTGATCATTGCCATGGGCTGGCCGGTCAACAGCCTTTGGGTGCTCGGAATGTTCCTGGCGATCGACCTGATCTTCCAGGGCTGGACCTTCATCGCCGTCGGTCTTGCGCTGAAAAAATAGGAGCTCGTTCCCCCTTTTCGGGGCTTCAGAACGTCACCGCGGCATCCAGGCCGGACAGCGGTTTGACGCCGCCAAGCAGCGCGCGGGCCTCGGCTTCATCGCGCTTCATCTGCGCGACCAGTGCGTCAAGCCCGTCGAACCTGATCTCGCTGCGCAGGAAGCCGAAGAACGATACCGCGCAAGTCTCGCCATAGAGATCGCCGGAAAAATCGAAGACGAAGGTTTCCAGGAGCGGCGCGCCATTGTCGTCGACAGTCGGACGGCGGCCAAAGCTGGCGACGCCGTCGTGCAGCGTGCCGTCGGCGCGCCGGAAACGGACGGCATAAATCCCTTCCTTGAGCGTGGCTTCCGCCGGAAGCCTCATGTTGGCGGTCGGAAAGCCGAGCGTTCTTCCGAGTCGCTGGCCGCCGACAACCTCGCTCTCCACCGTGAAGCGGTAGCCGAGCAGGCCGGCGGCCTCCGCCACGTCGCCTCCACAAAGCAGGGCCCGGATACGGCTCGACGAAATCACCTCGGCGCCTTCGTCGCGAAAGGCGTCGACGAGGGTGACACCGAAGCCATGGCGCTCGCCGGCAGCCATCAGATAGGCCGGCCCGCCCTGGCGGTCCTTGCCAAAATGGAAATCGAAGCCGGTCACGGCGTGGGTGATGCCCAGCGTCCTCTCCAGCACATCGGTGACGAAGGCTTCCGCCGACAGCGAGGCGAAGTCGCGCGTGAAGGGTTGCTCGACGAGCCCGGCAAAGCCAAGCAACGACAGGAGCCGCGCCTTCATCGGCGGCGGCGTCAGCACGAAAAGCGGCAAATCAGGTCTGAAAACCGTTCGTGGGTGCGGTTCGAAGGTCAGCACCAGGGCCGGCACGCCGCGCCGCGTGGCTTCAGCCAATGCCCGTTCGAGCACAGCCTGGTGGCCACGGTGGACGCCATCGAAATTGCCGATCGCCACGACGCCGCCCCGAAGATCGGCGGGCAGCGGCGCGGTTGTCGTAAGATGCTGGAACGCGACCATCGTCACCTACCGCAGCCTTGCGATGACGGCCACAGGACGATAGCCGTGCCGCTCCAGGAAGTGCCCGAGCTTTGCCGGATCCGGCCGGGACGGATCGCCGTAGTCGCGGGCATGAATGCCGCCGGAGACATAGAGGACGTCGAAACCATTGTCGGCCGCGCCTTTGACGTCGGTCATCATGCCGTCGCCGATAGCCAGTATTCGCGAACGCTCGACCGGCCGTCCGAGGATCTCGGCCACCTCCTTCATCGCGACCTCGTAAATCGGCGCGTAGGGTTTTCCGGCGATCTGCGTGCGACCGCCGAGTTGCGCGTAGTCGCGTGCCAGCGCACCGGCGCACCAGATGATCCGTTCGCCGCGTTCAACCACGATATCGGGATTGGCGCAGATGAATGGCAGGTTCCTGGCGCGCAACCGGCGCAGCAGTTCCGTATAGTCCTCGGGTTTTTCGACCTCGTCGTCGAACAGCCCGGTGCATACGACGCCGGTGGCCTCGAACTCCTCGACGAGTTCGACATCGAGGCCATCATAAAGGGTCAAATCGCGGTCGGCGCCGATGTGGAAGACTTTGCGCGGACCCTCCGCGATCAGATCACGGGTCACGTCGCCCGAGGTCACCACGCGGTCATAGGACGACGGCGGAACGCCGATCACGCTCATCTGTGCCACGACATCGGCGCGGCGTCGCGGCGAATTGGTGATCAGAACGACAGGCGTGCCGGCCGCTCTTGCCGCCGCCAGCGCGGCCGCGGCCGCCGGAAAATGCCATTCGCCATTGTGCACCACGCCCCAGACATCGCAGAGAATTGCCGAATAGGCTTTCGACACCTCTTCGAGCGAACCGACGATTTCGGGCGAATCCGCCATGCCGTTTCCTTCAATATGATCGTTGCGGGTGCAGCGGCCGACGGTTCGCCGCAGCCGGTTCGAATTATCCGAACCGGCCCATGCTGTCACCAGCTTTCGCCCGCATCGGCGCGAATTGCGGCCAGGCCGCGGCCCTTGATTGGTTAGCGGTTGGTGAAGCGCCGGCCGAGCAATAGAACGGTTTCCCAAACCCGTCCTTCAGCGTTTTGTGGAAAGCTGGCCGCCGACCGAGAATCCGTCGGCGGGGGCCGCTGCAAGCATGTTCGAAATCTGGCGTCAGTTCCGCCGCGACAGGCGCGGCAATTATGCCCTTATGACGGTTGTGGCGATGGTGCCGCTGATGGGCGGGCTGGCGATCGCGGTCGACTTCACGGAAATGAACCGTGAAAAGCAGATGGTGATGAACGCGCTCGACGCCGCCAACTTCGCCACGGCCCGCCGGCTGACGGAAGGTGCGACCGACGACCAGTTGAGAGCTTATGCGCTCGACTTCTTCAACGCCAATCTGAACGATATCGATCCCGCCAACACAACGCTCAACGTCGCCGTGCCGAGCAACACCAGCGGCGGCGGCCTGCTCACCATGACCGCCCAGCTCAACTACAAACCTTATTTCTATCCCGCCTTCGCCCAACTCGTCGGCAAATCCGCGACGGATGCGAACCAGAGGCTCAGCTTCAATGTCACCTCGCAAGTAAGGCTGAAGAACACGCTGGAAGTGGCCCTGGTGCTCGACAATTCCGGATCGATGACCACGCTCGGCACGGGGTCCGGGCAAAAGCGCATCGACCTTCTCAAGACGGCTGCCAAGCAACTGGTCGACACGTTGGCCCAGCAGGCGGTCATGATCAAGCAGATCGACAAGCCGGTGCAATTCGGCCTCGTGCCTTTTGCCGCCTCGGTCAATGTCGGCCCCGGGAATGGTAATGCCTCGTGGATGGACACCGAGGGGTTGTCGCCGGTGTCGAACGAGAATTTCGACTGGTCGACGCTGAACGCCGCCAACAAATACGCTCAGCAGACCAACGGCATCTGGTACAAGCGCGGCACTGGCTGGGGAACCGAGGAAGGCCAGATGTTGACCCGGTTTTCGCTCTACCGCGACATGCAGGTCGTCACCAACCATGAGCGTGTCGCCAACAGCAAGCGTGTGGTCTGCGACGCGTACAACTCGAACAACACCTGCAAGCGCAGCCACGATGAATATGATTACGTCGATACCTACGGGCCGTTCGCCAGTTGGCAAGGCTGCGTCGAGGCCCGGCCCTACCCCTACAATGTCAACGACGCCACGCCGTCCGGTGGGTCGGCCAACACCGGAATCGGCGTCGGCGATCCGGCAACGATGTTCGTGCCCATGTTCGCTCCTGACGAACCCGGCAATCATTGGAAGCTCACCCAAGACCCCAACGAGGCCGCGCCGGTAACCTATGGCGCCGTCAACAGCTGGTGGAACGACGATCCATCGAGCAGCAGCGGCCAATCGCGGCTGCGCAACATGGCCAAGTATTTCCAGCCGCGGCCGATCGATGCGCCGGCGCTGCCCGCCGGCAACGGACCGAACTACAGCTGCACCACCAACCCGATCACGCCGTTGACCGATGTCAGCGTCACCGACGGGCTTACCTCGATCAAGGCGGCGATCGACCTGATGCAGCCGAATGGCGGCACCAATGTCCCCGAAGGCATGGCCTGGGGTTGGCGGGTGGTTTCGAGCGGAGAGCCGTTCACGCAAGGGCGCCCGGAAACCGAGAAAGGCAACGACAAGGTGGTGATCGTGCTGACCGACGGCGCCAACACCTACTATACGCCATCTTCGCTGGGCTATTCCGACCCCGCCAATTCGAAATCGACCTACGCGTCCTACGGCTATCTCAACCCCGGCTACAACGGCACCTCGGTCGGCCGCATGTTCATGGGCACATCGAGCGCCATCGGTCAGTTCGACTATTCGAACGGCAACTACACCAACGCGCTCAACGAGCAGATGGCCACGCTCTGCAACAACGCCAAGGCGGCCAACATCCTGGTGATGACGGTGGCACTCGACCTGTCCACCACCAAGACCGGCGACATGCAGGCAATCAACGCGCTGAAATCCTGCTCGTCCGACTCGCGCTTCCGCAAGGATCCGACGGACCCGAGCAAGCCGGCCAAGCTCTTCTGGAACGCGACCGGCGCCAGCCTGTCGAATGATTTCAAGGAAATCGGCAATGAACTGTCGAACCTGCGTGTGGTCGGCTAACCCGAGACCGTTCCCTGGCGCAACGCCTGGCGCCATCAAGCACTTGCCGGAGCCTGCCTGACTGGCACAGATTAGGCGCTCGCGCGGTCTCACATCCATCGCGGCACGCTGGGGAACGAACAATGCCCGATACCGCCAATCACCTCGCCTTCGCGCTGGTTTGCCTTGGCATGGTGCTGACCCCAGGCCCCAACATGATCTATCTGATCTCGCGCTCGCTGTCGCAAGGGCCGAAGGCCGGACTGATCTCGCTGGGCGGCGTCGCCGTCGGCTTCCTGTTCTACGTGCTGTCGGCCGCGTTCGGCATCACCGCGCTGCTGATCGCGGTGCCTTATGCCTATGAGGTGTTGCGCTTCGCCGGCGTGCTCTATCTCCTGTGGCTGGCCTGGCAGGCCGTCAAACCGGGCGGACGCTCGCCGTTCCAGGTGCGCGACCTGCCGAAGGACCGGCCGCGCAAGCTGTTCGCCATGGGATTGATGACCAATCTGCTCAATCCCAAGGTTGCTGTTCTCTATCTGTCGCTGCTGCCGCAGTTCATCAGCCCCGGCAAGGGTCATGTTCTGTCACAGCTTCTGGTACTGGGCGCGACGCAGATATCGATCAGCCTCAGCGTCAATGCCGTCATCGCGCTGACGGCCGGCTCGATCGCCACCTTCCTCGCCGGACGGCCGCTATGGCTGGTGATCCAGCGCTGGATGATGGGAACCGTGCTGACGGCACTGGCGGTGAAGATGGCGACCGACGCGCAGCGCTGAGAGCTCACATCGGACGGCGCGGGGGCCGGATCTGGGCCGGCTCTACCACTTTGCGGTAGAGGTGCCAGGTGGCGTGGCCGAGGATCGGCATGACGACGGCCAGCCCGGCAAACAGCGGGATAGAGCCGATCACCAGCAGCACCGCGACGATCAGGCCCCAAAGCGCCATCTGCAGTGGATTTGCCATGACCGCGCGCGCCGAGGTCTCTATCGCCGAAACAGCGCCGACATCACGATCAAGCAAAAGCGGGAAGGCAACGACCGTGGTCGCCAGCACGACCACCGCGAAGACCAGGCCGGCCAGGTTGCCGAGAAGGATCAGCGTCCAGCCCCGGCTGGTCGTCAGCACATCGCGCAGGAAGGTGCCGACCGACGGCGGCGGCTCGCCGCCAAAGAGGCTGGTGTAGATCGACTGCGCCGTGAACAGCCACAAGAGGAACAGCGCGAACAGCATAATGCCGATGACCGCTATCGAGGGCAGCGCCGATGAGCGGCGGACATCGAGGGCATGCCGCCAGTTGGTGTTCATGCCGAGTTCGCGCCGGCGGCTGATTTCATAGAGCCCGATCGCGGCGAACGGGCCGACAAGGGCAAAGCCCGACATCAAGGGATAGACGAGCTGGATGGCATTGGAGCCGGACGTCCACTGTGTCAGGATCAGGCCGACGATCGGATAGATCAGGCACAGGAACACGTAATGCGAAGGCTTGGCCCAAAAGTCCTCGGCGCCTAGCCTGAGCGCGTCCCGGAGGTCTGGTGTGGAAATGCGGCGGACCGCGGGTTGCACATGCATCCCGTACGCGTCCGCCATGACATGAAAGCCGGCCATAACCTACCTCCGTTTTTCTCGGGGGGCGGTCACCGCCTAGGGTGGCCGCCCGTAGCTGCCACTTCAAGAACGCTGGCATCATAGCCGATCTTCCCGGGATTGTCGCCGCGTCTCATCGTGCTTGCTGGGGCGTTCGTTCGGCGCACCACTGAGTTCACTTAGAATCCATGCATTTTAGTTATCGCTTAAATTACTCGTAGAGGCCCAGGGCTTATCACCTGAGCTTCACAAATCTTGGCGAGGGGCGATGTTCGGATTGAGGGGCTTCTGGTCTTCGGAGCGCGGCAATTTTGCCATGGCGACTGCCGTAGCGATGCTGCCGATAATGGCTGTCGTCGCCGGCACCCTCGATCTGACGGGCACGAGCGACGACGCCACGCACCTGCAGAATTCGCTGGACGCGGCTGGGCTTGCCGTCGGCACCAAGTACCTGCCCAGCATGAGCGCGAGTGATGTGCAGGGACTTGGGCTGACATTCTTCGCAGCCAACATGAGTGTCGCCGACCAGCAGGAATATTCAGGCAGCGTCTCCGCCTTTTCGGCCACCGCCAGCGGCGACCCGAGCGCCTACTACATCTCACTTTCTTCCGGCATCAACCGTCCGAGCTTCATCAATGGCGCTGCCCCCTGGCCAGCTCACAGATCGTCCACGGTTAAAATGCACCCGGGTGCGCAGGCTTGCGTGCTGGCGCTCGATCCGCATGCGTCGGCCGCGGTGAGCCTGCAAGGCTCGACCGATGTCGCCATGAGCAACTGCGTGATAGCGGCAAACTCGGACGCGGCGGATGCCGTCAGCAGAGGCGGTTCCGCGCAGGTTTCGGCGGGCTGCGTCTCGACCGTCGGCGGCACTTCCGGGCTTTCACCACCCAATGCCAATCTCACCTGCGGCGCGCCGCTCGTACATCAATATGCGTCCTTCGATCCCCTGGCGGACATCGTCCCTCCCCCTTACACATTCTGCATGCCGGTGCCGAACGGCAAAACCTACACGCTGTCGCCCGGCACCTATTGCGACAAGACATTGTCGGGAAACATCACGCTCAGCCCGGGCGTCTACATTTTGCGCGGCGTCACCTTGAAGCCGGGAGGTAACGGCAGCCTGAGCGGCCAGGGTGTGACCATATTCCTCGTGGAGGGGGCACAGATCTACATAAATGCCAATGAAACGGTGAACCTTTCCCCGCCAACCAGCGGGCCTTACGCCGGCATCAGCATCTTCCAGAGCCGCGGGAACACATCGGCCTTGACCCTGAATGGCGGCGCAAATTCCGCAATCAGCGGATTCGTCTATGCGCCTGACGCGGCCGTTTCGTTCGCCGGCAACTCGGATATGAGTGGTCAGGGCGACTGCCTGAGGCTTGTTGGCTTGACCGTGCAGATGACAGGCAACTCATCCATCAAGACCGATTGCACGGCCGTATTCGGAAATCGCGATATGTACGCCGGCCGCTTCATCACGCTTGTGAAATAGCTGCCAGCCTGCCGCTTCGACTCGAAATTTTCACCCGTCCTGCCCGGCAAAAGCCATGATCGCGATCGAGTCAGGCATGCATGACCACTTCGAAAATCGATTGCGATCGGATCGCGAACTTGAACAGGCGCACCTGGCTCAAGGCGGTTGGCCTGGCGGCCTTGCTCGGTCTCGCCGCCTGCAGCACCGTCCCGTTGCCGACCGGGCAAGGTGCCGGCGTCTCTTCTTCCGCAACCGGCACGCTGGCGAGCCTGCGCGCCAGCGCCGGGCTGGGGCCGCTTGTGCCCGACACACAGCTTGAGCAAGCCGCACTGCAGCAGGCCGGCTACATGGCGCAGCGTGAAAACATGAGCCACACCACCGGCTGGGGGAAGGATTTCGCCTCGCGCATGAAGGATAACGGCGTCCGCGGTGCGGCTGCCGAGAACATCGCAGCCGGCCGCTTCGATCAACAGAAGCTGTTCGACATCTGGATGCATTCGCAGGGACACCGGCGCAACATACTCGATCCGGACTTCAGCCGCTTTGGGCTTGCCTATGTCCGTGACGGCCGCGACCCCAACCTGCGCTACTGGTCGCTGGTGCTCGGCAGGTAGCAAAGATATCGCCGGCAGCGAGACCCTGGAGAGCAGACGCCACATCAGTCCATATGGGCCGCGGGCGCACCGCCGCCACCCGGACCGGCCTTCGGCTTGCGCAGCAGGAACACAAACGGAATCGCGGCCAGCGTCATGACCATCAGTATTTTGAAGTCGTCGACGTAGGAGATCATCATCGCCTGGAGATTGACCATGCGATCGACCTGCGACAGCGCCGTCGGGTCGCCGCCGGCGGCCGCCGGCGAGACCGCCCACAGATTGGGATTGAACGGATTGATGAACGCGGAAAGTTCGGCGTGGTTGACCTGCGTGTTGCGCACCAGCAGCACCGTCACGACCGACACCCCGATCGACGAGCCAAGATTGCGGACCAGGCTGAACAACGAGGTCGCATCGGTGCGGTAGCGTGCGTCGAGCGTGGCGAAGGCAACCGTCGACAGCGGCACGAACACCATTCCCATACCCAGGCCCTGGATCACGCCGGAGCTGAGGATCAGCCAGTTGTCCATCTGCGGGGTGAAGCTGGCCATGGTGTAGAGCGACTGTGCGGTCAGGAGGAAACCGAGGACGACGAGAATCCTGGCATCGATTTTCCCCATGATGCGCCCGACGACGAGCATGGAAATCATGGTGCCGACGCCACGCGGCCCGATGACGATGCCGATGGTGACGGTCGGATAGCCGAATATGGTCGACAGCATCGGCGGCAGCAGCGACATGGACGCCAGTATCAGCACGCCCATGACGAAGATGAACGCCAGCCCGGTGACGAAATTGCGATCGAGGAAAATCTTCGGATCGATGAAGGGATGTTCCGATGTCATCGTGTGAATGATGAACACCCAGAAGCCTGTGATCGAAAGACCAAGCTCGATCCATATCTCGACCGAGGAAAACCAGTCGACCTCGCCACCGCGATCGAGCATCAGCTGCAGGGCGCCGACGCCGAGCGATATCATGGCAAAGCCGAAGAAATCGAAGCCGCGCACCCGCCGGGCAACGGCCGGCAGATAGGCGGCCATGCCGAGGAAGGCGAGGATGCCGACCGGCAGGTTGATGAAGAAAACCCAGCGCCAGTTGAAATTCTCGGTTAGCCAGCCGCCAAGCGTAGGGCCGAGAATCGGTCCCAGCATGATGCCTGCGCCCCAGATGGCCATCGCCTGGCCGTGGCGCTCCTTGGGATTGATGTCGAGCAGGAAGGTCTGCGACAGCGGCACGATCGCGGCGCCGAACACACCTTGCATCAGTCGGAAAAGCACGATCGTTTCCAGGCTCCACGCCAGGCCGCACAACATCGAGAAGATGGTGAAGCCGACCACTGCCGTCAGGAACAGTTCCTTGCGGCCGAAACGGTCGGCGAGCCAGCCGGTAACCGGCGTCATGATGGCGGCGGCCACGATGTAGGAGGTCAGCACCCAGTTGATGTTGTCGGGCGAGGCGCCGAGATCGCCGGTCATGGTCGGCAGCGCGACGTTGGCGATCGTGGTGTCGAGCGCCTGCATGACCGTCGCCAGCATGAGCGCGACCGTGATCAGGCCGCGATGCGGCACGTCTTTGAACGGTTCGGGCGTGCTCATGGCTTGGAACTTCCAGAAGGTAACAGAAACGTGTACAACGGGTTTCCGGGCGGCAAAGCCTTCCGTAGGGAGACCTTCATCGCGGTGGGACGCGATTATCGATGTGGGGTTACATCGACCGAACGTCTCTAACTGAGCGGATGCCTGCCGCCCGGAAACATGAGGACCGAGGGGCCCGTGTCGAAGCTTTCAGCTTTTGGACAGCCGCCACGCGGGCTCGACCCAAACACTGATCCTTGCCACTTTCCCATCAGACCAATCCTGCAATTCGCTTCCGCCCGCCTGGTCCCCGCGGGCTTCCGCTGACTTACCGCGCGGGCTCGCCGGCCGTGGCATGGCCGAAGATCGAGGGCCAGCCGCGTGCCACGCCCGTATCGACAGTAACTGAAGCGCTCATGCCGGTACGCAGCGCCATCTTGGCGTCTGGATCGGTCAGTTCCAGGCGAACCGGAATGCGCTGGGTCACCTTGACCCAGTTGCCCGTGGCGTTCTGGGCAGGCAGCAGCGAGAAGTCCGCGCCGGTGCCGGCACCGATGGCCTTGACCCTCGCCTCGAAGGTCCTGCCCGGATAGGTATCGACCACGATCTCCGCCTTCTGGCCCGGCTTCATGTTGGTGAGCTGGGTTTCCTTGAAATTGGCGTCGATCCAGGTGTCGCCGGTCTCGACCAGCGCGAACAACGGCGTGCCGGAGCCGACATACTGGCCGACCTTGAAGGAAGCGGCTTGATAGACGACACCATCGGAAGGCGCCTTCACCGTGGTCTGCGCCAGGTCATAGGCGGCCTTGTCACGCGCGGCGAGCGCCGACATCACGGTCGGATGCTTGTCGGTTTCGATGTCGGGGTTGCCGCCGAGCGCGGCCTTGGCGCTGATGATGCCCTGCTGGGCGACGGCGACCTGCTGTTTTGCCTTGTCGAGGTCGTTGCGGGCCTGATCCAGCGACGACTTGGCGTTGATGCCCTTCTGCGCGAGATCGGCGGCCCGGTCGTATTGCGACTGGGCGTAGTCGACCTCGCTGCTGGCCGACTTCTCCTGCGCCATGGACTGGCTGTAGGCGGCGCGCAACTGCTCGACATTGAGGCGCGCGGCAGCCACCGCGGCATCGGCCTGGGCAAGGGCGATCCGGTAGGGCTCGGGGTCGATGGCGAACAGGAGATCGCCCTGCTTCACCATCTGATTGTCCGATATGGCGACCTTGACGACACGACCGGCCGTGTCAGAGGCGATCGACACCTTGGCCTGCTGCAGATTGGCGTTTTCCGTTTCCTGGTAGCGCCCGCCCGTCACCCAGACATAGCCGCCGCCGATGACCAATGCCGCCGGCAGGGCGAACATCAAGAAGAAGCGGCCGATGCGGCGCCTCTTCTTCGGCACCGGCACCGGTTGCACGGGAGGAGCGACCGCGATGGGATCGGCGGCCGGCTGGACCGGCGCCTCCATCTCCACCTTGGGAGCGTTTTCTTCTACCTTGGCTACCGCATTCATGCCGCCGCGCCTTCCGCATTCTTGATTTTTTCCATCGACGAGGCTTCGCCGTCCGTCAGGTTGCGTACGATCACATCCAGTGCCCTGATCAGGACTCGCCGGTCTTCCGGCGAAACGCCGCTGAGCGATTCCTCATAGACCTCGCCAGCAAGGCTCTTGACGTCCGCATAGGCCGCGTTCGCCTTCTCGGTTGGGAAAATCATGCGCACGCGCCGGTCGGCCGCGTCGGAGCGGCGTTCGATCCAGCCGCCCTCCTCCATCCGGTCGACTAGGCGCGAGACGCTGATCGGCTCGATTTCGAGCAGTTCGGCGAGCCGCGCCTGTGCAACGCCCGCCTCCTTGGCAACGCGGACCAGAAGCCGCCATTGCGCCGAAGAGAGACCGAGCCCGCTGGCGCGCACCTCGAAGCGCTTGCGCATCAGGCGCTGCACGTCGTGGATCAAAAATCCCAATCTGTCGATGCCATCTGAAACCATGAGCGACACATATAATAAGCGTGCTTACTATTCAAGATGCCATATCGCGAAGGAAGCCGGCAAAATGCGCATGGCAGGCCTGCAACGCGATCCTGATTAGCGACAGGTGGACACCGCAGCGATGCGCGATACCAGCCGCAGGACACGCAAGACGCCGTATTCAGACGCGGTTCCGGACAACCATGGTGACGACGAAGAATGCGCCCAGCGAGCTGGTGATGACGCCGATCGGCAGTTCCTGCGGCGGCAGCAAGGTCCGGGCGAGAAGATCGCTTGCCAGCAGAAGCACCGCCCCGAACAGCGCGCAACTTGCGATCAGGCGCAGATGCAAGGGGCCGGCCAGCGGCCGCGACAGATGCGGGATCATCAATCCGACAAAGCCGATGACGCCAGCGACCGAGACAAGGATTGCGGTCGAGAAAGCGGCCACGAGAAACGTCGTCCTGCGCATGCGGGCCACCGGAACACCAAGACTTTCGGCGGCACTTTCACCGGCCAGGAAGGCGTCCAGCTTGCGGTGGTTCCACAGCCCGTAGGCCGCGATCGTGCCGGCGCCGACCGCACCCAGCCACACATTGTCCCAGCGCGCCAGCCCGAGCCCGCCCATCGTCCAGAACAGCACCGAATGCGCCGCGCGCTGGTCGCCGGCAAAGACCAGGTAATTGGTCAAGGCCGTGAACATGAAGGAGACGGCAAGGCCGGCGAGAATCAGCCGTTCAGGACCTTGCCCCCTCACCCGCGCCACCAGCAAAAGCACGATAGCGGCGGCAAGTATGCCGCCGGTGAACGCAGCCACGGGCAAGGTCCAGACGCCGAAGCTGTCGCCGAAAACGGTGATGACGGAAACCGCGCCGGCAGCGGCCCCCGACGAAAGGCCGAACAGGAAAGGGTCGGCAAGGTCGTTGCGGGTGACGGTCTGCAGAAGCGCGCCGACGATGCCGAGCCCGCCGCCGACACAGATCGCCAGGATCGTGCGCGGCAGCCGCAGGTCGACGACGATCTTGCCGATCGGACCCGATATCTGGGGCTCATCCAGCCCGATGGCACGGCCAAGGGCAGCGATGACATCGGTTAGAGGTATCAGCGTCGAGCCGTAAGCGATCGACAGCAGCGCCAGGGCGAAGAGCGCCACCGCGCCCGCCGTCATGGCCAGTGTGAAGGCCTTGTGCCCTGAAAGCGCCCCGGACTTGGGCTCTCGGGCAAGATCCATCAGAATGCTTCCGGATGCATGGCCCTGGCGATCTTGCCGATGGCTTCGATGTTCGCCGGTCCCGGCGTCAGCTCGGCGTAACGAAGCGCCACGAAGCGCTCGTTCCTGACCGCGTCCGTCTCTTTCATCGCCGGGTGCGCCTTCAGGAAATCGAGCAGTTTCCTGTAGCCGCCGCCGTCCTGATAATCGAGCAGGATGAGGAACTGCGGATTGCGCGACGCCACCGTTTCCCAGTCCGTGTTGCCCCAGCTCGTGTCCATGTCGGCCATGATGTTGTCGCCGCCGGCAGCCGATATCATGGCGTTAGGGATGGCGAATTTTCCCGCGGTAAACGGCTTGTCCTCGCCGGAATCGTAAAGGAACACGCGTGTTCCCTTGCGATCGCCGACCTTGGCGGTGATATCGGCGAGTTCCGTTTTCCAGCCGGCAACAAGCTTCTCGGCCTCCGCCTCCTTGCCGAAGATCTTGCCGAGCTTTTCGACGTCGCCATAGAGCAGGTCCATGGAGGCGGCGGGGCGGCTCTTGTCGAGATGGACGCAGCTTTCGGTCAGCACCAGGGTCTTGATACCGTGCGGCGCGAGCGTGTCGGGGGTCACGTCGCCGCCGGGCTTCATGCCGTAGTACCAGCCGGCGAAGAAGAAGTCGGGTTCGACGGCAACGAGGTTCTCCAGCGTCGGATATTTCGGCGCCAGTTCGGGAATAGAACCCTGTTCGGCCTTGAATTCGGGGCCGACCTTGTACCATCCGGTGATACCGGTCAGGCCGACGATCGACGGTTGCAGCTTCAGTGCGAAGGCCATCTCGGCCATGTTCAGATCATGGATGACGGCGCGCTTCGGCGGGGCGTCGAAGGTCAGCGGCTTGCCGCAGCTGTCGACGGTGACGGGGAAGGCAAAGGCCGTCGAGGCCAGCAGCGAGAAGATGAGGGACAAGGCGAGGCGTTTCACCGATTTTGCTCCTTGGTTGACCTGTGTCGGAAAAGGGGGTGGATCAGGACAGGGGTGCGGCGCGGTTCGGAAGATCGAACACCGTCAGTTCGCGGTCCTCGGTGGGATGGCGCAGGCGAAACACGTCGACGCCGAAAATCTCGCGGATCAACTGCTGCGTCAGCGCCTCATGTGGCGGCGCCAGTGCCTGCAGCCGGGCCTCGTTCATCACCGCGACCCTGGTGGCGAAGGGTGCCACCAGCGTCAGGTCGTGCAGCACCGCGATCACGGTCATGCCGAAGCCGGCCACCAGTTCGAGCAGTTCCGCGCGGGCGCGCGGGTCGAGGTGGTTGGTCGGCTCGTCGAGGAACAGGATTTTGGGCTCCTGCGCGATGGCGCGCGCAAGCTGGGCGCGCTGGCGTTCGCCGCCCGACAGCGAGCCGATGGTCCGGCCGAGCAGCGGCAACAGGCCGGTCCGGCGCAGCGCGTCCAAGACAATGTCGCGTTCCTCGCCACGGCGCCTCAAGCCCACATGCGGGACGCGGCCGAGTTCGACATAGTCGATCACCGCCAGCCGCGGGTCCGGCTGGTCCGTCTGGCCCACGACGGCGATGTAAAGGGCCCGCTCGGCAGGCGAAATCCTGTCCAGACGTCGCCCGCCGAGCTTCACCTCCCCGGAACTCGGCCTGAGCATGCCCGACAACATGCGCAGCAGCGTGGTCTTGCCGGCGCCATTGGGGCCAATGATGGCGAGGCGGTCGCCTGATGTCACCGACAGACTGACCGCATGGACCAGATTGCGGCCATTCGCCGCCGCGCTCAAGCCGCGCGCATCGAGAAGCGGCGTTGTCATTGGCTGCCATCCGCCGACTTGCCTGGTGCCGGGATGCGGGCCAGCGTCTTGCCGGCCAGTCGCGGCGGACGCTGTCCGGAATTGCACCAGCCATTGGCAAGCGAAGCGTAGAGCCTGGCAAACCGCACGAGATCGGTGGCGTCGGCCTGGGCGTCGATCGAACCGAAGAGATAAGCAGCCTTGCCTGGCGCCTGGAAAGCCACCGCCAGGGGGCGCGCGCAACCCGCCATGCAAGCCACGCCCTCGACCGTGAAACCATGCGCCACGTCAGCCTCGTGATCGGCCGAGAGGCGGGAGCGCAACTCGGTGCACAAACCTTCGCCGGACCTGATGCCGGTCGGCACGTCGCGGCAAAGGGTGCACACGATGATCTGGTGCATTGGGCTGGGGTGACTACGATCGACTGCGCCGTCCAACTTCCCGTCTTTCAAACTGGCGACGGAAGGATGTTGGTCGACCGGCCGACAAGACCGATGTCCACGTTTCCTCCCGGCACACCCCGTCCGGTCAACTCAGCGATGGCAGGTCTCCTGGCTCACGGGTCTCCGCGCGATCCTGCCTTCCCAGCCTTGCCGGCCAGTGGCATTCCGGATCTTGCTCGCCGCTTACAGTTGCGGGGGCAGCCGCGGTCTCGACCCAAAATCGGGTCTCACCGCGTTCCCTTTTCACCCCTCGCCTTTCGGCTTGGGGACCATCAAGAGTCGCAGCCTAGGCCGCGAGCGATGTCGAGGCAAGGCGATTGTTATGTTTTGTTATAACATGACATAAGCGAAAGCAAGCCTGTTGTCTGCACGGTGTGAAGGACTTTACGTCCACCGCCTGATAGCCGTTGCCGTTTTCGATTTTGCGCCATGCGCAATTTCGATCAAACTGGCCAGGCAACAAGGCGTCAGAGTGAAGACGCCAAATGCGAGGAGCACATGAACCCGACCGAGAAAGCGCTGTGGTTTGTCGAAAGCCACCTGCCGGAGGCCGTTACGCTCGACGACGTCGCCCAAAGCAGCGGCGTTTCGCGCTTTCATGTGACGCGCGCCTTCGGCGCCGCCACCGGCCGCTCCGTCATGGGTTACCTGCGCTCGCGCCGGCTGACCGAGGCGGCGCGCAGGCTCGCCGGCGGCGCGCCCGACATCCTGTGCGTCGCGCTCGAGGCCGGCTACAATTCGCATGAGGCTTTCACCCGCGCCTTCCGCGACCAGTTCGGCACCACGCCGGAACTGGTGCGCGCGCAAGGCTCGACCAAAACCCTCGATCTGGTGGAGCCTATCCTGATGGACCATTCCCCGCTCACCAGCCTCGAAGCACCGCGCTTCGAGACCAGCCGACCCTTCCTCATCGCCGGCTTCGGCGAGCGCTACAGTTGCGAGAGCAGCGCCGGCATTCCGATGCAATGGCAGCGCTTCAGTCCCTATATCGGCAACATACCCGGCGAGATCCCCGGTGTTTTCTACGGCGTCTGCCTCAACGGCGACGATGCCGGCAATTTCGACTATGTCGTCGGCGTCGAAGTGCGCGACTTCGCGGATCTACCGAAGGAATTCTACCGGGTGCGGGTGCCGGCGCAGAAATACGCCGTCTTCACGCATCGCCAGCACATCTCGACCATCCGGCGTACGATCAACACGATCTGGAACAGCTGGCTGCCCGCCTCCGGCCATGAAATCGCCGATGCGCCGGAATTCGAGCGCTATGGGCCCGAATTCGATGCCCGCATCGGCGATGGCGGGCTGGAGATCTGGGTGCCGGTCAAGGCTTGACGCGCCGTTACAGTTCCAGATCCCAGTTCTGTCCAACCAGGTCCTTGCCGAAAGAATGGTGGGGCTCTTCCCCGGTCAGCTTGAAACCCGCCGTCTGATAGATGTGCCGGGCGGCGGTCAGAATGTCGTTGGTCCACAAGGTCAGGGTCTTGTATCCCCTGGCGCGGGCAAAGCCGACGCATTCCTCGACCAGGCGCTTGCCGATGCCGAGGCCTCGCGCCGAAGGTTCGACATAGAGCAGCCGCAGCTTGGCCACCTGATCGGACTTGCGCACGACGAACACCGAGCCGACGACCTCGCCTTCCCGCTCGGCGATCCAGCCGCGCTCCCACTTCGGATCGAAGGATTTCACGAAGTTTGCCAGGATTTCGGCGACCAGCGCCTCATAGGTTTCATCCCAGCCATAGTCCTGCGCGTAGAGCAGCCCTTGCCGGCGGATGATCCAGCCGATGTCGCCGACCTGCAGCGGCCGCAGCAGATAAGGAACTTTCGGCTCGGCACTGTCATCCAGCAGACGCTGCACCGTGCGCATGGACTTGACCAGCCGGTCCTGCTCCGACGCAGGCAGCCGGTCGAGCAGCCCCGCGACCTGGTCGTGCGAATCCTTGTCGAGCGGCGCGAAGGCGTTCCTGCCCGCCGGCGTCAGCGCGATCGACGCTTGCCGCGCGTCCGAAACCAGGGGGGCCCTTGAGATGAGGTGAAGGCGCTCGAACTTCTTCAGCAAACGGCTGAGATAGCCGGCGTCGAGACCGAGATCGCGCCCGAGATCGGTCGCGGTCAATCCGTCACGATGCGCCAACTCGTAGAGCACGCGTGCCTCGGTCAGGGAGAAAGCGCTCTTCAGCAGCCCTTCGTCGAGCAGTCCGATCTGACGGGTGTAGAAGCGGTTGAAAGCCCGCATCGCATCGACAAGGTCCTTGCTGGGCGCAGCCTTGTCGGGCGGCCGGTGGATTGTCATTGAGTCATCTCCTGCCGGCACAGGATCAATCATTTACTTGACTAAGTCAAGTTATCGGAGAAATGACCGAGACGCCATCCTCTCGACCACCATGCGGCTGATCGGCGAGAAGGGCATCGACGCCGTCACCATGAAAGAGGTCGGCATGCTGGCGGGCGGGCCGATCGCCACCGTCTACCATTACTTCCCCAACAAGTCGGCGATCCTGGCGATGCTCTACGAGCGGTTTTCAGAGGTCAGCCGCGCCCGGCTGACAGCGATCCTTGCCGATGTCAGCAAAGCTAGCGACGTCATCGCCGCGGCCGACCGGCTGCTTGACGACTACCTCAGCCGAGTCGCCGGCGATCCGGCCATCCAGGACCTGCAGAACGCCATCCAGGCCGACAAGGCGCTCAAGAATCTCGACATCGCCGAAACCCGGCATCAGGCCAAAATGTTCTGCGACCATGTCATCGCCTTGCTGGAGCCGGAAAAGCACGAGCGGTTCGAGCGCATGGTTCTGCTGATCTTCCAGCTCGCCGGCGGCGTTGTGCGCCTGGCGCTTGCACAGGGCGAAGCGGAAAGCCGCCGGACCATCGAGGACTACCGGTCGATCATCCACACCCAGTTGCGGTTGTTTCTCTGACGGCCCAACGTCGAGGCACGGCTGATCAGGCTCTCGAAGCCATCGGCCAGATTGGCGTTGCCGTCCGCGACGATCTTCGAGAGGTTCCTGGCACGGCCGGGCGTCTTGTTGGCATCGAGCAACACCGCCTTGCCATCATGCACGACAAAGTCGAACTTGCCGTAGTCGAAGCCAAGCCGTTGGCGCAAAACGCGCAACTCCTCGGGTACCGGAACCGGCTCTCGGCGGATCGTGTCGTCGCCTTTGACCAGACGCTGCGGTGAGACATAACGAGTGCAGCGCTCGCGATCGCCGCAGAATATCCAGAAACGCGCCGCGAACCCGTCAGGCTCCATTTCGGGAATGAACTTCTCCACGACAAGGTCGGTACGGGTGAGCATCTCCGGCGGGACTTCGGCCAGCGATGCGTGGACCTGGTATTGATCGAATATCCGCGCACCTGGAAAAGGCGCCGTCTTGCCGGCGCGCTCGGCCTGCCGGTTGAACTGCTGCTCGGGTGTTCCCCAATGGTTGAGATTGCTCTTGACGATGACGGGACCGCTCCAGTCGTCGCCCTCCTCGAGAACCGCGCCGCTGATCCGACGCTTTGAAATGTCGGCCGCACCGAGATTTAGGCAAAACGGAAATCCACGCGCGTATTCGACATAGTCGTCCGGCGTCACCGTCGCATCGACGTGCAAGACAGCGACGTCGGCGTCATGCCTGGTTGTTGGTCCGCGAAGAATCCGCACCGAATGACCTCGTCTTTTCAGTTCGGCCAGAACATCGAACAGCATGTAGGGGCTGTCCTGGCGCAACAGGACGCCGCGCCGGCTCTGGAAGCGGTCGTATTCATGCGTAATGACGGCTACGCGTGCCATGGCTCCTACTTGGTTTCCGCGTTGTGTCCGGTTAATCCCATATTAGAGGCAACGCGGAAACCGGCTCGGGGGTCTGCATGACAAATCACTGGAATGCAACTCGTCGGCACTGGCAACTGTTAGGACCGCCATTGCGCCCGCCGCAAGAGGCCGTGGAAACCTACAACCGCGCGCTCGACCTGCTGTCATCGCATGTCCTCATGCTTGGCGTCACGCCGGAACTGGCGGGGCTGGGGCGGAGGATGCTTGCGGTGGACGAGTCCGCCGAGATGATCGCGAACATCTGGCCGGGCGACACGGAGGCGCGCGAGGCAGTGGCCGGCGACTGGCTCGACCTGCCGGTTGCCGAGGCGAGCATGGAAGCGGTGATCGGCGACGGCTGCCTGTCGGCGCTTGGTTCGTCGGCCGCGCGACAGGCATTGTTTGCCGCCATCACGCGCGTGCTGAAATCCGACGGTCGCGCGGGGCTTAGGCTGTTTGCCAGTTCCGAAGCACCGGACGATCCGAAGGACGTTCGGGCATTGGCGTATTCCGGCGGCATCGCGACCTTCCACGAGCTCAAATGGCGTGTCGCCATGACAGCGACGGGCGCGGCGCCTGACCACGCCGTACCGGTGAAAGCGATCGTGGAAAGATTTGACGCGCTTTTCCCGGACCGGGAGGAGCTTTCGGCGAGCGCGGGATGGGAGTTGCCGGTCATCGGCACCATCGACGTCTACAGGAACTCGTCCGCGATCTATAGTTTTGCTCCGGTCGCGGCCCTGATCGAGGAAGCGGAAGCGTTCTTCGCCGACGTCGGCGTCACATCCACCGGGAGCTACGGGCTCGCCAACCGATGCCCGCTGCTGGTGTTGCGGTCGCCCCGGCGCAAAAATTTCTGAAAAGCGAGTTCGCCGCCGGCACTCCCCGGCCAAGTCGTATGCTGGTGGGCAACTTCCGTCTTTCAGAACCGCATTGGTGCCTGGGAAAAATTGGCGCCGATGCCCCTTGCCGCGCGCCTTGACTCTGGCATGCCACGCGTCTATGTCAGCGCCACGTTAGCACTCGCCATTGATGAGTGCTAACGACGTGTCCGGCTCCGCCGGACGGAGGAACTGTTCTCACCGTTCTCATTCGAGGAAGAAAAAATGGCAAAGTCGAAGTTCCGCCCGCTTCATGACCGCGTGGTCGTTCGCCGGGTCGAATCCGAATCCAAGACCGCCGGCGGGATCATCATCCCCGATACGGCAAAGGAAAAGCCGCAGGAAGGCGAGATCATCGCAGTCGGCTCCGGCGCTCGCGACGAAGCCGGCAAGCTGGTCCCGCTGGACGTCAAGGCCGGCGACCGCATCCTGTTCGGCAAGTGGTCGGGCACTGAAGTCAAGCTCAATGGCGAAGACCTTCTGATCATGAAGGAATCCGACATCATGGGCATCATCGGCTGATCATCGGCCTCATCTTCAACTTGAATTTTCGGGCTTTATCCGAGCCCCTGCCAGGAGCTAAAACATGGCTGCCAAAGACGTAAAATTCTCCCGTGACGCCCGCGAGCGTATGCTGCGCGGCGTCAACATCCTCGCCGACGCGGTCAAGGTCACGCTCGGCCCCAAGGGCCGCAACGTCGTCATCGACAAGTCGTTCGGCGCCCCGCGCATCACCAAGGACGGCGTCACCGTCGCCAAGGAAATCGAGCTTGAGGACAAGTTCGAGAACATGGGCGCGCAGATGGTCCGCGAAGTTGCTTCGAAGACCAACGACATCGCCGGCGACGGCACCACGACCGCGACCGTTTTGGCGCAGTCGATCGTCCAGGAAGGCCACAAGTCGGTTGCCGCAGGCATGAACCCGATGGACCTGAAGCGCGGTATCGATCTGGCCGTGACCGAAGTGGTCGCCGCTCTCGGCAAGGCCGCCAAGAAGATCAAGACTTCCGAGGAAGTCGCCCAGGTCGGCACGATCTCGGCCAATGGCGACGAGTCGGTCGGCAAGATGATCGCGGAAGCGATGCAGAAGGTCGGCAACGAAGGCGTCATCACGGTCGAGGAAGCCAAGACCGCCGAGACCGAGTTGGAAGTCGTCGAAGGCATGCAGTTCGACCGCGGCTACCTTTCCCCGTACTTCGTCACCAACGCCGACAAGATGGTTGCCGATCTCGAGGACGCCTACATCCTGCTCCACGAGAAGAAGCTCTCCAACCTGCAGGCGATGCTGCCGGTCCTCGAAGCCGTCGTTCAGACCTCGAAGCCGCTGCTCATCATCTCGGAAGACGTCGAAGGCGAGGCCCTGGCCACGCTGGTCGTCAACAAGCTGCGTGGTGGCCTGAAGATCGCTGCCGTCAAGGCGCCGGGCTTCGGTGATCGCCGCAAGGCCATGCTGGAAGACATCGCCATTCTCACCGGTGGCCAGGTCATCTCGGAAGACCTCGGCATCAAGCTCGAGAACGTCGGCCTCAACATGCTCGGCCGCGCCAAGAAGGTGTCGATCTCCAAGGAGAACACCACCATCGTCGACGGCGCCGGCAAGAAGGCCGAGATCCAGGGCCGCGTCGCCCAGATCAAGCAGCAGATCGAAGAGACCACCTCGGACTACGACAAGGAGAAGCTGCAGGAACGTCTGGCGAAGCTCGCCGGCGGCGTTGCCGTGATCCGCGTCGGCGGTGCGACGGAAGTCGAGGTCAAGGAAAAGAAGGACCGCGTCGATGACGCCCTCAACGCGACCCGCGCGGCCGTGGAAGAAGGCATTGTTGCTGGCGGTGGCGTCGCCCTGCTGCGGGCTTCGGCCAACATCAAGGCCACCGGCGCCAACGCCGACCAGGCCGCCGGCATCAACATCGTTCGTCGTGCGTTGCAGGCTCCGGCCCGCCAGATCGCTGCCAACGCCGGTGCGGAAGCATCGATCGTTGCCGGCAAGATCCTCGAGAACAAGGGCGCGACCTTCGGCTACAACGCCCAGACCGGCGAATATGGCGACATGATCGTCATGGGTATCGTCGATCCGGTCAAGGTCGTGCGCACTGCCCTCCAGGATGCGGCCTCGGTCGCCGGCCTGCTCGTCACCACCGAAGCCATGATCGCCGAAGCTCCGAAGAAGGACTCGGCTGGCGGCGGCATGCCTGGCGGCATGGGCGGCGGCGGCATGGGCGGCATGGGCGGCATGGACTTCTAAGAAGTCCATAAAGCACGCCCATGAGCTAAAGTTGCTCAAGCCCGCAAGCGGGCTTGAGTGGCGGCATGGACTTCTAAGAAGTCCATAAAGCGCGCCCATGAGCTAAAGTTGCTCAAGCCCGCAAGCGGCTTGAGTGGCGGCATGGACCTCTAATCCAGCCACTTTGCAAAGCTTTCGGAAAGGGCGGCCAGTCGGTCGCCCTTTCCCGTTGAAGCTTTACCTATCGGTTTGCTCAGGCAGGGCGTCAGCGTGCCGCGCCACCTTGCCGGCGAGCACGGCCTGCTCGATAAGTGCAGCTACTTCATCAGCCACGGCGTTGAGCGATGAACGATCGCGGGTGGCGCGGGCGATTACCATCAGGCCTTCCAGCGAAGACTCTACCAGCAGCGCCAATGCCTGTGCGCGTCGCTCCGGGATCCCTGCCCTGACGAATGCCTGCCGCAGCAGACCGATCCACTGCTCGAAAGCCGAGCGGCAGATCTCCTCGAGTTCGGGCACGTCGTTCGGCGCGTCGAGTACGACCGGCGCGATCGGGCAGCCGAGCGAAAACTCGTTGTCCTCCAGCATACGCGCCACCGACTGATAGATGTGGTGGACGGCGACAGCCGGGTCGCTTTCCGCCGCAAGCGCTGCGCCTAGCCGTTCGGCCACGTCGGCCACGCTGGCGCGCGTCACTTCGATGACCAGTTGGTCCTTGCCGCCCGGGAAATGGAAATAGAGCGAGCCGCGCGGCGCGCCGCAGGCACCCAAAATGTCGTTGAGCGAAGTGCCGTGATAGCCGCGCTGCCGCAAAAGCAGCGCCGTCGCCTCGATCATCCGCGTGCGTGTGTCCGTCGCCATGTCCACCTCTGTCAGGAATGCGCATTATAGGCCTTGCCAACAATATGACAACCGGTCTACATAGTATGTAGATCGGTCTACAGATTTATGAGCATCAACCAGGGAGAGAGCAATGACCATGCGCGACGCGTTGGCCGAATGGCACGGCACATTCAAGGAGGGATCGGGCCGGCTCAGGCTGGGCAGCGGCGTGTTTGAGGGCGCCTATTCGTTCCCGTCGCGCTTCGAAAACGGTCCGGGCACCAATCCGGAAGAACTGATCGCCGCCGCGCATGCCGGTTGCTTCTCGATGGCGCTCACCGCCATGCTCGGAGGCGAAGGCCACACGCCCGACAGCATACGCACGATCGCCAAGGTGCATCTTGGTGCCACCGCGGCCGGGCCGACCATCACCCGCATCGAACTCGAAACGGAAGCCAATATCACAGGGATAGCTGCCGAAGACTTCGAGCGGCTGGCGCAGAAGGCCAAGGCGGCCTGCCTCGTTTCACGGGCGCTGGCCGGCGTCGCCACCATAACGCTGAAAACCGCCCTCGCCTGACGCGCGTGAAACGGAAGGAGTAAGTCCAATGACACAGGAACTCATCATCCATGCCGCCGCGGCCCGGCGATCCGTCGAGACCGCCGAGATCATGCGGCGCTTCAACGACGTGTTCCAGCGCCACGATCCGTCGGCGCTGGCCGAGCTGGTGGCCGAGGACTGCGTGATCGAGAACACGACGCCATCTCCCGAAGGCGCGCGCCGCGACGGCAAGGCCGCCTGCGTCGAGCTGTGGTCGGCGATCGCCACCGGACCCGGCACACGCTTCGACCTCGAGGAGACGTTCGTGGCCGGCGACCGCGCCACGATCCGCTGGCGCTACTGGATGGCCGACGGCCATTCGCTGCGCGGCGTCAACCTGATGCGTGTCGCAAACGGGCGGATCGTCGAGGCGATGGGCTATGTGAAGGGATAGCGTCCCGCGCGTAGCCCGGAAAGGCCGATAGCGGTTTGCCGTCCGGAACTGCGCAAGCGCCAGTGCGGGGAGCGGGTCTAAAAAGCTGAACCGCTTCCCGAGTGGCGCTAGCGGTCGGCCAGCGCCAGCTTGGCGCCGAGCATGACGAAGGCGCCGGCAAACGTCCGGCGCATCCAGGTCAGCAGCATCGGCCGCGACACGACCTGGCTGCGGATCGAGGCGGCGAAGATGCCGTAGCCAACGAAGACCACGAAGGTCAAAAGCATGAAGACGCTGCTCAGTTCCAGCATCTTCGACAGCGCATTGGGCTCGGCGGTGCTGACGAATTGCGGCAGGAAAGCGAAGAAAAAGATCGACAGTTTCGGGTTGAGCACGTTGACGAGGATGCCGGTGACGATCACCTTGCCGGCCGAGCGCGGCGCGACTTTGTCCTCGACGCTCAGGCCACCCTTCTCCTTCAACGTGTTCCAGGCCATGTAGAGCAGATAGGCGACGCCGATGTATCTCAGCGTCTCGAAGGCGACCGCACTGGTGTGCAGCAGCGCCGCCAGGCCGGTGATGGCGGCCGCCATGTGCGGGATGATGCCGAGCGTGCAGCCGAAGGCGGCGATGATCGAGGCCCGTGCACCGCGCGAAAGCCCGGCACTCAGCGTGTAGAGAACACCGGTGCCGGGCGAAGCCACGACAATCAGCGACGTCAACAGAAATTCGATACTCACGATGATTTCCTCCAGCGCCCTGCCCTGACGCAGCCTAGTCAGCATGCGGGGTGCGCACAAGCGACGGACATTCGCCGCCGGGAGGCCGCCGCTAAAAGGTAGAAAATCCGAGCGCCCGGCGCGCCATCAGGCACTCGTCATCACCAGGCATGCAGGCGCGGCAGACATCCGGTCGCAGTTCATAGATGGTGCAAGCGGTTAGCTTGCCGACTTCGCCGGACAGGGCCGAACAGCGCACGCCGTCACAGCGCATCCCCGACAGGTCGGCCGCCACGTATTTTTCCGGGATGCGGTCGAGCTGTGCATCGTCTTCGGTCGAAAAGCGCGGCCACTCGGGCGAATAAGAACAGCAGGCGCCACAGCTCTGGCAATCGAAGAGAGGCGCTGTGCCGTTTTGTGGCGACAGCACGCTGGTCGCGACTACCACGGCAAATGGACCCGAAGCGGCAAGGTTGCGATCGACATCCCGAGGCATGGCGCTACTTCTTCTTGCCTGCCTTGCCCTTTGGTGCATCGCCCGGCGACTTGAACAGATCGGTCGCTGCCTCTGCGGCTTTCGGTGCGGCGACCGGCTTAGCCGGCTTTGTGGCGGAAGCCGGCGCCGCCGGCTGGTCCTTGGCGGAGAATTTTATGGCCATGTCAGTCCTCGTCGGCGAAACGCGATGATGGTGCGCGCGGATTGCGCAGGCGGCCGATCAGCGCCGAAACCGCCGTGATGTTCATTTCCTCGGGCGACCAGTTCCGGGCTTCCGCGATGTGATGCGGCGCCAGTTCACGATGCGTGCTGCCGCTATAGGCGGCATCCTGATAGGTGACCCGCTCATGGGTCTTGGCGTCCTCGCGGACATATTCGATAAGGTAGTTCGGGCACTCGGCACGGCCACGCACGCCGATGCGCACCTGGGCATCGCCATGGGCTCGCTTGCAGCGTTCGAGTTTCTCCAGCACGCGCCGGACATATTCGACCGGCTTGTCCAGGGTTTCGACCATGTCGGCGATGGTAGCGTCGGCCGCGATTGGCGTCGGGGGTACGCGCTTGGTGGCCATCAGCGTTTTCCGGTTCGCTTCGGCAGCGCCGCGCGTGCAGCGGCCGCGGCCATATCGTCAGCCTCCTTCTCGAGCCGCAGCTCGCGCAGGCGCGCGGTCTTGGCTTCCCGCGCCTCGCTGACGGCGTCGCGCTCGGAAATGATGCGGTTGAGCGACATCGACTGGGTTTGCGTCTTGCTGAACAGCGACACGGCCGGATCAACGGCTGTCTTGGGATTGACGGTCAAAATCTTTCTCCTGTCAGGAGCCTGATACCGATAGGGCGAGACCGGTCTTCGGTCAGGACCATGCGTGAAGCAATGCGGCGGCGGATACAAAATGCTGGAGCGTCCCTTAGCACGTTCCGCCCAATGCGCAGCGCATTTTCGGCGCAACAAGCGTGAAATGAAAAAGGCCAGGCACCGCCTGACCTTCCCTGGGAGGGCCGCGCATCCGACGGGATGCACAAGGCTAGCTCCTTATGGGCAGCACAAACTTGGAAACTCAAGTCCCCGTGGTCATGCGCCCGATTCGCCGTTCACCAGTGCCAGTACATCCGTGGTCACCGGGACGGCAGAATTCCTTCTTCAGGCCGCCTTCAACTGGTCGGCCGACATCTTGCCCGACTTATTGTCCCGGACCATCGCGTAGCCGAGCTTCTGGCCCTCGACGATGTCGCGCATGCCAGCTCGTTCCACAGCCGAAATGTGGACAAAAACGTCGGCGGAGCCGTCGTCAGGCTGAATAAACCCAAAACCTTTGGTGGCGTTGAACCACTTAACTGTGCCAGTGCTCATGACGAACCCTTTCCATGGCAAATATTCGTTCGCCGTCATGCGAATGCACAACGTCGTTTGTCTCGATTTTTGATGGGGGAAGTTCGTCAAAGACGCGCTCGTAAGCGCGGATAACAAAAGTCAGTCAAACAAATATCGACGAATTTCTTGTAGGGCTATTTCGACATGATGTCAAATGTTGCCGCGGCCTGCAGCAGGATCATAGCGGTTCAGGTGGCCGGCATCGATGTGGCGTCGCTATGGGAAGGCGAATCGCCTGCAGATGAATCGAATGTCGGGCCATTCGATGGCCCGCCGTCATGGTGAAGGTGAGGTTCCGTCGAGATGGAACCAGCCGGCAGGGACAATTATGGAGCCGCAATCCCCTGCGGACCGTGATTGTTGCAGCTGGCGGTGATCACCAATAGCATTGCAGGTCGGCACAGCCATTGCCCATGCCAGCATCAGCTTGCCCTATTCGTCCGGGCCTGGCTCCGGCCACGGCTCTACCGCCGCTTCGGCGTACCATTGGCGCATTGCGGGTATAGCCAGAACCGCGTCCACATAGGCCCTGGTGTCGGGCGCCAGATCCCCGCCATAGGTGTCGAAACGGGTGACGACTGGAGCATACATGGCGTCGGCCGCGGTGAAATGGCCGAACAGAAACGGGCCGTCCTGGCCGTGTTTTTCACGGCACTCGCGCCACAGCGCCTCGATGCGGGCACGTTGGAGTTCGCCCTCGGCCTCGAGTGGCTTGTGTTCCTTTGGCCGGCGCAAATTCATCGGCCAGCCATAGCGGACTTCGCGAAAACCGGAATGCATCTCGGTCGCCGCCGAGCGCGCCAGCGCCCGGGCGCCGAGATCGGCCGGCCAGAGCTTTTTCTCGGGAAAGAGGTCGGCGAGATATTCAAGGATGGCAAGGGTTTCCCAGACGATCCTGCCATCGTGATTCAAGGTCTTGTGAACCAGGACGGGCACCTGACCTGTCGGCGACACTTTCGCCAGGTTGGCCGCGGTCTCGGGGGTGCGCAACCGCACCAAGCCCTCTTCGAACGGTATCTCCAGGTGCCGCATCGCCACCCAGGGCCTCAGCGACCAGGACGAAAAGCATTTGTTGCCTATATAGAGCGTGAAATCCGACATCTGTCCTCCCCTGGCGGTGATGCTCCTTGCGGAGTGCGCGTGCCGACATCCTAGCCTGCCGGCCGGGCCGTCGAAAGCACCTGCTTTGCGAGAAAAGCAGCAGGTTTGGAACCGAAACCGTACCGGCTCGTTTGGTCAGGCGAACCAAACCCGGGAGATGCGAACATGGTGAACAAGGATCAGGTCGCCGGCGTGGCCAAGCAGGCGAAAGGCTCCGTCAAGCAGGCGGCCGGCAAGGCGACGGGCAACAGGGAGACGCAGGCCGAAGGCACGGGCGATAAAGCCGCCGGCAAGGTGCAGAAGGCTTATGGCGACGTGAAGGACAAGGTCAAGAAATCGCTTTGACGCTTGTAGAGAAGGGCCGCGTCGAGCGGCTCTTTTCACGTCTTTAGCGATTTCCCGAGGCGTTGGTAAAAATCACGTCGCCATGATCGTCGCCGGCTTGCCCCAGAACGGCGTCCAGGCTGCCGCCGGTGACACGTGCCAGCAAATCGCTGCCGAGGTGATCAGCAGCCTGTTAACAATCCCATCATTACCGAGGCGACAAAAGCCGGGTCCTCCCAATGCGGATTGTGGCCGCAATTTTGCGCCCAGACGAGATGGGATCCGGTCAGTGTCTCGGCCAAAGACTGCTGGTGCATCTCGCCGAAAAGCGGGTCGCAGGCGCCGGCGATGATAAGCGTCCTAGCCCGCACGGCCCGCGCCGCGGCTGTCAGATCGGTGATGCGGACTTCCTCGAGAATGGCCCGCCAACGGGCCGCCGGCATGGCGGAAGCTTCCTTTGCCAGGCCGGAGAGAAACTGCCGAGGTACCGAGGGCTGGCAGGCATGCCACCAGGCGTAGAACGGATCGGCCGGCGATATCGGGTCGCGCAGGGCCTGGACACCGACCGGCAGCGGGTGGTCCGGCGTGAAGCCGGGCTTCAGCGCGCTGGCCAGCAGAACCAGGCCGCCGATGAGGTCCGGCTGCCGTGCGGCCAACGCAATCGCCACCATGCCGCCCAGCGAATGACCGACGACGACGGGCCGGTCCAGCTTCAGGACCCGGATCAACCCGGCAATGTCCTCGGCGAAATCCGCGACGCGGCAGCCGTCGCCCACCTGCGAGGCACCATGGCCGCGCAGATCGGGCATGATCAGCCAGCGTCCGGCCAGGTGGGGCGCCAGCAGCGAAAAGCTGCGGCTGCTATCCGTGAACCCATGTATCAGCAACAGCGGCGGCCCGGCGCCGGCAATCTCGACATAGGCGATGTCGAGATCGCCGGTATTGACCCATTGCTTGCCGCCAGCCCAGGCGTCCTGTTCCAGCCCAGCAACGGGCAAGACGTCCGGCGGTCTCACAGGCCAAGCTTTTCCTTGACGGCGGCAAGACCAGGCTTGCCATCGAAAGTGGTAACACCGGCGAGCCAGGCATCGAGGCGGCTCTTGTTCAGCGTGATCGCCTTCAGCGCCCCATCCTCCGGCTTCATGCCGTCATTGATGAGGTAGCCCATGCCGACATTTTCGAAATCGATGTCGAAGACAAGATTCCTGAGGAACTGGGCCATGTTCGGACATTCGTGCAGATAGCCCTTGCGCACCTGCGTCGTCACCGTCGCGGCGCCGAAATTCGGGCCAAAGAACTTGTCGCCGCCGGTCAGGTACTTGAAATCGTACATGGTGTTCATGGGATGCGGCGCCCAGCCCTGGAAGACGATGAACTGCTTCTCCTTGATCTCGTAGCCGACCTCCGACAGCATGCCGGCTTCACTGGACTCGATCACGTGCCAGCCATCGAGGCCGAAGGCCGGATCGGCGATGGCATCCATCATCAGCTGATTGGAGCCGGGCTCAATGCCATACATCTTCTTGCCGAACTTGTCGGCGAACTTGTGCAGGTCGGAGACGTCCTTGACCCCTGCCTCCCAGACGTAGGTCGGCACGGCGAACGTATATTTGGCGCCGACGAGATTGACGCGCACGTTCTCGATCGAACCGTCCTTCTTGTAGGGCTCGTAATAGGTGACCATCGCCGGGTCCCAGTAGCCCAGGAACAGGTCGAGATCCCGGTTCTTCATGCCTTCATAGATGACATTGATGCCGAGCACCTCGCTCTGTGGCTGATAGCCGAGTGCTTGCAGGAGCACATTGCCCACCGCGGTGGTGAAAGCGAGATCGTTCCAGCCGGGCTCGGCCATGCGGACCACACGGCATTGCTCGGCGTCCGCCGCGTGGGCGGTCTGAGAGGCCAAGGTCAGCGCGGCAAGACAGCTTGCAAGGATGCGCAACATTTCCGTTCTCCTCATTTGTCAAATTGACCGTCTGGTCTTTTTATTGTCCCATTGGTCAATGATTGATCTCGCGGGACGAAAATGTCAATGTGGATTCGTTGATACATGGAACGATCCCGTGAAACTGAAGCGCCTTGGCGACATACGCCGCAAGGAATTGCGGCAGGCGGCCTTCGCGGTTCTGGAGCGCGAAGGCATTGCGGGGGCCACGCTGGAAAAGGTCGCCGCCCATGCCGGCGCCTCCAAAGGCATCGTGCTGCACTATTTCCGCAACAAGCAGGAATTGTTCGAGCACGCGATGCGCGAGGCCAACGCGGTCCTGTGCAACGCGGTGGTTGCGAGGCTTCGCCAGGCACGGACGTCGACGGAGCGCCTTGACGCGGTGATCGAGGGCAATTTCGAGAAGCATCTTTTCCTGCCGCCTCTTTGCCATGCCTGGCTTTCGCTCTGCGCCGAAGTGCCACGCGATGAAAAGCTGGCGCGCATCCAGAAGGTGATCCACGGACGCATGCGCTCGAACCTGTTGTCAGGGCTGCGCGGCCTCGCCTCCCCCAGCGAAGCCGAGGACATCGCGCTTGGCGTCACGGCCTTGATCGACGGACTATGGCTTCGGCTCGGCCTGCAGCCAGGCAGCGTTTCGCGCGAGCAGGCGATCCGGCAGGTCAAGGGCTACGTCGCCGCGCGGCTGGCCACTCAGGAGCGCTCGGCCGCCCGCGACCTTCGAGGCCGGCGTCCCGCGACGCGGTAACCTCAGACCTTACGCCGAGCGGCCGCCGAAGTTCATACCCTGGGATAGCATGATGGGTTGACCCCGTGGCGGACATGCGGTGCGATCCCCTGTTGATGCCAAAGGCATGGTGAGGTGCGCGATGAGGCTTCGCGGCAAGCGGGCGTTGATCACCGGTGGATCGGACGGCATCGGCCTGGCGATCGCCGAGGCGTTCCTGCGCGCGGGCGCCGATTTGCTGATCGTCGGCCGCGACGCTGGCAAGCTCGAAGCCGCCCGCCAGAAGCTGACGGCTTCCGGCCCGGTCGGCACGGTGCGGACATTGTCGGCCGATCTCGCCACCAGCCCCGGCATCGCGGCGGTCGTCGAGCACGTGAAAGCGGCCGGACGGCCGCTAGACGTTCTCGTGAACAATGCCGGCGTCGCCTATCTCGTGCCGTTCGAGACCGTCAGCGAAGCACAGTTCGAGCACTCCTTCGCGCTCAACGTGACGGCGGCGTTCTTCCTCACCCAGGGCATGCTGCAGCATTTCGGCACCGGTGCATCCGTCATCAACATCTCCTCCTATTTCGCCAAAAAGATGATCCCAAAGCGGCCATCCAGCCTCTACTCGCTGTCCAAAGGCGCGTTGAACTCGCTGACTAGGTCGCTCGCCTTCGAACTCGGTCCACGCGGCATCCGCGTCAACGCCATCGCTCCCGGCACGGTCGACACCGCCATGCGGCGCAAGACCGTCGACAACCTGCCAGCCCAGGCACAGGCGGAACTGAAGGCCTATGTCGAGCGCAGCTATCCGCTGGGCCGCATCGGCCGCCCCGACGACCTCGCCGGGATAGCTGTCTATCTCGCCAGCGACGAGGCTGCCTGGACCAGTGGTGGCATCTTTGCCATCGACGGCGGGTACACGGCAGGGTGAACGAACCGCCGATCTCCCCACAAGGGCGAGATCGGCTAAACCTTCAAACGATTTGCATCCGCACCCGCGTCATTCTCCGCTTGAAGCCATTTGTGCAACGCGATACGCCCTTGCCCAAACTGACAGACCGGAGACTTGCCGTGAGCGCGCCAAAAACCAGAACCGAAACCGATACGTTCGGCCCCATCGAGGTTGCCGCCGATCGTTATTGGGGCGCTCAGGCGCAGCGTTCGCTGGGCAATTTCAAGATCGGTTGGGAAAAGCAACCGACTTCGATCGTGCGCGCACTGGGCATCGTCAAGCGGGCGGCGGCGGAAGCCAATATGGAGCTCAAGCGGCTCGACCCGGCTATCGGCAAGGCAATCATAGAGGCCGCGCAAGAAGTCATCGACGGCAAGCTCAACGATCATTTCCCGCTGGTCGTCTGGCAGACCGGTTCGGGTACGCAGTCCAACATGAACGCCAACGAGGTGATCTCCAACCGCGCGATCGAAATGCTGGGCGGCGTCATGGGCTCGAAAAAGCCGGTGCACCCCAACGACCACGTCAATATGAGCCAGTCGTCGAACGACACCTATCCGACAGCCATGCACATCGCCTGTGCCGAGCGCGTCGTACACGACCTGATCCCCGCGCTGCACCACCTGCATAAGGCGCTCGCCGCCAAGAGCCGGGACTTCAACCACATCATCAAGATCGGCCGCACGCACACCCAGGACGCCACGCCCCTCACCCTTGGCCAGGAATTTTCAGGCTATGCCGCGCAGGTCGCCTCGTCGATCAAGCGCATCCAATCGACGCTGCCTGGCCTGCAGGAACTGGCGCAAGGCGGCACCGCCGTCGGCACTGGCCTCAATGCACCGGTCGGTTTCGCAGAGCGGGTGGCCGATCGCATCGCCGCCATATCAGGCATCGCCTTCGTCACCGCGCCGAACAAGTTCGAGGCGCTCGCCGCCCATGATTCCATGGTATTCTCGCATGGCGCGATCAACGCGGCGGCCGCGGCACTCTTCAAGGTCGCCAATGACATCCGCTTCCTTGGCTCCGGTCCGCGCTCGGGCCTCGGCGAATTGTCGCTGCCGGAAAACGAACCCGGCTCCTCGATCATGCCTGGCAAGGTCAACCCGACCCAGTGCGAGGCGATGACGCAGGTTTGCGTGCAGGTGTTCGGCAACAATGCGGCACTGACCTTCGCCGGCAGCCAGGGCCACTTCGAACTCAACGTCTACAATCCGCTGATGGCCTACAACTTCCTCCAGTCGGTGCAGCTGCTGGCCGATGCGTCAGTCTCGTTCACCGACAATTGCGTCGTCGGCATCGAGGCTCGAGAGGACAACATCAAGGCGGCCCTCGACCGTTCCCTGATGCTGGTGACGGCGCTTGCGCCCACCATCGGCTACGATAACGCCGCCAAGATCGCCAAGACCGCGCACAAGAAGGGCACGACGTTGCGCGAGGAAGCATTGGCAACCGGACTGGTCAGCGAGGCCGACTATGACCGCCTGGTGCGGCCGGTGGACATGACGCATCCGGGGTAAGTGTGTTTCGGCGGGAGAATTTACTCCCGTCGGCGCTCAAGCCGACACGAATTTCGCGCGTCCTGCCCGGTGAGGGAAATGTACGCCATGTGAACAATGTGTCGCCGCATAGCCGACTTTGGTGAACAGTCGGCATCGTTTATCTGAGTGGTCATTCAACCCATTCGGAGAGCCATCATGTCCATCAACACTTCCGCCGCCGGCGCCGGCACCGCGTCCAACAGTTCTGTCACCATCCTGCTCGGCCGTATCCTGCTCGCAGTCATTTTCCTGCTTTCAGGCTTCGGCAAACTAACAGCCATTTCCGGCACAGCCGCCTATTTTGGTGGTCTCGGCCTGCCGGCGCCGACGGCGACGGCCATCATCGTCGGCCTGATCGAGCTGCTTGGCGGCCTTGCCGTCCTCGTCGGTTTCCAGACCAGGATCGCCGCCTGGGTGCTCGCTATCTTCACGATTGCAACCGGGCTGGTCGCCCACACCGGCTGGGCCGACCAGATGCAGATGATCCAGTTCCTCAAGAACCTCGCCATAACCGGCGGCTTCCTGCTGCTGGCCTCATCGGGTGCTGGCGCCTACTCGATCGACGCCAAGCGCGGCTGAGGCTTTCCCCTCCCAAAGGACTTGAAACGGGCGGCACGGAATTTTCCGCGCCGCTTTTTCGTTGTCGGGTTGCAGGCGTAGACTGCAAATGGCCGCCGGTGGCCGTTACCGGCAAGGGAGGATGCCATGACCCACAACGCATTGCTTCTGGTTTCGCGACTGCTGTTTGCCGTGCTGTTCGTGCCGTCCGGCTTCCAGGCGCTAGCCAACATTGCCGGCACAACCAATTATTTCGCCGGTCTCGGCCTGCCGCTGCCAGCGCTCGCCGCCTGGGGCACGGGCCTTTTCGAGCTGATGGCGGGGCTGCTGATCCTCGTTGGGTTCCAGACGCGGATCGTGGCCCTGCTGCTGGCCGCCTTCTGTGTCGTGGCCGGCTATATCGGCCACTATGGCCAAGGCGCCGGTGATGCGACGCTCGCCTTCCTGCACCAGCAGATGCTGATGAAGGACATCGCGATAGCGGGTGGTTTCCTGGCGCTTGCCATGGCCGGCGCCGGGGCATGGTCGGCAGACGGCCGAACCTTCGGCGTCGGCGCCGACGCGCCTTGACTATTTCACCGACACGCTCGGTCCACCCTCGACCGCCAGCACCAGGCGGCGATTGGTGACGCGCGCCAGTTGCGCCAGCCGGCCGGCCGGACGCTCGCCATAGAGATTGGCGAGCGAAGCCGGCAGCACCAGCGTCAGCGCGCCGTTGGGGCGGCTTTCCCATTTCAGCCTCGGCATGATGCCCGGCATTGCGGCCGTCAGCAGGTAGACGACCCGCATCATCGCCGCCAGCACGCGAGCGCGCTCCAACAGGCGCGGCGGCGCCAGCGCCTTGATTTCGGGTGCCACCAATTCATTGAAGACGCCGTCGTGGCGGTAGGCATTGGTCAGCGCCAGGTAGGCGCGGCCGGGATGATCGACGCCGATGAACGACGCATGCGCGATGATGTTGAGCGACTGCTTGCCGCGATATTCCGGATGAGCGCGCCAGCCGATATCGGCGAGCAGGCAGGCGGCATGGCGATAGCGTGCTTCGTCTTCCGTCTCGTCGATGCCGAAAGCCTTGAAGGCCTTGCCGGTCCACTCGACTAGGTCATGCGCGTGATGGACCGAACGCGAGCGCAAAAGCGCAAGCTCCTCGGCGGCGGAGATCAGCGGATCGGCCTTCTGCTCGGCCTCGTCAAGCAGCGAATAGAGGAAGCCTTCGCGCACGCCTTGCGCCGAAACGACGATCCTGGAGGGCTGCATCGCCGCAATGATCTCCTGCAAGACGAGGGCGCCGTATGGCAGCAGCGAGCGGCGGTTCTTGGAGACGCCCTCGATACCCCTCACCTTTTCGACCTCGCCCTTCGCCACCTGCTTGAGAAAGCCTTGAGCGCTGTCGGCCGATATCTCGTAGTGATGCATGACGCCGAGCGGATAGTTGTTCATCTCCATGTGCAGCCGGGCGAGGTTTCGCCAGGTGCCGCCGACGGCATAGAAGGTCCTGCCCTGCCCGCTCTTCAACAGCTTGGCCCTTGACAGTTCCTGACGCGCGATCTTCTGCGCCTGGACGAGCGAGTTCTTGGCCATGTCCTGCAGGCGCAGGCCGCCGAGCGGCAGCGTGATGCCATCGCCGATCGCCTCACCATCGATGTCGATGAGCTCCAGGCTGCCGCCGCCAAGGTCGCCGGCAATGCCGTTGGCCGGATGAAAACCGGAGATGACGCCGAGCGCGGAATAATGCGCTTCCTGGCGGCCCGAGAGCACGCGGATCTCGGTCTTCAGCACATCCTCGGCGCGATGGATGAAATCGGGACCGTTGATCGCCTCGCGGGCGGCGGCGGTTGCCAATACGTACATGTGTTCGGCGCCGGCCTGATCGGAAAGCGCCCGGAAACGGCGAAACTCCTCCATCGAGCGCGCCACCCCTTCGGGGTCGAGCTTCCCCGTCGACACGATGCCGCGGCCGAGGCCGGCCAGCATCTTCTCGTTGAACAGCGTGGTCGGCGAACGCGCCAGTCCCTCATAGACGACAAGACGGATCGAATTGGACCCGATATCGATGATGGACAGCGGTCGGCGGTCCTGCAGCCGGCCCTGGGAATTGGACAGCATCAGGTGGTGGCGTTCTTCTTGCGGCGCTTGAACTGCGCGATTCGCTTCGGCGCATGCGACTTCAGCGCGTCACCCCGTCCCGACAAGCTCGGATTGGTCATGAAATATTCCTGCGCGTTGAACGGTTCCTCGCCCTCTTCCAGCACCACGCGCCGGGAGGTTCCATCTGCCAATACGTCGAAACTTTGCTGATTGTCCATGATGTTGCCGAGCATGATCTGCCCCAGAATCTGTTCATGCACAGTTGGATTGGTGATCGGCACCATGGTCTCGACGCGGCGATCGAGATTGCGCGGCATGAGGTCGGCCGAGGAGATGTAGACGATTGCCTCGTCCGCGGGCAGGCCGTGGCCGTTGCCGAAACAGTAGATGCGGCTGTGCTCGAGAAACCGGCCGACGATCGACTTGACCCTGATGTTTTCCGACAGGCCCGGCACCTGGGGCCGCAGACAGCATATGCCGCGCACGACGAGGTCGATTTCCACACCGGCGCGGCTGGCATCGTAGAGTGCATCGATGATGATGGGATCGACGAGCGAGTTCATCTTCATCCAGATGCGCGCCGGTCGTCCCTCCAATGCATGGGTGACCTCGTCGGAAATGTGCTGGAGAATGCGGTTCCTCAGCGTGAACGGCGAGATCGCCAGCCGCATTTCGGCGGTTGGCTCCGCATAGCCGGTGATGAAATTGAACAGTTGCGCAACGTCGCGGGCAATCGTCGGATCCGTGGTGAAGAAGGACAGGTCGGTGTAAATGCGTGCGGTCACCGGATGGTAGTTGCCGGTGCCGAGATGGACGTAGTTGCGCAGCTTACCGTCCTCGCGCCGCACCACCAGCGACATCTTGGCGTGGGTTTTCAGTTCGAGGAAACCGAACACGACCTGCACGCCGGCGCGCTCGAGATCGCGCGCCCAGCGGATGTTGGCCTCCTCGTCGAAACGGGCCTTGAGCTCGACCAACGCCGTCACCGACTTGCCGGCCTCGGCCGCGTCGACCAGCGCGCGCACGATCGGGCTGTCATTGGAGGTGCGATAGAGCGTCTGCTTGATCGCCACCACTTCGGGATCGGCCATTGCCTGGCGCAGGAACTGCACCACCACATCGAACGACTCATAGGGATGATGGACGACGATGTCCTTCTCGCGGATGGCGGCAAAACAGTCGCCGCCATGCTCGCGGATGCGCTCGGGAAAGCGTGGGTTGTAGGGCGTGAATTTCAGGTCGTCGCGGGGAACGGAGACGATCTCGGAAATCTGACTGAGCGCCAGCGGCCCGGTGAGCACGCTGATGCGGCTCGACGAGACGCCAAGCTCGCCGGCGACGAAGTCGCGCAGTTCGGCCGGCATCAGCATGTCGAACTCTATGCGGATCACGGAGCCGCGGCGGCGCCGCTTGAGCGCCGTTTCGAACAGCCGCACAAGGTCTTCCGATTCTTCCTCGACCTCGATATCGCTGTCGCGGATGATGCGGAAGGTGCCGGAGCCCTTGACCTCGTAGCCGGGGAACAGCTTGCCGATATAAAGACCGACCGCCTCCTCCAGCGGAATGAAGCGGACATGGTTCTTGCGGTCCGGAAGGCGAATGAAGCGCCTCAGCGCCACCGGCAGGCGCAGCAACGCGCTCATCTCCTCGCCATTCTTGCGATGACGAAGCTGCAGCGCCATCGAGAAGCCGAGATTGGGAATGAACGGGAACGGATGCGCCGGGTCGATCGACAGCGGAGTGAGCACCGGAAACACCTGGTCCTGGAAATGCTCTTCCAGCCAGACCCTTTCGTCCTTGGTCAGCGCATCACGGGTGATGCTTTCGATACCTTCCTTGTTGAGCAGCACCGTAAGCGCCGAAAGGCTCTTCTGCTGGTCCTCCTGCAGCCGCTCGACCTCACGCAGCAATTGTTCGAGCTGCTGTTCGGGGGTGCGTCCGTCCGGACTCTTCAACACGATGCCCTCGCGCACCTGGCCGGCAAGGCCGGCGACGCGCACCATGAAGAACTCGTCGAGATTGGCGGCCGAGATCGACAGAAAGCGCACGCGCTCCAGCAGCGGATGATGGGCGTTCAGGGATTCTTCGAGAACGCGGCGATTGAACTGCAACCAGGAGAATTCGCGGTTGACGAAACGGTCCGGATTGCCTTCCGGGCTCGCCGCCGCGACGTTGTTGAATTCGCTCTGTACCGGCTTCAATTCGTTCATGATTCCTGCTCTTTCGGCCGCCTCAGCCGGTTAACCGGCTTAACTTATCCTGTGGCAGGCTTTTGCGACAGTTCTCTGACAGGCTTTTGCGACAGTTTGATTTCATCGAACTTGCAAAGAGGCCTGATATGATCCAGATGCAGAAGAGAGTGCGTTAAGGAGACGACGATGGCAGGCGGTTCCATTCCCCATTTCCAGAACGATGCGGGCCATCCGGCAATCGACATCGGGGTCAAGGAATTCATGTGCACGGGCGCCAACCCGCCTTTCGACCATCCGCATGTCTTCCTCGACATGGGCGACGACAATGAGAAAGTCTGCCCTTACTGCTCAACCCTCTACCGCTATTCGCCGAAGCTGAAGGCGTTGGAAACGCTGCCGGCGGGCTGCCTTTACATCGACCAGGCAGCCTGACCTCCCGATCATGAGCGAGACGCGGTCCCGGCAGGTCGTGATTGCCGGGGCGGGGATCGCCGGGCTAGCCGCGGCGATTGCCTTTGCCGAACGCGGCTACCCCGTGAGGGTGTTCGAACAGGCCAAGCGCCTCGAAGCGGTAGGCGCCGGCATCCAGCTCTCTCCAAACGCGACGCGCATTCTGCGCAAACTCGGCGTTCTCGACGCGCTTCTTGTCAATGCCATCAAGCCGGAAGCCGTGGTGCTGAAGGACGCCGCGAGCCTACGCCAACTGGCACGCGTGCCGCTTGGCGGAGCCGGCGAGAAACGCTGGGGCGCGCCCTATCTCGTGGCGCACCGGGCTGATCTGCAAGACGCCCTGATGGCGCGCGTTGCGCAAATGCCCGACATCCAAATCACCACCGGCGCACGCATCGGCGATATCGCCGTTGGCACGCATGGTGTCGTTGTAACCACGGAGGTGGACGACAAGCCCGTCCAGGCGCCGGGTTTACTGCTGGTTGGCGCCGACGGCGTCTGGTCGTCGGTGCGGAGGCTTGCCAGCCAGGGCAGCAGAGCCGGCTTCGCGAACAGCCGTTTCTCCGGCGAACTGGCTTGGCGCGCTACGGTGAGCGCGAACAGCGAGGCCGGGCAAGCATTTGCCGCGATCGCCGCCGCCGACTGCGTCACCACCTTCCTGCATCCCGGCTTTCACATGGTCGCCTATCCCGTGAGCAAGGGAGACGCCTTCAATCTCGTCGCTTTCACCAAAGGCGAGCGCATTGCCGAGGGCTGGTCCGGACACGCCGATCGCGCCATTCTCGCGAGCGCCATGCGCGACACGGCCGCAGGCCTTGCAAGACTGGTGGAATTGGCTGGCCCATGGCTGACCTGGCCACTTCATACCGTCGAACAGAGGCAGCCCTGGACGATGCCAGCCGGCGTCGCGCTGATCGGCGACGCCGCACATGCGATGACCCCGTTCGCGGCACAAGGCGCGGGCATGGCAATCGAGGACGCCGCGACGCTCGCCGGCCTCGTCGCCGACTTCCCATCCGATCTGCGGCAAAGCCTCGTCATTTGGGAGAACCTGCGGCGGCCGCGTATCGAAAAGGTGCTGAAACGCGGCGCGCTCAACCGCCTCGCCTGGCATGCCTGGGGACCAGTGGCGATCGCGCGCAACCTGTTATTGGCGATGCGGTCGGGAGAGAAGCTCGCGGCGGATTTGGACTGGCTCTACGGCTGGGAACAGCAGAACATCATCCGGCGTTGAAGCAACCCTACGATCCGCCGCCTGACCGACCTGAACAATCTCTCAATTATACAGCCGCATCGACAGTCCAAGCGAGATCGGCAGCGGGTTCCACCAGCCGGTGCGCAGGCCGGCGGTGCGCAACGCCGCCGCCGTCCAGGTGTTGCAGCCGATCAGCGCATTGAAACGGCCATTGGCCTCATAGAAGCGGTCGAAACTGGAGTAGGCAGCATTGTCGATGACGATCGGGCCGCTCGGCCCTTGCTGAAAGCTGGCATCAATGAAGTCGAGCAATGCTGCAAAACGGTCCTCGCCCACGTCGAAGCCGGCGACATCGGGGTGCGGCTCGGGGATATCGCCGGCGACGTCGACATGCATCACCGAAGCATCGAGCGTCAGCGCCTTGAAGGCGGGCAGCGCCTTCAATTGCGACCATGTCGGCGTTTCCAGGTAGAAGGCGCGCCCGCCCCAGCCGAAGACGAGATAGCGCACTTCAGGTGCGTCTGAAGGCAGGCCCGCATCGGCGAGAAAATGGAAGCGCCGGCGCACTTCGTCGTCCACCGGAATAGCGATGTCGGTGTGGATCGGGTTCTTCAGCACCAATATGCGCCGCTTGCCCTCGCCCGCGGCCGCCGCCGCCGGCCAGAGCGGCCGCGGCACCAGCGTGCCGAAGGCCGCGGCAAGCACCACTGCGGCAACCAGCATGGCCAGGAAACGCAGGAATTTTTTCATCGGCGCGGCTTCGCGGTTGGTCGCTCAATGGACGCGATCATGATCCATCGGCCAGACGCAAAAAAGCCCGGCCGTGGCGCGACCGGGCTTTCAGGAATTGGCGTCAGTCCGCTCAGTGCAGGATCTGCGACAGGAACAGTTTCGTGCGCTCATGGCGCGGATGGTCGAAGAACTCGGCCGGCGTATTCTGCTCGACGATCTGGCCCTGGTCCATGAAGATCACCCGGTTGGCGACCTTACGGGCAAAGCCCATCTCGTGGGTGACGCACAACATGGTCATGCCTTCCTCGGCGAGGCCCACCATGGTCTCCAGCACTTCCTTGATCATTTCCGGGTCGAGCGCCGAGGTCGGCTCGTCGAACAGCATGATGCGCGGGTTCATGCACAGCGAGCGGGCAATCGCCACGCGCTGCTGCTGGCCGCCGGACAGTTGGCCCGGATATTTATTGGCCTGCTCGGGAATCTTGACGCGCTTGAGGAAATGCATGGCGATCTCCTCGGCCTGCTTCTTCGGCGTCTTGCGCACCCAGATCGGCGCCAGCGTGCAGTTCTCCAAGATGGTCAGATGCGGAAACAGATTGAAGTGCTGGAACACCATGCCGACCTCGCGGCGCACCTCGTCGATCTTCTTGAGGTCGTTGGTCAGTTCCTTGCCGTCGACGATGATCTTGCCCTTCTGGTGCTCCTCCAGCCGGTTGATGCAGCGGATCATCGTCGACTTGCCCGACCCCGAAGGGCCGCAGATGACGATACGCTCGCCGCGCATCACTTTCAGGTTGATGTCCTTCAGCACATGGAACTCACCATACCATTTGTGCATGGCGACGATGTCGATGGCGACATCGGTGGTGGAAATATGCATTTTGGCGGCGTCGACCTTGATGTCTTCCGCGCCGACGGCGTTTTCGGTGGCCATGGCTGGGGGTCCCCTTGCTTTTTTGTTTAGCGTTTGTAGCCGGTGTCGAGCCGGCGTTCCGTGTACATTGAATAGCGCGACATGCCAAAGCAGAACAGCCAGAAGACGAAGGCGGCAAACACGAGGCCGGACCTTGCGGTCTGTGGGGTCGCCCAATTGGGGTCGGAGAAGTTCTGTTTGACGACGCCGAGCAGGTCGAACATCGAGATGATGAGAACCAGGCTGGTGTCCTTGAACATGCCGATGAAGGTGTTGACGATGCCGGGGATGACCAGTTTCAGCGCCTGCGGCAGCACGATCAGCCCCATCTTCTGCCAGTAGCCGAGGCCGAGCGAATCGGCGCCTTCATACTGGCCCTTCGGAATCGCCTGAAGGCCGCCGCGCACGACTTCGGCCATATAGGCCGCCGCGAAAAGCGACACACCGATGAGCGCCCTGAGGAACTTGTCGAAGGTGACCCCGGCCGGCAGGAATAGCGGCAGCATGACGCTGACGAAGAACAGAACAGTGATCAGTGGGATGCCGCGCACCGTCTCGATGAAGATGATGCACAGCATCTTGACGATCGGCATCTTGGAGCGCCGGCCGAGCGCCAGCATCGTGCCGAGCGGCAACGACACGGCGATACCGACGAAGGAGAGGCTGAGCGTCACCAGCAGGCCGCCCCATCTCGCGGTCTCGACATGCGGCAAGCCGAACATGCCGCCAACCAGCAGAATGAAGGCAACGATCGGCAGCGCCACAAACAGCAGGAGGGCGTTGAGGCCTTTGCGCGGCACGCGCGGAATCAGCATCGGCGCCAGCAACGCCACGAACAGGATGGCTACCAGAATCGGGCGCCAGCGCTCCTCGATCGGATAGGTGCCGAACATGAACTGGCCGAACTTGGCATTGACGAAGGCCCAGCAGGCACCACTCCAGCCGTCCTGCTGAATGCCGCCCTGAGCCACGGTTGTGCAGACGGTGCGATCGGGTCCGGTCCATTGGGCGGAAAGGAAGGCCCAGTTGATGACCTGCGGCAGAATCATTGCCACGATGACGAAGCCGATGATCGTGAGGATGGTGTCGCCGGTGGTCGCGATCAGGTTCTTGCGCACCCAGGCGACCGGCCCGCGTTCGCTCGTCGGCGCCCGCTCGGCCAACACCATCTCGGTGCGCACCCAGGACAGATCGTGTTCCTGCATGGCCTTACCTTTCCACCAGCGCCATTCTGGCGTTGACCACGTTCATGACCGCCGAGGTCACCAGGCTGAGTATGAGGTAGACGACCATCATGATCAGCACGCCCTCGACCGCCTGTCCGGTCTGGTTCAGGACCGTGCCGGCGGTCGCTGTCAGGTCCGGATAGCCGATTGCGATCGCCAGCGACGAGTTCTTGGTCAGGTTGAGATACTGGCTGGTCAGCGGGGGGATGACGATGCGCATGGCCTGCGGAACCACGACCAGCCGCAGGATTGAGCCGGACCGCAGGCCAAGTGCGGCGGCCGCCTCTGTCTGGCCTTTGCTGACGCCCCTGATGCCGGCACGCACGATCTCGGCGATAAAGGCCGCCGTATAACAGGACAGAGCCAGATAGAGCGAAAGGAATTCCGGCTTGACCTGAAAGCCGCCGGTCAGGTTGAACGTCGATTGTTTCGGAAAATCGAAGGTCACCGGAAAGCCGCTGAGCGCATAAGCGAGCAGTGGCAGGCCGACGATCAATCCCACGGAAGTCCAGAACACCGGAAATTGCTGGCCGGTCGTCAACTGCCGTTGACGCGCCCTATGGGCAACGAACCACGCCATGGCGAGCGCGACGACGAGCGCAACCAAGATCAGCCAGGAGCCGTCGCCCCAGATGGCGCTCGGAAAATAGAAGCCGCGCTGGTTGAGATAAGAACCGAACGGCAGGTGGATGCTGTCGCGCGGTGCCGGCAGCACCGCGAGCACGCCCGAGTACCAGAAGAAAATGACCAGCAGCGGCGGGATGTTGCGGAAGACCTCGACATACACCGTGCAGATCTTCTGGATCAGCCAGTTCTGCGACAGCCGGCCGATCCCGACGACAAAGCCGATGATGGTGGCGGTGACGATGCCGGCGACCGCGACGATGATGGTGTTGATGAGGCCGACGATGATCGCGCGGCCATATGTCGAGTCCGACGTGTAGGCAATGGGCGTCTGGCTGATATCAAAGCCAGCGCGGCCCTTCAGGAATGCGAAGCCGGACGCAATGTGCAGGCGCTGCAGATTGTCGATGACGTTATTTACGACCCACCAGACGGAGCCGAACAGAAGGATGACCACGAGCGTCTGAAACACGAGGCTGCGTATTTTCGGGTCATTGATGAAGGAGCCGCGGTTCGGCTCTTCGCTAAGAATTTCCTGCGAAGCCATGGACCATCCCCTGGAAAGAGAAACCGGGAGGCAAATGCTCTGCCTCCCGGATCACGTTTCGATCAGCGGATCGGCGGACCATATTGCAGGCCGCCCTTGGTCCACAGCGCGTTGATGCCTCGCGCGATCTTGAGCGGGCTGCCGGAGCCGACATTGCGCTCGAACATTTCGCCGTAGTTGCCGACGGCCTTGACGATATTGACGACCCAGTCGTTGGAGAGGCCAAGATCAGACCCGTACTTGCCGTCGGGCTCGGTGCCCAGCATGCGCTGGATGTTCGGGTCGTTCGAGGTCTTCATCTCGTCGACATTCGCCTGGGTGACGCCGGCCTCCTCGGCGTTGAGCAGCGCGAAGTACGTCCAGCGTACGACATGGGCCCACTGGTCATCGCCCTGGCGCACGGCCGGGCCGAGCGGCTCCTTGGAGATGATCTCGGGCAGCACGACATGGTCAGCCGGCGAAGCCAGCGTCAGGCGGATGCCGTAGAGGCCGGACTGGTCGGTGGTGTAGACGTCGCAACGGCCGGAATCATAGGCGGCGTTCACTTCCTCGAGCTTCTCGAAGACGACGGGATTGTACTCCATCTTGTTCTTCTTGAAGTAGTCGGCAAGGTTGAGCTCGGTCGTCGTGCCGCTCTGCACGCAGACGGCGGCGCCTGAAAGCTGCAGCGCGGAGTTCACGCCCGGCAGCTTCTTGGCGTTGATCATGAAGCCCTGGCCGTCATAATAGGTGACGCCGACGAAATCCAAGCCGAGCGCGCTATCGCGGTTGCTGGTCCAGGTCGTGTTGCGCGACAGGAGATCGATCTCGCCAGACTGCAATGCGGTGAAGCGCTCCTTGGCGCTGAGCGGCGTAAACTTGACCTTGGAGCCGTCGCCGAAGACCGCGGCCGCCACGGCGCGGCAGAAATCCGCGTCGAGGCCCTTCCAGTCACCCTTGTCGTCCGGGGCGGAGAAGCCGGCCAGGCCGGTCGAGACGCCGCACTGGATGAAGCCCTTCGCCTTGACGGTGTCGAGCGTGCCGGCCGTCGCGGCCGACGCCATCAATCCGAGCGTGGCGGCGCCGAGAATGCCGATAGCAATATGTTTCATGACCCACAGACCCTTTTCTGTTTTTCAGGCAAACCCTGATCTTTTTTCCCGTGTGAACACAGCTCCCATCCCGGCCCATTCCCGGGACCTCGCATCGCAAATCGACGCGCCGCCTCCCATTCACGAACAGCATCGAAGGCGATAATTCCCGTGAGGTCAAGGAAAATGACCGAATCCGAACGTGTTTGAAAATCGATTGTCCGAAATGCCTGAATTGCAGACAAAGGCGACCGGGATTTAGTCAGTAGTGCGAATAAAGTCGGCAAAGCTCATTGCCCCTCCAAACGGGCATTGCCAGTGCAATCCGCGCGCCGCAACTACTCTTGGCTACCCGCGCTTCCTGCCCACACGGTTACGTGCACGGCACTGTCGTGACCGTGGTCAAGCGGCAAGAAAGCCGCGGCAGCACCACGACGCCCTCCAGCGGAAATTGGCACATCGGAAGTCCGTTTCCTGGCGGAGGCAGCGCTGTTGCGCGGTTCATGCCACCGCACTATGGCTAGCGGCTTACCAGAAGAGGCATGACGCATGGCGAAAGACGACAGCGAGCAGGGTTCCGGCAAGGTGGGCATCAACACGCGGCTTGCCCATTCGGGCAACAACCCGCACGACTATTTCGGCTTCGTCAACCCGCCGGTCGTGCATGCCTCGACCGTATTGTTCCGCAATGCCGCCGCGATGGCCGCACGCAACCAGAAATACACTTACGGCACGCGCGGCACACCGACGACCGATGCCCTTGCGCAGGCGATCGATTCGCTGGAAGGCTCGGCCGGCACGATTGCTGTGCCGTCGGGCCTTGCGGCGGTGACCGTGCCGCTGCTCGCCTTCGTGTCGGCCGGCGACCATTTGCTGATCGTCGATTCCGTCTATCACCCCACGAGAAACTTCGCCGACACGATGCTGAAGCGGTTGGGCGTCGAGGTCGAGTATTATGCTCCCGAGATCGGCGCCGGCATTGCGGCGTTGATCAAGCCGAACACCAAAGTGGTGTTCACCGAATCACCGGCGTCCAACACGTTCGAGGTGCAGGACATCCCGGCAATCGCCAAGGCGGCGCATGCGGCCGGCGCCATCGTGATGATGGACAACACCTGGGCAACGCCGCTCTATTTTCGGCCGCTCGACCATGGCGTCGACATCTCGATCCACGCGGCAACGAAATATCCGGCCGGCCATTCGGACGTGCTGCTCGGCACGGTCTCGGCCAACGAGAGCTGCTGGGCGCAGCTCTACGAGAGCTTTTGCACGCTTGGCTGCTGTGCGGGGCCCGACGATGTCTACCAGGTGCTGCGCGGCCTGCGCACAATGGGCGTGCGGCTCGACCATCACCAGCGCAGCGCACTTGACATCGCGTCGTGGCTCGAGGGCCAGGACGGCGTGGCGCGCGTGCTCCACCCTGCCCTACCCAGCCATCCGGACCACGCGCTGTGGAAGCGCGACTTCCGCGGTTCGAGCGGCATCTTTTCCATCGTGCTGGCCGGCGGCGGCCAGAAGGAGCAGCACGCTTTCCTGGACGCACTGCGGATCTTCGGTCTCGGCTACTCCTGGGGCGGCTATGAGAGCCTTGCGGTGCCGGTCTGGCTTGGCGACCGCGTGGTTGCGAAAGGCCCTTACGAAGGGCCGTTGATCCGCCTGCAGATCGGCCTCGAGGATGTCGAGGACCTGAAAGCCGACATTATGCATGGGCTTGCGGCAGCGTCGCGCGCGGACTGACGTCAAACAGAATCAGCAAAGGGCCGCAAGCCCTTGACGCCGATGACAAAGCGCGATCCGCCGCCAGCGCTCCGCGAAGGTCGGTGCGCGATATTATTCTCCTACGCCACCACTTTACGGATTTGTTTGGCTTTCAAATCGGCGAGTTCGGCGGCATTGCGTGCTGCTCGCATTCCCGGCAGATCCATTCGTTGCAAAGTTCTCCATGGCCTTTCGCCTTTTTGTTCCCATCCTTGCCGGCGCGACGCTGCGCGAACGTGTCCTGGCGTGTATCGGCGCCACGATCGGCATCGCACTGACGGGCCTGATCAGCGGGCTGGCAATAGGCGGCGGACCGCATGTAGCGCTGCTGGTGGCACCGATGGGTGCATCCGCCGTGCTTCTGTTCGCCGTGCCCGCGAGCCCGCTGGCCCAACCCTGGTCGATCATCGGCGGCAATTCCATATCGGCGCTGGCCGGCGTGACCGTCGCGCACTTCATTCATGATCCGGTGATGGCCTCGGGCCTCGCGGTGGCGTCGGCCATCGCCGCAATGTCGTTCACGCGGTGCCTGCATCCGCCAGGCGGCGCCGCCGCGCTGACGGCGGTGGTCGGTGGGCCGGCCGTCATCAGCGCGGGATTCCTGTTCCCATTGGTGCCGGTTGCCTTGAATTCGACCGTCCTGGTGGCGCTGGGCTTGCTTTTCCATAAGCTGGCGCGGCGCAACTACCCGCATATCGTGGCAGCGGACGCCAACAGCCACGGTACCGCAGATCCCCCGGCTCGGCAGCGCGCCGGTTTTCGGCCCGAGGACATCGATGCGGCACTGACAGCGCTCGACGAGACCTTCGATATCGACCGCCACGACCTCGAACGACTGCTGCGACAGGTCGAATTGCAGGCCATGGTGCGGTCGCACCGGACGCTGCTGTGCGGGGACATCATGTCGCGCGACGTGGTTTCGGTGCCCGAGCATGCCACCGCCGACGAAGCACGCCGGCAACTGCTCGATCACAATATCCGCACCTTGCCGGTGGTCGACGCGGATGCCCGGCTGGTTGGCGCCGTCGGCCTGCGCGAGTTGACGAAAGCCGTCGATACGGTGAAGGGCGTGATGGCAAAAGCCGGCACCGCCTCGCCCGAGACGCCGGCGATGAGCCTGCTTCCGGCGCTCACCGACGGCCGCAGCCATGCCGTGGTGATCATCGACGGTGAGCGGCGCATTCTCGGGCTGATCACGCAGACCGACCTGCTTGCGGCGGCCGCACGCGTGCAGACGGCAGACGAGGGATTCACGGCAGCTTAACACGAACAGGCTGGCACGATGCTTGTGCTGGCGCGATGCCGGAATCGTAGCCGCTTGATCTGGTTGCTTTCAGGGCGCAAGCCGCGGCGTTTGTCCTAAATTTAGAAGCCCAACGCCAGCCATGCGGTGCCGGCCAGGAGCGTGATCAGCGTGAGCGGCAGGCCGACCTTGAAGAAGGCACCGAAAGACAACGGCGTGCCGGCGGCCTTGGACTGTTCGGCGACGATCAGGTTGGCGACCGAGCCGAGCAAGGTGAAGTTGCCGGCCAGCGTCGAACTCATGGCCACAACCAGCCAGGCGCGCCCGGGGTTCTCCAGGCCGGGTATGAATGGCTTGAGCGCCAGTACGGCTGGAACATTGCTCATGATGTTGGACAGCACGGCGGTGAAACCCGACAGCCTCCAGACATCGTCGAGCCCGACGTTCTTGGCCGAGGCGATCATATCGGGTGTCAGCAGCGTCTTTTCCGCGCCGGCAACCACCACGAACAGACCGGCGAACATGAACAGCAGCGGTCCGTCGATCTCGCGATAGATGCGCGATGGCTTGATGGCGCGGGTGAGCAGCAGAATGGCGCCGCCGATAAGCGCCGCCTTGGCCACGGGAACACCGGCGAAGAAGGCGATCGCCAGCCCGATACAGACGACCACCGCCTTCAGCACCTGGCCGCGATGCATGCGGCCGCCCGAGATGTGTGGCGTCAGTTCGCCGTTGCGCGTGAATTCCGCGCGGTAGACGATGCGCACAATGAGGATGACCGCGACAAGGCCGAACAACGCGACCGGCGCGAGCGCCGCCGAAAAGGCCGGATAGGAAATGCCCGAGAGCGCACCAATGACCATGTTCTGCGGGTTGCCCGTTATGGTGGCGACACTGCCGCAGTTCGAAGCAGTGGCGGTGGCGATGAGATAGGGGATCGGATTGCGGTTGATGACCCTGGTGACGTGGACGACGATCGGCGCCATGACCAGGCAGATGGCGTCGTTGACCAGGAAGGCAGACAGCACGCCGGTCAGGAGCGTCACCATTACGAGGAGCATGAACGGTGCATGCGCGTGCTCGATCGCGATTGCGCCGAGACCGCGAAAGGCACCCGATACCTTCAAATGCGCCACCACGATCATCATGCCGAGCAGAAGCGTGATGGTGTCGAAATTGATGGCGCGATAGGCGTCCTCCATGCTGAGGGCGCCGATGGCGATCATCGCCGCGCCGCCAAGCAGCGCAATGCCTGCCCGGTCGAGGCGCAACCCAGGTATGCGGCCGATGGCGACGCCGGCATAGGTCAGGACCAGGATCAGCAGTGCCGCCGCGCCCATGAATGTCATCGCTAGAAGCCCTGCTCGATCTCTGCGCACCGATGCCGGCCGCACGCGATTCACGTGATGCCAGCTTTAGCGTAATGTCGGGATTGATGCCAAACGGCCCAGGCGGATTGCGCCGCTAACGCCGATAGAAGTCCAGCCGTTGTCGCAACGCCTGCGGGGAAAACAGCTGCTCCACGCTCTGCCGCGCCTTGCGGCCGACAGCCGCCCGCAGGCTCGGGTCGGCTTTGAGATCCGCCAGGATCCGCGCCGCCTGTTGCGTGGTTTCGAACAGGAAGCCGTTGTCGCCATGCCTGATGTGGTCGGCATAGCCGCCATGCGAATGGCAGACCACGGGCAGGCCGCAAGCCATCGCCTCGAAGACCACGCGGCCGAACGTTTCCACATGCGAGCCGCTGCGATAATAGAATACGTCGAGCGTCGGCAGGAACTCTTCCGCAGCAATTTGACCGACCGGCAGGAGTTCGAGCCCAGGATGCGCCGCCAGCTTGCCTTTGAGTAGGGTGCCCCCTTGAACCCGCACCGCGACGCCGTCCGCCAGCAATGCCTCGTAGAGCGCGATATCGTCGTCATGGTGCTTGTCCGGCGTGTCCCGGCTCATCCGTCCCACCGTGAACGGGCCATCAGGCTTTGCCCGCAGTGACGAGAACCGCCCGATATCGATGGGCGATGGATGAACGACGCCTTCTATCCCCAGCACGCGCCTCTGAAAGTCGGAGATCAGCACCAGTTCGGCACCGGGCCAACGCAGCAGGCGCGGCATGCGCGTCGTCAGCGCGATGATCTTGGGATGAAAGGTGTTGAAGACATAGATCAGCCGGCGCGGACGCGGGATCAGATAAGGCCACACCTTGTTGCGCCAATGCGCACCAAGAAAGACATAGGTGCCGCCATCCGGCACATTGCGTGTTGCAGGCGAGACGCGGCGTATCGGAAATTCCCGCCTCAGGTCTTCGGATACGCGCGACGAGGTTGCCCAGAGACGCACCCGCGAGTCGGCGCTCAACAGCCGATACAACTCCAGGGTCTCGCGCTCACTGCCGCCAAACGGGTTCTGAAAGCCGTTGAACAAATGGATCATGGTCGCGGTGCTTACTGGGCCCTACCGAGGCGTTTCGCCATTCAATTGCCTGCACCCAATGTGCCGTGCAGTATCCGCGATACCGCACGATCGAGGGGCTCGAGAACCAGGAATATCCTGGCGATCCTCCATTTATTACCTGCCGGAGGAAGCACGCAGACAAGCACGCGTCAAGGACGCGGCGGGTGTCAGCCTACTGCGAGGCTGCCATCAGTGCATGGTGGCGATGCTGGGTGGAGCTACCGGGGAGGTTTCCGCCGGATCGAAGCTGACCTGATCGCGTCCATTCGATTTCGCTGCATAAAGCCGCCTGTCGGCGGCGGAGAATATTGCCTCGTAGGTGGTCGGCCCGCTGAAGCTGGTGCCGCCGATGCTGACGGAAAGCGGGCAGGAGCGGCCGCCCGGGGAAAAGTCCATTTCGCGTATCCGTCGGCGGATCCCTTCGGCAACCAGCCAGGATTGCGAGGAATTGACACCGGGAAGGAATACCCCGAACTCCTCGCCGCCGATCCGGCCGACGATATCGCCGCCGCGCAACTGGCCCTTGATCGCCTGCGCGATCAGCTTGAGCGCCTGGTCGCCGCAATCATGGCCGAGGCGGTCGTTGATCGACTTGAAGTGGTCTGCATCGATGATCAGCAGTGCGCCGGAACGGGTCTCTTCCTGCTTGCGGGTTTGCTCGAGATAGGCCTCGACCAGCATTGAGAAGGCGCCGCGGTTCAGCACCGCCGTCAGGCTGTCGGTCGCGGCGATGACGCTGAGGTCGCGCTGGGCTATCGCCAGCTGGCGGATCTTCCACATCAGGAAAAACAGAAACGTGCCACCCAGCACCAGGGGCAGCAGAAGGTCCGTCACCTCCGCGCGCCGGACAGCCTCGGGCGAAAGATAGGGGAAATTGAACGAATCGACGAAAAACGCCACGGCAATGAAGAACGTCGTGCCGGCGGTGGTGACGGCGATCACCCTAACCCAGCTGGTCGGCGACAGATCCAGCTTCATGATCTTGCACTCCGTTAGCCGTCTCTATTGTGACGTGCCAACGCAAACAAAATGATAAGACTTCCTTTCAATTCGAGACCGGATGGCGGGAGACGAGATCGGATGGCCAGCAGCCGGGGCACGATCGCCCGAAAGGCGGCCGCGCCCCGAGGGTGGAAGCAAATCCGCTCACCGGATTTCGGACAGGAAAAATTCCGAAGTCAGCGGTTGGGTGCCGGCCCGACCGCCTCGACGACGAAGGATGCCGCGATCAGGTCGTCGGCATCCAGTCGCAAGGAACCGTCGCCAGCTCCCAGGATGGCGGCGACCTTGTGGAAGGTCTTCATCTCATGGCCGGAAATTTCGGCATCCTGCATTCTGGCCTTGAGTTCGGCGATACGCCGCCCCAACGCAGGGGACGTTCCGATTTCACGTTTCGACATGGCCTGACTTCCTCCACCAACCCGTGCTTGTTTGCCCCGCCCGTTCGCTAGCCGCTCGTTGCCCTTCATGAGGCGCCGCGAATACAAGCCCCCGAACGCTTGGTTTTGGCCAAGGTTCCAACAGGGCCGGATCACGAAATAATTCCAGAGCCTCGGCGCGGCCCGGGACTCCCGTCCGTATCCAATGGTGACCGGGAGACGCTGGTTGGCCAGATTGCCCGGGAAACGCACCAGCGCAATGCGCGCGCCGTTCGTGTTTAACGGTCGACACCCCATAAGTCCGGATTTCGTGCAAAGTACTCGATCAGCATTTCGATGAGGATCCGGACTTTCCGTGTGGGGTGTTTACCCGGCGGTCGGACGACATACGCGCCTGCCGAAGGTGGGGGATAGCGCGTCATGACCGCAACGAGCGCGCCGGAGGACACATATTCGTATGTGATGCAATCGGGGAGCCAGGCGATGCCGAGTCCTGCCGCGGCCGCAGCCGCAAGCGCCGTGGCGTTGTCGGCCTTGAACCTGCCCTGCGGCTGAACCGTGACGATCTTGTCGCCATCCATGAACTGCCAGGCTTCCGTTCCTTGCATGAGGGCTTGATGGTCGGCGAGTTGTTCTACCGTCTCAGGTGAACCGTGCGCTTTGATGTAGTCCGGGCTTGCGACAAGCTTTCCATGGATCGGCCCGACGCGTCTCGCGATCAGGTTGGAGTCCTGGAGGTAACCAACCCGGATCGCGCAATCGAAACCTTCGGCGATCAGATCGACGAAGCGATCGCTGTAGGAGGTATGGATGTGGAGCTGCAGGTGTTTTTGCGCCATTTCCGCAAGCACGGGGGCAAAGTGCGTCGAGCCGAAAGAAAGCGGCATGGCAACCCGCAGGCGGCCGCGCAGTTCACCGGCGGGCAGGATCGTTTCCCTGGCGGTATCGATCTCTGCGCTGGCTCGGGCCGCGTGGTCTCTGAACGTCATTCCCGCTTCCGTGAGCGAGGCACCCCGGGTCGTGCGTGCAAGAAGCTGGACGCCAAGCTCCGCTTCGACCCGAAGGAGCCGCCGACTGACGATCGATTTGGAGACGCCGAGCCGGCGCGCGGCGGCCGATACGCCACCGGCATCGGCCACCGCGACGAATGTCTGTAAATCTTCGATGTCCAATTTTGGCGTTCCTCGTTTCGCGACACAGCTTGCCCGATTATGGCACTACCGCATCACCGCAAGGAACAGCAAATTGCGTCCTGACAACGTCGCCTTCTGGCGCATGTCTCCCGTGAACCCATTGCCGTCCATAGTGGCATAGAAAGGAAGTCCTGATGACCCCTCGCAACGGTCTTGATTCGCTACTTCGTCCTGAAGACTCGGTCCTCGTTCTGATCGACCACCAACCTTATCAGCTCGCAAACCTGAACAGCCACGATCCGCACATGGTGGTCAACAACACGACCGCGCTGGCAAAGCTAGCAAAAGCCTTCAATGTTCCGACCATTCTCACCAGCGTGATCGCGGCGCGCGGTGGACTTCTCTTCAAGCAGATCACCGACGTATTTCCGGACCAGGAAGTCATCGATCGCACCTGGGTGAACACCTGGCAGGACGAGAATGTGGTGAACGTCGTCAAGGCGACCGGCCGCAAGCAGCTGATCATCGCCGGTCTGTGGACCGAGGTCTGCGTCGCAATGCCTGTGATCCAGGCCGCTGGCGAAGGCTGGGACGTGACCGTGATCACCGACGCGTCGGGCGGGATTTCGAAGGAGTCTCACGAAGTTGCCATCCAGCGCATGATCACGGCCGGCGCGAACGTGATGACCGTGATGGCGCTCGCTGGCGAATGGCAACGCGATTGGGCGCGCACCAAGCACGTCGAGGAGCTTTCCGAGATTCTCATCCAGCACTTCGGCGGCAGCGGCATCGCGTATCTTTGGGAGCAGCAGCTTCTCAACACGCCTGTGCCGAGCACGGTGCGCTGATCTGAGTGGGGTGACGGAAGTCTTGAGCGATCCGCTCCGAACAAGCTGATTGCCTATCGACTTGCGTCATCCCCTCCACAAGAAGCTGACCATGTCTGAATGCAAGGCGGTCGGCATGAGGCGACCACCTCCTTCAGGGGTCACCACGACCGCAGCAGCGGGCCATTCGGCTGGGAATTGAGGGGACATCTCCACGGCCAATGACGGTTTGGTTCCAGCCAGTTCACCCGCCCCGCAGCACACTCCGGATGTCGGCCTCGGCCGCAAGCGCATCCGCGAGAACGAAAAGAGTGAAGTTGGAACTCGGTTCCCGACCTGGTTGGAACTTTCCGTAGGCGATGCCGCTAAACACCTGAAAACGTTGGCGATCCCGACAGGATTCGAACCTGTGACCATCGGCTTAGAAGGCCGGTGCTCTATCCAGCTGAGCTACGGGACCGTTGCCGGCTCGGAGCCGGTAGATATTCGCGCTGGCGCGCGCCGGGCTAGCCGGTCAATGCGTCCAGGGCGTCCTGCGGTCATAGCGGAAATTTTCCGCATAGGAAATCTGGCGGCGCTTGGTCTCTTTCGGCTCCTCGACACGGAAGGCAAGTCCTTCCTTTTCGGCGTAGGCGACTGCTTCTTCCCGCGTGTCGAAGGTGAGCCTGATCTGGCTTCTCATGTCTTCCGACGTGGTGTAGCCCATCAGCGGGTCGATCTTCTTGCGCATCTCGGGATCGAACTCCAGCACCCAATAGCCAGTCTTGGCCTTGCCGGACTGCATCGCGGTTTTGGCTGGGCTGAAAATGCGCGCGGACATGGCCACCTCTTTGTTGTGCAAGGCGGCATCGCCGCCCCTCGCCCGTCATTACTGCGCATTGGCAGCGGCGGCAAGGTTTTTGCACTTGCCATCTAACACCGAAATGAATAGGCAACAGACCGTTCGGAGTGTAGCGCAGGCTGGTAGCGCATCTGGTTTGGGACCAGAGGGTCGGGAGTTCGAATCTCTCCACTCCGACCATTCCTTCCCCGAAAAAGTCAATTCGCGACTGGTGCAATCATATTGTCACCGGGTCTACCTTGCTGCGATAGTACGCGCATGGCAGCGGGAGCGTTTCAAGAATGGCGGCAAACGACAGGCCGGTAATCACCCGGAAAGGCCAAGAGAGCAACAAGACCAGCCAATCGGGCGGGATGGCGCTGGTAACAGGGGTTGGGCCGCAACACACCTCGGCGGCCAGGCTGTGGTTCGGCAAGGCCAGCAACGCGCCCGGCTTTCGTTCGCTGCCGCACCACCATGGCGAAGCCGAGACCGGCGCTTACCTGCTGTCGGGCAATGCCCGTATCTATTTCGGCGAGAACTACCAGGAATTCGTCGAGCTCTCGGCTGGCGACTTCATGTTCGTGCCGCCATTCCTGCCGCATCTCGAGGCCAACATGAGCACGACGGAAGAATTATGGTGGCTGGCCTGCCGGACTCCCGAAAACATCGTGATCAATTTGCCTGATGTCGACGATACTTCACTGGCCGGCTATCGCCGCGCCTGAGCACCGCGATAACGGCTCGCTGCAAGCCCCCCAATGCCCGGGCTTCACCATTCCAGGTTCGCTTTCTCGGTATTGCCGCCCTAAGCTGCGGCAAAGGGGGATTTGCGGTGCTTGGGATTGAGGCGTGGGCGATCGCCTGCGCGGCGCTGGCGATGTGGCGGTCGCTGCTTACCTTTGAAAGGCAAGCTCGCCGGGCGAGAACCCCAACCCCCTCAATCCCGGCGAGCCTACAACCTGATTTGGAACGCAATCAGGACCGGGGTCAGCCGGCAAGCTCACCAAGCAAGAAGGATGCCAGTCTTGTTTTCCCAAAACGGGACCGAGGATCGAGACGGGAAATCGCCGAAACGCTGAGCCGTCAAATCTCGAATTCGCCTTGCCCCTCGTCCATGGCGCTCACGGTCTCGGCCGCCAATGCCCTTGTGATCGGCATCTTGCGCTCCAGCGCGGTGCGGTCCAGCCGCTCCACCACACGCATCGCGGTCGCCAGCGAGCGCTCGATGCGCCGCACCAGATACTGCACGACATGCGGCTCGACCTCGACCTGTCGATCGGCGAACAGCTTGGTTATGACGCCGGCGAGCAGGAGATCGTCGGGCTCGTGGATCTCGACGGTCGCCGCCGCCTTCAGCCGCGAGGCAAGGTCCGGCAGCTTGACGCCCCAGGCCGACGGGAAGCGCCGCGCCGTCAGGAGCAGCGTCGAGCCGGCAGCACGCACGGCATTGATCAAATGGAACAGGCCTTGCTCATCGACAGCGCCGATATCGACATCGTCGATCAACGCCGGTCGCGCACCGAGATTGGCGATGCTGTCACCGATGCGCATGGCGTCGACGGCCACCGCGTTGGCGCGGGCACGCCAGATCGAGGCCAGATGCGTTTTGCCTGAACCGGCGGGGCCTGCCAGCACCACCACCGGTGCTGGCCAATCCGGCCAGCGGTCGACCAAGGCCGCCGCCTGGTTGTTGGTGCCGGAGACGACCAGTTCGTCGCGCGAGTAGCCAGTGCCGTGGCCGAGATCGAGCGGCAGTTGGCGCGGTGGATCGGTTCGCTGGGCAGTCACTTCAGCGACGCGGTTGCGTGCGATGGCCGCCGCCGCGATCGGCCGGCAACGGCGGCGCCAACTCTGTCGCATGGCCCTTGTAGAGCGGCGATTCGAGATAGCGGGCGATGGCAAACCGCACCAGCACCGCAATCGCCGCCGAAGCCGGCACGGCAATCAAAAGGCCGACGAAGCCGAACAGCGCGCCGAAGGCAAACAGCGCGAACATCAGCCATACCGGATGCAGACCGACGCTCTTGCCGACCAGCCTGGGCTGCAGGATGTTGCCTTCGATGAACTGGCCGATGAAAAAGACCACGGCAACCGCGACGATCATCGTCCAGTCGGGCCAGAACTGGACGAAGGCAACGCCGACGGCCAGCACCAGCCCGGTCAGCGAGCCGACATAGGGGATGAAGGAGATCAGCCCGGCGAACAGGCCGATGAGAATAGCGAAATTCAGCCCGGTCAGCGTCAGGCCGGTGGCATACATTGCGCCCAGGACCAGGCAAAGCGTGCCCTGGCCGCGCACGAAGCCGGCGGTCGCGGTATTGATGTCGCGCGCGATGGCGCGCACCGTCGCAACATTGTCGCGCGGCACCCAACTGTCGATGACCGCCACCATGCGGTCCCAGTCGAGCAGCATGTAGAAAGCGACCACCGGCGTCACCACGAACAGGCTGACCACCGAGACCAGCGCCAAGCCGGAACTCCACAGCGAGGTGAAGACGGTCGTTATCAGACCGAAGCCGGAGGTCAGCAGCGAATTCAGCCCCTCGCGCAGGCCGTTGGCGTTGACGCCGAATCTCTGCTCCAGCCATTTCGGATCAAAGGAGGTGATCAGGCTTTGCAACCGCGTCAGGTACTCCGGCAGCTTGCCGGCGAAATCGGCCATCTGCGTCGCCAGCACCGGAATGAGGATGACAAAGGCCAGCACCAGCACGATGAGGAAGGTGATCAGGATGACTACCGTCGCCATGAAGCGGCTGAGGCCGAGCCGCTGCAGGCGGTCGGCGACCGGATCGAGGAAATAGGCAAGCACCATGCCGGCGACGAAGGGCAGCAGGATGGCGCTGAATACATAGAGAAAAAGCGCCAGGATCGCCGCACCCGCCAGCCAGAAGAAGATCTGCCGGCGGAACGCGAACGACGCCTCGGCCTCTGCCGCCATCTCGCCGGCCGGCACGATGACGACCGTCTGATCATCGACGGTGTCGCCCCGCGCCACCGTTTTGCGGGCGGCAGGCTTGCGGGCAGCCTTGCTGTCGATGGGCTTGTCAGCCTGATTTACCGCCTTCGCCATAGCCGCTCATATGCCTCAGCCAAGCCACGAGATAGGCCGCGGCCGAAGCGACGGTCAAGACCCCGGACAGCAATATGAGGGCGGGCCGCAGCGGGTCGAGGCGCACGGCAAAGGCAAGTTCGCCCAGCACAACCGCCGCCAGCCCGATCTGCGCGGCGGTATTGGCCTTCGACACCAGAAACGGTTTTATCTCGACCGGATGGGCCATCACCGTGGACAACAGGACCGCGCAGACGATCAGCGCGTCGCGCGACACCATGGTGACGACCAGCCACAGCGGCAATTGCCCGATGAAGCCCATGACGACGAACACCGAAACCAGCAGCAGCTTGTCGGCGACCGGATCGAGATAGGCGCCGAACGTGGACTGCTGGTTGAAACGGCGCGCGATGAAGCCGTCGACGCCGTCGGAAACGCCGGCAACGACGAAGCCGGCAAAAGCCCAGTCCCAATGCGCCTGCAGCATGGCCAGGACCACGGCAGGCATCAGCACAAGGCGCAGGATGGTGATCAGATTGGGGATAGTCAACGCATTGTCCCGCCCTATCATGCCTGAGATAGATGAGGGAGATGGAGGGGCGAGGCAAGGGAGAAGCAGGCCGAGCCAGCGCCAAGCGCAGTATGCGATGCCCCCCGCTATCCACGCTTTTGTCAGCCAAAGGGCCTCCGCTTCGGCCGTTATCCTTGCGGACCGAAACCGTTCATGCGAAGAGCCCGCAAACGAGCAGGAAAATTGCGATGAGCAAGCGCGAAACCGGCCAGCACAAAACGGGCCAGAACAAGACGGCCAAGCGCAAAAACGGGCTCACCTATGCCGAGGCCGGCGTCGACATCGATGCCGGCAATCTCATGGTGGAGAAGATCAAGCCGCTGGTGCGTGCGACGCGCCGGCCAGGCGCGGATGGCGAGATTGGCGGCTTCGGCGGCCTGTTCGACCTGAAAGCGGCCGGGTTCACCGACCCGGTTCTGGTCGCCGCCAATGACGGCGTCGGCACCAAGCTCAAGATCGCCATCGATGCCGGAAAACACGACACGATCGGTATCGATCTTGTCGCCATGTGCGTCAACGACATCGTCGTGCAGGGCGCCGAACCGCTGTTCTTCCTCGACTATTTCGCCACCGGCAAACTCGATCCCGACCAGGGTGCCGCGATCGTCGGCGGCATCGCGCAGGGCTGCCGGCAGGCCGGCTGCGCGCTGATCGGCGGCGAGACCGCCGAAATGCCCGGCATGTATCACGGCACGGACTACGATCTTGCCGGCTTCGCGGTGGGCGCGGCAGAACGCGGGCAGCTTTTGCCCACCGACGACATCGTCGAAGGCGATGTGCTGCTCGGCCTTGCGTCCTCGGGCCTCCATTCGAACGGCTTTTCCCTGGTGCGCCGCATCGTTGCGGCGAGCGGCCTGGCGTGGAGCGATCCGGCGCCGTTCAACGACGAGGCGACGTTGGCCGAGGCGCTGCTCGAGCCGACCCGCATCTACGTGAAATCGATCCTCAAGGCGATCCGCAACACGCATGGCATCAAGGCGCTGGCGCACATCACCGGCGGCGGCTTCCCGGAAAACATCCCGCGCGTGCTGCCCAAGGACTTCTCGGCCGAGCTCGATCTCGAAGCCATCGAAGTGCCGCCGGTGTTCTCGTGGCTGGCCAAGACCGGCGGCGTGGCGCCGGAGGAGATGATGCGCACCTTCAACTGCGGCATCGGCATGATTTTGGCTGTCGCTTCGGGTCAGGCGGCACAGGTCGCGGCCGTGCTGCAGGAGGCCGGCGAGACGGTGACGCCGATCGGCCGCATCGTGCCGCGCCGAGACGCCGGCGTCATCTATCGGGGCTCGATCGACCTATGAGCACGCAGAGGAAACGCACCGTTGTCCTGATTTCGGGGCGTGGCTCCAACATGACGGCGCTGATCGCGGCGGCCAGCGACCCGGCCTTCCCGGCCGAGATCGTCGGCGTCATCTCCGACAAGGCGGACGCCGCCGGCCTGGGCATCGCCAGGGCACGCGGCATCGCCACGCAGGTCGTTTCCCGCGCCGACCACGGGAGCAAGCAGGGACATGACGCGGCGATCGACGCTGCACTGGCGGCCCTCAATGCCGAGATCGTGGCGCTGGCCGGCTATATGCGCATCCTGACCCCCGGCTTCGTGCAGAAATGGCAGGGCCGCATGATCAACATCCACCCTGCCCTGCTGCCGGCCTTCAAGGGCCTCGACACCCATGCAAGGGCACTGGCCGCCGACATCCGCATCCACGGCTGCACGGTGCATTTCGTGACGCCCGAGATGGATGACGGCCCGATCATCGCCCAGGCGGCGGTGCCGGTGATGGTCGGCGACAATGCCGATACGCTGGCTGCCCGTGTTCTGAAGGCCGAGCATCGGCTCTATCCGCTGGCGCTGGGACTGGTGGCCGAAGGCAAGGCGCGCATGGAGGCAGGTCGCACCGTGCTCGCCCACTTTGCCGACGATGCCGAGAACGGCACCTCGGTGGTGATGGCACCCGACCCGCTGCGCGAGGAAGCCGACCTGGAGCATCTGGCGCGGATCACGCCTTAGCCCGAGAGCACGGCAATGAGACAACTGCTCCTGCTTCGTCACGCCAAATCGAGTTGGGACGATCCTGGCCTCGATGATTTCGACCGGCCGCTCGCGGAACGCGGGTTGAAGGCAGCCCGATTGATCGGCCGCGAGCTTGCCGCGCGCGACTGGCTGCCCGACTTGGCACTGGTGTCGCCGGCACTTCGCACCCGCGACACGTGGCGGCTGGTGGCCGCGGAACTGCCCGTGCATCCTCGGGTCGCGCTTGCCGAGGCACTTTACGATGCTTCAGCGGCGGATATTCTGAGCCAGATACGCCAAGCAGACCCGTCGAGCGGCTGCCTTTTGGTTCTCGGCCACAATCCAGGCCTGGAGGATCTGGCAAAACAGCTTGCAGGACCGGGATCCGAGGCGAAGGCGCGCAAGAAGCTCGAGGAAAAGTTTCCGACGGCGGCTCTCGTGCGCCTTGTCCTTGAAGACGACTGGTCTGCCCTGTCGTCCGCGCGACTGACACATTGCCTGCGGCCGAAGGATCTGAGGTAAAGGTCCGACGTCCGGCGGGTGCGGCAGATCGCATCCACCGCATCCGGGACATCAGTTGCCCAGATGCCTTGGCTGGGCTCCGGCCAGTCGACGCCGGGCTTCATCTTGGTGTGGGCAGCTTGTGCCCGGTCATATTCGCGTTGTTGTCGCCGGTGACGGCGCTGGCCGCCGGCGTCGATCACGCAACCGGCTGGTTGGCATTGTCGGAGCCAAAGTGGTTGCTGCCGGCGAATTCACCTCCAATTGCGATCGGCAACTGGCCTGATTCATAAAACAAGAGCGGCGGGCCAGGCCCACCGCTCTTTGTCGTTAAAAGGTTCTTGAAGAGATTAGCGGCCCCAGATGCCCTGGCCCGACTGCGCCGGAACGTTGGCATTGGCGTCAGCCTGCGCCTTTTCAGACTTCAGGATAGATTCAGACTTCAGGATAGAGCCGGTTTGGAAGGTGTCGACGTTGGCGGTCGACTGGCTGGCAACCGGCTGGTTGGCGTTGTTGGAGCCGTAGTTGTCGCTGCCGGCAAAAGCGGTGCCCGTGGCAACGAGGATGGCGGCGGCTGTGAGTGCGATCTTGGTCATTTCAAGTAGTCCTGAATTTGAAGGTTGGTTGGGTCGGCGTCGCGATCAGCGGCCGAAGAGATTGCGGTCAGCGCCCTGCGGGGCCTGCACCGACGCGGCCGTCGACTTCGAGGTCGAAGCGGTGACTGAATGGTCGACAGTGGCGGCAGGCTGATTGGCGGTGGCCGACCCATAATTGTCGCTGCCGGCAAAAGCGGTGCCCGTGGCAACGAGGATGGCGGCGGCGGTAAGAGCGATCTTGGTCATTTTGTTTACTCCAGAATTTCTCTGTTCTATCCGTCTAGTGGCGTGCCCTTGGGAGGATTTCGCGTCGCTCGGACCACCTGCAGATGGGACGTACCTTTTGGGATTTCCAGTCGCATCGGCTTTGCACTATTTTATTATATTATAGACAATGAATGTTGCGTTGCAGCATTGACGATGGGATTTTTCACATGTTTTCAGACGATTAGGCCTGCGCGCTCCAGTTTAAGCGAACGCAGATCGCAGGGCATTGTTCACACTTCGCGATACAATCCGTCAACCAGAACCGAACCGTTCGGTTCGATTATATCCTGAAACGAGGTGTCCCAGCCTGCAAAAAACAACCGTCGGCCGCAGCCAAAGTCGCATTTGCCTTGCGTTGCGATCGATACTATCGATCATTTCGGGTCCAACTGCCGAATGGGATCGCCGATCGAGCCCGGGCGGCCGTTGAGACCGGAAGCAGGCGGATGTTGGAACGGCAATAAACATGCGATTGCTGCTTGTGGAGGACAATCGCGAACTGGCGGACTGGCTGGGCAAGACCTTGCGCCAGGCGAACTATGTCGTCGACATCGTCCATGACGGCGAGGATGTCGAGCATGCGCTTGCCGTCGGCGACCACGCGCTCGTCATTCTGGATCTCGCGCTGCCTCGCATGGGCGGACTGGAGGTGCTGCGCATGCTGCGAGCGCGCGGCAACCGGGTGCCGGTGATCGTGCTGACCGCCAATGCCAGCCTCGATGGCCGGGTCAAAGGTCTCAACGAAGGCGCCGACGATTATCTGGCCAAGCCCTTCCAGATCGAGGAGCTCGAAGCACGCATCCGCGCCCAACTGCGCCGCGCCAATGACCGGACGGCACCGGTCGTCGCCTGCGGCGACCTCGTCTTCGACACCAATACCAGGCTGTTTTCGCTCAGCGGCGAGACGCTTTCATTGACGCCGCGCGAACATGCCGTGCTCGAGCAATTGATGATCAAGGCAGGACGGACGGTGAGCAAGGCCGCATTGTCCGCGGCGATCTATGACTTCGACACCTACGCCGATCCAAGCGCCATCGAGATCTATGTGCACCGTGTGCGCAAGAAGCTGGAAGGGTCGCGGGTCCAGATCGCCACCTTGCGTGGCCTTGGCTATCTCTTGCGCCATGATGATCTGGTGCCATGAGGATCAACAGTCTTCGGCTGCAACTCCTGGCCTGGGTTGTACTGCCGCTCGCCGGACTCGCCACCGTCAATCTGTGGACCAGCCATGGCAATGCACTGGCGACCGCCGATCTGATCACCGATCGCATGTTGGTCGGGTCGGCGAGGATGATCGCCGAGCAGGTCGCAATGACCGACGGAGTGATCAACGCCACGGTGCCGCCGGCAGCGCTCGAGATGTTCGATACCGGCGACCGCGACAGGGTCTACTACGGTGTCGAGACCGCGGGAGGACGGCTGTTGACCGGCTATCCCGGGCTGCCCGGGACCCCCGGGCGCCCCAGTATGGAAGCAACCTACCGTGACCAGACGCTGCGGCTGCTGACGTTTACGCACGCGGTGGTCGGCGCCGGCAAAGACTCGCCGATATCGGTTACCGTCGGCGTCACGCTTTTCGGCCATGACGCGATGGTGCGGCATCTCTGGTTCAGCGCTTTCACCCAGCAACTGGCGCTGGTGGCGATTGCCGGCGTCTTCGTGCTGCTCGGCCTGCGGCGAGGGTTGGCGCCGCTTATCAGGCTGCGCGACGCGGTGCGCTCACCAGAACGCAGCGAACTCGACCCCGTCGAAATTGCCGGCGCGCAGAGCGAAATCCGGCCCCTGGTCGACGCACTCAACGCCTATATGGAACGGGTGCGGGCGCAGATGGCGGCGCAGCGCCGTTTCATCGCCAATGCCGCGCATCAGTTGCGCACGCCACTGGCGCTGTTGTCGACGCAGGCGAGCTATGCGCTGCGCGAAACCGCTGTCGACGCGCGCCGGGAAGCGCTTGTCGCCCTGCAGGCAAGTTCCGCCCGATTGGCGCGGCTGGCCGAGCAGCTCTTGACCTTGTCGCGTGCTGAACCAGGCAGCCGGCGACCGCGCGCCGACCGCATCGACCTGACGCAGGCCGCGCGCCAAGTGCTGGAAACGCATGCGCCGAGGGCCGTCGGTCGCAACATCGATCTTGGTCTCGATGAGACTGGCGCCGTACCGGTCATCGGCGACGGCACGATGCTGCGGGAGATGATCGTCAACCTCGTCGACAACGCGCTGCGTTACACACCGGCAGGCGGCACCGTCACCGTCAGGCTCGCCGCCACGGATGGCGAGGCCGTGCTGACGGTCACCGACGACGGGCCGGGCATACCCGTCGACGAGCGCGACCACGTCTTCGAGCGCTTCTACCGGCTGGCCGGCGCGACCGACGAGGGCAGCGGCCTTGGGCTCGCCATCGTGCGCGAGGTGGTCGAAAACGCCGGCGGCCGCGTCACCCTTGGCGATGGCGCGGCCGGCGGCCTGGTGGTCGAGGTGCGCCTGCCATTGGCCGGCGGCTAGAGCATGATGCCGAAAAGTGTGAGGCGGTTTTCGGACGACATCATGCCCTATCGTTTTGATTAGAGCCGGCCGGCTATGCTTACTGCGTCTCGTGCAGCGGCTGCGGGCGCCATTTCGCCAGCCGGTTCTCGACCATCGTCATCAGATATTCGGCGCCTAGCGCCACCACCATGATGATGACGATCGCGGCATACATGCCCGCGGCGTCGAACGAGCCCTTGGCGATGTTGATCAAGAGTCCGATACCGTAGCGTGAGCCGACGAACTCGCCGACGATGGCGCCGATGATGGCGAAACCGAAGCTGACGTGCAGGCTGGCGAAGATCCAGCTCATCGCCGACGGCACGATCACCGAACGGGTCAGCTGCCAATCGGAGGCGCCGAGGATGCGGGCATTGGCGATCATCGCACGATCGGCCTCGCGGACGCCCTGGAAGGCGTTGTGGAAGACGACGAAGAACACCATGACGAAGGCCAGCGCCACTTTCGAAGCAAGGCCAAGGCCGAGGATCATGATGAAGATCGGCGCCAGCACCACGCGAGGGATCGAGTTGATCACCTTGATGTAGATGGAAAAGATGTCGGAGGCCATGCGGTTGCGGCCAAGCGCGACGCCGATGACGATGCCGGCAACCGAGCCTGTGACGAAGCCGAGGACGGCCTCCTCCATCGTGACATAGAGATGATACCAGAGAGGCCCTTCGGACGTGCCTTCCGTCATCCACTCATAGAGTCTCTGCGCGATCGCGCTTGGCGTGGCGTAGAAGAACGGATCGATCCAGGCCTTGCGCCCGGAGATTTCCCAGGCGGCGAGGAAGGCGATGAGGATGGCAAACCGCCAGAAGATCACCGTGCGGCGGCGATGCTGCGCGGCCTTGGCGGCGGCGGCTTCTATTTCAGCGTCCGAGGTTCCCGGCCTGAAGCTTCCTGCCCTGATGTCGATGGCGGCATCGGTCATTGTGTCCTCCCTCACGCGGCAGCGCGGGCGTAGCTGGTCTCGACCTCTTCCTTGAGATCGGCCCAGATGGTGCGCGAATAGTCGATGAAGCTTTGCTCGTAGCGGATGTCGGCGACGACGCGCGGGCGCGGCAGGTCGATGGTATAGACCGACTTCACCGTCGCCGGCCCGGCGGTCAGCACATAGACCTTGTCGGCCAGCGCTATTGCTTCCTCCAGGTCGTGGGTAACGAAAACGACCGAGGCCCTGGCTTCGGACCACAGACGCAGCAGTTCCTCGTGCATGAGAACACGCGTCTGCACGTCGAGCGCGGAAAACGGCTCGTCCATCAGCAGAATCTCGGGGCCGTTGATGAAGGTCTGCGCCAACGCCACGCGCTTGCGCATGCCGCCGGAGAGCTGGTGGGGATAGTGCTGTTCGAAGCGCACCAGGCCGACGCGCGCAAGCCAGTCGCGCGCTGCGGCCATCGCTTCTGCCTTGGCCCTGCCACGGAAAAGCGGCCCGGCCATGACGTTCTCGATCACCGTGCGCCATGGAAACAGCGCGTCGCTTTGAAAGACGAAGCCGATGCGGGGATCGATGCCCTTGACGGGCGCGCCCATGATCCGGACCTCGCCCGCGCTTGGGGTCGCCAATCCGGTGACGAGGTTCAAGGTCGTGGACTTTCCGCAGCCGGTCGGGCCGACGACGGCGACGAATTCGCCCCGCTCGACGGTCATGGTGAAATCACGGATCGCGGTCAACGACTTGCCGGTGGGTGACAGGAAGCGGCGGCTGACATTGATCAGCTCAATTGCCGGTGCGCTTTTTTCTTGTGCCATGATGGGCTACTCCGGGTTCGAGCGAAGACCCGCCATCGGCAACGGCCGACGGACGTGAAAACCAGACGATTGCCGGCACGATGCGGTGCATTGTGCCGGCAGACGGTTACTTCGCGTTCTTGACGAATTCCGTCGTGTAGGTCTTCGACAGGTCGATCTGCTTGCCTTGCAGTTCCTTCTTGAAGGCCGACAGCACTGTCAGCACCGTCTCGGGGCCACCCTCGGGCATGATGCCGTCGGCGGTGAACATCGCCTTGCCGGCATCGAGGGCCTTCACATAACCTTCCTTGTCGCCGACATAGTAGTCCTTCGGCATCTTGTCGGCGATCTCAGCGCCGGTATGGGTATTGATGAATTTCTGCGTCTTGACGAAAGCATTGGCCAGCTTCTGCACCACATCCTTGTGGGCATCGACCCAGTCTGTCTGCATGTAAAGTGAGGCGGCCGGGTACGTGCCGCCGAGCGCGGCTTTGGTGCCTTCCATCGTACGCATGTCGATAAGGACTTTGGCTTCGCCGGTCTTGAGCAGCCGGGTGATGGTCGGTTCGGTCGTCATGCCCGCCTGGATCTTGTCCTGTTGCATGGCGGCGATGAACGTATCGCCGGCGCCGACGGGGATCGAGGTGAATTCACCCAGCTTCAGGCCGTTTTTCACGGCAAGGTATTCCGTCAGGAAGTTTGTCGAGGAGCCGAGGCCGGTGACACCGAGGTTCATGCCCTTGAAATCGGCCGGCGACTTGATCTCGGGATGCTTCGTGGAAACCAGTTCGACCTCGCCGGGCGCCTGGCTGAACTGGACGACGGACTCGACGAATTTGCCTTTGGCCTGCAGGTCGATGCAATGGTCGTAGAAGCCGACAACGCCTTGCACGGCGCCGGCCAGCATCTCGTTTTCGGCATCGACGCCGGCCGGTTCGTTCAGCAACTCGACGTCGAGGCCCTCGTCCTTGAAGTAGCCCAGGGCTTCGGTAAGCTTGGCGGGCAGATAGATCTGCTTTTCATAACCACCCACCATTATGGAAATTTTTTCGCTGGCCGCCGATGCCATTGTGGCGCCCGCGGCGGTGATGGCAAGCGTCAAGGCGGCAGTGCGCAAGGCACACTTCGAGATGAAACCGGTCACAAAACTTCCTCCATTTGGGCGACGCGCTGAGAAGCCGCGTCGCATTCCTCCCTCGCCGGCCGTCGTGGGCCGGACATGCGGTGACACCGCAACACTCTCATGACATGCCCAAGCTTTCAGCTGGCTTTCAGCCGCGAAGCAAAAAATATTCGCAATTCCATGCCCGGGCACTCAGCCCCAGCACATCGCGCATGTCCGCCATCTGTCGGCCCATACGGCCGAGCGCGCCAGCGATGGCGATCCTGATCGGCGGCGGCGACACCGGCTTCTGCTATTTCCACATGCCGCGCATGCGCGCGCCGATGTCGACGCGCACCTCCGGCCGGGGGGCCCTGCCCTGCGCCGCCTGCGCGGCCGGCCACGAAAGCTGCTGGAACGCGGCAAGGATGGAGGCTGGAATGAAACGGGTGCGCGAGGCATAGAGATGACGGTCGCCGCGCGCCGCCTGCCCGTGCGGAAAGAAACGCTGCGGCATGACCAGGTTGAGGCTGTCCTTGGCTCGTGTCATCGCCACGTAGAGCAGCCGGCGCTCCTCCTCGATATCCTCCTTGGTGCCGACGCCGAGATCGGCGGGAATGCAGCCGTCGACCGTGTTGAGCACGAAGACGTTCTTCCACTCCTGGCCCTTGGCCGAGTGGATGGTGGACAGGATCAGATAGTCCTCGTCGCGATGCGGCGGTCCGGCCTGATCGCTGGTCGCGTCCGGCGGATCGAGCGTCAGCTCGGTCAGGAAGCGTTCGCGCGAGGCGTAACCCGACCCGATCTGCTCGAGCTGCAGCAGATCGGCCCGGCGCGTGATCGCATCCTCGTGGATGCGCTCCAGATGCGGCTCGTACCACAGCCTGATCTGTTCGAGATCAGCCGGCCATCTGGCGCCGGCCCGCAAGCCGGAATAGAGCGAGACAAAACCCGGCCAGTCGTCGGCGGCGCGCTGCGGTGGGCGCCAGCCAGCCAGGCCCATCGCCTCGTCCAGCGCCGACGTCATGGCTTCGACGATCTGCCCGGCCGCCGAAGGCCCAATGCCAGGCATCAGCTGCAGCACGCGAAAACCGGCGACACGGTCGCGTGGGTTTTCGGCAAAGCGCAGCACCGCCAGCACGTCCTTGACATGGGCCGCATCGAGGAATTTCAGGCCACCGAACTTGACGAAAGGAATGTTGCGCCGCGTCAGTTCGATTTCCAGTGGCCCGCTGTGATGCGAGGCACGAAACAGCACCGCCTGCGACTTCAGCGCGGTGCCGGCCTCCCGCTCGGCCAGGATCGTGTCGCAGACGAAGTTAGCTTGCTCGACCTCGTCGCGCACGGTCACAAGTCTTGGCTTGTCGGCGGATTTGCGTTCCGACCACAGGTTCTTGGTGAAGCGCTCCGCGGCTTCGCCGATGACCGCATTGGCGGCGGCCAGAATTGTCTCGGTCGAGCGATAATTGCGCTCCAGCATCACCACGTCGGCTGCTTGCGCGAACTGCCTGGGGAAGTCGAGGATGTTGCGCACCTCGGCGGCCCGGAACGAATAGATCGACTGCGCGTCGTCGCCGACCACCGTCAGCCCGGCACCGTCGGGCTTAAGCGCCATCAGGATCGACGCCTGCAGCCGGTTGGTGTCCTGGTATTCGTCGACCAGCACATGGTCGAAACGTCCGCCCAGATGCGTGGCGATTTCCGGCTCGGCCGTCATCTGCGCCCAGTAGAGCAGCAGATCGTCGTAATCGAGCACGTTCTGCGCCTGCTTGGCCTCGACGTAAGCGGCAAACAGCTGTTTGAGCTGCTCGGCCCAGCCGGCGCACCAGGGGAAAGCGGACCCCAGCACCTCACCAAGCGGCACCTGGGCGTTGACGGCACGCGAATAGATGGCAAGGCAGGTGCCTTTGGTCGGAAAGCGTGCTTCCGTCCTGGAGAAACCGAGTTCGTGCCGCACGAGGTTCATAAGATCGGCGGAATCCTCGCGATCATGGATGGTGAAGGCCGGATCGAGGCCGATCTCCAGCGCATAATCGCGCAGCAGCCGCGCGCCGATGCCGTGAAAGGTGCCGGCCCACATCAGCGCATCCGTGATCACCGCGGCGTCGCGGCCGAGCACCTCGCCGGCAATGCGCTCGACGCGCCTGGCCATTTCGGATGCGGCGCGCCGCGAAAAGGTCATCAGCAGGATGCGGCGCGGGTCGGCCCCCTTGACGATCAGATGGGCAACGCGGTGCGCCAGCGTGTTGGTCTTGCCGGAGCCGGCGCCTGCAATGACCAGCAGCGGCCCCGCGATCCTGCCGTCGCCATGCTCGACGGCCTGGCGCTGGGCGTCGTTCAGCCGAGCGAGATAGGCCGGCTGGACGGTCGAGTCCAAAAAGGTCGAATCATGGGCGGCGAGGTTCATCGCCCATCAAGCATCGTTTCCGCTTTGTTCGCAACCGAGAAGCAGCCCGGCCAATACGACGCAACGGGAAGGTCAGCGTTTCGGGTCGACACCCATCGCGGCCGACTGCCGGCGCAGCGCCTTGCGATCGTTCGCGGGCGCCGGCAGCAAGAGCGGATCGACACTGTCGGGCACCTCGTCGATCATCCTGCGGGCGACACGGTAGGTGACAAAGGCCAGCGTGCCAACCAGAAGCAAACGGATCATGTGGGCGGTCCTCCTTAGCTGGATCAACCGAAGGCAGGACATTTTGTTCCCTCGGCGCAATCGCCGCAACCAAACCAGCACCGCCTGGCCGATATTAGAGAAGGTATCAGTGAAAAAGCTGAGACTGATCCTCGCGCGGAGGGCTTTGGCGCTCACGGCCCGCGACAACAAACGGCCACCGACAAAGGCTGCCGGCGGATGAAGCCCGTATCTCGCCTTCGTGAACAGTGGCAGTGCCCTCCCGCACAGGACGGCTGGTTCTTCAGCGCATCGCCGCGATGCATTCTTCGAGACGGTCGAGGCGGAACTTGGCATTGCGCAGTTCGTGGCCTGCATCCCGGCGCCGCTGCCGCGTGTGAGCCGAGGCAGAGGTCAGGTTTCGTTCGAGTTCAGCGATACGCGCACGTACCTGTCGCGCTTCGTCCTGACGCAACGCCTTTATCCAGCTCCGCCCGCGCATCTAAGGCCCCGCACCACCCAAAAGCCTGCCCGAAGTCCTGACGGCAAGACCCTAACGCCCACCGAGCGCGGACCTTTCAAATTTAACGAAAGCTAATTTAGCGCCAGAAAGAAGGCCGGCGCCGCTTGGGAGGTAATCTGATAGCGCCGGCCAGGCGGATATCAGGTCCGCCGCACTTGAAGGCTAGCTGAGTCTTGCCGCAGCGTCATGCGAGATCAGGGATTTCGGCCTTTTCCGGTCGTTTTCCCCCGGTAAAATGCCGTGCCCGGCGCAGCCAGACCTTGTTGTCGTGGAAGGCAGCGCCGCCATAGGGTGCGGGCGCATCGGCGCCGGTCAGCACGTTGATGCCCTCGCCGCGCTCATGCGCGCTGTTCGGCCAGATGCCTTCGGCGATCACGACGCCACGCTTGATGCCGTCGAACAATCTGGCGTGCAGCACCACCTCGCCGCGCATGTTGCCGATCTCGACACGGTCGCCGTCGGCAAGGTTGAGAGCCGCCGCATCGTCTGGATGCAGCAGGAGTTCCGGGCGGCCTTCCTTGGCCTTCGATACCGGGGTTTCGGAAAAGGTCGAGTTGAGGAAGTTGCGCGCCGGCGAGGTCGTCAGGCGAAACGGATGCGCTTCGTCGGCCACCTCGATGAGGTCGACATGATCGGGAAATTCGGGCAATCGCGCCACCGGACCGAACAGGCCCATGCTCTTCGGGGGCCGGTTGGGAGCCGCCTGCCCGGTCCAGTCGGCATGGAAGCGGAATTTGCCATCCGCATGGCCAAAACCCCGGATGAAATGCGCTGTCTCGAAATCCGGCTGCAGGTCGACCCACTTCTCCTCCTTCAAGGAATCGAAGCTGCCCAGCCCGCGCTTGCCCAGAATGATGTCGATATGCTGCTGCTCCGTATGGCCGAAGCCCGGACGATCGGCGACGCCAAGGCGCCCGGCCAGTTGCTCGATGACGAAATGATTGGTGCGCGGCCCTGCCGGCGGCTCGATCAGCTTGGGGCCGAGCGTGATGTGCTGGTTGCCGCCGCCCTTGTAGATGTCGTCATGCTCGACGAACATCGTCGCCGGCAGCACGACATCGGCTAGCTTGGCCGTGTCGGTCATAAACTGCTCGTGCACGCAGGCAAACAAATCGTCGCGCAGAAAGCCCTGCTTCACCAGCCGCTGCTCGGGCGCGACATTCACCGGATTGGTGTTCTGGATCAGCATCGCCGTCACCGGCGGTCCGCCATAGAGCGCATCGCTGGCACCGGTCAGCACCGGGCCGATGCGCGAGTGGTCGAGGTAGCGGATCGAGGGATCGCGCATCCTGGTGCCTTCCAGCACATCCTGGTTGAGCTTGAAGATGCCGGAATTGGAATGGAACGCGCCGCCACCCTCATATTGCCAGGCGCCCGTGACCGCGGCGATGCAGGACGCCGCATGCATGTTGACGGCGCCATTGCGCTGGCGCGCAAAGCCGTAGCCGAGGCGGAAATAGGTTTTCTTGGTCGTGCCGACCAATCGCGCGAAGGCCTCGATTTCGGCAACGCCAAGGCCGGTGATGGCAGCGGCCCATTCCGGCGTGCGCGTCTTCAGATGCACCTCCAATCCCTTCGGGTCGTCGGTGTATTTTTCGAGATAGGCGTGGTCGGCCATGCCCTCCCGGAACAGCACATGCATGACAGCACAAGCCAGCGCTCCGTCGGTGCCGGGCTTCAGCACCAGCCCCATATCGGCCTGCTTCATGGTGGCGTTTTCATAGACGTCGATGACGACGATCCTGGCGCCGCGCTCCTTGCGCGCCTTGATTGCGTGGGTCATCACATTGACCTGCGTAACCACCGCATTGGTGCCCCAGATGACCACGCAGTCGGATTTGCCCATCTCGCGCGGGTCGGGGCCGCGCAAGGCGCCCGCCCCCATCATCCAGCCGGTCCAGGCGAGATTGGTGCAGATCGAGCCGAAGAAACCTGAATACTTCTTGGCGTGGCGCAGCCGCTCGATGCCGTCACGCTGAACCAGCCCCATCGTGCCGGCGTAGAAATAGGGCCAGACGGTCTCCGAACCGTATTTCTCCTCGGCTGCGATGAACTTTTCGGCGACGAGGTCGAGTGCGGCCTCCCAACTCGCTTCCTGCCAGACGCCGTCGCCCTTGGCGCCGGCCCTTACCAGCGGTTTCAGCAGCCGGTCCGGGTGATGGACGCGGTCGGCGTAGCGGGCAACCTTGGCGCAGACTACGCCCGACGTGTAGCTGTTGGCCTTGGCGCCGTGGACGCGGCCGATTCGGTTGCCGTCGAGCAGTTCGACCTCGAGCGCGCAGGTCGACGGACAATCATGCGGGCAGGCGGAATGGCCGATGCGGAGGTGCGCGTGCTGGTTCATGGCCCTGTTTAGCGGCTTTGGCGTGTGAGGTGTAGGGCCAGATGAATGCGAGCAAAGAGCCTTGACGGATCGTAGTTTAAAAACTACATCAGACCAATGTTCTAGCTGAAACAGACGGATACTTTTCGCAAATGGCGAATGAAGCTCAAAGATGAACGTGCCCGTGCATTGATCGCCTCGCGCCTCGACCGCCTTGCTTTCGGTCATTCGGGAGATTCCGAACCTGTCGGGGACGGAATCAGCGAATTGCGCATCCACTATGGCCCAGGCTACCGCCTCTACTACCGCAAGCACGGCAATACGGTGCTGATACTGCTGTGCGGTGGAGACAAAGGCAGTCAAACGAAGGACATAAAGACAGCAAAACGCCTTTCGGGCGATTGGAGCGAATGAGATGCCTGAAAAATTGAGTACGTACGACCCAGCCGAGGACATTAATTCCGATGAGGCCATCGCCATCTTCATGACAGAAGCGTTCGAAACCGAAGACAGCGGGTATATCGCGCATGCGCTCGGCGTGGTTGCCCGCGCCAAAGGCATGACACAGATCGCAAAGCAGACAGGACTGTCGCGCGAACAGCTCTATCGATCCTTCAGCGGCGATGGCAACCCGACACTGAAAACCACGATTGCCGTGATGAATGCGTTAGGAATGCAATTGACCACAAGGCCACATCCCTGATGCCACAAGCTGCGGCGCAATCTCCCTAAGAGGAGTTGCGAGCGCCCTACTCCGCCGTGCCTTCCTCATACTCCGCGGACATGGTCAGCCACTTTTCCTCGTGGCCGGCAAGCGTCTGGGCTAGCTGCGAGCGTTCCTTGGCCAACCTTGTCGCCGTCGACGGGTCCTTTTCGTAGATCGCCGGGTTGGCCAGTTCGTCCTCGATGCCGTCGATGCGCTTGCGGATGCGGTCCATCAGCGCCTCGGTGGCGCGGATTTCCTTGGCCAGCGGCTCGAAGGCGGCGCGCCGCTGAGCCGCGTCGCGGCGGCGATCGGCTTTTGACGCCTTGTCCGCCTCGCGCTTGCCGCGGCGGTCGCCGGACACGCCGGTGACCAGCGTCTTATAGTCCTCGAGGTCACCGTCATAGGGATTGACCGCACCGTCCTTGACCAGCCATAGCCGGTCGGCGGTCGCCTCGAGCAGATGGCGGTCGTGCGAGATCAGGATAACGGCGCCGGGAAATTCGTTCAGCGCATGGATCAGCGATTCGCGGCTGTCGATGTCGAGATGATTGGTCGGCTCATCGAGGATGAACAGGTTCGGCCCCTCGAAGGCGGACAGGCCCATCAGAAGGCGTGCCTTCTCGCCACCGGACAGGTCCTTGGCGGGCGTATTCATCTTCTCGGTCGTGAGACCGAACTGTGCGACGCGTCCGCGTACTTTCGATTCCGGCGCCTCCGGCATCAGACGGCGGACATGCTCATAGGCGTTTTCCTCGGGACGCAGATCGTCGAGCTGGTGCTGGGCGAAGATCGCCACCTTCAACCCGGGCGCCACCGTCATGGTGCCGGTCTCCTGCTTCAGACGGCCCGACAGCAGTTTGGCGAAGGTCGACTTGCCATTGCCATTGGCGCCGAGCAGCGCGATGCGGTCGTCGGCATCGATGCGCAGCGTCATCTTCTTCAGGATCGGCTGGCCCTCGGTATAGCCGACATTGACGTTGTTCAGCGCGACGATCGGCGAAGCCACCGTCTTCACAGGTTCGGGGAAAGAGAACGGCCGTACCGTGTCGTTCACGATAGCCGAGATCGGCTTCATCTTTTCCAGCGCCTTGATGCGCGACTGTGCCTGTCTTGCCTTGGAGGCCTTCGCGCGAAAACGCTCGACGAAGGATTCCATATGCTTGCGGGCGGCTTCCTGCTTGACCCGGCCCTTTTCCTGCAATTCCTTCTGCTCGGTGTACTGGCGCTCGAACTGGTCGTAGCCGCCGCGCCAGAAGGTCAGCTTCTTCTGGTCGAGGTGAACGATCGAGTTGACGGCGCGGTTGAGCAGGTCGCGGTCGTGCGAAATCAGAAGCACTGTGTGCGGATACTTTGAAACGTAGTTTTCCAGCCAGAGCGTGCCTTCAAGATCGAGATAGTTGGTCGGCTCGTCGAGCAGCAGGAGATCCGGCTCGGAAAACAGCACGGCGGCCAACGCCACGCGCATGCGCCAGCCACCGGAGAAGGACGAGGCCGGACGGCGTTGCGCTGCGTCGTCGAAGCCGAGTCCGGCGAGGATGGTGGCCGCGCGGGACTCCGCCGAATGGGCGTCGATATCGGCCAGCCGCATATGGATGTCGGCGATGCGGTGCGGGTCGGTGGCGGTCTTTTCCTCATCGAGCAGCGCCGTGCGTTCGAGATCGGCCTTGAGCACGATCTCGATCAGCGGATCCTCGGTGCCAGGCGCTTCCTGCGCCACCTGACCGATACGCGTGTTCTTCGGCAGGCTGATCGAACCCGTCTCGGAGGGAAAATCGCCTGTTATGGCCTTGAACAGCGTCGTCTTGCCGGTGCCGTTGCGGCCGACAAGACCGGCTTTGGTGCCGGCCGGCAAGGTGAGTGAGGCGTGGTCGAGAAGCAGGCGCCCCGCCATGCGCAGCGAAAGGTCATTGATGATAAGCATGGCCGCGCTTTTGCACTGGACATCAACGCTTCGCAAGACCTTGCGGGCCAGTTGGCCGCGCAAGGTCCGGAAATGGCGCCTGCAACGCGCCGTCAGAGCAGCCGATCAGCGGCCTGCCATACCGGCCGGCAAGGCCTCAGGCTGTGGCCTTGCCACGCTTTGTCGCCTTGGCCACGACTGCCGGCGCAGCGGCCGGCTTACGGCCAAGTCCCGTCGATTTCGCCAGCGCCGACCGGGTCGCCGAGTAATTCGGGGCGACCATCGGATAGTCCGGCGGCAGGCCCCATTTGGCCCGATAGTCGTCCGGGCTCAAACCGTAGTCTGTCCTGAGGTGCCGCTTGAGCGACTTGAACTTCTTTCCGTCCTCCAGGCAGATGATGTAGTCGGGAAACACCGACTTCTTCGGATTTACGGCCGGAACCAGGCTTGGGCTTTCGACGACAGCCGCACCAGCCAGCTTGCGGACCGAGGCGCTGACGCTGGCAATCAGGTCAGGCAGGCCGGAGGCCGGAAGCGGATTGTTGCCGACATAGGCCGAGACAATATCGGCCGTTAGCTCTATAACGGTCTTATCCTCGATATTTGACAATTCTTTCATCCTATTTGCGACGAAGTCCTCTACCCCAGAGAAGACTTTTGCCGATGTATCGCTTTAACCGCGTCCCCCAACGGACCGCCAAGTTCCAAAACGAATCAAGACTTGACACTAAATATTTTTATGGAAAATCGACGTCGCGCAATTTAGAAAATCTAATACTTGGAAGCGGCAGACTTGGCTGTGCGGCCATCAGCCAATATCTCAAGAATACGCCTCCAACGGGCGCAACGCCCGAAATCCTTCCGCTCAATCGCCTTTTCGGCCCTCATCGCGGCGTAAAGTGGCGCCTCGGCGCCGAATTCCTTGATGAGCCAGTCCGCTTCCTGCCTGGCGAGACGTTCATTGTCGTCAAACATAGTCTTGCACCTCCGAACGTTCCAGGCCGACAGCGACACAACTGCCAATCACGAGCACGGCTCCGGCAATGCCGATCGTCGTCAGCCGTTCACCGGACAAGGTCAGCAGCAGCGTCGAGGCAATCGGTGTGAGATAGGCGACCACGGCCACCTTGCCGCTGCCCCCAAGCTTCAAGGCCCGCGACCAGAAGTAATAACCCAGCCCCATCGGGCCGGCGCCGAGATAGAGCCCAAGGGCCAGATCCACACCGGTCGGCCAGGCGACGCCTTCGCGAGCGGACCATAAGAGTGTCAAGGCGACGCCAACCAGCGACGAGGGCAGCAACAGGCGGTCCGGCGAAGTGGTGAGCCGTCCCACCATCACCGAATAGAACGCCATGCACAGCGCTGACCCGAATGCAGCCAAATAGCCGGTGAGATCACCCTCGAACCAGGTGTGGTCACGTCCTCCCGAAATCACCAGCGCGACACCGACGAAGCCGAGGGCCGCGGCAAGACCCAGCAGAGCCGGACGCCGGGGATTTTCGAAGGCGATCACCGCCGCGGCGACCATCAGGGGCCAGGTGTAGGCCACGAGATTGGCTTCGATCACCGGCATCGAGGCAAAGGCGATATATTGCAGCACCATGGTGCCGACCAGACCGATGAAGCCGACCGCGAGCGGCACCAGCGCGGTGCTTGCCGTGGCCGCCGCGGCTTTCTGGCGACCCATCAACCGGATGGCCGCGAAGACCAATGCGGCCCCTGCAAATTGCAGGAACTGCACCTGCGACACCGGGTGACCGGCCAGCAGTGATTTTCCGACCAGCGCATTTGTCGACCACAACGCTACCGCGCCGGTAGCGAAGACCAGCGCCGACACCGAGCTTGATCCATGCCGATGGAATCGGCACGGCGCTCTATCCCCGCGTTCGACCATGATCCTGTCCGAAAATCGGTTTCCGCTTTTTGGGATCATGGGTCGCTACCATGATTCCCTGGCTCCACCCGGAACCGGCGCTTCGGCGGGGGCCGGCGTCGGATGTTCCGCCTCGAACCGGCGATAGGCCGGTAGCTGGTTGATCCACACGTCCTCGGCCAGCTCGTTGACCCACTCCCGGTCGTGATCGTTGTCGGCGGCAAGATAGAACATCCTGTTGTCATCAACATAGGGCTTGGCCACGGAGCGCTGGTTGAGCACCAGGGTGACGCGCTCGCCGAACTGGATCGGCGCCGTGCGATGCAGGACGCCGAGGAACTGCCCGAGCGTGGCGTAGTTCATCTTGTGATCGATTCGCATGACGCGGTTGCGCGGGATCTCGCGGCCGGACTCGAGAATGGCGCGGCCGGTCTCGGAATCGTCACAATAGATTTCGAGATGGCCGCCGACCAGCGGATCGCTGATCGACAGCGGAATGAGTTCGGTCACCGGAACGCCGTCGCAATGCCATTCGACGGCGCCATCCCTGGGATTCATGAATGTGACGGTCGAACCGACGATCGACAGCGGATAGGGCTCAAGCTTCGTGCCCATCATGTCGGACAGCCGCTCAAGGCGCAGCGTGTCGTTCAGCAACTCCTTGATTTCAGGGATGAAACGGTCGGCGCCGGTGATGAAGGTCAGGTCGAGGTGCTTGTGCACCGCATGGCTGGCCTTGAGCTTCAGGGCGGCCTCCTCGATCGCGGCAAGCAGTGCCGGATCGTAGCCATGCAGATACTGCGCAACGCCGAAGCTCGACACTTTCCAGGCGGTTTCGTGGCCGATGATGGCCTCGCGGCTCATCGCATAGCGCAATTCGGGTATCGTATGTGCGTTCATTGTACTTCTCCAAGTGGGGGCAAACACTTGGTTAACAGTCGATTAAATTAGCACCCCCTGTAAAATTAGGAATGCTAGTGCTACCGTAAGCCCAGCTTAAGGTCGAAACCCGTGCGTCTGCTCAGTCAGGTCAACCTCAATTCGCTGAAAATCGTGGAGAGTGCTGCGAGGCACGGCAATTTCACGCGTGCCGGTGAAGAGCAGTTCATCACCGCTTCGGCGGTGAGCCAGCGCGTCAAGAGCCTGGAGGACCAGCTGCGCTTCAAGATTTTCCAGCGCGGCGGTAATGCGGTGTCGCTGACGCCGGAGGGCGAGACCTATGTCTCGCGCGTCCGCGAGGCGCTGGAGCGGATCGTCGCCGCCAGCATGGAGGCGACCGGGCAATCACAGGAACATGTCCTGAAGATTTCCGTGCTGCCGACCTTTGCCGCGCGCTGGCTGTTTCCGCGCCTGCCGCTGTTCCAGCGCCAGCACCCCGATATCGTGATGCGGGTCTCGACCTCGTACGCGACGCATGAGTTCACGACTTCCGAATTCGATCTCGAAATCCGCTATGGCGACGGCCACTTCAACGGACTGCCATCGGACCTGCTGTTTCGCGAAGACCTGACACCGGTGTGCAGCCGCAAGCTGTTCCTTGAGGTTCTCGGCGATAAACCAATGTCAAAGGTGACACCGGACGACCTCCGGCTCTTCACGCTGCTGCATTCCGATACCTGCACCCAGAACTGGCAATCCTGGCTTGGTTTCGCCGGCGCCAGTTTTGTGCTCAGCGAGACCAAAAGCATCTATTTTGACTCGTGCATGATGTCCTACGAAGCGGCGAACTCCGGAATGGGTTTTGCCGTTGCCAACCGCGCCTATATGGCCAGCGATATCCGCGCCGAGAAGCTGGTCGCTCCCTTTGCCGTTCATCATCCAAACACGGCCGGCTGGTACTTCGTCTCGCCCCGCAAGAACCTTGCGGCACGCAAGATGCTGCTGTTCAAGCAATGGGTGATGACGGAGGCGGCCCTGACGCAACGCCAGTTGGACAGCGAAGTCAGGGACTTGGTTTCCGAGGCTGTCTGAGATTTTGTCGTTCAATGACCGCGGGCAAGAGAAATCAGGGATCATCCGAGTGGCCTGATGTAAAAGCGATGCTACGGCAAAAAATGCTGCGATAGTCCGCGCGAACCGCTCGTCCTCGACTAACGAAACGATCTGGATCAGGCGAAGGCCCTTCCTTCCTCGGTGCGCTGGAAATGCACCAGATCGAGGGGCACGGAAGGACGGCCCAGAACCGTCAGGATCATATGCGCCTGGCCGCGGTGATGGGTCTGGTGGTTGAAGACATGAGCCAGCGCCGGCGCCAGGCGCTGAGAGACGGTGCGCATGTCCGAAACCGTCATGTAGGTGAAGCGGCCCGACAGCGCCTTGTCGCCCAAGCCGGCGAGCCAGTCGACGATCCGCCGGTCCTCGGCCTCGCGCGCGGTCCTCAGGACGGGCAAGGCCCGGTGCAGTATGGTGTCCAGCGCCGTCGGCGCGTCGCCCTCGCCGGTGAAGCGCTTCATCCAGATGCGATCGGCGGCCAGCAGATGATTGAGCGTGCCCATCAGTGAGCCGAAGAAAGCGCCCACATCGCGATTGAATTCCTCTTCGTCGAGATCGGCGGCGGCATCATAGATGCGGCCATTGGCCCATTGATTGTAAGCCGCAAACATCATGAAGTGCTGTTTCATCTTTTCTCCCGCCGCGCCCGTTTCGGGTTTCGGGAGTGATACCTAGACCGCAAAGGGGCCGACGCCAATGACCATTCTGCTTTACGATCTGGTTGGACATAATGAGAGCCGCCCGTTCAGTCCGCATTGCTGGAAGGCAACGATGGCGCTGGCCCACAAGGGACTTGAATTCTCGACCGCGCCGACGCGTTTTCTCGAAGTGCCGGCCATTGAAGGCGGTTTTTCGAAAACCGTGCCGGTCATCCGCGATGGAGACAAGGTCGTCACCGATTCCTTCGCGATAGCGCTCTATCTCGAGGAGGCCTATCCGGATCGCCCGACGCTGTTTGGCGGCGAGGGCGGCAAGGCGATGGCGCGCTTCATCGAGCGCTGGTCGCAATCGACCATCCACCCTTATGTCACCACCGCGGCGCTCGTCGACCTTCATGCCATGCAAGACGAGGAGAACGCCTCCTATTTCCGCAAGAGCCGGGAGCAGCGCTTCGGCAAGCGGCTGGAGGACGTCGTTGCCGCACGCGACGCCGGCCTGGCAACTTTCCGGGCAACGCTGGAGCCGCTGCGCTCCATGTTGAGCTACCAGCCATTCATCGGCGGCGCCTCGCCGCTGTTTGCCGACTATATCGTCTTCGGCGCGCTGCAATGGGCGCGCATCGCATCGCCTTACAAGTTGCTCGAAGACGGCGACGCGGTGGCGCGGTGGTTCACCCGCTGCCTCGACCTGCATGGCGGGCTGGGACGAAAGGTTGCGGCGGCAGCGTGACGGGGCGCGAAGACCCGCCTGTCCGCAAGGCAGTTCGAGCGCCGTCAACCCGTTGCGACAATCAGCGGCGGAACAGGCCCTACTTTGCCGACTTCTTTGGCTTGCCGTTCTTCGGCTTGCTGGCTTTCGCGGCGGCCTTTTCTTCCTTGGGGGCGGCTTTTGCCTTGCCAGCACCAGATGCCTTCTTGGCTGGCTTCTTGTCCGCCGACGGCCCCCCCGCGTCCTCTCGATCGACGTCGGCCGCCGCCTGGTGCCAGTGGCGTTCATGCTGACCGGCCGGTTGCCCTTGTTCCTGCCAGATCTGATGTGCCCGGTTACGAATGCGCTCCTGACGATCGTCTGTCATGGTCATGTTGTCTCCATTCGGACCGACTTCAGCGCGGCGCCGACGCACGACTATAGCAAGCAAAGCGTTACATTACAGCCATCTGATCTAGCCCCGGGCCGGCCGGCCACGGAAGCGCGGGCCGCCGGCCTCAGCTATCGCTCCGTGCGTTCGTCGCCCGGAAAGCCAAGCAATTGGCTTTCCGTCCGCCTCGCGGACCGCTCCTCACCCCCTTGGCAATGGGCCGGGCGGCTTGTATAGAGCCCGCCACTCTCCATTCCATTTCAGACAAGGACGACCCATGGCGCTCGAACGCACCTTCTCCATGATCAAGCCCGACGCAACGCGGCGTAACCTCACCGGCGCCATCACCAAGATGCTGGAAGACGCCGGCCTGCGCGTCATCGCTTCGCGCCGGGTGTGGATGAGCCGCCGCGAGGCGGAAGGCTTCTACGCCGTCCACAAGGAGCGGCCGTTCTTCGGTGAGCTGGTGGAATCCATGTCCTCGGGCCCGACCATCGTACAGGTCCTGGAAGGCGAGAGCGCTATCATCAAGAACCGCGACGTGATGGGCGCCACCAACCCCGCCAACGCCGCCGAAGGCACCATCCGCAAGGTGCATGCGCTGTCGATCGGCGAAAACTCGGTGCATGGCTCCGACGCGCCAGAAACGGCCGCGCAGGAAATCAAGTACTGGTTTTCGGACACCGAAATCGTCGGCTGAGCCGCCAATCCACACCTCGCATTCAAGAAAGGCCGGCGAAATGCCGGCCTTTCTTCGTATGGGACGTGGTCTCAAGCTCTACGGCATCTCATATGAAGCGAGCCGCAGGAAGTCCCGCGAAATACGAGATACGTGAATGGACCGGGCGCGGAGCGCCGTCGAGATGGAGTCGAGCCAACCATGACCAGCGGCATTCCAGGGTTCTTCCAGGGCACCGATATGCCGACCAGCGGATGGTGGGAGGTGCTGTGGCCAGACCCGGCGACAGTGCTTGCGGCCGCAGGGATCAAGCCGGGTATGGAGGTGATCGACCTCTGCTCCGGCGATGGCTGGTTCACGTTGCAGATTGCCCGGATCGCGCGTCATGTCACCGCCATCGATATCGACGCCGATTTGCTCGAGTTCGCGCGCCGGCGCCTGACTGAAAATGGCCTGTCGAATTGCGACTTCGTGGCGGGCGACGCCTATGAGCTTGCCAGCCTGGCGGCCCGACCCGCCGACTTCATCTTCATGGCAAACGCCTTTCATGGTGTTCCCGATCAGCTCCGCCTGGCCCGCGCGGCACGTGCGGCGCTTGGCCCGTCAGGCCGTTTTGCCATTGTGAACTGGCATCAGACGCCGCGCGAGCGAACGGTGGTGCTGGGCGAGCCTCGCGGACCGAAGACCGAGTTGAGACTGTCGCCGGAACAGACCATTGCGGCCGTCGAGCCGGCCGGCTTCAGGCTGGCTGAAATGGTTGACGTGCCGCCTTACCACTACGGCGCCATCTTTGCCCCGTCGCCTACGGCGGTTCCGCGAAAGGCGTGAAAAGGTTTTCCTGGGGAACCGCTTCACACTTTCCCTGAAATTGCTCAGCTCGCGGCGCTGAAGCGCAGGATTTCGCGGCCATCCCTGTCCGATAGGGTGAACTTGCCGGCATCGACAATGTATGACGCCGCCTTGGCCAATGCATCGAACAAGGCTTTTTCCTCGGCCATCACATCGGGCGCGCAGGCTTTGTAGGTCGAACCGATATCGCCGATCGCGATCGCCTGGCCCTCGAGCTTCGCCGTGGCAAAATAGGTGTTGCAGGGGCCGCTGCCACCGGCCTTGCCAGCCTCGCTGACCCTGAAGGTCGCCTGCGGCGCGGTGATGGCGCCCACGCCATCGACATAGTCGACGACCCAGAGCTGATCAAAGACGGAAGCCGCTGGCTCCTTGCCGGGTGCGACCATCTTCAACATGATTGTCTGCGGCGCGTCCGTCAGCGGATCGAGCTGATGGCGCACATCGGATATGAACAGCAGCCTTCCGTCCACGGTGATCCGGGCCTGCAGTGCGTAGGTCATCCGCGGCCGGATGACAGAGGGGTCGAATTTTATCTCGAAGCCGATCGGCACCTGGCCGGCGGGCTTGATCTTCTGCTGCCCGATGATCTTGGCGGGCGCGTCGGCCAACGAGATATCGGCAAGCTCCACGGAGAGCACGGCGCTAGGGGGCAATGCGATGCGCTCGCGATAGATCACCTCCCCCGTGACGGCCTTTTCCGCGGCAACGGAGAGTTCCGGCACTGCGAGGATGCCGACCACCAGAGGCACGAAACCGAAGACGAAGAACTCCGCGAGCCTGTCCAGCACGACCGTTCTCCCTTGCAAATCAGTCACGAGATCAGTTGGCCGAAGGATTGCGGTCGTTCCGTGACGCTTGCGCGGTATTATTCGGATGGCGGCTGCTTCCAGCGCCGAGCTGCCTCGGCGTCGGTTTCCTTGGCCTCGACCCAGCCGCCCTCGGACCCGTCGGCGCGATGTTCTTTCTTCCAGAAGGGTGCGCGCGACTTGAGGTAGTCCATGAGGAAGTCCGCCGCCTCGAACGCCGCCTGGCGGTGCGCCGAAGCAGCCACCACCAACACGATGTTCTCTCCCGGCGCGATCTTGCCGTGGCGATGGATGACGGTGAGACCTTGCAGCTGCCAGCGCTCGGTGGCTTCGGTCGCGATGCGTTCGATCTCGGCTTCGGCCATGCCCGGATAGTGCTCGAGCTCGAGCGCCGAAAGCGCGCCCTGCTCGTCGCGGCACATGCCGGAGAAGGTGACTACCGCGCCAATGTCGGCGCGGCCTTGCGTCAGCCCGGCGATCTCGGCGGCAACGTCGAAATCCTGGCGCTGGATGCGCACGGTCGGCACCAGAACGGCCGACATGATGTCAGCCCCCGGTCATCGGCGGGAACAGCGCGATCTCGCGCGCGCCTGATATCTTCTCGCGGTGGTCGACATGTTCCTGGTTGATGGCGACGCGGATCACATCGGGATATTGCAGCGCGTGTTGATAACCTTCGCCGCGCGATTGCAGCCAGTGCAGGAGGTCGGCGACCGTCTCGATGGCGGCGGGCAATTCGACATCTTCTTCCGGCATGCCGATCCGTTCGCGAACCCAGGCGAAATAGATGAGACGGGTCGTCATCTCACTCGTCCATGATGTGTTTGAGGCCAGCGCGGAAATAGTCATAGCCGGTGTAGAGCGTCACGAGGGCCGCGATCCACAGCAGTACGAGGCCGGTCTCCGTGGTCAGCGGAAAGATTTTGTCGCCGGCTGGCCCCGCCAGCAGGAAGGCGATGGCGACCATCTGGATGGTGGTTTTCCATTTGGCGAGCTGCGTTACCGGCACCGAGACCTTGAGCGCCGCCAGATATTCGCGCAGGCCCGAAACCAGGATTTCGCGACACAGGATGATGATCGCCGCCCACAGCGACCAGCCGGCGATGCCGGCATGGCGGTCGGTGTCGGCGGCAAGCAGCAAAAGGCACGTGGCGACCAGCAGCTTGTCGGCAATTGGATCGAGCATCTTGCCGATATTGGAGGTCTGCTGCCAGGCGCGGGCAAAATAGCCGTCGAAGTAATCGGTGATCGACGCCAGCAGGAAAATGACCAGCGCCGACCAGCGGGCGAAGTCGCTCGATTTCAGATGGCCTTCTAGAAAAAAGCACAGCACGACCAGCGGCACCGCGACGATGCGGGCGTAGGTCAGGATGTTGGGCAGGTTAAACGCGCGCTGGGCCATGTCTTCGGGGACTCTTTCTGCCTGCGTACTCAAATCAGATGCGAATGTGGGGGGTCAACAGGCCAAAATCGATTGGCCAGCCGAAAACAGCGGGAAACCTTCGCACACCTTGTGCCAAAACCGTAGCCATTTTCGGGAGATATGCCGAGTGCACTTTTGGGCGACATGCGTTCTTGCCTTACGCATGTCGTTATCCCAAAACCACGCGCACTTTTGGGCGACATGCGTTGTTGTTTCATGCATGTCGTTATCCCAAAACTACGCGCACTTTTGGGCGACATGCGTTGTTGCTTCATGCATGTCGTTATCCCAAAACCGCGCACACTTTTGGGCGACATGCATCAGCTCTCGTGGAAGTGATTGTAGACCAGTTTCGCCACCTGTTCGGAAATGCCGTCAACCTTTCTCAGATCCTCGATTGCGGCACGGCTGACCGCTTTGGCTGTGCCGAAATGCAAGAGAAGCGCGCGCTTGCGGCCGGGGCCGATGCCGGCGATTTCGTCGAGCGGGCTCTTGACCATCTCCTTCTTGCGGCGAGCCCGGTGCGAACCGATGGCGAAGCGGTGGACCTCGTCGCGCAGCCGCTGGACGAAATAGAGCACGGGGTCGCGTACAGGCAGCGAAAACGAGTCCCTGCCCTTGACGAAGAAGCGCTCGCGGCCGGCATCGCGGTCCTGCCCCTTGGCGATGCCGATGGCAACGACGCGGTCCTCGATGCCGAGATCCGACAGGATCTTGCGCACCGCCGTCATCTGGCCCTGGCCGCCGTCGATCAGGATGACATCGGGCCAAGCCGGGAAGCTGCCGGAGATATCGTCTTCGATATCATCGCCGGTTTCGGCTGCCGTCGCCTCGCCCGCTGCCGCATCGTCGGCCACGGCAACATCGCCATGCTCCTTGAGCAATCGCGAAAAACGCCGCTCCATCACTTCGCGCATCATGCCGAAATCGTCGCCTGGCGTGATCTCCGTCGAGCGGATGTTGAATTTTCTGTACTGGTTCTTCACGAAGCCTTCCGGTCCCGCGACGACCATGGCGCCAACGGCGTTGGTGCCCATGATGTGCGAGTTGTCGTAGACTTCGATGCGCACCGGCGGCTTGGCCAGGCCGAACGTCTCGGCGAAACCGGCAAGCAGCCGCGCTTGCGTCGAGGTTTCCGCCAGCCGGCGGCCAAGCGCCTCACGCGCATTCTGCAAGGCGTTGTCGGTCAGGTCCTTCTTCTCGCCGCGCTGCGGCACCGAGATCGCCACTTTGCGGCCGGCGCGGGTCGAGAGCGCCTCGCCCAGCAGTTCCTGGTCCTCCACGGTCTGAGACAGGAGAATGGCGCGCGGTGTCGGCTTGTCGTCGTAGAACTGCGCCAGGAACGAGCCCAGCACTTCCGATCCTTCCAGCGCCGGATCGGCCTTCGGGAAATAGGCGCGGTTGCCCCAGTTCTGGCCGGTGCGGAAGAAAAACACCTGGATGCAGACCTGGCCGCCTTCCTGATGGATGGCGAAGACATCGGCCTCGTCGACGGTCGCGGGGTTGATGCCCTGATGGCTCTGCACGTGCGACAGGGCCGCCAGCCGGTCGCGATAGATGGCGGCGCGCTCGAAATCGAGGTCTTGTGAGGCCTGCTGCATGGCAGCCGAAATCTCGGTCTTCACCTTCTGACTGCGGCCGGACAAAAAATCCTTCGCTTCGGCGACCAGCTCGGCATAACCCTCATGCGAGATTTCGCCGGTGCACGGACCGGCGCAGCGCTTGATCTGATAGAGCAGGCATGGCCGCGTGCGGTTCTCGTAGAACGAATTGGTGCAGCTTCTGAGCAGGAAGGCGCGCTGCAGCGAATTGATGGTACGGCCGACTGCACCGGCCGAGGCGAAGGGGCCGAAATAGTCGCCCTTGCGCGACCGCGCGCCGCGATGCTTGTAGATGCCGGGCGAGACATGGTCGCCGGTCAAAAGGATATACGGGAACGACTTGTCGTCCCGCATAAGCACATTGAATCGCGGCCGCAAACGCTTGATAAGATTGGCTTCGAGCAGCAGCGCCTCGATCTCGGTGCGGGTGACGACGAATTCCATCGTCGACGTCTCGCGCACCATGCGACCGATGCGGTTGGTGTGGAACCTGCCTTGCGCATAGTTGGTTACACGCTTCTTCAGGCTGCGCGCCTTGCCGACATAGAGCACGTCGCCAGCGGCGTTCATCATCCGATATACGCCTGGTGCATTGGGCAGCCGTTTCACCAGCGTCTGGATCACCTCGGCGCCGACCATGCCTTCGGCGTCGCCGGCATGCGGCGTCCAGTCGATGGCCGTGAAGGCGACATCCGGGCCGACCGGTTCGACGATCTCCTCCAGCGCCTCATCCTCGAGGTCGATTTCGGGAGGAAGATCATCAGCGCCGCCGCGCGCCTTGTTCTTGTGATCCAAAGGACTCATTCCGCCATGCCTGTCACATCGGGCGTCTGCCATGCAAGATGCTGGCCGCCATCGAGCGCGATCATCTGGCCGGTGACCGAGCGCGTCTTCCAGAGATAGCGGATGGTGGCGCCGAATTCCGGCAATTCCGGGCCGCGTTTCAGAATGAGGCCAGCGACCTGAGCATCAAAATCGGAATCGTCCTGGCGTACGCTCTTCAGCGTCGGGCCCGGCCCGATCGCATTGACGCGGATGCGAGGCGCGAGCGCCTGCGCCAACATCTGCGTCTGGGTCCAGAGCGCCGATTTGGACAGCGCATAGGAGAAATAGCGCGGTGTCGGCCGCCAGACGCGTTGGTCGATAATGTTGACGATCAGCCCCTCCTGCCCTTCCGGCAAGGAACGGGCAAAGTTCTGCGCCAACAGCGCCGGTGTTTTCACATGAATGGCAAAATGGCGGTCCCAGGCATGCCAGTCGAAATCCTCGACGGAATCATCGACGAAGAGCGAAGCATTGTTGACCAGCAGCGAGATTGGGCCCAGCGCTGCCTCCGCCTGGCCGACGAGGTCGCCGACGGCGTCCATGTCGGTCAGATCGGCCACGACCACGGCGGCGCGGCCGCCCGACCGGTTAATCATCGCGGCCAACGCATCCGCCTCATCGTGTGAGCGGTTGGAATGGACGGCGATCGCAAAACCATGGCGGGCCAGATCCTCGACGATCGCCTTGCCGATCCGTTTCGCTCCACCGGTCACCAGCGCCACGGCAGCGGCTTTGCTCATCTGTTGTCAATCCTCAATTTCGGCCCGAAAACGCGATGCCGACGAAATATGGCCCGGCATGCGTTAAATGGCGTTCGCACCTGGGGCAGCATTGTGGCGAAGCGCCCGGTTCGGCATGCCGAGCCCTCTTGGACTCGGACCGCCGGACCGCAATATAGGTCGGTGGACTCCTTGCACCAAGCGGCGTGCAGCGCAGCATGAATTGCTGCTGACATTTCGCTGTTGCGAAGATGCAACGTCAAGGTTCTGCCTCATTCGCGCCGGGGAATCACCCAAGTTCAGGTTCGCTTCAGCCGTATTTTGACACGACATTTGGAACCGACGAACGCCAGATCCGTTTCACCCCCCGGGCGGGTCGATGGCGATCGTGAGAAACAAGCCTGTGTCCTGTGGCTTAAGGAGTAAAGAACAATGCAAGCCAATCTCAAATTCGCACGGCCGCTGGCTGTTGCGCTCGGGCTCTTCGCCCTCGGTAGTACCGCCTACGCGGCGGATGTCGTCCAGGAAGAGCCGCCGGCACCCGCGCCGGTTGCCGAACTTCCGGTCGCATCGTGGGCTGGCCCGTATGCCGGTCTGAACGTCGGCTATGGCTTCAGCGGCCATTCCAATGCCAGAGATATCGGTGTCAACGTCGGAACCAAGGGTTTCGTCGGCAGCGTCTTCGGCGGCTACCAGTGGCAGCAGGAGAACTTCGTATACGGCGGTGAAGCCGAACTCGGCTACAACGGCGTCAAGGGCGACAACGCCGGTATTGATTCAAAGGCCGGCTTCGAAGGTTCTCTGCGTGCCCGTCTCGGCTACGCCGTGACTCCGGAAATCCTGCTCTATGGCACCGGCGGTCTCGCCGGCAGAAGCCTGAAAATCGATGATGGTGTCAGCAGCGACCGCGCCACAATGGTGGGTTGGACTGCGGGTGTCGGCACCGACATCAAGCTCACCGACAACGTGTTCGGCCGCGTCGAGTATCGCTATACCGACTTCGGCAGCAAGAGCTTCGGCAATGTCGGCAGCGTCAAGGCGACGGACAACCGCGTCACCTTCGGCCTTGGTATGAAGTTCTAAGTCGTCCAAGCCACGACACGAAAAAGCCGGGCCTCGCGCCCGGCTTTTTTACGTCCGCTCAGGCCGGAACCGCGGACTTCAGCTCCGGAAATTTTTCGTCGAAGCGCGCCGCCCAGCGGGTCAACCGGCCGCGCCCCTTCTCCCACTGACCGCCAAAGCGCAGCGAGAGATAGCCGAGGCAGGCCCGCAATGCCAATTGACCGGCGGTGATCTTCTTCGGCAGTTTCGGCGGATTGGCGTTGAGCAGATCGAGTGCTGCCGTGATCTTCGCCCACTGGCGGTCGAGCCAGGGCTGATAGACCATCTCTTCGGGCCGGGTGCGACGCTCGTAGACCATCGACAGCGCGCAATCGCAGATACCGTCAGCCAGCGCCTCCAGCACTTCCGCTTCCAGACGCTTGTCGGCATTGCGTGGAAACAGCGCGCTCTTCGACATACGGTTGAGGTGCTGGGTGATGGCGCGGCTGTCGTGGATAGAACGGCCATCGTCGAGCACCAGAACCGGGATCTTGCCGAGCGGATTGGCGCCGATCAGTTCGGCCGGCCTGTCCTCGGTCTTGACCGGCACCTCATCGAGGGCGATTCCGGCATAGGCGGCGGCCATCCTTACCTTGGAGCTGTAGGGAGAGGCGGACGCGTAGAGCAGCTTCGGCATGATCAGTTTCCTGTTTGCGGACATCCAGTGTTGACCGCACAGGCCGTTGCGATCAATCGCCAAGTGCAAAAAAACAGTGGCCAGAAACCGATTGCGGTTTCCGACCCGGCATCACGCCAAGCCCCCAAACGGTACAGTGGACGATATCAGCAGGCCACGACAGCAAGCCACCGGGATCAAAACCTGCATTCACATTTCACGGGGCACCCAAGCGCCGCGTCGAAATTTCGACAAACATAGCGAGGAGCGAAAGCCTGGCGAGCGAGGCAGCCAACCGGCGCCTCGCTTTGCTTGCCCCTCGGCTCTTTCCCGACGCTCAACCCCGAGGGCTGAACCCGCTGCCGGATATGCTCGCATCCAGAGCGTCAAAGCGTCCCTGCCGTACCCTGAAGGACACGCGGCGCCCCAACGGCCCGGCTTATTTCTTGGCCGGAGCTTTCGCCTTCGCAGGCGCTGCCTTAGCCTTCGGCGCCGCGGCTTTTTTCACTGCCGGCTTGGTCGCGGCTGCAGCTGCTTTCGCTGGCTTCGCGGCTGCTTTCGTTGGCTTCGCCGGGGCTTTCGCGGCCGGCTTCGCCGCGGCTTTCGCAGGCGCAGCCTTCTTGGCAGCGGGCTTGGACGCGGCCTTTGCCGCGGGCTTCTTGGCCGGTGCCGCTTTCGCGGTCGGCTTTGGCGCAGCCTTCGCGGGCGCAGCCTTCGCGGGCGCTGCCTTCTTGGCCGCCGGCTTCGCAGCAGCCTTTGCCGCTACTGTGGGTTTCTTCGCCGCGACGGCAGGTTTCTTTGCCGGCGCCTTGGCCGCTGCGGCCTTCGGCTTGGCGGCAGGTGCTGCTTTCTTTACTGCCGTTGCGGCCTTCGCCGCGACTGCTTTTGCAGGTGCTTTCTTTGCCGGTGTCTTGGATGCCGGCGCTTTAGATGACTGCTTAGCCATGTCATGCCCCTTCACGTTGTGCCGATGGCCGTGAGTGACCCCGACGCGCAATGCATATCTGACTCGCGTCTCGCTAGCCAGCGAAGCAACGATATGATTTTCTCAACTTAAATTTTGGTTGCGATCGACGCACAATCATACTCTTCGCTCGAGAAATCCGCCGTTGATCTTCCGACCCCACCAGCAATTTGAAGCCGGCATTTCCGATGCGGGCGCGCCGTGAAGCTCCGAAGCTTAGCGAGCAACTTCCCGCATGATCTTCGGCCGCGAATATCATGACCCGCCGTCTCATCGAGGCGATCATCTTTTGCAAGCGAGCGGTCCGTGCGGATCACGAGCGCGATGCGACGATCGAACTGAAGATCACCTTGTCAACCATGTTTCGAGCACAGGTCCAGATTGACAGAGAACTCTACTTTGCAGAGTATTCCGTCAAGGATCGGATTGATGAGCGCCGACGACGTTATCCACCAGAGTACACGGCTCAGGATCATGGCCGCCTTGAACACGCTGGAAAGACGCGCGGCGCTGGAGTTCACCCAGTTGAAGGCCATCATCGAAACCACGGACGGCAATCTCGGGGCACATCTCGATACGCTGGCCAGGGCCGGCTATGTCGATATTGAAAAGCTTTTTGTCGGACGCCGGCCGCGGACACGGATCAGAGCGACGACGGCCGGGCGGCGGGCCTTTCGCGGTCACGTTGTCTTTCTTCGCGAGATCATCGATCAGGCAGAGGCAACGCGGCGCAGGAAGTAGCACTGCGACCGAGCGAACAAGAGGCTACGCCGGCGCCAAAGCGCCCGCGACCTTTCAGGCAGCAGGCGCGAAAAAGGATCGGGAAGGAAGAGGCGCGTTCAGCGCAGGACGCGGCAACGGCCGTTGTAGACCATCCAGCGATCGAAACCCGCGACGCAGAACTCGACATTGTCGCCGATCGAGGCAAAGCCCTGGCCTTCCTCGATCAGGTAGAAGATCGACCGGTCCCGGCCATCCGACAGGCTGACGGTTGCCCGGCAATAGTGACGGCCGATCGGCCATTCCTCGCTTGCCTGCTGATAGCGATGCTGGCGAATGTTGCGAAAATCGGTGATGGCGACATCGGGCAGATGCGGCACGTGATGCACCTGGTAGGAGAACCGATGCGTGATCTTGCTCAGCACCCATGTCTCGCCACAGACGCTGCCATCGTCCCCGGAATAGACGGCAAGGTCGGCGGCATGGACCGCCTGGGTGATACCGAGAGGCGCAGCAAAGGGGGTGCAGAGCGAAACCAGGGCAGCAAGTGCGGATTTGGCGAAGCGAGTCATGGCAGCCTCTCAAGGTCGATTGCACGCACTGTGCGGATTCACTTGGCGGCGGTCAAGCGGTTGCCGAAACAATGGTTTCCACAAAACCGGCGCCGGGCAGTTGCTGGAAGCAGCAATGCACTGGCAGCGGCGAAGTTCCGAGAAGGCGGATCGTGCGGTCGTAACGAGCGCGGCGATCGAAGGCGGCTATACAGGCGGCGGGACCTGCTCGCCGGTCAGCCATTCCAGCGACCAATGCGCCGGCTTTTCCACGGCGAGCAATCCGTGCAGCGCCGGCAAGACGGTTCGCAGTTCGCCTTCCAGCGTGAAGGGCGGGTTGACCACGACCATGCCGGTGCCATCGAGGCTGGGTTGGGAAGTGGCTGGCCTGATCTCGAATTCGATGTCGAGGATTTTCGGAATGCCGGATTGCTTCAGCGCTTTTCTGAAGGCGATGACAGCCTTGCGGTCCTTGATAGGGTACCACAGCGCGTAGATGCCGCTGGGCCAGCGCCTGTACGCCCTCATCAGCCCGTCGACGAGGCGGCCGAACTCACCCTCTTCCTCGAAGGGCGGGTCGATGAGCACGAGGCCGCGCTTTTCCTTTGGCGGCAGGTGCGCCCCGAGCGCAAGCCAGCCATCGAGTTCCATCACCCTTGTCTGGAAATCGCCGGCGAACTCCGTCTTCAGCCTGGCGGCGTCTTTCGGATGCAGTTCGACCGCCGACAACCGGTCCTGCTTGCGCAGGAGATTGCGCGCGAGCAACGGCGAGCCCGGATATTTCTTCACGCCGCCCTCGGGATTGAGCGCGCGCACCGCCGCCAGATAGGGCGCCAGCAGCGCCGCCGCCTTAACGTCGAACGAGGCATCGATCAGCCTGCCAACGCCGCCCTGCCACTCGCCGGTCTTTTGCGCTTCGACCGACGACAGATCGTAGCGGCCGATGCCGGCATGGGTATCCACGACGCGAAACGCCTTGTCCTTCTGCTTCAGATATTCGAGCAGGAGCGTCAGCACGACATGTTTGACGACGTCGGCGAAATTTCCGGCGTGGTAAGCGTGACGGTAATTCATTTGGGGTCCCTGCCCCAGCGTGGCGGCGGCGGTTGCGAGCTCGGATTTTCGGGTCGACCACCACCAGAGCGCAAGGACAGCAAGAAACCTATCAAACCGACCGCCATCAGCGAGAAGCCGATCGGCCGCGCGCGACCGTCGATCTCGCCGACGCCGGAGCGCAAGACAAGATCGACCGCTCGCATCGGTATACCCTCGGCATCGCCCGGGCCGGCCGTGAAGATGTAAGCGCCAGGGCTGACGGAGGCGATCAGGCCGGCCTCATCGCGGAAGATCTTGTCAGGCAGCTGCGGGCTGGCCTGGCGCGGATTGTCCGCATGGTTGAACTGCAGCGTCGAGGCAAGCACCGTACGGCCGTTGGTGGCGGCGGTCAGCGTCAATACCGTGCGTTGCTGCGAAACGATGCGCTCGGCTCTCGCGGTGAGGTCGACCAACACCCGCACAGGCGCATCGCGACCTGAGAGCGATACGGTCAACGGTCTGAACCGGCCCTGCTCATAAACCCGCCAGGTACCGATTTCGCGGCCGGAAAAATTTGTCATCGCCCAGGGGTAGATGAGACCGATACCGGTGCCGGCCAACAGGACCAGGACAAACAGAAAGCGCATTCAGACGGTCACCTTGCGTCAAGCCTGATCGGAGGGTTGGCTTGCATCGGCACCGTCGCGCAGCCGTTCCATTTCGTCCAGCACCATGTCGAGGCCGAGTTCGAATGTCTTGTCGAATTCGGCGGCACCAAAAAAGCGCCCGGCTGCCATGACATTCGGATAGTCCCTCGCCAGTTGCTCGTCGCTGACCGTGTTCACCGCGGACGGGCCCCTGGAATAGCCCGCGTTCTCGTCCAGCACCGCGCCCATCAGATAATAGCCGACGGCGCGGAACAGCCGCGCGCTGAGTTCCGTGTCGAAGCCGCCATCCTTGAACAAGCCGATAATGCCGTTCAACCAGGCAAGGCAAATCGGCGAGTTCATCCGATAGGTAACGATGAAACTGGAATAGGCGGGATGGTCGCGGCCGATGCGGCGAAAATCCTCAATGGCGATGCGCATTCTTTGCCGCCATGGAAGGCTGGCGTCGGGGATTTCAAGCGGGGCGATCAGCCGGTCGATCAACGCTTCGTGCAGATGCGCCACCGAGGGAAAGTGATGGTAGATGCTCATCGCCTCGCAGCCAAGCGCGGCGGCAAGCTTGCGCATCGAAAAGCCGGGAAGGCCCTCCCTCTCGATCACCTCGAAAGCCGCGTCCTCGATCATTTCGCGCGACAGACGCCCACGCGCTCTCTTTTTCTTGATTGATTGATCCATCGCGTCGCTTGACAACTTACAGTGTAAGGTTCATCTTCGTCGTCACCTTACATCGTAAGGCTAACAAAGGCCAGAGGAGAAAACCATGTCGTACCATCGCATCGTCAAATCCGTGCAGTCTTCATCCCAACGTGCGTTCCTGTTCGCCGCCGCGGCCTGTGTGCTGTCGCTCGGCACCGCGCCGGCCCATGCCGACGACTATGATGCAACCCTCAAGGACATACAGTCGACCATGGGCGGCGTACCGAGCTTTGTGAAACAGTTTCCCAAAACCGGTCTGCCCGGTGCCTGGGCCGAGGTCAAGGCCATCGAACTCAGCGACAAGACGGCGCTGCCGCCCAAGGTCAAGTCGCTGATCTCCTTGGCCGTGGCCGCGCAAATCCCGTGCACCTATTGCATCTGGTCGGATACGCAGGACGCCAAACGTGCCGGCGCAACCGACGAGGAGATCCAGGAAGCCGTGGCGATGGCCGCGTTGACCCGCCACTGGAGCACTATCTTCAATGGCATGCAGGTTGATTTCAATACATTCAAGACGGAAATGGGCGGCCAATAAGACCGCCGGCAAGACGGAAACGGGCGGCCAATAAGACCGCCGGCAAGACGGAAATGGGCGGTCAACAAGGCCGCCGGCAAGACGGAAATGGGCGGCCAATAAGACCGCCGGCAAGAGGATAAATGCGCCCGCCCTGCTTCATGCTTGCCCTGACCACGATGGCCCGCGTAGCAGCGGGCCATCGCCAGTCTCGGACATCTTTAAATTACAGTCCGCGCGCCAGTGCCACGATCAACCCGGATGCGTGAGCGCGCATTCTGCGCCACTGCCAGTTGCGACGCGGATGCCATTCGCAGAAAGATACCGGCAAAGTATTCTCAACCAAGTGTTTAGATCTGCAGCCCTGGCGGGTTTGGCAGCAATCTCATTGCAACCTAACGATTGACGCTTTTCTGAGCCGTCCTTCATTCGGGTGAAGTGATGCCGCCTCCGGAACGCTCACCGCAGCGCATCAAAGCAAAGCAACAGGCATCGCCATTTGCGAGAAACCGAGGGCTCACGCCTTGCGCTCCCAGCGCCTGTCCGCGGTCTGCTGCCAGTAGGTCACGGCGTGGCCCGCGCCCTTCATCGTCTTCCAATGCGCCCGGGCCATCTCGACCTGGGCTGCGTCATGGCCGTCGAACATGAACACCGCACGCTCGTAGCCGCCAAGATCGGGCGGCGCGGCGCCGTCGACCAGGAACCTGATCTTGGCTTCGTTGGGATTGCCGTTGCCGGTGGTCAACAGGATTGGTTGTTCCGTTGGATACGCTTCGCGATCGGTCGCGTGTGCCAGGAAGGAATCGTCGCGGAAAGTCCACAGATGCTGGTCGAGCGCGTCGCGCCGCTCCTCGGTGCCGGTCTGCACCACAGCGCGCCAGCCGCGATCGACGCTGCGCTCGAGCAGGCCCGGCAGCGCATCCTCCAGCGTCGATTCGGTCAGATGGTAGAACAGCACATCGGCCATGGGATCGACGTCAGCTCTCGTAGTGATCACGCACCAGCCGGTCCAGCAGCCGTACGCCGAAGCCCGAACCCCACGACTGGTTGATCTCGTTCAACGGCGAGCCCATCGCGGTGCCGGCAATGTCGAGGTGCGCCCAGGGCGTATCCTTGACGAAGCGCTGCAGGAACTGCGCGGCGATGATCGCGCCGCCGTAGCGGCCGCCGATGTTCTTCATGTCGGCGTTCTTGGAATCGATCAGCTTGTCGTATTCGGCGCCAAGCGGCATGCGCCACAGCCGCTCCTGCGTCGACTGTCCAGCCGCGGTCAGCCTTTGCGCCAGTTCGTCGTTGTTGGAGAAGAGGCCGGCATAGTTAAGGCCGAGCGCAACCATGATGGCGCCGGTCAGCGTCGCCAGGTTTACCATGAATTTCGGCTGGAAGCGGTCGTTGCAGTACCAAAGCGCGTCGGCCAGAACGAGGCGCCCCTCCGCATCGGTGTTGAGCACCTCGATGGTCTGTCCCGACATCGAGGTGACGATGTCGCCCGGGCGCTGGGCATGACCGTCGACCGCGTTTTCGACAAGCCCGATGATGCCGACGACGTTGGCCTTGGCCTTGCGCGCCGCAAGCGCGTGCATCAACCCGGTCACGGCGGCAGCGCCGCCCATGTCGCCCTTCATGTCCTCCATGCCCGACGCCGGCTTCATCGAATTGCCGCCGGTGTCGAACGTGACGCCCTTGCCGACGAAGGCGACCGGGTTTTCCTTCGGCTTGCCGCCATTCCATTGCATGACCGCCATACGGGCGCCTCGGGGCGAGCCTTGCGCGACGCCGAGCAGCGAGCCCATGCCGAGCTTCTTCATTTCTTTCTCGGTGAGGATCTCGACCTTGACGCCGAGCGCCTCGAGTTCCTTGGCGCGGGCGGCGAACTCGACCGGTCCCAGCACGTTCGCCGGTTCGTTGACCAGATCGCGCGCCAGAAGCACACCGTCGATCACCGCCTCGGCATCGGCGAAGGCTTTCCTGGCGCCTGCCGGGTCGGCGGTATGGATGGTCACCTTGATCGGCTTCTTCGGATCGGCCTTACCGCCCCCTTGGCCTCCCCCTTGGCCTCCCCCTTGGCCTCCCGCCTGGCCGTCGTCCTTATCCTTCCTGGTCTTGTACTTGTCGAAGGAATAGCTGCGCAAAAGAATGCCGGCCGCGAGGTTCGCGGCGTCCTTGCCATCGGGCGAGGCACCAGCCAGGTCGAGGACAACGGCCACGTCGGTTGCCTTGCGCAGCGATGCCGCGATGGTGCCGCCGAGCTTGAGCCAGGCATACTCGTCGAGCCCCGACACCCTGCCGGCGCCAACCGCGACCAACCTGTCGAGCGATGTTGCTTCCGGTGCCAGGATTTCGACAGTGCCGGCGAACTTGCCGGTAAACTCCGCGACCGGGAAAGCCCGATCCAGCGTCTTGCCCGGATCGTAGGCCTTGGCCGCATCGCTCAAGCCACCCTCATCCGCCGACAGCACGAAGACCGTGCCCTTTCTGTTCGCCGCCGTCTGGGGCGCGGCGAATTTTGCAAAGGCGATCGACGGTCTGGGGTTCATCATGTCCTGCTTTCGGGGATTGCGCGGCTTTGCGCGAAGCGGTTTGAAGCGATCCGCGACATTTGGTCGTTTTCCGGCATTTGGCAAGACTTTGCCAAAATGGCTACCCATATGAGACGCGGAATCGATGGCGATTCGTCGCGGCACGGCCCGCTTCATGCCGCAACCTGTTGTTAACCATCGATGTTGGTCCTTTCTTATCCATTGCCGCCGACACTCCGGCCTACTGTGGCACGCGACGTGGGACGGGAGCCGGATCGCCGGCCTAATGCAGCCCAACGGAGCCAGTTGTGCGGGCGGCGCCGGACAGCTACCCTTGGCGTGGTGGCATGATGCCGTTCGAGAAAATCGAGTAAAGCCTTCATGAAGGTCGTTGAACGCTACATCATGCGCCGCGCTTTCGTGGTCTTCCTGGCAGCGCTGGTCTGGACGCTGGCCATCGTGTGGACGACGCAGGTGCTGGCCAAGATCAACCTTGTCACCGACAGCGGCCAGTCAGCTTTGACCTTCTTCGAGGTTGCGTCTCTTATTCTCCCCTCCATCATACCGATCGTCGTGCCTTTCGCGCTCGTGGTGGCGGTCGCTCAGACACTCAGTGTGATGAATTCTGATTCGGAACTCGCGGTGGTCAATGCATCGGGCGCCTCGCGCTGGACCATCGTGCGGCCGATCATGCTGCTGGCGCTGGCCGCCAGCGTCTTTTCGTTCGCCGTGGACAACGGCATCGACCCCTATGCACGACAGAAGAACCGCGCCCTGGTGGCGGAGTCGCGCGCCGACCTTTTGTCGCTGATCATCCAGGAAGGCACATTCCGCAAGATCGAGGACGGGCTGTTCCTGCAGATTGGCGAGCGGCTTCCCGACAACCGGCTGGGCGGCATCTTCGTCGCCGATTCGCGCGAGGAAGGCGTCAATCTCGTCTACTACGCCAAGACCGGCAGCATCATCGAGCGGGGCGGCGAGAAAGTGCTGATGATGAATGACGGGGTCATCCATCGCAAGACGCTGACGGGCGACCTCAGCGTCATCCGTTTCACGTCCTATGCCTTCGACATGTCGGCCTTCATGGCGGCAGCCAACCAGGTGACGCTCCTGCCGAAGGACCAGACCACCCAATACCTGCTCAATCCAAGCCCTAACGACAAGAACTATCAGCAAAATCCCCAGGAGTACCGGGCCGAGGTCGACCAGCGGTTTTCGGAATGGACGTACTCCATGGTCTTCGCGCTGATCGCGCTCGCGGTGGCGGGGGACGCGCGTTCGCATCGCGAGGCGCGCGTCAATCCGCTGATCACGGCGATCGCGATCTCGCTGTTCGTGCGCTGGCTGGGTTTCTTCGCCGCGAGCAAGGCCGACGAGGTCCCGCAATATTCCTATATGGTCTATGGCGTGCCGATCCTGTCGTCCGCGGTGGCGATCTGGTTCATCGTGTCGAACCGGACCATGGAACTGCCGGTTGCCTGGGCGGACTGGATGACAAACCTGGCCAGCCGCGTCGGTGACGGCTGGAACGCCCTCAAGTTGCGCCTGTCCGGGCGCGACACCCCAAGCCAAGGGGCCGGCTGATGGGCTGGACTCTGGGCCGATATTTCTTCTTCCGCTACGTGGCGATCACGATCTGGTTCTTCCTCGGCCTTCTGGCGCTGGTATTCCTTATCGATTTCACCGAACTGTCCGGCCGAACCACCGGCCTGCCAGGGTTCACCTATGGCACGGCGATGGCCATTTCAGGCCTTCGAATGCCCATGATCATGCTGCAGACGGTGCCGTTCGTCGGCTTGTTCTCGGCGATGGCGACGTTGGTTTCGCTCAACCGACGTTACGAACTCGTCATCGCGCGGTCCGCCGGCGTTTCCGCCTGGCAGTTCCTTTTGCCATGCTGCATCGGCGCACTGATGTTCGGCGCCGTGTCGGTCGGGATCATCAACCCGCTCGCCGCGCATGCTTTCTCTTTGTCCGAGCAGATCGAAACCCAGCTGCGCTCCGGCAAATCCAACACGGTTTCAGCCGATGCCGCTCCCTGGATTCGCCAGAAAACCAGTTCCGGCGACACGATCATCGGCGCCCGGGCCATCCTCAACCAGGGTCTGGAGATGGCCGACGCGGTCTTTTTCATCCTCGACCAGCAAGGCAATATCGTCGAGCGTAAGGATGCGGCGCGTGCTTACCTGCGCGACGGCTACTGGGAATTGCAGGATGTGAAGACCTTCAGGAATGGCACCATCCAGTCCGCCACGAACGATCGTGTGCCGACCAATCTGAAGCCGGAATTCGTGCAGGAGCGGCTGGCGCGCCCGGAGACAATTCCTTTCTATGACCTGCCCGGGAAAATCGAGGTTGCCCGTTCCTTCGGCCTCAAGGCAAATGCCTTTGCCATGCAGTTTGATTCGCTGGTGGCGTTGCCGTTCCTGCTCGTCGCCATGACCCTGATTGCGGCAACAGTTTCAATGCGATTTGCGCGAATGGGGCAGTCGGGAACGATGATTCTGGGTGGCGTCGTTGCCGGGTTTCTGCTTTATGTCGTTTCGGTGCTGGTGAAGGCGTTCGGCGTGGCGGGGTTCGTGCCGACTGCCATAGCGGCCTGGGTGCCGGTCGTGGTAGCTATGTTCTTTGGGGTGACTTTCCTGCTATACAAGGAAGACGGCTAGTGAGGGAGGCGTTTTTGCCCAGCGACAGGCAGGCCCGTTTGGCGCGCCTCTATGCGGCGAGCGCCTTGGCGTGCCTGCTTGCCTGCGGCCTCCCGTTGCCGGCGTTCGCGCAGGATGTCGGCAACTTGGCGACCACGGTTCCGTCCGGCTCGCAGATGCTGCTGGCCGCCGACACGCTGGAATACAACAACGATATCCAGACAGTGACCGCCATCGGCGGCGTGCAGATCGACTATGGCGGCAACCGCCTCGTCGCCCAGAAGGTCGTCTACAACCGCAACACCAAGCGGATGGTTGCCAGCGGCAATGTCGAGATCGTCAACAGCGACGGCACCAAGATCAATTCGCAGCACATCGACATCACCGACGATTTCGCCGACGGTTTCGTCAACGCGCTGCGCGTTGAAACCGTCGACAAGGCCTATTTCGCCGCCGAAAGCGCCGAACGCATGGGCGGCGTGCTGACCACCTTCCACAATGGTGTCTACACCGCCTGCGAGCCGTGCGAGGATAAGCCCGACAAGGCGCCGACGTGGCGCGTCAAGGCCAGGAAGATCATCTGGAACGGTGAGAAGAAGACGGTTCGCTTCGAGAACGCGAATTTCGAGTTCTTCGGCTTTCCGCTGGCCTACCTGCCGGCATTCGAGATCGCCGACCCGACGGTGAAGCGCAAGAGCGGCTTCCTGATCCCCAGCATCGGCTACAACAGCCATCTGGGGTACAGCGTCAAGATTCCTTACTATTTCGCTCTTTCGCCGACATATGATCTGACGGTGACCGGAAGCGGATACACCAAGCAGGGCTTCCTCGGCGAAGCCGAATGGCGCCAGCGCTTCAACAACGGCCAATACACCTTGAAGATGGCCGGCATCCAGCAGCAGAATCCGGACGCCTTCATCGACAGCGCCGGTCGCAATATCAATTCGGGCGCGGTAGGCGATTCCAACAAGTTCCGCGGTATGATGGGCACGCAGGGACAGTTCGCGATCAACGAGCGCTGGAATTTCGGCTGGGACGTGCTGTTGCAGACCGACAAGAATTTCTCGAACACCTACAACATCGACAAGTACAACGCATATGTCCACCAGTCGTCGGTCTATCTGACCGGTCTCAACGACCGCAACTATTTCGACGTGCGCGCCATGCATTTCGAGGTCCAGGAAAACACGCTCAACAGCAATCCGGCAGCGCGAAGCGGCCAGCAGCCCTGGGTGCTGCCCTCGCTCGACTACGCCTACATTCCCGACACATCGGTCGCCGGTGGCCAGTTGTCCCTCAACGTCAACACGCGCGTCATCCGCCGCGACGATCTCGACGAGGCTTTCAACACTCCCTATGACTCTTCCACGCCCGTACAGCGAGTGCGTGGCATCGAGGGCGAGTCCAGTCGTCTTACCGCCGCGGCCGAGTGGAAACGGACCTTTGTCACCGATGACGGGCTGGTGCTGACGCCGTTGCTGGCGCTGCAAGGCGACGTCGACTATGTCAGGGCGTCATCGGCCTCGCTCACCGCGGTCAACCAGATGGCGACGAATCTGGGCGAGCAGGATGACATGCGCTCGTCCTTTGCCCGCTACATGGCGACCGCCGGCCTTGAGATGAGCTGGCCCCTGCTATTCTCGCTGGCCAGCGGGTCGAGCCACGTTGTCGAGCCGATGGCGCAGGTATTCCTGCGCCCGAATGAACAGTATGTCGGCGGCCTTTCCATTCCGAACGAAGACGCGCAAAGCATGGTCTTCGACGCGACCACGCTGTTCGAACGCGACAAGTTCTCCGGTTATGACCGCATCGAGGGCGGCTCGCGCGCCAATGTCGGGCTGCGCTATTCCGGCTCCTACATCAATGGCTGGGGCACCAATGCGATCTTCGGCCAGTCCTATCAGATTGGCGGCGAAAACTCCTTCGCAGCGCCCGATCTGGTCAATGTCGGCGCAAATTCAGGGCTTGAGACCACCAAGTCCGACTATGTCGGCCTGTTTGGCATAACCAGCCCCAATGGCTTCGCGGCCTCGGTCAGCGGCCGTTTCGACGAACAAAGCTTCGAGATCCGTCGCGCCGAGCTGAAAGCTGCTTATTCCGGCCTGCCTGTGTCGTTGAGCGCCAAGTACGCCTTCATCCAGGCCCAGCCGCTCTATGGTTTCACGACCGACCGTCATGAGGTCACGCTCGGCGCATCGACGCATCTTGCCGAAAACTGGCGCGTGTTCGGGACAGGAACCTACGATTTGCAGGAGGGCCTGCTGGTCAAGGACGGCGTGGGCTTCGCCTACAACGATTCCTGCTTCACCTATCTGATGACGTACGCGCAGTCGCGTGACCTGAACACCAGGGAAGTGACGCAGAGCATCGGATTCAACCTGTCGTTCCGCACCCTCGGCGACTTTGGCTCGTCGACCAACGCAATCGACTCCATCCAATAAGCGGCGACATCGTTTCGCCGCATAGGGCTGGCACGGATTCGCGTATCCGGAAGGGACGGAATTGGGCGGAGCCGGATTAGAATTGGGATGCCAACGATGAGGAAATACCTCTTTTCAGCAGGGTTCGCGCTGCTTGTGGCGGCGACATCCGTGTCGATGACCGTTATGACGCCGCCGGCTTTCGCCAGCGAGATCAAATACGTCGTCAACGACATAGCAATCACCAGTGGCGATATCGCCCATCGCGCCGCCTTCCTGAAGCTGCAGCGCAAGAAGGGCGACGCTGCCCAGGAAATGATCGACCAGACGCTGCGCGTCGCCGAGGCCAGACGGCTTGGCATCCGTATCAGCGATGCCCAGGTCGAGGCCGCCTACCAGCGCTTTGCCACCAACAACAAGATGCAGCTCGGCCAGCTCGACGGCGTCATGGAAAAGTCGGGTGTCGGCAAGGATCATTTCAAGGAGTTCATCCGCGCCCAGATGGCATGGAACCAGGCCCTGAGCGCGCGTTACCGTTCCGGCGAAGGTGGCAGCGTGACCGAGCAGGACGCGGTGCGGCGCATGCTCGACAAGGGCGGAGCCAAGCCGAGCGCCATGGAATACATGCTGCAGCAGGTCATCTTCGTCGTGCCGCCAGCCGAACGCAGCGCGACGCTGGCCAAACGCAAGCGCGAGGCCGACGCCATGCGTGCCCGCTTCAACGGCTGCAACACGACGCGCGAATTCGCCAAGGGCCTGATCGACGTCACCGTTCGCGATCTCGGCCGGGTTCTGGCGCCGCAGTTGCCGCCGGACTGGGCCGAGCAGATCAAGGCGACCAAGGTCGGTGGCGCCACCGTCACGCGCGAGACCGATCGCGGCGTCGAATTCATCGGCATCTGCTCGTCGCGCGAAGTGTCCGACGACAAGACGGCCCAGATGGTGTTCCAGAGCGAAGGCTCCAACGACAAGGCCGCCGACGATCTCAGCAAGAAATATGTCGAAGAGCTGAAGGCGAAAGCCCGCATCGTCAAGCGCTGACGTGAGCAGCGCGATGACTGCGCTGGCTTTGAGCGTCGGCGATCCGTCCGGTATCGGCCCTGAAATCGCCATCGCCGCCTTCCTCGCGCGGGCCGCTGTCGGCTTGCCGCCCTTCTACCTGCTGGGCGACCCGGCGGTGGTCGCCGCGCGCGCGCGCCACCTTGGCGTTTCGCTGCCTGTCCAGGAAGTGACGCCGGTGCAGGCCATCGAGGTCTTTGGCCGCGCCTTGCCGATCGTCCCCCTGGCGGCGCGCTTCATCGACAGCCCCGGTCGGCCCGACCCGGCCAATGCAGCCGGCACCATCGAAGCGATCGACCGCGCGGTCGAGGCCTGCATTGCCGGTGAGGCCGCTGCCGTGGTGACCTGCCCGATTGCCAAGAAGCCGCTTTATGACGCCGGCTTCCGTTTTCCCGGCCACACCGAATATCTGGCGCATCTTGCGGCTCGTCACAGTGGCGTCGAAGCGATGCCGGTGATGATGCTGGCAGGCCCGGACCTGCGCACGGTTCCCGTCACCATCCACATCGCTCTGGCCGAGGTGCCGAAGGCCCTGAGCACCGAATTGATCGTCGCGACCGCGCGCATCACCGCAGCCGACCTCGCCAGCCGCTTCGGCATCGCCAGGCCGCGGCTCGCCGTTGCCGGCCTCAATCCGCATGCCGGCGAAGGCGGCTCCATGGGCCTGGAAGACGAGCATGTCGTGCGCCCGGCGGTTGACATCCTGCGCGCTGAAGGCATCGATGCTTTCGGGCCACTGCCCGCCGACACGCTGTTCCATGCCCGGGCGCGTGCAAGTTACGACGTTGCGGTTTGCATGTACCACGACCAGGCATTGATCCCGGCCAAGGCGCTGGCCTTCGACGAGGCGGTGAACGTCACGCTGGGCCTACCCTTCATCCGCACCTCGCCCGACCACGGCACCGCCTTCGACATCGCCGGCAAGGGCGTTGCGCGACCGGACAGCCTGATCGCGGCGCTGAAGCTTGCCAGAAGACTGGCTGACATCGACGCAAGGGCCGTCACCGTATGAGCATGAGCATCGATGGGCTGCCGCCGCTGCGCGACGTCATCGAGCGCCATGGGCTGCAGGCAAAAAAGGCGCTTGGCCAGAACTTCCTGCTCGATCTCAATTTGACCGGCAAGATCGCACGCAGTGCCGGCGACCTGACAAATGCCACGGTGATCGAGGTCGGGCCTGGGCCCGGAGGTCTGACAAGGGCGCTGCTCTCCAACGGCGCCCGGCGGGTCGTCGCCATCGAGCGCGACGAACGCTGTCTGGCAGCGCTTGCGGAAGTCTCCGCCCATTACCCGGGTCGGTTGGAGGTGATTTCGGGCGACGCGTTGAAGACCGACTTCGCCGCCCTCGCCTCGGAAGCTGCCGCCGATGTTGTAGGGCAGGTTGGCCACGGTCCAGTCCGGATCGTGGCCAACCTGCCCTACAACGTCGGCACGGAACTGCTGGTCCGATGGCTGACGGTCGCGGACTGGCCTCCTTTCTACGCCTCGATGACGCTGATGTTCCAGCGTGAGGTCGCCCAGCGCATCGTCGCGGCCCCCGACAGCGATGCCTATGGCAGGCTGGGTGTGCTCGCCGGCTGGCGCACGCAGGCCAGGATGGCCTTCGACGTCCCGCCCCAGGCCTTCACGCCACCGCCCAAGGTCACCTCTTCGGTGGTGCACCTGGAACCGCGCACGACACCCTTGCCGGCCGATGTGAAGAAACTCGGCCGCGTCACGGAAGCCGCCTTCGGCCAACGCCGGAAGATGCTTCGGCAAAGTGTGAAAAGCCTCGGCGGCGAGGCCCTGCTCGAACGCGCGGGTATCGATCCTACCCGGCGAGCGGAAACTCTGAGCGTGGAGGAATTTGTCCGGCTGACGAACGCGGTGTGAGCGCCGGCAAGCCTGGAATTGCCGCGATCAAGACATAGATGGTCCGGCGAACATGCCGGAGAACCAGAATGCCTGCCTATATCATTTCCGATGTCACGATCCGTGACGAAGCGGCTTTCCAGACATACCGCTCGCGTGCCGCAGCCTCTGTCGCACAGTATGGCGGGCGTTATCTGGTGAGCGGCGGCGAGGTGGATGCGCTGGAAGGCGAGTGGCATCCTGGGCCGCTGATCGTCGTCGAATTTCCTGACATCGAGCAAGCGCGGCGCTGGATGTGCGCGACGCCGCGCTCAGTCGACATCTGATCCTGGTGGATGGCATGGCGCCTGACCAGCGTTAGACTGTCTTCTCGTCCAGTAATCCCGACACGAAATCGAAGAGACCGGGCCGGCGGTCGCGCCGCAGCCGCTCGGCCACGACGATGCCGCGCACTTCGGCGAAGGCACGGTCGAGATCGTCATTGACGATGACGAAGTCATATTCCTTCCAGTGCTCGATCTCGTTGCGGGCGTTCTTCAGCCGCGTCTCGATCACCGCTTCCTGGTCCTCGGCGCGGCGCTTCAAACGCGCCTTCAATTCCTTCATCGAGGGAGGCAGGATGAAGATCGAGACGATGTCGGCGCGCATCTTCTCCTTGAGCTGCTGAGCACCCTGCCAATCGATGTCGAACAGCATGTCGCGCCCCTGCGCCAACGCCAGTTCGGCCGGCTCGCGCGGTGTCGCGTAGCAGTTGCCGTGCACTTCCGCCCATTCGAGCAGCGCGTCCGAGTCGCGCAGCCGCTCGAATTCACGCATCGTGCGGAAGTGGTAGTGAACGCCCTCGATTTCCGAGCCGCGGCGTGGCCTCGTGGTGACCGAGACCGAAAGTTCGAGGCCGGCATCGCTCTCCAGAAGGTTGCGCGCGATCGTCGACTTGCCGGCACCCGATGGTGACGACAGCACGAGCATCAATCCCCGGCGGCGGATACGGGATCCCAAATCTCTGGGCACCATAGGTTCCTTGGCAACCATCGGCTACTCCAGATTCTGGACCTGTTCACGAAACTGGTCGACAACGGCCTTCAGTTCCAGCCCGATCGCTGTGACCGCCGCGGCATTCGACTTGGAACACAGCGTATTTGATTCGCGGTTAAATTCCTGTGCCAGAAAATCGAGCTTGCGGCCGACGGCGCCGCCGCTCTCGAGCAAGGCCCGGCCAGACGCGACATGCGTTTTCAGCCGGTCGATCTCTTCGCGAATGTCGGCCTTGGTGGCAAGGAAAGCCGCCTCCATGTGCAGACGGTTTGCATCCAGGTTGGCGGATGCCTCCATCAGCAGCCTGACCTGCTCGGCGATGCGTTCGCGGATCACCGCCGTATCGCGTGACGGATCCGCTTCCGCGCGCAGGGTCAGTACCTCGATGGTGTCGATATGGCCGGACAAAAGCAGGGCCAGCGCACTGCCTTCACCTTGCCGGGCCTGTTCCAGGCCCTTCAGCGCCACATCGAGTGCGGCCATGATGGCGACGTCGAGCGCGGCCCGCGCCTCTTCGGTTTCGATGGCTTCGGGAACGTCGAGCACACCACGCAGCGACAGCAACCCGTCAGCCGTCGCGGGAGCAACTCCGAACTGCTCCTGCAGCCGCTTGGCCAAGCCGGCGAGATCTTTCAGAAACGCCTCGTTGACGACAGGTTGCGCCTGCGCGCCGGCGGCGCGGCCGATGGTCAGCGCCGCCTGAAAATTGCCGCGCGCGAAACGCTTCTGCAGCGTTTGCCTGACCACAGGCTCCAGCCGCTCGAATCCCTGAGGCAGCCGCAGCCGCACCTCGACGCTCTTGCCGTTGACGGATTTGACTTCCCAGGCAATCGAGGTGCCGTCATGCTCGGCGACGGCGCGCGCAAAACCGGTCATGCTCTGCAAATTCATGTCGCCTGCACATCCCTGGCGCCTCAACCCGAAACCGGTTTTCCGGAGGGGCAGATGCAGCTTAAAATCACCACGCCGCGAATGCGCCGAACCCGGACGCTTGGCGTTCTTTCAAATGTCAGGCCGCGCCCTTCCAGGCAACGCCTTTCTTCGCCTTACTGGGCTTCACCTTACTGGGCTTCACCTTACTGGGCCGCGCCCGCATCACCGCCGGCATCGCCATTGTCGCCGCCGGTGCCACCGCTGTTATCAGCAGGCTTGTCGGTATTGCCGCCGGCACCGGCGGCAGCGGCGGCCTTGGCTGCTTCATCGGCCTGCTTCTTCTGCAGCGTACGATAGCGGGCGACGTTTTCATTGTGCTCGTTCAGGGTCGAGGCAAAGACGTGACCGCCGGTGCCGTCGGCGACGAAATAGAGATCGTCGGTCTTCGACGGATTGGCCACCGCCTCGAGCGCCGCGCGGCCCGGATTGGCAATAGGCGTCGGCGGCAAGCCGCTGATCACATAGGTGTTGTAAGGCGTCTGCTTCTGGATGTCGGACTGGTAGATCGGGCGGTCCGCCGGCTTGCCCTTGCCGCCAAACAGACCATAGATGATGGTCGGATCGGACTGCAGGCGCATGCCCTTGGCCAGCCGGTTCAGGAAGACAGCAGCCACCCGGGAGCGTTCGTCGCCCTTGCCGGTTTCCTTCTCGACGATCGAGGCCAGGGTGACAAAGTCCTCGACGTTGGCCAGGGGCAGATCCGGCGCGCGCCGCTGCCACACCTCATCCACCAGTTTCTTCTGATCGGCGAGCAGCTTGTCGACCATCTGCTGGCGTGTCGCACCACGCGTGAAGCGCAGCGTGTCGGTGGCAAGACTGCCTTCGGGCGGCGCCTTCGCCGGCATGTCGCCGCTCAGGGTGGGTTCGTCGGCGATCCGCTGCAAGGCCTGCTCGACCGTCAGCCCTTCCGGAATGGTCAGCGAGTACATCACCGACTTGCCGCTCTTCAGGAGTTCCATGATGTCGCGCATGGATGCCTTGGGCTTGATCTCGTATTCGCCGGCCTTGAGCGCGGAATCGTTGCCGAAGGCACGCACGCCGAGGCGGAATACGCGGGCGTCGCTGATCAGTCCGCGGCGCTCAAGCTGGTCGGCGATGTCCTGGACGCCAGTGTTGGGCTTGACGAGGAAGGTGTCGCCATTGGCGGAAGGGCCGGGTTCGGTAAACTCCTGCTTGCCGAAATAAAGGGCCACGCCCGCCGCCAGAACCACCAGTATCACCGAGGAGATGACGAAGTTCATGAACACGACGATCTGGCTGCGCGAAGCGCGCGACCGTTTCGGCGGCGGCGTTCCGGCCTCCGGCCGCAGTGCCTCGCTGGCTGTCTTCGGCACGATCGGCCCGGCATTCGCCGGCCTTTGCCCGAATTCTCCATTGCCCGCCGGATTTGTGTTCATTTCGCCCTGCCGTTCGATCTCTCAACGAATCCCCTACGGCAGAGTAGGAGCGAATATGGCAAAATTGACGACACGCCAAAGCACCGCCCGGCAGCTCGGTCAGCCATTATAACGCTGGAAGACGAGCGAAGCGTTGGTGCCGCCGAAGCCGAAAGAATTGGACAGGGCCACGTCGATCTGACGGGAGCGTGGCTTGTTCGGCACCAGGTCGATCGCGGTTTCGCGCTCGGGATTGTCGAGATTGATGGTCGCCGGCGCGACATTGTCGCGGATGGCGAGGATCGAAAAGATCGCTTCGGCCGCACCGGCCGCTCCCAGCAAATGGCCGATCGACGACTTGGTCGACGACATCGAAATCTTGGACGCCGCATTGCCGACCAGCCGCTCGACAGCGCCGAGTTCGATCGTGTCGGCCATGGTCGAGGTGCCGTGCGCATTGATGTAGTCGACATCGGCCGGCGTGAGCTTTGCCCGGTTCAAGGCTGCCGTCATGCAACGGAAGGCCCCATCGCCGTCTTCGGCCGGTGCGGTGATGTGATAGGCATCGCCGGTCAGACCGTAGCCGGTCACTTCGGCATAAATCTTGGCGCCGCGCGCCTTGGCGTGTTCGAGTTCCTCCAGCACCACGACACCGGCGCCCTCGCCCATGACGAAGCCATCGCGGTCGCGGTCGTAGGGCCGCGAGGCGGTTTGCGGGGTGTCGTTGCGTTCGGTCGAGAGTGCCCGGCAGGCGGCGAAGCCGGCAAGCGACAACCGGGTCACAGGCGATTCGGCGCCGCCGGCCAGCATGACGTCGGCATCGCCGAAGATAATCAGCCGGGCGGCGTCGCCAATGGCGTGCGCGCCAGTCGAGCACGCGGTGACCACAGCGTGGTTGGGGCCTTTCAATCCGTGTCGAATCGAAACCTGGCCCGACACGAGATTGATGATGTTTCCTGGAATGAAGAACGGGCTGATGCGGCGCGGGCCGCGTTCCTTGAGGATGATCGCGTTTTCGGCGATGCCTTCTAGACCGCCGATGCCGGAGCCGATCAGCACACCGGTCGCGCAACGCTCCTCTTCGGTCGAAGGCCGCCAGCCGGAATCCTTCAACGCTTCATCGGCGGCCGCGATCCCATACAGGATGAAGTCGCCGATCTTGCGAAGTTCCTTCGGCTCAAGAATGGCCTCGGGATTGAGCGTGCCGTTGGAGCCGTCGCCACGTGGAATGACGTGGGCGATCTTGCAGGCAAGATCGTCCACCTCGAACTCGGTGACGCGCTTGGCGGCGCTGCGGCCGGTCAGCAGTTCCTTCCAGCCATGCTCGAAGCCCATGCCGAACGGCGAAACCAGGCCAAGGCCCGTGACGACGACACGCCTCATCGCAGGTCCTCCCCGGTGATGACTGCGAAAAGCGTCAGGCCGAAGCCTTGTCGATGTACTTCACCGCATCGCCCACCGTCAGGATGGTCTCGGCCGCGTCGTCGGGGATCTCGACGCCGAATTCTTCTTCGAACGCCATGACGAGTTCAACCGTGTCGAGGCTGTCGGCGCCCAGATCATCGATGAAGCTCGCCTGCTCCGTCACTTTGTCGGCATCGACGCCAAGGTGCTCGATGACGATCTTCTTGACGCGCTCTGCGGTGTCACTCATTTGGGCATCCTCGTCTTTTGTTTGTCTGTCTTCGTTAGCGGGCGGAATGCCGCTAATCAAGCTGAAAGATGGTCCTGCCGGAAACGCAACGGCCACGAACCGGTTTTTGCCCGAACCGCCGGGTTGCGGGCCGCATTACACGAAAAATAGCCGAGGTCCAAGCCGAAATGGCGGGTTTTCACAGCGCGGCGGTGTTGCTGCCGGACCCGCTCAGATCATCGCCATTCCGCCGTTCACGTGAATGGTCTGCCCGGTGACATAGGCGGCCTCGTTCGAAGCCAGATAAGCAACGGCGGACGCCACTTCGGCACTGGTGCCCATGCGTTTCGTGGGGATCGCCGCCATGATCGCCTCTTTCTGCTTGTCGTTGAGCTTGTCGGTCATCGCCGATTCGATGAAGCCCGGAGCGACGCAGTTGACGGTGATGTTGCGGGTGGCGATCTCCTGCGCCAGCGATTTGGACAAGCCGATCATACCGGCCTTGGAGGCGCAGTAGTTCGCCTGGCCGGGATTGCCGGTCACGCCGACCACCGAAGTGATGTTGATGATGCGGCCATGACGGCGGCGCATCATCGGGTGGGTCAATTCACGGGTCAGTCGAAAAACAGCGGTGAGATTGACCTCCAGCACCGTGTCCCAGTCGGCGTCCGACATGCGCACGAACAGGCCGTCCTTGGTGATGCCGGCATTGTTGACCAGGATGTCAACGCCTTCGAGATCGGCCTCAGCCTTCTGGCCGAGAGCCTTGACCTCGTCGCGGTTCGACAGGTTGGCAGGAAACAGCTTGACGCGGTCGCCCAGTTCGGAGGCCAGCGTCTCCAGTTTCTGGACGCGCGTGCCGTGCAGGCCGACGATCGCCCCCTGCGCATGCAGCACCCTGGCGATCGCCTCGCCGATGCCCCCCGATGCGCCGGTGACAAGCGCCTTGCGGCCAGTCAATTCGAACATTTTCGTCTCCAGGTTGAGAAGAAGGCACCCCGTATAGGGATGGCGTCAAACGGCGTTTTACGCAAGCGCCGCCAATGCCGCCTCGACCTCGGCCGCCGACCCTACCGAGGCCGTGGCGATGTCGCGGTCGATGCGGCGGGCCAGTCCCGAAAGCACCTTGCCGGCGCCGATCTCGTAGAGCGTAGTGATGCCGTTGGCGCCGAACCACTCCACCGTTTCGCGCCAGCGCACGCGACCGGTCACCTGCTCGACAAGGCGCCGGGCGATCTCATCGGGATCGGTCGACGGCTGCACCGATACGTTGGACACGACGGGAACGACTGGTGCGGTCTTGGCAACACCGGCAAGCGCCTCGCGCATGACATTGGCGGCCGGCGCCATCAGCGCCGAATGGAACGGCGCCGACACCTGCAGCATCAGCGCGCGCTTGGCGCCCTTTTCGGTGCACAGTTTCGCCGCCAGCTCAACCGCGGCCCTTGCACCCGATATGACGAGTTGGCCGCCGCCATTGTCGTTGGCGACCTGGCAAATCGAGCCCTTCGCGGCCTCGGCACAGGCAGCTTCGACATCAGCCTGTTCCAACCCGATGATCGCCGCCATGGCGCCCTCGCCTGCCGGCACGGCCGCCTGCATGGCGTTGCCGCGAATGCGCAACAGGCGGGCGGCGTCGGCAATAGAAACGAAGCCGGCGGCGGCGAGTGCCGAATATTCGCCCAGCGAATGGCCGGCGACATAGGCGACCTTGTCCTTCAGCGAGAAACCGCGCGCTTCAAGCGCCCTGATCGCCGCCAGCGACACCGCCATAAGGGCCGGCTGCGCGTTGGCCGTCAGCGTCAAGGTCGCTTCCGGACCTTCCCAGATCAGCTTCGACAGGTTTTCGCCGAGCGCGTCATCGACTTCCTGGAACACCCTGCGCGCCTCGGGAAAGGCATCGGCGAGATCCTGGCCCATGCCGACAGCCTGGCTTCCTTGTCCTGGAAAGGTGAATGCGACGGCCATGCGAGGGCTCCCCGGACTAGTTATGTTTGCCTGATACCACGAATTTTCCCTGCCTGTGACGCAAGGCAGGCCGCCAAGTCAAGCCACTTCAGCCCATGCCGAAGGCCGTATCCCCGCGCGAGCGCCTGTTCCGAAAGGGCTTTTTGGCGATCACACCTGATGAAAACCGCTCACGAATCGTTTGCTGGCTCTTCTTATTTCCGCTGCAGGCGCTAGCTTTTCGTGACATTTATATGACAATCGGATGACGTGGGTTGTCTTTGAGTGGAAAGTTAAGTGGCAAAGAATTTGAAACGTGCCGGCAACGCCGCGCCGCAGTTCCTGGAAGACGATCCGTCCACCGGCTACCTGCCGGGCCGGAGATGGCCGGTCGTGCGCTACGGGCTGGTCAGTCTGGCGATCTCGGCTATCCTGGTGTTCGCCATCGAACTGATCGTGCGTGGTGATGTCCCCGGCACCGTTTCCTTCTTCCTGCAGCCGCTCAAGCCCGGCTGGACCACCATCGTCGTATTCGCGCTGGTCCTGATCGGCCTGGATGCCGTGCTCGGCCGCAGTCATCAAAGCCTGATGATCGTCGCGCCGCTGACCCTGTCGCTGGCCTTTGTCGGCCACCAGAAGTCGCATTATCTGGGCGATCCGCTTTATCCGACGGACTTCCTGTACGCCCGCCAGATTTTCGCCCTGCTGCCGCTCCTAGTGCGCGATCGGCCGATGACTGCGCTCGCCATGGTCGTGGGCATCGTGGCCGGCCTTTCCCTGCTCGTCTACGGCTGGCATTTATGGCGCCGCAAGGTTCCAGCCCTCAGCCACAAGGGCCGCCTTGCCCGGCTGACGCTGGCGGTGCCGTTGCTCGCCTTTTTCGTCTCGATCATGGACTACGCTACCTTCTCTTGGACGAGGGACCGGCTGCAGATCATCCCCATCATGTGGGACCAGAAGGAAAACTACGCCTCCAACGGCTTTGCGCTCGCCTTCGCACTCAACGTGCCGATGGCACATGTCTCGGCCCCGCCCGGCTATTCCGAAAAGGCGATCGCGGCAATCGAAAGGCCCCACGTGACCGCCTCGGCGCCGGCTCAGAAGCCAGACATCATCGTCGTCATGAGCGAATCCTTCTGGGATCCGACCAAGCTGCCCGGCGTCTCCATCACCCCGGATCCGATCCCCAATGTGCGGGCGCTCCGGTCGGGCTCGATGTTCTCACCCGAATTCGGCGGCATGACCGCCAATATCGAGTTCGAGGCGCTGACCGGCTTTTCCAATGCTTTCCTGCCGGCCGGCAGCATCCCCTACCAGCAATATGTGCGCACCCCGACACCGTCGATGGCGACCTTCCTGAAGAGCGAAGGCTATAAGGCACGCGCCATCCACCCAGGCACCAACTGGTTCTGGAATCGCGGCGCGGTCTATGCCGATTTCGGTTTCAACGACTTCAAATCGGAAGAAACGCTGCCGCCCATGGAAAAACGCGGACCGCTGGCATCCGACGCCGCGATGACGGACGAGATCATCCGGGAAGCCGATGCCAGCGACGACCCCGTGTTTTTCTTCGCGGTCAGCCTGCAGAACCACGGCCCCTATGAACCGAAACGTTATTCCAACCCGACCCACTCGGTGCAAGCCCCGATCAGCCCGTGGGCGCGTGAGTCGCTGCTCTCCTATGCCGAGGGTTCAGCCGACGCGGACCGCGGCCTCGAACGGCTGGTCGAATGGGCCAAGACGCGCGAGCGGCAAACGATTGTCGTCTTTTTCGGTGACCATCTGCCGCCACTTGGACCGGTCTATGTCGAGACCGGCTTCATGAAGGACAACGTCGCTCCACGCAAGGAAGCGACGCCGGAGGCCGCTCTCGAACATCACGCGACACCACTGATCATCTGGTCGAATCGCTCAGGCCCGGTCGAGAACCTGGGGGCGGTGAGCCCTGCTTTCCTGCCCTATCATATCCTCACCGCGGCGGGCATCACCCACCCTTACTACACTGGCTTCCTAGGCGAGATGCGGGAGCGCTATCGCGTTGTCGACCGCAATCTGCTGCTTACTCCGGCCGGCGCGGCCACGCCCGACTGGTCGCGTCAGGAGGAGATCGACCCGGCGATCCAGGATTTCCGGCTGATCCAGTACGACATGATGTTCGGCAAGCGCCATGCCGCGCCCGACTTCTTCCCCGAGACGGTCAACAAGGTCGTCGCCCATACGACGAGTTGAAGGTCTCGATCCGCTCGGATGAGGTAATGCGGGCGCCCTCGATATCGGGCGCTCAATTCGTCAGTTGCAACTTCGAGAACTTGTTGGCGATCTGCAGGAAAATGTTCGGCAGCTTGGCCGGATCGTTGACCGCATAATAGTCGCTCGGGTCGGTGGCGCATGCGCTGTAAAGCGTGCGGTTGGCCGCCGTGTTGGACTGCAGCACCATCGTGTAGATCTGCACGCCCTAGCTCTTCAACTGCGTGCACACGCTCTTGGTCCAGCATCGACATTGCGGGCCGCGGTCGTCTGGTTGTCGGACCCGAAACGGCCGCCAGCCAGATAGCCATAGGACGTGTAGTCGGATTTCGTGGGCTGCTGGCTGGCGCCGTAGACGACGTTCTCACCATCGGTGAGCAAGAGCACGATCTTGCTCACGCCGGGCGTCTTCCATGGCGCCCATCGGTGTAGGGCGGCGCGGGTGACAGGACCCGCAGGGCTTGTGCGCCTTCCATGATGAATCGGTCGTTGACGGTGCAGGACAACCCTGTACAACCTGACATAGTGGTTAAGGGTAGGTTGCCGGGAAATCGTCTGGCCTTGCCGGCGCGGCGGCGTGATTTTCCGGTGGCTGCGACATCGAAGACGCTGCTTGCCCTTGCCTTATCAGTGGATTGCTGTATAGACGCCGCCAATCTGCCGGTCCCAGCTGGGGGCTGAACGGAGGGCCGGAGGTTTTTTCGATAACCTTCGTGTGAAGCCAGAAGCGCTTCCGCCTCCCGTGTCTCCGCTCTCGACCGTCTCGTCATGCTCCTTTCTTCCCCGCGCCTTTCGAGGCACACGCGGGTCAGAGAAGTTGCAGAGGCTTTTGCCGCCGGGAACCGGGAGAGAAACGAAGAAAGGCACCAAGACATAATGGCTCTTTACGAACATGTGTTTCTTGCCCGGCAGGACCTCTCGCAGCAGCAGGTCGATGCGCTTGTCGAACAGTACAAGGGCGTCATCGCGGCGAATGGCGGATCCGTCGGCCGGGTCGAGAACTGGGGACTGAAGTCCCTCACCTACCGGGTCAACAAGAACCGGAAGGCATACTACACGCTGATGGACCTCAACTGCCCGCCGGCAGCGCTCAACGAGATGGAGCGCCAGATGGGCCTGTCCGAGGACGTGCTGCGTTTCCTGACCATCAAGGTCGAGGCGCACGAGGAAGGCCCTTCGGCCATGATGCAGAAGCGCGAAGAGCGCTCCGAGCGCGGTGGCTTCGGCGATCGCGACCGTGGCGATCGTCCGGCGCGCAGCTTCGGCGACCGCGGCGATCGTGGCCCGCGTTCGTTCGGCGATCGCGAAGGCGGCGACCGTGGTCCGCGCCGTCCGCGCGAAGGTTTTGAAGGGGGTGCAGAATAATGGTCGACATCAACCAGATCCCGACCCGGCGCCCTTTCCATCGCCGCCGCAAGACCTGCCCGTTCTCCGGCGCCAACGCACCGAAGATCGACTACAAGGACGTGCGTCTGCTGCAGCGCTACATTTCCGAGCGCGGCAAGATCGTGCCGTCGCGCATCACCGCCGTCAGCCAGAAGAAGCAGCGCGAACTCGCCAAGGCGATCAAGCGCGCCCGTTTCCTCGGCTTGCTGCCCTACGTGGTTCGCTAATTCTTTCGAACGGGCGGTTCGCCGCCCGTTCCTCTCGCCGGCCAAGACGGGCATGACCGGTTAGGCATCAAATCCCGAGTTGAGGTTAAAAACCTCTAACTGCCGCGACAGGCAGGACAGCGACACCGGCGGCAACGCCCCTTGCTTCCTGACCTGTTCCAGAGAATTCGGCGTCGGCCTTGTGACGGACGCCCAACCGAAAGGAACATTACCATGGAAGTCATTCTTCTCGAACGCGTCTCCCGCCTCGGCCAGATGGGCGATACCGTCAAGGTCAAGGACGGTTTTGCCCGCAACTTCCTGCTGCCGCAGGGCAAGGCACTGCGCGCCAACGAAGCCAACAAGAAGAAGTTCGAAGGCCAGCGGGCCCAGCTCGAGGCCCGCAACCTCGAGCGCAAGTCGGAAGCGGCCCAGGTCGCGGAAAAGCTCGACGGCAACAGCTTCATCGCGGTGCGTTCGGCCGGCGAGACCGGTCAGCTCTACGGTTCGGTGTCGACGCGCGACATCGCCGACCTGCTGATCGCCGAAGGCTTCACGGTCAACCGCAATCAGATTCAGCTCAACCAGCCGATCAAGACCATCGGCCTCACCAATGTGGCGATCGCGCTGCACCCGGAAGTCGAGGTCACCATCACGCTCAACATCGCCCGCACGGCCGAAGAAGCCGAGCGCCAGGCCAAGGGCGAGACGCTGACCACCGCCGAGGCCATTTACGGCGACGACATCAACGACAATGCGCGGCCGGAAAACTTCTTCGATCCGAATGCCGAATTCGAAGGCGGCGAAGAAAACGCCTGACCGCGTGCGTTCCGGGCGCCGAACCGGCGCTCCGATCGTCCTGCCGATTTCCAGTCATTCTGGACCAATGCCCGGGCCTCTCGCCCGGGCTTTTTTGTGCCAAAAGGAACTTTTCGAAACCCTACATATTGATGCAGAGTAGGACAGCCTGTCTGACCGTGAGGGGACATAGGACCATGAATATTCTGTTGAAGCGCGTTCTCGACCGCCTTGTGCGCACGGGCAGTCTCAAGGTGACCGGGCCGAAGGGGTCGACATTCATCTTCGGCGACGGCATCGGCGAGCTCGTGCACATGCACATCAAGACCCGGCATGCCGAGCGCGCCATCACCTTCGATCCGATGCTGGCGGTGCCTGAAGCCTACATGGACGGCGAACTGGACATTCTGGAAGGCGGCGTGCTCGGACTGATGCGCATTGCCTTCCAGAACATGGGCAGCGGCGGCATCGACGCGACATGGTCGAAAGCCATCGAGGGCCTGCGCCACGCCTTCCGCCGGCTGCAGCAGATCAACACCACCTCGCGCTCACGCCGCAACGTGCAACGCCACTACGATCTGTCGGGCGAGCTCTACCGGCTCTTCCTCGATGAGGACATGCAATATTCCTGCGCCTATTTCGAGCAACCGGACATGACGCTGGACGAGGCGCAGGCCGCCAAGAAGCGCCACATCGCCGCCAAGCTCAGGCTGAAGGCAGGCCAGACGGTGCTCGACATCGGCTCCGGCTGGGGCGGGCTCGGCCTCTACCTCGCCAAAGCCTTCGACGTCGACGTGCAGGGCGTGACGCTGTCGACCGAGCAGCATGGCGTCGCCACCGACCGGGCGCATGCGCAAGGGCTGGAAAACCACGTCCATTTCGAACTGAAGGATTATCGCGAGCTCAACGAACGCTTCGACCGCATCGTCTCGGTCGGCATGTTCGAGCATGTCGGCGTCAACCATTACCGCACCTTCTTCGACAAGGCGGCAACCTTGCTCAAGCCCGATGGTGTCATGCTCCTGCACACGATCGGCCGCTCCGGCGTGCCGTGGGCAACCAGCGCCTTCATCCGCAAGTACATTTTCCCGGGCGGCTACATCCCGGCGATGTCCGAGGTGCTGCCGGCGATCGAAAAGTCTGGTCTGGTGGTAACGGATGTCGAGATCCTGCGGCTCCACTATGCCGACACGCTGAAGCACTGGGGTCAGCGATTCGCCGCCAACCGCGACAAGGCCAAGGCGATTTATGACGAACGCTTCTGCCGTATGTGGGAGTTCTATCTGGCCGCCTCGGAGGCTGCCTTCCGTTGGCAGGACCTGGTGATTTTCCAGTTCCAGATCGCCAAGAAGAACGACACGCTGCCGATGACGCGCGACTATATGGCCAAATGCGAAAAGGCGCTGGAAATGCGCGACATGGGGCATCGTGAAGACATGGGGCACCGTGAAGACATGGGGCACCGTGAAGATATGGAGCACCGTGAAGATATGGGCCGTCGCGAGGCGGCTCCGGTCGAGAAGCGGCCCAAGCCCGCCCGCCGACGCAAGGTGGCGGAATAGGAACGGCGCCCGCCAGGATGCATTATTGGCGCTTGCCATTGTAGGCTCCTGCCCCGAAAAAGGCCTCGTGATCGTCGCGAGGCCTTTTTCATGACCTATCTCCTCTACACAGCCGCGGCGCTGGCCGAGATCGCGGGCTGCTTTTCGGTGTGGGCATGGTGGCGGCTGGAGAAGTCGCCGCTCTGGCTGGTGCCGGGCTTTGCCTCGCTGCTTGTGTTCGCCTGGCTTCTGGCATTGGTCGACGCCAGTGCGGCCGGCCGAGCCTACGCCGCTTACGGCGGCATCTACACCGCTGCCTCGCTCGCCTGGCTGTGGCTGGTCGAGGGTGTGCGGCCCGATCGCTGGGACCTTGCCGGTGCGGCGCTCTGCATGGCCGGCGCCTCGATCATCCTGCTTGCACCGCGAGGGGCATAGGCCGTGGAGCTGCCGGCCGCTCTTCGACAGGCTGTCGATCGCATTTTGGAGAAGGTGCCGCTGCCGGACCTGAAGCAGGCAGCGAAAACCCTGTCCGACCGCTACCGCGCCGAACTGCGCGACGGCCGCCTGCACATGGCGCAGGACATGGCGGTCAAGGCCTATCTGACGACGCGGATGCCGGCCACCTACGCGGCTGTCCGCGCCAGCCTCGATGCGCTCGCCGAAGCGCGGCCGGATTTCGCGCCCGCGACCTTGCTCGACGTTGGCGCCGGCCCTGGTACGGTACTTTGGGCCACCAGCGACCTCTGGCCTGAACTTGAACTGGCCACGTTGTTGGAGGCGAGTGCCGCGGTGCGCAAGATCGGCGAGACGCTTGCCGCCGATGCAATCGCGACCCGGACCATCTGGCAGGCCGGCGATGCCACGACGGACCTTGGCGACCTGCAACCGGCGGACCTCGTCACATGCGCCTATGTGCTGGACGAGATCGTGCCGGCATCCCTTCCCAAAATGGTCGACCGTCTATGGCGGCTCACGACCGACACGTTGCTTATCGTCGAGCCGGGCACGCCGGCGGGATGGCTGCGAATTCTGGCGGTGCGCCAGCAGTTGATCGGCGCCGGCGCGCATGTGCTGGCGCCCTGTCCGCACGAAGCGCCATGCCCGCTCAACCCTCCCGACTGGTGCCATTTTTCCCGCCGCGTCGCCCGCTCGCGGCTGCACCGGCTGGCCAAGGAGGCGGAGGTGCCGTGGGAAGACGAGAAATTCATCTATGTCGCCGCCTCGCGCCAGCCGGCTGCCTCCCACGCCGCGCGGGTCATCGCACCGCCGAAATCCGGCTCCGGCAAGGTTGCGCTCAAGCTCTGCGAGGCAGACGGCAGTGTCGAGGAAAAACTCTTCACCAAACGCGACGGCGACGCGTTCAAGGTGGCGCGGCGTGCGGATTGGGGCGATATGTTGGCACAAGGATGAAAGGACGCGACGGCTCCGCAATCCGATGTCAACCCGGCTTCCGTTTTCCTGTTTTGTTCTTCTTCGAGAAGGGCTAAACCCGCAACTCTCGATTCGAGTCAATTGTGATTCTTTCCACGGAAAAATTTTGGCTGTGAATCGCGAGCGTCAAGGCGGCTTGAGCCGTCACTGTTGCAGATAAGTCAGCACTGACTTGTCCAGTTCTGATATCGAAGGGCGGGCTCTAAATCGGGGACATCATGGCAGAGGCAGCGCGAAAATTCGGCGTGGCGGAGCAACCGCTCTATCGCGAATCGCCAAACAACATCGAGGCCGAGCAGGCTCTGCTTGGCGCCATCCTCGTCAACAACGATGCCTTCTACCGAGTGTCCGACTTCCTGAAGTCCGGCCATTTCTACGAACCCCTGCACCGCAAGATCTTCGATGTCGCGGCCGAGTTGATCCGCATGGGCAAGGCGGCGACGCCGATCACGCTGAAGACCTTCCTGCCGGCCGACGAAAAGGTCGGCGACATGACGGTGGCGCAATATGTCGTGCGGCTGGCGGTGGAAGCCGTCACCGTCGTCAACGCCACCGATTACGGCCGTGCCATCTATGACCTGGCGACGCGCCGAGCGTTGATCACCGTCGGCGAAGACATGGTCAACATCGCCTATGACGCGCCCGTCGACATGTCGCCTTCCGAGCAGATCGAGGACGCCGAGCGCCGCCTGTTCGAGCTGGCCGAGACCGGCCGCTATGACGGCGGCTTCGAAAGCTTCACGGACGCGGTCAAGACCGCGGTCGACATGGCCAACGCCGCCTACATGCGCGACGGCGGCCTGTCGGGCCTCGCCACCGGCATGCGCGATCTCGACCGCCGCATGGGCGGCCTGCAGCCCTCCGACCTGATCGTCCTTGCCGGCCGCCCGGGCATGGGCAAGACGTCGCTCGCCACCAACATCGCCTTCAACGTGGCGGAAGCCTATGTGCCGGCGCAACAGGCCGACGGCTCGTTCAAAGCGGCCAATGGCGGCGTCGTCGGGTTCTTCTCTCTCGAAATGTCGTCCGAACAGCTCGCAACCCGTATCATTTCCGAACAGACGGAAATCTCCTCCTCGAAGATCCGCCGCGGCGAAATCAGCGAAATGGACTTTGAAAAGCTGGTCGCCTGTTCGCAGACCATGCAGAAGATCCCGCTGTTCATCGACCAGACTGGCGGCATTTCCATCGCTCAGTTGTCCGCCCGCGCGCGTCGCCTGAAGCGCCAGCGTGGCCTCGACCTGATCGTCATCGACTACATACAGCTGATGCAGGGTTCTTCCGCCAAGTCATCGCAGAACCGCGTGCAGGAAATCACCGAGATCACGACGGGGCTGAAAGCGCTGGCCAAGGAACTGACCGTGCCGATCATCGCGCTGTCGCAGCTGTCGCGTCAGGTCGAAAGCCGCGACGACAAGCGCCCGCAGCTCTCCGACCTGCGCGAATCGGGTTCGATCGAGCAGGACGCCGACGTCGTCATCTTCGTCTACCGCGAGGAGTACTACCTCAAGAACCGCGAGCCGAAGCTCGGCACCGACGAATACGTCAAGTGGGAAAACGAGATGAACGAAATGCGCGGCAAGGCCGAGGTGATCGTGGCCAAGCAGCGCCACGGGCCGACGGGCACGGTCACGCTCGCCTTCCACGGCGAATTCACCCGCTTCTCCGATCTCGCCGAAGAGCACCATATCGCGGAGAGGTTTGAGTGATCTCTTGAGAAAAGCCTCATTCCGCAACGCTGTACCGCTGACCTTGGGACCGCTTTCATTGGCCGAATGCGCGGGCCGCGCCTGATGGCCAAATCCCGCGTCCAGTTCATCTGCCAGAATTGCGGTTCGGTGCATCAGCGCTGGGCCGGCAAATGCGATGCCTGCGGCGAGTGGAACACGCTAGTCGAGGAAGGCACGTCAGGCGGCATCGGCTCGGGGCCTGCCAACACGCGCAATGCCCGCAAGGGCCGGGCCGTGGTGCTGACCACGCTTTCGGGCGACATCGAGGACGCGCCGCGCATCGTCTCGGGCATAGGCGAACTCGACCGCGCCACCGGCGGCGGCTTCGTCCGGGGCTCGGCGCTGCTGGTCGGCGGCGATCCCGGCATCGGCAAGTCGACGCTGCTCACGCAAGCGGCGGCCGCCCTCGCCTCGCGCGGTCACCGCATCGTCTATGTCTCGGGCGAGGAAGCCGTCGCGCAGATCAGGCTGCGCGCGCAACGTCTCGGCGTCGCGTCGACGCCGGTCGAACTCGCGGCCGAAACCAATGTCGAGGATATTCTGGCCACGATCGCCGACGGCAAGCGGCCGGATCTGGTCATTCTCGATTCGATCCAGACGCTGTGGACAGACCTTGCCGATTCGGCGCCCGGCACGGTTACCCAGGTGCGCGCCGCCGCCCAGGCGATGATCCGCTACGCGAAATCCACGGGTGCCGCGATCGTGCTGGTCGGCCATGTCACCAAGGAAGGCCAGATAGCGGGTCCGCGCGTGGTCGAGCACATGGTCGACGGCGTGCTTTATTTCGAGGGCGAAGGCGGCCACCATTACCGCATCCTGCGCACGGTGAAGAATCGCTTCGGACCGACCGATGAGATCGGCGTCTTCGAAATGTCGGACAAGGGTCTGCGCGAAGTCTCGAACCCGTCCGAACTTTTCCTTGGCGAACGGCACGCGAAATCGCCGGGAGCGGCGGTTTTCGCCGGCATGGAAGGCTCCAGACCTGTTCTGGTCGAGATCCAGGCGCTGGTCGCGCCCTCCTCGCTCGGCACGCCACGGCGGGCTGTGGTCGGCTGGGACGGCGCGCGATTGTCGATGGTGCTGGCGGTGCTGGAAGCCCATTGCGGTGTCCGCTTCGGTCAGCATGACGTCTATCTCAATGTAGCCGGCGGCTATCGCATCAGCGAGCCGGCGGCCGATCTGGCGGTCGCCGCCGCGTTGGTTTCCTCGCTCACCGGTCTTGCCCTTCCCGCCGATTGCGTCTATTTCGGCGAAATCAGCCTTTCGGGCGCGGTGAGGCCGGTTGCGCATGCGCAGCAGCGCCTCAAGGAAGCCGAAAAGCTGGGTTTTGGTAGCGCGGTTCTGCCCTTGGGCAGCGAGGAACTTGCTGGAGGGATCGGGGCCGGCGCTTTCCAGCCCACCGTGCTTGCCGACCTCGTGGCGCGCATAGCCGGCTCACGGCGCAGCCGTGCCGACGACGAAGAGTAACGCGGCTCGCCGGGCCGTGAAGAAAAGATCGGAGCGGGGCCAAAGACATGCCGATTACGCTGCTTGACGGAATTCTCGTCGGCTTCACCCTGGTCTCGGCGATGCTCGCCATGGTTCGCGGGTTTTCGCGCGAGGTGCTGTCAGTTGTTTCGTGGGCGGCAGCGGCGGCGGCGGCCTTCTTCTTCTACAAACCGGTCCTCCCCTACCTGAAGCCCTATATCGACAATGAGAAGATCGCGATGGCGGCAGCCGCCGGCGTCGTCTTCATCATCGCGCTGATCGTGGTCTCGGTCATCACCATGAAACTCGCCGACTGGATCATCGATTCGCGCATCGGCGCGCTCGACCGCACGCTCGGTTTTCTCTACGGCGCGGCGCGCGGAATCCTGGTCGTCGCGGTGGCGCTGCTGTTCTTCAACTGGTTGGCCGGCGCCAAGGCCCCGGCTTGGGTCACGGATGCCAAGTCGCGGCCCTTGCTGGAGCAGATAGGCGCCAAGATCGAGAACCTGCTGCCCGCCGACACGGAAAACGCAATCCTCAAGAAGCTCAGCCCGAAAGCAGGCGCCGAGACCCCGGCTGCGCCCGATGCACCGGCGGCGGATGCACCGGCAACCGGTGACGATGCCAACGCGCCGGCTCCTGACGACAATGACACCGGCCCCGCCGACAACACGGCCAAGCCGGCGCCAGCGCCGGCGAACTGACGCGCCAACCGGGCGTCAGACGAACGATCAATGTGAACGACCGCACGCGGTGCGTTGCTTTCGACGCGCGACCGCCTTATATGGCGATTTTAGCGGAGCTTAAGATGGCAGACGCAGACAACGTGCTTTCCGCCGAGGCCAACGACCACTTCCATGACGAATGCGGTGTGTTCGGCATCTTCGGCCGGCAGGACGCGGCGGCCATCGTCACACTGGGCCTGCATGCGCTGCAGCATCGCGGCCAGGAAGCGGCCGGCATCGTTTCCTATGACGGCACTCAGTTCCATGTCGAACGCCATGTCGGCCTGATCGGCGATACTTTCACCAAGCAACGCGTCATCGACAGCCTGCAGGGTAATCGCGCCATCGGTCACACGCGATACGCCACGACCGGCGGCGCGGGGATGCGCAACATCCAGCCCTTCTTCGCCGAATTGGCCGACGGCGGCTTCGCCGTTGCGCACAACGGCAATTTGACCAATGCCATGACGGTGCAGCGGGCCTTGCAGAAGCAGGGCGCGATCTTCTCCTCCACCTCCGACACCGAAACGCTTTTGCACCTGGTTGCGACCAGCAAGGAGCGCGACCTCAACTCGCGCTTCATCGACGCGGTGCGCCAGGTCGAGGGCGCCTTCTCGCTGGTGGCGATGACAGCCAAGAAGATGATCGGCTGCCGCGACCCGCTCGGCATCCGCCCGCTGGTGTTGGGCGATCTCGACGGCGCCTGGATCCTCGCCTCCGAGACATGCGCGCTCGACATCATCGGCGCCCGCTTCGTGCGCGACCTGAAGCCCGGCGAGATGGTCGTCGTCACCTCCAAGGGCATCGAGAGCCTGTTCCCGTTCGAACCTCAGAAGACCCGCTTCTGCATCTTCGAATATGTCTACTTCGCCCGGCCCGACTCCTCGGTCGAGGGCCGCAACGTCTATGAAGTGCGCAAGCGCATTGGCGCCGAACTGGCGCAGGAAGATCCGGTCGATGCCGACATCGTCGTGCCGGTGCCGGATTCCGGCACGCCGGCGGCCATCGGCTTCAGCCAGGCTGCGGGCATTCCCTTCGAACTCGGCATCATCCGCAATCACTATGTCGGCCGCACCTTCATCCAGCCCGGCGACTCCATCCGCCACATGGGCGTCAAGCTGAAGCACAACGCCAACCGCCGCATGATCGAAGGCAAGCGCGTGGTGCTGGTCGACGATTCCATCGTGCGCGGCACCACCAGCCAGAAGATCGTGCAGATGGTGCGCGACGCCGGCGCCAGGGAAGTGCACATGCGCATTGCCTCGCCGCCCACCAGCGCCTCGTGCTTCTACGGCGTCGACACGCCGGAGAAGTCGAAGCTGCTGGCGTCGCGCATGTCGGTGGAAGAAATGGCCGAGTTCATCCGCGTCGATTCGCTGGGCTTCCTCTCCATCAACGGGCTCTATCGTGCCGTCGGCGAAGCCAGCCGCAACGACGAACAGCCGCAGTTCTGCGATGCATGCTTTACCGGCCAGTACCCGACCCGCCTGCTCGACTTCGAAGGCCACGACAATGTGCGCACGCTGTCGCTGCTGGCGACAAGCGGGGCGTAGATTGCCGGAGCGTCACCAGCCTAGTCAGATTTCCGGAAGCCATCGCATGACCCTCGACCTTACCGGCCGCGTTGCGGTCGTCACCGGTGCCTCGCGCGGCATCGGCTATTTCATCGCCAGGGAATTGGCGGCCGCCGGTGCGCATGTCATCGCGGTAGCCCGCACCGTCGGCGGGCTGGAAGAACTCGACGACCAGATCAAGGCGGCCGGCGGCCAGGCGACGCTGGTGCCGCTCGACCTCGCCGACATGGCTGGCATCGACCGGCTGGGCGGTGCCATTAACGAGCGCTGGGGAAAGCTCGACATCCTCGTCGCCAATGCCGGCGTGCTCGGCGTCATCTCGCCGATCGGCCATGTCGAGGCCAAGACCTTCGAGAAGGTGATGACCATCAACGTCACCTCGACCTGGCGGCTGATTCGCTCCGTCGATCCGCTGCTGCGGCTTTCGGATGCCGGACGGGCGATTATCCTGTCTTCGAACGCCGCGCATTCGGCGCGCGCCTTCTGGGCGCCGTACGCTGCATCGAAGGCAGCGGTGGAGACCATGATGCGCTCCTGGGCGCATGAGACGCAAAGCCTGCCGCTGCGCATCAACGCCGCCGACCCCGGCGCCACCCGCACCGCGATGCGGGCGCAAGCCGTGCCCGGCGAGGATCCCGAGACGTTGCCGCACCCGTCCGAGATCGCCAGACGCATCGTGCCGCTGGCCAGCCCGGACCTCAAGGAAACCGGCCTGATCTTCCAGGCCAAGCACAACCGCTTCGTCGCCTACCGGCAACCGGAATAAGCTCGAGCCTTCGATGCCGACGAGGCGGCCATGGTGGGTCGTCACGACCCCGGCGGTCTCGACGCCTCGGCGGCTGTTCTATTGTTTTGCGGCCGATTGAATTGTGGCGGCTGCAACACGCAAGCCCAGAAATCCGCCGGTCATGCTTTCGTCATTTCCGAGGAGTTGTTAGGGTCGGATGGCTCCCTCACCAAGCGCCCTGCTGGGCAGAACAAGGAAAACTCCATGGCTACCACCGCAGCATTGGTCTGGTATCTGGTAATCGCCGGCCCACAGGGCGGCATGGTCGTGCTGCCAAGCACCTTCGACAAGCGCGAACAGTGCACCGCCGCGATCACCGAGTATCAGAAGCAGCCGACACCCGCCGGCTGGTCGGTACAGTGCGTACCGAGCGCCTCGCCCTTCACCGACGAAGGCGATGCCGAAGCGCCGTCGGCGCAGTAAGCACCAGGAATCACAAGGCCCGCGGCGGCCGCCGCGGGCCTTGTGATTCATCAATGCGCGCTCACCGTCAGCTCAGGCTTCTGATTGATGGTCTGGAACACGACGCAATAGCGCTCGGTCAGCTTCAGCAGCGAATCGATACGCTCCTGCGGCTCACGCGTGTCGAGATTGAAATTGAGCCGGATGGCGCGAAAACCGACCGGCGCATCCTTGGCGACACCGAGCGTGCCGCGAAAATCAAGGTCGCCCTCGGCCTCGACCGTCGCGGCGCCGAGCTTGAACTCGAGCGCCGTCGCCACAGCCTTCAGCGTCACCCCGGCGCACGCCACCAGCGCCTCGAGCAGCATGTCGCCGGAACACAGTTCGAGCCCCGAGCCGCCTGTCGCCGGGTGCAGGCCGGCAACAGCGATCGCCCTGCCCGTCTCGACCTTGCAAGCGATCGACTGGTCGTCGATCGTGCCCTTGGCTCGCAGCGTGATCAGCGCGCGCGAAGCATCGCCGCGATAAGCGTCCTTCAGCGGCGCCTGCATGGCCTTCAATCCGGTCGCGTCCATATCCAGCCTTTCGATAGCTTCTCGTGCACCACAATTCCTTTCCTGCGGCGCCGCCTAATGGTGTCCCTCACCCGCGTCACGCGTTCGCCTGCGACTTCACATGCGCGATGTAGCCGCGCACGTCGCCGGCCGGGCCGGCATAGGCCTTGCCGAGCTTCTTCTCCATCGCAGCCATGTATTCCTTCGCCCATTTGGGCAAGGCGTAGTTTATGACGGCGAGGAACTCGAGGGTCGCCGCCAGACGGATGTCGGCGATTGAGGGGTTTTTGCCACCGATGAACGGCTTGCCGTTGCGGAAGAAGGAATGGAAGACCTCGAGCGGCTCGGCAATCGCGGCGACCGCCGCCTTCTGCGCCTCGGATTTCCTCTCCGGATGGGCGTCGCTATGGCCGACTTCGCCGGCATATTGCGGAAAGCCGAGTGCCGGATATGTGGCGCGCGCCACATAAGGATAGAGCGTGCCGATCAGATAAAACATCGCGCTGTCTATCATCGCCCGTTTGGCTGGCGCCTTGGGATAGAATTTCTCCAACCCATGTTTGTTGGAAAGGTATTGCATGATGGCGCAGCTCTCCCACAGCACGCCGCGCGGCAGGCCCTTGTCCTCGATCATGGGCGTCAGATGGGCCGGATTGCGCGCCATGTATTCCGGCGAGCGCGTTTGTCCCCACGCATCGGTCTCCGCATGGTCCAGTCCGGCGGCGCGGGCAAAGACACGAACGGTCATGTTGTTGACGCTCGGCTTCAGCATGCTGATGGTCAGTGCCTGTTTCTTTGCCGGTTTTGCCTTGGACGCCGTCTTGCCGGCAGCTGCCTTTGGCGCCGTCTTGGCCGCTGGTTTGGCCGCTGCTTTTGCCGCCGGCTTCGCGGCCGTTTTTGCTGCCGGTTTTGACGCTGGTTTGGTCGCCGGTTTTCCGGCGCTCTTCGTCACTGCCTTTGCCACGTAGTCCTCCCTTGCCTGTTCAGCCTTCAATACGGATTTTTGGGTGCTCGGTCGGCCGACAATGTCGCGCGCGCGCGTTCCACCAGCGCCTGGATGGCATCAGCCAGATGCACTTCGGCGATGTTGTAGTCGCCGCGTGCGACGCGAAGCTTATGCGCCTCCATCAGCACGTCGGCATGAGTGGAGCCCGCGGGCGGCTCGAAGCGGTAGGAGGCAAGCTCGATCAGCAGGCCGAGCGGATCCTCGAAATAGATCGAATCCATGAAGCCGCGATCCTTGACGCCGCTGTGCTTGATGGCGCGCTCGTCGAGCCGGGCGACCGCCTGAAGGAAGGTGACGCGCGACACCGCAAAGGCGATGTGATGGACACAGCCCGTGTCGGTCGGGGTGCGGCGCTGCACGGCCATGCGGGCCTCGTCGGTGAAGATGGTGATCAGCCGGCCGTCGCCCGGATCGAAATAAAGATGGCTTTCACTCGGCTTGTCGAGGTTGGGCTGCTCGAAGATGAAAGGCATGCCCAGCGCACCTTCCCAGAAATCGATCGAGGTCTGGCGGCCGGCGCCGACCAGCGTGATGTGATGGACGCCTTGCGACTGCAGTTTCCGCATCGGCCTTCTCCCCCGCAATATCCGCCCTGGCACAGACGGCCCGTCGGGCCGCGCCCGCGCATGCTACATCCGGCATGAGCTGAGCGCCAATTTCTTGTTTGTTCGCCGACGTTCCGCGCGCTTGCCCTTCGGCTTCCGCTTTATAAGGCGATGCTAAACCAATCAGCCGTGCCGCGCCAGAAGCCGCATCGCAGACAGGCTGTATTTCGCGCTGCCGTCCCCTGCCCCAACGCAAGCACGGCGCTGGAGCTGCGCCGTCCGCGATTTCGCCCGTATAGCTGGCGGGAGCGGAGCCGTCAGGGTCGGACCGCCCTCACAAGCAGGCGCACGCCTTATGGCCGACATCGCCATTCTCGACACACGGGAAAGGGTTCTCGCCGGCATCTTTTTGACCGGCGCCGCCTACTTGCTGTTTTCGACGCAGGATGCCTCGATCAAGCTGCTGGTCACCGGCATGAGCGTCTGGCAGATCATGTTCTTCCGCAGCATCACCATTCTCGGCGCGTGCGCAGCCATCGGCGGGCGGGCGCTGTTTGCCGACACGGTGCGCTCGCCGATCGTCCGGCCGATGCTGGTGCGCAGCGCCTTCACGCTTGCCGCATGGCTTTGCTATTACAATGCCGCGCGCAGCCTGCAGCTTGCCGAACTGACCACCGTCTATTACGCGGCCCCGATCATCGTCACCGTGCTTTCGGTGGTCCTGCTCGGCGAAAAGGTGCCTGTTCTGCGCTGGCTGGCGGTTCTGATCGGCTTTGCCGGTGTCTTCGTTGCCTGCGATCCCGCCCATCTTGGCCTGTCGGTACCCGTGTTGCTGGTGCTGACGGCGGCCTTCCTGTGGGGCATCGCCATCGTACTCCTGCGCAAGACGGCCCTTGCCGAGCGCTCGATGATTCAGCTCCTCCTCAACAATTTCTATTTCCTGGTGTTTTCGGTGGTGCCGGCCCTGCTGTGGTGGCATACGCCGGACCCGGCGCAGTTGCTGCTTCTTGCCAGCGTCGGTGCACTTGGCGGCCTGGCGCAATATCTTCTCTTCGAAGGCATGAAGCGCACGCCGGCATCCATCCTGGCGCCACTCGAATACACCTCCCTGTTGTGGGCGTTCGCGCTCGGCTTCGCAATCTGGGGCGACGTGCCGCGCCGCGAGGTGTTTCTGGGCGCCGCCCTTATCGTCGCCGCCGGCCTGCTGATCGTCGGCGGCGAGCATTTCCGCAAGCGGCTTTGATGTTCATTATTGCTGACGCTACGATGTCAGGATGGAGTGGCGTAGTTTTGCGGCATGACTGATGTGACAGCCACCACCGACACTGTCGCCGAGCGCACGCTGGGCATCATTCTGGTGTCATCCTCGGCTGCCGTGTTCGGGCTGACCGGCGTGCTGACCAAGTCGATCCATGCCGATCCGCTGACGATCACCTGCTGGCGCGGCTTTGTCGGCTCGATCCTGATCAGCCTCTACGTGCTCTGGCGCCGCCGCGCCGGCAACCGTGAACCGCTGCGGCTTGGCTGGCGCGGCTGGCTGCTGGCGGTTGAAGGCGCGCTGGCCAGCATCGCCTTCATTTCGGCTTTCAAGTTCACCTTCGTCGCCAATGTCGCGGTCATCTACGCGACGTCGCCCTTCATTGCCGCCGTACTGGCCTGGATGTTGGTGCGCGAGCCCTTCCGCCTCCAGACGATGGTGGCCGCGGCGGTGTCGCTGTGCGGGGTTACCATCATGGTGTGGTCGGGTTTTGGCACCGGCAACCTGTTCGGCGACGGGCTGGCACTGCTGATGACGGCCGGCAGCGCGCTCTACATGATCATGGTGCGTGCCTTCCGCGACACGCCCGTGGTGTGGGCCGGCGCGGTTTCAGCCTTCCTGTTGTTCATACTCGGCTGGTTCGTCACCGATCCCCTGGCGGTCTCGGCAAGGGACGCCATTCTGCTTGTCACCTTCGGCGCGTCCTTCGCGCTGGCTTCAATTCTTTGGACGGAAGGGGCGCGGCTTATCCCGGCGCCTGAATCCGGCCTGCTCGGCTCGGCGGAAGTGCCGTTCGCGATCCTGTTTGCATTCCTGTTCCTGGCCGAGATACCGCCGGCGGCCAGCATGGTGGGCGGCTCGATCGTGCTCTGCGCGGTCTTCGCCCACGCCGGCCGCGACTGGCTGAAGGCACGCTCCCGGCAAAGGTCGTCAAATATTTCTTAAAAAATTTCCAAAGTCACGGAACCATCACCGTGCCCAGACATTATTGCTGCGACGGGCCACCCCCCAAGTCCCCCCAAACCCCTCGGCCCGTCCTACTCCCAAGCCGACCGCAAGGTCGGCTTTTTCTTTGCAATGGAACAGCCCGACGCAGGTCGGCTTTTCTTGCCAACGGATTGGCGATGGGACTCGGCGCCTCGCCAAATCAGCGGAGCGCGTCGGATAGAGCGAGGTTGCCGCTTGGGCAGCCGCCAGATCGCCTGCGGAAGCATCGAAGACGGCGCCCGTTGCGCATTGACCTTGCCTCGACTTCCGCTAGGCTCTGCCCCCGAAGCGGCCGCACAAGAGCCGCGATGACAAGAATCGTTGGGAGACAAGCGGCATGATCCTGGCACTGGCGCTGCTCGCGGGCCTGGTTATAGCCTGGCTGCTGATCGGGGCGGTGGAAAAGTTCCGCCTCGGCCTGCGCTTTACCCAGGCGCTGCTCTACGTGCCGTTCAAGCTGGCGTACCGGATCAGCGACGATCGCATCAGGGTCGCCCGCAAGGCGCAGGCGCCGGTCATCTATGTCATCTCGCACCAGTCGCGCCTCGAGCCGGCGCTGATGCTGTCGCTGCTGCCGGACGACACGCTGCACATACTCGACGAGGTCTCGGCGCGCTCGCCCTGGCTCGAACCCTGGCGCGAACTCGGCCGCACCATTGCCTTCAACGCCGAACATGTCTTCGTAAGCCGCCGGCTGGTGCGCGTGCTGAAGGGCAAGGGCCGGCTGGCCGTCTATCTGCCGGACGCGGTCGAGCCTGACGTCAAGACGTTTCGGCTGTTTCGCGCCGTCACCCGCATCGCCATGCAAGCCGATGCCCGCATCGTGCCGATTTTCGTTGCCGGCGCACGCAGCCTGCCGGCCTCGCTGACACCGGCGGACAAGGCACCGCGTCACTGGTTTCCACGGTTGTCGATCAGTGTCCTGGAGCCGATGACGATCGCCGAACTGGTGGCGCGCAACCCGGACCAGGCCTCGAACACCAATGCGCTGTTCGACCGCGTCGCCGAGGCCCGGCTTTTCGGCACCGACCTCGATCGCGGCCTGTTCCTGGCCATGCGCGACGCCGCCAACCGCGTCGGCGCGTCGCACCCGATCATCGAGGACGTCATCTCCGGTTCCCTGACCTACCGCAAGATGTTCATCGGCGCGCGGGCGCTGGGCAGGCGCTTCGAGGCGGTGACGGCGCCGGGCGAAGCGGTGGGGGTGATGCTGCCCAACGCCAATGGTGTCGTGCTGTCGTTCGTCGGCCTTCTGTCGGCGGGCCGCGTGGCGGCGATGATCAACTACACGGCAGGGGCGGCAAGCGTAACCGCGGCGGTACGCACCGCCGTGATCCGGACCGTTGTCTCCTCACGTGCCTTCGTCGAGAAGGCCGATCTCGCCGATATCGTCGCCGCCGTCGAAAAGGGCGGCGCCAGGCTGCTGTGGCTGGAAGATGTGCGCCAAAGCATCACCACGGCGGACAAGCTTGCAGCCGCCCTGCTGTGGCGCCTGCCGCTGCGGCGGCAGGATGCGGCCAAGCCGGGCGTGATCCTGTTCACCTCTGGCTCGGAAGGCACGCCGAAGGCGGTTATCCTGTCGCAAAAGAACCTTCTCGCCAATGCCATGCAGGCCGAGGCGCGGATCACCATTTCGCCGGTGGACATCCTGCTCAACGTGCTGCCGGTGTTCCATTCGTTCGGCCTGACGGGCGGCACTATCCTGCCACTGGTCACCGGGGTAAAGCTGTTCCTCTATCCCTCGCCTCTCCACTACAAGATCATCCCCGAGATCGCGCGCAAGGTGAAACCGACCATCATGTTCGGCACGGACACGTTCCTCGCCAACTATGCGCGCACCGCCAAGGACGGGGATTTTTCCAGCCTGCGCTTTGTCGTCGCCGGCGCGGAGGCGGTGAGACAGGATACCCGCCGCGTCTATCGCGAGCGCTTCCAGGCCGAGATCATCGAGGGGTTTGGCCTGACCGAGGCGGCGCCCGTCGTTGCCGTCAACACGGCGATCCACGGCCGCGACGGCACGGTCGGCCGGCTTTTGCCGGCCATCCGCATGAAGCTAGAGCCGGTGGAAGGCATCGATGATGCCGGCCGGTTATGGCTCGACGGGCCGAACATGATGATGGGCTACATGACCGCAGACCGCCCCGGCGAGCTACAGCCGCTGACCGGCTGGCACGACACGGGCGACATCGTCGCCGTCGACCGCGAAGGTTTCATCAGCATTCGCGGCCGCGCCAGGCGCTTCGCCAAGATCGCCGGCGAGATGGTGTCGCTAGGAGCGGTCGAGATGCTGGTGCAGTCGCTTTGGCCGGAAAAACGCCACGCGGCGGTGGCGGTGCCGGACAAGAGGCGGGGCGAGCGCATCGTGCTGGTCACCACCGCCGGCGATGCAAGCGCCGAGGAGCTGCGCCAATTCGGCAAAAAGGCCGGAGCGGCCGAACTGATGGTGCCCAACGACATCGTCAAGGTCGAAGAAATCCCGGTGCTTGGTTCGGGCAAGACCGACTATGTGTCGACCTGGAAGCTGGCGATCGACCGGCTGGGGCTTGGCGTGGCGGCCTGAGTCGTATCAACGACTTCGGCCGACTTTCTAATCTATGTTCGAAAGGCTAACCTATGTCCGAAGGCGACACCTTCTCGCCTTCCAGCTTGGCGCGCTTGGAATAGGCGCGCACGGAAAACGGCAGGAAGATCAGGTAGCCCGCGACCGATGCCGTCAGCGTGTACCAGGGATAGGTCATCAGCAAGAGCACGTAGAGGACGACGGCGAGGATGACCGGCAGCACCCTGTCGCCGGGAATCTTGATGCTCTTGCCGGAATAGACCGGCAACCGGCTGACCAGCAGGAAGGCAACCAGGATCGTGAAGCCGGTGGCGACGAAGGCGGCCGGCCGGCTGGGCTCCACACCAAGGCGCAGGAAATAGAGATAGAGCGGCAGCATCACCAGCACGGCGCCCGCCGGCGCCGGCACGCCGACGAAATATTCGCTCTGCCATATCGGGCGCTCGGCCTTCTCGTCGTCCAGCACGTTGAAGCGCGCCAGCCGCAACCCACAGGCGATCGCGAACAGGAGTGCAGCGATCCAGCCCGGCGAGCCGGCGCGGTCGAGCAGGAAGGCATAGAGCACCAGGGCAGGAGCGACGCCGAAATTGACGATGTCGGCCAGCGAATCCATCTGCGCGCCGAATTTCGAGGTCGCCTTCAGCATCCGCGCCAGGCGGCCGTCGATGCCGTCGAGAAAAGCAGCCAGCAGCACCATCACCACCGCCGGCTCGAAACGGCCCTCGAAACCGAAGCGGATGCCGGACAGGCCGGCGCAGATGGCAAGCACGGTGACGAGATTGGGCAGCACCATGCGCATCGGGATCTCGCGGATGCGCGGACCGCCGCTGGCATGGGCTTCGAATTTTTTATACTGCGTGCCCACCGGTCAGGAAATCCGTACGAGGGGCGTGCCGGTGATGCCGCCGAATTCGGCCAGTACGGTTTCGCCGCCGACCGCCGTCTGGCCAACGGCAACGCGCGGTGTGGCGGTCAAAGGCAGGAACACGTCGACGCGCGAGCCGAAACGGATCAGGCCGAAACGTTCGCCGATGGCGATCGAGCCGCCGGCCTCGGCCCAGCAGACAATGCGGCGCGCCACAAGGCCGGCGATCTGGACTGCCGCCACCGTTCCGTTTGGACTGTCGATAACAAGGCCGTTGCGCTCGTTCTCGGTGCTCGCCTTGTCCAATTCGGCGTTGAGGAACTTTCCGGGGCGATGTTCGATCTTGGCGATGCGGCCGCGAACCGGAGAGCGGTTCACGTGGCAGGAAAAGACGTTCATGAACACGGAGATACGGGTCATCTCGACATTGCCGAGGCCAAGCTCGCGCGGTGGCACGGCGGGTCCCACCGCCGAGACGATGCCGTCGGCGGGGCTTACCACCAGGCGGTCGTCTACAGGCGTGACTCGCTCGGGATCACGAAAGAAATAGACGCACCAAGCGGTCAAGATGAGGCCGATCCAGAAGAGGATCCACGAGAAATAACCGATGAAAAGCGTTGCCGCGCCGAAGGCCGCGATGAAGGGATAGCCTTCGCGATGGATCGGTACGAATGCGTTCTTGACCGTGTCGACAAGGCTCATGGGATGGGGGAGGTCCCTGTTTCAAGTCCGGCCTCAATAGCCGAAAGGCCCCCTCGCCGCAACGCGACAATGGGGGGCGGATGGCGGGTCACTGAAGACGGATACCCCGAAACGCGAGCAGATAGCTATCCAGCGGCAGCGGAGCGATCAAAGTGCTCGTCGAGTTCGGACATGGTAGCCTCAGCGAGCTTTTCGTCATCCTTGCCCCGCAAGAGCAGACCGCCATTCGGCGAAGACAAAAAAAGGAAGGCCCGGTCCGACGCCGTCACCACCCAGTTCACGAGGGGACCTTCCGCAGTTTGCACGATCGAGTTCGCCGACACAACTGCACCCACAGGATCGAACCCGGCTTTGCGCAACAAAAGGTCGACTGCGACCGGAGCATGGAATTGCTCGGCCAATTCGATAACCGCGTTGATCTCCGGTCCTTCAGCATGACCAAGCCGCACGCCGATTCGTGGTGGGTTCGCTCCCAACGAGTTCTCACTCGGGCGTACGATCGGTGGATCTTCGGGCGCGATATGTTCGTAAACGGCAACGCTTGCCTTTGTTTTGGCGCACAGCCGGAGCTCTTTCGAACTGGTTCGAAGCTGGAAAACCAGCTGCTTTTCGCCTTCGACGTCCAATATCCTTGCCATCCCGAATGCCAGCTTGATCTCCGGTGGTGATATTTTTGCGCAGGCTAGGCCGGCGCCAACCTCGCGCTGGCTGAACATCTGGCGCACCAGTTCGCCAACCGACTCGTGAAGAAGCCTGCCTTCGCGCTGGGGGTTTGCCAGCACCAGTTGGTCGATGGCATCGTCGTAATCGTCATCATCGACAATTTGCAGATCGGGCCAGGACGTGATCCATCGCGCAAGCAAATCCTCCATCACCACGGCTTCGTCCGCTTCGTAAAATGCGTCATCGAGCGTATCCAGGAAATCGTCGCGACCACCCTCGAAGCCCGTTTGTTTCGCCGCTTTGTCGGGATGTCTGGCAACCCACGCCGACATCTTCTCCAACGTCGCCAACTGACCCTCTGCACCGCAAGCAATGAGCGCAGCTTTGGCGTTGGCAATCATTGGGTATATTTCTTCGTCTGCGTTATGGATAAATTGGCTGTGGCCGCCGTTCTTTACCTCCGAGGAATACCAGTCCGCGTGAAATACCTGCATCGCCTTGGGGTTGATCTCTGAGTCCCGATATAGCCCTTTGGAAATCATGTTCACGGTGAATTGCATGACGGCGACGACAAGCTGAAAAGGCTTTTCGCCAGCCTGTTCGATCTTCGAACGAGGCACGACGATCAGGGGCACCAGAAGGCTACCTCCCTTGGCCTCCGAAGCTAGGCCTTTCTTCTCGGAGGATTCTTTGGATCTACGCGAGAAAAACCCAAACATCGAAATTTGTCCGAAGTAAATTGGCGATTATTCTGTCGAGACAATATCACTGGTCGTCGGAGATAAAAGCCCTTGCTATTGGACAAGATGAGGACGCCCACCGACCAGGCGCCGCGGCGCTAGGAAGACCTTACACCTCCGGCACGCGCTGGTAGTTGGCGATGTCTGCCTTGACACCCAGGCGCGCAATGGTTTCCTGCGGATTGAAGGCGATGCGCTCATGCGCGGCCTTGACGATCGGCACGACATTGTCGACGGCCGCCTGGCTTTCCCATTCGACGATCGTCACCAGGTTGAATTCGCCCGGCCCCGAAAATTGCTCGAGCACGAAATCCTGCACGAAACCCTGCTGCTGGCGCAGCAATTCGTGGGTTGTCCTCACCTTGACGAGTATCTCCTCGCGGGCGGCGGCGGGGACGACGAACTTGTCGACCCTGAACACGCTGCCGCCATCAATATTATAATTTGTCTTGCTCATTTCAATCGTTCCGTTCTCTTGAACCATGTCGTTTTGGGCTCCAAGAACGGCGTACAATCTCAACCAAAGTTGAGGTCAAGCGCAAAGATCAATTTACCTCCGATGTCCGCCGGCGAACAACGACGCCAAGCTCGTCGCTTTCGCGAGCTATGCGCAGCCGCTCCTCGGCTTCGGTCGCCTCTCGCTGGCGGTCCCACATCGAGGCGTAGAGTCCGTGCTTTCGCATCAGCTCGACATGGGTGCCGCGCTCGGCGATCTGGCCATCCTTGAGTACGATGATCTCGTCGGCCGAAATCACCGTCGACAGGCGGTGGGCGATGACGATGGTGGTGCGGCCCTTGCTGACCAGGTCGAGTGCGGCCTGGATTTCCTGCTCGGTGTGGCTATCGAGCGCCGAAGTGGCTTCGTCGAGCATCAGGATCGGCGGCGCCTTCAGGATGGTGCGGGCGATCGCCACGCGTTGCTTCTCGCCGCCGGAAAGCTTCAGCCCGCGCTCGCCGACCATCGACTTGTAGCCGTCGGGCAGCTTCTCGATGAACGGTCCGATCTGGGCGAGTTCGGCAGCCTTGCGCACATCTTCCTCGCTGGCGCTGACGCGGCCATATCGGATGTTGTAGGCGATCGTGTCGTTGAACAGCACCGTGTCCTGCGGCACCATACCGAGCACTGCGCGCAGGCTGTCCTGCGTCACATCCCTGATATCCTGGCCGTCGATCAGCACCTGGCCGGACTGCACATCGTAGAAGCGGAACAGCAGCCGTGAGATGGTCGACTTGCCCGCACCCGACGGCCCGACAATGGCGACCGTCTTGCCGGCCGGCACCTCGAAGGAGATGCCCTTCAGGATCTTTCGGTTCGGATCATACGAGAAATGCACGTCGCGGAACTCGACCTTGCCGGCGCTGACCCGCAGAGGCCTGGCATCCGGCCTGTCGACGATCTCCTGCGGCACGTCCAGCAGGTCGAACATGTGCTCGATGTCGGTCAACCCCTGCCGGATTTCGCGATAGATGAAGCCGATGAAGTTGAGCGGCACCGACAGTTGCACCAGCATGGCGTTGATGAAGACGAAGTCGCCAACCGTCTGGGTGCCGGCCTGCACCTCCAGCGCCGACATGCACATGACGACGACCGTGCCGAGACCGAAGATGGCGCCCTGGCCGAAGTTCAGCCAGCCGAGCGAGGTCCAGGTCTTGGTGGCGGCGATCTCGTAGCGCGCCATCGAGCGGTCGAAGCGTTCGGCTTCCATCCATTCATTGGTGAAGTACTTGACCGTCTCGAAATTGAGCAGCGAGTCGATCGCCTTGGTGTTGGCGTCGGTGTCGCTGTCGTTCATGTCGCGGCGGATCGAGATGCGCCAGTCGCTGGCCTTGACCGTGAACCAGACGTAGATGCAGACGGTGATCGCAACAACGGCTACGTATTTCCAGCCATAGGTGAAGCCAAATATGCCTGCGGTCAGCGCGAATTCGAGGATGGTCGGCGCCGTGTTCAGCATGATGAAACGCACGATCGTCTCGATGCCCTTGGTGCCGCGCTCGATGATGCGCGACAGGCCGCCGGTGCGGCGTTCCAGGTGGAAGCGCAACGACAGTTGATGCATGTGCACGAAGGTGCGGAACGCAAGCTGACGCACCGCATGCTGGCCGACCCGGGCAAACAGCGCATCGCGCAGTTGGTTGAAGCCGAGCTGGACGAGCCTGAGCACATTATAGGCGATGACCAGCATCACCGGGGCGAGCATGAATGACGGCAGCGGCGGAGGCGTTTTGAAGCCGCCCGCCAGCGCATCAGTTGCCCATTTGAAGAAATAGGGACCAGCGACCAGAGTCACTTTGGCTACGACCAAGAGCAGCGTCGCCCAAGTCACCCTTGCCCTTAGGTCGGCGCGGTCGGCCGGCCACATATAGGGCCAGAGGTTGCGCACTGTCGTGAGTGTTGAAGTGTCGGCGGAGACGGTCTTTTCGGCCACTTTTCTTGCCTTTTAGGTGAGAGGGTCAGCGGCTGGTTGAGCAGCAGGAATTGATGAGCGCGTTCAGCGATGCCGAAATCTCGGCAAGTGCCACGCGATCGACCGCGTAGCGCGATCGCTGACGGTCGGGCTCGAACCGGACCAGGCCGGCCTCGACCAATATTTTCAGATGCTGCGAGATGGTCGACTGCGCCAGGTCGAAATGGTCGACGACCTCACGGCAGCAGCAGGAATTGCTGGCTGACAGATGCTTCAGTATCTCGATCCGAGCAGGATGCGAAAGCGCCGCGAACCGCGCCGCGACAGCGCGACTGTCCGGCATGCAGCCAGGCGGTGCGGTGGCGGCGAGGTCTGGCACGGGGATACATTTTGTCATCGTTCATCGGCGATAGACGATGAACGATGACAGGGCAAGCTGGGCCGATGGGTAGATTGCCGGAATTGCCTATCTATCCCTATTGCGTCTTGGCCGGTGCCTTCGTCGCCTGCTCCCCCATGGCCTTGAGGTCGGCCGCATCGCCTTCCTTCGACTTTTCAGGGACTTTGAACACCTGCCCCGGCCAGATGCGATCAGGATCCCTGATCTGATCCTGGTTGGCGAGGTATATGGTGGAGTAGCGCACGCCGCGACCATAGACGCGCCGTGAAATCCGCCACAGCGTATCGTTGCGCCGGATGATGACCGCGCCGTCGGCATGTTCGAGCTTGGGCGACACGACTTCAGGCACGTCGCTTGGCGGCGTGGCTGCCGCGACGACGGCCGGGGCCTCTGTGGTGGGAGCCGGCGCGGTCTCCGCTGGAGCAGCGGCTGGGGCTTCCGCGGTAGCAGGCACAGCGGACTTGGTCTGGGGGGACTTGGTCCCGGCCGGCTTGGTCCCGGCTGGCGCGACAGCGGCGACCGCCTCGCCCGGCTCACGCTCGAATGGCACGGCGGCGCGAGCCACCACCTTCACGCCGTCGGCATCAAGGCCGTCGACATGGATGGTATAACTGCCGATCGGAATGTCGTGCGTCGCCTCGACCAGGAAATGGCTGTCGGACGATGTCTGTGCGTCGCCGAGCAGAATGTCGTTGGCGTAGGCGCGCACCTTGCGGCCCGGATCTGCGAGGCCGGCGACAAAGATCTTCTTGCCGTCGATCTCGACCGCCTCGACGACGATCTTGGGTCCGGCCACAGCTGTCGCCGGCACGGCCTCTGCCGCTGGAGCGGTTTTTGCTTCGACCATGGCCGGCGCGGCGGGCGCAGGAGCGACCGTCGCCGGCGCTTCAGTAACCGGAGCGGCGGCCTGCTCGCCGGTTGCTGGCGCCGGTTTTGTCTCGGGCGCCGGAACCGTCAACAATTCGGCCGGCTTGCCAGGTTCCTCGACCATGGCCAGCACCTGCCCAGCCGCATTGGCAGGCACCGAGACGACGGCGGTCTGCGCCGAGGCAGTCACGATCGTGCCGACCGTCGAGCGCAGGGCGATCGTATAGTCGCCGGGCTTCAGCGGATCGTCGAGCACGATAACAAAGGCTCCATCGGGGCCTGCCACCGTGGAGCCGATCACCATCGTGCCGTTGAGGATTTCGACCTTCGAGTTGGGCGCCGCGTTACCGGCAACGACGATCGAACCGTTGCCCTCGACGCGCACGACGTCGAAAGTCGGCGCGATCGGACCGGCCGTCGCGGGTGCCGCAGGCGCCACTGCCGGGGTCGTCGCCTCCGTTGCCGGCGCGGCCGGGGTAGTTGCGGCAGGCACCGCCGGAGCCGGCAGGCGCCCTTCCGTGCCGGAGTCCGCTGGCTTTGGCGGCGTCAAGGCGGCTACCTGCGCCGGTGGGGCCGGATGAAGATACGGGTCGAGTACGCCCGATACATAGGCTGTTCCCACGGCCGCGACGGTCCCACCCGCCGCGAACAGAAACGCCTTCAATGGATTAATCGCCATATTTCCCTACCCCTTAGCCACCTAACGCCGGTCTAGCGTGTTTTGCCAAAGCCGACAAGAAAAAGCCCGCCCTTGCCTGCCCTTGGGGCTTGACCAGGCTTTCAGACCCAATCACCAATCATTCGTATGAACACGATTCGATCCGTCTGCGTCTATTGCGGCTCGTCTCCGGGCCGTGATGAAATCTATGCGAAGGCCGGACACCTGCTTGGACGTTCAATTGCCAGAGCAGGCCTGCGGCTGGTCTATGGCGGCGGCACCAAGGGTATCATGGGCGCCGTCGCCGAAGGCGCGCTCAAGGCCGGCGGCAAGGTGACGGGCATCATTCCGCGCTTCCTCATCAACAAGGAAGCAACCGAAACCGCGCTTGACCGGCTCGACGAGTTGTTGATCACCGACAACATGCACGAGCGCAAACATAAGATGTTCGAAAAATCCGACGCCTTTGTGGCGCTGCCTGGCGGCATCGGCACAGTCGAGGAGATCGTCGAGATCATGACCTGGGCGCAACTCGGCCATCACCGCAAGCCGATCGTCTTCGGCAATGTCAGCGGATTTTGGGATCCGATGCTGTCGTTGCTTGATCACATGACGGGAGAGGGCTTCATTCACACCGCGCAGCGTGTGAAGCCGCTGGTCGTCAACGACCCCGAGGCCATCGTCGCCGCCATCATGGTGGCCGGGTCCTCGGTCGACGCGCCGACGGAAGGCGTACAGTCGGTGATCGACAAGATGTGAGATCGAGGGAGCAAGGCGGTAGGGAGAAACACTGCCTACCGCTCCTGCCTGCTGCCCTCCCTCCGGTCAGCGTCCCGCAAATCGGCGATCACCGCGCGCCGGTCCTGCCGCCGCCAATCGAGATGGATGGAAGCCATGCGCCCGCAGTCGCTGCGACATTCCGGCAGCGGCATGATGTTCGAAGCCGGCGGCGATGCCAATGCCCGAGGGCCGAAGCGCTGAGGTTGACGGTCGCGACAACCGAAGCCGTCAACCTGGCGCCAAGGCGACAAAGCGCCTTGCATGTCATCAGGCCACACGGCACGCTGGTGCCGCCGCTTGCCGGGGCCAGACGAGCCTTCGCTGGCGGGCGATAAATCGCAATCGATGAAGGTGCAAATTGCATTCGACTGACTATCTCGGCCGCCTGTTCGGCCTCGAAGGCAAACATGCCTTCATCACCGGCGCCAGCCGCGGCCTGGGCCTTGCCTTCGCGGAAGCGCTTGCGAGCGCCGGCGCGCGCGTCACGATCGGCGGCCGCAAGGCCGACGATCTCAAAGCGGCCGCGGACGGGCTGCGCGCCGCGGGCTATTCGATCGCGGAAGCGGTGATCGACGTGACCGACACGCGGTCGGTCGACAGGGCGATCATGGCGGCGGAAACCGGTACTGGACCGATCGACATCCTGGTCAACAATGCCGGCATCCAGCGACGGGCGCCGCTGGAGACCTTCAGCGACGCCGATTGGGACGCGCTGATGGCCACCAACCTGGACGGCGTGTTCAAGGTGAGCCGGGCCGTCGCAAAGGGCATGATCGAGCGCCGGGGCGGTTCGATCATCAACGTCTCCTCGGTGCAGAGCGTGCTCGCGCGCCCTTCGATCGCGCCTTACGCGGCGAGCAAGGGCGCCATCACCATGCTGACCAAGTCGATGGCCGGCGAATGGGGTCAGCATGGCGTGCGCGTCAACGCGATCGCGCCCGGTTATTTCAAAACCGAGCTCAACGCCGCATTGGTCGCCGACGAGACATTCTCCACCTGGCTAACCGGGCGCACGCCGATGCGGCGTTGGGGCGAGGTGCGGGAACTTGCAGGCGCTGCCGTGTTCCTGGCATCCGATGCCGCCAGTTTCGTGAGCGGACAAACATTGCTGGTGGATGGCGGGATCACCAGCGTGCTTTGAACGCGCGACCGTTGGCTGGCCGCGTCCTGCTTTCCAGTTGCACGCCGTCACGAAACAGTCACACTAAATCAGGGATGCCATGCTAGAGATTTCGCTTGGCCGCCCCCGCGACCCCGACCGCATCAGAGACCGGCGAAGCCGCCATGAACATCGCCCTCCCCTCCGAAGGCACCGACCTGTCGCCTTACCTGCCCGATGAGCACGGGCTGTTCTTCCTCTATCATTTCACCGCTGATGGCTCCCGCACGAAGGACCCCGGGCAGGCGCAGTGGACTTGGCGGAGCTACCAGATCACCGATCTGCATGCACGCCAGGAGATCGGCGCAGAGAAGGCCCTGTCGGCGCCGGCGCGCGATGCTTTCCTGGCGCCCAGCCATGGCTGCCACATCGACTATGACGATGGCTGGCTCTATGGCGATCTGCCGGACCTCAAGCACGACTTTTCGGAGGCACGCGGACTCGTCCATTTCCGCTTCGCCTTCAATGACACGATGCTGATCGGCGCCCGCAAGCAGCCGCTGGAGTCGGTCGACGCCGTCCGCAAGATGGTGGAAAATGGATCACGCAAATTCCGCTCGCCGTCGGACCTGATCGAAGCCATCATCGGCCAATCGCTGGACGGCATGGCGTTCGAGCTCGGTAAGCTCGGCGATACGCTCGACGGCATCGAGGACCGTGTCGTGCGCGATGCATGGCACAATGAGCGGCAAGCGCTGGTCGAGGCGCGCCGGCAGTTGGTGGTCATTCACCGGCAAATGGCGACGCTCACAAACCTGTTCCGGCACCTCGACCATGCCCATCGCGACGAGCTGCCCGACGCCATAAACGACATGGCCGCAAGGCTCTCGAACCGCGCGCAGACCCTTTATCACGATGGCGAGCAGTTGCAGGCGCGCACGAGGCTGCTGCAGGACGAACTGATGGCAAAACTGACGATGCAGTCGAACCAGCTGCTCTACATTCTGTCGGTGCTGACGGCGGTGCTGCTGCCGATGACCATCATCTCGGGCCTGTTCGGCATGAATGTCGGCGGGATGCCGCTGGTCAACACCCCGTCGGGCTTCTGGGTGGTCACCGCCGTATCGCTGCTGATCGCGGGAGCGATCTATCTTTTCGTCAGGCGGCTCGGACAGCTGTAGCCCGGCGCGCGGTCGACAGCATGGACCAGGAATAGATCCCAAGCGCCGCCCAGATCAGGGCAAAGGCGATGGCCTGCGTGGTGCCGAACGGCTCGTCGAAGATCAGCACGGCAATCAGAAACACCATGGTCGGCGCTATGTACTGCATGATGCCGATGGTCGAGAGACGCAACAGCTTGGCGCCAAAGGCGAACAGCAGAAGCGGCACGGCAGTCACCGGCCCGCAGCCGATGAGCAGCGCGGTGTCGGAGCCATTGCTGGAGACGAAGTGGTCCTGTCCGGTGGCGATCAGGACGATGATGTAGCCAAGCGCCGGCACCGACAGCAAAAGCACTTCGAGCAGGAAACCCTGGCTGGGACCGATCGGCAGCGTCTTGCGGAAGAAGCCGTAGGCGGCGAAGGAAAACGCCAACGCCAGCGACACCCAGGGCAGCTTGCCGCCCTCGATTGTCAGCACGGCGACGGCAACCGCCGCAAGCGCCACCGCCGCGATCTGCAACCGGTCGAGCCGCTCGCCGAGCAGCAGCGCGCCGACCACGACGCTGACCAGCGGGTTGATGTAATAGCCCAGCGCGGTCTCGACGGTGCGGTCGACGGCGATCGCCCAGACATAGATGCCCCAGTTCACCGAGATCAGCGCCGCCGTCAGCGCCGCCATGGCTATGGTGCGGGGCGAGCGAACCGCCGCCTTGAAGTCCGCCGTGCGGCCGGCCCAGACCAGGACCGCCGCGGCGATCGGCACTGACCAGACGATGCGATGCGCAATCACCTCGGCAAGCGGCAGATGCGCCACCGCCTTCATGTAGAAGGGCAGCAGCCCCCACAAGAGATAAGCACCAAGCGCCAGCAGGAAGCCGCGGCGGGCTTTTGCATCTGCGTCCGGGGTATTTGCTTCAGCGGCCATGGCCCAACGCTATGGCCCAGTAACCCTGGCAAGACCATCGCAAAGTTCTGATGGATCAATGGACTTTCGCTGATGGTTCAAACTTACTCGGCCGCAACCAGGCCCGCCATCTCGCGGTTCTTCATCAGCTTGTAGATGATCGAATCCATCAGCGCCTGAAACGAGGCGTCGATGATGTTTTCGGAGACGCCGACCGTCCACCAGCGCGCGCCGGTGCCGTCATGCGATTCGATGAGCACGCGGGTGATGGCCTCGGTGCCGCCATTGAGGATACGCACCTTGAAGTCGGCAAGTTCGAGATCGGCGATCTCGTTCTGGTATCTGCCGAGATCCTTGCGCAGCGCGAGGTCGAGCGCGTTGACCGGGCCATGGCCCTCGGCCACCGACATTTTCTCCTCGCCTTCGACCAGCACCTTGACCACCGCTTCCGACACCGTCTTCAACTGGCCGTTGGCATCGAAACGGCGCTCGATCATGCAGCGGAACGAGGTGACGTGAAAGAACTCGGGCAGGCCATGCAGCATCTTGCGCGCCAGGAGTTCGAAGGAGGCGTCGGCGCCCTCATAGGCATAGCCCGAGGCCTCGCGCTCCTTGACAACCGATATCAGCGCGTCGAGCCGGTGATCGTCCCTCGGCACATCGATGCCGCGCCGTTTCAACTCGGCGAGGAAATTTGCCTTGCCGCCCTGGTCGGAGACCATGACGCGGCGGCGGTTGCCGACCGATTCCGGCGGCACGTGCTCATAGGTCGCCGGCTCCTTGGCCAGTGCGGAAGCATGGATGCCGGCCTTGGTGGCGAAGGCGGAAGAGCCGACATAAGGTGCCTGCGCTTCCGGGGCGCGATTCAACAATTCGTCGAAGGCGCGGGAGAGCCTGGAGATGCCGGTCAGCGCCTCGGCTGAAATTCCAGTCTCGAAGCGGTCGGCGAAAGCCGGCTTCAGCGCCAGCGTCGGCACGATCGAGACCAAATTGGCGTTGCCGCAACGTTCGCCAATGCCGTTCAGCGTACCCTGGATCTGGCGCACGCCGGCCTCGACGGCGGCAAGGGAATTGGCCACCGCCTGGCCGGTGTCGTCATGGGCGTGGATGCCAAGATGCTCGCCGGGAATGCCCGCGGCGATGACCTTTTCGACGATTGCCCGCACTTCCGAGGGCTGGGTGCCGCCATTCGTGTCGCAAAGCACCACCCAGCGCGCACCGGCATCATAAGCCGCCTTTGCGCAGTCCAGCGCATAATCGGGATTGGCCTTGAAACCGTCGAAGAAATGCTCGCAGTCGACCATTGCTTCCTTGTTTGAAGCGACGGCGGCCTCGACCGAAGCCTTGATGGCGGCAAGATTCTCCTCGTTGGTACAGCCAAGCGCAACCCGAACGTGGTAGTCCCAACTCTTGGCGACGAAGCAGATGGCGTCCGATTGCGACTGGACGAGCGCGGCAAGGCCCGGATCGTTGGAGGCAGAGACCCCAGCCCGCTTGGTCATGCCGAAAGCGACGAATTTGGCCGTCGCCGTGCGCTTCTGCTGAAAAAACTCAGTGTCGGTCGGATTGGCGCCGGGATAACCGCCTTCGACATAGTCCATGCCGAATTCGTCGAGCAGTTTGGCAATCGCGATCTTGTCCTCGACCGAAAAGTCGATGCCCGGCGTCTGCTGGCCATCGCGGAGCGTGGTGTCGAAGAGATAGAGACGCTCGCGGGTCATCGTCATTTTCCGGCAAACTTGTCCGTAGCGCGGATCAGCCGGTCGAGGATGCCGGGCTCCGAATAGGCGTGACCGGCGCCCTCGATCAGGTGGAAGTCGGCCTTCGGCCAAGCCTTGTGCAGCGCCCAGGCATAGCGCGCCGGACATGGCATGTCGTAGCGGCCATGGACGATGGTGCCGGGAATATCCCCGAGCTTCCACGCATCGCGCAGCAGCTGCCCCTCCTCCAGCCATCCGGCATGGACGAAATAATGGTTCTCGATGCGGGCGAAGGCCACCGCATAGTCGTCTTGGCCAAAGGGACCGCTGGTTTCAGGCTCCGGCAGCAGCGTGATCGTCTCGCCCTCCCACAGGCTCCAGGCGCGGGCCGCCTCGATCTGCGCCTTGCGATCGGACCCGACCAGCCGCTTGCGGTAGGCGGCCATCATGTCGCCGCGCTCGGCCTCGGGGATCGGGGCCAAAAAACGCTCCCATTTGTCGGGGAACATCTCGGAGACGCCGAACTGATAATACCATTCGAGCTCTGCCCGCGTCAGTGTGTAGATGCCGCGCACCACAAGCTCGCTGACGCGATCGGGATGCGTCTGCGCATAGGCGAGCGCCAGCGTCGAGCCCCAGGAGCCGCCGAACACCAGCCATTTGTCGAAGCCGGCCATCTGGCGCAGCCGTTCGATATCGGCGACGAGATGCCAGGTCGTGTTGGCCTCCAGCGAGGCGTTCGGCGTCGATTTTCCGCAGCCGCGCTGGTCGAACAGGATGACATCGTAGAGCTTCGGATCGAACAGCCGCCGGTGTTTCGGCGAGATGGTGCCGCCCGGTCCGCCATGCAGGAACACGGCCGGCTTGGCGCCCTTGGTGCCGGCGCGCTCCCAATAGACCATGTGGGCGTCGCCGACATCGAGCATGCCGCTGTCGAATGGTTCGATTTCCGGATAGAGGGTGCGCAAGCTCATAATTTCAGGCCCTGTTGCGGCCAATTGGCCGTTTCGTGATCGGGGTGTTGGAAGGAGATGATCCGCTCCTGCCTTGTATAGTAGTCGGGATCGTCGTGGACAGGCTGATCGAAGATCGTCTCCACCCAGGGAAGCCGAGCCGCGTAGTTGACCTGAATCCGCGGCGCCAGATCCGAGCGGTCGTCGAAAGCGCCGATGGCAATCTCGAGCCCGCCGGGCTGGCGGTAGGTCAGCGGCGTGCCGCAACGAGCGCAAAAGCCTCGGTCGATGTTGACCGACGACTGGAAATAGCTTGGTTCTTCATGGGTCCATTCGACGCCGTCCTTTGGCACCGTCACCAAGGCGCCGAAGAAGGAGCCGAACTGTTTCTGGCACATGCGGCAATGGCAGATGGACGGGCGGCCCAGCGCGCCCTTGATGCGGAAGCGCACGGCGCCACATTGGCAGCCGCCGGTTCGGACAGTCTCGGTCATGGTCTTTCTCCCGGCGGCCATTGGTCGGTGTCGTGATCGGGATGCTGGTAAGAAACAAGCTCGGCAAGATACGGGGCCGATCCCATATCCGCCATCGTGTCCTCGCCCGGCAATCGCGAAATGGAATCCACATAGGGCAGCTTTGCTTCCGTGCCCCATTGGATGGTTGGCGCGATACCAGCCGGATCGTCGAAGGCGGCTATCGCCAGCGCCATGCCGTCGGGCGCCTCGAAGGTAAGCGGGGTGCCGCATTCGGCACAGAAACCGCGCCAGGCGGCGTTGGAGGAACGGAACCGTCTGGGCTCGCCGCGTGTCCAGTCGAGCTTGGCGCCGCGCACGGAGACCAGCGGCAGGTAGAAATTACCGCTCGCCTTCTGGCACATCCGGCAGTGGCAAATCGAGGCGTCGCCAAGCGCGCCTTCGACACGGAAGCGCACCGCGCCGCACTGGCAGCCCCCTGTGTAGACCGGCCGGTTGTCGAGGCTCATGACCTGCTCCGATCCATGGGTTTACTCCGGATCATGGCAGACGGCCTCGACATTGTTGCCGTCGGGATCGAAGACGAAGGCGCCGTAGTAATTCGGGTGATAGTGCGGGCGCAGCCCCGGCCCGCCATTATCCTGGCCGCCGGCGACAAGCGCGGCGGCATGGAAGGCATCGACCTCGGCGCGGCTGCGCGCGGTGAAGGCGACGTGCTGGTGGTCTTTCGACTTGTCCTTGCCGGCATGCAGCCAGAATACAGGCCGGTCGCGGCCATAACCGCCGACCTTGGCGCCACCGGTATATTCCTGCGGCACCATGTAGAGCAGCGAAGCACCCAGCGGCGCCATCGCCTTGTCGTAGAAGGCCTTTGAAGCCTCGAAATCGGCAACGGTGATGCCAAGATGGTCGATCATCTTTTTACCTCCCAGGTGGTGATGCGTTCGCCGGTGGCCGGATCCTTGCCGTCCTTTAACTGTACACCTTGCGCCAAAAGATCATCGCGGATGTGGTCGGCCTCGGCCCAGTTCCTGGCGGCGATCAATTCCAGACGCCTGACGATTGCTCTTGCGACATCGGCCTCGTCGACCTTGGCCGCGCCGACGTCGAAGCCGAGGAAGAAAAGTGCCGCCTTCAGCGAAGCAGCGGCGGCATTCTCACCAGTACCTTCGACCTCGGTGGCCTCTCCGGCGAGCTGGGTCAGTTGCTGGAAAGCGGCATAGGTAGCCAGGTCATCGGAAAGTGCTTCGACGATCTTTACCGGCAGTTGCCCGGCCGTCGGCGCAAGATCCGCCGCGCGTTTCCACTTGCGCAGCGTGTTCTCCGCCTCCTCCAGCTTGCGCACGGAAAAGTCTATAGGCTCGCGGTAATGCGTCATCAGCATCGCCAACCGCAGCACATCGCCGGGCCATTTGCGACCACCAAAGGTGTCGGTTTCCAGCAATTCGTGGATCGAGTAGAAATTGCCGAGGCTTTTCGACATCTTCTGGCCCTCGACCTGCAGGAAGCCGTTGTGCATCCAGACATTGGCCATGACCGACGTGCCGTGGGCGCAGCGCGACTGTGCGATCTCGTTCTCATGGTGCGGAAAGATCAGGTCGAGGCCGCCGCCATGGATGTCGAACACTTCGCCGAGATAGGCCGCCGACATGGCCGAGCATTCGATATGCCAGCCCGGCCGGCCCCTGCCCCACGGGCTCTCCCAGCCTGGCTCTTCGGCCGAAGACAGTTTCCACAGCACGAAATCGCCGGGGTTCTTCTTGTGCGCGTCGACGGCGATGCGGGCGCCGGCCTGCTGCTCGTCGAGATTGCGTTTCGACAATTGCCCGTAGTCCGGCATCGACGCCGTATCGAACAGGACTTCGCCTGCCGCGACATAGGCATGGCCGCGTTTGATCAGGCTTTGAATCAGGGTGATCATGTCCGCCTTGCCGTCGGCGCGGGGCTCGACGAATTCGGTGGCGCGCGGCTCGACCGTCGGCTCCAGGCAGCCAAGCGTGGCGACATCCCTGTGGAACTGATCCGCCGTTTTTTCCGTAACGCGCCGGATCGCCTCGTTGAGCGACAGTGTTCCGGCTGATATCTCGTTGCCGAAATCACGCAGCGCGCGCGCGTTGATCTTGTCGTCGACGTCGGTGATGTTGCGCACATAGGTGACGTGCGTCTCGCCGTAGAGATGGCGCAGCAACCGAAACAGCACGTCGAAGACGATCACCGGCCTCGCGTTGCCGATATGGGCGAAGTCGTAGACGGTCGGGCCGCAGACATACATGCGCACATTTCGCGGATCGATCGGCACGAAGTTCTCTTTCGTGCGCGTCAGCGTGTTGTAGAGGCGCAGGCCCATCGATGCGTCTGACATTCCATGCCTTCCCGGTTCAAAACTTCCTGTGTGGATGGAGCCAGCCCAGCGCCGAGGCGCAAATCAGGCTCCAGCCTGCTGGCCGGGGCGTTTGTCCAATCTGGGGAGAGATGAGGCGAAAACGTCCGGACCAGCGCGAGGCTAGCCAATAATGCAAATGCCACAAATGGCGAAAAACGTTTTCATGGGCGGCTTTATCGCCCTGACCAGTGTTGCCGTCAAGTCGCTGATCCCCGGAAAAACGTCGCGAAAGCTGGCTAATACATCGCCGGATCACGCGGCATCAGCCAATGAAACATTTTATTAAACATGTCGGCACAGTCATGAAACATTCGCCGGCTAGATCACCAAGCGTCACGATTTGGTCGGATTCGGCGACCAGATCGCGAACACGAAAACGTTATCCGGGAAGAGAACATGCCTCGAAGCAAGCAGGAAACCAGCCGCGCCAAGCAACCGGCGCTGGCCAACCACTATCGCGCGATCGGCCCGGCCGCCATTGTCGCCGCCCTTCTTCACACCGCGAAGAAGAAGAAGCCGGCGCAGAAGATCGTGTCGCCCCGCGCCGCCTGAAGCGGCGCCTCAGCCGACGCAATCGCCGGCACTGACGGCGCGAACGGCGCCCTGGATATAAGACCTCGACGGGCTTCCCTAGAACAGCGTCATCTGACTGTCGTCCGCGGCGGGCTTGCGGCGCCTGGCTTTCTCGAGTTCAGGCCCGACCTCGCCCCTCTCTTGTATCTCCGGTCCGGTGTTGGCGACCTTGTTGACGAGGTCGGAGACAGGAATCGCCTCGAAGAAGTCGGGCTGGGCCGGTCGCAGCAGATCAGCGACATCGCGCGGTTCGAGCGTGCGGCAATCCAACCAGCGGGCAAAGTCGCAACTATCGATCACCACCGGCATTCGATCATGGATATGGGCGATGTCAGCGTTGGCGTTGACGGTCAGGATGGCGCCGGTGTCCATCTCCGAACCGCCCGGCTCGGCGTAGGTTTCGATCAGGCCGGCAAAGGCGACCAATCCGCCATGCCGCGGCCGTATCCAATAGGGTTGCCCCTTCTTGCCGCCAGTCTGCCGCCACTCGTAGAAGCCGGATGCCGGCACCAGGGCGCGGCGGTGGCGCATGGCAGCCTTAAACGAGGCCTTTTCGATTGCCCCTTCGGAGCGCGCATTGAAAAGCAGCGGAAACTCCCTGGTGTCCTTCACCCAGGCTGGAATGAGCCCCCAGCGCACCAGCATCGCCCGCCGGTCCGGCAGATTGGAGCCGGGCGCGCGGAGAGCGCCGGCGATCGCCATCAACACAGGCTGCGTCGGCGCGATATTGTAACGCGCCGGAAACTCCTCCAGTTCGGCCAGACCTAGAAAGGCGGCGGTCTGGTCCGGCGTGGCGGTCAGGGCGAAGCGTCCGCACATGATCGATTGGTCTTTCGAATAGTTCGGTGTTGAAAGTGGCGATCGAACCAGCGTTGCGCAACCGTTAAAGCTTGCCCATGCTGTCGGTCCACAAAAGACCTGTCTCAAATGAGCTGATCAGGGATCGATGAACACAGCACGCAAGATACTTCCGGCGGTCTCGGTGGCTGTCGTGCGTGGCGACACCATACTCTTGGTCAAGCGGGCGCGTTTGCCTTCGCAAGGGCTCTACGCCTTTCCCGGCGGCAAAGTCGAAGCCGGCGAGACGCTCGAGGACGCGGCACGACGCGAACTGCTGGAAGAGACCGGCTTGCGCGCCACTGGCTTCCGCCCGCTTCGGGACATCCACATCGACGGCAGGGACGACAACCACCCGGTCGATTATAGTCTAACCGTTTTTGGCGCCACCTATGCGGGCGGCGAGGCCGTGGCCGGCGACGACGCCGAGACAGCCGCCTTCTATGCGCTCAAGGAGATGGCCCTGTTGCCACTTGCCGGCTCGGTGTTCGCGGTCGCCGAGGAGTTGCTGGGTCCCATCCAAACACGCTGACGCAGCACTGAAAAATCGCCTTGCAGGCGACAAAATGTTTCGTCACAAGCTTATGTTGTCTCGCCGGCCACGAACCGTTGGTCAGAAAAGGCTTATGAACCGTCCGTCGATACTCCTCGCCATTTGCCTTGCTGTCAGCGCGGCCGTCCCGGCACGGCCGGCGTTCAGTGCGGAGTCGCCGTTCGAGCCGGGGCTGATGCGGCTGGCAGAGATTCTGGGATCGCTGCATTTCCTGCGCAATCTGTGCGGGGAGAAGGGTGACCAGTGGCGGGCCGAGATGGAAAAATTGCTCGATTCGGAAAATCCGGACCCGGAACGCCGCGCCCGCTTCATCGCCAGCTTCAACCGCGGCTATCGTTCCTTCGGCGGCACCTACACCCAGTGCACCGCTTCGGCCACTGAAGCCATCGGCCGTTATATGAAGGAAGGCGAGACGCTGTCGCGCGACATCGCCTCGCGCTACGGCAACTGAACATCCATCAACAGATATCAGGTCCGTCGCCGGGCTGATCGCTATATCCGGCTTGTGCCTGTGTATGTCTTGGTGCAATTCTTATGTTGCACTTCTGCAACAGCGTTAATCAAACGTTACCCCGCGAATGCGGAATTAACTCAAACTGAAGGTTTTCGACCCGTAGGCCTGCCTAATCGGCTAAGTTTGATCCGGGTTGAAACGCAGCTTCGCCAAACACATTTGACCCCCTGTAAAAGACGATCAAGAAAATGTCGTATTTACAGATACTTAGTGGAGCTGCGTATGAATGGAACAGATCAAGCCTGATCCACACTGATGGGTCGCCGCTTGAAAGGGTGGACATCGCTTATGGAACATGCTGCCAACGACATCGACGCGCTGGTCAGGGAAGAGAAGCGCCTGACGGCGGTCGAGAGCCACAGCGAAGCCTGGGCGGAAGGCCTTTCGGCCGGAATCGAGCCCGAGATCATCGCCGAGGCGGCACTCGAAACGGCATTCGGTGAAATGCTGCGCGCCAATGGCGAGACCTCGGCCCTTGCCCTGCTGGATCGTGTGCGTGAAAAAGTGATTGCTGGCGCCTTCGAACCCGAGCGGCTGCGGCACTGAACCGATATCCGGTTCTTTGACGAAAAGATGCCGATCGGGCACCATGCCCGGAGCAAGGAGATACGGGCGGTGAATTTTCCGATGTCAGGCAGGCTGAAGGGCATCGTCCTCTGTATCCGCCTCGCCGCTTACTGTGGCGCGATTGCCCTGGTGACGTGCCTGGCCAGCAGCCCTGCCTATGCGCTGAGCGATATCAAACGCGAAGAGCTCCCTGCGCCAGTCACACCGTCGGCGGATGGCGATAGTTCGACGCCAGGAAGCACAATTCCGATGCCAGATCCCGTGGGGACGCCACCTTCGGGCAGCCAGCCGGCCGCCCCAGACGCCGCGGAGCCGGACAGCCCATCGGATGGCGGCAGCAACAGACCGCGCGTCGATCCCGAGGCGCCCCTGCCGGAAGTCGTCTACGACCTCGGCAAGCTGCCCGAGCCCGTGCGGCGCATGCATGACCTGATCATCGAAGCCTGCAAGAGCGGCGACATCGAGAAACTCAGGCCGTTGATCGGCAAGGGCGAAAGCATGACCCAGCTGTCGTTGGCCGACATCGATGGCGATGCCATCGCTTTCCTCAAAGGACTGTCGGGCGACCCTGACGGCCAGGAAATCCTGGCCATTCTGGAGGAGGTGCTCTCCGCCGGCTACGTCCATCTCGATGCAGGCACGCCACAAGAACTCTATGTCTGGCCGTATTTCTTCGCGCTGCCGCTCGACAAGCTCGACGCCAGGCAGCGGGTCGAGCTGTTCAAGATCGTTACCGCCGGCGATCTAGACGACATGAAGCAGTTCGGCGCCTACATCTTCTATCGCGTCGGCATCACGCCCGCCGGACAATGGACCTTCTTCGTCGCCGGCGATTGACCACCTCCCATCGCCTGCAAGGCACAAGGAAGCCTAGACGGGCAATGCCTCTGAAAATTCCACTGCCCTGCCGTGGCCCGGCGTCACGATATCCCCCTCCCACATCACACGGCGACCGCGAATGACGGTGCCGACCGGCCAGCCCGTGACCTGCTTGCCGTCATAAGGCGTCCAGCCGGCCTTCGAGCCGGCCTGTGCGTTGGTGATGGTCTCGCGCCGCTTCATGTCGACTATGGTGAAATCAGCGTCGTAACCGGCGGCGATACGGCCTTTTCTGGCCATGCCGAAGATACGCTGCGGGCCATGGCTGGAGAGATCGACGAAGCGTTGCAGGGTCAGCCGGCCGGCATTGACGTGGTCGAGCATGATCGGCACCAGTGTCTGCACGCCGGTCATTCCCGAGGGTGAAGCAGGATAGGATTTTGCTTTCTCGGCCAGCGTGTGCGGCGCATGGTCGGAGCCGAGCACATCGACAATGCCCTGTGCAATGCCATGCCAGACACCGTCGCGATGACGCTTGTCGCGCACAGGCGGGTTCATCTGGATCAGCGTGCCGAGCCGCGCATAGTCGTCTGCGCTCAGCGTCAGATGGTGCGGCGTGGCCTCACAGGTCGCGACATCCTTGTGCTGTTCGAGGAACAGGATCTCCTCGGCGGTCGAGATGTGCAGGACATGGATGCGCGCACGAACGCCGCGCGCGATGCGCACCAGCCTTTCGGTGCAGCGCAAGGCGGCGATCTCGTCACGCCAGACCGGATGCGATGACGGGTCGCCCTCGATCCGCTCGCCCAGGCGCTCGCGCAGCCGGAACTCGTCCTCCGAATGAAAAGCGGCGCGGCGGCGGGTGTTTCGCAGGATCGAGGCGACGCCTTCATCGTCCTCGACCAGCAGGTCCCCGGTGGACGATCCCATGAACACCTTTATTCCGGCAGCCCCCGGCAAACGTTCGAGGTCACCGACATCGCCGGCGTTGTCGCGGGTTCCGCCAACCCAGAAGGCAAAATCGCAATGCATGCGTCCGCTGCCGCGCTGGACCTTGTCGGCCAGCGTCGCCTCGCTGGTGGTCAGCGGGTTGGTGTTGGGCATCTCGAAGACGGTGGTCACACCGCCAAGCACGGCAGCCCGCGATCCCGTTTCCAGATCTTCCTTGTGCTCCAGTCCCGGCTCGCGGAAATGCACCTGGCTGTCGACAACACCCGGCAGGATATGCAGGCCCCGACAGTTGATAGTCTCGCCGGCGGTGGCCTGGCGCAGGTCACCGATCGCGGCGATGCGCCCGCCCTTCACGCCGACGTCGCGTGGCCCCTCGCCGTCATGATTGACCACTGTGCCGCCTGTCAGGATGAGGTCGTAGGTCATGGTGATGCTCTCTTGCGGGGGGAGTGTCAGCGGCTTACGTAATGGCCAACCGTTTTGCAAGATCAGGCTTTTTCCGCCCCATGCCCTCTGCCCTGCTGAAAGACCGCGCGCTCATCACTGTCTCCGGCCCGGATGCCGAACACTTTCTGCAGAATATCCTGACCACCGATCTCGACACGCTTGGCAACGGTGAGGCAAAGCCCGGCGCGCTGCTGGCGCCGCAAGGCAAGATCCTGTTCGACTTCCTGATCTCACGAGCCGGTGAAAATGCCTTCCGCATCGAATGCCGTGCCGACGTTTCAGACGATTTCATTCGACGGCTGATGCTCTACAAGCTTCGCGCCAAGGTCGAGATTGCCAAGTCGGAACAGGCGCTTGTCACTGTCGCATGGGGAAAAGAGTCAATCGCCTCGGAAAGTGATTCAACCGCGCTTGCCGACAAGCGATTTGGCGACGGAGGCGTCACGCGCGTCTATGCCGGCACCGGGGATACCGGCGACATCGGCGCGTGGCAAACCTTGCGCATCGCCCACGGCATTGCCGAAAGCGGTACCGACTATTCACTCGGCGACGCCTTCCCGCATGACGTGCTGCTCGACGAGATGGGCGGTGTCGGTTTCAAGAAGGGCTGCTATGTCGGCCAGGAGGTCGTCTCGCGCATGCAGCACCGGGGCACCGCCCGGCGGCGCGTGCTGATTGTCGAGGCCAAGCTTCCCCTGCCCGCCACGGGCACCGAACTCACCGTCGGCGGGCGGCCGGTCGGGACGCTCGGTTCGAGCGCCACCGTGACCGGGCTCGCCATCGCCCGCATCGACAGGGTCAAGGCGGCGCTCGATGCCGGCCAGCCGATCCTGGCGGGTGACATACCGGTGACGCTCACCATCCCCATCTGGGCTAAATTCAGCTTCCCGCAGGAAACCGCTGGCGCGGAGGAGGCCTGATGGCGGCGGACCGCGCCGGCGCGCCACCACGGGCCTGGCAGCGCATGCTGTCCGGCCGCAGGCTCGACCTGCTCGACCCCTCGCCGCTCGACATCGAGATTTCGGACATCGCTCATGGGCTTGCCCGCGTCGCCCGCTGGAACGGCCAGACCAGCGGAGAGCACGCCTTTTCGGTCGCCCAGCATTCGCTGCTGGTCGAGGCGCTGTTCAACGAAATGGTCCCCAAGGCTTCGGCCGACGACCAGTTGGCGGCGCTGCTGCACGACGCACCGGAATACGTCATTGGTGACATGATCTCGCCATTCAAGTCGGTGATGGGCGGCAGCTACAAGGACTGCGAATTGCGCCTGCAGCGCGCCATCCACCTGCGTTTCTCACTGCCTCCCGAACCGGCCGCCGCCCTGCGCAAGGAGATCAAGCGCGCCGACCAGGTCGCCGCCTATTTCGAGGCAACGCTGCTCGCCGGCTTCTCCACAGCCGAGGCGACCGAGTTTTTCGGCCGACCGCGCGGTTTTTCCGCTGAGCGCTTCGACTTCGCGCCCCGCTCGGTGACCTCAGCGCAGAATGCGTTCCTGAAGCGGTTTTCGGCGATCGAGACGTCAAGACACCGCGTCCCGACATCCGCGCTAGGGTAGAAAACGCTAAATTAACCGGAAGCGTCAACAGTGCGGTGTTCGATCAGTACCGCAGGGGCGCCTCATGCCCGTCGTGGATGTCAAGAATGGTTCGGCCGTCCTGGAAGGGGCCGGAGACGTGGGGCGCTCGCGCCGCATGCGAGATGAGCTGCGCGAGCAGAACGAACGCTTTTCAGCCGCTGTCGAAAACATGTCGCATGGCCTGTGCATGTTCGGCGCGGATGAACGCATGATCATCTGCAACGGCAACTACATCGACATCTTCCGCCTCGACGCCAAGGTGATGCGGCCAGGCATCCGCTTCATCGACATCCTGCGGCACAGCGTCGACATTGGCGTCGCCTCGCAAAGCGCCGACGAGCTCTATGCCATCCGCAAGCCCTATATCGACCAGGCGAAACCTTCGACCTACGAAGAAATCCTGTCGGACGGCCGCATCATCCTTATCTCGCACCGGCCGCTGGCTTCGGGCGGCTGGGTCTCGATCTACGAGGACATCACCGAACAGCGGCGCGCCGAGCAGGATCTCAAGGAGCAGCATCGCCGCTTCGATGCAGCGCTCGCCAACATGTCGCAAGGCCTGCTGATGTACGACGCCGACGGCAAGATGATCGTACGCAACGGGCGTTTTCTGGAACTGTACAACGTCACGGCTGCCGACTTCCCGCTTGGAACAACACACCGCGACGCGCTCGAACGACTGCTGGAACTCGGCATCTACAAGAAGATCGACGTCGACAGCGAAGTCGCCAGGGCGGAAGCCTGCCGGCGGGCAGGAAAAATGCATTCGACGTATCGTCATCTTGCCGACGGCAGGACGATTCTGGTCGTGCGCCAGCCGATGAGTGGCGGCGGTTGGGTGGCGACCTTCGACGACGTCACGGAACGCCGTCTGGCTGAAGAGCGCATGACCCATCTTGCGCATCACGACACGCTGACCGGACTGCCCAACCGCTCGATGTTTCGCGAACGGCTCGACATCGCGCTGGCGGATGTGGCCGCCATGCCGCTCGCGATCTTCTCGCTCGACCTCGACCGCTTCAAGGCGGTCAACGACAGCTGGGGGCACCCCGCCGGCGACTGGCTGTTGAAGAGTGTGGCCGAAAGGCTGCGGCGCTGCCTGCGCAATGACGCTGACATGATCGCCCGTTTCGGCGGCGACGAGTTCGTCGTCATCCAGTCCAACTATGGGGGCATTGCCGATGCCGAGAAACTGGCGAAGCGCATCGTCGAGGCAATCGCAAAACCATTTCGCGACCAAAGTCGGGAGATGCATGTCGGCGTCAGCCTGGGCATCGCCGTTTTCCCCGCCGACGGCCGTGACGCGGACACGCTGCTGAAGAACGCCGATACCGCACTCTATAGGGCGAAGGGCGAAGGACGGAATCTCTATCGTTTCTTCGAACCTGGAATGGACGCTGTCGTGCAAGCCCGCAGGGCGCTTGAAGTCGACCTGGAGACGGCGCTGGCGCGCCAGGAGTTCGATCTCGATTTCCAGCCGATCATGAACATCGCCTCGGGCGAGATCATCGGCGCGGAGGCCTTGATGCGCTGGCATTCGCCAGCACGCGGCAGGGTGGCACCGGACGACTTCATCGCGGTCGCCGAAGCGACAGGGCTGATCGTGCCGCTTGGCGAGTGGGCGCTGAGGAAAGCCTGCGCGGCAGCGGCAAGCTGGCCGCCCGGTCTACGCATCGCGGTCAATGTTTCGGCGGTACAGCTCAAAAACAGCGGGTTTGCCCGCGGCGTCATCTCGGCGCTGGCTTTTTCCGGTGTGCCGGCCAAGCAGCTGGAACTGGAGATCACCGAAACCGTACTGATGGACGAAAGCAAAGCCGTGCTGAAAACGCTGCGCCAGTTGCGTGAGCTCGGCATCCGCATCGCGCTGGACGATTTCGGCACCGGCTATTCCTCGCTCGGCTACCTCAGGCGCTTTCCGGTCGACAAGATCAAGATCGACCGGTCATTCATTCGCGACATGGGCAACCGCGACACGGCGGCGATCGTTCGCTCCATCATCGGTCTCGGCAACGAGCTTGGCATCGTCGTCACGGCCGAGGGCGTCGAAACCGAGAGGCAGCTCGACATGCTGCGCGACAATGGTTGTGTCGAGGCGCAAGGCTATCTGGTCGGCTTGCCGTCGAAAGCGGCCGACATCCAGCGTCTGTTGAAATCGCGTGCGCCGCGCAGCCAGACCGGCTGACGGCATCGGGACAGGTTCAGCGCAGTGTTTCCAGGTATTTCTCGTGGAAGCTGACGTAGCCGGGCTCGACCACCTTCAGATGCCGCTCGATCAGCGCGTGAAACCGCGGCAGTTGGTGAAACGGCACGCCGGGATAGGCATGATGCTCGGCGTGAAACGGCATGTTCCAAGCCAGCTTGCGCACGGCCCAATTGGTCAGCGTCGTCCTGGTGTTTTCCAGCATGTTGGCGACGAACGGACAGCGGCCGTGCTCGGCTAATAGGTAGAGGCGCAGGAATGGCTGTCCGAGTAGTGCCGGCAGGATCCAGACGTAGAGCAGCACTGTTGCCTTGAACCAGACGGCAAGCGCCAGGACCACGACATAGAACCCGATCATCGCACGTGCCTCGGCGCGTACTTTTGGCAGGCCCTTTGGCGGCACATAGCTATCCCGGCAGTCCCCACGCGCGTTGGTGTACAGCGTCTTGAAATGCCCCCACCAAACCGGAAGCCCGGACACGTGGACAATATATTGCCGCAAGGTCTCGGGTTTCGGGAAGGCGAGTTCGGGATCGTTTTCCGGATCCTGCGTGTATCGGTGATGAGCGAAATGGAAGTAGCGGAACCAGTCGGCAGGCAGCGCAATCGCCAGGCTGCACAGCCGCGCTACGCCGTCGTTCAGCCACTGTGTTTCGAAAGCCGTGCGGTGAACCGTCTCGTGCAGCAGCGTGAACAGGAACACGATCAGGATGCCTTGCGGCAGCATCAGCAATGGCCAGAACGGCACCTTAGCCGCGATCAGCGATCCAATGATGACAATCGCACCCGAATGAGCGCCGAACTGGAACAGGCCCGCGATATCGGATTTGGCCGTCAGGCGATTGCGCTCTTCTGGTGTCAGTGACGCGATAATGTCGCGATGGTCCATCGACTTCGATCCGGGTTGGAGATTGATCAAGGCCACTATAGTCAACGAAAAAGCTTTCCAAAAACGACGATTGCTGCGATTTGAATAAGGTAAGCTTATCTATTGGGCGATCATGGCCACATCTCCATCCCTGAAAGGGCTTCAGGCCTTCGAAGCCGCGGCGCGCACAGGCAGCTTTGCCGCGGCGGCGGAAGAGCTTTCGGTCTCGGCCGCGGCCGTGAGCCAGCTTATCCGCTCCGTCGAGGAGCAGATCGGTCGCAAGCTGTTTCAGCGGATCAACCGGCGCGTTGTTCTCACCGAGGCCGGCGTGGAAATGCTGCCGCGCCTAACCGTGGCTTTCCAGGAGATAGGCAGCGTCTCGCGCGACCTGGGCGGCGATGCATTCCGCCCGCGCCTGGTGGTTTCGGTGCCGCCATCGATGGCCATGGGCTGGCTTTCACGGCGCCTGGCCGGCTTCGTCGCAAGTCACGGTGCCGCCGACATATCGCTGCGAGGCGAAGACGATCCGGTGCCGTTCGACCGTGAGCTTATCGACATCAGGCTCGCCTATGGTCCGCATTATCGCGAGCACCCGACCGAGGACATCGCCCGGGACGCGGTCTATCCCGTCTGCGCGCCAAGGCTTGCCGGCATGATCAAGGCGAGCGGCGAGCCGCTCGCCGGGCTGCCGCTCATCCACACCGACTGGGGACCGGCCGGTGCATCGTTTCCGGCCTGGCGCAACTGGTTCGAGGCGACGGGCGCTCAACCTGGCCGGGCGGTACGGCGCGGCCTTTCGGCCAATTCGTCGCGCGCGGCCCTCGACCTCGCCATATCGGGTCTGGGCGTGGCGCTCGCGCAAGGAATCTACTGTGCGGAGGCGGTGGAGGACGGTCGGCTGGTCCGGCCGGCCGCGGGCGCGATTGCCCTTCGACAGCCCTACTGCCTGACCGTCCCGGAGCGAAGCGCAAGGCGCGATGTGGTGGCCGCGTTCCGCGATTGGCTGATCGGCGAATGCCAGCACGCCGTGGGCTCGCCGGCGCTGCGCTGACCGGGGCGATGGTCAGAGGTGCCCGCTCAAGGCCGCCACCATGTCCTTGTTGGCCGCCACGGGAACGATCTCGAACTCGACCAGGTCAGCCCATTCGACGACCCAGCGCTGCAACAGCGTGACGTCATCGGTCTCCACCAGCAGGAAGCAGCGGCTCATATCGGCCGCGATCCAGCTATGGTGCACGACAAGCTCCTCCGGCTTCAGGCGGCCACGGTCGCGGAAGCGGCGATAGATTTCCTTGCGGTCGCAGCCGGTGAAATCCTCGATGACGATGAAATGCATGTTTCCCCTCGGTTGACTACCGTCCCGGCCTGTCCAGCCGCTCCAGGAACCACTGCGTCAGCCGCACCCAGACCTCGTCCTTCTCGCCGGAATCCTCCCAGCCATGATCAAGGTTGGGATTGTCGTTGACCTCGATAACGAAGACGCCGTCCTTGGTCTCCTTGAGGTCGACGCCGTAGAGGCCGTCGCCGATACAACGCGCCGCCTTCACTGCCGTCTCGACGACATGGGGCGGCGTCTCCTTCAGCGTGAAGGTCTTGATGCCGCCCTGATCGGGCTTACCACTGGCCTTGTGGTTGACGATCTGCCAGTGCTTCTTGGCCATCAGATAGTGCACCGCAAACAGCGGCTGGCCACCGAGCACGCCGACACGCCAGTCATATTCGGTCGGTATGAATTTCTGCGCGATCAGAAGATCGGAATCCTCAAGCCATTCGGTGGCAAGCGTCTTCAGCTCCTCGAAATTGGCGCATTTCTTGACACCGCGCGAGAATGACGAATCCGGGATTTTCAACACCAGGGGAAAACCCAGCGTCTGTGCCGCGAGTTCGAGATCAGAGGCGCCAGCGATCATCACCGTCGGCGGCACCGGCACCTTGTTGTAGGCCATCAGTTCATTGAGATAGACCTTGTTGGTGCAACGGATCATCGACAGCGGGTCGTCTATGACAGGCATGCCCTCCTGCTGGGCGCGGCGGGCGAAACGATAAGTGTGGTTGGAGATCGAGGTGGTCTCGCGGATGAACAGCGCATCGTAATTGGCGAGCTTGGCGAGGTCCTTCCTGGTGATGGGCTCAATTTCGACGCCCATCTTTTCGGCGATCTTGGCCCAGTAGCGCAGCGAAGAGATTTCCGACGGCGGCAATTCCTCATGCGGATCGACCAGCGTGGCGAAGGTGTAGCGCGCCGGGGTGCGGCCCTTGGTGTCACGCCACTCGCGGTTGGTGTAGGTCTCAAGGCACTGGATGAAGTTCTTTTCCTCGTCCTCGGTCATGCGCGCCAGCGGGTGGAAGCCGATCTTGCGGATCGAAGCCCATTCGGCGCTGTCCTTGATGTGGACTTCGAGCGCCGGCGCGCGGAACCAATCGAACAAGAGCTTGGCGAAACGGTCCCAGACCTTGGATGGCCCGATGCCGAAGAAGATGCAGACCTTCGCCGGAAATACGCCGCCGAGGTCCTTGCGGCATTTGTTGAGCGCCAGTTCCAGTTCGGGCAGCGCATGCTCGTAGAGCTTGCGCTCCGACAGGTCGATCATCGTCTCGACGGTCGGGATGACCTTGTGGCCGCGCGAACTCGCCAGCAGCGAAGCATAGTAGCCGCGACTCTGGTAGCCGTAATTGTTCGACAGGTTGATGACCTTCGGCCGCTGGCCGCGAAACAGGGAGGGATGGGCGAGATAGTCGCGATTGGTGATGATCTTGTGCGGTGTCGCCACCTGGTCGAGATCGCTCTGCCTGCCGGTAAGAATGACCCAGGTCATTATCTCTTTCCCAAAGTGATGGCGGCACGCAGTCCGTCGCGGCCGAACTGGGCCATGTTCATGAAGATGCCGTAAGGCACGGGAATGTTGGCGGCATCAAGGATGGTTTCCTGCCTTTCATCCTCGACCCACGGATCGTGGATCAGAATATGGTCGCCATCGTCGCCGATGGCCAGCACCCAGTGCGGCACCTTCTTGCCAAACATCAGGAACCCGCTGATCAGCACCAGCACCAGTTTCCCCCCGGCAAGGGCCGCCCTGATGTCGTCGATGGTGAACGAACGGTAATTCACCGGGATACCGTAGAGTTCCGCGCGGCGGCGAAAGTCGACCTGGGCCAATTCCATGATCCGGCGCTTGTCCTCGCTGCGCACCGATTGCAGGAACAGCGCGCCGTAGAAGGAAACAAAGATTTCCGCCGCAAGCCCGCTTTCGTACCCCGAGACAGCCAGACCGAATGGTTCGCAGCCGCCCGGCCCAGACATCATGAAGACGGTCGTCGCCTCGCGCCAGAGTCGGATCTCCATCACCGGATCGGGCACGAAGCCGCGATCGAAATTGGCCATGGCCATCATCAGGCAGCATGGACCGCAGGTGAACTCACAGGTCTGTTGGTAGAACGGCACCCTGGTGGCGACCGGCAGGTCGCCGCGCAGGGTTTTTTCGTAGCGCAGCGCCGTCGCGCCGTCCGAGTAGTACCCCGGCTCGCGGCCAATCTTGCGGTAGCCGGCGTGCTCGTAGAGACGGATGGCACGGCCATTGTCCTCGCGCACTTCGAGACGCAGCATCATGCGATCGTGTTCGAAGGCTGCCTCTTCGGCCGCGGACAGCAATTGACGGCCGACGCCGAGACCGCCGAAAAACGGTCCGACGGCTATGGAATAGAGCCGTGCCACCCCACTGCCCTTGCGAAACAGCACGATTGCGTAACCGCCGACGCGACCATCGATTTCGGCGACGAGCGTCTCGGCTGTCTCTCGCTCGATGAACTGGCGAAAGGAGCGGCGGGAAATGCGGTCGCTCGAGAACACAGCTTTCTCGATGGCGGCGAGATCATCGACGTCGGACGCGCGGGCCGTGCGGATCTCGGCAGGCATGCGGCTTGAGAAAACCTCGATTGCGTTGCGGAACGGCCCCGGTCAAAAGCGTCGCGAACACCAGCCGAAGCGCCGGTATTCATCAAGCGCTATCGCTCCTTGATTAGGGCCGAATTGTGACAGTTTCCGTGGCAGCAGGGAAGCCGGCAAGCTTTGAGCGGAACCGCGGTTTTCAAGCCGGCCGTCGCTCAATATCGCAACCGACTCAACTGGCGAGACCGGCCAGAAGCTGACCATACGCACTCCTGGCCACGAGCGCCAATTGCTCGCGCGGCAACGAACCGACCACGGCACAGCCGTAGCCCTTGTCGAGCCAGTAAACGGCCCGCGGACCGTCCTCAGCGGAAGCATAGGTGCCCTTGGCATTCCCTGTCGGTTCCGCCGTCACGAAGAGGGATATGCGTTCGCCCTTGTCGTCTTCGTAGAGCAGCATCGCCGCCTTGCTTTCACCGGCCGGCAGCAATCGGCCGCCGATCAGTTGGAAGCCGTTCGCGCTCAGATCCGGCGCCACCAGTTTCAAGCCGACCCGGTTGGACAGCCAGGTCTGCAAATGATCCTTGTCGCTGGCCGGAACTTCCACCGCATGCCGCTTCTCGGCGGCATAGATGACATGGGCGGCGATTGCCTGTTCGGCGAGCCGATCCTCAGCCGGATCCTCCTGGCCAAGGCCGTCGATGCCGGCAAAGTAGCCGCCGAGTCCGCCAGCGGCCAGGAGCACGGCCGCCGCGGCGGCAAGCCACCAGCGTGAGCGTGGCATTGCTGCCTTAACAGGCGCTTCGCCGAGCACCACCTTGCGCAAGCGGGCGGGAACAGGCTCACCCAGCACACCGGCGAAGACGGCACGCAACGCCTCGCGGTCGGCGGTGAAGCGGACGCTCCTCGCCTTCATCTCCGGATTGGCATCGAGCCATACATCGTAAGCGGCACGCTCGTCGGCCGGCAGTTCGCCGTCGAGCGCCATGTGGATGTCCCGTTCGGAAAAATCGCGGCGGATCATTTCTCGACGATCCTTATGGCGCGGCGGCGCGCTGTGTCGTCCAGCAATCCGCGCAATTCCTCACGCCCGCGCGCGATGCGCGACATCAGCGTGCCGGCGGGCACACCCAGAATGTTGGCGGCTTCGGCATAGGAAAAGCCCTCGATGGCGACCATGACCAGCGCCGCGCGGCGATCGGGACTGATCGCCTGCAGTGCGTCGATGATCTCGCGCGAAGCGATGCCCTCCAATTGCTCGGCCGGCTGGGCGACCGTCTCGCCCGCCTCCAGCGGCAGCATCGCCGCTTCGCCGCGGCGGTTCACCTTGCGCATCTGGTCGATGAACAAATGATGCATGATCGTAAACAGCCACCTCCTGGGGCTTTCTCCTGTCTGCCAGTTGTCGAGCCGCGACAGCGCGCGCTCGAGGCAGTCCTGAACAAGGTCATCGGCGGCATCGCGGTCGCGCAAAAGCGAGCGTGCGTAGCGGCGCAGGCGCGGTATTTCGCCAAGGATTGCTGCCTTCTTTTCGTCCATGACCGCTGGTTCTGAGGTCGCCCTAGTTGATCACGATTGAACGCGCCTTCCCGGCACGGCGCAAGCGGCCAGCGCGAAGCGGTCCACCGCTCCGGTCACCCAAGCAACGAGATAACGCCGGGTGCCGCCGATTTATTCCCGACCGGCAAGAAAACCGATGATTCGCGGACGATTACGCTTTTTCCTTCGCCGCCCGCGTCAAAAGCCGCTGGTAGAACAGGCCAATCCCGATCAGCACCGCGCCCAGGCCGATGAAGGAGAGCGCCCTGAGCACGCCTTCCAGTTCGGACATGTCGAAGAGGAAGACCTTCAGCACCGCAATCGCGATCAACGCGGCCGAAGCAATGCGCAGCACCTGCGACTTCAGCCGGACGCCGGCGGTGAGCAATGCCACGCCGATCACCAGCCAAAGCGCTGAATAGGTATAAGTTTCCACCTGGCCAAGCCCGCTCCACAGGCCAATGAACTCGCCCTTGAACAGGCGTCTAACCGACAGCGTGGCATAGGCGAAGGCAAGCAGCGCCGCCACCAGCGCCAGCATTTGCGTATACCATTTCGGCCGCTTGCCCCTGCTGTAGAGCGCCAGGCCGCCAGCGGCGACGGCTGGCAGGAGATAGGCCAGGAACAAAAGGTTGAAGACCGGGATCCGGCCGGTCGATTCGTCCGTGAACAGCGGATTGAGCACCAGGAAATGTTGGATGACGACGAAGGCGGCCGAAACCACGCCCACCGCCATAGAACCGTAGCGCAGCACCGAGCTTGGCGAGCGCCTGTCGATGGCGATCAGGATGGCGCCGGCGCCAATGGCGATCAGCGTGTAGATCGCCTGTTCGGCGAGCGTGGGTGTATCGCTGTTGATGACGCCGCCATGCATGGCGTGGCGCACCAGCATGGCCAGCGTGAGCAACGCAAACAACGCCGCCGCCGCCTCCATGGCGAGGTGCGGTCGGCCATTCGTGGTGCGGGCAAGCTGCCAGGCGGAGAAGCCAAAAGCGAGCGCCGGTATGCCGTAGCCGGGCAGCAGCCAGTTGAACACCGGGGTCGTCGACAGGAATTCGGCGCCGACGATCGTCGGATCGAAGGCGACGCGGCCAATCACGGTAACTACCCCGCCAACCGCAATCCAGCCGAGGACAGGGAAGGTGCGCCAGCGGGTCGCCAACGCCGGCACAATTGTCGCCGCACCCAGCAGGATAGTGGTCCAGCCGGAATCGAAAGCCATGTGCAGCATCAGGAGGCCGGCGACCGCCGCCCCGCACAGGACAAACGAAACCGCCATGCCGCCCTTGAGCGGCGGCTCCTCGGCTCTCGCGATCCACTCGCCGCCAGCGGCGAAAACCACGACCAGAAGAGCCGCGATGGCGGCATAGGCGAAGTCGCGGTCGATATTACCGAAGGTGAACCAGAGCGCCGACAGGATGACCAGTGGCACGATAACGCCCCATGCCGCCCATGAGGCAGCACGGACCTGTGTCGCGGCGGCAAATCTTCTCGCGGCCCAGAGCCCGGCGCCAATGAAGACCAGCCCAAGTGCGATGCCTATGCGCAACGTCAGCGTGTTGGCAGTGGCCAATGGCGAGCCATCAAGGCCCAAGACGCCGCTCGAAAAGTCGGACGCGATCGAGGTTGGCGGGATGATGCCGAGATAGATCAGCACCGTCGCCAGCCCGGCGGCGTAGAGCAGCGGCAGCGCCAGCGGGCGGTAGAGCGCGACAGCGACCATCGCGACAAGCAATCCCGCGCCCGGCAAGGCATAGCCGGCAGCGGCAAAGACCGGGTCGACCGACAGGCCGAGCGCAGAGAATGCGATGAACACGCTGGGCACGATGGACGGCCAGTCGAATGCCCTGGACTGTCCGGCTTCGCTGCCGCGACCGCTCAGCCAGACAAAGGCCAGCACGGCGAAACTGACGGCATCGATGAACAGGATGGTGGTAAGGTTCGCGCCCGGTGCGTCGGCCATGTAGAGGATGGTCCAGATGCCGGTGCCGGCAAAGGCTGCCGCCATCAGCACTTTCCAGTCGCGCATGCGCGCGATGACGCCGGTCGCGGCGAGCACGATGGCGAGATAGCCGAACAACGCCCAGGGGTTGGGCGCCTGGGAAGCGATCAGCACCGGCGTCACCATGGCGCCGACGAGGCCAATGCCCGCCAACGCCTGGCCATGGACGAGAGCGGCGGCGATGGTCGCGATGCCGATCGCACCGAGCAGAGTGAAGGCGAGCGCCGGGCCGATGAAGCCGTAAATGCCGTGAGCGGCATATACTGCACCGAACAGGATGAAGGCGCCGGCCGCCGTGAGGATCGCCGGAATATAGGCGCCGGCAACACCTTGCACCGGCACCCTGAAGCCGGTGCGGCGAATGAACTCGCCGCCGGCGACCAGGACCAACCCGAGCACCGCCGCCATGGTGAGCCGCACACCCGGTCCGAAAATGCCGGCCTCGATCGTGTAGCGGATCAGGAACAAGCCACCCAGAGCCAGCGCAATGCCGCCGACCCAGACCGCCCAACGCGTGCCGAGCGCGGTTTCGACGTCGGACTGGCGAGCAGCCTTGGTGACCGCGGCTGGCGCGACCTCCGGCGTTTTCGGTGTTGCCTCTGGTGCGCCCCAAGGACCGGGCACACCCTCCCCGGCTGGGATTTCCGCCTCCGTGGCCTGTACCGGCGCGGGTGCCGGCTCGCTGTCTGCCGCCGCCACATCGGGCGCAGGCGCGGCGACGGGTGCCATATCGTCCTTGCCGGCGGCGGCCGATTCCTGCTCCGACGGCCTGACCACGGGCGACACCGCGCCCGAAAGCACGAGACTGCGCAGCGCGCCGAGTTCGCGCTCGATCAGGCCGATGCGGCTCTGCTGACGCGAGATGATGACGAACAAGGCGATGATGGCGACAAGGCCGATCAGGCTCTCAAACATGGCGGTTCCCCCAAACCAGGCCGGTTTCACCGATATTTCGTCTCACGAGCAGTCAAATGCGGCGGTCAAGCGGCTGAAAACTCAACGTGCCGCCAGATTGGCGGCCGGAAATATCGAACATGTCTCTGTGCCGAAAGCCAGCAGCTTGCCGCCGGCATCCTTCAGCGTCGCTTCCGACACGGCAAGCGTGCGGCCCTTGTGGATCACCTTGCCTTCGCAGACCACCTCGCCGGTCCTGGGCGTGATCGGCCGCGTCAGGTTCACCTTGAACTCCGCCGTCGTATAGGCTTCGCCCTTTTCGAGCAGTGTCTGCACCGCGCAGCCCAGCACCGAATCGAGCAGCGTCGCCGCCCAGCCGCCATGAACGCTGCCCAGCGGATTGAGGTGGCGTTCGTTCGGCACGCCCCGGAACACGGCCCGGCCTTCCGAAACTTCGGCCAACGCGAAGCTGAGCTGAAAGGAGATCGGCGGTGCCGGATATTTGCCGTCGATGATTCGCTGCAGCAATTCCAGGCCGGTGTATTTCAGGATGTCGGCATGAGGAATGGTGCCGAGACCAAGCGGCGAGACCTTGCCCGGATAGAGTTCGACTTCGCTCATCCGATGATTTCCCGGGCCGCGTTTTCCCCGGCGATGGGCTTGTGCATCGCGTGGTGCTTGCGCAGGGCGGCAAGGAAGCCGGCGCGGGCGTCGGGCTGCTCGATGCCGCGCGGCTCATAGACATGGCGGGTGAAGAAGAAACCGGTCAAGCGGAAGGCATCCGCGATCGCGGCCTGATTCGCGCGCAGGCCGGAGCCGCGCTGCAGGAAGGCTGGCAGCGCCAGCATCTTGTCGTGCCACGGCGCGCCGGCGGCGCGTGACACCGCGCGTCCCGATTTCGGCGACACATAGGCAAGATCCTGTTTGGCGCCAGTGGCGGCGCATTGGCTGAGATCGAGGCCGAAGCCCAGTTCATCAAGGATCAGCAGTTCGAAACGTGCCACGAGTTCACCAGCGACATCGGCGTCGTCGAGGTGGACGATCATGACCGAAAGCGCCTCGTATAGGCCGCCATGGGCATCACGCTCGGGCAGCAGGCGCAGATGCGCCGCCATCGTCTGAAGGCCGTAGACGGCTATGGCATTGTCCATCAGCCGGGCGGCGTTCATCTCGATCGCTTCGGCCTGGAAGGTGCCCAGATGCTCGTCGAGGCGTGCACGCCACAAGAGATCGACGCGATTGCCGGGCTGGAGAACGGGCTGCTGCTTGCGCGAGCGGCCGCCGCGCACGAGGCCGAGATGGCGGCCATGCGCTCTGGTCATCACCTCGAGAATGGCGCTGGTTTCGCCATGCCTGCGGGTGCCGAGAATGATTCCCTCGTCGCGCCATTCCATGCCTGAGCTTTTCACCGATCGGGTGGCAAAATCAAGGTATGGGTCTGGCTCCTGGGCAGATCGTGAGCGGGCCTCGGCGCAAAAGACCGCCCGGAGCGGTGTGCCACGGGCGGTTCGATGAAGATTGGTCGATCTGTTAGAATGAACGCTGGAAGCGGAAAATGCCACCGATCGCGTCTGAGTTGTCCTTGTCGAAATTGTCGTAATAATCGACTTCAGCGGTGATCGTGTAGCCTGGGACGATCGTGTAAGCGACGTTAGCCGCCACCGCAAAGTCTCTGGCATCGGTGTAGGAGACCTGTGCGTTGAGTGCAACCTTCTTGTTCACCGTGTAGGTGCCACCGCCCCAGACCGCGAAGTTTCCATTCCACGGCTTATAGAAGCTCTTGGCAACATTGTCGTCGGTGCCGTAACCAACCATTGCGAATAAGGTCAGATCTGCTGTCGCCTTCAGGTCAAGACGGGCCTTGCCTGCCCATTCTTCCCAGTTGCTGTTGTAGGCCCCAACCGCAGTGATCGCACCCCAATCGCCCTTGTACTTCACACCGCCGACAACATGCGGAACGTAGCTGTCGATCGTCTCTGTTGTGCCGGAACCTTCTTCCAGCGAAGCTACGGCTGAGAAGCCGTTGCCGGCATCAAAGTAGTAACTGATCAGATTGGTGTCTTTAATACCGTATTTTATGATCGTATCCTGCACGACGTTACCAGCGTAGCCAATGAACGAGTCATAAGGAGTTTCATCCTTGCCGACGCGTAGACCACCAAGCTGTATCCAAGCGAAATTCAGGGTAACGCTCTTGTTGGCAGCGCCTGCATTGTAGCTTTCAGTAAATTGATTGTAGCTTGCGATGCCGCTTTTTGACGTGTTGCCAAAATTAAAGCGGGTTTCAGTGTAGGTCTTCAATGTGCCAAGCTCGGTTTCCTGGCCGGTCCAAGTCTTCAAATTGAAGCGAGTGTTTTTCAACCAGGTTCCCTGTTGACTACCGTCGCGGACATCAGTGGCGCGAGCGCCGTCCAACGAACCGACATCACCAAAACCGGCGTCATAACGGACATAGCCGCCGATGCGCAGGCAGGTTTCGGTGCCGGGAATGTAGAAGTAGCCGGCGCCGTAAACGTCGCAGATCTTGACGTATTCGGCCGGTTCCGGTTCGGCGACGACGACGGCGTCCGCGGCGCGTGCGCCGGAGACCGCGATCAGTGCCGCGGCTGAGCCGAGAAGGAGGCTCTTGATGTTCATTTTCTGACCTCTCCAGTCAAGTTAAAAAAATTAGCTTCTGAATTGTGGCTGGCGGATATGTTTTCCCGCCTCACCCCCACAACGAAAAAGGCTCGCACCGCGTCCCCTTTTCGCGGCGAACATACCCATCAATCTTCCCCCGACAATGACAATTCCATAAACGCGCCGGATTTTCGCCACAGATTAAATCCGTGTTGCACAAATAACACTAATCGATGCCGCCGGAACTTGGATATGAAACAAATGGAACATCGTCATATATCTGCAATAATTCAGTTTAGTTTCGCGCCTAAATTCGCCTACTGGCTATTTATCCTATAGAGTTCAATTCGCTTAATTTTGCCGCCTAATAGAAATCGGACAACAAGCGGTTTTTCCCACCCGATTGCTGGCAATGATGAATCGCCTACACCGGAGGTGGCCGAAATCGATCACGGCTTTTTTCGACCAGATTCGACAAGCTGACATTGCCTGAAGCCAGGCGGACGGCCATTTAGGACCGTGGCAAGGGAGAGCGCCGGACATGGCCTCAGGCATAGCATGTCGCGCGAAAGTGACCTCGGTTTTGCGGCGACGACAAGCAATAGCCTAAGCGCTGCGCATGAACCGGTTCGACGCGACGCGCTTTAGTCGTCCGTCAGTCAGTACGAAACGTTGCATCCCAAGCTTGAATCACGACCAGGCGACGATCAGGATCCTGAATTCACAAAGCCCTAGTCTAGTGGGGAAACTCCAGCCCCATCTCGCGGTAGCGCTCGGGATCGTCGCCCCAGTTCTCGCGCACTTTGACGAACAGGAACAGGTGCACTTTCTGCTCCAATATGCCCGCTATTTCCATCCGCGCGGCCTGCCCGATGGCGCGGATTGTTTCGCCCTTGTGGCCAAGCACGATCTTTTTCTGGCTGTCGCGCTCGACATAGATGACCTGCTCGATGCGCACCGAGCCATCCTTCTTCTCTTCCCATTTCTCGGTCTCGACGTGCGAGGAATAGGGAAGTTCCTGATGCAGCCTGATATAAAGCTTTTCGCGGGTGATCTCGGCCGCGAGCTGGCGCATCGGCAGGTCGGAAATCTGGTCTTCCGGATAGTACCACGGGCCGGCCGGCAGCACCCGGGCCAGATAGTCGAGGAGGTCCTTGCAGCCGGAGCCGGTCAACGCCGAGACCATGAAGGTGCGCTGGAACGGCACTTTCTCGTTCGCCGCCGCGGACAGGGCCAGCAACGCTTCCGGCTTGACGCGGTCGACCTTGTTGAGGATCAGCACCATCGGCTGGCGTACATCCTTCAGCCGTTCGAGGATGGCATCGGCGTCGCCCCTGATGCCGCGTTCGGCGTCGATCAGCAGCAGCACGATATCGGCGTCCTTGGCGCCGCCCCAGGCGGTGGTCACCATGGCGGTGTCCAGCCGCCGCTTGGGCTTGAAGATGCCCGGCGTGTCGACGAAGACGATCTGCGCGTTGTCGTGCGTGGCGATGCCTCGCACGATGGCGCGTGTCGTCTGCACCTTGTGGGTGACGATAGAGACCTTGGCACCGACCAGTTGGTTGACCAGCGTCGACTTGCCGGCATTGGGCGCGCCGATGAGCGCGACGAAGCCGGAATGCGTGACCGGAGCTGTCGCAGTGTCTTCGACGGTCATGCCGCACCCCCTTCATGGACCCAGACGCCCTCGCGAACCAGAAGAGCAGCGGCGGCGGCCTGTTCGGCCTCACGCTTGGAACGGCCGCTACCGGTCGCCGGCCGGAACGCGCCGACCTTGACGCTGACGGTAAACAGCGGATCGTGATCGGGGCCTTCCCGGCCGTCGATCTGATAGGTGGGAACTGCACTCGCCGCCTGATGCGCCCATTCCTGCAATTCGGTCTTGGCGTCGCGGCGTGCCGCGCCCGAGGCCTGCGAACGCGGCTGCCAGTATTTATGGATGAACGCGCGGGCCGCTTCCAGACCACCATCGAGATACAGCACGGCAATCAACGATTCCAATGCATCGGCGCGCAGGTTGACGCGCTTGCGCCCCTCGAGCCCGCGCACGTCCGATCCGGCACGGATCAGGTTCGGCAGCCCGATATCCTCGGCGATCTGCGAAAGTGCTTCAGCGTTGACGAGCGCATTGAGCCGCAGCGACAATTCCCCTTCCGCTGCGTCGGGAAAAGCGGCCAGCAGCATGTCGGCGACAACAAGGCCAAGAACCCTGTCGCCGAGAAATTCGAAACGCTCATAATCGGTGCCGCTGTTGACGCCGCGCGCGCTGGCATGGGTAAGCGCACGCTGCAGGCGCTGGCGGTCGGCAAAGGCATGGCCCGTGCGCTCCGCAAGCGCTACGGCGAGCGCATCGGGGGTCAACCGTTTCGGTGCCGCCATGGCCCTAGTTGACGAAATGGAACAGGCGCGAAACGCGCACCAGCGACGGCCATTTCCAGATTTCGAGCGGGCTTGCCTTGCCGGCGATCGAGAAGAAGACAAGGTTGGCGCGGCCGACAAGATTCTCGGCCGGAACATAGCCGACGGTGAACCGGCTGTCGGCGGAATTGTCCCTGTTGTCGCCCATCATGAAATAATGGCCTGCCGGCACGTCGAATTCGCGGGTGTTGTCGCCAATCGAATTCGGCGACAGGTCGAGCGTGTCGTAGCTGACGCCATCGGGCAGCGTCTCGCGATAGACATCGATCGGATAATCCTTTTCCGTGATGTCGGGATTGTCGATCTGGCCGGTTTTGACGCGCGGCACGCCAACGCCGTTGATGAAGACCTGGCCGTCCTTCATCTGGATCTTGTCGCCGGGCAGGCCAATGACGCGCTTGATGTAGTCGACGGACGGATCCGGCGGGAACTTGAACACCACCACGTCGCCACGCTTGGGTTCGGAGCCCCAGATGCGGCCCGAGAAAATATCCGGTCCAAAAGGCAGCGAATAGCGTGAATAGCCGTAGGACCATTTGGTGACGAATAGATAGTCGCCTTCCAGAAGCGTCGGCCGCATCGAACCCGATGGGATCGAGAACGGCTGGAACAGCAGCGTGCGAATGACCAGGGCGAGCAAAAGCGCCTGGACGATGACGCTGACGGTTTCGCCAAGCCCGCCGGATTTCTTCTGAGATTTTTCAGCCACGCTCATGTCGTCCTCGATTGTGCGTTGGATGGTATAGAGTCTCGGCGCGCGCTGGGCAACGTCAATGCCGGTCGTCAAATGCAATCAATGTGGCGCTTCTTCGACCGGCAGCGCCTCTATGATCACAAAGGCTTGAGCGAGCGGGAAATCATCGGTGATGGTGAGGTGGATCATTGCCCGATGGCCTTGAGGGAGGATCTTTTCCAACCGCGCCAGCGCCCCGCCGGTCAGCGCCATCGTCGGCGCACCGCTGGGCAGGTTGACGACACCCATGTCACGCCAGAAGACCCCTTGTGCCAGACCGGTGCCCAGTGCCTTGGCGCAAGCCTCCTTGGCGGCGAACCGCTTGGCGTAGGAAGCCGCGCGGGCGCGCCGGTTCTCCGAACGCGCCTGTTCGACCTCGGTGTAGATTCTCTGGATGAAACGCTGGCCGTGACGCTCAAGCGATTTCTCGATGCGCCTGATATCAATCAGGTCGCTGCCGATGCCGATGATCATTGCGCGGCTGAGCCGATACTTCCGCCGGGATGAGGCGAATGCTCACGGCGCCTCGCGCGCTCGGCCAGCCGCTTGCGCCTCTGTTCGCGGAAGATAGTCATGCCCCAGCGCGTTATGCCGTAGAACACCAAGCCGAACACCAGCCCGAGCGGCACCGCGCCGATCAGCATCGGCTCGAGGACGGGATGCCAGAGTTTGGCGAAGGAAAGCGTGTGCATCATCTCGCCCAGATGCGTTGGCGGGCCATGCGCCGGCAGGCGATTGTGCAGGATGAGCTTGCCGGTTTCCCAGGAGGCGCCCCACAAGAGCGGAAAAGTCAGCGGATTGCCGAAGAATACGGCGCCGAGAGCTGCTGCCACCAGATTGCCGGCGATCACCCAACACAGAACGGCGGCAATGATGAAGTGGAAACCGACTGGGAAGAACGAAGCAAAGACACCCGCGGCGACGCCCGCCGCCACCGCATGCGGGGTGGCCTTCAGCCGCAGAATGCGCTTGGAGAAATATTGAAGCGAGCGCGAAAACGAACGGCGCGGCCACAAATAGGTGCGCACCCGCTCGAAAAGGCCATCAGGCTTGCGGCGACGAAAAAGCACTCTTTTCCCATTCCCGACAATTCACGGCTCACACGCGGCTGCTTCCAGCCGGCCTCGCCACCATATCTTGCGCGTTACGGTCGCCAAGAAGGCAATCACGACTTTGATATAGCCATCCGCAACCCCGACAACAACCGAAGGCCGTCCGCGCAGTAGCCGCACCGCCATAATTTTTGGTAAGGTTCATCTCCAACATGGGATAATCACGGCGAATTTGAGAAGAAGCTTCGGCTTATTGTCGCAGCCCAATGCTTGAGACACTACCGGAGGTATTGGCTGACTTCGACAAGGTTGCCATCGGGATCGCGGAAATAGACCGACATCATCGCGCCCCGCGCCCCGATCCGTTCGATCGGACCAAGCTCCACCGCCACATCATTGGCCTCGAGTTTGGCGAGGAATTCGTCGAGCGGTCGATCGGTGACGAGGCAGAAGTCACCGGATCCGGGCGTAGGCATCTTCGCCTTCGGCTCGAAGGTGCGGCCCACCTCGTGAACATTGATCTTCTGGTTGCCGAAGGCAAGTGCCGTCGGCCGGTTCGGCGTGTCGATGCGTTCGAAATCCAGCACGCGTTGATAAAAGGCGCAGGCCGCGTCGAGCGATGCCACCGTCAATACGAAATGATCGAGGCCAACGATCATCTCGACCTCCCCGTCAGATGTTGCGGCTGCCGGGCTTGATTGCCGGTATCGCCGCAAGCTCCGGCGGCAGCCGGTCCGGCGGATAGGCCGGAACTTCATACTCGGCAAGCGCGATCAGCGGCACCCCGACATGGGCCTTGCCGGCCGAACGGTCGATGATGCAGGCGGCCGCGACCACCTCCGCGCCAAGTTCGCGCAGGCAGTCGATGGTTTCGCGGATCGACAGGCCAGTGGTGACGATGTCCTCGACGATGATGACGCGCGCGCCTCGATCGATCTCGAAGCGCCGCAGGCGGAACTCGCCCCCTTCCCGCTCCACCCATATCGCCGGCACGCCGAGGTGGCGCGAGGTTTCGTAAGCCGGGATCAGCCCGCCGATCGCCGGGCCCACGACATAGTCGATCTTGCCCGGCATCGCGGCGCGGATTTTCTCGGCCAACGCCTTGCACAACCGCTCGGTCTTGTCTGCATGCATGAATACCCGTGCCTTCTGCAGGAAGACGGGACTGCGCAGACCCGACGTCAGGATGAAATGCCCCTCCAGGACAGCGCCAGCCTCGCGGAATATGCCCAGCACTTCGTCGGTATTCATCTCGTCCCCCATGATCGGCTATCGCTAGCCATTGACGCGCCGCGCATCGCTGACGCTCGAATTGTCCTTGAGCTGCGACAGCAGCCGGTTGAGATGCTTGAGATCCCAGACTTCGAGATCGATCAGCATTTCGGTGAAATCGGGTGCGGTGCGCACCATCGACAGGGTGTGGATGTTGGCGTCGTTGGAAGCAACGACCTGGGCGATATCGGCAAGCGATCCCGGCGCGTTGATGGCGGTGACCGAGACCCTCGCGGGAAACCGCTCCTTGGTGCGTTCGTCGATGTCCCAGCGCACGTCGATCCAGCGCTCCGGCTGGTCGTCGAAAGCCTGCAGCGCCGGCGACTGGATCGGATAGATGGTGATGCCCGTGCCCGGCTGGACGATGCCGACGATACGGTCGCCAGGCACGGCCCCTTCCGGCGCGAAGCGCACCGGCAGGTCGCCCCGCACGCCGCGGATCGGCACGGCGCCGTCGCGCGGCTGGTCCTTGTCCTTGCGCGCGGCGCGACCCGGTATCTGGAACAGCATGCCGGCGGCGTTGCGGATCTTCGACCAGCCCTCCTCGCGCTGCTTGGGAGCCGCGGGGGTGACGCGCTCGTCCTTGTAATCGGGGAACACCGCCTTCATGACATCGGTGGAAGCCAGTTCGCCCCGACCGACGGACGCCAGTACATCCTCGATGTCCTTGCGTGCCAGCCGGTGCAGGACGGGCTTCAGGCTTTCCTTGGTGAAGGTCTTGCCGGCTCGTTCAAAGGCACGCTCCAGGATACGGGCGCCAAGGCCGGAATACTGCTTGCGGATCGCATTCTTGGTGGCGCGGCGGATGGCGGCGCGTGCCTTGCCGGTGACGACGACCGATTCCCAGGCGGCCGGCGGCACCTGCGCCTTGGAGCGGATGATCTCGACCTCGTCGCCATTCTTCAGTTCCGTCATCAGCGGCATGATGCGGCCATTGACCTTGGCGCCGACGCAGGTGTCGCCGACATCGGTGTGGACGGCATAGGCGAAATCGATCGGCGTGGCGCCGCGCGGCAAGGCAATCAGCATGCCCTTCGGCGTGAAGCAGAATACCTGGTCCTGGAACAGCTCCAGCTTGGTGTTCTCGAGAAAATCCTCGGGATTGTCGCCCTCGGCCAACTGCTCGATTGTACGCCGCAGCCAGGCATAGGCGTTGGTCTCCTTCGAGATCGCATGGCCGGCGCCGTTCGTCTTGCCGCCGGTGTCCTTGTAGATCGAATGGGCGGCGACACCATATTCGGCGATCTTGTTCATCTCGCGGGTGCGGATCTGCAACTCGACGCGCTGGCGCGAGGGGCCAACGATGGTGGTGTGGATCGAGCGATAGTCGTTCTGCTTCGGCGTCGAGATGTAATCCTTGAAACGGCCGGGCACCATCGACCAGGTGGTGTGGATGGCGCCGAGCGCGCGATAGCAGTCCTCGACACTGTCGACGACGACGCGGAAGCCGAAAATGTCGGACAATTGCTCGAAGGACAGCGCTTTGGCTTCCATCTTGCGGAACACCGACCACGGCTTCTTCTGGCGGCTCTTCACGCCGGCCTTGATGGCGTGCTTCTCGAACAGCGTCGAAAGTGCCTTCTCGATCTCGGACAGCACGTCCTTGTTGCGCTCGAAGATTTCGGCGAGCCTGGCGGTGACGGCGCGATGGGCCTCCGGGTTGATGAAGCGGAAGGCGATCTCCTCCAGTTCCTCCCGCATGCCTTGCATGCCCATGCGCCCGGCCAAGGGCGCATAGATTTCCATCGTCTCCTCGGCGATGCGCAGGCGCTTGGCCTCCGGCATATGATCGAGGGTGCGCATGTTGTGCAGACGGTCGGCGAGCTTGACCAGGAGCACGCGGACATCTTCCGAGATCGCCAGCAGAAGCTTGCGCAGGTTTTCCGCCTGCTCCGCCTTCTTCGACACGAGGTCGAGCTTCTTCAGCTTGGTCAGTCCTTCGACAAGCTTGCCCATTTCGGGACCGAACAACTCATCGATCTCGGCCCTGGTCGCAGTGGTGTCCTCGATGGTGTCATGCAGCAGGGCGACGGCGATCGTCGCCTCGTCCATATGCATTTCGGTGAGGATGGCGGCGACCTCGAGCGGATGCGAGAAATAGGGGTCGCCGGAAGCGCGCTTCTGGTGACCATGCTTCTGCATGGCGTAAACATACGCCTTGTTGAGCAATGCCTCGTTGACGTCAGGCTTGTAGCGCTGCACGCGCTCGACAAGCTCATACTGACGCATCATGGGCTAAATCTCTCGGCGATAAATGAATCATGCGCCGCACTGTCGTACGGCGCACGTCATAGATAGCCACGAAACTGCCGGGACGGAAGTGGCGGAAGATCGTTCCGGTCGCTTCCGGAGATATCCCTTAGTAGTCGTCGCTCTTTTCCGGCGGCACCAGACCTTCGATGCCGGCCAGCAGGTCTTCCTCGGTCATGCGATCGAAGGTGATGTTGTCCTCGGCGTCGTCAGTGTCGGCGGCGGCAACGGCGCCGCCGGTTTGGTCGGCGATCACTTCGCCATCGGCTTCGGGCTCGTCGACCTCGACATGCTTCTGCAGCGAATGGATCAGATCTTCCTTGAGATCGTCGGGCGACAGCGTCTCGTCGGCAATCTCGCGCAGCGCAATGACCGGGTTCTTGTCGTTGTCGCGCGGTACGGTGATCTGCGCGCCCTGGCTGATCTGACGGGCGCGGTGGCCGGCCAGGAGCACCAGCTCGAAGCGGTTGTCGACCTTGTCGATGCAATCTTCAACGGTTACGCGGGCCATGGATTGCCCCTTTCATGCCTGGATTTAATGGAAAACAGGCGCGGTCCATAACCCGAACGGCGCCAAAATACAAGCATCATGGCGGTGCGGACCGCAGAACACCCCACGTCCCAAGCTTCGGCGCCATGATCACAATTGCTTGCAGTGCGCCACACGCCCTTGGATTGCCGCCAAACTGGCGCTATCTCGATTGATCCAAGGTCGGCCGGTTTATTATGAGCCCGACCAATAGCGCTACCGCATTCGTTTAGACGGCCACGTATTTCGAAAGGACTATTTCCATGTTCGATCCCCGTGAAAAAATCGCCCTTTTCATCGACGGCGCCAATCTTTACGCCACCTCGCGCGCGCTCGGGTTCGACATCGACTATCGCAAGCTTTTGGCGAGCTTCCATAAGCGTGGTTACCTGCTGCGCGCCTATTACTACACCGCGCTGGTCGAGGACCAGGAATACTCCTCGATCCGGCCGCTGATCGACTGGCTCGACTATAACGGCTTCAAGGTGGTGACCAAGCCGGCCAAGGAATTCACCGACTCGACCGGCCGCCGCAAGATCAAGGGCAACATGGACATCGAGCTCACCGTCGATGCGCTGGAACTCGCCGACGTCGTCGATCACTACGTCATATTCTCCGGGGATGGCGATTTCCGCACGCTGGTCGAGGCGCTGCAACGGCGTGGCCGCAAGGTGTCGATCGTCTCGACCATGGCCTCCCAGCCGCCGATGATCTCGGATGACCTGCGCCGCCAGGCCGACCATTTCATCGATTTGGCGACGCTGAAGAACGACGTCGGCCGCGACCCCTCCGAACGGCCTGTTCGGCGGCCCGAACCTGCTGAAGTCGAAGAGGACGACTACTGAGGCGGTCGACTTGACCGCCCTCTTCGCTTCCGAACCCAGCCGCGACTGCCCACTCTGTCCGCGGCTGCATGAGTTCATCGCCGAATGGCGGCAGCGCGAGCCGTCGTGGTTCAACGCGCCGGTGCCAACCTTCCTGCCACCGGGCGGCGAAGAGACCGTCCGGCTTCTGATCGTCGGTCTGGCGCCTGGCCTGCGCGGCGCCAACCGCACCGGGCGCCCCTTCACCGGCGACTATGCCGGCGACCTGCTCTATTCGACACTGATTGCCCACGGCCTCGCGCGGGGGGAATTCAAGGCGCGGCCCGATGACGGGCTGGAACTGATCGGCACGGCGATCACCAACGCGGTGCGCTGCGTGCCCCCGGAGAACAAGCCGGTGGGTGCCGAGATCTCCACCTGCCGGACATTCCTGGTGCCGACGATCGCTCGCTTTCCCAACCTGCGCGCCGTGCTGGCGCTTGGATCGATCGCGCACCAGTCGACCGTGCGGGCCTTGGGCGAGCGCGTCGCCGCCTATCCGTTCAAACATGGCGGGCAATTGCCGGCCGGCGGCATCACGCTGTTTTCGAGCTATCATTGCTCGCGCTACAACACCAACACCGGTGTGCTGACCGAAGACATGTTCGTCAGGGTGTTCGGCGAGATCGCAAGATTCCTGGAGAGCTGACCTGGTACGGTCCTCCGATGCCTGCCCACACCGGCAACAAACCATTCGCGTAAACGCCGCGATCACGGCCGCCGGGATGAGGTATTCGGCGATAGGCCGACGCATCACCAGGGAAAATCCGGCTATCCCGACATCAGCTGGATCGTGAAGAAACCGGACCGACATCGGATCGGGTCTGCACATCAAGGCGTGGGCGCAAGCAGCGCCGCCAGCTTCTCTGGTCCGCCATGCAAAACGTTCAGGTCGACGTCCCCCTCGACGCCGTCCACACGCCCCCGGTCGTTGTACTGCCAATAGATCCAGTCCCGGCGGTCCGGCTCCTTGAGCAGCGAGCGTAGCCAAAGTGGGCGAGCGGCAATTTGCCCAGCATAGGCAGCCTCGGCTTCATCCGTCAGATAGACGATCGCCGGCTTGCCGAACGCAGCCTCGACAGGTCCGAGAAAAGCCTCGAGCTCCGCGTTCAGTTGCCCGGGTGACGGGCGCTGCGGACAGTTGCCGCCAAACTCGATGTCGACGACCGGGGGCAGCAAAGGCTGATCGTGCGGCACCACCGAGATAAAATTCCTGGCCTGGTCGGCGCCCGACCGACAGAAGGTGAAGAAATGATAGGCGCCGACGGCGAGCCCGGCGGCGCGGGCGGCGCGCAGATTGCCTGCGAAGGCGTCGTCGACATGATCGCCGCCTTCAGTCGCCTTGATGATGGCGAAGGCCACATCATCGGCGGCAACGCGCCGCCAGTCGATCTGGCCCTGATGATGGGAGACGTCGATACCCCGGACCGGATATCTGCCCCGGTCGGGAGAATAGGTGTGGAAGTAGACCACGCCCCCCGCCGCAACGACGCAGGCCAGGGCAAGGCTGGCCAGGCCCCAGAGAACAATCCGCTTCTTCAAGACCATCCCCTGTCGGAGTTGCCGGTTGTCCGACGCTGAAGCACGACTGTTGGCTTTTTTCAGGCTGTCACCTGATCACCCACGTTCCTTGAGAAGCCGGCCCTTCTCGCGCGACCAGTCGCGTTGCTTCTCGGTCTCGCGCTTGTCGTGCAGCTTCTTGCCTCGGCCAACGGCAAGCAGCAGCTTGGCCCGGCCCTGGTCATTGAAGTAGATCTTCAGCGGCACCAAGGTCATGCCTTCGCGGTCGACGCTCTGCGAGAGCTTTGCCATCTCGCGCTTGTTGAGCAGCAGCTTGCGGCGGCGGCGCGGCTCGTGGTTGAAGCGGTTGGCCTGCAGGTATTCCGGCAGATAGGAATTGATCAGCCAGATCTCGCCGCCTTCAACCGAGGCGTAGCTGTCCTGGATATTGGCCTGGCCTTGACGCAGCGATTTCACCTCGGTGCCAGTCAGCACCAGGCCGGCCTCGATCGTGTCGAGCACCTCATAGGAAAACCGCGCCTTGCGATTTTCGGCAACGGTCTTGTTGTTGGGGTCGGCTTTTCTGACTTGATTCATAATGCGGAGAGGTGGCGCCTCATTCCTAGTTAATCAAGCCGGCGTGCTTCATGGCCGCATCGATCTTCTCGGCCGTCGACTGCTCGATGGTAACCAGCGGCGAACGCAGCACATTTTCGACCTTGCCGAGCTTCGAGAGCGCGTATTTGGCGCCGGATACGCCGGGCTCGATGAAAATTGCCTTGTGCAGCGGCAGCAAGCGGTCCTGCAACTCCAGCGCCTTCGCACCGTCGCCCGACAACGTTGCCTCCTGGAACTCGGCGCACAGCCTTGGCGCGACATTCGAGGTCACCGAAATGCAGCCGACACCCCCATGCGCGTTGAAGCCGAGCGCCGAGGCATCCTCGCCTGAAAGCTGGATGAAATCCTTGCCGCAGGTCATGCGCTGCTCCGATACCCGCTCGACCTTGCCGGTGGCGTCCTTGACGCCGACGATGTTCTTGAAGTCGTGCGCCAGCCGGCCCATCGTTTCCGGCATCATGTCGATCACCGAGCGCGGCGGAATGTTGTAGATGATGATCGGCAGGCTGGTCGCCCTGGCGACGGCGGCGAAATGTTCGTAGAGGCCGCGCTGCGTCGGCTTGTTGTAGTAGGGCGTGACGACCAATGCCGCGTCGGCGCCCGCCTTCTCGGCATATTGCACCAAACCGACCGCTTCCAAGGTGTTGTTGGAGCCGGCGCCGGCGACGACCGGGGCGCGGCCCTTGGCCACTTCGATGCAGACCTTGACGACATGACGGTGCTCGTCATGCGACAGCGTCGGCGACTCGCCGGTGGTGCCTACCGGGACGAGGCCCGTGGTGCCTTCGCCAAGCTGCCATTCGACAAACGCGCGAAAGGCTTTCTCGTCGAAACGCCCGCTCTTTTCGAACGGTGTCACGAGCGCAGTAAGCGAGCCTCTCAGCATGTCGTCCAACTCCTTGGGACTTCTTTGTTCATGCATGTCGTCGCCCAAAAACGGATGCCCATTTTTGGGCGACATGCACTTTGTTGGTTCATGCATGTCGTAGTCCCAAAAACGGTACCCATTTTTGGGCGACATGCATCGGTGTTTTGTCGTGCGCGCCTTCTAACCGAAAGCGAAGCCGCGCACCATAGTCTCGACATGGTTGCGCGGCAAGCATTGCGTGGTGCCAGCAAGAGCAATTCGAACGGCCTCGATAACCCTTTGTTTACGAGCCCTTCACGACCTAAGTTTAGGCTTCAATGCTTCTTCGCCTGCTGGTAAAATGCTGGATTAGGAGAGAACACGAACTCATGCCGACCGGTCGGCCCCACCTCTTCGCGTTGCTTGGCGCCATCGCCGCGTTGACGCCCGGCGTGGCGATCAGCGGCAGCGTCGATGTGCGTGTCACCTCGGCGATCCCGATGCCGAGACCGCAGGACGGGACGCAGTTGGCCCCCTCAGCCGGCGTCGCGATGTTGAAAAGCGGACTGGATGCGCTCGCGGCTGGCGATATTCCCGGCGCGCGCGGTCTGCGTGACGCACTGCCCGCACAATCACTGGACCAGCACATATTGGCTTGGGCGATCGCGCTCTACGGGGGCGACAAGGTCCCGAGCGGCGAAATCGCGGCGGCCGCGAAAATGCTGCCCAACTGGCCGGGCACCGTTGCGTTGCGCAAGAACAGCGAGCGCGCGCTTTATCGCGAGAACCCGGCGGCGGACAGCGTTATCAAGGCATTCGACGGCAGCCAGCCGCAGACATTCGAAGGCGTGATGGTCCTCGCGCGCGCCTATTTGGCGTCCGGCAACGCGAAGGCGGCGCGATCGGTGCTGTCGCCTTTCTGGCGCACCGCGATCCTGGAAGCCAAGGACGAGACGGCTCTGATCAAGGAGTTCGGCGGCCTGATTCCCGCCGCAGACCATCGATTTCGCATGGATCGCATGTTCTATGCCGACCGGGTGCATTCCGCCCTGCGTGTCGCCGGCCTCGCCGGTGCCCAGCAGCTCGCCGAAGCCTGGGCCGCGGCCGATAAAGGCGACAAGAATGCACTGAACCTGCTGAAGGCAGTGCCGGCGGCGCAGCGTTCGGCCGGCTATTTCTTCGCGCAGGCCGAATATCTGCGCAAGCAGGAGGATTTTGCCGGCGCCGCCGCCGTCTTGATGAAGGCGCCGACCGATCGCGAGGCGCTGGTCGATCCGGACGCCTGGTGGGTCGAGCGCCGGGTGCTGTCGCGCGAACTGGTCGACCAGGGCGACATCAAGACGGCATACAAGATAGTCGCCACGCATGCCGCCGAAAGCGCGGCCAATGCGGCGGAAGCCGAGTTCCATGCCGGCTGGTATGCGCTGCGCGGCCTCAACGATGCCAAACTCGCGGCAACCCATTTCGCGCGCATCGCCGACCTTGCCCAGGGGCCGGTGACCCTGTCGCGCGCCTACTACTGGCTCGGCCGCGCGGCGGAAGTCGGCGGGCCCGGCAATGCCAAGGATTATTTTGGACGTGCGGCGGCCTACGGCACGACGTTTTATGGCCAGCTAGCCGCCGAACGCGTCGGCCGGCAGGCGCTCAACATCGTCTATCCCCAGCCAAGTGCCGCCGACCGGCAGAACTTTGCCGGCCGCGAGGCCGTCTCCGCCATCAAGCGCCTGCAGGAGGCAGGCTACGACCGCTATGCCGAAACGCTCTACCGCGACCTCGCCGGCCAGTTGACCAGCCCTGGCGAACTGGCGCTGCTTGCTGTCCTTGCCGAGAAGCAGGACAACCATTTCATGGCGCTGAAGGTCGGCAAGATCGCCGGCGCGCGCGGCATCGATGTCGGCGCGCTGTCGCACCCTCTCGGCGTCATCCCTGATTCGGCCAATATTTCCGGTTCGGGCAAGGCGCTGGCCTATGCCATCGCCCGCCAGGAAAGCGAGTTCAACGTTGGCGCCGTATCCAGTGCCGGCGCGCGCGGGCTGCTGCAACTGATGCCGGGAACCGCGAGGCAATTGGCCAAGAGGGCCGGATTGCAGTTTTCACAGACAAAGCTGACCACCGATGCCGGCTATAATGCAACGCTTGGTTCGGCGTTCCTCGGCGAACAGCTCGATCGCTTCAACGGCTCGTACGTATTGACCTTCGCGGGCTACAATGCCGGCCCGGCCCGGGCAAGCCAGTGGGTGGTGAAATACGGTGATCCGCGCGGCAAGGACATCGACGCCGTGGTGGACTGGATCGAGCGGATTCCCTATACGGAAACAAGAAGTTACGTGCAGCGCGTGATGGAGAATTACGAAGTCTACAAGATGCGTATTTCCGGCAAGTACGACATCGTCGGCGATCTCGTGAATGGGCGCGGCTGAGGCTCCTGCTCTCCCTTCGTGCGGAGAAGGACAAGCTTTCCCGTTTGACCCTCCCGCGCTCCGTCTGTAGCAGTCGTGGACGATCCTTCGGCTAAGGAGCCCGTCCCATGTCGAGCAATCCAGATTTCTCCGAATTCTTCTACGCGGCGCCGGATGGGCTGAGACTTCATGCGCGTGTCTATGGCGAAGCGAATTCCGCACATTGGCCGGTCGTCTGTCTGCCTGGCTTGACGCGCAACGCGCGGGATTTTCACGAGCTCGCACTCTATCTCTCAACGCGATCCACCGTTGCGCGCAAGGTCGTCGCCTTCGACTATCGCGGGCGCGGGCAGTCGGCCTACGATCCCGATGTCAGTCATTACAACGTGGGCGTCGAGGCGGGTGATGTTCTTGCCGGGCTGACGGCGCTTGGTGTGGAAGAGGCGGCCTTCATCGGCACCTCACGCGGCGGGCTGATCATCCATATACTCGGCGCGATGCAGCCGGCGGCGCTGAAAGCCATCGTGCTCAACGACATCGGGCCGGTGATCGAACCCGCCGGCCTCGCCCACATCCAGTCCTATCTCGAACGCACGCCGAAGCCGAAGACCCTCGCCGAGGCGGTGGATGCCCAACGCAACGTCCACAGCCAGGATTTTCCAGCGCTTGCTGAGGGAGATTGGAGGCGGATGGTGCGGGCGATCTATCGCGAGACGAATCAAGGACTTCTGCCCGATTTCGATTCGAAGCTGGTCGACACGGTCGCCAATCTCGACCTGTCACAGCCATTGCCGCCTCTCTGGCAGCAGTTCGATGCGTTGGCGGCCATTCCATTGCTCGTCATACGCGGCGCCAATTCGAGGCTATTGTCTCAGGAAACGCTGGAGGAGATGCGGAAGCATCATCCCAACGCCAGGACAATCACCGTTCCAGATCAGGGTCATGCCCCCTTTCTGGAGATCGGCAACCTGCCCAGCGACATCGCGCTCTTTCTGGATCAAGCAGAGGCTCAGAAAACCGGAAATAGGCCCAAGACCAACCAAGGTCTTGGGTCGTCATCATAGTATAGGCCAATCTCGCCGGCCTATTTGGCTTTTGAGTTCTTCCGAGGCGCCTTCGGCGTCATCTTCTCCGCACCGGCCTGTTTCCGCTCGGCCTTGCCAGGGGAAGGCGTGGTCACGGGAGAGGAAAATATGGATCCCTCGGCGTCGCTTGCCGGCTGCTCGCAACGAGGCTTCTCCAGAACCACGACACAGCCGTCGAGATCGTTGGTGACCAGATGCGCGTAACGCATGGTCATCGACAAGGTCTGATGGCCGAGCCACATCTGCACGCGCCTGATGTCGATGCCGCCCTGGACGAGACGCGAAGCACAGGTGTGGCGCAGGATGTGCGGCACGACCTGATCATCGGCGCCGAGGCCGACTTCCGCCTTGGCATCGTTCCAGATGGCACGGAACTGTGCCTGGCTGAGCTTGGTGAACGGTCCCTTGGGCCGGCGCCCTTCGACCGCAGGCAGCTTGATGACCTCCTTTACCCGCTCGGTCATCGGAATGGTGCGGCTGCGGCCGGACTTGGTGATCCAGAAGGAGACGCGATGCTCCTGGATGTCATTCCAGATCAGCCCCAGCGCCTCGCCGAGGCGGCATCCGGTGTCGACCAGGAAGACGGAAAGCCGGTAGGCGTCCTCGCTGCGGCTCCTGATGGCAGCAAACAGCCTGGCCTCTTCGTCCCTCTCGAGGAAACGAATCCGTCCCGCCCGCTCCTTCTGGCGGCGAAACTCGGGCAGGCTGTGGATATCTCCCATCTTGTAAGCCTTGCGCAGCAGTTTGCTGAGAGCAGCCATCTTTCGATTGATGGTTGCGTTGCTGTTGCCGCGCTGGCGGAAGGTGCCGATAAGGTTATCCAAGGTACTCTGGTCAAAGGCGCTGAAACGCTGCCCGAGGAGAATTTCGTCTATCTCGCCAATGAAGGAGCTGACATTATATTTATGCCGCCCATCATCCCACAATATATCCCGATATGCTGAAAAAAGCTCTCCGATCCGGTATAACTTTACTTATCTTATCTTGTTATATGTGTAGTTGATCTTCGAGTTCTGAGAAGAAAACGTCGAAAACTGATCAGAGGGGTATCCCTCTTGAATCGCTTCGTTGGTCATTACCCGTCACTCCCCGGAGTGGATTGGGATCAGCCCGCTTGGGAGCGCCCTTTCAAGAGATTAAATCACGCAGTTGTGATCTCACCCGCCCACCGTGGATCCCACGAGACCAAGCCTACGGATCTGTTCAGCTACCGATTCCCCTTTTCCTTCGTTTGCGTTGACCCAATCACAAAACCAAAACAGCCCGGGCGTTTGTGCGCCCGGGCTGGATTTCACCTAAGGAACCAGCCCTTAGAAGGAGCGCTGGAAGCGGATGATGCCGCCCAGATTGCTCTTCTTTTCGGCATGAGCCCATATCGAATCGTTGTCGATCGAGCCCTGGCCGACGCGCTGGTAATCCACTTCGGCCGTGACCGTAAAGCCCGGAACGACGTCATAGGCGATGTTCGCCGCGATGCCGAGGTTCTTCCAGTCGTCATAAGAGACCTGAGCGTTGAACGAGGTCTTCTCGTTGAACTTGTAGGTACCACCGCCCCAGACAGCCCAGTTTCCGCCCCATATCTTATACATACCGCGGCCGAACGCAGGCACGGCATTGTTCGCATTGTCGTTGAGATTGTCGTCGGTGCCATAGCCGCCCATCACGAACAGCGACAGTTCGTTCGAAACGTTCACGTCCAAGCGAACCTTGCCGGCGACTTCTTCGTAGTTGCTGTCATAGGCAACTACACCGGTGAGGGCGCCCCAGCCCTGCGTCCACTTCACGCCGCCGACGACATGTGGAACGTAGCTGTCGATGGTGCCGACATTGCCGTAACCCTCTTCGAGGGAGACTACGGCAGAGAAGCCGTTGCCCGCGTCGAAGTAGTACTGCACCACATTGGTGTCGAAACCACCATAGGGAACGATCGTATCCTGGATGACATTACCAGCGTAACCGATGAAGGTGTCGAAGGCTGATTCGTCCTTACCGACGCGCAGGCCACCGAGTTGGATCCAAGCGAAGTTCAGCGAGATGCCTGAGTTCGCAGCGCCAGCGTTATATGTCGAGGTGTAATTGTTGTAGCTGGCGCGACCGCTGTTGCGGGTGTTGCCGAAATTGAAGCGGGTCTCGGTGTAGGTCTTCAAGGTGCCGAGTTCGGTCTCCTGACCGGTCCACGTCTTCAGCGTGAAGCGGGCGTTTTTCTTCCAGGTGCCCTGGTCCTTGCCGCTCTGCACGTCGGTGGCGCGAGCGCCGTCGAATGTGCCGATATCGCCAAAGCCGGCGTCATAACGGACATAGCCGCCGATGCGCAGGCAGGTTTCGGTGCCGGGGATATAGAAGTAGCCAGCGCCGTAGACGTCGCAAATCTTGACGTATTCAGCGGGTTCCGGCTCGGCGACGACGACGGCGTCGGCGGCGCGCGCACCGGAAACTGCGATCAGGGCCGCAGCGGAGCCGAGAAGAAGGCTCTTGATGTTCATTTTCTGACCTCCAGTCAAAAGTTAAAAAACGGGTCTGGGTATTCTTTGCTGAAGGACAGCGTTCCCTGCCCCATCCCCACTACCGAAAAAGATGCGCACCGCGCCGCTCCTTCGAATTCGACATTACCCATGAGCCGGCGGCGTTCAACAACGATCGTACCGGCGAAAGGGCTGTTCGGCTGCTATCCCCTGGCGTTGTTGCACAAATGACACGATTTGGCCTCACTCGGAAAGCTCTGGTTAACCATTGGGCCTGCCGCGCCCCTTGTTGGCAGCCGAATCCCGCGATCCGCCGACGGAATTATGGCAGGGGCCCGAGTCTCCAGCCTGGGGATTGCCGCAAAACCGCCGCATCGGGGAAAGCCACAACTCGGTACCTTCTTATTTTTCGATATAATGACGCGGGCTTGTTGATTGTGCCGGCGCTTTTCTTTATCCAGCGGCGCAACGGAGAGGTGGCCGAGTGGTCGAAGGCGCTCCCCTGCTAAGGGAGTAGAGGTCAAAAGCTTCTCGTGGGTTCGAATCCCATCCTCTCCGCCATCCTGCTTCTGTACGGCCGGGAGACATGGGTAACAGTTCGTACCTGAGACATGGGTGATAATCTCGTGCCGAACGGATTGTCGATGGTCTGCAAGGTTCTTTGCTCGCACCGAGTTCAAGGATCGCGGCCGCTTCGATATACGACACTCCATAAGCTCCGCTGCCCTGTCGGCCAGACAGGCGGCAGATGCCATTCGCGGCCATTGGGCCATCGAAAACAGCTTGCATTGGGTGTTCGATGTCGTCTTCAACGACGACCCGTCACGCCTGCGCAAGGGCCACGGCGCCAAAAACATGGCCGTCGTCAGACACTTCGCTTTCAATCTCCTCAGGGCCGTAGCCGACAAGCGATCCCTCAAGAGCAGGCGCAAAATCGCAGGATGGGATACCGCTTGCTTCAAGACAATCCTCGGTAGCCTAACCCGTTAACCCGGATTCGGAGCCCTGGCAGGTTGGGCCGGGCGACGGAACCGGCGTCGGTCGATTTCGCCAGCCGCCGTCAGGGCAACCGGTTCGCCTTCTGCAGGGCCTGCCTGGTCTGGTCGTCGCTCAGACCTTGCAGGAAATCATCCATCTCCTGATCGATGAGGCCGGCGCGGCGGGCGACGATGTACCACGCGCCGGCGAGCGCGAGGTCCGGATCGGTACCGATGCCTTGCATATAGAGTTTTGCCAGGCGGTTCTGGGCCGCGACGTTGCCGCCTTCGGCGGCCTGCTTCGTCCAGGCGAAAGCCGATCGCGCGGGCCGCCGACGCCGTCGCCGGGCCGGAACCCGCTGAATACATCAAGATCTGCGACGTCTACGGCACTGGCCACTTCTACATCCCCGGCACAGAAACTTGCCTGCGCATCGGTGGATATGTCCGCTACGACATCGGCTCCGACGACGTCGGCTCGTTCGATGGCGCTCGCAACTTCGATCAGATGTCAGGCAAGGATCAGGACACCTAGGAAAAGAACACCCGCTTCACGCTGAGGACGTGGACCTGCTAGGAACTCGGCACCCTGAAGACCTACACCGAGACCGCATCAATTTCGGGAACTCCAGTGGCGCCGGCTACGGTAACGACGCCTTCAACAAGGGCATCACACTGAACTTTTGCCTGGATCCAGTTTGGTGGTCTGCGCGCTGGTAAGGATGAATCAGCCTTCGATATGTTCATCGGCCACGCTGACTACTCGGAAGCCTGCTCGGTTATCCGTGTGAACTCTCAGGTCAGATTTGCGCCAGATCGCCCAAGGCATCTATTAGCGGCCGGATTTCCTTTTCGTAATTCTTCCACCGCTTGACCGATGACTTGTAGATCGGCTGACGGACCTGCCAGCGGCTGGGCGTGGTAACCGAACCGTCCCTGTCGAAAAAGCGAAGGCAGGCGTCATTCCAAGGAAGGCAAAGATGCTCGATCAGACGGCGCGACTGCGCCTCCTGATCCTCGACCAGCGTCTCATAGCGATTCTCAAATATAAGGCCTGGAAAAACTTTGTTCCAATGTCGCATGAGGCGATCATATTCACGATAGTAAAGGCCGAGTGTTTGCAAGTCGCAATTGTATCCGTGTGCTTCGCTAAATTTGAGCACAAAGCACGAAATGCAATTGTCAATTGCGTCACGGCGGCAATGGATGATTCGCGCGTTGGGAAAGAGAAGACCAATAAGCCCGATGAGTTCGAAATTGTGTGGCATCTTGTCAATGATGCGCTGTGCAGTTGGCGCTCGTTCCCTCAGATAGGAAATATGTTCGTCGGCCAACGTTCTGGAGAGATCCTCTGAAATCGACATCATAGGCTGGCCCAAATCTCCGGCCGACGACTTGGTGAGTTCGATCGCGTTCGCGACCCGCCTCAGCTTATTCAATTCACCGGCACCATGAATATCGGGGTGGCTAGCACAGATCTGTTCGGTGAGCGTCGTTCCCGAGCGAGGCATGCCAACCACGAACACTGGCACTTCGGATTGATTTCCATAGCCAGACCTGGCAGCCAGCATCTCTGGCGTGAAGGTTTCAATCATCGAGTCGATCCAGCGTCTATGCAGTTCGATGTCAAACTTATAGCCAGAAGCCCGTTTTGCTTTGTTGAAATGATCGAACGCTTCCGCGTAGCGCTTGAGGTCGTTCAGCACTTTGCCGGCGGCATAATGAAGCTTCTCGGCACCGTCCGACTTGAGCTTGGGATTGCGGAGTTCACCAAGAATAGACTGGAGCTCTGCAGGCTCTTCAGTAAACTTCCGCGTCTGCGCAAGATCGTTGTAGGCAACCGGAACAGCGATGCGGCGTTTGATTGATTCTTTAAGGCAGGCGGCTGCCTCATCCATGCGCCCGAGGCCACTGAGCGCACCCGCCAGCCCAACCCTAACTTGTGGATGATTGGGTGCGATTTTTAGTGCCTTCTTATAAAGAGGCAAAGCCATGTCGGGTTTATCAAACTCGATATAAGCGCGACCCAATGTACAAAGTGCCTCGACAAGATCGGGCTGCAGTTCCAAGGCATATTGCATGTGCTTGATCGCCGGCGAAAATTCGCTGACTTTCAGATAGGTCTCGGCAAGACTGAGATGGTAGTAAGGATTTTTAGGCTCTTCTGCGACCGCTCGTGCGAAATACCGTAAGGCCTTCTCGTCATCGTAGCCCAAGCAAACGGTGCCCAGGATGTACAAAGCGAGCGGATGATTTGGAGTGCGCGATAGAACCTTAAGGCAAAGGTCCTGAGCCTCATCGAGCCGCTTGGCCTGCTGGAAGCTATATGCTTGCTTCAGTATGGCGTCGTCGGTTTGAGCGCGAGATGCCGAATTCATTTGCGGCGGATTTGGCTGAGTCGGCCTGAGCTTCGGCGTGAGGCCCGATTTGAGATGCTTGGACCAGGCGGGCGGGAGACGATTGTTCATGGAGCCTCGCTATCAAAAAGAGGCGAAGGAATCCAGTGTTGCGGTGCAGACGTGGCGACCTTGCGCCAACCATTCCGTCACGCTAGCAAGAAGTCCCCTCTCAACCGAGCTTCCGCCATGCCCTTGCGCCCTGCCCTCTCGCCGCTCATCGCCGCGCTTCCGTCGACCGTGCCGTTTGTCGGCCCGGAAGCGCAGGAGCGTGAGCGTGGGCGCGCTTTCCGTGCGCGCATCGGCGCCAATGAGAGCAGTTTTGGCCCCTCGCCGCGCGTCATCGCCCGCATGGAGAGCGTCGCGCGCGACCAGTGGATGTATTGCGACCCGGACAATTACGACCTGAAGGTTGCCGCCGCCGCACATCACGACGTGGCGGTCGAGAACGTCGTTGTCGGCGAAGGCATAGACGGCCTGCTCAGCCTGGTGGCGCGCATGTATGTGGCATCAGGCGATGCGGTGGTCACCTCGCTCGGCGCCTATCCGACCTTCAACTTCCACATCGCCGGCGTCGGCGGGCGGCTGGTGACCGTCCCTTACGAGAACGACCGCGAAAGCCTGGACGGCCTGCTCGCGGCGGTCGTCAGGGAGAAGGCGCCGCTGGTCTACCTGTCCAACCCGGACAATCCGATGGGCAGTTGGTGGGAAGCCGACGAGGTCAGCCGCTTCATACAAGCCTTGCCGGAAACCACCATGCTGGTGCTCGACGAGGCCTATGGCGAGTTGGGACCGGCCTCGGCCCTGCCGCCGATCGATGTCTCGCGGCCAAACGTCATCCGCATGCGAACTTTTTCGAAGGCCTACGGACTTGCCGGCATACGCTGCGGCTATGCGCTGGCCGAAACGCAGGTGATCAGCGACTTCGAGAAGATCCGCAACCACTACGGCGTCAGCCGCATGGCGCAGATCGCCGGCGTCGAGGCGCTCGCCGACCAGTCCTATCTCGAGACGGTGGTGGCCCGGGTGGCCGCCGGGCGGCGGCGTATCGCTGATATCGCCGAACAGAACGGGTTGAAGCCGCTCGCCTCGGCGACCAATTTCGTCACCATCGACTGCGGCCATGATGGCGCCTTCGCGCTCAAAGTGCTGGAAGGGCTGTTGTCGCGCGATGTCTTCATCCGCAAGCCGATGGCGCCAAAGCTCGACCGCTGCATCCGCGTCAGTGTCGGTCTCGACCACGAACTGGATATCTTCGCCGCGGAATTGCTCGGCGCGTTGGCAGCGGCGCGCGGAAACTAGGACACTTCGCGAGGCTCGGGAGCGATCGCCGCACCGAGCAGATGCCTTGCACGCGCAAGGAATTCCGAGCTCTTCGATGGATCGTACCTCAAGCCAATTGCCTTCGTTCGGTACTTCGCCAGACTCTATGCGACGGAGTGAGCCATGAATGACCGGAAAAGGGCAGTGCAGGCGCGCATATACGGCAAGGTCCAAGGCGTCGGCTACAGGATCTGGGCGCGGGGCGAAGCAACAAGGCTCGGGCTGCTGGGCTGGGTGCGCAACGAAGGAGACGGCTCGGTGATGGCATGGTTCGCCGGCGCCGACACGGCCGTCGTGGCCATGATCGAACGGCTTCGGCAAGGCCCGCCGGGCGCGGCTGTCTCGCGCATCGATGTGGAAGAGCTGGAAACCTGGGCCACGCCTGGAGATTTCAGGATCATCGCATAGGCGGATTTCCGCCCGCTTGAATTAATTGAACGTTTGTTTTATTATTCTGCCGTCAACGAGGCGACGATGGCGCGCACCACAGGGTCAGACGGCGGGCGAACCGAAGCGGCAGTCCGTGAGGCGGCGGTCAACCTGATCGCGCGTTACGGTTATGAAGCGATGTCGATGCGCCAGTTGGCCGCCGAGGTCGGCGTTCAGGCGGCCGCGCTCTATCGCTATTTTCCAACCAAGGAAGACCTGCTGTTCACGCTGATGCGCGACCATATGCAAGGGCTTCGCGAGGCCTGGGAGCATTCCAGGCCGGCCGGTGCGGATCCGGCGCGGCAGCTTGCCGCCTACGTGCGCAACCACATCGCCTTTCACATCGAGCGCCGCCATGCCACCCATGTGTCGAACATGGAATTGCGCAGCCTCTCGCCCGACAGGCTGACGCAGATCCTGCGCATGCGCACGGCCTACGAAAAGGAACTGCGTGCCGTTCTGCGCGATGGCGTCGAGGCGGGTATTTTCAACATCGAGGACACCGGCCTGACGGCCATGGCGCTGATCCAGATGATGACCGGCGTCATCGTCTGGTTCCGGCCGGGCGAGCGACTGTCGCTCGCTGAAGTCACGGCGACGTATCTTTCGATGACAATGCGCCTAGTCGGCGCGAACATCGGGGTTGGTACCGGGGAGGAACGGCATGTACACGAACACGCTCAGCTTCGGGCATGATGAGGACGTCGAGGCGTTGCGCGACCTTGTGAGGCGCTTCGCGCAGGAGAGGATCGCTCCGATCGCCGCCGACATCGATCGGGAGAACGAATTCCCGGCGCATCTGTGGCGCGAGCTCGGCGCGCTCGGCCTGCTCGGTATCACCGCCGATCCCGATTTCGGCGGCAGCGGCATGGGCTATCTCGCCCATGTGATCGCCGTCGAGGAAATTTCGCGGGCCTCGGCCTCGGTCGGCCTGTCCTATGGCGCCCATTCCAATCTCTGCGTCAACCAGATCAACCGGTGGGCAACGCCGGCACAGAAGGAGAAATACCTGCCGCCGCTGTGTTCGGGCGAGCATGTCGGCGCGCTCGCCATGTCGGAGCCCGGAGCCGGCTCCGATGTGGTGTCGCTCAAACTGCGCGCCGAAAAGCGCAACGACCGCTATGTGCTCAACGGCACCAAGATGTGGATCACCAACGGACCGGACGCCGAAACCCTGGTCGTCTACGCCAAGACCGACCCGGAACGGAAGTCGCGCGGCATCACCGCCTTCATCGTCGAAAAGGCGATGCCGGGGTTTTCGGTGGCGCAGAAACTCGACAAGCTCGGCATGCGGGGATCCAACACCGGCGAGCTGGTTTTTTGTGATGTCGAGGTGCCGTTCGACAATGTGCTGCACGAGGAAGGCCGTGGCATCGAAGTGCTGATGTCCGGCCTCGACTATGAGCGCACCGTCCTTGCCGGCGGCCCGATCGGCCTGATGGCGGCGTGCCTCGACGTGGCGATCCCCTATGTTCACGATCGCAAGCAGTTCGGCCAGCCGATCGGGGACTTCCAGCTGGTGCAGGGCAAGCTCGCCGACATGTATACGGCGATGAACGCCGCGCGCGCCTATGTCTACGCCGTCGCGGCCGCCTGCGACCGCGGCCAGACCACCCGCAAGGATGCCGCCGGCTGTGTGCTGTTTGCCGCCGAGAAAGCGACGCAGATGGCGCTCGATGCTATCCAGCTGCTTGGCGGCAACGGCTATATCAACGACTATCCGACCGGCCGGCTTTTGCGTGACGCTAAGCTCTATGAGATCGGCGCCGGCACCAGCGAAATCCGCCGCTGGCTGATCGGGCGGGAAATCATGGCGGAGGGGGTGTGATGTCCCCCTCCGCCGCCTCAACCGAATGCCTTGGGCAGGTCATCGGTTGGCTTGGCAACGATCTGGTGCGGGTCGCGCCACAGAACCTCGCGCTGGCGCACCGACGTGATGGAGCGCACCGGCAAACCGCCCTCCTCGATCAACCAGGCACAATAGCGCGCCCGGCTAATTGCTTCCCTGGCGTCCGGATGGAACCAGCAGATGCCTCAGATCGAACTACGGCGCTTGAAATGCCGACCAACCCGACCTGGAATGGGCAAGTGCTGATTGAACCAGTCGAACTGGCCCTGCAGTTCGTCATGAATCCAGTCCGGGCAGCCGTTCCGGTACAAATACCAGGACGCGTGGAAAAAGCCGGTCTCCACCCGGCTCTTCGGATGGATCAGCGGCGTTACGAACCGCAAATACATTTTGACACCCACCGAGCCTCAAAGCGCGGTGTTCCTCTTGCTCAAATTCGGAACGTGGAAAGCCGCCCTCCGGCGGCGTCAGGCCATGGCCGAAGGGAGACATCTGCTGAAATGCAAAAACATGCCTTTCATCGTCGCCTCCTGAGGGTGTCATTCGTACAAAAGATGCCACGCTTGGCACGCAGCATCCGGGCGGGGGCTGTTACACTGCTTCCGCGGCGGCATCAAGAGGTGTGAGAAACAACGTGGCTATCCTGCAAACCCAGATCTCGCCCTCCTCCGAAGCCTTCCGCGCCAATGCCGAGCGCATGCGGGCGCTGGTTGCCGACATCGGCGAGAAGGCCGAGGCCGTCGAGCGCGGAGGGTCCGACGAGGCACGCGAGCGCCATGTCGGTCGCGGCAAGCTGTTGCCGCGCGAACGCCTGGCGCAATTGCTGGACACCGGCTCGCCCTTCCTCGAGATCGGCCAGTTCGCGGCTTGGGCCATGTATGGCGAGGAAATCTCGTCGGCCGGCCTGATCGCCGGCATCGGCCGTGTCGAGGGCACCGAGGTGATGGTCGTCGTCAACGACGCCACGGTGAAGGGCGGCACCTACTATCCGCTGACGGTGAAGAAGCATCTGCGCGCACAGGAGATCGCGCTGCAGAACAACCTGCCCTGCGTCTATCTGGTCGACAGCGGCGGGGCCAATCTGCCCAACCAGGACGAGGTCTTTCCCGACCGCGAGCATTTCGGCCGCATCTTCTACAACCAGGCCAACATGTCGGCGGCCGGCGTTCCGCAGATCGCCTGCGTCATGGGTTCGTGCACGGCTGGCGGCGCCTATGTGCCGGCGATGTCGGACGAGACGATCATGGTGCGCAACCAGGCGACCATCTTCCTCGGCGGGCCGCCGCTGGTGAAGGCGGCCACCGGCGAGGACGTCAGCGCCGAGGAGTTGGGCGGCGCCGATGTCCATACGCGGCTTTCCGGCGTTGCCGACCACTACGCAATGGACGACGAACACGCGCTCGCCATTTGCCGGCGCATCGTCAAGAACCTGAATCGGAACAAGGCTGTAAGTCTGAGCTTACAGAAACCGAATCCGCCGCTTCATCCGGCGGATGAGCTTTATGGCATCGTCCCGACCGACCTGCGCCAGCCCTACGACGTGCGCGAGGTGATCGCGCGCCTCGTCGACGGCTCCGAATTCGATGAGTTCAAGCAAAACTACGGCACCACGCTGATCACCGGTTTCGCCCATCTCCACGGCATGCCGGTCGGCATCATCGCCAACAACGGCGTGCTGTTTTCCGAGAGCGCGCTGAAGGGCACGCACTTCATCGAATTGTGCTGTCAGCGCAGGATTCCGCTGGTTTTCTTTCAGAACATCACCGGCTTCATGGTCGGCAAGAAATACGAGGCGGGCGGCATCGCCAAGGATGGCGCCAAGCTGGTGATGGCAGTCGCGACCGCCAGGGTCCCCAAGGTGACCGTGATCATCGGCGGTTCGTTCGGAGCCGGCAATTACGGCATGTGCGGCCGCGCCTACTCGCCGCGCTTCCTGTGGATGTGGCCGAACGCCCGCATCTCGGTGATGGGCGGCGAGCAGGCGGCAACCGTGCTCGCCATGGTCAAGCGCGAAGGCATCGAGCGCAAGGGCGGGGAATGGAGCGCGGAGGAAGAGGCGAAATTCAAGAAGCCGATCCTGATGAAATACGAGCATGAGGGCCATCCGCTTTACTCATCCGCCCGCCTCTGGGACGACGGCATCATCGATCCGGCGAAGACGCGCGAGGTACTGGCGCTCAGCCTTTCCGCGGCACTCAACGCCGAGATCGAGGAGACACGCTTCGGCGTGTTCAGGATGTGACATGGGCAGCGACAGGATTCGCCCCCTCGCGAAATTGCAAGCCATCACCATAAAGCTGGCGCCAACGGAAAACATTCGCTATTGCCAATACTTGTTCTGCGAGCAATGGGGATGGATTCAAAATGAGTCTTCAATATTCGGCCAAGATGTCGGCATTAATACTTACATCATTGCTCATATTCTCGACTTCCGGCATCGGCGTGGCCGGATCGCTGGCCGGAAGCGAGGGAGACAAGCGGTTCCCGCCGGCTTTGAATGGCGATCCGAAGTCGCCATGCACCAAGGCCTACAAGGCCTACGTCGCGTCCAGCGGCCATTCCGCTTATGCCACCACGCCGTACTCCCGGGTGGTTTCTCTCTACATCCTCTGCGGCACGCGGCTGAACGCGCCTTCGCAAAAGGTAGCCGAGGAGCTGGCCATGAAATCCTGCTTGGCCACGCGCGCTCACTACAAGGTGACAAATGGCGGCGCCTGCGAAATCGCCGCGTCCAAATAGGCAGGCGCCCGGCGGAATGGCGCCGCCCGACGCAAATCCGGGAGGCTCCATGTTTAACAAGATCCTAATCGCCAATCGGGGCGAGATCGCTTGCCGCGTCATCCGCACCGCCCGCAAGCTCGGCGTGCGCACCGTCGCCGTCTATTCCGATGCCGACGCCAGATCCCTGCATGTCGAGATGGCCGACGAGGCGGTCCATATCGGTCCTTCGCCCGTCGGGCAGAGCTATCTGCGCGGCGACAGGATTGTCGCCGCGGCGCTGGCAACGGGGGCGCAGGCCATTCACCCCGGTTACGGTTTCCTGTCGGAAAATCCCGATTTCGTCGACCAGGTGGTGGCGGCCGGCCTCATTTTCATCGGCCCGTCGGCGGCCTCCATCCGCGCCATGGGACTGAAGGACGCCGCCAAGCGGCTGATGGAAAAAGCCGGCGTGCCGGTCGTGCCGGGCTATCATGGCGAGGCGCAGGAAATCGTCCTGCTGGCCTCGAAGGCGCGCGAGATCGGCTATCCCGTGCTGATCAAGGCGCGTGCCGGCGGCGGTGGCAAGGGCATGCGCCGCGTCGAGCATCCCGATGATTTTTCCGAGGCGCTGTCCAGTGCCCGGCGCGAAGCCAAGGCCGCGTTCGGCGACGACCGCGTGCTGGTCGAGAAATATGTCGACAAGCCAAGGCATATCGAGGTGCAGGTGTTCGGCGATAGTTTCGGCAACGCGGTGCATCTGTACGAACGCGACTGCTCGGCGCAACGCCGCCACCAGAAGGTGATCGAGGAGGCCCCCGCGCCCGGCATGACGCCGGCTTTGCGCAAGGCAATGACCGAGGCGGCGGTCAAGGCCGCCAAGGCAATCGGCTATTCTGGCGCCGGCACGATCGAGTTCATCGTCGACGCCTCGCAAGGGCTCAAGGCCGACCGCTTCTGGTTCATGGAAATGAACACGCGCCTGCAGGTCGAGCATCCGGTCACCGAGATGGTCACCGGCACCGATCTGGTCGAATGGCAGCTACGGGTTGCCAGCGGTGAAAAACTGCCGAGGACGCAAAGCGAAATTTCGCTTTCCGGCCATGCTTTCGAGGCGCGCATCTATGCCGAGGACGCGGCCAAGGGCTTTCTGCCGGCGACCGGCACGCTGCACCATCTGAAATTTCCCGACGCGGCGCCCGACGGGGCAACAATGCGCATCGAGACCGGCGTGCGGGCTGGGGATGCCATTTCGCCCTATTACGACCCGATGATCGCGAAGCTCGTCGTCCATGCCGGGGACAGGCTGGCTGCGCTGGAAGCGCTCCGCACAGCGCTCGCGCAAACCGAGATTGCCGGCTCCACCGTCAACACCGCTTTTCTTGCCGCTCTTGCGGCCGATCCGGATTTTGCAGCTGAAGACGTCGATACCGGCCTGATCGGCAGACACCAGGAGGCGCTGACGGCGGTCGCGTCGCCGACCGGCGAAATCATCTCGGCTGCCGCGCTTGCGGCCTCAGGTGCCGGAGCATTGCCGTCGTCGGACGACCCATGGTCGTCGCTTGCCGGCTACGCGCATTTCCACGGCGTGGCGCGGCGCATACGGCTGAGGTTTGGCGACGAGGCAATTCAGGCAAAGGTTTCAATGCGGCCGGACGGACGCTTTCAGGTGGCGGTCGATGCGCCTTATGACAGCACCAATTCGCATGACCTTCGCGCCGTTCCCCGCCTCGCCCGCTGGCCCGGACACATCACGGTGTTCGAAGGCGCTGTCGGCTATACTTTCACCGTGCCGGATCCCCTGGCCAGGAGCGACGAAGCAACTGCAGCCTCCGGCAGCCTGCGCGCGCCGATGCCGGGTCTCGTCAAGCTTGTGCGCGTGGCGAAAGGCGACACTGTGATCAAGGGGCAACCTCTGCTGATCCTCGAAGCGATGAAGATGGAGCACACCATCGCCGCCCCGCATGACGGGACGATCGCCGAGATTGCCGGAGAAGGGGCACAGGTCACCGACGGGACGGTGCTGGTGCGGTTTGCCGAGGAACAGAGCGCGTCGACCCCCGCCGCCGGCGGATAGAAGGAGCGCATCGCGGACCGTAAACAGAAATGGCCGGGACGAACCCGGCCATTTCCTTAAGTATCTGAAGATCGGTACTTTTACTGCGCGATCGGCGCGTACTTGCCGTCATGCCACTGATTGATGTCGTAGCTGGCGTTCTTGAGGTCGCCCTTCTCGTCGAAGGTGACGTCACCGACAACGGTGCTGATCGGCGTGCCGTTCTTCAGCGCTTCGGCAACCTTGGCCGGGTCGTCGCTGCCGGCACGCTTGATGCCTTCGGCGAAAGCCTGGACCACGGCGTAGGAAAACAGCGTGAAGCCTTCCGGCACGAAGCCGCCGGCCTTGATCTTCTCGACGGCCGCCTTGGCCTCCGGTTTCGCCTGCGGATCCGACGGGAACACGAACATGGTGCCCTCGCCGGCCGGGCCGGCAACCTGCCAGAACTCCGGCGATGCGATGGAGTCCGGCATGATCAGCTGGAACTTCAGGTTCTGCTCCGCCGACTGGCGCAGGATCAGGCCCGCCTCAGGATGATAACCGCCGAAATAGACGACATCGGCCTTGAGATCCTTCAGCTTGGTGACAAGCGCCGAATAGTCCTTCTCGCCGGGGTTGATGGCGTCATAGTAGACTTCTTTGAGGCCGCCGGTATTCATGGTTGCCTTGACGGCGTCGGCCACGCCCTGACCGTAGGCGCTCTTGTCGTGCAGGATGACGACATTCTTGCCGGCATACTTCTTGGCGATCCACGGGCCGATGAAGGCGCCTTGTGCGTCGTCACGCGTATAGAGGCGCATAATCGTCGGCCAGCCGGCCTTGGCCGCGGCGTCGGTCAGCACCGGGTTCGAGGATGCCGGGCTCATCATCAGCGCACCGGCTTCGGCATAGACGGCCGAGGCCGGAATGCTCGAACCCGAGCAGGCATGGCCGTCGATGAACTTGACGCCATTGGCGACGATGCGATTGGCGACCGACACGGCCTGCTTGGGGTCGCATTGGTCGTCTTCAATGTCGAGCTTGATCATCGAACCGTTGACGCCGCCCGCGGCGTTGATGGCATCGGCCGCGGCCTGTGCGCCCTGCTTGAACTGATCGCCAATGGTGGCGAGCTGTCCGGTCATCGGGCCGACCACCGAGACGGTGATGTCGTCGGCGAATGCGACCGGCGCGCTCATCATCAGGCCGAAAACGGCCGCGCTCAAAATACTCATTTTTTTCATGACAATGGAACTCCTCCACTCGCGCGCGGCCGCCCCGGCCGCGCTTCTTCCAGAGAGGCCGGACAATTTCATCCTTCATAGGGCCTGTCTAGGCGCATTGGCGCCACTCGATTGGGCCTGTGGGGCTTCATCCACGCAAAAAAGCCACGCCGGCCTTGTTCCGGCCGGTCGTGGCTTTTTTGCCTGTCGGGCTGTTTCCCCAGCGCCCCCGCGCCGCGAACCCAACTTCGCCTTCCCTGTCTTCCTGTTGGCCATGATCATTCCGAAACCCCGATTCCACTTCGGGATCATGGTCCGTCGCGCGGCTTGGACCTGTCGGCCTGCCGCTTTCTTTTGTTGATGGCCCGTGGCCTGGCTGTCAGCGCAGCCTTGTCCCTGTTTCGGCCCGACCGTCTTAAGCGGTCTTGGCCAAGGCATTCCCCGTCTGGCGCAACCTTAATGCATGGTCATCCATTCGCGGGCTTCGCGCAGCGCCTTGGCGATCTCGACCTTCGACATGGCCGCCGACAGTTCCGAGCGCAATTCGGCGGCGCGGGCTGACCCCTTGATGGCGGCGATATTGAACCATTTGTGGGCGGCAACGACGTCGGTCTCGCAGTCGCGACCGGTCGCATACATCATGCCCAGTTCGAAAAGAATATCGGCCTGGGCAGTTGCCCCCATGGCGCCGAAGCCTGTTTCAAGCATTTCAAAACGTGCCATTTTAGTCCCCTGTCTGGCTCCCGAGAGCTGCCTCCGTTTGTCTTGCCCGGGCCGCTCTTTCGATGCTTTGGAGAATGCCGCGCAGGCTTGAATCCGTCGTTAAATGGCGTGCTTAATTTGAGGAAAACAAAGCTAAAACAAGAGGTAAACGCGGAAATTCGTTAAGGATACAAAGCCAGCAATTCGGCTGGTTTTCGCCAAATTTGACAAAAATTTTCGGGACGGCGATCAACACTCCGCTAACCACGGGAAACAAACACGACACGCCGATCGTCTTCATTTCCCTGCCGACCAGGCGAATTCGGGCATCTCTAAAATGCCAAAGTCTTCCGTAGCGGCACCGCTTTCGTTTTGGCGGGAGCTGGATTAGCTTACGTTTGCGTAAGCGGCAGACCGGCGATGCGGAACATCCGGCCGGCTATCCAAAGGGAGGAAAGACATGTTTCGAAAAGCGAGCCTGGCCTTGGCGGCCACTTTGATCCTGGGCGGCGCGGCATGGGCCGATCCGATCGAGGGCAACTGGAAAACGCAGGCAGGCGACACTGCGGCCATTTCAGGCAGCAGCTCGTTCTCCATCACGCTCAAGTCAGGCAAATATGCCGGCAAGACCATCGGCTCGCTCAAGGCGGCCGGCGACAACAAGTATGCCGGCAACATCACCGATCCGGCAAACGACAGGACCTATTCGGGCAAGGCGACATTGTCGGGCACCTCGCTGAAGATGAGCGGTTGCGTGCTCGGCGGACTGATCTGCAAGAGCCAGACCTGGCACAAGCTCTGATCGACCATTTCCTTGTTATCTCAAAACGGGGCCTGCGGGCCCCGTTTCCGTTTGTCGATGCGCTGCCCGCTCGATGGCTGACGGGCCGGCGGCGCCTCGATCAAGGTCCCGTCAATCAATTTGAACCGCAGATGAACGCCTTCATCAGAGCCGGTTCAGAGGCGTCAGGGCAATCTCGTACGTGTTGAAGGAGACACGGACCCAAATGCTTGCTCGCCGCTTCACCATCGTCTGCCTGCTGATGAGCCTGTTTGGAATGTTCTTCGCCATCCTCGTCGCCGAAGCGGGCCGTTCCCCCCGCTCCTGGGACGAAGCCACCAGAATATGCGGCCTCGCTTGCCCGACCAATCCTCGTCACTGAAACAGAGAACCCGGACCTCGAAAAGAAAAGCACGGACATCATGAACCGCATCGCCGCCAACGCCCTCAAGACCCTCCGGCTCCTGCCGCGGGCGGCGCTTATCCTGGTGCTCCTGGCCGCTCCGGTCCTGGCGGTACCGATGATGCGCGCCGACGCCGGCTCGACGATCGAGGCGCCGGCGCCCAGAAAGTCCGGGGTCGGCTTCGTGCTGCTGGTCAGCCTGCAGCGGGGTTGAAGAAAAATGGCGCTTTGAGCGTCTTCGGCGGCGAGCCCCCTCCCAACCGCCCATCCAAGTCTCTATATTGGGCCATGGAAAAGCGAATCTATCCCCAAGCCATCGAATCCGTCGTCATGCCCGAGCCTTTTGGCCGGCAAAGCTTCGACAAGGCCGAAAAGGCCGTTGCCGCGCTGCAGGTGCTCTACGACCGCAACACCAAGTTCCTGCGCAACTCCTTCGCGGCACTTGCCGCCGGCGGCGACAACAGCAAGCGCTACCGGGCCTTCTACCCCGAGATCGGCGTCACCACCAGTTCGTTCACCCAGGTCGACTCGCGCCAGGCCTATGGCCACATGCCGACCCCCGGCCATTTCGCTACAACGATCACCCAGCCGGACCTGTTCGAGAGCTATCTGATCGAGCAGCTTCGGCTGATCATGCGCAATCACGGCGTAGCGGTGACCGTCTCGGAATCGACCACGCCGATCCCGCTGCATTTCGCTTTCCTGGAAGGCACCTATGTCGACGGCGCTGACACCGAACGCATCAAGCGGCCGATCCGCGACCTGTTCGACGTGCCGGATCTCGACGGCACCGACGATCAGATCGCCAACGGTACGTTCGAGGTCGCCCTCGGCGAGCCCCGGCCGCTGGCGCCGTTCACCGCGCAGCGCATCGATTATTCACTGCACCGCATGACCCACTACACCGCGACCAGCCCACAGCATTTCCAGAACTTCGTGCTGTTCACCAACTACCAGTTCTACATCGACGAGTTCGTCGCCCGCGCCCGCGACCTGATGGAAAAAGGCGGTGGCGGCTACACGGAATTTGTCGAACCGGGCAACGTTGTCACCCGGGCCGGGCAAAGTGCGCCTAGCGAAGGCGTGGCGCCTCAGCGCCTGCCGCAGATGCCGGCCTACCATCTGAAGAAGCCGAACCATGGTGGCATTACCATGGTCAATATCGGCGTGGGTCCTTCCAACGCCAAGACCATCACCGACCATATCGCGGTACTTCGGCCGCATGCCTGGGTGATGCTTGGCCACTGCGCCGGTCTGCGCAACACCCAGGCGCTGGGCGACTATGTGCTGGCGCATGCCTATGTGCGCGACGACCACGTGCTGGACGACGACCTTCCGGTCTGGGTGCCGATCCCGCCGCTGGCCGAGATCCAGGTTGCACTGCAGGAGGCTGTGGCCGAGGTTACCGGCCTGTCAGGCTATGACCTGAAGCGCATCATGCGCACCGGCACCGTCGCCACCATCGACAACCGCAACTGGGAACTGCGCGACCAGCGCGGACCGGTGCAGCGCCTGTCGCAGTCGCGCGCCATCGCGCTCGATATGGAATCGGCGACGATCGCGGCCAATGGCTTCCGCTTCCGCGTCCCCTACGGCACGCTGCTATGCGTTTCCGACAAGCCATTGCATGGCGAACTGAAATTGCCAGGGATGGCGACCGAGTTCTACAAGCGGCAGGTGGCGCAGCACCTGACCATCGGCATCAGGGCAATGGAGAAGCTGGCCGAGATGCCGATGGAGCGGCTGCATTCGCGCAAGCTCCGGAGCTTTTCGGAGACGGCATTCCAGTAGGCGGTCGCGCGAAGCCCCGGCGAGGCAATTCGTCGTCTTGCTCAGGCCGTAATTTAGCCGATAAGCAAGTCGAACGGATCGTCAGACGGCATTCGGCAGACACGACCTCGATGACAACAGGCGCGCGCTTGAACATGACGGCTGGGCTGGCATTCCTGGCGATGACGGCAGTGTCGGCCGCTTTGTTGGCCGGGTTCTTCGGCGTGTTGCACCCCGCTTTCGATTCCTTCTCGCATTTCCGCATTCACCTCAGCGTTCTGATGGCGCTTCTGGCGCTGCCGCTGCTTGCGAGTTCCTACCGGCTGCAGGCGGCCGCGGCACTGCTCTTCGCCATCGCCTGCCTGGCCACGACGGCAAGCGCATTGCCCAGGCCGTGGCCGCAGCCGGCGGTTGCCAAGCCTGCCGACCAGATCGTCTACAGCCTGCTGCAGATGAACCTTCGCTTCAACAATCCAACGCCCAAGAAGGTGCTTTCGCTGATCGGCCGCACCAGGCCGGACGTGATCACGCTCGACGAAGTATCGGCGATGTGGGCGACCGAGCTTGGCTATATCGCCGGCGCCTACCCCTACCGGATGCTCTGCCCTTACCCCAACGGCACGTTCGGCGTGGCGTTGCTGTCGCGCCGGCCGTTTGCCGCCGGCACCGCGCCGCGTTGCGAGCCGCGCGGCGCGATGGCGACCGCCACCATCGACTTTGGCGGAAGCAATGTCGATGTCGCCGCGATCCATTTGAGCTGGCCCTGGCCAAAGGAGCAATACTGGCAGATCGGCGAACTGGCGCAGCCACTGGCCGCGCTCGGCGAGACCGCGATCATGGCCGGCGATTGCAATGGCGTGCCGTGGAGTGCCGCGGTGCGGCGGGTCGCGGCCCTTGGCGGGCTGACACTCATGCCTTCGGCCGGACCGACCTGGATCCATCGCACCCTGCCCGATTTCCTGCGCCGCTACGCGGGCCTGCCGATCGACCAGGTGTTCAGCAAGGGCGGGCTGACAATCCTGTCTTCGGCGCGGCTGGAGGACACCGGCTCCGACCATCTGCCGGTGCTGGTCGAGTTCACGCTGCGGCCTCGCGACAAGCAGCCTCATGACGAGCATGACAGTGCACTCGCGGCAAGCGACGTTCAAAACAAGCCGCGCGGCTGACCCCGAAACGGCGCCAACGCTCGCAGCGCAGCAGTCAGGGTTTGATCAGCGTGGCGACAAGGTGCTCGACATGGCCGCCGCTACGATGCTCGCGCGCGTCGAAGGCGTTCTGCTTGGCTTCGTATTCGGCATAGATGGTGTTGATGCGCCGCCTCGCCTCAAGGTGTGTGCCCGTGCAGAACCAGTTGTCCGGGCGTTCCAGGCCGGTAAGCGCCGTCTCGGTGGCCCCCATCATCTCTTTCGCAATCCGGCCATGGGTGTGCTCGTGCTTGCGCACGCCAGCCATGAATCGATCCCAACGCTTGCGCAGACCTTGGCTGGTCGGCGAGAGCCGCGGAAAGGTGTAGGTCAGATCGAGCGTGCCGTTAGCCTGCCGCAAATGACAGATTCCATCCTGGCGGCTGATATCGAGATCCCAATGCACGGTGTAGCCAGTTTCGGCGATAGCGCGCGTCATATAGCCGTGCTTGGGTCCCTGCCTGTCCATGGCCTCGATAAGGTCGGCCCCGGTGTTTCCGGCGACATCATAGCTACGAACGTGAACGACGAGCTTTGTGCCCGCCGATGCGTCCGACAAGCAGGACAGCACGCAAGCCGCGGCGAGCAGTGTCAGGCTGGTCAGACGCATGTCCGCCTCCTTTGTGGGTGGCCGAGCAGACCACACTCGGCGCGGCGCTTCAACGGGCTTAAGCGAAGCCGCCCGTTTCGCGACGGCGAAAGCAGATCCGCTGCCGCTCACGTCTGGCACTTTCGGCCGGATCGAGACGGCCTGCCGGCGCTTGGGCTCACATACCTTGGTAGACCGGTCCTTCACCGCCTTGCGGCGGAACCCAGTTGATGTTCTGGTTCGGATCCTTGATATCGCAGGTCTTGCAGTGGACGCAGTTCTGCGCGTTGATGACGAAGCGCACATCTTTCGCCGCGGGGTCGGCGGCGGCGTTGCCGTCCTTGTCGACCCATTCGTAAACACCGGCCGGACAATAGCGTGTCGAGGGCCCGGCAAAGACATCGTGTTCCGAGCGTTTCTGCAGGTCCATGTCACCGACCAGCAGGTGCACCGGCTCGTTTTCCTCGTGATTGGTGTTGGACAGGAACACCGAGGAGAGGCGGTCGAAGGTGAGCACGCCATCCGGCTTCGGATAGGCGATCTTCTTGTGCCGGGCGGCAGGCTCGAGCGTCGCATAATCGGCCTTGCCATGCTTCAGCGTGCCGAAGGGCGAGACGCCGAACAGCGTGTTCAGCCACATATCCAGGCCGCCGAGGCCGACGCCGACGATGGTGCCGAAGCGCGACCATAGCGGCTTGACGTTGCGCACCTTCTTCAGGTCCTTGCCGATGTCTGTCGCCCGCCAGGCTTGCTCGTAGGCGGAAAGCTCGTCATTGGCACGCCCTGCGCCGATCGCCTCGGCGACATGCTCGGCCGCCAGCATCCCCGACAGCACCGCATTGTGGGAGCCCTTGATGCGCGGCACGTTGACGAAGCCCGCCGCACATCCCATCAGCGCGCCACCCGGGAAGGACAATTTCGGCACCGACTGCCAGCCACCCTCGGTTATGGCGCGCGCGCCGTAGCCGAGGCGCTTGGCCCCCTCGAACGTGCCTGCGATCGCCGGATGGGTCTTGAAGCGCTGGAATTCCTCGAAGGGCGACAGATAAGGATTCTTGTAGTTGAGGTGGAGGACGAAGCCGACCGCCACCTGGTTGTCCTCAAGATGGTAGAGGAACGAACCGCCGCCGGTCTTCATGTCCAGCGGCCAGCCGAAGGAATGCTGCACCAGACCCGGCCGATGGTTCTCCGGCTTGACCTGCCAGAGTTCCTTGAGGCCGATGCCGTATTTTCCGGGCTCGCGGCCATCGGAGAGTTTGTACCTGGCGATCAGTTGCTTGGCGAGCGAACCGCGGGCGCCCTCGCCGATCAGCACATACTTGCCCATCAGCGCCATGCCCGGCGCGAAGCCCGGACCATGCGTGCCGTCCTTCTCGACGCCCATGTCGCCGGTGACGACGCCAGTGACGGCGCCTTCCTCATTGTAAAGCAGGCCGGCCGCGGCAAAACCTGGATAGATCTCGACGCCAAGCGCCTCGGCCTTGGTCGCCAGCCAGCGGCAGACGTTGCCGAGCGAAACGATGTAGTTGCCGTGATTGTTCATCAGCGGCGGCATCAGGATGTTTGGCAGGCGAAACGAGCCGGCAGGCCCGAGCACCAGGAAATGGTCCGCCGTGACCGGCGTCTTGAAGGGATGACCTTCCTCCTCGCGCCAGCCGGGCAGCAGCCGGTCGATGCCGATCGGATCGACGACGGCACCCGACAGGATATGGGCGCCGACCTCACCGCCCTTTTCCAGCACGACGACGGAGAGTTCGGGATTGACCTGCTTGAGGCGGATGGCCGCGGCCAGGCCGGCCGGACCGGCGCCGACGATGACCACGTCGAATTCCATGCTTTCGCGTTCGATATCGCTCATCAACCCCTCCGCACTGGCTTGCCGCCGTTGGCGTATCTTGCTGGCTCCTGCGCTGCATAGCGCATCAAATGGCGACAGGAAACCGGCGCATACGTGACAAAGCGGATTTGGCCAAAAAGTCGCGCATTCCGTGCCAGGCACGCCGACTCCGCGCGGCGCGACCCACCAGGCCTTGCGTTTTTTATTGTTCGACGGCTTGCTTATCGGCCATACTTTCCGCCATGCGCATTCCCGGGCCAGGCGGCTTCACTTCGACGCGCTTTCCATCAACGCCCGGCCGCGCCTGCCGGGCGGTTATTTCGGCCCTTATGATGTTGGCGCCGAGCCATGCCGTCGCGGATGAAGTGAAGGTCTGGGCGACAGGCGCGTACTCATTCTCCGACGAGCTTGGCGGTTTCCACATCACAGGAGCCTCCGGCATCGGAACCAAGGACGATCCGCTGGTCATCACCGAAGAGCTGAATTCGGCGACGCCGGTGACGCTGACCATCCGCACCACAAAACCGATCCAGGCCTTCGGCAAGGCGGGCGAGTTCGCCAATGGCATCATGTATATGCGCCTCGACGTTCTCAACAACAGCGGCCAGGCCTGGATCGAATTCCAGTTCGAGCTTCAAGAAATACTCAATCAGCCAAGCGTGTTCGGGGACGGGCTTTCGTTCGACCAACGCAACAAGACGCCCGACAATATCTGGTCGAGCAACTTCGCCGATTTCGACCGCGAGTTCGAACCCTATGACCGGCTGCTGTTCAGGAACGGCAAGATCGATCCGATGAAGACCGCCAGCTTCGAATTCCTGATGACCGACTACACGCCGCGATGGACCTTCTATCTCGTGCAGGATCCACGCATACCCACCGGCTAGATCGCAACCTCGCCTTGGCAAGCGGATTGGCTGTCGCCAAGGCCTGCGCCGAGGTTGCAAATTGACGCCGCGCGGACGATGGTGCGGCGATGACTGCCGCCTCTGCAAACAATCCGGTCGATTTCGCCGATCTGCTCGCCTTCTATGCCAGCGCGGGTGTCGACGATGCTTTGGAAGACGCGCCGGTAAACCGGTTCGCGGAGGCAGCGCCGAAGCCGGTGGAGCGCCTGCCGACGACGACGCCACACGCAAGCAGCGCGCCGGAGCCGCCCGCGACACCTCCCCGCCTCGATGGGCGCGCCGTGCCGGATGCTCCGGCCCCGCGCCCGCCGACCTCGGCCGTTCCCGACGAGGCGCAGGCGGCGCTGGCGCGCCAACTGGCGACCGCGGCAGCATCGCTCGACGAACTGCGCCAGCACATGGCCGCCTTCGAGGGCTGCAATCTCAAGGCCACCGCCAAGAACCTCGTATTCGCCGACGGCAACCCGCAAGCCGCTGTCATGCTGGTCGGTGAGGCCCCCGGCCGTGACGAGGACATCGAGGGCCTGCCTTTCGTCGGCCGCTCGGGCCGCCTGCTCGACCGGATGCTGGCCGCGATCGGCCTCGACCGCGGCTCGGTCTACATTGCCAATGTCATCCCCTGGCGCCCGCCTGGCAACCGCACGCCGACACCGCACGAGACCGAGATCTGCCGGCCGTTCATCGAGCGTCAGATCGAGCTGGTCAATCCCAAGGTGCTGGTCAATCTCGGCGGCCCGTCGGCCAAGACCTTGCTCAACAGCTCGGAAGGCATCCTGCGGCTGCGCGGCAATTGGCGCGTCCACACCACCGCCTCCGGCATCGCCATTCCTGCCATGCCGACATTGCACCCGGCCTATCTCTTACGGACTCCCGCGCACAAGAAGCTCGCATGGCGGGATTTTCTGGAGGTGAAGGCGAAGCTGCGGACGCTGCTCTAGATTTTTTGTTTTTTACGCAATTCCGGACGGAAAACCGCTACGCACTTTTCCTGGAACTGCTTTGGCGATGACCTGGCAGGTAATTGAAATGCTCCCTATGTCGGCCTAGTCATCCGCTATGGCAACGCCTCAAACCTCCGCCGGCAGTCTCATCCGCGAATGGCGCACGCGCCGCCGCATGAGCCAGCTCGACCTCGCCATGGAGGCCGAGATTTCGCAGCGGCATCTGTCCTTCGTCGAAAGCGGTCGCGCTGCACCGTCGCGCGATATGGTGCTGCACCTGGCCGAGCAGTTGGCGATCCCGCTCAGGCAGCGCAACCAGTTGCTGCTGGCCGCGGGCTTCGCGCCGAGCTTCAGTGAACGGCCGCTGACCGATACGACGCTGGCGCCGGCGATGGCGGCCGTCGAGACCGTGCTCACGGGCCATGAGCCCTTCCCGGCACTGGCGGTGGACCGGCACTGGAACCTGGTGTCGGCGAATACAGCGATCGCTCCCTTTCTCGCCGATGTCAGCGAGGCTTCGCTGCTGACGCCACCCGTCAATGTGCTTCGCCTCTCCCTGCATCCCGGCGGCATTGCGCCGCGCATCGTCAACCTCCAGGAGTGGCGCACGCACCTGCTCGAGCGGCTCAAGCACCAGAACGACGCCGCCGGCGACCCGGTGCTGGTCGAACTGGAGCGCGAACTGCGCGGCTATCCTTCGGGCCTCAAGGGCAGCCGGCCGGCGCCCGTCGAGCCGAATGCCATCGTGCACCCGCTCAGGCTTGCCCATGGCGATCAGGTGCTGTCGTTCATCAGCACCATCACCGTGTTCGGCACACCTCTCGACGTGACCCTGTCGGAGCTGGCGATCGAATCCTTCTTCCCAGCCGACGAGCAGACGCGAGCGGTACTGGTGCGGCTGGCAAAGGAGCGGTCGGACCGTTCGTGATCAGCCTTCTGGCAACGCCACCTTGCGCGTTCGCGTACGTTCCAGGCCCAGTTGCCTTTCACGCCAGATGATGAAGATGCCGGCGGCCACCACGATCACACCACCGACCAGTGTGCTGGACGAGGTCACGTCGCCGAAAACCAGATAGCCGACGACCACGCCAAGGACCATCGAGGTGTATTCGAAAGGCGCCACGACCGAGGCCTCTGCATGGCGATAGGCCGCCGTCATCAGGATCTGTCCGAGCCCGCCGCAAAAACCGGCCAGGATGAGGAGCGCGGCTTGCATTTGCGTCAGCGATTGCCAGCCGAAGGGCAGCGTCAGCAGCGAGAGCACGCTCGCCGTCGACGAGAACCACAACACGATGGTCGCCGTCTTCTCCGTCTGCACCAGGTTGCGCACGAGGAGCATGGCTACGGCCGAGATTGCCGCGGCCACCAGCGCGGCCATGACGCCCAGAACCTCCTGATCGTCGAGCCCTTCATCGGAATTGAGCAGCGTCAATTCCGGCCAGGAAATGATGAGCACGCCTATGAGGCCGACCGCGACAGCGCTCCAGCGATAGACACGGATGGTCTCGCCGAGGAAGACCGAGGAGAACACCACGACCAGCAGCGGCTGCGCATAGTTCAGGGTGATCGCTTCCGGCAAAGGCAGCCTGGTGAGCGCGAAAAAGCCGAGCCCCATGGCACCGACGCCGACGACGCCACGCGCGACGTGGTTGAAGGGACGCTGCGTGACGAATGCCGTTGCCAGATGTCCCTTCAATGCCAGGAAGGCAATGATCGGGAAAATGGCGAAGAAGGACCGGAAGAAGACGATCTGGCCGGCGGGCACGTCGCCAGCCGACTTGATGCAGGTTTGCATGCCGACAAACACCGCCACGGAGACGATCTTCAGCACGATACCCCTCAGCGTATCGTGGCCGCCCGTCGTTTCCGGTTGCGCCCCCGCCTCTGATGTCACGCCGGCGATGCGCTCCCGATCGCCGCCAGAATGCGCGCCGGGATATCGGTCTCCCTGACGCCTGAGAAAGCGCCCATCCCGACTTTCGGTGTGACGGCGGTCATGACTGCCTCGCGACGCTGAAAGGAAGGCCTGAATTAGGCCGTGCCGCAGTTTTGTCGAGGGGCTGTTTCGTGTAAAGAGCGCGGGCTTCGAATTTTTTGGACCGGTCAGATCACATCCGGTCCCCGAAAAACAGGAAAAGCCAGGGAATGCGCACCGATACAGGCCAGGTCTTCAAACTCGAAGACTATCGCCCCAGCGACTACCTCATTCCGGAAACCAACCTTGACTTCCGTCTTTCGCCACGGGCCACGGCCGTCACCGCTATACTGACCGTCGAGCGCCGCGAGGGCAAATCGAAATCGGCTCCGCTGGTGCTCGACGGCGACGGATTGACGCTCAAGCGCATCGAGATCGACGGCAGGGCGGTGAAACCGGCTGATCTGCTGGCGAGCCCCGACCAATTGACCCTGCTCAAGCCGCCGGCGGCACGCCGCTTCCAGTTGCTGATCGAAACCGAACTGGCGCCAGCCGGCAATGAAGCCCTTATGGGCCTTTACCGCTCTAACAACGTCTACTGCACGCAGTGCGAGGCGGAGGGTTTTCGCCGCATCACCTATTTCCTCGATCGCCCCGATATCCTGTCCGTCTACACGGTGCGGATCGAGGCGCGGCGCGACGAGGCGCCGCTGCTCCTGTCCAACGGCAATCCGGTCGAGAACGGCGATCTCGCCGATGGCTGGCACTATGCCAGATGGCACGACCCCTTCCCCAAGCCGTCCTACCTGTTCGCGCTGGTGGCCGGGAATCTCGGCCAGCTCGCCGACAGTTTCGTCACCATGTCCGGCCGCAAGGTCGAGCTCGGCATCTATGTCGAGCCCGGCAAGGAGAGGCTCGCCGGCTATGCCATGGATGCGCTGAAGCGGTCGATGCGATGGGACGAGGAGGCGTTTGGCCGCGAGTACGACCTCGACGTCTTCAACATCGTCGCCGTGTCGGACTTCAACATGGGCGCGATGGAGAACAAGGGACTCAATATCTTCAACGACAAATACGTTCTGGCCGACCAGGAGACGGCGACGGACGCCGATTTCGCCAATATCGAGGCGATCATCGCGCACGAATATTTCCACAATTGGACAGGCAACAGAATCACTTGCCGCGACTGGTTCCAGCTTTGCCTGAAGGAAGGGCTGACGGTCTTCCGCGATCATGAGTTCTCGGCCGACCAGCGCTCGCGCTCGGTCAAGCGCATCGCCGAAGTGCGCACGCTGCGGGCCCACCAGTTTCCCGAGGACCAGGGTCCGCTGGCGCATCCGGTGCGGCCGCGCCGATACCGCGAAATCAACAATTTCTACACGGCGACGGTCTACGAAAAAGGCTCCGAAGTGGTGCGCATGATCCGCACCATTCTCGGGCCCGAGGCATTTCGCGCCGGCATGGACCTTTATTTCGAACGGCATGATGGGGAAGCCGCGACCATCGAGGACTTCATAAACGTGTTCGAGGACGCGTCCGGCCGCGACCTTTCGCAATTCTCGCTCTGGTATCATCAGGCAGGCACGCCCAACCTGACCGTGAGTTCGACGCACAATCCGGCCGCACGGGAATTCACGCTCGAGATAGAGCAGTCGGTGCCGCCGACACCCTTCGAAAGCCGCAAGCGGCTGATGCATATACCGCTCGCCTTCGGCCTGATCGGCCCCGGCGGCAAGCCGGTGGAGTACGACGGCGTCGAGGGCGCAAGCGTCCAGGATGGCGTCATCCATATCCGCAAGCGCCGCCACATGGTGCGCTTTTCAGGCGTTGCCGAACGGCCCGCGGTGTCGCTCAATCGCGGCTTTTCGGCGCCGGTGACACTGTCGGTCGAGCAGAAGGCGGCCGACCAGTTCTTCCTCGCTCGCCATGACAGCGACGCCTTCTCGCGCTGGCAGGCCTTCAACACGCTGCTCACCGATGCGCTGATCGCGGCCTTCCGCCAGGTCCTTGGCGGCAAACAGCCGAACTTCGCGCCACGGCTGACCGAGCTTGCCGGCGGCATCGCCGGTGACGAGACGCTCGAGCCAGCCTACCGGGCCCTGGCCCTGGCGCTGCCTGGTGATGCCGACATTGCGCGTGACATCGGCAAGAACATCGATCCGGACGCCATCCACGCGGCGCGACAGGCGCTGGCGCTGGCGATCGGCACGGCCAATGGCAAGGCATTTTCCGGCCTCTACGACAGTCTGGCCGACAAGGCCGCTTTCAGCCCCGACGCGGCGAGCGCGGGACGGCGCGCCTTGCGCAACATTCTGCTGGATTATCTCTCGCTGCTGCCTGGTGGATCGGCAGTGGCGGCCAGACATTTCCAATCCGCGACCAACATGACCGACCGCGCGGCGGCATTGGCCGTGCTGGCGCAGCGTCACCACGGATCGCCGGAGGCGAAAAAGGCGCTGGGGGCATTCGAACAAACATATGCGTCCGACCCGCTGGTGATGGACAAATGGTTCCAGATCCAGGCCAGCGTGCCGGGGCCGCAAGCGGTGGACACGGTCCGCTCCCTGACCGCCCATCCGGCCTTCTCGATGGGCAACCCGAACCGGGTGCGCTCGCTGGTCGGCACATTCTCCAGCGCCAACCAGACCGGCTTTCACCGCGCCGACGGCGAAGGCTACCGTTTCTTCGTGCAGACGGTGCTCGAGGTGGAAAAGCGCAACCCGCAAGTGGCGGCAAGGCTGGCGACGGCGCTCAGGTCCTGGCGTTCGCTCGAACCGGGCCGGCAAGCCAGGGCCCGGGAAGCGCTGGTTTCGATCGCCAATGCCGAAAACCTGTCGGCTGATCTGCGCGATATCGTCGAGCGCACGCTGGCCTAGGCGCCCCTTGCCTTCTCCCATGCGGGAAAGCTGAGCCGCCCAACTTCCAAAAAGCCCATTATTTTATTCGATTTTTAATCTTTTTTTCGCCGGGCCACTGGACAAGGCGAATCACCTTTGATTCTTTAAGGACGATTCGGACGTGCGGTGTTGCCGGATCACCAGCACATAGAAATGCGGCATACTGAAATCGGGGAGTGCCATTTATGGCGAAGGCGGACGCGTGGGGCGCGCCCGGTGGGATGGCTTTTGCGCGTCGAAAGACGCGTAGCGACGGCCTTGCCGGCAATGCGCGGCTCATCGCCGAACCAGCCTATAAGCGCCTTCTGGCCGCCGAACCGCTGCTGCGCCGGTCCATACCTGCCCTCATCGTCATCTTCCTGATCGTCATCGCGGCGCTTCGCGTGCTCTCGCTGATGAACGAGCGGGACGATGTAGAGCGGGATGCAAAGGCGGTCCTGACATTGGCCGCCGCACAGCTCGCCAGCTCGCTCGCCACCACATCGGACACGCTGCCGGGCGCCACCCAGAACCTGCTGGAGACCACCAGCCGCCAGGGCGCGATGGGCCGCAGCCATGTGCTGGTCATCACCGACAGCGCCTTCAAGATCACCGCGGTGACGCCGCGTTCGGTTCCCTGGCAAGGCCATTCACTCGACGGCCTCGTCCAGGGCGGCCAGCCCTTGTTCATGTTCGGCGATCGCGCCGGTGTCATGGAGGTCAACATCGGCGGGCAGGACTGGTACGCCGCGGTCAGCCTGTCCAGGGACAGAAAGGGAGCCGCGGCGGCGCTGGTGCCGCAAGAGGCGGTCTTCGACGCCTGGCGCAAGACCGTCTCGTTGAATGTCACCCTGTTCGTGCTGACGGCCGGCGTCCTGATCATCGTCCTCTATGCCTATTTCGGGCAGGCGGCGCGCGCGCAGGCAGCCGATCGCATCTATCTGGAGGCACATCAGCGCATCGACATGGCGCTGGTGCGCGGCCGCTGCGGCCTGTGGGACTGGGACATGGTGCGCGGCAAGATGTACTGGTCGCGCTCGATGTACGACATGCTTGGCTACGAGCCCTGCGAGACGATGCTGTCCTTCGGCGAGGTCGACGAGATCATCCATCCCGAGGACGGCGATCTGTTCACGCTCGCCAACAGGATCGTCGCCCGCGAGATCGACCACATCGACCAGGTGTTCCGGATGCGGCACGCCGATGGCCAGTGGGTGTGGATGCGCGCCCGTGCCCAGGTCATGGATCCCGAGGCACCCGAAATCCAGCTCATCGGCATCGCCGTCGACGTCACCGAGCAACGCCATCTGGCGCTTCGGTCCGAGGCGGCCGATCTGCGCCTCAGGACCGCGATCGAGAACATCAATGAATCCTTCGTCCTGTGGGATTCGGCTCAACGCTTGATCATGTGCAATTCCAAATACCAGCAGGACAACGGGCTCTCGGATCGCGACGTGATGCCAGGCGTGACGCGCGTGTCGCTGGAAGAGCGGATGCTGGCGTTTGCTTCCGAGCGCCGGCTCGCCAACACCAACGGTCCGCAAGGCGGCGCCACGTTCGAAAGGCAGTTGTCCGATGGCCGCTGGCTTCAGGTCAACGAACTCAGGACCAGGGACGGCGGCATCGTCTCGGTCGGGTCCGACATCACCCAGATCAAGCTGCACCAGGAAAAGCTGGTCGACAGTGAGCGCCGGCTGATGGCGACGATCCATGATCTGAGCCTTGCCCGCAGGGCCGAAGAAGAACGGTCCCGCGAACTCGTCGACCTCAACCGCAAATACATGAAGGAAACCGAACGCGCCGAAGCGGCGAACCGGGCCAAATCCGAATTCCTAGCCAATATGTCGCACGAATTGCGCACGCCGCTCAACGCCATCATCGGCTTTTCCGAACTGATGGAACAGGGGCTGTTCGGCCCGCTGGGCTCGGAGCGCTACGAGGAGTACGCCACCGACATCAACAGCAGCGGCAAATACCTGCTCGGCGTCATCAACGACATTCTCGACATGTCCAAGATCGAAGCCGGCCAGTTCTCGCTCGACCAGGAGCAGATCGACCTCGGTCCGCTGATCAGCGAGACCGTGCGTGTCGTCTCGCTGCAAGCGGCGCAGAAGGCGATCACCGTGGAAACCCGTATCGCCGACGCGCTGACGCTGTTCGCCGATCGCCGGGCGATCAAGCAGATCGTCATCAACCTCCTGTCCAACGCGGTGAAATTCACCGGTCAGGGCGGCCACATTTCGGTCAGGGCCCGCAACACGTCAGGCGCGCTGGTGCTGACGATCGAGGACAATGGCTGCGGCATCCCGAAAGAGGCCCTCGGCAAGCTCGGGCGCCCCTTCGAGCAGGTTCAGAACCAGTTTTCCAAGAACCATGCCGGCTCGGGTCTTGGCCTTGCCATCTCACGCTCGCTGGCCGAGTTGCAGGGCGGCGCACTGAAGATCCGCTCCACCGAAAGTGTCGGCACGATCGTGTCGGTGCGCATTCCGGTGAAGAAGGCACCGCCCGCGGTCAAAGTCGCGGCCTGAGCGGCAGGCTCCGGCCGACTGCGCCGGAGCCTGCGTCAGCGAGCCTCACTGCATGCCGTTTTCGTCGTCGCCTCCCTGGCGATGGCGGCCAAGGCGCCCGCTCTTCGGCAGTTCACGGTTCTCGATCTTGCCGTCATTGTTCTTGTCGAGCAGCGCGAAGACCTTCTTCTCACGACTGGCGATGTCATCCGACGTCAGGCTATCGTCGCCCTTGGTGTCATAGCGGGCGATGATGCGCCTGGCCATACGCTCGAAACGCGCCTTCTCCAGCGCGTCGGCGAGTTGAGCGACCGTCAGCTTGCCGCCATTGTCGGCCACAAGCTTCTTGAGCCGCGCGTCCATGATATTGGAGAACTGGTCGAAGGTGATGGTTCCGCCATTGTCCTTCATTGCCTTGTCGAGCCGCATCAGTGTGCGCTCACGCATCTTCGCACTGTCGACGTTCTCGGCATAGGCGGCGCCACCGACGGCTCCGGCCATGGCGATGAAGGCAAGTGCGAGCTTGGTTGTCTTTCTCATGGTTTTCTCCTGTTGCATCGTCACCCCCGATGCGGCCGGACGGTCGTTGGTCACGCCCTCCCGGCACGAAGCAGAAGGTCGAAATCTTTCCTGACCTTTTGCGACGTCTCCTTGAGATGTGCTTCCAGCACACCGAAATCCGGCAGGTCGGTGACCGCCAGAAGCAGATCCGAAAGACCCGGTGGAACGTCGTCCCGTTCGAAGGGTCCGGTGAGGCACAACCGCGTCATCTGGGTCAGCGCCAGATAGAGGGCGTAGGCATCGCCAAGTTCGTGCCTGAGCCCGGCATTGGCGAAGCGCGGCGTCAGGCGAGACAGGATTTCGGCCGTGCCGGTGGCGCGCGGCCCGGCCTCGACCTGGCCGGTGATGACGGCCACCTGGGCTATGAATTCGAGATCAATCAGGCCGCCTGGAATCAACTTGATGTCCCAGAGGTCGCGGGGCGCCTTTTCCTGCTCGATCATGGCACGCATGTCCGAGGCCTCGGCCCTCACCTTTGCCGCATCGCGTGATTGGCGAAGCACCGCGGCAACTTCCGCTTCAACCTCGCTGCATAACCCATCATCACCGGCAATGGCGCGCGCCCGCGACAGCGCCATGTGCTCCCACGTCCAGGCCTCCTGGCGCTGGTATTTCTTGAAGGCATCGATATGGGTGGCGACCGGCCCCTTGTTGCCGGACGGCCGCAACCGAAGATCGAGTTCGTAGAGAACCCCTTCCGCCGTCGGCGCCGATACGGCCGATATCAGCCGCTGCGTCATGCGGGAATAATAGTGCGACGGCGCCAGCGGTTTTTCGCCATCGGAATCCTCGGCCTCCGGATCGTGATCGTAGAGCAGGATGAGATCGACATCCGATCCGGCGGTCAATTCGCGGCTGCCGAGCTTGCCCATGCCGAGCAGCGAAACCACGCCACCGGCGATCTTACCGTGGCGCACCGCGAATTCGGCGGTCACCGCCTGCAACGCCGCCGCGATGGTCAGGTCCGCGAGATCGGAGAAGGCGCGGCCGGCGCGGGCGGGATCGATCGAGCCCGCGAGCAGCCGCACACCGATCAGGAATTTCTGTTCGGACGCAAATATGCGCAGCCGGTCGAGCACGTCCTCATAGGCCCTGTCGCCTTCGAGGAAGGCGGAGAGCCTCGCCGAGAGATAGGCGCGATCGGGAAGCTCGGTCAGCAATGCCGGGTCGAGCAAACCGTCGAAGACATGCGGCCGGCGGGTAATGATCGCCGCCAGCCGGGGCGCCGCGCCCATGATCGTAGCCATCAGCTTGAGCAATGCGGGGTTCGACTGCAACAGCGAGAACAGCTGGATGCCGGCCGGCAGGCCAGCGAGGAATTCGTCGAAACGGACCAGGGCCTCGTCGGCCCGGCGCGTCTGGCCGAAGGCCTTGAGCAGGGCCGGCGTCAATTCGGTCAGCCGCTCGCGCGCCTCCGCCGACTGGGTGACGCGATAGCGCCCGAAATGCCAGCCGCGGATGACACGACAGATATCGCTTGGCCGCTGAAAGCCGAGACCATGCAGCGTCCGCAGTGTGTCCGGATCGTCGACGTCACCGGTAAAGACAAGGTTGCCGATGCCCGCCGAAAGCTCGGGCGCGGTTTCGAACAGCGCGGCATAATGGCGCTCGACCTGCTGCAGCGAGGCACGGAACGCCCCGGCAAACGCGGCCGCGTCGGCAAAGCCCAGCATGCGGGCGATGCGCTCCAGCCCTTCGTCGTCTTCCGGCAGCGTGTGCGTCTGCTCGTCGGCCACCATCTGGATGGCGTGTTCGACCCGGCGCAGGAACCAGTATTGGCGGGAGAGCGCGTCACGCGCGTCCGATGTGATCCAGCCTCGGGCCGCGAGTTGACCAAGCATCGGTACGGTTTCGCGGCCACGCAGTTCCGGGAAGCGACCGCCGGCGATGAGTTGCTGGGTCTGGACGAAGAACTCGATTTCGCGGATGCCGCCGCGCCCAAGCTTGACGTTGTGCCCCTTCACGGCGATCTCGCCATGGCCCTTATGGGCATGAATCTGGCGCTTGATCGAATGGACGTCGGCAATGGCGGCGTAGTCCATGTATTTGCGCCAGATATAGGGCTGCAGCTCCTTGAGAAAGGCATCGCCCGCGGCGAGATCGCCGGCCACCGGGCGCGCCTTGATCATCGCGGCACGCTCCCAGTTCTGGCCGCGCGCTTCGTAGTAGCGCAGCGCGGCTTCAACCGGAATCGCCAACGGGGTCGAACCGGGATCGGGACGCAATCTCAGATCGGTGCGGAAGGCATAGCCGTGCTCGGTGCGGTCCTGCAGGATGCGCACCAGCCGGCGCGTCAGGCGTGAAAACAGGTCGGTAGCGTCGAGTGGATCGACCACGGCGGGCGCTTCCGGATCGAAGAACACGACGAGGTCGATGTCGGAGGAGAAATTCAGCTCATGCGCGCCGAGCTTGCCCATGCCGAGCAGGATCCAGCCCGATTGATGCGACGGACTGTCGAGGTCGGGCAGTCTGAGCTTGCCCTGGCCGTGCGCGTCACGCAGCAGGAAATCGACGGCCGCGCGGGTGCAGGCGTCGGCGAGATCGCTCAACCGCCTTACAGTCAGCGAGGTGTCTGCTTCGCCCGAGAGATCGCCGAGCGCGATCAGGAAATGCGCCTCGGCCTTATGCAGGCGCAGGTCCATCATCAGGCCGGATTCCGAGACCGTTTCCGCCAGCGGCGCCTGCTCGATCGCGGCGGTTATCACCTTCAGACGGGCTTCGATCGGCAGATCGAACAAGCCGTCCAGGATTTGCGGGCGGCGGCGGGCAGTATCACGCAGGAACGGCGAAAGGTCGAAGACGGCGGCCAGGAAATCTTGCGCCTCCCCCTTGCCGGCCAGGAATTTGGCCGTCCGTGCCAACGCTTCTTCGCGCGCTGCGTCGGCGATTTCGGCCAGTTCCTGTCCTGCCCGGCCCTCGTCGAGTGGAGCCAGCAGGGTTTGCAGCCTCAGCAGCCAGTCTGTCTTGCTCCGCTTGGCAACGGCCGCCATCAGTGGTCCTCCCGTGCGGGGAAACTCATGACCACGGATAGTCCCGGATTGCCAGGCAACAGGTCAAGCCGGCCGTAATGGAATGTCATCACCGCCTTGGCGAGGCTCAGGCCAAGGCCGGAACCAGGCTGCGAACGGCTCTTCTCCAGTCGCACGAAGCGCTCCGTCGCCCGGGCGCGATCGGCATCGTCGGGAATGCCTTGGCCGTTGTCCATGACCGAAAGCCTGATCTCGCCATGCGTGCGTTCAAGCGCCACACGGACCGCCGGCTTGGATGTGGAATCGGTCGAGTACTTGATCGCGTTATCGACGATGTTGGAGAGCGCCTGGCCGATCAACTCGCGGTTGCCGTCAACGACAAAAGCACCGTTCACCTCGGCGTCCAGTGAAACGCCAGCCTCCTCGGCCACCGGCTCGTAGAGTTCGACCACATCACGCACCGCCGCCGCCAGATCGACGCGGCTGGTGTGCTCCGAAGAATACCCAGCCTCCAGCCGGGAGATCATCAGGATGGCGTTGAAGGTCTTTATCAGATGGTCGGACTCGGTGATGGTGGCTTCCAGCGCCTGCCGATAGTCCGACGGTTTCTGCTTGCCGGACAGCGTCGCTTCGGCCCGGTTGCGCAACCGGGTCAGCGGCGTCTTCAAGTCATGCGCGATGTTGTCGGAAACCTGCTTCAGGCCTTCGTTGAGCGTGGCGATCCTGGCCAGCATGGCATTGAGATTTTCCGAAAGCCGGTCGAACTCGTCACCGGCGCCAGTCACCGGCAGCCGGCCGCTGAGATCGCCGCCCATAATGCGCCGGCTTGCCTCCGAAACGCCGTCGATGCGCTTCAACGCCGCGCGACCAACAAAGAACCAGATCAGGATGCCGCCCAGACCCATCATGCCGAGCGCCAGCGTGAGCGCGCGGCGGATGACGGCGCGAAAACGCTCCGGTTCGCCAAGATCGCGCCCTACCAGCATGATCATCTGGTTGGGCAGCCGCAGCACCAGCGCAATGGCATTGTGCCCCTTTTCGCCTTCGGCCTGCGGCGCCGCATTCCCGCCAGCCGAAGGAGGCGTCGTCTGGTCGGGCGTCGCGTTACGCAGGCGATCAAGCTCACCCTCGCCGAAGCGCTTGTAGGAGAACGGCTCGGTCGTCCAGCCCTCTGTGTCGATCACCCCCGGTTCGAGGCTCTGCACATTGCCTGTCAGAATCTGGCCGTTGGCATCGGCGATCAGATAGAGGTTGGCGCCGGGTTGGCGCGAACGGGCCTCGACCACGCGGACCAATACCGGCAGGCCACCGCGCTGATAGGCGCGGGCTAGGCCGAGCACCTCGTCGTTGATGGTCTCCTGCGTCTGCGCGGTCAGCATGCGCGCCGACAGCGAGGTCATGTAGAAGACAAGCAGCACGGCGCAGAGCGCGAACAGCAGGAGATAAAGCGCCGAGAGCCGCGCTGCCGTCGTCTTCATGATGGCGGGCACAGAAAGCGCCATGCTGCCGCCTAGACCAGGATGACGTTCGGTTGAAACGTCATTTTGATCCCTCTCTTTGTCGGAGCACGATCTCCAGCGAAAACCGGCTCCCACTTCCTCGGGATCATGCTCTAGCCGCCCTTCAGCATGTAACCGGCACCGCGAACGGTGTGCAGGATCGGCTTGTCGAAGCCTTTTTCGATCTTGCCGCGCAGCCGTGAGACATGGACATCGATGACATTGGTCTGCGGATCGAAATGATAATCCCAGACATTTTCGAGCAGCATGGTGCGCGTCACAACCTGGCCGGCATGGCGCATGAGATATTCGAGCAGGCGGAATTCGCGCGGCTGCAGCGTGATCTCGCGCGCCGCCCGGCGGACAGAATGCGACAGCCTGTCGAGTTCGAGGTCGCCAACCCGGTAGACGGTCTCGGCCTCCTTGGCGCTGGCGCGCCGGTTCAGCACCTCGACGCGCGCCAGAAGTTCGGAAAAGGCATAGGGCTTGGTCAGATAGTCGTCTCCGCCGGCGCGCAGGCCGGTGACCCGGTCATCGACCTCGCCGAGCGCCGAGAGGATGAGCACCGGTGTCGTGTTGCCCCTGGAGCGGAGAGCGGCGATGACCGACAGGCCGTCGCGGCGCGGCATCATCCGATCGATGACCATCACGTCATAATCGCCCGCATCGGCAAGCGCGAAGCCGGTCTCGCCGTCGCCCGCGACATGCGCCGTATGACCGGCTTCGGTAAAGGCTTTCTGCAGATAATCAGCAGCCTCGCGATCGTCTTCTATGACGAGAATCTTCATAGGGCCGTTATACGCGATTTCGCTGGAAGGTTGAGTAGCCGGCATCTGCATTCTAGCCTTTGCCAAAGCGCGTCACGATCAAGATGATCGTGGTCGTGCGCGATAAAATCTTTGTTCCGTGGCATGGTTACGCCGAACATGTCAGTTCCCGGTCATGCCGTTACCCTGCAATCGCCGCACCGGGTGGTGTCGGGCGCAAGCGCGATCAGGCGGAAGCGGTGCGCGGCAGCGGGCGATGGGAAGCCCGCTGCCGCTGAAGGAGAGCGCGATGACTGACTAACGGCTCTCCTTCTTGCCTTCCCGTGCGGCGACTCGGGGGTGTTGAAACCGCCGCACTGGAAAAGCCGTCTCAGCCCTTGGCGACCGGCAGCGCGACGAAGCGGTTGTTGTCGTCACGTGTGATCTGCATCAGCACGGCCTTGCGTCCGGACTTGACCGCATCGGCCATGGCCTTGGCGATGTCCTCGGTGCCGTTGACCTCCGCCGAGTTGACCGCCGTGATGACGTCGCCCGGCTGGATGCCGCGATCGGCGGCGGCGCTGTCGGGGTCGACGTCTGTCACCACCAGCCCCTTGCCGTTTTCGGACTTGGTGACGGTGAGGCCGAGATTGCCCAGCGTGTCCGGCTTTGCCGGCGCGGCGGGTTGCTGCTGCTGGTCGGCCGACGCCTGCTTGTCGCTTGCCGGCAGTTTGCCGAGATCGACCTTGACCGTCTGGCTCTTGCCGTCACGCCACACTGTGACGTCCACGGACTTGCCCGGCGAATAGGCGCCGATCAGGCGGGCGAGTTCCTTCGGTGAGGCAACGTCCTTGCCATCGACCTGGGTGATCACGTCGCCGGCTGTAATGCCGGCCTTCTTGCCAGGGCCATCGTCCTGGGCGCTCGAAACCAGGGCGCCGTTGTTGGACTTCAGGCCCAGCGATTCAGCGATGTCGGAGGTGACCGGCTGGATTTCGACGCCGAGCCAGCCGCGCTGCACCGCGCCATTCTTCATCAGGTCATCGACGACCTGCTTGGCTGTCGAGGCCGGAATGTCGAAGGCGATGCCGACGCTGCCGCCGGAGGGCGAGAAGATGGCGGTGTTGATGCCGACCACCTGACCGTTGAGGTTGAAAGTCGGACCGCCCGAATTGCCGCGGTTGACCGAGGCGTCGATCTGGAGGAAATCGTCATAGGGACCGGCGCCGATATCGCGGCCGCGCGCCGAGACGATGCCGGCGGTGACGGTGCCGCCGAGACCGAAGGGATTGCCGACAGCCACGACCCAGTCGCCGACGCGAACCTTGGAATCGTCGGCGAAGTCGACATAGGTGAACTTGCCGCCACCATCGACCTTGAGCACGGCGAGATCGGTGCGCGGATCGGTGCCGATCAGCTTGGCGTCGAGTTCCTTGCCGTCGTTGGTCACCACGGTGAAGGCGGTGCCTTCTTCGACGACGTGGTTGTTGGTGACGAGATAGCCGTCCTCGGAGATGAAGAAGCCTGAGCCCTGAGCCACCGGACGCGGCTGGTCGTTGTTGCGGTCGCGGTGGCCGAAGCGGCGATGACCGTCACCGTTCTGGTCGCCAAAGCCGCGGAATTCCTTGAAGAAACGGCGCAGCTGCGGATTGTTGGGAAGATTGTCGAAACCATCCTGGCCGTCGGAGCCGTCATCGGCCGTCGGCTGGATCTTGGCCTTGACCTTGACGCTGACCACGGCTGGCGAAACGCGTTCCACGACATCGGCGAAGCTCGGAACCTGCGGAGCCTCGACACGCACGGCATCGGCCAGGACAGGGCTGGTTCCACTGGTCAGCGCGCCAACGCCGATCGCGCCTGCAATAGCGAGCGAGGCGGCGGCGGCGAGAAGACGCTTGCGGGTGCGGGAATATGAATTGGGGGCAGTAATCATGGGGTCTCGTATCCTCTTTCAAAGGGACGCGCGTTGATAGGCATCCTCAGGGAATGAGAATTAGAGCGGCGGACATTACAGCGCCATTTCCGACGCATGAAACTTTGGTAATGTTTGCGGGCGACCGGGCTGTCAGTCGCGGTGCAGGATCGCGTCCAATGCTGCCTGCTCGTCGGCCGAGAGCGATTTTGTCGCCAACTCCCGGCGCGACCGAGCGCTGAGTGCGATAAACATGCCTCCAACCAGCAGCAACAGCACCGGCGTGCCCCAAAGCAGAGCATTCCTCAAGTCAAAACGTGGCTTCAGCAGCACGAACTCGCCGTAGCGAGAAACCACATAGTCCATCACCTGCCGATCGGTATCGCCGGCAACGAGGCGTTGCCGCACCAGGATACGCAGGTCGCGGGCAAGGTCGGCGTCGGACTCGTCGATCGACTGATTCTGGCAGACCATGCAGCGCAAGCCTTCCGACAACGCCCGCGCCCGCGCCTCCAGGGCCGGGTCGGCCAGCATCTCGTCAGGTTTCACCGCCATTGCCGTGCCCGCGAAGAACAAGGCCAGCAGCAAGACGATCGAGCTCAGCGAAAGCCTTGCGCTCATGGCTGGCTCGCGCTTGCCACGGCTTCGGTCTGCTTGCGGCGGCGCGAAGGCGCGCCGACCCGCAGGCGCCTGTCCATCAGCGACATGGCCGCACCCGCCATCATCACCAGGCCGCCGCCCCAGATCAGCGTCACCAGCGGCTTCCACCACAGACGCACGACGACCGAGCCGTCCTTGCCCTCGTCGCCGAGCGAAATGTAGAGCTGGGAGAGGCCTATCGTCTTGATGCCGGACTCCGTCGTCGTCATCTGCCGCACCGGATAGAAACGCTTGGCGGAACTGATTTCGCCGACGGGACTGCCGCTGACGCCGATCAGTTCGAAACGGCCGCGATCCTCGCTGTAGTTCGGCCCCTGGGCAGGATAGAGGCCGACGAAACGAACCGTGCGGCCAGAGATTTCCACGGTTTCACCGGCATGCATGGACAAGATCTTCTCCGTGCCAAAGCAGAGCGTGCCGACAATGCCGAGCACGGTCAAGCCAAGGCCAAGATGCGCGAAAGCAGTCCCGAAGACCGAGCGTGGCAAGCCAACCAGGCGCCTGGCCATGACAGGCGTGGCGGCATGGCCTACCCCTGCCTTGACGGCGAGGTCGGTCAGCGCGCCAAGGATCAGCCAGACGGCAAGGCCGACGCCAAGCGCGGCAAGCACCGAAGCGCCGTCAATAAACAAGGCAGTGACCAGCGTCGCCAGAAGGGCGGCCGCGAACGCCACCATCAAGCGCTGTGCGACGCCAAAGACATCGCCGCGCTTCCAGGCCAGCAGCGGCCCGAACGGAACCATAACCAGCAGCGGCACCATCAGCGGCGCGAAGGTGAGGTTGAAGAACGGCGCTCCGACCGAAATCTTGTCGGCCGAAAAAGCCTCGACCGCCAGCGGATAGAGCGTGCCGACCAGCACGGTGGCGGCCGCCGTGGTCAGGAACAGATTGTTGAGGACGAGCGCGCCTTCACGCGAGATCGGGTGGAACAAGCCGCCGGCCGTCAACTTCGAGGCGCGCAGCGCGAACAGCGCCAGCGAGCCGCCGATGAACAGCGTCAGGATGCACAGGATGAAAACGCCGCGCGTGGGATCGGTGGCAAAGGCGTGAACGGAAGTCAGGACGCCCGAACGCACCAGGAAGGTACCGAGCAGCGACAGCGAGAAGGTCAAAATGGCGAGCAGAAGCGTCCAGATCTTCAAAGCCGAGCGCTTTTCCATGACGATGGCCGAATGCAGCAGCGCGGTGCCCGCAAGCCACGGCATGAAGGACGCGTTCTCGACCGGGTCCCAGAACCAGAAACCGCCCCAGCCGAGCTCGTAATAGGCCCAGTACGATCCCATCGCGATGCCGCCGGTCAGGAACATCCAGGCGACCAGCGTCCATGGCCGCACCCAGCGCGCCCAGGAGGCATCGATGCGCCCCTCGATGAGGGCCGCGACCGAGAAGGAAAAGCAGATCGAGAAGCCGACATAGCCGAGATAGAGCAGCGGCGGATGAATGGCGAGGCCAAGGTCCTGCAGGATCGGGTTGAGATCGCGGCCTTCGATGGGCGCCGGATTGAGCCGGATGAAAGGATTGGACGTCGCCAGGATGAACAGGAAGAAGGCAGCGCCGATGGCCCCCTGCACGGCAAGCACGTTGGCGCGCAGCGTCGCCGGCAGGTTGGAGCCGAAGGCGGCGACAAGCGCGCCGAAGAAGGTCAGGATCAGCACCCAGAGCAGCATCGAGCCTTCGTGATTGCCCCAGGTTCCGGTGATCTTGTAGATCAGCGGCTGCAGCGAATGCGAATTCTCCCAGACGTTCGCCAGCGAAAAATCGGAGCTTGCATAGGCGCTCGCAAGTGCTGCGAAGGACAGCGCCGTCAAGGCAAAACCGGTCACCGCGACCGGACCGCCGACCGCCATCAGGCGCTGGTTGTTCAGCCGCGCGCCAAACAGCGGCACGATGGTCTGCACCAGCGAAAGCGCAAACGCCAGAACCAGGGCGAAATGTCCGGTTTCAACCATTTCCGCGACTCACGCTTGCTCTCCCGCCAGGGTTGCTCACTTCTTGCTCTCCTTCCAGACACCCTTGGCCTTCAGGCCCTCGGCAACTTCCTTGGGCATATAACGCTCATCGTGCTTGGCCAGCACGCTGTCGGCGACAAAGACGCCATCGGGGCCGAAGGTGCCCTCGGTGATGACGCCCTGCTCCTCGCGGAAAAGGTCGGGCAGGATGCCGGTATAGGTAACCTTGACCGATTTGTGCGTATCGGTGACCGAAAAGGCAACCGTAGCGCCCTGGCCGCGCTGGATGGTGCCTTTTTCGACCAAACCACCGAGCCTGATGCGCTGGCCGGGCTGCACGCTGGCAGTGGCCAGATCGGCTGGCATGTAGAAATAGGATGCTTTCTGGCCAAGCGCGTAGAAAGTCAGGCCGGTGGCGGCGGCGAGGAAAGCCAAGCCGCCCAAAATCACCGACAATCGCTTCTGCTTGCGCGTCATGTCCCACTCTACTCCGTCGCCGCCAGGCCGAGCGAGGCGGCCAAGGCGGTGAATTTCCTGGCTTCGTCACTGTCGGCGCCAAAGACCGCAATGGCACGCCCCAGCGCATCGCGCGCCTGGTCGGCCTTGCCCAGCACGACATAGGAACGAACCAGCCGCATCCATCCTTCCGGGTCGCGCGGATTTTGACGAAGTTTGTCGTCGAGGCCGGCGACCATGGTGTTGATCATGGCTTCCCTGTCCTGCGGCGACATGGAGGATGCGGCGTCGACATCGGCGGCGTCGGGGCCTTTCGCGGCCGCGCCGGAAGCGATTTCGGGGCTGCCGGATTTGGCCAGTGCCTGCTCGACAGCGCCGCGCCATGGCGAATCCGGCGGCAGTTTGCCAAGCATCGCCTGCCAGGCCGCGGCCGCTTCCTTGGCGCGGCCCTCCTGCGCCAAGGCCATGGCCAGATAGAAGCTGGCTTTCGCATTAGCCGGATCAAGCTTCAAGGCCGCCTCGAAGGCATCCTGGGCATCGGCCGAAACAATACCGCCCGCGGCACCGGCGATCGCCTCGCCGAGCCCAGCCTGGCGGTCAGCGGTGTCGCCGTCGAGGCGAACGGCGTTGCGATAGGCGGCCGCGGCGTCGGCAAAGCGCTGCATGCGCAGATAGACCGGCGCCAACACATCCCAGCCCCGCCCATCGGAAGGATTGGCAGCAAGATGGGCCTCGGCGCGCGCCACCAGCTCATCGACCGAACTGTCGGCCGGGTTCTTGGCCAGCCGCTCGCTGAGCGGCTGCGACGGCAAGTCAGGCGAGCCGATCTGGCTGTAGAGCCCCCAACTGACCAACGGGACCGCCAGCACGGCCACGGTCGCGACAAGCCGTGCCGTGACCGATGCCGACTTGCCGGACGTGTCGCCGGCGATATCCGCGTTGCCCAGGCGAAGGATACGGCGGGCGATCTCGGCGCGCGCCTCGGCCGCTTCGGCAGGCCCGATCAGGCCGCGCGCGGCATCGCGGTCGAGCTCGGACAATTGATCGCGATAGACTTCCAGATCGTGGTCGCCGCTCGATGACGCACCCTTGTAGGACCCAGACAACGGCAAAAGCACCGCAAGGCTGGCGCCCAGCGTGAGAATTGCGGCTATGACCCAGAACAGCATGGTTCTTCCAATAACGGCAGAGCCCTGCCCTGCCAACAGAGGCATCCTGCGACGCTTTGACGGCCGGCGCGCCGGATGTCCTTGATCGACATCAAGGGCCCGGATCGCAACCGGACCCGACCGGCTAAGTCAATGGCGTCCAACTGCCGTCGGAATTGCGGCAGGCCGTTCCGTGCGCCGTGACACTGGCGCCGCCGGTGAACACCGTCTGCGTATACTGGCGACAGTCCTGCGAGCCGACGCGATAAGGCTGGGCTGGAACGACCTCGCCATAGCGCGCGGCCTGATCGCCTTTCCACGTCACTTTCTGGCCGCTGGTGTTGTATTCCAGCGCCTTGTATTCGGCCTCGAGCGCGCTTCGCTTCTCCGTCTCGCTCAGGCCATTGCCGATCGACCCGCCAATGAGGCCGCCACCCATGGCGGAAATGATCGATTTGGTGACGACCTTGCCGCTCGCCGGTGGCGTCGAGACCGGTGTCGCCGCCACGGTCGGGCCCTTGCCGCCCAAGGTGGTGCAGCCCGATACGGCCAGCAATGCGGAAACAAGCGCGACGCGAATCTTCATGCCAACAACCGGTTTTCTTGAGTTGGAGCCTGCAATGGATGCGCCGGGGGCCGCGTCATCGGAGAAGTAGGGGTGTCCGTAGTGTTGATATTTGTCGGAAATTTGGCCGCTGACGGCCGCCATCGGTGCAATCGATATGCCGCCATGACATGCGCTTTCCATTGTTGCCGGCTGGGCCTTGGACAGCATTACTGAAGGCTCCGCAACCGCACCGCGGCCTTCAATCCACCCATGCCGGACCGTTCCAGCTTGAGGCCGCCTCCATACTCGTTGACGAGGTCGGCGACAATGGCAAGGCCAAGGCCCGTTCCCGGTTTTGTCTCGTCCAGGCGCCGGCCGCGCTTCATGGCTTCACGCGCCTTGTTCTCGGGAATGCCAGGGCCGTCATCCTCGATGCTGATCTCGAACAGGCTCTCATCCTTGCTGGCCAAGGGCACGACCGACACCGCGACAGCACTCCTTGCCCATTTCATCGCATTCTCGAGAAGATTGCCAAGCAGTTCCTCGAGATCCTCGCGCTCGCCGGCAAAAACGATCTCGGTGGCCGGCAGCGACAGCGAAAGGCTGGTCTGGGGGTTGAGCTTCTGCAAAACGCGCACCATGCGCTGTACCAGCGGCGCCACCGGCGTGCGATAGACGACGCTGTCGCGCTGCGCCGCGACACGGGCGCGCTGCAAATAGTGGTCGATCTGCTTCTGCATCGAGGCGGCCTGCTCGGCGATCAACCGCCCCTTGGCGCCGCCAAGCGCCCGGCCTTCGTTGACCAGCACGGCGAGCGGTGTCTTCAGCGAATGGGCGAGGTTGCCGACCTGGGTCCGCGAGCGTTCGACAATGCGTTTGTTGTTTTCGATCAAGGCGTTGGTTTCGTTGGCTAACGGTTCGATCTCGGCCGGGAAGCGGCCGTCGAGCCTATGCGCGGAGCCCTCGCGCACCATGGCGAGCGCGTTCCGGACCCTTCGCAGCGGCTGCAGCCCGAGCAGGATGGCGATGGCGTTGATGGCGATCATGCCGATGCCGAACAGGCTTAGATAGGTCAGCAACCGGCGCTGGAAGGTCCCTATTTCCTGCTCCAGCTCGGTCTTGTTGCCCATGACGCGGAAACGCGCGGCGCGGTTCTTCGCATCGAGAACGAACTCGCTCTCAAACACGACCAGTTCCTCGCCATTGATGCCTTGCGCCGCATAGTTGCGCTGGAAATTGGCGTTGAAGGGAACATCGACCACGTCGGGCGACGGTATGGTCCGGGTCATGGACGAAGAGTGAAGATCGCCATGCACGCCTTCCGAAGCGGGCTCGACGGACCAGTACCAGCCCGAATTCGGTTCGGAGAAACGGAGGTCGCCAAGGTCGGGCGATCCGGTCAGCGCGCCGCTGTCGGAAATGCCGACCGAACCGATCAGGTTGAACAAATGCGCGGACAGCAGGCTGTCGAAGCCCCGCTCGCTGGCCTGGCGGTAAAGCGTGGTGATCAAGGTGAAGATGACGACCAGGGTCACGATCGCCCACACCGTGGAAAAGGCGATGACGCGGAACGTCAGCGACCGCGGCCACGCGCGCAGCGACAGCCGTCTGCCAACGATCGGGTTGGTAGCGAGCGGTTCCGCCTTATGCCTCCGGCTCACGCATGCGGTAGCCCATGCCGCGCACGGTTTCGATCATATCGATGCCCATCTTCTTGCGCAGTCGCCCGACAAAGACCTCGATCGTGTTGGAATCGCGATCGAAATCCTGATCGTAGAGATGCTCCACCAGTTCGGTGCGCGAAACGACCTCGCCCATGTGGTGCATCAGATAGGCGAGCAGCCGGAATTCGTGCGAGGTCAATTTGAGCGGCACGCCGTCGACATCGGCCTTTGAAGCCTTGGTATCGAGGCGCAGCGGCCCGCAGGTCAGTTCAGACGAGGCATGACCGGCGGCACGGCGGATCAGGGCCCTGACCCGCGCCAGCACCTCCTCGATATGGAACGGCTTGGTGACGTAATCGTCGGCGCCGGCGTCGATGCCGGAAACCTTGTCGCTCCAGCGGTCACGCGCGGTCAGGATCAGCACCGGCATCTTGCGGCCGCCGCGGCGCCAGCGCTCGACCACGCTGATGCCGTCCATCTGCGGCAGGCCGATGTCGAGGACGACGGCATCGTAAGGCTCGGTGTCGCCGAGGAAATGCCCCTCCTCGCCATCGAAGGCCCGGTCGACGACATAGCCGGCATCGACCAGCGCATCCGAAATCTGCCGATTGAGATCCTTGTCATCCTCGACGACGAGTACGCGCATGCGGGGACCAATGCCTGTTGACTGACGGTTTCAGGTATAGGCCGATTCCGCCGGCCTGGGAAACGGAGCCCTGTAGCAGGGGAAGACCGGGTCAGTTCTGCGGAACGACGATTTCGGAGCGGCGCGGACGCTGCCCGTTCTTGCCGGGCACGAGAACGACGATGACGCAGACCGGCTGGCCGCCACGCGTCGACTGCGAGGCCTTCGCGAGCGTTCCGCCATTCTGCTCGGCCACCTGTTGACCGATCGCATAGCAGTCGGATGCGGCCAGGACGATCGGGCTGGGCTGGTCGGGCGCGATGACCGGTATCGCCATTGCCTGCGACGCAAACAGCCCGGCGGCGCTAAGCGCCAGGGTCGCGGTTCGGAAATGGGAGCGAAGCGTTTTCATGACCGGCGTTGTAACGCATCGGTGCTGAACGTGAAATGAACAGTGAACGGCCCTGGAACCATGCTCGCCAGACCCCTGCAATGCGAGACAGACAATCTGGATTTCACCGCCCCACCAATGAAACCCGCGAAGGCCCAGTCTAGACCCGGTTTCGGTGATATTGAAAGCGCGTCAGGCGTTTTCCTGCGTCAGCGCACGGAATCGCAGCAGACCATGATGGACAAGCAGTTCCTCGTCATACCGCGCCTCTGTGAATTCCAGAGACAGCCGCGTCTGTCCACGCGAACCCACGACCAGAACCGCCCCGGCAAGCCGCGCCTTGATGGCGTCCATGATCGCCCGGGTCTCGGCCTCGCCATGCGCCTTCGACCACACATGAAATGTGATCAACTGGTCATCGTTGTTCTCGGCGCCTGTGTCCCAGTCAAAGGCGGAGGTCAGGCCTGAAGTCACATAGGGAAAGGCGGCGTTGTCGGTTGCCCGCTCGAGCAATCCGGCGCCGCCCAGCAGCGCCGCAAGCGAGGCATCGCTTTTCAGTCTCAGAAACAGGGCCTGCTGCAAATCACCGGGCGCGGTCATCGTCCATTTCCCCAAGCCGTTGCGTCATGGACCATGCTTTCCCGAAGCCTTGTCCATGTGTGCATTGCCTCGTCAGATATAGCGGTTCGCCAGGTGAAAACGATGGCGATTCGTCATCGGCATGATGAATGCCGAATATCTCGAAAATACGACTTCGCTGGCACGCTCGGCAGCAGGCGCGGCACAGCCTGGCGGCGGAGAACCTGAGCCGACAGACAGATTGTACCCCGGTCAATGTCCTGCGCGCAGCCTGACAAAGAAGCTGCGTGCCGCCAGAACCAGCACGGTGATGATGATCAAAATCACCGACAGCGCCGCTATCGCCGGGTCGATGTTGTCGCGCAGGCCCATCCACATCAGGCGCGGCAGCGTGATGGCGTTGACCGAGGTGATGAACAGGGTGACCCCGATCTCTTCCCATGAGAGCACGAAGGACAACAGGGCAGCGGTGATGATGCCGAACTTGATGTTGGGCATGATGACGCGCGTGGCGCGCTCCCAAACGCCGGCGCCGAGGCCCCGGGCGGCAAGGTCGATGCGGCGGTCGAGTTGGCTGAGCGAGACCAGGATCAGAACCGTCGCGAACGGCACTGTCATCACCGAATGCGCCATGGCGACGCCGAGCCAGGTGTCGTAGCCGAAGAAGGAACTGATGCCTGAGATCGAGGTGAGCAGGAAATAGAGCGTCACCGCCGACACCACCGGCGGCACCACCATCGGCAACAGCACGAAGCCGACAAGGGTCGCGGTGAAGCGCGGCTGAAACATCCAGACACCTAGGCTGAAGCAGAGGGCCAGCACGGTCGAGAGGACGCTGCTGGCAATGCCGATGCGGATTGAAAGCAGGATCGACTGCAGCCAGCGCGGATCCTCGATGAGCGACCGATAGTGGCGCAGCGACAATTCCCCGTTCGGCATTGCCAGCATGCGGCTTGGCGTCAGCGACACCGGGACGACGGCGATGAGCGGCATGAGCAGGAACAACGCCACCAGGGCGGCGATAACCAGCGAGACGGGACCGGGGCGATAAGTCGGCATCAGATGAGCTGCTTCGGTCTGACATAACGGAACAAGAGCGCCATCAGCGCGCCGACGAACAGCACCAGCACCACGCTGATCGCAGCCCCCAGCCCCCAGTCCGGGCTCTGGAATATCCTGAGATAGATCAGTTCGGCGATCATGACGCTGCGGCCGCCACCGAGGATGGCCGGCGTGACGAAAAAGCCGAGCGAGAAGACGAATACGATCATGGCGGAGCCGATAATACCGGAGCGCGTCATCGGCACGAAGACCGTCCAGAACGTGCGCATGCGGCTGGAACCAAGCCCGCGCGCTGCCAGCAGCACACGGTCGTCCAGGCTGCGCATGGCCGAGGCCAGTGGAAAGACGGCGAACGGAACGAGGAAATGCGTCATGCCGACGATGACGCCGAATTCGTTGCGCACCAACGCCAGCGGTTCGGAGATGAAGCCGATCGACTGCAGCCAGGTGTTGATCAGTCCGCGATTGGACAGAAGCGCCACCCATCCGAAAGCTCGCGTCAGCACCGAGATCCAGAACGGCACCAGGATGCAGAATTCGGCGATGAGGCGCTGCGCCGGGCTGCCGCGCACCCAGACAACCGTGATGGCATAGGCGGCGACGACTGACACAACGGTGACGATCGCGGCGATACGAAGCGTGCGGATGAATACCGACTGGACCAGATCGTCGGTGAGCAACGCCTCGTACTGGCCAAGCCCAGGCGACGGCAAAGTGAAGCTCCACTTCACCACACCGAGAAACGGCCAGGCATAGGCAAGGCCGAGAAACAGGAGCAGCGGCGCCATCAACAGCGCCGCGCCCATCCTGTCGGAGAGAACGCCTCTCATCTCAGATCAGCATCCCACCGGGTCAGGCGGAGATGATCTTGGTGTATTCGTCCAACGCCGGCCCATAGTTCTTGGCGTACCAGTCCATGTCGAGCGGAATCTGCTTCTTCATGTTTTCCGGATCGACGGGGTTGATGCGCCTCTTGTCGGCGGGGATCAGAGCGTCGGCGGCCGGATTGGCCGGGCCCTGGCCGAGCTTGTCGAACATGACGAGCTGCTTTTCCGGATCCTGGGCGCTGGCGATGAACTTCATCGCGGCGTCCTTGCCGCCCGGGTTGTTCTTGAGCACCGCCAGGGCGCCGGGCGAGATCAGGCCCTGGTCCCAGATGAACTTGATCTTGCCGCCGGAATCCTGCTCGATCAGCGAGGCGCGCGTCGACCAGACGATCGCCATCGAGGCTTCGCCGTTCAGCAGCACGCTCTGGCTCTCGGCGCCGCCACCCCAATAGGCAGCAACGTTTTCCTTGAAGGCCGATATCTTGTCATGCGCACGCTTGAGGTCGAGCGGGTAGAGCGAAGCCGGCGCGATGCCGTCGGCCAAAAGGGCTGCTTCCCAGCTCGACACACCCCATTTGTAGAGGGAGCGCTTGCCCGGGAATTTCTTCACATCGAAGAAATCGGCCATGCCGGTCGGGGCGTCCTTGCCGTATTTCTCGGAATCGTAGGCGATGACGTAGGAGAAGAAATAGGTCGAGGCGGCATAGTCCCAGCCGAAGCCCGGCCGCATCTTCTTCTTGTCGACGATGTTGTAGTCGATCGGCTCGAGCATGCCTTGCGCGCCGAGCGTGATGGCCGAGAACGGGTCGACATCGACGAGGTCCCAGGTCGGGGCGCCGCTCTTGAACTGCGCGGCGATCGCGCCTTCGGTCGGACCCGATCCATCCATCTTGACGGTGATGCCGGTGTCCTTGGTGAAAGCCTGGCCATAGGCTGCGTCATAAGCCGTGATGGCGTCACCGCCCCAGTTGACCAGCACCAGTTCCTTGGCCTGGGCAAAAGCGCCGGTCGAGCGCAGCAGCAGCGGCGTGCCGGCGAGCACGAGGGCAGCGAGTTGCGTGAACTGGCGGCGCGAGATCTCGCCGCTTCTTGTCCTTTCGGACAGCATTTCGATGGCTTGTTTCTTGGTATCGTTCATGTCAGTTCCCCTTTGTTTTGGTTGTTTGGATCCGGAAGCCGGTGCGGCGGATCGGGCCGCGCTGGTGCTCATTGCCCTCCGTGCGGAAGGAGGAATCCCTTTTCCGCCGGCCATGTCAGCCAGACGGAATTGCCCTTGCCGAGAGCCGCCGCCGCGACCTCGTTGGGTACCGAGACAGTAACTTTGGCGCCCTGTCGCGTCGTCAGGTCGAGCTTGGTCGCCGCCCCGAGATAGGTCGAGGCGATTGCCGTCGCGGCAATGCCGTTCTCTCCGGCGGCGGCCTCGCGCGCGATGGACATGTGTTCGGGCCGGATCGCCAGGATGGCGTCACCACGGACTTTCTCTGCCGTGCAGTTCATCCTGACCGCGCGGTCCTCGCAGAGGCCGGTCGAACCGTTGTCGGCGGGCTTGACCCCCTTCAGCGGCAGCATGTTGATTTCACCCAGAAACTCGGCGACGAAGCGATTGTCGGGCCGGTCGTAGACCTCGTCCGGCGCTCCGACCTGCAGCAGTTTGCCATGATTGAAAATGGCGACACGCGACGACAGCGCCAGCGCCTCGCTCTGGTCGTGGGTAACGAAGACGAAAGTGGTGCCGGTTTCCTGGTGCAGGCGCTTCATCTCGGCCTGCATCTGGCCGCGCAGGCTCTTGTCCAGCGCCGAGAACGGTTCGTCGAGCAAAAGCACACCGGGTTCGAACACCAGGGCCCGGGCAAGCGCCACCCGCTGCTGCTGGCCGCCGGAAAGCTGCGACGGCAGTTTCTTCTCGTGGCCGACCAAACCGACGCGCTCGATCATCTCGCCGACGCGCTTCTTGATCTCGGCGCCGGTTTTCTTGCGGACCTTTAGCGGGAAAGCGATGTTGGCCTCGACGCTCATATGCGGAAACAGCGCATAGCCCTGGAACACCATGCCGGCGGCGCGCTGTTCGGCCGGGCGGTCGGTGATGTCGGTGCCGTCGCTGAACAGCCTGCCCTCGCTCGGCTGCACGAAGCCGGCCAGGATCATCAGGAAGGTGGTTTTGCCGGAGCCGGAGGGGCCGAGCAGCGTCAGGAACTCGCCGCGGCCTATGTCGAGCGTCAGATTGTCCAGCGCACGGAACGAGCCGAAGCTCTTGCCGATCCCGATTGCCTTGATCTCTGCGGCCCGGCCGGGTTGCTGCATCCTGCCTCTATCCTTCCCGTTGAGCCAAATCGTAGGCAGGGCCGAAGCTCACCGCAACCGAATAGTTTTCGCCTGACCGGCAAATTTGATTCACGAGTTGGCGCCGATCTCCCCGTCGAGGGATGACTTCAGTATGTCGCCAGCCTGTTCTCCGACAGCTTTGCCTTCAGCCAGTCTCGAAAGGCGCTGAGCACCGGATGGCCGGCCTTGGCGTGTTCAAACACCAGGAAATACGAGCGCGGCGAGGGGACCGACGCCTCGAACGGCTTGACAAGACGACCTTCGCTCAGCGCCCGGCGGCCGGTCAGTTCGTCGCCCATCGCAATCCCCTGCCCGGCGACCGCCGCCGAGAAGACGAGGTTCATGTCGGAAAAGAAGATGCCGCCTTCGGTGTCGGGATTTTCCACCTTGGACAAAGCCAGCCAGCGGGCCCAGTCCTCGGTGTCGCCAAGATGAAGCAGGTTGGCGCGAAGCACGTCGGCCGGTCTGGAAAAGCCGCCGACCTTGTTGAGCAGCGTCGGACTGCAGAGCGGCGTGAAGAAGACTTCGCACAGCAGTTCCACTGACCGGTTCGGCCAGTTGCCGACGCCGAAGGCGATGAAGGCGTCCGCTTCCGCATTACTGACATCGTCAAGACGCCGCGGCGTCAGCACCGAGAGCGCAACGTCCGGATACATCTGCTGGAACTCGCCAATATGGGAGCACAGGAACATCGAGGCGAAGCCCGGCGGGCAGGAGATTGCGAAGGAGCCGCCGACGCCTGCCCCACTGTTGTGCGTTCCCGCGTCGCCGAGCACCGTCAGCGCTTTCCTGACATCGGCCGCGTAGCGCTGGCCGCGCGGCGTCAGCGCCACGCCCTTGCCTATGCGTTGCAGGAGATCGAAGCCGAGGTCACGTTCCAGCAACCGCAGCTGATGGCTCACCGCGCTGCGGGTCAGGTGAAGTTCATCGGCGGCGCGCCAGACGCTGCCATGCCTGGCGAAACTGTCGAGGGCGCGCAGCGCCTGTGTCGAAGGAATTCTCAAGAGGTGAACCGAATTTGCATGAACCGGGAAAACATATCACTTTTTGGCGAGCCGCTTCACTGCTTTCTTTGATGCATGGACAAACCGGTGACGACATCGGCGCAAGAGACCGCGCTTGCCTGCCTCGACGGCATCCAGCCCCTGCTGTCGGCCTGGACACGCACGATCTTCGATTTCGGCGAGACCGCGTGGCGCGAGTACCAGTCGGCGGCCTGGTATGTCGATCGGCTCAAACGCGAGGGATTTTCGGTCGAGGAAGGCTCGGGCGGCATGCCGACCGCCTTCTGCGCCCACTGGACGAATGGCGCTGGACCGACCGTCGGCATGTATGCCGAATATGACGCGGTGCCCGGCAACTGCCAGGACGCCGTGACGGTGAAGCAGCCGCGACCTGGCCTTGGCGCCGAGGCGGGCGGCCATACCGATCCGCATTCGGGGCTCGGCATAGCAAGCCTAGGCGGCCTGCTCGCCACCAAGGCCGCCATGCAGCGCCACGACATTCAAGGCACGCTGCGCTTCACCGGCGAGCCCGCCGAAAAGGTGCGCGGTTCGAAGCCGATCCATGCCGCCAGGGGTTATTACGACGGCCTTGCCGGCATGATCTCCTTTCATCCCTTCTACATGCTGCCTCTTTGCAATACGGCGCGCTGGGATACGCATTGCGGCGCGGCCTACGCGATGATCTATCGCTTCGTGTGCGACGAACCCGAAAATTGGGTTCGCGCAGGTGACGGCGCACCGATCCCGCAGGCACATTCCGCGGTCAGGGCACCGGGCGCCAACGATGCGCTGATGACCATGTACATGGCCTCCAAGGCGCTGCGCGATTCCATGCTGCCGCACCAGGGCGGCTGGTCGATCAGCGAGGCGATCCTGACGGCTGGCCAGGCCACGGCCGACAATCTGCCGGCGGGCCTGGCCGAGATCCAGTATATGGTCCGCGTGCCTACGCTTCGGATGGCCGATCAGGTGACGGCGGTGCTCGACCGCAATGCCGCGGCCGCGGCCGCGATCAGCGGCTGCCGCTACGAGCGGCACTGGGTGTCGAAGTCGCGGCCGGGGCTGGCCAACCATGCCATGGCCGGGATTGCCTATGAGGCGCTGTCGACGGTCGGGCCGCCTCGCTGGGACGAGGCCGCCAGGGCGATTGCGCGCGAAATCCAGGTCAATGCCGGCGGTACCGCCACCGAAAACCCGTTCATCGACGAGCTGGAGCGGCTGATTTCCCCACAAGAGGCCGAGGCGATCCTGCGCCGCGACCTGCCGCCGTCCCAGGTGAACTCGACTTCCGACGACTACACCGACATGAGCTGGCACGCGCCCACCGCGCGGTTCTATGTCGCCCGCCCTGCCCTGCGTTCGGCGAATGGTAGCGCCTATCCCTCCTGGGTGATGAACGCTCTGGGCGGCATTCCGGCGACGATCGACCCGATGGTCATTTGCGCCGCGAAGACGGTCACGCTCGCGGCGATGCGCCTGCTCGAGGACAAAGCCGCCCGCGAGGAGGCGATGAGCGAGTTCGACACCCGTACCGGCGGCGGCGTCGGCGGCTCCAACTGGATCGCGCCGCTTTGCGACTACGAGCCGCCGATAAATTTCCGCTGGCCGGAATATGTTACCACCGCGCGCGGGCGCGACTGGTGGATCCCGACCTGCGCGTGACCGACCAACTTGAGAACAAGCCCATGAGGAGAACCGCATGACCGTCCATGATCGCATCATCGCCGAGCCGTTTTCGCTGCAGCGTCGCAATCCGGCCGGCGGCACCAAGCCGCTGACCGTCTGGGGCTTTGCCAACGAAACCGACGTGTTGACCGATGTGCTGCTCGGCTCGCCCAATTTCCTACGTCACCTGTCGACCAGTTCGCTGTCGCGCAAGTACCTGCGCGAAGCGCCCTGCAACGTCCAGATCGCGCAGGCGCAGCACAAGGACCTGGTCGCGGCCTACGAGCATTTCGGCGTCAACATCCATTGGCACGAGCCGACGCCGGAACTGCCTATGCAGGTCTATTCTCGTGATTCCAGCGTCATGACGCCGTATGGCGCCATCATCACCGCCATGGCCAATTGGTGGCGGCGTGGCGAGAACTATGCCGCTATCCGCACCTATGAAAAGCTCGGCATACCGATCTACGACATGGTGACGGCAGGGACCTTCGAGGGCGGCGACTTCAACGTTATCGAGGACGGCGTGGTGTTGATCGGCTGCGGCGGCGCCCGGACGCAGGAGGAAGGCGCCCGCCAGGTGCAAGCCTGGTTCGAGAAGGAAGGCTGGGAGACACGCATCGCCTTCATCGACGAATACTATGTCCATATCGACCTGATGGTGGTGCCGATCGCCGAAAAGCTCACCGCCGTCTGCCTCGCCTGCACCGAGCCCGGCATCGTCGACTGGCTGAAGGGCAAGGGCCACGAGATCATCGATGTTCCCTTCCAGGACACGATGGCGCTCGGCTGCAACTTCATGTCACTCGGCAAGGACAGGGTGATCGCGCCGACGTCGAGCAAGTCGTTGATCGGCCAGCTCAAGGCGCGCGGCTTCGAGGTCGCGGCCGTCGACATGAGCGAAATCTCCAAGACCGGCGGCGGCATCCATTGCATGGCGCAGGCGCTGAAGCGCGAGGCGGCCTGACAGGCCGGCAACGACAAACCATCCTCGCCCGCCGGACCGAGACTCTGGCGGGCGACCTGCTTACTCCACCTTTCCATCGATAACCTTGCAGCTGTGTCCTCGTCGCCCTTGTGGGTGTCGGCAAAATGGATGAATAGTCGGGACAGAGCGCCGCCCTGAAATTGCCGCTTGCGGTTTTCAGGTCGCGCCGGAGCCGAGCCGGGTTTTTGAATGGTCAACCCTGAACCGCGCAAGAGAAGAGGTCCGATCGCCTCCCGCCTTCTGGCGCTGGACGCATGGCTCGATTCCTCGCTCTATGAGATCGGTTTCAAGGCGCGCCAGTTCTGGGAAGCCGCGACGATCTTCTCGCGGCGCTTCCGCCTCAAGGGCTGGCGCCGCGGCTTCATCGAACTTTTGAGCGAAGGTTTCACACTTGGCGCCGGCGGCATGGTGGTGATGCTGGCGCTGGCGATACCCGCTTTCCAGGATACAGCGGGCGACTGGCGCGCCCAGGGCGATTTCGCCGTCACCTTCCTGGACCGTTATGGCAATGAGATCGGCCAGCGCGGTATCATCCAGCGCGATTCCGTACCGGTCGACGAGATGCCCGATCACGTCATCAAGGCGGTGCTCGCAACCGAGGACCGCCGCTTTTTCGAGCATTACGGCATCGACGTGCTCGGCCTGTCGCGCGCGATCTTCGAGAATGTGCGGGCGAACTCGGTCGTCCAGGGCGGATCCAGCATCACCCAGCAACTGGCCAAGAACCTGTTCCTGACCAATGAGCGCACGTTCGAGCGCAAGATCAAGGAAGCCTTCCTGTCGCTGTGGCTCGAAGCCAATCTGTCGAAGAAGGAAATCCTGCAGCTCTATCTCGACCGCGCCTATATGGGCGGCGGCACGTTCGGCATCGAGGCGGCGGCGGACTTCTATTTCGGCAAGAGCGTCAAGGACCTGAACCTTGCCGAGGCGGCGATGCTGGCGGGCCTGTTCAAGGCGCCGACGAAGTATGCCCCCCACATCAACCTGCCGGCGGCGCGCGCGCGCGCCAACGTGGTGCTGTCCAACCTCGTCGATTCCGGATTCATGACCGAAGGCCAAGTGCTGCAGGCAAGGCTGCATCCGGCCAATGTCGTCGACCGCGGCGAGCAGAAAAGCCCGGACTATTTCCTCGACTGGGCGTTCGACGAGGTCAAGAAGATTGCCAAGCCCGGCCAGCACTCACTGGTTGCCCACACCACCTTCGACGGCAACATCCAGAAGGCGGCGGAGGAATCGATGGAATTCCATCTGCGCCAGTTCGGCAAGGAGTACAACGTTACCGAAGGTGCGGTGGTGGTCATTGAGACCAATGGCGCCGTCAGGGCCATCGTCGGCGGCCGCGACTATGGCACCAGCCAGTTCAACCGCGCCACCAAGGCGCTGCGGCAGACCGGCTCGTCGTTCAAGCCCTATGTCTACGCCACGGCGATGGAACATGGCTTCACGCCGAATTCGATCATATCAGGCGGGCCGATCAGCTGGGGCAACTGGTCACCGCACAATTACGGCGGCGAGTCGGCGGGCAACGTCACGCTGCTCATGGCGATGGCCAAGTCGATCAACACCGTGCCGGTGCGGCTGGCCAAGGACCATCTCGGCATTGCGCCGATCAAGGCGATGGCGGAATCATTCGGGGTGGAATCGCCGCTGGAGGGGCACAAGACGATGGTGCTCGGCACCTCGGGCATGACCGTGATGGACCAGGCGACGGGCTATAGCGTCTTTGCCCAGAACGGCTTTGCAGGCTCCAGGCACGGCATCACACAGCTCGTCACCCGCACCGGCGAGGTGGTGTATGACTGGACCAAGGACGCGCAACCGCCGCACCGGGTGCTGTCGGAGCAGGCGCTGAAATCCATGAACACCATGCTGACGGCCGTACCGGTGATGGGCACCGCCCGGCGCGCTCAAATTCCCAACATCGTCGTCGCAGGCAAGACCGGCACGACACAATCCTACCGCGATGCCTGGTTCGTCGGCTTCACGGGCAACTACACGGCTGCCGTCTGGATGGGCAATGACGATTTCTCGCCGACCAAGAACATGACTGGCGGGTCGCTGCCGGCGATGGTGTGGCAGCGGCTGATGGTCTATGCGCACCAGAACATCGACCTGAAGCCGATCCCCGGCATCGACAAGCCCTTCGTCGACGAGGAGATCGCGGCCAAGGCCGCCGAGGCGCAGAAGAAGAGCGAGGAGCAGGCAGCGGCCGATGCAGCCGCCGAGCGGCCTCCCGTGCTGTCCAGCCGGACAACGCAGACGCTGCGGGACATGAGCCAGCTGTTCCAGATGGCGCCCAAACTCGACGCCGCCGCCCCGCCCGAAACGCTTTCGGCCCTGTAACATCAGCCTCCTGCGCGAGCGGGCCGGCAGGCAAATCCATCACGCCGGCTTGCCCAGGACCCCGCGCCACGATATCCCCGAACGGCAATCCTTCGCGCACCCGGCCCTTCATGCTCAAGAACGCCTTCCTGATGCTGATCTCGCTTGCCATAGCCATTGGCGGGGGCGGCGCCAGCGTCTGGTATGCGCTGAAGATACAGGACGGCGTCGGCGCGATCAGGATCGGCCAGTGGACCGCCTTCCCCGACATCGGCACACCGGCCGCGGACCCCTATTCCAAGGCGCGCGTGGCGCGCGAGGGCGTGCTGGCGCTCGGCCGCGCCGAAGGCCTGTCCTTCGTGGCGGAAAATGATGCCGCCGGCGACCAACTCAAGCGGGAATGCACCTACAGGATCGAGGGTGGATTTCCGACAGCCCGATTCTGGACGCTCTATGCCGCCGATCAATCGCTCGGCGTCGTCGAGACCGGCAAATCGCGGCTTGCAGCGCTTCAGTCCTACGAGGTGCTGCGCCAGTCCGACAATTCGGTGATCATTTCCGTGAGCCATCACCCGATGCCGGGCAACTGGCTGCTGACCGACGGTTCTGGAAGGATGTATTTCGTCCTGACCTTCTACGACACACCCATTGCCAGCAGCACCGGCCTGTCGGATGTTGCGCTGCCCAGGATCGTCAGGTTGGGCTGCGATGCATAGTTTGCGTGCCACCCTGCGCAGGCTTTTGCATGCCGTCCTGCTCGGTCTCGTCGGCGCCGGCATCGTTCACATTATCGTCCTGCTTCTGGTGCCGGAATTCTCGGAACGCGATGCGTGGTCACGCCTCTCCATGGCGTCCGATCTCTACAGGATGAACCGGCTTGACGCCGAGGCCGGCGGCGCGCCGGTGGTGAAATCGGTCGATCCGCTGTTCTACGCCACGGCCTGCCGTTTCGACCTCGATGAGGGAATGGTCCGCATCAAGGCGCCCGGGAACGTGCCCTTCTGGTCGGTGTCGGTCTATGACCGCAATGGCCACAATGTGTATTCCTTCAACGACCACACGGCGACAGACGGCAAACTGGATGCCGTCGTTCTGACGCCTGCGCAGATGATCGACGTGCGCAGGGATCTGCCCGAAGATCTGCAGGGGGCGGTCTTCGTCGAAGCGCCCATCGGCGAAGGCATCTTCGTCATCCGCAGCTTCGTGCCGGACGAGAGCTGGAAGCAGATCGTGTCGCGCTTTCTCGATCAAAGCTCTTGCGAGCTGCAGGATTTTTAGGCGGCGATCCGGACGAAATCCAGGCCCGGCGGATCAAGGGCCGCGCAGGCTCAGTGATGAGGTACCGGCGTCCGTGGCGATCCCGGCTTATCCGAGCCCGCGGGTCGCGCTTCGCCGGTGTTGGACCGCTCATAGCGGATGCCGGGAAATATGATCACGGCCGCCGGGATTTCGGTGGTTTGCTTTACTCGATTGGTCGGTGCCGCACGCGGCACGAAAGACAGTACCATGCCCATGGTTCGCGCATTCCTCTCGGTTTCCCCGGAGCACAACGCAACGCCTCCAAATATCATTAAGGCGGCAGAGGGTTAACGGAGCGCTAACGGATCGCCGCTAACTTGATCTTTGTTCCCCAGGTCAGAACGTTCTGACCGATGCAATCGCGAAACCGGCACGGTCGTCGGTGGCGCGAGGCCAAGTGTGTATCTGTTGTCAGGCGTATCCTACGTGTCATCTTCGGATTTCAGGCAAATCGCGATAAGGACGGAATCGGGAAAGGCCGAAAGGTTGTTCCGCGCCGCCGTCTCGGCGTTCTGCTCGCTGACCCGCCCGTCGCGCCGCGAGATCGGCCAACTCGAAGACCTGACGCTGCCGCTGTTCGACGATGTGTCCGTCGAGTCGCGGCGCTACGTGGCAGCCGCCCTTTCCGAATGCGAATATGCACCCGCGGCCCTGGTGCGGCGCCTCTGCGACGAACCGGTCGACATCGCCGCTCCGCTGCTCATCCGTTCGCGCGCGGTCAGCGATATCGACCTGATCGCGCTGATTGGCCGGCATGGGTTGCCGCATGCGCGCGCGATCGCGCGGCGTAAGAACCTGAACCCGACCATCGCCGATCTGATCAGGGCGCTCGAACGGCCGACCCTGGTGAGGGTGCGGGATCCGGAAGCAACTCCGGCGCAAAGCCTTGCCGTGAAGGCGCAAGCGACGGCGGACAGCACGACAAATCAGCAATCGTCAGGCCAGCAATCGTCCGGCCAGCAATTGCCCGGCCAGCAGACGTCAGGCCAGCAGACGTCGGGCCAGCAGACGTCGGGCATCGCCGCCGAGAATGCGCGGCGCAGGCTGCGCTCCATGATGCGAACCGGCCACGAAGCCCTCGCGGCGAAGGTCGATGCGTTCCCGGGTGCGGATGCCTATGCCAAACTGCGCGAGACAGCACTGACAGGGAACGCCGCCTTTTTTCAGACCGCGCTGGCCGATGCCCTCGGCATCGATTTTTCGATCGCGCGATCGCTCACCGCCCACCAGAATTATGCGCCGCTGCTTGCGGCGCTGCGTTCGCTTGACTTCAGCGAGGACCGGGCGTTCCTGATCACGGTTGCCGTCTTTCCCGGCCTGTTCCCGCATCCGCAGGCCATCCGCACCTATCTCGACCGCTTCCGCCTGCTGCACCGCGATGCGGCCCTGGACAAAGTGCGGGGATGGAAAGCCGAAACCCTGTCCAAGGCGGTTGGCGACGTTTCGCCGGCAAACAGCGACAGCCGCAAGGCCTCCAACAGCGACGAGGTCGAGGCCCCCGGCCTCAGGGCGTCTTCACGGAAATAAGCTCCTCGACAGGAACGCTCCCGGCCTCGATCTCGACCACCCAGATGTCGGGATCGAATTTCTTCTCGCGCTCAAGTCTCGCATCCAGCACGGCGGCATCATCGCCGGCGGCCAGAAGGCTGAAAAAACGCTCTTCGGGCTTGGCCGAATCGTAGCTTGTCTGCGGCGCAGGCCCGTAGAGGGCCGTTTCCCCCATCCTGCCCCGCGCCAGGATGAACACAGCCCCGGCCTCGGTCGCACCGCGATTGATCACGGCGGCAAATCCGCCAGCGCCGAAAACCCGGCGCAGCAGGGCCGACACCCACAGATCAGCGGTTACACGCATGGAAGACTCCCGACGACATGCGGGCTCTCTATCGAAATTCTCCAAGCAGGGCGAGCCGTCGTTTTCGGCCGTCAGTTGGTCAGGCCGATCTCGCGCATCTTGACGTAGACGATCTCGTCGGGCTCGCCGGTCTGCGGCAACCCGAACAGCGACTGGAACTCCTTGATCGCCGCCTTGGTGCGCGCACCGACGACGCCATCCAGTTGCATGTCGTCATTGCCGAAGGCCTTGAGCCCGGCCTGGATCTTGACGATGCGGGGATCGGGCCCTTGCGAAGCGGCGTTTGTCTGCGCCTCGTTCGTCTGCAAGGACACGGGAACAGCAGCTGGCGCCATGTCGGGACGAGGCCGCGGCTTGGGCACGGCGGCCGTCTTCGGCGTTGCACCCAGTTGATCCAGCAGCAGCGCGTCGATCTCGCCCGAGGCGTTCAGCCCGACCTTCTGCTGATAGGCCTGTATGGCCTTGCGCGTGTTGGGGCCGGAAATACCGTCGACGGTGCCGGAATAGAAATCGAGATCCTTCAACATGCCTTGCACCTGCTCGACCACCGGATCGCCCTTGATCGGGGCGGGCGCGGTATTGGGCCGCACGATGTTGATCGTCGTCTCCGGCTCGTCGGCGGGATGCGGAAAGCCCTGGAAATGACGTGTGGCGAAAAACGCGCCGGCGTGCGGGAATGGCTGATACCACAGCGCGTTGGCCGAAACGTAGAACAGCGTCACCAGGAATGCGGTCGATCCTCCCACCAGGACGGGATTGCGCGAAATCATGCCGCCGACGGCAATGGCGCCGTCCTGAAAGGCGTTGCCGCGGCGTTTGACTGCCCTAGCCTGTTTTGCGGAGCGAGCCATTTCCGTCCCCTTTCGCCCTCGTCACCGGCATCGTCAGCACTCCGGTCGGGTTGGCGGGGCGTCCGTGCGGCCCGCTGACCGGCAGGCTGATGGTCACCGTGGTGCCCTCACCCGGCATGCTCTCGATCGACATGGTCCCTTCGTGCAAGGCCACCAGCCCCTTCACGAGGGAGAGGCCAAGACCCGTGCCCTCGAAACGTCGCGTGTAGTCGTTCTGGATCTGCATGAAGGGTTTGCCGAGATTGGCGAAATCCTCCTCGGCGATGCCGATGCCGGTGTCCCTGACCCAGAAATGCAGGCGTGAGCCGATCCGCTTGGCGCCGACGACGACATCGCCGCCGTCGGGCGTGAACTTGATCGCGTTGGAAACGAGATTGATGAGCATCTGCTGTACGGCGCGGCGATCGGCGTTGATATCGCCTGCGTCAGGAGCGATCTGCGTCTGCAGGTCGATGTTCTTGGCCTGCGCCTGCAGCCGCATCATCGACTGGCACATGTCGACGGCTTCGATGAACCGGAACGGCTCGGGCTCGGTGGCGTAGGCGCCGGATTCGATCCTCGATACATCGAGTATGGATGTCACGACCGCCAGCAGATGCTGGCCCGAATCCCGGACGAGGCCGACATATTCCTTCTGGCGCGGATCCTTGAAGGCGCCGAACATTTCATGCAACAGCATGTCGGAGAAACCGATGATGGCGTTCAACGGCGTGCGCAATTCATGGCTCACCACTGCCAGGAACCGGCCCTTGGCCACTTCGGCGGCGGCAGCCGTCTCATTGGCTTGCGCCAGGTCTTCCCGCAGCCGCGCGGTCTCGTCATTGGCGCGCAGCACAAGCGTGAAAACGTCGCTTTGTTCCTCGCCGCGCGCCAGTTCGAGCGCGAATGGCTGATAGTTGTCGGCCACAAAACCATTTCCGTTGTGAGCGCCGTTGCCGCTTTGGGGTAGCCTGATGCGTAGTTCGAGCCGGCGCGACAGCGCGCCGTCACGCATATCGGCCAGGGCGCTGAGATAGGATACACGGTCCGACAGGTGGATGCGGTCGAAGAGGCCCGTTCCGGACAGCAGCTCAGGCGGCAATTTCAGAAGCGTGCGCGCCTTGGCGGACGCGTCGATAACCTCGCCGTGGCGGGCGACCCGTAAGATCACGGCGTCAATGATGTCTTCCAATCGGTCACCGGCATCGGCTGTATCGGCCGCGCCGGCGGTGCCGCGAAAAGCCGATATGCGCGGGATCAGGGTCAGCGCCCAGGCCAATGGCACCAGCCAGTGCCAGGCGGCGATGTGCGCATCCGCGAATGGAAGGAAGGCGGCCAGGGACTGAAGGGCGATGGCGATGGCGGCCGATGCGCCCCCCCACAACGCCGCACGCCGCGACGCGCCGATCCACCAGGCTTCGAATGGCAGCGCCAGGGCAAGCATGGCGACAGGAGAGCTCAACCCGCCGGCGGCACCGATGAGACCGCCAAGGGCGATCGCCGCCATGGCCAGGGCGATCGGCCCGGCGGCAGCCATCTTGCCGGTAGCGGCTACCAGCAGGGCGACGAACCAGCACAGGCCGAAGGCCGCGAAAATGGCGGCCATGGTCACGGCCGCTCCCATGCCCGATGTAACCAGCGTGACCGCGGCACCCGCCGCGAAGAACGGCGCGGCCAGCATCACGCCGATGAAGCGGCGCTGGCGCTCGCGATCGCTCCGCCCGAGAACGCTGGGATGAACCATGCGCTCACAACCGGCGGCAATCGCGCCAGGCAATTCAGCGTATCTGGCCTCGATCGGCATCAACTCAACGCACTCGCACTCGTCGTGAACAGTTCTGCTTTTGCAGATTGTCTTGGTTGGCTTTGAAACTCGCATTCAGCGTTTAAGGAATGGATAAGGCAGGGCCGACCAAGACCCGGCCCGCGGCAAATATCGGGATGGCGGCGTCCGAAAACACGTGCAAATGCGGCCATAGTAAACGGAGGGTTATTCTCGGACACCCGCCGTCAGTGGCCCAGAGGCAGGAACAGGATCGCCCTTCGTCTCGAAAAACACCTTCTAAACAAGAGGATAGGTGGTTATCAGATGGTAATGAAAATCAATCCGATATGAAACAAATCGGCAGCAAAACGCTTCGTCTCGAATTTGCCTAAAATTTGAGGAGAATTCTCGGTGATCACGCAAGCCGTCCTTCGTGCCTGTGTGCCAGCATCCTGCCCATAAAGGAGGTCATGCCATAGGATGCATGATCCGGTCACGACGAGAGGCAAGGCATGTTCTTCCTGATAAGAATGGCTTTCTGGTTTTCACTGGTGTTGCTGGCGCTGCCGCTGGGTGTCGGGTCCGATGAATCTGGCCAGGAAAGCGTCGGGCCGATCCAGGCCCTGTTCGCGGCGCGCGACGCCGTCGGCGACATCGCCGGGATCTGCGAACGCAAGCCCGACGTGTGCGAGACGGGCAAGTCGGCAATGCACACCATCACCGCCCGCGCCAAGGAAACCGCCAAGATCGCGGCCGCCATGCTGGACGACAAGTCCGCTGGCCCGGACACTTCGACGACGACCGGCAGCCTGCCGGAAGTGGTCCTGCCCGAAACGGTCAACCTGCCGATAGAGAATTAAGCCGTTTCGACGACGCACCGCGGACTGTCTGCCTCTCGACGCCTGCGGTGTCCTTGTTTTTTCCGTGACGCGGCGCCGCCGCGTGACTATATCCAGGCCATGACGACCACGATCCAGACGATCCGAGACGACTTCTCGTTCCTCGATGAATGGGAGGACCGCTACCGTTACGTCATCGAGCTTGGCGAAGCGCTGCCTCCCTTTGCCGACGCGGAGCGCAACGCCGCCAACAAGGTGCCGGGTTGCGTCAGCCAGGTCTGGCTGACCACCGAACGGGGTCCGGGCGCCGACCCCGTCATCACCTTCACAGGCGATTCGGACGCCCATATCGTGCGCGGACTGGTCGCGATCATGCTGGCGCTGTTTTCCGGAAAGACGGCCAGCGAAATCCAGAAAACCGACGCTGAAGCGACTCTGAAGGCACTCGGTCTCGACGAGCACCTGTCACCCCAGCGCGCCAACGGCCTTCGCTCGATGGTCAAGCGCATCAAACGCGATGCCGAGATGGCGCTCGCGCAGACTGCCTGACGGGCCTCTGCCTTCGACCTTCCATCCCTCAAAAACAAACGGCGCCCGAAGGCGCCGCCTGATGCAGTTCCAATCCGGCAAGCAGCGATTACCGCCCCTTGCGCTTGCGGCCGAGGCCCATCTTCTTGGCAAGCTGCGAGCGGGCCGCCGCATAGTTGGGGGCAACCATGGGATAGCTCGGGTCCAAGTTCCACTTTTCGCGATACTGATCGGGCGTCAGATCGTAATGGGTCATCAAGTGACGCTTGAGCGACTTGAACTTCTTGCCGTCTTCAAGACAGATAATGTAGTCGTCATGAACCGAGCGCTTCGGGTTGACAGCCGGCTTCTGCTTGTCGGCAGGCGGCTGTTCGACGGTTCCACCCACACGCCCGAGAGCGGCATGGACATCGGATATCAGGTTCGGCAGTTCGCCGACCGGCACGGGATTGTTGCTGACATAGGCAGCCACCACATCGGCGGTGAGCTCGATCAGCGCATCATTGTTTCTGGAAGGTGTTTCGACAATATCCATGGTCTTCAGGCCCCAACAAGAGTTACTTCGGTCTGTGCCCTTTTTTACAGGCAGGGCATTGCACGAATTTGCGCATATAGAGCTTCTACGATTCGTGTCACACGGACATCAATGCGGCCACACGTCAAGTAAGTCAATTCGCTCTCGGCATTACATTCAGGAATGTTGATCAACTATTCCGGAATCAGCTTCAATCTTTCGTGCACCATGTAATTTTCCGATATTTCGTTCACCAAACGGATAAAGGCTGACGCAGGGTCAGCTCACCGTTACATTCGCGATAACTCAAAAAGCGAGTGTCAATGCTCCTGTTTGCTTGGTGACCGAGCGGACAAACTTGGTTGTTCACACCTGTCTATAAAACCACAGGTTGCCAATCCATTGCGCAGCCAAACAGGCCGTTGCGTGTCGCCGAACGTCACATTGGCCACTTGCCAAGCCGCAAATACGGTCGCATGAGAATGGCCGGCAAAGACCTCAGCCAGCGAACCAACGGCGAAGGCCGCACAGATACGAAACCGAACAGTCATCTTCTCTCGTCCCGGCCATGGCCTACACCACCTCCAGCCGCAGCACTTGAATCCGCCCTGCTCGGCGTGTCATTCGTCGTTCAAGATATTTTCCAGAGCGAGACGCAATGACCAGTTCCCGATTTCCAATCGCCAGCCCGCCTGCACCCGAGAAGAGGCCCGTTTTCGACACGCATCACGGCATCACGCGAACCGATGAATATGCCTGGCTGCGGGCGGATAACTGGCAGGAGATGTTCAGGAATCCTTCATTGCTCGATCCTGGGATCCGCGCCGAACTCGAAGCCGAGAATGCCTATCAGTCGGCGCTGATGGCCGACACATCGGATCTGCAAAAGCAGCTTTTCAAGGAGATGAAGGGCCGCATCAAGGAAGACGATTCTTCCGTACCCATGAAGGACGGGGCTTACGCCTATGGGTCTTCCTTCAAGCTTGGTGGCGAGCAGCCGCGCTATTTCCGCATTCCGCGCGATGGCGGACCCGAGCAGATCCTGCTCGACGGCGACGCCGAGGCCGAGGGCAAGGCCTATTTCCGGCTTGGCGGTGTCGATCATTCGGCCGATCATCGCAGGCTCTTGTGGGCCTTCGACGACAAGGGTTCCGAATTCTATACGCTGCGCGTGCGCGACCTTGCCGATGGCAAGGACCTGGCGGACCAGATTGCCGCCACCGGCGGTTCGGGCGTGTGGAACGCGGGCAATGACGGGTTCTTCTACACGCGTCTCGACCCCAACCACCGGCCGTCGAAGGTGCTGTTTCACGCATTGGGGGAGGACCCCGAAAACGACCGCCTGATCTACGAGGAAACCGATCCCGGCTTCTTCATGAACGTCGACGGGACCCGCAACAACCAATGGATCATGATCGGCATCAACGATCACGAGACTTCGGAATACCGCCTGCTGAGCGCCGCCGACCCGTTTGCCGAGCCCAAGCTGGTTTCGGCGCGCGAGCTAGGCCTTCAATATGAGCTGGAGGAAGGCGGCGATATTTTCTTCGTCCTGACCAACGCGGACGGCGCCAAGGACTTCAAGATCATGACCGCGCCGGCGAGCGATCCGATCCGCGCCAACTGGCAGGAACTGGTGCCGCATGAACCTGGCCGGCTGATCCTGTCGGTGATCGGCTTCAAAAACCACATGGTCCGGCTCGAGCGCAGGGAAGGCCTGCCGCGCATCGTCGTGCGCGATCGCGCCAGCGGCGAGGAGCACCTGATTTCCTTCGACGAGGAGGCCTTCTCGCTCGGCCTTTCGGGGTCCTATGAATACGACACCGAGATGATGCGCTTTTCCTATTCGTCGATGACGACGCCGTCGCAGGTGTTCGACTACAATATGCGCACCCGCGAGCGCGTGCTGCTCAAGACCCAGGAAGTGCCGTCCGGCCACGACCCCCATCACTACGTCACGAGACGCCTGATGGCACCGGCGGCCGATGGCGAACTCGTGCCGATCTCGCTTCTGCATCACCGCGACACGCCGCTGGACGGCTCGGCGCCCTGCCTGCTCTACGGTTATGGCTCTTACGGCATCACCGTACCGGCGGCCTTCAACACCAATTGGTTCTCGCTGGTCGATCGAGGCCTGGTCTTTGCCATTGCCCATGTCCGCGGCGGCAAGGACAAGGGTTACGGCTGGTACGATGACGGCAAGCGGGCGCAGAAGATGAACACCTTCACCGATTTCATCGCCTGCGCCCGCCACCTCGTGGCCGAGCGCTATACCGCGCATGATCGGATCGTCGCGCAGGGCGGTTCGGCCGGCGGCATGCTGATGGGGGCCGTCGCCAACATGGCGCCGGATTGCTTCGGCGGTATCGTGGCCGAGGTTCCGTTCGTGGACGTGCTCACCACCATGCTCGACGCGACGCTGCCGCTGACGCCGCCGGAATGGCCGGAATGGGGAAATCCGATCGCGTCGGCCGATGATTACCGGACGATCGCCGCCTATTCGCCCTACGACAATGTCGCTGATCTCGACTACCCGCCGATCCTGGCGCTCGCCGGCCTCACCGATCCGCGCGTCACCTATTGGGAGCCGGCCAAATGGGTGGCGCGGCTGCGCGACCGCAAGAGCGGCGACAATCCGGTGCTGTTCAAGATCAACATGGATTCCGGCCATGCCGGTGCGTCCGGCCGGTTCTCACGCCTGGAGGAGATCGCCTATACTTATGCCTTCACGCTAAAGGTCACGGGCAAGGCATAGCTTGGGATCGCAGCCGGCCATCTGTCTTATGCGGTCATGGCGATGGTCGGCATCTCGGCGGTCATCGCCATATCGGCGACGCTGTTCAGCATCGTGCCGGCAGGCCTGATGATCATGATTTTTTGAATTCCGCGCGGCTTATTTCCGCTCGCTATTGCAACGGTCGCACGCTACCCAAAGCACGATTTTCCCGGGCAACGAAGCCCACATTCGCACAAGGGTCCATTATGCTGCTCGTCGACGTCTATCTCGACAAATCGCCGATCCAGGGCATCGGTGTGTTTGCCAAGAACCACATTGCCAAGGGGACGCTGGTCTGGAAGCTCGACCCCCGGTTCGACCGGATCATCGACGTCGAAACCTATGAGGGCGAGACCGGGCCGGTGAGGGATTATCTTGACCGCTACTGCTACCCCGACCGGCGCGATCCGGCCTATATCGTCTTCGAAGCCGACGACGCCCGCTACATGAACCATGACGACGAGCCGAATTGCGATGTGTCGTCGCCCGAGGAAACCTACGCCCTGCGCGACATCGCCCCGGGCGAGGAGATGACCTGCAACTACGACCATTTCTTCGAAACGGGCTTCGATTTCCTCGGCGATCGTCACCTGCGGTCCGAGGGCTAAATTATTTCGTGCTTTTCTTGCGCGCCGGATAGCCGTTGGGATGCGGCGGTATCGCCTTGAGGTAGGCGGCGATCGCCGCACGATCGTCCGCCGTCAGTTCGGCCATGTTGCGCTGCACATCGACCATGGCGCCACCGGCGGAATCGAAATCCGGCGTGAACCCGGTTTCGAGGTAGTTCGCGATATCGGACGCGGACCAGTTGCCGATACCCCCCTCGCCCGAAGTGATGTTCGGCACGACGCCTCCGCCCTCGGCGGCCACGGCCCCGGCCAGCCATTGGCCCTTCCTGGTGCCGCCCGCGAAGTCGCGCGGCGTGTGGCATTCGCCGCAATGACCCGGCCCTTCGACCAGGTAGCGGCCTGCCATCACGGGTTCAGGCGTGCCGTCAGGCAGGGGAATGACAGGCTGGTCGCTGAGATAAAGGCGCTTCCACAGGCCGATGCCACGCCGGATGTTGAACGGGAAGGCCAGCGAATTGTCCGGCGCCTTGCCGGAGACGGCGGGAAGCGTCTTCAGGAAGGCATAGAGGTCGGCGACGTCGGACGGCTTCATGCGCGCATAGGAGCCATAGGGAAACGCGGGATAGAAATGCTCGCCCGTCGGCGAAACACCCTTCAGCATGGCATTTGCCAGGTCGGCGACGGACCATGCGCCGATGCCGTCCTTGGGATCTTGCGAAATATTGGGCGGAACAAAGGTACCAAACGGCGTCTTGAGTTCGAGGCCCCCGACCAGTTGAAGCCGTGCATCGCCCTGCGCGCCAGGCTTGGCATGGCAGGAGCTGCAGCCGCCGGCATAGAAAATGCGCTTGCCTCGGGCGGCGTCACCCGGCCCGAGTTGCGCCAGGGTTGCGGCATCGAGCTTGACCGGAGCCGACAGCAGCCAACCGGCGGCCGCGCCGGCGACGCCCAGAATGAGCGCCACGCCGACGAGCTTCTTCAGCCAGGGCATGGCTGGGATCAGCCTTTCTTGATCCGGTAACCCTGATGGCAGGTGCCGCAATCCGAACCGATTGCTCCGACCTGCGTCTTCAGCGCATCGGCGTCGGCGGGAGCGGCCGCGACCGCCGCCTTGACGTCGGCCAGGTACTTGTCCTCCACGGCCTTGAAGCCGGCCATGTCTTCCCAGATCTTTGGAGCCGCCGTCGTGTCGCCGCTCTCGCTGCCTTTCGGGAACAACGCATCGATATCGAACTTCTCGGCATTCGCCTGCAGCGCCTGCAACTGCGTCAGCACCGCGGCGGCATCAAAGGGCTCCTCGTCCTTCGCCACTTTCGACAGGCCGCCGACGATCTTTCCGCGTTCCTTCATCAGGGCCTGCCGGTCGCGGATCGGATCGGCAAAGGCCGCCGAAGCGGCGAGGGCAAGCATAGAGATGGCGATGACAAGCTTTTTCATTCAATCGGCTCCGTGATGAAGGCATTTCAGGACACGACGTTAACGGATGCGGGAAAGGGAATATTCCCTTCCGCCCGCATGAATTTTGGATGACGCTTGCCTCTGCGGCACTTCGGTACAGAAAAAGAAAAGCCCCGGTGCCGGGGCTTTTCTGAAGGCTTGGTCAGGCTTTTTCGTAGAGTTCGAGAACGTGATCCCAGTTGATCAGGCTGTCGACGAAGGCCTCGAGGTATTTAGGCCGGGCGTTGCGATAGTCGATATAGTAGGAGTGTTCCCAGACGTCGACACCGAGGATCGGCGATGCACCATGAACCAGCGGGTTTTCGCCGTTCGGCGTCTTGGAGATCGCCAGCTTGCCGTCTTTGACCGAAACCCAGGCCCAGCCCGAACCGAACTGCGTCGTGCCGGCGGCGATGAAATCAGCCTTGAACTTGTCGTAGCCGCCGAGATCGCTGTCGAAAGCCTTCTGCAGAGCGCCAGGGAGCTTGTTGCCGCCGCCGCCCTTCTTCATCCATTTCCAGAAATGGATGTGGTTGTAGTGCTGGGCGGCATTGTTGAAGAGACCGGCATTCTTGCCGAACGACTGCTTGACCACCTCTTCGACCGACAGATCGCCAAGACCGGCTTCGGCGGCGAGCTTGTTGCCGTTGTCGACATAGGCCTTGTGGTGCTTGTCGTGGTGATACTCCAGCGTCTCTTTCGACATATAGGGCTGCAGGGCCTCGTAGTCGTAGGGCAGAGCGGGCAATTCGAAAGCCATGGATAGTACTCCCTCGTGGAAAGTCCGGTGTGGATACCGAATAAGATAGGTCGGGATTGAGCTGGAGCAACTCCGGAAGTGAAGCGCCGGTTCTCTTTCTAAGCGGGTTGCCGGGAACTGTCACATGCTTTTCCCGCGACCGGCCCCGCGGCGGCAAAATGGCCGGACAGGCCTCTAGCCAGCCGAGGTCGAATGCGCCCAATCCCAATAGAGTTCGCGCGCCTTCTTGGCCACCGGGCCGGGTTGCAGGTCACGGTCCTCGATGCGGGTGATCGGCACCACCTTGGAGTGATTGCCGGTCGAGAAGATTTCGTCCGCTTCGAGGAAATCCCTCACCGACAGCGTCTTTTCGGTCGTCCTGAACCCATAGTCGCCGAGCAGCGTCATCGTGCGCGAGCGGGTGATGCCGGACAGGAAGGTGCCATTCGGCGCCGGCGTCAGCACGTGCCCATCCTTGACCAGGAAGATGTTGGAGCTTCCGGTCTCGGCGACATTGCCCAGCATGTCGAGCACAAGCGCGTTATCGAAGCCCCGCGCCTTGGCCTCGAGGATGGCGCGGCCGTTGTTGGGGTAAAGGCAGCCGGCCTTGGCATTGGTCGGCATGGTTTCGATGGTCGGACGCCGGAACGGCGACACGGTCACCGAAAAGCCGGTCGGCGCGATCATTGGCGATTCATAGAGGCACAGGCAGAAACGGGTCGAGGCCGGGTCGGCCGGCACGCCCATGTAGCCGCCATGCTCGGCCCAGTACATCGGCCTGATGTAGACCGCCGTCTTGCCATCGAATTTCTTCAATCCGTCCCAGGTCAACCCGACGATCTGCTCAGGCGTCATGTTGGGCGCGAGGCCGAGCGCGATCGCCGAGGCATTGACCCGTGCGGCATGAAGTTCGAGATCGGGCGCCACGCCCTCGAACCAGCGAGCCCCGTCGAACACGCTGGTGCCGAGCCACATGGCATGACTGCGAGGTCCCAGAATGGCGACATTGCCTTCGTACCAATCGCCATCGACGAAGGTCCATGTCGCGGATTGCGCCGCCGCCGCCAGTGTCATTGCGTTTTCCTGTTCCGATCAATCTTGTGTGACAACATTGGATGATGCTTTGGCCGCTGCCGTCAACCAGCATCGGGGAGTTTTGTTGAGGCCAGCGACGAATGCGATGCAATCAAGGCTTGCACCTTGTCGCGCCTCGCCTCAAAACTGTTGCCATGCAATACGCCGCCTACGTCTTCGACGCCTATGGCACGCTGTTCGACGTGCACGCGGCCGTGCGCCGCCATGCCGACGCGATCGGCCCCGACGGACAGTTCCTGTCCGAAATCTGGCGCGCCAAGCAGCTCGAATATTCCTGGGTGCGCACGCTGATGGGCGCCTATGCCGATTTCTGGCAGTTAACTGAACAGGCGCTGGACTTTGCCTTGCGCAAGGTCCCTTCGGCCGATCCGGGCCTCAAGGCAAGACTGCTGGAGGCCTATTGGGCGCTGGACTGCTACCCCGAAGTACCGGCCGTGCTGAAGGCGCTCAAGGCTTCTGGCGCCAGGCTGGCGATCCTCTCCAACGGTTCGCCCGAAATGCTGGAGGCAGCGGTCAAGTCGGCGGCACTCGACCAAGTCCTGGACGACATCTATTCGGTCGACGCGGTGCGTCGTTTCAAGACCGATCCGGCGGTCTACGACATGGTCGCCACGGGATGGCGTCTCTATCCCGGCGCGGTGTCCTTTCAGTCCTCCAACCGCTGGGATGTCGCTGGCGCCACCAAATTCGGCTTCCGCACGGTTTGGATCAACCGGTCCAACCAACCGGAGGAATACCGGGATTTGCCGCCGGCCCTCATCCTGCCGTCGCTCGAGGCCCTCGTATCCGGCGGTTAGCAGACCTGTGGCACCAATGCCACAGTGGCGGCGCGGTCACAGCTTCGCCTTTGTTTGTCCACGTTCGGGTCAGAATCGGAACCGCCTATCGCCTCAGGTGTTGTCAGGCACCCGCAGCGGACGTCTGCGTGTTGACGCTTTGTTGCAAATTGAGTCCTAAAGAAGGCAGCCATGTCCAGAACCGAAATCGAATCCTATCGCCTAAGCCGTCGCGGCTTTCTCAACGCCGCAGCCCTGGGCGCCGCCTCGATCGCGGTTTCCGCATGCGCGACCACCGGACCGGGGCCAGCCGAGCCGCCGCCACCGGCCTATGTCGAGCCTCCCCTCGCCGACTATGCGTCGATGTACGCGGCGGTCAGCGACGGTGGCTTCGATCTGCCGGCCATCCCAGTCGACAGGATCGACCCGCAGTTCCTGCGCCAGATCGTGCCCGATCCGACCGGCCAGAAACCCGGAACCATCGTTGTCGATACGACAGGCCATTTCCTCTATCTGGTTCGTCCGGGCGGCCAGGCCATCCGTTATGGCGTCGGTCTTGGCCGCGCCGGCTTCGAATGGTCGGGCGACGCCGTCGTCCAGTGGAAGCAGAAGTGGCCGAAATGGACGCCGCCGGACGAGATGATCGCCCGCCAGCCGGAATTGAAGCAGTACAGCGCCGACAATGGCGGCATGCCCGGCGGCTTGAAAAACCCGCTTGGCGCGCGTGCGCTCTATCTTTTCCAAGGCAATGTGGACACGCTCTATCGCCTGCATGGCTCGCCGGAATGGCGTTCGATCGGCAAATCGGTGTCGTCGGGCTGCGTGCGCCTGATGAACCAGGACATCATCGATCTTTACGACCGCGTGCCCTCCAAAACGCCCGTCATCGTGACCAGCGACGCCCGCCAGCCGATGGTGGCGACGGCCAACCACAAGGCCATCCCGATCGACGCCGGCGTCCCGGACGGATCGGTGCTGCTCGGCCCGGTCAAAGCGGTCACGAACGCGATCTTCTGATCTGCGGCAGATCCAAGGCGGCGGACCGCGCTGCCGCCTTAACGTCCCCGCGACAAGCTCCCCAGAATCCCGCGCACGATCGCGCGGCCGACCGACGAGCCGACCGAGCGTACCACCGACTTGATCGCGGCTTCGGTCACCGTCTGGCGGTTGGAAGGGCGCGGCGCCGGCGCGCGCCGGCCATCGGACCGCGGCGCGGGATCGTCATTGCCGAAGCCTGGAATGGTCCAGCGCGAGCGTCCGGAATCGGCCTGCCGCGCCACGGCATCCTGCGCTTCCCTGGCCTTCTTCTGCAGCATCTCGAAGGCCGACTCGCGGTCGATGACCTGGTCATACTGGCCGGCGACCGGGCTTTCCTGGATCAGCTTCTGCCTCTCGGCAGGCGTTATCGGCCCAAGCCGCGACGATGGCGGACGGATCAGCGTGCGCTGGACCATCGACGGAATGCCCTTGGCCTCCAGCGTCGAGACCAGCGCTTCGCCGGTGGCAAGCTGGGTAATGGCGGTGGCGCAGTCGAAATCGGGATTGGGACGGAAGGTTTCGGCCGCAGTTCTCACCGCCTGCTGCTCTCGCGGCGTGTAGGCGCGCAGCGCGTGCTGGACGCGATTGCCGAGCTGGGCCAGCACCTTCTCGGGGATATCCAGGGGGTTCTGCGTGACAAAATAGACGCCGACGCCCTTCGAACGGATCAGACGGACCACCTGTTCCACGCGGTCGATCAGCACCTTTGGTGCCTCGTCGAACAGCAGATGCGCCTCGTCGAAGAAGAACACCAGCTTCGGCTTGTCGGGGTCGCCGACTTCGGGCAGTTCCTCGAACAGCTCCGACATCAGCCAGAGCAGGAACGTCGCGTACAGCCGTGGATTCATCATCAGTTTGTCGGCGGCCAGAACGCTGATGGCGCCGCGACCGTCGCGGGTCGTGCGCATGACGTCGGCGATGCGCAATGCCGGCTCACCGAAGAAATTCGCCGCGCCTTGGCTCTCCAGCACCAGCAATGTGCGCTGAATGGCCCCCACCGATGGCTTGGTGACGTTGCCGTAACGGGCGCTGATCTCTTCGGCGCGCTCCGCGATGTTGGCGAGAAGCGCTTGCAGATCCTTGAGATCGAGGAGAAGCAGGCCCTCTTCATCAGCAATGCGGAAGGCGATGTTCATGATGCCTTCCTGCGCGTCGGTGAGGTTCATCAGCCGTGACAGGAGCAGCGGTCCCATTTCCGAAATCGTCGCGCGGATGGGGTGGCCCTGCTCGCCGAACAGGTCCCAGAAGATCACCGGAAATTCCTGAAAATCATAAGGGTTGAGCTTGATTTGTTCGGCCCGCTTGACCAGGAAATCCTGGCCAGTGCCCATCATGGCGATGCCGGAAAGGTCGCCCTTGATATCGGCGCAGAAGACCGGCACGCCAGCGTTGGAAAACCCCTCCGCCAGGATCTGCAAGGTGACGGTCTTGCCAGTACCGGTGGCGCCGGTCACCAGACCGTGGCGGTTGCCGTATTGCAGCAGCAGATTTTCGCCGCGCTGATAGCTGTCGTCGAGCTTGCGGCTGGCGCCAATGAAAATACTGGTGTCGTCAGCCATATATCGGGTCTCCGCAAACTGATGCGCCTAAAGCGAGCCTTTGCCCGAAGGTATAGTGAGGCTGTCGCATAGCGACAATGCCAATTTCCCAGAGCGGGCCAATCGTCCAATCGGGGTAATCGTCCAAATCGGACCAATCGCCAAAATCGGATTTTTGGAACTTGCGGATTTGGCTGGTGTTTGGCAATCGTTCATGGTTCGTCCACGCTGGCCGCCCTATATCAGATGGGTCGAATTCAGGCGGGTCGAATTCAGGCTCCGGACGTGCATTGCGATAACCGACCGGGGACCGTAGACTGCACTGCCCAGGCTGGTGCGGCCACATAGAACGAGGACGATGAATGGGCGCCGGAGCCTTCACCAGGGATGTCGAGCCAACGGATGCGGAACGTCAGCGATGGCTGGCCTTGGCGGAAAAAGCGTTGGCCGGAGCATCCTTCGAGGAAAAACTGGTCTCGCGCACCGACGATAACATCCGCATCGAGCCGCTCTACAATCGCGCGACCGGAATGGAACCGATCGTGCGCGCCAATCCTCAATCGCCCTGGATCATCAGCCAGCGCGTCGACGACCCCGATGTCGATCGCGCCAAGAGCCAGGTCCTGGAAGACATCGCGCAGGGCGCGACGGGACTGTCGCTCGTCTTCGAAGGCGCGCCGAACGCGTTCGGCTACGGGCTGCCGAGGACAGCGCAGGCCCTGGAGACGGTTCTGGAGGGCGTGCCCCTCAACAGGGTCCAGATCCGCATCGATACCCATCCGTGGAGCCGCCCCATGGCCGACTGGCTGGTGGCGTTCCTGAGCAAGCGCCGCTCCGATCCGGCAAAGCTCAACCTTTCCTTCGGCATTGATCCGGCGGCTGTCCTGGCCGGCACCGGCCGGCTGCGCATGTCGATCGAGGCACTGCGGGAATCGATGCCGCAATCCCTGGCGCATTTCTTCTCGATGGGCGTTCCGGGCGTGCTTCTGGAAGCGGACGGGCGCGTCTTCCACAATGCCGGCGCCACGGAAGCGCAGGAACTCGGCATCATGCTGGCTTCGGCGGTTTCATATCTGAGAATGTTCGAGAAGGCGCGGCAGCCGCTTGTCTATGCCGCCCCTCACATTGGTTTCGCGCTCAGCGTCGACCAGGACCAGTTCCTGTCGATGGCCAAGGTGCGAGCCCTGCGCAGACTGTGGGCACGGGTGCAGGAAGCCTGTTCGATCCCCAACTCCACGGCCAATATCCATGCCGAGACATCATTCCGCATGATGACGGCGTTGGACCCGGAGACAAACATCCTGCGCACGACGATTGGCTGCTTCGCGGCAGCGGCCGGTGGCGCCGATTCGATCTCGATCCTGCCGCATACGATGGCCCACGGCCTGCCGGCAGCATTTGCCCGCCGCGTCGCGCGCAACGCGCAGCTGATCATGGCCCATGAAAGCCATGTCGATCATGTCGCCGATCCCGCCTATGGCTCCGGCGCGGTCGAAGCGCTGACGTCGGACCTTTGCCAAGCAGCGTGGACGGAATTGCAGAGGATCGAGGCAGAAGGAGGTGTGCTGTCCAGCCTTCGGGACGGACATATCCAGCAACGTGTTCGCACTGCCGCCGCCCAGCGCGGCGTTGCCTTCAAGTCAGGCGAGCGGTCCATTATCGGCGCCACGCTTTATCCGTTGAAAAGCGAGCGTCCGGTCGAGACGCTGGACGCGGAGCGGCGACCTGCCTTCACCGAGGGCGTCGTCCTGTGCGAAGCGTTGTCGCCGGTTCGCATCGATCAATCAATCGGGGCCATATCTTGATACCGGATTTCAGTCAGATCGGCTGGGTGCCACCGCGTCGCGCGCCTGTCGAGGTCAAGGGACAGCGCACGACGCCGGAAGGTCTCGTCGTCAAGCAGTTGTACAGCCAGGGCGATCTCAAGGAATTGCCGTATCTCGACACCTATCCGGGGCTGCCCCCCTTCGTGCGCGGCCCCTACCCGACCATGTATGTCCAGCAACCCTGGACAATCCGGCAATATGCCGGCTTCTCGACCGCCGAAGAGTCCAACGCCTTTTACCGGCGCAACCTTGCCGCCGGCCAGAAAGGTCTTTCGGTTGCCTTCGATCTCGCCACGCATCGCGGCTATGATTCAGACCATCCGCGCGTCGCGGGCGATGTCGGCATGGCGGGCGTGGCCATCGATTCCATCCTCGACATGCGGCAGTTGTTCGACGGCATCCCGCTCGGCGACATGACGGTGTCAATGACGATGAACGGTGCGGTGCTGCCGATCATGGCGCTCTACATCGCGGCGGCGGAAGAGCAAGGCGTCGCGCAGAAGGATCTGGCGGGGACCATTCAGAACGACATTCTGAAGGAGTTCATGGTCCGCAACACCTACATCTATCCGCCGAAGCCCTCGATGCGGATCGTTTCGGACATCTTCTCCTATACCTCGAAGAACATGCCGAAGTTCAATTCGATATCGATCTCCGGCTATCACATGCAGGAGGCCGGCGCGACCGCCGACCTGGAGCTCGCCTATACGATCGCCGACGGCATCGAATATGTCCGCGCCGGAGTCGCGGCGGGCCTCGACATCGACCGTTTCGCACCGCGCTTGTCCTTCTTCTGGGCGATCGGCATGAACTTCTTCATGGAAGTGGCCAAGCTCAGGGCCGCACGCTTGTTGTGGGCGACGCTGATGGAAAAGAATTTCGCGCCGAAGGACGAACGATCGCTGTCGCTGCGCACCCATTGCCAGACCTCCGGCTGGTCGCTGACGGCGCAGGATCCTTACAACAACATCATCCGCACCATGATCGAGGCAATGGCCGCGACCCAGGGGCATACCCAGTCGCTGCACACCAACTCCTTCGACGAAGCAATGGCGCTGCCAACCGACCATTCGGCGCGCATCGCCCGCAACACGCAACTCATCCTGCAGATGGAATCCGGCACCACGCGCATCATCGATCCGTGGGGCGGTTCGGCCTATGTCGAGCGGCTGACACACGATCTGGCGGCACGTGCGCTTGCCCATATCGAGGAGGTCGAGGCTCTCGGTGGCATGGCGGCGGCGATCGAAATGGGCATACCCAAGCTGCGCATCGAGGAAGCCGCGGCCCGCACGCAGGCGCGCATCGATTCCGGCGAGCAGATGCTGGTCGGCGTCAATGCGCATCGGCCCGGGACCGATATCGAGGTCGACGTGCTGAAGATCGACAATGCCGAGGTCAAGGCCCGGCAACTCTCCAAGCTGCAACGGCTCAAGGGCACGCGCGAGGTCGCCGCGGTCGAAAACGCGCTCGATGCGCTGACCCGCGCCGCACAAGGCGAGGGCAACCTCCTCGAGTTCGCCATCCGCGCCGCGCGCGCCAATGCCACTGTCGGCGAAATCTCGTTCGCCTTGGAAAGAGCATATGGCCGCCATGTGGCCACGGTGCAGACCATTTCCGGTGTCTATCGCAAGGCGCTTGGCGACAGTCCGATGGTCGACCGGCTGCGGGACAAGCTTGACGCCTTCGAAAAGAAGAACGGCGGCAAGCCGCGCATTCTCGTGGCCAAGATGGGCCAGGACGGCCACGACCGCGGGCAGAAGGTGATCGCCACGGCCTTCGCCGATCTCGGTTTCGACGTCACCGTCGGCGCCATGTTCCAGACGCCGGAAGAGATCGCAAGGCTGGCTGTCCAGCATGACGTTCACGTCATCGGCGCCTCGTCGCTGGCAGCGGGCCACCTGACGCTGATCCCCGAGTTGCGCGATGCGCTGAAGAAGCTTGGCCGCGGCGACATGCTGATCGTGGCCGGCGGCGTCATCCCACCGCAGGATTACGAGGCGGTGCTGCGGGCCGGTGCCGCGGAAATCTTTCCGCCGGGCACAGTGATCCCAGAGGCGGCGGACCGGCTGATGGATCGGCTGCTATCACCGTGAAGAGTCTGTTATAATACCTGTTGCAACTTTCTGCCGACCAAGTTATAATTGGCGTTGCAACAGGATAATTTGCCATGAACACAACCATTCGCAAGATCGGCAATTCCGAGGGTGTGATCCTACCGAAGGATTTGCTCGACCGTCTGAACATGAAGACCGGCGATCAACTGCAGATTGTCGAAACGGATAAGGGCATTGCCCTTGAGCCGGTGGACGACAGTTTCGAACGGCAGATGGAAGCCGCCCGCAAGGTCATGGACAAGTACAAGGTCGCGCTTCAGAAGCTCGCCGAATGAGTTGGGAATTTCTAACCCGGCGCGCAGTCGAAGCCATACATGCCGAGCAATTGCTCAGGCACGGCGGAGCACAAGGTCTGAGAGATGAAAATGCTCTTGAATCCGCGCTCGCCAGGGCCGAGAACAAGGCCAACTACGGAGATCCTTCGGTCGAGGATCTTGCAGCCGCCTATGTCTTCGGCATTGCCAGGAACCATGCTTTTGTCGATGGCAACAAGCGGACTGCCATCGTGGCCGCTGGCGCATTTTTGATCGTAAACGGCCATATCCTTACGTCCGACAATGGCACGCTTTACGAATTCGTCATGGCCGTCGCTGCCGGTGAGATCGACGAAGGGGGCGCCGCCGCATTCTTCCGTGATCATGTCGTGAAGCTTGAGGACTAGTTGTCCGACAGCTTGACGATCTCCCACTCCTTACCGTTCACCGTGGCAACATCGCCGAGCTTCTTGCCGAACAGCGCGACCGCCATCGGCGACACATGCGAGATGCTGCCCTTCGACGGATCGGCTTCGTCTTCGCCGACTATCTTCCAGTGCACCTTCCTGCCGTCGTCATTTTCCAGCGTGACACCCATGCCGAAGCGGACGACATCGCTGCCGGGCTCCGGTACGGAAAGCTCGGCGCTCTCGCGCCGCGCGGTCCAGTAGCGCAGATCGCGCGAGACGACCGCGATGCGCTCGCGATCGGCTTTTCTTTCGGCCTTTGCCAGAACATCGCGCAAGTCGGCCAGATTGTCCTCGATCTGCGCAAGGCCGCGCTCCGTGACCAGATTGCGGTGCGGACTGACCGGCCGCTCGCCAACGCCGGCAATGGCATTCTCGCTGTCTTCTTCGCGGGTGAAAGCTCTGCTCATTGCCTGAACTTAGGCACGTAATGGCTGCGCGACAAGCCATTGCTGCTGAGAAGAGGCGCCGAGCGTCTGGCACGATTCCTGCGGTGTCATGCCTGAACACTGGGATTCTGTGCCGATGTTGAACAGACGAACGCTGCTGATGCAGACCGCCGGCTTTGCCGTCACGGGCCTCGGGCTGGGCAAGGCCGCGGCCGCCGGCCTGACCGGCATAGAGAAAGCCTCGATGCGCGGTTCCATCAATGCCACCGAACTCGGCGTGCAGCCTGGCACGTTTGACGACCAGAGCAAAGCCTTTGCCAAGCTGCTGCGCGACGCGAACAGCCGCGACATGCCGGTATTCCTGCCGCCCGGCACCTATGTCGTGTCCAATCTTTCGCTGCCCGGCCGCGTGCGTCTTTCCGGCGTGCCGGGCGCAACGCGGATCGTCTATGGCGGCGACGGCCACCTGTTCATGACCGAACAGGCCGAGCATATCGAACTCAGCGGGCTGGTCTTCGACGGCTCGAACCGCTCGATGGGCGACTATGCGCAAGGGCTGCTCGATCTGCGCCGGGTCGCTCATCTGGTGGTGGACAACTGCCAGATCACAGGCAGCGGCAAGAACGGGCTGGCGCTGGAACATGCGGCGGGCCGCGTCGAGCGTTCGGACATATCCGGGGCCGCCGATGCCGGCATCTATTCCGTCGAAGCCGGAGGGCTGGCGATCACCGGCAACACCGTCTCCGACTGCGCCAATGGCGGCATCCTCGTGCATCGCTGGCAAGCGGCGGAAGACGGCACCATGGTCACCGGCAATCGCGTCGAACGCATAGGCGCGCACAGCGGCGGTACAGGCCAGAACGGCAACGGCATCAATGCCTTCCGCGCCGGCAATGTCGTCATTTCCGGCAACGTGGTTTCTGACTGCGCTTTTTCGGCGATCCGTGCCAACAGTTCCAGCAACCTGCAGATATCGGGCAACACCTGCTCGCGCTCGGGGGAGACCGGGGTCTATTCCGAATTCTCGTTCGAGGGCGCCGTCATCAGCAACAATATCGTCGACGGCGCGGCCAACGGCATCTCGATCGTCAACTTCAACGAAGGCGGCCGCATGGGCGTCTGCTCCGGCAACATCGTGCGCAATCTGTCGACCAGCGGCCCCTACGCAGCGGACCCGCCCGGTTTCGGTGTCGGCATCGCCGTCGAGGCCGACACCGTCGCTTCCAACAACGTCATCGAGAACGCGCCGCTCTACGGCATGTCGATCGGCTGGGGGCCATATCTGCGCAATGTCGTGGCCACGGGAAACATCATCCGCAAGGCAGGCACCGGCATTGCCGTCAGCGTGGTCGAGGGTGCAGGCACTGCCGTTATCTCCGACAATGTCATCGACGGTGCGCCGAACGGAGCAGTTGTCGGCCAGCGATGGGCCGAACCGGTAACGTCCGACCTCACGCAAACCAGCGGCACCGGCTATGCGCACCTGACGGTCGAGCGCAACCGCGTCAGCTGACTGCTGCTTTCAATTCAAGGCCGGCGTCGGCCTCAGCGCCCCGACCTTGGCGCCAATCCGGCTTTCGATGGGCGCGTTCGCCAGTTCGAGCAGCTTCGCCGCCAAGGCCTCGTCCGCCCGCAGCAGCCTGGCGAGGACGGCGGCGGCGATTGCGTCGCCGGCGCGCCCGGCACCGTCATCGCATTTGACGGCAATGCCGAGGCCGAGTTCCGGAATTGCGGCACAATGGACGCCCTCGGCCCCGCCTTTCGCAAAAATTCGGCCGGGAGCGACTTCCATCAGCAACAGGTCCGCACGGCCAGTGCCCGCAACGAAGAACGGCTCCGCCATGCAGGCCGAAAGCAGCCGCTTGGCAGCCTTCGCCCGCTCCGGGCCAAAGCCGTGTGCCGTGGCCATGCGGGCAAAGCCGAGCGCGAAGCTCCTGAGCGGCACGGCATAGGTCGGGATCGAGCAGCCGTCGGTCGCGCGTTCGTCGGCACCATGGACCGCGCCGGTGACCGCCTGCATGGCGTCGCGCACCATTTCCTGCAGCGCATGGTCCGGCCTCACATAGCCGCGATGCGCGATGCCTGAATGGACGCAGGTGCAGAGGAAACCGGAATGCTTGCCGGAACAATTGTTATGCAGCGCGTTGGGTGAACCGCCGGCACGCGCGAGCGCAATCTCCGCGTCATGGTTCGAGGGCCAGTGGGTGCCGCATTCGAGCGCCGCCCCGTCCAGCCCGGCCCTGGCCAGCATGGACCGCGCCAGTTCGACATGCGCCGGCTCGCCGGAGTGGGAGGCACAGGCCAGCGCCAGTTCGCGGTTACCGAAACCATAGGCATCGGCGGCGCCCGTTTCGACAAGCGGCAGCGCCTGGATCGCCTTGACGGCGGAACGCGGAAAGACCGGCTTCGATGTGTCGCCGATCTCCAGGACCGGCTTGCCGTCGGCGTCGAAGACGGCGACCGCGCCGCGATGCGCGCTCTCGACAATGGTGCCGCGCAACACTTCGATCAGAACCGGATCCGCCATCACTCTCCCTGCAGAATCAAAGTGCTACAGCGTCCCTGCGCGCCCGGGAAAGGCGCGCGGCGATGTAATGCGGGTCGTCTTTATCGAATCCGGTCGAGAATGGAAACGTAATTGGCGACGGCCGCACCGCCCATGTTGAAGATCCCGCCGAGTTTCGCGCCCGGCACCTGGATGCCACCGGCTTCGTCGACAAGCTGCATGGCGGTCAAGACATGCATGGAGACACCGGTGGCGCCGATGGGATGGCCTTTGGCCTTGAGGCCGCCGGAGGGATTGACCGGCAGGCGTCCGTCCTTTGCCGTTGTGCCATCCAGCGCCAATCTGGCGCCCTCACCCGGCTTCGCCAGCCCCATCGCCTCATATTCGATCAGTTCGGCGATGGTGAAGCAGTCATGCGTTTCGACGAAGGAGAGATCGTCGAGCGTCACCCCGGCGTTTTTCAGCGCACGCGTCCAGGCCTGTTCGCAACCTTCGAAGGTCAGGATGTCGCGCTTCGACATCGGCAGGAAATCCTGCACATGCTCGTTGGCGCGGAAGGCGACGGCGCGGCGCATCTTCAGCGCCGTCGCCGTGTCGGCAAGGATGAGGGCGGCCGCGCCGTCGGAGACGAGCGAGCAGTCGGTGCGCTTCAGCGGACCGGCGACGAAGGGGTTCTTCTCGCTCTCCTGGCGGCAGAATTCGTAGCCGAAATCCTTGCGCATCTGGGCATAGGGATTGTCGACACCGTTCTTGTGGTTCTTGGCTGCGATCATGGCGAGCGCGTCGGACTGGTCGCCATAACGCTGGAAATAGGCCTGCGCGATCTTGCCGAAAACGCCTGCAAAGCCGGCCGGCGTGTCGCCGTCCTCGGGCAGGTAGGAGGCCTTGAGCAGGTTCTTGCCGATCTCGGGACCGGGAGTGGTCGTCATCTGCTCGGCACCAACCACCAGCACGATGCGGGCGGCGTTCGCATCGATGGCACGAATGCCTTGCCTGACGGCGGCCGAGCCGGTGGCGCAAGCGTTCTCGACGCGCGTGGCCGGCTTGAAGCGCAATCGGTCGTCCGCCTGGAGAACCAGACTGGCCGTGAAATCCTGCGCCGAAAACCCCGCGTTGAAATGGCCAAGCACGATTTCGTCGACCTCGTCGGGGCCGATGCCGGCATGATCGAGCGCGTCCGTCGCGACCTTGACGATCATGTTTTCGAGCGTTTCGCCCTCGAGCTTGCCGAAGCGCGAATGCGCCCAGCCAACGATGCATGCGGTCATGGCGGTCTCCATCCTTGGCGCCAGCCTGGCATGTGGGCTCCTGGCGCAGTTCGCCGTTATTGTTCAAATATAAACATTCCGGCCCGAGCCGTGAAGGGCCGCGACGAGACAATCGCTTGGTACAGGTCTCGCCATCGTCGATTTTTTTATTGATTGACGCGTCAATAAAAAATAACCTCCCTGCAAAATCGGGAACAGCATGCCAAAAATTGGAATGGAGCCATTGCGCCGCAAGGCGCTCATCGACGCGACGATCTCGGCGATCGGCGAGCGCGGTTCGCTCGACGTGACCATGTCGGAGATCGCCGGGCGTGCCGGCGTATCCTCGGCGCTTGCCCATCACTATTTCGGCGCCAAGGACGAACTGCTGTTCGCGACGATGCGGCACATCCTGGCCGAACTGACCGTCGATATGCGCCGTGCGCTTCAATCCGCCACATCGCCGCGCGAGCGCGTCTCGGCCGTGGTTGCCGTCAACTTCTCGGATATCCAGTTCCGGGCGGAAACCATCGCCGCATGGCTCGCTTTCTACGTTGAGGCGCAGCAATCGTCTTCCCTGCGCCGGCTGCTCAGAATCTACGCCCGGCGGCTGCATTCGAACCTGATGAGCGGATTGACCGGTATCCTGCCGAGGAGAGACGCCGACCGTGCCGCGGAAGCGACGGCGGCGATGATCGACGGGCTCTACATCAGACGCGCGCTGAAAGATGGCGTGCCTGACGCCGCGACGGCGATTGCGCTGGTCGAGGACTATCTTGAAATCAAACTTGGCGGGCGGCACAAACAGTGACAGCGAAGCGACCCAATTTCCTGATCGTCATGGTCGATCAGCTCAACGGGACCTTGTTCCCGGACGGGCCGGCGGAATTTCTGCACACGCCGCATCTGAAAGCGCTGGCCGCGCATTCGGCGCGCTTTGCCAACACCTACACCGCCTCGCCGCTCTGCGCACCCGGCCGGGCCTCGTTCATGAGCGGCCAGTTGCCGTCACGCACCGGTGTCTATGACAATGCGGCCGAGTTCGCCTCCTCGATCCCGACCTTCGCCCATCATTTGCGTGCCGCCGGTTACTACACCTGTCTGTCAGGCAAGATGCATTTCGTCGGACCGGATCAGTTGCACGGTTTCGAGGAGCGACTGACCACCGATATCTATCCGGCGGATTTCGGCTGGACGCCCGACTACCGCAAACCCGGCGAGCGCATCGAGTGGTGGTATCACAATCTGGGGTCGGTAGCCGGCGCCGGTGTCGCCGAGACCACGAACCAGATGGAGTATGACGACGAGGTCGTGTTCCTCGCGTCGCAGAAGCTCTATCAGCTTTCGCGCGAACAGGATGATGCAAGCCATCGGCCCTGGTGCCTCACCGTCTCGCTGTCGCACCCGCACGATCCCTATGTCGCGCGCAAGCGGTATTGGGATCTCTATGAGCATTGCCAGGCAGTGGACCCGCAAACCGGGTACATAGCGCAAGACGAGCAGGATGCGCATTCCCAGCGTCTGTACCACGCCAGCGACTATCCCTCCTTCGAGATCACGCCCGAGCAGGTCCGTCGTTCGCGGCGCGGCTATTTCGCCAACATCTCCTATGTCGACGACAAGGTCGGCGAACTTCTGGACGTCCTGACGCGAACGCGCATGCTCGACGACACGATCATCCTGTTCTGCTCTGACCACGGCGACATGCTCGGCGAGCGAGGACTGTGGTTCAAGATGAGCTTCTTCGAAGGCTCGGCGCGGGTGCCGTTGATGATTGCCGGCAAGGGTATTCATGCCGGAGTGATCGAGGCACCCGTCTCCAACCTCGACGTGGCACCAACGCTTTGTGACCTCGCCGGCATCGATATCGGAGCGATCGCACCGTGGACCGACGGCCAGTCGCTGCTGCCGCTCATCAATGGCGGGCAGCGCACGGCACCGGTGTTGATCGAATATGCCGCGGAAGGCTCCTATGCGCCCTTGGTGGCAATTCGCGACGGCAGATACAAATTCGTCCATTGCGAACTCGATCCGCCGCAACTGTTCGACCTCGAAGCCGATCCGCTCGAGCGGGACAATCTGGCCGACGACCCCACCAATGCGGGTCTTGTGGCGGCATTCATGGAAAAGGTGCGGGCGCGTTGGGACATGGCCGGCTTCGACGCCGCCGTGCGCGAGAGCCAGGCACGCCGCTGGGTCGTCTATCCGGCGCTGCGCAACGGCGCCTATTACCCCTGGGATTTCCAGCCGCTGCAGAAGGCGTCGGAGCGGTACATGCGCAATCACATGAACCTCGACAATCTCGAAGAGAGCAAAAGGTATCCGCGAGGCGAATGATGGCAGACCTTCTCGTTCCCACACTCGATCATCTGAGGCAGGCCTATGCGGTCACCTCCAAGGCGACGCAGATCACGCCGCTGCTGGAATCGGCCGCGCTGGCCAGGGAAACCGGCGCGGCCCGGGTCTTCATCAAACCGGAATCGCTGCAGTGGGCCGGATCCTTCAAGGTCCGTGGCGCCTATTGGCGGCTGAAGCGGCTTTCGCCCGACGAGGCAAGGAAGGGCGTCGTTGCCTATTCTTCAGGCAATTTCGCGCAAGGGCTGGCCGCGGCCGGCCAGGCGCTCGGCATTCCCGTGACCATCGTCATGCCGATCGATGCACCGGCCGCCAAGCGAGACGCGACGGCGGGCTATGGCGCGCGCGTCGTGCTGACCGACCATGGCGAGCGCGCGCGTGAGGAGGTCGCCGCCGCCAGGGCGCGCGAGATCGCCGGAACCGAAGGCCTGACCCTGCTGCATCCGTTCGACGATCCCGAGATCGTCGCCGGCCAGGCGGGCGCCGGCCTCGAAGCGCTCGACCAGCTTGCCGCCAAGAATGCCAGTGCCGACCTGTTGTTCTGCTCCGTCGGCGGCGGCGGATTGATCGGCGGCGTTTCGCTCGCCTTCCACTATCTGTCGCCGGCAACCGAGATCATCGGTGTCGAGCCCGAAGGGTTCAATGGCATGGGCTCATCATTGGCGAATGGCAGCATCGAGACCATGCCCATCGGCCCGAAATCGATCTGCGACGGGCTGATGTCACGCCGGCCCGGCGACGCGCCGTTCGCCGCGGTCAAGGCTGCGGGTGTCCGCGGCATCACCGTCGACGATCAGTCGGTGCGACGTGCCATGCGGATCGCCTTCGAGCGGATGAAGGTGGTGCTCGAACCGTCGGGTGCGGCGTCACTGGCGGCACTGCTCGACGGCAAGGTGGGTGTGGCGGGAAAAACCGTCTTGGTGGTGGCTACCGGCGGCAACGTTTCGCTCGCCGATTTTATGGCGCATATGAACAATGCTTGAAGCGGATTTCGTCATCATCGGCTCCGGCTCCGCCGGCTCGGCCATGGCCTATCGCCTGTCCGAGGACGGCAAGCATTCGGTCATCGTCATCGAGTTCGGCGGCACCGATATCGGACCGCTGATCCAGATGCCGTCGGCGCTGTCGATTCCGCTCAACATGAGCCTCTACGACTGGGGCTTCGCCAGCGAGCCGGAGCCGCATCTGGGCGGCCGCGTGCTGGCGACGCCGCGCGGCAAAGTGATCGGCGGCTCGTCCTCGATCAACGGCATGGTCTATGTGCGCGGCCACGCCCGCGACTTCGACCATTGGGCCGAACAAGGAGCAGCCGGCTGGGGCTTCGCCGACGTGCTGCCCTATTTCAAACGCATGGAGGATTCGGATGGCGGCGAGGACGGCTGGCGCGGGCACGGCGGCCCACTGCATGTGCAGCGCGGCTCGCGGCGCAATCCGCTCTATGGCGCCTTCGTCGAGGCGGGCCGCCAGGCCGGGTTCGAACTGACCGACGACTACAATGGCGCCAAGCAGGAAGGCTTCGGCCCCATGGAGCAGACCATTCTGGGCGGTCGCCGCTGGTCGGCGGCTTCGGCCTATCTGAAGCCGGCGCTGAGACGCAAGAACGTGAGTCTGGTCAAAGGCTTCGCGCGCCGGGTGATCATCGAGAATCAACGCGCCATCGGCGTCGAGATCGAAGCTCACAAACAGATTCAGGTCGTTAAGGCGCGACGCGAAGTGATCGTCGCGGCATCGTCGATCAATTCGCCAAAGATCCTGATGCTGTCGGGTATCGGCCCAGCCGGGCATTTGCGCGAAAACGGCATTGCCGTCGTCGCCGACCGGCCTGGCGTCGGCGGCAACCTGCAGGACCATCTGGAGCTCTACATCCAGCAGGAATCGACCAGACCGATTACGCTGAATTCAGTGCTGAACCCGTTGTCCAAGGCGATGATTGGGGCGCAGTGGCTGTTCTTCAAATCGGGCCTGGGCGCCACCAACCATTTCGAGGCCGCCGCCTTCGTGCGTTCGCGGGCCGGTGTCGACTACCCCGACATCCAGTACCACTTCATCCCGGCGGCAGTGCGTTATGACGGCAAGGCGGCGGCGAAGTCGCATGGCTTCCAGGCGCATGTCGGGCCGATGCGATCGAAGTCGCGCGGTTCGGTGACGCTGCGGTCGCCGGACCCGAAAGCGAAGCCGGTCATCCGCTTCAACTACATGTCGCATGCGGACGATTGGGCGGAGTTCCGCCACTGCATCCGCCTGACCCGCGAGATCTTCGGCCAGTCGGCTTTCGACTCCTATCGCGGACAGGAAATCTCGCCGGGCAGCCATGTGCAGTCGGATGACGATCTCGATGTGTTCATTCGCGACCACGCCGAAAGCGCCTACCACCCCTGCGGCACCTGCCGAATGGGCCGCGTCGATGACCAAACGAGCGTCGTCGATCCGGAATGCCGGGTCATCGGCATCGACGGACTGCGGGTCGCCGACTCCTCGATCTTTCCGCGCGTGACCAACGGCAACCTCAACGCGCCGTCGATCATGACCGGCGAGAAGGCATCGGATCACATTCTTGGCCGCACGCCGCTCGCGCCTTCCAACCAGGAACCTTGGATCAATCCGCGCTGGCAGGCGTCCGACAGATAGGCCATGATCCGATAGAGTGAGCTGCCCATTTTGGGGCGATGACGACTTGGAGAGTTCCCATGCGCGCCCAACCCACGGCATCGCACTACGTCAACGGACGCTACATCGATGACGAGCAGGGCGCGCCGCTGCCGGTCATCTATCCGGCTACGGGCGAGACCATCGCCATGCTGCGTTCGGCGACGCCAAACGTTCTGGAACTCGCCATCGAGGCCGCGCGGGCGGCGCAGCCGGCGTGGGCGCGGCTGAAGCCGGTCGAGCGCGGCCGCATTCTGCGCCGTGCCGCCGACATCTTGCGCGCCCGCAACGCCGATCTTGCCCGCATCGAGACGCTCGACACCGGCAAGGCGATCCAGGAGACATTGGTGGCCGACGCGCCTTCGGCGGCGGATTGCCTTGAGTATTTCGCCGGCGCCGTCGCCGTCTTCAACGGCGAAGCCGTCGACCTCGGCGGCCCCTTCGCCTACACGCGCCGTGAGGCGCTCGGCGTCTGCGTCGGCATCGGTGCATGGAATTATCCGATCCAGATCGCCGGCTGGAAATCGGCGCCGGCGCTCGCCATGGGCAACGCCATGGTGTTCAAGCCATCGGAAAACACGCCGCTTTCGGCGCTGGCGCTGGCCGAAATCTACTCGGAGGCAGGCTTGCCCGACGGGCTGTTCAACGTCGTGCAGGGCTATGGCGATGTCGGCGCCGGCCTTGTCAGCCACGATGTCGTCGCCAAGGTCTCGGTGACCGGTTCGGTGCCAACCGGCCGCAAGGTGCTGTCGCTTGCCGGCTCCAAGATGAAGCACGCGACGATGGAACTCGGCGGCAAGTCGCCGCTGATCGTCTTCGACGATGCCGATCTCGAAAATGCCATTGGTGGCGCCATGCTCGGCAATTTCTATTCGACCGGCCAAATCTGCTCCAACGGCACACGCGTCTTTGTCCAGAGCGGCATTCACGACCGCTTTGTCGAGCGGCTGGTCGAACGGACCAAGAAGATCCGCATCGGCGATCCGCTCGATCCTGAGACGCAAATGGGGCCGCTGGTCTCGAAAGCACAGCACGAGAAGGTCGTCGGCTATATCGAGGCCGGCAAGCAGGATGGAGCCACGCTGGCCTGCGGCGGCAACGTGCCGTCGCTGCAAGGTTTTGACAGCGGCTTCTTCGTCGAGCCGACCGTGTTCACCAGCGTCACCGACACCATGCGCATCGCCCGCGAGGAGATTTTCGGCCCGGTCATGTGCGTGCTGAAATTCGACGGCGAGGACGAGGTGATCGACCGCGCCAACGATACGGAGTTCGGCCTTGCCGCGGGCGTCTTCACACGCGACCTGCAGCGCGCCCACCGCGTCATCGCCGAATTGCAGGCCGGAACCTGCTGGATCAACGCCTACAATCTGACGCCGGTGGAAATCCCTTTCGGCGGCGTCAAACAATCCGGCATCGGGCGCGAGAATTCGCTGGCGGCGCTTGCGCTCTATTCGCAGCTGAAATCGGTCTATGTCGAGACCGGTGACGTCGCCAGCCCGTATTGAGCCTGTCTACTTGTCCACCGTGCCATCCAGATACTGCGTCAGCGCGCAGACAAGATGATAGAAGATACTGGCCGGCACGTCGGCAGCCTGAGAGCGGCCGCGTTCGTCGATGCGATCGATCCAAAGGCCGAGCGGCGCGGGGTCGATATGCCAACGGAACAGGCGTCCAACCCGCGCCTCGATCTCTGGCTTCAGGTCCGGCCCCCCCGAACCGTCGAGCGCGATAGCGGCCTTGATCGCTTCGGCCTGCGGCCAGCTGCGGGACACCCGGTCCAGCGGCAATCCCTGCCGCGAGACCGCGCCATAGGCGAGACCGGTGGCGCGGTTGAGGCCATTGGCGATCGCCGAGGCGTAGAGCTTCCTGGCGAAGGCTGTCAGTTCGGTCTGGCCGCTTCGCGCGGCAAAGTCGAGCAGCAGCGAGGCCCATTCGAAATGGTGGCCAGGTTCTGTCCAGCTCCCTTTCTCACCGGCGGAGGGTTTCCATTCGGCATCGAAATATTCGCCGAGCGTCCAGCTTTCGGTGTCGAAGAAATGGCTTCGGAACAGGTCGATGATGCGCGCCGCCCGGCGCAGGTAGGCGCGGTCGCCGGTCGCCTGATGCCAGGCAAGGAAAGCCTCGAGCAGGTGCATGTGCGGATTGGATCGCCGCTCGCCCGCGCCGTCCGACGTCTCGAGGAACCCCGTCATGCGGCTATCCTCCAGATGCGCATCCAGGAAGGCGAAGGTCTCTTCGCCAAGCCGCAAGGCATCGGGATTGCCCGACATATGGGCATGCGCCAATGCCAGCAGAATGCAGGAATGATCGTAGGCGTCCTCGACCGGATCGGCGACAGAGCCGTCGATGTTCAGCGTGCGCACCCAGCCGCCCCGTTCGGTGCGGCCCTGCCCAGCCATGAACTCGATGCCGTGCGCGATCAGCCGGTCGGCCGGACCGGTCCAGCCGCGCTCCCTGGCAACCGCGAAGGCATAAATTTGCCGGGCCTGGGTACGCATGCGCTTGGGCTTGATGAGCGGCTTGGCGTCGAAACCCAGCGCCTCGTGGAAGCCGCCATGGTGCTCGTCGACGCCCGATGTCGACCACAAAGGCAAGGTCTCCTGGAACAGCCAGTGATGCACGCGCCGCCGCCAGGCGCCGCTTTCGATGACGCGGTCATGGGCCGGCGTGAATCTGGTTTCCAGCCGTCCCGATCTTTCGAGTTGTTCGACGATCTTCTTGACGTGCTGACTATGGCTGACGGGGGCAACGAAGGTGGCATCGGCGGTCGAGACGATGGCGACGTCCTTCATGCCGATCGCCGACAGCAGGCGACCGTCGCTGCGAATATAGGAATTCTCGCAATCGATGGCGACGACATCCCCGACGAGGACATTGCCCTGGTCGTCGGCGGGACCGACATCGAGGAGCGATTGCCAGGAGCCGAGATCGTTCCAGCGGAAACCGGCCGGCACCATGGCTATGTCTTTTGCCCGCTCCATGATGGCATAGTCGATCGAGTTCGACGGGATTGCGGCGTAAAGCTCCAGCGGCATATAGAGGCCGGACAGGTCCGATGTGGCGGCCTTGTAGGCAGCTTCGGTGGCGTGCCAGATGTCGGGCTGAAATGCCTCGAAAGCGTCGCGCATGGCTCCGGCCCGAAACAGGAAGATGCCGGTATTCCAGTAGAAATTTCCCGCCTTGAGATAGTCATTGGCTGTCGCAAGGTCGGGCTTCTCGACGAAGCGCGACACGTCGAACACCCCGCCCTTCTCGACCGACACCTCGATATAGCCGTAACCTGTTTCCGGCTGGGTCGGCTTGATGCCGAACACCACAAGGCGACCGGCGCGCGCCGCCTCGGATCCCGCTTCAATACTTTGCCAGAACTGCCCCGCCGTCGCTATTTCATGGTCGGAGGGCACCACCAGCATCAGGCTGTCGCCGAATTCCGATAAAGTGCGCAGGGTCGCCAGTGCGACGGCGGCGGCCGTGTTGCGCCCCGCGGGTTCGAACAGGGGACCGCCACCGGCAAGATCGAGACCGGCGAGGTCGGCACGGACACGCTCGGCGTGACGCTCCGACGCGACCAGGAAGATCGGTGTTTCGCCATGGGGCCTTGCCGTCAGGCGGCGCAGGGTCTTGGCCAGCATGGAGCCATCGCCTGACAGATCGTGGAACTGCTTGGGATTGTCCTCGCGCGACAGCGGCCATAGCCGGGAGCCGACGCCGCCACTCATGACAAAACTGACGATCCTCTGGTTCATGATGCCCTGTCAAAAAGTCTGGTTGTAGGCGCCGACTTCGGGACTGCGGCGCAGTATGGCGTCGACGGCATCGAACATCTGCCGGCGACGCCCCGACGAAACCGGGCTTTCGACGACCACGACCAGTTCCGGCTTGTTCGACGAGGCGCGCACCAGGCCCCAGGTGCCGTCCTCGGCAACGACGCGCACGCCGTTGACGGTGACGAGGTCCACGATCTTCTGGCCCGCGAAATTGGCACCGTCCCGCTGCATCGCCCGAAAATCGGAAACGACCCGCTCAACGACACCGTACTTCACATCGTCCGCGCAGTGCGGTGACATGGTGGGCGTGCCGAAGGTCAGCGGCAGCGCGCGGTAGAGGTCGGCCATGGAACTGGCCGGGTTGCGGTCCAGCATCTGACAGATGGCGATTGCCGTGACCAACCCGTCATCATAGCCGCGCCCGATCGGCGGGTTGAAGAAGAAGTGGCCTGACTTTTCGAAGCCGGCGACCGCGCCGAGTTCGGCGACACGGCGCTTGATGTAGGAATGGCCTGTCTTCCAGTAATCGGTGACGGCGCCGTTGGCGCGCAGCACCGCGTCGGTATTGAACAGTCCCGTCGACTTGACGTCGACGACGAAGGTCGAGCCCGGGTATCGGCTGGAAATGTCGCGCGCCAGCATGACGCCGACCTTGTCGGCAAAGATCTCGTTGCCTTCATTGTCGACGACGCCGCAGCGGTCGCCATCGCCATCGAAGCCCAGCCCGACATCGGCCCCTGTCTCCAGCACCTTGTCGCTGATGGCATGCAGCATCCGCATGTCTTCCGGGTTGGGGTTGTAGTGCGGGAAGGTGTGGTCGAGTTCCGCATCGAGCGGGATCACTTCGCAGCCTATGCGCTGCAAGGCTTCCGGGGCAAAAGCTCCAGCAGTGCCATTGCCGCAAGCCGCGACCACTTTGAGCTTTCGTGTGATGCGCTTGTCCCTGGTCAGGTCGTCGAGATAGGTGGTGCGAAAATCGCGGACGAAATCATAGGAGCCGCCGCCTGTAAGGTCGAAATCGCCCGCCAGCACGATCGTCTTCAGCGTGCCCATCTCCTCGGGCCCGAAAGTCAGCGGCCGCGCCGCGCCCATCTTGACGCCGGTCCAGCCATTTTCGTTGTGCGAGGCGGTAACCATCGCCACCGATTGAGTCTCCAGTGCGAACTGCGCGAAATAGGCCATCGGAGACAGCGCCAGGCCGATGTCCTTCACCCGTGCGCCGGCCGCCATCAGCCCGGACACCAGCGCCAGCTTGATGCCAAGCGAATAGGAACGGAAATCATGCCCGGTGACGATATCGGGTCCGGCGCCAAGACGCCGGATCAGCGTGCCAAGCCCCATGCCAAGCGCCTGGACACCGATCAGATTGAGTTCCGGCGGCAATGCCGAACCTGGATGGCCGAACCACCAGCGCGCATCATATTCACGAAAGCCGGACGCCTTGATCAGCGCCGCGGTTTCGAATTCGAAACTGTTGGGCCGGGCTTCGCCAACGATTTTTGGGGGCAAGACAGCAGAGCTCCAGGCAGCGAAAACACAATCTAGCGAGGCGGCTGCATAGCACGCAAGGCTTTAGGCCGTGTTTCCAGCATGGTAATCCGGGCTTTCCGTCAATGCCCGGCGAAAGCGTACGAAATGCGACAGACGTGCTGCCATTGCCGCTTGCAGGAACGAAGTGTGGCGGCTATAAGCCCGCGGTCTGGTCACGGAGTGTAGCGCAGCCTGGTAGCGCACCTCGTTCGGGACGAGGGGGTCGCAGGTTCAAATCCTGCCACTCCGACCAGAAAAAACAAAGGCTTAGCGTTTCCCGAAAAACGTCTCCTACCTGAAACCCTACCCGAAACTGATCGGGACGCGACCTCAGTGGAACGTCGGCATGATCTTGCGTGCCGGCGCTTGGCATGCCCTCTATGCCGGCCATGAAAATGCGCGACGAAAATCAGATGCGTTATTTGCGCGAGATGGAGCGCACCGTCCGCGAAAGCGAATTTTGGCGCGGCAAGCCGAAGCGCGCCGAGGCGGCGGTCCGGCGGCTATATCTCACAGGGGCGGGTGATTGCGGCGGTTCTCACTGGCCGTCCGATGCGCCGAAAGAGGAGATTGAGGCCCGCATCGCTGCTGAACGCAAGTTGATGCGGCAATTCGCGGCGCTGTGGAAACGCGATGCCAAGCTGACGCGGTCAATTGATTGGGGCGCCTCCCGGATCAAGTGATCCGCGCGAATGCCGATTTTGGGTAATCCTCTCAGCTTGCTTTACAGCGCCCCAGGCGGCGGCCTACTTTCCCCGCAACTGATTTGGGGAAGCGCAGCCTTGGCAGTAAACGGCAACAATTCCGATATCAATTTCACGGCCGATCTCTTCCGGGCGGCTGACAAGCTGCGCGGCAACCTTGAGCCGTCAGAATACAAGCACGTCGCGCTCGGGCTGATCTTCCTGAAATACATTTCTGACGCCTTCGAGGGGATGCACGCGAAGCTCGCGGCGGAGGCGCATGCCGATGCGGAAGACCCAGAAGAATACCTGGCGGAGAACGTTTTTTGGGTGCCGAAGGAGGCGCGCTGGTCGTTCCTGCAAGGAAGCGCCAAGCGGCCCGAAATCGGCAAGCTGATCGACGAGGCGATGGAGGCCATCGAAAAGGCGCCGTCGAACGAAGGGCTGAAAGGCGTCCTGCCGAAGAACTACGCCCGCCCAACGCTGAACAAGACGATGCTCGGCGAGTTGATCGACCTTTTCTCCAACATCGGCATGCATGACGGCACGGACAAGGCGAAGGACCTGCTTGGCCGGGTCTATGAGTATTTTCTGTCCGGCTTCGCCAGTTCGGAAGGCAAACGCGGCGGCGAGTTCTTCACGCCGCGCTCGGTAGTGCGAACACTGGTCGAAATGCTCGAACCTTACAAGGGCCGCGTCTACGATCCCTGCTGCGGCTCGGGCGGCATGTTCGTGCAATCGGAAACGTTCATAGAGGAACACGGCGGCCGGCGCGACGCCATCGCCATCTACGGCCAGGAGATCAACCATACGACTTGGCGGCTGGCGAAGATGAACCTCGCCGTGCAGGGCATCGACGCCGACATCCGCTGGAACAACGAAGGCAGCTTTCATCGCGACGAACTGCCCGACCTGAAAGCCGATTTCATCCTCGCCAATCCGCCATTCAACATCTCTGATTGGGGCGGCGAGCGGCTGGCGGACGATGTCCGCTGGAAATATGGGACGCCGCCGAAGAGCAACGCCAATTTCGCCTGGCTCCAGCAAATCCTGCACCACCTTGCGCCACGCGGCACTGGCGGCGTGGTGCTCGCCAACGGTTCGATGTCGTCGCAGCAGTCCGGCGAAGGCGACATCCGCAAGGCGATGGTCGAGGCCGACGTGGTGGACTGCATGGTGGCACTGCCAGGTCAGTTGTTCTTCTCGACGCAAATCCCGGCCTGCTTGTGGATATTGGCGCGCGACAAGAGCGCCAACGGCCATCGCGACCGGCGCGGTGAAATCCTGTTCATCGACGCCCGTAAGCTTGGCTTCATTGAAGAGAGGGTTCACCGCAAATTCAGCGCTGACGACATCGACCGGATCGCTGGTGCCTATCACCGGTGGCGCAACAAGGATCACGGCACGGCCTATGTCGATGAGCCGGGCTTCTGCAAAGCGGCCACGCTAGCGGAAGTGCGCGAGCATGGTCATGTGCTGACACCGGGGCGCTATGTAGGCGCGGTGGATGCCGAGGATGACGGCGTGTCGTTCGCAGAGAAATTCGAAGCTTTGCGCGAGAAGTTGCAAGGCCAATTCGTGGAGGCACGGGCCCTGGAGGAACGTATAGCGGCGGCACTCGATGTGGTGGCCGCGAATGATTGATTGGCCAATGGTCAAATTGGGGGACGTGGCGGATTTCCTAACCGGGTTCCCTTTCAAGAGCGCAAGCTATTCCGACGCTGTTTCCGACCCACGACTTCTACGAGGAGACAACATCGCCCAAGGAACGCTTCGGTGGGATAATGCTAAGCGGTGGCCCCTTACTTTGACCGACGATGTCTCTCCCTATCGCCTGGAACAAAGAGATGTCGTCTTGGCAATGGACCGGCCTTGGATCGACGCTGGACTAAAATATGCGACAGTTAGGTCGGACGATCTGCCAAGTTTTCTTGTTCAACGAGTTGCAAGGCTGCGCGGTACGCAGTACCTCTCCACCCGCTTTTTGAGGTACGTCCTCGGCAGTAGGGCTTTTACTGACTACGTTCTCGGCGTCCAAACAGGGACTGCCGTTCCGCATATCAGTGGCGGTCAAATCAAGGCGTATCAATTTCGATTACCTTCTATCCCGGAACAGGAGCAGATTGCCGAAATACTCGGCTCCCTTGACGACAAGATCGACCTGAACCGGCGCATGAATGAAGCGCTGGAGGCGATGGCCCAGGCGATCTTCCGTGACTGGTTCGTCGATTTCGGCCCGACCCGCCGCAAGATGGATGGCGCGACCGATCCCGTCGAGATCGTAGGTGGGCTTGTCACCGATCCCGAGCGGGCACAGCAACTCTCCGATATGTTCCCGGCGGTCACCACCGACAATGCGGTGCCGGAAGGGTGGAAGGCAGTTGCGATTTCAAATCTGATCGAATTCAACCCGAGCGAGCCGTTGAAGCGCGGAACTATTGCTCCTTACTCGGACATGAGCTCTTTGCCTACTCGCGGAAGCCTTGCCGAGCCCCCAATTGAGCGGGAGTTCGGATCGGGCATGCGCTTCCGCAACGGGGACGCGCTTCTTGCGCGGATAACCCCGTGCCTCGAAAACGGTAAGGCCGCGTTCGTTGACTTTCTGGCTAGCCCATCTGTTGTTGGCTGGGGATCGACCGAGTTCATTGTTTTGCGAGCAAAACCTCCAGTCCCGCCACCTTATGCATATCTACTCGTCCGACACGATGAGTTCCGCGACCGCGCCATTCGTAGCATGACCGGCACGTCCGGGAGACAGCGGGCGCAGCCGGATAGCCTTGCATCCTTCATGTGCGCCGACCCAAGCAAGGAAGTGCTGGAGGCGTTTGGTAAAATTATCACCCCGTGGTTTAGCATGATCTCAGCGAACGGCGGACAAAACCGCACTCTTGCCGCCGCTCGCGATCTCCTTCTTCCCAAGCTGATGTCGGGTGAAATCCGCCTTAACGAGGCCGAACGACAGCTTGAGGCGGCGCAATGACCGATCCTTACGCTGCGCTGAAGAGACACTGCCAAGACCGGCTTGATCGCGACGCTGCTGTCCATCGCTCGGGGCATCAGAATGTTCACGCCCGCCGGTATCTGTTGCCGAGAATTGGAGCAGGCCCCATAGAGGTCGCCATCATCGTGAAACCCGACAGCGAGCTTCAGATTTGGTGCGAAGCCGACGGCGTGGATTTATCGATGTTGAGCGGGCTTCGACCTGAAAGGCGCCACGGCAGCGAAACCTACTCGAAGAGGAATGAACGCCGTGAGGTTCTTTACGGACGACACAGCGCGCTGAAGACCTTCGAACGTCTCCACCGAGGAGACGCGCTTCGGTTCGTGCCCGAAACCGTCGGAGAAGTGGACCGCGTCCTGGACGCGCTCGCCAATGGGAGCACGCCGTGACCGAGCAGCCGGGCAAAGGCATCGTCTACGAACAGATCGAGACGGAGTACTCCCGATCCGGCTTCCGCGAGGACATCGTCGAGGACGCGGCCATCAGCATCTTCGAAAAGCTTGGCTACACCTACACCTCTTCGCATCAGATCGCGCCTGACGGCTCCGCGCCGGAGCGTAATGCCTATTCCGACACCATCCTGGCTGCACGGCTAACGGCTGCGATCGCGCGCCTTAACCCGTTCATCCCGGCGGAGGCGCGGGCAGCCGCGATCAAGCAGCTTTTCGTCACGGTGAACCCATCGCTGGTCGAAGAGAACCGGCGCATTCATCGCCTTCTCACGGAAGGTGTCGATGTCGAATTTCTCGCCGCCGATGGCGAGATCAAGGGCGACAAGGTCTGGATATTTGACTTCGACAATGTGGACAAAAACGACTGGCTGGTGACGAACCAGTTCACCGTCGTCGAGGGCCGCCACAAGCGCCGTCCCGACATCGTCGTGTTCGTCAACGGGCTACCGCTAGCCATCATCGAGTTGAAGAACGCCGGATCGGAGGCCGCTGACATTAGCGCCGCGTTCAACCAGTTGCAGACCTACAAGGCACAGGTGCCGTCGCTGTTTCGCACCAATGCGGTGCTGGTGGCCTCCGACGGTATCCTGGCGCGTGTCGGCTCGCTCAGCGCCGACGAGGAACGCTTCATGCCGTGGCGCACGGTCACAGGCGCGGACGGCGATTTCACGCCGCATGGGCCACGCGAGATGGCGACGCTGTTGCGCGGCGTGTTCGACCGCAAACGCTTCCTCGGTTTGTTGCGCGATTTCATCGTCTTCGGCGACAAGGGCGAAGGACCGTTCAAGATCATTGCCGGTTATCATCAGTTCCACGGCGCAAGGAAGGCGCTCGCCAGCGCGATCGAGGCGGCGCGCCCCGACGGCGACCGCAAGATCGGCGTGATCTGGCACACGCAAGGCTCCGGCAAGAGCCTGCTAATGGCGTTCTTCGGCGGGCTCGTGGTGCGGTCGCGGGAACTGGAGAACCCGACACTGGTCGTTCTGACCGATCGCAACGACCTGGACGACCAGCTGTTTTCGACGTTCAGCCTGTGCCGCGACCTGATCCGCCAGAAACCGGAACAGGCCGACAGCCGTGACGAGTTGCGCCGGCTGCTCAACCGCGCATCGGGCGGCGTGATCTTCACGACGGTGCAGAAATTCTCACCCGAGGCCGGCGAGGAAAGCTTCCCGATGCTGACGGAGCGGCGCAACGTCATCGTCATCGCAGACGAAGCGCACCGCAGCCAATACGGCTTTGGCGCCAAACTCGACAAGGCAACTGGCAGGCGCCGTTACGGCTATGCGCACTATATCCGGCAGGCCTTGCCGAACGCATCGTTCATCGGCTTCACTGGTACACCGATCGAGGCCGACGATGTAAACACGCCCGCGATCTTCGGCGAGTACATCGACATCTACGACATTAGCCGGGCGGTGGAGGACGGGGCGACGGTTCCGATCTTCTACGAGAGCCGCCTCGCCCGCATAGAGCTGGACGAGAACGAGAAACCACGCATCGACGCCGAGATCGAGGCCATCCTCGAAGACGACGAGTTGTCGGAGCAGGAAAAGCAGAAAGCGAAGTGGACAACGGTCGAGCGGTTGGTCGGCTCGGAAAAGCGCCTGGCGCAGATCGCCGCCGACCTGGTCGAGCACCTCGAAGCACGCCTTGCCGGCATGAATGGCAAGGCGATGGCGGTGTGCATGAGCCGTCGCATCTGCGTCGATCTCTACAAGCAGATTATCAAGCTGCGGCCCGAATGGCATTCCGACGATGACGACAAGGGTGCCGTCAAGATCGTCATGACCGGCTCGGCGTCCGATCCGCTCGATTGGCAGCCGCATATTGGCAACAAGAAGCGCCGCGACGACCTTGCCAAGCGGGCGCGCGACCCCGACGATCCGCTGAAACTAGTGATCGTGCGCGACATGTGGCTGACCGGCTTCGACGCGCCCTGCGTGCATACCATGTACATCGACAAGCCGATGCGCGGCCACGGCCTGATGCAAGCGATTGCCCGCGTCAATCGGGTGTTCAAGGACAAGCCCGGCGGCCTGATCGTCGATTACATCGGCATCGCCCAGAACCTGAAGAACGCGCTCGGCCAGTATACGAAATCCGACCAGGAGAAGACTGGCATCGACGAGGAAGAGGCCGTCGCGGTGCTGATGGAGAAGTTCGAGGTCGTGCGCGGGATGTTCTATGGTCATGACTATGGCCTTGGCATCAACGGCCGGCCCCATCAGCGGCTCGTTGCTCTCGCTGACGCCATCGACTGGATATTGAAATGGCAGGAGAACGAAGCCGCAAAGGTAGGTGGCGTCGACGAAAAAAAGCGAGCACATCGCCGCTTTCAGGATGCGGTACTGGAACTCGGCAAGGCCAATGCGCTCGCCTCGGCCAGTGACGAGGCCCGCTCTATCCGCGACGAGATCGGCTTCTTCCAAGCGGTGCGGGCCGCGCTGGTCAAGACGACTGGCACCGGCAAGATGTCCGATAGGGCCAAGACCTTCGCGGTCGAGCAACTTCTCGACCAGGCCGTCGCCAATGCGGAGATCGTGGATATATTGAAGGCGGCGGGCATCCAGTCGCCAGATATCTCGATCCTCTCGGATGAGTTCCTGGCGGAAATCCAGCAGATGGAAAAGAAGAACCTGGCGCTGGAGGCATTGAAGAAACTTCTCAACGGCGAGATCAGGAGCCGGTCGCGGTCGAACGTGGTCGAGACAAAATCCTTTTCCCGACGCCTGGAGGAGGCTGTAGCCCGCTATCACGCCAACGCGATTTCGACGGTGGAGATGATCCAGGAGCTGATCGCGCTGGCGAAGGACATCAAGGCCTCAGCCGCTCGCGGCAAGGAGCATGGTCTATCGCCGGAGGAACTCGCCTTCTATGACGCACTCGCCGAAAACGAGAGCGCGGTCGAGGCGATGGGCAGTGATCAGCTTCGCGTCATCGCCCACGAACTGGTCGAGCAGATGCGGGGTTCGGCGACGGTCGATTGGCAGCACAAGAGCAGCGCCCGTGCCCGCATGCGGGTCCTGGTCAAGCGCATCCTGAAAAAGTACGGCTACCCGCCCGATCTTGAGCAGGAAGCCGTGCAGACGGTGTTGGCGCAAGCGGAGGTGATGTTGCGGGAGGTGACGCCGTCGGCGTAACGCCTATTTGCAAACAATCAGTGGAAAGGCCCGTTGATGGGGCGTTCCATCGCTACAGGAATACAGAACCTTGTCTCCTACTCCGGGTTTCCTTGGTCCGTACGTGCTGTCTCGATGGAAGAAAGCCATCTTCCCATCGGCTCCAAATATAAAGCCAATGGTCGAACCCGGCATGTTGCTGACTTTGCCAGTTATCCAGGTCCCATTGTAGTACATCAGCTCATTGCACGCGCGCATCAGGTCGTCGGCTGTAGGTCGCTTCGCAGCATCGTATTGAAGAGACGCTTCCACCAATTCCTGTAGGGAACGAGCCAGCGACGAGAACTGAAGATCGTTCGTCATGAAGACGGGCCAAGGCGCTCGGGCACCCGTTTTCACATTTGCAGGCACAATCAATCCCTCGTCAAACGGCAACACTCCTGTCAGCATGTGGAACATCACGGCCCCGAGAGACCAGACGTCAGCCTCTCGACCGACATAGTCACCCTTCTTACGGAACATCATCTCCGGAGCCATGTATGGCAGCGCACCTTTGACCGTTCCCGAAGTGGTTTTGGTTATGTCTCCGCGCTCTACGATTTCCTCTTCAAAGACCTCCTCCGTCAACGTGGCGATGCCAAAATCGGTGATTTTGACGCTTGAGAGATTATACCCTCCACTGACAACGATGTTCGAAGGCTTCAGGTCTCGGTGGACAACCCCCGCGTGGTGCGAAGCCGCAAGTCCCTTGGCAAGTAGACGAAAGAGACGGGCGCCCGTGTGTGGATCAACGAACCCTGCCGGTGACAAGCAAGCTTCATCGAGCGTGCCGCCCTCAATGAGTTCCTCTGCCAAGTAGGGGGCTGCGTCTTCCTCGAAATAGTCGAGCGTCTTAGCGACGTTATGGTGGTTGATGCGGGCCGAAATTGTTGCGCTGTTCGCGAATTTCTTCAGTAGTTGGCCTGCCTGAGGTGTCTTGAGCGCGACATCTACTCCACGCAGAAGGTCGTGCGCTCGAAACACATGTTGCATCCCCCCACTACCCAATTCAGATAGAATTTCATAGCGACCACCAATAACCTTAGACATCAGGCCATAAACTCTGGATTAGAGGTGTCAAATGTAGCATAGTAATAGTACGTATTGTTGTATTGGAACGCGAGTACGCACGTAAGCGGGAGGATATCTCCCGCAGACAACAATTTATTGTTAGCCCTTACGTTTCCAACAATTCTACGAACGACGAAATCGTCTCCGGTGTACTCAATCCTTACCATCGAAGACACATTACCGCCGACCGATATAGACGGGCTGGCGGTTCGCGATCCGGCATGGATTTCACTGATCTTTCCTCCGATGACCACTCGCGCTCGATGTCGATCTCGAAGAAGGACCTTTTCAATGTCAGCCAAGACATCCGCCATGTTGGGACGATCAGATGGATTAGGGTAGAGGCAACGACGCAATGTATCCTTTATCCGGTCATCGAGAGCCGGGACGTGATCCGTAGCGAGATTAGCAGGAGGCACCACGCTAGCTCTCGTCCGACACCACTCTGGCAAACCTTTTTCCGAAATCGAAAGTGCAAGAACCCCGAAGGCAAATACATCTGCCTGTGTCGTGAATGTAATTGGCGGCTTGGTCAAGAGCTCCGGCGCCATGTAAGGGAAATAGCCCAAAGCTGACTTCGTTTCATTGTCGACGCCAATCTCTCGCGAGAGGCCAAAGTCAATGATCTTCACTACGCCTTCGTTATCACGGCGAACGTTATCTGGCTTGATGTCGCGATGAACAACTCCCTGCTCATGTATTTCTGCCAAGCCTTTGGCTATCTGCCATATGACTGAAAGGTAGTCCGCATCGGGTTTGAACTGACCCTCGGCGAGGTTAGTCCCGTCAATATGTTCAAGTACCAGGCACGGGTATTTTGTGCCCAGATGCTCGAACTCGATGACGTCCAGTAGCTGTACTACGTGATTGGATCGGAGCTTGAGTAGCGCTTTGCGCTCATCGTCAAGCCGACGCTGCTCTTGGGGCTTTCGAAGCGTTTTTAGAATGACCTTCCGATGTAGCCGAACGTCTTGGCATTCATGAGCCTCGCTCATTCCGCCAGCGTTCATTGTGCCCGTCGCCTCGTAACGCCCCCAAATGAGCATGGCCTAACCGTTTCCGTCGTCAGAGAACCCGATCTCAATCTGCTCGCGTTTTGGCTTCTTCGACCGTGATTTGCCTTTCTTGCTTGGCGGCTGTCCGGATTTCTCGCCTGAGCTTGGCTTTCTTGCCGAGGCATCGTTGTCATCGAAAGTTCTGGGCGGCTCAGGCATAGGATCAACGCGCTGTTGACGCTGGGCGATCTGCTGCTGTGAACTAGGTGTCCAGGCTATTTTCAGCCGGCCTGATGTTGTCCATACCGAGATGTCCGGTGAACCATCTCGGCGATTGCTCGGGAAACCTGCAGAGGCTTTGGTCACAATGAGTGTGGCGTTGTCCGTGCTGCCAAGCCACCGTGCTGTGTCCAAAACCCGTGCGCAAAAGCTGCTGGCGTCGGGCGCGTTTGCCCTAATCCGGCGCAGGATTTCGTCGCCAATAAAATGAGCCCCGTCGGTTGTTAAAACTAACTGAGCTTCCCGATTTGAAACCTCGTTCACGTGAGGCAGAAGTCCCGACTTCATGCCGATGAACTGCAGGAGGCCTTTTCCTTCCGCTCCATATGCTTCTTCCATCGTATCATCGACAGTTAGCCGTTCGATGAATTCCCCGTTATTCAGCGGATTGAGGGCATAGATGCGGCTATCGCCAACGTTGGCAGTATAGACTGATCCGCCTTCGAACAGTGCAGCTGACAGAGTAGAGCCTCCGCCTTGCACCACCTGTGCTACCCATTCGCTGGCTTCACGCACCGCCGTATCTAGGCGATCCTTGGGCTCTCGTTTGCGATGAGCGACCAACGAAGCAAGGAAGGAAGACAACGCGTTCGAAGCCGCTGCCTTTCCATCCCGAAGCCCTCCCATCCCATCGCAGATGCATACGCACCAAAACTCCCGGTGGGTCGCAGCGGAACCCACGCGGAGAACCGCTGCTTTGTCTTGGTTCTCAGGCCTTTTTGTCCCAATATCCGTTGCAAGAACGAAAATATCTTCGACCTCGCGTTCCGCACGGTGCTGCGTGTCCACGTCCAGCCAATTCAAAATGGTTTCTGCTATCAAATTCGTTCTCGGCACTCCGGGCGAAACCGCCCTCAACATCGCTATAAGTACATGTGCCTGCGCCGTCCAACAAGGCTCACCACACAGGACGAGGGAAACCAGTTTTCTTTGTGGAACCCCCAGCGCCTGAACCGATGAAGTTGTTGCGGGCAGGATCGGACCGGCGTTGCTCGACGGGCCGTCACTACCAAATTGAATTCCCATCATCCTTGGAACTGCATCCTTCGCTATGGAGGGTGCCGCTCATCGAGTTCGTCGCTACGGAATTAAGCGTGCGGACCGACGATCAACACCTCGTCCGCTTCTGTCGCGCCCTCCTCATCGGTCAATTGCGATTGCTGATCGGTAATGTGGTATTGGTTACATCCGAATGATTTTTAATTCTCGACTAAGCACTGCCAGACCAGAGGTCCGAAGCCCTACCGCGCGGGGGGCTTCTGCCGCAAAAAGCTGTGCAGGATTTTCGGTAGTTTCCACAGTGTAGTCGCCTGTTTCTGTAATCGTGCTAAAGCAGCTTTACACGCAAGCGAGCTTGCACATATAACAGCCTCACGTTTACACGTTTACAAGAGGGTCGTGATGGCCGTTTACGGATACGTCCGCGTTTCCACAATGCGACAAGCCTCAGAAGGTGAAAGCCTTGACGTCCAGAGGCGGCAGATCGATGGCTATGCCCTTATGCACGGTTTGACGATCGCAGAGACTGTTATCGAAGAGGGCATTTCCGGTTCGGTCCCGGTAACAAAACGACCGGCCGGCTCGGCTATGTTCGCGAAATTGATGTCCGGCGATATCATTATTGCGGCGAAGCTCGACCGCCTCTTCCGGTCCGCGATCGACGCTTTGAACGTCCAGACCGAATTGAAGGCAAAGGGGATCAAGCTGCACCTAATCGACCTGGGTGGAGACATTGCGGGGAACGGCCTCTCGAAGCTGTTCTTCACGATCGCCAGCGCATTCGCAGAAGCGGAGCGCGACCGTATTCGTGAACGTGTCACACAAAGCAAAGCGGACCAGCGCGGGCGCGGCCGATACTTAGGCGGCAACCGACCGTTCGGCTATTCGATCTCTGAAGACGCGGGCGGCGGCGCGTTGGTCGAGGTTCCCTCGGAGCAAGCTGCCATCAGGCAAATCGGCGCGCTACGCGACAAGGGGCTCTCATATCGCGCCATTGCGGGAGCGCTTGCGAGCGACGGCATTGCCCTCTCCCATGTTGCGGTCAAGAAGATACTGGGCCGAGACAGGAATGTGGACAGATAGCGCGAGGCTCGCAAAGACGGTTGCATTACGTCGCAGACGAAAGTAGGGCTAAATGCAGGCGACGAAATTCGCCTGCGCAAAGCCGCCCCAACCGGGCGGCTTTTTTCGTTTCCGAACCCTAATCATCAGTTCGAACCAGTCCCCCCTCTAGCGCCGCCAGCGCTGGAGCGCGTTGCCGTGTTCGCAAACAACAGGAAGACCATGAGCACCACAACTGCGACCCTGACCGTCCAAGAGGCCGCCAACCTCGCCAAGGTCCCACATCAGACCGTACACGCATGGATCAAGCGATGGCCCTCGATCGTCGCGGATGACACCCGCCCTCGCCGTCTCGCGGCGCACAAAGTTTTGGAATTCATTCGCGCGCGCGAGCTTGTTTTCGGACGCGAAGCCGACTGATCCGGCACACATTTTTTGCTGCCGAAAATGCGCCACTCGACCACCAAACACGAAAAGCAAGTGCTTCCAAAAATTTGAAGCCAGTCGAGAATTTTAGTTCTGAAAATCAATAAGATGGGAGGTAACGGGCGTGCATAGCGAGGCGCGCCCTCTCTTTAATGGTAAAACACAAAGCTCTGAAACGAGGCAAAAAGGCCCGTCGGGGCGGCTGGCAGGCAACATCCCGAATTGCTGATGACGAACGAAGGCGACTTTCCTCGTTCGCCCACGCCATCGAGGCAAATTGCCTTATCACTGTCATGCCCGACACCGGGGATGATCGCCAACGAAAGCGATCGATCTCACGGACCATCGCAAATGTCGGTCGCGATCTCAAACGTCGCGGTCGACCCCATTACGGCGTCACCATCCACGAAAAGACCTTTGACGCTGATCTTCACGCCCATCATCTGTGCTGGCTCGATCCTACCGATCGAAGCATCACCGAAAAATTCGACGGCAGCATCGTGAACGTCGTCTTTTTCACTGCTCGCCAGCGCGCCGAGATGACCGCTTACGCCTCCAAGCAACGCAGATGGCTCCATCCCGAGGCCGAGGCCAGAGCGAAGAAGTGCCTTGGCCGATGCTACAAATATCAGAAGGGTGCGCCCTTCGTCGGCCAACGGGTTTCTTGGACCAAGGCGGCAAAGGCACTCATGACCGAAATCGAGGCCGGACAGGCGACTATCGCTAGCGGTCGAGCCCTCCACGATCGGTTGCAGCATGTGGCAAGTCGATAAATTCGACCGACTTCAATCGTGACAAAGAAAAACCGCTCCGAAAGCTTCGAAGCGGCCAAGGCATAACGGTAAAACACTCAATCTTTGTATGCCAAAGCGCCGGTTTGGGGCAACCGAAATCGGCCTAGTTCCCCCGTTCTGCGCACAGAACCCTACGACCTCACGCCATCAGCGCCCACCAGTTTCCGACCGTCCGCGCGATTTCGCCCGGCGGAGCTTCTGCGCGCACAAATCCAAAGGAAAAACTATGCCGTCGAAAGCCAAGAATTCCATTCACAGTCTCAAATCCGCCCGTCGCCGCCGTGCCCCTCGCGGCGCACCAATGCGCTTCATCAAAGAAGTTGCCCTCCATCACGACGCCGACGAATGCCTGATATGGCCTTACGGTCGAAATGCGGACGGATACGCGCGCCTCAACATTGAGGGCCGGCACGTCTATGGTCATGTCGTCGTTTGCGAGGAAACTCGCGGTCCGCGACCGACGCCGGAGCGTCAGGCGTCCCACTCTTGCGGTCAGGGCCATGAAGGCTGCATCGCACCGCGTCATCTGACTTGGAAGACGCCGGCCGAAAACGCCCAGGATCGGATCGACCATGGCACGGCCGGCCCCGGCAAGTTGACCGCAAGCAAAGCCGACGCGATCCGCGACCTTCAAGGCCTTTTGCCGTATCGTCTTCTCGCCCAAGAGTATCACGTGCGCGGCTGCACGATCAGCGCGATCATTCGCGGCAAGACATGGAGGCTTCGGCCGGCTCCGTAGACCGCCCACCGTTCCGGCCAAGTTCCTCACACTGTATGCACGAGAACGCGCCCCGGGCCTTCTCTGCAGCTTTTTATCCATTCCCGAGCAAGACCGATCTTCGCGCCGTTCACGCGGCCGGCGGAGTTCGCCTTCCTTTGCCTGAAAGTTCCCGACATGATGCTGAAAACGACCGCAGTGATGCTTTGCGATTACAGCAAAGACGCGCCCATTCGCATTGACACAGCCGTCAAGATAGCGTTCCCCGATGGCTCCATGTCCGTGAAAGGCTTGCGCAAGGAGCGCGACGCCAATCGCCTGACAACTGAAATCATCGCCAACAAGGAATACACCACCTTGGCCGCGATCGAGCGCATGAGAGAGCTATGCCGCGTCCAAGCAAAGGAGCGCGCCTTGTCTGGCGTGATGAATACCGGAAAAAGGACGGGTCGCTTATGCACTCCGCCGGATGGTATATCGTCGACGGAGAGCGTCGAATTGGCACAGGCTGCGGCCGAAGCGAGCTTAGAGAGGCTGAAAAGCGCCTCCATGCGTACCTTGTCGAAAAGCACGCCCCGGCGCGCGACCGGAACCGTGATCCCGATCAGGTGAAGGTCAGCGACGTTGTCAACGTCTATTCGACCGAAATTGCCCCCGATCATGCGAAGCCAGGAGAAACCGCTGCCCGGCTCGCGGCCGTCCTGAAATTCTTCGGCCGCATGACCTTGACCGACATCAACGGCAAGGTTTGCCGCGATTATGCCAAGCAGGCTTCGACGCCATCGGCAGCCCGCCGGCAACTAGAAGACCTCCGCGCCGCCCCCCGCTACTATTACACCGAAGGCTATGTGACATCGGTTCCGGCGATCGTTCTGCCGGAGAAGCCCGTCGGTCGCCAGCGCTGGCTTACAAGGGCCGAGGCCGCGCGTCTCATCCGTGCCGCTTGGCGAATGCGTCAGACATGGAAAGGCGTCGCCAGCGACCGCTACACCGGCCGCCACGTCGCACGGTTCATCTTGACCGCGCTCTACACCGGGACGCGGTCAGGCGCTATCTGTGACGCTGCAATCCGACCCACGAAAGGCCGGGCTTATGTCGACCTCGATCGCGGCGTGTTCTTCCGTCGGGCCGAGGGCGAGCGCGAGACGAAGAAACGTCAGCCACCGGTGCGGCTCCCCGACCGCTTGCTCGCGCATATGCGACGCTGGTCGCGGACGCCGATCTTCCTGAAATATGAGAAGCGACAGAAGAGCCTAAATTTAGGCCGCATGATCTCGCACGATTTCGTCGTCGAATGGGAAGGCCAGCCGATCGGCTCCGTGCGCAAAGCGTTTAGGTCCGCGTGCGAGGCGGCCGGGCTTGGCTGGTATGACGCCGAGGGAAACTTCGAAACCGACGTGACGCCGCACGTCCTTCGCCATACCGCCGCGACGTGGTTGATGCAGAACGGGACCGACCTATCCCTCGCCGCCGATTACCTTGGAATGACGGAGGCGGTCCTTCGCTCGACCTACTATCACCATCATCCGGATTTCCAGACGGAAGCAGCGAACCGGATCACGGCTAAAGCACCCACGCTTCGGGAGAAGAGCAACGTCGCTCGGATGCGATAGAACGGGACTAGAACGCCTGCCTGCTACCTACCGGAAACCTACCGGAAACTGCGGAACCAATGCGGAACGTACCGGCTTACCGGGCAACAAAAAAGCCCGGAAATCCGGGCTTTATTTCGCAAAACGGCTTGTTCGGGACGAGGGGGTCGCAGGTTCAAATCCTGCCACTCCGACCAGAAGAACAAAGTAGCGCATCCCGACTTTGGCGCTACCGGGATAGGGCTTCGTTCAGGATGGCCTGTTCCTCGAATGAAGCATGACGCCGAAGCCAGCTTTGATCACGGTCAATCCACGGGGTTTGCCGCGGCTGCATACACTGGGCACACCGGGTAAGGAGCCTCGTCGCCTAGCGGAGGCCGAAGAAGCTCAATACCGCAATCACGATGACCACGGCTCCCACGAGCCAAATGATGTTGTTCATAATTCTCTCCTATTGCCTGGTGAAGCCCGCGCCTCTGGCGGAGGCCACGGGCCGATCAGCCTTTGCCGACTGATCTTCAGCGGGCCTCGAATCATGAGGTCTGCCTTGCAGATAAACCATTAGGCCCGCCTGATGTTCCGCCGCCCTACAGGATCTCGAAATTCCCGATCGACTTCCTTTGTGGGGGCGGAGACCGCCTGGTCCTCACAGTGGCGGTTGCGCCTGCCTGCCATTGCGCGCCCTGCGTGACGGACGGTGCGGAAGCGTCGTTGGCCGAGGGCTCCCTGTATTGCGGGACCTTCGCGTTTGGCTACCTCCCGGCTGTCCCGGAAGCCCGGAACCAAAGGGATCAGCAGCAAGTTGTATCCAATGAAGGGCTAATCAAGGTACAGGAGAAATGGCAGTGAAAACAATGGTCATCTGCGCTTTGGCGCTTTGGGTGGGATTGCCCGCTCTGGCTTCGGCCGCCGAGACTGACGTTGTCATCAAGACCCACCATCGACATCATAATCACGTCAGGATCATCAATGAGGGCGGCCAGCGCCTCCATCACCGTCACCACGGAACGGTCGCATTCTACGACCATGGCCGTAGGCACCATCATCGGCATGCCGTCGTCGTCACCGGCTCCGTCTCCACTCACCGCCACCATCACCGGGTGGTGATTGAAAACGGCGGTTACTGATCGCCGACTGGGTGGCCCGGCTCTCGACCGAGCCTGGCCACCAAATGATCTTCCCTCACACGCTACGCGCACGCTCCATGCGCGGCTGAACTCCAGTCAGGCAATTGTTCCTTTCCGGGCGGCGAACTCTGCGCGGAAGGGCAGCTGGCTGCAGCAATGTGCAATGTGCAATGTGCAATGAGTTAGCTGAGAACTATCCCCGCTACCATGAAAGTGATGGCTATCGCAAACACCGGCGCGAGCAACCAGCGCGCCTGACCAACACTCTTCTCCATCGACGTCCTCCCAACATCTTGTCGGAGCACAACGGTAGCAAACAGCGGCTGTTCCGCTCGGCCCGCTTGGCAAGACCATTGCGCCCTGCAGTCAGACTTAGGTCCGGCCTCCACCAGACCGAAGCCCTGCCAGGGAACGTTTACACTCGGCTCAAGTTCGGGCTTGGGCGCGGAAAACCAAACGAAGCGGGAACTGATGAGCACCACCATGTCGAACCCTGAGACTTTAACATCCCCTATGCTGGGAATGCGCATAAGTAGCCTCAAAACCAGGATGGAGCACGCTCGCATCACCGAGGGTGAAATGAAGACCTTTCAAAGGGTCGCGGCCGTGATCGAAGGCGGCAGAGGCCGGATTGATGGCGACGATTTGATCGCCGCATCCTTCGTTGCCGACACGTTGACGGACACGACGCGCCCTGAATGACCATGCCAACAATCAGCAGGCTTTTTGACTCCTATCCCGAAGCAGCCCGGATCGCCTGCAACCTCTTGGCTGCCGGGGTTCCTCGCGTTCAGATCGCCATTATCGGGCCCTATCACGACGAAATCGGTGTCCTGACGTCTCCGCCCGTCATGCTTGGCGCCGTTGCCGGGCTGTTGGCGTCCCTTGCCGCTTTTGCTGTTCATGGCATCGATTCTGTTCCAACCAGCCTGTCAGCGATGGCCCTGTTCGGCACGGTCTGCGGCGGCGTCCTCGGTGGGTTGGTCGGAGCCTTGGTGGCGGCCGCCAGAAGGCCTGAGCGTCGAAACCTCGGCGAAGGGATTGTGCTGGTGACGGCCCATGTCGATGAGAACGCGACCGATATTGCCCAAATAGTGCTCGGCGGCGGCTGTGTCCCCATGCCCGAACTGGCCGCCAAAGCAGCGTAAGAATTCTCGATGACATCGAATTGTCCAGCGCGGAGCGCAAGCACCGCCGGCCGATCAGATTTTGACGAAATGGGCATCAGCGCTAGTTTGATCGACGAGTATGAGGGAGCCGGTAAGACGGCGAACCGGACGCGGACATGAATTTGATCTCCACAACAGGGTCGGCACCGGTGCTTCTGTCTATGTTTTTTGTCGCCGGATGCTCATCGATCGGCGGGACGGTCGATCCGGCCAAATATGAGAGCATGAGCTGCATCGAGCTCAACAGCGCCGTGGCAAGCAGTGCGAACGACATCTCGCAAACAGCGATCACCCGCGGCAAGGTCGCCAACACCAGCGTGCCGCGCTGGCTGCTTGGCGGATCGCGCGTCAAAATGGCGGTTGCCAACCGTGAAACGGCGAGGATCGACCGGTTGAAGCAACAGCAGGATGCCGCTGTCGCGGTACGCGCGCGCAAGTGCGCCAGATCGGCCGGCTAAGCGAACAAGCCTTACCTACAGCGGCTTCTCACGCGCTTACCCGGAACCGCGTGACATCGATCGCGGCATTCATCAGCGTCTGCGTGTAAGAGACTTGCGGGTTGCTGAAAATGGCCTCGGTCGGCCCCTCCTCGACGATCTTGCCCTGCTTCATCACGATGATGTAGTCGGCCATGGCGCGCACCACCGCGAGATCGTGGCTGATGAACAGGTAGGACAGTTCATGGTCCGCCTGGAGCTTGCGCAGCAGTTCCACGATCTGTTTCTGCACGGAGCGATCGAGCGCCGAGGTCGGCTCGTCCAACACCACCATCTTCGGCTTCAGGATCATGGCACGGGCAATGGCGATACGTTGCCGCTGTCCACCGGAAAATTCGTGCGGGTAGCGGTTGCGGGCGTTTGGATCGAGGCCGACTTCGCGCAGCGCCTCGACCGCACGCTGGTCGCGCTGCTTTGCCGAAAGGTTCGGTTCATGCACCAGCAGCCCTTCGGTGATGACCTGGCCGACGGTCATGCGTGGCGACAGCGAGCCGAAGGGATCCTGGAAGACGAGTTGCATTTCGCGCCGCAACGGCCGCATCGCCTGTCGATCGGCCGTGGAAATGTCGCGATCGCCGAAACGAATCAAGCCGTCGCTCGGCAGCAGCCGCAGCAAGGCGCGGCCGAGCGTCGATTTGCCCGATCCGGATTCGCCGACAATGCCGATGGTCTGGTTGCGCTGCAACCGGATCGAGATGTGATCGACAGCCCGCAGCATCAGCGGTTCGCCGGCAAGAAAACCGCCGCCGATCCTGAACGTCACCTCGACATTCCTGCCTTCGAGCACCACGGGCGCGTTGGCGGGTGGAGGCTCCTTGGTTCCCGTCGGCTCGGCCGCCAGCAGCATCTTGGTGTAGGCGTGCCGCGGGTTGGCGAAGATCGCTTCCGCCTCGCCCTCCTCGACGACCTCGCCCTGGCGCATGACATAGACCCGGTCGGCGAAGCGCCGGACAATACCGAGGTCGTGGGTGATGAAGACGATCGCCATGCCGAGCTTGCGCTGCAGCTCGGCAAGAAGCACCAGGATCTGTGCCTGGATGGTCACGTCGAGCGCCGTCGTCGGCTCGTCGGCGATAAGGATGTCGGGATCATTGGCGAGCGCCATGGCGATCATCACGCGCTGGCGCTGGCCGCCGGACATTTCGTGCGGATAGGATTTCATCCGCCGTTCCGGATCGCGAATATGGACGAGCCGCAGCAGCCTGAGCGCCTCCTCATGTGCTTCGGCGGCGGTCAGGCCCCGATGCCGGCGGATCGGCTCGATCAGCTGGTTGCCGATCGAATAAAGTGGATCGAGCGAGGTCATCGGCTCCTGGAAGATCATGCTGATCTTGCGGCCACGGACCTTGTTCAGCTCGGATTTGCTCAATGTGAGCAAGTTGCGGCCGCGGTAATCGACATGGCCTGACGCTTCGCCGTTGGAAGCCAGCAGGCTCATCGCCGCCATCATGGTCTGGCTCTTGCCCGAGCCGGATTCGCCAACGACGGCGACCGTTTCGCCCGCGTTGACGTGGATATTGACGCCCTTGACCGCTTCGACCGCGCCGTCAAGCGTACGGAAGCGGACGCGCAGGTCCTTGACGCTCAGGATCGTCTCGGGAGTGGCCATGTCAGCGATCCCCATCTTTATCGGTCCCTCGGGTCGAGTGCGTCGCGCAGGCCGTCGCCGACGAAGTTCAGGGCGAACAGCGTCGAGACGAGGAAGAAGGCGGGAAACAGAAGCAACCAGTTGGCGGTGCCGATGTTCTTGGCGCCGACAGAGATCAGCACACCCCAGCTGGTCATCGGTTCCTGGACGCCGAGACCGAGGAACGACAGGAAGCTCTCGAGGATGATGACCTGCGGCACCAGCAGCGTCATATAGATCACGACGGGGCCGAGCAGGTTGGGGATGACATGGCGCAGCAGGATGCCACGCGGGCCGATGCCCATGGCTTCCGCCGCCTGGACATACTCCTGCCGGCGGATCGACAGTGCTTGCCCGCGAACAATACGCGCCATGTCGAGCCACAGCACCGCACCGACCGCCAGGAACATCAGCACGAAGTTGCGGCCGAAGAACACCACCAGCATGATGACGAAGAAGATGAACGGCAAGGAATAGAGCACATCGACGATGCGCATCATCACCTCGTCGACCTTGCCGCCGGAAAAGCCCGCGGCGGCACCATAGATCACACCAATCACCACCGCCACGACGCCCGCAAGCAGGCCGATGGCAAGCGAGATGCGCCCGGCCATCAGCGTGCGCGACAAGAGATCGCGGCCGGTGTTATCGGTGCCGAACAGGAAATACTGCTGCTTGACCGATGCGCTCATCGTCACTTCGAGGCCGTCGGGCGACTTGTTCTCGATCTTGGTGTCGTCGAAGGCATCGGAGCGGTCGAGGTAGCGGATGTTGCGGTCGTCGATCGGCCTGGTCGACTTGACCGTGACGAAGACCTGATTGCCCTCCTGGTGCCACTCCTTGATGTCGACCCGCATGCGTTTGATCGCGTCGGTGAGCGCCGTCTCGATCATGTCGGGTTTCGGGTAGGCCGACAGGCTTGGCGGCATGCGCACATAGTCGGCGTAGATGGTCGTGTATTGATGCGGCACGAACCAGGGGCCGAAGACGCTGACGACGCCGATCAAAACGAGGTAGTAGAGACTGAACATGGCGGCGCGGTTGGCCTTGAGGCGCGCCCAGGCATCGCCCCAAAGCGAGCGGCCGACGATGGCGGGAGCCGTGGCTGCGATGTCAGTCATAGCGCACCCTCGGGTCGACGACCGCATACATGACGTCGACGATCAGATTGAAGACGATGGTGAAAATGGCGATCACCACCACCGTTCCCATCACCAGCGTGTAATCGCGGTTGAGCGCGGCATCGACGAAATAGCGACCAACGCCCGGAATTGAGAAGATCGTTTCGACGATGACCGAGCCGGTCAACAGTGCCGCCGCCGCCGGGCCGGTGAAGGAGACGATCGGCAGAATGGCGCCGCGCAAGGCGTGCTTGACCACCACCGACCAGTCGGAGAGGCCGAGCGCGCGCGCCGTTCGGATATGATGGGATCGCAGCGATTCGATCATCGAGCCGCGCATCAGGCGGGCGACGATGGCGATCTGCGGCAACGCAAGCGTCAGCACCGGGCCGACCTTGTTGATGAAGGCGCCGTCGCCCCATCCCCCGATCGGCAAAAGCCTCCAGGTCAGCCCGAACACGAGTTGGATCACCGGCGCGATGACAAATGTTGGGATCGTGCTGCCGGCGGTCGCCAGGGCGATCACCGTATAGTCGCCCAGCTTGTTCTGATTGAGCGCGGCAATGGTGCCGAGCACGCAACCGAGCAGGAGCGCCAGGGTCAGCGCCGAGGCACCGAGTTGGACGGAAATAGGCAGGCCCTTGGCAAACAGTTCGGTGACGGTGAAATCCGGCATGTTGTAGCTCGGGCCGAAATTGCCGCGCAAGAGATTGCCGAGATAGTGGACATATTGCAGCCAGAGCGGATCGTTGAGGCCGAACTGGGCTTCAAGATTGGCCTTGATCTCGGGGCTCAGCCCCCGCTCCTGGTTGAATGGGCCGCCTGGCGCGACGCGCATCAGAAAGAACGCCATCGTCACTATGACGAACAGCGTCGGGATGGCGGTCAAAAGCCGCCGGAATACGTATCGCAGCATCGGTGCCCCGCTTGATCCGGATCACGCGCGTCCACTCGGACGATTGCGCTCCAGCCTTCAAATCTTCGCACCGAACCTTCCGAAAACCGATTCCGTTTCCCGGGCCGATGCGATGGCAAACCAGCGCCGCCGCGCATTCGGTTGCGCGGCGGCTTGGCCAGGGATCAGTCCTTGCTGATGAAGCGCGACGGATGCACGTCCATCACGTTGTCGACGAAGCCATGCAGCTTCGAGGAAACGATGTCGTGGTAGCTGTAGTAGAGAAGCGGGATCTGGCCGACATCGTCGATCAGGATGCGCTCGGCCTCGGAGAGGTCCTTCATGCGCTCTTCAGGCTTACCGCCGGCAGCCGCGGCCTTGTCCATCGCCGCTTCGTATGCGGGGCTGTCGTAGTTCGAATAGTTGTTGCCGCTGGCCTTGCGCGTGATGCCAAGGAAAGTTTCCGGATCCTTGTAGTCGGCAATCCAGGCGGCACGCGCGACGTCATAATCGCCCTTCTGCTCGAGGAAGGAGTAGTGGGTCTTGGTGTCGGTGTTGAGCAGCGTGACATCGACGCCAAGCGGCTTCAGCTGTTCCTGGATCGCCACTGCCGTGTTCTTGTGGTTTTCCGAGGTGTTGTAGCGGATCTCCATCTTCAGCGGATGCTCGGGCGTGTAACCAAGCTTCTCGAAGATCTTCTTGGCCGCGTCCTCGCGGTCGATCTGCGGCATGTCGGCGTATTTGGCCATTGCGGGCGTGTAGCCCTCGATGCCGGGGGGCACCATCGAATAGCCCGGCAGCATCGAGTTCTGCCAAACCTTTTCGGCGATGAAATCGCGGTCGATCGCCATCGAGATGGCGTTGCGCAGTTCGGGGTTGTTCCAAGGCGCCTTGTCGGTCTTGATCGCATAATAATAGGTGCCCAGATACGGCCCGACATGAATCTGGTCGCCGAACTTGGTCTTGAGATCGGCGAGCTGTTCGGTCGGCAGATCGTCATAGGAGTCGAGTTCGCCGGCCTCGAAGCGCTTCATCGCCGATGAGCGATCCTCGGTCGGAATGTAGTTGACGACGTCGAACTTGACCGTCGCGGCATCCCAGAATTTCGGATTCTTGACCAGCTTCATGTGATCGTTGGGAACCCACTCGGCCAGCGTATAGGCACCGTTCGAAACCAGGTTGCCGGGCTTGATCCAGTCGGCGCCGAGCTTTTCAATCGAGGCCTTGCTGACCGGATAGGTCGCCTGATGGGTCAGCATCTCCAGGAAGTACGGCGTCGGCGCCTTCAGCGTCACTTCCAAGGTGTTGGCATCGATCGCCTTGACGCCCATATCCTCCGGCTTACCCTTCTTGGTGTTGACGTCCTCCGCACCCTTCACCGGATACAGCATCGATGCGTATTCGGCGCCGGTCGCCGGGTCCTCAAGCCGGTGGAAGGCGTAGACGAAGTCGTCCGCCGTCACCGGGCTGCCGTCCGACCACATGCCGTCCTTGCGCAGCTTGAAGGTGTAGACCGTGCCGTCATCCGACACCGTCCAGCTTTCGGCGGCGCCCGGAATGAGGTTGGCCTTCTCGTCCTGCATGACCAGTCCCTGGAACAGGTCACGCAGCACGTTGGCTTCATAGACGGTCGAGGTCTTGTGTGGATCGACCGACTCCGATTCAGCGGAGGTGCCCCTGTTATAGACGCTCTCGGCAAAGGCCGACGTCAAGAACGTGCCCGCAGCCAACGTCAAGGTCGTGGCGAATACCGTCGCCTTCAGCATGTTTTTCAGCATGAAGTTCTCCCTGTCGGCGCTGCCATCGGCGCGCCTTTGAGTGTTGACGCCCCGGAACCGATGTCTGGTTCCTTTGAGCGCGCCGCCGGTTCCCCCCGGCGGCTGGTGGCAGGAGACTAGACAGGAGGTAAGCTCTTTTCAACCGAGTACTGATTGACCCTAAGTCAATCCCCATCGTCGAAGAAGCAACGGCTAAATTAGAGAGCCTTTTTCAATCGAGCACACCTTTTGGTTGCACCCCGAGTTTTCGCTTTCTGCATGCGAACTTGGGCATGCTGGCGCCATGGTTCACAACCTCATTTCCAAGCTCCGAAGGCGCCAGTTCCGAACAGACCATTCGGGAACTTCAGCGGTCGAGTTCGCCCTCCTGTCACCGCTCTTCATGCTTCTCCTGCTCGGCATGGTTGCGTACGGCATCTATTTTGGCGCTGCCAACTCCATCCAGCAAATTGCGGCCGACGCCGCCCGGACGGCGATCGCCGGTGTGAACCAGACCGAGCGCCAGACGCTCGTGGCCAGCTACCTCGCCAACAACGCCGGTGGCTACCCTTTCGTGGACGGCAGCAAACTGACCTACCAGGCCAATGACAGCGTCGCCGACGGAAGCCAGTTCGTGGTGTCCATCTCGTACGATGCCCGCAACCTGCCGATCTGGAATCTGTTCCCGGGCATAGCCATGCCAGGCACGACCATCAGGCGCCAGTCAACAATCAGGGTCGGGGGTATCTGAATGCTGCAGCGGGCGGGCAAGCGCATCGGCCGGCTTGCATGGTCGATGATGGGAGACAGGAACGCGAACTTCGCCGTCATGACCGCACTGAGCGCGCCGGTCGCATTGGCACTGGCAGCGGTGGCCATAGATGAAGCCTCCATCTACACCGAGCGCCGGGAAGCCCAGGCGATGGTCGACCTGGCGGCGATCACCGCCGCCTCGAACATCAATAACGTCAACACAGCGGTCATCACCACGCTCACCGACAACGGCATGCCGGGTGTCGTCGTTCAAGCTGCGGGCCAGACCATGCCTGCGGCCGTCGGAAAGACGGTGGTGACGGTCACGCGGGGCCGATATGCCTCGTCGACGGCCAGCGTCAGCCAACGCTTTCAGGCAGGCGTGACGCCTTACAATGCCGTCCGGGTCACTTTGGCGAAAATCCCCAAGCGCTACTTTGCAAGCTCGCTGATCCCCACTCCCGTCATCGGCACCCAAGCCACGGCCAGCATGACGCCGCTGGCGACATTCTCGGTCGGGTCGAGACTGCTCAGCGTCAATGGCGGCATCCTCAACGCACTTTTGAGCGGACTTCTCGGCGGCAACATCTCGCTCAGCGTCATGGATTACAACGGGCTGATCTCGGCCGATGTAAGCGTGCTTTCCTTCGTCAGCGCGCTCGCCACACAACTGAACATCACGGCCGGTACCTATTCCGACGTCCTCGCCTCGAAGGCGACCGTCGGCCAGATCGCGACTGCCATGGCCAATGTTCCTGGCCTCGGCAATACCGCGAAGGTCGCCCTGCAGACTATCGCCTCCAGGTCGACCAGCACCGTCAAGGTCCCCCTCAGCACTCTTGTCGACCTTGGTTCCATCGGCAGCCTCGGCCTTGGGCAACAGTCGTCCGGTCTCGGAGTCGACGCAAGCGCCATGGGAATGCTGACCGCTGCCGCCGTGCTCGCCAACGGCACCAACCAAGCCGCGGTCGACCTCGGCGCCACCATACCGGGGTTGCTCTCCACCAAGCTCAGCATCGCCATCGGCGAGCCGATGCAATCCTCGCCCTGGCTGGCGGTCGACGGTATCGGCACTGTCGTGCGGACCGCCCAGACCCGCATCAAACTGACGGCCTCCGTCGGTATCGGCTCGCCCGGACTTAGCGGCGGCGCCAGCCTTGTGGCCGTCAATCTGCCGCTCAATGTGGAAGTGGCCTATGCCGAGGCCAAGTTGACCGACATCACCTGTCCGACAGGGCCGTCCAGCATAAGCGTTTCCATCACCGCGCACCCCGGTATTGCCCAGTTGAACCTGGCCAACAGCAACAACCCCTCCGGCTTCTCCGATTTCAGCCAGCCGCAGACCTTTACGAATGCAGAGATCGCCGATGTCAAGCTGCTGTCGATACCCTTGGTTCAAGTAATGGGTTCGGCCGCGATGGCGATCACGAACAACAGTCCGCAGACCCTGACCTTCAATGCGACCGACATCGCCAATAAGACGGTAAAGACCGTTTCGACGCGCAACATCTCGCAGTCGCTCACCACCTCGCTGGTCGACGACCTGTCGCTTTCGGCCAATCTGCTTGGTCTTGGGATCAACGCGACCACCCTGCTCAGAACGGTCAAGCCGGCGGTGGTGGCTTTGCTCAACACCGTAACGGCGCCCGTCGACGACCTGCTTTACAATGTGCTTTCGGCACTGGGTGTCGGTGTCGGCGAGGCCGATGTGCGTGTCACCGGCGCGACCTGCGGACGGGCAGTGCTCGTTCAGTAGGACCGTTTGGCCACAGCCGAAGCGGCAATCAGTCGAGCCGACCAAGGAAGCAACCGAGGGGCGGCAGCGAGAGCGCGTTTTCCTCGACAGAAGCGTTGCCGCCCAGGACAGAAGCGAGAGTTCCGATATCCTCAAGCAACGGCCAACTCGCTGGCTCACTGGCGAAATTGAAGACACAGAGCAGCCTCTCCCCACCACCCTCGCGGATGAAGGCGAGCACATCGCCCTCCGTATCGAGAAAGCGGATCGAGCCGCCGACAAGCGCGGGATGCTGCTTGCGCAAGACGAGCGCCGAACGGTAGGCCGACAGCACAGATTGTTCCTCGCCGTTCTGCACGTCTACCGCACGGGCGCGATGGCTTGCCGGCACAGGCAGCCAGGGTTTTGCGGTGGAAAAACCAGCATTGTCGGCCCCCGCCTCCCAGACCATCGGTGTGCGGCAGCCGTCCCTGCCCTTCACCCCGGGCCAGAAGCGGATGCCAACGGGATCGCGCAGATCCTCATAGGCGAGTTCCGCCTCCTGGAGACCGAGTTCCTCGCCCTGGTAGAGGCAGATCGAGCCACGCAGGGAACACAACAGCATGATCGAGAATCTGGCCACAGCATCGGGATCGCCGTCCGGTCGCGTCCAGCGGCTGACATGGCGCACCACATCATGGTTGGAAAACGCCCAGCAGACCCAGCCGTCGGCAACCGCATTTTCGAAGGCCTCGACGCAGCCGCGCACATGCGCCGCCGAAAACTGTGAACCGAGCAGGTCGAAAGTGTAGCTCATCTGAAGCTTGTCGCCGCCGGAGGTGTAGGCGGCGAGCGTCTGCAGCGAACGGCCCTCGTCGCCGATCTCGCCGACGGCGGCGCGGTCGCCATACTCGTCGAGCAGCGCGCGGAACCGCCGCAGGAACGCAAGGTTTTCCGGCTGCGTCTTGTCGAACAGATGCTCCTGATAGAGGTAGGTGTTGGTCTCCGTGTTGGTGCCGGCAACACTCGAAGCCAAGGGCGGATTGCCGCGCAGCCAGCGGTCGTGGACATAATAATTGACCGTGTCGAGCCGAAAGCCGTCGACACCGCGCTCGAGCCAGAACCGCACCGTGTCCAGCAACGCGTCCTGGACTTCCGGGTTGTGGAAATTGAGATCCGGCTGCGAGGCGAGGAAATTGTGCATGTAGTATTGCCGACGGGTCGCGTCCCACTCCCAGGATGGCCCGCCGAAGACCGACAGCCAATTGTTGGGCGCGCCGCCGTCAGGCCTGGCGTCGGCCCAGACGTACCAGTCGGCCTTGGCGTTGTCGCGGCTGGCGCGGCTTTCGATGAACCATTCATGCTTGTCGGATGAATGCGACAGCACCTGATCGATGATGATTTTCAGGCCGAGCCGGTGCGCTTCGGTTACCAGCGCGTCGAAATCGTCCAGCGTACCGAACATCGGGTCGACGTCGCGATAGTCCGATACATCATAGCCCATGTCGGCCATGGGCGACTTGAAGAAGGGCGACAGCCAGACGGCGTCGACGCCAAGCGAGGCGATATGGGCCAGCCTTGACGTAATGCCGCCCAGATCGCCACTGCCATCGCCCGTGGTGTCCTGGAATGAGCGCGGATAGACCTGGTAGATGACGCAGCCTCGCCACCACTCGGCTCCCTTCCCGGCCCGCGGGTCGGCCCCCTGGTCGGCCCATTGGTTGGCCCACGGGTCGGCATTGTTGTCGGCCATCATGAACCTTTCCCCGCACGGGCCTTCCCGGCCCTGCGCGAACTGTCTTTTGATTTCGCATCGAATTGCGCGAAAACCGGCTGTGCCGTTTCGGGATATTCTGCCATGAAATTGACGCTGCGGCCCGGCAGCGGGCGTAGAAGGTCGACCGCCTGCGTTTCGATTGCCGGGCGCCACCGGAAGCCGTCTCGCGCCGGCAAGGTGAAGACGCATTGGCGACGGTCACCATTGATCATGACGGCAACCCTGCCATCCTCGTAGGCAAGCAGCATGACGAGGCGATGCCGGCCGGCGTCGTTCCAGTCGGTCTCGGCAAGCGGCTCACCGGTCTCGGTCAACCAGGCGACGTCGGGAGCGCCTGAGGCCCCGACCGGCTCTCCGGTCAGGAAACAGGTGTCCGACAGGGCAGGCATCGCCTGGCGAAGCGCCGCGAGCGCCGACGCATAACGCTCCAGCGCACGATCGCGGACCGCCCAGTCAAGCCAGGTGATGGCATTGTCTTGTGCATAGGCGTTGTTGTTGCCCTTCTGCGTTCTGCCGAACTCGTCGCCTGCTGTCAGCATGATGGTGCCGCGCGACGCGAACAAGGTGGCCAGCAGTGCGCGCTGGTCGTCGAAACGGGCCGTGATGATCGCTGTCTCGTTCGTGTCTCCCTCGACGCCATTGTTCCAGGACAGGTTGTCGTTGTGGCCGTCGCGGTTCTGCTCGCCATTGGCTGCGTTGTGCTTGCTCTGATAGGCGACGATGTCGGCCAGCGTCATGCCGTCATGGGCGGCGATAAAATTCACGGCGCGGCTTCCCGGCCCCCCTGCCCTGTCGAACAGGTCGGAAGAACCGGCAAGGCGCGTGGCGAGCGTACCAACCATGCCGGCATCGCCGCGCCAGAACCGTCTGACATCGTCGCGGTAGCGATCGTTCCACTCAAGGAACGGCGGCCGGAAATTGCCCAGTTGATAGCCGTTTGCCCCTATATCCCAAGGCTCGGCGATCAGCACGCGGTCGCAAAGCACCGGATCATGGGTGATGGCCCGCAGCAGCGGCGCTTCCGGATCGAAGGCACCATCGACCCGGCCCAACACCGGCGCCAGATCGAAGCGAAAGCCGTCGACGCCGGCCTGGCGTACGAAATGACGGAGTGTGTCGAGCACCATTTCCCGCACCACCGGATGGTCGCAAGCGATCGTGTTGCCGGTGCCGGTGTCATTGACCAGCCCGCCATCCGGCCTGTGCCGATAATAGGCCTGGTTGTCGAGCCCGCGCAGCGAGAGCGTCGGACCCAGCCTGTCGCTTTCGCCCGTGTGGTTGAAGACGAGATCAAGAATGGTGCCGATGCCGGCCCGGCGCAGCGCGGCGACCGTGTCTTGCAATTCCGTCAGGCCGCCGGGCGCAAGGCGAGGGTCGAGCGCCATGAAGGTCACGGGATTGTAGCCCCAGGCGTTGCTCAAGCCCAGCGGCGGCAGATGCCGCTCGTCGATGGACGCCGTCACGGGCATCAGTTCGACAGCGGAGACGCCCAGCCTTTGCAGATGCCCGATGATGGCCGGATGGGCAAGTGCTGCGATCGTGCCGCGCTGTTCTTCCGGCACATCCGGGTGGAGCTTGGTGAAGGCCCGGACATTCAATTCGTAGATCAGGCCGCCCTGACGAAACAGCGGCGGCAGGATCGGTGGAGCCGTGGACAAGGCCCTGGCCACCGTCTTGGGCATCAGTGACGCGGTGTCGGTGCCCTCATTGCGCCGCGCGGCGAGCCGCCAGTGATAGGCATAGGCACGATCGATTTCGACGGCGTAAGGATCGGTCAGCAGCTTGTCGGGGTCGAACCAAAGCCCACGCTCGGGGGCATAGTCGCCATCGGCACGCAGGCCGTAGCGCGCCCCCGCGGCCAAGCCGGAGACGAAGAGCGCATGTACGCCGTCGCCTTCCGGCTGCAACTCGAGGCGATCGAGCTCGCGGTTTCCCTGCTCGTCAAAAATCGAAACCCAGAGGCGACGGGCCGACGAGGACCATGCGGCGAAGCGGATGCCGTCAGGGGTGATGGTGGCGCCCAGGGACGTCATGTGCGCGCGCCCTTCCGCCCTTGTGGGGTCCGAAGGAGGAGCCTCTCCACCACCCTCAAGTAATCACGCTGGGCTTGTCGCGGCCGGTATGGCTCTTGATCCCGGCAATGTCGTCGGCGGCGGCGATGAGATCGGCGAGCGCCTCCTGCGTGTCGAGATCATGCCTCGCCTTGTCCGGTTCGTAGCGCTCGATATAGACGCGCAGGGTCGCGCCCGAGGTGCCGGTGCCGGAGAGGCGGAAGACGACGCGTGAGCCGCCTTCGAACAACACCCTTATGCCCTGGTGCTCGCTGGTCGAGCCATCGACCGGGTCGTGATAGGCAAAATCGTCGGCATTGGCGATCTTCAGGCCACGAACGCTGGTGCCTGGCAGCGAGCCGAGCTTGGCCCTGAGTTCGTCGACCAGCGCATTGGCGCGGTCGCTCTCGACCTCCTCATAGTCATGCCGCGAATAGTAATTGCGCCCATAGGCCGCCCAGTGCTCGGTGACGACCTGCTTGCAGCTTTCGCCGCGCGCGGCCAGGATGTTGAGCCACAGGAGCACCGCCCACAGACCGTCCTTTTCGCGGACATGGTCGGAGCCGGTGCCGGCACTTTCCTCACCGCAGATCGTGGCCATGCCGGCGTCGAGCAGATTGCCGAAGAACTTCCAGCCCGTCGGCGTCTCATAAATACCGATGCCAAGCTTGTGGGCGACGCGATCGGCGGCTCCGCTGGTCGGCATCGAGCGGGCAATCCCCTTCAGGCCGTCCTTGTAGCCCGGCGCCAGGTGGGCATTGGCGGCCAGCATGGCGAGCGAATCCGACGGGGTGACGAAAATGCCCTTGCCGATAATCAAATTGCGGTCGCCGTCACCATCGGAGGCAGCGCCGAAATCCGGCGCATCCGGCCCCATCATCTCGTCATAGAGGTGCTTGGCATGGACCAGGTTGGGATCGGGATGGTGGCCGCCGAAATCGGGCAGCGGCTTGAAGTTTCGGCAGGTGCCGTCGGGGGCGCCGAGCCGGTGTTCCAGGATTTCCTTGGCGTAGGGTCCGGTCACCGCATGCATGGCGTCGAAGCGCATGCGAAAGCCCGACTTGAACAGTTTGCGCAGCGCATCGAAATCGAACAGGCTTTCCATCAGGTCGGCATAGTCGGTGACCGGGTCGATGATCTCGACGGTCATGCCGGCGGCCTTGACGGTGCCGACCGTATCGATATCGATCGGATCGATGTCGGCGATCTTGAAGTTCGAAATCGCCTTGGTCTTTTCGAAGATCGCGTCGGTCAGCTTTTCCGGTGCCGGGCCGCCATTGCCGGCATTGTACTTGATGCCGAAATCCTCGTGCGGGCCGCCCGGATTGTGGCTGGCCGACAGGATGATACCGCCGAAGGTCTTGTACTTGCGGATGACATGCGAGGCGGCCGGCGTTGACAGGATACCGCCCTGCCCGACCATCACCTTGCCGAAACCATTGGCGGCGGCCATGGCAATAGCCTTCTGGATGACCTCGCGGTTGTAGTAGCGGCCATCGCCGCCGATCACCAGCGTCTCGCCCTTGAAACCGTCGAGCGCATCGAAGATCGACTGGATGAAATTCTCCGCATAATGCTCCTGCTGGAAGACAGGCACCTTCTTGCGCAGGCCCGAGGTGCCCGGCTTCTGGTCGGAATAGGGTTTGGTGGGGACGGTGCGTATCATGCTTCAGGCAACCCTTTTCGAAAGCAGAAGACGATAAAGCTCAACATATTTTTCCGCGCTTCGATCCCACGAGACGTCGCTCTTCATGCCCTGGCGCTGGATGGCCTCGAAGGCGGCGGGGTTGGCGTAAGCATCGGCCAGGCGGCGGATGGCGTGCAGCATCGCGCCGCCATTGTTGGGAGCAAACTGGAACCCGGTCGCCACGCCGGCCGCCATTGCTGCCTCATTGGCATCGATGATCGTGTCGGCGAGGCCACCGGTGCGTGCGACCACCGGCACGCAGCCATAGCGCAGACCGTATAGCTGCGTCAGCCCACAAGGCTCGAAGCGTGAAGGGATGACAATGGCGTCGCAGCCGCCCTGCATGATGTGCGACAGTCCCTCGTCATAGCCGACCACCACGCCGATACGGCCACGGTGGCGTGCGGCAGCGGCCAGCAGCGCGCCTTCGAGCCCGGCGTCGCCCGAGCCCAGGACGGCCAGCCTGGCGCCTGTCGCGACGATGCCGTCGATCACCGTCGCCAATATGTCCATGCCCTTCTGCCAGGTCAGCCGGCTGACGACACAGACAATCGGGCTGCCGTCGCGATCAAGGCCGAAACGATCCTCGACCGCGGCCCTGTTGGGCGCGCGGGCCTTCAACGTATCGGCCGTATAGGTCGATACCAGATGCTTGTCGGCTTTTGGATCCCAGATGGCGGTGTCGATGCCGTTGACGATGCCGTAGAGATCGCTGGAGCGCATGTTGATCAGGCCATCGAGGCCCATGCCGAACTCCGGCGAGCGAATCTCCTGTGCATAGGTCGGGCTTACCGTTGTGATAGCCCAGGCGGCCTGTAGGCCGGCTTTGAGGAAGCCGACGCCGCCATAATATTCGACCCCGTCAAGCGCCATCGCCGCCGCCGGCAAGCCAAGTTCGCCGAAGATGCCGGCGCCGAACTGGCCCTGGAAGGCGAGATTGTGGACGGTCATCATCGTCGGTGTGCCGACGGCCTTGCCGTAACGCATGTACGCCAGCGTCATTGCCGACTGCCAGTCATGGGCATGGACGATGTCAGGCAGATAGCCCGAAATGGCGCCGCCGGCGATATCGGCGCCGGCCTGGCTCAGCGCCGCGAAGCGCCGCCAATTGTCCGGCCAGTCCGCGCCCGAGGCATTGCCATAGGGACCGCCCGGACGGTCGAAGAGATGCGGCGCGTCGAGCACGAAAAGGTCGAGCCCGGCGACCTCGACGGCATGCACCGAGGCCTTGCCGCCCTGCAGTAAGGGATACTGATAGACGGCCTTCTTTTTCTTGAAAGCGTTCATCACCACCGGAAAGCCCGGAATGAGCGTGCGCATTGTCACGCCCTTGGCCGCGAGCGCGATGGGCAGCGCCCCGGTCACGTCGGCAAGCCCGCCGGTCTTGATCAGCGGGAAAATCTCTGGCGTGACCGACAGAACCTGCATCAGCGACAACCCCACTCCGCTATAATTTCAGCTTGTCGATCATGTCCTGCGTGACCAGGCAGATGCCTTTTTCCGAAACGCGGAAGCGCTTGGCGTCGAGCGCGGGATCCTCGCCGATCACCAGCCCTTCCGGTATCCTTACACCGTGGTCGATGACGACGCGCTTCAACTTTGCGTTCCGGCCGACATGGACGTCCGGCAGCATGACAACCTCTTCCAGGGTCGAATAGGAATTGATGCGCGCGCCGGTGAAGATCAGGCTCTTCTTCAGCGAAGCGCCCGAGACGATGCAATCGCCCGACACCAGTGAGGAGACGGCAGAACCGCGCCTGCCGTCCTCGTCATGGACGAACTTTGCCGGCGGCTTCAGTTCGGCATAGGTCCAGATCGGCCAGTCGCGGTCGTAGAGGTCGAGCTCGGGCGTCACGTCGGTCAAGTCGATGTTGGCCTCCCAATAGGCATCGACCGTCCCGACATCGCGCCAGTAAGCCTCGTTCTCCGCGGTCGAACGCACGCAGGACTTGGTGAAGCGGTGCGCGATCGCCTTACCGTGCGTGACGATATAGGGGATGATGTCCTTGCCGAAGTCACGGCTAGAGCCTGGCTCGGCCGCGTCACGGCGCAGCTGGTCCATCAGGAACTTGGTCTTGAAGACGTAGATGCCCATCGAGGCCAGCGCGAATTCCGGATTGTCGGGAATGCCGGGCGGATCAGCGGGCTTTTCGACGAAGGCGATGATGTTGTCCTTCGCATCGACATGCATGACGCCGAAGCCTGTCGCTTCCATGCGCGGCACCTCGAGGCAGCCGACCGTGACATCGGCGCCGGCATCGACATGCTGGCGCAGCATCAGCTCGTAATCCATCTTGTAGATGTGGTCGCCAGCCAGGATCACCATGTATTCCGGGCCATAGGCCTCGATGATGTCGATGTTCTGGTAGACGGCGTCCGCCGTGCCTTCATACCATTGCGTTTCCGATACGCGCTGGCTCGCCGGCAGGATGTCGAAGCTCTCGTTTCGTTCGGGCCGCAGGAAGTTCCAGCCGCGTTGCAGGTGGCGGATCAGCGAATGCGCCTTGTACTGGGTGGCGACGCCGAGGCGGCGGATGCCGGAGTTCAAGGCATTGGAGAGCGCGAAATCGATGATGCGCGTCTTGCCGCCGAAATAGACCGCCGGCTTGGCGCGCCGGTCGGTCAGCTCCTTGAGACGGCTGCCGCGCCCGCCGGCCAGCACATAGGCCATGGCGTCGCGAGCCAGTGGCTGGGTTCTTTTGAAGTCTGCCATTTATACCCTCCCGAGTTACTCAGTCTCGCCATGTTCCGGCCGATGCTCAATCGGCAACGTGCTCGAGCATGATCGTCGACAGCGGCGGCAGAAGCATCGTTGCCGAGATGCTCTTGCCCTCAGCCCTTGCCTCGACCGCGCCGCCATTGCCCATGCCGGAGCCGCCATATTCGGATGCGTCGGTGTTGATGATCTCGCGCCACTTGCCGGCCTTCGGCAGCGGCACACGATAATTGTCGCGCGGCACCGGCGTGAAGTTGGAGATGACGGCGACCGGATTGCCGCCAGGCGCGTTGCGCACCCAGGCGAAAACCGAATTCTGGCTGTCGTCGACGATCAGCCAGGAAAACCCTTCCGGCTCGCAGTCGCGGCCATGCAGAGCCGGCCGTGAGCGGTAGAGATAGTTGAGATCGCGCACCGTCTGCCAGACGCCGCGATGCGGACGGAAATCGAGCAGGTTCCAATCAAGCGCGCGCGCCTCGCTCCATTCGCGGCGCTGCGCGAATTCCTGGCCCATGAACAGCAGCTTCTTGCCGGGATAACCCCACATGAAGCCGTAATAGGCACGCAAGGTCGCGAATTTCTGCCAGTCGTCACCGGCCATCTTTCCCAGCAGCGTGCCTTTGCCATGCACGACCTCGTCATGCGAGAGCGGCAGCACGAAATTCTCCGAGAACGCGTAGGTCAGGCCGAAGGTCAGCTCGTTATGGTGGTGCTTGCGGAAAATCGGCTCCTTGGAAAAATACTCCAGCGTGTCGTGCATGAAGCCCATGTTCCACTTGAAGCCGAAGCCCAACCCGCCTTCATGGACAGGAGCCGAGACCTTTGGCCATGAAGTCGATTCCTCGGCGATGGTCATGACGCCGGGATGGTGCCCGTAGAGCTCCTTGTTCATCTTCTGCAGGAAGCTGACTGCCTCCAGGTTTTCGCGCCCACCCTTCTCGTTGGGGATCCATTCGCCCTGCTTGCGCGAATAGTCGAGGTATAGCATCGAGGCTACCGCGTCGACGCGAAGACCGTCGACATGGTATTTTTCGGCCCAGAACAGCGCGTTGTTGACAAGGAACGACACCACCTCGCGGCGGCCGAAATTGTAGATCGCGGTGTTCCAGTCCGGGTGGAAGCCCTTGCGCGGGTCGGCGTGCTCGTAGAGCGCGGTGCCGTCGAAATGGACCAGGCCGTGCTCGTCGACAGGGAAATGCGCCGGCACCCAGTCGAGGATGACGCCGATGCCGGCACGGTGGGCGCCGTCGACAAAACGGGCAAAGCCGTCCGGATCGCCGAAGCGCGCCGACGGCGCGTAGAGGCCGGTTGTCTGATAACCCCAGGACGGATCATAGGGATGCTCGGAGATCGGCAGGAATTCGATATGGGTGAAACCGGTCTCGACCACATAGGGGATCAGCCGGTCGGCCAGTTCATCCCATGACAGGAAGGTGCCGTCGTCGCGAAGCTGCCAGGAACCGGCGTGGACTTCGTAGATCGAGATGGCCTCGCGCCGAGGGTCGGCATTGCGCCAGTAGTTGCGATGCGCCTCGTCGCCCCATGCATGCGCCGGCGGCACCGCGGTCACCGAGGCCGTCGCCGGGCGCAGCTCCGACTTGAAGGCGAACGGATCGGCCTTCAGCGGCAATCTCACGCCATCGGGACCGATGATCTCGTATTTATACGGCCGGCCGGCACCAATATCGGGAATGAACAGCTCCCAGATGCCCGTGTCGCGACGGTCGCGCATCGTATGCCGGCGGCCGTCCCAGTCATTGAAATCGCCAACCACCGAGACGCGCCTGGCATTTGGAGCCCACACAGCGAAATGCACGCCTGAAGCGCCTTCGTGTTCGATGACGTGCGCGCCAAGCTTGTCGAACAGCCTGAGATGCGAACCCTCGGCGATGTAGTAATCGTCCATCGGTCCGAGCACCGGACCGAACGAATAGGGATCGGTCAGCCACCAGTCGCCGCCGGTGTTGCGCACATGGTAGCGGAGCGGCTGGCGCTTCCTGATCGACAGTTTGCCCTCGAAGAAACCGGCATCATCGCGCCTGGTCAACTCGCCCGCCGGGATACCAGTCAGCGTATAGGCGGTGACGAATTCGGCGTTTGGAACAAAGCAGCGGGCGAACAGGCTCTTGCCGGCCTCCTGAACGCCGAGAACCGCAAAGGGATTGCCGTGCGTACCGGCGACAATCGCCGCAACATCGCTGGCTGGTGCCAGTCCGTCCGGCCCGCTTGTCGCAGCGGTCGCGCGCGGCTTCCTCATCAGGCGGTCGCCCTCCCCGGGCACCAAGTGTTTGTTTTTGCGGCCATCGTTCGTGGCCTTATGCAATCACATCAGACGGGCACGTTCCAGATTTCTTTCGCGTATTGGCGGATCGTGCGATCGGAGGAAAACCAGCCGACGCGCGCGACGTTGCGGATGGCGCGGGCGTACCAGTCCGGGCTGTTGCGCCAGACGGCATCGACATCGCGCTGGCAGGCGGCATAGGCATCGAAATCCGCGGCGACCATGAACCAGTCGGTGTTGTAGAGACCGTCGATGAGGTCGCGGTAGCGATTGGGATCATCGGGCGAGAAAACACCCGACGAAACGGCCGCGACCGCCTGCGCCAGTTCGGGAGACGCCTCGATGACGGCGCGCGGATCGTAGCCATTGTTACGCCGTTCGGCGACTTCTTCGGTGGTGAGGCCGAAGATGAAGATGTTGTCGTCGCCGACATGCTCCTTGATCTCGACATTGGCGCCGTCGAGCGTGCCGATGGTCAGCGCGCCGTTCAGCGCGAACTTCATATTGCCGGTTCCCGACGCTTCCATGCCGGCGGTCGATATCTGCTCCGAGAGATCGGCGGCCGGCATCAGCACCTCGGCCAGGCTGACATTGTAGTTCGGGACGAACACGACCTTCAGCAGGCCGCGCACCGAAGGGTCACTGTTGATCACCCTGGCGACGTCGTTGGCCAGTTTGATGATCAGCTTGGCGTTGTGGTAGCTGGGCGCCGCCTTGCCGCCGAAGAATTTCACGCGCGGCATCCAGTCGCGCTCGGGATGCGAGCGGATCTGGTCATAGAGCGCGATCGCTTCGAGAATGTTGAGCAACTGGCGCTTGTATTCGTGGATACGCTTGACCTGGATGTCGAAGAGCGCCGAAGGGTCGAGCTTGATGCCGAGGCGGTCGGCGACCAGGTTGGCAAGCCTCACTTTGTTCTGGCGCTTCACGGCGGCGAATTTTTCGCGGAAAGCGGTGTCGCCGGCGAGAGGATCGAGCCCCTTGATCGCCTCGATGTCGTCCATGAAGCGGTCGCCGATCGCCTCGCGGGCAAGCGCGGTGAGGCCCGGATTGCACTGGATCAGCCAGCGGCGCGGCGTGATGCCGTTGGTCTTGTTGTTGATGCGGTCGGGATAAAGCTTGTGGAGGTCGGCGAAGACCGTCTCCTTCATCAACTCGGTGTGCAGCGCCGACACGCCGTTGATCGAATGCGAGCCGACAAAGGCCAAATTGCCCATGCGCACCCGGCGGTCGCCGTTCTCCTGGATCAGCGAGATGCGGCTGATCTGTTCGCCGGAAAACTGGTTGGTGGCGCGCGCCTCCAGGAGCACTTGCGCGTTGATTGCGTAGACGATCTGCATGTGACGCGGCAGCAACCGCTCGAACAGCGGCACCGGCCAGCTTTCCAGCGCCTCGGGCAGCAGCGTGTGGTTGGTGTAGCCGAAGGTGCGCTTGGTGATGTCCCAGGCGAGGTCGAAGTCCATGCCGTGGACATCCATCAAGAGCCGCAGCAGTTCAGGCACGGCGATCGCCGGATGGGTGTCGTTGAGGTGGATCGCCGCCTTGTCGGGCAGCGATCTCAGATCGCCATATTGGCTCAGATGCCGCTGCAGAATGTCCTGCAGCGAAGCGGTGGAGAAGAAATATTCCTGCCTGAGCCTGAGTTCCTGTCCGGCCTTGTGGGAATCGGCGGGATAGAGCACGCGCGACAGGGCATCGGCCTTGTTGCTTTCGGCCAGCGCCCCGATGTGGTCGCCGGCGTTGAACTTGTCGAGCAGGATCGGATCGATCGGCATGCCCGACCACAGCCGCAGCGTGTTGACGCGCTTGGCCCGCCAGCCGGCCACCGGCGTGTCGTAGGCGACGGCAAGCACATGCTCGGTCGGCTTCCAGACATGCCGCTCAAGGCGGCCGTCCTTTGAGGTGATCGATTCGACCGAACCGCCGAAGCCGACTTCGAAGGAGCGTTCGCGGCGCTCGAATTCCCAGGGGTTGCCGTGATCCAGCCAGGTCTCGGGCAACTCGACCTGCCAGCCGTCGTGGATTTCCTGGCGGAACATGCCGTTGGCATAGCGGATGCCGTAGCCATGCGCGGGAATGTCGACGGTCGCCATGCTTTCCATGAAGCAGGCGGCGAGCCGGCCAAGGCCGCCATTGCCGAGGGCCGCATCCGGCTCGAGGGCGGCGATCACGTCGAGATCGACGCCGAGCGAGGACAAGGCCTCGCGCATGTTGTCCATCAGCCCGAGATTGGAAAAGGCGTCGCGCATCAGGCGCCCGATCAGGAATTCGAGCGACAGGTAATAGACACGCTTTTCCTGCTGGTCGTAGGCTTCCTTGGTCGCCTGCATCCAGTGGTCGACGACACGGTCGCGCACGACCTTGATCGACGCGGTCAGCCAGTCGTACTGGGTCGCGACGGTGGTGTCCTTGCCGACCCGGTATTTGAGCGACATCAAGACCTCTTCGGCGAGCGTCTTGGGGTCGGGATTGTCGAGAGCGGGGGCTTCGATCGTCATGGCGGATGTCATATCGCCTCTCATTCGTTTGGCGCGATCATACCGGCTTTCACCGTTTCTCCCAGCCCATCCTAGTGCATCGCAGCATGTTTTCAATCGATTTAGAGAACGGAGCTGCCCGCTACCCCGCGGCAACCTGGCGGTTCAGGCCGCCAATGCTGGCTCCGGGGGTGCCTTTGCCCCGGTCATGAAAGCAACGGCGTCGGACATCGTATATTGCTTGGGGTCGATGACGCACAGGCGACGCCCCAGACGGTGGATATGGATGCGGTCGGCCACCTCGAAGACGTGCGGCATGTTGTGCGAGATGAGCACGATCGGCAGGCCGCGCTTCTTCACGTCGAGGATCAGTTCCAGCACGCGGCGGCTCTCCTTGACCCCGAGTGCCGCCGTCGGCTCGTCCATGATGACCATTTTGGAGCCGAAGGCGGCGGCGCGCGCCACCGCAACGCCCTGGCGTTGGCCGCCCGACAGCGTCTCCACCGCCTGGCTGATGTTCTGGATGGTCATCAAGCCGAGCTCGGTGAGCTTGTCGCGGGCGCGCTTTTCCATTGCCGGACGATCGAGCATGCGAAGCCACTGGCCGACGAAGCCGGGTTTGCGGATCTCGCGGCCGAGGAACATATTGTCGGCGATCGACAGCGCCGGCGACAGCGCCAGGTTCTGGTAGACGGTTTCGATGCCGGCTTCGCGCGCTTCCATCGGCGACTTGAAGGAGACGGGTTTGCCTTCAAGCCGGATTTCGCCTTCGTCCGGCACGGTCGCGCCGGAAATCGCCTTGATGAGCGACGACTTGCCGGCGCCGTTGTCGCCGATGACGGCAAGGATTTCGCCGGGGTAAAGATCGAAGTCGGCATTGTCGAGAGCGGTGACGCGGCCATAGCGCTTGACCAGACCGCGCGCGGTGAGGATGGGTTCCTGGGTCATGCCGAAACCTTTCTGATCCATTGGTCGATGGCGACGGCGCCGATGATCAGCACGCCGGTGAGCAGGACTTTCCATTGCGGATCGGCGCCCAGCATATTGAGGCCCATCGAGACGACGCCGACGATCATCGCGCCGAACAACGTACCGAGGATGGAGCCGCGGCCGCCGAAGAGAGAAATACCGCCGATCACCGTCGCGGTGATCGCCTGCAGATTGTAGTCGGTGACGGCGGCGGAGGGCGAAATCGAGCCGTTGCGGCCGATGGAAACCCAGGCGGCGAAGGCGGCGATCAGCCCGGCGAGGGTGTAGACTGTCATCAACACCTTCTTGGTCTGGATACCCGACAGTTTCGCCGCCTCCTGGTCGTCGCCGACGGCGTAGACGTGACGGCCCCATGCGGTGTGGTTGAGCACGTACCAAAGAACCAGTACGAGCACGACCGTGGCGATGACGCCAAGCGTCAGCACAGCCGTGCCGACCTTGAAGCTCAGGGCAAACAGATGCAGCAGCGGCGCCTGATTGTCGACGTCGGTGTCGCGGATCGTCTCATTGGCCGAATAGATGAAGTTCGTAGCCATGACGATGTTCCAGGTGCCAAGCGTCACGATGAAGGGCGGCAGCTTCATATATGCGACCAGCAGCCCGTTCAGCAGTCCGCACGCCGCACCGGCGGCAAGCCCGATCGCCACGGCCAGCACGCTCGGCATGCCGTAGCTGACCGCGCAATTGCCCATGATCACGGCCGATATCACCATGATCACCCCGATCGACAGGTCGATGCCGGCGGTCAGGATGACCAGCGTCTGCGCGGCCCCGAGAATGCCGACGATGGCTATCTGCTGCAGGATCAGCGTCAGCGTGTAGGACGAGAAGAAACGTCCTCCGATCGTGGCGCCGAAGATGATGATCGACAGAAGCAGCACGATCAACGGCACCGCGGCCGGCGTCGAATGCAGAAAATGCTGGATGCGCTTGACGAGCGATTTGTGCTCGTCAAAAGCGGCTACGCTTGTATCGCTGGCCGAGAGAACTTTCTCGAATTCCTGAGCTTGAGCCATGTTTCCTCCCCGTAGGGCTTCAGCCACACGCTGACGCCGTCACGCCTTCCGGTCTACCGCCGGTATTATCCGCGTTTACAGTGATGCATCGTCCACCCGATGCGGCCGGGGATCAAGCCCCCGGCCGGTCGGTTCTGTTGCCGGTCAGGCCAGCATCAGCCCCAGCACTTGGCGAGGCCTTCCTTGGTGTCGATGGATTTGACGCCATTGGCCGGCTTGTCGGTGACGAGGTTGACGCCAGTGTCGAAGAAGTTCTTGCCCTCCGTCGGCTTCGGCTTGGTTCCGTCCTTGGCAAAAGCGGCAATCGCCTCGATGCCGAGTGCCGCCATCTGCAGCGGATATTGCTGTGAGGTGGCGCCGATGACGCCTTCCGCGACCGACTTGACGCCGGGGCAGCCGCCGTCGACCGAAACGATCAGAACCTGCTTTTCGAGGCCGACGGCCTTGAGCGCCTGGTAGGCACCGACCGCGGCCGGTTCGTTGATGGTGTGGATGACGTTGATGGTGTTGTCCTTCTGCAGAAGGTTCTCCATCGCCTTGCGGCCGCCCTCCTCGTTGCCGTTGGTGACGTCATGGCCGACGATGCGCGGATCGGTCTCGTCGCCGATCTTGTTGGGATCCTTGACGTCGATGCCGTAGCCCATCATGAAGCCCTGGTCGCGCAGCACGTCCACGGTCGGCTGCGACGGGGTCAGGTCGAGGAAGCCTATCTTGGCATCCTTGGCCTTGTCGCCCAGCGTGGCGGCGGCCCAGGCGCCGATCAGCTTGCCGGCCTCCAGATTGTCGGTCGCGAAGGTCGCGTCGGCGGCGTCGACCGGATCGAGCGGCGTGTCGAGCGCAATCACCAGCAGGCCCGCATCGCGCGCCTTCTTCACCGTCGGCACGATGCCCTTGGTATCGGACGCAGTGATCAGAATGCCCTTGGCGCCGTCGGCGATGCAGCTTTCGATCGCCGCCACCTGGCTCTCGCTGTCGCCGTCGATCTTGCCCGCATAGGTCTTGAGATCGACGCCAAGTTCCTTGGCCTTCGCGGTCGCGCCCTCCTTCATCTTGACGAAGAACGGATTGGTGTCGGTCTTGGTGATCAGGCAGGCGCCGACGCCGGCGGCGGATGCGGACGAAGCGAACGCCATCAGACCCAGTGCGGCCGCCGCAAAAACGGTGGACTTCAACAGTTTTGTATTGGTCACGATCTTCCTCCCAGTGGAACATTTTCGAATGCCGGCCAACCGGCACCCGCACGGCATCCAAGCGACTTCTCCCAGCGCGGATGCCCGACCAAAAGACACCAGACCAAGGCATCTGTCAATAATTAAATCACTCTTATTTATTATTGACAGTCTTGCGTCCTTCACTCATTCTGACCCAAAAGCATTATGGGGAAACGACGGGAGGAACAGGGTGGAGACCGCCACTGCGAGGCATGGTTCGCCCGAAGCGAATGAGAGCCTGATTCACCGCGGCACCAACCAGAGCGGCATGCGCGACCACAACGAGCGCCTGGTGCTTTCGCTGGTGCGCCAGCACGGCAGTCTGGCGAAGTCCGACATCGCTCGCATGACCGGACTTTCGGCGCAGACGGTTTCGGTCATCATGCGCGAGCTGGAGGAAGAAAGCCTGCTCGTGCGGCAGGCGCCGTTGCGCGGCAAGATCGGCCAGCCCTCGATCCCCATGGCGCTCAACCCGGAAGGCGCCTTCTTCCTCGGCCTCAAGATCGGCCGGCGCAGCGCCGAGCTCGTGCTGATCGATTTCCTCGGAAACGTGCGCGCGATGCTGCAGCATTCCTACCGCTACCCTGCCCCCCGCGAGACGGTCGAATTCGTGACGGCAGGCATGAAGACGATGCGGGGCGGGTTGACACCGGCGCAGGACAAGCGCATCGCCGGGCTTGGTATCGCCATGCCCTTTGAACTCTGGAACTGGGCCGACACCGCCGGCGCGCCGCGCGACGTCATGGACGAATGGCGCCACCGCGATATCAGGGCCGACATCCAGACGCAGTGCGATTTTCCGGTCTATCTGCAGAACGACGCCACCTCCGCCTGCGGTGCCGAACTGGTCTTCGGCCAGACGGGCGCGGCGCGGGACTTCGTCTATTTCTATATCGGCGCCTTTGCCGGTGGCGGCATCGTGCTCAACGGCCGGCTGTTCGGAGGCCCGACCGGCAATGCCGGCGCGCTCGGCTCGATGCCCGTGCCGGGACCGGATGGAAAGCCGACCCAGCTCATCGACGTGGCCTCGATCGCCATGCTGGAAAAAGCGCTCAATGCGCGCGGCGTCGAGGCCTCGTATCTTTGGACCTCACCCGAGGATTGGGGGGAGATAGGCGCCGAGCTCGACGAGTGGATCGCCAACGCCTCGCAGGCGCTCGCCTATGCCATCGTCGCGGCGTCCTCCGTCATCGATTTCGAGGCCGCCGTGATCGACGGTTGGATGCCAACGGCCGTGCGCCACAAGCTGGTCGAGGCGGTCGTGACGGCAATTGGCGCAATCGACGGCGAAGGCTTGAAACTTCCGGCCGTCCGCGAGGGAAGCGTGGGCATCCACGCCCGGGCGCTCGGCGGCGCCAGCCTGCCGCTTTCCGAACGCTTCCTGATCGGTGCGACGACGATCTCCAGGAGCGCCTGAATGCTGATCGGAATCCCGGCGCTGCTTGGTCCGGAGCTTCTGGCGATATTGCGCGCCATGGGTCATGGCGACGAGATTGCGCTGGTCGACGGGAACTATCCGGCGCAGGAGCAGGCCAGACGCCTCGTCCGGGCCGACGGCCATGCCCTCATTCCCGTACTCGACGCGGTATTGACGCTGCTTCCGGTCGACGATGCCGTTCCGGAGGCGCTGTTTCGGGCCTCGGTGAAAGGCGATCCGTCGCTTGCCGACCCTGTCCATCGTGAAATGGAGGCGATCTGCACCAAACGCGCGCCGGGCCGCAAGGTGGTTGCGCTGGCCGGCGCCGACTTCTATGCACGGGTCAAATCGGCGCATGCCATCGTCGCGACCAGCGAGCCCCGGCTTTACGCCAACATTATCATCCGCAAGGGCGTGATCTATCCGCCGGAGACCAAGAAGCCATGATCCTGTGCTGCGGCGAAGCCCTCATCGACATGCTGCCGCGCACCACCGCGCAGGGCGAGCCAGCCTTTGCTCCCTATGTCGGCGGCGCGGTCTTCAACTCGGCGATCGCACTCGGCCGTCTCGGCGCGCCGGCCGGCTTCTTCTCGGGCCTGTCGTCGGACCTGTTCGGCGGTCAGTTCAGGGACGCGCTGGGGGCGAGCAAGGTCAGTTCGACCTACGCGCACACCTCGCCCCGGCCGACGACACTGGCCTTCGTGCGGCTGAACAACGGCCAGGCGACATACACCTTCTATGACGAGAACACGGCCGGGCGCATGCTGACCACCGAGGACCTGCCGCAACTCGGCGGTGAGATCGAGGCGATGCTGTTCGGCGCCATCAGCCTGATCTCGGAGCCGGCCGGCTCGGCCTATGAAGAATTCATGCGGCGCGAGCATGAGGTCCGCGTCATGATGCTCGACCCCAATATCCGGCCGAACTTCATCCCCGACAAGGCCAAGCACCTCAGACGCATCCGCGCCATGATGGCCATGGCCGACATCGTCAAACTGTCGGACGAAGACCTCAACTGGTTCGGTGAAGCCGGTTCGCACGAGGAGGTCGTGCGCAATTGGCTCGACCGCGGACCGAAGCTGATCGTCGTCACGCATGGCAGCGAAGGTGCCGTTGGCTACAGCAAGCAGCACCGTGTCACCGTCATGCCGGAGACGGTCGAGGTGGTGGACACCGTCGGCGCCGGCGACACGTTCAACGCGGGCATTCTCGCCTCGCTGCATGAGCAAGGCCTGCTGACGAAAGCAGCGATTTCGAGCCTGACCGAAGACGCTATCCACAAGGCACTGGCGCTCGGCGCCAAGGCGGCGGCGGTGACGGTGTCGCGAGCCGGCGCCAATCCCCCCTGGCGGCACGAGATCGGCTGATCGGCGCTCCAACGCGATCACTTTATGTTTCCATGCGCCGGAAAGCCGCGATAGAAGTGGCGTGAGTTGCACCGCCAAGCCCGGATTTCCGGCTTTTTGAGGCAATGCGCCGGCAAAACACGGTAACGGGCTGCGACACTTGCACCATATGCCCGGTCCGCGGCCGGCTTTTTCAGCCGCGCCAAGTCTGGTACCAGCGGACCGGTTATTGGCAGGTATTGAGGCCGACATGCAGTTCATCGATCTTGGCGCGCAGCGTGAACGAATCCGCGACCGGCTGAAAGCGGCGATCGACCACGTCGTCGAGGATGGCCGCTATATCCTTGGCCCCCAGGTCGCCGAATTCGAGAAGAAGCTCGCCGCCTATGTCGGCGTCAAGCATGTCGTGGCCTGCGCCAACGGCACCGACGCACTGCTTTTGCCGCTGTTCGCCGCTGGCATCGGTCCGGGCGATGCGGTGTTCGTGCCGAGCTTCACCTTCGCCGCAACCGCGGAAGTGGTGGCGCTGGCCAAGGCCGAGCCGGTTTTCGTCGATATCGATCCGAAGACCTACAACATCGACATCGCCAGCCTCGAGGCGGCGATCGCGGCCATCAAGAAGCAAGGCCGGCTGAAGCCAAGGGCGATCATCCCCGTCGACCTTTTCGGTCTTGCCGCCGACTATGACGCGATCATGGCTGTCGCCAATCGCGAAGGCTTATTGGTGATCGAGGACGCCGCCCAGTCCATGGGTGGCTCACTCGAAGGCAGGATGTGCGGGGCGTTCGGCCATGTCGGCTCGACCAGCTTCTATCCGGCCAAGCCGCTCGGCTGCTATGGCGACGGCGGCGCGATGTTCACCAATGATGACACTCTGGCCGATACGCTGCGTTCCTTCGCCTTCCACGGCAAGGGCGAGACGCAGTACGACAACATCCGCGTCGGCATCAATTCACGGCTCGATACGCTGCAGGCGGCAATCCTGATCGAGAAACTCGCCATCCTCGAGGAAGAAATGGTGGTGCGGCAGGTGGTGGCCCAGCGCTATGCAGATGGCCTCGGCGACATCGTCGCCGCCGCCCGCAACCTGGACGGCAGCCGCTCGGCCTGGGCGCAATACGCGATCGAAACACCGAAACGCGACGGCCTTAAAGCGCATCTGAGCGAAAAGGGCATTCCGTCTGTCATCTACTACGTCAAGCCGCTGCATGAGCAGGTCGCCTATCGCGACTACCCGCGCACGCCGACCGGTCTTGCCGTTTCGGAGGACCTGCCGAAACGCATCCTGTGCCTGCCGATGCATCCCTATCTCAGCGAGGCCGACCAGGACATGATCATCGAAACGATCCGCAATTATATCGGCTCGAACTCCGCGCAAGCCGCGGCCGAATAGGGCGTCGAATACCAGAGGGCCGACACCTCGTCGGGGGGCGGCGAGGCGCGCGGCCTACTTCGCGCCGTTATCTTGATCTTGAGAAAGTCCCTGCCCGTCTTGCGATCCGGTCTTCCATTACCGGCTGGTTCACGGAACGGCACTGCAATATGCAGATGCCCGCGGTGAAGACCAAGGTGCCCAGCACCCATGACAACCAGATCCGATGGTCGACCGACAGTTCGACAACAGCTATGATCAGGTAGCTGCTGGCTATGAAGTGGCAGGGGCCGCTCAAACCGCCGATCATTCTTACGATCGCTGCGAGAAGCATCCCATACACAATGATGCCAAGCGCTCCCAGTTCGTACCACAAATCGAATACGATATTGTGCGCGCTTGGGAGGTCAACCTGCGCATAATATGTGGGGTTGACCACGACTCCGACCGCGTTCCTCATCGTATCGGCGCCATGGCCAAGAACCGGCTGGTCCGCAATGTGGGGCGAGATCATCTGCCAAAGATCGAGGCGCGCGGCGAACGTTCCCGGATAGAAAGCCAGCAATCCAGTTGTTTTGAGGTAGGCGAACAGCGGCGAGACGACGAAGGGGGCGATCAGGGCAAGAGACAAATAGACGACGAAGAATCCGACCAACGCGTGTTGACGGTATTTCGCGGGCATGACGAACATCCCCGCCACGAAGACAATCGCCAGATTGACGCCGGTCGATTGACCGTAGAGCAATGTCAGCACGGCAAAGAGAGCCGCAAACCCCCTCCACACCAGCCTCGGCTGGGCGAGAAACATGACGGCAAAAAAAGCGCCGTAGACCGTGATCTTGTGAAGGGTGAAAACATTTTCCACAAATCGTGGATCTTCGGTGAAAAACGCGAAATACAGTTCCCACCCCATCACCGACACCAGGCCAATCAGCATGCCGACCAACGAGACCCGCGCGAGCCGGTCGCGTCGAGCGCTCGGAAGCGCCAGAATGCACTCGAACAGCAGGATGGCGGCGATCGAGTAGCCAAACACATCCCTCGCCGCCGTGAGAGAGCGGCTCGCGTGGATCGACCATAGGGCGCTCGTAAGGACAATGGCTGACAAGAGAGCCAGGGTGAGGGAGAGCCCCATCGTCGCCCTGCCAAAGCGTGCACGCCTTGTCAAAAGGGTAAGAGCGCCCATGAGTGCCGCCACAAGTGCCAGGACCGTCGGAGACATTTCGATGAAGACGAAAAGAGCGGGAGAGAGGGCATAGAGGCCCAGCAACATCCTGAAGGCTATTTCATCGCGATTTTTGGTCCATACCGGAAACCCGCCCGAGATGACGGCATGGCATTTCTGAAAAAAGGACATTCAATTACCGACTCAGGGAACGCCGATACAGGATAGGTGATCGGCGTAGGCTTTTCACCTCAACGTTCGATACCACCTCCGGTAGCAACGCTGCCGCTGGCGATGAAATGCGGATTGGCGAAGTCCTCGTCATCGGCCTGGTTGCGCTTGCCATAGGCCAACGGCCTGCCGTCCAGCGTGCGCGTTGTGCCACCGGCGGCGCGCAGCACTGCGTCACCCGCCGCGGTGTCCCATTCCATGGTGCGGCCGAAGCGCGGATAGACATCCGCCTCGCCATTGGCGAGGAGGCAGAATTTCAGCGACGAGCCGACCGAGACGATTTCGGCGGCACCGAGATCGCGAATATAGGCATCGGTTTCAGGTGTGTTGTGCGAGCGGCTGGCAACCACCGCCAGCGGTGTCGCGGCCGTTCTCACCGAAATCGGCCGGCGAGAAACGATCTGGTAGTCGCTATCGACTTCAAGGGCCTCGGCCCTGCCCGGCCGGCCGGAAAAAAGCCGGCCGCCGCATGGCGCGAAGACGACGCCCAGTTCCGGCACGCCATGACGGATAAGCGCTATGTTGACGGTGAAATCAGTGCGCCGGTTGACGAATTCCTTGGTGCCGTCGAGTGGATCAATGAGGAAGAAGGCATCGCCAAGTTCACTCAGCATGACACCGGCCGCTGCTTCCTCCTCGGCCACGCAGGGAATGTCGGGGAATTCCGCGCGCAGGCCAGCAAGGATGATCTTCTCGCTCTCGCGGTCCGCCTCGGTCACCGGCGAGGAATCCGATTTCCGGTCCACCGCGCAGCCTGCATGGAACACACGCATGACCTCGCGCCCGGCAGCTAGCGCCAGCCGCTCGAAGATTTCAAGCATCGACGTGTCGTCAGATGCCGCCGCCATTGTCATATTGGTCTTCGGCAATGTCACGCTCGTTCAGCCAGTGTTCCAGGGAATCTACCATCTCTTCGGCCGACTTGCCGAGCGTCTTCAGATGGATCTCCGGTTTCTCCGGTGCTTCGTAAGGAGAATCGACACCGGTAAAATTCTTGATCTCGCCATTCAGCGCCCGAGCATAAAGGCCCTTGGGATCACGCCTGGCGCACTCCTCGAAGGGCGTGTCGACAAACACCTCGATGAACTCGCCATCGGCCATCAGTTCCCTTGCCATGCGCCGCTCTGCGCTGAACGGCGAAATGAACGAGACAATGACGATCAACCCGGCGTCCGCCATCAGCTTGGCCACTTCAGCGACGCGTCGAATGTTCTCGACGCGATCGGCGTCCGTGAATCCGAGGTCGCGGTTGAGGCCGTGACGGACGTTGTCGCCATCGAGAATATAGGTGTGGCGGCCGGTGGCGAACAGCTTCTTCTCGAACAGGTTGGCGATGGTCGACTTGCCGGAGCCCGACAGGCCGGTGAACCAGAACACGCCGGGCCGCTGGTTCTTCATGTCTGCGCGCACGCGCTTGCCGACATCGAGCGATTGCCAATGGATGTTTTCGGCACGCCGCAGCGAGTGCACGATCATGCCGGCGCCAACGGTGGCGTTGCTGATGCGGTCGATCAGGATGAAGGCGCCGGTGGTACGGTTTTCGGCGAAGGGATCGAAGGCGATCGGCGCCCGCGTCGAGATATTGCAGATGCCGACTTCATTCATCTCCAGCGACTTGGCCGCCTCATGGGCAAAATCGTTGACGTTGATGCGGTATTTCAGGTCGGTGACCGTGGCGCTGGTCTGATCGGTCTCGGTGCGCAGGATATAGGAACGGCCCGGCAGCAGCGCGTGCTCGTCAAACCACACGATGTTGGCGGCGAACTGGTCGGCGACCTGCGGCCGCGCGGCCGGAGAAACCAGCATGTTGCCCCTGGAAACCTCGACCTCGTCGTCAAGGACGAGCGTTATGGCCTGCCCGGCCACCGCTTGTTTGAGATCGCCGCCATATGCAACGATGCGTTTGACATGCGAGGACTTGCCCGATTTCGCAACGACGACCTCGTCGCCTTGCGCGACGGTGCCGGAGGCGATGGTGCCGGCGAAGCCGCGGAAATCGAGATTGGGGCGATTGACGTACTGGACCGGAAAACGGAACGGCAGCTCGACTGCAGCCTCTTCGACGGAAACGGTCTCGAGGTGCTCGATCAAGGTCGGGCCGGAATACCAGTGCGTGTTTTCGGAGCGGGCGCTGACATTGTCGCCATAGCGGGCCGACATCGGGATCGGCGCGATGGTCTGGAAACCAAGATCGCGTGAGAACTGCCGGTAGTCCTCGACGATCCTGTCGAAGACCGCCTGGTCAAAATCGACGAGATCGATCTTGTTGACCGCCAGCACGATGTGGCGGATGCCGAGCAGCGAGGCGATGATCGAATGGCGCCGGGTCTGGCGCAGCACACCCTGCCGGGCATCGATCAGCACGATCGCCAGATCGGCGGTCGAAGCGCCCGTCGCCATGTTGCGGGTATATTGTTCGTGTCCGGGCGTGTCGGCGACGATGAACTTGCGCTTCGGCGTGGCGAAGAAGCGGTAGGCGACGTCGATGGTGATGCCCTGCTCGCGCTCGGCCTCGAGGCCATCAACCAGCAGCGCGAAGTCGATGTCGTCGCCCGTCGTGCCATGCTTGCGCGAATCGCGTTCGAGCGCGGCGAGCTGGTCCTCGAAAATCTGCTTGGTGTCGGAGAGCAAGCGTCCAATCAATGTCGATTTGCCGTCATCCACCGAACCGCAGGTCAGGAAGCGCAGCAGCGACTTCTTCTCCTGTGCGGCCAGATAATCGCGAACGCCGTCCGTGGGAGCGAGGCTCTTTGCCATGATGTGGCGCATGGTCAGAAATACCCCTCGCGCTTCTTCTTTTCCATCGAACCGGCTTCATCGCGGTCGATCAGGCGGCCCTGCCGCTCCGAGGTGCGTGCCGTCAGCATCTCGCCGACGATGGCTTCCAGTGTGTCGGCGTCGGATTCTATGGCGCCGGTCAGCGGGTAGCAGCCAAGCGTACGGAACCGCACCAACCGGTTCTCCACGACCTCGCCGGGGAGCAGCTTCATGCGATCGTCGTCCTTGAGGATCAACATGCCATCGCGTTCGACGACCGGCCGCTGCTTGGCGAAATAGAGCGGCACGATCGGAATGTCTTCCTGCAGAATGTACTGCCAGATGTCGAGCTCGGTCCAGTTCGACAAGGGGAAGACGCGGATCGATTCACCCTGCGCGATACGGGTGTTGAAAATCTTCCACATCTCGGGCCGCTGGTTCTTCGGATCCCACACATGCTGGGCATTGCGGAAAGAGAAGATGCGCTCCTTGGCCCGTGACTTTTCCTCGTCGCGACGGGCGCCGCCAAAGGCGGCATCGAAGCCGTATTTGTCGAGCGCCTGGCGCAACGCCACGGTCTTCATAACATGGGTGTGAGTGTTCGAACCATGGTCGAACGGATTGATGTTGTCGCGCACGCCGTCTTCATTGACATGAACCAGGAGGTCGAAACCCAGCTTCTGCGCCATCTGATCGCGAAATGCGATCATCTCGCGAAATTTCCAGGTGGTGTCGACGTGAAGAAAGGGAAATGGCGGCTTGGCCGGGTAGAACGCTTTCATCGCCAGATGCATCAGCACCGACGAATCCTTGCCGACGGAATAGAGCATGACCGGCTTGCTGAAGGCTGCCGCGACCTCGCGGAATATGTGGATGGACTCGGCTTCAAGCCGCTGCAGATGCGTTAGCGCTGATGTCATGGACCGTGAGCGTTCTCTCATGCCTTGCAACAGAAGATCCCGCGTCGATCATCGAGCTTTTTGCGCCCGGTTCAAGCTTCGCTTCTGGACAAAGTGTTTCGTGCGGGCGTTCTAGCAGATCGTCGCGCCCCAGAACAACGCAAGACGAGTCCGGTAGCCGGTCCGTTGGGGAATGAATTTTCCATGCTTGCCGGCAAAGCCAGGAAATTTCTGCTTGAGGGGCCTCCAGCCGGAAACGACAGGAAAAATATTGCCTGCGGGCGCGCCGCCAGCGCCGCAAGGGTGAATTGGCGGCGACCGCGCGATTTCGGCGGCGATCGATCCGGGCGCACTATCGAAACGGCAACCCAGCCGCTATACGCTTTCGAGAGCGGACAAAGATGCATGACGAAGCATGGGGCAATTTCGAGGCGGGCACATTCCGTTTCACCAAACGCGATGTGCCGCATAAACTTTCTCGAGAATAGCAGGTCCGAAAGTTGAACCGGCTTTCATCCATAAGGCAGCAATTCACGCCTTCGCGGATCAATGTCTACTTCTCCATCCTCTGCTTCTTTTCTCCCCCGGTGCTGGGATCGGTGGTCAGCTTCGTATTTAACGGCGGCGGCCTGTGGTCCGTCCTGTTGATCGCTGCGAAGAGAAGGCGCTTCAATGTCGACCGGGCGGCGCTGGCGCTGACGATCGCGATCTATGCCTATTGCGCAAGCAATGTCCTGGCGTCGCTCGTCAACCACGCGATCGTCAGGGACGCGCGGCATCTTATCCCGCTGGTCACCTTCCTGTTGTTTCCCATCTCCTATTCGACCTGGAGCATTTCTCAAAAGACAACGCTCGTCCGCATCATTGTGTTGGCCAGCATGGCGGCCTGCCTTGGCGCGCTGCTGCTGGCGGTCTACCAGCAATATCGGCTTGGCATGCGCGCCGAGGGCGGGGCCGGGAATGCGATCGTGTTCGCCGAGGTGCTCTGCCTTGCCGTGGTGATCTGCGTGGCCTCTGTCCTGTCCGGCATGGAGAGATACAGGATCGCCCTCGTCTGCGCCGCGCTCGCCGGAACGATCGCCATCATCTACTCCGGTACGCGCATAGTCTGGCTGTCACTGCTGATTGCCGGCATCGCCGTTCTGCTGATCAACCAGCAGAGGCTGAGAGGCCGAAATGCCGTCCACGTGCTTTTGCTGCTGGCCGCGATCGCGGTCACGATCGCGGTTTTCGGGTTCCACACGATAGCCGGCCGTGTCGCATTTCTGCACTCGGACTGGGATGCGCTGGCGGCCCACGGTGACCACACGACAGCCTTGGGATTGCGCGTTGCCCTCTGGGATATCGGCCTGAAGGCATTTCGTGAGATGCCATTGTTCGGACATGGAGTGGGAGCCACCCGGCTCTTGATCAAGCATGGCTTTCAGGACCAGTTCGGGATCGATGAAGGCTTCAATCATTTCCATAACGGCTTCCTGACCGCCTTGGTCCAGGCGGGAATCCTGGGTGCGGTGACGCTGGCTGCGATCTTTGTGGTTGCGGCCCGCAACGCCGCCCTGGTCCTTCGCGACAGCGCCGATCCGATCGAGCGGTTCGGCGCCACCATGATTGTCGCCGTCGTGATCACCTATCTGACCGCCGGAATGACGGGCATCCTGCTCGGCCATGACATTCTGGACTCGGTCTTCATGATCTTCCTTGTATCGGGAACATATCTTGCCTGTGGCCGCCAGGCCGCGTTGGAAGGCCAAGCTGTTCCGTCAGCGGAGGGACTGGCGCCTCCACCAGCCGCCCGATGGCCGGTCCGGGCCAGACAATGAAAGTCCTGGTTACAGGCGCGACAGGCTTCATCGGCCGCCAGGTGGTCCATCGGCTTCGCGAGGCTGGCGTCGAGCTTCGCCTCGCCTCCCGCCAGCCGGAGAGACTTGATGCGGGGTCGGACGCCGTGCCGATGCCGGGTCCCGGAGCCCCGGCCGCGGCCTTCCTGGCGCTGACCAGGGATGTCACGGATATCGTCCATTGCGCGGGTCTGAACAATGACCAGGGCAATGCCACCGAAGCCGATCTTCTGGCAGCCAATGCGCAATTGAGCGCACGTCTGGCACAGGCCGCCGCCACGCAGGCGAGCGGTCGCTTCATCCATCTCTCCTCGATCCGGGCCGTGATCGGCCCGCGTGCCAGCGCAACGATCGACGAAGACACCGTCCCCCGCCCGCAGGACGCCTACGGGCGCTCGAAACGCGAAGCCGAAATCGCAGTATTGGGCGCCTATGCCTCGCATGGCCGCACCGACGCCGCCATATTGCGGCTGCCTCCGGTTTACGGGATCGGCATGAAAGGAAACCTGGCGACGCTGATGCGGCTCGCCGATACGCCCCTGCCGATGCCGACAGGCGCACTGACCGCACACCGCTCGCTGCTGTCATCGCAATCGGCGGCAGGGGCGGTGTGGCATCTGCTTGGCCATCCGGAGCCGCTTCGGCCGATCTATACCGCCAGCGACGTGCCGCCGGTTTCCGTCGCTGCCATCATCGCTGCCTTTCGCCGCGGCGTCGGGAGGCCGCCGCGCCTGATGACAGTGCCGGCCGGACCGATGCGGGCGGCCGCCATTCTGCTTGGCAAGCGGGCGTTCTGGGATAGCCTGACCGCGACACAGATATGCGACCCTTCCCTGCTTGCCTCGGAAGGCTGGGCGCCGGAAACCGGCACGCTGGAGCGGCTGACCGAGATAGCGCGGTTCCAGAAGCCCCGAGTTCCTGTCTGACCCTGGTTCAAAGACCGGTGGAGCACGGCCGCTTAGCCGCGATAGAGCGTGCCAAACAGGATCCGAATGTCGAGCCAGAACGACGCGGTCCTGAGATAGGCCGCATCGGTTTCGGCCAGAAGTCGCGGGTCCGACATGTCGATACCCCTGATCTGGGCCAAGCCCGTCATTCCGGGCAGAGCCTGCAAAACCCCCAGCCGCCTGCGGCATTCGATCAGTTCCGTCTGGATCGGCAGGCAAGGACGCGGCCCGACAAGGCTCATTTCGCCGCGCAGGACGTTCCAGAGTTGCGGCAACTCGTCGAGCTTGAATTTCCGCAACCTCTTTCCAACTGGGGTCACGGCGCTGACGGGCGTTTCATGCGAGGGCAGTGATGGCGTTCCCTGGTACATTGTCCTCAATTTGTGGCAGCGAAAATGCACACCTTCGCGGCCAATCCGGGTTTGGGAAAAGATCACCGGACCAGGCGACGATGCCCGGACGGCAAGCATGGCGAGCAACAGAATGGGAGAGGTCGCCACCAGCAGCACAGCCGCACCGGCGCGATCGAGGATTTTCTTGGCTGTCGTCATGAGTGGCCGAAAGGGCTCCCCGCCAGGGCTTGGCGCGGCAACCGCGAGCGAAGCCCGTCAATCCGGTCGGCGTAGCATGGGGTCACCTCCCGACCAAGCACTCCACGCGCTCTCGACATTCAGATACGACTCAGCACAAAGGCGAGATAGAGCCCAAGGGTTCCGGCAAATGTCTGTCGATAGACGCCGCTTTCGCGCAGGGCGCGCAGGCGCTGGAAAAGCGTGCCTTGCCGACCGTTTTCGAACAGGTCGAGGCATGCCATCGCGTCCTTGGTAAGGAGATCGCGATTGACGGCGAGGCCGGCAAGGTTGAGATCGGTCCAGTCGGCGAAATGGCCCTTGAACAGGCGGCCGAGCCGCGAGACCCGCGCCTGCCACGATGCATTGGCGCCGACCAGATTTGCCGCATGCTGGCGATAGCGTACCAATGGCCGCGGATCGTAGTGAACGACGCCGCCGGCACCGGCGACAATCAGGTAGGCCCACCAGTCGTGGCTGACGAAGCCGGTCCGGGTGGAGGCTCTGGCCAACAGGTCGCGTGCCGCGCGGTTGAGCAGGATGGTGTTGCCGCCGGCAATGCTTTGCACCAGCGCGTTGCGGAAGGATGGCGGACGGCTGAACAGCGGCGAACGGCCGATCAGGCTTCCGGCTTCGGTCATGGTCGCGGTTCGCGAGCAGAACATCAGCGGGACCTCCGCGTCGAATGCCTGCATCCAGCCAAGGGCGGCTTCAAGCCTGTCGGGCTCCCAGACATCGTCCTGATCGCAGAAGGCGTAACAATCCGCGTCGAGGCGCGGGTCGAGGATCATCGACCGGAAATTGGCGGCGAAGCCTTGCCTCGGTCCCTCCACCAGGGTTATCCGGCCTTTTGACCAGCGGGGCTTCCAGGCTTCGATGATGGAAACGGTGCCATCGACGGAGCCGTCATCGGATATCCAGAGGTCGATCAGAGGATGGGACTGATCGAGCAGCGACCGCACCTGCTCGTCGATGAAGGCAGCGCCATCCTTCGTGCCCATCAGGACGGCAATGCGCGGATCTGTCTTACCCACTGATGTCAAACGCCTTGCCGTGCGAGGTTTTCCGAGCCGCGAAAAACACACTTTCCCTGCAATTGATCAGCCCGCCTGCCCGGCCGCCTTCGGCGCCGCGTCCTGCCGCGCGTTCGCCCTTGTCTTGGTCGCGCGGTCGAGATCGGCCAGGATGGCGAGCGAGGCCGCCTTGTCATGGCTCTTCATGGATTGCTGCAGCGCCGCAAGTGCTGCCTGCACATCCGCCCACCGCGCGACATCGGTGCTGAGGCCGAAAATCTTGGCAATGCTGAGCTCGACCAATTGCTCGTCCTCGCCGTGGAGCGTCTCGTGGAGCTTTTCACCCGGCCGGATGCCGGTGAATCGGATCGGAATGTCCGTATAGGGGCTTTTTCCTGCCATGCGGATCATCGTTTCGGCCACTTCGAGGATCGGCACGGGCTTGCCCATGTCGAGCATGTAGACGGCGTAGTCCTGGCTGGCCGGCCGCGACGCGGCATCGGCCGCCGACATGATCACGAGATCGACGGCTTCGGCGACAGTCATGAAATAGCGCGTCATGCGCCGGTCCGTTATGGTGACCGGCCCACCGGCCTCGATCTGGGCCTGGAATATGGTCGCCACCGAGCCGTTGCTGCCGAAGACGTTGCCGAAGCGCACAGCGATGAACTTGGTGGCGGGGCGGCGCACGTCCGGTTCACCGGCCGGCGTTCCATGCAAGGCGCTGACGATCTGTTCGGCGGCGCGCTTGGTCATGCCAAGCACGGACGTCGGATCGACGGCCTTGTCGCTCGAGACCATGACGAATTGCGCCACGCCGCACCTGGCGGCGACCTCGGCGCAGACGAGCGTGCCGAAGACGTTGGTCTGGATGGCCGATTCCCAGTTCTCCTCCAGCAGCGGAACATGCTTCAACGCCGCGGCATGGAAGATGATGTCGGGCTTGAACTCCGTGACGACGCGCGTCATCTGGCGCCTGTCCGCGACATCGACGATGCGGACCTTGAGTCGGTCATGGTCCTTGTCGTCGACATACTGGCTGAGCTGGAAGATGCCGAATTCGGAATTGTCGGCGACCAGCACGGCCTCGGAGCCAAGCTGCAGCGACCGCTTGACCAGCGTTCGCCCGATGGAGCCGGCGCCTCCCGTGACCAGGACGCGCTTGCCGCCGACGAAGGCGCCGATGCGCTCGATGTCGGATGGCACCGTCGGGCGGCGCAGGATCGTTTCCATCTCGACGGCATCAAGAACGAGCTTTCCCTCCTGGCCCAGTTGCGAAAGCCCGGAGAACTGCACGACCGCGATGTCGCCGTGGCGCGCGACGCGGACCAGCTCGGAATATTCCTCGATCTCATGCTCGGCGCCGCTGCCGAAAATCAGCATATCGAGGCTCTTGGTGCCGGTCGCATAGTCGTCCAGGACATCGACCAGGCGCGGCCGCGTCGCCACCACCGGAACCCCTTGAATGCGCGTGCCCAGCGGCGCGCCGCGCTCGGTCGCCATGATGCCGGCGATGGCAAGGTCGGCCGGCTGCGCCGTGCGCGTGAAACGGATGATCAGGTCGGCCTCGCCGAGCCGCCCGACGAACAGCGCCTGCCTGGTCCGCGCGGTGTCGGCCCTGCCGTTCAGGATACCCCAGCTCGCGCCGTCACGCAGGAAGCGGTAGAACAGCCGGGGCGCCGAGATGATGGTGAAGGAGACGAGCAGGAAGACGATGAACTGGCGCTCGTTGAGGCCGGCGACGGGCTGGAAGGAACGCACGACCAGCGAAACGGCGTAGAGCACCAATGTCAGGATCGCGCAGCTTTTCAGGATGTTGAAGAAATCAGGCGTCGAGGCGAAGCGCCAGACCGTGGTGTAGAGGCCGCTATATCTGAACAGAAGATGGCTGATGAGAACGATGCTTGCCCAGGTGACAAGCCCCTCGCTGGAGAACGCCCCGAACGAAAGATCCGACCGCGACAGGACAAGGCTGAGCGCCACGGCGACGAGGACCATGACCACGTCCTGGACCATGATGAAGACGCGCCGCACTTCCGGCCTGAGCCCGAACACAGCTTCCACGAAAGTATTCATTAGGCAGTACTAAACTCCGGGCTTTCGGAAATGGCACCAGCAAAGTGTCAGCACGAGAACCATTCGTGACCGTCACGCTTCCAAGCAGCATCTCCGGCCCCCGCCTGCTGTATCGCATACTGCGGGCTGCGAGGCATGGCCAGATGTTTTTTTTGTGGAGGGCGAGTGGTTAACGGAAAACATGAAGCCCATTCGCGGAAAACTGCTGCGAAGCCGACGTTAGACATTGCTTACAAATGACCGCACGTCATCAGCATGTGTCCAGTTTTGCCGCAGTTGACTCTTCTCCAGACCTCATTACGACGCAATGCGTTGCCATGTGCCCGTCGAAATGACTATTAGAAGGGGGACTTGGTGGTTCGCTATGGCCAGCGAAGGATAATGGGCCAAAACAACAGATTGCGACACTCCCAGCTATGATTGCGGCACTAAACGGCGCTTTTGACGACATCTCAAAAGCCATGAAATTACACCGGGTCTGGGTCGCGCTTGCCCATGAGGATATCGGCGACCAGCATAGGCGCACGACGCTCGGGCCGCTTTGGCTTCTGGTCAACTACATTGCCTTTGTGGGAACATTCGTTTTCGTGTTCCAGCCCGCAGGCAAGGATGCCGCAGGCTATGCCGCCTATGTGGCGATCGGCCTTCTAGTGTGGTTCTACCTGATGGAAGTAATGTCCATGAGCGTGGCGCTCTTCCAACGCGAAGAGAGTTTCATCGAAGGTACGACTCTGCCTTTGTTTGTCTATGTGATGCGATTGGCTTTGCAGTCCGTTATCAGGGCCGGCTATGCAATCGTAGGTTGCGTTGTCATTTTACTATTCAGCGGCTCCCATCTCGGCATGCCATGGCTGTGGTCACTGGCAGGATTATTCCTGATCTTGTTTACCACTCCCCCTCTCATCACTGTCTTCGCGTTTCTTGGAGCCTTTTTCCCTGACAGCCAGTTCATCGTTGGCAACCTGCTGCGCGTCGGCATGTTCTTTACGCCAGTCTTCTGGATGAACAAGGGCCAAGACCCTGTCCAGAAGTACGCCTACGAATGGAACCCCTTCACTTATTTCCTGGAAATCGTCCGTCTGCCGATCATCAATGGAGAATTTCCAGCCCATGCTTTCATCGTAACCATCATCGCGGCCTTGGCTACCTGGGCGATAGCATTGCTGCTGCTCGGCCGATATCGCAAACAAGTCGTCTTCCTGATCTGAGTTTTCCATGGTCTCTATCAAGCTGGATAATGTCAGCCTTGTTTACAAGTTGCACGACAAGCTAACCCTGTCCGCGCCGGACCGACGCGTGGGTGGGCCTGGCGGTAGAATTGAGGGCTCGGGCAGAAAGCAGTTCGTGCAGGCGCTCGATGGAGTCAGCTTCGAGTTGAAGGCTGGCGACCGGTTAGGCTTGGTTGGCCCAAACGGAGCCGGCAAAACCACCCTTCTCAAAGTGCTTTATGGGATCTACGAACCGTCCGGCGGAAACGTTGCGATAGAAGGTAAGGTCGACGCTCTTTTCAACATCAATATAGGCTTTCGACGCGAGGCTACCGGGCGCAGGAACATCGTGTTGCGTGGGTTGATCAGCGGATGGACGGAAGCCGAGATCGAAGAGAAGATGAACGATATCATCGCCTTCAGCGAGCTCGGAGATTTCATCGATCTGCCTTTCAAGGCCTACAGCCAAGGCATGGCCGCACGGCTTGCCTTCTCGGTGGCGACCGCGCTTGATCCCGAGATTCTGTTAATGGATGAGTGGATCGGGGCCGGCGACGCCTCTTTTCAGGAGAAGGCCAAACGGCGCATGGACGAACTCGCTGAAAAAGCCGGCATTATCGTTCTGGCCAGCCATAGCGAGGCGCTTATACAAAGTGTGTGTACGAAGAAGATGACGCTAACGGGCGGTCGGATAAAATCGCTTACGCCAGAACCGGTCAAGCAGACCGAAACGGACGCATGATCGTTATTTTGCTGTGGAAAACAACGGATTGGCCAGCACGGATCAAGTTTCTAGAGGCCTAGCGCCTTATGTCATTCGCTTCATTGGTTTGATAGGGGTGGGACATGTTTCAGAAGCCTAGGCGGGCAGTTTTTCTGCATATTCAAAAAACCGCTGGAACTTCAATAATGATGATGGCACGTGAGCGCTACGGGCTGGATGGCGTGATGAGCCATGGCGATTTCATAAGCTTGGGCAGAGAGGGATGCAGTCGTTACCCCTTTGTGTCCGGCCACTTTGGGTACGGTTTTGCTGAGCCGTTACTAAAGGGTAGATACGCGTTTACCTTTCTGCGTGATCCTGTGGAAAGGCTGATTTCCCTTTATTGGTTTAGTCGCGCGCAGACAGGCGACAATATCCTCTACAACGCCGCTAAGAGATTCTCGTTTGATGAATTTTTGAAGCTGGGGCGCTGCCTCGAGGGAGAGGCCTCTCATCCGCTGCGCCCACAGATATGGAACAACCAAACCTACCAATTGGCTCATGGATATGGCTCCAACGTCGGCATTGATGATTGTGAGCCAAAGACACTTCTTTCAACGGCCAAACGAAACCTGCGCAGCTTCGACTATATCGGGTTTACCGAGACGCTAAGTTCAGATGCAGCGAAGATTTTTCAATCGATAGGCGGGTCGTCAACTGTCACGACAAATAAAACGAATGTAACTGAGAGACGCCCCGCGCTAGAACATCTCTCAAGCTGCTCCGTGGCTCTCCTGAAGGAAATGACAGAACTCGATCGCGAATTGTACGCGAACGCTCAAGCTTATCAGCAATCACGTCCATGGCGATGGTGGATGCCCATACGCTCAACCAATATAGTCTAGGACAATTCGGAAATTGCCGCTTGAACACTATTGAGGTCGGTGGTCGCATCTATTCGCGGAAGAATGGTCGAGCCGTTTGGAAGAGGCGGGTTGCCGACCATCTCTGATCGACTCAAAACGAGCGAATAATCGTGGCCACACGCGCCAGTCAGATTCAATAGCCACCGCTCAGGGGCGCCACCCTCGCCCCAATAGCCGACCCAATCTTCTGGCATTAAGTCAATTATCTGAGCGCCTGAACGGGCGAAGATCATGTTCACCAATGCCGATCCGTGATTGCCTGCAATGACCTTCGCTGAAGCAAACAATTCTACTTGTTTTGGAAATGTCATGCTCGTCGGGTTGACGATCTCGAATCCTGCGTTCTTGAATAGTAATTGTGTCTCTGCTTCATTTCTCACAAATCTAGGTGAATAAGCGCCGTCGCGAGTTAAGTAAATTCGTCGATTTGGGGGTACAACTGGAGAATCCACGAGCATCCGTAACTTCGCGATCGTCTCCGGGTTCGGCAAAAAGCAGTTTACAGCCATCAGCATGGTTGAAGTAGTCAGGCTACGGCATCGGACAACGCCCGAAGCCTTCACGATATGGCCCGGCCCAAATCCGACGCCGGCCAAAACCTCGGTGATCCATGCTGGAAAGATAGTGGGGACCAAAATCTTCAGGCGGCGCTCCAGGATCAGGTCTTTCAGCAGAGCAACGGCGCACAATCCATCCAATATGAAGTGCCCGTAGGCGCCGCAGGACCGGTGGAATACATGGATCAAGTCGTCGTCGATTGTAGAATTCGCAGACCCCCTGACGTCTTCTGCTAAACCGTCACGTTTGGTATCAACGTAATAGCTTGCGATGTAGCGACAGGTCTCATCTAACGACCCATCCTCTAGGACGACAAGGCCGCTCGCTGCGTCAAACACGCAATTTTGCAGCCGATTAGCTGATATTTTTGGTGATTGATATCCGTCAACTCTAACTATAGACCGCAATTTAGATTCTTTTGGAGATGAAATCCGTGAAAAAAATCGAACCTTTCTGCTAGGCACAACCGATAAAGACTCGCATATCGTTCGGTCTTTCAATTTCTTGTGATTTAACGCCGAAAATATTTCCCTTGTCCACCTTAACATTGGTTAAAACCTCTGTATCTATGTCCGTAAAAATCTTTTATTTTCAAATTTACTGCGGCACTTCTCGTAATTACATTGATGTTACTTTGCTCGTAGCAGTCCCCTGAGGCGGGAGCCGGTTGCGGCGGACGGTTTAGCATCTCGCTGGGGTTGCTACAGAAGCTGGCAGGCTTTACGGAAAGTACGTCAACGTTGGCCCCTCGAACGACGAGATTGCGAACCCCAGCGTGTGACACCGATGACTGTCCTATAGGCCAACCTCGCAATCCGTAGCGCCAACGGGCGATTGTGCAGTCGAGCTGCCACTTTCCACTTGAGGGATGGAGCCACAGATTTTTGTCTCTCAGACGAACTGCGCAATGGATGGACGTCATAGTTCCCATCCACCAACGAGACGCCGCACTTGACGCGCCGAGTCGCTTCCAGAAAACCGCGGCCGAATTTTCGATCAGGCTCAAGATGACATCCCTCCGCCCATTCGTTCCAAGCGTTTATAAATAGCAGTTGCTCGCTTGCGGCTCGGTCCTTTTTTGTGAGCGAGGAAGCTCCTTTCAACCAGCGCTCATAGTTTTCAACCGTCGCTCCTAAAACGATCAACGCACGATCCTTTACACGTGCTGTATTGTCCCAGCTTGGAAAGACGGTACGGTAAATTCTTCGATCTCGACGATCTCTGCTCAGGCAGTCGCGCGCCACATCTGCGAACTCGACAGCATATCCATTGTAGGGTTCGTACGACGGGAGAATGTCGTTCACTGGGTCAACCCGCATATTGTGTGGCGGGAATTCAACGCCAGCATCAAATCCATATTGCTCGTAGTTGTCGTTACCGTGCGTCAAAGCGCTGACGATATGGATTTCACCGACGCCCATCTTGCGGCAGTGTTCTCGCCATTGCTCGGCAGCCCTGCGCGCGTCTGGAATATGCTGGGGGCGATAAACAACCAGCAGCGGCTTCCCATCAACTCTGACGTAGCGAGGGTCTCTGAAGAAGGGCACGAGGCTGTCGGCGAACCGTTCCTCCCAGCCAGGCCCGTAGCTCTGTGCAATCAACACCTCTTGCTCAGCAGCATCCCACCGACGAGTCCAATTCTCGTTCGCCCAACATAGGCAAAATGGGAAGTCGGCGAGAGAGTCAGCCAAAAAAGCGTCAACTGGCTTGTCGAGCAACCGCTTTCCACCAAACCAGTAGTAGTGGAAGCAAAAAGCATCGATTCCGTATTCTTTAGCCAGCGTGATTTGCTCATGCTGAGTCTCGCGCAATCTTAAATCGTAGAACCCGAGATCCGTAGGGAGATGCGGTTGATCATGGCCGTCAAATAGTGGTTTAGCCTTTGTTACATTCGTCCACTCCGTAAAACCCTTACCCCACCAGAGGTCATTTTCAGGAAACGGATAAAACTGAGGGAGGTAGAAAGCTATATAGCGAAGTGTCATCTATCGTATTCCAAGAGCGTTTTTTATAAGCTTTCGCCCATGCTTTCCGAGGAATCGACCGATAAGGCTTCTTACCATAGTACCCTGAGGAATGTTCCCGATAAGCTTGACGGTCAGGGAAGCATCGATCTTGGAAGGAGGATTATGAACCAACTCAAACTCTGGCCGAGTCGAGTTGGCATCAACGGCTAAAACTACGGTTTGGTACACTTGGGAGAAGGCGGGCAATTCAAGAGCTCCACGCAGCTGCGCCGAGGTAAGGCGCCATGTATCGACAAACTCCGTCATTTCGGGAGTTCGCACCACATAGCGCGCATCAACTATCTTGAGATCAGCTTGACGAAAAAGGTTCTGGATGTTCTTCGCCCCGAAGAACCTGACGTGAGTACGATCAAGCAATCCCCAATCACGGTAGTCAACGTCGTTGTTCAGTATGGATGCGATCATTGCAGCATGCGAAGCGTTTGGGATTGATGAAACAACGGTCCCGTTTGGTCGAAGCAACTTTCTGGCGATCCGTAAGGTCTGCCAAGGGTCGATCAGATGCTCCAACACATCAGCAATTACAATCACATCGAACGACCGCCCAGAAAACGCCTTATCCCAATCTGGTTGGTTGAGGTCGCCATGGATGACGTCGACGCAAAACTTACGCAGGATCGGGAGGCATTTCGGATCTGCCTCAAGCGCAGTAACGCGGCATCCATTTTTCTCAACTAGTGGCCGCGCAATCGAGCCTGGACCGGCACCAATTTCCAAAACGTCCTTATCTTTCCCGGCCAACCGGAGAACATTTGCCGCAGCGGTGTCGGAGTTCGGATCCACATCGAATACATATATATCCGCAGCAGATTTATTTGTTTCGTTCATTTTCATGGCCCTGCCTTGTTATAGAAAAATCTATTATTCAATTATCTCTCTTTAGTTTTAAGTATGAAAAAAATTTCGGTAAAAATCAACAAGCTTTAAGTATTAGGCTATATATTATTTAGTTTAACCGAGATGATCTCGATGCTTTTAGGTTGGTCTCCGCCACCAGGACGCGAATTGATGCAAGTCTCTTCCCAACCGCTCTCAGGTGTCGGACGCTCATTCATACGCTCACTGCCTATCTCGTCTCGCCGCTCACAACCCGCCGCACCACCTCGCCCGCCGACTCCCGCCAGTCCGGCGCGTTCCACCCAAACGTCGCCGCGAACTTCGCGCTTGATAGCCGGGAGTTGGCGGGGCGGCGCGCCTTGGTTGGGTAGTCCATCGTAGCAATGTCCCGTACCCGCGCCCAAGGGCCACCAGACTTCAGGCTTGTGTCGAGGATATGACGGGCAAAGCCGCTCCAGTTGATGTCGCCCGTGCCAGCCAGGTGATAGGTGCCGAAGGCGGCGAGGTCCTTGTCGCGGTGCAGCATGGTCGCCGCATGCAGGATCGCGTCGGCGATATCAAGCGCCGATGTCGGATTTCCCCATTGATCGGCGACCACCGAAATCTCGTCGCGGTCGGCGGCCAGCCGCAGCATGGTTTTCACGAAATTCCGGCCGAACGGGCTGTAAACCCATGCGGTGCGCAGGATCAGGTGGCGCGGGTTGGCTGCCGCCACCGCCAGTTCGCCGGCGAGCTTGGAGGCTCCGTAGACACCGAGCGGGGCCGGCGGGTCGGTCTCGACATAGGCATCGGCCTTCGTTCCGTCGAAGACATAGTCGGTCGAAAGATGGATGACGGGCAAGCCAAGCCGCGCCGCGGCCTCCGCCACCTTGCCGGCGCCGGCCGCGTTGACCGCGAAGGCCAGGTCGGGCTCGTCCTCGGCCTGATCGACGGCGGTATAGGCGGCGGCCGACACGACGATATCGGGCTTGGCAGCCGCGATGGCGTCGATGATGCTTGCGGGCCTTGCCAGGTGGAGCTCCGGGCGGCCGATGGCGACGACCTCCACGCCCGCGCGCGCCTGGCCGGCCTCCAGCAGGCTCGCGGCGACCTGGCCGTCGCGTCCGGTGACGAGCAGCCTCACGCGTCCACCTTGCGTGCTTCGCCCAGCCTTTCGCCGGCATAACGCTGTTCGCGGATCGGCCCCCACCACCATTTGTTGTCGAGGAACCAGTCCACGGTCCTGGCAAGGCCGCTGTCGAAATTCTCCCTGGGCGTCCAGCCGAGCTCGCGGCTTATCTTGGAAGCATCGATGGCGTAGCGGCGGTCGTGGCCGGGACGGTCGGTGACGAAGGAGATCAGCTCGCGATAGCGCCTGCCGCCGGCGCGCGGGCGCCTGGCGTCGAGCAGGTCACAGATCGTCTCGACCACGGCGAGGTTGGTGCGTTCCGAATTGCCGCCGACATTGTAGCTCTCGCCCGGATGGCCTTTCGTGGCGACGAGTTCCAGGGCGCGCGCGTGATCCTCGACGAACAGCCAGTCGCGCACATTGGCGCCGGCGCCGTAGACCGGCAGCGGCTTTTCGTCGAGCGCGTTGAGGATGACGAGCGGGATCAGCTTCTCGGGGAAATGATAGGGGCCGTAATTGTTGGAACAGTTGGAAAGCACCACCGGCAGGCCGTAGGTCTCGTGCCAGGCGCGCACCAGATGGTCCGAGGCCGCTTTCGAGGCGGAATAGGGCGAGGACGGCGCATAGGGCGTCTCCTCCACGAACATGCCGCCGTCGAAGGGCAGGTCGCCGAACACCTCGTCGGTGGAGACGTGATGGAAGCGGAAGCGGCCTTTCCTGTCGTCGGACAGGCCGCGCCAGTATTCGAGCGCGGCATTGAGGATCTTGTAGGTACCGACGATGTTGGTCTCGATAAAGGCGCCCGGCCCGTCGATCGAACGGTCGACGTGGCTCTCGGCGGCGAGGTTCATGACGATGTCGATGTCGTCGCGGCGCAGGAGATCGAGCACCGCCCTTTCGTCACAGATGTCCGCCTGGGCAAAGTTGTAATTGTGGGCATTCTCGATCGGCCGCAGCGAGGCCAGATTGCCCGCATAGGTCAGCTTGTCGAGATTGGTCACCCGGTAGGCCGGATTGGCGCACAGATGCCGGCATACCGCCGAACCGATGAAGCCGGCACCGCCCGTCACCAGAAAATTCATGCCGCTGCCCTCATGCACCACAAGCTCCCATCAGGCGAACACCTCGGCCGCGGCCAGCGCCGGCGCCTTGAGGTCCTTGTCCGAAAGCTGGAACCCGCCGGCCAGCGACGGCCAGGCGATGCCGATGGCGGGATCGTCGAAACGGATCGACCGGTCATGCTCGGGCGAATAGGTGTCGGTCACCTTGTACAGCACCTCGGTGTCGGGCACGAGCGTGACGAAGCCATGCGCGAAGCCCTTGGGCACCAGGATCTGGTTGCCTTTTTCGGCCGACACTTCCAGCGCGACCCATTTTCCAAAGGTTTCCGAACCGCGGCGGATATCGACCGCGACGTCGAGAATGCCGCCGCGGATAACGCGCAGCAGCTTGTCCTGGGCACGCGGCGCAAGCTGGTAGTGAAGTCCGCGCAGGACGCCCGCGGCGGCGGAATAGGAGTGGTTGTCCTGCACGAAAGTCAAGTCGATGCCGGCCTGCGAAAAGCGCTCGGCATTGTAGGTTTCCATGAAGAAACCGCGTGCGTCGCCATGGCGTTTTGGAACGATTTCGAGCACCCCGTCGATGCCCAGGGATCTCACCTCCAGCATGCTAGCCCTCCGAAAGATCGGCGACACGCCGGCGCAGATAGGCGGCGTATTCGTTCTTTCCCAGGCGGGTTGCACGCTCCAGCACCTTGTCCGCCGTCAGCCACCCCTGTTCGAAGGCGATTTCCTCCGGACAGGCAACCTTGATGCCCTGGCGATGTTCGATCGTGCGCACGAAGGAGGAGGCTTCGTGCAGGCTGTCATGCGTGCCGGTGTCGAGCCAGGCATAGCCGCGCCCCAGCCGGTGAACATGCAGTTGGCCGCGCTCGAGATAGACATTGTTGACCGCGGTGATCTCGATCTCGCCACGCGCCGAAGGACGAATGGTCGGGGCGATGTCGACGACCTGATTGTCGTAGAAATAGAGCCCCGTGACGGCCCAGTTGGACTTCGGCTTTTGCGGCTTTTCCTCGATCGTCAGCGCGGTTCCGGTCGCCTTGTCGAAAGACACCACGCCATAGCGTTCGGGATCCTCGACATGATAAGCGAACACCGAAGCCCCCGACTGGCGCGATGCCGCGTCGCGGCAAAGCTGCGACAGCCCGTCGCCAAAATAGATGTTGTCGCCCAGGATCATCGACACGCTGTCCTTGCCGATGAAATCGCGGCCGATGATGAAAGCCTCCGCGAGGCCGTTGGGCAGCGGTTGCTCGGCGTAAGACAGTGCCAGACCGAAGTCCGACCCGTCGCCGAGCAAATCACGGAAAGCCGGTAGATCACGCGGTGTCGAAATAACCAGAATCTCTCGTATTCCCGCGAGCATCAACACGCTCAGCGGATAATAGATCATCGGCTTGTCGTAGATGGGAAGAATTTGCTTAGAGACGGCTAATGTTAGTGGATAAAGACGCGTTCCACTGCCTCCAGCAAGGATAATTCCTTTCAAGAAGCTCTCCTCGACATGCCAAAGCCCCCCGGCCCTGAGTGCCTGTGCTTAGGTTTCATGCCTTGGCTTGTCAATGCGGCACGTGACGAACGCGTCGGCCATGTTGGATGCCGTCCGTCGGCGGTCTAGGCCACAGCCATGACCACATGGGCCTGGATTTTGGCGGCAACTTCGCCGTTGCCATGTCTGTCCGCAATGGCCGATTGCGCGTAGGCGGTCGCGGCGTCCAGTTTTCCAGCCTCCCTGGCCTCGATTTCGTTGCGGAGAACGGTGCCATGACAATAGGCGACGGCCGGAATGCGTGGCGAGGATGCGCGGCTTTGCTCGGCTCGCGTGTCGATCGCAACATGAGAGAAACCCGCGTCCTCCAGGTCGCGACGGATCAGCACCTTGTCGTGGTAGCCGTGCGGCGTGCGTGCCAGGAAGCGTGGCGGATCGTCGGGAAAGATCCTCGCCAGCGCATTGGTCACGTCATCGGCGAATACATTCTCCTCGATGCGGTCCCATACGTTGAACAAAAACCGTCCTCCCGGCTTCAGGACCCGCCTGGCTTCGCGATAGGCAGAGATGCGGTCTGGAAAGAACATCGCACCGAACTGGCAGCAGACGAGGTCGAAGGCCGCGTCTTCGAACGGCAGCGCCATCGCATCCGCCTGGCGCCATTCGATGCGGCTGTCGGGTGCCTGCTGCGAAGCGGCGTAGTCGAGCATCGGCTGGTTGAGATCGGTCACCATATAGCGCGCGCCGGATGGCAGTCCTGGCGCCAATGCGCGGGTGACGACGCCGGTGCCGGCGGCGATTTCCAGGACCGCGCCCGGCGACAGGGCCGCGGCTCGTTGCGCGATATCAGCGGCGAACGGCTCGAAAATCAACGGCACCATGTAGCGGTCGTAGTTTTCCGGAATCGAGCCGGCGAACAGCTTATCCGTTTCCAACATGGCGACCTCCACCGTCTGCCCGATGACCTGTCAGACTAGCATATAGTCAGACCGGCATATATTTGTTTGTTCCTCGTCGTTTTCGACCGGTAGCCAGCCTCGGCACGGCCAGGAGCGCGCTTAACGACGCCCAAAATAACCCTGGTACCACTCGACGAACCGCCCTACCCCCTCCATCACGGAGGTGCGGGGGCGGTAGCCGACCGCCGCTTGCAGCGCCGAAGTGTCGGCGAAGGTGTCGGGCACGTCGCCGGCCTGCAGCGGCAGGAGTTCGATCACCGCCTTGCGGCCGAGCGCGGTTTCCAGCGCCTCGACATAGGCGGTCAGCTTCACGGGGCTGTTGTTGCCGATGTTGAAAATGCGCCAGGACGCGCTGCTGGTCGCCGGATCCGGATGGCTGGAATCCCAGGCCGGATTGGCCGCGGCGGGATTGTCGCTGGCGCGAATCACACCCTCGGCGATGTCCTCGACATAGGTGAAGTCGCGCGTGTGGTTGCCGTTGTTGAACAGCTTGATCGGCTCACCGGCCAGGATGCTCCTGGTGAACAGGAACAGCGCCATGTCAGGGCGCCCCCAGGGGCCGTATACGGTGAAGAAACGCAGTCCGGTGGTGGGCAGGCCGAACAGATGGCTGTAGCTGTGCGCCATCAGTTCGTTGGCGCGCTTGGTGGCGGCGTAGAACTGCAACGGATGGTCGGCCGGGCGATGCTCGGAAAACGGCATGTCGGTGTTGGCGCCATAGACGCTGGAGGTGCTGGCGTAGGTCAGGTGCCCGGCACCGCTGCCGCGGCAGGCCTCGAGCATATTGGTGAAGGCAACGATGTTGCTCTCGACATAGGCGCGTGGGTTTTCCAGGCTGTAGCGGACGCCAGCCTGGGCGGCGAGATGGATCACCCGGTCGAAGGCGTGGTCGGCAAAGCAGCCATCGACGATGTTACGGTCGGCAAGATCGCCGTGGATGAAATGATAGCCGGCATTGGTGCCGCGGCTCGCCTCGGCCAGGAGCCGCAGCCGCGCCTGCTTGAGCTGCGGGTCGTAGTAGTCGTTGATGCTGTCGATGCCGACAACCTCGTCACCGCGCTCCAGGAGCCGTCTGGCGACATGATAGCCTATGAAGCCGGCAGCGCCGGTGACCAGAACCTTCATGAGAAATGCCCGTCCGTGACATGCCTGGGGGACCGGCCTGAACTGACTGCGGGCCAGGCTCCGGCCCGGGGCGATCCGGGCCGGATGCTCTCAAATCAGGAGCGCTTCAGCAATGACCAGACGGCCGGCACGAGGCTGGCCGCGAGAGCTACCTTTATCAGGTCGCCGACGATGAACGGCACGACGCCGAACTGCCAGGACTTTTCCGGACCGATGAGCAGCGCCAGCCAGGCGAAGCCCATCGCCATCATGATGACCTCGGCGACCAGCATGGCGTTGAAAAGCTTGACCGGATGACGGTCCCAGCCGCGGTCCGCAGCCCAACCGACAATTGCCGCCATGACCACGAAGCCGGCGAGATAGCCGCCGGTCGAGCCGAGCATGTAGGCAATGCCGACGCCCTTTTCCGGCGTACCCTGGAAGACCGGGAAGCCCATCGCGCCTTCCGCCATGTAGAGCAGCAGAGTGGCGACGCCGAGCCTCATGCCGAAGGCGGCGGCGATCACAAAGACGGCGAGGGTCTGCATCGAGATATCGACAGGCCCGAGCACTACCCTGGTCTTGGCCGAAAGCGTCAACAGCAGTGTCCCGGCAATCGCCAGGAAAAACTGCGTTGCCAGTCGCGCGGCACCGTCTTGCGGCAGGGCCAGAAAAACAAGCGGGCGCGTCGTCGTTGCGGTTGTCATGGTCTTCCCCAATCCAATCTTGCCGCGAACCAACAATCGCGGTCTTGCGTTTTCCTATATTGGCTTGCGTGCTATGCGGCAATCGGTTTTGCCGTTCCGGGAACAATGTGCCGACATGGCTCTCAAATTCGATACCAGCTTCGACCCCGCTTATGGCCAAGGCGTAAGCGTGGCCCCCGGCGTGCAACGCGTCACGGCCCGAAATCCCAGTCCCTTCACCTTTCATGGCACCAACAGCTATGTCGTGGGGCGCGACACGCTGGCGGTGATCGATCCCGGACCGGATGACGGGTCGCATCTGCAGACTTTGCTCGACGTGATCGCCGGCCGGCCGGTCAGCCACATTTTCGTCAGCCACACGCATCGCGACCATTCTCCGCTGGCGGCCCGGTTGAAGGAGCGCACCGGCGCCCAGGTGCTGGCGGAGGGACCGCACCGCCCTGCGAGGCCCTTGCATATCGGCGAAACCAATGCACTCGATGCCAGCGCCGATACCGCTTTCGTTCCCGATATCGCATTGCCGGACGGTGAGTTGATCAGCGGCGACGGCTGGGCGATCCGGACGGTCCTGACGCCCGGCCACACCGCCAATCACGCGGCATTCGCGCTGGAAGGCACCGGCATCCTGTTTTCGGCCGATCACGTCATGGCTTGGGCGACCTCGATCGTGGCGCCGCCGGACGGGGCAATGGCCGATTACATGGCATCGCTGGACCGGCTCATCGAGCGCGACGATCGCCTGCTGCTGCCTGGCCATGGTGGACCGGTGGCGTCGCCGCGCAATTTCATGCGCGGGCTGAAGACCCATCGCAAGATGCGCGAACGAGCCATACTGAAGCGGGTCAGAGCCGGCGACAGGACCATTCCCGACATGGTCAGGGCGATCTACAGGGATACCGATCCCCGGCTGCACGGGGCCGCCGGCCTGTCGGTGCTTGCCCATCTGGAAGACCTGGTGGCGCGCGGCGTGGTGTCCACGGACGCCGCCCCCGCCATGGACGGCATTTTCACGCCGGGCCGATAGGCCCTGCCCGCCACCCGCGCATTGAGCCTGCCGTCTTCGCGAGCGTGAATTCGCCCGGAAAATGGCTACTGTGCCGGCGCCGCGCCGACCTGGCCGGCGACTTCCTGATCCAGTTCCGCCAGGAAATCGGTGATGCGCGCGGCATTGTCGCCAAGGTCATGGCGGCCGTAGCGCGAGGCCGACCGCATGTCGACGATGACCGCGTCGCCGTCATCCGTCACGCGAATGGCGACGTCCGCGGGAAGGCCAAGAACGAAGCTCGTGGCAATGGCGGTAATGGTCACCTCGCTCTGTCCGGCGAGATCGGGATAAGGCTCGGAAAGGTCCCAGCCGCGCCGGTCGAGCACGGTTTCAACGGCATTGACGACTGTCTCGAACGGCAAGTCGTAGCTGCGTGCGGTGACCAATGGATAACTGTCGGTCTGCAACGTCTGCTCACCCGGCGTCGGCGGGGACAGCACGTTCATGTCCCTGGTCCGGTCACTGATATCGAGCGCGGGCGGTTCGTCGAAATCGGTCGAGATGTCCCGCAGCGGCGGATAGATCGTCGCCCAGTAGGCCGCAACGCCGTAGGGGGTAAGCACCAGCAGCGCCAGCAAGGCGCCGACGGTGAGATCACGGCCGCCACGGTCACCAAAATTCCACAGCCTCGCAAAGGCGAGACCGGCAAATAGAAGCGCCAGCGCCGCCAGCAGGGCGACAATGCCCAACACCCACAGGAACACCGGCGTTTGGACGAGGCCGAAGCGATGGCCGACAAAGTTGGTCAGCAAAAGCACCGCCGAAAAGGCGGCCGTGCCCCGCGACCAGCCGGCAGCCTTCGACGTTTGCCGTTCGGGAATGCTAACCATTATTCTCTGCGCTGCCCCAACCCAGACGGAGGTTTAGTGCCTTTTTGCGGCGGCTTGAAGCGGAAACACGGGACATCCCCTCAATCCGTCGGCAAGCGATAGTCCCTGAACTGCTGACGCAAGGTGATCTTCTGGATCTTGCCGGTGGCGGTGTGCGGTATCTCGCCGACGAAGGCGACGTCGTCGGGCATCCACCATTTGGCCACCTTGCCATCCATGAAATCGAGAATCTCGGCCTTGGTCGGCTCCTTGCCCGGCTTGGCGACGACGACCAGCAGCGGCCGCTCGCCCCATTTCGAATGCTGGACGCCGATGGCCGCGGCTTCCGCTACATCGGGATGACCGACGGCAAGATTCTCCAGGTCGATGGTCGAAATCCATTCGCCGCCGGACTTGATGACGTCCTTGGCGCGGTCGGTGATCTGCATGTAGCCGCCGGCATCGATATGCGCGACGTCTCCGGTGTCGAACCAGCCATCCTCGTCGAACTGCTCCGCCCCCGCACCGCCATAGTAGGCGCGGGCGACCGCCGGGCCGCGTACCTTGAGCCGACCAAACGTCTTGCCGTCCCAGGGCTGCGCGTTGTTGTCGTCATCGGTCACCTTCATCTCGACGCCGAAGGGCGGGTAGCCCTGCTTGCTCTGGACGTCGAGCCGAGCCTCGCCTTCGAGGCCGGCATAGTCCGGCTTCAAGGTGCACAGCGTGCCGAGCGGCGACATTTCGGTCATGCCCCAGGCGTGGATGACCTGGACACCGTAATTGTCCTGGAATTTCGTCATGATCGCACGCGGGCACGACGAGCCGCCGATTACGACCTTGTTCAGATAAGGAAGCGTCTTGCCGGTCTCCTCCAGATATTGCAGCAGCATCATCCACACGGTCGGCACGGCGGCGCTGAAGGTGACTTTCTCGGTGTCGAGCAATTCGTAGATCGAGGCGCCATCCATCTTGCAGCCAGGCATGACCAGCTTCGCGCCGATCATCGGCCCGCTCTGGCCGAGGCCCCAGGCATTGGCGTGGAACATCGGCACCACCGGCAGGATCGTGTCGCGTGCGGACAGGCCCATCGCATCGGGCATGGCGGCGATCATGGCGTGAAGCACGTTCGAGCGGTGGCTGTAGACGACGCCCTTCGGGTCACCCGTGGTGCCCGACGTATAGCACATGCCCGCGGCGGTGCCTTCGTCGAAGGTTTTCCAGGCGAAATCGCCATCGACCTCGTCAAGCCATTCCTCATAGGCAACGGCATTGGGCAGGGTCGTTTGCGGCATGTGCGCCTTGTCGGTGAGCACGATGACCTTTTTCAGCGATTTGACGGCACCGGCGACCTTTTCGAGCAACGGGATGAAGGTGAGGTCGACGAAGACGGCCTTGTCCTCGGCGTGGTTCATGATCCAGACGATCTGCTCGGGAAACAGGCGCGGATTCAGGGTGTGATAGATGGCACCGATGCCCATGATGCCATACCACGCCTCGATGTGGCGGGCGGTGTTCCAGGCCAGCGTCGCGATGCGGTCACCCAAGGCAAAACCGTCGCGCTCCAACCGCTGGGCGACCTTGAGGGAACGGCGATGGATGTCAGCGTAAGTGGTGCGCACGATCGGTCCCTCGATCGAACGCGACACGATCTCGCGCACGCCATGCTGTCGTTCGGCGTTGTCGATAAGCTTGTGGCACAGCAGCGGCCATTCCTGCATCAGACCCAGCATGCCGTTCCCTCCTCACGCTTTTTCGCCCGAGCTTTTCGCTTCGTACTTTTGATCGCATTGTGAAGCGAACCCGGGAATTGTCCAGCCACCCACGAACACAACGGACGAAAGTCGGAGTCCGACCCTGTATCGGCAAACGGTTGAATCCGGACGCTTTTTGATTTTCGGCTGGCATGTCTTGCCGCCACTCGAATGGCAGCGGCTTCAAGTACGTTACATCGGTGCAAACTCTCGTGAAGGCCCGGCGGCAAAAGTGCCACAATCCGGCCATCGTCGATGTTAAGTTTCGTTAACGGGCAAAGGGTTGCGATTGGCGACTGAAAGAGGTTCGCATGGACGCGCTCGACGATAAGGTTCTCGAGAGTACGCTTGCCGAAAGCCTGGTGCCGGACGAAAAGACTGTTTCCGAAGACGAATTCGTCGAAGTTGTCGGCGGCGCGCTCGAAGCCGTCGGCGGCACGCTGCTCTTCAAAATGTGTGTCCAGAACGAAGGGGAAGGCCAGCACGTCGCGGCGGCATCCGTCGGCGATGGCGGCAATCGCCAGTTCCTGCTGCTCACCTTGCCAACCGGCGGCGGAGCACTGAAAGTCGAGACCATTTCGAGAAGCAGCAACCCGGTGGCGGGCATCGCGGCCGCCTATGCCGGGCTGATGGACGCCTTCAAAACCGCGGCCTGAATTTCGGCGGCCACGCGAAGGCTATCTTGCGCCGAGCACGGGCGCATGGCGTTTGCTTTGTTGTGACCATGGGCCTTGCGCAATCCGGCCGTCCACCACACTTAGGGTTCGGGGCTAGAAGGAACCAGCATGGACAAGATCGCCAACCCGGCACCCGGCTTCCAGCGCAATCCCGACAAGATCATCACGGTAGAGCCTTATTGCGGCACCGTCACGGTCCGCGCCGGCGATACGGTCATCGCTTCGTCCGCGAAGGCGAAGGTGCTGACGGAGGCCCCCTACCCCGCCGCCTTCTACATTCCGTTCGCCGACATCGATTTCGACAAGCTCAGCCGAACCGACCATTCGACCCATTGCCCCTACAAGGGTGACGCCAGCTATTGGAGCGTTCTGCCGGCGGGCGAAGCGGGCAAGGACGCGATGTGGGCCTATCGGCAGCCGTTCGACGAGATGAACGACATCCGCGACCACGGCGCCTTCTACGCCAGCAAGGTCAGCATCGAAGCCAAGCCGGACTGAACGCTTCGGCACGAAGGAGGGTGCGATCGGGCCGAGTCGTTAGTGCGGCTCGGCGGTTCAACACTGAACCACTCTACTCGGTGGTGCCGTGATTGCCCGTGCCATCCGCATCGTCGAGCCGCACGAAGGTCATGCCCTTGTCCTTGAGCGCCAGCAGGCCCTGCACAACGCCCTCGCCGGCGGCATGAGTCGGCTGGTTGATATGAGCGATGATGACGTCGCCATCCTTGGCGGCGGCGATGCGCCTCGTCGTCTCCTTGGCGCCAAGCAGCGAGCCGCCGTCCCCATTGACCGAGAAGCCGGCAATCTTGAAGCCGAGCTTGCGGATCATTGCGATTGCCGAGGGGCTGTACTCGGCGGTTGCGCCGCGGAACCATTTCGGCGCCGGCTCGCCGGTCCTGGCGAGGGCGGCGGCGCCCGACTCGACCTCGGCGAGTACCGCTTCAGGACTGCCGGCGCTGTTTATGCCGTAGATCTTCTGTGGCGTATCGACCGCTGGAACATGACGGCCGCCGTGGTTTTCCAGTTCGAACAAATCGGGATGCGCCTGCATGATCGCAACGGCCGCGGCGTTGCGCTTCAGCCAGATGCCGGTAACAAAAATGGTGGCCGGTATCCTGTTTTCCACCAGCGCCGAGAGAATCCGCGTGTCGGTCTTCCCGCCACAGGCATCGAGCGTGAGCGCAACGCGGCCGGTGCCGCTTGCAGCCGGCTTGATGTGCAGCGTGGGTTCGACCAGCGGCGCGGCACGGGCGCTGGATATCAGCGCCACCGACATGGCGATCACGCAGAGACGTTTTTGCGGCAGACGCATCAAACCAATTCCCGACCGGCGATTTCAAGCCGCTATCCCAAAACCCGCATGAAGGCGGAAATCGGACGAGGGATAGCAGAAAAACGCATGGCGCGGCAATTTGACCTGCCCGCTTGGTGAAGGCGCGGTTCGACGACAGTCTTGGATTTATCGCGCAAGTTTTCAAACAAACCGTGAGCTTCGTAGCAGCCTATCCACGCCCTGTCTTGGTTGCCTGCACCGCGGCCTGCGCCGCCGCCAGCCTGGCGATCGGCACCCGGTAGGGTGAGCAGGAGACGTAGTCGAGCCCGACCTCCTCGCAGAAGCGGATCGACGAGGGATCGCCGCCATGCTCGCCGCAGATGCCGAGCTTGATGCTGGGCCGCGTCGCCCTGCCCTTTTGCGCCGCCATGCGCACCAGTTCACCGACGCCGTCAATGTCGAGCGAGACGAACGGATCCTGCTCGATGATGCCCTTCTGGCGGTAGGTTTCCAGGAACGAGGCCGCATCGTCGCGCGAGATGCCGAACGTGGTCTGCGTAAGGTCGTTGGTGCCGAAGGAGAAGAACTCCGCCGACTCTGCGATGACATGGGCGCGGATCGCCGCGCGGGGGAGCTCAATCATGGTTCCAGTGAGGTAGTCGATCTTGACGCCACTCTCGTCCATGACGCTCTTGGCGACAGCGTCGATGCGCGCCTTCACGTAATCGAGTTCCTTCACCAGGCCGACCAGCGGAACCATGATCTCGGGCACCACCAGGGCGCCGGCTTTCTTGCCGGCCTCGACGGCCGCCTCGAAAATGGCACGCGCCTGCATCTCGGCGATCTCCGGGTAAGACACGGCCAGCCGGCAGCCGCGATGGCCGAGCATCGGGTTGAATTCGTGCAGCGCCTCGGTGCGCTGCCTGAGTTTGTCGGGCGACACGTTCATGGCGGCCGCGACTTCGGCGAGTTCCGCTTCGGTCTTGGGCAGGAATTCGTGCAGCGGCGGATCGAGCAGGCGGATCGTCACCGGCAGGCCGGCCATGATTTCGAACAGTTCCAGGAAATCCGAGCGCTGCATGGGCAGAAGCTTGGCAAGTGCGGCGCGCCGGTCCTTCTCGGTGTCGGCCAGGATCATCTCGCGCATGGCGACGATGCGGGCACCGTCGAAGAACATGTGTTCGGTGCGGCATAGCCCGATGCCTTCGGCGCCGAAAGAGCGCGCCATGCGGGCATCGAGCGGCGTTTCGGCGTTGGTGCGCACCTTCATGCGGCGCACCGCGTCCGCCCACTCCATGATGGCTGCGAAATCGCCTGACAGTTCCGGCTGCAGCATCGCCACGGCGCCCTTGAGCACCTGGCCGTTGCCGCCGTCGATGGTGATGACATCGCCCTTGCGGAAGGTCTGGCCCATCGAGAGCAGCGTGCCGGCCTTGTAGTCGACGCGCAGCGAGCCGGCGCCGGACACACAAGGCTTGCCCATGCCGCGCGCCACCACCGCGGCGTGGCTGGTCATGCCGCCGCGCGTGGTCAGGATCCCTTCGGCCGCATGCATGCCGTGGATATCTTCCGGACTGGTCTCTATGCGCACCAGGATCGCCTTGCGCCCTTGCGTCTTCAGGTCCTCGGCATCGCCGGAGGAAAAGACGATCTCGCCGGTGGCGGCACCGGGCGAGGCCGGCAGGCCGACGCCGATGACGTCGCGCGCGGCCTTCGGGTCGATGGTCGGATGCAGCAACTGGTCGAGCGACGCCGGATCGATGCGCGCGACCGCCTCTTCCTTCGTAATCAGCTTGTCCCTTGCCATCTCGACGGCGATCCTGAGCGCCGCCTTGGCGGTGCGCTTGCCGGACCGGGTCTGCAGCATCCACAATTTGCCGCGCTCGATGGTGAATTCGAGGTCCTGCATGTCGCGGTAATGCTTTTCCAGGCTGTCGGAGATGGCGACGAAGGACTGGAAGGCGTCCGGCATCAGCTTCTGCAGTGAGGGCTTGTCGGAGCCAGCCGCAATGCGCGCCGCCTCGGTGATGTTCTGCGGCGTGCGGATGCCGGCGACCACGTCCTCGCCCTGCGCGTTGACCAGGAACTCGCCATAGAGCTGCTTGTCGCCAGTCGACGGGTTGCGGGTAAAGGCAACGCCGGTGGCCGAGGTCTCGCCCATGTTGCCGAACACCATGGCCTGGACGTTGACCGCCGTACCCCAGCTTTCGGGGATATCGTGCAGTCGCCGGTAGGTGATGGCGCGGTTGTTCATCCAGCTCGAAAACACCGCGCCGATCGCACCCCAAAGCTGCTCGTGCGGATCCTGCGGGAACGGCCTGCCCAGCTCTTCCTCGATCTTGGACTTGTAGAGCGCGATGACGCCTTGCCATTCGATGGCTGTCAGCTCGGTGTCGAGCTCATGGCCGAGGCTGGCTTTCTGGTCTTCCAGGATCTCCTCGAACACCTCGTGATCGAGGCCCATGACGACGTCGGAATACATCTGGATGAAACGGCGATAGCTGTCATAGGCAAAGCGCGCATCGCCGGAATCGGAGGCCAGCGCCTCGACCGTCTCGTCGTTCAATCCAAGATTGAGCACGGTATCCATCATGCCGGGCATCGACGCCCGGGCGCCGGAACGCACCGAAACCAGGAGCAGCTTCGAGGGATCGCCGAACCGGCGGCCTGTCAGCCGGCCGATATGGTCGAGCGCGACCGCGACATCGGCTTCCAATCCCGCCGGGTAGGTACGGCCATTGGCATAGTAGGCGTTGCAGACCTCGGTGGTGATCGTGAAGCCCGGCGGCACCGGCAGGCCCAGGCTGCACATCTCGGCCAGGTTGGCGCCCTTGCCGCCCAGCAGATTCTTGTCGCCGGCACGGCCTTCCGCCGCACCATCGCCAAAGGTGAAAACCCATTTGGTCATGCTTCGCTCTCCGGTTGCAGGAGATTGGAAAGATTGGCGAAACGGAAAGCTCCGCCCGTGTTCGACTTTGGAGCGATATGATGCTGCAGTGCGAAAGGCAAGCGCCGGGCAAGTCGCATGGTCCCTACAATCGATTAAGAAAAAGCCATGCCCCGGGATGCGTCAAAAAGACTTGCCACCTCACGGTCCGACGTCTAGAACATAAAGGGAACAAAAGAGGTGCCTAATGAAACAGCCTGGAAAACTAGACTACCTGGAAATGCCGGCGACCGGCGGCACGCTGGACCGGCTGAAGGGCTTCTACAGCGCTGCCTTCGGCTGGTCGTTCACCGACTATGGGCCAACCTATTCGGCCTTTGCCGAGGGGCTGGACGGCGGTTTTCAGGCTGATGCGGTGGAAGCGCCGGCCAAGCCGCTGCCGGTACTCTATAGCGAGAATTTGGAAGAAACCCTTCGCGCTGTCGAGAGCGCTGGCGGCACCATCGTCAAGCCAATATTCCCCTTCCCCGGCGGCCGACGCTTCCACTTCGTCGATCCAGCCGGCAACGAGCTGGCAGTGTGGTCCCAGTAGCCGGTTTGTCGGTCATCTGGCGGCAATCGCACTGCTGGCCAGCTGAGTGCCTTCGCGGTCGCTCATAAGGATTGTGCTTTTCGGCTGCTCTGCTAATAACGCGCCGCACAAGCGACTCTGACGGCTATTGGGGCGTCGCCAAGTGGTAAGGCATCGGTTTTTGGTACCGACATTCCCAGGTTCGAATCCTGGCGCCCCAGCCAAGCGCAAATTCACCTGGTAACGAATTGGCTCTGCTTCGAACGCCGCGCCAAGTGCTGGCGCTATAGTCTGGACCCGTCCCAGGAGTGTCACGCTCGGCCGTGCCCCGGCGATCTCGCCGGTTGAGCTGTCAAGGGTGCCCTCATCGCCTGCGCGAGAGCAACTTTACTTGCAGACATGTGTACTCGTCTGCTCGCTGTCGGAATAAGCTTGCAGTTTCTCGTCCGCCATATCTTGTCTCGGTGCTTCAAGTTTCGATTCCGGCACTTGGTCCCACCGGCATCTCAAATGTGTGTTATTTTTGCTACATTCTTTGGCCGTCTGCCTAGAGTTTGCGGTTTAGTCGCAGCTTAATAATGAAACACTCACATTAATTTGCAAGATAGCGGACAAAGTCAGGCGCCGAGCCTGGCTGGGGCGCTCTAAAAAAGCGCGGGGAAACGTGGGTGGGAAAATGAAGACGACAGGTCTGTCGACCAAGGTCATGGGCGTTGGTCTCTTGATGACGGCTACCATGCTGAGCTGCTGGGGCGCGCATGCGCTGACGCTCAAGGAGGCCATGGCGGTTGCGGTCGAATCCAATCCGGAAATCGGTCAGGCCATAGAAAACCGTGAGGCAATCGAGTTCGAACTGCGGCAGGCGAAAGGGCTCTATCTGCCCAGCGTCGACCTGGAGGCATCCGCTGGTGCCCGCCGCCTCGACAACTCGACGCGCCGCGCGCTCTCCATCGAGCACGACGCGCTTTATCCCGCGGAGACCGATCTGACGGTCTCACAAACGCTTTATGACAGCGGCGCGAGGCGAGCCGAACTCAACCGTCAAGCCTCGCGAGTCGATGGCGCCTCGTTCCGCGTGCTGGAGCGATCCGAGTTTATCGGGCTGTCGGTTGTCCAGGATTACCTGGAATACATGCTCCAGGCATCGATCGTAGCCGAGGCGAAGAAGAATCTGGGCTTTCATCAAGCGATTCTCCACGACATCAAGGAAGGCATAGCAGGCGGCGGGTTGAACGAAGCCGACCGGCAACAGGCCGAGGAGCGCTTGTTTGCGGCCAAGGCCCGCATGCAGGAAGCCTCGGAGGAACTCGAGGCCTCAAGGATACGCTTCTTCAAGACCGTTGGGAAACCGCTGACCAACGCTTCGAGGCCAGGCGATGTTTCCTCGGCGCTGCCAAGGTCGCTCGATGACGCACTGGGCATTGCGCGGGAGAACAATCCACGCGTCCACATGGCCAATAGCGATATTGCCGCTGCCAGCTCGCTGATTGACGCCGCTCGGGCGAAATACGGCCCTTCGATCGCCGCCGAAGGCACTGCCCGGGCCGGATATGACATTGACGGCGACAATGGAGACACGTCCGATCTGCAAGCACGGCTGGTGCTGCGTTGGAACCTGTACCGGGGCGGCATCGACAAGGCGAACGAGCAGGAGCAAATCCGCCGCGCCAGCGAGCAGCGGCTTGGGCTGCATCAGGTCCTGCGGGAGATCGAAGAAGCCGTTCGCACGTCGTGGGATCGCCGCTTCCGGCAAGCCGACCTGGCCAAGACCCTGAAGCTGCAAGCCGCTTCCAACGAGAAGTTGGTTGCTTCTTACCGCGAGCAGTTCAAGGTCGGACAGCGCTCGCTGCTCGATGTGCTGGATGCGCAGAATACGCGGTTCAACACGGCGACACTGGCGGACACCGCGTCCTTTGCATCCCTCTTTGCCCAATATCGGCTCCTGGCAGCAACCGGGCAGTTGCTGAAAACGATGGACATCCATCCGCCGAAGCAGGCAGCGGCCTACGCCAAAGATGAATTTGCGGTTCCGGAAATCCCGGACACCGAAACCTATGCGCGGACGCCGTCGGAACAGAGGAACGACATGCCCTTCGACATCCTCGCCCCAGTCAGGAAGAAGTGAGCCGGAGCAAGGGGTGTTGAGGGTCCTGGCGGGCAGGTCGTGAATCAGCAGCCACATATTCTATCTCCCAAGGAGGCGTTCAAGGCCTGCTTTTCGGCCGTCGCAGCCTATCTCGGGAGGCCGAGCGCAGAGACTGTGCTGTTTGCCGGGGTGCCGATTTCGGACACGCGCATCGAGGTCACCGAGATCCGGCATCTTGCCGAGCGTATCGGTCTGGAGACCAAGGAATTCAACCATCGCGACTTCCTGCGCGGTCGCGTCGATCTGCCGGCAATTCTCTTCCGTGTCAGCCAGTTGCCGATCGCCCTGCTGGCGGAAATCGACGGTGGCGGGTATCTCACGGCCCCGCAGGAAGACGGACGCACGACTATCGGCAGATCCGAGCTGGCCGCGAGCCACATCAGTGGCGGCGTATCCTTCTCGATCACCTATGCCAACGCCGCCGAAGGCATGAAGGTCGGGTCCGCGCAGCCGATCGAACGACGGCATTGGCTGACGGGAACGATGGGCGCCTTCTGGCGCACCTATTCGAAGGTCGTGCTATCGGCGATCTTCATCAATCTGCTGGCCATCGCCTCGCCGATCTTCACCATGAACGTTTATGACCGCATCTTGCCGAACAAGGCGATATCGACGCTCTGGGTGCTGGCGATCGGGATCGGTGCCGTCATTGTCTTCGACCTGCTTCTGAAGACGGCCCGGGCTTCGCTCATCGACTATGCCGGGCGCAAGGCCGACCTGCGGATATCGTATCTGCTGTTCGAGAAGGTGCTGAATTCATCCTTGTCCGCGCGCCCGGGCTCGACCGGCGAATATGCAAACCGCGTCACTCAATATGAGTTCGTCAGGGAGTTTTTCACCTCCAACACCATCAGCGTGTTCATCGACACCGCCTTCGTCTTCATCTTCCTGCTCGTCATCTACGCGATCGGCGGCTGGTTGGTCATCATACCGGCCCTGGCATTCGTGGCGTCGGTAATCGTCGGCCTTGTCACGCAACACCGCATCGGCAAGCGCGTCGCCGCTTCCATGAATGAGGCATCCCAGCGCCAGGCCTTGCTGGTCGAGTCCATCTCAACGCTGGAAACGATCAAGTCGCTGCGGGCCGAAGCCTATTTGTTGAGGAAGTGGGGGGAGCATTCGAAGAATGCGGCCAACACCTCCGAGAAGATCAAGCAGCTCTCGGCGGCGGCCGGCAACATCACCCAGGCCATCCAGCAGCTTGTTACGGTCGCCCTGGTCGTGGCCGGCGCCTATGCCTTCTCGGAAGGCCATGTTTCGACAGGAGCCATTATCGGGACGGTGATGCTGGCGAGCCGGGCCGTGGCTCCGCTCGGCCAGATCGCGATCACCCTGTCGAGATTTCGCCAGGCCATGCTCTCCCTGAGGATGGTGAATTCCATCATGGCCCAACCGGAGGACCGGCCGGACACGGTGGGCTTTGTCAATCGCCCGATCCGCAACGGGGCGATGACGTTCAAGAATGTCGGCTTCGTCTACCCCGGATCGGAGAACGAGGTTTTGTCGGGCCTGAATTTCTCGGTGAAGCCGGGGGAGCGCATCGGCATCATCGGCCGTATCGGGTCAGGCAAGACGACCATGGGACGCCTGATCGGCAGGCTTTTCCTGCCGAGTTCGGGCGAGCTGCTGCTCGATGGCATCGACATCCGCCAGTATCACCCGTCCGAGGTGCGCGCGGCCGTCGGCATTGTCGCGCAAGCTGGCGATCTGTTTTCGGGCACCGTGAAGGAGAACCTGCTCATGGCATCTCCGGAAGCGACCGACGAACAGATCATCGAAGCCGCGAAAGCCGCCGGCGTCGACGAGTTCGTCTCTCGCCATCCACGCGGTTACGACATGAATGTCGGCGAGCGGGGCACCAATCTTTCCGGCGGACAAAGACAGACGGTGGCGATTGCCCGGTTGCTTCTGACCAAGCCGAGGATCGTCTTTCTCGATGAACCGTCCGGCTCGATGGACCTGGCTTCGGAACGGCAGCTGATCAAGCAGCTCAAGACAGCTTTTGACCACAGCACGACGCTGATCGTCTCGACGCATCGCTTCAGCATGCTCGAATTGGCTGATCGCCTTATTGTTATTGAACAAGGAAAGATCGTTGCCGATGGGCCAAAAGAACAAGTCATTCAGGCGCTGCAGAGAACGAATTCCTGAGTGGACAAATTATATCGGGCTGAAACCGATATAATAACGGGGCGTAGGAAATGCTTGCCAGGGAAGACCGACCACCGCTTTTCGCGACGGCGTCCATATTCATCATAGCGGCGCTCTTCGCTGCTTTTGTCGCTTGGGCGTCGTTCGCCGAAGTCGATGAGATCGCGCGTGGCGACGGCAAGGTCATACCGGCCTCCAAGACCCAGGTCATTCAAGCCAGCGAACCGGGCGTCGTTCAGGAAATCGCTGTAAAGGTGGGCCAGGTCGTCAGGAAAAACGACCTTATCATTCGTCTTGACAACACATTGAACACGTCCAGCCTCGGCGAACAGCAGGCCAAGGCGCGGGCGCTGCAAACGCGTATCGCCAGGCTCAAATACGAGCAGAGCGGCAGCATCACCGGATCATTTCCGTGTCCGCGGGACATTCAGTCGGTGGCGCCCGAAATCTGCGACAACGAGCAAAATCTCCTCGTTGCCCGGCGCGAAAACTTCGACAACAAGCTGTCGGTGCTCAAGTCGCGCCTCGACCAGCGCGACAAGGAACTTGACGAGGCGAATGCCAATTTCGACCGCCTGACAAAGAACCTGGCTGTCAGCGACCAGCAGGCGACGCTGGTCGAGGGGATGGTCAAGAAAGGTCTGATGGCAAGGACCGAGCAGCTCAAGGTCGAGCAGGAGCAAACCGAACTCAACGGCCAGCTGAATCTAGCCAGCGAAACCATAAAGAAGGCCAAGTCGGCGATCACGGAGGCGCAACTCCAGGTCGAGGAACTCGGGCTGCAGTTGAAGCAGGAAGCGCTCGATGACCTGACGCAGGCCCTGGCCGATCTTTCGGTGGTGGACGAAACCATTCGCGGCGCGACCGACAAGGTCGCGCGAACGGATATCCGTTCTCCGGTGGACGGCATCGTCAACACGATGGAACTAAACACCGTCGGCGCCTTCGTCCAGCCTGGTACCGTCGTAGCCGGCATCGTGCCCACTTCCGAGACATTGCTGGTCGAAGCGCGTGTTTCGCCCCGCGATGTCGCCTTTATCCGCCCCGACCAGGATGCCTTGATAAAGGTCACGGCTTACGACTTCTCGATCTTCGGCGGCATCGAGGGCAAGGTTTCCAACATAACCGCGGACAGCCTGGTCGATCAGAAGACGGGCGAACCCTATTATCAGGTGCGTGTTTCAACCGAGAAATCGACACTGGAACGAGACGGAAAGGCATATTCGATCATCCCCGGCATGATTTGTTCCGTGGATATCAAGACAGGGCGCAAGACGATCCTGAGCTACCTGTTGAAGCCGATCAACAAGGCACGTCAGGAGGCAATGAGTGAGCGCTAGCGCCATCTCTCCCCCGACCCCGAACGACCGTCTGCTTCTGCCGCTCCCGACAGAAGATTTCGAGCTCGAGTTCCGCGTCGTGGCGCGCGCCGGCATAAGGCGCGGCATCCGTCTGGAACGGGCGTTCTGGCTTTCGCTGAAGCAGATGGCCGAGAGCCGGAAATGCACGATCGGCATGCTGGTCGACGAGATCGCCGAACGTCACGCGGAGAAAGGAAACCTGACCTCGGCAATTCGGGTGGCCTGCATACGCGCGTTGGGGCACGAGAACCTGAATTTGCGCAAGCTTGCGTCGATCAGGACGGTAAACGCCGTTCTGCTTGCCTGTCCCTCGCCGGCTTTCGCCTTGGCGTCGACAAAGAAGATCGTGACGTTCAATGCGCCGTTCCAGCAACTGGTCAAACGGCAGTTGCCGACAGCATTTGACGAAAACACGCGGCAGGACCTGAAGCTGGCGCTGGATCTCAACGTGGCGGATATATTCGCTCGCCTTGACGCCAATGGCGACGTTGCCGTTGCGAGCGGATTTGTGATCGGCGCCGGCGAGCGCCGTTACCGGGGCCAGTTGAACGTGGTGCGAGCGCCGGTGCTGGACCTGGAACTGCTGATGGCTTTTGTCTTCAACGGGTAGGGCGGCTATTGTTTCGCGGAGACCGTTCCATCGCTTTGTCTTGACGCAATTTGCCCAGGAAAACCGCTACGCATTTTTCCTGGAATTGCCTAGGCATTCAGCCGGGACAAAAAGCGATCGCCCTTGCCTTACTTGTCTTCCATCTGCGCGCCTTCGCCAGGCGCGACGGTTTCGAAACCGCCCTTGACGCCGGCCACCTGCGCGGCCCCCGTTTTGGACCCGTGGATCCATGCCCGGTCGGTGCTGAAGGAGTACAGTGGCTGATAGTCCGGAAGCGCGCTGTCCTTGAGCACGGTATCGTTCAGACTGTCGAGAATGTAAGCGCCGCTTGCGGTGCTCACCGCAAGCACCGCGTGGAAGAAACCCCGCTTGCGGTCCTGGAGAACGACGAGCGACATGCTGGGTGCCGGAATGCCAGCCCTCAGCAACGCCGTCATCTTGAGGATAGCGAAGTCCTCGCAGTCGCCGGCGCGATTGGCGAGGACTTCGGAAGGCTTCGCCCAGTAGTCGAGCTTGCCATAAACGACGCTATCCTTCTTGTAGGCGATCAAGTGGTTGATGCCGCTGTTGAGGAATGACAGCTTTTCGACAAACCCCTTGCCTTGGGCGGCCGAGACCATGGCCGCGAAGGCCGGGCTCTGGTGATCACAGGGACTGCCTGCCGTGCAATCGGTTATGGCCTGGTAGACCGGTGCCCAGCGCGCCGAAACGGGAAAATTGCGCATGGACAGCGCAACCGACCCGAACACGCCCGGGATAATCGACGCCGTCTGCATCGGGTCGACACCCCTGCCCTCTTGCGCCATCGAGGCGCTGGACCGGTCCTGAGCGGAAAAGGAACCATATCCGTTCAAGGCAAGGCTGATCCGGTAGGGAGCGGCCGGCTGCCAGGGCTGGTACCTCCGCAGCGAAATGCCGCCGAGATCAGGCGGCGGCTGGACCGTTCCAGGCCGTGCTGTTTGGGGCTGGAAATCCCTGATGACAGGCTCGGCAAGGGCTGTCTGCGTCGAGCCGGCGATCCCCATCGCCAGCAGAAGCAGCTTGAGCTTGCTCTTCCCCGGAGCATTCTTTTGTTTTTTCATGACGCCCACCTTTGACCGTGGACGCTACCAATCTTGTCTCAAATTACTGGAAAGGAAGGTGGATAACTTTCCTGCAAGGCGCTTTTGCTATTTTGTGTAAAATTTTATGTGTATTTATACTTGTATTTACCAAGTTTTCCGCGCCGCTGGCGGGGAAGCGCCGCAGATCGCAGAGAACATATAGCTGATTATATGTTCGCAGTTTACCAAGCGTAAAAAAAGTCATCTTAGGCATATCCAAATATATAGAATGGATTGACGGACCGTTGCAAAGTCGAGGCGCCGCCTGTCTCTTTCCGGGAAATGCCGGAGGGGTTTAAGCTATGGCGACCAGTATTGAATTGGACAACGTTTCGAGCTCGTGGGACGAGCATTCCGTTTCCAGCGATCATCACGACCTGACAGCGCAGATCCAGGTGGTGGCGCAAGCCGCGCCGGCCGAGCAATCGGCACCGGCCCAAACAGCACCGGCCTCGGCCGACCCTGTGCCGGTCGATGTCGGTGGCGGCGCGCCAGCGGCTGCTCCGCCAGCGGCAAATGCCCCGCACGAATACGTCGCCGACGCAAGCAACGTCGTCAGGCTTCCCGCCAACGTCTCGATCGACAACATCAAGGTCGACGGTCACAACCTCGTTCTCGAGCAGGCGGACGGCTCGGTCATCGTCATCAAGGACGGTGCCTTAAATGTGCCGACCTTCATCCTAGGCGAAGTCGAAGTGCCGCGCGTGGCCCTGATCGCCGCGCTGGAAGCGAGCCACGTCGATGTCGCCTTCGGCGCCGACGGCTCGATATCGGCCGGACCGGGAGGCTCGACCTCGAGCGCCGGCGGGAATTTCGAACAGCCTGCCGGCGGGATCGGCGACGGCTTCGGCCTTTCGGCACTGCTGCCGCCGACGGACCTGCATTTTGGGCAACCGGATCATCGCGAGTTGTTTGCGGGATTGGTCGAGAAGCCGAACCACGCGCCCGAGATCGAGGTGACGCCAACGCACCCGAACCCGCTGGACGGCAACAATGTCGTGGATGAATCCGGTCTTCCGGTCATCGGCTCCAACCCGTCGGACGCTGCCATACACGCCACCGGCACGATCCACATGACGGATCCCGACGGCGCGGGCGACCTTAAGACGGTGACGGTGAGCCTCGAGGGCTCGACACAGACAGTGAACATCAATGCTATCACGGGCGCGAACAGCCAGACGTTCGACTTCACCAGTGGCGGCGCGCACGGCACGCTGACCATCTCCGGCTACAATGCGGCAACGGGCAATGCGACTTACACCTACACGCTAACGACGCCGGAGACTGGGGCCAACGGGGTGGATCCGACGCCGGACACGTTCACGCTGACAGTGACGGATGCCAGCGACGCCACAGGCACCGCCATACTCTCCATCGACATCGTTGACGATCATCCGATTGCGGCCCCCGACACCAACAGCCTGATCTCGGGCCAGACGGTGGGGGCCGATGTCGAGAGCAACGACAAGGCGGGCGC
>NZ_JAIUGV010000039.1:0-2500 GCF_020164745.1 Mesorhizobium sp. ES1-4 | reverse complement strand
ATCTATTTAGGTAGAGCGTCGACCGAATACCCCAGGGGGTAGAGCACTGGATGGGCTAGGGGTCCTCACCGGATTACCAAACCTAACCAAACTCCGAATACCTGGGAGTACTAGTCGGCAGACACACGGCGGGTGCTAACGTCCGTCGTGAAAAGGGAAACAACCCTGACCTACAGCTAAGGTCCCCAAGTTATGGCTAAGTGGGAAAGGATGTGAGGATCCCAAAACAACCAGGATGTTGGCTTAGAAGCAGCCATCATTTAAAGAAAGCGTAACAGCTCACTGGTCTAAATAAGGGTCTTTGCGCCGAAAATGTAACGGGGCTAAAGCCATACACCGAAGCTTAGGGTTCGTGAGCAATCACGAGCGGTAGCGGAGCGTTCTGTAAGCTGATGAAGCCATACCCGTGAGGGGTGGTGGAGGTATCAGAAGTGCGAATGCTGACATGAGTAACGTAAGGGGAGTGAGAGACTCCCCCGCCGAAAGACCAAGGGTTCCTGCTTAAAGCTAATCTGAGCAGGGTTAGCCGGCCCCTAAGACGAGGCGGAAACGCGTAGTCGATGGGAACCACGTTAATATTCGTGGGCTTGGAGGTAGTGACGGATCGCACAAGTTGTCCAATCTTATCGGATTGAACGGGCAGCGGAGCGGTTCCAGGAAATAGCTCCTCCTTATAAACCGTACCCGAAACCGACACTGGTGGTCTGGTAGAGTATACCAAGGCGCTTGAGAGAACTATGCTGAAGGAACTCGGCAAATTGCACGCGTAACTTCGGAAGAAGCGTGACCCTTTTCCACGCAAGTGGAGGAGGGTGGCACAGACCAGGGGGTAGCGACTGTTTATCAAAAACACAGGGCTCTGCGAAGCCGCAAGGCGACGTATAGGGTCTGACGCCTGCCCGGTGCTGGAAGGTTAAGAGGAGGGGTGCAAGCTCTGAATCGAAGCCCCAGTAAACGGCGGCCGTAACTATAACGGTCCTAAGGTAGCGAAATTCCTTGTCGGGTAAGTTCCGACCTGCACGAATGGCGTAACGACTTCCCCGCTGTCTCCAGCATAGACTCAGTGAAATTGAATTCCCCGTGAAGATGCGGGGTTCCTGCGGTTAGACGGAAAGACCCCGTGCACCTTTACTATAGCTTTACATTGGCATTCGTAGTGGCATGTGTAGGATAGGTGGTAGGCTTTGAAACCTGGGCGCCAGCTCAGGTGGAGCCACCCTTGAAATACCACCCTTATTACTATGGATGTCTAACCGCGGCCCGTTATCCGGGTCCGGGACAATGTATGGTGGGTAGTTTGACTGGGGCGGTCGCCTCCTAAAGAGTAACGGAGGCGCGCGATGGTGGGCTCAGAACGGTCGGAAATCGTTCGCTGAGTGCAATGGCATAAGCCTGCCTGACTGCGAGACTGACAAGTCGAGCAGAGACGAAAGTCGGTCATAGTGATCCGGTGGTCCCGCGTGGAAGGGCCATCGCTCAACGGATAAAAGGTACGCCGGGGATAACAGGCTGATGACCCCCAAGAGTCCATATCGACGGGGTTGTTTGGCACCTCGATGTCGACTCATCGCATCCTGGGGCTGGAGCAGGTCCCAAGGGTATGGCTGTTCGCCATTTAAAGCGGTACGTGAGTTGGGTTCAGAACGTCGTGAGACAGTTCGGTCCCTATCTGCCGTGGGTGTAGGAATATTGAAAGGATCTGTCCCTAGTACGAGAGGACCGGGATGGACGGATCTCTGGTGGACCTGTTGTGGCGCCAGCCGCATAGCAGGGTAGCTATATCCGGACGGGATAACCGCTGAAGGCATCTAAGCGGGAAACCCACCTTAAAACGAGTATTCCCTGAGAACCGTGGAAGACGACCACGTTGATAGGCCGGGTGTGGAAGAGCGGCAACGCTTGAAGCTTACCGGTACTAATAGTTCGATCGGCTTGATCGTTCTCATTCCTAATATCCATCTGACAAAGTCAGATGGGTTGTTCTCACTCACGCTTGTTCCGCCCTGCGGGCGGCGCTACGTGGGTGCGGCGCATCGGCGCCGACGGTCGGTCGACCTTGCGAAGCTTCGCTTCGAAAGGCGCCAGGCTAAAAGAACTTCCCAGGCACAAAAAACAGCTTCTCGAATAACGTGCGTTTTGCCGACCTGGTGGTTATGGCGGAGCGGCTGCACCCGATCCCATTCCGAACTCGGCCGTGAAACGCTCCAGCGCTGATGGTACTTCGTCTCAAGACGCGGGAGAGTAGGTCGCTGCCAGGTCTGCCAAACGCACGTTCAAACGCAACATCCACGCGGATGCAGCAATCTTCTCTTCACGATCAAGGCCCGCCAAAGGGAGCCCGGGCCGCGCAAGCGGCCCTTTCAATTGGCGGTCAAAGGCCAAGCAAATGCCGGCTTAGGCAAACGCTCGCCAACGGTTGACGCGGGGTGGAGCAGCCCGGTAGCTCGTCAGGCTCATAACCTGAAGGTCACAGGTTCAAATCCTGTCCCCGCAACCAATT
>NZ_JAIUGV010000038.1 GCF_020164745.1 Mesorhizobium sp. ES1-4 | reverse complement strand
AGCCACCGCATCAAGAAATGCGCTTGGAATGACGACTACCTCATCCAGGCAATCACTCATATGCGATAGCCCTGCCCTCAAGGGGGAGATTCACCGCATTACACGGCGATCCTTGGCCTTCCCGAGGCCACGGCCACGACATGCGCTTCGATGAACATGCGCTGCGCTTCGACGGTGGAGACCCGGAACTCGGTCGCCACGTCGATCTCGGCGCTGTCGGTGCCGGCATCAAGGGCCCGCTGGGCGACGATGGCGCGGACATCGGCCTCGGCGGCCGCGATCGCTGCCGCCTCGTCGAGGAAGTCACGCACGGTCTCACCCGAGGCCAGGCGGAACAGCCCTTCCTTGGGCTGGCTGACCCGCGCCTCGGCCGACACCCTGACCTGGCCGACGACGGCGCCAAGCGCATTGGCGACATCGGTGTCTCCCGGCACCACGCAATCATTGCCGACCAAGGGCGCCAGGCCGGCATAGTGCAGCGGGGCCGAGGCGCCCAGTCCGATGACCGGACGGTCGAGCGCGACGCTGAGGCGGGCAATCCCCGGATGGGCATCCACGGCGCGCTGGACCAGCGCGTGCGCCACGGTTGCCGCGCCATCGAGCCCGTCCTCGGCAAAGGCGGTTTCGAGGATGTATTCGGCCGACCAGCGCGTCAGCGTCACCAGCACCCGCTCCGAGATGGCTTCCGGCGAGGCCGCGATGGCCTGGCCACGGCCATCGCGCCTGCGGGCGAACAGTTCGGCGCCGAGGCGGGCGGCGGAGGCATCCCAGTTCGCCTGCTTGCCAAGCACATGCGCGGCGTCCGACGGGGTGAAGCCCGAAATATGCACCAGCCCGCGCGAGACCAGCCGGTTCAGCGTGGCATTCTGGGCATTCGAGGTCAGCAGCCTGTCGAGGGCAAGCGGGGTCGCGCCGATCGCCTCGTACAGCTTTGCCTCAGGTGCGGTCAGCCCCGCGGCGAGCCTGTCCGGTACGCCGGTGCGGACCGCGAACCGGCCATCCATGCGGCCGGTGTTGGGCGCGCGCAACTGGCGTTCAAGCTCCACTGTGACCGCCCCGCCATGCGCCATGCCGGCCAGTGCCAGCGGCACCAGGCGCCGCGGCCCAAGCAGGATCTTCGGGTTCAGTGCGCCATCCTCCAGCGCCACCTCGGAATCGCCGCCGAGACCGAAGGTGCGCATGGCCACCGCCTCGACCATGGTGCGGAAGCCACCAACCGTGGCGCCTTCCGGATCGAGCCGCGGCCGGCCGCCGTCGAGCACGGCGACGTCGGTGGTGGTGCCGCCAATGTCGGACACCACGGCGTTGTCGAGCCCGGTCATGTGGCGGGCGCCGACCAGGCTGGCGGCGGGACCCGAGAGGATCGTCTCGATCGGCCGTTGGCGGGCGAACGCCGCCGAGACCAGGGCGCCGTCGCCGCGCACCACCATTAGCGGCGCTGCAATGTCGCGCGCCGCGAGAAAGCCCTCGGTCGCCGCCACCAGCCGGTCGATCATCGAAATCAGCCTGGCATTGAGCAGCGTGGTGAGCGCGCGGCGCGGACCGCCGAGCTTGGCCGACAGCTCATGGCTCGATGTGACCGGCAGGCCGGTCTTCTCCCGGATCAGTTCCCGGGCGGCGATCTCATGCGCCGGATTGCGGGTGGCGAAATAAGCGCAGACGGCAAAGCCGGACACCGAAGCGCCGAGTTCCGGCAGCATCGCTTCGAGCCCGGACAGGTCGAGCTTTGCCGCGTTGCCGTGCACATCGTGGCCGCCCGGACAAAACACCACCGGGTCGGTGCCGAGCGCCGTCTTCAGCCCATCGCGGGCAAGATCGGCCTCGGAAAAGCCGATCATGACCAGCGCCACGCGGCCGCCCTGGCCCTCGACCAGCGCGTTGGTGGCGAGCGTCGTCGACATCGAGACCAGCTTGATGTCAGCCGGATCGGTGCCGGCCTTTTCCAGCACCGCGTCCACGGCACCCGAAATGCCGACGGCCAGATCATGCCGCGTGGTCAGCGCCTTGGCCTTGGCCAGCACCTTGCCCTTGTTCGGCCCCTGCTGGGGTCCCTCGGTCTCGGACCACAGCACGGCATCGGTATAGGTGCCGCCGGTATCGATGCCGAGGAAGAGAGGTTTTGACTTGGTCTTGGCGGTCATTGCTGATGGTGGTCCGGCTGGCTGAATTTATCCGCCCTGCCCTTAGCCGATACGGGCCGGGGGATAAAGACGAGAGAGATAGGCCAGTCGGTGGAGAGCGTATTCTCCCCCCTTGAGGGGGAGATTGGTAGCGTGGCGCACCGCCTATCCCACAAACCCAACCTTCTTGTGCGTTCCATCGCAGAACGGTTTGTTGGCCGAGTGGCCGCAGCGGCAAAGGAAGACCTTCGTGGTGCGGTCGACCGTGTGGCCGGTGCCGGTGACGATCTCGACATTGCCTTCGAGCTTGAGCGGGCCGTTCGTGGTCGGCGTCGCCTTCAGCGGCCCGTCACGGGCTTCAAGTGCTGGCGTGTCCTTCAGCGCCGGCTCGCCGGTGGCGGCAAAGCCTGCGTTGATATGGCTGTTGTCACAGAAGGGCTTGTTCTGCGAGGCGCCGCAGCGGCAGAGCGTGGCGCGGAAAAATGTCTCGTCGCCAAGCACGATCTCGGCATGTACCGCCAGCGGGCCGTTTTCGCGCAGCCGCACGGTGTTGACCACAGGCGGTTTTTCCTGCGGCCCGCCATCCTTGCGGACATAGGTGATGGCGCCCGAGGGGCAATTTTCGGCGATGGCGACGATCTTCTCGACGCTGGCCGCTTCGGGATGAATCCATTGGCCCGGCGCGTTGGGCACGAAGACATGCGGGTCGCCAAGCACGCAATTGCGCGAGTGGATGCAGCGCTTGCCGGAGAATCCGACGTCGATCTTGTCACTTTCGACCATGCCGGCCATCGCGGTGCTCCTTGCCTGGAGCGCGCAGGGTCCGAAGGACAGACACCGCGCGCTTTGGTTTTCGGGCAAGCTATGGCTTCCGGCAGGAAAACCGTCAAGCTGACAAACCGGTCAGGGGACCAGCTCGATCTCCTCGGTCTCGCCGCCGCTGCAGGTATAGCAGCAATCCTCGCATTTTTCCTTGTTGCCGGGGCCGACGCCCCAATAGGTGCCCTCATCGCCATCGACCCAGGCGCCGTAGCAGATCGATTCGCCTTCGTTGCAGGAAATCGGCAGCTGCTTGGTCTCGCCGTCGTCGAGATAGAAATCCTTGCCATTGCCCGGCCAGACATAGTCGCGGTCCTGGCTGTAGAGCTCGAGGCGCATGGCGTTGGGATGGCTGTTCTTGACGGCGAAGGTGACATCACCGGCATGGGCGGCGGGCGCCAGCAGCATGGCGAGAGAAAGCGCGGCCAGCGAGCGGCGCGCATAGGCGTAGAACATGGTAACCCCCTGAATAAGCGGCCCATCCGGCCGCGTTGCAACCATCGCATGGCGTGCCGAATCGCGGAAGTGGGCGTGTGAATGGCCCCCTGACTTAATTTGGGTCCGACACGCCCCATCTTCCCTACGGCACCAGGTCGATCGTCTCGGTCGAGTGCTCCACGCAGATGAAGCAGCAGGTGTCGCAAGGCTGGTCGTTGTCCGGCCCGACGCCGGCCGATATCTGGTCGTTGCCATCGACCCAGGCGCCATAGCAGATGCGTTCGCCCTGATTGCAGGAGATCGGCACCGATTTCTGCGATTCCGGATCGACAAGGAATACCTTGTCGTTGCCCGGCCAGACGGTCTCGCGGTCGCGGCTGAACAGCTCGACCGCGACCCCCTGCTTGCGCAGGTTCTTGACGAAAAAGGCCATGTCGGCGGCCTCGGCCGAGGTGGCCAGGACCAATGCCGCCAGCGCAACCATGCGAAACAGCGTCACCGCCGATCTCCTCCGAATCATCGCGGGCAGACTGGCACGCTCGCCCGGAACTAGGAAGACACGCGGCCATCCGCAGCGATCTCACGCCCTAGCCTCACCACTTCGCGCACCAGCAGATCGAGATCGTCGCGTCGGGTGCGATGGTTGGTGATCGCCACACGCAGCCAGTGCTCGCCATGCACGGTGGTGTCGGAGAGTGCCGCGATGCCTTGCTCCTGCAGCCGCAGCATGATCTCGGTGTTGAGCGCCTTTGCCGTTTCGCCCGCCAAACGGGGCCGGTAGCGGAAGCAGACGATGTTGACGGTTGGCGCCGCCGCCAGCTCCAGCGAAGGCTCGGCCTCGACCAGCCCAGCCAGATAGGAGGCTTGCGCGATGTTCTGGTCGATCAGGCGGCCGAATTTTTCGACGCCATGTTGTTTCAGCGCCATCCACACTTTCAGAGCGCGGAAGCCGCGCGACGTCTGGAGGCCGTAGTCGTGCAGCCATTCGCCGGAAGCGAGGCCGCGCGGCGTCGATTCCAGGTATTCCGGCGTGACCGCGAAGGTCCGGCGGTGCGCGGCGGCATCCCTGACCAGAGCGCAGCCGACCTCGAAGGGTGCATGCAGCCATTTGTGCGGATCGAGCGCCACCGAATCGGCCCATTCGATGCCGGCAACGCGGTGGGCGTTTTGCGGCGCGATCGCGATCAGCGCGCCGATGCAGCCATCGACATGGAACCACATGCCTTCCTCGTGAGCGAGCTTGGCCAGCGCCGCGAGATCGTCGATCGCGCCGGTGTTGACCGTGCCGGCATTGCCGATGACGCAGGCCGGCGTGAAGCCGGCCGCGCGATCCTCGGCGATCGCCGCGCGCAGCGCCGATATGTCGATGCGCAGGCCGGCATCGGTCGCGATCCGGCGCAGCGCCCGGTTGCCGAGGCCGAGCGCTTCCATCGCCTTGCGGTGGCAGGAATGGATCTGGTCCGAGCCGTAGAAGCGCAGCGGCTTCTCGATGGCGGCGACGCCGTGCTCGCGCACGTCGATGCCGGCTTTGGTGTTGCGCGCCACGGTCAACCCGATGAGGTTGGCCACCGAGCCGCCGCTGACCAGCGTGCCCGAGGCCGAGGCCGGAAAGCCCAGCATCTGTTTGCACCAATTGACCACCTGGCTGTCCACCAGCCCGGCGGCGTGGTTGCCGCCGCCGAGGTTGGAGCCCTGTATAGCCGCGAGGAAATCGGCCAGCGCGCCGGTGAAGTTGCTCGACCCCATGTACCAGGACCAGAAGCGCGGGTGGATGTTGCCCATGGGATAGGACATCACCGTGCGAGAGACCTCGCCGTAGACCGCGGCAAGCGGCGCCGGCGAGCGCGGCAATGGTGCGGCAAAAAAGTCCCGCACCTCGCCGGGCATTTCCCGCCATACGGGGCGCTCGCGCACCTCGCGCAGGTAGCTCACCGCGTCGTCGACGATATGATGCGACAAGGCCTGCACTTCGGCCCAGTCGGCGGGGTCAAGCGTTTCCTCGGCCACCATGCCGAGGCTTTCCTGCGCGACGTCCATGACAGCCTCCCGTCAAGCCGCCGGGAACTGGCAGCCGGGCGTGGAGCGCGACAGCGCCGTCTCCTCGGCGTCCATCTCGGCCTCGATGCCGTCGAACAGCGGCGTCGACATGTAGCGTTCGCCGGTGTCGGGCAGCATGCACAGGATCACCGCGCCGGGCGCCGCTTTTTCCGCGACCTGGCGCGCCACGGCGAAGGTGGCGCCGCCCGAAATGCCGGTGAAGATGCCTTCCTTCTGGGCCAGCGCCCGCGCCCATTTGATGCCCTCTGGCCCGGCGATCGGCATCACCTCGTCATAGAGGCCGGCGTCGATCGCCTCCTGCAGGACGTTGGGGATGAAGTCCGGCGTCCAGCCCTGGATGGGATGCGGCTCGAAGGCGGGATGACTTGCGGCGGGTGCGCCGCCGGCGCCGCGCTGCTGCGCCTTGCCGCTGCCGATCAGTTGCGCATTGGCTGGCTCGGCCAGCACGATGCGCGTGTCGGGCCGTTCGCGGCGCAAGACGCGCGCCACGCCGACGACGGTGCCGCCGGTGCCATAGCCGGTGACGAAGCAATCCAGCCGCGAACCGGCGAAATCGTTGATGATTTCGCGCGCCGTCGTCGCTTCGTGGATGGCGGCATTGGCGGTCGTCTCGAACTGCCGCGCAAGGAACCAGCCATTGGCCTCGGCCAGTTCGACCGCCTTCCTGTACATGCCAACACCCTTTTCGGCGCGTGGCGTCAGCACCACCTTGGCGCCAAGCATGCGCATCAGCTTGCGGCGCTCGACCGAAAAGCTGTCGGCCATGGTGACGACCAGCGGATAGCCTTTCTGCGCGCAGACCATTGCGAGGCCGATGCCGGTATTGCCGCTGGTTGCCTCGACCACCGTCTGGCCCGGCTTCAGCGCGCCGCTGCGCTCGCCCTCCTCGATGATGTTGAGCGCCAGCCGGTCCTTCACCGAGGCGCCCGGGTTGAAGAACTCGGCCTTGACATAGATGGTCGCATGAGCCGGTGCGAGATTGTTGACGCGGACCGCCGGCGTGTCACCGACAGTGTCCAGGATGCTTTCGAACAGGCGGCCGCGCCCGGCGGTGGTCCTGATTTTTTGCTTGTTCAACATCTTTGTTCTCCCTGGTCGTGGTTCGTGTTCATCGTCACGGTCCGGTTACAAGCCGGCTGCCTGGGCGGCGAGGTTTCGAGACCTTGTCACGCTAGGACCGGCGTGCCGGCGATGCGGCAATGGCTGCATCCGGCGCGGGACTCGCCACCGGATGCGCCTTGTCGCTTTTGGTGATACACAAGGGGCCGACAGGCCAGCGTGGGAGCAGGCGTGGAAACGGACGTGGAATCAGTCCGACCAAGGCTGGACGGCGACATGCCGTGCCTTTCCGTGCGCCTGCTCGGACCACTGACGATCCTGCGCGACGATTTGCCGGTGGCGTTGCCGGCCTCGCGCAAGCTGCGAGCGCTGCTTGCCTATCTCGTGCTGGCGCCACATCCGGTAGGGCGCGGCCGCCTGTGCGAACTTCTATGGGATGTGCCCAACGATCCGCGAGGCGAGTTGCGCTGGTGCCTGAGCAAGCTGCGCGGCGCCCTCGACACGCCGGACCGGCGCCGTATCCGCACGCAAGACGATACAGTCGCGCTCGATCTCGGCGGCTGCCTTGTCGATGCGCTGGAAGTCAGCCAGGCCGCAACGCGAGGGATCGGCCGGCTTGACGCGGAACGGCTGCGAGCGCTGGCCGGACTGTTCGCCGGTGATGTGCTCGACGGGCTGGAGCTCGACCGCAGCCCGCTTTTCAACGGCTGGCTGGTCGCCCAGCGCCGCCGATTTCACGCCTGCCACACCGCCGTCCTGGAAAGGCTCGTCGAAATCCTGCCGGAAGGTTGCGACGAGACGATCGGCCATCTCGATCGTTGGGTGGAGCTGGCCCCGTTCGACGGCCGCGCGCATCTGGCTTTGCTGACCAATCTGGTCCGCCGCGGCGAGATCGGCGCGGCGGACCAGCACCTTGCGGCAACACAACAGCTGTTTCAGTCGGAGGATCTGGATTTCGCGCCGATCCGCGCGGCCTGGCGGGCGATCCGCGACCAACGGGCGAATGCCTCGCCCGGCGCCGCGCCGACCGGCCAGTCCACGGTATCGCGGTTTGTCGCCGCGCCGGGGGACGACGACCCGGTCAAGCCAAGCCATGCCTCGTTGGCGGTGATGCCGTTTGTCGAGGAAGCCGGCACGCGCGGCGGGCTGGCCGATGGCCTCACCCATGACATCATCACCCGCCTCGCCAAGCTCCGGGATTTCTTCGTCATCGCGCGCGGATCGGTGTTCGCGCTGGCCGAGAAGACCATCGCGCCCGAGGAAGCCGGCAGAAAACTGAATGTCGACTATGTCGCCACCGGCACGGTGCGCGGCATGGCAGGCCGGCTGATCGTCGGCGTTGAGCTCATCGAGGTGCGCACGGCAAGGATCGTCTGGGCCGAGACCTTCGAGCGGAGGCCCGACGACATCTTCGCCGTGCTCGACGACATCGGCGACAGCATCGTATCGTCGATATCGGCCGAGATCGAAACGGTCGAGCGCAACCGTGCCTTGCTGAAGGCGCCAAACTCGCTCAATGCGTGGGAGGCCTACCATCGTGGCCTCTGGCATATGTACCGCTTCACCCGGGCCGAGAACGAGCAGGCGCGGCATTTCTTTGCCCGGGCGTTGCAGCTCGACCCGACCTTTGCCCGCGCCTATGCCGGCCTGTCCTTCACTCATTGGCAGAGCGCCTTCCAGCGCTGGGGCGACCGCGAGCGCGAAAGCGCGCTGGCCTTCGAGAGCGCCGGCCAGAGCCTGCTGGTCGACGACCACAATCCGGCCGCGCACTGGGCGATGGGGCGGGCGTTGTGGCTGCGCGGCGAACAGGACGGGTCGCTCGGCGAGCTGGAACAGGCGGTGAAGCTCAGCCCCAATTTCGCGCTCGGCCACTATGCGCTGTCCTTCGTCCACTCGCAGTCGGGCGACCCACGGGCGGCGATCGGCTCCTCCGATCACTCGCGCCATCTGAGCCCCTTCGATCCGCTGCTGTTCGGCATGCTGGGGGCGCGGGCCATGGCACATGTCCGGCTCGGCCAGTTCGAGGAGGCGGCCGAATGGGCGGTGAAGGCGGCGGCCCGGCCGAACGCGCACGCCGTCATCCTGGCGATCGCGGCACATTGCCTTGCGCTGGCGGGGCGGCTCGACGAAGCACGCGGCTTCGCCACTGCCATCCGCAAGACGTTGCCGGATTACCGCGCCGACGATTTCATCGGCACTTTCCGATTCGAGCCCGACGCCGAGGCCCTGTTCCGGCAGGGCGCCAGGCGGATCGGGCTCAGCTGATTGCAGGCTTGAACGCCCCGTTAACGAACTCGGAAGGAGTTGCTTAACCGTTCGCGGCTATAGCAATTCCAGGAAAACTGCGTAGCGGTTTTCCGTCCGGAATTGCGTGAAAACAAAGAGTTAGAGCGGTTCAACGATTCTACCAACACTGAACCGCTCTATGTGAGCTTCCGGGGGACCATGGCAAAGTGAGCACGATGAGCGACAACCCCGACAAGCGCACCGAATGGCGCGCCATTCTTCATATACAGGCCCGCGTCGCCGTGCTGTTCGTTCCGGTGGTCGCCAGCCTGCTGCTCATCGCCGCCCTTGCCGGCAACGACCGCAAGTCGGTTCCCGACGTCGACCGAACGGTTACCGGATCGGTGCGATAGACGCCACGACAGCCGGCTGCGAACGCCTGCAGGTGCGCGCTAGAGCGGTTCAGCGTTTGATAGAATCGCTGAACCGCTCTAACTCTTTGTTTTCACGCAATTCCGGACGGAAAACC
>NZ_JAIUGV010000037.1 GCF_020164745.1 Mesorhizobium sp. ES1-4 | reverse complement strand
GACCCGAGCAACGAGGTGCTGGCGACGACCACCTTCACCGACGCGCATTTCCCGGGCATCGGCGGCGTCGTCATACCCTGGAGGTTGTGCTGAAGGAAAAAAGCTTGCAGTGTCGGATCGCTTCCAAGCGCCGTGTCGCCTTGCTGCGAACCCCAGGCATACGCATAGTCGAAGGCGGGAGACGGGTCCAACGAGGCCCAGTGGTCCATCATGGTCTGTTCCTGGGACGCTGTGGGCATCACATATCGGCCGCCGGTGTCGGTGGTGTAGCTGCCGCCTCCAAACGTTTGATAGACAGGAACGATCTGGCTGACCGGGATGCCCGACGCCACCGCCGCGGTCACGGCTCTGTCGATCATGTTGTAGTCGATCGTGGTCGTTCCCGTGCGCACTGGGTAGGGATCCAGTCCGTAGTAGTCGATGTGGGTGTTGGCGGGATTGTAGGTGTTGGTAAAGTCCGGGTGCGCGGAAGACCCCATATTCATCATGGTGATAAAGGTCTTGGCGCCAGGCAAATGGGAGTGGATCCAGTCGGATTCCGCCATCAGATTTGCGGCGGAAGCATAGGTCCCCCACTTGCCGGTGGGATCCGGCTCGTCAACGAGGAAAAATCCGTACAGATTCGGGTTGCCAATGAAGGGAGTGACCTTCTGGATAAAGGAGGCCGATGTCCCATTGACCTCGTCGAGCCAGACGAGCCCCTTCATACCTGCCGGCAGGGCGTTGAGCTGAGCAACGGATTGAACATCAACCAGATTGAATCCGGCCGCAGCGATGTTGGTGCCCAGTCCGCCTGACCCCGACGTGTAGTGGAGCGTTGTCATCCGATTTCCCTCGTCTGATTCGCCAAGCGCCTGTGTCTGCCTAAGCCAAGGTCTTATTAGCGACAAGTAAAAAGCTGATATCGCCCGGTCAGAATAGGTGATCAGGCGCTGGTTCGCGGTACCTGCCGCCGCGGTTACCTCGTTCCTGGAACGCGATACAAATTCGGCGCTGTCGGCGGTCGATCCGGCGCCTAGCCGCCGAAACGGTTTCGGCGCGTCGCTGCATTGTCGGAACGCACTCTGCTTCATTCAAACGGACGAGGACAGTGGGCAAGCATGCCCCTAGCGTGGGTTGGGTGTTATTAGGACGGAAGCGATCAGGCCGGCCATGAGAGCAGATCCAGACGCCAGCCACTTCGTGCGATCGAGGCACCGCGCGCAGTCAGGAGTGGCAGGATGAGCCCGCACCTGGTTTGCGTGGGGGGCGTGGATCACCACTTGAGAATCCCGTTCCTGGCAGCGCTGCGCGAAAGAGACTTCCGGGTCACGGCGCTCTCCGGTGACGATGGCTCCGCCTTTTTGCCGCATGGCATTCCCCATCGCCGATTTGGGTTCGATCGCTTTACCAGCGGCCGTGACGCATGGAGTGCTCTGCGTTCACAGATCGATGACCATTTGCGACTGCACCAAGCAAAGAAAACTCGGCCTCGGGATTTGAAATTGGCATGATCATCGAATTTTTCGGACCACCGGCATCCGGTAAGACGACCCTCGCGCATGCGCTTGCCGGCCGCTTGCGCGACAGAGGATACATGGCCAAAGTAATCCTCTGCTATCGGCCTCGCAGTAGAGGTGGGGGTTGGAATTTTTTCGGGATATTTTCGATAACTTATAGAATTTATTTGGCTTTAATTTCAATAGTAGGGATCATGATATGGTCATCTAGAGATAGATATGAGTTAAAATTAAGCAATAGTCTGTTAAAGATTATGATGCCAAAAGATATTATATGGCGTGTCCGGATATGGCAATATATTATGCGGTTATCGCGTTGCTGGAAGCAGGCGCGCAAATCGACTGATATAACAATATTTGATCAGGGTTTCGTTCAGGCGGTCGGGTCGCTAGCGATGTTCAATGGCGCCGCGGACGACAGGTCAATCGCACAGGCGCTTCATTTCGCCCCCCAGGCCGATCTCGTGGTTCGAATGGTCGTGCCACGCGATGACGTGGAAGCGCGACTGCACGCTAGGATGATGTCCGCACCCGCGGCGGAGCGACTCTTTGAAGTGGATGTCGCAGGCAACATGAACTCCTTTCAAGTATTCGACAGCATTGGCGACGTCCTCTTGCGGGCGCACCGAGACATCGTGTCGGTTCAACCAGTCGACCCTCAATCGACCTTCCACGACCTGTGTCGGGTGGAAGAGGAGATCCTGACGCGGCTATCCCAGATCGCGGTCCCGGTCATCAAAAGGCGGCGAAACGAATTGCCTACCAGGTACAGGCACAGAAAGAACGAGGTATGAACGACCGCTCCCAAGGGAAACCACTCCAGTATCAAGCAGCCGACGCGGTCATCTTGCCGCCGTCTCGGGCCACCGGGCGCACCGCCTCCATTGCGATGCCCGCTCGGCGTCACGATGTTGGCCGGCGCCTCGTTCATGCAAGCATCTTCGCCCTTCTGGTCTATATCGGGGGGGCCGGGCTGACCAGCATGGCGCAGCTCGGCATCGCGCGCCTGGTCGGCGCCACAAGCTACGGCGTCTATTCCTACTCTCTGGCTTGGAGCACGGTTCTCGCCTCGCTCTCGATGCTTGGCTTCAATATTTCGCTTCTTCGCTTCGTGCCGGCATACAAGGCTGCCGGGCGTTTGGACCTGGCGCGCGGGGTAATTACCTTCGCGTTGTGGTGGTCGCTGTCGGCGGCGACGCTGGCGGGGTTGATCGGAGCCGCGTTCATCGTCCTTCTGCCTTCCAACCACCTTCACCAGGAGCTTCGGACGACAATGCTCCTCGGTATGGCGGCCGTGCCGCTGATCACGGCCTATGCCCTTGGCGCTACCCTGGTTCGTGCCTTTGGAGGCGTGGTATCGGCTCTTTTGCCCGAGCGCGTTGCGCGCGACGGACTTCTTTTGGCTTTGCTGGGCGGCGCTGCTTTTTCGGGGTCGTGGGCCCTGGACGCACCGTTCGCCATGATGGCAATCGTTGCAAGCTCGGCGGTCACGGTCGGGCTCGTGTTCGTCACAGCAATTAAACTGTGGCCGGCCGGCCTGCGAGGCACTCAGGCGACCTACACTGGGCGCCAATGGTGGTCGGCGGTTCCCCCGACCATGCTTGTCACCGGGCTCGACGTGTTCATCAGCCGCACTGGGGTCGTGCTTCTGGGCTGGACCGGCCAGGTCCGCGAGGCTGGTATTTTTGCCCTGGGTTTGAACGTGGCGCTGCTCGTGGGTCTTTCCAGCGTCGCTGTCAGCACGATGTTCTCGCCAACAGCGGCGGATCTACATGCCCGCAAGGATCACGAAGCGTTGCAACGACTGTTTTCGCACGCTGCCGTTCTAAGTTCCGGTGGGGCGCTCGCGATCGCTGTTCCATTGCTGCTGGTCACCGAACCGCTCTTGCGCTGGTTCGGTGAGGATTTTGCGGCGGGAGCACTGATCGCGCGGATTCTCATCATGGGTTACGTCTGCACCGCGCTCTGTGGGCCCCAGCTCAATCTTCTGACGATGACCGGACACGAATGGGCCGCTGCAACGACGATGGTTGCCGGCGCCATGGCCAACATCGTGGCCTGTGCGGTCGGCATGGAACTGGACGGCACGACCGGAGCGGCGGTCGGCTTCACGCTCGCACTGGTCGTCTGGAACCTGGCAATGGCAACTTATATCCGTAAGCGATTGAACATCTTGCCCGGTCTGGTCTTTGCTGCCTTGGCTTTGAGGCCGGGACAGCTCAGAGCTCGCTCAAGATAGCGGCATGCCCCGTGGGTTCGATGCAATGATATCCACCGGTCATCAGCCTAGCCTCGTTCCGCAATATGAGCCCGAATCTCCGACTCCCGAACGCTCGGGTCTCTTCCGGCCGTTGTGACCTGACGGAGGAAATCAACCTGAAACGAAGTGCGTATCCGAAAAGGAGGAACCTCACTGCCGGCGGTTGGACCACGGCACGAACAGCGTCGGAAATGGCGAAGACTTCCGCCATCAAGGCGAGGGCTGAACTGGTCGCCAATCTTTGCGTCGAAAAGCTCATCACTGCATCCATCCAATGCGAACGAGAATCTGGCCAAGCTGAAGGGAATGTCTTCCGTCTTCCTACCAGCGAGATGGTTTCATCACCGATGGCGGTTGGGTGAAAATGGCTGGTTTGAAGAAGGATGCATCGAAGCCATGCTGCGGCAATCATCTCCTACAAACGCACGAAGACGCGCGGGAAGCTCTGTGTTTAGCTTTTCAAATCCGCTCCAGCCCGCTCGTGATCGCCGGAGTCGGGCTGACGCGATCACGACACGATACTTCCAAGGATTGCGAGCTCCAGCAACACGAAGGATAACATGAAAGCTGTCATTCAATGCGGCGGGAAGGCAACGCGCTTACGTCCGCATACATCCATTTTGCCAAAAACCGCTGATGCCAGTCGGAGCGTGGCCCGTCCTCGAGCCCGTGCTCAAATGGGCTCCAGTGCAATGGCATCAGAGAAGTTTACATCACGACCGGATATCTTGGCCACCTCATTCGCAGCGTTTGTGGCGATGGGAATCAGTGGAACACGCGGATCAACTACACGTAGGAGCTGGAGCCGCTCGGAACGATCGGACCGTTGTCACCGCTGCGCGAACACCTCGATGCGCCGTTCCTAGGAGCTGGGCAGATGTCGAATGTACATAGCATGAGCCGGCCGTATGGCGATCGTAGGCAGGGGCCTCACCTCCTTCGTGACGATCCAAGTGGGACGCCTATGGAGGGACGCGGCGGCCCCCTGCAGCCCCATCTGCTCTATATCGGAGGCGAAGACCATCATCTTCGTATTCCGGCCATGTCCGCTCTGCGCAATCACGGCTTTCGCGTAACCGCGGCTGGAACAGGCGAACCCGCCCCGTTTGCGCAAGCAGGCATCAGCTATCGGCGCTTCCATTTCGACCGTTTCGTCAGTCCGCTGGCCGATTGGGCCGCGGTCAGGAGCATTTCGAAGATCCTTGTCGAGGTGCAGCCCGATCTCGCACAGAGCTTCGACACCAAACCATCCGTGTTCCTTCCTTTGGCTGCGCGAAGCACTCCTGGCATATTGGTCATTCGCACGATCAACGGACGGGCCTTCCTATATTCGTCGCGATCTCCCACGGCCTTGACGTTGCGTCCAGTCTATCGCGCGCTCCACAAGATTGCGGCTCGCACTGCCGCGGCCACGGTTTTCGAAATTGGTGACGATCTTGCATTCTTCGAGCGCCACGGAATGGCAGGGAAGAGACCCGTGCTGATACCTGGCGCTGGCGTCGATGTCGATGGTTTCGATCGAGCATTGACCTCAGGGCCTTCGCCAACCCAGCTTCGCAAGGAGCTTGGGCTCGGCGACGCCGAAATCGTGATCACCGTGACGCGGATGACCCGGCAGAAAGGCATTCCGGCGCTGCTCAAAGCGGCAGCTAAGGTGCACGAAGTGCGTCCCGATGTACGCTTCCTGCTTGTCGGGCCGCGTGAATCCGAAGGGCCGCTTGCGGTGACGCAAGCGGAGATCGAGCGGCATGCGCCCTACGTGAAGGCGATAGGACCGAGATCGGACATCCCATCACTGCTCGCGCTCGCGAATGTATTCGCGTTTCCGACCGAGTATCGGGAAGGCGTGCCACGGGTGCTTCTCGAGGCGGCACTCGCCGGTGTGCCGATCGTGACCACTACCATGCCCGGTTGCGCCGAGGTCATTTGCGACGGATGGAATGGCTTCCTGGTTCCGCCTGGAGCACCCCGCATGTTGGCTGCAAAAATTCTCGACCTGCTCGGCAATCGAGAGAATGGGCGAATCATGGCCGGTCGCGCGGCCGAGCGCGTCAGGAAGGAATTCTCCCTCGAAAACGTTGTCGCTTGTCAGGCCGCTCTCTACAGGGATCTCATTGATCGCTCGGGCGGGACTCGGTTCAAGGATGACAAAAACACCCGCGGGCAAAGAGGTCACACATGCAGTGCGCCATAGGGATGAGTGCACAGGCCGTGCACCTCCTGCGGTCTGCGGGGGCAGCTCAACTGGCCGCGAGTACATTGCTCCTGCAAAGTCTAGTGTTTGATGTGCCAGCACGCGCAGAGCCTAGAACCACGTTGCACTTCGCTTCCAATGGCAACTTCAACTCGAACGGGAATTATCTTCCCGGCGCCGTTGGGTTTAATCTGGCGGACGTCAGTAGCGTCACTCAGCTCAACTCTCTGCCGGACGGCGTCAGGGGCCTCGTGTGGGTTGGCCAGTGCAACGGCGCCGATACCATGTTTCTCAACACCGTCCGGCCGTACATCGGCAACGCCAAACTGTTCGGCTTCTATCTGATGGATGACCCAGATCCAACGGGACTGCAGCGCCGTCGCTGCACAGCTGACAATCTGAAGGTCGAGTCCGACTGGATTCATGCCAACGTGCCCGGCGCAAAAACATTCATCCTCCTGATGACTACGACTTCGTCCAGGAAGCCGTCGTTCACAGGCACCTACAACCCCACCAACTCACACGTAGACCTGTTCGGTATCGACCCTTATCCCTGCCGAACGGAGTTGAAGGGTTGTGATTACAACGAGATCGACCTCTATATCGCTGCGGCGGAGTCCTCGGAAGTGCCACGCGAAAGTATGGTCCCGGTCTATCAAACTTTTGGCGGCGGCAACTGGGTCGATGACGGCGGCGGTCAGTATACTCTGCCGACTGTCAGTCAGCTGGAGCAAATTCTGGCGCGCTGGGACGCGCTCATACCAACACATGTGTTCGACTACGCCTATAGCTGGGGATCGCAGAATGCAGATACGGCGCTCGGCAGTTCGCCGGATTTGCAGGCGGTGTTCTCGCGCCGCAATGAAAGCTCGATAAATTTTACATTGGATCGCCCGAGGATACTCAAATGGTGACCGCTCGACTGCGGCGCAACCGAGAAACGTGCCCCGTAGGCTATGGGCTTGGAGGCTGCCTAACGGGGAAGACTGACAAGCGGTTTGGGACATTGTCCGCTGCCCGGCGATCCACGAAGAGGTTTCAGATCGCTGCTCTCAACCGCCGGCTGAAGCACGAACCTCTGGATTGGGAGGTGTGCCGATGATACCGGACGTCTTGTTCGCGCTCGGGCTGCTGCTGACACCCGCTTCGCAATTGCGGCTCGCGGGCTTTCCGGTGGGACCGGGCGAAATTTGTCTTCTCATATGGATAGTTCTCATACTCGGCCGCGAGGCGGCTCGCCTTGGCTCGTCCCTTACGCCGGCGCTTTCGCGACTACTTATCTTTTGGTCGTTTTTTGCCGTTGCGCAAAGCCTCGGCACGCTGACAGCAGCGCTCATCGGCGACCGGCACGATCCTGAGTGGTTCATACATGATGTCATGGCCTATCCTCTTTTGGCCGCCGTAAGCTGTCTGAGCCTGATCGGGCCTCATGCCGGGCCGCGCTTGCGCCGCATCAGCTGGCTTCTGTGCGCGCTCGGCACCCCGGTTGTCGCCGCACAGCTCGCTAACGCCTGGGGACTGTTCGATATCCCGTCGGTCGATCCTTGGTGGTGGGATCAAGTCCGTGGCTGGTCATCGAACCCTCATCAGCTTGCCCTGTTGTGCATGGTGCTTGGAATTCTGTCGCTTCATCTCGCCGAAACCGCCACCCGGCTCGGCACGAGGATTGCCGCCCTCGCCTGCGCTATCGTCCCCGTCTACACGGGCCGGCTTACGGGCAGCGATTCATTCAGTCTCATTCTTGTGGCCACGGGCCCGATCTTCATTGCATTCAAATTCCGAACTTGGCTGGTCTCACGTGCACCGCGGGTCAGTTTCCGCTCCGCGTTCGCCTGGATGATCGTGCTGGCTTTACCGCTGATCGTAGTTTCGGTGGTCCCGCTGGCCTACTCGATTGCCGTCGAGGCTCAGGGCCTCGCCAATTCGATGGAACGGGAAAATCCGGAGCAAACGGAGGAGAAGACCTCGCTGCGATTTGAGCTATGGGGGCAGGCGATCCGGCGGGGCGTCGGATCGGGGATGCTGGGTTTGGGCCCTGGGCCGCACCTCGAAATACCCCATTCCATCGTGTCCCAGAGGAACTTGGAGACAGAACAGCCCGAGTTTGTCGAGCACCCCAAACTCACCTTTGCGCCGAACTTCGAGGCGCACAACACATTTCTCGATCTTTTCACCCAAGGCGGGTTGATCATCGTTTTGAGCTTCATCTGGATCGTGGCAACGGCTTTCTGGTTCGCCTACCGCACCGGGCAAGCGGGGCTGCCGACCCTGCTCTGCGGTCTCTGCATATACTCGGTCGCCACCTTCATCCTCCGGCATCCGGTCTTTTGGTTTGTGATCGCACTCTGCCTGGTCGCGGAGCCTAGGCCAACGGATCGAGTGCGGTCCGTCGCCGGAGGCAAAGCGCTGAGCGGCATTCTTCCGCGCTCTCCGCTCCGGATCGGATATGGCACGAGCAAACTGCGCATCAGGTCGAGCTAATTGCGGACACGGACCGCTGGCATGGAGGTACGGATGCATTTGATGGATAGCACGGGCGGCGAGACATGGCCCTCCGAGGTCAGGCGCCGGACCACCAAGGCGCGCAGTCCCACCACCGACCCCACGCCATTTGAACCTGATTTCGAGAACGAGCGGCCAGACAATCACGCCACGATAGTTCCCGAACCGGGTTTCCAGCAGGTGACCGGGATCCTGCGTCGGAGGATCAAACCTATTCTCACCGTCGCGGCGTTAGGAACGATACTGGCCGGTGTCGCCGGTCTACTCATCACACCCAAATATACCGCAACCGCGCAAGTCCTTGTTCAGGCTGCCACTCCCCTCAGCCCTGAAGCGGTCCAGCAGGCCGTCGACACTCAGTTGACGATGCTGACCTCTCCCGTTCACTTGCATCGAGTCCTTGACAGCCTGCGGAAAGAGACAGGCTTCCGAGGAGCGACATCCGAACCCGAAGCGAACTCGGCTGCCAACACGCAAGCTCCCGCAGTGCCAAGCACGGGCGAAGCCGGGCCACTGAGCTTGAAAGAACTCAAGCGGCGGCTGGATGTCTGGATTGGGGCGCTTACCGGGCACAAACGAGACGGAACAGGGCTCACATTCGACGATCTCCAGCGTCGCCTACAGGTTCTGCAGGACCGCCGCTCACGTGTTATCGACGTCAGCTTCGAGTGGACGAGCCCTGAGAAGGCTGCCGAAATCGTCAACCGGACCGTGGAGCTCTACGTCCAGAACAGCATCGAGCAGCAGCGGGCCTACAGCACCAACGAAATAGCTCGGATCGAAGAACGAATTTCGGCTGTCAAGGGCGAGATCGAGCAAGCTGACGCAGCCCTTCAGGCAAGCCAACTGCAGTCCGGTGCAAACCGGATCGTCGGCAGCGAGGCACAAGAGGCTGCTCCAGACCCGCACGAACTGGAGCGTAGGGCGGCCACCAGCGCGCAGCTTTACGAAAGTCTTCTACAACGACAGAAGGAGATCCGCGAACAAGATGGGCTGGTCAACCCAGACGCAAGTATCCTCTCGCTTGCGTCTCCGCCATCCCGACCGAGCTCTCCAAATCCGATCCTGTTCGTGCTCCCTGCCTTGATCGCCTCTTTGATCTGCGCGAGTTTGCTGGCTCTCACCCTGGAACGGCTGGATAGAGGCCTGAGAAGCGAGTGCGAAATTAACGCTGCGCTTGGTCTCTCGTGCATCGGCCTTATACCGCGGATCCCCCGCAGACACCTATCTGATCTTGGCAAATATCTCCGAGCAAAGCCGTTTTCCCCTTACGCGAGCGCATTATGGTCGGTGGTCGCGACGCTGCGGATGGCAAAGCCCGGTAACGCGAAGGTGGTTTTGATCAGCTCCAGCATTCCTGGGGAAGGGAAAACCAGGTTCGCCCAGAGCCTCGCGACCTACATCAGCTTTCTTGGACGTCGCGTGCTCTTAGTAGGTCTCGATTTTCGGAAAGGCTCGCGAGTTGGCGAGTTCAACGACAGACGAATCGTCGATTTGTCCCTGCAAAACCGACCGCCGGCGGAGCTCATCCGGCATATCGAGGAGGCTGGGTTCGACTATCTCCCGATGCCCGGTTACCGCCTCGATCCCTTGACCGCCACCGAACAGATGGCGGACCTCATCCGTGAGCTTCGCGAGAGTTACGATTATGTGATCATTGATGGTCCGTCTGTCCTTGGTGCTGTGGAGGCACGGTTGCTTCCTTCGATTGCTGACAGATTACTTCTGGTCGTGAAATGGGGAAGCACGAGGCGCGAGGTGGCTCAGAATGCGTTGGGCCTGCTTCGTAAGTCCGGCGGTCTCAACAAGGAGCATGGCGATCTTGCGATGGCCATCGCGACACAGGTCAATCTCAAGAGACACGCTCGATATCGCTACGGTGATGTGGGCGAGTTCTCGTCGGGGACGGGACGGAGCAGATAGCGGCAGCCAATCAAAGCCACCTTCCTCGCTACTCCAGAGGATTGAGGAAATAAACTTCAAGCGTTCAAAACCGTGCAACTGTCCCAGACGGAAGGGGCCAAAAGATGAAACAGGATGCTCCGCACAAGATAGATATGATTAGCCGCTCGGGCGCAGAGAACGCGATCCTGCCTCTGATACTGATGGTCTTGAACGAATTTCATCGGAATAACATTTCCTATTGCTCCTGGAAAAGCAGCAGAAGGGTTTATCGAGGCTTAACGGGCGAGGGAGATCTCGATCTACTTGTCGCGAAACAGGATCAGCACCGCGCCCAAGCAATTCTCCTTGAGGGGGGCCTCAAACTTTTTCCTTGTGTAGCTTACCGTGACCATCCCTCGATCTTGAGCTTTCTAGGGTACGACGAACCGAGTAGCCGACTCGTTCATCTTCATTTGCACTTCCGATTGGTCGCGGGCAACAGCCTCCTCAAGAACTACTGTCTACCATGGCAAGAAGCAATCTTGGCGCGGACTATCGTTCATCCAATGCTGCCGATCCGTATTTTGGATCCGGTGGACGAGGCATTGCTGTTGGTCGTACGCGGTTGCCTTGAATTGAGGCGGTCAGATCCTGTTATGCTCCGCAACTGGCGGGCTGAAACGCACAAGTTCGCGCTCGATCGGATGGAACTTGCCGCCCGCGATGATCGCTCGACGCTCGGCAGCCGAGCCGCTGAGTTGTTGGGTGATGATATGGCAGAGATGATTGTCGCCGCCATCTATGGCAAACCGACGCCCGAAGATCAGCGACGCCTCCGGCGGCGCATCAAAAGGCATTTCCATCCTCATCGCACCTACAACGCATTTGAAGCGGGGCTGCGGAGCCTGGGGCGCGCCGTCCATTGGGTCGCTGGCAGCTTGAACAAGCGTTTTCTCTGGGCACCCCGCCCGTGGAGCCGTCGTACGCCGGGTGGCGGCCACGTGGTGGCTGTGGTCGGCGTTGATGGCTGCGGGAAGTCCACCGTCGTCGCGACAATTCGGGAGTGGCTTAGCGAGGAGATTGATGTCGTGCCGATCTACTTCGGCACCGGAGCCGGAAGGCCGTCCTTCGTACTATGGCCGTTCAAGCTGATGGTACCCTTGATCACCCTCTTGGTTAGGACCAAGCCAAAAGGCGCATCGCACGGCAAGATCTCAGATCGGCCTCCAGGCCCGCTCTACAGTGTGCTCCTGATGATCTGGGCCACAGCCGTTGCTATCGAGAAGCGCATCAAGCTGTCGGCGGCGCATCGCGGAGCCAATCGGGGGCTGGTGGTCATTACCGATCGATACCCGCAGAATGAGATCGATGGTTTCAACGAAGGTCCGCTGATGTCACGTCTGACTGGGGTGCCGCCATGGCTACGTCGGTTCGAGGCAACAGCCTATTCTCTTGCCCATCGCCTTCCACCAGATCTCGTCATCAAGCTGATTGTCCCGCCAGAGATTTGCGCGAAGCGCGAGCCAGACATGGATCCTGCAGTGATAACGAACCGTATCGAGGCGATTCCGCGATTGGCGTTCTCGGGAGCGCACGTGGTTTCCATCGACGCCCAACAGCCTTTGGCAGAAGTTATTCGCGCGGTGAAACAAGAGGTTTGGCGGATATTTTAACGCCTGGCCCTCAGAGCCAGATACGAAAGTGATCCCATCAGGATTGTTTAACTTGTCCGAGTATCGGCGGGGGTTCCGGATATGATCATTGAACTTTTCGGTCCTCCAGGTGCGGACAAGACCACCTTTGCACATAACGTCGCGGCACGTCTGCGTGAACGTAATTTGTCGCCGCCCGTGAACAATGAAGCGCGTTAGGCTGCGAACGATTTCGGCCGGCTTTGGAGCGCGGCGAGAAGAGCAGCCACAAAAGCTGCCTGAACCAGTTGAGCGTAAGCGGTGTTCTCAGGCAACGGCCTTAAGCTCGGGAGCGGCGATGTAGGCCTAGGCAGGAGATCGTCGTCAGGGAATTTGAGATAAATGGCGGCCTCTCGTTGCAATAGGATGGTTTGGCTTCGGCCGAAGTAGACGTCGGCTGGTGTGAGATTGTCGAGGCTCTCGGATTTTAATGGCGTGATGGCGCCGGTGATTGTAGTGCTCTCAAATTCCCTGACGACGGACACTGTTGTCGTCGTGGCGCGGTCTGCTGCCGCCGGATCTCGTGATCAAATTGCAGACGACGCCCGAGGTCATCATGACGCGTGAGACGTCATCGGTGCCGCCAAGGCCGAGATTTGGCGGCCGCTTTGAGCAAATAGGGCAGGCTCCGAACGTGATCATCGCAGGCGGATGCCACAGTTCAGCGATTGGACAGATCGTAGCCCTCACGGCAAGACCGAAATGCGTCCCAGAAGAGCCACCAGTTCCGCCTGGCGCTTCGTCTCGGTCTTGGCGAACAGCGAAGCAAGCTGGGAGCGGATCGTCGTGCGGCTGAGGCGCCAGCTGCGGGCGATATCCAAGGGCGCATCGCCTTGAGCCAGGCGCAACGCGAGATGCGTTTCCGCACTTGTCAGGCCGAACATCCTCTGCAGGGTCCGAGGATTTGCCACAGGTCTGTTCTTGCGATCGAGCAATGCGACGATACACGTTCCATCATGTGCGATGAGGCCCGCTTCCGTCAGGATCACCGGCCTGTCGTCCCCGCTGCAGATCACCACCCAAGAGAGTGATCCCGGCAGGAAATGGGCCGGAACATTCGCAACCAGCCGCCTTAGCGCGGCCGAAAGTTCGCTGGCCATATTGACAGCTTCGCCCGGGCGCCCAAGCGTGTTTTGGGCGGCCGCGTTCCACTCGATCACTTTCTTTTCGCGGTTCAGCACCAGATAGCCGCAGCCGATGCGATCAAGCATGCCGGCGATGGATTCACAACCGCGCCGCGCCGCGCCGTCAACTCGAATGTTCGTCCGACTCGGGGCGTTTGAAGATTGTGTTGTGCGTGCCTGCTGGGAATGTCCATTCCTCAGCGCAATGTATTGCCCGTCCGCAAACGTATTGTTGCGCCTGTCAATCACGTTCATTTTTCGCCCCAACCTAGTTGCCAAACACAGTCGTCTTCAGCGAGGAGTTACCTCTAAGGATTACTGGTAGTTCACCCGATTTATTGATAGAGGTTATTCATATTTACCGAATTTCGGCATGCTTGTACGGATTTGCAACGGGTTTTGAGCCGCCGCATTCGATGAAACACGTATTTTTGATCATTCCAGCCAACCTGATTCTATTCGCTGGCTAAGGCTTGGCAATCCAGCAGTGGTACTAGGTTGCCCATTTGCGTCTAGTCTCGACGATCTAGTCAGAAGGTTGTAGTCTGGCGCATGGGGCCGTATTTGCGCTGGTTGAGTTCCAATGTTTCAGGCACACCGTTAGCCCATGTGGCTTCCATAGTGGTGCTGACCGCTTCGGTGATATTCGAAACAACAAATTCAGTACATATTGGCCAAGGTGGGGATTTTATTGCATGTATTCCTGCCATTATTGTCATTGCATACCTTGAAGGCCGCGCGGCCGCGATAGCCGCGACGCTTGTGATGGCGGTTGCAGGCCTATGGGCGCGAAGCGTCTTCAACGCGCAAATCTCATCTGAAGACTGGACGCGCGTCATCCTCCTCCTGGTCTCGGGTTGCGTAATCGCCTCGGTGTTCCACCGCCTGCGACAAGACTTGCGTGAGGCGCTCGAGGTCGCGGAGCAAAGGCTCGCTGCCGTCGAGGCGACCGAGAGCCGCTACCGCTGGGCCTTCGAGCGTGCTGCGATGGGTTTCGCAAACGTCAACAGGAAGGGCGAGGTGCTGCAATCCAACAGGCGCCTTTATGAGATGACAGGTTACAAGGAAAAGGAGCTTGCCCAATTGCCGCTCAAGGCACTCGTTCACCCGGACGATCAAGATTCCGTGCAGCAGCTGTTGGAAGGTCTCGACAATGACGCGATTTCGTTTGGAACGGAGGTCCGGCTGCTAAGAAAGGACGGCACGGCGCTCTGGGCTCGGCTCACCTTGTCTTCGTCCCGGCCCGACGGAGTTCTCTCGGAGAGCGTGTTCATGGTGGTCGACGATATTTCGGAGCGAAGATCGGCGCGCGAGGCGCTTCGGGCTCAGAAGGAATGGCTTGATCTAGTCCTGTCTGCCGGACGCATGGGTACATGGCGAATCGATGTCAAGGACGGGACAGTCACAGGCTCGGGCAAGTTCTGGGATATTATCGGCCTGCCTTCGGCTCCGATGCGCTCCTTGGAAGAGCTTTCGACCGTGGTACATCCGGCGGATTGGCCAAAGCTGGAAGCCTCGATTAGGCCCTCGTCGGTGTTGAATTACGACACCGAAATTCGTGTCCGGCGGGCAGACGGTCATATACGCTGGGTTGCCCTGCGCGGGCGTCAAGAAAAACATGGCGACCGTCTGTTGCGTGTCGGAGTGGCCGCTGACCTAACCGAGCGTCGACAGACCACGCTTCTGCGAGCCGCGGCAAAGAAACGCGAGCGCATCATGCTCGAACAACGCCATCGGTTCAGCAACCTGTTCTCCGTAATCACGGCGCTGGTGAAGATGATCAATGTTCCCGACAACAACGTTGCAGAATACAAAGACATGCTGATCGACCGGATTCGAGCGCTGGAAGCGACGCATTTGCTCCTTTCACGCCGCACCAACTCATCAGGGTTGCTCCATGATCTTGTTGCCCGGGAGTTGCAACCCTTTGTGGAAACGCGGGACATAACAGTCGCTGGCCCTGCCGTGATGCTGCCGGCCGGCGCCGCGGAGAGCCTTGCCATGGTTCTTCACGAACTGACCACCAATTCCGTGAAATATGGTGCGCTGGGGGATTCACACGGTCGGATTGAAGTAAAGTGGGAGTTCGCATCCGGCGATGCGACTGAGGATGTGGCGTTCGATTGGGTGGAATCGGGGCGGCGCAGAACCCCAGGCGTCGTGCGTCACGGTTTCGGTTCCATGATAATCGGCCTCGACGGTACGCCGCTCGTCGGTCATTCCCCAAAACTGGAAATCTCGGACCACGGACTGCGATATTCGCTTCGGATATCGCGGAAGGAAATCGACTTCTAACGCACGTTTTTGGCGTGCCAGGTTTGTAGCAAAACGGCCGCCTCGGTCCGATTTCGCACGCC
>NZ_JAIUGV010000036.1 GCF_020164745.1 Mesorhizobium sp. ES1-4 | reverse complement strand
GCCTGCCGCCGGGACTGCTGGCTGTGATGGGCCGCAGTCCCGGCCGCCAAACTACCCGATCCTTCTCAAACAATCCTCGGGCTTGACCCGAGGATCCGTGCCGCGGCCCTTGTCGAGGGGTGCGACGGACCAGATTCCGGCACCGTTGCAACGCCTTGCTTGATGTCATGGCATGGATCCTAGGGTCTGCGCCGCGTCGCTGCGCTCGTTGCTTTGCCCTAGGATGACGAAGTGAGGGCGGTCTTCGCGCTCACCGCGAAGGTTATTCAAGCGTCGTGCTTGTGGCGGTGCTTTCCGCGCTCCTTCTCGGCGTGCGACTCCCCAGCGCGAACCGGCTTGGCGTCGGCCTTTTCGCGTCGGGCGCGGTGCTGGTCGCCGATCGGATGCGGGGGCACGCCTTCTCTGGCGCTTTTCGTTTCAAGACGGGTGATGAAGATATCGAAGCGATTGGGCATCGTTCGGTCAGTGCTCCGTCGTGCTGTCTGGTTCGTTGTCGGAAAGTTTCACGTTGGTGGGCAAGGTGACCGCAGCCGGTTGCCTGGGCGGGCCGCTCTTGGCAAGCAGCCGCTTGTCTCGTGGCGAGGCGCGATTGCGGTCGGCGTAGTAGGGCGCGAAAGCGTCCTGTATCGTCAGGCTGTCCATCCTGTCCTCCCTTGGGAATCAGGGGGCTAAATCTGCCAAATCCGGTTTCGTTCCCTACTGTGGCGAAGGAATGGCGGCTACCTTACATCGGCGCCAGTTTTGCAAGCCGGCACAGGCTATGCCAAACAAGATTTGGCAGGCCAAAAAGGCTTGAACGGAGACGGCATCGGTGACTGGCGAGACGGGCAAGCGCAGCTATGTGGTCGGGCAGACCGAGATTGCGGCCCGTCCGCTCGATCCGGCGCTCTATCTGGTGGCGACGCCGATCGGCAATCTCGCCGACATCACGCTGCGTGCGCTGGAGACGCTGGCCGCCGCCGACATCGTCGCCTGCGAGGACACGCGGGTGTCGCGCGTGCTGCTCGACCGCTACGGCATTCGCCGCCGCACATCAGCCTATCACGAACACAATGCCGGCGAGGCCGGGCCAAAGCTGATCGCGGCACTTCAAGCCGGCCAGAGCGTGGCGCTGATTTCGGATGCCGGCACGCCGCTGGTCTCCGACCCCGGCTACCGGCTGGTCGGCGAGGCGCTGGATCAGGGCATTCGCGTCGTGCCGATCCCCGGCCCGTCGGCGCCGCTTGCCGCGCTCACGGCGTCGGGCCTACCGTCGGACGCCTTCCTGTTTGCCGGCTTCCTGCCGGTGAAGTCGGGCCAGCGTTTGGCAAGGCTGGAAGCTTTGAAGGCTGTGCCCGCGACGCTGATCTTCTTCGAATCGCCGCGCCGGCTGGCCGAGTCCCTCGGCGCCATGGTCGAAGCCCTCGGCGGCGAACGCAAGGCCGCCATCGGCCGGGAATTGACCAAGACCTTCGAGGAAATGCGCACCGGCACGCTGCGGGCGCTGGCCGACCACTATGCGGCGGCCGATACGCCGAAGGGTGAGATCGTCGTCTGTATCGGCCCCGCCGAGGCCAAGGCGGACCAGCCTGAAGACATCGACCGCCTGCTGCTCTCGCTCGCCGCCGAAATGCCGGCTTCAAAGGCCGCGGCGGAGGCCGCGAAGATGACAGGCGGCCAGAAGCAGGCGCTCTATCGGCGGCTGCTCGAGCTTAGGGATGCCCACGCCGATGGCTGAGCGCCCGAGCGCCAGCCGCCAGAAAGCCTATCGGCGCGGCCATCGCGGCGAATGGCTGGCCGCGATAGCATTGATTATGAAGGGCTACCGCATCCTGGCGCGCCGCCACCGCACGCGTTTCGGCGAGATCGACCTGATCGCACGGCGCGGCGATCTGGTGCTGTTCGTCGAGGTCAAGGCGCGCCGCACGCTGATGGAAGCCATGGAGGCGATCGGCCACGAATCCGAACGCCGCATCGAGGCGGCGGCCGACATCTGGCTGTCGCGCCAGTCCGATTATGGCAAGCTGTCGATGCGCTTCGACATGGTCGCTGTGTTGCCGTGGCGCTGGCCGGTGCATGTCGAGAATGCGTTTTATGGAAGGAATTAAGATAGCTACCTACGAGCGTTGCTCGCCCTTCGCTGGCTCAGGGCGTTCGTCGCTCAGGAAGCCAAGCAATTGGCTTCCTGTCCGCTTCGCGGATCGCTCCTCACCCCCAGATCATCAGCGCCACCAGCCCGACGATACCCACCACAAGCCGCCACCAGCCGAACAGCGAATAACCGTTGCGCGAGACGTAATCGAGCAGGAAGCGGACCACGAACAGCGCCGTGACGAAGGCGGCGGCGAAGCCGACGGCGATGATCGGCAGGTCGGCCGACGACAGCACGTTGCGGTTCTTGAACAGGTCGAAGGCGAAGGCGCCGACCATGGTCGGGATGGCGAGGAAGAAGGAAAATTCCGCCGCCGCCCGCTTGTCGACGCCCAGAAGCAGCGCGCCGACGATGGTCGAACCCGAGCGCGAGGTGCCGGGGATCAGCGACAGGCACTGGAAAAGTCCGATCTGCAGGTAGAGCCTGGTCGGGAAGCGTTCGACGTCGCGGTAGACGGGCTTGAGGTTCATGCGGTCGACCGCCAGCAGGATGACGCCGCCGATGATCAGCATGATGCAGATCAGCCGTGGCGATTCGAACAGCACCGTCTTGATGAAGTCGTGCGCCAGCGCGCCGATGATCGCGGCCGGCAGGAAGGCGATCAGGATGCCGATGACGAAATGCCGCGTCAGCCGGTCATGCGGCAGGTCGAGCAGCATCTGCCACAGCCGCCGGAAATAGACGCTGAGGATTGCCAGGATGGCGCCGAGCTGGATCAGGATCTCGAAGGCCTTGCCGGTTGACTGGAAGCCGAGGAAATGGCCGGCGAGCAGGATATGGCCGGTCGAGGACACCGGGATGAATTCGGTCAGTCCCTCCAGCAGGCCGAGCAGCAGGGCTTCGACGATGGTCTGGCTTTCCATTTCTACCTCGGCTTTGGCGTGACGGCTAACGGAATGGCTTGCTTGTCATGGCGCCGAAGTCCCCCTATAGGTCGCAACACCCCTGACGGCCCGCTGGCCGGGCGGCCAAGACTTACCGGTGCGCCCGGCGATTCGCCAGTGTGCTTTACAATCGCGGAACCATGCTGACGCTTTTCCACCATCCCATGTTCGCCACCTGCCGCTTCGTCCGCCTCGCCTTTGGCGAGTATGGCGAGGAGCTGGCGCTGATCGAGGAAAAGCCGTGGACGCGGCGCAAGGAGTTCCTGGCGCTGAACCCGGCCGGCACGCTGCCGATACTGCTGGCCGAAGGCGACGTGCCGATCGTCGGCGCGTCGGTGATTTCGGAATATCTCGACGAGACGCGCGGCGTGCTCAAGCGCGACAAGCGGCTGTTCGCCGAGGACCCGATGCAGCGCGCCGAAATCCGGCGGCTGATCGACTGGTATCTCAACAAGGCCGAAAGCGAGGTGACACGTCATCTTGTGCGCGAGCGTGTGCTGAAGCCGGTGATGCCGGAAACGGCGGGCGGCGGCTCGCCCGATTCGGGCGCCATCCGCGCCGCGCGCGCCAATATCCGCCAGCACATGAAATACACCAACTGGCTGGCCGGTACCCGCCACTGGCTGGCCGGCGGCAGGGTCACCTATGCCGATCTCGCGGCGGCCGCGACGCTGTCGGTGCTCGACTATCTCGGCGAGATCGACTGGCGCGAACACCCTGCCGCGCGCGAATGGTACACGCGGGTGAAGTCGCGGCCCTCCTTCCGGCCGCTCCTGACCGACCGCGTGCGCGGCCTGTCGCCGGTGTCGCATTATGCGGACCTCGATTTCTGACGCGGCAAAACTGCGTGCGCTGATCGACGCGGAGGCGCGGCGCGCCGGCTTCGACGCCGTCGCCGTCACCACCCCGAATGCCATCCCGCTGGCGCCGGCGCGGCTGGCCGAATTCGTCGCCGACGGCTTTCACGGCTCCATGGACTGGATCGCCGAAACGATTGCGCGCCGCGGCAAGCCTTCCACGCTTTGGCCCGACGTGCGCTCGATCGTGGTGCTGGCGATGAATTACGGCCCTGACCATGACCCGCGCGACCTGTTGTCGAAGCGCGACCGTGGCGCGATCTCGGTCTACGCGAAAAACCGCGACTATCACGAGGTGATGAAGGGCCGGCTGAAGGAAATCGCTGGCAAGATCGTCGCGTGCGCCGGCGGCGACGTGAAGGTTTTCGTCGACACGGCACCCGTCATGGAAAAGCCGCTGGCGCAAGCAGCAGGCCTGGGCTGGCAGGGCAAGCACACCAATCTGGTCAGCCGCGAGCACGGCTCCTGGCTGTTCCTCGGCACTATCTTCACCACGGCCGAATTGGCACCCGACCGGGCCGAAACAGACCATTGCGGCTCCTGCCGCGCCTGCCTCGACGCCTGCCCGACGGATGCGTTCCCCGCGCCCTACAGGCTCGATGCGCGGCGCTGCATCTCCTATCTCACCATCGAGAACAAGGGGCCGATCCCGCATGAATTCCGCGAGGCGATCGGCAACCGCATCTATGGCTGTGACGACTGCCTCGCCGCGTGCCCCTGGAACAAGTTCGCCCGCGCCGCTTCCGAGGCCAAGCTTGCCGCGCGCGACGATCTGCGCGAGCCGCCGCTCGCCGACCTGTTGGCCCTCGACGATGCGGCCTTCCGCGCCTTTTTTTCCGGCTCGCCAATCAAGCGCATCGGCCGCGACCGCTTTGTCCGCAACGTGCTGCTCGCCGCCGGCAATTCCGGCGACGCCGCGCTTGCTGGCAGCGTCCGGGACCTGCTTGGCGACGCCTCGCCGCTGGTGCGGGGCGCGGCAATATGGGCGCTGGCGCGGCTGGTGCCGGAAACCGAATATGCCGAACGGGCCGCCACCGGCCTGGAAACCGAGAACGACGCCGCGGTGCGCGAGGAATGGCGCCTGGCGCGGTCGAACAGGACGCATGCATGAGCGAAAAGCGGGTCTTCATCTTCGGCGCCGGCTATTCCGGCAAGGCCTTTGCCCGCGCCAACACGGCTGACGCCACGATCCTCGGCACGACGCGCTCCGAGGAAAAATTCGCAGCCCTGCGCCAGGCCGGCATCGCCCCGCTGCTGTTCGACGGCGCGCTGACCGTCGATATTGGCGAGGCATTGGAAAAGACGACGCATCTGCTGATTTCGGTCGCGCCGGAGGAAGCCGGCGATCCGGTGTTGAATGCCGCCCGCGAGGCGATCGCCCGTATGCCTGGCCTGCAATGGCTCGGCTATCTCTCGACCGTCGGCGTCTATGGCGATCATGGCGGCGCCTGGGTCGACGAAACCGCCGCCTGCCGGCCGGTATCGAAGCGTTCGGTCATGCGGGTCGAGGCCGAACAGGCCTGGCAGGCGCTCGGCCGGGAAATCGACCGGCCGGTGGCGATCCTGCGGCTGTCCGGCATTTACGGCCCGGGCCGCAACGCGCTGGTCAATCTGGAAAACGGCACGGCAAGGCGGCTGGTCAAGCCTGGCCAGGTGTTCAACCGCATCCATTGCGATGACATATCAGGTGCGCTGTGGCATCTGATCGGCGGCGATACGGGTGGCATCTTCAACATCACCGACGATGAGCCGGCGCCGCCGCAGGATGTCGTCGCCTACGCCGCTTCGCTGATGGGCGTTGACCCGCCGCCCGAAATCCCCTTCGACACCGCCCGACTTTCGCCCATGGCGCGGTCCTTCTATGGCGAGAACAAGCGCGTCGCCAACAGGGCCATCAAGGCGGCCGGCTACAGGTTTCGGTTTCCCGATTACCGCGCCGCCTTCGACCATATGTGGGCAAGCGGCGACTGGCGCGACGGCGAGCCGCGCAGTCCGATGAAGGGCGAAGCAATTCCGGGACAAGTGTGAAACGGTTTGCCTCGATTGCGCCAAGGAGCATTCGAAGCGTCGCACGTTGCGTGCTATGATTTCGGCGCGAGATTGCGGTGGGGTTGATGAACACAGTGACGCGGCCATCTCTCGGCAAAAAATCATTGCTAGCGGCAGCTTTTGGCCTGCTTGTGCTGGCCGGCCTCACCGTCCAGCCCGCCTTCGCCGAGGAACGGGCCAAGGACCTGTTCGGCGCCGCGAAACTGCCGACGGCGACCGCCCCGCAATCCTTCGGCTTCTATTCCAAGGGCTGCTTTTCAGGCGGCGTCGCGCTGCCCATGGACGGCATGAACTGGGAGGTGATGCGGCCGTCGCGCAACCGCCGCTGGGGCCATCCGGCGCTGATCGCGCTGATCGAGAAATTGTCGCGCGACGCGGCGTCCGACGGCTGGCCGGGCCTGTTGATCGGCGACATTTCGCAGCCGCGCGGCGGCCCGATGCTGAGCGGCCATGCCTCGCACCAGATCGGCCTTGACGCCGACATCTGGCTGACGCCGATGCCGGACCGCAAGCTTACCACCAGCGAACGCGAAAACATCAGCGCCACCTTGATGGTCGATGAAAAGACCCATCTGGTGAACGACGCGCTGTGGAAGCCGATGCATACGCGGCTTTTGAAGCGCGCCGCGAGCTACCCGGAAGTCGAGCGCATCCTGGTCAATCCGGGCATCAAGAAAAAGCTCTGCGACACCGTCACCGGCGACCGCTCCTGGCTGCGCAAGATCCGGCCGTTCTGGGGACACGACTACCATTTCCACATTCGCATCGGCTGCCAACCGGGCTCGCCCGCCTGCAAGGGGCAGGAAGCGACTCCGGCTGACGACGGCTGCGGCAAGCCATTGGCCTGGTGGTTCACGCAGGAGCCATGGCGGCCCAACACGAATCCGGATGCGCCGAAAGCCCGCGATCTGATGACGATGGCGAACCTGCCGAAGCAATGCCAGTTCGTGCTCGACGCGCCGGGGCCGGAATCGGTCGACGCGGTCACCTATCGTGGCGGTGACGTGCCGGTCGCGGTGGCGGAGCCGGACCCAGAACGAGCAACATCTTCCATCGGCGTGGCCACCTTGCCGGCCTCGATGAACGCCTTCACGGCTACGCCCGAGATCGGCGTGCCGGTGCCGCGCCCAAGGCCATCAGGCAACTGACGATTGACTGCCGAGGTCGGCGCTGCCCCTCATCGCCCTGCCGGCAGGCAGGTGAGGGGCGGCGCGGACATCGGCAAATCGGGGCAAGGACGGGATTCAAATTCGAGGCGATTGTCCTGGAACTGAAGCCAATCGGCTTTCCCTTTGCAGGGCCATGCGCTAGTCAACGGGAAAACGGCGGCACATAGCCGGGACGGACGAGAACATGCCAAGCACGAACATGCCAAGCACGGGCGATGACGAGACTTTGCTGCGGTTTCCGATCCTGATCGGCGATATCGGCGGCACCAATGCGCGCTTCTCGATCGTGCTCGACGCCAATTCCGAGGCCGGCGAGCCGACCATCGTCCAGACCGCCAATTACAACACCATCGACGACGCGATCCAGGCGGCGGTGCTCGACCGCTCGTCCGTTCGCCCGAATTCGGCGGTGCTGGCGGTGGCCGGCCCGGTTGATGGCGACGAGATCGAGCTCACCAACTGTCCCTGGGTGGTCAAGCCGAGGCAGATGTTCGCCAATCTGGGCTTGAGCGACATTGTCGTGCTCAACGATTTCGAGGCGCAGGCGCTGGCCGTCGTGGCGCTTGGCGAAGAGCATATGGAAAAGATCGGCGGCGGCACGCCGGAGCCCAATGCCGGGCGCGTGGTGCTGGGTCCGGGAACCGGGCTCGGCGTCGCCGGGCTGGTCCACGCGCTTCATCGCTGGATACCGGTCCCCGGCGAAGGCGGCCATATGGACATCGGGCCGCGCACGCCGCGCGATTTCGAGGTCTTCCCGCATATCGAGAAGCTCGAGGGCCGCATCTCGGGCGAGCAGATCCTGTGCGGCCGCGGTCTCGTCAACGTCTACCGGGCGGTAGCCAGGGCCGACGGCAAGCCGGCGCCCTTCACCACGCCGGCCGAGGTCACCGGTGCGGCGCTGGCCAGGACCGATCCGGTGGCGCAGGAAGCGCTGGAGACTTTCGTCACCTGTCTCGGGCGCACGGCGGGCGATCTCGCCCTGGTGTTCATGAGCCGCGGCGGCGTCTTTCTCACCGGCGGCATCGCGCAAAAGATCGTGCCGGCGCTGAAGCAGGGCAATTTCCGTGCCGCCTTCGAGGACAAGGCACCGCACAGCGCTCTGATGCGCACCATGCCGGTCTATGTCATCACCCACCCGCTGGCCGCCCTTCTCGGCCTTGCCGCCTATGCCAGGAACCCCTCGCTGTTCGGCGTCCAGACGGCGGGCCGGCGATGGCGCGACGAAGTTAGTCATCCCGAGGCATAGGCAAGCCGGCCGCTTGGCGTTAATAGGGGTGCCGAATTGCCCGGCCACGGGACGCGGAAACCGACAAAGCCTTCTGATTTGACCCTTCAAACTCCAAACAAGCTGAAAGCCCGGCCCGGCGAGGTCACAGCGGTGCTGCGCCGCATTCTCGCTGAGAACAGCCATGACTATCGCTGGACCTATGTGATGGTCATCACCTGCTCGCTGATCGTGTCGGGCACCACCGCCTTCACGGCCTGGATCATGGCTCCGATGGTCAACCAGATCTTCTACGAACGGCGCGGCGATGCGATCGTGTGGATCTGCGCCGGCTTCATGGCGGCGTTCCTGCTGCGTGGCTTCGCCGGTTACGGACAGGCGGTGGCGCTGGCCAAGATCGGCAACAATCTGGTGGCGCGCTACCAGAAGCGCATCTTCGATCACCTGATGAAGCTCGGCGTCGGCTTCTTCAACGACACGCGCTCGGGCCGGCTGGCGGCGCAGGTCAACGAGAATGTCGGCGGCATCCGCGACCTGCTGTCGTTGACGTTGACCTCGATCACCCGCGACGCGGTAACGCTGATCGGCCTTCTCGGCGTCATGATCTACCAGGATCCGGTCCTGTCGCTCAGTTCGCTGCTGATCGGCCCGCCGCTGATCTGGGCCGTCGTCTACCTCACCCGTCGCGTGCGCCGCATAACCCGCGAATCCGTGCTGATCAACTCGCGGCTGATCGGCGCCGTGCAGGAAGCCACGCAAGGCATCGCCATCGTCAAGGCCTTCACCATGGAGGACGAGCTGTCGGGCCGCATCGGCAAGCTCGCCAGCGACGCCGAACAGCGCTCGAACAAGATTGCCCGGGTCTCCGAACGGCTGGCGCCGATTTCCGACATGCTGGCCGGCCTCGCCGTCACCTCCGTCATCGCCTATTCCGGTTACCGGGCACTCGTTCTCGGGCAGCCGCCGGGCGCCGTCTTTTCCTTCATCACCGCGCTGATCCTGGCCTATGACCCGGCACGGCGCCTGGCGCGCATGCAGGTCGGCATGGAGCGGGCGCTGGTCAACGCGCGCATGATCTACGAGCTGCTCGACCTGGAACCGAAGCAGGGCGATGCCCCGGATGCCACGCAGGCGCATTTCACCACGGGCGAAGTGCGTTTCGACAACGTGTCCTTCCGTTATGTCGAGGAAGCACCCGTCCTTCAGGGGCTGAGCTTCGTCGCCGCCGCCGGCAAGATGACCGCCGTCATCGGCGCATCCGGCGCCGGCAAGACGACGCTGGTGGCGCTGCTGCAGCGTTTCTACGACGTCGAGAGCGGCACGATCACGATCGACGGCCAGGACATTTCCAAGGTCACCAAACAGTCGCTGCGCGGCTCGATCGCCTATGTCTCGCAGGCGCCCTATCTGTTCGAAGGCACCATCCGCGACAACATCCGCTACGGCCGCCCTTCGGCCACCGACGCCGAGATCGAACAGGCCGCGCGCCTGGCCGCGGCCGACGAGTTCATCCGCCAGCAGCCGCAAGGCTATGACACGCCGGTCGGCGAGAACGGCGCCACGCTTTCGGGCGGCCAGCGCCAGCGCGTGTCGATCGCCCGCGCCATCGTGCGCCAGGCGCCGATCCTGCTGCTCGACGAGGCGACATCGGCGCTCGACAACGAGGCCGAAGCCCGTGTCCAGCAGGCGCTTACCAAGGTCATGGAAGGGCGCACCACTATCGTCATCGCACACCGCCTGTCGACCGTGGTCAATGCCGACCACATTATCGTGCTGGAACAAGGCCATCTGGTCGAAGAGGGGACGCACGCCTCGCTTATGGCCGATCCGCACAGCGTCTATGCCCGGTTCCACCGGATACAAGGCGTCAAGGGCCTGGGGCTTGTCGACGACAGCGCGCCGGCCGAGACTACGGTTCAGGAACTAGAAATCCAGCACGTCGCCGGGAGCAAGGCATGAGCGAGGCAACAGCCGGCAAGCCGGACAGCGATATGGGCCTTGTGGTGGTCGGCGCGGCCGGCCGCATGGGCCAGACGCTGATCCGCGCCATCCACGCCATTGCGGGCGCCCGCGTCATCGGCGCGGTCGAACGCGGGGGTTCGCCTCATCTGGGCAAGGATGCCGGCGAGCTGGCAGGCGTCGGCCGCATCGGCGTGGCGATCGGCAGTGATCCCCTGCCGGTCTTCGCCACGGCCGATGGCGTGCTCGATTTCACCACCCCGGCCTCGACGGTCGAGTTCGCCGGCTACGCGGCGCAGGCGCGCATCGTCCATGTCATCGGCACCACCGGCTGCTCGGCCGAAGATAATGCGAAAATCGCTGCCGCCGCGCGCCACGCGACCATCGTCAAGTCCGGCAATATGAGCCTCGGCGTCAATCTGCTGGCGGTGCTGGTCGAGCAGGCGGCGCGCGCGCTCGATGCCGACGATTTCGACATCGAAATCCTCGAAATGCACCACAGGCACAAGGTCGACGCGCCGTCGGGCACGGCGCTTCTGCTCGGCGAAGCCGCCGCCGCCGGGCGCGGCATCGCACTGGCCGGCAATGACGTGCGTTCACGCGACGGCCATACGGGTGTGCGACAAACCGGCTCGATCGGCTTTGCCGCGCTGCGTGGCGGCTCGGTGGTCGGCGACCACAGCGTGATTTTGGCCGGCACGGGAGAGCGCATCACGCTGTCCCACCATGCCGAGGACCGCGCCATCTTCGCTCGCGGCGCCGTCAAGGCCGCGCTGTGGGCGCGCGACAGGAAGCCGGGCCTCTATTCGATGCGGGACGTGCTCGGGCTTGGCTGAGAACGTCGAACCCCAACCCCAGGGAGCAAAAATGTCGAGAACCCTCGTGCTCGTGCGCCACGGCCAGAGCGAATGGAACCTGAAGAACCTGTTCACCGGCTGGCGTGACGTCGACCTGACCGAGCAGGGCCATGCCGAGGCCAAGGCCGCCGGGCAAAAACTCAAGGCGCGCGGACTGAAATTCGACATCGCCTTCACCTCGGCGCTGGTCCGGGCACAGAAGACTTGCCAGCACATCCTCGACGCCGTCGGCCAGAGCGACCTCAAGACCATTCGCGACCAGGCGCTGAACGAGCGCGACTATGGCGACCTCTCCGGCCTCAACAAGGACGACGCCCGCCAGAAATGGGGTGAGGAGCAGGTGCATGTCTGGCGCCGCTCCTACGACGTGCCGCCGCCCGGCGGCGAGAGCCTGAAGGACACCGGCGCCCGTGTCTGGCCCTACTACCTGCACGATCTGCAGCCGCATGTGCTGCGCGGCGGCACGGTGCTGGTGGCGGCGCACGGAAATTCGCTGCGCGCGCTGATCATGGCACTGGACGGCAAGTCGGGCGAGGAGATCGTCAAGCTGGAGCTCGGCACCGGCGTCCCGGTGATCTACCAGCTCAACGCCGATTCGACCGTGGCTTCGAAGGAAGTGCTGGAAGGCTGACCGTCGGTCATTTCCGATGATTGTGAACGTTGGCAGCGCCGGCGCCCGAAACCGAGCCGGCGCGTGGCGACCTTGAAAAAAGCGCGTTGACAGCAATCGCTTGCCCGCTTATTGAGCCCGCACCAGCCCAGATGGCGGAATTGGTAGACGCGCACGGTTCAGGTCCGTGTTCCGCAAGGAGTGGAGGTTCGAGTCCTCTTCTGGGCACCAAATTCCCGTTTCGAACCGTTCGTGGTTCAGACACCTAAAAAGCCCGGCTCGTCCGGGCTTTTTATTGGTTTGTGCAATGCGAACGCCGTCAGACGGCGAGCCTGCGCGTGGTCTCGATCGAAGCCTCGGCGATGACATCGATTGTGTCATCGTCTGCAGCGTCGTCAGCGCGGATTCCGTCGAAAGCACGCGGACCTTGGGGTCCTTCCTGAAAGGAGCTGACGCGGCGTAGCACGAAATCCTGAAAATCGTGATGCTCGGGCGAAGCCGAGGATCAGGAGGATGTCGCTGCCATCGCCCAACCTCCCCTCCTGGCCAGTTCGTGAACAAACCGCTTCAAACCGGGCGCCCGCTTCGCTACGCTCGCAACATGTCTCAATCCAGCACCGCGATCTTCGGCGCCCGCCGCGACCAGGCCTTTCCCACGCTGGCCGAGGCGGACATCGAGCGCATGCGCCGGTTCGGCGAGGCCGGCGGCTACGCCGCCGGCGAGCACATTTTCGAGGCCGGCGATGTTTCCCCGGGGCTGATCGTCGTCCTGTCGGGCAAGGTCGACATCACGCAGGACGGCAAGCTCGGCCGGCGCGAGACGATCGTCACTCATGGCCCGCGCAGCTTCGTCGGCGAGCTGGCGCAGCTTTCGGCCCGTCCCTCGCTGGTCAATGCGCGGGCGGCCGAGCCTGTCGAGGCGCTCGTCATCTCCTCGCAGCGGCTGCGCGACCTGATGGTGCAGGAGGCCAATCTCGGCGAGCGCATCATGCGGGCGCTCATTCTGCGCCGCGTCGGGCTGCTCGAGAGCGGCACGATCGGTCCCATCGTCGTCGGGCCGGCCGACAATGGCGACGTCCTTCGCCTGCAGGGCTTCCTCACCCGCAGCGGCCAGCCCCACCGCGTGCTCGATTCCAAGACCGATCCTTGTGCGAAGACCCTGTTCGAGCACTTCCGTGTCGATCCCCACCACCTGCCGGTGGTGCTGTGCCCGAACGGCAGGCTGCTGCTCAATCCGGCCGAGAAAGACCTCGCCCGCTGCATCGGCCTGATGCGGCCGGTCGACGCCACCATGGTCTATGATGTCGCCATCGTCGGCGCCGGACCCGCAGGGCTGGCGGCGGCTGTCTATGCGGCCTCCGAAGGCCTGTCGACCATCGTGCTCGATTGCCGGGCCTTCGGCGGCCAGGCCGGCGCTTCCGCCCGCATCGAGAACTACCTCGGCTTCCCCACGGGCATTACCGGCATGGCGCTGATGGCGCGCGCCTACAACCAGGCGCAGAAATTCGGCGTCGAGATGGTGATCCCCGACGAGGTGAAGCTGCTCGGTGCCGCCACCGACGGCGCGCGCTACCAGCTTGCGGTCGGCGACGGCGAAACGGTGCGCACGCGCTCGGTGGTGATCGCCAGCGGCGCGCGTTACCGCCGCCTCGACGTCCCCAACCTCGCCGAGTTCGAGGGCACATGCGTGCATTATTGGGCCTCGCCAATCGAAGCACGGCTTTGCGGCGGCCAGGAAGTGGCGCTGGTCGGCGCCGGCAATTCGGCCGGCCAGGCGGCCGTCTACCTGGCCAGCCATGTCAGGAAAGTGGCGCTGCTGGCGCGTGGCGGCAGTCTCGAGGCCTCGATGTCGCGATATCTCGTCGAGCGCATCAGGGCGCAGCCCAACATCGAGGTGCTGACCGGCACCGAGATCGAGGCGCTGGATGGCGAGGAAGGCAATCTCGCCACTGTCCGCTGGCGCGACCGAGCGAGCGGCGCCGTGACGACGCGGCCGATCCGCCATCTCTTCCTGTTCATCGGTGCCGACCCGAACACCGATTGGCTCGCCCAATCCGACGTGGCGCTGGACGCCAGGGGTTTCATCCGCACCGGATCGGACATAGCATCGACGCATGGCGTGATGGAGACGAGCCGCAGCGGCGTGTTCGCCATCGGCGACGTACGCTCCGGCTCGGTCAAACGCGTCGCGGCGGCTGTCGGCGAAGGCGCCCAGGTGGTGGCGGCATTGCATGCGTTTCTTGCGCGGGAAGGCAGCCATGCCGACGCGCCTCAATCGGTCGGGAGAGTGTGATGGCTGACGAATGCAAACACGCGGCTGGGATCAAGGACGTGACGCCGAGCGCGCTCGGCTGCGAGGAGTGCTTGAAGAGCGGCTCGTGGTGGGTGCATCTGCGGCTCTGCCGCACCTGCGGCCATGTCGGCTGCTGCGACGACTCGCCCAACCGTCACGCGACAAAACATTTCCACACCACCAGCCATCCGGTCATCGAGGGCTACGATCCGCCGGAAGGCTGGGGCTGGTGTTATGTCGACGAGATCTTCCTCGACCTCGGCGACCGCACGACCCCGCAGAACGGCCCGATCCCCCGGTTTTATTGAGAGACAAGGCCGGCAACTCAACCATCATGCCGCCTTGTGTTGTCGCACGATCCTCCATTCATACCAGATCAACACCATGACGACCGCATCGAAGACGGTCAGGACCAGCAGGCCGAATGATTGGGTGTATGAGTAGCGGTAGACTTGATAGACCATGAACAAGCCCAAAGCCGCGAGCGAGGCAGGGTAAGACCAGAGCTTGCCTCTCAAAAGCCCGACCACCAAGGCAAGCTTTATCAGGCCGTGGCTAAGCAGGTAGAAGGCATAAAACTCCTTGCTGGCGATCGAAAAATGGCTTGCCATGCGCGACAGGTGGCCAGCTATGAAATCGTTCGGATCTTCGATCAATTCCTCCGCAGTGAGGGCATTGACCCAGGAGGCAATGGTATCGGTGGTGATGACATAGAGCAGAATCCCGCCGATGCATTCGATCAGCGCATGCGCGCCCTTAAGCCATAGGCTGAATTCAAAGATCTGGTGGATGCGGTGTTCACCGACAAGCTTCAAGAATCCACCTCACAACCAACCACGGAATCCGATACCAATGGATGTAACTTTAACACACTGGATAAATGCCGCGGCCGGCATCAGCCCACTATCTTGATAGGACGATAATAGGCGTCTCACAAATCGGCGTTCCTCTGATGGTTCTGGCTGTGGTCCTGCAATGGTGGGAGCGCAACGCGCTGTTCGTCGTTACAGGGGCGTCAGCCGGCGAAGTATCGATACGCCAGCCATCCCGCCAGCGCGACCGAGACGGCCCAGATACAGGCGATGACCACCGCCGCGCTGCAGCTCACGGGCCTGTCAACGGCAAGAGCGACGGCCCCCCTGTGTTCTGCCATGACCTCGGGCGGTATCATCTTGACCACGGCAAGGATTCCCAAGGGAACCAGGATTGCATCATCAAGGTAGCCCACCAAGGGGATGAAATCGGGAATCAGGTCGATTGGAGACAAGGCATAGCCCGCGACACACATGGCAAGCGCCCTGGCGTACCACGGCGTTCGGGGATCGCGGGCGGCAAGGTAGAGCGCATGCACGTCGCGCTTGATCGCTCGGGCCCATTCGCGCAGTGCTGTAGCCATTGGACGACTGTAGCGCCAAAGGATTGTTTGAGAAGGATCGGGTAGTTTGGCGGCCGGGACTGCGGCCCATCACAGCCAGCAGTCCCGGCGGCAGG
>NZ_JAIUGV010000035.1 GCF_020164745.1 Mesorhizobium sp. ES1-4 | reverse complement strand
ACGAAGAAACCAAAACTGGTGCCTTGCGGTGCCAACCCACAGAGATCGGAGGCTGCACATCCGAGCTCCGGCATAGTTCATGTTCCGTTCGCCCTTAGCGTACCATTTCGCACTGCTCTTGTTCCCACCCCACATAGCGATAGCGTCGCTAACAGCGGATGAACCACACAAATTGAGGAAAACCCATTTAAATGGCAAGCGACAAATTGACTTTAGGTTGCTATTCTTCGTACCGGCGCTCCAGCGCGTCGGCAATTCGCTCGCAAAGCAATTCTGACGTCACGACTGTGAGGTGGACACGGAGGTGAACTCCGTGTGTATCAACTAATGTAGTGACAATACCACGATCAGAGAACTCGGCGAGCTCGAGAACATCCTGGATGATGAAGTCCGGTCTCTGACGAAGCCTCATAGGGCGCTCATCCAACGGGTTCTCCTCCCAAATTGGTGGCTTTCCGGGCAGGCCGAGTCTAATTCGCTGGAATTCGGCGTAGCTCTCGGCAACGGCTTGAGAGTTGAATAAATGACGAGTTACTTTGCCATCTTCGATGACCTGAACGATCCGTTGGCCGCGCACATTTCTCAATCGCACGTCATTCGGTTCTCCCGCAACGATATATCGCTCTGTAGACAAACAACTTCCCCCACATAACATTCGAATGGATTTCGTCGCTTCACAACGGCCAATTCATTCGATTCAGTCAGAATGCTCGGCATATCGTCGATGGACGACGAGCTGCGGTTCCACGCATCGCCGAAGCTAACCGAAGAAAACCGTCGCCCGAAATCATAATCACCGCAGCCCTGGCCGAATGGTTACACACAAAGTGAGGAAGACCCCTTTCATCTTCCATGGCCTCGCACGCATAGAATTCCTGACATCCCGCGGCCGGAATAGAGCGCGCCCTGGAGCCCGACCCTTGGATAAACCGCCTGCGTGCGAAGGGACGTGAAGGCGTGGGCTGCGGGCGTCAGCGCTTAGCTACTTCGTCAGCTAAGCCGTCATCGGTAAACTCTGGTGGGAGGCCCCGCTCCGTTCCAATCCGAGCAGCGTTGGGTCCATCAGATCGGCGTGCCCGTTTGCACGGGCCGCCAGTCGTGTCTGATGCGGAGGGCATCCGTAGGCTTCGCGATAGACTTTGGAAAAGTGCGACGGCGAGATAAAACCGCAAGCCACCGCGACTTCCACGACCGGCAAGTTTGTGCTCACAAGAAGCAGCTGCGCGCGCTCCAGACGCAGTTCCATGTAGTATCGGTTCGGCGAGCGCCCCAACTCTCTGTCGAAAAGCCTTTCGATCTGCCGGCGCGATATCCCGCTTAACGCGACAAGATCGTCAACCGGCATAGGCTCATCCAAGCTTGCCTCCATCAGGCCAATGACCTTCATCACTGCCTTGTGGTTGAGCTTGACACGGGAGTGAAGGGGCAGTCGCTGTCGCTCCCCGGCCGAGCGCATTCGGTACGCGATGGCTTTTTCGCAGACGCGGTTGACGACGACTGAACCATGGTCACGTTCAACCAAGTGCAGAAACATGTCGAAAGGTGCATCCCCACCCGAGCATGTATGCAGATCGGCATCATGCTCAAAGGCCGTCTGGGTGGACTCTATCCCCGGAAACTGCTCGCAAAATAACGGAAGCTGCTCCCAGTGAACGGCGCAACGGCGCCCGTCCGCCAATCCAGCCCGCGCGACAACGACGGTGCCACTGCCGATGCAAACGAGGGGGATGCGGCGCATGCGGCATTCCCTTAGCCAGGCATCGAGTTGCCTGTTTGGGCGCGGGATGGCGCTGCCGCCGCAAATCACCGCGGCTGACATCAAGTTTGATTTGTGGGTTCTCTCGCGTTCATTTCTCAACGCGGAGTCGACGCCGACGGTCATCCGGCAACTCGACATCACAGGTTGCCCGTCTTCAGATACGACTTGCCAGCTGTAGACGTTTTTCCCGATTGCTTCGTTGGCTAACCGCAGGACTTCCACCGCGCAGGAGAAAGCCTGAAGCGAGAAACCAGGCAAGAGGTAGAAACTAAACGATGTGTGCGCGTTGTGTAGGTTCGCCATCCTGGCTCCTCCTCATCTGTTGGTATTTTTCTCGGCGAACTGCGGAGTGGGCTCCATCTCCTCTTTGCGCCACTATCGGGGTGAGGTCCGCAGGGTTCCGGGACAAGTTGCCGCCCTATTCGGCAGGCCGGCGCCAAGCTGATCTTCCAACAAAATATTCGCTAAACCTCAATCCGACCGAGCATCAGGCTCATGGGGGCTACTTCCCGAGGCACCGTCGAGGCGAGTTACTCGACCTCATCACGCCAAGGGATTCCCCTGCGTCGCCAACGCCGGCTATGCTTCCACCTAAAAACAGAACGCCCTAGATAACGCCTGTGACCAGGGCGCCTCCTGCAACCGCAACAATGGCTCCTGCGAGACGGACCAAGGTTTCCCCACGCGGCCCGGCTTTGCTGGCCATCCCCAGCCCGAGGGCAAGGCCAGAGGCATGCAGCAGCACCGTCGCGATAGCGAAACCAGCACCATACGCAAGGCCAGCGACATTTTCCGGCATCTCGGCGCCATGGGCGTAGCCGTGGAAGAAGGCGAAGAAGCCAACCAGCGCCATCGCTGCGGGTATCATGATCTTAAAGCCAAGTGCGACCGCAGTTCCGAATGCGATGATCGACAGGCCAATGCCAAGCTCAACGAAAGGTGCTGGGATGCCCGCGAAACCGACCGCGCCGCCAATGGCCATGACCGAAACGAAGGCAGCCGGCACCAAACACAGCGCGCGCCCACCCAGCTGAGCAGCGAGCAGGCCGACCATGACCATGGTGAGCACATGATCGACGCCACCAATCGGATGCCAGAAGCCATGCGCGAAGCCGCTGGTATCGCCTACCCCGACATGGGCGCTGGCTGTTGATGAGCTTGCGACGAGCATGGCCATGACGGCAAATGCCGTATTCGGAATCCTTTTCACCGTAGTCTCCTTTATTCGTGTTGCTGATCATGACCGACCGTCACCTCCTGCTTTCTGAGCGTGGTGTCGACGGGCCGGGAGTGGCAAACAGCGTTCGATAAGGGCTCGCGCTGTTATGAGTGTCAGATCGGTTCTATCAAACGCCAGAATCCATCCATACGTTCTTGAACGAATGCCAGTTCTGCCTTGGGTTGCGAAACCCCTTTACCCGAGGGTGATAGCAGACTGAGCCGCGTCGCAAAGTCAGCATTGGCAGTACTGGCAGATCGTCCATGATCAATAGGTTAGCCTCTCGATACAACTGTCTTCGTTGATCGTCACTTTGGGTTTGTCGAGCCTTGTCTAGCAGGCGGTCCACAGCGGGATTGGAATAATACCCCGCATTGAATCCGAACGGAGAACTGTTCCGGGAATGCAGAACTTGCTCCAGCCAGACATCGCAGGACATGCCCCAGCTCATCTGCGAAACGCCTGCGCCGCCCGGCACCCCGGATCGCCATTCGTTGCAATAGGAAACCCAGTCTTTTGTCCGCACAATCTCTGCGCCGAATCCGATCGCCTCAAGATTCCTCGCCAGATACTCGCAAATTCGGGTGGGCATGAGTTGGCCAGATCCAGCGCTCGCGGTGATGATGCGCAATCGCCAACCCGGCGGGACCTCTGCTTCCTTTAAAAGTTGTAGGGCACGCTCGGGGTTGAATTCATAAGGAAATTTATACCCTTCATCGAAGGACGGCGAAGCAGGCGGTAGCATGCCGGATGCGACGGTGGTGTGACCACGGAAGATGCTATTGCTCAATCCTTCCCGATCAACTGCGTATGCAATGGCGTGACGAACTCGAACGTCGCTCAGGACCGGATCGTTCATGTTGAAAATGAAATACCAGACATAAGGCACCTGGCTTTCAATGATCACAAATCCGCGCCGTTCTAATTCGTCGAGATCACTCCCCTCTAGGCCATAGGCCAGATCGACATCTCCACTGAGCAATGCGTTGTACCGATCTTCAAGGCTTGGATACGGCTTGAACTCAATACCTTTGAGCTTGGGCGAACCACCCCAGTAATCCTCATTCCGCCGTAGCCGAACGCCACTGCCGAAAGCTGTTGAAAAGCGATTGTCGATACAAAATGGGCCGGTGCCCGGCGCATGGTCGGCAATGTCTAAATTGCCATACTTTTTCAGGGCCTTTGGACTGATAAAGACGTGCGCCCCCGGCGCGTCCTCCTGTGTCATGTAGCGTAGGAACTCTGGGAAGGGTTCCTTTAGCGTGATAAGGATCGTCATACGCCCCGTGACTTCCACGGATTTGAGCGCTTCCAGACCAACCCGGTTGTAATCGGCCGCCACAGGAGAATATTGAGGCGCATCGGGGTTCCACATGCGTTCTATGTTGAACAGCACGGCCTCCGTATCGAACGGAGTCCCATCGTGGAATCGGACATTTTCCCGCAAGCGAAACAGATACTTGGTTCCGTCGTCGGAGATCTCGACCGAAGTAGCGAGCGCGGGTACAAGTCGTGTCGGACTGGCTACCTCATCTTCCAGATCGTCCTCATATAAACTCTCGAACATCTGCTGGACAACTCTTCCCGTATTCCAACCACCAAACGACGCGGGCGGATCGATCGGGTCGACTTCCCAGTCAAGGGCGACACGCAGAATAGAGTCTGGGGTCCTTGCAGGTGCCATCACAATGCTTCCTTCGGCTTAATTCGAAAATTTGGATCGCTCAACTCCGACCCGCAGGCCAGAACCTGGTCCGCGACCTTGGTCATCGATTCGCGTCCTTCCAGGGACCAGCGGCGGATGCATTGATACGCATGCTCCTCGCTGATCGATCGCTCCGCCGCGAGGAGCCGGACCGCGTTATTTACGACGCGACGCGAACGCAGGGTTTCGTCCAGCTTCGCGATCTTAGTGTTCTGCCGGCGTTCGAACCGGTAACGCGAAGTTGCCACCGTCAACGTCGACATTATCCCGAAGGGGTGGATTGGCTTGCCGATGACGGCCTGCACGTCCGCTTCAAGCAGTTCGCGGACGACCGTGGGGCTCTCATATTCGACCATGCCGATGAGGGTGCCGTCGCGTCCTCTCTTGAGGGTGCTCACATCGAGTGAAGAGTGGCCGCCGAAAATGCAGAAGACGACATCGGCATGAGTCGGCCAACGATCGGGTACCGGCCACAGGGTATCCACCTGGCATCCGATCCGCTTTAAGTGCCGGACAAGTTCATCACAGTCCGAATCCGGTGGGTGGACCACACATGCTCGAATTTTACGCAGTTCACGGATCAGCGCCTCACCGGACATTGCCGATCTCCTCGATGCGGCCAAGGCCCACATAGTTCACAAGGTACGGGTCCGGTTTCATCGGCTTCTTAAACTCCGCCACGACCCCGAATTTTCGCCCCGACTCCGTCATCCCGATTCTAGGCCAGAGATAGGTATGGCCGTTGTCAGGATCGACCATGACCACGCCCTGGGGAGCCGATATCTCGAGGCCGAGCACCGCCGCGCGAAGCCGTTCCGGATCCAGCGTTCCCGCGCGTTCCAGCGCTCGCGCAAAGAGCAGCACGGTAAAATACGCAGCCTCCGCACAGGCATCGGCCGGGCGCTTAGCTCCGAAGCGTTGGTGATAACTGGCAACGAAACTGCTGTTTCGCGCCGATTGCACCGTTTCGAAATAGGGCGCAGAGACAATGTGACCCGGCGGCGGCTCGAACCACATTTCCTGGAGATGTGCCTCGTTGGTCGTAAGGGAGGCGATGGGCATAACGGCCGGATCGAGTTTTTCGGCCGAGTAAGCATCGTAAAGTGCCGCGATTCCTGGCCCCACCACCGTTGAGAAGATGACGTCGGCGCCGAGCGATCGCGCTTCCTTGACCACTTCCAGAAAGGCATCCCTGTGAGCGCCGAACGGCAGATAGTGTTCTCCGACGATACTACCTCCGATTTCGGAAAGGAGGTCGCGCATGATCCTGTTGGATTCTCGCGGGAAGAGATAGTCGCTGCCGACGCACATTAGCTTTCGTCCGAAGCGCGGGAACAAATATTCAACGAGGGGCAGGTGCAACTGGTTGGGAGCAGGGCCGGTATAGATGACATTGGACGAATATTCGAACCCCTCGTAGCCGATTGAATACCATAGCAAACCTCCGCGACGCTCGACGACCGGAACCACAGCCTTTCGGCTGTATGACGCCGAGCAGCCGAATATGTTGGTCACGCCGCGGTCCATGAGGAGCGAACTGGCGAGTTGGGTATAGCGCTGCGGATCGGAAGCCGGATCCAGGATCAAGGGAGAAATCGGCTTTCCAAGTACGCCGCCTGCGACGTTTACCTCCGAAATGGCGAGCAACGTTCCTTGCAACTGCGAAGTCTCGGCAATCGCCGTGATCCCGCTTCTTGAGTATAGAACCCCTACCGGCCATGTGCCTTCCGAGCGAAACGACTCCTCGAGTTCGCCAATGGCGGACATCTCTTTGCCTCCCTGGCTAAGTTGCAAACAGGCGCAGTGGATTACGCTGAAGCTGCAGCATCGCAATATCCAATTCGAGCGTGGTCGAACTCATGTCGTCTAGATCCAAGAGTAGGGCCGTTTCTGCAGCCCGAACAATGGTCGGGACACATTTATAGAGAAGAACCTGCGCTTCGGCGGATCCCATCCGGCCAAGTCGCACGGCTGCCGAAAGGAGGCCGCTTGCCGTGCCACGTAATTCTGCTAGGACCGTGTTCTCAATGCCTATTCCCCTTGAGGCCGAAACGGCTGCTGCGACAACAGCGATGTTGCCGGCCTCGCCCATCTGCACTTCGCGGCAGAACGGATCGAGCACATCGTGCGGCCAGACCTGAAGGGCAAGTTTCGCCAGTTGGCGACCGCACGAGGTCGATGCTTTCCGGGCCGGAACCGAAAGCTTTGTGGCGAGAAGACGCTCGTCGACATCATGCAATTGGCCGAGATCGGCCACCGAAAACATCCGATGTGCATGAGCGGCTGCAACGGCGTCGCTGCGGCCCGATCCGTGGAGCAGCACCGCTTTGACGACTTCCGCGATTTGGGCCGAGTTCTTTGGAAGCTCCTCCAGTATTCCTTCCAATCCGCTGGAATGGACATAACGCCCGATCGGCAGCGAACTGTCTGCCAACTGAAGGGCCATCAGGAAACTCGTGTCTATCGCCGTTCCTGCCCACATTTCATTCATGAGCGTGCCCTGTCATCAAAAGGGGGCAAGAGGCACCTAGCCGAACGTAGTCAAAACGCAGCGACAGTTCGCCGAACTGGAGGTCTCGAACCGTCTTCGTCATGACGTCCTCGCTCGACAGCATCGGCACGAGGATAGAGCAACCGTCCACCTCGACCGGTACATGCTGGTTGCCGAACGCGTGGCCGATAAGGGCAGCCTGCCGAACAATATCCTCAACCGAGTTGGTCTGGCTGAGGTCAACGATGAGGGCGGGTTCCTCGGGCCTGCACACGACCACCGTGTGATCCTCGCTGTCAAATAGAACCGCGCCGTGAAAAAGGTACTGGCTGTGCTGCATCGATACCGCGAAATCGAGGCCGCCCTTCGTGCGCCGCCGAAGCCGTCGCTTGCTGGCGTCCACCCAAGGCACGTCAAGGAAATCCAATGTCCCGCCGTACCGTTGCACTGCGTCCAAGGCGCCAATAATTCCGTTCGAGATAATCATGGGACCTATTTCCTCTTAGATGGTGCTGGCGACCCAATCATCTGCATTCGAATCCGTGACCAGGCGTCTTCCATGAGACGCGTGATGGTTGAGGACGACCGGGCGAGGACACGGACTATGATGCCTATCGCTCCGGGCAAGGCGCCCACCCCCAATCTAAAATCCTCGCCGGTCATCTCCAGAGACGAAGCGGCATCGTAAACGCCCTTTGCGTTGCCGCCTGGAACGAGCGCCAGCAGGTTTCCCCAATAGAGAAAGGAGCCAAGGACGCCTCTTATATTGATCGGCATCGTCGTCGGTTCCATGAGTATGCGATCCGTGAAAAGCGTGTTGCCGGCGACCCTAATCCGTGTTTCCAGTTTGAGGCGGTTGAACGCGAAAATTTCGCCGCGGGCCAAACGTCCCGGCGCGACGATTTCGCTCGCAATGAGCATTGAACCTTGGTCGATGTCGATCGTCGTCTCCTGGTCGTAGGATGATAGCGCCTGCGGGATGAGTTGGTCCGGTAGGTACTCAATGTACGACCCCTGTTTTGCCTCCAGCAGCACCCTCTGAAACGCTGCTCCGTCGAGCATGCGGTGGAGCTTGGTCGCGGACGTGCTGGTGATATGAAGCTTTCCGCCGCTGCGCGCAGCAATCCGCAGTTCCAGCTTGTCGCCGCTGAACACCGCGCCTGAGGGATTCTGGACATAAACGAAAGCCATGTCAGGCTGGCTCTCGTCCAGAAAAAGGGGTGTGGTGAAATGCAAGGGAAATCTCTGGGCCCGCCGCATTAGGTGTGTTTTCCCCCGGCAGTCGGCTGCAAATTCCAAGTCGAGTAGGCCGGACGAGCGTGTCATGTCGGATCAAGAACCGCACAGCCGAACAGGGCATCCCTTTTTATTGTGGCAAAGACCTCCGAAGCACCCTCCGTCGACCGCAAATTCGTGTAGATGGTCGCCTTTTGAGGACGGTTTGCCCGAACGTCGCTGCGAATGCGGTTCAAATCAGCCCCAACATGCGGAGCGAGGTCGACTTTATTGACGACAAGGAGATCGGCCTGGAGCATTCCAAGCCCGCGCTTGCGCGGTATGTCGTCGCCTGCGGCGCAATCGATCACGAAGATCCAATAGTCGACGAGTTCGGAGGAGAATGTCGCCGCCAAATTGTCCCCGCCGCTCTCGATAAGGATCAGATCAAGCGGGTTGTCGCGTTCCAATGCGTCAGCGGCCTGAATGTTGACCGAAGGATCCTCCCGAATCGCGGTATGAGGGCACGCGCCGGTTTCAACGCCGATGACCAGAGTCTCTTCGATGAGACCGCTCGCCTTGACCCGGATCGCGTCCTCTAGAGTCACAAGATCGTTTGTGATGACCGCGGGTTTCAGCCCCGCCTCATGGATGAGGGGCAGGAGACGCTCGATTAGCCTCGTCTTCCCGGAGCCCACCGGACCACCGATGCCGATGCGAACGGCCTTTGCGGACATGAAACTCTCCTATTTCAACGTATAAAGTGTGCCAAGCGGCACCTTGCTGGCTGGAAGCGACGTGCAGTGCTCACCGTCGACTTCCACTCTGTAGGTTTCCGGATCCACCGTTATATTCGGTACTTTGTCGTTCCAGAGCATGTCCCGCTTGGAAAGCTTCCGTGTTCCTGACACCGGGACGCAGCGTGCCCGCAGGTCCAGCTTTCCGGCAATATTGAGGTCGATGGCCCGCTGGGACATGAAACGCATAGAAAGCGATTGGGCAGCGCGTCCGAACCAGCCCCATTGCGGCCGGTAGCGCAGGGGCTCGCAGCAGTAGAGGGATGCGTTCGCCTCGCCCATCACGGCCATCACCGGGAAGCCTGACTTGAAGACAGCCTCCGGCTTTACGCCGAACATTCCCGGCTTCCAGAGCACGAGATCGGCCAGCTTGCCCGGCTCGAGCGAGCCGACATATTTCGACACGCCGAACATGCGCGCCGGATTGATGGTGTATTTGGCGATGAACCGCTTGATCCGGGTGTTGTCGTTGCCGCGGCCGCTGTCCTCGGGGAGGGCTCCTCGCTGCGCCTTCATGCGCGACGCAGTTTGCCAAGTACGGGTGATGGTTTCGGCAATGCGTCCCATCCCCTGGGAGTCCGACCCTATCGCGCTGATAGCGCCGATATCGTGCAGCACGCCCTCGGCGGCGATGGTTTCGTGGCGGATCCGAGATTCGGCAAAGGCGATATCTTCCGGCAGTCTCGGATTGAGGTGATGGCTGACCATCGCCATGTCGAAATGCTCGTCGAATGTGTTGACAGTGTAGGGGTTAGTCGGGTTGGTCGACGAAGGCAGGACGTTCTCGAAGCCGCACACCTTGATGATGTCGGGGGCATGGCCCCCGCCCGCACCTTCGACGTGGTAGGCGTGGATGGTACGGCCGTCGATTGCCTTCAAGGTACGCTCGAGGAACCCAAACTCGTTCAGCGTATCGGTGTGCAGCTGGATCTGCACGTCCGCCTCGTCAGCAGCCATCAGTGCTGAATGGATCGACGCGGTTGTGGCACCCCAGTCCTCATGAATTTTCAGCCCTGCGGCACCCGCCTCGAGCTGCTCTATTAGGGGCTTATGACTATCCGAGGCGGCCTTTCCGAAGAAGCCGAAGTTAAGCGGGAACGCCTCGGCTGCCTGGAGCATATGTCCGAGGTTCACAGTGCCGGTGGAGGCGATCGGAACGGTAGTGGCCCCAAGCCCTCCGCCGAACAAGGTTGTGATGCCACTGGCAAGCGCCTCTTCGCACTGACCGGGATCTATGAAATGGACGTGGCAGTCAATGCCGCCGGCCGTAACTACCAGGCCCTCCGCTGCACGAACGTCTGTGTTGGTACCAACGATCAATTTCGGGTGCACCCCGTCCATGATGCGGGGATCGCCGGCCTTGCCGATCCCGGCGATCAGGCCGTCCTTGATCCCTATGTCGGCCTTGATGATGCCAAGGACCGGGTCGATGATCGTGGCATTCGTTATCACTAGGTCGAGTGCACCGCCTGCCGCAGTGATGTGGCCATGACAGCCGGTGCCCACTCTCAGCGTTTTTCCCGCCCCGAAGACGAGTTCGTCCCCCGGAACCAGGAGATCCCGCTCGACTTCCGCCCAGAGATCCGTGTCCCCGAGACGAACCCCGTCTCCCGTCGTCGGCCCGTACAGCTCGACATATTGGCGGCGCGACAGCATCTTAGCCATGGTGGGCTCCCCTGAACCCTTCGGCTGCTGCGCGTGCAACCGCCCTGCGCTTCACCTCCGGATTGTCCAGGTCACCATCGGTAAGGTTGTTAAGCCCTTCGACGCGACGTTCGCCGCCGATGGCAACAAGGTCGACGGCCTTCTCGTCCCCCGGCTCGAACCGGACCGTCGTTCCCGCCGGAATGTCGAGACGGAAGCCAAAGGATGCGGCTCGGTCAAACTCTAGCTCGGGGTTTACTTCGAAGAAGTGGAAATGGGAGCCGATCTGGATGGGGCGGTCGCCAAAGTTGCGAACGACCACACGCGTAGTCGCACGACCGATATTGATCTCTATTCCTTCTTTCGCCAGGCGATAGCCGCCTGGTTTGTCCTCCTCCTCCCTATCCTGTGGCAGGCCGAGGGGGTCGTGGACACAAACAAGCTTCTGACCGTCCGGAAACATCGGCTCGACCATCAGCATTTCCAGAAGCGGCACGACGCCCGGCTGAACGTCATTGCGCTGCAATACGGTGCGACCCAAAGCCATCAATTCTGAGACCGAACTACCTCTTCTGGCCCCTTCGTGGATGGCATCGGCTATTATCGCTCTGGCCTCCGGCAAATTAAGCCGTATGCCTTCGGCCAGACGGCGCCGAGCCATCCCCGCCGCCGCGAAAATCAGAAGTCTGTCGCTTTCCCTGTTGGTCAGATACACTAGATGCCCTCGCCTTTTCGAAGTCTTTTTCCGGAATGATCAGAGGCTTATGTGGGCCGCGATCTTTTCGTGTGTATCCGGGTCGCGTGTGTTTCCGGACCCCGATATTTCGCCCTTATCCAAGAGGACGTATCTATCGGAAACAGCGCGGGTGAACGGAATGTTCTGTTCAACCAGCAGAACGCCGAGGCCCGAGCGATCCCTCTCCGTCTTGATAATTTTCACCAGATTGGAGATGATTGAAGGCTGCATGCCTTCGCTTATCTCGTCGATCAGGAGCACCTTGGCCCCGACTGAGAGGGAGCGTGCCATCAGCAGCATCTTCTGTTCGCCGCCACTGAGCGTGCCGGCTTTCTGCTGCAACCGCTGGAGGAGAAAAGGGAAGCAACGGGCAATCGTCGCCTTTGTCTCGTCCCAGCTTGCCGAGCCACGCATCGCCAAGCAAATGTTTTCCTCAACCGTAAGGTCTTGAAATAACGCTTTTTCCTGCGGCACATAAGCTACGCCAAGCCGGGCAATCTGATGGGGCCTGCTGTCGCTGATGGCATGCTGCGCCATCGACACGGAGCCTGAAAACTTCGGCAAATACCCCATGATCGACTTGAGAAGCGTACTCTTTCCCATGCCGTTCTTGCCGACCATAGCGACGATTTCGCCGCGGCCAATCTCCAAGTCCAGGTTCCGTATTACGGTCGCCTGTCCATATCCGCTGCTGAGACCACTCACAGCAAGCACTGGTTCCGTCATGATGCTTCCTCCTCAGTGCCCGGACCCGGCATAGACTGATTTGACGAGCTCGGAATTCACGACTTCATCAACCGAGCCGTTAAGAACAATCCGTCCTTGGTGCAGAACGATCACCCGTGAAGAAATCTCGCGGACGAAATCCAGGTCGTGCTCCACGAGCAGAATGCAGAGTTGCTCAGTTCTGGCGAGTTCCGTCAGTATCGTTCCGATCAGCGTGCGTTCAGCCTTGGTGAGACCGGCCGTGGGCTCATCCAGAAGGACGACCTTGGGCTCGAGAGCCAACACCATTGCCAGTTCGAGCGCTTGCTTCTTTCCGTGCGACAGCACTTGTGCAGGTACGTTGAGATCGCTGTGCAGACCCGTGGCCCGGACGACGTGCATGGCGGACGGCGGAAGGTTGCAAACACCGGATTTCTGCCACTTAGACAAGGGATCCAGGCGCGCCCGGGCTATCTGGAGGCACTCGCCGACTGTCAAGCTGTCGAAGACGTTGGCCATCTGGAACTTGCGGCCGACACCGAGACGCACGCACTCTTCAGGCGGACGATGAGCGATGTCGTGGCCAGCGATTGAAATCCTGCCGCCGCTGCGCTTTGAGCCGTCGGCGATGCAGGTCATCAGGGTCGTCTTACCGGCACCGTTGGGCCCCACGAGACTGACGATCTCGCCATAGGTGGCTTCGAAGTCGATGCCCGACAGGACCTCCAAGCTGCCGAACCGCTTCTCGACCCCCCTCACGACAAGCGCCGGTCCACGGGATTCAAACCCAATGATGTTGCGACCGCTCCTACTCGCCTGGCGCAGTTGGAGCTGAGAGTATTGCTGCGGCTGGGCTATGCCAATGCGACCGCGTAACCAGTTGGCGGCATTCGAAACCAATGGCAGGATACCGCGCGGCAGGGCCACGATGACCGAGACAAAGACTATTCCGATAGCAAGCTTCCACACGAAGGGAAAATCGCCCTGCAGGTGCGCACTGGCATAGTCGATGATGATCGTTCCAATCACAGGCCCGAACAGCGTGCCACGCCCGCCGAGTGCGACCCAGATCAGTAGCTCAGTTCCGAACGTGAAGCCGGCGATTTCAGGGGCAACCACCATCGTATAGTTGGCGTACATCCAGCCGGCTATCGCGCCGATTGCGGCACAGATCAGAAAGATCACTGCCTTGATGTTGGAGGTGTTCAAGCCGAGATACTTGCACCGTTGCTCGTTTTCCCGGATCGCGGTCAAAAGCCGTCCAGCGTCGCTGCGGGTGTACATCCAGGCCACTGTCGTCAGCACCACCAGCCAGACCCCGACGGCCCAGAACCACGCCTCAGAGCTGAGGGGAATGGTGTCGAAGCCGGTCAGGCCGCTGCTCGAGCCGGTGTAGGTTCCACCGGAAAACAGAAGCTGCGTGACGATGATCGGCAGGACCAGGGTGATTACCGACGCATAGAGCGCCGACGCGCCATGCCAGAAAGCCAGAAATGCTACCAACCCGGCGAGAGCGACCGCGACCGCGATGCCGATCAGGAGAGCGGCGAACGCATATTCAGCCGAAAAGCCGCCATAGGTGAAGACCAATGCCGTTGCGTAGGCGCCGACCGCGAAGAATGCCGACTGACCGAAAGTCAGGACTCCGAGGTAGCCCCAGAGGATGTCGACCGACAGTGCGATTGCTGCATAGATCATTGACCTCACGAGCACGTTTACGGAATACGCATCCATGAAGAATGGTGCAGCGCCAACGCCGATCAGAGCGATCGAGGCGACGATCATCATCCTTGTCAGAGGGCGAACCTGGGGTCGTTGAAGGGAACTGCTTCCCAATTCATTTACGTTTGCGTTACTCATAAGAAAACCCCTGGGGACGGATACGAAGTATGACAGCGGCCAGAACGGCAATCGTCATGCCGCCGAGAACGGAACCGAAATAGTTGCTCACGACGACCTGGGCGCCGCCCAGAACAACGCTCGCGACGGCTAGACTGAAGAGGGAGGAACCCGAAACCAGCACGAGCATGAAGGCGCTGATCAGCCAGGCGACGCCCATGTTTGGATCGACGCTGGACAGCGGCGTTATCAGAGCTCCCGCCACCGCCGCCAAACCGGAGCCGAGCGTGAACGTTATGGAGCGGACCAGGCCGCTGTTGATGCCGAGTCCCCGCGCAAGGTCCTCGTTCATGATGACCGCGCGCGTGGAAAGGCCTAGCGATGTGCCCCGGAGCGCAGCCGTCAAGCCGAGGCCAAGCAGCAATGCAAGGGCCGTCAGGATTAGCCGATAGGTTGAGTAGGGCTCACCAAGGATGTTTATCACGCCTCTGATCGGAGGCTCGGCAAAATGAACGCCGCGATCAAAGACAAGGGTGATGATCTGCCCGATGATGATGCTCAGGCCCCATGTGGCCAGAATGGCATCGAGGGGACGATTGTATAACGAGCGCACCACGACACGTTCCATGCCAAGACCGACAATTCCACCGAAGATCGCCGCCAAGGGAATACCAATCCAGGGATTTAGTCCCATCGCAGTGGCCATGACGGCAGCATAGCCACCGAGCGTCATCAATCCACCATGCGCGAAGTTAATTAGCTTCATCACACCGAACACAAGAAGCAACCCCGACGAGACGATGTATAAGATCGCTGCGGTTGTTATTAGATCAAGTAGTACCGGAACCATCTAAATCTCCGAGGTTTCCTCTGTGGCATGCTGTATTAATCTTCCAAATGAAAGCCGGGTTGCACATCACCGCATCTGGAGGACCAATACAGCACCGTCACTGTTTTATTGTTCAACAGAGTCAGGCGGCGGAAAGCGCCGCCTGCCTCTGATCACAGCTTGGGGCATTGCTCGCCCGGATCCACGTTGGCGTAGGATTTGATGATCTTGGTGTCGCCCTGAGCATTGACCTGTGCGAGATACATCGTCAGCGGAGCATGGCGCTGTTTCGACATCTTCACCGGACCGCGGGGGCCGTCGAAAGTCACCTCGCTCAGAGCCTTCACGACCGCATCCGTGTCCGTCGTCCCGGCGTTCTTGACCGCCAGGGCGTAGAGATGAACGGCATCGTATTGCGGCACCGACAGTTCATTCGGCGTTTCGGTCTTTTCCCCGAATTTCGCATGCAGCGCTTTCAGGAACTGCGCATTCTTCTCCGATTCGATACCGGTGTAGTATGTGCCGCCGAGATAAATCCCTTCGGCGTCGGGTCCAAGCGTCTTGGCGGTACCTTCATCGAGCGCGTAGCTGCCATAGTTGGCGGTGATGCCGGCCGACCGCAATTGCTTCGTGAACGTCACGTTTGGCGCGCCGGCGGCAGTCGAGGTGATGATGGCGTCCGGGTTAGTCGCTCGGATCTTGCTGACGATCGCCGTCCAATCCGTCGCATCCATTGGATTGTATTCTTCTCCGACGAGCGTTCCGCCCTTCTCGGCGATGTACTTGTTCGTATCGCCAAGAAGTCCCCGGCCAAAGGCGTAGTCGCTGCCAACCAGAAAGAACGTCTTTGCGCCATGATCCTTCATGAAGTAATCTACCATGAGCGAAACCATTTGCTGCGGCACCCAGGCGTCGATGTGTTGATATTTGTTGCAGGAGGCGCCTTCATAGAAGGAGGTGTAGATGTACGGGATCTGCCCCCGCGTGATGATCGGCAGGCCGGCGTTGCGGGCTGCCGTCGTTTCCATTGCAATGATCGCGTCGACCTTCTTTTGAAAGACAAGGGAGTCGTAGGCCTTCTGGGCTCCGGCCGCGCCGGACGCGTCGTCGGCCACCTCTACAACCAGCTTTCTGTTCAGCAACCCGCCGGTATCATTGATTTCGGAGACTGCAAGTTCGGTCGCCTGAATGACGGACGGGGCCACGACGCTGTTTGCGCCGCTCAAGCCGACAGGAATCCCCAACACGATCGGATGGTCTTCCGCAACTGCGCTCCCGGCCCACAGGGCAGTTATGGCAAGCAACACTGAAATCTTCTTCATCGGCTCTTTCATTTAGGTTCCCCTTTTTGATTTTTGCCCGCTCAAAGTGCCAAACGACATCCATTCCGTTGAGCAGACGGTAACCGTCAGCCTAGCGAAGTGATGTCAATGATTTTGAGTGGATGTTAGCCAACAATTCCGCGCATCCAGGAACCGTCCTGAGCGTGGCACGTGGTCTGAGGGTGGCTATCCCGCCACCATGTCAACGATTGCACACATTCAAGACGGCGTCAATGATTAGTATTCGGGGCTGCGTCGCTTGATTCTCACGGGAAACCACGGCGGGCATACCCAGGACGCGCCTCGCGCAGCGACGCGCCGGTTGAACGACGCGCCTGATGCGGAAGTTGGTGCGCCGATTTGCAGATGAGGCTCTGTTTTGAGGATTGCGTCTAATGAGGCGCAATCCTCAAAACGGAGCAATGAGATGGGCCGATATGAGCCCGTTTCGCCGACACATGATCGAGACATCACTATCCGTAATCCTGGCCGGCCACGCAACGGTCCTATAAATACATCGTGGCGACGTTTCCCAACATTGGACCACTATCCGGACCGGCTTGGCCTTCAGGACATCCGTGCTTTCCAGGTGCATGTGGTCGGGACCGGGGAGGCGTGTGCGCTGCGGTTTTCTACCGCGCGACGTTGAGCCATGCCAGCGGCGAGAGCCGAAGCTCGGCTTACCGCTTGTCGCCTGGGAAACGCCACCTGGGACGCAGGCCTTGTACGCTTAATGTTTCACATCGGTGAGAAACAGCGCAACCGCCATTGCCCGATTGCGGACGTCGAGCTTATCGTACAAATTTTTCAGATGGTACTTTACCGTGTTCTCCGAAATGCCCGTCCTGGCCGCAATCTGTTGATTGGTCCAGCCATTGGTGAGTACAGTGAGCAATTCCAGTTCGCGGGTCGTTAGGCATGACAACGGCGTTTCGTTGATTTTGGAGACATCCATGAAAGGTATGCAGATGCGGCCGTTTGCGACTGCAGCAACCGTGTCGAACAGAATGCCGGGATCGTCGAATTGATAGCAGAAGCCGTAGGCACCGAGGCGTACACACCGCTTCAGAATGCTTATGTCGTGATCATTGCAGAAGATGACGACGCGCGTCGCGAACTGCAGACGCCGAAGTTCGATCAGTAGTTCGCCAGCGTTCATGTCGGATAGCTTCCAGCCGACGATTGCGATGTCGAAGGCCGTCTGCGTCTCCTCAACTGCTTTCAGAAACGCTTTGCCGCTCTGGACGCCGGCCGCGAAGTCGAAACGTTCGTCGCGGATGATGATATCGCGCAACGCCGAGATCACTAGCTGATTGCGCTCGGCAATGAGCAGCCTTTTCGGCCATGTCGATATTTTGACGCCGCCGCCGTGCATCGATCAACTGCTAGCTTCGAGAGCAAACGCCCGGCCGGCCGCACGGGAGGCCGCGGTCAAAGTATTGGCCATCAGCAGTGCAATCGTCATCGGCCCTACGCCACCGGGGACGGGCGTTATGGCGCCTGCCTTTGTGGCGGCTTCTTCAAAAGCCACATCCCCGACTAGGCGGGCCTTGCCGTTACCGGCGCCGGAAATACGGTTGATGCCGACGTCGATCACGGTCGCCCCGGGCTTGACCCAGTCCGCTTTGATCATTTCAGGTCTACCAACAGCCGTAACAAGGATGTCGGCGCTTCGGCACAGCTCCGGGAGGTTCTTGGTGCGGCTGTGGGCGATGGTCACGGTGGCGTTGGCCTGCAGCAGGAGATTGGCTATCGGCTTGCCGACAATGTTAGAGCGTCCGACCACTACAGCGCTGAAGCCCGACAGATCACGGCCGTGCACGCGCTCGATCAGAATCATCGAGCCGGCCGGCGTGCAGGGCACGAAGGCGGTGTCGAGTTGCCCCGCGCCGAGCTTGCCGACGTTGATGAAGTGGAACCCGTCGACATCCTTCTCCGGCGCGATCATCTGGATGATGCTGCCGGAGTCGATGTGGTCCGGCAGGGGCAACTGAACCAAGATCCCATGGACCCCAAGATCAGCATTAAGCCTTTCGACTAGCGCGACCAACTCTTCCTGGGACGTGTGCGTCGGCAGCGCATACTCGGTCGAATGGAACCCGCACTCCGTGGCTTTCTTGCCTTTGGACGCAACATAGACCTGACTGGCCGGATCTTGGCCTACTATGACCACAGCGATACCCGGAACTACGCCGGTTTCACCGGTCAGCTGCTGGGCGACCACTTTGAGCTTCGCAAGCACATCCGCTGCAACCGCAGTGCCGTCGATTATCTTTGGCATATTTATACTCCTTCGGCCTGTCCTGCTCAGCTAAGGCCTTCGATGTCACCGTTTTCGTTGAGGAAGATCTTTTCCGAGGATGGCGCCTTTGGCAGGCCGGGCATGGTCATGACCTCGCCGCAGATGATGACGACGAAGCCCGCGCCCGCCGAAAGCCTGACCTCACGCACCGGCACGGTGTGGCCGGTCGGCGCGCCGCGCAGGTTCGGGTCGGTCGAAAAGGAATACTGGGTCTTGGCCATGCAGACCGGGAGGTTGCCGTAGCCGGCATCTTCCCAGGCCTTGAGCTGATCTCGCACCGACTTGTCGGCGATGGCTTCCGAGCCGCGATAGATGCGCTGGACGATTGTGTTGATCTTCTCGAACAGCGGCATGGCGTCGGGATAGAGCGGCGCGAACTGCGAGGCGCCGGATTCGGCCAGCGCCACCACCTTGTTAGCGAGATCCTCGATGCCGGCGGAGCCCCTGGCCCAGTGCTTGCACAGGATCGCCTCTTCGCCCATCGAGGCGACATAGTCCTTCATCGCCTGGATTTCGGCATCGGTGTCGGAGTAGAAGTGATTAATGGCAACCACCGCCGGCACGCCGAACTGCCTGATGTTCTCGATGTGGCGGCCAAGATTGGCGCAGCCCTTTTTCACCGCCTCGACGTTTTCCTTGCCGAGGTCTTCCTTCTTGACGCCGCCATTCATCTTCATGGCGCGCACGGTGGCGACGATGACGGCCG
>NZ_JAIUGV010000034.1 GCF_020164745.1 Mesorhizobium sp. ES1-4 | reverse complement strand
ACGAAGAAACCAAAACTGGTGCCTTGCGGTGCCAACCCACAGAGATCGGAGGCTGCACATCCGAGCTCCGGCATAGTGCATGTTCCGTTCGCCCTTAGCGTACGATTCGCACTGCTCTTGTTCCCACCCCAAATAGGTCTGGGCTTTCAGTCAGAGAAGTCAAAAGGAGCTTCGGCACGTCTGAACGCATCAGCCAATATGCTACGCCCGATTGGCGGCTCTGAGCGAGACAAGCATGTAGCCCGATGACAAAGGCGACAGGATATGCCGATTGGAGTGTACACAGGAGCGATATCGCGGTCATAGTAAACCATCCGCTCGGAATGGCGTGCTTCGCAGACCAAAGCCACAGCACGCGTCACTCGGGTGGACGCATAAGCTCCTCCGCCCGAACTCACCGTTCTTGCGATCGAAAAGAAGCGCTGACCATCAGGCAACTCCAGCCATTGGGTCACGACCGTTCTTGGTGAAGTGAATACCTGATGCAAGCTCCACAAAGGGCATCCGCCTCCGTGCCGCGCAAATGGGAAATTGGCGCTATCTAGCCTCTTCGAGACGTTTCCGGCGTTGTCGACGCGGATGAAGAAGAATGGTATGCGCTCTTGGCCGGGCTTTTGCAGTGTAGTCAGGCGATGAGCTGTCTGCTCGAAGCTTGTGTTGAATTGCCGGGAGATCGCTTCGACATCGTATCGCTTGCTCTCGGCTGCCTTTGCAAACTGCACATAGGGCATAGAAACCGCGGCGCCAAAGTACCCAGCTAACGCGCGATGAGCGAGGTGACGGGCGTCCTCGCAAACGAGGTTTGCGCCCTCAACAGTCTTCTGAATTTCGTCGTTAACCTCTAGGTATGCAAGCTGTTGGGCTAACTGAAAATTCTGGCTAGCTACATCGAGTCCGTCATCGAGCAGGATTTCTCTCCGGTGCCGATCGAGGCGCCGAACCGACCCCATCATGACGTCGTGCGGCAAGCGTCGCACACTCAACCCATGTCGATGCTTTAGAAACGCTACAAGTCCACCTGCATGGCTGACTTCCAGGGCAATTTCCTCAGCAGCTGAGTCTAGCTGAGGAAAGCAGTTTCGGTGTGCTGCCAAGAATACTCTAACAGAAGCAACTGGATCCGTTTGGCCGTCCACGTTGCCTCGGCTGCCTGCTAGCTGCTGCAAGTCCGCGAGAGCAAATTGTTCGCTCCTGTAAGCCGTGTACAGGCGGAGCATCGCATCCCCAAAACCCGGAAAGTTACTCAAGAGATCAGCGATCTCGACCGGCGAGATTCCAATATCGGCGAATATGGGATCCTTCATTGTGGCTTTTAGCCGATCCACCAAGCTCGGATCCTTGTCCTCCATTAAGGTCGCGAGCTCTATCGTATAGGTCTTTGCCAGACGAATCAGCACCTCCGCGGTGACCGGTCGCTGATTTCTTTCCATCAGAGCAATGTACGATGGCGATATGCCTATTTCGGTGGCGATATTTGCCTGCGTCAGGCCTAGGTCTTTGCGAAGCCGCCGTAACCGGGGGCCAAGGTATACGCCGGGTTTTTGCATCCCGAAGTTACAACATCACAACGCTTCTTTGTAAAGTCTGAAGGCCTTGGGCCAAAGAACCGTACCCCGCGACGCATCACGAAGTTGAGAGCGGATCGGGCGAAGCGCCCAGCACTTGGGTGGCCGAGGGCTGTCAATAGCGTCGGGGGCGAGTCTGCCGGCTTGGCTGGCAACCAATGACGGTGAAGCACGTCTCCAGTCCCAACCGCATCTATGATGCGCGCACTCCGTAACGCCCCAACGCTCCACAGGCTTACAAACTTACATACTTACTAACAATGGCTGTAAAGTCTTACAGCGTGACAAGATTCGCCCTATACACCGCCCCAATCCGAGCTAGCCTAGACATTGAATTTTTATTGAAAGGCTTGCACGAACGATGTCGTACCGGAACACTCTCGAAGAGGCAGTCAGCGTAATTCGGGTCAATGCGAGTTGGCGAGGCATATCGGAGGAAGCAGTCGCACGCATGCGGCTGCAGAACAGGTTTCGGACCGGCCTCGACGTCGCCAAGTACACCGCGGCTATAGTGCGAAAAGACATGGCCGCCTATGATCAAGATTCCAGCAAGTACACCCAATCTCTTGGTTGCTGGCATGGATTCATCGGGCAACAAAAACTCATATCAATCAAGAAGCATTTGGGGTCAACCGATCGCTGCTATCTCTATCTGTCAGGCTGGATGGTTGCGGCGCTTCGTTCCGAGTTCGGGCCGCTGCCCGACCAGTCGATGCACGAGAAGACCAGCGTTCCTGCGTTGGTCGAGGAGTTGTATACATTCCTGCGCCAAGCCGACGCTCGCGAGCTTGGCATGATCTTCACAGAAATCGACAAGGCAAGAGAGCGAGGCGATGCAGCACACGAGCGCCGGCTGCTGGACTCAGTCGACAACTACCAAACCCACATCGTGCCCATCATTGCTGACATCGATGCTGGGTTTGGTAACACGGAAGCCACCTATCTTCTGGCCAAGAAAGTGATCGAAGCTGGGGCATGCGCGCTCCAGATTGAGAATCAGGTCTCGGACGAGAAGCAGTGCGGCCATCAAGACGGCAAGGTCACGGTCCCGCACGAAGATTTTGTCGCCAAAATCCGCGCCTGTCGGTACGCTTTCCTTGAACTGGGGATAGACGACGGCATTATCGTTGCGCGCACCGACTCTCTTGGCGCGGGACTTACGAAGCAGATTGCCTTCAGCGTCGAGGAAGGCGACATCGGCGACCTCTACAACTCGTTTCTCGATTGTGAAGAAGTTGCGGATGGCGAGATTTCAAACGGAGATGTTCTCATCACACGTGGTTCCAAAATACTCCGACCGAAGCGACTTCGCTCCAACCTCTTCCAGTTCCGGCAAGGCACGGGCGAGGACAGGTGTGTTCTGGACTGCGTCAATGCGCTGCAAAATGGCGCTGACTTGCTGTGGATCGAAACCGAGAAGCCACACGTAGAGCAGATCGCAGGCATGGTTGACCGGGTTCGCAAGGTCATCCCCAACGCGAAGCTCGTGTACAACAACTCGCCCTCTTTTAACTGGACCCTTAACTTCCGTCAGCAGGTTTTTGACGCATGGCTATCGCAGGGGAAGGAAGTCGCCGCCTACGATCGCGCGAAACTGATGAGCGCAGATTACGACAGTTCAGATCTGGCCCTCGAGGCTGACGAGAAGATCCGCACATTCCAGCGCGATGCGGCGGCTCGCGCGGGGATTTTCCATCATCTCATCACTTTGCCGACTTACCACACGGCCGCTTTGTCAACTGACAATCTCGCCAAAGAGTATTTCGGCGAGCAGGCAATGTTGGGTTACGTGGCAAACGTGCAGCGCCGCGAAATTCGTGAAGGAATAGCCTGCGTCAAACACCAGAACATGGCCGGCTCCGATTTGGGCGATGACCACAAGGAGTATTTCGCTGGTGAGGCGGCGCTGACGGCGGGCGGCATTCACAACACCATGAATCAGTTCGCCGGGTGATTGCTTGAGAGCTAGTCGTTTGGGTGAGCGCTTCAGGAAGCGCCCGCCTAAGCCTTTCTCGTGCAACGCGATTATAAGCCTGGCTTCAGTGTCATGCGATCCCACCGTCCTCCCATTGAGAGTGCGAACAATGGACTTGGGAACTACAGTCTTGGAGACGGAGGGGCGCCAGTGCATACTGGATGTCCACCCGGGCACGATGGGCCCCCACGTGATAGACATAGGTAAGCTGTTTGATCAAACAGGCGCCTTCACCTACGATCCCGGCTTTACCTCGACGGCAAGCTGCGAGTCGGAAATCACCTTCATCGATGGTGATGCCGGCATCCTCCTGCATCGCGGCTACCCGATCGACCAGCTGGCCGAACACGGCGATTTCCTCGAAGTCTGTTACCTCCTGCTCTACGGCGAGCTGCCCACCAAGGCGCAGAAGGACGATTTCGACTACCGGGTGACGCGCCACACCATGGTGCACGAGCAGATGTCGCGCTTTTTCACCGGCTTCCGCCGCGACGCGCACCCGATGGCGGTGATGTGCGGCGTGGTTGGCGCGCTGTCGGCCTTCTATCACGACTCGACCGACATCTCCGACCCGTACCAGCGCATGGTTGCCTCCATGCGCCTGATCGCCAAAATGCCGACGATCGCGGCCATGGCCTACAAATACCACATCGGCCAGCCCTTTATTTACCCGAAGAACGATCTCGGTTTCGCGGCAAACTTCCTACACATGTGCTTTGCCGTGCCGTGCGAGGAGTACAAGATCAACCCGGTGCTGGCGCGCGCCATGGAGCGTATCTTCATACTGCATGCCGATCATGAGCAGAACGCTTCGACCTCGACCGTTCGCCTCGCCGGCTCCTCGGGCGCCAACCCGTTCGCCTGCATCGCCGCCGGGATTGCTTGCCTGTGGGGCCCGGCCCATGGCGGCGCCAACGAAGCGGCGCTCAACATGCTGGGCGAGATCGGCCATGTCGATCACATCCCGGAATTCATCGCCCGCGCCAAGGACAAGAACGATCCATTCCGCCTGATGGGCTTTGGCCACCGCGTCTACAAGAACTACGATCCGCGTGCCAAGATCATGCAGAAGACGGCGCATGAGGTTCTGGGCGAACTCGGCATCAAGGACGATTGGCTGCTCGACATCGCGATGGAACTGGAAAAGATCGCGCTGACCGATCCCTATTTCATCGAGAAGAAACTCTACCCGAACGTCAACTTCTATTCCGGCATCACCCTGGAGGCGCTCGGCTTCCCCACCACCATGTTCACCGTGCTGTTCTCGGTGGCCCGCACGGTCGGCTGGATCGCCCAGTGGAAGGAAATGATCGAGGATCCACGCCAGAAGATCGGCCGCCCGCGCCAACTCTACACCGGTGCCAGAAGGCGCGAGTATGTTGCTATGCCGGACCGCGTACCAACCTAGGTGCTCGGGTCTTGTCATGGCGAAACACGACGAATGGTTCTTGAATGACGACCTCTACGATATTCCGCCCGACAGCATCGAGAAGGGCATCGCCACCATTAGTGGCAACATGGCGCGCCAGGTCGGCTCCAGCAAGTTGGAGGAGAAGGGCCGCAACGAGGCGATAGACGCATTTCGGCGGCCTCCGCGATGGCCGATCTCGCCGGCGCCGATCTGGTGATCGAGGCGGGCACCGAGGACGAAACGGTCAAGCATAAGATCTACGCCCAGCTCTGCCCGCAGCTCAACCCCGACCATCCTGGCGACGAACACGTCATCGATCTCGATCACACGGCTGGCTTCGCAGACCGGCCGGCCGGAACGCTTCATGGGCATACATTTCATGAATCCGGTTCCGGTGATGAAAAGCTGGTCGAACTGGTGCGCGGCATCGACACCGAGGACCAGACCCTCGAGGTAGGCAAAAATTATGTGAAGCAGCTCGACAAGACGATCACCCTCTCGGAGGATTTCCCGGCCTGTATCGTCAACCGCATCCTGCTGCGGATAATCAACGACGCGATCTACACGCTTTATAAGGGCGTCGGTACGGTCGGTGCGATCGACACCGCGATGAAGCTCGGCGCCAACCATCCCATGGGACCGCTGCAGCTGGCGGACTCCAATCGGTTTCGACACGTGCCTGTCGATCATGCAGGTGCTGCATGAGGGCCTGTCGGATTCGAATACCGCCCCTGCCCGCTTTTGGTGAAATATGTCGAGGCCGAGTGGCTCGGCCGCAAGACGGGCCCGGCTTCTACGACTTTCGCGGCGAGCCTCTGGTTTCGAAGCGTTAGACGGTTTTGAGTCACTGCTCCAGGAGCCGAAACCCCATAACGCCGGTTGACTTGGCCCTGCAATCTGACTTTGCGCGACTATCATGTAGATCGCGTTTAAGAAACACTGATCATCTTACAGGAGCTGTCGCTAGGAGGATTTCGATCGCTGGGGAAATACGCTGGAACAGAATTCGGCCTGCACATCGAGCAGAACAATGCCACCTTGTGCCTTCCTTGCGCAAGGTATGGCTATGGAACCGCGCTGTTTGACCTCCGCAGCCGGATGATCCTTCGCCAGGCAGGCGGCATGGTTGGCAATCTTGTAGTTGATCACGCCGCTTCGCGAGCGGGGAGACCAAGATGCTCCTTGGGCGTGAACGGTAGCAGAGTGTGGCGGTGCCGAACCAGCCGATGATCGCTGCACCGATGTTTGATGTGATGTGGTCATAACCCGCCGCGATTCGAGTGGTCAGCAGCCCAAGCGTATAGAAAGGCGTCGCAGTCTTCGATCGGGGGAAGCGAGTTTTTCGCCAGCTTCGTCATGCGGGCTCAAAGCAGGACGTGAAGGCTCAAAGGAGCCGGACCAGGCGATCCAACTCATGGCCGTTTCAATCGCCCAACCAGTTTGATAGGCAGTCAGGACGCGGTTGGGCAGCTTGCTCTGGCTTAGCGCTGTTTAGCGTATCTTCAATGCGATGCACGCAAACCGGCGCTTTTCGCAGGTCTCTAATCGAACAGTGCTTAGGCTACCCGAATGAAGGCCGAATCTACCCGTTCGGGCGTCCCTCACAGGCCAAAAATGTCGCTTAAAGACGTCACATGCAGCGAGCACTGGATGCGCGATGCTCCCGTATAAAAAATATTCTTACTAGGAATATCAGCAGGCTCTTAGGTACCTCAGCAGGCCGCGAAGGCACGAAGATGATCACGCTCCTGGAACACACACACCGCTCTTATGAAGAACAGGGTGACGGTTTGGAGGAAAGCCGGCCAATTGGTTTCCGCGAGGACGCGAGAAGCCTCCTGTTTCGCCTGTTGCTGTCGGTCGTCAATGATCGCGAGCCCGACATAGCGGAGGTGCTAAACGGGCTCGTCGATCTCGACATGCTTCCCAAAGAGCGGCGCATTGCCGCTTTGCAGGCTAGCGGAATCTGGTTTCAGCTGCTGGCCATTGCCAGCGAACTCAACGCAATGCGCTCGCGCCGCGAGCTTGAGCAGGCCGGCGGCTCCGACGATATCGTCGGATCGTTTTCTAATGTCATCGGCCAGATAGCCGCGAGCGGCTATTCGCCAGAAGCGGTGCAGGAGGTTTTGGACGGTCTTTGCGTTGGCCCGACCATGACGGCGCATCCCACCGAGGCCAAACGCGTCACGGTGCTCGAAATCCACCGCCGCATCTATCGCAAGCTGACCGAACTTGAACAGCAAAGATGGTCGCCGCGCGAGCGCGAGCTGCTGATCCGCGATCTCAAGAGCGAGATCGAGATATTGTGGATGACCGGTGAGCTGCGGCTGGAACGGCCATCCGTCGAGCGCGAGATCGCTTGGGGGTTGCATTTCTTCCGGGAGGTGATCTTCGAGGCGACGCCACAGCTTTATGAGACGCTGGAGAGCGCGTTGCGACGCCATTATCCGCAGTATGATCTCAAGGCGCCGTCGTTCATGCGCTACGGTTCATGGATTGGCGGTGATCGCGACGGCAACCCCTATGTGACAGCGAAGATCACCGCATTCACGCTGTTGGAATGCCGCAATGCCGCGATCGAGTGGTATCAGGGGCAGGTTCGGCGTCTTGTCACGGTGCTGAGCGCGAGTTCGAACGTCGTGGACATCCCCGAGATCTTTGGACCGGCGCTGGCGGTCGCGCTTGAAATGAGCGGCGAGGGGCAAGAGATCGCGGCGAGGAATTCCGACGAGCCTCTTCGGCAGTTCGCCGCCGCCATGCTGCGCCGGCTCGAGGCACTACGCGGTCAGGGGAGCGGCGTTGCCTACCCGAACGAAGAGGCCTTCAGCAAGGATCTCCTTTCGCTGACGAACGTGCTCGATCGGATCGGCGGCAGCCTGATCGCCAAGCGGTTCGTTCAGCCGCTGCAGCGGCAGCTCGATAGCTTTGGCTTCCGCACCGTTTCGCTCGATATCCGACAGAACTCGACGGTGGTGAACCGGGTCCTGGCCGAATTGTTTGCCGCCGCCCCAGCGCAATCGACGGCACCCCGCCCGGGAACCCCGCAATGGTCGGCGCGCATCCGCGAAGGCCTTCATGCCGGCGAGCGGCTCGAGATAAAGCGTAGCCAGCTTACCGAGGAAGCCCGGGAGCTGCTCGATCTGTTCGACGTTATTCGCGATGCCGCGGTGGGCACCGGCAGCATGTCGATTGGCGCCTTCATCCTGTCGATGACGCAGTCGCCCGAGGACATCCTGGCCGTCTATCTCGTCGCCCAGTATTGCGGCCTGGCAACCGCGCTCGACGGATCGGGCACGATCAGGCTCAAAGTCGTGCCGCTTTTCGAGACGATCGGCGACTTGCGAGCCGCTCCCGAGATTATGGACCAGTTGCTCGGCACGTCGATCGTTCGCCGCTCGATACGCGATTTTGACAACCGCCAGGAAATCATGCTCGGCTATTCCGATTCCAACAAGGATGGCGGGTTCCTCGCTTCCAACTGGGAACTGAGCAAGGCGCAGAAGCGCCTCACCCGGACCGGCCAGAAAAACAAGATCAAGATCAGCTTTTTCCATGGCCGAGGTGGATCGGTCAGCCGTGGCGGCGCGCCGACCGGCAGGGCGATCGCAGCACAGCCAGCGCAAACGGTCGGTGGCGTCATGCGCGTGACCGAGCAGGGCGAGGTGGTGTCATCGAAATTCGCCAACCGCGGGACGGGCCTCTATCAACTCGAGATATTGGCGGCGAGCGTGCTTGCCCACAGCGTCAAGTCGGCCGACGAGGCCGAACTGAAGGACATTCCGGAGTTCGAGGAGGCGCTCGATGCACTGACCGGCATGTCGCAGGCGTCTTACGCCAGCCTCATCAACGAGCCCGGCTTCATCGACTATTTCAATCAGGCAAGCCCCGTCGAGGAACTTGCACTGCTGAAAATCGGATCACGCCCGGCGCGCCGGTTCGGCGCCAGCAGCATCGCCGATCTTCGCGCCATCCCATGGGTCTTCGCCTGGAGCCAGAACCGCCATCTGCTGACCGGATGGTATGGGATCGGCAGTGCGCTCAATTCCTTCGTTACAGTGCGCGGCGACCATGGCGCGGACCTGCTGAAACAGATGTTCGAGCGCTCGCGCTTCTTCCGCCTCATCGTCGATGAGGTCGACAAGACGCTTTACCAGGCCGACATGGAGATCGGGCGCCTCTACGCCGGCCTTGTCAGCGAACCTGAAACCGGCGAGCGCATCCACAGGAAGATCGCCACCGAATACGAGCTGACGCGCAAGATGATCGGAGAGATCACCGGTGGGGTCGATCTATCGATCCGCTTCCAGGCGTTCAAGCGCCACGTCGACCGTATTCGGCCGCAGATGGACGACATCCACCGGCTTCAGGTTCAACTGCTGCACGAAGTCAGAACACAAGACACTGCTGCACCGAGCCCGAAGCGGGCGATCAATGCGCTGCTGCTGTCGATCAACTGCATATCCGCCGGCCTTGGATGGACCGGCTAGAAACTAGGGACGGCGCCGTCGCGCCTGAAAAGGAGGGTCCTCATGAACATTCCCGCAAGACCGGGCCTCGGCAGCCTGGGCCAGTTCTTCCATGCAGGCGTGGCCGAATTCGATCCGGCTGTCAGCGCCGCGATGAACCGCGAATTGCACAGGCAGCGCGATGAGATCGAACTGATCGCCTCGGAAAACATCGTCTCGAAGGCTGTGCTGGAGGCGCAGGGCTCGGTGCTGACGAACAAGTACGCCGAGGGATATCCCGGCCGGCGGTATTATGGCGGCTGCCAGTACGTCGATGAGGTCGAAGACCTGGCGCGTGATCGCGCCAAGGCGCTGTTCAACTGTTCTTATGCCAACGTCCAGCCCAATTCAGGCAGCCAGGCAAACCAGTCGGTGTTCATGGCGCTGATGCAGCCTGGCGATACGTTCATGGGGCTCAATCTTGCGGCTGGCGGTCACCTGACCCATGGCTCTCCGGTCAACCAGTCCGGCAAATGGTTCAATGTCGTCTCCTATGGCGTGAGGCCGCAAGACCAACGGATCGACTATGACGAGGTCCGCGACCTTGCACTCAAGAACCGGCCGAAAATCATCCTTGCCGGCGGCTCGGCCTATCCTCGCATCATCGACTTCCAGGTGTTTCGAGGCATCTGCGACGAGGTTGGCGCCAAGCTGTTCGTCGACATGGCGCATTTTGCCGGTCTTGTCGCCGGCGGCGTCCATCCCAATCCGCTCGAGCATGCGCATGTCGTGACCACCACCACGCATAAGACGCTGCGGGGGCCGCGCGGCGGCATGGTGCTGTCGAACGACGAGGAGATCGGCAAGAAGATCAATTCCTCGGTGTTCCCCGGCCTGCAGGGCGGGCCGCTGATGCATGTCATCGCCGCCAAGGCGGTCGCCTTCGGCGAGGCGCTGACGCCTGCCTTCAAGAGCTATGCGGCAAATGTCGTCGCCAATGCCAAGACGTTGGCGGAAACCATCGCGGCGAGCGGCGTCGATATCGTCTCTGGCGGCACCGACACTCATCTGATGCTTGTCGACCTCCGCCGCAAGCAGCTGACCGGAAAGGCCGTGGAGGCGGCCCTTGGCCGCGCCAATATTACCTGCAACAAGAACGGCATTCCCTTCGATCCGCAAAGCCCCGCTGTCACATCGGGCGTCAGGCTCGGGACGCCCGCCTGCACGACGCGCGGCTTCCTGGCCGATGAATTCCGCCAGGTGGGCCGGCTGACGATGAAAGTCATCGACGGGCTGGCGGCCAACGGAGAAGCCGGCAACGCCACCCTCGAGCGCGAGGTTCGCGATGAGGTCGGTGCGCTGGTGCGCAAATTCCCGATATACGAGTGATTTGGGTCGCGTGGGAGACACAACTGATAGCGCGGGGCGCGTAGAAGTACGGTGAGCATTGATGTGCCGGGGCTGATGACCCATGGCTGAAGTCAGCAGTTTCAGAGTCATGATCGCGGAGCGGAATCCACTGGTGCTGGCTGCGCTTGGCGACATGATCAAACGAGACGACCGTTTCGAACTTGTCCTGAGGATCCGACCGAGACATATCTGGAGGCGGCACCCGCCGCTCTGCCGCTTTCGTTGAGCTAGACTGACAGATAGGCAAAGTCCCAAGCACGCCGGCGTCACGGTTGGAGTGCGCTGAGCAAGGTGGTGATCGGTGGAGGCCATCGTTTTCATGGAAAAGACAGATGTATGCCGTTTTCCGCATGAAGGCCGCTGCGAAGCGTCGCAATTTCTGCCTCCGCTTCACGATGGGCACGCGCCGATCGGGATGCACCTGGCATTTCAAGATGCCTTAGAGTTCTGTGATGAGTGGGTCGCCGACGCGGACGAACCCAGGATCCAGGTCGATGGGCGGCATTTGATGATCAGCTCCATCTTCTGTCGGATGATTGATTGTACCGACCTGCTCCCAAGGCGAACGCTTGACGCGCTTTTCGACATCCTGCGCCCGGCTGACAGGGTGTCGCTTGAAGGTGGTCGCTCGACATTCGCCGATGGCGCTAGGCTGATGCTAGCGCTCTGCCACGAGCGCCGCGGGGTCGCAGCCGCGACATAGGAGCCCCTCCGCCAACCGCGCCGCCTCCACTACGTCTCGCAATCTATAGCCAAGCTACACGTGTTGCATGTAACCAAAGTCCTGTTCGGTATTGGACATGCATGAAAACAAAGAATTAAAAGCGCGCGACATGAACTTCATCGGACGCGACGATTTTTGCTGGCCGCCCCTTGCTGCTGCGCCGATTGGGCACGGCAACGCACTGGCATCGATCGGGATATTAGCCGATGCCGTAGCGATGGCATCGGCTGCGTCGGAGATCAATACGGGGCAACGCCCTTAATACATTGGCCGACGCATCACAATTGCCTCCAATCAGCACAGTCATGGTTGAAATCGCCACAGCCAACATCGGCGACACCTACGCGCAAGCCTTCCGACGGGTAGGTCCAGCCTATCCGTTCGGTCTTTTCCTGCCTCCTCACTCTGGAGTTTTTCCGATGCCGAGCGGTGATATTCCCTATCCGGACAGGTGTTTTTCCGGTCTCTCTGAGAAGGTATTCCTCACGGGAAATCAGACAATGGTCCTGATCAGTCAATCGTCTGACCCGGGTCCTTGCGTCGAACTGAGGAGAAGAAGTCATGGCTGGATACAATCACCTTTTCGTCCCAGGACCGACCAACGTTCCGGAATCGGTCCGGCAGGCGATGAACGTGTCCATGGAGGACATGCGTTCACCGACCTTCCCTTCATTCACGCTGCCGCTATTCGAGGACATCAAGAAGGTCTTCAAGAACGAGACGGGCCGTGTCTTCATCTTCCCTTCGTCGGGAACCGGCGGCTGGGAATCTGCAATGATCAATGTGCTCAGCCCGGGCGACAAGGTGCTGATGTCGCGCTTCGGCCAGTTCTCGCATCTGTGGATCGACATGGCCGAACGCTTCGGCATGGACGTTGACGTAGTCGATTGCGAATGGGGAACCGGCGTTCCCGTCGAGATATATGCGGAGCGGCTTCAGGCCGACAGGGCGCACCAGATCAAGGCGGTGTTCTGCACGCATAACGAGACCGCGACCGGCGTCACCAGCGATGTCGCCGCCATCCGCGCCGCGCTCGACGCTGCCGGTCACCCCGCGCTGCTGTTCGTCGACGGCGTGTCGTCGATCGGCTCCATCGATTTCCGTCAGGAAGAGTGGGGCGTCGACTGTGCCGTCAGCGGCTCGCAAAAAGGGTTCATGCTCCCCGCCGGCCTCGGCTTCCTATCCGTCAGCCAGAAGGCGCTTGCGGCAGCCAAGTCCACCAAACACCACCGCTGCTATTTCTCTTTCGACGACATGATCAAAGCCAACGACACCGGCTACTTTCCCTACACGCCGGCAACCCAATTGCTACGCGGCCTGCGCGCCTCGCTCGACCTGATCGCCGAGGAAGGCCTCGAAAACATCTTCGCCCGCCATCACCGGCTGGCCGGGGGCGTGCGCAAGGCCGTCGATGCCTGGGGCCTGCGCCTCTGCGCCAAGGAGCCGAAGTGGCATTCCGACACGGTGAGCGCCGTTCTGGTGCCTGAAGGCATCGACAGCGCCGCTGTCGTCCGGCGGGCTCACCAAGCCTACAACACGTCGCTCGGCGTTGGCCTCAGCAAGGTCGCCGGAAAGGTCTTCCGCATCGGCCATCTCGGCTGGCTAAACGAAGTGATGATCTGCGGCGCACTGTCGGCTGTCGAAATGGCCCTGCTCGACTGCGACGTGAAGCTCGCGCCCGGATCCGGCGTCGGCGCGGCGATCGAGCATTTCTGCCTTTCGGAAAAGCCCGCGCTCGCCAACGCGGCGTGATCGGTCAAATGGGAGGAGAAAGATCATGAGCCACACGATCAACCATCTTCGAAAATTGCGTCTCCAGCGTAGCGAGCTCGCGGTTCCCGGATCGAGCCCGGAGATGATCGACAAGGCAGCGAACAGCGCCGCTGACTTCATCTTCCTCGACATCGAGGACGCCGTCGCGCCGCCCGACAAGGAACGCGCACGCAAGAACATCATCCAGGCGCTCAATGACATCGACTGGCGCGCCAAGGGCAAGACCGTTTCGGTGCGCATTAACGGCCTCGACACGCACTACATGTACCGCGACGTGGTCGACGTCATGGAACAGGCGGGCGACCGGCTGGATACCATCCTGGTGCCGAAGGTCGGCGTTCCGGCCGATCTCTACATGGTCGAGGCCATGGTCAACCAGATCGAGATGGCCAAGGGCTTCAAGACCCGTGTCGGCCTGGAAGCGCTGATCGAGACCGCGCTTGGCATGGCCAATGTCGAGGCTATCGCCGGCACCCCCGGACGGCTGGAAGCCATGCATTTCGGTGTTGCCGACTATGCGGCAAGCTGCAAGGCGCGCACCGTCAATATTGGCGGCCTCAACCCCGACTATCCCGGCGACCAGTGGCATTTCGCCCTGTCGCGGATGACCGTCGCCTGCCGCGCCTATGGCCTGCGCGCCATCGACGGACCGTTCGGCGATTTCTCAGATCCGGAAGGCTACAAGGCGGCTGCCAGGCGCGCCGCCGCGCTCGGCATCGAAGGCAAATGGGCGATCCATCCCTCGCAGATTGCCTTGGCCAACGACGTCTTCTCGCCACCGGAGAAGGAAGTCACGCGCGCCCGCCGCATCCTCGAAGTGCTGAAAGAGGCGGAGGAGCAGGGCAAGGGTGCCGCCGCGCTCGACGGCAAGATGATCGACGCCGCGTCGGAACGCATGGCGCGCAACGTTCTGGTGGTCAACGACGCCATTGAGCGGTCGGCGCAGCCGCGCACTGCCGCAAACGTCTGAAGAGGAACTCGACATGGACATTCACGAATATCAGGCGAAGGAACTTCTCTCGCGCTATTCCGTCCACATTCCCCGTGGCGGTCTGGCCTATAGCTCTGAGCAGGCGACATATCGTGCGAGCGAGATCGGTGGCGGCAAATGGGTCGTCAAGGCGCAGATCCATTCCGGTGCGCGCGGCAAAGCCGGTGGCATCCGCATCTGTGCATCAGACCAGGAAGTGTGCGATGCGGCCGAGGCGATGCTGGGCAGAAAGTTGGTGACGCATCAGACGGGGCCGCGCGGCAAGCTGGTGTCGCGGCTCTATATCGAAGAGACCGTCGACATCCGCCAGGAAATCTATCTCGCCTTTGTCCTCGACCGTAAGGCCGAGCGGGTGATGATCGTCGCCTCCGCGTCCGGCGGCATGGAGATCGAAGAGATCGCCGAAAAGCAGCCCGATTCAATAATTCGCGCGACTGTCGACCCTGGCGCGGGCATGCAGCACTATCAGGCGCGCGAGATTGCATTCGGCCTTGGTCTCGAGAACAACCTGATTGGTAAGGCGACCGAAACGCTGCTTGGTTGCTACCGCGTGTTTCGCGACTACGATGCCTCAATGCTGGAGATCAATCCGCTGGTCGTCACGCGTGACGGCAATCTGATGGCGCTCGACGCCAAGATGTCGTTCGACGAGAACGCGTTGTTCCGCCGCCCCGAAATTTCCGAGCTCCGCGACAAGTCGCAGGAAGATCCGCGCGAAACCTTCGCCAGTGACCGTGGCCTGTCCTATGTCGGCCTCGAAGGCAGTATCGGCTGCATCATCAATGGCGCGGGGCTGGCCATGGCGACGATGGACATGATCAAGATCGCCGGCGGCGAGCCGGCGAACTTCCTCGACATCGGCGGCGGCGCCTCGCCCGAGCGGGTTGCGAAATCGTTCCGCGCGGTTCTCGGCGACAAGAATGTCGAGACCATCCTCGTCAACATCTTCGCCGGAATCAACCGCTGTGACTGGGTGGCCGAAGGCGTCATTAAGGCGATCCGCGAAGTCGGCGTCAACGTTCCGCTCGTGGTGCGATTGGCCGGCACCAACGTCGACGAGGGCAAGCGCATCCTGGCCGAATCCGGCGAGGATGTGCTCGTCGCCGACACGCTGGCCGAGGCCGCCGAAAAGGCGGTTGCCGCCTGGCAAGCAGTCACCAAGAAAAACGCAGCCTGACGGGAGGGAAATATGGCAATTCTGCTCAATCGCACCACGCGCGTCCTCGTTCAGGGTTTCACTGGCAAGATCGGTAGCTTCCATGCCGAGGACATGAAGCGCTACGGCACCAAGGTGGTCGGCGGCGTGACGCCCGGCAAGGGCGGACAGACCCATCTGGGTGTCCCGGTATTCAACACCATGAAGGGCGCGGTGCGCGAAACCGGAGCCGATGCCAGCATTGTCTTCGTGCCGCCGCCCTTTGCCGCCGACGCGATCATGGAAGCTGCGGATGCCGGGATCAAGTTCTGTGTCTGCATTACCGACGGCATCCCCTCTCAGGACATGATGCACGTCAAGCGCTACATGCGGCGCTATCGCTTCGAGGATCGCATGAAGCTGGTCGGGCCGAATTGCGCCGGCATCATCACGCCGGGACAGGCGCTGATGGGCATCATGCCGGGCAACATCTACCTGCCCGGCCGGATCGGCATTGTCGGGCGTTCTGGCACGCTCGGCTACGAGGCCGCATCCCAGATGAAGGCGCTCGGCATCGGCGTGTCCACCAGCGTCGGCATTGGCGGCGATCCGATCAATGGCTCCTCCTTCAAGGACATGCTGGAATTGTTCGAGCGCGACGAGGATACTGATGCGGTGGTGATGATCGGCGAGATCGGCGGACCGCAGGAAGCTGAAGCCGCCGAGTGGGCAAAGTGGAATATGAAGAAGCCGCTGATTGCCTACATTGCCGGTCTCTCGGCGCCGAAGGGCAAGCGCATGGGCCATGCCGGCGCGATCATCTCAGCCTTTGGCGAGTCGGCGCAGGAAAAAGTCGAGATCCTCAAAGAAGCCGGCGTTGCCATCGTGCCAACCCCGGCCGCGTTCGGGTCGACAGTCGCCGGTGTGCTCGCCGAACACAAGAAAGCCGCCTGACCTTCGGGTTTGCACAATCGGGTCAGCGCTGGCCGCTGGCCCGCCTTCATCAGCTGGGAATTGTCATGCAGCCACGCATAATTGTGACCCGACGTTGGCCGGCGGCCGTCGAGCGAATCCTTGCAGAGCGATTCGACACCACTTTGAACGCCGGTGATATTCCGTTGACCGCAACGCAGCTCAAGGCCGCCTTCCTGAATTTCGACGCCGTCCTGCCGACGGTCAGCGACAAGCTTTCTGCCTCGGTCTTTCCCGATGAGGACGCGCGGACCAAGCTGATTGCCAATTTCGGCGTTGGCTTCAGCCATATCGATCTGGAAGCGTCGCGGCAGCGTGGCATCGCCGTGACCAACACTCCGGGCGTGCTGACCGATTGCACGGCCGACATTGCCATGAGCCTGCTGCTTGCCGTTGCCCGCCGCACGGGCGAGGGCGAGCGGCAGCTGCGGGCCGGCGAATGGGCCGGATGGTGCCCGACCCACATGATTGGAACCAGGCTTTCTGGAAAGACGCTCGGCATTATCGGCATGGGCCGCATCGGCAAGGCAGTAGCCAAACGCGCCCATTTCGGCTTCGACATGAAGATCGTCTTCTTCAACCGTTCACCGGTCGATGACGATCAGGTCCGCGCCATGGGAGCAAACAAGTTGCTAACCATCGAGGACGTATTGGCGCAATCGGACTTCGTGTCGCTGCATTGCCCCGGCGGCGCTGAAAATCGACACTTGATCGACGCTAGGCGCATTGGCGTAATGAAGCGCAGCGCGTTCCTGATCAATACGGCGCGTGGCGACGTGGTCGATCAGGATGCGCTCATCGATGCGCTCGAGAACCGCTTTATTGCGGGCGCGGGGCTGGATGTCTTTGCTGAGGAGCCTTTGGTTCCCGAAAGGCTGATGCGGTTGGACAATGCAGTGCTGCTTCCGCATCTCGGCTCCGCTACCGAAGAAACACGCGTTGCAATGGGGATGAAGGCGGTGCAGAACCTGACCGCCTTTTTCGAAGGCCTCCCGACCCTAGATAGGGTGGCCTGAATGATCACCCAATCCGCCAGCCTGCTCAAGTCTCTTCGGCGAGAAGCGGTGGCATTGTTTCTCGAGGGCGTGGCTGCGGCGAATCCCGAGCAAGCAGTGGCGGCGGCACTTGCCGAACGCAGTGCCACGCTCGAGCAGGCCTCGCGGATCATTCTGGTCGCATTCGGCAAGGCGGCCTGTCCAATGGCGCGGGCCGCCTTGCCTTTTGTTGGGGAGAGGCTGGTGACAGCCATTGCGCTGACGAACCACGAGAATTTGGAATCGATCGATGGCGTCGAGGTGATCGCCGGCGGACACCCCATCCCCGACGAAGGCAGCATTGCTGGCGCGGCCGCGATCGAAGAAGCGGTTTTGTGCGCGCAAGAAGGCGATCTGGTTCTCGTTCTGGTCAGCGGGGGCGGTTCTGCCCTGCTGTGTGCGCCGTCGCCCGGGGTGGAGCTCACCGACAAGATCGCGCTCAATGATGCCTTGATTCGCTCCGGCGCGGATATCAGCGAGATAAACGCTGTCAGGCCGATTTTCTCTCGTCTCAAGGGCGGCCAAATGGCCCGCTTGGCAGGGAAAGCCAAAGTGCTGTCGTTGATCCTGTCCGATGTTCCCGGCGACGATATCGCCACGATCGCCAGCGGCCCGACTGCCAGGCCGCGCAGCTCCGCGTGCCGGGCGCTTGAGGTGCTCGACAAATATGGGCTGTGGCAGAACCTGCCGGCCGCACTGAAGTGCAGGCTTGAGCAGATGAACGCCATGACCGATGCGACCGCAACTGACTTCGACAATGTCGAAAACATCGTCATCGGAAGCAATGCGATCAGCCTGCGAACGGTGGTCCGCAAGGCCGAAACCGAATTCGGTTCGGTTGTCCATGCGAGCGATTGGCTTGAGGGCGATGTTCTCGATGCAGCCGCGGAGCTTCATCGCATCGCGCGCGCTGCCGCAGAAAGCAATGGGCCGGTCGCCGTCGTCTGTGGCGGCGAGACGACCGTCAAGGTGAGAGGCAACGGCAAGGGTGGGCGCAACCAGGAGTTGGCTTTGTATTTCGCCCTGCTGAACGAACTCCAACCTATCGACAGACAATGGGTGTTCCTCAGCGGTGGAACCGACGGTCTCGACGGCCCGACCGACGCGGCAGGCGGCATCGTCGACCAAGGATCGCCAGACTGGATACGACAACAGGGCCATGACCCGGTCAGTAGCCTGGAGACCAACGATTCCTACCACGCACTTGCCTGTTCGGGCGATCTGTTGATCACCGGCGCCACCGGCACGAATGTTGCCGACATACAGATCGTGCTGATGAGCTAGGCTAGGTGTTTCATCCGACCTTTAATGGTGCATTATTTTCCTCTGATTGGAAGGAGGCACTATGGGCCAGGTTCTGCATGGGCGCGCCACAACGACAGAGGCAATCCGTCGAGCAATACAAAATAGTCACGCTTCGATTTCTGCGCGTAAGCCTTGGACAGAAGCCAGCTCTCGCCGGAGTTGCAGGGCTCGGAGAGAAAAATGAACCACATGTCGGTGTGGAAAGCAGAATCTCCTGATCAGCGGAAGGCGCGTCGCTCCGCTTTCAAGCCGCGTCTTTGCGGGATTTCCGGGCCAGGCGCTCGTCGGCCAACCCGAGGTCGACAAGACCAACTTCACGGGCTCTGCCGGACGTTGGTAAGCAGATTCTGCACGGAACGGTCGCAACCTGAAGCTAGTGATGCCGGAGCTCCGCTGCAAATCGGCCAACATGATCCCCCCGGATGCCGGCCTCCACGGGGCGGTGAACGCGGTAGCGTGCGGCATATTCATCATGAGCAGGTCTGTTCAGCCGGATCGCGCGCCCTTGTGCACGGGCCCATCCAGACCAGGTCGTCGAGCAGCTGGCCGACACCATGTTTTTGCTGGAAGGGTCAATCATACGGCCCGATCGCCCGATCCGAGGTCAGGAAATCTTCGTAGTTCAGATGCAGGATAGTCGAGGTAGTGCTTAGAGAACCGTCTATAGAGACATTTCGATCAAGCAACCGCACAAAAACTCTTCGTCCTCGACGAGTACCAATCAACTGGGCCGCCCTCGACATTGGAAGCTAAGGACCTCGCATATGAATGCATCTGACAGCGTAGAACGTTTGGGGTTGGAGGCTGCCGGCCCGAGACGAACCCCTCCGCGAGCGGCTGGCGGCGCACCCGTGCTCTCGCGCGCTCGCGGTCTTCGAACCTCTCGTCACAAAATGCCTTGACAGAGATCGAGAGAAGAAAATAAGAAAGGGAATGCAGCGGGCTAGCTGCATCGGAATTGGGGTATTTGAAGCCCCCGACTGGCGCGATGGCGCCGTCGGGGGCTTTTTTGTTTTTGCGCACTAGGAGGAGAAACTCGCAATGAAGAAGACTCCGTTTTACGAAAGCGGCCTTGAGTATGGGGCCAAGATGGTCGAGCTATTCGGCTACTTCCTACCTTGGGAGTATAGCGTCGGACATTCCGGGGAACACTTGGCTACTCGCGAGAGCGTTTCGCTATGTGATCTGGATTATATGGCCGAATTTGTGATCGAAGGACCCGATGCGCTTCGGTTGATCCAGATGCTCGCGACGAACGACTATTCCAAGAAGACGATCGGCTCCGTGCAATACACCGCGATGTGTGACGAAGACGGTCAGATGATCGACGACTGCACGATTTGGTGCCTAGACAAAAACAAGTACATGATCATCAGCGGATCGGAAGACGACTACTCCTGGATTTCCAAGCAGGCGAACTCATACAACGTGACCACCACCAATGTGACCGACAAGCATACAACGCTTGCGGTGCAAGGGCCCAAGGCCAATCGCGTGCTGCAGCCACTGGTCGACATCGACCTGTCGACCATAGGGTACTATCGGTTCAGGCCCGCAAAAATTTCCGGCATCGAGTGCATCATTGCACGTATGGGCTACACGGGTGAAGCCGGTTTCGAGCTCCATTTCCGTTCGGCCGAAGGCCCGACCATCTGGAACCTGGTCATGACGGCTGGCGCGCCCTACAACATTGCTCCATGTGCCCAGGCTGCCCTGGAGAGCCTCCGTCAGGAAGCCGGATATCTGTTGGTCGGCAAGGATCATGATCATCGCACCAATCCCTTCGAAGCCGGCATTGGCTTTGCGGTGAAGTTTGGAAAAGAGGATTTCATAGGCAAGGCGGCCTTGCAGCGAATTGTCCGCGAAGGGGTAACCCGCCGGATGGTTTGGCTCGACATTCCGTCCGGCGACGTGGCTGAAACCGGCGACAAGATAGTTGTCGGAGACCGCGAGATCGGAATTGTCACCAGCGGATCCTTCTCACCGACCAGAAAGCGCGGAACCGCTATGGCTTATGTCAATCCGGCCCACGCCGTTCCGAGCCTGGACGTTGCGGTCGTGCTGAGGAATGCCAAACGAGCAGATGCGAAGTTGTCGGTGATGCCGCTATATGATCCCGGCGACACCCGCACCAAGAGCTTTGCCTAATCTAGGCTTTGAAAGCTTTCCCGTCAGCTGGGGAAGCTTTCAGCCGGCATAGTTTTCGTTCCAACCGGAGAAGCCCCATGACTAGATCCCCTTCTGATGACTGCATTCTCGCTTCCAACCGCAGCGGCTCAGGTTCATCCGGAACCGGCCGCGAAGATGGGGTTGCCCCCCGTTCTTTCTCATCCGGTTGGCGGCTAGGACTATGTCCTGGTCATCGTGCCGTGGGCTAGTGGGACATCTGTTCGGAGGTTCAGCTGGCTTCTGCCGGATGCTTTCCTGCGTATGATGTTCTTTGTTGCCGAAATGCGTCGTGGCAGCATCACCGGCTCCGCGCTGCGTTTCGTGCTGACGACGGCACTGCTCAACGCCGCAGGGATGGCGTCTGGGGCGGGCATACCAGCAATTGGCGGCTCGCCGCTTGTCAAACTGACAGGTGGGACTGTGGCCGGTTTGGGGCTGGGCATTTGGGCCGGCCTCGTCTGATCTCAATCGCAAGCCGAGGGACATCGGCCGCAAAATTGCTTCGTCAAAGCAGGCCGAACGCTTGGCAAAGCCGGTTGGCTGACCGCTTGTGCCTGGCCGCGTCTGGGCGATGACGATCACGCTTTCGATGGCGAATAGGGTGGCCTCCGTATTCCGCGCGGCAGGTCAGCGGTCGCCGCGTCTTTGAACCCATCTCGATCCGGCGCTGCCTGGATCGAATACCGTTCCGGAGGGAAATATGGCCGAAGTGAAGTCCGACATCGAGATCGCGCGTAGCGCCAGGAAAAAGCAGATCCAGGAGATCGGCCAGAAGATCGGCATCCCGACCGAACATCTGCTGCCCTACGGCCAC
>NZ_JAIUGV010000033.1 GCF_020164745.1 Mesorhizobium sp. ES1-4 | reverse complement strand
TCAACCGGAGCAACCGGCGATACAGGCGCCACGGGTTCGACCGGAGCGACAGGTTCGACCGGAGCTACGGGTGCCACCGGCGCAACTGGCGATACAGGCGCAACAGGTTCGACTGGTGCAACCGGAGCCACGGGCGCCACCGGCGACACGGGCTCTACCGGTTCGACCGGTGCAACTGGTGCGACCGGCGATACGGGTGCCACGGGCTCGACCGGAGCCACAGGTGCGACCGGCGATACGGGTGCAACGGGCTCAACTGGAGCAACCGGAGCCACAGGCGCGACCGGCGATACGGGCGCCACCGGCTCGACCGGAGCAACTGGAGCCACAGGCGCGACCGGCGACACGGGTTCGACTGGAGCAACCGGAGCCACGGGTGCCACCGGCGACACGGGTTCGACTGGAGCAACTGGAGCCACCGGTGCGACCGGATCTACTGGTGCCACGGGCGACACAGGTGCCACCGGCGATACGGGTGCCACGGGTTCGACCGGAGCAACCGGAGCCCCAGGTGCAACCGGCGATACAGGCGCCACTGGTTCGACTGGAGCCACGGGCTCAACTGGAGCTACCGGCGCCACAGGCGCGACCGGTGATACGGGCGCCACGGGCTCGACAGGTGCAACCGGCGCCACAGGTGCAACCGGCGGTACAGGCGCCACGGGCTCAACCGGTGCGACTGGAGCCACAGGTGCGACCGGCGATACGGGTGCGACGGGCTCGACTGGAGCAACCGGAGCCACAGGTGCGACTGGCGATACAGGCGCCACGGGCTCGACTGGAGCAACCGGAGCCACAGGTGCGACTGGTAATACGGGCGCCACAGGTTCGACTGGCGCAACCGGTGCCACAGGTGCGACCGGTGATACGGGTGCCACGGGCTCAACCGGCGATACAGGCGCCACGGGTTCGACCGGAGCGACAGGTTCGACCGGAGCTACGGGTGCCACAGGTGCAACTGGCGATACAGGCGCAACAGGTTCGACTGGTGCAACCGGAGCCACGGGCGCCACCGGTTCGACAGGAGCAACGGGAGCCACAGGTGCGACCGGCTCTACTGGTGCTACGGGTTCTACTGGAGCGACAGGTTCGACTGGCGGTACCGGTGCAACGGGAGCCACAGGTGCGACTGGCTCGACCGGGGCCACGGGTGCAACTGGAGCGACTGGCCACACCGGCGCGACCGGCTCGACTGGTTCGACAGGAGCAACGGGAGCCACAGGTGCGACCGGCTCGACTGGAGCGACAGGTTCAACTGGAGCGACAGGTTCGACCGGCGCGACGGGCCATACCGGTGCAACCGGTTCGACTGGAGTCACGGGAAATACCGGTTCGACTGGCGCCACCGGCTCGACTGGTTCGACAGGAGCAACGGGAGCCACAGGTGCGACCGGCTCGACTGGTGCTACAGGTTCAACTGGAGCGACAGGTTCAACTGGAGCGACAGGTTCGACTGGTGCGACCGGCCATACCGGCGCGACCGGTTCGACTGGCGCCACGGGTTCGACTGGTGCGACCGGCCATACCGGCGCGACCGGTTCGACTGGCGCCACCGGCTCGACTGGTGCGACCGGCCATACCGGTGCAACCGGTTCGACTGGAGCCACAGGTCATACTGGTGCGACTGGCGCCACGGGTTCGACTGGTGCGACTGGTGCGACCGGTTCGACCGGAGCGACCGGGCCAAAGGGCGCTACAGGTTCGACTGGAGCCACCGGTGCCGCTGGCTCGACTGGAGCGACTGGAGCGACTGGCTCGACTGGTGCTACGGGTTCGACTGGAACAACAGGTTCGACCGGCGCAACCGGCGGTACCGGAGCGACGGGTGCCACAGGTGCGACTGGCTCGACCGGGGCCACGGGTGCAACTGGAGCGACTGGCCACACCGGCGCGACCGGCTCGACTGGCGCCACCGGCTCGACTGGTTCGACAGGAGCAACGGGAGCCACAGGTGCGACCGGCTCGACTGGTGCTACAGGTTCAACTGGAGCGACAGGTTCGACCGGCGGCACCGGAGCCACAGGTTCGACCGGCGGCACCGGAGCGACAGGGTCGACCGGCGCAACCGGAACCACGGGTGCGACTGGAGCGACTGGAGCGACCGGCACCACCGGCGCCACCGGCACCACCGGCGCAACGGGTTCGACAGGAGCAACGGGCTCGCCTGGTCCAACTGGTCCGACAGGATCGACCGGCTCGGGCGGAGAGACCGGTGGTCAGGGTCATGGCAATAACGGCCACGGTAATGGACAGCAGGACGCACCAGGTAATTCTGGTGACCACAACAACGGCGACAACGGCATCCACTCCGGACAGGGCAACTCCGCCGGCGGTCAAGGAAAAGGAAACGGAGGTAACGCCGCCAACGTCACGACCGACTCCCTCGGCCTCAAGGACACGTCGCAATTCCTGCAGTCGGGCTCCACCGGCAATGGCGGCGGCGTCGGCGCCTCGCCGTCGATAAGCCATCTGATCGGCCTGGCGTCCGGCTCGGTGGGGGCCGATCTCCTCAATGTCCTCAACACGATCAGCGGATTTGGTCAAAAACAGAACCAGCCGTCGGGCGCGAGTGCGGACCTGACCTCGGATGCAACCAAACAGGGCGCCGGCTACGCCAGCACCGACCACACTGCCAAGACGACGCTGAAGGATCTTCTGAAGCCGCATGAGTGAGCAAGGATCCTGATGCGAAACCACTGGAGGAAAAACGTGCGCGCGAAACTCATGGGAGAGCGAGGTTCGCGCGTTACATTTCGGAGCGGGGATTGGCATGGGAGTCGCGCGAAGCGTCAATTCGGAGTACAAAGCGGGAGGGTCGGAAACCTAGGTATCGGCAATTCGACCCGGGTGTCATTGAGTTCGCCTGCGTACCGGAAGGAAGGTCCATGGTGAGCGTGCGTCTGAATGCCGAAGTCCAGGCGGTCCCGATCCGCGACGGCATCGAAAACAGCGGGGCTGGCGGCGATAGCGAAATGGGGCGGTCTCCCGGAGGTCCCGCCGAGTTTGACCAGGTCGGGCCGCGCCTCAAGGCCGTGCTTCAGGTCGCCCGCTATCACGGGGTCGAACTCGACCCGACCGAATTCAGGTCAGCGGGCGCAGGCCCAGTTCCAACCGCCACTGAGCTGTCCGAGTGGGCGCAGAACGGGGGCATGTGGTCTCGCGCCGTCCGCGTTCGCTGGTCCCACCTCTTGCGCTTTCAGGACACAGGCCCAGTCGTTCTTCTGTTCAGTGATGGCGGGGCGGCTATCCTCACCGGGGCAAGTGCCGAGCGCAATGTCGTCTTCCTCAAGAGCGCGGATGCACCTGACGACCGTCAGGCCGTCGCAATCGACGAGTTGCGGCTGTCGCAGGTGTGGACGGGCGAGGCTGTGCTGCTGCGAACGGCGCGGTCGTATGTTGCGGCGGATGCGCCCTTCACGCTTCGCTGGCTCGCCGACCTGGTCCGGCTCGAAAGCCGGCCCCTGCGCGACGTCGCCATCGCCTCGTTCACGCTTAGCATTCTTACCGTCCTGCCGCCGCTCATCGTCATGACGGTGGTCAACAAGGTGCTGCAGTTCAACAGTGTCTCGACGCTGTTGCTCTTGTCGGCCATTATCGCCGTCGTCTTCGCCTACGAAACGCTGCTCGGCCATGCCCGGCGACTGATCATCAACGTGGTCGGGGCCCGTCTGGACACAAAACTGCAGCTGCATGTTTTCAGCCGGCTGCTGCGTCTGCCGCTCGACTATTTCGAGCGTCATCCTGCCGGTGAGACGATGTATCACCTGGCTCAGGTCTATCGCATCCGCGAGTTCCTGACCGGCAAACTCCTCACTACGTTTCTCGATCTGATCACGCTCTGCGTGCTGTTGCCGGTGATGTTCTACATCAACGCCAAGCTCGCCTGGATCGTGGTTGCGTGCGCGGGCATGATCGTGCTGATCATCCTCGCCTTCCTCAAGCCGCTGCGCCGGAGGTACCAGCGGGTGATCGACGCCGAGACCTGGAAGGCGGCGGCGCTGGGCGAAACCGTCGTCGGCATCAAGACGGTAAAGGCGCTGGGCCTCGAGCCGCAACGCAAGGCGCTTTGGGACGAGCGGGTAGCGGAAGCCGGAAGGGCGCGTCTGGCCTTTGGGCAGTTCGCCAGTTGGCCGCAGACCCTGGTTACGCCAATCGAACGATTGATGGTGCTCGGCACCATGCTGATCGGCGCCTATCTCGCGATGAACGACAGTTCGGGCTACATGGTCGGCGGCCTGTTCGCTTTTATGATGATCTCCCAACGCGTGGCGCAACCGCTAGTCGGGCTGGCGCGACTGATCGAGGACTACGAGGAAGTCGGCGCGGCGATCGGCGAGGCGGCGTCGGTCCTTAACCGGCCGCTCGAAAGCAGTTCGAATTCTCTCGGCTTGAGACCAAGGCTCGTCGGCGAGGTCACGTTCAGCGATCTGACCTTCAGCTATGTCGGCACCAAGACGCCGGCGCTCGACAAGGTCAGCTTCAACATTCCGGCAGGGACCATGTTCGGCATTGTCGGGCGCAGCGGATCGGGAAAATCGACGATCGCCCGCCTGCTCCAGGGCATCAACCGCGATTACAGCGGCTTCCTCAAATTGGACGGCGTCGACCTCAAGGAAATCAACCTGCGCCACCTTCGCCAAGGGCTCGGCGTGGTCCTCCAGGACAATTTCCTGTTCCGCGGGTCGATCCGCGACAACATAATCGCCGGACGCGCGGGCCTGACGCTTTCGGATGCCATGCGGGCCGCCCGTCTGGCCGGCGCCGAAGAATTTATCGAGCGAATGCCGAACGGCTACGACACCTATATCGAGGAAGGTTCGCCCAATCTTTCAGGCGGTCAAAAGCAGCGGCTGGCGATTGCGCGCGCCCTTATCCACGATCCGACCATCCTCATCCTCGACGAGGCGACCAGCGCACTCGACCCCGAGAGCGAGGCGGTTGTCAGCGCCAACCTCATGCGCATCGCCAGCGGACGCACGATGATCATCGTTTCGCACCGGCTCTCCTCGCTGACCGAGTGCGACAATATCCTGGTCATGGATCAGGGCAAGGTCCTCGACGTTGCGCCGCACGCGATCCTGCTCGAACGATGCGCGCTCTATCGCCAACTTTGGTCGCAGCAGAACCGGCACCTCGAAAGCCGCCACGGCCGCCCGGTCGCCGTCCCGCCGCGGTCGATTTGACGATGTCGAGCGGCCGAGAAGCGCTTTGGCGCATCCCTGAGGGTCGAATGGATGGGATTGAATGGTCCGGTTCAGCAAACGTCACTTGTCCTTCAGGTCTGGTAAGCCATGAGTAGCACCTCCCTCACCATTCGCCCCACTCGCTGGCGCCGAACGAAAACAACAAGCGATCCGACGACGCCGGTCATCCTTGAGTTCCAGTGGCCGTCGACGGCGGTCGCCAACGCGCCCATTCCACGTGCGGCACGCGGCACCGTCTGGGTCATTTCGAGTCTGGTCGTCGCCTTGATCACCCTCGCGGGGCTGATACCGGTCGATCAGGTCGTCACCACAAGAGGGCTTGTGGTCTCGCAGTCGCCCGACATAATCGTACAGCCGCTGGACACGGCGATCGTGCGCTCGATCGAGGTGCGCGAAGGACAGCACGTGCGGGCCGGTCAGTTGCTTGCCCGCCTCGATGCGACGTTTGCCTCGGCTGACCTCGCTGCGTTGGCGGCGCAGGTCGCGACGCTCGAAGCCGAAGTGGCACGGTTGAAGGCAGAGGCCGACGGCAAGGCCTTCACCTACGACGGTCTCGATCCGAGCTGGACCCTGCAAGCGTCGATCTTCGACCGGCGCAAGGCGGTCTACGATGCCAAGCTCGAGAGTTTTGACCGGCAGCGTGACGAACTTAGTTCCGTAATCTTGCGCTCACAATCTGACGCCGACGGCTACCGCCAGCGGCTCGCCGTCGCGGCCTCGATAGAACAGATGCGCAAGCAACTGGAAGCAAGGGCGGTGGGGAGCCGCCTCAACACCCTTCTCGCAGAGGACAACGCGGCGGAGATGTCCCGCTCGCTTGCCAACGCCGAGCAAACATCTGAAGCAGCCAAGCGTCAGCAAGCCGCGGTGGCTGCCGAGCGCGACGGCTACATCCAGAATTGGCGCGCGGACGTCTCGCAGACCCTTTCGGAGGCGAACTCGCGGATCTCCGATGCCCGCGAACTTCTCAACAAGGCAAAACTACGCAAGCAGCTGGTCGAGTTGAAGAGCGAAGCGGACGCCATCGTCCAGTCGGTGGCGAAGGTCTCTGTCGGCTCGGTCCTGCAGTCGGGCGAGCGCTTGATCACGCTGGTGCCGGCCGACGCGCCGCTAGAGATCGAGACAAACATTGTCGGCCGCAGCAGCGGTTTCGTCCACGTTGGTGATCCCGTGGTCATCAAGTTCGACACCTTCCCCTATTCGCAGTACGGCCTCGCCCACGGTACGGTGCGCATTCTCAGCCCGGACTCGTTCTCGGCGCAGGAACAGGCGCGCGACCCGAACAGTTCCCGGGCCATGCTGCCCTCGGACGCCGGGCCGTTCTATCGAACACGCATTTCCATCGACCGGGTTGCACTGCACGGGGTACCCGCCGGTTTTACCGTTAGCCCCGGCATGCCGGTTACCGCCGACGTCAAGGTCGGTCAGCGCACGGTGCTCAAATACATTCTGGGCGCAATGCTCCCGATCGGCCAGGAAGCGATGCGGGAGCCGTAGGCTGCGGGGCGACAGGCGACAAACGGGAAAGGCAACGGCTCGGATCGATGACAATTCTGGATCGGCTGACTGGTTTCGTGAGCCCGGCGGTGGCTTTGCGCCGGGCGATCCAGCTCTCTGACAGCGGCAGACTCGCAGAGGCCTTTCCGCTCATGGCGACGGCCGCGCGCGCCGGCATCGCCGACGCCGAGTACCGGGTCGCGCGTTGCTATCTCGAAGGCTCATGTGTCCCACCGAGTCGCATGGAGGGGACACACTGGCTGCGGCGAGCGGCTGATCACGGCAACCGGGATGCGCAGGCGCTTCTCGCCGCACTCTACGTATCTGGACTGGCGACGGCGGAAACCGAAGGCAACGGCTCCGTATCGGAACGGCTGTTCGAACAAGACTCTCCCGGCAAGCCGGATTTTGCGGCTGCGCTCCGCTTTGCCGCCAAGGCGGCCGACGCGGGCTCCGCGACCGGTCAGGCAATCCTCGGCTACATCCTTACCAGCGGTCCCGAAGCGATGCGCGATGCGGATGCGGCGCATGGCTGGTACGAGCGGTCTGCCGCGGCCGGCTGCGCCGAGGGATGTCTCGGTTTTGCCCTTTCGCTGGCACGGCGGGGCGGCAAATCGGAACGACCCAGGATCGCGGAAGAGGTACGGCGCGCGGCCGACGCTGGCTTGCCGACGGCAATCTACCTCCTTGCGGTTCTCACCGAACATGGGCTTGGCGTCACAGCCAACCTTGCGGCCGCCGAGCGACTGTACCGGTCAGCTGCGGAGAAAGGCCTTCCCTCGGCCCAATTCCGTTTGGGGTTGATGCTGATCGACGGCAGCCTCGTCGACCAGGATCCCACGGCCGGGGAGGCGTGGATGCGGCGTGCCGCGCTGGGGGGAAACATGGAGGCAGCGTATTTCCTCGGCGATCGTCACGCGAAGAACCGGCCCCCGGACTTTGCGGAGGCCGCAAGCTGGTATCGGCGGGCGGCCGAGGCGGGTCACCAGGCCGCCGCTCGCGCCATAGCCTCCCTGTATCTGACGGGAAACGGGGTTGCCAAGGACGATAAGGAGGGGGCGCGATGGCTGCGCGTTGCCGCGGAGGGCGGCAGCCAAGAGGCACAAGTCGACTTCGCCAATCTCGTTCTTGGAGGAGCCGGCGGGGCTGACGATAGCACAGGCATAGCCGGATGGTTCGAGGTAGCCGCGACTTCGGGCGACCTGATCGCCGCGTTCAATCTCGGACTTTGCTTCGCAAAAGGAGTAGGCGTGCGCCAGGATGAAGGTCGAGCCGCACAATGGCTGCGGCGCGCCGCCGAAGGCGTGGCCGAAGCGCAGTACATGTATGCACGCATCCTTCAGGAGGGGCGTGGCGTGGCGACCGACGCGCAGCAGGCGCGCGCCTGGTTTGCCGAGGCGGCCGACGGCGGCGTGCTCGACGCGCAAGTGGCGCTTGCCGAGATGCTGCTCAACGGGCACGGAGGTGCGCATTCGCCGACGGCCGCGGTAAAGCTTTTTGAGCGGGCCGCCGAGGACGGTCACGCCGGCGCGATGTTTGCGCTTGGCGCTCTGTACGGCTCCGGCCATGGCCTGTCGGTCGATCAGACCGCCGCACAGAAATGGTTCGCCGCCGCCGCCGAGCGAGGGCATGGCCACGCCCAACTCATGCTCGGCCGCTATCTCCACAAAGGCCTCGCGGGGGAGCACAACCCGATAGCCGCACGCCTTTGGTTCGAGCGAGCGGCGGCGCAAGGTATCGCGGAAGCGGCCGACGAACTATCCGAATTCGCCTTGGGTGAGACCGGCACTGTTGTTGGTGTGCGGCCGTGATGAAGTGCTAAGGCTGGCCATTGGGGCGAGATCGCACGGAACGCCGGCTCCGCAATGCGGTCACCGGTTGTTCCCACGCGTCTACGGTGACGTCGAGACGTGCATAAGGTGAGATCTGACAGCTCTCGATCTCGAACTTCTTGCCGGCGGAAACCGAGGCGAACCATTGGCCGCCATCGCGCTCGCCGTCGGCAAAGCCGCCGCCGGACGTCAGGTAGCGCTGCGGGGTCGAATGACAGCCACTGATACCCGGCCAGGCCATCGATGAAGAAGTTCTGGCCTGGATAATAGCTGGCGTAGATTGCTGTCGTGTAGGCCGACCATTTGCGGTCACCGCTGGAAAAGTGCCCTCTTAAGCCTCGCGCAACTTTTGCGGCCTAACCTTGCGTTAGATTGCGAGGCACAATGAAGCGCAGACCACTACTGCTTTTCGCCTTCCCGGCCTTTGTCGTGCTGATCCTGGCGACGGAGCGAATGGCCACGCTCCTGCTCGGAACCTATCCCGCAAGCCCCGATATGTGGAAGATCTGGCTTACCTTGCATCCGTCGTCCGGGATGGTCTGGCAGCAGGTCGATGTCTACCTGGGAGGGTCGATGGTTTTGGATTTCGCCTTGCTGGGCGCGGCACTGGGGATCTGCTGGATGGCCTGCCGGGCCAGAAGGTCGGCCGCTTTCTTTCTTGCCAACCACGGCGCCTTGATCCTGGCGGCGTCGATGGTTTTCATCGGCGGCCGCTCGCAGACCGCCAGCACCATTGCCGCGTTCACGGCGCCGAGCGGTTTTCAGTTCTCGCTGATGGTGGACTTCACCTGGCTGAACTGCCTTCTGGCGGTCAGCGGGGCGACGGCGTGTGCCTACTGCCATTTTGCCTATATCCGAGAACTCGGCATGCGCGTTGAATCGCGGCGTGTCCGGATCATGGCCCTGCAGAGGGAATTCTAGAGCAATTCCAGGGAAAGTGCGTAGCGGTTTTCCGTCCGGAATTGCGTGAAACAAAAGAGCTCTAGCCCGCCGCTGCGCCCTGGCACCCTCTGCCGGCGCTAATTTATCTTGTGATAGGTGACTTTGCCTTCCGGGGATACGATCCGCTGGTAGTTGGAGCTTGGCGCGGGAGGCACTGCCGGAGCCTGCCTCCTTCGCGTTATGCGCGGCATTTCCGCGATGGCGGGCTGGTCATCCGCTTCGGCGCTGGCAACCGCCGCCATATCCTCGGCGGGCGAGGGGAGATCCACGACGCGTGGCGCGTCGCCACCGTGATTTCCCGACATGTCCGGTGCCTGCCGGGCGATGTTGGCGTTGACCTCCCCGAAGCTTGCCCGCAGCCGGTCGTCCAGCGCCTCGAACCGGCTTTGAAATCCGTTGTTGACGGTGTCCAGCCGCGCGCTCATGCGCTGCTCGAACTGGCCGAGGTCTTCCAGCCGCGCCTCGATCGCGCGCATGTCGTTGATGCCGCGGTAGAGATAGACGGCAGCGGTGGCGTTCAGAAGCGCAAACAGCGCCAGGCCGACACAGATGGCGACGGCGAGCCTGAACCGGCTCTTCTCCTTGTCGAGCAATAGCGGTTCGACCGCCGCCACCAGTTCGTCGGGATCGCTGATCGTTGTCATTGGACCACCACCTTGGTGCCGACAGGCACGCGCCTGAAAAGATCGATGACATCGGTATTGGTCAGGCGAAAACAGCCCGACGTGCCGTCGAAACCCACGCCCGAAGGGTCGTTGGTGCCATGGATGCGATAAAGCGTATCGTGGCCATCGCGGAGCAGATAGAGCGCCCTTGCGCCGAGCGGATTGTACGGTCCCGAGGGCACCATGTCAGGCAACTCCGGCTGGCGGGCGCGCATGTCCCTGGGTGGGTGCCACGCTGGCCACTCCGTCTTCGCCCCCACCTGGACCGTACCCGTCCAGCCAAACCCATCGCGTCCGACACTGATCTGGTAGCGCAGGGCCTCGCCCTTGCCGGTCACCAGATAGAGCGCTTTTTCCTGCTTGCGGATGATGATGGTTCCAGTCTTCTCGGCCGTGGAAAACGCCACCGTCTTGCGCAGGCTGGGACCCATGGCCGGCAAGGGCGGGCGGCTGTCCGCCCACGCGGTCCGTCCGGCCGGAAGCGCCAGCGCCAGGCCGAGGAGGCAGGCGGCCGCCGGTCGCAAGCAATTGCGGCTAGCGGGCCGCATCGTCGAGCCGTTCGCGGAACATCTTCTTCAGGTCCTTGTTGAAGCGCGCCCGCCCGTCCACCTCGGACGGCAGCATGGCGCGGTTCAGGGCGTCGGCCAGCAGGGCGTTGTCGAGGGCGACCGACTTGATGTGCGGCGCCTTGAAGATCTTCTCCAGCTCGCTGCGCGAGAAGTGATTGCCGAACCATTTGCGCTTGTGCTTGTTGGCCACCAGCGTGATTGAGACGGCGTTGCCGCGCAGCTCGCGGATCTTCTTGTAGAGCCGTTTGCCCTGCCGCAGCGAGGCGACATTGAGCTCGAAGACGATGAAGATCTCGTCGCTCGTCGACAGCACGGAATTGTGCCAGGGCGTTTCGATGTTCGGCAGGTCGATGACGATGTCGTCGAAGCGGTAGGCGACGAGGTCGAGCAGCCGGAAGACGAAATCGGCGCCCTGCGGCTCGAACGGCAGCTGCGGCCGCTCGAAGGAATACAGGGTGAGGCCGGACGGCCGCGACAGCTTGATGACGTCCATCAGCTCGACATCGAGCCGTTCCGGCTGGCCGATGATGCCGGCGAGGTCGAACTGGTTGAACATGTTGAGATAGGCGCCGCAATTGGCGCTCTGGAAGTCGAGGTCGACCAGGCAGGTCGAGGCCGCGCGCTCGGTCGACTTCGAGGCCAGGAACTCGGCTGCCGACAGCGCCAGCGTCGTGGCGCCGGCGCCGCCGCTGGCGCTGATGAAGGTGATGATGCGGCTCTTGGCGCCCTGGTTGCCGCTGTCGTGGAAGGTGACGGCGTTGAGCAACTCCTTGCCGTCGAGCGGCTTGTGCAGCCAGTCCGACGCGTTCATGCGCACCAGCACGCGCGTCCGCTCCGATGTCAATTCGTCGGAAACGGCGATCAGCGGCACGCCCGCCCACAGCGCGCGCGCCTCGACGATGCCGGGCTTCGACAGCAGGTCGCCACTGCCGAGATCGAGGATGACGATGCCCGGGCGCGTGTCCGCCGGCGGACCTTTCAGAAACTCGTCCGTCTCGGCAACCCGCACATCGTAGATCGCCAGCGCATCGAGCCGCGTCGCCACCTCGCGCTTGAAATTCGGATCGGAGGAAAACAGCGCGACCTGCTTTCGCTTGGTCGGCAGGACCTTGGTGTTGATGGCGTTCATGGCGATGTACTCTTCAAATCTTCGCCCGTAACCGTGCTGAGCATCGAGGGCATGGCCATATTGTCTAGCCCCGGGATCAATCCGCCCAGGAAGAAAAAGTGGTAATTCACGTTTTGTAGGCTGACGGAGATGGTCGGCACCGGGCCTCCCAAACGGGTCTGATATCCAAGGCCGGTGGCGGTGTATCGGATGACGACATTCGCGGGCAGCAGAAATGGGAAGAAATGGCACATGCCTGGCCGTTGTCCCGCGGCAAGACCAGGGCAGGTACCCGCGCCGGTGGCGTCACCTTGAAAGATTCGATTGAAATTCGCTGCCGTCCAGACGCCCGCAACACAATTCGCTCCGCTGCAACTGCAAGCCGAAGTCGCGCCGTCGCAGATATAGTCAAAGGAACCGGCCACCACCGGAGCTCCTGGCGTCGTGGTTGCACCAGCCGTCGAAATTTGTGGTGCGACTGGGTCGGAAATGGACGCTAATCGTGCTCCCGCCTGCACTGCCTTGGTCGCGCCGTTCCACTGGTAGAGCGCGAAACCGAAATCGATGAAGCCCAGGGTGAGAGTAAGCAGCAGCGTCATCGCGATGGCCATCTCGACCATCGTCGTGCCGTCCTCTGATGTCATGAACCGTCTAAACATCATCAAAATCGGATCAACCGCTCCTGATGACTGCCGCCGAGCGTGATTGAGCCGACGCCGACGAGCGACAGCATGCCTAAGTCGCTGTAATGGAAGCTTGTGGACGCCGTGACGATGCATACCTGCGACGTAGTGGAAAGATATAGAACAGTGCCGTTGGCGGCGATCGCATTCTGGCACGTAGCGGGATCAGCGATGTTTACCGTCACATCGGACTTCTTCCAGCCGTCGACGCGTGTGAGATCCGTTGCCTGCCCGTTTATCTTGCCATATACCGCTATGCTTGCTGCAATATCGGCGCAGTTGATCGCCGCCAGGCCCGCATCGGTATACAACTGGCTGTTGCAGCGGGCTGCGAAGCGGGCTGCGTCGGTGAGACCGGCCTCCACCAGAAATTTATCATGGATGAACCGGCCGAATTCGAACACGCCCGCCGAGAGCAGCACCATCAGCGGCGCGACGAGAGCCATCTCGATCAGCACGGTGCCGCGCTGTTCCAGGCAAAATCGTCTTAGATAGCGGCAAAGCCTTCTCATTGCCATCACCGGTACAACTGGACTTCGTTGCGGAGAAAATTGTCGAGCGTTCCTTGGCCGCCACGACCGGTTATATCAACGATCTCGCCATAGATGTCAGCGTTGGGCGGCCCGCCAGCCGGTTCGGTGAGAAAGAAACTGGCGAAGGTCTGCACGGGATAGTTTCCGCCGCTTCCGCTTACGTTGAGCGTGCTGCAATCGAGGATCGCCACATCGATCAGGCGTCGCTTGGGGTCTGCCGAGCCGGTGTTGCATTGCGGCGTGGTCTGTTCGGCGCCGTGCTCAGCCGGGTTGTTGAATTCCCACGTGTACACTTCGTATCGGCTGGCATTGGCGTCGAGGCCGACAGATGTCACTGTCTTGCCAGGATGGTTGACGCTAAAATACGTGGGGCGGTCCCAATTCCCGTCACCGAGTTTGTCGGGAACGTTGGTTGCGCAGCTGGGCAGGCAGGTGTCGTGCGGTTCGGCCATGTAACTGGCGGCCGGGCTGCCGGCGACATAATCGCAACTCGACTTGCCTGCATTCTTGACATCCATGCCCTTGAGAACATTCCTGGCTGGCGGATAAGTGGCGGGATCGTATTTGTTGCCACCGGGGTAGATATCGAACCGGGTATTGATGCCGTCATTGACTGGCGGAATGTTACCCGGTCGCGTGTTCACGCCTTCGCTGCCGTAGCAGGCTTTTGGCTTGGTGGACGCGAACATTTCGGTGATCTTCGGAGTGGCAAGATCGCCATCTGGAGTTTGAAGGAACCCGTAGTTTCCAGGCCCATATTGCCCGCTCTTCTGCGTCTTGAGCGCGATCATGGCGCGTTTGTGACCGGTGAGACTCTGGGCCAGTTTGTTCAAGCCATCTTCGCCATCGCCGAATGGGTTGCAGATGAACATCGGTGTGAAGTCGCAGACCGAGCTTCGGAACCCAGCCACGGCATCAGCACCGACTTGATAGTTGTTGGCGTTGTTTCCGTTGATAAATGAGGCCGGGAAAATCGCCGAAAAGCCTACCGGCGTGACTGCGACTTCGACAAATCTTGCCTCCACGGCTCCGGCAACCTCGTCGATGATGACGTTTGCCGCCGCGATTGGTGAACTGTCAGAAGCCGGCAGCGACCGGAGATAGCGCCTGGTGATGCCGGCAGTGGCCAAGTCTTGCGTCGCGCTACCTGCGCCTGAGAAATTATATTGGTTGCTCACAAGGCCGAGGGCGCGGTCCGCCCGAGTGATGGAGTCAGATTTCCCGTCCAACTCCGCCGCCGAGGCAAGAGCCATGGCGTCAGCGCCCTTCTGCAGATCGTTGTGCAGGTTGTTCATCCGGCTAGCGTCGATAGCTAACAATGAGAACCCGATGATCACCGGCAGCATGATGCTGACAAGAATCAGCGCTATTCCCCTCTGATCGTGCCAGAACGCGCGAACAATCCGCAACATGGCCCAGCCCTTTACTTCCCCTGGCGCCAAGATCCTCGTCTTGCTTAGCGCTGAAGTCGCACCTTTCCGTTCAGTTCACGGCGTCGTCACGCCCGACCCACCGACATTGACCGTGATCGCCGGTGGCGGTGGCGGCGGCGGCGGAAATTTGTAGTTGTGCGCAACAAGAGCGGCGCGCGTGCCGTCGCCTTCGATATGCGTGTTCCTGGAGGCCGGGTTCAGCGGATCGACCGTCTGCAGCATCGAATTGAACTTCTGCGTGTCGCCGGCGGCCAAGGTCACCGTGTCGTAGTGGTTCAGATAATCCGCGGCGCAGCCCGAAAGCAGGCTGGCGCCCAGAATGAGGATCAAGGCGCTATTTCTTGACATAGAGCATCTTGTCCTTCGATTTGAAGTCCAGCATGTGGCCATAGGGGCCGGTGACGCCGTCGCCTGTTTCGTACTTGCGGATCATGTCCTTGTTCACTTCGAGCTGGCCGAGCAGGAAGAACTCCGGGTCGTTCGCCGGTCGCGTCTTGTCGAACGGCGTCGCCAGCTGCTCACCGGGCTTCACCGGCCGCACGAGATGCGGGGTGACGATCACCACCAGTTCGGTCTCTTCTTTCTGGTTGCTCGAATTGCGGAACAATGCGCCGATGACCGGCACCTGGCCGAGCCAGGGCACCTGGTTCTGCAGCTTGGTGGTCTTGCTGGACAGGAGCCCGCCGACGGCGAAGCTCTGACCGTCGCGCAGTTCGACGACGGTTTCCAGTTTGCGGTTGGTGAAGATCGGGTCTCCGGCTGAGGTGAAGCCGGTAAGGTCGCTGACCTCCGGCGCCAGCTTGATGTGGATCTTGTCGTCGGCAAGCACGACCGGCGTGAAATTCAGATTGACGCCGAACTGCTTGTACTCAATCTGGACCTGGCCATTCGCGTCGACGCTGCGGATGGGCACCTGCCCGCCGGCGTTGAAGCTGGCAGCCTCGCCCGAGAGCGTGGTGAGGTTCGGCTCCGCCAGCGTGCGCACCACGCCCTTAGCCTCGAGGGCCTCGATAATCAGGTCGACTTTAATGTTGCTGTCGATGACGCGAGTGATCAAGGCAGCGAACGGATTGCTGTTCGACAGCAGGCCACTGACAAGGTCGCCCGCCCCCAGCTCCGCCCCTTCCTTGTCCACGGTGGCAACGCCAGTCCCGACCCGAGTCGTGCCTCTGCTGTTCGTGCTCTTGATCGACACGCCGAGATCGCGGCCGGCATTGCGCTTCGCTTCAAGCACGCGCACTTCGAGATTGACCTGCTGGCTGTCGTCGACGGTGACGGCATTGATGATGGCATCGGGACCGTATTGCTGCGCCACTTCCATGATCGCTGCCAGCGTCGCGCCGTCCTTGACATGGCCGCCAAGCCGCACCCTGCCGTTGACCGAGCCGATCTCGATGCGCGACCTCGGCGAAACCTGGCGGATCGCCGCGGCCATATCGCTCACGTCGACGCCGACCTCGATCTGGATCACGCCGAGCGAGCGCTTGTCGGTGGAGAAGAGATTGACCGTGGTGGTGCCGGCGCCCTTGCCGATGACATAAAGCGTGCGGTCGGTCATCGGCTGCGCATCGGCGATCTTCTCGTCGCCGACGACGATGTCGCCGAGATTGGCATTGACCTGGATCGTCACCGATTGCGACATCGGCAGGAAAACACGATGGACGCTTGGGTTCGACACGTCGATGAAGCGGTCGGCCGCATCTGCCGCAACGCTCGACAGCAGCGCCGCCAAGGCGGCCGTTGCCGTCCATAACCAAAACCCCTTCATTCCCCGTCTCCCCAATGGCCGCCTATGGCAACCCGATTTCGTACTTTTGCTATGGTTGCCGTGGCACGTCGTAGGTCTCGAGCTTCACGCCCCGGAAAACCCCAACCGTGGCGCGTGCAGGTGGCTCCGGCTGCACATATTTGATCACTTCCTTGACGACGTCCTTGGCCGCGGGCGCCGGGGCCGCCACGGGAATCGGCTTGGCCTTGCCCAACTCGTCGAGCCGGCTTCCAACACGCTCAACGGCCTGGGCGAGCCCGGCGATCTTGTCGTCGGCACGCTTGCGCTCAGCTTCCGCCATGGCATCCGCCGCCGCTTTCTTGTCGAGTTCGGCCTGCCGCTTGGCGACATCGTCCGGCGTTTCGCCAGTTAAATCCGACAGCGTCACGCGTTCGGTCGTCTCGCCCTTGCTGGCCGCGGCCTGGCGAAGCGCCAGCGACAGCTGGCCGGCGCCGGCCGCCAAGGTGAGCTTCTGTGCATCCTTGGTGCTGGCCTCGAGCGTCACCGCCTTCACCACGGTCGGACTGTCCTTGCTCTCATCGGCGACCTGATCGACGGCAAGCACCTTCATGCTCTGCAGCAGCACGTCGACAAAGCTCTTGTCCGCCCCATCACTGTCGCGCACCGTGCGAGTCAGCAAAACATCGACGCGGTCGCCGGGGAAGACGAAGCCGGCGACGCCGAGCACATCGTTGACCCGTATGGAAACAGCTTTCATGCCTTCGCCGATTACCGCCGAAAGCGTGGCGCGCTGGCCGGGACCGGTGATCTTGGTGGCGAGTATCGGTTCGTTGACGCCAATTGTTTGGAGAGCCTGTCTTGCACCTTCGCCAGCCAGTGCTTCCTTCGTTGTCTTGAAGGCGCCTGTTGGAATCGCGTCTGCCGGCCATGCGATCTCGCGCAGCTTGTCTGCCGAAAGCGCGTCACCGAATTTCAGCGACACGGCTGCAACCACCACAGTATCGCGCTGGGTACCATTTGCTTCCGCCATGGCGCTGCGCTGACCGGCCAACCAGATGTTGGCAAGCACCACCGCCAGCACGCCGAACACGCCGGCGAGGACGATCATTATAAGTGTGTTGGCGCGCATGGACCCAAGCCCCAAAATCCATCAAAATCCATAATGCGGGAGTTCACCCGCTAACGATGATGTCAGGCCCGGTTCGGACGACCCGGGCCTGAACTCACAAGTCAAGTGGCGGCGGCGCAGCCCGTGTTGTTTGCAGCACCATGGCCATTGAGCGCAGTGCAAAGGCCGGTGAACTGACCGGTTACCCAGATGCCGATTCCAATAATGATCAGGATCGACGCGGCGGCGATAATGCCGATGAGGATGGAATATTCGACCATGGCAGCGCCGTTTTCGTCGTCGCGGAACTGCCGGGTCATCGTCATGAGCTTCTTCATGTCAATTTCTCCCTTTGGAGGTTGAACCCGACGAGACAGAGCCAAGGATGAACTCCATACCCAAGCATCCCCCGTCATCTCGATCCTAGGTCCCGAGAAATTGCCGAGTCAAACGGGATTAACGGTTCCTTAACTTCCCAATACATGAACTTTGGAGTTGGGCGCGGTTTTAAAATTCAGCAAGAGCTTGATTCGTCTAATTTTTCAAGCGTCCTTAACCATTCGTTCATAATTATGCAAATCAGCTAATGCAGCTATGGCTACTTTAGCGATATGGCATATCCCTTTATATCTAGGGGGTTATAGCCAAATATGAGTGTGTGCCGAAGCCGCAGCGGACCAGGAGCACAAGATGCGATCAAAGTTCAGTAAGCCACTCATGTTTGGCAGCATGTGACCAGAAAATAAAAAACGATATTTTTTGGTGCGCTCCTTAACTATGTTGAAAGTATTGGTGGCACCTGGGACACCCCGACGCTTGTGCGCCGCGTGGTTAACGTTTAGTTTCCGCTAATATGCGCTAGAGGGGTATAACGGATTATGCTGGGGCGGTTTATCAAGGGACCAAGCGAGCAGCAGGCCGCGACAAAGGCCGAGGCGCTGACTGTGCTGCCAATTGTCCCCGCTGCTTCTGCCGATATCGAACCGCATGGCGAGGACTTCCTGACGCTGAAAGTCGAGCTTCATCGCCACCTCATTGACCGTTTCAACCTGACTGCGCTGGAAACCGCATCCAAGGACGAGATCCTGAACGAGATTCGCCCGATCGTTCGCGAATTCGTGCGCAGTCACAATGTGCCGCTGAACGCGCGCGAGCTAGACCAGCTAACCAGCGATACCGCCGACGAGATGCTCGGGCTCGGGCCTATCGAGCCGCTGCTCAAGGACGATTCGATCGCCGACATCTTGATCAATACTCACAAGCGCGTCTTCATCGAGCGCCGTGGTGTGATCGAGGAGACCTCGATACGCTTCCGCGACGAGGCGCACCTGCTGCGTATCATCAACAAGATCGTTTCCGCTATCGGCCGGCGTGTCGACGAATCGGCGCCAATGGCAGATGCCCGCCTCGAGGATGGCTCGCGCGTCAACATTGCGGTGCGGCCGATCTCCGTGGACGGCCCGCTGGTGTCGATCCGCAAATTTTCCAAAAATCCTTATTCGTTAGAACGGCTGATGGCGTTCAATTCGATCCGCCAGCCGATGGTCGATCTGCTGCGCATCGCGGTGCAGGCGCGCAAATCGATCCTCGTTTCGGGCGGCACCGGCAGCGGCAAGACTACTCTGCTCAACGCGCTGTCGAGCTACATTCCAGCCACCGAGCGCCTGATCACCATCGAGGATGCGGCGGAACTGCAGTTGCAGCAGCCACATGTCGGCCGTCTTGAGACCCGCCCGCCCAATGTCGAGGGCAAGGGCGAGGTCCGTCAGCGCGAGCTGCTCAAGAACGCGCTACGCATGCGCCCCGACCGTATCATCGTCGGCGAGGTTCGCGGCGAGGAAGCCTTCGACATGCTGCAGGCCATGAACACCGGCCATGAAGGCTCGATGACCACCATCCACGCCAACACCCCACGCGATGCATTGTCCCGCCTCGAACAGATGGTGGGTATGGCTGGCATGCCGATGACCAATGACTCGATCCGAGCGCAGATAGCATCGGCCATCGACATCATCGTACAGACGCAGCGTCTTTCGGATGGCGGCAGACGGGTTATTTCAATATCGGAATTGACCGGCATGGAAGGCAATGTCGTCCAACTCCAGGAAATTTATCACTTCGTTCGGCGCGAGGTGACGCCGGAAGGCAAGATCGTGGGAGATTTCCGTGCCACCGGCATCCGCCCACGTTTTGCCCAGGAAGCGGCGACGCTTGGGCTTTACTTTTCCAAGGATGCCTTCAATCCCCAGGCGCCACTCTGATGCCCACCGGTCAGACGCTCCTCTACTTCATCTATGTGCTGGCAGCGGCGTCAGTGATCCTTGCCGCCGAATCGCTCTATGTGTCCTACGCTGGGCGGCGGCTCAGAACGGGCACGATCAATCGGCGGCTCAAACGACTGGGCGAGGAGGCGCCGGCGGAAAAGAGTCTGCAGGGCCTGTTGCGCGAACGTGGACTGACGGACACCGGCGACTTTATTTTTCGCGCGATCGGATTGAACCGGCTCTATACACAATCGGGTATCACTGGCAGTCCGACAGCCTTTGCCGGCATGTTCGCTCTGGCCGGCCTCGTTTTGGCGCTGGCATCGTCGTTGCTGTTGGATTTCTCTATAGTCATCGCGTTGATCATCTTTTTCGTCATCGGCTTGGTGCTACCATTGCTCGTTCTCCGGCGTGCCCGCAACAAGCGAATCCAGAAATTCGCCAAGCAACTGCCGGATGCACTCGACATGATCGTGCGTTCATTGCGTGCCGGACACCCGACATCCGTGGCAATTGCCCTTGTCGCCCGGGAAATGCCCGATCCGCTCGGCACGGAATTCGGGATAGTCTCCGACGAAATCACTTTCGGCCTCAGTCTTGAAAACGCGGTTCGGAAACTCTCGCAGCGCGTAGGCTTCGAAGGCCTGCATCTGCTTTCGGTGTCACTCTCGATTCAGGCCAAGACAGGCGGAAACTTGACCGAAATCCTGCACAACCTGTCCTCGGTGTTGCGAGAAAGACAGAAGCTGCGGATGAAGATCCGGGCGCTTTCAGCCGAGGGCCGCGTGTCGGCGTGGATCATTTCGCTGTTTCCGGTTGTGATGTTTCTGATTCTTCAGGTCCTTGCCCCGGCTTATTACGGCGGTATCTCGAACGATCCCGTCGTCTTTCCAGTCTTTGTGGGTTTCGGGGCATGGGCGCTCTTGGGCGACTTCATCATGTATCGAATGGTCAATTTCGACTTTTGACGGGGGCGAGCCATCAACCTGCTTTCGAACACCCAGGACATAAGCCTTCTGATCTCAGTTGCCGTTTTTCTTGCGGCGGTGGCGCTTTTCCTATTCGGGGCTCTTATCCTGTTGCCGGTATTGCAGACTCGAAGGCTGGTCACACAGAGCCTCATAGCGGAGGGAATCACCGACCGTCGTTCGCTTGCCGGTCAGGAACAACTCGCCCGCATATCGGCACAGCGGCCGGTTGACGCCTATTTCCGAACAGTCGAGAAGGAGCGGGGGGAGCCAAATGCGCTCGAGGCCAAGCTCTTTCGTGCCGGTTTCTATCAGTCAAGTGCCCCTCTTATCTACACCTTGTCACGCATCGGAGCTGTCGGAATTGGCTTTTTAGGCGTCTATGCGCTCTTGTCGCGCATACTGCCACCGTATTTGCCTGGCTTTGTCGCACTAGCCGCGGCTGCCTTGTTCGGGCTTGCATGCCTAGTCGTTCCGAGCGTCATGCTCGATCGATTCGAGAATGCCCAGAAGCATATCTATCGCCGCAGTTTTCCAGATTTCATGGATATGATGATCACCTGCGCTGACGCCGGCATGAGCTTGGAGGCCGCGGTCGAGCGAGTCAGCACCGAAATGGCTGGCACCCACAAATGGCTCGGTATCCAGCTTGCGATCATGAATCTGCAATTGCGCGCAGGCAAGCCGCTACGAGAGGCGTTGCGCGAACTCGCTGACCGCGTCGGACTTGAGGAAGCTAGGGCCTTGGCGGTGCTATTCCGCCAATCGGAAGAACTTGGCACCAGCCTGACCGAAGCGCTGCGTGTCTATAGCGACGAAATGCGCAGCCAGAGAATCCTGCATGCCGAGGAGCGAGCAAATGCTCTGCCAGTCAAAATGATGATCCCATTGGGGCTGTGCATCTTTCCCGTTGTGCTCATGGTCATCATGTTGCCAGTGATCATTCGCATGAAAGGCGTTTTCTTCTAAATGGTTATATGCTTTGATTCTAAAATAGAGTCGTAGGGCTCTGAGGGGACAGAAATGACAGGGCCAATGCGCCTCGCAGCCGTAGCCGCAGCCAGTCTTTTGATGGCGCTTGCCGGTTGCCAAACCAAAGGTGCGGACACCACTGGTGGTGTCGTGCGCACCAATGAGCCGTCGAAAGGCGACGTGACATCCTTTGGCGATGCGTTCGATGGATTGAAGACCGTCAGCGCTGTCGAATATTACGCCTCGGACCAGGCCGTGGCCGAAGCCACCAACCAGTTCCGTGCGGAAAATTACGGCAATGCCGGCGCCTTGTTCTTCAAGGCGACGCAACTGGCGCCCAACGATGGTGGCGCCTGGATGGGACTGGCCGCCTCGTGCGACCGCATCCACCGGTTCGACCTCGCCGACCGTGCCTACGCCAAGGCCTTCCGGCTGGTTGGCGCATCGCCCGAGTACTACAACAATGTCGGCTATTCCTACCTGCTGCGCGGCAAGTTGCAGGACGCGCGCACGAGTTTCCTCAAAGCCTATGAACTGGCGCCCAACGATCCGACAGTCGCCAACAATCTAAAGCTTCTGTCCTCAAGCGTGCAGAACATCGAGCGCTAGCATGCTGCTTGCCGAATCACTGCTTCTGAAGGCGCTCGCCATCCCTCTGCTTGCTTGGATCGCCTGGTTCGACTTCACCACGCGGAAGATAGCCAATCGCGACGTGCTATTGCTGCTTTGCCTGGGCGCGGGTTCGCCATTGCTGCTGTCGCTCCAGTCCGGGTCGTGGTGGGATATGGGGCTGAGCACCATGGCGGGCATTCTGTTGTTTGTCGCTCTCTTCCCGTTCTGGGCATTGGGCAAGATCGGCGCCGGCGATGTCAAGCTGATGGCGGTCGTGCCCCTTCTGATCGGCGGGCAGAGCCTCATCCTGTTTTCCGTTCTGCTGCTGGTTTTTGCTGTCGTCACGGCCGCAGTCGTGAAAATTCCATTCATGCTGCCGCAGGGCGCTTTCCGCCTTTATGTTCAGTATCTGGATCGCAAGGGGGTTGTGCCGTTTGGGGTGCCGATTTCCCTGGCGACGATCTGCACGATAGTCTTCGAAATCTACAAGACTCTGGTGGTTGCGACCAGTTCGGGAATCCTGGATCAACTCAATTGAACTTAGGCTGTCCGCTCTGCTGTGCGAGACGCGAGCCATCCCGCCGCATTTATAGGCAACGCCAACCAAAACGCAAACGTTGCGCTGTGAGGATTGAGCGCGATCATCACGATGGCTGAAACCACAATTGAGGTCGGGGCCAGGATACGAAGCACGGGTAGAAGGTTTGGCATTTGTCCACGATACACCGGACAGATTAATCAAACGTTGAGACGGCATAGCCGTTAACTCTTTGGAAACCGTTTTCTTGTCGGGGCGCGGAAGCGATGTTTCAATGACTGCTTAAGGAGGGGATGAAAATGTTGAACGAGGATTTTTTTGGCCGTCTCGCCATCGTCTTTGCTATGACGGTTTTGGCGACGTCCAGCGCGATGCCTCTGCTCCTCTATTTCCGTCAGGATGCCTCAGCAAGCTCGCTCGCAATCGTTACTCAACTGGCGTCAACCGTGTTTCTGTCGTTGCAGCTTGTGATGACAATCGTCCGCCTTCCGCCAAAGGGGACTGCGCAGGGAATTGAACCGAGAGTAACCTCGATAGCTGGAACATTTATTATCCTGCTTGCATTGAACCTGACGCCGGCATTGCAAAATGAGGCGGCTCAAGTGACGGCTCTCTGCCTGGTCTTCATCGGTACGGCCAGTTCGAGTTTCTGTCTTTATTGGCTAGGCCGTTCCTTCTCTCTCATGGCGACAGCTCGTCGCCTGGTTACCACTGGTCCATACTCGATTGTCCGGCATCCGCTTTATATCTGTGAGGCGGTATTCGTTCTCGGAATGATCCTTTCGCATTTTTCATCGCTGATGGTGGCTTTAGGCGCGCTTCAGTTTCTTCTCCAGTACCGGCGCGCTCGCAACGAGGAAGGTATCCTTCGACAGACCTTCCCCGAATATGATGCATATGCCCGGCGCGTCCCGATGCTTTTCCCGCGTTTGCGTCGTGTGGTGCCTGCACCTGGCCAGTGATGTTCAGCCGGTCGTCCATGCCATGTGGCGTTCGTAACACCGCAACGCTTGAGAAACATCTGGCCGGATCCAATCCCAGCAGCCGGGCGTTCCGCTGAAAAGGCTCAGGTCACAATGAATGAAGATGCCGTCAGAGAGAGGTGCGGAGCAAGGACGGCGAACTGTATCTGATGTGCGCCGCCGACGCCGTCGCTGTCGAAAGACAGCGCCCCGGTCGAACTGTTGTAGATGATGTGTTGGCTGCTGGTATGCACAGCCGAGCCAACGTGGAATGCCCCCGTTGGCAGCGCATCTGGCTGGAGCCCGTTGAACACGGTGTGATCGATCTGGATCTTGTCGTCGGTGACGCTGAAGTCCGTGATCTTGTCGACGTTGCCGGCACCCAGCGCGGTGTTGAAAACGAAGACGTCCTTGCCTCCAAAACCGGTCAGCGTGTCGGCGCCGCCGCCACCGTTGATGACGTTGGCGCCGGCATTGCCCCGGACGGTCTGGCCGAATTCGTTGCCCGTCAGGTTGATTGGCGTGCTGCCGTACCGGTTCGCGGCAGCGAGAAGCTCGATCTCCGAGCCAGGCAAGAGAGCATAGCTCACCGAGGCAAGCACCTTGTCCGTGCCGCCGCCGATCGCCTCGATCACCCTGTCGCCGGTATTGTTGACATAGTAGGTGTCGTTGCCGGCGCCGCCGATCAGCGTCTCGGCACCTGTTGTTCCATGAAGAACGTCAGCGCCGCGGGTGCCATAGAAAGTGCCGCCACCGGTTGGGGGCGGAGGACTCGACGGGGGTGGCGGCACTTTCTATGGC
>NZ_JAIUGV010000032.1 GCF_020164745.1 Mesorhizobium sp. ES1-4 | reverse complement strand
CGGCATCCAAATGGAGCCGTCACGGGTGGTGAATGTGCGCATCATCCTAAATTCTTCATTGAAGCGAGTTCTCTCTTGGCAACATCCAACTCGGCATAAACGGCTTGGGTTTTCTCGGCGACTTCCTGTATGTCGGCCCACTTGCCCGGCAGACCCTCGACAAGGTCCTGCAATGCCATCTTGGCAATAGCTGCACGCAACTGGAGCTTTCGGACTTTCTTCCTCATCTTATCTAGGTCTGACATAGATCCTTCCTGGAACAATGGTTTTGTTGATGCGCTCCATCTCGGGCTAGGCTTCAATGGCTGCAGTCGCATCGTCGACCAGTTTCGTACCGGCCTCAGCAAGTTTGCGGAAAGTCTCGAAGCCGAACCGGTGGACGTCTCGACAGAACGCCCAACCGCTGGAAGCCCGCAGGGGCTTCATTCCAATTATTGGCGACGTCGACACGCCGGAGCGCTCCTCGATCGCAAGCGCTACGGCGGTGTAAACATGTCGAGCCTCCACAGCGCGTCAGGATCGGGATCGCCGCCAAAGGGTACCGCACGTTGCTGTTGCTTGGTGATGATGAACTCGGCCAGCAGCTCGGCATCCGAATGGCCTTCCCATAAGCCGAAGGAATCCTGAGTACGAATGAGCCGCAGGAGGCATTTGACGAACGGGGAAGCAAGGGCCTCGTCGTCATTGTTGACAGCAGGGCCAACCGGAGGAATTTCGTTGTTCGTCATTTCAGTCTTCGTCTTCGAGGTACGATTTCCTTTTCCTGCGATGCCCACTCCGGGTCCGCTTGCGTGGCCGACGAATGGCTTGGGCGGGCCAACCCCAAGAGTGCCCCGTGGCCGACCTCGACATGTCCACGAGTGCGAGACCTGCGGCGCGAATTCGCGGCGCACATCGTCTGCGCCGCGATCCGACCGGTGGTCAACGCAATTGAAATCCAACCTTCCGCAAGCCGCCGCCCTGCTGCATCGACATACTTGCTGCGAAGAGAGCTTCGATGGGCGGATTGGCCAGTGTTCAATTCCAATTGTCAGTCCCTTCGCGATTCTTGCTCAGGAAGTGACTTCGTTTTGAGTTTCGGGTGCCTTCTTTTGCGGAGCCACACAAAGATCCGCGTGACAGGCAGGCTCACCCGTGTAGTTGGCCAGTGCTTCGAGCAATGGGGTAAGATAGTACTGTTTGGTGTGGTCCGGAATTGGCCCCAGCCGGTCCACCGATTTCAGTGCCACCTCGATCAACTCGATTGCGCGATCTTTGTTGCCGCTCTCGTAATAATACTGAGCTACCGGGAGGTACCGGAGGTATTTAAACGGGCCATCGCCGTTCGGGGGATTGAGTGCCAGTATCTGTTCCGAGAGCTCGTTGCCCATCGCAAAGCGCTCCGCGCGCGGAAGATGGGAATTGTCCATCGTGGGATCGAAGAGTTGGTTGAGGGCCAAGGCCATCCACGACACCGCGTCGGACGTTTTGTCGATCGCGTCCTCGACCAATTCTCGCATGACCGGCATGCCGGTCTTGATGTCGCGCAGCTTGTGAAGCAGAAGATCCGCATGAATCTGCCGGAACTCACAAGAGTCTGGCATCAAGGCGAGGCCTTCTTCGATGGCCAAGAGCGCCGCCGTCCAATCCTCGGCCTGCATCGCCGGCTCAAGTTTGGCGTATATCGGCCCGGTAAGCGACATTTCGCGCGCTGCAAGTTGGTTATGCGCGATGCGCTTTGCATCGGCGGCTTTCGCTTCATAGCTGCTGCGCCAGCTGCCGTTAAGGACTTTCGGCAAAACGTCATCGAGTTCCGCCGGGTGGCCGATAAAAGCGATGTGGCCGTCGCGGTCGACCACGAACGAGGTGGGAATCCCAATCGAAGAGCTGGGATCCATCCAGAGCTTGTTCATTTCGCCAATGTAATCGAACCCGATACGATAATTCAGATTCGGGAACTCCTCGGTCAGCCAGGCATCCACGTTGGTCCGCGCCTCGTCTGCGGTAGGACCCTGTTCGCAGGCGGCAACTCCGACCGCCTCAAATCCGCTGCCTTCATATTTCTCCTGCAGTTCGATCAAATGGGGCATGGCGTCGACACATGGTCCGCACCAAGTCGCCCAAAACTCAACGAGGTAGACCTTGCCGGGCCGAAAGTTCGTGAGGGGCTCGCCACGCAGCCAGTTCTCCACTTTGATCGCAGGAGCCGGGGACCCCATACGCAGTTCCATCTTGGTGTCCAAAGTCATTCCACACCTTTCGTCTCTTTTGTCGCGGAATATTTTCCAGTCAAAATCGGACACGGTCTCGAGGGCATCGCTCCCTCTGGCTTGCTTCAGCGAAGCTCTCACCGTGTTGCCGCACATCAAGCTGCAACGGAGGTGCCAATTCCCTCAGCTCCGGTAAGCGGCGGGAAATGCTTTGAAATTCTCCACGAGGCCAAATGCGGCCGATTGTCGTGAACCCGACATGTCTTCTGCCGCTGTCGGGTTTCGCCCTATCACTCTTGAGAGCTTGGACGGCTCGCCTGTGATTAGACTGGCCTCGGCCCTCGAGCAGTGGCAGTTTGGCGCCAGTTCGAAAGCGCGAACTCGCCGGCTTGGTCCTCGTGCCGCCACCGCCGCGTGTGGATTCTTGCCCCGGAGTCAAAATTCGCCTCGCGGTTGCCAACGGCGGCATGCGCTCAATGCGCGTGGCGTTGAGCACCGACAGCACGTAATGGTACCAATTAGTGGATGCCCGTCGCTGCCTCCACTTCTCCAGCCAAGCGCTCGAACGACGCTACCTACCCACGTTCGAGCGCGACCGCGGAATCGCAGACTGCCGAACGTCAGCCGTTGCGAAAGGTGTAGCCGTACCCGTTGATCGCCGGTGCGCCGCCTAGATGTGCGTAGAGGACCCTCGATCCCTGTGGAAAGAAGCCCCTCTGGACGAGGTCGATCATCCCTTGCATCGATTTGCCCTCGTAAACGGGGTCCGTAATCATGCCCTCGAGCCGCGCGCACAAACGGATTGCCTCTTTGGTTTCCTCCGATGGAACGCCATAACCCGGGTACGCGTAGTCCATGAACAACACCACGTCTGCCTCGACAATTTCCGCTCCGAGGTGGACGAGCTTCGCTGTATTTTGGGCGATGCCAAGCACCTGCGCCTTGGTCTTGGCGGGCATGGCGGAGGCATCGATACCGATCACGTTGCGCTGTCGACCATCCTTGGCGAACCCGACGAGCATGCCGCCGTGGGTTGAACCAGTCACCGTACAGACGACGATATAGTCGAAGGCAAACCCAAGCTGCTCTTCCTGGGCACGCACCTCCTCAGCGAACCCCACATAGCCCAGGCCGCCGTATTTGTGGACAGAGGCGCCGGCAGGTATCGCATATGGCCTGCCGCCCCTTGCCTTGACTTCATAAAGTGCCTTTTCCCAGCTGCGGCGGATGCCGATGTCAAAGCCCTCGTCAACCAGGCGCACCTCTGCCCCCATGATGCGGCTCAAGAGGATATTGCCGACCCGGTCGTAGACAGCATCATCATGTGGGACCCAGCTCTCCTGGACCAGGAGGCATTTCATGCCGATCTTGGCGGCGACCGCAGCGACCATGCGCGTATGGTTGGACTGCACGCCACCGATTGTGACGAGCGTATCGGCATCTGACGCGATCGCGTCGGGCACAATGTATTCGAGCTTGCGCAGCTTGTTTCCGCCGAACGCGAGACCGGAGTTGCAGTCCTCGCGTTTGACGTAGATTTCCACCTTGTCGCCCAGATGCTTGCCGAGGCGGTCGAGCCTCTCGATCGGCGTGGGTCCAAAGGTGAGCGGATAACGTTCGAATTTTTCCAGCATGCTATCTCCAGCAAAAAAGTACCTGAACCTGCTACGCACCGGTCAGCCCAGGGGTATGGTCGCGTGTTAGCCGAACACAGATTCCCTATACGATCAGCTCAGTCATCAGAGGGTGACCAAAATTGGTGTGGGTCTGAGCACTGATCCTGTCATCCGCGCATCAAAGCAGCAGCACATGCTGGGCATTCGACCAAGCCGGGACACAGCTGAAAATTGCATTCCGCAGTTGATCAGAGTCAGACGACTGGTACCCGAGCTTTCCTGTAACCATCGGCATGCTGGCCCCTGTGGCGAGTTCCACGAGCGCGGCTAGAGGACTGCCAGATCAGAAAGAGCACGCGGCCGAAGTAGCCGGCCTGAAGCAGCAGCGAACAGGCCAGCGTCGTGACGACTGCCACACGGAGCGAATCCAAAGCGAAGTAAACCATCGACGCATTGCTGCACAGGACCAGCCCCACGAGCCGACAAAAAGATGAAGTGCACGCCGCTCCCCTGGTTTTCGCCAGATCATGTTGCGAGCTCGTCGGCCGGAACATGCGTCTGGCAGTTCTTGGGGCAGACGCGGCCGCAGGCTCCGCAGCCTATGCAGCGGCCGGCATCATCGACAACCATGATCATGCGATTGAGCTTGCCGTCGAAATCGTCGTCCTCGTCATCGCAGGGGCGAGGATTTCACCCGCATCATCAACGCCGTGAAGATGCATGACATCGCGCGAGCAGACCTTGAAACAACGGCAGCAGCCGATGCAGATTTGCTATCGATGGAGGTCAGGTACGGCGGCATCCAAATGGAGCCGTCACGGGTGGTGAATGTGCGCATCATCCTAAATTCTTCATTGAAGCGAGTTCTCTCTTGGCAACATCCAACTCGGCATAAACGGCTTGGGTTTTCTCGGCGACTTCCTGTATGTCGGCCCACTTGCCCGGCAGACCCTCGACGAGGTCCTGCAATGCCATCTTGGCAATAGCTGCACGCAACTGGAGCTTTCAGACTTTTTTCCTCATCCTATCTAGGTCTGACATAGATCCTTCCTGGAACAATGGTTTCTTGATGCGCTCCATCTCGGGCTAGGCTTCAATGGCTGCAGTCGCATCGTCGACCAGTTTCGTACCGGCCTCAGCAAGTTTGCGGAAAGTCTCGAAGCCGAACCGGTGGACGTCTCGACAGAACGCCCAACCGCCGGAAGCCCCCACGGGTTTCATTTCTATTGTCGGCGACGTCGACACGCCGGAGCGCTCCTCGATCGCAAGCGCTACGGCGGTGTAAAACATGTCGAGCCTCCACAGCGCGTCAGGATCGGGATCGCCGCCAAAGGGTACCGCACGTTGCTGTTGCTTGGTGATGATGAACTCGGCCAGCAGCTCGGCATCCGAATGGCCTTCCCATAAGCCGAAGGAATCCTGAGTACGAATGAGCCGCAGGAGGCATTTGACGAACGGGGAAGCAAGGGCCTCGTCGTCCCCGTGGACAGCAGGGCCAACCGGTTCATGAGGAATTTCGCTTTTCCCCAATTTCAGTACTCCTCTTGAAGGACGATCTCTTTTTCTGCGATGTGTGGTTCGGGCGCTTGCGTGGGCGGGGAATGGCTTGGGCGAGCCGATCCCACGCAACAGTGTCCCGTGGCCGACCTCGAGCACGTCCACCAATGCGAGACCTTTCACCGCGGCGCGAACGCCTGCGCCGCGGTTCGACCCGAGGTAAACGCAATGGAAATTCCACCTGCCGCAAGCCGCGCACTTTTGCGGCATCGACGTTATTGCTGCGAAGTGCGCCTGGGCGGGCGGATTTGCCGGTGTTCAATTCCAATTGTCATGCCCTTCGCGATCCTTGCTCAGGAAGTGACAGCGTTTTGAGTTTCGGAAGTCTTGTTTTGCGGAGCCACACAGAGACCCGCGTGACAGGCAGGCTCACCCGTGTAGTTGGCCAGGGCTTGGAGCAACGAGGTGAGGTAGCGCTGTTTGGTTTGGTCCGGCACTGGCTCCGAATGGTCCAGCGATTTGATTGCCACCTCGATCAACTCGATCGCCCGGTCCTTGTTGCCGCTCTCGTAATAATACTGAGCGACCGGAAAGTAACACCCGAATTTAAAGTCTCCATCGCCTTGCGGAGGATTAAGTTCCAGGATCTGTTCGGAGAGCTCCTTGCCCATCGCAAAGCGATCATCATGCGGAAGATGGGAGTTGTCGATCGTGGGATGGAAGAGTTGGTTCAGCGCCATCACCACCCAAGACATCGCTTCGAACTTTTTGTTGATCGCGTCCTCGACCAATTCGCGCATAAGCGGCAAGCCGGTTTTGATGTCGCGCAGCTTGTGAAGCAGAATATCCGCATGAACCCGCCGAAAATCAAAAGAGTCTGGCATCACGGCGAGGCCTTCTTCGATGGCCAATAGTGCCGCTGCCCAATCCTCGTCCTGCATCGCCGGCCCAAGTTTGGCGTATATCGGCTGACTCAGCGACGATTCGCGCACACGCGAGATTCGCTTTGCATCGACGGCTTTCGCTTCATAGCTGCTGCGCCAGCTGCCGTTAAGGACTTTCGGCAAAACGTCATCGAGAGGTGCCGGGTGGCCGATATAAGCGATGTGGCCGTCGCGGTCGACCACGAACGAGGTGGGAATCCCGAACGAAGAGCTGGGTTCCAGCCAGAGCTTTTTCATTTCGCCAGTGCAATCGAACGCTGTCCGATAATTCAGATTCGGGAACTTCTCGGTCAGCCAGGCATCCACGTTGGTCCGCGCTTCGTCCGCGGTTGCAGCCTTTTCGCAAGCTGCGACTCCGATAATCTCAAATCCGCTGTCTTTATATTTCTCCTGCAGTTCGATCAAATGGGGCATGGCGTGGACACATGGTCGGCACCAAGTCGCCCAAAATTCAACGAGGTAGACCTTGCCGGGCCGAAGGCTCGTGAGGGGCTCGCCACGCAGCCAGTTCTCCACTTTCAGCGCAGGAGCCGGGGACCCCATACGCAGTTCCATCTTGGTGTCCAAAGTCATTCCACACCTTTCGTCTCTTTTGTCGCGGAATATTTTCCAGTCAAAATCGGACACGGTCTCGAGGGCATTGCTCCCTCTCGCTTGCTTCAGCGGAGCTCTCACCGTGTTGCCGCACATCAAGCACGGCAAAGGGCATGCCAACCCTTCTTAGCTTCGGCAAGCGCCGGTACCGCCTTGAATAAGCGAGCCCTAACACGGCCAGCTGACGTTAACCTGAATGTCGGCTTTCGACGGCTCACCTTAGCGGCTGCCGTTTAGGAAGGTGAGAGTTTGGCTGGCCCGCTGGCGATAAGACCGGCTTCGGCGTCCTGGAGTAGTCGCACTTCGGCGATGGGGTCGAAAGTGCGGGAGAGGCTCGGTACCCTTGCAGCCACCGCCGCATGTGGCCCGGCGTCATAATTCGCGTCGCGGTTGCCAACGGCGGCGTTGGGCTCGATCCACGTGGCGTTGAGCCCGACAGCACGTAAAGCTGCATCGTGATTGAATGCCCTTTGCTGTTTCACGCCAAGCAGGAGTCGCGCGACGCTACCTTGCTCAAGCGCGAGCAGAGCGATCTGACGCCGTAGGAATATTGCTCGTCCCGCTTTTGCCGCCAGAGGCGGAAATCTTTCCTGAATGCCACCGCCGATCATCAATATCGACGAATCATATCCCGCTGCCCATTTGTTCGACTCCGAGGTCGGGCCAGCACTCCGTCAAGGGACGGTTGATGAACCCTAGATGCTCGGGATTGGCGCATGGCGCGCGCCGCAGAAGGCTGTCAAGGATGCGGCGCGCTCGCCAGGCCAGCAGCCCAAAGTTCGGATCAGCCAGCCCGCGCTGTCCAAGGCAGGCGTTCTGAACGAAAAGGCGTCGGTCTCGCGGTCCGTCCCAGTACACCGAAAAATCCTCGCCGATGGCGAGCTCATTGCCGATCTGTTCGAGGCGATCTGCGATCGGTTCTAGGAAACCCGGCAGCGGTTTCTCGTACCCGGTGGCCAGGATGACGATATCGGCGGTTACTTCTCCGATGTTGTCCAAGCCGCGTTGCAGCGTGAGCCTGTGCCCTGCTCCGGCATTGATGCAGCGCGACACGTTGCAACTTGGCCGCAATGTGATCTCGCATTGGTGTGGCTCGAGAAAGGCGTGGTGGTAGAGCGCCTGATAGACCGCGCGCAACTTGCTTTCTGAAATGCCCTCGGAGGCAAGCGCGAAACGCCGCAGGAACAGCTGTCGATGCACCTCGCTCATCGCAGCAAAACGATCCGAGAAGCATGGCGTGAACAGCCCGTTTGTGAACGCGTGGTCGTCGAAAGGCATCTCGCGCGTCAAGACCCATGTGATCGCCGCGGGCCGCCGTTCTTTCGGCCGGCCGACAAGGTGCAGTAGCAGCTCGGCTCCCGACTGTCCGCCGCCAACAACGCAGACATGCTTTTTTTGCACCTCAGGATTGATGTGGGCCAACTCAGATGAGTGGAACAGGTTGGGTCCAGTCCAGCCATGAAACTGAGGCGGAATTTGCGCCTGCTTGCCTATGTCGATGACGAGGTTTCTTGCATCAAGGACCGCGTTGTCCGTCCGCACGCGAAACTCGCCGTCAAAGCGGATTTCGCGAACGGCCTCGCCGCCACGGACAAGCGGATTCTTCTGGAACGCCCAGTTGAGATATTGGGCGAACTCGGCTCTAAGCACCCCGTGAAATTGCGCATTGAGGAAATTGTAAAGACGCCCGTTCTCGTGGAGGTAGTTTACGAATGTGTAGGCTGATCGCGGATTGACCAGAGTAACCAGATCCTGGAAGTGGCCGACCTGGAGCTCCGCGCAATCGAAAGCGCTGCCTGGATGTCCTCGGAAATCGACCTCCCGGTCCAGGAACAGTGCCCCTTGCGCAATCTCTTCCTGTATCTGACACGCAAGGCTCAAATTAGATGGTCCAGCACCCACACCAATACAAAAGAGGTCCACTTATCCTTACTCCTCTAGGAGTGTTTTCCAACTCAGCGGCATGTTGACGTCGATTGCCGGGCATTGAGCAATGCGAACCTCACAGGCATGCTTGAGCCGCGGTCCCGACTGAGAGGACAGCAAAAGCGTGTGCCGCCTTCCAGGTCTTGGGCTCAATGTCGGCGGCATCGACAGCGGCGCGGCGTGATCCGAACCCAAGAGCAGAAGGAAAGTGTGTGATGCTGTCGCGCGGCTCTTCCGGATCTTACGGCGGCTTCTAGCGCCGGCCTCCACCCCAGGAGTGGCTGTTTCCCTGCCACGACGGAAGCGGCTCTTTCTTTCGAGGGGCGTAACCATGGATAACGGCTCTTAATGCTTTCGGAGACTCCCATGCATGCGGCGTGCCGGATAAAGACCTGTCAAACCAACGAGTTCGCGCAGTTCCAGCTCGTCTGGAATCCGACATTGTCGCACGCCCGACGATCGGGCAGGGGAAGCTCCGCGGCAGCGGCCCTTGCACACCGCAGGCTGACAGGGACAGCCGCCGATTTGACGCGCGTCCGGGTACTGATAAGGGGCCTTCCAACAGGGTTCGCGCACGAGGCGGGGTCTCCTGGTACACCCGCCCTGTGGCTTGGCTGCGGTCTGCTGCAGCCGTTCGTCTTTACTGCCCGTTGCGGACGATCTCGCACGAGTTGGTTCACGAGAGCGTCGTGAAGCAGTCGAGGCGTCCGGTTTGGCTCTGACAAGCGTCGCAAGATGTTCGCGGATCCAGCCATGTCTCCGCAATCCGACCGGTAACCGACGACGACTTCGGACTGGTTGGCGGTCCTACGACCTGATCGGTGTTCCTACGGAGCTGATCAGCGAGCCAAAAACAGCGGCAATGTGGTCTTCCCAAAGCTCCAGCTCGGCGGACCGCCGAAAATCCGCTCACGCAGCCCACGGCTGCCATAAGCACCCATAACCATCATGTCAGCACAGATGTCGTTCGCGTGCTGGGTCAGCACTGTGCCCGCCGATTTGCCGGCGCTCTTAAGCAGGTCAACGGAGACCCGAGCACCGTGCCGAGTAAGATAGGCAGCGATGTCAGCTCCAGACTGCGCGCCTTTCCCGTTGTTTTGCGCCTTTGGATCGACCATAGCGACACAGACTTCCTTGGCAGCGGATAGGATACTAAGAGCTTCCCGAACCGCACGCGAGGCCTCTACACGCGAATCCCAGCCGACCAGCACGCGTCGAGGCGACAGCGTCGCCTTAACGCCCTTCGGCACGATGAGCACCGGCTTTCCGCTATCGAACAAGCAGCCGTTGACAACAGGAGGTCCGAGAGTCTCATCGTTGAGGAGGTCTCCTCCAACGATCGTCAGGTCAGCGCAGAGCGCCCGCTGTCGTGCCACTTCACCGAGGCTAGCCGGATCGCAATAGTCGGTGTCAACGTCACAGGAAAGCGACATAGCTTTCAGCCTTTTGAGGATATCCGCGGACCGTCTTTCCATTCTGGTCACGTCCTGTGAAAATTTCTCGATTTGCTGAAATCGATAGTTCGGTACTGCAATTGCCTGTGCACGTCCTGTATTCCATTCGGGGGGCGGAGACGACATCAAGAGCAATGGAGGCGGTATAATGAGTACCGATAGGTGCGCGCCGACCTCGGCACACAGTCCGGCAGCTGTTGTGAGGTCCTCATCAGAATGATCAGCACCCGTCACACTGAATATGCTTTTAAATTCCATTTGCCTGCTTCTCCTGGTCTTCGTTAGGAGCGCCTCAAAGCGGCAACACCGCTCTCAGGAGGAAGAGAGAGCGGCACCACGTTCGATCACCGATTTCAGTCGTCCGGCTTCTCGAGCGAGTAGCCGGCCGACCTGACGGTGCGAATGACGCTGCCGGGCAAGGCCGTTTTCAGCGCCCTCCTGATTCGGCTGATATGGACATCGACGGTGCGTGCACCGACATGAATGTTGGGCAGCCAGGCCGCCCCGATAAGCTCGTCCCGGCTGAAGACCTTGCCGGGGGCCTCAATCATAAGCCGCAGCACGTTGAAATCGATCCGTCCGAGATGGATGTCGTGGCCATTACCGCGAACCCGATGGGCATCGAGCTTCATCTCCAGGCCTCCACAACAAATCCAACTGTCGTTTTCAACCCCGTTCGGACCACGCTTGGTCAGCCCGAGCCTCGCCCGCAGGCAGTCGAGCAGCTTGGCCGGAGCCACCGGCCGCACAAAGCTCTCAACGCCTGCCTTCAAGAGATCGAGGTGCTGGTGCTCGGCGCCAGGCGCGATCAGGGCGATGATAGGCAGGTCGGTGGTGCGCGGTTCCCGCTTGAGGTGGGCGCAAATTGCGGACCCGTTTATGCTGGCTGGGTCGCAATCCAGCACTACGGCCTGAAGCTCCCGTTGTTCGGCCAAGGCCAGCGCAGCCTTCGCGCCGTCTGCCGTCTCACTGCTGAAACCGTCAACCTCCAGTATGTGGCTGTAGAGCAGATAGAACTCGGCATCTTGCGAGCAGATCAGGACCAGCGGCTTCTTCATCGGCGATACCCCAACAACCTGGTCGGCCTCGAGTCCCTGGATCGAGGGGACTGGCCAACATAGTTTCTCGGGTCCGTCATGATGGCCTTTCTCGAAAATCGCGCCCATCATGCCAGCGCCACGTGGGGAAAGGTTTCGATGACTGAAATCGCATCGTCGACCAGCTTCGTACCGGCCGTGGCGAGCTTCAGGAGCGTCTCGAAGCCAAACCGGTGGACATCGCGCAGCGTTTTGGACAAAACGACCAGCCGTCCGGTCGTGAAAAGCACCCGACCAAAACCCTCATGGCTCACCTGGATCATCGGCGATGCCATAAGGCCGCAGCGCTCCTCGATCGCAAGCCCGATGGCGGCGTAGTACTTGTCGAGCCTCCACAGCACGTCGGGATCGGGATCTCCGATGATTGGGATCCCTCGGCGCTGTTCCTTGGTAATGATGAAGTCGCCCAGCAGCTCAGCGTCCGCTTTGCGTTCCCACGAGCCATAGGAATCCTGAGAACGGATCAGCCGCACGAGGCATTTGACGAACGGGGTGCAAAGAGCCGCCTCGTCTTCGGCGACAGCTGGGGGGATTGCGGGGTCAGGCATTGGCGTCCTCCTCTTTTCAGTCCTCGTCCTCGAAGGACGGTTTCTTTTCGGCAATGCCCGCTCGCGCCAGCACCTTGCGCAGCCAAGGCGGAGGACACGTCCTGAGCATCATCTGCGTGCGCAAGAGCACCTGTGGGATCGATTGGGGCTCCGCCACTTTGATCGGGTGGATTTTTGCCGCGACAAGCTTGGCTGCCGAAGGGCCGCCAATTGCCAGACAAAACAGGATCTGACAGCCCTTGAGCGCATCCACCTTTGGCGTGATGCGATCATCGCGCTCGGCCCGATGCTCCCCGCTTTCATCGGACACGTCATCGAAGGCCACGGCTTCTACGAGATTCCATTCCTCGCGCGTCACGTCGTAGACAGCAAAGCGCCTGGCCGACCCGAAATGGGCGTTGAGGTCCTGCATGTCCTGAGTGGCGATCGCAACGCGCAATGCGCCCTTACGTCGTTCAGGCATCGGGGCGAAAACCTCACTACTGACCAGCGAGAGGCGGCGAACAGCGTTCATCGTGATATTTCTCGATTACGGAGTGGATCAAGCGCCTCAGGAGTGGGCGCGTGTTGGTTGGCCTGGAAGATGCTGGCGACCTCGAAGATCATGTCGCGGGTGCCCTGATAGAGAATTGCGAGCTTGTGCTGGCTGCCTAGTCGATCGAAGACCGGGAACCCGATGCGCATGAGCGGAATTCGGAGCCGCTCCGATGCTTGGCGCCCGTGCGAATGCGTGACAAGCAGGTCAGCACCGACGGCAAGACTTTCCAGATCGCCGAGATCGCCGATCTGAACCGAAACCGCCGGGACTTTCTCGAGAATTTTAGACCTGTCGGTCGTTGTGACGGCCGCGGCTATCTCGGAGCCGAGGCCAGCAAAGAAGGTCGCAAGTTGGAACAGCTGGTCTGGTTCGGCAGCGATGGCAATTTTCTTGCCGCCGAAATGGAAATGTCCGTCGAGCATCGCGTCCTGCAATTGCGCCCGGCGCCGGCGCACGCGGGCCGGTACCGCCGCGCCCGAAATCGCAGACAGCAGCGACACGAAGCGGTCCGTGTCCTGCAGCCCAGTCAGTGACTGGAACAACACGTAAGGCACGCCGGTCAACCCGTGCAGCGCTTTCGCCGGGCGGCGCATGTGCTCACCGATGGCGATGCATTGCATGGCCGTGCCCAACTCGCGAATGTCTTCGACGCTGGTGCCGCCGTATGTGGTCGCTACCCAGCGGTCAGGAACCGTACCGTCGAGCGAGCCTGAAATGTCGGGCAGAATAACCGGCTTGAGCCCAAAGCTTTCAACCATGTCACGCATATGCTCGATGTCGGCGACAGTGAGGTTGCATCCGGGCAGGATCGCGATCTTCTTCGGCTGCCGCGCACGTTCGCCCGAGCCTGTAATCCCTTTGATCATTGCGGTGACTGCCTTGGCCCAGCCCTCTTCGATCGCGCCGTCAAAATCCGGCGTGTTGGCCAGCACGACCTCCGTACCCGCAAGCTCTTGCGTGTGCTTCAGCTTGATGTTCGCAATATCACTCGCGCAATCTTCGCCACGCGTCTCCACCAGCGCGGTCGTGCACACCCCGATCAGCTTTGGCTTCGTGCGGTTCTTGAGGTTGAGGATGGCTTCTTCAAGATGGTCGGCAGCGCCGAGGATGGTCGCCACCTCATCCATCGCTGTTGTCTGCAATGGAATCGTTTCTTTGAAGTGCCGTACGAAGAGCACGAGCGCGAAGCTTGTGCATCCCTGGCTGCCGTGGAACAGCGGCATCGCGCCGTCGACCCCAAGAAAGGCAAAGGCGGCACCCAGCGGCTGCGACGACTTCAGCGGGTTCACCGCCGCGGATTTGGTCTGGGGAAGGATGCGGGCCATCGGTCGCCTCAACACTCGCTGAACTCGTGTGCCGTCGCGCCGGCGAATTCATCGAACAGGTGCCCGGACTCCTTCTTCGTGCATGGCAGTTCGTCTTTTAGATCAGGCTGGCAATCCCACGGGGCCGGCTGGCGCACCTGAGACCAGACCGGATTGTGAATGGCGAGGTCGATCTGGCGTACGAGTTCCACCATGCCGGCATAGCCGGCATAAGGGTGCTGGCGCTCCTGGTTGATATCGAGCCAGGGCGTCTTGGCCTTGAGCGCAATGAATTGCGTGCGACCGCCCGACAGCATGATATCGGCCCTGTGTTCAGAGAGCATGGCGTACAGCTCGCGCGCAGCCATGTATTCGAACATATGCTTGTCGTGCTTGAGAACTTGTTTGATGCGCTCCTTGTCCTGCACCGTAGATTTCTTGACCGAGGTGCCGACGATCTCGATTCCGATCTCCATCAGCGCACGGACAACCGACCAGGACTTCACACCGCCTGTGTTGAGCAGCACGCGCTTGCCTTGGAGCCTTTGCCGGTAGGATTCGAGTTTCTTCCACGCGATCGCCTCCTGCTGCGCGATCAGCGTCTCCGTGCGCTCGAGGATCTCCGGATCGGCGCCCTTCCTCACCAGCAGCCTGACAAGGTTGCGAAGAGCTTGCGATGTGTCGGAGATGCCATAGAAGGAGCCCTCGAAGAACGGGATGTCCCAGCGCTCCTCCATCTTGCGGGCAAGACTGATCAGCGCGGTCGAGCACACGATCATTGCCGCCCGGGCGCGGTGCGCGGAAGCAATGTCGCGGTAACGCGCATCGCCGGGAATGCAGGCGCGCACCCGGATGCCGAGCCGATCGAGGAGCGGCTTTACAAGCCAGAATTCGCCCGAGAGGTTGAATTCGCCAAGGATGTTGATGTCGTAGGGCCCGGGGTCGTCGGGTTCGACCGTGCCGATGACATGATCGAGCAACGCCTCGGCGGCGAGCTTGTTGCCGAGGTTCTTGGAGCCTGCCAGGCCAGGCGCATTGATCGGCACCACGGCCAAACCGAACTTTTCCGTGGCGCGTTTGCACACGGCCTCGATGTCGTCACCGATCAGCGCCGTTACGCAAGTTGAGTAGACGAAGATCGCCGGCGGCGCGTATGTGTGCTTGATCTCGCGGATCGCCTTGAAGAGTTTCCGCTCGCCCTGCCCCATCACCAGGTCGAGTTCGGTGAGGTCGGTCGTGAAGCTTGTCCGCCACAAGGTCGGCCCTGACGAAACCGCACCACGGTTGTCCCAAGAATTGCCCTCGCAGGCGAGCGGCGCATGGACCAGATGCGCAACGTCGGTGATCGGCTGCAGGACGATCTTGGCTCCGTCAAAGGCGCAGCCGCCGGCTGCCGCCCCTGGTGTCAGCGACTTCGAGCAGCCCTCCTTGCGCGCCTTGGCATCTTTGCCACGGTTCTTATCGCAGGCGGGCTCATCGAAGGCGTCCTTGATTTTGGCGCTGAGGGAGGACATCGCTCAGCCTCCCCAGTCCATTGGGCAAGGAATGGCCTCGGCGAAAAGCCGGCCACGGCTCTTAGCGCGTGAGGTCATAGGAATAATCCGTCACACCCGTCTCGCTCGTCTCGCGATCGAGTTTGTCGAAGATCTTGTCGAGGATCGTCGTCAGCACGCGCAACGCGCCCTGGTAGCCAAAGAGCGCAAAGCGGTGATGATGGTGCCGATCGAAGATCGGAAACATCAGCCGGATCAGCGGCGTTCCGGTGTCGCGCTCCAGGTACTTGCCGTAGGAATTGCCGATCAAAAGGTCCACCGGCTCGGTAAAGAGCAGCGAGCGCAGCGCCCACAGGTCCTTGCCCGCCCAAACCTGGGCAGCCTTGCCGAAAGGCGAGGATGCTAGCAGCTTCTTCAAATCGGCTTCCCATGCCGAGGTGCCATTGGTGGCGAGGCAATGGGTTGGCTCGCCGCCGGTCTCCATGACAAAGCGGGCCATTGCGTGAACGAAGTCGGGATCACCGTAGATGGCGTATTTCTTACCATGCAGCCAGGATTGGCTGTCCGCCATGGCGTCTACCAGTCGGCCGCGCTCGAGGCGAATTGCCTCGGGAATCTCCTTGCCGGAAATCGCCGCGACCTCCATCAGGAATTCGTCCGTCGCCTGAACGCCGAGCGGATAGTGGAACGAGGCCGTCGCCTGCCCGACCTCCTCGCAATAGCCCAGTGTCTTTCGGGTGTTGTGATGCTGCAGCGAAAGCGTTGCCTCGGCGTTGAGGGCCTTCTTCACCTCGTTGATCTTCGTGCCCCCGTCATACATGCGGTATTCACCGTCCGAAGGCGTATCGAACTGGTCAGAGGCATCCTGGATCAATGTATAGGACACGCCCATTACATCGAGCAGGCGCTTGAGCTCCCGGTTGTTGCCGACGCAGAAGCCGTCGAAGCCCGGAATGATGTTGATGGTTCCTTCGATTTGCGTACGCTCCTGACCTTTCCAGAAGTGCTCCAAAATGCCTTTGACCATGTTGTCATAGCCGTCGACATGACTGCCAACGAAGGCCGGGGTGTGGGCAAAGGGCACGTCGAAGTCGCGCGGGACTGAATCTTCGTCCTTGGCGTTCTGGATGAAGCTGTGCAGGTCGTCGCCAATGACCTCTGCCATACAGGTCGTCGACACGGCAATCATCTTGGGGTCGTAGAGCTGGTAGGTGTTGGCGAGCCCGTCGACCATGTTCTTCAGGCCGCCAAACACCGCCGCATCCTCGGTCATTGAGGAGGAGACCGCCGCGGCAGGCTCCTTGAAATGGCGCGACAGGTGCGAGCGGTAATAGGCGACGCAACCTTGGCTGCCGTGGACGAAGGACATGGTTCGCTCGAAGCCGGCGGCAGCGAATACCGCACCCAGCGGCTGGCAGGCCTTGGCCGGGTTCACGACAAGCGCTTTGCGGGCGAGGTTCTTTTCGCGGTATTCCCACGTCTGGGTGAAATCGCGCTGATCGGAAACGATTTCATCGGGGTGCGGACATTCGAAGTTTAGCTTCTTCTCAGCGAGCATCTTTCTGTATTCCGGCTCGCGGAACAGGGGAGCGTGATCGAGAATTTTTTCAGCCGACTGCGGCATGATGATTACCTCTTTTGCATCTGGCTGCGCGGGACGGCAGCTCAGGACGTCAAGACGTTCCAGGCTCCGGCGGATCAGAGGCCGCGGGAGTTCACCGTCTCAGTGGGAGACTGGGGCTGAAGCAAATGTTTATTCGGCAGCCATCGCCCGCTCATCGCCCCGGCTTCTTTTCCAAGGCGCGTGGAATAGGTCCCAGACCGGGTTGTTAATGGCGAGATCCACATCACGTGCGAAAATGGCAAAGCCGTCGTAGCCGTGATACGGGCCTGAATAATCCCAGGAATGCATCTGGCGGAACGGTATGCCCATCTTCTGCACCGGGTATTTTTCTTTGATTCCCGAGCCGACCAGATTTGGGCGAATCCCTTCGATGAATTTCTCCAACTCATAGCCGGTCACGTCATCGTAGATCAGCGTGCCGTTCTTCACGTAGTGGCCGGTGCGCTGATAGTCGTCGCTGTGGGCGAATTCATAGCCGGTGCCCACGATGACCATGCCGAGGTCCTCGTAGGCCGTGACGACGTGGCGGGGGCGCAGGCCGCCGACATAGAGCATCACGGTATTTCCTTCCAGGCGCGACAGGTACTTGGCGATGACCGCATCAACAAGCGGCCTGTACTTGGCAATGACCTTTTCGGTCTTCTCCTCGATTTCCGGCCCAAAATGCTTGGCTATGTTGCGCAGAGAGGCTTCGATCTGGGAGGGACCGAAGAAATTGTACTCCATCCAGGCGACGCCATACTTTTCCTCCATATGCCGACAGATGTAATTCATCGACCGGTAGCAGTGGATAAGATTGAGCTTAGCCTTCGGGGCGCGCTCGATCTCTGCGAGTGTGGCGTCACCCGACCAGTTGCCAACCACGCGCAGCCCTATCTCCTCAAGCAGTATGCGCGAGGCCCAGGCATCGCCGCCGATATTGTAGTCGCCGATGACGTTGACGTCGTAGGGGCCGGCCTCGAACTTGACATCCTTTTTGTCGAAGACCCAATCCCGGATTGCATCATTGGCGATGTGGTGGCCAAGCGACTGCGAGACGCCGCGGAAGCCCTCGCAGCGTACCGGCACGATCGTCTTGTCATACTCCTTGGTCTTTTTGCGAGAAACGGCCTCGGTGTCATCGCCAATCAGGCCGATAGGGCATTCGGACTGCACGGTGATGCCGTTGTTGAGCGGAAACAAGACTTCAATCTCGTCAATGATCTGTTCCAGCTTCTTGTCGCCGCCGAAGACGATGTCCTTCTCCTGGAAATCGGAGGTGAACTGCATTGTCCCGAACGTGTCGACGCCCGTTGTACCGACGTAGTAGTTGCGGCGCTGCGACCAAGAATATTGGCCGCAGCCGACCGGGCCGTGCGAGATATGGACCATATCCTTGACTGGCCCCCACACCACGCCTTTCGAACCAGCATATGCACAGCCGCGAATCGTCATCACCCCGGGAATGGACTTGATGTTCGATTTGACGTCGCATTCGGAAAGGACCTCGCTTTCCCCGCCAGCCTCGTTGCCGCTCTTTGCGACGTTGAGGTGCTTCTTGCGGCGCTTCGCCGCCTTGTCGGGATAATGCGACAGCACCTCTTCGATAAGCTTCGCATGAAGAGCACCGTCATTCTCGTATTCCCGGCTCATGAGTCCCCCTTTCAAGGTTGGGTGACGCCTCAAAGAATAGGCGCCGTTCTCTGCAAGGCGCGCCGATTCATGGCAGCGCTAATGTCACTACTGGGCCGCCGCCTTCGCCGCTTCCTTGGAGTGAAGCTCGGCAAGCATCTGCTCGTCGGTCTTCATGATGCCGAAGTCGAGCAGCATCTCCTCCAGCTCCTCCATGGTGATCGGCGTCGGGATCGTACCCTGGCCCGAATTGGCGTGGATCTTCTCGGCCAGAGCGCGGTATTCCCCTGCCTGCTTTGAGTCCGGCGCGTACTGGATCACCGACATCTTCCTGAGTTCGGCATGTTGGACGATGTTGTCGCGGGGCACGAAGTGGATGAGCTTGGAATTCAATCGGCCAGCCAGTGCTTCGGCCAGATCGAGTTCGCGGTCGGTTTGACGTTCATTGCAGATCAGCCCGCCCAGCCGCACACCGCCCGAATGGGCATATTTGAGGATGCCCTTGGCGATGTTGTTGGCGGCATAGAGCGCCATCATCTCGCCGGACATGACGATATAGATCTCCTGGGCCTTGCCTTCGCGGATCGGCATGGCGAAGCCGCCGCATACCACGTCGCCGAGGACGTCATAGGAGACATAATCGACATCGTCATAAGCGCCATTCTCCTCGAGGAAATTGATCGAGGTGATGACGCCGCGGCCGGCGCAACCGACACCCGGCTCGGGGCCGCCGGACTCCACGCACTTGATGCCTCTGTAGCCCACCTTGAGCACGTCCTGGAGTTCGAGGTCTTCCACCGAGCCTTCCTGTGCGGCGAGATCCAGGACGGTATCCTGAGCTTTCGAATTCAGGATCAAGCGTGTGGAATCGGCTTTGGGGTCGCATCCTACGATGAGGATTCTCTGCCCGAGGTCGACAAGGGCAGCGAGCGTATTTTGGGACGTGGTGGACTTGCCGATGCCGCCTTTTCCGTAAAAGGCGATCTGACGCAGACCTGACATAATAGCTTTCCTTCCTTCGTTCTAATTATCGCGACTGCCCGCGACACAAGTGCCGATAGGCAGCTCGTGCCGCCTCACACCAAGCATCGCAAAAAGCGTACCAGCGTGATCGGCCGATCCCAGAAGAAACTTTGTCATTAAATTCCAGCCGCTTAGACGGCGGCAAAACGCGCGAACGGGCCTTTCAGGCGTCTGTCACGGACACGACAAAGCCGACACAGATTGTCGTGCGCCATCCAAACCGCCGTGTGTCGAGCTCGAAGCGGGAGAATGGGGAAGTTAGCCCAAAGCTGATGGCGAGACCATCGGAAGACATCGGCTCTTGTCTTTCCAGCCTGCCATTGATCGGGCGGTCGCTGGATGAGCAGGAGCCTGGGGCTTGACCGCGGCGCGGGTAGTTCAGGCAGGCTTACAGAGCGGGAACGCCGGCGGCCGATAGACATCCGCGCTTAACCTTTCATAGCCCGTCTACAAGTTGGTTCCGCCGACGCGCTATATGGAAGCCAAATAATTCAGTAGCTTAGCCGAGAGCATTGATTTTTTCAGAAAGATACGTGTTATACGCGTATGAACCGCCGAACCCATGGTCGGCGCCCTCATGCGCGTGAGACCCCGTTGTGGGCGAGGCTCGCGACTGGCTGCACGATCCTAGCCGGCCTGCTTGCCATTGAGTTTGGTCCCGCCGCGGTAGGCTGCGGCATCAAGGGCAACATCAGCTACAACACTGGCAAGAAGATTATCACGTTCTTGGACAGGAATCTTACTGGGAGACACGCATCAACCTATTGAAGGGCGAGCGGTGGTTTTGTTCAGAGGAAGCTGCACGAAAGGCGGGCGGGCGGGCTTCGAGAGGTTAGTGTCGCGGCAGCTTGCAGATCTGCCCACGGGGCCGCCACGATCGCAAAGTGTGTACAAAAGCGCCCTCTCTGCCGAACTGAACAGTGCTCACGGCCATAGCCTCGGATGAGCCCGACTGGCTTGACCTCTGCATGATGAGAGCAGCTTTTACACCAGGTGCGCAGCACATGTCTTTAACGAACGCATCGTCTTCAAGAATATAGAGAGCAATTCGGAAAACCGAGTAGTTGGCGGCGAAGCTAGGAGAAGGTATACACTACCCTCTTGTTACCCCAGAGTAGAACGTGCAGCTGCGGCAAGACGCGGGCTTCGAACCACCTGTCGCTGGTCACCTTTTCTACCAGCGGTTCCATGCGCATCATATTCCGTCGGACTCGACAGAGACGTCTTCATTACCACGGCGGGGCGGCGTGTGATTGCCGGGTTGCAGACAAACCTCGCCGCGACGTATTTGGGACGAGTGGTGTCGGCACCGAATCCCTATCATTTAGACTAGCCAGCTTGGGGAGCGCCGTCAGACCGCCAGACCGGAAGAGGAGGCTTCGCGCCAACTTGTGCCAAGAATGTTGGACCGTGCGGAACCGCTGGGGCGGCGCTCAACTCTGGCGCAGGATGAAGCGTCGATTGGGTGAATGAATAGGGCGCGCGTTCGACGGGTAGAGTGAGGCAAATCGCTGGATGTCTGCCGGATCAACGTCAACCGGTTCCATCGCCACCATCCACTCGACGTTTTCGGTGCACGGCGGCGTCGTCAGTGAGCCCTCATAAGTCCAATAGCCAAGCGAGGCTGGCAGAAGCCAGTTGGGATTCACCTCGTCGATCGTCACCTCCCCATTCGGCAGTTCGGGAAAGGCCGCAGCAAGGGCAGCAAAGCTGGCATTTGTCGCGCCGGGCGTTAAAAAGACGCCCAGCACGCCCAGAGTACCACTTTGCGTGTCCTTGTGAACGAAATGCACCTCCATCGGGAAGCTCTTGCCCGCCACGTGATGTTCGCTTGGCGCATGGAAATGGAACTGTACCAGTTCGTAGACACGATCGCCGCGGGTCAGCGTGCTGCCTTGTGGCATATTGATTTGAATGGTGTGGCCGTTGTTCACCATATTGCCGCCGCCCTTGTGCCAGCCGATGGCGATATGCGGGATATCCGCCTTGACCGCGCTGTTGATATTGATCGGCGATTGCTGCGTGCCGGCAGAGCATACGAAATTTTCCTTATCCAGATCAGCCCAGTGCTCCGGTCCGACCGGACCGGTGTACCCCCAATGGGCACTGGTCGCTTGGGCGGCTTGAACGCAAATCCGGCATGCGCCGAGCGCAACCAACCCTTTGATCAGGTGACGACGATACATATTACTTTTGCTCCTCTTGCGAACTGATGTTGGTGGCTGCCCTAATGGACGCGTGATGGCCAATCGGCGCGGCCAGTATTGTCCTTTGCAACTGATAGATGCCCGCACGCCTTGGCGTGCTTTCATAAGTGCGGCTGCCGTTTCTCGGCTGGCCGGCTTCTGCAGCCCGCAACGGGGGCAGTTTCAACCAGCTAAACGATAAAAAATTTTAGCAGACCAGCGCTTGACCCCCGCCGCAAAGGCACAGGCGAAGGTGATCACTGCGCGGCTGCCGTTCGCGCCGGAGGCCGCATCGCTATACTTTACACTCGCTGCCCAAGGAGACGCAGGCGACCCCAATACGTTTTCATCGCTACTCCCGACGCAGCCGACCCACGCCACGAAAACGTTGCTATATTTCACGTTGGGCCAATGAGGAAATCGATCTTCTTTATGGAAGGCATTTGCGCAATGGATGCATTCCCATGCTGACAGTCGTGCGTCAGGCCGGACAATGAGATACATCGATAAGAGCTGGACAAGGATGAGGGGATGACGTGCTTGCGACGGAGCAGGTGGGGCGAGAAGGCCAGTTCTTGCGGATTTCAACTTTGCGTGACGACAGCTCATCGGAGTCAAGGTGACACACGCCGGCAGCGGGGTGTCCGGGCGGTTTCCAGCCGCACAATCGCGAGACCGCTGACGCGAACAAAGCTCGGCTGTACTCGGCACGCGAAGAGAGCCTGCCAAGCCGTTGGAGCCCGGCCTTCCGGTGCGACGCAAGCCACAGACTAGACCGCCCTCTTGTTACCCCAAAGCAGAACGTGCAGCTGCGGCAACACGCGGGCTTCGAACCACCTGTCGCTAGTCACCCTTTCGACAAGCCATTCCATTCGCATCATTATTCCGTCCAAGTCGACAGAGGCGTCTTCACTGCCAGGGAGCGGCGGCGTGTGATTGCCGGGTTGCAGATAGATCGGAAGGTGCGGATATCTCGCCGCGACTTCTTTGGCGTAGGCATAGTCACTCTCGTCGAAAACGACGAGCTTGAGCACGATTTGCGGCTTCTCTTGCGCCGCTTCGAGGCATGCATCAAACGCAGCCCAACGGGTCGTCATCTCGCTGGACGGCGGCTTTGGGCTAAGGGTCAGCACGTCAAGATCCGCAAACCACTCCCTCACCACGGAACCCTGCGTTTCCAGTGCAAAACGATAGCCCTCGCGATGGCCTCGTTCTATGAGGGGACCGAACGGCTGAATGGCCGGGTTGCCGCCTGACAAGGAGACCATAACCGGCCTGCCGCCGGAAAGCGCATGGACGGTTTGCCACACGGCATCGATCGGCATCGGTAGCCATTCATGGCGATACTGATTGTCCACCGCGTGAAGGCTGTCGCACCATGAACAGCGATAATCACATCCGCCGGTTCTGATGAACACCGTCGGCAAGCCGATGAGCACGCCCTCGCCCTGGATAGTCGGCCCGAATATCTCGCTCACACGGATTGCGGGATGCATGTCGGTCACGGACGGTATTCCGCCCAAGTTTTCGGTGTTTCGCTAACGCGCACGGCCGCGGTCTGCGGCAGACGTGCCTTGCACCATTCATAGAAATGTCTGGCCAGGCATTCCGCCGTGACCTTCTCATGTCCCAGCACGTCGTTGAGGTGCCGATGGTCGAAGCTCTCGTCAATGTAGCGTTTGAGCGGCGCCAGATCGTGATAGTCGCGCACGAAGCCGTGGGCGTCCAGTTCCTTGGCCGACAGCTCCACTACGACGACATAGTTATGCCCGTGCAGGCGCGCGCATTGATGGTTGGGAGGCAAGGAGGTGAGCTGATGCGAGGCCGAGAAGTGGAATTCCTTGCTGATGTGGAACATTACGCGCGCCTCCTGCGCAGCGCCTCAAGCCAGAAATCGGCGTCCTCGTAGTCGGTGGGATCAGCGTGCCCGGCGAGATGGAACGCTTCGCGCCGCTCGACGCAGGTCCCGCATCGTCCGCAGTGACGCACGCCGCCCTTGTAACAGGACCAGGTCTCAGCAAACGGGGTGCCGTATCTTGCGCCATCCGCAACAATGTCAGCTTTTCCGAGATTCACATACGGTGCATAGAGGCGTATCTGCGCATAGCCGTCGAGCGCGCGGTCTTGCATTGTCTGGAAAGCTTCAATGAAGGCCGGACGGCAATCGGGATAGATGAAATGGTCCCCACCATGCACGGCCGCCGCCACCGCTTCGGCGCTGTGGGCGGCGGCGAGACCGAAGGCGATTGCCAACATGATGGCATTGCGGTTCGGCACCACCGTAATCTTCATCGTGTCTTCGGCGTAGTGGCCGTCCGGCACGTCGATACTGCTAGTCAGCGCTGAGCCGGAAAGGCCACGGCCAATTTCGCCGATGTCGATGATCTGGTGCGGGACCTTCAGTCGCTGCGCGCAAAGAGCGGCGAAGCCCAATTCCTTCCTGTGCCGTTGGCCATAGTCGAAAGATAGAAGGCCGGTGAGTTCGTGCTCCGCTGCCACCATGTGAGCAAGGGAAACGGAGTCCAATCCGCCAGAGCAGACGGCGAGAGTCTTCATCATTGGTATCCTTGTTTTGACCGGGTAAGGCTGCGACCGGAGATTTCTCTGCGCCCCCACTACTCCAGCGACTCAGTTTTGTGAACCGGGAGAATTTGCGCTCAGCCCGATTGGAACGGGAGTGCGTCGCGTCCAACACGCGTGATCAATAAAAGTTGAGCGCTTCAGCAGTTTGTTTCGCATCGCGCCAACTTTCGCAACCTGCTGTCCGATCGTCGACTTCGAGACAAGGTGATGTTCGGCCGACATCGGCTGACTCTTAATTAAGCCGCAGAACACATGTTGGCTTTCTGGCCTTCGCTTGTGCGGTTGGCGAGGGCGACATGGATGCCAGCAAATTTGACATTGGCGACATCCGCCTGGAGAACCCTGCGCGGCGCGATTGAGGCCGCAGGCGAGCCTGCTCTAACTGCCGCCCTACAGTCCCGACTTCAATCCGATTGAGAACGCCTTCGCCCAACCTAAGGCGCTGCTGCGAGCAAAGGCCGAGATAACCATCAAGGCTCTATGGGACTGACGTTGCCCCAGCAGTTTTGAGTTCGTTTCCGGCGTGGGTTGTGCCCTGCTGGGCGGGTGAAGCGACGGGCGCTGGCGCGGAGCCTTTGGCATAGCGCAGCGCGAGCGACCGTCGCGGATTGAAGGTGCTGGCGAACTTGGCCGGGGTCTGCCAGGGGGGAGTGCGGCCGCGCGGTGTTGTAGTCGGCGTGCCACAGGGCGATGGCTACGCGCGCCTGAGCCAGCGAGGTGAACAGCGTCTCGTTGAGCAGTTCATCGCGCAGTCGGCCGTTGAAGCTCTCGATGAAGCCATTCTGCATCGGCTTGCCGGGCGCAATGTAATGCCATTCGACGCGGTTCTGATCCGCCCAGGAGAGGATGGCGTTCGAGGTGAACTCGCTGCCATTGTCGCTGACGATCATCCTGGGCCGGCCCCGCTCGGTGATGAGCCGTCCAATTCGCGGGCAACCCGCATGCCCGAGAGAGACGTATCAACGATGAGTGCGAGGCACTCTCTCGTGCAGTCGTCGACGACGGCCAGGATGCGGAAGCGGCGCCCGTCGGTGAGCTGGTCCGATACGAAGTCGAGCGACCAGCGCTCGTCGGGCCTCAGCGGCACCAGCATCGGCGCCCTGGTCCCGATCGCCCGCTTGCGGCCGCCACGGCGGCGACGGCGAGCTTCTCCTCCCGATAGAGCCGGAACAGCTTCTTGTGGTTCACGACCAGGCCCTCCCGCCTCAGCATCACGAGAAGACGCCGGTAGCCGAACCGGCGACGCTCCTGCGCGATCGGCCTTCATCCGCTCGCGAACCTCGCGGTCGTCCGGCCTGCTGGTCTGGTAGCGAACCGTCATGCGGCAACAGCCGATGGCTTTACACGCCCGCCGTTCGCTCATCCCGAAGCCTTCCTTCAGGCGAGCGACAGCTTTCCGCTTGGCGGCGGGCGTCACCATTTCTTTCCCACAAGGTCCTTCAACGCGGCATTGTCGAGCATGGCGTCGGCCAAAAGCCGCTTCAGGCGCGTGTTCTCGTCCTCCAGCGCCTTCAGGTCGCCGAGCCTCGGTGACATCCATCCCGCCGAAGCGGGCCTTCCAATTGTAGATCGAGGCGTCGCTGACCCCGTGCTTGCGGCACAGATCGCCAACCGATACCCCGGCCTCGTGTTTCTTCAAAATTCCGATGATCTGCTCTTCAGAGAAGCGGCTGCGTTTCATGTCCTGGTCCTCTGGATGGGCCAGAACGAACTTCAAACCGGATTAGATCAGAGGGGCAAGGTCAGGACGCCTCGGCGCGGTCGTCGACCTCTTCACCCCAGCCGAATGTGCCAACTACTTCAAAGCCGCAGGATATGACCTGGATCAGATAGGACGTGCTCCAATGGTTTACACCTGACACAGGAGTCCGGCCCCCACAACCGTTTCGCAATGAGGAGCAGCGCTGCCGCTGCTCCTCCAATCACACGACGGATTCACGATGCGGCAACTCGAGCCATGATTTCGGATCCAATGGCCGATGCGGTGTATAGTGAGGCATCCAGCGGCAAATCCCCAAATGCCAGTTGACACAGAAGATAATTAGCACCTGCCTCTTCCAGCTGATCAAGGAGAGCTTTTCGGACAGAATCTGCCGTTCCCACGACGCACAATTCACTTTCAATTGCTGCATCGAAGTTCAAAGGCAAGTTTGGTGGAGTGGAAATGGCATTTAGTTCGTATAGAAATTTGAAGCTATTGAGCCATCGTTCATAGGCAGGTGCTGCGAGCAAATACGCATCTGTTTCAGAACGCCCTATCACCACCATTCGGAGCAATCCAAGAAATGGCGCTTGCTGGCCAATGTCAGCATCGTGAATTCGGGCGGCGCGGAACGCGTCGGTAACGCTGCGAACAGAAGTGGAAGGTCCGACGCAGGCGATGTTTGCCCCATTCGCAGCGGCCCAGCTAGCCGGCTCGGGTCGATTGGTGGCGATCCATGTCGGCGGACGGGGATATTGGTGAGGTCTCAACGTCAGCGGAACATCTTTCAACTCAAAGTGGCGGCCCTGATAAGAAAGCGTCCCGCCTTTCATCGCATTGATGAGAATCTCACTGGCCTCCGCATACTGTTCTGGTGCTGCTTCTACAGCAACCCCGAAGTATCCCAATTCAGTGGGAGCAGAGCCGCGCCCTATGCCGAGTTCAAGCCTGCCGCCGCTCAACTGATCAAGCATGCAGATCTCCTCGAAGGCACGCAGCGGATGATAGAGCGCAAGTAGCATTACCATGGGACCAACACGAAGACTGCGGGTTCGCTGGGCGACGCTCGCTAAGAACAAATTCGGTGATGGACCTCTGCCATGCGGCGTACAGTGGTGCTCGGCGAGATGATACGCATAAAAGCCATAGCCATCGCACGCTTCTGCTAGGCTCAGCCGATCTGCATATTGTTGTGCGATGTCATCGCCGTTTTCGTCCAGATGATCGAAGATGCCGAAGGTCAGGCCCGAAGCGGAAATTTTCTTCAATTAATTGTTCTCCAAATTACCTATATTTATTCGCTAATCATCATAGCTCACGACATATCATTACTTGATGCTTAATGTGAATCGACTTCATGCTTGTGAGCACCGCGATCCTTCTTAAAGTTCATACAGACGCGTTCGGCGGCAGCAAGGAATTTGTCCATCTGCTCTGTGGTGCCAATGCTGACGCGAATACAGTTCTTCAAATCTACGTCAGGAAAGCTGGCGATGAGGATCGCCTGCTCTTTCAACGCGGCTTGCCAGCATGAGCCCTCCTGTCCCGCCGGCACACGGGCCAGCAAAAAGTTTGCGTGGGAGGGTGTTACGGAAAAGCCAAGTTGCAACAGCGCCAGGGTCACTCGCTGTCGTTCATGCTTGATGTGCCTGTGGTTCTCTTCGTAGGCGTGGCGATGCGCAAGAATGCTTTTCCCGACCGCCTGCCCGATCACGTTCATGTTGAAGACATTCTGGATGTTGCGCAGCCTGCCAATGATTTCTGGGTGACCGAAACCGAAGCCGACTCGCACGCCAGCGGCAGCATAGCTCTTTGAAAAAGTCCTCAAGATCAAAAGATTCGGATGTCTATTGACGAGGCGCAGGGCATTGTCGGGTGCGAAGTCAACGTAGGCCTCATCCAAGACGACCAAGCGATCTGCTTGCTCCACAAGGCGTTCGATTTCGGCCACCGGCACGAATGTTCCGGTCGGATTGTTCGGATTAGCCAACAGAATGAACTTCGCGTCTTTTGCGGGGCCGGACAGCAGTTTTTCTATCGGCAGGGGATGAGCTTCGCTCGATGCGATTTCGAGAAACTCGGCACCCTGCAACATGGCAAGTTTACGGTTGAACGAAAATCCGGGCGACAGCATTGCCACTCTATCTCCTGGGGCGAGGAAAGCTCTGTAGATGAGTCCGAGCAGCTCCGACGAACCGTTGCCGGCAATCACCTGATCTTTGGAAAATCCGTAAGCATCGGAGGCAGCTGCCCTTAAGCTGAGATTGTCGTCTTCCGGATAAAGATACTGGTGTTCGATCGCAGCAATTGCACTTTGCATTACGCTCTTCGGCAACGGAAACGGGTTCTCGTTCGTATTTAGCTTAACGCAGTTTGCATCCGTCGCTGGTCCGTTGGACGAGAGAGCATCTAATTTGCTGGCCACCGGCGAAAAAAGCGAAAGCACGGTCTTCAGTTTTGCATCGCACATGTTCTTCTCCGTTTTTCAGTCCCGCAGGGCATGTGACATGAGGCAATCGTTGATCGTGACTTGATCGACGTTCGGCTATATCAGCGCTGCCTTCCCACCCTGGTGGGGATCGCCGACCACGGTTTGGATTTGACACCGGGAAGCTGTCGAGAACCTGATGACGACCCAACGTTTGGCCGACGGCCGATTCGGCGCAACAGACGGTGTTTCAACATCGCATCGTCCTCAAAGCCGCATGCAGGGCCTGCACGACAGCCCGTCTCCAGCGCCCGCAGATAGGTGGAAGCCGAAGTCTTGCCGAACCTCAGTTGCTCTGCCACCTTGGCCCACCGGACTGCCCTGTTTATGGGTCAGGCGCAGGATATCTCTGACGCTCGTTCGTCTTGCTTGCTTCCGTCTTGGCATGGGCTCTCTCGGTTTGCTGATGAGAGAGCCAAATACCGGCTCATCTGAGCATGAGACGCAGGCCTGACGATATGGAGCGTCGCTGGTGGCGCGCGTAGCCGAGAGGGTTCGCCTCGCTGGCGGGGCATGCAAGACGGCGCACCTCCTTAGCCATCCTGTCCCATCGTCTCAGATCGTGAGGCGCACCTTATAGTCGGTGAGGAGATCTTGCAGGGTCAGGTTACGCCCTAGCGCTTAAGGTTGTTGGTCGCACCGAGCAAGCGCGGGACCTGTCGACGGACAACAGCGGTGCCACTGCCGGCACTAGGTGTGAGCTTTCGAGAGGTTGTCCATTCGGACCGGACCGAGGAGACTGGAGTTACCACGCTTCAGCATCCATC
>NZ_JAIUGV010000031.1 GCF_020164745.1 Mesorhizobium sp. ES1-4 | reverse complement strand
ATCGGCGCCGATGACCAGCGTCGCGCGGCCGAGCATGGCGGCGATGTCGGCCAGCGGCGACCTGGGAAGCACGACCGTCGATGGAACGGCCTTGGCAATTCCATCGGCCACCGCCTTCTCGCGCTCGTTCGACCATGTGGTGAGCGGCGTCACACCTCGCTCGATCAGCAGGCGGGCGGTTGCGATCCAGTCCTCGACCGGCCATTTCTTGTCCTCTCGGCTGGTCCCGTGCAGGAGGAAGGCGGTCTTGCCGCTGATGTCGGCGCTTGTGCCAGCCGGCGGCACAATGCCGGAATTGAGCGTCGCAAGATCGGGCTGGTAGCCAAGCGCCAGTCCGAACAGCCGCCGTGTCCGCTCGATGGCGTGCAGGTCGCGCGGCACGGCGTAAGTGACGTCATAAAACAGCGTTGCCGATGGTTCGCGCGCGCTCGACTGGTTGAAGCCGGCAATCGGCGCACGCGCCTGGCGAGCCACAAGCGCTGATTTCAGCAGGCCTTGCGCATCGATGACCAAATCGTAGCGGCATTCGCGCAAGGCGCGGCGCAAGGCGACCGCCTCGCGCCAGGTTTTGGTGTCGAAGAGGTTCCTTCGCCAGCGCCTTATCGCCACCGTGTGTATGGTGCCGATCGCCGGATGCAGCGCGACGATGCCGGCAAACGCCTCCTCCACGCACCAGTCGAAAGCGATGTCGGGCCGAGCGCGGCGGGCATCCTCGAGTGCCGGAAAAGTGTGGATGACATCGCCCATCGACGATGTCTTGACGATCAGCACCTTCATGCCGCGGCCGGAAGGTCCAGCAGCCGGCCGGCCGCCGCGGCGACCTGCCCGACTTCCAATGTCTTCAGGCAGTTGAGGTGGCCGAGCGGACAGATTTTCCGGTGGCAGGGCGAGCAGGAGAGGCCGAGCCAGACCAACTCGCGGCGTTCCGCCAGCGGCGGCGTATTTTCAGGCGAGGTCGAGCCGTAGACGGCAACGATCGGCGTGCCGACGGCCGCGGCGACATGCATGAGACCGCTGTCGTTAGAGACCGCGAGCCTGGCCGCCGCTATCAGGTCGATGGCGTCCTCCAGCCGCGTCTGGCCGGCGAGGTCGACAACGCCAGGCGCGAGGGCGGCGATCCGCGCGGTCACGTCGCGGTCGTTCTTCGAACCGAACAGGGCAACCTTCAGGCCTTTGCCCATGAATTCGCGGGCAAGGCCGGCATAGCTTTCGCTTGGCCAGCGCTTGGCTGGACCGAACTCCGCACCGGGCATCAGCGCCACGAATTTTTGCGGCGCCAGACCGAAACGGTCGAGCAGCATGGCTTGGCTTTGCACGTCCACGGTCAGCCGGGGTGCGCGGAAGGTGCCGCCCTGGGCGAGGCCGAAATAGGACTGCGCGGTGCGCCGTTTCACGGCCTCGGGCAATGGCACGATGTCGGTCAAAAGGCCGTAGCGCATTTCCCGAAGATGGCCGATACGGCGCGGAATGCGGGCGAAGAAGGGGATCAGCGCCGACTTCCAGCTGCCGGGCAGGACATAGGCCATGTCGTAGCGGCCGCGCAGCAGGCGGCCGAAACGGCGGCGATGGCCGAATTCAAGCGCGCCGGGCTTTAGCGGAAAGTCGATCTGCTGGCGGATCTCGGGCATGCGCTTGACCAGAGGCGCCGCCCAGGCCGGCGCCAGCACATCGATCGCGGCGTTGGGATGGAGTTCCTTCAGCGCCGAGAACAGGCACTGCGCCATCACCATATCACCCACCCAGCGTGGGCCGATCACGAGGATCGTTGGGCTTTCAGCCATTCGACATAGTCTCTGACGCCGGTTTCTACTGTGCGGAACTGCCCGTTATAGCCGGCCGCGCGCAAGCGGGACATATCAGCCTGGGTAAAACTCTGGTAGCTGCCCTTGAGGTGGTCGGGGAAGGGAATGAATTCGATCTCGCCCTTGCCCAGCGTGTCGATGACCGTTTCGGCGACGGCGCGGAACGGCTGGGCGCGGCCGGTGCCGCAGTTGAAGATGCCGCTCGCGCCGCGCTTCCACAGCCACAGATTGACGTCGGCGACATCGCCGACATGGATGAAGTCGCGGCTCTGTTCGCCCGGTCCGAAACCGTCGTAAGCGCCGAACAGTTTCGGATTTTCGCCGCGCTCGACCTGGTTGAACAGATGGAAGGCGACCGAGGCCATGGCGCCCTTATGCGCCTCGCGCGGGCCGTAGACATTGAAATAACGCAGCCCCGCGACCTGCGAGTGATCGCTGTCGAAGGCCGTGCGCCTGACGTAATCGTCGAAGAGTTTCTTGGAATAGGCATAGACGTTGAGCGGCCGCTCCAGCGCCGGCTCCTCGCGAAATTCGGCGCCGCCGCCATAGACCGAAGCGGAGGAGGCGTAGAGGAAAGGCACGCGCAGCGCCTGGCTGGCATGCAGCAGCCGTTTCGAATAGGCGTAATTCACGTCCATCATGAACTTGCCGTTCCACTCGGTGGTGGTCGAGCAGGCACCCTGATGGAATACGGCCTCGATGCGGCCGAGCGAGCCGGCTTCCATGCGGGCCAGGAAATCGTCCTTGTCGAGATAGTCGGCGATCGTCAAATCGGCCAAGTTGGCGATCTTGTGGCCGTCGGTTAGGTCGTCGACGACCAGGATATCGTCATGGCCTTCGGCGTTGAGCGCGGCGATGATGTTGGAGCCGATCATGCCGGCGCCGCCCGTGACGATGATCATGAAGGCCTCTGGTTGCGTGCGATTCCGGTTCTTATAAGGGAGGCTGGCCGGGCTGTCGACAAAGCAGGCGGTCGCTCGGGCTCGCCCATTCAGCCTTGTCTGTTTTGTCCATTTTGTCTATTATGGGCAAAACGGAGTGTCCAATGAAACACTATCCATCGACTGATCTGAAACAGAATCTCGGCGACGTGCTCGCGGCTGCCAGCCAGCAGCCGGTCTCCATCACTCGCCACAACAAGCCGAGATACGTCCTGATGAGCATCGAGACCTACGAAGCGCGCTTCGGCACCGATAGCCGTCGCGCCTACGCGGCGGAGGATGCACCGCTGGAACATGTCGAGATGCTGGAGGAGTACGCCGCGGAACTGAACGGTGACTAAACCGGTCGCCGCGGACGTCTGGCGATATCCATATCTGTGGCATCGCCAACATGGAGACGGCGAGACCGAAGGCCGCAAGACGAGGCCTGTCGCCTTTGTCGCCGTTCTTCCCGGAAAAGCCGGAGGCACGAACCTTTTCATCCTTGCCATTACCTCCACGCAGCCGGGCCGTGATCGCATCGCCGTTGGCGTTCCGGAAATTGAACGCCGCCGCGCCGGCCTTGACCCTATCCCCCTTTGGGTCATAGTCGACGAGTACAACCACGATATTCTGGAATCGTCGGCCTATTTCGAACCGGGTGCGCGTATCGGCGCATTCAGTCCGTCCTTCCACAAAAAAGTCATATCGGCTTTCATTGCGGCTGTTCGCGCAGGCCAATCCAAAGCCATCCCACGGGCTGACTGAAAGGTCTGCAATCGGACAGGGCAGGATCATAAGGGACAAGAGAATGCCGTCGACCGAACTGCTCATCGCGTTTTTCGCCACCACGGCGATCTTCGCCTATATTCCAGGCCCCGCCATGCTTTACGCCGCCGCGCAAACGATGGCGCGCGGGCGCTGGTCGGGATTGACGGCGGCCCTCGGCATCCATCTGGGCGGCTATGTTCACGTCTTTGCCGCCGCCGCCGGCCTGTCGGTGCTGTTCCATGCCGTGCCGCCCCTCTACATGGCGGTCAAGCTGGTCGGCGCGCTTTATCTGATCTGGCTCGGTGTCTCGCTGTTTCGCAAGCGCGTGGAGGGCGACGTGGCGCTGCCCGCGATCGAGCGCAAATCGGCCCGCCGCGCCTTTTTCGAGAGCATCAACGTCGAGGTCCTCAATCCCAAGACCGCGATCTTCTTCATGGCATTCCTGCCGCAGTTCATCGATATTTCGGCGGCCTTTCCGGTCTGGCTGCAATTCGTCGTGCTGGGCACGATCGTCAATCTGATGTTCTCTTCGGCCGACATCGCCTGCGTTTTCCTGGCCGGTCTCGTGATCGGCCGGCTGCGGCGTTCGAGCGGGGCACAGCGGCTGATGCAGCGGGCCGGCGGCGCGGTGCTGGTCGGGCTCGGCGTTCACGTCGCCCTGCAGAAAACCTGACCTGTTCGGGTTTGCCTCCGCCGCGGCGTTGCGCTGTGCCAAATTGCGGTATATCGGCAGGCATGACCGTCCGTCCTCGCAAATCTGGTGTTTCGACCTATCTGAGATCGGCGTTTCCCGCGCGTGGCAGATGACATGATCAATCACAATCCGCCTTCTCCCGAGCCCCTGCATCGCGCCATCGCGCGCTTCGGCGACGTCACGGTGCTGGTGGTCGGCGACCTCATCCTCGATCGCTTCGTCAACGGCGTCATCGAGCGGATCTCGCCGGAAGCGCCGATCCCGGTGCTGCATGGGCGTGGCGAAAGCACGGCGACGGGTGGCGCCGGCAATGTCGTGGCCAACATCGTCTCGCTTGGCGCGCACGCCATTCCGGTCTCGGTGATCGGTGCTGACAACGCCGGCGACAGCCTGGCGCGGATGCTGGGCGAGCTTGGCGCCGATACAGCGGGGCTTGTGAAGCAGCGCGGCCGCATGACCTCGTCGAAGAGCCGCTTCAGCGCGCTCAACCAGCAGGTGCTGCGCTTCGACGAGGAAGAGATCAAGCCGCTCGGCGAGGTCGAGCGGGCCGAGCTGATTCGCCGTTTCCGGGACGCGTTGCAACGGGCGGACATCGTCGTCCTGTCCGACTACGGCAAGGGCATATTGCTGGACGGCGTCGCCGCCGAACTGATCGCCATCTGTCGCGAGGCGGGCAAGCCGGTGCTGGTCGATCCGAAGGGCCGCGACTATGCGCGCTATGCCGGCGCGACCGCCGTCACGCCCAACCGAAAGGAGCTTGGCGAGGCCGTCGGCCGCGCGGTGTTCGCCGATGACGAGATCGTGGCGGCGGCACGCGAGCTGATTGCGGCGCACGGTTTCGACTTCGTCGTCGCCACCCGCAGCGAAAAGGGCATGAGCGTGGTTGGCCCCGACGAGGCGCGCCACATCGCCACCCAGGCGCGCGAAGTGTTCGACGTATCGGGGGCAGGCGACACGGTGATCGCGACCTTCGCGCTGGCGCTTGCCGCCGGCGCCGATCCTGTCGCCGCGGCCTCCTTGGCCAACGCCGCCGGCGGCGTCGTGGTCGGTAAGCGCGGCACCGCGCGGCTGAGCGTCGAGGAACTCACCGGCGCGCTGTTCCGCTCACATGGCCCGACCGCGCACAAGGACGCCATCCTGGACGCCGCCTCCGCCGCGCGCATGGTGGCGGCATGGAAGGCCGAGGGCCTCAGCGTCGGCTTCACCAATGGCTGCTTCGACATCCTGCATGCCGGCCATGTCAGCCTGCTGCACGCGGCGCGCGCGCAGTGCGACCGGCTGGTGCTGGGCCTCAACAGCGACGCTTCCGTGCGGAAGCTGAAAGGGCCGGGACGTCCGGTCAACGACCAGCACGACCGCGCCTGCGTACTCGCGGCCCTTGCTTCTGTCGATGCCGTGGTGGTGTTCGAGGAGGATACGCCGCTGGCGCTGATCGAAGCGCTTCTGCCTGACATACTGGTCAAGGGCGCCGACTACACGATCGACACCGTGGTCGGCGCCGACGTGGTGCAGAAGGCGGGCGGGCGCGTCGTGCTGGTCGACCTGGTCGCCGGTAAGAGCACCACCGGCACGATCGGCAAAATGCGCGCGGGCGGCAGCATCAATTGAGGATTTCATGTCTGAACTGAACGACTATCTGGTCCGCTCGGCGGCCGCGATTACGGCGATGGTCGAGCGCGACCTGACCGGCGAGATGGAGCGGGCGGCGAGCGCCGTCGTGACGGCGCTTTCGTCGGGCAAGGCCTTCCTGATCGCCGGCAATGGCGGCTCGGCCAGCGACGCCATCCACATCGCCGGCGAACTGGTCGGGCGCTTCCTCAAGGAACGCAAGGCCTACAATGTCATCGCGCTGCCGGCTAATGCCGCGGTGCTGACCGCCTGGGGCAATGACTACGGTTTCGACACGGTGTTTTCGCGCCAGGTCGAAGCGCATGGCTCGGCCGGCGGCGTGCTTTTGGCGATCTCGACCAGCGGCAATTCGCCGAGCATTCTCGCCGCGGCCGAACAGGCGCGGATGATGGGCATGACGGTGATCGGCCTGACCGGCGACACGGGCGGCAAACTGAAGCCGCTCACCGATATCCTGCTCAACGTACCCTCGACTTCGACGCCGGTCATCCAGCAGGGGCATCTGTGCCTCTATCACCATCTGTGCGAGGTGGTCGAAGCGCGCCTGTCGAATGGCTGACGGCGGTTCAGTCTATCCGCTCGCGGAGCCAGGCCTGTGGGTCGAGCGGATTGGAGGCAGAGCCTTTTCGGCAGGTCGACCGGCGCTTTTTCTCGACCGCGACGGCACCATCAATGTCGATACCAGCTATCCAAGCGATCCGGCGCAAATAGTCCTGCGGCCCGAGATGCTGCCAGTGATCCGAACGGCCAATCTTAGCGACCTTCCCGCCATCATCGTGTCCAACCAATCGGGTATCGCTCGGGGCTATTTCGGCTGGCCGGAATTCGCCGCGGTCAATGCGCGGCTGCTGGCGCTGCTCGGGGCGCGCGATTGCCGGGTCGACCTTGTGCTGGCCTGTGCCTACCACTCGAGCGGTATGGGTGAACTGGCAATAGGCGATCATCCCATGCGCAAGCCTAATCCAGGCATGCTGCTGCGCGCCCGCGATCTATTGGACCTAGACACAAGCCGATCCATCATCGTTGGCGACAAAGTCGACGATATGGAAGCCGGACGGCGGGCCGGGCTGCGCGAGGGTTGGCTAGTTGGCGGCAGGGTTAATCGAAAGACCGGTGACGGCAGTTTTGTCAGCCGGAAGCTGATGACGGGCAATGATCATCGGAGGCTTTGCGATGCGATTGCTGAGCTTGGGAGGGCCTAACAGGCTGTTGAAAAACTGTTTTGTTCACGGGATGTATCAGAGTCAGACAGGGTACAAATCCGATTCAAAAACAGGTATCTCCGGGACTTTTTCATCAACCTGCTAAGGTTCATCCGACGAATGCCACAAGGCCCTCGTCCTTAACGCAGCGGATGGTCAAAGCCATGCGCATCGTGTCGCCTACACAGGATCCTTGCGGTCCGAAGCTTCGTAAAGCTTGGCCTCGGTGGCGAAGGAATAGATCATCACCGACATCGAGTAGACGAAGCCATGCCGGCCGCACAGGAAGTAGCGCTTGGCCAGGTAGAATTTGAGGAAGTTGCCGAACGGCGACAGCACCAGCCTCACCAGGCCGGGCTTCTTGCCCCTTTCGACCAGGGTGGCGACCTTGAGGCTGGAGTAGGTGTTGGCCCGTGCCAAGTCCTCCTCCACGGTCACTTCGCGGCGATGCAGTAGGACCCCACTCTCGATCGTGCGGGTCTCGCCCGGGACCTCGAATGATTCGTGGACCCGCAAGCTGAGGTCCATGGTGGCCTTATCGCGGCGGAACAGGCGCAGCAGCCTGTTGTGCAGCACCCAGCGGTGCGCGTAGCCATAGCCCTTCAGCTTGTCGCGGCGCCTTATGTACCAACCGTCGACGGCGTCATTCTGGGGCTGTGTCACGGCTATGATCGACTGCCTCAGCAGGTCGTCGACAGCCTCATCGGCTTCGATCGGAAGACACCATGGCTGCGTGGCGTGATCGAGCGCGAATTGCCGCTGGCGTGGAAAACCCGGCCAGTCATTGTGCAGCAGCCTTATCGGATAACCCTTGGCGATAAACTCCTGAACGATGTCCAGGGTGCCGTCCGACGAGCCTGAATCGACGACGATGATCTCGGCGCAGAAGTCGATGCTTTCCAGGCACGGGCCGATCATGTCGGCCTCGTTCATGCAGATCACGAGCGCTGAAATCGGGCTTGCAAAACGGGTCATGGTCCCCTTCCCATGGCGGATTCTTCCGGAATTCACGCTGCTCGTACCCTCTGTTCTCAAGCAACTCCGGGCGGAAAAACCGTTACACATTTTTCCTGGAATTGCTTGAGAAACCAGCCAAGCGCCCAGTCAAGCAGTGAAGTCCGGCAGAGCCGTTCAGCCTTGTATATCAGCGTCTTTCGAATACCAACGCGGCGCCGGTGTGGCGAAGGTGAGGAATTCGTCGGCGCACGGGCGTTCACCCAAATTCAGGGGCGCTCGAACGAGACCAGGCCTTCATCCTTGACCCGGCGAATGGTGAGCGCGGTGCGCACCGTGTCGACGTTCGGCGTCGAAGTCAGTTCCTCAATGACGAAGCTCTGGAAGGTGCCGAGGTCGCTTGCCACGCAATGCAGCAGGAAATCGGACTCGCCCGACACCATCCAGGCATCGCGCACGATCGGCCAGCCGCGCGTGCGCTCGGCGAAGATGCGCAGTTCGGCATCGGCCTGGTGATGCAGCCCGACCAGGCAGAAGGCGACGACATCAAGGCCGAGCGCAGGCGCATTGAGCAGCGCGCGGTAGCCACGGATGATGCCGGCTTCCTCCAGGCGCTTGACCCGGCGCAGGCAGGGCGGCGCCGAAATGCCGACGCGGTTCGAGAGTTCGACATTGGTCATGCGCCCGTCCGACTGAAGCTCACGCAGGATCTTCCAGTCGATGGCGTCGAGGTCGGCTTTCAGGGGCATGGCTGTCTCAGCTCGGCGCAAGAATCTTTCGCCGTTTTGTAATTAAACGACTTTTGTGTCGAAGCCAGCCCTCGTCAACGCGATTTTGGAAGGGTAACGAAAACGCCGACCGCGCGAATACGCACATGGGCCGAAGCTTTCCGGGGACGACGGCCCCTTCGCCTTGCTGGTGTGGCTGGCAGCCCTTACATTGAGCGCGATATTCCACGTCGTTTTTCCAAGGCACACTCGTGTCCGCCCCGCAGAGGCTCCAAATGACCACCAAGCACGCGCCCGTCCTTATCATCGGTTCCGGTCCGGCCGGCTATACGGCAGCGGTCTATGCCGCACGCGCCATGCTGAAGCCGATGCTGGTTGCCGGCCTGCAGCAGGGCGGCCAGTTGATGATCACCACGGATGTCGAGAACTATCCCGGCTTCGCCGATCCGATCCAGGGGCCGTGGCTGATGGAGCAGATGCTCAAGCAGGCCGAGCATGTCGGCACCGACATCATCAACGACATCATCACCGAGGTCGACCTCAATGTGCGGCCGTTCCGCGCCAGGGGCGATTCCGGCACGACCTACACGGCCGATGCACTGATCATCGCCACCGGCGCGCAAGCCAAGTGGCTCGGCATTCCGACCGAGCAGGACTTCATGGGCTTCGGCGTTTCCGCTTGCGCCACCTGCGACGGCTTCTTCTATCGCGGCAAGGATGTCGCGGTGGTCGGCGGCGGCAATTCGGCGGTGGAAGAGGCGCTCTATCTGTCCAATCTCGCCAAGAGTGTCACCGTCATCCACAGGCGTTCGGACTTCCGTGCCGAGCGCATCCTGCGCGAACGGCTGCTGAAGAAGGACAATGTCCGCGTCATCTGGGATACGATCGTCGACGAGATCACCGGGCGCCCCGGCAAAGCGCCACTGCCGCCCTCGGTCGAAGGGCTGAAGCTCAAACATGCCGTGACCGGTGCCGAGAGCCATCTCAAGATCGACGGCGTCTTCGTGGCCATCGGCCATGCGCCGGCGGTCGAGCTGTTCGTGGGCAAGTTGAAGCAGAAGCCGAACGGCTATCTGTGGACAGCGCCGGATTCGACGCGCACCGACGTGCCTGGCGTGTTCGCCGCCGGCGACGTGACCGACGATGTCTACCGCCAGGCGGTGACGGCGGCAGGGCTGGGCTGCATGGCCGCGCTCGAGGCGGAAAAGTATCTGGCCGGCATCGAGGTGCATCGCGAGGCTGCGGAATAGGCGGCTTGCGGAACTGTTGAAAAAACGGCTTAGAAACGCCGTGCAAAAGCCTGATTTTTCATTCAGACGCCAACCGGAACGAGGGGAAATCATGGCGTTGGACTGGGACAAGCTACGCGTGTTTCACGCTGCGGCGGAAGCGGGATCGTTTACGCATGCCGCCGAGACGCTGCATCTATCGCAATCGGCGATATCGCGGCAGGTCAGCGCGCTCGAACATGATGTTGGCGTGCCGCTGTTCAACCGCCATGCACGCGGCCTGGTGTTGACCGAACAGGGCGAGATGCTGTTCCGCACGGCGCATGACGTGCTGATGAAGCTGGAAACCATCAAGTCGCGACTGACCGAGACCAAGGACCGGCCCTCCGGTGTGCTCAGGGTCACGACGACCGTCGGCCTCGGCGCCGGCTGGCTGACCGAGCGGGTGCAGGAATTCATCGAACTCTACCCCGAAATCAGCCTGCAACTGATCCTCGCCAATGAGGAACTCGACCTCACCATGCGCCAGGCCGATTGCGCGATCCGGCTGCGCCAGCCGCAACAGCCCGACCTGATCCAGCGCCGCCTGTTCACCGTCCATTTCCATCTCTACGCGGCGCCTTCCTATGTCGCCAAATACGGCAAACCGGCTTCCGTCGCCGAGTTGAAGAGCCATCGCATCGTCACCTTCGGCGTACCGGTGCCGTCGCATCTCTCGGAGTTGAACTGGCTGGAGACGGTCGGCGATTTCGAAGGCGGCCAGCGCGTGCCGACACTGCAGATCAACGACATCCTGTCGATCAAGCGTGCCGTGCAGGGCGGCGCCGGCATCGCCATGCTGCCGGACTATGTGATCAGCAAGGATTCCGGCCTGGTGCAGCTCCTGCCGGAAACCGAAGTGCCGTCCTTCGACACCTATTTCGCCTATCCGGACGCGATGAAGAACCAGGCGAAGCTGCACGTGTTTCGTGACTTCGTCATCGCCAAGGCCAGAAGCTGGTCCTTCTGAGGCAAAGCGGCTTCGCCGACGGGCTCAGCTCCGCCAAGGCGGCCGAAACCTGTGCATCGGTTGATCTACGCTCGACTGCCTTTGAATTGAACCGCCACTGCCTCATTCCACATCATCAGTGTTTTTCGGCATTTGGGAACAAAATCCGCCGGGATTGGCGTCTTCGAGACGACAATGACTCGAAAGCGCGCGTCATCTCCATGATTCTGCTGGTCCTATTGGCTTCCGGAATGGGTTGGACCACAGCCTGTGCCTTTTTGCATGCGTGTGTTGCAAAATAGATGCTTGTTTCTTGGGCATGAAGAGCACATATATAGATCATCTCCTGGGCGCGTTCTCCTCCCATTAGCGCCCTCGAGTGTTCCCCTCTGGAGGTTAGCCCTAACAGGCACTTCCAATCAAACTCAGCCGGATCTTCGTTGATCCGGCTTTTTTGTTGCCTTCATGCCACTCGCTTGGCTGAAAAATTCACCAAAATTGCCGCGTAACAGTGTCATGTAACCTCTGGTAACATGACAAGGACACCTTCCATCTGCTAAGTGGATCATAGGACGCGGTGTGGTTCGGACGAGAGATGGGGGCATCACTTGGACGACCCGGGCTCAGGCGGCTACCGCGTCCGAACCTTTTCCCGCCGAAAGCGCGGCGACTTTACACGCGGCGGACCTGCCGTTTTTCCTCCCAAGAAAACGGTCCGCAAACAAAACGGCGTCCGGCTCCCGGGCGTCGTTTTTGGTTTGCCCCCTCGACCGTTCGAGGGGGCTCTTCACATGCATTCAAAAATCGGCCATCGGGCACAATCAGGCGGCCTTGCCGTTGGCGTTCATCGCCTCGTCGGCGAGACGGCCAGTCAGCTCGGCCATGTGATCGAAAACGGCGCGGTAGCTGGCAACGCCTGAAGTGGCTGACCGCAGCTCGATGATCAGATCACCGATCTCGGCCTGCGGCATGGTCGCCTCGACCACATCCCATCCCGGCCAGCCGGGCCGCGCGTCATAACCGAGAATCTGACCGCGCCTCTGCGGGATCAGAGCTATGATCTTCGACGTTGCGTCCGACGGCGTGACGATCTCGACCTTCATCACCGGTTCCAGAAGCACCGGCGAGCAGGCGGCCATGCCTTCCTTCATGGCGAGTTTGGCCGCCATCTGGAAGGCCATGTCGGAGGAATCGACCGCATGGTACGAACCGTCCGAGAGATTGACCGCGACGTCGACGACTGGAAAGCCGAGCGGGCCGGACTTGAGGTAATCGCGTATGCCCGTCTCGACCGACTGGATGTAGGTCTTGGGCACGACGCCGCCGGTGATGGTATCGGTGAACTGGAAGCCGGAGCCGCGCGGCAGCGGCTTGATTTCGATCACCACATCGCCGAACTGGCCGTGGCCGCCCGACTGTTTCTTGTGACGGCCGCGCTGCTGCACCGCCTTGCGGATCGTCTCGCGATAGGGCACCGCCGGCGCATGGCCCTCGACCGGTATCTGGTTCTTGCCCTCCAGCCGCTCGCGCACGACGCGCAAATGCATCTCACCGTGACCGGAAAGCACGGTCTCGGCCGAGTCCTGGTTGTGACGCAGGCTGAGCGAGGGATCTTCCTCGGCAAGACGCTGGATGGCGGCCGACATCTTGACCTCATCCTTGCGCTCCTTGGGGCGCAGCGCAAAGGCGAAGACCGGCTGCGGCGGCTCCAAGTCGAACAACGGCTTGATGCCGCCCTTGGCCGAGGTCAGCGTCTGGCCTGTCTTGACATCGTCCAGCTTGCCGAGCGCCACGGTGTCGCCGGCCCTGGCGGCGGTCAGTTTGACCTGGTCCTTGCCCAGCATCCTGTAAATGCCGGAAACCTTGGCGGTGTCGCCGCCGGGCAGCCACAGCTCCGAGCCGTCGGCAAGCTGGCCCGACAGGATGCGCGACACCGACAGCTTGCCGCCATGCGGCGTGTGGATGGTCTTCATCACCTGAACCACCGTCGCGCTGCCGTCCGGGGCGCCGAGCCGCTTGCGGGTCGCCTCGATGTCGGGCGCGTCGTGGCGGATCGCCTTCAAGAGGCGCAGCACGCCATTGCCTCGCTCAGCGGTGCCGATCAGCACCGGCGTCACCGCGCCGTCGCGCAGATCGGCGGCGAGGTCGTCGAAGATCGCGTCCTTGGGTGGCTCGATCTCCTCCAGCAACTGCTCCATCAACCGATCATCATGGTCGGCCAGCGTCTCCAGCATGGAGAAGCGCGCCTCCAACTCGCGCGCCTTGTCGTCGCCCGGTATCTGAGCCACCTCGCTTTCGGCATATTCGCGGTAGATATAGGCGCGTTCCAACGCCAGATCGATGGAGCCGATGACGACGCCGTCCTTGCGCAGCGGAATCTGGCGCAGAAGCAGGGGCGCCGAGCTTGCCGGCTGCAACATCTTCAGCGTATCGCGCACGCCCGCGGTCGCCTTGTCGACCTTGTTGAGGAACAGGATGCGCGGCACGACGAGGTCGTCGAGCTTGCGCATGATCAGCTGCAGGGCAGGAATCTTTTTCTCGTCGGCCTCGGCCACGACCACCGCCAGATCGCAGGCGGCCAGCACCGGTTCGGCCTCGAAGGAGAATTCGATCGAGCCGGGGCAGTCGACGAATGTAATCTGCTCGCCCATAAATTCGGTGGTGGCGATTGACGCCTCGACGCTCATGGCGTGGGCGCGCGCCTCGGGCGAATGGTCCGAGACCGTGCTGCCCGAGGAAACCGGGTTCTGGCGGGGGATGGCGCCCGTACGGGCCAATATGGCTTCGAGAAGTGTTGTCTTACCGCTTGCGAAGGGACCGACTATGGCAATGCATTTCGGTCCCGTGCGTCGTCCTCCGGCGCGATTACCCATGACTGACCTCCACTCAGGCGTTTCATGGGGACCGATTGGCGTTCATGGTTCAGGCCAAGGTCAATCGGTCCTGAGCGGCGGCCGGCCTGTTCGACCGTCGCGGGCGGGCCTGTTTCGACCTGCCCGTGATTATCGTCCCACTTGTTTGCCGGGAGGGCAAGGGAAATAGGAAGGGCTGGCCGGCTCAGGCGCGGAGCGCGAGCGGTTCGACCGAGCGGCGGGCACGCAGCGCGAGCTTGTCGCGCGGCGCCGGCCTACCGAAGAAATAACCTTGGAAACGGTTGCAGCCTGCGGCCTTGGCGAGAGCGAATTCTTCGGCCGTCTCCACGCCTTCCGCCACGATGGTGACGTTCTGGATGCGCGCGATCTGCGCCAGCGCCGAGACGAAGATTTGCGCCACCTGGTCATGGGCAAGGCTGCGGATGTAGGAGCGATCGATCTTGATGATGTCGATGGGCAAAGTCTTGAGATAGTTGAAGCCGCAATGGCCGGTGCCGAAATCGTCGAGGGCGATGTGAAAGCCGAGGCCGCGCAACGCTTCGAGGCGCCGCAGGATCTCGGGCGTGGCGGCGGTCGCGACCGTCTCGGTGATCTCGATGATGAACTGCGACGCCGACCGGCCGGTTTCCTTTAGCACGCGGTCGCACATGGTGACGATCTCGTCGCGCTTGAGTTGCTCGCCGGAGACGTTGATCGAGATGCGGTGGCCCGGGAACTGGCCGATATCGGCACAGGCCCGCTTGAACACCCATTCGCCGAGCATGTCGATCAACGTCGAGCGTTCCGCGATAGCGATGAACTCGGCCGGCGCAATCAGCCCGCGAACCGGATGGCGCCAGCGGATCAGTCCCTCGAGCGCGTGGCTGGAATCGTCCGGGTTGACGATCGGCTGGTAGTGCAATTCTAGCTCGCCCAGATAGACCGCGGCGCGCAGTTCCCGTTCGACAAGACGCCGATAGCGCTTGTCGGACAGCATCTCCTCGTCGAAGACGGTGACGCGGCCACGGCCCGCCGCCTTGCTTTCATAGAGCGCCAGATCGGCAACCAGCATCAATTCCGTTGTGTTGGAGGCATGGGCCGGCGCCAAAGCCACGCCAAGCGAAATGGAGAGCGGAATGGTCCTGCCTTCATGCGATTTGCCGGCGCGCATGGCATCCAGCAATTGCCTGACATCCTTGTTGATAGCGGCCAGGTCGCCGTGCGGAATGATGACGCCGAATTCGTCGCCGCCGAGGCGCCCGATTATGCTGCCCGCAAAGATGCGCTCCGAGGTCTTGACCAGATGCGCCAGGGTGAGGTCGCCGAACTGGTGTCCGAACGTGTCGTTCAACTGCTTGAAATGGTCGAGGTCGATCAAGAGCAAGGCCGCCTCGCGCCTGTCGCGCATGGTGCCCAGGCTTTCGCGTAGCGCCTCGAGGAAATAGCGCCTCGTCATCGCGCCCGTCATTGCATCTCTTGTCAGGAAATGATGCTTTTCCGCCTCTGCCGCCTCCGCCGAACGCAAGCGATGGACGACGCTGCTGCGCATGTACATCAAGGCCAGCAAGGCCAGGCTCGTGGCCAGGATCGAGATGGTGAAGGCACTGCCCGCGGACAGGTTTTGCGAGATGTCGAAAGCGCCAAGTACCGCCGCGCCGATGCTGATCGCAAGCAGCGACTGGATAGCGCGATAGATCCGGCCGCTGTGGTCCTTGATCGTCGCCAGTATGCTCATCGGCCCGCCCCCGCAATGCAGGCCCACGGCTAGTGGGCAGCCGTTAAGAAGGCATTGAATTCGCCCGCATTTCGCTCGGTCTTCCCAAGCGGGCAAGATTCATGGTTAAGAGAAAGACCAGGCCTTCGTCCGAGCTAGGTGACAGGGGCCGGTTGCGTCCAGGCCAATCCCGGCCGAGAATGCGGGCTCACTTCAAGGGCCGGCGCCTTTCCGGCTCCGCCAATTCCAGGGACAGACGATGAAGATCATTGCTTGCGGCAGCGTGCCGACCATCATGGCGCCGGAAAAGTATTTCACCGGCCGGGTTCTGCAGACGCCGATCGTCGAGACGGAGGCGCCGGCCAGGCTCAGGGCCTTGCTGGTCGCCTTCGAGCCAGGCGCGCGCACCCACTGGCACACGCATCCGCTCGGCCAGACGCTCCATGTCACCTCGGGTGCCGGGCTGGTCCAGACATGGGACGGCCCGGTCCACGAGATCAGGGCCGGCGACACCATTTCGTTCGCACCCGGCGAGAAGCACTGGCACGGTGCCGGATCGAAAACGGCGATGACGCATATCGCCATGCAGGAGGCGCTCGACGGCGTCCATGCCGAGTGGCTGGAAGCGGTGACGGCGGCGCAATATGGCGGCTGAGTTGCTGGCCCTGTATTCACAAAATCCGGCGGCAACGCCTGATGGCGGTGACGCCGGGTTCTGTTTCGGACTCACCTGATCAGGTCAGTGATGCCGTGAAGCGTTGGATGCGTGTGCAGGCTTCCTCGAGCAGCGTGTCCGAGGTCGCGTAGGAGATGCGGAAGTTCGGGCCGAGGCCGAAGGCCGAGCCGAACACCACCGCGACCCCCTCGGCCTCGAGCAGTTCCGAGCAGAAGGTCTCGTCGGTGTCGATCACTTTGCCGGACTTCGTCTTCCTGCCGATCAACTGGGCGCATGACGGATAGACATAAAAGGCGCCTTCCGGCGAAGGACATGTAATGCCGCGGGCCTGGTTGAGCATCGAGACGACGAGGTCGCGCCTGCCCTGGAAGATCGCCTTGTTCCTGGCGATGAAATCCTGCGGGCCATTCAAAGCCTCGACCGAAGCCCATTGCGCGATCGTGCAGGCGCCGGAGGTCTGCTGGCCCTGGATCATGTCCATCGCCTTGATCAACTGGACGGGACCGGCGGCGTAGCCGATGCGCCAGCCGGTCATGGCATAGGCTTTCGACACGCCGTTCATCGTCAGCGTTCGATCGTAGAGCTTCGGCTCCACCTCGGCGATGGTCTTGAAGACGAAATCGCCATAGGTCAGGTGCTCGTACATGTCGTCCGTCAGCGTCCAGACATGCGGATGCTTCAACAGCACATCGGCCAGCGCGCGCAGCTCTGCTTCTGTGTAGGCCGCGCCCGACGGGTTCGACGGCGAGTTCATCAACAGCCATTTGGTCTTCGGCGTGATCGCTTTTTCCAGCACCGCGGGGGTCAGCTTGAAGCTGTTGTCGATCGAGGTGTCGGCAAACACCGACGTGCCGCCGCAGATCGCCACCATTTCGGGATAGCTGACCCAGTAGGGACGGGGGATGATGACCTCATCGCCCGGGTTCAGCGTCGCCATGAAGGCGTTGAACAGGATCTGCTTGCCGCCGGTGCCGACGATGGTTTGCTCGGGCTTGTAGTCGAGATTGTTCTCGCGCTTGAACTTCTTCGCGATCGCCTCGCGCAGCGGCACGATGCCCGAAACCGGCGGATATTTGGTCTCGCCACGGCGAATGGCCTCGATCGCGGCATTCTTGATGTTGTCGGGCGTATCGAAATCCGGTTCGCCGGCACCAAGGCCAATGATGTCCCGGCCGGCATTTTTCAGCTCGCGGGCTTTCTGCGTCACGGCGATGGTGGCGGAAGGCTTCACGCGGGAAAGGGTGTCGGCAAGAAAGGCCATGACCTTTTGTCTCTCCAAAGGATAGGCGCGGCCAGGAGCGGCCGCGGCGTTTCTCATGTCGCATCATTCCCCCCGGCGCAAGCCTTGTCGGCTGGGCCAAGGTGGGACGGGCGGTCAATGCGGCGTGAACGGCAACACTAAATTCATTAACCGGCGGTAGAGGCTTGCATGGCAGGATTGTAAATCCAATTCCGCCGGGTCGCGGAGCGAGGAACCCTTGTCACGCAGCATCGGGCTTGCCCATATCATCCGCCATGATGACGGCACCTCGAGCGGTGTCTGGGGCATCTATACGCTGCAAAGCGCTTTCCAGCCGATCTTCGCCTTCGAGGACGGCAAGCTGTCGATTGCCGCTTTCGAAGGGCTGATCCGCCCGTTCCGCGACGGCGAACCGCAATCGCCGATCACCTTTTTCAGCACCTGTCCGGCAGCCGACCGCCTCCATGTGGAGGCGCTCACCAGGACGTTGCATCTCCTGAATGCCGGCGTCTGCCTGCCCAAGGAGGCGTCGATCTTTGTCAACTTCGACCCGTCGGTGTTCACCGAGCGCTCGATCGCCGACAGCGCCTTGCGCGACATGCGGCTCGTGCTGCGCGAAGCCGACATCGATCCGGGCCGTGTCGTTTGTGAGGTGACCGAGCAGAGGTCGGCATCGCAGGAGACCCTGTACAGCTTCGTCGCCGCGCTCAGGGGCAACGGCTTTCGGATCGCCGTTGACGACTATGGCGCCGACGATTCCGACATCAACCGCGTCAAGGAACTGAGGCCCGACATCGTCAAGTTCGATGCGCACTGGATCACGCAGCTGATGGAATCGGGCGCCGGTTTCGCGCTGCTGACATCCATGGTCAGGAGTTTCGAGGACCAGGGCATCCGCACCGTGTTCGAGGGTATCGAGGAAGGCTGGCAACTGGAGCTGGCCGAGCGATCGGGTGCCTCGATGGTCCAGGGATTCGTGCTGGCCCGTCCCGAACTGGCGCCGACGAGTTTTCGTGTTTTCCCTGAGGGCAGCCCCGAACCTGCCCCCGCCGCAAGCCATGCGTCCGCTCCCGCCGCCGTGGCGCCGCGCACGGGGCGGCCGGCAAAGGCGTTCGGGCGCAGGATCGCGCCATGATGGTCGGGCGGCGGCGCACGGTCGGCGATGCGATCTTCGCCGACGAGATCGGCATCGAATACGGCATTCATGGCGACTTCCGCCTGCGCAGCGCCTATCAGCCGATCTACGCCCCGCGCGGCAACGGCTTGCATCCGGTGGCCGTCGAAGGCCTGATCGAGCCGCATCGTGCGGGCCGGCCCGGGTCGCCACGGATGTTCTTCGACAGCGTCGCGGCTTCCGACCGGCTGTACATCGAAACCATGTGCCGGGTGCTGCATCTGAGGAATTTCCACAATATCGGCGTCGACGGGCTCGACCTGTTCTTCAACTACAATCCGCTGGTCAACGATCATCCTGAACGGGCGCTGGCCGAGATACGGCTGATGAGCAGGCATCTCGGCGAACTCGGCCTCGCGCCTGCCATGCTGGTCTGTGAAATCACCGAACAGGCGGCCGACGATGCGCTGCTGGCCAGGCTGGCGCGCGAAATACGGCGCGATGGCATCCGCATCGCCATCGACGATTTCGGCACCGGCCATTCGACCGAGGAGCGGGTGAGCCTGCTTCAGCCCGACATCGTCAAGATCGATGGTGGCTGGTTCGCACAGTTCTGCCGCCATGCCGCCGCCGAACGCTTCTTCCGCCCGCTGGTCTCCAGCCTGCACGACCGCGGCGCCAAGGTGCTGGTCGAGGGCATCGAGCAGCCCATCCATTTGCGTGTCGCGCTCGAAGGCGGCGTCGATCTGCTGCAAGGTTTTCTTCTCGGGCGTCCGGCGCTGGCCGGCACCATTTTCAACGAAGAGCCGCTTGCGGTCGATGCACTGCTCGGCTTCGACAGCAAGGTCGTGCCGTTGCATAAGCGGCGTTGATGGTCGCGCCAAAACAAATCACTGGTTGAAGATGACGCCGCTGCGATAGACCTCGTACGAGGCTGCGCATCGGGGACCGGCAATGATACTCTACAGCATGATCGACAGCGGCAATTGCTACAAGCCGCGCCTCTTGATGGCCAAACTCGGCCTGGCCTTCACCACCGTCGAGGTGAGTTCGCATACCGGCGACACGCGCAAGGCCGACTTCGTCGTCAAGAATCCGAACGCCATGGTGCCGCTGCTCGAACTCGACGACGGCCGGCGGCTGGCCGAATCCAACGCCATCCTGCTCTATCTCGCCGAAGGCACGCGCTTCCTGCCGGCGGACAGATACGAACGCGGGCTCGCCTATCAGTGGCTGTTCTTCGAGCAATACAGCCACGAACCCTATATCGCCGTGCGCAAGGCGCTGCTGACCTTTCCCGAGCGCGCTGGGGACGCCACGCCCGAGCGGCTGGCGGCGACGCTGGAGCGCGGCAACAAGGCGCTCGGCGTGATGGATAAACATCTCGAAAACAACGACTTCTTCGCTGGTGCGTTCAGCATCGCCGACATCGCGCTCTATGCCTATACGCACACGGCGGAGCAGGGCGGCTTTCAGCTCGACGCCTATCCGGCGGTTGTGGCCTGGCTTGGCCGCGTGGAGGCCGATCCGGGGCATGTACCGATCGACTGGGTGGGGTAGTTCGTCCTGATGCCCATAACCGCTTCGCGGCTGGACGGGGGCGGCTGGACGGGGGCGGCTGGACGGGGCTCGCCGTGAGGCTACTTCAAAAGGCGGTCATAGTCCGCATGGGTGCCGATCCAGAACCAGATCACATCATCATTGTCACGGATGGCAACGGCCCGGTTAGCTATCGTCAACTCGCGCCGACCAATAACGTCCGACCTGTTTGAAATGCAGTGATGGATGAAAGGGATCAGCGCGCAGTCTCGCAAAACGCCTGTCCGCTTTTGCTCTGATTGACAATGGCAGTTTTTCGTAAGCCTCCCAGAACGATGGAGAGGCGATGTGATTCACAATGGCCGGGTTCGGCCGGCGCGATGGTCAGCCAGCGCCGCTTCGGCAAACTTGTCCAATCGGCCCGCCTTCACGTCGGTCTCGATCTGCCTATCCCACATGTCCGCCTTGAGCGCCTCAAACCAGGCGGCAAACGCCTTCAGTTCCTCAGGGCTCAGAGCTGCGACCGATTTTTCGATTTGCTCAAGCTTGGTCATGCTCAAAATAGTACCACTATTGGGCTAAAAGTACCACAAGTGGGACTATTGTTTCCCCAGCCTCGGTGCCTGAACCCCAGGCAAACAAAAAGGCGGGATAAATCCCGCCTTCCCATTTCGGTAGCCTGATCGGGAGCGTCCGGTCCGGGCTGGCAGCTATCTGCTGTTCCAGCTTGTCGGGTCTTTCGGCTCCGGCGCGCTTCTCGCGCGACCGTCAGTACATCCGTGACTTGCCGCGCGCCCCGAACTATCGTCCGGCGCGCGCCATTTTCAAAATCAGGCTGCCTTGCTCAGAGAACCAGCGGACGACTTGCCAGTGCGGCGGTCCTGCTCGATCTCGAAGTTGATCTTCTGGCCTTCGACCAGGGTCGACAGTCCAGCGCGCTCGACAGCCGAGATGTGGACGAAAACGTCCGCGCCGCCGCTGTCAGGCTGGATGAAGCCGAAGCCCTTGGTGGCGTTGAACCACTTGACCGTTCCAGTTGCCATAAAAATAGTCCTTCACATTTGCTTTGGTATGACTGGACCGAAATCCAGCCGGTGTGCATCGAGATTTTGGAGATAGACGTCAGCAAACGCGAAGATCGCGAGGCCCGGATCGATCGGCCGAAATATCAATGCGGCTGATATAGGCTGCTTTCGCACAAAAAACAAGACTGCGTGAAAAAGCCGTGATCGGGGGCCGCCCAACGGCCGCCCCAATCTGGTGAAACCGTGGCACAGGATCGCGCCCTGCCCGGGCGGCGATCGCGGGGAGAGGGCCATGAAAACCATCCTGCTTGCCGCCTGCCTTACGCTGGTGGCCGCCCAGGCGCAGGCGATCTCGCGCTACGACCCGACGCATATGAGCTGCGGCAAGGTGCAGTCGACGATTGCGCGCCAAGGTGCGGTCATCCTGCGCTATCAGTCGAAACGTGTGCCGGGGCTGCCGCTTTACGACCGCTATGTGCAGAGCCAGCAATTCTGCACCATGGGCGAGGTGCGGACGCGCGCCTATGTGCCGAGCGCCGACACCAAGTCCTGCCCGGTCTACAATTGCAAGCGGCCGGACAACGAGCATTTCAGGCATCGGTTCATCCGGCGCCACTAAGGTGTATCTCGACACACGGGAGCGGCTTACCGCCCTCAAAACCCGAAGGACACCTGCGCCGGCGGTGGCGGGCCGACGCGCACGCCTTCCATGGCCAGCATCTTTTCCTTGGTGATCGAGCCGCCGGGCGCCGAGAAGCCGCCGATCTTGCCGCCGGCGGCAAGGATACGGTGGCACGGGATGACCAGCGGCACCGGATTGGCGCCGAGGGCAGCACCGGTTTCGCGCGGCAGGCCGGCATGGCCGGCACGCTTGGCGAGTTCGCCATAGGTGGTGGTTTCGCCATAGCCGAGCTTTCTTGCCGCGTCGTAGATGGCGAGGCGGAAGTGGTCGATGCCGTCGAGATCGACGGGAAAGCCGGTGAAATCGACGTCCTCGCCCGCGGCATAGGCCTTGATCGCGGCGATCAACTCGACCACCCATGACGGCTGGGCCGTGGAGGCGGAAACGCCGGCGTGGCGCATCAGCCGCCGCTCCACCGCCTCGCGGCTGCGTTCGGGCAGGCAGAGCCGGATCAGGCCCTTTTCGCTCCAGGCGATGCCCATGAAACCGATCACTGTTTCTAACACTGCGTGGCCGGCTGTGATCGAAGATGTCGTTTCCATGACGCGCTCCTTTCCGCAAAGCGGCGGAATCCGGGATTCCTGCTGGTACATATCAGGAACACTATGGCATCGCCGCCTGCGTCCCGCCACCCGAAAACCGCCAGATGGCCCCGATTGCCCCCCAGGAATCGCTGGTGTAAGGGAAGCTTAACGACCCGACAAACCGGACTCCGTACGCGGCTTGCCAGCAAAACAAACCCTTATCGTCGTCGGCGTGATCGTGGCGGCTGCCGGTATGAGCGGCTGCACTTCGACCTCGCAGATGACGGCCGCGCCGTCCCTGACCGAAACCGCGACCACGGCCGGCAGCGATGCCGGCTTCTCCCTGCCGCTGCCGGAGACGGTTTCGGTGCTGCCGCAATCTTCCGGAATCGCGCCCGTCCAGACTGCCGAGTTGACCCCGAGCGCCGCCACGCCGGCACTCGATCCTGCCGCCCAGCCGGCCGCGGCGACTGCCGCCTTTGCCGGGGCAACGCCTGCGGCGCCGGCCGTGCCCGCGATCATGGCCGCCAATGCCTGGCAGGCGCCGGCCCCGGCGAAAGCGGGCCAGCCCATCCAGTCGGCCGGGACGTACACGACCGCCGGGCTCATCGTGCCGGCGGTCGCCAAGGGCGGCCAGAAACTGCCTGGCGTGCAGCAAGTGGCCTACATGGTGCCGCAGAACCCGGCCGCGCTGGTGCAGTTCCCGTCGGCGCCGGTCGAGCCGGAGCAGCATGCGTCCGGCATGCGCGGCGACGTCGACCGGCTGATCGTCAAATACGCCGCCCTGTACCAGGTGCCGGTGGATCTGGTGCGCCATGTCGTCAACCGCGAGAGCACCTACAATCCCAAGGCTTACAACAATGGCCATTGGGGGCTGATGCAGATCAAGCACGCGACGGCGCGCGGCATGGGCTATGACGGGCCGGCCAAGGGGCTGTTCGACGCCGAGACCAATCTAAAATACGCGGTCAAATATCTGCGCGGCGCCTGGCTGGTGTCGGACGGCAACGCCAAGAAAGCCGACTGGCTCTACCAGACCGGCTACTATTTCGACGCCAAGCGCAAGGGCCTGCTCGAAGCGACCGGGCTGGGCTTCGACCGCAGGCGCCGGCGTCTTCAGCCCGACGCCTGAGCGCGATGCCCGAACCGCGCCCGCCGGCTCCAAACGACATACGGCTGCGCAAGATCCTGGACGAGACGCTCGTCGCACCGCACTGGCCGGACGGGTTTGTCATGCGCTGCTTCGAGCCCGGTGACGCGCTGCCCCTGCATGCACTGCTAAGCGAGGTGTATGACGATGGCAACGAAGGCCCCTTCGAAGAATGGTGGCCGCGTGTCGCGGATGATCCGGAATTCGACCCGGCGCTGTGTTTCCTCGTCATCGATGCCAAGGGCCGGCTGGCAGCGGCGGCCCTGTGCTGGACCTCGGCCTTCGTCAAGGACCTCGCCGTTCATCCCGAGGCGCGCGGCCGGGGCATTGGCGAGGCGTTGATGTGGCATGCCTTCGCCACTTTCCGCGACAGGGGTGCCGCCCATGTCGATCTCAAGACCAACACGGTCGAAAACGCCGCCGCCGTTCGGCTCTATGAGCGGGTCGGCATGTTCGAGGTCAACTGGGAAGCCTGAAGCGCAAAGCGTCGAAGGGTTTCATGCGGCTCTCAAGGGTTCTTGTTCTATGCGTGTCGTCTCGCAAACCGAGGTGTGTTTGGGGCGACGCGCATCAGAGGCCGGGAACCCGCAAGTGCTGCTTCGCATTCAGGGGCAGGGGGAATCTGAAGAGCTGCCGACGCGCGGCCGGCTCCAAGGGAGGCCACCGCCGTGAAGCCTGTCCTCGCATTGCTGACGCTCGCAATTGGTGCCGTGCTTTCGGCCGCGCCGGCGCGGGCCGTCGATCTGTCGATCGTGTCGGGAGACACCGGCAATGGCATCAAGGTGCTTCGCGAGATCCTGGACCGCTACGAGAAGGTGAGCGGCAACAAGGTTTCCATCGTTGTCCTGCCGCCGTCGACGACCGACCAGTTCGGCCTGTACAGGCTGTGGCTTGCCGCCGGAAACAGCGACATCGACGTCTACCAGACGGACGTCATCTGGGCGCCGCAGCTCGCCAGCCAGCTCGTCGACCTGACACAGGCTACCAAGGATGTGGTCGGCGCCCACTTCCCGTCGATCATCCAGTCGCAGACCGTCAACGACAGGCTGGTCGCGCTGCCAATCTTCACCGATGCGCCGGCGCTCTATTACCGCAAGGACCTGCTCGACAAGTATGGCGCCAAGGTCCCTGCCACCTGGAAGGAACTGGCCGGGACCGCCAAGCTGGTCATGGACAAGGAACGGGCGGCCGGCAACAAGGATATCTGGGGTTTCGTCTTCCAGGGCAACGCCTATGAGGGGCTGACCTGCAATGCGCTCGAATGGGTGATGTCCAGCGGCGGCGGCCGGATCGTCGAGCCGGACGGCACCATATCGGTCGACAACCCTAACGCGGCGGCCGCGCTCGACATGGTCAGGGGGTGGATCGGGACCATCTCGCCGCCCGGCGTGCTCGCCTACCAGGAAGAGGAATCGCGCGGCGTGTGGCAGACCGGCAATGCCGTCTTCATGCGCAACTGGCCCTATGCCTATGCGCTCGGCAACAGCCAGGCCTCGCCGATCAAGGGCAAGTTCGACGTGGCGCCTCTGCCGGCCGGCGCCGGCGAGGGCGCCAGACCGGTCGCGACCCTGGGCGGCTGGAACCTCGCGGTCTCCAAATATTCCAAGCATCCGGACGCCGCGATCGGACTGGTCAAGTTCATCGCTTCGCCTCAGATGCAGAAATACCGCACTTTGAAGACGTCGAACCTCCCGACCATCCAGGCGCTCTATGACGATCCCGACATTGCCAGGCAACAGCCGATCGTGCCGCGCTGGAAGCAGATTTTCCTCAACGCGGTGCCGCGTCCCTCCGCAACGGTCAAGATCAAATACAATGAGGCATCGAGCGAGTTCTGGACGGCCGTGCACAACACCTTGTCCGGCGAAGGCAGCGCCGCCGACAATCTGGCGGACCTCCAGGCGAGGCTGAGCAAGCTGAAAGGCAAGGGCTGGTGAGCGTCGTCGCGCCGGCCAGGCATTCGCCGCTGATGGCGCGGCGCGTGCGCTCGGCATGGCTGTTCCTGGCGCCGATGCTGCTGGTGCTCGCGGCTGTTGCCGGCTGGCCGCTCATCCGCACCGTGTATTTCAGTTTCACCGACGCCTCGCTGGCCGACCTCGACGCCCGGCGGTTCGTCGGCTTCGACAACTACTTCTCGGTGCTGCGCCTGCCGAGCGGCCGGGTGATCTATGACGGGCTGCTCGCCGACCCGGTCTGGTGGAGCGCCGTCTGGAACACGGTGCGTTTCGCGGCGATCTCGGTGACCTGCGAGACGATCCTCGGCATGATCGTCGCGCTGGTGCTCAATGCCAGCTTTCCCGGCCGCGGCATCGTCAGGGCGGCGGTCCTCATTCCCTGGGCGATCCCGACGATCGTCTCGGCCAAGATGTGGCAGTGGATGCTCAACGACCAGTTCGGCATCATCAACGTCGTGCTGGTCAATCTTGGGCTAATCGACCACAAGATCGCCTGGACGGCCAGCGCCGACACGGCGATGGCGGCGGTGCTCATCGTGGACATCTGGAAGACGACGCCGTTCATGGCGCTGCTCATCCTTGCCGCGCTGCAGATGCTGCCGCGCGAGATCATTGAGGTCGCCCGGCTCGACGGCGCCAATCCATGGCAGATATTCTGGCGGGTGACCTTGCCGCTGATCCGTCCCGCGGTGACGGTGGCGGTGATCTTCCGCGCGCTCGATGCGTTGCGCATCTTCGACCTGATCTATGTGCTGACGCCCAACAATGTGCACACCAAGTCGATGTCGGTGTTTACGCGGGAGAACCTGTTCGAGTTCGACAAATTCGCCTACGGCTCGGCCGCCTCGACCCTGTTCTTCCTGATCCTCGCCCTGCTCACGATCGCCTATATCAGGATCGGTCGGATAAGCCTGGACGGAGGCCGCTGACATGTGGGTGCTGAAGCGGACGGCGTTCTACCTGCTGCTCCTGGCGATCGTCTTCGTCGCGGTGTTCCCGTTCTACTACGCCGTCGTCACCAGTCTGAAATCGGGGACCGGACTGTTCCAGGCCGGCCTCTGGCCTCGGACGTTCAGCCTCGGCAACTACAGGAACGTGCTGGCCGAAGGCGCTTTCGCGCGCAATCTCCTGAACTCGCTGGTCGTCTCCGGGGCCGTCGTCGTTCTCTCGCTGCTGCTCGGCATTACCTCGGCTTACGCGCTGGCGCGCATTCGTTTCCGCGGCCGCTCGGCCCTGCTTCTTGCCATCCTGTCGGTTTCCATGTTCCCGCAGGTGGCGGTGCTCGCCGGCCTGTTCGAGATCGTCCGCATGTTCGGCCTCTACAACTCGCTGTTGGCGCTGATCTTCTCCTACATGATCTTCACCTTGCCGTTCACCGTCTGGGTGCTCACCACCTTCGTGCGCGACCTGCCGGTTGAGGTCGAGGAAGCGGCGATCCTCGACGGCGCGACGCCGTGGATCATCGTCACGCGCATCTTCCTGCCGCTGATGGGGCCGGCACTGGCGACCACCGGGCTGCTCGCCTTCATCGGCGCGTGGAACGAGTTCCTCTTTGCGCTGACCTTCACCTCCAACAATGCGCAACGCACCGTGCCGGTGGCGATTGCGCTGCTGTCGGGCAACTCACAGTTCGAAATCCCGTGGGGCAACATCATGGCCGCATCGGTCATCGTCACCGTGCCATTGGTGTTGCTGGTGCTGATCTTCCAGCGCAGGATCGTCTCCGGCCTGACCGCCGGCGGCGTCAAGGGGTGAGCAGCGGGCCGCCTCGGGCGGATTGGAACGCAGGTCGATCTCCTCGGTGTCGGTCATTCTTTTCCCCGGTCAGGGAAGCCGTACCCCGGTCAGGGAAGCCGTAGCTGATGCAAGCAGCGTCGCAAAGCCGGGTCCGGGAGGCCGTGAAAAATGTAGGAGCCGACCGGTGTGCACCGTCCTTGGAGTGTAGAGCACCCTTGCCGGGACGCCGGCACGACGATTTGAAGGAGCCGATCATGATCACTTTTCCCAACGAATCCGCCAGATACCGCACCGCGCGCGAAAAGCTGCTGAAGAAGGAAATCGAGCTGCGCCGCGCCATGGAAGCCGTGGCCGAGGCGCGCCGGGAATTGCCGCCGGGCGGGCTGGTGCCGCGGGACTACGTGTTCGAGGGGCTGGATATCGCCGGCAAGCCCGTGAAGATAAAGCTGTCGGAGCTGTTCGCGCCCGGCAAGGACACGCTGATCCTCTACCAGATGATGTTTCCGCGCCACCCGGAGGAGACGCGCGACGTCGCGACCGGCGGCGGCACGGCGAAGCTGGCGCGGCCCGACCAGCCGTGCCCCTCCTGCACGGCGCTGCTCGACCAGTTCGACGGCGCCGTCAGCCATCTCGAAGCGGCCGGCTTCAATTTTGTCGTGGTGGCCAGGACGGCACTGGAAAACCTCGTCACGCTCGCCCGCGACCGCGGCTGGCGCAACATGCGGCTGGTGTCGTCGGCCGACAACAGTTTCAAGCGCGACTACAACGCTGAAACGGCCGATGGCGCGCAGATCCCGCTGCTGTCGGTGTTTCACCGCGACGGTGACGGCATCAGGCATTTCTGGTCGTCCGAACTTGGCTTTGCGCCGACCGAGCCCGGCCAGGACCCGCGCGCCATCGGCACCTGCGAAATCCTGTGGAACCTGATGGATTTCACGCCGGAAGGCCGGCCGGACTGGCACGAGCAACTGCAATATGGCGAGGCTGGCTGCCACTGAGGGGGAGAGAACGCGCAACCTCGGCGCGTCTGCGGCGTTGGACAGTCAGAAGGATCATTCCGAGCGGAGATTTCAGATGAAAACGCTTCTGACTGTGGCAGCCGCGGCCCTGCTTGCCAGCGCGCCGGCCGTGCTTGCCCAAACGAACGGCACCAAATCGAACACGGTCGCGCCTGTGATGGCCGACAGCAAGGTCGACACCCAAACCTTCGTCACGACGGTGCCCAGCGCCAATGAGTTCGAAATCCAGTCGAGCAAGCTCGCCGAGGAAAAATCGTCGTCGGAAGACGTCAAGGCTTTCGCCAGCCGGATGATCAAGGATCACACCAAGGCTGGGGAGGACTTCAAGGCGGCGCTGAGCAAGGGCCAAACCACCGCTTCGGTCAAGCCCGCCGGGCCTGCCTTGCAGCCGAAGGAGCAGCAGATGCTCGACGAGCTGAAGGGCGCCAGCGGCAAGGCGTTCGACCAAAAATATATCCAGATGCAGACCGACGCGCACAGGGATGCGGTCGCGATGTTCAGCACCTATGCGCAATCGGGCGACGACCCGGCGATGAAGGAATTCGCCAAGAAGACGCTGCCGGTGCTGAAGATGCACGAGAAGCATGTGAAGGAACTGGGCGCCGCGCATCAGGGGTGAGGGCTCGTCGGGATTGATCGCCCGCCTGTCGCTTCGTCATCCACGGGCGAAGCAGGAGCGTAGCGACGCAGCGCAGACCCGAGGATCCATGCCGTGACTTCAGAGTGATGCCAGGGTGCAGAATCTGAATCGCTGCACCCTCGGCTAATGTAACGGCATGGATCCCAGGGTCTCCGCGACGGAGCTCCGCTCCTGCTTCGCCCTGGGATGACGACGTTGGGAGGCTTGCGCCGATCTCCAATGTTGCAAAGGGCGTCGCCGCCCGAGCTGCCAATCTCCCCCCTTGAGGGGGAGATGTCCGGCAGGACAGAGGGGGGCGCCATAGCGCGCGGCGTCGGATACGCGCTCTTGGCAACCAAGCACGCAAGTTGGCCCTGCGTCCGCCAGCCATCATGTCTTAATATGTCGTCTCCACTCCCGGAGCATCCCATGCCCAAGATCGACCTGTCAGCCGTGCCCGTCCGCAAGGGCTCCGGCTATCCCCCACCCTTCGACGCCCCTTGCGCCGACCGCATGCGGCGCCGACTCGGCGATGCCGGCGGCCTCACCGATTTCGGCGTCAACCTGATGACACTCCCGCCCGGCGGCTGGTCGAGCCAGCGCCACTGGCACAGCCACGAGGACGAGTTCGTCTATGTGCTGGAAGGCGAACTGGTGCTGGTCGAGGATGGCGGCGAGACGGTGCTGAGGGCAGGGGATTGCGCGGCCTTCGCCAGGAACAGCGGCAACGGCCACCACATGATCAACCGCTCGTCACTCACCGCGCGCTACCTGGAAGTCGGCTCGCGCAATCCGGACGATGTCATCACCTGTTCCGACATCGACATGATGAGCCCGAGTTCGGACGGCCGGTTCCTGCACAAGGACGGCACGCCCTATCCGGGGCAGGGCTGAGGGCTGAGGCGGCCCTTCCTTCTCCCCTTGTGGGAGAAGGTGTCGCCGAAGGCGACGGATGAGGGGTGTTCCAGCTTGGCGATGCAGTCATGCCGGACGGCACCTCTGGGTGAAACGACGAAAATCAGCAACGTCCCATTCCTTCACGCACCCCTCAACCGTCTCGGCGCTGCGCGCCGATCCACCTTCTCCCACAAGGGGCCTGTTGCGTAATTGGCTGGTTGTGATTCTCTGAGAGGAACACTCGGAGGGAATCGCAATGGCTGTGAAGCAA
>NZ_JAIUGV010000030.1 GCF_020164745.1 Mesorhizobium sp. ES1-4 | reverse complement strand
TCCACATGGCAGCCTAAAGTCAAAAACGCCTATCAGTCGCCTCGCCCTGATCGAGGACAACCTGTTGAAGCTCCACATCTAGGGCATGCGAAAATAGAAAATAACGGGCAAAAAGATGCGCCTTTTCCGACTCCGAGCCTAGATGGTTGAAAGCCTCGAAGTACTCCTTCGTCCGCTCGAGGAGATCTCCCGCATAAAGCGCCAACGGCTGTGACACGGTGACCCTCGGGCGCGCCTTGACCTTCGGCGTCTCAGGTCCACTCTTGGCCATCTCAGATTATCGGCTTAATTCCGGTGCCGGTATGCGACAAAGCCGAACAGAGTAGCCGCTGCGACGTTGAAGATTGCCCACAGCTCGCGCGGCAAATGAACCGGCATGAACGGGTTGAAGATCGCTGCCGCTCCAAACAGCGCCCAAGCCAGGGTGCGATTTTCAGGGCCTGATCGCCACACCATGGCTCCGCAGTAGATCCCGGCGAAAAAGACCACCACGCGGAGGAATTGGTAATAGCCGTACGGCCATGGCGCTACCGCCAGCAGCGAGGCAATAGCTACACAGATGCAGACCAACCGGACCGTTCCGGCCGGCGTCGAAAAGCATTATTTTCAGCAAACTTGATCCTCAAACGCCCAGCACGGTTGTTAGTGGAGTTTCGGCGCCCGCCATATATTTGAAAAGCCAGATTGCCCAAGTGATCGGCCAAATGAACGCCAACATCGCATCCAGGCTCAAGTTAATCAGGATTTTTACGACCACTGATGCATGGCCCTGCCATGTGTCGACGACATTCATCACGTAGGTGATCGGCCCGCCCAGCATGAAGAGGAGGCCCAGCGGAGCTGACATGATGTTCTTCAGCATGTTTGTGTCCCTCAGAAAGGCGTGACCTTCAGTGACAGTGATACGCGCCGGTCTTATGGTTGGTATGGCAACCGTTGGCATCAGTGCCGCCACTGTGTGCAAACGCGCCGGTCGCGCAAGCGATTATTGCAGCGGCCATAGCCGCGAGAAATGTTGTTTTCATTTTATTGCCCTCCCAAAGTATTTCAGACAGAGCACTATTGCCGGTCGGGCACAAGCTGCTCGTGGCACTGTGAACACAAATAGGATAGATGCTCCTCTGTGCAGGCCAAGATCGGGCGAGGAGAATACTTTGGATGGATTGCGATTGATGCACGTCCCGTTGGCGATCCTGCTGACATGGCCAAGGGTGGCGACGGCAAATGAATGCCTCTCGAAGTACACCAAGACCGACGTCTGCGCCTACGCAAAAAAAATGCAAACCGAAATGGCTCCAGCATTGCCCATGCTGATCAGTTCGAACATCTCCGTTCGGAGCATCATCGCAATCGGGCCAAGGATCGTTTTCAACGCCACCTGGGCTCAGACCGATGCGGAAGTAGACGCCAAATTGTTGGCTGCTGGCGTCTCGCGGCCGGTCTATGTCCAGAAGATCGATGAAATGACCAAAAACTATGTCTGTCGTGCGGAGGAACTATCTGCCTTCGTTCGCCTGGGCGGTGAGATCCAGTACACGTATACGACTGTGGATAATTTCCCAGTCGCGAACCCGCTCGTAGCACTCTGTCCTTAGAGCATCGCAGCACGGCTCATGACATGACTAGTCGCGGCCGATCAACCAGTTGATCAGCAGCCATGATCATTTGTTGGAACTCAATTGAGCCTGATCCGCACTAGCAAGTGGATAGAAGTGAATGTGCGGTTGCCCTTTAGCTCTACTATGCATAGAAACCACTCTGCCGGGGGGCGTAAAGTTGGGGTTGTGAGTGCGTGGGCTCTAAATTCGAAAAACTAAATAAGTTGCGTGACTCACTGCGAGAATCCAACCACGATTTTCGGGCGAGCACTCAGCTATTCAACAGCCTGGACCCTGCCAAGATCGACGGCGACCTGGATGTCATTAACCGCGGAAAGCAGCGCGGCGAGGTGAACCAACCCCCGAAAACGGCAAAGAATCTCGACGATGTCGAACATGCCATCGTGGAACGCGTTGAGGATGAGAAGAAGGCTGCGCATCACACTCTTGAGGACAACCTGCAACTCCTTGGAGGTCGTCTTGCCGGCCTCGATTTCGAGGAACAATTCGGTCTAATCCGTCAGACGAATGCCGCTAGCGTTTCGGACTTCAAAGCCTCGGTCGCCGTGGGCCTCGATGAACTTCACGGCCTGAGAAGGGCCCTGAACGACGCCGAAAAAGAGCATGCATGGTTTAAGGAGAAGCACGGTCTCGTTCGTGCCGCGCGTGTGCAGCACGGTGCCGCTCACATTTTCCGGCTATCGCTTCTGCTATTTCTGTTTCTGGTCGAGACAGCGATGAACGGCAACTTCCTGGCCAAGGGCAATGAGCAGGGATTTTTTGGTGGCATCCTTGAGGCTGCGGCATTCTCTTTCATCAACATCGGGGCGGCTTTGCTCCTGGCGGTTTTCTGCGCTCGTCTCGTCACCCATCGGTCGTTTTTCGTAAAATTCGTTGGGATCATTTCAATCCTTTTCTATATCGGCTTGGCGATTTCGATAAACTTGGCGCTAGCGCACTACCGTGAGGTCAGCGGCTCGCTCGCTGACGGCGCCGGCGCTGAGGTCATCCGTAATATGCTCGCCAATCCAGCGGGTCTCACGGACATCAAGTCCTGGTTGCTGTTTGCGATCGGCCTGATGTTTTCGCTTTTCGCTTTTATCGACGGCTGGTTCGTGCTCGACCCTTACCCAGGCTACACTGGCGTTGAAAATCGGCTCGTTCGACGGCGCGATGACTACATCGATCGAAAGAAGGAACTGATCGAAGAGCTGCAGGATGTCCGCGACGACCACAACGAAAAAGTGGAGGAAATCGTCAAGCAGCTTGGTAGTCGCCGGCGCGAGCACCGCGCGATTGTCGATCATCGATCGAGGCTTCTGGCTCTTTTTGCGCAGCATCAAGACCAATTGGAGCGAGCCTGCAATCAGCTTTTGTCGATGTATCGGGAAGCCAACATCCAGGCGAGGACCGAGCCGGCGCCCAAGCATTTCGGAACGCCCTACAAACTTGATCGCATCAAGCCATACGTCACCGGCGAGCGGGAGTGGAATGAGGGAGATGTTGGCGCATCAATTCGCCAGGCGCAGGAGGAACTCAACGAGCAGGTTCGTCTGATTGGTCAGGAATGCGAACGGGGAATTGAGCAGTACCGAGATCTTGATAAGCTTCACCCGGACAGCGTGAATGTCTAGGCGAACCCGCAGACGCAAGAAAGGCAATGCGGGTACCATTGCCGCGGCCATTGCCCTTGGTGTGCTATCCGTTGCGATGTTGGCCGGCTTCGGCTGGATGTGGACCAGGTCTGGCAATGGCCATATCGACGCCAACACGAATTGCCCATTGGACGGACCCTCCAGCCTGACCGCCGTCCTCATCGACGCCACTGATCCAATTTCGGCAACGACGATGGCTGATCTCAAGAACGAGTTCCGAAAGACCATTGGGCAGGTCGAGCCGGGTGGGTATGTGAGGATTTATACCCTGAGCTCGGCGCCTGGTGAGCTGACGGTGATGTTCGATGGATGCAATCCCGGTGATGGGTCGACCGTCGATAGTTGGACCAACAATCCTGCGCGGCGTCAAAAGAAGTGGGAAAACGCCTTCGGCGATCCTTTGAACAAACTTCCCGATGAAATCCCGAATGCGGCTTCCGCGAGCCAATCTCCGATCATGGCTGGAATTCAGAAAATCAAGCTGTCGCTCTTCGATAGCAGCTTGGCCAAACAGGGCAGTCCCAAGCGATTGGTGGTCGCCTCTGACATGATCGAGCATACGACGATTTACTCGCAGTACCGATCGGGACTGGATTACCAAAAATACCTCAACAGCGCCGCCGACCGCACATATGGGACGTCGCTGGATGGGGTGGGCATCACAATTCTTTATATCGATCGGGCAAAGAAGCCATTTCAGACCCTGGATCACGCGGAGTTCTGGACACATTGGGTCCAGAACCATCACGGCGAGTTCGAAAAGCTGGTTGGCTTGGATGGGTTAAACTGATGGCGAGAGCGCACGACAAACCTTTGCTGGATCATCCACGTCTGCCGGTCGTGGTTTTCGCGGCATTGACACTCGGCGGGTGTGTATTCATCGCCATTGCAAAACTCTCAGGCGTAAATCCGATCGTCGCGGCGGTAGCACCGGCCTGCCTGATGTTTTTCTATCTCGGGGTTTCGATCTTTGCTGGAAAGCTACAACTGCACGACGAGCAGACCGGCGATAACCTCTACTATATGGGCTTCCTGTTCACCCTGACGAGCCTTGGGGTCTCGCTGTTTCAGTTTGGAACGGAAGGCTCAACCGACACGATCGTCCAAAATTTTGGCATCGCGATCACGTCGACGATCACCGGTATTGCTCTGAGGGTTTTCTACAATCAGATGCGGCGCGATCCCGCGGACATTGAGCGAACGGCGAGGCACGAACTTGCCGACATGACACGGCGTGTAAGAGCCGAGATGGAAAGCGTAACCAGGGAGTTCGCCGACTTTCGTCGTGTCAGCCATCAAATGCTCGAAGAGGGCTTTGCAGAGATTGCCGAGCAAGCGGCACGCAATGGGGAGCACATTCGATCTGCCCTGGACAATATTGCCATGGAATCGATCAAGCCTGTCCAAGAGGCGTCTGCCAAGCTCAGTGACGCGTTGCAGCACAATTTCGGGCAAGTCGAAACCCAGTTTGCTTCGATAGCGAACCGCGTTGGAGCTGCAGCGGATTTGCTGGATAAAGCCAACAGCTCGATGTCCAACTCTGTTGGAAAGCTCGGTAATCAAGCCGACAATATGGCTGCCAAGCTGGAAAAGGTGGTTGTTCCTGATGAGGTGCTGAAGAACGATCTGGCGCCGATGGTCAAGCTCCTGGGTAATGCTGTCGCACAATATGCGATAAAAACCGAAACAGCCTCGCAAGAGCAGCAAACGCGGATGACCGGTCTTGCCGACGCAGTGATCAAGGTGGCGACTGGAGTGGAGAGAGCGGCAGCGGCCGCAGAAAAGACCGCAGAAACTGTCCAAGCGCAGCAGCGTTTGACTGAGGAGTTCATGGCTGTGATGCAGAAACACAGCAATGAAACACGCGGCCTCGTCGCAACCCTTACACAACATAGCCTCCCGGCCGTGCGCACTCCCCAGCCTCTGAGCAATGCGATAGCGAACGATGTCGAGCGAGTGGCGGCACCTTCCACTGTTGCCTCCCCTGTGGAGACGCCAATCAAGGTTTCGGATGACACGGAGGGCGACACCTTCCGATCGTTAAGCAGTCCGGCGGAGGTGGAGAAGGGTGAACCGCCAAAGAGAGCAAGTTGGTGGGGCAGGTGAGTGAGGTTAGCGGAACAGCCATTACGTTTGAGCGCAAGGGCTATGGCCGCGGCCTGATACTCGGCCTGACGATGGCTGAGACGATGCTGCTTCTCGTTTTCTGCCTTTTGCTTGCTGCAGGCGCGCTCATCGCCAAGACAAAGAAAGAGGCTGCGGCAGCGCAGAAGATTGCGCAGTCCCTCAATGAGAACGCTCGCAAGCTTGACGAGGAAAACAAGCGGTTGCTGGCTCAGCTGAATGCCATGGTCAAGCCTGCAAGTCGACGCAATGTACCAGATCAAGAATGGCGTGAATTGGTCCGGGCCAAAGAGGCCGCAGAGGCAATCAAAAAAGTGGGACTGACCCTTGAGGAAGCGGTGAAAAGCGCGCCGGCCGCCAAAGTCCTCTCTGACAACGACGTCGACGTTGATCAGGCCAAAGCCATGATCGAGAAGATGAAGGTTCTGCGCGAGCTCGGCTACGTTGGCACGGGCAAGACGTCCAAGGATCTTGCTGACGCACTGAAGAAGGCAAGGAACGAGGCCTCTGCTGACAAGCCACACGATTGGCCACCGATCATCAGTCTTAGCGAGCTCGATGGCTATAATTTCGATACTGGAAGTGCGGAGCTTTCCGGTGGCTTCAAAACGAAGTTGCGGCAGATGTCGAAGACCATTGCTGGAATTGCAACTTCCTATGGTGTGGACGTCATTGAGGTGATTGGCCACACGGACGAGCAGGCGATGTCCGGTGACTCATCGAATATGGACAGAGGCCTTCAGCCCGTACTGGCGCGCAAGATGGACATTGGCACACTCCATCCTGCCGACAATGCCGGGCTTGGATTAGCGCGAGCGATCTCCGTCACAGGCATCCTGCGCGATATGCCGGAACTGAAAGGCTTCACCATCCTGCCAATGTCCGGCGGCCAGTTGATATTGCCTGGCGACCGGCTCACCGACGGCGCACAGGCCGGCGACGTCAAGGCGAGGAGGCGAATTGAGATCAGGGTCAGGCAACGTTCGCGAGAGACAGATATTGGACTGGTTCCGGTACCAAAGTTGTGAGGCGAACTGCCCTTGGGTTTCGCTCACAGGGCTTGGGGGGGATTGCGGGGATGGGGTTTTACGTTCGAAAATCGATTAGTGCGGGACCTTTCCGCTTTAACTTCTCGTCTGGCGGGGTTGGCGCGTCCGTTGGCGTGCAAGGTCTTCGTATCGGGACTGGCCCACGAGGGCATTATATTCATGCAGGCGTCGGCGGTCTCTACTACCGAGGCACTTTGGGAAAGCGCAGCGCCAAGCAGACGCTGCAACTGTCTGAATTCCCATCTGGGCCAAAGCCCCATCCAACATCCTCACCCGTGGAATATGTCAGCGGTGGCGTCGTGATGAGAGAAATCGAGTCCGCCGATGTGATCGAGATGCGTGATGAGACATTTGCCAATGTGCTTGATGAAATCAATGCGAGGCAATCGCAGACGCGAATGTCGCTCATCCTGGCCGTGCTGTTTGGGATCGCCGGATTGATCGCAGGCGCAATGCTGGGAGGTGGGGTGGCGCTGATCGGTATTGCTGCCTTTTTGCCGGGCATGCTTATTGGCAACTGGTTGGACAGCTACCGCCGGGTGAGCGTGCTCTACTATGATTTGGAGCAGGACGCGGAGGCGGCCTACGGGCGACTTGTCGCCGCCTTTGACACGCTCACACGCTGCGCGGCGAGTTGGCATGTCGCGGCTGGTGGCAAGATAGAGGATCTGACGACTTGGAAGCGCAATGCGGGAGCCACGATGTTGGTCGATAAAAAGTCGACGACGCTCCAAGCTTCCTTGCCGACGGTTGTTCGCAGCAATGTCACACCACCGTCGATACACGTCGGCCGGCAAATCCTTTATTTCATGCCAGACATGATTTTGGTGAAGGACGGAAACCAGTACGGTGCCGTTGGGTATGGAGACCTCAGGACGCAATTTGCCCCCAGCAATTTTATTGAGACCGGCAAAGTTCCATCTGATGCTGAGATCGTGAGCTATACCTGGGCTCATCCCAATAAGAATGGCGGACCCGACAAACGCTTCAGAGATAATCGGCAGATCCCTGTCTGTCGCTACGAAGCCTTGCGGTTTTCTAGCCCATCCGGGCTCAACGAGCTGGTGGAATTTTCCAAGACAAACGTCAGCCAGCCCTTTTGCCAGGCTCTATTGGCACTCGCGCAAATGCACCGAAACGCTGGTGGCCAGTCCGGCTTGCTGAAAGCGCGCTAAGGAATTGGCTTGGTCAGCAAATGCCTTCGCACGGAATTCCGTCGCCGTCCCGGTCCAATTTGGGTCCCCAGCTACAGTTATTGAGATACCAGCGCGCCTCATCGCATGAGGAGATTTGCTTACAATAGCGACGCGGTTGACACGAATAGCTCTGAGCTATTTGGCGACGGCCTGTAAGGCCGTAGGATGTGTCATTACCGGGTTTATTGTTGGCTGCATGTGTTGCTCGCCAATCCCAAGGGGCTGTGAAAGTGCCAACCCAGATGCCAATCTTGGCCCTTTGGGCATCTGCCTGTTGTGACGCGTAACTACCATGGCTGTATCGAGGCCAATCCAGGGCATAACCCTGTTCGACCATCCAAGACGCAATGCTAGCACCGTCCGCCCGCTGACAATCACCAACGAAGCGGTTGTAACGATCCCACGAAACAAAGTTGCACTGGATGGGTCGGGATTGACTGAGGAAGATGTCCAGTGCTTCTGCGGATTTGCGGCCGCATGGGTATTCTTGCCCGCTTGCGTCGCTGCAGTTTTGGCTGCTTTCAGGTGCGTCGATGCCATTGAAACGAATACGCTGTCCGTGGATCTCGATCGTGTCCCCGTCAACGATGGACGCTACGCCGACGATAGGCTTCGGTTTTGACCCGAGTGCGCTTGCTGTATTGGGTCCCGCGATCTGGTTGCCCCACCCTGTAAAGTAGGAGGTGACATAAGCGCCCACTGCTAGCGTGATCACCAGGATCGCGGCTAATGATTTATGTGAAAAGAAACGCTTGCGCATAATTGAAACCCGGCCGCGTCTTGGCCGCGAGCTGCGGCGATGGGAATAGCGATCGCGATTCAATTTTCGATCCTTTGCGAAGCTGCCAAATGTTTTGCTAGCGCGTCTTTGACTTCTTGGCTGCTGCTTTCTTGGGCGCGGCTGCTGTGCGACCGAGGCCAATCGATTTTGCCAATCTGGAGCGATTGGCTGAATAGTTAGGCGCGACCATGGGGTAATCGTTGGAGAGGCCCCATTTTTGGCGATAGGCGTCGGGCGTCAGTCCAAAATGCGTGTTCAAGTGTCTCTTGAGGGACTTGAACTTTTTGCCGTCTTCGAGGCAGACGATGTAGTCTGGAGTGACTGAGCGCTTGGGGTTGACCGCGGGAACTTGGTCGGGTTTTTCCGGTTCGGACGGCTGGCCGATACGCGCTAATGACGAATTGATGCTGGCAATAAGGTCCGGCAATGAGGAGACCGGCACTGAATTCTTGCTCACATAAGCCGCAACGATATCGGCGGTAAGCTCCATCAGCGCGGTGGCCGTATTTTGGATTTCGTCAGTCACTTCATGGCTCCGGACTTCTGCAGTGAAATCCCGATCTATTACTTATCGGCTAAAAAAACCAGTAGAGGGAGGATACTAAATGCCAGGCGCTAATAGTGATGAATGTTAAAGCGCCAATCAGAATGCGGAACCACGAGAGACGGTGGATTGATTGGGCGCGGCGTTTTCTTTGTATGACCAGGAAAGCGGCTTGAGGCTCACAGGCGGATGCATTTAGATTTGGACGAGTAGGACCTACGCATGACATTTTCGAAAGACCCGCCGCCGGAGGTTAAGCCCCAGAAGGATAAGGCAAAGACTGGATCTGAATTGGACCGCGTTCCAAGTGCGGGAGCCATTCGGGTCCGCAACGGACTCTCTGTGTCAGAAAAAGACATTGTGGAGGCGGCTAAATACGGGGGCAGGGAGCGAGAATCCTCGTCGGATAGCGACTAGGCAAAGGGGGCCAAGAATGCAGGCTCTGACCCATATCACACGTCGCAATATTGGACGGTGTCCAGAAGTGATCGCAGTCGTTTCTAATTGAACACGGCTGTTTTTTCTTGCGCGAACGCTCTACGCGGGCTCTAGCTGGTTCTCCTTTCAAAGGGGATGTAAGTCTTGGACGTAAAACAGTCAGTCTTCCAAAGCGATCTCCCTCTAAAGGAGAAACTCGAGCGCGCCAGGATGGAGTTGCTCGATCTTTCCGCCCGCAATCGACTTTTGAATGTGCCGCGGTTTTCCAAGAGCGCGAAGACGATCGATATCGTCGATGAGAAGTCGTCCGAAATTTATCGATTGCTGGTGACCGAAGGAAAGGCTTTTACCTTCCTGGCCGGCAAGCCCGATAGGCCGAAAGCGGGCCAGGATGAAAGCAGCCCTCCAGACGAAGAGATCGACTATTCCCCCGTCGCTCTCGCCCAACCAGAGGACGATGGAGTCGATAACAGAGGGATATCCGCGCGGCACTCGGACACCAAGCTGCAGACGCGTATGACCCCAACTGGGCTGCAGCGGCGGCTCCTTGATCTCTACCATGATGCCCGCACACTCGAGGAAGAGCAGGGCGTCAATATCCTCTTTCTGGCCCTTGGAATGCTGAAGTGGATTGACCCGAACAACAAAGAGAACATCCGTCAGGCCCCCCTCATTTTGGTGCCGGTTCGGCTTGAGCGAGGGGCCGCTGGAGAAAAATTCCGCCTACGAGCCCGGCCGGAAGATCTTACCGCAAACCTCTCCTTGGAACTCTATCTCGACCGCATTCACAAGCTCGCTCTGCCGCGTTTTGAGGTGGGAGATGACTTCGACGTCTCGGCCTATCTCGATGCCGTTGCCGAAGCAATTTCGACCAAAGAGGGTTGGGAGGTGCTTCGCGACGATATGGTGCTCGGCTTCTTCTCGTTTGCGAAGTTCTTGATGTACCGTGATCTGGATCCGGATCTCTGGCCCGATGGCGCAAAGATTATCGAACAACCGAAGATCCGCTCGCTTCTTTCAGATGGTTTCGAAACACGCGAGCCGCTTATGTCGGACGACATAGCGATTGATCCGCACATTGCGCCCGCCGAAATGTTGCATATCGTCGACAGTGACAGTTCTCAGACACTGGCGATCCATGACGTCAGAAAAGGTCGCGACCTCGTTATCCAAGGTCCGCCTGGGACAGGAAAATCGCAGACGATCGCAAACATTATTGGGTCGGCCGTTGCCGACGGAAAGACCGTGCTGTTCGTGGCCGAAAAGATGGCAGCGCTGGAGGTCGTCAAGCGACGGCTTGACACTGCTGGGGTGGGGGACGCCTGCCTTGAGCTGCATAGTAACAAGGCGAACAAGCGCATGATGCTAGAGGAGCTGCGGCGAACCTGGCAACTCGGATCGCCCAGGGGCCAGCTTCCTTCTTCCCTAACTGATCGCTTGCTGGAGGCTCGCGATAAACTCAACGCACATGCTGCACGAATGCACGTTGCGTTCGGAGCGTCCGAACTCACTCCTTATCAGGTTCTCGGCCAGCTAACCCGACTAAGGCAGGTCGGTCAGAAACCAGTGGACATCGAACTTACGGATGCCACAAGCTGGACAACTGACGGCGTTTCGCAACGTCGCAAATTGCTCGATGAGGTCTCTCAGCGGATCAACGAGATCGGCTTGCCGATCCACCACCCGTGGCGGGGAGTTGGCCTGGATGTCGTTCTTCCAACGACCATTGAGAGGCTCGTCCCACGCATCGCGGCGTTGCTGGACCAAGCCAAGGCACTGCACGCCAAACTGGTCGGTATCGCTGAGCGGATCAAGGCCGAGCCTCCGAAAATTCTCAGCGACAGCGGCGAGATAGAAGATCGCGCTGAGCTTCTCGCGTCCGCGCCTGGACTTCCTGCCGAGGCGCTCGTCTCGCCGGTATGGGATGAGCGTCCGAAAGACATTTCATCGCTTCTCTGGTCAGGAACGGATTTCGCCCGCAAGTCCGAGGAACTTTCGGAGCAGTTGGCGGCAACGGCTATCGACACGCCAATTGAAGGTCTCGAGACAGAGCTTGCAAAGCTTCCCTCGGAATTTCCGAAAGATGGTTTCCATCGTGCGCGACAGCTCACCATTCTGCTCCCACGCTTGAGGGAAGAAGCTGAGCGCCTGAATCAGGAACTCGGATCGGCGATATTGCCAGACACGTTGGCAGGCTTGCTCAGGCTGGCCGTGACCGGCGAGCGAGTAGCGGCAGCACCTGACGCAAGTCCGGAGGCCTTCGCAGCCACCGTTTGGGACTCCGGACTTGAGCAGGCAGGCGACCTTGCCGACAGCGTAGCGACGCTTGAGGCTGCCAGAGCCGACCTTCAGGGCAAGGTTGTTGACGCGGCGTGGAGCACCGAGGTGGCCGCGGCGCGGCAGGCGCTCGCCACACACACGGGAATATTGAAAGCATTGAACGGCGACTACCGTCGCGCCACAGCACTTGCGCGGACTATTGTGGTCGACCCTAGCGCGCCTGCGACGCAGATAGTTGGTCTCCTCGACCTTTTGATGAAGGGTCAGGCTGCCGCAGCAAGAGTCCGCGAAGGCGACGCTTTTGGCCGTTCCGCCTTCGGGGCAGATTGGCGTGGGGAGCGATCGGCTTCCGCGCCACTGCTCGCGCTAGTGGAGTGGATGCGGACTCTACGAGGGCTAGGCCCCGAACCTCGGATTATCGCCGGCCGGATGGCGGAACGCTCCGAGGCCGGTGCGCGTGCAGCGCGCGTTCGCAAGGTTATCGAAATCGGTCGGCCAATTATCGAAGGTTTCTGGAACGATCTCGGGCACCTCGCGTCATCCATGCTAGGCGACGTGGCTTCCGCCGAGCGGGCCTCGCTGCAACTGATGGAAGCGAAGGCGAGCACTGTAGCTCAAGCCGATGATGCGTCACGACAGGTTCTGACTGACGTTCCGGATCTAATCACTGAGCGGGTGGAGCTACTGCGCCGACTAGGCAGACTACAAGCACTTGCTCAAGGGATCGATGCGGGAGAGAGCCTTGGCAAGTTCGTATTCGGCTCGTCGTGGCACGGTCGAGGATCCGATTGGGCCGCTCTCACGCAAGCCGAGCTTTGGCTGAAAGAAAATGGCTCGATCCGACATCTGGCTGCGCGGTTGCCTGAAAGAATCGAGATCGCAAACTCGGCACGTTCAGCACGTGAAGCGGCCCAAGCGGCAGCGCGGGAATTGAAGGCGCTTACAGGGGATTTGAAAGCCGATGCTCCCTCCTTGTTTGGAGTAGTCGATTTTCCGGACGTCGCGATAGGCGAGGTCGTTTCTCGGCTGCAGGGTTGGCTCGATCATCAGGAGCAGCTCTCGAAATGGGTTGCCTATGAAGAGCGATCCGAAACGGCCCGAAAGGCTGGACTGGGACAGTTGATAGACGGCCTAGCCAACGGCCAGATTACAACAGGATCGGCTCGATCAGTTTTTGATATGGCCTACTACGAACGAATGTTTCTGGCGATGGCGACCGATGAGCCGGAGCTGGCAAGGTTCGACGGGGAACTGCATTCCAGGGCTGTACGTGACTTCGCAGATCTGGACCGCCAGCGCATCAAGGCCGGCGCCATCGAAGTTGTAACGGCTCATCACCGGAAAATTCCTTCAAGAGACGGCGGAGCTGGACCTGTCGGACTGCTTCGTTCTGAGATGGCGCGCAGACGAGGCCACATGCCCATCCGGCAATTGATGCAGAAGGCAGGCCCTGCCATCCAGGCGCTGAAGCCAGTGTTCATGATGAGCCCGCTTTCGGTGGCGCAATTCCTGTCGCCCGGCCGGATGTCCTTCGATCTGCTCGTGATGGACGAGGCGTCTCAGATCCAGCCCGTGGACGCACTTGGCTCGGTCGCCAGGGCCAGTCAGGTGGTCGTCGTTGGCGACGAACGCCAACTGCCACCCACGACATTCTTCGCGAAGATGACAGGCTCGCAGTCTGAAGATGACGAGGGTGAGGGCGCGCAGGTCGCCGACATTGAAAGCATCCTCGGCCTGTTCACGGCCCGCGGCTTGCCGCAGCGTATGCTGCGCTGGCACTACCGTAGCCGTCACCAATCTCTAATCGCAGTATCGAACAGCCAGTTCTACGAGAACCGGCTTTTCATCGTGCCAAGCCCTTATACCCAAGAGGCAGGTATGGGGTTGCGGTTTCATCATGTGCCGGAGGGGGTCTTCGATTCCGGCGGCACAGGAACCAATCCGGTAGAGGCGAGAGCAGTAGCGGAGGCGATCATCCGTCATGCGAAGGTGAACCCGCAAGAGACTCTAGGCGTTGCAACATTTTCGGTTAGCCAACGCCGCGCGATCCAGGATGAACTCGAAGCGCTGCGGCGACTAAATCCCGACACCGAGGAATTCTTTCACGCTCATCCAAGCGAGCCATTCTTCGTCAAGAACCTCGAAAATGTTCAAGGCGATGAGCGCGACGTGATCATGATCTCGGTGGGGTATGCCAAGAATGCCCAGGGATACATGGCCATGCGTTTCGGCCCTCTTGGCGCGGAAGGCGGCGAGCGTCGGCTCAACGTCCTCATAAGCCGCGCCAAGCGCAGCTGCGAAGTATTCGCGTCCATCACAGACGAGGACATCGACCTGGAGCGTGGCAAAGGGAAAGGCATCTTCGCCTTCAAGCTCTTCTTGCACTACGCGAGAACAGGGCGAATTTCGCTTGCCCAAGTCACGGTTCGCGAAATGGATTCAATCTTTGTAGAACAGGTAGCCAACGCGCTGATCGAAATGGGTTATCAGGTTCATGCTCAAGTGGGCATTGCCGGCTTCTTCATCGACCTCGCAGTTGCGGATCCAGAGAGGCCAGGCCGCTATATTCTTGGCATCGAATGCGATGGCGCAGAATATCACTCATCTCGCTCGGCCAGAGATCGAGACCGGCTTCGGCAGTCGGTTCTGGAAGACCATGGTTGGATCATCCATCGCATCTGGAGCGCTGACTGGTTCCAACGGCCTCGTGAGCAGCTGGAGCGAACCATACTAGCGATTGAGGCCGCCAGAAAAGAACTCGATGAGCGGGCCGAATTGGGGGTCCAGAGAAATCGAGCTGTAGCCGTGCAGGTTGTTACGGTCGACCGAGGCAACGTGACGGAAATCGGTCTCGAAAGCACAAACGGATCCGAGACACCCAATCGAGCCTACGAAGAGGCCGAACTAAAGCGACCGGGATCGTTCGAACTCCACGAGACGCCCAGCGGAATCATGGCCGGACTGGTCGAGCAGGTCGTGGCTACAGAAACGCCAATCCATGTCGACGAAATAGTTTCGCGTATTCGGGACGCCTGGGGTCTGCAGCGGGCCGGTGGCAGGATTCAGGATGCAATCGAGCGGGGGGTAAGCATAGCACAGAGAGGTGGTTCAGTAGCCCGTCGAGGCAACTTCTGCTTCAAGCCAGGTGTTCCTGTTCGTCTCAGGGATCGCAGTGGGGTCGTGTCCGCTGGATTGCGCAAGCCCGAAATGATTGCGCAGGACGAGGTCGCCCAAGGCGCTATGGAAGTCGTGAAATCCAACCTCGGTGCGACAGAGGAAGAAATCGCCACAGGCGTTGCCAGGATGCTGGGCTTCAAAGCCACAAGCGCACAATTAAGGCAGCTGATTTCAGCTGGGGTCGCCGATTTGGTTGCCAAAGGAGTGTTACGGTCCCAAGACGGCTTGTTGGTGGCCGGCGAATCCGCGAGCGAGAAATTAGCTGAAGTGTAACGGGGCGCTGCAGCGCCCTCGTTGCAATTTCTGTCGAAGCTCGGAACACCTCTTTTGCTGGCGGAGGCCGAATGGCATTTCGATTCGTACACACGGCCGATATTCATCTCGACTCGCCGCTTCGTTCGCTGGCGATGCGAAATCCCGATCTTGCCGGGCTGGTGGGCGACGCCAGCCGCCAGGCATTCGTTTCGATAGTGGATCTCTGCCTTGAGGAACGTGTGGCCGCGTTGGTCATTGCTGGCGACCTATACGATGGCGACCAGACTTCAATGAAGACAGCGCGGTTCTTGGGCGCGCAGATGACACGCCTGCACCAGGCCGGCATCATGGTTTTCAAGATCCGCGGTAATCATGACGCCCTGTCGCGGATTTCCAAACAGCTGGTATTTCCCGACACCGTTACCATCTTTGGTGGTCGTGCTCAGTCGGTATTGCAGACAGCCGGCGGTCTGGACGTCGTATTCCATGGTTTGAGCTTTGCGAACCCTAAGGCGCCGGACAGCCTGTTAACCAAATATCCGGCGGCTCGTGAAGGGGCCGTCAACATAGGCATCATGCATACCAGTCTGGCTGGATCGCCAGGTCACGACGTTTACGCGCCCTGCAGCATCGCTGACTTGCACGCCCACGGTTTCGACTATTGGGCCCTCGGCCACATCCATGCTCGCCAAGTCCATCCTGGCGCCAGTGCCGTGGTGATGCCGGGAATACCGCAGGGGAGGGATATCAACGAGGCCGGTGAGAAATCAGTCACCCTGGTGACGGTGCGCCACGACCGTTCGGTGGAGATCGAGGAACGGCTGACCAGCGTTGCGCAGTTCGAACGGGTGAGCGTCGACCTTACCGGAGCGGTGGAGTGGCCCGAGGCCGTCGCGCGTGTTCGCTTCGCACTCGAAGAGATGCGGGCAACCGTCCGATCGCGTCATGCTGTGGCTCGCATTGGCCTGACAGGAACGTCACCACTGATGTGGGCGCTGATCCGCGACAGGGACCTCCTTCTTGCCGAAGCCGAACAGGCTGCGGAACAGCTAGGCCATACGTGGGTGGAGAAGCTCGAGCTTGACCTCGCGCCGCCTCGGACGGAGACCGCCGAGGATATTGCTGATCCGATTTTCGAACTCGAGCAATCAATGCGTGCCGATGCCACCTCGGAGGCCTTCCGCGCTGAGGCGAGGGCGTTCGTCCAAAAGATGGTCGCCGACCTTCCGGCCGACGGGCGGGATTTTGCTGGGACGGACGAAGCCGGGCTGGAACAGTTCCTCGATCAGGTGCTTTCCAAGGGCGCGGACTTGGTGACTGCCCGCCTTAAGGCCGGTGGATCGTCATGAGGTTGCGGCGCCTTGACCTCATTCGTTATGGAAAGTTCACCGATCGTTCGATCGACTTCGGACCCAAACCGGAATCCGGACCTGATCTGCATATCGTGTTTGGCCTGAATGAGGCCGGCAAATCGACTGCGCTTTCGGCCTATCTAGACTTGCTGTTCGGCATCGAGGAACGGAGCCGCTACAACTTCCTGCACGAGTACAGTGCCATGCGCATCGGCGGGGTGCTGGAACTGGCCGGCTCCGAACACACGTTCACGCGTACGAAACAGCGCAGTAATTCGCTATTGAATGCGACGGGCCAACCGGTAAGCGAGGTGGCGATCACGGCGCATCTCGCCGGTCTGTCGCGCGACGCCTACACGACGATGTTCTCACTCGATGACGAGACGTTGGAAGCCGGCGGAAAATCTATCCTGGAGTCGCGGGGCGACCTCGGCAAGCTTCTGTTCACGGCCAGCGCCGGTCTTGGGAACGCAAGTGATACGTTGAACGCCCTCGAGGCCGAAGCAGACGCTCTGTATCGGAAGCAGGCGCATGGAACCGAACTGGCGCTGTTGAAGAAGCGCCTTGTTGACGTAAAGTCGCGCAGGGATGCGATCGACACCCTTGCATCAACCTACGAGGGCCTGGAGGCCGAACGTCTCGATGCAGCGCAGCAGTACGGCCGAACCATCAGCGATCGGGCGGTGCTGGTGGCCAGGCTGGATACCTTTGCTCGTTACGTGCGTGCTGCGCCGATGCTGGCGGATATCCGGCGCAAGATTGCCCGGCTGGATCAGCTGCCGGACATCGCCTCCCCAGCCCGGACATCGACGGGAAGTGTCACCGAACTGATCGATGACGATGCCAGCCTCAGAACGCGGCTGTCCGCAAACATCGACGAGACCGAGCGCCTGGCGGAAAAAGTCACTGCGGTCGACGAGGACGAACCGATCCTGTCGATTTCCGAACGCATTCGCGGGCTGGCGGAGAGCAAGGTGCGCCATACCGCGGCTGGCTTTGACTTGCCCACTCGCAGGATGGAGCTGCAAATCCTCAACAACAGCGTGGCGAGCTGCCTTGCCGCCTTGGGCCGATCTTCCGAGGCGGATCCTGGCGCGCTGCTTCTGCCTGCCGTCACCGTTGGCGTCGTTCGCGCCATGGTCGAGCAGAGGTCCGGGATTGCTACCGGGATGCGTGCCGCTCGCGACGAAGCCGCGGCGGCACTCGATGCGCTGCAGGTGGCAAGGCAGCGGGTCGGCGAGGAAAGGGCGGTGCCCGAACCTGCCAGGGCAAGGCTGGGCTCGGCTTTGTCGAAAGCGCGAGCAAGCGGACACCAGGCAGAGATTAGGACGGCTCGCGAGGCGGAAGATGCGGGAACAATCCGATGGAAGGCGGCGCTCGCGCGCTTGCGTCCATGGAACGGAGATGCCCTCGCTCTCGCCAACGTCGCGGTTCCGAGCGCCGGGCAGATTGCCGCCTGGAAGACGGTAGCGTCAGAACTGGCAAGGAACACCGCCGTACTTGCCGAACGCCTTGCTGAATACGAGGGCAACCATGCCATGCTCGCCGCACGATTGGATGCCCTTCGTGCCTCGGGCGACATTGTCGACGATGAAGCGGCTACCGCCATCCGCCGAGTTCGCGATGATGCGTGGGCAACGCACCGCGCAGCGCTGACCGGTGACACCGCTGACGACTTCGCCGTGGCATTGGCGCGCGATGACATTGCCAGCGCAGGCCGGCTGGCCGGCGCGGCGGATCTGGCTGAGATCCGGGCAACTACGCGCGAGCTGGCCGAGGCCGCGGCCAACCTGTCACGCAACGGCATCCAACGCACACAGCTCGGCAAGGATGTGGATACCCAATTGTTGGAAATCCGCGCGGCCGCCAGGGACCTGCTCGGAGACGCCGTGGAACCTTCGTCTGAGCGCCTGATCGAAAGGATCGAGGATCAGATCGAGGCGCGCAGCGATGCGCTCGCTGCCTGGGAGCAGATCGAACTTGCTCGCTTGAAGGCCGAGCGAGCCGCTGACGCCGGCGAGCAGATACGCTTGGAAATGAGAGCAGTGCTGGGAAGCGTCGGCATTGTATCAGAGTCCAACGACACCCTCGAAGCAATCATGGCCATCGCGGAGCCGTTTCTGGATCGGCAGCGCAAGGTGGACGCCGAGTATGCCGAGGCGCTCAGAATGGTGAGCTCCAAAGAAGAGGATCTAGCGGCACGACGGGTTGCAGTAGGTGTGGCGGAGCGTCGCGAGGAGGAATGGCTGGCCGGCATTACCGAAGCACTCAAGGGAACTTGGCTCGAAAGCGGGCTCTCCGCATCCGGCGTCGGCACTGTGCTCGATCAATTGGCCGAACTTTCAAGAAGCCTGCAGGAACGGGACGACCTGCAGCTGCGTATCGACAAGATGGAGGCCGACAGGGCCAATTTTCTGGTCGAGGTCATCGCCGTTGCGGTTGAAGCCGACGAGCCGACGAAGGATACCGACCCGGAGCAGTTGGCCATCCGCCTTGCCGAGCGCCTAGAGCGTGCCGAGCGGACACGTGAAACGAAGGCAAGCCTCGGCAACGACCTGAAGCGCCTCAAGGAGGCGCGCGACATCCTCGACACTGAGATTTTGGCACACGAACGCCGCAAGAACGAGGTGCTGGGCGTCTTTGGTGTCGCCACTCTGCCCGAGGTAGTCGAACGCGATGAGCTGTTGCGTGAGCGCGATGGCTTGCGCACCACCGTCGCCGAACTTGAGGAACGGATAGTGGCGGAGCTCGCGGTCGACGGATTCGAGCAGGCCCGCTCGATCCTGGACGCGATCGATTTCGACGGCCTCGCGGTCGAGAAGGCTGAGGGTGAGCAGCGGCTTCGCCTGTTCGATGAAACCATCCAGCAACAGCTGATCCGGCAGACGCGCGCGGCCGACAAGCTGGACGCCATCGGCGGTGATAGTGCGGTTGCACGCCTGGATGCTGAACGGCGCACAACCCTGCTGGAAATCGAGGAGAAGGCCGTTCGCTACATAGAGCTGAAGCTTGGCATCATGTCGGCTGGCAATGCTTTGCGGATCTACCGTGAGAGCCATCGCTCCGGCATGATGGCGCGCGCATCAGACGCGTTCAAGCTAATGACGCGTGGCCAGTATTCGGGGCTGACAACCCAGCCTGTAAGAGGTGGTGAGGTTCTCATTGCTGTGCAGGGTGACGGGCAATCCAAGGTCACCGAAGCGCTTTCAAAGGGTGCACGATTTCAGCTGTACCTTGCCCTAAGACTCGCCGGTTATTACGAGTTCGCGCAATTTCGGCCCTCGGTCCCATTCGTCGCCGACGACATCATGGAGACGTTCGACCATATTCGCTCGGAGGAGGTTTTCAGGCTGTTCGGAGCGATGGCAAACACAGGTCAGGTCATCTACCTGACGCACCATAAGCATCTATGTGAAATAGCTGAGGCTGTCGTACCGGGAACGAGGATCCATCAACTCGCACAGTAATTTTCTCCGGAATACGTGAACGAACCAGTGAAGGACGCCGAATTTGACGGCAAGTATGCGCCCAAAGTCAGACGTTCCGGCAAACTTCGCGTTCGTCCAAAAGCGGACATATCGCCCGAGCCATAGACGGCCCCGATGTGCCCATAATGGACGTCCTGCAAATTCATTGTCCTGCCGAATCTGGACTTCGAGAGCTGGCCCTAAACAGCAATTGTATCGCGCCTAGCCGTCCTATCGCCGGGGCGCCAATTGTAAACAACGGCGAACTATACCAATATCGTTACTGGCTTCTTCCGGTGCGACTCGGGAGAACGGGATGGGCAATGAACGCGAAGACGCAAACGGGAAAACACAGCGCCGCTGGCCAATACCTCGGCTATGCGCTTCAACCTGTACGCCTTTGCTTTCACCTGCTCAACGCGCCTAGCGGCGCCTTGGTCTCTCTTGAACATTTAGACGATGTGGCGGTTCACCTGGTCGGCGGCGAAGTCGTTCTTGAGCAAAGCAAGAGCGCACTGAAGCAAAATCCGATATCCGACTGGGCTGCGGACCTGTGGAAGTCTCTGGCCAACTGGCTCAGCTTCATGGCGGCGGGAGAGATCGACCCGGCGACCAGCCATTTCCGGCTATATGTCACACCGGTGAAGGCGGGTGCCTTCGCGATCGCGCTGAACGACGCGAAAACAGATGCCGACGTGGAGGCGCTGGTCGCTAACCTCGCCAAAGCCCACAGCAAGCTGAAAGCTGCACCGGCATGCGACGCCGACGTCCAAGCTTTCCTGAACGCTGATGCGGCTCATTGCGCCGCCTTGGTCAAGAATCTCGCCGTTATCAGCGTCGATGCAGATCCCGTCGATCCGATACGCGCGATCTTCAAGCCGACGGTCTCTCCGCTCATCATCGACCTAGTGTGCGAACGCGCGATCGGCGCTGCGAAGGAGGCGGCGGACAGGCTGATTAGAGCTGGCAAGCCCGCCATCTTGGACGTGGACGCGTTTCAGGCCGAGCAAAGAGCATTTGTTCAGAAGAACAACCTTCCAGGGCTGCTGTCGTCTTTCACCAAGCAACCGCCTGTCGAGGCCATCGAACAATTGATCGCCGACCGTCCCGCCTTCGTCCGCCAACTCGAGCTGATCGAGGTGGGAGACGAAGCGTGCGTCCGGGCTGTTAGCGATTACCTTAGGACGCTCGCCGACATCTCGATCTGGGGCGAAAGCGGGCTAATCTTTGAGAAGAACCTAAGTGACTGGGACGATGATCTTGTCGGTCGCTATGAGCACGTCAGTGCAGAGGTGCACGACATACAGGCCGGACACCCCGCAACGGTTCGTGGTAGAATAGTTTACAGGCGCTGCGCGCAGTTGCAGCCTCCACTCGATGGTCGAGTCGTCCCCGGTCATTTCGTCCACGGATCATTCAACGCCCTTGCCCACGGCCTGCGCCTCGGCTGGCATCCCGACTACCAGACTCTTTTGGAGCCAGCGACTTGATTGAGGCTGGCCGATCGCACCTACCGCTCAGCGACCTCGCCCTTGTCCAGAATCCAGGACTTGGGGCTTTCGCATTGTGGCAATTTGGCCAAGGTTTCCAGGCTGAGGACGAACGTCCAGCGCCGTTCGCCTTGGCGTTTCTCGTGCTGCCAATCGTCCTGCATCGCGCAACGCTCGAAATCGTGACTTCGACAAACCGACCCTCTGGACTGGCGCTCTTCGCGGCCAAGCTCGGGAAGGAACGGGAACAACTCCTCGCCGTCCACGAGCGAGCGCTGCTGCTGCGTACTCTGACATTGCAATCGGCCGCTGTCGGTGTGAGCGGGCGGCTGCTGTCCGTGGATTACAAGGATGCTACTTTAAGAGCAAACGTACCAGAACCGAAACCGAGGAGGCTCGTCCTTCCAGAGCGCGTCAAGCACCTCGGACCTGCCTCGGAGAAATTGGGTTTCTGGTTTTCGAACCTGGGGACCGCGCAGGTGGCCAACCTGTTACGGGTGGAGTTCTAGATGTATTTCCAGCTTCGAAAACTGATCCTTTGGCCCCGCAATGGTGCAGCGCCGCGGGTCGTCAAGTTCGAGCCCGGTGTCGTCAACGTCATCAGCGGCGCGTCGAAGACCGGGAAGTCCGCCGTTATCCCTATTGTTGATTACTGTCTGGGCTCGGAGAAATGCGCGATTCCGGTGGGCGTAATCCGCGAGAACTGCAGCTGGTTCGGCATTCTGATCGAGACGCTGGAGGGCGAAAAGCTCTTGGCGCGACGCGAACCGGGGGACCAACAGAGCACAGGCGACATGGTGCTGCTGGAGGGCGCACAGGTCGAAATTCCGGAGACGATCACCGACAAGACCACCAATGTCGACACGGTCAAGCGCGCGATGAACCGCCTGGCAGGACTGACTGACCTCGACTTCGAACCAGGTACAGAGAATGGATTCAAGCAAAGGCCAAGCTTCCGCGACCTCATGGCCTTCACGTTCCAACCTCAGAACGTGATCGCCAATCCCGACGTGATGTTTTTCAAGGCCGATACGACGGAACACCGGGAGAAGCTAAAGACCATCTTCCCGTACGTTCTGGGCGCGGTCACGGCAAAGATTCTCCAGGCGCGGTTTGAGATCGATCGGCTCCAGCGCAACCTCCGCCGGAAGGAGGCTGAGCTACGCGCGATCGTGTCGGCAACTGGCGCTTGGCGGGCGGAGGCGGAGGCGTGGCTGCGTCAGGCAGTCGAACTTGGCCTAGTCGATTCCTCCACTGAAGTGCCGAAGGACTGGAGTGACGTTGTTGACCTGCTTCGGCGCGTGTCGAACAGCAACTCAAGTCTTGCTCGACCAAGCCTGGCCGGCATCGATGTGGTGCTGACGCGTCTGGAAACCCTTCGTGCGTCGGAAACTGAAATCGCCGCGCGACTTACCGAGCATCGTCAGCGCCTGAACGAACTGCGCCGTCTGGTGGAGAGCAGCGAGGCGTACGGCGACGCCATGCGCATCCAACGTGACCGCTTGGACCTTTCCACGTGGCTGAGGGACTTGGCCGACGAGTTCGCCGATCCGTTGGTCGCACTCGGGGACGGCGGCCGCGAGAAGGTCTTGGCCCTTTGCGACAACCTCGGCGGTCTGGAGATCCGACTGCGGACCCACCCTGCGATGTCTAACACGCTTGACAAGGAAATCCTGCGCCAGCGCGGCGCCGCTGAAGCGGTCCTATCTGAGTTGAACGATGTCCGTAGCGAGATAGCGGTGCTGGAACGGGACTCTGACGTCGCCCGAGACGAGGCCAATCGCTTCGATAGGCTTGAGCGCTTCCTCGGTCGATTGGAGCAGGCGTTGCACGTCTACGACCGCGCCGACCAGTCGTCGGATTTGCGGCAGGAACTCACCTCGCTGCAGGCCGATATTGCAACGCTGCAAAAGACGATCTCCGAGGCCGACATCCAGCGCAAGCTATTCAACGCGTTGCACCAAGTCTCCCATCATGCCAATCGGCTGATTCCGCAGCTTGACGCGGAGTGGCCCGAGGCCCCGATTAGGCTGTTGATTGAAGACCTGACCGTCAAGGTGACTAGGGGAACGCGTGAGGACTACCTGTGGGAGATTGGCAGCGGCGCCAATTGGCTCGCGTATCACGTCGCACTAATGCTTGCGCTGCAGCACTACTTCCTGGCCGAACCTCATCACCCAGTCCCTGGTCAGCTGATCTTCGACCAACCTAGCCAAGTCTATTTTCCTAAGCGGGCGGCGGGCGACGAGGGCCCCGACCTCATCGCGTGGAGGGATCAGGACGTGGTCGCCGTCAGGAAGGTCTTTGCGCTCCTAGGCGCTGAGGTCATGGCCGCGAAAGGTCGCCTCCAGATCATCGTGCTGGATCATGCAGATGAGGACGTCTGGGGCAAGCTTCCCGGAGTCAAGTTGATTGAGGAATGGCGTGGACAGGCCCTCGTGCCTCAGGCTTGGATTGCCGCCGCATCTTCCAACGGTGGATAATAATCTGCTGCCAGAGGAGAAGGCATGGCGAACGTGGACGAGATCAACCGTCTGACGGCCCTTGGCTTGAACGTCATCACAGCCATGGATGTCGCGGAAGGAAAACTAGACGAAGCCTTCGAGGTCGCCCGCGCTCAGGAGAAACGCAAGGTCGACATCTGGTGCAAAGGAAGAAAGAACATTCCGGTTGCACTGACTGCGATATGGGACTGCGATCCTGCAAACTTCTATCTCGCGTTCGACGGCGATGATCCCAGCGACCACGCTTCGACGGATTTCATTCTTATCGACGCTGATGTCACTGACGTTGGCGGCAGGCTTACCTACGCCGCCAGCAGGGACAAGGGTCCTTGGCATCAACGTTACAAGAGCAAGAGCTGTGGGATCGCCTACCGATGGCTGCATGGCCGCGGTGTCACACCGCCTTTGCTCGGCGAGTACCAAGGCCAAGTTCACATCGTAGGAGGCATGCACCGCTTCCATCTTGCCAAGCACTATGGGACGACGCGCATGCCATTCCTCGTCCGGAGGGCCGAACTAGCCGCAGTAATGGCGTTGATCCCCTCGGCGACCGACACCGCCAACTCGTAATGGCGGGGACTGCAGAAAAGAAGCGAATGAGTTGCGAACTTACCGGGATCACTCCCCGAAAGCTGACCGACGGCTTCCGGCCCCGTTGCGGCCATTCTTACTCCCGCACTTTGGCTTTTCCAGCGCTAAACCGGCCTTGGGCGATGAATGGAAACGGTCAGATGTTCCCGGTCTGTGCTCGAAAAGTCGCATAAAAGGGCAGACTGGTGTGACGTCCGGAATTATTGGGCCTTTCACGGGTTTACCGGTCCCGAATTATCGGTTGCTGGCGGGCGGGCTATGCGATTGAAAACAGGAGAGTTTTCTGGCTAAGGGTGGGGTTTCAGACTGAGTTTACCAATGCCCTTAATGACGATTAATTCTGGATTGGCATCAGGTGATTGGGTTTGCGCAGAATATAGCCGCCCTTATTGGTAAACCCGCTCACGGTCGACAACGGATTGGTCAACCTAGGACGACAGGATTGGTAAACCGGAGCCGCCCTATCGACGAAGGTCTAGCTTGGCGCATTCACTGTCGCCGGTAGGCAGATATTCGGGCGACAATCGGGACCAGCGTGCGACGCCGCCAAGCGTGAGACACGTCGGCTACGCCGCAAATCGACACGGTTTGACCGGGCGCAATACCGCACCGATCTTCTAATCTCGGCTTAATTCCGGAGAGAGGCAGATAATTCCGGACGCCACACTGATTGGTAACCTAAGGCCACCCACCACGCGGATTGGTAGCCCACAGGAATAGGTTTGGTAACCCTTATCGAGTGAGGGCCGCTCGTACCTTTCGGCGGGTTCGTTTCAGTTCTAAGCCCGGCTTAATTCTGGACAACGACAGATAATTCTGGACGGCACAGTGGAACTCAACGCGTTGTAAGGATGGCATAGAGAAGCAGTAGCCCTCCAGTCTCGCTACTGGAAAAATTCTGGAAAATGGGTCTGCTTGGCTGGACGCAGAACGTTGTGATTATTCAGCCGGCATTTCTGAAGCTTCTCGAACACAAACAGCTTGCCTTCGCGCACGCTATCTTCGAGCGACTTCGCCTTCGCCAGATGCGCCGCAATCGCGCTGGCCAGCATGCAACCTGTTCCGCGCATCGATATAGCAAGGCGCGGCGTGTCGAAGTGGATGGGTTCATGATCGGAGCGTAACAGAATATCGGCCGATCGGGGACCCGACGCGTGCCCACCCTTGATCAGCAGGGCCTGAGGGCCGACGGCCTGCAGTCTTTGTCCTTGTTGGAGCGCACCGTCCTCATCCGAAGCCGGTTCGGAACCAGTAAGGAGCGCCAGTTCAGGAAGGTTGGGCGTGACAATGCAGCAAAGCGGCATCAAATCGCGCTTCATGGCAGCGATAGCGCCTGCTTCCAGAAGTGCGCGGCCTGAGGTGGAGGCCAGCACAGGGTCGAGTACTGCCGGCACTTGCGGAAATTTGCGCAGCACTGCGGCAACGGCAACAATGATCTTGGCAGTCGCCAGCATGCCGATCTTGATTGTGGCTACGTCGTTGGCCTGTAGCGCGGCACACATCTGATTGGCCACCATGCTGGGTGGCGAATGATGGATTTCGATCACGGCGTCGTGCGTTTGCACCGTTAGCGCTGTGACGGCGAGACAGGTGCGCACGCCAACGGCAGAGATCGTCTCGATGTCGCGTGCTATTCCAGCACCCCCGCTGGAATCTGATCCGCCAACGACAAGCACATGCGGTTCTCGTCTCATCGCCATCGGTCCGTCTTTTCGATCCATTCTCGCGTGCGCGCTTCGGGGTCGAAGCTCAACGTGATGTCCGTGACCACTGCGGCGCTGTTGGCGCCGGCCTCAAAGACGCCGTCGAGGCGGTCGGGGTTGAGGCCGCCGATGGCGACCAATGGGATCGGCGCCACCCGCCGCTTCCACTCGCTGATCCGCTCTAGCCCTTGCGGTGCCCACTTCATTTTCTTCAAAGTGGTGGGATAGATCGGACCGAGCGCGACATAGTCGGGCTCGGCAAACATGGCCGTTTCCAGCTCGACATGATCATGCGTGCTCAATCCGAGCCTGACGCCCGCTGCCCGTATCCTCGAGAGGTCGGCCGTTTGCAAATCCTCCTGGCCCAGATGCACGAAATCGCAGCCTTCCTCGATTGCCAGGCGCCAATAATCATTGATGATGAGCTGGCTTTTGTGTTGGACACACCAGGCCTTCGACTTGCGGATCTCCGCGCGCAGCCCGGTTTCATCCATGGTTTTGATGCGAAGCTGAATCAGCTTGACGCCGAGCGGCGCCAACCTTTCGATCCAGGCGGCGCTGTCGACGATCAGGTAGAAGGGATCGAGCTTCATGAAAAAACGGCCCTGCCGACCATCGGTGTCGATGGCACGGCGACGTCGCGCGGTTCGAGCATTCCCGAACTGAACGCCTCACGACCGGCGTCGACCGCCTTACCGAAAGCACGCGCCATGCCGACCGGATCTGCCGCCTTGGCGACCGCTGTGTTCAGGAGCACGGCGTCAAAGCCGAGTTCCATGACGGTGGCCGCGTGCGACGGCCGTCCGAGCCCCGCATCCACAATCAGCGGGACGCCAGGGAAATATCCGCGCATCGAGCGCAGCGCCGTCATGTTGACCGGTCCCAAGGCGGAACCGATCGGTGCGCACCACGGCATCAGGACCTTGCAGCCCGCTTCCAGCAGCCGCTCGGCGACAACGAGATCGTCGGTGGTATAGGGGAATACCGCAAAGCCGTCCTCGCACAGGATGCGGGCGGCTTCAACCAGACCGAACACATCCGGCTGTAGCGTGTCGTGATTGCCGATCACTTCGAGCTTGATCCAGTTGGTGCCGAAGACCTCGCGCGCCATTTTCGCGGTGGTGACGGCTTCCTTGACGGAGAGGCAGCCGGCGGTATTGGGCAGGGTTCTGGCGCCCAGCGAGCGGATCAACGACCAGAATTGTTCGCCGGCCCTACCGCCCGCCATCTCACGCCGCAACGAGACGGTCACCACCGACGTGCCCGATGCCTTGACTGCATCGGCAAGGATGGCCGGCGAAGGATACTGAGCCGTGCCGAGAAGCAGGCGCGACGAAAGCTCGGTTCCATAAAGCTCCAACATGCTAGCCGCCCTGCATGGGCGAGAGGATTTCGATCCGGTCGCCGTCGCTCAACTGGAACTCCGCGCGGTTGGCTTTGTGCACGAGGTCGCTGTTGACGGCGGTGGCGAGCCAATCGCCCTCATAGTCGAGCGCGGCAAGCAACTCGGCCAGCGTGGTGGCGGCAATCTCACGCGCCTCGCCGTTGACCATCAGTTTCATGAGCATGCTCCTTGGTTCTGTCTTGACTGAAAACCAGGTCGGCAGCCTGGCGCGCCATGGCGGGGGCGAGGAGAAAACCGTGACGATAAAGACCGTTGATCGCGATGATCTCACCGTCTGTTTCGACGCGTGGCAAATTGTCGGGAAATGCCGGACGGACACCCACACCGGTTTCAACGATCTCGGCCTCACCAAAGGCCGGATGGAGGGCATGGGCGGCGCCCAGCAGCTCCATCATGGAACGCGCCGTCACCGGTCCGGCGCTCTGGCTTTCAATCATCGTCGCTCCGATCATGAAACGGTGATCGGTGCGCGGCACGGCATAAAGCGGAAAGCGTGGATGAAGCAAACGGACCGGCCGCGACAGCGAGACATCAGGCGTGCGAAGGATCAGCATTTCGCCGCGAACACCGCGCAGCCTGTCATCGGCCGCTGCCATTCCCATGCAGTCTATCTGACGGGCGAATCCCGAAACAGGCCGGGCGTCGCAGCCGAAGTGGAATTTGACACCCATGGTCGCAAGCTTGTCATGAAGTGCCGCCATCGCCGGGCGTGGGTCGAGGTGAGCCTCGTCGGGGAAGAGCAATCCACGCCGGAAGCGGCCGGCGAGGTCGGGTTCCAGGAGCGCAATTTCGTTTTCATCGACGCGCCGATGCCCTGACGTGCGACTGGCGAACCGGTCAAGCTCACCGGCATCACGCGGCGCGGCCACGACCAATGTCCCGGCCCGTGTCACCTGACCCGACAGCACCGCATCCCACCAGTCGGCAGCATCGCGTCCGAGATCCAGCACCGGCTGCTCCGCGCTTTCGCGCTCGCACCATGGCGCCAGCATGCCGCCGGCGAACCACGACGCGTTGCCACCAAGGCCATGCCGCATCTCGGCGACGGTGACCGTCGCGCCGCGGGCGGCGAGTTCGAAAGCGACGGTGAGGCCGGCAACGCCGGCCCCTTTGACGAGCACCCTCATGATGGTTTGGGAGCCTCTGGCACGACCGGTACGCCAGTCTCGTCCGCCTGCATGTAGAGATCGCCGCCCTCCCGGTATTTTGCCGCCATTGCCGCCATGCCTTCCTTCTGGGCCTCGGCACGGATGTCGTGGGAAATGCGCATGGAGCAGAATTTCGGCCCGCACATCGAACAAAAATGTGCCAGCTTGTGCGCCTCCTTGGGCAAGGTCTGGTCGTGGAAGGACCGTGCGGTTTCGGGGTCGAGCGACAGGTTGAACTGGTCCTCCCAGCGGAACTCGAAGCGCGCGCGCGAAAGGGCATCATCCCTGGTTTTCGCTGCCGGATGGCCCTTCGCCAGATCGGCTGCATGGGCGGCTATCTTGTAGGTGATCACGCCAATCTTGACGTCGTTGCGGTCGGGAAGGCCGAGATGCTCTTTCGGCGTGACGTAGCAAAGCATTGCGGTGCCGAACCAGCCTATCATGGCGGCACCTATCCCTGAGGTGATGTGGTCATAGCCCGGCGCGATGTCGGTCGTCAGCGGCCCCAACGTGTAGAACGGCGCCTCACCGCACACTGCGAGCTGCTTGTCCATGTTCTGCTTGATCTTGTGCATGGGGACATGGCCCGGGCCTTCGATCATCACCTGGCAGTCCTTTGCCCAGGCAATCTTGGTGAGTTCTCCAAGTGTTTCCAGTTCGGCGAATTGCGCCGCGTCGTTCGCATCGGCGATTGAACCGGGACGAAGGCCGTCGCCGAGCGAGAAGGAGACGTCATAGGCTCTGGCGATGTCGCAGATCTCCTCGAAATGCTCGTAGAGGAAGCTCTCCCGGTGATGGTGCAGGCACCATTTGGCCATGATCGAGCCGCCGCGCGAGACGATGCCCGTGACCCGGTCGACGGTCAGCGGGATGTAGTGCAGCCGCACGCCGGCGTGGATGGTGAAATAGTCGACGCCTTGCTCGGCCTGCTCGATCAGCGTGTCGCGGTAGACCTCCCAGTTCAGATCCTCGGCGATGCCGTTGACCTTTTCCAGCGCCTGATAGAGCGGCACCGTACCGATCGGCACCGGCGCATTGCGCACGATCCAGTCGCGGATGTTGTGGATGTTGCGGCCGGTCGACAGGTCCATCACCGTGTCCGCGCCCCAGCGGATAGCCCAGACCATTTTTTCGACCTCTTCGGCCATCGACGATGTGACAGCCGAGTTACCGATGTTGGCGTTGATCTTGACCAGAAAATTGCGACCGATGATCATCGGCTCGCTCTCGGGATGATTGATGTTGGCGGGAATGATTGCGCGCCCGCGCGCCACCTCGTCGCGCACGAATTCGGGTGTGACGAAATCTGGGATCGCCGCGCCGAAGGCTTCGCCGTCGCGTTGCAGCTTGCCGCGCATCACCTCGCGGCCGAGATTCTCGCGGATGGCTACGAACTCCATTTCTGGCGTGATGATGCCGGCGCGCGCATAGGCAAGTTGGGTCACCGCCTTGCCCTGCTTGGCCTTGAGCGGCCGATTGCGTATCGGAAATTCCGGTGTCAGGCGCTCGCCGGTGGCGAATCCATTGTCTTCCGGCCGGACGTGGCGGCCGTCATAGGCTTCGACATCGCCACGCGCCGTGACCCATTCGTGGCGAAGCCGGGCAAGGCCTTTTTCGATGCTGGTTTCGACTGATGGATCGGTGTAGGGGCCGGACGGATCGTAGACGGTGACGGGCGGTTCGCCGGCCGTCGGATGGACGGAAATCTCGCGCATCGGCACCCTGATCTGCGGGTAGAGGACGCCGGGCTTGTGGATTTTCCGCGAGGCGGGCAGTGGTCCCGTCGATACGGCGGGGGTGAGGGCATTCATCGTGAGGCTCCTTTGCTCATGCATTGGAGACCCAGTTCTGTGCCGGAAGGATGAAAAGACGCTTCTGTAGACCTGCTGCAACAGGACCTCGGGCGTAAACTCCCGCAAAGCGCTTGCACCGTCCCTACGCCAGTATGAACTGGATCAGGTTCAACGGGTCACTGCGCCGCGAAAGCCAGCAGTATCTCAGCCCCTTGCCGGGACTCCCCTGGTGAATGCCTTAGGTTGAACGGGCTGACGCTATCTTGTCAAGCGCATTCGGGCGCCTTCGGCCGGTGGCGACGACCGGCGGCCAGCCGGGCGGAGAGCTCGCGCATGCATCGGGGACAAGTCACGCCCCGTAGACCGGGGCTGAATGGCCAAAGCCTCATTCGCTTCGTGAAGGATGGAGAAACTGTATTGGCCATGTGCGCGTATCGACCAAGTAGCTCAGGCGGTCACGGATGTGGTTATTCTGGTCGAAGGTGACGAACGGCCTTGGGGGTCACCTCCTTTAGGATTCAGAGGTTGGAAGACGGCTTCTCGCGATCACGGCCATCAGGAAATACCTGTCTTCGGCTCAACCTCGACATGGCGTCCGATCGACCGCAGATATACAGCTATCTCGTTCATGAGATGATCGCGTTCGCCGTAGATTTCAGCAATCCTACGCAGCTGTGGCTCGACGGCCCTCCGTTGCGCTGGCGTGAAATCAGCATCGCCAAAGACGTATCCCAAGTTGCCAATCGCGCAAATTTTGCAGCCGGCGTCCACAACTGCTTGTACGAATGCCGGAATGTCTTTTTCTTGCATGGTCTTCATGTCGAACCTCTCGTGAATGGCGTGCTTGCGCCCCAATCTGCCTTTTCAGCGTGTCCTCTGGGCGGCGCAAGCCCTGAGCGTGACTGTGCACGGGCAACCTCGACTATCCCATCTGCCACGCTCTTTAGAATCGGTGGGGTCTGGTGATCGCAGGCTGGGCCACTCAAAAGCCTGCAAGAAGAAAGTCATGGCGACCATTGCTCAAGATCGCAAGGGTGCGTGCAAGACCTTCCGTTGGCAGTCATGCACGCTCGCTCAGAGATAGTCCGGCCGCGGAAATTCTCCCTTATTCGTAAGAAAGCTCATTGAGCAACTGGGCATTGAGCAACTGGGTCTCACGTCACGGGTCTCGTGTGCTTCACAGCCGAAAAATAGCCGCCGTGGCAATTCTCGAAAAGTGCAGGCTACCTCGTTAAGGACACTGCGGATGATCGTTCGCGCTTGGCAAAAGCGAACGGATTAGTCTATGGCTCTCGGCAGGGGGGCGAGTTATGCGGCGGGTGCGAATCCTTCAAGTAGGCGATATTCACTATCCGGACTGGCATCCTTCCTCTAGCAACATCGATGCCAAGGATAGCAAGTTCGCTCCGAAAATAACGCAGAAGCTACGCGCGTCTTCGCTGCGTGCCGTCTTGACGAAACTTCGGCGGCTGACGACTTCGAAGCCCTTGGATTCGATCGCCTTCATGGGGGATTTCACGAGCCGTGGCGACAAGACCTTCATTGCTTCGGCATTCCAGCATTTCACGTTGCTCTGCCGCGCACAGGGACGCAGTTCAAAGGCGCTTCCGTTGATATTCGTACCGGGAAATCACGATGTGAACCGTGATGACGCGCGCGAACTTGGACCGACTGAGAAATTCAGCGAAATGGCGAGTTTAGCCGCCCGCTTGGGTTGGCAGACCGTTCCCGTGGACCAACCCGTGCACTTCAGACTTCCGACAGGATCCGCAGGCGCAAACTTCATCCTCGTCAACACAGCGATAGGCAGTTGGGAGCTTCAAAACCTTCCCGCGTTCCTTCGTGATCGTCTCGAGGCACTCAGTCCTTCTACAGAGCCTCTAGATCTCGGCTCGCCGGACATCTCGGGACATTCGCCCGCGACACCTCCCAGCGATCCAGACAAGGAGGCGTCCGACGACGAGTATTACGGTCAGATGGACACGCCATACATCTCGCGTGAGATGCTTGCAGGCCTACAGGAATTGCTCCAGCAGCCCGACATGCGTTACGGCATCATAATCGGCCATCACAATCTGCTGCCACAAAAGACTCCGCGCATTACGCCATACGCGGAGATGCTCAACAGCGGATTTGTCAGAACTCAGCTGCTGCAGGGCAACAAGCCTATCGTCTACCTGCATGGACACATACATGCTGATCCGGTCGAGATCGTCAACGATCCAAGGTTTCCGGACGGCAAATTGATCTGCATCTCAGCACCAGAGATACAGTCAGGTTTCAATGAGCTCGTCTTCTTCACGACCGATCAGGGAGAGCTCGTCGGCATCCGACTTATACCCTACCGCACCAATGTCGCCGACGGGACGGTCATGGAAGGCGAACATTGCTTTATTTCGACCATGTCCAACGGCAAGGCCTTTCTGAACAACGACACGTTTGACCTGCTGCGCCGACTGCGCGACCATGCCACCAGGCGCGGGAATGGGTTACTCTTCTGGGACGAGATCACTGAGATTGCTGCCTCCGCCGAGCTCGGGCTAGATCTGGAAGACTCTCTTCTGATGCTCCAAGCGGCGCGCTTCATCGAGATAGACGGCCTCACCAAGGCAAACTCGGCTTGGCGCATTAAGGTAAGGGACGAATAGCGATGGAGAATCCGTTCGGCCCCAACAGGATCGAGTACGAAAGCCGCCCGATACTGTGGTTCAGTCAGAAGTCGGCGTTGATTTCTGCCGCCGCCAAGCCGGTCTTCGTCGCAGGGACGAGAGGCAGCGGCAAGACCAGCATTCTTCGCTCGCTTTCCACAGTCCATATTCTTGAAGACAAAAGTCTCTCGGACCAAGTCGGCAAGCTCGCTTGGTATGGCGTCTTCTTCCAGCTCAATGAGACATTCTCGCCCCTAATCGACAACGCCGTTCTGAACCTCATTCCGGAGCGGATACGCTTCGACACGGCCGCCGTGATCCCGCGGCAATTCGTAATCTTCTCTCACTATCTGGAGCTGAAGATAGTCGAACGCCTGCTCGAGAGCATCGGCCAGCTCAGACGCGACGGCCACTTGAAATACCGGGCCTCCGAAGATAGGGACGTCGCCCTGGCACTGCATCGCGAAGTGCTGCACTTCATACCCCAACCTGCCCGTCTCGACTTCTTCAGCATCGATGAGCTGCGGGGTGGGATAACCCGGTACGTCGACGAATGCTTCAACGCGTTCTTCTTTGCCGCCGATGCCGGAGCGACCGGCTTCAGAGCAACAGACCCTGGCGCGATCATTAACAAGGTCGCGACCGCGATCACTCCACTTTTAAATGGCCCATCTTTCGCCGGTGACAGGGCGCCCTTCTTCAAGATACTGATTGACGACTGTGAAGCACTGACACCGCTCCAACAGCAGTTCCTGAACACCTTGGTGAGAAAGACGCGCGGCAACGTGAAATGGGTCCTCGCCTACATCGGCGGCCTCTACGACACGATCCGGACGATCATACCCGGCCAGTCGCTCTCGAATGCTGACCGGGACGTCGAGAATCTTGATTCAGTCGATCCGAGGGAGTTCGCCACGCTGTGCGAGAACGTGTCGTCGCTTCGGCTGTACTATGCGCTTCCTGACCATCTGCGGAGTGATCTCGAGCGCAACGATGCGCTCAGCGCGTTTTCGCTCAAAAACCGGCTGGGGCGGCTTTCCGTCAATGACATCATCGAGCGGGTTATCATATCGGGTCATTCCGAGGGCAGAGAAGAGCTTGTGGCACTTGCTGATGCAGCACGTGAATTCCTCTCCGTGAATTTGAGGACGGCGGATCAGCAGCAATTCCTTCTTGATCGAAAAGCGCGCCCTTATGCCGAAGGGCTGGCGCTCGCGCTCATGAACCCGGAAATTAAGCGCCGGCCCATGAGCAAGGCGGATGCTTCAAATCTGAAGAGGTCGATCGCCCGGAAACAGGGATGGGCTTTTCTGAAAGCGTGCCAGATGCTGCGTCTGCATGACTACCCGTACGTAGGGCACCAGATCATCACATCATTGAGCGACGTCTGTATACGCGATTTCCTTGATATAATGGGAGAGATCTTCCGCCGCAGTGTTCCGAGTTCCAGTGATCCACGAAAACTGGTGGAATTCATCAACTCGGATTTACAGATTCATCTCGAACAGCAGAGACAGGCTGTGAACGCCGCCTCTCAACGGAAGCTTGATGGACTTCAGGCGCTTTCACATCCGTACGAAGAAGAGAGCGTGCGCATGGTGCGGGCGTTGGGTTACCTGACCGCTCGCCTCCAGACAGAGTTTGCCGAAGAAAATGCTCTAGGAACGACAGAGAGAGGCATTTTCAGGGTTGATCTAAAGGAAATGCGCTCGCTGGTGAACCGACTGGAGCAACCCAGCGGAAAACTGGACGAGGTCCTGCGTCGGGCGGAAAGGGATGGGTTTATCCGGGAGGTCTCCGCCGCCGGCAACTTTGAGGTGGACCGCGCCGACCCCGCATCGAAGGAGATGATGATCAGATTGCATCGGCGATTTGCACCTTACTTCGGGTTCTCCTATCGCGGCCCGTACGAAATCAACACAATCCCTGCGGCGCGGATGGTCGACCTGCTTTTTACCAGGCATCGGCTCCCAGAAGACTGGGCCGACTCGGTGTTTAAGGAGCTCGTCGCGCGGCCCGCACTCAAGACCGAATTCCAGCACTCGCTTTTCGAGAGCGATCTCGAATGACCGCTTCAACTGTCGAGTATCGAGTCTTCGGCCATCTGGCCGTCACCGAGAAGGCGAGAGATGCAGGTACCTGCGAAACGATGGAGGCAGATATCGCGATCGTCGCGCTTGGATGGGAAACGCGTTTCGCCGCGTTCGAAAACCATCTTGACCTGAAGGTCGGCAAGATCGTGGTTCTGGACTTTGCTCTGAAGGAAGCGAACGTCCCAGCCGTCGAAGAAAACCGGCGAAAGCTCATCGCTATGGGTACCCGATGGGGCGTCGAAGTGACTGTGATCACCCTCGAGCCTTCCATCGAGTATCAGAAGAACATCAATCTCCTCGATCACCTGCTCACTCAGATGGCCGCTTCATGTGGCTCATACGAAGGAAGCCTGCGGAAGGTTTTCGTCGAGTGCTCGACGATGCCGCGAATCTACATCCAATGGCTGATTGCGGTGGCATTCAAGAAAATGTCGATTCAGTCTCTCGAATTCGGGTACGCCGAAGGTATCTACGGGAACGCGATCGGCAAAGAGGATTTTTCCAGCGGCTTGGACCGATACGTCACCGTCCCTCATCTTCAAGGCAGCGGAGGAATGGGCGAAGAGAAAGTCCTGCTCGTGGGGATCGGAGGAGATGCCGACGTATTCTACGGATTGATCGATATCGTCAGTCCGGAACGGATCTCGCTCCTCGTCCCAAGAAGCGACAAGAATGCGCATATCGATGCTTTGCTCGATCAACAGGTGGCCAAGGTACGTGAAACCCACCGGCTCGAAGATGGCGAAGTTCGCGACATCCAGGCTTTCGGGCTGATGGCCCACCTCGATGCTTTCGAGACGTATCTCGACGGGTTCGGCTCGCGTGCGGTGGTGAACGTTTTTGTCAGCGGCCCGAAGGTTCAGGCCATCGCTGCTGCCGTGCTCGCCTGCTCCGACAGCCGCGTCCATCTCAAGGCAAGAATTCCCACCTCCTATGCCCATCGTGAAGTCTCAGCGAATGGGCGGTATCATATCTATAGGCTGATTGACCTGACATCCCCTGCCTGCAGCCTTCCCGGGACGTTCTGACACTATCTTGCATTCGAGTAGCATCATGGTCCCAGTAGCCGTTCCGCCAAGCCTTCAGCGCATGTTCGTGTCGCCCGATCCGGTCGATGGGGGGCTAATTCCCACTTGGAAGCTGCTCTACATCAGATCAGGGGGGAATGCAGACTGGCAGAATTCCGTCTAATTAGCGACTAGCTAAAACATATACTCAGGCGAGACTGTTCAGCATAGAAATAGTGAGTCGGCCGTGAACTATCCGCAAGCCATTGATCTGGCCTGTTGATTGAGGCGGATAGCGGCTTTGGAATTGCAGGATT
>NZ_JAIUGV010000003.1 GCF_020164745.1 Mesorhizobium sp. ES1-4 | reverse complement strand
CTTCATTGGACTGCCTTCCCAAAGAATCTCTTCTCAGGCCAATTTCAAGCCCAAAAACCCCATATGCGATTCCCCTGCCCTCGAGGGGGGAGATATGCAGTTCCGCCGCAGCAAAATATCCCCTTCATCTTTAGCCGAATTGACCCTGGCGCCCTGACATGCCAAAGGCCCGGCCAAGCCTTTCGCCTGGAGAAAGCCCTGATGACCGATCGCGTCGAAATCGCTGGATTGCGGATTGCCCGCGAGCTGCATGACTTCGTCGTCGACGAAGCGCTGCCCGGTACCGGCATCGAAGCCGACGCGTTCTGGGGCGGCTTCTCAGCGATCGTCCATGACCTCGCGCCCAGGAACCGGGCGCTGCTGGCTAAACGCGATGCCATGCAGGAAAAGCTCGACGGCTGGTATCGCGACAATGGCGCGCCCGTCGACATGGAGGTCTATAAGGCGTTCCTGAAGGAGATCGGCTATCTCGCCCCGGAAGGGCCGGCCTTCAGCGTGTCGACCGACAATGTCGACCCGGAAATCGCCGTCGTCGCCGGGCCGCAGCTCGTCGTGCCGGTGATGAACGCGCGCTATGCGCTCAATGCCGCCAATGCGCGCTGGGGCTCGCTCTACGACGCGCTCTACGGCACCGACGCCATCGCCGAAACCGATGGAGCGCAGAAGGGCAAGGTGTTCAACCCGGTGCGCGGCGCGAAGGTGATCGCCTGGGCCAAGGACTTTCTCGACCAGTCGGTGCCGCTCACCTCGGGCAAATGGGCAGGGGTTAACGGCCTGTCGGTGGCCAACGGCACGTTGCGGCTCGGCGAAGGCGCCGGCTCCACCACGCTCGCCGACCCGAAACAGTTCGTTGGCTATCGCGGCGACGCCGCCAACCCGGAAACCGTGTTGCTGGTGAGGAACGGGCTGCATGTCGAGATCGTCATCGACCGCGCCAACCAGATCGGCCGCACCGACCCGGCCGGCATTGCCGATGTCATCCTGGAATCGGCGCTGACCACCATCCAGGACTGCGAGGATTCGGTCGCGGCGGTGGATGCGCAGGACAAGGTCGTCGTCTACCGCAACTGGCTCGGCCTGATGAAGGGCGACCTGGCCGAGGAAATCACCAAGGGCGGCAAGACTTTTACCCGCAAGCTCAACCCCGATCGCGCCTACACGGCGCCGGCCGGCGGCACGCTCACCGTGCCCGGCCGCTCGCTGATGCTGGTCAGGAATGTCGGCCACCTGATGACCAATCCGGCGATCCTCGACCGCGACGGCAGCGAGGTGTCGGAAGGCATCATGGACGCAGCCATGACGGCGCTGATCGCGCTGCATGACGTCGGCCCGAAGGGCCGGCGTGCCAATTCCCGCGCCGGCTCGATGTATGTCGTGAAGCCCAAGATGCACGGGCCGGAGGAAGTCGCCTTCGCCGTCGAGATCTTCGATCGTGTCGAAGCGCTGCTCGGCATGGCCCGGAACACCATCAAGATGGGCATCATGGACGAGGAGCGGCGCACCACGATCAATCTCAAGGAGGCGATCCGCGCCGCACGCGAGCGCGTGGTGTTCATCAACACCGGCTTCCTCGACCGCACCGGCGACGAGATCCACACCTCGATGGAAGCCGGCCCGATGATCCGCAAGGGCGACATGAAGCAGGCCGCCTGGATTTCCGCCTACGAGGCCTGGAATGTCGACACCGGGCTCGAATGCGGCCTCGCCGGCCACGCCCAGATCGGCAAGGGCATGTGGGCGATGCCCGATCTGATGGCGGCCATGCTGGTCGAGAAGATCGCCCACCCCAAGGCCGGCGCCAACACTGCCTGGGTGCCCTCGCCGACAGCGGCGACGCTGCACGCCACGCATTATCACAAGGTCGATGTCCACGCCGTCCAGGCGGCGCTGAAGAACCGGCCGAAGGCGAAACTCGACGATATCCTGTCGGTGCCGGTGGCCGTGCGGCCGAACTGGACGCCCGACGAGATCCAGCGCGAGCTCGACAACAATGCGCAAGGCATTCTGGGCTATGTCGTGCGTTGGATCGACCAGGGCGTCGGCTGCTCCAAGGTGCCCGACATCAACGATGTCGGCCTGATGGAAGACCGCGCCACGCTACGCATCTCCTCGCAGCACATAGCCAACTGGCTGCGCCACAAGGTCTGCTCGGAAATCCAGGTCAGGGATTCCCTGCAGCGCATGGCCGCCATCGTCGATCTGCAGAATGTCGGCGATCCGCTCTACCGCCCGATGGCGCCGGATTTCGACCAATCGATCGCCTTCCAGGCCGCCTGCGACCTGGTGTTCAAGGGGACGAGCCAGCCCAACGGCTACACCGAGCCGGTGCTGCATAGGCGGCGGCTGGAGCTGAAGGCGAAACAGGGCTGAGCTGGCGCAAACGCGACCGGCATTGGTATCCAGCCGCGCCGATCAGAAGGGCGTGGCGACCCGCGTGACCGCCGCGGACAAGGCCTACGCCGCCTGCGCCATCCGCTCCGAGCTCATGCGATAGGAAATCGCCTCGGCCAGATGGATGCGGCCGACGGTCTCGCTGGCGTCGAGATCGGCCAGCGTGCGCGCCACTTTCAGCACGCGATGATAGGCCCGAGCGGAAAAGGCGAGCTTTTCGCTGGCATCCTTGAGCAGCGACAGCCCGGCGGCGTCCGGCATGGCTATGGCCTCGATGACTGCCGGAGAACAATGCGCGTTGGTGGTGGCGCTGTTGACGCCGAGCCGTTCGAAGCGCTCGCGCTGGATATTCCTGGCGCGCGCCACGCGCAGCGCGACATCGGCGCTCTTCTCCGCCCGGTCGGGCCGGATCAGGTCGCTGGCCGAGACCGCCGGCACTTCGATCCTGAGATCGATGCGGTCGAGCAGCGGGCCCGAGATGCGCGCCTGGTAGTCGGTGCGGCAGCGCTCGCCGCGCAGGCAGCGATAACCCGGCTCGCCGGCCATGCCGCAGCGGCACGGGTTCATCGCCGCGACCAGTTGGATGCGTGCCGGATAGGTGACGCGGTGGTTGGCGCGCGCGATCATGCAGTCGCCGGTCTCAAGCGGCTGGCGCAGCGCATCGAGCGTCTGCGGCGTGAATTCGGGGAACTCGTCGAGAAACAGCACGCCGTGATGGGCCAGCGACACCTCGCCCGGCCGCGCCCGTATGCCGCCGCCCACCATAGCCGCCATCGAGGCCGAATGGTGCGGTGCGCGGAATGGCCGCCGGTCGGTCAGCTTGCCTTCGCCGAGCTCGCCCGCAACCGAGGCGATCATCGAGACTTCGAGCAATTCCTTCGGCGCCAGCGGCGGCAGGATCGAGGGCAGGCGCTGCGCCAGCATCGACTTGCCCGAGCCAGGCGGGCCGACCATCAGGAGGTTGTGGCCACCGGCGGCCGCGACTTCCAGTGCCCGCTTCGCCGTCTCCTGGCCCTTGATGTCGGCAAGGTCGGGCAGGTCGCGGGCCGAGGCGTGGACGCCGGCCTCGGGGCGTGACAGCACCTGCGTGCCGCGGAAATGGTTGGCGATGGCAATCAGGCTGCGCGGCGCGAGGATATCGAAGTCCTTGCCGGCCCAGGCCGCTTCCGGCCCGCAGGCGAAGGGGCAGATCAGGCCTTTGCCCTCGGCATTGGCGCCGATCGCCGCCGGCAGCGCCCCGGCCACCGCCGTGATGGTGCCGTCGAGCGACAGTTCGCCGAGCACGACATAGCCGGCCAGCATGTCGCCCGGAATGGCGCCAAGCGCGGCCATCAGGCCAAGCGCGATCGGCAGATCGTAGTGGCTGCCTTCCTTCGGCAGGTCGGCGGGCGCCAGATTGACGGTCACCTTCTTCGACGGCATCGACAGGCCCGATGCGTGCAATGCGGCCTGCACCCGCTCGCGGCTTTCGGCCACCGCCTTGTCGGGCAGGCCGACGATGTGCATGTTGACCTTGCCGGGCGCGATCATCACCTGCACGTCGACCGGCACGGCCTCGATGCCCTGGAAAGCGACCGTACGAACCCGCGCCACCATCGTGTTGCCCCCGATATGAGCTGGCCCCCAGCCCCATGCGATCAGACCAGCAGTGGCCTTCTCGGCAGACAATCACAGTTCTTTGATCAGATCAAGAACATTTCGGGAACATGTAGTCGTGGAAGTTGCAGCCGAATTGTATCCGGTTGCAAAACCGGAACATGGTTAACGCAAACTGAAAACAGGTTAGGTCCGCTTCTCTTCCACCACATCCCAGAACAGGCTGGCGATGTCGGCGCCGCCGAAGCGTTGAACTTCGCGCACACCTGTCGGCGAGGTCACGTTGATCTCGGTCATGTAGTCGCCGATGACGTCGATGCCGACCAGGATGAAGCCGCGCTCTCTCAGCGACGGACCGATGCGGGCGCAGATTTCGCGCTCGCGTTCGGTCAGCTCTGTCTTCTCGGCGCGGCCGCCGACATGCATGTTGGAGCGGGAATCATGGTCGGCCGGCACGCGGTTGATGGCGCCCACCGGCTCGCCGTCGATCAGGATGATGCGCTTGTCGCCCTTGCGCACGTCCTTCAGATAGCGCTGCACGATATAGGGCTCGCGAAACAGCTGGCCGAACATTTCGAGCAGCGAGGCGAGGTTGCGGTCGGCCTCGTGCAGATGGAAGATGCCGGCGCCGCCATTGCCGTAGAGCGGCTTGACGATGATGTCGCCGAACTCCTTGCGGAAGGCGGCGACCTCGAGCGGATCCTTGGTGATCAGCGTGTCCGGCATCAGGTCGGAAAACTCGGTGACGAAAATCTTTTCCGGGCTGTTGCGCACCCAGGCCGGGTCGTTGACCACCAGCGTCTTCGGGTGGATTCGCTCCAGTATATGCGTCGTCGTGATGTAGTTCATGTCGAAGGGCGGATCCTGGCGCAGCAGCACCACGTCCATCTCAGACAGGTCGGTGCGCACCTGTTCGCCCAGCGCGTAGTGGCTGCCCTTCTCGTCGCGCACCTGCATCGCCTCGATGCGGGCAAACACCTTGCCGTCGCGCAGCGACAGCCGGTCGGGCGTGTAGTGGTAGAGTTCGTGGCCGCGGCGCTGCGCTTCCAGCGACAGCGCGAACGAGGTGTCGCCGGCGATCGACACGGTGGAGACATGGTCCATCTGGACGGCGATTTTCAATTTCATGGCGGGTCCCCGGCGCGATTGGAGCGGCGTGCATCCCCTTGGATGCACAAACTACGCTCCAACACTCTTGAATTGACAGCGATATAAGGGTCGCGGCGCCTTCTGCCAATCGGGCCACGCCGTTAACGGTCGAAGACCAGCCGCGAGTAACCCAGGAAGGACAGCGCCATGGCCACGAGCGACGCGATGGCAAGCGCGCCCAGGGGCGTCGCCGCCGGCAGCACCAGCAGGATAGCCGAGTAGACGGCGTAGTTGACGATGCTGGTGGCGATGCCGACGCCGCCATAGCGGGCGCCTTCCTGTGTCATTCCCCTGCTCGAGGGCGAGAACGTCAGATGCCGGTTGATCTGCCAGGTGACGCAGAGCGCAAAGCCGATCGACAGGATGCGGCCGATGAAGGGCCCGAGCGGCGTGACGGCCAGCAGCAGCCAGAGTGCCGCCGCGTCGGCGACGAAGCCGATGCCGCCTGCGAAGACAAAGCGGACGAGGCGTTGCATCGGTCAGGCCGCGCGCGAGGCCTTGCGCCGTTCCGGCTTCTGAACCAGGTCGCCCGTGCGGCGCTCGACACGGCCCGGCGGCATGGAGAGATAGAAGATCCGCTTCTGCTCGGCGCGCCCGCGCGAGACCGAATCGAGGATCAGCCCGGTCACCGCCGCCAGCATCGACAGAAGCAGCAGGCCGACCGACAGCACCCATGTCGGCATGCGCGGGACAAGGCCGGTTTCGGCGAATTCGACCAGCACCGGGGCCATCAGGAACAGGCTCGAGGCCAGGAAGAACAGCGAAAAGGCGCCGAAAAAGCGCAGCGGCTGCGTCTCCTTCATCAGCATGGCGAACATCCACAGGATCCTGGCGCCGTCGCGGAAGGTCGACAGCTTCGACGACGAGCCTTCCGGCCGGCGGCCGTAGTCGAGTGCGATTTCGCTGACCGGCAGTTTGAGCTGCGAGGCGTGCACCGACATCTCGGTCTCGATCTCGAAGCCGCCGGAGACGGCGGGAAAGCTCTTGACGAAACGCCTGGTGAAGACGCGGTAGCCGGAGAAGATGTCGGTGAAATCGCTGCCGAACAGCCCTTTGTAGAGGCTGTTGAACACGCGGTTGCCGAAGGCATGGCCGGCCCGGCCGGCATCGTCGGTGACGCCGCGCCTAGTGCCCACCACCATGTCGCATCGTTCGGTCAACAGCGTGTTGATCAGCTGCGGCGCGTCTTCGGGGGCGTAGGTGCCGTCGCCATCGGCCATCAGGTAGATGTCGGCGTCGATGTCGGCGAACATGCGCCGCACCACATTGCCCTTGCCCTGGCGCGGCTCGCGAATCACGATGGCGCCGGCCGCGCGGGCGCGCAGGGCCGTCAGGTCCTTCGAATTGTTGTCGTAGACATAGATGGTTGCCGCGGGCAGCGTCTCGCGGAACCGCCGCACCACCTCGGCGATGGTCAGCTCCTCATTGTAGCAAGGCAGGAGCACGGCGATGACGGGTTCATGGCTGATGTCTTGCGGCATTTTCGTCTCCGAATGCCCTTTCGACCATGCGGTCGCGCTCCGGAAGCCGGCCGCGTTCAGGCGGTTTTACTATTTATTGAAGCCGTTAAGGCTAGGTTTAAGACCGACTTCATGAGTGCCGATTGGCCTGGAAAGGCCCGGCATTCCCGCCAAGGGCGATCGGGATGGGCACAGCAAGGGGAACTTCCACCTGGAAGTCCGATATCGCGTTCGCGCTGCTTGCCGCCTTGCTGCTGCTGGCGCTCGAGGCCTTGCAGGGATTCCCGCAACTGGCCAATCCGGCGGGCGACAATGACAGCCTGCTGCAACTGGTCGAAGTCCGCGACCTGCTGGCGGGCCAGGGCTGGTTCGACCTGCACCAGTACAGGATGGGCCTGGAAGGCGGCTTCGTCATGCATTGGTCGCGGCTGCTCGATGCGCCGCTGGCGCTGAGCATGCTCGCGGTCACTCGCCTGACCGGCAGCCCCGCCCTGGCCGAACAGATCGTGCAAATCGTCTGGCCCACCTTGCAATTCTGGCTGGCGATCTTCTTCCTCGTCCGCGCCGCACGGGCTTTTGCCGGCGCCCCCGCCGTGCTGCCCGCCGCCGTCGTCGGCGGCGCGGCCCTGTATTACATCGGCATTTTTTCTCCCGGCGCGCTCGACCATCACAATGTCCAGCTGATGCTGACGCTGGCGAGCCTCGCCTTGCTGCTCGAGGCGCCCACGCATCGGCCGGCCGCGCTTGTCGCCGGCGTCTGCACCACGCTAAGCCTGGCCATAGGCATGGAAAGCGCGCCCTATGCCGGCGCCCTCGGCACCGTCGTCGCGCTGTTGTTTCTTGGCAAGGGTGACGGCGAAAGGCTGATAGCCAGGGATTTCGGCCTCGGCGTCACCGGCGTCTCGGCTCTCGTCTTCGCCGCCACCATCCCCGTCTCGTCCTGGGGCCAGGCCCAGTGCGACACCTTCTCGATCGTGCAGTTCGCCGTCACCGGGCTGGCCGGCACCGGTCTGGCAATCATTGCTTCATGGCGGGCCGCCAACGCGACCGCCGCCCGGCGCCTGATCTCGCTTGGCCTGCTTGCCGTCACGCTCGTCCTCGTCGTGGCGTTGCTGTTCCCGCAATGCCTGGCGGCGCCCTATGCCCATCTCGACCCGCGTCTGCAGCGGATGTGGCTTGGCTATATCGAGGAGGCCCAGTCGATCGTTCAGCTGGTCTCCGATGATCCCGCCCGGGCCGTGGCGCGTTTTGCGACGCCGCTGCTGGCGATCATCCTGATGGCGCTCCGCTTCAGCGGTGGCGGCTGGCGGCGGCAGGACAGCCTCGTCGCCGCGCTGCTGATGGTTGCGGTCCTGGTCAGCGCCTGGGAAGTGCGCGGCTCGACCTTCTCCATCGTCTTCGCGGCGATCCCGCTTTCGGCCTGGATCGCCAAATGGCGGCAGCGGGCCGAAACCAGTCCGTCCAACGGTTCCATGCTCAGGATGGCCGCGGCCTGGCTGGTCTCGGTCAATGCCATCTGGGCGGGTGCCGCCCAAGCCGCATCGAGCGTCTTCGAAACCGCTGCCCCCGCCAGGGCGGCCGGCATCGACGCACCCTGCAACAGCAAGGCCTCGTTCGCCGTGCTTGGCGCGATGGCACCCACCACGGTGCTTGCCGTCTCCAATCTTGGCTCGCCGATCCTCGCCTTCACCGGTCACCGCGTGTTCGCCGGCCCCTACCATCGCAACGTCGCTGGAAACCTGCTCGTCTTCGATGCCTTGCTGGGTTCGGCCAGCGATGCCAAAACCATCGTCGAGAGCCATCATGTCGGCCTTGTCGCGCTCTGCCGCGACAACCCGGAAAGCCGGCTGTTCGCAACCCGGGCGCCGGACGGCTTTCTGGCCGCACTGATGCGCGGCAGCGTGCCCGATTGGCTGGAACCGGTGGCTGAGACCAGCGGCACCCCCCTGGAACTCTATCGCGTCAGGCCAAGCGGTTGAAAATACACGTGATTTACACACCGTGTAGCCGGCTTCACAAAGGTTTCCGACTTCCTGTTTGGGCACGGTTTCAAGGCGAAAGCCGGATGCCATTTTCCGGGATTGTACTTCGGCTACAAAAATCGGTTCACGCGATACGTTTCCTAAAGGGTTTGCTGCCAGTCTCGCAATAAATTCCGACGACAAGAGCAGGGACGAACAGGGACACCGATGCAAACTCCGTTTGGCACCGGTCAGGCAAACAGGGAAAGCACGGATCTGGCATTCACCGATCCGTTGACCGGGCTTGGCAATCATCGCCGCTTCTTCGACAAGGTCGATCGCCTGATCAGTGATCGCGCCGACGATCCCGCGCCCTTCACCGTCGGCATCCTCGACCTCGACGGATTCAAGCCGATCAACGACCTGTTCGGCCACAAGGCCGGCGACGACATCCTTGTCCAGGTCGCGATGCGGCTGCGCGCCTCGATGGACGGCCATTCGACGGTCTGCCGCATCGGCGCCGACGAATTCGCCTTCCTCTACCCGCTGGTGTTCTCGGAGGATGCGGCGGCCGAAAAGTCCCGCATGCTGATCGAGATCCTGTCGGCGCCCTACGATGTCGGCGAGCGCACCGCCAGGCTCTCGGCCTCGGTCGGCTGCTCGCTGTTCTATTCCGGCGACGAGACCACCGAGATCCTCATCAACAAGGCCGAAACGGCGCTCTACCATGCCAAGCGTTCCGGGCGTGGCCGCGTCGTCGTCTACACCCGTGAGATGGAAGAGGCCGCCAAGCGCGTCACCCGCATCGAGCAGGCGCTGCGCCGGGCCGTCTCCGCCGGCGAGGTGGAGCCGCATTTCCAGCCGATCGTCGACCTCACCACGCGCCGCACCATCGGCTTCGAGACGCTGGCGCGCTGGACCGATCGCGACCTCGGCGCGGTGCCGCCGAGCGTCTTCATCCCCATCGCCGAGGAGCGCGGCATCATCGGCCCGCTGTCGCAACTGGTGCTGCGCAAGGCGACCGAAGCCGCCAGGAGCTGGCCGAAGGATCTGTTCCTGTCCTTCAACCTGTCGCCCTCGCAGCTCGTCGACCAGAACACCGGCCTGCATATACTGGCCATCCTCGACCGCACTGGCTTCGATCCGCGCCGGCTCGAAATCGAGATCACCGAGACCGGTCTGATGAACGACCCGGCCTCGGCCGCGCAGATCGTCGAGGATCTGCGCCGCGTCGGCATCCGCGTCTCGCTCGACGATTTCGGCACCGGCCAGTCCTCGCTCGGTCGTTTGCGGGAATTCCATTTCGACAAGCTCAAGATCGACCGCGCCTTCGTCTCTTCCATTCTCGACGACCGGCCGTCCGAACACATCATCCGCGCCATCCTCGCGATGTGCGAAGGGCTCGGCATGGACGTCGTCGCCGAAGGCATCGAGGAGGAGGCGCAGGCCGACCGGCTGGTCCAGTTCGGTTGCGCCGGCGGGCAGGGCTACCTGTTTGGCAAGCCGGCCGATGCCGACGCCACATTGGGCTACCTCCGGGATTCCTTCCGCGGCGCCTTGCGTGCCAAGGCGATCTGAGCGGCGAGAACCGGTGCTGCCCCGCCATGTGATGATGCTGCGTGGCGGGTCGCGCGCGGCGCCATCGCGTTTTTGTCAGACATAAGCCCGGAAATCCGTCGTTTCGCCCTTGCCCGCCGGACGTGTCTGGCTAGGATGCGCGCCGGTTGACCCGGGAGACGAAAATCATGATGCCATCGGCGCGTTTTGCCGACCTCGAAGGCGCTTCGGTGCTGATCACCGGCGGCGGCTCCGGCATCGGCGCGGCGTTGACCGAAGGATTCATGCGCCAGGGCGCCAAGGTCGCCTTCATCGACATCGCCGACGCGCCGAGCACGGCGCTCGCCGACCGTATCGAAAAGGAGCTCGGCCGGCGTCCGCTCTACCTCAAGACCGATCTGCGCGACGTCGAGGCCTTGCGCGCTGCCGCGGCAAGGGCCGCCGAGGCGCATGGCGACGTCACCGTGCTGGTCAACAACGCCGCCTGGGATGAACGCCATGCCGTCGAGGACGTCACCGTCGAGTTCTGGGACAACAACCTCGCCATCAACCTGCGGCCGCATTTCTTCACCGCGCAGGCCGTGGCATCAGGCATGAAGCGGGCCGGCGGCGGCTCGATCATCAATTTCACCTCGACCTCCTATCTGATCAACCATCCCGACCTGCCGGCCTATACCGCCGCCAAGGCCGGCATTCTCGGTCTCACCAAGGGGCTGGCCGGCAAGCTCGGGCCCGACCGCATCCGCGTCAACGCCGTCGCGCCTGGCTGGGTGATCACCGAGCGGCAGCAGGAGCGCTGGGTGACGGAAGAAGCACTCGCCGCTCACGTCGCCAAGCAATGCATCAGGGACGTCATGCGACCCGACGACATCGTCGGCACCGTGCTGTTCCTGGCCTCGGATGCCTCGCGCATGCTGACGGCGCAGATGCTGATCGTCGATGGAGGCTTCCTGTGAGCCCAGCGTTTGCCAGCAACGGTCCGGCGGTCGCGGCGCTCGACTGGGGCACGACCCGGCTTCGGGCCTGGCTGATCGACGGCGGCGGCAAGGTGCTTGCCGAGCGCCGCGGCGACGATGGCCTGATCACCGCGCGCGAAAAGGGCTTCGCCAACGTGCTCGAAGGCCACCTCGTCGCCATGGGGGCGCCGGAGACATTGCCCGTCATCGTCTGCGGCATGGCCGGTTCCCGCCAGGGCTGGATCGAAGCGCCCTATGTGGCCGTGCCCGCGCCGCTCGGGGCCATCCTGCGCGGCGCCGCCCAGGTGCCCGATCCGAAACGCGATATCCGCATCGTTCCGGGCCTCGCCCAGCGCCTGGCCGAGGTGCCGGATGTCATGCGCGGTGAGGAAACACAGCTTGCCGGCGCTGGTTTGCCGGCAAAGGGGCGACATCTCGTCTGCATGCCCGGCACGCATTCAAAATGGGTCGTGGTCGAGGATGGCGCGGTTGCCGGCTTCGGCACATGGCCGACCGGCGAACTGTTTTCGGTGCTGGCCGAGCATTCGATCCTGAAGCATTCGCTGGGCGAGCATCCGGCTCCGGTCGCGGCGGACAATCCGTACTTCCGGCAGTGGTGCGAACGGGCGCTCGGCGAGGGCGGCGACGTCACTTCGAGGCTATTTGCCATCCGCGCGGCCGGGCTCCTGCAGGACCTGACGTCGCAGGATGCGGCGGCCTGCCTGTCCGGGCTTTTGATCGGCGGCGAGATCGCATCGGCCAGGCGCCGCTATGGCGCCGGCGATGCGGCGGTCGTGTTGATCGCTTCGGGCTCGCTCGCATCGCTCTATTCGGCCGCACTCGACCTTGCACGGCTTGCCTTCCGCGCCGTCGATGCGGATGAAGCGGTGCGCGCCGGCCTCATCGAAGCCGCGCGCGAGAACGGCATGATCGCCAGAACCGGAGCCGCCATATGAGCCAGACCGCACCTTTTCCCCAGCTCAAGCGCGGGCTGGTCGCCATCCTGCGCGGCCTGAAGCCCACCGAGGCCGTTGCCATCGGCCGGGCGCTGTTCGACGCCGGCATCGAGGCGATCGAGGTGCCGCTCAATTCGCCCGAGCCATTCTCGTCGATCGCCAGGATTGTCGAAGTGCTGCCGGAAACCGCCCTGGTCGGCGCCGGCACGGTGCTCACGGCGGCCGATGTCGACAACCTTCACCAGGCCGGCGGACGGCTGCTGGTCAGCCCCAACATAGATGCCGAGGTCATGGGCCGCGCCAGGACATACGGCATGGTCACCATGCCCGGCGTGTTTACCCCCACCGAGGCTTTCCAGGCGATCCGGCTCGGCGCATCGGCGCTGAAATTCTTTCCGGCGAGCGTGCTAGGCGCATCGGGCATTTCCGCGATGCGGGCCGTATTACCGGCGCAGACGCTGGTCGGCGCGGTCGGCGGCGTTTCCGACAAGGACTTTGCCGGCTACAAGGCGGTTGGCGTGACGGTGTTCGGGCTTGGCTCCAGCCTGTTCAAGCCAGGCATGAGCGTCGACGACGTGGCGGCGCGCGCGCACGCCGCGGTCGCCGCCTGGGACGCAGCGTTCGGAGGCGCATGATGAGCGAGGTTTCGGTTTTCTCTGATCATATCTGCCAGCTCGGCGAAGGGCCAAGCTACGATCCCGCCACCGACGCGCTGTTCTGGTTCGACATCGTCAACGGCCGGCTCCTGGAAAAACCGGTGTCCGGCGGCGCGCTGAAGATCCACGAGCTTGGCCAGATGGCGAGCGCCATCGCCATCATCGACGACAGGCGCCAGATGATCGCCACCGAAACCGGCCTTTTTGTCCGCGAGGTCGCGACCGGCAGGATGACGCTGCATACGCTCATCGAGGGCGACAATCCGCTCACCCGCTCCAATGATTCCCGCGTCCATCCCTGCGGTGCGCTGTGGACCGGCACGATGGGAAAGAAGGAGGAAAAGGGCGCCGGTTCGATTTACTGGTTCTTCAAGGGAGAATTGCGCCGCCTGTTTTCGGACATCACTGTCCCCAACTCGATCTGTTTCTCGCCGGATGGCGCGCTTGCCTACTACACCGACACCTCGACCGGCCTGCTGATGCGCCTCGCCTGCGATCCGGCGACCGGCCTGCCCGCCGGGGAGCCGAATGTGTTCGTCGATCACCGCTCGGCCAAGGGCTATGTCGACGGTTCGGTCGTCGACCGCGACGGCGTGCTGTGGAATGCCGTCTGGGGCGGCAAGGCGGTCAAGGCCTATTCGCCCGACGGCACGCTGCTGCGCGAGGTGGCGATGCCGGTGACGCAGCCCTCCTGCCCGGCCTTTGTCGGCAGGAACGCCGGCCGGCTGGCTGTGACTTCCGCCTGGTCGGGCAAGGATGAGAAACAGCGGCAGCTCGATCCGCAGGCGGGCATGACCTTCCTGCTCGATATCGACGTCAACGGCCGGTTCGAGCCGCGCGTGCTGATCGCCTGAACAGGCCGGGCGATCCGCGCTGCTCATCCTGGCGTGCTGTCACCCAGGCGTCTGGCTTGGGTCGGTTTCGCGAAAGCTGTTTGCGTCGACCGTGCGATGGTAGGCGATCACAGCGCCGGGAATCATTCATCGCATGTCCAGCCACAAGCCAAAGCTGATCCTTGTCTATGAGCCCGAAAAGGCTTGCTTCGACCGTCTGATCGCCGACGGCTACGCGCCACAGCGCGCCACTGAAATCTCATCTTATTTGGCGCAGTCGACGGACCTCGCCCCTGAATTCGGTGCGCTTGCCGACGCCTGCGCGGGGCGCGGCCTGTCCTTTGTACCGGTGGCGCTCGACGATGCAGCCGCAGCGCTTGACGATGAGGACCCGCAAAGCACGCTGGTCTGGACACTGTCCGACGGCATCGCTTATTTCCGTGGCGGCGCGTCACCGGCGCTGGCGAGGCTGGGCGGGTTCAAAACGATCGGCGCCGACGATTCGCTCTTCGCGCTCTGCCAGGACAAATTCCGCTCCGGCGCCGTGCTTGGCGCGCTCGGCCTGCCGGTGCCGCCGGCGGGTCTTGCCCGGAATGGAAACTGGCTGGTCGAGCCGCCGGCCTCCGCCGCCGGCTGGTTCGTCAAGCCCAACCGGCTCGGCGCCAAGATCGGCATCTGGCCGGATTCGCGCGTAACCGATCTCGGCCACGCGCTGGAGCTTAGCCGGCGTGTTTTCGCGGCCTATCGCGACGATGTCGTCGTCCAGCCCTATGTCGCCGGCCGCAATGTGCGCGCCAGCTTCCTCGGGCTGATGCCGGAGGTCGGTGTTGAAGCGCTGGGCGTTTCCTTTGTCGATTCAGGCGCGGATTTCCAGACCATGGCCGACAGCCTGGCGCTTTATGGCGACACCGGCGAGGCGGCGAAGGCAGCCGGGCACTATGCCGAGCCCGAACTCGCTCCGGTCGCCAACAGCCAGCCAGCGGCCGATGTCAGGATACGCGCGATTGCCGAACGCTTGATGGGCGGGCTGGGCCTGCGCGACGTGTTTTCGGTCGACCTGCGCGTCGAGGCCGACGACACCGTTCATCTCATCGAGTTCGAGGTCTGCCCGGGCCTGCCGTGCTTCGATTTCCGCGCCTATTGCCGTCAGCAATGGGGGCTGGAACTGGCCGACGCCATGGCCGAAACCGCGGCGAACAGGCTCTTTCGCTAAAGCATGATGCCGAAAAGTGTGAAGCGGTTTTCGGACGACATCATGCTCTACCTCTAGACTCCTTCCACCAGCACGATCTCGCCATCGGCGACCTTCTGGCGGATGGCGACGGCGCGCTGATATTCCGGCGAGTGGTAGCAGTCATGCGCGGCCGCAAGCGATTCGAATTCGATGATGACGTTGCGCCCGCGACCAGGCCCTTCGGCCTTTTCATGCGCACCGCCGCGCGCCAGGAATTTCGCGCCGAAACGGTCGAAGGCCAGCTTCGAAGCGGCGACATAGTCTTTGTAGCCTTCTGTGTCGCGCACATCGACACGAGCGATCCAGTATCCCTTGGGCATGTTTTTTCTCCGGGTTTGTATCGGGGGCGTCAGGCCGCGCGCATTTCCTCAAGGATGGCTTCGGCCGCTTCGCGTTTATTGGCCGCGGCGACGATCGGTCGGCCGACAACGAGGTGGCTGGAGCCGTTGCGGATCGCCTGTCCTGGCGTCACGACGCGCTTCTGGTCGCCATGGTCGCTGCCTGCCGGCCGGATGCCGGGCGTCACCACCGCCATGTCGGGGCCGACGATACGGCGTACCGCTTCGGCTTCCGCGGCCGAGCACACGATACCGCCCATGCCCGCATGCAGCGCCTGCTCCGAGCGCCTGAGCACCAGCGTGTGCGGATCATACTCATAGCCGACATCGATCATGTCCTGCTCGTCCATCGATGTCAGCACGCTGACTGCAAGCAGGCAAAGGTCGCTGCCCCTAGCCGCTTCCACCGCCGCTTGCATCGCCTTCGGATAGGCGTGGATGGTCAGCATGGTCATGCCCATCTTGACGATGTTCTCCACGCCTTTTGCCACCGTATGATCGATGTCGAGCAGCTTCATGTCGAGGAAGACCTTCGTTCCACCGCTGGCCAGTTCCCTGGCGAAGTCGAGCCCGCCGGCGAAGGCCAGCTGATAGCCGATCTTGTAGAAGGAGACGATGCCGTCGAGCTCGCGCACCGCCTGCTCGGCTTCTTTCACGGTCGGCACGTCGAGGCCGACGATCAATCTTTCCTGCATGGATTGGGCCTCCATGGTTACGGCATTCACGCCTCGATCCGCGTGGACAGCATGCGCGAGGTTTCGATCAGCGTGCGGCATAGGTGCTCCATCGATTTGTGCAGTCTTTCGTCTCGGAAATGGCCGTCCCCGTCGAAGGCGTCGCCACCCTCCGGCACCGAGCATTCCGGCGTCACCACTTCCATCTGGCAGCGCACCAGCACGGCGCGCAGATGGTTGATGCAGCGGATGCCGGCAAAATGGCCGTTGGAGGACGAGCAGAGGCCGGCGACCTTGCCGCCAAGCGGCCTGACCGACCGGCCGCCGTCCCTGCGCACGCGGCTCACCCAGTCGATCGTGTTCTTGAGCAACGGCGGGATGGAGCCGTTATATTCCGGCGTGGCGATCAGCAGCCCGTCATGGACGGCGATCAGCCGGGCCAGTTTCAGGGCGTTTTCGGGGACGCCCTTTTCCTTCTCCAGGTCTTCGTCGAGGATCGGCAAGGGATAATCGGCGAGCGAAATGCGGGTCACCTCGGCGCCTTGCACGGCAAGCTCCTTCTGCGCCACGTCGGCGGTCCGGCCGCTATAGGCGCCGCTACGCACCGAGCCGGCGAAGACGAGGATTTTCGCGATCACTGCCATTGGCCAACCTTGTTCCGGGACAGGTATAGCCAAGGCCCGCTCAAATCAATGCGCCTCGCGCCGGTAGATCCACAGCTGCGTCGGCGGGATGTTGCGGAAGATGAAGTCGAAATGCTTGACCGTATAGTCGCCACGCCCGGGCGGGATCGGTGACATCGGACCGTAGGTCAGCTGCACGATCGGCCGTCCGGCTGGGATGCGGTCGAGCAGGCTTTCGATATAGGCGATGCGCTGGGCGACCGGGAAGTTGAGCAGCGGCACGCCGGAAACGACGCTATCGAAGATCATCCCGCTCCGCTCGCCAAGCGTGGCGTTGAGGTTGAAGGCATCGCCTTCGATGACGTTGACGCCGGGATAGAGCCGGCGCAGATGGCGCACGAAATCTGTATTGTACTCGACCGCGTAGAGGTTCTCGGGACGCACGCCCTGCGCGAGGATGGCTCGGGTGATGACGCCGGTGCCGGGGCCCACCTCGAGCACCGGCAGGCCGGACTTCGGGTTGACGATCGAGGCCATCTTGCGGGCGGTGATCGAGCTGGTCGGAACGATCGAGCCGACTGTCTTCGGCTTGTCGATCCAGCCCTTGAAGAATTTGAGTTCGTCGTCGAACTTCTCGGCAAACGCCTTCCGCAGTCCGTGACCACGTGCCATGCAAGCTCTCCTCAGCGCTCCCGTGGAAGCTACTTAACACTTGGGCGACGCAAGGCAAGGCGCGGCCATGCCTATGTCGTGTACAAGACGGCTCTGGTCGCGTCTCAACGCTCCCCGAAAGACTCGAAAAAATCCTTCATGCGGGCGAAAAAGCCGCTCGATTGGGGCGAATTGTCCTGCGAGGAGAGCTGCTCGAACTCCTCCAGCAGCTCGCGCTGGCGGCGCGACAGGTTCTGCGGCGTCTCGACCGCGGTCTGGATGTAGAGGTCGCCGACATTGGGCTGGCGCAGCACCGGCATGCCTTTGCCCTTGAGGCGGAACTGGCGTCCGTTCTGCGTGCCTTCGGTCACCTTCACCTTGGTCTGCGTGCCGTCGAGCGTCGTCACCTCGAAGGAGCCGCCAAGGGCCGCCGTCGTCATCGAGATCGGCACCTTGCAGTAGAGATCGGCGCCGTCGCGCTGGAAGAATTCGTGCGGCTTCACCGCCAGGAAAATATAGAGGTCGCCCGAAGGCCCGCCGCGCAGGCCGGCTTCGCCCTCATTGGCCAGGCGGATGCGGGTGCCGTCCTCGATGCCGGCCGGAATGTTGACCGACAGCGAGCGTTCCTCGGTGACGCGGCCCTGGCCGGCGCATTTCGGGCACGGATCCTTGATGGTCTGGCCGCGGCCCTGGCATTGCGGGCAGGTCCGCTCGATCGAGAAGAACCCCTGCGTGGCGCGCACCTTGCCGTGGCCGTTGCACATCGAGCAGGTGACCGGCTGGGTGCCCGGCTTGGCGCCGCTGCCCGAGCACTCGGTGCAGGATATTGAGGCCGGCACGCGGATCTGCGCGGTTTTGCCCGCGAACGCTTCCTCCAGCGAGATTTCCATGTTGTAGCGCAGGTCGGCGCCGCGCTCGCGGCCGCCGGAAGAGCGGCGCTGGCGCCCGCCCATCATGTCGCCGAAAATATCCTCGAAGATGTCGGCGAAGCCGCCGGCGCCAAAGCCCTGCGCGCCGCCATTCATGCCGCCCTGCTCGAAGGCGGCGTGACCGAAACGGTCATAGGCCGCGCGCTTCTGCGGGTCCTTCAGCGTCTCGTAGGCCTCGTTGATCTCCTTGAACCTGTGCTCGCAGGAATGATCGCCGGGATTGCGGTCGGGATGGAACTGCATGGCGAGCTTGCGAAAAGCGCTCTTGAGTTCCTTCTCGTCGGCGCCCTTTTGCACGCCCAGCGTTTCGTAGAAATCAGCTTTCATTTTTTCCCGCAGTCCGGATCAACGCCTTGATGCATGTTGTGCGTCGTTTGCCGGCACGTTGTTCGATTTAGGAGCGGTGCCGCCCGTATGCTAGGGCCGGCGCGAACTTGTCCGTGGTTTTCAGTGACTTTTTTCGGCAGTGCCCGCACTTTTTGCGCGAGGGTTGCAAAAAAGCCCGGCCTTGCGCCGGGCTTTTCGCATTATCTTGCCGTCAAGCCGTTCAGGCCGACTTCTTCTTGTCGTCGTCTTCGTCGATTTCTTCGAAATCGGCATCGACCACATCGGAGTCCTTGGCGGCATCCGCCTTGGCGTCGGCTTCCGCCGCTTCTTTCTGCGAGGCCTCGTACATGGCCTGGCCGAGCTTCATGGAAGCTTCGGCAAGCACCTGGCTCTTGGCCTCGATGTCGGCCGGGTCATCGCTCTCGGCAGCGGTCTTCAGCGCGGCGATCGCGTCCGAAATCGCCGTCCGCTCGGCTTCGGAGACCTTGTCGCCATATTCCTTCAGCGACTTCTCCGACGAATGCACCAGGGCTTCGGCCTGGTTGCGGGCCTCGACCACGGCGCGACGCTTCTTGTCGGTATCGGCATTGGCCTCGGCATCCTTGACCATCTTCTCGATGTCGGCGTCCGAAAGACCACCCGAGGCCTGGATGCGGATCTGGTGCTCCTTGCCAGTGCCCTTGTCCTTGGCCGAAACGTTGACGATGCCGTTGGCGTCGATGTCGAACGTGACCTCGATCTGCGGCACGCCGCGTGGCGCCGGCGGGATGCCGACCAGGTCGAACTGGCCGAGCGCCTTGTTGTCGGCGGCCATTTCACGCTCGCCCTGGAAGACGCGGATGGTCACGGCCGACTGCGAATCCTCGGCCGTCGAGAACACCTGGCTTTTCTTGGTCGGGATCGTCGTGTTGCGCTCGATCAGCCGGGTGAACACGCCGCCCAGCGTCTCGATGCCGAGCGACAGCGGCGTCACGTCGAGCAGCAGCACGTCCTTGACGTCGCCCTGCAGCACGCCGGCCTGGATGGCGGCGCCGAGTGCGACGACCTCATCCGGGTTGACGCCCTTGTGCGGCTCCTTGCCGAAGAACTGCTTCACGATCTCCTGGATCTTGGGCATGCGGGTCATGCCGCCGACCAGCACCACTTCGTCGATCTCGCCGGCCTTCAGGCCGGCATCCTTGAGCGCGGCCTTGCACGGTTCGATGGTGCGCTGAACGAGATCCTCGACCAGGCTTTCGAACTTGGCGCGGGTCAGCTTCAGCGTCAGGTGCTTCGGGCCGGTCGCGTCGGCGGTGATGAAGGGCAGGTTGATTTCGGTCTGCGTCGTCGACGACAGCTCGATCTTGGCCTTCTCGGCCGCTTCCTTGAGGCGCTGCAGGGCAAGCTTGTCGGCCTTCAGGTCGATGCCCTGTTCCTTCTTGAACTCTGCCGCCAGATACTCGACCAGGCGCATGTCGAAATCCTCGCCGCCGAGGAAGGTGTCGCCATTGGTCGACTTCACCTCGAACACGCCATCGCCGATCTCGAGCACCGAAATGTCGAACGTGCCGCCGCCAAGGTCATAGACTGCAATGGTCTTGCCTTCCTTCTTGTCGAGGCCGTAGGCGAGCGCGGCCGCGGTCGGCTCGTTGATGATGCGCAGCACTTCCAGGCCGGCGATCTTGCCGGCGTCCTTGGTCGCCTGGCGCTGGGCGTCGTTGAAATAGGCCGGAACGGTGATGACCGCCTTCTCGACCTTCTCGCCGAGATAGGCTTCCGCCGTTTCCTTCATCTTCTGCAGGATCATGGCCGAGATCTGGCTAGGCGACTGCTTCTTGCCGCCGGCCTCGACCCAGGCATCGCCATTGTCGCCCTTGACGATCTTGTAGGGGACAAGCTTCTTGTCCTTCTCCGTCACCGGATCGTCATAGCGGCGGCCGATCAGGCGCTTGACCGCGAAGATTGTGTTTTCAGGATTGGTGACCGCCTGGCGCTTTGCCGGCTGGCCGACCAGACGTTCGCCGTCGCCCGAGATGGCGACGATGGAAGGCGTCGTGCGCGCGCCTTCCGCATTCTCGATCACTTTCGGTTCCTTGCCATCCATGATGGCGATGCAGGAGTTGGTGGTGCCGAGATCGATACCGATTACTTTTGCCATTTTTCTATTCTCTCCGCTAAGCAGGCTCTCAGGACCCGGTAAGGCGTTCCGACGAAAGCCCCTGTTCACAAGAATTCCCGTTTGGCACCGGTGTTCCGGCACCGCAGGGCTGGCGCGTATATAAGAACAGCCGGGATCGCGCGCAAGCATTCTGCGCAAGGCTTCCATGAACCTTTCCACCACCGCACGCGACTGACGCTCAGGTGCCGCATGGTGCGGACCGGAAAGGAAGCCCCATGACCAGCAACCCAGAGGCTCCATGGTCTCCGGGACCAATGGGAGCTCGGCGCGACCACCGCCTTCGGGACGGGATCGATGCGCTGGGCTTTCCGCTGATTCCGTTGACCCTGCGCAGGCGCAGGCGTATCGTAAAAATGAGGAAAGCAGACAATTCGATCAGGGAAGAACGTGCCGGACCACCGCGCCTTGCCCTGATTTGCGCGGCAACTCCAGACGTCTCTCCCTTGGACTACGGGGGTAGTGTCATGTCTCGCGTCCGCGGCACGTTCGTGCGTTCATTTGACTTTGACAGCCGTTTGCGCGGGGCATTGCAGGCCGGCGGCTTGCTGGCGCTGGCGCTTGCCGCCTGCCTGTGGCTTGGCGCCGCCGCCCGGGCACAGGAAACCCAGATCATTTATCCCGGCTCGATGGCGGTCACCGGCTTCCCGGGCACCGTCATCCCCCATGTCGACGAGGGCTTGCCGCCCGGCGTCGATCCGGTCGATGAAACCTTCATAGACACCACACGCGCCACGTTGCGCGTGTTCGATGTTTCGCACCTGGGCGGTCCGGCCTCGGGCCAACTCGTCTTCACGCCGCCGCCTTTCGAGGTGACATCGGGCCAGATCGGCGAGGTGTTCGGCCTCACCTATGATGACGGCGTGCGCGACGGTGTGCCGTCGGGCATCCCCAATCTCTATGCCGCCGCCACCTCGCTGCATGGCATCGAGATCGTCACCCCGGATGCCGACAAGGACGGCAGGCCGGAGCGGCAGCGCCGCGGTATGGCGGGCGCCACCTTCATGGACGGCCAGTTCGGCACCGAGAACGGCGGCGGACCGGGTACCATCTGGAAGATCGACGGCATCACCGGCCAGGTCGCCAAATTCGCCGACATCGACACCAACAGCGGTCCCGGCATAGGCAATATCACCTTCGATCCCGTCCACCGCCAGTTCTTCGCCTCCGACCTCGATACCGGCCTGATCCATCGCATCGACGCCAACGGCAGTCTGATCGACACGTTCGACCATGGCGTCGCCGGACGTCCGGCGCATGGGCTGGCTCCCGTCGCCGACGATGGCGCGGTGATGGACATAAAGGGCGCGGCCTTCGACACCGAAGATCCCGGGACCTGGGGCTACACCCAGGACGAGCGCCGCGTCTGGGCCGTCTCCTATCATGGCGGCCGGCTTTACTATTCGGTTGGCGAGAAGTCGGAAATCTGGTCGGTGGGCATTGCCCGCGACGGCACCTTCGCCGGCGATCCGCGCTGGGAACTGACGGTCAAGGCCGACAAGGACTACGCCGTCACCGACATTGCCTTCGACAACAGCGGCTTCATGTATCTCGCCCAGCGCGGCCCGCTCGAAAACCGCTACGACTACAGCCGCTTCGCCGATTCCGGCAAGGGCGAGGTCATCCGCTACTTCAGGGAAAATCCCGACGATCCCTCGACGGAATCGGTCTGGGTGGAAGCGCCGCAGGAATACGCAGTCGGTTTCCCGCAAGGCAACAGGCAGTCGGCTGGAGGCCTCGACCTGCAATATGGCTATGACGCCGATGGCAATCTCGACACCTCGGTCTGCACCCAGACTTTGGTCAACACCGGCGACAAATTGCGCGACAACCCCGAGCTTGCCGAACAGCTCGCGGCTGGCGGGCCGCTCGCCGTCCACGGCGTGCAGATCACGCCCAAGGACCTCGTCAAGCCGGCCAACGTGCCGCCCTTCGGCTCCTGGTTCCTCGATTTCGACGGCTATTTCGAGGACCCCGAAGTGGAAGGCCATGTCGGCGACGTCGCCGTCTGGCATCCCTGCGAAGGCCGTGCCGGCTACTATGAAGAAATCCCGGGCGGCTACGAGCCTCCGTTCTACCCGCCGGACTTCCCCCCGCCCGGCAATCTGCCTCCGTGTCTCGATGTCGAGGACGTCCAGTATTACTGCACGCCCTCGGGCCTCGAGGCGGATCTCTATCTCCATGACCATGCCGGCTTCGGCGGCGATTCGATCAAGGCCCAGCCTTCGAATGAGACAAAGTCCAGGACGCCAGGCGTCGGGGTGACCTCACCCATGTCGCATGTACCTGGCAAGCCGTACACGATCGACATCACCGGCCACCATCCGGGCGACAGAGTGGAGGTTGGACTTTGCTTCTACAGGAAGTCCGACAAGGACAAGGGTGGCTACTACCCTTGCTGCAAGATGACCTTGCCGCTCCGGACCCCAGCCGTCAGCTGCGAACGTTGAGGAGGGGAAGATGAACAGTCTTGCTCCATCCCCGCTCGCCACCGAAACGCGGAAAACCGTCATGGAGACGATCATGAAACCCCTGTCATATGCCAGGCGCGGTGCGCGCTGGCTGATGGCGGCCGGTATCGCGGTCGCCCTTGCGCCCGCACTGCCGGCATCCGCCGCCCAGACCATCCAGGCCGCCAGCCAGGATGTGCAGCCTGTGCAATTCGACAATCCGCGCGTCATAAATCCCGAGCCCGGACGTGTCGTGCCGTTCTTCACCAAGACCGGCGGCCAGCGCAGCTGCGACTATGTCTACTATACCTTGACCTTCGGACTGCGCGGCGATCCGCGGGGCTTTGCCGACCCGAACCTCGAGGCCGCGCTGAAGAAAGCCCAGCTCGACTTCAAGGACCAGCTTCCGCACGGTCTTTCCATCGTCGGCGTGACCGTCTCCGGCGACGGCACCGATCCGTCCGGCGGGCCTTTGCCTGCCGCCGTCATCAGCAATTCGGCGGGTCCCAACGACACGGCAACGGTTTCCGATTTCCGGATTTCCGCTTCCGATCTCGACGGGTCGGGGGCGCCGAACGAGCGTACCATCACCTTCCGCCTCACGGCCAAGATCGACCACGCGGCATTTCCAGCGCCGACGACGGTCGACAACCAGGGCCTGATCAAGGTCACCGCCGGCACCGGCACGGGAACCATCATCCCGTCGCAGGATCCGGGCAAGCCGGACGACGGCAACATCCTGACAGGGGAAAAGACCTCGATCCGGATCGACGTCACCAAATGCGACAAGCAACCTCCGCCTCCAACCGACCATGAATGCTTCAAGGTCGAACGCGGCACGGTCGACTGTGTGCCCGGTGGCGGCGCCTTCATCTATCACATGCCGGTCGGCCCGGAGATGGGCGGCAAGTGGGTGCAGGTTTCGACGGCCTCGCCCGGCATCACCATCATCCCCGACACCCAGAAGGTGCCGGCGGGCGGCGGCGTGCTCGATTGGAAGATCGTCGGCGCGTCGCCCGGCGACGTCATCCATCTCATCGTCACCGGCATCAACACCTATGCGGGCCCAAAGGAGGGCTGGGGCCTGTGCTGCACCCAAACCATCGACATCGTCATCCCGCGCGACTTGAGATGCCCGCCCAGGGACAAGGAACCGGACCTCAAGGTTGAAAAGCATGCGGATGTCACACGCTGCACGATGGGTGGTGGCTGCGACTTCACCATCAGGGTCACCAATGTCGGCACGGCGCCCTACAACGGCAAGATCGTGCTCGACGAGGTGACGCTGCCGGCCGGCTCGACGCTGAGTTCAGGGCCCAATCCGCCCTGGGTCTGCGTGCCGGGAGCCACCCCGATGACGTGCACCTATCCGGTGACGACGCTCAACCCGGGAGCCTTTGTCGACCTCAAGCTCGGCTTCAGGCCGGCGGGCGGCTGGCAAGGCAGCGTGCTTCGCAACTGCGCCACCTACAATTACGGCGCCAGCGGCAAGCCGCTGTTCGGCAGCCAGGCCAACGACCGTGGCTGTGCCTCGATCCCGATCTGCCGCCGCGGCGACCGCAACCCGGACTGCCAGCCGCCGGTCGAGAAGAAGTCCGACCTGATCCTCAAGAAGCGTGCCCGCACCGAAGTCTGCACCGCCGACGGCGTCTGCACTTTCATCATCGACATCATCAACAACGGCACATCGACCTATAGCGGGCCGTTGACGGTGATCGACAATTACCCAAGCGGGGCGCCGACGTCCTCGACGTTCGGGCCGAGCCCGCCCTGGACATGCGGCCCGAACGGCCCCGGCCAGTTTCGCTGCGACAATGCCGGCATCTCGCTGCCCGCTGGCGCCTCGACGCCGATCTTCGTCAAGGCGGTCGTGCCGGCCGGCTACCGGTCGGACACGGTCGAGAACTGCGCCGAGGTGAAGGCCATTCCCGGTGAGGTCGACCTCACCAACAACAAGGCCTGCGCCAAGGAGCGCATCCGCCATCCCAATGGCGGCCAGCCGGCCTTGCGCATCACCAAGGTGTGCAGCGGTTCGCTGGCCGGAGCCGCGACCGTCTCCTGCCGCATCACCGTCACCAGTGTCGGTGCGGCTGCCCCAACCGGTCCGGTGCGGGTCAACGATGCCGCCACGCTTGTCTCTGGCGGCGCGCCGGTCCAGGTCCAGACCGTCACCCCTGACGGCGCGGAATGGGCGTGCGGACCGGTTCCGGCCAATGCGGTGTCGTGCCAGATACCAGGCGCCGTCATGACGCCTGGAACCTCCAGGCACTTCGATGTCACGGTTTCGGCCAATGGCGAGTTCGAGAACTGCGCGCGGGGCTCCTACGGCCCGGCGCAGGGCGACGACGTCGTCTATCCGATCGGCCAGGCCTGTGCCAAGGGCGGCGGCTCCTCGACCATCCGTGTCGAGAAGACCGGCGACCGCGAATGCCGGCTCGGCCAACCCTGCTCTTTCGACATCACCATATCGAATGATGGGACGACCCCCTTCTCGGGTCCGGTCCGCATCGGTGATGCGGTCGGCGTGGACGGTCTCGGCCGGCTGGATGGCGTTGCGATCACCTCGATCGACCCGCCCTTCGGCTGCTCGCCGGAGCCGACGACGCTGCCGGCCTCCTGCATCGCCAACCTGACGCTCGGCGCCGGCGAAAGCCAGTCGCACCATGTGACGGTGGTTATCCCCGACGATGGGCGTCTCGCCAATCTGCAGGGCGACGTCAATGGCCAGAACTGCGTCGGCGTATTGTCTCTCGACACGCGGGTGCAGGGCGGCGACGTACTGTCCAGGGATGCGGCCAACGTCCAGGGCGATCGCGGCAAGGCCTATGCGTGCCATCCCTTCACCATCATGCATGAGGTGAAGAACCAGTGCTCGCCGGGCTTCGTCATGAACGACGCCGGCCGCTGCGTCTGCCCGGAGGGCACCACCTTCCGCAACGGCCAGTGCACCGGTGGCGGCACCAACCTTCTGCCGCTGCCACCGCCGCCGCGGCGCTGCGTGTTGCTCGAAGGCCAGATCCGCACCGAGGACGGACGCTGCGTCTGCCCGCGCGGGACCGGGCTGGAGAACGGCGCCTGTGTCAGGATCGACAAGCCGGGCTGCGCCATGCCGGGCTCGGTTCCGACCCCGGACGGCAACGGTTGCACCTGCCCGGATGGCACGCATCTCGACAGGAAGGCCAATGCCTGCGTCCGCGACAGGTCGAGGCCCGAGCCGTGCACCATCCGTGGCCAGGTCCACGACGCCGACGGCTACTGCATCTGCCCGCAGGGGACCGAGGTGCGGGACGGTGCCTGCCGCCAGATCCGGCCAAAACCTCGGCAGTGCCGCATCACTGGCCAGATCCGCGATGCCAATGGCGATTGCGTCTGCCCGCAAGGCACCGAGCTGCGCAACGGCACCTGCCGTCCGGTCCAGCCGAAGCCCGACCAGTGCACCATCCGTGGCCAGCTCCATGACTCCGACGGCAAGTGCGTCTGCCCGAGGGGTACCGAGGTGCAAGGCAATGCCTGCCGGCGCAAGCAGCCCGATGTGCAGCAGTGCGACATACGCGGCCAGGTCCACAACAAGCGCGGCGAATGCATCTGTCCGCGCGGGACCGAGGTGATCGACGGCGCATGCCGCAAGCCCAGGCAACAGAGCGAATGCGCGCCGGGCTCGCAGATGATCGATGGCCAGTGCCAGCCGGTCTTACGGCGACGGTGCCCGGAGGGTACGGTCGGGCGGTATCCGAACTGCAGGCCGATGCGCGGGCAGCCGTCGCTGGAGATCAACCCTGGGATTCTGCTGCAGCAGGTCCTGCCGCGGCGCAGGCAGCCGATCGACCAGCAACCGGACCCGGTTCCGAACCGGATCCTGAAACTCCAGCAGTAACCGTCTGCGCGACGCCAGACAACCCGCCGGAGCAATCCGGCGGGTTTCGTCGTCATAGCCGGGGCAGGCGGTGATTGGCCCTGGCTGTGGAACCGCCGTACTTGCGCCCTCGACAAGTCGCCGGGAGCGCTTTAGGCAGTCGGTCCGGAGCACCCGTATGAAAGAGGCGCCCGGAAAGGCCGCGAGATGAGCAAAAAAACCCTGATCGCACCGTCGGTGCTGGCATCGGATTTCTCGAAGCTCGGTGACGAGGTCGAGGCGGTGGCGGCGGCCGGTGCCGACTGGATCCATCTCGACGTGATGGACGGGCATTTCGTGCCAAACATCACTTTCGGCCCGCCTGTCATCAAGGCGATCCGCAGCCGCACCAAGGCCTATTTCGACTGCCATTTGATGATCGCGCCCGCCGATCCCTATCTGGCCGCCTTCGCCGATGCCGGCTGCGACGGCATGACGGTGCACGCCGAGGCCGGGCCGCATCTCGACCGGTCGCTGCAGACCATCAGGAATCTCGGCAAGAAGGCCGGGGTCTCGCTCAATCCGGCGACGCCGGAAAGCGCCGTCGAATATGTGCTCGACCGGCTCGACCTGATCCTGATCATGACCGTGAATCCCGGCTTCGGCGGACAGGCCTTCATTCCGGCAATGGTCGACAAGGTGAGAAGGGTCAAGGCGTTGATCGGCGACCGGCCGATCCGCATCGAGATCGACGGCGGTGTTTCGCCGGAAACCGCGCCGCTGGTCACATCGGCCGGCGCCGATGTCCTGGTGGCTGGCGCCGCGATCTTCAAGGGCGGCAGCGTCGATGCCTATCGCGCCAACATCGAGGCCATCAGGACCGCGGCCGACAAGGCCGCCGGCTAACACAGCGCTGCCGTGCGGAGAGCCTTTCGGCGCCAGGGCCGGATCATGTCTGTACAGAAGGCCGATTCGGCCGAGCCTGCCATTTGTTCGCGCGCGACAGAAAAGATGATGTCACGGGCACACAAGGACAGATAATCCTGCGTGCATGCCAAACACGTTGATGTTTTCCTTTGTTCTTAAGTACAATGGCGGTGGCTTTCTGGTTGAGCGTCGCGGTGGGCGCGATATGGTACATGTACGTTGACAGGATTTGGACTCGAATTGCCCAAGATGGAAGTTGGGACAAGGAGTCGCTTTGACGTACGGAGCCGCCAATCTGAACGACGATGGCAAAGGAGCCAAGAGCACGCTTGCCAGCACGGTCTATCACCGATTGCGGGATGATCTTCTGGGCGGCGCTCTGGAAACCGAAAGCAAGCTGCGCGTCGAGTGGGTTGTTTCCAAGTATGGCGCCGGCGCCTCTCCGGTCCGCGAAGCTCTCAATCGCCTTGCCTCCGAAGGTCTTCTTGGCCGCCACGACCAGCGTGGCTTTTTCATCATGCCGGTCAGCGCGGTGGAGCTCGAGGAACTGACGCGCACCCGTTGCTGGCTTGAGGAGCGGGCGCTGCGTGAAACCATCGCCCACCGCACCGCCGAATGGGAAGAGCAACTGGTGCTGGCGCTGCACCGGCTGGGTCGCGCCTCACGCCTTTCGCCGCAGGGCTTCTTGTCGCTCAATCCGGACTGGGAGAAATTGCATCGTACCTTCCATCGGGTGCTGATCTCGGCCTGCCGGTCGCACTGGCTGGTAGGCTTCTGCGACCAGCTTTCCGATCACGCCTACCGCTATCGCCAGATGGCCAGTGACGGCGAGAGCGTTCAGCGAGACGATTTCGCCGAGCATCGGCTGATCGCCGAGTGCGCGCTGGACGGCAACGCCGACGGCGCCGTCCAGGCATTGATCGATCACTACCAGCTGACCGCGGCCATGTGCACGGAGCGCTTCAAGCAAGGCGAGGATTCAGAGTTCCCCGCTCCGGGCCAGCGCGTCCACCCTTGACGGCTGTTTTGATCATTGCGCTTTGCTGTCCGGTCCTTCGCATCTTTTCAGTAGACAGGTGCGGCCTTGACGGCAGGGCCGGGAAACGCGAACTCTTCGCCGCATGCCAGACCACGGCCGGCGTGGACATTGCCGTCACCCCAGGAAGATTTCATGAGCAATCACCTGTTCGATGCATTCCGCTCCAGCATGCCGGCGCCTGGGCATCTGTTGATGGAAACCGACGACGGACGCTCGCTCACCTATGGCGACATGCTGGCGCGGTCGGCGCAACTCGCCCATGCGCTGCTGCAAATGGATGTCGCGCCCGGCGACCGGGTCGCCGTGCAGGTCGAGAAGAGCCCGGAGATGGTTCTGCTCTATCTCGCCTGCGTGCGCGCCGGCGCCGTCTTCCTGCCGCTCAACACCGCCTATACGCTGGCCGAGCTCGGCTATTTCTTCGACGATGCCGCACCTCGGGTCATTGTCTGCGATCCGGCACGGTCGGCGGATATCCGGGGGATGGTCGAGCCGTCCGGTGCCGTCGTGGTCACGCTCGACCGCGATGGCCACGGATCCCTTGCGGACCAGGCATCGCGTCAAGCCGCCGATTTCCACGATGTCGAGCGCGGCGCGGACGACCTCGCGGCGATCCTCTACACGTCGGGGACGACCGGCCGTTCCAAAGGCGCCATGCTCAGCCACGGGAACCTCGCCTCGAACGCGCGGGTGCTGGTCGGCCAATGGCGCTTCACCAGGGATGACGTGCTGATCCACGCGCTGCCGATCTTCCACACGCACGGCCTGTTCGTCGCCACCAACGTTGTCCTGATGGCCGGCGCCTCGATGCTGTTCGAGCAGAAATTCGACGCGGGCCGCATCGTCTCGCTGCTGCCGCGCGCCACGGCGCTGATGGGCGTGCCGACCTTCTATACCAGGCTGCTTCAGCAGGAGGGGCTGGACCGACAGGCAGCGAAGAACATCCGGCTGTTCGTGTCCGGCTCGGCGCCGCTGCTTGCCGAGACGCACCGGGCCTGGCGGGAGCGCACCGGCCACGCCATCCTCGAGCGTTACGGCATGACCGAGACCAACATGAACACCTCCAATCCCTATGAGGGCGAGCGGCGCGCCGGCACGGTTGGTTTCCCCTTGCCCGGTGTGTCGCTGCGTATCGCCGATCCCGACAGCGGCAAGCCGCTTGCCCGCGGCGAGGTTGGCATCATCGAGGTCAAGGGTCCGAACGTATTCGGCGGCTACTGGCGCATGCCGGAAAAGACCAGGGCGGAATTCCGCGCCGACGGCTTCTTCATCACCGGCGATCTCGGCATGATCGACGCCGACGGCTATGTCCACATCGTCGGCCGCGGCAAGGACCTGATCATTTCTGGCGGCTACAACATCTACCCGAAGGAACTCGAGAACGAGATCGACGCGCTCGACGGGGTCGTGGAAAGCGCGGTCATTGGCGTTGCCCATCCCGACTTCGGCGAAGGGGTCACCGCTGTCGTCGTGCGCTCGCCCGCGTCGCGGATCACCGAGGCCGGAATCCTTGGCGCCATCGCCGGGCGCCTGGCAAAATACAAGCACCCGAAGCGGGTGATCTTCGTCGAGGAATTGCCGCGCAACACCATGGGCAAGGTGCAGAAGAATCTTTTGCGCGATGCCTATAAGGATCTTTACGCATCCTAGGGCAATTCCAGGAAAACCGCTTCACGCTCTTCCTGGAATTGCTCGCACGGGACCGCCTTACTTCTTTTCGGTCCGGCTACCGGAGCCCCACAAGGCACGCTGGAACAGGCTGCGTTTGCGCCTGCGCGGCACGAGATTGATATCGCTGACCAGTTTTGCGCCGTCCTTTCGCCGTTCCAGGGTGATCTTGCGGGTGTGGAAGGCTTCGAGCTCGACGCGGTGCGCCACGCTGACGATGGTGACATCGGGCAATTCGCCGATCACCGTCTTCATCATCTGGTCCTGGCTCTTTTCGTCCAGCGCCGAGGTTGCCTCGTCCAGCACGACGATATCGGGGCCGTGCAGCAAGAGGCGCGCGAAGGCGACCCGCTGCTTTTCGCCGCCGGACAGGGTCTGGTCCCATGGGGCCTCTTCCTCGAGCTGTCCGGCAAGGTAGCCCAGGCCAACCTTGTCGAGGGCGGCCTTGACATGCTCTGCCGTCCAGTTGTCGGCTGGGGCGGGATAGGCGACCGCGCGACGGAGCGTCCCGGTCGGGATGTAGGGGCGCTGCGGCAGCATGAACAGCCGGCGGTCGGGGTGGAAATTGACGCTGCCGCTGCCCCATGGCCACAAACCGGCGATCGCCCGCACCAGCGTCGACTTGCCCGAGCCGGATTCGCCGGACACCAATACCCGCTCGCCCGGTTCGACCGCCACCTCGGTTTCCTTGACCACGGAGGTCCCGTCGTCGAGCGTCACGGATAGGTTGTCGAGGCTGAGCATCGCGTCGCCCTTGGTCTCGCCGTGCTTGATGCGCCCCAGTTCGTCGTTCTGCTCGGCGCGCTCCAGCCCGTCGAGCGACGTCATCAGCGAGGCGATGCGGTGAGCCGAGGCATTCCAGTCGGCAAGACGCGGGTAGTTGTCGACCAGCCATCCGAACGCGCCCTGCACGATGGCGAAGGCGGAAGCCGCCTGCATCACCTGCCCGAGCGACATCGAGCCTTCGAGAAACTTCGGCGCGCACAGCAACACCGGAACCACTGGCGCGAACAAGCTGGACCCTTGGGAGACCAGCGCCGTGCGCATGTGCTGGCCGGTCAGCAGCGCCCATTGCTTCAGCACGCCGGCAAAGGTCTTGTCGATGCCGGTGTTCTCCTCCTCCTCGCCGCCCAGCAAGGCGATGCTCTCGCCGTTTTCACGCACCCGCGTCAGGACGTAGCGGAATTCGGCCTCCGCCTGGTTCTTCTTCTCCGAGAGCTGCACGAAATCGCGGCCGATGATGAACATCGAGGTCGAGGTGATCGCGGCATAGATTACCGCGGTGATGACCAGGAAGCCGGGCACGGTGACGGTCGAGCCGCCGAAGGTGACGCTGAGCGCCCCGCCGATCGTCCACAACACCACGATGAAGGTCGAGGCCGACAGGAAGGCCGATGTGACGCCGGCGACGAAATCGACCGGCGACTCTGTCGCGACTCGAAGGTCCTCCGACAGGCGAGCCTCCGGATTCTGGTGGTCGCCCTTGACTAGGTTCAGTTGGTAATACCGTCCGTGATCCAGCCAGCGTGCGATGACCGAGGTGGTGACCCAGGAGCGCCAGCGGCGCTGCATCGTCATCCGCAGATAGACCTGCGCGACGACAAGGCTGATGCTGCCGGCCACGACCGGCAGGAAAATGCCGCTCAGGTAATAGACCGTATTGGCGTCCCGCTTCTCGATGGCGTCGAAAATCGCCCGGTTCCAGACATTGATACCGTACTGGAAGCCGACATTGACGCCGATCAGGATCAACAGCCCGATCGTCAACGGCCAGGCAAGCTTGTCGCCGTGCCGCCCCCAGTAGCCGCGCCCGTCCATCCAGAAGCGTCTCAGCAAGTATTTCCTGCGCGCCCGCTCCGCCTCCTCCGGCGTCAGTTCCGGATCGGGCTCAACGTCGTCCGGCGGCGGTGGCGCGGCGACGCCGATAACCTCCGATGCGGCTTCGGTGGGCGATGTCTTCTGTTCGGGTGGCTTTTCTTCGCGGGGCTTCTCTTCGCTCGTCCTCTCGTCACGCGGCTTGTGTGAGTGCGCCGCTGCTTGTCGCGGCTTCGGGTCGCCGCGCAGTTCGACGCGATCGACGGCCGGTTTTGATTTGGGTTTCGCGTCGGACATACGCCCGACAACGGCTTCAAAATCAAAAGGTTTCATGAGGTCGTTTGATGGCGGCTCCGGCAGTGCCTATCATTCCCGACACAGCAATCCGACGACATGGTCGGCGATCGCCAGGCTTGCCGTCAGGCCGGGGCTCTCCATGCCGAACAGATTGACGATCTGGCCGGCGCCGTGATCGGACGGTCCCTGTATGACGAAGTCGGCGGCGGGCTGGCCTGGGCCCGACAGCTTCGGCCGGATGCCGGCATAGGCCGGCTGCAGGGCGCCATCGCCAAGAGCGGGCCAATAGCGCCGGATCGCCTCGTAGAAGACGGCGCTTCGGTCGGGATCGACCGTATAGTCCACATGGTCGATCCACTCGACATCGGGCCCGAAGCGCGCATTGCCGGCGAGGTCGAGCGTCAGGTGGACACCGAGGCCGCCTTCGACCGGAACCGGATAGATCAGGCGCGAAAACGGAGACCGCCCCGGAAGCGCGAAATAATTCCCGCGCGCCAGCCACCGCCGGGGGATGAAATCCCTGGGGAAACCATCGATCCGGCTGGCCACGGCCTGTGCGTCGAGGCCCGCGGCATTGATGAAGGCACCGGCTCTCAGGGCGAAAGTCTCGCCATTGGCGTCGCGCGTGTCGATGCGGATCCCGTCGGCTTCGATCTTGGCTCCCGCAACAGCCGTCAGGAAGGCGAAGGATGCGCCGGCCGCTTCGGCGTCGCCGCGCAGGGACACCATCAGCGTATGGCTGTCAACGATGCCTGTCGATGGCGACAGCAACGCGCCGGCGCATGTCAGTGCTGGTTCCAGGTTTTCGGCCTGCTCGTGCGTCAGGAGCTCGAGATCGTCCACCCCGCAGCTCCGCGCATTGGCCTGAATCGCCCGCAATCCGTCGATCTGGCCGGGCTCGCTGGCAACGATCAGCTTGCCGGTGCGGGCATGGGCGATGTTGCGGCCGGCGCAGTAGGCGTAGAGCTGTCGGCGCCCTTCGACGCAGAGCCGCGCCTTCAGGCTTCCCGGCGCGTAATAGAGCCCGGCATGGATGACTTCGGAATTGCGCGAACTGGTGCCGGTGCCGATGGCGTCGGCCTGCTCGACCACCACCACCTCACGGCCCGACAAGGCAAGCGCCCTGGCGACGGCCAGCCCGACGACGCCTGCTCCGGCGACCACACAATCGATTGTCTGCATGGCCTCGCTTTCAGCGGGACGCGCCGGCCTCGAACACCTTGTCGCCGCCGATCCAGACGCTTCCTATGCCAAGATCATCCGACAGTGCAACGATGTCCGCCGCCGTGCCGTTGGCGAAGCGGCCAAGCCGGTGCGACTGGCCGATCGCCTGAGCCGGGTAGAGCGAGGCCATGCGCAGGGCCTCGGACAGCTCCAGTCCGACGGTGCGGTGCATGAACCGGATCGCCGAGATCATGTCGAGGTCGGCGCCGGCCAGCGTGCCGTCGGCAAGCCTGAGGCTCCCGTCCTTGCGGTAGATGGTGCGGCCGTTGAGCGTGAACGAGGTCATGTCGGTGCCGATCGTCGCCATCGCGTCGGTGACCAGCACGATCCTGCCCGGTCCCAGCTTGGCGTCGAGCGCGATCCTGATCGTGGCGGGATGGACATGGATGCCGTCGGCGATCAGCCCGGCGGACAAGGCACCGGTGTCGATGGCCGCACCAGCCAGCCCGGGCTCGCGGTTGCCGATCTGGCTCATCGCGTTGAACAGGTGGGTTACGACGCTGGCTCCGGCCTCGGCGAAGGTTCTTGCCATGGCATAGCCCGTGTCGGAATGGCCGAGGCTGACGACGATCCCGGCCTCGGCCAAGGCCGTGACGCGGGCCGGGTCGACGGATTCCGGCGCGATCGTAGTGAGCAGCACCGGCATCTTCTGCCGCGCCGCGACCAGCATGGCCTGGTCGGCGTCCGTCATCGGCCGGATCAGTGCCGGGTCATGGGCGCCCTTGCGGGCGATCGACAGATGCGGACCTTCCAGATGCAAGCCGAGGAAGCCCGGCACCTTTTGCCGGGCAGCCGCTTCGCCGGCGGCGATTGCGGCGGCGGTGATTGCGGGTGTGTCGGTGATCAGCGTCGGCAGCAGCGCCGTCGTGCCGAATGGCGCGTGCGCCCGGCAGATGGTTTCGATCGAGGCGTCATCGGGATGGTCGTTGAGCATCACCCCGCCGCCGCCATTGACCTGGATGTCGACGAAACCCGGCACCAGCATGCCGCCACCGGTGTCGAAGGCGCGGATGTCCCCGGCAAGTGCGCCTTGCGGCAGCATGGCTTCGACGAGGCCATCGCGCACGACAAGGGCGTGGCCTTCATGCCAGTCGTCGCCGTCGAAAATGCGGGCGCCGGTCAGGGCGAAACGATCGCTCATACGGTCTCCGTCACCTTGCGAAGGTTGCGCGGCGCGTCCGGATCAAGGCCGCGATGGCGGGCAAAGGCCTCGACGAACATGTAGAAGGAGACGATCAGCGTCAGCGGATCGGTCAGCGGATGACCGGTTGCGACATGCGGCAGGCGCGTGGCGCGGTTGGCAAGGGCGGAAGTGACGAACACCGGCGCGCCCTTGGCCGCCAGGCTGTCGGCGGCTTCGGCGACCGAGGGCTCGGACGCGTCGCGCGCGGCCAACGCCAGCACCGGAAAGTCGGGGCCGATCAGCGCCAGCGGGCCATGCATGACTTCGGCCGCGCTGTAGGCCTCGGCATGCATGCCGCAGGTCTCCTTGAACTTCAGCGCCGCCTCGTTGGCCATCGCCGCCGATGGCCCGCGGCCGAGAATGAACAGCGACCTCTGCCTCTCGATCGTTTCGGCCAGCACGCCCATCCAGTCGCAGGCGATCGCCTTGCCGAAATGCTCGGGCAGGCGGGCAAGTGCCGCGAGAAGGGCTTCATCGCCGGTCGAATGCGCCATCAGGGCGAGACCGGCGACGGCGGAGTTGATGAAGGTCTTGGTCGCCGCGACGCTGCGCTCCGGGCCGGCCAGGATGTCGATCGCATAGTCCGAGGCCCGCGCGAGCGGCGAATCGGCGGTGTTGGTCACGGCGATGGTCAGCGCGCCGCCGGCCCGGGCGGTTTCGGCCATGGCGACGATGTCTGGGCTCTTGCCCGACTGCGAAATCGCCAGGCATGCCGCGCCGTCAAGCCGGAGCTTGCGGCCATAGATCGAGGCGATGGAGGGGCCGACAGAAGCGACGGCAAGGCCCGCGGTCAGCTCCACGGCATATTTCATGAAGGTGGCGGCATGGTCGGACGAGCCACGCGCCACGGTGACGACGAAATGCGGGTCGCGTTGCCTGATACCGCGCCCGGCTTCGGCCAGTAGCGTTCCCGAGCCGTCGAGCAGGCGGGCGACGGCTTGCGGGATCTCCTCGATCTCTCGTTGCATATGCGTGGTGTTGGGGGTCATGGTCTGTTGTCCTCTCCCGGCCCGGTCAGCCGGAGTTCAGCGACGAAGTCGTAAGCGTCGCCCCTGTAGATGGAGCGGGTGAATTCGATCACCTTGCCGCTCGCCAGATAGGAAATACGCTCGATGTGCAGGCCGGCAATGCCCGGCGGAACTTCGAGCAGGCGCGCATCGCCATCGCCGAGATTGGCGGCGGAGATGCGCTGCACGGCGCGCACCGGTCGGTTGCCGGTCAGTTCCAGTGCCGCGTAAAGCGAGGAGCCGATGCCGGCCGGATCGGGCAGCACTCTGGCCGACAGAGAGGCGCGTTCGATTGCCAGCGGCGTTTCGTTGGCGATGCGCAGGCGCGCCACGCGCGCCACGAGCTCGGTCGACGACAGGCCGAGCACCATCATCTCGTCGGGCGAGGGCGGGTACAGGCCGCGGTCGAGCCATGCCGAGCGCACCGCCATGCCGCGCCGCGCCATGTCCTCGGTGAAGGAGGTCAGCCTGGACAGCGACTGCTCGACGCGCTCCATGCGCGGCGCCACGAAGGTGCCGGAGCCGTGGCGCTGCACCAGTATGCCGCCCTTGACCAGGTCCTGCACCGCCTTGCGCACGGTGACGCGCGAAATGTCGGCCTTGGTGGCGATGTCGCGCTCGGAAGGCAGGGCGTCACCCGGTCCGATCAGGCCGCGATTGACGGCGTCCTCGATGCTTTTGCGCAGCTGCAGGTAAAGTGGCGCGCCGCTTTGCGAGGATTGTTTCAGCGCGGCAAAGATCTGGTCGGCAGCGTCGGTCATCGAGCCGCCTCCTTTCCGGCGAACAGACGGGCCGCCATCTGCACGGCGCCACCCAGCGCATCGTCGAGCGGCTCCCTCAGCAGAGCGTTGTAGCGCGCCGACAGGCGCGGCGCGTAGAGCGGCGCCAAACCGCCGAGCAGGCAGAGCGGCGCGTCGTCTGAAAGGCCGAGCGCGCCGAGCGAAGCCTCGACATCCGAGACCGCCTTGTCGACGATCCAGTTGGCGACGGCATCGCCCTTAGCCGCATGCTCGAAAACCATGGGTGCGAAGCCGCCGAAATCGCCGGGCTTGGCGTTGGTGGTGAACTCGACCACGTCTTCGGGATTGTTGCGGAAGACCGCCATCATGCTGTCGGTCAGCGGCGAGGCCTGGCGCACGCCATCATGCGCCAGCAACGTCTGCTCAAGCAGGTCGCGGCCGATGCGGGCGCCGCTGCCCTGATCGCCGACTTGAAACCCCCAGCCGCCAATGGCGCGCGATTTGCCGTTCTTGCGCGCCATATAGGCGGTGCCCGTGCCCAGGATCGCCATTGCGCCGTCACCGGAACCGACCGCACCTTCGAGCGCGATCTCCGCATCGGTCTCGACGCGGCTGGTGCTGAACGGCAGGATCGCTTCCAGCTGCTGCCGGTAGGTTCCGACATTGGCGCCGGCAAGGCCGAGAATGGCGGGTGTTTGCGCAATCAGGTCCGGGTCTTGCCCGGCTGCGATGAAAGCCTGCCGCGCCGCGTCGACGATGTTGGAGCGGGCGCCGGTGAGGTCGGTGCGGATGTTGGCGGCGCCGCTTTTGGCGCGGCCGACGACGACGCCGTCCGCTGTAGCCAGTGCGGCCCTGCAGCTGGTGCCGCCGCCGTCGATGCCGAGCACGAATTTCACGCGATTTCTCCTCCGGACCGATAATACCAATAAAATACCAATAGCCAAGGCTTAATTTGTCTTTCAAAAAGATTAAGCCGTATCTTATTGAAAAGCTCCGTCATTTTGCCGGCGAAGCGAATTCTGGCCGACGAATTCGTTAATGAGTGTGGACAAGTGGTATTTTTTTGGTATTGTTTTCGGAGTTGGAGGAACTGGGATGGCCGAAACGCGCACCGAAGCGCAGCATGGGAATGCCGAGGGGCTGGATATCCAGGCTCCCGAAGCAATCCTCGGCTCGCTGGCCGATGCGCAGGTCGAGGCCGCGAAGGCCGTCCGCAACGCCATTCCCTCCATCGCCAGGGCAGCCGAGATCATTGCCGGCAGTCTGAGCGGCGGCGGCAAGCTCGCCTATGCGGCGGCTGGCAGCTCCGGCCTGATGGCGCTGGCCGACGCGCTGGAACTGCCCGGCACCTTCGGCATCCAGCGCGATCGTATCGCCATCCTGATCGCCGGCGGCGACGAAGCTTTCAGGACACTGGCCGGCGGCCCCGAGGACGATACCGAGGAGGCCTCGACGGCGGTCGCCAATGCCGGGATCGGCGCGGGCGATTGCCTGATCGCCCTTTCGGCCAGCGGCACGACACCCTATGCGGTCCGTGCTATCGAAGACGCACGGCGCCGGGGTGCCGCCACCATCGGCATCGCCAACAACAAGGACTCGGCTCTGCTCAAGCGGGCCGACACCGCCATCCTGCTCGAAACGCCCCCGGAAGTCATTGCCGGCTCGACCCGCATGGGTGCTGGCACGGCCCAGAAGATCGCGCTCAACATGCTGTCGACGCTGACGGCCGTCCATCTCGGCCACGTCCATGACGGCTACATGGTCAATCTGATGGCCGACAACATCAAGCTGCGCGACCGCGCGGCGCGCATCGTCGCCGCCGTCAGCGGCCGCGACAGGGACGAAGCGGTCCGGCTGCTCGATAAGAGCGGCGGCGCGGTCAAGACCGCCATTCTGCTCGCCGCAGGCGCCGACAGCGCCGACGCGGCGCGGCAAATACTGGAAAGGACAGGCCAGAAACTGCGGCCGGCCCTTTCCGCGCTGGGGCATGATCCCGAAAAGTGGAAACCGCTTTTCGGAAAAGATCATGCTCGAACAAAGAGATAGAGCCTGTTTCATCCCGATTTCGGTCGGGGTGAAACGGGCTTGCGAGGGGAACAAGGGCTCCAAAGCCTAGGTTCTCATCAAAACCGAACCTGAAAAAGGTCAACAGGGAGACTGAGCATGACAACGAAACTACTGACGGCACTGCTTCTGGGCACAAGCATTCTCGGCTCGGCCGGGCTGGCTCACGCCGAGGACGTAACGCTCAACATCGAAAGCTGGCGCGGCGACGATCTTGCCATCTGGAAGGACAAGCTGATCCCGGCCTTCGAAGCCAAGAACCCCGGCATCAAGGTGGTGTTCGCCCCCTCGGCTCCGACCGAATATGACGCCGCGCTCGGCGCCAAGCTCGCCGCCGGCTCGGCGGGCGACCTGATCACCTGCCGCCCGTTCGACAAGTCGCTCGAACTGTTCAAGAAGGGCAACCTTGCCGATCTCTCGGCACTGCCCGGCATGGAAAACTTCTCGCCCGTCGCCAAGTCCGCCTGGCAGACCGATGACGGCAAGTCGAGCTTCTGCGTGCCGATGGCGTCGGTCATCCACGGCTTCATCTACAACAAGGACGCCTTCGACAAGCTCGGCATCAAGGTTCCGGAAACCCGCGACGAGTTCTTCGCCGCCCTCGACAAGATCAAGGCCGACGGCACCTACATCCCGATGGCGATGGGCACCAAGGATCTGTGGGAAGCCGCGACCATGGGCTACCAGAACATCGGCCCCAACTATTGGAAGGGCGAGGACGGCCGCAAGGCGCTGATCAAGGGCGATCAGAAGCTGACCGACAAGGACTGGGTCGCGCCCTTTGAGGAACTGGCCAAGTGGAAGCCTTATCTGGGCGACGGTTTCGAAGCCCAGACCTATCCGGACAGCCAGAACCTGTTCACGCTCGGCCGCGCCGCCATCTATCCTGCCGGCTCGTGGGAAATCGGCCTGTTCAACACCCAAGCCCAGTTCAAGATGGGCGCCTTCCCGCCACCGGTCGAGAAGGCGGGCGACACCTGCTACATCTCCGATCATACCGATATCGGCATGGGCCTGAATGCGGCTTCCAAGCATGCGGACGCGGCCAAGACCTTCCTGTCCTGGGTGGCCTCGCCGGACTTCGCCACCATCTACGCCAACGCGCTGCCGGGCTTCTTCAGCCTGAACTCCTCGCCGGTGAAGATGGAAGACCCGCTGGCGCAGGAATTCGTCTCCTGGCGCGGCAAGTGCAAGTCGACCATCCGCTCGACCTACCAGATCCTGTCGCGCGGCACGCCGAACCTCGAAAACGAGACGTGGGTCGAATCGGCCAACGTCATCAATGGCACCGACACGCCCGAGGCTGCTGCCAAGAAGCTGCAGGATGGCCTCGACAGCTGGTATCATCCGGCGAAGTAAGAGCTCAGGCAACGGAGCCGGCTGGGCGCATGCCCGGCCGGTTCCGGATTAGATACGCTCGTTCAGATAGCGATTGTCGGCACCGCCTCACGGCCTTACCCTTGCTCCTTATTGGGGAAGGCTAGCTGGATCAATCGCAGGCCTTTCTTGCTACATCGGCAAGAATGTCTGGGCGTCGCATCGAGGCACCATCTGGCATCGATATCGTCTGGAACCGAGAGACGGTGGGGACCGAACTCATGGCCGTACAAGCACGACCGAAAAGACCGTTTCGCTGGCACATCGCCGTCTTCCTGGCGCCCGCCGTGCTCGTCTATACGGCGATCATGATCTTGCCGCTCGCCGGCACGCTGCAGTTGTCGCTGTTCCGCAATGTCGATCAGCACCAGGTCTTCGTCGGCCTGGACAATTTCCGCACCCTGTTCGGCGACCCGAACTGGTCGGTCAATTTCTGGAACGCGCTGCGCAACAATGTCTGGTTCTTCATCATCCACATGCTGGTGCAGAACCCGGTCGGCGTGCTTTTGGCAGCCCTCCTGTCCAGCCCAAGACTGAGGTTCTCGGCCTTCTACCGCACGGCGATCTTCGTCCCGACCATCCTGTCCTTCGTCATCGTCGGCTTTGCCTGGAAGCTGATCCTGTCGCCTCTCTGGGGTGTGGCGCCGCATCTCATGGATATCGTCGGGCTCAGAAGCCTGTTCACGCCATGGCTCGGCAAGGAGCAATACGCGCTGACGGCGCTCAGCCTGATCTCGGTGTGGCAGTTCATCGGCATCCCGATGATGCTGATCTATGCCGCCCTGCTGTCGATCCCCGACGAGGTGATCGAGGCGGCCGAATGCGACGGCATCACCGGCCTGTCGCAGTTCTGGAAGATCAAGCTGCCGCTGATCCTGCCGTCGATCGGCATCATCTCGATCCTCACCTTCGTCGGCAATTTCAACGCCTTCGACCTGATCTACACGGCGCAAGGCGCGCTCGCGGGGCCGAACTATTCCACCGATATCCTCGGCACCTTCCTCTACCGCGCCTTCTTCGGCTTCCAGTTGCAGGTCGGCGACCCCAACATGGGCGCGACCATCGCCACGATGATGTTCCTGATCATCCTCGGCGGCGTCTGCGTCTACCTCTTCCTCATCCAGACGCGCCTGCGTCGCTACCAGTTCTGAGGGGCAAGAGATGAGCATCGCCACACGTTCGCTGCCCCGCACCATCGGCGCTCACGCGATCCTGTTGACCTACACGGTGATCGCGCTGTTCCCGGTGGTTCTGGTCATCATGAACTCGTTCAAGTCCCGTGCGGGCATCTTCGGCGCGCCGCTGACGCCGCCGACGCCGAAAACCTTCGACCTGATCGGCTACACCACGGTGATCGGCCAGGGCGATTTCTTCCATTATTTCCAGAACAGCCTCGTCGTCACCGTCGGCTCGCTGTTCTTCGTGCTGCTGTTCGGCGCCATGGCCGCGTTCGCACTGTCGGAATACCGCTTTCGCGGCAACACGCTGATGGGGCTCTACCTTGCGCTCGGCATCATGATCCCGATCCGGCTCGCCACCGTCGCCATCCTGCAGTTGATGGTGGCGAGCGGGCTGGTCAACACGCTGACGGCGCTGATCCTGGTCTACACCGCGCAGGGCCTGCCGCTGGCGGTCTTCATCCTGTCCGAATTCATGAAGCAGGTGTCGGACGATCTGAAGAACGCCGGCCGCATCGACGGCCTGTCGGAATACACGATCTTCTTCCGGCTGGTGGTGCCGCTGGTGCGACCGTCGATGGCGACCGTCGCCGTCTTCACCATGATCCCGATCTGGAACGACCTGTGGTTTCCACTGATCCTGGCGCCGTCGGAAGAAACCAAGACGGTGACCCTCGGCGCGCAGCTTTTCCTCGGCCAGTTCGTCACCAACTGGAACGCCATCCTGGCGGCACTGTCGCTGGCGATCCTGCCGGTGCTGGTCCTCTACGTCATCTTCTCGCGGCAGCTGATCCGCGGCATTACTTCCGGAGCCGTCAAGTGAGTTCAGAAGCACCTCTTCAAGTCCCAAATCCCCTCCGGGTAATCGTCGCCGGTCTCGGCAATATGGGCCGCAGCCATGCACTGGCCTACCACACCAATCCTGGTTTCCAGATCGCGGCGCTGGTCAACCGCTCCGACGTGCCGCTGCCGGACGGGCTGGCGGGTTATGGCATCAGGCGCTCCTTCGATGACGCCCTACGTGACGAGAAGCCAGACGTTGCCTGCATCGCCACCTATTCCGACAGCCATGCCGACTATGCGGTGAAAGCGTTCGAGGCCGGCTGCCATGTCTTCGTCGAAAAGCCCCTGGCAACGACCGTGGCCGACGCCAAGCGCGTCGTCGCCGCAGCCAAGGCCAACGGGCGAAAACTGGTGATAGGCTACATCCTGCGCCATCACCCGTCCTGGATCCGGCTGATCGCCGAAGCACGCAAGCTCGGCGGCCCCTACGTCTTCCGCATGAACCTCAACCAGCAATCCTCTGGCCATACCTGGGACACGCACAAGCAACTGATGCGGACGACGTCGCCGATCGTCGATTGCGGCGTGCACTATCTCGACGTGATGCTGCAGATCACCGACGCCAAGCCGGTCGAGGTGCGCGGCATGGGCGTGCGGCTGACCGACGAGGTCGCGCCCACCATGTACAATTACGGCCATTTGCAGGTGCTGTTCGATGATGGCTCCGTCGGCTGGTACGAAGCCGGCTGGGGTCCGATGATTTCCGAGACGGCTTTCTTCGTGAAGGACGTCATCTCGCCCAATGGCTGCGTGTCGATCGTCATGAAGGAAGGTGTGAAGTCGGACGACATCGACACCCACACCAAGACCTCGACCATCCGCTTGCACAGTGCGGCGACCGGCGCCGACGGCAAGTTCGCCAGGCCGGACGAGATGCTGTCGATGGCAGGCGAACCCGGCCATCAGGATCTCTGCGATCTCGAACAGGCTTTTGTCCTCAAGGCGATCCGCGAGGATATCGATCTCACCAGACACATGGACGACGCCGTGAAATCGCTCGCCGTCTGCCTTGCCGCCGACGAGAGCGTGCGCAGCGGCGCAGCCGTCAAACTCTAACGACAGGAACGAAGCCGTGGGCTCGCTGAAGATCGAGAATGTGAAGAAGGCTTTCGGGCCGGTCGAGGTGCTGAAGGGCATCGACCTCGAGGTGACCGATGGCGAGTTCGTCGTCTTCGTCGGACCTTCGGGCTGCGGCAAGTCGACCTTGCTCAGGGTCATCGCCGGGCTGGAGGATTCGACCTCGGGCCGGGTGCTGATCGATGGCGAGGATGTCTCCGCCACGCCGCCGGCAAAACGCGGCATCGCCATGGTGTTCCAGACCTATGCGCTCTACCCGCATCTGACGGTGAAGAACAATATGGGCCTCGGCCTCAAGCAGGCGAATACCCCGCCCGCGGAGATCGACCGCCGCATCGGCGTTGCCTCCGCCATGCTGTCGCTGGAACCCTATCTCGAAAGGCGGCCGGCCGAGCTGTCCGGCGGCCAGCGCCAGCGCGTCGCCATCGGCCGCGCGGTCGTGCGTGAGCCAAAACTGTTCCTCTTCGACGAGCCGCTGTCGAACCTTGACGCGGCGCTGCGCGTCAACACGCGGCTGGAAATCGCGCAGCTGCACCGCCGGCTCAAGGCGACAATGATCTACGTTACCCACGATCAGGTCGAGGCGATGACGCTGGCCGACAAGATCGTGGTGCTCAATGCCGGTCGCATCGAGCAGATCGGCGGTCCGATGGAGCTCTACAATTCGCCGGCAAACGAGTTCGTCGCCGGCTTCATCGGTTCGCCCAAGATGAACTTCATCGACGGCGCCCGTCTTGGCGAGACGGCCAGGACCATTGGCGTGCGGCCGGAGCACCTGACCGTCGATCCGAAGTCAGGCGCTTGGAAAGGCACGGTTGTGCATGCCGAGCATCTCGGAGCCGACACCAATCTCTATCTCGATTGCGAGAAAGCCGGCCTGATCACCGTGCGGATATTCGGAGTGTATGACGCGGAGGCTGGCGCCACGCTCTATGCGACGCCGGATCCGGCCAAGACGTACAGGTTCGGGGCTGACGGGAAGACCATTGGCTAAACTGGAAACAAGTCGGCGCCGCCCCTTGGCTCTTCATGCTCTTGCCGAGGAAATGTGGTAGGCGGCGTCTTCGCCGATGCTGCCGCCGACAAGTTCGATCATGCCGGGCGGCGCCGGGACGGAGAGCGGCTCGCTGTCGACCAGCACGCCGTCGCGGTCGACGATAACCAGCTCATCATGCCGGCTGGCTCTCAGAGCTTGCCGGCAAGGTAGCGCGTCAGCGTGGCGCGCGTGCCATTGGCCCAGAGCACGTTGAGCGCGTGGGCGAAGGCCTCGACGAAGGCGCTGGCGCGGCCGACATCGCCATAGATGTCGTCCATGGCAAGCCACGCGGCGGGCGCGTCCTTTGCCGCCTTTGCCGTCGCCTGCAGCCGGTCCCAGCTCGGATCGTTGGGCTCGATGACGGCGCCGCTGTCCGTGGTGCCGAAGCAGTAACGGCACCAGAGAGCCGATTCCAGCGCCAGTCCGGCGACACTCTTTCCAGCCTTCAACCGGTCGGCGATGGTCGGGATGATGAATTTCGGCTGGCGGTTGGAGCCGTCGAGGCAGAGCCGGCGCACCGTGTCGCCAATCTTGGGATTGGAGAAGCGCTTCTCTATGAGCTGGTAATAGTCTTCCAGCACCGTGTCCGGCACTGGCGGCACTGTCGGGATGATCTCGTCATGCTCGAGCTTGTCGAGGAACCCGCGCACCAGCGGCTCCTGCATCGCCTCGTGGACGAAGTAGATGTCCATCAGCCCGGCCGGATAGGCAATGGTGGCGTGGCCGCCATTGAGGATGCGGATCTTCATCACTTCGTAAGGGGCGACATCCCTGACGAACTGCACGCCGACCTTTTCCAGCGGCGGGCGGCCATCGGTGAAATGGTCTTCCAGCACCCATTGCCGGAACGGCTCGCAGAATACCGGCCAGTTGTCCTCGAGGCCGAAATCGTCGGCGAGGATCTTGCGCTCGCGGTCGCTGGTCGCCGGCGTGATGCGGTCGACCATGGCGTTCGGAAAGGCGACATGGTCGCTGACCCAGTTCGCCAGGTCCTCGTCGATCAGGCGGGCAAGGCCGATAACGCCATCCGACGTGACATGCCCGTTATGGGGAATGTTGTCGCAGGACATGACCGTGAACGGCACGATGCCATCCTGGCGGCGGCGCACCAGCCCGGCCAGGATGATGCCGAACACGGTCTTCGGCGTGGCGCCCGGCCGCGCGTCGGCGACGATGTCAGGGTGGGTCGGATTGAACACGCCGGAGGCCGGATCGATGAAATAGCCGCCTTCGGTGATGGTCAGCGATACGATCCTGATCGCCGGATCGGCCAACCGGTCGATGATGGCGGCGGCGTCTCCCGGCATCAGGAAATCGATCATCGCGCCAGTGACGCGGGCGCTCATGTGGCCTTCGTCCTGCTCGACCACGGTGGTCAGCCAGTCCTGCTCTTCGAGCTTGCCGCGGCCGATCTTCTCGCCGTCGAACACGCCGGCGCCGACCAGCGCCCAATCGTGGCCGATGCCCTGGCCGAACAGGTCGTCGAGATAGACGGCCTGATGCGAGCGGTGAAAATTGCCGACGCCGAAATGCACGATGCCGGCCTTCAATTTCGAGCGGTCGTATTTCGGACCGGCGACCTTGGCGGGCAGCTTGGAGAGGTTGGAGGAGGAGAGTTTCACGGTCATTTGCTTTACCCTTTTGGCCGGGCTACGGCCTTGATCATTCTCCCTTCCCCGTCCTTCACGGGGGAGGGTAAGGGTGAGGGGCAGCGCGCCAACGCTTCCGATGTCTGCGATGCCCGTCATTTGCTTGCCGGCATCTTCTCCCCGTGAAGGACGGGGAAAAGAGCGCCTTCCCCCTCAACTCATCCACTGACCGCCATCGACATTGTAGGTCTGGGCAACGATATATTCGGCCTCGTCGCTGGCCAGAAACACCGCCATGCCGGTGAGATCCTGCGCCGTGCCCATGCGGCCGTAAGGCACACTCGCGCCGACTAGTTTCTTCTTTTCGCCCCTCGGCCGGTTCTCGTATTTGGCAAACAGCGCATCGACGTGATCCCAGTGCTCGCCATCGACGACGCCGGGCGCAATGGCGTTGACGTTGATGCGGTGCTTTATCAGGTCGAGCCCCGCCGACTGGGTCAGCGAGATGACGGCGGCCTTGGTGGCGCAGTAGACCGCGACCAGCGGTTCGCCGCGACGCCCGGCCTGGCTCGCCATGTTGATGATCCTGCCGCCCTTGCCGCGCGCGATCATCGAGCGGCTTGCCGCCTGCAGCATGAACACCGTGCCGGCGACATTGACGGAGAAAAGCTTTTCGTAGCTCGCCCGCGATATCTCCACGATCGGCGCTAGGTCGAACAGAGCGGCGTTGTTGATCAGGATGTCGAGGCCGCCGGTGTTGCTCTCCACCGCTTTGACGGCGGCATCGATGGACGCCTGATCGGCGACGTCAAGCTTTACCGCATAGGCATGGTCGCCGATCTCAGCCGCGGTCTGGCGCGCGGCGTCGAGATTGATATCCGCGATCGCCACCGTGGCGCCTTCGCGCACATAGGCTTCGGCGAAGGCTCTGCCGATGCCGCGCGCCGACCCGGTGATCAGCGCCGATTTGCCTTTCAACCTCACTGTCCCATCCCCTCACTGGGCCATCGCTTTTCCGTCAGATCCGAAGCGGTGCAGCTTGGCCGTGTCGGGCGTGAGATATATGGTATCGCCATGGCGGACGCTGAGTTCGCCGTCGGCGCGCACGGTCAGCGGACCGACGCCATCGGCCTGGACATGCAGGAAGGTGTCGGAGCCCAGATGCTCGGCAACGCCGACGGTGGCTTTCCAGTCGCCAGCCGTGGTCGAGATCTGCAGATGCTCGGGTCGGATGCCGATGGTCTTGGCGCCGTATTTCGCTGCCGGCGCGCCCTCGATCAGGTTCATCTTCGGCGAGCCGATGAAGCCGGCGACGAACAGGTTGCGCGGTGTCTTGTAGAGCTCCATCGGCGAGCCGACCTGCTCGATGTTGCCGCCGTTCAGCACGACGATCTTGTCGGCCATCGTCATGGCCTCGACCTGGTCGTGGGTGACGTAGATCATCGTCGTCTTGAGCTGATGGTGCAGTTCGCTGATTTCGAGCCGCATGGTGCCGCGAAGCGATGCGTCGAGGTTGGACAGCGGCTCGTCGAACAGGAAGGCCGAGGGCTGGCGCACGATGGCGCGGCCGATGGCGACGCGTTGGCGTTGGCCGCCGGAGAGCTGGCTGGGCCGGCGTTCGAGATAGTTGGTGAGGTTGAGCACGCGGGCGGCGTCCTTCACCTTCCTGTCGATGGTCGCCTGGTCCTCGCCCGCCATTTTCAAGGGAAAGGCGATGTTCTTGGCGACCGTCATATGCGGGTACAGCGCATAGGACTGGAACACCATGGCGAGCTTGCGCTTGGCCGGTGCCTCGCCGGTGACGTCACGGCCATCGATGTTGATGGTTCCGCCGCTGGTATCCTCCAGCCCGGCGATCAGCCTGAGCAGCGTGGACTTGCCGCTACCCGACGGGCCGACGAAGACGACGAACTCGCCATTCTCGATCACCAGGTCGAGGCCGGGGATGATAGACGTCGATCCAAAGGATTTGGAGACGTTCTTGAGTGTGATGTTTCCCATGATTTCCTCCCCGAGGGCTGTTTTCCGCCGATTGCTTCACGCCAGCGTCCGCTACTTCACCGCACCAAATGTCAGGCCTCGCACCAGCTGCTTCTGGCTGAACCAGCCCATGATCAGGATTGGCGCGATGGCCAGCGTCGAGGCCGCCGAGAGCTTGGCCCAGAACAGGCCTTGCGGACTTGAGAAGGAACTGATGAAGGCGGTGAGCGGCGCGGCGTCCGTGGTGGTCAGCCGGATGGTCCAGAAAGCCTCGTTCCAAGCCAGGATGATGTTGAGCAGCATGGTCGAGGCAATGCCGGGCACCGCCATCGGGGTCAGCACATGGATGATCTCGTTCCACAGCGACGCGCCGTCCATGCGGGCCGCTTCCAGGATCTCGCCGGGGATCTCGCGGAAGTAGGTGTAGAGCATCCAGACCACGATCGGCAGGTTGATCAGCATAAGCATGACCATCAGGCCGATGCGCGAGTCCAGCAGGTCTAGATCGCGGAAGATCAGGTAGATCGGGAACAGCACGGCGACAGCCGGCATCATCTTGGTGGACAGCATCCACATCAGGATGTCCTTGGTGCGCTTGGTCGGCGAGAACGCCATCGACCATGCCGCCGGAATGGCGACCAGCAGGGCCAGGATGGTCGAGCCGACGGACAGGATCACCGAGTTCAGGAAGAACTTGAAGTAGCCGCTCTGCGCCTGGACTTCGGCATAGCTTTCAAAGGTCCCCGACGGGATCAGGTTGAAACCCTGGATCGCTTCCTGCTCCGACTTGAACGAGGTGATGATCGTATAAAGGATCGGGAAGAAGATCAGCAGGGCGACGATCCAGGCCGCAACGGTCGCGATTGTCTTGTGCCGGGTGGTGACTGAGCGTGCCATCTTGACCTCCCTTACTTGTCCAGGTTCTTGCCGACGGCGCGCATGGCGAAGAAGGCGACGATGTTGGCGAGAATGACCGCGATGATGCCGCCCGCGGATGCCTGGCCGATTTTGAATTCCAGCAACGCCTTCTGGTAGACGAGGAAGGGCAGGTTGGTGGAGGCGTATCCAGGGCCGCCATTGGTGGTGACCAGGATCTCGGCATAGACCGACAGCAGGAAGATCGTCTGGATCAGGATGACGACGGTGATGGCGCGCGACATGTGCGGCAGCGTCAGGTAGATGAAGCGGCTGATGAAGCCGGCGCCGTCCATCTCGGCGGCTTCCTTCTGTTCGCCGTCGAGCGATTGCAGCGCGGTGAGCAGGATCAAGGTCGCGAAAGGCAGCCATTGCCAGGCGACGATGATGATGATCGCCAGCATCGGGTATTGCCCGAACCAGTCGATCGGTTGTGCGCCGAAGAAGCGCGCTATATCGGCGAACACGCCATATTGCGGATGCATGATCATGTTCTTCCAGACCAATGCGGCCACCGGCGGCATGACGAAGAACGGCGAGATGACGAGAATGCGCACGATCCCTTGTCCCCACATCGGCTGATCGATGAGAAGCGCCAGCAGGATGCCGCCGATCACTGTGATCAGCAGCACGCTCACCACCAGGATAAGCGTGTTGAGGATCGACTGCAGGAAAGCGGGGTTGGAATAGAACAGCGCGTAGTTGGAGAGGCCGACAAAGCCGTCGCGAACCGGATTGAGCGGATTGTATTGCTGGAAGGAGAACCACAGCGTCAGCGCCAGCGGAACAACCATCCAGACCAGCAGCAGCACCACGGAAGGCGCCATCATGAATCGGGCAAGCGAACGGGTCTGCTGAGTAGCCATGACGGTCACCCTTCAAGGATCGACGGGATTTTCAGAGGCGTTGAAGGCGGCCGCCCGAACTGGGTTTCGGGCGGCCGTTGCCGGTCATGGTCGTCGGCCGGCATTCGGCACCGGGAGGAGCCTTACTTGATATAACCGCCCTCGGTCATCGTCGCGGTCGCGGCGTCCTGGGCCTGCTTCAGCGCGTCGTCGACGCTCGACTGACCGGCAAGGGCCGCCGAGAAGAGCTGGCCGACGGTGGTGCCGAGGCCCTGGAATTCAGGGATGGCGACGAACTGCACGCCGACATAAGGCACCGGCTTGACGGTCGGATGCGTTGGGTCGGCGGCGTTGATGGAGTCCAGCGTCATCTTGGCGAACGGAGCCGCCTTCTGGTACTCCGGATTGGCGTAGAGCGAGGAGCGCGTGCCCGGAGGTACATTGGCCCAGCCTTCCTTCGATGCGACGAGTTCGGCGTAATGCTTGCTTGTCGCCCACGACACGAACTTCTCTGCGGCGTCGGCTTTCGTGGTGCCGGCGGGAATTGCCAGCGACCACGCCCACAGCCAGTTGCCGCGCTTGCCCAGTCCATTGTCCGGCGCCAGCGCATAGCCGACCTTGTCGGCGACGGTGGAGTTCTTCGGATCGGAGACGAAGGAGGCGGCGACGGTGGCGTCGATCCACATGCCGCACTTGCCCTGCTGGAAAAGCGCCAGGTTCTCGTTGAAGCCGTTCGACGAAGCGCCTTCGGGACCATCGGCCTTCATCATGTCGACATAGAACTGCAGCGTCTTCTTCCACTCGGGCTGGTCGAACTGCGGCTTCCAATCCATGTCGAACCAGCGGGCGCCGAAGGAATTCGACATGGCGGTCAGGAAGGCCATGTTTTCGCCCCAGCCCGCCTTGCCGCGCAGGCAGATGCCGTTCACGCCATTGGCGCGGTCGGTCATCTTGTCAGCGGCCTGGCGGATGAAGTCCCAGGTCGGCGCGTCGGGCATCTTGAGTCCCGCCTTCTCCATCAGGTCCTTGCGGTACATGACGAAGGAGCTTTCGCCGTAGAAGGGCGCGGCATAGAGCTTGCCGTCGACCGAAAGGCCACCGGCGATGGCCGGGATGATGTCCTTGACATCGTAGTCGGCGCCGAGCTTCTCGAGCGGCAGGAGCCAGCTCTGCTTGGCCCAGATCGGAACCTCGTAGGTGCCGATGGTCATTACGTCGTACTGGCCGCCCTTGGTGGCAATGTCGGTGGTGACGCGCTCGCGCAACACGTTCTCTTCGAGCGTGACCCAGTTGAGCTGGATGTCGGGGTTGGCCTTGGTGAAGTCGTCGGTCAGCTTCTGCATGCGGACCATATCGCCGTTGTTGACGGTGGCGATGGTGATGGATTCGGCATGTGCAGCGAACGCCAGCGCGCTGGCCGAGCACAAGCCCAGGATGAGCGTACGAAGTTTCATCAAATTCCTCCCATGGACCAAGATGAGCATTTGCCTTGGCTGTGGGCAATTACTCACTAAGTGTGAATTATGTCAAGCCGGATTCGATGCTGCAGCGCAGCACACGAGCAGCGAATGGCGCGGGAGGATCGGCCACAGGGCTGGGATTGCCGCCGTCCCGGGCCCGGGGGCGGCCGAAAACCTCTCCGAACGGGACGTGATTTCTTGCCCGGCCTGCTGGTCCGCCGGTCAGCAGGCGATCTCGGCCAGCAGCCAATCGCGGAAGGCGCGGATCTTGGGCACGTTGCGGCGCGCCTCGGGGTAGACCAGCCAGTAGGCATGGCCGTCGTCGCCAACGAGGTCGAACGGCTGGACCAGCCGGCCATCGGCGAGTTCGGCCTTGAACAGCGCCCGGGTCAGGATCGCCACGCCATGGCCCGATATGGCCGCGTTGGCTTCATAGGCCTGGGCGCCCATGCTGCTGCCCGGCCGCCCGGCAAGATCGTGGCTGTGCACGCCGGCGGCCTCGAACCATTGCGTCCACCAGATATCGCTGGGATCGAGGATCGGCAGCTTGAGCAGATCGGCCGGTTCTTTGATGCCGCCGATGCTCGCCGCGAGCTTGGGGCTCAGCATCGGCGTGAAATCGGCATCGAGCAGCTTGTGGGCTTCCAGCCCCGGCCACTTGCCGCCGCCCGAGCGGATGGCGAGGTCGACATCCTCGCGCGCGAAATCCGTCAGCCGGCTCGACGTCTCGAGCCGCACGGCAAGCGACGGATGCGCGATCTGGAACGCGCCAAGATGGTGCGCCAGCCAGTTGGAGGCAAAAGTCAGCACCGTGGTGACACACAACAGCCCGTCCGCGCCGCCGCGCGCGGCGGCATAGGCCTGGCCGAGAATGGCGAAGGCTTCGCTGACGGCCGGCGCCAGGCGCTGGCCCGCCTCGGTCAGTTCGATCTGTCGCGGCCGGCGCAGGAACAGCGGTGCGCCGACGCGCTCCTCCAGCACCTTGATCTGATAGCTGACGGCCGCTTGCGTCATGGCGAGCTCCCCGGCGGCCTTGGTGAAGGAAAGATGCCGTGCCACCGCCTCGAACACCCGGATCGCCTGCAACGGAGGCAATTGCGAAACCTGCGGCGCGCTGAGGTCAGGCATAAAGCCTCCTTATGGGTCGTTATCGACGTTCGATTGGCAAAGGCGGCCGGCAAGGCCGACATTCATCCTCAACCCGTCGTTCGGGTTCAGGATAGCGAAGGTTGACCATCATGACCATGACGCAGCAAAAATGCACTCCCGCTCCCGATCACCGCTGGATTTCGTGGCTCACGGACGGATTCGGCTGGTTCGCAATCAGAAAAAAGGCGCATCTCGACATCAGGGACCTGTCGCCGCATCTGCAGCGCGACCTCGGTTTCCTCGATGGCAACGACCCTTTCGGCCGGCACCAATAGCCTTGCTGGCTTTATCGCCAAGCCGTCAAATGCTGGCGAGCAGGGAGGCCGCCGTCCGCTCGTCGGTGATGAGCCCGTTGACCAGCCGGCGGTTGACGGCCGCCAGGATGCCGGGCAGCTTGCGCTCGCCCATGGCGAGCGCGATGACCAGCGACTTCTCGCGCGACGGCAGCGCCGCCGACGACACCCGGTCATTGGTGATGCCTTCGATCATGCGGCCTTCGCGATCGAACACCCAGCCGACGATTTCGGCGACGCCGCCGGCCTTCTGCAAGGCTTTCAGCTCGCTTTCGGAAATGAAGCCGTCCTCGTAGAGCGGCGCCTTCGGGCCGAGGTCGCCGATACCGATGAAGGTGACATCGGCCTCAGCGGCAAGCACCAGCGTTGGCTGGATCATCGGCTGGTTGAGCAGCATCTCGCGCTCCTGCGGCGAGGACGCGATGACCGGCAGCGGCATCGGGAAGGACCGCGCCTTGACCCTGTCGGCCATGGTGAAGATGACGTTGTAGAAGGCGGCGGAGCCGTCCGGCGAGATGTTGCCGGTCAAGGACACCACCTTGTGCTGCGGGCATTCCATGGGCGGCAATTGTTCGATCGCCGCCTTCAGCGTGCGTCCGGTGCCGATGCCCATGACGATCGGCGTCGGCGACCGCAGCCGCCGCTCGATCTCGGCGGCCGCCGCCTCGGCGATGCCGATGGTGGTGGAGGATGAATTGGGGTCGCTCGGCACCACCTCGACCAGATCGAGCGCGAAGCGCGATTTCAGCCGTGCCGCGAGGTCCAGGCAGTTGGCGATCGGATGATCGACGCGGACCTTGATCAGGCCTTCCGATACCGCCAGCGACACCAGCCGCTGCGCCGTCTGCCTCGATACGCCGAGCGTGGCGGCGATCTGGTCCTGTGTGTTGCCGGCAACATAATAGAGCCACCCGGCGCGCGCCGCGTCGTCCAGCCTGTTGCTGCCGCCATCCTGCCGGGTATTCACGTCTGCCTCCCGAACCCGCCGGTCATCAGGCGGTCCGCATCAGTTTCGCAGGGAATGGCCGCCTGCGCAATTGCCAATCTCAAGAGCAAATGCTTACTTCGACGCAGCGGCGGTTTTCTCCGCCAACATTGGACCGGAGCAAGCGCGGCGGGTTCCATTTTTCCAGCGGAAGCCGTGTTCCATGGCCGCCAAAGGTTTATCTCCCGCCGCAAACCCTTTAAGGGATCGCAAAAAGGAGCGCTGCATGACACCGAAGGCGGTTTTCTGGGACATGGACGGCACGCTGGTCGACAGCGAACCGCTGCACGCGGCAGCCCTCGTTGCAGCGATGCGAAATGCCGGCCTCACGCCGCCGGCTGATCTGCATGAGCGCGTGCTCGGCGTCGCCGCCTGGCCGGTCTACGAAATGATGCGCGACGAGTTCGGGCTGCAACTGCCTTTCGACGAATGGATCGTCCACAAATACGAGCATTACCTGCCGCTGGTCGAAGGGCTGAAGCCGCGGCCCGGCGCCATCGAGATCTTCAATGAATTGCGCTCGCTCGGCGTCCAGCAGGCTGTGGTCTCCAACTCGGACCGGATGATCGTCGATGCCAACCTGCGCATGGTCGGCCTTACCTACCCCGGCATGAAGACGATCAGCCGCAACGACGTGCGCGAAGGCAAGCCGCACGCCGAGCCTTTCCTGCGCGCCGCCTATCTGGCCGACGTCGATCCCCTGCATGCCGTCGCGGTCGACGACAGCTGGCCCGGCGCCATGGCGGGCCTGGCGGCTGGAATGAAGACGATCTTCTGGCCGGAAGCGCCGATGGAAGGACCGCCCGGCGCCATCGTCATCAACAGCGCCGAGGAATTGCGGGCCCAGCTCGGACTGTAATCCTCAGTTCCGGTAAACCGGCTCCTGCTCGTCGAGGATCGCCTTCAACTCGGCGAGGTGACGCTCGGCCTGGCCGGGATAGTCGTCCATCTCGCTTGCCGCCTTCTCGGCGATCGCGTCGGAGAGGGTGCGCAGCGGCCGGCCGGTCCACAGCGCCTTGATGTAGGTCTCGGCGGCGCGCTCGAAGTAGAACATGCGGTTGAAGGCATCGGCGACGGTGTCGCCGATGACCAGCACGCCATGGTTGCCCATCACCATCACCTTGACCTTGGGGTCGGCGAGAAGCTGCGAGCAGCGTTCGCCCTCTTCCTCGAAGGCCAGCCCGCCATAATGCGCGTCGACCACGTGACGGTTGAAGAACATCGCCGAGTTCTGGTCGATCGGCGGCAGAGTCGAGTCGGCAAGCGAGGCCAGCACCGTGGCGTGGATCGAATGCACATGCATGACGCAGCGCGCGTGCGGTACATTGCGATGGACCGCGCCGTGCAGGCCCCATGCCGTCGGGTCGGGCGCATTCGGTCCCGAAAGCGTGTCGGGGTCGTTGGCATCGATCTCGATCAGGTCGCTCGCCTTGATGCGCGAGAAATGCACCTGGTTCGGGTTCATCAGGAACCTGGTGCCGTCGTCGTTGACGGCCAGCGAAAAATGATTGGCCACCGCTTCGTGCATGTTGAGCCGCGCCGTCCAGCGGAAGGCGCAGGCGAGATCGACGCGCTCTTCATAGAAGGGCAGGTTGGTCAGCGTTTCCTTCTGCAGGCGGGCGATGCTCATCTGAAAAATCCTCCGGTTTCCGCGACAATGCCGCGCTGCGCTGGTGCCCGCAACCGCTTTCGCTTGGTGCAGAAGCCAGCTATGCCGCCGTGCTTGCGGCGCCAACTGTCCCCAGTCCGCCGTGCTCGACGATGAAATCGATCACCTCCTGCAGCCCCTTGCCGCGCGAAAGATCCGTGAAGCCGAACGGACGCTTGCCGCGCATGCGGGTGGCGTCGCTCTCCATGACATCGAGGTTGACGTTCACATAGGGCGCGAGGTCGCTCTTGTTGATGATGAGGAAATCGGATCGCGTGATCGCCGGGCCGCCCTTGCGCGGGATTTCTTCGCCCTGGCAGACCGAGATGACATAGAGCGTCAGGTCGGCAAGATCCGGCGAGAAGGTTGCGGCCAGGTTGTCGCCGCCGGATTCGATGAAGATGATGTCGAGATCGGGGAATTTGCGATTCAGCTCGGCGATGGCCTGCAGATTGATCGAGGCGTCCTCGCGAATGGCGGTGTGCGGGCAGCCGCCGGTCTCGACGCCGACGATGCGGTCCTCCGGCAGCGCCTGCAGCCGGGCTAGCATCATGGCGTCTTCCCTGGTGTAGATGTCATTGGTGACGACGGCGATGGAAAACTCGTCGCGCAGCGCCTTGCAGAGTTTTTCGGTGAGCGTCGTCTTGCCGGAGCCGACGGGACCGCCAATGCCGATGCGAAGAGGACCGTTGGCTTGTGTCATGTCGGGAACCCCATGATGGCAAGGACCGTGAAGCCGAGCCCGATCAATAGGCACAGCGGCGAATAGAGACTTGTATCGAGCCGCGCGAAAGGCTGTTGCGGCGCCAGCCGGCGCCACCAGGGCGTGAAACCGGCGATGCCGCGCCCCAGGAACACCAGACCGATCAGCATCGACGTGGCGGCAAGGCCCTCCTTTGGAAAAGGCGAGGCAAAGAAACCGATGAGCGCCAGCGGCCACAGCGTTGCCAGCCCAAGGCAAGCGGCAACGGCGAAACTGGCGAACGGGGTCGGCATTTCGTCGACCCCGCGAAAGCCCACGACGGCGTGGGCGCAGGACGCGGCATCCCTACCCGGCCAGATGCCGCCGATGCCCCAATAGACATGCAGTGCCGTAATCAGCAGCAGGACGAATGAGAGGACGAAGGCGAGGAGGATCATGAGCGGAACAATCGCGAATATTGGGTTTCGTGCTTCATCGCCGTGATGTCGGAGACGAGGGCGCAGCCGCCGAGATCGTCCGGTGTCGATCCGGACGCGCGGGCGGCGGTTGCCAGCGCCAGGGGCTCGAAACCTGCGAGCAGCGCCGTGGCCTCGTTCTGGCCGATCACGCCGAGCCGGATCGCGGCCTGGACGAGGTTGGAGAAGAAGGCTTGCAGGAAGGCGGCCAGCGCGTCCTGCAGCGCAATGCCGTTGCCGCCAGCGACAGCGCCGACAGCGATGCAATAGGCGCATTCGGCTGGCAAGCGCTGCATTACGGGATTGGGCCAGGGGCCGGCCGCCTTAAGGAAGGCCGCGCCTTGCAGCATGGTCTCGGTGTGGCGTTCGCGCGAGCCGGCCAGTGCCTCGGCCAGTGCGGCGATTTCGTCCAGGTCGCCGCCTTCGCGGGCGCGGCGCCAGCTCTCGGCGAACAGCACGGCATCGTTCCAGCCCGAACCCATCTCGACCAGGGTCTCCAGCCAGGCAGCGAGGCTGTTGCCGTCGCGCACCAGCCCGTCATGGACGGCGCGCTCGAGACCATGGCTGTAGGAGAAGCCGCCCACCGGAAAGACCGGCGAAAGCCAAGCCATCAGCCGCAGCAGGGCGATGCCGGAGGGCTGGTCAGTCATGATGATGATCGTGATGCGAATGCGCGTGGCTGTGCGAATGGGATTCGTCATGGCCATGGCTGTGCGCCTCGGCATGGCTGTGCGCATGGCCGTGATCGTGGCCGCCGGAATAGGCGCCGCGCACCGGCTTGAACGGCTCCGAGACCTCACGCACCGTGGCGCCGAGCCCCTCCAGCATCGTCTTGATGACATGATCGCGCAGGATGAGGATGCGGTGCGCCTCGATGCCGGCGGCGAGATGGCGGTTGCCGATATGCCAGGCGAGCTCGGCCAGATGCACGGCGTCACGGGCGCGGATGTCATAGACCTCTTCCGGCGCCGCGCCGATCTCGACATGGCGGTCATCCTCCAGCACCAGCCGGTCGCCGTCGTTGAGGACAACCGGCTCGGGCAGGTCGACCAGCACCTTGCCGCCATCGGCGAGCTCGATGGCGCGGCGGCGCAGATGCCGCTCGTCATGGGCAAGCACAGCCTTGGCAAACGGGGCGGACGCTCCTGCCTCGCCGGCGGGCAGCACGGAAACGGCGCGCGGGAACTTTGTGAAATCGGTCTTGATATCGAGCTTCATTTCATGGCTCCGCCATTGGCTTGCGCCCGCGCACGGGCAGGGCGCGAAAGCACCCGGTCGAGATAGGCGTTGACGCGCTCGGACCCGATCGGGAACCGGCCGGCACGCGCCCAGCCGCCCATGTCGCCGAGCAGCACGTCGACGGCCGAAAACCTGTCGCCCAGTGCGAACGGCCTGTCGCCCAGCCGCCGGTCCAATGCCTTGACTTCCGAGGCGAAGTCATAGGCCGCGGCGGGACCGACATCGACCCGCACCTCTTTCGGCAACAGGAAGCGGTGGCGCAGCTTGTTCCACAGCGGCGCCTCGAACTCGCTCTGGGCAAAATGCATCCAGGAATCCATCTCGGCACGGCCGGCGAGACCGGGATTGGCGCCCATCCCCGCGTCGGCGTGCTTCTCCGCCAGATAGACGCAGATCGCCGCCGAATCCGTAACCGTCAGCTCGCCATCGATAAGGATCGGCACCTTGCCCGACGGATTGAGTTCGTAGGCTTCCGGCGAGCGGAGCTTGACCTCGACGAATTCATAAGGCTGCCCGAGTTCCTCCAGCATCCAGAGGACGCGGCTGACCCGTGATCCGCGCGACCCGACCGCCTTGTACATCGTTGAACCTGCCTTTCCCCGGCACTCTAGATCATCGGCCGGTGTCATACGATCGTGTCGAAGAGCCGCAGGATGAACGATACCTGATAGATCAGCGCCGCCGTGACGAAGGCGATGTGGAAGCGGCGGTCGCGCACCAGGATCGCGGCGATGCAGAACGCGACGAAGATCGGCGTCCGGAACAGATATTCGCTGCCGAAGCGGGCGAAGTGCTCCGGACCTTTCAAAAGCGTGTCGATGACATCGAGAAGATAGGTCGCGGCCAGCAGGCCGAAGAACCAGGCGCGGCGCGAATAGAAGAAGTCCTCGTAGCTGGTGTAGTCCAGCATCGAATCCGGAAACAGCAGCGCGCAGAGCAGGAACAGCGTGATGGCGTAAAGGATGATGAAAAGGTATTTGCCGAAGGTCCAGGTTTCGATGGCGTAGAGGCCGAACTCCCACCACCAGAAATGCACCAGCATCAACAGCACCGAGGCGACCCACGCCAGATGCACCGGATAGAGCCGGTACTGGCCGGGATGTTGGACGATGCGCGCCACCCCCGACAGCAGGCGGGCGACACCAAGCCCGATCACCATGCCCATGACGATGCGGATATGCGGGAAGATGTCGTGGGCGGAGGCTATTTCAGTTGCCATACCTGATCACAATGCGGCTTTTCGTGACCGCATATTGCGGCGTAGAGTCCCCTGCCGCAACGGATTTTGCACCACCCGACGCGACGGCCGATTTCGCCTCAGAACAGAAAATACCGCTGCGCCATCGGCAGCACGGTCGCCGGCTCGCAGGTCAGCAACTCGCCGTCGGCGCGGACCTCGTAGGTTTCCGGGTCGACCTCGACATGCGGCGTGGCGTCGTTGAGCACCATTGAGCGCTTGCCGATGCCGCCGCGGGTGTTTTCGACGGCGACGAACTGCTTGTCGACGCCAAGCCGGCCATGCAGGCCTGACTCAAGTGCGGCTTTCGAGACGAAGGTCACGGATGAATTGGTCCTGGCCTTGCCATAGGCGCCGAACATCGGCCGGTAATGCATCGGCTGCGGCGTCGGGATGGAGGCATTGGGATCGCCCATCGGCGCGGCCGCGATCATGCCGCCGATCAGCACCATGTCGGGCTTGACGCCGAAGAAGGCCGGGTTCCACAGCACCAGGTCGGCACGTTTGCCGACCGCCACCGAACCGATCTCCTTCGACAGGCCGTGGGCGATAGCCGGGTTGATGGTGTACTTGGCGATGTAGCGGCGGACGCGGAAATTGTCGTTGTCGCCCGTCTCCTGCGGCAACGATCCGCGCTGTCGCTTCATCTTGTCGGCGGTCTGCCAGGTCCGGATCGCCACCTCGCCGACACGGCCCATGGCCTGGCTGTCGGACGAGATGATCGAGAAGGCGCCGATGTCATGCAGGATGTCCTCGGCCGCGATGGTCTCCTTGCGGATGCGGCTTTCAGCGAAGGCGATGTCCTCGGGGATCGACGGCGACAGATGATGGCAGACCATCAGCATGTCGAGGTGTTCGGCCAGCGTGTTGACCGTGTAGGGCCGCGTCGGGTTGGTCGACGAGGGGATGACGTTGGGCAGGCCGCAGACCTTGATGATGTCAGGCGCATGGCCGCCGCCGGCGCCTTCGGTGTGGAAGGCGTGGATGGTGCGGCCCTTGATGGCCGCGACCGTGTTCTCGACGAAGCCGCTCTCGTTCAGCGTGTCGGTGTGGATCATCACCTGCACGTCGTAGTCGTCGGCGACCGACAGGCAGCAGTCGATCGCCGCCGGCGTCGTGCCCCAATCCTCGTGCAGTTTCAGCGAGCAGGCGCCCCCCAGCACCATTTCCTCGAGTGCTGCCGGCAGCGAGGCATTGCCCTTGCCCGACAGGCCGATATTCATCGGGAAAGCGTCGAAGGACTGGATCATGCGTGCCATGTGCCACGGTCCTGGCGTGCAGGTCGTGGCCAGCGTGCCATGCGCCGGGCCGGTGCCGCCGCCGAGCATGGTGGTGATGCCCGACATCAGCGCCTCCTCGATCTGCTGCGGGCAGATGAAGTGGATATGCGCGTCGAAGCCGCCGGCGGTGAGGATCTTGCCTTCGCCGGCGATGATCTCGGTGCCGGGGCCGATGACGATGGTGACCCCGTCCTGCATGTCCGGATTGCCGGCTTTTCCGATCGCGGCGATGCGGCCGTCCCTGAGGCCGATATCGGCCTTGAATATGCCGGCACCCGCATCGATCACCAGCGCGTTGGTGATGACGGTATCGACCGCTCCTGCAGCGCGGGAAACCTGGCTCTGGCCCATGCCGTCGCGGATGACCTTGCCGCCGCCGAATTTCACCTCCTCGCCATGGACGGTGAAATCCTTCTCGACCTCGATGATGAGCTCCGTGTCGGCAAGCCGCACTCTGTCGCCGACGGTCGGGCCATACATCTGGGCATAGGCGGCGCGGGTTATCCTGGCCATCGGCGATTGCTCCCGAAATGCGATGTCGTTGAAGCCGGCCTGCACATTGCCGCCATCCAATGGTCACGCAATGACCCGCCGGGCGACACCTTCTGATCCCATTTGGCGGTTGAGCTTGGCAGGTCACCCCAAGACGACCGTTTGCCAAATCGATGGAAGGAAAATCCATGCGCAAATCGATACTTCTTGCCGCCGCCGCCGCCGGCCTGATGCTCGCTGGCCCCGCCAGTGCCCAGCAGCAGCCTGCGCAACAGCCCGGACCGGCTACGACCGCCCCCGGGGCGAAAACGCCGGCCCCTGGCGGCCAGCAGGCCGCGCCGGCGATCCAGAGCGTCAATATTGTCGACATCACAGACCTGCCGAAGGACACCCAGACGCAGGTCAATCAGGTGATCGCCCAGCGTGGCGATGCCGGCCTTCAGAAGCTGCGCAGTTCGATTGACGCCACGCCCAAGGTGAAATCCGCCCTTCAGGCCAAGGGAATGACCTCGGCGCAGGTGGTCGCGGCCAGCATGGAGCCAAACGGCGCGCTGACCCTGATCACCAAGAAAGCGAGTTAAAGACCCGGCGCGGCGGGCCGGTATCCGGTCCGCCCGCCGAAATAGGAAGGGAACCGGGACAGGGCTGGGGGCGTTTCGTTTTCCAGGTGTTGGAGCAAACTGCGAAAGCGAACGATGGCCCCCATCACTCTTCCCGATGCCCGCTTGCTGCCCGACGCCCGATGGTTGCACGCCATTGCGGCGGCTGCGTTTCTGGCGGCGAGCGTTCCCCAGGCGGCAGTGAACGCGCAGGGGCTGGATAGTCCGGAGACCGTCGACCGCATCGTCGGCTCGCAAGTCAATCAGGAAGAGGCCAAGACGGCCGCGGAGATCGGCAAGGTCAGTTCCGCGATCGACCGCACGCGCGAAAATATCAGCACGGTGCGCAAGACGTCCAAGCTCGACAAGGTCGATATCGTGTTCCTGACCGATGCGGCACGCAGCGAGGGCGGCCCGCCGCCGGCCATCGAGAACAAGGTCCGGCAGCACCAGGAGGACGTCACCGAATTGCGCAAGGAGATCGAAGCCAACGCTTTGCTCTTCAATGCCATCGCTTCGCGGCGCGTGCTGGCGGATGACGTTCTCGCCGTCGAATTCGACAATCCCGGGAAGATCGTCATCTATGCGGCGGCCAAACCGTCGGACTGAGCCGGCAGCGTCTGCTCTCGTGCTTGTCCCCACGCGGGGCGCCCGCCGCGCATGAGACGCCACCGGCCTCACAGCTTGCCCATCACCTTCTGCTGGAACCCGTAGACCTCGCGCTTGCCGCCAAGAGGCACCAGCGTGACGTCGCGTTCCTGGCCGGGCTCGAAGCGCGTGGCCGTGCCGGCGGCGATGTCGAGGCGCATGCCGCGCGCCCGCTCGCGGTCGAATTTCAGCCCCTCATTGATTTCGAAGAAATGATAGTGGCTGCCGACCTGGACCGGCCGGTCGCCGCTATTGGCCACTTTCAGGGTGACGGTCGGCAGACCCTTGTTGAGTTCGATATCGCCTTGGGCGGGGATGATTTCGCCGGGGATCATCTGACCTCACACGACGCCAAAGACGAAGCCGACGCCGATCGCCGCGCAGGCGGCACCCGCGATGCGAGCCACGGCGCGGAACCGCATGCCAAGGCCAAGCCCGGCGGCGATGCCGATGGCATGGAGCAGCACGGTGGCGACGGCGAAGCCGGCCATATATTCGAGCCCGCCGGCATTTTCCGGCACTTCCGTGCCATGGGCATGGCCGTGAAACAGCGCGAACAGGCCGAGAATGGCGACACCGGCCGAAACAGGCAAATCGACCGCCAGCGCCACCAGCAGCCCGAGCGCCACGACCGAGGCCAGGATCCCCGGTTCGACGAAAGGCAGCGGCATGTGGGCCATGCCAAGGGCAGCGCCGCCCAGCATCACGCCGACAAAGGCCGCCGGCCACGCCCAGATCGCTCCGCCGCCCTTGAGCGCCGCCCACAGCCCGACCGCGATCATCACAGTCATATGATCAAGGCCGGACAAAGGATGCATGAAGCCGGCGGTGAACGAAGAGGTCGTGCCGATGCCGACATGGGCGTAGGCGGGCATGGCTGCCGCCAAAAGCAGGCTCGCCGAGAGGCACAGGCGTTGGACAGGGATCATTTTACTTGCCTTTCGTCAGGCGGCTTGGCGGGGGCCGCAGCCCTCGGCCTTGAGCACGCGTTTGGTCGAAGCCGGATATTTCTTCAGCATCGCTGCGGGGCGGATCGGCCGGGCTGTAAAATTGCCGCCGCAGTTCGGGCAGACGCCCCCGAGCACAGTGTCCACGCAGCCGGCGCAGAACGTGCACTCGAAAGTACAGATCCGCGCATCCCGCGCGTCCGGCGGCAGGTCCTTGTCACAGCATTCGCAGTTCGGGCGCAGCTCAAGCATGTCGGTCTCCTCACCTGATGGGTTCGTGCACGGTCACCAGCTTGGTGCCATCGGCAAAGGTTGCTTCCACCTGCACGTCATGGATCATCTCGGCGATGCCTTCCATCACCTGGGCGCGGCTGACGACATGGGCGCCGGCCTCCATCAGTTCGGCCACCGGGCGGCCATCGCGGGCGCCCTCGACGACGAAATCGGTGATCAGCGCGATCGCCTCCGGATGATTGAGCTTGACGCCGCGCTCCAGCCGCTTGCGCGCCACGACCGCCGCCATGGCGATCAGCAGCTTGTCCTTTTCCCTCGGCGTCAGGTTCATGCGGCTTCCTGAAATGATGCGGACACAGTCACAGTGACCATAATTTGGGCAGCCCCGCCCTTCCATTGAGCAATCCGACGAGCGGGACCAGCCGCTGGCGCAGCCGGTAGCCGTCCTCGGCGTAAAGCCTCGCAAGAAGCTTGCCAGATGTCTTCACGCTCCAGAGGCTGGCGCCGCCCCGGGCGCCAATGATCTCCCGGACCGGGTCGAGCAAGGCTTCTGCCCGCGGCGACACCAGCAGCAGCGTAGCCATGGCGATCGCGCCACCTGATATCGCCGTACGGGCCAGCGTGCCGGCAATCGCGGGTCCGATGCGGAAATCCTCGGCATGAATGAGGGTTCCTTCCCTGCGGACACGCCAGCGGTCGCGAAAAGTGCCCTGCGCGGCACGTTCGCCCATGGCCAGGCGGCCGAAGACAGTGGCTTCCAGCACCAGGGCTTCGGCGCCGGCCTCTAGCTCGACATCGAGCGTGCGGGCAAAGGCGGCGCGGTCGAAGACGATGGTTTCCTGCGGCAGCCAGGCGATGCTGCCATTCTCGCCGACAGTCAATCTGACCTGGACTTCGGCATGGTCCGATACGGCGCGATAGACTTTTTCGCAGGCCTGGGTCGTTATCGCGGCGCTGGCATCCGCGCCGACATCGACATCCCAGCCGAGGCGGTCGCCGCCGGTCAGCCCGCCGGCGGTATTGATCAGGACGGCCTCCAGCGGCCCGGCCGAAACGGCGGGCAGCCGGATCTTGGCGGAGCCGTCCTGATACAGGCGCCGCAGCCGCGTGCGGCCGTCGATGCTGGCGCAACCAAGCTGCGCCTTGCCCGCCGCGCGCTGGGCCAGCTGAGCTGAAAACTTCGTACTTTCGATCGTATCCACGCCGTCAGGTTAAGCACTGTGGTGCTTTTGTCGACATATAGCTTGTTGCTTGATGGCGTTTCCGTTTCTATAGAGGGAACCACCTTGGTACGGTCAGGCGCGCTTGACGGGGGTATAAGGCGAAGGTCGCGGCCTGCTATCGAGGACAAGAAGGCGCTTTTCAGTTGGCGTCGGGAAACGACAAGTGGGGAAGAAACCGAATGGCTGACCAGCTGGCAACGGACATCATCGAGAAGATCAAGGCCCATGCCGAGCCGGGCGGCGAGGAAATCACCACCGCTACCGAATTGACGGCGCTCGGCATCCATTCGCTGGAGCTGACCGAGATCATCTTCGACCTCGAGGAGCAATATGGCATCGAGATCGAGATGAACACGGTCGATGCCTGGAGCAATCTGAAGAATGTCGGCGACATGGTCGAGGCCGTTCGCGCGCTGATCGCGAAAAAAGCCTGACCGAATGCAAAAACGCGTCGTCATCACCGGCCTTGGCGGGATATGCGGGCTCGGCACCAATGTCCCGGCGATCTGGGATGAGATGCGCGCCGGCCGTTCGGCGATCGGCCCTATCGACAATCCCTTCCTGCACGATCTGAAGGTCAAGACCGGCTGCGAGATCAAAGCACTGCCCGACCATGGCATCGAGCGCAAGCAGCTGGTGTCGATGGATCGCTTCAGCCTGCTGGCTGTGCTCGCGGCCAAGGAAGCCATGCAGCAGTCCGGACTGGCTCCGCACGCCGAGAATAGCTATCGGATGGGAACCATTGTCGGCGTCGGTGTCTGCGGCTTCGAGACGATCGAGGAGAACTACCGCGCCATCCTGATCGAGGGCAAGAATCGCGCCGGCATCTTCACCGTGCCCAGGGTCATGCCGGGCGCCGCAGGCGGCCAGGTCAGCATGCATCTGGGTTTGCGCGGCCCCGTGTTTGGCGTCACTTCGGCTTGTTCGTCGGCCAATCATGCCATCGCATCGGCGGCCGACCAGATCAGGCTCGGCCGCGCCGACGTCATGGTGGCCGGTGGCACCGATGCGCCGCTGGTGTGGGGCGTGCTGAAGGGCTGGGAGGCGCTGCGCGTGCTGTCGCCAGACACCTGCCGTCCGTTCTCGGCTGACCGCCAGGGCCTGGTGCTGGGCGAAGGCGCCGGCATGGCGGTCCTGGAAAGCTACGAACACGCGATGGCGCGCGGCGCCACCATCTTGGCCGAGATCGCCGGCGCCGGCCTTTCGGCCGATGCCTCCGACATCGTCGCGCCGACCGTCGAGGGACCGGAAGCCGCGATGCGCTTCTGCCTGGCCGACGCCGGGCTCAATCCCGAGGATATCGACTACCTCAACGCGCACGGCACCGGCACCAAGGCCAACGACCAGATCGAGACGCTCGCGATCAAGCGCGTCTTCGGTGACCATGCGCGCGCTCTTTCGGTGTCCTCGACCAAGTCGATGCACGCCCATTGCCTGGGCGCCTCGGGCGGACTGGAGATGATCGCTTGCGTCATGGCGATTCGCGAAGGCGTCGTGCCGCCGACGGCGAATTACCGCGAGCCTGATCCCGATTGCGATCTCGACGTGACCCCCAATGTCGCGCGCGAGCGGAAGGTGCGCGCCGCCATCAGCAATGGTTTCGCCTTCGGCGGCACCAATGCGGTGCTGGCCTTCAAGGCGATCTGATCCCGGGCGGTCAAGGTAGCTCCCACGGTTCCGAACCGATTGACTGTCCCTGTATGGCGAAACCGTCGCCGCCATATTGATCCGGCCGCGCCGCGACCCTAGGTCTTGGCCGACCCGCCGACCCGCCGACCCGCCGCCGCGCCGCTTGGCGCAAATCCCCCGCCCAGGAGTTCTCGATGGCCGACCTGTCCGCCTTTCCGATCGCAACCCGTTGGCCGGCCAAGCATCCCGACCAGCTCCAGCTCTATTCGGCAACGACGCCGAACGGCGTGAAGATATCGATCGCGCTGGAGGAACTCGGCCTGCCTTACGAGCCGCATCTGATCAACATCGGCCAGAACGAGAGCTGGACCCCGGAATTCCTGTCGCTCAATCCCAATGGCAAGATCCCGGCGATCATTGATCCCAACGGACCCGGCGGCACGCCGATCGGCCTGTTCGAGTCCGGCGCCATCCTGCTCTATCTGGCGGAAAAGACCGGCCTGCTCATGCCCATCGACGCGGCGCGGCGCTACGAGACGATCCAGTGGGTGTTCTTCCAGATGGCCTCTGTCGGGCCGATGTTCGGCCAGGTCGGTTTCTTCCACAAATTCGCTGGCCGCGAGATTGCCGACAAACGGCCGCTGGAGCGCTACCGCGACGAATCGCGGCGCCTGCTCGGCGTTCTCGACGTCAGGCTGAAGGGCCGCAGATGGATCATGGACAATGACTACACCATCGCCGACATCTCGCTGATCGGCTGGGTGCGCAACCTGATCGGCTTCTACGAGGCGCGCGATCTGGTCGGCTTCGACGATTTCACCAACCTGGCGGCGTGGCTGGAGCGCGGCCTGGCGCGGCCTGCGGTGCAGAAGGGCCTGACCATCCCGGCGCGGAGCTGAACCCGCCGGCCCGGAAGCAACGCTGTCCTACTTTGCTTTCGCCTTGGATCCGCCTTTGCCGACCACGGAGGCGGCGAGGGACGCCACGCCTCGCGCCGTGGCCACCACCGCTCCGGCGGCGATGTTGGCTGCCGTGCGAACCTTCGAGTCGCCGGCCGCGGCCGGCTTCCTTGCTTGTGCGGTCCTGGCGGCTGCTTTCGGCGCGGCCGCTTTCGACGCGCCAGCCGGCATGACTTTTTTCGGCGGCGCCTTGCCAAAGGCGGGCTTGGCATCCTTGGAGCGCTGAGCGACCGCCGGACCTGCCCCGGCCTTCGCTTGCGTCGCCTGGGTTGGCTTGCCCTTGACGGGCTTTCTTGCCTTGGTTGCCATGGGACGGAATCCCTCTTGCGGCATGATTGCCTAGCAGGGATAACGCCCTTGAAAGTCTTAAGGTTCCCGTCGAAAAATGCCGACAATTATGCAGGTTAACCAACGACCAGGTCGGCCGCCCGCCGCCGTGCCAGCACACGTTCGATGTTGGGCATATCATTGGAGGCGATCCATGCGCGCGCGTCGGCTTCGGAACGGCCATGCTCATGCCAGCGTTCCATCAGGCGGCGTTCGAGCTCGTTGCGCGGCACGTCGACGAAAATCGAGAAATCGAACAGCGGCGCCAGGCGAGACCACGGCTCCTCGTCGAGCAGCAGGTAATTGCCTTCGACCAGGATGAACTTGGTCTCGGCGCCGACGATCGCCGCGGCGGCGCGCGACAATTCCATGCCGCGGTCGAAGACCGGAACGGCGATCTCGGCCTCGCCGGCGCGGATGCGCTTCAAAAGCGCCTCGAAGCCGCCGAAGTCGAACGTGTCAGGGGCGCCCTTTCGCGCGCGCAGGCCGCGCGCGTTGAGCACGATGTCGTCATAGTGGAAGCCGTCCATGGGTACGACTTCCACCGCGCCTTCCGGCAAAAGGTCATGCAGGCTTGTCGATAGTGTCGACTTGCCGGCGCCCGGCGGCCCGGCAATGGCGACGATGAAGCGCTTCGCCTTGCCGGCGCGCTTGAAGATGGTGGCGGCGAGGTGGGCGATTTCGGACATTTCTTGGCTCCTTCCGCACGACTTTGGGCGCATCTTGTCGGCAGTCGCTGGAAATTTCAAACCGCGATTTGCACGATCTAGAGCGAACGGTCATGGAAGCCAGCGCTGGCGAACACGATTGGTTCCCTTAGGCCTGCCCTTCAGCTTGCGCCGGCCGGCCGATGCGCAGAAATTCGCTGTCGAACGGCACCTCCGACGCCGTGGCGCCAGCCAATCGCAGGCGGCCATGCGACGTGGTGATCGCGTGCGGGAGTTCGCCACCCGACAGCGGCAATGCACCGATGACATGGCGGAACGAGACGGCGCGGCCCTCGCCGAGCGCGAATGCCGTCGCCACGCCCTCGCGTTTCAGCCAGTTGTCGCCGAGCGAGGCGGCGTGGCCGATCGCGGTGCGCCCATCCTCGATGCCGAGCACGCCGAGATGGCGGCCGCTCCACGGCGCGTAGTCGCGCCCGCCATTGCTGAACCACAGCATGGTGACCGGCAGCTCGGCCGGGTTCTTCAGCACCAGCACCAGATCGTCTTCGGCCTTGCGCGCAAGCGCGGTCCAGCCGGGTCCGCCATGATCGGCCTCGACCAAGGTGAGGAAATCCTCGCGCCGATCCTCCATGCGGTAGCTCGTGAGATCCAGAGTGCCGCCGCCGGCGGCGGGAAAATGCTCGAGGTCGGACGACCGACCGGGATAGGCCAGCACGAAGCGGCCGCGCGCGGGATCCGGCTCCAGCGGATCGGCTGGCGTGGCGGCAAACCGCTTCGGCGAGAAAGCCAGCCTGCCGCCGCCTTTCATCGCCGTCATCGGGTGATGGGCAACGGAAATCGCGCCGGATCCGCCGGAAAATATATGTTCCTGGTAGAGGAAGGGATGATCGTCGCGCAGCGTGAAAATCTTGTCGACGCTGGCGCCCATCACCTTGCGCCGCAGCCGGAAGACCGTCCGCCAGCCATCATCCGTCGCGCCGCTTTGGGTGACATCCCAGGCACTGTTGGCCGGCCAGCCATGCAGCGGCGCCTCCTCGACATCGCTGCGCGAAAACGGCGCGCAGAGAAAGTCGCCGGAAAGCCGGACGGTGCCCCGCGGCAGGTCTGGCGGCAGCATCTCGCCTGCATCGACCCAGGGCGCGCGGTGGAGTGGCCGCAACTGGCGCCCGCCGCTCTCGACGGTCATGTCGGCGATGTGGCCGACCGTGAGGTCGAGCGAAACCGAAATGCCCTTGGCTTTGATCGTGATGAAATCCATGGCTGCACTCGCCGATTCTGATGCCCGCACCAGAACCCGTTCGCGGTGGTTTGCGCAAGCGGGGCGTCAGGCATTTTGCATCAGGTGCCCGGCGACGTGGAGGTGAGCGAGGTGGAGGTAAGGTGGTCCGTGCCTCGACATTCCAGGGGCTAACCGGCATTAACCAAATGGACGCATCCGCCGCGTTACGTTAGCTTCGCTTCATCTCAGCAACCGCATCGCCAGAACAGTTCAGCCCTTGTCCTTTCCGCGCCTTCTTCCGCTCTTCCAGAAAATCATCGCTGCCCTCGCCCTGGCGGCCTTCGTTGCCGGCTGCTCGACCACGACCCCGCCCGACTCGGTGCTGGCCGTGCCGGCGCCGCCGCAGAAATACGCGGCCATCGTTGTCGACGCAAAAACCGGCAAGCAGCTGTTCGAGGTCAATTCGACAGTGCAGCGTTATCCGGCGTCACTGACCAAGATGATGACGCTCTATTTGCTGTTCGAGGCGATGGAGACCGGCCGCGTCACCAAGGAAACGCAGATCCCGGTTTCCGGTCACGCCGCCTCGCAGCCGCCGACCAAGCTGCGCTTCCGCCGCGGCGAGAGCATCGACGTCGATTCCGCCATTCGCGCCATCGTCGTCAAATCGGCCAATGACGTGGCGGTGGCGGTGGGCGAATATCTCGGCGGCTCGGAGGACCAGTTCGCCGCCATGATGACATCCAGGGCCCGCGCGCTCGGCATGACCAGCACCACCTTCCGCAACGCATCCGGCCTGCCCGACGACGGCCAGGTGACAACCGCGCGCGACATGGCGGTGCTCGGCATGTCGTTGCAGCGGCGCTTCCCGCAGCACTTCCATTATTTTTCCGAAAGCGACTTCATGTTCCGCGGCAGGCTGGTGCGCGGCCACAACGACATGCTGGGCCGCGTGCGCGGCGTCAACGGCATCAAGACCGGCTACATCAGGGCCTCCGGCTTCAACATCGTCACCTCCTACGACGCCGACGGCCGCCAGCTGATCGTGGTGGTGATGGGCGCCGACAGCGCCCGCCAGCGCAACGACCATGTCGAGGCGCTGATCCAGCGCAGCCTGTCGCCGACGATGGCCGACACCAAGACCAGGCTGATGTTCGCCGAACAGCAATGAGCTGGGAGAAGCCGGGGCGCTTCGGCCAACCCATAAAACCCCGCAGCCGGCTATCGTCTTGCCGGTGTCACGCAATCGTGCGGAAGACGTGGCATAGGCTGCGGAATCCGACAGTGGATATGCCCCGCCGCCATGGCGTATTCTAGACTACAGCGCGACAGCAGGAGCCCATCATGAGCACCGTTCCCAAGGCATCCGAGCAGAAGTCGGCCGACAATGAGAACGACAGCGGCGGCGAGTATTTCGAGGCGCCGACCACGCAAGCCGACCTGCACGAGGTTTCCGACGAGCATTTCGATACCCCCGAAGTGCCGGATTCCGAACCGGGCGGACCCGGCGCGTCGCGGCTGAAGCCGAAGAAGAAACCGTCGGCGATCTCGGGCCGCAAGTTCCGCAAGCGCGACCTGGTGCGCATCGACGATCTGCGCCCGAGCCTTGGCGACCGCATCCGCTCCGACCATCCGGATCTGCCCAAGGGCGCGCGCATCAGCCGCGACGAGCTCGGCCGCTACCGCATGCGCTACATGGAGGAGCTGCTGCAGCAGGAGCACGGCGAATTTTCCGAGCTCGACCGCCAGGTGGTGGAATCGATCGCCCGGCAGGACACGATTTCGGAAAACAGCGAAGAAGAGTTCGAGGAGCACCGGACGTTCGCCGACCGCGTCTCCGACGGCATGGCCGCCTTTGGCGGCAGCTGGTGGTTCCTGATTTCGTTCGGCAGCGTGCTTCTGGTGTGGATCGGCATCAATCTGTTCGAGGGCATGGCGGGCGCCTTCGATCCCTACCCCTTCATCCTGCTTAACCTGCTGCTCTCCTGCATCGCCGCCATCCAGGCGCCGATCATCATGATGAGCCAGAAGCGCCAGGAGGTGAAAGACCGCCTGCGCTCCTTCAACGACTACCGCGTCAACCTCAAGGCCGAGCTCGAAGTGCGCCATCTGCACGAAAAGCTCGACTACCTCATCTCGCGCCAATGGACGCGGCTGGCGGAGATGCAGCAGATGCAGCTCGATGCCATGCACGAACTGGCGAGCGCGAAGAAGGCGAAGCGGACCGCGCGCGCGCGACGGACGGTGAAGAGCCCGGCGGGGCAGTGAGGTTGGTGGAGTGGTCCGCGTAGCGGACGAAAAGCCAACGGCCTGGCTTTCGAGCTTCGAACGGTGAAGTGCCGGTCCGCCTTCGGACGGATCAAAAAGTCCAGCGGACCTTTTAAGGCGCTGAACGCCCGAAGGGCAGGGAGCCTGCGAGGGGCAGGACGCCGTACGGCAGGCCCGGACGCATCAAGCCAAGTTCGCAACGCCCCCAATTGCCCGTTGAAGCCCGCGCCAGCTTCCGCTAAGAAGCCGTGACTTGCCGGTTCACCGGCTGGTTCGTTTTCCGGGCTCGTTGCCCTGAAAGCACCCGTAGCTCAGCTGGATAGAGCGCTGCCCTCCGAAGGCAGAGGTCACAGGTTCGAATCCTGTCGGGTGCGCCAACAAAATCAATAATTTGCAGTTCAGCTAGCGAACTTCTCGGTTCGCTAGCAACCACCTAGCAATCACCATTTTCATACTTGACCCCGTTGCCAGTTATGATGCATCGTTGAATTCGCGCTGCCGTTTGGCAGAGGGCGCAACTCAGGACATACCCGAAATCGTCATTGGCAAGCTGGCTTAGCCATTGCCCGAGTGACTCCGTTTCGGCTTTGAAATTTCACCGATTTGGTGAGGTTCTGAGGTTGCGCGGCGTCTTAGCTCAAAGACGACTGAATCAGCTCCAAGACCTTGCCGAGCGCAAGGAGTCTGGGATGTTGAAAAGTGAACATATAAAAGTTGACGATGGAGAAGTGGAAGTCGGCCATAGCGTTCTGCTTCGTCCGAACGAGGTGGCCGCTGCCTTGTGCATCAGCCCGAAAACACTTGCGAATTGGCGGGTGGCTGGTGGCGGTCCTAAATTTGTCAAGCTCGGCTCGCGGGTCGCCTACGCCGTATCCGATTTGGACCAATTCATCCGCGCGAACAAATTCGGGTCGACCACCGAATTTGATGCACGAGATGACAAATGAGGATCCAGTGGCTTAAATATTTGCCGAACTTTGACCCGATCTCGATCATACGCAAGGAACAGAGGGATACCTCTAACGCCTTGCGGTGGCTGGGCCTTGACCACCTCCCCATGCGGGAGTCCTCGGATATCTATCCTTGTCGAGGCGGTCTTTGCCCACGTTGCATACGGCAGCTCCGCATCAACTTGCTCGACTTCCTGTATGACGAGCGCCTGCATTATGTCGCTTGGCACTTCGTCACCATCCGCGTTGCGGGCTGGACCGTTCCGCCCGGCGGCGACCGCCCTTTCGGGCAGCTTCGCGATCAGCCCTGCATCTACGCCCTGATGGCCAAGTTCCGGCGTATGAAGATCGACGACCTGCTGATCTTCGGTTCTCTCGAGACCGTCTACGTTACGGTCGACAACGTTCCTGCGGGGAAGCCCTTCCATATCCACCTTATGGTTTCGGGGGCCTCCGAAGCCGAGATCACCAAGGCTGTCAACACATCCATAACCTTGGACTTCTCGGTTCCACGCCCTCTTCGGGTTGATCCTGTTCTTCCGACGGATAAGGACTTCTTCCGCTGCGCCTCTTACGCCTTCAAGCAGCCTCTGGCCAAAAAGTCGAAGGCATCGATGGATGATGACGGCGTACGGCAACTTCTTAAACCTGCCGAGCGCCGTGAAATCATCCTGAATTATGGAGTGCACGGGTGGCGGGACCGTCTGATCCTGCTGGGCATACGTTGCGACAACGGCCCATTTAGGCTCATCGCCAATTTGTCGACGACGGCACGAAGCGCGATTTCTACGAGGTTGCGCAAACTGCGACCGGGACAGTCACGGCGACCGCCTACGGGGCAAGGATGACCATGTCACCGCTACGCCCTCACCGTGGAAACAGGCAACACTGCGTTACCCTCTCAGGGCCAAACCTAAGCCATGCTCACCATAAAGCCGTGTATCGCCAGCCCGTGAGGCAGGTGAGGCAGGTGAGGCAGCCGCAGCACAGAAGATGGAAATGGGCATGAAAAAAAGCCACCGAAAACCTGCGTTGATTCCGCTATCCAGGCCTAACGCTACTGTCATGCCGCAGGCCATAGCTTGGACAGCTTATCGCTGGCGCGACCAAATCTCGGGCACCGACCTTCTAGAGGTACGATTTCCCGCTGCCGGTGGGGGTGAAGGCTCGGCACTGTTTCCGATTTCCGTGGTTGATGCTCGGCAGCGGCTGATAGCGGGGTTAAGGGATAACGGAGCGCTGTTGCCGATGGATCAGCAGTCGCGCGATGCTATCATTGGTGGCATCCTCGCTGCCATTCCTGATGAGCCGGGACTGCAGGCAGGGCGCTCCGGATGGCACGACAACGTATTCTTGTACGCCGAGGATCCCATCAATGGCGCCGCCAACAAGATCCGGCTTCGCGACGATATAGCTTTGAAGGTCTCTGAACTCGGTGTTACCGGCGGGACACTATCTCGCTGGCAGGCGAAGGTTGCAAGGCCTGCGGCGAAATCCACCTACGTGTCCTTTGCCATCGCGGCCGCATTGGCGGCTCCCATATCGGGGTTTGCGGAGTTGGACGAAGGCGCGGTCTTCAATTTCCACAGCAAAAGTTCGACTGGGAAGACGACTGCTTTGCTTGCCGCGTTATCGGTTGCTGGCAAGGCGAAAAAGTTGCCGGACTGGAACGCGTCGGGGCGCGCACTACACGAGCGCTCAGCCGCCCATAGTGATCTTCCGATGGTCTTGGATGATCTTGAACGTTTTAGGGCCGATGAGGGCGGTCGCGTTCGTTCATTGTCAAACCGCCTACATACCATCACAGGAGGACGGTCGAGTTCTTTGTCGACGGTAGTGCGGGATAGCCTGCCAGAGCTCGAGTGGTTCGCTTGGGTGTTGAGTTCGGGTCCCCTTAGCCTACGAGAAGAGTTCGAACGTGAGCGTCTTGAACCAAGTCTTGGCGACGAAAGGCGGTGGATCGACATCAAAGTGCCTCCTGAGGAAAGCGGTGGCATTTGGGATCGGGTCACGCCCGGTGAGACACCTCGGCAGCTGGCAGAGCGTTCTGAAGCTGTCAAGAGCGCATGCCGTAGTAACTATGGCATACCGATGAAACGATGGCTCCGGCATCTGACCGCTAATTACACGACCATCTCCGGCGAAGTGCGGGCTCACGTTGATCAATATGTCGCGCTCGCCTGTCCCCGTGCTTCCGGTCCAGAACGTAGCATTGCTAGAAAATTTGGGGCGGTCTACGCCGCTGGACAGATCGCTGTTCAAATTGGCCTGTTGCCTTGGACTCCGGCCTTTGTCTTGGACGTATGTCGTGACTTGCGCGCCAGCAATGCCTTAACGGCCAGCAGGCGCGACGTGGCTGTTTCGCAAGCTAGATCCGCATTGAAGGCAGCGGTCATCGACCGGCAGCGTGTGCCCGTACTTGGATCCGGCCAGCCATCATTCCTTAGCGACGATAGCTTCGACGGGTTTCGTCAGGTGCGAAATGGCGTGGAGGTATTATTCCTCCGCTGGGAAACCATCGACCGGGTGTGCGGCGCAGCCAGCGAGAAAATCCTTCGGGACTTGAGGGATGCAGGCGCTCTTCGCGGGGGGCAGGGCGGCAAGAAAACACTTCAGGTGCGGCTCATGCTGAACGGGCAGGAATCGAAGCTGAGATTTCTCGCCTTCGACCCCCACCTATTCGCGGCAGCTCTTTCACCTCAGGCACCCGGCGTTCAGTGAACCACGCGCGGCTGGCCTCCATGGCCTTCATCGGCCTGTGCTACCGACATATGGATGCACTATTGACAGGTGTTCTGTAAAGGCGCATATATGACAGGTGTCAAAAAGAGAGGATGTTATGCCCGACCAGCTGAGGAACCTAGCCTACCGGCCACAGAATTTTCGAGATCTCGCTGAAACCGACCTTGGTCGCGCGATCTGGTCCTATTTAAAAGAGCACGACAACCAAATCCGGATGGAAACGGCTACTTTGCTGGAGCGAGCAGCCGTTGAACCATTGGCGGCGGGCCTCGTTGCCGAGTTCGGAGAAGACATCTCCGACGACCGCACGAAGCAGATGATCGGTCACATGGTTAGGCAGGTTATGGAGGCGCTCGGTTATGAGATAGCTCGTACAGCGCTTCGTATAACGCGTCCAAGCCTCTTCACCAGCGGGACCACCTATCGTCCAGTAGGAAGCGATCCTCGCTCCATGAAGATCACAAGGGAGCAGCGTGAAGCTTGGGTGAAGAACACCAAGCACAGCGCCTTCAACGTGTGGCTAAACAAGCAGGTTCGAGACGAAAACGGCGACCTACTTCTGGAGCGGCTTTATGCGGTGGCCAAAAAGTACGGCATCGAAAAGCGCTATGACAAACTCAATCCCGGCCAACAGCGGATGAACATCGGCGTTCAGCTGCGCAAGCTGGTTGACCCTAAGGAATACGAAGCCACGGTCTGAGGGGAGCCAAAAATGTACACCGTCGAAAAATTGAAAACCAAGACGCTTGAAGAGCGCGACCAGATCTACCGAAACTGCCTGAACAAGGGCGGGCCTGAAGCGGAAGCGATAATCGAGATGCTAAAGGCAACGGGGTTGCCCTACCAAAAGGATCGATCACTTGCCCATGGCGATCCGACGTATCGGGCAATGGAGATCGTCATCAACAATCCTGAGAACGTCGAGAAAATGTTAGACGCCGCGGTGAAAGGTCGGCCTCCGCTTGAAGCGGTCGACCCTCTCATCAAGGCGAAGCTCGGCAAAGACTATGGCTCCCACAATGATGGGACCGTGACGGCAGGCTATCTGGTGGGGCAGAAGATGTATGCGTTGGATTATGAGAAGACCGGCGCACTGCCTCTGGTCGGGTGCGTGGCTAAAACTGCAGCAACGTTCCGCAAACGAAAGGCGACGTGACTTTCGTCAGCATGTTTATTGATGACGATCCGCTTCCAAACAAACCTGTGACGGCAGCGAAAAACCCAAGAAGCTCGCGCCCGGATACAACCAATTAAAGGCCCGGGTTGGTCTGCGGGATTGATACGAGGAATGTGTACGACCCTGCTGAATCGGCGCGCAAGCTCAAGGTTCAGTCGGAATATCAAATATCATAAGGGTCACGATCACCTCGCGGTTTGCGTCCCCGGGATTGCCTAGGACATATCGAAATCGGGTTTCTCCTTCGGCTGTCGGACCGCGCTTATATTGGGAATGCGCCTTCATTGTCGCTTTGGCCGTTTCGATGACGCCGGAAAGGTTTTTATTGCGATTGAAGATCACAACCGCCGTTTTGGTATCGCGCCAGCTTAAATATGAAAGCAGCTGGTCAACGGTCTCGGTGAAACCCTTTTCACCGTGCCAAAATTTGCACTCGGCGATGAAGATGTTACGCCCTTCCGAGCGAATGAGGATGTCTGTCTTCCCCTCGTAGTTAAACGTTTCGCCGCTGGCTTGGCCTTCATACTGGCTGTTCAATTGCACAAGGTAGTGCTGGCGGATGTCCTCCTCACCCATGTTTATGAAGGTGTGAGGGCTGCGCTCCATTACCTTCGTCATGTTCTCCATGATATTCAGGATGTTGGCGTATTCCTTTTCATCAAGGGCCGGTTCCGGTATAAAAGGAGCCGTGGTCGCCGGTCGGACAGGAACGACCTTCCGACGCACTTCGGGAGCGACGAACGTTGTCGGGGCATCTGGCCTTCGCTTCATCGGAAAGCCAAGCGACGCCACCAATCCCTTTCCACGGAGAAGTTCTTCCTTACGTTTGTCAAAGAAGGCACGTGCGGGATTTTCTATCTGAGAGCCGACATGGGCGAGGTCCGCCTTCGCGGTCGCCATGTGTTCTTTGATACTCGTCACAACGCTTTGGAAGTCGGCCTTAACCTGCTCTGGTGTCCTATTGCCTGTCTGTATCGTTATCAGCAGCTCGTTTCTTTGGACGGTGGCCTTCGGTCCGGGATAGGAGGCCCTCGAAGGCTGAAAGCGGAAAAATCCGCCGTCCCCACTGAAAGGCAAATGGAACACCACCACATGAAACCGTTGGGGTTCGGGCGTTCCGAAGCGGTCTTGGAAATAGTCGCGCCGGTCGTGGCGGGGATCGTAGGTCTGTTCCTTCTCTTCGACCCACACGCCGCCTTCGTCCAACAGCGGAACTTCTGGATGGTATTTCTCCACCAAGGCTGCGACGGTATCTTCGACGGAAGTTGAGAGAAATACGTTCTCTGGATACGCCCTCAATTCCTCCATTGCTTTCTGGGGTAGTTGGCGGGCCAAATCCAAAGTTGAGCCTTCGTTGAAAAGGTATTCGCCGGGCATTCTCGACCTCTGAAAAACAAAGTCGCAATACTACTATCATAAGGTGTCCCTTGCACCGGTACGACGCGTCAATTCACTGAAATTTAAAGGCCTCCTATTCGGCCAGCTTGCGGGGCTGATACAACTACGCTTCAGGGCAGCGGAAGGACAATAGCATGGGCAAAGACACGAGAATTCCCGACGAGGTCATTCTCGGCCAGTTCTCCAAAGCTGTGAGGGAAATGCTGGCCGATGACGATCTGGTCAAAGCTGCGCCGGAGGAGTTCTCCATTTCCACCGACCTTGCCATCAAGATGGTGCCTTATTTCCCTGAGTGGCGGGTGAGTCCGGAATGGACCCGCCGTGAGGATGAGGAAAAGCGGTTGGCGTGGAATGACGAGGCGGGCAAGGAACGGTTAAAGAAAATCCGACCTGATATCATCGTGCATCGGATGCACCTTCAGGATGAAAACATTCTGGTGGTCGAGGCCAAGCGGGCACAGAATAAGGATTATGCGGACGATATCCGCAAGCTGACAATGATGACCTTGGAATACACTCCAAATCCCGATTATCACTACGGCTACCTGCTCGGGGTACATCTCATCGTGGATTTGCCAAAGCGGACAGTCGTAGGCAACAACGTCTACCGGAATGGAGAGGTTGACTCCAAGTTGACGGAACTGCTTCGCCGCATGCTGCATTAGCTTGTTAACGCTGATGTTGGTCTGCAACTCGGCAGGCCTCTAATGAGGTGCAGCTGGCCACAAAGACGCTAACTATTTGATATAAAACAGAAATTCATTGACAGACGGCATGTTTTCTGATATTGTACAGTTGTTCAGATGGTAATTTTCGCTGTCAAAACGTGCAAAAAGGCTGGTTATGGCTGACTTGACGACAGGGCTTCGAGCCCGGCTTGTGCCGCCTTCGGGTTCATGCCGACGCCGCCGATCATCATCTGAAAATTCAACCATGAGGCCCCATCTCGGGGCCTTTTTCTTTTTGGAGACATGAATGACGAACGCAGCAGTTTCAACCGCTTCCCCGGCCGCCTTGCCAGCCCTGATCGTCCTGGGCCTCGATGACGGCGGCAAGGCGCATGCATCATGGTTCGGCGAGGCCGAAACCGACGTTGCCGAAAAAGCGGCTGGCATGATGGGCATGGCAGCGGTTCGAGCTTCCACCGACGAGCTGCGCGATCTTGCAGGTAAGCTGCCACAAGGCCGCGTGTTCGCCAGCGGCAAGGCCTTCGTGCCGTTCGTGAAGGCAGCAACGTTCGACATGATCGCCGACCACTTGCCGAAGTCGTATGTATGGCCGGTGAGAGCCGCCAAGCCTGCTGTCGAGAAAATCAAGCCCGGCAAAAGGGCCTCAGGCACCGGCGCGCCAGAGAGCGGCCCAAGGCGCCCCGAACCGCATTGGCCGACCGACTGGGAGAAGATTGAAGTCGGCAGCCTCGTGCTGGCGACCGAAGGGGCCTTCCAAGGCTGGTTTGAGGCACAAGTCGTGAAGATTAGCCCCGAAGGTCTCTACACCCTGCGCTGGCGGGACTGGCTCGACGTGCCGGTGTTCACCCGTCGCCTGATCCATATCGCCCTGCTTCATCCCGAACACACCGACTGACGCCTACCTGTCACCGGGCGGTGTAGCTCAGGCTGCCGCCCACCTCTTCTAACATCATCGGTATGACCACGGACGCGGCAGCGGCCAGGATGAAGGATTCGCATATGACTTTGGACTGTAGCTTCAGTCAGAATTGCGCGCTCGGCAGTCGGCAGCAGCGTATCGCGCAACTAAACGACAGCTTGCGCAGAACGGGACAAGGTGGGCGCGTCGTTCTGACCGCCGGGGTCGCTGCGCTGCAGGCAACGGTCATTGCAGATATCGTCGCGACCGTCGCCCGCTTCGACAAGTTCGACGGCGACAACGACCCATACGGTGAGCACGACTGCGCAGTGCTGGAGGTCGGCGGCAAGGCCATCATCTGGAAGGTCGACTATTACGACCGGGCGATGCAATTCGGTTCGGATGATCCGGCCGACCCGGCGGTTACCACCCGCGTTCTTACGATTATGCTCTCGGAGGACTACTGATGCGCCGCCTGTTGTCACGTCGGGCGTTGATCAGAGCTTTATCTGCGCTGGGGCTCGCGCCCGCTCTGGCGTTGGTGCGCAACCCGCCAAGCGAAGCTGCCACCAGTTCCTTCGAGGAAGGCTGGCAAGATGTGGCTCCGGCGCTGATGAAAGCCATGTGCGAGCACTGCGCTGCGTTCTCGGACCTCGGACGCGTCAGTCGTGAAACCAACCCCGTCAAACTCGGGCGCGCTGCCACCTTGGATGAAATCCGGCGATTGGATGAAGCAAGCGATCTTGAGGACCAACTGTTGCTGGCAGTTTGTCGGTATCCGGCTGGGAACGACGCCGAGCGACACGACAAGGCAACATACTTGCTCGGGATTTTTAACGGCAATCAGCCTGAGACCGATTTGGTAACGACTATTCTCCGGTCGATGACTCGGTAGTCGGCTCGGCCGGTGGACCATGATCGACGCGGTTGACATCTTCATATTCGGTCGCAAAAGCCCGCAGTGTCGGAGCGGCACAGTGCCGTTGTCACTTGCCGGGCTTTCGCCCGGCGTTCAATGGCTTTGGCCTCTCGCTGCCGGGTGGTGGCACGAGCAAAAAGTCAGCGACATCCACTGCCAGCGCGGACGCCAAGCGGTCAAGAAGATCGATCGACGGGTTAAATTTCAGGCTCTCGATTTCGCTTATCGTACCGCGATCAATTTCGGCTTCAAGGCCGAGGTTTTCCTGACTGATACCCTTTGCGGCACGAAGACGTCGAAGATTCCAAGCAATGCGGCTGCGTCCATCCATGTGATGGACGCGACCAACTTGCTGGCCACTAATCTATCGGATATAGCCGACATATTAGACAAATATGCCGTCAGATTGGCAACGACGCGGCGACATGTACGGCATTTGAAACGCGACTTGGGGAACGTGAATGACAATTCTGGCAGTGCTAATGTCTTTCGCATGGCGAACAGGGTGGCGCTCAATGTCCACCGAAGCTGAGCGTTCGAGCGAGACAGTTGCAGCCGACAAAGGCTCAGTTGGGAACAATCCAAGGCAACTGGGGCTAATGGCGATAGCCTTGATTGCTGCGTGGCTGTATCCGACCGACGCAAGTATGGCGCAGACAAGCGACTGCTATTCCTACGGTGAAGCCGGTAGCCAGCTAATGGAACTCCGCCAACGGCTTTCATCTGGCAGCCCTGATGAACTCGATGAATGGGTCGATATCACAGATCAGTATCAGGCCAGAGCCGCGATGCTGGCAGCCGCACCGAATTTCGATAAGGCAGCTCTCTATCAATTGGAACAGGTACATCTGCTGAAGCTGGCAACCGGTAACTATCGCCTGATATATGCCGCGAACTCGATGGTTTGCGGCTTTGCACAAGCTAGGTTTGCGAGGCCTGAGATCGCGGAGAAGATGTTAAAGGCTGCCGCCGTCGTTCGTGAAACGCAACGGCAGGAACCGACGCCAGAACAATACCCGGGTAGTCCTGAGTTTGAAGCGTTGTACCAGTTCACAATGAGCGCTCAACCAGCGATGCCCGACTATCCGCATGACGAATGCGTTGCATTTGATCCACAACAAGGGTTTGAGCCTCAGGAACCCCTCCAAAAAAGCACCTTCAATGGCGAGCCTGTGGTATATCTCTCCCACAGATCGATGGCGAATCCAGCGGAAGGCCTGCTTTTCCACATATTCGGCCCAAATAAATACAAAGCTTTTGTTTGGCTTGATGGCATAATGCTGCGGGAGCGCGGAGACATAACGGACCTAATTTTAATCGCAAATTACAATGCTTGCGGATTCGACGGCAGAGTCTCTTTCCCAACCTCCCAGATCCAAAAATGGCTCAATACCAGACCTGACAATCAAGTGACTCTTGAGCCGGGCGACCCCACCGCTATGAACCCGCAAGAACGGCGGGATCTGCAGAGGTTTATGGACAATCCTCCATTGTCGATTGGCAAACCTTAGCCGACCGACCAACCGCTTGCAGCGGCCTACCATGGCTGCCGTGAGATGCCGCCGACCCCCAGCCGCGCACGGAGGGACAGACTATGGCTGAATGGTATTTTGAGGAGAATGGCGCCCAACGGGGGCCGGTGTCGGAGGGCGACCTCAACACCATGCTTGTCAATCACCTATTGCCGCCCGGGACGTTGGTTTGGACGGCAAGCTTAGGCACAGTGTGGAAGCCCGCGTCGCAAACACACCTGGAGGCCGCGCCGCAGCGGCTCCGACCACCGCCCCTACCTCAGGTCGCAGTCGCGCCACCTCCGCTGCCTGCTGCCCACCGCTCAGCGTTGCTGCAAAACCCGGGAGGCGTAGTAAGTGCCTCATCCAGTGAATGGCCTAGCGACTACCGGCCCGAGCAGGTGGCTCCTCACGATGACTATGCCAAGTGGCTGGCATTCTCTCCCCTGCTGTTGCTGGTGATCGACCTAGTCCTGTTTGCCAACGGCAACGATGTGGTGGACGGGCCCTTCGCTGGCGCAACTCCCTTTCTAGGGGCATGGGGAAGCCTGATCTTCGCGAGCCTCGATGCTCGCAACATTTATCGCAGCTGGCGCAATCCGAAACATCGGGCGTTGATACCTTTCGTGTTGTTGAGCCCAATCGGGTATTTCTGGCGCAGGGCGTGGCTGCTCAAAAAAGGGTTCGGCTACCTTTGGGTTTGGTTGGCTTGCGCGGCGTTTTACATGGTCGTCCTCGGCGCGATGATGCAGCGGGCGTGACGGTAGATATGATGAAAACGACCAGATCGGTGGTACCCATCTTGGCTATTGCATTAGCCATGTCATCGCTGCCGAGCGCGGCCTTTGCAGCGACCGATGTCGATCCCGGCTACGCCATAATAGCTGTGTTTCTGCTTATCGTGGCGATCATCTATGAATTGCCTGCGATCATAGCCTTTTATAGAGGCCACCCGAACAGGTGGCTCATTCTTGTGCTGTGCACCGCGCTCGCTGGCACCGGCATCGTTTGGCTCGGTTGTCTCATATGGGCCTTCATGGCCGTCCACATCAGCAAAGACCCTCAGGGCTCCAATGGCGGGGAGTCCGGACTGAACCCTCTCGCCAACGATGTTCAACGGGTTCGGATCGAGAACCCTTCAGGCATCCAACGATCAATTGTTCAGCCAGCGCACCTTGATACAGTCGACAAACTGGAGCGTTTAAAAAAGCTTCTCGATGATGGCGTCATTGACGACGCCCAGTTTCGGCGCATGCGCGACCTGATCGCGGGGGGCTGACGCGCAAGGTTGCAATGTGCATCAAGGCACGTGAAGGTTGCAATCGTTAAACCGCGAAAAATCACCCCAGCCTTGGCGCCTCAATAGGTGTTTTCAGGCCATACAGGGGCCGCCAGCGCGCGAAATCGCCTGCGGGCCTAGGTCAGGGCCAGCCGACACGCTGCCGTGGCCGCGCCGCAGCAATCAAAGTCGAAAAATCGACGAAAGCGGCTCACCCATGCCCTATTAACAATCGCTACATTAGACAATGAATACGTGATTTGACTGGAAAGAGCCGTAAGGCAATATAAGCGTTGCAGCTGTTTTATAGAGGAGTGTGAGATGCGATTTCATGCGTTAGCACTGATTCTTATCGTCTCGGGTTCAGCCTCCATGGCACAGGCAGCGGCCCCATCTGTGTTGGGGGCTTGGCATCCTAACATTCTTATCTCGGTTCCGATGACGCCAATCCCTCCCAAAGTCCAAACCGGAGACATGCCTGTCTGTGGATTCGTGGGTTGCTGCGAAAGAAGAGAGTGTGCATCTGAGCGTAACAATGCGACAGGAACTTGCGAGGCATGCTCCGCCAAATAGGCCTGGAACTTTGGCCAGCTGAGCTTTCTACCGAAATGCATAGGAATTCTTGAGCTTACTGTAGACCATTCCACGTAACTCATTGATTGTGAGGCTCATGCAATGAAACGAATGTTGTTCATCCTTATACTGTCCTCCTTCAGTGCCTCGTCTGCAATGGCAACTTGCGACAAAGATACCGACGTAGCCCAAAACTGCATGGATGAGGCGACTGATGCTCTGAAGACGATATTGAAATCCAACGATGACACCGAGAAGTCAAAATCTGCCGGTGAGGCAGTAGGAAATTGTATTCAATGCGCGTCTGAAGCTTTGAGCGACGAGATTCATCAACTGCAGCCAAATTCGGGAGACGAATCCCAAGGAAATTGACATCGCAGCCTAGGGGCTGCCAGCCGGTTCACACACAATGGACACAATGAAGTGTACGGAACGCTGAAGCTATTTGTTGCTTGTGTTGCGTCGGTGTCTGCAAGCGCTGCGATGGCTCAGACCGTGAGCTGTGTTGTTGCCGATCCAACAGGAACTTCTCTTGCAATCAGGGACGCACCGCGAGGTACCAAGACGGGTTCGCTCGTGAACGGCGATAATGTCCAGATTGAGCAAGTCGCGAATGATAATCGAGGGCTTCCGTGGGCAAGGATTTCGGGAGCAGCGGCGGGGTGGGTTTTTCGTAACTACCTGAATTGCAAAGGCGACGTTCCTAAAGCGGCCGAAGCCTCCACCGACAAATTCGATTGTTCTAAGCAGATCGGTTTCTTCAACTGGTTTCACGTCGGCATGACGATGGAAAAGAGAAAGCTATCGGCTAGGTTGGACGAAATGACCGGGGATTCTTTCTGGGTCACAGTAAAACGCGGGTCCGACGTTCTACTAAATGACTATCGCATCCGGTTCGGAAATGAGAGTCGCAGCGAAATCCCCAATTGCGGACGGCTTTATGTGAAGTTGTCCGGTCGCAATGACGCCGCTGGGGCCGTCGAATTAGTGCTTTGGTTTATACCAACAGCTGATCTGCCCAAATGAGGGCCCGAATAACAGGCGTTTGTTGTGAGAGTTTTGGCTGTATCAGTTCTGAACTGGAGGGATCCACGGCATGACAGCCAAGCAATACTCCGCCTACGTCTTTCTCTTGTTTTCGGCAGCATCAATTTCAATGGCGCGCGCTGAACAGTGTACTGTCGCCGATCCAACAGGAACTTCTCTTGCAATCAGGGACGCACCGCGAGGTACCAAGACGGGTTCGCTCGTGAACGGCGATAATGTCCAGATTGAGCAAGTCGCGAATGATAATCGAGGGCTTCCGTGGGCAAGGATTTCGGGGGCAGCGGCGGGGTGGGTGTTCAAAAACTATTTGGCCTGCGGTGACGGTAGACCTAGTAGTCCCGCAAAATCTTCTGCCGGGCAGATAATGCTCAGCTGTAGTGGCACCTTCGTTTGCAATCGAAAGTTGGGCGGAAGCTGGTTTTCCTGCGATCATTCACCTAGGCAAGATACGCTAGAATACCTTGTGGATTTCGATAGATCTACATTGACCCGTGGCGGCGGGACTGGTGCCGTAGAAAATGTTCGTATCACCGAGAATGTGATTGAGACGAGCTCTGCTCGAAGTAACACGACCTTTAATCGAAAGACGGGACGTGTTGAATCTTTCGATCTCGGGGACACCTTGCAATTTTCATTCAGCGGATTCTGCAAGGCGGTACATGACAACAGATTTTAGGCACAGCTGATATCTTGCGGGCGGCACTGTTTGCCCGACCGTACGTCCGCTTGGCTCGGTCGGTATCGCAGGCTCGCCAAGGATTCGAGGCCGCCATCGAAAGCGAGTTCACAAGCGTGAGGGAGGCGAAGAGGTGAGCGTGTGGTGGACGACCTTAGTGGTCTGCTCGGGGTATTCGGCCCGATGCCTTCACCGCGGACGATCCGTTCCGTGCCGCGACGAGGAGGCAACGTGAATGAGCATGAACCGTAAGCGCTGTTCTGGTGGCACCTTTCGCGCGTGGTCGTGAGGGAACGATGTTCGGAGCCTTGAGGGCTTCGACACATGACGATTTCAAAGCTTACGCTTAAATCCGACGATCTTGAGCCCGAGCGCCGTTTCGAGGTGTTCACGGGTTCCGGTCGGCGGCGCAACCCAAGCAGGAGCTTAGGTCGCGTCACTGGTGATTTGCCGCGCTATGTCTCGGCAACTTCGTTGCGCGAAGCGCGATTGATGCAGGGTTTGCTATCGACTTCGACACGGCCGTTCCTTGATCGCGTGCTCGGCCGCGCTACCCCCGAACCCATCTGCAAAGAAAGCACCCGCTTCAGCACCTTTCCTGTCGGCGCTGTTCAAGTCGTCGCTGGCCGACGAAAGCCTACGGCGTGTCATCACATCAGTCCTGCGTCACTCCATGTCGGGCACGTCGCCACCGACATAGAGAGTGACGGGCTCTCCGTATTCGCCAAGCGAAGGGTTGGCATCACGCGACCACGCTATGACACCCGCATGCTTGCCCGCCAGTCCCTTCGCGGTCCGTATCGCCCGATCTTCAGATTGCTGCTCGGCTGGCCCAAAGACTGGCTGAAGCTCGCCGGTCTCATCACGGTCGAACGCGGTGACGACGATCAGCTTCGGTGCTTTCTGTTGAGGCAGCAGGTTATCCGACATGTCGTTTCTCTTTCCGCTGGATTAAGAGTCGGTCGAAGGTGAGCGGTGCAGGAGGAAGGATCTCGGTCATCTCGAAAAGCGGCACCAAAGGTACTCCCGGCTCAGCTGTTTTCTGCTTGGCTTTCAGGTCGGTGATCTCCTCGTCGCGCCTCGCAATCCGGCTTTCCAGATTGGCAATGCGCTCCGTCAGGAAATAGCGCCCGACGGCAAATCCGCCGCATCCAAATAGTATGCAAACGAGGCAAAGGCGGCCGGGTTGGCAACCACCAGCGCCGCATTACTCTGTATGAAAGCGATCAGGTCATGCATGGGCAAACCCCGTCATGATGCCGTGAACAGCTCAAGCTGTCGCTGGTCCCGCGGTAGATCGTAGTAGCCCGGCACTCTCCGTTCCGCGTACTGCTCCGCAAGCCTGCAGGGCTCGTAGAAAGCGACACGCAAGACGGGAACGATGCGCTCCTCATAGAGGTCAAGCTCTTCGTCGGTGAGTTCATCCAAATCGCATCCGGCCAGCTTGTAGGCTACGTCGTCCTCTGGCCGGTTGTCGCCGAAATGCCCCGCCTTGCGAAGCGCCGCAAGGACCTCGAGACATGCCTCCTCGAAGGTCTCGCTCCATTCATCCGCGCTGTCGTAGCCAAAAGGCGGCACAGCAATCGGTAGCAACTTCACGACCGTCACCCGACAACAGGCGGCGTATCGTCGTAGCCAATGGAAACTATTCCCGGATTCCGGTGGGCTATGGCGAGGATCTGGGTCTCGAGCTCGCAATTGTAAGCCATGAGCGCCTTCACAGTCTCAAGCGGGCTATCATAGCGAGCGATTAGCTTCACTGCTTCTGAATGCAGCTCAGCTTTGGCCTCGGCGTCGAAGTACATCGTGCCCATTGAGCTTCCTCCTAGCGTGTCGCGCGGCGTGGCGCAGTGAGCGCGTCGAGCCGTTCCTGCAGGTGCCCGTTGAGCACGATCATTTCCTTGAGCGCCTTCATTACATCGCCCTTGTGGACAGCCACGAAATCATCAGCGTGAGCCTGAAGGGCGGCTTCTTGGCGGCTGTTAAGCGTCACCATGTGATCCACAGCTATTGCTCCAAAACGCTCCATAGCCTTAGTGAACAAAAAGGGAACGAAAAAGTCAAGGACGAATTGACTCGACGAGGAACCCATTCCTATTTTTCGACCATGCCGGAACAAAGCAGAAGACCACGCCGCCTTGTGCAGACGCTTTGCCGAGCGCATGAGGTTGGCCAGCTGATCCGTGTGCGCTGCATCAACTGCAATATCACCCGTCACTATCTGCCGGGGGACCTCGCCAAGCTTATCGGAGACATTCCGTTTTGGGACGTTGATCGCCACATGCGGTGCGAGCGATGCAGGCGGCGTGATCTCGACGTGGACATCCTGCTGCCAAGCGCCTCGGAGGGCATGAAGATACGCGTCCGGCGCCTTGTCGAAGTCCGTATGGTGCGTCGCGTGATCTGGCGGGATGACGGGTCCTAAAACAGGGAGCCTTGTGCCGGTCCTGGCGCAGGCACCTTGATCTGTGTTGCTGGCTTATCGACGATGATCAGAGCATCGTCTCGCGCCGTGCGCTGCAAATGCTTCGCATCCGACCATGGCGCTGTGAGCCACGACTCTGTCTCCTCTTGTGTGGTCAGGATCACCGGCATGGCTTTCTCGTGAATGGGGGCAATCAAAGCGTTGGGCTTAGTCGTCATGAAGCCATAGACCTCGTGATCGCCGGGGCCTTCTTTCACCTTGCGCACCCCGTGCCAAGGCGTCCACAGACCGGCAAAGAAAAACAGTGGGCGCTCCTCGTTGAGCGCGAACCAGAAGTTTCGCTGAATGCCGGTCTCCGGATCTTTGTCGTTTGGCTTCGGGCTCGGCTCCGCAAAGCTCGTTACCGGCACAACGCACCGGTGCTCCACGCCCACATATTGCTGCCAGTGAGCGTATTGAGGGTTGCGAACATTAGTGGTACCGGAGTCAGCATTGCCTCTGACCCGTTCCAGTGGCGTCGGCATTCCCCATCGGAGGTTGGCAAGCTCACGCGCGCCGTCCTGAGCGTTGCGCACTACGGGGCCGAACTAATTGGGATAGATGTCAATGGACGGCAAAAGGTTGCCCGAGAGATCCCGCAAAGTCCGGGTCCACTGTCGGATGGCTTCCTGCGATGTGGTAATGTTGTAGAGGTTGCACATGGCGCTAGAATTGCGGAATTAGCGCGTCTGTGCAACCAAACATGCCAGCGGCTCTCTACGTCCGAAGCAACGCAACAGCTTTCCTGCTCAGGAGGTTCAAAATGCAACGGTTCAATGCTTTCACGATGACGCAAGCCGTTGAACGGATAGGCGATACCGGTAAGGGCAATAGGATGGCTGCAAAAGTTAAATTGGCAGCGGCTCGTCCGGTGCTTCTGGCGTCGGTGATTTTGCTATTGGATCGGTTGGAGGCAAGTCAGTGCTTTGATATATCTACGGCGCAGCCTGATTATCTATCGGCCTTCTCACCTATCAGATATTTCCGTGGTTCTGTCACGCGGTAACTCCTCGGGATAGGCAGGAACCTCTAGGAACTTTTAAACGGAATAACGAAGTGGGCGTCCGCTGTGTCGGCCATATCTAAATTACGGTCCTCGGTCGCGTTGCGAGCGCGTTGGTGCTCGATTGATCTTGAATGCAACGTATGCGATGCCTGCCGAGTGCCGCCCACCCGACACACTGAGATGCAGCGGTGGCGTCTCCGTTTGAATGACACATCGATTTGCTAATTGCGGAATGTCAAAATTGGCCAGTTTTCGAAACTCAGAACCGGACAGCGGCGGTAAAGCCTCTCCTGTGGCGAACCTTCTTATCGAAAGACAACGTACAGGCAGCAAGCCCGGCCATCGCACCGATGGTAGACGTCTTTCCTTGATAATTGAAGGCGGCGCAATGCGTGGCGTAGTTTCGGCTGGAATGGTATCGGCCCTTGAGCAACTTGGCCTCCGTGATTGTTTCGACGAGGTATATGGCTCGTCTGCAGGGTCAATAACCGGTGCGTATTTTATAGCAAACCAAGCCCGCTTTGGGACAACGATCTTTTACAACGAGATAAATAACAGCCATTTCATTGATCTGGCGCGCGTGGTTTCGTCTAAGCCTATTGTTTCACTTTCATACCTTCTTGATGAAGTATGCCGAACAAAAGTACCACTATCCGTTCCAGCGGTTTTGGAATCCGACATTCCACTTAAGATAATTTCCGCATCGGTAGAGCGACGGGAGGCCGCGGTTCTTGGCAATTTCCGCGATGCCGACGAATTGTTCACAGCAATGCGGGCTAGTGCAAACATCCCTTATTTTGCTGGCTCTCCAGTTTTATTCAGAGGAGAGCATTATCTCGACGCCTCTCTTTATGCATCCATACCGTTTGCTCAGGCAATGCTTAATAATCCAACTGATCTAGTTGTATTGATGACGAGACCGAAAGGGCAGAAGCGATCCGATCCAAACTGGATAGACAAGCTTGTGGTGGCTCCGCAACTGCGCAGAATTGATCCGCAGCTGGCTTCTCATTATCTAAGCCGCGCAGCCGAGTACCAGAAGGAGCTGGACTACATAACACAAGGATCTCAACGTGAGTCTGGGCCGAATATCCTTCCCATACAGACTGCCGTTGGCACCCATAAAATTTCACCGTTTGAAAAGTCCCGCGAAAAACTTGTTTCCGCCGCAATCAGCGGATTTGCAGCCGTGTATGATGCGCTGGGGAGGCCTCATTCTCGAATTGCAGAAATCATTACAGTTTATGACTGATTGCTGCCTTCTTGGCCTGAGAACGACGAATGGCGAAAAACAGACGCGACAAATTTCCAGCTATGAATGGCGCCTCCGACGCGCAATTGTTGCGGTAGACTTTAAAAATATTTAGCAAGCAGACCCCGGCCGCATATATCGCCTCGTCCTTGGCAATTCCGAGCTGGAGTAAGATCCCGATAGCTCCGATCCCGGCGCTATATGCTGCCCACAATATCCACCATTCTCTATATATTCTCAAGAAACGCTCAGTTTCGGCGTAATGGTAGCCCTCAACTGAAAATCGGCCTTTGGCTTTCGCGCCAGCAGACCTCGCGACTAACCAGCACATAAGGTTATTAATGGCGGGAAATACCGTCCCAACAAACGCGCAAAAAGGCCACCAGACTGGCCTATAAACAATTGCAATAATAATCGGTAGAAAATAGGATATGGCGTTTAGCCGGAGTAGTAGATTTGTTCCTGTTTGAAGAGCGCCCGGCATATCCGTCACGCGAAGGGGGGCAAATATATTAGCGTAGTAGCGGGCGGCCACAAGCCCAAACGTCAGCGCAACGCATCGGCCGGGAAGGTTGCCCCAGAAGTCACCAATCACGAATGCCTTGGGTAGCATGCTGACAATTTGAACGAAAAGGCTGCTGAACGGGATATCTATGTTCGGCAGAAACGCAAACTTTATATCTAAAGAGGTATACAATACAAAAGAAAAAACAATAAACGACTGAAAGACAACATTAAGATCACCCGAGAGACTTTGGATTCGAGAAATATTATTAAAATTGATGTCGTCAGATTTCATAATTCTCCGGATGTTCTTTGCGGATTTCCAAACATCAGGAAGAAAACGGCGGGACGCCTGAGATTGAATATCGAGCGCTCCTTTTGAATTAGCCACCAAGTCACGATAGATCTGAACGTGATCTTGGATGGCGTGGTCCAAGGCCAAATAGATGCGTCTGCCCTCATCCTGACGCAGGATTAGCGCTCTGTTGTCGGGATTTTCATCCACGAGATCCTCTATTATCTCTGCTATTCCGATGCTCGCCGGGTTCTGCCAAATCTCTCTTAAGCGAGTGCCAACGGAATCTTTTCTAAGTGGCTCTGCACTAAGCATATCTAAGCCACTCATTCCAAGAGAGTACAAATCCGAAGCAAGAGACGCATCTCGTTTGCCGGAAACAACTTCCGGCGCGGTAAATAGCTCTGTTCTGGAGAAGGCCTCAACAAATGTGCGTCGAGTCCCGACCCGGTCTTTCAAGACGTAATTCTGACCAAAATCAATAAGTTTAACTGCAACAGGCGACAGTGCCTCATGAACAACCATGATGTTGAAAGGAGTCAAATCCCCATGGATCATCGACGGTTTCTGAGATTGGTAGTAATCTAGCGCCTCATTCAGGAGGTGAAAGAGATTAGAGGCATGCGCTATATATGAATCACCAAGAAAAGTTTCTTTAAGGCGGAGCATGGCCATATATTCATGCAAGTTGCATCCATCGATAAAGTCCATCACGATCCAAGTATCGGAAGAATCATGCACCCTCGGCGAGTGCTTTATGTGGATACCGTAATTCGTAGCATAGCTTAGAGTAGAGCGGCGAATAGACGGTATTCGTACATATGGCGCCTGTATTACTTTTAATGCACACTGCCCATATTGCTTCGTCAAGGCCTTGAAGATAAACGAGGTAGTACCAGCGGCATAGAAGGCGATGCTCTTCAAGCCAATAGCTTCGGGTACTGCGTAGAAGTCACAAAAAAATGTCAGGAAATCAGGGTCGTTTATCAATCTGGAAATTGCATCGTAGTCTCGCTGGTCGTCGGGTAGTGTCGCCAACTGATGCAGCATGAAGAATTGGAGACAACCGCGGATTGGTGGTGATTGGGCCTTGTCTCGCGGGATTTCCGGATCGAAGAGGGAGGCAGGATCACCCACTGCGAGCGAGTACTGGGCTGTCAGTTCCTCGGAGAGTAGGACGTCAACTACAGCATCAGTCAGGGTATCGCCCGCTTTTGTGAGCGATGCGATAGCCTCCTTGATCGAATTAGTTCGAAGGCGTGAAGGGAGTTCGATATCCATAGGCCTGTTCCTGTGGAATGCAGCGTCCGGAAGACTTTTAGGTGAGTTTGGTGAGCGTGCAAGACCCTACGGCACAAGAGTCGCGAAGTCTTCTAGCCTACGCCCACCTTTGGTGCGCAGACTCTATCGGAGGGAGGTCCAAGGCCTCTTCGAGCTTCTGAGGCGACCGTCGCCCATCAGCTCCCAGCGTCTAGCAGGTTGATGAAAAAGTCCCGGAGATACCTGTTTTGAATCGGGTTTGTACCCTGTCTGACTCTGATACGTTCCGTGAACAAAACAGTTTTTCAACAGCCTGCTAGTGCCTTAATATCACCTAGGCCTTTTCTTGGAGTATTCGATAGATCTGCATTCTTGAGCAACCTACCAGCTTCGCGATCTGTGCCGCGCCTTTGCCGTCAGCACAAAGCGCTTTTACGCGGCTCCGATCTAGCCGCTGCTTGCCGCCCTTATAAATGCCCTGACGTTTCGCCTGCTCGATGCCTTCTCGCTGTCTCTCTTTGATGAACCGGCGCTCCATTTGAGCAACCATGCCCAGCACGGTTAGCACCACATGGCCCATCTCGCCACGCGTTGAAACGTGCGGATCAAGCACGGTGACGAAGGCGCCCTTCTGCTCGCACTCATAAATCAGGTTCAGAACGTCGCGCGTGTCGCGGCCTAGCCGGTCGAGGCGCGTGACCATCAACTCATCACCAGGACGAAGGAATTCCAAGACCGTTGCCAGTTCGGTGCGGCCGTCACGGCTGCCGCCCGACACCTTTTCTGAACGAATGACCTCGCACCCTTCGGCCTTCAGCTTCGCGAGCTGCGTTTCGAGGTCTTGGTCAGCGGTGCTGACGCGAGCGTAACCGATTCGAGCCATAGCCTGTCACCTCAAGGTTTAGGCCTGACGCTACCCTGTCACAAATAGTCGATGTCAAGCCGGATCGCTGCAGGCGATAAAGACTATTGCGGTGGTGGTAAGAGCCTGAGGACGAAAGTCGCTCCTGACCATAGGTTCATCTGCCCGCGAGCCATGCGTCTTCCGCTTTGTAGTCGAAGGAATCATAGCCGTATTGAGTGAAGGCCGAGAAGTGGTGCCTCCAATCTCCTTTTCTGGCCGTATCCACGAGCCAGCGGCAGACGTCCAAAACATGGTTTGCGTATTCGCCGCCATACCAGCCCAAATCCGTGGCCCGCGAGGTATCCAGGACGTACGGTCTCTCAACTGACCAAGGTGTTGAGCCGACAAAGGAAGGGCCAGAGGGTCGGCCTTCGAAAGGAATAAGGTTGATTGGCAAGTTGATGGCCCTTTCTATCGCGGAAGCAATTTCCGATACGGTCAAGGGTGTCGCGTCCGCCACATTCAGGATTCTTTGCGCCGGAGACGACATGCAGATTTCCGCCAACTCCGCGATACCGCGCGCGCTGCTTGTGTGGAAGACGCTCTTAGCCCCAAACGACACAGGGATCCGGTGTCGCCCATCCAGCGTCCGTTTCACGAACCACCATTCGCGCGGATGTCTTGCGAGCCGACCGTAGATGGCACAAGGTCTAAGGATCGTGATTGGGAAGCCGGACGCGAGCAAGGAATGCTCCATGGCGACTTTCCGCGTCGAATAGGTTTGTTGTCCTGGCTCGACGGTGCGGGTTTCCTCGCTGATCGGTCCGTCGAAAACCGGAAACCCGGTATCCCCAGCCTCGTCCAGTGACCTGCCCTCGCTATCGGCGTAAACGCTGGACGACGAGACGACGACGAGGGACCCGACCCGCTCTCGGGCAGAAAGTAAATCCCTCGCATCCAGTTCGTCATAGGCGGTGGGAACGAAAGCGGTATCTACCGGAAACCTAAGGCTTCGAATGATGCCCGCGAAACTGTCGTTTGTCCCCTTCATCACGTGAAGGCCCCGTTGCAGCAGGTGAGCAGGCGGAATCCTGTTGCCGCGCGTTGCCCCCCAAACCTGCCATTTGGCCCCGAGCAGTCGTTCGGCAACCGACGCGCCAAGTTGACCTGTCACACCGAAAACCAGCGCCTTGTTCATGAGGGTAGTTTAGGCGACAACGTGTTTAGATCAACGACCGTCGCGAACGTGAAACGCTTCGAGTGTCACTTCAAGGTTTAGGCCCGAGGCCATCTTGTCACAAATGGTCGATGGCAAGCGCGATGTTACGCCTGCCGATGAGAAGCTTGTTACGTCACGCCGGGGTATACCCTGAAGTGCGCCCATACCTGTGCTGTGGCGCATATCGGAAAACTTCGTGTTTAGCCTCATCCTGCTGCATGGTTTTGCCAACGTATTCGTCGCGCGAGACGATCTCGCCTTCGCGGTCGTCGCTGAATTGGTTAGGCCAAATGTATGCCATAGCGCAGGGAGGAAGGGCTACCTCCGACCTCTCGACCGTCCAATAGCGTACACCACGGCGCCGACCACTCGGGCCAAGGCCAGTATCGGATCCACTATTGGTCAGGCTGGTAACCAAAGGCCTGTGAGCGGTGCAAGGCTAAGCGCGAGCTGGGCTTACAGGAAGTCCTTGGGCGAGACGCTGGCGTTGAACGAAAACCTGTTGAGTAACTTGCTGAAAATGCTCTCGCTCGGCCGGACTTTAACCGACTGTCGGATGGTCTGGCCCGCCGGTGTCAGCTCCATCGTAAACTCCCCATCGGCCAAGTAGCCCATTTCCTTTAACTCTTGCAGAAGGTGCGGCAATCCTTGGATATCAGGCACCAGTGCGTTGTTTGAGACCAGGTGCCCGTCAGTGTTAGCGGCCGAGATAGCCGTGCTAATTTCAGGCTCGGACGCGGCTCCATGCTCGATCAACCCCAGCGCAAGGCTGTCAGCCGGTGGAAAAAAGTACTGGAAGATCTCCAGCGCCTTCAATCGTTCCTGAACCTCATCGATACGCTTGCCACTCCCAAGCAGGTCCCAATCGGCCTCCGTCAACTCATAGGTGGGGATTGGGCAAATGCCCTGTTTGCGGTCGCCTTCTAGGTTGTCCAGCGTCAACAACGTATCGAGCGCAGTCATAACTCGGTCGGGTACGCTGAGGCCGGGGGAGAAAATCTTCTCGTAGTCCAAGACGGCAGCCTGTTGGACAAGGTCTAGGATCTGCGAGAGTGGTGGCAAGTCGCTCTTCGTCACGCCCTGCAACAGTGGGAGGAGCGCCGCGCCATACCGCTCACTGAAAATCTTGTTGTCCTGTTTGCTGTCCTCAAGGGCGGTAGCAAACTCCGAGAGTTTGCTGAGGTCGACTTTTCCCGCCGCAGAAGCAAATAGGGCTTTGGCCGCATGCGATAGGTCGAACGCGATGGGTCTTGCGACCAGTACACGCGCTTCCGGCATGGTGAACTGGATGTCGACACGCATCAGGGAGGCTATTCGAGGATTGTGCTCGGCCGCGACCACGATGACACGGTTCGACTTGTCGTCCACAGCGATGGCCTGAACCACGTGTGTGAGCCCGCTGATACCCTGAATTTCCTTGGCTGGTCGGTATTCGGCGCCCAGCGCTTTGCTGAACGATTCCCAAATTGGCGGCTTGTCGTTCATATATTCCTCTCGCAATCGGCTCGGTTTCTGCCGGAGTCTATCTCGGCCAGCATTGCAGCGCCACGTTCCGGCATGCCATGGTGCAACATTACGGGGGAGAATACATGAAACGGGCGCTTGTCGGCCTGCTGTTGTTTGCGACACCAGCAATGGCAATGGAAAAAGACGCAAAAACAGACTCAACACGCTTGCAACTTTAAAAGTCTACCGGGAGCAGTGCCCGGAAGGCGAGGTTGTCGCAGATTTTTACAATCGACTCCGAATTGAGCTGGTGAAGCAGAACGCCGATGGCCTGCTGCCCAAGATCAACGCAAGGGATGCCGCCAACTCCGGCCGCATTAATAATTTCATCGAGTTTGGCATCATCGGCGCCATTGGGGGATCCTTGACACGGTGGTCGGCTACGCCATCAAATTGGTCACACGGAAGGATGTCTTCGCACTGCGCTGGTGGATACCGGTGTGGGTGGTCGGCGCCATTGGCGCTTCACGGGCACTCGTTATAATTTTTCAGCACTGAATATTATCTGACAACTAAGAGATGGAGGAAGACACAGGGGTTGGACGGACTATCTCACTGCTAATGAAATCAGGGAGCAGACACCGATGCAGGTGGTAGAATCTCAGACTGTACTCGACGAATCGGCACCGCCGCTTGAGGCTCGTGACAAAATCCCTCTTGAGACCAAGACTCATAATCGTGTTGCGAGCGCCTAAGGTCTCTGACCCAGTGGTCAGCGTTGCTCGGCAGAAACCCGATTAGGCCGGGCCGATCATGTCGCGCTGACTTTCCCCATACTGCATGTTCGGTGCCTTGGGTGCGGGGCATTCCAAAATGAACTCCAAGAATTAAACCAGATCGGCAGGCAGGATCGGCTTCATAGCAGCCATTACGCATCTGGCCATGGCTGCGTATGGGGCATGTGGCACCCCCTCTCTAGCCGTTAAATCATCATATAGAGCCTGCCGAACAACCCTAGGGAGGGTCGTGTCTAAGATTTGCGCATAGATACCCATGATCTTCTCGACATGCCTGTCACGCATCTCAACCAATTCCGCACGATGCAACTTCAGCAAAGCCAAAGTGGCTACCCCTTCGGGTGTTCCGCGGGCGAAAACTAGGCCACCGTGGAAAATCAAATGTCCCTCAGGATCCAATGCATAAGGATCAATAATGTGTTCAAGATACGGGTCAAGATCGCTCTTGTTCTGATTGCATATCTCACATGCAAGGGTAAGGTTCTGCCAAACGAACGTTTGTTCTGGGTCTAGAGATTTTGGGTATATATGCTCAACATCGCCGTGATGGATGTGTTGAAGCTTGCTTTCACAGTAGGCACATTTACCGTGGGTCTCGGCCACCAATGAATTCTTGATTTGCGGGTTGCGATACCGTGTTTTCTCGGCAGGCGTGGGCACTTCTCCGGCAGCCAGTTTGTCCGTCAGCACCTCAGTCCAGGTTGCAGCGTTTGCGGCTAAGATAGCGGGCTCGATGCCCTTGATAAGCTGAATCATCGCCTTCGAGCCATGCTAGTAAGAACATCAGAATAATATTCACCCAATCCCTCTTGTTCTAATCTATTCCGAATCTGGCCTATAGAGCTCGCCTCAAGTGTCTCGATATTAAAGTCCGATGCTATGCGCTCTACCCCTTCTTCGGCCCACAGCGGCAATGTCACGGGTACGCCGAGTACACTTCTCAATATTTCGCTGGCGTTTCCCGCCTTGTTGATATTGTCGAGCTTTTGAGAAACCACTGAACTCGCAACCCCGGGGGCATCGTCGTTTAAATACCTAAGAACGTACACGTTGGAGTCTCGAACTGACGAGACTACAAACGGGCTGTGAGTAGCCACTATCATCTGCGATGTTGGGAAAGCCTCTAGGAGGCTGCCGATTATTGTTCTCTGCATCGAAGGGTGAAGGTGGTTCTCCGGTTCATCTATAACCGCGACAAAATGATCTTTACCTCTTGAATAGAGAAACATCTGCCAAGCTAGATCCACCAAAGCCATTAGCCCGCCGGAGGCTGCGTCAAGCACGAACTCGCCAGTTTTGGTTACAAGAACTACGTCGGGTATCCTGACGCTAATGTCAAGAAAACCTATTGAGGGGGGAAGAACCTTTCCAAGCATGGCCTTGAAGTCGTCATAGGTCTCATCCAGCGCAGCATTCCTCTGCACATTTCGATTGCCGGGGCCGAAGGTCGCCATGGAAACAATGGCCTCTTTAATGCGATAAGCCGGGCTATATTGACTAAAAGAGTTATTATATTTAATCTGAACCTCTTGATTATATGATTGGTAGGCCTGCTCTGCCGTGATAGCATTTGCCGGTATCGACGATATGGCTTGATATCCACTCACAGGTCGATGTGAATTGATGAATAGGCCGGGGACATGTTGAGCATTCGGGATCTGCACTGAATAGCTCACCTGCCCCTCAGAAGGCACGGATAAGCTGGTTTCCGCTCCACCAGTATAAGTCAATGAGCCAACAGACCGTTGCGATGCTTCGGGCGAAGTCTGGCCCAATGACAATATCCCAGAAAGATATCGACGTATGCCGGACTTCGAAACTACGGGCGTCGATAAAAGGTTATTCTGAAAGCCAAAATGTTGTGAAAGCAATCTAAGAATAGTGCTTTTGCCAGCCCCGTTTGATCCTGCAATGACGGTTAAGCGGGGATGAAAATCGATTGATACCTCCGAAAATTGCCGCCAGCCGTGGATCTTGAGCTTCTCGAACGCCATTGTCTAATCCTTCGAAATGGTGGCCGACTGACCTTCGCGCAACGCTACCATATGCGTGGCGCCGCCATGGGCGACAGAAAGCTTTTCGGTCTTCACGTCGGTGAGGAAGGACTTCACCTTCTCGAAATGGCTCTTGCTGACAAGCGCGCCGATGCGATTTTCCGGGTCGAGCGGATCGCCCGTCTTCCACTCGCGCATGTAGGCGCCGATCCGCTGCAGCAACTCGTTCTTGATGCTGGCGTGGACAATGAGCCGTGACGTGGCCGAGCAGTTCTCGCCCATGTTCCAGAATGCGCCGTTGACCACTTGCTCGGCGACGAGGTCGAGGTCCTCGGCATCCTCGAGAACCACTGCAGGGTTTTTGCCGCCGCATTCCAGCACGACGCGCTTGAGGTTGCCCGCTGCCGCTGCTGCGGCCGCTTCGTCGGGCGTGCTGACGAAGAGCATGGAAATCTTCTGCCCATTCCTCTTCATCTTTCGGATGTCCTCGACATGAGGACGGTTGTGATACATGCCCATGGTCAGCCTCCGCTACAGTTTATCGCTCACACCGTGAACGCCCGCCGGAAGGCGTCCAGCGCCGCTTCCGGATCGTTCTTGGCAAAGGCCTCCAAACCCACCGGCCCGCGATATCCCATGTCGAACAGGGTTCTTCCGATGTAGGGCCAGTTCATCTCGCCCGTTCCCGGCTCGCAGCGACCCGGATTGTCGGCGACCTGCACCTCGCCGATGAACGGGAGGCACCTCTGACACCAGCGCACGATGTCGCCCTCCCCGATCTGCGTGTGATAGAGGTCGAGGTTGATCCGCAGTTGAGGCCTGTTGATTGACGACACCAATGCCAGCACCGATGCCGTCGAGCCGAACGGGCAGCCAGGGTGGTCAAGCAGGTTCAGATTTTCGAGCGTGAAGATGACATCCTCGGCCTCGGCCATGTCGCAGATGCGGTTCAGCGTGTCGCGCGCCTTCAGCCACATCGGGCCGGTCTCGACGTCGGCCTTGACGATGGGAATACCGCCCTCGCCGAGCCCGGTGCCATGCAGGTTCAGTCGGGCCACGCCGAGCCGCTTTCCGACCTTCGCGGTCTCGAAAGCCGACTTCAAGAGCATGTCGGCGCCCTCCTTGTCGGCGAGCCTTCCTTCCAGGTAGCCGTTCATGATCGTGAATGTCGCGCCCGTTTTCTCGAGCGCTGCGAGGTCATGGTCGGGCCAATTCCACAACCCGACGCCGAAACCCATCTCATGCAGGCGTGCGACACGCCAAGCCATTGGACGATCGCGCCAAAGCATCTCAGCGCAGGCTGCCAGTTGGAATGGTTGGCTCATGACGGCTCAGACCTCGACCATGACACGGCCGTTCTCGATCTTGGTCTTGTAAGTCCTTAGATTCTCGCAGGCCGGTGGCGTCTCTACTTCGCCGGTCGTGAAATCGAAAACGGAAGCATGCTTGGGGCACTCCACCGTGTTGCCCATGACGAGACCGTCGGCGATGTGGATCGCCTCATGTGTGCAGAGCCCGTCCGTGCAGTAATATTCATCCGCGTTGTTGCGGAAGATAGCGAAGGTCCGGCCGCCATTGTCGAAGCGCTTCGCTTCCTCGGCTTCGATTTCATCAGCGGCACAAGCGTCCACCCAGGGCATGCGTTTCTCCTTAGATATCTTGCAGTTTGAAGTCTGCGGGAGCAGACGGCATCACGCCCTGGAGGAGCGCGACGGACTTTTCGAGCCCCTCCAGCGAATTCAGGAGCACGTCCTCGTGCTCGATGGAAAGCCAGCCGTCATAGCCGGCCATTTTGAGCCGATAACAGAACTGCCGCCACCATTCCTCGCTATGGCCGAAGCCGAGCGTGATGTAGCTCCAGGAGCGGGCCGGGATGTCCATCAGGCTGCCATTCTCAAGCAGCGAGGTCGTGGCCTGAACGGGCCGGTTGAGCAGCGTGTCCTTGGCATGGACGTGGTAGACGGCCTCGCCCAGCGCTTCGGCGGCAGCGAGAGGATCGGCGCCCATCCAGAACAGGTGCGAGGGGTCCAGATTGGCGCCCACGACGGGCCCGACTGCTGCTCGAAGTTTCAGGAGCGAAGGCACATTGTAGACGCACTGATTGCCGTGGAGTTCGAGCGCGATGCGATCGACGCCGCTCTCCTTTGCCAGCGCCGCAACCTCGGTCCAGAAGGGAATCAGCTTCTCTTCCCATTGATACTTCAGAATGGTCTGCGTTTCCGGTGGCCAGGAGGAGACAACCCAGTTGGGCATGCTGTCGCCGGCGCTGCCCGCTGGCAGGCCGCTCATGGTGCAGACGGTGCGAATGCCCATCTCGCCGGCGACGCGTATCGTATCCATCAAGCCTTCGGCTTGAGCATGGTCGGTTGGATGCAACGGATTGCCGTTTGCGTTCAGGCTGATGATCTCCAGCCCGCGTTCCTCGAACGCCCCAACGAAGCGCCTTTGGGCTTCCCTGTTGCCTAACATGGACGACAGCCGGAAGTGCGGCGCCGTCGACCAGCCGCAAGTGTTTACCTCGATGCCGGATACTCCCACGCGCCGGGCGTGATCGAGCACCGCCTCCAACGTCAGATTACCAAGGCTGTCTGAAACGAAACCCAGCTTCACGCGTAGAACTCCGGCTTTGCAATCATCTGGACGGGTGTGCGGCGTGCTTCCTTCAACGCCCTCACGCCGGCTTCGGCGACGATGGCGGCGCAATAGCCGTCCCAGCAATCCGAGGCGGTCGCGGGGAACTCGCCAGTCATCACGAAGCGCAGGAAGTCGCGGTTCTGGCGGCGGTAGGCATCGTAATAGCGGGCCCGCCAGTCCGCGTCGTAGCCCGTGCTTTGGGTAAACGATGATTCCATACGGGTGTAGGCAACATTGTTGGTCGCAACAGTGCCCAGTTCACCGACCAGTTCGGCGCGGACGTCGTAGCCGTAGACGGCGTTGTTGTTGATCTCGATGTTGACGAGCTGGCCATCCACCGTTTCCAGCACCATGACGACGGGTGCTACGCGCGCGTCGGAGCGGCTCGGCTGGAATGCGGAAATGGCAGCGTATTCCGTCCCCAGCACATAACGCACAACGTCGAATTCGTGCGGAGCGGAATTGGTGATGGCCATCGCGCCGGTGAAATCGGCAGCCGGCGTTTCGACGTTGCGGTGGAAATTATGCATCATCAGCGCCCGGCCGAGCCGGCCGTCGTCCAGCGCCCGCTTCATTTCCTGATAGGAACGGTCGTAGCGCCGCATGAATCCGAGCTGAACGAATTTCGCTCCCGCCTGCTGTTCGGCATCCATCACCGCGATGCAGTCAGCCGAGGCTTGTGACAGCGGCTTTTCGCACAGAACCCGCTTGCCGACGGCAATGCAGGCCATCGAAAGCGGTGCATGCGTGGAATCGGGACTCGCAATGATCACGGCGTCCACGTCTTGCCGGGCGATGGCGCCCTCGGGATCGGTGGCAATATCGAAGGCTCCGCACGCTTCGGCGATGCGGCGGGCGCGCTGCCCATCCATGTCGCAGACCAGTTGAAGGGTTGCGCCGGGCATTTCCTCGGCGACTATCTTGGCATGGTCGGCGCCCATCAAGCCGGCGCCGATCACTGCAATGCGAATTGTCATTTCTGTCCTGTTCTTGCTTTTCGAGTTTACGGGGCCACGACAAGCGGTGAGAAGAAGCCGCGCCGGACTGGATAGCCTTCCAAGGAAGTCTAGTGAGCGGCTGGGGCCTCCAGCACCTTCGGGGACGGCGGATGCCCCTCATGGGTTTCCATGTAACCCTCGACCTGGGCTTCGAGGTCAGCCATGGTCTCGCCGCCAGCCATCAGATCCGTAATCTCTTCGCGGGACTTTTCGCCCTTACGGAAATCGGCGGCGATGGCGCCGCGGATCAGCACCGCGAAATGATCGCCGACGGCCATGCCGTGCATGACCTGGTGGGTGATGAAGACCACCGCCAGGCCACGCTTCTTGGCCTCGTTGACGATGCGCAGCACATGCGAGGCCTGCTTGACGCCGAGCGCCGCGGTCGGCTCATCCAGGATCAGCACGCGCGCTCCAAAATGCACGGCTCGCGCAATGGCGAGCGACTGGCGCTCTCCACCCGACAGGCCCCCTACCAGGCGGTCGCCGTCATCAATGCGGGTGATGCCGAAATCCCGGACCGCTTTCACCGCGATCTCGTTGGCGCGCTTGCGGTCGTAGATCTTGAACGGTCCCCAGCCTTTGGTCGGCTCGACGCCGACGAAGAAGGAGCGCCCGATGCTCATCAGCGGGAACGTGCCGCCGAACTGATGCACCGTGGCGATTCCGCGTCCCTGCGCGTCGCTCGGTCCGGTGAAGGCCACCGGCTGACCATCCATCAGGATCTGACCGCTGGTGGGCTTGTGGACTCCGGCCAGGGTCTTGATGAGCGTGGACTTGCCGGCGCCGTTGTCGCCGAGCAGGCAAAGCACTTCGCCGGCGCGCACCCTCAGCGAAATATCATGCAGGACGTCGATCGGTCCGAAGGACTTGTTGACGTTCTTCAGTTCGAGAATGGCAGGTTTGTCGTTCATGGCGTCATCTGCATCCGGCTGCGCGAAGGTACTCAGCGAAGCGAGGGTTGATCTGAAATTCGTTTCTCATGGGTTTGCCGGCTCTCGCGGCAGGCCTTGTTTGCGCCGCGGGCGGAAGTACAGGGCCAGGTCGCGGAACGATTGGTTCATCAGCACGGCCAGCAGGAGCATCACGCCGATGATCAGGTTCGACCAGTTCCGGTCGATCTGGGTGAAGTAGATGCCCTGGCTGACGATGGCGAAGGTGATGGTGCCCACGAAGATACCGACAACCGACCCGAAACCGCCGGTCAGCAGCACACCGCCCACCACCACGGAGACGATGGCGTTGAAGATGAAGTTCATGCCGCCGGAGACCTGGGCGGAATTGAACAGGATCGCCTGGCAAATACCGACAAATGTGGCGCTGACCGCGGACAGCACGAACAGCGCAATGGTCATGCGGTCCGTCGGAATGCCGGCGTTGCGGGCGCTGACCTTGTCACCGCCCATAGCAAAGAGCCAATTGCCGTAACGCGTCTTGTGCAGGACGAAACCCGTGACGGCCGCGAACGCGATCCACCAGACGATGATGACTTGGTGGCTGCCACCGATCAGTTGTCCGAACAGGAATTTTGCCCAGTCCGGCGCGGTGAGCGCCACGCTGGCATTGCCGGTCAGGAGCACGGAAGCACTGAGCACCACGCCCTGCATGGCGACGAGCGTGGCCAGGGTGATGATCAGCGACGGCACTGAGGTGCGGATGGTCAGCAGGCCGTTGACCAGGCCGACCGTGACGCCGACCATCAGCGCTCCGGCAATGCCCACCGTTGTGGGCAGTCCGTAGTAGCCGGACAGGATGGCCGTGGTCATCGAACCCGCCGGGATCAAAGCGCCGATGGAGATGTCGAGTTCGCCGGCGATCATCAGCAGCCCGACCGGAATGGCGACAATGCCGAGATTGGCCGCGAAATTGACCCAGCTCGCCGCGCCAACCAGCGTGGCCAGATTGGCGCCGCCGAACAGAACAAAGAACAACACCACGCCGACGAGGCTGAGGATCGAGCCGGCTTCGGGACGGCGCAGCAACGACTTGATTGCGTCCATCATGACTGTCCTCCCCTCTTCGACGAATAACTGAGCGCCAGCTGCCGGAACGTGTCGTTGGTCAGCACTGCGATCAGCAGAAGTGCGCCGATGATGATGCTTCCGACATTGGGATCCAGGCTGGTGAAATAGATGCCTTGGTTCACGATCGAGAAAGTGAGCGTGCCGAATACGATGCCCACGATCGAGCCGAAACCCCCCGTGAGCAAAACGCCGCCAATGACAACGCACATGATGGAATTGAAGATGAAGGACTGGCCCGCCAGAACCTGCGCGCTCTGGTAGACCATCACCTCGCTGACACCGACGAAAGCGGCGCTGAAGCCGGACAGCATGAACAGGCCGATGGTCAGGCGCTTGGTCGGGATGCCGACATTGCGCGCGCTCTCCTTGTCGCCGCCGAGCGCATAGATCCAGTTACCGATCGGCGAGACGTGCAACAGCCAGAACAGGCCAGCGATTAACACCACCCACCACAGGATCGTTACCTGGAACATGCCGTCGAGATAATCGCCCAAGATTTCTTTGGTAAGCGGGTCCGGCACCAGCGAGACGCCGGTGCTGCCGGCGATCTTGACGGTGAGGCCCAGGGTCAGACCCATCGTGCCGAACATGGTGCCGATGGTTATTATGAGCGACGGAATGGTTGTCTTCGTCACGAACAGGCCGTTGATGAAGCCGACCGCGAGGCCAAGGCCAAGTGCTGCCGTTATGCCGAGCCAATCGGGCAGGCCATAGTGGCCCGAGACGATGGCAGCGGTGAGTGACGCCGCAGGGATCACCGCGCCGACCGAGATGTCCAGTTCCCCGGCGATCATCAGCAGCCCTATCGGCAGAGCGATGATCCCGATCTCGGAAGCGATGTTCAGCCAGCTGGCCGCACCTGCCGCCGACATGAAGCTGCTGCCGCCAAACACGCCGAAGAAGAGAAGGACTGCGACCATGCCGAGGAACGAGCCTGACTCTGGTCGACGCGCGAGTCGGCCGAGGGCCAGTCCGGGGTGCGTGCGTTCGAGCGCAGGCGTTGATGTGGATGCGACGGGATGTGCCATTGGGTAATCCGCGAGCACGCGGCTGGCCGTAATGTGCCGCCGCAGAGAAAGGGAAAAAGGGCCGCCCGCTGTAAAGCGAGGGCGGCCCAGGCGGGAGGATTATCGCGTCCCTGCTTTCACGCCAGCGATGGTGGCGTCGACGTTCGTCTTGTCGATGATTCCTGGTCCCGTAAGGATCTCGCGGGTGGGCACCGCCAAGCCATAATTGACGTGGCCATTCAGAATCGCGACGGCCAGGTATCCCTGCAGGTAGCCTTGCTGGTCGATGGCGCAGGCCTGCTTGCCATCCTTAATGTTGTTCAGGATGGTTTCGTCAAAGTTCATGCCGCAGAGTTGCACTTTCCCGACCTTGCCGGCCTGGGTGAGGCCGTTCATGGCCGAGTTGGCGTCGACATTGCCGATGGTAAAGACGGCGTTGACGTCCTGGTGCTGCAGCAGATAGGCCTTCACTGCCTGGGCGACGGCCGTCGCCGAGCCGAAGGATGTAGCGGGCAATGGCAGGACGTCGGCTTCGCCACCGCCGTTCTTCATCCCCTCCTTGAAGCCGCCGCAGAAGGCCTCGATATTGGCAGCGCCTGGCAGCGTGTTGATGCAGACGCCCTTCTTGTTCCCGGCCTTGGTGAGGTACTCGCCAGCCGCGACACCGCCTTTGTAGTCGTCCGAGCCGACATAGTTCATAGCGCCAAGACGATCGGCCGCTTTCAGCCCGCCGGCATTGTAGATGATCAGGGGAATGCCAGCATCTTTCACTGCCTTGAACGCAGGGTCCATCGCTTCCGGCACCCAGTCCGGGCCGACAATGGCGTCGGCCTTCTGGTCGATCGCCTGGCGGATCAACTCGGCGGCGTCGACACCGAGATTGTCGTAGTTCTGCGGTCCGAGCCAGGTGACCTTGCCGCCCTGAGCCTCGACGACCTTGCCGGCGTCTTCGGCACCGCGCTTGACGATCGACCAGAACGGATCGTCGGGCTTGCCGCCGACGACGAAGATGTTGGCGGCGAGCGTCGCGCCGGTGCTGAACCCGATCAGCACCGCTGTCGACACCAGTGTTTTGAAAAGCTTCATGGTATTCCTCCCAGATTACCCCGCAGGGTTCGACAAAAGTCCTCCTGTCCCGGGTCCGCTCCTCACGGGCTCAGCCGAAACAGCGTTTGGTTCGTTATTCCGCAGGCATTCCTGATGCCGGATCGCCGCGGCCTTCCTGCCGGCTCCGCACCTTTTCCTTTTTCTTGCGGAAGCGGCCCTTCATGACTTCGTCGGCTTCCTTGCTGCCGTCGTGCCAGGTGCCGAACAGCTTATCGAGTGGCACCAGCCCGTCGCCGCCGTAGTTCACCTCGAAGTACTTGTGGTGCAGGTAGTGCACGTAGGAATGGCTATCGAGATTGACCTTGTCGGTGATCTCGAAGGTCTCGAAACCGAGATGGCCGTTGACGGCGCCAAATCCTGCGCCATGAAGCGTGAAGTAGGCGCAGACCGGGTTGGATGGGATTAACAGGTGGAGCCAGGCTTCGGCATGATAGAGGAAGCCTTCGACCGGGTGCATCGACAGCGACGACCACGGGCTTGGGTTGATCGAATTGTGATGGACCGAATGCACCCATTTATAGAGCGGCGGCCAATGGATCGCCCTGTGCAGGAAGAAGAAATAGACCTCATGCACCGCCGGCGCGATAAGCACCAGGAACGAAAGGTATAGCCAGTTCGTCGTCCATGGCAGCCAGACTGCCCAGCTGTTCGCATAGACCCACAGCATCACGATCTCGACCACCGTCCACAGCGGTATCGTGACGAAGAATGAGCGGGCGAAATTGTCGATGTTCTGGTTTTGGAACCAGAACACGTCGGACGGCGCGTCTGACGGAAATTTCGGATTGTACTTGAAGCGGTTCTGCTGTTTGCGCTGAATGTAGTAGCGCAGCTCGAAGAAGCCGTAGAACAGAAAAATCCCGGCGGCGTTGAGGCCGTACAGCCAAAGGTAGTTAAGCAGCGAGAAGCTCGCGAGGCTCTGCCAGCTCGGGATAAGCAGATTTACCCAAATGAGCGCCGTGGCGAGATGAAACGTGTTCCACGGCCAGAAGAACTCAGGAATCCATTTCACCACCTTTTTTGCATCGAACGGACGGTGCCAGATCGGCGCCGGCTCGGCGCGCCGGTGCGGGGCCCAATTGCCGCGCTTGTCGCGTGTTCCATACTGAAGGTCGTCCATCGTAACAGCGCCTCCTCGCCCGGTTCATTCTGGTGCCTATGGGGTTCGGACCCGCCCTAGGCTCAGCCGATTGATCCCCTGTTCGGCGCAATTCATATCGGAGGGTTGATATTTGGAGAAGGCAGAAATAATATCAGAATTGCATTTGTATCATTTTATTTCAATCATGATGATACGCCAAGGAATGGGTGTTCATGAAGCGGCCGACAATCCACGATCTCGCTACTGCGGCAGGCGTATCGGTGGCGACGGTGAACAGAATTTTGGGCGGCACCGTCTCGGTGCGGCCGAAGACGGTTCAACGCGTGCAGAGCGCGGCGGAGGAAATCGGGTTTTACGGCGTCGGGGCGATCGACGATCGGGCCCGCAAGATATCGCCGCATTACCGATTGGGTTTCCTGCTCCAGCAGTCGACCCGTGACCTCTACCAGCTGTTCGGCAAGAAGATCGTCGCTGCCTGTCGCGAGCGTCGGGACGAGGTCATCGACCCTGTCGTCGACTTCGTCGATATTTTGACGCCGGAGACTATTTCTAACCGTCTTATCGCGCTCGGCGAGGAATGCGACGCTGTCGCGGTCGTCGCGGCCGATCACCCAATCGTTGGTCAGGCCATCCGTGCCCTGAAGGAGATGGGAAAGCCGGTCATCTCATACATCACGGATCAATCCGCACCGGAAAGGGCGGCTTATGTGGGCACTGACAATTGGAAGCTGGGGCGGACCGCGGCCTTCCTAATCACGCAAACCACCCAAGGCCCAGGCCGCATTGCGGTTTTCATCGGCAATCATCGGTATCAATGCCAGGATGTGTCCGACGCCAGCTTCCGTTCCTATCTGCGCGAGCACGCGCCTCGTCTCACAGTCGAGGAGAGCCGCCCTACCCATGAGGAGTCGAGCGAGGCCTACCGAATGGTGGCTGAGTTGCTGGCGACGACGGATGATCTCGTGGGGATTCTGATCGTGGGCGGTGGCATCACAGGCGTGCTCCGTGCCTTAAGGGAAGTGTCTGCCGAGAGGCGAGCGGGGATCAAGGTGGTGTGCCGCGATATTGGCCCGGAGACCCGGAAGGGATTGTCCGAAGGGCTGATCACCGCGGCGCTCTGCCATCCGCTCGAGGCGACTTCCGCCCTTCTCGTGCAGACGATGATCGATGTCAGCGGACCGCAGGCACCGCTCGCAACCCTTCAGCGGTCCATACCGTTCGAAATCGTTACGCCGGAGAACATTTAAGACGAGATTTTCAGATGCTGGGTACTTCGCACGCCCGAATTTGAATGGCCGCTTTCGGGCGTGGTAGGGGGGCTGCCGCGAGGGCCGACATTGCGGCCAAAGCTGACTAGGCAAACTTTGCCTGAAGCGGGGCCGGGAGCGGTCAGTCTGGTTTGAATCTCAAACAGAAGAGCTGCTGTGGCCAAGGCTGCTAGCTGGCGGACTCCGCGGAAGGTTCGGATCAGTCCCGGGATACCGACGCCTGCCCTTTCACAGACGGAGGCAAAGCAATTGAGCAGAGTTTGTGAATGCTGGAGCAGACGTTGAAGCCAGCCAGTTCACAGCCACTGCTCCTGAACGAGGCAATTGAGGTGGCGATGTCGGAGCTCAAGTTCCGCACCCGGTCGAGCGAGAGCTAGGCAGCGCTCAACCTCAAGGTCTGGATGGACGTCTGCTCAGCCTTCCCACTGTGGGTCATTCAGAAGGCGGCGCGGTGGTGCCGCGGTGCCCGCCAAGGCACCGGCCGGGGAGCTGGGCAACTTCCTAGCCGACGTGCAACTGGCTGTCGGCCACAACGTTCTGGGGCGGAAGCTGATGCTGGAGCGGCTGCTTTAGCCCTCCGGCCCGGTTCCTCTCGGCGTCCAGCAGTTCCTCCTCGGTTATCAGGCCGTTCATAAACAGCTTAAGCAGGTGGGACGCGATGCGCTGGGCCTGCTGCGATTCAAGGGGTGTGCCGTTCTCGTTGCATACAATGCGGCACACGCGAGAGAGCATATCGATCTCGCACGGCCCCAAGCACTGACCAGGGTACAACATAGCCTTTCCTCCTCGAAAGCTACGAAACCCGGACAGTGCGACAGGCGTGTGAATTCCGCAATTGATTTTGGCGTGATCGAGCGTGCTGTCAGGCGCGGCCCGTGTGCACTCGGTAAGCGTGGTGAGTTGACTCTTCTAACCTTCCCATTTCAGAATCTTCCGAGGGGCGCACTCCAGTGTCCGGTACAAATCGCCACCTATGTCTCGGGTCGCTCATCCAATGGTCCGTTCTGGGCACATAGGTTATGGTTTGCCGGAGACATGGGCAACACTTTCCGCCCGAACGTATTTTGGAGCCTGATTTGGCAACAACCATCAGCAAAACCAGGCGTGTCCTGATCACCGGCGCCGGCGCTTCTGACGGCATCGGCTTTGCCATTGCCCGCCAGTTTGGCCAGGCCGGGCATGCTGTTTTCCTGACCGGCGCCAGTGCGCGGGTGCTGGATCGTGCCGGCGAGCTTCGCGGCGAGCGCATCGACGCCATGGCCGCTGTCGCCGATCTCACCGTTGCAGCGGAGGTGGAGCGGCTGCGGGCCGAGGTCGGCGCTATCGATATCCTGGTCAACAATGCCGGCATGGGATCGCTGGCCTCGCCCTCCGTCGGCAAGACGTTCCTGACGATGAGCGAGGCCGAATGGGACCAGGGCATCGAGACCAGCCTGAAGACCGCGTTTCTCGTCACCAGGGCGTTTCTGCCGGCGATGGTCGAAACGGGGTATGGGCGCATCGTCAATGTCGCATCGGTGACCGGGCCGCTGGTCTCCTACCAGGGCACCGCCGCCTATTCCGCGGCGAAGGCCGGGATGGTGGGCCTGACCCGTACCTTGGCGCTGGAAGTGGCGCGCCATGGGGTCACCGCCAATGCCGTTGCGCCTGGCTGGATCGAGACAGGCGCGTCGAGCGAGGCGGAGCGGGTCGCGGCCCGGCATGCGCCGCCGGGCCGCGCCGGCCGGCCGGATGAGGTCGCGGCGGCGGTCGTGTTTCTGGCCTCCGAAAGCGCCAGCTACATCAACGGCGCCTTGCTGGTGGTCGATGGCGGCAACAGCCTTGAGGAACGCAAGGGATAGACGCGGCCCTTAAGCTTGAATGGATTTCGACCCTCTGGCGTAGTTCCTTCCAAGCAGAATGAAGTGTGATCTCGCTCTCGGGAGATTCTTTCCTCGCCACCAGATCAGGCGCCGCCTCCGCTTGACTCAATAATCAGTCTGCACTAATCATAAGTCATGACTGTTGATAGCGCACAGCTTGCCGCCTTGGGCGATCCGACCCGAAGGCGGATTTTTGAGTTGATCGCGGAGCGGCCGCGCTCGGTGGCGGAGGTCACGCGGCAGGTCAGCGTCTCGCAGTCCGCGGTGTCGCAGCATCTGAAGGTGCTTCGGGATTCGCGGCTGGTGCGCGCGGAGCCCAAGGGCGCCAGCAACGTCTACCACATCGATCCGCACGGGCTTGGCCAGATGCGCGCCTGGCTTGACCGGTTCTGGAGCAAGACGCTCGCGGCCTACAAGCTGGCCGTCGAGACCCCACCAGAGGAGTAACCATGAACACCCAAGTCCCCATCGCCTCCGTGAAACAGTTCGTCGTGGTCGAGGTGCCGATCGAGCGCGCTTTCAAGGTTTTCACTGAGGATTTCGGAAGTTTCAAACCGCCCGAGCACAATCTGCTTGTAGCCCAAATCGCCGAGACGGTGTTCGAGCCTCGGGTCGGCGGCCACGTTTATGACCGTGGCGTCGACGGCAGCGAGTGCCGCTGGGCACGCGTGCTGGCCTATGAGCCGCCCAACCGTGTGCTTCTGAGCTGGGACATCAGCCCGCAATGGCGCATCGAGAACGACCCGGCCAAGACCAGCGAGTGGGAGGTGCGGTTCACCGCCGAAACGGCGCAGCGCACCCGCGTCGAGATCGAGCACCGGAACCTGGAGCGCCATGGCCAGGGCTGGGAAGGCGTCCGCGGTGCCGTCGGCGGCGATCAGGGCTGGCCGCTCTACCTGCGGCGCTATGCCGATCTGGTTGCACGGCCGGCCTGACCGCAGTTTTAAAGGTGCTTCGCCGGATGCGCGGTCAGGGCACCACGCCCCTGCACGCCCGGGCCACATTGGCGAACGACCTCGGTCCGTCCGGTCGCCCGGCCTCGTAGGCATCGCGGACGGCAGCCTCGGTGCGCTCGCGCTCGGCCGGGCCCAGCGTGGTCATGTATTTGCCGAGCGAGCCCTCGCCGGCTGATATCGGCGCCCAATAGTCAGCGAAATCCTGGTACTCCATGCGGATCATCAGCTCGGTTTCGGTGACATCGGCCAGCCCCTGGTCCACGAAAGTCCGCTTCATTTCGCCAGGCTGCGTCATCGGCTGGAAGCAATAGCGGCTGCGCATCTGGCGCCCGCCTTCGCTGAGTGCCGCCACCGTGTCGATCATCATGCGCATGGCAGTCATGCCGCCGAGATGGTCCCACACCACGGCCGCGACCACGCCGCCCGGTCGCGTGACGCGGCGCATTTCGGCAACCGCTTTGCCAGCCTCCGGCACGAAGTGAAGCACCAGCATGGCCAGCGTGCGGTCGAACGCATCATCGGCGAACGGCAACGCCGTGGCGTCCGCCTGTTTGATGTCGATGCGCGGATCGGTATTGCGCCGCTTTGCCGCCTCGACGAAAACTGCCGAAAAGTCGACCGCCGCGATCGCCGCGAGTTCGGCGGATTTCGCCAGCTCGAACGTCAGGCTGCCGGTGCCGCAGCCGACGTCGAGTATTCTTTCGCCGGGTCCGAGCCCGGCGAAGTCTATGAACTTGGGCGCGAGCTTTCGGCTCCATCGGCCCATGAGTTGCTCATATCCGGACGCATCATGAACGGTGAAACTCGACGTCATATGCCCCTCCCTTGGCTGTCGGCGCAGGCTAGACCTCAATCGGGATGAAGCCAAGACGCGGGAGCACGGTGAATGCCGGCATCCGGGGCGGGTCAAGAAGGCCGACCGGCAGTTCTGCCCGTCTCTATGCGACGCCCTTGAACGTCGCCACGCTCTCCCTTTCCACCAGCGGGCACTCCAGCTTGGTGATCGGATAGCGCCCGCGTCCCACCGCCGCCGGCGCCTCGAGCTGCTCGATCGCCCACTGGCCCATCGCCATGTGCGGCAGGATCGAGGTGGTCAACGGCGGGAACAGGTGCCGGGCGATTTCCTCGTCGTCGTAGCCGACGACGGAAATGTCGGCGGGGATGTGCAGGCCGGCTTCCTTCAGCGCTTCGTAGCAGCCGATGGCGGTGCGGTCGTTCTGGCAGAAGATGGCGGTCGGGCGGTCCTTCAAAGCCAGCAGCTTGACCGTCGCGGCGTAGCCGGCGCTCGCCGACCAGTCGCCCTCGACCACCAGTTCGGGGTCGAAGGGGATGTCGGCGGTGGCGAGCGCGCGGCGGTAGCCTTTCAGGCGGTCTTGCGCGGCCTGCATCCAGGGTTCGCCGGTGATGGTGGCGATGCGGCGGTGGCCGTGGCTTATCAGGTGCCGCGTCGAACTCTGGCCGCCGGCGATCTCGGAAGGCACCACGGCGGGAAAGGCATAGTCCGACGTGTAGCAGTTGAGCAGGATGACCGGGATGTCGAGGCCGTAGAGGAAGTCGGGCGCCGTGATCTCGCGGGTGAAGATGGTCATGTAGATCAGCGCCGAGATGCCGCGCTTGGTGAGGGCGGCGATGGCACGCGGCTCCATCACGGCGTCGCCCATGGTCTGAGCCACCAGAAGCACGTTGCCGGCGTTCCACGATGCCTGGCGCGCGCCCTCAATGGCGACGACCGCCTCCGGGCTGGTGGCGAGCTGGTCGACGGCAAAGCCGATCACGCCGTCAAGTCCGTCGAAGGCGGGCCCATCGAAGGCCCCCTCGAAAGCTGCAACCGGCTGCTTCAACGCCGAGAAGGCGGGGGCGCTGTAGCCGAGCGCACGCGCCGCTTCGATCACCCGCTCGCGGGTCTGCCGCGAAAGGCGGATGCCAGGGGTGTTGTTGAGCACGAACGAAACCGTCGCCTGCGAGCAGCCGGCGGCGCGCGCAATGTCGGTCATGGTGACGCGGCCCTTCGGCTTTGCCGGCGCCTTGCGGCGCTTCGCGGTTGCGATGGCCGGATCCGTCGTCTGGCTCATGCGGCAGATATCCCCCGATCCCCAGCCTGTCTAGCGATGGCTTGGCCGACCGACAAGATGGCGTGATGCCGCCGGTTCGCGGGCACATCGAGTTCGTTTATAACTATTATCATGCTTGCGATCCATGCTTTGTCGGTTTGGGTCTCTCAAGAATCCCGAGATCGCACGGTCCCGTCTGGATGGGGCGGAGGGACCTGCATCGGCGGATCTGTTCGGAGGTGACACCCGCGTGCCGCGACAGCGCTCCTTTGCTAATAGTGTTTACTAATACAAAAATGCGCTGTACCGTCAATCCATCGCATCCGGCGCCGGTCGGGTCCGGTTGCGGTGGGAGGGTCTGTGAATGGTCCGATGGAGAGCGGATATTTGCCTCGCGGACCCCATGTCCCGGCTATGTGATATGTCAGACAAATCGGACTATTTACGAACGAAGAATGGTTGTCTAAAGTCCGTGGCCGCGGCTGGAAACGACGCCATTCCTTTCTGTGCCGGGAGCCCTTGAGGAGGAGGGGCGTCCAAGCCGCGAACGGCAATTCAGGTGAGCAAGGCAATTCTAAGTGAGCAAGACAATCTAGTGAGCAAGACAATCTAGTGATCAAGACGGGTCAGCCCGACGGCTGGGCCAAAACGGGAGGTTGAACATGAAATCCTTGATACGCAATGCATCCGTCGCCGCCGCGGCCCTGGCTATCGGCCTGACGGCGACGGCTATCGCGCGCGCCGCCGACAAGCCGACGCTGGCCTTCGTCGTCAACGGCGCTTCCGACTTCTGGAAAGCGGCCGAGGCCGGCGTCAAGAAGGCGCAGGCCGAACTGCCCGACTACACGCTCGAACTCAAATATCCCGAACAATCCTCGGTCGCCATCCAGCAGCGGCTGATGGACGATCTGGTGACCGCCGGCGTCAAGGGCATCATGGTCTCGGCCGTCGATCCCAAGACCTCGACCGACGGCCTGAACAAGATCGCCTCGGAAACGGCGCTGTTCACCACCGACAGCGATGCCCCGCAGACCAAGCGCGTCGCCTATATAGGCTCGTCCAATGTCGACGCCGGGAAGCAGGCGGCCGAAATCGCCAAGAAGGCGATGCCGAACGGCGGCAAATGCCTCGGCTTCGTCGGCCTGCTCGGCGCCGACAATGCCAAGGAGCGCATCCAGGGCATGAAGGACGGCCTCGCCGGCACCAAGATCGAGCTCGTCGACGTGCGTGGCGACGATATCGACCAGGCGCGCGCCAAGAAAAATGTCGAGGACGCGCTGGTGGCCAGCCCCGACGTCACCTGCATGGTCGGCTTCTACTCCTACAACACGCCGCGCATCTACGAAGCGCTGCGCGATGCCGGCAAGCTTGGCTCGATCACCGTCGTCGGCTTCGATGACGATCCGATCACGCTGGGCGGCGTCAAGGAAGGCACCATTGCCGCCACCGTGGTGCAGCAGCCCTTCGAATGGGCCTATCAGGGCATGAAGCTGATGGCCGCCTATCTCAAGGGCGACAAGTCGGGCATTCCGGCCAATGGCCTGATCATCATCCCGACCAAGATCATCGGCAAGGATGATGTCGACGCCTATGCAGCCAATCTGAAGGCTATGGCTGGAAACTGAGACCACAGGCAGGTCAGCCGGCTCAACTTCGGTCGAGCCGGCTGCTCTCGCATTGACGAACCCTGCCGGGGCCGTCAGTCTGCAGAACGGGCCGCTTCGGCCCACCGGCTGCTGTCAGGCATGATGAATTATTCCGACACATCCATCGCGGCGACCACTCCGTTCCTCAGCCTCGAGAACGTGCGCAAGACCTATCCGGGCGTCGTGGCGCTGGACGGGTTTTCCATGGAGGTCAGGCCGGGCGAGGTCATCGGCCTGGTCGGCGAGAATGGCGCCGGCAAATCGACCCTGATGAAGATCCTCGGCGGCGTCACCACGCCCGATACCGGCACCATCACGGTCGACGGCGCCGCCCGCAAGGGCCTCACGGTCGAAGCTAGCCTCGGTTCCGGCATCGCCTTCGTCCACCAGGAGCTCAACCTGTTCGACAACCTCGACGTCGCCGCCAACATCTTCTTCGGCCGCGAGCCGCTGCGCGCCGGGCCGCTGCGGCTCGTCGACCGCTCGAAATTGCGCGAAATGGTGGCGCCGCTGCTGAAGCGGGTCGGCGCCAATTTCTCGGCCGACACGCAGGTCGCCGATCTGTCGCTGGCGCAGCAGCAGATGGTCGAGATCGCCAAGGCGCTGTCGATCAAGGCAAGGCTGGTCATCCTCGACGAGCCGACATCGAGCCTGCCGATCGCCGAAACCGACAAATTGCTCGACGTCATCAAGGCGCTGAAGGCCGACGGCATCAGCGTCATTTTCATTTCGCACCGCCTGCATGAGATCGAGCGCGTCGCCGACCGCGTCGTCGTGCTGCGCGACGGTATGCTGGCCGGCACGCTGGGCAAGCGCGACGTCAACCACGACCAGATGGTCAAGCTGATGATCGGCCGCATGCTGAAGGAGCGCGAGAAGGCTTCCGAGGCCGCGCGGGCGCCGGGCGCAGTGGCGCTTTCGGCCAAGGCCGTCCGCACCCCCACCTATCCCGGCCGGCCGGTCGACCTCGACGTCCAGCACGGCGAAATCCTCGGCCTTGCCGGCCTCGTCGGCTCCGGCCGCACCGAACTGGCGCGCGTCTTCTTCGGCATCGACAGCTGCCTTGGCGGCACGCTTGAACTCGACGGCAGGCCGCTTGCGCTGGCTTCTGCGGCCGATGCCGTGGCGCACGGTATTTTTCTCGTGCCCGAAGACCGCAAGCTGACCGGTATCCTGCTCGACCTGTCGATCGCGCAGAACATCTCGCTGCCCAATTTGCCGGCGCATGCGAAGCGCTCGTTGGTTTCGGCAAGCGCCGAAACGGCGACCGCCGAGACGCAGAAGAAAAATCTCGGCATCAAGGCGCCTTCGGTGCAGACGCGCACCGGCACGCTGTCGGGTGGCAACCAGCAGAAGGTGGTGCTCGGCAAGTGGCTGGCCATGAACCCCAAGGTGATGATCCTCGACGAGCCGACGCGCGGCATCGACATCGGCGCCAAGGCCGAGATTTATGGCCTGATGCGGGCATTGGCGGATGCGGGCGTCGCCGTGCTGATGATCTCCAGCGACATGGAGGAGGTGATCGGTGTGTCCGACCGTATCGCCGTCATGCATGAGGGCCAGATCTCGGGCATTCTCGACAAGGACCAGTTCAGCCAGGAAAACGTGCTGCTGCTGGCGGTGGGCAAGCCGGCAAACTAGCCGGCTTTGCCTGCCCAGGGCTCGGAAGCAGGCACGTATTGGGGATACGACGATGAACAAGAAAGATCTCGGCCTGCTGATCCTGATCCTGGTGGTCGGCGCGATCGTCGCCATCATCAATCCGCGCTTCCTCTTGCCGATCAATCTCGCCAACACCTCGAACCTGATCGGCCTGTTCGGCATCCTCTCCATCGGCCAGGCCTTCGTCATCATCACCGGCGGCATAGAGCTGTCCGTCGGCTCCGTCGTCGCGTTGCTGGGCACGCTGTTCATCGACTTCATCGCCGTGCGTGGCATGGGATGGCCGATCGCCTTCGTACTCATCCTGGTGCTCGGCGCCGTCATCGGGCTGGCGCATGGCTGGCTGATCACGCGGCTCAAGCTGCAGCCCTTCGTCGTCACCTTGTGCGGCCTTTTGATCTATCGCGGCGTCGCGCGTTTCTACACAGCCGACGGCACCGCCGGTTTCGCCTTCGGCCAGAATTTTCCCGATCTCGAATTCCTGACCGCCGGCCGCTCCTGGGGCGTGCCGAACTCGTTCTTCGCGCTGATCGTCATCGCCATCGTCATGTGGGTGGTGCTGCACCGCTCGGTGTTCGGCCGTTATCTCTACGCCATCGGCAAGAACGAAGAGGCGGCGAAATATTCCGGCATACGCACCGGGCGTGTCGTCATGGCGGCTTACGTCATCTGCGGCGTGCTCACCGCGCTGTCGGCGATCTACTTCGCCATGTACACGCGCTCCATCTCGCCGGCCAGCCACGGCCAGTTCTACGAGCTCTATGCCATTGCCGCGGCCGTTCTCGGCGGCTTCTCGCTGCGCGGCGGCGAAGGTTCGCTGATCGGCGTCATCCTCGGTACGGTGCTGCTGCAGGAGCTGCAGAACCTCGTCAACCTGCTCGGCATCCCCTCCTCGCTCAACTTCGCGGTGATGGGCGGCGTCATCCTGATCGGCGTGCTGGTCGACCAGCAATGGGGCGTGTTCCGGGCGCGCCGCCGGATGGTCGATGCCGCCCGCAAGGGCGCGGTCGGCGCGGCCGCGGAATAAGTCCTTGGCTACCTGCGGTTCGTGCGTGCCGCGCGGCGAACGCTTAGCAGGAGGATGGCAAGACAGCCGACCAGCAGCAGCGCGCCGCCAAGCAGCGGCGGCAGGGCCAGGAGCTTCACCCACGCGGTGACGGCGGCCACAAGGACCAGCGCCAGCAGCGCCAGATTGCCGTCATCGACGAACATGCCGAAGAATTCCATGGCAATGAGACGAATGACGTTCATCGGGCGAGCCCTCCAGCGGCTTGGGGATAGGTGCCGCGCAGCCAGCGGACCATGGCAAAGGACGCCAGCGCGACGATGGCGAAGATGGCGAGCAGAGCAAGATCGGCGCCCGGCCAGTCTGCGCCGATGCCCTCGCCGGTCCAGAAGATGCCGAAGCTGGTCAGCATCAGCCCGACCACGAATTTAAGGGCGTTCTCCGGCACGCGCGCCAGCGGCCGGTGGACGGCCAGGCCGACAAGCATCACCAGGACGAAGGCCGCCAGCGCGCCCATGCTGGCGTACAGCGTCTGCCCGTGCGCGGCGCCGACGGCGATGACGATGAACACCACCTCGACCCCTTCGAGCAGAACCGCCTTGAAGGACGCCAGTCCGGCGAGGTAGTCGGCGCGCCGATCGCCGGCCTGCCGGTGCAACTCGGCGGTCTCCTTGGCGAAGGCCGCTTCCTCGTCATGCAGGGCAATGACGCCGACGCTGCGCAGGATGGCCTTTCGCAACCAGCGCATGCCGAACAGGATCAGCAGCACCCCGACGGCGAACTGCAGCGTCGTGATCGGGACCAGCGCCAGCAGCGGGCCGAACGCCAGCACCAGGGCCGCCAGCACCGCCAGCGCCAGCGCGGCGCCCGTCAGCGCCGGACGCCAGCTGCGTGTCACCCCGACCGCGAGCACGATGGTGAAAGCTTCGACGACCTCGACAAGGGAGGCGAGGAATGCCGCCGTGATTGTCGAGAGGATGGGTGTCAGTGTCTGCATCGAGGCTTCCTGTCTTGTCCTGTTCGACCATGATCTTTCTGGCCGGTCATTTCCAGCTTCGGGTTCGCGAACCGGGAATCACTACGCGGTCAGCACCACACAGCGCTCCGGCGGCAACGAAAAGGCAAGCGCGGCGCCGATCGCAGGCGCTTCGGGCCAGTCGAGCCGGACGCGTTGTTGTCCGAGATCGACCGCCAGCCGCCAGCATCGGCCCTGGAAAGCGCTCGACAGCACCTTGCCCTGCAGTCGATTGCCGGGATAGGCGTCCGCCGGCCGGGCGTCCTCCGGACGGATGACCAACATGCCGGCGCCGGATCGGGCGCCCGGCGTGCGCACCGTTTCGGCATCGCTGTCGGCGATCCTGAAGTGCTCGTCCTGGACCTGCCCGCGAACGATCGAAAAGCCGCCGATGAAGCTCGCCACGAACGAATCGGCCGGTGCTTCATAGATGGCGCGTGGCGTGTCGAACTGGACGATTTCGCCGGCCCGCATGATGGCGATGCGGTCGGAGACCGCCATGGCCTCGGCCTGGTCATGCGTCACATAGACGACGGTGATGGCTTCGCGGCGCACCATCTCCATCATCTCGATGCGCATGTCCTCGCGTAATGCCGCATCGAGATTGCTCAGCGGTTCGTCGAACAGCATCAGCGCCGGACGCGCGGCGAGGCAGCGCGCGATGGCGACGCGCTGCTGCTGGCCGCCCGACAATTCCGTGGGATAGCGATCCTTGTAGGGAGCAAGGCGGGTGACGTCGAACGCATGGTTCACCCGCTGGGCGATGTCCTGCTCTGAAAGCCGCTGCGCGCGCAGACCGAAGGCGAGATTGTTGGCCACCGTCATATGCGGCCACAGGGCGTAGTCCTGGAAGACCATGCCGATCCGCCGTTTTTCGGGAGGTATGACCGACGCCTCGCTCCACACGACCCGTCCGTCCAGCGTGATCGATCCCTTTTCGGGTGCGACCAGCCCGGCGATGATGCGCAGAAGCGTGGTCTTGCCGGAGCCGCTGGCGCCGAGAAGCGACACCACTTCGCCGGCATCGATCTTGAGGTCCAGGTCGGTCAGGATGGGGCGCCCGCCGAGCGACTTGCAAATGCCGGCACAATGCAGGGATGCGGTCATGACAAGGGTTCCGCTCTGACTGTCTGGTGGTGGCCCGCATCGGCGAACGCCGCACTCCGGCGCGGTCCGACGAAGCGCCGAAGCGGATACCAGACCAGCGCCGCCCCCATGCCCGCGGCCGCCATGGCGACCAGGGCGATCGCCGAGGCCAGCCCGTCCCGGTCGTGGCTGAACAGTTTCAGGATGAGCGTCGGCGCCGGCGGGCCGCTCCGGGGAATGAGCATTTGCGAGATCGGCAGTTCGAACACGGTGCGAATGAACGTCAGCAGGAAGGCTGTCATCACGCTCAGCAGGATCAGCGGCAAGGTGATTGCCAGCAACCGGCGGGTCGCCCCGACACCATGCAGGCGCGCCGCGTCCGTCAGGCCCGGCGCCAGTTGGCCGATGGCCGAAAGGATCACCACCAGACAGTAGGGAAGCGCTGCCGCGACATAGCCCATGACCAGCAGCGAGCCATCGCCGTAGTGGGGGAACGGCCAGTCGCGAAAGCCCGGCAGGCGGTTCCACACAAGGATATAGCCGAAGCCGAGCACGATTCCCGGTATCGCCACCGATCCCAGCGACAGACCGACGACGGCGCTGCGCAGAACCGGGCCGGCGCGGTCGAGTTGCGCCGACAGGAGCAGGGCAAGCGAACTGGCGATGAGCGCCGTCAGCCCGGCATAGAAGAGGCTGCGCAACAGGCCGTCATTGGCCGCGGTGTTCAGGCTGAGCGCCGCCACGACGTTGACACTGGTGAAGTTGCTCCAGATAAGCCCATGGCCCAGCGTCTGCGTCAGGGCACGCGCCGCGATCGCCGCCAGCGGCAACGCCAGCGCCAGGATTGCGATGGCAAGGGCCGCCGCCATGGCGACCCAGCGCCATCCGCCGAGGTTGTACAGCCTGGCCGGCCTGGCGCGGCCCGAAATCAGGCGCGGGTCGGCGCGGCGCCGCAACAGCCGGTCCGCCACCACGACGAGCAGGACGAGACTGAGCAGGACGAGCGCCTGTGCGCCGGCGGCGGGAAAGTCGACCGGATAGTCGCTGGCGGCGGCATAGATGCCGTAGGTCAGGACACCGAAATTCGACATCCTGGCGATGGTCGAGGCCAGGCCGAAGTCCGACAGCACCTCGGCGAAGGTGGCGATGAAGCTCAAGGCGATGGCCGGCGCCAGCAAGGGGCCGTTGATGCGTAGCCAGATCCTGAGCGGAGCGGCGCCGGAAAGCCGCGCGGCATCCTCCAGTTCGCTGCCCAGTCCGGCCAGCGCGCTGCCGATGATGAAAGCCGACAGCGGAAACAGGCTGAGCGTGTGGACGAATACCAGGCCGGTCAGGCCGAAAAATGCCGAGCCCAGCCAGGCAGGCAGCAGCCCGAATTGCGTCAGGTAACCGCCGGAAGACATCAGCAGCACCCAGGCTAGCGCCTTCAGATAGGATGGCGTCAGGAAAACCAGCCACGGCACCATCGAGATTGCCGACCGCCCCGGTATGTCGCAGCGCTGCACCAGGACCGCGAAGGCGCCGCCCAACATGGTTGTGGTGCAGGCGACGAGCACGCCGAGCTCAAGCGAATGCAGGACCGAGGCCGCGACATAGGGAGAGTTGAAGACACGGCTCAGCGGCTCGAGGCTCAGGCTGTTGCTGGCGTCTTGCGCGGCGAACAAGCCGGGCATGACCGCCTGGACCAGCACCAGGGCAAGCGGCAATCCGATCAGCAAGGCAAACACGGCGTAGACGGCAAATGGCCCGCCGTGGCGTGCGAGCGCCGACCGGCGGCGCAGCGGCGGCTTTCCAGCGCCAACGCCGCGGGCAAAAGCCGCGGCGTTGGAAAGCTGAGCGATCGTCATGTCCCAAACAGCCGGATCACTGGACGAAATTGGCCTTGTACCACTGCTTCCACTCGGTCTCGTGAGCCGAGGCCACGGCGTCGTCGAGATGCGTGTAGGTGATGTTGGTCTCGCGGCCTGGCTTGGCGTTGATGCCCTTGATGATCGGGATATAGAAGAAGTCGGTGTCGTCGCCGTTCTGCATGGCGGCCTGGCCCTCGGCGCTGGTGACGAAGTCGATGAACTTCCGAGCCGCGTCCATGTGCTGCGTCTTTGCGCTGATGCCGAGGCCTTGCGGCAAGGCCACGGAGCCTTCGCTCGGGTAGACCGCGACGACGGGTTCGCCGGCGGCGATCTTCGAGAAGATGGCGCTGTCCTGATTGACGCCGACCGAGGCATCGCCGGTCAGCACGGCCTTGTTCACCTTGCCGCCGCTCGACAGGCCCGACAGGGACTTGTTGGTCAGCGTCTTGGCCAGCAGGGTCTTGCCGGCGTCGACGCCGTTGGTCTGGAAGAAGCCGGCCAGCCATTGATAGGCAGGGCCCGACAAATTGGGATCCTTGGCGGCGACGCCGCCGGCGAAGGACTGGAGGTCGGCCCAGGATTTGGGCATCTTGCCGGCGGGCACTTTCTTGGTGTTGACCTCGATGGCCGTGGTGCTGGTGCCGGTCGGCAGGAAGGCGTGGCTTTGTGGGATCAGCGACTTGCCGAGATCGGTGAAGGCGACCTTGTCGTAGGCGGCGGCGGGAACGGCCTGCAGCACGTGGTCTGCCGCCATCCGTTCCATGACGGCGGAGCCGTCGAGCCAGACGATGTCGAACTGCGGATTGCTGCCTTCGGCGGCGATCTTGCCCAGCGTCTCGCCGGTGCTGCCGGGTTCGACCACGTCGACGGTAAGGCCGGTCTTGGCCTCGAAGGCCTTGGCCACCGGGCCGGCGAAATCGAGCGCGTCATAAAGCACCAGGTCGGATGCCGATGCGGGTGCTGCCATGGCAAGCGCGCTCAAGCCAATTGCCAAGTAGAAAGTTGTACGTGTGTTCATCTTGCTCTCCAGTGGATTTGCCATGGGCACAGTAAGCCCCATCGTATCATGCATGAACAGGTTGAATGTTTTGTGTCATTTGTATGGATTGCTTGTTTTATTGTATTTATTCTTTCGGACGCCGCGCTTTATCCAGGCTCTATCGATCGATCCCCGAACCGTGCTCAGCCGATCGAGGGCATCAAAGGCGGCTTCGCTGTTTCGTTTCGCCAGCCCGATGATCATCGCCTCGATGAGGACGATCGTGCCGCCATGCATGGCCAGGTGATCGGCCCTGCCGCGCGGAACCGGCAGGCTTTCCGCCACCTTGCCGGGAACCAGGGGAGCCAGATTGTCGCTGATCAGCACCACCGGAACGTCGAACCGCATGGCATGGTCGAGGACGACTTCCACCTCGCGGTAGAGCGGCGCGTAGGCCATCATCAGAACGGCGTCGCCCTTGCCGAGCCACAGCAAGCGGTCGGCGAGCGCAATTCCTGACACCGACAGCGCGCTGGTCGGCAGGCCGATCCGGTTGAACTGCAGGCTGGCATAGTCGGCCATGGCGCCCGATGGACCTATGCCGAAGACGTGGCGACGATTGGCCCGCGCCAGAATGTCGACGCTGCGCTCGAATGCCGCCGCCATCTCCGGACGCTTGAGCACATCGAGCACGCTCTCATGGAGGTCGATCACATGCCGCAGTGCCCCGGCACTGTCGTCGCCGGTCTCCTGCAAGGTGCGCGCCAGGCGCTTGCCGGGGGATGGCGTGCCGGTCAGGTCCGACAGCAGCATCTGGCGAAGCGCCGAGAGGCTTTCGAAACCAAGCGAGCGCGCCGTCCGAACCACGGTCGCGTCGCTGGTGCCGGCGAGTTCGGCGATCTCGGCCGCCGATCCCAGCAGGACCGACCGCTTCTGGTCGACGAAGAACCGCGCCATACGCTGCTCGGCCGGCGGCAGGCTTTCGAGTGCCGCGTGAACCCGGGCATCGACCGTCATTCTCCGGTCTTCCGAGGCATCATAGCTCATGGTGGCCGGCCCGCTCCGTCGTCTGTAGTGATTACAACGGGAGCCACAATCCGAAATGTCTGTTACAGGGATGTGACGGCGCCGGCAGGCGCACGCGACCGAGTCGCCCGCTCCAGGACGAGCGGCCATGGACCGCTGCAAGCAGCGGTCGCGGCACGTGATGTGCCGAAATCGGAGCTACAGGATCTTGGCTTAGATCAAGCCCGACATGTCGGAGAAGGCCATCGCCTTGCGCAGCAGCTCGGCGAAGCGCTCGCCGGCCACCTCGCGCGGACCGCTGTTGTCGATCGACGTGACGCCAGGGCCGGACAAGGTCACACTGGCGCTGCGCGCCAGCCGCGCCAGCACTTCGCCGCGCGACTCGCGGCCGCGCATCGCCAGCCGCTCGGCCAGTACCTCGGGCGAGGCGGTGATCTCCACGATCGCCAGATTGGCATAGCGTTCGCGCAAGGTGGGGATGATCGCGCGCGAGACGTTGGCGACGGCCACGTGTCCATTGGAAACAGACCAGTCGACGTCGGCAGGCAGGCCGTAGCGCAGGCCATGCGCTTCCCAGGAAATGGCAAAGGCGCCGTCGGCCTCGGCCTCGGCGAAAGCGGCGTCGGCCAGCGTGTCGTGATCCTCGCTCGTGACATCGCACGGCCTGGTGATGACGCGGCGCACGAACTCCAGCTGCGTCTCTTCGGCGAAAAGCGCCTTGGCGTAGCCGATCACCGTGTCCTTGCCGGCACCGCTTGGGCCGACGACAGCGACAAAGACGCCGTGACGGATCGGAAAGGTTTCGGCGGACAGTTCGCGTTCGATCGAGGCCGACACCATCATGCCACCCGGCGTCCCTGCCGCCAGACGGTGCGCACGACCGGAACATGATCGTCGACGCGCACGCGCACCAGGTCGGCGCGGCGTCCCTGCTCTATGACGCCGCGGTCTTCAAGGCCGACGGCCTGCGCCGGGTTCTTCGAAACCATGGCGACGGCCTGCGGCAGCGAAATGCCCTCGACCATGTCGCCGAGGAAGAAGGCCGACTGGATCAGGCTGAAGGGGATGTAATCGGACGACAGGATGTCGAGCAGGCCGTCACTGGCCAGGGTGCGGGCCGAAACATTGCCCGAATGCGAGGCGCCGCGCATGACATTGGGCGCGCCCATCAGCACGCCGAGCCCGGCGGCCTTCGAGGCGCGCGCCGCTTCCTCGGTGGTCGGGAATTCGGCGACCCGCACGCCCTGCTCGATGGCCTCGTCGACATGAGCCGACGTGGCGTCGTCGTGGCTGGCGAGCACGATGCCGCGCTCATGGCAGGCGGCCGCGATGAAGACACGGTTTGGCCCGGAATTGCGTGCCGATTCGCCCATCCGCTTCTCGCAGAACTTCTGAAAATCATGGTCGCTCAGCTTGAGCTTGCGCTGATAATAATAGGCATAGGTCTCGAGATTGACGAACTGGCGCTGGCCCGGCGCATGGTCCATCAGCGACGCCAGTTTCACCCTGTCGTCGGTCTCGAAATTGGCGAAGGCCCTCAGACAATCCGGTGCCGAGACCTCGCAGCGCAGATGAATGAAATGGTCGGCCCGCAGCCGCTCCTGCTGGACACTGTCCTCGATCGCGTCGGCGAGCTTGCGGATATCGTCCGAGGTGAGATCGGCATCCTCGTCCATGCCGACACGCAAGGCATCGAGCACGGTGGTGATGCCGGCGGTCGCCACCTGCGCGTCATGGGCAAGCACCGCGGCGATCGGGTTCCAGCGCACTTTCGGCCGCGGCGCATAATGGCCCTCGAGATGATCGGTATGGAGTTCGACCAGCCCTGGAATGATGAAGTCGCCGCCCATGTCCTCGCCGGTCCGGGCAGCACCGGCGTCGATGCCGGCGATTAAGCCGTCGCGCAGTACAAGCGACCCTTCGACGATCTCGTCGGCAAGGACGATGCGGGCATTGGAAAGAACAGTTTCGGCGGTCATTGCGGGTAGTCCTTGCTTTCGGCGCCTGTCAGGCGGTCTTTCTGGCCGGGCGGCGTCCAAGCGCGTGCTGGGAAAGCACCATGAACGGCGCACCGGGTTCGGGTTCGACAAACAACGTCAGCGCATCCACCAGCACGGGCTGGCGCAACACATCGGCGAAAAGGCTTTCGATGGCCGCGCGCAGGCGAGGGCTTTCCTGTGGCCCGGCCCGGCCGGACAGGGTCATGTGGAAGCGGAAGGTCTCGAAAACATAGGGATATCCCCACTGGCAGAGATTGCGAAACTCGGCCGGCTTCAGCGAATCCGGGCTGCGCCGCTCGATCTCGGCCTCGCTCAAGGGCGCGCGAAACCGGTCGAAATCACGCACCACATTATCGGCGAAGCGGTTGAGCGGAGGCAGCGGGCCTTCAGGAACCAGCGCGAAGAAGCTGTCGATCTGGCTGACGACGAGACGCGGGATCGTCACCACAGGCGTTGCCTCGGCAAAATGATCGAGCGCCGCGCGCAGCGAAGCCTCTGTCTCGTTGGCGGCCAGCTGGAAAGGCGCTTTCAGTGTCGCGTGAAAGCCATAGCGGCGCGCCGAGGCGGTGTGGAAGGCCACTTCCGCTGCCGACAGGCCGGCCACGGCCTCAACCGGCCTGGTCGCGGCACCGAAAGGGTCGCGGCCCAGCCAGTTGGTGGCGATCCTCGCCAGCGGCTCGTCCTGCCGGGGGGTGAAGTAAATGGCATAACGCATGGGAAGTCCTCGTTAAAGCGCGCCGCGTTTGAAGCGATGGTGCGACGCGCCTTAAGTCTTCGTTTGGTGCATGTCGTCGCCCCAAAACCGCTACGCACTTTTGGGCAACATGCGCTAATCCCGTTGCCATAGGTGATTTGCATGACGGATTGACGAAGCTTTGAAGGGTTTTCGAAGGCAAATCGGCCCTCAGGGTCGTTAGCCGACGATTTTTCCAAACTGGACCAATAAGTTCAGCCGGAAACGCGAACGGTCATGCCTTCATCAACCATTCGTGCTCGGGCGCATTGTGGAATTTCCATGTCCGCTTCGGCCCTGCCATCACATTCAGATAATAGAGGTCATAGCCGTGGCAGGCGGCACAGGGGTGATAGCCCCTGGGCACCAGCACGACATCGCCATCCTCGATCGCCATGGCTTCGTCCAGCGCGCGATGCCCATTCCCGTCGGCGTCGGTATAGACGCGCTGGAAGGCAAAGCCCTGCGGCGGGTTGAGGCGATGGTAATAGGTCTCCTCGAGGTAGGATTCGGTGGGCAGGTTGTCCTGGTCGTGCTTGTGCGGCGGGTAGCTCGACGTGTGGCCGCCCGGCGTGATGACCTCGACCACCAGCAATGAGTCGGCTGGCTGGCCTTCGGGCAGGATGTTGGTGACGTAGCGCGTGTTGGTGCCCTTGCCGCGCACCTCCTGGCCGAGATCGTCCGGCCCGATCACCCGCACCGGCAGGCCGCCGCCAAGGCCAGGCGCCGAGCACACCGCGAGTTCCAGTTCGGTATCGGCAGTCACCGACCAGTCCGATCCTTCGGGGATATAGACCGACCACGGCTTGCCCGCGAAGGGCGACATGCGCTCGCCGAGCAGGCCGAGATCCTTGCCGCCGGCTCTCGCTGTACCCTTGCCGGTGACGAACACCAGGCAAACCTCGCGGTCGTCCGTCCTTCCCGAGGCGCTTTCGCCCGGCTTGAGCCGATGCAGGTCGAAACCGACATAGGTCCAGCCGGCGCTTTCGGGCGTCACATGCGCGACGCGGCCGTGCCCCTTGTCGGCTTTGACGAGCAGCTTCGACATTGGTCACTCCTTCGGTTCGGCTTCGGCCGTCGCTTTGCTCTCGTCGGCCGGCTTGTAGAGATAAAAAAACTGCCAGACGCCGTAGCCGGCGAAGCCTAGCGCGATGACGCCCCAGAACGGCGTGCCGGTGGCGAATTCGATGACCGACCAGATCAGGCAGACCGCGACGACGGCGACACGGCGCCAAAGCGGGCGGAAAAACGGGTGTTCATAATCTTTCATCGGGCCAATCTACAGCAACCGGCTTCGCCGTGAACCCATCGCTTCAAGCATTCGGAAAACCTTGCGTCTCGACCGTGTAACCGGCCGATGTCATCACCCGCATCAGTTCCTTGTGGCCAACCTGCGCCATCCTGAGCGGTGGGCTCTTCCTCGGATCCTGCTCGGCCTCGACGACGAACCAGCCTTCATAGCCATGGTCGGCGAAGCGCTGCACGATGGCGCCGAAATCGAGCGAGCCATCGCCTGGCACAGTGAAGGCGCCGAGCGCCACGGCGTCGAGGAAGGACTGCTTCGTGCGGTCGAGCTTGTCGATCACAGCCATGCGCACGTCCTTCACATGGACATGGCTGATGCGCTTGTGGTGGTTATCGATGGCGCGCAGCACGTCGCCGCCGGCAAACGCCAGATGCCCGGCATCAAGCAACAGCGGAATGCCTTCACCGGAATGGCGCATGAAGGCATCGAGCTCCGGCTCGGTCTCGACCACCGCCGCCATATGGTGATGGTAGGAAAGCGGCATGCCTTGCTCCGCGCACCATTCGCCGAATTCCGTCAGGCGCCGCGCATAGGCCTTCATCTCGTCGCCCGAAAGCTTCGGCTTGCTGGCGAGCGGCTTGGAGCGGTCGCCCTGGATCGAGCGGCCGACCTCGCCATAGACGATGCAGGGCGCATCGACCGCCCTGAACAGGTCGATCATCGGCTGGATACGGTCCTTGTTGGCGGCCATCTCCTCGTCGACCAGCGTGCCCGAAAACCAGCCGCCGCATAGGGTCACGTCGGCGGCCTTGAGGATCGGCAGCATGATGGCGGGGTCGTTGGGGAAGCGCCGACCCATTTCCATGCCGGTGAAGCCCGCGGAGCGCGATTGGCGCAAACATTCCTCCAGCGACACGTCATCGCTCAATTCCGCGAGATCGTCGTTCCACCATGCAATGGGGGACATGCCCAGTTTGGCTTTCAAGTCGTCACTCCAGGTTCAGTTCGTTGGTGTCGCGCAAGCGGTCACTGCCGCTCCTGCAACGCGTCTTCGTATTTCTTGCGCGCGGCGTTGACTTCGCGTCGCGCCGACACTTCCGGCACCGCGACATCCCACCAGTGACCGCCGGCCTCGGTCGAGGCAAGCGGATCGGTGTCGATGACCAGCACGGTGGTGCGGTCGTTCTGCCTCGCTTGCGCCAATGCAGTCTCCAGCCCGGCGATCGACGAGACCTTTTCGGCAATCGCCCCCATGCTTGCCGCATGCGCGGCGAAGTCGATGTCGGGCAGGATCTCGTGGCGCGAGTCCTTCAGGAGATTGTTGAAGTTGGCGCTACCGGTCGCCATCTGCAGCCGGTTGATGCAGCCGAACCCCCTGTTGTCGAGTAGCACGATGGTCAGTTTCAGACCGAGCATCACCGAGGTGGCGATCTCGGAATTCAGCATCAGATAGGAGCCGTCGCCGATCATGACGACGACGTCCTCGTCGGGCTTGGCCATCTTGGTGCCGAGCCCGCCGGCGATTTCGTAACCCATGGTCGAGAAGCCATATTCGGCATGATAGGAGCCGGGCGCGCCGGCCTGCCAGAGCTTGTGCAACTCTCCCGGCAGCCCGCCGGCGGCATGCAGCAAGGTCACGCCGGAACCCATGGCACGCTGTACCGCGCCGATCACCTGCGCGTCCGAGGGGAAAGCGGCATTGGTGGAGGCCGTCACCTTGCTGGCATCGGCCTGCCAATCCTTCTTGCCCTTCAGCGCATTGTCGGTCCAGGCGGCAGGCGCCTTCCAGCCTTGCAGCGCCGCACCCAGTTCGGCAAGCCCTTCGGCCGCGTCCGCGACGAGCGGCAGGGCCCAGTGCTTGCCGGCGTCGAAAGCCTGCGTGTTGAGCCCGATGATGGTCCTGCCGGAGTTCTTGAACAGCCCCCACGATCCGGTGGTGAAATCCTGCAACCGCGTGCCGACGGCCAGCACGACATCGGCCTCTTCCGCCAGCCGGTTGGCGGCCGAGGTGCCGGTAACGCCGACGGCCGCCATGTTGAGCGGATGATCGTCCGGCAGGGAGGATTTGCCGCCCTGCGTTTCGCAGACCGGAATGGCCGCGCCTTGCGCGAATTTGGCCAGTTCTCCGGACGCCTGCGAATAGAGCACGCCGCCCCCGGCAATGATCAGCGGCTTCTTCGCGCCCTTGAGCGCGGCGACCGCCGCCGCCAGTTCGCCGCGGTCCGGGCGTGGCCGGCGCTGGTGCCAGAGCCGCTCGGCAAAGAAGCTCTCGGGATAGTCATAAGCCTCGGCCTGCACATCCTGGCAGAGCGACAAGGTCACCGGCCCGCATTCGGCCGGATCGGTCAGCACCTGCATGGCGCGATTGAGCGCCGGGATGATCTGTTCCGGCCGCGTGATCCGGTCGAAATAGCGTGATACCGGGCGGAAGCAGTCATTGACGGTCGCCGTGCCGTCGGAAAAATCCTCGGCCTGCTGCAGCACCGGGTCGGGAATGCGGTTGGCGAAGACGTCGCCCGGCAAAAACAGGATGGGCAACCGGTTTACATGGGCAAGGGCGGCGGCCGTCACCATGTTCAGCGCGCCGGGTCCGATCGAAGAGGTCGCGGCCATGAAGCGGCGACGGAAGTTGGCTTTGCCATAGGCGATCGCGGCATGCGCCATCGCCTGCTCGTTATGGGCGCGGAAGGTCGGCAATTCGTCGCGCACCTGGTAAAGCGCCTCGCCGATGCCGGCGACATTGCCGTGGCCGAAGATCGCCCAGACGCCGCCGAAAATCGGCGTTCTTTCCCCGTGCATCTCGGTCATCTGCTTGCTGAGAAAGCGGGTCAGCGCCTGCGCCATCGTCAGGCGGATTGTCTTGGTCATCTCGGTTTCCTCCGCAGTCTTATGCCGCGCCTTGTTATGCCGCCTTGCGGCCGCGCGCGGCAAGCCACGCTTCGGTCAGCTTTTCGAAGCGCGACGCCATGTCGGCGACAGCCTCGTCATCCGACATCCTGCCGGCCAGCCATTGTTCGGCCGCATGGACGAAGATGGTGCGGCCGACCGCAAAGCCTTTCACGATGGGCGCCTCGGCGGTGGCCGCAAAGGCGGCTTCCAGCTCGTCCTGCGGCGCTTCCAGGCCAAGCAGCACGACGCCACGGCACCAGGGGTCGTGCTTCAGGATCACCGCCTCGATTTTGGCCCAGGCGCCCCTCGATGCCTGCGGCTCAAGCTTCCACCAGTCCGGCTTGATGCCGAGCGCATAGAGTTCTTCAAGCGCGCGCGGGATGGTGGTGTCGTCGAGCTTGCCGTTCTTGCCGGCGATGATCTCGACCAGCAATTCGCGGCCGACTTTGCGCGCGGCCTCGTAAAGGCTCTTGAGTTTCTGCTGCTGCTCTTCCTTGAGATCAGCCGGATCGTCGGGATGGTAGAAGCACAGGCACTTGATGCAGTGATCGACCGGCCATTCGACGAGCTGCGAGCCGATATCCTGCGAGAATTCAAAGCGCAGCGGCCGCGAGCCCGGCAGTTCCACCGGCCGGCCGAGCCAGGCGAAGGAATGCCTGGCGAATTCGAACATCGCCTCGCGGCCGTGCTTTTCGTCGATCAGCATGCCATAGCCGTCGCGGCCGGCGGCGACCTTGGCCGCGGCCTTGACCGCCAGCACCTTGAAATCGCGGATGCGTGCCGGATCGGCGCCGGCCTTGGCCGCCACATCCTCGAGCTGCACACGGTGATCGCATGCGAGCGCCATCAGCGAAGGGATGTCGCGCCGGCGGGTGGTCGCCCAGTGGATGTGGTTGATCGCCTCGTCCTTGCGCAGCGCACGATGCTTGCTGCCGTTCTTGAGGAAGAACCGCAGCTCCTCGAAGGTCGGATATTCAGGCGCGCATAGCAGCCGCGACACGGCGAAGGCGCCGCAGGCATTGGCCCAGGTTGCCGCTGTCGCAAGGCTTTCACCGCCCAGCCAGCCGCGCAGAAAGCCGGACATGAAGGCGTCACCGGCGCCCAGCACATTGTAGACCTCTATCGGGAAACCCTCGCCGACGATGCCGTCCTCGAGATCGTCGCTGATCGCTCCGTCGTAGACGATGCAGCCCATGGCGCCGCGCTTCAGCACAATGGTCGCCGAGGACAGCGCGCGGATCGTCTTCAGCGCGCTCAGGCAATCGTCGGCGCCCGACGCGATCATGATCTCTTCCTCGGTGCCGACGATCAGATCGCAATCGGGCAGCACCGTCTTCAACCGGGCCGAGACCCGGTCCGACTTGACATAGCGCTCGAACCCTTCGGCATGACCGGCGAGACCCCAAAGGTTCGGCCGGTAGTCGATGTCGAAGACCACCTTGCCGCCCTTGGCCTTCATGATGCGGATCGCCTTGCGCTGGGCGGCATCGCTGTTGGGGCGGGAAAAATGCGTTCCGGTGACGACGATCGCGCGGGCCGAGGCGATGAAGGCCTCGTCGACATCCTCTTCGGCCAGCGCCATGTCGGCGCAGTCCGAGCGGTAGAAGATCATCGGCGAAACGCCTTCGCTCTCGACCGAAAGCAGCACCAGCGCTGTCAGCCGTTCCTTGTCGGTTTTCAGCCCGTCGACATTGACGCCTTCGCGTTTCAGCTGCTCGCGGATGAAGCGGCCCATCTGCTCGTCGCCGACGCGCGTCAGCAGCGCCGAGCGCAGGCCGAGCCGCGCCGTGCCGACCGAAATGTTGGCCGGGCAGCCGCCGACCGACTTGGCGAACGACGTGATGTCCTCGAGCCGCGAGCCGATCTGCTGGCCGTAGAGGTCGACGGAAGCGCGGCCGATGGTGATGACATCGAGCGGCGCATGCCTTGCGTCCACGGCTTCGCTCATTGGAACCTCCCGTCGGCCTTGTCGTCATGGACAACATTGTTTGGGTAACACGCGCGAGCGGCGGCGTGGTGCCGGGAATATGAAATAATAATTCCAATCCATAGTCAATATGGAATGAGCATTCCCCGATTGAAATTGCCTTGTGAGGGCGCGATCAGGCCTTGCGCTTGCGACTGGCGTCACGCCGCTTCTCGCCGACGCCGACGGTCAGCGCCATGGCCAGCGCCATCGTCGCCGACAGCGAGCGGAAACCGGCGAAGTCGGCCTCGGCAACCTCGAACCAGACACTGGCGAACTGGGCGAGCGGCGAAAACGAGCTGTCGGTTATGGCGACGATCGGGACGCCTTGCTCGGAAATGGCGCGCGCCTCCTCGATCGTGGCCGGCGCGTAAGGTGAGAAGCTGATGGCGATGACGGCGTCGGCCGGGGTGGCGAAGGCGACCATCTCGGCATTCAGGCCGGCGGCCGATTCGATCAGCTGGTTGCGTATCTTCAGTTTGCCAAGCGCGTAGGCGATGTAGGTCGCCACCGGATAGGAGCGCCGCTTGGCCAGCACAAAGATGGTCTGCGCCTTGGCCAGCAGCGAAATCGCGTCTTCCAGATGCGCGTCATCGAGCGTGCGGGAAATGTCGTTGAGCGAGGTGCTGGCAGCGGCGACGAACCCGTCGAAGATTGCCCGGTGGCCGGCGCCGGCATCTGCCTTGGCGCGCAGCGCCTGCAACCGCTCGTCATAGGAAGAGTTGCGCTCGCGCAGCCGTTCGCGGAACACCTGCTGCAGGCTGGTGAAGCCGTCGAAACCGAGTTGCTGGGCAAAGCGGATCAGCGTCGACGGCTGCACGCCGGCCGAAGCGGCGATGCTGGCAGCAGTACCGAAGGCGATGTCGTCGGGATTGTCGAGCGCATAGGCGGCGACCTGGGCGATACGCTTGGGCAGGCTGTCGCGCCGGTCCAGGATCGTGGCGCGCAGTGTCTCGAAGTCGCGAGGTACTCGTTCGTCCATCGTCGGCCCGTCCAAGCTCATCCGTGAGGCGTCCTCTCTGCCCCATCATAGCGAGCCTGCGCAAGAACGCCATAAAAAATGAGGCAGACATTCCATTCCGGGGAAAAATGGACTAATTCATCCAATCGGCACTTCCGGCAATGGAGAAATCGCGGATGGTTGGCGTAGGTCTTATCGGCACGGGCTTCATGGGAAAATGCCATGCCATCGCGTGGAGCGCCGTCGGCGCCGTCTTCCCCGACGTGGCCAAGCCGCGGCTCGTCCATCTCGGCGAGGTCAATGAGGATCTCGCCAGGCGCAAGGCCGGCGAGTTCGGCTTCGCCAAGGCCTCCGGCGACTGGCGCGCCGTCGTCAACGACCCGGAGGTCGATATCGTCTCGCTGACCACGCCCAACCAGTTCCATCCGGAAATGGCCATCGCCGTCCTCGAAGCCGGCAAGCATCTGTGGTGCGAAAAGCCGATGGCGCCGAGCTTTGCCGAGGCCGAGGCGATGGCGGCCGCGGCCAAGACATCAGGCAAGGTCGCCGCTCTTGGATACAACTACATCCAGAGTCCGGCCATACGCCACATCGGCGCGTTGCTGGAGGAAAAGATCATCGGCGATGTCAACCATCTGCGCATTGAGATGGACGAGGATTTCATGGCCGATCCGGAGGCGCTGTTCTTCTGGAAGCACGAAGCCGCTTCCGGCTACGGCGCGCTCGACGATTTCGCCGTGCATCCGCTGTCGCTGGTCTCGGTGCTGTTCGGACGTGTCGCCAGCGTCATCTGCGACATGGCCAAGCCCTATGCCGACCGCAAGCTGGCATCAGGCGGGCGCCGCGCGGTCGAAACCTACGACATCGCCAGCGTGCTGATGCGCCTGGAAAACGGCATTGCCGGCACGCTTCAGGTCAACCGTTCGGCCTGGGGCCGCAAGGGCCGCATCGCCATCCAGATCTTCGGCTCCAAGGGGTCGATCCTGTTCGACCAGGAGCGCATGAACGAATTCCAGCTCTACCTCACATCGGACCGGCCGACCGAACAGGGCTATCGCACCATCCTGGTGGCGCCGCATCACAGGCCCTATGATGCCTTCCTGCCGGCGCCCGGCCATGGCCTCGGCTTCAACGACCTCAAGATCATCGAGTGCCGCGAATTGCTGACGCGGCTCGCCGGCGAGCCCGCCCGGCTCATCGAGTTCGCCGAAGGGCTGGAGATCGAGCGCACCGTGCATGCCATGGCGCGTTCATATGAGCAAAAGCGCTGGGTGGAGGTGAGGTAACAGTCAGCCGCCGACAACCGCATTCGTTTCCCAGCCATTGACCCAGACCTGCCGCAAGCGGTCGCCTTCGCCCTTGAACCATAAGCCGGTCGGCCGGCAATCCTCGATGCGGTCGCTGCGGAAATTGCGGATCGCCTGGCGCAGCTCGCACCAGGCGACGATGTTGGCGGTCTCGGCATAGTAGATCAGCGCGATTGGGCGGATCAGGCGTGTCGTAGGCCGGCCTCGTTCGTCGCGGTAGGAAAGGTCGAGCTTTTTCTCGTCGCGGATGGCGCGGCGCACCAGCGCCAGGTCGATCGCGCCGGCGGCGGGCGCGGCAAAGCCCCAGGCATGCAAGGCATTGGCGTCGAGCGTCTGGCGCAAGGGCGGGGGCACCGCGCCGGCGATTTTGGCGCCGACGCGCTTGGCCGCCTGTTTGAGCTCGTCGTCTCCCGTGCGCTCGAGCAACGCCAGCGACAGCACGATCGCCTCCATCTCCTCGATCGAGAACATCAGCGGCGGCAGGTCGAAGCCGGGGCGCAGGATGTAGCCGATGCCACGGCCGCCCTCGATCGGGACACGCATCGCCTGCAGGGCCGCGATGTCGCGATAGATCGAGCGTATCGTCACTTCCAGCTGCCCGGCCATTATAGCCGCCGTCACCGGCTTCCTGGCCAGCCGCAGGATCTGGATGATCTCGAACAGGCGCGAGGCCTTGCGCATTTTTTACTCGGTTCCCGTTCGCTACTGACACACCATCGTCAGTTGGGCTGACCTATAGGACTGCCTATTGGCATGAAAATCAACGGCTTCCTCAATGGATTGCCGGGAAGGCTGACAGGCAACTGACATGGACTACGCGCTCAATCTCTGGCTTTTCTTTCTGCTCCTGTTCGGCATCATCATCGTGCCCGGAATGGACATGCTGTTCGTGCTTGCCAATGCGCTTACCGGCGGCATCAACCGGGGGCTTGCGGCAACCGGCGGGATCATGCTGGGCGGCCTGGTCCATACGTTGAATGGCGCGGTCGGCGTTGGCCTGCTGATGCATTTCGTGCCGATCCTGTTCACGCCATTGCTGATTGCCGGCGCCGCCTACATGGCTTTTATCGGCATCACCTTGATGCGCAGCTCCATCACGGTCGACAATCACGGGCCAACCGGCAGCCGCTCGGCATGGAAAGCCTTCCGCCAGGGCGCCGTGACCTGCCTGATCAATCCGAAAGCCTATCTCTTCGTGTTGGCTGTCTATCCGCAGTTCCTCAAACCGGCTTACGGCCCGATCTGGGCGCAAGCGACCATTATGGGGCTGCTTACGGTCCTTACGCAGTTCGCCATCTATGGCGGGCTCGCGATTACCGCCGGCCGGAGCCGGGACTTGCTGGTCGCCAATCCTCGCGCCACGGCTTTTGCAGGCCGCGCCGCCGGCCTGCTGCTGTTCGCCGTCGCGCTGTTCACCGCCTGGGAAGGTTTGAGGGCGGCGTGAGTCCGGTCCGAATCCGGCGACCACCGCCCTTTCTTTGCAGACACGGCCGTGTCAGGCAGCGCCCTGCCGGCTTTCCAGCATGGCGCGGCGTGCCGAGCGGCGCCATTCGACGGCGCCGGCAAGCCCGTGCAGCACGGTCTCGGTGGTCGCCCAGTCGATGCAGCCGTCGGTGATGCTCTGGCCGTAGACCAGCGGCATGCCTGCCACAACGTCCTGCCGGCCGGCGACGAGATTGCTCTCGATCATGATGCCGATGATGCGCTCGTCGCCCGCCGCCAGCTGGCCTGCCACGTCGGCCGCCACTTTCGGCTGGTTCTCGGGCTTCTTGGCCGAGTTGGCGTGGCTGACGTCGATCATCAGACGGGGCGCGATACCGATGCGGGCGAGTTCGACGGATGCGGCCTCGACGCTTGCCGCGTCGTAGTTGGGCTGAACACCGCCACGCAGGATGACATGGCAATCCTCGTTGCCCGTGGTCGTTGCGATGCCGCTGCGTCCGCCCTTGGTCACCGCCATGAAATGATGCGGCTGGGCGGCCGACTTCACCGCCTCGCCGGCGATCCTGAGATTGCCGTCGGTGCCGTTCTTGAAGCCGACCGGGCAGGAGAGGCCCGACGCCAATTCGCGGTGGATCTGGCTCTCGGTCGTGCGCGCGCCGATGGCGCCCCAGGCGACGAGGTCGGCAATATATTGCGGCGTCGTCATGTCGAGGAATTCGGTCGCCGCCGGCAGGCCGAGATTGTTGACGGCGGACAGCACGTTGCGCGCCATCCGCAGCCCCTTGTCGATGTTGAAGCTGCCGTCGAGATCCGGATCGTTGATCAGCCCCTTCCAGCCGACCGTGGTGCGCGGCTTCTCGAAATAAACCCGCATCACGATCTCGAGCCGGTCGGCCAGGGCCTCGCGCAGCGCCGCCAGACGGCTGGCATAGTCGACGGCCGCGACCGGATCGTGGATGGAACAAGGGCCGACGATGACGAGCAGCCTGTCGTCGGTCCCGTTCAAGACAGCGTGGATGGCATTGCGTGACGCGCTGACGGTGCGCGTTGCCGTCAGCGTGCGCGGGATCTCCCGCATCACCTGGTCCGGCGTGCTCAGTTCTCTGATTTCCTTGACCCGAAGGTCGTCTGTGGTGGTCAACACGGCTTTCTGCTCCTGTTAGAGCAATTCCAGGAAAGGTGCGTAGCGGTTTTCCGTCCGGAATTGCGTAAAACTATGTTTTGGGAGACCTGCCGGCTGAAACAAAAAAGCCGCCAGATCTGGCGGCTGTTCGGACTTGGTGCTGCAATCTTCAGATCGAGCGCAATCCTCCCGCCGCCAGCGAGCTGCTAAAGTACCAATACGTGGCGGTCAGGTTGATCATGAGTGGGCATATAGCTGAAGTCGCGTTGGATGTCACGCATCCGATGGCAGTCTTGTATAAATATGTAAGAACGCATATCGACCGGTTGGTCCTTGAGGTGCAGCGCCTCACAAAGGCGCCGAGCAAGGTCGAGGCGGTTCGCCGCGCTCTGACGCATGAAATCGAGCGCGCCCGCAGTGTCCAATCTGTGTCGGAGCGCTTGGCGGAGGCGGTCAGAATGGCTGGCGAAATCGGAGCGGATAATCCTGACTTCGATATGAAAGCCTATTCGGACGAGCTTTCAGGCGGGCTATGAGCTTGTTCATTGACGCGTCGGCAGTTGTCGCGCTGTTACGCCCGGAGCCGACGGCAGGAGAACTCGCCGCCCGGATGGATGCCCACGGCGGGCCTTTCTTCATTTCGGCGGTCGTTCGTTTCGAGACCTCAATGGCCTTGGCGCGTTCAAAGACCCCCCTGCCTTCACCCGTAGAACCGGCGGCAATCACAAAGGCGAATGCCGCCGTTGACCGTTTCGTACAGGATTTGGGAGTGGGCGAGGTCCTCATTTCGGCCGAGGTCGGGCGGCTCGCTGTCGAAGCGGCGCGCAGCCACGGCAAGGGTGTCAATTCGCCGGCGCAGCTCAACATGGGCGATTGCTTTTCCTATGCCTGTTGCAAGGCATATAATTTGGCTTTGCTCTACACCGGTCAGGATTTCACAAAGACCGACCTACGATAGGTGCTAAAGCATGATGCCGAAAACTGCTCGCATGAACCTACTCCGGCGATGAACCCGCGACGCTCTGGTCGTAGTCGACCAGCGATCCGGTCATGACGCCCGATTGCGGGCTGACCATGTAGCTGATCAGCCGCGCGAGCTGGTCCGGCTTGACCAACTGGCCCATTGGCTGCGCCGCCTCGGCCTTCGCCAGCCAGTCGTCGGGCGCGTCGTGCCATTTCTTCTGGACGATGTCCTCGCCTTCGGTGTCCATCCAGCCCGGCAGCACGGCGTTGCAGCGGATGCGGTTGAAGCGATAGGCGTTGGCGACGTTCTTGGTCAGCGTCATCAGTGCGCCCTTGCTGGTCGAATAGGGCGTCAGGAAGGACTGGCCGGTATGCGCCGACATCGACAGCACGTTGACGATCGAGCCTGGGGTCTTCTTCTGCAGCAGATGCGCCACCACGCCCTGCATCAGGAAAAACGGGCCGCGCACATTGGTGTCGAAGATCTGATCGAACAGCTCTTCGCTGGTCTCGACCAGCGAGCCGCGCGCCGAGGTGGCGGCGGCGTTGACCAGCGCGTTGATCGTACCGAAATGGGAGAGCGCGTTGGTGACCGCGCGCTTGCAGTCGGCCACCTTTGAAACGTCGGCGCTGATAAAGATCGCGTCGACGCCCGATTTCTTGAAATGGGCGACAGCCTTGTCGCCCTTCTCCTGCGAGCGGCCGATCAGCGCCAGCGCGCGGCAACCTTCGTCGGCCAGCGCCTCGGCGACGGCAAAGCCGATGCCTTGCGCACCGCCGGTGACGATGGCGCGTGTGTTCGAATTGCGGTCGGCGGATGCGCTCATCGCCCTGCTCCTGTGCCTTGGGTCTGTTCTTATTTGTCGAGACGCACGGTCTTGCCGGATGTCGCCGACTTCAGCGCGGCGTCCGCCAGCTTCAGCGCGACAAGGCCGTCCGCGCCGCTCGGCGCCGCCTTCTTGCCTGAAGTCGCAGCGGCGATGAAGGCGGCGATCTCATTGGCATAGGCGTCGAGATAGCGGGTCATGAAAAAGTCGTGCAGCGGCGGGCGGGTGTAGCCCTTCTCGTTGGCCAATTCGATCGACACCGGCCGCTGGTTTTCGGCCGCAACCATGCCTTTCGAGCCATGCACCTCGATGCGCTGGTCGTAGCCATAGGTGGCGCGGCGCGAGTTGGAGATGACCGCCTGCTTGCCTGACGCGGTTTCGAGGATGACGCTGACCGAGTCGAAATCGCCGGCTTCGCCGATCTTCTTGTCGACCAGCACCGAGGCATGCGCGCTGACCGCGACGGGCTCCTCGCCGAGCAGGAAGCGCGCCATGTCGAAATCATGGATGGTCATGTCACGGAAAATGCCGCCGGAGCGCGCGATGTAGTCGAGCGGCGGGGCGCCGGGATCGCGCGAGGTGATGGTGACCATCTCCACCGTGCCGATGGCGCCGTCGTCGATCGCCTTGCGCACGGCGGCGAAATGCGGATCGAAGCGCCTGTTGAAGCCGACCATCAGCGTCGCCTTGGCCTTGTCGACCACGGCAAGGCATTTCTCCACCCGCTTGACGTCGAGGTCGATCGGCTTCTCGCAGAAGATCGCCTTGCCGGCCTTGGCGAAGCGCTCGATCAGATCGGCATGCGTGTCGGTCGGCGTACAGATGACGACGGCGTCGATGTCATTGGATTTCTCGATGGCGTCGATGGTCCGCACCTCGGCGCCATAGGCGCTCGCCAGTTCGCTCGCCGCCTTCTCGAAAGCATCGGCAACGGCGACCAGTTTTGCCTGCGGGTTTGAGCCCACGGCGCGGGCGTGGACCTTGCCGATGCGGCCGGCACCGAGGAGGGCGAAGCGAACAGTCATGGATATGTCCTTTGGGGATGGGTTCGAGAGAGTTGTGTCCGCACCTTCCTGTCGAGGAAAGGTGGCAAGGTTATTTCCCGGTGTGGCGGATCGTCCTAGAGCCGGGTAACCACCGCCTAGGCCGCGAGTTCCGCCTCGCCAGTCTTGGCGCCGGTGATGTACGATACGATATCCTGGCCGTCGGTATTCTCCTTGCGCAGATTGGCGACGATGCGGCCGCGCCGGAACACCACGATGCGGTCGCAAAGGTCGAACACTTGGCGCATGTTATGGCTGATCAGGATCATCGGCTCGCCATTGTCCTTCAGCGTGCGGATGATGTTTTCGACCTGCGCCGTCTCCTGCACACCGAGTGCCGCCGTCGGCTCGTCCATGATGATCAGCTTGGAAGCGAAGGTGGCCGTCCTGGCAATCGCCACGCACTGCCGCTGACCGCCCGACATATGGCGTATCGTGTTGGAGAGGTTGGGTATCTTCACCGCCGTGCGCACCAGCGCCGCCTCGGTCGCCTTGCGCATGTATTTGCGGTCGAGGATCGAGAACGGGCCGAGATTGAACAGCACCTTTTCGCGGCCAAGGAACAGGTTCGACGGCACGTCGAGATCGTCGGCCAGCGCCAGGTTCTGGAACACTGTCTCGATGCCTGCCTCGCGGGCCTCGATCGGGCCGGCGAAATTCACTTGCCTGCCGTCGAACCAGATCTGGCCGCTGGTGCGTTGTTCGACAGCGGTGATCTGGCGCACGAAGGTCGACTTGCCGGCGCCGTTGTCGCCCATGATGGCGACATGCTCGCCCTTGCGCAGCTCGAAGTTGGCGCCCTCAAGCGCATGCACGCCGCCATAGCGCTTGGTGAGGTTTTCGGTCTTCAGCACGATGTCCGACATGGTCAAGCCCTCAATGCCCGCATGCGTTGGCGCCACTGGTCGAGAACGACCGCGCCGACGATGATCACGCCCTTGACCATCTCCTGGTAGTAGGCGTCGAGGCGCAGGAAGGTGAAGCCGGAGATGATGACGCCGAAGATCAGCGCGCCGATCACCGTGCCGATGATGGAGCCGCGTCCGCCCGACAGCGAGACGCCGCCGATGACCGCCATGGCGATGGCGTCGAGTTCGTACATCACGCCCATGCCGGCCTGGGCGGTGAGGTTCTTGGACGAGAGCACCACGGCGGCGAGCGCGGCCAGAATGCCGGCGATGACGTAGACGAGGATCTTGTGATTGGCGATCTTGATGCCCGACATGCGCGCGGCATCCTCGTTGGAGCCTATCGCGTAACAATGCTTCCCGTACCTGGTGTAGGTCAGGATGAGCTGGAACAGCACGGCCAGCGACAGGAAGATGATGACAGGCATCAGGCCCTTGCCGATCGCCGCGAAACTGTCGGTCGGAAACGAGATCGGCTGGCCCTTGGACCACCATTTGGCGATGCCGCGCGCCGTCACCATCATGCCGAGCGTGGCGATGAAGGGCGGGATGCGCGTGTAGGCGATCAGGGCGCCGTTGACCAGGCCGGCGAGCAGGCCGCAGCCGATCGCCACCAGCACCGGCACGATCACCGGCAGGTCGGTCCAGCCCTGCGCCAGGAACATCGCCTTGGGGTTGGGATTGCCGTTGACGGTCGCGACCTGGGCGAAGCTCATCGCGATCATGGCGGTCGCGCCGACGATCGAGCCCGAGGACAGGTCGATGCCACCCGTAATGATCACCTGCGTGACCCCGATGGCGATGATGCCGACGATCGACACCTGCAGGATGATGATCTGCAGCCGCGCCTCGTTGAAGAGCCCGGAAACGTCGCTGCGGGTGTTGAACAGAAAGCTGTCGCCGAGAAAGACGCGGCCGATCAGTTCGAAGACGACGACGAGAATGACGAGCGCCAGGAAGACGTTGAATTCGGCCGGCCATGTGCGCTTCTTGGCGTCATAGCTTACTTCGCCGACGCCGTGGGATGTCTGTGCCAATCTTCTTTCCTCCGTCAACCGCGGTCGTTCCTCGGGCCGCCTTTCAGGCGCTGGAGGAAAGAGGGCGGCGCTGTCATATGCGCGAGAGCGCCGCCCGTATGTCCGTGGCTCAGTTCTTCTTCAGGAACTTGTCGATGTTCGCGGGCGTGACCAGCTGGAACGGAACATAGACCTTGCGTTCGACTTTCTCGCCCTTGGCGAGCTTGAGCGCCGCATCCAGCGCGCCCGCGCCCTGGCCAGCCGCGTCCTGGAACACGGTGGCGTCGAGGTCGCCTGCCTGCATGGCGGCAAGCGCGTCCTGGGTGGCGTCGACGCCGCCGACGACAACCGACTTCATGTCGATGTTGGCGGCCTTCATCGCCTGGATGGCGCCGATGGCGCTTTCGTCATTGTTGGCGATGACGCCGTCGAACGGCTTGCCGGTCGACAGCCAGTTGGTCATCAGGTTCTGCGCCTGGTCGCGGTCCCAGTTCGAGGTCTGCTTGTCGATGATCTTGATGAAGCTGCAGTCCGGCGTGGCGATGACATCGTCGATGTCCTTGGTGCGCTGCACGGCGGCCTGGTTGGAAAGCTCGCCCATGATCACATAGACATTGGCTTCCTTCTTGCCGGCTTCCTTGAACAGGCGGCAGACTTCCTTGGTTTCGAGCGTGCCGGAATCGGCTTCGTTGGAAGCGACGAAAGCCTGGTTGTCGGGCAACGTGTCGACATTGACCGGCTGGCGGTTGACGTAGACCAGCGGAATCTTGGCGGCTGCCGCGGCATCCGACATCGCCTGCGTGGCCGAGGTGTCGACCGGGTTGACGATGATGGCGTCGACTCCCGAGGCGGCGAAGTTCTTGATCTGGTCGAGCTGCTTGGCGACGTCGTTCTGTGCATCCTCGACCTGCAGGTCGACGCCACTCATGCCCTTGGCCTGCTCGATCATGCCGTTGCGCAGCACGGTGAGGAAATTGTCGTCGAATTTGGCCATCGAGACGCCGATCTTGGCGGCCATGGCCGATGAACTCATCAGCGCCGCGAAGGCGACGCCCAGAAGCAGTTTCTTCATTGTAATCTCTCCTCCACTTTTGGTGTCCGGTTGCACCGATCTCTCCGGAATCCCCGATCTGCCTGGGGAATCTCTCCCGATTGTCTTCTCTCCCCGGGTGGCGCCTGCCGTTTGCTGGAACGCCAAAGCCTCTGTTTGAAACAGATGTTCCGGAACGAAAGAACCAAAATACATGACTGGTGAAATATTTATTCCATTTCGTCGGGAGGCGTCAAGGGCGATTCCAAAACCGGACGTGCGATTTTGCCCGACGCGTCGATGCCGTGCGATGCTGCAGCGCGAATGCCGCTGCCGGCGGCTATGGCGCGCCGGGTCCATTTCCTTGATGTCGTCGACAGTCGATGGCGTTGCGTTCAGAAATGCCAGATGTCCCTCTGCAGCAAGAGATCGAGCGGCGTTCTCCAGACCCTGTATCGCGCCGCCTGCCTCACCTGCTGTTCGACACAGAGCTTGCCGTTGAGATCGAAGAAAGCTCCAATTCGCTTTCGGGCGTGAAGCTTCTTTCCCCTGGTATTGTAATTGCCGATCGGCATCCGGTGTCTGCTGATGGTTCGCCCATCCTGTGATAACGCGACCCCGGTACAGAATTGTTCCGGGGTGTGCGCACGCACGATTTCGCTGACTTTCTCGCTGGCGGCGTGCGCTCGCTCCAGAGCCGGAATGTTATCATGATGAACGCCAAGCACGCCGCTCGCCCACATCGTCTCATCTCCGGTCAGAATGTGGCCTCCAATTGAGAGCCCCTTGCCTTCGAGCGCGCGATAGGGATCCTTCGGGCGTCCTTCGCACCGCCACATTATGGACGACTGGGCTGAAATTCTTTTGAAAGATCGCGATATGTCGCCGGTCGGATACATGTCCGTGTCCATGAAGAACAGACGCTCGCAACGCTGCAGCAGATCGATAATACCGGCGGCCTTGATGCCAAACCTGTATCGATCGCCGAAGGACATCTCAGCCTGTCTCTGGGCCGTGAGTTCGATCGTTTCGATGGGATAGCCATCGAAAATGCCGGGCCTGTCGGTGAGGACAGCAATCCTGGCGCCCGGGCAATAGTGAAGCAGGCGAAGGGCGCTGAAGAGCGCGCCACGCGCATAGAACTCATCGCTCCCAAAAGCGATGTAGCCGAACCCATCCCCGTCCATCAGGCATGTATATATTAGCGGCAATTAATGCGTCAATTTGGATGCGCGTCGGGCGCGATTGCCGAAGGTCCAAGGTCGCTAGATGTTTTCGGGCAGGTAGATGTCGAACGGCAGGAAGGTCTGGCCGGGCGCGTTGGCCGCGCCCGTCTCGATGGCGTGCGCCATGAGATCGAGCAGTTCGCGGCACAATGCCGCCAGCGGCGTGGAGATCACCATGGTCAGCACCCCATCCGCCAGGGCGGACCGCGAGACTGCCGATATCTCGTTGCAGACCACCGCCGGCATCGCGGCCGGCTTGGCCTGCCTCAGCGCCGCGACCGCGCCTTCCATGCCGCCGCCGGCGACATAGCAGCCGACGAGATCCGGGTGGCGGCCGAGCAGGTCGAGCAGCGTGTCCTGGGTGATCTGGTTGGCCTCGAGGTTGACCAACGTTTCGAGCAGGGTGAAGTCCGGCGCCTGTTCGCGGAAGAAGGAGCGGAAGCCGATCTCGCGCAGTTCGTGGCCGTGGAAGCGGTGGCTGCCGACGAAGAGCGCGACCTTGCCCGGCCGCCTCGCCGCCTTTGAGATCATCCAGGCCGCGGTGCGGCCGACCTTGCGGTTGTCGAGGCCGACATAGCCTTCGCGGATGCCGGCCGCGAAGTCGGACAGCAGCGAGAAGACCGGCAATCCCCTGGCCTTCATGTCCTCGACGGTGACCGTCAGCGCCGGGTGATCCGGCCCGACCAGGGCGACGGCCCTGCATTTTGCCGCCAGCCTGCGCGTGCGCTCGACGATTTCGTCTGGCGTCAGCGAACTGGCGAAGTCGATGATCGCGACGCCGCGGAAGCGCTGCGATTGCGCCACTGCGAGTTCGAGCTGCCGCGCGAACTCCGTGTAGAAGACATCATTGCCTCTCAAGAGCAGGAAGCCGAGCCGGTATTCCGGCAACTCGTGGCGCATACGCTGCTTGATCAGGCCGGCCGCGTGATAGCCGATCTCGGTCGCGGTCTCGTAGACGCGGCGCGCGGTCTCGGCGCGCACCGGCAGGCGATTGTTGAGCACGCGGTCCACCGTGGCAACGCTGACGCCGGAGACGCGTGCCAGATCGGTGATGGTCGGCCGTTTCGCCATGATCGCCCTCGTTCGATTGCCCGCACCGATACACCATTCTGATGGGAAATGATAGAAACTATCTTTGTGATGTTGAGTCTATCATGGCTTGGCGCTATTTCTGAGCATGGAGCCAGTTGGCGATCAGGGAGGCAATCATGACCGCAGCGCCGTCCCGGCGTGACTACAGCCTGATCGGCCGCGACGCCCGGCTTGCCGTCGAAAACGGCCTGTCGGCGGCCGAGTGGTATCACACCGACATCCCTCGCAAGCAGATGAAGGAACTGATGCAGCGTTCCGATGGCCCGGCGATCCGCGACACCGCGATCTGGCTGGCCGCCCTCCTCATCAGCGGTGCCGGCGGCGTCTGGTTCTGGGGCACCTGGTGGTGCGTGCCATTCTTCTTCGCCTATGGCGTGCTCTACGGCTCGTCCACCGATTCGCGCTGGCACGAATGCGGCCACGGCACGGCGTTCCGCACGCAGTGGATGAATGATGCGGTCTATCAGATCGCCTGCTTCATGATCATGCGCAATCCGGTGACCTGGCGCTGGAGCCACACGCGCCACCACACCGACACCATCATCGTCGGCCGCGATCCTGAAATCTCGGTCATGCGGCCGCCGGACCTTGTGCGCCTCGTCCTCGGTTTTATCGGCGTGCTCGATGCCTGGCGCGCGATGTCGGACATGCTTCGCAACGCCGCCGGCAACATCAGCGCGGCCGAGAAGACCTTCATTCCCGAACAGGAGCAGCCCAAAGCAATCCGTATTGCCCGCATCTGGACCGCGATCTATGCCGCGACCATTGCGCTGGCGCTCTACAGCGGATCGTTCCTCCCCCTGATGCTGGTCGGCCTGCCCAGGCTCTATGGCGCCTGGCATCACGTCATGGTCGGCCTGCTGCAGCATGGCGGTCTCGCCGACAACGTCACCGACCATAGGCTCAACAGCCGCACCGTCTACATGAACCCGATCAGCCGCTTCATCTACTGGAACATGAACTACCATGTCGAACATCACATGTTCCCTATGGTGCCCTACCATGCGCTGCCGAAGCTGCATGAACTGATCAAGCATGACCTGCCGGCGCCGACGCGATCGATCCTGGCCGGCTATCGCGAGATGATCCCGGCCTTCCGCCGCCAGTTGCGCAACGAGGACTATTTCCTCAAGCGCGAGCTGCCGGCGACCGCCAGGCCGTACCGCGAGGAATTCCACAACGACAGCGCGGCGGTCGCGGCTGAATAGCCACGCGCCGCCACGCGATCTCCAGGGGAGGATTGAATGAGCGATTGGGTCGAGGCCTGCGCCGCCGGTGACATTGATGAAGAGGACGTGATGCGCTTCGATCATGGCGGCCGCACCTTCGCCATCTATCGCAGCCCGGACGACGAATATTTCGCCACCGACGGCTTGTGCACCCATGAGAAGGTGCATCTCGCCGACGGGCTGGTGATGGACGAGATCATCGAATGCCCCAAGCACAATGGCCGCTTCAACTACAAGACCGGCGCGGCCAGGGGAGCGCCGGTCTGCGTCAACCTCAGGACCTATCCGGTCAAGGTCGATGCAGGCAAAGTCCTCGTTCAGATCGGATGACCGGCATGGCACGCGGGGTGGTGATCATCGGAGCCGGCGAATGCGGCGGGCGGGCAGCACTTGCCTTGCGTGAACTGGGCTATGCGGGTCCGGTGACGCTGGTCGGCGACGAGCCGCATCCGCCCTATGAGAGGCCGCCCCTGTCCAAGGCGGCGATGGCCGGCGACGCACCCGCGATCAAGGCGATCGCCAGTGACGAGGTCCTGGCCGAAAAGTCGATCCGGCACGTCCATTCCGTCCAAGCCGTGGCGATCGATCGCGTGGCGCATAGGGTGCGCCTGTCGGACGGTTCGGTACTGCCCTACGACAAGCTGCTGCTGGCCACCGGCTCGACGCCGCGCAAGCTGCCGATGCCTGGCCTTGGCAGGCGCTGCGTCTATCTCAGAACCTTCGCCGACGCGCTGGCCATTCGCGTCCATCTCAAGGCCGGCAACCGCATCGCCGTCATTGGCGGCGGGTTCATCGGTCTTGAGCTTGCGGCAGCAGCCCGCAAGCTCGGCGCTGCGGTCACCGTCATCGAAGCGCAGCCCCGCATCCTGATGCGTGGCGTTCCGGCCGAGATCGCCGAAATCATCCATGAAGCCCATGTCGCCGAGGGTGTCGACATGGTCTGCGGGGACGGCATCGCCTCCATCGCCGACGACGGCGAGGAGGTGCGGGTGAGGCTTGCCGGCGGCCGGGAGATATCAGCCGATCTCGCCGTCATCGGCATCGGCGCCGTGCCGGTCAGCGGGCTCGCGGCCGAAGCCGGCCTGGCCATCGAGAACGGCATAGCGGTCGACGCCGAACTGCGCAGCAGCGATCCCGACATCTTTGCCGCCGGCGATTGCTGCTCGTTCCCGCTTGCTGTCTATGGCGGCCGCCGCGTGCGGCTGGAAGCCTGGCGCAATGCACAGGAACAGGGCGCTCTTGCCGCGAGGAACATGCTTGGCGCCGGCGAGGCGCATACGGCGGTGCCGTGGTTCTGGTCGGATCAGTATGATCTGTCCCTGCAGATCGCTGGTCTCTCCGACGAAGGCCGCACGGTGGTGCGCCGTGACCTTGGCGCCGGCGCCTTCATCCTGTTCCACCTCACCGAGGACGGCAGGCTGGTGGCGGCCAGCGGCATCGGCCCGGGCAATGCGGTCGCCCGCGACATCCGGCTGGCAGAGATGCTGATCGGCAAACAGGCCAAGCCGGCCCCGGAGGCGCTGCGATCGCCTGAAATCAAGCTGAAGGCATTGCTGGCGGCGTAGGGCCAATTGTGGAAATCGGCGTAGACGCTGAAAGCCGTGCGAACACCGATTCCCCGCAGCACGGAACTTCACTGGACTCTAAAACAGCGCCTTCAGCTCGTCCAACTTGTCGTTGACCAGCCAGCCGTAATAGTTCTCCTCCGGCAGCTTTTCCGGCTCGCCGGCGGCGCGGCGCTTTTCGTTCTCGGCCTTCAGCGCATAGGCGCGCTGCTCCGGATTGCCGACATTGTAGAGCGTGGCGGTCAGCCCCGGATTGCCCGAAATGTCGAAGCCGGCGATGTTCCTGTAAGCGTCGATCGATTTCTTGATCGTCGCCGCGACATAGGGCAGCGTCAGGTCCGGATCCATGATGGTCTTGTAGACTGAATTGGGATCGGAAACGTCGAGCTCCGGCAGGCCGGACACCTTATGCACGAGATCGCTCATCTGCAGGGCGGTCAGCGGGTTGAGCTGGCCGAGGCCGAAGGTCTGGCCGGCATAGTAGGGCTGGAAGAAGGTGGCGCCGAAACGATTGTCGGGGAAATCCTCGCCGCCGACGGTCTTGCCACGAAACGAATGGTTCCAGACCTGTTCGCGGCATTCCCACAGATCGTAGCTGTCCGAAATCGCGGCGCATTTCTTGAATTCCGGCCGCTGCACGAAATCGCTGACGTCCTCGCCGTCATAGGCGAAGGACAGCTTGCTCGAGAGGTATGAGATCGCCTTGACGTAATAGGTCTGCAACCGGTCGTAGGCGTCGACATTATAGGTATGCTCACCGACGATGGCGCCGACGATGTGCATGGGGTCGATGCCATAGGCGCTTGCCGCCTTCTTGATCTTGGCGCGCAGATCGGCGTCGTTCCGCAGCAGCGCATAGACCTTGCGATACTTCGCCTGGAAGGTGGTGTTGGTCGCCTGCGTGCGCCGGCTGGAGGCGCCGGGAATGTCGGGCTGCTCGGCATTGCGGTTTCCCGCCGGCACCAATGTCGCCGCGTCGGCGGCGAACAGCGTCGCCGCCAGCGTCAAGCCGAGAATGACCAGGATGAGTTTTTTCATGCGCCGCCGCCTGCAGATCTTGCGGGCAAACTAGGTAAAGCTCTCAATCGAGTCGAGAGCGCGCCTTCCGCCAGCGAGGCGAAAGGTGGCCGGATGATACCATCCGGCCACACATGGTTCAGTCGCGGGACCGCACTGCCTTAACCAGCGCCGGACCGCACCGGCGCCCACATTCAAAGGATGAATCGCGACAGATCCGTGTTTCTGGAGAGGTCGCCGACATGCTTCTGGACATAGGCGGCGTCGATGGTGACGGCCGTGCCGTGGCGGTCGGGCGCATCGTAAGAGATATCGTCGAGCACCCGCTCCATCACCGTCTGCAGCCGCCGCGCGCCGATGTTCTCGATGCTGGCGTTGAGGTCGACGGCGACGCCGGCGAGCGAATCGATGGCGTCGTCGGTGAAGGTGAGCTCGACGCCTTCGGTCTTCATCAGCGCGATATACTGCTTGATGAGGCTCGCCTCGGTCTCGGTCAGGATGCGGACGAAGTCCTCCTTCTCCAGCGCACGCAACTCAACGCGGATCGGCAGGCGGCCCTGCAGTTCCGGCAGCAGGTCGGATGGCTTCGAGACATGGAAGGCACCCGAAGCGATGAACAGGATGTGGTCCGTCTTCACCGGCCCGTACTTGGTCGCCACCGTCGTGCCTTCGACCAGCGGCAGCAGGTCGCGCTGCACGCCTTCGCGGGACGGGCCGCCGGAAATGTCCGACCTGGCCGCGATCTTGTCGATCTCGTCGAGGAACACGATGCCGTCATTCTCCGTCGCGTCGAGAGCCCGCCGCACGACCTCGTCCTGGTCGAGCAACTTGTCGGACTCGTCGCTGACCAGCAGGTCGTAGGACTCCTTCACCGTGGTCTTGCGCTGCTTGGTCTTCTTGCCGCCCATCGCCTTCGACAGCATGTCGTTGATGTTGAGCACGCCGATATTGGCGCCGGGCATGCCGGGAATCTCGAAGCCGGGCATGCCGCCATTGCCGGTGTCGGCCACCTCGATCTCGATTTCCTTGTTGTCGAGTTCGCCCTCGCGCAGCTTCTTGCGGAAACTGTCGCGCGTCGCCGGGCTTGCCGTCTTGCCGACCAGGGCTTCCAGCACGCGTTCCTCGGCGTTGACATGTGCGCGCGCCTTGACGTCCTCGCGCATCTTCTCGCGCACGAGGCCGATGGCGATCTCGACAAGATCGCGGATGATCTGCTCGACGTCGCGGCCGACATAGCCGACTTCGGTGAACTTGGTCGCCTCGACCTTGACGAAAGGCGCGCCGGCGAGCCGCGCCAAGCGACGCGAGATCTCGGTTTTGCCGACGCCGGTCGGGCCGATCATCAGGATGTTCTTCGGCATCACCTCTTCGCGCATCTGGCCTTCGAGCTGCTGGCGGCGCCAGCGGTTGCGCAAGGCGATGGCCACGGCGCGCTTGGCGTCCTTCTGGCCGATGATGAAGCGGTCGAGTTCCGAAACGGTTTCGCGGGGGGAGAATGTGCTCATATCACTAAATTCCACTTTGCCACTGCTTGATGGCCTCGAACGGATGCAGCAGCATGATCACGTTGAGTGTCAGATTGTCCCGGATGAGATAGCCGGTGCCCAGTTCGAAGAGGATGGCGAGGCTGACGATCACCCATATAGGTAACCTTCGCGCCATCACAAATCCCAGCACCATGGCCAGTGTGTCGGACACCGAATTGATGATGCTGTCGCCGTAATAATCGAGCGAGATGGTGCCGGCGCGGTAGCGGTCGATGATGAACGGGCTGTTCTCCAGCAACTCCCAGCCACCCTCGATCAGGACGGCGAATGCCAGCCTCAGGCCGACCGGCGAACGCGGGAACAGGAACCGTGCCAGCGCATAGAACAGGAAACCATGAATGATATGCGAGAACGTGTACCAGTCCGAAATATGCTGGGAGTTCTCCGAACTGTTCACCACGCCATGCCAGAGTTTGACGTAGCCGCAGGTGCAGATTGGCGGATGGCCCATCAGGTAGAGCGTGACGGCCTGGACGACGATCAGGCCGGCCACGATCAGCAAGCCCATCCGCCAGCTGCTTTCATAGGCCGAGAGGTTCTTGTCCTCGCTGGATGCGACCATGCCTTGGATTACCCTTCCTGCGCGTCTTCGGCGTCGATGGCCATCAACACGACGTTGCCATAAATCGATTGCCTGCGATCTATGGCCCGGAACCCGGCTTTTTCATAGGCGCGGATGGCTCTGACATTGGCGGGGTCGGGGTCGATGATGACGCGCGGCACGCCTTCCTCGAACAGGTCTTCGACGAACTGGCGCACGATCGCCGGGCCATGGCCGATGCCGACCAGTTCCGGCCGGCCGATCGTGACATCAATGCCCAGCGTGCCGAAAGGCTGATCCGCGTAGGGATGGTCGTCCTCCATATGCGGATCATAGCTCTGCAGATAAGCGATCGGCTTTCCGTCGAGCTCGACAATCAGCGGCTCGACAGAGATGCTGTCCATGTGATCGGCAATCTCCGCGATTTCCGTCTCGGGATCGTCCCACCATTGCGCAACATGCGGCTCGGCCAGCCAGCCCGCGATCATCGGCAGGTCCTTTTTGGTCACCGGCCGAAAATCGTAGCTATTTTCTTGTCTGGCCATGGTCTTTTCCGAAAACCGGCGTCCACTTTTCGCTTTCGCGGTCCTGCGGTTCGGGACCATGATCGGCCTGATCAAGCCGCATCGAGTCAGGCCGCATCCAGCGTTTCGACAACGAAATTGTTGTTGGTGTAGACGCAGATATCGGACGCGATCTGCATCGCCTTGCGGGCGATCTCCTCGGCATCCTTGTCGGTGTCCATCAGCGCACGCGCCGCGGCCAGCGCGTAGTTGCCGCCCGAACCAATGGCCATGACGCCGTGTTCGGGTTCGAGCACATCGCCATTGCCGGTCAGCGCCAGCGAAACCGACTTGTCGGCAACCAGCATCATCGCCTCCAGCCGGCGCAGATAGCGGTCGGTGCGCCAGTCCTTGGCGAGCTCGACGCAGGCGCGCGTCAACTGGTCGGGATATTGTTCGAGCTTGGCTTCGAGCCGCTCCAGCAGAGTGAAGGCATCGGCGGTCGCACCCGCGAAACCGGCAATCACATTGCCGTCCTTGCCGATGCGACGCACTTTGCGGGCGTTGCCCTTCATGATGGTCTGGCCAAGGCTGACCTGGCCGTCGCCGGCGATCACCACCTTGTTGCCCTTGCGCACGGTCACGATCGTCGTGGCGTGCATGGTCAATTCATTGGACATTTCCTGCTCCGATTCGCGCCATCCCTCTAAAAGGCGATTTGGCGCGGTACGAGTGACTTTGATCGGCCATATGTATGCATGGAGCCAATGATTGCAAACCGCTCGATAGCGCCCGGTATCGCAACTGGCAATCGCCGGATCATGCTGCTAGAAGGCTCTCGTTTTTCAAGCCCGCGAGCGCTTGAAGCCCGTGAACCGGTCACGATCTGAACCACTGGCACAAGGATAGAGTGATGGCGCCTCGTTCCGCCGACGCAAGCCGCAAGACCAGGGAAACCGACATCTCGGTGTCGGTCCATGTCGACGGCTCCGGCCAATCGGATATAGCCACCGGTGTCGGCTTCTTCGACCATATGCTCGACCAGCTTTCGCGCCATTCGCTGATCGACATGACCGTCAGGGCGACGGGCGATCTGCACATAGACGACCACCACACGGTCGAGGATACCGGCATCGCGCTTGGCCAGGCCTTGACCAAGGCGCTTGGCGAGCGGCGCGGCATCATGCGCTACGCCTCGATCGACCTTGCCATGGACGAGACCCTGACGCGCGCGGCGATCGACGTGTCGGGCAGGCCTTTCCTGGTCTGGAACGTTTCGTTCTCTTCGCCCAAGATCGGCACGTTCGACACCGAACTGGTGCGGGAATTCTTCCAGGCGCTGGCGCAGAATGCCGGCATCACGCTGCATGTCACCAACCATTATGGCGCCAACAACCATCATATCGCCGAGACCTGCTTCAAGGCGGTGGCGCGCGCGCTGCGCGCCGCAATCGAGCGCGATCCGCGCCAGCCTGACGCGGTTCCCTCCACCAAGGGTTCCTTGAAGGGATAGCTCCATGGCCGCCTATATCGTGATGGAGCCGCCTGGCCGCAGTGAGAAAGTCGACACGACGGCCTTTGTCCGCGACGGCTTCGCCTGGCTTGGCCTGCTGGTGCCGCCGCTCTGGCTTGCCTGGCACCGGCTGTGGATCGAAGCCGTGCTCGCCTTCGTGGTCATGGGTGTGCTTTCGATGCTTGGCGAGGGGCTTGGCCTCGGTGTGGCCGGCTCGCTTTTGTCGCTGCTCGTCTCGCTCTATGTCGGGCTGGAGGGCCAGGGATTGCGCGTCGCGGCACTGCGCCGCCGCGGGTGGCATGAATGGGGCGTCGTCGAAGCCGGCAGGATCGGGGAGGCCGACATGCGCTATGCCCTTGAGGCCGAAGGGCTTCCGGCTGAAGCAGCGCCGCCGCCGCGCATCGTTCCGGACGCCGCTCTGGCGCGCCCGGCGCAGCCTGGCATGGCGCTCGGGCTGACCCACATTCCGGGACGGCGCTGAGATGCGGGTTGCGATCATCGATTACGGTTCGGGCAATCTGCGTTCGGCCACCAAGGCTTTCGAGCGCGCCGCGCGTGAAGCCGGCATCGCAGCGCAGATCGACCTGACGGCCGACGCCGACCGTGTGCGCACCGCGGACCGCATCGTCCTGCCCGGCGTCGGCGCCTATGCCGACTGCGCGGCCGGCCTGCGCGCCGTCGAGGGCATGTGGGAGGCGGTCGAGGACGTCGCCATCGCCGAGGGCCGGCCATTCCTTGGCATCTGCGTCGGCATGCAGCTGATGTCGCAGCGCGGCCTCGAAAAGACCGTCACCAACGGTTTCGGCTGGATATCGGGCGACGTCAAGGAGATCACGCCGGCCGATCCGGCGCTGAAAATCCCGCAGATCGGCTGGAACACGATCGAATTGAAGCGTCAGCACCCGCTGTTTTCCGGCATTCCGACCGGACCAACCGGGCTGCATGCCTATTTCGTCCACTCCTACCATCTCGATGCGAAAAAGCCGGACGAGGTCCTTGCCGTTGCCGACTATGGCGGCCCGGTGACAGCCGCGGTCGCGCGCGACAACCTCGCCGGCACGCAGTTCCATCCTGAAAAGAGCCAGGCGCTGGGCCTGGCGCTGATCGCCAATTTCCTGCGCTGGAGGCCCTGAACACCATGAGCAAGAAGGGCTACTGGATGGCGATGATCGATGTCCGAGACCCCGAATTGTACAAACGGTACATCGAGGCGAACGCGGCGGCGTTCGCGAAGTATGGCGCGAAATTCGCCGTGCGGGCCGGCCGCCATGAAAATCCGGAACGGCCGACCGGCAACCGCCACGTGCTGGTCGAGTTCGAGTCTTTCGACAAGGCGGTCGAATGCTATCATTCGCCTGAATACCAGCATGCTTCGCAGTTCCGGCTTGCCGCCTCATCAGGCCATTTCGTCATCGTGGAAGGCGCTTGAGCGGATGATCCTCTTTCCAGCCATCGATCTCAAGGACGGCCAATGCGTGCGCCTCAGGCACGGCGACATGGCCACCGCGACCGTCTACAATGATGACCCCGCCGCGCAGGCAAAAGCCTTCGAGGAGCAGGGCTTCGAGTGGCTGCATGTCGTCGACCTCAACGGCGCCTTCCAGGGCCAGAGCGTCAACAGCGCCGCGGTCGGCGCCATTCTCAAGGCGACGAAGAGCCCGGTGCAGCTCGGTGGCGGCATCCGCACGCTGGATGAGATCGAGGACTGGCTCGATCGTGGGCTCGCCCGCGTCATCCTCGGCACGGTTGCGGTGCGCGATCCCGATCTGGTCAGGCAGGCCTGCAAGGCCTTTCCTGGCAAGGTGGCCGTCGGCATCGACGCCAAGGGCGGCAAGGTGGCGGTCGAGGGCTGGGCCGAGGCGTCGAGCCTGGGCGTCATCGAACTGGCCAGAAAGTTCGAGGGCGCCGGCGTCGCCGCCATCATCTACACCGATATCGACCGCGACGGCGTGCTGACCGGCATCAACTGGGACGCCACCATCGACCTCGCCGATGCTGTGTCGATCCCGGTCATCGCCTCGGGCGGGCTGGCTTCGATCGCCGACATCGTGCGCATGACCATGCCCGACGCGCAAAAGCTCGAGGGAGCGATTTCGGGCCGCGCCCTCTATGATGGCCGCATCGATCCCGCCGAGGCGCTGGCGATCCTGCAAGGCAGGGCAGCGATGGAGGCGCGGTCGTGAAAGTCTCGCTCATCCTGGCCTCCTATGACAGCGGCCATTATCACGGCGGCATGGGCCAGGGGCCCGACGCGCTGATATCAGGCGGGCTGGTCGATGCCCTGACCCTTGCCGGCCATGACGTCACGGTCGAGGATATCGGCAGGGTCGGCGACGACCAGGAGCGCGAGATCGCCACGGGTTTTGCCGTCTGCAACGCCGTGTCGGGCGAGGTCCGCATTGCCCGCGACAGGGGGCGGTTCCCCATCGTGCTGGCCGGAAACTGCCTGACGTCGGCGGGCGCCGTCGCCGGCGAGGGCGCCGATGCCATCATCTGGGCGGACCAGCACGGCGACCTCAACACGCCCGAGACTTCCGTGCATGGCTTTCTCGACGGCATGGCGCTGGCGACGGTGCTTGGCCTGTGCTGGCGTCCGATGGCATCGGCCATTCCCGGCTTCAAGCCTATAGATCCGGCGCGCTGCGTGCTCGTCAACGCCCGCGATCTCGATCCGGCGGAGGAGAAGCTTCTCGAAACATTGCCGGTCATCCGGACGGAATGTCCGGGCGTGGCGCAAGCGGCGGAAAAACTGAACGCAGCCGGCGCCAGCAGCGTGCACATTCATCTCGATCTCGACGTGCATGACCCCGAGGAGCTGCAAGCCAACCGTTACGTCACCCCTGGCGGGCCGAACCCGGAGCAGCTGCGCGATGCGGCCTGCGCCATGGCGCTTGCCGTGCCGGTCGTCGGCATCACCGTTTCCGCTTACAATCCGGCCTTCGATGCCCAGGCCGACGTGCCGCCGCTGGTCGGCCAACTGCTGACCGACCTGCTTGCCACCATAGAGGGCCGCTGATGCTGAAAGCCCGCGTCATTCCTTGCCTCGACGTCAAGGACGGCCGTGTCGTCAAGGGCGTCAATTTCGTCGACCTCATCGACGCCGGCGATCCGGTGGAGGCAGCCAAGGCCTATGACGCCGCCGGCGCCGACGAGCTCTGCTTTCTCGATATCACCGCTTCGTCGGACAATCGCGAGACCATCTTCGACGTCGTCGCCCGTACCGCTGAACAGTGCTTCATGCCGCTGACCGTCGGCGGCGGCGTGCGCCAGATTGCGGACATCAGGAAATTGCTGCTGGCCGGCGCCGACAAGGTGTCGATCAACACGGCGGCGGTGAAGAACCCGGATTTCGTCGCCGAAGCCGCCGACAAGTTCGGCAACCAATGCATTGTCGTCGCCATCGATGCCAAGAAAGTGTCCGGCGCCGGCGAGGCCGACCGCTGGGAGATATTCACCCACGGTGGCCGCGAGAAGACCGGTATCGACGCGGTCGAATTCGCGCGCCGCATGGTCGATCGCGGCGCTGGCGAGATCTTGTTGACGTCGATGGACCGCGATGGCACCAAGGCCGGCTACGATATCGCGTTGACGCGGGCAGTATCGGACGCGGTGCGCGCGCCGGTCATAGCATCGGGCGGTGTCGGCACGCTCGACCACATGGTCGAAGGCATCCGCGACGGCCATGCGGGTGCGGTTCTGGCGGCGTCCATCTTCCATTTCGGAACCTACACGATTGCCGAAGCCAAGGCGCATATGGCCAAGGCCGGCCTGCCGATGCGGCTGGACTCGCTGGGCAACAGGTCCTAGAGCATGTTCCCTGAACCGGCTTTTCGGAAAAGATCGGCCTTAGACAAGAAGATAGACGGATATGGCCGAATTTTCGCTCTCCGACCTGGAAAAAATCGTCAGCGACCGCGTCCATTCCGGCGATCCGGACTCGTGGACGGCCAAACTGTTCGCGCGCGGCATGGACAAGGCGGCGCAGAAGCTCGGCGAAGAAGCGGTCGAGACGGTCATCGCCGCCGTCAAGGGCGACAAACAGGGCCTCGTTTCGGAAAGCGCCGATCTAATGTATCATTGGCTCGTCGTTCTCGGCATAGCGGGCGTTCCGCTGGACGACGTGCTCAAGGAGCTCGAAAGCCGTACCGGGCGTTCGGGCATCGCCGAGAAGGCGTCACGGCCCAAGGGCTGACCGCGAGGGAGGGCAGGTATCTCGATGGATCAGCTCGCGCCAACCGAGAAATATTCCCCCTTTCGCTTCTTCTCGGCCGAGCAATGGTCGCAGTTCCGCGCCCAGACGCCGCTGACGCTGACCGAGGACGAATTCCGCCGCCTGCGGTCGCTCAACGATCCCGTCGACCTCGAAGAGGTCAAACGCATCTATCTGTCATTGTCGCGGCTTTTGTCGGCGCATGTCGAGGCGAGCCAGCTTCTGTTCCGGCAGCGCCAGGCCTTTTTCAATGCCGTCGATATCGTCAAGACGCCGTTCATCATCGGCATCGCCGGTTCCGTCGCGGTCGGCAAATCGACCACGGCGCGCGTGCTGAAGGAACTTCTGGCGCGATGGCCGTCGAGCCCCAAGGTCGACCTCATCACCACGGACGGCTTCCTGTTGCCCAACGAGGTGCTGCGCCGCGAAAACCTGATGGAACGCAAGGGTTTTCCCGACAGCTACGATGTCGGCGCGCTGCTGCGCTTCCTTTCCGGCATCAAGTCGGCGTTGCCCGACGTCCGCGCACCGGTCTATTCGCACCTCACCTATGACGTCATCCCCGGCGAGTTCGTCACCATCGACCGGCCCGACATCCTGATCTTCGAAGGCATCAACGTGCTGCAGCCGGGCAAGCTGCCGCAGGACGGCAAGATCGTGCCCTTCCTGTCGGACTTCTTCGACTTCGCCATCTATATCGATGCCGACGAAAAGCTGATCCACCAGTGGTATATTTCCCGCTTCATGCGGCTGCGCGAGACCGCCTTCCGCGATCCGGACTCCTTCTTCCACCGCTACTCGCAGCTGTCGGAGGATGCGGCGAGGGCAATCGCCGAGGGTCTGTGGACCAACATCAACCTGAAGAACCTGCGCGAAAATATCCTGCCGACGCGCGCCCGCGCCGACCTGATCCTACGCAAGGGCGCCGACCACCTGGTCGAGGAAGTTGCGCTGCGCAAGCTCTGAAGCGCGTCGCGTCGGAACGGATCCATTAGGCGTGGTGGCGGGACCGTCGCCGGCAAACCCGCCACAGGATGTTAAGTCAGCGTCACGGCTCAGCCATTGGCGAACGGGACGGCGACATAGATCTGGCTGCCGTCGCGTTCCACCAGCAGCAGCACCGATTTGCGGCCTGACTTGCTGGCCTGCGCGATGGCCTGCGTGACCTGCCTGGCGTTCTTCACCGGCGCCTGGTTGACAGCGACGATGATGTCGCCGGGCTGGATGCCGGCGCTGCCCGCGGCCTTGTTCGGGTTGACGGTTGCGACCACCGCGCCCTGCTCGTTGTCGGCCAGGTTCATCTGCTGGCGTATATCGGGCGTGATGTCCATCAGGCCGAGGCCGATGGCCGGCGCGCGGGGGCCCTGTTCGGGGCTCGGCGCGCCGGAACCGCCGGTCGATGCCGTCTTCGCATCGTCCTGGTTGCGCCCGACATCGACGGAGATCTGCATGGCCTTGCCCTTGCGCCAGACAGCCACCGGTTCCTTGGATCCTGGCGCGACGTCCGCGACGGCCCGCGACAGATCCTTCGGATCCTTGATGTCCTGGCCGGCGAAGCCGGTGATGACGTCGCCGGTTTCGATGCCGGCCTTGGCAGCGGGCGACCCATCATTGACCTGCGAGACCAAGGCGCCGCCTGGATGGTCGAGCCCGATGGCGTTGGCGACGTCCGGGGTGACGGGCTGGATCTCGACGCCGAGATAGCCGTATTCGATGTTGCCACCCTTCATCAGCTTGGCGACCACCTTCTGGGCCTGGTCCGACGGGATGGCGAAGCCGACGCCGACGCTGCCACCATTGGGCGAATAGATCGCCGTGTTGATGCCGACGACATTGCCATTGATATCCACGAGCGGACCGCCGGAATTGCCGTGGTTGATCGGGGCGTCGATCTGGATGAAGTCGTCGAACGGCCCGCTATGCAGATCGCGGCCGCGCGCCGAGACGATGCCGGCGGTGACCGTGGTGCCGATGCCGAACGGATTGCCGATCGCCAATACCTGATCGCCGGTCATCAGCTTGTCGGAGTCGCCCCACTTGATGGTCGGCAAGGCCTTGTCGGCTTTGATCTTCAAGACAGCGAGATCGTTCTTGGCGTCGCGGCCGACCAACTTGGCCGGAAGCTCCGTGCCGTCGTCGAGCGTGACCTTGATCGAGGATGCGCCGTCGACGACGTGGTTGTTGGTGACGATGGTGCCGTCGGCATTGACGATAAAGCCTGAACCAAGTGCCTCGGCGTGCGGCGACTGTTGCTGCGGAGGCGTCTTGGGAGCAGGCATGCCCTGATCGCCGAAGAACTGGCGGAAATAGTCATCGAAAGGAGAATTGCCGCCGAAGGGCGAACCTTGGCTCATGATTTGCGGCTGCCCCTTCATGACGCTCGTGACGGTGACGACAGCGGGCTTGGTCGACGCCACGATCGGCGCGAACGATCCGTTCGGAGCCGTTGTTCCGGCGGCTGGGGTCTGCGTTGTCGCAACGACTTTGCTCAAGCTGGCATTGCCAGTGCTTTGGGCGACTGCGCCGACGACGGGGGAGATGATCAGCGCAGCGCCCAGCAGGGCGGCGACGCGATGCCTGCGAAGAATACCAATGGGTGACATGGTCGTTCTGTCCGGGCGAGGGTTGATCCGGCGCCGCGAGCGGCTCTTGGGAGAAGGCGCCCGTCAGCGTGTCGACGACCGGGGGCCTGTCTCGCCGTACATGGCAGCCGGCCGGATCGACAACCAGCTATCTAGGGTCCGGATCGGCCTGGATCAGGGCTTTTGCCCGACCTTACGAAGATTTAATTCAGAGCGCGCTTACGGATCGTAGATAGGCCGACGCAATTTCACGCATGCGATTGCCGTCGAAGCTTGGTCCGTGGCCGCCGTGGCCGATGCGGACCGGCAGGTCGAGCAGGCGCCGCATCGTGCTGATGTAGGCCCCCCTGTCGGAATCCGGCAGATCGTCGATCAGCGTGTCGTCATAGATGGCGTCGCCGCTGAACAACAGGCCATCCGCCTCGTCGAACAGCGCGATCGAATCCGGCGAATGCCCGGGCAGGTGCAGCACCCGAAACCGGCGGTCGCCGAGATCGACCACGTCGCCTTCGTCGAGCGTGCGCGTCAACGGCGCCGGCGCTATCGCATAGTCCGCCGATTTCCAGCCCGGCGCCGGCAATCTTGAGACAGCGCCTTCGAGATCGTGGAACATGTAGGCGTAGGTCGCGGCCTCATCCATGCTCTCGAATTGCGCCGCGCTCATGCTTGGACCGGCCCGCAGCGGAAATTCGTGCAGCGAGCCGACATGGTCGAGGTGGATATGGGTGGCGACGACCAGAAGCGGCTTGCCTTCGGGCGTCGTTATCTGCGGCGCCAGCGGACAGATGCCCATGCCGGTATCGACCAGAAGGTCAACGTCGCGGCCGGTGAAATGCCAGATGTTGGCACGCACATAACCGTGCACGAACGGCTCGGTCAGCATCGTCGTCTTGTCGTCGACGATGCGTCTGCTGAACCAGTTTTCCATCAGGTGGGAGCCGGGCACCAGGTGTGAGTCTGGCATCAGACGAACGGTTTTCCGACCTTGTATTTCTCCGGCACCAGTCGCTTGAGATAGGCCATGCCGGTTGCGGACAGCTGGTTGGCGTCGCGCTCCATGAAATCGTCGGGCATGTGGCGGGTCTTGCCGGCGACGTTCTTCAGCGGCACCTTCTTCAGCACTGTCTTGCCGCCATCATATTGCAGCGCCACCGAGCCGCCGCCTTGTTCGGCCACGCCGACGGCAAAGGCGCCGGCATCGAAGGCCTCCTGTGCGTCGACGGCGCTGATGGCGCCGACATAGCCGCGCGGCATGTAGCCGAGCGCGTCGACGCGGGCACGCTTGCCAGGCAACCCCTCGGCCAATGCCCGTTCGAGCGCCGCCGGCAGGTCGCTGCCCGACAGTTTGACGTTGCCGTGCTGGTCCCGTTCGAGCTTGTCCGCGGGCACCAGGCTTTCGACCAGCGCCTTGCCGTCGGCGGTGCTGACGCCTTCCGACACGGCGACGATGCAGCGCTTGTGGCGGTCGAGCGTGGCGCGCACGTCGTCGATGAAGCCGGCGGCGGAGAACGGCCGCTCCGGCACGTAGACGAGATGCGGGCCGCTGTCGGGGTCGAGTTGCCAGGCCGTCGCCGCCGCGGTCAGGAAGCCGGCATGGCGGCCCATGACGATGCCGACATAGATGCCGGGCAGCGCACGGAAATCGAGGTCGACGGACAGGAAGGCGCCGGCGACGAATTCGGCCGCCGACATGAAGCCCGGCGTATGGTCGTTCTCCTCGAGATCGTTGTCGATGGTTTTCGGCGCATGGACGAAAGCAATCTTGCCGCCCGCGGCATCGGTCAGGATTTGCTGCGTGCCGGAGGTGTCGTTGCCGCCAATATAGATGAAGGCGTCGGCGCCCGCTTTCTGCAGGCCCTTCAGGATGACCTCGCAATAGGCGGCGTCAGGCTTGTCGCGCGTCGAGCCCAATGCCGCGCTCGGCGTTCCGGCGATCAGCCGCAGCCGGTCCTCCGGAATGGCGGAAAGGTCGACATAATTGCCGTCGCGGATGCCGCGCACGCCGTGGATGGAGCCCAGCACCTTGGCGCCGGGATGCCGCTTGCGGATCTCCAGCGTGGCGCCCACAACCGTCTGGTTGATGACGGCGGTCGGGCCGCCGCCCTGCGCGATGACAAAAGTTCCGGCCATTCCTGACGTCTCCCTAAAGCATGATGGCGAAAAGTGTGAAGCGGTTTTCGGACGACATCATGCTCTAATTCTTGATTTAGAGACGGATTTAGATTTCAGGTCGAACGGACCTGAAATCACCCGGCTCTAGGCGATGATTTTCAAGGTACCTTGGCCTGTCTTTGGCCATCGCGCAACGGAAGAGTCTGGCGGTCGCGAACCGCGGCCACGATCACATGACGACGACGGGGTTTTTCTTCGACACCCGGCTGTAGAGGTCGATGATGTCCTGGTTGATCAGGCGCACGCAGCCCGACGACATCGCCTGGCCGATGCTCCACCATTCGGGCGAGCCGTGGATGCGGTAGCCGGTGTCCTTGCCGTCCTGATAGATGTAGAGCGCGCGGGCGCCGAGCGGATTGGTGAGGCCGCCGGGCTGGCCGCCCTGCCACTTCACCAGTTCCGGCTTGCGCTGGATCATCTCGGGCGGCGGCGTCCAGGTCGGCCATTCCCGGCCGTACTGGATGTTGGCGCGGCCGGACCAGCGGAAACCGTCCTTGCCGATGCCGACGCCGTAGCGGATAGCATCGCCACCAGGCTGGACCAGATAAAGCATGCGTTCCTTGAGATGCACGACGATGGTACCGGGCGCCTCGCCTGTCGTATCGACGACGATCTGGCGGCGGAACTCCGGCTTGACCTTGAGATAGGGCACCTCGGGCACGTTGAAGCCGTTGTCCGTCAAGGCGGCATACATGACGTCCGGGCTGGTGATGTTCTTGTCGACGCTGATCGAGGGCCGGATCGGCCGCACCGAACCGGTGACCGTATCGTCGAGTTGAAGCGCCGGCAGGTCGCCGCCCCCCGAGGTCGAGCAACCGGCGACGCCGAGCAAAGCCAATGCGCCCGCCCCGGACAGGACGGCGCGGCGGGAGAATAGAAGATCGGTTTCGGTTGCGTCGCCGTTTCGTGGCGGCGTCAGACCTTGCGGCAACTCACGCATATACCCAAACCCTACGCTGTCGGCGGGAAGCACGGTCCGGCCGGATCGCGGGCATTTTCATCATTCATGGTTGATAAAGCGTGAATGGGTTGCACCGCTTGCGTTTGAGCACGCTGAGCGGCGTCAACCGATGCCGAGTTGCCGCTGGCGATATCACGGCGCTTCCAGGAATGTGCGCCGTGATCCGAAACTGGGCAAAACCAAAAATCAAGCCTCTTTACATTCTCCCAAGGCTCAGGATTTATCCTTTTCTTTAACCCAAGGGAGACAGACATGTCCTTCGAAAACTGGGCCGCCTTCGCCGCCGCATCGACCATCCTCCTTGTGATCCCGGGCCCGACCATTCTTCTGGTCGTGTCCTATGCACTGGGTCAGGGCTGGCGTACCGCCCTGCCGATGGCCGTCGGCGTGGCCCTCGGCGATTTCACCGCCATGACCTTGTCGATGCTGGGGATCGGCGCGCTGCTGGCGGCTTCCGCTGGTGTCTTCACCGTCCTGAAACTGATCGGCGCCGGCTACCTGATCTTTCTCGGTGTGAAGCTGTTCCGCGCCGGCGGGACGCTGAAGGCAGAGCCGCGCACCGACGCGGTGTCGTCGTCCAGGATGATGGCGCATGCATGGCTGGTCACCGCGCTCAACCCGAAGAGTATCACCTTCTTCGTTGCCTTCCTGCCGCAGTTTCTCGACCGGCATGCCGATTTCTGGATGCAGATGCTGGTTTTCGAGATAACTTTCCTGGGGCTCGCGTTCGCCAATGCCTTCGGCTACGCGCTGATCGCGGCACGCGCCCGCAACGTCGTGCGCAACCCCAGGGCGATCCGCATCTTCAACCGCACCGGCGGCACGCTGCTGGTCGGCGCCGGCATCGCCACGGTGGCCATGCGGTCGGGCAATTGATAAACGCCGGCGCGGCTCAAGGCGTGTCGAGATTCAGGTCAGGCCCGTGAGCCCCGGAGGCACGGAAAGCCGCCGTTTGCAGGCCCCTGGTTGGCGAGCACGCTGTTGATGCTCTAGGATCGGGCTTGTTCGCGATCACGGGACAAGAGATGCCGACCCTGGACGAATTCGGGCTGACTCTTTCGGGCGCCACGCAGGCTGGGTTTTCGCCCTACAGCCAGGCCGTGCGCGAGCTGCAGTGTTTCATCGGCGACCCGGTCGGTTCCGCCGACCGTGCGATTGCCGAGAACCCCGGCTTCGTCATGGCACATGTGTTCAAGGGCTATCTGTTCGGCCTTGCCACCGAGCGCGAGGCGAGCGCGGTGGCAAAGGCGTGTCACGAGACGGCGCTGCCGCTGGCCGCCACCGCGCGCGAGCAGGCGCATGTCGCTGCTCTTGGCCATCTCGCAGCGGGGCGCTGGCATGACGCTTCCCGCATCCTCGAGGATATCGCCATCGACCATCCGCTCGATCTCGTAGCGCTGCTGACCGGGCATCAGATCGACTTTTTCACCGGCAATTCGCGCATGCTGCGCGACCGCATCGGCCGCGCGCTGCCGGCCTGGCAAAGCGGCATGCCTGGCTATCACGCCGTTCTCGGCATGCAGGCCTTCGGGCTGGAGGAGATGGGCGATTACGCGCGGGCCGAGGCGCTCGGCCGTGCGGCTGTCGACATCGAGCCGCGCGACGGCTGGGCGCGGCATGCGGTCGCCCATGTCATGGAAATGCAGAGCCGGCAAAAGGATGGCATCGCGTGGATGCGCGCCAATCCCGAAGCGTGGACCAGGGAAAGCTTCCTTCAGGTGCACAATTGGTGGCATCTGGCATTGTTCCACTACGATCTTGGCGAGACCGGCGAGGTGCTGGCGCTCTTTGACGGCCCGATCTACGGCACCCCGTCGACGATGGCCCTCAACATGGTCGACGCCTCGGCGATCCTGTGGCGGCTTCACCTTGGCGGCGTCGACGTCGGCGATCGCTGGACGAAGCTCGCCGACAACTGGTGCAAGATCGGCGCCGGCAATTATGCCTTCAATGATGCGCACGCGATGATGGCCTTTGTCGGCTCCGGTCTAGACGGACAGGCAAACGACTTGCTCGACGCGCAGCGCGAGGCGATGCGCGCCGAAGACGACAATGCCGCTTTCACCCGCGATGTCGGCCATCCCCTGACGCTGGCGATCAAGGCCTTCGGCGACGGCAACTACGCGGAAACAGCGCGGTTGATCCGGCCCATTCGCGCCATTGCGCACCGTTTTGGCGGCAGCCATGCCCAGCGCGACGTCATTGATCTTACACTGATCGAGGCTGCCCTGCGGACCGGCGACAACGCCCTGGCAAGGGCGCTGGCGGCCGAGCGTTCGATGGCACGGCCGGACAGTCCGCTGTCGGCGCTGTTTTCGCGGCGCGCGGCCGATTTGTCGGAGAATTGACCCGGAGCGGATCTTGTCTTAAAACTGGCTCAAACATATTTTTCGAGTTCCGAAAAAATAAGGACGTGGGAGGAAACCATGTATCTCGGCCTCGACCTGGGCACGTCTGGCGTCAAGGCGCTGCTGATCGATGCCGGGCAAACCGTCATCGGCTCCGGCCATGGCTCGCTCGACGTTTCGCGCCCGCATCCAGGCTGGTCAGAGCAGGACCCGTCGCACTGGATACGCGCCTGCGAAGACGCGATCGCCGAGCTCAGGGCTTCCCATCCGAAAGAGCTCGCTTCGGTCAAGGGTATCGGCCTGTCCGGCCAGATGCATGGCGCGACGCTGCTCGATGCCGGCGACAAAGTGCTGCGTCCGTGCATTCTGTGGAACGACACGCGCAGCCACGCGGAAGCTGCGGTGCTCGATGCCGATCCACGTTTTCGCGAACTTATCGGCAACATCGTCTTCCCCGGCTTCACCGCGCCAAAGCTTGCCTGGGTGAAGAACAATGAGCCGGCTCTCTTCGCCAAGGTGGCGAAGGTGCTTTTGCCAAAAGATTTCCTGCGGCTTTGGCTGACCGGCGAACATATTTCGGAAATGTCGGACTCTTGCGGCACGTCCTGGCTCGATGTCGGCAAGCGGCGTTGGTCGGCGGACCTGCTCGCCGCGACATCGCTTGACGAGAAGCACATGCCAGCGCTGGTCGAGGGCACCGAGAAGGCCGGCGGCCTGCGCGCCGAACTTGCGTCGAAGTGGGGCATCGCGGGCAGCATTCCTGTCGCCGGCGGCGCCGGCGACAATGCGGCTTCCGCCTGCGGCATGGGCACGGTCGGCGCCGGCCACGCTTTTGTCTCGCTCGGCACATCGGGCGTGCTTTTTGCCGCCAATGCGTCCTATCTGCCCAACCCGGCAAGCGCGGTGCACACCTTCTGCCATGCGCTACCCAACACCTGGCACCAGATGGGCGTCATCCTGTCGGCGACCGATTCGCTCAACTGGCTGTCGGAAATCACGGGCAAGGGCGCCGGCGAACTGACATCGGAACTCGGCGATTCCCTGAAAGCGCCGACCGGCGTATCTTTTCTGCCCTATCTCTCGGGCGAGCGCACGCCGCACAATGATTCCGCCATTCGCGGTTCCTTCACCGGCCTTGCGCATCAGTCGGACCGAGCCGTGCTGACCCAGGCCGTGCTTGAAGGCGTCGCCTTCGCCTTCCGCGACAGCCTCGAAGCGTTGAAGACGGCAGGCACGACATTGACGCGTGTGACGGCGATCGGCGGCGGCTCGCGCTCGCGCTATTGGTTGAAGGCGATCGCCACCGCGCTGCAGGTGCCGGTGGATATCCCGGCCGACGGCGATTTCGGCGCTGCCTTTGGTGCAGCCCGGCTGGGCCTGATTGCCACGACGGGGGCCGATCCGCTCAGCGTCTGCACGGCGCCGAAGACCGATGCCACGATCGAGCCGGATGCCGCGCTCGGCGGCGCTTACGCGGATGCCTATCGTCGTTACCGCGCGCTCTATCCCGCGATCAAGGCCGTAACCGCGTGAGCCGGAGCTTGGCCCACAACCGGTTTCCGGACGTCGGCGCTGCCCCTCACCTGCCTGCCGGCATCCTCTCCCCGTATAGAGACGGGGAGAGGGGCGCTGTCGTCATCGGTTTCGCCATTCACCAGCGTAGGGGCGGCGCCGACTTTGGCGATTGGTGTTCTCCACCACGTCTTGACGACGTGCCCTCACTGCGCCGGGACCTTGTCAAGGAAGCCGGTGACGCTCTTCAGGCGGCCGTTCTCGATGACGCCGATATCGGTGCCCTCGATGACGGAAGGGACACCCTCCGGCCCGAGGTTCCAGGAGAAGCGGATCTTGTCGGCGAAGCCGTCCGGCGTGCCCCTCAGCGAGAAGCGGAAGCCGGCAAAGCGTTGCTGCACACCGTCGATCAGCGCCGCGACGCCTGCATGGCCGTCGCCCTGCATGAGCGGATCGCGATAGCTGACATCTTCGGTGAAGGCCGCCCTGAGCAAGGCCGCCCGGCGGTCGGCATCGCTTTCGTTCCAGGCGGTGATGTAGTTTTGGGCGATCGTGTCGAGGTCGGTCATGGTCTGTCTCCTTCGTTTGACGGTTTTGACAGGACCGTTTTCGGCCAGCGCCGGCGTGAAACCAATTACGCCTGAGGTAATCGGGCAACAATATCTCGGAGAGGAACAGAACCATGAGCAGCGGCTTTTTCGGCGACATCCAGAAAATCAAATATGAAGGACCCGATTCGACCAATCCGCTGGCCTACCGGTTCTACAATCCCGATGAGGTGGTCGCCGGCAAGCGGCTGGAGGACCATCTGCGCTTTGCCGTCGCCTACTGGCATTCCTTCGCTTGGCCGGGCGGCGACCCGTTCGGCGGCCAGACCTTCGACCGCCCCTGGTTCCCCAAGGCTGGCGGCGTCGACACCATGGAGCTGGCGAAACTGAAGGCGGATGTCGCCTTCGAGATGTTCTCGCTGCTCGGCGCGCCTTATTTCTGCTTCCACGATGCCGATGTGCGGCCCGAGGGCAAGGATTTCTCCGAAAGCGCCGCCCGGCTCGATGAAATCGCTGACTATTTCGCTACCAAGATGAAGCAGACCGGCGTCAAGCTTCTCTGGGGCACGGCGAACCTGTTCTCAAACCGCCGCTTCATGTCGGGCGCCGCGACCAACCCCGATCCGGACGTCTTTGCCTACGCGGCCGCGACAGTGAAGAGCTGCATCGACGTCACCAAGCGCCTGAAGGGCGAGAACTACGTGCTATGGGGCGGGCGCGAAGGCTATGAGACGCTGCTCAACACCGACCTTGCCCGCGAGCAGGAACAGGCCGGCCGCTTCCTCAACCTCGTCGTCGACTACAAGCACAAGATCGGCTTCAAGGGCACGATCCTGATCGAGCCGAAGCCGCAGGAGCCGACCAAACACCAGTACGACTATGATGTCGCGACCGTTTATGGCTTCCTAAAGCGCTTCGGCCTGGAGAAGGAAGTCAAGGTCAATATCGAGCAGGGCCATGCCATTCTCGCCGGCCATTCCTTCGAGCACGAACTGGCGCTGGCCAACGCCCTCGGCATCTTCGGCTCGATCGACATGAACCGCAACGACTACCAGTCGGGCTGGGACACCGACCAGTTCCCCAACAACGTTCCGGAGATGGCGCTCGCCTATTACCAGGTCCTGCAAGGTGGCGGCTTCAAGACCGGCGGTACCAATTTCGACGCCAAGCTGCGCCGCCAGTCACTCGACCCGCAGGACCTGCTGATCGCCCATATCGGTGGTATGGATTGTTGCGCGCGCGGCCTGAAGGCGGCGGCCAAAATGATCGAAGACAAGGCGCTGTCGGGTCCGCTGGCCGAGCGCTACGCCGGCTGGAACACGGCAGAGGCGAAGGCGATGCTGTCGGGCAAGCGCACGCTTGAGGAGATCGCCGAACGCGTGGTGAAAAAGAAGATCGAGCCGCAGCCGCGCTCCGGCCGTCAGGAACTGCTCGAGAACATCGTCAACCGCTACGTCTGACGCTGCCTGACCCGTCGGCAATCCAGGCCGGCGCACTATGCGATCCGAAAGCTTGGCGCGCGGAACCATTTTGCGCGCCAAGCTGAGATCGGTGACAAGGTTTTGCCCCTTGCCGCCTCTCAATGACCTCGCTCTTGCCTTCAAACTGCCGTCACGAATCTCGTATAAGTGTCCCTCGTGGCGGAAGAGGAAGAAGGAGGCGAACCGATATGCAGCACGAACGTGAAATCGACGCCCTGCTCTCACCTGGCGAGGCCGGATCGATCATCGACCGGCTGATGGCGCTGCCGCATCCAAGGCAGGGCGCGCGCGGCGCCAATGAATGGGACCGCGCCGTTGCCAGCCGCTTCGAGACCCATCTCGCGCGGCAGATGCGCTCGCAGATCGACGGCGGCGGCGACCGGCAGAACGCCGCCTGAGCCTGGATCAACCTCGGCGCAGCCTGACTGGGGCCTCGCCGAAAGCTCTCGAAAACGCTCTGGAAAATGCCGCGGCGGACGAGAACCCCGTCCGCCCGGCAATATCCGCCATGGGGATTCGCGTGTCGACCACGAGCCGGCGCGCGGCGCCCAGGCGCAGCCTGAGATAGTAGGCCCCCGGCGTCTCCCCGATCGACTTGCGAAAGATGCTCTCCAGTGTCCGCGCCGTGACGCCGGCGCGCTTGGCAACCGCTTCTATGGTCAGCGGCTGGTCGACATGTGATTCCATCAGCCGGATGGCTTGCGCAAGGCGCGGATCATAGCCGTCGAGCCGGCCGAGCGAGACCAGCGGCTGCGCGTCAGTCGCGGCACGCGCCTGGTCGTAGATGAAGACGCTGGCGACATCGAGCGCCACGGCCATGCCGAGACGCGTGCGAATGAGATGCAGCATCAGGTCGAAGGTCGGCGAAGCGCCGCCCGAGGTGAACACCGGCCCGTCGATGACATAGCGATCCGGCCGCACGTCGACGCCGGGGAAGGCGGAGGAAAAATCCTCCATGTCTTCCCAATGGGTGGTGGCACTGCGTCCCTCCAGAAGGCCGGCGCGCGCCACCAGCCAGGTGCCTGCCTCGACGCCACCGCACGCACGGGCCGCACGGGCCGCCCTTCGCAACCCTGCGAGCAGAGCCGACGTCGCGTAATTCTGGGTGCCGAAACCGGCAACGACGACGAGAACGTCGGTTTGTTCGGCCGCGTCAAAACGGCCGCTGACCGCCACCGGCAGACCGCAGGTGGTGACCGGCGCCTCACCGGTCACCGAAACCAGCTTGAAATCGAACAGCGTCTCGCCGGAAATGCGATTGGCGGCGCGCAGCGGATCGACAGCGGAGGCCACGCACATGATCGATGAGCCGGAAAACACCAGCAGCGTCACCTTGAGCGGTACGCGCTCGGCGCGAAAGATATCAGATTTTTCGCTTTTGATCATATCACCTTCGTAAAATGCAAACCAGTTTCCCGCAAGTCCGTCATTGTTGGCCTACAATCTGTTCTGGGAGGACTACGATGCCGCTCGCGATGAACCGTGAGGTTTTCATTACCTGTGCCGTGACCGGTTCCGGCGGGTCGCAGGATCGTTCCCCGCATGTGCCGCGCTCGCCCAAGCAGATCGCCGATTCGGCGATCGACGCGGCCAAGGCAGGTGCTGCCATCGTCCATTGCCATGTGCGCGACCCCGAAACCGGCAAGCCGCGCCGCGACGTCCATCTCTACCGCGAGGTGACCGAACGTATCCGCGCGGCGGACGTCGATGTCATCCTGAACCTGACCGCCGGCATGGGCGGCGACGTGGTTTTCGGTTCTCCGGAAGCGCCGCTGCCGCTCAACGAAAAGGGCACCGACATGGGTGGCGCCACCAACCGCATGGAACATGTGCGCCAGTGCCTGCCGGAAATCTGCACGCTCGACTGCGGCACCATGAACTTCGCGGAGGCCGACTATGTCATGACCAACACGCCCGGCATGCTGCGCGCCATGGGCGGCATGATGACGGCGCTCGGCGTCAAGCCCGAGATCGAGGCCTTCGACACCGGGCATCTGTGGTTCGCCAAGCAACTGGTGGAGGAAAAAGTGCTCAACCCCGACGCGCTGGTGCAGCTCTGCATGGGGGTGCCGTGGGGCGCGCCTGATGACCTCAACACCTTCATGGCGATGGTCAACAACGTGCCGTCGACCTGGAACTGGTCGGCCTTCGCCATCGGCCGCAACCAGATGGCCTATGCCGCTGCCGCGGTGCTCGCCGGCGGCAATGTCCGCGTCGGCCTTGAGGACAATCTGTGGCTCGACAAGGGCGTGCTGGCGACCAATGCACAACTGGTCGAGCGTGCCGCCTCCATCGTCACCAATCTCGGCGCCAGGATTCTTGGACCGGAAGAAGTGCGCAAGAAGCTGAACCTGACCAAGCGGGCGCCGATGGCTGCGTAATTCGATCGCTGGGAGGAGATCGGCATGACTACTGTCAAATTCACCGCGATGAAGGATGGCGACAGGGACGACTACGAGTTCCTGACCGCGCACGAGATCGACTATGCGGCCAAGACCGGCGAGCGGCTGCTCGACGCGCTGGTGCAGCTCGACGAGGGCCTGTCGGGCTACAAGATCACCCGGCTCGGCCATTCGCTGCAGGCGGCGACACGCGCCTGGCGCGACGGTGCCGACACCGACTGGATCGCTTGCGCCGTGCTGCACGACATCGGCGACATCTATGCGCCCTACAATCATGACGAATACGCCGCCGCGATCCTGAAGCCGTTCGTGCGCGAGCAATGCACCTGGGTGGTGGAGAAGCACGGCGATTTCCAGCGGCTCTATTATGCCCATCATCTCGGCGGCAACCGCCATGCGCGCGACCGCTTCGCCGGGCACCTCTATTTCGACGACTGCGACCAGTTCTGCGAGCGCTGGGACCAGTCGAGCTTCGACCCCGATTACGACACGCTGCCGATCGACTTCTTCCGGCCCTTCGTGCTCGAAGTCTTCGCGCGCAAAGCCTACGACCCGTCAGTGATCCGCGCCGGTGAGCGCGTGCCCCTCATCGATCCCGAAATCGCCAGGACAAGAACCGGAGCCTCCAAATGAGCATCATCAACAAGGCGGCCGCCATCGGCGGCGGCGTCATCGGCGCCGGCTGGGTCGCGCGGCTCTTGCTCAACGGCATCGACGTCTCGATCTTCGATCCCGATCCGGAGGCCTCGCGCAAGGTCTCGGAAGTGATGAAGGGCGCGCGTCGCGCCTACAAGCAGATGGTCCCTGGCGGCCTGCCCAAGGAGGGCAAGCTGACCTTCGCCAAGACGATCGCTGAAGCGGTGGCCGACGCCGATTTCATCCAGGAAAGCGTGCCGGAACGGCTCGACCTCAAGCATCGCGTGCTGGCCGAGATCGACATCCACGCGCCGGCCAATGCGATCGTCGGCTCGTCGACCTCCGGCATCAAGCCGACGGACATGCAGGTGGCGATGAAGAAGCATCCCGAGCGGCTGGTCGTCGGCCACCCGTTCAACCCGGTCTACCTCCTGCCGCTGGTCGAGATCGTCGGCGGCGAACAGACTTTTCCGGAAGCCATCGAAGTGGCCAAGGAAGTCTATGCCTCGATCGGCATGAAGCCCGTCGTCATCCGCAAGGAGATCGAGGCCTTTGTCGGCGACCGCCTGCTCGAAGCCGCCTGGCGCGAGGCCCTGTGGCTGATCAAGGACGGGATCTGCACCGTCGAGGAACTGGATGACATCATGCGCTACGGCTTCGGCCTGCGCTGGGCGCAGATGGGCATGTTCCAGGTCTACCGTGTCGCCGGCGGCGAGGCCGGCATGCGCCACTTCATGGCGCAGTTCGGGCCCTGCCTCAAATGGCCGTGGACCAAGCTGATGGACGTGCCGGAATTCAACGACGAGCTGGTCGACCTGATCGCCACCCAGTCGGACGACCAGGCGCACGGCCTGTCGATCCGCGAACTGGAAAAGATCCGCGACGACAATCTGGTCGCCATCATGGACGCGCTGTCGAAGCAGAACAGGGGCAAGGGCTGGGGCGCCGGCGCGCTGCACAAGGACTATACCAAACAGCTCGCCAAGCTGGCGGCGAAGAAGCCGACAGCCTCGAAGGCGGCCGAGAAGGCCAAGGCCTCCAAGCCGGTGAAGAAGGCCGATAAGCCGAAGAACAAGAAGAAAGGCTGAGGCCATGGATTTCGGTCTTTCGGAAGAGCAGAAGCTCATTGTCGAGACGACGCGCGCCTTCGTCGAGAACGAGCTTTATCCGCATGAACGCGAGGTCGAGCGCACCGGCGTGCTGCGCCGCGAGCTGATCGAGGAGATCAAGGCCAAGGCGATCGAGGCTGGCCTCTATGCCGCCAACATGCCGGCCGATGTCGGCGGCGCGGGGCTCGATACGGTAACCTGGCTGCTTTACGAAAAGGAACTCGGCCGCGCCAATTACGCGCTGCACTGGACCTGCGTGGCGCGGCCCTCCAACATCCTGCTCGCCGGCACGCCGGAGCAGCGCGAAAAGTATCTTTTCCCCTGCATCCGCGGCGAGAAATGGGATTGCCTGGCGATGACCGAGCCCGGCGCCGGCTCCGACCTGCGTGGCATGAAGGCAACGGCCGTACAGGACGGCGACGACTGGGTGCTGAACGGCACCAAGCACTTCATCTCGCATGCCGATCTCGCCGATTTCGCCATCGTCTTCATGGCCTCGGGTGAAGAGGATTCACCGCGCGGAAAACGCAAGAAGATCACCGCCTTCTTCGTCGACAAGGGCACCAAGGGTTTTGCCGTGCGCGACGGCTACCGCAACGTCTCGCATCGCGGCTACACCAACGCCATTCTCGAGTTCGACGACTGTCGCCTGCCTGCGTCCCAGGTTCTGGGCGAAGTGCACAAGGGCTTCGATGTCGCCAATTCCTGGCTCGGCGCCACCCGCCTGCAGGTCGGCGCCACCTGCCTCGGCCGAGCCGAGCGTGCCCTTGGCCATGCCGTCGAATACGCCGCGCAGCGCCAGCAGTTCGGCCAGCAGATCGGCAAGTTCCAGGGCGTGTCGTTCAAGCTCGCCGACATGGCGACGGAACTCAAGGCCGCCGACCTGATGGTGTTCGAAGCCGGCTGGAAGTACGATCAGGGCACCGTCACCGACCAGGACATGGCCATGGCCAAGCTGAAAGCCACTGAAATGCTCGCCTTCGTTGCCGACGAAGCGATCCAGATACATGGCGGCATGGGGCTGATGGACGACCTGCCGCTGGAGCGCATCTGGCGCGACGCCCGCGTCGAGCGCATCTGGGAAGGCACGTCCGAGATTCAGCGCCACATCATTTCAAGGGCGCTGCTGCGTCCGTTCGGGGCCTGATCATGCATAAATTGGAGCGTCTCCTGCGGCCGAAATCGATCGCCGTCTTCGGCGGCGTGCAGGCCGCCGCGGTCGTCGCGCAATCGATCAAGATGGGCTTTGCCGGCGAGATCTGGCCGGTGCATCCGACCAAGGACGAGATCGCGGGCCGCAAGGCATATCGTTCGGTGGCCGATCTGCCCGGCGCGCCCGACGCCGCCTTCGTCGGCGTCAACCGGCACTTGACCATCGAGGTGATCAAGGCGTTGGCCGAACGCGGCGCCGGCGGCGCCGTCTGCTTTGCCGCCGGCTTCCTCGAGACCGAGGCCTATGACGAGGATGGCGAACGGCTGCAGGCCGAACTGGTCGCCGCTGCCGGCCAGATGCCGATCATCGGGCCGAACTGCTACGGCCTGATCAACTATGCCGACGGCGCGCTGCTGTGGCCCGACCAGCATGGCGGCATCAGGCTGGACGAAGGCGGCAAGGGCGTCGCCATCATCACCCAATCGTCCAACATCGCCATCAACATGACGATGCAGAAGCGTGGCCTGCCGATCGCCTTCCTGATGACCGCCGGCAACCAGGCGCAGACCGGACTCTCCGAAATGGCGCTCGGCCTGATCGAGGACGAACGCGTTACCTCGCTCGGCCTGCACATCGAGGCCTTCGATTCGGTAGCCGGCTTCGAGCGCCTGGCCGCCAGGGCGCGGGAGCTCAGAAAACCAATCATCGCCATGAAGGTCGGCCGCTCCGAACAGGCGCGTCAGGCGACCGTATCGCACACCGCCTCGCTTGCCGGCTCGGACGCGGCTTCCGGCGCCTTCCTCAGGCGGCTCGGCATCGCCCGCGTCGATTCGATCCCCGCCTTCATCGAGGCGCTGAAGCTGCTGCACATCACCGGTCCGTTGCCTGGCTACACGCTCTCATCGATGAGCTGTTCGGGCGGCGAGGCGTCGGTCATGGCCGACAGCGCCGAAGGCCGTTGGGTCAACTTCCCGGTGCTGACCGACACCCATCGCGCCCATGTCAAATCGACGCTCGGGCCGTTGGTCGCGGTCGCCAACCCGTTGGACTACCACACCTTCATCTGGAACAACGAGCCGGCGATGACGGCCACCTTCACCGCCATGGTATCGGGCGGCTTCGACCTCAACATGCTGGTGCTCGACTTCCCACGCCCCGACCGCTGCTCGGTCACCGACTGGTGGGCGACGCTGCGCGCTTTCGAATCGGCGCTGAAGACCAACAAGGCGCATGGCGCCATCGTCTCCTCGCTGCCCGAGAACCTGCCGGAGGAATACACGGCCGAGTTGATGGCGCGAGGCATGGTGCCACTGTTCGGCATTTCAGAAGCGATGGACGCCGCCCAGGCGGCGGCCTTCATCGGCTGGGCCTGGCGCGAGCCGCAGGCGCAGCCGGTCGATACGAGGGCCGCCGGCGCATCCGACGCGCCGCGCGTTACGCCCGATGAAGCCGAAGCCAAGGCACGGCTGATCAAGGCCGGGCTTTCCGTGCCGAAAGGCGAGCGCGCCGGCAATGCGGTCGAGGCGGTGATCTCGTCGATGGCGCTTGGCTTCCCCGTCGCCCTGAAAGCCCTTGGCGTCACCCACAAGTCGGAAGTCGGCGCCGTCAGGCTAAACCTCAAGGACGCCGAATCGGTCAGCACGGCGGCGCACGACCTCTTGCCGCTCGGCACCGGGCTCTATGTCGAGCGCATGGTGCGTGATGGCGTCGCCGAACTGATCGTCGGCTTCACCCGCGATCCAATGTTCGGCGCGGTGATGACGTTGGGCACCGGCGGCGTGCTGGTCGAGTTGCTGCGCGACAGCGTCACACTGATGCTGCCGGCGACCCGCGACGATATCGAGGCCGCGTTGCGCGGCCTCAAACTGTTCCCGCTGCTCGAAGGCTATCGCGGCCGGCCAAAGGCCGATGTACAGGCCGCCATCGACGCCATAGCGGGCATCGCCGGTTTCGTGCAGCAAAATGCCGGCGAGATCGAGGAACTCGACATCAATCCGCTGATCGTCTGCACGCAAGGCAAGGGCGCCTGGATCGCCGACGCGCTGCTGGTTTTGGGAGAGAACAAGAATGTCTGACGTCATTTCCACCCGCCGCGAGGGCACGATCCTCGAGGTCACGCTCGACCGTCCCAAGGCCAACGCGATCGACCTGAAAACCTCGCGGCTTATGGGCGAGACCTTCAAGGCGTTCCGCGACGACCCGGAGTTGCGCGTCGCCATCGTCAAGACCGCGGGCGACAAGTTCTTCTGCGCCGGCTGGGACCTGAAGGCCGCCGCCGGCGGCGACGCGGTCGACGGCGACTATGGCGTCGGTGGCTTTGCCGGCCTGCAGGAACTGCGCGACCTCAACAAGCCGGTCATCGCTTGCGTCAACGGCATGGCGGTCGGCGGCGGCTTCGAACTGGCGCTTTCCTGCGACCTCATCTACGCCTCCGATCATTCGTCCTTCGCGCTGCCCGAAATCCGCGCCGGCACGCTGGCGGACGCCGCGACGATCAAGCTGCCGAAGCGCATCCCCTATCATGTCGCCATGGACCTGCTGCTCACCGGCCGCTGGATGGATGTCGCCGAGGCGCATCGCTGGGGCCTAGTCAACGAGGTACTGCCCAAGGAAAAGCTCGAGGACCGGGTCTGGGAGATCGCCCGGCTGCTCGCCAGCGGCCCGCCGCTGGTGTTCGCGGCGATCAAGGAGACGGCGCGGGTGGCAGAATCGCTGACTTTCCAGGATGCGATGAACAAGGTGACGCGCCGGCAGTTGCCGACTGTCGACGCGCTTTACGGCTCGGAGGACGGCATGGAAGGTTTCCGGGCTTTTGCCGAAAAGCGCGAGCCGGTGTGGAAGGGGAGATAACCCGGCGATGATGGCGTTCCGTCACACCCTCCTCTGTCCTGCCTGGGCTCGGTTCTGGCAATGTACCCGGCACCCATGACCGACTACGCAAAACTCATCGATGCCGAGACCTGGGCTTTCATCGAGCGGACCAATTCCTACTATCCGCCCGACACCATCGATTATACGATCGCCCAGCAGCGCGAAATCTATGACCGCATGTGCCGCGAGTTCTTTGCCGGCTACCCCGAGGGCGTCGCGGTCGAAACCTCCGCTATAGCGACACCCTCGCACGATATCCCGATCCGCATCTATCACAACGCGACGCCAAACGCGGCCGCCATGGTGGTCTACATCCATGGCGGCGGCTTCATCCTCGGCGGGCTGGACAGCCATGACGATGTCTGCGCCGAGCTTTGCGGCCGCACCGGCCATGAGGTGGTCTCGGTCGACTACCGGCTGGCGCCGGAGCACCTGCATCCGGCTGCTTTCGATGATGCGATGAGCGCCTTCGAATGGGCCGCCGGGACCTACGACTGCCCTGTCATACTGTGCGGCGACAGCGCCGGCGGCAATCTTTGCGCCGCCGTTGCGCACGCCACGCGTGGCCGTGCGAGGAAGCCGGTCGGCCAGGTGCTGGTCTATCCCGGCCTCGGCGGCGATCGCTCGCGCGGCTCCTATGTGACACACGCCGAAGCGCCGATGCTGACAGTGCGCGACCTCGAATTCTACAAGCACATCCGCACCGGGGGCGTGGACCGGACCGGTGACGTCACGCTGTCGCCGCTGGCCGATGCCGATTTCGCCAATCTGCCGCCGACCGTGCTGATTACCGCCGAGTGCGACCCGCTGTCATCCGATGGCGAGGCTTATCGCGACCGCATCGTCGCGGCGGGCGGGCGCGCCACCTGGTTCGAGGAGCCGGGCCTTGTACATGGCTATCTCAGGGCCAGGCATACCGTCGGTCGTGCCCGCGCGAGCTTCACCCGTATCGTCGGCGCGGTGACCACGCTCGGAAAGGGCAGCTGGGCCTGGTAGAGGCAGCGGCCGTCCCGCTCAGGAGGCCTTGGCCAGAAAACTCCGGTAGTCCGATTTCGCCTGCAGCAGGCGCAGCACGTTCTCGCGCGAGCCGCGTACATGCGCACGGGCAAGGGCGCCGGCCTTGACGGCGTCGCCGGCGCAGATCGCCTCGACGATCTCGGCATGCTCGTCGCGGGCGATCTTCCACTCATCGAGCCACAAAAGTTCGGTCCAGACGTAATGCTGGCACTTGTCGAGGATGCCGCACAGCATGCCGTGCAGCATCGCGTTGCCGCTGATTTCGGCAATGACGCGGTGCAGGTCGATACCGACCTCCAGTTCCTGGAATTTTTCGCGCGTCGTGCGGTCCGGAAGGGCGGCCAGCCGCTCGCACTCGGCCAGCATGGCGCGCAGCCGCGCCTTGTCTTTCTCGGTCGCGGCCGCGGCCGCGAGTTCGGTCGCATGGCCGTCGAGAAGTTCGCGGATGTCGAAGGCTTCGCGGAACATGTTGATGTCGAATTCGGTGACCGCATAGCCCTGGCGCGGTCGGCCGGTGACCAGTCCGTCGCGCTCGAGCCGGTTGAAGGCTTCGCGCACAGGCGTGCGGCTGACATTGAGTTTCGCGGCGATGTCGCTTTCGGTGACGCGCGAACCCGGCGGAATCTGGCCGGTCACGATCATCGCCTTGAGCGCGGAATAGACAGAGTCGCGCAGCGTGTTTTTCGGTTCCTTGGCCAAATTCCGTTTCCAGTTCCCCGGTCCTTGCACCGGAAGTCGATATGTTCTCAGGCGTAGCTGTAGTCAAAGTCGGCGCGCTTTGCCACGCCCCTGCTCGTTGCCCACCGCCGATCCTGGCCGCAGCAAGCGGTGTTGACATCGACGCTTCCGAAGCTACACTCAAAATTGTATACAAAATCGCATGCTAAATCAAAACAAATGGGAACACCGGTCGGAGAACCGAAATGAACAGGACCACCAGCTTCAGAACCATCGCGATAGCCGGCCTCGTTGCTTCCGTGGCAGTGCCCGCCGTCGCCGCGGACACGATCACCGTCGCCTCATGGGGCGGCACCTATCAGGAGGCGCAGGCCAAGGCCTTCTTCAAGCCGACCGCCGATGCGCTTGGCATCACCATCAAGGAAGACACCACCAACGGCCTCGACGACGTGCGGCTGCAGGTGACCGGCAATGCCGTCAAGTGGGACATCACCGAACTCGGCGCCGACGAATGCGCGCGCGGCTCCAAGGAAGGGCTGTTCGAGAAGCTGGATTACGGCGTCATCGACAAGAGCGGCATCAACCCGAAGCTGGTGCATGACGACTGGGTCGGCATTTCCTACACCTCCGTCGTGCTGATCTACCGGACCGATGTCTTCGGCGACAAGGGCCCGAAGACATGGGCCGACTTCTGGAATGTCGAGAAATTTCCGGGACGGCGCGCTCTGAGCGGCAGCCAGGCGACGGAGACGCTGAGCGTCGCGGCGCTCGCCTCGGGCCTGCCGATCGACAAGGTCTATCCCGTCGACATCGACGGCGCGCTGAAATCGGTCGACAAGATCCGCGGCCATGTCGATGCCTGGTGGACGTCAGGCGCGCAGGCCATGCAACTGGTGAAGGATGGCGAAGTCGACATGGCGAGCATCTGGAACGGCCGCGCCGGCACCCTGAAGAAGGAAGGCGCGCCAGTCAGCTTCTCCTTCGACCAGGGTGTGCTGACCGCGGACTGCATGGTCATCCCCAAGGGCGCCAAGAACAAGGAGGCGGCGATGAAGGCGCTGGCCATGTTCGTCAGCCCGCAACTGCAGGCCAATCTGCCGCTCTATGTCGACAATGGTCCGGTCAACGAGAAGGCTTTCGAGACCGGCAAGATCCCGCCCGAAAGGATCAAGGACATCAACTCGGCGCCCGAAAACGTCAAGAAGCAGGTGCTGCAGGACGCTGAGTTCTGGCGCGACAACCTCGTCGAGGCGACGGAAAAGTTCAGCAACCTGATCCAGCAATAGGCCGAAACCCTGACACTGCGGGGCGGCGGCAGCGTCGCCCCGCTCCTTCAGTCTTTGCCCGGGAGAATACAATCTTGTCCATTGCACCATCCGCGCTGCCGATCAGCATGCGTCGGATCGAGAAACGATTTGGCAGCATGGCCGTGCTGCGCGACCTGAACCTCGATGTCGAGGCCGGCGAGTTCCTGACGCTGCTTGGGCCTTCGGGATCGGGAAAGACGACGCTGCTGATGATCCTGGCCGGTTTCGTCCGGGCCAATGCCGGGAGCATCAAGGTCGGCGGCGACGAGATCATCACCACGCCGCCGCACAGGCGCAACATCGGCATGGTGTTCCAGAACTACGCGCTCTTTCCGCATATGAACGTCTTCCACAACATTGCCTTCCCGCTGAAGCAGCGCGGCGTCGGGGCCGCCGAAACCGCCGAACGGGTGGGAAAGGCGCTGGAGCTGGTGAAGCTGCATGGGCTGGGCGAGCGCCGTGTCGACCAGCTTTCCGGCGGCCAGCGCCAGCGCGTGGCCCTTGCGCGCGCCATTGTCTTCGAACCGCGCATCGTCTTGATGGACGAACCGCTGTCGGCGCTCGACAAGGGCCTGCGCGAGCATATGCAGATCGAGCTGCGCGCGCTTCATCGCCGTCTTGGCATGACGACGGTCTATGTCACACACGACCAGCGCGAAGCCATCACCATGTCGGACCGCATCGCCGTCATGAACGGCGGACGCATCGAACAGCTCGACCGGCCCGAAACCCTCTATGCCGCGCCGAAGACGCAATTCGTAGCCGGCTTCATCGGCGAATCGAATTTCATCCCGGTCGAAAGCCGCAACGGGTCGGTCTGGTATGGGGACAGGCGGATCCAGACCGGCGCGCCGACGCCGCCGGCTGGTCAGCATCTCATGGTGGTGCGACCGGAGAAGCTGCGGCTGGTCATGGCTGGCGAGGCGTCGACCGGCATCAATGTGCTCGATGCGACGGTCGGCGACATCATCTACCAGGGCGACAGTTTCGTCTGCTATGCCAGCCTGAGCGACGGCCGCCAGCTGACGCTGCGCGACTATTGCCGCAGCGATGTGCTGGCCAGGCTGCCGGCGCCCGGCCAGCCGATCATGCTCGGCCTCGACGCGAAGGACACGATCCTGGTGGCGGCCGAGGGATGAGCGTGCAATCCGCCCTCCTGAACGAGGCTGCCGGCCCGGCGGGGCAGCATCTCAACGCGCAAGTGCTGCGCGCCGATGCGCGGCGCGAGCAGCTCAGGCTGATGGTGCTGCTGGCGCCGAGCCTGTTCCTTGTCTGCGCCATCATCATCGTGCCCATCGGCTGGCTGTTCTGGCTGTCGCTGTTCGACGAGTCCGGTGCCTTGAGCGCCGCCAATTACGCGCGCTTCTTCGAGCAGGCCTCCTACATCAGGACCTTCGTCACCACGTTCAAGGTCGCCTTCATCGTCACCGGCGCCTGCGTGCTTCTTGGTTATCCCCTGGCCTATATGCTGTCGCAGTTGCCGCGTCGGGCGGCATCGATCTGCCTGATCTTCGTCATCCTGCCGTTCTGGACGTCGGTGCTGGTGCGCACCTATGCCTGGCTGGTGATCCTGCAGCGCAAGGGCCTGATCAACAGCTGGCTTATCGACCTCGGCGTGATCAGCCAGCCGCTGTCGCTCGCCAACAATTTTTCAGGCGTCGTCATCGGCATGACCCACATATTGCTGCCGTTTCTCGTTTTGCCGCTCTATGCCTCGATGAAGACCATCGACACCGACTGCCTGCGCGCCGGCATGAATCTCGGCGCCGGCCCGGCCGCCACCTTCCGGCAGATATTCTTTCCGCTGTCGCTGCCCGGCCTCGCCTCCGGCGTGGTCATCGTCTTCGTGCTGTGCCTCGGCTTCTTCGTCACGCCGGCGCTGATGGGCGGCGGCAAGGTGGTCATGTGGGCGATGCGCATGGAACAGACCACCAGCCTCTATTCCAACTGGGGCGCCGGCGCGGCGCTCGGTGTGGTGCTGCTGGTGGTCACGCTGGCGCTTCTGGGCCTGTTCCAGTGGCTGCTTGGCGCGCGCGCCACCGGCGTATGGAGTTCGCGATGAGTGCAGATATCGGCCTGCCGATCTCGCACCGGCAACGCCTTTGGCTTTACGGCCTCGGCGGGCTCGTGCTGTTGTTCCTGATCGCGCCGTCGGTCATCATCGTCATCATGTCGTTTTCGGATTCGACGCTGCTGCAATTCCCGCCGCGGCAATGGTCGCTGCGCTGGTACCAGAGCTATTTCCAGTCGCTGGAATGGCGCGACGCCACGATCGTGTCGGTGAAAGTGGCCATTATGACCGTGCTGATGGCGACGCCGCTCGGCACCGCGGCGGCCTACGCGATCAACCGGGGCACGCTGCGCTTCAACGGCACCATCAACGCGCTGCTGACAGCCTCGCTCATCATCCCGGTGATCCTGATCGGCATCGGCACCTTCTTCCTCTATGCGCGCATCGGCCTCAACAACACGCTGACCGGCCTTGTCGTCGCGCATACCGTGCAGGCGCTGCCGCTGGTGGTGCTGACGGTGCTTTCGGGCCTGCGCTCCTACGACATGAACCAGGAGCGCGTGGCGCGCAGCCTGGGCGCGGGACGCGTCGCCGCGTTCTGGCAGGTGACAATGCCGCAGATCCGCTTCTCCATCGTCTCCGGGGCGCTGTTTGCCTTCATCACCTCCTTCGACGAGGTTGTCGTGTCGCTGTTCATCTCGGGCGGCGAGACCACGACCTTGACGCGCCGCATGTTCAGCGCGCTGCGCGACCAGATCGACCCGACCATCGCCGCCATCTCGACCTGCCTGATCGCGCTATCTGTCCTGCTGTTGTCGCTGGCGCAGATCTTCGGGCGGCGGCATTGATTTCGGACCCATTCGCAGAAGTGACCAGGGGATACCCAGACCAAAATGCGTGATTTCCAGTTTCCCGGCCGCTCGCCGGTTCGTGCCACGGAAGCGATGGCCGCGACATCGCATCCGCTCTCGACGCTAGCGGCCATCGAGATGCTGCGCGCCGGCGGCAATGCCATGGATGCCGCCATCTGCGCCGCCGCCGTGCAAGGTGTGGTCGAGCCGCAATCGACCGGCATCGGCGGCGATTGCTTCGTGCTGTACTGCCCCAGAGGACAGAGCGAAGTGCTCGCCTTCAACGGCTCCGGCCGGGCGCCGGCGGCCGCGACCGTCGACTGGTATCTGGAGCAGGGTTTCAGCGAGCTTCCCAAACAGGGGCCTCACGCGGTGACCGTGCCGGGGGCCATCGACGCCTGGTGCCAGCTGCTGGAAGACCATGGCAGCAAGAGCCTGGCGGAAGTGCTGGCGCCGGCGATCCACTATGCCGAGAACGGCTATGTCGTGCACGACCGCGTCGCCTTCGACTGGGCCGACCCGGAAACCGACCTTTCCGCCGACGAACATGCGGCCCGCGCCTTCCTGCCGGGCGGCAAGGCGCCGAAGGCGGGCGACGTCCACCGCCAGCCGGAACTCGGCGCCACCTTGCGGATAATCGCGAAGCACGGCCGCGCCGGATTCTACGAAGGCGCGGTCGCTGACGACATGGTGCGCCGGCTCAAGGAATTGGGCGGGCTGCATTCGCATGAGGATTTCGCCGCCACCCGGGGCGGCTACATGGCGCCGGTCAGCACCTCCTATGGCGGGTTCGAAATCCATCAAATGCCGCCGAACAACCAGGGCCTGACGGCGCTTCTGATGCTGAACGTGCTGTCGGGGTTCAAGCTTGGCGGCCTCGAGCCCAACGGCGCCGAGCGCCTGCACCTGGAGATCGAGGCGGGGCGGCTGGCCTACCGCGATCGCGACCGCTTCGTCGGCGACCAGGACCATGTCCCGGTGCCGGTGAAGGAGCTCCTGTCGGCCACCTATGCCGACCGGCTGCGCGCCGAGATCGACCGCGAGCACGCCATGACCCACCTGCCGGACGTGCAATTGCTGGGCAGCGACACGGTCTACATCTCGATCGTCGACCGCGACCGCAACGCGGTCTCCTTCATCAACTCGACCTACTATTCCTTCGGCAGCGGTGTCGTCGGTCCGAAGACCGGTGTGGTGCTGCAGAATCGCGGCTCGAGCTTCCGCCTCGATCCGGAGCACCCCAATGCCATCGCGCCCGGCAAGCGGCCGATGCACACGATCATGCCCGGCATGGCGACGAGGAACGGCCGCGTGGTGATGCCGTTCGGCGTCATGGGCGGCGGCTACCAGCCGTTCGGCCATGTCCATCTTCTGACCAACATGATCGATTTCGGCATGGACCCGCAGCAGGCGCTCGATGCACCGCGCGTGTTCTACAATGAGGGCATGGTGGAGGCCGAGCGTAGCGTGCCTACTGAGGCGGTCGAAGGCCTGCGCCGGCGCGGCCACTCCGTCACCGAGCCGCAGCATCCGCTCGGCGGCGGCCAGGCGGTTCTGATCGACTGGGAAAAGGGCACGCTGACCGGCGCCTCGGATCCGCGCAAGGATGGGATGGCGCTGGGATATTGAGGGATAGATGGGCGCGGTGCCAACGTCGACACTTGGCGCGCTGGACTTTCACAAGCAGTCACATGAAACATGGCCGATGAACATGACCCGGACCCACACAGACCTCTCCCATCGCCTCGTCGCAGGCGCCGATGATGCGCCGGCGATCCTGGCTCCCGACAGGCCCACGCTGACCCATGGCGGGCTGCGCGCGCTGATCGCGACGACCGCCACGCAACTCCATGCGCTCGGTATCGGCCGTGGCGACCGGGTGGCGATCGTGCTGCCGAACGGGCCGGAGATGGCGACGGCCTTCATCGCGGTGGCGGCCACAGCCTCGACGGCTCCCCTCAATCCCGCCTACCGGGCCGACGAACTCGATTTCTACCTGACGGACATCGGCGCCAGGGCGATCCTCGTCGCCGAGAACGAGACTGGTCCGGCGGTGACGGTGGCCGAGCGCCTCGGCATCGGCGTGCTGCGGCTGATCGCGCCGGCTGGCGCGCCGGCCGGCAGCTTCACCATCGAGGGCGCGGCGGTCGGTCCGCGGGCGGGCCCCGACATGGCTGGGGACGGCGACATCGCGCTGCTGCTGCACACGTCGGGGACCACGTCGCGGCCCAAGCTGGTGCCGCTCAGCCACGCTAATGTCGCGGCCTCCGCCCGCCATATCGGCGCGACGCTTGGCCTGACGGCCAACGACCGCTGCCTTAACATCATGCCGCTGTTCCACATTCACGGTCTGATTGCGGCGGTGCTGTCGTCGCTGGCATCGGGCGGCAGCATTTACTGTACGCCGGGCTTCAACGCGCTGCGCTTCTTCCAATGGCTCGGCGACGCCAGGCCGAGCTGGTACACGGCCGTGCCGACCATGCACCAGGCGATCCTGGCGCGCGCGCCGCGCAATGCCGAAGCGCTGGCGGCAGCGTCGCTGCGCTTCATCCGCTCGTCCTCGGCCTCGCTGCCGGCGCAGGTGATGGCCGAACTGGAAGCGACCTTCGGCTGTCCGGTCATCGAATCCTACGGCATGACCGAGGCCGCGCACCAGATGGCGTCGAACCGGCTGCCGCCGGGCCTGCGCAAACCGGGCAGCGTCGGCGCCGCCGGCGGACCCGAGGTCGCCGTCATGGCGCCGGACGGGCGGCTGCTCGAGCCAGGCGAGACCGGCGAAATCGTCATTCGCGGCCCCAATGTCACCTCGGGCTACGAGAAGAACCCGGACGCCAACGCCACGGCCTTCGCGCATGGCTGGTTCCACACCGGCGACCAGGGCGTGCTCGACGACGAAGGATATCTCCGCGTCACCGGGCGGCTGAAGGAGATCATCAATCGCGGCGGCGAAAAGATCTCGCCGCTGGAGGTCGACGATGTGCTGATGGACCACCCGGCGGTGGCGCAGGTCGTCACCTTCGCCATGCCGCATGACAAGCTGGGCGAGGAGGTGGCGGCGGCGGTGGTGCTGCGCGAAGGCATGAGCGCCACCGAGGGCGATATCCGCGCCCACGCCGCGGCCCGGCTCGCCGACTTCAAGGTGCCGCGCAAGGTGCTGATCCTGGACGAGATCCCCAAGGGCGCGACGGGCAAGCTGCAGCGCATAGGGCTGGCCGCCAAGCTCGGGTTCTAGAGCATGATGCCGAAAAGTGTGAAGCGGATTTCGGACGACATCATGCTCTATCCTTTTGATTTAGAGACGGATTCAGATTTCAGGTCGACTCGACCCGAAATCATCCGGCTCTAGAGCAATTCCAGGAAAAGTGCGTAGCGGTTTTCCGTCCGGAATTGCGTGAAAACGAATGCATGTCGCTTGGAAGTGTCCTCGGTTCCGAGATGGCGACATGCCGAGATAACGACATGCATAGGATCAAAGGCTCACTACGATGAAGATCACAATCTTCGGCGCCGGCGCCATCGGCGGCTATCTCGCGGCCAAGCTGGCCATCGCCGGCCGCACCGACCTGTCGATCGTCGCCCGCGGCGCGCATCTCGAAGCGATCGCGGCAAATGGCCTGCGCCTGATCGAGGACGGCAAGGAAACGACCGCCCCCGTCCGCGCCGCCGCCCAGGCGGAAGAGCTTGGCGCGCAGGACTACGTCGTGCTGGCGCTGAAGGCGCATTCCGTCGCGCCCGCGCTCGACCAGATCGCACCGCTGCTCGGCGACCACACATCGGTCCTCACCATGCAGAACGGCGTGCCCTGGTGGTATTTCTACAAAACAGGCGGCGCGCTCGAAGGCAACAGGCTGCATCAGGTCGACCCCGGCGGCACGATATGGGATCGGCTCGGCCCGCGGCGCGTCATCGGCTCGGTCGTCTACCCCGCCGTCGAGGTCGACGCACCCGGCCTCATCCGCCATGTCGAGGGCAGGCGCTTCTCGCTCGGCGAACCCTCGGGCGAGAAGAGCGAACGGGCAACGCTCCTGGCCGGCGAGATGGTCAAGGCCGGGCTGCAGGCGCCGGTGCGCGACGACATACGCGCGGAGATCTGGATAAAACTGTGGGGCAACCTCTCCTTCAACCCGATCTCGGCGCTGACCGGCAGCACGCTTGCCGCGATCGTCGCCGACGAAGGCACCCGCACGCTCGCCCGCGCCATGATGCTGGAAGCGCAGGCAATCGGCGAAAGCCTCGGCGTGCGCTTCCCCATAGACGTCGACCGCCGCATCAGGGGCGCCGGCGACGTCGGCGAACACAAGACCTCGATGCTGCAGGACCTGGAACGCGGCCGCCCGATGGAGATCGACGCGCTGGTGGGCGCGGTGCAGGAACTTGGCCGGCTGACGGGCAAGCCGACGCCGGCGATCGATGGGGTGCTGGCGCTGGTGAGAAGGTTGGGGGTGGAGCGGGGGTGCTATGGGTGAGCGCGATTGTCTAAGCCCGAAGCGACGGCCGCTCTGATATGCGCGATGCGGGTTGGTTGGCTAACAACCATTTTTTGAACCAAAGCCGAACTTCGCCTTTGAGGCTGTGATGGCAGCTTTGCGCCTCATGTCGGACGTTCGAAGTGGCGGTCGCGGCCCCCGAAAGCAGCCGTTCATTCACTGCGGCAAAGAATGGCTGCCGCCTCCGGCTGGGTTCGACCGAGCTTGCAAGCTCGCAAGGGGAAACTAGGTCGCGTCGTGACACAAGTGGTGCCGCAGAGACGGAACGCGCTTGCTCGCGGGGCTGTCACCGTCTGACAACGATACCGTACCGCGGGGCCGCTCCGCGCGACCCGCAAGGATGCCGAGGCCACGCTCGCTTCGGCGAAACAGAACGCAAGACCGTTCTCGTTGGTCGATCCTGGGGCGGATTGTCACCAATCAGGTGACAATCCGAGGGTCTCGGGGGGACGTGCCGACAGGCCGAACTGGCGGCGCTGTTGTCCCGCTTGTGTATACCTTCCCTGCATTAGACGGCCACTCTCCCAGTTGAGTTTGGCCACAATGTTAGCGAGAGGCGATCCAAGGTCGGCCTTTGGTCATAATGAGCCTACCTATTCGCTACAGGCAGCGCAGCTTTGCGCGTCCAAGCGGAAGTCATCCCGCACACGCGAATACGCTTGCTTGACAGTGACGAAATGACCCCATGTTCCGCATGAGGTCAAATCGATCCTCGATGAGGTGGCACGGCCGACTGGTAGACTTCTCAAACAATGCCGATCCGACGCGTGACCTGGCCGTTGCTTTCCCAGTATGTATGTTTCCTGGTAATCCATGGATCATCCATGGCAGGCTGGATTTGTCCCGCCATATCAGTGGCACGCGAGGTGACCGTGTGCTCGCCCTTTGCTGGGTCTTTCCAGTCGAGGTACCACACCTTCCAGGCGAATTCAGCTTCTTCACCATGGTCTATCGTCGCTTCAAGCCATGGGCCGTTATCAACCTTCACTTCGACCTTGGCGATTGGGGCCCCCCAGGCTGCACCGCTGATCCGGTATCCGGCATCGCTACGCGTCACTCTGGCAGGCGCCGACTTCAGCAATGCACGGCCGACCGAGGTCTCGGCCCACACCGTCTCGCCATTGTGCTCTTCCTCGCGGATGGTGACGTAGTCTCGTGCCATCAATTGGCTCATGAAGCGCGTGTTGCGTATCTCAATGCGCTTGAGCCACTTGACGTTGGCGATGCCATACCATCCGGGGGCGATGAGTCGCACCGGGGATCCGTTGGGTGGCGGCAGCGCGGCCCCATTCATCTCGTAGCAGAGGATGTTGTTGGGGCTCATCGCGTCGGCGAGCGACATGCTGCGGGCGAAATTCTGATGCATCTTGACGTCGCGGTTATTGTCCTTGAGAGCGATGTCACCGACGTCAGTGCCCCAGAAAACAACTTCGATGCCGTTGTCGTTGACCCCTGCCTCCTCAAGTATGGCGGCGAGCGGCGTGCCAGCCCAGCGGGCGTTGCCAATGCCGCCGGTAAAGAATGGAAAACCATGATTGCCCGAACATTCCACCGTGAAGGCCACTTCTTGGCGCGGCCGCGCCTTGAGGTCGGCGAGCGACAGGCTCAGAGGCTTCTTCACCAACCCATCAATTTCCAGCTTCCAGGCATTCACATCGATGTTTGGCCGATCAAAATGAGCGATGCTGAAGAACTTGTTATTAGGCGTCACCCATGAATCCATATCCTCCCAGACAAGCTGGCTCTGGATGACCGCGGGAACAGGATTGGGTTGCGGCTGGTCCAGCCACGGGATCACGCTCTCACCCGCCCGGCTTGGAAAGGCTTGGGCAAACTGTGAATTGAAGACCGCCAGTGCGGCAACGGCCGCGCTACCTTGAACGATGAATTCGCGGCGTGCAAGATGATGCATAATGGTTCCTCCTCCAGTGTGAAAAGCTGTTTTCTCCTCCAGGCATAAAAGTGACAGCGGCCGGAATCGTACAAGGGAGAGGCCGGCCGAGGCGGGCAAATCTTGAGAGCGCTCGGAATCTGGCGAGTTAGAAGCGCGCCGTCTCTTAGGCGGATTCTCCCGCTCTCAGTCGCAGGCTCTATCAGGTCCCAGCCAGCGATCCGCAAACGTACGCCTTATGTGCGTTCGTGGCGAGGGCAAACGTAAGGATACGCTAATTAAGATTGTGACCATCAAGATGGGTCTGTCCGCCGATTGCGGCCTTCCCGTTCGGTGAGATCAGCGCTGGTTTGGTTGTTGCACCAGCTATTCTGGAGAGACCTCCTGGTTAATCACCCATCTCGTAGCTGCCACTAGCTCCTGCGCCGCAGTTCAACGCAATATACGCTACCGGGCGACAGACTCGCGTCGGGTCGAAAGCGGAATGGCGGCTTCTGGCTAGTTCGCTCCAGAGCCGATCGTCGGCTTCCGCGAACCAAGCCACCGGACCGCAACGCGCCCTCATCTCGGAGGCAAACATTACCTTCGCTCGAAAGCGGACGGTCCGCCGAACTAACATGAGCGCATGCTCGACGATGGGCCTGATCCAGCAATGACCCCGATGTCAGGTTCCTACAGTATGGGAGGTTGTTATGGCGATGATCATCGCCGTCGTCTTCCTACTGCTCACATGCACCGAAATGCAGCGATGAGTTCTCGGACCGACTGGATCCTATAAAAAGCCGGCCTTTCTGAAGCCGGAGAGGAAGAGCTCGAAGGATGCCGGGTCTGCGAAGGGAAGGTAGGCAAGGTAGCCAAGCGAGAGGTCCGGTTGCCGGCTCAGTGTAGCCTTGACCGCGACATGCGCGTTTTCCATCTCGCCCAGATGTGCGTAGGCCGCCGCAAGAAAGGCATGGATGAAGAACTGGTCGCCGGCCTTCCGATAAACGTCGATGGCCTCGGCATATCGGCCGAGCAGGAAGAGCGCGCTGCCCTTCACCTCCCAGAACCAGACCGGGGGCAACGGGTCGAGCAGTATGGCCCTTTCGAGGACCGCCAAGGACTGCTGAGGTTGGCCGCCGTAGTTGAGCCAGCTTGCATAGTCTCCGGCAATGTTGACGTCGTGCGGATTGAGCGTACGGGCCTGCTGGAAATGCAGTCCGGCATCACCGTGCAGGCGCATATGTACGAGCACGAGACCCATGCTCTGGTTGCAGATGCCGTCATTCCGGTCGAGCAGGAGCGCCGTGCGCGCAGACTGCAAGGCACTTTGCAGCGTACGAGGATCGCGGTCGTACCAGAATCGCGCAACCAGGCACTGCGCCAGATAGGCATGACCTTGAGCAAAAGCCGGATCGAGTTCGGCGCTCCGGGCGAACATGGATTCGCCCTTGTCCATTTCATACTGATGGTAGTGCGCGCGACCCTGCAAGTAGTAGTCGTAGGCGGCCCAATCGGCCGGCGGGGTTCGCCGCGAGCGGCTAGTCGCATCTGCCTCGGCAGCGCCTTGGACGGTTGAAGCCACGAGGGCCGCCACCTCCTCCTGAACCGAAAAGATGTCCTCAAGCGCCCTGTCGTAGCGTTGAGCCCACAAATGGAAGCCGCTGGCGCCGTCGATCAGTTGCGCTGTGATCCGGATGCGGTCCCCGAGCCGTCGCACGCTGCCCTCGACGAGGTAGCGCGCGCCGAGTTGCCGGTGGACTTCCGCGGAATCCGGCGCTGGCCCACGAAACTGAAAAGATGAATTGCGCGCGATCACCACGAGCGACCGGTATCGCGCCAGTTCGGTAATGATATCTTCGGTGATGCCGTCGCTCAGATATTGTTGGTCCTGATCGCCGCTCAAATTGGCGAAGGGCAGCACGGCAATGGTGGGTTTGCCGGACGGCGCGATCGCTCGCTGCACTGAACCTTCCACGCGCTCGACAGGCGCGGTGAAGCGGTAGCCGACGCGAGGCACGGTGGCGATCCAGTCGCCACCTTGGTCGGTAGGGCCGAGTGCCTTCCTCAGCGTCGCAATCTGGACGGTGAGATTGCTTTCCTCGACCGCCAGGTCCGGCCAGGCAGCTTCCATCAGCTCGGCCTTGGTCAAGATGTCGCCGGGCCGCGCTGCAAGCGTGGCGAGCAGCGTGATGCCGCGATGCCCGATGGAGATCGGTAGCTCTTGCCGCAGGAGCGTCCCCTTCTCAGGGTCGAGCACGAACGGACCAAAGGCGAGGTGAACCCGTTGCATCCAGCCATATTAGACGTTTCGGAATTTTTCGGAACAGTTTCGGCCGCGCTTTAGTACGCAGGTCCGCTCATCCGCCAAAGTAGCGTCATCGATTTTAGCAGCACCAAGAAAAGGACGAGCCAAATGAGCACGCAGCTTTCTCTTACCTCAAGATTCTACCAATCTTTCTGCAGCGAACAGCCGACGTGGACGATTGGACCGGCATCGGTCTGGGCGAGACTCATCGCCCTGCGCGGCCTTGTCGCGGTCTGGCGCGAGCGCATGTACTATCGCAAGGAGCTGAAGCGACTGGCGGAACATGGGCCTCAGCGGATCGACGACGTCGGTCTCACCCTGGCTGGCGTCGAGGCGGAACTGCAAAAGCCGTTCTGGCAGGCATGATTTGCATCCATAATACACTGCCATTGGGCTTCGAGCATCGGATTATGGCACGCATTCTCTGCGCAGAACAAAGGCTCCAATGATCTGCAAGGCGACGGGCAACCTGCACGCGATTCAGATCCTGCTCGGGCATACCAAGATCGAGAATACAGTGCGGTATTTGGGCGTCGATATCGAAGACGCTTTGCTCTTGGGAGAACGAACTGAAATCTGACGCCGTAGGGGGGCATTCGTGTACGGCGGATGACCTCTTCGCGCGACGGTATTGTTGTGCTGCGAGTTCGGGCTGGGGGGTGGGAAACGGGCTCCCGGGTTTCGGGCTGCGACGCCGCGCAAGCCGCCTTTCACCGAGTCATCGAGCTTCGACGGCAATGCGCCTCTATTCGGACGTTGCGAAACCGAGACCTCCATCCCAAGATCTGACATCGTCTCACGCTCGACTCGACGTCGCTCTGCGCCGGAAACAAGCTCTGAACGGGCGATCTTGATCTCTTCCCACCTCGACGCCGTGGCTGGGGTGCGCTCGGAGCGCCACGATCTTAACCTTCTCCAACCCTACTCGAGAGTGAGGTAAAGGTCGCGGCGTCCACGGCCTTGCCAAAGAAAAATCCCTGTCCGAAGGGACAATTCATGTCCCGCAGACGTGCGCAATCCTCGTCCGTTTCGATTCCCTCCGCCACAACACGAAATCCGAGTTCGTTCGAGATCCTGATGATCGATTCGACAATGATCTGCTTGGAGCGGCTTTCTTGAAGGCCTGTGACGAAGGTGCGATCGATCTTGATCTCCGTAATAGGAAGCTCTTCGAGATAGCGCAGGTTCGCGTAGCCCGTCCCAAAGTCATCAATTGAGAGGCCAACCCCAAGCTGACGAAGATCCCTCATTATCGACAGCATTTCTCCCGAGCTTTCGACCATCAAGCTCTCGGTGAGCTCAAGGGTGATCCACGCGGGATTGACCCCGCGCTCGGACACCACCTCGTGAACCAATTGCGGCATGTCGCGAAGCTTGAATTCGACGGCCGAGACATTCATCGAAAACTTGAGCGCGGTCGCCCGGCGGTCGTTTGTCAATTGCGCATAGTCGACGATCGCCCGCAAACCGCGGGACCCGATGTCAAGTATCAGACCGGTGTCTTCGGCGTGCTCGATGAATTTTCCGGGCTGCTGGGTTCCAAACAGGCCGTGATGCCAGCGCAGCAAAGCCTCTGCACCGACCAGAGTTCCCGCGTTCAGCTCGACCTGCGGCTGATAATAGAAGCCGAACTCGTCATTGGCCAGTGCCTGCTGCATTTCGCGGGTCAGGCGTAGTCGATTACGCGCTTGCCGCTCATCCTCGGGTTTGAATTCACGAACCTCAAGGAAGGCCGATGACTTTGATCTACGCAAGGCGACGCCGGCTTGGCGGACCAGAGTCATCGCGTCGGCCATTGGGGAACCGACGACATAGCCCATGGCGAACCGCATGTTGATCGTGGCTCCGGCAACGACGAAGCTCTGTGACAGGACCGATCGGATTGTCGCGTTGACAGCCTGGGCACTTTGGCCTGGCGTTAGCGGATGCGCAACGCCAAATTCGTCTGAGCCGGTACGTGAGACTACGGCAATGCCCGCTCTGGCGAGCCGCTGTGCAATCTGTTTCAGGACCTGATCGCCGATGTCGTAGCCGTAACCTTCGTTGATGTCATGGAAACCTGCCATGTCGATCTTGGAAATCAGGATCTGCTCCTGCCGGCCAATCAGGAGATTTCCAATTTCCTCTATGAAGGCATACCGATTGAGGGCGCCTGTCAGAAGGTCCGAACGTGCACTATGCTCGATCTGCTCTGCGGCATTTTTTCCCGCCGTCACGTTGCGGATCAACCCGATGTAATGCGTTGCCTCTTGCCCGTCTGCACTTACCGGCACAAGTCGGAAATCATTCCAGAACAGACTGCCATCTTTGCGATAATTCCTCAAAGTGACGGATATGCTCGTCCGCCTCGCAATTGCCTCGCTAACAGCATGTATTTCAGGCTGGAGCCGGTCGCTACCTTGCAAAAAGCGGCAGTTTTTCCCGACTAGCTCATTGGTGACGTATCCTGTAATCTCTTGGAAAGCGCGGTTGACGTAAACTAGCGGGCAATCCTTGTCGCGCAGGTCACTAACGGCCACGCCGTCTCGTGAGAGATCAGGTAGCCGATTCGTGATCGTTTCCGGTAAGTGGTCGCGAAGCCAGTCGGAGCGTTCATTCGGTGTCGAGGTGACTAGCGCGCCGAAACCGGCCTTGAATTTTGGTGGCATGGCTCACCTGCGAGACGTGTGGGTCCAGAAATCGAGCCAGAAACTATCAGCCGGCGTCACACTTTCTACTGGGAGGAATCACAGGATGGATGGGCCAGAAAACCATTCGGGCCGATCTTCACGCCAGCGTATCGACCCCAGTCTGCTGCGCGGAAAATGAGTACTCGCTGGCAGGCTCGCGGAGTTTCCGAAGCTATATCGGGGATGAACCTTCTTGTGTTCGTTCGCTAATCGCTCAGGACGATACGCAGGAGGTCGACGGTGCTCCTAGCCCCGGTCTTCCTAATTAGATTTTCGCGGTGAAACTCGACGGTTCGGGGGGCGATGTTCAGGGCGCGGGCGATCTCCTTGCTTGAGTGCCCTTTGGCGATCTGGGCCAACACGATCCGTTCTCTTGCCGTCAGCGCATCATGGCCCGGAAAGGGATTCGGCAGAGTATCCGGCGCCCCGTTGGGCTTCCCGCCCTGCTGCTTTGATTGCCTGAGTTCAGGGGGCTCAAGAAACTCCCAATCATTGTTTTGCCTGATGATCGTGCCTTGATGGGCGCGCGCAACCTCGAGAAGGTCCACGATCCCGCTTGCTGCCATGGAGTAAGTGCACAAGACGAGCATTTTTTGGCCGGCTACCGACCGGTCCAGGTCACGCTCGTATTCGCAAAACTTCTCCCAATGGTCGGTGCCGAGCCAGAATGCGTTCCCGCTGATCCGTATTCCGTCATAGCCTTTCGCCAATGCCTTCCGGAGCCTTTCGTTCCAGCTTCCGATAATCCGTTTCAGCTCAAACTCACCTTTGGGCGTGTACCATTCGGCAGCCCGAACTACTTCGATCTGACCGGCGGACAAGCGCTTGTCGATATCGGGAATCGATGCTCGCAACGCGTCTGCGGCGCCTTCTGCAGTGATCGGATCGGAGATCGCCCATAGGCAGAACTCGTTGTTCTCCAAGCCCGCTTGAAAGTACGGGATGTTGGCATCCAACAGGTCTTGCGCGGTTTCGTAGAAAACGCACATGTGCATGCCCCAGGAAGTCTCGCCCAGAACGCTTATCCCTGACTTGCGCTGCGAGCCCGCCTCTTCGCCGCTATGCCATTCTGAAGAAAGGGAGTGCCTCTGCGTCATCGGAAAATCACCTGCGGTAAAGGCTTTGCAACTCCATAGCAGCAGATGGGGGGAAGCATGAGGCGCTGGTGGCGATGCGAGAACCCAAGATGGGTACGCCTTGCCTATCACTCAAATAGATTATATCGATGCCACTAAGCGGTTGAGTAGATTAATAGAGGCGCTTCTTTGGAAATTCGGCAGTTGCAGCATTTCGTCGCCGTGGCCGAGGAAAAGCACTTCACTCGAGCGGCGCAGCGCGTGAACATCGTGCAGTCGGCCCTTTCAAATTCGATCCGGTTGCTCGAGGAAGAACTCGACGCAAAGTTGTTTGTCCGCAGCACGCGTCAAGTCAGGCTGACTGACGCTGGACGGACGTTGCTTGCCAAGGCGAGGAGTGCGCTGGATTCCATCCGGGATGCGCGCGAGGCGGTGGCAGCTGTCCGCAATCTCGAACGAGGAACATTGAGCATCGGCACCGTCCAAAGTCTTCCGGCGTTTCTCGATCTGCCCTCGCTCATTGAAAAATTCCACACCTTGCATCCCGGCGTTGAGGTCAAACTGCGTCAAGGCAGCTCTTCGGAACTCATCGAAAGAATCAGAAACGGTCGTCTCGATCTGGCGTTTTTCCCGCTCAGCGAGTCACCAGCCGACATCAAGACTGATATGATTGCCTGCGAGCCCCTCGTCCTTGCATGTGCTGCAGCGCACCCCCTCGCGGGGGCGCAAGGGGTCTCTTTGGCCGCTCTGAAAGATGAGCCCTTTGTCGACTTCGAACCGGCTTGGGGGACACGAAGGCTGGTTGACCAGGCATTCTTCGGCGCCGGCATTGGCCGACACATTGCCTTCGAGGTCAGCGATCTTGAAACGCTCGTTGAGTTGGTAAGGCGAGGCATGGGCGTGGCTCTTCTGCCCGAAGCTGTCGCGGAAGCTCGCCGCGCCTCGCTGGGAATTGCTTGTCTCGCCGGCCCGGAGATTTGCTGGGAACTCGTGGTAGCCTATCAGACAGTCGAAGGCGACGATCAGCGACCCCCAGATCGAGCTGCGCGAGCCTTTCTGAATTTATTGGATATGCCATAGGATCGAAGGAAGATGTCGCATTTACCATCCGGCGGCACGCTGTCCGGCTGTCCTGCCCTGGAGACTGTCATCAGCATATCGAGGTGGAGCGACCGATGAGCTACTTGCGGGAATTCGGACGCCTTGGCGGACACGCCAAGCGCGGGGAGGCCGACGTTGGGAGAAGGCGAGCGATCACGCCCAGGCCTGGATCGTTCTTGCCGAGGCGTAAGCATGGCGGCTGACGACCCATTCGACCTGGCCCGCTTTCGTACCGCACAGGACCCGGTTTTCGAAGCAGCGGTGGCAGAGCTGCGCGCTGGCCACAAGCGTTCCCACTGGATGTGGTTCGTTTTCCCGCAGCTGCGCGGACTTGGGCACTCGCCGACCGCCCAGCTCTATGGTATCTCCTCCCAGGATGAGGCGCGGGCGTACCTCGCGGATGCCGTCCTTGGCCAACGCCTGCGTCATGCGACAGCGGCGGCTCTCAGTGTAAGCGGCCGCTCAGCACACGAGATCTTCGGCTCTCCAGACGATTTGAAGTTCCGCTCATCAATGACGCTATTTGGCGAAACCGCCGACCTTGACGGCTCCATCTTCCACCAGGCGCTAGACCGGTTCTTTGGAGGTGAGCGTGACCAGCACACGCTGGACCTGCTCTGAACAGCGCGACGCATGCGCCGCCCCCGGCAGGCAGCGTCATTGCCGTCCAAGAGATCTTGGGGCTGAAATTTTCGATGCCTGCCAGAAGCGTCTGATTTGCCAACAAGCGGAGCTCTGGCAGCTCTGCGCCTGACGTCAGTAGTTACCGTGGACTTCTCCATTCGCCGAAAGCGGACATTACCGGGAATACGCTTAGTTTGCGCAAGAAGCGGAGCATTGCATTTAAGAACCCGGCGGCGGGCATGTCGGTGCTGGAGTCACTCCCTCTGCATGCTGCCTCAACGCCAGAAGCGCTTCGTGTTGACAAAGGTGTCGTGCGCTTCCGCGGCCTCCTTGAGAAGCTTGGACTTGTCGTCGGCGCTGAAGAGGTCCTTCGCACCAGCCACGTCCGAAAGCTCCAGCGCTGCCAGCATATCGGGAGCCGTGGCGATATCGTTGAGGTTGCCGAGTTGATCCTGCAGGCCCTTCATCGCGTCGATGAACCGTCGATGGCGTTTGGCTTCCGCCTTGCTGTTGTAAAGCGGCTCGAAGAACTCCGCCGCGTAGCGCAGTTTCTTTGCGGCGATCCGCACCTTATGGCGGGTCTCGTCATCGGCATCGATCAGATTTTCGCCGCCCTTCTTTACCTTTTTCCAAAATTCATCGAACACGTCCGAGGCGAAATCCTTCGACGACCGCTGCAACATTTCGTCCGATTGGGTTCGCCAGTCTCTGATAGAAATCCACTCAATGAAATCCATCATCAGGGAACGCGCACGCACCGAGGAAAGCGATGCTTCGAGCGCCGTATAGGCGTCGTCGCGCGCATCTTGAAGATGGCTTGAAAGGGCCTCGCTCGAAGCGCGGTCGATCATCACGTCGATATTGCGCGCATCGCCAAATTCCGAGGTAAGCCATTTGAATTCTTCTCGCAGGTGATCGAAACGGCTGTCGTTGAACAGCGACTTGCAGATCGAAAATAGGGAGCGCAGCCGTCGCAGCGACACACGAGCCTGATGCAGGGCGTCCGAATCGCGAGACCAGCCCAGCGCCGTTTCGTTGAGACGAAACTGTTTGAGACAGGCTGCTGCGATGCGCGCGAACGCCGTTGCCGCGCTCATCTCGGACGTGAGCGGTGTCGAAGCTGCCTTCACAGCACCGGGTGCCGGGCCAAGCAGACGATAGCCTCGTTCAGCTTTGCTCAGCACCCCGAGATGCGCCGGCGCGATCAGGTCGACTTTCCGGGCGAGCGCAAACAGCGCTGTCGGCGAGCCCGCCTTCTTTTCCAACTCGATCTCGCAGAACGGCGCCTCGCGATCGGCTGCAACGACCTTGCCAAGATCCAAAGCGACTTCGACCGTGGCGCCGCTGTCCGTCACATTCCAACGATGCCGTTTGACATGAACCTCGAACAGGGGCGCGAGTTTGGGGCCAGCCCCTGCGAGCAGGTCTCGGATCTCCGGATCGTCAAGCATCGGTATATCGCCGGCGACTGGTTGCTCCCATTCCTCGCGTGCGAACGATCCGGCCGCGGCGTCATCGCTGGCTTTGACGGTTTGTATCCGTTCATTTCCCGATTGCCGAATGCGAAGCGACAGGCCGCGCTTGGACAGGTCCCATCGCGGGGTGTCGAAATAGATCGATCTTTGTTGGAGAATGGTAGGCGAGGCTCCGAACGGATTTTTCTTGAGGAGCGATCCCGCACCCGACCGCGAAAGCTCGAGCTTCAGTTCCGTTTCCTGCATAATGTCCTCGGCGCAGCCTCGCTTCGCATGGTGCGTCATAAACCTGTCACAAACAACTGGATCAACTGCGCCCGGATTCAAGCCGGCGAACGACAATGCGCCAACCGGAACCACACTTCTCAGTCTTCGTTCATCCGATGATGCAAGAGAAAGACACACGGAGATGGCTACCAAAGAAAAGAAGAATAAAGAGAGCCGCGTGGTGAAAGGGCAAGAGTTGGAGGTGGAGCACCTGACGGAAATTGCCGACGTCTCGCCGAAGCAAGCGCGCGCTTTATTGCGCAAGCATGGTGCTGACTGGACCAAGCTCAAAGACGAAGCCGAAGATTTGAAGGAGGAGTGAGACTCCGGGCGCGATTTCTTTCAGCCCGACACCGAATGTCCCGTTGCGACCCGGGCGACGCTTCATGCAATTCCCAGCCACGGTCTGCTTCGGGATATTGAGACCATCCTCGGGTGGAGTTGAGCAGCCGCTGTTACGATTATTCCTCCGAAAGAGGCCAGTCCGCTGTCGGCCCGATCAAGACATTCCTACACCGGGCAAAACGCGCGATCCCCTGACCGCGTGCGGTCGATCTGGAGCCAATCAGTCCCCGCCCGCCCCAGCACCCGCGCATAAACCTCGGCCACAATCCCGCGCCGAAATACCAGCACGCACACCATGAAGATCAGCCCGGTGGCGATGGTCATCGGGAAACTGATGTGGCCAGCGTGTTTTCCAGGCCGCCGACGACGAGGCTGGCACCCAAGCCGACGCCGGCGGTCGATGGGTGCTGGCGCTGGTGCGGCGGCTGGCGATGGAGCGGGGTGTTATGGGTGAGGGTGGCGAGCGACGGTGAGCCTTTGTGCGTCCGCTCTGCCCGACGATACGGAGCAGCGACCTTAAGAGCGTTGATAACGACTTTTGGGCCAACGCCGGAGCTTGGCTTTTGAAAATTACAAATGGCGGCTTTGCGCTCATCTCTGTCGCAGGGGCCAGCTTGGCCACACCCCAAAAAGCAGACATCGTCTGCGGCGGTCACAAGCAACTGCCGCGTGGATCGAATGTGATGCGTCTATCTCCGGTTCTTTGTCAGGTCTACACAACTTTCCTCGACTGCGGGCATTGCGATCTGGCGTAGTAATTTATCAGTAATATTGGCTTGTTATCGATGACGATCTTTCGACAGCGAATAATATTAGAATACGGTACATTACAATGGTCTTAATTACCGAAGTCTCCAATTATAGTACACCCAAAAAATGGTCGGTGAGGCTGGCACTTTACGTAGGCATCTATGTCCTCGTCGCATTCTACCTGGATCCGCAATCTTTCGGGGTCCTTGGTCAAGTTTACGCCGAAAAATTCGTCATCGCCATTCCGATATTGTTAGTTGGGGGCGTCGGCACCGGAGCGCTCATTTTCGGCCGTCAGGCTCCGACGCGATACGCCGTTCAACTACTTCGAACGCGCTGGCGGGGTTGCGTGCCCGTAATCCTGTTCTTCCTCGTCGGCATGACTGCGTTTTCCACCCACAAGAGCATGATTCCGAGGATCGTTCCGTTCTATGCCGACCCATGGCTTGCTGATCTGGACGAATGGATACATGGAGCGGCGCCATGGGAATTGGCGCATCGTCTCGACCACGACCTATGGGCGTTCTCTGTCTTCAAAAGTTACGAGGTGCTTTGGTACGCACAATGGTTTGGGACGATCCTCTTTGTCGGCATGTGGTCGGACCGGATCGCACGCATTCGCTATCTTTGGGCGGCGGCTTTGACCATCTCGATCGTTGGTACCTTGCTCGCACTCCTCTTGTCGTCCGCTGGTCCCATCTATTATGATTACTTCGTTGGCGGCGACCGCTTCGACGATCTGAAGGGCGCCATGTCTGCTCTGGAGTCCAGCAGTGTCGTCCGGGAGTATGCTGATTATCTCTTGACCCTGCACACGACAGGGAATGCAGGTTTTGGGGGCGGCATCTCGGCCATGCCCAGCCTGCATGTTGGCCTTGCCACGCTGAACGCCTATTTCCTTTCCTCTCTCAACCGCTGGCTTGGCGTTCTTGGCTGGATCTTCGCTGCCTTGATCATGTACGGGTCGGTGTACACCGGATGGCACTACGCGGTGGACGGCTACCTCTCTATCGTCGTGGTATCGCTGATCTGGTGGGGGACAGGACGTCTGGTGCGCGAGCAGGGCCACTGGGCGCCCCATCGACGGAACACTGCCGAGCTTGAACCGTCGCTCCCCTGCGCTCTTGAAGAATGACTGCATCAATCTGAACGCTTCGACGGGGTGCCTCAAGGAGCAATGTTCGTTTCCAGATTTGGCATCCCTTCGAATATCGCGATGTGATTTATAAACTTCGGACAAGGTGCATGCTTCATGGCTTCTTCTGAAAGCGCCCGTTACATTTTGCAAAAAAGTCGACTTTCGGCATGGATCGCTTACCTGAGGCGCGGAGACCTGGCTCTCTACGCTTTGATCTCTGCGTTCGTCTGTACAACCTTTCTCGTCGCAACAATTAGGGGCGATTCAATCCTTCCCAACATCCTTGAATATGCCGACCGGGTCGTGCGGGCCTGTCTGTTACTAAGCTCCGTCCTTGTGCTCTGGATCTGTTCAAGCGCGCTCGTTCAGGGTCGTCGCGGGTCACCAGTCAGCCTCGTGGCGGCTGACCTGCGAAGACTGATTATGTCGAGCATGTTGGCACGGTATCTCTACGCTTGCGCCATATTGGCCCTCTTCATGGCGGCCTTCCTCTACAACAAGATGATGATTCCGGTTGTGGCCCCCTTCCAATGGGACGAAACCTTCTCCCGCTGGGACGCAAGTCTTTTGGGTGGACACCAGGCATGGCAAGTCATCCAGCCGCTCGTTGGCGTACCCTGGATCACCCTGCTGCTCGACCTCGCCTATTCCCTATGGGTACCGATGGTCTTCCTGTTCTGGGGAGGGCTGTTCGCCAGTTCGCGCGTCCCGGAGCCGATACGTGTGCGCTATTGGGGGGCGACAGTCATTTCCTGGCTTCTGATAGGCGTGGTGATGGCAGCCATGTTCTCGTCCGCCGGGCCCTGTTACTTTTCGGAAATCGTCCCGGGCAAGCCCTCGCCATATCTTGATCTCATGCACTATCTTGATGAGGTCGCAGCCGCCTATCCGTTGTCATCATCCTTGACCAAGGAGCTTCTTTGGCAGGTGTATATTGGAAATGTAGACCTGTTCGGTGGTATTTCGGCCATGCCCAGCATGCACAACGCGCAGGCTGCTTTGTTTGCGGCGGTCGCGTACTCCATTAGTCGCAGGCTCGGTCATGTCATGCTGACCTATGCTGTATTGATCTTTCTCGGCTCAATTCATCTTGGGTGGCACTATGCTGTGGATGGCATTGTCGGTGTTGTCGCGGCGCTCGCCGTCTGGCTGGCTTGCGGAAGGCTTGGCCAGGAGCGAAGGACGGCACTCTCTTGAATGCTGTCCCAACACGAGAGCTATGGCAAAAGCAGTGATATCAAGAGAGGGCTGTCGCGCCGAGTGGCGGCAGCGGCCTTGGCGGCGCTTGGTGCTATCCGATCAACCGCGTCCGTCGATCTGGACCTGATCACCCCTTCCTCGCCCGCATGAAGCTCCCCACAATCCGCGCCGAGATACCAGCACGCAGACCAAAGATCAGCCCAGTGGCGATGGTCACCGGGAAACCTGATGTGGCCAGCGTGTTTCCAAGGCCGACGTGCTGGGCAGCGGGTCCACAGGGTCAAGGAGGAGCTAACGGTGGCTGTCGCTCCGATCTGTCGGCGTCGATCAGTTCGCATCGTTCAGCCAGCCGGGATTGGCAATAAGGACGTGACACGAAATGCCGGCAGGTCGCGGATCGAGCTGGACGCTGCCGAATTCCACAGGCAAGACGTCCAGGATCAGCCTTAGGCCGAAGCCCCGGTCAAGCTTTGAGGGAACGGGTGGCCCCCCGCTCTCGCGCCAGTACAGTTCTAGCCCGTTTGTTGTGATCTCCCACTGTATGGCGACCGTTCCAGAGGCTTTCAAAAGCGCACCGAACTTGGCTGCGTTCGAGCAGAGTTCATTGAAGACGAGTGCAAGGGGCACATTCAGCCGTGCTGGCAGCCTTATGTCGGGGCCTTGGAGTTCGAACCTGGTCGGGGACCAAAAGGGTTCGACAACGCCGACAATCAGGTCTGTCAGTCGAAACGGGTCCCCCTGCTGCGCAACAGTCAGATCGGTGGCCTTTGCCAAGGCAGCAAGTCTTCCGAGGAAGCTCTTCAGCGCGTCTGGATCGGCGGCACCACGGCCGAATGATTGAGTGGCCAGTGCCTGTATTACGCTGAGCGAATTCTTCACACGGTGATGGACCTCGCGCAGCAGCAAGTGCTTCTGTTCTTCAGCGCGCTTGCGCTCGTCGATATCCATCACGACGCCGATGATGTGCGTTGGCTCTCCGGTAGGAGCGATCTTTATCTCCGCCCGGAGCAGCCGCCAGCGCAATGATCCATCGGGAAACCTGCAACGGAATTCCGCTTCAAAGTGCGGATCGGCCGTGCTGGCCGCCTTACAGCGGATTTCCATGATCCTGTCTAGGTCGCCCGGACCCAAGAGCATCCGAAGTTCCGCGACGGTGGGACATGCATCGGCGGGCAAACCGAACATGCGATTGAGCTCGGGGCTGACCGTGAGACGATCCGTCGGGACATCGAGCTCCCATACGGCCAGTCTGGCGGCATCAATGGCCAGCCGCTGTCTCAGTTCAGCTTCTCGCAAAGCGTTTTCCGCCAGCTTGCGACCGGTGATATCCTGGATGGTGCCGAGGAAGCGCACCGGCTTCACGGTGTCGCCGACCCGTTGAAAAACCGCCTCCCCATGAGCCAGGACCCAGCGAACCTCGCGTGTATCCGCGCGCACGATCCTGTACTCGTAAGGGTCGTTGTTCCTGATGCTGGGATCCAACGCCATGCCGGCCAGTTTCCACGTGCGAGGTAAATCATCCGGGTGCGTGACGGCGCGAACCTTCTCGAGGGTGATCGGCTCGTCAGGAGAAAAGCCGGAGATCTTCCGAGCCCGAGGCGAGTAGTTCATCTCGTTCGTCTCGAGGTCCCAGTCCCAAATGCCTATGGGGGCGGCACGAAGCGCCAGCCTGAGCTTTAGATTGTCATCCCGAAACTTATCACTCGGACGACGCACGTTTCCTCCAAACGGGATACGAGTGCTGTGATGGAGGTCTTCTCACCAAACTCATTCGTTTGTCCCGCCGGCGCCATGGAGAGCCATCTGCAGCGCCCTGGCCAGCTTGTCCTCGGAATAGGGTTTGTCGATGATCGGAGCCCCTCTTGCGAACTCAGCCGCCCCTTGGCCGTAGCCGGTGGCGCACACCATCGGGATGCGACGAAGCCTTAAAGCTTCGGCGACGCGATGGCTCAACTCCCCGCGTATGTTCAGGTCCAGGACGGCCGCGTCGATGTCATTTGCGGATATCAGTTCCAATGCGGCGTTGATGGACGTGGCGGGACCGATGACCGTGATGCCCAGTTCGGTCAGAAAATCCTCCGCCATCATGGCAATCACGGATTCGTCCTCGACCAGGAGCACCCGCGTTCCAGACAGTGACGTCATTGTGCGAGCATCCCATCTGGCAGCGGCGCGTCGATCCTGCAAATCAACCCCTGAGGCTGGAACTCCAAGGCGACCTTTGCCTGCAGATCTGCTGCGAGGCCGCCAGTAATTAGACGCGAGCCAAACCCCCGCCGCGACGGAGACGAGACCGGCGGGCCGCCCAATTCGCTCCAGATGAGATTCAACCGCGGCTGTGGCAGGTCGGTGCGAGACCACTCGACCGAAACTCTGCCCGCCTCGTTGGAAAGGGCCCCATACTTCACGGCGTTTGTCAGCAGCTCATGGAAGGCAAGCGCTACGGAAAGCGCCTGGTTCGGATGCAAGAGAACCGCGGGTCCGCTCGCTGAGACCCGATTGGAAAACGTGCCTCTGATCTGAAGGCTGTCGGCAACGAGCTGGTCCAGGGATGCATGCTCCCAACTCGTTTGGGTCAGAATGTTGTGCGCGGCCGAAAGGGCCATGAGCCGGCCCTCAAAGGCGGCATGAGCTTCGGTGGCGGGGGTTCCCCTGAATGTCTGATGTGCAATGCCCTGGACCACCGCCAATGTATTCTTCACACGATGGTTGAGCTCAGCCATCAGCAGTTCCCGTTGTGCTTCGGATCGCTTCCGCTCGCTGATGTCCACGACCGAGGCGAGAACCATCAGCCCTTCGCTTGTCTCGATTGGGCTGAGCCCAATCTCGACGGGCACCTCGCTTCCGTCCTTGCGGCGTGCATTGAGGTCCCTGCCCGCGCCCATTGGGCGCGCCAGGGGACGACTGCCATAGGTGCCGCGAAGCACCGGGTGCGAGCTGCGAAAGCGGTCGGGGACCAGCATTTCAATGCCTTGGCCGATCATTTCCGCCCGCTGATAGCCAAAGACCGTTTCGGCGTGCAAGTTGACGAGAATGATACGGCCGCTCTCGTCCGTCATGACCATGCCGCTTGGGGCCGCCTCTACGGCTGATCGAAATCGCTCCTCGCTGTGGCGGAGCGCTGCTTCCACCTGTTCGCTTTCGGTCATGTCGACATTCACGCCAATCAGCCCGCGAAATTGTCCCTTGGCGGAAAAATGAGGGCGAGCGACCGTAAGAAGCGTGCGGTATTCACCCCTGCAGTTCTTGTAGCGTCCTTGAACCGAGACGGTGGATTGCGTCGCCAACGCATCCGTCATTCGGGCTCCGATATCTACAGCGTCGTCGGGGTGGATGGTCGGATACCAGCTGAAGTTCGGGATGTCCTCGCTCTCGATGCCCCAGAACTCCCGGAGCATTCCGTTCAGATTCGTGCACTTCCCCGAGGCGTCGCACGTCCAGATCATGACTGGAACGTCTTCCGACATCAGCCGGAATTGCTGTTCGGAGGCTCGCAACTCGTCTTCTGCAAGTTTTCGGGCTTCTTCCGCACGGGTGCGTTCGAGATAGAAGCCAATCTGTCGGGCAATCGTGGTGGCAAGGTCTATCTCGCGGATGCTGCAGGTGTGCTTCTGTTCGTAGTAGGTCATGAACTTGCCGACCACTTCGCCTTGCGCCACCAATGGGATGAACGCCAAGCCGACGATGCCTTCGCTGGCGATCCGGTCTTTTACGGCTGCGGGTTCATCGGTGTCCGCGATGTCCGATACGAATATTGGCTCGGCGTTGCGTTCCCCGACTTTCCAGGGCGAATGCCCAGCAAGGGCTTGCCGGTAGCCGTCGGATAGGCCCCGCCAGGCCACAAAGCGCATTACCCCTTCTTCGTCAAAGAGCAGCATGGAGGCCCGCCGGCACCCGAGACCATCGCGTATGGCATCAAGGCCGGCGTCAAATGCTTCGTGATTGGATTTTGCCCGATAGAGACGGTCCGTCAGCACGTACAAAGCGCTGAGTTCATCCGCCCGGTCCGTGAGCCTCTCGCTGCCCCCGTTTATCTTCACCGCACCCCTCCCTTGGCGAATGGTGAATTAGCACAACGCGATGTAACGCCGACGGGCCATCTTTGTTCCAGCCCCTTGGGATGCGCCGCTTCGGTCTGGAAGGTCCCGGCGATGGTGAGGCTGCGGCGTGTCCGCCGCCTTTCACCCCGTCCCCGCGCGCCCGATCACCCGCGCGTAAACCTCGCCCACAATCCCGCGCCGAAACACCAGCACGCAGACCATGAAGATCAGCCCGGTGGCGATGGTCACCGGGAAGCCGGATGTCGCCAGCGTGTTTTCCAGGCCGACGACGAGGCTGGCGCCGATGATCGGGCCGACCATGGTGCCGATGCCGCCCAGAAGCGTCATCAGGATCACCTCGCCCGACATCTGCCAAGTGACGTCGGTGAGGGTGGCGAACTGGAAGACGATCGCCTTGAGCGAGCCGGCGAGCCCGGCCAGCGCCGCCGACATGACGAAGGCGCCGAGCTTGTAGCTGGCTACGGAATAGCCCAGCGAAATGGCGCGGCTCTCGTTTTCGCGGATCGAGCGCAGGATCATGCCGAAGGGCGAATTGACGATGCGCCAGATGGCGAAGACGCCGACCAGGACCGCGACAAGCACGAAATAATACATGTTCATCGGGGCGTTGAGGTCGAGGATGCCGAACAGCATGCCGCGCGGCACGCCCTGGATGCCGTCCTCGCCCTGCGTGAACGGCGCTTGCACGCAGAAGAAGAAGAACATCTGCGACAGCGCCAGCGTGATCATGGCGAAATAGATGCCTTGCCGGCGAATGGCGAAGAAACCCATGACGAGGCCGAGCAATGCCGCGCCCGCCATGCCGAGCAGGACGCCGGCTTCCGGCGGCCAGCCCCACACCTTGACGGCGTGGGCGGTGAAATAGGCCGCCCCGCCGAAGAAGGTGGCGTGGCCGAAGGACAAGAGGCCGGTATAGCCGAGCAGGAGGTTGAAGGCGCAGGCAAACAGCGCGAAACACAGCATCTTCATCAGGAAGATCGGGTAGACGAAGAAGGGTGCGGCCAGCAGCGCCAGGATGCCGAGCCCGACCAGCGCCCATTCAAGCCTTGCCGAGGGTTTGGCCGACGTCTCGCGAAGGCTGAGATCGGCCATGCCAGTTCCTTCCGACATGTCAGGCATCCCTTCCGAACAGGCCGGCCGGCCGCACCAGGAGCACGATCGCCATGATGACGAAGACCACGAGGTTGGAGGCCTCGGGGTAGAAGACCTTGGTCAGGCCTTCGGCCAGGCCGAGCATGTAGCCGGTGACGATGGCGCCGAGGATCGACCCCATGCCGCCGATCACGACCACCGCGAAGACGACGATGATGAGATCCGACCCCATCAGCGGGCTGACCTGATAGACGGGCGCCGCCAGGATGCCGGCAAGCCCGGCCAGGGCGGAGCCGAGGCCGTAGGTGAGGGTCAACAGCAACGGCACGTTGACGCCGAAGGCCTGGACGAGACGGGGATTCTCGGTTGCCGCGCGCAGGTAGGACCCGAGCCTGGTCTTCTCGATCAGCGCCCAGGTTCCGAAGCAGACGATCAGCGAGGCGACCACGACCCAGCCGCGATAGTTGGGCAGGAACATGAAGCCGAGATTGGTGCCGCCGGCCAGCAGCGGCGGCACGGCGTAGGGGTTTCCCGAGACGCCGTAATAGTAGCGGAATATGCCTTCCAGCACAAGCGCGAGGCCGAAGGTGAAGAGCAGGCCGTAGAGCGGGTCGGTGTCGTAGAGCCTGGACAGCGCCAGGCGCTCGACGACGACGCCGAACAGGCCGACGATCAGCGGCGCCAGGACCAGCGCCGGCCAATAGCCGATGCCGAGATGCGTGAGCAGGAGATAGCCGACGAAGGCGCCCAGCATGTACTGGGCGCCATGGGCGAAATTGATGACGCGCAGCAGGCCGAAGATGACGGCCAGGCCCAGGCTCAGCATGGCGTAGAAGGAACCGTTGATCAGGCCGACCAGCAACTGGCCGAGCAATGCCTGGACGGGGATGCCGAAGATCATCGTCATGGCGTCATCATACACCCAGAATTTCGTGGAGCAGCGTCATGCGGTCCGCCAGTTCGCCGGTGGGGAACCCGGCCACGACCTTGCCGTGCTCCATCAGGTAGAAACGGTCGGCGACACGGCTGGCGAAGCGGAAATTCTGCTCAACCAGCAGGATCGTCATGCCGCGCTTCTTCAGCGTCACCAGCAGCTCGCCTATGCGCTGCACGATCACCGGGGCGAGGCCTTCGGTCGGTTCGTCGAGAAGCAGCATCTTGACGCCGGTCCGCAGCATGCGCGCGATCGCCAGCATCTGCTGTTCGCCGCCCGAGAGCCGCGTGCCCGGGCTGTTGCGCCGCTCCTTCAGATTGGGAAAGAGATCGAAGATTTCCTCGACGCTCATGCCGCCCCGGGCGACGACCGGCGGCAGCACCAGGTTCTCGTCGACGGTCAGCGTCGCGAAGATGCCGCGCTCCTCCGGCACGAAGCCGATGCCCTGGTGGGCTGTGCGGTGCAGCGGCAGCCGCATCAGGTCGGCGCCATCGAAAACGACTTCGCCCGTCCGCCGGCGGATCAGGCCCATGATGGCGCGCAGCGTCGTCGTCTTGCCGACGCCGTTGCGGCCAAGCAATGTCACGGTCTCGCCGGCAAACACCTCGAGGTCGACGCCGTGCAGCGCATGGCTCTCGCCATACCAGGCGTTGAGACCGCGGACGGCAAGCAGGGGCGCGGCGCTAGTCATCGGCGGTGCCCATATAGGCAACCTTGACGCGCTCGTCGCGGCTGACGGTGGCGTAGTCGCCGGCCGCAAGCACCTCGCCGCGCTGCATCACCGTTATCCAGTCGCACAGATCGGCCACGACGGTCAGATTGTGCTCGACCATCAATATGGCGCGGTCGCTCGCCACGGAGCGGATGATGGCGGAAACCGTGGCCACGTCCTCATGGCCCATGCCGGCCATCGGCTCGTCCAGCAGCAGCACTTTCGGATCCAGCGCCAGTGTCGTGGCGATCTCGAGCACGCGTTTCCTGCCGTAGGAAAGATCGCCGGCCGGCCTGTTGGCGGCATCGTCGAGGCCGACGGAGCGCAGCAGCTCCATTGCGCGCGGCGTCAGCCGATCGAGCGCCGCCAGCGAGCGCCAGAACTGGATGCCGAGCCCGGCCGGCCGCTGCAGCGCGACGCGCACATTGTCGAGCACGCTGAGGTGCGGAAAAGTCGCCGATATCTGGAACGAGCGCACCAGCCCCATCCGCGCCACCCTGGCCGGCGGCGTGCGGGTGATGTCGTGGCCGAGCAGCTCGATCCTGCCGCTGGTCGGCGCCAGGAATTTCGTCAGGAGGTTGAAAACGGTCGTCTTGCCGGCGCCGTTGGGTCCGATCAGGGCATGGATGTTGCCATGACGGACATCGAGGTCGACGTTCCTGACGGCGACGAAGCCGGCAAAGTCGCGCCTCAGGCCGCGGGCGGAAAGCACCACCCGCGGTTCACTTCTGTCGAGGTCGGGCGGCGCCATGGCCGCGACGGTCACTGGGCCGCCGTCGGGCAGCCGCTTTCCTTCTCGCTCAGGAATGCTTCGTTGCCGGGAATGGTGGCAAGGTATTTGTAATAGTCCCAATCCTTGGTGCTCTCGCTGGGCGCCTTGACCTGGTAGAGATACATGTCGTGCACCATGTTGCCGTCGGCCTGGACCTTGCCGTTGGCGGTAAAGACGTCGTTCACCGGCATCGAATGCAATTGCTTGGCGACGGCTTCGGTCTCGTCGGTGCCGGCCTTGTCGATGGCCTTCAGGTATTGCGTCACCGCCGAATAGGTCGCCGCCTGGATCATGTTCGGCATGCGGTTGGTGCGCTTGAAGAAGCGCTGCCCGAACTCGCGGCTCTTGTCGTCACGGTCCCAGTAGAAGCCCTCGGTCAGCACGACGCCTTGCGCCGCCTGCAGGCCGAGCCCATGCACCTCGGACAGCGTGAACAGCAGCGCCGCCAGGCGCTGGCCGCCTTGCACGATGCCGAATTCGGCCGCCTGCTTGATGGAGTTGGAGGTGTCGAGGCCGGCATTGGCCAGTCCGATGACCTTGGCGCCCGACGATTGCGCCTGCAGCAGGAAGGACGAATAGTCGGTCGAGCCCAGGGGATAACGCACCTCCCCCAGCACCTTGCCGCCATGGCTCTCGACGAATTTGGCGGTCTGCTCCTTCAATGAATAGCCGAAGGCATAGTCGACGGTGAGGAAGAACCAGCTGTCGCCGCCCTGCTGCACCAGCGAGCCGCCGGTTCCCACCGCCTGCGAATGGGTGTCATAGGCCCAGTGGAAGCCGTAGGGCGAGCACTGCTTTCCGGTCAGGTCGGTGGTCGCGGCACCGGTGACGATGTCGATCTTCTTCTTTTCCTTGGAAATGCCCTGCACGGCGAGTGCGACCGAAGAGGTCGTCAGCTCCATGATGGCGTCGACCTGTTCGGTGTCGTACCACTGGCGTGCGATGTTGGAGGCGATATCGGGCTTGTTCTGATGGTCGGCGCTGATGACCTCGACCGGCGCTCCCTGCACCTTGCCGCCGAAATCCTCGACCGCCATCTTGGCCGCCTCGACCGACCATTTGCCGCCGAAATCGGCGTAGACGCCGGATTGGTCGTTGAGGATGCCGATCTTGACTTTGCCGTCGGAAATCCCGGCCGCCGAGGCAGGAATCGCGGTGGCCGCGAGAAGCGCGGCGGAAACGAAATAGCATAGCTTCATGAGTTTACTTCCTCCCGTTCCGATGAATCCGGCCGCTCCCTACGATCGGTCATCATTTTCAAGCATCAGGGAACATGAGGAAAATGAGGCGGAACGGCAAGGGCCGATCACGGATTTATGCCCGAAGGCTCGTAGCGGCCTGCCGCGATACCGGCAGCAAGCCGGTTGGCCGGCCTCGACTGCGGCAGAGACACGAACATGTGAACCGCGACGCCGGCACGGCTATGGCGGCACGACCATGCCGGCGAGCGCCATGGTGGGTCGGCGGCGCCTGGCAGGGTCGGCAGGCCCCTTCAGCCTTCGGCGGCGACGAGATGGCCGTTGCCGACATCGCTCAGCGCCAGTTTCAGCGGCGCCTCGCCGATCCGGCGGGTGGCGCTGGGGATTTCCTGGTCGAGGCGGGCGAAACGGCTTCTGCGCCGCGCGGGATCCGGCACCGGCACGGCTTCGATCAGCCGTTTGGTATAGGGGTGGCGCGGGCTGGAGAAGACCTGGTCGCGTGTGCCCATCTCGACGATCTGGCCGAGATACATGACGGCGACACGATCGGAGATGTTCTCGACCACGGCCATGTCGTGCGAGATGAAGAGATAGGCCACGCCGAATTCGCGCTGCAATTCCTGCAGCAGATCGAGCACGCGCGCCTGCACCGAGACGTCGAGCGCGGACACGCTTTCATCGGCGATGATCAGTTTCGGCCGGAGCGCCAAGGCACGCGCGATGCAGACGCGCTGGCGCTGGCCGCCGGAAAACTCATGCGGATAGAGTTCCATCTGGCCGGCCGACAGGCCGACACGGTCGAACAAGGCGGCCACCCGCTCGCGGCGCTCTTCCTTAGAGGCGATGCCGTGGATGACCAGCGGTTCGGCCACGAGATCGCCGACGCGCATGCGCGGGTCGAGCGAGGCGTAGGGGTCCTGGAAAATCATCTGCACGTCGCGGCGCACCGCCTTGCGCTCGTCGCGGCCGAGGCCGGACAGGTTGCGGCCACCGACGACGATGTCGCCGCTGTACGGCACCAGCCCGGCCAGCGCCTTGGCGGTGGTCGACTTGCCGCAGCCGGATTCGCCGACCAACGCCAGCGTCTCGTTGGGCGCGATGGAAAAGCTGACACCCTCGACGGCGTGGACTCTGGCGTTGACCCGGCCGAATACGCCGCCGCGCAGGTCGAAGCGGACGTGTAGGTCGTTGACCACGGCGACCGGGACCGAATGCTCGGCGGAAGGCCCCCTCATCCGGCCCTGCGGGCCACCTTCTCCCCGTGGGGGAGAAGAGGAAGTTGATGCCACGGCCGAGGGGGCCAGCGCCGAGTCAGGATCCCGTCGCTTGCCTATGCGCGGCACGGCGGCGAGCAGTTCGCGCGTGTAGTCGGCTTGCGGTCGGGCGAAAATGTCCGATGTCGCGCCTTCCTCGACCATGCTTCCATGCCGCATGATGATGACGCGGTCGGCCATTTCGGCGACCACGCCCATGTCATGGGTGATCAGGATGACGCTGGTGCCATGCTTTTGCTGCAGATCGCGCAGCAGCTCCAGCACCTCGCCCTGCACCGTGACATCGAGCGCCGTCGTCGGCTCGTCGGCGATCAGAACGTCCGGTTCGAGCGCCAGCGCCATGGCGATCATCACCCGCTGGCGCATGCCGCCGGAGAGCTCGTGCGGGAACTGCCTTAGCCGGCTTTCGGCCCCCGGAATGCGCACCGCCGTCAGCGCCTCAACGGCGCGCTGGCGGGCCTCGGCCCGCGACAGGCCGGTATGCGCCTCGATGGATTCGGTCAGCTGCCGGCCGATCGAGAGCACCGGGTTGAGCGAAGTCATCGGCTCCTGGAAGATCATGGCGATGCGGTTGCCGCGAATATGGCGCATGCGGCGTTCGTCCAGGGTGGTCAGCTCGGTGCCGCCCAGATGGATAGCGCCGGACGATATGCGCGCCGCGGGCTGCGGCAGCAATCGCATGATCGCCAATGCGGTCATTGATTTGCCGGAGCCGGACTCGCCGGCAATGCAAAGCGTTTCGCCGCGCCCGAGCGTCAGGGATAGGTTCGAGACGACCTCGCGCTCGCTCTCCTCGCCGCGCACGCAGACGCAGAGATCGGCGATGGCAAGGACTGTTTCGCTGGCTGAGGTCATGCCACGCGTGACCTTGGGAGGGATTTACTCCCGGCAGGGCAGAGGGGGGTGCCTTGGCGCAAACGCAAAATCATTCAAACACGCAGCGTGGAAAATAGAACGAAACCACCCAGTTCGGCATGTCGACGATCTCGCTGATCCTGAGATCGCCGCAGACCGAGGCCAGCATGTAGGCTTCGACCGGGTCGATCTTGTAGCGGCCGGCGAGCAGGTCGACCATCTGGGCGACGGCCTCCCTGGCGCCCGTCATCAGGTCGGGGCCGATACCGGTCGTCACCTCGTAACCCTTGGCGTCGAGATGGCGCGTCACCGGGCCTGACGTGGTGAAGCGCGGCGTTTTCAGCCTGGCGTCCTTGACCAGGTCAAGCTTGAGCACGACATCCATAGGGCTTTCGATTGCGGTGCCACAGACCTCGCCGTCGCCTTGCGCGGCGTGGGTGTCGCCGACTGAAAACAGCGCACCCGAGACCTCGACCGGCAGGTAGAGCGTGGTGCCGGCGGCGAGATCGCGGATGTCGAGATTGCCGCCGACGCGGCGCGGCGGCACCACCGAATGGTGTCCCATCTCGGCCGGTGCGTTGCCGATGGTGCCGGCAAACGGCTTCAGCGGCACGCGGGCGTTTTTGCCGAACAATGCCGGTTCCAGCGACGACGCATCGTACTTCCAGATGTTGAGCGCCGGCTCCTTGAAGTCGTCGGCGAGCAGGCCGAAACCTGGAATGTTGGCCGTCCAGCCGAAGCCGGACGGTTTGAACATCTCGATCGTCACCTTCAGCGCATCGCCCGGCTCTGCGCCCTCGACGAAGATCGGCCCGGTGACCGGATTGATCCGGGCGAAGTCGAGCTTGGCGATGTCGGCGACGGTGCTGTCGGGCTGCAACTGGCCGCCCGAGGAATCGAGGCATTGGAACTCGATGGTCGAGCCGGGCGCCACCCGCTCGGCCGGGACGAACGAATTGTCCCAGCCGAAATGGTGATGGCGCCCGTGGATCGTGTAGTCGCAGTTATTGCACATCTTTTACATACACATTGTCGTAGTTGATCGGGATATGGACCGGGTCGACATAGAGGTTGTCGGCGCCGCCCATGCGCGCAGATTTCATGGTGAAGCGCTGCTCGTTGAAGACCGGCGCCCAGGGTGCGTCTTCCATCACCTTGTCGTAGATGGCGCTCCACATCTTGTCGCGCTCGGCGGCCTTGGCCGGATCGACCACCGAGTCGGCCTCGGCCGCCTTGGCGTCGAGATCCTTGTTGCAGTACCAGGACCAGTTCCAGCCGCCGGGAACCGCACCGGCGCAGCCCAGGATCGGCCCGTAAAAGTTCGAAGGATCGGGGAAGTCGGCGATCCAGGCCATGCCGCCCGACCAGATCATCGGCGCGCCGGCCTTGTCGCCGCCGGCGGCAATGACGTTGGCCTGGGCGAGCGACTGGATGCTGGCCTTGATTCCGATCGCCGCCAGATCCTGCTGGATCGCCTGGGCGATGCGCGGGTTGGGGTCGGTGTTCATGACGAACAATTGCGTCTCGAACCCATCGGGATGGCCGGCCTCGGCCAGCAGCGCCTTGGCCTTGGCGACGTCGTACGGATAGCCCTTGTAGTCCTTGTCGTAGCCGGGCATCGACGGCGGCAGCGGCTGATTGGCCGGCACGGCGCGGCCGTTGATGATCTGAATGATGCGCGCCTTGTTGAGCGCCATGTTGACGGCCTGGCGCACCTTCACATTGTCGAAGGGCGCCATGGTGGTGTTCATGGTGACATAGCCGGTGTGCAACTGGCCACCTTCGACGACGCGCGCCTTCTGCTCGGGATCGGCCATCACTTCCTGGAATTTTGCCGGCGGAATGCCGTCGCCAGGCACGTCGATCTCGCCCTTCTGCAGGCGCAGCAGCGCCACGATCGGCTCCTGGCCGATCTCGAAGGTGATCTTGTCGAGATGCGGCAGGCCCTTGTGCCAGTAGTCGGGGTTGCGCTCGAAGACGATGCGCTGGCCAAGCGTCCACTCGGCCAGCTTGAAGGCGCCGGTGCCGACCGGGTGCTTGCCGAAATCGGCGCCGTATTTTTCCACCTCTTCCTTCGGCACGACATGCGAGAAGTTGATGGCCATGACATGCAGGAAGGTGGCGTCGGGGCGCGTCAGCTCGAACTTGACCGTGTAGGGGTCGACGACGGTGACGCCCGACAGAACTTCGGCCTTGCCGGCGGCGACGTCGTCATAGCCCTTGATCGAACCGAAGAAGCCGGAGCCGGGGCTCTGCGTCTTCGGATTGGTGACGCGGTCGAGCGAGTACTTCACGTCGTCGGCGGTCATCTCGCGGCCATTGTGGAATTTCACCCCGTGGCGCAGCTTGAAGGTGAAGGTCTTGCCGTCGGGCGAAATCTCGTAGCTCTCGGCGAGGTCGGGCTTGAGGTTGGTGGTGCCGGGCTCGTAATCCATCAGCCCGTCGAACAGGCTCTTGATCATCGACCAGTTCTGCCAGTCGTAGCCGATCGCCGGGTCGAGGGTCGCGACATCGTCCTTGTAGGTGATGGTGATGGCGCCGCCCTGCTTGGCGTTCGGGTCGATCGTGTCCTCGGCCCGGGCGCTCGTCATGCCGAGCATCAGCGCCAGCGCCGATGCGGCTACGGTCGATGCGAGAAACTTCTTCATTGTCGTTCCCTTTCTCTGTTTGTTTTGTGGTTTCATCTCAGCTTGATGCGCGGGTCTATGAAGGGCGCGATGATGTCGGCGAGCAGGTTGCCGAGCACGATGGCGAAGGCCGACACCAGGGTGACGCCCATGATGATCGGAATGTCGACGCGCTGGATGGCTTGCCATGCCAGCTGACCGATCCCCGGCCAACCGAACACGCTTTCGACGACGACGATGCCACCCATGAAGATGCCGATATCGATGCCGATCATGGCGATGACCGGCAGGATGGCGTTGGGCAGAGCGTGACGGAAGAGGATGGCGCCACGGGCGAGACCCTTGGCGCGGGCGGTGCGGACATAATCCTGGCGCAGCACATCGATCATCGACGAGCGCATCATGCGTGCGTACCAGCCGGCGCCGAGGATGCCCATGGTGAGCGAGGGCAGCACGAGATGACGCCAGGTGCCGTAGCCACCGATCGGAAACCAGCTCAGCCGCACGGCAAAGACGTAGAGCAGCAACAGGCCGACGACGAATTGCGGCGCCGAAACGCCGACGAAGGACGCGACCATCAAGGTCTGGTCGGTCGCGGTGCCGCGCTTGACCGCGGCGATCAGGCCCATCGAGAGACCGATCAGCAGTTCGCACAGGATGGCGCCGGCCATCAGGAGCAGGCTCGCCGGCAGGCGCGAGACGATGAGCTCGGTCACCTCGGAGCGCTGGATGTAGGAGCGGCCGAGATCGCCGCTGACGAGCCTGGTCAGATAGTGCCAGTACTGGACGACGAAGGGCTGGTCTAGGCCGAGCTGCTGGCGGATGTTTTCCACCGTCTGCGGCGTGGCGCTGCGGCCGGCGATCTGGCGCACCGGATCGGCGGGCAGGAGATAAAGCAGCGCGAAGGTGATCAGCGAGACGCCGAGCAGGATGAGCAGCGACTGGATCAGGCGGCGGCCGAGATAGGCGATCATGCGCGGCCCCTTTGCGTAGGGTCGAGAATGTCGCGCAGCGCGTCGCCGACCAGATTGAAGGCGAGCGCCAGGGCCAGGATCGCGGCGCCGGGGAAGAACACCAGCCAGGGCGCGGCCTGAAAGTAGGTCTGGTTCTCGAAGATGATGTTGCCCCAGGATGCCGTCGGCGGCTGCACGCCTATGCCGAGGAAGGAGAGCGTGGCTTCGAGCAGCACCGTGGTCGAGATGCCGAGCGTGCCCCAGACGATGATGGTCGGCAGCAGATGCGGCAGGATGTGGCGAAACAGGATGCGCGGCGCGCTCGCCCCGATGGTGCGCTCGGCGTCGATGAACTCGCGCTCGGCGAGCGATGAGGTTTCGGTGTAGATGACGCGCGCGGTCTGCACCCAGTTCACCAGGGCAATGACCATGGCGACGATCCACAGGCTCGGCTGGAACACCGCCGCGAGACAGATTGCGAGCAGCAGCGCCGGAAAGGCCATCATCAGGTCGGTGAAGCGCATCAGCGCGCTGCCGATCCAGCCGCGGAAATAGCCTGCAGTGACGCCGACCAGCGTTCCGATCAGAAGCGCCACGCCATTGGCGACGATGCCGATGATAAGCGAGGTGCGAGCGCCGTAGAGAATGCGGGTCAGAAGATCCCGGCCGAGCAGGTCGGTGCCCAGCCAGAATTTCGCGCTCGGGGGCAGTGGCGAGCCCTCGATGGTCAGGCCGTCGAACATCTGCTCGTTGGGATCGTAGCCGGTCAGCCACGGCGCCATGATCGCGCCCGCGACGACGATGGCGACGATCACCAGGCCGAGCAGCGCCAGGCGGCGCCTGACCAGCCGGCGCCAGACACCGACGCGCGGCTTGGCCGGCATGCGCCCAGTTGCCGTGAGATCAGGCGCGATGGGACTGGTCATCGCCGCTCTCTTCCCCGGTCTTGGCTTCCCCCGTCTTGGTCTCCTCCGTCATCGCCACGATACGACGCGCGGCGTCCTCGACGCTGATCTGCCAGCTCATCGCCAGCGAGCGCAGCTGCGCATAGGCACGGCCGTCGTCGCTGCCTTTCGACAACGCCGAGACAGCCCGCACGATGGTCTGGCGTTCGGCGACACGCTGGCGCAGCGCGGAAATCTCGCCGGCTAAATGCTTTCGCGCCTCGAAACCCTGCCGCGCGATCAGCAACGCGCTGTAGACGCCGGCATTGCCGACCGGCTTCAGGATCTGGGCGTCGGCCTTGTGCGACAAAGCCCACTCGATGCGGCCCGGCGCCTCGGAACCGATCAACGCCACCAGCGGCATTGGCGCTTCGCCCGGCTTCCACGGGAATTGCTCGTCGAAACCAAGATCGACGTCGAAGAAGACGAAGTCCGCGGCCAGCGCCTCCGGCGCCAGTTCCGGCCAGCAGTCCACGGTGACAAGCCCGATGGCCGACAATTGCCTGGTGATCGCCTGCACCGTCGGGTGCGGACGATGCAGGACAAAGGCCCTGGCGCCGCCGAGATTGGGAATACGCGGGGTTCTGGTCACGACACCACCCGCAGGCGCGGCCGGCCGAATGTTTTTGCGGGGTCGTAGCGCGACAGATAGGGGTCCGGCGCGACTTCGTCCTCGCGGCTGACAACCTCGAAGTACCCGTCCGCGATCCGGCCGATGATCACCGGCAGCGTCGCATGCTGGGAATGGGCGTCGATGGCGACCGGGCCGAGCCGGGTGGAGAAGCGCCGCTCGGCGAACGCTTTTGAAAATTCGGCCGGGCCCGCGTCGGGGTCGTGAGACAGCACGTCCGCCATCACCTGCACCGAGGCATAGGCGGAGGCTTCGAAGGACGAGGCGAACGCTGCCGGCCGCGGTGCGAAATACGGTCCGACCGAAAGATGGCCCTTGCCGGTTTCGCCGATCGCCGGCAACTCGCCTTCGGTCAGGTTGCAGGAGATGACGGGGCAGTTTCCGGGGCTGAAGGCCGCGTCCTCGCCGGCCAGATCACGATAGGCCGCAAGGAAGGCGTAAGAAGATGTGCCGATCAGATTGTTGAGGATGAAATTCGGCCGTGTCGCCCGGATCTCGGCGATCAGCCGCGACACGTCGGTCTCGCCGATGCGCAGATAGCGCTCGCCCAGCACCTTGCCGCCGGCGTCGGCGATCAGGTCGCGCGCCACGCGGTTCATCTCCCAGCCCCAGATGTAGTTCGAGCCGAGCAGAAAGCCGTTTGCGCCGAAGCGCGGCACGACATGGGCCATCAGCGGCACCAGGTGCTGGTTGGGACAGGCGTGCATGTAGACGACATGCTCATTGGCCTCGAACCCTTCATAGGGGCAGGCGTACCAGAGCATGCCGCCGGCCTTCTCCAGGACCGGAATCGTCTCCTTGCGGCTCCAGGAGGTGACGCAACCGACGACGTGGCGGGCGCTGCTGGTCCTGAAAATGTCTTCGCACAGTGTCGCGTAGCGGTCGGCATTGCTTTGCGGGTCGCGCTCGACCGGCACCAGCTCGATGCCCGAGCTCCGGTCGGCATTGATGTCGGCGATGGCGCGCATGGCGCCGGTGCGGCACGCGTCGGAAATGAGCTGATAGCTCCCCGAGCGGGAATAGAGGATGCCGATCTCGATGCGCCGTTTCAAACAGAACCCCAGAAATGACAATGCCCCGCTGCCAGCGCCGGAAAGGGGCGAGGCATACGAGGCATTTTTGCCGCCCGGCGATCAGGGCCGGTATTTTGCCTTAGCGTATTCGGTCCGGCTGGCCAGTCAAGCCCTCAACGCCATCCGCGTCGAATCAGCGTAAGGATCAACGCCCCCGCAACTGCCTCCGCCGCCAGGCGGCGGCGCCTCACCTGTCCGTTCGCGGAAGAAGCGCGAGAAATAAGCCGGGTCGTCGAAGCCGATTTCGTATGCGATGTCTTCGACCGTGCGCACGGTGAAGAGCAGCAGCCAGGGGCCTCAGCTCTCGCCGTTGATCAGGCTCTCCAGCAGATCGGGCAGCTGCTCCAACCGCTCCTGGCCGAAGCGCTTTTTCCGGGCTAGGCGCGCAGCCTTGTCCCCTCCGGATCGAAGAACGGCATCGGCGCGACGACCGCGCGGGTCGGCTTGCCGTCGATGTCGATGCTGAGTTCGCTGCCGATCGCGGTGAAGGGCAACCGCAGATGCGCTGTCGCCAGCACCTTGCCCAGCGAATAGCCATGGTCGCTGTAGGTGACCACGCCGGCGTGCTCGCCATCGGCCAGAACCCTGGCATTTGTCGCGGCCGGCTTGTCGCCGTCGAGGATCAGGCCGGTCCAGCGTTCGTCGAGCCCCTTGTCGCGCACCTTGAGCAGCGCTTCGCGGCCGACGAAGTCGCCCTTGTCGAACTTGATCCAGCGGTCGAGGCCGACATGAAACGGCGTGCGGCTCTCGTCCATGTCGATGCCATGTGCCGGATAGGCCTTTTCCAGGCCAAGCGTGAACATCGCCAGCACGCCATAAGGCTTCAGGCGGAAATCGCTGCCGGCCTTCATCAGAGCGTCCCAGACCGAAACCGCCTCGTCGGCCGGCACGAACAGTTCGAAGCCGAGTTCGCCGGTCACGCCGGTGCGCGAGATCAGTACTTTCGTCTCGCCGACGCGCCCGGAGGTGAACGCCCAGCGCTTCAAGCCGTCGAGATCGGCGTCCGAAACCAGCGCCTTCAGGAGTTCGCGCGAGCGTGGGCCCTGGATGGTCGGGAAGGCGATGGCGGGGGTGATGTCGGTGACATAGGCTTTTCGCTCCTGCGCGTGATGCTGGAGCCAGGGCAGCATCTTCAGGCGGTTGACCGAGCCGGTCACCAGCATGAAATGCTCGGGCGCCAGCCGGAACACGGTGAGGTCATCCATGATGCCGCCGTCCTCGCGGCAGACCGTGGAGTAGCGCACATTGCCCGGCTTCATCGCCGCGGCATCGTTGACGATGACATGGTTGACCAGCGCCTCGGCTTGCGGACCCTTGATGTCCATCTTGCCCATGGTGCTGAGGTCCTGCACGCCGACATTGGCACGGGTGTTCAGGTGCTCGTCGGCGATGCCGGAATAGTATTTGGCGGAGATGAAATCGCCGCCGACACGACCCATGGTTGCGCCCAGCCCGACGATGCTGCTGTAGAAAGGGGATCGCCGCTCGGCCAAGACATTCTCCATCGCTTGACGATGGAAAATACGGGGTTTTGCATCGTCGGCGGAGACGGAAACGACATGCCTTGCGCCGATCACGGCGGACCGCACCGCGACCATGTACAGTCGATGATCAGCTGTCCCGCTTCCTGGCCGTCGCCGCTCCGTCGATGGTCAGCCCGTCCGCCGCGATCACGACGCCGAATCTCTCGGCCGCTTGCCGAGGCGTGTAGTACCCCAGCGCCACGTCTTTCAGCACCTGCTCCGCGTCGCGCTCGCGCGGGTCGCCATAGCCGCCGCCGCCCGGCGTGCCGACACGCACGCGGTCGCCGGCCTTCAGCGGGATGTCCTGCTCCTTGGAGAGGTGCGGCGGTATGTGTTCTCCGCCATCGCGGAAGACGGTCACGCTGTTGGGCTCGCCATCCTTGCCGCCAAGGGCGCCCTGCGGGCCGAAACGGCCATGATCCATGACGAAGGAAGCACGCGCGTCACCGCGCAGGATCTCGACCTCATAGGCGAGGCCGAAGCCGCCGCGATGCTTGCCGGCGCCGCCCGAGCCTTCGCGCAAGGCATAGTGGCGATAGAGCACCGGAAAGGCCTGCTCCATGATCTCGACCGGCGGCGATTTCGAAATGCCGATCGTCGAGCAGCCATTGGTCAGGCCGTCATGACCCGCATTGCCGCCATAACCGCCGCCGGAGATCTGGTACATGACGTAGTCGCGGCCGCGCGCGGGGTCATTGCCGCCGAGCGCGAAATTGCCGCTGGAGCCGGCCGGGGCCGCCGTCACCTTGTCGGGCAGCGCCTGCACCATGGCGGCGAACACCGCCTCGGCGATGCGCTGCGAGACTTCCGCCGCGCAACCGGAAACGGGCCGGGGATATTTCGCGTCGAGGAACGTGCCTTCCGGCCGTCTGACGATGAGCGGCTCGAAAGCGCCGGCGCTGATCGGCACGTCCGGGAATATGTGGCGCATGGCGAGATAGACCGAGGACAGGGTCGTCGCCAGTACGCTGTTCATCGGTCCGGCGCAGGGCTTCGACGAGCCGGCGAAATCGAAGGTCAGCGTGTCGCCCTTTTTCTCGACGGCGAGCGCGATGGTCAGCGGTTCGTTGACCACTCCGTCGGAATCGACAAAGGCCTCGGAACGGTATGTGCCATCCGGGATGGCCGCGATGTTGGCGCGCATCTGCTCGGCGGCGCGGCGGCGCAGTTCGGCGATCGCCTCGATAACCGTTTCATTTCCGTAACGATCAAGGATTCCATTGAGCCTGTCCTGGCCGATCAGCAGCGCGGCGGCCTGCGCCCTGATGTCTCCGATGCGTTGGTCGGCGACACGGATGTTGGAGCAGATGATGGCGTAGATCTCGGGATCGAGCGCGCCCTTCTTGAACAGTTTCACCGGTGGCAGCCGCAGGCCCTCCTGTTCGACCGCCGTCGCCGAAGCCGAGAAGCCGCCTGGCACCGAACCGCCAATATCGGGCCAATGGCCGGTGTTGGACAGCCAGCAGAAGATTTTTCCGGCGCGGTACACAGGCATGGCGAAACGCACATCCATCAGATGCGTGCCGCCTAGATAGGGGTCGTTGACGATGTAGATGTCGCCGGGTTCAGGCGGCAGGCAGCGGCCATCGGCGATCATCTCGATCACCGTCCTCGTCGAATACTGCATGACGCCGACGAAGACAGGCAGGCCCTGGCTGCCCTGCGCGATCAGCGAGCCGTCGACGGCGGAATAGATGCCGTCGGAGCGGTCGTTGGCCTCGGCGATCACTGGCGAGAAGGCGGCGCGCGAAAAGGTCAGGTCCATCTCGTCGCAAACCTGCTGCAAGGCGGCCTGAAGCACCGAAAGCGTGATGGCGTCGAGCTTTGCGCTATCAACTGACATGTCAGGCCTCGCCGATATCGATGATGATGTTGCCGTCGGCGTCCGAGCGGGCGCGATCGCCGGGCTCGAGCACCGTGGTGGCGTCCATCTGTTCCAGGATCGCCGGACCTTCGATGCTGGCCTCGAGCGGCAATTTCTCGCGCGCATAGACCGGCGTGTCGTGCCAGCGGCCCGCATACCAGACCGGCCTGATCTCGCGCCGCGCCTCGTCGAGCGTTTTGGCACGCCCGGCCGGGTCGATCAGGCGCGACAGGTCGATCGCCGGGCGCACGCCGGTGACCGACGTGTTGAGGTTGACGAGGTTGGCGCGGATTTCCGGCAGTTCCACCTTGAAGCGGGCGAAATAGGCTTTTTCGAACAGCGCCTGCAGTTCCAGACGGGTCACCGACGAGGACGGCAGCGGCACGTTGATGATGTGGGTCTGGCCGACGAACTGCATGTCGGCGGAATGCGTGACGCGGATCGTTTCCGGCTTCACTGCTTCCTTGCCGATCAGCGCCTCGCCTTCGTTTCGGTGCCGTTCCAATACGCTGTGAAGCTGGATTTCGTCGAGCACAGCCACGGGCTGGTTGATGGTGTTGACGAAGTCATGGCGCAAATCCGCGACGACGCAGCCGAGCGCATTGGTGATGCCGGGCCGCGCCGGCACCAGCACCTTGGGCAGGCCGAGTTCGCGGGCGAGCGCCGTCGCATGCAGCGGCCCGGCGCCGCCGAAGGCGAACAGCGCGAAGTCGCGCGGGTCATGGCCGCGCGACACCGAGACCATGCGGATGGCGCCGGCCATCTTCATATTGCCGAGCCTGAGCACCGCGCCCGCGGCCTCGACACCGGACAGGCCGGTCGCCTTGCCGATCCTGTCCTCGAAAATGCCGGTGACGCGCTCCGTGGTGACCGGATTGTCGACGGCGAGCAGCTTCTTCGGCGCCAGCCGGCCGAGCACCAGATTGGCGTCGGTGATCGTCGGTTCGGTTCCGCCACGTCCGTAGCAGATCGGGCCGGGATTGGCGCCGGCACTTTCCGGGCCGATCTGGATCAGCCCGGCCGCATCGACGCGAGCGATCGAACCGCCGCCGGCGCCGACCGTATGCACCGCCACCATCGGCACATGGATGGGCATGGCATACTCGATCTCGATCTCGTTCGAGACTGCCGGCTCGGCGTTGCGGATCAGCGCCACGTCGGTCGAGGTGCCGCCCATGTCGTAGGTGACGAGGTTTTCGAAGCCGGCGCGCTTGCCCGTATAGGCGGCGGCGATGACGCCGGAAGCCGGGCCCGACATCACCGTCTTGGCCGATTCGCGGGTGACGAAGCGCGCCGAGATCATGCCGCCATTGCCGTTCATGATCAGGAAGTCGCGGGCATAGCCCTTGTCGGCCAATTCCGTGCGCAGACGCTCGACGTAACGCTCGAGGATCGGCTGCACCGAGGCGTTGACCGAGGCCGTGACGCCACGCTCGAATTCGCGAGCCTCCGACAGCAGCGCATGGCCCGTCGTGATGTAGCCGTTTGGCCAAAGCTCGGCGGCGATCTCGGCGGCGCGCCGCTCATGCGAGGGGTTGGCGTAGGAATGCAGGAAATGGATGACGAGGGATTCGCAGCCGGCCGCGATGAGCGCCTGCACCGCCGCGCGCATCTCGCCCTCGTCGAGCCGCGTGCGGATGGCGCCCGATGCCTCGACGCGTTCGGACACTTCGAGGCGTAGATTGCGCGGGATGACCGGGACGAATGTGCCCGTCATGCCATAGGGCTGCGGCCGGGTGCGCCGGCCAAGCTCGATCACGTCGCGAAAACCGCGCGTGGTGATCATGCCGGTCTTGGCCAAACGGCGCTCCAGCACCGCATTGGTGGTGGTCGTCGTTCCATGCACGATGAGGTCGATGCCGTCGACCGGAAAACCGGTGGCGCCAAGTGCCGAAACCACGCCGAAAGCCTGGTTGTCGATCGTGGTCGGTGTCTTGGCCAGATACACCTTGCCACCGTCCCTGCCGTCGATCAGCAGCAGGTCGGTGAAGGTTCCGCCGACATCGATGCCGGCAACGACGCTGCCCAGGGAATCCGGCGGCTGCACCGAAAAATTCTCTTTCATTGTCGAAACCCGAAATGCTGGGACTACGGATATGCCGCAGTTTGGAAAGGTGTTTTACGCCGCCATCTTGACGCAAATATCGTTTGTATACTAATAAATTCCGGACACAAGAGCTTACCGCTTTGGAGTGTGCGAGCAGCACGCCGGGACCTGAACGGTCCGTGCGTGCAGGAAAAGGTTTGGCGCCCGCGTCCCCGGTTGGGCCAGAAAGTTGGTTTTGATGAACACCACCACCGCGTTCAACACCGCCGGCGCCCGCCCGCTGCAATTCCCGATTCCGGCCAATGTCTATGCCGAGACCGTCGTTTCTGTGAAGCATTACACCGACCGGCTGTTCTCGTTCCGCATCACCAGGCCGCAGTCGCTGCGCTTCCGCTCCGGCGAGTTCGTGATGATCGGCCTGCCCAACGCCGATAAGCCGGTGTACCGCGCCTATTCCGTCGCCAGCCCGGCCTGGGACGAAGAGCTGGAATTCTTTTCGATCAAGGTGCCGGATGGCCCGCTGACCTCGGAGCTGCAGAAGATCCAGGTCGGCGACACCGTCATCATGCGCCAGAAGTCGACCGGCACGCTGGTCATCGATGCGCTGACCCCGGCCAAGCGCCTGTTCATGATCTCGACCGGCACCGGCATCGCGCCCTTCGCCAGCCTGCTGCGCGACCCCGACACCTACGAGAAATTCGACCAGCTGATCCTCACCCACACCTGCCGCGACAATGCCGAGCTGATCTATGGCCAGGACCTGGTGGCGGCGCTGGAAAGCGACCCGCTGATCGGCGAACTGACCGCCGGCCGCGTCACCCTCTACAATTCGACGACGCGCGAAGAGTCGGCCTGTATGGGCCGCATCACCGCCCTGATCGGCTCCGGCAAGTTCTACAGCGATCTCGGCATCGAAAAACTCGATCCCGAGACCGACCGCATCATGATCTGCGGCTCGATGCACATGCTGAAGGACGTCAAGGAGCTGGCCGAAAGCCTCGGCTTCCAGGAAGGCTCGCTCAGCCATCCCTCAACCTTCGTCGTCGAACGCGCCTTCGTCGGCTGAGCACCGAGCCTCCCTTGATAAGCGAGTTTTGACCTTCCGGTCAAAAATCAGCTGCTTTCGCGGCCCTTTTCGGCTATCCGTTGCTTAGGGACTCGTGAAGCGTGGCTTCGCGGGCTATCTTCGTGCGTATCGCCCAAAACGACACGTACCAAGACAAGGGCGTACGTCGCTGAATGAAAGGGCAGGAGATGAGCAGCACAATCCGCGAAGCCGATCTCGGCGCGTCCAAGGTCACGCCGTTGCCGGCACGCGCCGCCGCCAACACGCCGGCGCTGCTGGACCATCACATCGCGCGCAATCCCGGCCTGAAACTCGACCTCGGTTTTCTGGAATCGGTGCGCAGCGTCAACCGCTCGGCGCTTGAGCGCCGCGTCGCCAGCCTGACCAAGCGGCGCTCGATCAAGGCCGACAACCAGGCCGCCTGGCTGCTGCGGGCGATCGCCTGCATGGATCTGACGACGCTGAACTCCAACGACACCGAGGAGCGTGTGCGCCGGCTCTGCGCCAAGGCGATCAACCCGCTGCGCCGCGACATCGTGGAGGGTCTCGGCATTTCGGGCGAGACCATTCGGCCGGCCGCTGTCTGCGTCTACCATCCCTTCGTCGCGACCGCCGTCGACGCGGTGCGGGGGACCGGCATCCATGTCGCCGCCGTCTCCACCGCTTTCCCGCATGGCCTGGCGCCGCTGTCGACCCGTCTGCAGGAGATCGAGGCCTCGGTAAAGGACGGCGCCGACGAGATCGACGTCGTCATTCCGCGCGGCCTGGTGTTCGGCGCCAAGTGGCGCGAGCTCTACAATGAGATCGTCTCGATGCGTGCAGCCTGCGGTGACGCGCATCTGAAGGTCATTTTGGGCACCGGCGACCTCGCCACGCTGCGCAATGTCATGCTGGCTTCGATGGTGGCGATGATGGCGGGCGCCGATTTCATCAAGACCTCGACCGGCAAGGAAAGCGTCAACGCCACGCTGCCCGTCGGCCTCGCCATGGTGCGCGCCATCAGGGCCTATTTCGAGGAAACCGGCTATCTCATCGGCTTCAAGCCGGCCGGCGGTATCTCCACCGCAAAGGTCTCACTCGACTGGCTGGTGCTGATGAAGGAAGAGCTCGGCCGGCCATGGCTGGAGCCGGAACTGTTCCGTTTTGGCGCTTCGAGCCTGCTGACCGACATCGAGCGTCAGCTCGAGCATCACCTCACCGGGCATTATTCGGCCAATCATCGCCACGCGATGGCGTGAGGCGAGGGGCGCGCGACGGAACGCTTTCCCTGACAATCATCTGGAGTGCCCCATGAACATCCTTGAACGCTATCACGCCATGGAATACGGCCCGGCGCCGGAGGCTCGCAACGAGGCGGACGCCTGGCTCGCGACGCGCGATTTCGGCAAGGCGTTGTTCATCGGCGGCGACTGGAGGGCCGCTTCCGGCGGCAGGACTTTCGACACCAGCGAACCGTCCTCCGGCAAGCTGCTGGCCAAGGTGTCGGACGCCAACGCCACCGACATCGACGCAGCGGTTGCCGCGGCCACCAAGGCGCTGCCGAAATGGAGCGCCAGTTCGGGCTACCAGCGCGCCAAGGTGCTCTATGCCATCGGCCGCGCCATGCAGCGCCACCAGCGGCTGTTCGCGGTGCTTGAGACAATCGACAATGGCAAGCCGATTCGGGAGAGCCGCGACATCGATGTGCCGCTCGCGATCCGCCATTTCATGCATCATGCCGGCTGGGCGCAGGCACTGGACAGGGATTTTCCCGGCCAAAAGGGCGTCGGCGTCGTCGGCCAGATCATCCCGTGGAATTTTCCGCTCTTGATGCTGGCCTGGAAGATCGCGCCGGCACTCGCCGCCGGATGCACCGTCGTGCTGAAGCCGGCCGAGTTCACGCCGCTCACCGCTATTCTGTTCGCCGAGATCTGCGAACGCGCAGGCGTGCCGAAGGGCGTCGTCAACATCGTCCAGGGCGGACCGGAGGCTGGCGCGGCCATCGTCAACCATCCCGGCATCCAGAAGATCGCCTTCACCGGCTCTTCCGAGGTCGGCAAGATCATCCGCAAGGCCACCGCCGGCTCGGGCAAGAAACTGTCGCTGGAGCTTGGCGGCAAATCGGCCTTCATCGTCTTCGAGGACGCCGATCTCGACAGCGCCGTCGAAGGGCTGGTCGACGGCATCTGGTTCAACCAGGGCCAGGTCTGCTGCGCCGGTTCGCGCCTGCTGGTGCAGGAAGGTATTGCCGATGCGTTGATCGCCAAGGTCAAGACGCGGATGAGCCGGCTGCGTGTCGGCAGCCCCCTCGACAAGAACACCGATATCGGGCCGCTGGTCGACCTGACCCAGCTCGACCGCGTCAAGGGCCTGATCGCCGAAGGTGCCCGGCAGGGCGCTATCTGCTGGCAGCCGGATGCGGCGCTGCCGTCTACCGGCTATTACCACCTGCCGACGCTGGCTACCGGTGTTTCGCCGGCTAATATCCTGGCGCAGGAAGAAGTTTTCGGGCCGGTGCTCGCCACCATGACCTTCCGCAACACCGAGGAGGCGATCGAGCTCGCCAACAACACCCGCTATGGCCTGGCGGCCTCGGTGTGGAGCGAGAATGTCAACCTTGCCCTCCATGTCGCGCCGCAATTGAAGGCTGGCGTCGTCTGGGTCAACGGCACCAACATGTTCGACGCCGCCTGCGGCTTCGGCGGCTATCGCGAGAGCGGGTTTGGCCGGGAGGGCGGGCGCGAGGGCATGTTCGAATATCTCGCGGCAAAACTGCCGCTCGGCCCCGTTATCAAACCGGCAACATCGTCGGTACAGCCCGTCGAGCAGGCCGATGGCGTGGGAATCGACCGCACGGCAAAGCTGTTCATCGGCGGCAAGCAGGTGCGCCCGGACGGCAATTATTCGCTGGCCATCGCGACCGCCAAGGGCAAGCTCGCCGGCGAGGTCGGGCTCGGCAATCGCAAGGATATCCGCGATGCGGTTTCCGCTGCCCGCGCCTGCAAGGCCTGGCCGGAAGCGACCGCCTATAACAGATCCCAGGTGCTCTATTATCTGGCCGAGAACCTTTCCGGTCGCGCGGATGAATTCGCTGCCCGGCTTGTCCAACTGACCGGCGTGCCCGCGAAGGCCGCGCGCGAGGAGGTCGACCAGTCGATCGAGCGTCTCTTCCTCTATGCCGGTCTTGCCGACAAGTTCGAGGGCCGCGTGCACCAGCCGCCGGCTCGCGCCGTCACGCTGGCGCTGCATGAGCCGGTCGGGGTGTTGGGCATCGTCGCCCCCGACGATCAGCCGCTGCTCGGTTTCATCTCGCTCATCGCTCCGGCGCTCGCCATGGGCAACACCGTGGTCGCCGTGCCTTCCGAGCGATATCCGCTGCTCGCCACCGATCTCTACCAGGTCATCGAATATTCCGACGTGCCGTCCGGCGCCATCAACATCGTCACCGGCCGCAGCGCCGAGCTTGCCGGCGTGCTGGCCAGGCATGACGATGTCGACGGACTCTGGCTGTTCACTGACGCCGACACCTGCGCCAAGGCGGAAGCCGAGTCCATCGGCAACCTGAAGCGCGTCTGGAGCGGCGGTGGCCGCAGCCTCGACTGGGGTTCGGAAGAAGCCGCCGGCGATGGCTTCCTGCGCCGCGCCATCGAGGTGAAGAACGTCTGGGTGCCTTACGGCGACTGACCGAGATTTCCATGCTGCCGCAATGGTGATCGTGTTCGGACTTGACGCTCGGGCGCATGTTCTTTACCGAGAAAAAACATCTTTATCAGTGAACTGGCGTAGGCCGCACAATCGCGCCTGACTGGCACATGACGCTTTCGTCGGCCGCCGATAAAGGCAAATCTACGCGAAGCAGGCGAGGAAAAAGGCATGGCGGATCTGGCAGGCAAGGTCGTTGTCATCACGGCGGCGGCGCAAGGCATCGGCAAGGCAAGCGCGCTGGCTTTCGCCAAGGCTGGCGCCACAGTCCATGCCACCGACATCAACGAGCCGCTGCTGGCGGAACTCGCCAAGACCGCGGGCATCAAGACCCGCAAGGTCGACGTGCTCAATGACGAGGCGGTCGACGCCGCCTTTGCCGAGATCGGCGCCGTCGACGTGCTGTTCAACTGCGCCGGCTTCGTCCATTCAGGCTCTATCCTGGAGATGAAGGACACCGACCTCGATTTCGCCTTCAATCTCAACGTGCGCGCCATGATCCGCACCATCCGGGCGGTGCTGCCCGGCATGCTGGAGCGCGGGGACGGATCGATCATCAACATGGCCTCGCTGGCCAGTTCGACCAAGGGCGTGCCGAACCGCTTCGCCTATGGCGTCACCAAGGCAGCGGTCATCGGCCTGACCAAGGCGGTCGCCGCCGATTATGTCGGCAAGGGCATACGCTGCAACGCCATCTGCCCCGGCACCGTCGAAAGCCCGTCGCTGCAGGACCGCATGCATGCGCAGGGCGACTACGACGCCGCCCGCGCCGCCTTCATCGCCCGCCAGCCGATGGGCCGGCTCGGCACGCCGGAAGAAATTGCCGATCTCGCGGTTTATCTAGCCGGCGCCACCTATACGTCCGGGCAGGCCTATAATATCGACGGTGGCTGGTCGATCTGAACCAATCTGACTGAGGAGAGAACTGATGAAACTGCTGCGCTATGGCGAGGTGGGTCGCGAACGTCCCGGCCTGCTCGATGCGGATGGAACGATCCGCGATCTCTCCGCCCATGTTTCGGACATTGCCGGCACGGTGCTCCATCCGGCCTCGCTGGACATGCTTTCGAAGCTCGATGTGAAGTCCCTGCCGGCGGTTTCCGGCAATCCGCGCCTTGGCGCCTGCGTTGCGGGCACCGGCAAGTTCATCTGCATCGGTCTCAATTATTCCGACCATGCAGCCGAGACCGGAGCCACCGTGCCATCGGAACCGATCATCTTCATGAAGGCAAGCTCGGCCATCGTCGGCCCTGACGATGACGTGCTGATCCCGCGCGGCTCCGAGAAGACCGACTGGGAGGTCGAACTCGGCGTGGTCATCGGCAAGACCGCCAAATATGTCAGCGAGGCCGATGCGCTCGACCACGTCGCCGGCTACTGCGTCTCCCACGACGTGTCCGAACGCGCTTTCCAGGCCGAGCGCCAGGGCCAGTGGACCAAGGGCAAGAGCTGCGACACGTTCGGCCCCACCGGCCCGTGGCTCGTGACCAAGGATGAGGTGGCCGATCCGCAGAACCTCAAAATGTGGCTGACCGTCAACGGCAAGACGATGCAGAACGGCTCGACCAAGACCATGGTCTATGGCGTCGCCTATCTCGTCTCCTACCTCAGTCAGTTCATGTCGCTGCACCCCGGCGACATTATTTCGACCGGCACCCCGCCCGGCGTCGGGCTCGGCATGAAGCCGCCGGTGTTCTTGAAGGCGGGCGACGTTGTTGAGCTTGGCATCGAGGGGCTTGGGCAGCAGAAGCAGACGTTCAAGGCTGACGTGTAGGCGCGAGATTGGGCGTCAGCACCGCCCCTCATTTACCTGCCGGGCCACGACTTCGGCCCGGAGATCAGCGCCTGACCGCCATGCGCGTCCTTGCCTTCACCGGCGTCGCGCACGCCGATGGTCCCGGATTGAAAGCGCGGCTTGCGTCGACCGAACCTGACTTTATAGTCGCTGACATGCTGCGATTGCCCGATCTGATTGCAGGCCTGGGAGCGAGAGTTAGAGCATCTTGACGAAACAGTTTGTCTGCGCGGTCGATGTCGGCACCGGGAGCGCCCGCGCGGGCATTCTCGACGCCAGTGGCGCCTTACTCGGCCGTGCCGAGCGGCCGATTGCCATGAATCAGCCGAAGCCGGATCATGCCGAGCATGATTCACGCGATATCTGGTCCGCTGTCTGCGCCGCCGTGCGTGCCGCGCGGGAAAAGGCCAGCGTCGCCGCCGAGGATATTGCCGGCATCTCGTTCGACGCCACCTGTTCACTGGTCGTGCGTGACAGGCATGGCGGCCAGCTCAGTGTGTCGACCACCGGCGACAAGCGCTGGGACACCATTGTCTGGCTCGATCATCGCGCCATTTCCGAGGCCGACGAATGCACGGCGAGCGGGCACGAAGTGCTCAACTATATCGGCGGCGTCATGTCGCCCGAAATGGCGACGCCGAAACTGATGTGGCTGAAGCGCAATCTGCGCGACACCTGGAATGAAGCCGGCTATCTATTCGATCTGACCGATTACCTGACCTGGCAGGCGACCGGCTCGCTGGCGCGCTCGCAATGCACGCTGACGGCCAAATGGACCTACCTGGCGCACCGGGAACCCGCATGGCAACGCGATTTCTTCGAAATTGTCGGGCTTGAAGATCTTTTTGACCACGGCAATCTGCCGGAGCGGGCCAGTCCGGTCGGCGCCCATATAGGTTTGTTGACGGCGCAGGCAGCGGCGGAACTCGGCCTGACTGAAAACTGCCGCGTCGGCGCTGGCGTCATCGATGCCTATGCCGGGGCGCTTGGCGTGCTCGGCGGTTTTGCCGGCGACGAAGAGGATATCGGCCGCCATCTGGCGCTGATCGCCGGTACGTCGAGTTGCGTCATGGCGATGTCGCCCAACCCGCAGCCTTTCGCCGGTGTCTGGGGCCCTTATTACGGCGCCGCGCTGCCGAAGCTGTGGCTGTCGGAAGGCGGCCAGTCGGCGACCGGGGCGCTGCTCGACCACATCATCCGCTGGCACGGCGCCGGCGGCGAGCCGAATGCCGCCATGCATGCCAGGATCGCCGGGCGCGTCGCCGAACTGCGCGCCGCCGAGGGCGAGAGCCTTGCCGGCCGGTTGCATGTGCTGCCTGATTTCCACGGGAACCGCTCGCCGCTCGCCGACCCTCATGCCGTGGGGGTGGTCAGCGGGCTGACGCTGGATGCCTCTTTCGACAGCCTGTGCAAGCTCTACTGGCGCACCGCCGTCGGCATAGCGCTCGGCGTGCGCCATGTGCTGGAGGCGTTGAACGAGAACGGCTATCTGATCGACACGCTGCACGTCACCGGCGGCCACACCAAGAACCCGCTCTTGATGGAGCTCTACGCCGACGCCACCGGCTGCACGGTGGTCGAGCCGCTCGCCGACGAAGCGGTGCTGCTCGGGACCGGCATGGTGGCGGCGACCGCCGCCGGGCTTTTCCCCGATCTCAACGCTGCCTGCCTTGCCATGCGGCAGGGCGGCAAGACACGCGCCGCCAATCCGGCCGCCGGCGCCCGTTTCGACCGCGACTACCGGATTTTCCTGGAAATGCACCGGCAGCGGCAGGTGCTCGACGCGATCCACTGAAAGCCCAAGTGCAGCGTCGCACGCTATTGCTTGCGCAGGGACGCGCCTGACATCGCATCGAACAGGTGGATCGCGTCCTCATCGAACGTATAGCGCACAGCGGCGTGCAGCACCGGGCATTCGCGCGCCGGAACCAGTGCGCTGATCTCCTTGCCGCCGGAGCCGAATGTCACCAGAGCGTCATTGCCGTGGAATTCGATGAGATCGGCGGTGCCTTGCAATATGCCGGTGGCCCCGGCCCCGGCCGTCTTCAAGTCGGGCGGACGAATGCCGAGCACCGCGCGCGATACGCCGCGCAGGCCGAAGCGGGAGCCGTCGATGGAGAACACCGTGCCGGCGCCGGTCAGGCTCCAGCGGTCATCCTTGCGTCCCACGGCCACGTCGACGAAATTCATGTTCGGCGTGCCGATGAATCCGGCGACGAACAGATTGGCCGGGTGCTCATAGATCACGGCCGGCGAGCCGATCTGCTCGATGATGCCGTCCTTGAGCAGCACGATGCGGTCGGCGAGCGTCATCGCCTCCAGCTGGTCATGGGTGACATAGACGGTAGTGGTCTTCAGCGACTGGTGCAGCCGCGCGATCTCGATGCGCATATGGTTGCGCAGTTTGGCGTCGAGATTGGACAATGGCTCGTCGAACAGGAACACCTTGGGCGTCTTGATCATGGCCCGGGCGATCGCCACGCGCTGCTGCTGGCCGCCGGAGAGCGCGGCCGGCTTGCGGCCGAGATAGGGTTCCAGCCCCAGCGTCCTGGACACCGCTTCAACCCGCTTGCGGATCTCGGGTGCCGGCACCTTCTGGCGCCGCAGGCCGAAGGCGATGTTGTCGAAGATCGTCATGTGCGGGTAGAGTGCGTAGTTCTGGAACACCATGGCGATACCGCGGTCGCCCGGGTCGAGGTCGTTGACCACCTTGCCGCCGATCGAGACCTCGCCGCCGCTGATGTCCTCCAACCCCGCCAGCATCCTGAGCAAGGTCGACTTGCCGCAGCCGGACGGGCCGAGGAACACGACGAATTCGTGCTCCTCGATGGAGAGATTGAGATCGCGAATCACCGTGGTGGCGCCATACGCCTTGTCGACATGGGAGCAAACGATCGCGGACATGGTCAGCCCCTTTCACCGGTAAGCAGGATCTGCAACTTGACGTCCCGCGGGTTGCCTTCGGCCGCCCGTTCGAATGCCTGGATGCTGTCGGCGAAATCATAGGTCCCGGTGATCAGCGGCTTGAGGTCGACCTTGCCGGAGGCGATCAGCTGCAGGGCGCGGTCGAAGATATTGGCATAGCGGAACACGGTTTCGATGCGGACTTCCTTCGAGATGGCTGCCGGCACGTTGACGGCCACCGGCTCCACCGGCAGCCCGACAAGCACGACCGCGCCGCCTGGCCGCACGACGTCGAACAGATCGGCGAAAGCCTTGGGGCTGCCGCTCGCCTCGAAGACGATGTCGGCGCCCCAATTGTCGGTCGCGGCCGCGACCGCATCGACCAGTGATTGCTGGCCGACATCGACCGGCACGATGCCGGCATATTGCGCGGCGATCTTCAGCTTGGGCGCGGAAAAATCTGAAATCAGCACTTTCGAACACCCGCCGGCAAGGGCTGCAAGCGCGATCATGATGCCAATCGGGCCGCAGCCGACGACGACGGCGACATCGCCCGGAACGATCCGGGCACGGCTGGCCGCCTGCATACCGATGGCGAAGGGCTCGACCATCGCGCCCTCGGCGAAGGAAACATTGTCCGGCAGCCGGTAGGTGAAGGCGGCCGGGTGCACGGCATAGGGGGCAAGAATGCCATGCACCGGCGGTGTCGCCCAGAAAGTGACGTCGGGGTCGACATTGTAGATGCCGAGCTTTGTCGCCCGCGACGACAGGTTCGGCACGCCCGGCTCCATGCAGACGCGGTCGCCGACCTTCAGGCTCGTGACATTGGCGCCAACCTCGACGATCATGCCCGCAGCCTCGTGGCCGAGCACCATCGGCGCCCGCACGACATAGCTGCCGATGGCGCCGTGCGTGTAGTAGTGAACGTCGCTGCCGCAGACTCCGACCGTGTGGATGGCGATCCTGACATCGTCGGGTCCTACATCGAGCGGCAACGCGATCTCGCGCAGCGACAGTTCGCCTTTTTTCTCAAGCACCAGTGCTCGCATCGCGGTAAGCCTCACTTCAATTCTTCTTTTGCCGGAAAACGGAATTCAGGAAGCCGCTGAGCACGCCGAGAAACAGCAGCGGCGGCAGCGACAGGAGCACGACCGAGGCGTTGAGGATGCCCCACGGCACGTTCATGCCTTGCTGGGAGAGTTCGGAGGCGACGATGGGCAAGGTCTTGGCGTTGGAACTCGATAGCATCAGCGCGATCAGGAACTCGTTCCAGACCAGCACGAAGCTGAAGGCGACGGCGCCGATCAGCGAGCGCGCCGCGACCGGCAGCGCGATCTTCCAAAACACGGCGTAGGCGCCATAGCCGTCGACGAAGGCGGCTTCCTCTATCTCCTTCGGCACGCCCTGGAAGGCGGGAATGGCAAGCCACATGATCACCGAGATGGTGAGCAGCGAGTAGGTGACGATCAGCGCCGGCAAAGTGTCGTAGAGGCCGAGCTGCAGCCAGATCACCATCAGCGGGATGGCCACGGCGACCGGCGGCAGGAAACGCAGCGACAACACGAAGAACTGAATGTCGCCGGCCCAGCGGTTGGGATAGCGCGCCACCGCGTAAGCCGCGGGCAGGCCAAGCACGACGCCGATCAGCACGGCTGTGCCGCAAGCGATGACCGAATTGTAGAGGCCGGTGATGACGCTGTCGCGGCCAAGGATGTAGCTGATGTTGGCAAGCGTCGGCGTGAACATCACGCGCGGCACACGGGTGATGATATCGACGCTGTTCTTCAGCGAATTGAGCGCCGTCCATACCAGCGGGAACACGGCGATGAAGCCGGCGAAGGCCAGGACGGCCTTGGCGACGATGCGGCCGGGTCTCATGCCTGCACCCGTTTCCATAACATGGTGAAGGTAATGACGGTGGCGATCATCATCAGCACGGCCATCGCCGAGGCGTAGGAGACCTTGCCGGATTCGATGAAGCCTTGCGAGAAGGCGTACATGTCGAGCGTTTCGGTCGCCACGCCCGGACCGCCGCGGGTCATCACATAGATCAGGTCGAAAGAGCGCAGCGACTCTATCATCTTGACGAACATCAGGCTGATCAGCGGCGCCTTGAGCATCGGCAAGGTCACATAGGCGTGGATCTGCCAGCGCTTGGCGTGGTCGAGCAGTGCCGCCTCGATAGGCTGCGGCGGCAAGGTCTCCAAGAGCTTCAGCACGATGACGGCGAAGAACAGGCCCCACTGCCAGACATCGACCGAAGCGACCGCGAACAGCGCCGTCGAGGGTTTGGAAAGCGGGTCGAAGATCAGCCCGCCGGTCAGCAACCGGTAGGGATAGGTGGCGATACCATAGAGCGGGTGATAGGCGAACTTCCACACGAAGGCGGCCGAAACGCGCGGCAGCAGCACCGGAACAATGAACAACAGGCAGTAGAGGTTGCGCAGGCGCGGCGCGGCGACCTCGAACATCAGCACGCCGAGCCCGATCGCGACGACCATCGTGGCGACGACGGTGACGACCTCCCACTTCACCGACACCCACACGGCGTTGACGAAGCGGCGGTCCGAGAACAGATCGACAAAATTCGAGAACCAGACCCAGGAATAGGCCGTTGAACTCAGCTCGCGGTTCTGCAAGGCGATCACGATCGCATAGAGCGTCGGTACCATCGACAGGATCAGCAGAATGACCAGCGTCGGCGCGACAAAGGCGACCGGTAGGGATGAACGTCGAGGCATTGTCTCAGGCCTTGCTGTGGTTCTGATGTCGGGGCATGACGGAACCCGTCGCGTGCTGGGGAAAGGCAAGCCCCTCCTGCGACGCACAGGTCCCGGCATTCCCAGGAACGCCGTGGACCGTGCGCCGCAAGAGGGAGGGCCTATTTCTTCACCAGCTCATTGGCATAGGCCTCGAGCTCGTTGAGGCTGCCCTTTACGTCGGTGCGTGTGCCGGCAATCAGTTCCTCGAGGATGATGCCCCAGCGGTCGCCGAGATCAGGCCAGCGCGGATCCTGCCAGAAGTTTACCGCCGTAACCTTGCCGGTCGCGGCAAGCGCCTGGCCGAGATCGGCCCCGTAGATATCGGCGAATTCCTTGCTGGACAGGATGCTCGTGCGGTTCAGCTCGCCGAACTGGTGGGCGTCGAGCCGGCGCTTCTCGTTTTCCTTCGATGTTGCCCAGGCGATGAACAGGCCGGCGCATTTCTTCGAAGCGTCGTCGGCATTGGCTTTCGCCGCGATGGCGAGGCCATGCCCGTAGCCGCCGCCGGGAAGCGGCGAGGGCGGCGGCAGAAAGCCGATCTTGCCGACCACTTGCGAGGTCTTCGGGTCGACCGCCATGCCCGAAAGCGGCGTCGATTCGACCAGGATGGCGACCTGGCCAGACAGGAAGGCGCCGGTCGATTCATCCCAGCTGCCGGTCTGCGTTCCCGGTGCGGAATCCTTGAACAGCTTGAGATAGGTCTCGGTTGCCTTGACCGCGGCGTCCGAGTTGAAGGCCGGCTTGTCGCCGTCGAACCACTGGCCGCCATAGGCCCTGAAGAACGGCATCCAGCGCCAGACATTGGCGCCCGAACCGCGCGCGCCGCGCAGCGCTATGCCATACATGCCCTTGTCGGGATTGGTCAGCTTCGGCACGTCGGCGATCAGCTCGTCCAGCGTCTTGGGCGGCTGGATGCCGGCGGCCTCCAGCACGTCCTTGCGGTAGACCATCAGGTCGCCGCCGCCGGTCAGCGGCGCGAACCAGACCTTGCCTTCATAGGTGGCGACCTTCTGGCGGCCGGGATCGAAGTCGGCATAGTCATAGTCCGCCGGATAGTAATCGGTCAGCGGCACGATCCACTTCGACGAGGCGAAAAGCGCCACATTCGCTTCATCGACATAGTAGACGTTGTAGTTGCCGACCGTGGAGGCGTCGGCGCGCGACTTGGCCCGCCGGTCGTTCTCGTTCAGATAGTCGATCTTGAAGCTTGCGCCGGAGAGCTTCTCGAACTCGGCCTTCGAGTCCTCGAGAAGCGTCAGGCCGTCGCGTGGCTGCGCCAGCACCTTGACCGGCGCCGAGCAGACCGGCGCCTGCGCCAGGGCAATGGTTGAAACGGTTGCGGAAAGCACGAAAGCTGCGCCAAGGCTGGCAGCGAGCCGAACTGGTTTCATGATCTTTTCTCCTCCAGGAATACGTCGCGGGAGGCGCAAATCTTCGGGTTACGCGATCCTCACCATCGCCCGAACGACATGCCACCCACCGCCAAAATGCGCAGTTGCGACGGGCCAAGCTAGAAGCCCCGTTGCAGCAGACCTGTACTTTTATGCATTGTGCAGCGCGAAAACCGGCATCCCCATGGGGAGCCTGTCACACGAGTATCGATCCGGTGCAAAACGGTGTTTCAGGGTGGGCTATGCGCGCATCGCCAGACGCTGCCGCGACAGCTTGCGATAGGATGACGGCGTCATCTTGTGCTTGCGCAGGAAGGCGCGGTTGAAGTTGGAGATGTTCATGTAGCCGACCTGGAAACAGATGTCGGTGATCGGGACATCGGTGTCGGCCAGGAGCTTGCACGCCTGCCACAGCCTGAGCTTGGCAAGATGGTCGCTGAAGGAATTGCCGGTGTTCTTCTGGAAGAAGCGCGAGAAGGTGCTTTCGCTCATGCCGGCCAGTTCAGCCACATCGGACAGCTTCAGGTCTTCGGCGAAATGCTGGAACAGATAGGTCAGCGTGCGCTGGATGATGTCGAGCGAGGCGGCGTCGAGAACCGGCTGGAAATCCGGCGATGACAACAGCTCGTACTCTTCGGTCCGGGCCAGGAGATCCACCAGTTCGAGGAACAGGCAGAACCGGGCCAATCCCTGCACCGTGCCCATCCGCTCCATGAGTGCTGCTCCATCGAGAGCCGCCCGGCCATGGAAGACGATGCCGCGCAGCGAGCGTTCCAGGAACGGCTCCAGTTCGCGCAGTTCGGGCAGCATGTCAGCCGATCCACGCAGCCGCTCGGGATCGAATTGCAGCACGATGTCGCGGCCCTCGATCAACTCGCCGGGCTGCACCGCGGTGACCCAGTCATGCGGCAGGCCGCCACCGACGATGGTGAGGTAGCCCGGCCCGAATTCGCCGATATGGTCGCCGACCAGGACCACGCCGGAAGATTTCCGCAACAGGTGGATTTCGTATTCCGGGTGGAAGTTCCAGACGTTGCGCTCCCAAGGATAGTCGTCGAGGCGCCACAGGAAACTGTCACTGGCCTGGGTGACGATATGCTCGAAGGAAGGCGCCGTGCGCGGGATCGCGGCCGGGTTCTTTCTGCGTCTGAACGCCATCCTGCGTCCCCCAACTCGCCGGTTGCCGAGCTCCGATCCGTAGCAGTCCCTGGCCGGCAAGGGAACGAGGCGGAAGCTCCCGCGCAATGCGCTGGCTCAATCTGTTCCGTCGCCTCCTCCCTTGCCATCATGTCGCACTTGGTTCAATAGACGACGCAAACGGTGCCATGTTGTGCCGTTGCAATGCGGCTTCCGGCTCTCTGCCGACGCGCCGCGACCTTGAAAGAGCAGGACAATGTCTGCGATCGAAGCCGGTGCTCGCGCGCCGGAAAGTCTTTGGCGTCAGGAAATCAGGGCGACACTGGCGCTGGCCTGGCCGATGGTGCTGACCAATCTCGGCCAGACGGCGATGACGGCCACGGACGTCATGATGATGGGACGTCTCGGCGCGAACACGCTGGCCAGCGGCGCGCTGGGTGCCAACCTCTATTTCATGCCGCTGATCTTCGGCCTCGGCCTGATGCTGGCGACCTCGCCTATGATGGCCACCGAGCTTGGCCGCCGCCGTCATTCGGTGCGTGATCTGCGCCGCACCGTGCGCCAGGGCTTTTGGCTGGCGATCCTGATCTCGATTCCGATCTGGCTCGTGCTGTGGCATGGCGAGGCCATCCTGCTGGCCATGGGCCAGGAACCCGCGCTGGCGCATCAGGCCGGCATCTATCTGCGCTGGCTGGAATGGGCGGTGCTGCCGTTCTACTTCTACATCGTGCTGCGTTCGTTCATCTCGGCGCTGGAGCGGCCGGGCTGGGCACTGATCATCGTTTTCGTCGCCGTCGCCTGCAACGCCTTCTTCAACTGGCTGTTCATGTTCGGCAATCTCGGGGTTCCGGCCATGGGCATCGCCGGCTCGGGCCTTGCCACCTCGCTGTCCAGCACGCTGATGTTCGTCGGCATGGCTGTCGTGGTGATGCTGGAGAAGAAATTCCGGCGCTACCATCTGTTCGGCCGCTTCTGGCGGTCCGACTGGCCGCGCTTCAAGGGCCTGCTGCGGCTCGGCCTGCCGATTGCCGGCATCCTGGCCTTCGAGGTGACGATCTTCAATGCGGCAGCGCTGCTGATGGGCCTGATCGACGCCGATTCGCTGGCCGCACACGCCATCGCCATCCAGATCGCCTCGATCTCCTTCATGGTGCCGCTCGGCCTCAATCAGGCGGTGACGGTGCGCGTCGGGCTCGCGCATGGCGCCGGCAACCCCGAAGGCGTGTCGCGCGCCGGTTGGACCGCCTTTGTCATCGGCGTTTCGTTCATGGCGCTGATGGGGCTGGTGATGGTGCTTTGGCCGCATCTCCTGATCGGCGCCTTCATCGACCTCGGCAATCCCGCCAATGCCAGGGTGATCGCGCTTGCCGTGTCGTTCCTTCTGTTTGCCGCCCTGTTCCAGGTCTTCGATGGCGCGCAGGCGGTTGCTGCCGGCATGCTGCGCGGCTTGCACGACACCAAGGTGCCGATGATCTATGCCGCCATCGGCTATTGGGGCGTGGGCCTGCCGCTCGGCGTGCTGCTCGCCTTCCATTTCGGCTTCCACGGCGTCGGCATCTGGATGGGCCTGTCGTCGGGGCTGGCCGTGGTGGCGGCTCTGCTGCTGGCGCGATGGCTGCGCCGCGACCGCATCGCGCCATCGCTGGCCTTCGGGCATTAGAGCGGATCGCCCCAAGCGCGGGCGGCCGTCGTGTCGATCGGACGATGTTCGCCAACCATCGGCGTCTGCCTCCTTGGGTATGGACGCATTCGCTCATGCGCAATATGGATGGGATGTGGCCTGCCGTGGCGCTCGCATTTTTCGCCGCATCGCCTAGGCAGGTGACGAAGACGATCGTTCAATGACGCTGCGCCGGACAGGTTGGCATTCACGTCGCGCAGCAAAAGTGTCGACATCAGGGGAATTGATCATGAGCGACAACAAGCCGGCCGTAGACGTTACCAAGGATTGGCAAGCGACGCAGGGCCAGAAATCCGCCGCTACGCGCCTACGCATTTTCGCTGCGCTAGCGTGGATCATCGCCATTGGCGGCGAGATCGCCGGGATTGCCTTGTTTTACCAGCACAAATTCGACCACGGAAATCTGCCGTTGCTGATCGGCCTTCTGGTCGGAATCGCGATTTTCGCAATCGCCGGCAACTTGTTTTGGAAGGCGGCCAACAGGCACGATCCGGCCCGCGCATCCGACACGGCCAGGTTCTTCTTCCAAAACCAGCTCGGCGCGATCGTCACGCTGATCGCCTTCCTCCCGCTGGTTCTGCTGATCCTGACCGACAAGAACATGGACCCGCGGACCAAGAAGGTCGCCGGCGGTATCGGCGCTGCGCTGGCCGTGCTCGCGACGGTAGTGGGGGTCAGCTTCAAGCCCCCATCGGTCGAGCAGTACACGCAGGACATGAACGCGTGCGCCACCCAGATCAAGTCGGGCCAACCCACCACCGCCTGTTCGCCCGACGTAGCCGCCCAGGCGCAGGCGATTGCCACGGATTCCGCCGCGGTGGCTGCGGCGACGAAGGACGCGGCGAATCCCGCAGGGCGGGACATCGTGTACTGGATCGCACCGGAAAACGGCGCCAAGAAGTCCTCGGAGCCGCATGTCTTCCACCTCTGCGCAGGCGTGAGTCCGCTGAAAGACAAGACCGTGAATAGCGGCTCCGTGACCGAAGCCTACGCCCAGAATGCCATCCGCATCACCAAGCAGATCGATATGGAACAGAAGCAGTGCGGGTTCAACGCAACAACCAGTGCCAATTGAACCCCGCCCGCGCTCGTTGCTTCAGCGCGCCGGCGTTCGTTGCTCCAGTCTGCGGGCATATTGCGTCAGCGGAAAGCACAGGACGAAGAAGATCAGCGCCACCAGCCCGTAGACCTTGAATGGCTCGAAGGTGGCGTTGTTGATGGCATTCGAAGTCCGCACCAGTTCCTCGAAGCCGATGATCGAGGTCAGCGCGGTCGACTTGATCAGCTGCACCAGGAAGCCGACCGTCGGCGCGCGGGTGATCGCGAACGCCTGCGGCAGGATGATTAGCCTGAGTTCCTGCAGGTAGTGCAGGCCAAGGCTGGCGCCGGCGTCCCATTGGCCCAATGGCAGCGCATCGACGCCCGAACGCCAGATCTCGGCCAGGTAGGCGCTGGCGAAGAAGGTCAGGCCCAGCACCGCCGCCGTCCACGGCTCGATGCGCAGGCCGAGCATCGGCAGGCCGAAGAACATCAGGAACAGCTGCATCAGCAGCGGCGTTCCCTGGAACAAGGCGATGTAGCCGGAGGCAATACGCCGGCTCCATTTATTCTTGGCGATCCGGAAGAACAGCACCGCCATCCCGACCAGCGCGCCGCCGATGAAGGCGGCGAGCGACAGCAGCACCGTCCAGCGGGCCGCGAGCAGAAGGTTGCGCACGATGTCCCACAGCGTGAACTCGATCATGACACGCCAGCCCCGAGCGCGCGGCGCCCGCCTGACACCAGCAACCGACGCAAGGCCATCGACATCAGGAGATAGACCAGCGTCACCACAAAATAGGTCTCGAACGAGCGAAAAGTGCGCGCCTGCAGCATGTCGGCCTCATAGGTCAGCTCGCGCACCGCGATCTGCGACACCACGGCGGACTCCAGCATCATGATGACGATCTGGCTGGTCAACGCCGGATAGATGATCTTGAGCGCCTGCGGCAACACGATCTTGATGAACACTTGCCGTGGCCGCAATCCGAGCGCCAGGGCCGCTTCTGTCTGCCCCTGCGGCACGGCGTCGAGCCCGGCGCCGACGATCTCGATCGTGTAGGCCGCCATGTTGAGCGTCATCGCCAGCATGGCGGCCAGGATCGGGTCGAGCCTGATGCCGAGGCTCGGCAGGCCGAAGAAGATGAAGAACAGCTGCACCAGGAACGGCGTGTTGCGCATCACCTCGACATACAAGGCAATGGCCCGTCGCAGCAGCGCGGGGCCGCTGCGCCGCCCCGCCGCGCCGAGGATGCTGAGCAGCGTGCCCGCCAGCGTGGTCACGGCGATCAAGAGGATCGTCGTGGCCGCGCCGTGCGCGATGTCGCCCACGGCACCTGGAAGCCAGCCGAAGGCCACGGCAGCTCAATCCTTGAGGTTGTCGGGGTTGAGCGGCGTCTTCAGCCAGGCCTTCGAGCTTTCGTCGAGCTTGCCGTCGGCCAGCATCTTGGCGACGGCATCGTTGACAGCCTTCTTGAGGGCATCTTCATTCTTGTTGAGGCCGATATGCGAAGGCGAGGTCAGAAGCTGGAACTTCTGCTCCGGCTTCAGCGCGTCCTGCTTGGCCAGAACCTGGGCGCCGACATCGTTGCCGACGACCATCAGCTGGGTCTGGCCGGAAATGAAGGCCTGGATCACCGAATTGTAGTTGTCGAAACGCTTTATGTCGGCCGAAGCGGGCGCTGCCTCGGTAAGCGAGGTGTCTTCCAGCGTGCCGCGATTGACGGCGATCGACTTGCCGGCAAGGTCTTCCTTGCCTTTTACCGTCATCGCCGCCGGGCCGATCACCGCGATGTAATAGGGCGCGTAGGCGGCGGCGAAGTCGATGACCTGCTCGCGCTCCTTCGAATAGCCGACACTCATCAGGATGTCGACGCGGTGGTCGTTGAGATAAGGAATGCGGTTCTGGCCGGTGACGGCCACGGTGTTGAGCTTCACCTTCAGCGTGTCGGCGATGTACTGCGCGACGTCGATGTCATAGCCCTTGAGGCTCATGTCGGCGCTGGCCGAGGAGAAGGGCGGGAAGTCGGCGAAGACGCCGACATTGATGGTGCCGGCCTTGGTGATATCGGCCAGCGCGTCGGCCTTGGCCGCCTGTGTGGCGAAGCCGAGACCTGCCGCGCCCAGTACAAGGACGGCGGCGATGGAGGATGTGAGTGTCGAGCGGATTGTCATTGTCATTCCCCTTCTGGAAGCTTTTTGATTTTTCTGGGCCGGCCGCCGGCTCCAGCGCGGCGGCCGCCTTTGTGTCTGGCCGTCAGGCTCCCTTGCCGGCCACGGCCGGGCTGAACACCATCAGGCTCAGGATTTCGAACAGCACCTGGGCGCCGGCATGCGCGGTGTTGGTGGTCGCGTCATATTGCGGCGCCACCTCGACGACGTCGCCGCCGACGATGTTGAGGCCCTTGAGGCCGCGCAGCAGCTCAAGCACTTCGCGCGTCGTCAGCCCGCCGACTTCCGGCGTGCCGGTGCCCGGCGCGAAGGCCGGGTCGACGCTGTCGATGTCGAAGGACACGTAGGTCGGGCCGTCACCAACTATTCTGCGGGCCTTCTCGATGATGGCGGGGATGCCGAGCCCGGTCACCTCCTCGGCATGCACCACGGTCATGCCGGATTCGTAGGTGAACTCCCACAGATATTCGGCCGCGCCGCGGATGCCGATCTGAATGGTGCGCGTCGGATCGAGCACGCCATCGAGCACGGCGTTGCGGAACGGGCCGCCATGGTGAAACTTGGTCAGGTCGAACAGGCCGCTTGTGTCGCAGTGGGCGTCGATGTGGATCAGGCCGACCGGCGCCTTCTTGCCGACTGCCTTCAGGATCGGGTGGGTGATCGAATGATCGCCACCGACCGACAGCGGTATGACGCCGGCGTCGACGATCTGGTTGATGCGGCGCTCGATGTCCTCATGGCTGGTCTCCAGCCGGTAACGGCTCTGGAAAGGAACGTCGCCGATGTCGGCGACCCTGAGCTCATGCGTTGGCGCGCATTCCAGCACATGGTTGTAGGGACCGATGCGTTCGATGGCCCGCAATGCGCGCGGCCCGAAGCGCGAGCCAGGCCGGTTGGTGACGCCGAGGTCCATCGGCACGCCAATGATCGCCACCTGCAGGTCGCCGAAGTCCGGATTTTCCGCCGCGATTTCGCGGTAGGGCGCGGTCAGGAAAGTCGGGATGCCGGAATAGGGCGCCAGCCGCGTGCCGCTCTTGGAAAAGATCTTGTCGGCGACCTTACGAAATTTCGGGTCGAACATCTCGCCGCCATGGCTCTCGCCATATTTGCGGCGCAATGCGTCGAGCTTGCCGCGATCGTATCCCATATCCGTTCCTCCTCAACTGATGCAGCGTTGCCGTCGGTGGCCTCGGGCGAACCGACCGTCATCCGGCCGGGCCGCTGTCCCGCCGGCTGTCTGCAAATCTTACGTCTTGATGTTGTTCCAAGCCAAAGTGTCCGGCAGCCGCTTTGAAAATGCAATTGATATTGTTAGGGTGGTTCATGTGAGAAAATCTCACAATGAAGTCGAGCATTCATGGTCAAGCGCTTGCCACCTCTCAACCCGCTGCGCGCCTTCGAGGCAACGGCGCGGCATGCCTCTCTGACCAAGGCGGCGAGCGAGCTGAATGTCACGCATGGCGCCGTCAGCCATCAGGTCAAGGCGCTGGAGCAATCGCTTGGCGTCAAGCTGTTCGAACGCGTCGGCCAGCGGGTCAAGCTGACCCCGCACGGCGCCGAACTTTTGCCGGCGGTGTCGACGGCCTTCGACGGCATCGCCGCCGCCACGCAGCGGTTGACGCGGCCGGCAAGCAGTGGCGCCCTGTCGGTGTCATGCGTGCCGGCATTGCTGCTTTTGTGGATGACGCCGAGGCTCGGCAGCTTCACCGCGCAATATCCCGACATCCAGCTGACGCTCATTCCATCCAACGACCCCAGAGATATCCGGGCGCCGCATATCGATGTCTGCGTGCATTACGGCGATGGCAGCTGGGCCGATTGCTGGATGCGCAAATGGTCGGGCCTGGAGCTGTTCCCGGTGGTCAGTCCGACGCTGATCAACAACCGCCCGATCCGCAACGTTCGCGACCTTGCCGATCATGTCCTGCTGCATGGGGACGATGGCCGCGAGTGGCACACCTGGCTGGCCGCCGCAGACGCGCTGGACCTGGAGCGAGGCCGGCGCCATCACCTGGGCGATGCGCGCATGACGGCGGAGGCCGCCGTCCATGGCCATGGCGTGGCGCTGGGCGACTCGGTGACGGCAAGCGCACTGCTGGCCAGGGGCATGCTGGTGGCACCGTTCAGCCTGTCGGTGCCGGCGATCGACGATTTCTATGTCGTCTGCCGCAACGAAATGCGATCGGCGCCAATCGTGCAGGTGTTCATGGACTGGCTGTTCGCCGAGAAGGCGCAGGACGACGGCCGCGCCGATGCCCCGGTCGCGGGGCGCCTCGTCACCCGCCGCAAACGCCCCGCGCTCAAGGTCATGGGCGGCAAACCCCAATAGCCGCACGCAGGGCTCTCTTTTTGTCGGGCCAGCCTGAAAGCGGGCAGCGTTTTGGTCAATTCGATGCTATGAGGCCTGTCGCTATTGTGGTGGCAGGGCAGCGAAGGCGGTAACGAGACATGGCCAAGACCGATATTGCGCGGCGCGTCTACAACCACACCTGGAAACTCGACCCGATCGTGCGCAGCCTGCTCGACACGGACTTCTACAAGCTTTTGATGCTGCAGATGATCTGGGGCATGTATCCCAAGGTCGATGCCACTTTTTCCCTCATCAACCGCACCACCTCGGTGCGGCTCGCCGACGAGATCGATGAAGGCGAACTGCGCGAGCAGCTCGACCATGCCCGCACGCTGCGCTTCTCCAAGAAGGAGATGATCTGGCTGGGCGGCAACAATTTCTACGGCCGCAAGCAGATTTTCGAGCCGGAATTCCTCGCCTGGCTGGAAGGCTTCCGGCTGCCCGACTATGAGCTCTCCAGGCATGACGGCCAGTACGAACTGACCTTCGCCGGCCCATGGATGTACACCACCCTATGGGAGATCCCGGCGCTCGCCATCATCAACGAGCTCCGATCCCGTGCGGCCATGCGGGCTTACGGGCCCTTCACCCTCGACGTGCTCTATGCCCGTGCCAAGGCCAAGATGTGGGCCAAGACCGAAAGGCTGAAGGCCCTTCCCGGCATCCGCATCTCGGATTTCGGCACCCGCCGGCGGCATTCCTTCCTGTGGCAGCGCTGGTGCGTGGAGGCGCTGAAGGAAGGCATCGGCGAGGCCTTTACCGGCACCTCGAATGTGTTGCTGGCCATGGACAACGACCTCGAGGCGCTCGGCACCAACGCGCATGAGCTGCCTATGGTGTTCGCGGCACTCGCCAATTCGGAAAAAGAGCTGAAGCAGGCGCCCTACAAGGTGCTGCAGGACTGGCAGCGCTACTATGGCGGCAATTTGCTGATCGTGCTGCCCGATGCCTTCGGCACCGCTTCCTTCCTGCGCGACGCGCCGGACTGGGTCGCCGACTGGACCGGCTTCCGTCCCGACAGCGCGCCCCCCATCGAGGGCGGCGAAAAAATCCTGTCCTGGTGGCGTGAAAAGGGCAAGGACCCCAAGCAGAAGCTGCTGATCTTCTCCGACGGGCTCGAGGTCGAAACCATCGAGGAGGCCTACCGTCACTTCAAGGGCAAGGTACGCATGTCCTTCGGCTGGGGCACCAACCTGACCAATGATTTCGAAGGCTGCGCGCCGACGCGAACCAAAAGCCTCGACGCCATATCGCTGGTCTGCAAGGTCACCGAGGCCAATGGCCGGCCGGCGGTCAAGCTCTCCGACAATCCGGCCAAGGCGACGGGCGATGCCAAGGAGATCGAGCGCTATCTGAGGATATTCGGGCAGAAGGACCGCGTGGAGCAACTGGTCAAGGTGTGAGGGGTGGGCGGACGCTTGGACAGTTCGAGTTCCGCCGTGGAACGCCGGCCTCTGTCGTCAGCCTTTTTGCCTGCCGCCTTCTGCATCTTACCCGCTCCCGCCTTCGCGCACGCCTCCGACCGTGGCCACGTCCTGCTCCTCCCCACCGGCTATTATCTCATCGGCGGCGCATTCGCCGTAGCCGCCAGTTTCCTTATCCTGGCATTGCTCCCACCCGCTTCCCTGGACCGTTTCTGGCGCCGGCGCTTGCCGTTGTTCGCCTTCAGCGACAGTGTCCGCACGGCTGTCAGCCTGCTATCATTTGCCGGCTTTGCCATTCTCCTCGCCGCCGGCTTCCTCGGCAGCCGCGACCCCCTCTCCAACCCGTTGCCGCTGGTGATCTGGACGCTGCTGTGGGCCGGCCTGGCGCTGCTGCAAGGCGTGTTCGGCGATCTCTGGTCGTGGCTCAACCCCTGGTACGGCCCGTGGCGGGTGCTGTCGCGCCTGAGCGGCAGAAGCGATGAAGCGGCCTGGCAACTTCCGCAATGGCTAGGCTGCTGGCCGGCCGTCGTCCTGCTCTTCGCCTTTGCCTGGTTCGAACTCATCGATCCGGCCCCCGACGATCCGGCGCGGCTCGCATGGGCCGCTGGCCTTTACTGGCTGCTCACCTTGCTGGCCATGTTGGTGTTCGGCCACGACAAGTGGAGCCGCAGCGGTGAGTTTCTCGGCATCTTCTTCGCGATGGTCGCACGCTTTGCGCCGGTCGCCCGTGATCGCCATGGTCGGCTCGGCTTGTGCTGGCCGGGGGCCAAGCTGCTGGCGGCCGAACCCTTGCCGGCCAGCGGCATCGCATTCCTGCTGCTCGCTTTGTCCTCGGTCTCCTTCGACGGCCTGTCGAAGACCTTCTTCTGGCTCGGCCTGTTCGGCATCAATCCGCTGGAATTTCCAGGCCGTACGGCGGTGATCGGCAGCGGCAGCTTTGGCCTTGTCCTGACATTCGCGCTGCTCGCGATGATGTTCCTGCTTGCGGTCATCCTCGGCCAGCGCCTTGCCGGCAGCGACCGGCCTCTCGCCCAGGCGGCGGGCCTGTTGGTGTGGTCGATCGTGCCGATCGCGCTCGCCTACCATGTCGCGCACTATCTGACGGCGCTGCTGGTCGACGGCCAGTATGCCTTGGCCTCCTTGTCCGATCCGTTCTCGCTGGGCTGGAACCTGTTCGGCACCGCCGACATGCAGGTCGAGGCCGGCATCGTCGCCGGCGCCGGCTCCGCATGGTGGCTGTGGAATGTCCAGGCCGGCGCCATCATCCTTGGCCATGTCCTTGCGGTTCTCGTCGCCCACGGCTTTGCCTGGCGCCTGCATCCCCAGCCCGCCCGCGCCGCGCTCAGCCAGTTCCCGCTCACTGTCTTGATGATCGCCTACACCATTTTCGGTCTTTGGCTGCTTGCCACGCCGACAGTCGGATGAGACAAGCGATTACGGTGCGGCCATGCCCCCACGGAAAGCCTGCTTGCCAGGCCAGGCCTTTGGTGATTTAGTTTGTACACATGCAATTTTGCATCCTCTTGCCGAGGATGTTCGAGCCGCCTTATCGTTGGTCAAAACGCAAAAACAGGGGAACGAACGTGACTGACAAGAACGGATTTTTCGACCTCTCCAAAACCGGCTTCACCCGTCGCGCCGCGCTCAAGGGTCTGGCCGCCGGCGCCGGTCTCGCCATGGCGCCTGGCTTCGTCCGCTATTCCCAGGCGCAAAGCTCCGCGCCGATCAAGATCGGTTTCCAGTCGCACCGCACCGGCATCGGCGCCGCCTACGGCCGTTGGTACGAGAAGACCACCGCCGCCGCGATCAAGGCGATCAACGCCGCCGGCGGCATCAATGGCCGGCAGGTCGAGGTCATCATCGAGGATGACGGCACCGATCCCGGCCGCGGCGCCGAAGTGGTCGGCAAGTTCGCCACCCAGCACAAGACCGACATCGTCTTCGGCACGCTGTTCTCGCATGTCGTCATCGGCTCGGCGCCCGCCGCCGGCGAAAACAAGATGCCCTATTTCGTCGTCAGCGAAGGCCACCACGTCGCCTCGACCAAGCTCAACCGCTACGTCTTCCAGCCCGGCATCACCGACGTGAAGAGCCAGATCCAGTCGATGGCGCCGTGGATCGCGGCCAATGCCGGCAAGAAGGTGACGCAGATCTTCCCCGATTTCGCTTTCGGCTACGACCATCGCGACTACCTGCCGCCGGCGCTGAAGGCACAGGGCGCCGACGTCATCGCCCAGATAGCCATTCCGCCGACGGAATCGTCCTTCACCAAATACTTCCCGCAGATCCCGGCCGAGACCGAGGTGATCTATCACGTCATGGTCGGCCCGGCCGTGCTCACCTTCGTCAAGGAACTCGGCGAATTCTACGGTTCGAACCGGCCGCAGCTCTTCGGCTTCATCGATTCGCTGGAAGCCGTCGACATCAACAGCCCCGGGCTCGAATTCCTCGACGGCAGCCATTTCTGGGAAGGCTCGCCACGCTACGCGCAGCCCGATGACACCGAGGCGCAGAAAGCCTATCGCGCCGCCGTCGGCATCGACGACAATGGCGCCGCCGTCGGCGACCCCAAGGACGTCTCCACCGCCGCGCACATGTTCGGCTGCTGGGAAACGCTCTACGTCGTCAAGAAGGCGATGGAGGATGCCGGCTACAAGGGACCGGAAGACCGCGCCAAGCTGGTCGAGGCGACCGAAGCGCTGAAAGAATTCGCCGAAGGCCCGGAGCATCCGCAGGGACCAAAGACCTTCAACGGCAAGATCCATCAGTGCTTCGGCATCCAGAATATCTCCAAGGTCGAGGGCGGCAAGCTGAAGGTCGTCCACAAGACCAAGATCGAGGACGGGCTTTACGAGCCGGAAGGGGATTACACGACGCAGGCGCTGTGAGTTCGGTTCCTTAATCACAGTGCACTTCGGTCCCCACCTCCTCCTTGCCACCCTCGAAGGGCTCGTCACGTCAGCCGTGCTGGCGCTGACGGCGCTGGGCTTGTCGCTGGTGTTCGGCGTCATGCGTGTCGTCAACGTGGCCCATGGCGAGTTCTTCATGCTGGGCGCCGTGCTTGCCTGGGCGATCACATCGGCGATCGGCGGGCACCCGGCGCTTGGCTTCCTGGCGGCGCTGGTGATCGCGCCGTTGATCGTCGGCGCCATCGCGCTGGTCGCCGAACGGCTGGTGCTGCGCCGGCTCGATTACAATCCGGAAGCCACCATCGTCGCCACAATCGGCATGCTCTATATCATCCAGCAACTGGCGCTGACTTTCTATGGTCCCGAAGCGCGACCCGTGGAGCCCCCGTTCAGCTACCGCATCGTTCTGCCGTGGTTCGGCTACTCCGGCTACAAGCTGTCGATCATCGCCGCATCCGCACTGCTGCTGATCGCGACATGGCTGGTGCTGACGCGCACCAGGATCGGCCTGATCATGCGCGCCACGCAGTATGACAGCGAGACGACGCAAGCCTTCGGTATTCCGGTCGGCCGCGTCTATGGCGGCGTCTTTGCGCTCGGCGCCATGCTGGCCGCCATCGCCGCGGTGCTGATCGTGCCGATCAGCCAGGCGCACTACCTGATGGGGCAGGATCCGCTGCTCCTGTCCTTCATCGTCATCATCATCGGTGGCCTCGGCTCGCTGCGCGGCACGGTCGTCGCCGCCGTGCTGATCGGCCTGTCCGACGGCATCGTCTCGATGTTCTTCTCGCCGACGCTGGCCAAGATCATCGCCACGCTGCTGGTCGCCATGGTGCTGGTGTTCCGCCCGCAAGGCCTGTTCGGGACGGCATCGCGGTGAGCGAAGCTTCACCGGCAAAGGCCTATGGCCTGCATCTCGGCGTCATCGCCCTGCTCTTCGTCCTGAGCTTCCTGCTGCCGGAGTATTATCACGGCCTGCTCGCCCGCATCATGGTGCTGGCGGTGTTCGCCATGGGCTACAACATGCTGTTCGGCTATGTCGGCCTGCTCAGCCTCGGCCATGCCATGTTCTTTGGCGCCGGGCTCTATGGGGCCGGCCTTGCCATCATCCAGCTCGGCTGGAGCGTGCCGGCGGCATTCGCCGCGGGCCTCTGCTGTGGCGCCGTTCTCTCGCTCGTCATTGGTCTCTTGGCGTTGCGCACCACCGGTGTCGCCTTCATGATCGTCACCATGATGTTCGCCCAGGTGTTCTATCTTGCCATCCTCTATTTCGCGGCCTGGACCGGGGGCGATCAGGGCATGGTGGTGCCGCAGCCGGCGCGTGTCCTTGCTTTCGGCGCGACCTCGCTCGACCTTACCGACCCGACCGTGCGTTACATGGCGGCCCTCGGATTGTTCTCGCTCGTGCTGCTGATGACGCTGGCCATCGTCCGCTCCCGCTATGGCCGTGTGCTGGTCGCGGTCCGCGAGAATGAAGAGCGCACGAAGATGCTGGGCTACGACACCTTCTCCAACAAGCTCGCCGCCGTCGTCGTCTCCGGCACGATCTGCGCGGCTTCAGGCGCCGCCTACGCGCTGCTGTTCGGCTATGTCGGGTCGAGCTTCGCCTCGGTGCAGTATTCGATCCTGCCGCTGCTGTGGGTGCTGCTCGGTGGTGCGGCCACAACGCTCGGGCCGCTCATCGGCACGCTGTTCATGTACTACGTCATCGACGTCACCAGCGGCTACACATCGGCCTATCTGCTGATCGTCGGCATCGCGCTCATCCTTTTGGTGCTGTTCTTCCCGAAGGGCATTCTCGGCACCATTCGCCAGCGCTGGCTCGGGTGGCTGCCATGATGCCGCTGCTGACGACGAAAGGCCTGTCACGCAGCTTCGGCGGCCTGCGCGCGGTCGACAATGTCGATTTTGCCCTGATGCGGGGCGAGATCCGCGCCGTCATCGGCCCGAACGGTGCCGGCAAGACAACCTTCGTCAGCCTGATCAGCGGCCGCATCCAGCCGACGTCGGGAGCGATCGTCTTCGACGGCGCCGACATCACGGGCCTGCCCACCTATGCCAGGGTCCGCCTGGGCATCGCCTACACGTTCCAGATCACCAGCGTCTTCGCCAATCTCAGCGCCTACGACAATGTCGCGCTGCCGGTGCAACTCACGCTGAGCGATCGCCGCTCAAAGGGTGCGTTGCGTGCCGGTGTCATGTCGGCGCTCGAACGCACCGGCCTGGCCGACCGCGCCCATATACCGGCCGGGCAATTGTCCTACGGCCATCAACGATTGCTCGAAGTGGCGATGGGGCTGGCGTTGGAGCCGCGCCTGCTGATCCTCGACGAACCGACGCAAGGCCTGGCCGACAGCGAAATCGACAATTTCGTCGAACTTGTGCGCGATATCGCTAGGAACGCCACCGTGCTCCTGATCGAGCACAACATGCCGGTCGTCATGCAGCTTGCCGACCGCATCACCGTCTTCAACGCCGGCAGGATCCTGGCCGAAGGCACGCCCGAGGCGATCCGCGACAACGCGGCGGTGCAGGACGCCTATCTGGGGACGGCGCCGTGACCGAAGCACTGGTGATCTCGGGACTGGACTGCTCCTATGGCGAGGTCCAGGTGCTCTACGGGCTCGACCTCGCGCTGAACAAGGGCGAGGTGCTGTGCCTGTTCGGACGCAATGGCGCCGGCAAGACGACGACGCTGAAAGCCATCATGGGTCTGGTTCAGGTGCGTGCCGGCTCGATCAGGCTCGCCGGGCAGGAATTGACCGGCCTGCCGCCGCATGAGGTGCCGAAGGCCGGCGTCGCCTATGTGCCGCAGGGAAGGCGGTTGTTCGCGGAGATGACGGTGGCCGAAAATATCGAGATCGGCCTGATGGCGCGCGGCAAGGGCAAGGCGACGCGCGAGACCGTGCTCGACCTCTTCCCGCTGCTGCGCCAGCGGCTGAGGCAGCGCTCGGGCACCTTGTCCGGCGGCGAGCAGCAGATGCTGGCCATGGCGCGGGCGCTCTGCCTGGAACCGCATGTGCTCTTGCTCGACGAGCCGACAGAAGGATTGATGCCGTCGATGATCGCCAAGATCCGCGAGACTGTGTCGACGCTGCGCGAGATGGGTGTCTCCACCATCCTGGTCGAGCAGCGCGTCGATGCAGTGCTGTCGGTGGCCGATCGTGTTTGTTTCATTGAGAACGGCCGCAACCGCGAAACGGTGGATGTCGAACAGTTGCGCGCCGATCCATCGGCGGTCAGGCGCTATGTCGGCGTCGGCTGAGGGCAGCAATTCCACGAAAAGTGTGGAGCGGTTTTCCGTCGAATGAATCTAGCCGAAGAACAGAAAACCCGCGATCAAGAAGGTCGGGACCAGCACCAGCCCGGACCACAGCATATAGCCGAAGAAGCCCGGCATCTTGACGCCGCGATGCCTGGCAATCGCGTAGACCATGAAGTTGGGGGCATTGCCGATATAGGTGTTGGCGCCCATGAACACGGCACCCGCCGAGATCGCGGCGAGCGTCGAGGCCAGATCCGTCATCAGGTGCTGAGGGTCGCCGCCGGCCAACTCGAAAAACACCAGATAGGTCGGCGCATTGTCGAGGAAGGACGACAGCGCTCCGGTCAGCCAGAAATAGGCGAGGTCGTTGGATGTGCCCTGGGCCGAGGTGACGAGCGCGACCAGCGGCGCCAGCGCACCGTCATGGCCGGCTCTCAAAATGGCGACGACGGGAACGATGCAGATGAAGATGCCGGCGAACAATTTGGCCACTTCCGCGATCGGACCCCAATTGAAGCCGTTCGCTTGGCGGCAGCTCTTGTGAGATAGGGGAAGCGATAGCAGGGCCAGTGCGAGAATGACCGCGTCGCGCACCAGGTTCTGCAGTTCGAGACCGACGCCGAATACGGAAAAACTAACGCCCGGTTTCCAGGCCGCCGACACCAGGATGGCGCCGATTACACCGGCGAGCAGCGGAAGGTTGGCCAGGCCGCGCAGACGCACTTTCGTATCCGGTGTTGGATCCTTGATCTTCGGGGCGCCGGCCTCGCGCCGGTGTATGATGAGGTCGATCGCCAGGAAGGCCGCCAGCACGACAACGCCAACGAACAGCGTCTCCCGGTAGAGGTTGGTGGTCGTCCAGAAGAAATCGACGCCGCGCAGGAAGCCGACGAACAGCGGCGGGTCGCCGAGCGGCGTCAGCGAGCCGCCAATGTTGGACACCAGGAAAATGAAGAATATGACGACATGGGCGTTGAAAGGCCTGTTGTCGTTGGCGCGCAGGACCGGGCGGATCAGGATCATCGAGGCGCCCGTCGTGCCGATCACCGAGGCCAGCAGCGCCCCGATGATCAGCAGTCCGGCATTGACCAACGGTGTGCCGTGGATGTTCCCTGCAAGCAGGATACCGCCTGAAATCGTGTAGAGCGCAAACAGCAGGACAATGAACGACATGTATTCGGTGAGCAGCGCGTGCAGCACCGCCTCGGTCGCAGCAGGGGCACCGAAGGCAGCCGCGAGCGGCACGATCACCAGCGCCGCCCACAAGGCCGCGATCTTGCCATGGTGGTGTTCCCAGACATGGTGGAACAGCAGCGGACCAGTGGCGATCGACAAGAGCAGGCCGGCAAAAGGCAGCGCCCACCAGAGCGACATGGCGGCGCCCGGCAGGCCGTGTTCTTCGGCCGCGAAGGCCGGCGCCGGACACAGCACGACAAGGATCGCGCCGATCGCCCCGATCGCTATCGGCAAGTGTCCCCTTCGGTTCCCCATGGTGCGGTCAGCCCGCCGTGTGGTCTTCGAGCGTCACGCCGGCATCGCGCATCGTCGCCAGCGCTGTCTCGAGCGAGCCGTTGAGATCGATGCCACGGCAGGCATCGAGCCTGACCGTGGTTCTAAAACCCTGTTTGACCGCATCCAGCGCCGAGAAGGCGACACAGAAATCGGTCGCCAGGCCGACCAGGGTCAGCGTATCGATACCGCGCTCCCGGAGATATCCGGCGAGGCCCGTGGGCGTGGCGTGATCGTTTTCGAAAAAGGCGGAGTAGCTGTCGATGGCGGGCCGAAAGCCCTTGCGGATGACGAGTTCGGCCTTTGTCCAGGCAAGGCCGGAATGGAAATCCGACCCCAGGCTGCCCTGAATGCAATGGTCCGGCCACAAAGTCTGCGGACCATAAGGCATTTCAATCATCGAATAGAGCTGCGAACCCGGATGGCTGGAGGCAAAGCTGGAATGGCCGGCGGGGTGCCAGTCCTGCGTCAGCACGACATGATCGGTTCGCCGGATCATGTCGTTGACCAGCGGCACAATCTCGTCGCCGCCGGCCACGGCCAGCGCGCCGCCTGGGCAGAAATCGTTCTGCAGGTCGATGACAACGAGCGCTTCGTCGGCCATAGGCTTACTTCCTGTCATGCTGCGGTCGGGCTCCGAATGAGGGACCCGGCGAAAGAAAAAGCCGCTGGCGCGACCGGAGGGAGAAACTTGACCAGATGGCGGGCTGCGTCAACCTCCGGCGGCATAACAAATGTGTGGCGATGCCCGCGCAATAAGTGCCGGCGTAAACTCTGGCTTTGACAATTTCCACCGTCTTGATATCATTTGCATACGAATGAATTTCCGGGCGAAGCCGGTAAAGACTGTCATTGGGCAAGCGCTTTGGGAGGGCCGATTTCGGGGAGGCCCACCTCTCTGGAAATGCCCATTTTGTCGGGAAGGCAGGCGTGATCCGTTACGCGAAACCCACCACGGTCGACGAAGCGCTCGTGCTGCTTGGCGGGGGCGCCTGGCGTATCCTTGCGGGCGGCACGGATTTCTATCCGGCGCAGGGCAGCAAGCCGTTTCGCGACGATGTCCTCGATATCAACGGCCTGACAATGTTGCGCGGTATCGCCGAGACCGGCAGCCACTGGATCATCGGCGCGCGCACGACATGGACCGATGTCATCCGCCACCCCCTGCCGCCAGCCTTCGACGCCCTGAAGCAGGCGGCGCGCGAGGTCGGCTCGGCGCAGATCCAGAACGTCGCTTCCGTCGCCGGCAATCTCTGCAACGCCTCGCCGGCCGCCGACGGCGTGCCTGCGCTGCTCGTGCTCGACGCCGAGGTCGAGCTATGCTCGGCGGCGGCGACACGCTATCTGCCCTTGCAAGGCTTCATTCTCGGCAACCGCCGCACCGCCTTGCAGCCTGGCGAAATGGTGACGGCCATCCGTGTGCCGAAACCCACCGGCACGTCGGCCTTCGTCAAGCTCGGCGCGCGGCGCTATCTCGTCATCTCCATCGCCATGGTAGCGGCGCGGCTGGTTGTCGAAAATGGCACTGTCGCGGACGCGGCCGTCGCCGTCGGCTCGTGTTCCGCCGTTGCCAGCCGGCTTGCCGGCGTCGAGGCGGCGCTGCGCGGGCTTGCCCTGGACGCCGGGCTTGCTGCCGCGGTCCGGTCGGCGCCGATGGCCGAGCTGTCGCCCATCGCCGACGTGCGCGGCAGCGCCGAATACAGGCTGGATGCGGTGCGCGAGATCGTCGCCCGCGCCGTGCTTGAGGCCATGGGAAAGCCGACAGGCGACAAGGTGGCCGCATGAGTATGGATCGCGCCGATATCGCCTTCGCTGTCAATGGCGCCGCCGTCTCGGTCAACGTGCCGCCGCTGCGTCGGCTGTCCTCGGTGCTGCGCGACGAGTTGCGGCTCACCGGCACCAAAGTCGGCTGCGACGCCGGCGACTGCGGCGCCTGCACGGTGCTGGTCGACGGCGACCCTGTCTGCGCCTGCCTGATGCCGGCGGCCTCCGCCGCCGGCACTGCCGTGACGACGGTCGAGGGCCTCGCCAATGGCCGGCTGTCGGCGTTGCAAGCCTCGTTCCTCGCGCATGGTGCCGCGCAATGCGGCATCTGCACGCCGGCGCTGCTGGTCGCGGCAACCGCATTGCTGGAAACGAAACCTAGGCCGACCGAGACCGAGGTGCAGGATGCGCTGGGCGGCATCCTCTGCCGCTGCACCGGCTACCGGAAGATCATCACGGCGGTGATGGATGCCGGACAATTTGCCGGTGAGGGGCAGCACCAGCATCAATCGTTGCATCGCGACCTCGATCGCAGAATGCCCGTCTCGGGCCATGCCGTCGGCTCCTCCCCGGTCAGGCTCGATGGCGTGCCGAAAGTGACCGGGGCCGAGAAATTCGGCGGCGATTCTTTCCCTGCCGACGCGCTTGCCGTTCTGGTGATCCGCTCGCCGCACTATCATGCAAAGTTCGATTTCGGCGACATCGATGGCTGGGCAAGAAGTCATCCCGGCATATCAGGCGTCTTCACGGCCGCCGATGTCCCGGGAAAAAATTGTTTCGGCGTTATCGGCCCGTTCGCCGACCAGCCGGCGCTGGCCGTGGGCTATGCGCGGCTTCGCGGCGAGGCTGTCGCGCTGGTCGCCGGCGAACGCGAGGCGATGCTCGATCTGGATCTGTCGGATTTCCCTGTCCGCTGGACCGAACTGCCGCACGTTCTCCAGCCCCGCGATGCGCAGGCCGAAGGTGTCGCGCTGATCCATGAAAACCGTCCGGCCAATTTGTTGACCAAGGGCTTCGTCGAGCGCGGCGATCCCGAGTCGGCACTTGCCGGTGCGGCCGCCACCGCGAGCGGTGCGATCGACACCTCTTATGTCGAGCACGCCTATATCGAACCGGAAGCCGGCTATGCATATTTCGACGGCGATACGCTTGTTGTCGTCGCCTGCACCCAGGCGCCCTACATGGACCGCGACGATACGGCGAAAGTGCTCGGCCTCGCCGTCGACAAGGTGCGCATCGTGCCGACCGCGACCGGCGGTGGCTTTGGGTCCAAGCTCGACGTTTCCCTGCAGCCTCTCATCGGCCTTGTGGCCATGAAGACGGGGCGGCCCGCGGCCCTTGCCTACACCCGCAACGAATCCATGATCTCGACCACCAAGCGCCATCCGGCGCAAATGAGGGCGACCATCGGCGCCGACGCCGGCGGACGCGTTACCGGCATGGTCTTCGAGGGCGATTTCAACACCGGCGCCTATGCGAGTTGGGGCCCGACGGTGGCCAACCGCGTGCCCGTGCATGCCTCCGGCCCCTATGTCACGCCGAACTACCGCGCCGAGGGTCGCGCCATCCATACGCATGGTCCGATTGCCGGCGCCTTCCGTGGTTTCGGCGTGCCGCAGGCGACGATCATGCAAGAGACGCTCTATGACGAGCTCGCCGGCAAGCTCGGCATGGACAGGCTCGATTTTCGCCTGAAGAATTGCCTTCGGAACGGCTCCGAAACGGTTACCGGACAGCGTCTGGACTCCGGCGTCGGCATCGCCGAGTGCCTCGAAGCCTTGCGGCCGCATTGGGCGCGAGCGACGGCCGATGCGGATGCTTTCAACGATGCCAGCATCGATAGAAAACGCGGCGTCGGCGTCGCTTCGTGCTGGTACGGCTGCGGCAACACATCGCTGCCCAATCCGTCGACAATCCGGGTCGGCATCGTGGCCGAGGGTGCGGTTGTCCTGCACCAGGGCGCCGTCGATATCGGCCAGGGCTCCAACACCGTTATCCCGCAGATCTGCGCCGACGCGCTGGGCCTGCCGCTGGAAAAATTCCAGCTGAAGGGCGCCGATACGGCGATCAGTCCCGACGCCGGCAAGACGTCGGCCTCTCGGCAGACTTTCGTGACCGGCAAGGCGGCCGAGAAGGCGGGCCGCGCCCTGCGCGAAAAAATCCTGCGCTTTGCCAATGTCTCGGACAGGGCTTCCCTTCGACTGGACGGCTCGGCGATCGTCATTCGCGAAGGCGAGGCGACACGCCGTATCGATCTTGCCTCGCTCGATGGCGATGCCGACGGCTTCGTCTTCCGCGCCGAGGAGACCTATGACCCGCCAACGCTGCCGCTCGATGCCAAGGGCCAGGGCAAGCCCTACGCCGTCTACGGCTTTGGCGCGCAGATCGCCGAACTCGAGGTCGACCTCAAGCTTGGCACGGTCAGGCTGATCAAGATCACCGCCGCGCATGATGTCGGCAAGGCGATCAATCCACTGCTGGTCGAGGGCCAGATCGAAGGCGGCATCGCGCAAGGCATCGGCATGGCGCTGATGGAAGAATACATCCCCGGCCGCACCGAGAACCTGCACGACTATCTCATCCCGACCATTGGCGACGTGCCGCCGATCGAGACCATCCTTATCGAGGTGCCCGATCCCGAGGGGCCGTTCGGCGCCAAGGGCTTGGGGGAGCACGTGATGATCCCGACGGCGCCGGCGATCCTCAACGCCATCCGTCACGCCACCGGCGTGCTGGTCGACAAGGTGCCGGCAACGCCAAGCCGCATCCTGGCGGCCATCCGCGAAAAGGAGGCACGCACGTGAGCGAGCTTGCCGAGCGCTTCGAAACCCACGATCCCGGCGAGAAACTGGTGGCGGAGAAGATCCGCTGCGATGCCTGTCCCGTCATGTGCTACATCGCCGACGGCCGCACCGGCGCCTGCGACCGCTACGGCAATGTCGCGGGCCGGATCGTGCGCATGGACCCGCTGACCATCCTCGACCATGCGACGGAGACCGGCGCCGCCATGGTGCCCTTTGTCGCCGAGGGCGAGCAGTGGGACGGCGAATTCATCAACACCGGGCGCCGCTTCGTTACCGCAATCGGCGCCGGCACGACGTATCCCGACTACAAACCCGCTCCGTTCATCGTCAGCCAGGAAGTCGAAGGCGTCGATCTCGTCACGGTGGTGACCGAGGGCATCTTCTCCTACTGCGGCGTCAAGGTGAAGATCGACACCGACCGTCATATCGGTCCCGAAACGGCTATTGTGCGGGCAGAGGGCGAGGCTATCGGCCATGTCACGACGGGAGAATATGGCTCGCAGATGCTGTCGCTCGGCGGCGTGCATCATCTGACGGGCGGTTCGAAGGCGGAGGGCCGCGCCACTTGCGATGCGCTGCTCAACCTGTGCAACCGCAAGCCGGTGGAACTCACCATCGACGGTGGCGCCACAATAACGGTCGAAGCCGGCAAAGCCCCTGTCATCGACGGCAAGCAGGAACATCGCATGCGCGTCGGCTGCGGTTCGGCCACCATCGGCATGTTCGCCACGCAATGGCGCGGGCTGGTCGACGAGGTGGTGGTGGTCGACGACCACATCACCGGCGTCGTTTCCGAGCATCAGGCAGGCAAGGTACTGGGCTGGCAGGATACGGGCATAAAGATCAGCGGCCGCCGCTCGACCCCGGGCCGCTATTTCAAGGTGTCCGAGCCGGGCCTCGGCTGGGGCGGCACCAGAATTTCCGATCCGCTGTCGATCCTCGGCGAGTGGAACGCCAAGAAAGGCGCGCGACCGGGTCTGTCGCTGCTGATGGTTTCGACCACTGGCGAGCAGTTCGCCTATTACGAACTCGACAGCGACCTGAAGCCGGTCGAGAAGCCGTTTCCGGACCGGCTGCGGAAATCCGTCAATCTGATCGAGGACAATTGCGAGCCGGCTTTGTGCACGGTGCTGTTCATCGGCGGCGCCGGCGGCTCGCTGCGCGCCGGCGTCACCGAAAACCCGGTCAATCTCACCCGCTCCGTGCAACGCCTCACCACCTATGTCACCGTGGGCGGCGCGCCGGTCTATGTCTGGCCGGGCGGCGGCATCACGCTGATGGTCGACGTCACCAGGGTTCCGGAAGGCGCCTTCGGATATGTGCCGACACCGGCACTGGTGGCGCCGATCGAGTTCACGCTGCGCCGCGACGATTACATCAGGCTCGGTGGTTATGAGGCCGAAATCCGCAGCGTCGCTGATATCGTCGCCAAGGGCGGCGAGTACCTCAACCCGCGTCGCGGCAGCGGTGCGCCCGCCGGCAATCCGTGGCCGCCGCTGGCGCAGTTGCGCCGCGCAGGCTCGGACGGGGCCGGATGATGGACGGCCCGCAAGCGCACTGGCTGCAGGACGGCAAGCGACTGCATCTCAACCATGGGCCGATCGACCTGATCGTCGAGGCGTTCGGCGAGGTTGATGAATGTCGCGCCGCCTACGCCCAGGCCGTCGCGCGCTTCCAGACGATCCTGATCGAGTTGGTCGAGGAGCTTCCAGAATTGCGCCTGCCGGCGTTTTTCCTGGCGCCGCGCGCCTTTGCCAGCCCGACGGCGCGCCGAATGGAAGCAGCCGTCATGCCCCTGGCCGAATGCTTCATTACGCCGATGGCCGCCGTCGCCGGATCGGTAGCCGACGAAATGATCGCCGCGCTGCTTGCCGGCCGCAAGCTTGATCGCGCCTATGTCAACAATGGCGGCGACAGCGCCATCCATATCGGCAAGGGCGGGTCGATGGGGTTGGCGGTCGCCGGCACCGGCAACGGCATGGCCGATCGGATAACGATCCGCGCGCGGGATGGCGTGGGCGGCGTCGCGACCAGCGGCTGGCGTGGCCGCTCCTTCTCGCTTGGCATCGCCGACGCCGTCACCGTGCTCGCGCGGACCGGCGCTGAGGCCGATGCGGCAGCGACGCTCATCGCCAACGCGGTGGACCTGCCGGGCAATCCCGCCATCAGGCGTATCCCCGCGCGCGACCTGTCACCCGACAGCGATCTCGGCGCGCGGCCGGTGACACAAGGCGTCGGCACGCTTGCGCCTGATGAAGTGGCGCGGGCGCTGGACAATGGCCTTGCGGTCGCCGAAGATTTTCGCCGGCGCGGCCTGATTGCCGCATCGGCGCTGTTTCTTGGCGGGGAGGCCCGCATCAGTGGCTCCGTCGCGCTCGGCGCGCCCAACAAGCATGAACCGGAGGAAGTTGCCCATGCCTGAGTTTCCGATCCGCAAGATAGCGGTGCTGAGCGAAGAGATTTTTCACGACGGCGGGCCGGTCGCGGGCGTGCCGCGTCGGCGTGCCGCCGCCATGGCCGTGGTCAGGAACGCTTTCGCCGGGCGCTATGTCGAGGAGTTGCAGAGCGCCATGGATGACCTGAAGCCGCTCGGCCTGCTGCTCGCCGACCGGCTGATCGCAGCCCTCGGCGGCGACGTCAAACAGATCGACGGCTATGGCAAGGGCGCCATCGTCGGCACCGCGGGCGAACTGGAACATGGTGCGCTGTGGCATGTGCCGGGCGGCTATGCGATGCGCGAGCGGCTGGGCGATGCGAAGGCGATCGTGCCCTCGGCCAAGAAGGTCGGCGCCTTCGGTTCAAGGCTCGATGTGCCGCTCGGCCATATCAACGCCGCCTATGTGCGCAGTCATTTCGACGCCATGGAAGTCGGCATCAGCGACGGCCCACGCCCGGACGAGATCCTGTTTTGCCTCGCCATGACCTGCGGTCCGCGCATCCATGACCGCATGGGTGGCCTCGCGGCGGACGAGATAAAAGCCTGGGACGGGCTGCGGTGAGCGGCGAGGACAATCTGCTCAAGCTGGTCGAGGCCGAAGAGGCCGACGACCACGACTACCTCCTGCAGGAGCAGGTCGGCTTCATCCTGCGCAAGGCGCACCAGCGCCATGTGTCGATCTTCGCCGCCCGTATCGGCGACCTGACGCCGCCGCAATTCGCCGCACTCGCCAAGCTGCGCGACGTCGGCGAAACCTCGCAAAACCAGCTCGGCACATTGATCGCCATGGATGCCGCGACCGTGAAAGGCGTCATCGATCGGCTGAAGGCGCGTGGCCTGGTCGAGCTCTCCAGGCATGAGGTCGACAAAAGGCGGCTGCTGGTCAGTTTGACCGCGGAGGGTCGGGAAGCGATCGAGCGCCTGATCCCACTTGCAAGGGAGATCACGCAGGAAACGCTGGCGCCGCTCACGAACAAGGAAATCGCCACGTTCATGAAGCTGCTGGCCAAGCTGGCCTAGGCCCCGCACCGCCAACTGGAGCGCCGCCCCCGAGAAGAGGGGCAATCGTGGCCCAATCCAAAACGCAAATGTGAAGCATCTCCAAGTCTTGACTTGGGCCCCTGCCGATCCAGATGGCTCAGGGCGGGCTTTGAGTTCATGCATTCACGCACCACTCCTCATCGTTGACTCCGCTCGAAGCTGACGAATGCCCGCCGAAAGGAGACATCTGTGAAAAACAAGTCACTCATCGTGCTGGTCACGTCACTGGTTTCGGGCCTCGTGCTTGCATACGGTGCTACCTCGGCGGCGCTCGCGCAAAACGCGACCAACATCGTCGTCGGCGCGGATACCACCTTCCCGCCGTTCGAGACCGAGACGAACGGCGAGGTTACCGGCTTCGACATCGACATGATCAAGGCAATCGCCAAGGCGGAAGGCATGACGGTCAGCCTGAAGACGCTGCCGTTCAACGGGATTATCCCGAGCCTGCAGGCCGGATCGATCGATGCTGCGGTCGCCGGGATCACGATCAAGACCAGCCGGATGCAAAACGTCGATTTCAGCGACGCCTATTACAAGTCCGGCCTTTCGGTTCTGGTCAAGAAAGACTCTGACATCAAGGGCTTCGACGACCTCAAGGGCCACGTGGTCGCCACCAAGAAAGCCACCTCGTCGGTGGACTATATGACCGGCAAGGGCTTCCAGACCGACTACATCAAGCAATTCCAGAACATCGATGCCGCCTATCAGGCGCTCGAGACCGGTGGGGCCGATGCCGTCATCTTCGACAATCCGGTCAACGTCAATTTCAAGACCGCCCATAACAACGTCAAGATCGTGGGGCCGCTGCTGACCGGCGAATATTACGGCATCGCCATCAGCAAACAAAAGCCCGAGCTGGCCGCGAAGATCAATGACGGCCTCGCCAAGATCAAGCAGAACGGCGAATATCAGAAGCTGTTCGATACATATTTCGGCGGCGATACCAGCGGCATGGTCAAGGACGTGGAAAAGCCGGCGAGCGTTGCGGTTTCGGGTTGAGCCTCGTTCTGATCGTCTGAAGGTTAGAGAGCTCAGCCTGCCGGCTGTCCGGCAGGGAATCGCAAAGTAAGCGGCGCGAAACCACTGCGATGCGTTCTTCTTACCGAGGCGGCTGAAGACAGCAAAAATCCAAGGCACGGTTCATGGACCCCATCTGGCAAAACCTACCCGTGCTGCTCGACGGCTTGCGGCTGACGATCCAGTATTCGATCGTCGCCATCATCCTGATGGTGGTCATCGGCCTTGTCGCGGCGCTCATGCGCCTGTCGGCGGTAGCGCCTCTGAGGTGGATCGCCACCGCCTATGTCGAGATTTTCCGGTCCACGCCGCTGTTGGTGCAACTCTTCTTCATCGTGCTTGGATTGCCGGCGATCCTGCCCGTCAACCAGTGGTTCGGGCAACTGACCTATCCCATCCTGGCGGCCGCGCTCACGCTCAGCCTGAACGAAGGCGCCTACGTCACCGAAATCATCCGTGCGGGTATTCTCGGCGTCGACCGAGGCCAGAAGGAAGCCGCCCAGAGCATCGCGATGAACGGCTTCCAGACGATGCGCTACATCGTTCTGCCACAGGCGTTCAAGCGCATGATACCACCGTTGGTAAACCAGGCGGCCCAGACGATCAAGGACACCTCGCTGCTGGCTCCGGTGGGCATCGCCGAGTTGGTCTACAAGGGCGAGATCGTGATTGCCGAGACGTTCGCGTCCTTCGCCATCTGGGGTCTCATCGCGGCCCTCTACTTCGTCCTCATCTTCTCCGTGTCGAAATTCTCGTCTTATATGGAGAGGAGGCTTCAAGTTGATAAACGTTAAAGACCTTCACAAGTCCTTCGGCCACAATGAGATCTTGAAGGGGATAAGCACGCATGTGGCGGAAAAAGAGGTGGTCGTCGTTATCGGCCCTTCGGGGAGCGGCAAAAGCACATTTTTACGCTGCCTGAACGGCTTGGAGACCGCGACCAGCGGCGAAATTGAAATCGCCGGGATGACGCTGACCGATCCGAAGACGAACATTCACATGCTGCGTCAGCATGTCGGCATGGTGTTCCAGCAGTTCAATCTCTTCAAGCACCTGACCATACTGGAGAACGTCACCATCGGGCCGCGCAAGGTCAAGAAGGTCACGCCGGCCGAAGCCGACAAGGTCGCGCGCGAATTGCTGGCCAAGGTCGGCCTCGTGGGAAAGGAAGCGAGCTATCCGGACGAGCTTTCCGGCGGCCAGCAGCAACGGGTCGCGATCGCCCGTTCGCTGGCCATGGGACCGAACGTCATGCTTTTCGACGAGCCGACATCGGCGCTCGACCCCGAAATGGTGGGCGAAGTGCTTCAGGTCATGAAGACACTCGCGGTCGAAGGCATGACGATGGTGGTCGTCACCCACGAGATGGGCTTTGCCCGTGAGGTCGGGCACAGGGTGATTTTCATGGATGACGGACTGATCGTGGAGGAGGGAGCGCCCAAGGCGCTCTTCTCGGACCCACAGGTGGACCGTACGAAGAGTTTCCTGGCCAAAATCCTGTAGACGCCAAAAGCCTCGCTGCGGCGGATGGGCGTCAGCGCCATGCCAGCGCGTTGGCCATCAGGTTGGTTCACGGCAGGCGAAACGGAGGCTAACGGCCAATCGCTCGATGCCCTGCGCAAGGTTCGCGGCGTCCGCTCAATCGTCGAACACCCCTCGGCAGAGCTCTTGCAGCTTCGAAAACACGCCCTTGCCGCCAGCAATGACCCGCGTCCCGCTCCGCAGCACCGTCTTCGGATCCGCCTTCAGGATCGTGCCGCCGGCTTCCTCGATCAGCAGCATGCCGGCCATGCAGTCCCAGGCGTTCATGTGTTCTTCGACGTAGCCGAGCAGCCTGCCCGAGGCGACATAGGCGAGCATCAGCGCGCCGGACGCGTTGCGGAAGAAGACGCCCCCCTCGGCGAGGATATTCTTGATCAGCACGGCGATGTTTTCGGCCTCGGCCCGGTTTGAGAAGCCGGTTCCCACCGAGCCCTCCTCCAGGCTGGTCGCGGAGCTTGTCTTCATCGGCCTGCCGTTGACGAAGGCGCCGCCGCCCAGGCTTCCGTGGAAGGTCTCGCCGGTCGACGGCTCGTGGATGACGCCGACGACCGTCTCGCCATCCTTTGCGCAGGCGATCACCACGCACCAGGCCGGAATGCCGCGCACGAAATTGGCGGTGCCGTCGATGGGGTCGATGACCCAGACATGGCCGGTCGAGCCGGCGACCGAGGCATGCTCCTCGCCGACGATGCCGTCCCGCGGATAGTCGGCGGCGATTGCCGCGCGGATGAACAGCTCGACCTCACGGTCGGCTTGCGAGACCAGGTCCTGATGGCCCTTGCTCTCGATTGTCAGGCTGTCGAGATCGCGAAAATATTTCACGCCGAGTTCGCCGGCGCGCCGCGCCAGGTCGATGGCGAAATTCATGCGCGGGTCGAGGTCATGTGTCACGGAAAACTCGCTGCTGCCTGAGGACGCCCCGCACTTAGCAGAGCATCGATGTCGGCAAAAGCGGCTGGCCGCCTATTAATTCAGGCGGCTTGCGACAGCGATTTGTGGGCCTCGGCCAAAATCTCGAAGGAGCGCACGCGGGCGGCGTGATCGAAGATCTGCGCGGTAACCATCAGCTCGTCGGCGCCGGTGCGGCGCACGAACGCATCGATGCCTTGCCGGACCGTTTCCGGCGAGCCGACGACGGCGCAGGACAGCGCCTGGCCGAGCATGGTCTTCGCCATCGGGTCGAGATCCCGGTCATAGTTCTCGACCGGCGGCGGCAGTCGTCCAGGCCTGCCGGTGCGCAGATTGACGAAGGCCTGCTGCAGCGAGGTGAACAGCAGCCGTGCCTCGGCGTCGGTGGGCGCGGCAAAGACATTGAGGCCGAGCATGACATGCGGCTTGTCGAGTTGCTCGGACGGCTGGAACCGCGAGCGGTAGATGTCCAGTGCGGGATCGAGCTCCGCCGGCGCGAAATGCGAGGCGAAAGCGTAGGGCAGGCCGAGCATGGCGGCGAGCTGCGCGCCATAGAGGCTGGACCCGAGAATCCAGATCGGCACATTCTGGCCTTCGCCGGGCACGGCGCGCAGACGCTGCCCCTCCTCGGCGGGCAGGAAATAGCCCATCAGCTCGACGACATCCTGCGGGAAATTATCGACGCCGGCCTCTAGATTGCGGCGCAGCGCCCGCGCCGTATTCATGTCGGTGCCCGGCGCCCGGCCGAGGCCAAGGTCGATGCGGCCGGGAAACAGGGCGGCCAGCGTGCCGAATTGTTCGGCGATCACCAGCGGGGCATGGTTGGGCAGCATGATGCCGCCGGCGCCGACGCGTATGGTCTTGGTGCCGCCGGCGACATGGGCGATGACGACCGCCGTTGCCGCACTGGCAATGCCTGGCATGTTGTGATGCTCGGCCAGCCAGTAGCGCCTGTAGCCCAAGCGCTCGGCATGGCGGGCGAGGTCGAGCGAGTTGGCGAGCGATTGCGAGGCGTCGCTGCCTTCGACGATCGGCGACAGGTCGAGAACGGACAGTTCGGTCATATGGTGGTCTCCACGATCTTCGTCTCGCGCACCCGGGCCTCGAAGGCCGTGCGGTCGGGAATGTCGATGCCGAGCTGGCCTTCCAGCGTGTCGGCGAGTTCGGCGGCGGTGGTGATCTGCTTGTGCTCGGTGCGGCCGCCGATGTGGTGGATCGACAGGCGATTGCCACGCAGGGCGTAGCGCCGGTCGGGCGCGGCGCGGGCCGCCAGAACCGAGGTCAGGAAATGCGATGCCGGGTTGGTCGACAGGAAATAATTTGCGACGGAATAGTCGACCTCATATTGCGGCTGCAGATCGAAGCGATACAGCGAGCGCCAGCCGCCGCCGACGGCGGCCTGCAGGCGGAAGTTGTCGCCGGTTTCGACGATGCGGAACGTTTCGTGCGGGGTCTTCTGTTCGAGGCCCGGCTCGAGCAGCAGCGGGGCGGTGAGGGTCAGGCCGCCGAAGCCGACATCGGCTATATAGGTCCGGCCATCGAGTTCGGCACGCAAAAGCATGTGGCCACGCGCCGTGATCGCGTCCTCGCTCTGACCCCAGAGCACACGCGCGGCCAGGCCGCCGACCTCGAAGCCAAGCGCCTTCAGCGCATGCATGAAAATGAGATTGTGCTCGAAGCAATAGCCGCCGCGTCCACCAACCACGATTTTGTCCTGCAGCGAGGCAACATCCAGCTGCACGCTGCGGCCCAGAAACGGATCCATGTTCTCGAAGGGGATGGCCTGCGGATGCAGGAAATGGAGCGTCCTCAGCGTGTCGAGCGAGACATCCCTGGCACCGGCATGGCCGATCCGGGCGAAATAGGCGTCGAGGTCGAAGGGAACGTCGTTCATCGGGAAGGGCACCGGGCGCTGATCGGGCGGATATAGGCATTCGATCCCGCCGCCGCAAACCGTGCGCCGTTTATGCGGCGGCCGCACCGTCCTCTTCGTCGGCGTCCTGCTCCTCGACCGCCATATGTTGCGCGGCGAGAAAATTCCCGACGTGGCTGAGGCTCTCGAAATGGTCGCAGAACACCTTGATGACGACCAGCAGCGGCACTGCCATCAGCGCGCCGACGAAGCCCCACAGCCACGACCAGAATGCGATGGCGATGAAGACTGCCACGGCGTTGATCTCGAGCCGTCGCCCGACCACCATCGGCGTCACGAACTGGCCTTCGACGAGGTCACACAGCACCAGGAAGGCAGGCGCCAACAACGCATAGGCGATCGTGTCGAAGCTGATCAGGGCGATGATCGTGACCAGGACGAGCGTGATCATGGCCCCGATATAGGGCAGGAAATTGAGCAGAGCGGCGGCCGCGCCCCAGACCAGCGGATTGGGCATGCCGAGCGCCCACAGGCCGAGGCCGATGATCGTGCCGAGGCCGGCATTGATGATGGTGACGGTGAGCAGATAGTGCGAGATTTCCCGCTCGACGTCGTAGACGACCCGCAGCGCCCGCTTCTTTTCGGTGAGGCTGGCGAAGGACTGGATGATCTTCTCGTAGAACATCGTGCCCGAGGCGAGCAGGAACAGCGACAGCACGAAGATGATGGTCAGGCTTGTTCCGGCCGACAGGATATTGCCTGCCGCCGACGAGAGGAAGCCTGACTGCGCTACCGCGACTTTTTGCACGCCCGGTTCCTGCGAAGTCTCCGTGAGCCCTTCGATCTGGTGTGCAATCTTCATGATCCTCTCGACCGGCCGTTGAAACTGCGCCAGCCGTTCGGTCAATTGCTGGCCGATGGATGACGTGTTGTTGATGAGGTCGATGACGGGGCCACTGAGCACATAGCCGGCGCTCGTGAAGACGAAGATGGACACCAGCACCAGAAGCGTCGCCGAAACCGCTTCGGGAATGCCGCGCTTGCGCAGCAGCCGCACGATCGGTGTCAGTGTCAATGCCAGCAGGAAGGCGAGGATGACCGGCATGAAGAAGGCGCGTGCGAAATAGAGCGCATAGATGGACATGAACAGGAAGATGCCGACGAGCAGCGAGCGTATCAGGCGTGTATCGGCGCGCGCCGCCGCACGCGACTCTTCAGCCTCGGAAACGCCTGCGCCCAAAGTGGCGGGTTCGGCTTTCATCGTGGTCCCCTCGGCGGCACACCACAACTGATGCAATCCGCGGACCGAAACGCCGGCGCGGCGTCAAGGTTCCGTTAGCCGGCACATGGCACAGGCCCTCGAAGGCCTGCCGCCGATCGCGCAACCCGTCGCTCGGCCCGTGACCGTGTGATTGAGTCCGGGAATGAGCGGGCTTGGTACGAGAGCAGCCGGCGCTGCTCTGGATCACGCGACAGGCGCCGCGACGGCCGGCGCGGATTTGGCCGTTTCCTTGCGCACGAGCGGCGCCACCCTCGTGCCGTAAAGCTCGATCGCCTTCATGATCTTGGCGTGCGGCATGGTGCCGATCGCCATTTGCAGCAGGAAACGGTCGTTGCCGAAGATCCTGTGCTGGGCGACGATCTTCTCCGCCACCTGCTCCGGATTGCCGACGAACAGGGCGCCGTTGGGTCCACGCGATTGGTCGAAATGCGCGCGCGATGTCGGACCCCAGCCGCGCTCGCGGCCGATGCGGTTCATCACTTCCGCCTGCGGGCCGTAGAAATCGTCCGCTGCCTGCTCGGTCGTGTCGGCGATGAAGCCGTGCACGTTGATGCTGGTGGCCAACCCTGCCGGATCGCTGCCGGCCCGCTTGGCCGCTTCACGGTAGAGGTCGAACAGCGGCGCGAAGCGTGCCGGTTCGCCGCCGATTATGGCAAGCGCCAGCGGCAGGCCGAGCGCGCCAGCGCGGGCGGCGGATTGCGGCGTCCCGCCAATGGCGATCCAGACCGGCAGCCTGTCCTGGAAGGGCCTGGGATAGACGCCGCGATCGTTGATAGGCGCACGCAGATTGCCTGACCAGGTAACCTTCACCTGATCTCGGATGGCAAGCAGCAGGTCGAGCTTTTCGGCGAAAAGCTCGTCATAGTCCTCCAGGTTGTAGCCGAACAGCGGGAAGGATTCGATGAACGATCCACGCCCGGCCATGATCTCGGCCCGGCCGCTCGACAGGAGATCGAGGGTGGAAAACTGCTGGAAGACGCGCACCGGATCGTCCGAGGAGAGGACGGTGACCGCGCTGGTCAGCCTGATGCGCTTCGACCGTTCCGCCGCCGCGGCCAAAGCCACGACCGGTGCCGAGGCCGCGTAGTCGGGCCGGTGATGCTCGCCGAGGCCAAAGACGTCGAGGCCGACCTGGTCGGCCAGTTCGACCTCCTCGATCAGGTTGCGCAGCCGCTCGTGCGGGCCGATGGCGCCGGGGCCCGGCTGCGGGCTCACATCGGCAAAAGTGTAGAGGCCGAGTTCCATTGGATGTCATCCTGGTGTGTTGATTGTCGCGCTAGAGGTAGCGACACGTCCGTCACGCCGCCAGAGGGCGGCTGGTGAACAGTGCATGTCGATTTCGGCAGGAAATTGAGTCTCCCGGGTGCAACATGCCGGAATTTCATGGCTGGCATACCGTTTTGGCGCTTGAACTCCCGGTTTTCGCGCGTATGTAAGCGTCGCGACTAGACTTCAAGGAAGTGGACTTGGCTATCTACAGGGAAAAAGACATTTTTGAGCGGCGCAATGCCGCGACCGAGGCAAAGAAGGCGCTTCTGGAGCGCTTCAAGTCAAAGCCGGCAGCAGACGATCCCGCAGTGCTGGCGCGACAGGCCGAACGCAAGGCGATCCTTGCGGCTCGTGAGATCCGCGAGGCCGAAAAGGCCAAGCTGAAGCAGGAAAAGCTGGCACGCGAGGCGGCCGAGAAGGCCGAGCGCGAGGCCGCGGCCGAAGCGGCGCGCATCGCCGCCGAAGAGGCCGCCGCGGCGGAGGCGAAGCTGCGGGAAGCTGAAGAGAACGACCGCATCTCCCGCTTGCTGGCCGACGAAGCCGAGCGCAAGGCCAAGCGTGACGCACGCTATGCGGCGCGCAAGGCGCGTACCGGCCGGGCCCCACCCGGCTTCACGGGTCGCTGAGAGCGCACTAGCTTCGATGTATGACGAATGAGGGACGCGCTCCGGCGCGGCCCTTTTCACGTTTGCCGATGTCGCCCACCGGAAAATCCCATCATTCAGGGAGGCCGGATTGGCCGATAGCGTCAGCCGGCTGACAAGGCCGTTCAGGCCGCGAATTTCAGACCCATGATGCCGCAGACGATCAACGCGATGCATCCGAGCCTGATCGCCGTGGCGGGCTCGCCCAGCAGCCAGATGCCGAGCAGCGCCGTGCCGACGGTGCCGATACCGGTCCACACCGCATAGGCGGTGCCGACAGGCAGCGCCTTCAGCGCCAGGCCGAGCAAGGTGAGGCTGACGAGCATCGAAGCAACCGTCAGCACGGTCGGAGCCAGCCTGGTGAACCCGTCGGTGTATTTGAGGCCGATTGCCCAGCCGATTTCGAACAGGCCGGCGAAAAACAGAAAAGTCCAGGACATCGTAACGCTCCATCCAAACATCCGGGCTGCCGGCCTCGGATGCTCAGTCGACAATGGCGGGTCGTCCCGACCGAAGTTTCGGAAAGTGCGGGGTCGTCCCCGCATCGTCGCTATAGGGCTGCCCGAAGGCCCGATCAAACCTGCCGGCGGCATCGTCGAATGCCGCCGGGTGAAATCCCGCCGCCGGGTTGGCGAGACTTACTTTTCCTTGAGCCTCATCGCCTTGACCGGCGCCGCCTTTAGGGCTGGAGCAGCAGCGGGCTTCTTGGCATCCTTCTTCGGCTTGCGGGCTTCCTTGCCTGCCTTCATCGCACCTTTAGCCATGATTCGTTCCTCCAGTTGCGGGAGGCGGAGTGAAACAAGACAAAGGCCAGACTGCAAGAGGCTAGTGACTGCTGCCGGTGCCGGCAGGCCGCTTTCAACCGGTTTCTAATTTGCTCGTAAACCCCGGCGGTCCATGCCATGGTTGTCTTCGCACTGCAGCATCGACCCGGGCACCGCCGGGTGATCGCCAGGCAGGCCGGTCAGGACGACAATGCGGATCCACATCGGCTGCGAGATGAGCTTCGACTTTCCGCAGCAGACGCCGCTCATCGCGATGCTCAATGTCCACTATTCCCGCGCCGCTGACCTTGAGCGCCCGGATTTCCTGATCTCCAATCCGTCAGTGCCGATTGAAAGTTATCGCGACAGTTTCGGCAACTGGTGCAACCGGCTCCTCGCCCCGCCCGGGCGTTTCACTTTCGGTACGGATGCGGTGATCCGCGACCCCGGCACATTCGAGATGGGCGAGCCGATGGCATGGCAGCACGAGGTGCGCGACCTGCCGGCGGAAACGCTTCTGTTCCTGCTGCCCAGCCGGTTTTGCGAAAGCGACCTTCTGGCAAGCGAGGCATGGCGGCTGTTCGGCCATACACCGCCCGGCGTCCCGCGTGTGCAGGCGGTGTGCGATTTCGTCCACAATCACATCGTCTTCGACTACGGCAACGCCCGGGTGACGCGCACCGCGGCGGAAGCCAGGCGCGAACGGAGCGGCGTGTGCCGCGATTTCGCGCATCTCGCTGTCACATTCTGCCGGGCCCTCAATATCCCGACGCGCTACTGCACAGGCTACATCAGCGACATCGGCATGCCGAAGCCTTGGGCGAGCATGGATTTCTGCGCCTGGATGGAGGTTTATCTCGGCGGCCGCTGGCACGCTTTCGATCCGCGCAACAACGCGCCTCGTATCGGCCGCATCCTGATCGCCTCCGGCCGTGACGCGGCCGACGTGCCACTCACCCATATTTTCGGACCAGGTACGCTCGCGGGCTTCAAGGTATGGACCGACGAAGTCCGGGAATAGCTGGCGTACGTTGAACGACCGGACCATTGGCGCGTTGTGATGACTGTGCAGCTCTTCGGCAGTGCCGCTATAGTGCACCAAATGAGGGTAAACCCGCATGGCAGGACACGGCGGCTCCAGGACGGTCATCTATGCGGCGCTCGCAGGCAATCTTGCCATCGCCGTGACCAAATTCGCCGCCGCCTTTTTCACGGGCAGTTCGGCCATGCTGTCGGAAGGCGTGCACTCGCTGGTCGATACCGGCAATGGCGGTCTGCTGCTTTACGGCATGCACCGCGCCGCGCGTCCGGCGGACCATACGCATCCGCTCGGGCATGGCCGGGAACTCTATTTCTGGAGCTTCATCGTCGCCCTGCTGGTCTTCGCGCTCGGCGCCGGCGTGTCGTTCTACGAGGGCATCGTCCACATCATGGCGCCGGAGCCGGTCGCCAATGTCAAGATGAACTATATCGTTCTCGGCCTGTCTTTCCTGTTCGAAGGCAGTTCCTGGCTGGTGGCGCTGAAGGAACTCCGCAAGCAGAAAGGCAGGCAAGGCTGGCTGCAAGCCGTGCAATCGAGCAAGGACCCAAGCGTCTATACGGTGCTGTTCGAAGACAGTGCGGCCCTTCTCGGCCTGGCCATCGCCTTTGCCGGCATCTTGGCGGCGGAGATTCTCCAGGTGCCCGAACTCGACGGCGCCGCCTCGATCGGCATCGCGCTCATCCTCGGCGCGACGGCGATCTTCCTGGCGCGTGAAAGCAAGGGCCTGCTCATCGGCGAGCCGGCCTCTCCCGAAGTCCAGGGAAAGGTGCTGGCGATCGCGCAGCAGGATCCGGCGGTGCAGCGGGCGAACGGTGTGCTGACGGTCCATATGGGGCCGGAAGAGATCGTTGCCGGCCTGAGCATCGAATTCGAGGACCATCTGGCGGCGCCGGAGATCGAGGCCTGTGTCGAGCGCATCGAGGCGCGGCTGAAGAAGGAAATGCCTGAGATCACGCGGCTGTTCGTCAAGCCGCAGACGTCAGGCACTTGGGAAAATCGGCACAAGCTGAGCGAATCGGCGTCCGAATAGAGTTTGAGCATGATCCCGAGAACCGCATTTCCCCTTCGGCATCGTGCCCTGGCCTCCAGTGCAGCGTCGCGCCGTTGCCTCGCGTCACCGCTCTAACTCTTTGTTTTCACGCAATCCCGGACGGAAAACCGCTACGCACTTTCCTGGAACCGCTCTAAGATCAGCCGATCGATATTGGAGGAAGGACGATGAGGATAGACGGCGGTTGTCATTGTGGTGCCATCACCTATGAGGCGGAGGTCGACCCGGAGAAGACCTCGATCTGCCACTGTACCGATTGCCAGCAGCTGACCGGTACGGCCTTTCGCGTCTCGGTGCGGGTGCCCGAAGAGGACTATCGGATCACCAAGGGCACACCGAAGGTCTACGTCAAGACCGGGTCCAGCGGCGCCAAGCGCGCCCAAGGTTTCTGCGGCGAGTGCGGCTCGCATCTCTATGCAACGTCGGTTGGCGAGGGACCGAAGGTCTACGGCATCCGCGCCGGTACGGCGCGGCAGCGCGAGGAACTCGTGCCGAGGCGGCAGTTCTGGCACCGCTCGGCGCTGCATTGGCTGCCGGAATTCGAAGGCACGACGATCATCGAAGAGCAATAGCGTTCAGTCGTCGCCTTCAACGACCCTCAACCGCAGCTGCCCGGTCTTGGAATCGGCCACGCGCGGTGCGGCCTCCGCCTTGGCGGCGCTGCCGCGCGGAGCATCGGGTTCGCCTTCCCCGAACTCTAGCGCCTCGATCTTCTGGCCGCGCTTGGTCACTTTCGAGGTCGAGACGAGGATATCGTCGATGTCCTTGGCCGACTGGCCGAAATGGCCCTGCAGCTTGCGCACCCGCTCGTCGACGCGCTGGACGTCTTCCATCAGCCTGATGACTTCGCCCTGGATCAGATGCGCCTGTTCGCGCATGCGGGCGTCCTTGAGGATCGCCTGGATGACCTGGATGGACAGCATCAAGAGAGAAGGCGAGACGATGACGACGCGGGCGCGGTGCGCCTTCTGGATGACGGCTTCGAAATTCTCGTGGATTTCGGCGAACACCGATTCCGACGGCACGAACATGAAGGCGGTGTCCTGCGTTTCGCCCCGGAGCAGGTACTTTTCCGAGATGTCGCGGACATGGATCTCGATGTCGCGGCGAAAGGCCTGGGCCGCGGCCTTCTTCAGGTCGGCGCCGTCGGCGGCGCGGATGGCATTCCAGGCTTCCAGCGGAAATTTGGCGTCGATGGCAAGCGACGGCGCGCCGTTCGGCATTTTCACCAGGCAGTCCGGCCGGCTGCCGTTCGACAGCGTCGCTTGGAATTCATAGGCGCCATGCGGCAGGCCGTCGGCGACGATCGCCTCCATGCGCGACTGGCCGAAGGCGCCGCGCGTCTGCTTGTTGGAGAGGATCGCCTGCAACTGCACGACCTGGCCGGCCAGCGACTGGATGTTGCCTTGCGCGGTATCGATGATCGCCAGCCGCTCCTGCAGTTTCGCCAGGCTCTCATGCGTGGATTTGGTCTGCTCGGTCATGGTCTGGCCGATGCGGCCGGTCATGGCGTCGAGGCGCTGGCCGATCGATTGCGTCAATTCGGCCTGCCGGGCGCCGAACACTTCGGCGATGGCCCCCATGCGGCCCTGCATTTCGGCCTGTGCCTGCAAAATACCTGCCATGCGCGCCTCGGCGTCGCGGGCATGGTCGGCGGCTTCCGCCGCGGCGACCGCGCGCGCCTTGGCCGACCGCCACAGCGCAACGACGAGTGCCGCGAACAAGCCGAGAAACAGCAATGCGCCGAAGGCCAGCGCGTGGCCGAGCGTGATTGTCGAGGCGCCGAGCCGCGCGACAGGCTCCGAAAGGATGGTGCTCAGGTCATTCATGTGGACAGCATATCCGATTCGGCAGGCTGGCACAGATCAAAACGTGAACGAGGCTCAGGCGCACCGGTTGACGCCTTTCTTTTGAGGTCTTAGGTGGAACGCCATGCCGATCAAGCCGCTCATCATCCTTCCCGACCCCATCCTGCGCCAGGTTTCCAAGCCGGTGGAACGCGTCGACGCGCCCTTGCGCAAACTGGCCGACGACATGCTGGCGACCATGTATGACGCGCCCGGCATCGGGCTGGCGGCGATCCAGATCGGCGAACCGCTGCGCATGCTGGTGATCGACCTCGCCAAGGAGGACGAAACGCCCGCGCCGCACGTCTTCATCAACCCGGAGATTCTCGAAAGCGCCGACGCGCGCTCCGTCTACGAGGAAGGCTGCCTGTCGATCCCGGATTATTATGCCGAGGTCGAGCGCCCCGCCTCGGTGCGGGTCAAATATCTCGACCGCGACGGTACGCTGCGGGAGATCGAGGCCGAAGGGCTGATGGCCACCTGCCTGCAGCACGAGATCGACCATCTCAACGGTGTGCTGTTCATCGACCATATCTCGAAACTGAAGCGCGACATGGTGGTGAAGAAGTTCAAGAAGCTCGCCAGGGACAAGGCGCCGGGCAAGCTGGTGGGATAGGGGTCATTTGAGGGGGCCGCGCAAAATCCAGTCTTTACCGAACTCAATGGTTTTTGAAGCAATTTCCAGAGCAAACGCTCGAGATTCCGGTGAGAATATCAAAACTATAACAATAGCTGCTGCGCACAACGGCGTCAGATAGATGGCAAAAGCCCGCTCGCTCCGTTTTGACAGTTCGCCTTCCTTGAATTCCTCCTCTCGGGATCTGTATTCCGCGATTGGGGCATGTCGTTTCCCGAAAGGTTTTTGGCCGCGCAGCATGTGAAGCCTCCGAGGAGCAGGTGCTTCGAATCATACTGGAAGTTAGTTAGTGTAGACTTAACACCTCCTATTGAAAGATGCCTCTTGAGGTGATATCATTGATATCACTTTTGGAGGATTTTAATGGGCGACATCCTAGTTCGAGATATTCCGGAACCATTGAAACGAGAAATCGAGCAAGCTGCCCGCAAGACCGGCCAGAGTCTATCGGGGAAGGCGATCGATCTTTTGCGTAAAGGCATGGTCGCCGAAAAGGAGGCCAAGCCAGGGCCTGGTCTGTCAGCATGGGACAACATTCGCTCCGCGTTAGCGGCCGAGAATGCGGTCGACGACGAGTTCGCCGAGATCATGGACGAAATCGAAGCGGAGAGAAAACGCGACTTCGGGCGACCGATTGAGGATTTCGAGTGATCGTCCTCGATACCAATGTCATTTCCGAAACGAGCAGGACGACACCCGATGCGAACGTGGTCGAATGGTTTCGCAAGCAGGAGTTGCTCGACTTGTATCTGTGCGGCCCCGTCGTCATGGAGCAATCCTTCGGTGCTGAACGGTTTCTGAACACGACCGGCTCCGATCGTCATGTCCGTACTCTCGATCACCTGATCTCGAAGCAGTTCTCCGGTCGTGTCGTCGAATTTGCTGGCTCCATCCCCCGTCTTGCCGGCAAGCTCCGGGCGGCGCGGGAAAGGATCGGCCGGCCTATCAGCCTTCCGGACGCCATGATCGCCGCGATCTGCCTCGCGCATGACGCTACGCTGGCGACACGCAATGTCCGCGACTTCGACGGACTTGACCTCAAGCTCGTAAACCCGTTTGAAGCGGTTGCCTGAGCCGGCGCGCAAGCAGAGAAAGACCACGGAAGAAAAATGTCCCTTCGCGTCATCTTCATGGGCACGCCGGAGTTTTCGGTGCCGACGCTGCGCGCCATCGCCGAAGCCGGACATGAAATATCAGCTGTTTACACGCAGCCGCCCCGTGCCGCCGGCCGGCGCGGGCTGGAACTGACGCCGTCGCCGGTGCAGCGCGAGGCCGAGCGGCTGGGTATCGAGGTGCGCACGCCGACATCGTTGAAGGGCGACGCCGAGCAGGCCGCTTTCGCCGCCCTGGGCGCCGATATCGCCGTGGTCGTCGCCTATGGCTTGCTCCTGCCCAGGGCGGTTCTGGAGGCCCCACGGCTTGGCTGCGTCAACGGCCACGCATCGCTTTTGCCGCGCTGGCGCGGCGCCGCCCCCATCCAGCGCGCCATTATGGCTGGAGACGGCGAGAGCGGCATGATGGTGATGCGCATGGAGGAAGGCCTGGATACCGGCCCGGTGGGATTGGTTGCAAAATGCGCCATCGGCCCCGATATGACAGCCGGCGATCTGCATGATCGGTTGATGAGCGTTGGCGCTGCCCTGATGGTGGAAGCGCTGGCGCGGCTGGAAGCGAACACCCTGGAATTTACCGCGCAGGCGGCGGAAGGGGTGACTTATGCCAGAAAGATCGATAAATCCGAGACGCGCTTGGATTGGACACGGCCCGCGGCCGAGGTCCACAACAGCATTCGTGGCCTGTCGCCCTTTCCCGGCGCCTGGTCCGAGATTGAAATTGGCGGCCGCATGGAACGGCTGAAACTGCTTCGCTCGACGCTGTCCGAAGGCGTGCCGCTTTCGGAAGATTTGGGCGAGTCGGGAGGAATTCTCGATGACCGGCTGACGGTCGCCTGCGGAAAAGGCGCGATCAGACTGGTCGAAGTTCAACGTGCGGGCGGAAGGCCCGCCGCCGCGTCGGAATTCCTGCGCGGAGCCAAGATCGAAAAAGGACTGAAATTCTCATGAGCATGATGTCGATACGCGCGGCGACGCCGCGGGACCGCGAGGCCATCCGCCTCGTCGAGGAACACGCTTTCGGCCAGCAGGCGGAGGCCGGACTGGTCGACGCTCTGGTGACCGGCGGTGACGCCGTCGTCGAACTGGTGGCGGAAGAGGACGGCCAGGCCGTTGGCCACATCCTGTTTTCGCGGCTGTTCGTGCAGAACGGCGGCAAGAGGTTTGCCGCCGTGGCGCTTGCCCCACTGGCGGTGGAGCCGTCTTTTCACGGCTCCGGCATTGGCGGCGCGCTGATCCGCGAGGCCCATATACGGCTCAGGGATGCCGGCGAGACGCTGGCCGTGGTGCTGGGCGATCCGGCCTATTACGGGCGTTTCGGCTATAGCCATGCACGCGCCGAGAACTTCGAAAGCGAATACCAGGGCGAAGCGCTGCAGGCGCTTGCCTGGGGCGACGCGCCCGAAGCCGGCAGGCTGGTCTACGCTTCCGCCTTCACCGCTCTCGCCGCCTAGGCGAGAGCGTATATAGCCGACCGGCATGCCGCGTTTTCGCCTCGACATCGAATATGACGGCAGCCTCTTTGCCGGCTGGCAGCATCAGGCCGACCAGCCTTCGGTGCAGCAGGCGATCGAGCAGGCGATCGAGAAGTTCTGCGGCGAAGAGGTCCGCTTGCGCGCCGCCGGCCGCACCGATGCCGGCGTGCACGCGACCGCGCAGGTGGCGCATGTCGACCTTGCCAAGGCGTGGCCCGGCGACAAGGTGCGCGATGCCGTCAATGCCCACCTGCAGGCGGCCTGCGCCCGGATTGCCGTCCTGAAGGCCGCGATCGTTCCCGACGACTTCGATGCCCGTTTCTCGGCCACCGGCCGGCACTATCTTTACCGTGTCCTCAATCGGCGTGCGCCCGCGGCGCTGGAGAAAGGCAAGGTGTGGTGGGTGCCGAAACGGCTCGATGCCGCCGCCATGCACGAGGCGGCAAAAGTCCTCCTCGGCCGGCACGACTTCACCACTTTCCGCTCCACCCAGTGCCAGGCCAACAGCCCGGTCAGGACACTGGAGCGGCTGGATGTGAGCCGGACGGGCGACATGATCGAGGTGCGAGCGTCGGCGCGGTCGTTCCTGCACAACCAGGTCCGCTCCATGGTCGGCTCGCTCAAGCGGGTCGGCGACGGCGGCTGGACATCAGGCGACCTCAAGGCGGCACTCGAGGCGCAAGACCGGGCCGCCTGCGGCCAGGTGGCGCCGCCCGACGGGCTTTTTCTCATTGGCGTCGATTATCCCGGGTAGAACCCGGCATAGAGCCCGGAAAGGCTCTGAGCCCCGACGTCCTCAGGCACGGTGATGCCAAGCAGCATCTGCAGCCCGAACAGCACCAGCAGCGAAGCAATGAACATGCCAGCGAAAACGGCGGTGCCGACGGCGGCGCCCCTGCCGATCGTGGCGTTGGTCATGCGCCAGGTCAGCACCATCGACACGGAAAACAACAGCAGCGACACAAGGCTCGAGACCTGGCTCGTCGATGACAGGAAAAGCCTGATCAGCGCCGAAGGCAGCATCAGCCAGGCGGTGATGGCCGAGGCCCAGTTGCTGGCGACGACATAGTGGACGAAGCGCCCGCCGATGCCGGCGCGTGGCGCCACCAAAGCGAGCGCGACCAGCGGCAGCACCCACGAACCAATATCGACCGTCGCCAGCCGCACCAGCATGCTGAAGCGGGCGGCGAAGGCATCAGGGTCGCCGATCTCGTTGGCGATGCCGACCCAGCCGACGATCAGCGCCGGAGCCGCGACGATGATGGCGAAGAACGAATTCCAGAAGCCGTCGGCCGAGAGGTCGAGCAGGCGCAGCCCGTCGACCTTGCCGAGCATCAGCCGCCAGGCGCCGGTCAGCGAAGCTTGAGTTTCGTCCGCCGAAAGCATGCTCAGCCCTGCCCGAACCAGTCTTCAATGAAGCGTTGGTAGATTTGGGTCAGCGTTTCCAGATCGGCAAGAGCGACGCGTTCGTCGACCATGTGCATGGTCTTGCCGACCAAGCCGAATTCGACCACCGGGCAGTAATCCTTGATGAAGCGCGCATCCGATGTGCCGCCGGAGGTCGACAGCGCCGGCTTTTTGCCGACCACGGCCTTGACCGAGCCGCTCAGCGTCTCGACCAGCCTGTCGTCTCGGGTCAGGAAGACATGGCTCGGCCGGTCGCGCCAGACGAGGTCATAGTCGACCGGCGTCTTCTTGCCTGGCCGGTATTTCTTGCGCCCCGCCGCCTGATCCAGCCGGTTGTGGATTTCCGCCTGGACCGTCTCGGCCGTCCAGCTGTCGTTGAAGCGGATGTTGAAGGTGGCGGTCGCCTTGGCGGGAATGACGTTGGTTGCCGGGTTGCCGACGTCGATGGAGGTCACCTCCAGGTTGGTCGGCTGGAAGTCCTTTGTTCCCTTGTCGAAGACAGGATGCAGCAAGGCGTCCACCAGGCTCATCAGGCCGCGCACCGGATTGTCGGCAAGCTGCGGATAGGCGGCATGGCCCTGGCGGCCATTGACGGTGACGCTGCCCGACATCGAGCCGCGCCGGCCGATCTTGATCATGTCGCCGAGCGTGTCAGGATTGGTCGGCTCGCCGACGATCGAGGCGTCCCATTTCTCGCCCCTGGACGCGGCCCATTCGAGAAGCTTGACCGTGCCGTTGATGGCCGGTCCTTCCTCGTCGCCGGTGATCAGCAGCGACACCGAGCCCTTCGGGCCGCCATTTGCCTCGACATGACGCGCCACCGCTGCGATGAAGCAGGCAATGCCGCCCTTCATGTCGACAGCGCCGCGGCCATACATCTCGCCATGGGCGATCTCGGCGGCGAAAGGCGGATGTGTCCAGGCGGCTTCGTCGCCGACCGGCACCACGTCGGTATGGCCTGCGAACATCAGGTGCGGGCCGTTGCCGGAGCGGCGTGCATAGAGGTTCTCGATATCGGGCGTGCCGTCCTCGGAGAACACCGGCCGATCGATCACGAAGCCGAGCGGCTTCAGCATCGCCTCCAGCGCGCTCAGCGCGCCGCCTTCGGCTGGCGTCACCGAGGCACAGCGGATGAGAGAGGCAAGGTTTGCAGCGGGGTCGGTCGGCAGCGTCATGGCAAAAGCGATAGTCGAAAGCGAAAGGCCTGTCACTGCCAGACGTTGGGGCCAACTCCATGGCCGACGATACCGCCGACATTATGGTTTTCATGTCGTATAGTCGCACTGGTGCGGAGAAACCGATGGCAAAGGGCGGAAAGCGGATCGTCATTGCCGGCGCGGGCAGCATTGGCTGTTATGCCGGCGGCTGCCTTGCACTCGCCGGGCGGCAGGTGGTTCTGCTCGCGCGGCCGCGCATCGAGGCAGCGCTGCGGCAGGCCGGATTGCGTGTCAGCGACCTCGAGGGCCGCGATCGGCTGGTCAAGTCCGAAGACCTTGCCGTCACCACCGATCCTGCTGCCGCCTTGCCGGAGGCCGATGTGATCCTTGTCACCGTCAAGAGCGGCGCGACGCGGGAGATGGCGGCACTCATCAAGGCGCATGCCCGTCCCGGTGCCGTGGTGGTGAGCCTGCAGAACGGCGTCGACAATGCCGAAAGGCTTCGCGTGGCGGGAGGCCCGCGGACGGTGCTGGCCGGCATGGTCCCGTTCAATGTCGTGCAATCGGCCGATGGAGAGCTGCCGCTGCGCGTCCACCGCGCCAGCGACGGCGTGGTGATGGTCGAAGACGGGGAAACCGGCCTTGCCGGCCTTCTCGACGTCGAAGGCCTGGCTGTCGAAACGCATGGCAACATGAAAGCCGTGCTGTGGGGCAAGCTTCTCATGAACCTGAACAATGCGCTGGTGGCGCTGTCGGGCCTTCCGCTGGCAACCGAACTTGCCGACCGGCGCTGGCGGCTGATCCTCGCCGGCCAGATCGAAGAGGCGCTGCGGGCGATGAAAGCCTCCGGCATCGAACCGGCGCGCATCGCCGGCCTGCGTCCCTCGCTGCTGCCGAAGGTGCTCAGGCTGCCCGACTGGGTGTTCAGACTGCTGGCGCGGCGGATGCTGGCGATCGACCCGCAAGCACGTTCGTCGATGTGGGATGACCTGCAACGCGGCCGGCCAACCGAGATCGACGACCTGCAGGGCGCCGTCCTGCGTCTCGCTGAAAAAGCCGGCACGCCGGCGCCCGTGGTCGAGCGCGTCAGCGCTCTGGTGCGCGAGGCGGAAACGGCCGCGCATGGCTCACCGGGACTGGCGCCCGAACTGGTCAGCGCGGCAGCTGGCGACCGTCGATCAGCGTGATCTTCTGCCAGATCTTGCGCGACAGGTTGGAGCTCAGATTCTCGATGTCGTTGACGCCGTCGATGACGACGTCATCATTGACCGACTGGGCGAACAGGGCGGCGACCTTGCCGGTGATCGACAGCATTTCCGAGCAATAATCGAGGTAACGCGCCAGATCGGCGGCATTGGTGAGACGCGCAGGCGAGTGCGCCGTCGGTTTGAAACTGGCTGAAAGCGTCGCCGGATCCTTGGTCAACTGGTGCATGTCGATGACGTGGATCAGCGAGCGCAGGCCATGCAGCTGGCGAAAGACCTTCTTGCGCTTGATGCGTTCCTCGGTGCGGATCAGGGCCAGAAAGCCGAGCACGGCGAGGATCACGGTGTTGATCGAGGCCTCGATGCCTTGCACCGATTGCACGGCATCGTCGGTTCCGGAAATGCGATCCAGCGGCAGGATGGTGCCGACGAACACGAAGATCAGCACACCGGCGACGAAGGCCGCGACAATCAGGCCGCGCAGCCACCAGATCGGTTCCTCGAGCGCCTTTGCCGCCTTGGCCAGGTCGCGCGACAGCGATACCAGTTCGGCCGCGACGCCGCGCAAGCCCGCATCCGGAAAGCGGTCGGCAATGCGGCCCTCCAACCGTTCGGCCGTCTCGACGATCAGCCTCGGATCGAGCGTGCGGTAGCGCATGGCGAGATATCCGACCTCATGAAATCGGGCCTCAGGGTTGCGCCGGCTCGTTGGTGCGCCTGCCGTAGCGGTTGGGTCCAGGCTGCCCTGGAAACAGGCACAAAACAAGGAAGGCGACGATCGAGACGACCGGCACGAACAGGATCAGCGCGGCAATGCCCGGCTTGTCGAGGTCGTGCAGCCGTTTCACCGCCAGCGCGATGTTCGACCACAGCGAGCCGATGAAGGCGATGAAGAAGATGAACGACCACATATTGCTCTCGGCCGAGCCTTCCGGCACCAGCGTGAAGCGGTACAGCGGGAAGGCCTGGATGATGGCGACCAGCAATCCACCGAGAAAATAGGCCGCGCGGCTGACGCGGCCCGATGTTTTGAAGAAAAGCCAGGTGAGATCCGATCTTTCAGGCAAGCGGGTCCGATCCATATTGATTGGCACCCCTGGTGCCTTCGAGGATGCCGAGTTCCACCAGCAGCCAGATGCCGCCGATAATGGGTACGAGGCCGATAAGCGTCCACCAGCCCGACTTGTTGCGGTCGTGCCAGCGTTTGGCATAGAGGGCAATCGCGAAATAGATCGACCCGAGCGCGACGAGCATGCCGACGATGCCGACCTGGGCGCCACTGGCGGTGGTGAAACGTGTGCCCAGGATCGCATCGAGAATGAAGGCTACGATGGCGATCACGATGAATATGCCGATACCGGCCCAGAACTTGGCGCGGTTGATGCGGCCGTCGAACTTGTGAGCAGATACTTCCAGTCCATGTCACCCCTCCATTTTGAACCAGCGCGACCGATCGTCGCGCCGGTGGAAGGTGCGCCTGCCCGGCGGAAAGATCAATCGCGCAGCAATTCGTTGATCGAGGTCTTGGACCGGGTCTTGGCGTCGACGCGCTTGACGATGACGGCGCAGTAGAGGCTGGGGCCAGGCTCGCCATTGGGCAGCGGCTTGCCGGGCATCGATCCGGCGACGACCACGGAATTCGGCGGCACCTCGCCATAGAAGACGTCGCCGGTGGCGCGGTCGACGATCTTGGTCGACTGGCCGATGAAAACGCCCATGCCGAGCACCGAGCCTTCGCGCACGATGCAGCCTTCGACCACTTCGGAGCGCGCGCCGATGAAGCAATTGTCCTCGATGATGGTCGGGCCGGCCTGCATCGGCTCCAGCACGCCGCCGATGCCGACGCCGCCCGAAAGGTGGACGTTCTTGCCGATCTGGGCGCAGGAGCCGACAGAAGCCCAGGTATCGACCATGGTGCCGCTGTCGACATAGGCGCCGATATTGACGAAGGACGGCATCAAAACGGCGCCCGGCGCCACATAGGCCGAACGGCGCACGATCGACGACGGCACGGCGCGGAAGCCCGCCTTCTCGAAATCGGCGGCGCTCCAGCCGTCGAACTTGGATGCTACCTTGTCCCACCACACGGCCTCTCCGGGGCCGCCCTTGATGATCTCCATCGGGTTGAGCCGGAAGGAGAGCAGCACCGCCTTCTTGAGCCACTGATTGACGTGCCACTTGCCGTCGGCCTGCCGCTCGGCGACGCGGACGGCACCGCGGTCGAGCAGGTCGAGCGCCGACTGGATGGCGTCGCGCATCTCGCCGCGGGTGGCGGTCGAAATGGCGTCGCGTTCCTCGAAGGCCCTGTCGATGGTCTTTTCGAGGCTCGCCAGATCGGGCTTCGACATGAATTTGCTCCATTACCAAGCTGTTAAGGCCTGCGCCTTAACCTGTTTAAAAGTCGCGCGGACCCTATGTTAAGGCTGAATGAGGGTCAATCGCGGCTGCGTCACGGGACGACGCAAGTAAAGGAATTGGACGGGTGGATTCGATGACTCCCATGGAAAAGGCGGGATGGACGCCGCTGCCGCATTCGGACGAGGATCTGGAGCGGTCTAAGAGCGTGCCGGACACGCCGCAGACGCGAGCCGAGACCTACCGCTTGGCCTGGAACGATCCAGACTTCATGACGCGGCGCGAACTGCGCGCGGTCAGGCTGCAACTGGAACTGCTGAAACCGGAGATGATCCTGGCCGAGCGCGGCATCCGTTCGACGGTGATCCTGTTCGGCGGTGCGCGTCTGCCCGAACCCGGCGGCGAGGCCTGGGCGGCCAAGAACGAGACGCAGAAGAGGAACCTCGAGGAAAACAGCAAATATTACGAGGAGGCGCGCAAATTCGCCCGCCTCTGTTCGCGGCAGTCGGCCACCTCGTACTACCGCGAGTACGTCGTGGTGACCGGCGGCGGACCCGGCGTGATGGAAGCGGGAAACCGTGGCGCCGACGATGTCGGCGCGCCGTCGATAGGGCTCAACATCGTGCTGCCGCATGAGCAGGCGCCGAACCCCTATGTGACGCCGGAACTCTGTTTCAACTTCCACTATTTCGCCATCCGCAAGATGCACTTCGTCATGCGCGCCAAGGCCGTGGCGGTGTTTCCCGGCGGCTTCGGCACGATGGACGAGTTCTTCGAGACGCTGACGCTGATCCAGACCGGGCGCATGGAGCGCGTGCCGGTGATCCTGTTCGGCAAGTCCTTCTGGAAGCGGGCGATCGACCTCGACTTCCTCGCCGAGCAAGGCACGATCAGCCCGGGCGACCAGGACATCATCGAGTTCGTCGACACGGCCGACGAGGCCTGGGGCATCGTCAGCCGCTTCTACGGGCTAGGGGAGTAGGAACGGGGGAAGGGAACTGGGGAAAGGGAACTGGGGAATTGAGGAAATGAAGAATTGACGAAATAAGGGACATAGTCGTGCGTCCAACAATTCCTCAATTCCTCAATTCCTCAATTCCTCAATTCCTCAATTCCTCAATTCCTCAATTCCTCAATTCCTCAATTCCTCACTCCCTTACGACTATGGCCGTGAGGAACGTGGCGAGATCGTCGGTGACGTAGTCGACGTCGTCTTCCTGCGCCGGGTCGCGTTCCCAGATTTCCGAAAAGGTCGGCTCGAAATTGCGCGGCACCACGAGCACCGTGGTCATGCCCAGCGACTTCGGCACGGCCAGGTTGCGGGCGAGATCCTCGAACATCACCGCGTTGTGACCGGTGACGGCGTGCAGTTCGGCGAATTTCTCGTAGGTCTGGCGCGCCGGCTTGGGGTTGAGGTCGGCGGCGACGATGTCGAAGATGTCGTCGAAATGGTCGAGGATGCCGAGCTGGCGCGCGGTGCGCTCGGCGTGCCTGCGGTCGCCGTTGGTGAAGATGAACTTGCGGCCGGGAAGCTGCCGGATGGCGGTGCCGAGCACCGGATCGGGCACCAGCCACGAATAGTCGATGTCATGGACCTTCTCGAGAAAATCGTCAGGATCGATGCCATGGCGCGTCATCAACCCGTTCAGCGTCGTGCCGTATTCGCGATAGAGCTCCTTCTGCAACTTGCGCGCCTCCTCGCGCGGCAGCGCCAGCAGTTCCCCGACATAGGCGGTCATCTTGACGTCGATCTGCGAGAACAGATTCGAGTGGTGCGGATACAGCGTGTTGTCGAGGTCGAACACCCAGTCGGTGACATGGGCGAACCGGGCGGGATCGGGAAGCGTGGTCATGCGCTCCTTATGGCACGAAACAGGGATTCTGAAAGGGACTTTATCCACAACTATTGCGCGTTGAAGTTGCAGAAATAGCCTCACGATTCAAATTTTATGCATCCGGGAAAGGTAGCCTTCAGGGCTTGCTGGCACAGAGACAGTCCAGTGGGAGCTTGCGATGAACAGCATCATTCTGAAATCCGCCGCCATCGCTTTCGCCTCCGTCGCCACCTCTCTCCTGCTGACGCTGATCGTCGTTCCGGCGATGGGGTTTCCTGTCAACCGGACGATCTGGCTGGCGTCGACGCTCTGTCCGCTGGTGCTTGCATGGGTGGCCTGCGCCAGCACTTTCTGGCAGAGCGACCGGCTGAAGAACGCGCATCGCGAACTTGCCCGTGCCCATGCCCAACTCGCGGCCGCGCACCGCCGGCTGGAGGAAAAGGCGAGCCGCGACGACATGACCGGCATGCTCAACCGGGAAAGCTTCTTTGCCGCGCTGGATGGTTCCCGGCGCAAGTCCGACCGCGGCGCACTGCTGATCATCGACGCCGACCATTTCAAGGCGATCAATGACAATTTCGGCCACCTGACCGGCGACGACGCGCTGCTGTTGATCGCCAGCGCCATCGAGCGCGGCGTACGGAGCGGCGACGTGCTCGGCCGCATCGGCGGCGAGGAGTTCGGCGCGTTCCTGACCGGAGCCACGGAACAGGAGGCCAAGCGCGTTGCCGAACGGATCCGCCGCGAGGTCGAGCTGATCCGCTTCCGGCCCGTCGACGAACGAACCATTCCGTTGACCGTCAGCATCGGCGGCACCGTCTGCGGCGAGGATGTCAGCGTATCGGACCTGATGCGCGCCGCGGACCGGCGCCTCTACCAGGCCAAGCATGCGGGCCGCAACCTGACGATCCTGGATACCGACATTTCCGCGGCCGCATGACTAGACAGGCCCGGCGTACCCGACCCGTTAAGCAATCTCTAACCCTGTTTGCATCCGGTTGTGCCGCTTGTCGGCCCGTTCACAGCCTTGAGGCCATGGCACGATCCTGGCTTGCCCGACGATGCGTGTGCCGATGCCACCCAGCGCGATCAACTCGGGCGGCTGAAGGCCGAGGCGCCACAGGCGCGCTGATTTGAATTCTCGACGATTTACCGTCCCGATCGGCCGAAGCGCCGTTCGAGATAGGCTTGGCCGAATTCCAGTGCGATCGACAGGATCCAGTAGATCATCGAGGCGGTGATCAGCATCTCGATATGACGGAACTCCGTCTGGCCCATCGTGCGGGCGAGATACATGATCTCCCACACGCCGACCACCGATACCAGCGAGGAATCCTTCAGCATGGCGATGAATTGGTTGCCGGTGGGCGGGATGATGACGCGCATGGCCTGCGGCAGGATGACGAGCGCCATGGTCTGGCCGGGGCTCAGGCCGAGCGCGGTGGCGCCTTCGCTTTGCCCGCGCGGAATGCTTTCGATGCCGGCGCGGAAGATCTCGGTCATGTAGGCGCCATAACACAGCGACAGCGCCACGATGCCGGCCGGCACCGCGCCGATCACGTAGCCGACCTGCGGCAGGCCGAGATAGATGATGTAGATCTGCATCAGCAACGGCAGGCCGCGAAACAGCGACGTGTAGAAGGTCGCCAGCCCGTAAACGATGCCGTTTCCGGTCAGCTTGGCGATGGCGCCGACAAGCGCGATGGTCGTCGCGATCAGGATCGAGATCGCCGAGATGTAAAGCGTCGTGGTCACGCCCTGGGTGATCAGGAAGCCGACCTTCCTGGCGATAAATGCAAAGGAGAGGTCGAAGGAATAGAAGAACAGCATCAGCAGAGCGAACAGCTCTATCCAGACGCCGGCGATCTGCTGGCGCCGGGGCAGGAGCAGCAGCAGCTTGCAGTTCACCAGCACCAGGAGGGCGATCAACACGGCGGAGAGGCCGCGTGACAAGGCTGGGTTGGCCTGCAACCAGTCGGATGCAAGCGGCATCAAAGAGCCGATCCAGCTCGACTTGATGCCCATGACGTAAAGGGCGGCGGCCAGCAGCGCAGGAAAAAGCGCGCCCGCGGCGCGGCGGGCGAGTCCCGGATGCGAGAGCATCAGCCTGCCGATCATGCCGTCACCTTGTCCTTGGCGGTGGCGCGGCGTTCCCGCCACCAGTCCTGCGCCTGCAGTTTCCAGTAGGTGAGCTGCGCGGCGGCCAGGCCGGCGCCGCCGCCAGCCCAGTTCAGTCCGAACGGTGCGAACTGCCGGTACCGGTCCGAAACGCCCAGAATGCCCTCGGCGACAATTTTTCCGGCAATCGCCGTGGTGTTGAGGCCGTGGCCGCCGAAAGCGGTGCAATACCAGACGCCTGGCTGCAGCTCTCCGATCTGGGGCATCAGATGCCGGGCATAGGACATCAGCCCTGACCAGGCCAGTTCGGTCTTGAGGCTGGCAAGCTGCGGGTAAGTGCCGACCATCTCGCGGCGCAACTCGCGCGCCAGCGCGTCGGCAGAAGCGGCACGCGTGGTAATACGCCCGCCCCACAAAAGGCGATTGCCGCTCTCGACCAGACGATAATAGTCGCCGGCCCGCCTGTTGTCGCCGACAGCATCCGTCGTGGCCACGGCTTGCGCAATGAGGCGGGGAGCCGCCTCGGAAACCATCACATAGGTCGCGATGGGTAGAAAGGCGCGATGGAGCTGGCCGAAAACCGGGCCGGTATAGCCGCCGGTCGCGAGCACGATCCGGGGTGCTCGAAGCGTGCCCTGTCTGGTGCGAAGCATCTTTTGCGGCCCTGCGAGATCGCATTCCACGACCTCCGAGCTTTCGTGGATGTCGCCGCCAAGCCGCTCGATCTCGTCGGCAAGGCAACGCAGATAGTTCAGCGGATGGATGTGAAAGGCGTTCGGGTCGCGCACGCCCTGGTGGTAGCGGGCCGACTTCAGCACCGACCGGACCTCTTCGCTCTCGAGATACTGAAGTTCATAGCCGTGGTCGTGTGCCATCCGTTCGGCATAAGACTTCAGCGCATGGCCGTCGTCGTAGCGCAGGACGCTGAGCAGGCCGGCGCGCGGCTGGGCAGCCGATATTTTGAGCGTCTCGATGGTGTCGCGCACGAACTCGACGCCCTCGATCGACAGCCGGTGCAGGTCGCGCGCCGCCTCCGCGCCGACACGTGCGGCGATATTGTCGCCGCCGGTGGCGAAGCCGGGCGTGACGAAACCGCCATTGCGGCCCGAAGCGCCGAAACCGACGGCCTGGGCTTCCAGCACGGCGACACGCAGTCCGGCACGGGCCAGCTGCAGCGCTGTCGTCAACCCGGCCAGTCCGGCGCCGACGACGGCCACGTCACATTGCGACTCACCTTTGAGCGGAGGCCTCGTCTTCTGGTCGGTCAGGGTGCGGGCGTAATAGGTGTCCGGATAGGCCATCGATGACTTCGCGTGAGGGGCATGCATGGGTGACGCCCGCCGGCTGCCGAGGGGCAGCCGGCGGAATGATTTTACTTGGCGCTGTAGTCCTTGCCGTACCACTTCGTGGTCAGCGCGGCGAGCGTGCCGTCCGTCTTCATCTCGGCGAGGATGCCCGCGACCTTTGCGGTCCACTCGGGATCCTTCTTCTCGGCGATGACGACGAGCGGCTCGCGGAAAGCGTATTCGCCTTCCAGGATCTTCACGGGATAGCCGTTCTTGATGGCATTCTGCGCCGTCTGCTCCGGGGCGATCACGGCATTCAGGCGCACGCCGTCGCCAAGCCGCAGGTCATCGAAGGGAAGCATGGAATCCGCATAGGTGCGGACCTCGCCCGGCTCGAGCTTGTATTCGATGGGAGGCAGACCGGGCGCGTCGATTTCGAGCTTGCGGCGGATAAAGTCCTCCGAGGTGGTGGCCGTCTCGACGCCGATGACCTTGCCGTTGAGATCGGTAACCGTCTTCGCGTCGCTGTCCTTGTGCACGACATAGACGTAGGGGCTGTAGTAATAGATGCCGACAAAGTCGATCACCTTGGAACGGGCCTTGGTCGGCGTGACCGATCCGACGCCGAGGTCGTAGCGTCCCTGCCAACGGCCGCCGGTCAGCGTCGCCCAGTCGGGCGTTTCGAACGAGACCTCGACACCAAGCCGCTTACCGATCTCGCGCGAGACATCGATGTCGAAACCGGCGAGTTCGTTGCTGTCGTCGAGAAAGCTCTGCGGCGGCCAGGCCGCGTTGGTGGCGATGACCATCGCCTTTTTCGAGGTGACGCGGTCCAGGGTTTCCCCGGCCATGGCTGCCGTTGTGATCGCCAATGTCGCGGCGGCAAGAACAGCTAGATCGAGCAGCTTTTTCAAAGTTATCCCTCCCTTGTGGTCAAAACTGACAGCATGCGTGACAGACGTCGGACCCCGGCGGTTCGGCGACAGGCTCAACGCGGATCGGTCTTGGTTGTGCCCACCACGGCCGAAACTGGTCCCCTCCTGATGGATCGGCGTCTGTGACCCCGGACAGTCAGCTCGCAAAAAGAAGGCTTCTACCCGGCGAAATGACGGATAATGGCGATAGCGCAGTCATTGCGTGCCTTGAGCCGGCAAAGTGCCGGATGTGTTCGCCCTGCTCCGCTCGCGCCGGCCAGACTTCCGGATTGTCGCGGAGGCGGTTCAGCCGATAGGATCGCGTGACAGATGAGATGGTTGCGGCCCGGATCGAACGAGAGGATTTGTTTGTGGAATTGACTGATAAGGATCGTCAGCTGCTCGCGCTGATGCAGAAGAATGCGCGTGAACCGGTCGCGTCGCTGGCACGTCAGCTCGGCGTATCGCGCACAGCGCTGCAGGAGCGGATACAGAAGCTGGAGGCAGGCGGCATTATCGAAGGCTATGCCGTGCGGCTGAACAATGCGGCGGTCCAGAACGCCGTCCACTGTTTCACGCTCGCCGCCCTGAACAACAAAAGCTATCCGGACGTCTCCAGAAAGATCAGGGCAATGCCTTCGATCCAGGCGGTCTACGCCATAACCGGCGAGTGGGACCTGATCATCCACCTTGCCGCCGAGACGCTCGAAAAGCTGAACCGCCAGGTCAACGCCGTGAACGAAATCGGCGGCGTCATCAAAACCGCTTCCCATGTCGTGATGGAGACGAAGTTCAACCGGACCATGTACGCATTGTAGCAGGTGGCATTGCAGGAGGTTGCGGGACGTCCCGGCGGCGGCGGAGAACGCTCGGCCAGCCAGGACGTTCTGCCGCCATTCAGTCGAACTAGACCGTCGCCGGGTCGAGTGCCGGCTGCCCCTTGCGGCGCGCGACGATCGCCTCGAAGTCTGCGGTCTGGAAGGCATCGCGCAAGGCGTCGAAGGACGGCAGCACGAAATAGGCGCGCTGGAATTTGTCGATCTCGTAGCCGGTGCGCATCACCGTCTCCAGGTCGAAAGGCACGTGGTGGGCGTCCTTGCCCTCGACGGCGAACTGCAATTCGGTGAAGGACGACATCAATCCGGCGCCAAACGCCTTCAGCGGCTGGCCGGCCTCCCGCATCAGGCCGTATTCAGCCGTGTACCAGTAGAGCCGGGTGATCATCTCGTCGCCGCCGAGCGCGATGATGTCGCCGGCCTTCTTGCCGTACATCCGCATGAAGTCGGCAAAGACCGGCTGGGACAGCACAGGCACATGGCCGAAGAAATCATGGAATATGTCCGGCTCGACGATGTAGTCGAGCTCCTGCCTTGTGCGCAGCCAGTTGGTGACCGGGAAGCGGCGGTTGGCGAGGTGATCGAAGAATGGCGCGGCGGGAATGAGGCCCGGTACGGCAACGATCTCCCAGCCGGTCAGCTTGCGCAGCCTGGCGCTGACATCAGCGAAATCGGGAATGGCATCGAGCAGGCCGAGCTTCTCCACGCCGTCAAGATAGGAATGGTGGGCGAGCTTGCGCGTCAGCCTGGTCTGGCGGTCGCACAGCGTGCGCCAGACCGCCTGCTCCTCGGCCGAATAATCATAGCCCTGCGCCACGGTGAAATCGGCGCGGCAGACCGAATAGTCGCCGCGCAACCCTTGCGCCGCGCAGTCACGGGCATATTCGGCAACGCTCATCGTCGTCATGGCTTTTCTCCTCGCAAATCATCAATGGTTGACGTGTCGCAAGGCTAACCCGACCCGCAGAGGCAAATCGGTTTTGATGATGGCTCGCTCGCCACATTTGGGATAGCATTCACTCGAAATTCGGCCGGGAGGAGTGAAAATGCCTCAGTTCGACGATTTCGAGGTCAGGATGCTCGATGTCCTGCAGCGCGACGGGCGCAAGCCCGTGTCCGAGCTGGCGCAGGAGATCGGGCTCTCCACCACGCCCTGCGCGCGGCGCTTCGAAGCGCTGCAGGAAGCCGGCATCATCAAGGGATTTGCCGCCCTGATCAGCCGACGTGCGGTCGGCCTGATGGTCGAGGTGTTCATCCAGGTGCGTCTGGTCAGCCATAGCGACGGCTCGCCCGAAAGCTTCATTGCCGCCGTGCAGCGCATGGACGAGGTGTCGTCATGCTGGACGATGACCGGCGACCACGATTTCCTGCTGCATGTCATGGTGCCGTCGGTCGACGAACTCAACGCCTTCGTCATGCACCGGCTGATGCGGCTCGACGGCGTGCGCGACGTCCACACGCAGCTGGTGCTGCAAAACATCAAAGGACCTGGCCACGTGCCGCTCGCGCATCTCAGGCGCTGATGGTAACGGCCTTCTCGTTTTTTAAGGAAAGCTGCACGCAAACTGCTGGAACCGATCGACCTCGGCGCATCCGGCCGCCTTGTCGATCGCAGAGATGACATGCATGCGGCCTAAGCCTCTGCGTCAACTGGCGGCATCGGTTGTTGCTGATTGAGCAGCGTAGACAGGGCCGTGATGATCTGAGGCGGGGCGAAGGGCTTGGTGATCATTATGCTTTCAGGAACACCTTCGGCGCCCCAATGTGGCGCACTGTCACCGCTGATATACACGACAGGGATGGTCGGATGGGCGCGCCTCAAGTGCTTGGCCAGTTCCCAACCTGACTTTCCCGACCCAAGGCGGATATCGGTCAGCAGGCTGCTGAAGTTTTCCGGGTCCGCATCGAACAACTCGATCGCCGCTTCGGCGTTCGAAAGCGCTACGACCTGAAAGCCGGCCCCCTCCAGAGCCGATTCAAGGTCCAGCAGTATCATTGGCTCGTCTTCAACGACGAGGACCGCGCTATCGCTCATGGTGGAATGCACCCCTACCCCATGCCAACAAACCGCATAACCGCACTTTGGTTGCAGCTAGCCGATAAAATAAACGTGATGGTTGATATCGCGCGACCAAACTGTTGCGTGTGCTGTTTTAGCCGGCCATGCAACAGGAGCCAAGATTGGGTGAGATCGAGCTTTGCGCGAGCCCTCCATGCAAGTTTTTGCAGGAACCCGCCTGATCGGCCGGCTGCGACCCGGCCGCCGCTCAGGGGACGATCAGCGTGCCGGCGCCGTGTTCGGTGAACAGTTCGAGCAGCACCGAATGCGGCGTCTTGCCGTTGAGGATGACGACGCCTTCGACCCCGCGCTCGATCGCCTCGATGCAGGTCTCGACCTTGGGGATCATGCCGCCGGAGACCGTCCCGTCCTTGATCAGCGCCTTGGCCTCCGCGACCGTCAGTTCGTCGATCAGCTTCTTGTTCTTGTCGAGAACGCCCGGCACGTCGGTGAGGAACAGCAGGCGCGAGGCCTTGCAGGCGCCGGCGATGGCGCCGGCGAAGGTGTCGGCGTTGATGTTGTAGGTGTGGCCGTCGCGGCCGGGCGCCACCGGCGCCAGCACCGGAATCATCTCGGAGCGCGCCAGAAGGTCGAGCAGCCTGCGGTCGACCTCGACCGGCTCGCCGACGAAACCGAGATCGAGCACGCGCTCGATGTTGGAGTCCGGGTCGATCATGGTCTTGCGCGCCTTTTCGGCGAACACCATGTTGCCGTCCTTGCCGCACAGGCCGATCGCCCATTCGCCCTCGGCGTTGATCAGCGCGACGATCTCCTTGTTGATCGAGCCGGCCAGCACCATTTCGACGATCTCGACCGTCTTCTGGTCGGTGACGCGCAGGCCGCCCTCGAATTTGGATTCGATGCCCATCTTGGTGAGCATGGCCCCGATCTGCGGCCCGCCACCATGCACGACGATCGGATTGACGCCGGATTGCTTCAGGAGCGCGATGTCGCGGGCGAAGGCCTTGCCGAGTTCGATATCGCCCATGGCGTGGCCGCCATATTTCACCACGACGGTCTTGTTCTCGTAGCGCTGCATGTAGGGCAGCGCCCGCGACAGGAGGGCGGCCTGCATTTCGGCGGTGGCGGCGACGTCCGTCATCGGCGTGGGTTCCTGGGTTTTGGTTCTATGCATCTCGTTGTCCCGAAACCGCTGGGCACTGCTGGGCGGCACGCATCAGGTAAGGACGGCGGCGTCTTAGCGGGAATTGACGCGAGCCGCAAATGGCATTGCTGTCATATTCGAGCGGTTCACGGTGTCGTCAGTGTGACGGCACCATCAGCGGCGCCCGCCGCGTCAGCCAGCCGGAGATCTTTTCCATCTGCGCGGCGAGCGACAGAAGCGTTTCCTCGTCGCCCGGGCGGCCGGCGGCCTGGATGCCGAGCGGCAGGCCGGCGTCCGTGACATGGACGGGCAGGGCGATCGACGGCTGGCCGCTGACATTGTGGATCGCCGGCCAATGCGTGAACCAAAGGCTCTTGTCCATCAACTGGCCGAACAGCGGCTTGATCTTGAGCAGTGGGGTGAGATGCAGCTTGTCGAGCAGGTTTTCGATCAGTTCATCGGCGCCTTTCGGGTCCATGGCGCCGCAGGCAAGCGGCGGGTGCGCGATGATGGGCATCAGCACCGCGTCGTAGCGCGCGGTCTCGGTGATCAGTTGCCGCGAAGCGGCATGCAGCCGTTGCAGGCCGGCATAGGTTTCGCCGGCCGAGATCATTTCGCCCAACCGGCCCAGCACCCGCGTGGCGCGCTCGATGTCTCGGGTGACGGAACGGCCGACGCGCAGCGCTTCACCCCGTAACGAGCCGGCGACGGCGGAGGCGACCGTCGTGCAGAAGTCGGCGAAGAAATCGCGGCCGATGAAGGGCAGGTCGATCTCCTCGACGGTGTGGCCGCCCTCGCGGGCGAGCGCCACGGCAATGTCGAGCGCCTTGAGCGTCTCGGCCGAGATCGGCAGGCCAAGCGGCGATTTGCGGTACACGGCCAGCCTGAGCTTGCCGGGATCGCGCGCGGCGGCCGCGGCGAACGAGCCCTTCGGCGGCAGCGCGGCATAGGGCGCCAGCGTGTCGGGGCCGTGGGTAAGGTCGAGCAGCAGCGCGCAGTCGCGCACCGAGCGGGTGACCGCGTGATCGACGACCATTCCGTACCAGCTTTCGCTCACCAGCGGCGACAGCGGGACACGGCCGCGCGAGGTCTTGAGACCGACAAGCCCGCTGCAGGCCGAAGGCACGCGGATCGAGCCGCCGCCATCGGAAGCATGCGCCACCGGGACGACGCCGGCGGCGACCAGCGCCGCCGAACCGCCCGACGAACCGCCGGTGGTGTGGCCGGTATTCCAGGGGTTGCGGGTGATGCCGAAGGCCTTGGACTCGGTCATCAGCCGCAGCCCGTGCTCGGGCGACGTCGAGGTGACGATCGGGATCAGCCCGGCGGCGAGATAGCGGTCGGTCATCACCGAGTTGAAGTCGGGCACCCAGGCCGGAATGCGGCTGCCGCCATGCGAGGGCACGCCCTTGATGGCGATGCCGAGATCCTTGATGGCAAAGGGCACGCCGGCCAGCGGCAGAGAAAGGTCGATGGCCTTCGCGCGGGTCCGCGCTGCCTCATAGAGCGGCTGTGCCGTTGCATTGATTTCGGGGCGGGTGGCCTCGGCCCGGGCGATCGCCGCCTCGGCCAGCTCGATCGCCGACAGTTCGCCCTTGCGCACCAGGCCGGCAAGGCCGGTTGCGTCTTCTTCCCACAAGATCCGTTCGACGGACATGCGCGCTCCCCCGTTGCCGCCAAGCTAGTCAGCGGCAATTCCCTTGGCAATCGCAGCCTGCGCCCGGACGGCGGAACTTTAGGTGCATGGAATGTTTACGGCGTTGCAAATACAACGCAATTGCCTAATTTGCCTCGCATGACGCCGCAGGACATCACCAAGCTGATCGTCCGGACTTCGATGAAGGACCGGGCCGCGTTCGATCTGCTCTACCGGCAGACCAGCGCGAAACTTTTCGGCGTTTGCCTTCGTGTATTGAACGACCGGGGAGACGCGGAAGAAGCGCTACAGGAAGTCTTCGTCAAGATATGGATGAAGGCGGATCGTTTTGCTGTATCCGATCTGAGCCCGATCTCCTGGCTGGTGGCGATCGCGCGCAACCATGCGATCGATCGCATCCGAGCGCGGCGCAAGCCGGCCGCCGATATCGATGCAGCGCTCGACGTGGCCGATCCGGCGCCGGGACCTGAAGCGATGGTGGTGGCGAGCGGCGAATCGGAACGCATCCATCATTGTCTCGATGAACTGGAGAAAGACCGGGCGGCGGCCGTCCGGGGCGCTTATCTCAAGGGCGAAAGTTATGCCGAACTTGCGGAACGCCACGGCGTGCCGTTGAACACGATGCGCACCTGGCTGCGCCGCAGCCTGATGAAACTCAGGGAATGCCTGGAAAGATGACGCTGGCAGAGGACAATGGACCGGAACGTGGGGGCGACGACATGTTCGCCGCCGAATACGTGCTCGGTGTGCTGCCATCTGACGAACGGCGGATCGCATCCAGGCGCATCGATTCCGAAGCCGATTTCGCGCGGCTCGTCGATGATTGGGAAGTTCGCCTGTCGCCGCTGGCCGCGGCCTATCCGGAAACCGAACCACCGGCTTCGGTGAAGCCGGCGATCGACCGCCGGCTGTTTGCATCGGCCGCGGCCGTCTCTGCTGAGCCGCGCGCCGGCTTCTGGTCCAGCCTTGCCTTCTGGCGCGGCCTTGCCGTCGCGGCTGTTGCTGCTCTGGCTCTCTATGTCGCCGTGCCCTACGTCAATCGCCCGGCTGAACAGCCGCAGGCGCGCCTTGTTGCATCGCTGGCCGCCGACGGCAGCGACGTGAAGTATCTCGCCGTCTACGATTCCGAGCGGCACGAGGTCAGCCTTTCGCATGTTTCCGGCGCGCTCGCTTCCGGCAAGGACTTCGAACTTTGGATGATCGAGGGCAAGAGCGCCCCGGTCTCGATGGGCGTCATCCCGGCCGGTGCGACTGCGCATATCGGGGTCTCGCCCGCCACGCAGCAAAGGCTGGCGCAAGGCGCTGTGCTGGCTGTCAGCCTTGAGCCGGCCGGCGGCTCGCCGACGGGCCAGCCCACCGGCCCCGTGGTTGCCGCGGGCGACTTGAAGAGCATCTGAGCGACCCCTTCTGTCTTGCGGCACCAAGACAGAAGACATCCAGTCTATCTTTCATGGCGGACGTCTAGGTGGCTCTTTAAGCCGGCAGATCGCCTCGTCCTCAAAAACTCTGTCGCGGTGCGAATAATTTAAAAATCGAAAATATTCTGAAACTCACGCGATTGTGCTTCGTATCTCCTCACGTCCCCAAAAATGGGAAGAGAAACCCCGAGGAGTTTGAACATCATGCGTAGACTCGCTACCCTTTTGCTCGCCGGCACGATCGCCGTTTCCGCACTCGCCACTGCTGCGTATGCCGAAAACCCGATGGTCGGCGGCGCCGCCATGTACGCCAACAAGAACATCGTCGAGAACGCCGTCAATTCGAAGGATCACACGACGCTGGTTGCTGCCGTCAAGGCTGCCGGTCTTGTCGAGACCCTGCAGGGCCCTGGCCCGTTCACCGTCTTCGCGCCGACCAACGAAGCCTTCGCGGCACTGCCGGCAGGCACGGTCGACACCCTGCTCAAGCCGGAGAACAAGGACAAGCTCGCCAAGATCCTGACCTGCCATGTCATCGGTGCCAAGGCGATGGCGGCGGATGTGATGGCCATGGCCAAGGCCGATGGCGGCACCCACAAGGTCAAGACGGTCGGCGGCTGCGAACTGTCGCTGAAGGCCGATGGCGGCAAGGTCACCGTCACCGACGAGAACGGCAACGTCGCCAATGTGACGATCGCCGATGTCGAACAGTCCAACGGCGTCATTCACGTCATCGACAAGGTTCTGCTCCCGAAGATGTGATCGGGCGCAAGATGTAACAAGGCGCTTGCTGCGGGCGAACCCGCTGCAAGAGCTCTCCGTCGATCGCGTTGTCTCGCTCCCGTGCTCCGCAATCGACACGCATGCTCCGCGCCGTCACGGTGGACCGTGGAACGGCGCGGAGTGTCGTTTGGGGCAACCGTCACCGGCTTTTGACTTTCGGGCGGCGGTATAGTTTGGCAAAACAGACGACAGGAGGAACTGGTCATGAACCGTCGCGACTTTCTTTTGAGCGGTGCCGCCGCCATCGGCGTTGTCGGAGCCGCGGCAACGATGCTGCGCATGGGTCCGCAGTCCGCGCAGGCCGCCGAGAAATTCGAGGTCACCAAGACGGAGGACGAATGGAAGGCCATCCTGTCGCCGGCCGCCTTCGACGTGCTGCGTAAGGAAGGCACCGAGTATCCCGGCACCAGCCCGTTGCTCAACGAACACCGCAAGGGCATCTTCGCCTGCGCCGGCTGCGACCTGCCGGTTTATCCCTCGGAGACGAAATTCGATTCCGGCACGGGCTGGCCGAGCTTCTGGCAGGAGATCGCCAATGGCATCGGCAAGACCGAGGACCGGTCGCTGGGCATGACCCGCACCGAAGTGCATTGCCGCCGCTGCGGCGGTCATCTCGGCCATGTCTTCGACGACGGTCCGGCGCCGACCGGCCTGCGCCACTGCATCAACGGCGTGGCGCTGAGCTTCAAGCCGGCGACCGCCTGACGACGCCAAGGCAACAAAAAACTCCGGGCTTTGCGGCCCGGAGTTTTTTGCGTGGGTCGGGGCTTTCGGGCGTGGACTGGAGGAGCTTCCCGAAAACCGCTGCCACGGTTCCTTGCTTCAATGCCCGCCGCCTCCGCCACCACCGGGCGCGGCCGGCTTCTTGATCAGCATCGTGAAGAACCCCAGTGTGCCGAACAGCACCGTCAGCAGATAGAACACATCCATGAAGGACAGCAGCGCCGCCTGCTGGTGGACCATGCCCGACAACTTGGAGATCGCCGCGCTCGCGGCGTCGAGCCCGGTGGTCTGCTCGAAATTGAGCGTCATGTTCTGTAGCTTGGTCTGCGCGGCGGCGCTGCCCCACTGCACATGTTCTGAGAGCCGGGCGTAATGGAACGCATTGCGGTCGATCAGCACGGTGTTGATGACGGCAAGGCCGACGGCGCCCCCGAGGTTGCGGGTCAGGTTGAACAGTCCGGACGCATTCTTCAGCCGGTCCGGTGGCAAGGTGCCGAGCGCGATGTTGTTGATCGGCACCATACACAGCATCATCGAACAGCCGCGCAGGATCTGCGGGATGAGCAGCTCGTAAAAGTCCCAGTCGGCGGTCAGATGCGTCATCCACCAGGTGCCGGTGGCGAAGCCGAACAGGCCGATCATCATCATCAGCCGCAGATCCATCTTGCTCGAAAGGATGCCGGAGATGGGCGCGGTCAGGAACATGGCCAGGCCGCTGACGAACAGCGCTTCGCCGATCATCATCGAATCGTAGCCGCGGATGCGTCCGAGGAAGACCGGATAGAGATAGGTCAAGCCATAGAGGCCGATGCCGATGACGAAGGAAAACAGCGAGCCGAAGGCGAAATTGATGTTGCTGAACGCCTTGAGGTCGACGATAGGCTCCTCGGCCGTGAAGACCCGCCAGAAGAAGATCACCGCGCCGATGGTCATGATGATGGCGCAGATGAAGACCGCCTGGTCCTGCAGCCAGTCGTTGTTCGGGCCCTCTTCAAGCACATATTCCATACAGCCGAGAAAGGCCGCCATGCCGGCAAGGCCCCACCAGTCGAACTTCGAGAACAGCTTGAGATTGGGCTTGTCGAAATCGATCAGCGACCACGCCGCGGTCGCCACCAGGATGCCCGGCACGACGTTGACCAGGAACAGCCAGTGCCATGAAAAGGCGTGGCTGATATAGCCGCCGACGGTCGGACCGATGGTCGGCGCCAGCGTCGCCACCAGGCCGATCATCGGCGAGACGATGGCGCGGCGCGACGGCGGGAAGATGGTGAATGCCGCCGCGAAGACGCTCGGGATCATGCCGCCGCCGATGAAGCCCTGCACGGCGCGGTAGACGATCATCTGGTCGATGTTGGTGGCGGTCGCGGCAAGGGCGCTGGCCGCGGTGAAGCCCGCGGCCGCGATGGTGAACAGCACGCGCGTCGACAGCATCCGGCTGAGGAAGCCCGACAGCGGGATCATGACCACCTCGGCGATCAGATAGGCCGTCTGCACCCACGGTATCTCGTCGGAGCTGGCGCTGAGGCCGGCCTGGATCTCGGCCAGCGAGGCCGAGACGATCTGGATGTCCAGGATAGCCATGAACATGCCGAACACCATCGCCAGGAAGGCGATGACGCGTCGCGTCGAGATTGTGTCGGGCACGGCCGGCATAGCCGGCGGCGATCCTGCGGTGATGGTTGCGGTTGCCATGTCCTGGGCCTCCTTGAGGCAGGCCGGGCGGCTCGGTGCCTTGATCGGCCACCAAGCCGCCCTCCGAAAAGCGCTTAGTTGCTGGTCGCGGCGGGTGCGGTGCGGCTGTCGACGGCGACGACGACGCTGAGGCCGGCGCGCAGCTTGCCGGTCTTCAGCGCATCGGCCGGTACGTCGATGCGGACCGGCACGCGCTGCACGACCTTGGTGAAATTACCGGTGGCGTTTTCCGGCGGCAGCAGCGAAAACACCGAGCCCGAGGCAGGCGCCAGCGACGAGACGGTCCCCTGGATGGGTTGGCCGTCGATGGCGTCGACTGAGATGTTGACCTTTTCGCCAGGGACCAGCCGGGCAAGCTGTGTCTCCTTGAAGTTGGCGACGATGTAGAGCTTGTCCATCGGCACCACCACGGCGAGCTTCTGGCCGGGGCTGACCAGATCGCCCTGTTCGACGGAGCGGTTGCCGACGACGCCGTCATACGGCGCCTTGAGCACGGTGAAGGAGAGGTCGCGCGCGGCCTTGTCGCGGCCAAGCTGCAGCGATGCCAGCGTGCTGGCGGATTCCGCGCGCTGCGCCTCGAGCACGCCGATATTGGCCTGCGCGGCGGCAATCTGCGCGTCGGCGCCGACGAGCGCGGCATTTGCCTGGTCGAGCGCGGTCTGGGCGTCGTCCAGCTGTGCCTGCGTACCGACATGAGTCTTGACCAGTTGCGCGGCGCGTTGCTGGGCACGGCCGGCATTGTCGGCGGCGGCCTGGTCGGCGACCTTCTGCGCCTGCGCCTGCTGCAGGGAGGCCTGCGCGGCCTTGGTCTGCGCGTCGATGCGGTCGAGCGTCTTTGCCAGCGTGGCGATCTGCGCCTCGGCCTGGGCAACGGCGATCTTGTAGTCGCCGGAATCGATCGTCAGCAGCGGATCGCCGGCCTTGACCTGCTGGTTCTCGCTGACCACGACCTGATCGACATAACCGGAAATTTTTGGCGAGACGAACGCCATGTCGGCCTGGACATAGGCGTCGTCCGTCGAGATCATGAAGCGGCCCGTGGTCCAGTAGTCATAGCCGTACCAGGCGCCGCCGCTCAGCAGGGCAAGACCGATGATCGGCAGCAGGAACGAGCGCACCGAGCGCTTCTTCTTGGCCGGAGCTTCAGCCGCCGGCGGCGGTGCGACAGCCGGCTGGACGTGGACGTCGGGCACTTCCGTCGCTGGGGCAACCTTGGCATTGGGGAAAGGACGGACTTCAGCGGTGGCAGGCGTGTTCGAGGACATGACATCTCTCTAAAGTTATAATACTGAACCGTTCGGTTCGATCTGGGCGTTGACATAGCGCGTAAAGAGGACCATATCAAGTGGAAATCGAACCGGGTGGTTCGAATAATTTTCGAGGTGTGACTTTCATGGTTGAGCCTGTGCGTGGCGCCGAAACCGACCAGTGCGAGGATCTGCTGGATGGCCTGCGCCGCGGCCGGCCGGCTGCCGGACAGGACCCGGTCAAGCGCAGCCAGATCATCGCCGGCGCCCGCCGTGTCTTCATCGAAAAGGGCTTCGAGGCCGCTTCGATGAACGACATCACGCGCGAGGCCGGCGTTTCGAAAGGCACCATCTATGTCTACTTCGCCAACAAGGAAGAGCTGTTCGAGGCGCTGATCGAGGAAGAGCGCGGCACCATCTTCAAGAACATGTACGACATGCTCGACCGCGCGGACGATCTGCGCCAGACGCTGGTCAAGTACGGCAAGGTGCTGTCCATGAAGATCACCTCGGCCAGGGTCATCCAGGCGCAGCGCACGGTAATCGGCGCATCCGACAGAATACCCGACATGGGCGCCCGCTTTTACGAACGCGGGCCGAAGCGCGGCCATGACAAGGTCGTGACGTTCCTCAATGCCGCCATCGAGCGCGGCCTGCTCGAGATCGACGATGTCGATCTCGCCGCCTATCAGTTCACCGAACTGTGCCTGGCCGGTCTTTTCCGGCAGTGCATCTTCGCCTACCGCACCAAGGCCCCGACCCAGGACGAGATCGACCACATCGTCAGGTCGGGCGTCAACATGTTCCTGAAAGCCTACGGCACCGAAAGGCTTGTCGAGGACGAAAAAGCCCCGCCGCAAGCGTAAAGGCAGATCGGTATGGGCGATCCGAAGCTCCAGGATCAGATGCGGCGCATCGTGACGGACTTCAACGCCGGCCGCCACGAGCAGGCGCGGCTGCTTTGCGAGGAGGCTCTTCGCCGGAGCGCGGACGACCCAGGGCTCAACCATCTCATGGCCGCCGTTCTTTTCGCCAAGGGAGAGCTGTCGCGAGCCCGCACCCATATTCATGCAAGTCTGGCGATCAGGGCCGACAACGCATCGGCTCAATTGCTCGCCGGCCGCCTGGCGCGGGCGGCACGGGATTTCGACCAGGCGCTCTCCCATCTCTCACGCGCGGCGGAATTGGCGCCTGACGCAGCCGTGCTTGTCGAGCAGGCGCGGACACTCGACGAGGCTGGCGACCGGGCCCGGGCGCTCGAGGCGTGGCGGCGGGTGACGCTTGCCGATCCCTTGTCTGGAGAAGCGGCAGCGCGTCTGGGCCGCATGCTTTTCGAGGACGGAATGCCTGCCGATGCGGCACCTTTGCTGGAGCGGGCCGTGAGCGGCAACGCGCCCGCATCGGCATGGTTCGACCTCGCCCTTGTCAGGCAGGATCTGCATGATCATGTGGGGGCAGCGGCCGCCTTTCGCAAAGCGCTGGAGATACGTCCCGACGACGCCGAAGCGGCGGTCAATCTTGGGGTGGCGCTGCAGCAAACGGGCGACATGGACGGCGCGATGGAGGCCTACCGGTCGGCCTACCAGCAGCGCGCCACGACCTTCGGCGTCATCGCGATGGCCCTGACGTCGGCGCCGCACGGCAAGCTTTGGATCGACCGCGAAGCGTTGAAGGGCTTGCTTGGCGGCTAGAGAGCTCCAGGAAAATTCCAACTCTTTGTTTTCACGCAATTCCGGACGGAAACCGCTACGCACTTTCCCTGGAATTGCTCTAGCGGGCGCGTTTTACGCGAAACTGCTTCCGGTAGACGCCGGGTTTGGCAAGAACATCGGCAACGGTCTTTTCGTAGGAAGCCTTGCGCGCGGCATCGAAGCTTTCGAAGACGAGTTCGGGCGCGGCGCGCGGCACGGGAAAGCATTGCGCAACCGGCGTGCCCTTCGCCAGCACGCCGGAGAAACCGTGGTCGGTCCAAATTGCCGGGAAATTGATGCCGGCGTCCTGGAAATGATCGGCATCGACAACACCGGTCACCAGTCGGAAAGGAAGATCGTCGCGGTTGACCGGATGGGTAGCGAAGAGGGACCAGCCTTCCTCCAGCTCGATCGTCCAGAAGCTGTTGAACTTTATGGCCGCGAGCCCATTCGAGAACGGTGCTCCGGCGAGCTGTTCGGCGACATGGAAGCTGAGCGGCGAACGCGGGTGGCCCTTCGTTGACGGCCCGGCGATGTCCCACCGCCATTCAAAGGCGCCGTTCTCGACTGTCACATCGCATGGCAGCAGGATCATGAAGCCATGTGTCATGGCATCGACGAAGGGCGGGCACTGCTTTACGGTCCGGATCTCTCGCCCATGGATTTCCGAAAAGGCTTTCGGAGGCATCTTGCGGAGCCAGTCAGGCAGCAGGGCGCGCGCCGGAACCGGCCGGGGCAGCGTTTCGGCAAGCGCGGGATCACAACGAAAAACGATACGCATCCTATGCCCTCAAACGGCACTGACTCGGCCTGAAATCATCCGGCTCTTAACCGCCATTGGCGGCGAGCACGATCGCTGCACGCAATTCCTCCAGGCCCTCGGTCTTTTCCGATGACGTCGCCAGGACAAATGGAAACGCCGCGGGCCGCTTCTTGATCTTGACCAGGGTCTCCTCGATCAGGCGCGGCACGCCAGCGGCCTTGATCTTGTCGGTCTTGGTCAGCACAATCTGGTAGGAGACCGCGGCCTTGTCGAGCAGCGACAGCACCTCGTCGTCCTTGGCCTTGATGCCGTGGCGGGCGTCGATCAGCACATAGACCCGCTTCAGCGTGACCCGGCCCTTGAGATAGTCGAAGACCAGCTTGGTCCACTCGTCGACCTTCTCCTTGGGGGCGGTGGCGTAGCCGTAGCCCGGCATGTCGACCAGCGCCATCGGCGGCAGGTCGGCGCCCTCGCCCGAAAACCCGTCCGGCACGAAATAGTTGAGCTCCTGCGTGCGCCCCGGCGTATTGGAGGTGCGCGCCAGCCCCTTCTGGTTGACCAGGGCGTTGATCAGCGACGACTTGCCGACATTGGAGCGGCCGGCAAAGGCGATCTCCGGCGGCCCTTCCGGCGGCAGGAACTTCATGGCCGGAACGCCGCGGATGAAGATCCACCCGCGCGTGAACAGGTCGGTGCCGATCGTGGTGCTGTCGGGAACGTTCAAGCTGCTGCCTCCAGAAGAGAGATGTCGGCGCCCCTGATGGCATCGAGGTTGCGGCCGACCTTGTCGACGGGCCAGTCCCACCACGCCACCGCCAGCAGCCGCCGGATCGTCCTGTCGTCGAAACGCATCTTGACCATCTTGGCCGCGTTGCCTGCAACGATCGCATAGGGCGGCACGTCGTGCGTCACCACCGATTTCGCCGCGATGATGGCGCCATGGCCTATTTCCACGCCAGGCAGGACCACCGCCTCCATGCCGATCCAGACATCGCTGCCGACGATCGTATCGCCACGCACTTCCTTCGACCATGTCGCCGGGTCAAAACCCTTTTCCCAGCCATGGCCGAAGATGTTGAACGGATAGGTCGAGAAGCCTGACATGGCGTGGTTGGCGCCGTTCATGATGAAACGCGCACCTTCGGCGATGGCGCAGAATCTGCCGATGACGAGCTTGTCGCCGATGAAGGGGTAGTGGTGCAGCACGCATTTTTCGGCGAATTTGTCGGGCCCGTCCGGGTCGTCATAATAGGTGAAGTCGCCGATCTCGATGTTCGGCGCCGTGACCAGCGGCTTGAGGAAGCCGACGCGCGTGTGCATCGGGATCGGGTGCTTGATGCCGGGGTTGGGTCCGTCCATGTCGAAGTCCGTCCAGGAAGTGAGAGCCACACGAATCCGGAATCCGCGTGCCTGGTCAAAATAACGTGATCCGCCCTATAGCACCAATCGGCTGACGAGCGAGCCTTCCTTGCTCGTCGCGCTCATTTGTTGCCGCGGCAGATCACGATCGGGTTGGACAGCGCGCTGTCGAAACCACTGCCCTGATAGACCTGAACGTTCGACGCTCCGGGAGGCAGCATGAAACTGCCTTCGACAAACCTTCTGATCTCCCGCCATCGTGTGAAGGGCCCAGCTAAACGTGCAGAACTGCGGCGGTGCCTTGGGTTCGACGTGGCTGCAGTTGAGCTGCGCGCCGCCCAGCATGGCGGCGCCGCCACAGCTTACCGCTTCCTTCGCGGCCGCTGCACCGGGGCACGCAACAAGAGCCGTGACGGCCGCGATCCTGATCCAATCCATCGCCAAAATCCTTGCCGGATTATCTCGCCGCCTGGCGCGTTTTTCCGCACGGTGGCCCATGCGTTTTTTCTTCCCCGGGCCTTAATCGGTCTTGCGCGTGGCGTCCAGCAGGATTATGTGCATGATGATAATAAGCATGCTCACGAAAAGTTGTCAGTCGACCCCCGATCTCCTCCCATGCCCTCTTCGCCCAATATCAGCTTCGTGCTGCACGATGTCGCGCGCCTGCTTCGCAAGCGGTTCGAGCAGCGGTCGCGCGCATCGGGGCTGACCCGCGCCCAATGGCAGGTGTTGGCCTGCCTTTCGCTGCATGAAGGCATCCATCAGAACAAGCTCGCCGACCTCATCGAGATCGTGCCGATCACGCTCGCCCGGCTGCTCGACAAGATGGAAGCGCGCGGCTTCATCGAGCGCCGGCCCGATCCCGCCGACCGCAGGGCCTGGCTGCTTTACCTCACACCGCATGCCCGTCCGCTGCTCGAGATCATGCGCGGCAATGGCCAGGGGACACGAGACGAGGCCTTCGCAGGCCTTTCGCCTGAAGCGCAGCAGCATCTGCTGCGGACCCTAAGCTCGATCAAATCCAATCTGCTCGCGGCTTGCGCCCAGCCAGCCGTCGACCGGGAGAAAGTACATGGCTGAATCAACATCCCCCAAGAAGCCCGCCGGAGACGAAACCCCGGCGGGTCGGACCGACCAGATCATCCAGCTCGATAGTCAGCGGGAGCAGAGGCGGGCCAGCGTCGTCGTCGAAAATGACGAGCTGGAAGCGCCGGTCGCGCTCGAGCCGGCGGCACTCGAGGCCCCGGCCAAGGAGCCGCAGCCGACCCGCGCCCATGCCGGCGCCGCTCCTGGTCCGGCCAAACCGAAGCGCAGCCTGACGCGGCCCGTCCTTTTTGCCCTGCTTCCCGTCGCGCTCGTCGTCGGGGGCTATTATTACGTCACCGGCGGCCAGCTGATGACGACCGACAATGCCTACATCCAGGCGCAGTCGCTCGGCGTCTCGACCGACGTCTCCGGCACGGTGCAGGAGATCGACGTGCATGAGAACCAGGCGGTCAAGAAGGGCGACGTGCTGTTCCGTCTGCGACCGGCGTCCTTCGAGACCGCTGTCGCCGCCGCCCAGGCCCAACTCGGCACCGTACGCAACCAGGTGCTGACGCTCGAGGCGAGTTACCAGCAGTCGCTGTCGCAGATCGAGCAGGCGCAGGCCGACATCCCCTATTACGAGGCCGCTTTCCAGCGGCAGCAGGATCTGCTCAAGACCTCCACCGCTTCGAAAGCATCTTTCGACAGCGCCCAGCACGACCTCGTTGCCGCGCGCCAGAAAGTGTCCGTCGCCAGGGCGCAGGCGCAGGCCACGCTCGCCCAACTCGGCGGCGAAGCCAACCAGCCGGTGGAGAAGAACCCTTTCTACCTGCAGGCCCAGTCGGGCGTCGACGATGCCCAGCGCAACCTTGCCGATTCCGTGGTCAAGGCGCCGTTCGACGGTATCGTCACCAATGTCGACGCGCTGCAGGTCGGCAAGTACCTGCCGGCTTCGCAGCCGGCGTTCAGCCTCGTCTCGTCGACCGATCTGTGGATCGCGGCGGAACCGAAGGAAACCGAGCTGACCTATGTGCGGCCGGGACAGACGGCGACGATCAGCGTCGATACCTATCCGGGGGCCGTCTGGCACGGCACGGTCGCCTCGATCAGCCCCGCCTCGTCGTCGAGCTTCTCGCTGTTGCCGGCGCAGAACACCACCGGCAACTGGGTCAAGGTCGTGCAGCGCATCCCGATGCGCGTGACGATCGACGATATCGAGGGCAAACCGCCGCTGCGCGGCGGCATGAGCGTGGTGCTCGACGTCGACACGGGTCATGCACGCGGCCTGCCGGACTTCGTCACCAATCTCATCGGCCTGTTCGGACAAAAGTCATGACCAGCGCGCCTGCGACAGGTGCCACGCCGGTGGTCGCCAATCGCGGCGCCATCACTGCCTGCGTGATCCTGGCCGTCATCATGCAGGCGCTGGATACGACCATCGCCAACGTCGCGTTGCCCTATATCCAGGGCAGCGTCTCGGCCAGCGCCGACCAGATCAACTGGGTGCTGACCTCCTACATCGTCGCGGCGGCGGTGATGACGCCGCCTTCGGGCTATCTTGCCAACCGCTTCGGCCGCAAGCGCATCCTGCTGACCTCGATCACAGGCTTCGTCGTCGCCTCGGTGCTGTGCGGCTTCGCCCAGTCGCTGCCGCAGATCGTCGGCTTCCGCCTGCTGCAGGGGCTGTTCGGCGCGGCCCTGGTGCCGCTGTCGCAGAGCATCCTGCTCGACATCTACAGTGTGGAGGAGCGCGGCTCCGCCATGGCGCTGTTCGGCATCTCGGTGATGGTCGGGCCGGTGCTGGGACCGGTCATCGGCGGCTGGCTGACCGAAAATGTAAGCTGGCGCTGGGTGTTCTACATCAACGTCCCGATCGGCGCGCTGGCCTTCGCCGGCGTGTCGCTCTACGTCCTGGAAACCAAGCTGGACTTCAAGGCAAGGCTGGATTGGCTGGGTTTCGGCATGCTCAGCATAACCATAGCGGCCTTGCAGATGTTTCTCGATCGCGGCGAGCAGCTCAACTGGTTCTCGTCATCCGAGATCATCGTCGAGGCGGTGATCTGCGCATCGGCCTTCTACATCTTCCTCGTCCACACCTTCACCGCCCGCGACACCTTCGTCAATCCGCGGCTTTTCCTCGACCGGAATTTCGCCGTCGGCATGATCTTCATCTTCATCATCGGCATCACCTACCTGGCCTCTCTGGCGCTGATGACGCCATACCTGCAGACGCTGATGGGCTATCCCGTGGTGACGGCCGGCATCGTCATGGGGCCGCGCGGGCTTGGCACGATGGCCTGCATGTTCCTGGTCGGCAGGCTGATCGGCAAGGTCGACACGCGCTGGCTGCTTCTTGCCGGCCTGCTGATCACCGCCTGGGCGATGTACGACATGACCGGCTGGACGCCTGACGTCTCGCAATGGACCATCGTCTCCACCGGCTTCGTCCAGGGGGCGGGGCTCGGCTTCCTGTTCGTGCCGCTGACCACCATCACCTTCGCCACGCTGGCGCCGGAGCGGCGCGCGGAAGGCACCGGCCTCTACAACCTGTCGCGCAACATCGGCTCCAGCGTCGGCATATCCGTGGTCACCGCATTGCTGACGCAGAATGTGCAGATCAACCACGCCAACATCGCCACCTATGTGACGCCATTCAACCAGGCGTTCGGCGATCCGGCGATCTTTCAGGCGATGAACCCCTACACCGCCGCCGGCCGCGCCGCGCTGGACGGCGTGGTCACGCTGCAAGCGACGATCATCAGCTACATGAACGACTTCAAGCTGATGATGATCCTGTCGCTGGCCGCCATCCCGCTGGTGCTGCTGCTGCGCAAGCCGGGAACGCCGGCCAAGGTCGACCACAGCGCCGTCATGGAGTGACGTGCCGGAAACGGGTCGGGCTTCGAACGCTGAAGCCCAGCGGCCCATAAAAAGAAACCGGGGTCCTGTGAGGGACTACAGGACCCCGGCCTCGCCGATACGGCTTCCCAAAAACATGGCACCTCGTCATGAGGCGGGGATGGCGGACCGAGAAAGCCCCACGATCCGCCAACGCCCCCTTTTCGCCGGAAGCCGCTACTTCGGCAACAGCACCTTGTTGACGACGTGGATGACGCCGTTCGACTGGTTGACGTCGGCGACCGTCACCTTCGCCTCGCCGCCGGACTCGTCCATGATGTAGAGCTTGCCTTTCTTGACCTCGGCGGTGAGCGTGTCGCCCGAGACGGTCTTCATCTCGTATTTGCCGCCCATCGCCTTGGCCTTCTTCATCATCTCGGCGCCTGAGATCTTGCCGGCCACGACATGCGCGGTCAGCACCTTGGTGAGCTTGCCCTTGTTCTCGGGCTTGAGCAGCGTGTCGACCGTGCCTGCCGGCAGTGCCGCGAAAGCTTCGTTGGTGGGTGCAAACACGGTGAACGGGCCGGCGCCTTGCAGCGTGTCGACCAGGCCGGCTGCCTTCACGGCGGCGACCAGCGTCGTGTGATCCTTCGACTTCACCGCGTTCTGCACGATGTTCTTGGTGGTGTACATCGGCGCGCCGCCGACATTCGGGTTCTTGGCGTAGGCGGGAGCGGCAATCGTCATGCCGGCAACAAGGGCCGATAGGGCAACGGTTCTAAATGTGGGCAAGCGCATGTGGTCTTCCTCCGGGTGAGGGCTGATCGGAATTGATAGCCTTTGGAAACGCACAAGCAGTCACGCCGCGCGTACGCTTTCAGTTTCGCCGATCACGGGAACGTGAAGCGACGCTCGCCCTAACAAAACCCCGGACGGAACAAGGCTTTCTCGACAGGCCGCGCGGTTGAGGACCTCTGACCCGCCAATGCACTGGAATGAAGTTCCGGACCTCAGATGCCGAACGGGAATGTATCCGGTACCTTGCCGGTGCTGTCGGTCGAAATGGAGAGCGGCGTGACCGCGGACGTTCGATCGAACCAAACGAAGGCATCGAACTGGAGGGAGACGGACGAGTCCATGTAATGGCTGAGTCGTTCAGTCTCCGGCCGGTAGATGACGCCGATATAGCGTTCCGGCCTCGGCGCCGCCAGATCGGCGCCGAGCTGGCCATGGCGCCCAAAATCCAGCAGGAACGACGGTTTGCCGCTGTCGTGACATAGCCGTTCGAAGCTGTGCGGCAGCGAAGGATTCACATCCTTCACCTCCATCTCACCGCCCCATTCCGAGGCACAGGCGACAGTACCGGTATCTGTTCCGAAGCCGATCAATGCCGTCCGGGCACCGAAGCGTTCCCGGCAGAGCTGGCCGATGTTCAGCTCGTCGCGGACAGTGCCCATATCGGTATGCTGCGCGTCGCCGATATGCGAGTTATGCGCCCATACCACGGCCTTGGAATCCGGTCCTTGCGCTTCGAGAAGCTGATCGAGCGTTTCGAACATGTGCCGATCGCGGAGGTTCCAAGTCTCGGCGCCACCATAATACATCACGCGGTAGTACCGCTCGGCCGATGCGACCAGACGTGCACTCTGCCTGGCGTCGAGGAGATCGCCGTCACCCTCCGCCATGGATCGTTCGAACATGTCTATGCACTGCCGGACCGCGGCCTCTTCGCAGGTTCTGTAGCCCGGCCGCAGCGCCGCCCGTCCGTAGGTGGTGGGCTCGTTCTGCCAAGGCATCAGACAGCCGTAGCGCTCGCGCGCGACGGCGGCCGCTTCAGGATCAACCTTTTCCAGGTAGGCAAGCACCGTGGCGATCGAGCCGCTCATATTGTAGAGATCCAGTCCGTAGAAGCCTGCTTTCCGCGCATCGAGCACGTCCCGGTTGTATTCACGCAGCCAGCCGACGAATGCGGCCACCTCGGTGTTGCGCCACATCCAGGTCGGGAAGCGCTGAAAAGGCGGCTGCGCATCCGACTGCCGGTCCTCTGCGCGAATATATCGATTGATCTGCGCCGCATCCGGCCAGTCCGCCTCGACGGCCACGATGGTGAACCCGTGTCGCTGGAGCAGGTGTCGGGTGACAGCCGCGCGCGCACGATAAAATTCCGAAGTGCCGTGGCTGGCTTCCCCGAGCAAGACGACGCGCCGGCTGCCGAACCGGTCGAACATCGCGCCGAAGGCCGGATCGTCGATCGGCGGCAGATCTTCGGCCGCCCGCGCGATTTGCTGCGGCAATGGAGGAGGGCGCACCTCGCGCGCCGACCGCGGGCTTTCGTCCTGCCCGCCATGCTCGCCGATCAACGGCACGAACATGACAGCGCCGAGGTCCTCCTCCTCGAACTTGTTTGCCGCAATCCGCGTGAGCCGAACGAGCCGCTGGGAGTAAGGGTCTTCACCGACCGGAATGATCAGCCTGCCGCCGATCTCCAACTGCTCCTGCAAGCCGAGGGGAATGGATTTGCCGGCGGCCGCGACGACGATAGCGTCGAAGGGTGCCTTTTCCTGCCAGCCTTTCGTGCCGTCGCCGACCCTAACCTCGATGTTTCGGTAACCGGCGGCATTGAGCCGCCGCTCCGCCTGTTGCGCGAGCGATCGGTGCCGCTCGATGGTGAAAACGTGTTCAGCAAGTTCGGCCAGTACGGCTGCTGCGTAGCCCGAGCCGGTGCCGATTTCCAGCACGCGATCGGTAGCCTCGATCTCGGCCATCTCAGCCATTTTCGCCATGATAAAGGGTTGCGAGATCGTCTGTCCGCTGCCGATCGGCAGCGGACTGTCCTCATAGGCGAATTCCTCAAAACCTTCGTCGACGAATTGCTCCCGCGCGACCCGGCGCACTGCATTCAGAACCCGCTTGTCACGCACACCGCGGCGCGCGATGTGGGCCTCCATCCGATGCCTGGCGTGATCGAAATCCAGCATGACAGCCTCCAATCAGGCGGTTGATCGGGTCGACGTGACGTCATTGACGAGCGAACTCTACTCCAGCGGTATCCGGTCTCCCAGCTTCCGGCCCCGGACCATGGCTGCCGGTCTTCCTCTGCACGTTCGACGCCCGGCCGTGGCCGGCTCCTATTCGTTAGTTCGCCCGGTCTGACGGGGATTGACACCGCCTTGCGGTGTGGTGTCGTTTTCCACATCTCCCTCAAAAGTGTTTTCGCCGTCCAGTTCCTCCTCTTGGTCGAGAAGATCGCCACCTTTGATCGTGCCCCTGGAGGCACCAATTCCGGGGTTCTGCTTCAAATCCTTGTCGGTGACCTTGCGTGTCTTTGGGTGAACGTTGCTGCTCATCGGAATGCCTCGCTGCAAGTAGCATGTGATGAGGTCGATCCGCTGCACTGCCTTGGACTTTAACGGGCGCGTCGACCTGATCTCCCACGCGGGAGCTTTAGGAAGCCTTGTGCGCGAACTCTTGAACGCAGGATAAGTTCCACACGGACAATCCGGCAGCAGCGAGGTTCGAATTGCGGCAATGAGGGGAGGCGAGGAAGATGCCGGCTCGGTCCCTATCGCGTGCCGGGCTAGGCATCGCGCGCTGCATCACTGAAACTAAAGGCTGAGCCCTGCAGGACACAGGACCCAGCCGTCAAATCTGCTCTTGGCCAAATCGCCCGACTTTATGGTTACCGGGGTGGGCTCTTTGCCAAAGAAGCCCTCTATTCCGCCGGCGATGGCTTCTTGCGGAACAGCGCCAGCAGATTGTCCCAGAGTTCGATCTTGGCGCCCTGGCGCTTCATGATCACGCCCTGCTGCAGGATCGACAGCGTGTTGTTCCACGCCCAGTAGATGACGAGGCCCGCCGGGAACCCTGCCATCATGAAGGTGAAGATGACGGGCATCCAGGTGAAGATCGCGGCCTGCGTCGGGTCCGGCGGCGTCGGGTTCATGCGCATCTGCAGGAACATGGTGACGCCCATGATCAGTGGCCACACGCCGATCATCAGCATGTGCGGCAGCGTGATCGGAACGAGCCCGAACAGGTTGAAGATCGAAGTCGGATCGGGCGCGGCCAGATCCTGGATCCAGCCGAAGAACGGCGCGTGCCGCATCTCGATGGTGATGTAGAGCACCTTGTAGAGCGAGAAGAAGACCGGGATCTGCAGCGCCACCGGCCAGCAGCCGGCGAGCGGATTGATCTTCTCGGTCTTGTACAGCTCCATCATCGCCTGCTGCTGCTTCATCTTGTCGTCCGCGTATTTCTCGCGGATCTCGAGCATCTTGGGCTGCATCTTCTTCATGTTCGCCATCGAGGCGTAGGACTTGTTGGCGAGCGGGAAGAAGATGGCCTTGACGATGACGGTGGTGGCCAGGATCGCCAGGCCGAAATTGCCGAAGAATTTGTAGAGCGTGTCGATCAGCCAGAACATCGGCTTGGTGATGAAGTAGAACCAGCCCCAGTCGATCAGAAGATTGAACTGGCGAATGTGGCGGTCCGCCTCATAGGCATTGATCTTGGCGACTTCCTTGGCACCGGCGAAGATTTCCGTCTCGACGGTCGCCGACTGGCCGGCCTCGACATTGATCGGGTCGGTCAGGAAGTCGGACTGGTAGCGGTGGCGGCCATCCTCGAAATAGGCGTAGCGCGGCTGGAAAGGCTGCTTCTCGGTCGGCACCAAGGTGACGGCCCAGTATTTGTCGGTGATGCCGAGCCAACCGTCGGTCGACTTGCCCGGCGTGATCTGCTTGTCGGACTCGATCTTGGAGTATTTGTATTCCGCCAGACCCTCGGTACCGGTAACGCCGATCAGGCCTTCATGCAGCACATAGGTGCTTGCGACAGCCGGCTTGTCGTAGCGCGTGACGCGGCCGTAGTTGAACAGCGAAACCGCGCTCGAGCCGGAATTCTGCACCGTGTCCGACACCGTGAACATGTAGTTGGCGTCGACGGAGAAGGTGCGCTTGAAGGTCAGGCCCTTGTCGTTGGTGTAGGTGAGCGTCACCGGCGTCGAGGGGGTGAGCGTCGGATTGCCGTCCACGCTCCACACCGTTTCGGCACCCGGCACCGCGCCGGTCTTGTCGTTGCCGACGAAGCCGATCTCGGCGAAATAGCCGGTGGGCAGCGCCTGCGGGTTGAGAAGGCTGATCTCGGGCGAATTCTTGTCGACGGTTTCGGTATAGTGCTTGAGCTTGAGATCGTCGAGACGGGCGCCGGTCAGGTTGATTGAGCCCTCGAGGCTCGGGGTGTCGATCTTGACGCGCTTGGAAGCCGCAAGCGCCTGATCGCGGCTCGCCGCGGTGACGACATCGCCGCCGGGGGCGGTGGGGATGGCGCCCGGGGTCGCAGTGCCCGGGGTCGCAGTGCTTGGCGCCGGCGTCGCTGCGCCGGGATTGGCGGCGTCGGCCGCCTTCTTCTGTTCCTCGACGCGCTGCTGTTCGATCTTGGCGGCCTCGCGCTGCGCCTCGACGCGCGGGTTCATGTAGAAAACCTGCCACAAAGTCAGGATCAGCACCGACAGCGCGATGGTGATGAAGAAGTTCCGGTTGTTTTCCATCGAGAGCCCTTGGCCTATCGTGTTCCGCGAAGTCTGCGGGAGAGTTCGGCCTTCAACTGGCCGAAGGGGGCGCGCAGCGCATCATCGCGCCCGACGATGACATAATCATTGCCGGGCATCATGTCATCGGCCGCATGGACGCGGACGGCTTCTTTCAGCCGCCGCTTGACACGGTTGCGCACAACGGCGTTGCCGACCTTCTTGGTGACTGTGTAGCCGACGCGCGGCACCCCGCCATCGCCGCGGTCGAGGACCTCGACGAGGAAAAACCGCCCGCGTCGCTTTTCACCACGACGGACGGCCAGGAATTCCGCGCGTTTCAGAAGCCGCTTGGGATTTTGCCCCACTGGCTTGCCGGTTGCGGGCAACGATCTCGTCTCGCTTAGGCGCTGAGCCGCTTGCGGCCGCGGTTGCGGCGAGCTGCGACGACGCCACGGCCACCCTTGGTGGCCATGCGGGCACGGAAGCCATGCCGGCGTTTGCGGACGAGTTTGGACGGTTGGTAGGTACGCTTCATTTGTTTTAATACCGCGGGGTGCGGCCCTTCTTGATTCTGTCACTTTGTAACAGGAGCTTTGCCGGGCCGGTTTGGCGCGATCGAAACCGCGCCGGGACGAATGGCCCGAGCGTGAGCGGGCTTATAGAAAGAAGGGTTTTTAAAGTCAATCCGGCGTTGATAGACCGGGGCGGCAGGCCATCTGTCGCAAATTTAATGTTCCGACCGAGGATGGAAATTGGCAAAAAAGCCGTAATCGCCTAATCTTGGCTGATCAAGTGATTGTGAAGACAGAGTCGCATGAGCGAAGCCAGCCAAGCAGGGGAAGGAACCGGAACGGCGCCAGCCGCCGTCCGTACGGTACCCCTGTCGCGCGGACTGTCGACGAAACTGCTGCTGCTGACGATCGTTTTCGTGCTGCTGGCCGAAGTGCTGATCTTCCTGCCCTGGATCGCCAGCTACAGGCTGAGCTGGCTCAAGGAGAGGCTGAGCACGGCCGCCGCCGTGTCGATCGTGCTGTTGCAGGGCGAACCGACCTCGCTGTCGCGCACGGCGCAGAATGACGTGCTGATGGCCATCGGCGCCAAGGCGATCGCGGTGCGCGACGGCGGCGTCTCGCGGCTTCTGGTGGTGGCCGACATGCCGCCGCAGGTGGACGAGCACATCGATCTTGCCAGCGTCGGCATGGTCAAGGGCATGACCGGCGCGCTGGACACGCTGTTTTTCGGCGGGGACAGGATGCTGCGGGTTTTCGGACCGGTCGGCGACAGCGACAAGGAGTTCGAGCTGATCATGCCGGACTATTCCTTGCGCAAGGCCATGCTCATCTATTCGCGCAACGTTGCCTTCGTCTCGCTCCTGATCTCGCTGTTCACGGCCATGCTGGTCTATGCCGCGATCGACCTGATCATGATCGGCCCGATCCGCACCATGACGCGCTCGATGCTGTCCTTCTCCGAGGCCCCCGACGATCCCGGGCGGATCATTCACCCCGCCGACCGCGCCGACGAGATCGGGGTGGCCGAGCGTGAACTGTCGCAGATGCAGGAACGGCTGCAAAAGATGCTGGCCGAACAGAAGCATCTTGCCGACCTCGGCCTCGCCGTGTCGAAGATCAACCACGACATGCGCAACATCCTGGCCTCGGCCCAGTTGATGTCGGACCGCCTGCGCCAGGTCAAGGATCCGACCGTGCAGGCCTTCGCGCCGAAACTGTTGCGCGCGCTCGACCGTGCCGTCTCCTATTCGGAGGGCGTGCTTCACTACGGCCGCACGCAGGAGCCGCCGCCGTCGCGCCGCAGGGTGAGGCTGCGGCAGCTGGTCGAGGACGTGCACGGCCTGCTCGACATCGAGGAGGGCATCGAGTTCATCAACGCCGTCGAGATGGCTTTCGAGGTGGACGCCGATTCCGACCAGCTGTTCCGGGTGCTCACCAATCTTTGCCGCAACTCGGTGCAGGCGATGGCGGCCGACACCGAGAGCGCCGTGGTGCGGCGGCTGGCGGTTTCCGCCGAGCGCATGGGCAGTGTCAGCCGCATCGCCGTGACCGACACCGGCCCCGGGCTGCCGCCGAAGGCGCGCGAAAACCTGTTCGCGGCCTTCCGCGGCTCCGCGCGCAGCGGCGGCACCGGCCTTGGCCTGGCGATCGCGCACGAACTGATCCGGGCGCACGGCGGCACGGTGGAATTGGTCGAGTCGATTGGCGGGCGCACGACATTCACCGTCACCATTCCCGACCAGCCGGTGCGGCTCGACCATGCCCGTGGCAGTCTGCGCCGCCCGGCCTGAAGCTTCCGGGCCGTTTCCCGAGGGGCGCTTGCCTTCCAGCTTGTCGCTGGTCGCTCCCGACCGCCGTCCGGACCGAACCCGGCCCAGCAGCGGCTCGAAGTGCTGGAATCGCGGCCGGCATCGGCGCATGACAGGCCTGCGACAAAACTTTTGCCGGATCGACTTGCTTTTCGCAAATTCAGTCGTTAGGGAACTGCACACATTCGCGGCCGGTCTTTCGGACCGGATCGCGAGGCCGTTGAAAACATGGCCTGATGCGCGCCCGTAGCTCAGCTGGATAGAGCACCAGACTACGAATCTGGGGGTCAGGAGTTCGAATCTCTTCGGGCGCGCCATTCCATCCAACTGATTTCCCTGCGGTTTTTCAGCCGGTTTGAAAAGACGGATGTTTCCACGAACGATATCGCAGCATAGCGTATGGACCAACTAAGCCGCCAAACGATGCCTTTCGGCGCCCTATGGCATTCATCGAACATCACCTAGGAAACGAATGGTTGATGACGATCGACCAAACATCCTTGTTGATTTCCTTGATGTTGTCGATCGAATCTTGGATTCGGCCAATCTCCTTGTCGTCGAGCGCTTCGACCTTGCCGTATTTCACATCGTCCTTGCCGTCGACGATACGCATCAACTGCGTGCTACCGTGCGTTCCGCTTTCGTCAAAGGAATAGATGCAGTGGCTGTATTTGTTGCGCAGCTTTGCCTGGCGCGTCAGCTTGCTGGTGACAGTCAGCACCGCTTCGCGACACGCAGGCGGCGTCTTTTGCATTTTGGCGAGCCGCTCAACCAATTCGATACGCGCCCGGGTCGTGTTCAAGGTCAGGAAAACGATGATCGCTGTCTCCTTGTCGATCTTGGCCAGACCCGCAATCAGGTAGATCAGCAAGCTTTCAGTGTTGGTCCACGTATAGTTCAGCTGACCGACCAGCTGCAGAATCTCTTGAAAGCGCGGCATGGTTCTCATGGCGAGGATTGGTCAAGACCCGCTTTCGAGCGTCCCAAGCTGCCGAAAAACGACCCCGTGTGCGCGTGAAACACTGCGGCTGCTTCCGTCCTGTTGTGAGCTCCGAGCTTGGTGATGATGTTGTGAAGGTGAATCTTGACAGTGTGCTCAGAGAGCCGAAGGGTCGCGGCGATAATCTTGTTCTGCGACCCACGAGCCACCATTTCCAGAACCTGTAACTCACGATCCGTCAGTGCGCCGATTTCCTCGAAGTCCGACCGTTCCGCCATCGGTTGTCCGATAGATGCGGAGTAATCCGCAACCTCTTGCCGAAGACTCCCGGCGTATGACTGGAACATCGTCGGTGGGAAATATTCGCCACCGCGAAGCATGAGCCCTATCACCGAGAGCCAGACGTCGAGCTTCAAATCCATGGGCAGGACGCTGCGCACGATCTTCAGATCGAGAATATCCTGGATAGAAGCTGGGATGCGACTACCGTTCTGAGCCAGAACGATCGGCGCCACCGGGTGATTTTGCATCAGCCCAGCACCATACGCACCGATCTTATCCAGCAGTCCGGCATCGACAAGGATCAGGCAGACGGGATGATCGAAGACAGTGCAGGCCGTCTCCAAACTTGTGGTCTGCTCCACGACTACGGACGGGAATTCTCTCTCGATCGCGTAAACGAGACATTCCGGAAAGCCGTCTGCCGGGAAAACAGTTAGAAGGATTCTGCGCGCCCAACTCTCCCCGGCACCGCCACCTACGGTGCTCCGCATACTCACTCCGAACATGGTTGCAACCCTCAACCTAGCCTGAGACTGTTGATCTCGTTCTTTTCCTTACTCCAATTTTTTTTGGCATTTCATCCCAGGCACGCCTAGCCTTAACGATTTATACACCAAGTTAGAGCCCGCTGATATAGTTCAGATGAGCTATAGCCAATCCCCCTCTCCCAGGCGCGCTGCAATGTCTGGGAAGCGCTCCGACTTCCATCGGCAGCGCGATTCGGGTTGTTTTTGGGGCTGCGGGACCCGTCCCCCCCGAACGGGCTAGCTCGAACTGTCAGCTTACAATCGGCAGCCGCTGGCCGCAGACTTCCTGGGCCGCATGTTGGGATTGGGGTGTATCCAGGACTCTCCCGTTTGAGCGACCGAACCCGTAGTGGTTCGGCGATCGACGGCTGGGGCCTTGGCTCGGCCGCCTCTCCCGAAGTCAAAGGGAGGTACTCAAGCAAAATATGATGAAATATCGGACTGCGGGCCTCTTTCCCCTCGGTCTGACCATCCATTCACCGCATTAAACGCAACATCCGCGTACGGCCCAAAACCGCGTAAGAGAAGAATGCGGTTCGGCAGTCGCGGCCTCAACTGAGGACACGATCATGTCTGAACTCGACAAGAACAACATCAACGCCTTCGGTTTGCAAATCGTCGATAGCGAATTCGGCGACGGCAGTGGCGTTAACGCGAACAGCAACAACAACACCAACAACGCCGCCAACACGAGCGACAACGGAAACACGAACGACAACGGAAATACGAACGACAACACGGCCACGAACGAGAATCAAAACGGAAACGTAAACAATGCCTTGAACAACAACGAAAACACGGCATCGAACGAGAACGAAAACGAGACCAAGAACTCGAACGAGAACAAGAACGTCAATGACACCAAGGTCGACGTCAAGGTCGGCGTCGATCTCGATGGCCAGCTCGGCAACACCGACAATCATTTCGCCGACGTCATCAACAACGGCGGAGAGTTCAAGGACAATACGATCATCAACAACAAGGATGGTAACGTCAGTTATCATACCGGCGACGAGGTCACCTTCAAGGACATCCTGAACGGCTCGATGACTGGCGCCGGGAACAACAGCGCCTCCATCGTGAACCAAGTCAACAAGCTGGTCGACAGCGACAAGCTGGACAACGCGACCGTCAGCAACACTGGTCCGCTCAACCTCAACTTCAACGCCACGGCTGGCGAATCTAAGGCCGGTGACGGCATTTCGACCGGCGGCGGCGGCGGCAGCGGCGGCAGCGATGCCAAGGCCAATGGCGGCGAAGGCGGCAATGGCGGCGATGCCAAGTCCGGCGACGTCGAAGCCGGCGACGGCAAGGGCGGCTTTGCGCTGAGCGATGCCGCCGGTGGCGCCAGCAGCAGCGATAACTCGGGCGACGGAGGCAACTCCAGGGCCAGCGGCGGCGACAGCGGCAACGCCAAGGGCGGCGAGGGCGAGAGCACCGCTAAGGGTGGCGGAGGCGAGAGCGGCGATGCCAAGGGCGGCAGCGGCGATGGCGGCAACGCCAATGGCGGCGATGGCCTCGGGCTCGGGCTGGGCCTCGGGCTGGGCCTCGGGGCAGCCGAAGGAGGCGATGCCAAGTCGGCGGATGGCGGCAATGCCAAGGCTGACGCCGGCAACGCGAATGCGGACGGTGGCAACACCAAGGCCGATGCCGGCAACGGGGGCGACGGCGGCAATGGCGGCGACGTTGCCGGGGGTAACGGTAGCCATGCAGGCGACGGCATCGACGCCAAGATTCCGATTCTGGCCGATGGCGACGGCGGCAATTCGACGGGCAACGGCGGCGATGCCACCGGTGGCGGGGGCGGCGGCGTCGGCGGTGGCGGCGGCGGTGCCAATGCCCAAGGCGGCAACACTACAGCCGACGGCGGCAATGCCCATTCGAACGGCGGCGATTCCACGGCAACCGCCGGCGATGCCCTCGGTGCGGGTTATGGCGCGGGCTATGGCGCAGGCACGGGTACCGGCGGCGCTGGCGGTGCAGGCGGTGACGGAACCGGCGGCAGCGGAACGAGCGGCGATGGAACCGGCGGCGGTGGAACGAGCGGCAACGGAACCGGCGGCTCTGCGACCAGCGGCGATGCGAACGGCGGCGCAAGCACCGGCGGCTCGGCATTGGCGCTTGGCGGCGACGGTGGCCACGCGTTGAGCGGCGCCTGGGCAGATGGCACCGGCGGCGATGCTCACGGTGGCTTGACCCTGGCCGGCGATGCTGGTCAGGGCGGAGCCGGCGGCAATGCCTACAATGGTGACGGCGGTGCTGGCGGCGACGGCGGGACTTGGGGCTCGAGCAATGGCCATGACAGCTACGTGACTGGCGACAGCCATGCCTCGGCGGACGCTCTGATCTCCCCCAGCATGTTCAACCAGCAGATCGTGATGGGCGCCAACCTGCAAGAGAACCTGGTCTCCCAGACCGTGGTGGGCGGCGACTATCATCATACCGTGGCCGGTGAAGGCACTTCTGATCATACCGGTGCATGATTGATCGGCTGATCTCGAAGGGACCAGTGAACAGCGGACTGCGCGGAACCTCCGCGCAGTCCTTCCAGGAGACAACCGAGCGCGAATGATCTCAAGATGCGGAGGCTTCCGTGTACGCCATGCAACTGGACAAGATCACAGAGGCAATCGCGCATTTCATCGGTCTGTTCGAAATCTCGGTCGAGGACGCACGGCAGCTACAGGCCTATGACGATTTCAAGATCGCCGATGCGGCCAAGGGTGATGCTTTCGACCTTGCCAATACCAACGTTGCCGTCAAGGCGCCCTATACGTTGGACGATTTCAATCCGCATGTTTCGTATATGGGCATCAAGCCGGATCTGGTGCTGAAGACGGTTGGCTCTAGCTTCTGGTTCACTCCGCCTACAATCCATCAGCATGGGCATTTACACCCAGGCAACCATCACTTGTACCATCCTCATCTTCCAGATATCGGCAGCGGTGTGTCCCTGCCGCATGTCGAGCCGCCAGGCTCCGTCGCGGTGTACATCAACCAGGAGAACCACCTGTCCGACAATGACTATGTCGGTGCCGGAGGGAACGGCCTGACCTTGACGCCGATGGTCGACGATGGCAGCCAACTGGCCCTTCTCGCGACCCGCGCGGCGGAACTGTCTCCGCTCGACGATCTGGCGATGCCCGGCTCAGACGCGCAGATGGCAGCCACCGTGCTCGCGTCGGGCCAGCAGATCGAGGCCTATCCAGACAGCCCAAATGCCGACGCGAACATTTTCGTTCTGCGCCCGGACGCCGCATCGGGGCCTATCGAAGGAACCTACGTCAACGGGCAACTTGTCAGCGAGGACGCCGCGCCAAAACTCGAGGATCATCTCAACTACCTGAAGGAACAGAACGGCGGCGGCGCCAACAAGGACGACTACAGCGTTTCGCCAGATTCTCCCAATTTTATGGCCGCCCAGGGTAACGGCGCTTTGGCTCCCTCCGTCGAAGTGGACACAGGGGGCAACACGATGCTGAATTCCGCGGTCTTGACGAATGACTGGACCGGAGCGCCAGTCATCGCCGTTGTTGGCAACGTCTATGAAGTCAATGCCATCGTCCAAATCAACGAGAGGTGCGACAGCGCGGCGGTCAGCTCGAACCTGAACGGGTGGAAGCTAAGCAATGCCCCTGACGAGAGCTTCAACATCGCGACATTCAAGCACATCGATCCGTCAGCCGACAGCACCGCCTCGACGCCGGTCGGCGACTTTCCCGCCGCCTGGGTGGTGACGCAGGTCACCGGCGATCTGGTCATCACGAACTGGCTCCAGCAGTACAACTTCATGACCGACAACGACACGACGGTCCTGTCCTCATCCGGCGTCAAGACCATGGTCAGCACTGGGGGGAACACGGAGGTAAACGACGTTTCGCTGAGTGAATTGAGCTACAACTACGACGTGATTATCATCGGTGGCCATATCTATGACGCGAACATCATCCACCAGTTGAACATCATGGTCAGCAACGACCTTATCGGCACGGTGGATGGATTCCAGACGTCCGGTGAAGCGTCGTGTTCGACTGCCGGCAACCTGCTTTGGAACGGCGCCACCATCATCAACGTCGGTGGAAAACAATTCGATTCGCTGCCGGACTCTTACCTGAAGGCGGCCCAGGATCTGGCGGCAGGCAAGGATGCTAACCCCGGCGATATCCTGCACGATCCAGCCTTCGCCGGTACCGGTGCCTTGCGGGTTCTCTACGTCTCGGGCGACCTGATCAATATCCAGTATGTCTCCCAGACCAACATGCTTGGCGACAGTGATCAGGTCGTTCTGGCGATGAACCAAGTCATTGCCCATCCCGAGGCGCATTGGACAATCACTACCGGCGGCAACCAGGTGGCCAACTTCGCCGGCATCGTCGACGTTGACGGAACTGGAAAGACCTATGTCGGCGGCCAGCACTATTCCGATGAGATCCTGATCCAGGCAAACCTTGTTTCAAGCGAGCCAAATCTCGGCGAACATAATCCTGACGCTCTGGCCAATGAAGCGGTCGCCTTCCTGACCGACGACACTTCAAATGACACTACGCAGCCAGACCATCACATCGTACCGACGCCGGACCACGTCCAGGCTGACGGCATGCAAACAATATTGGGTTGATCAGATATCGGGGGATGTGATGACCGACGATCGGGACCTGTGTTGGGACAAGTTTTCCGAAGACCTCGAGGCAGCGGTGCAAGAGGAAGACCAGGGATCGTCCAGTGCCTCCCCATCTTGCAAGACCCTCTCGAAGGCCTTGCAGCACCATGAGCGGGCAATCGACCAGACCATGGACGCAATCGACAAAGTCGTCGGTGAATTGCATGAGATTACGGCTGGCCCGGAGATGAAGACCGGCCAGCGCCGGCCTGTCGCCGAGGCAGTTGGAGCCGCACCTGGCCATGCACGGCCCGCAGCTGAGCAGGCTCGACCGGCAGCCGTTGCTTCCGATGTCAAAGTCGCTCGATCAACGGCAACGGCTGCAACTTCAGTCGCGTTCGCGCAACCCGCGCCAGCGCCGAGCGCAGGTCAGCTCAATCAAGCCGGGATGGCCGATCCAGCCGCGAACCCGAAGGTTGCCACAAGGCCAGTGGCCGATACTGTCGGCCCGGCCCCGCACGAGAAGCGACCCGAGGAAAGAGCGCATTCGGTTCGGCAGTCGGTACCGCGAGCGGCGGCGCTGCCGAACCTGTCCAGTGAGATGCGTGCCGATGCAGCGCGTGGCCCGGCTTTTGCGCCAGCCCCTAAATCCCCGCCCGTCGCTGAACTCACGGCGCAGCGCCAGCCATCTAGGCCGGAGCCGCCTCCGCAGCAAGGCCGGAGCGCCACGCTCGATGCCACCAAGGCGGGTTCAACGGGGATGCCCGGACCGCCGCCGGCTACATCAGAATCCCAAGCTGAACCGACGGCCCAGGAGCAAAGTGCAGCTTCGACGATCGAGAATCCGGGCGTTCCAACTTCACCCGCGGCTGCAAAACCGGAACTGCGGGCTGCCGAACCCACCCCCAAGGGAGTGCTGGCTGTCGAAAAGCAAAGCTCTCCGGCCGACCTTGGATCGCCAAGGCCACAGCCTGAACCCCAGCGGACCCACGAACCGCAGGCCAAGGCCGCGCCGGACAATCCAGGGCAGTCATCCGCACCCGAGATGAAGGACGTGCCCAAGGCGCCGGGCACTATCACCATCGAAGGCGACACTGGTCCGATAAAGGCCAAGGAGCCGCACCAAGGGGGTTCCCCACCAGGGGGCGTCGACGACAATGGCCGGCGCGGCGGCGGAGGCGGAGGCGGAGCCTTCCACAAGCGGCTCGGCCCGGTCGATTTCGGCGCCGCCCTCAAAGCCGGAATGGGAGCGGTCAAGAGAAACCTGCTCATCGTGATGATGTTCACGGTGGCGTGCAACGTGCTCGTCCTCGCGATCCCGATCTATCTGTTCCAGATTTCCGATCGCGTTCTTACCAGCCGATCCCCCGACACGCTGATCATGCTGACGGTGGTGATCGTCGGCGCGGTGGTCCTGCAGTCGATGTTCGATGCGCTTCGCCGCTTCATCCTGATGCGGACCGCGGTCGAGGTCGCGGCACAATTGGGGGCGCCGATCCTCAGCGCCGCGGCCAGGGCCTCCCTCAACAGCAACGGAAAGGAATATCAGGTCCTGGGCGACCTTCAGCAGCTCAGAACTTTCCTGACATCCGGCACGTTGCTGTCGTTCCTCGACGCTCCAATGGCGCCGATAATGATGCTGGCAGTGTTTCTCATCCACCCCCACCAGGGCTTCATCGTCGTCACCTCGGCTTTGCTCTTGCTCGTCATTACCCTCATCAACCAGCGGGCGACCGCCGGTGCTTTCAGCGAGGCAAATGCACACCAGAGCAAGGCCAACATCCATCTCGATTCGATGGCGCGCAATTCCCAGATCATCAACGCGCTCGCGATGATACCCGAGGCGGTGAAAATCTGGGGGAAGGACACTGCGAACTCCCTTCGCGCACAGGTGATAGCGCAGGACCGCAACATCGTCTTTGCTTCCCTGTCGAAGGGTGTGAGGCTCCTGACCCAGGTCACGATGCTCGGCTGGGGCGCGCATCTGTCGATCGAAGGTCAACTGACGGGCGGCATGGTCATCGCCGCGTCGATCATCGCGGGCCGGGCGCTGGGTCCCATCGAAGGCGCGATCGAGGGCTGGAACCACGTCGTTCATGTCCGCGCCGCCTATGGCCGCATAGTATCGCTGCTGCAGACCTCGCCGCTCAATTTCGAACGGCTGAACCTGCCCCGCCCCGAGGGCCGCCTCGATGTCGAACGCCTGCTCTTTGTGCCGCAAGGAACCAAGCGCGTCGTGCTGAACGGCATTTCCTTCGCGCTCGCGCCGGGCGACTCGCTGGCGATCATCGGCAATTCGGGCGCAGGCAAGACGACGCTCGGCAAGATGCTGGTCGGCTCCATCCTGCCGACATCAGGCAACGTCCGACTGGACCTGATGGACCTGCGCAATTGGGATCCACGCCAATTCGGCGAGAACATCGGCTACCTGCCGCAAGACGTTCAGCTGTTTCCCGCATCGATCAAGGCTAACATCGCCCGCATGCGCGACGACGTGACGGATGCGGAAATCTATCAGGCGGCGGAACTGGCGGACGTCCATGAGATGATCTCCACGCTTCCGCACGGTTATGAGACTTTCGTTGCCGCCGACGGGGCACCGCTTTCGGGCGGACAGAAGCAGCGCGTCGCACTGGCGCGCGCGTTCTTCGGCAATCCGCGCCTGGTGGTGCTCGACGAGCCGAACTCGAATCTTGATATGGCGGGCGACGCAGCGCTCGAGCGCGCGCTTCAGCACGCCAAGGAAAACAAGATCACCGTCATCACCATCACGCAGCGGCCGTCGCTGCTGAAGACCGTCGACAAGATCCTGCTGCTCGCCAACGGCACCGTCGCGCTGTTTGGCATGCGCCAAGACGTGCTGCAGGCCCTGGCGAACCGGGGCTTGAGCATCGAAGGTGGCTCGTTCGGTCATCAAATCCAATAGCGGGCGCGGAAAATGACAGCCGATATCGCGAAAGTTCACGACATCCAGTGGTACTCCGAAGTACCGCGATCGATCTGGAAGCAGACCGCGTTCGGCCTGCTGTTGATTGCGGTAACCTTCGGCGGCTTCGGCACCTGGGCTTCCACGGCGCCATTGGCATCAGCCATCATCGCTCAAGGTAGCTTTGTTGCGACTGGGCAAAACAAGATCATCCAGCATCTTGAAGGCGGCATCATCAAGGAAATCCTGGTCAGCGAAGGTGACCATGTCACACGCGGCCAGCCGCTTATCAAGCTCGACGAAACGGCCGCCCAGACCAGCGCGCGGCAATTGTTTCTAAAGATGGCGCGGCTCGAAGCCATATCGGCCCGTTTGAACGCCGAGGTGCAAGGCAGCGGTAGGATTGAGTTTCCGACGATTATCCTTGACAACCGCTTCGACCCGGAAGTCTCACCGATCCTGGAAAGCCAAGCGCTCAATTTCAGCGTGGCCGAAAGCAAGCGCGACAGCGATATCGCGCTCTTCGATCAAAATAAAAAGGCTATGGAATTCCGCAACGAAGGCATAAATGAACAGGCCTCGTCCATGCGGCGCCAGTTGCAATTCCTGAAGGACGAATATCAGGGTAAGCAAAAGCTTCTCGATCAGGGGCTGATCCGCGGAACCGAAGTGAAGGCGATCCAGCGGACAATGGCGGATGCCGAAGGCCAGATCGGCAAAATGGTCGCCGAAGTCGCGGAAAACCGCGAGGAGATCGTAAGGTTCGAGCAGCAGATCACGCAGACGAAAGACGCCTATCGACAGGCGGCTCTCCAGGAATTGCAGAGCCTCGAAGCGGAATTGGACACAGTGCGGGAACAGTCGCGGGAGGCGGAAAATGTGCTTCGCCGCGTGATCATCGACGCTCCCGTGCCCGGCACGATCATCCGCATGTACTACCACACCGCTGGCGGCGTCATTGAAAGCGGCAAAGCCATCCTCGAGATACTGCCCTCCGACGTGCCTTTGGTGATCGAGGCACAGGTGCCACGCACCGACATCGACAACGTCAAGGTCGGGCAGAAGGCTTCGATACGGCTGACCGCGCTTAACCGACGCACGACGCCGGTGCTGGAGGGCGAAGTCTACTATGTCTCGGCCGATGCGTTGCCCGAAATGCAAGGCCCTGTTCCGAAGGAAGTCTATTTGGCCCGTGTGCGCCTGCCGGCGAGCGAATTGGCAAAGGTGTACGGTTTTTCGCCAACGCCAGGCATGCCGGCCGAAATAATGGTGCAGGAGCATCCACGGACATTCTTCAGCTATCTGACCAAGCCGATCGCCGACAGCATGGCGAGAGCCTTCATGGAGCAATGAGATTTTAGACGACGGAAAATGTTCGGGGAATTGTGCGGCTCGACGTCTGGGCAAGGCGACCCGGCACAACATGCTTTTCAAGGTGGAGTGCAGTTGCAGTAAGTCTGCGCAATCTTTCAGTCTACCACGTGCTTGTCCATCAACCCTCATCTGCTTGCAGATCATCAGACGCTTTGGAAGGTCCTCGGAATACACCTCTAGGAGCGCGATTTTTCGCTTGCGTATTGCTCGACCGAAGGTGGGAGCCACAGGCTCAAATCCCTCCTTTTAATGCGGTTCGTCGGTGGCAACGGCTCGGGCCGGCCGGCATGCGCTACGCCTCACCCCACCGAGCGTGCCGCCGCCCTTCCCGCGCTGCGGCCAGAGAAAATGCAACCGCCCAGGAACGTGCCTTCGAGCGCGGCATAGCCGTGCAGACCGCCGCCGCCGAAACCGGCGGCTTCGCCCGCCGCATAGAGGCCCGGCACCGGCTGGCCGTCGGGACCGAGCACGCGGCTGTCGAGATCGGTGTGCAGGCCGCCCAGCGTCTTGCGGGTCAGGATGTTGAGGCGCACCGCGATCAGCGGCCCGTTCGCCGGGTCGAGCATCTTGTGCGGCCTGGCGGTCCGGATCAGCCTGTCGCCGAGATAGGCGCGGGCACCGCGCAGAGCGGTGATCTGCATGTCCTTGGAGAACGGATTGTCGAGCTGTCTGTCGCGGGCGCGAATCTCGCGCTCGACCTCTGCCACGTTGAGCAGCGGCTCGCCGCCGGCCAGCGCGTTCATGCGGGCGACCAGATCAGGCAATCCGGCCTCGACGATGAAGTCCTCGCCCTTTTCCATGAACGCCTTGACCGGGCCGGGAATGCCCGACGTGGCACGGTCGAGCACCTGGCGCCAGCTTTTCCCCGTCAAATCGGGGTTCTGTTCCGAGCCCGACAGCGCGAATTCCTTCTGGATGATTTTCTTCGTCAGGATGAACCAGGAATAGTCGAAGCCGGTACTCATGATGTGGCTGAGCGTGCCCAGCGTGTCGAAACCGGGATAGAGCGGCACCGGCAGGCGTTTTCCCCTGGCATCGAGCCACAACGAGGACGGGCCGGGCAGGATGCGGATCGCATGGCCGGTCCAGATCGGCGCCCAGTTCTTGATGCCCTCGACATAGTGCCACATGCGGTCGCGGTTGATGACCGAGCCGCCGGCCCGCTCCGTGATGGCCAGCATGCGGCCGTCGACATGGTCCGGCACGCCTGTGATCATGCGCTTCGGTGCGTTGCCCAGTCGCCTCGGCCAGTTCTCGCGGACAAGTTGATGATTGGCGCCGATGCCGCCGGAGGCGACAATGACCGCCTGCGCCCGCAACGCGAAATCGCCTGACGCTTCACGCGAGCTCTTGTGGCCGCGCTCGACAGTGCTCGGCTGCAGGATGTCGCCCTGTACGCCGGTCACGGCCGCACCCGTCCGCGTCAGCCCGTTGACCCGGTGACGGAACCTGAAGGCGATCAATCCACGCTTTTGCGCCTCGCGCACACGCAGCACGAAAGGTTCGAGCACGCCGGGACCGGTACCCCAGGTGATGTGGAAGCGCGGCACCGAATTGCCGTGGCCGATGGCATTGCCGCCGCCGCGTTCGGCCCAGCCGACGACAGGAAAGAATTTCAGCCCGCGCTCCATCAGCCAGGAGCGCTTTTCGCCGGCGGCGAAACCGACATAGGCCTCCGCCCATTTGCGCGGCCAGAAATCCTCTGGCCGGTCGAAGGCGGCGGTGCCCATCCAGTCCTCGAGCGCAAGATCATGGGAGTCGCGGATGCGCATGCGCCGCTGCTCCGGTGAATCGACGAGGAAAAGTCCGCCGAACGACCAGAACGCCTGGCCGCCCAGCGACTGCTCCGGCTCCTGGTCGACGATGATGATTTTCTTGCCGGCCTCGGCAAGCTCGGCGGCGGCAACCAGCCCGGCCAGGCCGGCGCCGACAATGATCACGTCCGCGTCGTCAGCCATCTTTCCTCCCAGAATTAGCCGGCTAACGCAATTCCAGGTGCAAGCGGTGTTCCGTCCGGAATCGCGTCAAACAAAGTCTCAGACGTTCTCCCAGCCGCCTTTGTCGCCAGCGCGGAAGATGGCGTCGATGACTTTCTGGTTGAGCACGGATTCTTCCAGGGTGAAGACCCGCTCCTTGCCGCCAAGTGCTGCCCGCGCGAAGGTCTCGACCTCGAGCCTGTACTGATGCGTGCCGGGGAAGCGGAACACCTGCGCCTCGGTGTGGTTCTGGTTGTGCAGTTCGACGCGGTGATGGTCGTAGAGCCCGGCATTGAAGGGCGCGAACACTTCGATGAAACCCTTCTCGCCGTGGAACACCATCACCTGGCGTGCCGCCATCTGGGTCGACAGGTAGAAGGACAGTTCGAAATCGCCGAAATCGGCGCGGATCGAGGAATAGATGTCGGTGCCGAATGTCTTGTCGCGCTCGATCGTCGCCTGCACGCGCAGCGGTTCCTTGCCGGTCGAAAAGCGCGTCGACACGGTCGGGTAGACGCCGATGTCGGGCAGTGCGCCGCCACCGAGATCGAGCTTGTTGCGCATGTTGTTGGGATCGACATTGTAGTAGGAGAAGGCGCCCTGCACGTGGCGCAGGCGGCCGATGGCGCCGCTGGCGATGAGATCACGCACCTTGATCCACTGTGGATGGTAGATGACCATGAAGGCTTCGCAGACCAGCACCTTCCTGGCGTCGCGCAACTTGATCAGCGGCGCGATGTCGTTGGCGTCGAGCGCCAGCGGTTTTTCGACCAGCACATGCTTGCCGGCTTGAATAGCCTTGGCCGTCCATTCGACATGCTGCGAGGTCGGCAAGGGGATATAGACGCCGTCGACCTCATTGGAGGCGAGCAGGTCCTCATAAGAACCGAAGGCATGGCGCGCGCCGAAGCGGTCGGCCAATGCCCTGGCCTTCGACAGGTCGCGGCTGGCGATCGCCGCCAGCACGCCGTTCTCCGCCTCGACGATCGCCGGCAGCAACTGCTCGCGGCCGATCTTGGCCGTCGACAACACACCCCATCGGAACATCATGCTTCTCCATGTCGGTTACAGGCAAGGAGGTTTGCCTGAAATCGACGGAAAAGCCAATGCGGGTGCTCGGTTCCTCGCCTCCGTGAAGGCGGGCGAGGAACCAGGCCGCGCTAGCTCCTTCGCCCGGTCAGCGTCATGTCGAAATCGACGACGTTGGAATAAAGCGGCGTGCCGACATCCATGCCGTAGCGGGACCTCAGCACCTTGCCGATGACATGGAATTTGATCGTGCCGGCCTTCAACCCGTCGAGCTCGGCGGTGAACTTTTCCGGAAACGTCTTGCCGCGCGCCGTCAGCCGGCCGGTGACCAGCGCCGTCGCGTCGCCGGTGCGGGTCACGCTGGTCGAACGGAACTCGATTTCGGGGCTGTTGGCCGCGTCGAACACCGCGTCGGAGCGCAGGAAGGCATCGATGCGGCCTTGGCCGGTACCGACGCTCTCCGGATAGATGGTGAGATCGACCTTCGAGCGGCCGACGTCATTGTTGTCGATGCGGATCGTGCCCTTGAAACGGGCGAAGGCGCCGTCGAACCCGCCGCCGCCGGCCTTGCCGATGGTGAAGCGGATCGCGGAGCCGGCCTGGCTGATCGTGTAGCTGCCGGCGGCATCGCCGAGGACAACTGCCGCATGGACAGGCATGGCAAGGCAGCAGGCAACAGCCGCCAATCCGAGGATTCGCGCATGCATTGGATTACCCCTTGTTTTGAGCAACGCTCTCTCGCGTTCTCACCTCACAAACGAGATCAAGCCCCTTTCTATTCCCCGGCTGACGAAGGCGTGATCATGCGCGTGAGCACGCTGTCGCGCAGCAGGAGATGGTGGCGCAGGGCCGCGCAGACATGCAGCGCGACAAGCCCCATGCCGGCATAGGCGAGATACCAGTGTGCCGACGCCCAAAAACTTTCGGCGGCGTCGGATTCGGTGAGCGGCAGGTTGGGCATCACGAACAGGTTGAACGGCATGCTGGGGATCTCCAGCGTTGAAACCGACACCAGCGCCCAGCCGGACAAAGGCAGGGCGATCTGGAAGACATAGAGCGCGAAATGGGCGAGCGGTGCCGTGCGCCGCTCCAGGGCGCCGACCGAAGGCGGCAGGGGCGGGGCCACATTGCCGAGCCGCCAGGCGATGCGCAGGATGATGAGCCCCAGCAGCAGGAAACCAATCGACTTGTGCAGCTGGATCAGCTCGAAGGCGGTGCGCTGGCTTGAGGTCCTGACCATGACGAAGCCGAGCATGAACTGGCCGATGAAGATGAGCCCCACCAGCCAGTGGAGGACGATGGTTGCCCAGCCATAGCGGGTCGCGGTGTTGGTGATCGTCTGCATGGAAAGCGAACGAATGCCTGGGTGGATTTCTTCCACCTTCGCTCCTGTGGGGCCTACCCGCTCACCTTGAAGAAATCCACAAACGCCCTCAGCGCCGGGCGCATCTGGCGGCGGCTGGGATAATAAACGAAGAACCCGTCGAAGGGTGGGCACCAGTCCTCCAGCACGCGGATCAGCCTGCCGTCGGCAAGCGGCGCGCGGACATAGTCCTCGAAGACGAAGGCAAGGCCGGCGCCGTCGACCGCTGCTTGCGCGATCAGATGGTCTTCGTCGAGGATCAGCGGCCCTTGCGCGGCGATCTCGATCTCCTCCCCGTCCTTCGCGAACTCCCAGCGGTAGAGGATGCCGCTGGAGAAGCGGAAACGAATGCAGCGATGGTCGGCCAGGTCGCGCGGGTGGCCCGGCCTTGGCATGGCCTCGAAATAGGATGGTGCGCCGACCACCGCGCCGCGAATATCCGGTCCGATGCGCACCGCGATCATGTCGCGCTGCAGGCTCTCGCCAAGCCGTACGCCGGCATCGAAACCACCTTCCACCACATCGGTGAAGCGGTCCTCGATGACGATCTCGAGCACGATATCTGGGTAAGCCGCGGCAAAGGCGCCGAACCGTGGCGTCAGCACCAGATGCGCTGCCGTGCGCGGCACGCTGAGCCTGAGATTTCCGGCCGGCCGGTCGCGCGACTCGACCGCGGTCTTAAGCGCCAGGTCGATTTCCGACAGAGCCGGACGCAGCCTCTCCAGCAATTGCGCACCTTCTTCCGTCGGCGCCACGCTGCGCGTGCTGCGGGCCAGCAGGCGCACGCCAAGCCGTGCTTCCAGGCTGGAGACCGCGTGGCTCACCGCCGAAGGCGCGATCGCCAATTCCCTGGCCGCGCCGCGAAAACTGCCGCATTGGGCAACGGTCGCCAGCACCGCGAGCTGCGAGAGATGTACTCGGTTCATTGATCTATCTTCTAGAACGACCTGTACTAAGAAGAGCCGATTATTGAACAGACTGCAAGGCGTTATATCCGTCGCATCACAACAAGGAGATGCGTGATGAAAACCCGCAAGCTAGGAACTGAACTTGAAGTCTTCCCCGTCGGCCTTGGCTGCATGGGCATGAGTTTTGGGTATGGTGGTCAGCCGGAGGCGGAGGCCATTGCGACGCTGCACCGCGCCGCCGAGATCGGCGTCAACTTCTTCGACACGGCGGAAGTCTACGGACCCTATGAGAACGAGATCCTGCTGGGCAAGGCGCTGAAATCCGTCCGCGACAAGGTGACGATCGCGACGAAATTCGGCTTCAAGATCCTGGAGGAAGGCACCGGCATCGACCGCATGGCCGGCGTCGACAGCCGCCCCGAGCACGTCAAGGCTGTCGCCGAGGCCTCGCTGAAGCGGCTCGGCACGGATGTCATCGATCTCTACTACCAGCACCGCGTCGACCCGAACGTACCGATCGAGGACACGGTCGGCGCCATGGCCGAGCTGGTGCGCGAGGGCAAGGTACGGGCGCTTGGCCTGTCGGAGGCAAGTGCCGCGACCATCCGCCGGGCACACGCCGTGCACCCGATCGCGGCGGTACAGAGCGAATATTCGCTGTGGAGCCGCGATCCGGAAGACGAGGTCTTCGCCGTCTGCCGCGAACTCGGCATCGGCTTCGTGCCCTACAGCCCGCTCGGCCGCGGCCTGCTTACCGGCACGATCGCGAAGCCCGAAACGCTTGACGACGGCGACTGGCGCCGGACCTTGCCGCGCTTTCAGGCGGAGGCCATGGCCGCCAATGCTCAGGTGATCGCCGTGCTGGAAAAGATGGCGGCGGAGAAGGGCGTCACCCCTGCGCAGCTGGCGCTGGCCTGGGTGCTGCACCAAGGCGACTTTATCGTGCCGATCCCGGGTGCCCGCAAAATCCGCCATCTGGAGCAGAACACGGCAGCGGCCGGGATCGAGTTGAGTGCGACTGACGTGGCGTCAATCGGCGATGCCCTGTCGCCCGACAAGGTGATGGGCAAGCGTTACACCGAGGAACTGCTGGCGCTGGTGAATGGGTGAATACACAATGGGCGAAAGGGGCGCTTCGGCGTCCCTTTTTGTTGGGCGCCGGGCGGCACCCGGCGTTGTGAGACGCCGGCGCCGTCGCGCGACACACGGTTTTGCGCTCTCACCACGGCACAACCGTAATCTCCGGCCAATTCTCTTGCGCCCGCTTGCCCTTCGCTTCATGCGTCCGCTGGTTATCCATCGCCCGGTTCGGGGTGATGCGCAGGGAGAAGATATCGTCGAGCCCGAACGGCGCCACGAGTTCCAATTGCCCATCGGCGTCGTAGCGCAGGCCGACCGCATGCGTCTTCGAGGCGAAATAGCTGACGGACTCGCTGGCACTCGTGTAGCGCGGGCAGGGCTGCCCGAACTTCCGCGGGTACCAAAGATGCACGCGGGCCTGGTTGCGCACTTCGACCGGCAGCGGCAGCCCCTCGAAATGCCGTTCCGCCCGGCGGATGACAGCGTCCTCGGCTTCATAGGACAGGTCTGTGCCGTCGAAATAGAACAGGTCGACATCCCTGATGCCGTAGCCCGTCGGCTTGCCGGTCAGATGGTTCCAGACGCTGTTGTAAAGCGCGCCGGACACCACCAGCCAATCCGGCAAGGCAAACGCGCGCACCCGAGCCAGCGTTTCGCCCAGCAGCGGATCAGCCGCGACGATGTCGAGAAACGCCGCGCGTTGCGTCTCGAAAGGAAGCCCGGAGTAGGAGAGATGGTCCATCGCCCTTTGGAGAGCGATTCGTCGCCCGCCCGCAATCCGAAATCCTTATGTCCTCAGCACGCCGCCTGTCTGCTTGCCGACATTGTCGACGATGCGTTTGGCCAGCGCCTCGAAGTCCTCATCGGTCAGCGTCTTCTCGACCGGCTGGATCGAGACTTCGATGGCGATCGACTTCTTGCCCTCGCCGAGCGACGCCCCTTCGAAGACGTCGAAGACCGAGACGGCCGTGATCAGCTTCTTGTCGGCGGCAAGTGCTGCCCGCACCAGTGTGCCGGCCTCGACCGCTCTGTCGACGACGAAGGCGAAGTCGCGCTTCACCGCCTGGAAGGCGGAGAGTTCGAGCTTCGGCTTGGTTTTCGTCGGCTTGGCTTTCGGCTCGGGCACGGTATCGACGAACACCTCGAAGCCGCAGAGCGGCCCGGAGACATCGAGCCCTTCCAGCGTCTTCGGATGGAATTCGCCGAACGTGCCGAGCACGGTCTTCGGGCCGAGCTTGATCGTGCCGGAACGGCCGGGATGATACCAGGCCGGACCGCCGGGCTCGATCTGCAGCCGGTCTACCGGCGCGCCGCAGGCCTCGAGCGCGGCGATCGCATCGGCCTTGGCGTCGAACACGCCGACCGGGCCGGAATTGCCCGCCCAGTTGCGGCCCGAGCCGTCGAGCTTGGCGGTGCCGCGCCGCACGCCGGCGGCCACGCGCCGCTGCTGGTCGGCGCCGTCGCCCTCATAGGTGCCCGATACCTCGAACAGCGCCACGTCGCCGATGCCCTTGTCGGCATTGCGTTGCGCGGCCGTGATCAGCCCCGGCAACAGTGACGGCCGCATGTCGGACATGTCGGCGGCGATGGGGTTGGCGAGTTTCAGCGCCGTCTGGCCGCCGCCGAACAGTTCGGCATGTTTGGCCGGAATGAACGACCAGGTAACGGCCTCCATCATGCCGCGCACGGCAAGCGAACGCTTGGCGGCACGGGTGCGGATCTGCAGCGTCGTCAGGATCTTGCCGTTGACCACGTCATGCGCCCCGAGCGGCTGCGGCGCGATGTTGTCGACGCCGTGGATACGCATCACCTCCTCGACAAGGTCGGCCTTGCCGTCGATGTCCGGCCGCCAGGACGGCACCTTGACCTTGACGACGTCGCCCGAGCCCTGCGGCTGGAAGCCGAGACGGGTCAGGATATCGAGGCTTTCCGCCTTCGGCACCTCGATGCCGGTCAGCCGCTTCACTTCCGACAGTGGAAAGGACACGACCTTCGGCTTGTGTCCGGCATAGCCCGCCACTTCCATTTCCGTCGGCGTGCCGCCGCAGAAATCGAGCACCAGCTTGGTTGCCAGCTCGACGCCCGGCACCATGAATTCGGGATCGACGCCGCGCTCGAACCGGTAGCGGGCGTCGGTGATGATGCCGAGCGTACGGCCGGTGCGGGCCGTGGTGATCGGGTCCCAGAGCGCCGATTCGATGAGCACCTCGGTGGTGTTCTCGTCGCAGCCGGAATGCTCGCCGCCCATGATGCCGGCGATCGATTCGACGCCATTGTCGTCCGCGATCACGCACATCTCCGGCGTCAGCGTGTATTCGCGCCCGTCGAGCGCCTGCACCTTCTCGCCGTCCCTGGCACGGCGCACGACGAGATTGCCAGATACCTTCGCTGCATCGAACACATGCAGCGGCCGGCCACGGTCGAAAGTGACGTAGTTGGTGATGTCGACCAGCGCGCTGATGGGCCTGAGGCCGATGGCGATCAGCCGCTGCTGCAGCCATTTTGGCGACGGGCCGTTCTTGACGCCGCTCACCATCGTCAGCGCGAAGCCGGGGCATAGTTCCGGTGCTTCGATCGTAACCTTCACCGGGCACAGCCCCTCGCCGACATGCGGCATGATCGCGCCACCCACGAGCCGGCCGAGCCCGCTTGCGGCAAGGTCGCGCGCGATGCCGTAGACGCTGGTCGCGTCCGGCCGGTTCGGCGTCAAATTGATCTCGATGACCGGATCGTCGAGATGCGCATAGGCGGCGAAGCTGGTGCCGACCGGCGCATCCTCGGGCAAATCGATGATGCCGTTGTGCTCGTCGGACAGTTCCAGCTCGCGCTCGGAACACATCATGCCGTGGCTTTCGACGCCCCTGATCTTGCCGACTGTCAGCGTCACGTCGATGCCGGGCACATAGGTGCCGGGCGCGGCGAAGGCGCCGATCAGGCCCGCGCGGGCGTTCGGCGCCCCGCACACGACCTGCACCGGCGGCTTGCCGTCGCCGGTATCGACGGTCAGCACCCGCAGCCGGTCGGCGTCGGGATGCTGCACCGCAGTCAGCACCTTGGCGATGACGAAAGGCTTCAGGCCTGCCTTGTCGTCGACATGCTCGACCTCGAGGCCGATCGAGGTCAGCCGCTCGACGATTTCCGTCAGCGAAGCATCGGTCTCGAGATGATCCTTGAGCCAGGAGAGGGTGAATTTCATGGATGCACCGATTTATTGACGACTGCCCGAGTTAAACTCAGTTTCGCGGGAATGGTGAAAAGTTGCATCAGAACCGATTCAGTAAAAGCCTTCAGGGCTTTCGCTTCGCTTAATGAATACGCCGTCGTGTCATGTACTGCAGCATTCCCCTCTTGCCGAATGGCATCGGCCAATCTGAATATCACAGGAGAGATAACTCCCGATTTATTCAGCTCCTCGATCCTGCCGAACAAGCTTTTCTTGCTGTATCCGTTGATAGCCATTGAACTCAGCAGAGACGTGATGTTCTGATCGAGAGTCGCGGCCTCAAGAGTTTTTCTGAACATCGCACCGGCTGCATTGGGTAATGAGCTACCAAGCGCCCGTACGGCTTCTAGGTAAAACACTTTTATTGGGTCTGGCACATCCTCGGGGCAGTCAGCGTATTCGGCCGGGAAGCAAACATCCCACATCATTTTTTTGCCCAACTCTGGGCCGGCCGCGAGCGCTTCTGAGGTGCTCAACGCACCAAGACTCGACAGAGAGAAGTAGCTGTCGAGCAGAAATTCGCGCCCGCAGCTAGTGCACTGACAAAAATATGTCTGCAAGCTGGGGTCTCTTAGAACGTCTCCGTGGCGTTCGCCTGCGGCTAGTATGGTAGCGGCAGTAGCTATTCCGCAACGAGGGCAAGTAGTTCTCCTAATTTTTTCTGACACTGTCACGTAGACAATCCCCCGAACAGTGTCGGCATGTCGAGCGGCCGGAAGCCGTAATGCGACAACCAGCGCACATCCGCGTCGAAGAAGGCGCGCAGGTCCGGCATGCCGTATTTCAGCATGGCGATGCGATCGATGCCCATGCCCCAGGCAAAACCCTGGTACTCGTTGGGGTCGAGCCCGCCGGCCCTGAGCACGTTGGGATGGACCATGCCGCAGCCGAGGATCTCCATCCAGTCGGAGCCTTCGCCGAAGCGCACTTCGCCCGGCCGCGAGCGGTCGCATTGGATGTCGACCTCGAGGCTGGGCTCGGTGAACGGGAAGAAGGACGGCCGGAAGCGCATCTTGACCTGCGGCACTTCGAAGAACGCCTTGCAGAACTCTTCCAGCACCCAATTCATGTTGGCGACGTTGGCTGTCTTGTCGATAACCAGCCCCTCGACCTGATGGAACATCGGCGAATGGGTCGCGTCGGAATCCTGCCGGTAGGTCTTGCCGGGAATGACGATGCGGATCGGTGGCTTCTGCTTCTCCATGGTGCGGATCTGCACCGGCGAGGTGTGCGTGCGCAACAGCTTGCGTTCGCCCTTCTCGTCCGGCTGGAAGAAGAAGGTGTCGTGCATCTCGCGTGCCGGGTGGCCGTCTGGAAAATTCAGCGCGGTGAAATTGTAGTAGTCGGTCTCGATATCCGGGCCTTCGGCGATGGCGAAGCCGAGATCGCCGAAGATCGCCGCGATCTCGTCGATGACTTGGCTGATCGGATGGATGCGGCCGCGCTCGGCAGGCGACTGCCGCACCGGCAGCGTCACGTCGACCTTCTCGGCGGCGAGCCGTGCGGCTATCGCCACGTCTTTCAGTTCCGCCTTGCGCACGCTCAGCGCTTCGGTCACGCGGTTCTTCAGGCCGTTGATCGCCGGGCCGTTGACCTGACGCTCTTCGGCGCTCATGGCGCCCAGCGTCTTCAGCATTTCGGAGACCGAGCCCTTCTTGCCGAGCGCCGAGACGCGCACGGCCTCGATCGACGCCTCGTCGGTGGCCGAGGCGATGTCAGCCATCAGGGAAGCTTCAAGGGTTTCAAGATTTCCAGCGGTGGCGTTCACGGCGAAATTCTTTCTATTCGGTGGCAGGCGTTAGCGTGCGTTACAATTTTGGTTACGCGGGTGCCATTTTGGTTACATCAGGCCAAAAAGGAACCCGCGCCAGCCGTGCCAGCGCGGGTTCCCCAAATCAGTACTAAAAATGCTTGGGAAGCGCTGGTCTTAGGCGACAGCGCTTTCAAAAGCGTTCGGCGTGGTGTTCTTCAGATATTCGAGCGCGACCTTTGCCTTGGCGACCAGGGCGGCGAAAGCCTGCGGCTCGTGGATGGCCATGTCGGACAGGATCTTGCGATCGATCTCGATGCCGGCCTTGTTCAAACCGTCGATGAAGCGGCCATAGGTCAGGCCATGCTCGTGGGTCGCGGCGTTGATGCGCTGGATCCACAGCGCACGGAACGAGCGCTTGCGGTTCTTGCGGTCGCGGTAGGCGTACTGCAGCGACTTCTCCACCGCCTGCTTGGCGATGCGGATGGTGTTCTTGCGGCGGCCGTAGAAGCCTTTCGCGGCTTTCAGGACCTTCTTGTGCTTGGCGTGCGAGGTGACGCCTCTTTTTACGCGTGCCATGTCATGATCTCCTTAAAACTTAAAGGCCGTTCGGAAGAAAATTCTTGATGACCTTCTTGCCATCCGGTTCAGCCAGAACCATCGTGCCTCGGGCATTTCGAATGAACTTGTTGGAACGCTTGATCATGCCGTGACGCTTGCCGGCCGCAGCCGACAGGACTTTACCCGTACCTGTGATCTTGAACCGCTTCTTGGCGGCCGATTTGGTCTTCATCTTGGGCATTTTGCTACTCCGTATTGTTGGCGCACGATCGCGCTTCTTGTTCGCTCCGGGCCGACCAAAGCCCGAAAAGCAAATGAAACCGCCACGGCATGCCCTGCCGGGCGGTTTTCTTGGAACGGCGGTGCTATAGATCAAAGACGGTCGACGCGCAACACCTGAAGCACGTGCGACGCTCTGCCCCGGTCAGGGCAGCGTGAACCACACCGGCAGCATGCCCGACAACTGGGCGCCGTCGATCAGTTCAAAGGCCGGCAGCGCGATGAGAAACACGAGGCCGTCGAGCAGGGTGGTCAAAAGCAGGCGCGGCTTGAAGCTGCCGGTGTCGCCTTCCTGGTAGAGCGAAAGCCTGGGGAAGAAGCGCGGCACGCGCTGCAGATAGTCCGCATAGGGGGCGCCGAGCGCTTCCTTGAGGAATTTCTCCTCGCGCAGGATGACGATGTGGAAGGCGCCGGCGCACAGAACCGCGAACAGGATGACGGCGGAGAACGAGCCGATCTGCGCGCCAACGCCGGCGGCGGCCACGGTCGAGAACACGTAGAGCGGGTTGCGGGTGATCGAATAAGGCCCGCCGGTCACCACCTCGGAGGATTTGCGCCCGCCTATATAGAGCGTCGCCCAGAGGCGCCCGACAATGCCGAGGAAAATCAAAAGCACGCCGAACATCTCGATCGTTTCGTGCACCGGCGTGTCCGGCGGGAAGGTCGACTGGCCGAACAGCAGCGCCAGAAACAGCACCACCACGAGTACGGCAAGCACCAGCCGGCGCACCTGCTGGTAGTTGCCCAGCCCGTGTTTGACGTCCTTGACGTCTGAAACCTTTTCGTTGGCCATGCGGGGATTCCGATCGTCGAAGAGCTTTGCCGGCGATCGCAGCTTTGAGCCAAGAAATATGGCGTCCCGCCGATCGCCGGGACGCCCTGTAGCACAATTCAGGCGGATTTAGAGCACGATGTCCAGGCCTGACGTCATCGTGATCCAAGCTGTTCCGCAAAAGTGTCCCACGGTTTGCGGCGAGAGCCCGTGACAACCATGGGGAGCCATGCGGACGACGGGCCGCGAAGCGAGCGCAGCCTGCTCAGCGCGGTGCCAGCACCATCATCATCTGGCGGCCTTCGAGCTTCGGCTCGGCCTCCACCTTGGCAATGGTCGCCACCTCCTCGCGCACCTTGTTCAGAAGCTGCATGCCGAGTTCCATATGCGCCATCTCGCGGCCGCGGAAGCGCAGTGTCAGCTTGACCTTGTCGCCTTCCTCGAAGAAGCGGCGGACCGCCTTCATCTTTGTCTCATAGTCATGGCTGTCGATGTTCGGGCGCATCTTGATCTCCTTGATCTCGATGACCTTCTGGTTCTTGCGCGCCTCGGCCGCCTTCTTCTGGTTGGCGTATTTCAATTTGCCGAGATCGAGAATCTTTACGACGGGCGGCACCGCGTTGGGCGATATTTCGACAAGATCGAGCCCAGCCTCTTCGGCGAGCAGCAATGCGTCATTGATGGAAACATCGCCACGGTTCTGGCCTTCGGCGTCGATAAGCTGGACCCGGGGAACCCGGATGTCACGGTTGGAGCGCGGCCCATCCTTGGTCGGCGCCGCTGCTTTGAAAGGTCTGCGAATGGTCGTGGTCTCCTTGGCCGTTTCGTTCAGGGTACAAATCTGGTGCGGACGCGCCAATGTGGGAAGCGCGCGGCGCAAGTCAATAGCACAACGTTCTCAAGAAATCACCTGATCACGAGCCTGTGCCAAGCAAAGAAACATCGCGGGCACTTTCCGCCTTGGCTTTGGCCGTGCCAAAAGCGAGGCGTGAGAAAAACCAGGACCGCCCCGCAGCCATGACCTCTGCTCCGACCTTTCTGGATATCGATGGCTCCGATATCGCCGTGCGCCATACCGACGGCTCGACGCCCGGCATCGTCTGGCTCGGCGGCTACAAGTCGGACATGCTGGGCACGAAGGCCGAGAGGCTGTCGGACTGGACGGCACGGGAGGGCCGGGCCTTCCTGCGTCACGACTATTCGGGCCATGGCGAATCCGGTGGCGTCTTCGCCGACGGCACGATTTCGGCATGGCTTGCGCAAAGCCTTGCGGTTTTCCGGCATTTCGCCAACGGCGATCAAATCCTGGTCGGCTCGTCCATGGGTGCCTGGATCGCGTTGCGCATGGTGCAGGAATTGCGCAAGGCGGGAGACGCAAGCGTCATCGGACTGGTGCTGCTGGCGCCAGCGCCGGATTTCACCAGCGACCTGATCGAACCGGCGCTGACCGAGGCGCAGAAGCGCGACCTCGCTGAAAAAGGCTTCTTCGCGGAGCCATCGGACTATTCCGCCGAACCTTACATCTATACCCGCGCCCTGATCGAGGACGGGCGCGAAAACCGTGTGATGACCGGGCCGATCGACACGCATTGCCCGGTTCACATCTTGCAGGGACTGGGCGATGCGGACGTGCCGTCGAGCCACGCGCTGAAGCTCGCCGCCCTGTTGCCGGCCGACGACGTCACACTGTCGCTCATTCCCGACGGCGACCATCGCCTGTCGCGGCCGCAGGATCTCGACATGCTGGTGCGGGCCGTCGGCGACATGGCCGACCGGGGGGCCGACCGAGGGGCCGGGCGGGGCAAGTGAGGATGCGCCTTTCCATCCCGGTCTCCGCCTTCGTCGCGGCTATCGTCGGCTTTGGCGGCACGCTGGCCATCGTCATCGCCGCCGCCAGGGCGGTCGGCGCGACGCAGGTCGAGACGGCGAGCGGCGTGACGGCGATCTGTCTGGCCATGACGGTCGAGTGCCTGTGGCTGTCATGGCGAACGAAAATGCCTGTCATCACCGCCTGGTCGACGCCGGGCCTGGCGCTGGTCGCCGCCTCGAGCGGCTTCTCGATGGGCGAGGCTGTCGGCGCCTATATCGTCACGGGCGTGCTGTTGGTCGCAACCGGCCTGTTTGGGCCGCTCACCCGGCTGATATCGAGAATACCGGCTTCGGTCGCCTCCGGCATGCTGGCCGGCATCGTCGTCACCTTTGCCATCAACGCCATGAAAGCCATTCCGGAGGACCCGTGGCTCATCCTGCCGCTGATCGCGGCATTCTTTGTCATCCGGCTGTTCAATCCGGCGCTGTCGGTCCTGGCGGTGCTGGTTGGCGGTGGTCTTGCCGCCTTCCTTACGGGCCGTGTCGGCGGCTTGCCCACGCCCGAACTGTCCACACTGACGTTTATTGCTCCCCATTTCACCGCCAAGGCGATCATCGGCCTGGCGCTGCCGCTCTATCTCGTCACCATGGCCTCGCAGAACCTTTCCGGCCTCGCCGTGCTGCGCGCCGCGGGGTACCACCCCGAGCCCGGCCCGCTGATCGGTGTCACCGGCCTGTTCTCGCTCTTGTCGGCGCCGTTCGGGGCCGGGACCACCAATCTGGCGGCGATCTCGGCGGCCATCTGCACTGGCCCCGACGTGCATCCCGATCCGGCCGAACGCTGGAAGACCGGCCCGTTCTACGCGCTCGCCTATCTCATCTTCGCGGTTTTCGGTGCTTCGCTGGTGGCGATCTTCGCCGTCCTGCCGCAGAGCCTGATCGTGTTGGTGGCGGGTCTTGCGCTGATGGCCTCGCTTGCCAACGCGCTGGCGATCGCGCTGAAGGATGAGGGCGACCGCATGGCCGCCACCGTCACTTTCGTCGTCACCGCCTCCGGGCTGACGCTGTTCGGCGTCGGTGCGGCATTTTGGGGCCTCGTCGCCGGGTTGGTCGTGCTTTCCCTGGATATGCTCAAAAAGCGATAATCATTTCAGAACCTTGTCCGGTTTCGCCTGACATTGTCTTGAATCGCCGTTTTCGCCTTCCCATTTCGATTCCACGCAGCCGGTCCTGGCTGTCTCCAACCGAAGGAATGGGAGAAAATGAACACATCTGCATTGATCCGCCCGGCCTGGACGCCGGCGACCATCGCGTTGATGGTGATCGGCTTCATGGTGTTCTGGCCGCTCGGCTTCGCCATGCTCGCCTACATCATCTGGGGCGACCGGCTCGAGGGCTTCAAGCGTGACGTCAACCGCGCGACCGACGGCATCTTCGCCGGCTGCCGCCGTGGTTCCGACAAGGCCGCGCGCTGGGGCAATGGCTCCGCCCGCACCGGCAACGTCGCTTTCGACGACTGGCGCGAAAAGGAGCTTGAGCGCCTGAACGAAGAGCGCCGCAAGCTCGACGAGATGCTGACGCAGTTCGACGAGTACGCGCGCGAATTGCGCCGCGCCAAGGATCAGGACGAGTTCGACCGGTTCATGGCGAACCGCAACAAGTCGACCGCCCCGACCAAGACCGATCCGAGCACCGAAACGGCCCCCACCAAGCGTGGCAAGGGCTCGGGCCTGCTCGACGACTGAGGCTTTGCGACAAGCCAAGGTAGGATGACGGCGTCGCGCGAGCGGCGCCGTTTCTTTTTTGTTCTATTCGTTTTCCTCGAATCGCGTATCGTCCCGCCATGACCATCGGGTTCTTCCGCAATCTGACGAAGCCCAAGCCCACGCCCGTCGTGGAGCGGGAATACTGCGTCGCCGGCCGAACACTGCCGCTCAAGATCGTCGAGAGCGCCAGGGCAAAGCGTCTGACGCTGCGCATCGATTCCGGTGGCCAGGGCCTGCGCATCACCGTGCCGCCGGGCCTGCGCCGCGGTGAGGTGGACAGGTTCCTGGAGCGGCACCAGGACTGGCTGGAGCAGCGCCTGGCCAAGGTGCCGACGCGCCCGCAGGTGCGGCCCGGTATCAAGATCCCGGTACGCGGCGTGCCACACCGCATCGTCCATGAGCCGTCGAAGCGCGGCACCGTCACCGTGTCGCGCGACGAGCGCGGTCCGCTGCTGATCGTGCATGGCGAGCGCATCCACCTGCCACGCCGCATCGCCGACTTTTTGAAGCGCGAGGCCAAGAAGGAGATCGAGAAGCTGGTCGTCAGGCACACCGAGGCGCTCGGCAAGCGCGCCAAGGCGATCCGCTACAAGGACACCTCCAGCCGCTGGGGTTCCTGCACCTCCGAAGGCAACCTTTCCTTCTCCTGGCGCATCATGATGGCGCCGCAGCCTGTCATAAACTACCTCGTCGCGCATGAAGTGGCGCATCTCAAGGAGATGAACCACGGTCCGAAATTCTGGAAACTGTGCGAAAAGCTCTGCCCCGACACCGACCGCTGCAAGGACTGGCTGAAGCGCAACGGTGGCGCCCTGCAGGCGATCATGTTCGAGTAGGGCGCGTCAATCGTCATTGGCCGCGTTGAGCTCATCCGGCCGCAATCCCTCATCGGCATGGTGCGGCCAGGGCAGAAAATTCCGGTCGAAGCCGTCGCTGCTGAAATAATCCAGCGCCCGATGTGCTTCGGCGCCGTTGAAGGCGGCCTTGTCCAGGAGATGCGCGATGACCTCGCGCGCCTGTGCGATCTTCTGCTTCAGTTCGGCAACGGTCTGGTCGGCCATGATCTTTCTCCCGCCTGGCATGCTATCCACCATAGGTAGCGCCTTTGGCCTTGCCGGCAAACTGCATGCTTTTTCTCGACTCTTGCCGCTTTTCGTGCGAATTCCGCGCCATGGCGCTCGACATCAAGATCTGCGGCTTGAAAACCGACAAGGCAATGGCCGCGGCATTGGCCGGCGGCGCCAGCCATGTCGGTTTCATTTTTTTCGCCAAAAGCCCGCGCTATGTCGAGCCGGCCGAAGCCGGCCGTCTGCGCGAAGCAGCACGTGGCAAGGCCTTGGCGGTTGCCGTCACCGTCGATGCCAGCGACGCTTTCATCGCGGAAATCGTGGAAAAGATGCAGCCCGACATGCTGCAGATGCATGGCTCCGAAACCCCCGAGCGGATTGCGGAGCTGAAAGCCCGTCACGGCCTACCGGTGATGAAGGCGTTGCCGCTCGCCGAGGCTGCCGATCTCGAACGGATAAAGCCGTTCGCCGGCATTGCCGACCGCTTCCTGTTCGACGCCAAGCCGCCGAAGGGCTCCGCGCTGCCGGGCGGCAATGGCGTCGCCTTCGACTGGCGCATCCTTGCCGGCCTTGACGCCGGGATCGATTACATGCTTTCCGGTGGGCTCAACGCCGCAAACATCGGCGATGCCCTTCGGCTTGCCAATCCGCCCGCGATAGATATTTCGTCGGGCGTGGAAAGCGCGCCGGGCGTCAAGGATCCGGCGCTGATCGAACAGTTTTTCCGGGCCGTCAGGGCCGCGCGGGACGACCGCGCCGCCTGAACAAAATTTCGAACCCTGAGCATGTCCCGGAAAAGTGGGAACCGGTTTTCCGACAGGGACATGCTCAAAGTACAGATCCAGGAGATCGGCGATGAACAAGCCGGCGACACCCAATTCCTTCCGCACCGGACCCGACGAACAGGGCATGTTCGGCATTTTCGGCGGTCGTTTCGTTGCCGAAACGCTGATGCCGCTGATCCTCGACCTGGAGAAAAACTGGAACGAGGTCAGGGACGATCCGGATTTCAGGGCCGAACTGACCGATCTTTCGACCCATTATGCCGGGCGGCCCTCGAAACTCTATTTCGCCGAAGGCCTGACGAAGCATCTTCGTGACGTTTCCTCGGCGAAGGGCCTCGGAGGCGGCGCGAAAGTCTATTTCAAGCGCGAGGACCTGAACCACACCGGTTCGCACAAGATCAACAATTGTCTCGGCCAGATCCTGCTGGCCAAGCGCATGGGCAAGAAGCGCATCATCGCCGAGACCGGCGCCGGCCAGCATGGCGTGGCGTCCGCGACCGTCGCCGCCCGCTTCGGCTTTCCCTGCGTGGTCTATATGGGCGCGACCGACGTTGCCCGGCAAAGCCCCAACGTCTTCCGCATGAAGCTGCTCGGCGCCGAAGTGCGGCCGGTCACATCGGGCCACGGCACATTGAAGGATGCCATGAACGAGGCTCTTCGTGATTGGGTGACCAATGTCGAGGACACCTATTATCTGATCGGCACCGCCGCCGGTCCGCACCCCTATCCGGAGCTGGTGCGCGACTTCCAGTCGGTGATCGGCACGGAAGCGCGCGCGCAGATCCTCGAACAGGAGGGGCGGCTGCCCGACACCATCATCGCCGCCGTTGGCGGCGGCTCCAATGCTATCGGCATGTTCCATCCCTTCCTCGACGACAGGCAAGTCCGCATCATCGGCATCGAGGCCGGCGGGCGCGGTCTCGACGGCATCGAGCATTGCGCCTCGATGAACGCCGGCTCTCCCGGCGTGCTGCACGGCAACCGCACCTATCTCCTGCAGAACGCCGACGGCCAGATCATGGACGGCCATTCGATCTCCGCCGGCCTCGATTATCCCGGCGTTGGCCCGGAGCATTCGTGGCTGCGCGATTCCGGCCGTGTCGAATATGTGCCTGTTCTCGACGACGAGGCGCTGGAAGCCTTCAAGCTGACGACGCGCGTCGAAGGCATCATCCCGGCGCTGGAATCGGCGCACGCCATTGCCCACGCGGTCAAGATCGTACCCGCCATGGACAAGGACCAGATCGTCATCGTCAACCTGTCCGGCCGTGGCGACAAGGACGTGCACACGGTGGCCTCGATGCTGGGCATGGAGATATAGATCATGACAACCCGCATCGATCGCCGCATGGCGAAGCTGAAGGCCGAAGGCCGCCCGGCGCTGGTCACCTATTTCATGGGCGGCGACCCCGACTATGAAACGTCGCTGTCGATCATGAAGGCACTGCCAAGGGCCGGCGCCGACGTGATCGAGATGGGAATGCCATTCTCCGACCCGATGGCCGACGGCCCGGCGATTCAGGCCGCCGGCCTGCGCGCGCTGAAAGGCGGCCAGACGTTGGTGAAGACGCTTGAACTGGCTTCGGACTTTCGCGCCGGCGATGACGAAACGCCTATCGTGCTGATGGGCTATTACAACCCGATCTATATCTACGGCGTCGATCGTTTCCTCGTCGACGCGAAGAAGAGCGGCATCGATGGACTGATCGTCGTCGACCTGCCGCCGGAGATGGACGAGGAGCTCTGCATTCCGGCGCTGAAGGCCGGCATCAACTTCATCCGGCTGGCGACGCCGACCACCGACGACAAGCGCCTGCCCAAGGTGCTGCAGAACACCTCCGGCTTCGTCTATTACGTGTCGATGACCGGCATCACCGGAGCGGCACTGGCAGACACCGGCAAGGTGGCCTCTGCCGTGAAGCGCATCAAGGGGCACACGGAGCTGCCCGTCTGCGTCGGCTTCGGCGTCAAGACCGCCGAACAGGCGCGCGTCATCGGCGCCAACGCCGACGGCGTGGTCGTCGGCACGGCGATCGTCAATGCGGTCGCCAATGTGCTGGGACCGAAGGGCGAAAAGACCGCCGACCCAGCCGAGGCCGTCGCCACGCTGGTCAGCGGCCTCGCACAAGGCGTGCGATCGGCCCGCCTTGCTGCCGCCGAATAGTTTTCTTATCTCTTCCCACTCTTCGTCAGGACAGGAGCCGAAGCGATGAACTGGATCACCAATTACGTTCGTCCGAAGATCAATTCAATGCTCGGCCGGCGTACCGACATGCCCGAGAATCTCTGGATCAAGGATCCCGAGACCGGCGAGATGGTGTTCCACAAGGACCTGGAATCCAACCAGTTCGTCATCCCGTCCTCCGGCCACCATATGAAGATCTCGGCCAAGGAGCGGCTGAAATTCTTCTTCGACAACGGCAAGTACGAGGCCTTGGACAACCCCAAGGTCATGCAGGATCCGCTGAAGTTCCGCGACGAGAAGCGCTATGTCGACCGGCTGAAGGACGCCAAGGCTAAGACCGGCCTGGAAGACGCCATCATCAATGCGCTGGGAACTGTCGAGGGCCTGCCCGTGGTGGTGACGGTGCAGGATTTCGCGTTTATGGGCGGTTCGCTCGGCATGGCGGCGGGTGACGCCATCGTACACGGCTTCGAGGTTGCCCTGCAGCGCAAGCGGCCGCTGATCCTGTTCGCCGCTTCGGGCGGCGCCCGCATGCAGGAAGGCATCCTGTCGCTGATGCAACTGCCGCGCACCACCGTCGGCGTCGACCGGCTGAAGGAAGCCGGCCTGCCCTACATCGTCGTGCTGACCAACCCGACCACCGGCGGCGTCACCGCTTCCTACGCCATGCTGGGCGACGTGCACATCGCCGAGCCCGGTGCGCTGATCGGTTTTGCCGGGCCGCGCGTCATCGAGCAGACCATCCGCGAGAAATTGCCGGACGGCTTCCAGCGCTCCGAATATCTGATGGAGCACGGCATGGTCGACATGGTGGTGTCCAGGCTGGAAATGCGCCAGACCATCGCGCGCCTCCTGAAAATGCTGCTCAAGATGCCGGAAGAGCAAAAGCCGCTTGATCCGGAAATCCTGCCGCCGGCCGTGGTTGCCGCCGAGGCCAGGCCCCAGGCTTGACGCTACAATGGCCTGACGCGACATTGGCCTGACACGACATTGGCCGCCGCGAACAGCGATTGCGCAGCATTCGTGGCGCGCTGTAGCCTTTTGACAGCCGTGGTCATTGCGGGAGCGATTCTGGCTCCCGGGCCATGCGCCGGGATTATGCCATGACGACCCTTGCCGCCGACCGCGAAATCGAAGCCTTGATGGCGCTTCACCCGAAAGGCTTCGACCTTTCGCTCGACCGCATCACGCGACTTTTGGAGCGGCTGGGCGATCCGCAGGACTTGCTGCCGCCGGTCATCCACATTGCCGGCACCAACGGCAAGGGTTCCTGCGCCGCCTTCTCGCGGGCGCTGCTGGAAGCTTCCGGCCGGCTCGTCCATGTCCACACCTCCCCGCATCTGGTCAGCTGGCACGAGCGCTACAGGCTGGCCGCCGAGGGCGGCGGCAGGCTGGTCGACGACGACATCTTCGCGGAGGCCATCGCACGCGTCGCCAAGGCCAATGCCGGCCAGAAGATCACCGTCTTCGAAATTCTCACCGCCGTCACCTTCATTCTGTTTTCGGAACATCCGGCCGATGCTGCCATCATCGAGGTCGGTCTTGGCGGCCGCTTCGACGCCACCAACGTCGTCGCGCGGCCGGCCGTGTCGGTGATCATGCCTGTGTCGATGGACCACGAGGCCTACCTTGGCGACCGTGTCGAGCTGATCGCCGCCGAAAAGGCCGGCATCATGAAGCACGGCTGTCCGGTCGTCATCGGCGCCCAGGAAAGCGAGACGGCGCTGCAGGTGCTGATCGACACCGCCGAGCGGCTGGAATGCCCGACCCTCGTCTATGGCCAGGATTTTCTCGCTTTCGAGGAGAACGGCCGCATGGTCTACCAGGACGATGACGGGCTGATGGACCTGCCGCCGCCGCGGCTGCCCGGTCGCCATCAGTTCGCCAATGCGGCGGCCGCCATTGCCGCGGTCAAGGCCGCCGGCTTCGAGGTCAGCCACCGCGCCGCCGAGAAGGCGATGACCAACGTCGCCTGGCCAGGCCGCATGCAGAAACTGGCGCAGGGCCGGCTGGCGGAACTGGCGCCGAAGGGCGCCGACATCTGGCTCGACGGCGGCCACAATCCGGGCGCCGGCGTGGTCGTTGCCGAAGCGCTGGCCGAGCAGGAGGAAAGAAACCCGCGCCCGCTCTTCCTCATTTCGGGTATGATCAACACCAAGGACCAGAGCGGCTATTTCCGCGCCTTCAAGGGCCTGGTCAGGCATGTCTACACGGTGCCGGTGAGCCAGAGCGACGCCGGCGTGCCGAACGACGAACTGGCCGTCCGCGCCACGGAAGCCGGGCTGACGGCCGAGCCGGTGAGTTCCGTCGCCAGCGCCCTGATGCTGCTGCGCGACACCTGGGACGGCCCGCCGCCGCGTATCCTGATCGGCGGGTCGCTCTATCTGGCCGGGGCGGTGCTGGCGGAAAACGGCACGCCGCCGACCTGAGGGAGCTTCGGCGTCTTACTTCAGCTCGATCTCGATAAAGGCGTATTCGCCCTCATTGGCGCTGATGACGTCGTGTTCGACGCCCTCCTTGCGGAAATAGGGCGACCCCTTCTTCATCTCGGCGAAGGTTTCTCCGTCCTTGGTCACCAGCTTTAGCTTGCCGTCCATCAGCGGCACGACGACATAGTCGTGGCCGTGGCGATGCCAGCCGGTGTTGTCTCCCGGCTGGAAGCGGTATTCGGTGACGATGACGCGCTCATTGTCGATGAACACTGTGGCCTTGGCGGATCCGGTCATTTCTCTCTCCCTGGTTCTGCTGCCAACAGAGGACATGGAGTGCCCCGATGTGAGGGCCAGAGCGGCGCACCGATGACGCCAACAAAAAGCCCGGCGATCGATAGCCGGGCTCAATGCTTCGAATTCGGATAGTATCAGGCGAGATTGCCGTTGATCCAGTGCGACAGCGCGGTCTTGGGTGCGGCGCCGACCTTGATGTCAGCGCGTTCGCCGCCCTTGAAGATCATCAGTGTCGGGATCGAGCGCACACCGTATTCGGCAGCCAGTTCGGGATTCTCGTCGATGTTGAGCTTGGCGATCTTGACCTTGGCGCCGAGTTCGGTGGCGATGTCCTCGAGCGCCGGTGCGATCATCTTGCAAGGGCCGCACCACTCCGCCCAGAAATCGACCACGACCGGTACCTGGGCATTGAGCACATCGGCCTGGAAATTGTTCTTGTCGACCTTGACGGTGGTCATGCGGAAGTCCTTTCGAAATTTTTCGCCGCACCAAATGTGGTGGTTATCGCGCCCTTCTTCAAGCAGTTCTTGTGTCACGCTCCCGTGAGTCGGGCAAGGGCGTCGTCCATGGCCCGGGCCGGCAGCTCGATCAGTCTTGGCGCTTCGGTGAACAGCAGGGCCGCCTTGACCTCCCGTCCGGGATAGAGCGGCTGCAGCAGGGCGCGATAGAGCGCGAGCTGAAGCAGATAGGCGGCGGGAACCTCGGCCAGGGAAGCAGGAGCTGGCCGGTTGGTTTTGTAGTCGACGATCGAGACCGTATCCGTGGTCACCGCAAGCCGGTCGATCTTGCCGGAGATGGAGCGGATCTTGCCCTTGACTTCCAGGCTGCCCATGATGGCGACCTCGGCACGCGACGACGGAGCGAACAACTGGCCGAGGCCGGGGTCGGTGAGAATAGCCATGACCGAAGCCAGGGCCTTTTCGCGCTCGGCCTGCGGCCATGCCGCACCTGTTCGGGCGAGGTAACGCCCTGCCGCATTTTGGCGTTCGCCCTCGGCGATGCCGGGCAACATCTGCAGCAGTTTGTGCAAGGCGAGCCCGCGCAGCACGGCAAAACCCGGCTCGGCATCGGCGTCCAGCACCGGCGAGGCCTTGTCGACCACCGCTTCCTTGCCTTCCTCGATCAGCGCCGAGGCGCCCGACGGCGACAAGGGACGCGGCAGGTCCTCGAAAGGCGGCAGGGGCCGGAACAGGCCGGCCGGCAATGGACCGAAAGCATCGGCCTGCCGCGCCTGCTCGCCCGGACTAGGTGCAACCGGCGGCAGTTTGGTGACTTGGAAACGGTAGACAGGCTCGCCGCCGGCTGGATGCGGGCGCTGCTCGCTCTCGGGCACGCCGCTCAGCGCGCGGCTGACGATCGAATGCCAGGTGCCGGCGTTCGGCGCCCGCTTGCCGTGATAGCCGCAGACGACAAGCCGGTCCTCGGCGCGCGTCATGCCGACATAGAGCAGCCGGCGGTACTCGTCGTCGGCGAGTTCACGTGCCCTCGCGGCTGCCGTCTTCGAGAAGCCGTTGGCGACGTCGCTGGCCGAACGCCAGAGATAGCCCTTGCCGTCCCAATGCCGGCCCGAGCCGTCGAAAGGCATCAGGCGCGGCAGATGCTGGTCGCTGAACGGGGCGGAACCGCCGTCGACCAGGAACACCACCGGCGCCTCCAGGCCCTTGGCCGCGTGCACGGTCATCACCCGGACCTCGTCGCGGGTCTGGTCCATCTCGCGCTTGATCTCGGGTCCGGCGTTTTCCAGCGTCGACAGGAAGGCTTCCAGCCCGGGCAGGCCGGTCCGCTCCTCGGCGAGGCAGAAGCTCAGGAACTCGTCGAGAATATCGCCGGCTTCCGGCCCGAGCCTCGCGATCATCCTGCGGCGCACGCCATCGCGCGCCAGCAGGGCGGCATAGAATTCGAATACCGGCTTGAAGGCGGCCTCGTCTGCCCAGGCGTCGAGCCGCGCGGCGATCGCCGCGAGCGCTTCGCTTTCGCCGGCATGCTGGCGCAGCGATGCCGCCAGCGACACGCCGGGCGGTCTCTGCGCGGCGAGCGTGAACAACGTCTCCTCCGGCAGGTCGAAGATCGGGCTGCGCAGGACGGCGGCGAGCGACAGGTCGTCGTGCGGCTGGATCAGCAGGTGGCCGAGCGCGATCAGGTCCTTGACCGCGATGTGCCCCGGCAGGCTCAGCCGGTCTGCGCCGGCAACCGGGATGTCGCGGCGCTTGAGCGCGCGGGTCAGCGCGTGGACGAAGCTGTCGCGCTTGCGCACCAGCACCAGCACGTCGCCCGGCCGCAGCCGCTTGCCTCGGCCCTCGATGATCTCGCCCTTGCCGATCCAGCCGGCGATGGTGGCCGCGACATTCTCGGCGACGCGCACCGCCGGCGCGTGGGCATGGTCGATGGCTTGCGTCCAGTCGTCTGGCTCGTCGATGGCCTCTGCACTGATCGACGGCCACACCTCGACATAGCCCGGCGCATCGCTGCGGATCGCCTTGTGGTTAAGCGGATCTGGATCGTGACTGATGCCGCGCCGCACGATTGGATCGGCAAAGACGCGGTCGACGGCGGCCAGCACATCGTCCGTAGATCGGAACGACCAGGTCAGCTTGAGGTCGGCGAAGGACGCCTCGGCGTCGCGTACCCGCCCGGCGAACAGCAGCCGGCTGTCGGCGAAAGAATCCGGAGCGGCCCCCTGGAAGGAATAGATCGACTGCTTCTCGTCGCCGACGGCGAAGACCGTGCGATGGACCCGCTCGCGAGCGCCAAAGCCGGCAAAGAATTCTTCCGCCAGCCGCTTCACCACCTCCCATTGATCCGGGCTGGTGTCCTGCGCCTCGTCGAGCAGGATGTGATCGATGCCCTGGTCGAGCTTGTACTGCACCCACGGACCGGCATCGGGCCGCGCCAGAAGGTTCACCGTGCGGGTGATCAGGTCGTTGAAGTCGAGAAAACCTCGGCTGCGTTTGAGCACTTCGTAGCGCGCGATCAGCCAGTCGGCGATGGTCAAGGCCGCGCGAGTGCCTTCCAGCATCCGGAACAGCGCCAGCCGGTCGGCGGTCTCCATGATGGCGCGGGCCGCAAAGAGATAGCGTTCGGCCAGGTCCGGCAGCCGGTCGACCAGCGCTTTCTTGAAGGCGTTTGCCGGCTCGTAGGGGGCGCCATCGGTCTTGAGAAAGGCTCTTGCCAGCAGTTGCAGCCGGCGCAGAGGATCGCTCTCGGCAAAGGCCTGACGCGCGTAGGGCAGGATGTTGTTCAACACCGATCTGGCGTCGGTGGCTTCGGCGACCTGGGCAAAGCCGGCGAAATAGTCCGGCAGGAAGCCGGGCAGCGGCCATATCGATCCCGCCAGTTCTTCGGCGGTCAGACCGGGGCGGAAATGGAATTCATCGAACAAGGGCTGGAAGCCATCACGCCCGACGGCATCGAGGAATTGGCGCAACCCGTCGCGCTTGCGCACGATCTCGCCGAGCAGGGCGTCGAGACCGGCTTCGCCGCCGCGTTCCAGGACAGTGGCGAAGGCCTCCGCCAGGCTCCTGTCGCCGGCGGCGGAAATCATCTCGCGGCGCGCGGCGGCAAAAAGCGAGGCCTCCATCTGATTGTCGAGCATTTCGAAATGGGCCGGGATGTTGGCTTCCAGCGGGAACTGGTGCAGCACCGATTCGCAGAAGGCATGAATGGTCTGGATCTTCAGGCCGCCGGGCGTCTCCAGCGCCTCGGCGAACAGCCGGCGGGCTCTGCGCATGGTGTCGCGATCAGGCCGGCGCCCCTCCAGCGCCTCGATCTTGGCGGCCAGCTCGGCGTCGCCGAGGGCGGTCCAGTCCGACAGCGTCGAGAAAACCCGGTTCGACATGTTGGCGGCCGCGGCGCGCGTATAGGTCAGGCACAGGATCTTCGACGGGTCGGTGCCGTTGAGCAGCAGCCGGATGACACGCTGGGCAAGCACATGGGTTTTGCCCGATCCCGCGTTGGCCGACACCCAGGCGGAATTGCCGGGATCGGCGGCGCGGGCCTGGCTCGACGCCGTATCGGTCGGGATCGGATAGGCCTTCTTCATGCCTCCCCTCCCTCATCCGCGGCGTCTCCCCCGGCCGACCATTCGAGCACGCGGGCGAGATGGTCGTAGTCGCCATCGGTTTCGCCTTCGCGAAACGGCAGCGCGCGCGACAAATAGCCGGTCGCCGGGTCGGCATAATGGATCAGCAATTTCTCCAGCCGCGCCCAGGCCTCCTCGGCGAGATCGGCGGCGGTGCGTGGCTGGCGATTGTGTTCGAGTATGGACTCTTCGAACACCTCGCCATTCGGCTTCAGCCTGATGAAGGCCAGTTGCGAGGGTTCGCGTGCGCCGAGATCCCGGAAGGCGCCGCGCCTGAGCAGCGCGCCTTCCAGCGCCAGCTGAGGCGCCAGCAGCGTATGCGCTTGCGCCTTGGAGGGCGAGGAACCGGTCTTGTAGTCCAGAATATCGGCCATGCCGCCGGCCAGCAGGTCGACCCGGTCGGCATAGCCGGACAGCGTCACGCCGGACTGGCCGACCAGGGTCTTCCCCGCTCTCTCCTCGGCGTGACGCCGCATCACCGCATCGGCGCGCGTGCGCTCCCATTCGATGATATTGGCGGCGAGTTTTTCGAAACGCGGCCACCACACCGCCTCGACATCGGCCGGAAGCGCCGCCTCGGCAAAACAGGCGCGTCCGGCGGCGATGAGGCCTGCCAGCGCGTCCCGCGCGCGCGGGTCGGCCACTTCCGACGAGAAGAGATGCAGGATGGCGTGAAACAGCGTGCCGCGCTCGGCCGCACCGGGATCGCGGATAAGCGGATCGAGCGGCATCAGGCCAAGGATCCTCCGGGCATAGATGGCGTAGGGGTCGCGGCGCAACGTCTCGATCTCGGTGACCGAAAACTGCGTTGGGCGCACCGGAAGCGGCGGCTTCGGCTGTGGCCGCGGCGCGAAATCCCGCTTCGGCCCGGTGTCGAGCGCGCGCGCCCAGGCCAGCAATTCATCGCCGCGCCGGCGCAGCGCTGCCGCCTGGTCGTTGCCGATGAAGGTGAGCAGCCGCTGCAACCAGCGCGACGGCACCGCGGGCGCGTCGCCGGCACGCGCCGAGCGCGCCAGCAACACCTTCCTGGCGCCCATGGCCATCTGGAAGTCATGCGCGGCAAGACCGATGCGCCGCTCCGGCGGTTCGAGGTCGATGCCGGTCTTCATCATCCGCGACATGAAGCGGTCGCTCTCCGCCTTGCGAGGCCACACACCTTCGTTGAGCCCGCCTATGACCAGCGTGTCGACATCTTGGAGCCGGGCTTCCAGCGCGCCCCAGATGGCGATGTTCCTGTCGCTGCCTTGCGCCGGCTTGACGGTCTCGGGCGCGATCAGCGCCCCCATCACGTCAGGCCATTCGATTGTCTCGAACGAAAGCGGCGCCGAGGCCGCGACCAGGCCGCGCAGCAGTTCGGCGAGCTTTTCGCCGGCGTCGCCGGCGTAGAGGTCCCCGAGGCCGCCTTCGGCGGAACGGCCGAGATTTTCCAGGGCAACGACACTGGCCTCGACCAGCGCGGCAAGATCGGCTTCCGCTTGGCCGCGAAACGCCGTAAGCGGTGCCAGCGCTTCAGCCAGGCGTGCCAGAAGGGTCCGCGCATTCTCGATGGAGCGCACGGTCAGCCGGGCAAACCAGAAGGGCGGCCGGCTGTCGCCGCCCAGGCCGGTGAGGCGCGCCTCGAAAAGATCCGGCAGCGAAGCGATATCGGGGCGGCCGGTGCCGCCGCGCAGCGCCACCAGTTCGACCAGTTCCGCCGCGTGGCGCACATCGGGCCTCTCAAGACCAAGGCCAAGCAGGGGATGCTTGAGCAGCGACAACAGGCCGACAGGATCTCCCGGCCGGAACACCGCTTCAAGCGCCAGCCTGAGCAGGCTGGCTGCCGGCGTGCTGGAGAGAGGCGTGCCGCCGGAATCGTCCGCGACGACACCGAAGCGCTTGAGTTCGACGCTGACGCGACGTGCCAGGGCGCGGTCTCCGGTGACGAGCGCGGCTCTCTGGCCGGGCTCTTCGACGGCGCGCTTGAGCGCCACGGCGATCGCGACGGCCTCGTCGCGTTCGCTCGCCGCCTCGAGCAGCGCCACGTCGCCAAACGCGCCGGTGATGTCGGACGCCGGGAACCCGGGGCGCGTTTCGGCCCACAATTCGGTGGTCTCGGCCGGCCGCAGGGCCTCGCCGACAAGGGCCGCACGGAGCGCGAGCTTCGGCTCGGCCGCACCGATCTCTTCGATATCGCCGCGCAACACGCCAATCTTGCCGATCAGCTTCGCCAGTCCGTATTGCGGATGTCCAAGCACGGCTGGACGTGCGCCGGGCGCCACGAGCGCCTGGAAGGATGCGTCGTCCAGCGTCCGGTCGAACCCGGGCAGAACGATGGCACCACCGGAAAGGCCGGCAATGGTCGCAAGCAGTTCGGCCGTGGCGGGGATAGAGCCGGTGGATCCCGCCGCTATGACCGGTCCGGCGGGCGTATTGCGCCGCAGCCGCGCCGCTTCGGCACGGATCAGGGCGCTGCGATGCGCGGCTGGATTGGAGCGGTTGCTCTCTTCGAGGAATTTCGGCCAGGCATCGGTGACGATGCCGAGGAATTCGAGCGTCACCTGCCACCATCCGGCAAGGTTCCCGCTCACCAGGCCGGCGAGTTTGGCCCAATCAGTGCCTTCCGTCTCGATCTCGTCCATCAGGCCGGCCAGATCGCGCGCCAGCCAGATCGCGTCCGCGGTGGAAGCCGGGACGACAATCTCCTCGGCAAAGAGGGCCGCGACGTGGGCGGGCATCCGGCGCTTCCACGCCCGCACCAGTGGCGTCAGCAGCAACAGCCGTTCGGTGGCGGCGATCGGCGGCGCAAGATCGATTGCCGCCGACGGCTCGGCATCGAACGTGGCCTCATCTTCGTCGAATTCGCCGAGCGGGCGGATCACCGGCAGGATCGCCGAACCGCCGCCGCCACGCGCCCTCAGGCTGTCGACGAAGACGCCGCGCAAGGCGCGTGCGGCGCGGCGCGTCGGCACATAGATGGTGACATCGGCCAGGGCGAGCGGGCCGCCGTCGAAACGAAACCCGGGGACAAGGCGGCCGGCAAGCAGCGCCTCGGCAAGCGTCGGCAAAAACGGCGCTCCGGGCGGAATGGAAAAAACGCGGCTTGAGCCGCTCATTGCGACTCGATGAGTGCACCGGCCACCGCGTCTTCGGCGAGCGCAATGGCATCGGGCGTGCCGACGGTTATCCAGGGGCCATGCATCGGCATGCCGAACAGGCGGCCGGCGGCAATCGCCTTGTCGAAATAGGCGTTGAGCGAATGCGGTTCGGCGGATGCGTCCATGAACAGGCGCGGATGGATTATCGCGGCGCCGGCATAGATCAGGCCCGTGGGATCGCCTTTTGAACGCCGCAAGGCACCATCCGGCGCCACCAGGAAATCGGTGCTGCCACAGTGTCCTGTCGCCTGATGGAGATCCGCCAGCATCAGCAGAATATCCATTTTCGCAGCGTCCCATGCAAGGGCGAGGCGGCCTAGATTGAGCGGACCCTGGTCGATCCAGAATGTGTCGGCGTTGAGGATGTAGAACGGCTGTTGGCCGAGTTCCGGCAGTGCCTTGACGATGCCGCCGGCGGAATCGAGCAGCCGGTCGCTCTCGTCGGAAATGACAATGTGCGGCGCGCGCCGCGCGGCGACATGGGCGATGATCTGTTCGGGAAGATAATGGACGTTGACCACGGCCTTGCCGACGCCAGCGGCTGCCAGGCTGTCGAGGCCCCAGTCGAGCAGCGTCTTGCCGGCGATGCGGACCAGAGGCTTGGGGATGGTGTCGGTGATCGGCCGCATGCGCTTGCCGAGCCCCGCGGCTAGGACGATGGCGGTGTCCGGTCTGGTCGTCACAGCTTTCGTTCCTCCAGCAGCCCGTGCGCGCTGTAGAAATCCCGCAAGTCGGCGAGCGCGGGATGTGACAGCGCCCGCCTGAGATAGTCGCGGATGCGCGGCAGGTGCTTGAGATAATAAGGCTTGCCGTCGCGCTTTTCGAGACGCACGAAAATGCCGAGGATCTTGGAATTGCGCTGCGCCGCCATGATTGCATAGGCTTCCAGGAAGGCGGCCTTGTCAAATGGACCGGCGGCCTGGCGGGCGGCGACATAGGCAGCGAGCGTACGCTGTTCGATGTCGGGCGGGATCGTGACGCGGGCGTCCATGGCCAGCGAGGCGACGTCATAGGCCGAAGGCCCGATCAGCGCGTCCTGTATGTCGACGATGCCGAGCCGGTCGAAGCCCGACCGCTCGCTGCGCCAGATGATGTTGGGCGAGTGGAAGTCGCGCAGCATCAGCGTGTATTCGCTGCCTTGCAACCGGTCGAGAAGCGCATTCCATTTCCCGTGGTAGCCGGAACGCAGCGCGCCGCTCGCCGGGCCGCCCGATATCGCCGGCACGTACCAGTCGATCAGCAGGTCCGCTTCGATCAGCATGGCGTCGCGATCGAAGGGCGGCACGTCATGGACGACGCCGGGAGCCGCCTCCATGCGGTGAGGCCAGGCCTTGCCGTGCATCATGGCAAGCAGTTCGGCCGCCGCCTCATACCGTTCGGCGACCGGCTCGCCATTGCCGGCGAGGAAGCCTTCCGAGCCCAGATGCTCGAGCAACAGGAAACCCTGGTCGAGATTCTGCGCGTCGATCCTGGGCACAGCGACCCCGGCGGCCAGCATCGCACGGTCGATGGCGACGAAGGCGGACACCGACTGCGCGGTGTGGGCGATCACGGCATAGGGTTTGCCGTCGCGCACGGGAGGGCCGAGCACCAGCCGCGGCGAGTTCATCAGCACGCGCGGCGCCTCGCCGGCAAGCGACACGATCTCGTAGGAACGCGCCGAGGCATCGCCGATGAAATGCCGGCGCAGCGCTTGCCCCCAGCCGGCGCCGTCGAGGAAGGCGCGCATGGCCAGCGAGCGCGCGACACGGTCGAATGTCGCGCCTTGCCCCGAAAGGCGAGCCAGCCGGCCCTCGCCGTGCTGGACGAGTTCGATCAGCACCGCCGCCTTGGGCAGATAGCCCTCAGCCCGTTCCGGCCATTCGACCAGGGCGGCACCTTGCGCCAGCGCCTCCTCGAAGCCGAGTTCGTCCAGTTCGGCCGCCGAGGAGAGGCGATAGAGATCGAAATGATGGACCGGGACGCGCGTATCGTAGCTCTGCACCAGCGTGAAGGTCGGGCTTGGCACTTCGAGACCGGCATCATCGGCCAGCGTTCGGATCAGTGCTCTTGCCAGCGTCGACTTGCCGGCGCCGAGATCACCCTTGAGCGCCAGCACGTCGCCCGCGCGCAGCGCCAGCGCCAGGTCCTCGCCCAGCCGCGCCGTCTGGGTCTCATCGGCGAGCAAACGCTCCAGCACCGGCTCCGTCATCGAGCGCGCTACTCGGCCGCTGCGCGGATACCCGGCATGTCGGGGAAGGTGCAGATGACCGTCGTGCCCTTGTCCTTGCCGGTTTCGATGCGAACGGCGCCGCCATGCAGTTCGACAAAGCTCTTGACGATCGACAGGCCGAGGCCAGCGCCGCGCCGGCGGCCGCCATTGGCGCGCGGCTCGAAGCGGCGGAACACCGAATCGAGCACGTCGGGCGGCATGCCGGGGCCGTCATCGTGAACCGAGAACTCGACTCCGTCCGCCAACTGGCGGCAGGCCAGCCGGATGGTGCTGGCCTCCGGCGCGTAATTGGCGGCGTTGCTCAGCAGGTTGTAGAGGATCTGGCGGATGCGGGTTTCGTCGCCATGGAAGGTCTTCGGCGCCGCGGCGGCGTCGACCGCGAGCCGGATCGAATGCTCCTCCAGCCGGTCGGCGACCAACTCGGCGGCGGCCGCGATGGTGCGGTCGACATGCACTTCGGAAATGTCGAGCTGCATGATGCCGGCATCGACCGTCGCCAGGTCGAGTATGTCGTTGACGATGGTCAGCAGCACCGACGAGGACGAGCCGACATGCTCGACATATTCGCGCTGCTTCTGCGTCAACGGGCCGGTCGCCGGCAGCGACAGCAGTTCGGTGAAGCCGATGATGTTGGTCAGCGGCGAACGCAGTTCGTAGGACACATGCTGGACGAATTCGTTCTTGAGCTGGTCTGATTTCTCGAGCGCCTCGTTCCTGTCCTTGAGCGCGCGTTCGACATGGACGCTATCGGTGACGTCGACGAAGGTCATCATCACTTGCCCGTTGGGCAGCGGGATCACGGCGTAGCGCAGCACGGCGCCGTTGTTGAGTTCGGTCTGGCCGTGGCGCTCGCGGCGCTCGTCGTCGAAGCCGGTGATGGCGGCGACGAAGCCGGGCCAGGGGCTCTCGACCGCTTGCCGGTCGCAGAGCTCGCGTATGGCCGATACGTGCACATTGGGCTTGGCGGCTTCTTTGTCCAATCCCCACAGCGTGGCAAAGGCAGGGTTCGACAGGCGCAGCCGGCCGTCAGGGCCGAACACCGCGACGCCTTCGGCGAGGTTGTCGAGCGTTTCGCCCTGGACCCGAACCGCGGTGCGGTAGCGGCTTTCGAGATCCATCTTCTCCGTCAGGTTCTCGAACACCCAGGTGACGCCGCCCTTGGGTTGCGGGTTGGCGACGACGCGGATCGTCTTGCCGTCCGGCAGGTGCCACCAGTGTTCCTGAGATTCGACCGCACGGTAGGCGCCGAGCAGGCCTTCCTTCCAGCGCCGCCATTCCGGCTGTTCGGCGATCTTGCCCTCGCTGCGCAGACGGTCGAGCAAGAGGGCGTTGTCGGGCGCGCTGTGCAGGAAGCCGCTGTCGAGCCCCCACAGCTTCTGGAAAGCCTGGTTGAAGAAGCGCAGCTTCTCGTCGGTGTCGAAGATGGCGACCGCGGTGTTGAGTTGGTCGAGCGTATCGGCGTGGCTGCGCACGGTCCGCTCATATTCACCGCGGATGGCCTCGATGGCGCTGGTGTCGCAGGCAAGGCCGGCCGAACCGTCGGCGCCGGCAAAGTCGGTCACGGCGAACACGCGGCGGTCCCCTTCGATCACGGTCGAAAGCGACTGTTCGAACACGGGATGCGATTTGTGCTGCGCGGCGATGGCGTCGCGCGCCTGGCCGCCCAGAAATTCCTTGGCGTCGCGCACGGCCGCTTCCGCGCTCTCGGCTTCGACGGCGTCGGCATAGGCCCGGTTGACCCATTTCAGGCGGCCGTGCTCGTCACGCAGCCATGCCGGCATCTTCAGGGCCTCAAGCAGCCCGATCATCGTGTCATGGTCGATGGCCAGCCGCTGGTTGTCGATCTTGAGCCGGGCCTGGCTGCGCTGCGTCTCGGAAAGCGAAACAAACCGCACCAGCACATGGGCAGCGCTCTTGCGGCCATGCACTTCCAGTGGAGCGCCGGCCTGGGATTCCAACACCAGGTCGAACGGCCTGCCTTTTTCGCGCAAGCCCGCCACGGCATGCTCTAGTGCCGCCGCCGAACGCGGCATCAGCCAGCGGCCGAAAGCCAGGAACGCGGCCCGTTCCTCCGGCGCGCCGCTTTCGATCGGCAACGTGCCGATGAGTTCGGGTTTCTTGTTTTCCTGGGCCCAGACGACGACACGCTGATCGCGCAAATTGAGCAGTGCTTCCGAACGCCGCAACGCCGCGCTGATGTCGGCGACGCGGCTTCTCAGCTCGACATTCTCCGCCGAGGTGCGCGCCCGCTCGCGGATCAGAACGATGGCGGACAGGAATGCCGTGCCCGTCACGCCGACGAACACGGCCAGTTGCACGACCTCGATGGTGCTGATCGAAAGGCTGGCCACCGCGGCGCCGGCGGCCTGGGCATGCGCGACCGCCAAGGGCCAGGCAAGAGCGGAGCCGGCAAGGACCAATCCCATGCGGGCGCGCCACGAAAGGCGCTCGCCTCGCGGGGCGGAGCCCATGGTCCTCGAATCGTCATGGCCGCCGGAAACGGCCTTTCCCGCGTGAAGCGGGTTATCCCCCGGCATGTCTTGGTCCTCTTCGCCGCCTGAATGCAAGACCGCCCTGATGCGTGCACCGATCCTCGTCCCCGGACCCGCGAATCACAACAATAGCGCTTGCTGGAATCGGCGTGAAGAATCATTCGGCGCAAAAATAAAGCCGGGCGAAAAGTCAATCGCCCGGCGTCAATATCTAGTAGTAAATCTAGCTTTGGTTAATAGCGGTAGTGTTCCGGCTTGAACGGACCCTGCGGCGTGACGCCGATATAGGCGGCTTGCTCACCCGACAGTTCGGTCAACCGGGCGCCAAGCTTGTCGAGATGCAGCCGCGCGACCTTCTCGTCGAGATGCTTGGGCAGCACATAGACCTGGTTCTGGTACTGCTCGCCCTTGGTGAACAGCTCGATCTGCGCCAGCACCTGGTTGGTGAAGGACGCCGACATGACGAAGCTCGGATGGCCGGTCGCGTTGCCGAGATTGAGCAGGCGGCCTTCCGACAGCAGGATCATCCGCTTGCCGTCCGGGAAGGTGATCATGTCGACCTGCGGCTTGACATTGGTCCATTTCAGATTGCGCAGCGACGCCACCTGGATCTCGTTGTCGAAGTGGCCGATGTTGCCGACGATCACCATGTCCTTCATCGAGCGCATATGGTCGAGGGTGACGACATCCTTGTTGCCGGTGGTGGTGATGACGATGTCGGCGGTCGGAGCCGCATCTTCCAGCGTGACGACTTCAAAGCCGTCCATCGCCGCCTGCAGGGCGCAGATCGGGTCGACCTCGGTGACCTTGACGCGGGCGCCGGCGCCCTTGAGCGAGGCGGACGAACCCTTGCCGACGTCGCCATAGCCGCAGACGACCGCGACCTTGCCGGCCATCATCGTGTCGGTGCCGCGGCGGATGCCGTCGACCAGCGATTCCTTGCAGCCATATTTGTTGTCGAACTTGGATTTGGTGACCGAGTCGTTGACGTTGATGGCCGGGAAGGGCAGCAGGCCCTTCTTCTGCAACTGGTAGAGCCGGTTGACGCCGGTGGTCGTCTCTTCCGTGACGCCGCGGATCGCTTCCCTCTGCTTGGTGAAGAAGCCGGGCGAGGCCTTCAGGCGCTTCTTGACCTGGGCGTAGAAATATTCCTCTTCCTCGCTCTGCGGATTGGACAACACGTCCTCGCCGGCCTCGGCGCGGGCGCCGATCAGGATGTACATGGTGGCGTCGCCGCCATCATCGAGGATCATGTTGGAGAGGCCGCCGTCGGCCCACTGGAAAATCCTGTCGGTGTAGTCCCAGTACTGCTCGAGGCTCTCGCCCTTGACGGCGAAGACCGGAATGCCTGCCTCGGCGATGGCCGCGGCCGCATGATCCTGGGTCGAGAAGATGTTGCAGGAAGCCCAGCGGATATCGGCACCGAGGGTCTTCAGCGTTTCGATCAGCACCGCGGTCTGGATGGTCATGTGCAGCGAGCCGGTGATGCGCGCGCCCTTGAGCGGCTTCTTGGCGCCGAACTCCTCGCGGCAGGCCATCAGGCCCGGCATTTCGGTTTCGGCGATATCGAGTTCCTTGCGGCCCCAGCCGGCAAGCGAGATGTCGGCGACCACATAGTCCTTGCTACCCGTCATGGCAGTGCTCCGATGCGAATTGTTTTGCGTGCGAATTGTTAGCGGATGCGCCCGTGCCGGAAGACCTTTCCAAGGGCGCGAATTGCCGGCCTGACTAGCAGATCAGGCCTCGGACGACAATGGGATATAAAGAAATCTTTATTCGTGCATGTCCCAGAGCGCGAGCTTCGGGATCAGCACTCTTCGCCGAAACGGGAGGCGACAAGCTGCTCCAGCGCATCCATGACCTCGAGCGCCTCCGGGCCGCTGGCGGTGACACGGATCGAGTATCCCGGGCTGGCAGCCAGCATCATCAGGCCCATGATCGACGTGCCGCCGACTTGGACGCCGTCCTTCTCGACATGGACGGAAGCATTGAAACCGCTGGCAAGCTGAACGAATTTCGCCGAAGCGCGCGCGTGCAGGCCGCGCTGGTTGACGATTGGAAACTCCCGGACGATCTGGTCTTTTTCCGGGGATATCGCGTTCATTTGCTGCTCAGAAGCTGACTGGCGACATTGATGTATTTGCGGCCAGCGGCTTGCGCCTCGTCAAGCGCGGCCGCCATGTTGTCGCCCTTGCGGATCGACGACAGCTTGATCAGCATCGGCAGGTTCATGCCGGCGATCACTTCGGTGCGGCCGGACTCCATCACCGAGATGGCGAGGTTGGATGGCGTGCCGCCGAACATGTCGGTCAGCACGATCACGCCTGCCCCTGTGTCGACACGGGCGACCGCGTCGACGATGTCGCGGCGACGCTGCTCCATATCGTCATCGGCACCGATCGCCACGGTTTCGAAATTGTCTTGTGGCCCGACGACATGTTCGACGGCATGTCGGAACTCGGTGGCCAGTTGACCGTGCGTTACAAGCACGAGTCCGATCATTCTCTGGTGGCTCCCGTCATCGCCGCTTCACAGGCGCATTTTATGTTCGCCAGCCATTCCAGGCGGCGGGAGCGCTATCTTGTCGACGCGCGGCCCGTTGACAAGCCCAAAATTGCGACGGCGCATGCCATTTTGACGCATTGCAGCAAAAAAACCCGGGCGGATCATAAAAAAGGCGAGATCGACAACCGCGCCATCACGGCAGGCAGCGCCGCTGCGACATTGCGCTCGGCGACATCGATGCGCGCCACCGCGCAGCCGGCGATGTCGCCGCTGGCGACCTCCTGGAAGCGTAGGATTTCCGCCGGCGGCAACAGCCGCACATGCAGGTCGACGACGCAGGCTGGCTCGAAGGGCAGCGGCCGTGGCCCAAGTCCCGGCACTTCGGCCAGACCCTGGATGGTGGCGGGCGCACGGCACACCAGCCGCCCCGCATGGGCTTCGACGAAGAGCTGATCGTCGCCGACGAGCCGCGAGAACAATCCGCGCGGCAGGCAGTGGCCGATCAGCGTCAGCGCCAGCGTTGTCTTACCCGACCCGGATGACCCGGTGATGAAGATGCCGCGCTCGCCGATCAGCAGCGCCGTCGCGTGAGCGTTGTCAGGCGGCATGTCGCGATCCCTGATGATCGGCGATCATCCCTCGGCCGGGAGCGTCACGACGAAGCGCGCGCCCTTGATCTCGCCGGGCTTGGTGCCGGGAATGTTTTCGGCGGTCAGCGTGCCGCCATGGGCCTCGACGATCTGCCTGGAGATCGACAGGCCAAGGCCCGAATTCTGGCCGAACGCCTCGCCCGCGGGCCGGTCGGTATAAAAGCGTTCGAAGATGCGGTCGATGTTGTCGGCGCGGATGCCGGGCCCATTGTCGTCGACGGTCAGGATGTTGAACTTGCCGGCGCGCGCCAGCGACAGGCTGATGTGGCCATGGTCCTCGGGCACGAAGGATCGGGCGTTCTCGATCAGATTGGTGATGACCTGGCCGATGCGCAGATCATGGCCGACGACGACATAGCCCTTGGCGCCCTGCGGCAGCTTGGCAACCTTGAGCTCGATCTCGACCGCTTTCTTGTTGCGCGTCGCTTCACGCGAGACAGCGATGAGGTCGGTGACGAATTTCTTCAAGTCGACGGTGCCGGCATCTTCGCGCGCCAATTCAGCATCGAGGCGCGAGGCGTCGGAAATGTCGGTGATGAGGCGATCCAGCCGTTTGACGTCATGCTGGATGATCTCCATCAGACGCGCGCGCGAGGTATCATTCTTCGCCAGCGGCAATGTTTCGACAGCGCTGCGCAGCGACGTCAGCGGGTTCTTCAGCTCATGCGAAACGTCGGCGGCGAAACTCTCGATCGCCTCGATGCGCGCGTAAAGCGCGTTGGTCATCTCGCGCACGGCGACCGACAGATTGCCGATCTCGTCCTGGCGGTCGGAGAAATCGGGGATTTCCTCGCGGCTCTTGACGCCGCGCCTGACCCGCACCGCCGCCGCCGACAGACGCCGCAGCGGATTGGCGATGGTGGAGGCCAGGAGCATCGACAGGATGGCCGTGACGAGCGCCGCGATGCCGAAGACGCGCAGGATCGCCTTGCGTTCGGCGGCGACGATCTTGTCGATATCGCCGCCTTCGGTCGACAGCATCAGCACACCCAGAACGGCGCGAAAACGCTGGATCGGCACCGCCACCGAGACGATCTGCTCGCCCTGTTCCGAGACGCGCACGATGGTGGACGGGCTGCCGGTCAGCGCCTTGACCACTTCCGGAAAGGCGGCACCGTTGCCGCCCGGCTGCTCGTGATAGACCGGCAGGTCGGTGTTGCGGAAGAAGTCGAAGATGAACTTCTGGATGCGCTCGACAAGGTCGGGCTCTTCCTCGTCGACCGGTGGCAGATCGTAGCGCAGGATCTGGCCACGCGAATAGAGATGCCGCGAATCGAGCAGCAGGTTGGCGTCGCGGTCATAGATGCGGGCGCGGGTGCGGGTCGGCGAGATCAGCCGCCGCAGCACCGGCGCCACGCGCTCGGGATTGATCGGAAAATCCAGATTGTCGAGCTGGTCCGAGCCAGGTCCCAGGCTTTCGCCGGCCTGCAGCTCGAGCAGCTTCTCCGGGTCGATGCTGATCGAATCCGTCTCGACCGTCGCCGACGCCGCGATGGCGCCGGCGATGATCTCGCCCTGCGTCATCAGGCTTTCGACCCGCGCGTCGATCAACCCGTCGCGGAAGGTGTTGAGGTAGAGGATGCCGGTGACGAGCACCGCCAGCCCGGCGAGATTGAGGAACAGGATGCGCCGCGTCAGGCTGGAAAAGATATGGTGGCCGAGGAATCGGCGCATCGGCACCGTGAATTTCGACACGAAGGACGGCATGATGCGCGACGGCCGCCTGGCAGCGCCCGCCGGTCTTGTTCGCTGTGCTTCCACTGCCATCGAATAGCAGCTCCCGCTAGTCCTTGGGTTGACGCATGTCGCGGTCCCGGGCCTGGGACTGCTTCTGCTCGACATACATCGAATTATGCTTCGCGGAACCGGTATCCGACTCCGTAAAGGGTTTCGATCATCTCGAAGTCGTCATCGACAGCCTTGAACTTCTTGCGCAGCCGCTTGATGTGGCTGTCGATCGTGCGGTCATCGACATAGACCTGCTCATCATAGGCCGAATCCATCAGCGCATCACGGCTTTTTACGACGCCGGGGCGTTGCGCCAGCGAATGCAGGATCAGGAACTCCGTGACGGTGAGCGTCACCGGCTCGCCCTTCCAGGTGCAGGTATGGCGTTCCTGGTCCATGACGAGCTGGCCGCGCTCGAGCGAGCGGGCCTGCTGGCTGGGCGCTTTTGCCGCGGCCTCGCGGGCGCTGGCACGGCGCAACACGGCGCGCACCCGCTCGACCAGCAGGCGCTGCGAGAACGGTTTGCGGATGAAGTCGTCGGCGCCCATCTTGAGGCCGAACAATTCATCGATCTCGTCGTCCTTGGAGGTCAGGAAGATCACCGGCAGGTCGGATTTCTGGCGCATCCGGCGCAGAAGCTCCATGCCGTCCATGCGCGGCATCTTGATGTCGAGGATGGCGAGATTTGGCGGACGGGCCGCCAGGCCTTCCAGCGCGGACGCACCATCCGTGTAGGTCTCGACACGATACCCCTCGGATTCGAGGGCGATCGACACCGACGTCAGAATGTTGCGGTCGTCATCGACAAGCGCGATTGTTGCCATTTCAAGCGGCTCCCTCATGAGCTGTCCCTTCTGTCGTAGAGAAGGGGCTTTTGCAGGACAAATTAGGTACAAAATGTGGCATAGGCCTTGTCCGCTGTCACGAGCGGCGTGCCGGCGGCCACAATCCTACCTCGACACGGATTGGACGAACGAGCGCCGCCAATCCTTTGGGCAACCACCAGACTTTTTGCATATATAAACGATTTAAACAACTTTCAAAATATTTAAATCGATTAATGATTTGATATCATTCGGCTTTTCTGGTTCTGACCATCATGGCCTGCTTGGCAGGCGTGCCGGATATGCCGGCAAAGATGCGGCAAATCTTGAAAAGGGTCACCAATGTCGGAAGTCGGCAAACGCAATCCTGCCTGCGCGATCGATCGTATAGGTCTGAAAACTTCCGGCGTTGTGCGCTACAATTTCGGTGCGGCTGCCCTTTACGAGGAATCGATCCGGCGCGGTGAAGCCCGGCTGACCGCGCGTGGCGCGCTCGTCGCCGAGACCGGCCAGCACACCGGTCGCTCGCCCAAGGACAAGTTCGTCGTCCGCGACGGCGCCACCGAACCGCAGGTGTGGTGGGACAACAACAAGGCGATCTCGCCGGCCCAATTCGACGCGCTGCTCGCCGATTTCCAGGCTCACGCCGCGGACAAGGATCTTTATGTGCAAGATCTGGTCGGCGGCGCCGACGAGGAGTTCAAGCTGCCCACCAGGGTGATCACCGAGTTTGCCTGGCACTCGCTGTTCATCCGCAACCTGCTCATCCGACCGGATGCGGCCGAACTCGAACAGTTCGTGCCCGGGCTGACGATCATCGACCTGCCGTCCTTCCGCGCCGATCCCGCCCGTCATGGCAGCCGCACCGAAACCGTGATCGCCGTCGACCTGACGCGCAAGATCGTGCTGATCGGCGGCACCTCCTATGCCGGCGAGATGAAGAAGTCGGTGTTCACCATGCTCAACTACCTCCTGCCAAAGACGGGCGTGATGCCGATGCACTGCTCGGCCAACGAGGGACCGGCCGGCGATGCCGCCATCTTCTTCGGCCTCTCGGGCACCGGCAAGACCACGCTGTCGGCCGACCCGTCGCGCACATTGATCGGCGACGACGAGCATGGCTGGGGTCCGCACGGCATCTTCAATTTCGAAGGCGGCTGCTACGCCAAGACGATCAAGCTGTCGGCGGAAGCCGAGCCGGAGATCTTCGCCACCACGCAGCGCTTTGGCACGGTGCTGGAAAATGTCGTGCTCGACGCCGATGCCGTGCCGGACTTCAACGACGGCCGGCTCACCGAAAACACGCGCTGCGCCTATCCGCTAGACTTCATCCCCAATGCCTCGAAAACCGGGCGCGCCAATCACCCGAAGAACATCATCATGCTGACCGCGGACGCTTTCGGCGTGATGCCGCCGATTGCCAGATTGACGCCGGCGCAGGCGATGTATCATTTCCTCTCCGGTTACACGGCCAAGGTGGCCGGAACGGAAAAGGGCGTGACCGAGCCCGAGGCGACCTTCTCGACCTGTTTCGGCGCGCCGTTCATGCCGCGCCATCCGTCGGAATACGGCAATCTTCTGCGCGAGCTCATTGCCCGCCATGGCGCCGATTGCTGGCTGGTCAACACCGGCTGGACCGGCGGTGCCTATGGCACCGGCAAGCGCATGCCGATCAAGGCGACGCGCGCCTTGCTCGCCGCCGCACTCGACGGCTCGCTGAAGGCGGCCAAGTTCCGCACCGACGCCAATTTCGGCTTCGAGGTGCCGGTAGCTGTGCCTGGCGTCGACAGCGCCATTCTCGATCCGATGATTCTGGACCCCCGGGCGACCTGGGCGGACAAGGCTGCCTATGACCGGCAGGCGGCAAGGCTGGTCGGCATGTTCGCCGTCAACTTCGAGAAATTCGAGCCGCATGTCGATGCAACCGTCATGGGTGCGGCGCCCCGCATGCAGGAAGCGGCGGAGTAACCGCCCTAATCGCTGAGCATCATCGCTCGGCACCGTTGAAGGCCCGGTTTCGATCGGGCCTTTTCTTTTTCGGTGCGCCGCGCCATGACTGCGGCATGCCGATCGACGACGACATCATCATATCAGGCGAGGCCGTGATCCACCCGGGCGACCTGCACGAGGATTTCATCCGCTCGTCCGGTCCCGGCGGCCAGAACGTCAACAAGGTGGCGACGGCGGTGCAGCTTCGCTTCGACGCGCAAAACGCGGAGGGCCTGTCGGACCGCGTGCGCGAGCGGGTCATAAAACTTGCCGGCCAGCGCGCCACCAAGGACGGCGTCATCGTCATCGAGGCCGGCCGCTTCCGCACGCAGGAACAGAACCGCGCCGATGCACGGGCCAGGCTCACCGCCCTGGTGGCCAAGGCCGCCGAACCGCCGCCACCGCCGCGCAAGAAGACAAGGCCGTCCAAGGGTGCGGTCGAGCGCCGGCTGAAGAGCAAGGCGGGACGCGGCACGATCAAGAAGCTGCGCGGCCGGGTGGAGAACGATTGAGCAACACAACGGCCCGTGTACAAACCGGCTTCCATTCCTTATCCGTCCACCGCTTTTGGCGAATTCGGGAAGGCGATTTACCCCTTCCCGCTTCGGCAATTTTGTTGACATCGACACGGGCTTTTCGGGTCGCCCCGTGCGTATGATGGTGGCATCTTGCGGCTCAGAATGTTCGCGAGGTGAGCCAATCCATGCTCGTTCTGCCCAAAGGCGTCCGCCACATGCCGGCCCATCTCTCCCGCGCCGTCCAGGAGACGCTGGTCGACGAGGTGAGGAGCATCGTCCAGCGAGCGCCGCTGTTCGTGCCGGCCATGCCGCGGACCGGCAAGGAGATGAGCGTGCGCATGACCAATTGCGGTCCGCTCGGCTGGGTCACCGACAAGGAACGCGGCTATCGCTACCAGCCGACGCATCCGCTGACCGCGGAGCCATGGCCGCCCATCCCCGACAGTCTGCTCGACCTGTGGCGGCAGGTGTCGGGCTATCCGGAGCCGCCGGAGGCCTGCCTGATCAACTTCTACACGCCTGACGCGAAGATGGGCCTGCATCAGGATCGAGACGAAGCCGATTTCTCGGCACCCGTCGTCTCGATCTCGCTGGGTGACGACTGTCTGTTCAGGGTCGGCCAGACAACGCGCGATGGCGCCACCAAATCGTTCAGGCTGAAAAGCGGCGATGTCGTCGTGCTTGGCGGCGAGGGCCGTCTTGCCTTTCATGGCGTCGACCGCATCTACCCTTCGACCTCGGCGCTGCTCAAGAACGGCGGCAGGATCAATCTGACGCTGCGGCGGGTAACGAAGCCCGACGACACCTCCAAATAAGCCGATCTTAACGCGCCTCGCTTATCAAGGCGGACAGGGTCTCGGAAACAGCACAATGGCACAGGCCGATCAGAATGCCCGCAATCGATCCGATTTCCGTTTCGCGGCACTTGTGCTGTGCACGGGAATTCTGATCGGACTGCGCTACCATTTTGCCTTGTGGACCTTCGACGAGCACGGCTTCTCCGAACTCAGTGACCGGCTGCCTTATTGGGATTTCACCAATCTGTGGGCCGGTGGACGCATGGCGCTCGACGGCCATGTGGCCTGGCTGTTTGACGTCGACAGCTATCGCGCGGCCTTGCGGCGGATGTTTTCGCCCGATCTTCCCAACCAGGAATGGAGCTACCCGCCCAGCATCCTGATCTTCGGTGCGCCGCTGGCGCTGCTGCCGATCTTCCCGGCCTATGTCATCTGGACTTTCGGCACTGTCTTCTGCCTGTGGCTGGCGGTGCGGCCGCTGAAACTGGGCACAGCGGCCGAAGCGGCCGTTCTTGTATGCCCGGCCGTCTTCATCAACGCCATCTTCGGCCAGAACGGCGCCCTTACCACCGCTCTTCTTATCGGCGGGCTGGCCGTGGTGCCAAAACGGCCAATCCTGGCCGGGCTGCTGTTCGGCTTGCTGACGACCAAGCCGCATCTGGGCATTCTGGTGCCGTTCTGCCTGCTGGCCAGCGGCAACTGGCGCGCCATCGCCGCCGCGGCCCTGTCATCGGCCGCGCTGTTCATGTTGACCGGGCTCTTGCTCGGATTCGACGTCTGGCATCTGTTCTGGACCCAAACCCGTCCCCTGATGACAGCGATCCTGGAGGCACCCTTTCCGCAAGCCTATCAGGCCAACGCCGCAACCATGTTCTTCCTGGCGCGTGCATTCGGCGCCGGGCTGACGGTATCCTATGCGATGCAAGCCGTTGCGACCTTTGCCGCAATCTGCGCCAGCGTCTGGGTCTGGCTGCCTCGGCGGCAGGTCGAGCACGGCGAAAGAGTGGTCCTTACCGCCGTGCTGGCAACGGTCGCGACGCCTTACGGCTACAGCTACGACACGGTCGGTCTTGCCGTTGCCGTGGCCTACCTGTTTTCGGCGCGCGCCGACACGCCCCGGATTTTCCTGGCACTCATCTGGCTCTACCCCGCCATCGCCCATCTGGTGAACGGTATCGGGCTTGGCATCGGCGTGTTGGTGCCCTTGTCCCTGTCGGCATGGATGCTTGCCGACATAAGAGCCCGCGAACGCGGGAGCCTTGCCTCGACGATAGCTGACGGCCAGACATCATCGCCATAGGGAACGATTGCCGCGACTCTGCCCTGGGCTGTTTTCGCAAGGTGTCCATCGGGAGCTTGATCCGCTCGTGCGGCCTGACCGGTGAACGCTGATAACTCAGCCGATCGCCGAAAAGGTCGCCGAGACCAGATGGAACGGCAATGCGCCGTAGGCGGCGACAGTCGCCTGATCATCCCATTGGCGGAATTGCCGCGATGGCCGCGCCTCCAGCGTCAAGACATGCTGCCGGCCGTCGAATGTAACCTTGCCGCGAAAGCGCAGCACTCTTTCCCCACCAGAGCGGCTGATGGCCATGGCACGCAGACGCGCGACGTGGCCGTCATCCTCGTTGATCTCCATTTCGATACGGCGCCGGACCGGCGGAACGCTGATCCTGACCGTGATGTCCAGCATCATTTCCCCCACCGTGGGCGGGCAAGGTATGGTCTGCGAGAAGACCGGGGGCGACGATCTTTCCAGCGGCTCGCCGCCGGACGGCCCGCCGCGCCATGTCTTGCCACTCCATGTCTTGCCACTCCATGTCTTGCCACTCCATGCCTTGCCGCGCCACGCCTTGGCGGATGGCTCCTGCCGCAGCCGGCCGCCCTTGCGTCTCAGCCGCAATTGCTTGGCAAAGCCGCGAGACAGCCAGGTCAGCCTGCCGAAATCGGTTCGCGGCTTGGCCTGCAGCACCGCCGACCAGCGCGAAAGGCCGGTGCGGTCGGCCATGTCCAGCACGCGCGCCAGCACCCTGTCCGGCACCGCCACGCCGATATCGAGCGCAAGGTAGGAGAGCGCCACCGCCGCGGCGACGGCAAGGCCGCGCCTGGCGACAACATCGAGGAACACGTCCCAGTCGACGTCGCCGGCGCGAATGGCCACTGCGCAATCGACCAGCCAATCGCTGTGCGTGTGGGCGTCGAGCCCGCCATGCGCGATGGCGAGCGCGATGCGGTCCGCGGGCGACGGCACCAGCACGCCGACACCGCTGAATTCGGCCGCCTCCGCCCGCCGCCAGATCGCCAGGTCGTCCTCGTCGCTTTGCTGCGAACCGTCATACGCAAGCTGGTGCAGATCGATGTCGCCATAACTGCCCTTGAAGAAGTTCATCGACCGCAGCGAGGCCAGTCTTGTCCTCAGATATTGCGGGCTCACCCCGGTGGCGATCTGCCAGTCGCTGTCGCGCAGCACGTCGAACGCCGCCGGCATGTCCCGCGGCCGCACCAATATGTCGATGTCGTGCGCCACCCGGCCGCGCTGTGCCGATGCGTTCAAGGCGATGCGGCTGGCGCCCTTGATCAGCATCACGAGGCATCCGGCGTCCGTCATCGCCTGCAGCGTCGGTTCGGCCTCGCGCATCGCCATGCGCGACTTGGTCCACAGCATCTTTTGCAGACCGACAAGACGTGGATAGGCGGAATGGCCGGCCAGTTTCCGGCCGAACCGGTCGCAGATCGCAGCCAGCAGCCGATGCTCCCTGAAAGAGACGAGATCGATGTCGTTCGCACTCAGCCACTGCATCGCTTGACCGGCGGCCGCGTCGTCATCGGCAAGAAGGGCGGCCTTGAGCAACTGGTCGAGCCCGCCCGTCGGCCAGGACCAGCCATAGTCCGGGAAGCGTCTGCTGATGCGGCGAATGCGCGTCATCAGCCCGCGCCGGCCTTGTTCCGAGCTCGCCGCAGCATGGCCAGTCGCGCCACTTCGAGATAGCCGCGGTCGCGCGCCGCATCGCGCCCGTAGGACAGGCTACCAGGCCTGATGCGGCGCAGCGCCAGCACCTCGTCCATCATGTCGAGCGCAAACCCAGCCTCGCGTGCCCGCGCGATCCAGTCGATCATTTCGCCGCGGCCGCCCGGCGGATCGACGACGGGTCCGACGGTCTCGGCGACCTCGCGCCGGATCAGCATCGTGCTCCGCGACCAGCCGGGCACGGCGGCGTCCTCGGTCGCATCGGGCTGGTCATTGCGGAAGTTTCGCAAATGGCAGAAGACGCCCGACGTTCTGGGCAATCCTCGCAGATATGCAAGCTGGTCCTCGATCTTGGTCGGCAGCCACAGATCGTCGGCGTCGAGCGTTGCGATGAACGGCGTCGACAGCGCGGCGATGCCTCTGGTCGTCGCGCTGCCCGGGCCGGCATTTGCCTGGCGCAGCAGCTGCAGCGGCAGGTTCGTTCCACCGATCGCCGCGGCGAGATCGTCGGTTGATCCGTCGTCGACGATCACCACCAGCTCCGGCCGCACCGTCTGAGCCGCGACCGATTGCAGCGTCTTCGCGATGGTGCCGCTGGCGTTGAAGGCCGGTATGACGACGCCGTATCCGCTCATCACAGGGAACGCCAATCTGAAAGCTTGTCGAGCTCGAAGATACCTTCGATCGGCCGCAGCGACGGGTCGGCCTTGCGCCGTTTCATGGATTTGTAGATGGCGCGCAGGAATTCCCGCGACTGGACGCCCTCCTGCCTCGTCATGTTGCCCGCATGCCGTCTGTAATAGAGCGCAACCGTGTCGGGAAGCACGTATCTGGGCCCAAGCTCAAAGCCGCGCAGCAGGTAGTCGGTGTCTTCGGCCTGAACGAAGTCCTCGTCGAAATCGCCTATGCGCGCGACGAGGCGGCGCGCGAAGATCGCCGCCGACAGATGAATGCCGCGAACCGTGATGCTGTTGCTGTCCGCAGTGGGCTCCAGGGTCCCGTCGTCGATCTTGTCGACCAGCATCATCCTCGAATAGGTCAGATCGAGATCGGGATACTTGCGGAAAAGCTCGACATCGGCCTTGAAGCGCCCGGCTGGCGAGATGTCGTCCGAATCGAGGAACGACACGAGTTCTGCTTCAGGCTTCAGCTGCCTGAGCCCGCTGTTGCGCGCCCGCGTCACTCCCATGTTCTCTTGCTGGAACAGCCGGATGCAGGAATGATCTCCCATCATCGCGCGCACGGCCTCGGCCGAGCCATCGGTCGAACCGTCGTCGATGACGATGATGTCGAGATCGGCGTCAGCGCGCTGCCTGATCAGCGAGCTCAGCGCCGGGACGACATAGCGCTCGCGATTGTACACAGGCATGATCACGCTGAGCTTCACCAGGCGCCTCGTGTCAGGAAATCCTCGATCGTGCTGGCGATCTCCCGAGGCTGCGTCCCCAGCGACAGACGGTAGCACGGCAGCAGGCGGGTGAGATCGCTGAAGAAGCGAAAGCCGCTTTCACGCTCGCCCGGCATCTGCGCGATGCCGGACGGCGCCAAGGCAATCATGGCATCCCTGCGCGACATCGGCATAATCGAACTTGCTCCGCCACCGCTGATATGTGGCACCACCAGCGCGACGATGTCCAGCATCATGGGCACCGGCCTGGGCGCGATGCCCTCGATGTGAAACGTGTGCTTGCCCTGCCAGTTCAGCGGGCCTTGCGCCGTTAGCCGCTGTTGCAGGCCCAGCCGCGCGAAACCGTGCGCGTCCTGCTTCAGCGTCGAGAAAAGGGGCCGCGCGGTCACGCCTCCGGCGAGATCGATCAGCACATAATCGTCGCCGACACTGTCGAGCCCGTTGAGCAGGCCAGCGGCGACGGTGCCGGATTTGCCGGCCCCGCCCGAGCCGGCAAGCAGGATACCCTTGCCGCCGGCGCCGAGCGTGCCGGCATGGGTCAGCCGCATGCCGCGCGCGGCATATTCCCAATGCAGGAAGACGCGCAGCGGTGCCCCCGGCTCCCAGGGCGGAAAGGCATCGGCCGAGGCCATCAGCTGCACGCCAACGCGACGCTGCGGATCGTAGACCTGCCAGAAATCCAGGTCGTGGAAATAATGCCCGCGCAAGCCGGCTTCGGCGAGCCGTTTGGCAAAGCCGTGCTCGGTAAAATGCGCGTCGCCCCATCGCGCCGGCTCCGGAATGCCATCGATGCCGGGATGGGCGATGAAGATGCGGCACGCGGACGGTTCCGGCTGATCATGCACGGCCTCCACGAATGCGTGGCTCAGTGCATCGGCAAGCACGCCGTGACCCAGATGCGCGGTCAGTTCCAGCCAGGGCAGGCGAACCTTTCGTGTGGTCGGATAGCGCGAGGCCGCGCCTTCAGCGGCGGCGATGACATACCGGGCATAATCGGGCAAGGTTTCGAGCGTGACGCGCGGCATCAAGCGCCTTCCATCACGGCAGCGGCCGGCGCTTCAGGAAGCCTGCTTGACCGCCGGCCAGCCAAGGGGTTCCTCGACCTCATGGATGGGATCGACGACGATCAGGTCGGCGAGGTCGTCGTGAATGCTGACATTGAGCGGCTCGTTCGTGGCGGCAAGCCCGGCGGGCAATTCGCCTGGCAATGGCTGCGCCGTTGCTTCAGAACGCACCAGCAAACCCAGTTCGAGCAACTGCGATATGAAGTGTTCGAGCTCGGCCTGGCCTATTGTCGAGCCGCCCGCGGCCAGCCCGATCAGAGCCTGGGCATCCACTCCGGATGAAAGCGCCTGCCATGCCTTGCTGCCGGAATCGGAGAAGCCGAAATATTTGCCGTTCGCAAGGTTGAGAACCACGGCCTCGCCATCGAAGGATTCGAAAACGATATCCCGGCTCGCAACCGCATAGGCATGGGAATCATGCTTCATTGTTGCCCCGCGTTACATTCCTGCCCGCCAGCAGGACTGCTTCCACCAACAACGCCTGTAAACGCTCGGTTCTTCGTTGGCAAGGCAAGCTGTGCTGGCGAGGTGCCGACTATTCCGCGATCAGTTCGGCATCACGCCTCGATTTCCAATGCCGATAGCGGCCTGGAGCAGCAGGCCAGGATGAAACCATCATCGATCTCGTGATCGAGGATGCCGCCATTGTGGCTCATCTCGACAGCGCCGGCGAGCTTCTTCACCTTGCAGGTTCCGCACAGGCCGAATTCGCAGGCCGCCGGTATCCGCACGCCCGAGGCGCGCGCCGTCTGCAGCACGGTCTGGCCGGCGACGCATTCGGCGTCGACGTCCGAAAGCGCGAAGCGGATCGGCGTCGCGGCTTCTATGGGGACAGCCACACCGTCCTGCGCCGGCGCCGCGAATGGCGCCGGGATTTCCTCCACCACCGGTGCGGCGAAGCTCTCCTGGTGGTATTTCGCCATGTCGAAGCCGGCGGCTTCCAGCATGCCACGCACGGCGCGCATGAAAGGGTCTGGACCGCAGCAGAAGATTTCGCGTTCGCGGAAATCGGGCGCCAGCAGCGGCAGCCGGATGGCGTCGATGCGGCCCATATGGCCGTACCAGCCCTCGCGGCTCGACCGCTCCTCGATCATGAAGCCGAGTGACAGGCCCGGCATGTGGCCGCCGAGCAGTTCAAGCTCCTTGCGGAAGATGATCTCTTCCGGGCGCCGCGCGCAGTTGACGAAACCGACATCGGTCCATGGCGCGCAGTCGTTCAGCCAGCGCAGCATCGACATCATCGGCGTTACGCCAGAACCGGCCGAGATGAACAGATATTTCGCCGCCGGATGGCTGTGCAGCGAGAAGTCGCCGCCCGGTCCATAGGCCTTGACGTGCGAGCCCGGCGTCAGGTGATCGAACATCCAGCGTGTGCCGATGCTGTCCGCCTGCGCCTTCACCGTCACCGCGATCGAAAACGGCCGCGACGGCGACGACGACAGCGTGTAGGTGCGCATCAGCGGTCCGTCTGCTGTCGGCAACTCCAGCGTCACGAACTGGCCGGGTTTGTAGCGGAACCAGGTCTGGTTGTCGGATCGGAAAGTGAAGGTTTTGACGCCGGGCGCCTCGTCGGTGACGCCGGTCACTTCCAGCACCTGCAGCCTGTCGTTCCAGGGCGCCATCTGGTCGAGATGGCGATAGAGGCCAAGATCCGTCATCGCGTTCATCCCCTTGTCCTTTTCATTTTGCGCATGGCGTAATCCCAAAACCGCTGAACACTTTTGGGCGCCATGCGCTAGGCAACGCTGCGCAGGGCCGGCCTGCCGTCATCGGCAAGGCGCGGGCCGATGAAGCGGGCATACCAGTCGACGAACTGAATCACGCCGCCTTCATGCAGCTCCGAATACGGGCCGGGCTCGTAGGCCGGCGACAGGATCCCGAAGGCGTTCTCCTCGACGATGCGGCGGTCCTGGTCGTTGGTTTCGGTCCAGACATGGGTAAGTTCGGCCAGATCGTAGTCGACGCCCTCGACCGCGTCCTTGTGCACCAGCCATTTCGTCGTCACCGCCGTTTCGGTGGCGCTGACCGGCAGCACGCGGAAGGTGACGGCATGGTCGATCAGGATATGGTTCCAGGTCGTCGGATAGTGATAATGCATCAACGTGCCGATGCGGTCGGCCGACACGCTGTCGGACAGGTTCTTCTTCACCGCCCGCTTGCCCGTCATCGTGTAGCTCTGGGCGTCGCGCAGCAGCGGCGCGCGGGTGGCGCGGTATTGCCCGGCGGGGTCGATGCGGAACTTGCTCGGCAGGCCGAGAGCCTCGCACCTCGCCCAGTGCGCCAGCATCTCCGGATCGCTGTCCGCGCCTTGCACGCCGGTCACGGTCGGTGCTTCCGGGAAGGTCTTGCACAGCTCCGGATGATTTCCCGCGCAGTGGTAGCATTCGCGGTTGTTTTCCCAGACCAGCTTCCAGTTGCCCTTCTCGATGATCGTGCTCTCGAAGGCGATCTTGGCCTCGCCGAGCCGGTGCGGCTGGAGATAGGGCTCGATCATCGCCCGCATCGGCGCGAAGTCGGCGGGCTCCTTCGCCAGGCAGATGAAGACATAGCCGGCGACACTTTCGCAGGCGACGGGCTTGAGCCCGAACTGGGTCTTGTCGAACCCATCGGCCATCTGGCGGGCGAACAACAGCCGGCCGTCGAGCTCGTAGGTCCACTGGTGATAGGGACAGACCAGTTTGGCGGCCATACCCTTATCCGTATTGCAGACGCGGCTGCCGCGGTGGCGGCAGGAGTTGTGGAAGGCATTGATCTTGCCCTGCTGGTCGCGCACCAGCACGACCGGATAGTCGCCGATCTGCACGGTGATGAAGCTTCCCGGCTTCGGCAATTCGCAATCATGGCCGATGAACAGCCAGTCGCGATACCAGATCAGCTCCATGTCCAGCTTGAAGTAGTCCGGGTCGGTATAAAAGGGCTGTTCCAGCGAAAAGCCCTGTCTGCGGCTGTTCAGGAGCCTCAGCATGTCGTTGCGCGCGTCCATGTCCTGTCCTCATTTTCAAGGACTGAACTGGTGGTGATGGAGGAAGGACTGAGCGCGGGCCGGCGAAAAGCCGGACAGACGCCATCCGCCTCTTGACCGCCCACCGCGATCAGTCGAGTTCTAGCGATCTCGGGCTGGTTTCCGGGCTCTGGAGTTGTCCCTGCGGACCATCGCGACACCTTCCCAGGCTTTCGCCCAGTGGTCTCCCGTTGCGACTTGAACTCCACCACCGTTGCGGGGGCAGCGCCGGAATCTGACCGGCTTCCCAATTCTCCGCTCCATCGTCACGCAGCGGCACCTGAGATGGCGTGATCTAATCACGACAAGGTTTGCGACATCGGCATGAAAGCGACATCGCATCCATGCGGCGCGACACGCAGGCCCGACCGTCCCGACAACGCGCGGCCGTTGGAAGCGGCTTTTGCCGCCAGCCTCGCGGCGTCGTTTTCAACCCCCTTGCCGGGGCAAAAAGGGTTAACGGTTTCAAAAAGTGACTATTAGCGGATTCTAAAATCGAACCGAACGGTTCGTTTCTGTTGACGGTGCGTGCAGGACGCTGTGAACGCCGAGCCTCTGGCATGGCTGCCGGCCGAGGCGTCGGGTTTGCATAACCGGCTGATATAAAAGAGAAAAATAACTGGAGTGGAAAGCTCTGGTACAATTTCAAGTGGTGGATTCATGGGCCACGCGGAACAACTTCGTGATTGGAAACGGCCGGTGGGCTCTCCCACATCGGGGCTGTCCGAACGACGCGATTTTCAATCCCAAGACACGCCGCTAGACGGACGGAAAAATACTGGAGTCCCCAAAATGAAAAAGATTGTTCTTACTGCCGCCGCCCTTCTGGCCATTTCCGGCAGCGCCTTCGCTGGTAGCGACCATTACGGTTCGAGCACTGCCGTCCCCGCTGCGACCGTCGACAGCTCGTACACCGCTTCGACCAACAAGTCGGAGCCGGTTGCTCAGAAGCCAGCCCAGGGCGCCGATTACAACCTCTTCGGCAACAACTAACAGCCGATCCCCGGCTCGCGGCGGGCGACCTGCCGCGCCGGTGGATGCCACGAATTCAGGAGTACCTAAAATGAACAAGATCCTCATTGCTGCCGCCGCCGTCCTGGCCCTCTCCGGCAGCGCGTTTGCCGGCAGTGACAATTACGGTTCCAACAGCGCCAACCAGGCGGCTGTCACTTCGACCGACAATTCGAACACTGCGTCGATCGGCAAGTCGGCTCCGGCCACACAGACGCCTGTCCAGCAGGGCAGCGATCGCAACCTCTTCGGCCGTTAACGGCCTGTCCGCGGGTGGCGGGCTTGCCCGCCGCTCGTGGAATTCCAAGACATCAGGAGTATTTGAAATGAACAAGATTCTCATTGCTGCCGCCACCGTTCTGGCTCTCTCCGGCAGCGCCTTCGCCGGCAGTGACAACTATGGCTCCGATGGCGCCAATCAGCCCACTGCTTCGTCGGCTGTCGGTATCGATAGGTCACATACGGGTTCGATCCGCAACAGCGACTCGCCCGTCTACAAGCTGCTCAATTCGTCCGGCGACGTCCAGAAGCCGGCTCATCAGGGTGCCGATCGCAATCTCTTCGGCAACAACTAACCAGCCTGGGCGATCTACCTGGAAGGGGGGGGGGCCATGCCCGCCGCCCTTCTTCGCGTCGTCGAGAACGGTTGCTCTCAGGCCGCCTTTGCTTCGGCTTCGTGGAGGGCAAAGGAGCGACCGTCCGCATCGAAAATGTGAAGGTCGCCGGCATCGGCGGTCAGCCGCAGCGTCGAGCCGCGCTTGACCTCGACATTGCCCGGCAGCTTGGTCACCAGCGGCAGATCGGCCCGGCCGATGTCGACATAGACAAGCTGGACCTCGCCGAGCTGCTCGACATAATCGACCGTTCCCTCGAACAGATAGTCCGTACCGCTGGCGATCGCGAGATTTTCCGGCCGCACGCCGAAGCTGATCGCTGCTGCCTTCGCCGAGGCAGGCGTCGCGATCGGCACCGTCGCCTTGCGGCCGCCGACATGGCTGATGATGGTCGGATTGCCCGTCTTGTCGATCGTCGCCGGCAGGATGTTCATGGCCGGTGAGCCGATGAACTGGGCGACGAAGAGGTTGCCGGGGTTCTTGTAGAGATCCATTGGCGTGCCGACCTGCTCGATGTGGCCGTCCTTCAGCACCACGATGCGGTCCGCAAGCGTCATCGCCTCGACCTGGTCGTGCGTGACATAGATCATGGTCGTGTTGGGCATCGATTCCTTGAGCTTGGCGATCTCGATGCGCGTGGCGACGCGCAGGGCCGCGTCAAGGTTCGACAGCGGTTCGTCGAACAGGAATACCTTCGGATTGCGTACGATGGCGCGGCCGATGGCGACACGCTGGCGCTGGCCGCCCGACATCGCCTTGGGCAGGCGGTCGAGATATTTGGTCAGCTGCAGGATCTCCGCGGCCTGCCGCACCCGCTTGTCGATCTCTGCCTTGCTTTCCTTGCCGATCTTCATCGAGAAGGCCATGTTGTCGTAGACGGTCATGTGCGGATAGAGCGCGTAGGACTGGAACACCATGGCGATGCCGCGCTTCGACGGCGGCACGTCGTTGACCACCTGGCCGTCGATCTTCAATTCACCCGACGTGATTTCCTCGAGCCCGGCGATCGAGCGCAGCAAGGTCGACTTGCCGCAGCCCGACGGGCCGACGAAGACGATGAACTCGCCCGATTTGATGTCGAGGTCGATACCGTGGAGAATATTGAGATTGCCGTAGGACTTCTTCACTTGTCTCAAATTGACATCGGCCATTGGTTCCCTCCCAGTGATTCCACAGATGTTTTCAGCCTATGCGCCCGAACCAGGCGCCGTAACCGCCGAGTTCGACCGAACCGGTGCTCGCTTGCCCGGAAAATCCGTGTCCCGCCAAAGGTTGCAGGGTTCGGTTGCCGAGCTCAATCTTCGCTGGGGCGGCTCCCAGATTGAAGGCGCAGACGATCTCCTCATTGCCCGCCCGGCGGGTGAAGGCGACGGTATCGCCCTGGCTTTCGATGAAGGTGATGTCGCCCTTGGCCAGCGCTGGATGGGCGCGGCGGAAGGCAAGAAAGCGCCGGTAGTGCTCGAGCAGGGAAGTTTCGTCGCCTTGCTGCACGTTGACCGCCTTCGACAGATGCTTGGCCGGCACCGGCAGCCAGGGCTTTGCTTGGGAGAAGCCGCCATTCTTGGCGCCGCCATCCCACACCATGGGCGTGCGGCAGCCGTCGCGGCCCTTGAATTCCGGCCAGAAGCGGATGCCGTAGGGATCCTGCAGGTCCTCGAAGCGCAGCTCGGCCTCGCCGAGCCCGAGTTCTTCGCCCTGATAGATGCAGACCGAGCCGCGCAGCGACATCAGCAACGCCGAGATGACCTTGAGATAGGCGGTCGGATCGGCTTCGTCGGCGGCCCAGCGCGTGGCCGGTCGCATCACGTCATGATTGGAAAACGCCCAGCACGACCAGCCGTCGCTGGCCACCCTGCCGAAGGCTTCCAGCACCGAGCGGACCTTGGCGGCGCTGATCTTTTCCGGCGCCAGGAAGTCGAAGGAGTAGCACATATGCACGCGCTTGTCGCCGGCGGTGTAGGCGGCGACCACGTCCAGCCCGCGCTGGGAATCGCCGACTTCGCCGACCGCGGCGGTCGCCGGATATTCGTCGAGCAGGGCCCGGAAGCGCTCGAGGAAGGCGAGGTTCTCCGGCTGGCTCTTGTCGTAGATATGATCCTGGTAGTTGTAGGGATTGACCGCCGGCGCTGTCTGGTCGTTGCGCTCTTCCGGCGGCAGCGGCGGGTTGTTTTCCAGCCCTTGGCTGTGGAAGTAGAAATTGATGGTGTCGAGGCGGAAGCCGTCGACGCCGCGCTCCAGCCAGAAGCGGGTGACGTCGAGCAGCGCGTCCTGGACCGCGCGATTATGAAAATTGAGGTCGGGCTGCTCGGCCAGGAAATTGTGCATGTAGTATTGCTGGCGGCTGGTGTCCCATTGCCAGGCCGAGCCGCCGAAGATCGACAGCCAGTTGTTGGGCGGCGTGCCGTCGGGCCTTGCGTCCGCCCAAACATACCAGTCGGCCTTCGGATTGGCGCGGCTCGAGCGGCTTTCCTTGAACCAGGGATGGCTGTCGGCTGTATGCGACAGCACCTCGTCGATCATCACCTTGAGACCCAGCCGGTGCGCCTCCGCCGTCAGCGCGTCGAAATCGGCCAACGTGCCGAACATCGGGTCGACGTCACAATAGTCCGAGACGTCGTAACCGAAATCCTTCATCGGCGATTTGAAGAAAGGCGAAATCCAGATGGCATCCGCGCCGAGGGCCGCAACGTAGGGCAGCCTGCCGATGATGCCCTTGAGATCACCGATGCCGTCGCCATTGGAGTCCTGATAGCTGCGCGGATAGATCTGGTAGATTACAGCGCCCCGCCACCAGTCCTGGTCGATGGCCGGGTCTGGTTTCGAACTCGCCTTCAAAGCCGATTGCATTGTCTCAACCTCCTTTCACCGAGCCGGCCAGCAGCCCGCGGACGAAATAGCGCTGCAGCGAGAAGAAGACGATCAGCGGCACGATGATGGTGATGAAGGCCGATGTCGTCAGGATCTCCCAGTTGCCGCCACGCGAGCCGAGCAGCGCATTGAGCTTGGCCGTCAGCACGATCTGATCGGGCGCCGTCCCGAGGAAAACCATTGCCACCAGCAGATCGTTCCATACCCACAGGAACTGGAAGATGGCGAACGAGGCTAGCACGGGGAAGGACAGCGGCAGCACGATCTTGACGAAGATCTCGAAATCGCTGGCGCCGTCGATGCGCGCCGATTCCATGATCTCGCGCGGCAGGCCGGCGATATAGCTGCGCAACAGGTAGATGGCGAAGGGCAGGCCGAAGCCGGTATGCGCCAGCCATATGCCGAGATAGGTTTTCGATGGCACCCCGAAGAATGTACCGACACCGTTATAGAGCTTGAGCAGCGGGATCAGCGACATCTGCAGCGGCACCACCAGGAGGCCGATGATGACCGCGATCAGCAGCGCCCGGCCGGGAAACCGCATCCAGGCCAGGGCATAGGCGGCGAAGGCGGCGATCAGGATCGGGATGACCGTCGCCGGGATGGTGACGGTCAGCGAATTCATGAACGAGCGGCCGATGCCTTCCGAGAACAGCACGGTGTGATAGTTGTCGGTGGTGAATTTTGGCGGCGCCGACGAGGCGTAGTAGATGCGCTGGCCGCGATCGCCTTCGAAGGCCTTGGGCGATGCCATGACGAAGCTGCCGTCGGCATTGACCTGCAGGGTCACGCCGTCGCCGAGGTCTGCCGATGTGCTGGCCGGGTATTCCGTCGGCGCCGCTGCCTTGACGCCGAAGGCGCTGATGTTGCGCTTGGCGCTGTCCCCGAAGATGTTGCCCTCGAGAACGAACTTGCCGTCCTTCTGGGTCTGCGCCGAGGCGGGCGGCAGGCGCCCGGCCTCGGTCTGGCTGGAACTGGCGAACGAATTCCACCAGCCCGAGGCGACGATCTGGTCCTTGTCACGCAGCGACGAGACCAGGATGCCGAGCGTCGGAATCGTCCAGATGGCAACGAAGACCAGCACCGCTATGTGGATGCCGAAACGGCTGGCGAATGAATTTCCGGTCGCGACGGCCATCTCAGTGCCCTCCCGTCTCTTTGTTCGCCTGGCGGATGTTCCAGACCATGATCGGGATGACCGCGATCATGATGATGATGGCGATCGTGGCGCCGCGGCCGAAATCGCCGCCGCCCCTGAACATCCAGTCGAACATCAGATTGGCCAGAACCTGGCTGTTCCATTGGCCGTTGGTCATGGTCAGCACGATGTCGAACACCTTGAGCACCAGGATGGTGATCGTGGTCCAGACGACGGCGATGGTGCCCCAGATCTGCGGCACCATGATCTTCCAGAAGATCTGGAACGGGTTGGCGCCGTCGATCACCGCGGCCTCCAGCGTCTCCTCCGGAATGCCGCGCAGCGCCGAGGACAGGATGACCATGGCAAAGCCGGTCTGAATCCAGATCAGGATGATCATCAGGAAGAAGTTGTTCCAGAACGGCAGCGATATCCACACCTGCGGCTGGCCGCCGAAGTGCTGGATGATTGCGTTGAGCAGGCCGATCTGCACCTGGCCCTCGCCGCGATATTCGTAAATGAACTTCCAGATCACGCTGGCGCCGACAAAGGAGATGGCCAGCGGCAGGAAGATCAGGCTCTTGGCGATCGTGCCCCACCAGATCTTGTCGGTGAGCACGGCAATGATCAGGCCGAGGAAGGTACAGGATGCCGGCACCACCGCCAGCCAGAGGAGGTTGTTCAGGATCGAGCGTCGGAGATCCTCATCGCGCAAGGCCCACTCGTAATTGGCGAGCCCGACGAAACTGGTGCCGCCGCGGTCGAGGAAGGAGAGCCACAGTGTCGCGATCACCGGGTAGATCAGGTAGATGGTGAGAATGATCAGCGCCGGGCCGACGAACAGCCACGGCCGCACCAGCCCCTGCCGACGCAGATTGTTGACGGCGGCCGTACCGGAGACCCCGCGTGAGGGGAAGGTCATGTCGAGCAGTTTGTTGGCGCCCCAAAAATAGGCGACACAGCCGCCGACGCCGATGATGATGACGAATATGGCCGAGAAAATCTGAGCCGCCATGGGTCCCTCTCCCTGCGCATGACCTGCCGGCAAATACCGGCGGTCGGGTGCACCGACTTGCGAGTTGTTCGGAACAATCGAAACGCGAAGGCTTCCGGCGTGCGCCGCCGGTCGGATCCGGGCCGTAGCCCGGACCCAGTAGGAGGATCAGGAAGGTCGAGAGCAATTCCAGGAAAGCTGTGTCACGATTTTCCGCCCGGAATTGCGTGGAAACGAAGCTCGCCCCGTTCGGTCCTACTTGATGGCGTCCCAACTCTTCTGGATGTCGGCGGCGACATCCTTGGCGGACTTGCCGCCGACCAGATCGATCATGCCGGTCCAGAACGAGCCGGCGCCGATCTTGCCGGGCATCAGGTCGGAGCCGTCGAAGCGGACTGTCGTCGCCCCGACCAGGATCTCGCCCTGCTTCTTCAGCGCATCGCTGCCATAGGCGTCCTTGTTGGCGCCCTTGAAGGGCGTGACGAAGCTCTTCTGCGCCATCCACAATTCATGCGCGAGCGGCATCTCGAGGAACTTGATGAACTCGCGCGACGCCTTGGAATCCTTGGTGATCATCACCAGCGTTCCGGCAACTTCAAGCGGCGTCCCGAGTTCCGGCTTGGAGGCGTAAGGCGGGTAGGGGAAGAAGTCCGCATCCTGGCCAAGCTTCACGCCTTCGGGAAAGAAGGAGGGGATGAACGATGCCTGATGATGCATGTAGCACTTCGGCGGCACGGTAAAGAGGCCCTTTGGGCTGTCGCGGAAGTCGGTCGCGGCCACCGCCTTGGCGCCGCCGTCCACCATCTTGTCGTCGGTGGCGATCTTGCCGAAGATATCGATGGCGTTGACCACTGCCGGATCGGTGAACGGGATCTCGTTCTTGACCCACTTGTCGTAAACTTCGGGCGGCTGCGTCCTCAGCATGATGTCCTCGACCCAGTCGGTCGCCGGCCAGCCGGTCGCACCGCCGGAGCCAAGCCCGATGCACCACGGCGTGCCGCCATCGGCGATGATCTTCTTTTCGAGGTCTGCCAGTTCCTCCTGGGTCTTCGGCACTTTGTAGCCGGCTTGGTCGAAATTGTCGGGCGAGTACCAGACCAGCCCTTTCACGTCGATCTTGTAGGGAAAGGCATAGAAGCCCGACTTGCCGTCCTTGCCCGTATAGGTGCCGAGTTTGGCCCAGGAGTCGCCGGCGGCGTAGTTTTCCTTGATCCAGGCCGCGACGTCGTCGCCCAGCGGGGTCAGCACGCCCTTGGAAGCCAGGTCCTGGATGAGGCCCGGCTGCGGCAGGACGGCGATGTTCGGCGGGCTGCCGGCCTGGGTGTCGATGACGATCTGCTGCTCGTAGTTCTCGGACGAGGAGTATTTGACCTCCGCCCCGGTCGCTTCGGAGAAATAATCGAGCACCGACCGGACAAGCGTCTCGTCCTCGCCGCGCCAAGGCCCGAAGATGGTCAGGGTCTCACCCTTGAGGTCGACTTTCTTGAGATCGTCGTAGTTCGCCCAGTGAAAGCGCTGATCTTCGCCGGGCTTGAACTTCAGTTCGGCATGCGCGGGCGCGCTCAGGGCGAACGCGGCAGACGCAACGCCCAGCAAAAGCATCTTCTTCATCGGTATTCCTCCCAGTGGGTCACACATACCGGACGGAACCTCCATTCCGCCCGCCGACGCCGCAGGACTGTGACTCAGTCGCAAGGGAACCGCAACCTTTTGAAGAGTCTTCCAAAGCGCTTTGGCTTTTTCGATCTCGCCATTGAATCTGCTGGAAGTCAAGAGGGGCGGCAAACTAATCGATTTAACGATCGGTGCTCATCTTCAAAAAGTGCACCGCAGCAAGCTTTTTTGGCAGTGCAGCAGCAATTTACTGTATCAAATCCGTCCCAACCCCGCCTATGGTTGCCACGGAACAGCCATGCCCTTGTCATCCTTGGGTCGATTCAATTTAAAAGCGCTTTGAGGGAATTGGAGAACTTTGTGAACCTCAGGCAGCTCGCGCAAATGCTGGCGCTCTCGCAGACCACGGTCAGCCGGGCACTGAATGGCTATCCGGAGGTCAATGAGGAGACACGCAGGCGTGTCATGGACGCAGCCAAGCGCCATGGCTATCGCCCCAATCCGAGCGCGCGGCGGCTGGCAACCGGCAAGTCGGGCATGATCGGTTACGTCCTGCCGACGGGCGCCGCCGTCGACATCGATCCGCATTTCGTCGAATTCCTGTCCGGCCTCGGCGACTATGCCCGCTCGCACGATCTTGACCTGGTGCTGTCGCCGGCCGACGTCGACGACCAGGAGACGACCTACCGGCGTATTGTCGCCAACCGGCAGGTCGATGCCGTCTACATCTCCTCGCCCAGGCCCGCCGACCGTCGCGTGGCGCTGGTCAATACGCTGGGCATCCCCTTCATCGTCCATGGCCGCAGCGAGGGCTCGGATTTCGAGTATCCCTATCTCGATATCGACAATGAGGGCGCTTTCCAGGAGGCAGCCCGGCTGCTCGTGCAACTCGGCCACCGGCGGCTGGCGCTGATCAACGGCGACGACAGGGAAACCTTCGCCATTCATCGCGAGCTCGGCATGCGCCAGGCGCTGGCCGCAAGCGGCCTCAGATTGGAAGATCGCCATGTCTGCTCCGTCGTCATGACAGAAGAGAATGGCTATCGCGCGACCCGGCGCCTGCTCGAACAGGACGGCGCCCCGACGGCAATCGCCTGCTCCAGCCTGATCATGGCGCTCGGCGTCGTGCGCGCGGTGCGCGACCTTGGCCTCGGCATTCCCGGCGACGTCTCGCTGATTGCCCATGACGATGTCTTTCCCTGGCTGAAGCCGGAGAATTTTTCCGTGCCGCTGTCCACGACGCGCTCGTCCATCCGTCTCGCCGGCGCCCGCGTCGCCGAGCGGCTGGCGGCGCGCATATCCGGCCTCGAGGAGGGGGCTCGCGGCGAGGTCTGGCCGGTGGATCTGGTGGTGAGAGGGTCGGTGGCGGGGGCGCCGGCATGAAGCGTCCATACCTGCGCAAGGCTTTCTGTCCGCCCTTCGGAAGTTATTCCTTCGCTGCCCCGGCCGCCTTGATATCCAGCAATCCAAAGCCGAAGTCGTTGTCGCGCCCCTTGGGGCCGAGATCTTTCGCCGATTCCGCCAGCGCCTTCTCGATGTCGTCGGCCGAGCGGTTGGGCGCAGCATGGATGAGATTGGCAATGGCGCCTGACACGATCGCCGCGGCGAAGGAGGTTCCAGTGACGACGTCGGAGCCGGCGCCGCTCGGCGCCACCATCTCGACGCCCGGCGCCGAGATGAAGACATAGGCGCCACGATTGGCCTGCGGCATCAGCCCGTCCCTGGCATCGGTGGCCGTCACCGCAATGACGCCGTCGAAGGCGGCCGGATAGCCATAGGGCGCCTTCGGTCCGTTGTTGCCTGCGGCAGCGACCAGCACCATGCCGAGAGCGCGCGCGTTGCGGCAGGCGGTGCCGAGCAGGTCGTTCTTCGGGCCGACGAAGCTCATGTTGACGATGCTGACATTCTGGTCCGCTGCCCAGTCGAGCGCCGTCAGGATGACGTCCATGGTCGACTTGCCGCTCTCGAAGGCGCGCGCGTGGTAGATCTGCGCGCCCGGCGCCATGCCTTCGAGCGCGCCGACGCCGGCGATCAGCCCATCGACCGAAGTGCCATGGTCGCGCTTTTCGATAGGCACGTCGGGCATGGCGTCGAACTGCGCGGCGATGACTCCGGCCAGAGCCGGATTGGTGTCGTCGATGCCGGTATCGATGACGGCGATGCGGACGTTCTCGCCGCTGGCCTGTTTGGCGTCGAGCACGATGCGGTCGAAGGCATAGTTGACGATGCCGGCCGCCTGCTGCAGCGAGTAGATATGGTTGGGCTCGCGGCGTTGCGTGCGGCCGTCGGCGGCGAGTTGCGCCAGCACGACGCCGACCGGGCGGCCGTCGGGAATGCCGAACCGCACCAGCGTGGTGCCGAGCAGGCGGGATTGGCGCTGCGAGCGCACTTCGAGGCCGAAGGAGGCCGCGATCTGCTGCACGGCGCCCGCGTCGCCATCGACGGTCACCAGCACCTCGTCGGGCACGAACTCGCCGGTCACGGCGCGCGGCGGCTGGACGGTGATGAGATCGGTCGGCGAGACGGTCGGGCCACTCGGCGGCGGGCCGGCCTGGTTGCCTCCAGGAGGTGTCGCGGGCTCCGGCCGTGGCGTCGGCGCGGGTGCGGGAGGGGCGACCGGGTTGGGGAAGAGGTCGATGATCAAGGCGGGCAGAAAAACGGCGCCGGCCTGGGCCGCGACTGACCCGCCCTTGGTGTTGCCGCCGCCCCTGGCGCAGTCGGCCGCCGTCGCATTGGCCCCGTTGTTACAATCGATTTTCGTCCGGCCGGAAATGGCATCGTTGTTTTGCGCCGACGCAGGCGCGGCGGTGGTTGTCAACACCGCAGCCAGGATAGCCGCAAATCGAATGACCGCCTCAGCCGCCATCAACGGGTTTCCTTCCCTCGATCACAGTCTCCGCGAAAGGCTGGGCGGCAATAAGGCCGCGCGCTTTCTCGTAATCGGCGGCTGTCGTCGCCGGAATGGCGAGCCTGAAGACGCCTTCTGCGGTCGGTCCGCCGATGATCTTGAGCTTGTTGGTGTCGAGGAAGCCGGCGATATCGGCCATCCTTGCGTCAGGCTTGAATTTGACCAATACGAACGGCATCTTCGCCAGCTCGTCTTCGGTGCCCGCGATCTCGAAATTACCGCCCTTGCCGCCAGGCTGCACCAGCGACTGCACCGCGATCAAGGCCAGCAGGACCGCCGCCGCTGCCCACGCAACGCCGACCGGCACCGCCATGAAGCGGGCCCAGGCCTGGGCCAGCCAGGACGCGCTCGCGGGCGTCCGTGCCGGGCCTGCCTGCGCGTCCAGCGCCTTGGCGAAGCGGCTGAGCGCATCGGCCGGTGGGCGGATCGCCTCGTTGGCGGCCGACGTGCCTGAGAACTCGGCTTCCGCCTCGCCAAGCGCGGCAAGTGCCGCCGGATCGTTGGCCAGCCATTCTTCGATGGCTTCCAGATCCGAACCTTCGAGCGAGCCGTTCAGGTAGAAGGGCAGCAACGTTTCCATTTCGTCGCGGCGCGACATCTTTTCAGCGGCGCTCATGGCCACCCCCTGTCGTAGCCGGCGGCCTTCAGGGCTTCGCCGAGTTTCTTGCGGGCGTAGAACATCCGGGTCTTGACGGTCGCGACCGGAATGTCGAGCACCGCTGCGATCTCGGTCACCGATTGCCCCTGATAATAGGCAAGATCGATCACCGTGCGGTGCTCCTCGGCCAAGGCGTCGATGAGGCGGCGCAAGGCGGCGGCCTTGTCTTCCTTCATGGTCACGACTTCCGGCGTGTCGGCGCTGTCGGGCACCGCGGCGGCGGCCTCGTCGTCGATCCAGTCTTCCTTCTTCTTGCGCAGCAGGGAGAGCGCCTTGAAGCGGGCGATGCCGAGCAGCCATGTCGAGACTTCGGAGCGCCCTTCGAAGTTCGGCGCCTGGCGCCACAGTTCGAGGAACACCTCGTTCGCGATATCGTCAGCCATCATTTCCGATCCCGTCTGGCGCGCCACGAAGCGGTAGATCCGCGCGTGATGACGCATGAACAGGAGCCTGACGGCGGCCCGGTCGCCCTTCGCGACCCGGTCGACAAGCGCGCGGTCGGTATCCGTCGCCGCCGTCATGGCCGGTTGAGCCGCCTGGCTCCTGTCTGCTCTGTCGCTGAAGGGCCCAAAAAGGTTCATCCTCCGCCAGGGAATTCACGGAGGCTAGCCGAAGAGCGGGGACGTGGCCAGAGCCTCCCTTCTCCCCGTTGCACGGGGAGGAGGTGCCGGCAGGCGGATGAGGGGCAGCACCGGCGTTGAGGGGGCATATTCAACGTTTCCGCACCCTTACCCCGTACAGGGACGGGAGAGGGGAGTGCCAACGTCACGGCTCCCGCTCACACCAGAAACGGCCTGGCCTTCATAGTCGCCGGTGCCGGGACGCCCAGTCGGCTCAAAACCGTCGGCGCCAGTTGCAACTGGTCGAGCAGCATATCGGCTTCCGGCCCTTTACCCTGCCCGAAATAGTACAGGGCGAAATCCTGCATCTCGTCGTCACGGCCGCCATGGTGGCCGCGGTCGGTCTGGCCGTGGTCGGCGGTGACCATGACCTCGTAGCCGGCCTCAAGCCAGCCCGGCAGGAAGGCCGCCAGCATGCCGTCCATGGCGTAGCAGGCATGGTCCATCTCGTGGCAGTCATGGCCGAAACGGTGGCCCATCGAGTCCAGCGTGCAGGTGTGCAGGATGCCGTAGTCGATGCCGTGGCGCCGGGTGAGCATGGTCAGCGTCGCGAACAGGTCGACGTCACTCGGCGTCATCTGGTTCTTGAGATTGTAGCCGGTCATGGTGTGGAAGCGGCCATGGGTGATCGGCCCGCCAGGCTCGTCATATTCCATGTCTTCGACCAGGTCGAACGGGTAGGACCGGAAGAATTCGGACCAGTAGGAATGGGTGACGGCACCCGTCTTGCCGCCGGCCTTGCTGACTTCCGAGAAGATGTCGGGCTGCCCGACGCGGAACCGGTTCTCGTTGGACAGGATGCCGTGCACCTGCGGCGGCACGCCGGTGTGGATCGAGGCATAGCAGCAGGCCGAGGTCGACGGCAGCACCGAGCGCATCTTCCACACCCGCGCCGCGCCCGACTGCACCCAGCCCTCGAGATTGCCCATCAGCCGGCGCCAGTTCCGGTAGGGAACGCCATCGAGGATGATCAGCAGAAGCTTGGTGTTGAGCGCCACGGACTGCTCCATGCGATTGTGGTCGAAACGAATGCGCCGCGTGTCGTTCGGACACGCGGCGCTTTTCAATATGAGACGGATGTCAGGCGTTCAGCCAGCATTCGCCCAGCGCATAACCGTCCATCATTTCGCCGTTCGGGTTCTTGACCCAGCCGCTGATCTTGTTGGTGGCGGCGGCGTCGATGAACTGGTTGAAGAAGGGCACCATCAATCCGCCTTCGTCGCGCATCAGCACGGCCATGTCGTGATAGATCGCCTTGCGCTTGGCCTGGTCGAGTTCGGCACGGGCCGTGAACAGCATCTTGTCGAACTCCGGCCGCTTGAAGCGCGTGTCGTTCCAGTCGGCGGTCGAGACGTAGCCGGTGGAATACATCTGGTCCTGCGTCGGGCGGCCGCCCCAGTAGGAGAGCGAGAAGGGCTGCTTGTTCCAGACTTCGGACCAGTAGCCGTCGCCGGGTTCGCGCTTGATCTCGATCTTGATGCCGGCTTTGGCCGCGCTCTGCTGGTAGAGCTGGGCGGCGTCGACGGCACCGGGGAAGGCGACATCCGACGTGCGCAGCAGGATGGAGCCGCTATGGCCCGACTTCTTGTAAAGGGATGCAGCCTTTTCCGGATCGAACTTGCGCTGCTCGATGTCGGCGGAAAACAGCGGATAGGCCTCGTTGATGGGGAAGTCGTTGCCGACCGAGCCGTACCCGCGCAGGATCTTTTCCAACAACTCGTCGCGGTCCATGGCAAGCTTCAGCGCCATGCGCAGGTCATTGTTGTCGAAGGGAGCCGTGTCGCAGAACATGTTGAACGGGTAGTAGCCGCGCCCCGACACGTTCTCGATGGTGACGCCGGGGATGCGCTTGACCAGATCGACCACTTTCGGCTCGACACGGTTGATCAGGTGGACCTGGCCGCCCTGCAGCGCGGCAAGCCGTGCGGTGGCGTCGTTGATGACGATGATCTCGATCTGGTCGGCGTGGCCGGCCTTGTCGCCGCGCCAGTAATTGGCGAAGCGCTCGCCGCCATGGCGCACGCCCGGCTGGTTGACGGTCACCTTGTAGGGGCCGGCGCTGATGCCGGCATTGGGGTTGTCCTTGCCGCCGTTCGGCTGGATGACGAGGTGATAGTCGGCCATCAGATAGGGGAAGTCGGCGTCGGCGTCGCCGAGCGTGACGACCACCTCCTTGCCACTGGGCTTGATAGTCTTGATGTTCTTCAGCACGCCCAATGCTCCCGACTTCGACTTCTCGTCGGCGTGGCGCTCGAGCGTGGCGGCAATATCCTCCGCGGTTACGGTCTTGCCATTGTGGAATTCGATACCGTCGCGCACCTTGATGGTCCAGGTCTTGGCGTCCGCGGAGGCACCGATCTCCTGCGCGATCAGGTTCTCGACGCCACCTTCCGGCGTCAGGCGGACAAGGAATTCGCCCCACTGCTTGCCGAAATTGTAGGTCACCTGGCTGAGGTTCAGCGCCGGGTCGAGGCTGTTGGTGGATTCACCGCCCTGCAGGCCGGCCTTGATGATGCCGCCCTTGACCGGGCTCTGCGCGAAGGCCTTCCCGGCCAGCGTCGTTGCCAGCGCCGCCGACACACCCAGTGCAGCGGTGCGGCCGAGGAAGTCGCGGCGTGATATCCGGCCCTGCCCGGCGAGTTGAGCGAGATGGTCGAGTTCAGTCTTCATGTCCTACCCCTTGTTGAAAACAACGTTACACCTGTGGCGTCCGCCCGAAGGACGTTTGGCGCCCTAGTGTTGCATGCCGATGACGGCCGCCATCTCCCCCTGGCTGGCGGACCGCTGGATGGCTAGTTCCCCGCGCTGGCCATGCGCCGCCCCTTGATCGCCTTCTCCAGCCAGCCGATCTCCATTTCCGGAACGGACGACAGCAGCAGGTCGGTATAGGCGTCGAAGGGCGGTGTGAGCACCTTGCTCTTGGAGCCGTAGCGCACCACCTCGCCGCGGTACATCACCGCGATCGAATCGGCGATCGACTTCACCGTCGCCAGATCGTGGGTAATGAACAGGTAGGCGACCTTTTCATGCTGCTGCAGGTTGAGCAGCAGCTTGAGGATGCCGTTGGCCACCAACGGGTCGAGAGCCGATGTCACCTCGTCGCAGATGATCAGCTTCGGCTTGGCCGCGAGCGAGCGGGCGATGCACACGCGCTGCTTCTGGCCCCCCGAAAGCTCGGCCGGATAGCGGTCGACGAAGCCCTTGCCCATCTCGATCTCGTCAAGCAATTCGGCCACACGCCGGTCGCGTTCCCTGCCGCGGATGCCGAAATAGAATTCGAGCGGCCGGCCGATGATGGTGCCGACGGTCTGGCGCGGGTTCATCGCCACGTCCGCCATCTGGTAGATCATCTGCAATTGGCGCAGGTCCTCCTTGGGCCGGTCGGCAAGCCGGTTGGCCAGCGGGCGTCCATCGAAGGTCACCGTGCCCTGTTCGGGCGGCAACAGGCCCGTGATGGCGCGCGCCAGCGTCGACTTGCCGGAACCGGACTCGCCAACCACGGCCAGCGTCTGGCCCGGATAGATGTCGACCGAAACGTTCTTGAGCACCTTCACCTGGCCGCCGCCATAGGCCGCGGTGACGTTCTTGACCGACAGGAACGGCGTCGCGCCGGGGTTCTGTTCGGCATGCTCGATCTCGTGCACCGAGACCAGCGCGTTGGTGTATTCCTGGCGCGGCTCCTTGATGATCTGGCGGGTGCCGCCCCATTCGACCAGCCGGCCGTGGCGCAGCACCATGATCTCGTCCGAGACCTGGGCAACGACGGCAAGGTCGTGGGTGATGTAGAGCGCCGCGACATGGGTATCGCGGATGGCGTCCTTGATCGCCGACAGCACGTCGATCTGCGTCGTCACGTCGAGTGCGGTGGTCGGTTCGTCGAAGACGATCAGGTCAGGCTCCGAGCACAGCGCCATCGCCGTCATCACACGCTGCAACTGGCCACCCGACACCTGGTGCGGAAAGCGTTCGCCGATGGTTTCCGGATTGGGCAGGCTGAGCTTCTTGAACAGCGCGATCGCGCGTTTCTCCGCCTCCGCCCGTGTCGCCGTTCCGTGCAGCAGCGTGGCTTCCACCACCTGGTCCATCAGCCTGTGCGCCGGATTGAAAGCAGCTGCCGCCGACTGCGCGACATAGCAGACCTCGCGGCCGCGCAGCTTGCGGAACCCTTCCTTGCCGCCCTTGAGGATATCGCGGCCGTTGAGGATGACTTCGCCACCGGTGATGCGCACGCCGCCACGGCCATATCCCATGGCCGACAGGCCGATGGTCGATTTGCCGGCACCGGATTCGCCGATCAGGCCGAGCACCTTGCCCTTCTCCAGTGTCAGCGACACGTCGTGGACCAGCGTGATGGTCTTCGGCGCTTCTCCAGGCGGATAGACCGTCGCCTCGATGCGCAAATTGCGGATGTCGAGCAGAGGGGTCGACTTTGCCTTGCCGTCGGTCATCAGCCGCGTCCTCCCTTCAGGCTTGTCGTGCGGTTCAGCACCCAGTCGGCAACGAGATTGACGGAAATTGCCAGGGCCGCGATCGCGGCCGCGGGAATAAGCGCGGCGGCGATGCCGAAGACGATGCCGTCCTTGTTTTCCTTGACCATGCCGCCCCAGTCGGCGTCTGGCGGTTGCACGCCGAGGCCGAGGAAGGACAGCGTCGACAGGAACAGCACCGCGTAGATGAAGCGCAGGCCGAGCTCCGAGACCAGCGGCGACAGCGCATTCGGCAGGATTTCGCGGAAGATGATCCAGGCGCTGCCTTCGCCGCGCAGCTTGGCGGCCTCGACATAGTCCATGACGTTGATGTCGACGGCGACCGCACGCGCCAGGCGATAGACGCGCGTCGAATCGAGGATGCCCATCACCAGGATCAGTGTCACCAAATTGGTCGGCAGAACCGACAGCACGACCAGGGCCATGATCAGTGTCGGGATCGACATCAGGAGATCGACGAGGCGCGACAAGATCGTATCGAACCAGCCGCCGAACACCGCGGCCGAAAAGCCCAGTATGGCGCCGAGCGAGAACGACAGCGCGGTGGCAAGCACGGCGATGAACAAGGTGATGCGGGCGCCGAAGATCATGCGCGACAGCAGATCGCGGCCGAGATTGTCGGTGCCCAGCCAATGCGCCGCCGACATCGGTTCCCAGACATCGCCGACGATTTCGGCATTGTCGTGCGGCGAAATCCACGGTGCGAGGATTGCCGCGAGCACGAACAGGGCGGTCAGCACCAGGCCGAGCAAGGCGGGGATGGGAATGCGTTTTATATCGAGCATGCCCGCCCCCTCACTTTGGATGTCTGAGACGCGGATTGGCGACGATCGCCGCTATGTCCGCGATGATGTTGAGGCTGATGTAGACGGCGGCGAAGATCAGGCCGACCGCCTGCACCACGGGCACGTCGCGCTTGGTGACGTGGTCGACCAGATACTGTCCCATGCCCGGATAGACGAAGATGACCTCGACCACGACCACGCCGACGATGAGGTAGGCGAGGTTCAGCATGACGACATTGATGATCGGCGCGATCGCGTTCGGGAAGGCATGTTTGCGGATGACGGAGAAGGCTGAAAGCCCCTTGAGTTCCGCGGTCTCGACATAAGCCGACTGCATGACGTTGAGGATCGCCGCGCGGGTCATGCGCATCATGTGGGCGAGCACCACCAGTGTCAGCGCCGTGGCCGGCAGCGCGATGGCCTGCATGCGTTCGCCGAATGGCATGCCCTCATAGACGGTGGAGATGGCGGGGAAGATCTGCCATTTCACGGCGAAGAAATAGACCAGGAGATAACCGATGAAGAATTCCGGGAAGGAGGTCGAGGCGAGCGCCAGGCCGGAGATAAGCTTGTCGACCCAGCCATTGCGGTAGCGCACGGCGGTCAGACCGAGCGCTATCGCCAGCGGCACGGCCACGATCGCCGCCCAGAAAGCGAGGAACAGCGTGTTCCACAGCCTGCCCTTGATCGAGGTTGCTATGTCCTGGCCGCTCGACATCGCGGTGCCGAGGTCACCGGTCAGCACGCCGCCGAGCCAATGGAAATACCTGATATAGGCCGGGTCGTTGAGCCCAAGCTGCTCGCGCAGATTGGCGAGCGACTCCGGGGTCGCCGATTGTCCCAGGATGGCTTGCGCGACGTCGCCGGGCAGAATCTGCGTGCCGGCGAAGATCAGGACCGATATGGCCAAAAGAAGGATGATGCCCAGCGCAATGCGCTGGGCAATTAGTTTCAGGATAGGTGAAGACATCTCTGCAAAGCCGAACTCAGGCCTGCAGCCAGCACTTCGCCAGGGCGTAGCCGTTCATGAGCTCCTGATGCGGGTCGTCCACCCAGCCTTCGACCTTGGCGCCGGTCGCGTCGATGAACTGGTTGAACATCGGCAGGATCAGGCCGCCTTCGTCGCGCACCATGACAGCCATGTCGTGGTACATCTGCTTGCGCTTGGCCTCATCGAGTTCGGCGCGCGCCGCCAGCACCAGCTTGTCGAAGTCCGGGCGCTTGAAACGCGTGTCATTCCAATCCGCGGTCGACAGATAAGCGGTCGAATACATCTGGTCCTGGGTCGAGCGGCCGCCCCAGTAGGAGGCGCAGAACGGCTGCTTGTTCCAGACCTCGTTCCAGTAGCCGTCGCCAGGCTCGCGCTTGAGCTCGATCTTGATGCCGGCCTTGGCCGCGCTCTGCTGGAAGAGCTGGGACGCATCGACAGCGCCCGGGAAGGCCACGTCCGAGGTCCTGAGCAGCACGGTGCCGTCGTGACCCGACTTCTTGTAGTGGAACTTGGCCTTGTCGGGGTCGTACTTGCGCTGCTCGATCTCGGTGAACAGCGGATAGGACGCGTTGATCGGGAAGTCGTTGCCGAGCGACCCGTAGCCGCGCAGCACCTTGTTCAGCATCTCCTCGCGGTCGATCGCCAGCTTCAGCGCCATCCTGAGGTCGTTGTTGTCGAACGGCGCCGTGTTGCAATGCATGATGAACACGTAGTGGCCGGGGCCGGCATGATTGCGGATGGTGACGCCCGGAACGCGCTTGATCAGGTCGACGATCTTCGGCTCGACGCGGTTGATCATGTTGACCTGGCCGCCCTGCAGCGCCGCCGTGCGGGCGGTGGCGTCGTTGATGACGATGACCTCGATCTGGTCGGCATGGCCCATCTTGTCGCCCTGCCAGTAATTGGCGAAGCGTTCGCCACCATGGCGCACGCCGGGCTCGTTGGTCTTGACCACGTATGGTCCTGCCGAGATGCCGGCATCGGGCTTGTCCTTGCCGCCATTGGGCTGGACGATCAGGTGATAATCGCTGAGCAGGTAGGGAAGATCGGCATTGGCCTCCTTCAGCGTCAGCACCACTTCCTTGCCGCTGGCCTTGATGGTGTCGATGCCCTTCATGTAGCCGAGCGCGCCGGATTTCGATTTCTCGTCCGAATGGCGTTCGAGCGTGGCGGCCACGTCCTCGGCGGTCACCGTCTTGCCGTTGTGGAATTCGACGCCGTCACGAATCTTCAGCGTCCACACCTTGGCGTCCTTGGACGAGCCGATGTCCTCGGCGATGCGGTTCTCAAGCTTGCCTTCCGGCGACAGCTCGACGATCATTTCGCCCCAGCACTTGCCGAAGGCGAACGGAACCTGCGTCATCATCAGCGCCGGATCGAGGCTGTTGGTGGATTCGCCGCCGACCAGGCCGGCCTTCAGCGTGCCGCCCTTGACCGGTCCTGCCGCCCGCGCCGCGCTCGAAAGCAATGCGTTGGCGAAGGGCGCGGCGATGCCGAGCGCTGCCGCACGGCCAAGGAAATCACGACGGCTCAGTTTGCCGGACGCGACGCGCCGGCTAAGGAATTCCAGTTCATTTGACATTTGAGTTCCTCACTCTGTTGGGTCGACTCTGCGGTCGATTTTCTTGCTTCTTATTAAAGGGAATAATGACCGCAAGGGAAAGCGGTAAGCAAGACCGAATGCGACATGCCGTGGCGTAAATCGCACGTCGTATTTGGACCAACGATTTCAGCACTCAAACAAGCGCGCGCGGGACATTCTCGTCGAAATCGCGCTCGAAGACGAGTTTTTCGCCCTCATAGGCCTCGATTCTGGCGCTGATGATGAAATTTTGCGCGTCCGACCGCATGCGCGCCCATGTCTCGGTACGGACCGACCATCCATTTCGCGACAGGGTTTGCGTCCAGTGTGTTTTCCCAGAGGCCGACAGGGGATCGTCAGGATGGATCGTCCAGGTCTCGCGCACAATGCTGCCGTTGACCAGGCCGTGGTCGAGATCGCGCACTTCGCCGAAGTCGTCCGTTATCGAAAGCGTGACAATTCCGGTCTTTTCGTCGCGGTCGACATGGCGTTCGGAATTGGCGGGCCGAACCGTCTCGGTCGCCCAGGGCGCGGCACCTTCCGGCTCGGCGAAGACTGCTTCGTTGCCTGTCGCCAGCAGGCGCAGCGGCACCGATAGCGTGGCAGCCGACAAGGTCAGTTGTACCGGCTCAGGCGAGGGCCAGATGGCGGGCCAGTAGGCGGTCGAAACGGCGACGCGCAGACGGTGGCCTGCCGGCACGCGGTAGGCGCATTGATCGAGCACGACGCGCGCCGAAACTGTCTGCCCGGGGATCAACGCCTCGGGGAATTCATGCGAGTTGCGGTGCGTCAGGTTGAGCACGCCATAGGAAATAAGCTCGGAGGCGCCGTCGGGATGCACGTCGCAAAGGCGCACCGCGATGTTGGCCTGGGGCCGATCGGAGGCAAGCTGGATCTCGAGCTCCGGCGCGCCGACGATCTCGATCGGCTTGGTAAGCTCAGGCTGGTCGAAACACCCCGACAGCGCATCATCAGGGCGCTGGTCGCCGGGCAATTCAGGCCCGAAGGTGAAGGGAAAGTATTCGCCGCCGGCAAGTCCACAGGTCTGCGGCGAAGCCACGGTTGTAGACCCTGCGTCTGCCGAAATGAGTTCGATCGCTTCAGTCGTTATGTTGGACGACGGCCACTTCTGCTCGGCTACCCAGCGGCCGGGCCGCTCCGGATGCCAGCGGGCGGGACGCACGCTGTCCATCACATAGGCGCGGTAGTCGGGATCGGCCTCGACGCCGGTCTCGGCGCCTTTCAGCCAGCGATCCCACCAGCGCAAGGCTTCCTGGAGGAAGCCGATGGCTGGCTTGGGTCCGGCATAATGCGGGTATTTGTGAATCCAGGGACCAACGATGCCTTTGACCGGCGCCTGAATGTTGGTCACGAGGTGCGAGATCGTGTTGCGGTAGCCGTCGTGCCAGCCGCCGATCGACAGCACCGCTGCCTTGATGGCGGAGAAATCCTCGCAGATCGAACCGCGCTTCCAATAGGTGTCGCGATGCTGGTGGCCGAGCCACAGCGGCGCCATGAAGGCCAGGTTCTCCAGCCGGGTCATCCAGAGGTCGCGCCATCTGTTGTCGCCGGCGATCAGCGGGTCCGGCGGCCTCGACGAATAGGACAGCATGGTCGAGGCCCAGCCAAAATTCTCGTTCAAAAGGCAGCCGCCCTTGTAGTGGATGTCGTCGGCATAACGGTCGACGGTCGAGCACAGGCTGATCACCGCTTTGAGCGCCGGCGGCTGCTTGGCCGCCACCTGCAGGCAATTGAAGCCGCCCCAGGAAATCCCCATCATGCCGACATTGCCGTTGCACCAGGGCTGCGCCGCCGCCCAGGCGATGACATCACAGGCGTCCTGCAGTTCCTGCTCGGAATATTCGTCGTCCATCAGCCCTTCGGAATCGCCATTGCCGCGCATGTCGACGCGGATCGCGGCGTAGCCATGGCCGGCGAAATAGGGATGCGTCAGCTGATCGCGAAAGATCGTGCCGTCGCGCTTGCGGTAGGGCAAGTGTTCGAGGATCGCCGGCACCGGGTCATCGCCGGCATCCTCCGGCATCCACACCCGCGCCGACAGCCGACAGCCATCGGGCATGACGATGCCCATATCCGGAAATTCGACGACCTTGCGGGGGAAATCGGTGACAGTTTTCATGCGGCGAACTCCAACATCGCCACATGATGAAGTCCATGGGACCTCGTCGTGGGCCAGCCAACGAATTCGGCTGGTCAATCCGCGTCAGTTCAGCGGGATGTCGTTCTCGGCCTTGCTCGCCTGGTAGGCGCCGGACAGTTCGTCGTAGCGCGCCGAGATGGTCCCGATGCGCGCTTCCAGCCGCCGGCGTTCGGCCTCGGGCAGCGCCCGCACCAGCCGGCGGATGGAAAAGCTCTTCCAATAGGCATTCTCGGCATTGTAGCCGCCGGGGTCGAGGGTGAAGACCTCTTTCAGGATTTTGAGATCGTGCGGGATGGCGAAACTGTCGCGGGAATCCTCGTGGCTGAACAGGTAGTAGAAATTGTCGAAGCCGGTCCAGGTGATCGCCGACAGGCAGAGTGAACAGGGCTCGTGCGTGGCGATGAAGATCGCGTCTTTCGTGTCGACACGTTCGGCCTTGGGCATCTCGTAAAAACGCTTCAGGCAATGCACCTCGCCATGCCAGAGCGGGTTCTCCATCTCGTTGTTGGTCTCGGCCAGTACCAGCGAATGGTCGTCCTTGCGCAGGATCGCCGCGCCGAACAGCTTGTTGCCATGGGCGACGCCTTCTTGTGTCTTCGGCACGATGTCGTGCTCGATGACGTCGAGCAGGCGGTCGATCAGCGAAATTTCGGTCATGAAAAGCTCTCGTCGGGGAGGTGGATCTCGTAGGCGTGCGAGAAATGGAATTCCTCGAGGTTGGAGCCGTCGCCGCCGCGGTCGACGATCAGGAAGTCCTGTGCCTCGCCGAGCGGCGTCAGCACGCCATGCCAGAGGTTGCGGGAATAGTTGATGCCTTGTCCCGGTGCGGTGATGAAGGCATGCGGCTCGCCCGGCCCCTCCTTGCCGTCATGGCAGACCACGACCAGGAACGGACGCGGCGACAGCGGGATGAAGGCCTGGCTGCCCAAGGGATGACGCTCGACCATGGTCAGCTTCAGCGGCAGCTCGTAAGGGGTGCCGCGCACCATCGAGATCAGCACGCGGGCATTCGGCCCTGTTGCTTGCGCAGTGGCCAAATCGTGGTAGCGCTCTGCCTTGCCGCCATTGATCGGATAGTGATTGTCGCCGCCCATGTCGATGACGTCGCCGAATTCGGCAAACGCCTCACGGGTCAGCGGCCGCGCGACGATGCGGGTCACCGCGCGCGACCGCCGATATCAGCCCCGCCGAGCTTGGCGTGCCGGTTGACGTCCTTGTAGAGCAGATAGCGGAATTTGCCGGGGCCGCCGGCATAGCAGGCCTGCGGGCAGAAGGCGCGCAGCCACATATAGTCGCCCGCCTCGACCTCGACCCAGTCCTGGTTGAGCCGATAGACCGCCTTGCCTTCGAGCACATAGAGCCCGTGTTCCATGACATGCGTCTCGGCGAAAGGAATGACCGCGCCGGGCTCCAGCGTGACGATGGTCATATGCATGTCGTGGCGCAAATCGGCCGGATCGACGAACCGCGTGGTTGCCCAGCGGCCCTCGGTGCCCGGCATCGGCGTCGGCGCGATCTCCTGTTCGTCGGTGAAGAAGGCCTCGGGGATATCGAGGCCGTCGACCGCCTCATAAGCCTTGCGTATCCAGTGGAAGCGGACAGCCGTCCTGCCTTCGTTGCGAACCGTCCAGCCGCTGGCCGGCGGCAGGAAAGCAAAGCCGCCGGGGCTCAAGCTATGCTTCTTGCCGTCGAGCAGAACCGTGAGTTCGCCCTCGACCACGAACAGGGCGCCTTCGGCGCCGGCATCGGGCTCCGGCCGATCGCTGCCGCCACCGGGCGCGACCTCGACGATGTATTGCGAAAACGTCTCGGCGAAGCCGGACAGCGGCCGCGACAGGATCCAGACGCGGGTCTTGTCCCAGAACGGCAAGGCGCTGGTGACGATATCCTGCATCACGCCCTTGGGAATGACGGCATAGGCCTCGGTGAAGACGGCGCGGCCGGTCAGAAGCTCGCTCTGGCCGGAATGGCCGCCATGTGGGGCATAATAGGTGCGCTCGGGCATCCTGATCGTATCCATGGGGTTCAAACCTATTGTGGGAGCATGTCCTTGAGGCGCAGCAGCGCGATGCGCTCGACCTGTTTGCAGGCGGTTTCGAGTTCGACGCTGCGGCTGTTGCCGATGCGGGCTTCGAATTCGGCGAGGATTTCCTCCTTTGTCTTGCCCTTCACCGCGATGATGAAGGGGAAGCCGAAGGTGGTGACGTAGGCGGCGTTGAGCTTGGAGAACAATTCGCGTTCCTTGTCGGTCAGCGCGTCGAGGCCGGCGGAAGCCTGTTCCCTGGTCGATTCCGCCGTCAGCCGCTTGGCCTTGGCCAGCTTGCCGGCCAGGTCGGGATGGGCGTTGAGCACGCCGAGCCGCTCGGTCTCGCTGGCGGAACGGAAGATGCGGCAGAGCGCATTGTGCAGGCCCCCCGCCGTGTCGTGCGCCGGGCCGAGCTCCAGCTCGTAGGCCCGCTCGGCAATCCAGGGTGAATGTTCGAAAACGCCGCCGAAGGTGTGAACGAAGGTCTCGAATTCCATCTTCGATGGTCGGAGTGCCGCCGGCCTGTAAGGATGGTTCTCCTGCCAGTGGCGGGCAATGTCGATGCGCCGCGCCAGCCAGACCTTGTCGTGTGATTTGACATAATCGACGAAGCGCTTCAGCGCCGCCACCCGGCCCGGTCGCCCGACGAGGCGGCAGTGCAGCCCGACGTTCATCATGCGCGGCCTGCCTGCCTTGCCCTCGGCATAGAGCGTATCAAAACTGTCCTTCAGATAGGCGAAGAACTGGTCGCCCGAGTTGAAGCCTTGCGGCGTGGCAAAGCGCATGTCGTTGGCGTCGAGCGTGTAGGGGATGATGAGCTGCGTGCCGTGCTCATGCTCGAACCAGTAGGGCAGCTCGTCGTCATAGGTGTCCGAGACGTAGTCGAACCCGCCTTCCTCCGCCACCAGCCGGACCGTGTTGACCGATGTGCGGCCCGTATACCACCCCGTCGGGCGCTGGCCGGTCACCTCGTAGTGCAGCTTGATCGCCGCTTCCAGGTCGGCGCGCTCGTCCTCGGCGCCGTGGTCGCGGTAGTCGATCCATCTCAGCCCGTGCGAGGCGATCTCCCAGCCGGCTTCCTGCATGGCCGCGACCTGGTCGGGTGAGCGGGCGAGCGCCGTGGCGACACCGTAGCAGGTCACGGGCACTTGCTCTTCGCTGAACAGACGCAGCAGCCGCCAGAAGCCGGCCCGCGCCCCGTATTCGTAGATCGATTCCATGTTCCAGTGGCGCTGGCCGACCCAGGGTGCTGCGCCGACGATTTCAGACAGGAAGGCTTCCGAAGCCTTGTCGCCATGGAGCACGCAGTTCTCGCCGCCCTCCTCGTAGTTGACGACGAACTGCACGGCGACATGTGCGCCGCCAGGCCATTTCGGATCCGGCGGATTGGCTCCGTAGCCACGCATGTCCCTGCTGTAACGCATCGTCCCTCCGCGCCCGGCATCACCGGAACCATGATCAGGATATCGAAAGGGTGCTTCTCGCATTCCCCCGAAAATTTTTGAAAGTGTTTTTGTCGCACTCCGCTCGACCGGACCTTATGCATGGCCTTTAATTGGCGCACAATTCATCGATAATGTTCGAACGTTGGCGGCATCGGCCAATCCGCTCGAACTGGAAGTGGGAGGCGGCCAATGGCAGAGACGTCGAAAGCCGATGGCGGTCGTTTGACGACCCATGTCCTGGATACCGCGACCGGCAGGCCGGCGGCGGGATTGTCGATCGCGCTCTACCGTCTCGACGGTGCTGCCCGCACGCCTCTGAAGACGGTCGTCACCAACGCGGACGGCCGCTGTGACGCGCCGCTGCTGGCAGGCGCGGACTTCCGCGCCGGCGAATACGAACTGGTGTTCGCGGCCGGCGACTATCTGCGCCGCCAGGGCACGAAGCTGCCGGAGCCTGCTTTCCTCGACATCGTGCCGATCCGCTTCGGCATGGCGGAGCCGGTGCATTATCATGTACCATTGTTGATCTCGCCCTACGGCTATTCCACCTACAGGGGGAGCTGAGGCATGGCCAAGGTCAACATCCGCAACGAAATCCGTTTCATTCTGAATGGCAGGGATGTCGCGCTGTCACCCGTCGCGCCCGACGCGACCTTGCTCGACTGGCTGCGGCTCGACCGTTCGCTGCGCGGCACCAAGGAAGGATGCGCCGAGGGCGATTGCGGCGCCTGCACCGTGCTGGTCGGCAAGCTTTCAGCCGGCGGGCTGGTCTATGAAGGCGTCAATGCCTGCATCCGCTTCCTCGGTTCGCTCGACGGCACCCATGTCGTAACGGTCGAGCATCTGCGCGAAGCTGGCCAGTTGCATCCTGTCCAGCAGGCGATGGTCGACTTCCATGGCTCGCAATGCGGATTCTGCACGCCGGGTTTCATCATGTCGCTCTACGGCCTCTGGATGAAGTCACCGGATCCGTCGAACGCGGCCATCGAGAAAGCCTTGCAAGGCAATCTCTGCCGCTGCACCGGCTATGAGGCGATCATGCGCGCCGCGCATGCCATATCGAGCTATGGCAAGGTGGCGAAGGACCCGCTGGCGGCGGAGCGCCGGGACATCGCGACCCGGCTGCAGGCGTTGCGCGACGGCGCCAGGATCGAGATCGGCTCCGGCAGGACACGGCTAGTCGTGCCGGCCGATGCCGACGATTTCGCTTTTGTCTTCGAGAAGGAGCCCACCGCGACAGTCGTCGCCGGGTCGACCGACGTCGGCCTGTGGGTGACCAAGCAAATGCGCGACATCTCGCCGGCGATCTTCATCGGCAATCTGCCGGGGCTTTGCACCATCACGGAAGAAAATGGCGTCATATCGATCGGCGCCGGCGTCACCTACACCGAAGCCTTTTCGACACTGTCGAAGCGCATCCCGGCGCTGGGGCCGTTGTTCGACCGCATCGGCGGCGAACAGGTCCGCAACATGGGCACGATCGGCGGCAACGTCGCCAACGGCTCGCCGATCGGCGACACGCCGCCGCCCCTAATCGCGCTCGGCGCACGGCTGACGCTGCGCAAGGGCGACAAGCGCCGCACGATCCCGCTGGAGACTTTCTTCATCGCCTATGGCAAGCAGGACCGGCAGCCCGGTGAGTTCGTAGAGGCCGTCCACGTTCCGGTGCTGGCCAAGGGCACAAAGTTTGCCGTCTACAAAGTCACAAAGCGCCGCGACGAGGACATCACGGCGGCCCTCGGCGCCTTTTTCCTGACGCTGGCCAAGGACGGCACGGTCGAGGATGTGCGCATCGCCTATGGCGGCATGGCGGCAACGCCCAAGCGGGCGTCGGCCGTCGAACAGGCACTGCTGGGCAAGCCGTGGATCGAACAGACGGTCGAGGCTGCAATGGCCGAATACGCCAGGGATTTCACGCCGCTGACCGATATGCGGGCAAGCGCAGAATATCGCGCCCTGGCGGCGCGTAATCTTCTCTTGCGCTTCTTTGTCGAAACCACCGGCACCAAGGCGCCATTCCAGGTATCTCGCAGCGAGGCGGCATGATGAACAAGCACGCTGCTCCCAACCTCAAGGCCGAGAAGATCGTCGGCGGTGTCGCTACCGACCAGCGGCACGATTCCGCCCACAAGCATGTCAGCGGTGGCGCCGTCTACATCGACGACATGCCGGAACCGGCAGGCACGCTGCATGTCGGCCTTGGCCTGTCCAGGGTGGCGCATGGCGTTCTGAAAAGCGTCGACCTCTCGGCGGTGCGCGCGGCCCCTGGCGTCGTCGACGTGCTGACTTATGCAGACGTGCCGGGTGAGAACGATGTCTCGCCAAGCAACATGCATGACGATCCAGTGCTGGCGGAAGGCAAGGTGCAGTTCTTCGGCCAGCCTATCTTCGCTGTGATTGCCGAGACGCGCGAGGCAGCCAGGCGCGCCGCGCGCCTGGCCCGGATCGGGTATGACGAGCTTCCCGCCGTGATCGACATCTGGGACCTTGATCCGACGAAGGACAAGCAGGTGACCACGCCGCTGGTCCTGAAGCGTGGCGATGCGGCCGCGGCAATCAAGGCAGCGCCCCGCCGCATCAAGAACCGTATGTGGCTTGGCGGCCAGGACCATTTCTACCTCGAAGGCCAGGTGTCGCTCGCCATCCCCGGCGAGGACGACGAGGTGACCGTCTACTGTTCGACCCAGGGGCCGAGCGAGACGCAGCATCTGGTCGCCCACACGCTTGGCGTGCCGAGCAACGCGGTGACGGTGGAAGTGCGCCGCATGGGCGGCGGCTTCGGCGGCAAGGAAACGCAGGCCAACCAGTGCGCCGCGATCGCCGCCATCGCCGCCAAGAAGCTGAAGCGGGCGGTCAAGATCCGGCTCGACCGCGACGAGGACATGACCGCCACCGGCAAGCGGCACGATTTCGCCATAGACTACGAGGTCGGCTTCGACGACGAGGGCAACATCCTCGGCGTCGACTTCACCTACGCATTGCGCTGCGGCTTTTCCGCCGACCTTTCCGGGCCGGTCGGCGATCGTGCGTTGTTCCATTGCGACAACGCCTATTTCTATCCCGCGGTGCTGGCCAAGTCGGCGCCGCTCTTCACCAACACCGTGTCCAACACCGCCTTTCGCGGCTTCGGCGGCCCGCAAGGCATGGTCGGCGCCGAGCGGGTCATCGACGAGGTCGCCTTCGCGGTCGGCAAGGATCCGCTCGAAATCCGCAAGCTGAATTTCTACGATCCGATGGAGGCGATCGGCGGCCGCAACGTCACGCCCTATCACCAGAAGGTCGAGGACTGCATCATCCAGCGCATCGTGGCGGAACTGGAAGAGAGCGCCGGCTATGCGCGCCGCCGTCGCGAGATTTCCGCGTTCAACGCCAACAGCCGCTTCATCAAGCGCGGCCTGGCGCTGACGCCGGTCAAGTTCGGCATCTCCTTCACCAAGACCGAGTCCAACCAGGCCGGGGCGCTGGTGCATGTCTATGCAGATGGTTCGGTGCACATGAACCATGGCGGCACCGAGATGGGCCAGGGCCTGCACCTCAAGGTCGCGCAGGTCGTGGCGGAGGAATTCCAGATCGACCTCGACCGCGTGAAGATCACCGCCACCACCACCGCCAAGGTGCCCAACACCGCGCCGACCGCGGCGTCCTCGGGCGCCGACCTCAACGGCATGGCGGCGCAGAATGCGGCGCGCCAGATCCGTCAGCGGCTGACCGACTTCGCCGCCGAGAGATATCAGATCCCTGTCGACCAGGTGGTGTTCCTGCCCAACCGGGTGCGCGTCGGCAACCAGGAGGTCAGCTTCAACGACCTGGTCAAGCAGGCTTATGTCGCGCGTGTGCAGCTCTCGGCCGCCGGCTTCTACAAGACGCCGAAGATCCACTGGGACCGCGGCAAGGGCCAGGGCCACGCCTTCTATTACTATGCCTATGGCGCGGCCTGTGCGGAAGTGTCGGTCGACACGCTGACGGGCGAGTATGTCGTCGAGCGCGCCGATATCCTGCACGATTGCGGCCGTTCGCTGAACCGGGCCATCGACATCGGCCAGGTCGAGGGCGGCTTCATCCAGGGCATGGGCTGGCTGACCACCGAGGAGCTGTGGTGGGACGACAAGGGCCGGCTGCGCACGCATGCACCATCGACATACAAGATTCCGCTGGCGTCGGATCGGCCGAAGGTCTTCAACGTGGCGCTGACCGACTGGTCGCAGGCTTATGAGCCGACCATCCATCGCTCCAAGGCGGTCGGCGAGCCGCCATTGCCGCATGGCATGGCGGTGCTGCACGCCCTGTCGGATGCGGTGGCCAGCGTCGCAGGCCACAAGATCTGCCCGCGTCTCGACGCGCCGGCGACACCCGAACGCGTGCTGATGGCGATCGAGCGGTTGAAAGCAGAGATCAAGGCTGGCGCCTGAATCGGGCAAAACGTGCAATTCGGACCGAAAAAGCCTATATTTCCTCTTCGGGAACCGTGAATCATGAACTCGAACGTGCAAAGCCTGAAAGCCTTTCTTGGCGGCGCCGGCCGGCTCGCTCTGGTCGAAGTGGCCGGGACAAAAGGCTCGACGCCGCGTGAGAAGGGCGCCTTCATGCTTGTTTCGCCGGCGGCGATCTTCGGCACGATCGGCGGCGGCCAGCTCGAATACATGGCGATCGACAAGGCAAGGCAGATGCTCATCTCCCCCCTCGAGGGGGAGATGGCCGCGAAGCGGCCAGGGGGGGTCCTCGCAGGAGGCACCGCAAGGGTGTCGAGCACTGCCGCAACGACCCCACCCGGCGGCTTCGCCGCCACCCTCCCCTCAAGGGGGAGGGGAACCCGCATCGAAGCCGACGAAGTCCGCGCCACGCTTGACGTTCCGCTCGGACCCGAAATCGGCCAGTGCTGCGGCGGGCGGGTCGAGGTGCTGATCAGGCTGGTCGATGCCGCACTCGCCGCCGAACTGGTTGCGGCCGCGGAAGCCGAGGAAGCGCATCTGCCGCATGTCTACATCTTCGGCGGCGGCCATGTCGGCCAGGCGCTCGCGTCGGCGATTGCGCTCCTTCCCGTGCATGGCGTCGTCATCGAGACACGCGCCGAGGCGCTGGAAGGCATGCCGGAAACTGTCGAGACACGGCTTACGCCGATGCCCGAGGCCGAGGTGCGCAACGCTCCGGCCGGCACCGCCTTCGCCATCCTCACCCATGACCATGCGCTGGATTTCCTGATCGTCGCCGAAGCGTTGAAACGCGACGACGCGGCCTATGTCGGCATGATCGGCTCGAAGACCAAGAAAGCCACGTTCAGGACCTGGTACCTGAAGTCGGCGGGCGGCGCGGAGGCCGAATTCGCCCGCCTCGTCTCGCCGATTGGCGGCGACGCCGTCAAGGACAAGCGTCCGCCGGTCATCGCCGCACTGGCGGCCGCCGAGATCATGACGGCGCTGGTCGTGCACGGGCCGGCCTTAAGGGCCGACCATTCCCATGGCAGGGTAATGGCGAATTAAGCTTGCGCCGGCAGCCAAGCCGGCCGTTTCAAGCCGAGATGTTCGCGCAGCGTGCGGCCCTCATAGTCCTTGCGGAACAGGCCGCGCCGCTGCAGCTCCGGAACGACCAGCGTGCAAAAGGCATCGAGTTCGCCGGGAAAGTAAGACGGCATGACGTTGAAGCCGTCGGCGGCACCGCCTTCGAACCGTTCCTGCAACGCGTCGGCGACTTGCGCCGCTGTGCCGACGATGCGCCAATGGCCGCGTGCGCCGGCGAAGTGGCGGGCAAGCTGGCGGATGGAAAGCCCGTCGCGGCGCGATTGCTCGACGACCAGCGCTTGCCGACTTTGCATGCCTTCGCTCTCCGGCAGTTCCGGCAGCGGTCCGTCGATCGGATAGCGCCAGAGGTCGGCGATGCTGAGATAGCTGGACAGCAGCGCCACGCCGACATCATCGGGGATCAATTCCTGCAGTTCCTCGAATTTCGCGCGGGCCTCGGCTTCGGTTTCCGCCACGACGGGCGCGACACCGGGCATGATCTTGATGTCGTCGGGCTCACGCCCATAGGCCGCCATGCGCCCTTTGAGGTCGTCATAGAAGGCCTTCGCTTCCTCGAAGGTCTGTGCCGCCGTGAACACCAGGTCGGCAGTGCGGGCAGCAAGGTCGCGGCCGACATCCGAGGCGCCGGCCTGCACCATCACAGGTGCGCCCTGCGGCGAACGCGGCAGGTCGAGCGGATCGCGCACTGAAAAGCTCTGGCCGTCATGGCCGGACGGCCCCCCGTGCCAAAGCCCGGTGACCACTTCGGCGAATTCGCGTGCCCGCTCATAGCGGTCGGCATGGGGCTTGAGGCCTGTCGCGCCGAAATTGGCGGCTTCGATCGGGCTGGCTGATGTGACCAGGTTCCAGCCGGCCCGCCCACCGCTCAGATGGTCGAGCGACAGGAAAGTCCGCGCCAGGCCGTAAGGTTCGTTGTAGCTGGTCGACGCCGTGGAGACGAGGCCGATGCGGCTGGTCTGGACAGCGAGAGCCGAAAGCAGGCTGATCGGCTCGAATCCGATCGAGCGTGAGGTCTGGCTGGCGATGTTGATATTGGCCTCGCGCAGACCGGCGGCGTCCTCGCAGAAGATCATGTCGAACTTGGCCGCTTCAGCCGTGCGCGCCAACTGGATGTAATGGTCGATATCGATGCCGGCAGTCACATGCGCTTGAGGGTGGCGCCAGGCGGCGATGTGGTGGCCGGTCGCCCACAGGAAGGCGCCGAGCTTCATCTGGTGGGAGGCGGTCATTGGTCACCTGCGACTGCGAGCCCGAGATGGGAGCGCAGGATTGTACCGCTGTAGCCCTCTCGAAACAGGCCACCCCGCCGCAACTCCGGCAGGACACCATCGACGAAACCGTCAAGTGCGGACGATCGCGCCGGCAGCTGGATGTTGAATCCGTCGCAGGCTTTCGACTGGAACCGGTCCGCCATCCTGCCGGCGACGGTGGCGGGTTTGTCATCGGCGCTGAAGGAGACGTTCATCAGCACCTTGACGGCATCTGGGTCGCGCCCGCTGGTCGCAGCGCGGCGCTTCAGCTCGTCGTGGCGTGTTTTGGCGGCCTCGAACGGCTCGTCGTCCAGCAAGATGACGTCGGCGGTGCGGGCAGCGATGTCGAAGTCGGGCTCCGACAGACCCGACAGCGCCAGCACCGGGGTGTCCTGCGGCGAGCGCGCGACGTTCAGCGGGCCGCGCACGGAGAAGAATTCGCCCTTGTGGTCGAGCAGGCGCATCTTTTCAGGCTCATGGAAGCGGCCGCCGCGCTTGTCGAACACGAGCGCGTCGGCATCCCAGCCGTTCCACAGCCCTTGGACAATGCCGATATATTCCGCGGTGCGGCGGCGAAAATCGTCGTCGGAGAACCCTTGCGGCCGGCTGAAATTGCCAGCTTCGCCTGGCGCCTGCGTCATGGTCGCGTTCCAGCCGGCGCGGCCATGACTGATGATGTCGAGCGAGGCAAAGCGGCGCGCCAGATTGTAGGGCTGATGGGCGACGGTCGAGGCACTGGCAAGGAGGCCGATCCTTTCGGTCACGGTCGCCAGCGCGGCGACGAGGGTGGTTGCCTCGAACAGGCTGGTCGACCGCTTGCCGCCCGGCAAGGTGTCGCAGATGATGACCATGTTGATACCCGCCCTCTCCGCGTTCCGTACCGATGCGGCTATCTCACCGAATGTCGGGCCGGCCTCCCCTGCGGCGGAAGCAATGTCGAGCGAAACGGCGAGATGCATTTTGCGGCCCATCTGGCTGTCCGCGACGTATGGCAGCCATCCGGCTACCAACCTAGGCTGGCTTTCACGCAAGGCAACCGGATCAGATGAGCCACGAGGCCATCACTTGCCGGCCAGAAGGTCCTTGATCAGCCGCTGGCATCGCTCCGCCATGAAGTCGAGCAATAGCCGCACCTTGGGATCCTGCAGCTTCTTGTGCGGATAGACGGCGGCGAACTGTACCGGAGTCGGCGGCGTGTTGCTCAGGATCACTTTCAGCCGCCGGTCGCGGATGAACGGTTCGACCTCGAAGCGCGGCTTGTTGATGATGCCGCGCCCGGACAGCGCCCAGCCGGTCAGCACGTCGCCATCGTCGGTGTCGTAGGGCCCATGCACCTCGAATTTCTGCGGCCCGGTCGGGGTCTGCAAGGTCCAGACATATTCGCGCGCGCCGGAATAGCGCAGCATCAGGCAGTCATGTTTCCTGCCGATCAGTTCCTGCGGTTCCATAGGCTCGCCGCGCGCCTCCAGATATTTGGGCGCGGCCACCAGCACGCGTTCGCATTCCATGATGCCGCGCATCCGAAGACTGGAATCCTCGATAATGCCCAACCGGAAAGCGACGTCGATGCCTTCCTTCATGATGTCGACATTGTGGTCCGAGAGCCTGAGCCGCACTTCGATGTCGGGGTATTTGTCGTGGAAATCGGGAATGCCCGAGGCCACCAGCCGGCGCCCGAGGCCGAGCGGGGCGGTGACGCGAATGGTGCCGCGAGGCTGGCCGGACAGCGCCGAGACGGCGGCTTCCGCCTCGGTGATCGCCTCCAGCACCTGCTTGGCGCCGGCATAAAACACATTGCCGTGTTCGGTCGGCATCAGTTGCCGTGTGGTGCGGTTGAACAGCCGCACGCCCAGATGCTTCTCCAACTCCTTGATGCGGTTGGAGGCGACCGCCGGCGAAATACGCATATCGCGGCCCGCCGCCGACAGGTTGCCGAGTTCGACGACGCGGACGAAAACGGCGATGTTGTCGAGATAGGCCATGCGGTTCCGTCGCTTTCATGCGGCTGCGTATAGGCAGCCTAGTATTTTCCATTTTTTTTTGAAAGTCATCGCACACCTCGCCTCTTTTCGTTTGCGCGCCACACCGTAAAGTCACCCGATCGGCAGGGACGACTTCAATGATGGATTTCGCGATTTTCTGGGATTGGCTGAGCTTTGCCGTGCGCTGGCTGCACGTCATCACCGGCATAGCCTGGATCGGCTCGTCTTTCTATTTCGTCGCGCTCGATCTTGGCCTGCGCCAGCGTCCCGGCATGCCGGCAGGCGCATTCGGTGAGGAATGGCAGGTGCACGGCGGCGGCTTCTACCACATCCAGAAATACCTGGTGGCGCCGGCCGAGATGCCGGAGCACCTGACCTGGTTCAAATGGGAATCCTACGCCACCTGGCTGTCCGGCTTCGCCATGCTGTGCGTGGTTTATTACGCAGGAGCCGATCTGTTCCTGATCGATCCCAATGTGCTGCCTATGTCGGTGCCGGTCGGCATCCTGCTGTCGATGGCGACGATCGGCGTCGGCTGGGTCGTCTACGATCTGCTCTGCCGCTCGCCGCTCGGCAGAAGCGACACCGGCCTGATGCTTGTGCTCTATTGCGTGCTCGTTTTCATCGCCTGGGGGCTGACGCATCTGTTCACGGGCCGTGCCGCCTTCCTGCATCTGGGCGCCATCACCGCGACGATCATGTCGGCCAATGTCTTCATGGTCATCATTCCCAACCAGAAGATCGTCGTCGCCGACCTCATCGCCGGCCGCAAGCCTGATCCGAAATACGGCAAGATCGCCAAGCAGCGTTCCCTTCACAACAATTATTTGACGCTGCCGGTCCTGTTCCTGATGCTGTCGAACCATTATCCATTGGCGTTCGGCACGCAGTTCAGCTGGGTCATCGCCTCGCTGGTGTTCATCATCGGCGTCCTGATCCGCCACTATTTCAACACCGTGCACAAGCGCGCCGGCAACCCGCACTGGACCTGGCTCGGCGCCCTTGTCCTGTTCATGATCATCATCTGGCTATCGACGGTGCCGAAGGTGCTGACCGGCGAACCGAAGGTGTCCGCCTCGGCGCAGGTCTACATCGCCTCGGCGCATTTCCCGGCCGTGCGTGACACCGTTCTCGGCCGCTGCTCGATGTGCCATGCGGCCGAGCCGGTCTATGAAGGCATCTATCATGCACCCAAGGGCGTGATGCTGGATACCGACGCCGGCATCGCTGACCATGCCCGCGAGATCTATCTGCAGGCCGGGCGCAGCCACGCCATGCCGCCCGCCAATGTCTCGCAGATCACCGACAAGGAACGGGCGCTGCTGGTGGCCTGGTTCGAAGGCGCGGGGAAATAAGCATGACCTCGACACTGCTGCGCGGCCGCACGCTGTCCTTCGTGCGCTGGCCGGAAACCATCGACGACCACTCCGCCTGGCGCTACCAGGAGGATGGCGGCCTGCTGATGACCGACGGCAAGATCGTCGCGGCGGGCGCCTACGCCGATGTCGAGAAGCAGGCGGGTGAGGGGACAAAGAAGATCGATCACCGGCCGCATCTGCTGTTGCCGGGCTTCATCGATGCGCATGTGCATTTCCCGCAGATGCAGATCATCGCATCCTATGGCGCCGAACTGCTCGACTGGCTGAACACCTACACCTTTCCCGAGGAAACAAAGTTCGCCAACGCTCAGCATGGCCGCCGCATCGCGCGCCTGTTCCTCGACGAAACGGTGCGCCATGGCACCACGACGGTTGCCGCCTATTGCTCGGTGCACAAGGCCTCGGCGGAAGCGTTCTTCGCCGAATCGCACGCGCGCGACATGCTCAACATCGCCGGCAAGGTGATGATGGACCGCAATGCGCCCGAAGGCGTGCTCGACACGCCGCAATCCGGCTATGACGACACCAAGGCACTGATCGCCGAGTGGCACGGCAAGGGGCGCCAGCATTATGCCATCACGCCGCGCTTCGCCATCACCTCCTCGCCGGAGCAGATGGAGATGGCCGGCGCGCTGTGCCGCGAACATCTCGGCCTGCACATGCAGACGCATCTGTCGGAAAACCAGGCCGAGATCGCCTTCACGCAACAGCTTTACCCGTGGGCCCGCGACTACACCGACGTCTACGAGCATTATGGACTGCTGGGCAAAAAGAGCCTGTTCGGCCACTGCATTCATCTGTCTGAGCGTGAGGCGGACGCGCTGTCGGACAGCGGTTCGGTGGCCGTGTTCTGCCCGACCTCGAACCTTTTCCTCGGCTCAGGCCTGTTCGACTATCAGCGCTTTCGCCGCCGTGACAAGCCGTTGCGCATAGCGGCCGCCACCGATGTCGGCGGCGGAACCAACTACTCCATGCTGCGCACCATGGACGAAGGCTACAAGGTGATCGCGCTGAACGGCGAGAAGCTGAACCCGTTCCAGTCCTTCTGGCAGATAACGCGCGGCAATGCCGAGGCGCTGTCGTTGGCGGAAAAGATCGGCTCGCTGGATGAGGGCACCGACGCCGATATCGTGGTGCTCGATGCCAGGGCGACGCCCGCGATGCGGCTCAGGATGGAAACGGCAGAGACGCTGGCGCAGGAACTGTTTCTGCTGCAGACGCTGGGCGACGATCGTGCCGTGCGCGAGGTCTACGTCGCCGGGCGGCCCGCCAAGAGTGACCTGGCGAATTAGAGGGCTACGGTGCGTTCCTTGCTTGACCCGGCGGCAGCCATCGGTCAAAGCGTGCGGCGAAGTTGACAGGGGAACGACATGGCCGTTGCTGACGACATCGCTCTGATCAAGAGACAGGAAGAAACCCTTGTCTTTCCGGTCTTCGATGAGGGCGTTGCCTTCTCGATCGGCTCAGTGATCCGGGATCGTGCGAATGCCGAAAACCTGCCTATCATCGTCGACATCAGACTTTGGGACCGGCCGCTGTTCTACGCGGCGATGCCCGGGTCGAACGCTTCCAATCCCGACTGGGCGCGGCGCAAGATCAATGTCGTGAAGCGCTATCTCAGAAGCACTTACCGCATGGTGCTGGAGCAGCAGCGGCCGGACCGCGCTTTCAAGGTCGGTGAGGGACTGGATATCGCGGACTACGTGCTGGCCGGCGGCGGCTTCCCGGTCACGGTCAAGGGCGCTGGTGTCATCGGCGTCATCGCGGTGTCCGGGCTGCCGGAGCGCCAAGATCACGGCGTGGTGGTCGATGCGCTGTGCGCGCATCTCGGGGTTGATGCAAGCGGGCTTGCACTGTCTGTGGAATCTGAATGACCGTGCTCGACCCCAAATCCTTCCTCACATCGATTTTCAACGTCGCCGTCGCCGCCGCCGATCCGGAGCGCACCATCCGCGATCATCTGCCGGCTAGGCCCAGAGGCCGCACCATCGTCATCGGCGCCGGAAAGGGCTCGGCGCAGATGGCGGCGGCCTTCGAGAAGGTGTGGGACGGGCCGATCGAGGGGCTGGTCGTCACCCGTTACGGCTATGGCGCCAGATGCGAGCGCATCGAGATCATCGAGGCCGCCCATCCGGTGCCGGATGCCGCCGGGCTGGAAGCTTCGCGGCGGCTGCTGGCGAAAGTCCAGGGGCTGACGGCGGATGATCTGGTCGTGGCGCTGATTTCCGGCGGCGGTTCGGCACTGCTGCCGTCTCCGGCCGCCGGCCTTACACTGGCCGACGAGATCGCCGTCAACGAGGCGCTGCTCGCTTCCGGCGCACCGATCGCGGCGATGAACACCATCCGAAAGCATGTCTCCACCATCAAGGGCGGCCGACTGGCGGCAGCCGCATGGCCGGCCAAGGTGGTGTCGCTGGTGGTTTCCGATATTCCCGGCGACAACCCGGCCCTGGTCGCGTCCGGACCGACCGTTCCTGATGCCGGCAGCCGTGAAGACGCGCTGGCTTCGATATCCGCCTTTGGCATGGACCTGCCGGCCTCCGTGATGGCGCACATCCGGTCGCCTGCGGCCGACGCACCGGATCCCGACGATCAGCGCTTTTCGCGCAACGAGGTGCATCTGATCGCCTCTGCCGGCGCGTCGCTGGAAGCGGCGGCGGCGGAAGCCAGGCGGCAGGGCATGGAGGCCGTTATCCTCTCCGATGCCATTGAAGGCGAAGCGCGCGAGGTCGGCGGCGTCCATGCCGCGATTGCGCGTGAGGTTGCGACGCGCAACCGGCCCTTTCAAAAGCCGGTCCTGATCCTCTCGGGTGGTGAGACCACCGTGACTTTGCGGGCCAAAGGCAAAGGCGGCCGCAACTCGGAATTCCTGCTCGCCTTTGCCATCGGCATCGCCGGTTTAGAGCGTATTGACGCCCTGGCTGCCGATACCGATGGCATCGACGGCTCGGAAAGCAATGCCGGCGCCTTTGCCGATGGCTCGACCGTTTCCCGCATGCGTGCGGCGGGTGTGGACGCCAAGGCGATGCTGGCCGGCAACAATGCCTGGACGGCTTTCAACGCTGTCGGCGACCTTTTCGTACCTGGCCCGACCGGCACGAACGTCAACGATCTGAGGGCAATTCTGGTTCGTTGACGGCAAGGCCTCCGACGTCGTCATCCCAGAGCAATTCCAGGAAAAGTGCGTAGCGGTTTTCCGTCCGGAATTGCGTGAAAACAAAGAGTTAGAGCGGTTCAGCGATTCTATCAAACGCTGAACCGCTCTAGGGCGAAGCAGGAGCGAAGCTCCGTCGCGGAGACCCCTGGGATCCATGCCATTACCTTAGCCGTAAAGTGCGTCGGAGCAGAAATCTGTGCCGTTGCAGCGCGTGGAAGCAACGGCATGGATCCTCGGGTCTACGCCGCGTCGCTTCGCTCCTTGCTTCGCTCAAGGATGACGAAGCGATAAGCGTTTCGGCTTCTTCAAGGCCGCATCACGACCCCATCAGCTTCTTCACCTGCTTCATATCCTTTAGGAACCGTTCCCGCTCGGCTTCCTTGTCCGCCGGCTCGCGGATGCGCAGGATGAAGGAAGGGTGGATGGTGATGAACACGCGCAAGCCGTCCTCGCGCTCGATCACCTGGCCGCGCATCTTGGTTACCGGAATTGCCTTGCCAAGCAGGGATAGCGCCGCCGTGGCGCCGAGCGCCACCGCAACCTCCGGCTTGATCAGGTCGAACTCCTTGTCGAGCCACCAGCGGCAGGCCTGGACCTCGCCTGCATTCGGCTTGGAGTGAATACGGCGCTTGCCGCGCGGCTCGAACTTGAAATGCTTGACCGCATTGGTGACATAGACTTTCTGGCGATCGACACCGGCGTCGTCGAGGATCGCATCGAGCACTTTGCCCGCCGGGCCGACGAATGGCTGGCCGGCCAGATCTTCCTGGTCACCCGGCTGTTCGCCAACGAAGATCACCTTGGCATTGCTAGGCCCCTCGCCGAACACTGTCTGCGTCGCATCGCGCCAAAGCGGGCAGCGCCGGCATCCCTTCGCGGCCTCGCGCAAATCGGGAATCGTCTGCGCATCGTCATCAGGCGTTTTGGCTGGCTCTTGCTTCGGCCAGTGCCTTGCTTGCACCTTGGCGTGGTGCGGCGCCGGGGTCGTGGGCATCTTCGCAATCATATCTCTGGCGGCCTTGTCCGCTCCCGCGATCAAGTCAGGAATGAGCGAGGCCTCGGGAAGGTTCCGCCAATATTTCTTCGGCATCTCCTTCTGCATGGCCTTCACCTTCAGCCGCGCCGGATTGAAGATATTCTCGAACGCCCGGCCCGATCGCCAGCCTTTCGCCGTCCCAGTCGGCGGAGGCATAAGGCGTCAGGATCGGCCATGGTGTGTTCTAAAAAAGCCGATACGCCACCTCATTTGATGGTGGACGGCGAAAAAGTGATCGCCGCCGGGTCGTCCAGCCTTAAACTTCGTGCAGATAGAGATGATAATCCAGTTCGCTGACCGTGCGCGCCACGCGCAGGTATTCGGACTGCTTTATCGCCACGAAGGTGCGGTGAAGGTCCTCGCCGAGCGCGCCTTTCAGGAAGCTGGACGTCCTGGCCGCCTCGATCGCTGCGCGCCAATCGGCCGGCATCGTCGTGCGGGTGACGGCCGCTTCATAGCCGTTGCCGGTCGTTTCGGGACCCGGATCGAGCCCCTCGTCAAGACCTTTGACGATGCCGGCGAGCACTGTCGCGGCGATCAGATAGGGATTGGCGTCGACGCCGGATGGCCGATGCTCGATGCGCCGGTTCTTCGCATCGCCCGCCGGCACGCGCAGCGCCACCGAGCGGTTGTTGACGCCCCAGGTCGGCGCCACCGGCGCATAGGATTGGGAGACGAAGCGCCGCCACGAATTGGCGTGCGGCGCAAACACCAGCATCGATTCGGCCATGGTCTGGATCAGCCCGCCGAGACCGCGCAGCAAAGGCAGCGACCAGTTTTCGCCGGCGGCTTCCGAAAACATGTTTCGGCCGTCCTTGTCCTGCAGCGAGACGTGGAAATGCATGCCGGAGCCGGCATATTTCTCGATCGGCTTGGCCATGAAGCAGGCGGTCACGCCGTGGCGGCGCGCCTGCGCCCGCACCAGCCGCTTCAGCATGACCAGATCGTCGGCCGCCCGCGTCACGTCCTTGCGGTAGTTCAGCGTCAATTCGTATTGGCCAGGCGCGTATTCCGAAATCACGGTCTCGGCCGGAATGCCTTGCGCCCTGGCGGCGGCGTAGATGTCGGAGAACAGCGGCTCCATTCCGTGCAGATGGTCGACGGAATAGACCTCGGTCTTGCCCGAGACGCGGCCATCGAGCACCGCGCGCGCCGGCTGCACCTTGCCGTCGGCATCGCGTTCATTGGCCAGCAGAAAAAACTCAAGCTCGAAGGCGCCGGCCGGATAGCGGCCCTTGGCCGCGAGTATGTCGACCTGCCGGGCAAGCGCTAGCCGGGGGTCCGACGACATTGGCTGGCCGTCGAGATGGTACATCGCCATCAGCACCTGGCCGCGCGGCGGGTTCGTTCCGTAAAGCGGCACCAGAGTGCCGGGAATCGGCCAGGCCCTGAGATCGCCGTCGCCGCTGTCCCAGATCAGCCCGGTTTCGTGCACATCCTCGCCGGTGATGTCGAGGCCGAGGATCGAGATCGGCATATGACGGCCGCCTTCGAAGATGCTTTTCAGCTCATGCCGGCGCACGATCTTGCCGCGCCCGACGCCATTGGCGTCGGTCAGCACGATATCGAAGGCCTCGATCTCGGGATGGGCGTCGAGAAAGGCTTGCGCCTCGGTGGGCGAAGAGCCCGAAGGTGAGGTCATGATCGCACTCGGGTTTGGCTGGACCGCTTGTCTCATGCCGTAAGCTTTGCCGCAACCGCGCCGAACGCGGTGATCAGCCGGTTGACCTGTGCGCCCGACGTCGCAGGCGAGATCAGCATCATGTTGTGGAAGGGCGCGATCAGCACGCCGCGATTGACCAGCGCGACATGGATGGCGGCCTCCAGTTCCGGCGCATGCGCGCCCTCGGCCTCGGCGCCATTGCGCAGCGGTCCGGGCGCGCAGATGAACTCGACGCGAGCCCCGACGCGGCAGACATGCCAGGGCAGGCGGTAGCGGTCGATCACGCCGGTCTGCCCGGTGTCCAGACGCCGCGCCAGACGGTCCATGCGGTCGTAATTCTCCTGCGTCATCACCTCTTCCAGCGTCGCGCGCATCGTCGCGAACTGCAGCGGGTTGGCCGACAGCGTCGTGCCCATGCCGGAATAGCCAGGCTCCTTGGTCCTGTTGTAATCGGCGTACCGTGAGGCGACCTCGTCGCTCATGCCCCAGACGCTCGCCGGCACACCGCCGGCAATCGGCTTGCCCAGCACGAACAAGTCCGGCTCCAGCCCGTGTTTCCTGGTGTAGCCGCCAGGTCCGGTCGAGATGGTGTGCGTCTCGTCGATCAAAAGCAACGTGCCGGCTTCGCGCGTCAATCTTCGCAGCGCATCGTGGTAGCCGGGATCGGCCAGCACCATGCAGGAATTGGTCAGCACCGGCTCGGCGATGACGCAAGCGACATCCCGGTCCTTCAGCGCGGCTTCCAGAGCGGCGACATCGTTGAACTCGATGACCTTGGCCGTGCGGGTCAGGTCGCGGAATTCGCCCGCCAGCCCCGGCCGGTTGACGGGCTTGCCGTCGACCAAGCGCACCATCGTCTCGTCGACCGAGCCATGATAGCAGCCATTGAAGACCAGGATCTTTTCCCTGGAGGTGACAGCGCGGGCGACGCGCAGCGCAAAGCGGTTGGCGTCGGTCGCCGTCGTCGCGATCTGCCAGAACGGCAGGCCGAAACGCTGCTGCAGCAGCGGCCCGATGGCGAGCGCGTCCTCGGAAGGCAGCATATAGGTCAGGCCGCGCCCGGCCTGACGGCGGATCGCTCGCGCCACCGGCGGTGGCGAATGGCCGAACATCGAACCCGTGTCGCCGAGGCAGAAATCGTCGAGCCTGTTGCCGTCCATGTCGGTGATGGTGGCGCCTCGGGCGCTGTCGACCAGGATTGGGAACGGCGTCGGCCAATCGTTCATCCAGTGCATCGGCACGCCGCCGAAGAAGCCGGGCAGGCCATTGCCGACCTTGGCCGCCGATTTCGGCCGCGCCTCACGGAAAACCTCACCCTCCGTGTCGCGCAGTTCGGCAATGCGGGCCGCGCTGATGCCGCCGATGGTCTTTGAACTGTCGCTGCTGTGCATGAAAACCCCTCTGGCTCGTCCCTCTTAGCCAATCCGCCTCCGCAACCGCAATTGGCCGCGCGTCAGTCTTGCATTGGCTCAGCCGTCGCTGGCGCGCTTGACGCTCTGCGTGAACTGGGCGCCAACGCGCGCGGCCATCCGCGCGACGACACTGCTCCAGGCGATGAAGGCGTCCGGCGCCGAGTGATCGGCCATTCCGGATCAGGCAGTGATGTCGATGACGCCACAGTCGCCGGCGGCACTGCCGAAGGCGACGCGGCGTTCTTCCCTGTCCCACATCATCGCGGTGATGGCGCCCTTGCCCGGGCGCCGCAGCAGCACTTCCTTGGCATCGGCGAAGCGCACCGCCATGACCATGCCGTCGTCATAGCCGATGGCCGCAACGTCCTGGCTCGGATGGCAGGCGACCGCCGTCACCATGGCGTTGCCGCGCGTGCCGAGTTCCAGCGGCGCCTTGCCCATCGGCCCGTCCTTGGCCGAAAACGGCCAGACGATCGCCGCCGGCGCACCGGAACTGGCCAGCCATCTTCCCTTCACGCTCCACGACAGGCTTTTGACCTTGCCGGGATAGCCGCTCATGCGCATGTGCTTGCCGTCGGCGAGCTTCCAGCCATGCAAAGCGTTTTCCTGCATGCTGGTGACCACAAACGCGCCGTCGGGCGAGAAGGTGATGCCGGTGTGGGCGCCGGCCCATTCAAGCTCCACCGGCTTACCCTCCGCGGCGGGAAAATGCAGCGTCGCGCCATTGTAGCGGGCAACGCCGAAGCGCATGCCCTTGGGTGAGAACGCCAACCCCTCGACCGAGCGCGGATGAGTAAATTCCCGGGTCTTGCCATCGGCGAAGCGCACGAAAGCGGTCTTGCCCGTGGCATAGGCGACGGCGCGCTGCGGCCCGGCGGCAACGCTGGTGATCCATTTCTTGCCGGCGCTTGCCAACTCCTGGATCTCACCGCCGGCTTTCACGGCAAACACCTTGCCGTCCTCACCGCCGGTGATGAGCCGGTCGTCGGCCATGTCATGGAAGGCGGCGAGCAGTCCATCATTGGCCTGCACTGTCTTGTGGCCATTGTCGAGCCTATGGACAGCACCATCGGCCAGCGCGAAATGCGGCACGTCGCCGAGGAAAACGGCGGCGACGCAATGGCCTTCGAGATCAAGCGGGGCGACTGTGGGCATGCGGGACAAGTCCAATCGAGATTTTCAGCGGCCGGCTAGCTGCAAAGGACGCGAGTGCGGCCAAGTGCGGCTTTTCCTTCTCCCCTTGTGGGAGAAGGTGGATTGGCGCGCAGCGCCAAGACGGTTGAGGGGTGGGTGACGGAGTGCCGTCGGTGCCAAGCTGGAGCACCCCTCATCCGACCTCGCTTTGCGAGGCCACCTTCTCCCACAAGGGGAGAAGGAAAGACGGAGGCAGCGCTAGCGTCATAAAGGCCGGAAATCAAGCCGCCTGGCAGGCCTCGAAGCTCTTCCTCAGCCGCTCGGCGTCGAGTTCGCGACCGATGAACACCAGCCGGCTTTCGTGCTTCTCGCCGTCCTTCCAGGCGCGCTGGTGGTCGCCTTCGATGATCATGTGCACGCCCTGGATGACATAGCGCTCATCGTCGCCCTTGAGCGCGATGATGCCTTTCAGCCGCAAGATGTTGGGGCCCTCCATCTGGGTGACCTTCTCGATCCAGGGGAAGAATTTCTTCGGGTCCATCTCGCCGCCGCGTAGCGACACCGACTGCACCGTCACGTCATGGATGTCGGAAGGATGCGCGTGATGATGGTGGTCATGCCCATCGTGGTCGTGGTGATGATGATCGTGGTCATGGTCGTGATGATCGTGGTCATGATGGTCGTCATGCGCCTCGAGGAAATGGGGATCGTTCTCCAGCGCCCTGGACAGGTCGAAGGCGCCGCGATCGAGCACCTCCGAAAGGGCGACGCCGGCGCGCGTCGTGCGGTGGATCCGGGCCGCCGGATTGATGGCGCGGATCGTCGCCTCGACCTTGGCGAGTTCTTCCGGGGTGACGAGGTCGGTCTTGTTCAGCACGACGACATCGGCGAAGGCGATCTGATCCTCGGCTTCCTTGGAATCCTTGAGCCTGAGCGGCAGATGCTTGGCGTCGACCAGCGCCACCACGGCATCAAGCTTGGTCTTGGAGCGCACATCGTCGTCCATGAAGAAGGTCTGCGCCACCGGTACCGGATCGGCCAGCCCCGTGGTCTCGACCACGATGGCGTCGAAACGGCCGGGCCGGCGCATCAGGCCTTCCACGACGCGGATCAGGTCGCCGCGCACCGTGCAGCAGATGCAGCCATTGTTCATCTCGTAGATCTCCTCGTCGGATTCCACGATCAGGTCGTTGTCGATGCCGATCTCGCCGAATTCGTTGACGATGACGGCGTAGCGCTTGCCGTGGTTCTCCGAAAGGATGCGGTTGAGCAGCGTCGTCTTGCCGGCGCCGAGATAGCCGGTCAGAACGGTTACGGGGATCTGCGTCTGTGCGTCGCTCATGGCTTGCCTCGAAATGACCGGGCCCTGAAATCAAGGCCGCTAAAGGGGATTGTCGGTTCCATATAGGATGTGCGCCGGGCTTTTGCACGGGGCAAAACATGGACCAAAAGCCCGGCCAGGGATTGTCCTGTGATCATGGCCGCGAAAACCGATTGCCGTCCCCGGCGATGGAATGGCTCGCGGAAGCCCTGTCGGCGGCTGCCGGTCGTGGATCGCGGTTGCCATGATTCCGCTTTGCGCGAAACTCGTTTGTCATCTAACTGAAATAAACATCTGGCATCACCACGGCGGACACCGCAATGCTTGCCGGCAAAGCTGTTTCGTATGCCGGAATCTTTTCGATCGTCGATTGCCAACCGGCCGGCTGCGTCTATGCTGTGCGCACCGGTACGGCCGAAGAGGGATGACCATGGCCAAGGCGGACAAGACTGCAACGATGAGCCGGCTGCATTCAGCGGCAAGGCTGGCAAGGACCGCCTTGGCGGCACGGCTTCTGGCGCACGGCTTCTACGCCGGCCAGGACCAGATCATGCTGGCGCTCGACCGTGAGGACGGCCAGACGCCGGGCAATCTTGCCGGACGCCTCGGCGTGCGCCCGCCGACCATCACCAAGACGATCAACCGGCTGCAGGCGCAGGGTTTTCTGGAAAAACGCGCGTCGGAGTCCGATGCCCGCCAGGCTCACATCTTCCTCACCGATACCGGCCGTGAAACCATCCGCGCCATCGAGAAGTCGGTGAAGAAGACCGAGAAGCAGGCGCTGAAGGGCCTCGACAAGAAAGACCAGAAAGCCCTGTTCAAGCTGCTTGCCCGCATCGAGGCCAACCTCTCCAACGAGGAATTGGTGCTGGTCGATGACGACGCCGAGTCGGACGACTGATCTCTTTGGCGATCAGGCCGCCGCGGCAGCTCCGTTGATCAGGGACGCCCAGCGTCCCGGCGTCAGGCCGAACGCTTTCTTGAATTGCCTGTTGAAGTGGCTCTGGTCGCTGAAGCCGGCTTCGATCGCGATTTGCGCCAAGGGCTCGCCTGCGGCGATCATCCTGCGCGCGCGCTGAAGCCGGCGCATCACCAGAAAACGATGCGGACTGGTCGAGAACGCGGCGCGGAAATGTCGCGACAGCGCATAGCGGTCGAGACCCGTGACGGCTTCCAACTCTCCTGAATGCACGGGCCTGTCGAGATTTTCCGTGAGGTACTCGCGCGCCAGCGTCGCCGCCCGCCACGCCGTCCCGGCCATCGGCTTTGCCGGCTGGCCGGCATGCCGGGCCAGGCTTTGCATCAGCCGCGCCAGGAAGTCGTCGACGAACAGCTCGTCGAGTTCCTGCTGCAAAGGCCCGAGCGCCGAAAGCAGCGTCACGCGCAAGGCATCGTCGGTCACCACCCCGTCCCTGACGAAGGGCAGCGACGTGCCGCCGAGGCAGTCGAGCATCAGTGACGGTTCGAGATAGAGCATCTTGTAGCGCAGCCCTTCCTCGGTGCCCGCGCCGCCATCGTGCAGCTCGTCGGGATGCAGCACGATAAGCTGGCCGGGCAGGCTCAGCCTTGCCGCGCCGCGATAGCGGAAGGTCTGCACGCCGCGCAATGTCACCCCGATCGCATAGGTGTCGTGGCGATGCGGATCGAAGGCGCTGCCGTGAAACCGCGCCTCGATGCGCTCCATCCCGGCGGAATCGGGAGCGGAGATGATGCAGTTTTCAGCGGCATCGGCGCACAAACGTCCAAGACCCTCGAAGGCCGGACGGTCTAGTTCGAATGGCATCGTCTGCTTCAGCCTCGCAAACCCGAGCCCAAACCTCTAATGGCGCATTTTCTCATGTTCGATACGAAATTTGCAATCGTACTGCGGGAAGATCTGCCCGTCTGGCAGAAACTCAACGTCACCGCTTTCCTGACCAGCGGCATCGTCGCGCAATTTCCGGACATCATCGGCGAGCCCTATCGCGACCGCGCCGGCAATGTCTACAACCCCCTGTCGGTCCAGCCGGTCATCGTGCTCTCGGCCGACCAGGCGACGCTCAGCACGATTCACCGGCGCGCGCTGGAGCGCGGCGCAACCACCTCGCTCTATGTCGAGGAGATGTTTTCCACTGGCTTCGACGCCGCCAATCGCGCCGTCTTCGCGGAATTCGCACCCGACGATGCCAAGGTGGTCGGCATCGCGTTGCGCGCCGAGAAGAAAGTCGTCGACAAGATCACCAAGGGCGCCCGCATGCATGCATAGCGCGCCCAGAGACTAAGCCTGACTGCAACTGTTGTTGTACCAGCGAGCTCAGCCGCTGCCGCAGGCGACAATTGGCTTGCCGGCAAGCGACAATTCCCGCAAAGGTGGGCTCCAGCCCAGCTTTTTCCCCGGCCTGCACGTGAATCCTTCCCAAAGATATGTCGAAAGCGCGACGCCGCCGGTGGCGATCCTGTGCATGCTGACGACGTACGTCTTCTTCACCTTCCTCGACACCAGCAGCAAATATCTCGTCCTGGCCGGCGTCTCCGTCCTGATCGTGGCTTGGGTGCGCTTTGCCGTGCATGTCGTGCTGGTTGGGGCGCTGTTGCGTGGCTGGCGCGAGCCGGCGCGGTTTCGGCCGGTCAACCTGCCGGCGCATGTGATGCGCGGTGCCTTCCTGTTCGGCTCGACCATTTTCAATGTCCTGGCGCTACGCTCCCTGCAACTGGCCGAGACGACGTCGATCTATTTCTTCGGGCCGATGGTCATCACCGCCCTTGCCGGCCCGCTGCTTGGCGAATGGGCCGGCTGGCGGCGCTGGCTGGCGATCCTTGCCGCTTTCGCCGGGGTGTTGATCATCACGAGGCCAGGTGTCGGCGTTTTCGGCATCGGACATCTCTTCGCGCTCGGCTCGATGCTGTCGAACTGCTTCTACGTCATCATGACCCGCCGCATGTCGGCGACCGAGACGCCGGAAAGCCTGATACTGTTCTCGGCGCTGGCGCCGGCGGTGCTGCTTTTACCCATGCTGCCGTTTTCCTTCTCGTTGCCGCACGATGGCTGGCACTGGTTCGTCCTGCTTGTGCTGGGTGTGTTCGGCGGCGTCGGCCACTGGCTGCTGGTCCAGGCCTATCGGCGGGCAACGACCACGGCATTGGCGCCCTATCCCTATTCGCAGATGGTCTGGATGATCATTTCCGGCTGGATCGTCTTCAAGCAGTTCCCCGACCGCTGGACGCTGGTCGGCGCCGGCATCATTGTCGCCAGCGGCCTCTACATCGTCCATCGCGAACACCGGCTTCGGCTGCAGAGCCGCGCGGCCTCCGATGTGGAAGCGGAAGCGCTGGCAAAAAAACTTTGATTTAGCCCCGATCGGTGGCATAACGCCGCCTTTAAACAGTTTAGGTCTGGGATTTCAGGCCGGTCGGGGAGCGCGGGTCACTGGCACAAAAGATCAAGCTTTCGACGATCGCGGATGCGCTCGGCGTATCCACGGCCACGGTTTCGCTGGCGCTGCGCGACAGTCCGCTCGTCGCCGGCGGCACCCGCGATCGCATCAAGGAACATGCACGCGCCATCGGCTATATCTACAACCGCCGCGCCGCCAGTCTGCGCACCTCACGCTCCGGCATCGTCGGCGTTGTCGTGCACGACATCATGAACCCATTCTTCGCCGAGATCCTGCGCTCGATCGAGAGCGAACTCGACCGCAGCCGGCAGACCTTCATCCTGTCCAACCACTATGATCAGCTCGAAAAGCAGCGCACCTTCATCGATACGCTGCTGCAACTCGGCGCCGACGGTGTCATCATGTCGCCGGCCATCGGCACGCCCGCGTCCGATATCGTGATGGCCGAGGAGAACGGCCTGCCGGCCGTGCTGATCGCGCGCACCGTCGAGGGCGCCGACGTGCCGGTGTTTCGCGGCGATGATGCCTATGGCACCGGCCTCGCCACAAATCACCTGATCTCGCTTGGCCACAAGCGCATCGCCATGATCGGCGGCACCGACCAGACCTCGACCGGCCGCGACCGTTACCAGGGCTATGTCAACGCCATGGAGGCGGCCGGGCTTGAAGTCAGGCCGTCCTGGCGCATCGCCGGGCCGCGTACCAAGCAGGCCGGTTTCGAGGCCGCCGGACAGTTCCTGGCGCTGAAGGACAAGCCGACCGCCGCCTGCTGCTGGAACGACCTCGTCGCCATCGGCCTGATGAACGGCATCGCGCGTGCCGGCCTCGTGCCCGGCATCGACATCTCCGTCACCGGCTATGACGATCTCGAGGAGGCGGCGATCGCCACACCGGCGCTGACCACCGTCTGGAACGGCCAGCGCGAGGTCGGCCGCCGCGCCGCCAGCGCACTGCTCGACAAGCTCAATGGCCAGATGGTGCGGCCCTCGCAGGAATTGATCAAGCCGGAGCTGCATGTGCGCCAGTCGACCGGCAAGCCGGTGGAGCGTGCATGACCAAGTCCGAACAGTTGCAAGCTGTCGCCATTCTGGTGCCGGCGGACTTCAGCGACCATGCCGTCGGGCGCATTGACCGCACGTTCAGGCGCGTCGGCATCGAGCGGGCCGATCCGGCATTGGTCACCGGGGAGATGCGCCGCACCGTGCGTGGCATAGCCTCCTTTGCCGGCGTTGACGCGGCGATGATGGACGCATTGCCCAATCTCGAAATCATCGCCTCCTTCGGTGTCGGCTATGATTCGGTCGATGTCGGCCATGCGGCCGCCAAGAATATCATGGTCACCAACACGCCGGACGTGCTGACCGAGGAGGTCGCGGACACCGCGATCGGGCTGCTCATCAACACGGTCCGTGACCTGCCGCGCGCCGAGACCTGGCTGCGCGACGGCAGTTGGGTGCGCAGGGGCAATTACCCGCTGAGCCGGCTGACCTTGCGCGCGCGCCGTGTCGGCATTTTCGGCATGGGCCGCATCGGGCAGGCCATTGCCCGGCGGCTGGAGGCGTTCGGACTGCCGGTCGCCTATCACAACCGTCATCGTGTCGAAGGTCTTGCCTACCAGTACCATCCGACGCTGAAGGGCCTTGCCGAAGCGGTCGATACGCTGATTTCGGTGGCGCCCGGCGGAGCATCGACGCAGAAAGCGGTCAATGCCGGGATCCTGTCGGCGCTCGGCGCCAACGGCGTCTTCGTCAACATCGGCCGCGGCAGCACGGTCGACGAGGCGGCCCTTGCGGCGGCTCTTGCCGACGGCACCATCGCCGCTGCCGGGCTCGACGTCTTCGCCGACGAACCAAATGTTCCGAGCGCGTTGCTCGACTTGCCAAACACTTCTTTGTTGCCGCATGTCGGCTCGGCCTCGGAGCACACACGACGCGCCATGGCCGATCTGTGCGTCGACAATCTGGTGGCGTGGTTCACCGACCGCCGGCCGCTGACACCAGTGCCGGAGACGGCGCATGTGAAGGCCAGGACCTGACAACACAAGCTGCAGCAGGCGACGGTGGGGGCGCGCTTGGCCTCGGCTTCGACAGCCGCGCCATCCTATCGCTGCCGGTCTCGCTCGGCCTGCAACTCGACACGACGATGGACGTCGGCAACGGTCAGTCGCTGCAAGCCTGGGGCCGCGCGGCCTGGATGCATGAGTTCGAGCCGGTCCGCTCGGTCAAGCCGGAGTTCCAGGCGGCGCCCGGCTATCCCCTCGTCATCCAAGGCGCCGCAGCCACCGAGGTTTGCCATCGACGCTGGCCTGAAGATGAATTGGAGCAACAATACCTCGATGTTCGCCACCTTCGACGGCAAGTTCGGCAAGCGCATCCAGGCTTATGGCGGCAATGTCGGGTTCAGGGTGAACTGGCAGCTCAAATCCTACTCCGCCGCGGCGCGCGCGCCGGCCTTCGCCGCCGCGTGCAGGCGCACGGCATCGCCGAAGGCACGGAAGATCTTGGCGGAATTGCCGTCCGACTTGACCCAGTATTCGGGATGCCATTGCACGCCGACGGCAAAGGCCCGCGCGCCCTTGACCGAAACTGCCTCAATAGTGCCGTCGGCGGCGACAGCCTCGACCTCGAGCTTCGACCCCAGCCGGTCGATCGCCTGGCGATGCAAGGAATTGACCTTGATGTCGCCGGCGCCGAACACGCCAGCCAGGCAACTGCCCGGCTTGATCGAAATGGTCTGGTGAATGGCGAAGCGCTCATCCTGTTTGTCGCTCACCGCCGCACGGTGATCGAGCGACCCCTCGCGCTCCTGGATCTCGGCGCCCAGCGTACCGCCAAGCGCCACGTTCAGCTCCTGGATGCCACGGCAGATGGCAAGCAGCGGCACGCCGCGTTCGATCGCCTTGCGGATCAGCGGCAGCGTCGTGGAGTCGCGCGCCGTGTCATAGGGACCATTGGCTTCGCTCGCATCGCCGCCGTAGAGAGAAGGGTCGACGTTGGATTTCGAGCCGGTTAGCATGACGCCGTCGACCGACGACAGGAGTTCGTCGAAGTCGAGCCGGTCGCCGAAAGAGGGTACGAGCAGCGGGAAAACGCCGGCACCCAGGATCGCTGCTTCCAGATATTGTTGCGGGGCGGCATGCCAGGTGTAGTTGTCGAACTGACGGACGTCGGTCGATATGGCGACGAGCGGCTGCTGCATTTTGGGTCTGTTTTCCATCTGGCAAGGGTGTCTTGCCTTCAAAATAGGCGATCCCCGGGCATTTTTCCAGCCAAGTTTCAGCGTGTCGCATGGGCCACGAAACTGGCTGTTAGACTATAGTTGCAGGGCCGCATGGCTTCGCCACCAAATCCGGCCGCCGTGCTGGACTCGACTCCTTGCCCGTGTATTGTTTCGAGCGAACCGATGCGGGAGCGAGGATCTCCCGAGAGTCGGTCTGTTGATCCAAAAGGGAGGACTTCATGGATCGTCGTTCATTCATCCGCAAGGCAGGCGTCACCGGCGTCGGCGCGGCCGCGGCGGCGGCTACGCTCGCAGCGCCGGCAATAGCCCAGTCCAACCCCAAGGTAACATGGCGGCTGGCGTCGTCCTTCCCGAAGTCGCTCGACACCATCTATGGTGGCGCCGAAGTGTTCTCCAAGATGCTGTCTGAAGCCACCGACGGCAATTTTCAGATCCAGGTCTTTGCCGCCGGCGAGCTCGTTCCCGGCCTGCAGGCCGCCGACGCCACCACGGCCGGCACGGTCGAGGCCTGTCACACGGTGGCATATTATTACTGGGGCAAGGACCCGACCTGGGCGCTGGGTGCCGCGGTTCCGTTCTCGCTCAACGCGCGCGGCATGAATGCCTGGCACTACCATGGCGGCGGCATCGATCTGTTCAACGAGTTCCTCGCCACGCAAGGTCTGTTCGGCCTGCCGGGTGGCAACACCGGCGTGCAGATGGGTGGCTGGTTCCGCAAGGAGATCAACACCGTCGCCGACCTCTCCGGCCTCAAGATGCGCATTGGTGGCTTTGCCGGCAAGGTGGTGCAGAAGCTCGGCGTCGTGCCGCAGCAGATCGCTGGCGGCGACATCTACCCGGCGCTGGAAAAAGGCACCATCGACGCCGCCGAATGGGTCGGTCCCTATGATGACGAGAAGCTCGGCTTCTACAAGGTTGCGCCCTATTACTACTATCCCGGCTGGTGGGAAGGCGGCCCGACCGTCCATCTGATGTTCAACAAAGCCAAATATGAAGAGCTTTCACCGACCTACAAGTCGCTGCTGCGCACGTGCGCCCAGGCCGCCGACGCCGACATGCTGCAGAAATACGATTATGTGAACCCTCCGGCGGTGAAGCGGTTGGTTGCGGGCGGCGCGAAACTGCGTCCGTTCAGCCAGGACATCATGGCCGCGTGCTTCGAGAAGGCCAACGAGGTCTATGCCGAGATGGAGGCCACCAACGCGCCCTTCAAGAAGATCTGGGAATCGATCAAGGGCTTCCGCAAGGAGCACTATCTCTGGGCGCAGGTGGCCGAATACAACTACGATACCTTCATGATGGTCCAGCAGCGCAACGGCAAGCTCTAGTGTCGAGTTAAATGCGGTTGACCAGTCTTTGGTAACTGTAGGACTATAGTCCTACAGTTACCAAAGAGGGGGAGTGCGAGGCCTCTCTCGAATAAGTAATTATGGCAATATTGCAGACCTATATTGCGGCGCACTAAGAATCGAGTGCGTCGCAATATTTGCGTTCTTTTCGAATCAGCATAGTGTGGGAACGTTCTGGAGCTCGGCAATGCTGCGGTTCAGAATTGGGAGGAATCGTCTAACGACTTGATAGTACTTGGAAATTTTCCGGCCGAACCGATAGGTTAACGGTCGGCTTTAGTGCGCCTTGACTCCAAGAGCCGGTCAGCTATTCAAGAGATGACGCCAGAACGAAGAAACCGCCGCTAAGCCAGCCAGCCGCGACGGTTTCAGAGGTCTGGACCCGCAAAAGATTGTTCGTCGAGCGCGGGACACAAGAGTACTTGCAAGTCGTGTTGAATCAAAAAAACACGCTGTGGTCAAGCTCGACGTTCTTTCAGAACGGAGTAAACGCCAATGGCGGACCGTACCTACCCCTCGTACTGGATGTACAAGGACAATCGTGGTGAGTGGCGTTGGACGTACGAAGCAGTGAACGGCAAAACCATCGCCGTAAGCAGCGAAGGCTACGTCAAGCGCGTCGATTGCGAACGCAGCATCGACATCATGAAAGCTTCTTACAACAGCGCAGTGTGGTTCCCTGAGAGTCTCAGGCACGCCGCGTGATGTTCTGATAAGCATGGGAGTCCGCCACAGTGTGGCGGACTTTCCTAATTGAAAGCTCTCACCGCCACTGCCTTTGAACGTGTTGTGAATCAGCCTCGACTAGGCACCACCAGCACTTTCACTTCGCTTGGTGCGGGCGGGTTGGCGATCACCGTCGCGGCCTCTTCGAGTGGCACCTGCCTGGAAATCAGCCGGTCGATCTCGATCGAGCCCGACGCGATAAGTTCGGCGGCGCGGCGATGCGTATAGGGATTGAGAAACGAGCCCAGCACCTTCAGTTCCCGGAACAGGAGGTCGAAGGGCTCGAATTCCGCCCTCATGCCTTGCGGCGTCACGCCGACGATGACGACGGCGCCGCCGGCCCTTGCCAACCGCATCGACTGCTCGACGGTCTCGCGCACACCAGCGCATTCGAACACGACATCGGCGCCGTCAGGCATCAGGCCCGCCGGCCCGGCGATGGCATCGATCACATCGGCGGCGGTGGGATCGACCGTTGCTGTCGCGCCAAATTCCCTGGCAAGCGCGCGCCGCGAGGCTTGCCTCGTCGACAGGATGATGGTCGTGGCCCCGGCCAGCCTGGCCAGTTGCACGGTAAGCAGTCCGATGACGCCGCCACCAAGCACGATCACCGAACTGCCTGGCTTGATCTCGGCAAGGTCGACACCATGCAGGCAGCAGCCGAGCGGCTCGCAGAACGCGCCGTGCGTTGGCGGCAAGTCGGCGGGCAGTATGAAAGCCTGCTTCTGAGGCAAGGCGACATACTCGGCAAAACCGCCATCGCGATGGATGCCGATGGCATTGAGGTTGCGACACAGATTGACTTGCCCGGCATGGCAATGCGGGCAGCGCCCGCAGGCGATGTTGGGATCGCCCGTGACTCGGTCGCCGACGGCAAAGCCGGAGACGGCGGTGCCGATTGCCTCGACGATGCCGGAGAATTCGTGCCCGGGCGTTACCGGCGGCCTGCAGGGAAACTCGCCGTGGAAGAGATGCCGGTCGGTGCCGCAGACGCCGCAGGCCTCGATCCGCACCAGGAGGTCGTCCGGACCGGGGACCGGCTTGGCGACCTCGCGCAGCGCGATGCTGCCTACCGCTTCCAGCCGCACGGCTTTCATGGCGCCCTCCGCTTCGACCTCAATTGAAACTCGGCGGCTGCGACAGGTCCGGCGCCGGTGCCGCCGGTTTGGCCGTCGGCGCACCGCCAAAGCTCGGCGGTTGCGACAGGTCGGGCGTGCCGGACGGCGCCGGTGCGCCACCGCCTTGCGGTGCGCCGAGCGGCGACATGCCGGGGACGCCCGGCACCGTGTAGTCGATCGTGCCGGAATCGACCGCCGCGCCCTTGTAGCGCATCACCATTTGCGGGAAGGCGATGGTCAGGCCGATCATGATCACCTGGATGCAGACGAACGGCACCGCGCCCCAATAGATCTGGCCCGTTGTCACCGGCGCGATCTGCTTGCCGGTCAGGCGATCGAGGTAAGGTACGCGGGCGGCGACCGAGCGCAGGTAGAACAGCGCGAAGCCGAAGGGCGGATGCATGAAGCTGGTCTGCATGTTGACACCCAGAAGCACGCCGAACCAGATCAGGTCGATGCCGAGCTTGTCGGCGGCCGGCGCCAGCAGCGGCACGATGATGAAGGCCAGTTCGAAGAAATCGAGGAAAAAGGCAAGGAAGAAGACGAGCAAGTTGACGCCGATGAGGAAGCCGACTTCGCCGCCCGGCAGGGAGGTCAGGAGATGCTCGACCCAGATCTGGCCGTTGACCCCGTAGAAGGTCAGCGAGAACACCCGCGCGCCGATCAGGATGAACAGCACGAACGACGACAGCCGCGTCGTCGAGGCCAGCGCCTGCCTGATCACGTCCATCGACAGCCGGCCCTTCGCGGCGGCCATTGCCAACGCCCCGACCGCGCCCATGGCGCCGCCCTCGGTTGGGGTGGCGATGCCGAGAAAGATCGTGCCGAGCACCAGGAAGATCAGCGCCAGGGGAGGGATCAGCACGATCACGACCTGCTGCGCCAGCCGCGACATCATGTTGATGTTCAGGCCGCGGTCGAGAATCGCGACGATGTAGATGAAGAGGACGCCGATGGCCGCGCCGAGAATGTCGGCATTGTCGCCGTGAGTTGGCACCAGGTAACGGTAAGCCGCGTAAGCGATGGCCACGGCCGCTATCAGAGCGATCAGCAAGGACATCACGCCATGGCCCAGCGTCCGCGCCTCGAGCGGCAGGGCCGGCATCGACTTTGGCCTGACGATCGACATGATCACGATGTAGAGCGTGTACAGGCTCGTCAGCACCAGGCCCGGGACCAGGGCGCCGGCATACATGTCGCCCACCGAGCGGCCGAGTTGGTCGGCGAGAACGATCAGCACCAGCGACGGGGGGATGATCTGGGCAAGCGTGCCCGACGCCGCGATGACGCCCGATGCCACCCGGCGGTCATAGCCATAGCGCAGCATGATCGGCAGCGAGATCAGCCCCATGGCGATGACGGATGCCGCCACCACGCCTGTGGTCGCCGCCAGCAGCGCACCGACGAAGATCACGGCATAGGCGAGGCCGCCGCGGATCGGTCCGAACAACTGGCCGATCGTGTCGAGCAGGTCTTCGGCCATGCCGGATCGTTCCAGCACGATGCCCATGAAGGTGAAGAACGGGATCGCCAGCAACGTATCGTTCGACATCACCCGGCTGCCGTAGAAATTGTCCGGCAACGCATAGAGCAGCGGCCAGGCGAGATTGATCGCGCCGCCCGAATAGGGCGTCAAAAACACGCCGATGCAGAAGAACATCAGGCCGTTGGCGGCAAGCGAAAAGGCGACGGGATAGCCGATCAGCATGAACAGGATCAGCGAGGCGAACATGATCGGCGCCATGTTTTGGGCGACGAACTCCATCACGAGCGCACCTCCTCGGCGAGCGCCTTGGCTTCGAGTTCAGCCTGTTCGTGGGCGGAAATGAACGGGTTGGGATCGTCCATGACGCCGCGCATGATGGCGATCTTCTTGATGATCTCGGAAATGCCCTGCAGCGCGAGCAGGAAAAAGCCGACCAGCAGGATGGCCTTGGCGGGCCATACGATCAGGCCGCCGGCGTTGGTCGACATCTCGCCGCTGTGGAAGGACAGCGACACGTAGGGCACGAAATAGAACACCATCAGCGTCACGAACGGCATCAGGAAGAAGACGTGGCCGAAAAGGTCGATCCAGTGCTGCACGCGGCGTGGAAACAGGCCGTAGACGATGTCGATGCGGATATGCTCGTTCTGCTTCAGCGTGTAGGCGGCGGCCAGCATGAAGGCGGCGCCGAACAGATACCATTGCAGCTCCAGCCACGCATTGGACGAGGTGTCGAACACCTTGCGGATGACCGCATTGGCCGCGCTCACCAGGATCGCCAGCAGGATCAACCAGGATACCGACTTGCCGATGAATTCGTTGGCGCGATCAATGGCCCTGGATAGAGCGAGAAGCCCTGCCATGCATTCCTCCCTGATGCGGTGACGCGCGATCCCCATTTTCTCGTCGCGTCGCGTGGCCCAACGGTATGCAGTGCGTGGTCCGGTTGGTCAACACGGGGAGGAAGGATGCAAGCCACCGGCCCTTGCGGCACGGTGGAAAAGCCGGTCCCTGACGAAACGTCATGCAACCAAAGTCTGATGATCAGATGAGCTTGCCGGTGTCGCGGCCGGCGCCGATCAGGATCAGCATCGCCACCAGCAACAGATACATCCAGGCATCGCGCCATTCGACAGGGAAATAGCCGGCCCACAGTGATTCGACCATGCCGAAAACGGCGGCGCCCAGCGCCGCCCGTGGCGGCGAGAGATAGCCGCCGACCGCCGTCACGAACAGGATCTTCAAGCCGTAGACAAGGCCGGAGCCGAAGCTGACATTGCCGTAATAGAGGCTGGCCATGACCCCGGCCAGCGCGGCGCAGAGGCCACCGAACAGCACGGCACGCCGGAACACGCCGCGCACGTCGACGCCACACAGGGCGGCGGCCCGGGGATCGTCGGATACGGCGCGCCAGCACCGGCCGAAGTTTGAGCGGGCAAACGCCCAGGTGGCAAGCGCGAGCGCTGCCAGGACCAGGGCGCAGTCGAGCACCTGGATCAGCGTCAGCGTCGCCTTGAAGCCGGAGCTTTCGGCGAAAACGATGGGCTCCGCCAGCATTGGCGGCAGCCACAGATCATGCGTGTCGGCGGCGATGCGGCTTGCTTCCGACAGGACAAGCAGGATGCCGAGTGTCGTCACCACGATGGCATTGGGCGTACGGTCAGCCAACGGCTCGAAGACGCTGCGCGACAGCACATGGCTGATGAGCGCGGCATAGAGGAAGGCCGCGACGGCGCCGAACAGCACCGAAGCCAACAGTGTCAGCCGCAGCACCTGGTAGCAGAAGGCGACGCTCAGGATCATCGCCTGGCCGCAGAAGGCAAACAGCGCCCCATAGGCAAGGTTGGTGCGGTGCAGGATGCCGTTGATCAGCACGTAGCCGAAGGCGAGCAACGCGTAGAGCGCCCCCGAATGCAGCCCGTTCAGCACCTGCTGGAAGAAGTAAAGCATGCTCGACAACACCAGAAGCATCTCGCCCCACAGCGGACCGGCAAGAGCGGGCCGGCAAGAAGCGGGTCGGACAAGCGACGATACCGTCCGCATCCGAGGTTTGCATCGCCGAATCTAACTTGTCAAACGTGATTTATCGGTTAGATTTTCGGATATGACGGTTGCCTGGACTCCACACCGCTTCATTGGTGGCCTGCTCGCGCTCGACACGGCGAACACCGTCGTGCTGCGCGGCGATCCGGAGCGCACCTTCGACCGCTTCGACGATCCGGCCGAAATCGCCCGCTTCGCCGAAGCGGCCAGCGGTTTTCGCGCCGCCGAGCTTGGCGACAGGCGGTTGGCGGTATCGTCGCCGGCGGCAGTCGCACCCGTCGTGTCGTCGATCCGCGAGACCACCGACCGGCTGTTTCGAGGCGCGGTGTCGAAGGGCGCGGTCGCCACCGCGGATCTGCCCGAATTCCTGCGCGCCTGCGCTCAGGGCCTTACCGCCGGCCGGACCGAGATCGGGGCGCCGGGACGGCCGTTCGGCGATCCGGCGACGCCGATCGCCTTCGAGGCGGCGCTGGCGGTTTCAGCCCTTTCGTTGCTGCGCGACGACATCGTCGCGAGGCTCAGGATCTGTCCCAACTGCACCTGGCTGTTCGTCGACAGAAGCCGCAACTCCAGCCGCCTTTGGTGCGACATGGCGGTGTGCGGCAACAGGCAGAAGGCGAGCCGTCACTATCGCCGCCGCATGGCGGCCAATGAGGTCAGGAATGCCTAGGACTCTTTCCCGTTCGATCGGTGTTGGCGTGGTGCTGGTAGCGGTGATGGCACTCGGCGCCTGCCGCGACACCGGCGGCGAGGGCAAGCTGTTCGAGGTTTCCGGCAAGATATTCGTCTTCAACTACCGTCTCGCCCGGGCGACCTATGTGGTGACGCTGCGGCCCCTGCAGCCGATGGGCGAGGGACAGGTGGCGGTTGCCAGCTTCCAGAACCCCGCCGGCGGTGAGCCCTTCGTGGTCGAGCAGAAGATCTGGCCGAAGCTCGACAAGGTGAGCCTGGAGAGCCCGGCGCTGACCTGCGTCGTCAAGAACAAGCCCTATGCCATTGCCATCAGCATCAAGGGCGCCGACGGTGCGGTCCTGCAGACCATCGACACCACGCTGATGTCGACCGAAGACCAGTCGATCCTGCCCGACCGGCCATTGGTCATCGACCAGCTCTATACGGCCAATCCCGACCTCGTCGGCCATCCCGATGGCAAGCTGCCCGGCGAGCCGAAGCCGGACTGCTCGAAAGCCGGCTGACGGCATCGACTTCACCGGGAATTTTCGTGCGCCACTGCACCCCCGGCGCTCGGTTTCATGCACGGCCCAGCGACCTGCGGACTGTTTGTTGCGCATTGGCTGGTCCTTTCGATTTTGTTTGACCTGCCTTGCAAGGGAAGAAAGGATGCGTCATCCGATCCCGACGTTGGCCGTTGTCCCCGCGCGGCCTTCGCAGAGGAAATGCCTGATGACGCTGCACGATGTCGCGCTCGACGACAAGTTCGATCTCGGGAAGGAGCGCATCTTCCTCTCCGGCGCGCAGGCCGTCATCCGCATGCTTCTGATGCAGCGCGAGCGCGACCGCCGCGCCGGCCTGAACACGGCTGGCTTCGTCTCAGGCTATCGCGGCTCGCCGCTCGGCGGCCTGGACATGCAGCTGTGGAAGGCCAAAAAGCAACTCGCTGGTGCCGATATCGTCTTCCAGCCCGGCCTCAACGAAGAGCTTGCCGCCACCGCCTGCTGGGGCTCGCAGCAGACGGAACTGCTGGGCGAGGGCACCCATGACGGCGTCTTTTCGGTCTGGTACGGCAAGGGGCCGGGTGTCGATCGTTCGGGCGATGTGTTCCGTCACGCCAATCTCGCCGGCTCGTCGAAACATGGCGGCGTCCTTGCGCTCATGGGCGACGACCACATGGCCGAATCCTCGACCAATGCGCACGCCACCGAATTCCTCTTCGTCGACACCATGGTGCCGATCCTCAACCCGGCCGGTGTGCAGGAGATCATCGACTATGGTCTGTACGGATTTGCCATGTCGCGCTTCGCCGGCACCTGGGCGGCGATCAAATGCGTCAAGGACAACATCGAATCGACGGCATCGGTCGATGCTTCGCTCGAACGGCTGAACATCGTTGTCCCGGAGTTCGACATGCCGCCGGGCGGCCTCAACATCCGCCATGAGATCGACATGCTTGGCCAGGAAGAGCGGCTGCATGAGCACAAGCGTGCCGCTGCGTCCGCCTTCATCCATGCCAATGGGCTGAACAGGATCGTCTATTCGGGCGGCCGCAATCCGAAGCTCGGCATCATCACGCTGGGCAAGAGCTACCTCGACGTCCGTCAGGCGCTGGAGGATATCGGCCTCGACGAGGCGGGCGCCAACCGCATCGGCGTGCGGCTGTTCAAGGTCGGCTGCCCCTGGCCGCTCGACCTGCGGCACATCGCCGAGTTCGCGCGCGGTCTCGACACCATTGTCGTGGTCGAGGAGAAACGCTCGCTGATCGAGGTACAGCTGCGCGAAAGCCTTTATGGCACGGCCTCGCAGCCGGTGATCGTCGGCAAGAAGGACGAGCGCGGCGACTGGCTGTTCCCGGCCAAGGGAGCGCTGGACCCCAACGAGATCGCCATTGCCCTTGGCGAGAGGATCGTGAAGACCATCGGCCCGTCCGAAGAGATTTCGGCAAGGATCGCGAAGCTGCGCCAGTTCCAGGCGATGCTGGCGGACGCCACCGACATCGGCTCGCGCACGCCCTTCTTCTGTTCAGGTTGTCCGCACAATTCCTCGACCAAGGTCCCTGACGGCTCGATCGCCGCCGCCGGCATCGGCTGCCACTTCATGGCGCTGTGGATGGACCGCAACACGCTGGGCTTCACCGCCATGGGCGGCGAGGGCGCGCAATGGGTCGGCCAGGCGCCGTTCTCCAAGCGCGACCACATTTTCCAGAATCTCGGCGACGGCACCTACAACCATTCCGGCACGCTGGCGATCCGCTTCGCCCTGTCGAGCGAAGCCAACATCACCTACAAGATCCTCTACAACGACGCCGTCGCCATGACCGGCGGCCAGCCGCATGAGGGCGGGCTGACCGTGGACATGATCGCCAGGCAGGTGCGGGCAGAGGGCGTCGACCGCATCGCCATCGTCACCGACGAGCCCGACAAATATGCGGGGAAGGTCGAGTTTCCGGCCGGCGCCACTGTCCACCACCGCGACGACCTCGACCTCGTCCAGCGCGAACTGCGCGGCGTCAAGGGTATGTCGGTTCTGCTCTATGACCAGACCTGCGCGGCCGAAAAGCGCCGGCGCCGCAAACGCGGCACCTTTCCCGACCCCGACAAACGCGTCTTCATCAACGAACTGGTCTGCGAAGGCTGCGGCGATTGCGGCGTGCAATCGAACTGCGTCTCGATCCAGCCGGTCGAGACCGAGTTCGGCCGCAAGCGCAAGATCGACCAGTCGAGCTGCAACAAGGACTTCTCCTGCGTCGACGGCTTCTGCCCGTCCTTCGTCACCGTGCACGGCGCCAAGATCCGCAAGGCAGAAGGCCTGGCCGGCAGGACCGACCCGCTTGAAGGCGTGCCGCCGCCAACCGAATTCCCGCTCGGCGTCGAGGGCTGGGCGGCGATCATCGACGGCGTCGGCGGCACCGGCGTCGTCACCGTGGGCGCCGTGCTCGGCATGGCGGCGCATCTGGAAAACAAGGGCTGCGGCATGATCGACATGGCCGGCCTCGCCCAGAAGGGCGGTTCGGTGTTCACCCATGTGCGCATCGCCCGCACACCGGAAGACATCAATGCCATCCGCGTTTCGGCGGGGAAGGCCGACCTCGTGCTCGGTTGCGATCTGGTCGTCTCGGGCGCCAAGAAGGTGCTGACCGCGGTGCGCGAGGGCCATACGATCTTCCTCGCCAACACCGCCGAGATCATGCCCGGCGAATTCGCCCGGTCGGCCGATTTCTCGCTGCCGGTCGAGCGCCTGAAGAAGGCAATCCGGTCCGCCGCCGGTGACGACAAGGCGCATTTCTTCGACGCCACCCGCACCGCCACCGCACTGTTCGGCAATTCGCTCGGCGCCAACATGTTCATGCTCGGCTTTGCCTTCCAGCATGGTGGTCTGCCGCTTTCGGCCGAAGCTGTTGAAAAGGCTATTGAATTGAACGGCGAAGCAGTGGCGATGAACATCGCCGCTTTCCGCTGGGGCCGCCGCGCCGCGCATCAGCCGGATTTCGTGCGTGGCCTCATCACACAGCCAGGCCCAACCTCCGCCGGCAAGGCCGGACAGGCTGCGCCGGTCGCTGAGACGCTGGACGATGTCATCGCCCGCCGCGTCGCTTTCCTGACCGCCTATCAGAACGCCGCCTATGGCCGGCGCTACGCTGACAAACTGGCCGTTTTGCGTGCCGCCGAGACAAGGGCCGTACCCGGCTCGACTGCAGTCATGGAAGCTGCGGCCAAGAACCTGTTCAAGCTGATGGCGATCAAGGACGAATACGAGGTGGCGCGGCTCTACACCGATGGCTCCTTCGCCGCCGAGCTAGGCAAGCAGTTCCAGAGCTACGAGAAACTCGAATTCCATCTCGCGCCGCCGATCATGGGGCGCCGCGGCAATGACGGCAAGCTCAGGAAATCGAGCTTCGGCCCTTGGATGATGAAGGGGTTTCGGCTGCTGGCGGCGATGAAGGGCCTGCGCGGCACTGCTTTCGACCTGTTCGGCTACACCGCCGAGCGGCGCATGGAGCGGCAGTTGCTGACGCAGTACGATGCCGATCTACAACTCGTGGCCAGCGCGCTGGCTCCGGGCAAGGTCGAGGCCGCGGTTGCCCTGGTCTCGGTCCCGGCGCTGATCCGCGGCTATGGCCATGTCCGGCAGGCCAGCGCCGAAAAGGCGGCGGGCGAGCGCCGCAGGTTGCTCGAACGTTTTGCGACGGCGCCGGCAAGGCCTGAACTCCAGGCCGCCGAGTGACGCGTCGTTTACCTGAACAAGAATTTCCCCGGCCTACGCAGGGTTAGCCGACTTGACGGCAGACGCCAAAACGGCGTCTCTAAACCTTTCTTAAGGCGAATGTGACATGACTGCGGTTCGTGCGACACCGCAGGCCATGCAAGAACACAAAGCCGCAGAGATAGGTGAGGACGTCTATGCTGGGTTCGTGCGATCGTTGTTTAACGATCCAGGGATCCTGCTGATTGGCGCGTTTTGCCATGGCCTCATCGGTATTCTCGTTTATTTCACCTCGGGGCATCCGGCCTATCTTGCATTGGCCGCGCTCATGCTTGCGGCCGGGCTTTACCGTTACTACGGCATCCGCAAAGGCCTGCGCGTTGGCAGTTTCGACACTTATGAACAAGCCAAGAAGTGGGAACGCTACTACCTCATTGGGGGCACCATCCAGGCCTTCTTCATGGGGCTTTTCTGCTTTACCTCAATCTATCTCATTCCCGATGTCTTTGGGGAAAGTGCCGCCATCGCCGTCATAATGGGCTCGACGGTGACCATTGTCGGACGCAATTACGGCTCCAAGACCATGGTTGCGGTGCAGGCCTTCACGGTGGTGCTGCCGATCGCGGTCGGGCTGATGCTGAAGGGCCATATCGGCGATTTCATCCTCGGCCTCTACATTATCCCATTCATCTTCATCATTACTCGCATGGCCAGCCACGTCCGCACCGTGCTGTTCAACGCCATTTCAGAACGCAAGACGGCGGCGAGGCTCGCCGAGCGCTTTAACCGTGCCCTCAACACCATGTCGCATGGCCTGGTCATGCTTGGCCCCGACGGCAAGGTCGTCGTCGGCAACGCCGAGGCCGCCCGTCTGATGTCGCTGCGCTCGCCCGACCAACTGCTCGGGCGGTCGATTCATTCGCTGCTGATGCGCGGCGTTGCCGGCGGCATGCTGGCGCCGAAGGACTGCCGCTATGTCGAGGCGCAGCTGACGCGCGCGTTGCGCGAGGGGCGCGACCGCAAGGTGCTGGTTTCCTTTTCCAACGGGCAGCACTTCGAATTCTCGGCGCGCGAGGGCAACCAGGAATTGGGCGTCATCACCTTCGAGGATGTAACGGCGCGTGTCGAAGCGGAGGAAAAAATCCGGTTCATGGCGCGCTACGACAACCTCACGGGCCTTCCGAACCGCGCCTATTTCCACGAACTGGTCGGCGAGCTGATGGCGTCGGGCGACCGCGATCGCCTGTGTGGCCTGGCCGTGGTCGACCTCGACGATTTCAAGAGCGTCAACGACACGCTCGGCCATCCTGTCGGCGACGGGCTGATCTACGCCGTCGCCGAGCGGCTGGCGGCCATCGCCGGCCAAGGCCTTACCGTCAGCCGCTTCGGCGGCGACGAGTTCATGCTGTTCTCCGACCGCATCGATGACGAAAGCCACCTAGCGAGCCTGCTCGACGGGATTTTCGCCGAGCTGCAGGGAGAGGTCGACGTCGCCGGGCATGGGTTGCGGATCCAGGCCAGCGCCGGCGCGGTGATGTCCAAGGTCGGCGAAACCGATGTCGACGGCATGATCGTCAAGGCGGACTTGGCGCTCTACAAGGCCAAGGAGCTCGGCAAGAACGGTTGGCGGCTGTTCGAGGGGGCGATGGACGCCGCGTTCCGCAACCGCCAGTTGATGAAGGCGGATCTGCGTAGTGCCGTGGAAAGCAAGGAACTGCGGGTCGTTTACCAGCCGATCGTGGCGATGAACACCATGCGCATCGCCGGCTGCGAGGCGCTTTGCCGCTGGGACCATCCCGATCTTGGGGCGATCTCGCCCGGCATCTTCATTCCGCTGGCCGAGGAGATGGGCATCATCTCCGAGATCAGCACCTTCGTGCTCCATGCGGCTTGCACCGAATGCGCCAAATGGCCTGACCAGACCAGCGTCTCGGTCAACCTTTCGGCCAGGGATTTCCGCAGCCGCGACGTCATCCAGAAGGTTCGCGATGCACTGGCGAACTCCGGCCTCGCCGCCGACCGCCTCGAGATTGAAGTCACCGAAACCGCGCTACTCGACGACAAGTCGCTGACGCGCCAGTATATCGAGGAACTGAAGCAGCTTGGCGTCCGCATCGCCCTGGACGATTTCGGCACCGGCTATTCAAGCCTGAGCTACCTCCACAAGCTGCCGCTCGACAAGATCAAGATCGACCGCTCGTTCCTGATGGACGTGACCCAGAGCAAGCGCTCGCTCGACCTGTTGAAGGGCATCGTCGACCTGACCCGGGTGCTCGGGCTGACGGTCACCATCGAAGGGGTTGAAACCTTTGAGCAACTGAAGATCCTGGTGCATTCGGTGAAGCCGGATCTCGTCCAGGGCTTCCTGTTCGGCGCAGCGCTTAGCGCCTCGGGCATCGAGACCATGTCCAACGTGACCTGGCCTTTCGCCGCGGAATTGCGGCCGGTCGCCAAACTCGCGACCCCCTGAATTCGCCCTTATTAATCGCTTGAAAAGCCCGCTTAAAAGGCGTTGTATCGAGGCGTTAACCGACTGTTAAGGTTAATATTCAGTAAACACAGACGATTAGAGTTTCATCTTCTTGTTCCTTCGGTCGTCCGGTATTGTTCTCCTGCGGCGGTACGAGGGGAAGTAATGGACACGCATCAGTCAGGTCAGTCTTCGGGCTCGGCGGTCAAACCTGAGCCTCTCTCGTCGTTTGCACGCAATGTGCTGGATGTACTGGAGCGCATCGAATACCGGCGCTGCGAAAGCGGCGAGGATCTCGAAGCGGTCTACCGGCTGCGCTACAAGGCCTTTCACACGCACGGCCTGCTCGACACCATTGTCGAACAGAAGCTCGCCGATCACCTTGACGAAGCGCGCAACTGCTACTGTTTCGGCGTCTTCATGGATGGCGAACTCGTCAGCACCGTCAGGCTCCATCACCTGAGCCGCGCGACCCCGGAAGCGCCGATCATGACCGTATTCGGCGATAGGCTGCTATTGCGGCTGGCGCGCGGCGAAACCTTCATCGATCCGAGCCGTCTGGCGATCGACCCGCAAATGTCGTCGGTCCACCGCGCGCTGCCCTTTGTCACGCTGCGGCTCGCTGTCATCGCCAACACTTTCTTCAAAGCCACCAGCTGCATTTCGATGATTCGCGAGGAGCACATGGCGTTCTACCATCGCATCTTCGGATCGGTGCAGGTCGGCGAACCTCGCCTCTATCCGCCCTTCACCATGCCGATCTACTTCTATGAATCCATTTGCGAGCAGAACATGGAGCCGACGCTTCAGCGGTTCCCCTTCTTCCAGTCGACGGCACTGGAGCGGCGCATGCTGTTTGCCAAGGTGCCAGCCGGTGAGCTCGCGCCGCTCACCATCCTACCCACCGCCAAATATTTTCGCGAAGCAGCCTAAGACCGACAAACCTGCGCAATTTGGCGTGAGCACTCCGGAGCTTTCGGGCCACTTCGGCGTTCTGGACGACACCACCCTGGCGCGCCCATCAAAAGGAGACCGACATGACCATCCACTCGCTCGCGCTCACGCCGCTCATCTCGCTGATAGCCGGTGTGCTGATCCTCATCATGCCGCGGCTGCTGAACTACATCGTCGCGCTCTATCTGATTGTCGTTGGACTGCTGGGCTTGTTCCCGCATCTGGCCGGCTGAGACAGCCGGGGCAAGCTTGGCGCAAGGCCACGGATTGCCTGGCATCGGCGGCCAGTTTCAATTTTCCCTTGAGGCAGTTGTCGGCTGCGATGCGGCAATACCGCCATTGCTCTCCGCCCGGCTTTTCGGTATGTGCCTGAAAGATGTCTTCGAAGGGGTATTCCTATGGCTGAGCACACGCCGACCGGTCCTGTAGAACTGGGCGCGAAGATGGACTATGCCGAGCATGACCGCACCTATGCGGGATTTCTGGCGCTTGCCAAATATGGCTCGCTCTTCTGCGGCGCTCTCCTCATAGCCATGGCTTTCGGATTCTTCGCGGGAGGGTTCTTCTCCGCGTTGATCCTGTTCGTGCTTATTCTGGCCGTCGGCGCCTTCATTCTGCGGTAAACCTTCCAAACCCTCCTGCGGTTGACGTCGCCGGGCATCCCGGTCGAGACTTCGCGCAGACAGGTTCCAGCCGAAAGGATCATGCGGTGGGACAGACGGTTTTCATCCCTCGTGAGCTTGACGCGAACGAGCCGCGTGTCGCGGCATCGCCCGACACGGTAAAGCGGCTGGCGGGCCTGGGCTTCGACGTGGTCGTCGAAGCTGGTGCCGGCACAAGGTCGCGTATCCCGGACGAAGAGTTTGCCAAGGCAGGTGCCGCCATCGGCAAGGCTTCGGATGCAGCCAAGGCCGATGTCGTGCTGAAGGTTCGCCGGCCAACGGATGCCGAGCTGAAGAGTTACAAAGCCGGCGCCGCGGTGATCGCCATCATGGACCCCTACGGCAACGATGCGGCGGTCGCGGCGTTGGCCAAGGCGGGTGTCACCGCGTTCTCGATGGAGTTCATGCCGCGCATCACCCGCGCACAATCGATGGACGTCCTGTCCTCGCAGGCCAACCTTGCCGGATACCAGGCGGTCATCGACGGCGCCTCGGAATATGATCGTGCATTGCCGATGATGATGACGGCGGCTGGCACCGTTCCCGCCGCCAAGGTCTTCATCATGGGCGTCGGCGTCGCCGGCCTGCAGGCGATCGCCACGGCGCGCCGTCTCGGCGCGGTCGTCACCGCCACCGATGTTCGCCCCGCCGCCAAGGAACAGGTCGCTTCGCTTGGTGCGAAATTCCTGGCGGTCGAGGACGAGGAGTTCAAGGCCGCCGAAACGGCAGGCGGCTACGCAAAGGAAATGTCGAAGGAATATCAGGCCAAACAGGCGGCACTCACCGCCGAGCACATCGCCAAGCAGGACATCGTCATCACCACGGCGCTGATCCCCGGCCGGCCGGCGCCGAAGCTGGTCTCGGCGGCAATGGTCGCCTCGATGAAACCGGGCTCGGTGATCGTCGACCTCGCTGTCGAGCGCGGCGGCAATGTCGAGGGTGCTGAAGCCGGCAAGGTTGTCACCACCGCCAACAATGTGAAGATCGTCGGCCACCTCAATGTGCCCGGCCGCGTCGCGGCATCGGCCTCGCTGCTTTATGCCAAAAACCTGTTCGCCTTCCTCGAGACGCTGGTCGACAAGGCCGCCAAGACGCTGGCCATCAACCGCGATGACGATCTGGTCAAGGCAACGATGCTGACTGATGGCGGCAAGGTTGTTCATCCGGCCTTCGCCAAGGCTGACCAGCAGCCATATGTCGAGCCGGCGGCGATCCCGGCCACGACCATGGTCGCCGATGCCGCGGCTGCGCCCAAGAAGTCCGCGCCCAGGAAGGCCGCCGCATCCAAGTCAGCCTCGCCGAAGCCGAAAGGGACCGCGTGATGGACCAGACCTTGCAGAAAGCCCTTGATCAGCTCGACCAGGCAAGCGCTGCCGTTCGGCTCGCGGTGCAGAACCTGGCCAATGCCCCAGGCGGTGCCGACGCCGCCGGCGATGCCGCGCACGCGCTGTCGGGGGGCGCCATCGATCCCTTCGTCTTTCGTTTCGCGATTTTCGTGCTGGCGATCTTCGTCGGCTACTACGTCGTCTGGTCGGTGACCCCTGCCTTGCACACGCCGCTGATGGCCGTCACCAACGCCATCTCGTCCGTCATCGTCGTCGGCGCGCTGCTCGCCGTCGGCATCGCGGCTTCCGGCGTTGCAGCCGGCTTCGGCTTCGTCGCGCTGGTGCTGGTCTCGGTCAACATCTTCGGCGGCTTCCTCGTCACCCAGCGCATGCTGGCCATGTACAAGAAGAAGGACAAGTGACGTGACCGTCAATCTCGCTTCCTTCCTCTATCTGGTGTCCGGCGTCCTGTTCATCATGGCGTTGCGCGGCCTGTCGCACCCGACCACCAGCCGTCAGGGCAATCTCTACGGCATGGTCGGCATGGGCATCGCCATCGCCACCACGCTGGCGCTGGCGACCCCCAGCGCCGGCCGCTTTGGCCTGATCGTGCTCGGCCTCGCGATTGGCGGCTTGGTCGGCGCCGTCACCGCGCGCCGCATCGCCATGACCTCGATGCCGCAACTGGTCGCGGCCTTCCACTCGCTGGTCGGCCTTGCCGCCGTCATGGTGGCCGCCGCCGCCATCTACGCGCCGGAAAGCTTCGGCATCGGCACGGCGGGCGACATCCACGCCCAGGCGCTCATTGAGATGAGCCTTGGCGTTGCCATCGGCGCCATCACCTTCACCGGTTCGGTCATCGCCTTCTTGAAACTTGATGGCCGCATGTCGGGCAAGCCGATCATGATCGGCGGCCGCCATGTCATCAACGCCGCACTCGGTATCGCATTGATCGTGCTGATCGTGCTTCTGGTCACCACCGAGGCCAAGCTGGTGTTCTGGCTGATCGTCGCTGCCTCGCTGCTGCTTGGCGTGCTCCTGATCATCCCGATCGGCGGCGCCGACATGCCTGTCGTCGTCTCGATGCTCAACTCCTATTCCGGCTGGGCGGCTGCTGCCCTTGGCTTCACGCTCGGCAATCTGGCGCTGATCATCACCGGCGCGCTGGTTGGCTCGTCCGGTGCCATCCTGTCCTACATCATGTGCAAGGGCATGAACCGAAGCTTCATCTCGGTCATTCTCGGGGGCTTCGGCGGCGAGACCGCGGCTGCGGCCGACGACGGCATCGAGCGCACCGTCAAGCAGGGTTCGGCTGACGACGCCGCCTACCTGATGATGAACGCACAGAAAGTCATCATCGTGCCGGGATACGGCATGGCGGTCGCCCAGGCGCAGCACGCGTTGCGCGAAATGGCCGACAAGCTCAAGGCCAACGGCGTCGATGTGAAATACGCCATCCACCCCGTTGCCGGCCGTATGCCTGGCCACATGAATGTTCTGCTCGCCGAAGCGAACGTCCCCTACGACGAGGTGTTCGAACTCGAGGACATCAATTCGGAATTCGCGCAGGCCGATGTCGCCTATGTCATCGGCGCCAATGACGTCACCAACCCTTCGGCCCGCGACGACAAGTCGTCGCCCATTTATGGCATGCCTATCCTCGACGTCGACAAGGCCCGCACCTGCCTGTTCGTCAAGCGTTCCCTCGGTTCCGGCTATGCCGGCATCGACAACACGCTGTTCTACAAGGACGGCACCATGATGCTGCTCGGCGACGCCAAGAAGATGACCGAGGAAATCGTCAAGGCCATGGACCACTGATCCGGCCGGATCCGCAACTCGACGCATGAAAAAAGCCCAGCTCGATGCTGGGCTTCTTCATGTCTGAGGGTCGGGCGCAGGTCAGCGGCTGGTGAGGAAGACCGCTTCCTCTTCATCTCGCTGCCTGCCGCCGAGCGCCGCGGCGGCGCTGGCGATAAAGGCGCCGATGGCCAGAGACAGGGCACCGAGCAGCGCGAAGGTGGCGCTTGCCTTCCTCGCCGTGTCGGCCGCCTGCTTTGCCTTGGCCTTCGCGTCCTGTGCCTTCGCCAGGACGGTGTCGACACGCGCCTTGGCATCGGCCTCGGAAAGCCCGGTGCGCGCCGCGACCAATTGCGCCAGGTAGGTCTTGTCTTCCGGGGAGACCTCGCCGGCGACGGCGCCGGCGATCAGGATGCGCGAGGCCTGCCCGGCGGCAGCGGCTTGGTCGGCCGGATTGGCGGTCGCAAGCTTGGCCGGATCGGCCGGCCTGAACAGCGAATCCACCAGATAGGAGGTCGCGTTGTCGATCGATGCGCCGCTGGCGTTGGCCGAGGTCCCGGCGGACGCACCCATGGCGGCTCCCGAGGCTACCGTGGACGCCGCCTGTACACCTGAACCAATCGCGGCGGACAGCGCCGAGCCAAGCACACCCGCGACCAGCAAGGTGGCCAGTGCCCAGGCGAGAAAGCCGTGCGCGGTGTCACGGAAATAGACCTCGTCGGTGTGGATGCCCACCCATTTGGTCCGCAACCGGCCCGCAAGGTAGCCGCCTACACCAGACGACAGCCATTGCACGATTACCAGCCAGACTGCGGTGGAAACCGCGAAGGTGGTGATCGACGCACTAGAGCCCGACCAGGGTGAAACCATGCTCAGGCCAAGGCCTGAACCGAGCAGCATGAGGATGAACGTCAACGTCGAGGCCGCGAAGGCCCCGGCAATGATCGGTCCCCAACTGACAGCGGTGGCGGATGATTCCGCCGAAGCGGAGACGTCAACAGCCGATAGGGTGGACTGCATCGAGGCCCCCTACCGTACGAACAACATGATGAGAATGATGATTGGAATCGGAATGCCGAGCAACCAAAGCAAAATGCCGCGTCCCATAGAGGTCTCCTTGCAAGAAATTGTGATCGATGGCTTCACAATGTCTCACAGGGACTTCTGTTCCGGCGGAACTTGAAATGATTTTGTTTGCCGACAATGGAACAAATTGGTGCGCCACGGGGCGCCAATTTGCCGTCGGTCAAATATCCAGGTTGGCGACCGACAGCGCGTTGTCCTGGATGAACTCGCGCCGTGGCTCCACCTCGTCGCCCATCAGCCGCGAGAACAGGCTGTCGGCATCGGTCGCGTCGTTGACCTTGACCTGCAGCAGCGAACGCACATTCGGGTCGAGCGTGGTCTCCCAGAGCTGCTCGGCATTCATTTCGCCGAGACCCTTGTAGCGTTGCATCGTCAGTCCCTTGCGGCCGGTCGCAAAGACCGCGTTGAGCAGCGCCAGCGGTCCCGAGACGGTTTCGGACACCTCCTTGCGGCGCAGTACCGGCGGCGTCCCGTAGACCTCGCTGAGGCGCTGCGCGTAGCGGTCGAGCTGGCGTGCGTCGGCTGAATTGATCAGCGCCATGTCGAGATGGGCGTATTCCTTGACGCTGCGCACGGTGCGTTCGAAGACATAGCCGCCGACACCCTCGTTCGAGGTCGACATGCGGCCGGTCCAGCCGCGCTCGGTGTCCTCGGCGATAATGTCGAGGCGTTGCGCGATCCGCTCGGCCATCGCGTTGGCGCGGCCAAGATCGGCGAAGATTTCGGGATTGAGCCCGCCGGCGATCGCGGCCTGCTCGACGACGTCGCGGTTGTAGCGCGTGTGCAGGCCGTTGATGAGCTGGCGCACAGCCAGCGCATCGGCAACGGCGCTGTGCAGATCCTGTCCGGTACGCACCTCCCCTGAGCCTAGCGTGAGCGATGCTTCCTCCAACCCGGAATCGATCAGGAATTCTTCGAAGGCACTCTCGTTCTTGATATATTGCGAGCTCTTGCCGCGCGTCACCTTATAGAGCGGCGGCTGGGCGATGTAGAGATGGCCGCGCTCGATCAGCTCCGGCATCTGCCGGAAGAAGAAGGTGAGCAGCAAGGTTCTGATATGGGCGCCGTCGACGTCGGCGTCGGTCATCAGGATGATCTTGTGGTAACGCAGCTTGTCGGCGTTGAATTCGTCCTTGCCGATCGAGGTGCCGAGCGCGGTGATCAGCGTGCCGATCATGTCGGACGAGAGCATGCGGTCGAAGCGGGCCCGCTCGACATTGAGGATCTTGCCGCGCAGGGGAAGAATCGCCTGGTTCTGGCGCGACCTACCGCCCTTGGCGGAGCCGCCTGCCGAGTCACCCTCGACGATGAAGATTTCGGACTTCGCCGGGTCGCGTTCCTGGCAGTCGGCCAGCTTGCCGGGCAGCGAGGTGACGCCGAGCGAGGTCTTGCGGGTGATGTCGCGCGCCTTGCGCGCGGCTTCGCGCGCCGCCGCGGCCTGGATCACCTTGTCGACAACCACCTTGCCCTCGGTCGGATGCTCTTCGAGCCATGTGCCGAGCGCTTCGTTGACCAGCCCTTCGACCACGGGACGGACTTCCGACGAGACAAGCTTGTCCTTGGTCTGCGACGAGAATTTCGGATCGGGAACCTTGACCGACAGCACCGCTGTCAGGCCCTCGCGGCAATCGTCGCCGATCAGCGAGACCTTTTCCTTCTTGGTCAGGCCCGAGGATTCGCCATAGCCGGTGATCTGGCGGGTAAGCGCGCCGCGAAAACCGGCCAGGTGTGTGCCGCCGTCGCGCTGCGGGATGTTGTTGGTGAAGGCCAGCACGTTCTCGTGGTAGCTGTCGTTCCACCACATCGCCACTTCGACGGTGATGCCGTCGCGTTCGGCCCTGATGGCGATCGGTTTCTCGATCAGCGGCTTCTTGACGCGATCGAGATATTTGACGAACTCTTCCAGGCCCCCGTCATAGTGCAGTTCATGCTTCACGACATCGGCGTGACGGGCGTCTGTCAGCACGATGCGTACGCCGGAATTGAGGAAGGCGAGTTCGCGCAGCCGATGCTCCAGCGTGCCGAAATCGAACTCGACCATGGTGAAGGTCTCGGCGGACGGGAAGAAGGTGATCTCGCTGCCGCTGCGGCCCTCGTTGGTACCTGGGCGCTTGTCCTGCTCATAGCTGCCGGTCGCCTTCAGCGGCGCGTCGGCATCGCCATGGGTAAAGCTCATTTCGAAGATCTGGCCGTTGCGGCGGATTTTCAGCTTCAGCCAGGCCGACAGCGCGTTGACCACCGAGACGCCGACGCCATGCAGGCCGCCAGACACCTTGTAGGAGTTCTGGTCGAATTTTCCGCCGGCATGCAACTGCGTCATGATCACTTCGGCCGCCGAAATGCCCTCGCTGGGGTGAATATCGGTCGGAATGCCACGGCCATTGTCGATAACCGTCACCGAGCCATCGGGATTGAGTGTCACCGAAACCAGGTCGGCATGGCCGGCCAGCGCCTCGTCGATGGCGTTGTCCACCACCTCATAAACCATGTGGTGCAGGCCCGAACCGTCATCGGTGTCGCCGATATACATGCCGGGCCGCTTGCGGACAGCGTCCAAGCCCTTCAAAACCTTGATGGAATCGGCACCGTATTCGGCTTCAGCGCCGTTGGTGTTCTCGGTCTGGTCGCTCATGAAAACCTGTTGTCTAGATGCCGCTTTTACAGCGCGAAAGACCGGCCCCGAATCGCGCTTCTGGTATAGGGTAGATATAGGCTCTAAAGGCGGTTTTTCCAAGGTTTGCAGGCATTTCCCGGGAGGTTGAGCCGGCTGTCCACGCAGGGCTCTCGCCGCGCCCTATCCGTCTTGGCCACGCGGTCCCTGAAAGGCTTGACCGTGACGTCGTACCGCGACGCGAGCCGCCCGCTCGGCCAGGCTCCGGCGTCATGTCGAGCACCAGGGAAAGCACTGACCGGCGTGAGCAAGCCAGGTCGAAAATCGGCTCTTCAGCCCGCGCGCATCGGCTTCAGCGCTTCGCTCCAGCGCAACAGTTCGTCCAGCATGGTCTTGGTCCCGCCCCGCACCTGCTCGCCGGCATCGAAGGCGCCATTCTCGTCGAGCAGCTTCTGGTACAGCGGCAGCGCGACGCCTTCCGGGATCGGCATGACCCCGACCGCGGTCAACAGCGGCTTCAGCGCCTGCGCCGCGCGCAGGCCGCCGGAGACGCCGCCATAGCTGAAGATGGCGGCGGGCTTGTATTTCCATTCGCGGGCGAGATAGTCGATCGCGTTGACGATCGCGGGCGCCGCGAAATAATTGTATTCCGGCGCCACGAAGACGAAGGCGTCGGCGGCGTCGATCGCTTTCGACCAGGCCTTGGTGTGGTCGTTCTGATAGTTGCCGAGCCTTGGATGATGCGGCTCGTCCAGCACCGGCAGACCGAAGGCGGCGATATCGGTCAGCACCGGCTCGAATTTTCCGTGCTCGCGGGCGAACGCCTGCAACCACGCGGCAAAAACCGGACCGGCGCGGCCCGGCCGCGTGCTGCCGATGATGATGTTCAACTGGTGCTTCAAGGCTGGCTCCTTTTCGGGCGGTATCCGTTGGTGACTGTCACTACGACAGGGCGTTCCGGCGGACAAGGTCGGTCGCCTGACGGAACGGCCACAATGGGATAAACAGACTGTCTTCCCTGACGTTCCTGCCGGCATGGTTCGGTCTGCCGTTCGGTCACATGGACGCCCGGTGTGCCGGTCACTACATTGGTAGGAATAGCGGAGCACTTTTATGGATAGTCAGCCCGCCCCCTTCGTTCCTCCCGCTCCGAAGCCGCGCACATCGCCGCCTTCGACCCTGGAGATGATCCGCATCGTCTATCGCAATCCGCTCGAACTCTGGGGCGAGCCGACCTACAACGAACCCTGGATCTCGGCCAAGGGAGCCGGCGGACCGCTGGTCATAGCCAATAATCCCGGCCTGATCCGCCATGTGCTGGTCGACAACGCCAAAAACTACAAGATGGCGACGGTGCGCCAGAAAATCCTGAGGCCGATCCTGCGCGATGGCCTGCTGACCGCCGAGGGCGAGGTGTGGAAGCGGTCGCGCAAGGCGATGGCGCCGGTGTTCACGCCGCGACACATCTTCGGCTTTGCCCAGCCGATGCTGAAGCGCACGCTGGAATTCGTCACCCGTTACGAGTCGGGCGGCACCTCGGACATCGCCCACGACATGACGCTGCTCACCTACGATATCCTGGCCGAGACGCTGTTTTCCGGGGAGATTGCAGGCGAGCCGGGCAGTTTCGCCAATGAGATCGATCGCCTGTTCGAGACCATGGGCCGCGTCGATCCGCTCGACCTGTTGCGCGCCCCCGACTGGCTGCCACGGCTGACCCGCATCCGCGGCCGCAAGACCATGGCCTATTTCCGCAAGATCGTGACCGACACGGTCAAGATGCGCGAACAAGCATTCAGGCGTGACCCCGATGCCGTGCCGCAGGATTTCCTGACGCTGCTGCTCAAGGCCGAAGGCCCCGACGGGCTGACGCGGCCGGAAGTCGAGGACAACATCATCACCTTCATCGGCGCCGGCCACGAGACCACGGCGCGTGCGCTCGGCTGGACGATTTATTGCCTCGCCGAATCGCCCTGGGAGCGCGACCGGGTCGAACAGGAAATCGAGCAGGTTCTGGCGCGCGAGCCGGATCCAACGAAATGGCTCGACGCCATGCCACTGACTCGCGCCGCCTTCGACGAGGCGCTTCGGCTCTACCCGCCGGCGCCGTCGATCAATCGCGAGCCGATCGTGCCGGAAATGTGGAAGGATCTCTACATTCCCAAGCACGCCGCCGTGCTGGTGATGCCGTGGGTCGTTCACCGCCACAGGAAGCTGTGGGACAAGCCTGACGCCTTCCTGCCCGAACGCTTCCACCCGGGAAACCGCGAAAAAATCGACCGGTTCCAGTATCTGCCCTTCGGCGCCGGTCCGCGCGTCTGCATTGGCGCCAGCTTCGCCATGCAGGAGGCGATCATCGCGCTCGCCATCCTTTTGTCACGCTTCCGCTTCGACACGACGGCTGAAACAAAGCCCTGGCCGGTGCAGAAATTGACCACGCAGCCGCAAGGCGGATTGCCGATGCGGGTCACGCCTCGCCGTCGTTGAGGGCTGGGATTATACTGCGGGCTTGCGCTGCTGGAATTGGCCGGCGGCGCGGAAGCGCCAGAGATAGCTGGGCAGGATCGTCGCGATCGATTGTGGCTGGATGCCGAGCCCCACCAGTGTCCGGTTGGCCTTGACGGCTTCGTCCGAAACGACGTTGTGCTCGCGCAACTGCATCACCTGGTCCTTGGTCAGCAGCGGATTGGGCAACAATCCGAGGATCGAGGCCTGGATGTTCGCCAACCACCACGGCACCGGCACCAGCAGGCGCTTGCGCTCGATCACGGTGAGCAGTTCCTGCATGCACTCCTTGAAGGTGAGCACCGCAGGGCCGCCAAGCTCGTAGACCTGGCCGCCATCGATCTTGCCGTCGACCGAACGCGCCACGGCTTCGGCGACGTCGCCGACATAGACTGGCTGGAACTTGGTCTGGCCGCCGCCGATCAGCGGCAGCACCGGCGAATAGCGCGCCATACTGGCGAAGCGGTTGAAGAAACTGTCTTCCGGTCCGAAGATGATCGAGGGACGGAAGATCACGGCATTGTTGATCGTCTCCAGCACGGCCTGCTCGCCAAGTTCCTTGGTGCGCGCATAGTCCGATTCGGAGTTCGCATCGGCGCCAAGCGCCGAAATATGTGTGAATCCGGCGCCAACCGAGCGCGCGGCCTCGGCAACGGCGCGGGCGCCGAACTCGTGCACGGCGGAGAATTTCTGCCGGCCGCTCTCATGCAGGATGGCGACGAGATTGACGACGTGGTCGGCACCTGGCACAGCGCGGTCGACCGACCAGCGTACGCGCACATTGGCCTGCACCGGCTGGATCTGGCCGACATTGCCGAGTGGCTGCAGATGGCCGGCAAGATCGGGCCGCCGGCAGGGGACCCGGATGCGGTAGCCGCGCTTGGCAAGCGCCCGCACGACATGGCGGCCGACAAAGCCCGACCCGCCAAAGACGACGACGAGCTTTGGGGTCTGCAGGATTTCGGTCATGGCGGGCTCCGGCGCGTTCCAGATGGCTTGGCTGAGCCGTTTCATAGTCCGTTTTGCGCCAAAGGCAAAGGGTGACGCGTCGTCGCTGTCCCTGTTCTTTCTCAGCTATTCCAGGAAAATTACGGAGCGGTTTTCCGTGCGGGAACTGCGTCGGACGAAAGAGCTGCTCCAAGCAAAGGGGCAGGGCGACGAACGTTTCCGTGCCGCACGAAGCGAACGCAGAAAACCCCGCCGAAGCGGGGTTTCCCGGGTGAAGCTCATGCCGAAACCTGGGTCCAACGAGGCGGCCTGACCTGAGACGGTATCAGCGTGGCGTGAAGCAAATACGCCCGCCCCGGCCCTGGACGCATCCGACAGAAGACACCGACCGGGCAAACCCGACCCGGACAGGCATGTGTCGTCGGGACGCGCGGGAAGGTTCATCGACGCGCGGAAGATTTGGTCGAGCTCTTCAGGCCGAATAGCGCTCGGCGAACTCGGAAATGCGCTGCACGACCGCCTTGGGCGCGGTGATGCCGCGCGCCTGCGCCTTCTCGGCCGCCTCGGCCCTGGCGCGGCCGGGCACATGCACGCCATAGCGTCGGCGCAGCCGGTCGAGTTGGTCCTTCATCCGCTGCTCGAAATCCGGATCGAGCAGCTTCGGCTCGACCGCGAGCACGAACAAACCGGTTCCCGGGCTGTCCGGGCCGCCGCTGAACCACGGCGCGTCGAGCGACCAGTTGGCGCCCGACAGGCCAGCCGCCAGCACCTCGACCATCAGCGCGATGTTGGCGCCGCGCTGGCCGCCAAAGGCAAGCATGGCGCCCTTCATCGCGGCGGCCGGGTCGGTGGTCGAATTGCCGCTGGCGTCCAGCGCCCAACCTTCCGGGATTTTCTTGCCGTCTTCCGCCGCCTTGCGGATGTTGACGAAGGCGGTGGCGCTCGACGACTGGTCGATGACCAGCGGCGCGCCGTCGGCGGCGGGCGCGGCGAACGACATCGGATTGGTGCAATAGACCGGCTTGACCGAGCCCGAGCCGGCCAGGACGGCCGGTCCATTGGTTGCGGCGAAGGACACCAGCCCCTGCGCCGCCAGCCGGCCGGTGAAATAACCCAGCGCCCCGCACGTATAGGCGTTCTTTTGCGAGAAGATGGCGACGCCGAACAGTCTTGCCGCCTTGGCGAGGTCGTCGATGGTGCGGTCGAAGCCGGTATGCGCCAACCCGCCGCGTGCGTCCGACAGAAATACGGCCAGCGCCGGCCGGGTGATCACCGGATCGGCATTGCCGTCGATCCGCCCGGCCTCGAGCGCCTCGAGATAGTCGATGAAATGCGTCAGGCCGACCGCTGCAAGTCCCTCTGCCTCGGCCGCGATGATCGAAGCGGTGAGCGATTGCGCCGCTTCTTCATTGGCGCCGGCGCCAAGTGCCGCCATCCGGCACAATCCTGTTGCCTGGTCGAGACTGAGTTGCATCAGGGCTGCTCCTGAGTGAGTGGAAGTAGGGAGTAGGGAGTAGGGAGTAGTCAGTAGGACAAAACCGGCAAGCGGCCACTACTTCCTGTTCACTACTCGCTTAGCCGATCTTGACCGGGATCCGCGCCTCGATCCGGCTGAAGGCGAAGACCAGGATGCCGGTGATCGCCATATAGATCAACGCCAGGAGCAGCAAGGGCTCGTAGGTGAGATAGGTGTCCTGCCGCACCTTGGACGAGACGGCGAAGATGTCGATGACGCTGATGGTCGCCACCAGCGGCGTCGATTTCAGCTGCAGCACGGTTTCGCCGGTCAGTGTCGGCAGCGCCCGGTAGAAGGCCTGAGGCAGCCAGATGCGGCGGAAGATCTTCCAGCGGCTCATGCCGAAGGCGCGCGCGGCTTCCAACTGCCCCTTGGGCACGCCGGCGAAAGCGCCGCGCATCACTTCGCCCTCGTAGCCGGCGAAGGACAAGGTCAGCGCCAGCACGCCATACGGCCAGGCCTGCCTGAGATAGGGCCACATCCAGGATTCGCGGATCCATGGATATTGCGGAAACAGCGAACCCAGCCCGTAATAGAGCAGCCATAGCTGCAGCAGCAGCGGCGTGCCGCGGATGATGGTGCAGAAGACTTTCGCCGGTGCCGCGACCCAGATCGAGCCGGCCGCCTGCGCCAGCCCGACCGGCACGGCGATCATGAAGCCGAGCGCGCAGGTGACGGCCAGGATCCACAGGGCACGCCAGATGCCCACCAGGCCCATTTCCCAATATTGCGGCAGCCAGTCCCAGCGCATGAAGTAGGCCGCCGACGCCACCAGCCCGAGCGCGATGAGGATCAGCACGACGCGATGTGGCTGCAGCCAGAGGGAAGCGCGAGCCGCCGTGTCAATGACGGCTGTTTGGCTGCTCATCAGCGTGCCTCCTTGATGGAAGGCATGCCGCGCCGCGCCCATTTCTCGGCTCGGCCAAGCAGGAAGTTCGAAACCAGCGTCACGCAGAGATAGAGTACGCCGGCGGCGAGGAAGAAGACCAGATAGGCCTTGGTCACGCCCGCGGCTTGTCGTGTCGCCAGCGTCAGTTCGAAGAAGCCGACGACGGCCAGCAGCGCGGTGTCCTTGGTGGCGATCAGCCACAGATTGGCGAGGCCCGGAATGGCGAAGGGCAGCATCGCCGGCAACGTGATGCGGCGCAACAGAAGGCCGGGAGACATGCCGAAGGCGCGGGCGGCTTCGATCTGGCCCTGCGGAATGGCGAGGATGGCGCCGCGGATGACTTCCGTCGAATAGGCGCCCTGGACGAAGCCGAGCACGGCAATGCCTGCCACCAGCCCGCTTATGTCGACACGCTGGTAACCCATAGCGGCCAGCACCTGGTTTATCAGGTCTGTGCCGGCATAGTAGAGCAGCAGGATCAGCACCAGTTCCGGAACGGCGCGCACCACGGTGGTGTAAACCGCGAACAGGTCGCGCACCACGGGGCCGCCGTAAAGCTTGCCATAGGCACCCCAGGTTCCAATCAGCAGCCCGACGATCGTGGCGCCGACGGCGATCTCGAGCGAATGCATCAGCCCGACCAAGAGCGTCCCGCCCCAGCCGACGGGCGCGGGCGAAAGAAGTTCGATGATGCCGGCCGCCGAGGCCGGAAGTAAGGCGTCGATCAGATTCGCCCCCGAAGTGCTGGCTCTGTCCGCCGGCGCTCAGCGGCCGGTGGCAAGCATGCGTGGGAAAGGTGGGCTGAAGGACAGCGCGAGACGCTCTGTCCTTCAGCCCATGCGAGGGTCGTCAGTTCGACTGCGGGGCGCCGCCGTAAATGTCGAAATCGAAGTATTTCTTCGAGATTTCGTCATATTTGCCGTTGGCGCGGATCGCCTTGATGCCGGCGTTGATCTTCTCTTTCAGAGCGGTGTCTTCCTTGCGCACGCCGGCGCCGACGCCCGGTCCGAGCACTTCGTCATCAGGGGCCACCATGCCCTTGAGATCGCAGCAGGCCTTGCCCTGGTCGGTCTTGAGGAACTCCTTGAGCGCGATGGAATCGGCCTGCACCGCGTCGAGACGGCCGGCGGCGAGGTCGTTGTTGGCTTCGTCCTGCGTCTGGTATTCCTTGATCTCGGAAGCTGTGCTGCCGAAATGTTTCTTGGCGTAGACGGCATGCACGGTCGACACCTGGACGCCGAGAACCTTGCCCTTGAGGTCCTCCGGCGTGGCGCCGAACTTCTGGTCCTTCGGACCGATGATCGCGGTCGGGGTGTTGTAGTACTTGTCGGAGAAGTCGATGGTCTTCTTGCGTTCGTCGGTGATCGACATCGACGAGACGATGAGGTCGATCTTCTTCGTGGTCAGCGCCGGGATGATGCCGTCCCAGGCAACAGGCGTGATGACGCAGTCGAGCTTTTCCTCGGCGCAGACGGCGTCGATGAAGTCGATCTCCCAGCCGACCCATTTGCCCGAAGCATCGGGCGAGGTGAAGGGCGCGTAGGGTTCGGCGGCAACGCCGATCTTGACCGGATCGGCCTTGGCCACGCCCATGGCGGCGACGCCGAGCAGCAGCGCCGCGGCGAATGTCTTCAGAACAGTTTTCATTTCAGAACTCCCAGTTTGTTGTTGGTTCCCGGTTTTCTTCCGTCCCGGCCTGTCCCTAGCCGATGTTGCGGATGAACTGCTTGAGCCTTTCGGACTTGGGCGCGTCGAAGATCTGCTCCGGCGGGCCTTCCTCCTCGACCAGCCCGTTGTAGAGGTAGACGACGTGGGTCGCGACCTCGCGGGCGAATTTCATTTCGTGAGTGACCAGCACCATGGTGCGGCCTTCCCCCGCAAGATCGCCGATCACCTTCAGCACCTCGCCGACCAGTTCGGGATCGAGCGCCGAGGTCGGTTCGTCGAACAGCATGACGCGCGGATTGATGGCCAAGGCGCGGGCGATCGCGGCGCGCTGCTGCTGGCCGCCGGAGAGATAGGCCGGATAGACATCGCGTTTCTCGGCGAGCCCGACGCGCACCAGCAGCTTTTCGGCCTGGGCGACAGCCTCGTCGCGCTTGACGCCAAGCACATGCACGGGAACCTCGATGACGTTTTCGATCAGCGTCATGTGGCTCCACAGGTTGAAGTTCTGGAACACCATGCCGAGCTTGGAGCGAATGCGTTCGATCTGCCGGCGGTCGGCTGGCACGGTGTGGCCATGGCTGTCGGCCTTGAGCTTGATCTCCTCGCCATTGACCCGGATGATGCCGCTGGTCGGGTTTTCCAGGCAGTTGATGCAGCGCAGCAGCGTCGATTTGCCGGAGCCCGAGCCGCCGATGATGGCGATGACCTCGCCGTCGCGCGCCGACAGCGATACGCCCTTCAGCACATGCAGTTGGCCGAATTTCTTATGCAGGTTCTCGACATGGATGGCTTCGGCGGCGCTCTCCTGCGCCTCGCCGGATGGGACCGCTGCAACTCCCACAGCGCTCACCGGTTGACCTCCATAAGGTCGACGGCGGTTCGTCGAACGTCCAACCGGCTAATCAACATACGCTGTACTGCCCCGCTCCAGACTTCAAGCATGGACCCAACAGAGCGAGCCCGTCAATCCCGCTCATTACGGCACTTGCGGCCTTGTTGTGCAAGTGTATAAATAGCCTCCCATGAAATTTTTTCGTTTTTTTTCAGCTAAAAAAGGGCATCGATGAGCGCTTTCGGATCACAGTCCATGGCGGCCCCGCTACGGCGCGTGCTGATGCGGTCGGCGGCCAACGCCATGCGCGACGCCGACAGGGCCGCCTGGCATTATGGCCCGGGATTCAACCCGGCGAAAGCTGCCTCGCAGCACGCGGTCCTTGCCGAACTGGTGGCCGCTTCCGGCGCCGAGATCGAATGGATCGAGGACAAGGCCGACGGCCTTTCGGATTCGGTGTTCACGCACGACCCTTCACTGATGACCGACCGCGGCGCGCTGATCCTGTCGATGGGCAAGCCGTTGCGCGCCAGGGAGCCTTCGCTGCATGAGGAAACCTACAGACGGCTGGGCATTCCGATCCTTGGCCGCGTCGAGGCTCCTGGCCAGGTCGAAGGTGGTGACTGTGTATGGGTGGATGCCCGCACGCTGGCGATCGGGCGCGGTGTCCGCTCCAACCAGGAAGGCATCCAGCAGGTTTCCAACCTGCTGACGCCGCTGGGCATTTCCGTCTACGGCTTTGATCTGCCGCTGTGGCAGGGCGAAGAGGCGTGCCTGCATCTGATGTCGGTGATCAGCCCGCTGGCCGATGACCTGGCGCTGGTCTATTCACCGCTTTTGCCGGCGCCGTTCTATCAGACGCTGAAGGCGCGCGGCATCCGGCTGGTCGAAGGCGACGCCGAAGAGTTCGCCGCGTCCAACGGCCTCAGCCTGAACGTGCTGCCGACCAGTCCGCTCAGGGTCATTGCCGTCGCAGGCTTTCCCAGGACCAAGGCCGCGATGGAAGCCGCCGGCTGCACGGTTGAACTCTTCGAGGCGGACGCGCTCTGCATTGCCTGCGAGGGCGGGCCGACATGCCTGACACGACCGATCCTGCGCCAATGAATGCGCCGTCCCGGCGCAAGTTCCGCCGCGAGGGCGAGGGGCGGCGGCGGCAGGACCTGATCGAAGCGACGCTGGACAGCGTCGCGGAACATGGCCTGCAGGGCGCCACCTTGCGCACCATCGCATTGCGTGCCGGCGTCACCGCCGGGCTGATCCGGCATTATTTCCCGGGCAAGGAAGAATTGCTGCAGGAATCCTATACGGCGCTGGTCGGCCGCATGACCGAACTGGCGAAAGCGGCGTTGGTCATGGACGGCGCCTCGCCGCGGCAACGCCTTGCGGCCTTCGTCACCGCCAATCTCAATGCGCCGATCATCGACGCGCGGGTGTTTTCGCTCTGGGCAACCTTCATCGGCCGCGCCGGCGCGGACACCGCGCTCGCCCGCGCCCACCGCGAAGGCTACCTTGGCTTTCGCAATGAGGTCGAGGCGGTTGTGGCCGAAGTGCTTGCCGCCGAACAGCGCAAACCGGACGCAGGCGCGCTGCGCCACCATGCCATCGCGATCAATGCGATCATTGACGGGCTCTGGATGGAAGGCTGCCTGGCCGGCGAGATGTTCTCGCCCGGCGAATTGGCTACGATTGGCATCAAGGCTGTCGAGGCCGAGCTCGGCCTCGCGCCGCAGGATCAATTCCAGCAAAAGTGAGAAGCGGCCTTCCGTCCGGAATTGCGTAAGAAACAAAGAGACGCTCTCAGGGGAGAAAACCAATGACCACCATCGGCGAAGCGTTGATTTCGCTACTCGAGGCCCATGGCGTCGACACCGTATTCGGCATCCCCGGCGTCCACACGGTCGAGCTCTATCGCGGCTTGGCGAGGTCGAAGATCCGCCATGTCACGCCGCGCCACGAACAGGGCGCCGGCTTCATGGCCGACGGCTATGCCCGTGCCAGCGGCAGGCCGGGCGTCGCCTTCGTCATCACCGGGCCGGGGCTGACCAACACCATCACCGCCATGGGCCAGGCGCGCGCCGATTCGGTGCCGATGCTGGTGATCTCTGGCGTCAACGCCACGGATACGCTCGGCAAGGGGCTCGGCTTCCTGCATGAGTTGCCCGATCAGCGCGGCATGATGGAGAAGGTGGCGCTGTTGTCGCTGCGCGTGACCGAGGCCGCGGAGCTGCCGGGCGCACTCGCCCGTGCCTTCGCGTTGTTTTGTTCCGCGCGTCCGGGACCGGTGCATATCGAAATTCCGACCGACGTCATGGTAAAGCCTGCCGACGATCTTGCGGCTGCGCTGAGCAATGCCGCCCCGCCTGCGCCGGAAGCCGGGGCAATTGCCGAGGCGGCAAAGCTGATCAAGGCAGCGCGCCGTCCGTTGATTCTTGCCGGCGGCGGCGCCAGGAAGGCCGAAGCCCCGCTGCGGCGCCTCGCCGAGAGATTGGGCGCTCCGGTCGTCGAGACGACCAACGCACGCGGGTTGCTGCACGGCCATCCGCTTTGCGTGCCGGCAAGTCCGAGCCTGAAGGCGGTTCGCGCGCTGATGGCCGAGGCCGATCTGGTGATCGCCGCCGGCACCGAATTCGGGCCGACTGATTATGACGGCTATGGCGACGGTGGCTTTGTGCTGCCTTCGAACCTGATCCGTATCGACATCGGTGCTGATCAGCTTGCACGGCGCCCGGTGACGGTCGCCATCCAGGCCGATTGCGCCGAGGCGATCGAGGCGCTGTTTGCGGCGATCGATCCTGCCCACGGCGGCGGTGACGACGGCCATGACCGTGCCGCGGCGGGGCGAAAGGCCGCCTTGGCCGAGTTGAGCCCGGCCTATGCGGCGCAGGTGCATGCCGTGGAAATGATCCGCGACGCCTTGCCCGGTGCCATCATCGTCGGCGATTCGACCCAGCCGATCTACGCCGCCAACCTCTATTACGACCACGACCGGCCCGGCGGCTGGTTCAATGCCGCGACCGGCTTCGGCGCGCTGGGCTACGGCCCTCCGGCAGCGATCGGCGCGGCACTGGCCATGCCCGATGCGCCGGTTGTCTGCCTGACCGGCGACGGCGGCTTCCAGTTCACCTTGCCGGAGATTGCCGTGGCGCTCGACTGCGAAGCGCCTGTCATTTTCGTCGTCTGGAACAACAGGGGCTATCGCGAGATCGAGACCTCGATGCTCGATGTCGGCGTGGAGCCTGTCGGGGTGTCGCCGGCGCCGCCGGATTTCTGCAAACTGGCCGAAGCCTATGGCATCGGCGCCGAAAGGCTGGCCGACATCGGCGCCTTGCCACCGGCGTTGAAGCACGCCCGGGCAACGGGACTGCCGCGCGTCATCGAAATCACGGTTGTCTGAACCTTCCGTGCCGGCCTTGGCTCCCCGAGTGGAAGTCGGCCATTCGCCGGCTTGGTTCTTGCAAGGCATGAGCCGCTTCCGGGCGGCTCGCCAATTCGACGGTGTCATGACGCATGCAAAGACGTGACGGCTGCCATGTCGAGATATCGGTTGAGTGAGCGGCTGAAAGGCGCGACGCTTTGCGTCGACGCGGCTAACGAACGACAAAAATCATAAGAATGACAGGAGCGGTCCAGGATGACGGAAACACTTGAAGGCAGGCATATCGTTGTGACCGGTGGAACCGGCGCGCTCGGCGGGGCGGTGGTCGGAAGACTGCTGGAACAGGGCGCGATCTGCCATGTGCCGAACGCGCATGCAGCGGCGCCTTCGCACTTTCCCTTCACCGCGCACGACAACGTGAAGCTGGCGCACAATGTCGACCTGTCGGACTCCGCCAAGGTCGAAGCCTTCTATTCTCAGGTCCCTGCCCTGTGGGGATCGATCCATCTGGCGGGCGGCTTTGCCATGGCACCGGTGGAAAAGATCGAATCGGCGTCCTTTGCCGAGATGATGGACACCAACGCCCGCACCACCTTCCTGTGCAGTCGCGCGGCGATCCGCTCGATGCTGGCGTCGGGCTCTGCCGGCCGCATCGTCAATGTCACCGCGCGCGCCGGGCTCGATCCCAGGCGCGGCGCCGGGATGGTCGCCTACACCGCCAGCAAGGCGGCGGTGGCAGCGATGACGGTGGCAATGGCCGAAGAGCTCAAGGCCAATGGCATCCTGGTCAATGCCGTGGCCCCCTCGACGCTCGACACGCCGGCAAACCGCGCCGACATGCCGGATGCCGATTTCACCAAATGGGTCAGCCTCGAAGCGGCGGCCGAGGCCATCGCCTATCTCGCCTCGCCAATCAACCGGGCCATGAGCGGAACGCTGGTGCCGCTCTACGGCAGGGCCTGAGCTTCGAGAGCATTCGTCAAAGAAAAACCCCGCCGGAGCGATCCGGCGGGGTTTTGTTTTGAGCCATATAAGGGCTTAGCTGCCCTGCTTCTTCAGCGCGGCACCGAGGATATCGCCCAGCGAAGCGCCGGAGTCGGTCGAGCCGTACTGTGCGACGGCTTCCTTCTCCTCGGCGATTTCCAGCGCCTTGATCGAGACCTGCAGCTTGCGGGTCTTCTTGTCGAAGGCGATGACGCGGGCGTCGACCTTCTGGCCGACGGTGAAGCGCTCGGGGCGCTGCTCGTCGCGGTCACGGCTGAGGTCGGAGCGCTTGATGAAGGTCTCGATGCCGCTGTCGACCAGCCGCACTTCCAGGCCGCCATCCTTGACGCCGATGACTTCGCAGGTGACGACCGCGTTCTTGCGCAGTTCGCCTGACGTCGCGGCTTCGCCGACCGTATCCTTGGCCAGTTGCTTGATGCCGAGCGAGATGCGCTCCTTGTCGATGTCGACGTCGAGCACCTGCGCCTTGACCATGTCGCCGCGATTGTACTCTTCGATGACCTGCTCGCCCGGACGGGTCCAGTCGAGGTCGGAGAGGTGGACCATGCCGTCCACGTCGCCCTCGAGGCCGATGAACAGGCCGAACTCGGTCTTGTTCTTGACCTCGCCCTCGACCTGGCTGCCGACCGGATGGCTCATGGCGAAAGCCTGCCACGGGTTCTCGAGCGTCTGCTTGAGGCCGAGCGAGATGCGGCGCTTGGCCGGATCGACCTCGAGCACCACAACGTCGACTTCCTGCGTCGTCGACAGGATCTTGCCGGGGTGCACGTTCTTCTTCGTCCACGACATTTCCGAAACGTGGATGAGACCCTCGATGCCCGGCTCCAGCTCGACGAACGCGCCGTAGTCGGTGATGTTGGTGACGGTGCCCTTGATCTTCTTGCCGATCGGGAACTTGGTGCCGATCTCGGACCACGGATCGCTCTCTAGCTGCTTCATGCCGAGCGAGATGCGGTGGGTTTCCTGGTTGATGCGGATGATCTGCACCTTGACCGTCTGACCGATGTTGAGGATTTCGGTCGGATGGTTGACGCGGCGCCATGCCATGTCGGTGACATGCAGCAGGCCGTCGATGCCGCCGAGGTCGACGAACGCACCATAGTCGGTGATGTTCTTGACGACGCCTTCGACCACCTGGCCTTCTTCGAGGTTCTGCACGATTTCCGAACGCTGTTCGGCGCGGCTCTCCTCGAGCACGGTGCGGCGCGACACCACGATGTTGCCGCGGCGGCGATCCATCTTGAGGATCTCGAAGGGCTGCGGGTTGTGCATCAGCGGAGAGACGTCGCGGATCGGGCGGATGTCGACCTGGCTGCGCGGCAGGAAGGCCACGGCGCCGTCGAGGTCGACGGTGAAGCCGCCCTTGACCTGGTTGAAGATGACGCCTTCGACGCGCTCACCCTTGGTGAACTTCTCTTCGAGACGGACCCAGCTCTCTTCGCGGCGGGCCTTCTCACGCGAAAGCATGGCTTCGCCAAGCGCGTTTTCGATACGCTCGACATAGACTTCGACGGTGTCACCGACCTTGAGGGTGGTGTCCTTGCCCTTGACGCCGAATTCCTTCAGCGGCACGCGGCCTTCGACCTTGAGGCCGACGTCGATGATGGCCATGTCCTTTTCGATCGCGGTGATCGTGCCCTTGACGACCTGACCTTCGCCGGAGTGGCCGGTGCTGAATGATTCTTCGAGCAGGCTCGCGAAATCATCGCGAGTGGGATTTGCAGCTGACATTGTGTCTCCTGGAGTGTCCCGCATTTCGAGCGGGACGGGCGCCGTGGGTTAGCGTTGCGTTGGCCTGCCGGCGTTCCGGGCTGCGAAAGCCCTGGGCCGCTTCTTAAGCGGCAATTCCGGCGCATGAAGAATGCTGGCAGGCTGGTTCGTGCCCGATATGGGTATTTTCCTTGCTTCCGGCAATCGGCGGCAGCGTGAAAACCCGGATCAGGCCTTGTTTCTTTTGGCGAGGGCGTCGTCAATGATCGTCATCGCCGCCAGGAACGCGGCTTCTATAGCCATTTCGCTGGTATCAAGCAAGTGCGCGTCGGCGGCCGGCTTCAAAGGCGAGTCCGCCCGGCCCATGTCGCGCTCGTCGCGGCGTTGGATGTCGGCGAGGATTTCGGCGAAATCGGCGGTGCCGCCGATGCTTTCGATCTCGGCCAGCCGGCGCCTCGCACGCACCTCGGCGCTGGCCGTCACGTAGAGTTTGATGTTGGCGTCGGGACAAACGACGGTGCCGATGTCGCGGCCGTCAAGCACCGCGCCCGGCGGCGTCCTGGCGAAGTCGCGCTGCTTTTCGACCAGGATGCGCCGCACGGTCGGGAAAACCGCGACCCTCGAAGCAGCCTCTCCAACCGCATGCGCCGACAGCACCGTGCGGTCGAGCCGCGCCAGGTCGACCTGGCGCGCCGCGGTTTCCGCCGCCGAGACATTGTCGAGCGGCAGGCCTACCTGGAGCAACGCATGAGCAACGGCGCGATAGGTGAGACCGGTGTCGAGCAGGTTCAGCCGGTAGTGATCGGCGAGGCGGCGGGCGAGGGTGCCCTTGCCGGCACCGGCGGGGCCGTCGATGGCGATGGTGAAGATTTGTGTCATTGGCATGCAGACGCTTTAGGCATGGAAACAGGCCCCCGCGACTTCGTCATCCTAGGGCGTAGCGAACGCGAAGCGGAGCGAAGACCCTGGGATCCATGCCATGACTTCAGCCAAAGAACGCTGCGGATCAGAATTTTGCACCGTTGCGGCGCGTTGAGGTCATGGCATGGATCCTGGGGTCTGCGCCGCGTCGCTGCGCTCCTTGCTTCGCCCCAGGACGACGAAGCACGGGATGTCGCCGGCCAATCTCCAAGGTTTGCGATTGCCACTTGTCACCCGATCTCCGCGCCCAGCCCCGTCATCAGGCCCATGAACTCGGGAAAGCTCGTAGCGATCATGGCGGCGTCATCGATGGTTACCGGCTTGTCCGTCGCCAATCCCATGACCAGGAAGCTCATGGCGATGCGGTGATCTAGATGCGTCTGCACCGTTGTATCCTGGCCGTTGGGGTGGCGGCCCAGCCCCTTGCCGCCGGGCTTGCCGCGCACGGCAAGCGAAGCCTCGCCCTCGGTGCAGTCGACGCCGTTGAGTTTCAGCCCGTTGGCCACGGCCGAGAGCCGGTCGGACTCCTTCACCCGCAGTTCTTCCAGCCCCTGCATCAGCGTCTCGCCCTCGGCGAAGCTCGCGGCAACCGCGAGCACCGGATACTCGTCGATCATCGACGGCGCCCGCTCCGGCGGCACCGTGACGCCCTTCAGCTCCGAGTAACGCACGCGCAGGTCGGCGACATCCTCGCCGCCGGCGTTGCGCGGGTTGAGGATATCGATCCGGCCGCCCATTTCCTGCAGCGTCAGCAGAAGGCCGGTTCGGGTCGGGTTCATCAGCACGTTCTCGATCGTAATGTCGGAACCCGGCACGATCAACGCCGCCACCAGCGGGAAGCCGGCCGAGGACGGGTCGCCCGGCACGGCGATGGTCTGGCCGGTCAGCTTGCCCTGGCCTTCGATGAAGATGTGGCGCACGCCACGCTCGTCGGTCTCGACCGAAAGATTGGCGCCAAAGCCTTTCAGCATCTTTTCGGTGTGGTCGCGCGTCATCACAGGTTCGATCACTGTTGTGATGCCTGGCGTGTTCAGCCCGGCAAGCAGCACCGCCGACTTCACCTGCGCCGAGGCCATCGGGACACGGTAGGTAATCGGCGCGGCATGCTTCGGCCCGTGCAGCGTGATCGGCATGCGATCGCCCGGCGTCGCCTTCAGCACCTGCACGCCCATCTGGCGCAAGGGTTCCAGCACGCGGCCCATCGGCCGGCCCGACAGCGAAGCATCGCCGATGAAGGTCGTCTCCATGTCATAGGTGCCGACGAGACCCATGGTCAGTCGCGAGCCAGTGCCGGCATTGCCGAAGTCGAGCGGCCCTTCCGGCTGCAGCAAAGCGCCGTTGCCGGTGCCGCGGATCACCCATTCGGCGCCGCGCTTCTCTATATGCGCGCCCATTGCCTTCATGGCCGCGCCGGTGCGCATCACGTCCTCGCCTTCCAGCAGGCCGGTGATGCGGGTTTCGCCGGAGGCGAGCCCCCCGAACATGAACGACCGGTGCGAGATCGACTTGTCGCCCGGCACGCGCGCCGTACCGGAAAGGGCTGACGATTTGCGGGCGGTGGCCGGCTTGGCAGCGGCGGCGTGAGACATGGAATTTCCCTGGACGGAATGCCGGCTGACCGGCGCTTTTCATTTGTTGCGGCGGTCTCGTATCACGGGGGGGCGAAATGGTCATCCCCATTGTCGTCACTTGGCGCGAGGCCTTTCAATGCTTGGCTTTGTGACGCCGGCTTTTCGCTTTGACAGCGCTGCAAACTGTGGTTATGGGGACCACTCTTTTATTGACGAGGCTTGCCGTGGCAAAAACCGAACTTGGCACAAAACGCATCGACCCTGAAACGGGCCGGAAATTCTACGACCTGAACAAGGACCCGATCGTCTCGCCCTATACCGGCAAGAGCTATCCGCGTTCCTATTTCGATGAAGGCAAGCTCGCCGCCGTCGAGGAGGAAGAGGAAGTGGCCGAGAAGGAAGTGGACGCCGAGGACGAAGAGGGCGCCGAGGTCGTTTCGCTCGAAGAGGCCGATGACGAGGCCAAGGGCGGCGACGATCTTCCAGATCTCGGTGACGACGAGGATGATGTCGATCTCGGCGACGACGAGGACGACACGTTCCTCGCCGACGAAGAGGAAGAAGACGACGACGTTTCCGACATGATCGGCGTCGGCGACGATGACGACGAGGTCTGACAAGGTCTCGAACGCAAGCGTTTGCCGGCTTTCACGGTCTGTGAAGAAAAAGCCGCCGATGAAGGCTTGATATCTGGGAAAGGCGGGGTTAGAAGCCGCCTGCACTAACGGCGCGGTCTTCCAACCCGCGCCGATATCTCGCCGGAAACGGCGCCGGCTGACTGCCGGGAGTGGGGCCATAGCTCAGTTGGGAGAGCGCTTGAATGGCATTCAAGAGGTCGTCGGTTCGATTCCGATTGGCTCCACCAGTCATTCTTTAGGATGTTGATTTCCCTAAAGAACCTTTGATTTCAAGGGCATACTTCTGCAAGGTGGTACACATCAGTGGTACACAGCGCAGGAAATTCCGTGCCTAGACGGGCGTCACATCTTCAGCTTCGCGGTAACGTCTATTGGCTTCGGCTGCGCGTCCCGGATGCTCTGCGGCCATACATCGGCAAGACTGAAATCAAAGAGTCGCTCAAAACCTCGGATTACCGAGAGGCCCAACAACTTGGTCGGATCAAACAGGTGAAGATCGATGCGGAGTGGGAAGACCTTCGCCGCCGCCTCGCCCCAAAGGCCATCGTCGAACTGTCTGATCGCGAGACATGGCAACTGGCTGCTCAGTGGTTCGTCGACTTCGAAAGACAACGTTCCGAAAGGGTAGACCCATGGACCTCGCTCAACGACGCCGAGCGAGAGCTTGCAACGCTTTCGGACCCTGAAAATCTCGCGGTATCGTCGTATCGGGAAGCGAAGCGGGTGGCCGAGGAGAAGGGTCTCAATCTGAGGCCCGGCTCGGATAGCTGGATGAAGCTCGACGAATTTATCAGGCGGGGCTTAATTGAAGCTGCCCGGCGGGACATAGCGCGCAGTTTTCCATTGGTGGCATTGCCGACTGACCCAGATTTTGCGGCGCTGACCGCGAGCACAGATTTGAAACCCGTTGCAAAAATCACCGTCAAGAAACTTATCGCCCACGTCCGTTCCGATACGACGCGAAGCCCCATGAGCAAGAAGACGAAGCTCAAGCGAACGGCACAATGGCAGGCAATCACCGAGTTCTTCGGCGCTGACACGGACATTGCTAAGATCGGCCGGCCTCGCGTCCGGGAGTTTGTCGACCTTCTGCAAAAGCTGCCGAGCAACGCCACTAAGCACTTTCCGGACGCGACTGTCTTCGAAGCGGTGCAACTGGCTGCCGACAAAGAACTGCCCGTTCTGGCTACCGAGACAGCAAACGACTATCTGCGAACATTGGGGTCGCTTTTCCGCGCTGCCGTTCGCGAGGAATGGCTGGCTAAAGACCCTTCGGACGGGCTGCTTATTCAGGCCAAGACAAAAATCCGCGCGAAGGACAAGCGGCTGCCGTTCTCGAATGAAGACCTCAAAGCAATCTTCTCAGCGCCGCTCTACACGGGCTGCAAGGACGATGAAGCGGGTTACAACGTCGAAGGCACGAAGATCGTGCGGAGGGGGCGCTTCTGGGCACCGCTGATGGCGCTCTACACGGGCATGCGGCTAAACGAAGTTTGCCAACTGACGCTCGATGATTTTGAAGTCCAAGACGACACAGACATCATCCTGATCCGGGGATCAGAGGACGGGGAAACCAAACGCGTTAAGACCGCTGCCGGTCATCGGTTCGTCCCCGTTCATCCCGAACTCAAGCGTATGGGCCTGCTCACTTTCGTCGCCGACCACAGATCGAAGCGCGAGCCAGACGCTTCTTTGTTTGCGGAACTTCCCCTCGGCACGACGGGTTATCGTTCCGATCCTTTCTCCAAGTTCTTCGCTCGGTTCCTCGATAAGGTCGGCATCACCGATCCGAAGAAGGTCTTCCACTCGTTCCGGCACAACTACCGCGATGCGTTGCGCGAGGCCGATGTCTCGATTGAAAAGGTCCGTGCGCTAGGCGGCTGGACGACGGGAAATACTGAAGACGATTACGGCAAGGGATTGCGTCCGAGCACGTTGGCGACTGCGATCAAGGCGGTTGCGTATCCCGGCTTGGACCTGTCGCATCTCTATGTGGGCGATGAGGTCAGTCCATCGTAACAGCGGAACTTTTTGAAACTGGTGGCAAAAATCGCTATGAAGGCTTCCGATCTCAGCGGCCTGCCGGAATGGAAGTGGCCGCGAATGCCGGTCTACAACGGCTTCACTCACGAGGAGCGAGTTCGCGGCTGGCAACTCATACACCACTTCGTCGCCAATGGCTGGTTGGCAAAACCCGACCGATGCTCAATCTCGGGCTCCACGGAAAACCTCCAAGCGCATTGTGAGAACTACTACGCCCCGTGGTCGCCGGTTCCGATCTGCCGGCCAATTCACATGGCGTTGCATCGCCGGTTCCGACAACCCGATGCTTGGAACCGGATCGTGGAAAGGTACGCCATGACTGGTCAGGAATGGTTTTGCGCCATAGGCATGCATCCAATTGACTTGGCCGCCTCGTTACGCGCGCAGCACGGGGCTCATATCGCCGACATTTTCCGGAGAGCCCCTTTCCCTCCGAACAATATTGCCGGCGTCCAGCGAGGCTAGCCCGGCCGGCCACGACCCTATCGCCAAGCGTGCAATCGGTAGGCAAATAGTTTGTGCCTGCTAAAATTCACAAGGCTAAAGCCAAACCAGTGCCTGTGGTGTTTCTGGAGTTATCGGCTAGTCACCTGAATCTGAAGTTCGGTTCATTGTCTTCTGGCAGAAGCGCTTGACCGACGCGAGGATTTGGTCGGCTGATTTGACCCATTTGTATGGGGTCGGGTTCTCGTTGTGGGTTTCGATGAAGGCGTCGATATCAGCTTCCAGTTCTGCGGTGGAACGATGTACGCCGCGCTGCAACTGCTTTCGCGTCAGCTCTGCGAACCACCGCTCGACCTGATTGATCCAGGATGCCGACGTTGGCGTGAAGTGAACATGCCAGTGTGGACGGCGCGCGAGCCAAGCCTTGATCCTCGGCGTCTTGTGGGTCGCATAGTTGTCCATCACCAGATGCACGTCCGGGCCATTGGGCATTTCGGTGTCGATCCGCTTCAGGAAGTCGAGGAATTCGGTGGCCCGGTGACGCTTGTAGCAATGACCTATCACCGCCCCAGTGGCCACATCGAGCGCGGCGAACAGAGAAGTCGTGCCGTTGCGAACATAGGTATGAGTACGCCGCTCGGCGACGCCCGGTGCCATAGGCAGAACCGGCTGCTCGCGATCCAATGCCTGGATTTGCGATTTCTCATCCACGCATAGCACGATCGCCCGGTCCGGTGGTGACATATAGAGGCCGACGATGTCCTGCACCTTATCAACGAAGAGCGGATCGGAGGAAAGCTTGAATGTCTCGGCACGATGCGGCTGCAGGCCAAACGCGGTCC
>NZ_JAIUGV010000029.1 GCF_020164745.1 Mesorhizobium sp. ES1-4 | reverse complement strand
CAGCGCGTGTTGCAACTCCATCGCCAGTCTGGTCAGCCGGTCCGGAACTTTTTCGCGCTCTATCGCAGACAGGAGAGCAGCGATCTCCTGATCCATAGCCGGACTGAATTCCGGGTCCACCGTATCATCGCTCGAACGAGACATCATGTTCTCTTGGGTCGACAGCAGCCCCATGGCGCTATGTGGTGCCGCCCGGTGTCGTCTGTACCAAGCCGTGCCAGCGTTTGATAGGCGTCCATGTAGCACGAGATCATCGTTGCAGCGAAAACCGTCGCCGCGCCCGGTCATGCATGCCTCCGCGGCTAGGCTGGATGCTGAACGATGGCCTGGGCGAGCCGCAAGGGATGCCGCTCTGGCCTCGGTCATATATCAGTATCAGCCAATAATTCTTACCGGGACCGACTTCGTGGCCGGCACGTGAGCCTTCTTGGCGCGATGCCAGAGCGGCACCAGCGGATTGAGCTCCGGATAGTAACCCGCGCAGTTGCCTTGCGGCACGGAATAGGGTGTCACGCGTAAGCCACGCACGCGCCGCTCCACGCCGTCATCGGCATGGGTTTCGAGATCGACATGCTGCCCCGCGCTCAACCCGAACCGCTGGATGTCGGCTTGGTTCATCAGCAACACCATGCGTGTGCCGTGGATGCCGCGCAGCCTGTCGTCATAACCGTAGACGGTCGTGTTGAACTGGTCATTGGAACGCACTGTCATCAGCATCAGGACCTTGCGTCCCGAGATATCGATGTCGGGGTTTGTCTCGAGAGTCGTCGGCAGCTTGAAATTGGCCTTCTTGTTTGGCGTCTCCCAAATTCGCTTCGATGCCTTGATGTCGCGATGAAAGCCTCCCGGCGTGAGGAACCGCTGGTTGAACTGATGAAAATGCTGCGGGAAGCAGCGCTCGATCTCGTCGCGAATGCGCGAATAATCGGCAACCCACTCATCCCAGGGGATTGAACTCGTGCCCGGTACGGTGGCCTTGGCCAACTCGGCGATGATCCTTGGCTCTGAAAGCAGATTTGGTGAAGCTGGCGGACGCGATCCAAAGGAGCCATGGATACATGCGGTGGAATCCTCCATGGAAACGGTCTGGTCGCCGCTTGCCTGCCGGTCTTTCTCCAGCCGCGACAGGCAGGGCAACAGATAGGTTACCGCCCCGGGGATCAGGTGACTGCGGTTGAGCTTGGTCGCGATTTCGACATGCAGGCCAAGTCGCCGCCATGCTTTCTCGACCAGGCCGGTTTCGGGCACGGCGCGCACGAAATTGCCCCCCAGGCCGACAAAGCCCTTCACCGAGCCGTCAATCACGCCTTCGCAAGTCTCTACCGTATCGAGCCCTTTTTCGCGCGGGGGCTCGAAAGCATAGAATTCCGCGATCTTGTCGAGTGGAACGAGCTCTGGCTTTTCAGATATGCCGACGGTGCGCTGGCCCTGGACGTTGGAGTGTCCTCGCAACGGCGAGATGCCAGCGCCAGGCTTTCCGATGTTGCCGCGCATCAGCAGCAAATTGCACAGCATCTGGACATTCTCGATCCCATGCCTGTGCTGCGTCAGACCCATGCCATAATTGCCGATCACCGCATTGGAGCGGCTGTAGACTTCGGCCACATGTTCCAGATCCGCGCGCGCGATGCCCGACCGCGCGACGATGTCGTCCCATTCGGCAGCGCGCAAATAGGCCTCGAAGTCAGCAAAACCGTGCGTGTGTTCGGCGAGGAACTCGACATCGAGGACACGGGAATTTCCATGCTCCCGAGCCTCGTCGTCGAATGCCAGCACGGCCTTGGCAATGCCCGTCATCGCGGCAATGTCGCCGCCGCCGCGGATTTGGAAGAAGTCGCTGGACATCTTGGTGCCGGGGCCTGGCGACAACATCTCGACGGGGTCCTGCGGATTCTTGAAGCGCTTGAGCCCTCGCTCCGGCAACGGGTTGAAGGTGAACACCGGCACGCCCCGTTGACGGGCTTCCTGCAGCGGGTGCAACAGCCGCGGCGCAGTCACGCCGGTGTTGTGACCGAAGAAGAACATCATGTCGCATTTGGAAAAATCTTCGAGTTGCACCGTCCCAACGGGAGAGCCGATCGACTCGGGAAGCCCGACCGAGGTCGATTCGTGGCACATGTTGGATGAATCGGGCAGGTTCGACGAACCATAGATGCGGGCGAAAAGCTGGTACATGAATGAAGCTTCCAGCGAGGCCCGGCCAGACGTGTAGAAGACGACCGACTTCGGATCGAGGCGCCGGAGTTCCATCCCGATCTCGGCAAAGGCTTCATCCCAGGAAATCGGCTCATAGCGATCGGTGACGGCGTTGTAGCGCAGCGGATCCGTGAGCCTGCCTTGCTTTTCGAGATCGCGATCCGGCCAATCGAGCAGTTCGGTGACCGAATGTCGTGCGAAGAACTCGGGGCCGCACCGAAGCTTCGTCTGATCCCACAGAGTGGCCTTGGCGCCATTTTCGCAGAACTCGAAGGGCCGCGGCTCGGCTGGCTTGGCCCACGAGCAGGAAACGCACATGTAGCCGTCTGCCTTGTTCTGCTTGAGCAGCGTGCTCCATATTCCCGACATCAGCAGGCCTTCGCCATATGCCTTTCGGATCAAGGAGGACAGGGATCCCCATCCGCCGGTAGGGTGGTCGTATTTCTTGATTTCGATGTGGTCGGCCACGGCGGGCTTCATGATGGGTCCTCGCGATGCGACTACCAAACCCGGCCCCACCTTGATTGTTCCCGAATCCGAGAAGTGAATGTCACTGGTGTTCTGCGGCCATCGGCAGGCTTGATCCCGCCGAAAGCCAAACGGCACGAAGCGGGCCAGACGACATTGCGGTGACGCGCTCGTCGGAACATCTCTGCCGGACTGGCCATTATCACAAAGTGAGGACACGGACATGGAGTGTGCTGATGGGCATCCTTTCCGATCTGGACAAGAAGCTGACGGACAACATGTATGAACATGGCAGCGAGCTTACAGGCACGGTGGAGGATCTGCCGCGGGCGGTCGTCGAAACCGTCGATCGGCTGATGCCCTTCATTCAGCCCGAAGCGCGCGAGACGGTGAGAAGTCAGATTCTCGGCCTGGTCCACGAGTACAGGATCGAGGACCCCGCAGGCCAGGGTTGAACGAACCGGTCTGTTCTATCGCATGTCGCGTGCCAGCCGGTCGCCTCAACCGCGCATCGTCGTGAACTTTCAGCGCAGCATGCCCGCGGCCAGAAAAACCGCGGCTGCCACCAAAACGACGCCTGCTATGACCAACAGCGGCCAGTTGCTGCCGGGCCGCGGCTCCGCTTCGCTTTCGATCGGCCGCATCGCGTTGGCGGAGCTGGCGGCATTCTTGAACGTTGGCTCGCCGGACCTCGGCGGCTCAGCCTTGGGGAGCGGGTTTCGGGTGTCGGCCGCCTCGGCGTCGGTTTCCAGCGGCGCGATGGCGGGATCGAAGCCCGGCGTTTTGTCCTGCGTCGCTCCTTCGTCAATCTCGCCTCTGACGGACGCAGGTGTGGGATCTCGCATCTCGGCATAACCTCATGTCGGCCGCGGTGCGGCGCCAAAGACTGGATTTGCGCAAGAAGACCGCGACGTCCTGGCTGCAACAACGCGCGCCAGATACGACGCGGGGCGCGGACCGCCTTCCAACTCCGCCAGCGTCGATTTGTTCCAGAGCGGCCGACCATGCCAGCCGGCTGTTTGTGAAGCGCGCACGAAAAAAGCGGTTGTTGTATCTAGCACTGTCGAAATGCGAACGGCATAGAGGCGAGGTTCGTGCCGCGCTCAGACAACCATTCGATTTGCTTTGTGAAGCAGTCGCATCCGCAGCGGCGTCAAACGCCCGGCAGGCGATTCTATTCACGGAGCATCCGGTTTGGCTGGGGAACCTGGATTCGAACCAGGACTAACGGAGTCAGAGTCCGTGGGTCTACCGTTAACCTATTCCCCAGCAGGCGCGGTCGCGAACCACGCGGGCCGAGCGGGCTAGCCGCTGTGAGCGCTGCCTTGTAGCCGCCAGCGGAAAATAGTCAAGCCTGCTCTGCGGTTCAATCGCCAGCTTTTGTTATCGGTTCCAGACGCCAGGCTTTCGAATGGCGTGCGAACCGGATCTCAGCTCTCCTTGCGGCTGAACTGCGAGCGCTCGAAGAACACCACGATGCCAAGTCCGAGAATCAGCGGGATGACGAGATAAAACAGCCGGAACACCAGCAGCGCGGCCAGCACGCCGACCGGGTCCATGTCGGAAAGCCCGGCGAGAAACACCACTTCGAACACGCCGAGGCCGCCTGGCGCGTGCGAGATCTGGGCGACCGAGAAGGAAACGAGGAAGACGCCGAGCACGACGAAATAGCCGGGATTATGCATTTCGGGCAGGGCGAAGAAGATGATCGCGGCGGCGGCGAGCAGTTCGATCGGGCCGATCAGCAATTGCCGGGCGACGATCGGCAGCGCCGGATAGTGCAGCTGAAAGCCGGCGATCTTCAGCGGGCGAAGATGCAGCCAACTGCCGAATATATAGGCTGCGATGAGGGCCAGCATCGCGATGCCTGCCGCCGCCGACAGGCTGTGATGGGCGATACCGGAGAAGCGGTCGATAATCTGCGGTTCGAGCACCAGCACAAGGCCGGAGGCGAGCATCGTCGACAGCACGAAGGTTATCCAGCAGACTGCCACCAGCACGCCGACCTCCTGGCCGGTCAGGCCCCTCGTGCCATAGGCGCGGTAGCGGATGACGGCCCCGGAAAACACCGAGCCGCCGATATTGTGCGACAGCGCATAGGTGGTGAAGGAGCAGAGCGTCACGAACAGCCAAGAAACTCTCTTGCCGATATGCAGGAGCGCGATGTGATCGTAACCGGCGAGCGCGGCATAGGCGATGACCGAGCTCAGCCCCGCCAGCACCCAGCCTCTGGTTGGGATCGCGGCGAGCCCGTCCCAGACGTCGTCGAGCGAGATGCCGCGCAATTCATGCCAGAGCAGCAGCAGCGAGAAGATCACCGCGCCGATGCCGACGACCGGCCAGAAATAGCGTTTCCCGTTCATTGCCCGACTGCCATGCGCTGCGTATCCGCTTCCTTTTCTGTCGACAGGCTGACCGCCCCGTATTCCCCATTCAATTCAGAAATGCCTCATTGAAGCCGGCTATTCAACCGTGAACACTTGTCGCGCCTGACGCCGTCCGGATTTGCCGCGCGGGCGACGGCGGCAGGTGCACCGGCAACCGGTGTTCGCCATGGCTGCGTCGGGCGACCGTATCCGACGGCGTTGCGCTACCAACTCAGCCTTGCGGGTACATGACGCCGCGGACCCAGCCGGCAAATTCACATGGGCTCCAAAATTCAGCATGGGCTCTTGGTGATCGAGCGCCGCACTGCTAGTCTGGCGGCAACTTGAAACATGCCAAAGCGCCTGCTGCGTCCGTCACCGGTTCGCGCGGCGCCGGAAGGAACGACAGTGGAAGACCGCGACACCGGCGCAGGCGCGCCGGAGGTGGGCGCGTCCAGCGCTTCCCCGGGGTCATCAGGCCCGGGAGCAGCCGGTTGGCAGCAGCGCCGCCCAACGGAGCCTCGCTCCGTGAATGGGCAGGCGGGCGACGCGACCCACAACCAGAAGGGCAAGCCCAAGAAACGGCGCAAGCGAAGGCGTGGGCGCAAGGTTTTCGCGCGCGACGATGCGGGCCCCGAGGACAATCGCTCGCCGGTGCCGGGCAAGCCTGCTGTTTCGGCATTGGATCTGAAGCCGATGGCGGCGCCGGCGATCTCGCCCGTCGTTCCGATTCCACGCCCCGATCAAGGCAACCGCCGCCCGCCGGTGCACGAGCTTCCGGTCTTCGCGGCCCTCGATCTCGGCACCAACAATTGCCGGCTTCTGGTCGCCGTCCCCACGCGTCACGGCCAGTTCCGCGTCATCGATGCCTTCTCGCGCATCGTTAGGCTGGGCGAGGGGCTTACCGCCAATGGCCGGCTCGGCCAGCCGGCGATGGACCGCGCGGTCGAGGCGCTGAAGGTCTGCGGTGACAAATTGCGCGTCCGCAAGATCAGGAAGGCAAGGCTGATCGCCACCGAGGCCTGCCGCTCCGCCGAAAACGGCGTCGAATTCCTCGATCGCGTCGAACGCGAAGCCGGCCTGAAGCTGGAGATCATCGACCGCCAGACCGAAGCCCGCCTTGCGGTTTCCGGCTGCGGCTCGCTGGTCGAGCGCGACACGCAAGGCGTCGTCCTGTTCGACATCGGCGGCGGCTCTTCCGAGATTGCGCTGATCGATCTCACCGGCCGCCGCTCGCCAAGGCTCGCCAATCATATCGTGTCGTGGACATCGCTACCGGTCGGCGTCGTGTCGTTGGCGGAACGCTTTGGCGGCCGCACCGTGACGCGCGAGATCTTCACCGCCATGGTTGACGACGTCGCCGGCAGGCTCGCCGCTTTCGACGGCCGCGATCGGTTGAGCCATCTCAAGGCCAGCCCGAATTTCCATCTGCTGGGAACTTCGGGCACGGTGACCACCCTGGCCGGCGTCCATCTCGACCTCGAACATTACGACCGCCGCCGGGTGGACGGCCTGTGGATGGACCGCGACAGCGTCGACCGCATGGTGGAGAGATTGGTCGGCTGGGATTTCCAGCAGCGCTGCGCCAACCCCTGCATCGGTGCCGACCGCGCCGATCTGGTGCTGGCCGGCTGTGCTATCCTCGAAGCGATCCGCGCCGTCTGGCCGTCGGAGCGGCTGCGCGTCGCCGACCGTGGTCTGCGCGAGGGCATATTGAGCGAGCTGATGGCCGATGACGGCGTTTGGCGCAATGATGGGCGTGCTAGGGCATGATCATGCTCAAACAAGAAATTGGCCAATGACCAAGAAACCGGAAAAACCAGGGTCCGAAAGCATTCGCGTGCTGAAGACGCGGATCAAGAAGAAAAGCGGCCTGAAGGAATCGTCGCGCCGCTGGCTGCAGCGTCACATCAACGATCCCTATGTCCAGCGCTCAAAGGCCGACGGCTATCGCTCGCGCGCGGCCTACAAGCTGATCGAGATCGACGACAAACACCACCTCTTGAAACCCGGCATGAAGGTGATCGATCTGGGCGCCGCCCCCGGCGGCTGGTGCCAGGTCGCGGCCGCGCGCACGAAATCGACGGCCGAAAACCCGCATGTCGTCGGCATCGACTATCTGGAAATGGACGCCGTGCCTGGCGCGCCGGTGCTGCTGATGGATTTCCTGGACGCTGACGCGCCGCGCAAGCTGGCCGAAGCCCTGGGCGGAAACCCGGATGTCGTGCTGTCCGACATGGCGGCGCCGACCACCGGCCACAAGCGGACCGATCATATCCGCACCATGCATCTGTGCGAGGTGGCGGCCGATTTCGCGCTGTCGGTCCTCAAGCCGGGCGGCCATTTCCTCGCCAAGACTTTCCAGGGCGGCGCCGAGAACGAACTGCTCTCGATGCTCAAGAAGAATTTCCGCTCCGTCCACCACGTCAAGCCGCCGGCCTCGCGGGATGAATCGGTGGAACTGTACTTGCTGGCGAAGGACTTCAAGGGGCGAGAAGCCGGTCAGGAATAGGGCCTTGCCTTGTCCCTCAGGAAGTGGAGAAGGCAGAGAGCTTCACTCTCCCGGCGATCTCGCCGGTTCCAAAGTCTTGGGCGTTGTCAGCCGGCCATGGCCGGAGACGGCGTTGCCCGCATCGGGCGCCAGCCGCATGAACGACAGCGACGCCGCCGCCGATATCGCCGCCACGATGAAGAAGGCGATATGGAAATCGCCCAGCGTCAGCGGGCCGCCATGGATCGAGGTCGAGACCTCCAGAATGCCACCGGCAACCGCCACACCGAGTGCGATCGACAACTGCTGGAAGACGGCGGCGATCGGCGTTGCCTTGCTGGTGTCCTCGGCCGAAACCTCGGCATAGGCAAGCGCATTGACGCCGGTAAAGAACATCGAGCGGATGAAGCCGCCGATCAAAAGCATGGCCAGCATCAGAGGGTAGGGCGTGTCGGGGGTGAACAGCCCGTTGACGGCGACCGACGCGGCAGCGACCAGCGAGCCGGCGACCAGCACGCGGCGGAAGCCGACCACGCGGAAGATCAGCGCGGTGACGAATTTCATGCCGATAGCGCCGATCGCCGAGACGAAGGTGATCATGCCGGACTGGAACGGGGTCAGCCCGAAACCGATCTGGAACATCAGCGGCAACAGGAACGGCATAGCGCCGATGCCGATCCGGAACAGTCCGCCGCCGAGCACCGAGGAGCGGAAAACCTGGTTGCGGAACAGTTCGAGCGCCAGCAGCGGATTCTTGGCTCGGCGCGCGTGCATCAGGTAGAGCGCGCCCGACAGCAGTCCCACGGCGACCGTGATGAAGCCGGTCGCCGGCGGCAGATAAGGCAGGCTGACCACCGACAGGCCAAACACGACGCCAGATGCGGCCAGCCCGCTTAGAACGAAGCCGATGAAATCGAGCGGCGGCGTCTCGGTTGATTCCGTTTCCGGCAGGAAGCGGGTGGCCAGCCAGATGCCGATCAGGCCGATCGGCACATTGATCAGAAAGATCCAGTGCCAGGTGAAGTAGGTGGTAATGAAGCCGCCGATCGGCGGACCGACCAGCGGGCCGACCAGCGCCGGAACGGTCAGCCACGACATGGCGGCGACCAGTTCGCTCTTGGGCGTGGCGCGCACCAGAACCAGGCGCCCGACCGGTGTCATCATGGCGCCGCCAATGCCTTGCAGGAAGCGCGCAATCACGAAGGCCGGCAGCGAGCCCGAGAAGGCGCAAGCGACGGAGCCGGCGATGAACACCGCGATCGCGGCGCGGAAGACGTTCTTGGCGCCGAAGCGGTCGGCCATCCACCCGCTGATCGGAATGAAGATCGCCAGCGACACCAGATAGGCCGTCAGCGCCAGTTTGAGCGCGATCGGGCTGGTGTGAATGTCGATGGCGATCGCCGGCAACGACGTCGCGATAACGGTCGAATCCATGTTTTCCATGAAAAGAGCGACCGCGAGGATAAGCGGGATTGTGCGGTTCAACGAACGCGTCCGAATTGGTCAAAAGTGTCTGCTGGCTGGGGCACGCCGATACAATGCGCGTTATCACGCCTTTGGCCTGATGTCGCATTAATTTGCTGTCACGATTGTGCGAGCGCAACCGGCGGTGGCGACGCCTGGCTCGCCGTGATCCTGATCTGCGATGCAATCATCGGCTTTCCAACGCCGCCCCGACGTGTTACCAGCCACCGCCAATCCTGAAAGGGAAGATGAGAGTCGGCGCTGTCCATTCTGGTCCAGCGCTTTTTCGCATTCGAAGGGCTGGCCATGGCAAAAATCATCGAAACGTCCACCGGCGCGCTGGCGCTGACCTTTGACGACGTGCTTTTGCAGCCCGGTCATTCCGAGGTCATGCCCGGCCAGACCGACATCCGCACCCGCATCGCCGGCGACATCGACCTCAACGTGCCGATCCTGTCGGCGGCGATGGACACGGTCACCGAGGCCAGGCTCGCCATCGCCATGGCGCAGGCTGGCGGCATCGGCGTCATCCATCGCAATTTTTCGCCCGCCGAACAGGCCGAGCAGGTGCGGCAGGTCAAGAAATTCGAATCCGGCATGGTCGTCAACCCGGTCACCATCGGTCCCGACGCCACGCTCGCCGACGCATTGTCGCTGATGCGCACCTATTCGATCTCGGGCATTCCAGTGGTCGAAAATGGCGGCACCGGCGGCCACAAGACAGGCCGGCTGGTCGGCATCCTGACCAACCGTGACGTGCGCTTCGCTTCCGATCCGGCGCAAAAGGTCTACGAATTGATGACCCGTGAGAACCTGATCACGGTCAAGGAGAATGTCGATCAGGACGAGGCCAAGCGGCTTCTGCACCAGCACCGCATCGAGAAGCTGGTCGTGGTCGACAAAACGGGCAATTGCGTCGGGCTCATCACCGTCAAGGACATCGAGAAGTCGCAGCTCAACCCGCACGCCACCAAGGATGCGCAGGGGCGCTTGCGCGCCGCGGCCGCCACCAGCGTCGGCGATGACGGCTTCGAGCGCGCCGAGCGTCTTATCGAGGCCGGCGTGGACCTTTTGGTGATCGATACCGCGCATGGCCACTCGCAACGCGTCCTGGACGCGGTGACGCGGGCGAAGAAGCTTTCCAATTCCGTGCGCATCCTGGCCGGCAATGTGGCCACCGCCGAAGGCACGCAGGCGCTGATCGACGCCGGCGCCGACGCCGTCAAGGTCGGCATTGGTCCGGGCTCCATCTGCACCACCCGCATCGTGGCCGGGGTCGGCGTTCCCCAGCTTTCGGCCATCATGTCGGCGGTCGAGACGGCGCATAAATCAGGCGCCTCGGTGATCGCCGACGGCGGCATCAAATATTCCGGCGATCTCGCCAAGGCACTCGCGGCCGGGGCCAGCGCCGCCATGATCGGCTCGCTGCTTGCCGGGACCGACGAAAGCCCGGGTGAGGTCTATCTGCACCAGGGCCGATCTTTCAAGGCCTATCGCGGCATGGGCTCGGTCGGCGCCATGGCGCGGGGCTCCGCCGATCGCTACTTCCAGGCCGAGGTGCGCGACACGCTGAAACTGGTGCCGGAAGGCATTGAAGGGCAGGTTCCCTACAAAGGACCTGTGTCTGGCGTACTGCACCAGCTTGCGGGCGGGCTGAAAGCCGCTATGGGTTATGTCGGTGGCCGCGACCTTGCCGATTTCCGCGACCGCGCCACCTTTGTGCGCATATCTAACGCTGGACTTCGTGAAAGCCACGCCCATGACGTCACGATTACCCGCGAAAGCCCCAATTATCCCGGCGGAGCCTGACTCTTCCGGGATTTGGCGCAACTTGAGCGCAATGTTGCTGCGCTTGTCACGCCATGTCGCAGCGCTCTGCTTCCTGTCGGCAGCGGTCTTCATCGCCATGACGGTGATGGAGTTCTTCTATTTCCGTCAATTGAGCGGTGGCCTGCCCTCGCTCGACATGCGCTATTTCGGGTTCACGCCCGACGAAGGCATGGCTTGGCTGACGGCGCTTGGCCGGCGCGGGAGTGAGATCATCCTGGTCTGGCATTACCTGACTTTCGATCTTTTGTTTCCGGCGCTCTTGTCGCTGACGCTGATCAGTCTGATCCTGGCGACCGGCCGGCGCCTGCGGAATTTCCGTGTGCTGCCGGCGCAGGTGCAGTCGACCTTCGCTCTGGTCCTTGTGCTGCCCTACACGCTCGCCGACTACGCCCAGAACTTTGCCGTGGCGCGCCTTCTGTCCGATTTCCTTTACGCCAACCCGGACTCACTGTCTTTCGCCTCGGCGTTGATCGTCACCAAATTCGCGCTCCTCGCCGTCCCGGTCATCGTCATTGCCGCTTTCTGGCTGCTGGGCCAAAGACGACAGAATTGAAGCCGCACAGGGCAGGGGTAACTTCATGAACCAGACCACGATCTTCTGGCCGATGCTTGCGCAAGTGCTGCTGGTCTACATCGTCTATGTCGTCATGGGCCGGCGCCGCTATTCTGCCGTCAGGTCCGGTGAAGCAAAGGTCGGCCAATACAAGGTGCGTTCGACCGAGCCAGCCTCCACTGTCACCGTTGCGAACAATCTGATCAACCAGTTCGAACTGCCGGTGCTTTTCTACGTGCTGTGCCTGACGCTGCACATGACCAACGGCGTCAATTACATCACCCTCGCACTGATGTGGATTTTTGTCGCGTCGCGCTATTTTCACGCTTGGGTTCACCTGACCAGCAACAAGCTGCTGCTGCGCAACCGCTCCTTCGCCCTGGGCGCGGTGGTGCTGGCGCTGGGCTGGATCTGGCTGGCCCTGCACCTGCTCGCAATCGTCTGAGCCGACTTCCTTCTCCGCAAGCGGAGAAGGAAGGATCTGGCGCGCTTACAGATCGAACACCGCTATTTTTCGCTTGTCGAACTTGATGCCGATCTCGCCGCGCACCAGCTTCAGCGCCTGTTCGCCGAACACGGCGCGCCGCCAGCCTTGCAAAGCCGGCACCTCGGCGGCGTCGCCCTCGGCGGCGATGCGATCGATATCGTCGCTGGAGGCGAGCACCTTCGAGGCGACCCCCTGCTTCTCGGCGACGATCCTGAGCAGCACTTTCAACAGCTCCGCGGCCGCACTCGATCCCTCGGGCGGCTGGAAGTTCTTCGGCAGTTTCGGCATCTGTTCCTTGGGTAGGGCGAGCGCGGTGTTGACCGCGCCGAGCAGTGCCGTCGCCGTCGAGGAGCGTTCCCAGCCCTTGGGCGTCGTGCGCAGCTTGGCAAGGGCTGCCGCGTCGCGCGGCCCTTGTTGCGCGATCTCGTAGATGGCGTCGTCCTTGAGCACGCGGCCTCGCGGCACGTCGCGCTCGCGTGCCTCGCGTTCGCGCCATGCCGCGACCGTCTGCACGATCGCCAACTCCTGCGGCTTGCGAAGCCGCATCTTCAGCCGCTTCCAGGCATCCTCCGGGTGCGGATCGTAGGTTTCGCGGGAGGTCAGGACGTCCATTTCCTCATTCAGCCAATGGGCGCGGTTTTCCCGCGCCAACTCGGCCTTGAGATGCTGATAGACCTCGATCAGATGGGTCACGTCGGCCAGCGCATAGTCGAGCTGCTTGTCGGACAGCGGCCGGTGGCGCCAGTCGGTGAAGCGCGAGGACTTGTCGAGCCGCGCCCCGGTAATGCGCTGCACGAGCTGGTCGTAGGAAACACTGTCGCCGAAGCCGCAGACCATCGCCGCCACCTGGGTGTCGAACACCGGGTGCGGAACGAGATCGCCGAGATGGACGATGATTTCAATGTCTTGCCGGGCGGCGTGAAAGACTTTGACCACCGCCTCGTTGGCCATCAGCCTGAAGAAGGGAGCCAGGTCGATATCAGGTGACAGCGGATCGATCAGCGCCGTCACGCCGGGCGCGGCCATCTGGATCAGGCACAGGATCGGCCAGAAGGTCGTTTCGCGGATGAATTCGGTGTCGACGGTGACGAAATCCGACTTTTCGAAAGCGGCGAGAACGGTCTCGAGTTCTTCCTGGGTGGTGATGACGTGCATCAAATCGCTTTTGGCAGGAGTAGGGTCTTCCTAGATTTCAGCCGGGAAGGCTTTCGTCAAGCGCCGGTATCGGCGTCGGGACGCGGCTGGGCCGCCGAAATCGCCGTTTTTGTCACTCGGCCGAGCGGAACTGGCCGAAATGGACAATAGGTGCGGCGAAGGGACAGCCTTGACTGCAGGAACATCGCCCATCGAATTGATTCTCTGCCGGGAGGCGGTCACTCAATCTATGTCGACGTTCAGCGTTTTCATCGATGCCGCATACGCGACAAACGCTTCGATATCTTCTTTGGGATAGCCAAGAAGCGTGCCTTCCAGTCTCGCCAGATCATTTGACGTGAAGACGCTAAAGGCCTCTCCGCTCCGGCACATTCGAGAGATCAGCTGGCTGAGCTTGCAGCGCCATTCCTCGGTCGGCAGGCAGTAGCGACGCTCTTCGATGGAGGTTACGGGGTCGACATAGGTGAATTTGAGAATACGGCCTTCATCGACAAAGGGCTTGAATTTCGCGTCGCCAATGTCTTCGGCGTCCATTCCCGGTTCCGCTACGAACAAGGCCATCGGCTTCATGCCGCTGAGCATCAGTTGCAGCTCGCGGTGGTTGTGTGGCCCAATGCCGGCAGGGAGCGTGCGTTTTGGCATCGGGCGTCTCCGGATTGTGTCGAGGCGGTATCTTCACAAGGAACGCGTTTTCAGGCAATGCCGCTCCAGGTCCGGCAATGGCCCAAAGCCGTCCGCTTGCCTTGACAAAGCCGGCCTCTCATGCGCTTTTCGCGCCAATTTCGAGCCGGGCCTCAGCCCGCACCCAGCATCCGGACTTTACCAATGACAATGCATCGTTACCGCAGCCACACCTGTGCCCAGTTGAGAAAGAGCGACGTCGGCTCGACCGTTCGCCTGTCGGGCTGGGTGCATCGTGTGCGCGACCATGGCGGCTTGCTCTTCATCGACCTGCGCGACCACTACGGCCTGACCCAGATCGTCGCCGATCCCGATTCGCCTGCCTTCAAGGTCGCCGAGACCTTGCGCGGCGAATGGGTGATCCGCGTCGACGGCGAAGTCAAAGCGCGCTTGCCCGAGACGGTCAATGCCAACCTGCCGACCGGCGAGATCGAGATTTTCGCCCGCGAGATCGAGGTGCTGTCGGCGGCCAAGGAATTGCCGCTGCCGGTGTTCGGCGAACCGGACTATCCCGAGGACATCAGGCTGAAGTACCGCTTCCTCGACCTGCGCCGCGAGACGCTGCACAGGAACATCGTGGCGCGCACGAAGATCATCGCGGAGATGCGCAAGCGCATGACCGATGCCGGCTTCACCGAGTTCTCGACGCCGATCCTCACCGCGTCCTCGCCCGAAGGCGCACGCGACTTCCTGGTGCCGTCGCGCATCCATCCCGGTACTTTCTACGCGCTGCCGCAGGCGCCACAGCAATACAAGCAGTTGATCATGGTGTCGGGGTTCGACCGCTATTTCCAGATCGCGCCCTGCTTCCGCGACGAAGACCCGCGTGCCGATCGCCTGCCCGGCGAATTCTACCAGCTCGACCTCGAAATGAGCTTCGTCGAGCAGGACGACGTGCTGTCGACCATGGAACCGGTGATGCGGGGCGTCTTCGAGACCTTCGCCAACGGCAAGCCGGTGACGCAGAAATTCCAGCGCATCCCCTATGATGTCGCCATGCGCAAATACGGCTCCGACAAGCCCGATCTGCGCAACCCGATCGAGATGCAGGCCGTCTCCGATCATTTCCGCGATTCCGGTTTCAAGGTGTTCGCCAATATCTTGGCCAACGACTCGAAGGCAGAGGTTTGGGGCATTCCCGCCAAGACCGGCGGTAGCCGCGCCTTCTGCGACCGCATGAACTCCTGGGCGCAAGGCGAGGGCCAGCCGGGGCTGGGCTACATCTTCTGGCGCAAGGAGGGCGAAAAGCTCGAAGGCGCCGGCCCGCTCGCCAAGAACATCGGCGAGGAGCGCACCGAGGCGATCCGCCAGCAGCTCGGCCTTGCCGACGGCGATGCCGCCTTCTTCGTCGCCGGCGATCCGAAGAAGTTCGTTTCCTTTGCCGGAGCGGCGCGCACCCGTGCCGGCGAAGAGCTGAACCTCGTCGACCGCGAACGCTTCGAACTGTGCTGGATCGTCGATTTTCCGTTCTTCGAATGGAACGAGGAGGAGAAGAAGATCGATTTCGCCCACAATCCTTTCTCCATGCCGCAAGGTGGCATCGATGCGCTGAACGGCGAGGATCTGCTCGGCATCAAGGCGTTCCAGTACGACATGGTCTGCAACGGTTTCGAGATCGCCTCTGGCGGTATCCGCAACCATCTGCCCGAAACTATGGTCAAGGCATTCGAGACGGTCGGGCTGGACCGCGCCACGGTCGAGGAGCGCTTCGGCGGCCTCTATCGCGCCTTCCAGTATGGCGCGCCGCCGCATGGCGGCATGGCGGCCGGCGTCGACCGCGTCGTCATGCTTCTGGTCGGCGCCAAGAACCTGCGCGAAATCACCATGTTCCCGATGAATCAGCAGGCCTATGATTTGTTGATGAACGCGCCATCGGAAGCCTCGCCGCAGCAGCTTCGTGAACTGGCGCTGCGTGTCGCGCCGACCAAGAAGGATGCCTGACGGGAGCTTCAGGCTTAACTTCAGGTACTCGCTCGAACCGATGCTTTCGATTCAGCAATCCAACAGAAAAGCCCGGCATCGCTGCCGGGCTTTTGCGTATTGAGATCGTTTCGATCAGTCCTCGTTGGCCTTGACGCTGACGCCGAGTGTCTTCGGCAGGTCGAGCGGGTTCGACATGGCGCCTGCCATGATCAGCGCGAACGGCACCGACGCCGGCGGCTCGGCTGAGATTTCGAGGCTCTTCGGATCGTCGAGGTATTTGCTGACCGCCGCGGTCACCTCCGCCGTCAGTTCGGGGTTGTTGAGCTGCGCCATGCCGAACGGCACGATCGCCTTGGCCTGGTTGGCGATGTCCTTGGCCGACATGCCCTGCTGCTTGCCGACATAGTCCAGCACCTTGCCGGTCAACGAATCGTCGTCGAAGCGGATTGAGGCGCTGTTGAACGAAAGCTGCTGCAACAGGCCGAGCATGGCCATGCCTTGCGCCGAATTGTCGGCGCCTTCCGGCTGTGCGGCCATCTTCTTCTGCATTTCCTGCAGCGACTTGATGAAGTCGATCGTGTAGCCGCCGAGATCGAAGGTCATGCCGAGCGTGCCGGCATTCTCGACGGAGATATCGTATTTCGACAGCTCCATCTTGCCGTCCGATGGCTGCCAGGTGCCAGCCATTTCGAGATTGCCCGAGATGTTCTGGTATCCGAGCGCGTTGATGACCTCCTTGGACTTGGGATCGTCGACCAGCGAGAGATCGGCCGTGAACTTCTCCGTATTGGCGCTGAATTCCATCGGCTTGCCGTCGGCAGGCGGCGTGATCTCGATGGCAAGACCATCCATCGAGAAGGCGGTCTTGTCGGCGACCTTGACCGTCATGTTCGACAGTTCGGCGGACTTGTACATCATCAGCGAACCAAGCGGACCGGTGGAGCCGTCGGCCGGGACCGTCATGTCGTGGATGACGAACGGGCTGAGATCGAGGGTGACACCGTCCTTGCTGTGTTCGAAGGCCGAGGTCGATACGGTGCCGATATCATAGCCGCCATTGGCTTCGGTGATGTTCTCGAGCTTGACGTCGCCGATCGGCAGCGCTTCCTTTTCGGCGGCCGGTTTCACCGACACGCCCTGCAGCACCATGCTGGTGTTGTCGCCGGTTACGCCGGTCCAGGAGATGTCGACGCCCTGGGCCGCGAGTGCCGCCTTCAGCCGGTCCGCGACCGCGGCGTCCTGGGCAAGGGCCGCATTCAGCGGCAGTGTAAGCAAGAAGGTCGAAAGAGCGAATTTCCGGAGAGTTGAGCGTTTGATTGTCATCGCAAGGTCCCTGAGAGTGTCCTGAAATTGGTTTTTTCAATTCTTTGCGCCATCACCATTCCGTGATGAACTGGACGGGAAAAAGGCGTGTCCCGGCACAATTGTCCAAAATCGCGGTGAAAGGCAAACCCGATCCGAACGCTATTGGAGAATGCAGTGAATTTGGCATGAAGGTCAGGCCGACAGCGTGCTTCCCAATAGAGGCGGCATGTAACAGATTGATGTTGGCCGGCAAGCTCGACCTTACGGTTTCCGGTTGCGGAAAGTGCGCAATCGATTGGTGCGGTGCGCGCCTCTTGCCGCGAATCACCCGCTCGGCTAGGTCCAGCCCATGGGAAAAAGGCTTTTGCCGCCTGAAGATGGCGGTGGCGATCATATCGAACCCGTCGACCTGAAAAAGGCGCTGGAAGAGCGCTACCTCGCCTATGCGCTGTCGACCATCATGCACCGGGCGCTGCCGGACGTGCGCGACGGGTTGAAGCCGGTCCACCGACGCATCATGCATGCCATGCGCCTGCTGCGCCTCAATCCCGACCAGGGCTTTGCCAAATGCGCCCGTATCGTCGGCGAGGTGATGGGTAAGTTCCACCCACATGGCGACCAGTCGATCTATGACGCGCTGGTACGGCTGGCGCAGGATTTTTCGATGCGCTACCCCCTGGTCGATGGCCAGGGCAATTTCGGCAACATCGACGGCGATAATGCCGCCGCCATGCGCTACACCGAAGCGCGCATGACCGACGTGGCGACCGAATTGCTTGCCGGCATCACCGAGGATGCCGTCGACTATCGGCCGACTTACAATGAAGAGGACGAGGAGCCGGTCGTGCTCCCCGGTGCCTTCCCCAATCTCCTGGCCAACGGCTCGTCCGGCATCGCGGTCGGCATGGCGACATCGATCCCTCCGCACAATGCGGCCGAACTTTGCGACGCCGCACTGCACCTGATCGAGCATCGCGACGCGTCGGTGGCGAAGCTGATGGATTTCGTCCAAGGCCCGGATTTCCCGACCGGCGGCATCATCGTCGACAGCCGCGCCTCCATCCTCGAAGCCTACGAGACCGGCCGCGGCGGGTTTCGCGTGCGGTCGAAATGGAGCCAGGAAGACCAGGGCAGGGGCACCTGGAGCATCGTCGTCACCGAAATCCCCTATGGCGTGCAGAAGGCGCGGCTGATCGAGAAGATCGCCGAGCTGTTGATGGCCCGCAAGCTGCCGTTGCTCGAGGATATCCGGGACGAGAGCGCCGAGGACATCCGGGTCGTGCTGGTGCCCAAGAGCCGTTCCGTCGACCCTGGCATCCTGATGGAATCGCTGTTCAAGCTCACCGAGCTCGAAAGCCGTTTCCCACTCAACATGAATGTGCTCTCGCGCGGCAAGGTGCCCAACGTTCTGTCGCTGAAAGGCGTGCTGCAGGAATGGCTGGATCACCGTCGCGACGTCCTCATCCGTCGCTCGAAACATCGCCTTGGCGAGATCGAGAGGCGGCTGGAAATCCTCGCCGGCTACCTGATCGCCTATCTCAACATCGACGAGGTGATCAAGATCATCCGTGAGGAGGATGAGCCAAAGCAGGTCATGATGGCCCGCTGGTCGCTTACAGACACCCAGGCCGAAGCCATCCTCAACATGCGGCTGCGCGCCTTGCGCAAGCTGGAGGAATTCGAGATCCGCAAGGAATTCGATGGCCTGACCACCGAGAAGAAGCAGATCGAGGCGCTGCTGGCGTCCGATGCAAAGCAGTGGTCGACCATCAAGTGGGAAGTAACACAGCTTCGCGACAAGTTCGGACCGGAGACCGAGATCGGCAAGCGCCGTACCCAGTTCGCCGATGCGCCAGAGCACGACCTGACCGACATTGCCCACGCGATGATCGAGCGCGAGCCGGTCACCGTGGTGGTTTCCGAAAAGGGCTGGCTGCGGGCAATGAAGGGCCATCTGGCCGACCTCTCGGCGTTGACCTTCAAGGAAGGCGACGGCCTCAAGCTCGCCTTCCATGCCCAGACCACCGACAAGGTTCTGGTCTTCACCACCGGCGGCAAGTTCTACACGATCGGCGCCGATCGGCTGCCGGGGGGGCGCGGCCATGGCGAGCCGATACGCATCATCGTCGACATGGACAACGACCAGGACATCGTCACCGCTTTTGTCCACGACCCCAAGCGCAAGCTGCTGTTGGTCTCGCATGATGCCAACGGCTTCATCGTTCCGGAGCAAGAGGTCGTCGCCAACACCCGCAAGGGCAAGCAGGTTATGAACGTCAGGGCGCCCGACGAAGCCAAGCGCTGCGTGCCGGTCACCGGCGATCACCTGGCCATCGTCGGCGAGAATCGCAAGATGCTGGTGTTCGCGCTCTCGGAAATTCCGGAGATGGGTCGCGGCAAGGGCGTCCGGCTGCAGAAATACAAGGACGGCGGCCTGCTTGATCTCAAGCCGTTCACGCTGGAGACCGGTCTTTCCTGGCAGGATTCGGCCGACCGTACCTTCACCCGCTCGCGCGAGGAACTGGCCGAGTGGATCGGCGCGAGGGCATCCGCAGGGCGTATGGTGCCGAAAGGGTTCCCGAGGACTGGGAAATTCGGGTAACGGGGCGCCTCTCGCTTCTTCCCCGGGGCCGAAGGGCGGGCGAGGCCCGTCATTCGCCCAGGACGGTGGCCTCGCCAGGCGAGGATGAGGAGTGTTCCAGGAACGCCACTGCTTCTTCCTTCCGGCCCGGCGAAGAAGGAAGAGGCGTCACCATCACCATTTGGACTATCGTCACGATTGCTCCACTATGTCGGTGCATAACTGGATGGGCCGGGGAGAACAGGGCGCTTGAAGGAAACCAGGATCCAGAAACCGGAACGACAGCAGCGCCTGTTCGGGCTGTCGACACCGCTCCGGTCGGCCGTCATTCCGCCGCTGTCCGCGGCGCGCTGGCTGCTGGTGCTGATCGTTGCCGCCGGCGTCTATTTCTTCCACGGTTTCCTGTTCCCGGTGCTGGCCGCGCTCGTCATCGCCTTCGCCAGCTGGCCGCTCTACCGTCGCCTGCTGGTCGGCGTTGGCGGCAACCGCACCATAGCCGCCACCTTTGCCATCCTGTTCATCCTTGCCTTCCTGGTGGTGCCGATCGCGCTTGCCGGCACCTATGCCATCAACGAGGTGCGCGAATGGGTCGGGTGGGCGATAGAGACCAACCGGCACGGTGCGGTGACGCCGCCCTGGATCGCCACCATGCCTGTCGTGGGTGAGTGGCTGAACGAACAATGGACGACCAATCTCGGCCATCCCGGCGGCATCGGCGAATTGATCCAGCTGGTCAGCGGCGCCAATATCGGCAGCATCTACCGCGGCGCGCTCGCCGCCGGCGGCAGCGCTTTCAGCCTCTTTCTGACACTGCTGTTCATGATGATCGCCCTGTTTTTCGCCTATCGCGACGGCGAGAATTTCGCTGGCCAGATCGATCGCCTCGGCGAACGCATCCTGCCGACCCGCTGGGAGCGGATTTCGCGCGTCGTGCCGGCGACCATTTCCTCGACCGTGACGGGCATGACCGTGATTGCCATCGGCGAGGGGCTGGTGCTGGGCATTGCCTACTGGCTGGCCGGGGTGCCGTCACCTGTGACGCTGGGCGCGCTGACCGGCGTGATGGCGCTTATCCCCGGCGGTGCGCCGCTGTCCTTCACCCTGGTGTCGATCTACCTCGCCGCCAGCGGCTCGCCGATGGCCGGCCTGGCGCTGTTCCTATGGGGAACGGTCGAACTGTTCATCGTCGACAAGACCTTGCGGCCGAAACTCGTCGGCGGGCCGATAAAGCTGCCCTTCCTTCCGACCTTTTTCGGCCTGATCGGTGGCGTCAAGACGATGGGCTTTCTCGGTCTGTTCATCGGCCCGGTGCTGATGGCCCTGCTGGTCGCGATCTGGCGTGAGTGGCTGCGCGAGGTGGAACTCTCCGACGAGACGACAACTGGCCCGGCGGCCGGGATCGAGACCGGACCACAGATCGAGGTCCTGCCCGAACCGGGTGCGGCGAAGAAGGCCAGCGCCGGATAAGGACTTCGGTGCGGCTCTACGCTGGATGGTGCACCGCAAGGTCGCCGCGCCGCTTGCGCCCATCATGCAACTGCCAGAGCGAATGGGCGACCAGCGTGACGATCAGGATGCCGCCGCCGATCAGGCTGTTGCGGGTCGGCGTCTCGGCGAAGATCAACCACACCCAGATCGGCGCCAGCACGGTTTCGAGCAAATAGAACATCGCCACCTCCGGTCCCGAAATGTATTTCGGTCCGGCGGCGAGGCAGAAGAACGAGATCGGCATGATGACGGCGCCATTGAAGATGATCCACCATGGTGCGTTCACGTGCAAGCCTTCGCCTGTCACCATGAAGGTGGCCAGCCCAAGCGGCAGAAGGACGCCGATGAGCGAGGTGAATCCCATGTCCTTGCCGCTGGCGCGCGAGATGGTGATGGCGACCGCGATGAAGAAGGCCGAGCAGAGTGCCATGAAATCGCCGAACAGCTTGCCTGTGCCGACGGAGCCGCCGACGATGACGAGCACGCCGAGGATCATGACCAACATCGCCGCGACCGTCACCGCCCTTGGTCTTTCCCTCAGGAATATCCAGGACAGCAAGCCAGCGAACACGGTGTTGAAGGCCAGGATGAACACCAGATCGGCGGTCGAGGTGTGGAACACTGCGGTGACGAAGCTGATGGAGGTCAGCCCATAGCATATCGCCACGATCAGCCCGGACCAGCCGGGGATGAGCGGCGGAACATTCCGGCTCAGCGCGCGCCAGACCGACCAGATGATCATCGCGGCGATGAAAGTGGTCCCGGTTCGCAGCAAAAGGATTGTCCAGGCGCCGCCATCCGCAAGGCGGATCAACGGTATGTCGACGGTCAATGTCAGTCCGCCGATGGCGGTTATCAAAACACCCTTCTGGTGATCATGGTGAGAGGACATGCAGGCACTTTCGCAATGAATGCAGGCGGCGGCCGATCGGCGTAGTCGCGCACTCTCCAGCCGGGCGGCTGAAAGACCAGCACCCCCTGCCTTGAAACAGTTTAAGCGTGGATCGAGGGAAAACTCAGCGTCAGACCGCTTCGTTGGTATAGCGCTCCCAGCCTTTTGGGCCGAGATGCTCCTGCGGCATGAAGCGCATCTTATAATTCATCTTGCGCGAACCATTGACCCAGTAGCCAAGGTAGACATGGGGCAGTCCCATCGCCTTGGCGCGCGCGATATGATCGAGGATCATGAACGTGCCAAGCGAGCGGCTTTCGAAATCGGGATTGAAATAGGAATAAACCATCGACAGGCCGTCGGCCATCTTGTCGGTGAGCGCGACCGCGATGAGTTCACCCTGACCCTTGCCGGTGATGAAGGTATCGGGTCCGCGCCGCCGGTATTCGATCACCTTGGTGTCGACATGGGTATCCTCGACCATCATGGCGTAGTCGAGCACCGTCATATCGGACATGCCGCCGCGGCGGTGGCGGGCGTCGAGGTAGCCGCGAAACAGCGAATATTGTTCGGTCGAGGGCTCGGCATTGTGCATGGCGCCGACGAGGTCGGAATTGTGCTGCAGCACGCGCTTCATGTTGCGGCTGGCGGTAAACTCCTGGGCCAGGATGCGTACGGATACACAGGCGCGGCAGGTTTCGCAGGCCGGCCTGTAGGCGATGTTCTGCGAGCGCCGGAAGCCGCCTTGCGTGAGCAGGTCGTTCATCTCCGGGGCCTTGTCGCCGACCAGATGCGTGAACACCTTGCGCTCGAACTGGCCGTCGAGATACGGGCACGGCGACGGCGCGGTCAGGAAAAACTGCGGCGACTGGGTCGGATGCTGCGTCATCGAGCCTTGGAGACACTCCTTCGAATCGCTCTACCTTTGGCTCCGGCGGCGAAAAATTCAACAGGATTGTGAAGGTGTGGTTGCCTTAACACCTTCACATTTGCGCTCAAGGGACCGTAGTTTTCTCGTGAGCGGCGGTTTTAGCGGCCAGTACGGCTGACGACAGTGCCCAGCAAAAGATCGTGCAGCGTGCGCTTGCGATCGGTGAACAGGGTCACCAGCAGGACCAGCGGCGACAGGATGACGTTGCCGGCCCAGAACAGCACGGAATGGACGACAGCGGTGAGGCCATCGATCTGCGTGCCGTCAAGACGGTCGAGGCGAATGCCCATTATCCTCATGCCGGTGGTGGCCTGGTCGGAACTGCCCAGCGTGTTCCAGATGTAGAGGATGGCGACTCCCGGCACCAGGACGCCGAACAGCATCCAGCCAAGGCCAAGGGTCAAAATCCCGAGGAAGAACACCAGGATGGCGAACGGAATGGTCAGCAGGGCGACGATGATATAGTCGAGCACAAAGGCCAGGACGCGCCTTGTACGCACGCCTTCGTAAGCCCTGACATCGTCCAGCCGGGTGTTGGTGATGTCGCCGTCGAGAACGCGAGCGTTCATGTCATTTCCTCGTAACAGGGGCCTGTTTAGCCTGTGCCCCACCTCACCAGAAATGGTGAAGGGTCACGGCGGAATCAAGATCGGACCGTTTCGCCGCGCGCCGGGCAGCGTAGAGCGGGCCAACGATCTGAACCGGTTGAATTTGCGGTGTGAATGGCGTTAGCTTGCTGCGGCGCAACAAGACGCCGAGGGGGCGGGCAATATGGACTACGACATGCTGGTCATCGGCAGCGGCCCCTCGGGCCGCCGCGCGGCGGTGCAATCGGCCAAACTCGGCAAATCGGTGCTGGTGGTCGATCGGGGCCGGCGTCTTGGCGGCGTCTCGGTGCACACCGGCACCATCCCGTCGAAAACTTTGCGCGAGACGGTTCTCAACCTTTCGGGCTGGCGCGAGCGCGGCTTCTATGGACGCGGCTATCGGGTCAAGCAGGATATCTCGGTCGGCGACCTGATAGAGCGCCTGCACAAGACGCTCGACCATGAGGTCGAGGTGCTGCAGCATCAATTCATGCGCAACACGGTCAAGAGCGCCCGTGCCGCGGTCAAATTCATCAGCCCTAACAGGGTCAGCCTGACAGCGGACAATGGCGACTACAGCGAAGTCGGTTTCGCCAATGCGCTGATCGCGGTCGGCACCAGGCCGCATCGGCCGGCCGACGTACCCTTCGACAAGACCCGTGTCTTCGACAGTGACGAGATGCTCGAACTCCACCGCCTGCCGCGCACGCTGACGGTGATCGGCGCCGGCGTCATCGGCGTCGAATACGCCACGATCTTTTCCGCGCTCGACGTACCGGTGACGTTGGTCGAGCCGCGCAACTCCATCCTCGATTTCGTCGACCGGGAGATCGTCGACGATTTCATCCACCAGATGCGCGACCGCGGCATGACGATCAGGCTGGGCAGCGCTGTCAAGGAAATCCGCTCCAGGCCGGAAGCCGCCGAGGTGGAACTGGCCGATGGCCGAACCATCCGCTCCGAGGTCGTGCTCTACGCCGCCGGCCGTACCGGCAATATCGGCAGCCTCGGCCTCGACGTCGTCGGCATCGAAGCCGACTCCAGGGGTCGCATCAAGGTCGATCCGCAGACTTTCCAGACCAGCGTGCCCAATATCTACGCCGCTGGCGACGTCATCGGCTTTCCGAGCCTCGCCTCCACCTCGATGGAGCAGGGCAGGGTGGCCGCCTGCCATGCCTTTGGCATGACCCTGCAGGCGCCGCCGGAGACCTTTCCCTACGGCATCTATGCGGTGCCGGAGATCTCGACGGTCGGCCAGTCCGAGGAACAGGTGCGCCAAGGCGGCGGCGCCTATGAGGTTGGTGTCGCGCGCTTCCGCGAGACGTCGCGCGGCCACATCATGGGCGTCGACACCGGCTTCCTGAAGCTGTTGTTCTCGATCGAGACGCGGCGCCTGCTCGGCGCCCATATCGTCGGCGAGGGCGCCACCGAACTCATTCACATCGGCCAGGCGGTGATCAATCTCGGCGGCACGGTCGACTTCTTCGTCAACAACACCTTCAACTATCCGACGCTGGCGGAGGCCTACAAAATCGCAGGGCTCGACGCCTGGAACAGGATGGGGCGCGGGTAGGGCGCGACGGCTATTCAGCGGTCGCCGGCCTGTCCGCAAAAGCCGCATCGGTATCGCGCTGACGCCTCGGCGGCATGTTCGCAAGGCAGCGAAGTCGAACGCGGTTCGACGCGTGCTCAGCCTTCCAACTGGGCAAGCAACGACAGCATCACGTCCGCCGAGGGCATCGGCAGCACTGCCTCGATTTCCGCCGGCCGCACACCGGCGATCGCGGCATCGGCGCCGCCGGTGACGGTGCCGAGCGGACCGCGGAACCCGTGCTTCGACCAGGCCAGTTCCTGCAGTTTCGGGCTGGTCAGTGCCTCCAGCAACCGGTCGACCGATGGATCGATGACAATCAGCGGATGCGCCGAATAGACCGTGGGCCTGGGGTAGAGGATCTCGGGCTTGGCGCCGGCGCCCGCCTGCACCCTTTGCCAGCGTGCGGGATCGGCGAGCGCCCATTCGACCAACTGGTTTTCGTAGCCGACCACCATTGGCTCGGCGCCAAGCCCGCCGGCGATATACTGGTCGAACAGCTTTCCCGAGGATGACGACTTCAGGCCCATGCCGCGGAAGATCGCCTTGGCCTGGTCGCCATGCTGGGCAAGCAGTTCCTGTGTCGCCACGTCACCGCTCATCAGGCTCAGCACCAGGCCCGAAAACATGAAACCGGAATTCGACCGGTTGGGATCGGTCGAGACGATGCGGGCGCGGCCGTAAAGTTCGTCTATGCCGAGATCGGACCAGTTCTTGCCGGCCAGGATGGCATCGAGCAGGGCCTTGAGATCGAGCTGGTTGTAACCGCCCTTGGCGGCGACCGTGACCAGTCCGCTCTTCTTCAAGCCTTCGACCACCGGCCCCCAGGTGTAGACGACGATCGGCGAGTTGAGCACCACCTGGTCGTTGCGGACCGGGACGCCGCTTTTGCGAGCGAGGTCGACCATGATCGACGAGGACGGCCACAGGAACTGCGGCTTCTGCGACAAGAGCGCGGATTCGCGTACCATCTCCACCGAACCGGCGACGCGTGCGTCAAGCTCCAGCCCATAGCCACCAAGCGCGTGGACAACATCGGGATCGGCGAGGAAAGCCTGTTTCTCACCGCCGATGAAACCGAACAGATGCGCTTTGTTGCCGAGATAGCCGCGGAACTCGGGACGATCCTTCAGCGTCAGATAGCCGCCGGTGCCGGCAGCGGCGGCCGCCAGCAGACCCAGTCCGAAAGCGCGGCGCGAAATGGCCATCAGTGTCCGATATCCTCTTTCAGCGACTCCTGAATGAGTCGCAGGTCGACGTCGAGCGTGCCGAGTTCGCTATCGGCCAGGCTGTCGGCGTAATGCACGAAAGCGTCCTGCAGTTTGGTGATCACGGCGCCGACATTGGCAAGCCTTGCCTGGCTCGGTGCTCGTCGGTTGGCCAGCGTCGCGTAGCCTTCCGCCACTTCCGCAGCCTGCGGCACGTAGTAGGTGAGGAAACGCCGCACCGAGGGCGCGGTTTCCGGTTTCGTCTCGACCTTGGAAATGACGTCGGCAGCGATGTCGGACAGGTTCTTCACCTTGGCCTTCATGTCCTTGTCGGCGATCGATCCGGCGGCGGCCGACAGACGGTCCGCGGCCGGTTGCGCCTGCGCCAACAGTTCGCGGGCGAAAGCCACTTTGCTGCCGCTGAGCGTGCTGAGATCGAGCCCCTCGAAAAGCTGGCGCGGCGCCAGAACGAACACCAGCCCGGCAAAGACAAGCGCGGCGACGATCGCCGACACCAGAAACGGGAAATGCGTGTAGAAGCTCAGCCCCAGGAGCAGGGCCGCAGAAACGGCGCCTGCCACGATCCAGTTCCAGTCATTGCCGAAGCCACGCATCCGGCAGGCTCTAATTGTAGCCGCGCGCGGCGCGGAAGGCGCCGGCCAGGTCGCCGCTGCCGTCGAAGACCCGCGCCGAGGTCGCCTTGGCGAGGCTGTCGAGCTGGCTCTTGTCCGCATCTCCGAATGTGACGCCGAACACCGGCACGCGCACGGCGGCGCCGCGCCAGTGAGCGAGAAACAGGTCAGAGCCACCATCGGTGCGGCCGTCGGTCATGATGACGATGGCCGGCAGGTATTTTGAGAGATTCGCCGTGGCGACGATCTTCTGCAAAGCCTGGTCGGCGCAGGCATACATGTCGGTGCCGCCGCCGGCGCGCTGCTGGGCAACGTCCGCCAGCAACTCACCCTGGCCCGCCGCATCGCCGCTTGCCTCGAACGTGTCACGCACGACGGCGTCGAAAGGCAGCACGAAGATGCGGTCGGACGGCGTCCATTGCACCAGCACTTCGCTCGCCTTTTCCGGCGTGAACAGGAATTGGGCGGCCGCCTGCAACTGTTTCTCGCCCTGGTCTTGCATCGAGCCGGAGAAGTCGAAGCATAGTGCCGTCAGCGAAGGTTTGCGCAAGGCCTCCTGATAAAGGTCCAGTGCCTTGCGGATCACGGCCGGCTCCGGCATGCGAATCGATGTCACCAGCTTGCCGGGATCGAAGTTCCAATCCGGCTCGGCGGTGGCCTGGATTGCCGCGCCGCCGAGCGGCAGCCGGCGGCCGGTATCGGCGATGCGTTTGCGCACGGCGTCGGACTGCAGATAGGCGAGCAGGTCGGTGAAGAATTTTTCGACATCGGCTCCGCGCCCGTGGTCGATGAAGCCGAGCGGCGAGTCGCCGACCGCGACGCCGTCGGCCGGATAGATGGCATAGAGCGGCTCCTTGCCCATCTGCTTGAGCTTGTCGTTGGTCTCCTTCAGCGTCGCCTCGTAGTTCCACATCGCGTCGTAGACGGTGCCCTTGCCGGCGCTGTCGACGTAGAGGTCGGCAAGCCAGCCCGACGAGCCTGACGAACGCTCGACGCCTTGCAGCAGCGTGCCGACCGTGTCGCGCACGCTCGGATTGTCGAGATCGCCCGGCTCGATCACTTCCTTGCCGCCAAGCGCGCTGGACAGCATGGCGAGGTAGGCGCTGGCGCCCGAATTGGACTGCGTCGCCGACGTCATCAGGAATTTCAGCTTGCCGTCCTTCACCGCGGCCAGGATGTCCTTCATGAACACCGGTTTGCCGACCCAGCCAAGTTCGGCGGCCTTGGATTTGCGCACGCCCAGAATAACCGGCATCTGCGCGATCGAAGTCAGGTTGCGCACCTTGCGGCCGGTGTCGAACAGGTCGACCCAGACGCTCGATGCCGGCCACACCGCGTCCTGGTCGAGACCGCCGGGCTTCTGCAGGCCAAGGCCGATGTCGAGGGAGCCTTTATAGGAAACAGTGCAGGTCGCGCCCTGCTTGGCGCAGAATTCCTGAACGATCGGCTCCAGCACCGTGTTTTCGGAGCCGGAGACGATCGAGAATTTCACATGGCTCGAATTGCAGGCCGCCAGCAGCACCGCGAAGGCGAGCAGCAGAACGGACGTCAGCGTCTTCGGCATGGCGGTTCCGATCAGGCCTGGGTCAGCGCTTTCTTCAGATCGATCGTCATCTGGTCCATCTGCTTTTCGGCGTCGGCCCGCTTTTGGCGGCCCTCCTGCTGGACCTTGAGCACGCCTTGCACCGTGTCTATGAGGTCGCGATTGGCCTGCGCCAGCGTTTCGACATCGACAATGCCGCGCTGCGCCTGCTCCTCGATCGAGATCGCCTGATCCTTCATCATTTTCGACGTCTGGCGGATCATCTCGTTGGTGGCGTCAGTCACCGTCTTTTGCAGTTCGAGCGCCGACTTCTGGTTGGTCAGTCCAAGCAGGATGACCATCTTCTGCTTCCATGCGGGCACGGTGAGCGCCGATGTCGCCTGCAGGTTCTCGATCAGCGTCTCGTCGCCGGACTGGACGATGCGGATCTGCGGCAATTGCTGGATGCCAAGCTGGCGCGCCTGAACCAGGTAGAAGACGCGCTTTTCCAGCCGATCGAGCGCCTGCACCGCGTCTTGATAGGTCTGCGCCTCCAACGTGCCGCCGACGTCGCCGCCGGCCGAATCCGCCGATATCTTCAGCTTCGGCAACTCGTTGGCGCGATAATCGTCGACGAACTTCTTGCCGGCCTGCACATAGGCATCGAGCTTGAGGATGGAATCCTTGGTCTGTTCATGCAGGTCGTCGAGCACCGCGATATCGCGCCGCAACGTGTCCTTGTGGCGGTCGAGTTCAAGACCGATGCGGTCGATCTGTCCCGCCACGTCCTCGTATTTTTCCTTGAAGCGTTCGAGCCGTGCCTTGAACGACGAGAACAGGCCACTGAGAAATCCCTGGTCCTTCAGCGAGGCCGGATCGAGATTTTTGGCCTTCATGATGATGTCGGTCAGGAGATCGCCGGTGTCCCCAAGATCGCGGTTGCGCAACTGGCCCAGGATCTTGTCGGCATAGTCGCTGACGGCCTGCTGGGCACGGTCCCCATAAACCGAAATGCCGGCACGATCCCTGACGTCGATCGTGCTTTCGATCCTGGCGATGTCCGACGGATCGGCAACGATTGCCGGCAATGTCGAAGTGTCGTCGAGCAGAGTGATGCTGTTCTTGTCGGCCATGCAGACCTCCCCTCAGTGAACAGTATCTCGATAGGCAATCTGTAACAGTGATATGTCGCCGCTGTGGACAATGGAAGAGCCGGGCTGTTTTGTTGGTGAATCGCCGCGTCTCGGCCCGTGCGGCGGCGTATCTTACCCTGTTGCCGCTCGCTGCCATACGGGTCGCCGCCTGGCGCGAGCAGGCCGGCCTGCCTACGTCACGACATCAGATCCCGCCAGCCAGTGCCTGACGATCACGGCATCCGGGTCGCCGATTTCGTGGCCCGATGGAACAATCCGGGCGTCGATTTCTGTGCCGTGCCGGCTGAGCAGCGTCACCAGGGCCGGCGCGAACGGCCCGTAGGTCTCGTCGGCGGCTCCGGCAATGATCAGCGTCCGTGTTCCCGCAAGGTCCGCCGCCGGCACATGGTCGAGCACAGGCATTGGCCTCAGCAGCGCCGCACTGCGGACGATGCCGGGGTGAAGCAGCATCAGGCTCGAAACCAGATTGGCGCCGTTCGAATAGCCGAGGAATGTTACGCGATTGAGATCAAGCCCGTGGCGCGCGACGGCTTGGCCGGCGAATGCGGCGAAGGCAGCTGTCTCCGCGTGAATGCTTGTCTGCTCGAAAGTGGTCGGCGTGATTCGTTCGAACCAGCGAAAACCCTCCTCCTGGGGGATACGGCCACGCACCGCGATCAGGACGGCGCCGGGTGCCATGCGCCTCGCCAGCGCCACCATGCTTGTCTCGTCGACACCCGATCCATGCAGCAGGAACAGGCATCCACGGCCGCCGTCGCCGTCGCCGAGGAGACGATACGGAAAGGCCAGATCCAGGATCAACGGGCCGTTTTCGACGTTGGCGCCGGTCATATCGCATCCCGTTGATTGTATGAGGTTTCGCTCAATTTGCCGGCTTCAAAACGCAATGTTTCCATGCTCCGTGAAAGTTGATTGAACCAGGCGCATTCCAGCCCGTTTCCGCGTCGATATAATCCCGGTGGGAAGAATCGAAGCGGTGCGTGGGGGGTCGCATTGCTGGATACGAACAACCAGCTTTGAGGCCTTTTGTCGATGACCATCCCTGTTTCGCCAGATCGCGATTTGCGCGTCTTGCAGCAACGCGACACGCGTATCGATGTACTGCGCGCGCTGGCCCTGCTTACGATCTTCATCGACCATGTGCCGGGCACGGCTTTCGAGGCCCTGACCTACAGGAATTTCGGCTTCTCGGACGCGGCCGAAGCGTTCGTGCTGATTTCCGGCATCTCGGTCGCGCTCGCCTACGGCACGAAATTCCGGCCGGGAGGCCGGCTTCTGGCTACCTTGAAGATGTGGCGGCGGGCGGGTGTGCTCTACGTCGCCCATATCGTCACGACGATGGTGGTGATGGCGCTGTTCTGCGCCGTGGCGGTGCTTGCCAGTCGGCCGGAACTGCTGAAGCTCATCAACCTCGAGCCGCTGATGAAGAACACCCCCCAGGTGCTGGTCGGCATCGCCACGCTCGGCCACCAGCTCGGCTACAACAACATCCTTCCGGTCTACGCAGCGCTGCTTTTGATGGCGCCGGCCTTCGTCCTGTTCGTCAACTACAGGCCCGTCGCGGCCCTCGCCGTATCAGGCACGCTGTGGCTCGTAGCCGGAATCTGGCAGATCGCGCCGCCCAATTATCCCGAGCCCGGCTTCTGGTTCCTCAATCCGCTCTCCTGGCAGTTCCTGTTCAACATCGGCCTTGCCGCCATGCTGCATGTCAGGCGCGGCGGTGTCATTCCGGTCAACCGCTGGCTTGTCGGCGCGGCCGCGGCCTATGTGCTGGCGGCGCTGGCGTGGGTGCATAGCCCGCTCTGGGGGAAGATAACGTGGTTCAACCTGCCGGTGGTGATCGGCGGCTTCGACAAGACGTTCCTGTCGCTGCCGCGGCTGTTGCACATCCTGGCGGTCAGCTACCTCGTCGTTGCCCTGCCGGCACTGTCAAATCTTTTCCGCACCAACCCTGACCATCCGCTGGCGATCTTGGGCAAACGATCGCTGCCGGTCTTCATCGCCGGCACGCTGATCGCCATGGTTGCCCAGGTAATGAAGCTGATCAATCCGGGCGGGTTCGTCTATGACAGCCTGCTGATATCGGCCGGCATCGCGATGCAGTTCGCGCTCGCCTTCTATCTCGAATGGCTGTCGACCATGAGTGGTTCGGGCAAGCCCCGCACGACCCAAAAGGATTCCTCGCCGGCTGGCGCGCCTTTCGGTGTTTCTGCCGTGGCAACGGCCAACCGATAGGCGTTCGGCGTGCGGTTCAACCACGGGGCGGGCCCGACGAGCCCCGCACGATCAGTTCGACCGGCAGTTGGTGTCGGCTGACCGGGCCGTCGCTCTCCAGGATCGCCCTGACGGCCAGGCGGCCCATCTCGGCAATCGGCTGCGCGATGGTGGTCAATGGTGGCTCGGACACCGCTGCTTCGGGAACACCGTCGAAACCGACGACGGAAACATCGTCAGGCACGCGCAGTCCGCGTGCGCTCAGCCATTCGAGTGCCACCAGGGCTATTCTGTCCGACATGGCCAGGATGGCGGTGGGCGGCGTGTCGGAGGCGAAGACGGTTTCGAGCCCCGCCTTCGTGCTCGCCACGTCATTGGCGGTCTCGTAGACAGGCACTTTGGATGTATCGATGCCAACCCGCGCAAGCTCCCGGAGATAGCCGGTGAGGCGGTCGCGCGTCCCTGCATAGGTTGCGGCCCGGACCTGTTCGGGCAAAACAAGGCCCGTCCTGTCGTCGGCGAAGGGCAGCGCCAGGACGGCGAAGCGGCGATGTCCCAGATCGGTGAGATGGCGGGCCGCCAAGCCGGCGCCGGCGATGTTGTCGACCCCGATCGCCGCGACCGACCCGTCCTCGGAATCGAGGTCGAGCGCGACGAAGGGCAGCTTGCGCTCGCGTGCCAATTCCACCAGGCGCGAGCCGCCTTCGATGCAAAAGACGATGAAGCCGTCGACCAGAGCGCTCTGGATGTTCCAGGCAAGCTGCTCGTTGTTGGCGGCCGAGACCAGGGAGATGCCGGCTCCCGTCGCATCGCAGGCCTGCGAAATTCCCGCCATCATGACGCGCGCGAACGGATCGTCGAAGAAGTAGGAGAGGGGTTCGGCGGTGGCAACGCCGATGGCATTGACCTTGCCGGCGCGCAGCAGCCGTCCCTTTGGATCGGGTCCGGCATAACCCATCGCCTCGGCTGCCGCGCGAACCCGGTCGCGGACTTCCTCGCGCACGATCTCGGGGCGGCTGAATACATTGGACGCGGTGCCGTGCGAAACACCGGCGGCCTTTGCGATGTCGGCCAGCCGGACGGGTCGTCTATTGCCTGCGGTGAGTGACGACATTTGCGCGTGCCTCCTGACACTCATTTAGCACGTTCCCGATTTGCAGCCAGTGTTTTCATTGGATCGATTCAAAATCTGCTTGACCGGCGACCTGTCAGGGGTTTATCTTGAATCGATCCAAATGGGCGGCTTAGCCTGCTCGATTAGCCGGGGAAGAGTGCCATGCATCCCGTCAATTTTCTTTTCGACGACGTCTATCGCAATGACTGGAATGTCGGGTCGGCCACCGACAAAGCCAGGCGTCGTGGTGAAACTGGTCCATGGATTCGCGACCTTCGTTTCCTTGTGGTGCGCAAGCGGAGCTGACCAGGCGGCTCTTTTCGCACCCAATGATTGAACCGATTCAAAACCAAGGAGGATGAGTCATGCATCCCATCAAACATCTGTTCGAAGACATCTATCGCAACTACTGGGGCATCGCGCCGGCCGCGGAGCGACCCGAGGCGCGGCGCCGGGCAGAACCCGCGGCGCGCAATCGCGACCTTTGGGTTCGCCCGGAACGCCGCCGGGATTGAACCGGAGCGATCATTTCAGGGTCGCGGACGGGCCACGACGGAGATTGCTATCGCCAGCCAGCCGGCAATGAGCAGGGTGCCGCCGATTGGCGCCGACATCGGAAACAGCCTTGATCCCCAAAAATCGCGGGCGAGAAGATCGCCCGCGAAGAGCAGCAGTCCGGCAAGCAGAATCAGGCTTGCGATGCGCAGCCAGCGGTTTGCGCCGGTCAGACCAATGGCGAGAAAGACCGGCGCATGCATCAGGAGGAACGACGCGGCCGTGCCGGTGAAGGCGCCGCCGCGGTGCGCGGCCGCTGCCGACAGCGCCACACCCGACGCGCCGACGAGACCGCCGGCCAGCACGAGGAGGCGGCTGCCGTTTGGATCGGCGAGGTTCATGGTCGGCGTGCTCCTTCTTTTTTGCTGCTCGGGCAAGCCTCAGGGCTGGCCCGCTTCGAGCGCCATATGCCGTGTCCGCCGCGACTGGACAATCCAGTTGTAGACGGCGCCTAGCGCCATCAGCACCGACGTGCCGAGAAACACCGCCGGCATGCCGAAATGGCCACCCGCAAAACCACCGGCGAGCGGTCCCGCGACCTGCCCGACATACTGCGCCGAGATCGCCAGGCCAAGCACGTTGCCGCCAACGCCGTCGGGGATGTTGTGCCTGATGACACTGGTGATGCAGGGCAGCAGGCCGCCCAAAGCCAGACCCATCAGGAAACGCAGGCCGATAAGCTGCCAGGCGCTGGTGACAAAAGCCTGCGGGATGAGCAGCAGCGCCGAGACGGCGAGCGCTCCCACGACAACGTTCCAGTGCCCGATCCGGTCCGCGAGTCTGCCAAGCCATGATGCAGACAGGATGGTGCCGAGCGCGGCCGCCGACATCACAACGCCGGCGACCAGCGTCACCCGGCTCTGGTCCTCGATGAGTTGCTGTACATAGACGGTGATGATCGGCTCGATCGACATCGTGGCGAAGGCGAGCAGCATGCCGGTGGTCAGCATGGCCACGACCGGGCGCTTGTCCGGGATCCGTGACCAGCCGCTTTTCGGCTTTGCCGCCGCATCGGCTTTGGCTGGCCTGGGACGCGGGCTCTCCTTGATAAGGAAGGTCGTCGCCAGGAAGGCGAGGAAGATCACGCCGCCCGACAACAGAAAGGTGGCTCGAATGCCGATCACCGGCGGCAGCACGCCGCCGAGCAGGGGGCCGACCAGCGAGCCCGCCGTGATGCCCGCCGACAGGATGCCCAGCGCCCAGCCGGAGCGGTCCTTCGGCGTCTGCATGGCCACCAGTATGGTCGAACCCGAGGAATAGCCGCCGGCGAAGCCGATCAACAGGCGCAGCAGAACCAATTGCCAGACCGTTTCGACCATGCCCGTCAGCGACATGCAGATCGCCATGCCGAAAGAGGCGCGCACCAGCATCACCTTACGCCCGTAGCGGTCGCCCAGGCGTCCCCACAGCGGCGCGACCATCGCCGCGGCGAAGAAGGTGGCGCCATAGGCGATGCCGGACCACTGTACGATGGCGGCATGGCCCTGGGCGCCGAGTTGTTCGACATAGAGCGGCAGGAAGGGGAGCAGCAGGGTCATGGCGATCAGCGTGCTGAACGAGCCCGCGAAGCAGACGGCGAGATTGCGCCGCCAGTGGATGTTGTAGCCGCTTTGCGTGTCTTCCCGTGTCATGTCCTGCCTGCCCCCGGTATCGGCGCTTGTCGAGGATACCATTTTGGGATACCAAACTGGTATCCGTCATGAACTTCAAGCCGGTCGCTGTCAATGCGGCTTTGGAAAGGAAGCGCGATGTCGCAGATGCAGAATGTTGAGCGGCAGCTTCGCGAGATGATCCTGGCGCTCGAGATCGGGCCGGGAGAGCGGCTGACGGAGCGCTGGATCGAGGGCCGTTTCGGCGCCTCGCGCACGCCGGTCAGGGCGGCACTTCTGCGGTTGGAGACCGAGGGGCTGGTCGGCAGGGACGGGCGCGGCTGGACGGTCTCGCCGATCAACCTCGCCGAACTCGAGCAGATCGCGGTCTATCGCGAGGCGGTCGAGATCGCGGCGCTGCGGCTGACATGCGGGCAAGCCGACAAGAGCGCCATCGATGTCATCGAGGCGATGCTCGATTCCTGTGACGAAAACACCCCGCGCGAGGAATGGCATCGTGTCGGCATGGATTTTCACATCGAGCTGGCGCGGCTCTCCGGCAACGAATTCCTGTTCCGGGCGGTTCGTGATGCAATGACGCGCCTGTCGCGGGCCCGCTGGCTGGAAGTGCGTGATGAAACGGCTCTTGGCCGCGCCTGGCGCGAACATCGCGCCATCCTTGCCGCCACACGCCTCGGTCAGGCCGATGAAGCCGCGCGGCTGCTCTCGGCCCACATCGTCGGCAGCCGTGACCGGCTGGTGACGTCGCTCGCCAACGACCGACGTGGCCTTCGCGCCAGGGGATTTGCCGTAGTCGCTGCCTAGTGCGGTCCATGCGGCAGTGCGCTCGCGGAAAAAGCGGCGGCATCCAGGGCGAAGCGCACTTTCGGCCTCGCTTCGAGCAAGCCAATGGCGTAAGAGCGGCGATGGAAAACAATCGGTTTGAAACGCCTGTGACCGTGAAATCCGCCACGGCCGGAAGCACTCAGCTCTTGCGTTCTGCAAGGGAGGCTTCCGACTACCTCCTCAACAGCTGGCCCGGCAAGCGCAGCGCCAAGCATCGCGCGGCGCTGCAGGCCTGCCACGACGCGCTCGCCGGCGACAAGCCGGCGATGAATGCCCGCCGCGCTTTCATCGCCGCGGCGCGGGAGGTGGATGTTTTCATCAGCGACAAGGCGCCAGCCTGACATAGGCTGACACCGACAATTCGGATTGAGTCGCGGCCCGCATTCGCGGGCCGTACGACGTTACTCCTCGGTTTCGGTCTGCGTCTCGGTTTCAGGCTTCGAACGTTCGCGCGCGGCAACCTTGGCTGCCAGCTTTTCAGCCTTCTTGGCCGCTTTCTGGCGGTCGCGCTCCTTGCGTTCCTGATCGTAGTTTGGTGCTCGCGCCATATCGGCTCCTTTTTTCGCTGCCTTGCGGCCCTGAACCTGCCTAGGAGCATTAGCCGTCAAACACAACAGCTGAAGCGACAATGCCTGGATGCTGGCTGGAGGAGATGCGGGGCTTGCCAGATGGGCGCCATAATGATGTAGGAAACGCGGGCCAATGAATTGAGAACTGCCTGTTTTGATCAAGTGACCGATGGCCACAATTTCGCGGACCGCAGCAAGAGTTTTCTATTATGCGAGAAACGTTGCGCGCGATGTCGCTCCGCAAGCGCTGTTTCGCGCCAGGCTGGCTGGCCGTCTCGAAAGGGCCAGGCTTTCCGGTGAGGCGGCTCGCCGCAGGTTGAACTACTATAACAAACTGCAGGACGGCTTCGCGCCAAGTGCCAATGCCAAGCGCATCGGCAAACTGCCCTTCACGCCGACCATGTATTATTACGACCTGAAGGAATTCGCCCGCTACTTCGATCCCGGCCTGCTCATCGACCTGGAATTCGGCGACGTCAGAAAGGTGCCCAAGGTGCCCTCGATCGTCAAGGACCGGCCAATCCGGGCCGACGACAGCAACGCGATCATCATGAAGCTCGACAAGTTTCGTCACTTCCAGATGGCTGCTGACGCCATGTCGTTCGCCGACAAGCTGCCGGCCGTGGTCTGGCGCGGCGATCTCAACAACCCGATCAGGACAAGGTTTCTCGAGGCCGTGCGCGACCTGCCGTTCTGTGATGCCGGTTCGCACAAGCCCAACGCGCCGGCCGAATACGCCAAGCCTTTTCTCACCATCAGCCAGCACCAGCGCTACCGCTACATCGTCTCGCTCGAAGGCAATGACGTGGCGACCAATCTCAAATGGATCATGAATTCGAAGTCGCTCTGCATGATGCCGCCACCGACTTATGAGACATGGTTCGCGGAGCGGCAGCTCGAAGCCAATGTGCATTACGTGCCGCTCGATGCGGATTTCTCGAACCTTTCGGACCAAGTGGCCTATTTCGAGCGGAATCCAGCGAAGGCGGAGCGCATCATCGCCGCCGCGAACGCCTATTGCCGGACATTCGACGACGAGCGGACCGAACAGGCGATCTCCCTGCTGGTGCTCTACAAATACTTCGTGCTCTCGGGTCAGATCAAACCCGATGCGCAGGTGTGGCGCTACATAACGGGCTAAAGCCTGTCGCGTTTTAAAGGATTCAGGATTCCCCTTGGTTTGAGTTCGTGATTCATTGCGGTTGAAAGGAG
>NZ_JAIUGV010000028.1 GCF_020164745.1 Mesorhizobium sp. ES1-4 | reverse complement strand
ATCGAACGGATCGGCCTTGGCGGCCGTGCGATAGCCCGCCGACGGGCGGAGAGAACTCTGATTGAAGACATCCCGCTCGATACGCTTCAATCATTGGATAGGCTGTTAGAGGTTGACCCGTCGATCGGCCAAACCCGCTTTCATTGGCTGCGCTCGGCGCCAGAAGCGCCGGGTGCGTCGAACCTGGTCGGGCTGACAGAAAGAGTTGCCTTCCTGCGCGCGCTGGAAATCGATCCGAAACTGCAGGCGCGCATATCGTCGGGACGGTGGGACCAGATGATCCGGGAGGGCAATGCCACGCCGGCCTGGCTGGCCAATGACTTCAATGCCAGCCGTCGGCACGCTCTGATCGTGGCCCAAGTCATCAAGCTCGGCCAGAAGCTCACCGACGATGCGGTGACGATGTTCATCAAGCTGATGGGTCGGCTGTTCTCGCAAGCCAATAACCGAAAGAAGCAGCGACACATGGACTGCAGACCAGTTACCGCCAAGGCGCTGCGCATGTTCCTCGATACGATCACTGCCCTGCAGTCCGCGAACGATTATGGTCGGAACGCGTTGGAGGTTCTCGACCAGAAGGTCGGCTGGCACCGGCTGCTACGCATGAAGCCTGAACTCGAGTCGATGGTCGAGGACAACGAGGCGTCGCCCTTGGTCGTGGCGGGTGAGCAATATGCGACCGTAAGCAAATTTGCGGGCGCGTTTCTGCAGGCGTTCACGTTCCAATCGGCGCGGCGACACGATCCGCTCCTCGCGGCAATTGCGCTGCTGAAACGGCTCTATGCCGAAAAGCGGCGGACACTCCCGGATCGCGTCCCGATCACCCACCTCAGCCCAACTGATCGACGGCTCATCTTCGAACGAGGAAAGCCTGATCGCCGTCTCTACGAGATCGCCACGCTCGCGGCTTTGCGAGACCGGCTTAGATCTGCGGACATTTGGGTCGACGGCAGCCGATCTTTCCGGCCGATCGACGAGCATCTCATGCGGCGGGCGACATTCACCACACTGAAGGAGGAGGATCGTCTCGGGTTGGGCGTCCAAGGTGGCGGCGCGCAGTGGCTTGCCGAAGCGCGTCAAATGCTCGACTTCAACCTGAAGCGCCTGGCGCACAGAGCGCGATCCGGGAAGCTCGAAGGTGTTCGTCTTGAGGCCGGAACGTTGATCGTTACGCCAACTGCTGGCGAGGTTCCGGCGGCGACCGAGGAACTGAATGCCGAGATCAGCGATATGTATCCAATGGTTGAAGTGCCAGACCTGTTGAGGGAAGTGCACGATTGGACTGGGTTTGCCGACCACTTCACGCATGTTCGCACCGGTGACGTCCCAAGAAATGTCTCGGCCATGCTACCCGGCGTGCTGGCCGATGCGACCAACCTCGGTCCGAAGCGAATGGCGAGCGCATCCAAAGGGATCAGCGCGCACCAGATCGGCTGGATGCGCACATTCCACGCCCGCTCGGAGACATATCGTGCGGCGCAAGCATGCATCACCGATGCGCACACTCGTCACCCGCATGCCCGACTTTGGGGTAATGGAACGACCGCGTCATCGGACGGGCAGTTCTTTCGGGCGAGCGATCGAGCGGCCAAGCGCGGCGACGTCAATCTACACTATGGCAGCGAGCCGGGCTCAAAGTTCTATAGCCATCTGTCAGATCAATATGGTTACTTCAGCATTCTGCCCATCAGCCCGACCGAAAGCGAGGCGGCCTATGTGCTCTATGGGCTATTCGATCAGGACACGATCCTCGACATCCAGGAACACTTTACCGATACAGGCGGCGCAAGCGATCACGTCTCGGGCTATTCGCCCTGATCGGAAAGCGGTTCGCACCGCGGTTGCGGAACCTCAAGGACCGGAAGTTCCACACGTTCGAGAAAGGCGATGCATATCCGGCGCTGTCGAACCATATCGGGGCACCGATCAACGCCACCCTGATCCTCGATCATTGGGACGACCTGCTCCATCTGGCTGTGAATCGGCGTGCAAAATTGACCCCATAAGCCGGGGAATCGGCGTCCAATTTTGACCCCCCTGATGCTTTGATTTTGCGACCATCAGCTCGTCGTGGCGAGCGGATGGTGTGGGGATGAAGTCGGTGGATACGATTGCCCGGGTTCGGCGCGCATTCCATGTGCAAGGATGGTCGCTCAAGCGGATTTGCCGCGAACTGCATGTGTCGCGCAACACGGTCCGCAAGATTCTCAGATCCAATGAGACATCGTTCTCCTACGAACGCGAGCGGCAGCCCAAGCCGAAGATCGGTCCGTGGCAGGATCAGCTTGACGGGTTTTTGAATGGCAACCGTGGCAAGGCGGCGCGCGAGCAACTGACACTAATCCGGATTTACGAAGAGCTTTGCAGTCTCGGCTACGAGGGTGGCTATGACGCCGTCCGCCGCTACGCGAAGAGTTGGGCGAAGGCGCAGGGGTCGGCTACGGCGGACGCCTATGTGCCGCTGTTCTTCGCGCCGGGCGAGGCCTACCAGTTCGACTGGAGCCACGAGATCGTCCTGATCAACGGCGTGACGGTGACCGTGAAGGTCGCCCATGTCCGGCTCTGCCACAGCCGCATGATGTTCGTCAGGGCCTATCCGCGCGAGACGCAGGAGATGGTGTTCGACGCCCATGACAGGGCCTTTGCCTTCTTCGGCGGCGCCTGCACGCGCGGCATCTACGACAACATGAAGACGGCGGTGGAAACGATCTTTGTTGGCAAGGACCGCCAATACAATCGCCGCCTCCTGCAGATGTGCAGCCATTATCTGGTGCAGCCGGTCGCCTGCACGCCAGCGTCGGGCTGGGAGAAGGGTCAGGTCGAGAACCAGGTCGGGCTGGTGCGCGAGCGCTTCTTCACGCCCAGGCTGCGCTTCAAGACCTATGAGGAGCTGAACGCCTGGCTGCAGGACAAGTGCGTCGCCTACGCCAAGGCGCACCGTCACGTCGAGCAACCGGAACGAACGATCTGGAACGTGTTCGAGGAAGAGCGCGGCAAGCTGGTCGAATATCGCGGCCCCTTCGACGGATTCCATACGGTGCCGGCCCCGGTGTCGAAGACCTGCACGGTTCGCTTCGACACCAACAAATACTCTGTCCTGTCGACGGCCGTCGGCCGCCCGGTCGAGATCCATGCCTATGCCGACAGGATCGTCATCCGCCAGGACGGCGTGGTCGTCGCCGAACATGCCCGCTCCTTCGGGCGGAACGAGACGGTCTACGATCCCTGGCATTACGTCCCTGTACTTGCCCGCAAGCCCGGTGCGCTGCGCAACGGCGCGCCATTCCGGGACTGGGCTCTGCCACCGGCAATGGAGCGGGTGCGGCGGAGATTGAAGGCGGCGCATGACGGCGATCGGCAGATGGTGACGATCCTGGCCACGGTTTTGACCGACGGCATCGATGCCGTGGAGGCTGCCTGCCAGGACGCGCTCGATCAGAATGTCTGCTCATCCGCCGTCATCATCAACATCCTGGCGCGGCGGCGCGATCCGGCGCCGGCAGTCACCATTCTCACCCCGGACGCTCTTCGCCTGCAGCACGAACCGCAAGCCGACTGCGCCCGCTACGACAGCCTCAGGAGGGCAAGTTGATGGAACGCACGCAGGTTCTGGAACTGATGGGCACGCTGAAGCTCTACGGGATGCGGGGCGCCTATGACGAGGTCATGGCGACAGGCATCAAGCGCCAGCACGAGCCGCCGAGGATCGTCGGCGATCTGCTTTCGGCCGAGATTGCCGAGAAGCAGGCCCGCTCCATCAAATACCAGCTCACCGTCGCCAAGCTGCCGATCGCCAAGGACATCGATGAGTTCGACTTCGACGGCACGCCGGTCAATGAGGTGCTGGTCCGGGACCTTGCCAACGGCACCTTCGTCGCCGACCAGCGCAACGCCGTGCTCATCGGCGGCACCGGAACCGGCAAGTCGCATCTGGCAATCGCTCTTGCCCGCGCCCTGATCCGCAACGGCTCACGTGGCCGTTTCTTCAACGTCGTCGATCTCGTCAACCGGCTCGAGACCGAGCACCGCGGCGGCAAGCAGGGCCGTATCGCCGACTACCTCACCCGGCTCGACTTCGTCGTGCTCGATGAACTCGGCTATCTGCCCTTTGCCCAGGCCGGCGGGCAATTGCTCTTCCACCTGATCAGCAGGCTCTATGAACGGACCTCGATCATCGTCACCACCAACCTGGCGTTCGGAGAATGGCCCGCCGTCTTCGGCGACGCCAAGATGACGACAGCGCTGCTCGACCGTCTCACCCATCATTGCGAGATCATCGAGACCGGAAACGAATCCTGGCGCTTCAAGAACCGCGCCTGATCACCCCGTCAAGCTGCCAAGCGCCATCCGCGTTCGCCCGGGCTGCGCAACCCTGACCAGCTCCGCCCGGGCGAACGCTGACCGCCGCGCATTACAGAAGGGGGTCAAAATTGGACGCCGATCGAGGGTCAGTTTTGGAAGCCGTTTGACACATCTGGCGGCGTCGATCACCACGCGGTCCGTCCTGCCATCCACGATCCTGAAGAAGCTGTCAGCATCCCCGAAGGAAAGCCAGCTTGCCAGGGCTCTACGCGAAATCGGTCGCATCGAGCGGTCCCTCTTCATGATCGAGTGGTATTCAAGTCCGGCATTGCGCCGGCGCTGTCAGGCCGGTCTCAACAAGGGGGAGGCTGCACACAAGCTGAAGCGCGCGGTCTTCTTCCACGAGCGCGGTGAGATCCGTGACCGATCGTTCGAGAGCCAGGCCTTCCGCGCGTCCGGGCTCAATCTCGTCGTCAGTGCGATCGTGCACTGGAATACGGTCTATCTTGACCGCGCGGTCACACAGATGAAACGAGCGGGAAGGAACATTCCGGATCCGTTTTTGAAGCATATCTCGCCGCTGAGTTGGGAGCATATCAACCTGACGGGCATCTACACCTGGGACAGCGAGCAACATCTCCCAGAAGGCTTCAGGTCACTCCGTCACCCGGCTGGGCTACGGCGTGCCGCATAACGTTCCTACTCCGTTCGACCTTGGCGTACGATTTCGAACTGCTCTTGTTCCGACTCCGCAATGGCCGAGTGGAAAGCCGTCACCGGCGCGCTCGCTTGAAATCCGCTCTGAATGCTTCCGTCCAACCTGTTTCCAATAACGTGACAAGCCCCATTGCCCCTTTACCGCGTAGGGCATTGGTTCGCGAAGTCCTGCACGCGTCGATCCCGAAGCTCGCCATTGATCTCGGCCGTGAAAGTTCCCCGAACTTATTCTTCCTTCGATCGTGATCGCCCATTCTACGCCATCGTCGTCTCCGTGAGCAAAACGACTGTGGTGGACCGAGCGATGCTAACAATTCGCGGCGACACTCACGCCATCGAACCGCTCAGGCGAGCGTCGTACGAATATGATCCGCAACCCGCAACGCTTGCGCAGCAATCGTCAGCGAGGGATTTACCGCCGCGGAATTGGGAAAAAAGCTGCCGTCGACTACAAACAGATTGCCGTGGTCATGCGAGCGGCAGAAGGTGTCCAGAGGGGAAGTGCTTGGATCGCTGCCCATGCGGACTGTGCCGCACTGATGTCCGGGATTTTCTTCAGTGTATCGCTGCGTGAGAACGATCGGGTAGCCGCATTGGCGCAACCGGCGGCGGACCACTGCAATCAGCCGCCGCAGGGCCTCCACGTTAGTACGTTGCCAATTGAGGCTGATCTCGTCGCCGTTCACCGTCACCCGGCTTTCGGGATCGGGTAGATCCTCGCTCATTACGAAGCAATCGACGGAGTGCCGCGCGATATAATCGAGCATCGGCCTCGGCACGAATTTCATTCCTGATTGCAGCATATCGGCCGAGATCTTGCCGATCATTTGCAAATTGCCCAGCGGCCGTGTGTCGCCACCTTGGCCGAAGTAGAAATCGTTGCACTGGATTGTCTTTTGATAGACCGCGTCATTGCGGCGCCGGGGATCGATTGCCAGCAGCGCGGCGCCGTTATGGTTCATGAAGTTGCGGCCGACTTGGTCCGAACTGTTCGCGACCCCTCCTGATCGCAGGAGCAGCGCAGCTGAATTGATCGCGCCGGCGCTCAACACTACCAGCTTGGGCATCATCACCTTCAACTCGCCGTCTTGGCGGTAATGCACGGCCCTGACAGTTCTGCGATCGGCGGCAAGTTCGAGCCGCTCGACCCGGGCGCCGGTCATCATGCGGATGTCGGGATCGGCGAGGGCGGCACTGAGCCCGCAGCTTTCGGCGTCCATCTTGCCACCTGTAGTGTCGGGATAGGCGTCCCAGGGGTCCTGGCCGCGTGCCAGCCAGGCATCGATGTCGATGCCCAGCGGCAATGACGAAGGATGCAGGCCGTTGGCTGCCAGCTTGCTGCGGAAATACGCGATTGCCGGCTCATCGGGGACCGGCGGATAGTCGTATGGGCGGGAATGAAACGGCTCTGTCGGGTCCTCACCGAGCGTGCCACGCACCTTATACAGCTTTTCGGCTCTGCAGTACCAGGGCTCAAGCGTCTCGTAAGGGTATGGCCAAGCGGGCGAGATGCCGGCGAAGTGCCGCTTTTCGCCAAAATCCTCGCGGCGATAGCGTACGAGTATGCCGCCGTAAAACTTCGAATTGCCGCCAACGCAATAATAGTGACTGGGCTGCACCTGACGACCGCGCGAATCGCGCCAGCGCTCATTGGTGCGAAAGTATTTGTCGATGAAGATGGCGCGGGCATTACGCGCTTGCGGACTGTCCCGCAGCCGCTCGCCGCGCTCGAGGATCACCACATTGGCGCCGCAGCCAGCCAGACCGGCGGCCAGAGTCGCGCCACCGATGCCCGAACCGATGATGACGATGTCCGGTGTCGCGGTCATGCGCATTCAGGCTCCGAGCACGTTCTGGTCATAGTCGATCAGCGCGCCGGTCATCACGCCGGAATCGGGGCTCAACAAATAGGCGGCAAGGCCGGCGAGTTCCTCCGGCCGGGCGAGACGGCCCATTGGCAGCGATCCGGCAACGCTTTCCTGCCAACCATCGCCGTGACCGTGGAGTTTGCGCTGGATTGCGTCGTCGCCGGGAGTATCCATCCAGCCGGCGAGAATGCCATTGCAGCGGATGTGTTTGCGGGCAAATGCGTTGGCGACATTTTTAGTCAAATTTGCCAGCGCCGCTTTCGAACCCGAATAGGGAGTGACCATGGGCCCTCCGCAATGCGCCGCCATCGAGACGATATTGACAATGCTGCCGGATTGCCCAGTGTCGACCAGATTCGCGACGAGCCGTTGCATCAGGAGGAACGGGCCCCGCGCATTGGTGTTGAAATGGGCGTCCCACTGATCGAGGCTGGTGTTTAGCAACGTGCTGCGTTCGGCCGTTCCGGCGGCGTTGACGAGCCCGTTGATGCTGCCGAATTCGGCTAGCGCCACATCGACGAGGCGGTAGCAGTCATCGGCTACCGAAACGTCGGCACGCACGAAACGGCACTGGGTCCCCAGTTCGGACAGCGCCATTGCCGCCGCGGCTCCGCGCGTAGCGTCGCGGCCGGCGATCACCAGGGCTGGCGAGCCTTCGCAGGCCAGTCGCCGGGCGATTGCAAAACCTACACCTTGCGTTCCACCGGTGACGATTGCCCGGAGTGTGGCGTTGCGGCGCGATATCTCGTCGGTCACGAAAAGATCCTTGCTTGTGCTGTCAATATCGGCCGTGCCGCGCCTGCGAGGTAGATACCCAGACGCGACGCGTTGCCCTCGACAATGGGTTGAGGAAAGAACTCCAAGATCAATGTTTGATGCCGTTCTCCGCGCACAGCTTGCCAAACTCACCGGCACAGAGATCCGTTGGATCGACGAATTTGTCGGCGACGACTGTCGCCGCCATGTTGGTTTTGTCGACAGTCACTAGGTCAAGAAGGATCGACGGCACCTTGTGGGTCTCGGCGTCATATTCGCCATTGATGAGGTTGAGTCCCGGTGTCTCGCCCGCCCTGATCATCACCGCTATCGCGGCCGCCGCCGCTGCTTCTCGATAGATGGGCTTGTAGACGGTCATGCACTGGTAATCGGCAAGAATGTTCTGCAGGGAGAACAGGATGGCGTCCTGCCCGGTGGTCGGCACAGTGCGCGGCGCGACGCCGGCGTTCTTCAACACCGAGATCACTGACTGTGCCAGCCCGTCGCTGGCGGAGAGGACGGCATTGATCTGCGGATTGGCCTGCAACGCCTGCTGAAACATGGTGAGCCCGGCCTGATTATCCCAGTTGGGCACGCGTACCGCGCCGATTTTTGTGGCAGTTTCGTCGCCGTACAGCGGCTCGAGCACCGAATTGTAGCCAGCTTCGACGAGTGTGGCGTTGTTGTCGGTGGGGGAACCGCCGAGTTCGTAGATTTGCGGCGACTTGACGCCCCAGTCGGCGATGCACTTCACCAGACCCTGCGCCATGCGCTCGCCGACGTTCTGGTTATCGAAGCTGACGTAGAACTTGGCCGAGCCGTTGAGCGTCAACCGGTCGTAATCTATAACGACAACGCCTTTTGATTCCGCGTCGGCCTGAATGGCGGCGCCGCTGCCGGAATCGAGATTGGTGATGAGCAGCACGCTAGCGCCATCGGTGATGGCCTGCTCGGCCTGGGTACGCTGGGTCTGCGGCATGCCTTGTGCGTTGCTGATGATGTAGTCGTTAGGCGTCAGCCCCATCTGCTTGAAGGCCCGTTCGAAGCCGGGCGCATCGGCGGTCATCCACCGCGTACTAGAGCGGGTATCGGGCAGCAGAACGGCGATTTTGCCCTTGCCGGCCGCCGCCAGATCCTTCAACTGATTGAGCTTGCTGAAGACGTCCTCCGGTCCGCCAACGGCGAAATCCGTCACTTTAAGGCCCACGGCCGTTTGCGCCAATGATGCAGGTGCGCCGAGGCCCAGCGCAAGCGAAAATGCGGCGCCCGAAAGCAGGCCGATTTTAGGTCCATAAGATTTGTTCATATTCTCACTCCCGTTCCCTTCCTTCATAATTAATTGGATGCGACATCAAATTATAACGGGCACACTGGCTGTCAAGGACGAATCGTTCCAAGCGAGCGGTTTCCCATTCGGCAATCAAGTCGGGCCGAATTCAACTACCGCCGATAATGACAGCGTAATTCGCGCTTCAGATATGGTCTGTGGAGAACGGGGCAGGTGGTGATCGGTCGATCGAAGCCGACGCAGCCTCACCACATTTCGGCGAGATCTTCGTGCCCGGCGCGGTCGAGGATAGCATTGAGCGACCAGGTTGCCGCACCCTGCACGGCGGCTTCGCGTCCCATGGTGGAGAACAGTACCGGCGAATGAGCCCAGCGTTGCGAAATGACGCCGGCCAACAGTTCCTGCTCGATCGGCCCGCGCAGCCATTCGCCCAAATGCGTCAAATAACCGCCCAGCACGATCGCCTCCATGTCGAAGAGGTTGGAGACGACGGCGATGCCGACGCCAAGCGCATGGCCGACCTGCTGCAGCGCCTCCAGCGCAGTCCGCTCGCCCTTCGCGGCGCGCGCCGCGATCTGGCGGCCGATCCAATCAGGATCGCTGCGATCGGACCGATCTTGGGGCGCCGATTGGGCGAGTTCGGCAAGGGCGCGTTCGCCGGCGAGGGTCTGCACCGTACCACGTGCGCCCCACTCTGAACTCGGCCCGTTGCGCTCGATGGTGATATGCCCGAATTCACCGGCAAAGCCATGCGCGCCTCGGAAAATCTTGCGATCGAGGACGATGCCGCCGCCCAACCCCGTTCCACCCGATACATAGAAGAAAGTACGCAGATCGCGGGCGATTCCGCTGGTCATTTCGGCATAGGCTGCAAGGCGCGCCTCGTTCTCCGTCGCTAAGGGCAGGGGGCCGGAAAATTCACGCCACAAATCGAGAATGGGGACTTGATGCCACTCTATGTTGGGCGCCTCGAGCAGTTCGCCGCTAGGTCCGATCAGGCCTGGCAGCGCCATGGTGCACGCGGTCTTCAGGTTCTTGCCCTTGAAACAGGTCAGCGCTTCTCTGGTCATCTCGGCTAGCTGACGCACCACGTCTTCAGGCTTCAGGCCCTTGTTCGATTGGCTGAAATAGGAACGGTAGCGTGGCGTGCCGGCAAGATCGAGCGCCAGCACGCCGATCCCGTCATCGCTGATCTCGATACCGAGCGCTGCGCCGCCATCCGGATTGAGTTCGAGTGCACGGCCCGGCCGGCCGACCGAGCCGTCCTGCTCGGCTCCCACGTCAAGCAACAGGCCGCGCTCGATCAAATCGGCGATCAGGCTGGAAACTGTGGACGGATTGAGGCCCGTCTCGGTCGAAATTCTGGCACGCGAGCGCCGGCCGCCGTTGGCAATGTTGTTGAGAACGAGGCCCATATTGTGGCGTCGGACCGTCTTTTGGTCAGCCGGCTGGGTCTGTGTCTCGCCGTTCGAATTCGTCATGCGCCTCCTGCCGCTCATTCGTTGCCTTCGTGCTCCTTCAGTCCCGTGTTCCCGTCGAGAAATTGATTCTTTTACATTTCGATTGGTCTGCGCGCCAGACCTCTTGACAACGAAATAGCAGACCTATTTAATTCGGTTAGGCATTAAACAAACTATTTTTAAGCGAGGAGGAGAATGAAATGCCCAGTGTGAATACCAAGAAATCAGCTACGTGCTTGCCGCTGGTCTCGGCTTTGGTGCTTGCCATGACAGGGGCTGGCCTTGCTGAACAGCCAAAGCCGGTCGACCTGGCCGCCACCGACTTCACCACTGGCGGTCCGGCCGATATTTTCGGGCGCCTCGACGCGCTTAAGGATGTGGCGGCAGCCGGCAAGGGCAAGATCGCGGTTCTGCTGCCCGATACCCGTTCCAGCGCGCGCTGGGCAACGGTAGATGCGCCCGGCTTCGAACGGGCCTTCAAGCAGATGGGGCTGACGCCTAACGACTACATCATCAGCAACGCACAAGGCATGCCGCAGACCCAGCGCACCCAGGCCGAGCAGGCCATCACCGACGGCGCCAGCGTGCTGCTCATCACCAATCTCGATTCCGGCAGCGGCGCCGCCATTCAGGCCGATGCCGAATCGAAGGGCGTTGCCACGATTGACTACGACCGGCTGACGCTCAATGGCTCGGCCAAGTTCTATGTCAGCTTCGACAACAAGAATGTAGGGGTGCGCATGGCCGAAGGGCTGGAGCAGTGCATCGCAGACTGGAATGTCAAGACGCCGAAAATTTTCCACCTCGGCGGCTCGCCCACCGACAACAATGCCACACTGGTTGAGCAGGGTTACGATTCGGTGCTCGGCAAGCTTTATGATGCCAAGACGGCGGTGAAAGTGGGCGCGGTGCGCGTGCCCAACTGGGACAACCAGGTCGGGCTCACTATGTTCGAGCAGGCGCTGCAGGCCCATCCGGAAATCAATGCGACACTGAGCGCCAATGATGGGCTCGCGCAGTCGGCCATCGCGGTGCTCAAGAACAATGGGGTGGCGCCTCGCAGCTTCCCGACGACGGGGCAGGACGCAACCGTCCAAGGCTTGCAGAACATCCTCGCCGGGTATCAGTGCATGACGGTCTATAAGCCAATCTATCGCGAGGTCGCGGCTGCCGCGGCGGTGGCGGTGATCCTACGTGCCGGCCAGACTCCGGGTGCCAAGCTCGTCAACGGCGAATACGATGCGCAAAGCCACAAGGTCCCCTCGATCCTGCTGGAGCCGGTCAGTGTCACCACCGCCAACATGGCGAAGACAGTGGTGGCCGACAAGTTTGTCGATCCCAAGGAGCTCTGCGTGAGCGGCTTCGCCGACGTGTGCAAGGCCGCCGGCATCCAGTAAATTGCGGACGGGGCGCGCGCGCCGCGTCCCGTCTTTCGACCAACCGACACGAGGCTGCCGATGAGCGCGCCGACATTGCTGAGTTTGCGAGATATCAAGAAGAGCTTTGGCGCCGTGCAGGTGCTGCTGGGCGTCGATCTCGACATCAAGGCCGGATCCGTGACTGCCCTTGTCGGCGACAACGGCGCCGGCAAGTCGACACTGATCAAGTGCATCGCCGGCATCTATCAGGCCGACAGCGGTCAGATGAGTTGGGAGGGCCAGCCGGTCAAGGTCGCCAATCCGAAGGCCGCCTCGGCCGTGGGGATCGAATTCGTCTACCAGGATCTGGCGCTCTGCGACAATCTCGATGTCGTCCAGAACATGTTTCTCGGACGTGAGCGAAAACGCGGCTTCCTGCTCGACCACAATGCCATGGAGGTCGCTGCCCGCGACGTGCTGACGGGCCTATCGGTGACGACGGTGAAATCGGTGCGCCAACCCGTGGCCAGCCTGTCGGGCGGCCAGCGGCAATCGATAGCCGTCGCGAAGGCGGTCATGTGGAATTCCAAGCTCGTGGTGCTCGACGAGCCGACCGCCGCCTTGGGCGTCGCCCAGACCAAGCAGGTGCTCGCCCTGGTGCGGAGGCTCGCCGAGCGCGGCCTCGGGGTGCTGCTGATCAGCCACAACCTCGAGGACGTCCTCAGTGTTTCGGACAGCATCGCCGTCCTCAGGCTCGGGCGTCTTGTCACCCAGGTGCAGCGTGACGAAGTCGACAGCCAGCAACTGGTCGAACTCATCACCACCGGCCGTCTGCGCGGCGAGCTTGCCAGTGATGCGCTGCGCCAGGCCGGCGCAGCGGCCCAGTCATCCACGTCGGGGATAGAAAATTGACACCCATCCAAGAACTATCGTCGAACATCGATGGCGGAGCGCAACCGCTGCCTAGGGCGCGGCGGTTGGCATTCGTCGAAACATTTGCCGGGATGCGTTCAGGCGACATGGGCATGCTGCCGGTGCTGGTAGGGCTCGTCATTCTCGCCGTAATCTTCCAGGCGTTGAACGGCAATTTTCTGACACCGGGCAATCTGGTCAATCTCATGGTGCAGGGCGCTGTCTATATGCTGCTCGCGATGGGCATGGTTTTCGTGCTGCTGATCGGAGAAGTCGACCTGTCGATCGGCTTTATTGGCGGAGTGGCGGGCGTCATCGTGGCGACGCTAATTTATGGAGACGCCGGCAACCCTTGGTATACCGGCATTGCTTGCGGTCTGCTCGCGGGAACTGCCATAGGCATTTTCCACGGACTGATAATCACCATTGTGCGGCTGCCGTCCTTCGTCGTGACACTGGCGGGGCTGCTGGCCTGGAACGGGGTGATGCTCATCATCCTCGGCAATGGCGGCACCGTACCGATCCAGGATCCTGTAATCGTCAGTCTTGCCAACGGCGTGATGCCATCAACGATCGGCTGGATTATCGCCGCCTGTCTCATCGTGCTGTTTGCCGCCGATAACCTGATAGCCGACCGAAACCGCCGCCGCAATGGAAACGCCGTGCGTGCGCCGCTAATGACGTATGTGCGCATCGGGCTCGTCGCGGCTCTGGCCATCGCCATTGTCGGGCTCTGCAGTGTCAATCGCGGCAATTTCGCGCCCGTGACCGGGGTTCCTTGGATTGTGCTCATCCTTTTGTTCTTCGTTATAACGTGGACCGTTCTGCTCAATCGCACGGCCTTTGGTACCTACATCTACGCCATCGGCGGCAACGCCGAGGCCGCCCGGCGCGCCGGCATAGCGGTCGGCAGGGCGCGCGTCCTCGTGTTCGGCATCTCCGGCTTGATGGGCGCGGTGGCCGGCATCATCTATGCCTCGAGACTTCGCTCGGTTTCGACCAATCTCGATGGCGGTACTCTCGTGCTTTACAGCATCGCCGCGGCCGTCATCGGCGGTACCAGTCTGTTCGGCGGACGCGGCAAGGCCGTCCACGCTATACTTGGCGGTCTCGTCATTGCCATGATCGACAACGGCATGGGCCTTCTCGGCCTCTCGGCAGCGACCCGCTACGTCGTCACAGGAATCGTCCTGCTCATTGCGGTTTCAGTCGATGCGCTGGCAAGACGTGGAGGGGCCAACGCTGGCCTTTCGTGACCCCCGCCGTTTTCCACACCGACCGTCAGGCCGCATTTCGAGGACCATCATGAAGTCGCAAGCACTGCATTTCCCACTCAAAGGCACGGTGGAAATCAAGGAGAGGACCATTGCCGCTCCCGGTCCGGACGAAATCGGCGTCAGGGTACGAGCATGCGGGGTTTGCCACGGCGATGTCTCCCTTTTCCACAGCGATAGAGCCGAAAGCTTTCCAGCCTTTGCCGGCCATGAGGCTGCGGGTGAAGTGGAGGTGGTCGGCGCTGAAGTGACCCGCTTCAAAATTGGCGATGCAGTGGCGCTGCTCGGCCAGGAGCGCTTCAGCACCCACACTGTCGCCAAGGAATCCCAGGCGATGTTGATTCCCGGTCCGGTCGAGGACTGGAGCCGCTGGGTGGTGGAGCCGATCGCCTGCTGCGTCAACGGCGTCGCCGTCGCCGCGATTCAGCCCGATGATGTGGTGGCCGTTGTCGGTTGCGGCTTCATGGGGCTCGGGCTCCTGCAATGCCTGCGCCATTCACCGGCGCGGCTGCGGATTGCCCTGGCGCTTCGCGATTTCAGTCTTGAGCAAGCGCTCCGCAACGGTGCCGACGAAGCGCTGCGGTCCGATGCGAACGACGTCGTCGCCCAGATAGCGAAATTCGCCCCGGCGCGCCCGATGCCCAATCAGTATGTCGTACCGGGGTTCGAAGGTGGACCGTGCGATGTGGTGTTCGAAGCCTCGGGCAGCGCGTCGGGTCTAAAGCGCGCCAGCGAGTTGGTCCGCGTCGGCGGTACCCTTGTGATGTTCGGCCACCAGGAAGGTGCGGCCACCGTCGACGGCACGCTTTGGCACATGCGTGGCATCCGCGTCCTCAACGCCTCGCCGATGATTGCCACCGATTTCACGCAGATCTTTTACCGCACGGTCGGTCTGCTCAAGTGCGGCGCCCTCAACATGGCTGACCTCATCACCCACCGCGCGCCGATGGACGAAGCCCAGCGCCTCTTCGATCACAGTAAGGACAAAACGTACATCAAGGGCGTCATCAGCTTTTGAACCGGCGGGGCGGCTCACGCGCTTGCGGGAGCCGTCTAACTCTCCCCATATCACGAGGACCAATATGCGACTAGGATTCTTTACCGATTACTCAGAGCAGGTGTCTGCGTTTGCGCACCGCACCGGCTTCACATCCCTGCAACTCTCTGCCTGGCCCCAATCATCGCTGAACGCCGATACGATCACCGATGGTCGGATTGCGGAGATCAAGGGCGATCTGGCGTCCAAGAACATCGAGATTTCGGCGCTTGGCTACTACCCCAACGTTCTGAGCGAAGATGAGACCGCCGGCAAGGAAGCACAGCGCTACCTCAAGCAGGTCATCGGACTTGCCGAGCGCATGGAAGTTGGCGTGGTCGCGACCTTTGCCGGTCGTCGCAAGTCGCGTCCAGTTCACGAAAGCTTTGCGCCGTTCAAGGAGGTATTTTCCCCGCTCATGGACTTGGCGGAAAAGAAGGGCATCCGGGTTGCCATCGAGAATTGCCCGATGCACGACTTCATGACTGGCACCGGCGACAACATCGCTTATAGCCCCGAGCTCTGGGACGAAATATTCCGGCTGGTACCTTCCGAAAACCTCGGGCTCGAGTTCGATCCCTCGCACTGCATCTGGCTGCACATCGACTACATCGCAGCGATCCGGCAGTACGCCAAAAAGATCTTCCATGTCCACGCCAAGGATCTCGAGATACGCCGCGACATCATGAGCCGGGTGAGCATCCTCGGCTCGGCGACGACCTTCCAGGGTCACGTCATGGCGCATGGCTGGCCGCGCGCGCGCACCCCCGGCTGGGGTGAAGTCGATTGGCCCAAGCTCATCACCGCCCTCTATGACTCGGGCTATAAAGGTAATCTCGACATCGAGCACGAAGACGACGTGTTCGCCAACACCGCGGCCTTTACCGAGCATCAGAGCGAGGCCGACGTGGTCGGCAATTACGGCCGCGACGAGTTCGGACTGACCCTCGGCTACAAGACGCTGTCGCGCTACATGGCCTGACGCGAACCACGACTGTCCCATCCATGCGTGCGCCGGGCGAGTTCGATTGACACCGACTGCCCGGCTTAGGCGAAGCGTTCCCCGGAGAATGACATGAAGATTAGCATTTCGGAAATCACCACATTCCCGACCGACCTCGAAACCGATTTCAAGGCGTTTGCCGCAACCGGCTGGACAGCCGTGGAGCTCTCGATCGAGAAGGCCGATAAATATCTGACCGCCCACAGCCTTGTCGACCTCAAGGCACTCCTGGCCAAAAGCGGCCTGACGCCGGTCGCCGCGATTGGCCTTGCGCCAACTGGACCGGGCCTGTTCCTGGCGCGTGGGGCTGATTTCGACGCTTACATGGTTTCGCTTAAGCGGCAAATCCTGATGTGCGAAGAGCTTGGCATCCGCTGCCTCGGCATCGGCGCCGATCCGGGCCGAGGCGTCGCCGGCAAGGAGTGGGTCGAGGGCGCTATACGGAACGTGAGGGTGGCGGCAGATCTGGCGCAGGCACATGGCGTTGCCATCGGCGTCGAGGCGCTGAGCCTCAATCCGCCGATTGGGCCATTCCTTCTGGCAGCACTCAACGAGACGCGGGAGTTTGTCGAGAAAGTCGACCATCCCGCAGTCGGCATCAATTTCGACGTGTTCCACTTCATCCGCAGTGGTGGCACGCTCGCCGACATCTCGGCACTGCGGCCGAGCCAAGTGCTGCATGTGCATATCTGCGACCTGCCCGACATGCGGCCCGATAGCTGGGAAGACAAGCACCGCTTGATGCCGGGGGACGGCGCGCTGCAGCTCAAGGCGATCCGGGACGGTCTGCTGGCCCATGGCTATGACGGCTACTGGGCACTGGAATTGCTGAACGAGGACTATTGGGCAGAAGACCCGGTCAAGGTGGCGGCGGTCGGCAAGGCGGCGATGGAAAGCTTCGTCGCCTGAGCCTTCACCTGAGGATTCCTTCCATGACTGCCGCAACTGCCCTGTTCGTCGGGGACGTCAGCCTCGATCTCACTCTGGTCATCGACCACGTGCCGGCGCCCGACGAGAAGGTGCATGTCACCTCGTCGTGCGAATTGGCGGGCGGCGTCGTCGCCAACGCGGCGGTGGCGTGCGCGCGGGCAGGGGCTTCGACCCGAATGCTGATGCAAACCGGTGATGATGCCGGTTCGCGGTTCGCGCGCACAAGCTTGGAACGCGTCGGCGTCCAGGTCGAAAGCGAAAAGGTCGGAGGACGGACCTGCCAAGTGGTGATCCTTCTGGAGCCGCATGGTGAAAAGCGGCTCCTGCTCGATCCAGGGGTCTCGATGTATCCCTCGGTAGCCCAAATCGAGGCGGTGGATCTGGCTGGAGTCGCCTGGATACACACGGCCGTCTACGGCACTGCCGCGTCTCGGTTGGTCGAACGGTGCCGCGCTACGGGCATTCCGTGGTCTGTCGATCTGGAGCCGGCCTCGTTCGCCACAGGCGTTGCATCGTTGGCCGATGTGATTGCCGGGGCCGCTGTGGTGTTCTGCAACGAGCAGGCGGCTCGGCGGATCGGGACCGCGCCCGCGGCGACTCTGCTGGCAATGGGGGTCGGCGCCGTCGTGCTGACGCTCGGTTCGAGAGGCGTGCGGCTTGTCGAGCGCGGCGGGGCCGACACCCCCATCGAAAGTCCGGTCCGGCCGGTGGTGCGCGACACCACCGGCGCCGGCGATTGCCTTGCCGGCTGGTTCATCGCCCAGCGACTGCGCGGTTGTTCGGCGGTCGAATCGCTGCCATCGGCGGTGCTGGCCGCAGCTCTCAGCTGCGAACACCCGGGCGCCCAGGCTTCCTATCCAACGCCCGAGACGCTGCGGGCGTTTGCGGCGCGCGCCGAACCTTCCCGGCTTCACGAGCAACACGAGGATTGAGATGCCAAACACGAAAGTCCTGCCGGCCAAGCCGAACGCCCTCGACGCCATCTTTTCGGTGCGCAAGCCGGTCATCGGCGTGATCCATTTGCGCTCGCTCCCCGGGGCCCCGCGCTACGACCGCGAGGCGATGACCGACGTCTATGCAGCGGCGGTGCGCGACGCGAAGACGCTCGCCGATGGTGGCATCGACGGCATCATCGTCGAGAATGCCAGCGATATGCCATTCAGCCGGCCCGAGCATATTGGCCACGAGACCGTGGCAGCGCTAACCGCTGCGTGCATGGAGGTGCGCGGCGCGGTCGATGTGCCGATCGGCATCACCTGTGTCGCCAACGGCGCCATTCCGGCGCTAGCCGTTGCCAAGGCCGTAGGCGCGAAGTGGGTGCGCGTCAACCAATGGGCCAATGCCTATGTCGCCAATGAAGGCCTGCTCAACGCTGCAGCGCCCGAAGCCATGCGTTATCGAGCCATGATCGACGCGCGTGATGTCGCAATCTTTGCCGACGTACATGTCAAATTCGGCGCACACGCGATTACTGCCGATCGCAGCATTGCCGAGCAGGCGACAGATGCCGAATGGTTCGATGCCGACGTGCTGATCGCCACCGGCGCCCGCACCGGCTCGCCCACCGAGCGGCGGGAGGTCGATGAGGTGCGCGGCGGCACCAATCTGCCGGTGATCGTCGGCTCAGGCCTATCCCCCGAGCAGGTGCCGCAGCTCTTTGCCGCCGCCGACGGCGCAATCATCGGGCAGTGGCTCAAGGAAGACGGGCTGTGGTGGAACCCGGTCGATCCGCGACGCGTCGCCGCGCTGCTGGAGGCGGTCGCCAAGGCACGAGGTGTCGCATGACCCTACTCACCAGTGAAACCGAAGTCTTTTCGTCGGCGCAGACCGCCGGACGCTGCGTTGTAATGTTCCTGGCGAAGCGTCAGCTCGAACCGGGCGAGACGGATGCGGCCGCGGCCGATGGCGTGCTGGGGGTGCTCAAGCAACTGGCGGGGGAGGGGTGGCATCTCTCGATCCGCAAGATGTTCGACGCCGAAGCTAGCCCGAACGCCTTCGTGCTCGATACCGGCTTTGCCCATGATGTCGACATCGCCGGGGTATTCGAAGCCCCGAGCCTTGCTGCAGCGCTGCGCGGGACTGTGCGGCTGGAGCAGGCCGGCTGGGCTCGGCTCTTCACCACCGAGTGGCTGCTTGGCCCTCGCGAGTTTGCGGTCGTGGCCGGTATCGGCGAACCGATCGACCGCTCATGGGGGTTCCTGGCTCTCTGGGAGTGGAATGATGCCTGGTCGGCCGCCTCGCCCGACGAGCGGCGCAACTACGATGCCGAATGCGATGTCGCGTTCAAGGGCGATCTCGGGTTCAACATTAATATCGCCGGGCGGCATCGGCTCGATTGGGCCCATGGCTGGCACCATCTCGGCATCTGGGAGGCCGCCTCGCCCGAAATCATCGACGTAGCGATCAGCGGCCACGAACACGCGTCCGATTTCATGTTCACCACCTCCCGCCACATCATAGGTCGCGTCACCCAGTTAGATGCGGTGATCAGGTAGAGAGTTTCACCATGAACGATGCAAGTATCTGGATCCACTATGCCCGGCCGCGACCGCATTGGTATAAGCTTTCCGCCGACGAGAAACGCGCGCAGGCCGCGGCGTGGCAGGCCATTGCGGCGCAGTCGTCCGAGGCCGGCGCCGAAACCCTTGGCCGCTATCACATTCGCGGACAGCATGATTTCCAGACCGTGGAAATTTGGCGCTTTCCAAGCCCGGAAGCGGCATTCGACCATTGGTCTCGGCTTACCGCAGCCCACTACAACGAGTGGTACGCTTTTTCCAACAATATAGGCCTGCCGATGTAACAGAACGTAATCATGCCGGTCTAGCGACGAAGTCGACAAGGCACTTGAGGCTCTCACACACTCGCTCTCTGACAAAGGGCAGTGGCGGGTTCAACTGATCGCTGCAACACACTCGGCGAACTTGTCTGCTGGGGTTTGATAGAGCAAGGTCTTTCGTGGCCTCTCGTTGAGCTGTCGTGCGATCGCGCTGAGCTTGGCTTGGCTATGCAGGGATAGGTCGGTCCCACGCGGCAGATATTGGCGCAGCAAGCGGTTGGTGTTTTCGTTCGAGCCGCGCTGCCATGGCGATCGAGGATCGCAGAAGTAGACCTCGACGTCGGAGGCCAATGTCAGGCGCTGGTGGTCGGCGAGCTCTTTGCCTCGGTCCCAGGTCAACGACTGGTACAGTTCGCCGACTTCCCCGCCTGTTTGATCAGTGCCGAGACGACGCTTTCGGTATCCTTGTTGGCGACCTTGACCAGCATCACATAGCGCGAGTGACGCTCGACCAGCGTCGCGACATAGCTGTTGCGGGATCCACCGATCAGGTCACCCTCCCAATGGCCAGGGACCGCACGATCTTCAACGGACGCAGGCCTTTCGCTGATGGAGACCGCATCCTTGATCTGGCCAAGCCCGTTCCGCTTCAGGCTGGCGTGTTTGGAGCGGCGGATGGTGCGCCTGGCTCTAAGGTGCTCAAGCAGCTCCTTTGTCAACACCCCACGCGCCTGGATGAACAGGCTTCGATAGATCGTCTCGTGTGATACCAACGGTCTCGGGCGCTGACTCTTTCGTGATTTTGTGTCGCAGGCGGACCGTGATTCCCTGATGCCGAAGGAGATTCGGCGATGGGTTCAGCGGTGAAATTACGGGATGACTATTCGGCGAGCGAACTTCGACGCCTTGCGCGGGCTTCGAAGGATGTGCGGCAGAGCAGCCGGCTATTATCGATCGCGGCGGTTCTGGACGGGATGAACCGAACCGATGCGGCGCGGATCGGCGGGATGGATCGGCAGACGCTGCGCGACTGGGTGCACCGGTTCAATGCTGCAGGCCCCGACGGTCTTCTCGATCAGTGGTCGCCTGGTCCGCTGTCGCGGCTGTCGCCAGAGCAGCAGAGCGAATTGGCTGCGATGGTGGAGACGGGGCCGGACCGAGCCGTTGACGGCGTTGTGCGCTGGCGGCGCATCGACCTGAAGCGCGTCATCAAGGAGCGCTTCGGCGTGGACTACGACGCGCGCTATGTCGGGAAACTCCTGCACAAGCTCGGCTTCTCGCACATCAGTGCGCGCCCACATCATCCGGGCCAGGATGCCCATATTGTCGAGGAGTTCAAAAAAACTGGCCACGCACGCTGAAGGCGCATCTTTGCGACCTGCCGCCGCGCACGAAGGTGGAACTTTGGTTCCAGGATGAGGCCCGCATCGGCCAGAAGAACGGCATCGTGCGGCAATGGGCGAGGCGCGGCACCCGGCCCCGCCAGCCGGCCGATCAGCGCTACAAGAGTGCGTATCTGTTTGGTGCGATTTGCCCGGCGCGCGGCGCCGGGGCCGCTCTGGCTCTGCCCTTTGCCGACACCGAGGCCATGCAACGCCATATCGACGAGATCAGCCGCCATGTTGAAAAGGACGCACACGCTGTGCTCGTCATGGATCGTGCCGGATGGCACACCGCAGCCAATCTCAGGATGCCGAAAAACATGACGGCGATCTTCCTGCCCTCGCGCTCTCCGGAACTAAACCCGGTCGAAAACGTCTGGCAATATCTGCGGCAGAAGGCTCTCAAACCGCGTCTTCGACGACTACGACGCCATCATCGACGCCGCCTGCGAGGCTTGGCAGAAGCTCCTCGCTGCGCCCGAAACCATCACATCAATCGGAATGCGGCAGTGGGCGCACGTCGGTCAAACTCCATGACTCTTGGTATGACACCTGATTATTCGGCTCTCCCGGATAGCTGCGCTTGAGCCACCGGCAATTTGCTCGGGTGACCATTTCCGCTGCAGCTTGGCAGATACTGTCCGGCTCAGGAACGGGCGGCAAGCCAGCTTGCATAGCTTGGGGCGCAGAGCCCGATCCCAGGCGGCCTGATCGGACCGTGCAGCCCGATACCGATCCGGCCCACCATTGCGGCGGACTTCACGGCTGATCGTGGATGGCGAGCGACCCAACCGGCGCGCGATCGAACGCAACGAACGAACAATGCTTACTGAGCCCTCGAGAAATCTCTTCTCGCTCACCGAGGTTAAGCGCCGCTTGGGCCCGTTGCCGGTCGGCCGGGCGAATGCCACCGGTTGGCGAGATCACCGAAAAGACCGACGAGGACTCTCGATCAAACCGTAACTCATCGATTCGCCAAGCCTGCCAGCGATCCCAAATCTCAGATCGCAGAGCTGCCGAGTAGTAGATAAGACGTCGCTGCTTCATGCCCCACACTCCATCTTTTGACAAAAGACTAATGTGTTGCGTTCACCCGTTGAGCCCACCCCCCAAAACGGTCATTCACGCAGTCGGTCGAAGTGAGCCCTGCTGGATTATGGCATGGGTCGCTACTTCTGCAATTGAGCGTCGCGCAATATTGTCTCCACCGATGAGGCGAAAACGCGGCAGCCAAGGATGATGTCTTCCTCCATCGTGTCTTCGGTGTAGTGGTGGCTGATGCCGCCGATGCTCGGCACGAACATCATGCTCGCGGGGTCAACGCCGCCATGATCTGGGCGTCGTGAGCCGCGCCGCTCGGCATCCGGACATGCTTGCCCGCGCCATGCATCTCGCCCGCTTGTTCCAGCGCGTCCTGGAAGCCCGGCGACATCTTCTTCGGCGTGGCCTTGTCCACGATCTCAAGTTCACACCGGCACGGTCCGTCCGCGTTGATCTTTCTGACCAGTTCTTCGAGCGCCCGTTCGAAGACTTCCAGTTGCGCGACGTCCTCGTCCCGGAACTGGAACAACATGCTCGCCTCGCCGGGTACGATGGACGGGGCGCCGGGATCGAGGTCGATGCGGCCGGTTGTCCATACCGAGCGTTTCCCGGAAACCTTCGGAAACGTCTCGTCGATCATGTGCGCAAGTCGCGTCAGCGCCACCCCGGCATCCTTGCGCGTCGCCATGCGCGTGGTGCCGGCATGGTTCTGCTCGCCGAAGAACCGCACGCGATATGACCTGAGACCCATCTTTGCTCCAGTTCAAGGGAGAGTCCGAGGCTTCATTGAGTTTTACGAAGAAGCCCTCGACGGCGTTGAGCCATGAGCAGGATGTCGGGACGAAGTGGAAGGTCCACCGTGGATGCCTTGCCAGCCAAGCGCGAACCTTTGGGTGCTTATGGGTGGCATAGTTGTCGAGAATGACGTGGACGGCCTTATCCCTGGGCAGTTCCGCCTCGATGGCGTTGAGAAAGCGGATGAATTCCTGATGGCGATGACGCTGCATGTTGCGGCCGATCACCGAGCCGTCGAGAATGTTGAGAGCGGCAAACAGGGTGCCGTGGCGCTTATAGTCATGGGTCATCGTGGCACCACGGCCTTTCTTGATGGGCAGTCCCGGCTGCTCCGATCAAGTGCCTGAATCTGGCTCTTCTCGGCGACAGACAGCACGATGGCAGGGCCTGGACTTCCGAGCCAGAGAGATTCACTCTAAATCCGATCCATCAGATGCCGGGACTGAAGATATCAAATGTCAGACAGATTCACCATTTTTCGTATCGCGAAGCTTTGCAGCCCGAAAGATCACAGCCATACACTGGTGCCTGTCGAATAGCGGTTCGCGATAGAATTCACGTGATTACCATTGCACGCACTTTTCTTGCGGTTCTGGGGTCGGCGAGATAGGGATGGGTGAGCGGCCTTGGGCGGAACTATCGACTCGATCGGGATCTTGGATCCCCGGGGGGATTCGCGTGCGTGGCCGAAATCCCTATAGGCCGCCGGCCCACGTATGAGAGAATATGATGCAAAAGGAAAAAGACTTCGGCTCGCAGCATTCCGACGAAGCGTCTCACCACTTTCGAGGGAAGCGCCCGGAAGAACAACTCCTCTATGACAGGCTTGTCGATGCGATCATTGACAAGACACTTCGACCGGGACAGCACCTCAACGAAGTGAAGCTCGCAGCATCTTACGGGGTTCCCCGCTCGCGAATACGGCGCGTCCTGGAAAGGCTGCGGGACGAAGCTGTGGTGGAATTCAGGCTCAATCATGGAGCGTTTGTATCTCGTCCGACGATTGATGAAGCCAAAGATGTTTTCGAAGCGCGTAGGCACCTCGAAACGATCACTGTCCGCTTGGCGTGTGCGAAGGGAACGCCGGACAAAATCGCAGAACTGCGCAAGCATCTGACAATTCAGCACGATGCTTTTGATAATCTTAGACCGAACATGAACCGCGTTGCAGCCGAATTTCACCTGATGATAGCAGACATTGCCAGCAACGCGGTCCTCAGCCGAATGCTGGCGCTGCTGCTGCGACGCTTTTGCCTCATACAGTCGCTTTACGAGACGCGGACCGGCGTCTTGTGCCTTGTTCACGAGCATGAGCGGATTGTTGATCTGATCGCCGCGAACGACGCCCACGGCGCCGCAGAGGAAGCTGTGCGCCATTTCGATCACATTGAGAAAAGCCTGGATTTGACCGAGCGCCGGCGCGCTGAAATCGATATATACGAATCTCTCTCGGATTAGATTCTCGATGTCTGTTTCATCTGGAACCAGTTGAGACCGCGACAGTAGGCGGATCGCGGCCGCCGGCAAAGAGTGCCGTACCGGCTCGTCACAACACGATAATCATTGCACGGCCGACCTTCACGACCATCCTCACGACGTAAATTTGTAGCGTAGGGGGAATTAGCCTTGCGTCCCAAAAGAGTGCGTGCAATGTTGCCCGCACTTATGCTGGCCTAGCTCGATGGGACGCGAGGCCGGCCATTAGGAATCCGGGTGGTCAGCTTGCCATCCCGGTCGACAGCATTGAATCGAAGAACGCGGCAGTCAGGTTTACGGCGATATCGGACCCCGCAGTGACTGGAGTAAAAAAGCATGGCTCAGGCGACCGAGCGCGATCTAATCGGCTATGGGGCGACTCCGCCGAATCCGAATTGGCCGAATGGTGCTCGCCTGGCGTTGAATTTTGTCCTGAATTATGAGGAAGGCTCGGAATACAACATCGGGGACGGAGATGGTCTGAGCGACTCGAGCCTCGTGGAGATGCCGGGTTCGCCTGTTGCCCAGGGCGAGCGCGATCTCGCGGCCGAATCCATGTTCGAATATGGAAGCCGCGTGGGCTTTTGGAGGCTTATGCGAATCTTTGCCGAGCGGGATATTCCAATGACGGTCTACGCTTGTGCGCTGGCGCTCGAACGCAATCTACCGGCTGCTGAAGCGATTCGTGCCGCCGGTCACGACATCTGCTGTCACGGCTGGCGCTGGATCGAACATTTCAAGCTGACGGAAGCTCAAGAGCGCGAACACATCCGTCTTGCGATTGACAGTTTGAAACGGATCTTTGGCGAACGGCCTCTCGGCTGGTACTGCCGTTATGGCCCGAGCGTCAACACGCGACGGCTTCTGCTGGAGGAGGGCGACTTCCTCTATGACAGCGACAGCTACAACGACGAGTTGCCCTATTACGTGACGACCGGCGGGCGTCCCCACCTGGTCATTCCCTATACGCTCACCAACAACGACGTGAAATTTGGCTCGTCGAATTTCGGCACTGGTGAGGACTTCTTCGTTTATCTCAAGGAGAGCTTCGACGTCCTTTATGAAGAAGGGCGCACGGCTCCGAAGATGATGAATGTTGGCATGCACATGCGTCTTCTCGGTCATCCGGGGCGAGCATCGGGGCTGATGCGCTTCATCGACTATGTGAAATCGAAGCCGGACGTCTGGATCTGCAAGCGGATCGACCTGGCGCGGCACTGGCTCGAACATCATCCATACCGGGGTGCGCACGATGCCGGCCATTAGTGTTGAACCGGTGACCACACAAGGGTTCGCACCCTTTGGGCAACTGCTGCCCCTTCGCTCGCCGACAGAGGCTCGGCTCGATCTGTTCGAGGAACTGGCAAATCTGCGCAAGGGAGCAAAACCTCGCATGAGCCTGATGTCGATCCCCCCGACATCGCTGCCCATAGCAGCCGTCCAGATGGAGCGGCACGTTTTTTCCTCCCAGACTTTCATTCCGCAGCAATGCGAGGCCTACCTCGTGCTTGTCGCACCCCATGCATCGGACGGGCGGCCGGACATGGCTGGCGCAAAGGCTTTCCATGTCCCCGGGAACGTTGGCATCAACTACTGCGCAAATACCTGGCACCATCCGATCACCGTGCTTGGTAGGCCCGCTCGTTTCCTCGTTCTGACGTTCGTCGATGGAACGCCGGAAGATGAGCAGTTCGTAAGCCTGTCGGAGCCGGTGGCAATCGAGCCATAGATCTCCGTCCGCGTATCCCAGAACCGAAATCGATCTTCGTGGAGATCTGCCGTGACTTCCATCGATTCTCGACGACCACTCAAAGTTGCATTCCTTGACCGTGGAGCTTTGCCCGGGAGCATTCGCCTGCGCCCCTTGCAATTCCCTCACACGTTGCATTTTCACGACCACAGCGCTCTCAGCGAGGTCGCCGAACGAATTGCCGATGCTGACATCGTGGTAACCAATAAGGTGGCGATCAGGCCATGCGCCCTTGCGACCGCCCGGCACCTGAAGCTGATCGCCGTGGCGGCAACCGGCACGGACATTGTGGATACAGATGCCTGCGCCGAGTCGGGAGTAACGGTCTCAAACATCAAGAACTATGCGATACACACCGTGTCGGAGCACACGTTCGCGCTTATCCTGGCTCTGCGGCGCAGCGTTCTGCTCTATCGGGATTCCGTCGAATCGGGCCGTTGGCAGCAGTCCGACCAGTTCTGCTTCTTTGATCATCCTATCCCGGATCTGGCGGGGTCCACGCTCGGCATTATAGGCGACGGCGTACTCGGCAAGGCTGTTGCCGACATCGCCAAAGCCTTCGGAATGCGAGTGCTTTTTTCCGCCTACAAGGGAGAGAGCGGCATGGGACCCCTTTACACGGCTTTTGAGGAAGTGCTGCGCCAAAGTGATATCATCACCATGCATTCGTCCTTGCTGCCGTCGACCCGGAACATGATTGGAGCGCCCGAATTTGCTGCAATGAGCCGTCGACCCCTGCTTATCAACACCGCGAGAGGCGGCCTTGTCGATGAGAACGCGCTTCATGACGCGCTTCAATCAGGACAGATATCTGGAGCAGGATTCGACGTGGCGACCGCCGAACCGCCGCCCTCGGATCACGTCCTCACGCGCCTGCTCGAACTCCCCAATTTTCTGCTCACGCCTCATGTCGCGTGGGCAAGTCGGCAGGCGACACAGGAACTCGCCGATCAACTGATCGACAACATTGAATTGTTCATCAAAGGGACGCCTCGCAATGTCGTTGGCAGTTCTCTGCGTAGCAATTGCGCGTTGTCATTGAAGGCGAGGTCGGGGCTTTGATCGCGAAGAGGCACACCAAGCGCATTCAGCCAGTTTTGGACGCGATTGACATGAGAAGATTCATTTGCAAGTAAATGCACGCAACATTGCGTGCATTTACTCAGGGAGAAGGTTGACGACATGACTGCCCGCTTTCCGGTCCTCGTTAAGGATGCAAGCGCAACATTTCCCGGATGTGGCGAGAGTTGACGGCGGAGGTAGGGCACGCCGCCGCGAGGGAAGGTCTGGCGCAGATCAAGTCGTCGGCGTCGGAGGGCCGAGTGGCAAAAAGCCGCGGCGTTACTCAATTTATCCGGTCGGCCACGCGTGATCCGAGCGTGGCGACTTTCGTAAACACGGATTGATAGGGAGGATTCACATGCGCTCTAAAACCTGGTCAACGGTGCTTTCCGTGATGACCGCCGCATTGCTGTCGATGACATCGATGGCACTCGCTCAAACAGCAAACGAAACTCTGATCGTCGCCGGTCCGCGTACGCCGGAATCGGTGGATCAGGAATATCCTCCCACCGAAGCCGGCCATGAGGCCCGGCGCAACATCTTTGAACGTCTGCTCGTCTATGGCATGAAAACGGATGATAACGGTGCTCGGGTAGAGAACTTCAGCAAGATCGACGGCGCGCTCGCCGAGAGCTACGAAGTCTCCCCAGACCAAAAATCGATTACGTTCAAGCTGCGCAAAGGCGTCAAGAGCGCGGCCGGCAACGAGATGACGGCAGACGACGTCATGTGGACCTTCAAACGCGGATGGGACATGAAGGCCACGTTCCGCTGGTATATGACCCAGATCCTCAAGATCGAAAACTTCGAGGCGTTCCAGAAGATCGATCAGTACACTGTCAAGGTCTCGATACCCCATCCTTCGCTTCTCATCGACAGGCTCTGGATCAACAACGATCTCGGAATCATCGACTCGGCGGAGGCTCAAAAGCACGTTACGGCAGAAGATCCTTACGCGGCGCGCTTCATGGCGACCCATTCTGCGTCGTTCGCTCCCTACTACATCGCGAAATATTCGCCCGGGCAAGAAGTCGTCTATGAGGCCAACCCGAACTATTATCGCGGGGCCGCACGGCTCAAGAAAGTGATCTTTCGCGAGATGCCGACCTCGTCCAATCGTCTGGCTGCACTTCAGGCCGGCTCCATTGACGTCGCAGAATGGCTCACGCCGCGCGAGATTGCCCTCGTCGCCAAAATGCCGACCGTCAAGCTCTGGCAGGTGTTCGGCAACTATACGCACCGCCTTGAGATGAACAATGCAACGGCGCCCTTCGACAAGGTCGAAGTCCGTCAGGCCATGAACTACCTGGTCTCGCGCGATCAAATTGCATCGAGCGTGTATATGGGAACGGCCCGGCCGACCAAAAGCGTCGTCTCGGAGATCTATCCAGCCTACACCGAAGAAGCCTTTGCCTATGACGACAATGTGGAGAAGGCCAAGGAGCTGTTGGCCAAAGCTGGCTATCCGGAAGGTTTCAAGACGCAGATCGGCTATCGCACCGGCGAACCGATTGAAGAACAGATCGCCGTTATCTTGAAAACCTCCTTCGCCCGCGCCGGCATTGATGCCGAACTGGTGAAACTCCCGGCTTCGAGCCTTGTCGAGCGCTATTCGAAGGGCATGCTCCCGATGTACTTCATCCGCGACATGGCGATTGTGCCCGATGCCGCTTATGTGACGAACCTGTTCATCAACAGCCAGTCGATGGTGAACTATTCTCGATTTAATAACCCGGAAGTCGACGAGCTCATCAACAAAGCCCTAACTTCGACCGACGAGACTGCCCGCGAAGCGAGCATGAAAAGGGTGCAGGATCTGGTGATCGAAGGAGCGCCTTGGGTATTCCTTTTCAACCCAGGCTTCCAACTTGCGACCAGCATCAAGGTCACCGGTTTCTCCTGGTATACACCGAACAGCAACAGTTGGTATGACTTCGCGAAGCAATGACCGCAGTTGGGAGGTCGCGGCTGTGATGTCGGCTGCCTTGTCTTCTTAGCTCCTCATTAGGCCGCTTGCCGGCGTGCCGGCAAGCGGCCTAAGCGCCTTCTAAGACTGAGCTTTCTTTCGGAGATCTGCATGATTATCACGTTTAGACGACAATGGGAGGTGCTTCCACGCAGCCTTCAGATCATTCTCGGGCGCCTCGCACTTGTCGTACCACAGATGTTTGGCGTGCTGCTCGTCACCTTCTTTCTAATACGCCTGCTGCCTGGTGATCCGGCGGTTTTGTTGCTGGGCAACATGGCGACGCCGGAAGCTGTCGAGCAGTTGCGTGACCGGCTTGGACTGAACGACAGCATCTGGACGCAATTCCTCGTCTATTGCGGCAATGTTCTTCATGGCGATCTCGGAGTTTCCATCTTCACGTCCAATCCGGTGACGGTCGACCTGATGGAGCGCGGTCCTGCTACTATCGAGCTCATTTTCTACGGAATGATACTGACGGTCGTGATCGGCGTTGCCGTTGCCGTCATTTCAGTGCGGAAACCTGGAGGGACGGTCGATATTGTGTCGCGCTTCTACGGACTGGCGGCTGGAGCGATCCCCGATTTCTGGATCGGTCTGATCCTCATCTATGTATTCTTTACTTTGTTGGGTTGGGCAGCGGCGCCGTTCGGCCGTATTGATGTATTCCTCAATGCGCCTCCCCCGGTTACTGGCTTCTACACCATCGACGCGCTCCTGGCAGGAGATTTCGACGCGTTTCGTTCTGCTGCCGGCCGGCTGGTTCTTCCAGTCATTACGCTCGCGATCGTGAATGCGGGCGGTCTCATGAAGATGACGCAGAGTGTGTTCTCCGGAGTCTGGGAGAGCGATTTCGTACGGCATGCCCGCGCATGTGGCGTGCCTGAGCGCGTGATAATGCGCGCCGCGTTGCGGAATAGTCTGCCGCCAATCATCACGATGATCGGCTTTCTCGTCGGATTCCTACTCGGCGCGGCCGTCCTCGTCGAGACGATCTTCTCGTGGGGTGGTCTTGGGCAATACGCGGTGCAGGCGGTCATGAACAGCGACTATCCCGCCTTGCAAGGCTTCATCCTGGTAGCGGCGGCCTTCACCCTTCTTGTCTACCTCGTGGTGGACATTCTCTACGAACTCGTCGATCCGAGGATCAAGGTATGACCAGTTTTGGCTTCGCGCTCCGGCGGCCGGCTGCAATAATCGGCCTGTCGTTGCTTTTCCTTCAGATTGTCCTGATCATTTTCGCTCCGGCGGTGAGTCCCTACTCCCCGACAGAGGCCGATCCACTCGCGTCGCTATTGCCGCCTTCCAGTACTCATTGGCTTGGAACCGATATTTCGGGGATGGACATCCTATCGCGGATAATCTTCGCGACACGGATCAACCTTCTCATCAGCATCACCTCGGTTGCGCTCGCCTTTGTCATCGGTGTCCCGCTCGGGCTACTCGTCGGCTATTACCGCGGCTTTCTGTCTGGCCTGATCATGCGGATTTTCGACTTCGTGCAGGCTTTCCCGATCTTTGTTCTGGGAATGGCCCTAGTGTCGGTGATGGGCCAAGAGATCTGGAACGTCGCGACCGTCCTCGCGGTTCTCTTCATCCCGATCTTCGCCCGTCTCATTCGAGCTGAGGTTCTATCGCTTCGCGAACGCCCGTTCGTTGCTGCAGCTCGCTGCAGTGGCGCGACCGACGTGGACATCATGTTCCGCCACCTTCTGCCCAACGCATTGATGCCAGCGATGGTGCAGGTTTCGATTTCCATCGGAATGGCGATCCTTCTGACGGCTGGTTTGTCCTTTATCGGGGCCGGCGTAAGGATGCCTACACCAGAGTGGGGCCTGATGGTCTCTTCCGGAGCACAACAAATGATCCTCGGTGTCTGGTGGGTGTCGCTATTCCCCGGGCTGGCCATCGTGCTCGCGGTGCTCTGCTTCGCGCTTCTTGGTGACGTGGTGCGGGACCTCATGGATCCCATGAAAGCCCAGCAGTTCGCACGCGATCCGGAGATCGACCTTCAACCGATCGGAGATAACCGATGAGAGCCCCTGAGGAAGCGATGAAGCCCGTATTGGCTGTCGAGAGGCTCTCTGTCTCCTTCGGTACGCCGCATGGCGAGACCAAGGTCCTGCGCGACGTGGAATTCACTCTCGCGCCGAACGAAATACTTGGCATTGTAGGAGAGACCGGCGCGGGCAAGTCTGTGCTTGCGCGCGCGATCATCGATCTGCTGCCCAAAGGCGGCCGGATGACCTCGGGTGAGGTGCGAGTCAACGGAAAGCCCGTGGGCAAGATGACCGAGGCCGAACGCCGGGCGATGAGAGGGGGCCAGATCGCGTTGATCGGAACAAATGCCAAAGCGCTTCTCGATCCTGTCGAAACCGTCGGCAATCAGATCGTCCGTGTTCTGCAGAGCCATAGCCGGCTGAACCGAAAGGCGGCCTGGACAAAAGCCGTGCAACTCCTTGCCGACGTCGGAATCGTCAACCCGGAGCAACGGGCGCGAGCGTATCCGCATGAGCTTTCTGGCGGCATGGCTCAGCGCGTCGTCATCGCCATGGCCCTTGTGACGGAGCCGAAAATTCTATTGGCTGACGATGCGACGTTGGGTCTCGACGCTACCGTCTCCGTGCAGGTGCTGGACATGCTAGTTCAACGCTCGCGCGAACTGGGACTCTCGGTCGTTCTGATCACGCACGATCTTGGCATCATTGCTCACTACTGCAACCGTGTCGCCGTCATGCGCGAAGGACGGGTCGTCGAGCTTCGAGAGGTAAGCGAGTTCCTCAAGCAACCCGAAGCGGTTTACAGCCGCGAACTTCTTGCGGCAGCCAAGGTTCGGCCGATCCCCACGCTTCGCTCCATCGGCGGTTCAGAAATGGCGCTACTCGAGGTTTCGAACCTCGTGAAAATCTTCCCGGGTAATCGTCCAGGTCAAGTTGTGCGTGCCGTCGATCATGTCTCTTTTACGATAAAGCGTGGAGAAACTCTGGCGCTGGTCGGAGAAAGCGGCTCAGGCAAGACGACGGTCGGGCAGTGCCTTGTTCGTCTTATCGAAGCCAGTTCAGGCAGCATTCGTTTTGACGGCAACGACCTGCTGACGACGGCGCAAGCTCGGTTCAGGCCGCTCCGCCGACGTATCCAGATGGTTTTCCAGGAGCCGTATGTTGCGCTCAATCCAAGATGGCGTGTGCGCCATCTGGTCGACGAGCCGCTGCGTATGCTGGAGAAAATGTCGGCCGACGAGCGGCTGAAGCGTGTGCACCAAGTTTTGGACCTCGTTAATATGCCGGCCCATTACGCGGAACGGTTTCCACACGAGTTGACTGCGGGTGAACAGAAACGCGTCGGTATGGCGCGCGCCTTGGTGACGGAGCCCGATTTCGTCATCTTCGACGAACCGACGACGGCTCTCGACATCAGGGTTCGAGGCCAGATCATTGACCTTGTCCGCGATCTTCAGACCCGCATGAAGCTGTCTGCCCTTTTCATTACCCACGACTTGAATTCGGTGCGATCGCTCGCACACGACGTGGCTGTGATGAACCGCGGGCGTATCGTGGAGGCGGGCTCTATGGAGACCGTCTTCTCCGATCCGAAAGATCCGTACACTGCCAAGCTGCTTTCTGCCGAACTTGCGATCGAGCATGAGACCGAAGCACGCGTTGCAAGGCGGCCTAAATCTGCGGAGGAACGCGTTGGCTGATCTTTCCATTCTCGTAACTGGGGCCTCGGGCCTTATTGGTCAGCGAATTCTGCGACGGTTGCAGCGATCACAACGCAACGCGGTCGGCATCGATATCTCTTCGAAACCTGGACAGATTCCCGTTCACATTGCCGACCTGTGCGATATCCATCGCCTACACGGCATCGCCTCCCAGGAAGACGTCGGTTCTGTTATCCATTGTGGTGCTGTTTCCGGGCCGATGGTGATGATCGACAATCCTTACGGGATTGTTCAGGCCAATATCGTGGGGACGGCGAATATAATTGAGCTTGCCCGCATCCACCGCATGAGAAGAGTGGTGTTCTGCTCTTCGACCAGCGTCTACGGGCCGACAGATGAGCCGCCAGCGGGTTCAAAGGGTGTTCCCGAGAACGCGGTATTGCGTCCTACCAGTGTGTATGGCGCCACCAAGGTTGCAGGAGAGCAGATCGTCGCTGCGTACCGGAAACAGCACGGGCTGGACGCCGTAGCCGTCCGCCTATCCTGGGTGTATGGACCCGGACGTACGACGGATTGCGTCATCCGGACCATGATTGAAGATGCGCATGGCGGACGGCAGACGTGTCTTGAATGGGGGCGAGACTTTCCCCGGCAGTTCATTCATGTGGACGACGCGGTCGACGCCCTGCTCACCGCCCACGATGCGGTGACCTGTCCCGGTGCCGCCTACACCGCTACGGGCGGGAGCTTTCTGACTATCGGCGAGGTCTCCCAGATTGTGCGGCGGGTACTGGGCCAGCCCGAGATCGATGTTCAGCCGGGCCCTGATCCACTCGACGATTATCAGCATCGTTTCGATATTTCCGCCATTGAACGCGATCTGGGCTTTCGTCCCGCACTCTCGCTCGAGCAAGGGGTGGACGCTTATTCACAATGGCTAAAAGTGCCGCTAACACGAGAGTTCCAGGAGAAACCATGACCAACTTCAGTCTTGTCGGCCGCACTGCGCTTGTGACCGGAGGTAGCCGTGGCATAGGCGCTGCGATCGTGGAACTCTTTGCGGCCAATGGCTGCAAGGTGGGTTATTGCCAGTTTGGCGACGACGCCAACGCGGCAATCCTTGCAGCAAAACTCTCAGACTCTGGAAAATCTGTTGCTCATACGGTCTGTGATGTTTCGAAGGAAGACCAGGTCGACCAGCTGGCCGCCTGGAGCCGTGATGCGTTGGGGAGTGTCGACATTCTCGTAAACTGTGCCGGCATCGGTGGCGACCTGCTGTTCGAGGAGCTGACGGTCGACGCCTTCGACAGGATGATCGGTGTTCATCTACGCGGGACATTTTTGGTAACCCGGCAGTTTTACCCGTCGATGAGGGACCGCGGCTGGGGGCGCATCATTAATTTTTCCTCGCAACTCGCCTACAAAGGAGCGCCAGGCCAATCCCATTATTGCGCGGCAAAAGCCGGCATCGTCGGCTTCACGCGCGCACTGGCCTATGAGGCGGCGCCAAACGGCGTGACGGTCAATTCCATTGCGCCAGGCCCGGTCGAAACCGACATGCTGATGGGACTGAGCGACGGATGGCGCGCCATGAAGCAGGCGCAGTTGCCTATCGGCCGCTTCGGCCGTGTCGATGAAATTGCCCCGACCGCGTTGCTTCTTGCTTCGGATTCAGGGTCTTTCTACGTCGGTCAGACCCTTTCACCTAATGGAGGCGACGTCCTTCTGTGAGAGACGAGAACGCCGTGTTTGATCTGATCATCAAGAATGGCAGGGTCGCAACTGCCTCGGATGATGTTTGCGCTGGAGGGCTGGGACGATTCTAGCTTTCCCGACGATGGTGAACCAACTGAAGACGAGTACAACGCAGCAGCCGTTGGGGATAGATGCCAACAAAGTCGCTATCAGGCATGCTGTGCCGATTGGGCAACCGACGCAGTGCCGTAACACCTCCTGCTAGATTTGGTCGATTGAGCATGTGCGGACGCTACACCAGATATCTGACCTGGTCGGAAATCCACCGGCTCTATCGACTGACGTCGCCAGCCGAAACCGGTCGCAACGATGCCCCTCGCTACAATATCGCGTCGACCGAGGAAGTTCCTTTGTCACTGCTGACGAAGATGACAATCACAAGCTCCGCGAAGGTCGCTGGTGGCTCGTTCCCTTCTAGGCAAAGGAGATGCCCAAGGCGGCCATGTTCAACGCAAGAATCGAGGCGTTGACACGGCGCCGGCCTTTCGAGACGCGTTCAAGTCGAAGCGTTGTCTGATCCCGGCCGCGCGCCGCCTAGATTTAATGGCCGGGAAGCTCAAGAATTTCGTTATGTTGCTCCCTCATTCTTCATTTTTTCTGACCGCTCGGCTTCAATTTATTCCGCTTGTCCTGTGAAATTTTCGGCACCAATCTCTGTCCCGAGCACAGCATAAAACCAAGCAGATGCTCTAAAAGAGGAGAACAAAAATGAAGAGCCTACTGATGGCTTCGGCCATTTCCGCTGCCATTTATGGATCCTTCTTCGCAGCGGCCACGTCAGCGAATGCGACTGATCTGGACGCGATGAAGGCCGAGATCGCAAAGCATCAGCGGGTCCCGGAATTCGTCGCCGCGGGCGAACCGTTCGATGCCACGAATTGCATGAAGGGAAAGAAGATCCTGTCAGTGCCGTTCTCAAACAGCATCGCATTCGTAAACACTGTCATGGAAGCGATGACGACGGCTGCAAAGAAGGTCGGGTTCCAGTTTGATCAATACAAGAACAGCGGCCAGCATTCTCAGTGGATCCAAGGCATCCAACATGGCATCAATCAGAAATACGACCTGATAGACCTCTTCGCTCCGGACCTTCTGTCGCTCGTGCCTCAGGCACAGGAAGCCAAGAAGGCAGGCATACCCGTCGTGGCTTCCCACGACGGCGGCTTCGACCAGAAGCGCCCTGATGCATTCCTGTCCGTGCCGATCGATTACCAGAAAGCTGGTGAGCTCGAAGCCATGTGGGCGATAACCAAGACCGAAGGCAAGGCCAACGTCCTGGTTATCACGGCTCTCGACTCCTTCTCGTCTGAAGCGATCGTGAAGGGCGTGAAGACCACCTTGGACAAGTGTGGGGACTGCAAGGTCGAATACGTGAACGTCGCGGTCGGTGACTGGTCCTCGCGCATCCAGCCTCTCGTGCAGGCTGCGCTGCTGAGGAATCCGAAGATGAACTTCATAATCCCGACATACGACGACATGGCTCGCTACGTCGTTCCGGCGGTGGAACTGACGCAATCCAGCGATCGGGTGAAGATCGCAACTTTCAATGGCACCCCCGCTATCCTCGATCTCGTGCGTCGAGGCAAGATCGACATGGACATCGGCGAAAACCTGGATTGGATCGGTCACGGCGTAATTGATGCCGAGATGCGGATCGTCTGCGGGCTTCCGCACATCAAGGATCCCAAGATCCCGCTCTACATCTTCGACAAGTCCAACGTTGAGGCCGCTGGTGTTCCCGCCAAGGCATCGGCTGGTATGGGTGACGCGTATGTTGAAGGCTACAAAAAGCTCTGGATGCTGAAATAATGCCGCCCGCTGTGGAAAAGGGCGAGGATATTCCTCGCCCTAACCTCGTCATCAAAGGGATGTCCAAGTCATTTGGTGGCGTCCAGGCGCTTTCGAATATCGACCTGACCGTAAATCACGGCGAGATACATGGCCTTCTCGGCCAGAACGGCTCCGGCAAGTCGACGTTGATTAAGATCCTGAGCGGATTCCACGAGCCGAACGGCGAAGGATCAATCGAGCTCGGAGGCCGCCAGCTCAAGCTTCCCATTCTGCCAAACGAGTCCGCAGCTCATGGCATCTCGATCGTCCACCAGTCCCTTGGGCTCGTGCAGAGCCTGACAGTGACGGAGAACCTGTTCGTCGATCGCCTCGTCAGGAAATCGAACTGGTCGATCAGATGGTCCAAGGCTCGCCAAGACGCGAGAAACCTGCTTCGCAAATATCAGCTGGATATTCATCCAGACGCTCGCGTTTCGGATATCCCCCCAGTCGAACGCGCCCTGCTGTCTATAGTTCGAGCGTTCCATGAACTGGGCGACATAGACGAGTCTGAAGGCAAGCTTCTCATCCTCGACGAGCCGACTCCATTCCTGTCGGCTGCCGATGTCAAACGGCTATTCAGTTTGGTACGCACAGTGGCGGAACGCGGGGTGAGCGTCATTTTCGTCTCGCACGATATCGACGAGGTAAAGGAGCTTACTCACCGGGCGACCGTCCTCAGGAACGGCAAAGTGGCCGCTACTCTGGATACAGCCACCAGCTCCCGAAAGGAATTCATCAAAGCGATCGTCGGAAGAGACGTCGAGTTTGAGCAACGTGTTTCGATCCAGCATTCGGGCACCGCTGCGGTCAAGATAGATGGCATGACCTCGCAGGGACTGGCGCCGTTTGATCTCACCGCGAAGCGTGGCGAGGTTATAGGCCTTACTGGGCTACTGGGTTCTGGCTACGACAAGGTTCCATATCTGCTATATGGGGCTCATACTGCCAAAGGTGGTGCAATGACAATAAATGGTCGGAAGGTTCCGTTGGCATCGCAGACCACTGTGAATGCCATCAAGCAGCGGATCGTACTGATCCCCGCCGACCGCCAGAAGGAAGGAATCGTTTCGGAATTCTCGATCGCAGAGAACCTCGCGCTCCCTGTCCTCGGCAAAAACATTTCCAACTGGTTCGTGCGCCGCAGCGGCATCGACAAGAACGCCCTGCCTCTGGTGCGCGACTATGACATCAGACCTTCCAATAGCTCGCTTCCCTTGAAAGCGCTCAGTGGTGGTAACCAACAGAAGGTCGTCCTCGCGAAGTGGTTGCAGACAAACCCTGAGCTAATTCTCCTGGATGAGCCTACGCAGGGCGTCGACATTGGCGCCCGAGACCAGATCTTCAGGATGATCTCGCAGGCGGCCCGCGCTGGAGCCTGCGTTCTATGCGCGAGTTCCGATCACGAACAACTGGCGGCCATTTGCGACCGCGTCCTCGTTTTCGCTCGAGGTCGGGTAGTTGCCGAACTCTCATCGGATCAGGTTACGAAGGAACAGATCACAGAGAGCTGTTTCACGAGTCTCGAACCGGTATTCTCGAATTGACCAGCGGCAGGAGTTGAACATGGCCGATCTCACAATCCAGGGTCAGAGCATGAACCAGAGCGACCGTCGTGAAATTCTAGTGGAACTGGAAAGGTTCGGCCTCCTGTTGGTTTGGATGGCGATCATCGCGCTTTTCGCCTTCCTTCTTCCGGACATCTTCCTGACTTGGCCGAATTTCTCCAGCATGTTCGGCTCGCAGGCGGTTCTGGTGATCCTCACGCTTGGCCTGATCATCCCGCTCACCGCCGGCGACATGGACGTATCGGTGGCCCAAGTCTTGGTACTGTCATCGATGATGTTCGCGGTCCTCAATGTCGACCACGCGTGGGGAGTCTTCCCCTCTTTGCTTGCCGCGGTCGCGGGGGGTGTCGCCGTGGGCTTGGTGAATGCCTTCTTCATCCTGTATTTCCGCATCCATTCGTTGATCGTGACACTGGGAACGGGAACTTTTCTTCACGGCATAACCCTCTGGATCAGCGACTCCCGCACGATCAGCGGAATCGATCAGAGAGTGGTCGACGCAGTGCTGACGGTCAGACTCTTCGGCATCTCGTTGAGCTTTTACTACGCAGTCGCGATGTGCCTGCTCCTGACCTATCTACTGGGCTTCACCTCGGTGGGTCGAAAGATCCTCTTTGTCGGAAAGGGCCGCGACGTGGCCCGCCTGAGCGGCATTGCGGTGGATCGTGTCCGCCTTGGCTGCCTCGTGGCTTCGGCGATCATCGCATCGCTTGCCGGAATAGTGTTCGCCGGAACCTCGGGCGCAGCGGATCCGAACTCCGGAACGTCGCTGCTGCTCCCAGCATTCGCTGCAGCGTATCTCGGAGCGACGACCATCAGCCCCGGACGCTTCAACCCAATCGGTACCTTCATCGCCGTCTACGCCCTGGTCACAGGTATTTCCGGTCTCTCCCTGATGGGTATCGACACATACGTGCAGGATCTCTTCTACGGCGGAGCGCTCGTGGTAGCCGTGGCGCTGTCGCAACTGGTTCGCGGGCGCCAAGAGTCCCTGACATAAACCGCACTGAAGCGACAATTCTACGAGGAGACTTCCATGATCGAACGCCAGAATTCAAATCGTCGCATGAGCCAGATCGTGACATTCCCGCTGTCTGGCACGGGGGTGATGTTGGCCGGCCAGGTGGCCGACACCAAGACCCTGGATGTCGAAGGCCAGACAAAGGAAGTCTTATCAAAAATCGACGCTCTCCTAAAACAGGCAGAAGCCTCCAAGGAACAGGTCGTCTCCGCGTGGATCTGGCTGAAAGACATCAAGGATTTCGACAAGATGAACGCGCACTGGGATGCCTGGGTGGCTCCTGGCCAAGCTCCAGCCAGGGCCTGCGTGGAGTCCAACCTGGCATTCGAGGAACTCCTCGTCGAAATCCAGGTCATGGCCGTAAAATAGAGCAAGGATGCAGTTGTGAACGGTGCTTCAACGGCCGGCGGCTACCGAGCGGCGGATCTGGTCGGCTACGCGACGGAGCTGCTGGCAGGGGTGGGTTTGCCACAGGAAAAGGCAAGCCGGACCGCTGAAATCCTTGTGGAAGGAGACATGCTGGGCCACACGACCCACGGCTTGGCCCTTCTTCCCGGGTACCTTAGCGCGTTGCAAGATGGATCGATGTCGAAAGACGGCGATCACCTCGTCGTAGCCGACAGCGGTGCTACGGCGACATGGGACGGGAGACGACTGCCTGGTCCTTGGCTGGTCAGCACAGGCATCGAGCTTGGCATCGCGCGAGCGAAAATGCATGGGTCATTTACCCTCGCGATCCGTCGAAGCCATCATATCGCGTGCTTGGCGGCTTACCTGCAAAAGGCGACTGACGAGGGTCTCGTCATCCTCGTGGCAAGCTCGGACCCGACGGTAGAGAGCGTGGCACCTTTCGGCGGCACTCGTCGGATGATCACGCCGAATCCGCTGGCGGCTGGCATTCCGACAAGCGGGAAACCCATACTGCTCGACATCAGCATGTCGACGACAACGAATGCCATGGTGACACGGGCCCGCGACCAAGGGGCGGCTCTGCCACACAGCTGGCTGCTGGATGCAGATGGAACTCCAACGTCGGACCCCGGAGCATTCTTCACCGATCCGCCGGGAAGCATTCTCCCGCTCGGCGGCACCGAATTGGGCTACAAGGGTTTCGGACTGGGTTTGCTGATCGAAGCTCTCACCTCGGGACTCGGCGGCCATGGGCGCGCTGACCCCGCAGAGGGATGGGGCGCGTCGGTGTTCATTCAGCTCTTCGATCCAACGGCATTCGGCGGATGGGACAGTTTCAACCGCCAACTCGACGTTTTAGCCGACCGGGTTCGCCAGAATCCGCCCGTTCCCGGAAACGATAAGGTCCGGCTGCCAGGCGAACGCGGTCTCGACCTCAAAGCTAGGCAGTTGCGGTCCGGCGTGGAGCTTCATGCCTCGATCATGCCTGCACTGAAAACATGGGCAACGAAACTCTGGGTTCAGATACCGCGAATCCAAGAACCGATTGAGCTCACCGAACAAAGCTGAAAGAGAAAACGATGGATACGATTATCAAGAACGGCACTGTCGTGACCGCCGGCATGGAGTCGGCCGCAGACGTAGGGATCGAAGATGGCAAGATCGTCGCCATTGCCGCCAACCTGGACCCGTCTCTCGCAAAGCGGGTCGTAGACGCCAAGGGCTGCTACGTCATCCCGGGCGGCGTCGATGTCCACACGCATCTGGATACGCCTGTTTTCAATTCGGTGACCGCAGACGACTTCAGGACTGGCACGATCGCCGCCGCCTGCGGCGGAACCACTTCAATCGTCGATTTCTGCCAGCAGGAGATCGGTCAATCCCTGGCCGACGCCCTCGCCACTTGGCACGAAAAGGCGAAGGGCAAGGCATGCATCGACTACGGCTTCCATGTGATCGTGGTGGACCTCACGGACGACGTGGAGGCGGAAATGCGGAAACTTCCAGCAAACGGAGTTTCCAGCTTCAAGCTGTTCATGGCCTACAAGGGGATGCTTGGCATCGACGACGGCACTCTTGTCAGAGCGCTGGATGTCGCCAAGGATGCGGGTGCACTCGTGATGGTGCATGCCGAGAACGGCGACGCTGCCGACTACTTGCGAAAGAAAGCCCTCGCCAGAGGCGATATCGAGCCGAAGTTCCACGCCGAAACGAGACCGCCGCGCGTAGAAGCGGAAGCGACCGCTCGCGCGATCGCTCTGGCAGAGATCGTAGGCACTTCGATCTACATCGTGCATCTCACATGCGAAGAGGCGCTGGAGGCGCTTTTCGACGGGCGTCTGCGCGGCGTCGACGCTCTGGCGGAGACGTGCACTCAGTATCTCTACACCACCAAGGAAGACCTCGCGCGCCCCAATTTCGAGGGCGCAAAGTACGTCTTCACCCCTCCCGCACGCTCGCGAAAGGATCAAGAGTTGCTGTGGCGTGCGCTGGCTCAAGGAACCCTCCAGACCGTGTCCTCTGACCATTCGACCTGGAACTGGAAGGGTCAGAAGGACATGGGAAAGGACGACTTCACCAAGATCCCGAACGGCGCCCCTGGCATCGAGGAGCGGCTCATGATGGTCTACCGGGGCGTTCGTCAGGGCCGCATGAGCATCACGCAGTTCGTGGATATGGTCTCCACGAGACCTGCCCGTACATTCGGCCTCTTTCCACGAAAGGGCACCATCGCGATCGGAAGCGATGCCGACGTGGTGATCTGGGATCCAGAGGCGAAGTTCAAAATGACTTCGGCCGAACTCCATCACAATGTCGACTACACCCCGTACGAGGGTGCCGACATCCAGGGCGCGCCCCGCACGGTTCTTCTGCGTGGCGAGGAGATCGTTTCCGACCGTCAGTACGTGGGACAGATCGGCTCAGGCCAATTCCTGAAACGCAAGACGTTCCGGGGCAGCGGCACCATCTAAAGCGAAACTTCCGGAATTTCAGGAACAGGCCCGCACGTTTGGAACGTGCGGCCGGTCACGGATCAACATGACCCAGTCCAAGACACAGTCCCCCCGCACGCTTCGCCTGAATGTCGAAGACAATTTGATAATCGCGATCGACCGAATAGCCCACGGAACCACGATTCGGCAGGTGACAGCCCAAGTGGATATACCTCATGGTCATAAGATGTCGATCCGATCCCGGCAAGCTGGCGATCTTATCATCAAGTTCGGCCAGGTCACCGGTTTCGCCGGAGAGCGAACGGCAGCCGGTGACTGGCTCCATACCCATATTGGAGGCGATTTATCACTATGCCGGGCAGACAACCCAGAAGGGCTTCCTGTTCATGGACACCCGGGATACGATCACGCGGCTGCGACCGGCCAGGGCGGCGCGAACGTGATCTGCCTCACGACAGGCAGAGGCTCGGCCTATGGTTGCAATCCCACCCCTCGATCAAGCTGGCGACCAACTCCGAATGTATCGCCATGTGGTGGAGGACGTGGATATTCAACTGCGGCGATGTCGTGGACGGTGTCAGCATCGGGAGAAGGGGCAGCAGATCTTCGACGAGATCCTGGCCGTGGCTTCGGGCAAGAGGACCAAGTCCGAGGCGCTTGGATACGGTGAAGCGGAATACGTTCCGTGGCAACTAGGTGCCATAATGTAAGGCACCAAGGGGATCTTCATGAAAGCTTTAGTGACAGGTTCATCGGGGTTCGTAGGCCAGGCCCTATGCCGTTCCCTTGTCGAGCAGGGACACGACGTTCTTGCCCTGGATGCCATGAAACGCGACGACGACCGCCTAACCGTTGTCTGCGACCTGCTGGACAGCCCTAAGCTGCAGGGGTTGGCTGAGGAGTTTCGAGCTACGAAGATCGTTCACTGTGGCGGGGTCTCAGGCCCTATGCTTCTGGTCGACCAACCGTCCTTAATAAGTGACATCAACGTGAAGGGCACTGTGAACCTTCTTGAAATAGCCCGGAAGACCGGAGCCGACCGCTTTATTTTTTGTTCGTCCATCGCCGTCTACGGCGGTGCATACACTGTCAATCCAGTTCCCGAGAACGTCCCTCTGTTCCCAACGACGGTATACGCGGCCACGAAGGTAGCAGCAGAAGCACTGGTCACTGCTTACGCAGTCTCGTTCGGCCTATCAGCGACTAGCCTGAGGATAGGTAAGGTGTTTGGCCCAAGCCGCGCGACTGCATGCGAGATGAGGACACTGATCTCGGATGCCCTTGAGGGACGCTCGACTTTATTGACGGCACCTCCCAGTTACCTACACCACTACATCTACATCGATGACGTCGTCATGGCGATCGAGCGCGCCATGACAGCCAATGCAGAGTTCAATCCGGCCTACAATATCGTAAGTCCCGAAGATCCCAGCCTCGACCAAATCGTGGAATTTTTACGAGACGAATTGCCTTCGGCCAACATCCATTTCGCCTGCGACGCTTCTATCTCAGCGGAACGGATACCTACGCTTAGTTGCCAAGCCGCGTCTCGAGACCTGAACTTTCAGGCGCCGACCGCCATTCGCGAAGGAGTCCGCCGCTATGCCTCGCATATCGCCCGATGCCGGCATGATGGTAGCGCGAGGACTTCCAGATGACGAGCAATCTCCTCGCCGGACGTTCCGCTCTGATAATAGGCGGAAAAAGCGGTATCGGTGCGGCTGTGGCTCGGCAGATGACCGGCGCTGGGGCGCGCGTCGCGGTCGCCGACATTCCGCCCAATGTTCTGCCGCAACGTTTTGCAAAGACCTTCCTGGAGTGCGACGTGCGGTGCGAGGCCAGCGTCTCCGTGGCCATTGGTGCAACTATCGAGGAATTCGGCAAGCTAGACATCCTCGTGAACAACGCGGCCGTAGCTAACGGAAAGCCATTCCTGGACATGGGCTGGGAAGAATGGAACCGGACGCTGCAGATCAACTTGAACGGCGTCGCATACGGTATGAAGCATGCCTTACCACACATGATCGAGCGCGGTTACGGGAGGATCATCAACACGGCCTCCCAGCTCGCCCACAAGCCTGCCCCCGACAACGCTGCGTATTGCGCTTCCAAGGCAGCCGTCGTCGCGCTTTCTGCATCCGTCGCGCAAGAGGTAGCCGCTACCGGAGTTACGGTGAACTGCGTGTGCCCGGGTCCGACCGATACGCCCATGTGGCGGGGTAGTGACGAAGCCTGGAAGACGTGGAAGGTTTCCCAGCTGCCAATCAAGCGCGTAGGCACCCACGACGAGATTGCGTCGGCCTACATCTATCTGGCGAGTGAAGGTGCAAGCTTCATGATCGGGCAGAGCATCTCTCCCAACGGCGGTGACGTAATGTGGTGACCGACGTGTAGCCGGCTCACGAAAGCACCAATTGTGTCCGCTACGCCCCGCCTGTCGGTTGGGCGGAGCGAAGGCTTCGCCGAAAAGTATAAATCGAGGTTTAGGATGAATCACTCTGCTTTCTCTACGGGGACTTTCGTCGGTCGCATGTGGATGCCGCAGGCTCAAGGTCCAAGTGTTGTCACCCTAAGAAACGGCGACCTCGTCGATATCACTTCGAAGGTTTTACCTACTGTCCGTGATCTCTTGGAACTACAGGATCCCACGTCCGTCGTGAGGGCTGCCGACGGTCGTCGGATTGCTTCGGTTTCTGATGCCCTTGCCTTGGATGTTGATCGATCGAAGGACGGGCTACGTCTCCTAGCGCCTTGCGATCTCCAGGCGATCAAGGCCTGCGGTGTGACGTTTGCACGCTCGATGGTGGAACGGGTCATTGAAGAGCGCGCTGCCGGAAACCCAGCGCTTGCAGAATCGATCCGGGCGAAAGTAGGAGACTTGATCGGCGAGAGCCTGCGGAATGTGAAGGCGGGTTCGGAGGAGGCCGCCAAGGTAAAGGAGATCCTGATTAAGGAAGGCCTTTGGTCTCAGTATCTCGAGGTGGGCATCGGCCCCGACGCCGAGGTGTTCACGAAGTCCCAGGTGATGTCATCGGTTGGACATGGAGACGATGTCGGACTCCACCCCATCTCCAAGTGGTCGAATCCAGAGCCGGAGATAGTTCTCGCCGTGAATTCCGCCGGCATTGTCCAGGGCGCCAGCTTGGGAAATGACGTGAACCTGCGGGATGTCGAGGGGCGGTCAGCTCTCCTCTTGGGAAGGGCCAAGGACAACAACGCATCTTGCTCGATCGGTCCCTTTATCCGCCTGTTCGATGACACCTACACTCTCGACGATGTTCGCGCCGCAGAGCTCACGCTGACCGTGAAGGGCGAAGATGGATTCGAACTCACGGGCCGAAGTAGCATGAGCGAGATCAGCCGGGACCCGCCGGATCTGGTTTCTCAAACCATCGGGACACATCATCAGTACCCCGACGGGTTCATGCTTTTCATGGGTACGCTCTTCGCACCCACGAAGGACCGCGACGAGGCTGGACAGGGCTTCACTCACAAGATCGGCGACCTCGTCACGATCTCGAACGAGAAGCTTGGATTGCTCACGAACAGGGTGCGCCTCTCCACGCAGTGCGACCCGTGGACATTCGGTTCGTCACACCTGATGCGAAACCTGGCCCATCGAGGCCTGATCTAGGCAGAACGCGCGAAATGGAAATGACAATCTTCAGAAACCTGATCAATGGCGAATGGATCGCTCCCCACGAAAGCTCGCGCAATGTGAGCCCATCGGACGCGAACGATCTCGTAGGTGAGTATGCGCGCAACCGCCGTCGACGTGCAGCAGGCCATAAGTGCCGCAAAGGCGGCATTCCCCGCATGGTCACGTTCAGGAATCATGCAGCGCCACGCGATCCTGAAGAAAGCGGGCGACGAGATCATGGCTCGCAAGGATGAGCTTGGTTCGTTGCTCTTGCGCGAGGAGGGCATGGGCCACGAGAGCAGGGACGCTACCCGAGTTCTACACTTCGGTGAAGACGGCCTACACGGCAGCCTGAAGCCATCAGGCAAGCTAGTCTAGTCACCTGAATCTGAAGTTCGGTTCATTGTCTTCTGGCAGAAGCGCTTGACCGACGCGAGGATTTGGTCGGCTG
>NZ_JAIUGV010000027.1 GCF_020164745.1 Mesorhizobium sp. ES1-4 | reverse complement strand
GCACCCATATGTGCCCACGCGTCCATTCGACCATGGCTGCTGCGAAATCCAGGACAGCGTGTCATAACCGTCGTCCCCTATATGTTCCCTAGCGTATACGCCGCCGGAATCGAAGACGCCACGACGCTCCTGCACAAGTACAGCGAACCCTTGTCCAGCAAACATTCTTGCCACTTTGTGGCGAGGCTCAACCGGACAGCGATAGGGCGTCTTACCGTATGGAGTTCGGATAAGGATTGACCCGAGTTCCCCAGTGTAACCAATAGGCCGATACAGGTCCGTGGCGAGCTCAACGCCGTCCCGCATTGGAACGCGCAAGCCGGTCTGCAAAACCACTTCGTATCGCGGCGTTGGCGGTTTAATCGGGCCTAGTTCATTACACACTTCAGAGTGCCTCCCAGACATTGAGACTGATTCAAGATGGAGTGGCCAATTTCGACGGGTCTCAGCATTCTATCTGCATGGTGGTGTTCCAGCCCACCTGCCTGTGCAATACCAGATGGAATACGCTCATTGGGGTGGCGCTGATTGCATGCCTTTCACTTAGCGAGCCAGCAGGCTGACAGGTGCTGTGGTCCAACTTCGATCGCCGGCGGCTCCTCAGCTTTGCAACGGTCGAAGGCAAGCGGGCAACGAGGATGGAAACGGCAGCCCTTCGGCACGCGCGCGGCACTTGGAACCTCGCCCTGCAGGGCCGGCAACTCGGCGCGACCTGCGTTGCCGCCAATCTGCGGTGTGGCGTTGCGCAAGGCGACGGTATACGGATGGCGAGGGTTGAATGTGATCTCGTCGGCGCTACCAATCTCGACCAATTTTCCAAGATACAAGACCGCAATCCGGTCGGCGATCAGCCAGGCAAGGGGCAAATCGTGGGTGATGAACAGCAGCGCCATGTTGTGCCTGTCGCGCAAGTCAACCAGGACCTGAAGAATCTGAGCGCGTATCGAGACATCGAGCATCGATACAGGTTCATCAGCAACGATGAGTTCCGGCCGGACGGCAAGCGCTCCTGCAATCACGACGCGCTGGCGCTGCCCGCCGGATAGCTCGTGCGGGAAGCGGGCGAAGAAATCGCCGGGAGGATTGAGCCCAGCGGCCGCAAGCGCTTCACTCACCCGGTCGGCGAGTTGAGTGGCGTTACCGACCAGCCGCAGGGACTGCAACGGCTCCGCCACGATGTCGAACACGGTGTGTCGCGGATTGAGGGCCTGATAAGCGTCCTGGAAGATCATTTGCACGCGACGCCGGTACGGACGTAGAGCCGAGAAGCCCTCTACCGACCTCATGTCGCGGCCTTCGAACAGCATTCTGCCGCCAGTCGGCTTGGCAAGCTTGGTGATGACGCGGCCCACAGTGGTCTTGCCGCTTCCCGATTCGCCGACCAGGGCGACGATCTCGCCCCGCCCGACGTTGAGGTCGATCCCGTCTACCGCGCGCATGGCGCCGACAGATCGGCCCAGGACACGGTCGAACAGACCGCCCTGGATAGGAAAATGAACTTGCAGGCTCTCGAGACGCAGGATGCCGGCAGTGTCAGGCATGAACAGCGACCTTGTCTTCTTGCGTCAAGGACCGGTGAAGGTGACAGGCGACACGTCCCCGCCCGAACTTATTGAGGCTGGGGACTTCGGTCGCGCACCCCCCCATGACCGACGGGCAACGCGGATGGAAAGCGCAGCCCGAGGGTCGATTCACCAAGTTGGGAGGATCACCCGGTATTGGCCGGATCATCTTTTTGCCGCTCGCTGGGTTCGGGATCGATTCGATCAGCTGTCGGGTGTAGGGATGTTTGGGCTGGGCGAAAATCTCGGCGACAGTGCCATCCTCGACGATGCGGCCCGCGTACATGATCATTACGCGATCACAACACTTAGCCACCACAGAAAGGTCGTGGGTGATCAAAATCAGGGCGAGGCTCAACTGCGATCGCAAGTCGCCTAGCAGGTTAAGGATCTGAGCCTGAGTGATGACGTCGAGCGCTGTGGTGGGCTCGTCACCAATGATAATCGAAGGTCGACACGCGAGCGCCATGGCAATCATCACCCTTTGTCGCATTCCGCCCGACAACTCGTGAGGGTAGGCGGAACCACGATCCGCCGGGATGCCGACCAGTTGAAGCAACTCACTTCCCCGCTTGGTCGCCTCGCCCCGCGACATGCCGAGCTTCAGCATGCATGGCTCGGCGATCTGCTTGATAATGCGGTGAACAGGATTAAGTGCGTTCATCGCGCCCTGGAAGACAACGGACGTTTCGCTCCAGCGATGTGGCCGCATCGCCGCATCATCGTCGATCGGCAGTCGGTTGCCACGATAGCGCACTTGGCCGCCGCTGACCCGCGCGTTGGGTGATAGTAGACCAGCGATCGCCATCGCGGTCGTGGTCTTGCCACTGCCCGATTCTCCGACGAGGCCCACGGCCTCTCCGGCTCGGAGCGCGAAGCTTACGCCGTCGATTGCTCGCAATGAAACGCCCTTGAGCCCATAATCGACAGAGAGCCGGTCTATTTCCAGAAGCGGTGTTTTGTCCTGGGAGGAGCTGGTCATGGGATCACCCTCCGCCGTGGATTGAACGTGTCGTCAAGGGCACTGCCAATCAGGACGAAGCTAAGCGAAACCGTGAGTACGCACAGTCCTGGGGCGCCGAGGTACCACCAGGCTCCAGCACTGGCCGCGCCGGCGCGCTGAGCGAGCGAAAGCAAAGTGCCCCATGAAGGCTGCAACGGGTCCCCGAGTCCAAGGAATGAGAGCGATGTCTCGACATAGATTGCGCTGGCGACCACCAGCGCACCATTGGCTGCGATTTGCGGCACGAGATTGGGGAGGATGTGCCGCACCATGATGCCGAAATTACTGCTACCCGCAACGCGCGCACGATCAATGAATGGTCGCTCCTTAAGCGACAGTGTCTGACTCCGGACGATACGTGCAACAAAGGACCAGCTTGTCATGCCTATAACGACAATGATCACGAAAAGAGAAGGACGGAAGCCCAGGATTTCTCCACCGCGCCCCATCACCTCGAGAACCACGGGTGTAATGACCAGCGCCAGCACGAAGGACGGCATGACAAAAAAGAAGTCTGTCAAGCGCATCAGCCAGACGTCGACCCTGCCACCATAGTAGCCAGCGGTCGTACCGATTGTAGTCCCAACGACGAGGCTGATCACAGTCGCGAGTAGCGCAATCGTAAGCGAGATCCGGGCACCATGGAGGACCAGATTGAGCACGTCCCGCCCGATTTCGTCCGTGCCGAGCAGATGCTCGCCTGATGGGGGTGCGAGGAAATCGCCAGTTGCATTGATCGCAGTCTGGAGCGGTCCCGCCAGAATATTGGGGACCGCTCCCACAACAAGAAAGAATACCAGACATACGAGGCCCACCTGAGCACCGCCATAGCTGAGAAATTGACGCAGAAAGCCTTTTATTGCGCGCGCCCGGCCTCGCGGGCAATATCGAACAATATTGTCGCTCATTGTCGGACCCTCGGATCTAGAAGGCTGTAGGCAAGATCGGCTACGAGGTTTGCGAGAACAATTGAAACGCCAAGCAACAGGAATATGCCTTGAAGGACTGGGTAGTCCCGTGCGTTGAGTGCTTCCACCGTCAGCCCGCCGATACCCGGCCAGGCGAAAACGGCTTCGACAGTGATGGCCCCGGCGACCACATAGCCAATATTGAGGGTGATCAAGGTCACGACCGGTAGCATTGCATTGCGAAATGCATGACGCATCAGCATTTGACCGTTGGTCAGCCCTTTCGCCCGTGCGGTTACCATGTAATCCTCGGTGAGTACGTCACTCATTGCGGCACGAGCGACGACGACGTACTGGCCGATTAGCCCAAGCGCCACCGCAGTGGCGGGAAGCGTGAGATGTTGCAGGTAGTCGAGGAACGAACCAAGAGAGCCCGTGATCAGGCCGGGCGAGTATGCACCATAGCCCGGGAGCCAACCCAATGCCGTGCTGAAGATTACCACCAGGATCATGCCGAGCCAGAAAGCCGGCGTAGAATAGAGCGCCAGAGAGGCTCCGGTTGCGATACGGTCGCCGGCTCCTCCCCGGCGCCAGCCTGCGTAGATCCCAAGCATCACCCCAATAACGATTGCCATTATCTGAGCAACCCCGACTAGGACTATGGTGTCCGGCAGGCGTTCCGCTATCAGGTCTGCGACATGCCTGCCCCTGAACTTGAAGCTGTAGCCGAAATCGCCGCGGAGTGTTGCCGACAGGTAGTCGACCGCCTGGTCCGGGAACAGCGGCCGGTCAAGGCCCCAACGTTGGTTCTGCGCCTCAATCTGCTCGGCGGTGACGCTGACGCGCGCCCCGCCAAGCAAAAGAGATGCAGGGTCACCTGGAATAACTCGGAATAGGATGAAGTTCAGGACTGCCACCATCAGGAGGGTTATAGAGGCCCTGACGATGATGCGCAGGATGTGACGGCTCCCTCCCCCTCCGTTCACGGCGCGGGCACCGGCTTCAAGCGATCGAATGGGAAGTAGCTGTCCATCGACATGATGCCTTGCTTTCCCCAACCCTCGAAGCAATCCCTCCGGTGGGCTTCGAGCAGGGTGGGGTAACATAGTACGATGTAAGGCGCTTCAGTATAAATTAGTCGCGCTGCCTGGTCGACCAGCTTTTGGTTTTTCTTGAGGTCAACGGTGACCTGCACCTCCGCGAACAGTTTGTCGAACTCCGCATTCGTCCAGTACGCCTTGTTCTTGATGCCGATGGAATTGCTGCTGCCGAAGATGAGCAGGTCTTTAGGTGTTGGGCCTTGCCAGGTATCGGAAATGAGCAGATCCCACCCTCCGCCGCCTTTCGCCGGAGCTGCGGCGCGGGCGCTCAGCGCACCGGAGTCGAGCCGAGTCACCGATACAGGGATACCGATTTGCTCCAACCAGCCAGCGATAAACTGCACTGCCGCGACCGGCATCTCTATATTTGCTGAAGGTCCAGACACCAGCTCTAGCTGGAAACTCTTCCCGTCCTTGTCCTCCCGAATGCCATCGCCGTTCGTGTCCCGGTACCCTGCGGCGTCAAGCCGGCGGTTGGCTTCGGCGAGATCGAAGTGGCGCCTGATGTCGTTCAGATCTGAATAGTAATCGGCCGCCACCGGCATTGCGAGTCCGACACCAGGGTCGGCGTGTCCGCGCATGGCTCGATCGACGATGGCCTTCTGATCGATCGCGTAGCCGAGCGCATCGCGAAACGCCGGATCCTGCAGAGCCTTGGTGCTACCTGCGCCATCTCCCGAAGCGGTGTTGAAGGCGAGATAGGTTTTCTGAGCTATGCGGGATTCACCGACTACAATGTCGGGATCCTTCGAGAGATCAGCCCACTGGGCGGACGTCAGGTAGTTGCCATAATCGAGTTCCCCGCTCTTAAGACCTTGCGCAATCGGATCGGCGGCATCGAAGGACCGCAGGATCACCCCCGCGATTTGGGGCTTCCCCGTACGGAAATAGGGGTTCGGCGTCAGGCGTGTAAACTGGCCCTGGTGAAACTCCGAAACGATCATAGGTCCCGTACCCACCAAAGGCGGATCGTTGCGGAAGGTTACGCGTGCGTCAGCATAGCTGATGTCCTTCCAAATGTGCTCGGGAACGATCATTATGATATTGTCTATTGGCCAGGTCGCGGGGAACTTGGTCACGATCTGCAAAGTCTCGTCGTCGAACGCTTTGATGGACTCGACGTTCTCAAGACCGCTGGTGCTGTTCCACCCGACGTTTAGCTCGTCGGGCTTGCCTATGGAATCGTGCAAATAACTATAAGTGAACGCCGCGTCCCTAGCGGTAGCAGGCTGGCCGTCCGACCACTTCATGCCGGGCCAGATCTTGAAGGTCCAAGTGAGGTTGTCGTCGGCGACGGACCAAGATTGGGCAAAGCCCTTTCGATCGTCGTATCGCTGGGCGTCTATGCAGACCAAGAAATCATAGCAAATAGCCAAGGGCCAAAAGGAGCCCCAAGTGGCGAAGGGGTTCATCGAATCAGGGCCTCCACCCAGTCCGCCGATTCGCAGGATGCGATCGTCGCACGACGAGGCGAACGCCCTCGAGTTAATCCCCCAAGGGGTCGCCGAAATCGCCAGCATTGCCTTCATAAGCGCACGACGATTATATGAGTATTGGCTCATTTTATCCTCCCTGTTTGCCGGCTTTATCATCACTTCATGTTCACACGACCACGATGATCTACGGCCTCAACCCGGAACATCTGGCTTCCTTTTGACGGAAGCTCCACAGTCCCCTCATTCCAGATAAGTAGCAGTGCCCAGGGGGGTGGTTCCTGCAAATTGGCCGCTGTGCCTGCATGAATCCGGCGTTTTTCTCGATTCTGGGCACAGCTAGCCAGAATTAAAGTCGATTGGCCGGTTCCAGCTCCTGGCGGCGCCCACGGACAATTCGCATATAGCAAACGAGGCAGTCATTCAGGTTCTGTTCGCGACCTCGGGTTGGAGGGTCCCGTCGAGCCGCAAACGCCTTTATCACGGATGTGTGATGTCGGAATGTCGATGCCGAAATTCCAGAGGATATCCTCTTCCGGCACACGACGGTCTAAGAGGCGTTCGACAAGCTGCGCGCCGCGCAACAACACGGAGCTTGAGCCGCCCGTTGAAAAACGATGTAAACGCTGATGGATCTCCAGCCTGATGCGTGGCCGCCAGCTCGTCGACCGTGAACTATCCGCAAGCCATTGATCTGGCCTTTTGATTGAGGCGGATAGCGTCTTTTGAATTGCAGGATTAGCGGTATTTGGACGCTGTTTTCCTGCAATTCGGTTTTGCGATTCCCTTGTGCTGCGGAGCGTGATTCACTCGGTTCGGCGGCGGCGAATCGAGGGGACGGCGAATGTCCAAGCCACGCGAGACGGGAGAGCAGGACCTGTTCCGCTCCAGGCTCGATCAGATCATCAACATGAAGCAGGCGATCGACCGGCCGGTGCTGGAGGAGCGTTTCGGCGCCGTCTATTCGGACGGCCCCGGCATGCCGCCGCTGCCGACCCGGCTGATGGCGGGGCTGGCGATCCTCAAGCACACCTTCAACCTGTCGGATGAGGTGCTGTGCGAGCGCTGGGTGGAGAACCCTTACTTCCAGTATCTCACCGGCGAGACGTTCTTTTGCCATACGCTGCCGTTCGACCTCTCGTCGATGACGCGCTGGCGCAGCCGCATGGGCGAGGAGCGGATCGTGGCGCTGTTGCAGGAGAGCCTCAGCCTTGCGGTCAAGACCGGGGCGATGAAGCCGGCCGACACGCGCCAGGTGATCGTCGACACAACCGTGCAGCCGAAGAACGTCATGTTCCCGACCGACGCCAAGCTCATCAACCGGGCGCGCGAACGGCTGGTGCGGCTGGCCAAGAGGGAAGGAGCTCCATTTGCGCCAGAGCTATCAGCTGGCGCTGATCAGCCACCAGCGCTATGCCCACGCCAAGCAGTTCAAGCGGGCCAACAAGGCGCTGCGCAGGCTCAAGACCTATCTCGGCCGGACCATTCGCGACATTTCTCGCCAGATCGCCGGCGATGCGGGGCTGGACGCGCTCTTCAAATGGCCGTTCTACCAGGCCGCCACCGTTCTCTAGCAACGCCAGCGCCAGCGCGGCCGCAAGATCTACAGCCTGCACGCGCACGAGGTGGAATGCATTGGCAAGGGCAAGGCGCATATGCCCTACGAGTTCGGTGTGAAGGTGTCGGTGGCCACCACGCTGAAGCGCTCCAAGGGCGGCCAGTTCGCCCTGCATGCAAAAGCGCTGCCCGGCAATCCCTATGACGGCCACACGCTGGCAAGCGTCATATCGGCCACATCAAGAACGAACACCGCATGGGCCGCAACTACCTCGCCGGCCAGCAGGGCGACGCCCTCAACGCCGTCCTGGCCGCCGCCGGATACAACTTCTCCCTCCTGCTCAGGTGGCTGAAGTGATTTTTGTGGCCCTTGATCGCCCTGCTTCAACTCCGGCCGAAGTCGGTCGCCGCTTAGCGTCTGGATCACGGTCGACCAGCACGAGTTCCAAAAATCCAACCTGCATCTCAGGCACCGCGTCCTGACCTCGGAAATCGAGGATCCAGTCTCGACAGAGTATTCGACAAGATGCGGACGTGTGTTACAATAACGAGCCGCAACTCATACCAGACATGAGCTCATATTTTGGGATAGTGGCCTCCAAGCGGTCAAGCCACGGACGCGAATGTCATCCGATAAAGGGTCGCGGCGTCATAGATGGGCAGTCCTGTCCTACGACGGATTGCTGACGTCACCATCGGGAACAATGTACATTCAAATAGGAGGGCGGCAATCCCCGGATGTGCGGCGCCAAGTCGCGCGACACAGGCTGCAACCTCCGACTCCATTTCAACAACACCAGCCGGCCACGCGTCACCTTCAATGCCGCCGATGACTACTCTTGCCTCTGCGGATGAATCTATGCCCAGCAGCTCTTTGCCGCAGTGTCTTGAGTCTGCGGCCACAACGGCGAGCTTTGCGTCAGCTGGAAGCTGCCGGAGTAGCGTGGGCGCCAGTAGCAGGCTCGACATGGCCACCGGGACTTCGACAGACGCGGCCACTGCAGCCTGGTACCGGATACTGAACCCGCAGTCCCCGGTTATCGCGACTGCTCCGCGCTCGACCAACCGCCTGGCAGCTGCAATGTAGGCCGGCTCGAGAGAAGCATCACCGGGAATGACCCTCTCCTCCAAAGCCCCGGCCGCGGTCTCTATTATAATTGGGAAGTCGAAAGTTGCCGGGTTGAAGACCGACTCCGGTTGCGGTGGCGGAAATTCACGAGGCGGAAGTCCGATCTCCAGCCCAATAATTCCGAGGGCCCTTTGTTGAGTTGTCACGGAAGCATCCTTCTTCTGGAAGCAGCTAAGATGGTGATTTCGGCAGCAAATGCCCATCACCTGCGCGATACAGGTTCTCTCTGAATGCACGAATTTAACAGCGTCGAAACGGCTGTTTCAGAGAAACATGCCTTTCCAGGCGCAGTAAGTCGGCATTGTTTTGGTGCATTCGCATGAAAGCCGTAAAAACTGGGAAACCGCAGAACGCTTGTGCGACCCTCCCCGGGCCTGTAGGATACCGGGTTTGCGTCCGCCGTCAGACAATCGTGTTAGGGCACTTTCCAGAGCCCAGATGCCCTGAATGGCAGATTGAACGCACATCAGATCTTCAAGCTCGCAACTGCCGAACGGGCAGCGCTATTTACCTAACTCGACCAATCTGGGGCTTGGACCGGACGATCCTAGTTATGCAGTCCTGAATGAACTGGGGCAGTAACCTCGACATCAACCCGGCCCTGAAAAACCGCGCGTAGGTTCGTCGCAGGGCAGCCTGCTCCGAACGGACCAGTTCCTGCCCGGAAGCCACCCACGGGATAACTCAACTAGCGGCACAACCCGCAACTCACCTCGTCTCCAGCACCGCATTGAGAAACTGCTGCGTTCGCTCGTTTTGCGGATTGCCTAAAAGCTGGCTGGGCGGGCCTTGCTCGACAATCTTACCGCCAGAAAAGAAGCACACGCGATCGGAGAACTCCTTGGCAAAGCCCATCTGGTGCGTGACCATCAGCATTGTGAGGTCATGTTCGGCGCTGAGCTTGCGGATGACGTTGAGCACCTCTCCAACCAGTTCCGGGTCAAGCGCTGATGTCACCTCGTCAAACAGCATCACCTTGGGCCGCATGGCCAACGCCCGAGCGATCGCCACGCGTTGCTTCTGGCCCCCGGAAAGCTGGATCGGGAAATGGTTCTTCTTGTCGCCGAGGCCCACCAAGTCGAGCAGCTCTGCCGCTCGGGCCTCCGCCTCCTTCTTCGAGAGCCCAAGGACGGAGATCGGCGCCTCCATGCAGTTCTGCAGAGCAGTCATATGCGGGAACAGGTTAAAGTGCTGGAACACCATACCGATCTTGGCACGCACGCGACGGAGATGACGCTCGCTCGCCGGCACTATTTGGCCGTTCTTCTGCGTATGCGTCAACGGTTCACCGTCGACCCATATCACCCCCCCGTTGATGTGCTCAAGCGTCATCAGCATGCGCAGAACGGTGGTCTTGCCCGAGCCGGACGGACCAATGATGGACACCTTCTCGTTGCGTGCGATCTCGAGATTGAGTTCGTCCAGCACCGTCAACGCGCCGTAGCGCTTTGTGACGTTCTCGAAGCGAACTATGGGTTCGTTCATGACTTTTTCGCTGCGCCTGATATCGAGGTCAAGCTCGTCCCGCCTGGCTGATGCCCTAGGGCGCTTCGTGAGATCGTCCTCGAAGCGAAGCACAAATTCGCTCATAGTATAAGGCCTCCCTATTGCAGATGGTAGCGGCGGTTGAGCCAGACGCGGACCGACTGCACGATAGCGGAAGCAACCAAGCTGAACACGTAGTAGAAGAAGCCGCACATAGTGATCGCTTCTATGTATCGATAGTTATTGCCCCCGAAATTTTTCGCCTGCTGCAGCATCTCGAAGATCGAGATTGCCGCCAGGACCGGCGTGTCCTTGAACATGCCGATGAAGTAATTGCCCAGAGCTGGCACCATGGGCGGGATCGCCTGCGGCAGAATGATTGTTCGCCAGGTCCGCGTTCGCGAAAGGTTTAGTGCCGTACAGGCCTCCCACTGGCCGCCATCCACATTCTCGATGCCGCCGCGGAAGACTTCGGAACAATAGGCTGCATAGTGGATCCCCAGCACGCCAACTCCCGCCGTCCAGGCAGGAATGAAGATTCCGATCTGCGGACCAACGAAATAGACAAAGAACAACTGCAGCAGCAAGGGCGTTGAACGGATAAACTCCACGATCTCCGCCATGGTGGTCGAGACGTAGCGGTTTGGCGACTGGCGAATCATCGCGAAGACAAGACCCAATATCAGCGCGATCGCAAACCCGAGCAGCGTAGCCTCAATGGTGACGATCGCTCCCTGATAGAGATATGGGAAAGCCTCCCATACGTAAGACCAATCCCAGATCTTCAAGCCACCTGCTCCCGAACGAAACCGCGCGAGACGCGGCGTTCCAGCCAGCGCACGAAAGGAGTGATGAGGGCGCGCGCGATGATGTAATAACCGAATAGTGCAACCGCAAAGAACAGCATATAATCGCCAGTTGCGTCGGCCGCCTGCTTGGCGGCGCTAGTAAATTCGGGAATGGTGATGAAGAAGACGAGCGAGCTACCCTTAAGCACATCGATGAGCATGTTACCCCAGGTCGGCAGCATGGCGCGCATTGCCTGTGGGAGGATAATACGCCGCATCATGGTGAGCCGCGAAAAATTGAGCGCTGTAGATGCCTCATACTGGCCCCTATCAACGGCCTGAATGGCGGCGCGGACATACTCGGCTGCGTAGCCAGAGGCATTCATTCCGATCCCCAAAATTCCGACAGTCCACGGCGACAGGAAAATACCGAAAATCGGCAATACAAAGAACCACCAGTAGAGCTGAACCAGCATGGACGTCCCGCGGAAGAATTCGATGTAGGCGATACTGAACCAGCGCAACTGCCGACGGGGAGAGACTCGGGTCAGGCCCACGAAAAGCCCAAGGACGATCGCTACGACGCAGGCGCCAAGAGTGACGATGACCGTAGTCATGACGCCCTTGGTGAGCACGGCAAAGATAAAGCTGAGATCGACCTTACTCATATGCCCTCCCCACTGACCGCCTACCGGCCAAGGGCCGGGGAGCGGTCAGACGCATAGCTTCAGCCCTTGCAAAGATCAGCGGTCTTGCTGCCATCCGGGAGATCGCGTTTGGTGTAACCATATTTGCCGACCGCGGCCATCATTTCGTCAGAGCCAATATAGTCTTTCAACACAGCATTGAACGCGTCTACCGCAGCCTGTTCGCTGAGCGGGAAGGCTATGGCGGGATGTTCATTCGGTCCCGGCGGGGTATACGGGTCAGCCACCTCAATGCTGGGATCCTGCTCGGCAAGAGTCGTCGCGTTCAGACTATAGAGCGAGCCGGCAGCGGCGCGGCCGGCCTTTACAGCCTGTACGACCTCGGGCGGTCCGGCGACCTGCATAACCTTGTCGTCAGGGAAACCTAATTTCTTCGCCTGCTCGACTGCGGTGGTACCCGTCATGATGGCCAGGGTAAGCCCCTTCTTCTGAGCGTCATGGAGGGAATGCAGCGCTTCCGGATTGCCCTTCGGCACGATCATCGAATCATTGCTCGATGCGATCGGTTCGCTGAACAGGACGTTGCGGCACCGCTCCGGCTTAATCCACATGCCGCCCGTGATGATGTCAAAGCGACCAGCCTGGAGGCCCGGGACAAGGGAACCCCAATCGGTTACGACCGGCTCGATTTTGGTCGTTCCCATCTTTCTCAGAACGTCCAGTGTCATCACATTGACCAGGCCAAGCGGCTCGTTGTTCGCACCAGGATAGGCACTGGGAGGCTCATTGGTGAAGCCAAGACGGATCGTTTCTCCGTTCTTAATCTTATCGAGCAGCGACTCCGCCGAGGCCGAACCGGCAAAGGACGAGATTGTCATCGCCGCCAGGCCGAGCGCGGCAATCCTCTTCAAGATTGCAGCCTTAAAGCATTCGTCGAGTTTCCACTTGACCACTGGTTAGTCCTCCGTTTTCGCATCGCCGATGGTCTCCCGATATGCCTCGGGAAAAGACCATTGCATCATTTGTTGAGCTTGTAGTCCGGCGGTTCCCATCATCGTGTGAGCTGCAGGGTCCCCACTTAGGTATAGATTCCTCCAGTCGATCCTTTGCTACGCCACTTGTGCATGCTTCGTGAGCGTAGCAGCGCAGCTGTGGTGCTTTGTGCGAGAAATGCAAGTTATTCGCAGAAATTCGGTGATTTTTGGGTGCATACGCACATTTCCGTCATCCCCGTGGTTCGTTGGAAGTGAACAATCGCGAGCTGTGGTATGGCCAACTGAGGCACACCACGTCTTGCATGACTCCTGCCCTGCCCGGTTGGATGGGCGCCACCGCCTGGGCTATGCCCTTGTTGCCATGGCAGGGCACAAGTTCGTCGTATGCGACACGCCGCTGAGAGATTCGCCTCGGAGACGCTGGCCCGAGCATTGTTCCCGTCACAGTTGATCATTCGTGCCATTGACGGATGAGTCTGTTCACGGCTTCGCTCCGGATCAACCTGGACGGAATCGCCGGCATTATTGAGCAGATGGAAATCTGAATTCCTGATCAGCTTCGCCAGGTTGATCCCTTGCTCCGGCGTCGCGGTAGGGTCGTTCTTGGACCAGATGATCAACGTCTGGGCCTGAAGCTGATCAAGGTAGGGGAAGATATACTTCTGCTGCAGCAGTGGATAACGATGCAGGTTTGTCTCGTCTTCCGGCAATCTCTGCCAGATCTCCCATTGTCCCCGAGCCGCGGCCCGCCGATAGGCTTCTCGCTCGGCGCATTCCACATCCTGCCCGTGGGCGCGGCAGCTTTTCCGCCGTGCGGTGATGTATTCCTCTTCGCTCGGCATCGGGCCGGAACAGCCGTAAGCCTGCCGGCAGGCCTCCAGCCAAGCTTCGTCACGGTCATCTCCGAACGCCGGCGACACGGAGTTAGCGGTCAGCAGGACAAGCTTAGAAACAAGATCGGGACGCACGATCGCGACCCGCGCGTCGACGAATGATCCTTCTGAATGGCCGACTAGCGTGATCTGCTTCAAACCCAGTTGTTGGAGGAAGCTAATTACATGATTCACACGACCGAGCCGGTTAATGTATTTGCAGTCAGCAGGATAATCCGTTCCCCCAAAATGGAGTTGATCAATCGCTACTACCGTAAATTGATCGGATAGCCCGTTCAGCTGCCGAACAAAGGAACTCTTAGCCTCTGCACGGAAGCCCGCCCCCTGCAGGAAAACAATCGGCCTACCAGCTCCGTTCTCGCAGTACGATGTCTCGACACCATCAACCGATACGCGATGCTTGGTGATCATCGGTTCCTCGGCAAAAGGAGGGGCATCAGGTCGGCATTGCGACATGCGAGATGGACTGCCATTGCTCACTCCTGAGCGTAGCAGCCTCACATGCCACGTTGCCGAACTATCTCGTCTGAATACCGGAAATCGGCACCCCGGAGCCTCGCGTCTTGTCACTTTGCTCTGTCGTCGCCCAGCCACTGCGGCCGGGAGCCTTTTAGGTGCATGGGTGGCATTCCCCGCAAGATTTCAACCCTTGCACAGGTCGCCGGTCTTGGTGCCGTCCGGCAGATTGATTTTGGTGTAGCCGTATTTTGACCGACTGCATCATTTGGTCGGAGCCGATATAAGTATTCAATACCTCGTTGAAGGCATCGACCGCCTGCTGATTGGGCAGGAAGGCGAGACTTGGGTAGCCGGCCTTCCCAGCCGGCGGGGTGAACGGATCTGCCATTTCAACGCTGTCGACCTTGTCAGCGAGCTCCTTACCGTGAAGTAGTTTAGCGACCCCGCCGCCGCGCGGCCGACCTTCACTGCCTGCAAGAATTCGGCCTGGCCGGCGACCTGCATGACACGATCCTCCGGAATGCCCGCGTCTTTGGCGGTCGTGACCGTGTCGGAACCGGCGGTGGTGACCAGCGTTAGGCCCTTATCACGAATATCGTCAAAGGAGTGCTGGTCTTTTGGGATTGCCATTCGGCATGAGCAGGGCTTCGGTGAACTTAGCAAGCGGCTCGGTGAACACCACATTGCGGCAGCGCTCCGGCAGAATGTACATGCCGCCTGGCCTAGCTCCGTCTGCCGTCTCTCAAGGTTGTGTCGGCCAATTTCTCAGCCACCATAATCGTCGGAATGTTTGTGTTCGCCCGAGGGCAAAATGGCATGACGGAAGCGTCGGCGATCCTCAAACCCAAAATACCATGAACGCGTCCCGACGGATCGGTCACAGCGCCAGGATCCGCGGCTGCCCCCATCCTGCAGGTCGACGTCGGATGCCAACTTGGGATGACGTTCTGGCGAATATACCGATCCAGATGTTTCTCGTCGTTGACGAGATCGGAAATGCTATCCCCATCCGTTATGACGCGCCTAATCAGCCCACGGCGCAGCCGCGGCGACGCGTCCATGAGCAGCGCCAGAAATGACGTGAGTGCATAGTTTGTGCTTGTGACCTTGCTCACCAGCTTCGCTCGCGCATTCAACGCTGACGGAAACGGGTCCAGCGCCACAGAGGACAGCGAATCTTGCTGCAGCAGGCGGACTATGAAGCGAAAGCCCTGCTTGAGGCGCTCGGCGTCCCGCTTGTCGCTCAACCAGTTGAAATCGACCTCCGGCTCTATTTTATGCGAACTACCCTTGAGCGCCACAGTTCCCGTCGAGTAGCTGCGATTGACCCACACGGCGAGAGTGCCGAGGCGCCTCCCCAGCGGGTGCCAGGATGATTTGGCAACAGTCGATATTGCCATATCGGTCGACGGGCAGCCTTCGTAACCCGACGAGTAGCGGGCGTGCATCTGAATATATTCGCTCACGCCGGGTGACAAGCGATCGGCCGGCTTCAAATAGGCCGAAACGCAAATCGTGGGGTGTTCCTGAAGATTCTGGCCCACACCTTTCAAATCTGCAACGATAGGGATTCCGAATTGTACTAATTCCTTCGCGGGGCCGATCCCGGAGCGCATCAATATGGCGGGTGAATGGAGTGCTCCTGCGCACAGGATAACGCAAGAAGCGCTATACGATTGCACGCCCGATTTGTTCTCCGTCTCGACCCCCGTTACCGTTGTTCCCAAAAAGGTCAGCCGCGCAACTGTCGTTTCGGATAAAATCGTTAGATTGCGGCGAGAGCGGACGGTTTCGGGTAAGTACGCCATCGCGGAGGAGACCCGATGACCATTGCGGTTGGTCAATGGGACAACTGAATAGCCATCACCGAATGCACCATTGAAGTCTGGCCTGAAATGAAGCCCCAAAGCATCGTAAGCATCGGAGATTGCCCGGATGAAGCCCGACCAGTCTGATTGGCGCACACGTTTGATTGGCAAGGGGCCGTTCGTGCCATGAAATTCCCCGCCGAAATCCAAATCGCATTCTAGACGACGGAAGTAGGGCAGCACGTCTTCCCAACCCCAGCCCGTTGCACCGCTTGAGGCCCACTCATCGTAATCTCCGGGCCCGCCGCGGTTGGCGACTTGGGCATTGATGCTGGAGCCGCCACCCATGACGCGCGCCTGTTCGTAATGGACAGGCTTGCGGCCACCTCGCACCGTTGTCGCGTGGAGTGACTGCCATCGATAACCGGGATTAAGGTAAGCACGCGTTGGGTCGCCATCCTGGATGTCGTCAGGAATGGCATTCGGCGGCGTATCAGGGCCAGCTTCAATGAGCAGCACGCGAGCGCCATAGGCGGAGAGCCTGCTCGCCATCACGCATCCAGAGGAGCCACCACCCACGACGATATAATCGAAAACCACGCAAACTCGCAAATGTCTGAGTCGGGCAAAAATCTAGCAGACGGCGAGCAAGCAAAAACGCGCAATTATCTTGCAGGACGCAGGAAATCAGCGCATTCTTAAGAGATTCGCATTATGGCGGCCTCCCAACGGGGCGGAACGTTTAAACATGACCTTGCCAGCAGTCCATCAGGGCTGAAGGCGATGCCGGAGCGTCGTGACTTAAGTGGACAAAGCGCATCGCGACTGAAGGGGACAAACCTATCGCGAGATACATCAGAATGCAGCCCGGTAGGTCCAGAAGTGCTTTTGCAGCATCGCGCTGACGAGGCCGTTGTAAGGAGCAGAATGATGCTTCGCCTTGCGCTCCATCGCCGCTTTAGCGGTACGAAAACTCCCGTCCCAATCATGGCCGGCGGGCAAGGCGGCTGACCCTTGCGCCAGTCATCGGTGAATCGGATCAACCAGTTGTTGAATGCGCGTAAGATTGCGCGTTCTATACATCGATTGGCACCGCCAAGGTTACCTTCGTGCGATCCATCACAATCATCGTGCTGTAATTTCTAACAGCCGGGCTATCAAAGAAGAAACGCCTCGAGAATGCGTCGTACTCTGCCAAGTCACGCACGGAGAGAAGGAGAACGAAATCGGCGTTACCGGTGACCGCATACGCGCTCATTACTTCAGGCGCCTTCTGTAGAGACTGCTTGAAGCGATCGATGACGTCGGAACGATAGCGCTCAATGTCGACCAAGACCAGCATCATCAGGGACCTGCCCACCGCCTCAGGCGACACGATTGCAACATCAGCCTCAATTACGCCAATTTGTCGCAACTGCTTCAATCGCCGCTGACAGGCCGTGGGCGATATACCGGCCAGTTGGCCCAATTCTTCCGTTGTTTGGCGATTGTTGCGCTGAACAGCGCTTAAGATTTTCAGATCTATCCGATCCAATTCCATGGTCATTCTCCGGAATAGCTGCAATTTGCGCAGAAAAACTGCGATATGCACTCGACTGTAGCCTCAACCCCGCGCAGACGGAAGCCCAAACGATCAGGCCAGGCATGGGACCAAAGTCGGCTATCGTCCTCGACGTCAGTTATAGCCATTGGCCGAAGAGTGCTGTCCACCATCGCCCAACTGACAATGGCAGCCGACGGTCAAAAGCCGAGGCCTTGCGCCCAGTTCGGCCGAGGAAACGTCTCGGAACTTAAACGCTAAGCCGACTGGACGATGATGATAGGGGGGACCTCTATTTCCGCGCTTCGGCTTCCATTCGTTGGCTCACGCTGCCAAGAGTCTCATCTGTGTATAGGGAATCGAGCGCTAGGTTCGCCTGCCCCGGTTGCTGCATCAAATGCAGCCGTCTTGAGGTGGTTGGGAAAAATCGTCACCGCAGCCACACAAACCGCCGGCCTTATGCAACCTGCCGGCAATTTCGCATAATTACTGCATCCCGCCGCTCAGAATTTGCGCAAGGCGCCCAATGTAGCGCGCTATTGTCTCACAACGGCACCTACACGCCACTTCATAAAGCAGAAGAGGCCTGGCTTTGCAGGCTTCAGATTGAGGAGTTCGCCTATGAGCAAGCAATTCGCACCTGAAATGGATGCAGGTCTCGCGGTTTTCAATCGCCTGGAGTCTGAGGTGCGCAGCTACGTCCGCGCCTTCCCCGCCCTATTCGATCGCGGAGTCGGGACCACTCTCATCGCTGCAGACGGTCGGGAATATCTCGACTTTTTCGCCGGTGCAGGCGTTTTGAATTATGGGCACAACAACCCCGTCATCAAGAAGGCGCTGCTGGATTATATCGAGCGCGACGGAATTGTGCATGGGCTGGACCTTGCCACGACGGCCAAGAAAGCCTTCATCGAAGCTTTCGAGCGATACATTCTCAAGCCTCGTGGTCTGACATACAAATTACAGTTTCCCGGCCCCACAGGTACGAACGCGGTCGAAGCGAGTCTAAAACTGGCTCGCCAGGTGACCGGGAGATCGAACATCGTCTCGTTTACCAACTCGTTCCATGGGGAAAGCGCTGGAGCATTGGCAGCGATGGGAAACAAGGAGCACCGGGCCGCTGCCGGGTTTCCCCTCGCCCATGTGACATCGTTGCCATACGAAGGCTACCTGGGGGCGTCAGTTGACACAATCGATTACTTCGAAAAGCTTCTCAATGACCCCAACAGTGGCCTCGACAAACCTGCCGCGGTGATCCTGGAAGGGATCCAAGGTGAAGGCGGCATCAATGCTGCGAGCGTTACTTGGCTGCAACGGCTGCGCGAGCTAACGTCGCGGCACGGAATCTTGATGATCCTCGATGACATCCAGGCCGGGGTCGGTCGCGCGGGCAGTTTCTTCAGTTTCGAAGCGGCTGCAATTGTGCCGGACATCGTTACCCTGTCCAAATCTTTGTCGGCGATCGGAACCCCAATGGCCCTTATTCTCATCAAGCCTGAACTTGATGTCTGGGCCCCGGGCGCACACACCGGGACCTTCAGAGGCAACAACTATGCTTTCGTCACTGCTCGTGCGGCCCTCGAAGCTTACTGGTCCGACTCCAAGTTCGAGGATGAGATCGCTCGCAAGTCTGCGATCTTGGTCCAAGAACTCAACGCGATTACCGAGGAATTCCCCACCCTCGGCCTGAGCGTGCGAGGCCGCGGTCTGATGTACGGACTCGTTTCACCGAAGCACCACTCCTTGCCAGGTCTGGTCTCCCAGGAGGCTTTTCGTCGGGGCTTGGTGATCGAGATCGCCGGCTCATACGGTGAGGTGCTTAAGTTCATGACTGCCCTCACCATCGCCGAGGCTGACCTTCGGCGTGGTCTGTCCATCATTCGCGACAGCATTGGCGCAGTAGCGACTACCCTCGACGGTGGAGGCGCGGCTCGCTAGCCGACAAAGCACCGGGCCACTAGCAGGTCCAAAATCGGGCCGCTCGCAGTCACGGAACGGGAAGGCCGTTCCGTGGCATGTGGCAGTGGGCGAACTCGGAGCGGCTGAACGGCAGACTAGGGCTTTCACTGCCGGACCGATACCACGGTTGCCGTTCTTCCTGCGGCGCCGACCACTGTCGCTGCGCCAATTCGAAGAAAATCGAGCGATAAGAAAGAGGACTGGATGGCCAGCAACGACGTAGTCAAAAATTATATCGATGGCGAGTGGCGGGATTCTGTGTCCGGCACACGCATCGAGGTCGATGACCCGGCGAGCGCCGAAACGATTGCTGTCGTAGCTGAAGCAGGACCCCAAGACATCGAGCTTGCCGTTACTGCTGCTCACCGCGTTTTTCGCGACCGCGTGCTGATAGACATGCATCCGTATGATCGCGGTCGCATGTTGTTTCGCGTTGCCGACGCCCTTGAAGCGCGTTTCGACGAGATCGCAGCCATTAACTGCGCGGAGACGGGGAAGGCATTGGAACTTGCCGATGGCGAGGTTCAGACCGCCATCAGATACCTGCGATACTATGGTGGCTTGGCCGACAAACTTGAAGGGCGCTCGATCCCGCGCGGGGCCAACCTGGTCAACTACACAGTCAGAAGTCCCTTCGGCGTGTCCGCCCAGATCGTTCCGTGGAATGGTCCACTTGAACTGACGGCCCGCTCGCTGGCCTGCGCCATCGCAACCGGCAACTCAGTCGTGGTGAAGTCGCCGGAACTAGCTCCCCTTTCCGGAGTTGAACTTGCGCGTGCCTGTGAGACAGCGGGGCTGCCTGCCGGAGCGGTCAACGTGCTCACTGGATACGGCCAAACGGCAGGCCAGGCGCTGATCGAACATCCCGACGTTCGCCACATCGTCTTCACGGGCTCGATTACTACTGGGCGGACGGTGCTCAAGACGGCAGCGGATCGGATCGTGCCCTGCATAATGGAACTGGGCGGAAAGTCGGCTGCAGTTGTGTATTCCGATGCCGACCTCGACTGCGTTGTGGAAGCGGTACGCGTCGGGACCTTTCTGAATGCAGGCCAGAATTGCAACAACCTTACACGTCTTATTGTGGAACGTTCTATTGCAGACAAACTGGTGGAAAGAGTGAGGGTCTGCGTCGAAGGACTGTCGGTCGGTCCAGGACGCGAAAACTGCGACATCACCCCGTTGATCTCCCGAAACCAACGACAAGGAGTTGAGCGGGCCTGCCAGACGGCCCTCTCGCAGGGCGCGCGACTCGTAACCGGCGGGACTGCGCTTTCGGAGCGGAGCGGTTACTTTATGGCGGCCACGGTGTTTGCCGATGTCGCGCGAGACAGCAATCTCTTCCAGCAAGAAGTATTCGGTCCTGTTCTTGCCGTTACCACGTTCGATAATCCGGGAATGGCCGTCAATCTCGCGAACGACACCGTTCACGGTCTGGCAGCGGGCGTGTTCACGCGGGATATTGACCGGGCCCTCTGGACCGCCGACCGCCTTTGGGCCGGTCAAGTGTACGTGAATGGGTGGTATGTGGGCGGGGTGGAAACACCGTTCGGTGGGATAAACCAGTCCGGCTACGGCAGGGAGAAGGGTCAGGAAGCGCTGGACGGCTACGTTCAGACGAGAAACGTTGGTATCCGCCTCTCGCAGCCACCATCTGGAAATTGAACGCTTGCTGATCCCTACCGACGGCGCGGCTGTCGGGCGATGCAGGATTCAATGACCTCGACCAAATCGAAATAAGCCCGGCGAGAGAATCCGTATCGGAGGTCATCGAGAACAACTCTAATCATAGGATTTTTGGCTGCGGACGGGCTTTACCCACCACGGACATGTAGGAGCGCATTGCCTAGCCCGCTGCGTGGGTCGCATGGGTCAGGAGAGGATCACAGTGCTTCAGAGACAATTGAGATTCGCAGAGCTGCCGCCGAAGATTTCGACAAGTTGGCAATGTTGAACCGCGAGTTGATCGAGGCCGAGAAGCATCGAAACCCCGATGACGGTTTCAGAACTCAAGGAGCGGTTTATTCAGTTGGTGAATCGCGAAATTTGGATGGTCGACCTCTTCAGCCAGAACGGCGAGATTGTGGGCCTCGCCACTCATCGTTTGGAGCCAGACAATGCGGAGCCGAGTGGGCAACGCGTCTTTTTGAGGCAATTCTACGTCAGCTGCCAACACCGACGTTCGGAGATTGGCTGCAGGACCCTTGAGCTGCTTATTCGGTCTCGTTTCCACAACAAATCAAGGATTTTCCTCGACGTGCTGGAGACCAATCCTGGCCGCAAGACCTTCTGGTCTCACACCGGTTTTGTCGCCTACAGCACGCTCATGGAGCGTCTCGTTGAAAAAGCGGACACCAAATAACCTGCGGTGCTGGGAATTAATTTGGGGATCGGATTGTCTGGCATTTGCGTGCGTCGCGCAAAAACACGAGAATAGAATCGAGCCGGTCGTAACCGAATGGGGCTCACTTGTCCCCGGCCTGCAGGCTAGCCGCTTCGACTTCATCACGGCCGGCATGTGGATCAAGCCGGAGCGCTGCCGCAACGTGCTGTTCAGCGAACCGATCGCTACGGAGAGAGGCGCACTGCTGGTGCCTAAGGGCAACCCGGAAGGGCTGCATTCTTATGAGGATGTGCGTGACAAGGGACTCACCTTCGTCAGTGATACAGGCTACACCGCGGTCCAGGACGCGAAAAAGTCAGGCATCGCCGACGACAAAATCATGCAGGTCGCCGGACCGCCGGCGGACAGGCTGTCGCGCCGCCGCCGGTGCCCTCGACTACTTTACAGCGACTGGACTTGTTAAGAAGGACCACAGCCTTGAGCTGGCCGATTCGTTCATCGCGCCAGCCAACTATCCTGCTATCGCCTTCGAGCTCAACGAGCAGGCTGCGGTCGACGCGTTCAATGCCGTATGCAGGACTATGTTGGCTCTGGCGAAATGATGGCAGTATTCGGCAAATACGGCTACGGCAAAGACAACCTGCGGACGGCAGCAAGACCGCTGACCTCTGCAGAGGCTGAAGGCAATGTGCCTTAACACGTCCCCGGTCATGGCGGGGACGTGTTCAGTGGGCAAGCGTCTGTGAGGCGATTTCAGGTCCACCGTGGCGGTGCTCACAAGACGCGCCTCATTGCCTGAAACAAACACATCTACACTTCATCGGGTGCGCACATGTGAGCGTCGCGGCCCACAATACGACGGCCAATATGCGGGCTGGCTCACCTGCCACATCAGGCAACTGCGCAAGCAAATCCCCTGACGTGTGCCGGAACGAGAAGCAGGAGAATACTGTGGAAATCAGAGTTGTACGCCCGGGCGACCTTTCTCAATTGCGCAAGATTTGTGACGAACACATCGACTTGGAAGGGGTGACAATAGCGGACCAGGACCTGAGTCCTTATTGGAACTCGGCGTTTTTTGGAACACCTGCCCAGTTGTTCGGTTGGGTTTGTGATGAAGGAGGGTGTGTGCTGACAGTTCTGCAAATTCGCTGAGAGAGGGCGGTCATGGCAGGCTGGTGATTGTTCACGTCACCGATTCCCGCGAAGGAACGCCACCATGACCAAGATTGAAAGTAAGACCGGCAGCGCTGCCATCAAAGACATTCTGCTTTCGGACCCGGACGGACTTCACGAAGTGATCCGTGCGGTGATGCAGGAGGTACTCGAGGCCGAGATGGACGAGGCGCTGGGGGCTTCGAAGAGCGAGCGCACACCTGAGCGGCTCGGCTACCGCTCGGGTTATTACGGCCGCACCCTTGTCACGCGGGTCGGCAAGCTTGAGCTGCGGGTTCCGCAGGACCGGGCCGGCCGCTTCTCGACCGAGCTTCTCGAGCGTTACCAGCGTTCGGAGCGGGCCTTGGTGGCGACGCTTGCGGAGATGTATGTGCAGGGCGTGTCGACCCGCAAGGTCAAGGCGATCACGGAAGAGCTGTGCGGCCATGCGTTCTCGGCCTCGTCGATCTCGGCCATCAACAAGCGGCTGGACGAGAGCCTCGCTGCCTTTGCCAGGCGCCCCCTTCAAGAGCCGTTTCCTTACCTCATCCTCGATGCGCGCTAAGAGAAGGTGCGTGAGGCCGGCGTCGTCATGAGCCAGGCGGTGCTGATCGCTGTCGGCATCGACTGGGACGGCCGGCGCCAGATCCTGGCCGTCGAGATGGCCAATCGCGAAAGCCGCTCGGCCTGGAGGGATTTCCTCGTCGCGCTGAAGGCGCGCAGCCCCAAGGGCGTCGAGCTGGTTGTCTCCGCCAATCATGCCGGCCTGGTCGCGGCGATCGGCGAGGTGATCCCCGAAGCCGCCTGGCAGCGCTGCTACGTCCACTTCCTCAGGAACGCGCTCGATCACCTGCCGAGAAAGCACGGCGCCGACTGCCTGCAGGACTTGCGCTGGCTCTAATGACCGGCGCGATCTCGCCGAGGCCAAGGCCGATCTCGCCGCATGGCTGTCCAAATGGTCGGGCCGCTATCCGCGACTGACGAGTTGGGTGGAGGAGACCATCGAGCGCACGCTGACCTTCTTTTGCCTGCCGCGCCAGCATCACAAGCATCTCAAGAGCACCAACATGCTTGAACGGCACAATGAGGAAATCCGCCGGCGCACCAATGTCATGCGCATCTTCCCCAATGAAAGCTGCCTGCGCCTCGTCAGGGCGCTGGCTGCGAGACCAACGAGAACTGGATGGAGGCCAACCGCTACATCAACATGGACGATCTGCGCGAGCACAAGAAGCTCGCTCTACGCCAAGCCGCATGACCAGCATCGTGGCCGCCCCATTTTGCAGAACTTGACGCACACAACCTGAAGGAGGTAAGCGTCATGACAACTCTTAGAGGATACATGACCGCGTCGATCCGGCTTTTCCTTGTTGGTCAGGGGCGATCCTCGGGTACGCCTCCGGCGAGGGCCGCCTTGCGCGATCATGGCACGGTAGCGAGGCTGGGCTCTTAAGGTCGTCCTTAGGAGCGTAAGCCCCGCGACCATCCCATCGCTGAAAACAAACCCTTGATCAGCGGGCGCCCGACGGACCGCCTCTGTCGTCGTGGCGCTCCCATGAAGAACCTGGCCCATAGTGCATCCTTTGATTCGGAAGATAAGGATGCCCCATCAAAACCTGAGATCAAACATTTAGGCAGGCCTCGACTGGGACAAGTAAAACGGCCGCATTCGAGGCATGAGGCTGCACGCGTCTAAGATCCGAACAGCCAATACCCGAGCGTCCTCGACATCCCCGCCGCCAGAAGTCAACGATGCCCAGATCGGCCGCACGACCACCAGCAGAAGGGCGCCACCTCAACCCGTCCTACACTCAACATTTTGTCGCGTCCGCGACGTGCCTTCTTGATCCGATCCGTGGTCTGCTCACCTAAATAGCTGAAAGAGATCACGCATTTCTGTTTCCGGCCTGATTAGCCAGTTTGGCACGAGGTTTGCAACTTTGTGTGCGATCCAGTTGAACGGGCCGATTGGCACAGTCACCTGAAATCACAACTAATTAAAGGAACGGAACATGTCGGAACTGTATCGGATGGCATTACCAATGGGGGACAGCCGGCCGGCAATGCCTCCGCCCACCACAACCAGCCTTCGCCTGACTGTCTCGTGCTGGCCACGCCAGAGTAATCAATTTTGTCCTAAGAACCACAATACGACAAATCGCAGAACGTCCATCCATCCATCCTGAAACCAAGACACAGCAATCGCTTGTCGACGCAGTGTCCCACCGCCGAGAGGAAATGTAGATGAGAAAATTTGTTGCCGCCAAGCTTCATGGAATAACTGTGACCGACGCGAATTTGAACTACCGGGGCTCAATAACTTTGGATCCAGATCACTGCGACGAAGCCGGCATCCTTCCAATGGAATTCGTTGAAATCTGGAATAAATCATCGGGCGCTCGAATCAGCACTTACGTGATTTATGGAGAGCGGGGTTCTCGTTGCTGCGTGCTGAACGGAGCCGCTGCTCGCACCTGTCAGGTCGGGGACGAAATAATCGTTTGCTCCTCCGCATACATCGAGGAGCATCAGATGGTGGAGATCAAGCCGCGAGTGCTGACTTTCCACCGGGATAATTCTATCTGCGACCACATGTTCTACGAGGGTGCAATAGACGACGATGGAAGGATAACGTTCTCGATTCGCGAGGGCTCTCCCGGCGATAACGCGCTAAAACTCACTCCCTAGTAGGGCCTTTCGGTGACAGCTCGTGGCGCCGGGTCCCGGTCAAGGGCGTACTCGTCCCCAGTACTCTGGTACGCGATACAGTGCATTATCCCACTCGGCCACTATTCGGTCAGTTGCCATCAAGCCCAATCGGTTCTGCCCAGATCTGGGAAGACGATTTTGCTGCGCCAAAGGCAACTTCAGCTTCAGCCAGCGGCTGCGGGTAGAGGCGACCAATTTCACGGAATGTTTGGCCTTGGATCGTTGTCTTTAAGTCTGAGGTCCACGATGGCAAAACGACCTATCGACAAAAACGCAGAGTGGAGAACAGCCAATGTCAAGGAAAGCTCTCATCCTGGTTGAAGGCCATGCAAGAGGTAATGGAATACGATACATCCACGCGGCCCGGCGTCTTGGCTTTCATCCAATTACACTATCAGTTGATCCAACACAGTACGAGTATCTTGCGGCGGAAAGAAGCGAGGCAATCCGTGTCGATACAACCAATCTTGATACCTTGATTCGCGAATGTTCCAGGCTGCGTGAGACCAATGACATCGCTGGTATCACGGGCTTCTCGGGCATCGACGAGTCGGTCTATGCAACCGTTGGCAAACTATGTCGGCATTTCGACTTACCGGGACCCAACCCCGAATTGATTGAACGATGCTGTGACAAATTCTCTCAGCGCCAGCTACTTGCGGAAGCCGGAGTTCCGATACCCGCTTATCGCATGGCGCTGAATGTGGCAGAAGTAGAAAGCGCTGTCGCGGAGATCGGCTTTCCCGTAATTGTTAAGCCGGCAATCGGCAGCGGTAGCATCGGTGTCCGATTGTGCCGCAACGCCGATGAGTTAGCTGACCACACGACCTATCTGTTGGGTGGGAAGCACATCTGGCCGTCTTCGCCGAGGATATTGGTTGAGGAATTCGCGCGCGGCCCTTTTTATAGCGTGGAGATAATGGGCAATGAGGTTATTGGGATTGTCGCCGTTGATTTCGGCCCCCCACCGCATTTCGTCTTCCGTGAAACGACCTTCCCGGCCCCGCTTGCGGAAGACGATCATGACCGTATCGTTGATGTTTCGCTGAGGTGCTTGCAAGCTCTTGGCCTTAATTGGGGGCCAACGAACATCGAGCTCCGGTTGACTAATCATGGCCCGGTTGTAATCGAAGTGAATCCGCGTCTTGCTGGTGCGCTTGAGCCTGAACTGGTCCAACTGGCGAGCGGTGTCGATCTGGTCACCGAGCACATCAAGCTTGTCGTCGGCGAGGAATGGGATTTGCGCAGAAGGCATTTGCAGACCGCAGCCGCGCGGTTCCTAGTTGCTGATTGCGACGGCACCCTCGATTGGATCGATGGCGGCAGTCAGGCGATCGCGGTACCAGGTGTCGCTGAAATCAAATTGTATGTTGAACCCAACGCGCCGATCTTCAGGAAAGGCGATTTTCGAGACTGGATAGGACATGTCGTCGCCGTTTCACCCAGCCTTGCTCAGACCGAAGCGATACTCCAACGAGCTGTCGACTTAATCGCTTGGTCTATCACACCGCCGTCGGGCGAACAGGAGCGATCTGCAGCCCCACGACTCCCCCCCAACTGAGAGGTGATCCGTCGCCAGCATAAGAACTCTTACCCGCAATAGCTCGCCTTGTTGTCAAAAGCATAGCTGGAGTTCAAACTTATGAATATATCCAAGGGACCCCAGGCATTCCCTAGAAGTGAATACCTTCGCCGGCTCGGCTCGGTGAAGTTCGAAATGGGTCGGTGCGATATCGACGCGCTCGTCGTTTCCGACCAACATAACATTACCTATCTCACGGGGTACACCGCGCTATCAGCCTATGTTCCTCAGGCCGTTGTGGTTTCGATACGAGAAGAGGAACCGACGTTCATTCTGCGCCGCTGTGATGCGCCGGCAGCCATTCATCAATGTTTTATGGAGCGCGACAAAATCGTCGCATACCCCGAAGCGTATATTGGAAATCCTGACAAGGATGGCTATGACGCGGTAGTCGATTACTTGGAGGACGTCGGCCTCGCGAGTCGAGGCATAGGAATCGAGCTATGCTGCCTTCCATCGCAATCGGCGAAAAAGTTTAGGATGCGCCTGCCTGGTGCCACGATCGTCGATGCTACTAAGGCGGTCACTTGGAAAAGGCTCATCAAGTCAGATCTCGAGATAGCTGTAATGCGGGAGGCGGCGGCAATCTCAGACGCCGCGATTCGACGCGCTGCTGAGGTAATACGCCCCGGGGTGCGTGAAGCAGACGCGTGCGCGGAAATTGTGGCAACGTTGGTGCGCGGCGCAAACGGTAAGCCAGGAAGCGGGATCGAGGGAATAAGTTTGTGTTCATCACCGCGAACGGGAACGTGCCACATTCCGTGGAGCGAGGACGTTTTTCGCTATGGATCGCAGGTGAATCTCGAAATCGGCGGTGCGCGATATGGTTACTGTGCTGGGCTTATGCGCACTTACACGATCGGCTCACCCTCCGATCGTCTACGTCGCGTGCATGAGATCCAAGTCGCCGGCCTTGAGGTCGCTCTTGATGCGATACGGCCAGGAGCGACTTGCAGCGATGTTGCCAACGCCTTCAATCGCAGCATCGAGAAGCGGGGCCTCAAAAAGGAGACGCGTTGCGGCTATGCACACGGCATTGGTTGGTTGGAGCCGACCGCAAGCCTTAAGGATGGCGATATGACAGAGTTGCTACCAAACATGACCTTTCACCTGATGTTAGGTAATTGGATCGAGGAGGATTTTGGATACGTCATCAGCGAAACGTTCCGTGTCACAGACTCCGGCGTCGAGGTACTGACCACTGCTCCCCGGAAGATTTTTGAGATCTAAATTAGAATATGGCTTGTCATAACGACAGCGCGGACGTCCGGAATAGATCTTGCCGGTCGACGAGATGTCGCCTACCTTGTTGAAGTGCGGACGGCGAGCGGCGGTCGGCATGCGGGGCCGATCCGTGTCGAGGCGAAGCCGAACGCACGCTGGTCGCTGTACGACCAGTTCTCCTGCGGCCGATCAACTCGTCGACGACGTGACGCGCGAATGCCTTACGCGATTCCGGACACAGATCTCTGGTCGCCGCGTTGCTCGCGAACTGACGACCTGATCGCCCAGCGCGGCAAGCCCGGCATGATCGTCGCAGACCACCGCACGGAGTTTACCTCGAACACGGTCCTTGCCTGATCAATGGATCATCGCGCCGAAAATACATTCCGCTGCAAGCCCATGTGCGCAACATAAATGGCTGCACCTCTAGTCTACTCGCCACTGTTTAAAAGACTGGGGCAGGTCAATGCGCTTTCGTTACGACCTCAGAGCAAGTCTACAGGTCATAGTAGTAGGTAAGGTATGGACTCAATTTACCGATCTTGTCATAGAGCGCCCGCGCATGATAATTTGATCTGTCCGTATTCCAATAGATTCTCAGCCAGCCTTGGTCGCGACCGTAGGAGGCCAGATTCGTGAGCATGGCTTGGCCAATCCCCTGGCGCCGCGAAGACTCGTCGACATAGAGATCTGCGAGAAAACAGACCGGACGATCGCTAAGAGTATACGGGTGAATGACAAAGGTAGCAAAACCTATGGTAACGCCAGTTGCTGAGACCGCGATCAGCGCGTTAATCGGTTCGTCTGGGCGCTCGATGCGCCGCCAGATCCTATCTGTCGCCTGTTCTGATGAATTGAGACCTTGGTCGGCGCAATATGCGTACCAAAGGGACCGCCATGCATCGCGGTCGGCAGTGCCTGCGAGACGAATCTCCATGAGGGGCGGGCTCCGGCTGAGAATGGGCTCCAGGGCGCGAGGTGTTCGGCCTGAAAGGTTGACGGCTTGCGATAACTGCCACCGGCCCGCAAGACGTGCAGCACGCGACCGCCGGGTGTTATAAGATCTTTCCGCCTGTGACGGCGTCGTGGTCGCGCTGGAACTGGTTCCCGGGAGCTCGGTTCGCGATACGTCAAGCGCGAGTTGGGCGAGCGTTATCATGGGATCAAGTTCCCTCAGGTTTTCCCGCAGCACGTTTGCGACAGCGGTGCAGATCTAGTGCGATCTTTCCCTGCGACCACACGATGCAAACAATCTGACACCATAGGTGCATTCATCCCGAAGCGGGCTTCCGACCGCCGCGCTACACGCGCGACGGCGGGACAATCTAGCGGATGCGAGAGTTCTTCCAGCTTACCACGGAGATCTGCACCGCGTCGGCGCCATAATTGCGCATGCTTTAGAAAAGCAGACAATCATTGCAGTTCGCGCGCGCGTCCGGCGCCATTCCCAGTCACCCATATTGACTCAACGTTGCGCAGCATCATTTCTACAACACTAACTTGCTGCCCTTGTCGCGAAGTCAGGCGAGCGTCGATCTCGGGATAAATAAAGAAGGGCAGCGAAATTCGATCAGTCGGACCACTATGCACGACCTGGTGGGGCGTACTCTTGAAGCGGCCGTCGCTCAAGACCTGAAGGAGGTCGCCCAGATTGACTACGAGACTATCGGGCAGGCTCGGCACCGGCATCCATCGACCGCGGAACCACACCTGCAAGGAACGCAGGGGGAGTTCCTCTTGCAGCAGCAGCGTGAAGAAGCCATGATCCGTGTGCTTTGCGCAAGTGCCGCCGCGAGCTGGATACCGTATCACGCGTTGCCCAAGCGTCGGCGTGCTGAAATGGCGTTGGAACCATGCCTCTTCCATACCTATCAGGTCCGCCAGCGCATCCCCGATCTGGGGGACAATCCCGGCGAGCACGGTAGCCTGCAAAGCAAGCAGGTTTCTTGCGAAGCCAGGAGCCAAGGCTTCATCCGGAAGGCGCGTGCGGCCGGAGAACGGACGCCGGTCGCCTTCGTTCTCAATTCCGAGGTCGAATACCTCCTTTGGATCGAAGCCGGCCTCAGGATGTAGCATTTCGCCGTGTAAAGGACTGTATCCACGGGCGGCAGTGGGGTACACGTCCTGAAAGGCGTGCCCGTAGCGTTCCTTAACCGACTGTGGCAATGCGAAGAATCGCCGGGAAGCCTCAATGGCTTGCGCGATCTGTTCCCCGGGGATGCCGTGCTCGACAAGGTAGAAGAACCCGTATTCCTGGCATGCCATTTGCAGGCGCTGGCGCTCGTCACGTCGCGTTGCATCGTCTCTCAATTTCGAAAGTGAAATTTTCGGCAGCGTGGTCATAGTCAATCCCCTTTTTGGGCGCTTAAGTTGATTAGTGTTTGCCGCGGCTCTCAAAGTCGACAGTTCCTTGGATGTGGGCAACGCGCCGTCTCTTCCAATAATAACGAAAGTCGACATGATGTCCCATTCTAAGGCTAAGCCGATGGCTGGGCGGTGATTCCGTCTTAGCAATTGATCTCTAGCGCTTCCTGGTGAAGATAACAACGATTTGTATGTTAATATAGTTGTATATATTGTTACATCCGTCGCGGTTAGTTTAACATTATCACGGCCAAGATACTAAGAGCGATTTACAATTCTGAATTGCTTTATGACTTCCAGGCTCAATCCAGACCAGCGCCGACCTCCGGGTTTCATGGCAGGATCGGCCATCTCGAAGAGCTCTATGACGCGAGGTATCGCCAGCTACCTGAGCTCGTCCATCACACACGCCGTCCCGGACGATGGCCGAATGGCAGAAACCGACCGCTCGAAATTTTCCTATCCCATAGTCTTTTTCGACGCTATCCGGGTCGAGCGGTCAAGCTCAGGGACGAAGACTTCGTTCGCAAAAAAGCCATCTACATCGGGTTCGGCGTTCTGCCTGGCGGCACCAAGGAGCACATGAGCTGAGGAAGCGCTTGTCGACGTTATCCGCCGTCTCGACGAGACGACTAGCCGAGCAGCAAAGCAGGCAGCGATTTAGCTCCGTCTGCCGTCTCTCAAGGTTGTGTCGGCCAATTTCTCAGCCACCATAATCGTCGGAATGTTTGTGTTCGCCCGAGGGCAAAATGGCATGACGGAAGCGTCGGCGATCCTCAAACCCAAAATACCATGAACGCGTCCCGACGGATCGGTCACAGCGCCAGGATCCGCGGCTGCCCCCATCCTGCAGGTCGACGTCGGATGCCAACTTGGGATGACGTTCTGGCGAATATACCGATCCAGATGTTTCTCGTCGTTGACGAGATCGGAAATGCTATCCCCATCCGTTATGACGCGCCTAATCAGCCCACGGCGCAGCCGCGGCGACGCGTCCATGAGCAGCGCCAGAAATGACGTGAGTGCATAGTTTGTGCTTGTGACCTTGCTCACCAGCTTCGCTCGCGCATTCAACGCTGACGGAAACGGGTCCAGCGCCACAGAGGACAGCGAATCTTGCTGCAGCAGGCGGACTATGAAGCGAAAGCCCTGCTTGAGGCGCTCGGCGTCCCGCTTGTCGCTCAACCAGTTGAAATCGACCTCCGGCTCTATTTTATGCGAACTACCCTTGAGCGCCACAGTTCCCGTCGAGTAGCTGCGATTGACCCACACGGCGAGAGTGCCGAGGCGCCTCCCCAGCGGGTGCCAGGATGATTTGGCAACAGTCGATATTGCCATATCGGTCGACGGGCAGCCTTCGTAACCCGACGAGTAGCGGGCGTGCATCTGAATATATTCGCTCACGCCGGGTGACAAGCGATCGGCCGGCTTCAAATAGGCCGAAACGCAAATCGTGGGGTGTTCCTGAAGATTCTGGCCCACACCTTTCAAATCTGCAACGATAGGGATTCCGAATTGTACTAATTCCTTCGCGGGGCCGATCCCGGAGCGCATCAATATGGCGGGTGAATGGAGTGCTCCTGCGCACAGGATAACGCAAGAAGCGCTATACGATTGCACGCCCGATTTGTTCTCCGTCTCGACCCCCGTTACCGTTGTTCCCAAAAAGGTCAGCCGCGCAACTGTCGTTTCGGATAAAATCGTTAGATTGCGGCGAGAGCGGACGGTTTCGGGTAAGTACGCCATCGCGGAGGAGACCCGATGACCATTGCGGTTGGTCAATGGGACAACTGAATAGCCATCACCGAATGCACCATTGAAGTCTGGCCTGAAATGAAGCCCCAAAGCATCGTAAGCATCGGAGATTGCCCGGATGAAGCCCGACCAGTCTGATTGGCGCACACGTTTGATTGGCAAGGGGCCGTTCGTGCCATGAAATTCCCCGCCGAAATCCAAATCGCATTCTAGACGACGGAAGTAGGGCAGCACGTCTTCCCAACCCCAGCCCGTTGCACCGCTTGAGGCCCACTCATCGTAATCTCCGGGCCCGCCGCGGTTGGCGACTTGGGCATTGATGCTGGAGCCGCCACCCATGACGCGCGCCTGTTCGTAATGGACAGGCTTGCGGCCACCTCGCACCGTTGTCGCGTGGAGTGACTGCCATCGATAACCGGGATTAAGGTAAGCACGCGTTGGGTCGCCATCCTGGATGTCGTCAGGAATGGCATTCGGCGGCGTATCAGGGCCAGCTTCAATGAGCAGCACGCGAGCGCCATAGGCGGAGAGCCTGCTCGCCATCACGCATCCAGAGGAGCCACCACCCACGACGATATAATCGAAAACCACGCAACTCCCCATCAAGGTACCAAGTGTGATGGGCTTCTTCAGCAAAGCGCTCCTCCTACCGCCTGAGATATGGTCACTTACGGCGCGGCAGCTCCACATCATGCCGTCTGTAACGGAGCGATTTGATCGCCAAATCGGTCGAGGGCATGCCCGAAGCGAGACCGAGCGACCCATCTGAACTATCTCTGAACCGACAAGCTCTCAATTCCAGGGCACATGCATCTCCGGACACGCCGGTGCGTCGGTGTGAATGATTGCAAGTTCGTAGGGCGAGAGCAGCGCTCGCCTACGGTTTCTTGCATCACCGTCTTCCGAGAAACAATGATACTAACAAGAGATAACGACGACTTTTTCGATTTTTACAGCAGTCAAGACTGTCACTTCAAAATATCGCATAACTACGTTATTGTAGACCCGGTCTCTTACATAGCGAAGGCCTACTTTCGGTGCTTTCCGAAGCGAACGCGTGTTCGTTGGGCGAATGAATGAAGTGACCTTCTCGAGCGTTAGGTTCTCGAAAGCAAACTGGATCGCTGCCCTGCCGGCCTCTGCGGCGATCCCCTTACCGGAAGACGCAAGGTGGAGGCACGATACGGTTTCCACATTAGTGGGATCTTCGGGCAGATACGGGCCACTGTACATCAATCCACAGTAGCCTGCGAATTTTCCGACTTGGCCTTCGCCTTTTACGAACACCATCCATAAGCCGAAACCATTGCTCTGCCAATGATGGATGAACTGTTGTAGTTTAGCTTTCGATTGCTCTCGGGTCGGATAGACTCCATCCCACATGGCATTTACCACAAATGGATCGCTATGAAGCTCATGTAGAAGAAGCTCGTCGCTATGCGACGGTGGCCTTAGGATTAGGCGCGGCGTTTCTAGAATGTACATGAGAAGCTCCCTTCTAGCCATAAGTTAGAGCCGCACTTACCTCCAACGCGGCCATGATCTCCTAGCATGAGCGTCAAGGCCGCAGTGCTTGATTGAAGGCGTTCGACGAGGTTTATGCTTAAGGTAGCGAGGTCTACACAAATCAAGCTTTGGGCGCCTAACCGTGTCAGTGTTGACGGCACCTGGAAAGCCGGCCCGAAGGCGATAAAAAAATTAGGCGCCTCCTTTCAGAATGGAAGCAGGCGACGCGCTGGTGAGCGGGCGCCTGATACGCGCAACATGCTGCGGCGGCGTTTACGCAAGGGGTTGCTTACCCCAAGGGGGGGGTATGGTATTGGCCCAAAACCGGCTAACTACATTGTTCATTTAAAATACGCGCCTCCTTCAAGCTTAACCTGCACTGGTCACTTTGCGAATGCCCGCCAGTGGGTTCTTCAGCGTGCCGACGGTGTGCAGGTATTCTCCCGGATCACCGAAGTCCACCATTTGCTGGTTTTTTTGTATCTGCAGTCGATTCATACATCGTCGCAGAAATTCTGGAGCGAATAGGTCATGCTGCCTGTATTTTTCGTCATATTCCGGATGTTTCGTCTGGTAGCCAAGGATGGACTCGCTTACGAGCTGCCAGAAGTGTGTCGACGGAAAATCAAGATGTTCTTCGAGTGTTACAGCCAAGTAACGAAAGAAGCAGTCGAAAACGTCGGTGAAAATGAAGTCGTGCTTCATGTCGCGATTTACTTGAATGCAGATCCTCTTAATCTCCTCCGGCACGTTGAGATCTCCGCCTAGAATACGAAGCTCCTCGCCAATGTCTTTCATGATAACTCGCGTCGGAGCGTGATCTTTCATAACTAGAATTATATTTTCTCCATGTGCCATAAACGCTAGATCGTAAGCATAAAAGCAGTGGAGAAGCGGCGCCAGATAAGATTCAAAATAGCGGCGTAGCCAAGCGGCGGCGTCTAACCCCGAGGCATTGATGAGGGCTGTCACGAGTGCTTCACCATTGTAATCGACATGAAGCAGCGACGCCATTGTCATCAGACGTTCCCCTTCTTTCAACTGCCGAAGGGGGCTTTCCCTCCACAGCGCAGAAAGCATCTGCTTGTAAGGGGAGTCCTTCTTGAGGGCGGTGTTGAAACAACGATTGCGATAGCCAATCGTCGCGACCTCGCGAAGGATGCTGAAGCCGTTGGCGGCTAAATAGGAGTCACTGTCGAGCAAATTCTTCAACCATTCGTTGATGGCGGGCGTCGCCAGCATGTGTGTCGGTGACAAGCCGCGCATAAACCCCATGTTAAGTATCGACAGCGCCGTTTTCACGTACCGTTTATGCGGATCGCTTATATTGAAAAGTGTGCGGATCGATTGCTGGGCATGATATATGTCCTTCCCCTGGCCTAGGCAGACAATGTGCCGGTTGGCGATATCCGCCGCGAAGATAGTTGAGAGCCGATTGAACCATTGCCAAGGATGCGCTGGCATATAGATGTAATCGGTCGAGTTTAGTCCCTTTTGACGCAACGCTGCGTCGAACTGTTCCAGCGCCTGTCGACCGAGTTCCTCGTGCATGAGAAGGTCGTAGTCGAGCGTTGAAATGGACTTAAACGTTGCCATTTCTTTATGGACGGCCAGCCATATGAGTCTTATCGAACTGCCCACCTCCGGCGCATAGCGACTATAGTCGAGCGCGTCAAAGCCAATGCGACCGTTATTCGCGATAAAGGTCGGGTGGCCCTCCGTCATGCCAGCCTCAACGATCTGGTAATCGGCAAAAGCCAGTTCTGCGGCGGATATCTCTGTTTTGGCCTGCTTGTACGCGCTGCCATACAGCGTGCTGCTGATCTCCTGCAGGTAAACCGGCATCATCTCTTCCTTTATGCCAAGATGGCGGCTGAACTCAATAACAAAATCAAGCGCATCCAGGGGGGCCGGCCTGCCCTCAATCCTTTTCTCCAGAGAGCCGGCGTCCACTTGCCAGTGATCTAGCAGGAGGCGCCGAGCCTGGAACCAATACTCCAACCCAGGGGTCTCGCTTTCCAGCACATACTTCCCCCAGTCGCCTTCCATTCGCTGGAGTCGAGGAGCAATTAGCAACTCGTGTGCAAATTCGCTGATTGCTTTACGGATAAGGAGCCGGTTGGCCTTTGCCCATAAATGCGGTTTCAAATGCTGCGTTACGCGTTCGGCTAGGCTTATCTCATCGTCTCGGGCTGTCATATCACTCACGATCTCAACTCCTTCAGAACGTAACGGTGTAAGGTTCGCGAACGCGCCTTACACTCGTCTCGCCAAACTTCGACGTCGCACAAAATCCGTTCTATTTTTCATCAGAAAGGATAAGAAATACCGGACCTCTTATACAAGTTAATTTCTAATGTGTTGTGTACCGTTCGTCTTCGCTCGTGATAAACCAGCAATATTACCATCTTACTTATATAATATATTAGAATACCGGTTTCACCGGCCCTGGACGTCGTCCTTCATCTTGCAACGAGCAAGAAGTGTGTATTGATTTGCACATGCCGTACTGTCGTTCGATCACGTCAAGCGGTCGGTGTCCATTGTTTGAGCTCTCCGAGTGTCCATTTTTGCTGTCCGTCTCCATACAATCGCATACGTCTAAAGCGGAATTTCCTTTGCTTGATAAGCCCAGACTGGGTAGGGGGGACTGAGTGAATGCCTACTCCGCTGAAATGCTGTCCTGCACCGCGCCAATGCTGTCGCGTACGATCGACAGACCACGGCGCAGTTCAGCCTCGGTTATGGTAAGGGCTGTCATGAACTTGAGCACCTCACCATACGAGCCAGCGATCTCGATCACCAAGCCGCGACGAAAAGCTTCCCGGGAAATGAGCCCCGGCAATGAGTGGTGCTTTGGTGATACGAGTCCATACATCAAGCCGCGGCCTCGGACATTCAGAGCAAGGCTGGGGAAGTCGTCTGCGATCGACTTGAGTTCTTGAGCCAAGATGGCTGATTTGCGAGCAATCTCATCTTCAAACTTGGAGTCGGACCAGTAAGTCTCAAGGGCCGCACGAGCAGTGACGAAAGCATAGTTGTTGCCCCTGAACGTGCCGGTGTGCGCACCCGGCGTCCAGACATCAAGTTCAGGCTTCATGAGGACAAGGGCCATAGGCGTTCCAATTGCAGACAACGACTTTGACAGGGTAACGATGTCCGGCACGATCTCAGCCGCCTCGAAACTGAAGAATTTCCCTGTGCGACCGACACCAGCCTGAATATCATCGAGGATCATCAGGATCTCGTGCCGAGAGGTCAGATCACGCAGCCGTTGCAGCCATTCAACGGTAGCAGCATTGACACCGCCTTCGCCCTGCACTGCTTCTAGGATCACCGCAGCGGGTTTGCCGAGACCACTGCTAGGATCATCGAGAAGCTTCTCGAAATACTCGATCGTGTCTGAAGCGCCGAGATAGCCCTCGTACGGCAACGATGTCACGTGCGCGAGGGGAAAGCCGACAGCATCTCGGAACTTCGTGTTTCCGGTTGCCGCCAACGCCCCAGCGCTGACTCCGTGAAACGAGTTCGTAAACGAAACGATGTTTGACCTGCCGGTCACTTGGCGAGCTAGCTTCAGAGCCGCCTCGACCGCGTTCGTACCTGTGGGGCCAGTAAATTGCAATTTATAAGACAGACCGCGGGGCTTCAAAATAAACTGCTCAAAAGCTTCGATGAAGGCCTTCTTGGCGGTCGTAGCAAGGTCGAGCCCGTGCACAATTCCGTCGCGCGCAATGTAGTCCAACAACGCCCGCGTGAAGGCTGGGTTGTTGTGCCCGTAATTCAAGGCTCCCGCGCCTCCCAAGAAGTCGATGTATTCCCGACCGTCTGTAGCTATGAGGGCAGTGCCGACGCCTCGATCGAACAGAACTGGGAACGCACGGACGTAGCTCCGCACCTCAGACTCAAGACGATCAAAGATCGCGAGGCTTACATCGTTTGTAGGAGTAAACTGCTTCTTCATAGGGCGAGTCCTGAATTGTAGCCTGCAAAGGCATCAGCCCAAACTGTCTGGCGAAGGCCATTTCAATCGGTTCGAGGTTCGGCTTGTATGACGGCAGCATGAGCAGTCACACGCCTGGCCACGCCAACTCACGGCCCAAGCCAGTCGATCGCTGCGAGGTCCAACGTCACGTCCACCAGAGAACAAGATCAGGCCGCGCAAATCCGAAAAAGCAATTCAGCACTAGGCGACGCTTTCCGTCGCCTAATTGACCGGTAACCCCGTGAACGAAGCCGCCATCGATTAGGGCGATATCCCCGGTTTTGAGCTCGAACTCGCGGCAAGGGACGGCTTCCAGATAGGCTGCCGAATAGGGATATCCAGTGGTCTCCACACCTTGCGATATCCGGTCCGCAACCGTCGGCTTGTGGCTCCAGAGCTTCAGATTGCCGCCTTCCTCAGGCATGCTGGGATAGAGGTTGAGCGCTGCGACCGTATTGTGCGCCACCGCAGAAAGCTCGTAATCATCGCCAGCACGTAAGACTTGAGCGACGTCGTCGTGGGGATCCAAGGAAAATGTGCCTGTGCCCGACCAACTGAGGCCGCGACAAACATTGGCCTGGCCGTGTTCGGAACGGGCTAGCCGCAATTCGATTCCCTGGTTGTGAAGCTCTCGCTTCAACGCCCTGAATACTGCTCGAACCGGGTCAACCAAATTCTTAAAAAGGGCATCGACGTACGGCCGCGCGTTTTCGGCGTCTGCGAAATAGGTGGCTGCATCCTTCCTGTAGTGAGATGCGCCGACATATTGTCCGGGCACACCATCTTTACGCTCTCTGAGACCAGAGCTTCCAATAAAGTTCGTAGTGATCTCCTCGGCTACTTCGGTGCTGAAAGCTTGCTTGATGTGCAGAGCGGTGAGCTCACCTTTCAGGACCGAGATGATCTCCGCCGTGTTGATCGACCCGGTCCGTTCTTTGATCGAAACCGGCGAGATGGCTGGCACTTGAGATATCTGACTAGGCATTGTCTTGCTCCTGTAGTGCGTGTTCAAGGATGGTGATGCCACGATCGAGTTCGGCATCGGTGATGGTTATCGGTGGGAGGACTTTGATAACGTCGCGATTTGGCCCCGAGGATTCGATAAGAAGGCCATTTTCGAATGCGACATCGTGCACGCGGCCGACAACTGCCGGTGAACGGCATTTCAGGCCGGCCATCAGACCGCGGCCGCGCTTCTGTTCGATGTATCTTGGAAATTTCGCAACCAGGCGATCGAGGTGCGTTTGCAGCCTGACGGCTGTCCGCTCGACACCTGCAGTAAATTTCCTATCCGACCACATCTTGCACATGGCTCCTGCCGTCACGAAGGCGAAATTGTTGCCTCTGAAGGTCCCGCTATGTTCTCCGGGCTTCCATATGTCCAAGTCGGGTCGAATCAGAACGATGGACAACGGACTACCTGAACCGCTTAGGGACTTGGAAAGACACACAATATCCGGTTCGATTTTCGCGGACTCGAATGAGAAGAAATCGCCAGTTCGGCCCGCACCCGCCTGAATATCGTCGACGATAAAAACAATGCCGTGCGTACGGCAAATGCGCTGAATTTCCGTGAGCCAAGCTGCGGATGCGGCGTTCATGCCGCCTTCGGCCTGGATGGTCTCCAGAATGATTGCGGCAGGCTTTTCTATGCCGCTCCCCGGGTCGCTCAAAACGCTGTCGATGTAACTGGCGGAATCGAAAGCTTGGCTCGGATAGCCGTCATAGGGAACACGGATCACATCGTGGCGAGCGACGCCTCCCAGTTCCCTGGTTGAGGCCGAGCCCGACACCGCTAGAGAGCCGAGCGACATGCCGTGGAACGCATTCGTAAAGGCCATGACGCTCGAGCGGCCGGTGTATTTTCGCGCCAGCGCCAGCGCCGCTTCGTTGGCGTTCGTGCCGGTCGGCCCGGGAAACTGAATCTTGTACGAAAGGCCTCTGGGTTTCAGGATCCAATCGACGAACCCTTCAATGAAGTCACGCTTTGCCGCCGTATGCATATCAAGCGACAGAAGAATGTTCTCACCGACGAGATATTCAATCGCTGGCGCCATAATATCCGGATTGTTGTGCCCGTAGTTGAGTGCGCCGGAACCCACCAGGAAATCGATAAAGGGCTTACCCGTCTCGTCCCAGATCGTCGCCCCAAGGGCCTTCGTAAAGACGGTGGGGAACGCCCGGCAATAACGACGAACGTTAGATTCATGAGCCGTGAAAGCGTCGGTGTCCATATCAAGTCCTCTGCACATAGTCTTTCAAAGAAGAGAGCTGTTTAATGGCTAGTGGTTTGCGGCAGATGTTCGTCGCTTAACGTTGAAGCAGAATGCCGGAGGCAGCTTTGTTTGGTCTGGGTTTGGTCTGGTGATGCCGGCATCCTCATCAAATATTGTTGGGTTGCGTTGCCCTCCATTCGGATGCTTTCGAATGTGCTGCAACAGGATGGCTTCTAAAGCTTCCGCGAAAGCATCGCTACTATGGCATCAGGTAGTTGACGTACCCACCCTTCGCTGCCCATAGCGCTCCGGACAAATGAATGAGTCCAAGGAGATCAGCAGGGTCGCGTCGCCAGAGGTTGTGTCGCTCGGCGGTAGCGAAGCCGCTCGCGAGCGCGCTCCTCAATAGCGCCGTAGCGAGCGAGCGGCTTCGCGGCGGTCATCAATATTCGCCGTTCAACCTCGGGCTGCGGACACCAACCTGATTCAAGAAACTATTTGATGACCGATGACACAGCGAAAGCCACGCTCTCTTTGAGAAGAATGCGGATTCCGATCTCTTGCGCGATGACTGGCCCGAGCCGCCGGATCAAGAGGGCGGGGCCGCCGTGGACCCCCTTGACGGAAAGCCCGTTCGTAGGCCAGGCGGAAGCAACCGGGAGACGCGCTGGCGAAGGGCCGCATCGGTTTCGAGAACGTCCACTACCGCGACGGCAACCATCCCCGGCCGCAGCTGGGCTGCTGCCTTCAGGCGAGTCGAAAAGGAGATCGTCCGGGAGGGTGAAGGCGTTGACGAGGTGAGCCGTGAGTAAGCAATCAAGCTCTGATCGGGATCGACTAACACTGTTTCCATCCGACCGATGGTTGACCTGTGATCGGCGTTACCTCAAGCTAGGCAGGCCGACAAGCTCGGTTGGAAGGCGAAGACCTTTCGATGAGCTCGTCTCCGAAATGCTCGAGGCCCACTGCCGCGCCTACAGGAACATACTGGCGTAACGTGAAAACACGATGGCGTCGCGGGCAGGTGCATCTGTCGTGGGGCCATCCGCACTGCCAGGCACGCCCTCTCGGCCGGCATGCACTCAGGTCCGGTCGTTTGGGTCGGCGAATTCACACATCCTGCAAAGCAGAAAACCATCTGCTCCATTCATGCGGTCGACGATTTCGCGAAAAACTGGCTTTTCAAACAGAGCGGAGTAACCCTCATATAGAAGGTTGCCCAATACGTGACGCCGTTCAAAATCCATAGAGCACAGGGTAACGTCGCCGTTTGGAAGAAGAACATTCCGATACTGTCGTGCGTCCACGCAGGTTAGGGCTCCGACCACTGGCTGACGTGGTGCAACGATCTTAGGGTCGACGCTTCCACCCCTACTGCTCACCGGCCGCGCTTTTATCAGGGCTTCGGTAGGAATAATGTCGGCTATATCTGGGTGGGGCTCGCCCAAGGCCACGAATCGGATCAAGGGGATGTCCGCGTCGACGAGTTGACGAACCAGATCGCGATACTTGTCTCCGACCAGGCGGCTGTTCATGTAGGTGCCGTCATCGAAAACATGGACCACGAATACGCCCAAGCGCAAGGCTTGCAATCGCTGCAGGTCCTGCCCGTTCATTCCCACCAGCGTCGTAAAAATCCTGATGCCATGGCCTTTGGCGAAGGCGTGCTCCACCATTTCGGTACAGTCCGGATTGAGCCAAGGTTCGGAGTATCCCGCAAAACCAATGTCGACGGAAGTCGGTACGCGGGCCAGACACCGCTTGAAATCTTCAAGATCCAGATGACTCGCATGAGACACTTTTCTTTGCCGGACCGCGAACTTGTCCTGGGGACAATATGAACATCCTACGACGCATCCCGTGGTCGTCGTTATCTCCAAAACCCTGCCGGCTGTGTTTGCTGAGCGAAGTTCCGGTAAAATCACTGGTGATTACTCCCATCTACTTCCTGCGAAGCGCCACGATGGTGTGCGTGTGCCTTTGGCTTTCTGATACCGCCTGCTGATCTACCGAGGCAACGCAGACATCTACCCTTTTTGGCAGCCTAAGCCGCCCGGTTCACCGATTTGCCGGGCCGACCCTTCACAAACTTCCAGCGCGTCGGACCAGAGACAGCATTGCATCTTTCGAGGCATCACTCGCTCCGGAGATGTAGCCTCAACCGTTGGTCGCTGGCCCGTCGCCGAGATGCGCGCGCAGCACCCTCGAACCCGCCGGAGAGAAGCTTTCTGGATGCCGTCGATCATCCTTCATCGAGCGAGTTCCGTGTTCTCATGCGGGTCAGCCCTCACACTATATTGCCGCACATCGACCAGCAAAGGCCGAGCTAGTGCGCCTGGCGCGCAGTTACTGCGAGATAGGCTTCGAAAAGCCCGACAGGGCTAAGACGCTCCGCTGTATTGAACCCGAAATGTTTTCTGACAGCTGTCAGATTTTGGACACACATCACTCATCGTCAGTCGCTTAATACGGATGGTAATTTCTTCCAGGAATCGGTGACATTGAACACCACCCTGTCATGACCGCCCAATCTCAGCGAAGCGAACTCAGCATCGCCACCAGGACCAAGCCTGAAGATAAATCCGCCGTAGCAGCGTCAACGACATTTTGCTTTCGAAGCCGGATGGATTGCACGAGGTGATTCGCGCCGTGATGCAGGAGGTGCTCGAGGCCGAGATGGACGAGGCGCTGGGTGCTTCGAAGAGCGAGCGCACGCCGGAGCGTCTCGGCTATCACGCGCGCTACTACGGGCGGAGAACTAGCTGCGCACCTACGGCGGTTGGATAATCCCAAGGTTCAAAGCTTTTACAACAGCTACCGTTCTGCTGGTCGCATCCAACTTCCGCATTACATTTTTTAAATGGAAATCTATCGTATTTCGTGATCTGCCTAAAATAGTTCCTATTTCCCAAGATGATTTTCCTTGTGACACCAAATCAATGCACTCTATTTCTCTCGGAGACAGGTTATGAGCTCGTTCCGACGCAGTCGTAGTGTCGAACTTCGTAACCATCCGATGAAACCGCAGCGCGGCCATTTGCAGGTAGGTGATCGCTCTATTCTGCAATTCGCAGTCCGAGGATTGAGCAAAACTCACAAACCTAAAGCTGCCACCAGGGCCATGTAATGGGACGGTAACGCCTGACCTCAAGCCGAATGTTGCTGCTTCGTCCAAGACGCGGCGTCCATCTTCAGTTATGTTTTCATCAGTATACACCTCGCTCCATCGAAAGGGTCCCGCCTCCTTTCGACCTTTCTTGATGAGGGGGTCTATTTTGGCATAGCCCATTCTCGAGTAGCGCTCCTGCCATTCAGCAGGATAATTCCACATCACCACAGAACCCTCCCGGTTCGGCTTGAAAGCCCTCTCTGATGCGAGCGGCCCATAGGCAATCCACGGGCAATCGAAATTCAGCGCAAACGCAGACAACAGTTCGAACAACTGTTCGGATTGAGCGACATCATCAGTCATCTTGAGGAATAGGTCTAACTCCACCGCAATCCGCCGGAGTTCCATGATGTCTCCTTCATTGCGTTCTCATTGGTGCACAGTTTGCTCCAACCCAGCCTCGCAACATCCGAAGTCAACGGGACTCGAGCCGGAGTTCCTTCCGCCACCTGGAGTACCCTCAAGAGTCGTGCCAGCTTGCGAGCGAAGCTTCTCCTTCAGGTCGTCAATCGACGGGGGAGGTACCCAGGAGGCGAACCGACAGCACTGTGTCGGGGAGCGCACAATCCGACAGTCGAGCATTCGATTGACGGAATATGGGCAGGAAAGTATTCGCGGCGCGCTTTTGAAATCAGCACCTAAGTGCCGGGCCTGAGAAAGCTGCATTGCAACTGTACTTATTTGATCGAGGCAAGAACAAGCTCAAAATTCAATCGATACATCGACCTTCTTTTCCAATCTCCCGAGTTGAGCAGCCGTAGCAATCGTATCGACTGGATGGCGGCTGACTTTCTCCAGGCTCGGTAACCTGCTGAATTTGTCCTTCGGATGTTCCCGCTCAGTTGGCACGACTTTTGAACTCACCGTCGTGAGGCGGCAAGAGCTGCCCGCCAAAATTGATGCTGTTATGGGGGAGGTCGAAATTCCAGTTTTGTCTTTTATCGTCTTTGGGACCGAGCGTGTTGATGCGCCCGCTTGGAAACTATGAGACGTTTCCCCGTCCATGGGCGCGGCGCCACTTGTCGCGACGTTTTCGCCTTCACTGTTCGCCTCTGGAACAGGCAGCCGGCCCGGCTCGCGATCATCATGACCGCGATGCTCGCCTCCACGCTGGCTGACGTGTTGATGCCGCTCTATTCTGGCCGACTCATCGACGCTGTTTCTCGTGCTGCTAATGCGGCAGCACCAGCTTCGGATTCAGCTGTTGCAGCATTCTCTGTACCGATTGCATTGGCACTCGGTGGCATTGCCATGCGCCACGTCGCCTTCATTGGCCTGAGCGACCTGGTGTTGAAAATGATTTCCGACGTCGCGACCGAAGCGTTCCATCATGTGCAGCGCTTTTCGACAGACTGGCATGCAAACAGCTTCGCCGGCTCGACAGTGCGCAAGATAACGCGCGGCATGTGGGCGCTCGACCTCCTCAACAGCACGATACTCGTCACGCTGCTCCCGTCGTTTGTCATCTTGATCGGCTCGACGGTGCTGCTCGGCTGGCACTGGCCGGTCATGGGCGTGATCTTTGCTTGCGGCTCTCTCGTCTACCTTGCGTTTTCGATTTCGCTGTCGCTCGGCTATGTCGCGCCAGCGGCGAGCCTTGCCAACCGATGGGACACAAGGCTCAGCGGCGCGCTTGCGGACGCGGTCAGTTGCAACGCTGTGGTCAAGGGCTTCGGCGCAGAGGTTCGCGAAGACGAGCGGCTTGCAAATATCATGACGAAATGGCGGCACCGCGCGCGCCGGAGCTGGGTGCGCGGAACGATCATCGGCTCAACCCAAGGCGTAACTTTGGTTGCGCTCAGGGTGGCGGTGGTCGGATATGCCCTGCTTCTGTGGTCGCATGGACAGGCAACGCCGGGCGAGATAGCATATGTTCTCACGTCCTTCATCGTCCTGCAGGGCTATCTGCGTGATGCCGGCATGCATGTCCGCAACGTGCAGCACTCGGTTAATGATATGGAAGAACTGGTGGCCATCCACAATCAGCAGGTGGATGTTGCCGATCGTCCAGAGGCCAAGCCGATCCGGATCACGAACGGCCGTATCGATTTCGAGAACGTCCACTTCCGCTACGCCAACCATCCCCTGCCGCTCTATAGCGAATGTTCGCTGTCGATTGAAGCTGGCGAAAGGGTTGGGTTGGTTGGACCCTCCGGTTCCGGCAAGACAACATTCGTGAAGCTGATCCAGAGACTCTACGACCTGAGCGGCGGCCGGATCCTGATAGACGGTCAGGACGTCTCGGAGGTGACCCAAGAGTCCCTTCGTTCGCAGATCGCGATCGTGCAGCAGGAGCCGATCCTGTTTCACAGGTCGCTTGCCGAGAACATCGCCTATGGCCGGCCTGGCGCGAGCCAGGCCGAGATCGAGCAAGCGGCACGACTGGCAAGTGCCCACGAATTCATCGCGCCCCTGCCGAAGGGCTATGGGACATTGGTCGGCGAAAGGGGTTTGAAGCTCTCCGGCGGCGAGCGCCAGCGCGTGGCGATCGCGCGCGCCTTCCTCGCGAACGCGCCGATCCTTATTCTGGACGAGGCCACATCGAGCCTCGATTCGGAATCCGAGGTGCTCATTCAACAAGCGGTGGATCGGTTGATGGTGGGCCGAACCACACTCGTCATCGCACACCGGCTGTCGACGGTCCGCTCGCTCGATCGGCTGCTCGTCTTCGACCGTGGCCGCATCATGGAGGACGGCGATCATGCCGCCCTGATCAATCTCGATGGTGGCATTTACCGCCGCCTCTTCGAACGGCAGGCGTTGGAACTCGCGAAGGGCCTGGCCTGATCGCTAAACCGGCTTGCGCGATGCGCCGAGCCGTTGCCGGAGAGGGGTGTGGCAGTGACGAGCGGCGGGCGTTAGGCGGCAAAACCAGCACGGCCGGAACTGTCCGCCAAACGGGCGAGCGGGAATGCACCACGTCTAAGCTTCGGCGAATGCGCGCAGTTACACGCGGGCACCGAATTGTCGCGCCTAACGGCGCACGCACCAAAAGGGCGGGAATGTCGACGGCCCGGGAAGAGTGCGGCCCTCGCCGTTACCCACATTTCGCCAAAGGAAGCGAAGTCAACGCACATTGAGAGGGCGGTGCTTCCCGGCCGGCCGGGATCCCTGTCGCTGGCCCAACCTACCGCACGCTGGCCACGTCAACGGTTCAAAGTCCCTTCGGTTCGCAAAGTCGTCCCCTTGGAGACCCGGAAGCGCAGGAGCTCCGACCGCAGTCTTCGCTCAACTCTGGCCATCTGCTCCGGGATTGGATTCCGTTCCCTTGCTAGCACAGTGGCAGCTGAGCACGAACTCGCCGGCCCCGTGTCTTTCGATTACGGCCAACGGGCTTAGGAAGAGATTGGATTCGCCGGCCCTCTGCGGAGCGAATGAACAGTTCTACAGATCATCGACGTCCGCGAAAAAGAGCACGCAGCCGAAATAGCAGGCCTGAAGCAGCAGCGAACAGGCCAGCGTCGTGACGACTGCCACACGGATCGAATCCAAAGCGAAGTAAACCATCGACGCATTGCTGCACAGGACCAGCCCCACGAGCCGACAAAAAGATGAAGTGC
>NZ_JAIUGV010000026.1 GCF_020164745.1 Mesorhizobium sp. ES1-4 | reverse complement strand
AGCCGCGCAAGAAGAAGCGCGACCAGCAGCAGCAGACCGAGCAGGCACCCGCCGGCGAGGCCGCTCCCGCCAACGACAACCAGCAAGGGCAGAACCCGTCCAAGAAGCGCAAGCAGGACCATCAGGTCGCCCCCGCCGAGCAGACGCCCGCCGCCGAGCCTGGACAGAAGCCGGAAAAGCACAGGAAGCCGGCTGGGGCGAACGAACCGACGCCGGAAACCACACCGGTCCCGACCAAAAAGGAAGCCCCGGCCGAACAGCCTGCGCCGAAGGCCGAACAGGCCCCTGCCGGAGAACAGCCTCCCGCCCAGGGCGAGCAGCCGCAGGACAAGACGAAGCACAGGAAGCCGGCAAGTGAGCAACCGGCGACTGGCCAGCAGCCCGCCACGGGCGAACAGCCCGCCACCGGTGGCAAGGCCGCGCCCGCCCAGGGCGAGAACCCCGTGCAGGGCGAGGCACCAGCCGACAAGAATGCTGCCCCCATCCTCGACAGCCAGAAGGACGCCCGGCGCAAGGGTCGCGAGAGCGGCCAGGGCGGCCGGAACCAGAATGGCGAGCAGCAGAACGGAGGGCAGCAGAATGGTGGGCAGCAGGACGCCGGGCAAGGTGGTGACCAAGGCGGGAAGTCGGTAGCGGCGCCGGTGGATCAGGGTCCGCCGCCTGCCAGCGACAAGGCGGCCCAGCAGGAGATCAAGCCCGAAAAGATCGTCCCGGTGACGCAGGAGAAGGGCACGCGCCTCGATCACGCGCCTGACGAGAACATTCGTGACCGCCGCCGGCCCAAGGGCGTCGACGTGCTCAAGCAGATCGGCGACCGCGTCATCATCCAGCTCAACGACCAGACGTTCGTCCAGAGCAACGATCGTCCGCGCCTGACCCGAGGCGCCAAGGATGTATACTACGAGGATCTGCCGCAGGGCCGCACGCGTGAGACGGTCGAGCGCGGCAATGGCGTCCGGATCGTCACCATCCGCAACCGTTACGGCGACATCCTGCAGCGTTCGCGCATCGGGTCCGACGGTCGTGAATATATACTGAGCTATGTCGACGAGCGCAGTTATCAGGATGAAAATGACTGGCGCGACCCCGGCGATGACCTGCCGCCGATGCAGCTGACCATTCCGCGCCGGGATTACATCCTCGATTCCCAGAATGTCGATAACCCCGACGACTACTATACGTTCCTCGAACAGCCGCCGGTGGAGAGGGTCCAGCGTCTCTATTCGATCAACGAGGTCAAGCGTTCGGCCCGCGTGCGTGACATTGCACGGCGCATCGACCTCGACACGCTGAACTTCGAGTTCGGTTCGTCGTCGATCTCCGACACCGAGGTGCAGAAGCTCCAGGGTGTCGCCGACGCGATGGAGAAGCTGTTGAAGGAGAACCCAGCGGAAACCTTCCTCATCGAGGGCCACACCGACGCTGTCGGCACGCCGGATGCGAACCTCGCTTTGTCGGATCGTCGCGCCGAAGCGGTTGCCGAAGCGCTGACCAATGCCTTCGGCATCCCGCCGGAGAACCTGACCACACAGGGCTATGGCGAGGAGTACCTGAAGGTCAACACGTCGGCGCCCAACAGGGAGAACCGGCGCGTCGCCATCCGCCGCATCACCCCGCTGGTGGCGCCGGTCGCCAGCAACAATTGACCTGCGTTTCCAGCGCCTTGCGGCGAGTTCTGGACTCAGGCCGGCAATAACGTCCCACCCCGGTCAACCGGGGTGGGCTGGACTACGCACAGTACGAGCCCCGCCAACAGGAATTGTGCCGCCATTAGACCCGGCTCATTGAATCGTCGCACCTCGCACCCCAGATTGGGGACTGGGCGTTCCCTGCCCCGTCCCGACTCCAGCGGGACGCACTGAGCCCCGCCGGCCCTCTCCGGCGGGGTTTTTTGGTTCGGCGGGTGACGCCCGCTATAGCAATTCCAGGAAAGGTGCGTAGCGGTTTTCCGTCCGGAATTGCTGAAAACAAAGGGGCAGAGCGGTTCAGCGATCTACCAATACTGAACCGCTCTAATAGATGCTTTTGACGTTCGTATCGGAATTGGCAAACACCTCGTCCGGCACAAAAAAGTCGCCGGCCAACGGTCCAGTGGCCTCAGGCGCATAGACCGAGAAATCGCTGACGCCCTCGGCGCGCAGCACCTCCTCGTCGATGTAGAAATTGCCGGATGCCTCGCGCGACGTTCGCATGAAGATCGCATGCGCGGCATCGGCCATGATGTCGGGCGAGCGGCTCATCGCCGCCACCGTGGTACCACCCAGCAGATTGCGCACCGCCGCCGTGTCGATGGTCGAGATCGGCCACAGCGAATTGACCGCGATGCCGTCCTTGGCGAATTCCGCGCTCATGCCCAGCGTGCACATAGACATGCCGAACTTGGCCATGGTGTAGGCGACGTGGTTCTTGAACCATTTGGCCTTCATGTCGAGCGGCGGCGCCAGATTCAGAATGTGAGGGTTCTTAGCCAACTTCAGGTGTGGAATGCACATTTTGGACACCAGGAATGTACCGCGCGTGTTGATCTGATGCATGAGGTCATAGCGCTTCATGTCGGTTTCCAGCGTGCCGGTGAGCTGGATGGCGCTGGCATTGTTGACGCAGATATCGATGCCGCCGAATGTCTCGACCGTTCTGGCGACCGCCGCGGCAACCTGCGCTTCCTCGCGGATATCACACAGCACCGGCAACGCCTTGCCGCCAGCCTGCTCGATTTCCTGCGCCGCGCTGTAGATCGTGCCCGGCAGCTTGGGATGCGGCTCGGCGGTCTTGGCCGCGATGGTCACATTGGCGCCGTCGCGCGCGGCCCGCAGCGCGATCGCCAACCCGATGCCGCGCGACCCGCCGGAGATGAACAGCGTCTTTCCCTTGAGCGACATTTTTCCTCCGCTTCCCTGCACTCTTTTCGTCGGCGCGATCCTTGCCCGTGGCGGCTCCGGATACAAGGGCTTGGCGTCCCAAAGGACGATGACGCAACGGAGGCCGGTATCGCCCAACGCCTGTTGGATGCCGTGGCTTTGTAGTATATATTCTATACAATGAGGTAGATTATAGAATGGCGCTGTCCATCAAGAATACGAAAGTCGAACAGTTGGCGCGCGATTTAGCGCGTCGGCGTAGGGTGTCTGTGACCGAAGCGATCCGCCAAAGTCTTGAGCGCGAGATTGCCCGCGAGCGGCTGGTGCCGCGTGACGAACCCGATAGTCTCTTCCAGCGCCTGATGGCGATCGCCGACAAGGCCGGCAAGATTCCAAGACGCGAGAATGCGATGACCGAAGATGAGATCCTCGGTTACGATGAACTTGGAATTCCGACGCGATGATCGTCGATTCATCGGCTCTCGTCGCGGTTCTGCGCGCCGAACCTGGCCATGATCAATTTGTGCGCGCCATCACCAACGCCGGGAGACGGCTGATCGCGGCGCCAACGCTGCTTGAGACGACGATGGTGCTGGTCGGCGGCTGGCAGGACGAGATAGCCGATCGTCTTGACGCCTTCCTGAGCGCGGCTTCGATCGATACGATCCCGTTCACGGCCGACCATGCGGCGGTAGCCCGTCAAGCCTTCCTGCGCTATGGCAAGGGCAGACATCCGGCCGCGCTTAATTTCGGCGACTGCATCGCCTATGCCGCGGCTCGGCTCGAGGCCATGCCGTTATTATTCAAGGGCAATGAATTTCGACTAACCGATATCGAACCTGCCATCTGACTGAGGCGCTAGACCAGCACCAGCCCTTGCCGCATCGCAATGGCAATGGCATCCGTCCGATTGGCGGCACCGAGCTTGATCAGGATCGCGGCGACATGGAACTTCGCCGTATGCACCGAGATGTTGAGGCGCCGCGCGATTACCTTGTTGGGCGCGCCTTCGGCGAGCAGCGCCAGCACTTCAGCCTCGCGTGGCGACAGCACTGGCCGGGCGGCGTGGTCGTCCAAAACCTCGTCCTCGAACGGCTCGCCGTCGCCGGCGTGGAAATCCTCACCATGTTCGGGCGCGCGGCGATTGCCCGATACGCTGTAGCCAGCGGCGGCCAACCGGGCCGCCGCGGCGATCAGCAGGTCGTCCGCGCCGGCAGGCATGACGGCAGATACCGCGCCGGCAGGCTGCTCGCCACTGCCGCGCGCCGAGAGCAGCACCCGTGGCACCGAGGCCGGCACGGCGTCACCGCTCCTGTCGTCGACGATCGCGACGTCGGCCCGGCCGCCGCCGACCACCACCGGCAACAAATCGTCGCTGGCGGCAAGTGAGGCGGCAAGGCGCTCGGCGCGCCCGGCATCGGCAAGCGCGATCAGCACCACCAGCTGTCGCAAGGCGGCGCTGCTGCTGACCCGGTCGCTGGCGAGCGTTTCCATCATACCTCTCAGCTCAGCGGCTTTTCGCCGATGGTCAGCACGACATCGCGCTGTTCGCCGCCGCGCACGACACCCAACGTCACCGAGGCACCGGCGCTGTCGGGCCCGAGCCGGCGGATCAGGTCGCGCGGACCTTGCACGGCCTCACCGTTCCACGCCGCGATGATGTCGCCGAGCGAGAGGCCGGCGGCCTTTGCCGGGCCATTGTCGTCGAGGCTCATCACCATGGCTCCACGCGCGTCGCGGTCACGCACAGGATGTAGGCCGGCACCGAGATAGCCGCGCGCGACATGGCCCTTTTCGCGCAGCGTGGCAACGGCCCGCTCGATCGTCTCGTAGGGCATGACCAGAGCCCGGCCACGCGGCCCGAACAGCAGCATGCCGATCAGTGCCCCCTTGGCGTCCAGCACCGGGCCGCCCTCGAAGCGACCGCCGGCGCCGACGGCCAGGTTGATGCGCCGGTCGATGGTGCCGCCGCGCATCGAGCGCCAGGCCGGGCCGACTTCACCGACCGAGCCCGAAACGGCCAACTCCGCCCCGTGGCTGTTGCCGACGGCAATGGCGATGTTGCCCGGCCGAACCGCATCGGCCTTGGCCAGGACAGGCACGGTGCCCGCATCCGCCGGCTTCAGCAGGGCGACGCCGGTCGAAGGATCGCGGCCGACCAGTTCGGCCTTCGATGTCGCGCCGGAGGCCAGCGTCAGGTCGATCTCCTCGCCGGCCTCGACGGCCTCCTCGGCGGTGACGAAATAGCCGTCGCGCCAATGGAAGGCACTGGCCGTGCGGTGGTGATGGGTGGCGAAGCTCGCCGTCGTGGGGGCGGCCTTGGCGGCCAGACCGGCGATAGCGTCCGAAAACGCGCTCAGATTGAAGTCGCTCATATGGGTCTCCTGGGTTTCTTGCATATCCCAGATATCGCTCGACGGCGCTCCTGCAGATACTCGCCTGACGGCTAGTTGCGGGTTCGACTGGCCATCTGGTCAGGTCGCGGCGGTTCGGACCGCTCCGCACATATAGTTACGAAAAAGCCTGAAAACACGGAGCCCGCTCATGGCCCTCGCCGCCCAGAAATTCGAATCCGACGACACGCTGCTCGACGCCTATTCGACGACGGTCACGGACGCGGTCGACCGCATCGGCCCGGCCGTCTGCCGCATCGAGCGCATCGGCGGCCCGGGCGGCCATGGCTCGGGCTTCGTCATCGCGCCGGACGGGCTGGTCGTCACCAATTTCCATGTCGTGGGTGATGCCAGAACCGTGCGCGTCTCGATGCCCGACGGCGCCTCCAGCGAGGGCCGCGTGCTCGGCCGCGATCCCGACACCGACATCGCCCTGGTGCGCGCCGACGGCAGCTTCGCCGATGTCGCGCCGCTTGGCGATTCCAAGCGGCTGCGGCGCGGCCAGATCGCGATTGCCATCGGCAATCCGCTGGGCTTCGAATGGACCGTCACCTCAGGCGTCGTGTCGGCGCTCGGCCGCTCGATGCGCGCTTCGACCGGCAGGCTGATCGACGACGTCATCCAGACCGACGCCGCGCTCAACCCCGGCAATTCCGGCGGGCCGCTGGTGTCGTCGGCGGGCGAAGTGATCGGCGTCAACACCGCCATGATCCACGGCGCGCAAGGCATCGCCTTCGCCGTCGCTTCCAACACCGCGAACTTCGTCATTTCGGAGATCATCCGCTTCGGCCGCGTGCGCCGCGCCTTCATCGGTGTCTCCGCGGACACGACGAACCTGCCGCGCCGCGCAGCACTTCTATCGCAGGTCTCGACCAGCACGGCGGTGCGGCTGCGCAGCGTCGAGAAGGACGGCCCGGCGGCCAAGGCGGGGCTCAGGGAGGGCGACATCATCGCCGCCATTGACGGGCGCCCGGTAACCGGCGTCGACGACCTGGTGCGTATCCTCGACGCCGAGCGCATCGGCCGCGAGACGCAATGCACGGTGGTGCGCCGCACCGGCGTCAGCCAAGTGGCGGTGACGCCGGTTGCAAGGGCGAGCTGAGCCTGCCGCTCAGGCCCCGGCCGCGCCCTCCGCATACTGCGCCAAGAATTCCTCGCTGGGCGGGATCGGCTTGATGACGTCGATCAGCACACCGTTCGGATCCCTGGTGATGAAGTGGCGCTGGCCGAAAGGCTCGTCGCGCAACGGTCGCAGGATCGGCAGGCCGGCGGCGATGGTCCGCTCATAGACCGCATCGGGATCGCGGACCTCGAAATTGATCAGCAGGCCCGAGGCCCGCCCCCGCCCCTCCTCCGGGATCGTCTCATGGTCGCCCTGGACGATGCCGAGGTTCACTCTGCTGTTTTCCACCGATCGCAGGTGTACGTACCAGTCGCTGGTGAACAGCGGCTGGAAGCCGAAATGCTCGATGTAAAAGGCCGCCGTGCCGGCGACATCGCCGGTCATCAGCACCGGATAGTAGCTCGTCGTCTTCATCTTTCCTTCTCCCGTCGATTAACATACAGTCTGCATGTAAGTTCAAATAACATACAGGCTGTATGTATGCAACAGGAATCCACGCGCCGCTCCAACCGCGACCGCACCGAGGCGACACGCGCCGAACTGATCGCGGCGGCGCGGGAACTGTTTACGCGGAAGTCCTATGCCGAAACCGGCACGCCGGAGATCGTTGCCGCCGCCGGCCTGACCCGTGGCGCGCTCTACCACCACTTTGCCGACAAGCAGGCGCTTTTCGCCGCCGTGGTCGAACAGGAGGCGGCGGCGGTGGCGCGGGAGATTGACCGCGCCTCCAAGCCTGCGCTCAGTGCCCGCGATGCGCTGATTGCCGGTTCCAACGCCTATCTCGACGCCATGCGCACGCCAGGTCGGACCCGGCTCCTGCTGCTTGATGGCCCGGCCGTGCTCGGCCGGGCGCGAATGGATGCGATCGATAATCGTCACGGCAACCGCACACTGCGTGAAGGCCTTGTCGCGGCGATGCGGGCCCGATCGATGACGAAGCTGCCGGCGGAGGCGCTGACGGCCCTGCTTGCCGCGGCTTTCGATCGGGCGGCGCTCGCCATCGAGGCGGGTGCTTCAGCCGAGGATTACCGCGCCGTCCTGACGGCGCTGATGGACGGGCTGTCCCGCGCATAGTGGCGCCCAGTCGCGCAAATCCATCCTCCAGCGTTAAGCATCGCCGTGATGATGAAAAGACCGCGCGATGCAACCGGAACTCTCCGTTCGCGTTCTGGCAGGGTCCATGCATCCGTAGAGGCTCATGACCGGACCGACACATGAAAAAGACTTATGAAAAACCAACCCTGCGCAAGCGCGGGCAATTGACCGCCCGCACCGCGCAGATCGTGGTTTCCGGGGTGACCATAATCCAGTGATCTCTCAAGAGCGCGAGCTCCAGGGTCTGGGCGGGTGCCTCCGGGCACTGCCAGGTCAGATATTGGAGCCGGACACGCCATCGGCCTCCGGTTCGTCTTCGGGCACCTCGCCCGGCTCGAACTCGTTGAAGCAGCCGAGTTGGCGCTTGAACTGGTCGATAAGCCAGGCGGCGGCGGGCTTCGGGCTGCGATCGTTGCGGTGCATGGCAAACAGCGGCGAACTCACTTCCCTGTAGGGTTCGAGATCAAGTTCCACCAGCCGGCCGCTGGCCAGGTCGTCGGCGATCAGCCAGCGGGGCAATCCGCCCCAACCCAGGCCCTCGCGCATCAGTATGTGTTTGGTGCGCATGTCGGTGAGGCGCCAGGTGCGGTAGGCGAAGACGCCATAGTCGCGTCCCTTGGTACGCTCGGACTGGTCGGTGACGACAAGCTGCGTATGTTCGCGCACATCCTCGAGCGCCACCGGCCTCGGCAGCAGGGCGAGCGGATGACTGGGTGCGGCCGCCGGCACCATGGACATGAAGCCGATGCGCACGAGATGCACATTCACCTCGCCCAGCAAGCCGCCAATGCCGAGATCGGCTTGTCCGTTGACGACGAGATCGGGAATGAGGCCAAGCGTGCCGATATGCAGGCGCAGCATCACTGTCGGAAACCGCGCCTCGAATGCCCTGAGCACCCGTACCAGCACGGGCGAAGGCAATGCCACATCGACCGCCAGCGCCACCTCGGCTTCCAGCCCGTGATGGTGGCCGTCGGCGCGGGAGCGGATGCGCTGCAGCATGCCCATCATGCGCCTGGCATCCTCCAGCATCGCCCGGCCGATCTCGGTCAGTTGCGGCTCGCGCGTGCCCTCGCGCCCGAACAGCTTCAGCCCGAGCTGGGCCTCGAGATTGGCAATGCCGTAGCTGATGACGGATTGCGCCCGGTTGAGCTTGCGGCCGGCGGCAGAAAAACTCCCGGCATCGGCGACGGCGACAAGGATCTGGAGCTGGTCGAGTGTCGGATTGGGCTGCATCATTGTATCCACTTTATGGATGGGTCGTATAGAAAATATACCAGTTTATTTGATTGGTCGACAGCCCCATATCTGGCGGGACATTCATTCCACTGGAGAAACCCGCTATGTCCATTCTTCTCGTTACCTCAAGCCCACGCGGCGCCGCCTCGCACTCGACCCGCATCGCCACCGAATTCGCTGAAAAGCTGCTTGCCGCGGATCCGTCGAACACGCTGGTTGTGCGCGACCTCGTCGCCAACCCGCTGCCGCATATCGATGCCGACTATTCGACCGGCATCTACACCCCGGTTGAAGCGCGCAGCCCGCGCCAGGCTGAAGTGGTCGGCGTGTCCGATGTCGTGCTCGATGAACTCTTCGCCGCCGACACGGTGATCCTGGCCACCGGCTTCATCAACTTCAACATCTCCTCGACGCTGAAATCCTGGGTCGATCATGTCGCCCGTTCCGGCAAGAGCTTTGCCTATGGCGAGAACGGTCCCAAGGGCCTGGTCACCGGCAAGAAGGTCTACATCGTGCTGGCTTCGGGCGGCATCTATTCCGAAGGTGCCGCCGTGCAGATGGATCACGCCATCCCTTACCTGCGCAGCGTGCTCGGTTTCATCGGCATGACCGATGTCGACGTCATCCGCATTGAAGGCGTGGCCATGGGTCCCGACGCCGTGGATGCGGCGCTCGCCAAGGCGACGGCCAAGGTCGACGCCGTGGTGGCGGCGGCTCATGAGATCGCGGCTGCGGCCTAAGCCACTGATATCGACTGGGAAAAAAGGCAGGCGTTCGCGCCTGCCTTTTTCGTTCTAGCCTATAAGATGCCTGAGTACCCCTGTCGCCGCCACGCCGACCAGCACCGTCGGCAACATCGACAGGCGCGTTGCCGCCGCCAGCGTAATGGCCAACCGAGATCAGCACGCAGCCGGGCGCCGCCTCCATCACCGCGGTGGCGCGGGCACCGAGCACGCGGTTGCGCAGCACGACATAGCCGCCGATCCGCGTCAGATAGGTCACGCCGGCCATCAGCACGATGGTGAGAAGCGTGGATGCGTCGATCATGCGTCACCCGCCATCAGCCAGGCCGCGACCAGCCCGGCCATCGCGCCCGCGGCGACATACCAGGCGCCGGGAACAAAGAGAGAGACCAATGCCGCGACGACAAGGCTGACCAGCCAGGGCCGCGCCGCCGCCACGCTCTTCCACATGCCGCGCATCAGCACCAGGAAGACGGCCGGAAACGCCATGTCGAAACCATAGGTCTCGACATGGCCAAGCATCGGACCGAACAAGGCGCCAAGCGTGGTGAAGGATACCCACGCCAGATACATCGCCAGCGCCGCGCCCATGTAATAGCGCGGGCTGAAGGCCGGCGAGGTCCCGGCAGCAGTGCGTTGTTTGGCGTCGGCAAGGCCGAGCGCCCAGCTTTCGTCGCACATCAAGAACAGCGCCGGAAACACCTTGCGCCGCGGCAACTCGCGCAGGAACGGCGCGAGCGCCGCCCCCATCAGCAGGTGACGGCTGTTGACCAGGAAGGTGATGGCGACGATGAGCAGGATATGCGGCGGCGACGTCCACAGCTGGATCGCCGCGAATTCCGAGCCGCCGGCGAAGTTCAGTCCGGTCATCATGGACAACTCGGCCGTGCTCAGCCCTTTCTGCGTGGCCTGGGCGCCGAGCACCAGCGCGTAGGGAATGGTGCCGAACAGCACCGGCGCGCAGGATATCACGCCACGCCGGAATTCGGATCCCGAACCAGCACCGGCTGCCCCGACTGCCTGTGAAACGCTCATGCTTTTCCATCGGCGGCTTTGCGGGCTGCCGCTTCCGGTTAGGTTTGAAATCTTGTGATGTCGACGGCAAACATACCCACAAGTCTTCGCAATTTGGTTGCGAAGACAGTTGTTCTTCGAGAAATTTTGGCATTCAATGTCAGACATTGCCAGAAAAATGGAATCCAACACCATGAAGCTCGACGAGATCGACAAGCGCATCCTGCGGGCGTTGCAACGCGACGGCCGCATGGCCAACAATGATTTGGCCAATGAGGTCGGCCTGTCGCCATCGCCTTGCCTGCGGCGCGTCAAGCTCCTGGAAGAAGCCGGCATCATCGACCGCTATGTCGCCGTGCTCAATCCGGCCAGCATCGGCAAGGGCCTCACCTTCTTCACCCGCATCTGGCTGAAGGCGCAGGACGAGGACACGATCGAACATTTCGCCACCGAGGTGGCCAAGCTGCCGCAAGTGATGGAGTGCTATCTCATGCTCGGCGACTGCGACGCCATGGTGCGTGTCGTGGCCGCCGGCATCGACGACTACCGCCGCTTCCAGTCGGAACATCTCAGCCGCATCAAGGGCGTGCAGAACGTCAAGACCGACGTGCCGAGCCAGACGATCAAATACACATCGGAACTGCCGATCTAGGAGCGGTCCAGGAACGCGGCGGCCAGGCTCCCACAAGCAGGGTCGAAAACCGGATCCAGAGGGCGTGCATTCGGGAACCGGCTGTCGCGCGACCGCTACCCGTGCGCTGCGCCACAATCGACGGGCCGGTCGCCGGTCGAGCCGCCGCCTGCCCCGTCACGCCGACTTGAGGACTGTCAGCGACTGCTTTTGAATGGTCCGTTTGGCCTGGAAATTCAGGGCCGGCGCCGGGCGGCCGACATGGAAGCCCTGGACCAGGTCGATGCCGAATTGGCGCATGAGGAGCATCTGCTCTTCGGTCTCCACCCCTTCGACCAGGATTTTGTGGCCGCGATTCCTGACCAGCGCAATGATGTCCTGCAGCATCGCCATGCCCTTGGGGGTACCGCAGTCGTGGAGAAACGAGCGGTCGATCTTGACCGTATCGAAATCGATGAGACGAAGCCATGAAAGGCCGGCGAAACCCGTGCCGAAATCATCGAGCCATATCCGGATCCCGAGCAGCTTAAGGTCGCTGATGCAGCGCAGGATGTCGGAGTGCATCTCCATCTCCAGCCCCTCGGTGATCTCGAAGGCCAGCCTGTTGCCGGTCACGCCGGTCTCGCCCAGAATGGTCGCGACCGATGTCGCGAAGCCGGGGGTCTTGAGCTGGATCGGCGAGACGTTGACGCTGACCACCCGCACGTGATCCTGCGCCAGGAGCTCGGCGCACACGGTTCTTATTGCCCAACGCCCGAGCGCGAGGATGGCGCCGGTTCGCTCCGCGACGGGAATGAACAGGCTCGGCGGAACCAGGGTGCCGTCCAGCATCTTGAGGCGCATCAGCGCCTCCACGGCCTCGACCCTGCCTGATGCGACGTCCTGGATGGGCTGATAGACGAGCGAAACCAGATCCTGGCCGATCGCGATCTTCAGCAAAGCCGCGAGGTTCTCGCTCTCGTCGCTGCTCTGGGGATCGGTCGGATCGAACAGCCGGGCACAGTTTCGGCCGCCGGCTTTTGCCAGATAGAGCGCACGATCGGCCTCGTGGATGATCTTCTCCAGCTTGGCGGCGGTCTGCTTCCTGGTGAATGCCGCGCCCACGCTCGCCGTCACGATCGAGATGCCATCGCGCCGCAGCTCGTGCGCGATCGCCAGATTCTCGACGGTGCGGCAAATGGCTTCCGCGAGATCCGCGACCTGGCCTTTCCTGCCCATGCGGGCCAGGACGATGAATTCCTCACCGCCATAGCGGCCGATGGAGCCGTCATAGTGCTTGATCAGTTCGCTGAGCGCATTGGCGACCTGGATCAGGCAACGGTCGCCTTCCTGATGGCCGTAGCAGTCGTTGAATTTCTTGAAGAAGTCGACGTCGATGAGGATCGCCGCAAAACCGTGGCCGAGTTTTTGCCAGTCATTCCAGTAGTCGCGCAGTTTCTCGTCGATCGCCCGCCGGTTCTCCAGACCTGTCAGCGGGTCCGTCCGCGACAGCCTGAGCAGCGCCTTGCCGCGCTCGGTGGCCTCATTGTGCTGGATCTTGGCCTCCAGCGCATTCAGGAAGACGTTGTAGCGCTCTTCGTTCAGCTTCCAGTTCACATAGGATGTGAACGTGAAGCACGAAACGTAAAAAGTGCCAAATACCATCTTGTAGGTCAGCGATGCGGGTAAAAAGTAGTTCACCACGTACAAGATGCACAGAATTATCGTCGATGTGATGATCGAAACCTTGAAGCGGAACGTGAAGAAAAGATTGGCACTCATCATGAAAATGGTGCCGAAGACCATATAATAGGCGACGCTTTCCTTGTTGGCGCCCATGGAGGCGGGGTAAAGCCAGCCGATATAACCAAAGATGATGGCCGCTGCGCAGGTTACGTCAAGCCACTCCGTGGCGGCTCCCCGGCGCAGCTGCGCTTCAAGGATCAACAGTGCGGTAAGCCCGACCGCGAAGCGGGCCGTGATCGTAAGGGCGGCCACATCCGGTATCAGCAGCAAATCCGACACCGAAAACAAGACATAGATGAGGACGGCGATCCAAAGGCCTGGCCTGGCTTCCTTCCTTCGCTTCGCCTGGGCTTCAGTCCTGTAGAGGATGCGAAGTTCGGCCGCCCCCAATTGCTGGCGCGGATCATGTGGCTCCGCATCCACAGCATCGGTTACTCTGGATGAGACGCGCTCGTTCGCGACAAATCCCGGATGACGGGGATTTCGCGTTCCGAACTCTTTTCCAGCTTCCGCCCCCAACGCAGACCGACTCCTTGAGCACGACACGTTTGCCGCGTGATCAAATGCAATGATGCAGGACAAGTTTCCGTTAACTCGAACCCGGAATCGCTTCCTTAAAAACTCCAAAGAATTGGCATGGTTAGCGAGAAATTAATCATATCGGTAAAATGCCCGCGCACCGACATTGGCAAACGAAGTATTCTAGGTAATAAGTTAACTGACTGTTAACTATGGAGCGTTGGTGTGCAAACTGTGTTTGATGGCCAGAGTTTGATTACCGCAGAGGCAATCGCGGGAGGTCTCCGTCGAGGAAGGCCCGAGCATCATGGCGAAGGGCTCGAGACCGCTCGCGCGGAGCTTGCGCTCATCCTCCACACGACACAGCAACAGATCGAGCAGCAGAAATTTCCAGCTGAGATCGTTCGCCGCCTGCTGTCGCTTCTCAACGCGCTGCGTGCCAAGGTCCATCCCGACGTGTGGCAAGCCTTGATACCGCTGGCGCAGAACCACCCTATCCAGAAGTACTTTCTCGAGGATCCGCTGACGCATTGGTCATTCACCAAGCCCAGGGGGTATTCCGGCGACGCGCAGCTGCTCGACTACATCTACTGCGACCCTCACGTGGCCGAGAGCGTGGCGAACGCCTCGGAGGTCGGCAAGGCGCTTTACACCCATACCCAGAACGTTCCCTCATGCGTCGCGGCCCGAGAGCGCCGCGATCTTTTGACCCGCTATGTCGATGAGACCGCTGCTAACAATGGACCGGAAACCGAAGTCCTGGCTATCGCGGCCGGCCATCTGCGCGAAGCGAACCGTTCGGCCGCATTGGCCGAGGGCGGTCTCAAGCGCTGGGTCGCGCTCGACCAGGATCCCCAGAGCGTCGGACTGATCGCGCGCGACTTCCAGGGCACCGCGGTCGAGGCCATTGACGGCTCGGTACGGACCGTGCTCACCAGGGGCCACAGACTGGGCAAGTTCGATCTCATCTATGCCTCCGGCCTTTACGACTACCTCCAGCACAACGTCGCGGTGAAGCTCACCAAGACCTGCCTGCAAATGCTGAAGCCGAACGGCACGTTCCTGTTCGCCAACTACGCCGAGGGCACGCCTGACGCCGGCTACCGGGAAACGTTCATGGACTGGGTGCTGCTGCTGCGGTCGGAGGTCGACATGTGGAACATCATCAATGCCAGCGTCGACCGCAACACCGTCGAGGCGCAGGTGTACTTCGGCGAAAACCGCAACGTGCTCTACGGCGTCATCAAGAAGCGCGGATAACACCGGGCTGGATGGCACACCGGCTGACGTAGGACCTCGAACGCTTCGACCGGAGCGCTCGAGGTTTGCCCCTCGAGCGCAATCGACGCTCCTCAGGGCTCCTACCCCAATATCCGCTCGCCCTGTTCACCCACCAGCTGGATGCCCTTCTTGATCGAGATGTCGACGGCGTCGTCCAGCCCGGCGAAGCGGTCGGCGCGGAGGAATCGGCTATCGACGCGGCGACTTTGCTGCTGGGGCACGAGTTACCGAACCGGAGTATTTGTGGGGTTTTTCCATCATGGTAATTCGCATCAGCTTGCGAGCAGTCTTTCGCTTGATCGTCGCAGGTTTCCTCGCGACGACGCTTGTTGGTACTTCGTCGGGCGCCACAAAGCAGAAAGCGCCCGGAGAATGGCCCATGAATTTCATGTTGGTTCGGAACGGCGATTGCAATGTAAGCTGCATCCAATGGATATCCGCCGAGGGCACGATTAAACCCGACACAGCCGGACGATTTGAGACTTTTCTGCGAAAACTGAAGGGAAAAAGGCTTCCCATCGTCTTTCAGTCTGGCGGGGGAAACGTGGATGCGGCGCTTTGGATGGGACGCATGATCCGGGCTGCCGGCCTCGAGACCGCGGTGGGCAGAACGCAGTTGAACGGTTGCCCGATGCAGGTGCCGCGCTGCCCGGAAAAGATAGTCAAGAACGGCTGGTCGGAAGGGGAAGTTCATTCTGGCGGGGCATACTGTTTCTCGGCTTGCCCGTGGGCCTTGGCTGGAGGCAAGGTCCGCACTGCGGCTGCCACCGCCTCCATCGCCGTCCATCAGATAACGAACGGTCGGAAGAAACCGCGTATGCACAACGGCAGAAGAGACTTGGACGAAATTTCGACCGTGCCCGATCCCGCCCTTAAGCAGTTGCTATTCGACTATTTTGACGAGATGGGTGTCAACAGCGCCGATGTATTCGCGATGATGGGTCTGGCAACGCCGCAAGGTCTCTATCACGTTTGGAGCGCTGAGGCGCTCAAGTCAGGCATCATAACGAAAGTCTATTCATACTCCGAAGAACCGGGCTATGTCACCGATGGAACCGATGCCACGCACCCGGCTACTTCCATGCCGGCGACTGCTCCTGTGCCAGTGGCCATTCCAACGCAGGATGAACTAAACCATTTACTTCAGTAACGTGTTGCACGTCTGCTGCCCTACCCGAAAATCCGCTCGCCCTGTTCATCCACCAGCTGGATGCCTTTCTTGATCGAGATGTCGACGGCGTCGTCCAGCCCGGCGAAACGGTCGGCGCGGATGAACTTGTGCTCCTTCACCACGCCATCGATCTCCTTGGAGACGACGCCGCAGGTCTGGTACTGGCCGTCGGTCTTGTAGGGCGTGGCGCTGATGGTGAAACCCTTGTGCTCGACCTGCTTGGCGGGCGCCGCGCTTCCAGGCTCGGCCGCTTCGCCGCCGCCGCCACCACCGAAAAGACGTTTCAGAAAAGACATCGCTCAAAATCTCCTTGTCGCCGGTGATCGCCTTCCCTGCGATTCACGACGCTGTCGGTCCAGAATGCGCGAATGTGCCGCCGCGTTCCAGCCCCCTGATGAAGACGTTGACCAGGAGCGCGATCTGCTGGTCGATCTCGTCCGCCTGCCGGCGCACGGATCTGGCCGCATAGCCGCTGGTGACGATGCCATGCACGCTTGACCAGAGGGTGCGCGCGGCGATCCGGCGCATGTCCTCGTCGAGATCGAAGTCGCCATCGGCAAGGACGCTGGCGATGATCTCGAACAGCTGGTCGAGCCGCGCTTCGTAGACGTCGGGCTCGGTCAGCACCGGACGCCGCCTGTTGAAGGCAAGCAGGGCCGGCCAGCTGCCGGGATGCGCCTCGACGAAGCGCACATAGGCGGCGGCCAATGCCAGCAGCCGTTGGCGCACATCGGTGATGCCATGCCTGCCGAGATCCGCCATCGCCGCCGCCCCCGCGACACCGAGCCGGTCGAGCAGCCGCATGTTGACGGCGCGGTGGACACCGTCGAGATCGGAAAACAGATTGTAGACCGAGCCGACCGAGATGCCCGCCTGTTCGGCGATGGTCCTGGCCTTCAGATTGTCCATGCCGCCCTCGTTGAGCAGCGCTTCGGCAATGGCCAGCACCCGCTCGCCCGTCTCTTCCTTGTCGAGTGCCATGCTTTTCCTTCTGAATCAACGCACCTTGCAAAACGGCCTGCGAGCCTGACGCCCGCTTCGTTTACCATATGCCGGGCATCGTGAACAGCGTTCACAATTGCCCTTGAACAATGTTCATTTCCTGCTATGCTGGCTTCGTGAACATCGTTCACAGAAACTTCGAAGGGAGAAGAACCATGCTTAGCCTGATCAGAACATTGCTCGACGGCGCCAGCGCACGGGCCGAGGACGGCCTTAAGGATCGCTTCGCCATCGACCTTCTGGCCCAGCGTATCCGCGATGCCGAGGCGGGACTTGCCGCCGCCAAGCAGACACTTGCCTCACTGATCGTGCGCCAGCGTGCCGAGCAGGCTGGCCTCGACCAGCTCGACCGCCGCCACGCCGATCTGGAGTCGCGCACGGTCAGCGCGCTTGCCGCCGGCGACAGCGGGCTTGCCGAAAGCGGTGCGACGGCAATCGCCGAACTGGAGAACGAACGCGAAGTCCGCCGCGCCACGGTTCAAAGCCTCGGCGAAAAGATCTTGCGGATGCGTGTTTCGGTGGAGCGTGCACACCGCCGCATCATCGACCTCAACCAGGGCATGATCTCGGCCCGGGCCATCGATGCCGAGCGCAAGGCGCAGTCGCGCCTTGTCAGGTCGATCGGCCATTCGGCAAGCCTCAACGAGGCCGAGGAGCTCCTGGCTCGCATCAAGGCCGGCAGCCACCCGTTCGAGGAGGCCGGCATTCTCGACGAGATCGACGGCGAACTGCGTCACGATGCAATTCGCGACCGCCTTGCCGATGCCGGGCATGGCCGGGCGGTGAAGGTGCGCGCCAGGGATGTGCTCGAGCGCCTCAGGACCACCAACTGAAAATTTCCGGCCTGACTTTCACCACGCCATCAACCCCAGTTTTCATCAGACCAAAGGGAATACGACAATGAACGGCAATCAGACCTACATCATGTTCAACACCATCTCGGTCGGCGCCGCCTACGCCATGCTCGGCCTGTCGCTGTGGCTCGCACCGGTCGACCTCTCGACCAAAGGCTATTGGGCGATGGGCATCCTGTTGCTCACCGGCAGCCTGGTGAACCTGGTCAAGTACCGCACCGACGAGCGCATCTCCGCCGAGACCACCGCCAAGATCGAAAAGGCGCGCAACGAAAAGCTGATCAGCGAATATGTCGGCAAGGAATGAGGCCGGCATGGCTTGACGAGAAAAGCCCGGGTCTCCCCGGGCTTTTCTGTTGAGCATCAGTGCCTCAAGGGACGGCGGCATCGCGGGATCAGCGATGTGTCAGCGCTTCCAGCGCCTCGGCGGCGGCTTCGAGGATGGCGATCGCCTCGGCCTGCTTTTCGGCCGGAGCATCGACGATCTCGCTCAGTGCCGCGCGCAGGCGATGACGGATGGCGCGGAATTCGTCGCGCGTTTCCGAGCGCCCGCCACGGCCGCCGCGACGGTCGGCGCCATCGTCGTTCCAGCCGAACCAGTCGCGCGCCTTTTCCATCTTGCGGCCGAAGCGTTCGAGATGTTCGAGCACGCCGTCGATCATCTCGCGGTTGTCGGCAAGATGCGCCTGCCCGGCTTCGGTGATCGAGAACACCTTCTTGTTGCCTTCGCTCGACGACACGGCATAGCCGGCCTCTTCCAGGAAGGTCAGCGTCGGGTAGACCACGCCCGGGCTCGGGCTGTAGATGCCGCTGGTGCGCTCTTCCAGGGCCTTGATGATGTCGTAGCCATGGCGCGGCGCCTCGGCCAGCAGCGACAGCGTGATCAGCTTGAGGTCGCCGTCGGCCAGCATGCGCCCGGCGCGGAAGAAGTCGCCCGGACCGCGGCCACCGCCGCCCCTGCCCCCGAACGGACCGAAGCCGCTGCCACCTCTGCCGCCAAATTTGCCGGCCATGTGCATGAACATGCGCTCACCGAAATGAGGATGGTCTGAATGATTGTGTCTGTGCATTGATTGCTCCTTGAGTTCTATCTTACGATATATCTTAATTAGGCGCACATAGCCATGCAGTCAAGATATATCTTACGATGCATCTGGACCCATGCGCCAGAAGGGCTTGCCGCCGCGGCATCACGAATGCGTGCTGTGGCTGTTCGGGGAAACAAACCCGCCAACCGCCGCGAACTTCCAATCAAGGGCGTGCAGGGAGGTTGCGATGCCATCAGGAACTGACGGCAAGATTGCGCTGGTGCTGGCGGGAGGCGGCAGTTTCGGCGCCGTCCAGGTCGGCATGTTGAAGGCACTGGTCGCGGCGGGCGTCAGGGCGGATTTCGTCGTCGGCTCCAGCGTCGGCGCCATCAACGGCGCCTACTATGCCGCCGCCGGCACGGTGGAGACTATTGCGCGGCTGGAAACGCTTTGGCGCACCATCACCCGCAACGACGTCTTTCCGGTCAGCTGGCGCTCGATGCTGGGCTTTGCGGCGCGACGGGATTTCCTGTCAGCCTCGCATGGCATCCGCAATCTCGTGGAACGCAACCTGCCCTATCGCAATCTGGAAGATGCGCCGATCCCGATCCACATCATCGCCACCGATCTGTTTTCCGGCGAAGTGGTGGTGCTGTCACGCGGCAATGCGGCCGACGCGATCGCCGCTTCCAGCGCCATTCCCGTCGCGTTCGCGCCGGTAAAGGTCGGTGACCGGCTGCTGATCGACGCCGCCGTCACCTCCAACACTCCCATCCATGTCGCGGTCGGTCTCGGCGCGCGGCGGCTGATCGTTCTGCCGACCGGCTTTGCCTGCAACCTCAGTGCTGCCCCGCAAGGCGCCATCGCCAATGGCCTGCACGCATTGACCCTGATGATTGCCCGTCAACTGGTCCGCGAACTCGATCATCTGCCGGATGAAATCGATTACGCCATCGTGCCGTCGCTCTGCCCGCTGGCCGGCTCGCCTTATGATTTTACGCGCACGGCCGCCCTGATCGATGACGCGGAGAGATCGACGCGGAGTTGGATCGAGGCCGGCGGACTGTCTCGGCGCGCCGTTCCCAACCAGCTGCGCCCGCACAGCCATCACTGACGCATGTCGCCCAAAATCATACCTCGGGCGTTGGGGCAACGATATTGAGACCAAGAGACGCTACCAGCGGCCGTTGCGCCGGTTCCAGGCATAGAGCAGATCGGCGAACCGGTCGTAGCCAAACCGCGTCAGCGGCAGCGCGACAGGATTGCCGAACAGCTTGGCGAGCCACTCCTCGCCCGGCGTTAACAGCCACACGGCGATGGCGACGTCGGCGCCGACCAGCAATCGGCCATCCGCGTCGGTCGCGTGCAGCCGGCGGCGAATGTCCTCCAGCGACGCGCCCGCCCCTGCGAGCACCTCCGGCTCCAGGTTGATGTCGCGAAACTCGATCCGCCCGGCCTTGACCGCCTCGATCAGCCGCCGCTTCTGCCTGCCGATGCCGGCGTCGCAGACCGGGCAATATGTGTTGTACCAGACGGTCAACAAAGGCATGGACCTGTCGGCACTCACTTGCCGCGCATCGCTATCTTCGGCCCGACGCATCTGTTGTCGCGAAACAGTGCCCACTCCTCGCACAGGCGTCCGTTGGGCAGGCGGCAAAAGCCATATTCATTGCCGGCCTTGTCTTTCCTCATCACCAGCCGCCCGCCGACCTCGCCGCAATGGACTGAAGCCGGATTGGCCATGCCGACAGGTTTTTGCGGGGCCGTGTCGGCATCGGTCGGCATCAAGACCATTGCGGCGAGGCTGGCAGCCAATAGCGGGACTTTCTTCATCGCGACCTCTCCCTGGCCGCAGTCTATCACGACAAGGCGTCCCGTCTCGCGGCAAGACACCGTCAGGGCATGCGCATCATTGTCGACGTCGGGAAACGTCGCGACAGCTTCATGCAAGCGACGAGATGATCTCGCGATAAGCCAATTCCGGGAAAGCCTTCAGCGTCCGCGTCCTGATGTTGCCGGCCGCCGCCAGCATCAGCGAGAAGCGCGCCAGGACCGCGTCGTCGGGGGCTTCGACCACGGCCACCATGTCGTATTCGCCCATGGTCAGGTAGAACGCCTTGAACGATCCGCCCATTTCGCCCAGCTGCTTCCTGGCGGCATCGAGCCGCTTCGGTGAATCGCGCACATTTCTGGCGCCCTGCTCCGTCCAGTTCATCAGCACGATGTAGCTTGTCATGGCACACCTCCCTCCGGCGCCACGGAGCACGGCGACTTCGCCGGGGCGGGCTTCCGGGTTGTCGCCCAGAAAATGCATCCGAGGCGGGACTATCGTCCCTAAGATCGTCGGCTGCAAGGGCGAACACCGCCAATGACAAAGGGCGCCGATGGCGCCCTTGATCTTCGATATGATTGCAAGTCTCAGCTATCCAGGAAGCTGCGCAGCTTGCGGCTGCGGCTTGGATGCTTCAGCTTGCGCAGCGCCTTGGCTTCGATCTGGCGGATACGCTCGCGGGTGACCGAGAACTGCTGGCCGACTTCTTCCAGCGTGTGGTCGGTGTTCATGCCGATGCCGAACCGCATTCTGAGCACACGTTCCTCGCGCGGCGTCAGCGAGGCAAGCACCCGCGTGGTGGTCTCGCGCAGGTTGGCCTGGATCGCCGCGTCGATCGGCAGGATCGCCATCTTGTCCTCGATGAAATCGCCCAGATGCGAATCCTCCTCGTCGCCGACCGGCGTTTCGAGCGAGATCGGCTCCTTGGCGATCTTCAAGACCTTGCGCACTTTTTCGAGCGGCATTGCGAGCTTTTCGGCCAGTTCTTCCGGCGTCGGCTCGCGGCCGATCTCGTGCAGCATCTGGCGCGAGGTACGCACGATCTTGTTGATCGTCTCGATCATGTGCACGGGAATGCGGATGGTGCGGGCCTGGTCGGCGATCGAACGCGTGATCGCCTGCCGGATCCACCATGTCGCGTAGGTCGAGAATTTGTAGCCACGGCGGTATTCGAATTTGTCGACCGCCTTCATCAGGCCGATATTGCCTTCCTGGATCAGGTCGAGGAACTGCAGGCCGCGATTGGTGTATTTCTTGGCGATCGAGATGACGAGGCGCAGATTGGCCTCGACCATTTCCTTCTTGGCGATGGCGGCTTCGCGCTCGCCCTTCTGCACCTGGTTGACGATCTTCCTGAATTCCAGGATCGAGATCGCCGTTTCGGTGGCCAGGTGCTGGATCTCGGCGCGCAGGTCCTTGATCGCATCCTTCTCGTTCTTGGTGAACTCCTTCCAGCCGCGCGAGGTCAGATTGGCGATCGAGCGCGTCCAGTTCGGATCGAGTTCCGAGCCCTGATATTCCTTCAGGAACTCCTCGCGGCGCACGCCGTAGCTTTCGGCGAGGCGCAAAAGCTTGCCCTCGTTCTGCACCAGACGCTTGTTGATGTCGTAGAGCTGCTCGACCAACGCCTCGATGCGCGCCGTGTTGAGCGACAGCGACTTCACCGCCTTGATCAGCTGGTCCTTCAGCTCCTTCAGCCGGCGGTCCTGGCTGGGCGACAGCGTGCCGGCGGCGGCCAGCCTGTTCTCGACCTGCTGGTCCTGCAGCTTGCGCAGCTTCTTGTAGGTGTCGGCGATGACGTCGAGCGTCTCCATCACCTGCGGGCGGAGCTCCGCTTCCATCGCCGCCAGCGACAGGCTCGCCTCGTCCTCGTCTTCCTCGTCGTCATCGCCGATGCCGCGCGTATCGGCGCCGACATTGGTGATATCGTCTTCATCGTCGCGTCCGCGACGTGGCTTTTCCTCGGCCTTGGGTGCTTCCTCGACGCGCTCCACCACCGGCGCCTGCTTGGCCTCGGGCCCGGCATAGGTGGCTTCGAGATCGATGATTTCGCGCAGCAGGATCTTGGATTCGTTGAGCTCGTCGCGCCAGATGATGATGGCCTGGAAGGTCAGCGGGCTTTCGCACAGGCCCGCGATCATCGTCTCGCGGCCGGCCTCGATGCGCTTGGCAATGGCGATTTCGCCTTCGCGCGACAGAAGCTCGACGGAGCCCATTTCGCGCAGATACATGCGCACGGGATCGTCGGTGCGGTCGGTCGGCTCTTTCTTGGTCGTGGTGGCGGCGACCGCGGTGCCGGTCTGCTCGGCCAGTTCGTTGGCGTCTTCCTCGGCATCGGCGGCTGTGTCGCCGGCCTCTGCCTCTTCGCCCTGCTCGTCGTCCTCGACGACATTGATGCCCATGTCGGACAGCATCGCCATCGTGTCTTCGATCTGCTCGGAGGTCACCTCCTCGGAAGGCAGCACCGAATTCAGCTCGTCCATGGTGACATAGCCGCGCTTCTTGGCGGCCTTGATCATCTTCTTGACAGCATCATCGGAAAGGTCGAGCAGGGGCCCATCGGTGGCGCCTTCGCGTTCGGTCTCGACCTCTTCCTTTTCCTTTGTCGCCATAGTCTTTATCTTCTCCTAGCGGCCGGCCATCGGGGCCGCGTAAGCTGTCGGACCAGTCAAATCGGATAAGCTCGTTTTTTCTAAACGCGCCTCACCCGGCCCACGAACTGCATCCACTCTTTTGTTTGGCGCATGCCGTTGCCCCAAAACCGGGTTTCACTCTTGGGCGGCATACATTAAGTCCAGATTAACCCTGATATCTGTGGCAGGCGGACTGCCTGTCCAGTGACCGAGCACCTTGCATCGCTTGTTTCCCGTCGACGCGGGTGCGGGTTAACGTTTCGAATCGTCCTGATTCCGCCATTCTATTCGAAGGTCAAGCGCCTCTGGCATGATTCGCATGAAAAAAGCGAATCAATTACCCGACTTAGCGCGCCATGCCCCCGAAAGGAGCCATGGCAACGCCTTCGTCCCGCACGCGCTCGCACCTAGGCTCGACCAGCCCTGCCCGACGAAACGCCAAATCCTTCGATCAGCGCTTCCGTCGCTTGCACGTCCTGAAATTGCGCCTGAATTTCGATCAGATGGCGGAAGTTTTCGTCCGAAGGATCAGCTTCGAGGGCCGCTTCCGCCTGTTTCAGTTCCTTATGTAAGGTGCGCGCGCTGCGCTGCAAGTGCAACGCCTGGTTCAGAGCGTCGCGGGCATCCTCGAGCGCCGCCGTCTCCAGCGCTGGCCATTGCCGCGCCCGCCTGATCAGGCCGACGGCCCGCTCCCAGATCTCGGCGCAGCCGGCGCGCTCGATCGTCGCCACCACGGCATGCCGGTCATTGGCCATGTCATGCGCCATCGCGTCGAGGATGGCGGCATGCAGCCGCGTCAGGTCGGAGTTGGCGAGGTCGAGAAACTCGACATGGGCGAAGTTCTCGTCGATCAGCGCCGGGTGATTGACCAATGCCACGATGATCGTCGCCTCGCGCACCGACATCCCCTCGCCGCGTCTGACCAGCGCCGACTGACCGAGGCTTTCGGTGATCGCCATGCGGCCGCCGCCGGCCTTGGCGAATTGCCCGCCTGGCGCAGGCTTGCCCTGGCCGCGCTGGCCGGGCCGGCCGCCGTCCTGACGACCTTGCCGCGCATTGCGCTGGGAGCCGAAGAAGCTCAGCACCCGCTCGCGCATCTCCTGCTGATAGTGATAACGCAGGCTTTCGTCGCGGATGCGGCTGGTCAGTTCGCGCAGCGTCTTCTCGAGCTCGGCCCGCCGCTCCGGCGTGTCGAAGACGCCACCAGCCGTCTCGCGCATCCACAAGAGGTCGACCAGCGGCCGTGCGTCGGAGAGCACCGCACGGAACGCATCCGGCCCCTCGGCCTTGACCAGGTCGTCGGGGTCCTTGCCTTCCGGCAGCAGCGCAAAGCGCGCCGAGCGTCCGGCCTGTACTGACGGAAGCGCCATGTCGGCGGCCCGCCAGGCGGCCTTCAGCCCGGCCTTGTCGCCGTCGAAGCACAGCATCGGCTCCGGCGCCATGCGCCACAGCAGTTCGAGCTGGTTTTCGGTGAGCGCGGTGCCGAGCGGCGCCACGACATTCTCGAAACCAGCCTGCGCCAGCGCGATCACGTCCATGTAGCCTTCGACAGCGATGACCGTGCCGCCCTTGGCCAGGGCTTTGCGCGCACGGGCGAAATTGTAGAGCACATTGCCCTTGTGGAAGAGCTCGGTGTCGGGCGAATTCATGTATTTGGCCGGAGCATCGGCCGCCAGCGCGCGCCCGCCGAAGGCGATGATCTTGCCGCGCGAATCCGGGATCGGGAACATGATGCGGTCGCGGAACCAGTCGTAGGAGACGGGAATGTCGTCGCCGTGCCGCACCAGCCCGCAGGCCTCGATATCGGCTTTCGGCACACCCTTGGCCGCCAGATGCTCCTTGAGCGCATTGCGGCTGTCGGGCGCGAAGCCGAGCCGGAACGATTGCTGTGTCGCCGGCGTCAGCCCACGATCGCGCAGATAGGCGCGGGCCTTGGCCCCCTCTGGCCCTTGCAGGCGCTCCTGGAAGAAGGCGGTCGCCATCTCCATGACATCGGTCAGGCTGGCGCGTTCCTTCTCGCGCCGCTCCTCCTGCGCGTCGCGAACCGGCATCGGCACGCCGGCCATGTCGGCGATCTTCTCGACCGCCTCGGGAAAACTCAGTCCTTCGAGCTCGGTCAGGAACTTGAAATGATCGCCCGAGACCGAGCAGCCGAAACAGTGATAACGGCCCTTCTTGTCCTCGCAGTGGAAGGACGGGCTCTTCTCGCCATGGAACGGACAGCAGGCCCAGTAGTCGCCACGCGACGCATTGGTCTTCTTGCGATCCCACGCCACGCGCTGGCCGATGACCGATGAAATCGGCACACGGTCGCGTATCTCGTCGAGGAAGGCGGGCGGAAAGCGCATGGGGGAACTCGTTTTCCCACCATATAATCATGCGCACGAAATCCGACGACCCCCAATACGGGCCATACCCGGTTTCCACAGGGCAAAAAGAAGGGCGGCCATTGCGGGCCGCCCTTCGCTACATTCCGGTTATGCGCGGACTTATTGCGCGGCAATCGCGCCGAAGATGATGCCGGAGAGGATACTGACCAGCACATAGTCGTTGCCGACGCGAATCCACTCCTGGCCGGGGCCGGGGCGACGCAGGCCATAGCGGCGATAGTCGCGGATCGGCTGGTGACGCTTCCAGTTGGAATATTTCTGGCCATTGCGCCAGTGGTTGCGCTTCACGACGACCTTCTTCTTCACCACGCGCTTCTCGACATGCCTGCCGGGCTTCTGCCAGTCGACCTTGATGTAGTTCGACTGCGGCGCTACCGGCGCGTTCATCGGCGCTGCCTGGCCGGTGAGCGAGGTGGCGGCCAGCATCGAGAAGGCGAGAGCGGAAAGAACAATGCGTTTCATCGGAAGTCTCCTTGGTTGTCGATGCCCAACGATTAGCGGCGAGACGATGAACCGAAACTGAACACATGCATTACAATTGTGTAATGGAATCCTGAGCTTGGAATGACAGGTTGAACGTGCCGCCGAAGCCCGCCCCTGTGCGCGCCAGCCATCTTGCCGCAGGGGTCAAAATTTGTTATCCGGCTAAGGTACATCGACCTACAATGGCTGCCGCGATGTTGATCCACACCCTTTTCCATGCGGGCTTGCTCACCGCGCCGCTGCCGCCCACCGGGCCACGGAGGCGGCCATGAGCGGCTCGGTCGTCCTGCTGCATCTGGCCGGTGCGGTCGCGCTGATGCTGTTTGCCACCCGTATGGTCAAGACCGGCGTCGAGCGCGCCTATGGCGACGTGCTGCGTCATCGTCTGCGCGCCACCATGCGCAATCCGGTCATGGCGGTGCTGGCTGGAACGGGCCTCGCGATCGCGCTGCAAAGCTCGACGGCGGTCACGCTGCTGGTCGGCTCCTTCGCCGGTTCCGGCATCGTCTCGGGCGCCGCCGGCCAGTTGGCCGTGCGTGGCGCCGAGATAGGCTCGGCCCTGGTGGTGAAGCTGCTGACCTTCGATCTCACCCTGTTGGTGCCGCTCTGCCTGATATCAGGCACGGTGATGTTCATGGCCACCGAGCGCCGGGACTGGCGCCAGACCGGCCGCATCATGGTCGGCATCGGCCTCTTGATCCTGTCCCTGGAAATGATCGGCCAGGCGTCCGAGCCGCTGCGCAACAGCCAGCTGCTGCCGGTCATTCTCAATTACTTCTCCAGCGATTCCATCACCGCCTACCTGCTGGCCGCGATGATCACATGGCTGTTCCAGTCGAGCATCGCGGCGGTGCTGTTGATGGCGACGCTGGCCGGCCGCGGCCTGATCAGCCCTGAACTCGGCCTCGTCCTTGTCCTCGGGGTCAATCTCGGTTCGTCGCTGATCGCGCCGATGCTGACACGCTCGGCCAGCCCCGAAGTGCGCGTCGTGCCGGTCGGCAACCTCCTGATGCGCGGCCTGGGCTCGCTGGTCATGCTGATCCTGTTCATGATCTTGCGGCCGCATGTCGCCTTCCTCGGCCCGACGGCGGCCGATCAGATCGTCAACGCCCATATCCTGTTCAACGTCGTCATCCTGCTCGCGGGACTGCCGTTGGCCGGTCTGGTCTACCGGGCTTCCGAAAGGATCGTGGCGCTCGGCGCCAGGCCGGCGCCGGCCGCCACGCTCGACATCGTCGAACTGTCGGCGCTCAACGAAAGCGCGCTCGACGCGCCCAGCCAGGCCTTGGCCAACGCCACGCGCGAGGTGGTGCGCGTCTGCGAAACGGTCGAGATCATGCTCAAACGCATCATCGAACTCTATGAAGACGCCGACTCGGACAGGATCAAGGCGCTGGCCGCCCTCGACGACCGTGTCGACCGCAGGCACGCGGCCATAAAACTCTATCTCGCCAAGGTCACCAAGAACCCGCTGAGCGAAGACGAGGCGCTGCGCTGCCAGGAATTGATCGGCGCCTGCGTCAAGCTCGAGCAGGTCGGCGACATCATCGTGCGCAACATGCTGGCACATGTGAAGAAGAAGCTCGAGCGCGGGCTGGAATTCACGCCCGAGGGCTGGCGAGAGCTCTGCGCCTTCCACGCCTCGGTGCTGGCCAACGCAAGGCTTGCCTTCAACGTGCTGGTCTCGCGCGATGCCGAGACCGCGTGCCAACTCGTGCTGGAGAAAGACCAGTTGCGCGACCGCGAGAAGGAAACCAGCGCCAGCCATTTCCTGCGCCTGCGCGAAGGCAGCGCCAAAAGCATTGAAACCAGCTCGATCCACCTCGACACCATCCGCGACCTGAAGCAGATCAACTCGCTGCTGGCGTCGATGGCCTATCCCGTGCTCGAAGAGCGCGGCCTGCTCTTCGGATCGCGGCTGAAGGCTGGCTGAGGCGGTATGATTGCCGCCGCGACATCAACTTGAGAACAACCTTCCGGCATTCCGGCAGGAAGGGCAAAATTATTCTTTGCCCATCCTCGCATCCGTCGGCTAAGCATCTAGCGCCACTGGGAGGAGATCGATGGACACCCATACGCGCAGTTTCGCCAAGGCGCTTTCCTGGCGCGTGACCGGCACGATCGATACGATGATCATCTCGCTGGTGGTGACCGGAAGCTTCAAGCTTGCGGCCGCCATCGGCGTAACGGAGGTCTTCACCAAGTCGCTGCTCTACTATTTTCACGAGCGGGCGTGGCTGAGGATTCCCTACGGACGCAAGTCGGTGACCTGACCGGCTTGCGTTCAATGCGTCCGGTCAAGAAAAGCTAAAGCGACATCGACAATTTCTGGATTGCCTGCCCGGGCTATCCATGGTTTGAGCCCTGCATTTCGAGGGTTTCTTTTCATGTCGATGCCGCTGATCGCCCTGTTCATCGCCGCTTTCGCTTTCGGCACCACCGAATTCGTCATCGCCGGCGTGCTGCCGCAGGTGGCGCATGGGCTTGGCGTTTCGGTTCCCACCTCGGGCTATCTCGTGTCCGGGTATGCCTGCGGCATCGCCATCGGCGGACCGCTGCTGGCGCTCGCCACCAAGTCGCTGCCGCGCAAGACCTTGCTGCTCGGCCTCGCCGTCGGCTTCACCTTTGGCCAGGCCGCCTGCGCGCTGGCGCCCGACTTCACCTCCATGCTCTTGCTGCGCATCGCCGTGGCTGTAGCGCATGGCGCCTATTTCGGCGTCGCCATGGTCGTCGCCGTCGGCCTTGTGCGCGAGGATCAGCGCGGCATGGCAGTCGCCGTCATCCTGTCGGGCCTCACCGTCTCCAACGTCATCGGCGTGCCGGCCGGCACCGCGATCGGCAACATCTGGGGCTGGCGCGCGACCTTCTGGGTGATGTGCGCGCTGGGCGTGGCGGCAACTCTCACCATGGCGGCCTTGTTGCCGCACACCACGGGATATCAGGCCAAGTCGGCGAACCTTGCCAGCGAAGTCCGCGTGCTGGCGCGCCAGCAGGTCTGGAGCTCGCTGATCCTGATGCTGATGCTGATGCTCGGCCAATTCTGCCTGTTCACCTACATCACCCCGACGCTGCTGGAGGTGACCGGGCTCGACGAGGGCCTTGTACCCTGGGTGCTGCTGCTCAACGGCGTCGGCGCCACGCTTGGCGTCTTCCTCGGCGGCAAGCTGTCGGACTGGAAACTGATGCCGTCGTTGATCGCCATGCTCGCCCTGCAGGCCGCGACGCTGGCCGTCATCTATGCCGTCAGCCCCTATCCCGCGCCGATGGTTGTCGCGATCATCGTCTGGGGCGGTCTCAACTTCGCCATCGGCACGCCGATCCAGACCCGCATCCTGTCGTGGACGGCCGACGCCTCCGGCCTCGCCGCCTCGCTCATCCCGTCCGGCTTCAATATCGGCATCGCGCTGGCCGCTTCGCTCGGCGCCGCCATGCTCAATGCCGGCTATGGTTATCGCAGCCTGCCGGTTGTTGGCGCCTTCGCCATGCTGGTCGCCGTCATCGTCGCCGTCGCCTCACATGTCTGGGAGCGTCGTGCCGACGTCAGGCCGCCGCTGCCGGCCGCCGCCGAATAGAAGACCTCACCCGCGCCGGCGCAACAGCCGCTCGGCCTTGACGGTGACCAGCACGGTGGAGGCAATGCCGCCGGAGCTTGGCGCTAACCCAAGACCGTAGAGACGATTTGAGGGTAGGATTCCGCGATCTGAGCACAGATTTGGCAGGAGTCTCGCCGAAATACTGCCTACAGTTCGATCCGGAACCGTAGGCTTTCCACCCCGCCATAGGCGGCATCCTCGAAGAAGCGCTCGACGAGCTTGCCGCCATTGGCCAGGATCACTTTGTGCGACGCCGGATTGCCCGGCTTGGCGGTAATCTCGACATAGGGCAGGCCCACCGCCCTCGCCTCGTCCAGCATCAGCCGCAACGCTGCGGTGGCGTAGCCGCGCCCCCGCTTCCACGGCACGACGGCGTAGCCGATGTGGCCAAGCACGTGCGAAGGCAGTTCCGCCGTGCCCTTCTGCCAGCGAAAGCCGATCGAGCCGGCGGCTTCGCCGTCCCAGATCCAGCGGCGGAAGCCCGGCAAGCGCGGAACTTTCGTCCCGTCGGGCAAGATGATGGGACCACCCCTGGCCTCGGGGTCGTCGAGGCTGGCCAGGAACGCCACGGGATTTTCTTCAATGGCCGCGAGTTGCTCGCGCGTCGCCTCGTGGAGCCGCACATTGTCCGGCGACCAGCCGCGTTTGTAGGACGCCAGATGCTCAAGCGCGGGTTTGACGATCGTGACCATGATCGATGCCTCATGAAAAACGCGGCAGGCATAACCTTGGACAGCAGAGCGCTCAAGCCGCCTGGAATCCTGGCGGATCGAAAATCGGGAATGCTCGCCGATATGGGGGCTTCCACCGCAAGCCTTGGGCCAGCATCGCGGTTATGGAGGATTGCGCGTCGCCCTCGGCCCTTCGCGCACACTTGCCGGCGCGCTAAACAAGATGTGTTTCGCCTGATTGCGCGCGGCGTTTTATCATTGTGCTATTTTATGATCGTCCTCGGGTGATTCACCACTCTGGAATCACGACCGGCTTCGACAGGAGAATGGTCCGGTGCGGTTGAGATCTGTCCCGTTTGGTGTCGTTACGCTCTTCGGGCTCCTTGCCGTCTTCATGGCCTTGATGGCATCGGCCCGGTCCTTTGCCGCGTCTTCGGCCGTTCCGGCCTGGCTGGAGGCCCATGTCGGCGACGGCGATGGCCAGATCTCGCAAGTGGTGCTGGAGCGGGCGCGCGCGCTTTATCTGAAGAAGGTGGCGCAGGGCTCCGTCCGGAACCCCTGTTACTTCGCCATGGACGCCACCCGTCCCGGCGACCTGGGCAATGGCGTGCTTGGGCGCCGCTACTATGTCGTGTGCGAAGCCAGCCAGTCGTTTCGCGCGATTTCGTCGGGTCACGGCGGCGGCCGGAACCTGAAAGGCACCGTGGACTTTTCCAATGGCAGGCGCTGCGCGAAGAACTTCGGCAATGCCATGGATTCGGAGCTGACCGCCGGCGGCGCCTACATGACCCGCGAGGCGAAAACATCGTTCAAGGGCTTTTACCGTGTTGCCGCGAAACAGGACGTGGCTTTTCAACGCACGTTCATTCAGTTCGACGGCGAAGGCGAAGCCGCCAATGCCAGGCAGCGCGTGATCGGCGGCCACGCGGCGCAGGTGCTGCGCACCATGTGCATGCGCAAGAACCCGAAAAGCGCCTATGCCGATGGCGATGGCATGGTGCCGTTCGGCAAGCTGGTGGACTATGCCGGCGGCCGCAGCAATGGCTGCACCAGCTGGTCCCCGGCCGATGCCGCGCAACTCATCTCGATGGTGAAAGATAACCCGACCACGCTCTACATCTATCCGGAATCGCGCGATATCGCCGCCGTCGCAAGCGGCCATTCCCCTTCAGGCGCTTACTGGAACGCATCCTGCCTGAAGGAGATCGGCAAGCCGAAATTCTGGCCACGGAAAACCCTCGAACCGATCATTGCCCAGTACAGGAACGATCATCCGGCCCCGCCGGCGCAGCCGCTGCCGATCTGCAAGGAACCCTAACTCAAGACGACAGTTCGGCGCGAAAGTGTGACTCTCCGCCTGATTCTCGAGTGAGGAAACGATCACGTCCCAGCCTGCAGGTCATTCTGGACCGAGCTCTGTCGGACCGTGAACGGTTATTTAATTCCTGAAACGCTCAGGCAGGGTCAGCCGACAATTTTTCGAGCAACTCGTGTTGAATGAAGTCGCCGACGCTCTCGCACGACTCTTGTGCGGTTGCCGAATTTCCAGGCCGATACCAACCGTGAGTGGTCAACAGGGGTGGAAAAACCGGAGGTCGATTAATGGAGGTATAGGTCGCAGCGACGAGGTGTGTGCCACCCGGATCGACCGCGTAAACTTCCACCGCTGGCGATGCGATATCCTGGCCGACCCGACTGTCCTTAAGAAATTGCGGCTGGCGTGGCAATCGAATGAGGACATAATCAGGCGGCGCCGTTTCAGCCGCCTGGCCCTGATTGATTGCCGATCCCGCCGCCGCCCGCGTGAACCGGAGATACGCGCTCTTGCTTTGTCCGCGAGTCAGGACGTCGCCGACCTCACGGTCGCTGGAAAGGACGCGGGTCCGCGCGCAATTGATCAACGACCAGTCGTCGCCTTCGATGACCACACCCCTGACCTTTGCCGGGAGCGTGACCTTGGAAATGGCGGCAACGGCGGCCTTTTCACGCGCTTTGGCCGCCTGAACCGAAGAGAACGACGCAGCCCACAGGCCAAATGGGATCAAGGTGACCAGCAATGCCGCGACAGCAATCAGGTCTGGTTTTGCCTTGAGCCGCAAAACCGATGCGACGACTCCGGTGTAGAGAAGGAATGTTGGCATCAAGATTGGCAGCGCGTAAACCGCGAGCAAGATGGGCAAGAGCTGACCGCTCATTTGGCCTTTTGTCGAGAGCGACCAGAAGAAAACAGCGAGCGCCGCAATCATGCCAATGACTGCGGCGCGTTTCGGCTGCCAGAGGTTCGGCGCCTCGCCCCCCGAAACGGATACCGCTGACGGCGTAACGGGAGCAATCAGATTCGACCGCCAGACCCGGTAGACCGCCAAAGCGAGAAAGATCGGCATCGTGTATGGCGCGTAGAACAGGAACAAGAATAGCCGGGCCGTGATCTGAACTGGCAGTTCCGTAAGGCCGAATGGTGGAAAGCCACTTGCGCGCAACGCGGCGGCAATCGACAACCAGCCCGCCAAGAGCCCTATTGCATTGTCCAGGATACGATTTCCTCCATAGCGAAGGACATAACGTGAAGGGAAGCCGAGCAGTCCGATAAGGACCATGCCAAACAGAGCATAGATCGGTGCATGAAATGATAGGATGCCCGTCGAGAACGGATACGCCCACCCTGACCCTGCATGTTGCAGGAAGCCTTGGTCGCCGACCAACATGAGGGGTGGGAACGCCCCCATCCATGGGCGCAACCCGGCATCACGTGCCCTACGGATACATGCGCTCAGGATAATCGCCAAGGCGCCAACAAAGAAAAGAGGGCGTAGCGCGGTGGAAGCAACGAGAGAGACGGCGCCACATGTATCTATTTGACAGTGTGAAGCCGTCGCAATCACCTTCAAAAGGAATGGAAAAAGAAAGGCTGTTCCGATAAGGAATACGATCGCAACAGCCGCTCGCCATGCATACGAGGGTCGATCGAGAAAACCTGCCCAAGTAAACATCGAGCGCTATCCTTCTCCAGAGCGCACTTTCTTAACCGTTGAAGGTGATCAAATCCTTACAGACGATCTTCTTTTTTAGCCACGCAAACTTAACGCCAACACATAGTACTTACACATCATGAGCCTTCAGTCTACGAGGCGAGAACCCGCGGGGGCGAGAAATCTCCGCCTCGCAAAGTGAAAAATGGGGAGTCCTTCGGACCCCATCGCCAGTTACATCCAGTGTGAAAAAAACTGCTCCGCGCCGCGACTAGGCCAATGAGCCGAGCTTTGCGGATTCCGAGTCAGACTACTTTGGTTTTGAGTCAGACTTCTGAGCACCCCCACAGGGGTCGGGAAATCGCCCTACTGCAGCAGCCCCTTGACGATGCCGCTCGCCTTGCCGAAATCCATCTGGCCGGCATATTTCTGCTTCAGCGCGGCGATCACCTTGCCCATGTCCTTCTGGCTGGCCGCACCGGTCGCGGCAATCGCCTCGCGCGCCGCCGCCATGACCGCCGCATCGTCGAGCTGCGTCGGCAGGAAGTCGCGGATGATCTCCATCTCGCCGCGCTCCTGCGCCGCCAGTTCCGGCCGCTTGCCGTCCTCGAATGCCTTGGCCGACTCCTCGCGCTGCTTCACCATCTTGGCCAGGATCTGCAGGATCTCCTCGTCGCTGGCCGGTTCCTTCCCCGCACCGCGATTGGCGATATCGCGGTCATGGATGGCGGCCTGGATCAGCCGCAATGTCGGCAGCCGGTGCTTGTCCTGCGCCTTCATCGCGGTCTTCAGGGATTCGGCGATTTTTGCGCGCATGGCTCTCTCTCCTTCGGTCGGCGCGGACAATAGCGCCGGGAGCAAGCCAACGCAAACCCCGATATCCCAAGGCAAGCCTCTGATATTCCTCAATGAAATAAATCGCCGCCGTATTTCGCAGGATCATTGACCGCCCTGCCCCCTTCCCCTATGTACTGGGCCTTGCATGAACTGAAGCTTGAGTGCGTGGAGGCCGCGAATTCGCCGCTCCGCGCCATTTGCTGCGCGGATGGCCGGCCAGGCCTGTGGAAGCGCGGCTCGATAGGAGTGCCGCCATGACCGAGATGACGCCCGCCTGGGCAACCGAAAAGCCGACCGCCCTGCTGGTGCTGGCCGACGGAACCGTCATCGAGGGCCGCGGCCTCGGCGCCACCGGCTCCGCAGTCGCCGAACTCTGCTTCAACACGGCGCTCACCGGCTACCAGGAAATCCTCACCGACCCTTCCTATGCCGGCCAGATCGTCACCTTCACCTTCCCGCATATCGGCAATATCGGCACCAATGGCGAGGACATCGAGGACGTCAATCCGGCCGCCCGCGCCGGCGCCGTCGGCGCCGTGTTCAAGGCCGATGTCACCAACCCATCCAATTATCGCGCCGCCGGCCACCTCGACCAGTGGCTGAAGAAGCGGGGCATCGTTGCGCTCTCGGGTATCGACACGAGGGCGCTCACCGCGCTGATCCGCGAAAAGGGCATGCCCAACGCCGTCATCGCGCACGCGCCCGACGGCATCTTCGACGTCGACGACCTGAAGCGGCGCGCTGCCGCATGGTCGGGCCTGATCGGGCTCGATCTCGCCAAGGAGGTCACGTCGGGCCAGTCGTCGGTCTGGCGCGAGACGCCGTGGGCCTGGAACGAAGGTTTTGGCGAACAGGACGAGCCTTCGCTGCATGTCGTCGCCATCGACTACGGCGTCAAGCGCAACATACTGCGCCTGCTCGCGGGTCTTGGCGCCAAGGTGACAGTGGTTCCCGCCAGTACCGGTTCGGAAGAAATCCTCGCCATGCGGCCGGACGGCATCTTCCTCTCCAACGGCCCCGGCGATCCGGAGGCCACCGGCGACTATGCCGTGCCGGTCATCCAGGACCTGCTCAAGACCGACATTCCGGTTTTCGGCATCTGCCTGGGCCACCAGATGCTGGCGCTGGCGCTGGGCGGCAAGACCGCCAAGATGCACCAGGGTCATCACGGCGCCAATCATCCGGTCAAGGATCACACCACCGGCAAGGTCGAGATCGTCTCGATGAACCACGGCTTCGCCGTCGTTGCCGACTCGCTGCCCGCGGGTGTCGAGGAAACCCATGTCTCGCTGTTCGACGGCTCGAACTGCGGCATCGCGCTGACCGGCCGCCCAGTGTTCTCGGTCCAGCATCACCCCGAGGCCTCGCCCGGCCCGCAGGATTCGCACTATCTGTTCCGCCGCTTCGTCAACCTGATCCGCGAAAAGCGCGGCGAGGAATTGCTGGCCGAGCGCGCTTGATCCTTTGAAGGTTCGCAACCAGGATAATATCGCTTAACCCAAAGCGATAAATCTGCGATACTGCTGGTGTGAAGACGATTATCCTTTCGGTATCGGCGGCTCGTGATTTCGACAATCTGCCCGCTGACGTCCGCGAGCAGGTTTCCGAAGGTTTGATCGCCTACGCAATCAGCGGCCGTGGAGATGTAAAGCGTCTTTCCGGCAGGGATGGTTACAGGCTGCGGATTGGCCGCTACCGCGTCATCTTCGATGAAGATCGCATCACGATCCTTGCGGTCTACATCGGCAAGCGTGAAACGACGACTTACAGCCGGCCATAGGACTGAACCCATGAACGCCCCGCAAATCATAAAGACTTCAACCGGCGAAGAACTGGTCGTCATCCCGAAGGCCGACTATGAGGCCTTGCTGCATGCCGCCGAAGAAGCCCTCGAAGATGCCGCGGACGTCGTCATCTATGATGAACGGAAAGCTGATCTCAAAACGGAAAAGGCCCTGCCCGCTGATGTGACCATGGATATTTTGCGAGGCTCCGGCCGCCTCAAGGCCCTCCGCAATTGGCGCAAGCTGACACAGGCCGAGTTGGCGGCTGCCGTCGGGGTGAGCCAGGGCTTCCTATCGGATCTTGAATCCAATCGCCGCAAACCGTCTGCGCAAACCAGCGCGATGCTGGCAAAGCAGTTGGATGTCCCCAGCGAGTGGATTGAATCCTGATTTCCGACCTCACGCCACCGGCCGGCCCTCGCTCGCCTCCTGGTTGGTGGCGAGCGCGAACGGCAGCCGCGAGGCTAGCAGATCGAACTGCGACGGCGTGAAATTGGACATGCCGACGCCCTCATTTGGTCGGCATGATGCGGCTGTGATGGGTCACACCTGCGCTCCATCTTCCGCGACCTCGGCCGCGACTGTCCTCACCGCCGCCGGTCTCGCCACCTTGGTGACGAAGACGACAACCGCCAGCACCAGGAAGCACGCGCCGACCAGGTAGGGTGCGCCGCCGAAGGTGACGGGCGCGCTTGGCCCGGTGAACCAGGAAAAGATCGCGGTGTAGAGCAGCGGCGTGACGATCGACGTGATCGAGAAGATCGAGGTCATCGCGCCCTGCAACTCGCCCTGTGCCGATGGCGGCACCTTGGCGGCTGCGAGGCTTCTGAGCGGCGGATCGGCCAGCGCTTCCAGGCAGCCGACCACGATCACGGCGTAGATCATCCAGCCTTGCGAGGCGAAGGCATAGCCGAAGGCGCTGGCCGCCGTGAATGTGAGGCCGATGACCGCCGTTCTCCACTCGCCGAGCCTGCGGATGACGCGCGGCAGCACCGTGCCCATGATGATCGCGCCGCACAGGCCGAAGGCGCCGAGCGAGAAGCCGATCTGCTGCTCGCTCCAGCCATAGCGGTAGTTGGAAACGAACGACCACACCGCCGGATACATCATGTGGCCAAGCGTCATCAGGAAGAAGACCAGCCCGATCCAGCCGATGCCCTGATACTGGCGCATCTGCAGGAGCGTGCCGACCGGATTGGCGCGTTTCCACTCGAAGCGGCGGCGATGTTTTTCATCTAGCGTCTCCGGCAGGAACACCATCGCGATCGTGAAGTTCACGAAGGCCAGCCCGGCGGCGAAAAAGAACGGCACGCGCGGTCCGAACGTGCCGAGCAATCCGCCCAGCACCGGCCCAATGACGAAGCCGACGCCGAAGGCGATGCCGAGCAGGCCGAAATTCTTCGCCCGGTTATCGTCGTTCGAAATGTCGGCGATGAAGGCCGATGTCGTCGAGTAGCTGGCGCCCGAAATGCCGGCCAGGACGCGCCCGATGAACAGCATCGGATAGGACCAGGCGATGGCGCAGATCAGATTGTCGATGGAGAACGTCAGCACCGAAGCGAGCAGGATCGGCCGCCGGCCGAACCGGTCGCTCAAGCCGCCCATGATCGGCGCGAAGAAGAACTGCATGGCCGCGTAGACGAAGAACAGCCAGCCGCCCTCGATCGCCGCTTCGCTGATGCCGACGCCGGTCAACTCCCTGAGAAAGGCCGGCAGCACCGGCATGATCATGCCGAAGCCGATGATGTCGAGCAGCAGCGTGGTGAAAACCAGCGCAAGGCCCCGCCTGGCGGTTTTGGGATCGATCATGACGGGTCAAGCTCCTCTGGCCGCCTTGGGGCGCGGGCGGACGCACCTTATAGGCGAGGCCGCGAAAAGGAACAATGAGGGAACAGGCGGGAAGCTTTGATCCTGACATCCCCTGACGGCGTCTTCGCCGTCAGGTCTTTGTCCGAAAACGATCGCTTAGAGCGGGCCGCTCATCGTGTTGCAGTCCGACAGCTTGCCGTTCTTGTAGCCGCGCGCCAGCCAGGTTTGCCGCTGCTGCGACGTGCCGTGGTTGAAGCTTTCCGGCACGACATAGCCCTGCATCTTCTTCTGCAGCGTGTCGTCGCCGATTTGCTTGGCGGCGTTGAGCGCGCTTTCGAAGTCGCCCTGCTCCAATATGCCCTTCTGCGCGGTATAGTGGGCCCACACGCCGGCGAAGCAGTCGGCCTGCAACTCGATGCGCACCGACAGCTGGTTGGCATCGGCTTCGCTCATGCCCTGGCGCATCTGGTTGAACTTGCCCATGATGCCGGTGAGGTTCTGCACATGGTGGCCGACCTCATGCGCGATGACATAGGCACGGGCGAACTCGCCGGAAGCACCGAACTGCTGGTCGAGCTGCTGGAAGAAGGTCATGTCGAGATAGACCTTGTGGTCGCCCGGACAATAGAACGGGCCGGCCGCGGCGGAAGCAAAACCGCAGGCCGAGCGGACCTGGCCGGAAAACAGCACCAGCTTGGGATCCTCATAGGTCAGGCCTTGCGACTTGAAGATGCCGGTCCAGGTGTCCTCGGTCTCGGCGAGCACGGTGGCGACGAACTGCTTCATCTCGTCATTGGCCGGCGCACCTGTGCTGCTATCCTGGCCACCGCCGCTGTTGTCTGTGATCTGGCCACCACCGCCCGGCAGCAGGCCGCCGTCGCCACCGCCCAGGATCGCAGAGGGATCGAAGCCGAAATACCAGCCGGCCAACACCACCAGGATGACGAGGAATATGCTGCCGCCGCCACCGGCGCGGCCACCGATAGGGATGCGGAACTGGCCACCGCCACCACCGATCCCGCCACCACCGCCGTCGCTGCGGTCATCCTCGATGTTGTCACTCTGACGACGGCCTCTCCAGAGCATGGCAACTCCTCGCGCTGCAAACTTTCATTGCTCCGGCAAGGCCGGCTCAACCCAACAAACAATTATCGCAATGGTTGCTCCAAGTCACAGCATTTTTCGGTAGTGCATCAGTTTGAAATCGGCAAACTAGCCGGCGCGTCACGAGATCGCATGCGGGACTGTTCAACCAAGCCAACGATGAGCCAGCCACGCGAGGGACAAGCCGCCTATGGCCGCATAGATCAAGCCGATCGGGCCTTTGGGGAAGGGCTCGTGGTGCACCACGCGTGGCGGTGGCGGCCGATAATAGGATAGCAGTTGCCGTTGTGAGACGATTAGCATTTGCTCCAACTCGCGGCGCCCTTCCTCCCTTGCCCGCTTTGAATCCAGGCGCTCCTGAGCGTAGATCTGTCTCGCATGCTCTGAGGCCGAGAGTGATTTTTCGTCTAGCCACGCTTTGAATTTGCCAGGCCTGACGAGGACTTTGGCGTGGGTGAAGTCGCGTCGATGGAGTCTCTCCGCCTTGGAAGCTTCAAAATCTGTATGCCGCTCTTCCCAAGTCGCCGGCATGTCATCGGCGCCGACAAGCTGGCGGATACGAGGATAATCCTTGGCAGTGTAAACTGGAATAGCCCTGACTTCGCTGGTCATTGCAAGCCTTCCCCTTCTCCCAAGAAGAGGATGCGACTCCTAGGACTCGCTGTCCAGATAGCGCTACCCAGCCATCATAAGCCACTTGGTCTCCACCCGCGCGGCTGGTACAGCCGTAACAGCAGAGTGCTCAGTCTTTTTGCTTAGCGTCGGCGCTCTTGCCGTCGGAGCTTTTCGAACGTTCCTCGAACCGCTCCGCTCCCTTCTTCAAGGGGTGGCCTGTCTCGGCTTCCGTCTTGCGCTCATCTCTGGCCGCAGCCTGCTTCAATCCCTTCGCCGCCTGCTTGCCCTTCGCGGTCGGTGCTTGTTCGACGCCCATCGTCTTCTCCCTGGCGCGACAATCGCGCGATCTCGGAAGCAACGTGCGGTGTGGTCAGCCGGTTCCGCTCGCTGGTCCGCCCGAGGAAGTCGCCCCACCAGGCTCAGCGCAGCGTCATCGCCTTGCGAAACGCCTCGAGCGTCTCGGCACTGACATGGTGCTCTATGCCCTCGGCGTCGATGCGCGCCGTCTCGGCACTGACGCCGAGCGAACGCAGGAAGGCCTCCACCGTCTGGTGGCGAATGCGGCTTTCCTCCGCGACCTTGCGGCCGGCTTCGGTGAGGAACACACCGCGATAAGGTTTTCGCGACACCAGACCGTCGGCGCAAAGCCTGGTCAGCATCTTGGCCACCGTCGGCTGGGCAACGCCGAGCCGCGCGGCGATGTCGACCTGACGCGCCTCGTTGCCGTCCTCGATCAGGTCCGCGATCAGTTCGACATAATCCTCGACCAGAGCGCTGCGGCGCGCTTCGCGTGTCTGCCGGAACCCTTCCGAGTGGACATCGGCGTCGAGCAACGGCTCACGCGGGACCGGTCTGTTCTTCAGCGCCAATGCGCGCTCCTCCTCGGAAGTTTAGCCGTCGCTGCTTTTATAGCATGGGCTCTGATTCTTCAGGCCGTTTATTTGGAGGCTTGTTTGTCGATCGGCAAGCGGGTCGACGCGCTTTGGGACGACGTTCCCTCGGTCGTCAGCCTGGCCCGCGATGAAACGGCGGAAACTGATCCGGTGGCATTGTCGGCGACTCCCGCGGCCATATCTGCGGTGTTGCTGATCTCAAACGCCCGACTGCAATCATCGCCAGGAGAAAAACATGACCCGCAGTGACGTCCTGATCGTAGGCGCCGGCCCGACCGGGCTGGTATTGGCGCTTTGGCTCACCAAGCTGGGGGTTGGCGTCCGCATCATCGACAAGACCGGCGAGCCGGGCACAACGTCGCGCGCCCTGGCCGTAGCCGCGCGCACACTTGAACTCTACCGTCAACTCGATCTGGCCGATGCCGTGATCGCGCGCGGCCACAAGGTTCGCGCCGCCAATTTGTGGGTGCGGGGGAAAGCTGAGGCGCGCATACCGTTCGCAACGATCGGGGAGGATCTGTCGCCCTATTCGTTTTTGCAAATCTTTCCGCAGGACGAGCACGAACGCCTTCTGGTCGAACGGCTCGGACAATTGGGCGTCACCGTCGAGCGACAGACAGAATTGCAAGGCTTCACCGACCATGGCGACCGCATTGTCGCCCGCCTGCGGGGCGAGCATGGCGAGGAAACCGCCGAGTTCAGCTACCTGGCGGGTTGTGACGGCGCGCATTCGCTGGTGCGCGAGACGATATCGGCCGGTTTTCCCGGCGGCACCTATCGCGAGCTTTTCTACGTCGCCGATGTCGAGGCATCGGGTGAACCGATCAATGGCGAATTGCATGTCGATCTCGACGAAGCCGACTTCCTGGCGATCTTTCCCTTGGCGGACACGCGCCGCGCCCGGCTGATCGGCACGGTCCGGGATCAGCGCGCGGATCAGGCCGACACACTGACATTCGACGACGTCAGCAGCCAGGCGATCAAAAACCTCAAGATCAAGATCGAAAAGGTGAACTGGTTTTCGACCTATCACGTTCACCACCGCGTCGCCGGCCAATTCCGCAAGGGCCGCGTATTTCTCTTGGGCGATGCGGCGCACATTCACAGTCCGGTCGGCGGACAGGGGATGAACACCGGGATCGGGGACGCGATCAATCTTGCATGGAAACTGTCTTTTGTGCTCGCTGCGCGGGCGCCCGACGCCCTGCTCGACAGCTATGAGATCGAGCGCATCGCATTCGCCAAGCGCCTCGTCGCCACCACCGATCGCGTCTTCACCTTCGTCACCGCCGACGGGCGCATCGCCGACCTCGTTCGCACGCGGATCGCCCCGATCGTCGTGCCCAGCATTCTCAGCATCGACCGGGTTCGCGAATTCATCTTCCGCACCGTTTCGCAGATCACCCTCAACTACCGCGAAAGCCCCGTCAGCCAGGGCTCGGCGGGAGGCGTACACGGCGGCGAGCGGTTGCCCTGGGCCCCGGTCGGCGGATCGGACAATTTTGCGTCGCTTTCCGCCATGCAATGGCAGGTCCACATCTACGGCGTCGCCAGCGAGGACGTCAGGTCATGGTGCGAGCGCCATCGGGTTCCGCTGAACGTCTTCGAGTGGCGGCCTGCCTATGAAGAGGCTGGCCTTGCCCGCAACGCGCTCTATCTCCTGCGGCCCGACACCTATGTGGCGCTCGCCGATCCCACGGCTTCGGTCGATACGCTCGACCGCTATTGCAGCGATAGAGGGTTTTCTGTCGGAAGCGCGCCCCATGATGCGGAAGCGTGAAGTGGCCTTCGGATGAAGTCATGCTCTCTCTGATTTTGAAGCGGATTCAGTTTTCAAGGTGAACCGACCTGAAATCCTCCGATGCCAGGCAATCCGCGGCTCGGATTGCTTGTTGCCATCCCCGGCAAATGCGGGATGGAAAGCAGCGACAATGAAATATAGCCTATTGCATAATGTTGAGCCATGGCATACCTTATAGACATCCTCCATAAGTCCGGAAGCCCTTTCATGTTAGAAGCAGAAGCCACAGCCACCCGACCGGCATGGGGGTTCGCCAAGCGGGACGAGGAGGACCAGCCCAGCCTGCGCGAGGTCAACTCCACCATCGCCGTGCCGACGTCGGGCGTGTGGTTCCGCCGGCTGTTCGCCTTCATGGGGCCCGGCTACATGGTCTCGGTCGGCTATATGGACCCGGGCAACTGGGCGACCGATCTCGCCGGCGGGGCGCAGTTCGGCTACACGCTTTTGTTCATCATCATGCTGTCCAACCTGATGGCGATCCTGCTGCAGGCGCTGGCCGCCCGGCTTGGCATCGCCACCGGCCGCGACCTCGCCCAGGCCTGCCGCGCCTACTATCCGCGTCCAGTCAACTTCGTGCTGTGGATCGCCTGCGAGCTCGCCATCATCGCCTGTGACCTCGCCGAGGTCATCGGCACCGCGATCGCACTGCAGCTCCTGTTCGGCATTCCGCTGATCGGCGGCGCCATGCTGACCGCGCTCGACGCTTTCCTCGTGCTGCTCTTGATGAACAAGGGGTTCCGCTATCTCGAAGCCTTCGTCGTCGCGCTTCTGATCATCATCTTCAGCTGCTTCGCCATCCAGATCTTCGTGGCTGCTCCGCCGGCCGGCTCGATCCTGCATTCGATGTTCGTGCCGTCCTCCGAGATCGTCACCAACCCGGCGATGCTCTACATCGCCATCGGCATCATCGGCGCCACGGTGATGCCGCATAATCTCTATTTGCATTCCTCGATCGTGCAGACCCGCGCCTATGAGCGCACCGAGGCGGGAAAACGCGATGCCATCAAATGGGCGACGACGGACTCCACCATTGCCCTTATGCTGGCGCTGTTCGTCAACGCCGCCATCCTGATCGTGGCGGTGGTCGCCTTCCACGATACCGGCCACCAGGACGTCGCCGAGATCGACCAGGCTTTCAAGCTGCTGTCGCCGCTGCTTGGCCTGGGCATCGCCTCGATCCTGTTTGCCGTGGCACTGTTGGCCTCGGGCCTCAACTCGACGGTGACGGCAACGCTCGCCGGCCAGATCATCATGGAAGGGTTCCTTCGGCTTCGCATACCCAACTGGGCACGGCGCCTTTTGACGCGCGGCCTGGCCATCATTCCGGTGGTGGCCGTCACCGCGCTCTATGGCGAGAAGGGCACCGGTCAGTTGCTGGTCTTCAGCCAGGTGGTGTTGTCCATGCAACTGCCTTTCGCGGTCATCCCGCTGGTGCAGTTCGTCTCCGACAAGAAGAAGATGGGCAACCTCGCCATTCCGCGCGGTGTGGCGGCATTGGCCTGGGTCGTCGCGGCGGTAATTCTGGTGCTCAATTTCAAGCTGCTCTACGATACCATGTCCGGGATGGGGTGAAGACCGGGGCATACCCAGGGCGCCGGGTCGCGCTATCTTCCGGGGCGTCATGACCAATATCGAAGACGCCAGGGAGTTCTACGCAAGGCTGATGGCGGCCAACGCGGCCTCACCGGACCCGCGCCTGGAAGAAGTTTTCGCCAGCGTGCCGCGCGAGGCCTTCCTCGGCCCCGGGCCATGGACGATCGTCGCCGGGAAAGGCCAGATAACGACGCCGAGCGCCGATCCGGTCCACCTCTACCAGAACGTGCTGGTAGCGCTCGATGCGGACAAGGGCATCAACAATGGCGAGCCCTTTCTGCACGCCATGTGGATCGGGAAAATCGCGCCGAAGCCCGGCGAGTCTGTCACCCATATCGGCGCCGGCAGCGGTTATTACACGGCGCTGCTGGCCAATCTGGTTCTGCCCGGCGGAACCGTCACCGCTTTCGAGCTCGACAAAGACCTGGCCGGCCGTGCGCGAAAAAATCTTGAAGCCTACGGCAACGTCGCCGTCGTTCATGGCGACGCCGTCACGTCGCCCCTGCCGCCATCCGACATCATCTACGTCAATGCAGGCGTCGTCGCACCTCCGGCCGCCTGGCTGAAGGCGCTGCGCCCGGGCGGCCGCATGATCTTTCCCTGGCGCCCGGCCGAGAGCGTCCCGTTCGCAGTCATTGTCACCCGCACCGAAAAAGGTTTCGCGTGCGACCCCTTCATGCGGTCCTGGTTCATCCCTTGCGTCGGCGCCTCGACCGTGGACCCCGCCGCGAAGATCCCGACCCGCGACCAGGCCGCACGCAGCCGCTCGATCTGGCTGATCGAGGACAGGCCGCCCGACCGCACCGCAACGGCAGTCCTGGGCGATGTCTGGTTTTCGTCGCGCCACCTCGATGCGACCTCCGAGGTTGACACTTCCAGGCCTGGCCCAAAAATCTGACATGCCGTGTCGGACGGGCGACCGGTCGCCCGTCCTTGGGCTGAAGTCCGGCCGCGACGGTGCGGACGAACAAAACAGGAGCACCCCATGAGAAAGATCATCGCCGCGACGTTCGTCAGCCTCGACGGCGTCATGCAGGCGCCGGGCGGGCCGGAGGAGGATCCGGTCGGCGGCTTCGAGTTCGGTGGCTGGACCTTCCACTACTTTGACGAGGTGGCGGGCACGGCCATGGATGAATTGTTCTCCAGACCCTTTGCGCTGCTGCTCGGCCGCAGGACCTACGACATCTTCGCGGCGTACTGGCCGTATCAGAAGGATCCGATCGGCGACGCCTTCAACCCGGCGACCAAATATGTGGCCACCCATCGTCCGGATTCGTTGACCTGGCAGAACAGCGAGTGGCTTGGGCCCGATATCGTAGCCAGGCTCGGCCAGCTCAAGCAGGAAGACGGACCCGACCTGCTGATCCAGGGATCGGGCGATCTGATCCAGACGCTGCTCGCCAACGGGCTGATCGACGAGATCCGGCTGATGACCTTTCCGCTGCTGCTGGGCAAGGGCAAGCGCCTGTTCGGCGACAACGCGCTGCCCGCCGCCTTCAAGCTCACCAAGTCACTGACGTCGACCACCGGCGTCATCATGGCGACTTATGAACGCGGCGGTGAGATCAAGACCGGCTCCTTCGTGGAGGGGAAGCCGTCAGACGCCGAACTGGAGCGACGCAAGAACTGGAAGTAGCAGATTGGGCTTTTGCCTTGAACGTCTGCGCCGCCCCTCATCCGCCTGCCGGCCCTTCTCCCCGTATATACAGGGAGAAGGGCAGCGCGACGTTTCAAAGTCGATCGAACGTCGCCGTTCCCCAGTGCAACGATTCAAGCCGCCTGTCTTTGCCGGCCCAACCCATCACGAATATGCCGCGCGAACTCCAGGGCCGCCGGCCCGGCTCCGTGCCTTGGCAGATGCAGGTTGATGGCAAAATTCGGCAAGGGCGGCAGCCCCGCATCCAAGGCAAGAATATCGAGGTCGGCGGGCACGGTCGACGCCAGCCAGGCGGTTACGGCCAGGTCTGAGCGCACGGTGGCCGTCGTCGCGTCGATGTTGCCGTTCTCGAACACGCTGCGCCATTCCAGTCCGTGCTCGTTGAGCGCCGCCAGTACGGCCGGCCGGAAGGCGCAGGTATCGGCGACGATCGACACCGGCAGCGGCCGCTTGGCGCGGGCAACGCCGCCCTTGGCACCGACCCAGACCAGACGGTCGACGGCCAGGCATTCGCCTGACGTCGGGCCGACCCGCTCCTCGATCACAGCGAGGTCGATGGTTCCGGCCGCGAGTGCCGCCGCCAGTTCCGGCGAGGAGGAGCAGACCAGCGATATCTCGACCTGCGGATAGGCTTCGGCATAGGCCTTCAGCACCGGCGCCAGCAAGGTGCCGACGAGATCGTAGGGCACGCCGAGCCGCACCTGGCCGGCAACAGTGCTCCCCACCATCTCGGTCCAGATCTCGTCATTGAGGTTGAGCAGGCGCCTAGCCTTGTCGAACAGCCGCTCGCCGGAACGGGTCAGGCGCAGACCGCGCCGGTCGCGCTCGAACAGGCTGCAGCCGAACGTTTCTTCCAGCCGCCTGACCTGCTGACTGACGGCGCCCTGCGTCAGGTGCAGCGCATTCGCCGCCGCCGTCATGCTGGCCATGTCGGCGACGGTGACGAAGGTGCGCACAAGTGCGGTATCGAGATTGCGGGTCATCCTCTCATTATATATGCTAATGTCAACCATCGCAAACATTGCATTTACTAATGTAAGCCCGCGTCTATCCTGGAGCCTCCGACAAAGGACGCCCCATGCTCCAGCCTATCCTGCCGCTGATCCTGTTTGCCTTCGTGGCCACCGCCACGCCGGGCATCGCCACCACCCTGTCGACTGCTTCAGGCGCGCAGTTCGGCTTTCGCCGGTCGGTCCCGTTGATGGCCGGAAGCGCGGCCGGCCTGGCCACGGTGACGGGTGCCGCCGCCGCCGGGCTTGCCGGGCTGCTGCTTGCCGTGCCTTCGCTACAGCTCGCCATGAAGATTGCCGGCTCGCTTTACCTCGCCTGGCTGGCGATCAGGATCGGCCGTGCCGGACCGCCTAATCTCGATGTGACGATGGCCAGGCCGAACAGCTTCTTCGGCGGCGCCGGCATCCAGTGGATGAACCCTAAGGGTTGGGCGATGGGGCTGGGCGCCGCTGCCTCCTTCGCCGCGCTGGCCGACGGGCCGGGGCAACTGGCGCTGCTGCTCGGCTCGACCTTCGGTCTGACCGCAGCCGTCTCGCTGTCCATATGGTGCGTTGCCGGCATGGTGCTGGCGCGGCTGCTCAAGACCGAATGGCAATGGCGCGCGCTGAACATCGTGCTGGCGCTGGTGCTGGCGGCGTCCATCATCCCGATGTGGCGCACGGCCTAGGGGCACAGCCCTCCTTCCTCCCCCCCACGGACGTGGGGGCAGAGGTGGCTCGGCGAAGCCGAGACGGAGTGGGGGACTGGCGTGGCGATGCTGGGTTTTCAGCGGCATTCGCCCTACGAAGCCCCACTCCGTCCGCTTCGCCCCTGTTTGGTCAGGCCGCGTAGCGCGCGGCCGGCTTGTCGGCGTGCAGGCTGCCATAGAAGGCCTGCCGGGCGCCAAGGAATGCGTCCAGCTTGGCCGCGTCGGCAAGTGCCGGAACGGTGACGGCTTCGCCTTTGGCCAGGCCGACAAGGGCGGCGTCGACCAGATCGTCGGCATTCATGATGATTTCCTTCGGCAACTGGTCGATGTCGCTGCCGGCAAGTTCCCAGAAATCGGTCCGGGTCGCGCCCGGCAGGACCACCTGTACCTTGACGCCGGTGCCCGCGACCTCGCGATGCAGGGCCTCGGTGAAGTTGACGACATAGGCCTTGGTGCCGCTGTAGATGCCGCCGAACGAGCTGTCATAGGCGAGCACCGAGGCGATGTTGACGATGGCGCCGCGGTTGCGCGCCAAGAGCCCCGGCAGCACGGCACGGGTCAGGCGGGTGAGCGCCACGACATTGACCTTGATCATGCGCTCGGCCGCGTCGGCATCGGCGGTTGCCACCACCTGCTGGCCGCCAAGGCCGGCATTGTTGACCAGCAGCGTCACGCTGTCGTCAGCCGCTATAGCCTGTTCGACGCGGCGGACGTCAGCGTCGTCGGACAGGTCCGCCGCGATCACGCTGACATTACGGCTATACGCATAGCGCAGCTTCTCGGCCAGTTCCTGCAGCCGGTCGGCGCGTCGTGCCACCAGGATGAGGTCGTAGCCCTGCCCCGCCAGCCGGTCCGCATAGACCGCGCCGATACCCGATGAAGCGCCGGTGACGACCGCCGTGCCCTTGTTTGCCTGTCCGCTCATGGTCCTGTTCCTTCTGTCTCGAATTGTTCGCTTCGACCTGGCTGCGGTTGTCGTGGGCATGCGCCCTTCGGTTCGCAGCAAGCCGTCTGATTGATTTAGTGGCATATGCCACTTCCAGGAAATAGGCATATGCCACTATCTTGTCAATGCGCGCATCCGGGATTATTTATCAGGCAGCCGCCGCAGGGTCGTCGCGGCCGAGGACCACCACCATGTCGAAAGAAGCCGTGTCCGGACTAGCGCTCTGCAACAACGCCATGCTGCGCCGCGCGACGCGCAAGATTGGCCAGCACTATGACGATGTGCTGGCGCCTTCGGGCCTCAAGGCCACGCAGCAGGGCCTGCTTTACCAGATCCATGTCGGCAACGAGCCGGCCATGGGCGCCATCGCGACGTCCCTGATCATGGACCTGTCGGCGCTCGGCCACACGTTGAAGCCGCTGATCCGCGACGGCTATGTCGAGACCTTCGCCGACGCCGCCGACCGCCGCGTCAAACGGGTGCGGCTGACGCCGCGAGGTCTGGCCAAACTCGATGAGGTGATGAAGCTGTGGCAGGTCGCCCAGCAGCGCTTCGAGGATGTGGTGGGCAAGGAAAAGGCGGCGAGGTTGCGCGCGGTGCTGGATGAGATCGCCGCGGTGGATTTCAACGAGACGCCGGCCGGTTGAACCGGCCGGCGCTTCGATAGCCGTTCATTCGGCCGGCATCGCCACCGGTCTGGCAAATGCCCGTCCGGCAAGCACGATGCCGAGCCCTATGACCGGGAAGGCCGCGGCGACCAGGCCGAGATCGGCCGGCGCGCCGTAGCGCAGCACCGCCCCGCCGGCCACCGCGCCGAGCGCCACGCCGAGATAGAGCGCCGAGGCGTTGAGCGACAGCACGATCGGGGCCGCGTCGGGCGCCAGCTTGATGATGCGGCTGGCCTGCGCCGGCGGGAAGGCCCAGCCGACGATGCCCCACGGCACCATCATGCCCATCAGCGCCGGCCCGGCGAGGTGATGCGGCAGGAAGGTCGGGATCAGCGAGAAGGTGACGAGCATGGCGGCGCTGAGCGCCAGCGACCAGGCGACGGTGCGCGTCGCGCCGAAGCGATCGGCGGCCTGGCCGCCGGCAATATTGCCGATGACGGCGCCGGCGCCGAAGGCGAGCAGCATGCCCGGCAGCGCGATCGGCGCCAGCCCGGCGCCTTCGATGGCCAGCGGCGCGATGAAGCTGAACACGGTGAAAGCGCCGATGAGGGCAAGCGTCGTCGTCACCAGGATCGGCATCACGCCGGGTCGCATGGCCGCCGCCAGCCGGCGCGTCAGCGGCAGTCTGGTGCCGACGATGCCGCGCGGCAGCCGGTACCACAGGATCGCGCCGGCGAGCGCGCCAAGGCCGGCAATGGCGTAGAAAGTGCCGCGCCAGCCGGCGATGGCCGCGACCAATGCGCCGAGCGGCGCACCGACGGCGACCGCCACCGTGGTGCCGCCGACGACGACTGCGATGGCGCGCGCCCGGTGATGGTCGTCCACGAGCGCCACCGCGGTGCCTTGCGCGGTCGCCGCGAACAGGCCCGACGACAGCGCCATGATGATGCGCGCGACCAGCAGCACTTCGAAGGAGGAACTCATGGCGGCGACGACATTGCCGATGACGAAGAACACCAGCGTCCACAGGATGACGCGGCGCCGGTCCCATTCGCCGGTCAGCGTCGCCAGGATCGGCGTGCCGATCGCATAGGCGAGCGCGAAGGCGGTGATCAGCGAGCCGGCGAGCGGCACCGAGATGCCGGCGTCGCTGGCGATGTCGGGCAGAAGGCTGGAGATGACGAAGCCCTCGGTCGAGATCGCAAACGATCCGAGCGCAAGCCAGAAAATCCGCTTGTCCATGGCACGTGTCCTTAGTTCAAAAGTTATTGAACAATTGGACATAAAAGGGCATGATGTCAATGAAGCCAGGCGAAAATAGCGCAACCATGCTGACAGCCCTGTGTCAGGACGGTCTGGACAGGAGAAACAGTGTGTACGGGACGAGCAGGATCGACGCGTTGAAATCGGCCCCCACTGTGCTTAGGTTCCAGCCATGACCTTGCCACACCCGAATGCGGACCAGATCAGCCTGCCCATCGTGCTCAGCGTGCTCGGCGACCCGACGCGGCTCGCGATCGTGCGCTATCTCGCCAGCAAGGAAGGCGTGCCGCTGAACTGCAGCCGGTTCCTCGACCTCGCCTCCAAGACCAATCTCAGCTACCACCTCGCCAAATTGCGCGAGGCAGGCGTCACCCGCGCCGACGTGGTCGGCACCAACCGCATGATCACGCTCCGCCGCGCCGATCTCGACGCCCGCTTTCCCGGCCTGCTCGACAGCGTCATCGCCGCGGCGGTGCACGATCCCGCCCTGCCGGCCGTCGGCGGTCATGACATCGAAGTGTCGGCCTGACCGTCGTTCATGCCGGGCTGAACGTTCGCGTTCATGCCGGGCTGAACGTTCGCGTTTCATGCCGGGGACTTGGACAGGCGTGACAAATCTCGGTTGCAGACATGACGCGGCGCCGTCGCCTATAAAACCCGCTTCGTATGCGGCAGCGTTTCTGGGTCTGGCGGTGCCATTGGTAATGCTATCTATCGCCTGCGGCCGAGTGATGAGGCGCCGAATTTCGTTCCGCAAAGCGCTCTACGCATTGATTGCCGCGCCGCTGCTGCTGGCGGCATTCGCCGCCCATGCCGAAGAGGCGCCGTTCATTTCCGTCGTCACCGGGCTGGCGCCCGACGACCTGCTCAATGTCCGTGCCCAACCATCGCCGATCGGCAAGACCGAGGCTCGCCTGCCCGCCGGCGCGAGCGTCAGGAACCTCGGCTGCAACGATATTGACGGGCATCCCTGGTGCAAGATCGTGTCGGACAATCCCCAGGCAACTGGCTGGGCCCCCGCGCGCTATCTGGTGCCACTCAATCCGGCGACGGCGCCCGACCAGGCGACGGACGCCGTTGGCAGCGAAGCCGGTGCGGCGTCCGATGCACCCGACCTGACCGCCCGGCTGGGTGACTCAAGCCAACCGGCCAGCCCCGAGACCACGCCGAAATCCGCGGCGGAGATCGCCATGCAGGATGCCTATGGCCTCGCGCTGGCGGCGAATGGAACCCTGCAAATTCCCTGCGCCCGCTATGTTGGACAGCCCATGGCGTCTTGCGCGGCCACCGTGACGCGCAAGGGCACTGACAAGGCCGACGTGACCGTGGCCTGGCCGGATGGCGGCAGCCGCGTCATCTCCTTCGATGCCGGCCTGCCGGCAAGCTCGGACGCCGGCAGCGACTTCCGCTTCACCCGCGAGGGCGGTCTCAACATGATCCGCATCGGCGTGTCGGAGCGCTTCGAGATCACGGATACGGTGGCGCTGGGGGATTAGGCACGCTCCAAAGGTCGGCGGGACAGCGGGGGGCGCGAAGGAATGAGGCGCTTGTTGCTAAGAGCCACACAACCCCTCATTTTCGGGGTTACATCGGGCAAAACTCTTCCCTATAAGGCCCTCCTAGCCTGATACCAGAATCGCGAGCACAACCGGCCGGGTCTTCCCGTCCCGGTTTTTTGTGCAAGCCCGCTGCCGAACGGAATTCACAGACATGCCAAGACGCACCGACATCAAGTCGATCCTGATCATCGGGGCCGGCCCCATCGTCATCGGCCAGGCCTGCGAGTTCGACTATTCCGGCACCCAGGCCTGCAAGGCGCTGAAGGAAGAGGGCTTCCGCGTCATCCTGGTCAATTCCAACCCGGCCACCATCATGACCGACCCGGAACTGGCCGACGCCACCTATATCGAGCCGATCACCCCCGAAGTGGTGGCCAAGATCATCGCCAAGGAGCGGCCGGATGCGCTGCTGCCTACCATGGGCGGCCAGACCGCGCTCAACACAGCCCTGTCGCTGCGCCGCATGGGCGTGCTCGAGCGCTACCAGGTCGAGATGATCGGCGCCGACGCCCATGCGATCGACAAGGCCGAGGACCGGGCGCTGTTTCGCGAGGCGATGAAGACGATCGGGCTCGAAACGCCGAAGTCGATGCTGGCCAACGCCACCGACGTCAAGAACGCCGACCGCAAGACGCATGAGGCCGAGCGCGCCGCGCTGAAGGCCGAAAAGCCCGACAATCTCGACGCCGCGCTCGACGCGCTGGAAACCCGCTGGAACCTCGGCGAAGGCGACCGCAAGCAGCGCTACATCAGCCACGGCATGGCGATCGCAGCACAAGCGCTCGACCATGTCGGCCTGCCCGCCATCATCCGCCCGTCCTTCACCATGGGCGGCACCGGCGGCGGCATCGCCTACAACAGGGCCGAGTTCTACGACATCGTCCAGTCCGGCCTCGACGCCTCGCCGACCACCGAAGTGCTGATCGAGGAAAGCGTGCTCGGCTGGAAGGAGTACGAGATGGAGGTCGTCCGCGACAAAGCGGACAATTGCATCATCGTCTGCTCGATCGAGAACATCGACCCGATGGGCGTGCATACGGGCGACTCCATCACCGTCGCCCCGGCGCTGACCTTGACCGACAAGGAATACCAGATGATGCGCAACGCCTCGATCGCGGTGCTGCGCGAGATCGGCGTCGAGACCGGCGGCTCCAACGTTCAGTTCGCCGTCAACCCGGCCGATGGCCGTCTCGTCGTCATCGAGATGAACCCACGCGTGTCGCGCTCGTCGGCGCTGGCCTCCAAGGCGACCGGTTTCCCCATCGCCAAGATCGCGGCCAAGCTTGCCGTCGGCTACACGCTGGACGAGCTGGAGAACGACATCACCGGCGGCGCCACGCCCGCCTCCTTCGAGCCGTCGATCGACTACGTGGTGACCAAGATCCCGCGCTTTGCCTTCGAAAAATTTCCCGGCGCCGAGCCGGTGCTGACCACCGCCATGAAGTCGGTCGGCGAGGTGATGGCCATCGGCCGCACCTTCCAGGAGTCCTTGCAGAAGGCGCTGCGCGGCCTGGAGACCGGCTTGACCGGTCTCGACGAGATCGAGATCCCCGGCCTCGGCCATGGAACCGCAGTCGCCAGCCATGCCGACGACCGCAACGCCATCCGCGCCGCACTCGGCACGCCGACGCCCGACCGGCTGCGCATGGTGGCGCAGGCGATCCGCATGGGCACCTCCCTGGAAGACGTGCACGCCATGTGCAAGATCGACCCGTGGTTCCTCGAGCAGATCGCCGGCATCGTCGCCATGGAAGCGCGCATCCGCGAGCATGGTATCCCCATCGATGCCGTCAATTTGCGCATGCTCAAGGCCATGGGCTTCTCCGATGCCCGGCTCGCCTCGCTGACGAAGACCGACGCCGAAGTCGTTCAGAAGATTCGTGAAAAGCTCGACGTTCATCCGGTTTACAAGCGCATCGACACCTGCGCGGCCGAGTTCGCCTCGCCCACCGCCTACATGTACTCGACCTACGAAGTGCCCTTCGCCGGCGCGCTCGCCAACGAGGCGCAGGTTTCGTCGCGCAAGAAGGTGGTCATCCTCGGCGGCGGCCCGAACCGCATCGGCCAGGGCATCGAGTTCGACTATTGCTGCTGCCACGCGGCGTTCGCGCTGCGCGATGCCGGCTATGAAGCGATCATGATCAACTGCAACCCCGAGACGGTCTCGACCGACTACGACACCTCGGACCGGCTCTATTTCGAGCCGCTGACGGCGGAGGACGTGCTGGAGATCCTGCGCGCCGAGCAGGCCTCGGGCGAGCTGGTCGGCGTCATCGTCCAGTTCGGCGGGCAGACGCCGCTGAAGCTGGCCGACGCACTGGAGAAGGCCGGCATTCCGATCCTCGGCACCTCGCCCGACATGATCGACCTCGCCGAAGACCGCGACCGCTTCCAGAAGTTGCTGCACAAGCTCAACCTCAGCCAGCCGAAGAACGGCATCGCCTATTCGGTCGAGCAGGCCCGCCTCGTCGCCGGCGAGCTCGGCTTCCCGCTGGTGGTGCGCCCGTCCTATGTGCTGGGCGGCCGCGCCATGCAGATCATCCATGACGAGGGCATGCTGCAGACCTACCTGCTCGACACCGTGCCCGGCCTGGTGCCGGAGGACATCAAGCAGAAATACCCCAACGACAAGACCGGCCAGATCAACACGCTGCTGGGCAAGAACCCGCTGCTGTTCGACACCTATCTCTCCGGCGCCATCGAGGTCGACGTCGACTGCCTTTGCGACGGCAAGGAAACCTTCGTCTCCGGCATTCTCGAACACATCGAGGAAGCCGGCATCCATTCGGGCGACAGTGCCTGCTCGCTGCCCGTCCACTCGCTGCCCTCGGACCTCGTCGACGAGTTGGAGCGCCAGACGGCCGCCCTTGCCCGCGCGCTCAACGTCGGCGGGTTGATGAACGTGCAATACGCGATCAAGGACGGCACGGTCTATGTGCTGGAGGTCAACCCGCGCGCATCGCGCACCGTGCCCTTCGTCGCCAAGACCATCGGCCGTCCGATCGCCAAGATCGCCGCCCGCATCATGGCCGGCGAGACGCTGGAAGACGCCTTCGCCCATTACGGCGCCATGCCCGACCCCAGAAGTCCCGGCCACATCGCGGTCAAGGAAGCCGTCTTCCCCTTCGCCCGCTTCCCCGGCGTCGACATCCTGCTCGGCCCGGAAATGCGCTCGACCGGCGAGGTCATGGGCCTCGACCGCGATTTTGCCCTCGCCTTCGCCAAGAGCCAGCTCGGCGCCGGTGTCGATCTCCCCCGCTCCGGCACGCTGTTCGTCTCGGTGCGCGACGAGGACAAGAAAGGCATCCTGCCGGCCGTCAAGCGCCTCGCCGGCCTCGGCTTCAAGGTGCTGGCGACATCAGGCACGCAGCGCTTCCTCGCCGAAAACGGCGTCGTCGCCGAAAAGATCAACAAGGTGCTGGAAGGCCGCCCCCACATCGAGGACGCCATCCGCAACCGCCAGGTCCAGATCGTCTTCAACACCACGGACGGCCAGAAGGCGGTGTCCGACTCGAAGTCGCTGCGTAGGGCAACGCTGATGCAGAAGGTGCCGTATTATACGACGCTTTCGGGGGCTGCCGCGGTGGCGGAAGCGATCGCGGCACTGAAGGCAGGTAGCCTGGAGGTCAGGCCGCTGCAGGAGTATTTTGCTTGAGGCGATTGGCTTTCTTCTCTCCGTGTACGGCGAGAAGGTGCCGGCAGGCGGATGAGGGGCAGCGCGATCCACTCGATGAAAGGCGGCTACTGACCAAACGCTGTGACCTTCAGCATTGGAAGTATTTAAGGCGTAGAAATAGTAGTCTCTTTTGCCACCTTACGCCAAGCAGATGCATTCCCTCTCTTTTCTGGAACTTGTTCAATAAGCTCTCTATGGCGAAGTCGATAAAACACCTCTTTCATTTGGTTCTCTGATCTAATCCCAGTTAGCTCTCTGGCAACAGAGTTTCGGATTTCGTCGTGAACTTCGAGGTATTTCAAAACCGCTTCCTCGGGAGTAGCCAATGGCTTGTGCCCAATTGTTACCTTAAGGTAGTTTCCAACCTCCTCGAATATAGGGGGCTGCAATCTCCATTCCTTCATTTTATCGAAAGCGGTATTTAAACCCTCCCCTAGGTCTTGATTTGGAGCGTCCTTATATCTTCTCAAACCCTTAACTATTTTAGGATTGCGACTATCGCGGACATCAAGTATATTTCTAATAGTCACGCTACCGGGTAATCTTCCAGGACTTAATATTTCTATTCGATTCTGAAATATAACTATTTGTATGTCGTCAGAAATTGAATAATCACGATGGATCATCGCATTTACGACAATTTCCCATATCGCTTCCGGAGGATACGATACCTTTGTTAGTCCAGCAGGCGTCAAAATGCTAATTCCCGACATTATCTCCGTGATACGTTTGATCGCTGCGTGAATCTGCTGATAGAGTGGCCCTCCAATCGTCTCATTTATCTTCAAATGATGGCGCTCTGGCTTTTCTTCCTTCGTGTCATAGAAAACAATCCTGGTTTCGCAACGTGTAGGAAAAACTCCTTGAGGATTATCGGCATATAGAAGGGCACCAGAGGCCAAAGGAACCCAATCTTCCTGAGCGATAAACCCTTCGTTAATTGCGTACGACAATGAATTTGGAATTATCTTAGCTTCATCGATAAATCTTTTCATCTCCGCAGAATCCACAATTACCTCGGGTTTTACCCCTTCTATTCTTCGATTCTCGTATGTTTGAGCGCCCTTAGAGAAGGCAAGCTGGGTAATCTTCTGAGGTTCTTTCAAGGGAAGGCTTTGAGCCCCCATCCGGACATAGACAGACTTGTCGGAAGTCATGCATACTTCACGGCTTTTATCGATAAATAGCCTTAAAATGTATCCGTTATATTCCAAGCAAAATAAAAACTCGTATCGAAAACCTATCGAGGGGCTCAACTCAACGATGCTTTGAATAAGCTGATTGAATTCCTCCGGATCCTTCGCGCCATCCCACCTTTTTGCTGGATCAGGACTCTCTTTGTCATCTTTGACGCCAACAACAAGCTCTCCACCGTCCGCATTAGCAAATGCCACAACGGCTTTCTGTACGCCTTTTCCTGAAATGGACCTCCCCTTTCGATCGAAGAATTGGTCCTCAACCGTCGAGGCGAGCTTGAGAATTTCCTGTTTGGACACCTCTGGTATCGCCATCATATCCCTCAAATCTGATGAAAAACGTGCCGAAAGTCGTTGGCCAAGTAGCTGAATCCAATTCCGTCATACTAGTAATTTTGATAGCTTGGCCAATGAATCGACATGTCTATCCAGCGAAGATTTGAGGATGAGTTTCATCGAAAGACAAGGGGTTTAAAAGACTTTGTCGAGCTTTCCCTTCGCCAATTCTCTTAGAAATTGATTTGCCCCGCCACCCTCACCCCACCGCCACGCACTCAATCTCGATATCAAACTCCATCGGCCACGACGCCACCGGCACGAAACTGCGCGCCGGCGGGTTCACACTGAAATACCGGGCATAGACCCGGTTGATGGCGTTGTAGAAGCCGGAATTGACGGCGTAGATGCGCACCATCATCACGTTGTCCAGCGAGGTGCCGGCTGCTTCCAGGCAATATTTCAGCGCCTTCAGCGACGCGTCGGTCTGGGTTCGATGTCGCCGCACACCATCTCGCCGGTCACCATGTCCACAGGCGGCGTCGCCGAGATGAACATGAAGCCGTTGGCCTTCACCGCCGTCGAACAGGGCAGCCGAGCGCCCGCACCTTGTCCGATATGACGGGCACTTCGATGATTTCTTTCATGGTGGTGCTCCCTGGGTTGCCGGGAAGCTTAGCGCGGCGACGACGGAACTCCAGCGCGGGTCTTCCTTCTCCCCTTGTGGGGCTGGTGCGCAATTAGCTGAGAGATTGCCGTGGGGAGCAGATCGCCACTTTTTGAGGAGAATGGGTTCTGG
>NZ_JAIUGV010000025.1 GCF_020164745.1 Mesorhizobium sp. ES1-4 | reverse complement strand
TTGTCGCTCTTGATTGCCCTGCTTCAAATCCGGCCGAAGCCGGTCGCCGCTTAGGGCTCGGATTGTTCACGGTCGACTAGTGAGCACTCTCCAATATGTTAGGCTCTGTCGCAGTAGCGCAACAAGCTCAGTCTTTGGATGGGTGGTATGAGGATGAGACGACTGAATGTGTACAGGCTCAGTCTTTTTATCGAGGCTCTCGTTTTTGTCGTAAGCGCGTTCGGTGCGACGTGGCTTACCAGCTTTGTGAACGCGCCATGGTGGACATATGTGATTATAGCGGCCATCGCTATGGGCATGTTCGTCGCCGTGCGTGGGGTCCTTTCTGAGCCGCAACGTATGGGACTCTTGGCACACAACTCGGCAGCGACCTCTGCGTGAACCCAGACGCCTTGAAAATGTGCCCGATGCGTCCGGATTTTTGGCGGTGATCTTCATCAAATGCGATGAGCTGCAATTTCTGGCGACGGCCACGCTAAGGGCGGGCCTCCAGCACCATGTTGAACGGTGTCTCCGCGGCGCGACGCAATCGCTTGAAGCCGCCGCCGGTCACAACCTTGCGCAGCCTCGCCTCACCGGCCTGGGCTCCAAGCGCGAGCCCGACTTCCTGCGACACGGATGCGGGCGTGCACACGAAAGTGGAAGCGGCATAGTAAACGCGGCCGACGGGATTGAGGTTCGCCGCCAGATGATCATGCGCGAACGGCTCGACGATCATCCACGTGCCGTCCGGCTTGAGCGATCCGTGGACATGGGTGGCGGCGCCCGTCGGGTCGCCCATGTCGTGAAGGCAATCGAAGAATGTGACGAGGTCATAGGTTCCGGGATAGCTCTTGGCGGCCGCCACGTCGAACCGCGTGTTAACGCCGACGCCGGCTACCTCGGCCGCCTTGCGGGCGCGCTCAATCGAAGGGGCATGATAGTCGAAGCCGACGAAGCGCGAATTGGGGAAGGCCTGTGCCATGAGCACGGTCGATGCACCATGACCGCATCCAACATCCGCGACGTCCACGCCGCGTTCGAGCTTCTCGACGACGCCCTCCAAGGCCGGCAGCCAGGAGTCGATCAGATTGGCATTGTAGCCTGGACGGAAGAACCGTTCCGTACCGCGAAACAGACACGCGCTATGATCGTGCCACCCGACGCCCTTGCCGGACTGGAATGCCTGCCTCACCTTTTCTTCATCGAGCCACAGCGCGGACAGGAACTCGAATGCGCCTGCCATGAAGGCCGGGCTGTCTTCATCAGCGAACACCAGCTCTTGCTCGGCGTTGAGATAGAATTTGTCGCTCGCTTCATCGTAGTCGACGTAACCCGCCGCCGCCTGCCCGGAAAGCCATTCCCTTACGAGGCGTTCCTGGGTGCCGGTGCGTGTCGAAAGTTCGGCGGCCGTCATCTTGCCGCCTTCGCGCAATGCCTTGAACAGGCCGAGTCTGTCCCCCAGCAGGACTCCCGCGCCCGTTGCGATCGCACCGAGATCGCCGACCATTTTCCCCAAGAATGCGTCCAACTTTTCCTGATTCGCTTCAGACATCTGAATCTCCCTTTGGGTTCAATCTCTCCAGGCGACGGAGCCGTGCTCGTCATGAGGCGCCTTGAGCATCAGATGCTCGAAGACATGCAGATATCCCCGGCGGCTCATTCCGCGCTGCCGATCCTGCACCAGACCATATGGGTGACGACCGGCGCGGTGGTCGGGAATGACAGCCACCTCCATGCCGTTGAAAAGCAGGAAATCCGTCACTTTGCCCTCGTCGGTAACCGGCGGAGCCGGAGTGGTCGTCACCAGGGCAAGCCCTGTTGCAGCAGGTATCCTTGGGCAGCCTGTCAGAACATCGATGACTCCGGTTGTGGTGCCGGGGTGGGCGATCAGGGGCCAAGTGATTGTTCCGCGGCGGCTGTATGTTGTGGTAAGGTGATCATGCGAACTCTTGTTGGTCGGTCACGTGTTTTGCGGATGACCCGCATGTACTGTGCCAAATGAGAAAACCATTCAAACGCAATCCAGTAGATCTGACTGTATCCGACATTGTCGGAATTTGGACATCGCCGAACGCGAAGCGCTCGGGGCTTGTGACGATACTTGAGCGTGCTGCTTCGGAGGAGGGATGAGCCTCGAACCGGCCGCGAGGCCTTTTTCTGGCAACGGATATTCCGGCCGGGTTAGGCCGCGAGGAAAGCGACGGTGAATAAGAGGTAGAGGACCAACCGTTTTGAGCGGGTAGTTGCCGTGTTGCGCCCCCAGGCAAAGGCCAGCACCACGGAGCAGTATTTCTGGTGGCGATACTACAACGCCTTTTAGTGCCGGTTACCCGTTTTTACCCAGTTGGCCTGGTGCATTCAGAGCGAGCTCGTTGGAAACCGCTTATTGTGGCTATGAGCGAACTCGGGATGGAGGAGTGGACCCAAAAATTGGCAAAATGCCCCAGGGAGGATTACATGGGTCGCTCATTCCCCGTACTCGTTACAGGTGCGCGTCGCTTCGCAAACAGCTTGCTTTTGACTTGGCGTTTTTTGCCGTCTCGGCATCGCTCACTAATTCGGCCGCTGCCGACACCGTGAACTGGCGTCAATTCGAAGGGACCAGCATAACTTGGGCCTACGACATCCACCCCTATGCGGATGCTCTCGCTGCGCAATTTCCGGAGTTCGAGAAGCTGACCCGGCATCAAGGTCACGCCGGAACTCTACCCAGACGATTCTTACTGGAACAAGATGACGATCCAACTGACGACGAAGTCGCCAGCATGGGATGTGTTCGGCACTGGCATTCAGCCCGCGTAGGACCTCGCTCCGAGTGGCGCCCTGGAGCCGCTGGACAAATACCTGAGCGATTGGAAGCTTACCGATGCTGGATACGACTACATTACGTGGACATGATCAAGAAGTGCGCGGCTCCTTCCTTCGCGTCCGGCCGCAGCGCGATGACGATCGACTCAAATATGTTCGGCTTCTGGAACGATGTTGCGGGGAAGCCGGCATCCGGCAAGATCGCCTTCGCTCCGCCGCTGCACGCACCGAGCGCCACGAGCTTGGAGTCTGACATCTGGATCTGGGCTCTCGCCATGAACGCGGCTTCCGAAAAGAAGGGCACGGCCTGGCTGTTCATCCCGTGGGCCACCTCCAAGCAGGTGGCGCTCAAGGGTGCCCTTGCTGGCCAGCTCGTCAATCCGCCGCGCACGTCGACCTGGCAGACGACACCTGGACTAAGTACGCTTCGCAGCCCGAGTTCAACAACTTCGTTGACAGCTTCAAAAAGATACAGGACCAAGCCGCGCTGGCTTTCACACCGCGTGTCGGCTTCGGCGAAGCCATGAACGCATGGGCCGTGGCGATGCAGAAGATGGTAAACGGCGATGACGTCGAGACGACGTTGAGGGCGCTTGCCGAAGAAATCCGCACTGGCCTCTGATCAAAAGGAACAGGGCAGTACTATTGCACTGCCCTGTTCCCGCCAACGGCGGAGATCACGCCGTGTCACCCCAAGCACTTAAACCCAGCGTGCCGATGGCAGCCGAAGGACCTGGCGCGCGCGCCTCGTCCGGTTCGGCTTCGCTGGAGGGGCGTTCCATCGACTGTTTCAGCCTTGCAATCATCCAGGCGCTGGCCAAAAGCCAGATGGAGCGCCGGCTCAGGAACCGGCGCAAAAACTCGAGCCTGCCGGCGCTGATCGAGCTGGTGCTGGCGCGGCCGCTGGTGTCGGCAGGTCTGGTCGCGGCCGAGCTGAAAATTAGCCAGCGCGCTGCGCTCGGGCTGGTGCCGAACTCGGCATCCGTGAGGTGACCGGCAGGGGGCGCTACCGGGCGTGGGACCCCGTTTAGCTGCGGCGGGCTTTGGCGAAAGCGACAGCACTGATGATTTTTGCTGTACGCTCATTCTCCCTCATCTGCGCGTTGACAGAAAACCAGCAGGCGAGGGTCACAGCACGCTGTGCTCCCCGCGATTTCCGGAAAACCAATGAAAAACGACTTTGATCGATCGCGCGGGACGTATCATTCAACCATGTCGAGAACGGGCGTGACGGCACGTACACTATGGACCGAGAGAACTTTGTCTGGCGACTTTGCGCACGCTTGCAAAACTCTTCGGAAAACTTCCTTCTGTTGATCCAATGATCGTAATGAGCTGGAGTGGCATCGCCGCTCTCCTCGGTTCTTGCTCTCTCAGTTGAACTTGATGCTAGCCTGCACGAAAACGCCGTAGCGCTTTGCCTTCCAATCGTCGGCCTGCGGGGAACCACGACCGCCCATTGCCTCTTCGAAATGAGCGGTGCCGTTATTCGCCACGGCCGCAACACCGCCTCGAGCTGGACGCCATGCCCATCGCCGTCTTCGGGAATTAGCTTGATCTTGGGCGCATGTGGTGCTGCTCTTTGCCGTCGAGCCGCGTGAAGAGGAACGCCACGTCACCAGAAAGGCTGAGTCGCTCGGTGAGTTGCGTCTGCCCGGCCAAGCCGAGTCGCAGCGAATGCCAATCGTTGTCCTGGCTGAGAGGTTGACGTAGGTGGGACGGTTGGCACACAGGTTCCCCAGTTGGTCGCCTGCTGCGTGCAACCGAAAGCATCGTAGCTCTCGTGCCAGAAATTGTTGCCAACAAAAGCACCGATGCGGTAGCGCGGTGAGTTCAAGAAATTATATCCAAGATCGGCGGTGAAATAGCTGACGCCGCCCCCGCGCTGATCACTGAATGTGTTTGAGTAGCCCCCCATTTCCGTAAGAAGTCCTCGTCATGAGAAAATCCTCCCTGATGCCGCCCGCACCGAGGAGGCCTTTACGAAAATGCCAGTCGGATTGTGGACTCGAATGCGCGTCTAGATCGTCATAGGTGAGCCGCGAGACCAGTGACGTACCTTTATGATTGTAAAGTTCCTTCGATGCGTTGCCGGTACTGGCCAGTAACGTAGTCCACCCTCGAAGGAAAAGACTGAGGCCGCCGACCCGGCTACCGACGCCGACTCGCAATCACCGGCACTCGACGGCGGTTCGGAACTTCTCGGTGCCGCAGCGCCGGCCAAGCCGGACGGGCCCGGTGAAAAATTCGTCGTCGAGGGCAAGGCGCCCGCTGCTGCGCCCGGCCGCGCCGACGATTTTTCTTGGCCGCCAAGGCGGCAGCCTGCGGCCGGGGCCACAACCGAAACGACCACGGCGATCAGTCCGTAAGCTGCCCGGGGCAGCGGAAGGGCGGAAAGCGCCTTCAGGTGGCCGCACAAGTAGGGTCTCGAGACGGACTCAGCGCGGCAGCACGCTCGATCCCATCAGCGCCTCATCGATGGCGCGCGCCGCCTGGCGGCCCTCGCGGATCGCCCAGACGACCAGCGACTGGCCGCGCCGCACGTCGCCCGCCGCATAGAGCTTTTCGACGCTGGTCCTGTAGTCCCGGTCATTGGCCTCGACATTCTTCGAGCGGCGGCTGTCAATGGCGATCTTCATCTGGCCGGCCAGTTCCGACACCGGCCCGCGAGCGGCTGGCCCGGCAAAGCCGATGGCGATGAACGCGAGATCGGCGCGGATGACGAATTCGGTGCCGGCGATCGGCTTGCGCTTTTCGTCGACTTCGCAGCATTTGACCCCGGTCAGCTGGCCGTTTTCGCCGATGAATTCAAGCGTCGCCACCTGGAATTCGCGCTCGGCGCCTTCGGCCTGCGAGGATGACGTGCGCATCTTGGTCGCCCAGTATGGCCAGACCGACAGCTTGTCTTCCTTTTCCGGCGGCTGCGGCCGGATGTCGAGCTGGGTGACGCGCACCGCGCCCTGGCGGAAGGCGGTGCCGACGCAGTCGGAGGCAGTGTCGCCGCCGCCGACGACGACGACATGCTGGCCGCCGGCGAGGATCGGATGCGACGGCCACGCCACCGACTGGATCGGTTCGCCGCCGACACGCCTGTTCTGCTGCACCAGATAGGGCATCGCGTCATGCACGCCGCCGAGATCGTCGCCGGGAATGCCGGCCGCGCGCGGCGTTTCGGAACCGCCGCAATAAAGCACGGCGTCATGTTCGGCGAGCAGCTCGGCAACCGGCTTGTCGACGCCGACATTGACGCCGCAATGGAAGGTGACGCCCTCGCCCTGCATCTGCTCGATGCGCCGGTCGATATAGTGCTTCTCGATCTTGAAGTCGGGAATGCCGTAACGCATCAACCCGCCGGGCCGGCTCTCGCGCTCATAGACATGGACGTCGTGGCCGGCGCGGCCGAGCTGCTGGGCAGCCGACATGCCGGCCGGGCCGGAGCCGATGACGGCGACGCGCTTGCCGGTCTTCTTCTCCGGCGGATAGGGCCTGATATGGCCGGTCTCGTAAGCCTTGTCGGCGATCGCCTGCTCGACCGTCTTGATGGCGACGGGGATGTCCTCGAGGTTCAGCGTGCAGGCTTCCTCGCAAGGTGCGGGGCAGATGCGGCCGGTGAACTCCGGGAAATTGTTGGTCGAATGCAGGTTGCGGATCGCATTGTCCCAGTCGCCATTGTAGACGAGGTCGTTCCAGTCCGGGATCTGGTTGTGGATCGGGCAGCCCGTCGGCCCATGGCAGAACGGAATGCCGCAATCCATGCAGCGCGCGGCCTGTTTCTCGACCTCTTTGTCGGACATCGGCAGCGTGAATTCGCGGAAATGCCGGATGCGGTCGGAGGCCGGCTGGTACTTGTGCACCTGCCGGTCGATTTCGAGAAAGCCTGTTACCTTGCCCATAGTCCAGTTCCTGCTGTCCAGATGGTGCGCCTGGCGACGCCCTGCAGCTGGATCAGATGGGGCATCCCGTCCACACATGGGCCGCACCAAGTTGCCCAAAATTCGACTATGTACACTTGCCGGGCTCAAAGCTCGTGAGGGGCTCGCCATGCAGCCAGTTCTCGACTCTAATCGAAGGAGCCGGGGACTCCATCTGCAATACCACGTTGCGGTCCAAAGCTATTTCCAAAGGTTTCTGCACGAGCTGGTTTCCTCTCAGAGACGGCACACGGGTTCAGGGAGGAGCGCATCGCTCGTCTTGCCCCATTGAGTGCAGTCACAGTCACTCAGTCTCAAAAGCCATGCCAACGCGCTCAGCGCGCAGTTAGCGCCCATTGCTTCGAAAAACCTCGTCAGTGCCCAGATGTTGGTTGTAATGAACCTGACATTTGTCTGACGCTGTCAGCTTTTGGACACGCGATCACGCGCTTCGTGCCGCCAGATGGCCAGGCCGAGCCCTGTGTTGCCAGCGGTCGCTTCGATGATTGTACCGCCCCGCGCGTGCCACGCTGTTCGGCATTAACGATCATCGACAACGCAATGCGATCCTTGATCGATCCGCCGGGATTCTGGCTTTCGATCTTGACGAAGCGACGACACCTGCCGGTATCGAATCTCTTCAGTTCGACGACCGGCGTCTCCCCAATCAGATCGAGCACTGACAAATGGCGGACGCAGGCGAGAGGACGCCTTTGTCGACGGTCGGCGGAACATCTCGAGGCTCATGCGGCTGCGGTCTCCAGAATGTCGGCATAGTGCCGTTGCGCAATATCGGGATGCGAGCGCAGTCGGCTCTTCAGCAGTTGCGGAACAGGGGATTGTCGGGGTCGCTGGCGGGGCACCCGCTTCGGCAGCCAGTTCAGGCGGCAGGTCAAGAAACCGTATGTCGGCATCAAGCCGCGCGCCGAAGAAGAAGGGAATAGAAACAGTGCCCTTCGAAAGACCCAGGGCGACGGAAATCATTGCATCGGGCGAGTTCATGCGCCTGAAGCAGCGCTGGCTGCAACTGCTTCATAGCGACAGGCGGGCGGAGACTCTAGCGGGGCTTTCGCCGCTTGGTTGATTGAGGCTCTCGACGAAGCCACTAAGATTCGGCGGCCGATAATAGCTTGCTGCTCATTGGGACGCCGACCAACGCCGGGATTGAGAAAGGCAACCCTGCCCCACAAGGCGGGTGTCACACGTGCGGTGCGTCCGCTCGTCGCGCCGGATGGTCTTTGAGACCTGGGTTCACGGCTATTCAGATGCACCCCTGTCGGCTTTTCGGTGCAGGCCGCCAGGCGGCGTGTTGCAGCAGCGGTAATTAGTTTGAGAGCGTGCGAGCACGGGCTGCATAGTGAGATCATTTGCCGGCGTGGGGACCAAGGTGTGGCGCAGCCTTAGAGAACTCAACACCGAGACCGGAGCAACGGAGACGGCTCTTTCGTCGAGACAGTTTAATTGGAAGGCCGAGAAGCACCGGCTGGGTAGCGTCACGCCGCATCATTCTTTGCGGAGCTGGAGCGCGCGGGATCGCTGGAGCGGCTGGTGAAAGCGGTTGCCGGGGCGCACGCCAACAACAACACGTGAGCTGGCGCCTCGTGTGGCAAAAGGAGGGGGCGAGAGCCCATGGCCTGCAATGAAGCGATCAAGCATTGCGATCGTGGAACCAAGCTGCCTAGTCGACCATCCGGACCGCGGCCTTCAAGCCAGCTCGCCTTGGAATCGGCCTTCCAGGAATCACCGTCAAGGCCGACTCACGACCTTTTCGCCATGAGCCGCGAAGAGGGCATTCCGCCGGAAGCCGATGGCTGCCTTCTCTCGTTCATCGACGGCTATGTGGTGAGCGGCCATGTGCCGGTCGGCACGGTCAACAAGCTCTTGACCGAGCGGCCCGACATCAAAGGGCATGACGCTGCCCGGCATGCCGATGGGCTCCCCCGGCATGAGTGGCACGAAGGAAGCGCCCTTCGAGATTCTCGAAATCCGAAAGTCTGACGCGACCGGCGGCATCTACGCCACGGAATAGGAGGCTTCGATGATGGAATGCATGAGCGGCATGATGATGTTCGGCACGGGCCTGGTGTGGCTGCTTGTCGTCGTCGTGCTCGTCCTCGGGACGGCCGCGCTGATCAAATACCTGTTCTCCAGCGGCGGCAAAGGAGAAGGGCGTCGGTCCTCTTATCGATGCGTGGCCGCGGCAGGCCTCGGATTGGTCTGGACATTGCCTTGGCTCGCCAACCGGATGGCCGCGCCCCGGCCGCGGCGATAGCGCTAGGCAAGACGGTTTTAGCCAGGCGAAGGTCAGCGCGATTGGAAAGCCCGCTGCCTTCGGGACGCATGCCGGCGCCGGGACCGGCCGCGGTCGTCGGCGGCGGCTACCAGAGCGACATGCCGGGCTTCGGGAATGTCCTCACCGACGAGGAGATCCGGGCCGTTCTGGCCTTCATCAAAAGCACATGGCCCGAGCGGGAACGCGCCTATCAGGCAGATGAGCCGCCGGGAGCGGGAGCAGACACAGTGAGACCAATCCTAGCCGCGGAGCCCTCGAACGCCCCCAACCGGAATGCATTGTCCATGAAAGCGAAACCGTCGCTTGCGATTCAATTTCTGGCGCTGATCCTCGGGACCTCCGCGCTGGCCCACCATCCGGGCGCCGATCTCGACAAGATGAGGGACAGCGCGGAGAGGTTCTTCCAGGCGATCGACGAGCAGGCCGCGCCGCCTTTCGAACTGGCCGACGCGGACGGAAGGGCCGTCCGCCTTCCGATCTCTCCGACAAGATCGTGGTGCTCTACTTCATGACGAGGTAACCTTGGAAGAAGAAGGCGACGGCCACTGGCGGCAGGATGGCAAGCACGCTGGCCGCAAAAAGCGGCCCATACTCATAGAAGCGGGCCGGTTCTGTCGCAAATCGTGCTTTTGGCCACAACTGGACGCTTTCGCGCGCTTATGGACCAGCTCACATGACAGGGCTCGACGTGCCCCGGGGTGGCGCCCTACTTCCACGCTCGCACTGTCACACTCCCGCCGAAAGGCGGGTTTAGTGAGTTATGGCAGTGACTGTGCCACCAGTCCAAACGTCGAGTTTCGCGGCAACTTCGACGCTTTCCTTAGCTGACTTGCCCAAAACCAGCGCGGCCAAAGCATACTGCTTGCCGCTCCCGATGGCATAATATTCACCTTTCACGGGATCACTTGGCAGCCAATTGCCGTCCAACAATACGGCTTCCCCATTTTTGCGCACTATCAGCGCCTCAAATTCAAAATTGTCGTCGTTGCGCGGCACAGGAATATCAGAAACATCCATGCCCTTCTCAACCCAGTCTCGAACGGCCTTTGGAATACCCAAGGACGAAGAGGAAACGCCGATGAGTGTGCCGTCGCATAAGCGAAACACCTTCGTTTTCTCACCGACGGATACTGAGTCAAAACCCAAGGCTCGGCCGTCGCCAGCCATGGTTCCGTTCCTGTAAGCTATTGTTGTCATTGGCACCCTTCTATCGCTGCATCAAACTTCAGGACCTTGCGCATGTCCCCTGTGTCAAGGTCACTGACCGACGGCCTATTTGCCTGATACACGATACAGGCTGCGCTCCTTGAGTTCGCGCACGGGTGGCCGTCATCTTGCCGCCTTCGCGCAATGCCTTGAACAGGCCGAGTCTGTCCCCCAGCGGGAATGACAACCACCTCCATGTCGTTGAAACGCAGGAAATCCGTCACTTTGCCTCGTCGGTAACGGGCGGAGCCGGAGCGGTCGTCACCGGGCAAGCGCGGTCGCAGTAGGTATCCTGGGCAGCCCGTCAGACATGGATGGCTTCGGTTGTGTCATGCGACTTCTTGTTGGTCGGTCACGTGTTTCCGGATAACCAGCATGCGCTGTGCCAAATGAGAAAACCATTTAAAGTCAATCCAGCAGATCTGACTGTATTCCGACATTGTCGGAAATTGGACATCGCCGAACGCGGGCGCTCGGGGCTTGTGATGATACTTGGGCGTGCTGCTTCGGAGGAGGGATGCGCCTCGTACCGGCCGCGAAGCCTTCCTGCATTTAAGGCGCCAGATCAATTGAACGCGATGCCGGGCAGCGTCGCAGCGGCTAAGCCAGCCACTCGCATTGCTCCCTGACAGGATGGTGCCGATCCTGCTGAGATCGCATGCTGGCGCGACGTTGCTTTGCGGCCACCGTCGCGCCTGCCCGTGAACTGTTCGCGCCTGTGCTCATGCTCGCCTTGACACCCTCGATGGGTCCATCCGGGATGGTCAACCATCCGGAACATAGCGGGCAGGCGGGCATCTTCACCAGCAGTCTCTGTGTCGCTCTCGTGGCGGCAAACAAGATCGAGGCTGGCGGGGTGATGATCAACGGTCCTCGAACCATCGATTTTGATCGCGGTGGCCGTTCAGTGCGTTCAAGCACGAGGCGCCGTTAGACGGCACCGCAGCATCATAGCGAAGTGCCATGCAGGACGACTCCCTGCAGCATCGTCTCGCGCAGCCAAACACTTGCCGGATCACTGTTGTGAACGGCCGGGCGTTTGACGGCCTGTGACGCGAAAAGGCAACGGAAGATCTAGCATTTATGGGGGAAATGTTTTTTCGGAGTGCTTGACCCGCAGGAAGGGCAGGGCATGACTGCCTATCGCCCGACCCGGCAAGGCCGCACTCATGACCGGCTGGGCTCGGTTAATCCTGCATGCCGCGCCCATGAGGTTACTTGTCCGGAGTGCGTCGAGCACAACGAGGAGATGTAGTTCACGATCTTTGAAAAGCGTGGTCAACCATCCAAAGTGTGGATGCCTTTCATCGAAACAAACGATTTCATCAATGTTCTGGAATCCTGCATGGGCAGAAGCACCTGATGGACACCGATGCCCCCACTGCCTCATGGCGTGGCGAGCGTCTTAAGAAACCGCCCGAAAGGAGATTTTTCATGCGCTCTACCGGGCAGTGGAGTGCTGGGAAAGGGAGTTGCAACTGACCGGCCATGTCAAACTGTCCGACTTCTTCCGAGCCTATGGACAGACCGGGAGACGCGCACGTGTAGCGGCTCACATCGTCATACTGCACCTACGCCACACACCGGCCGGACCTGATCCGGCTTTATGAGCATTGGGTTTTGTCAGTTGCCCAAGCGTGATGGCTTTCGCGACGCGGCGCGCCTCAGGAACTGAGCCGCGTCCAGGTCGAAACGCGGGAAAGAAAGACAGGAAACAGAATGGCCGATCAATTCGCAACGGACGTCATTGCCCTGATCAAGAAACGCGCCGAGTCGGAGAGCGGTGAGGGAATGCCTGCGTCATTCGTCGGCGAGATAACAATCGCCACGGAACTGGACGCGCTCGGGTTCGATTCGCTGGGTTTGGCGGACGTCCTCTGGGATGTGGAGCAGGCCTACGGCATCAAGATCGACATGAACACGGCCGATGCCTGGTCCAATCTCAAGAATGTCGGCGACGTCGTGGAAGCCGTCCGCGGCTTGCTTGCGAAGGAGGCTTGAATGGACAGGCGCGTCGTTATCACCGGAGTGGGCGGCCTGTGCGGACTGGGCACCGAGGCCGCCTCTATGTGGAAAGAGATGCGCGAAGGCCGCTCCGCCATCGGCCCGATCGCCAATTCCGAGCTTCATGACCTGGAGGGCATGACCGGCGCTGAGATCAAGGCGCTGCCCCAGCACGACATCAACCGGGGGCATCTCATCTCCATGGACCGCTTCAGCTTGCTCGCCGTGCTTGCAGCGCGCGAAGCCATGCGGCAGGCCGGACTTTCCTGCGACGAGGGGAATGCCCATCGCTTCGGCGCGACAGTGGGCGTCGGATTTACCGGTTCGTACGCAACAGAACAAACTTACCGCTCACTGCTTTTGGGTAGCGCAATCCGTGCTGAACTCTTCACTGGAGTAAAGGTGATGCCCAGCGCCGCTTCCGTCCATCTTAGCTTGAGCCTCGGCTTGCGCGGGCCGGTCTTCGGGGTGACCTCCGCATGTGCCTCGGCCAACCATGCGATCGCCTCGGCGGTGGACCAGATCAAGCTGGGCCGGGCCGACGTAATGGTTTCCGGGGGCAGCGACGCACCCTTCGCATGGGGCGTGCTGAAAGCATGGGAAGCAATGCGCGTGCTTTCACCCGATACCTGCCGGCCCTTCTCCGCCGATAGGAAGGGCCTGGTGCTGGGCGAGGGTGCGGGCATGGCCGTGCTGGAAAGCTACGAGCATGCCACGAGGCGTGGTGCCACAATTCTTGCCGAGATCGCCGGCGTCGGCCTTTCCGCCGATGCCTTCCACATTGCCGCGCCATCTGTCGAGGGGCCAGCGTCGGCGATGCGCGCCTGCCTTGCCGATGCCGGGCTGAATGCCGAGGACGTCGACTACCTCAACGCGCACGGCACCGGTACCAAGAGCAATGATCAGACTGAAACGGCGGCGATCAAGCGTGTGTTTGGAAACCACGCTTATTCGATGTCCATCTCTTCCACCAAGTCCACGCACGCGCATTGCCTCGGCGCAGCGAGCGCGCTTGAAATGATCGCCTGCGTGATGGCAATCCAAGAGGACGTCGTGCCGCCGACCGCCAACTATCGCGAGCCAGATCCCGCTTGCGACCTCGACATCACACCCAATGTGCCGCGGGAGCGCAAGGTGCGCGTCGCCATGAGCAACGCCTTCGCCATGGGCGGTACGAACGCAGTTCTGGCATTCAGGCAGGTGTAGAAGCCATGCAAGACGCCTCATTTGAGGTCACCTGTCGTATCTAGCTGCTTGCCGGACCACTATGTAAAGCGAGCGCTATTGGCTGCCTCTGCGATGCGGGAATTGGCAGCGGACGTCTCTCGATCAAACAGGCATCTTGCTTGTAGAATTCTTTTAATCGTGAAGCGGCGCGAGTGCGCTATCCGTTGAGGTGAGCAAGGCCGGCGCCCTGGGTGAGCGCTGGTGTCGGGTGGTGGAAAGTACAGGGGGAGCTGTGTGGCCCCTCTTTCTCGGCCTCGACGATGTGCGAAGGAGCCTGCGCGGCGAACGGGCCAACGCCCCAGGCTCAGAACCTGGGCGAACCTAACTCCCGCCAAAGGACAGCCCAGAGCTGGATACACGAAAGAGATACTGAACCCGCGAATCAGATTCTGATCAATCGTCGTGTCTGAGCTCCACTCGGCTCTTACGGAGATAATCGCGCGGCCCGGCAACGGCCGCGCGTGCCGCGGGCGTGAGCTTTGCGCTTCGTCAGAAGTGCCTCGAGCGTGACGACGATAATTGACCAGCCATATGGAACGCATTCGCCCAGTTATCCAAAGCGTGGATACCTTTCATCTAAACAAAGGATTTTACCGTTTTTGCTGCAGGTCCCATAGAAGCGCTTCAAGTTGGAAAGATAGGTAGTTCCGATGGTTGCGTTGGATCTGAGGAGCATCATCTGGTGTGCGGGGCGTACAAAGTCAGTCGCATCTGCATTGCGGCTTGGTCTTTCGGCGGTCCCCACAAGTTACGCCCCGTTGGCGCGACGCCAATTATTTAATCAATGCTTGGACATTTATCTCAACCAGACAGCTACAAGGTGAGGTCTTCCATGCGTCCGAATGTCGAGTGGAAGTTGTGCTGGGAAAATGAGCTGCAACTGGCCGACCATGTCGAACTCTCCGACTTTTTTCGAAAGACCTATGGACGGACTGGCGCCTTCAACGCGGAGCCATTCGAAGGCGGCCGCAGTTGGGCCGGCGCGAGGCCGGAATTCCGCGCAATCGGCTACGACGCGCATGGGGTAGCGGCTCACATCGGCATGCTGCGGCGCTTCATCAAAGTTGGCGAGGTCGACTTGATCGTCGCTGAATTGGGCCTGTACGCGGTTCGTCCGGATCTTGAAGGGCTCGGAATCGGTTTTTCGATGCGCGTGGCGTACCCAGTGCTCCATCAGTTGGGTGTTCCATTCGCTTTCGGCACGGTTCGGCACGCGCTGCGAAACCATGTCGAAAGATTCTGCAGAGCCGGCCTCGCGAACATTGTGTCGGGCGTTCGCGTACGGTCGACCCGTCCAGATGTGCATCCCGACCTGCCGCCCACGCGCCTGGAAGACGTACTCGTGTTGGTTTCGCCGATCGGACGCTCGATGGACGAGTGGCCGTCTGGTACCCTGATCGACCGGAACGGTCCGGAACTATGAAGCCTCTGGACTACATATGCGAAGGGCAGAGTGACAATGCCGATCGCATTGCAGAGCGCAGCGTCTATCTGACGTTTGACGACGGTCCCAATTCATTTTTCACACCGCAGATACTCAATGTGCTGGCGCAACATCAGGTGCCGGCGACCTTCTTCGTTGTTGGGGCCTACGCGGCCGACGAGCCGGAACTCGTTCGCCGAATTATTACAGACGGCCACGGTATAGCCAACCACACGATGACTCATCCGGACCTAGCTAAATGCGGGTCCGTCGAAGTCGACTGCCAGATAGTTGAGGCAAACAGAGTCATAGGGATGGCTTGCCCGCAGGCCATGGTTCGGTACTTTCGTGCACCCTATGGCATCTGGACCGAAGAAGTAATCGCTGCATTAGCGGGTGAGGCATTGGCGCCCGTCCATTGGTCCATTGATCCACGCGACTGGTCTCGCCCCGGCGTTGACGCCATCGTCGACAGAGTGCTCGCCGATATCCGGCCGGGCGCAATCGTGCTGTTGCACGACGGGTGCGCTCCCGACGAATTGCAACCAGGCAATCAAGCCAGTCTGCGCGACCAGACGGTGACAGCGTTGTCACGCCTAATTCCAGAATTGCACGGCCGCGGATTTGTAATCCGATCACTTCCTCAACATCCCTGAACAAACAGAGATCCTATGGACCTTCTCACCACAGCCAGTACTGTTGCCGTTTCGTCTTATGCGGTGCTCTCGACTGTTTACAGAGGCATGCAAGCGGTCTACTCCCAACCGGAAAATGTTACGCCGCCGTCGGAAAGCTTGTTCGGATCCGACCGTTGGCCGAGCGTGGATGTCATTATCCCCTGCTACAATGAGGACCCGCGCACACTCGCGGCGTGTTTAGCTTCCATTGCAAATCAAGATTACTCCGGAACATTTCAGGTCTATCTGGTTGACGACGGTTCTGGAAATCGTAATGCCGTCATCCCGGTACATCACGCCTACGAGGGCGACCCGAGATTCAATTTCATTCTGCTCCGCGAAAATGTTGGCAAACGCAAGGCGCAGATCGCCGCCATCCGCCGCTCATCTGGAGATTTCGTGCTCAGCGTCGACTCTGACACGACACTTGCGTCCGACGTCATCACGAAGCTTGCAGTAAAAATGCGGGATTCCATGGTCGGAGCGGCCATGGGCCAGCTGACGGCATACAACCGCAGCGACACTTGGTTGACCCGATTGATCGATATGGAATACTGGCTGGCTTGCAATGAGGAGCGCGCGGCGCAAGGTCGCTTTGGTGCGGTCATGTGCTGCTGCGGCCCATGTGCAATGTACCGCCGGTCTTGTCTCCTTTCTCTGCTGGATCAATACGAGACGCAGCTGTTCAGGGGGAAACCAAGCGACTTCGGTGAAGACCGTCATCTTACGATCCTCATGCTGAAAGCAGGCTTTCGAACCGAGTACGTTCCAGGTGCCGTCGCGGCGACAGTCGTTCCGGACAAGATGGGACCTTATTTGCGCCAACAACTCCGCTGGGCACGAAGCACTTTCCGGGACACGATGCTTGCGCGAGGTCTACTGCGTGGCCTGGATCGCTATCTAACTTTGGATGTGATGGGAGAGAATCTCGGCCCATTGTTGCTCGGCATCGCGGTAGTAACGGCGCTCGGTGAGTTACTATTTTCACATACAGTAAATTGGTGGACGGTGCTGGCTATTGTCACGATGACCATAATCAGATCTACGGTGTTATCTTTCCGCACTCGGCAGCTTCGATTCATCGGCTATTCAATGCACGCGTTAATCAGGATATTCCTGTTGATCCCCTTGAAGGCTTACGCCCTGTGTACATTGAGCAATAGCGATTGGCTGTCGCGTAAAAGTGTTCCCCTGCCCAACAGCAGCACAAAGGAAATCACAAGCGCGATGCCGCTTGGCGGAGCAAATGCTGCGGGCAATTCTGGAATTGCGGAGTCACTTCATACTGCAGATCTTTCGCTCACAGCTAGTGAAGTCTGACGGCCTTGCAGCGCCGAGTGACCGAGTAAGTTGTGTCAGTCGACACGGGGTGAAGCTTGTCGAGTTACCTATGGTCAGAACGGGGACTATGTGGAAGCGACACGTGGCATCTTGACGTTATTCTTTGGCGGAAGCGATACACACGTCGCTCCGGCCGCGACTTTCCAAAGGTGTCATCTCAAGGCGGTGGCCTGCTCTGAACCAGAATTCGCAAGTAAGCTGCCGGTGGCCAATCGGACTCATTCCGCTTGAGATAGACGCATGTCCAATGTAGCAATCGACCTTACCGGCGTAACCAAATTATTCGGAAACAAGCTCGTTGTGGACGGGCTGTCCTTCACCGTTGCATCGGGAGAGTGCTTCGGTCTGCTGGGGCCTAACGGCGCAGGCAAGAGCACGATTGCGCGTATGCTCCTCGGTATGACCCGGCCTGACGCGGGTGATATAACAGTCCTCGGTCTACCAGTGCCGGCACGCAGCCGCTTGGCCCGCAAGGGCATAGGCGTGGTCCCGCAGTTCGACAATCTCGACCTGGAATTTACGGTACGTGAGAACCTGTTGGTGTTCGGGCGCTACTTCGGCATGAGTACAAGAGAGATCAACGCCGTCATCCCACGGCTGCTCGAGTTCGCTCGCCTTGAGAGCAAGGCGGATTCACGTGTCGGCCTGCTATCCGGCGGGATGAAGCGGCGCCTGACGCTGGCACGTGCTCTGATCAACGACCCCCAGTTGCTTGTGATGGATGAGCCCACGACCGGCCTCGACCCGCATGCCCGCCATCTGATCTGGGAGCGACTTCGTTTCCTGCTGGCGAGCGGAAAAACGATCATTTTGACCACCCATTTCATGGAAGAGGCTGAGCGGCTTTGTGATCGGCTGTGTGTTCTCGAGCGGGGACGCAAGATCGCCGAGGGCAGTCCTCATGCGCTGATCGACGAGTACATTGGGTGCAACGTGATCGAGATCTTCGGCGGTAATCCACAGGAGCTGATTTCGCTGATCAGACCGTACGTTCAGCGTGTCGAGGTAAGCGGCGAGACGCTCTTTTGCTATGCGCCTGAGCCGGAGGATGTGCGCATCCAGCTTCGCGGTCGAGCGGGTCTGCGTATTCTAGAGCGTCCACCCAGTCTGGAGGACGTTTTCTTGCGGTTAACCGGACGTGAGATGGAGAAGTGAGCAATGGGTGAACGTTTTGCGGCCGCTCTACCCGCCAACGCCTGGAACTGGATGGCGGTGTGGCGCCGCAATCATCTGGCATGGAAGAAGGTGGCATTTGCTTCAATGCTCGGCACCCTTGCTGATCCGATGATTTACCTTTTCGGGCTCGGCACTGGCCTTGGACTGTTGGTAGGCCGCATCGAAGGTGCATCCTACATCGCCTTTCTGGCAGCCGGCATGGTTGCGACGAGCGCGATGACAGCATCAACCTTCGAAACAATTTACGCGGTTTTCGGTCGAATGCGCGATCAGGGCACTTGGGAAGCAATCCTGCACACACAACTTACCCTCGGCGACATCGTTCTCGGTGAATTGACCTGGGCAGCCACAAAGGCTTTTCTGGCCGGTACGACAATTGCGATTGTTGCGGCCGCGCTAGGTTATGCCGCGTGGACGTCGGTTCTCTACGTGCTACCGGTCGTCGCTCTCACCGGATTCGCCTTTGCGAGCCTGGCCATGCTCGTCATCGCGCTCGCGCCCAGTTATCACTATTTTATTTTCTATCAGACGCTTGTCATCACACCCATGCTGTTCCTTTCGGGCGCGGTTTTTCCAGTCGGCCAATTGCCAGGAGTGTTTCAGCAGATTGCGGCCTTCTCGCCCCTGGCGAATTCTATCGAGCTAATCCGTCCGGTGATGCTCGGCCGCCTGGGCGACAATGTAGGGCTGCATATAGGCGCACTTTGCATGTTCGCTGTATTGCCTTTTTTTCTGTCGGCTGGACTGTTTCATCGACGACTAATGCGTTGACGCTTGCTTACACCCATTAACCAGAAGGAGGTCCGCAATGCCGGATGCAAACTGCCCACAGCGGCCCGGAGGCATGCGTATGCTAGGAATCGCGAGTGGTACAACGCCGAAGCCGGGCGCCACCCAGCCGCTGCAGGCACCCGCCCAGCTTCGCGACCACACCTCGAAGAACAGGCTGGATGGTGAGGCGCGGACCCACCCGGAGCGTTCAATCGATAGCAGCCAAGCTTCTTGTGCGCGTCCACAGACCGTCGCGGCCATTATTTAGTTGGATACACATGCAATGACCCACAACGAAGCAACTCTTGAGCCTTTTGTGATCCTTGCTATGCCAAGGACCGGAACACACTATTTAGAAGAATTGCTAAACGAGCATCCGACCGTTTTGAGTAACGGTGAGTTGCTAAACGAATATGATCCCAATTGGCCCAGCACTGATCGCCTGCTAGGCACGGATCGCGAGCTTCTTGAGCTTGCCTATGTGCGCTGCCCTATGCGCGACTACAAGAATGTGACGCATCTTGGATGCAAGATCAATGAACCTCAGTTTCGCGAGCGTCCCGCATTCTTTGCGGAACTGGCTCGTTGGCCAGCACTCAAGGTCATCCTTGTTGTTCGCCGAAACGTATTGGAATCGCTCCGATCCTTTGTGCAGGCCAGGGAAAGCGGTCACTGGCTGAAGTTCAGCTGGGACAACGATACCGCTCGGCCACCGAGCGTCAGGTTGTCAATCGCCGACTGTGAGGCTTATTTCAAAGCCGCCGACGATTTTCACGCTCGCGTTATGGACTCCTTCACGTCGACCAACCTGCTTGTAATGGAATACGAGAGCCTACTTCACGAACCTGCCCAATGCCTGGGAGCGGTTTGGGATTTCCTGGGCGTTCCAGCGCTTGAGCCATCAGATAACGCCATCCTGCAGCGCCAGGAAACGCGACCGCTGGATCAAACGGTGGAGAACTTTGACGAGTTGCGGATTCACTTCGCACGGGGACCTTATTCAAGATTTTTTGACCTCGGAGATTCAATGCGCTCCTACGCTTAATCGCTTGTACCGCGTGCTCTGATGGGCGTGTAGGATATCCTGCAGTTTGCGCGCATTCCGTCGCAAAACTGACAAACCAAAGTCACCAAGACGACAGAGATATCGGCCGGCAGTCGATCTGCGGCAGACATCAAAGACACGGCCGCAAGGCGACCTGGTCAATTCCCTCTCTGGCGAAGCACTTCTTCAGACGCGATCTTTGGCGAGCCTTGAGTGCAAATTCCGGCAAAGGTGGAGGGTTCCAGTGCGCAACCCGCACCAATCTCGCTGGACGGGACAGGCCTCCAGTTGGCACGGCGCTTGCTCCGAGATGACAGCAGCGCTCGACCGGAGCGCAGCATGGGAGAAGGAGGAGCCCCCACCCCGATCCGGTCAGGGAGAGAGAAACGGTGTTGGTTCCAAGAGTCCCCCGCGCGATCGCAGCGCCCCGCAAGCCCCATTTTGCCCGGACCTACGTGCAGGTGCTTGCCGCCATAGTCCTGGGAGCCGCAATTGGCTACCTCTATCCGGAAACCGGCCAGAGCCTGAAGCCGCTCGGCGATGCCTTCATCAAAGTCGTCAAGATGATTATCGCACCTGTCATCTTCCTGACAATTGCGACCGGCATTGCCGGCATGAGCGATCTGCAGAAGGTCGGCCGAGTTGCCGCCAAGGCGATGGTTTATTTCCTCACCTTCTCGACACTTGCACTCGTTGTCGGACTGATTGTCGCGAATATCGTTCAACCTGGCGCCGGCCTCAACATCGATCCGGCCTCGCTCGATGTCCAAGCCGTTAAGGGCTATGTGGCCACGGCTCACGAGCAGTCCGTGACCAGCTTCCTGATGAACATCATCCCGTCAACGATTGCCAGTGCCTTCGCGGAAGGCGACATCCTGCAAGTCCTGTTCTTCTCGGTCCTGTTCGGCATTGCTTTGGCGATGACCGGAGAGACGAGCAGGCCGGTCGTTACCTTTCTCCAGGCGCTTACCGCCCCCATTTTTAAGCTCGTCGGCATTCTGATGAAGGCTGCACCCATCGGCGCCTTCGGCGCAATGGCCTTTACGATCGGCAAATACGGAATCGGTTCGGTGGCCAACCTCGCGATACTGGTCGCGACGTTCTATCTTACCGCCTTCCTCTTCGTGTTCGGGGTTCTCGGCGCGGTCTGCCGCTACAACGGCTTCTCGATCTTTTCTCTCGTCCGCTACATCAAGGACGAGCTGCTGCTTGTCCTGGCAACGTCCTCCTCGGAGGCCGCGCTGCCCTCGCTAATGGAGAAGATGGAGAAGGCCGGCGCCGCCCGTTCGGTCGTAAGTCTCGTCATCCCTACTGGATACTCATTCAATCTGGACGGTACCAATATCTACATGACGATCGCCGCCCTCTTCATCGCCCAGGCGACGAACACAGATTTGTCAATTGCCGATCAGATCCTCCTGCTGCTAATTGCGATGCTTTCCTCGAAGGGTGCGGCAGGCGTCACCGGCGCCGGCTTCATCACATTGGCCGCTACTCTCTCTGTCGTGCCGAGTGTTCCCGTTGCCGGAATGGCTCTAATTCTTGGCGTGGACCGCTTCATGTCGGAATGCCGCGCGCTGACGAATTTAGTCGGTAATGCGGTGGCATCGCTCGTTGTCGCTCGCTGGGAAGGCGAATTGGACCAGTCACGGATGGAAACCGCTTTCCGCGGTTAGGGTTACATCAAACTGGCTCCCCGCAAGCAAGATCGCAACAGCGCGACGTGTAAGTAGCGGCCTTGACACAACAGTCGAATTGCCAGCCTCCAAAGAGCGCTGGAAATAGAGTACTAACGCAGTGAGTAATACAACACCATGAAGCCCCTAAGCAAACGAACGGTTCACGGAGACTCATCTGGGTGCGCATGGAGCGCTGTTCGTCGAATGCGCTATCCGCGGGGTGGGGGAACTATTTCAGCTTGCCGCCCCAAGCCGTCGCGGGAGCGCACCGGATGATGGAGGACCGGCCGATCAGAATCGCTAGGGGAAAGCGCGTCACAATAGCCGATCTCGCCCGCGAAGCCGGAGTCAGCGTAGCAACAGTCGATCGGGTTCTGAACGTCCGCCTTCCGGTGCGAGAGGAGACCGCCCAGCGGGTCCATGCGGCCGCGCACGCGATCGGCTATCATGCTGCCGGTCTCATCAAACAGCGCTTGCAGCAGCACCTGCCGCACTACAAGCTGGGCTTCATCTTGAGAAAACCTACCCACGATTTCTACCAAGATTTCGCTCGCAAGATCGAAGAGTCGGTCAGTATGGCTAAATCCTTCCACGGCCTTCCGATCATCGAGTTCGCGCAGTCACATTTGCCGCGTGACCTGCTCCCGCTTCTTAAGGACCTTGGGAGCCGCTGCCAGGCGATCGCCATGGTGGCGGCCGATCACCCGAAAATCACAGCATCAGTCGAGGAGCTCAAGGCGAAAGGTATCCCGGTATTTTCGCTGCTATCCGACTTCGCCGATGGCGTGCGCGAGGGCTACATCGGCCTCAACAACAGCAAGGTCGGACGGACTGCCGCTTGGGTGTTTTCCAAGGCCGCAAAACGGCCCGGCAAGGTGGCGGTGTTTGTCGGAAGCCATCGCTTCCAGGCGCATGCGACGCGGGAAACGGCCTTTCGTGCGTATTTTCGTGAGAACGCGCCAAAATTCGAGGTGCTTGATGCGCTCGTGAACCTTGATGAACGGCAGCTCACTTACGAAAAATTGCTGGATCTTATGCAGCGGGAACCAGAGCTCGTCGGCTTCTATATGGCCGGCGGGGGGATAGAGGGGGCAATTTCCGCGCTCCGAGAAGAGGGGAGCGGTCAGGATCTCGTCGCGATCGTGAGTGAAATGACGCCGCAGTCACGTGGGGCGCTTGCGGATGACATCTTGACGATGGCGGTCGGCACGCCAATGCGCCGACTTTGCCAGGAGCTGATAATGGCAATGGAGCGGGCCATCAAAGCCGGCGTCGCGGAGAGCCCGGGGCAGACATTTCTGCCGTTCGACATTTATCTTCCGGAAAATATTTGACCTTGATGGATTTCTATCATGAGCGCCCATTTTCCTTTCACCGATGAAAGGAAAGCTCGATTGACTCGGCCGTCTCTGTCCGATCTGTGAACCGGCGTGGTTCCGTCTTGAAAGAAGCCGGATGCCGAAATGGCAGCCGCGCTTCATGGAAGGAAAGTCAAGCAATGCGCCAGGTATCGCCCCGCTTTGCACTCGATCACATGGCGGCGCCCCGCCTTGACGTCAGTGCGCTTTTCGCGCTTGCCCGTGACCAAGGCCTGACCGACGTCCAAATCCGTTACCCTCATTTCAGCAATCCTGTCGCACGCGGCATTCCGGCTGCGGACGTTCGGTTGGCCGCTACCGAAGCGGGCGTCACGATCATCTCTGTCAACGCCTTGCAGCGGTTCAACGACTGGACTCCAACGCGTCAGGCCGAGGCAAGCAACCTCGCCGATTATGCGACGGCGTGCGGGGCGGAGACGCTCGTGTTGGTGCCGGCCAACCGCAGCTCGTGGCCCACCAATAGCGAGCGCCAGGACAATCTTCGTTTCGCTCTAAACGAGATCAAGCCAATCCTCCAGTCGCGGGGTCTGATCGGTCTCATCGAGCCGCTGGGTTTCCGAACCTGCTCGCTTCGATCAAAGAAGGAAGCGGCCGAGGCCGTTGCCGCGGTTGATGGCCAGTCCGTCTTTCGCCTCGTGCACGACACGTTCCACCACACCCTGGCCGGGGAGACATGCCTGTTCTGCGAGCTTACCGGCCTGGTGCACATTTCAAGCGTAAACGACCCGACCTTCTGGATTTACCCCGATCGCTTTCTTGCAGGTTCCGACAATGGCAGCCAGATTCAGGCGCTGCTGGATGGCGGCTACGCGGGACCTTTCTCATTCGAGCTGGTCGAGGAAGTCCATTCTCTGGACGATCTCGCAGGCGCACTTGCCGCCAGCATCGACTTTATCCGGCGAGGGCTATTGTCGTCAAAGTAGATGGTGACAGGAGTAGTGACTATAGGTGCGCCTGAATTTTCCGTGGGTTCACAGCGGGGCAGCCATCCGAGATGCCTCCTGTATCATTATCTCCCGCATCCAGATGCTTGCCGGATCGCTATTGTGGAGGGCCGGCCATTGGAGGGTCTCGGTGAATGTGGGAAATGGCAGCGGAAGTTCGATAACCCGCAGGGGGAACGTTTTTTCGAAATGCCTGACCAGCCGTAAGGGCATGGTCGCTATACGAGCTGTGCCGGACACCATAGGTGGAATCATGCTGAAGCCCTGCACGGCGACCTCGACACGTCTCTTAAGGCCATGCTCAAGCAAAAACCATTCCTCGATAGACGGCTTCATCGTACGCCCGAACCTGACCGCGACGTGCCTCATCGACATGTATCTCTCGAATGTAAGCTGCTGTGGCAGCTGCTTGTTTGTGGGACAGCCTACGCACACGAGCTTCTCGTCAAACAGCGCAACGCTTGAATGCACACTCGACGTGAACATATCCGGTAGAATTAGAAAATCGACGTCACCGCGCCGGAGAAGCTCATCGGGGCTATCGTCGACAGGCAGCAGTTCGAAGCTGACGGCGGGGGCTTCCCGTGAAATACGCTCCACAAGCTTTTCGAAAAACACGAGCGTGACGAAATCGGAAAGAATGATCCTGAAGAGGCGATCGGCTCGAGCTGGGTCAAACGGATCCGAAGAAATAATCGAGCACTGGATGTGCTGGAGAGCGTCGCGAACTGCGGGGGCAAATGCTGCCGCACGCGGGGTTAGAAATCTTTCGCGACCTCTTATCGTAAACAGTTCATCGCGGAAATAATCGCGCAGTCGGGCGACGGCCGCACTCATGGCGGGCTGACTCAGGTTAATCCTGCGTGCCGCCGCCGAGAGATTACGCTCCGTCAGGAGTGCGTCGAGCACAACGAGGAGATTTAGATCAAGTCCTTTGAAACGCATGTCATCAGCCATCCATGGGATGGATGCCTTTAACCGAAACAAACGACTTTAACAATTTAGCATTCTTGCAATCTTTTGTCGCAAAAAGTTTATGATGGATGACGTTAAGGTCCGACATATGAGCCGCGTGATCTGCCGAAGCGAGCAATCGTTCGTACTGTGCAGGTCAGAGATTGGCAGTTTGAAACGCCGGGCCGATGGCGCCGGTCTATCAACCAGCGTCTTCGGCGGCCCCGACCTAGCTAGGCGTGGAACCTAATAGGGTGCACCTTTCCAGTCCGAGGCGACTGATGGGCGGTTTGATCCTAAGCTGCCGTGAGGCCTGTGCCAATTGTATCGGCGAGCCAATGCAGCAGTCCGGCAGCGTTTTTGAGAGCTGTTGTAGGCTCGGCCTAAGCCCATTGGCGCAAGCCTATCTGAACGAAGCGCTTGGCCTTGCCGCTATCCGGTATGTGATCTGTGGTGCCTTCTCGTCCTGCTGTTCTTGTTTTGGAACGCCCTTATGGTGAGCCCATCCGGGACGTGGGGCACCGGGAGCACAAAGGTGCAGGCAGGCCGTCAATAGACCGTGGGCTGAGAGCCCGAGCTCGTTACATGGCCGCCCCTCGCGACTTTCCCGGATGCGCTGCGAGCGCGGATCAGTAGATGTCGTGTTGCCCGCCAGCTCCCGTCTTTGACCGAGCCAAGAAGGAGGAACGGGCATGCTTATCATCGGACTGGATATTCACCGCGCCTTCGCCGAAGCAGTGGCATGGGAGGAGGGCAGGCTCAGGCGACTCGGCCGCGTCGACATGCGGCGCGATCTGCTGGCGGCGTTCGCCGCGAAGCTGTCGCCGAACGATGTCGGGGTGATCGAGGCCACCGGCAACGCGACGTCCGCTGCAGCTGTGGTTGCGCCGCATGTGAAGAAGGTGGGGATCGCCAAGCCGAAACAGGTGTTTATCGTTGCCTATGCCAAGATCAAAACGACGATCGACGCCGACGTTCTTGCGCAGCTCTATGCCAGCGGCTTCTTGCCAGAAGTCTGGATTGCGGACGAGCCGACGCAGGCTCTGCGTCGACAGGTGACACGGCGCAATCAGATTGTCCGACAGAGATCTCGATTGAAGAGCGTCATCCAGTCGATCCTTCATAGCCACCTGATCCGTCCTGCCCGCATGCTGACCTGTGCGGCGCCAAGGGTCGGACCTGGTTAATCGAGCAGGTCGTACCGCAGGACGAGCGCCTCGCGATCGATGGGCATCTGCGCGAGTTCGACCGATTGGGCGAAGACCTCCAGGTCATCGAACGCGATCTTGTCCGCTCGGCTCTCGAGGATGAAGGCGTGAAGCGGCTGATGACCATTCCCGGCGTCGACATCACCGTCGCGCTGGCGATGAAGGGCGGCGATCGGCGACGTGTCGCGCTTCGACGATCCGCAGAAGCTCGTGACCTATCTCGGGTTGAACCCAAGCGTCCAGCAGTCCGGCCAGGTCCGGCCTACCATGGGCGGATCACCAAGCAGGGCCGTGGTCATGCGCGCGGCATGCTCGTCGAGGCGGCCTGGGCGGCCGCTCGTGCTCCCGGACCGTTGCGAGCCTTCTCCCTGCGGCGTGCGAGCCCGGCGCGGACAGCATGTCGCGGCCGTGGCAACCGCACGCAAACTCTCTGTCGTGATCTGTCATCTGTTGAGAAGGGCGAGAGTTACGCGTGGGCTCGACCCTCCCTGCATGCCAAGAAGCTTGCGCGATGTGGAACTCAAGGCCGGGAGCAAGGCTGTGCGCGGCCAAAAGGGAGCGCACGCCTACAACATAAAGAGCCACCGGGAAGAAGAGCGCCGCTGGGTGGAGCAGGCCGAGGGCGCCTATGCACGCCTCGTCGCCGGTTGGAACCCACGAGGTCCGAAGAGGGTAGGCACGGATGCCGCAAACGAGGCGCGACGATAGAAGCTGCGCGGCAGGGCTCTCATCTCGGACCCTGCTCTTCGCCACGCGGTCGTCCGTGCGCGACAGGAGAATAGCGCAGATTTATCAAAAAGGCTCTTGTCGATCACATCAGTGGTCTTGGGCGCTGTACGGCCGGGTGAAGACTTTGCAGGTGGCCCGGAAAGCGTTTGACCTGCAGCGAAGCAATTGTCGTCATTACGCGCTCGACCCGGGCGCCCAGCTTGGCATAAGGGCTACGTGGCCTCAGGAAGCGTCGTCGCCAATGCAGACCATGGACGAATTCCCAGCCGATGCCGAGATGCCGGTCGACCGTGCCTGTCGCCGTCCGGTGATGCGATGCCCCCGAGCGGATGAGTTCGCCCCGGATGCTCCCGGTCACGACGCACGGGTTCGGGTTCCAAGGCGCTCAGTTTTGTTCGCGCCCAATCGGTGTAGGACGCGGCAGAAATACGAGCGTGACGAAATCGGAAAGAATGATCCTGAAGCGGCGATTCGGTAGAGCCGGGTCAAACTATCCGACGAAATAAACGATCACTGGATGGGCGGGGGAGCGTCGCAAACTGGAGGGCAAGAGCTCCCGGACGCAGCGTTAAGTTTGAATACCTCCGCGGACATGGTCGCGAGCTTATCGCGCAAATAAATCGAGCAGCCGAGCGCCGGCCGCACTCATGACCGGCTGGGCTCGGTTAATCCTGCATGCCGCGCCCATGAGGTTACTTGTCCGGAGTGCGTCGAGCACAACGAGGAGATGTAGTTCACGATCTTTGAAAAGCGTGGTCAACCATCCAAAGTGTGGATGCCTTTCATCGAAACAAACGATTTCATCAATGTTCTGGAATCCTGCATGGGCAGAAGCACCTGATGGACACCGATGCCCCCACTGCCTCATGGCGTGGCGAGCGTCTTAAGAAACCGCCCGAAAGGAGATTTTTCATGCGCTCTACCGGGCAGTGGAGTGCTGGGAAAGGGAGTTGCAACTGACCGGCCATGTCAAACTGTCCGACTTCTTCCGAGCCTATGGACAGACCGGGAGACGCGCACGTGTAGCGGCTCACATCGTCATACTGCACCTACGCCACACACCGGCCGGACCTGATCCGGCTTTATGAGCATTGGGCTTTGTCAGTTGCCCAAGCGTGATGGCTTTCGCGACGCGGCGCGCCTCAGGAACTGAGCCGCGTCCAGGTCGAAACGCGGGAAAGAAAGACAGGAAACAGAATGGCCGATCAATTCGCAACGGACGTCATTGCCCTGATCAAGAAACGCGCCGAGTCGGAGAGCGGTGAGGGAATGCCTGCGTCATTCGTCGGCGAGATAACAATCGCCACGGAACTGGACGCGCTCGGGTTCGATTCGCTGGGTTTGGCGGACGTCCTCTGGGATGTGGAGCAGGCCTACGGCATCAAGATCGACATGAACACGGCCGATGCCTGGTCCAATCTCAAGAATGTCGGCGACGTCGTGGAAGCCGTCCGCGGCTTGCTTGCGAAGGAGGCTTGAATGGACAGGCGCGTCGTTATCACCGGAGTGGGCGGCCTGTGCGGACTGGGCACCGACGCCGCCTCTATGTGGAAAGAGATGCGCGAAGGCCGCTCCGCCATCGGCCCGATCGCCAATTCCGAGCTTCATGACCTGGAGGGCATGACCGGCGCTGAGATCAAGGCGCTGCCCCAGCACGACATCGATCGCAAGCAGCTCGTCTCCATGGCCCGCTTCAGCTTGCTCGCCGTGCTTGCAGCGCGCGAAGCCATGCGGCAGGCCGGACTTTCCTGCGACGAGGGGAATGCCCATCGCTTCGGCGCGACAGTGGGCGTCGGCGGCTTGGGCTGGGATGTGATGGAGGAAACTTACCGGGCCCTCCTTTTGGACGGCGCGAGGCGAGTTGGCATCCTCGCTGTACCCAAAACGATGCCAAGCGCCGCCGCCGGCCAGGTGAGCTTGAGCCTCGGCTTGCGCGGGCCGGTCTTCGGGGTGACCTCCGCATGTGCCTCGGCCAACCATGCGATCGCCTCGGCGGTGGACCAGATCAAGCTGGGCCGGGCCGACGTAATGGTTTCCGGAGGCAGCGACGCACCCTTCGCATGGGGCGTGCTGAAAGCATGGGAAGCAATGCGCGTGCTTTCACCCGATACCTGCCGGCCCTTCTCCGCCGATAGGAAGGGCCTGGTGCTGGGCGAGGGTGCGGGCATGGCCGTGCTGGAAAGCTACGAGCATGCCACGAGGCGTGGTGCCACAATTCTTGCCGAGATCGCCGGCGTCGGCCTTTCCGCCGATGCCTTCCACATTGCCGCGCCATCTGTCGAGGGGCCAGCGTCGGCGATGCGCGCCTGCCTTGCCGATGCCGGGCTGAATGCCGAGGACGTCGACTATCTCAACGCGCACGGCACCGGTACCAAGAGCAATGATCAGACTGAAACGGCGGCGATCAAGCGTGTGTTTGGAAACCACGCTTATTCGATGTCCATCTCTTCCACCAAGTCCACGCACGCGCATTGCCTCGGCGCAGCGAGCGCGCTTGAAATGATCGCCTGCGTGATGGCAATCCAAGAGGACGTCGTGCCGCCGACCGCCAACTATCGCGAGCCAGATCCCGCTTGCGACCTCGACATCACACCCAATGTGCCGCGCGAGCGCAAGGTGCGCGTCGCCATGAGCAACGCCTTCGCCATGGGCGGTACGAACGCAGTTCTGGCATTCAGGCAGGTGTAGAAGCCATGCAAGACGCCTCATTCGAGGTCACCTGTCGTATCTAGCTGCTTGAGGGGCGGGGCATTGTGATACAGGGAGGGCTGTGGGGTCCCTCCTTCTCGGCCTCGACGATGTGGGAGGAGCCTGTGCGGCGAAACGGGCTAGACGCCCCCAGGCCCAGAACTTGGGCGAAACCAACTCCCACCAAAGCACAGCCGCTTTAGTAGCCGAACAATGAAGCCTCGCTCGACGAGCCGCCGCCTCTACTGTCAGCGGCATCACGCGGTTGAAGCGAACAGCGCAGCGGCTACTGTTTCCCGCACAACTCGGACGGCAATTGGGACAAGTCCGCACATGTCGTCACGTAAGCTGAACGCCGCAGGTACAGCCAAATTGGGGGCGGGGCGTTTCTGCCGTTTTGATAGAATTCTATCAAACTGACAATTTTCCTTGCACGAATGCAAGGAGAGCTCGATTGACTCCCCTCCTTTCTTGTCAAGGATGGGTTTGCAGGCTGCGGTGCGGCAGAAGCCGGACAGAACGGCGACCGGTCGAGTAAAGGCCTGCGCAAACAAGCGCGCATATTGCGGGCGCCCGCACGGAGGAGAAGACGCTCGTCCTGGTGAAAGACAACGATGCTCAGGCGCCATTGCCATTTGCCGAGGGGGTCCGCGCGCCGGAAATTTCGAAGCAACAAAGGTGAGATCGAGAATGATGATGGCGAAATACAACACAGCTCACCGTCCAGTGCAGTTCTACCGGCGGGTGGCGGAGTGGGATGGGCTGCCAAATGGAACGTAAAAAGATCAGCAAGGAGATGCTTGGCGATAGTCAGGCGCTGCGCAAGCTGCGTGAGCACCTTGTCAAGGTGGCCAAGGCGAAGACTACGGTCCTGTTGCGAGGTGAATCCGGAACCGGCAAGGAGCTGGTTGCCAAAGCCATTCACGAGCTCTCGCCTCGCGCCAAGCAGCCCTTCATCAAGGTCAATTGCGCGGCGCTCACCGAGACGCTTCTGGAATCTGACTTGTTCGGTCATGAGAAGGGTGCCTTCACCGACGCGAGCAGTTTGCGCAAGGGGCGCTTTGAGGCTGCCGACAAAGGCACATTGTTTCTGGACGAGATTGGCGAAATATCAGGTTCGTTCCAGGCTAAGCTGCTGCGTGTCCTGCAGGAGCAGGAGTTTGAGCGCGTCGGCAGCAACCACACCATTAAAGTTGATGTTCGCGTGATTGCCGCAACGAACAGGGACTTGGAAACGGCAGTTCAACGCAAGGAGTTCCGGCAAGACCTCTATTATCGCATCAACGTCGTCACTTTACGCGTGCCGGCATTGCGCGAAAGGCGAGGTGATATTCCGCTCTTGGCCGCTCAGTTTCTCAAGAATTTCAATACTGAGAATGATCACACGCTGACCTTCGCTCCCGAAGCGATTGAGGTGCTAATGAACTGCGAATTTCCAGGTAACATCCGAGAGCTCGAAAACTGCGTTCAACGGACGGCAGTTCTGGCGACGGGTCCATCAATCCTCAGAACTGACTTTGCCTGTTACGCGGATCAGTGCTTGGCCGCGGCGCTGTGGAAGAACGGACAGCCGACGTCAGAGAAGTCGACTACGATCGAGCCTTCCGCCGCCTGTGCCGCCCCGCCCGTCGGCGACGGGCAAGCGCCGATAGGCCCTGCCACGACTCGTGGTAGGGTGCCCGATGCCGATACGGTCATTGCTGCCATGGAAAAGTGTGGCTGGGTGCAGGCAAAGGCGGCGCGCCTGCTCGGTTTGACCCCGCGCCAGATCGGCTACGTGCTGAGAAAACGCGGTATCGAGATCAAGCGTCTCTGAAACAACCCGCCGAGCAAGAGCTGGAGCAGGTCAAGCATTGGTGCTCTGGCGCCGAGCCCATCGGCCAGGCTTACGAAGTGGGTGTGAACAGCGCTGCCAAGATTCCGGCCGTGTGCTTTCTACCACCAGTCGTACTGGGGCTCTGCGACTGACAAACTAAAAAGGAGTAATCCTCTGGCGGGACCTGGTCGATACATTAGCTGATGGCTTACCGCTCGATATCACGCAATCTGAGATGGGCATGAAAGTGAGTTCGACCGCTGGACAGTTGCCGACTTCGTCAGGTATTGGCCCCTGCGACCGGTTGATCTCCGATATCCAAATTCTTGGAAGTTGGTCGAGACGAAACTGTCGCCCCGGCTCGTGACCGACCGCGCGCCCGGCAAGATCGAGTTACAAAGTTGCCGAGGCAGTTTGATGTGCGTTCCTGCATCACTGTACGGGACACGACCTGACGGGAGACTATGATGCGTAGCCAAAAAGAAAAGATGCTCGCAGGCGAGTTTTACAATGCGGCGGATCCGGAGATCCAAGCTGACCTGTTGGCAACCGGGGCTTGGCTCAAGCGGTACAATGATACGCTGGGGCAGACCACGGGGCATTGGCATGAGCTTTTGTCCGAGCGGCTGGGAGAGGTTGGGCGCGGAACGGTCATCCGTCCGCCCTTTTTTTGCGACTACGGATTCAATATCCGCATTGGAGCCAATGCCTACATCAACTTCAACTGCGTTATTCTTGACGTGGTAGAGGTCAAAATCGGGCAAGGAACGGCAATTGGGCCTGCTGTGCAGATTTATACCGCCGATCATCCACATGATGCCGAGCAGCGGCAGGCCGGCCTGCAGGTCGGGCGTCCTGTTCACATTGGCAGCCGTGTCTGGATCGGCGGTGGAGCAATCATTCTGCCTGGCGTCACGATTGGTGATAATGCAGTGGTAGGCGCTGGCTGCGTGGTCACACGAGATGTTCCCGCCGGGGCAAAGGTAGTGGGAATTCCTGCTCGCGTGGCCGACCCACATAAACAGGCATAATCAACCTCGTTGACCCTGGAGGTGCATGCGAACTGTCGAAACTGTGCCGAATTTTTGTCGAAGCCATTGAGCGCTGCATATGTTGTCGCGACTCGGGCGCTTCAGTTCTTTTGCCACGGGGGTCACAAGATCATGTGCGTAATGCCGCCGCAACGTGCTCACGTCCCGCAGCAGCGGACCCTTTCACATGGCCCAACGAATTCAGAGCCTACGTTGTGCTGCCACTAGCATTACTGCTCACGAATGTATTCCCAACTGAGTTTTCGCCCTTGGAGGCAAGCAGCGACTCACCAGCAATCGCCGGCCATTAATCCTGGCTAGCATCGACCCCGACGAGGCGAGCCGCGGCGTTGCGGATCGGCATGTCGATGACCGTGATTGCGCCTTCGGCAAGGAAACGACGTTCGTTTCTGGTCAGCGTAGCCGAATCGATCACCGCAAAATGTGGGCCAGTGGAGCGCTTCATCAGCTGTCTGGCATATGTGCGCAGCATCTGATCGTTGAAGCGGCAGCCCACGAAGAAAAAACCCCGGTTGACGCGCCGTTGCTTCACCGCGTCCGGGATCGGCGTCTGGATATCAATTTCGGTTAGGACTTCGACGTAATCGGAATCAGCCACGAGGAAGTTTGCCGCCGGCCTGACGCTGCCGTGCGGCGCATAGAGCACCGTCCTAGCCACTTGTTCGGCCTCGAGTTCTGTTCCTGACAAATCGTAAGTTCTCGTCCAGATGTTACCGATTCCGGTCGCGCGCGTCGTTCCTTGTATCTCGACAACGTCTGTTTGGCCGGCCTCTGCAAGGGCTGCTCGCATGGCGCCATCGTACCAGCTGTCGATGATGACAGACAGTTGAAGGGTTGCGAGCCAGGCGTGAAGAACGGTCGGCTCGGCGGGGGCTGCGAATATCTCCGCCATCCACGCTTGGAGAGTCCGACGATGTCGGCGCTGCTCGATAAACTGCGCGACCGACCACATATTGGTGCGAATCCTGGAAGGGGCAGGCGCCCGCTTGTTGAGGGCCGCGGCGACATCTTCAGGGGTGCAAGGTACAGGGGATTCCGGTGGGTTAAGCTGCAGAAGACCAGGACCGAGATAGGGGATCACTCGATCGGCCTTGAGAGCGCCGTTCAGCAGGTCAATCAGTTTTTTGGCAAAACTGCCCCGGACGACGACGAGATGGTCCCAGCTCAGCATCGTGTTCATACGCGTTTCCTCTCCGCCACTGAACCCACCGGCATCAGGCCCCGTCGGAAATCTTCATCGCCTCGACGGTGATCGGCAAACGCGTGTCGCGCGGAAGGTCGGGCAGCATGAGCCGCCAACCGTTCCTGAGCGTCACGGTCCCGCCCCATAAGTCAGCGTTCTCAATCTCGGTGATCGGCTCTTCGAGATCCTTCTTGGGGACATAAGCCGACAAGCCAGTAGCGGTCCTGCGAATCATTACTTTCATCCGGCTGTTCCCCCGTTGGAAATGCCTTCAGCTCCGCAGGGAACCTCGACTTTGTCGAGGCTAATGAGTTCGCGCGCTCGCATGCCGACGACCGTGCCACGATCGATCCATTCGACCGCATAGATGAAGAATTGCTGGAGAAAGGTTCCAATGTCGCGCACGTAGCCTTCGTCGCCCTTCCGCACGAGGTTTTCGCCGATCTCCTTGCCGGGATAGGTGCCGTCGTTTTTTATGTGGCGTATCGCACGGACCCGCTCACCCTGCATGAACCGTGGCGGTCTGCCGATTTCGACCTCCTGTTCGCGTCTGGACCACATGCTGTCCATTCCTTTCTCGAGGCTTTTGTTGTGGTCGCGGGTTGCAGGCGTCGTCGTGCGGCGAACCCGACCGTTTCGGTAGGAATCAAGCGGGAACGCAGGTTTTCGGTACCGGACAGACCGACACGCATTGCTGCGTATCGAAGGCCTCCTTGCATTCGGTGCACTTGTTTGGATCGATCACATAGGCGTCGCCCTTGAACTTGATCGCTTCCGAAGGACATTCGAACTCGCAGGCCCCGCATTGGGTACATTGGGATGCGATGATCTTTAAAGCCATTCTAACTCCTGGTTATCGGACGAGACGGCTCAGGCCGTCGCCGCTAGTGGTCTGATCCCAAACTCTGCCGCGTAAAGTGCGCTGACTGCGGTCTCGATGTAGTCATGGCCATAGGCGTCGGTTACGCGCAGTCCAACTCGCGAGAGTTGTTCCTTCGGGCGATTTCCGATCTTGGCGCATAGCACTATGTGTATGCCTTCGAGCGCTGCGATGACGCCCTCGAGGATGGCGTCTTCGCCCCCGCCTCCGAGGCAATACCGCTCGACCTTCCGATGCCCGACCAAGCTGATCCCTCTAGGCGAGACTTCATAAACCTGGAATTCCTTCGCGTGGCCGAAGTGTTCGTTGACCCGTCCACCTCCCTTAGTGGCCACCGCAACCAGAAGCGACTTTTCGGAGTCTGTTGCCTTGACCATACCGATGGCCTCGCTCCTCGCCGCCTCATGATCACGGCGCTCGTGTGCGACCACCTGCCGATAGGCCTGACGCTTGCCAGCATCGTAGGCGACATCGTCGGGAATACCGTCCAGCGTGAATTCCTGGCCACGATCTTCACCGAGCAGGCCGACAGCATCTGCCCGGCACTGCCGGCAGTGGCGCATCAACTTGGCGCCACCTTCAAGTCGATCCTGAAGAGCCATCATCTCCGTTGCCGTTGGGCCGCGCTGCCCGATGAGTCCGTAGTGGGTACCGTGCGCCGGGTCCGAAATCAGAGGCATCACGTTGTGCAGAAACGCGCCCCGCTCCCTGACCATTTTGTTCACCTCAAACAGGTGCTGGTCGTTCACTCCAGGAATCATCACCGAGTTGATTTTGGTGAGGATGCCGCGCGCGCTCAGCATCTCCAGGCCCAGCATCTGCCGCGCGTGCAAGATTCGAGCGGCTTCGATGCCGAAGTAGCGGCGATTTTCATAAAAGATCCATGGATAGATCTTCGCGCCGACTTCCGGGTCGACCATGTTGATGGTGATCGTCACGTGATCAACATTCATTTCGGCAAGCTCGGCGACATGGTCCGGCAGCACGAGCCCATTAGTGGAGACGCACAGCTTTATGTCGGGGATTTCCCTGATGACGCGGTCGAACGTTGCCTTCGTTTTCTCCCAATCGTAACAGGCATCCCCCGGCCCAGCGATGCCAAGAACCGAAAGCTGCGGAACTTTGTTGGCAACGGCGATGACCTTGCGTAGCGCTTGGTCGGGCGTCAACTTCTCAGACACAACACCAGGCCGGCTCTCGTTGGCGCAATCGTATTTGCGATTGCAATAGTTGCACTGGACATTGCAAGCCGGCGCGACCGCCACATGCATACGCGCGAAATAATGATGCGCTTCCTCCGAAAAGCAGGGGTGATCCTTGATCCTTTCCCAAATAGCCGGATCCTCTTCGCCCGGGCTGGTCGGCGACGAGCCGTAGGAAGACGATGCGCAGCCACCGGATTTCGCGGCTGCCAGAAGACCCTCGGATGTCGTGCTAGTCGGCCCCTCAATCGAAACTGTCGGTGAGGACATCAAACGGCTCCGTTGCTGGTAACGTCGCGGTTCAAGGTGCAAGAGCCATACCAACTGAAAAAAGCGGCTTCAGTTCACTATTCGGGTCGATATCGCATTGTGTCAGGCCGGCGCGACACAATTTTGTCCTGCTTGCGACAGTGCAAGTCCAAATCCGTTCAGAAGCACGAAGCACTCCTTGTCGCGCACAGGGCGCGCAAGACCACTGGCCTGACGATTGGCTCATCAGGCTCTTAGAAGTTCCTTCACCTCGATACTATGCCGGCGTATCGCCTAGCCGACTTGTCGCAGCTTGAGGCCGAGAATTCGAGCCGCATTAGCCTGAACCCAGCCGGCCTTCTCCATTGTGTCGATCAGCCGTCACGCTTCGTCCGCCGCGGTCCCAGCCCCCGTCCGGCCGTATCGTTAGAATCGCAAGTGGCCATCTCGTGTTCAGGCGGGCGCCGATGCGCCGAACCGGCATCGTGCTGGCCCGTGAGAGCTCGTCGATGACATTGCCACGTTCCGAAAGATTGGTTCCTTCCAGAGGAGAACGCCAAGCACGCAGTTCTCCGGCTCGCGGACGTTGCCGGGGAAATAGCATTGCGAGATCAGCTCAACTGCCGACGGCGCAAAGCCATGGTTCTCCATATTTCAAGGGTAAGCGCTGTGTCCTTCCAGGAGGACCCGCGATCTGTGGGCCTGCCGATTCTGAGGTGGATCGGAGATCGGCTTGTGTCTGAACTTGAACTTACGATTGACCCTGAGCGGCAGCCTCGGCGTTTTCGAGGGTGATCAACGGCGCTGTTGGTCGGCGGCATTGGTCGATGGACGACAAGGCACGGAGTCATCTCCGAGACCCTGGAGCCGACGCGGTGATCTCGGAGGTTGCCCGGCGCTACGGGCTGCGGCCGCGGCGGAACGCTCGCAAGCTTGCGACGTCGGCAGGACAGGCCACTCCCGCCTAGTGGTTTCGGTGGCGCCACCGGAACGACCCGTTGGGCCTACATCCTTGCACCAGAGCTCAAGGCCACGGCCTGAGAATCGGCCGCCGCTCCCCCTACTTGGTTCCTCAGCCGACAGCGCTAAGAAGGAGAGCAACTTCCGTCGGCGCGAGGATCATTGCGTCGTGGCCAGTGGCGAGTTCCTGCCACGCCCAGCCATCCTGCTTCGCGACCCATTCTCGCGCTCCCGCCATCGGCGGGTGGAGTGGATTAGTGCAGACGACATAGGTTCGGGGTCTGCCGTTGCCGAGCGGGTGCTCGAGCTTAAGTCCGCTTTCGTAGGTGCCTGCCGGATGCGGTGTTATCCGGCGCCGCACCCAGTCCGTGAGCGAGTGTCCCTCGGGAGTGCCGAATGCTGTTGGCGGCGGAGTCGGCATGAAGATACCCCGTCCTTCCTCCGCAACCAATTTTCGACGGGCGGCGACGATGTCGGGGGGCATGGTGCTGAATACACTTTGACCGCTCTCGACGATGGCGCCGTCGAGATAAACGAGATGGCTGATATGGTCGGGTATCCGGTCGGCGGCGCCGGTGATGCTGATGCCGCCTAGACTGTGACCGACAAGGATCACATCGCTCAGCTCTTCCGTTACAATGTGGTTGACGATGTCGGTCACGAATGTGTCGGGCGTGATGTCCTTGCACAGCAAACGTGCGCGTTCGCCGACACCTGTCTGGGTAGGCGTGGTCACGTGGCATCCCATCTTGCGAAGATTGGCGGCGACGTCCCGCCAACACCATCCGCCATGCCAGGCACCATGCACTAGCACATACGTCTTTATCATGGATTGTGCCGTTCCATTTGCTCACCGGCCGTTGTGGCTGCCATCCGGCACGATGGCCGGACATTGTCCAAAGGGGCTCGACCACGTTACCGGTGGTAAGTCCGGCACAGGCGCCCCGTGGCCTGAGGATACCCCTACCAAGTCGAGGAAACTTGAATTGCGAAACCCAATATTCACTAGCTCTTTGCAAGTGGATGGAGAGGCTCATGGTGTGCCGCAGTTGCTCGCTGCCGGCATGCTCTTGGCACCGGCTGATCATCCGAACTTGAACAGGACACCAAAGCCGCCGCGCGGATAGTTCCACTCGATGTCGCCGCCTTTCTCGCACAATATCCGGCAGGTGCCGCATTCCATGCAGCCGTCGGCGGTGATCTCGACTTGACCCTTGTCATTCAACTCATAGCATTTCGCCGGACAGACGTAGGTCAACGCAAGCAAGTTCGCGCTTGGCTTGTCGTGCGGTCGCACTATGATATGGGGGCGGCCGGAATCGACCAGATAGCGGTTCTGGTAAAGTTTGTCCTCGACACGAACCTTCGTCACTGCGATCGTCATCTTGTACCCTCTTCAGCGCCATGCCAATGCCAGGCGGACCGCGTCGCTGACCAACCCCCAGCGCGAGCGCGCGTTGATGAAGGCGGCCGTGGTGTTCTTTTCCTTCTCGATCTTCGGCGTGCCGTCGACACGCATGAAGGTCTGAGCGGCATGCGACATCAACCGCGGATAGCTGTCAAAAAAGTTGCTGGAATTGGTGTGGAGTAAGGCTGGCATGTCCTTGTATTTCTTAAGATCCTTGATCACAAAGGAGTCATCCAGCATCGTCTTGTAGAGCGCAAGGTTCGCTTTGGTCATAGGACCGTTGCGGCTTTTGACTTTGATGATCGCCTCAGCCGCGACACGACCCGAGGTCATGGCAAGGTTCGAACCCTCACGGTGAATGGCATTGTTCAGTTGCGCTGCGTCGCCGACGATGACCCAACCGTCGCCGAATAGCTGCGGAATGGCCCTGTAACCACCTTCGGGGATAAGATGGGCGGCATATTCTTTCACCTCCGAGCCAGCGATCAGCGGCCGGATCGAAGGATGGTTTTTCATCGCATCCAGGAGGGCGGACGGGCTCTCCATCGTCGCGGCGAAATCCGAGACCAGGCAGCCGATGCCGAGTGAAATCGACTCCTTATTGGTGTAAAGGAAGCCGAGCCCGGCCATGCTGCGAGAGATCGTGCCCACGGCCTCGATTACGCAGCCTTCATCGCCCTTCACCCCGAACCGCTGGCCAATGACCTCTTCGGGCAAGAAATGCATTTCCTTGACGGCAATCGCCACGGTCTCCGGCTTCGGCATCTCGCGCAGGCCTGCGCGAGTGCCAAGCAATCCCGACACCCCTTCTGCGAGAACGACCACATTCGCGAAGACCACTCCGCCAGCCCGGTCTGTGCGGACGCCGATCACCTTGCCATTGCCATCACGGACGAGTTCCGTCGCGGTCGTCTCACACAGGACCGTCGCGCCAGCCTCGCGCACCTTGCGGGAAAACCATTTGTCGAACTGGGCGCGGATGATCGTGTAGCGGTTGGGTTTCGCCTCATTGAAGTCGTCCGACCGGTAATGAATTCCGGTGTGAGACGTGTCGTCCATCACCCAAAGTCGCTGTTCGACCAGGTGCCGCTCGAGGGGCGCATCATCCCGGAAGTCCGGGATGATCTTCTCCAGCATGTTCGCGTACATTATGGCACCCTGGACGTTCTTAGAGCCCGGATATTCCCCGCGCTCCAACTGCAGGACCTTCAGCCCCTGGCTTGCCAAAGTGTAAGCAGCTGCGTTTCCAGACATGCCGGCTCCGACCACAATGGCATCGAATTGTTCAATCATGTCCTCTCCCTCAACTCGCAAGCTTGTCTCGACTGTGCGGCGACAGCCGCCGGGTGAAGGCTTCCGTCAGTGCGGGCAGGAAGCGGATTGCATCCGTGACGATCCCGAGGTGGGCGAACTCGAAAATCGGCGCGTTCGGATCGGTGTTGATCGCGACGATGAGATCGGCCCCCTCGACCCCAACTCGGTGCTGGATGGCGCCGGAAATTCCGGCCGCGATGTAAAGCTTCGGTCGAATGGTCTTGCCAGTTTGTCCAATCTGTCGATCAGCCGGCATCCAGCCCTTCTGGACCAAGGGGCGCGAACAGCCATGCTCGGCGCCGATCGCTCGGGCAAGATTCTTCACAAGCTGAAGGTTCTCCGCCGCTCCGAGACCGAGGCCTCCCGCAACCACGACATCCGCATAGGCAAGATTTGCCATTGCCGACTGGTTATCCGGTAGGAAGCCGAGGACTTTGGTGACGATATCGTCCTCAACGAGCGACAGCTTGTGCCGCATGACACGCCCGACCGGCTTATCCACCCGTTGCGGCATAGGCATGACCCTTGGTCGCACCGTCGCCATTTGCGGCCGGTAATTTAGTGTATAGATCGTACACAACAATGAGCCACCAAAAGTCGGACGGGTCGCGGCGAGTGAACCGTCGGAATCTACATCAAGTTCGGTGCAGTCGGCCGTGAGCCCCGTCTGCAGGGTCGTCGCTACCGAGCCTGCAAGATCCCTGCCCAGTGTGGTCGCGCCGAGAAGGAGGATTTCGGGTTTATGGGTATTGACCAGATCCGTGAGCGCCTTGGCGAACGGCTCGTTCCGGTAGTCGGCGAGCGGCGGCGCATCGACGATGTAGACAAGATCCGCCCCGTAAGCGAAGGCCTCGGCAACAGCGTCCTCGACCATCTCGCCCGGCGGTCCCAGCACGACGCCCGCGAGCTGGACTTCAAGCTTGTCGGCTAATTTGCGGCCTTCGCCCAGCAGTTCGAATGATACAGGATGCACATTGCCGCGTTCGAGCTCGAGGAAGACCCACACGTGCCGGTAGTCTTTGAAACGGTCGGGAAGTTCTTTCTTTACACCGGCACGGCCGGGGGCAATGCGAGGGGTAGTTTGGCTTGCGGTCGACATTTTCTGCTCCTGGCCGTCACGTGCCGCTGTTGAAGGCCAGCTCATGTTCCAGCGCCGGCCGGCGGGTTAAGATATCGGCGATGAGTTCATCGGCTATGTCCTGCAAGCCCCTTTCCGCGGTGTCGATCTGCGCCGCCCTTTCTGCCCGTGCGGTGGGGGCGAAAACACGCTTGACGACTGTAGGCGAGCCACGCAGACCGCACCGGGTGAGATCGTCAATGCCGGCGTCGGCTGCAGTCCACTTCACGACTTGGCTGCGCGCCGCGCACAGAGCCTGCTGGAGCGAGCCCCGGCGGATTTCGTTGGTGTCTTCCAGCATGGTAATGAGGCAAGGGAGTCTGCTCTTCAGCAACTGGGTGCCGCCTTCGGCGCGACGAGCGACTTCGATCTCTCGCGTATCGAGATCGATGGAGGCAATCTTCGCGACATAGGTAAGTTGCGATAAATCTAGGCGCTTGGCTATGCCCGGTCCGACCTGGGCGGTATCGCCGTCAATCGTCTGCTTGCCGGTGAAGACGATGTCCGGCCTGCCGAAAGTCTCCCCAATTTTTGCGATTGCTTGCGAAAGAGCAAAGGAAGTCGCCAGCGTATCGGATCCGGCAAAATAGCGGTCCGTCAAGAGAACTGCTCGGTCAGCACCGTAACCGAGCGCCTTTCGCAGCGAGTCCTCCGCCATGGGCGGACCCATTGTGAGCACAGTAACCTCGCCACCATGAACGTCGCGCAGTTTGAGCGCTTCTTCGAGGGCGAACAGGTCGTAAGGATTGATGATGGTCGGAACACCCTGACGCATGATCGTGTTCGTCACCGGGTGCACGCGGATCTGTGCCGAATCCGGCACCTGCTTGATGCAGACTACGATATGCATTGGCGGTTTCTCTAAGCTCCCAGTCCGGATTCGTGCTTGGCGGTTCACCTCATTGCCTGCATCGTTCATGCCAAGTCGTCTTCCTGCCTCTATTCCAGAAGGTGGCTTCGTTTGCTTCCGAGGAGGCGTCATGAGGACTGGATTTGTCGACTTCTCGACATTGTCGCGTCGCAGCCGTGTCGGGCTCATTACTTTCCGAACCGCTTCAGTGCAGAGTCGAGCGGGACGAAGGCGCGGCCAGGTGCGGGACATATGTTTGGATCGTGGTCCCTTAGCACCTTGAACACACGTTGCGTGAGCGGCGAGGAAGTCGCGAAATCTTCGTAGGCGCGTTCCAGCTTGGCGCGCACCCGCGCGGCGATTACCTGGTTAGGCAGACCGGAGAAATCTTCTTCGGCAAGGTATTGGCCCACGCGCTTCATGATATGGAGCCGCGAGACATTCATCACTTTCGGGTCGTAGGAGACGTCAAGGCAGGCGAAGAAGTCCTCCGCGGCCGACAGGCCCTTCAGTCGCGCTAGGATATCGGTGCGATCGATCGGGCGGCTATCAGCGGAGCAGTTCATTGTATTCTCCCGGCGCGAAATTGTGGTGTCGATGCATTGGTGACATTGCTGACGGCGTGCCGACCTCTGGCACGGCGGCTGGGCAAGAGACTTGGCGATCTCAAGCTTTTCTGAAGTGGTGAAGGCGACCCCGAGTTTAACTGCTCTCCTTGCGCAGGGTCGTCACGTTGAGGAAGACCTCACGGCTCGTCGGCTATTGTGCCGCTCGGACCCGGGCCGGAATGAAGCTGTTCTGCACCTCGCCCGCACAGTCCAGCACTGGGAACGGCCCGTAGCTTCTCGGTGATCGCAGGCAGGACCTCAAGCACGCGGTCTACGTCATCTTCGCCGTTGTCACGCGACAAGGAGAAGCGGACTGCCCCACATGCCGCGTTCATAGCGATCAGAACATGGCTCGGTTCCAGTGAGCCAGAGGCACAGGCGGACCCGGCGGAACAGGCGATTCCCAGCCGGCTCAGGACAATTGGAATTGCATCGCCTTCGATACCTTCGAATCCAATGTTTGCAGTGTTTGGCAATCGCTCTTGCGGATCGCCGTTGATGGATGTGTTTGGGATGCGCTGGATGATCCCGTTCTCAAGGCGGTCGCGCAACCATTTTATTCGTTTTGTCTCGTCCATGAATTTCAAGGCGAGTTCGGCCGCCATGCCCAGTCCGACTATGCCGGGTGTGTTTTCAGTGCCTGCACGCCGGTCGCGCTCTTGGTGCCCACCCTTGATCATGGAGGAGAAGCGCACGCCACGTCTTACATAAAGCGCGCCTATCCCCTTTGGACCATGCAGCTTGTGGGCGGAGAGCGACAGCATGTCGATCGCGGTCGATTTCAGCTCAATCGGAAGCCTTCCGACCGCCTGCACTGCATCAGTGTGGAAAAGCGCGCCGACTTCCCTGGCTAGATCGGCAAGCTTAACCACGGGAAAGATCGTACCGGTCTCATTGTTCGCCCACATTATCGAGACGATTGCCACTTGTGGGGTGAGGGCGGTTCTGTAGGCGTCCAGGTCGAGCCGGCCGTAGTGATCGACTGGGATAATGTGCACCTTGACGCCGCGCGTCTTCTCAAGGTGCGCGCACAACTTCAGAACGGCCGGATGTTCAACCGCGGAAGTCACTATTTCCGTTCGGTCGGGCATCACCTCCAGCGCCGAAAGGATGGCTGTACTGTCGCTTTCAGTCCCGCCCGAGGTGAAGATGATCTCGTCCTCGAATCCCGCGCCGATGAGGGCTTGCAACTGTTGCCTCGCCTTTCTCACGGCTTCAGCAACCGATGCGCCATAGGCGTGCATGGACGAATGATTGCCAAATTGCTCCGTAAAGAAAGGCAACATCGCTCCAACGACTGCAGGATCAACCCGCGTCGTTGCGTTGTTGTCGAGATAGACAGGGTTCATGGGAGTGATCCTTCAACTGCTGAAATGATTCAAGGGTAGTCGGGCCATTGAACCTCTGGCGCATATCGTATCTGGTAAGGTGGGCGGCCGGGGGAGCGATGGCTTGGCTGACCGGTCGCTGTCGACATTGCCCTTTGGTGGCGGCATCCGCCGGGAATTCAGCTGTTTCGGGCAATTTTGTTTGCTTGCCCACGGCAACGATCGATGATCGCGATTTGGTGCATCACCGAACGCAATTGTTCCGGGCCGACAGTGCGTGTCGGCCGGTTCCAGAGCGCCGGCGGTTACCGGTTCGACGCAGTATTCCTTGGCGTCGCTATAGTCGAACATAGCCTGTTCCCTCGCAATCATTTGCAGGACTTGCCGCAGCCGCACGTCTCACGCGCATTGGGGTTATCGAAAACAAAGCCGGATGTTTCGAGCCCAGTGACGAAGTCCACGGTCATGCCGGCGGCATGGGGTTGGGAGCCTCTATCCATGAACACCTTGAGCCCATCTCGCTCGATGATCGCATCGCCCTCACGTGAGACGCTCTCCAGGCCCATTGAGTATTGGAAGCCGGCGCAGCCGCCGGCATGGACCATGATGCGAAATCCTTCCGCCGGCTCGCTGGCGCGGTAAAGAGCGGCCTTGATGGCGGCAACAGCGTTGTCGGTGAGCGTAATCATGGCTCGATTTCTCCTCGGTCCGGCGTTTTCGTGGATCATCTCGCATGGACCGTGCCAAAGGGAAGACGTGTCAAAAACCGTAGGACATCCCGACGTCTCTTATGCTCGATTGCTGGGGAGACGTCCGACAACCGACACTTACTGTCGGGTTTGTCGCGTCCGCGTCACAGGAAGGGCGCCTGAGTTCGCGATGCACTCACGCGTAAAGCAATGAACAGAGCCAAAGATGTTCAGAGCTTGCCGCGGAGCAACTGGCACGATTTTTGTGAAGCCTTCGTTGCGGCGGCAAAATTGCCGGCCGATTCACCTTTGGGTTGCCCTCGCAATCGAAGAACGAAGGAAAGCAATATGATCCATCAGACCCGCCTTGGTGGGAAAGCAGCACCGCCGGTGGTACCCGAATGCTCGATCGGCCGATTGGCGCCGACCACCCAACAATCGCTCGCTACCGGCGATTGGCCGCTGACCGCCCGGAGACAGGATTCGACTGGCATGTGCCTGACGATCGATCGCGTCCGCCGTGCACATCCCTGAGGCCCGTTTTTCGATCGATCGTCAAAAGAAGAACGGGGCAGGGGTAAAAACATGGATCAGCGCAAGAAGCGGTCGCCCAACGAAATCCGGCGTGCGTGGGAAGTCTGTCCGAACATTCCCGCGCGTGATTTCGCCGCCCAATTGGCCATTTCGGAAGCGGAACTGGTCGCGGCCCATTGCGGTTTCGGCGCGGCACGCATCGACCCGCGCGTCAATCACCTTCTGACGGGCCTCGAATTCGTGGGCGAAGTGACGGCGCTGACCCGCAATCAAGGTGCCGTGCACGAAAAGATTGGCGTCTTCAACAGAGTGATAACCGGCAACAATCACGCCATGGTCCTTGGTGACGAATTCGACCTTCGCGTCTTCCCGCAGGCTTGGAGGTATGGTTTCGCTGTTGAAAGGCGCCATCGCGGCGGAATCCAGCGCAGTTTGCAATTCTTCGACGCCGCCGGCGCAGCAGTGCATAAGGTGCATCTCAGGCCGGTCTCCAACCTTCATGCCTATCGAAAGCTGGTGGCCGAGCTCGTATCCGCCAACCAGGAGCCGACCATGTCGCTTAAGGCGAGAGTAGCCGACCTGGGCGCGAGGACTGCGGACTGGGCCGGCACGGTGGACGACCTACGCGAGTACTGGAGCCGGCTGACTGACGTCAACCTTCTAAAGACGCTCAAGCTCAGCCGCTGCCAGGCTTTGCGCATGGTCGGCCAGGATTACGCTTGGCTGCTCGACAATGCCGCAGTTGGCGCCGTGCTCCAGCGTGCGGCCGAAGACGAATTGCCGATCATGTGCTTCGTCGGCAACCGAGGTTCTATCCAGACCCATTCCGGCTTAATCAAGTCGGTCAAGCAGATCGGGCCGTGCATCCATGTGCTGGACGAAACGTTCCGGCTGCATCTCAGGACCCACCAAATCCGTGAGGTTTGGGCCGTGCGCAAGCCGACCAATGACAGTCACGTCACCTCGCTCGAAGCATATGGGTCCGACGGCAAGATCATCATCCAGTTGTTCGGTGCGCGCAAGGAAGGCGAACGCGAGCGCGACGACTGGCGGGTTCTGGCGGAAAACCTGCCTCGTTTCCCCGACAGCTACATGAGAAAAGACCGATCGTCGTCGGTGGGACGCCGGCGCCCATCTGCCTCCGCAGCCAGTAGCCGGGCATTGAAGCCGAGACCGGGGACACGATGACGCAATAAGCGCGCTGTATTATCGCAACGCGATGAGCAGGAAGCAATTTGGCGCTGCCCCATCGACCGCATGGTTACGACGAAGCCGCGGCCTTTGGGCCGAGCTCAGAGGTGACAATAGCGTGAACGCCGCCGACCGTCACTCCCCACCAGGCGGTCAGGTTTTGCGGTTCGGGCCGAGCAAAAATACTGTCAAGACAGCGAGGAACGTGGCAACCGCGCTGTAGACAAAGACACTGGCAATACCCGTGTGATCCACCAATAGGCCACCGCAAGTTGTGCCGGCTGCGATGGCCACTTGGAAGGTTATGACCATCAGTACACCAGCGCTCTCGGCCTGTTTCGGAGCGGCGCGTAGCACCATCCATGTCTGCAATCCGACCGGGACCGCGCCAAAAGCAAAGCCCCATACGGCAACTGCAATTGCCGAGGTCAAGGCCGATGCTCTCATGGTCAGGAGCGAGACAGCGGCTACGGCAATGAGCAGGGGCGGCAGGGCCGCGACCGCCTTGAGACTGTGTTTGGTGAGGAATGCGCCGGCTAAATTGCCGAAGACGCCGGCCGTGCCAAAAGCAAGGAACACGAGCGGGATTGACTTCTTGTCGAGCGCAGGAACGCTCTCGAGAAAGGCGCGGATGTAGGCGAAGCTGGCAAAATGGCCGGAAGCGACCAATAGCACGACTAGCACCGCAACCTTCATCGCCGGATTCTTCGCGACATCCAGCGGACTGCGGAATCTGCGCACTTCGATCGGAGGCAGTGGCGGAATGGTTACGAGTTGCACGAGCAGCGCAACGGCACTCACGATTGCGGCGACCTTGAACGAGGCTCGCCATCCCCAAATGTCACCGACATAAGCGCCGATTGGAGCCGCGCAGACGGAGGCGACAGAAACGCCGGTGAGGATGACCGACATGGCGCGCGGCATGAGGTGACTTGGAACCAGCCGCATCGCCAACGCTGCCGAAATTGACCAAAAACCACCAAGCGATATGCCAAGGACGACGCGTGCCGCCAGCAAAACCGGCAGCGACCCCGCAACCTCCGCCAGAACGTTCGACAGGATCAGCAGGAGCGTCATCGCCCAGATGACGACCCTGCGGTCCAGACGCTTTGTCACGATGGCGATTATCGGTGCCGAGATCGCCGCGACGATTGCGGCCGCTGTTAGCGCCTGTCCAGCCGTGCCCGTGGTGATACGGAGATCATGCGCGAGCGGTGTCAGAACGCTGGCGGGCAGAAACTCTGCCGTCACAAGCCCGAAGGTGCCGAAGGAAAGCGAAATGATGGCACCCCATGCAGGGCCAGAACGTTGATAGGGACTTTCTGGGTCAAGCCGATCTCGGTCGAACAAAGCCGCGTCCACTAAATCTGTCGCCGATTCGGTCATGAATGAGTTCTCCGGCTAGGAGCTGTTGCAGCAGGGGTGGCTACATCGCCGGGGATCAAAGCCGCGAGACCTTCCGGCGGCGGCCAGTCGGCATCAGTCGAGGCCTCGGAGCCCGACGCATCCGAGGCCTCATCGGAGGGCCGACGGACCCAACCGTCGACAATGCGGGAGAGTTCTCGGCGCGGTCGCATCGATCGCATTCGTCGAAGTGCGGTCTGTTCACTGCGAACCAAGCAAGCCGAACGCGGTGTCCTCGATCGAGGCCTTGATGGGGGGATGATCGACGATCTCTATATTGCTTTGAAGCAGGAAGTTCCGTCGCCATATGTGGTTATCCTGGCAGCCAGAATTGAGCGGTTGTCGCAAGCACCAAGGCGGTCGCAATGAGTGCAACGAGGCGGAAGTCTGATCGATGGCTGCGGTTCGATGGCCGCGCGATCGACAAAATTGAGGTGATGAGTTATCCCTTTTGAAGCCGTTGCTCCCAATTCTGGGATAAGGTAATTGCAGGCGGTCCCAGCAACGTCGGGCGGCCTTTTTGGTGATCGAATTCATGGGACGACACTCTCGGTCCGTGACGCATCTGCGAATGACTCCGCAAGTTCCGTGCCATCAACGACAAATCTGGCTCTGCTGAGCGGGTGGTGGAGGCACGAGCGTGGGCTATCCCAAGAGCTTGCCGCAAGGTTGTTCGAAGTTGAGGTGCCGGATAGACCGCAAATATGTCGGGCGGCCTGGGGTTGGCCAACACGAAGATGCGCAAGTTCAAAAGGACGAGCTGAACCCTTGCCGATATCCATCCGAGGCTGATCTGGAGAAGGTCAAGAACTGCGTCTTGAAGGCTTCCGCCGCACCGGCAAATGCTAAGCCAAGGTGCTGGGCAAGATGGACAGGGCCATCCAACCCGTCGACTGGACGCTCATTAATGGCGTCGGTGTGGCTCTGTAGCTGGCGAGAAAAACGCCCTGCTGAAAGACAAAAGCTCGTGTGGCCGGCTCTGAAGGACGGCCAATGAGGCATGCGAGGAGAGGCTATAGTCCATTCGTGTAGACTGATCTTGTCCTACGGAGGCGGCTAACCACCCCGCCAGACATCATCGAGGGGAGCGCCACTAGGCTCACCCCAAGTGTTGGTCGTTTCCACCTGGTGACCTCGGCCAAGTCACCAAGCCGCTTAGCGCAAGCTTTCGAACTGGATGCTCCCCGGGCACATGATCGGCTAGCGATCCCACCAGTTGAGTTGCTCCAAGTCGCTGTCTAGCATTCTACATTCTGTGTCCGACGCTGGACAAGAATGTTGCAATCCCGACCAGCAAGTCAGCGCAGGCGCCACCTGTTGCCCAGCAAACGGCAAGGATTATCGAAAGACGAATTCGGCACGGAGCTTGCACCGACGATTGCATGCAAATGCCGACAGCATCTCATGAACGGTCTCTCGATTCTGGCGCGGTTAAATCGCGGCCGGTTCCAGATCATGTCCCGCCCGAAATGGTGAGGGACTTCAACCTGTTTACGTCGCCCGGCATGTTGCCGACGGCTAACGGGGATCCGCATGCAGCGGTTGCTTGCGTTCATGCCGGGCCTCCGATCTTTTATTCAACCAGCAACACGCGCGACGGTCGGGGTACCTGGGTCATCACTCGCGCGAGCGACCAGCGCCGGGTGCTGCAGGACACCGAAACGTTTTCCAGCCATCGCAGCATCTTCGCCTCTGTGCTCGGCGAGAGCTGGCCGATGATCCCGCTTGAGCTCGATCCGCCATTCCACGGTGTTTTTCGCTCACTGCTCAATCCGCTGCTTTCGCCAAAGCGGGTAATGGCATTGGAGCCGGCTGTCCGGGAACGAGCGATCAAGCTGATCGACAGGATCGCCGCATCAGGCACGAGCTGCGACATCATGAAGGATTTTGCAGTTCCGTTCGCGGTCAATATCTTCCTTCGCTTTATTGGGCTTTCGGACAACGGACTAGAAACATTTGTCGGCTGGGCTAGAGATCTGCTCCACGGCGATAAGGAGCAACGACCACCCGCAGCCCGGACGATCGTGGCCTTCATCGACGAACTTGCCACCGAGCGCCGCAAGGAGCCGGTCGATGATTTCATGACCTTCATCGTGAAGGCAAAGGTCGAGGGTCGTCTGCTCAGTGACGAAGAAGTCCGTGGCATCGGCGTGCTTGTGTTCGTCGCGGGACTCGACACGGTCTCAGCAGCCATATGCTTCGACTTGGCCCATCTCGCGCGCAACCCCAAAGATCAGGAATTGCTACGAAGCGAACCTGACCGGATTGCCGTCGCTGCGGAAGAATTGCTGCGCGCCTATTCGACCATTCAGATGATCCGAGTGGCAACGAAGGATGTCGACTTCAAAGGCGCGCCGATCCGCAAGGGAGATTATGTTTCCTGTGCCACGATGATTGCCAATCGTGACCCGGCGGAATTCGAATGCCCGAATGAGATCGATCTGGCGCGCGAGGACAACCGGCACGCTGCCTTTGGCTATGGTCCCCATCGTTGTCTTGGCTCACACCTTGCCCGGCGGGAGATTGTCATTGGCCTGGAGGAGTGGCTGGCGCGCATCCCAGCCTTTCGGATCAAGACAGGGACTGAACCTATCACCTTCGGCGGCCATGTGTTCGGGATCGAGAATCTGATCCTGGAATGGTCCTGAAGTTTCAGCCAACGACATTGGAGTTCGCTATGCGTGTCGTCGTACATAAAGCCAGATGCCAGGGTCATGCGCGCTGCTGGGCGCGGGCGCCGAGAGTCTTCAAGCTTGATGACGCCGGCTACATCTTGCCCGGTGATATTGATGTTGCCGATGGGGAGCAACTGCTTGCCTCAAAAGGGGTACGAGCCTGCCCCGAACAAGCTCTGGAAGTTGACGAGCCCCCCGCTAACTCAGTTGTAGAGAGAGACACACGCAAAGTGCAGACTGGCATCGGGAAGGACAAAACAATCATACAATTCGCGACAGACCCTGTCGACCACGCGAAAATTACCGAACTGCGTGACCGAGAGGCGATCCGCAACTGCCTGTATCGGTACTGCCGCGGGATAGACCGCGCCGATGAGGCGGCGCTGCGTAGCGCATACTGGCCCGAAGCGTATGACAGGCACGGTCCCTATTGCGGACCGGCAGAGGACTTCATCCAATTTGCTCTCGGTCTGCCGGGGCACCGTAACATCCATCAAATCACGAACAGCCTGATCGACTTCATCAGTTCAGCAGAGGCCGCGGTCGAGAGCTATTTCACCGCGCTGCAACGCGGACCGGATACAGACCAAGAAATACGTCAGACGCTGCTTTGCGGCCGTTACTGCGATCTGTTTCAGAAGAGGCAGGACGAGTGGCGAATTGCGGAACGGACAGTCGTCTACGATTGGGTTGAGGAGCAAATCCCGCCAGCGATTCTTGAGGCAGATAGGTTCGGCCGGCGACAGCCGATTGGAGCACCACATCCAGACGATCCCATCTACCAGTTGCTCAAGGGTCACATCCCCACCGACCAAGATGGCGTCGAGGGTCCCCAACTGGGAGCTGCATAAGTGGGTAGGAATGGAGGATGAGCGCCCTACGGGAACGACATCTGTGTGGGGCCGCGACTGGCGGTCACTGCAACGATTTGGCTCGGCCCTTCATTCCGCCCAAGGTTGATGGGCTGAGATCACAAGCGGTCATCGTGGAGAAGCTCTCGTGAAACTGGCAGCACGCACCGTAATCATCACAGGCGCTGCGGGCGGGATCGGCCGTGCCCTGGTCGATATCCTTGCCGCGGACGGAGACACTGTAGTTGCGGTGGACCTTCCGGGCAGTGGTGTGGTTGAACTGGCTCGGGATCTCGGGTCGCCGCACGTCGGTCTGGAGTGCGATGTGTCGCGAGAGAAGGACATGCTCTCACTTTTCGGCCAGGTCGAAGCACGGTTCGCGCAAATCGATGTCCTCATCAACAATGCGGCGGTTGGACCCACGATGGATAGGATCATCGACACCGCTGTCGATACCTTCCGACGCGGCGTGACAGTGAACCTTATTGGGCCATTCGTTATGGCCCGGGAAGCGGCGCGGCGCATGAAGCCGGGCGGTGCGATCGTCAATGTGGCTTCGATGGCGGGCGTGGTCGGCAATCCCAGGCGCAACGCCTACGCAGCCTCGAAAGCTGGCGTGATCTCGTTGACAAAGTCCCTTGCATGCGAGTGGGCTATGCGAGGAATCCGCGTCACGGCGGTGGCGCCGGGCTCCGTCCGCACCCCAATGGTCACAGAACTGGCACGCGCTGGCAAAATGGACCTCGCGGCGATACGCCGCCGCGTGCCGATGGGGCGCTTGGCTCGCCCCGACGAGATCGCCAGGGTCGTGCGTTTTCTGAGCAGCACGCAGGCGCGCTACATCACCGGCTCGGTGCTGGCAGTCGACGGAGGCTGGATGTCATTCAACCAGCCGGGGGATGCTCACCCGCCGGTGGATGGTGCGCTCCAAGCCGAGCTCTCCTGTCCGGCCGAATGCACAGATGCGCGAATCGTGCTCGTCACCGGTGGCGCAAAAAGCATTGGCGCGGCCGTCGCTCGCCGCTTTGCCGCGAACGGCGACACCGTCGTGATTGCTGATAAAGATGGCACTGCAGCGGCAGAGCTGGCTACATCGCTCCCCGGCAAGCATCTGGCGAAATCGCTGGACGTGGCCGTCGAGAGCGATGTGGTGTCGATGTTCGAAGAACTGAGGGGACGCTTCGGGTATATCGATGTTCTGGTCAATAGTGCTGATACCGCCGACAGGATTGTGCCTGCGATCGAGCAACTGTCGAAACAGCTCGAACACGTCCTGGATGTCAACCTTACCGGCGCCTTCACCTGCGCGCGCGAAGCGATCAAGGCTATGCGCCCGGGCGGCGTGATCCTCAATCTCGGGTCGATCGACAGCTTTCTGCCGTTCGCGCCGCGCCATGCCTACGGCGCCTCCAAGGCGGGGATGGATATGCTGACCCGTTGCATGGCGGCCGAACTCGGGCCGGTCGGAATTCGGACAGCCACCGTCGCTCCTGGCCACATCCGCACGCCCGCACTTGCTCAGTTGGCCAAAGCCGGCCGCATCGACCTGACAGCAATCGGACGACGCATCCCCATGGGCAGGATGGGACGGCCAGAAGACGTCGCAGATGCATCGTTCTTCCTTGCTTCGTCTGACGCCTCATACATCAACGGCTCGATCCTCTACGTGGACGGCGGCTGGACCTCGTTCGGTGATGCGGGAAACGCCAGCGAGCTCTATGACGAATGTTTTGCGGAGGCCGCAGGTTAATTGCCAGGCCTTCGCAGGGCGACCGGCCGAGCATTATGAAGCCTCGGCTCCACGACGCACCTGAGGTGCTTGAGATCCAAGCATGCGCATGCCGAGCACATTCCCGGTCGGCTGACGTGTCTATAACGAGGAGAAATCATGGAATTTGCCACTTTCATTCTGGCCGCCCAGCGTGGCTATCACCAATCCTCAGAAAGCGTCATCCGCAACTCCATCGAACAGGCCGTCGCTTCGGAGCAGGCTGGGTTCAACACCGCGTGGTTTGCTGAGCACCACTTCAACAATTACAGCCTCATACCATCCCCGCTGATGATGGTGGCGCACTGCGGCGGCTTGACAAGCACGATTCGCCTGGGCACTGCCGTCTGCGTGCTGCCGCTTTACCAACCGCAGCGCCTGCTGTCCGAGATCGGCTTCGCCGACATCGTTGCGAACGGCCGTCTCGAGCTCGGCGTAGGCTTGGGATACCAGCAGTTCGAGTTCGAACGGTTCGGCGTGGACATCGATGAGGCGCCGGCCGTCTTTTCGGAATACCTGGACATCATTCTCAAGGGCCTCAACCAAAACGTCTTCGAACACGACGGCCAGTATGAGAAGATCCCCCCAACAGCGATTTCGGTCCGCACAGTCCAGCAGCCGACGCCGCCTATCTGGATCGCTGGCGGAGCCGCACGGATGGCTCGGGCCTACCGCGAGGGGCACAATTTTTTTGTCACAGCCTTCCACGACGGCTTAGAGACTTTGACCACACTGCGTGAATCAGTCGAGAGGGCGGCGGCATCCGAGGAAAAGAACGTCACCGACGTCAAGATATCGCTGCTGCGCTGCTGCTATGCCAGCCACGACGAGTTGGAGATCAACAGCTATCTCGACAATGCCCGCTTCCAGCGCCGGCTTTCTGAAGCCCTGCATCAGCGTCGCCAACAGAGCCACGATGGCTACCTGCTGCAGGAGACACCGACCCAGCAGGATCTGTCCTTCGAGACCATGCGCAAAAATTTGCCGATTGGCAGCGTAAATCGCGTGATTGATCGCCTGCTGGAAGAGATCGATATCTTGAAACCGGACCAGATCGCAGTTCAGACTCAATTGGGCGACTTCGACCAAAAGACGATGCTGCGCCAGATCGAGCTCTGGGGCGACAAGATCATCCCTGCGGTCAACAAGGCGCTTTGTCATGCCGGAAGCTGAAGCCGGCCGTTACGATGATGGCTGCCTATCCAGCGCGCAATGGCGTGGGTCCGAGCTAGGGAGGAGCTTCGATCAGCATGTGCTGCCCTGCGTACATTCACGTTCGCTTGAGGAGGTCCAGGCGGGCGAGGTGTTGGCGACGGAGGGGACAGGCCTTTCGTCTGTCGAATTGCGTGATGTCTTGGCCGCAACTTTCCCGTCTACCTCCAGCAGCGTATTCGCTTTGGAGGAGTTGAGCGAGCCCGAGCCGGAACTGGAAGAGGAACTGCTACGCCGGCTGCTGCTAGCGCATGCTGCGCCGGCCGACCCGGCGAGCGCCCGCTTGGCCAAGATCATCGCCCGGCGTGCGATGCGCATGGACCATCTTTGGCGGGATCTTGGCCTCTCAAATCGCGCTGAGCTCAGCCGCCTGCTTGCCAGACATTTTCCCGCGCTGGCGGCAGGCAACACAGAAAACATGAAATGGAAAAAGTACTTTTACCGCAAGCTGTGTGAGGCCGAAGGCTTTTCGTCATGCACAGCACCCAGTTGCGGGGAATGCCATGACTTCGAAAGCTGCTTCGGCCCGGAGGAAGTTGAGAGTCGCCTCTCGCCGACCACGAATGTCGGTTAGTCACTTCGCTTGATCGCAGCTGCGGACAAACGCTTATCGCGGCGCCGTCGTATGGAGGAAGGGATGTTCATCGCCTCGCGATATTTGGTGACGGTACGGCGAGCGACATCGATGCCGGTCTCCTTGAGTTGAGCAACGATGTCTTCGTCGGAATGTACCTTGTCGAGCGATTCTTCGGCTATGATTGCCTTGATCCGATGGCAGACAGCTTTGGCGGAGTGCGCATCGCCGCCCTCGCAGGATGCGATTGGCGCAGCGAAAAAATACTTCAGCTCGAACACCCCGCGCGGAGTCAACATGTACCTGTTCGAAGTCACCCGGCTTACCGTCGACTCGTGCATGCCGATCTCGTCAGCGACATTTTTGAGACAGAGAGGCCGCAGATGGGCGGCGCCGTGTGTAAAAAAGGCATCCTGCTGGCGCACGATTTCGGTCGCAACCTTAAGGATCGTCTTAGCGCGCTGCTTGAGACTGCTGATCAGCCAGTTCCCTTTTTCCTGGCAATTGTCGAGAAACGCTTTGCCTTCCGGATTTTGCTTGGTCAGCTGCGAGATTTCGGCGACATAGGTGTGGTTGATCAACACTTTGGGCAGCGTGGCCGGATCAAGCTCCACCCGCCATCCACCTTCGGACTTGGGCATTACCCAGACGTCCGGTACGATGGTTTCCGGCGTCCCGGACTGGAACCGGTCTCCAGGCTTGGGATCGAGCGCGCGGATTTCGTTCCTCATGTCGAGGAGATCCTCCTCGTCGACTCCGCAACGCTGCTTCAATCCCTGAAAATCCCCCCGTGCAAGCATCTCGAGATTGGCGACCAAAGCTGCCATAGCCGGGTCGAACCGGTCTTGCTGGCGCAGCTGAATCTCCAGGCATTCGCTGAGAGTTCGCGCAAAAATGCCCGGCGGATCAAATTGCTGCAAGATTCCGATGACCCGTTCCACATCAGCTTGCCGAACGTTTAACGTCCTGGCCAGATCGAAAAGGTTTACCTGAAGATAGCCAGTGTCCTCCAGATGAGCGGCGAGCTGTCCGGCAATCAGCCGCTCCTGGGGGGTGAACGGGTTGAGGGCGACCTGGCGGGCGACATGGTCGTGCAATGTTTCGGTGTGGGCGGTAAACTCCTCGACGGCAGGTCGATCGTTGCCGCTACTGCGTTGCGACTTCCATTGCCCGCGCCCGCCAGACGGCCCGCCAATGGGCGATTCGCCGATTTCGCTTCTGCTTTGACTGCTCCGCTGATCCACCCCTGGCAGCGGCGAATCGTCGTCAAACGGGTCAGGCTTCAAAACGGGGTTCTTCTCGAGTGCCTGCTGCACGAGCTGATGGAGTTCAGTATGCGTCAATCGCAGCAAGCGAATAGCTTCAATGGCTTGAGGCGATAAGACCATACGTTGCTTCTGGCGTTGAAGCAGGCTTGCTGAGAGATGCATGTTGAACCGTGATCTGCCGAGGAGGCTCTAGTGTGTGCTTGGGTTGTGTGAGACTTTCCACTTCTGGGTCATGCCGCCGCCTTCAATTTGTCGAGAACGTTTTGCGGGGATGAAACGCCATAGGGGTCCGTCTCGCAGTTGTCACAGAAGCCTTCCTCCTCGAACCACTGCTCCACCACGCCATCGTCGATCAGAGCGGCGTATCGCCAGGAGCGCATGCCAAAGCCCAGATTGTCCTTCGCGACCAGCATGCCCATTTTGCGCGTGAACTCGCCCGACCCGTCTGGGATCAGCTCGATCTTCTGCAGCCCCAAGGACTTTCCCCACGCATTCATGACGAAAGCATCGTTGACCGAGACGCAGTAGATCGCGTCAATTCGCAGTTCCAGAAATTGATCATAGAGTTTTTCGAAATCGGGCAGTTGGAAGGTCGAGCAGGTCGGGGTGAAGGCGCCAGGCAGCGAGAACAGGATGATGCGCTTGCCCCCGAAATAATCGTCGGAGGTCTTGTTCTCCCACTGATAAGGATTTGGCCCCCCGATCGACTCATCGCGAACACGCGTGCGAAAGGTCACGAGAGGAACGTTCTTTCTATAGGTCATTGATTTGCTTCCAGGCCAAAGTGGTACGGTGCATTTTTCGGTTAAACTGAAGCGGCATCGACTTCGGTCGACAGTTCCGGCAGCCTCGCGCCTTGGCGTGGTTGCCTCGGACCGGTCTTGTGCAAGACCGCCCCCGAGCAGGCACGTTTAACGGCGACGAGCTTCCGCGGAGACGGGGAATTTTGCTCGCGTGCTTTATCGAGCTTTGAGAGGTAGGCATGGTCTGCAACCGTGATTTTGACTGCGTTCTATCGACCGAGTCGCAAGCGCCATGCCAATTGACCCGATGCCTTGGGTTCACTTCGGTTTTTGCAGCAACTTTCGTGTTGTGCAGTAATGCCGGTCGATATTATTGCTCAAGCAGCACTGGAAATTGGGTGCGACTCCGTTCGGCAAACCCGGCCTTTGTCCGAAGCCGGACACGAATGTCGGAAATAGCCAAACGCCAGGATCTGGGGCGGGTTAAGAAACGTTGCCGTGGGCACCGGCTTCAGCACAATTGCGCCACGCGAGCATGGCTCCCAGCGTCAATGCCGTGCAGCAGCGAGACGAAGTCACTGCAGAATATCAACCTCTGCGAAGTCGTTGAAACCCAGCATGTGCGAGCCGTTCGAGGCGCAGATCAAGGCATGCTCGAGGAAGAGCTCGTGCTCTCGGCAGCAAGTGTTGCGACGTCTGACAAGGATCGTCGCGCTTCAAGGAAAAGAACCTGAATGGTGCACGGCTTGTGAAGGCCGGCGCATGGAAATGGCTGGGCTGATCATCCTCCATGAGGGTTGAATGAAGAGCTGGCCCCTATCTCCCTCAGCTGCAACGGGGGGAGATAGGGCATGTCCGTCTATCGCGCTGGGTAACATTCCTCGGTGATGCAATAAGGGGGAGCAATTTCTCATTTCGGCAGACACGACCCAGCTCTCCTTTCATGCGCTGATTCCCCCAGGGGAAATCGCGACTCCAGGCTTCCTATGCAGCGAATCGCGGTGCTGTCCGATGTCCGACAATGTCGGATGCGGATCGTAGCTGGGCTAGATCCGTCACTTTGCCTCGATGGTTTCCCACTGGCCTTATATCTGCTTCGCCCAAATGCGGCGACATAACCTGTGCGGCATCTGTGAATGGATCGACTTCAATCGAGACCTCGGAGGTCCCGATGCGCGAAGGGAGCTTGCCGATATGACGGCCACCATAGCGAACCACGGTCCGGACGACGAGGGGACTTGGATCGGCGGGCCTGCGGCGCTGGGACACCACCGCCTGGCAATCATCGATATCCAGGGCGGCCGCCAGCCGAGGATGCTCCAGGGGGATGGCCGACCTGACTTGGTGCTCGTCTACACGGGTGAGACTTACAACTACCGCGAGCTGCGTCAACAGCTGGCCGGCCTAGTCCATCGCATGAACACGAGCAGTGACACCGAGGTGGTGCTGCACCGCCCCCGCGAGTAGGGCTCTTCGGCGGGTACACTTTTTTCACGAAATCCGTGAATGTTTCTCGCGACATCATCCCGCAATCGGTGGTGCAGCGGGTGAAGAGCCCGTATCCGGCTATCCAGAATGCCGCCTACGACAAAATACTACGTACGCGGTTCACTGTGATGCTGGACGACCTAGTTGTGGAGCTTCAACAGGTTGTCCTCGATCAGGGCGAGGCGACTGATAGGCGTTTTTGACTTTAGGCTGCCATGTGGA
>NZ_JAIUGV010000024.1 GCF_020164745.1 Mesorhizobium sp. ES1-4 | reverse complement strand
CCAAGCGCGTTCCTTCCTCTCCCTCCGGAGGGGGGAGAGGTGGCTCGGCGAAGCCGAGACGGAGTGGGGGAAGCCGCCGGTGAAACGCGAAGCCGCAGGCAAACGCGTCGCTCTTACTCGAAGTCCCACCGATGCCCTGCAGCGGAGACGCCTGGCAGGCAAGAGGGAGCAATGCGACGGCAGGCCCTTTCGCAGTCGGACGCCCAGCGCCCATCCCTGCCTGCGGAGCATCGCACAAGTCCTGCGGATTCCAGAACATTTCCTCGCCCCGCCCCGCTCTATCATTCCCCGCTCAGGCAACGACGCCCCGGTGGTCGCGACCGCCTCCGCGTTGGCGAACTGTCGGGGCGAGCCTGTTTTCGTGCATGCCGTTGCCCCAGGCCGCCGTGCTTCGGACGCCATGCGCCAACAAGAGGGAACGACGATGAAGTTCATGCTGACCGACCGCAAGCTCCACCCGCGCGCCAAACCCGTCGCCGATGAGTTCAGGAAGGGCGGCATCAGCCGCCGCGAATATCTGGCGCTGATGGCCGGGCTCGGCGTCAGCGCCGCCGGCGCCTTCGCCCTGGGCGGCCTGGCCGCGACCCCGGCACGCGCCGCCGAGCCGAAGAAGGGCGGCATCCTGCGCGTCGCCATGAACGTCAAGGGTTTCAAGGACCCGCGCACCTTCGACGGCGTCGAAATGTCCAATATCGCGCGCCACTGCAACGAATATCTGGTGCGCTGGAACACCGATTTCTCGTTCGAGCCCTGGCTCCTGGAAAAATGGGAGATGAGCGACGACGCCAAAACGCTGACGCTGAATGTGCGCAAGGGCATCATCTGGTCGAACGGCGACGCCTTCAATGCCGACGATGTCGTCCACAACCTCACCCGCTGGTGCGAGGCCGGCGTTGCCGGCAATTCGGTCGCCGCGCGCATGGGCGCGCTGGTCGATGCCGACACCAAGAAGGTGGTCGATGGCGGCATCGAGAAGGTCGACGACTTCACCATCAAGCTCAATTTGCCCAAGCCCGACATTTCGCTGATCGCCGGCATGGCCGACTACCCGGCGCTGATCATGCACCGCTCCTATGACGGCAACGGCGACCCCAAGAAGGCGCTGGCGATCACCACCGGCCCCTGCGAGCTGGTGAAGTGGGACGCCGAGACCGGCGCCGAGGTCAAGCGCAGGGACAAGCCATGGTGGAAGGGCGAATTCTACCTCGACGGCATCCAGTGGATCGACTACGGCTCCGATCCCAACGCCATGCTGTCGGCCTTCGAATCCGGCGAGATCGACACCGACCACGAAACCGCCTCCGACGCCGTCTCGCAGACCGAGAAGATGGGGCTGGAGAATTCCGAGATCGCCACCGGCTCGACCATCGTCGCCCGCTTCAATGTCGCCAATCCGCCCTATGACGACGTCAAGGTGCGCCGGGCGGCGCAGCTCGCCGTCGACAATTCCGCGGTGCTGAAGCTCGGCCTCGATGGCCGCGGCAAGCCCGCCGACAACCACCATGTCGGCCCCATGCATCCCGAATATGCCGATATCGGCCCGGCCAAGCGCGACGTGGAGGCGGCGAAGAAGCTGATCGCCGAATCCGGCAAGGCGGACCACGAATACGAGCTGATCTCGGTCGACATCGAATGGCAGAAGACCACGGCCGACGCCATCGCCGCGCAGATCCGCGAGGCCGGCCTCAAGATCAAGCGCACCGTGCTGCCCGCCGCCACCTTCTGGAACGACTGGAGCAAGTTCCCCTATTCCTGCACCGAATGGCTGGGCCGTCCGCTCGGCGTCCAGGTGCTGGCGCTGGCGTACAAATCCGGCGCTGCCTGGAACGAAAGCGCCTATGCCGACAAGGAGTTCGACGAACTGCTCGACAAGGCGCTGGCCATGCCCGACCCCAAGGCCCGCAAGCAGGTCATGGCTGAGATCGAGCAGAATCTGCGCGACTCGGGCATCATCATCCAGCCCTACTGGCGCTCGGTCTACCGCACCTACCGCAAAGGCATCGAAGGCTGCGAACAGCACCAGGCGCTCGAGCAGCATTTCGAGAAGGTATGGATCGAAAGCTAAGGGCTTCGCCAGCCTCGGGTTCCTCTCCCCCGATCGACGGGGGGGAGGAAAGGCCCCCTTCCGCAACTGCTGCGAAGGGTGGGCAGACAGGTGAGGGGCAGCGCCGACGTTCTCAGGGGAAAATGGCCGGCGCGCATGCCGGTGAGACAATTGCCTGAGCCCCGCGCCGGCCACCAGCGACCTTATAAAGGTCCGCCGCCCGATTTATGTACCCGCCCCGTGCCGCGCGATCAACCAAGCCCGGCGATTGGTACGAATTCATACCATCCTTCGCGCGAGACTTGGCAGCGCCATCGGCGACAGGCCGGAAAAGACGCCGTTCAGCGCCGGCGCGGGCCTTGAAGCGGAAGCTATCTGCAGGGTTGCGATACCGGACAGGCGATGGCCGTCACGGCCGAAAGTCTCTCGCGCCTGTCCAGCGTCGGCTTTGCATAGGTCTTTTTCATGGATAGTCCCCCTGGCCCCCAATGGCCGAGTCCAAAGGCGCCGCTATTCCTGCGATGTCAATGCGGACGCGCGGACCGACTGGCGAAGAGCGTCCTTCCTTCTCCCCCTGTGGGAGAAGGTGGATTGCCGCAAAGCGGCAAGACGGATGAGGGGTGTTCCAGCTTGGCGGCACCATCAAAACCGCACCAGATCGGCGCGAAACCACCACCCTCGCGCTCCGTGGCGCACCCCTCATCCGTCTCGGCGCTGCGCGCCGATCCACCTTCCCCCACAAGGGGGGAAGGAAGAAGCGCCGCGCCCGTTCCCGCTCACCGTGCAGGCTTCAGCAGCGTCCAGATCCAGCCGGCGAAGGTCGCCACCAGGAAGGGATAGCCGGCCGCCGGCAGTGGCGCCGAGGTCGGCAGCAAGGGCGTGCCCCACAGCACCATGCCCACCGAGGCCAGGAACAGCGCGGCGGCGACGAAGGCAGTGAACCGCATCCACAGTGCGAACGTGCTGGGCACGCTGACCATGACCAGCGCCGCCGCCCACAACGAGATGCCGCCGACATAGCTGGGCACGCTGGCCTCGAGCCCCGCCGCATTGCCGGATAGGAGCACGCTTTCGCCGGCCAGGAAGGTCAGGAAGCCCGCGGCCACGCAATCATTGCCCAGCCGCTGGTATCTCATGGTGAGCAACGCCGTCGCCGCCACCAGAGCCACGCCGTCGATCGCCCAGAGCGTTTCGCGCAGCGGAGCGCTGGCGACGAAGGTGCCGGCAAGCCCGAAGATGCCGCCGGTGGCGAGGCCGAGAGAGGCGGTGGTGTCTAGAGGGATGGTGCGCATGTTATGTCCCCCAACTCGGGGAGAAGGATACGCCCAGGTGAGTTATTCTCAAGGGGGCGTTGTCCGGAGGGCGGCGGCTGGCCGGCTCATACCTGATTTTCGCGCCCGTCCCCTCAGCTCGAAGCAGAGCATTGCCGAACCCTGACCGGAAACGAGCCGAAGGCGCCAGCACGCCATCGGTCGCGAAAGCCGTGCCCGTCAAAGCATCTGAATGCTTGTATCGCGCGCGACGCGCGCAATGAAGAACCAAGCCCTCCTTGACATCCGGCAGTGGGCAAACTACATCTCATCTTAAGCACGTGAGATAGGTGATTGAAATGAGAATCGATATGGCTGAGGTAGCTGGGGCGCCGATTCTATCTGGTGCCATCAATGGTAAGGCCGCATTCGCTGAGTTTGTCAAAATGGTTGATGGCGAACCTAACGAGCCCTCCCCTTTGTTCCTCGATTTTAGGAACATTGACGTTGCTACCGCCAGCTATCTTCGTGAATCCGTGTTTGCATTGAAGACGTACATGCGCACGAGGAACTCCAGATACTATCCCGTTGTCACCAATATAAACAACCTAGTTGCGGATGAGTTGTCGGTGATTGCAACCCTGAAGAACGATGTCATTATGAGCTGTCAGATCGACGAGAATCGCAATATATTGACTCAGGAGATAATCGGGACTCTAGACCCGAAACAGAAGATGACGTTCGATCTTGTTATGAGATCAAAGGAGATAGACGCTAATAGACTTATGGAACAGTTCGGAGAGTCTGAGAAGACAAAAGGTACGACAGCGTGGAATAACCGTCTATCTGGTTTGGTTTCAAAAGGGATCATTCGCGAATTTGTCCAGGGCAGAGCGAAAGTCTATCGCCCGCTCTTTGAAGGGGGTGCATAGTGGGTGCCGAATTCTTAGGTAAAACCAAAAACACAATAATCAAACACATTGACGCCAAGCGCGTTGCGCTGGCGACGCCAGATTTTTTTACCAAAGTACCGACAGATGAACCGCGTTGTGCCATTGCAACGATATCAGTTGGGGCCACTGTAAAAGACGGTGACTTGCTGATCGTTGAGTCGCGAAACGGCTCAGTGGATGCTCGGCGAGGTAACAGTATTGTAGCAAAGTTCGACAACCCCACGAGTGATCTTGTAGCTGCGATTGGCAAATCAGGCGGCGCGGCCAATGGCATCGCTAAGCGCGTGCACAAGATATCGAAGAAGGTGGAAGTTTCGTTGTGCTAAATCGCCCGCGCCTAGACACAAGATGTAACGATACAGTTGTCAGATCTCTGACTGATGATCCCGCACACCATACGATGGCGCTAGGTTGTCCCACTTGTCCGCACAGGGAGACCTGCGGCGGCCTGTCTCTTGCTGCCTCCATCATTGACTGCTTTGATTTTTGCTGCGCAGATCCCGAGCATTGCACTCGGGTCTGTCGCAACAATCCGCAACAGTTTGTTTCTCAGGTTCGCGAGATTGATGGTTTCGATTTGAGCAACGTCCACCGCAGTCAGAATTTGCCTATATACTTTGTCGGCGACATCATTCCCCTCGTTTATCATGGGGGCAGGCGCAGTCAGCCACTGACACAAGGCATTTTTGCCCTACGTTTTTCTGATCTAATCGACTTCAAGAATGGGGAACTGAGATTCCGCACCCGAGGAGATTTATGTCGCGCATTTCGGATAGATCTCTCCGGGCAAATCGTTCTGACAGGGGTCAACCATGACCATCTCATTGAACCATGGTGGTCGTTGGGAGAGGCTCGGATACGATTGATCGAGGGACTGAGAATGTTGGGTGTTACAACGATTACAACGCCTAACTTCAGTGTTGTGCTGGATAACCCACGGACCGATGACTTGCATGCGATCAAGCGTATCGCGATTACCTTTGCGGAGTTCCAGCAAGGAGGAATCCCGTGTGCTCTTCATTCTCATGGTCGCACGCTGAAGGACTTTGAGCGGTGGGAGAAATTTATCGCGGAGCGCGAAGAGATCTCAATGTTGGCCTACGAGTTCATCACAGGCCCTGGAACAAAACTCCGAAAGGATTTCCATCTTGATCGGCTGGCGGAGCTTGCGCGAGGCGCAGGACGCAGTCTGGACATCATTGTCCGCGGTGACCCCCAAGTCATACCGGTTCTGAGGCAGCATTTTCGCAGAGTAGTTTACATCGATACGACCGCGTTCATAAAAACAATGAAACGGCAGATCGCCGAGAGATCTTCTAACAGGCGCCTTGAATGGATTTCCTCGCCAACTGTGGGTGGCGAAGATATAGATCGCTTATATAGTCGCAACGTTTCTGAGCAGATCGCCTTTTTACGTTCTACTTATTACAGTGGTGATAGGAATACAGAAAAGGCTGCGTGAGGTATACCATCGAGACCCTTACCTTTGATTTAGCTGGTGACATTTGCCTTGCTGCGGAAGGCGGAAGCTTGGTGATAGCCGAGCTCCCTCGGAGCCATGCGGATGCGCTTGGGCCACTATTGGAACTGCGGCACGTCAGGCCTGAAGTAGTGGTCGACCAGAACTGGTTAACTACTACTTCCTACGCAACCCTGCTAATGAATATGACGTTATCGCAAGCCTGTTGGTACGAACCTACTCTAGGGCGACAGGGGTTTATCTCTATTGCAAAACTTAGAAACGACGCGCTTGCTTGGCCTGACTTCATGATAAGAGCGAAACGGGCGGCGCAAAATGCCGGATTTTCCGATGATTATGCTGGGAAGCTGGCTGCGGCGATCGGCGAATTCTACAGCAACGTTATAGAACACAGCCAAAACTTGAACAGCGGATATATCGTATTCTGTGCGAAGAATCGAATGTTTGAGTTTGTCGTCGCGGACGCAGGAATCGGTGTTTTGAACAGCCTCCGAAGCAATCCGAGATTTGCCAACTTGGGCGACTCTGGCAGAGCTTTGGAACTAGCCCTTAGCGAGGGAGTGACGCGCCACACCGATCCCGATCGCGGCAATGGGTTTCGACCGCTTTTTGTAGGCTTAGCTAACATTAGCCGCTTCATTCGCTTCAGGTCGGATGATCACAGTCGAGAGCTCATAAGAGCTGATGACGGGACCATCACCGCACTGACCAGGCAAGTTTCAAAGCTGAGTGGCTTCTTCTGCTCCGTGCTTTGTGAAGCAGTGGGTTCAACTTATCCATAGTTGTCCACAACGACTATGCTTATTCCTCCACCGCGCAGCTTCAACGCCGCGCTGGCGGGGGGCCCGCTGCCTCCGGCAGCTCCCCCGCTTTCGAAGCCTGTCATCGATCCACCGGATCGATGACTTGGCGCTACGCGCCAATCGGCTTCTCAATCCCCCATCTTCAGCGCCTGGATAAACGCCTCCTGCGGAATATCCACTTTCCCAAACTGGCGCATCCGCTTCTTGCCCTCTTTCTGCTTGTCGAGCAGCTTGCGTTTGCGCGAGACGTCGCCGCCGTAGCACTTCGCGGTGACGTCCTTGCGCAGGGCGGAAATGGTTTCGCGGGCGATGACCTTGCCGCCGATCGCGGCCTGGATCGGGATCTTGAAGAGGTGGTGCGGGATCAGCTCCTTCAGCTTCTCGACCATTTGCCGGCCGCGCTTTTCCGCCGCCGTGCGGTGCACCAGCATCGACAGCGCGTCGACCGGCTCCTCGTTGACCAGGATCGACATCTTCACCAGGTCGCCCTCGCGATAGTCGGTCAGGTGATAGTCGAAGGAGGCATAGCCTTTTGAAATCGATTTCAGCCGGTCATAGAAGTCGAAGACGACTTCGTTGAGCGGCAGGTCGTAGGTCAGCATGGCGCGTTTTCCGACATAGGACAGGTCGGCCTGGATGCCGCGCCGGTCCTGGCAGAGTTTCAGGATTCCGCCGAGATAGTCGTCGGGGGTCAGGATGGTGGCGCGGATCCATGGCTCCTCGATGGCCGTGATCTTCACCACGTCGGGCATGTCGGCCGGGTTGTGCAGCTCCTTCATCGAGCCGTCATTGAGCAGCAGCCGGTAGACGACGGAAGGCGCGGTGGCGATGAGGTCGAGGTTGAACTCGCGCTCCAGCCGTTCCTGGATGATTTCGAGATGCAGGAGGCCAAGGAAGCCGCAGCGATAGCCGAAGCCGAGTGCGGCGCTTGTCTCCATCTCATAGGAGAAAGAAGCGTCGTTGAGGCGCAGTTTGCCAACCGCGGCGCGCAGATCCTCGAAATCGGCGGCGTCGACCGGGAACAGGCCGCAGAACACCACCGGCTGCGCCGGCTTGAAGCCGGGCAGGGCGTGCGCGGTCGGGCGCTTGTCCTCGGTGATGGTGTCGCCGACGCGGGTGTCGGCCACTTCCTTGATCGAGCCGGTGAAGAAACCGAACTCGCCGGGGCCGAGCTCCTCGACATTGATGCGGGCGGGCGTGAACACGCCGGTGCGCTCGACCAGGTACTTGGCCCCGGTGCCCATCATGCGGATGGTCTGGCCCTTCTTCAGCACGCCGTCGATGATGCGCACCAGCACGATGACGCCGAGATAGGCGTCGTACCAGCTGTCGACCAGCATCGCCTTCAGGGGGGCTGACGCGTCGCCCTCGCGCGGCGGCGGCAATTGGTGGACGATGGCTTCCAGCACGTCGGGAATGCCCAGCCCGGTCTTGGCCGAGATCAGCACGGCGTTGGAGGCGTCGATGCCGATCACCTCCTCGACCTGCTCGCGGATGCGCTCGGGCTCGGCGGCCGGCAGGTCGACCTTGTTGAGCACCACGACGATCTCGTGGTTGTTGTCGATCGCCTGGTAGACATTGGCCAGCGTCTGCGCCTCGACGCCCTGGCTTGCATCGACCACCAGCAGCGAGCCCTCGCAGGCGGCGAGCGAACGCGACACTTCATAGGCGAAGTCGACATGGCCGGGCGTGTCGATCAGGTTGAGGATATAGTCCTCGCCATTGTTGGCGCGGTATTTCAGCCGCACGGTCTGCGCCTTGATGGTGATGCCGCGCTCGCGCTCGATATCCATCGAGTCCAGCACCTGCTCCTTCATGTCGCGCAGTTCCAGCCCGCCGGTCAGCTGGATCAGGCGGTCGGCAAGCGTGGATTTGCCATGGTCGATATGGGCGACGATGGAGAAATTGCGGATGTGGTCGAGGGGCGTGCTCATGCCGCGCGCTTTAGCAGGGGCGGCAAGCGGCGGCAAGGCTTGCGGCGCAAGGGCTGCCTTGCCGCTCACAAAGCGGTGACATCGGAAAAAAAACCGCAGAAACCGGCCTGTGGGCCAAGAATGCATAAACTTTGATCGATCACATTAGACCTTGGTTTGTCGGCTGCATGGTAATTGCAGGGTCACTAATGGTTGTTGGGGGTTCGAAATGTTCAGGGTTATGCGTGGCTTTGCCCATTCCCGCAGCGGGTCGATGATGCCGCTCTTCTTGGTGAGCCTGATGCCGCTGATCGCGGTCATCGGCTTTTCGGTCGACTATACCAGCGCGGTCCAGACCAGGTCCAACCAGCAGCAGGCGCTGGACGCGGCGATCCTGGCGATCACCACGATGGACACCACCTCGACGCTGGCCCAGCGCCAGACGCTGCTGCAGGATGCCTTCGCCGCCAACGGCGGACAAGGCAGCGCGACGCTGACCAACTTCGTGGCTGGCACCACTGCCACCTCCACCACCGCCCAGGCCACGGCAAGTTTCGCCATGCCGACCGTTTTCATGCAGATCGCCAGGATCGACACCGTGCCGATCACCGTCGGCGCGGCGGTAGCCAAGCCGCCGTCGCTGGTCGCGGCCACCTTCAAGGTCACCGGCGTGTCGGGCTACTGGAACAAGACGATGACGCTCTACGGCACGCAATTCGGTGCGACCGTGGCCAAGCCGCTGATGACGATCGACTACACCTACGGCAAGACCGGTGACCCGAAGGGCTACGGCACCACCAATGTCAACGTCCTGACCACCGATTCAGCCGGCAAGACCGTCACCACCCTGGTCCAGAAGCAGGTCTGTACCGTCGGCAAGGCGCCAACGGGCGTGACGCAGCTGCAGGACGCGAGCGGCACGAAATATTACTGCGTCGATACGATGTACCCGGCCAACAGCGCCGGCGCGGCGATCGACGTCAGCCAGATGGGCGGCCTTTACCTGCAGATGGACGTGCCGTCGGGCAACCCGAAAAAGCTGCTGTCGAACGACCCGACGACGTCCAACCGGCTCTATAGCGGGCTGAGCGCGAGCACCGTCACCGAGACCGCCACCGGTCAGCCCGTCGACATCTTCAGCGTCGTGCCTTGCGGCGCGACCAGCTATCAGGCCTGGGAAGACGGCGGCAACGCGGTCCCGGCGCCGGTCAGCAACGCCGACTTCTTCTACAACGTCACCGGCAAGTGCGACTTCAACAAGCGGCCCTCGGACACGGCCCTGACGCAGTGACGCTGCCTTCTTCCTTCTGCCCTTGAGGGAGAAGGTGTCGCCGAAGGCGACGGATGAGGGGTGTTCCAGCGGAGTGAGGCGTTGGCGTTCCCTGGAACACCCCTCATCCGTCTCGGCGCTGACGCGCCGATCCACCTTCTCCCACAAGGGAGAAGGAAGCGGCGTCGGCGCATCGATCACAAACCGGTGAGCGCTGTAACGAAGCGACAAGTGGCGGCGAAGTGGGGACATGACGGGCGCATCGTGGCGCCCTCCCCACGGAGCAAGCCGATGTCGCCAGTCAAAACCAGCAGGGTCCTCGCACTGTCCGGCCTCGCCGCGCTGGCGCTCGCCGGCACGCTCGCCGGCGCCGCCGCCCAGCCGCTCACCGTGGTCGAGCTGTTCACCAGCCAGGGCTGCTCGTCCTGCCCGCCGGCCAATGCCAACCTCATCAAGGTCAAGGACCAGCCCGGCGTGCTGGCGCTGTCGTTCAACGTCACCTACTGGGACTATCTCGGCTGGAAGGACACGTTCGGCAAACAGGAATTCACCCAGCGGCAAGTGCGCTACGAGCCGCCGCTCGGCCATGACGGGCCGTTCACCCCGCAAGTGGTGGTCAACGGCCATGCCGATGTCGTCGGCGCCGCGCCCGGCGAGATCCAGCACCTGATTTCGGCCAGCGGCCGCGTCAAGGGGCCGGCGCTGTCGCTCGCCGGCGGCAAGGTCAGCATCGGCGCCGGCGCGGCGCCGGGCGGCAAGGCCGACGTCTGGCTGGTGCGCTACACCAAGGGCGTCGTCGAGGTGCCGGTGGCGCGCGGCGAAAACACCGGCCGGACCCTGCCGCACGCCAATGTCGTCCACGCGCTGGAAAAGCTCGGCAGCTGGACCGGCGACGCCAAGACGCTCGACCTGCCGGCAGCCTCGGGCGGTCTCAGCACCGCCGTGCTGGTGCAGTCGCCCGGCGGCGGGCCGATCCTGGCCGCCGCCGCCAACTAGATCACGTTCCAGCAGAGATTTGCGCCGCCGCATGGGCGGCGGCGCAAAAGCCCGGCCGCCCGAAAGGGCGTGCCACCAACCCCACAAGGAAGCCTGCCATGACCAATTTCTCCCGCCTGACGCTGCCGGCGCTCGCCCTCGCTCTGTGCTCGACGGCGCTGTTTGCCGGCGGCATCGCGCGCGCCGACGATGCCACCAATGCGATGAAGCCCGCCGTGGACGCCATGAAGCCGGCCACCGATGCGATGAAGCCGGCAACCGACGCGATGAAGCCGGCGGACCCGATGGCCACCAATTCGATGAAGCCCGCCGCGGACGCCATGAAGCCGGCCACGGACGCCATGAAGCCGGCGACCGATGCGATGAAGCCGGCAACGGATGCCACGGCCAACTGAGATCGGTGCGTGGCCTTCTGTCCCTGGCGGGCTCCCTGTCCAGCCGGGGACAGTTGCCGGAGTCGTCCGGGAAAGCCTCAAACAGTTTTGGAATTGCGCCAGGACAAAAATGCGGGGGCGCACGCGAATGTGAGCCTTCGCCGCAACTCGCGCATCGCGCCACCGTAGCTGATCCAATAGAATGATACCCCAATGGACTGATCCCAGGGGAAGCCATGAGGAGTGCAACCATGACCAATATCAACAACCGTTCTATGGGCGTTGTCCGGGGTGCGCTGGCCGCACTCGCTCTTGCCGTCGCGGGCGCCGCCTTCTGGCTCAGCCCGGCCGTCTCCGCCGAGGACGCGGTGAAGATCCCGCCGCCGGCGATGGATGAAAAGGCGGCCTCGGGCAGCGAGACGGCGATCTTCGCCGGCGGCTGCTTCTGGGGCGTGCAGGGCGTGTTCCAGCACGTCAAGGGCGTCAGCAAGGCCGTCTCCGGCTACACCGGCGGGTCGAAGGAAAATGCCGTCTACGAAACCGTCGGCACCGGCCGCACCGGGCATGCCGAATCCGTCGAGATCACCTACGACCCCTCGAAGGTCACCTACGGCCAACTGCTTCAGGTCTATTTCTCGGTCGCCCACAACCCGACGCAGCTCAACTACCAGGGGCCGGACTCGGGCACCCAGTACCGTTCGACGATCTTTGCCGAAAACGACGCGCAGAAGAAGATCGCGCAGAGCTATATCGCCCAGCTCGACAAGGCCAAGGTGTTCCCCGAGCCGATCGTGACCACGCTGGAGACCGGCAAGACCTTCTACCCGGCCGAAAACTACCACCAGGATTTCCTGACGCTGAACCCGACCTACCCCTACATCGTCTACAACGACCTGCCCAAGGTGGCGAATTTGAAGGCGCTGTTCCCGGCGCTCTACAGCGAAAAGCCGGTGCTGGTGCTGTCGGCGAGCAATTGAGCATAATCTCCCCCCTCGAGGGGGAGATGGCCGGCAGGCCAGAGGGGGTCGGTCCGACCGGGCGCCGGCGCCCTCCGGCGAATGGAGGTTAGCGCCTCACGCGCGGCAACCCCCTCTGTCGCCTTCGGCGACATCTCCCCCTCGAGGGGGGAGATTACCCCTCAATCGTAGGTCAGATCCGTCGCCTTGCCGCCGAACACGCGGTAGGCATAGAACGAATAGAAGATGATGATCGGCAGCACCACCACGGTGCCGGCCAGGATGATGGCGAGGCTTTCGGTCGCCGCCGCCGCCTGCCAGATGGTCAGGCGATCGGGCACCACGAACGGATAGAACGACCAGGCAAGGCCGGCGAAGCCGAGCGCGAAGATGGCGGCCAGCGTCAGGAACGGCGTCAGCGCATGGCGGTCATCGGGCCGCGGCAGATGAAAGGTCTGCCGCCACAGCCAGACAAACAGCAGCGCCGACAGGATCGGCAGCGGCGACAGATAGAGCATCTGCGGCCAGACGAACCATTTGGCGAAGATGCGCGGGCTGGCGAAGGGTGTCGCCAGCGACACGGCGGCCATGCCGAGCGCGGTCAGCACCAGCGCCGTGCGCAGCCAACCCACCGCCTTCTTCTGCAGCGCGCCTTCGGTCTTGTAGATCACCCAGGCAGCGCCCATCGCGGCATAGGCCGCCGCCAGGCAGAACGCCACCAGCACGCCGAACGCCATGCCGCCCGGCCTGATATCGAGGCCGAGCACGTAGACGCCCAACATGTAACCCTGCGCCAGCGAGGCGATCAGCGAGCCCAGGAAGAAAATACGGTTCCAGCGATGTTTCTTGCCCGCCGGCACCTTGGCGCGGAAATCGAAGGCGACGCCGCGCAGGATCAGCCCGACCAGCAGCACGAAGACGGGAATATAGAGCGCGGTCAGGATGACGCCATGCGCCAGCGGGAAGGCGACCAGGAGCAGGCCGACGGCCAGCACCAGCCAGGTCTCGTTGGCGTCCCAGAACGGACCGATCGCCGCGATCATCGTGTCCTGCTCGGTGTCCTCGGCGAGCGAGAACAGGATGCCGATGCCGAGGTCGAACCCGTCGAGGATGACGTAGATCAGGATGGCAAGGCCCATCAGGCCGGCGAAGATCAGCGGCAGCAGGATTGGCCAGTCGTAGGTCATCTTTTCACTCTCCCGCGGCCGGTTGCGACAGCGCTGCGTTGAGAACGCCCGGCAGCGGCGAGGTGTCGCCGTCCTTGGCCGCCTTCAGTGCCAGGTGCACCAGCACGCCAAGATAGGCGATCAGCAAAAGCACGTAGAGGATGAGGTAGACGGCGAGCGTCAGCGCGACATGGCTGCCGGCCACCGGCCCGACGGCGTCGGCGGTCTTCAGCACGCCGGTCACCAGCCAGGGCTGGCGGCCGATCTCGGTCGTGTACCAGCCGGCCAGCGTCGCCAGCCAACCCGACAGCGCCATCGGCACCATCAGCATGGCGAGTGGCCTCGGCAGCGTATGCCGGCGCTTGAGGAAGAAGGCGGCCGACCACGAGACGGCGAGCATCAGGAGCCCGGTGCCGACCATGATGCGGAAGCTCCAGAAGAGCGGAAAGACCGGCGGATGGTTGCCGGGATAGTCGTTCAGCCCCGGCACGACACCGTCGGTGCTGTGCCGCAGGATCAGACTGGCCCCATCCGGAATCGCGACCTCGAATCTGTTTTCCCTGGCCGCCTCGTCGGGCAGCGCGAACAGCACCAGCGGCACGTTGGGGCCGGTGTTCCAGTTGGCCTCCATCGCGGCGATCTTCTGCGGCTGGTGCTCCAGCGTGTTGAGCCCGTGCTGGTCGCCGGCCAGGATCTGGATCGGGATCAGGATGGCGGCGGTGAAGACGCCGGTGCGCAGCGCCTTCCACATCGATTCCGAACGGTCGCCCTTGAGATAGCGCAGCGCCGACAGGCCGGCGATCAGGAACGACACCGTCAGCCCCGAGGCAAGCAGCATGTGCACCAGCCGGTAGGGCATGGACGGGTTGAAGACGATGGCCCACCAGTCGACGGCATGTGCGACGCCATCGCGCATCTCGAAGCCGGCCGGCGTCTGCATCCAGGAATTGAGCGCGATGATCCAGAAGGCCGATACAGTGGTGCCGCCGGCCACCAGCACCGTCGCCAGCGTGTGGACGCGGTTGGAGACGCGGCGGAAGCCGAACAGCATGATGCCGAGGAAGGCCGCCTCGAGGAAGAAGGCGGTGAGGATCTCGTAGGCGAGCAGCGGTCCGGCGATGTTGCCGACATGCTCCATGTAGCCCGGCCAGTTGGTGCCGAACTGGAAGCTCATGGTGACGCCTGAAACCACGCCCATGGCAAAGGACAGCGCGAACACCTTCACCCAGGTGAAATAGGCGCGCATCCAGGCGGAATCATTGGTCGCGTTGTAGCGCAGCTTGAAGAACAGCAGCACCCAGCCAAGGGCAATCGTGATCGTCGGAAACAGGATATGAAACGAAATATTCGCGCCGAACTGCATGCGCGAAAATATGAGCGGGTCCATGGCGGGCTCCGGCTGCTGCAAGTATCGGCGAAGGATAGGCCCGAAGCGGCTCCGGGTCAAAGCGGCGTCCTGCCGCGAGGCTGAACGCCACAGGACAATTTTGCCGGTTGCATGCCGCTGATTTCAGCGTGCGCCGGGCTTCGATGTCGAGAACTGTCAGCAGCGCCATTGACTTGCGGTTGCATGCAACGACAACAGGCCTATATCAGGGGACCTCTTTCAAGCAGCCGTTTTCAGCCATGCCCTCCATTCTCGCCATTTCCGGGGTCTCCAAGACCTACGCCACCGGCTTCACCGCGCTCAAGGAGGTCAATCTCGACATCCAGCGCGGCGAGATTTTCGCGCTGCTCGGCCCCAACGGCGCCGGCAAGACGACGCTGATCTCGATCGTCTGCGGCATCGTCAACCGCTCGTCGGGCACCGTCACCGTCGATGGCCACGACATCAGGAAGGACTATCGCGCCGCGCGCAGCCTGATCGGGCTGGTGCCGCAGGAACTCACCATCGACGCCTTCGAAACCGTCTGGGCAACCGTCAATTACAGCCGCGGCCTCTTCGGCAAGCCGCCCAATCCGGCCTTTGTCGAGAAGGTGCTGCGCGATCTCTCGCTCTGGGACAAGAAGGACGCCAAGGCGATCACCCTGTCGGGCGGCATGAAGCGGCGGCTGATGATCGCCAAGGCGCTGTCGCACGAGCCGCGCATCCTGTTCCTCGACGAGCCGACCGCCGGCGTCGACGTCGAGCTGCGCCAGGACATGTGGGCGATGGTGCGCCGGCTGCGCGAGGACGGCGTCACCATCATCCTCACCACGCACTATATCGAGGAAGCCGAGGCCATGGCCGACCGTGTCGGCGTCATCAGCCGCGGCGAGATCATCCTGGTCGAGGGCAAGGCCGAACTGATGCGCAAGCTCGGCCGCAAGCAGATGACCCTGGAGCTGCGCTCGCCGCTGGACAGTGTGCCCGACGGGCTCTCGCGCTACGCGCTCGAACTGTCGCCGGACGGCAGCCAGCTCACCTACACCTACGACAACCAGAGCGACCGGCCGGGCGTCGCCTCGCTGATCCGCGATCTCGAAGCGGCCGGCGTCCAGTTCCGCGATCTCGACACCAAGAACAGCTCGCTCGAAGAGATCTTCGTCAATCTCCTGAGGCAAGAGCCATGAATCTACGTGCGGTGTGGGCGATCTACCGGGTCGAGATGGCGCGTGCGTTCCGCACCGTCCTGCAGAGCATCATCTCGCCGGTCATCTCGACATCGCTCTATTTCGTTGTCTTCGGCTCGGCCATCGGCTCGCGCATCACCGAAATCGACGGCATCAGCTACGGCGCCTTCATCGTGCCGGGGCTGATCATGCTGTCGCTGTTGACGCAGTCGATTTCCAACGCCTCGTTCGCCATCTATTTCCCAAAATTCGTCGGCTCGATCTACGAGCTCCTGTCGGCGCCGGTGTCCTATCTGGAAATCGTCATCGCCTATGTCGGCGGTGCGGCCACCAAGTCGATCATCCTCGGCCTGATCATCCTGGCCACCGCCTCGCTGTTCGTGCCGTTGCACATCGAACATCCGTTCTGGATGCTCTCCTTCCTGGTCCTGACGGCGGTGACCTTCAGCCTGTTCGGCTTCATCATCGGCATCTGGGCGAAAAGCTTCGAGCAGCTGCAGCTGGTGCCGCTGCTGATCGTCACCCCGCTGACCTTCCTCGGCGGCAGCTTCTATTCGATCCACATGCTGCCAGGCATCTGGAAGACGATCACGCTGTTCAACCCGGTGGTCTACCTGATCAGCGGATTCCGCTGGAGCTTCTACGGCAAGGCCGATGTCTCGGTCGGCGTCAGCCTCGGCATGACGTTGGTGTTCCTGGCCGTCTGCATCGCGATCGTCGCCTGGATCTTCCGGACCGGCTACCGGCTGCGGAACTGATCGGCTGTAGGCGCCCCGCAGCCCGAGATTTGCCGATCTCCTAAATGGCCTTGACCAGCCGCAGCAAGCCCAGCATCTCGATATAGGTCCCCGATCGAAAGGCGATGAAGACCGGCTCCTCGGCGCCGTGGAAGCGGCGCTTGAATGCCGCCTGTCCCTGCAGGTTGAACCTGCGCCGGTTGACCCAGGGTGAATCGTAGGCGCGCTGGAAGGTGTCGCGCCAGAATGCGCTTTCGGCAAATCCGCTCGGGCCGACATCGACGAGCGGCGACAGGCCGAGCGTCACCACCGAAATACCCTCCTCGCGAAAGCGGTCGACGGCGAATTTGGTCAAGCCGATCTCGGCATGCGGCGAGGCATCGACATGCTTGCGCTTGAAGGCGGTGGTGTAGCCGATCACCTTGCCGTCGGCGAACAGCGGATCGAAGTCGAGCAGGGCAACCAACTCGCCATCGGGATGGTGCAGGACGAAACGGCGCATGTCGCTGCCGAGCTGATCGTAGAACGGACGGTTGAGGAAACCCATCTCCCAGCGCTTGACGATGCGGTCGCCGCGCCAGTTTTGCGAGAGGCGGGCAATCTCGTCGAGGTGGATCGTGCGTTTGTCCTCCTCGAACGAAAAGCCTTTCTTCAGCAGCCAGCGCTCGGAATAACGCACCGTTTCGTTGCGCTTGCCGGAAAAATCGTGCTCGGGGAGCTGCAGGCGGGTGTCGATGCCCAGCCGGTTGACCTTGTAGCCGAGCCCGGCCAGCACGTGTGCGGTCTTCGCGCCGACCTGCACGAACCACGGATTGCCCGCGGTCTCGACGAAGCGCCTGATCATGTCGGGCCGGCGGGCCGGAGCCGCCACCGGGTCGCCAAGGGCGAAATGATGCTTCATCTTGGTGCCGAAGGCGATGTAGCCGTCCGCGTCGCCGAAATAGGAAAGCTTGGGCTGCACGGCGGTGGAATAGGCGAGCGAGAAGTCGCCATGGCGGCGAACCAGCGCCAGCCGTTCGACATGCGTCAGCGCCAGCCGCTCGACCTTGGGCGAGGCGCCCTCGAGGATTTTGTCGAAATAGATCCGCAAGGAGGGCATGGTCGAGGATTCCGCGTGCCGTCTGCGGCGTCGCATGCCTTGAATGGCAAGCAAGACCGCCGTGGCGCCTTGATTTCTAGCGGGAAGCCGAATGGGTTACGGTTTCGAATTCCGCCGTCGGAAGAGGTCCGCCCGAACCTCGAATCAATCACATTGCCGCGACCTGATTATCGCCGATGCCGCGCATATGCCATATAGGGCTGGACGTATTCGGGCAGAAGCGGGCAACTGTTTCATGTCGTTGTTTTTGGCCGCTGTTGCGCGACCGACTGTTTTGCCAGGCGGCGGAATGCTCCCGAGCGAGACCGCGGCCTGGCGCAGGGCCTGGAAGATCGGCATCGATTCGCGTTCGGGCTTGCGCGCGATCAAACTGTTACAGCGGCCTGCGAGCCTTTCGGGCTTGCCGCAGGGGCGAATGGGATTCGAAAGTGGATGGCTGATACGACACCCGGGACCATGATGGAGCAGTTGGTGAGGGTCGAGCCTGCAATCGTCATTGGCGCCGGCGCTGCCGGGCTGACCGTCGCGCAGGCATTGATGAAGGCCGGCGTGGCGACGGCGATCCTGGAGAAGGAAAGCCGGCTGGCCGAGCCCTGGCGCCGGCGCCACGTGCAACTGCACCTCAACACCCACCGTGATCTCTCGGCGCTGCCCGGCCTTACCTATCCCAAGGGCACCCCCGCCTTTCCGCACCGGGATGTCGTCATCCGCCATATGAGCGATTTCCATGAGGCGAATCGTTTGCCGGTGGAGTTTGGCGTTTCCGTCGAGGCCATCGTGTCCGGGGGCGACCACTGGGTGGTGCACACCAGCGCCGGCTCGCGACTGGCGCGTCATGTCGTCGTTGCCACCGGCCGCGACCGGGAGCCCTACACGCCGCAATGGAAGGGCATGCAGGCGTTCGCGGGCCGGATCATCCATTCGGCGGATTTTGGCGATGCCCAGGCCTATGCGGGCAAGAAGGTGCTGGTTGTCGGCGCCGGCAATTCGGGCTTCGACGCCCTCAATCATCTGTCGGGCATCGATACCGCAGCTGTCTGGCTGTCGGCCCGCAACGGACCCGTCCTTTTGCCCAAGCGCGTCGGCAAGATCGCCGTGCATCGCCTCTCGCCGCTCATGGCGCGCCTTCCTTTGCGCGTCGCCGATGCGGTGATGGCGGTGACGCAGCGCCTGGTTTTCGGCGATCTCACCAAATTCGGCATGCCGCCGGCACCTGCCGGTGGCGCCAGCCGCCTGACTTCGGACTACACCGCGATCGCCGCGGACGACGGCGCCGTCGACGCCATCAAATCGGGCAGGATCGTTGTGGTGCCGGCGATACAGGAGTTCACCCGCGATGGCGTCATCCTGGCCGATGGCAGCTTGGTTGCACCCGACATCGTCATCGCCGCGACGGGCTACCGTACCGGGCTGGAGCGCATGGTCGGCAATCTCGGCGTGCTCGACGACAAGGGCGTTCCGCTCTTCAACGGCGGCCAGACCGATCCGAAACTGCCCGGCCTGTGGTTCACCGGCATGCGGCCGAGCATCCGCGGCTGCTTTGCCAATGCCGCCATATTGGCCAAGGCGATCGCCAGGCGCATCGCGGGTCCCGGCCAGCCGGGCGGCTCACGCTGATTTCGGCTCCAGCCGCCGGAAACCGACAGCCTCGGTCAGCGTGTCCTCGTCGACCATGCCGGCATTGTAGAGGGCAAGCAAGGTGAGAGCCAGTTCACGTGCTTCGGCGGATTCGGGATGAGCTTCGCGTCGGCGGCAAGCCTCGTCGAAGACACGTTGCAGGGTGGCCACTTCGGCCGGCTTGAGCAAGCCACGATCGTAGATCGACTTCGGCATGGCGGTGATCTCCTGATCACGATCTAGGGCGCCACGTGTAAATTGCCAATCTTTCCCGAGACTTGAGCAAGCCGATGCGAAAAAAGAGAGGCCTCGGTCCCCGAAGCCCCTCTCGTTTTGTCTCACCCGGCGTCAGATGGCGATCTTGCCGCCGCCCTGTCTGGTGATCGCCACGACCGCCGGCCGCACAGGCATGTCGGGCTTGAAATCGGGCCAGCGGGTCGACGGGTCCTCGTAGTAGGAGGGCCGGCCGAACGCTTCCCAGTCCTCGCCGCCGTCGCCTGGATGCTGGACGGCGACGAAGGCGGTCTGATCGTCCGGCGCGAACAGCGGGCCGCACATTTCTGCGCCGATCGGCACCCGGAAGAACAGTTTCGAGGTCGCCCGCGCCGATCCTTCCGTGTCCACCGCCCACAGGCCGTCGGTGCGGCCGGTGGCCTTCGGGCCCTGGCCGTCGGTGGCGACCCACAGACGCCCGGCCGAATCGACCGCGCAATTGTCCGGCATGCCGAACCAGCCATTGGCCGTCGTCGCGGTGGAGAAGGTGGCGCCGACATCGGCCACCGACGGGTCGCCGCATTTCAGCAACACTTCCCACTTGCCCTTCGTGGCGGCGAAATCGCCGCCGTCCTCGACGATCTCGATGATATGGCCGAAGGCATTTCCGGCGCGCGGGTTGGCGGCGTCGACCTGATCGGCCTTGCGCTTGGAGTTGTTGGTCAGCATGACATAGACCTTGCCGTTGCCGGCATTGGGCTGGATGTCTTCGGGCCGATCCATCTTGGTGGCGCCGAGCAGGTCGGCGGCGCGGCGCGTCTCGATCAGCACGTCGGCCTGGCCGGCAAAACCGTTTTCCGCCGTCAGCGGACCCTGGCCGAACACGATCGGCATCCATTCGACCGAGCCGTCCTCGCCGAATTTGGCGACATGCAGCGTGCCGTCGTCGAGCAGGTCCTTGTTGGCAGCGCGATCGTCGGCATTGAACGCGCCCTTGGTGACGAACTTGTAGACATAGTCGAAGCGCTCGTCGTCGCCGAGGTAGAAGACGACGCGGCCGTCCTTGGCGACGATCGATTCGGCGCCCTCATGCTTGAAGCGGCCCATGGCGGTGCGCTTGCGCGGCACCGAATTCGGGTCGTCGACGTCGACCTCGACGATCCAGCCGAAGCGGTTGGGCTCGTTCGGCTCCTTGGCGAGGTTGAAGCGGTCGTAATGCGCGCCCCATTCATAGGCGCCTTCCGGGATGCCGAGGCGCTTGTAGTTGGCGGCTTCCTTGTGGCCTTCCGGCAGCTCGCCGGAGAAATAGCCGTGGATGTTCTCCTCGGCCATCACATAGGTGCCCCAGGGCGTGACGCCGCCGGCGCAGTTGTTGATCGTGCCGAAGACTTTCGTTCCGGACGGATCGGCATTGGTCTTGACGCGGTCATGGCCGGCGACCGGGCCGGACAGCGCCATCTCGGTGTTGGAGGTGATGCGGCGGTTGAGCTTGCCGTCGCGCACAACCTGCCATTTGCCGCCATCCTTGCGGATTTCGACGATGGTGCCGCCATGGGCGGCCATCTCGACATCGACCTGTTCCTTCGAGAGCGGCGCCACCTCGGCCGACTTCTTGCCGTCCTTGTCGACGATCTTGACGATGCCGGGGAACATCAGATGCGGATTGGTGTATTCGTGGTTGACCACCAGCAGGCCATGCTCGGCCGAGCCGTCGATCGCGATATAGCCGACATAGTCGTTGTTGTAGCCGAACTGCCTGGCCTGCGCCTGCGCCGACTGCTTCGTCGGGTCGAATTCCGGCGAATCGGCGAACAACGGATCGCCCCAGCGCAACAGCACGTCGGCATCGTAGCCTGGCGCGACATGGTGCTTGTCGTCGATACCGGCCTCCAGCTCGTCGAATTTGAAGGCGGAGCCTTCCGCGGCGCGCGCATCGTCGGCGGCGATCATGGCCAGCGGGCTGACAGTGGCGGCGATCGCCGAGACGGCGAGCGAACCCTTGAGGAAGCCACGGCGTGAAAACCGCGCGGCGATGATCTCGCCCATCGTGCGGTTTTCGCTGGGATTGTTGGCCGGGCCTTCGTTTTCCTCGAGCAGGCTGGTGCGGAATCGGGCGTCGGGGGAGCGATGTTCGGTCATGGGAGCCTCTGGCTGGATTTGGCTGGAGCTTGTTGACTGCTCGACCGCCTTACAGTCGGCTGATCACATTTTCGTGACATGATGCTGCGCTGCCACCTCCAAACGCGGCTGGTCTAGGACTTTGGTCCAATCTTGCGCCTGCAAAGGTCCTGGGAGACAAACGCAACGGTCGGAGGCCGCTTCCGGTCGCCACGTCTTTCGGCGATGTTGGTTGCACTGCAACGTTGGGGTGGGCGCGCCGGCCCGATCGACGGAGATCAGTATGCACGGATCGATGACGGCCCGTTTTTGCCGTTTGGCTCTCGGATCAGCGGCCCTCCTGGCGCTGACCGTCGCTCCCTATGAGATTGCCTTCCATGGCTTCGTGCCAGGAATCGAGGGCGCGACCGCGCATGCCAAGGGTGGCAATGGCGGCGGCGGCAACAACGGCAATGGTGGTGGCAACAGTGGCAGCGGCGGCAACAGTGGAAATGGCAACGGTGGTAACAGCGGGAACGGAAACGGCAACGGCGGTAGCAACGGGAACGGGAACAGCGGCGGCAATTCCGACAACGGTGGCGGCGACGCGGGATCCGGCAAGGGTCAGAGCGACAACAACTCCAGCCATGTCAACGCCACGACCGGCGACCAGGTCGACGTGGACGGCAACCAGATTTCGGTCCAGCACCCCGACGGCATGACGGAAAAGATCGAGAACGGCCGTTTCAGGATGAAGGACGCGCTTGGCCGCACGATCATCGACCGCCGGGCCACACCGGCCGACTTTACCCGTCTCAAGGCCCTCTGAATCCAGGCCCTCCGGATTCAGGTCTTGTGAAGCTGGTCAACAGGCAACGACCAGTTTCACATGTCACCTCCGCCGCCCCCGGCGGAGGTGACCTCGTTTCGCGCGGCCTTCCATGCCGCGATGGCTCTATGGCCGGTCCCTCTCGCGGTCGCGGAACTCGCGCATCATGAGGGCCGCTTCAGTGCGGTTTCGCACGTTGAGTTTCGACAGCACCCCCGTCATGTGGTGTTTGACGGTCTTCTCCTGCAGCTCCAGGCGCAAGGCAACTTCCTTGTTGCTCAGTCCCTCCGCCACCAGCCGCAGGATTTCGGTCTGTCGGACGGTGAGTTGCCGCAGCCGGTCCGCTACGCCGTTGGCAGGCTGCAGGGACTGCACATCGGAAAGCAGCCGGGCCGACAACATCGGCGAAAGATAGCTTTCGCCAGCCGCCACGCTGCGCAGGATATCGGCGAGCCCGCGTGATCCCACTCCCTTGAGGACATAGCCGCGCACACCCGCGTTCAGGGCCTTGGTTACGTCGGCATTGGCCTCTGAAACGGTCAACATGACGATCTTCTGCGCGGGATGGCCGGCAAGGATGCCTGCAACCGCAGCCAGGCCGCCGCCCGGCATGGAAATGTCGAGCAGCATTATATCGGGCTGCATGGTCGAGGCGATGCGTTCCGCGTCCTGCGCGGTCGCACCTTCGCCGACCATCTCGAAGCCGCCGATCTCCGACAGGCTGCGCGTCACGCCTTCGCGGAACAGTGGATGATCGTCGACAATGGCGATGCGGATGGCGCCCATCATGCTTGCTCCTCGACCGAAAGACGGATCACCAGCTTGGTGCCTTTTGGCCCTGTCTCCGTCTCGAACTGTCCGCCAATGCTTTCAACCCGCTCCCGAATGCCGGCCAGCCCCAACCCCTCGGCCCGCGCCGGATCGAAGCCGGGCCCGCCATCCGACACTTCAACGAAAAGCCTGCCGTTCTTCATGCCCGCACGCACCGCCTGATCCTTGCCGCGCCCGTGGCGGTAGGCATTGTTCAGCCCCTCCTGCACGCAGCGATAGATGCTGATCTTTTCAGAAGGACCCGGTTCGGGCAAATGTCCGGGCAGCGTGAGCCTCACCGACGTGCCCGTCCGGCGCTCATGTTCGTCGACGGCCAGCCGCAACACGTCCACCACCGCTGCCGTTTCTATCTGCGGCAGCACCAGGCCGGTGCAGATGCCGCGTATCTCGCGCATCGCGTCCTCCAGCGTCTTGCGGATCATGGCGACCTCGGTCGAGCGGCCTTCGCTGCCATGGCTGTCGCCGGTAAACACCGGACTGTCCATGCGCAGCGCCGCCAGGGCCACGAGCTGGGCAGGGCCGTCATGCAGGTCGGCGCCGATCCGGCGCAGATATCTTTCGTTGAGCGCGGCGGCGCGGCGGGACGCCCGCTGCACGCGTTGCCGCAAGGCGCTGTTCTGCGTCACCAGGCCCTGCAGCTCAGACACCTGGCGGCGAAGCGCCCCGCGCTGATCGTCGATGGTGCGGCTGGCGCGCAGGACGATGCCCGACAGAAGCAGGAATGCCGTCAAGGTGGTGCCGGCCACGACCAGCCAGCTCGACAGCAGGGCGGAAGCCAGGGTGGCTTTGAAATCGGTCGCGATCTCATAGAATTCGGTGACCGCGACCACGTCGCCGGACCAGGGTTCGCGCACCGGATTGTAGATCTCGAGCAACGGCACAGCCGTGGTCCGTTCCTTGTCTTCGTTTTCGTCGAACGTATCGAACTGGGCAACGACACTGCCCTGGAAGGCGGAACGCAGATTTCTGTTCAGGTCGAAGCGGCGGCCGATCAATCTGGAGTCCTTCGCGTAGAGCACCGTGCCGTCGCGCCGCCAGAGCCTGAACGAGGCCAGGCGTTTACCGAGCGCGCCCTGGCCGAGCGTCTCGTCGAGTGCCTGTTTGACGGATTCGCTGAGCTGCTCGCTCGTGCGCAGGTCGGGCAGCAGCGGTGCGATCACGCTGTCGACATAGAGTGCCGTCGTTGCGGCCGAATTGCGGGTGACGCCGTCCCGGATCTGCGTCGTCACCCAAGTGCCTACGATCAGCATGACGCCCAGGAGGCCAAAGCCGCCGGCAATGACGAATTGCACGGCGAGGGAAAGCTCGCTCCAGCGCCGCGTCAAGTTCTGATGAATACGAATCATGGGCCCCTGACCGCCCTTCTATCGACAGACCGGGCGATTCCGGCACATTGAGCTTCACTCTCGCCGTTGCCAAGACCTTCCTTGGAACGGGTAGTGGGTCAGCTTGGAATTCCATTCAGGACGGGTGGCCGAAAACAATCAAGATAAGCGCCATCACACCGAAGGTGCCGAAAAAGACGATAGCGCCATATGCTATTGTACGACGCGCCATCTGGAAGCGGGGCGACGAAAATTCAGCATGAAGCCTGGAATCCCGGCTTCCCATTCGCTCGCTCCAAGGAAGGTTCTGCTCATCAATCGAGCCATAGAAATCGGTGCGTAGAATTATGCTTGCGAGTGAGACGAACATAGTTGCGAAGCTCAGCGCCAATACAACGGCGCAGGCTGTTACTGGAATAAACAGGTGAGGATTGTCCGCCCATTCGTACTTCAAATTTCCTCGCTCCGCTTTTTGCAGGCACAGCGAACCATTGGCTTCTCTGCCTCTCTAGCCTCGATCAGCGCAACAATATCGCCGATTTCCCATAGCTTGTGAGTGACACCTGCAGCCATTGCCGGGGTCATCCGCAGAGAAGCATGAATGCGGACAAAATTGTAGTAGATGAAATGCGGCGCAGCCGCTTTAGCGTGGGCCTCAACCTTCTTTGAGAACCCGTTGGTCAGGCGGGTGAAGAAACTGACCCACTATCTTGGAACGACGTCGCTTGACGTCTTGGCGCGCTTCGGAAACAACGTCCGCGATATCAGGCGAAAGCCGCTTCGAGGGGGACGGGACGTTGAGTTTTTCGGGACTGCTGCAGCTTGTCTTTTCGACCGTGATCTTCCTTCTGGCGGCGACTGCCGCCAAGCAATGGGGACTGGCGCCGAGCCTGGGCAAGATCCTGCTGACGCTGGCGCTCTATTCGCTGGGCAATTTGATCATGCTGCGGCTGATCCGCGAGTTCGGCATGTCGGTGTCGTTCAGCCTCTCGGCGGTGATCCAGCTGGTCTCGGTCAATGTCGTGGCGCTGGTGTTCTTCGGCGAGCGAGTCAACGCGCTGCAGGCGACCGGCATCATGCTGGCGATCGCCGCGGTGGCGCTGATCACGCTCGGGCCCTATCTGCAAGGGCGGTTGTAATGGTGCCGATGAAAAACGTCGCGAATGCCCTGCTCAACCGGGTCGAATTCCCGGTGCTGCTGGCCGGCCTGGTCATCGCCGGCGGGCTGTGGGCATTCGAGGAATTGATGGAGGTGGCACGGGCCACCACGCCGCACGCCTTCGATACCGAGATCCTGCTTGCCTTCCGCCAGAGCGGTCAACCCGGAATCCCAATCGGCCCGCCATGGCTGGAAGGGGCGATGCGCGACATCACCAGCCTCGGCAGCACCAGCGTGCTGGTGCTGATCACGGCGGCGACGATCCTCTACCTGCTTTTGATCCGCAGGCGGGGAACCGCGCTTCTCATCTTCGTCGCCGTCGCCGGCGGCCAGGTCTTGTCGAGCCTGCTGAAAGTCGGCATCGACCGGCCGCGCCCGGAACTGGTTTCACATCTGGTCAACGAGACGTCGCTTTCGTTCCCGAGCGGCCACGCCATGCTGTCGGCGGTGACTTATCTGACGCTCGGTTCGCTGGCGGCGCGCTTCCTGCCGGGCCGGACGACCAAGGTCTACGTGTTGTTCCTGGCGGTGCTCACGACGGTGCTGGTCGGCGTCAGCCGCGTCTATCTCGGCGTCCACTGGCCATCGGATGTGCTGGCCGGCTGGTGTGCCGGCTTCGCCTGGGCGATGCTATGCTGGTTGGTGGCGAGGCTTCTGCAGCGGCGCATGGCGGTGGGCGACGATGCCTGACCTCGCCGTCAGATCAACCTGTTGATGAGGTGTCCACCACAGCCCGCCAGTGCCAGAACCATCGACAGCAAGCATGCCGATGTCATCAAAGTCTTGAAAACGGTCAACCGCGTTACCCCTGCCCGGATGGACACCATCCTAGCTTGAAATCCTCGGGAGCACAAAAAATGGGCAACCATGCGACGACGATTACGTTTGTCGCATCTATAATGATGCTTGAAACATCATAATGATGGTATTATACATTATTTCCGCAGACTCAGACATGGGTTCCGGCCAATGATCACTGCCGCACAGATGCGTGCCGCGAGGGCCCTGGCCGGCATCGACCAGAAGACGCTCGCCGAGCGCGCCGGCGTCTCGCTTCCGACCATCCAGCGCATGGAAGCGAGCGATGGCGTGGTCAGGGGCGTGGTCGACACGCTGATGAAGGTCATCCAAGCTCTCGACGGGGCCGGGGTGGAGTTGATCGGCGAGAACCAGGCCAGCGAGCGCGGCGGCAGGGGCGTGCGCCTCAAGCCCGCCGTATCGCCGGATCCCAAGGCTGAGCCGGCATAAGTCGCGACGACGACCGCCGACAGTCCTGCCGACGATCCCGCCGCCATTGCAGGTGCGGAAGGCAGTCCATGGACCAAGCGCGTCAAGCAGTGCATGAATCGGTCCATCAACCGGTGACGCCGACATTTTCCGAATTGTTCACGCCGAAGCTGGTGACAGTCTGGCGGGAGGGTTACCACCTGCCGCAATTCAAGGCCGACTTCATGTCCGGCCTGACCGTCGCCATCGTCGCGCTGCCGCTGTCGATGGCAATCGCGATCGCTTCGGGCGTGACGCCGGAACGTGGCCTCTACACCTCCATCGTCGGCGGCTTCATCATCTCGGCCCTTGGCGGCAGCCGCTTCCAGATCGGCGGGCCGGCCGGCGCCTTTATCGTGCTGGTGGCGGCGACGGTCGCGCGCGTCGGTGTCGACGGCCTGCTGCTGGCGACGATGATGGCAGGCATTTTCCTGCTTGCCATCGGGTACCTCCGGCTCGGCACCTACATCAAGTTCATTCCCTATCCGGTCACCGTCGGCTTCACCGCCGGCATTGCCGTCATCATCTTCTCCGGCCAGATCGTCGAATTGTTCGGGCTGACCTTGCCGGGCAGGGAGCCCGGGCCGTTCGTGCCCAAGCTGATCGCGCTTGGTGAAGCAGCCGGCACCATCAACTTCGCGGCGACCTTCGTGGCGGCGCTGACCATCGCGACCATCGTCCTCCTGAAGCGCTGGCGGCCGAAATGGCCTTCCATGCTGATCGCCATCGGGCTTGCCTCGCTCGTCGTGGCGCTGTTCGCGCTGCCGGCCGAGACCATCGGCACGCGCTATGGCGGCATTCCGCGCAGCCTGCAATGGCCCGCACTTCCACCCGTCAGCTTCGGTAGGATGCTCGACGTCCTGCCGGATGCCATCGCCTTCGCGCTGCTCGGCGCCATCGAATCGCTGCTGTCGGCCGTCGTCGCCGACGGCATGACGGGGCGGCGGCACCGGTCCAATTGCGAGCTGGTGGCGCAGGGCTTCGCCAACATCGCGTCCGCCCTGTTCGGCGGCATCTGCGCCACCGGCACCATCGCCCGCACCGCCACCAATGTGCGCGCCGGCGCGCACGGCCCGGTTTCGGGCATCGTCCACTCGGCCATCCTGCTGGTGCTGATGCTGGCGGCGGCGCCACTCGCCAGCTACATTCCGCTCTCGGCCCTTGCCGGCGTGCTGGCGGTGGTCTGCTGGAACATGTTCGAGAAACAGGCCTTCGCCACGCTGCTCAGGGCATCGCGCGGCGATGCGCTCGTGCTGCTGGCGACTTTCCTGATCGTCGTCTTCCGCGACCTCACCGAAGGCATCGTCGTCGGCTTCGCGCTCGGCTCGATCCTGTTCATCGACCGCATGGCCAAGTCCGTCGCGGTCGAGGCGGATCTGGTGCAGGAAGACGTCGCCGACCGTGTCAACGGCGCCAGCGCCTATGATTCCAGCGAGGCAAGCGACGCCGACACCGTCGTCTACCGCATCTCGGGCGCCTTCTTCTTCGGTGCTGCCTCCACCGTCGGCAGCGTGCTCGACCGCATCGCCGACCGGCGCCGCAACTTCATCCTCGACTGTTCGGCGGTGCCGCTTTTCGATTCGACGGCGGCCAATGTCATCGAAAGTGCGGCGCGCAAGGCGAACCGCGCCGGCGTGCGCTTCGTCATTTCGGGCGCCTCGCCGCGGATACGGCGCATGCTGATCAACCACGGCGTCAAGCGGCCGCTGGTGACCTATGCCGCCTCGATCCGCGAGGCGCGGGCGCAACTGGCGGGAGAACAAGAGGCGAAGCAGCCGTCCGTCACCGACTGAGCGATGCCGGGCCGCTGACGAACGGGCTTCCCTTGAGGTAAAATCGCAGCAGGCGCTCGGCGTCCTTCGTGATGCCGATCCTGATGCTCTGCCCGATCTCGCCTGTTTCAGCGCCATCGCGTGCGAGCCATAGCGGACCTTCCCGGCAAAGGTCGATCCCGTCGAGTGAACGATCGATCCGCAATGCCGAGGCCAGCCTTCCCGGCCCGCGCGCCAGGTCGCGCAGGCGCTCGACGCCACGGTTCAACCGCATGATCGCGACGCCTTCCAGCGGCTCCAGCGCCCGGATCAGAACGCCGGTTCCGGTGCCCTGCGTCTCGCTCGAAACGTTCAGCATGAAGGAGGTGCCATAGGCGAGATAGACATAGGCGTGCCCGCGCTCGAGAAACAGCGACCGGTTGCGCGGCGTCATTCCCCTAAACCCATGCCCGGCGGCATCGCCCACGACATAGGCCTCGGTCTCGACGATGCGGCCGCTGACCCTGCCTTCAGGCAAGTCGCGCACCACCAGCTTGCCGACGAGCGCGCGGGCGAGGGCGGCCGTATCGTCCGGCAGTTCGTCTCGCGCGAGCGGCCGATGATTGCCGCCTTGGCTCACGGCGTCCGCTGGGCCGCTCTTGTCTTCCGGCCGTCCATGGCACACCTCCTTGATCATCGCCTTGGATGGACCCGTCTACCACGGTCCATCCAAGGCTGTCAGCGAAGGGTCGCGCGGCTCGGCTCCGCGGTGGCGGTCCTCAGTCCAGCTTCAGGGCCGCGACTTCGCCTTCGTTCATCAGCGGCACGTAGAGGATCGACTTGCCGTCGGTGCCGATGTCGGCGCTGCCCGGCTTGAAATGCGCCACCGCTTCCGGCGCACCGCCTGGCTTGTATCGGTAGAGCGTGCCGGTCATGTAGGCGGTGGCATAGATGGTATCGCCAATGGCGATGACGCCATCGAGGTCGGCGAATTTCTGCGCGCCGGGCAGCGGCGAAACCATCTTGCTGGCAAGGTCGACCGCCAGCAGCCCGCCAGGCTCGGCCGTGCTGAAGTCGGCCCTGATGCCCTTGCCCCACGACGCCACGATCAGCCTGCCGCCGTCGGCGAAGACGCCGTTGGGTGAAGCGAGCAACGGGTCCTTGACGAACAGCTCCGCCCTGTCGCCGTCGATGCGGTAGATCGTGTCGGCCAGCATGTCGGTGACATAGACCTTGCCGGACCGGTCCGATGTCATGTCGTTCAGGAAGACGGCATGCGGGACCACGATGCTGTCGATCAGCTTGCCGCTGGCGAGATCGACGACACGGACCTTGGTTATGTCGGCGACATAGAGCTTGCCGCCCGATATCGCCATGCCCTTTGGGGCGTCCATGCCGTCGGTCCAGTGTTGGGTGACGATGTGGCCGTCGAGAGACAGCACGCTGAGATAGCCATTGCCGTCGGCGTCGCCCGGATTGCCTGCTATGTTGGAGACGATGATGCGGTTGCCGGCGGCGTCGAACAGCGCCGATTCCGGCTGTTCGAAGCCCGTTGCGCGCCAGAGTTCGCCGGCCTGGGCGGGTGCCGCGATGCCGATGGCGGCGATGAAGGCTGAGGTGATGAGGCGTTTCATGTCCGGTCTCCTGTGATGACGCTAAGACCTATGATTTTCGATACTTTTCAGGAAGGGTGATTGCCCCTAGTATCGGATATCGATACGAAACCGCCGACAAGAGGTGCATCCCGTGAACGGTCTGATCTTCGAGGCGCTGAAGCGGACGCTGAAGGCAAAGGGTGTCACCTATCGCGGGCTCGCCGAACGCATGGGGGTTTCCGAGCCGACGGTGAAGCGTATCTTCCATGAGAAGAACTGCAAGCTCGACCGGCTGGTGGAGATCTGCGCCGCCGCCGGCGTGGAGCTGGAAAATGTGCTCGGCTCGATGAACAGGGGGCCGGGGCCGGTCAACCACGTCGCGCCCGAGATCGAACGCCGGCTCGCCGGCCGTCCGGCACTGCTGTTCGTCTTCGTCATGCTGTCGGAAAAATTCACGCCTGAAGGCATCATGCGCTCGCAGGGCCTGAGCGAAGCCTCGATGTTCCTCTATCTGCGCGACCTAGAGGAACTCGGGCTGGTCGCGCTCGGCCGTGGCCTGTCGGCGAGATTGCTGATCGAAACCCCGATTCAATGGAATTTCGAGGGGCCGCTCAGGCCGCTGTTCGAGATGACCAACAAGAATTTCATCGGCTGGGCGATCACCCATCTCGAGCGGGAGGCGACCTTCGTCAGCTTCTCCAGGCGGATGCGTCCCGAGACCGCGGAGATGGTGCGGCGCGAGGCCGAGGAACTGGCCGATCGGGCGAAACTGCTGGCCCATCACGACCAGCACACCACGCCCGAGGAGGGGTTGGTCGGCTACAAATGGACGTTTGCCTTTGGCGCCACGCCGTTCGAGGCGATCATGCCGATCGGCCCGCACCCGCGCGACGCCGGTGCGCGAGCGAAGGGTCAGCCTTCCCCCGCAAAACAGCCACGGCCACTGCCGGCATGATGGGGAAGCAACAGGCGGGAATGTCGCCGCTATGGACCCGCCATCGATGCAGGCTCGCCCCGGGAGGCCCAGGATCAACCGGCAGCGCCGGCCTGATCGTCCGCGGACGAGGCGCCGGCCAGATCGTCGCGGGCCTTGCGGGCTAGCCTTTTCGTCGAGCGCTTCGGGCTGTCGCCGAACAGTTCGGCCGCTTCGGCAAGGCACGCCTTTTTGAGGCTCTTTTCCGAACGCTTGAGCAGCTTGCCCAGAAGTTTCGTATCCTCGGGCGTCCCCAGCGGCTCGCTGTCCGCCTCGTGCAGCGCGCGCATGACGAACACATCATGCAGTTCGCCGAGCCGCTCGCCCAGCGCATCCACGGCCTTGCGCCGCTCCTTGATGGGGGTCGGCCACAGCCTGCCCAGCAGCGACAGGTGCATGCCATGCGTCTTGGCCGCCTTGCGCAGGTCGTGGAAATCGTCGGCCGCGCCGTGCGAGCCGGCCTTGTCGAGTGCCTTCCTGGCACGGCGCAAGGTGGCGCGGGCGCCCTCGGCGAGCACGTCGGCGGCCTGTTCCGGCTGGTCGGGCAGGACAAGCGTCTCGATGCGCTTCATGCCGTCTTCGCAGGCGGCGGTGGCCGCGCCGATCGCCGCCTGGAGCCCGGCGCCTTCGTGCAAATCATGCTGGCGTTGGATCAGTCTGTCGCGCACGGCATCGAGCCCGCCATCGGCGCTTTCCTTGGCGAAGCCCGCCGCCAGTCGATCGATGGTTTCGATCAGGGCTGTGGCTTCACGCGGGCCGGCAAGCAGCGCCGCCACATTGCGATAGCATTGGTTTTCCGTGGCACAGAATGTTTCGTCACCGGAACGAACGAGACGCAGCAGGGCACGCGCGCTCTTCAGCCGCTTGCGGCATTTGTGCAGCCCCTGTTCCGGCCGTGTCCGCGCCGCATCCAAATGCAGCAGCGCCTTGCCGATTTCCTCGGCGAGGATGCGTCTCACCTCGTCGGTCAGCGGCATGCGCGGGTCTATGCGAAAGCTCATGCGGCGATCTCCGGTATCCCCCCGAGGGCGAGCGACGCGTTGTAGAACTTCTGTTCGCCGGTGACTTCACGGTCGAGCCAGTCCGGCAGCATTTCGTCGGGCACGTCGTCCGGCGTCTCGAGTTCGGCCACCACAAGTCCCGCGAGCGCGCCACCAAAGACGTCGACTTCATAGAGATAGCCGCGATGCCTAACATGATGACGTGTCTTCTCGATGACACGTCCGAGGGCGAAGTCCAGCATATCCAGCGCGTCGGCCAAGGGTATCGGATACTCGAATTCGTCACGTTCACGCGCGGCACGGCCAAATTTGAGCGTCAGCGTGGCGGACGCGCCATCGCTGATGCGGATCCGGACGGTTCGTCCGGGTGCCGTGGCGAGATAGAATTGGAGAATGCGGATATCCGCTTCCACCTGATCCCGCCATGCGGTGCCGGAGACCAGGAACTTGCGCTCGATTTCCTTGCCCATGGCGTCACACTAAAGCGCTTGCCGAAGGCGATAGCAAGGCAGCACCGTAAAAGTTGACTTTAATCAATCGATTGATTAAAGGTTTTTCACCATGGCCAGATCGTCAGACGCCAAGACGCCCCGCGGCGGGACATCCCCGGCAGAGCTGACGCGCGCCGCGCTCGTGCGGGCGGCGCTGAAATTGTTCGGGCGCCAGGGTTTCGACGGCACTTCGACGCGCGAGATCGCGGCCGAGGCAGGGGCCAACATCGGCTCGATCGCTTATCATTTCGGGGGCAAGGAAGGCCTTCGCACGGCTGCCGCCGATTTCATCGTCGAGACCATTCAAGCCGTCGCGGGTCAGGCGCTCGGCGATGGGCAGACGGCGACGGCGAGCGACCCGGATATCGCGCGCGCGCAGCTCTTCGCGGCACTGGAGCGGATGGTCGGCTTTGTCGTGGCGACGCCGCAGGCCGGCGAGATCGTGCAGTTCGTGCTGCGCGAACTGTCGCATCCGACGGCAGCACTGGACCGCATCTATGACGGCGTCTTCGAGCCGACGCATCGCCGTCTGTGCCTGATCTGGGAGCAGGCGACCGGCGAGCCGGCCGAAAGCGAACGGACCCGGCTCACCGTCTTCACGCTGATCGGCCAGGTCATTTATTTCCGCATCGGCCGCGAAGCGGTGATGCGCCGCATGGGCTGGCACGACATCGGTGCCGCCGAGGCCGCCAAGATGGTGGCGGTCACCACGGACAACCTCGACGCCATACTGGCCGCCCGAAAGAAGGCGGGGACAAAGGGATCAAAACAATGAGCTTTCTGTGTGCGCTGCCGCTCGCCGCCCAACTCTTCGGTGCCTGCGCGCCGGCGGCACCGCTCGCCGTCGGTTATGTCGAGGGCGACTATGTGCTTCTGGCGCCCATCGAGGTGGCGCAGGTCGAGACGGTGACGGTGAAGCGCGGCGATCGCGTCACGCCCGGGGCCACCGTGGTGACACTCGAAAATGCCGACGCCAAGATCGCCGTGGCGCAAGCGCAGGCGGCCCTTGCGCAGGCGCGGGCGCAGTACGCCGACCTTCAGGTCGGCAAGCGGCCGGAGGAGATCGCGGTGCTGAAAGCCGAGGTCGACATGGCCAAGGCGCAGGCCGCCGACGCCAAGCGAAAGTACGACCGCGCCGCCGACCTGTTCAAGCGCGGCACCGGCACCCAGGCCGACTACGACACCGCCTCGGCGACGCTGGAAACCGCCAACGCCCAGGTTGGCCAGGCCGAGGCCAATCTCGCCGTCGGCGGCCTGCCGGCGCGCCCCGAGACGATCAAGGCCGCCGACAACCAGGTCAAGCAGGCGCAGGCGGAACTGGAACAGGCGCAATGGCGCCTGTCCAAGCGCACGCTCGCCGCCCCTTCGCCCGGCCGCGTCAACGACGTCATCCGCAATCCTGGCGACACCGCCGGTCCGACCGCGCCTGTCATCTCGGTGCTTCCCGACGGCGCGGTGAAGCTCAGTGTCTACATACCGGAGACGGCCTTTTCCTCGGTCAAGGTGGGCAGCCTGCTCAGCGTCCATTGCGACGGCTGCGGCCCGGACGTAAAGGCGCGCGTCAGCTATATCTCGCCCGATCCCGAATTCACCCCGCCGGTGATCTACTCCTTGGAAAACCGGCAGAAACTGGTCTATCTCGTCGAGGCGCGGCCCGAGGGCGATGCGGGTCCGCTGCAGCCCGGCCAGATCGTCGATGTCGATCTCGCGGTTTCAGGACAATGAACGTCATCGACGTTCACGGCCTCGTCAAGCGCTTCGGCGACAAGACCGTCGTCGACCACGTGACCATGTCGGTCGCTGAAGGCGAGATCGTCGGCTTCCTCGGGCCGAACGGCTCGGGCAAGACCACCACCATCCGCATCATGTGCGGCCTGCTGACGCCGGACGAAGGCGACGGCACGGTGCTGGGTTTCGACATCCGCACCGATGCGCTCAGGATCAAGCGTGAAGTCGGCTACATGACGCAGAAATTCTCGTTCTACGAGGATCTGACGATCGGCGAGAATCTCCAATTCGTGGCGCGGCTCTACCAGTTGAAGCCGGTCGAGGAGTATGTCGCCAGGACGTTGGAGGAACTCGGGCTGGCGACGCGCCGCAACCAGTTGGCAGGTACCTTGTCCGGCGGCTGGAAGCAGCGGCTGGCGCTGGCCGCCTGCATCATGCACAAGCCGAAACTGCTTCTGCTCGACGAGCCGACCGCCGGCGTCGACCCGAAGGCGCGGCGCGAGTTCTGGGACGAAATCCATCGCCTCGCCAGCGGTGGGCTGACAGTGCTGGTCTCCACCCATTACATGGACGAAGCCGAGCGCTGCCACCGCATCAGCTACATCTCCTACGGCAAGATGCTGGCCACCGGCACCGTCGCCGAAGTGGTGAAGAATGCGGGCTTGACCACTTTCGTCCTGCAGGGCCCGCGGCTCGACGAGGTGGCGCAGGCGTTGCAAGGCCGGCCTGGCGTCGACCAGGTGGCGCCGTTCGGTGCCACGCTGCATGTCGTCGGCTCCGACAAGAACAAGCTCGAGACGGCCCTCGCCGATGTCGAGAGAGAGCACAAGGGCGTGACGGTGACGCCGGGTGAAACCAGCCTGGAGGATGTCTTTATCCAGTTCATGTCGGGATCGAAGGACAATATGGCATGAACAACGTGCTTTCCTTCGCCAGGCTCGGCGCCTTGCTGATCAAGGAGTTCATCCAGATGCGGCGCGACCGCGTCACCTTCGCCATGATGCTGGGCGTGCCGTTGATGCAGCTGGTGCTGTTCGGCTTCGCCATAAACAACGACCCCAAGAGCCTGCCGACCGCGCTCGTCGCCATGAGCAACGACCAGTATACGCGCGCCATGGCCTCCGCTCTGCAGATGACGGGCTACTATCGCTTCGATTATGTGGCGCAAAGCGCCGCGGAGGCCGAGGAGCTGATGGCCAAGGGCGCCGTTTCCTTCGTGGTGACGATCCCGGCCGACTTCGGCCGCCGGGTCGAGCGCGGCGACAATCCGCAGATCCTCATCGAGGCGGACGCAACCGATCCCTCGGCGGCGAGCGGTGCCGTCTCGACCTTGAGCACGGTGGCGAGCCAGGCGCTGCTGCGCGCCCAGGGCATGCAGGCGGCGGCAGCCGAAGACGCCAGGGGGCAGCTGCAGGTGGTGGTGCACCGGCGCTACAATCCCGAAGGCATTTCGCAATACAACATCGTGCCCGGCCTGCTCGGCGTTATCCTGCAGATGACCATGGTGATGATGACGGCCATGGCGCTGACCCGGGAAACCGAGCGCGGCACGATGGAAAACCTGCTCGCCATGCCTTCCAGCCCGGCCGAGATCATGCTGGGCAAGGTGCTGCCCTTCCTTGTCGTCGGCGCGGTGCAGATGGTGGTGGTCCTGGTCGCGGCGAAGCTGCTGTTCAGCATTCCCTTCGTCGGCTCACTGACGCTGCTTCTGTCGGCGGTGCTTGTCTTCGTGCTTTCGCTGGTGCTGCTCGGCTACACGATCTCGACCATGGCTGGCTCGCAGATGCAGGCAATGCAGTTGACCTTCTTCTTTTTCCTGCCGTCGATCATGCTGTCCGGCTTCATGTTCCCATATCGCGGCATGCCCGGATGGGCGCAGGTCCTGGGCGAAATCTTCCCGCTGACGCATTTCCTGCGCATCACCCGGGCGGTGATGCTCAAGGGCGCCGACCTCCATGCGATAGGAGCCGAGGTCGGCTGGCTGGTACTGTTCGTGGTGCTGTTCGCCGGCACGGCATTGGTGCGGTTCAGGCGGACGCTGGATTAGGATCCGGGGCCGCCCTTCACGGGTTTTCCAGTCAGCTCGACCTTCAAGGCGGCTGAGCACTGCCCGCCGATGCCGTGACCGGCATCGGCTCCCGCGCACGGCGTCCCAATCGCGATGTTTATCGGGCCGCCATGATCCCGGCATAGGTGTCGAAATCGACATTGCCGCCGGACAGCACCACGGCGACGCATTTGCCCGACAGACCGATCTCGCCGGATGACAGCGCCGCCAGCGCGACGCAGCCGCCGGGCTCGACCACCAGCTTCAGGTGGGCCATGGCGTCGCGCATCGCCTGCGCGGTCGCCTTGTCGGAAACCGCGATGGCGCCGGCGAGGTTGCGGCGGTTGATCTCGAAGGTGATGGCGCCCGGTTCGGCGGTGAGGATAGCGTCGCAGATCGAACTGTGGCCCGGCTCGTTCGCAACCCTGGCGCCGGCTGCCAACGAGCGGCGCGTGTCGTCGAAATGCTCGGGCTCGACCGCCCAGATTGCGGTGGCGGGCGAGGCATCCTTGACCGCGACGGAAATGCCGCTGGTCAGGCCGCCGCCGCCACAGGGGACGACGACCGCGTCGAGCGATACACCCAGCGCCCGCGCCTGCTTGACCAGCTCCAGCCCGATCGTGCCCTGTCCGGCGATGATGGCCGGGTCGTCGAAGGGCGGCACCAGCGCCATGCCCTTGTCGAGATAGGGGCGAACCACCGTCATGCGGTCGTCCTTGAAACGGTCGAACGGCACCACCTCGGCGCCCATCCTGCGGACGTTGGCGATCTTCATGTCAGGCGCATCTACCGGCATGGCGATGACCGCCTTGACGCCGAACATGGCGGCCGAAGCCGCCACTCCCTGCGCATGGTTGCCCGAGGAGAAGGCGACGACGCCACGGGAGCGCTCGTCCTCGCTCAGCGTGGACAGCTTGTTGTAGGCGCCGCGGAACTTGAACGAGCCGGTGCGCTGCAGCGTCTCCGGCTTGAACAGGATGCGGCCGCCGAAGCGCCTGTTCAGCTCCTGCGATTCGATCAACGGCGTTTCGACGATCAGCCCGAAGAGGCGCGCGGCGGCGGCGTGGATGTCGGCGATGCCGGGAGGGGAGGGGGTTGTCATGCGAGGTCCAGCAAGAGGGGCGATCCTCTCATAATGCCCGTAAAGACACGCGGCGCACCAATGTAAAAATGTGACCGTTACAAGTTGCCAGGCCAACCCGCCGGACGGCGTTGCCCCACCAAGCTATTTTCTCCCCGTTTGCGGAGGAAATGCCGGCGGAGCAACGAACGCTGCGATCGGCCAATTGACCGCTCCTGTCGGTCGGGCCATTCAGCCCCGATCTCAGCCTAGCAACGTCCGCTGCCTTTTTGTCCCGCCCAGCTTGCGCCAGCTGTTGAACCGATGCGTGGCGGCGGCAAACGAGATCTTCATCTGCTGGGCGACCGAATAGCGCGACTTGCCTTCGTCGAACATGCGGTAGCAGCACTCGACGCCTTCCTCGGTCAGTTTGCCGTCCGGCGCCTTGTTGTGCGGATTGGCGGGGTCGAACTTCTCGACCTGTTGCTCGACCAGGCCTTTCAGGCGTTGCAGGTCGGCTTCGATGCTGGCGATGAGATCGAGAACCGGCTTCGGGTCATAGGCGTGTGCGGGCTTCTTTGCCGTCATCGGCGTGTTCCTTCCATGGTTCGGCCCCACATATAGGTGGACATTCAGCGATAATGAAGGGCGCTGCACAAGCAGGAGCTTCAACTATTCTCGACCGCGGCCAAGCGGGCGATTGACCACGGGCTCCGCAAACCATAGTTTAGAACAATTCTAAACTAGGGTGATTTCCTCATGCTTTCCCGTGTTTTCGGCTTCGGCCGCCGCCCCTTCGACACGCTCTCCGAACAGGAGATCCTGGCGCTGGCCATTTCATCGGAGGAAGATGATGGGCGCATCTACCGGGCTTATGCGGACGGTTTGGCCGAGAGTTTCCCGCAATCGGCCAAAATGTTCGAGGCAATGGCCAAGGAGGAAGACGGCCATCGCGATTCGCTGATCGAGCTCCACCGCAAGCGTTTTGGCGAGCGCATTCCACTGATCCGCCGTGAACATGTGAAGGGTTACTATGAGCGCAAGCCCGACTGGCTGGTACGGCCGCTCGGCATCGAGGCCGTGCGCGGCCAGGCCGAGGCGATGGAGCGGCAGGCCTACCTGTTCTATGTCGAGGCGGCCAAGCGCACCACCGACGCCTCGACGCGAAAACTGCTCAACGATCTGGCACTGGCCGAACAAGGCCATGAAACGCTTGCGCAGCGGCTTGAGCACAAGCATGTGCCGGGCGATGTGAAGGATGAAGAGGCCGCCGCCGAGCAGCGTCAGTTCATCCTGACCTATGTACAGCCCGGCCTGGCCGGATTGATGGATGGATCGGTATCGACACTGGCACCGATCTTTGCCGCCGCCTTTGCCACGCATGACACATGGCAGACCTTTCTGGTCGGCCTCGCCGCCTCGATCGGCGCCGGCATTTCGATGGGCTTCACCGAGGTCGCCTCCGACGACGGCAAGCTATCGGGCCGAGGCTCGCCCATAAAGCGCGGCATCACCACCGGCATCATGACGGCGTCCGGTGGGCTTGGCCACGCATTGCCCTATCTCATCCCGCATTTCTGGACGGCGACCGCGGTCGCCGCCGTGGTCGTGTTCTTCGAATTGTGGGCCATCGCCTTCGTCCAGAACCGCTACATGCAGACGCCTTTCCTGCGCGCTGCCTTCCAGGTGGTGCTGGGCGGCGCCCTGGTGTTCGCGGCCGGCGTGCTGATCGGCAATGCGTGAGCGTCTTTTTACCTTCTCCCCTTGTGGGGTCCGAAGGACGGGGCGAGACCTGTGGGGCTCGCCCCCGGGCGGTGGATCGGCGCGCAGCGCCGAGACGGATGAGGGGTGTTGGACGGAGTGAGATGTTGGCACTTGTCACCGTGCGTCCAACTGGAGCACCCCTCATCCGACCGAGCTTCGCTCGCCCACCTTCTCCCACAAGGGGAGAAGGAAGAACCAGCCCTCACCCGTTCACCGCCCGGCTGTCCGCCGGCGCCTCGTCCCGCTCCGTCAGCCCGTAATCGCGCACCACATGTGCGATCCGCAGTCTGTAGCCGGCAAAGATACCGCCGCGCCCTGCCTTCTGCGCCTGCCGGTGTTCTTCCGTGTTGCGCCAGGCCTTCACCGCCTCCTCGTCGCGCCAGAACGACAGCGACAGGATCCGGTTCGGGTCGGCCAGGCTCTGGAAGCGCTCGATGGAGATGAACCCGTCGACGCCCTCGAGCAGCGGACGCAAGTCGGCGGCGATGCCGAGATAAGCTTCGCGCCGGCCCGGTGCGGGCTGCACCTCGAAGATGACGGCGATCATGCCTTCACCAGCGGCGCATGCGGGCCGGACGCCAGTTTCAGGAACATGCGGTCCTCCCTGAGGATGAAGCGTTCACGCTTGGCGAACTCGTAGTTTGTCTTGCCGGCCGGGTCGGCGGCAAGTCGGGCGCGATAGGCTTCGTAGGCGGCCAGGCTTTCGATGTTGTAGGCGGCGTAGGCCGTCGTGGCCGAGCCCTCGTGCGGCGCGAAATAACCGATCAGATCGGCGCCGCAGCGCGGAATGGCCTGGCCCCAGTTGCGGGCATACTCCTCGAAGGCCGCCTTGCCGAACGGGTCGATCTCGTAGCGGATAAAGCAGGTGATGGTCATCTCGGTCTCTCCTTGCGGGTGCGTCGATGGTTCGAGCGGCGTCGAAACGTCCTGTGGGTGGATGTGTTAGGCATTCCCTCGGCGGTCATGCCTGCCAGAAGGATTTCGCGCATTCGCGGCGCACGTCCTGCCGTGTCAGGCCGAGGTCGCGCAGCAGGTGGTCGTCGATCTCGCAGAGGTCGCGGCGCTGCACGTGGCGGTCATGCCGGCGCCAGCAGCCGCGAGCGGATCCAGGTGATGACAGGGAACGACCGGCGGCGGGGCAACGGCGCAGGGGTGGAAGCGGCTCGTGCGGTCATCGTCATCTCCTTGATCTGGCCGGAGAATAGTGGTTATCTCACAAGAATGCTTCGATGAGGATCAAACCATGCGTGAAGGACCCGACATTGCCCGCATCGCCAGCCTGGTCGGCGACCCGGCCCGCGCCAACATGCTCAACGCCCTGATGGGCGGCACGGCATTGACCGCGAGCGAACTGGCGCTGGAGGCCGGCGTATCGTTGCCGACCGCCTCCTCGCATCTATCCAAGCTGATGGAGGGTGGCTTGCTGACCTTGGCCAGCCAGGGCCGGCATCGTTATTACGGGTTGGCCGGCCCGCAAGTGGCCGGCATGATCGAGGCCATCACCGGCGTGGCCGAGGCGGTCGGCCCAAGGCGCGTGCGGCCGGGCCCCCGCGACGGTGCGATGCGCGTCGCGCGCGTCTGCTACGATCACCTTGCCGGCGAGCAGGCCGTTGCGATGCTGGATCGCCTTGTCGACAAGAACATACTGCTCCGCGACGACAAGGAGATCAGGCTCGGCCCGTCGGCGGCCTCCCACTTCGCGGCGATAGGCATCGATGTCCAAACCAGGCCGCGGCGGCCGGTGTGCCGCGCCTGCCTCGACTGGAGCGTGCGGCGCTCGCACCTTGCGGGCACGCTGGGAGCCGCCATCCTCGACAAGATCCTCGCCGAGAAATGGGCGCGCCGCGAGAAGGATAGCCGCGCCGTGGTGTTTTCGCCGCCCGGCAAGCAGGCGTTCGAGCGGGTGTTTTTGGCGTGAGCCGGTTCAGCCCCGCTTCAACACCTTGCCCTTCTTGAAAAAATCCGCCCATGGATCGGCTTCCGAAAGCCGCTTCAGCGTCGTCTTGTCGCCGATCGGGAAGGCGTTCGGCGCCAGCCCGGCCTCGATCTCGGCCCAGGTCACCGGCATCGATACCGTCGCACCTGGCTTGGCCCGTGACGAATAGGGCGCGACGGTGGTCGCGCCGCTGCCATTGCGCAGATAGTCGACGAAGATTTTTCCGGTCCGCGCCTTCTTCGACAGCGTCGCCGTGTAGCGGTCTGGCGCGCCCTGCTCCAGTGCCCTGGCGAAATCATGGGCAAAGCCCTTGACCTCGGCCCAATCCGCCGATGGTTTCAGCGGCACGACGACGTGAAAGCCCTTGCCGCCCGATGTCTTGACGAAATTGGGCAGCGACAGCTCGTCGAGCTTGCCCCTGATGTCGAGCGCCGCCTCGCGCACCGCCTTCACATCGACGCCCTCATCGGGGTCGAGGTCGAAGACGATCTGGTCCGGTTGTTCAAGCTTGTCGATCGTGCAGCCCCAGATGTGGATCTCGACCACGCCGAGCTGGACCAGCGCCGCGATGCCGTCGAAATCGCGGATGAACAGGATTTCCTCGCCATCGGTGGGATCCTTCGTCTTCTCGATCTTCGCATGCATGCCGGCCGAGGCATGCTTCTGGAAGAAACGCTGGCCGCCGATGCCATCCGGCGCCCTGACCAGGCTGAGCGGGCGCTCGACCACGAATTGCTTCATGCGCGGCCACACCAGCGCGTAGTGATCGAGCAGGGCCTGTTTCGATATCTTTTCGACGGGCCACAAAAGCTTGTCGGGATGGGAGAGCTTCACGGTGGTTTTCGCCGCGATTCCTGCCGCGTTGGCCCCGCTTGCCGCCGGCTTGGCCTTGGCCGGACCCTGGCTTGTCGCTGCCTTGGGCGCCCCTGCCTTGCCTGTCGCCGGCTTTGGCCTTTCCTGCACGACTTCCTCCGCCGGCTTGTCCTCGCGCAGCCCCTGGAAGGAAGCATGGCGTATTATACGGTCCGACGTCCAGCTGCGAAACTCCACTTCGCCGACCAGTTCCGGCTTGACCCAGACCAGCCCCTTGCCCTTCGGCACGGCCGCGTCGAAGGGCGAGGCGTCCGCCTTCAGCGCGTCGAGCCGCTTCTTCAGGTCGTTGGCGCCCTGGGTGGAGAAGCCGGTACCGACACGGCCGGCATAATGCAGGCTGCCGCCTTCGAAATAGCCGACCAGCAGCGAGCGCAGGCCGCGTCCGGTCTTGTCCGACGGCAGATAGCCGCCGATGACGAATTCCTGCCGTGCCGTGCATTTCGATTTGACCCATGTCGGGCCGCGCCCGCTGCGATAGGTCGCATCGGCGCGTTTTGAAACGACGCCTTCCAGCCCCATGCGGCAGGCATGTTCCAGCATGATCTTGCCGGGCTCGGCAAAATGGTCGGAGAAGCGCACCGCCGCGGTGTCGGACGGCTGGCCGAGCAGGTCCTGCAAGGCCTGCTTGCGCTCGACCAGCGGTTCGCGGCGCAAATCCTTGCCGTCGAGCCGCATCAGGTCGAAGACATAATAGATAAAGCGGTTCGTCCGCTTCGCCGACAAATCCTGCTGCAGCAGCGCGAAGGACGACACGCCGCTGTCGGCCAGCACCACGATCTCGCCGTCGAGGATGGCATCGCTGCATTTCAGCCCGGCGAGTTCGGCTGCGATCTCGCCGCCGAATTTCTCCGTCCAGTCGAGGCCGGTGCGGGTCAGGAGCCGAACGTCGGTTCCGGCGATCTGCGCCTGCATGCGATAGCCGTCGAACTTCACTTCGTGCAGCCAGTCCTGGCCCGATGGCGCGTCCCGCTCGAGCGTCGCCAGCTGCGGCTCGATGAAGTCGAGTTTCCTGGCTGTGCTTTTCGCCTTGCTGGCGGCCGGCCTGTTCGAATGCCAGACCTTCGGCTTCTCGCCCTTGGCCGCCTTGCCCGCCCCGACCTCCTCGATCGTCAGGCCTGATTTCACCGACTTCGGCTCGTCCTTCAGAATATCCTCGCCGGGGCGTGCGTCGTCGTCGTCGGACTTGATCAGCAGCCAGTTGTCGCGTTTCTCGCCCGGGCGCGGCCGCAGCCGCACCAGATGCCATTTGCCGCGCAGCTTGTGGCCCTCGAGCTCGAAATTGATATGGCCCTTCTTCATCGCCTGGGCCGGGTCGCCCTCGGGCGTCCAGGTGCCCTCGTCCCAGACGAGCACCGAGCCTCCGCCATATTCGCCCTTGGGGATGGTGCCTTCGAAGGCGGCATAGTCGATGGGGTGATCCTCGACATGCACGGCCAGCCGCTTTTCGTGCGGATCGAGGCTGGGGCCGCGCGTCACCGCCCAGCTCCATAGCACGCCGTCATGCTCGAGGCGAAAATCGTAGTGCAGCCTTGTGGCGGCGTGCTTCTGGATGACGAAGATGCCGCCGTCCTTTTTCCCGCGCGCAACCTTGCCGGCCGGCTCGGCGGTCTTCTTGAAGTCCCGCTTTGAATGATACTGTTCGAGGCTGCTGGCCATCTCGTATCCTCAGGCCGATTTGCGCTTCGGGGCAACGCTTTTCGCCTTGGCGCGCTTGGCCGCCGGCTTAGCTTTCGCGGATGATGATGACTTGGGCGAGCTTGAATCCGACGACAGGCTCTTCTTCAGTGCGTCGAACAGGTTGACGACGTTGGATGGTTTGGGGGCCGCCTTGGCCTTCGGCGCCTTATGCCCGGCCTTCTTGGCGCGGATCAGCTCCAGCAGGGCCTCCTCATACTTGTCGTCGAATTTCGAGGGATCGAACTTCGTCTTCTTCTTGTCGATGATGAGTTCGGCCAGGTCGGTCATCTCCTGGTCGGTCTTCACCGCCTCGATGTCGCCGAAGACGGTCTCCGGCTGGCGCACCGTATTGTCGTAGCGCAGCGTCGTCAGCACCATGCCCTTGCCGAGCGGCTCGATGACGACGGGACGCTCGCGCCGGTAGAGCACGATACGCGCCAGGCCGGCCATCTTCTTGCCGGCCATGGCGTCGCGGATGACGGCGAAGGCTTCTTCCGAAACTTTGTCGGCAGGCGCGACATAGTAGGGCGTGTCGAGATAGATCTGCTGGATCGAGGCTTTGTCGACGAAACCGTCGAGGCTCATCGTGTGCGAGGATTCGATCTGCACCGCCTCGATCTCGTCCTCCTCTATGTGGACGAAGTCGCCCTTGTCGATCTCGTAGCCCTTGATCTCGTCGCCGTCCTCGATCGGTTTGCCGGTCTCGGCATCGACATAGACACGCTTCACCGTATTGCCGGTCTTGCGGTTCAGGATGTGGAACGAGACCTTGTCGGCATGGGTCACGACATTGGTCAGTTCGATGGCGCAAGTGACCAGCGAGAGCTTCAGATAGCCTTTCCAGGCCGGGCGCGGCGCCATGATGATTTCCCGTTGAGAAAGATCAGCTGGAACGGACGACCACCCCGCTCGGTTCCAACCAAGTCCGGCCGGAGCCGGCGCGGTTGCCGCCGGCTCCGGCTTTCAGCCCCTATTCGGCGGCTTGCAGGTTGATCTTGCTTTCCGCGATTTCGGTCAGCTTGCGATCCGTCGCCTGCTCTTCCTTGAGGTTCTTGGCCAGCACATTGGCGCAGTCGCTGCGGCCGAGCTGCTTGGCCCACGCGATCAAGGTGCCGTAGCGGGTCATTTCATAGTGCTCGACAGCCTGGGCGGAGGCGATCAGCGCGGCATCGAGAACGTCCTTGTCATCGACATCGCCACTGACGTCGTCGGCCTCCTCGAGAATGCCGTCGATGGCCGGGCAATTCACCTGCTTGGCCTTCACGCCGAACAGTTCGAACACCTGCTCGACGCGTTCGATATGGCCCTTGGTCTGTTCGAGGTGTTTTTCGAAGCCGGCCTGCAGCTGCGGCTCGGTTGCCTTGTCGATCATCTTCGGCAGCGCCTTCTCGATCTGCTTCTCGGCATAATAGATGTCGCGCAGCGTGTGCACGAAGAGATCGTCCAGTGTTTTGATGTCCTTCGAAAAGAAGCCCATGATTTCAGCCTTTCCATTGCTCTTGCTTGTGTCGGGGATCGCGGCCCGCCTCCGGCAGCACCTGTGAGCCGGCAACGCCGGTCCTGGGACCCAACGTCCATTGCCCGGGCCGGTTCCGGCCCTGCCGCGCATCCGGCAAGGAAATTCCGGCGACGACTCGAAAGTCGAAACACAAGCGCGCCAAGGCGACATTCAAACGAAACATATGTGGTGCAAAAGTCACACAAGCCGAAATGACGACAAAGAGCACCGAAACACCCCGAATCAGCCGCATTCCGGCCACGAAGCGACGGGGTTTCGACCAGAAATTAACATCACGTTCACTGAGTATTCACGCCTCGATGCTATCATTCTCGCAATTCGGAAGGGACATCCGAAAATCGGGACAGGGACAGGTAAAATGAACTTCCTCACGCACCTCATCGGCTATGCCGCCGCCATCCGCGAGTTCGTCGCGCCGACCTATCGGCCCGAGCGCTATTACATGCGTGGTCCCGGTCCGGCCTGCGCCCGTCGCGGCACCTCGCTGGGCGCGCACTGACCATGACGTTCGAGAGCCGCCACAACAGCCGCATCTGCCGGCCGGGTGCCGATACCCGCGCCACCGCCTATCGCGCCGAGCGTCCCGCTCCGGCCGAAGGCGTGCGGCATCGCCGCGTCCTTTGACGTCGCCATCGGTTGGCTTGGTGTCTTCAGGGACATAAGCAGCCGAGGCCAGCGTAACCGACGTCCCAAGTCCGCCTTCCCTGCCCTTTTATGAGACCCGTCGAGGACGGAAAGTTCCGCCTCCCTGTCGAGATATCGCAGCCGCACCGGCTGATCGTGCGCTATCGCGGCGGGCTGGAGCCTGCGGCATCGCACGGCTCGAGCGAGATCGTCCCGCCCGCTGCCTTGCCGAGTTCCAGGCAGCCCTTAGCCGTGCACAGCGTCCACCCGTCGCCGGTCGCGCCGGAGGCGGCGAGGATGACGCGAGGCTGCACGTTCACCCTCGGCGCATAGATCCACCAGCCGTCGCGCAGCACGGCGCCTTCCGGCGGCTCCATGCCGGCGCCCGAACCCTCGATGCGGGCCTCGACGACTTGCAGGCCGGACGGCGTCACCTTCCAGTCCTCCTCCCAGCGCGTGTGTTCCACCGAATGCGTCCAGGCCAGCGTGAAGGTGGCAACGCCGAGCGCCACGGTCTTGCCGGCGGCGATGATGCAGAGGCTCATGGCGGCGGCGATCGACGTACCCCCGGTCCGGAGTCCGCAGTGCCCCGGTCGGCGTTTGCCATGCCCCGGCTGCGGTACCAGTGAGCCGCGATCATCAAGGCGGAAAGCGCAAAGCCTGCTTCATCGGTCATCGGCAGCGCGGCGACCAGCATGAAGGCGGCGAAAGCGGCGAGCAGCCGCTCCCAGGCCAGCAGCCGGGTGCGCAGGAAGCCGATCACCGCCGCCCCCCACAGGCCGATCGCCAGCACCGCCTTGACGACGATGTAGGCGACCGCCGGCCAGTAGCCGATTTCGGTTGCCAGGACGCCGCCGTCCTGCAGCATCAGCGCCGGCGTGTACACCGCCATGAATGGCACGACAAAGCCGGCGGCGGCGACCTTTATCGCCTCGAACGCTATCTTCAGCCCGCTTTCGCGCGCGATCGGGGCGGCCGCGAAACAGGCCAGCGCCACGGGTGGGGTCAGGTCGGCCAATATGCCGAAGTAGAAGACGAACATGTGGCCGACCAGAAGCGGCACCCCAAGCTGTAGCAGCGCCGGCCCGGCGATCGATGCCGTGATGATGTAATTGGGGATGGTCGGGATGCCCATGCCCAGCACGATGCAGGTGATCATGGTCAGGATCAGCGACAGAAACAGGCTCGACTGGCCGACCGAGACGATGAAGGCGCCGAAAGTGGTCGCCGCGCCGGTCAAGGTCATGGTGCCGACGATGACGCCGACGACGGCGCAGGCAATGCCGACCGGAAGCGCGGTGCGGGCGCCCTCGGCCAGCGAATCGCGGCAGGCGGCCAGCGTATCGCGCCCGCCCGCGACGAACAGATTGGCGATGATCAGCAACAGCGCCGCGACCAGGATGGCGTTGATGCCGATCTTGAAGAAGCTGGCGGCGACCAGGCCGAGGCCGATCCAGAAGATGACGCGCAGCGCCATCGACGAAAACCCCAGCGCCACCGAGCCGCCCAGGATCAACAGCACCGTCATGGCCAGGCCGATGGTGCCGGCGTAGAGCGGCGTGTAGCCCGAAAACAGGAGATAGATGAGGACGCCGAGCGGCAGGATCAGGTACCAGCGCTCGCGAAATGCTTTCAGCGGCGACGGCAGGTCGGCGCGCGGCAGGCCGAGCAGGCCATGTTTGCCGGCTTCCAGATGCACCATCCAGAAGGCCGAGGCGAAGTAGAGCAGGGCCGGGATGATCGCCGCCTTGACGATTTCGTAATATTGCACGCCGAGCGTCTCGGCCATGATGAAGGCGACGGCGCCCATCACCGGCGGCATGATCTGGCCGCCCATGGACGCGGTCGCCTCGACGCCACCGGCAAAGGCGGCGCGGTAGCCGAAGCGCTTCATCAGCGGAATGGTGAACTGGCCGGTGGTGACGACATTGGCGACGCCCGATCCCGAAATCGTGCCCATCAGGCCAGAGGCGATGACCGCCACCTTGGCGGCGCCGCCGCGCGCATGGCCGACGAAGCCAAGCGAGACGTCGGTGAACAGCTTGATCATGCCGGCCCGTTCCAGGAACGAGCCGAACAGGATGAACAGGAAGATGTAGGTGGCCGACACGTAGATCGGAATGCCGTAGATGCCTTCCGTGCCGTAGGCCATCTGGTCGATGACCTGCGAAAAATCATAGCCGCGATGGTTGAGCGGCCATGGCAGATCCTGGCCGAACAGCGCGTAGAGCAGGAAACAGCCCGATATGATCGGCAAGGCCGGTCCCATCATCGCATAGGCGGCGGCGAAGATGGTGACCAGCGCCACGACGCCGAAGACGAGATCGAGCGTGTTGAGGTCGCCGGCGCGGAAAATCAGCGGCTCGTACTCGATGTATTGATAGGCCGCGACCGCCACCCCCGCGAGTGCCATCACCCAGGCAAACGCCTTGCCGGCGGCGGGCAGGCCGCGCGCCGAGGCGACGAGCGGGAAGGCCAGAAGCATCAGGAAGCCGACATGGACGGCGCGCAGCACCTGGCTCGGCACGGTCAGGATATGGGCGGCCGTGGCGATCTGGAACAGCGAGAAGGCAACCGCGATCCAGAACAGCAGCCGGCCCTCCAGCGTGTCGGCGAAACCGCGTCCGGTCGGATCGTGGAAATCGTCCGTGACGGCCTGCGCATCATGGCTGTTGGTCATCGGCGCCTCGAAAGCGGAGTTCCATCGATGAGAAGGGGCCGGCCGCCGGCCGGCCCTTGCCGTTCGCGGCGCAAAGGCGCGCTGCTACAGCAGGCCCTTTTCCTTGTAGTAGCGCTCGGCTCCCGGATGCAGGGGGATCGGCAGCCCCTTGACCGCGTCCTCCAGCTTGATCGACTTGGCCGCGCTGTGAGCCGCGACCATCTGGTCGAGATGCTCGAACAGCTGCTTGGTCATCTGATAGGCCTCGTCGTCCGACAGGTCGGAACGCGTGACCAGGATGTTGGTGATGGCCAGCGTCGGCACGTCTTCCGTCTGGCCCTGATAGGTGCCGGCGGGGATGTTCGCCGCCTGGAAGGGCGCGCCGAGCTTCTGCGCGACTTCGGCCGGCACGGCCACCACGGTGATCGGCACCGAGGAGGCCAGGTCCTTGATCGAGGCGACGCCGAGGCCGGCCGACTGCAGCGTGGCGTCGAGTTGCCGGTTCTTCATCAGCTCGACCGATTCGCCGAACGGCAGGTATTCCGTCCGCGACAGGTCCTGGTAGCTCATGCCGAGCGCGCCGAAGATGGCGCGGGCGTTGAGTTCGGTCCCTGATTTCGGCGCGCCGACCGACAGGCTCTTGCCCTTCAAGTCGGCGAAGGACTTGATGCCGGCCTCCTGGCTGGCAACGATCTGCACATAGTTGGGATAGATGGCCGCGATCGCGCGCAATTTGTCGAGCTTGTTGGGGAAACCGGCTTCCTTGTCGCCCTCGGCCGCCGCCTTGACAGAGTCGCCAAGGGCGAAGGCGATCTCGCCCTTGCCCTGCTGCAGCAGGTTCAAATTCTCCACCGACGCCTTCGTCGCCTGCACCTGGGTGCGCACACCCGGGATATTCTTGCCGTAGATTTCCGACAGCGCCACGCCGAGCGGATAGTAGACGCCCGAGGTTCCGCCGGTCAGCACATTGATGAATTCCTGTGCTTTGGCCGACGCCGCACCAAGGCCGAGTGAAAGCGCCATCGCGCCGGCGGCAACGAATTTCGTTCTGAAATTCAACATCTGGTCTCCTCCCTAGAATGGTGGCCGCATCACCTCCTTGATGCGAACAGGGGCGAGTTTAGACAGCAGCGGGGAAATGCCAACCCGCAATTCCACACGTTGGACAAATGATTGAGAGGTCGCCGGACACATGCCCGCTTGCACAAGGCGCGGCCGGAGCCGAAAGTTTTTTCCGCAACCTGTCGAAATCCGTCGCCGCCGCGCGACATACGTCTGGCCCCGCAAGGACGCGGCCTTCCAAACCACGGGAGAAGACCCATGCGATACATGCTTTTGATCAACAACGACGAAGCCGCGCTGGCGAACACGCCGGTCGAGAAGGCCCAGCAGATGAGCGCGGCCTATGGCGCCTATACCGAGGCGTTGAAGAAGTCCGGCGCGTGGCTGGCCGGCGAAAGGCTGCGTCCCACCCAGGCGACCACCTCGGTGCGGATCGCCGACGGCAAGACCAACGTGATCGACGGTCCCTATGCCGACACCAAGGAGCAACTTGCCGGCTTCTACATGATCGAGGCGGCCGATATCGACACCGCCATCGACTGGGCGGCGCGCTGCCCGGCGGCCAGTACCGGCACGGTCGAGTTGCGGCCGATCTGGGAAATGGCCGACTATATGCCCAAGAAGTGACGGCGCGATGGACAGTCGCCCGGAGATCGCCCGGGCGGCCGCCGAGGCCGCCGCCCGGCAGAGCTATGGCAAGCTGGTCGCCTGGCTCGCCGCTCGCACGCGCGATGTCGCCGCCGCCGAGGACGCCCTGGCCGACGCCTTCGCCGCGGCGCTGGAACGCTGGCCGCGCACCGGCGTCCCGGAAAAGCCGGAGGCCTGGTTGCTCGCCGTGGCAAGGCGGCGGCGTGTCGATGCGGTGCGGCGGCGGCTCACCAGCGAAGCCGGCCGCGATCATCTCAAGCTGATTGCCGAGGAGGCGGAGGCGCGCATGACCGACGAGGACCTGCCCGACGAACGGTTGCGGCTGATGTTTGCCTGCGCCCATCCGGCGATCGAACCCGGCGTGCGCGCGCCGCTGATCCTGCAGACCATCCTCGGCTTCGATGCCGCCACCATCGCTTCCGCCTTCCTGCTCTCGCCGGCCACCATGGGTCAGCGGCTGGTGCGCGCCAAGGGTCGCATCCGCGAAACCGGCATTCCGTTCCGCGTGCCGGAGCGGACCGAACTCGGCGAAAGGCTGGACGCGGTGCTGGAGGCGATCTACGCCGCGTTCGCGGAGGGCTGGTCCGACCCGGCCGGCACCGAGACGCGGCGCCGGAACCTCGCCACCGAAGGTATCTGGCTCGGCAGGCTGGTGGCCTCGCTGCTGCCGGACGAGCCGGAGGCATTGGGCCTGCTGTCGCTGATGCTGTTCGCCGAGGCGCGCCGCGCCGCGCGCCGCGACCCGGCCGGAGACTATGTGCCGCTCGCCGAGCAGGACCATGCACTCTGGGATCATGCCCTGGCCGACGAGGCGGAAGCCCTGCTCGGCCGCGCCGCCGCCATGGGCGCCATCGGCCGCTATCAGCTCGAGGCGGCGGTACAGTCGGCGCATGTGGCACGACGGCTTAGCGGCCGCACCGACTGGATGGCGATCCGCGAGCTCTACGACGCGCTGTTTTCGATCGCGGCATCGCCGGTCGTGGCGATCAACCGCGCGGTGGCGATCGCCGAGACCGAGGGCGCGGTGGCGGGGCTGGCGGCGCTTTACGTGCTGGGCGACGACAGGCGGCTTGACGGCTACCAGCCCTACTGGGCCGCGCGTGCCGGCCTCCTGGCCAGGCTCGGCCAGCAGTCGCAGGCGGTCGAAGCCTATGACCGGGCGATCGGCCTCGAGCGCGATCCGGCGGTGCGCCGCTTCCTGCAGGCAAGACGCACCGCGCTCATACAGTGAGGTCCCGGGCGCGGGCAGTAGGCCGGACCGTCCCGTTCAGGCCGGCCACATTTCGTGCGACGTGTTGAGCGTCTTCAACAGCGGATGCTCGCGCAACCGCGCCCACAGGCGTTCGATATCAGGCCAGGCCGCGCGCGCCCTGTCGATGTCGGGATGCCAGGCCACGAGCATGACGAGATAGATGTCGGCCAGCGACATCGCGTCGCCGGCGAGCCAGTCACGGCCCCGCAAGGCTGCATCCATGACGGCAAAACCACGGTCCATCTCGGCGACCGCCGCCTGTTTCACCGCTTTCGCACCCCCGGCATCCGTCGTGTAGCGATGAGCATAGTAGAACCGCAGCGCGGCCGGGTAGAGCACGCAGGACATGAACGCCATCCAGCGCAGGAACTCGGCGCGCGCCGGTTCGTCGGCCGCCGGCGCCAGGCCGGCCTGGGGGTGGCGCTCGGCAAGCAGGATGCAGATCGCCGCCGATTCGGTGACCGAGCGGCCGTCCGGCAAGGTCAGCACCGGCACCTGGTTCAGCGGGCTGATGGCGAGGAAGGCCGGGTCGGGCGCCTCGCTCTTCGGCACGTCGATCTGCTCGAACGGCGCATCGGCCAGCGCCAGCGCCGCCTCGACGACGAAGCCGCCGCTGCCGGGACGCGTGTAGAGCTTGTACATGGAATCCTCCCCCGGCCCGTCTTGCGCGCCGGAGCTGATATGAACCCGAAACAGGGGTCTGCTCAAGCGGCGCGGCGGCGGCCACGGGGCGTTTTTCAGCGGACCAGTCGGAGCGACCTTTTCAGCGGCAGCACGATCGCCGGGCCTTTTCTCCTCCCCCAGGCGGAGGAGGGGAGAATGCGAGGGTTAAGCCCCAAGCCCCTCGAACAGGATCGTCGACAGATACCGCTCGGCGAAAGACGGGAAGATCACGACCAGGGTCTTGCCTTTGTTCTCGGGCCGCGAGCCGACGACGATTGCCGCCTGCAGGGCCGCGCCCGACGAGATGCCGACCGGCACGCCTTCGAGGCGGGCGATGAGGCGGGCATTGGCGACGGAATCCTCGTTCGAGACCTTGACGATCTCGTCATAGACGGTGGTGTCGAGGATCTTGGGCGCGAAACCGGCGCCGATGCCCTGGATCTTGTGCGGGCCGGGCTGGCCGCCCGACAGCACGGGCGAGGCCTCCGGCTCGACGGCGACGACATGCAGCGAGGGCTTGCGCTTCTTCAGAACCTGGCCGACGCCGGTGATGGTGCCGCCGGTGCCGATGCCGGCAACGAAGATATCGATCTCACCCTGGGTGTCGTTCCAGATTTCCTCCGCTGTCGTCTTGCGGTGGATTTCCGGATTGGCCGGGTTTTCGAACTGCTGCGGGATGACGGCGTTGGGGATCGTCGCGGCCAGTTCGTCGGCCTTGGCGATGGCGCCCTTCATGCCTTTCGGGCCTTCTGTCAGCACCAGTTCGGCGCCGAGCAGCGCCAGCATCTTGCGGCGCTCGACCGACATCGTCTCCGGCATGGTCAGGATCAGCTTGTAGCCCTTGGCCGCGGCGGCGAAGGCAAGCGCGATGCCGGTATTGCCCGATGTCGGTTCGATCAGCGTGCTCTTGCCGGGCGCAATCGCGCCGGTTGCCTCCAGCGCCTCGATCATCGCCACGCCGATACGGTCCTTGACCGAGGCGATCGGATTGAAGAATTCGAGCTTGCCGACCAGATTGGCGACGATGCCCTTCTCCTTGGCGAACTTGTCGAGCCGTACCAGGGGCGTGTCGCCGATCGTGTCGGTGATGGACTCGTAGATGCGGCCACGGCCGGGCGCGCGGGCTGAGGTGACGGGCTTGTTCATTGGTTTCGCTCCCCTGGATTTCAGGCAATTGGCAGTGGCCGATAGAATAGGGCTTTCAACCGCGCAAGATAGGCTGCGGCTGGAAAATATCCGAGTGGGGCGTGTGCTGAAAACGCTCGGCCCTCGGAAAAGCATTCCCTGAAACAGCCGGGTAGGGGAATGGTTTGGCCGAAAGGCCCTATTGACGAGCTGCGATCGCGGCGGCGGCGCCAACCATGAACCCGGCGGCCGTGCGGTTCAGCAGCTTCAGCGCGCGCGGCGATTTCAGGAACCAGCGCGCCTTTGCCGCCAGCGCAAGATAAGGCACCAGCACGACGAACAGGACGACGACCGTCAGCGCGACGAGAATGCCATAGTCGGCCGGCGTGATGGTCTTCAGGTCGACGATGGTCGGCGTGATGGCGAGGTAGAAGATCATCGTCTTCGGATTGCCGAGCGTGACGGTCAGGCCGGCGACGAAGCTCGACAGCAATCCGCCCTTGCCCTTCTTGGCTTCGATGGTTTCGGGCGTGATGCCGGCGGTCCAGAAGCGCCAGCCGAGGAAAGCCAGATAGGCGACGCCGGCCCACTTGATCGCCAGGAAAATCATGCCGAACTCCTGCGCCACGAAGGCCAGGCCCAGCACCACGGCGCTCAGGTAGGTGAGATCGCCAACCATCAGGCCGAAGGACATGGCGAGCGACGAGCGAAAGCCGGAGCCCAGCGCACGTGCGACAAGCGCGGTGATGCCGGGGCCGGGAATGGCGGCGGCGATACCGAGAGCGGCACTGTAGGCGAGGAATCCGGTGATGGTCATGGCGTTGGCGTCCAAGGGCGGTCAGGCCCTTGTCGCACGGGGCAATCTCCGGGAGAAAGCCGTGAACCGGGATTCGCTTGCACCAGATAGCAATGCCCGGTCCGCGAGGACGGATCAGGAGCGGCCGCCATCATAGGTAACACGCCAGATGGTGCCGTTGCCGTCCTCGGTGACGATCAGCGCCCCGTCGCTGGCCACCGCCACACCCACCGGTCGTCCCCACACCTCCCCGCTGGAGGCGACGAAGCCGGTCATGAAATCCTCGTATTCGCCGGTCGGCTTGCCATCCTTGAACAGAAGGCGGACGACCTTGTAGCCGGTCCTGTTGCCGCGGTTCCACGAACCGTGCAGGGCAACGAAAGCGTCGCCCTGATACTCCGCCGGAAAGCTTTTGCCGTCGTAGAAGGCGATATTGAGCGGCGCCGAATGCGCCTGCATCAGCACGTCGGGAATGTCAGCCTTGCCGGCGAGGTCGGGGCGCTCGCCCTTGTGGCGCGGGTCCTCATTGTCGCCGATGTAATACCAGGGCCAGCCATAGAAGGCGCCGTCCCTGACCGCCGTCGCGTATTCGAACGGCACATTGTCGCCGAGCGCGTCGCGCTCGTTGACGACGCACCACAGCGCGCCGGTCCCCGGCTGCACGGCCATGCCCGAACAGTTGCGCAAGCCGGTCGCGACGATGCGGCCGTTCCCCCCGTCGGGATCGAAGGCCTTGACGTCGGCGCGGCCTTCCTCGGCACCCCAACTGGCACCCAGCGGCTTCGACTTGACCCAGGCGTCGAGCCCGCCTCTGGGTCTTTTTCCCATGTCCTCGGCGACATTCGAGCCGGAGCCGACGGAGAGGTAGAGTGTCTTGCCGTCGGGCGAGAATGCGATGTCGCGCGTCCAGTGGTGATTCGCCGGAATGTTGTCGACAATGGTTTCCGGGTCGCCCGAGGCCTTCAGGTCGCCGTTGCGATAGGCAAAGCGCACGATGCTGTCGCTGTTGGCGACATAGACCCATCGCGGGTCATTGCCGGGCGGATAAAAGGCGATGCCATAAGGCTGGTTGAGATTGCCGGCGAAGATGCCCTTCTCGGCGGGTTTCGCGCTGCCCTTTGGCAGCCGGTAGATGCGGACCTGGTTGGCCTCGCTGTCGGCGACGAACAGGTCGCCGTTGGGTGCGACGCGCACGACGCGCGGATTGTCGATCCCCGAGGCGATCAGTTCGGCCGCGAACCCGGGTGGTAGGTGCGGCTTCGCGTCCGCCGGCATGTCGGCGATGCCGGCGGCGTTGGAGGCGGATTTGGTGACATAGGGCTTTGGCAGGTCTTCCGGTTTGATCAGCCGGCGCACGCCCGGCTTGTCGGCCCGCCAGTCGCCAAAGGCGGCTGCGCCTTTGAGCACAGGCTGATCGGCGGCGAACGCGACGCCGGCATAAAGCGTGATGATCGGAATGGCCGCCATCGAGGCAAATCGGATCATGGGAATCCTCCGGATCGTGTCGGCAATCGGCATCTGGCCACGGCCAGAGGCAACGGCCGGCATCGCCGATTGTTCCCCGCCAGATGCCGAACTGATGCAACGGCCCTCAGGCTTCGGCGGCGTCGAGATCGCTGTCGAGGCGCTTTTCCAGCTCGACCAGATCGGCCGGCAGCGGCAGGCCCATGGCACGCATCTCCCGTAGCTTTTCGCGCAGTTGCTCCTGCACCTCGTGCGCGTCTTCCGGCTGGTTGACCATCTCCTCCAGCAGCAGGCTGATCTGGGCCTTGAACGATTCCAGCGCCATTCTTCTTCTCCTTTGCTGCCTGTCTGGTCTATCCGGGGTCCAAGGCGTTGCAGGCCCGCTTCACCCGAATATCAATACACCTAGCGAAGCATGCGGGAAATAAGCTGCGCCGTATAGTCGACCATCGGCACGATGCGGGCATAGTTGAGCCGGGTCGGGCCGATGACGCCGAGCGCACCGACGACACGGGCGTCCTTGTCGCGATAGGGCGCGACCACCAGCGATGAGCCCGACAGCGAAAACAGCTTGTTTTCCGAGCCGATGAAGATGCGCACGCCCGATCCCTGCTCGGCAAGGTCGAGCAGCTGGATCAAGCCATCCTGCGTCTCCATGTCCTCGAACAGGTGGCGCAGCAATTCGATGTCGGCCTGGGCGGTGACGTTTTCGAGCAGGTTGGCGCGACCGCGCACGATGAGCCGTGCCGGCAGCCCGCTTTCGGCACCCGCCCACACAGCCAGCCCCTTCTCGACCAGGTCCTGCGACAGCGTGTCGAGCGCCGCCCTCGTCTCTTCCTTGATGCGGGCGATCTCGGTGCGTGCCTCGGCCAGCGTGCGGCCGCGTATATGCGCGTTGAGGAAATTCGAGGCCTCGTGCAGTTGCGAGACGGTGATGCCGGCGGGCAGGTCGACGACACGGTTCTCGACGTCGCCATTCTGCGACACCAGCACGGCAAGCGCCTTGGTCGGTTCGAGCTGGATGAATTCGATGTGCTTCAGCGCCACCTCGTTCTTGGCGGCCAGCACCAGGCCGGCGCCGCGCGACATGCCCGACAGCATCTGGCTGGCCTCGGTCAGCATGTGCTCCAGCGTCGCGCCCGAGCCGGAAGCCCGTACCTGCGCCTCGATGGTGCGGCGCTCCTCGTCGGAGAGGTCGCCGAGTTCCATGAAGGCATCGACGAAGAAACGCAGGCCGGCCTGGGTCGGCAGACGACCTGCCGAGATGTGCGGCGCGTAGATCAGCCCGAGATGCTCGAGGTCGCTCATCACGTTGCGGATGGTGGCCGGCGACAGCGAGGAAGGCAGGATGCGCGACAGGCTGCGCGAGCCCACGGGCTCGCCATCCCTGAGATAGGAATCGACGATGCGCCGGAAGATGTCGCGCGAGCGCATGTCGAGTGATTGAAGTGCAAGCGGCTGTGAAGCGGGATCGACTGCCTTGGTCATTCGGCCAAAAACCTCCGGTTCAAGGATATAGACTTCGGTGGGCCGCGCGCAACCCGGTGTCTGGGTGAGATCACCCCGGTTCCTTTTCCTTTGCGCCGTGCGCTGCATGCGTCTAAAAGCCGGCCACGATTCAAAAAATGACAAGAAAGCAAGCCGAATGCGCCCCTCCAAACGCCAGTTCGACGAAATGCGCGCCATCTCCTTCGAGCGCGGCGTCTCCAAACACGCAGAAGGCTCGTGCCTGGTGAAGTTCGGCGACACCCATGTCCTGTGCACCGCCAGCCTCGAGGAAAAGGTGCCCGGCTGGATGCGCAATTCCGGCAAGGGCTGGGTGACGGCCGAATACGGCATGCTGCCGCGCTCGACCGGCGAGCGCATGCGCCGCGAGGCTTCGGCCGGCAAGCAGGGCGGGCGCACGCTGGAAATCCAACGCCTGATCGGCCGTTCGCTGCGGGCCGTGGTCGACCTGCAGGCGCTGGGCGAACAGCAGATCACCGTCGACTGCGACGTCATCCAGGCCGATGGCGGCACCCGCACCGCTTCGATCACCGGCGGCTGGGTGGCGCTGTATGATTGCCTGCGCTGGATGGAAGCGCGGCAGATGGCCAGCGTTTCGAAAGTGCTGAAGGACCATGTCGCGGCGATTTCCTGCGGCATCCATGACGGCCAGCCGGTCATCGACCTCGACTATATCGAGGATTCCTCGGCCGGCACCGACGCCAATTTCGTCATGACCGGCAAGGGCGGCATCGTCGAGATCCAGGGCACGGCCGAGGGCGAGCCCTTCTCCGAGGACCAGTTCGCGGCGCTGATGGGCCTGGCCAAGAAGGGCATTTCCCGGCTGGTCAGCCTGCAGCAGATGGCGGTGGCCTGAGGTTTCGATGCCGAGCCTCGTGACACCCTCCGCGATCCTGGAATCGGCCCTATACGTAACCGACCTCGACGCCGCCGAGCGCTTCTACGGCGACATTCTCGGCCTCGAGCCGCTCGGCAAGGTCGAAGGCCGCCACCTCTTCTTCCGCTGCGGCCCGGGCGTCCTGCTTATCTTCAACGCCGAGGCGACCAGAATTCCCCCGGCGCCCGATGCGCGGCTGAAAGTGCCGCCGCACGGCGCGGTCGGCGAAGGCCATCTGTGCTTTGCCGCGACCGCCGATGAAATCGAGCGTTGGAAAGCCCATCTTCAGGCAGAGAACATCGCCGTCGAAAGTGAATTCGAATGGCCGCAAGGTGGCCGTTCGATCTATATACGCGACCCTTCGGGCAATTCGATCGAATTCGCCGAGCCGAGAATCTGGGGCCTTTGATGCATTCGCCAACCGTTCATACGCTTGATGGCAAGAAGATCGTCGTTGCCAGCCACAATGAAGGGAAGCTGCGCGAATTCGCCGACCTGATGGGCCCATTCGGCTTCGAGGCGAAATCGGCCAGGGAGTATGGCCTGCCCGAACCGGACGAAACCGGCACCACCTTCGAGGAAAACGCCTACATCAAGGCCTTCGCCGCCGCGAAGGCGACCGGCCTGCCGGCGCTGTCGGACGATTCCGGCCTCTGCGTCGACGCGCTTGATGGCGCGCCGGGCGTCTACACGGCCAACTGGGCCGAAACACCGGACGGATCGCGCGATTTCGCCATCGCCATGCAGCGCACCGAAGTGGCGATGCAGGAAGTCGGCGCGGCCACGCCCGAACGGCGCACGGGCCGCTTCGTCGCCGTCATCTGCCTCGCCTTCCCCGACGGCGAAGCCGAATATTATCGCGGCGAGGCAGAGGGCACGCTGGTCTGGCCGCCGCGTGGCGAGCTCGGCTTCGGCTACGATCCGGTGTTCCTGCCCAACGGCTTCGACAAGACCTTCGGCGAGATGAGCGCGGAGGAAAAGCACGGCTGGAAGCCCGGCCAGGCGACGGCGCTGTCGCACCGCGCCCGCGCCTTCCAGAAATTCGCCGAAGCGAGATTGGGGCAGGCATGAGCATGCTGCTCGACCGCAGCCCCGGCTTCGGCGTCTACGTGCATTGGCCGTTCTGCGCGGCCAAGTGCCCCTATTGCGACTTCAACAGCCATGTCCGCCACCAGCCCGTCGACCAGGAGCGCTTCGCCGCCGCCTTCGAGGCGGAACTGCAAACCATGCGCCAGCGCACCGGACCGCGCGACGTGACCAGCATTTTCCTCGGCGGCGGCACGCCGTCGCTGATGAAGCCGGAGACGGTGGCCAGGGTCCTGGACGCGGTGGCCAGGAACTGGACGGTGCCTGCTGGCATCGAGGTGACGCTCGAGGCCAACCCGTCCTCGGTCGAGGCCGAACGGTTTCGCGGTTACCGGGCGGCGGGCGTCAACCGGGTCTCGCTCGGCGTGCAGGCGCTGAACGACAAGGATTTGCGTTTCCTCGGCCGGCTGCACAATGTCGAGGAAGCCTTGCACGCCATCGGCCTGGCGCGGGAAATATTCCCCAGGCTCTCCTTCGATCTCATTTATGCCCGGCCCGGCCAGACGCCGGACGATTGGCAGGCGGAGCTCGAACAGGCGATCGGCCATGCCGCCGACCATCTGTCGCTCTACCAACTGACCATCGAGGAAGGCACGCCCTTCCATGCGCTGCACGCGGCGAAGAAATTCGTCGTTCCCGACAATGATCACGCCGCCGATCTCTATGCTTTGACGCAGGAGGTGACGTCGGCGCACGGCCTGCCGGCCTACGAGATTTCCAACCACGCCAGGCCGGGTGCCGAAAGCCGGCACAATCTGACCTACTGGCGCTATGGCGAGTATGTCGGCGTCGGCCCCGGCGCGCATGGCCGCTTCGTCGAGAGCGGCCATCGCGTGGTCACCATCGCGGAACGAATGCCGGAAACCTGGGCCAACCTGGTCGAGGCCAAGGGCCATGGCGTTACCGGCGGCGAGGTGCTGACGCGCTCGGAAGAGGCGGACGAGTTTCTTTTGATGGGACTGCGGCTCGCCGAAGGCATCGACCTCTCGCGCTATGAGGCGTTCTCCGGACGCGGCCTGTCGAGCGCGCGGCTGTCGGTGCTGCAGGGCGAGGGACTGGTGGCGCCGATCGGCAATGCGCGCCTGCGCGCCACACCGGCCGGCATGATCGTGCTGGATGCCGTGGTGGCGGACCTGGCGCGCTGAGTAAGGCCCCGAAAAGTCAGCGAACGCAAAAAATGGGTGAGGAACGCGGCCGAGCAACCGCGCTTTCGTCATCAACTCTGAGGAATGATGGCGTCTCTAAGCCTAGCGTTTAGGGTGACGATGATCTTTCGCATGACGGCAGCG
>NZ_JAIUGV010000023.1 GCF_020164745.1 Mesorhizobium sp. ES1-4 | reverse complement strand
GATGGATGCTGAAGCGTGGTAACTCCAGTCTCCTCGGTCCGGTCCGAATGGACAACCTCTCGAAAGCTCACACCTAGGATGGGTGCTGCCACGCGGCTCGGACTCAGCGTGCATTATCACGTAAATGTTGAGAGAATGAATGGCGCCGCGAAGGGCAATTCCAGCCGTCCAAAGCGACAGGCGTGTCGCGGCCTCGACATTGCAGTGGCGCTTACCTAACACGGCCTCACACTGCCCTCTAAACGGCCCCGAATTTGAACTGACGGCCCCTGGCCGGTTCATCGGGCAGGTCAAGGGCTAGGTGTAGTACACAGGGCTCATAACTTTCAGTTTCTAGTTGGTACGATGGGCCGTGGACGGTCGATGCAGACTTCAAGATGGCGAACGAAGCTCTCCATGCGTGCGTTGTCGAGGCAAGTGCCTTTGCCATGCTCGCGACTGGAGAGATTTCAAAATGAGCCTTGTAAGCGGAGAATGCCGCCGACGCTGTTCGGCTTGCTCGTGCCCTTGACGGCGGTAGGCTCGGCAGGGCCGAGGCCAGAGTTGCCGTAGTGGTCGTAATCGACCTCGGCTGTGACCGTGAAGCCGGGAACGACCATGTAGGCGACGTTTGCAGCCACACCAGCATCCTTGAGCTGATCACCCGAGACCTGAAGGTTGAACGAAGTTTTCTCGTCAAACTCGTAGGTGGCGCCCGCCCAGAAAGCCCACTGGCCGTTCCAGATTTTGTACGAGCCGCGCCCATGATTGGCAATTGCGCCGTTTGAGTCCTCGTTGAGACTGGCATTGGAACCGTAGCCGAAGAGTCCAAACAGCGACAGCTGGTTTGTGACAGCGACGTCGACGCGGATCTTGCCGGCAAAAGCTTCGTAATTGCTGTCATAAGCCGCGACGCCGATGATCGAGCCCCAGCCTTGCGTGTATTTCAAGCCGGCGACAACGTGCGGAATATAGCTGTCGATAGTACCGGCTGAGCCCGATCCTTGTTCGAGCGAAATCACAGTCGAAATGCCGTTGCCGGCGTCGAAGTGGTACTGAGCCACGTTGGTGTCGAAGCCGGCCGACGGAACGAGCATACTATCGAGAACGTTGCCAGCGTAGCTTGCAAACGTATCGAAGGCCGACCCCTCCTTGCCAACTCGCAGGCCTCCCAGCTCGACCCAGGCAGAAGCCAGTGCGAGGCCGCTGTTGAAATCATAGTTCTGAGGACTGTCATGCGAGTTAGCGCTGTTGCCAAAATTCACCTGGGTTTCGGTATAGGTCGTCAACGCGCCGAGCTCGGTCTGCTGGCCGGTCCAAGTTTTGAACGTGAAGCGTGTGCTGTTTCGCCAAGTGCCTTGGTCCTCGCCAGTTCTCACGTCCGAGGTTCTTGCGCTGTCATACGATCGGACGTCACCCAGGCCGATATCGTAACGGACATAGCCGCCGATGCGCAGGCAGGTCTCGGTGTTGGGAATATAGGAATATCCCGAGCCGAGGACGTCGCAGATCTTGATGTACTCGGCCGGTTCCCGCTCGGCGCCAGCTGCTCGACCGACGGAAATGGTCATCAGAGCAGTTAAGCCGAGAAGAGGACTCTTGATGTACATGTCTAGATCTCCATGAAGGAATAAAAAGGATAGAGGCGAAAGAGCAAGCTTTTCCTCTAAATTTTGTGCGTGTTGTCTCCAATATGTGGACGCCAAAGCGCTTGACACGAGAGGTGAGCCAGCGTAAAAGCCACATGTACTTATAATAGTGTTTTCTGCTAGGAGATTCATTATCGTTTACATGTGAAACACTCCGGTCGGACCGCTGCAGCTCTCCGAATAGAGCAGCAAGCGACATGCCAACCTGAAGCGTAGATGCGGCCGACACCAAAATCGGGCCGACGCGCCTTCGTCTCGCTGGAATCACTTTTTTTGAGGGTCACTGCGAAAAGAAATGTGCGACACGGTTCGCCATGTTCGATATGTGACAGTCTCGTTTAACAGCGACGGCTTCCCGTCTGACCGCAACGGAGGCCGCGCCATCCGCTACCGAGAAGGATCACTGCGCGTACGCTCCGCAAGGGCTGCGCCAGGAACAGAGGGCGTGCACGTCCGAGGCGTCGCATGGTGGCCGCAGCACCTTTTCGCCGCTGTAAGTTCGCCGTGCAGGTACATTGCGCGGCCGGAAGCGAGAGGGAGCGCACCCTGAAACGGCTGCCTACGGCTCGCCTCGAGTAATTGGCGATGAACAGTATTCTCGAGAACTTAGTCTCGACGGAAAGAGCAACGAAAGGAAGCCGCTTGGACGAGCACGATCCGAAGGAAGAACCGATCGAGACCATTTTCCGCAACGGCACAATCACTGCCGTGGGTATCCTGCTTGCCTTTTCCCTCGGCTTCCTCACTCATTGGGCCGCGAACCCCTTGCCATGGCAACTCTACGATCTGTTCGCCGTAGTGCCGATCCTGCTCGGCATCGCACTGCAGATGAGAGCGCTGTCCATGCTGCTCGACATGAGTTCCTTGCGGCGCCCCATCTACGAACGCGCCAATCGCATTTTCATGGTCGGCCTCATCCAGACCGCGTGTGGCGTCGGCATGGCCATCTTGGTCGATCTTTTCGGGATATCGGTAGGGGGCACGCTGCCCGGCGCTTGACGACAAGCCACACCGCTCTTCGCTCGAAGCGACGTCAAGCCGGGGAACCTTGTGCACCCCCTAGCGGCGTCCTCCTTTCATCAAATGAGCCGACGTCAGCTTTAGAGCGTCTCGGTGGCTAAAGCCGGTATGGTTTTTCGGCCGGCAGGGAAGGCCGCTGGCTGGACCTGGATGGCGTCTGAACGAGGCTTGACAGGTCCGTTGCGTCGGACATGAATTTCGCATTGCAAAGTTCTTCCGCAGACGCCTCAAGCACACTGCACTGGCGTCACGTACTCAGACGTTGAATGCGGCACCGCACCATCACCTCAGGCGCAACCATGGCACGCGCGCTCCCCGGCGTGGTTGACCCCATCCTGTCCAAACGAGACTGCGACATAAGCGGGACGCACTGACTTAGGTCAGAGACCAGGACGAGCGCGCAACGAAAGAATGATGGATGAGCGACGTGGGATGACAGCTCCTTGCACACCTCAATCCTGACAAAGTACCGGGACCCCCGGCCGCCTTGGTATACCATCTATCCGACTGTGCCAGACTTCTCTGCGGCAGTTGGTGCTGACGATTATGAGGAATGGCTGGGGGGCCTCCCGGCCGACGAATCGGTGTCGCTCTATTTCCACATTCCGTTTTGCCGATCCATGTGCTGGTATTGCGGCTTCCCTACCGCGGTCATCCGTCGCAACGGCCCGATCCTTAATTATTTAGCGGTGCTGCGTCAGGAGATCAGTTTGGTGTCGGAGCAAGTGCGGCAAGGGCTGCCGGTGAGCGATGTGCATTTCGGCGGCGGAACGCCTCACCTTATCGGGCCAGCCGAGCACTTGGCGCTGATGGAATTTCTACGCCGCCACTTCGCTTTCAGCAAAACTGCTGCGATCGCCGTGGAGATCGATCCCCGAACGTTCACACCGGAAATGGCCGAAGCCCTGGCAGCTAACGGTGTCAACCGCGCGAGCATCGGATGCAGAGCTTTGATCCCGATGTGCAAAGGCGATCAATCGGATCCAGAGTAAGGTGCAGACGGCCGCTGCAGTCCAAAATCTCCGCCGGCATGGCGTTGGCCATATCAACTTCGACCTCATCTTCGGTCTACCGAAACAGACTGTGCAGTCCTGCATCCAGACCGCGATGGCTGCGGTCGCCATGCGCCCCAACCGGCTTGCGGTGTTCGGATACGCGCATATTCCTTCCGTGATAAAGAATCAGCGCCTAATCGAGCAGGCAGGTCTACCGGACGGCGATCTTCGCGCCGAACAGGCTGCAACTGTCGCCGAGACACTGGTTGGCGCTGGCTACCGGGAGATCGGGCTCGATCATTTCGCTCCGCCGGACGACGAACTTGCGCTAGCGCCAGAAGACCGGGCGCCTACGGCGTAATTCGCTGGGATACTCGGCCGATACTTGCAAAACGTGATCGGCTTCGGCGCGTCGGCTATTGGCCGAGTCCGCGAGGGGTATGTTCAGAACGAAGTAACACGGGATTCTTACGCCCGGCACATCGCAAGTGGACGTCTGGCGACATCAAAGGGTCACCGTCTGACCGACGATGACCGGGTGCGCGCAGCGATCATCGAGCGACTGATGTGCGATTTGGAGGCCGACGTGCCGACCATCTGTGCCGCCCACGAAATCGAACCAGCTCGTTTTCTCGATTCAGTTGAGAGTTTGGTGACGCTGGCTGAGGAGGGGATCCTGGACGTCGAAAACGGCTTCATCCGCGTGCGGCCGGAGCACCGCTTTGTTGTTCGCGCCGTTGCTGCTGCATTCGATGCTTTTCTCGCGAATCGATGAGTTGAGGCCACGACGCCGAAAGGCATCAGACCTTGTTTGGCGCTCGTCGGCATGGGCTCTCGCAGAAGACTCCGCAAGCGTATGCAGGGGACTTCCACTTGACGCCGCGTTCACCATCATCTCGCCTGGGTGCGCGCGAAAGCGCACAACCCGGAGCACGCTGCTCTCGGTGTGAGGCTGTGCTCTGCAAAGCACCGGTGATCCACCCTGTCCCTGGACAGCAGCTTGATGGCGTCATCTTGGAGGACGAGAAAAGATTGTCGAGGTACGGGTACGAATTGCCTCGGTCGTCCGTTCAATCGAAAGCACTGTCTGCGGAGGCACCTCTCCTTCATGCAGTGACAGGAGATGCTGGGCGACTTCCTTATCTGCTGCGGTGAGTCGATGATTTAGGCGGAGAAAGTCCATCCAGGTGGGGGTGCGGAATGTCTCCGTCCAAAGTGACGGTGTTTGCAGATTTCGCTGGAGCGTCCAGTTTCGTGCACCGGCACGGCTCTGGACGTGTCGCCGCGTGCGCATGGAGCCCAGAAAGGCCTCGATATTTTCCTCCGATATCAAATACTCGACCTTGGCCACGATAGGGCCACTTCTGGGTTTCAGATCGAGAGCCACGTCCGGCGGATGAAAAACTGAACTTTCTTGATCGGTTTCTTCCCAGGGACGGACCGGCAACACGATCCCCGCTGCTGCAACCAGCAACAGAGCGCCTGCGGCGCCCTCCAATGCTGAGGTCAAGGAATAGTTTTGCGCGACAGAACCCCAGATCCAGCTGCCAGCAGCCATACCGCCTGCGCTCAAGGCGTAGTAAATGGAGAGCGTGCGGCCTACAACCCACCTTGGGCTTGCCAACTGCACCGACACGTCAATGCCCGTCCAGGTGATAAGCCAACCCGCTCCGCCGAGCGCCAGCGAAATGGCCGCCACAGGAAGCGACGATGTAAGGGCAAGGGAGAGGCAACAGACTGCACAAGCCACAGAGGCGAAGGCCACCAGCCTGTTTTGAGACGTGACCTTCCTCAAGAAGCCGTTGCCCATACCCGCGATGAAAGCACCCATGCCGAAGCCGGCCAATAAGATACCGTAGACAATTGGCCCACTCTTCAACTGATCCCGGACGACGAGGGGGAGCAACGCCAGAATGGAGATGCTTGCCAACCCGAAAAGAGCGGCTCGGGCGGTCGCTGCCCTGATCTCCAAAGACATCGCCGTAAAGCGCACTCCGTCATGAATTGCCGTCGTCATTCTCTCACGAGGGAGAGGCGAAGAGCGGACCTCCCATTTGGTGCGCCATATCGCGCTTATGGGCGCCAGATCACTCACCGCAGCCAAGGCGAAAGCGGCCAGCGGCCCAAAGACGGCCAGGATCACGCCCCCCAAGGCTGGACCAACGCTGCGCACAATGTTGTATCCGACGGACATAAGCGTCACTGCGGCCGGAATGTCGCGTTTGTGAAGGATATCGCCGACCGAAGCGTGCCAAGCCGGATCATTCAAGGCAAAGCCGCAGCCGGCCAGGAAACCTAACCCGAGAATCAGCCAAGGACTGACAAATCCCAGACCCACAGAAATCATCAGCGTCGTCGACGCCGATGCTATCAGGCAGTGTCCCGCAAACATCACCCACCGGCGGCTGAAGTTGTCGGCAATGGCTCCGGCGAAAACTGAGAGGAAGAACACCGGCAATGTGGATGCGGCCTGGACGAGTGCCACCATGAGGTCGGACGCTGAAATCGTTGCCATAAGCCAACTGATGGCGACCGTTTGCACTAGCCAACCGAGGCTGGAAATCTGGGTGGCCGCCCAAATTGAGCGAAACACCTTGTTTCGAAATGGGGCGAGCGTCTTTGAAACGGGCGGTTGGGGATTTTCGCTCTGCATGAGGTATTGCTGGCCTTCGATGAGCGCTGCGATTTGAGCAAGCGGGTCGATACTTAGACATCGCGGAGCACCGCACGGACCCCAGCTCTATGGAGCTTGCCGGCGACTATTTGCGTATTGAGCCATTCTCATAGTCTCATTCATGAGCAGTCCTGTGCGCAAGCATTGCTTTGCTAAATTCCCACCACAAGCGCGCCGCCGCTGAGACCCGCACCCGCTGCCGCCAAGAGGACTTTCTCGCCAGGCCGAAACGGCTGCGCCCGATGGGCCAGCGACAATGAGAGCGGGATCGTCGCGGCGGAAGAGTTGCCATATTCGGCGATCGTCTTGACGATCGAGTGATCAGCGATGCCGAGGTTCCTGCCGACCGCGTCGAAAATGCGCGCATTGGCCTGATGCGGCACGAAACGATCGAGGTCTTGCGGCCTCAGTCGGGCAGCAGTGAGCGCATCTCTCGAGCAGGCGGTCATCATCTCCACGGCCTTGCTGAATACTTCACGGCCGTCAGTGATCGTCATCCGTGTCTGCGCGAGGTCGAGGTCGGCATGGAACGGAGTGTTGCTTCCCCCGGCGGGAATCTGGATTAGCCCGTAGCGCGAGCCGTCGGAATCCACCGAAGCGCCGAGAATGCCTCGATCCGGGTCATCGCAAGGACTGATCACCATGGCGCCGGCGGCATCGGCAAACAGCACGGCGCTGGCGCGCTCGGCCAAATTGATGCGGTGGCTGAGGATGTTGGCGGCGATGACAAGGCTCGCTTTGCCGTGCAGGCGGGTGAACCCGTCGGCGAACATCAGCGCATAGATGAAGCCGGCGCAGGCGCCGGTCAGGTCGATCGCTCCGGCGCGGCCTAGCCCCAGCCGATGTGCGACCAGCGGCGCGCTTGGCGGCAGAAGGTGATCGGGCGTCGACGTGGCGAGCAAGAGTAGACCGACGTCGCCGCGGTCGATACCGGCATTGGTCAGCGCCATGTCGCCGGCAGAGGCGGCAAGGCCCGACAGCGTGTCTTCGTCTGTTGCCCAGAAGCGCGAGCGAATTCCGGTGCGCCGCTCGATCCAGCCGGGCTCAAGCCCGAGCCGGTCTTCGATTTCCGGGTTCTCGACCTTGCGCGTCGGCGCATGATGGCCGAAGCCGAGAACGCGCGACGATAGGTTCATGGCCGCGAGCCGAAGCGTTCGCCGGCCTCCTCTATCGCGTCATAGAGCCCGTCCAATTCGTCGCTGGTGATGCAATAGGGCGGCAGAAGATAGAGGACATTGCCGAGCGGGCGCACCAACAGGCCGCGCTCAAGGAAAAAAGCGCGCAGTTTTGGCCCGATCTCGGCCAGATAACCGGCTGAGCCGGTGCGTAGGTCGAGTGCCGCGATGGTGCCGGTTGTCCGGCAGTCGGTGAAATATGGATTGTCCCGGAAGCGTTGCAGCCCCGCGGCCTGCCTCGCGCTCAAGACCGCGATCCGCTCGGCCACCGGCTCGTCACGCCAGATCTCGACATTGGCAAGTGCTGCCGCGCAGGCGATCGGATTGGCGGTGTAGGAGCTCGAATGGAAAAACGTCTTCTTGCGATCCTCCGAAAAGTGAGCGTGGAAGATGGCATCGGTGGCGATCGTGGCGGCCAGCGGGATGGTACCACCGGTCAGACCTTTCGAGGTGCACAAGATGTCGGGCGAGACGGACGCCTGTTCGCAGGCAAACATGGTTCCGGTGCGCCCCCAGCCGGTCATCACTTCATCGGCGATCACGAGCGTGCCGGAGGCTTCGGCGATCCTCTTCAATTCGGCAAGAACCCAGGCCGGATACATCAGCATGCCGCCGGCGCCAAGCACCAGCGGCTCGACGATCAGCGCGGCTGCGCGCCGGTCGCGGCTAACGGCCTCGAACCGATCCAGCGTTTCCTGCTCGCGCCCGGCGGCCGGGAAGGGGATGGTGTCGACCTCGAACAGCAAAGGCTCATAGGCGGCGTTGAAGACGCCACGGGCGCCGACGCTCATCGTGCCGATGGTGTCGCCATGATAGCTGTGCTCCATGACGGCGATGCGCGAACGCGACGCGCCGATGTTACGGAAATAGCCGAGCGCCATCTTCAGCGCGACTTCGACTGAGGTCGAGCCACTGTCGGAATAGAACACCCGGTGGAGGCCGGCGGGTGCGATGCCTACAAGCGCCTCGGCCAGCCGTTCGGCCGGCTCGTGGGTGAAGCCCGCGAAGATGATCTGGTCGAGGCTCGAGGCGGTCGTCTCGATGGCCTTCATGATGCGGGGGTGGCGATGGCCATGGGTGACGACCCACCAGGAAGAAATCGCATCGAGGATGCGGAAGCCGTCGGCCTTGTGGAGATAGGCGCCTTCAGTCAGCACGATTTCAGGGAGCGAGGGCTCTAGCGCGTGCTGCGTGAACGGATGCCAGACTCGAGACTCCGCCATCAGTCGCCTCCGGCAATCATGGCCAGGTCGAAGCCGGAAATCATTGCATCTCTCAACGTTTCACCCGTCAGCGGACCGAGGTGCGGCAGCCTGCCCAGCTGCGGCACGCCGCCGAATTCCACGATTGTCCTTTGTGTATCGGCCACCTCTTCGCCAATGAAGGCAATGCCGATGAGCGGGATGGAGCGGGCTCTCAGGGCCTCGATCGACAACAGCGTATGATTGATGGTGCCAAGCGCGGTGCGGGCGCACAGTATGACCGGCAGCCGCCATTGTTCGAATATGTCAATGAACCTTGTCTGTCGATTGAGCGGCACCATCAGCCCGCCGGCGCCTTCGATGACGAGCGGTGTCGGCAGGACCGGAAATGAAAGATCGTCGGCCTCGATCGCGACGCCGTCGATTTCGGCTGATCGATGCGGCGACAGCGGCATCGTCAGTCGATAGACTTCGGGCAGCACGCGTCCGTCGGGCAAGCCGGAAAGCCGGGCGACGACCTCGCTGTCGGTCTCCTCGTTGAGGCCCGATTGCACCGGCTTCCAGTAGAAGCCGTCGAGCAGCCCGGCAAGTCCGGCCGAAAACACTGTCTTGCCAATTCCAGTGTCTGTTCCGGTGACGACGATGCGTTTGGTCATGCTGTGGCCAACACTCCGACGAGAGCCTCGACCATGGCGGAAATGTCGGCTTCGTCGACGTTGAGAGTCAGCGAAATGCGCAGGCGCGACGTACCCTCAGGCACTGTCGGCGGGCGAATGCCGCGTATGTCGAAGCCGCGTGCCTGCAGTCCTGCCGCCACCGCCATGGTGCGGCTGTTATCGCCGATCACAAGCGGCTGGATCTGCGAGCCGCTGGGCATCACGCCGCAGCGTTCGGCCAATTGCCGGCTCGCGAAAGCGACACGCTCGTGCAACTGAGCACGACGCATAGGCTCGTCAGACAGAATAGTCAGCGCCTCACGTGCCGCGACTGCCATCAGCGGCGATGGTGCGGTCGCATAGATGAATGGCCGGCACCGGTTGATAAGATAGTCGCACAGTGTTCGCGGTCCGGTAACGAGCGCGCCGGATGCGCCAAGCGCCTTGCCGCATGTGTGGAGCGTGACGATGTTGTCGCGGCCTTCATACGCGGCGGCCAGTCCCCGGCCGTCCGGTCCCCAGACGCCGGTGGCATGCGCTTCATCGACGACGATGAATGCCTGGTACCGATCAGCCAGCGCGACCAGGCTCTCCATCGGCGCACGGTCGCCATCCATGCTGTAAAGGCTTTCGAAGGCGATCCACACCCGCCCCATGCCGCCTTCGGCGCGCCAGCGGGTGATTGCGTCCTCGACAGCGTCGACGTCGTTGTGCGCGGCCAGCTTGAACTCAGCGCGCCCGGCCTGGGCACCCTCATGCATGCTGGCATGAGCGAGCTCGTCGAGGACCAGCAGGTCGCCTTTCTGCGGCAGGGCCGTCAGCAGAGCGAAGTTGGCGATATAGCCGCTGCCGAAGAACAGTGCACGCTCGGCTCCGAAAAATGCCGCTGCGTCCGCCTCCAGTTGCTCATGTTCCGGTGCATTGCCGCGCAACAGCCGCGATCCGGTGGCGCCCACTGGCGTGCCCCGCGCAATCGCCGTCGAAACCGCATCGCCCAGTCTTTTGGAGGCGGCAAGTCCGATATAGTCGTTCGACGAGAAGTCGAGCCCGGCGCGCGGTGCGAGCGTCCGCAACCGGTCCTTGCGCCCCAGTCCCCGCAAGGTTGCGTCATAGCGGGCAAGAATTGCCTCCTTCATTGCGTGGCGAGTTCCATAGGCTCAATGCCGAGGCGCCGGAACAGAAGGGTATCCTTGTCCTCGCCGGGATTTCCCGCCGTCAGCAGCGTGTCGCCGACAAAGATCGAATTGGCGCCGGCAAAGAAGCACAGCGCCTGCGTTTCGTCGCTCATCGCCGTCCTGCCGGCGGACAGCCTTACATAGGATTTCGGCATCATCACCCGCGCGAGCGCAACGATGCGGACGAAATCGATCGGATCGATGGCGTCGGCCGCGGCAAGCGGCGTGCCTTCGATGGGAATAAGCATGTTGATCGGCACGCTTTCCGGCGGCTCGGGCAGGTTCGCGAGCGTGACCAGCATGTCGATGCGATCGGTCTTTTCTTCTCCCATCCCGACAATGCCGCCGCAGCAGACTTTCATCCCAACCGCGCGCACGTGCCCAAGCGTTTTCAGCCGGTCGGCAAAAGTCCTGGTTGAAATAACCTCGCCATAGTAGCGCTCAGAGGTATCGATGTTGTGGTTATAGTAGTCGAGACCGGCCTGCTTCAGGCGAGCAGCTTGCTCAAGATCGAGCATGCCGAGCGTCATGCAGGTCTCCATGCCGAGGGCCTTGACGCCCTCAATCATGGCGACCACAACGTCCATGTCGCGCTCCTTGGGACTTCGCCACGCCGCGCCCATGCAATAGCGCGTTGCGCCGCCATCACGCGCCTTGGCCGCTTCGTCGATGACATGCTTGACGTCCACCAGCTTCGACGCCTTCACACCGGTTTCGTAATGCGCAGACTGGCTGCAATAGCCGCAATCTTCGGGGCACCCGCCGGTCTTGATGCTAAGGAGCCGCGACAGCTGCACTCGGTTTCGATCGAAGTTCTGGCGGTGGATCGTCTGAGCCAGGAACAGCAGATCGTTGAATGGCATGCCGTAGATGGCCTCGGCCTCTTTGCGGTTCCATCGCGGAGGCGTTCCGTCGACCGATTGCATGGTCTGGTTCACGTCGAACTCCGAGTTCATTCCAATCGTCATCGTCAAACCTTTGTTTGCTAGTCCGGTACGCCTTCTTGGCTTTGGGGCGCACTCGCTAAAGGCGAGCTGCGGCACGTCTTTCCAGCACCTCCTACGCCTGCCGAGCTGATGTTGCTCCTCACGCCGTAATCCTCAGTTCAAGTGCTTGCAGATGTTCTGGTGGTCCGGCATGTCCAGGCCGATGTCGAGGATCGGGGCGCTGTGCGTCAGCCAACCCATGGAGATGAGATCGACACCGGTCGCCGCAATCGCCGCCGCCGTTTTCGGCATCACCCGACCGGACGCCTCGGTGATCGTACGGCCATCCACTATAGAAACCGCGCGGGCAAGATCCTCGACCGACATATTGTCGAGCAGCACCGCGTCAACACCAATCGCGAGCGCTGCATCGAGCTGCTTCAGCGTGTCGACCTCGACCTCGACCTTCACCATATGCCCTGCTGCGGCGCGCGCCCGCTCTATTGCTGTGCGCATATCGCCGGCGATCGCGATGTGGTTGTCCTTTATGAGCACGCCGTCATCGAGGCCGAACCGGTGATTGGCACCGCCGCCGACGCGCACGGCGTATTTCTCCAATGCCCGCAGCCCGGGCGTCGTCTTTCGCGTCGATACAATCCTCGCCTTGTGACCGCGCACGGCCTCAACCATGGCCGCTGTGGCAGTGGCAATGCCGCTCAGCCGGCATAAGAAATTGAGGGCCGTGCGTTCGGCCGTGAGCAGGCCTCGTGCGGGTCCGGACAATCTTGCAATGGTTTCCCCGGCCCCAACCTCGCTGCCATCAGGGCGCCAGATCTGGATGTTGATCGCCGGTTCCACGAGAAGGAAGGCATACGAGACCAGATCGAGCCCGGCAACGACGCCCGCCTGCCTCGCTTTGAGCACCAACGTGGCAGTGCAATCATACGGGATAACCGCATCGGTGGTCAGGTCGCCGGATCTGCCCAGGTCTTCGAGGAGCGCAACGCGCACAATCGGTTCGATCAGGGTCGCGGGGAGGGGGGAGAATGAAGTCATATCAAGTGCTCCGTATGGTAGCCCGGCAATCGAGTGCGGCCGCGGCCCGCATTGCGCTGTGCAGTGTCAGCCGTGATGGGCGCACGTTGGCATCGTGGAGCGGGAAATCGGACCGACAGTGCGCGCCTCGACTCTCTTCCCGCCTCAGGGCCGCCGCGGCGATCATCAGTGAGACCAAAGCCGGACCAGAGGCAGCGACACTATTGGCTGCGATCGGCAGCAGGGTCGCCACCGCTTCGCGCATTGCCTCGCCGTCGCGGATGATACCCAGGGCGGCGGAGACAATCGGGCGGACCACGGAAGCGTCTGGTCGTGGAGGGACGAATGTGGAGCATCTGCGCGGTCGCCGGGTATACGACGTGCCGGCAACGCTTTCGGCAACCCAGCTCGCGGTGACCGCCGCTTCGGTGAGCGAGTTGCTGGCCAGGCGGTTGGCGCCGTGCAGGCCGGTACAGGCCACCTCACCGCAGGCCCACAATCCCTCGATGGAGCTGCGGCCGGCGCTGTCTACGGCGACGCCGCCCATGTGATAATGTGCCGCCGGGCGCACCGGGATCAGGTCGGTCGCTGGGTCGATTCCTGCGCTCCGGCACAATTCGGCGATGCCTGGAAAACGCTTGCCAAATCTCGGGCCGAGACTTTGCCGTGCGTCCAGGAATACGCGGCGTCCAACGGCAAGCTGGTGCCAAATGGCGCGCGCTACGACGTCGCGAGGCGCAAGTTCACCGCCAGGTGTGTCGGCGAGGAAGCGCTCTCCTCGCTCATCGATGAGCACCGCGCCTTCGCCACGCACGGCTTCGCTCACCAGCGGCATCGGCCGGCGCGGACCGTCGAGCGCAGTTGGATGGAACTGTATGAATTCCAAGTCGGCGAGTTCCGCCCCCGCCCATGCGGCGAGCGCCAGCCCGTGACCCCATGAGCCAGCGGGGTTTGTCGTGTCGCAAAACAGCCCGCCGACGCCGCCGGTCGCCAGCACCGCGCGACGCGTGGGCAGAGCGAGCGCGCCGGCTCGTCCTGCTGCGACCACGGCGATGACCGACCCGTCCTGCACGACCAGCCGGCGGACCTCCACATTTTCGATAATGGTGATCGAGGCTGTACGCCGAACCGCGGCGACGAGCGCGCGCACCAACTCGCGACCGGTGGCGTCGCCGGCTGCATGCACAATCCGCCGTCGCGAGTGTGCCGCCTCGAGCCCAAGTCGCAACGCGCGGTCAGGGTGCTGGTCGAAGTCGACGCCGAACCTTTGGATCGTCCTAATCGCTTCGGGTGCAGCTCGTACCACTCGCCGCACCGTGGCCTCATCGCAGAGTCCGTCGCCGGCAGCTATCGTGTCGCAAAGGTGAAAATCTGGGCCGTCGTCGCCCCCGAGACTTGCCGCAAGACCGCCCTGGGCAAGTTCACTGCAGGCTCCGGTTCCAAGCGGCGCGTTGGTCAAAAGCACGACCGGTTCCGGCGCCAGATGAAGCGCCGTCATCAGGCCGGCAATGCCGCCGCCGATGACGACCGGCGCCCCCGCGATTTCGCGAACCTCCAGACTCATAGGGAAAGCATGCGCTCGACCGCGCGGCGGGCGGGGCCGGCAATTTCGGGATCAATCCGGACCTCATGCCGGTTCTGCTCGAGTGCGGCGCGAATGTTGGCCAGGTTGATGCGCTTCATGTGCGGGCACAGATTGCATGGGCGAACGAACTCGACGTCGGGATGCGCGACCGCGACGTTGTCGCTCATCGAACATTCGGTCAGAAGGACGACACGCTTCGGTTTCTCACGCTCGACATAATCCGACATCGCCGCGGTCGAGCCGGAGAACTCCGCCTCCGCGACAACGTCTGGTGGGCATTCTGGATGGGCCAGCACGATGACGCCTGGATGGGCATCGCGCAGTTCCCGGATGTCTGCTGCGGTGAAGCGCTCATGCACCTCGCAATGGCCTTTCCAGGCGATGATCTCGACGTCTGTATCGGCTGCCACGTTCCTCGCCAGATATTCGTCCGGGAGCATCAGCACACGCGCCACGCCAAGCGATTCCACCACCGCCTTGGCGTTGCCGGACGTGCAGCAGATGTCGGACTCCGCTTTTACGGCGGCGGAAGTGTTGACGTAAGTAACAACGGGGACCCCCGGATACCGCAGCCGCATTAGCCGCACGTCGTTTGCCGTGATCGATTCGGCCAGCGAGCAGCCGGCGCGGAGATCCGGGATGAGCACGGTCTTGTTCGGATTGAGCAGTTTTGCCGTCTCGGCCATGAAATGAACGCCGGCAACCACGATGATGTCGGCGTCGACCGTCACCGCCTTGTGGGCCAACGCCAGGCTGTCGCCGACGATGTCTGCCACGCAATGAAAAATTTCGGGCGTCTGGTAATTGTGCGCCAGCACCACCGCATTGCGCTCACGCTTCAGCGCTAAGATGGCTTCAATATCGCCGGCGAACGCGGGCCATTCAACGGGTGGGATCACCCGCCGGACACGCTCATACAAGGACGCAGCCATAGGTAACGCCCCAGTCATTGGCGCCTCGATTATATTCGGTTTGACAATAAGGGAATATATCTACCTTGACTATAAGTATGTCAAGCCCGCGCCAGCGGTAATTTTGTCCCGGCGATAGCCCTGTCGTCGAGGACGGCATGCCGGAAGCGATAAAGCTTCGCCGGTCGGCCGCCCGTGTCGAGGGAGGTCTCCCCGGTCTCCTCAACAAGTTCCTGCTGCTCGACCAATCTCCGGAAGTTCGGCTTGTTGATCAGCCTGCCAGCCAAAGCTTCCACGGTTCGCTGCAGTTGCAGCAGCGTGAAGGAAGGCCGCATAAGCTCGAACACGACCGGCCGGTATTTGATCTTCGAACGCAGCCGCGCGATCCCGGTTGCCAGAATACGACGGTGGTCAGCGACCATTGGTTTGCCAGCCGCGGCCGCAATCGCGTCCCTGCCGCCACCGGCCTCCTCAATCAGAGCAGCTTCATAGAGCAACTCGTAGCGTTGGAGCGTGAGTTCCTCGTTCCAATGGCGGTCGTCGAAGCCGAAGGCTATCGCAGCGCGCTGCCGGCGCTCGCGTTGAGTGGTCGGCTCGCTGGCGCCGCCGGCCCACTCAATCAGGCGGGGCCGCAATCTATCGAGCAGCACAGGCGGCGTGCCGAAGCGGTGGTCCTCCCAGGGAAAATATTCGTACCAACTTTGCCAGCCGCACGCGGCCGAGTTCGTTGCCTGTTCCTTCCTGGTCAATGCGAGATAGCTGATTGAGATGACGCGCTGGTGGCGCTCAGTGCCGATGCGATCGCGATCGGCGAAGGTGTAGAGTTGCTCGATGTATCCAAGTGCATGGCCGGTCTGCTGCTCCACCCACCCCCTCAAACCCGACTGCAGTGATCGATGCTCAAGGGCAAAAGGTCCAGAAGGGAGGGTGTCCGCATGACCGACTGTGAGGACACAGGGCTCACTGTCGTTTACGGCGACCACGACGGCAGTCAGGTCCACTTTGGCTTCGTCAGCTTTGACGGCGGCTTTGCCTTTCTTGGTTCTTCTTGTCTGAGGATCCATGTTTGCGAAAGCGGGTTGGCCCAACGGAGCGCCTTAATCGATTGAATGTAACCTTGGAAGCCAGCACGTCAACACCGGAGTACTCAAGCGCTGTTTTTAGCTCTTCGCAGTCGCACAAAAATATGCCAAACGCGACACCCGCTGTTGGTAACGTAAGGGAAGGGGCCTCGGTTGAGCGCGGCTGGTGAGATAAAAGGGATGACTCCTCCAGATATTCGATCGCGAAAAGGCCAGACGCCACTTGTATGCTTGACGGCCTACACCACGCCGGTCGCGAGGCTGCTCGATCGCCACTGCGACATCGTTCTTGTCGGCGACAGCGTCGGCATGGTGCTGCACGGCCTGTCGTCGACGCTGGGGGTCACGCTCGACATGATGATCATGCACGGACAGGCCGTTCGCCGCGGCCTTGAACACGCGCTGATGGTCGTCGACCTGCCCTTCGGTTCCTACGAGGAAAGCCCAGAGCACGCTTTCGGCAACGCTGCGCGCGTGATGGGTGAGACCGGTTGTTCAGCGGTAAAGATCGAGGGCGGCGAGACCATCGCGGAAACCATCCGCTTCCTTACCGCGCGCGGCGTACCTGTCATGGCCCATGTGGGCCTGACGCCGCAGGCGGTAAACACGTTTGGAGGCTATCGTGTGCAGGGCCGGGGAGCCGATGCAGAGCGGATCAGGCGCGACGCCAGGGCGGTAACTGAAGCTGGCGCCTTCTCCTTGGTGCTGGAAAAGATACCGGAGCAGCTTGCACGGCAGATAACCGCCGATATCGACATACCCACCATCGGCATCGGTGCCTCGCCAGCTTGCGACGGCCAGATTCTGGTGAGCCACGATATGCTCGGGCTCTTCACCTCATTTCGGCCGAAGTTCGTCAAACGCTATGCCGAGCTCGGTGAGCAGGCTGAGGCGGCAATCGCCGCTTACGCCACCGATATGCGGAACCGGCACTTTCCGGCGGTCGAACATCTCTATGTCAACGCCTTGAAGGCCGGTGACTTCACATGAGCGTGCCGATCGCTCGAACCGTGAGCGAGCTGCGCGGCGTCGTTGCGCAATGGCGTCGCTCGGGTGCCACGATCGGTATTGTGCCGACCATGGGAGCCTTGCACGACGGGCATCTGAGCCTCGTGCGGAAGGCGCTCGAAAGGGCCGAGCGGGTGATCGTGACGCTGTTCGTAAACCCCAAGCAGTTCAACAGCCCCGCCGACCTGATTGCCTACCCTCGGACGGAAAGCGACGATGCTGCCAAGCTCGCTCTGCTGGGCACGCATCTGCTCTATGTGCCGGACACAGAGGAAATGTACCAGGTGGGCTTCGCCACGGCCGTTTCAGTGTCCGGCATCAGCGAATGCCTTTGCGGCGCATTCCGGCTCGGCCATTTCAATGGCGTGGCGACGGTCGTGGCCAAGCTCTTCCTGCAGGCCGGCGCTGACTTCGCCTTTTTTGGCGAAAAGGATTTTCAGCAACTTCAGCTTGTCAGGCGCTTGGTCCGGGATCTCGACATTCCGATCACTATTGTGCCCTGTCCGACAGTCCGCGAAGCCGATGGTCTTGCGCTATCGTCGCGTAACGTGCGGCTCTCCCCAGCCCAACGCGCCATTGCCCCAAAACTAGCATCGGTCCTGCTCGATACGGCCGAGCGGCTTGCACGCGGCTCCCCCATCCTGCCTACGCTTGATGAAGCGCGTGCAGCAATTCTGGCTGCCGGCTATCGCGAGCTCGAATACCTGGAGCTTCGCGGAGAAACAGACCTGCAATCGTTAGCAAGCCTTGACCGACCGGCACGCTTGCTTGCTGCGGCTTGGCTTGGCGACACGCGGCTCATCGATAACGTCGCAATATCACCCATCGGTAGTTGGTCAGGTGGGCGGAGCTCTCTCCAATCGGAAGCAGCACAGCAATTGCGGTGATGACGGCGGCGCGTCGTATGCCCTGCAGGGACAGGCCATCATTTAGAACCACGTCTCCGTCGGCTTCCAGCAACCTCCGCGAGGTACGCTAAGCGCAGATGCATCGCGTATTTGAAACCTTGGTCGAGCAACTCTCTGCAAGCGTCGATGCCGTCGATCTCCATGAGGCAATGGCGTCCGCCGCAGCCGGGTTCGACTTTCCGCTCTTCGCTTATTTCACCTACCCATCCGCTTCCGGCGACAGGCCGCGATTGATCTCGAATTATCCATCATCATGGACATCACATTACCTGCAACAGCGCTACCACAGCGTGGATCCCGTGATCCTGCGGGGACTGCGGGGCTGGGATACCTTCGACTGGGGTGTGGACCGCGATCACCGTTATTTGCCGACCTCTCAGCAGGAAGTCCTGGAAAAAGCAGCTGAGTTCGGCATTCGCGGCGGACTGACCATGTCGATGCATGATCATCGCGGCCGGTTCGCCGCACTGACCTTCGCCTCCAACGAGGCGCATCCGCCATTTCTGAGGTCGCTGACGCGCTACGAAAAAGCAATGCAACTGGTTGCGATCAACGTTCATATCCATGCCCGGCGCAGGCTCGCCGAAGATTGCGTGGTAGATGGCATAATGCTCACCCGGCGGGAGTTCGAGTGCCTGAAATGGGCGGCGTGCGGCAAGTCGGCCTGGGATATCAGCCAGATTCTCGGTGTCTCGAAACGCACCGTGACCTTCCATCAGGAAAACGCCAAGGCGAAGCTTGGCGTGCGAACCATCAACCAGGCCGTAGTGCGGATGGCTGCTCGGGCGAGATCCTGATCCTCTCCAAGTCTAGCTGTAAAGGTCTACAGGCTGCATTCATGACGGCTTTGCCCTTCGATTGCGTGGACACATCCCGCACGGAGACGACAATGATGCAGCTGATAACACCCGACTGCTACGCCGAGTTTGCGAGCGAACTCAAGGAAATGCACGGACTTAGGTATCGGGTTTTCAAGAAGCGGCTCGATTGGGAAGTGCAGACCGAAGGCGAAATGGAAACGGACTCGTTTGACAGCCTGAACCCCGTCTACCTGCTTCTCAAGGGGTCCGATTGGCGAACTTGCGGCTGCGTCCGCCTTTTGCCGACCACCGGACCGACAATGTTGCGCGATACGTTTCCGACGCTGCTGGATGAGATGGTGGTCCCTGCGAGTGCCGATATCTGGGAGAGTAGTCGTTTCGCGCTCGATCTCCCTGCGACAGCGCCGAAGGCAGCTGGCGGCCTGGCCCAAGCAACCTACGAGCTCTTCGCGGGGATCATCGAATTCGGCTTGGCCAACAATCTCTCCGGGATCGTAACGGTGACAGATACGCGCATCGAAAGGATCCTTCGTCTCGCGACCTGGCCGTTGTCACGTATCGGACAGCCCAAGCAGGTCGGCAACACCGAGGCAGTCGCCGGCTTCCTCGATATTTCCTACGCCAGTCTCTTGCGCATCCGCTGGAGGGGACGCCTCAACGGGCCGGTGTTGTGGCAACCAGTTCTCATCCAATCGGCATAGCGCCTGCGGATGCTCAGCCGTGACTTGAGTTAAGTCTGCTCACGGCCGCCACCGCCGCCGTGAGGGTGAGCGGACCCGCCCCACGAGCTTTCGACTGTTCCGGTCGATTGGCTCGCGCGGCCGGACTTTGGATTTCCGTAGGCGCAACCCGCAGTCCAGCGTGAGCACGCCAAAATGGCGCCCCTCCGCTTCGTCCAAAGAAGCCAACGTGGCTTCTGAGGTCGTCTTAGAATATTGGACCGGCCGCCGTGAGCGATCGCAACCTCAAAGCTTTGCCGGTATGCCGGTTTGGCCGGACCGTCGGCCAGTCGGAGCAGTCCCCCGATAAGGACCCGAGCTGACGCGCGGTCCAACAGCGCCCGAGCCTATGCTTTGTGCATTACCGTTCGGTTGGCCATGTCGTCCAAGACCGCATGAAGAAGGCTTCCAACCTCCTGCGCAGCGAGCTCTGGCGCAATTCCTACATCGGACAATTGAATGAGCATTTTCTTGGCGGCACAGCGCCAGAACGCGCTCGCCGCCTCGCCGTTCTTGGTCTCGAGGGCCTGGGCGATACTTTCGACCAATATACGTCGCCGATGCAGCGGAAATACGCAAATGTTTGATTCATGCATCAATCACCTCACAGATTCAGTTCCACAAAGAAAAACACCGGCGTCTTCAAAAGAGCCCCGCTAGCGCGGTGACGGTTCGCGGCGACATGACGAGTTCCACTTCCCCATCGACAAGCCATTGGGAGATGAGCCGCCGGACCGCATATCCGGGACCGCACATAAGGTGAACCACCATTGCTCATCCGGCTGCATTTTCCTGGGCCGTTCGACGAGGCGTTCCAGCCGAATTGACGTCCAATGACTTGATCTCTGAAAGGGCAGGGCGGTACGAATCACCCGACTGTTCCGCTGCTTACATTCCTGCGAGCTTGTGTATGAACGATTAAAGCGTGCCCGAGCCGTTCTTGGTGGCCGCCGCAGAAGGGAATCATGTCATCCGCTGCCTATCGTAGGCGGCGCGACTTCTAGCATGACTGCACTGCCCCGACAGGGCTTTGCAATCGCGCGTTTCGAAGCCTATGCTTTGGCATCGGCCGGCATTTACTTCGGTGCAGCCGACAGTAAGACGTACGCGCTCTTGCCCCGTTGGAAGAGAGCCTTGCCCGATCCCTCTTTCGCGACCAGGTGCTGAAGCCCTCACCCCGCAGGACTTCGCGCTTTTGCGACCATCGCTGCATCACGTCGAACCGGGCATCAAGGACAAGTTGGAGGTCGCGCATCAGCCGATCAAGAACGTATATTTTCCCGAGAGGGGCATCGCGTCGGTGGTCGCCACCATGACCGGCGGGCGGCAAGGTGAAGTCGGCATTGTCGGCTATGACGGGATGAAAGGAATTGCCGTCATTCTCGGAAAGGAAAGCACTACCTGGCGCCTGCCGGTTGAAAACCTTCGCCCTGCGATTAGCCCGTCGCTTCGCACCTCAGTGCTGGACTATGCCCACGCGTTCCTCGTCCAATCATGCCGGACGGCACTGGTCAATGGCCACTCCAAGGTCGAAGAACGGCTGGCCCGCTGGCAGCTGATGGTCCACGACCGTGCGGAAGGAGATAAGATCCTCCCGACGCATGAATTTCTGGCGACCATGCTCGCGCCCACCGCCCGGGGTCACCACGGCCCTGCAAATGCTTGAGTATCGAGGACTGGTGCACGCCAAGCGCGGCGAGATCACGATCATCGACCGTGCCGGATTGATAAAGCTCACACATGGCGCTTATGACAAGGAGGAGCAGCGTTATTTCGGCCTGGCCGCTGCCTGAAGCATGTCGGTTGAAACGGGTTCAGCCGACGTCTCCTTGCCCCTCACCAGGTCGCCCAAAAGCATCAGCGGTTTTGAACGAATCGCAGCGATTGTCCGCAATCGGACATAGGCTTGAAGGCGGTCGAATTCGTGCCATAAGTCGGGTTGGTCAGGGTTCAGGGAGGAATTCGTCATGACCAATTCGTTTCACACCGTCACCGTCGAAAAAGCCGCAGAAGCCTATGTCCTTTCCAGGGGAAGGGTCCGCTTTCTCTCCATGGCGCAGGCGATCCGCGCCATCCGAACACTAATGCCGGCATGCAAGGCCACCGACCGCGAGTTGGAGGAACTGTTGGCGGCCGCTTCCTTCGTTCATGGCGTGCCCGTCGCCTTCGACACAAAAACAGCCGATGGTGTAGAACCACGGCTGCATTCCTAAGAGGGCATGCCGCGCCATGCAGACTGTCAGAGGGCATTCGTCAGATGGTAGTCCGCTAACTTAACTGCAGAGTCTAAAGGACGTGTTCCAGCATTGCGAACTCACCGATCGCTTTGTTGCCAAAGCTGCCAGCAAGCGATCGCCTCATCCAGCCGTTTGCACCATCTCATCACAGACATCATCGCGATGCTACCTGTCCAGCATATGTCCAGCATTTCGCAAGGCGGCCAGAAGGAGCCTCGCATAGCCTGTGACATCGATCTGGGCCTGCATCGAAAGGGGCATGCTGGTCCAGTTCTCCAACGGTGCAATGAAAGGTGAGAAGGTGCCATTGACAAGGCAACAACAGCTAACAAGGCCCTCTCGGTCCAATGCCACCACACCGATCTTGTCGCCTGGATATCCAATGGCTGCGACTCGCTGGACCTCCAGGTCACCGTCCACCCGCACGTCAAAAAGAAGGCTACCACGGCTCCTCGTGGCTATCTCAGCCGCCTTCTCATCAAAGCTTGAAGAGAGCAAGCGGACGCTTTCCACCGCCATCTGGAAAATCACCAAATCCAGTTCATTCACGGCCATATGGGCATTTCCGCGCAACGGGTGGTGATTGCAATGACACATACTGCTTGTTCACAGATGTCGGTCACGAACGATCATTCGTCGGGTTCCGGTTCCGACCAACGGTGTCGCCACCTGATCGTGCTGCGGTTCGAACCTTCCGAACGCGAGCCGAGCGCGCTATGAGGTTGGAGTCTAGGTCTCGGACCCTGCCTCGCGGCCTGCTCATCTTTGGCAGACCCGTTGCAACGCCGCCGCGATGGCGCAAACGCCAGATGACGCTGATCCATCGCTTGATCGTGAACTGAGCTTCTGAACACCATTGGGACAGCAGGGTGGAAGGGCTTGACCAACGCTGCCCCCGTTTTCCAAGAGGACCCGTCCTCGATTGAATCTTTCGAGCCCCGTGCAGCGCGCAGCCAAATGATGACCATCTGGACCCAGCTCGCAGACCGCAAGGCAAAGAGGGAACCTTCCAGGCAGCCAAGCTGCGTCGACGCAAAGAGCGGCCTTTGGAGTTCCCAGAATCGACCCTTCCATAGTTGCGACAGGCAACCACTGCACGAGTGTGGGAGAGCGAATCGCAAGCATTGCGTGAGGTCCTGCGCGTTTTCCCCTCTTGCTATTTGGCACATCGTTTGCGCCGAAGTGGGCGCAGCGTTCGACCGGAGCACTGCATGGGAGAGGGAGGAGCCCCACCCCGATCCGGTCAAGGAGAGAGACGGTGTTGGTTCCAAGAGTTCCCCGCGCGATCTTAGCGCCCCGCAAGCGCCATTTTGCCCGGACCTACGTGCAGGTACTTGCCGCCATAATCCTGGGTGCCGCAATCGGCTATTTCCATTTGGAGACCGGCCACAGCCTGAAGCCGCTCTGCGATGCCTTCGTCGATGTCGTCAAGATAATCACCGTACCTGTCATCTTCCTGACAATGGCGACCGGCATTGCCGGCATGAGCGATCTGCAGAAGGTCGGCCGAGTTGCCGCCAAGGCGATGGTTTATTTCCTTACCTTCTCGACGCTAGCACTCCTTGTCGGGCTGATTGTCGCGAATATCGTTCAGCCTGGCGCCGGCCTCAACATCGATCCGGCCTCGCTCGATGTCGAAGCCGTTAAGGGCTATGTGGCCACGGCTCACGAGCAGTCCGTGACCAGCTTCCTGATGAACATCATCCCGTCAACGATTGCCAGTGCCTTCGCGGAAGGCGACATCCTGCAAGTCTTGTTCCTCTCGGTCCTGTTCCTCTCGATCCTGTTCGGCGCGGTCTGCCGCTACAACGGCCGCTCGCTCTTCTCTCTCGTCCGATACATCAAGGACGAGCTGCTGCTCGCAATGTCCTCCTCAGAGGCCGCGCTGGCCTCGCTCATGGAGAAGATGGAAAAGGCCGGCGCCACGCATTCGGTCGTGGGTCTCATTCCATTCAATCTGGACGGCACGAATATGATGCTCGCCGCCCTTTTCATCGCCCAAGCGACGAAAACTGATCTCCCGATCGGCTGCCGGATCCTCATGCTGTTTGTCGCATTGTTCCCTTCGAACGGAACAACCCGCATTACCGGTGCAGGCCTCGTCACAATGGCTGCAACGCTCTTTCTTGTTCCGGCCGCACCGGTCACCTCCGTGGGGCTTATTCTTGGCGTCGATCAGCTTATGTCCGAATGCCACGCGCTGACGGTTTTTCTCCGCAGCGTAGCGGCAACGCTGGCTGTCACCCGGTCCGGGGCGAGCGGGATAAACGACGATTCGGGGAGCGCCTCACTAGCGGACCGTTCAGCGCTCTGGCGGTGGACGGTCAAGTCGCCCGGCGTGGTGAACACAATTCCCCGTGCGAACGACGCTCAGCTATTGGGGTGGACCCGATGGCGCAAAGCCGTATTTGAGAAACCGCCAGATCGCACCGGCACCTGTGCGCCTGTAGCAACTGCGGGGCACGATCAAAACTGACCCATTTTACACCAAAAAGGCGGCCGTTGCTGCCACGCCGTCCATGGATTGGAGACTCATGTCTAAGCCGACTGCCATCACTGTCGCAGCTCTTCTTTTACTCCTCGCCTTGCTGGCGAGCCAATATAGCGCGAACCTGCACCGGCAGGCGTGGTCGACCGACAGGCAAAAGTGGAGCGGCGCATTCGACAACGATCTCCTTCGCCAATCGCCGGCAACCCGCAAGGCGATGCCGTTCTGGTCATATTCAATGACTACCACAACTGTCCGCATTGCAGACTGGCTGATATCAACTACCAAAAAGCCTTCAAGCATGAGCCCAATCTGAAGCTTGTGATCAAACAGTTCCCGGTCCTGGGACCGGATTCCCAATTCCCAGCCTTCGCCGCACTCGCCTCGAGAAAACAGGGAAAGTTCGACGAATTCCACCGCGCCCTTATGATTTCCCCCAGTTGAAGGGTCACTCTCAAGATCGCAGCGCGTGTAGGCCTTGACGTTGAGCAGCTCAAGCGGGAATGCAAGATCCGGCCATCGCAGATGAAATGCGCGCGTCCGCGCACTCGCGAAAGGTCTGCACTTAGACGGTACGCCCGCGTTGGTGGTCGGCGATATAGTGGTCGCCGACCTTGTGGACATGGCCAGCTTGCAACGCTTGCATCGCCGATGCGCGCTCAAAGCGTGCTGGCTCTCGTGCGGGGCAGCATCTGTAGACCGGCCACGCTGTTGTTGCCGGAGCGTGCCGTTTGTGGCAGCTGGCTTTGCTGTCGCTCCTCGTAATCTTGTTGCGGTCATCCAGCTGCCGTGGGCGCCAACAACAATCCTGAGCGCCCGCGCCTGAAGTCGCTGGCCGGGTGCTCGTGAACCGAGCCCGCTTTTCTTCGGCAAGCTCAGGCGGTCTTGGCCCTGCGGCATCGCCCCCTGGCGCGGGGCAGCCTTCGGCTGCTGACGGTCGCCGGCCTGTCGGCCGGCGTCTTTCTATTGTGGCCTTCCCCCTGGCGCAGGGTGGGCAGCACTCCCTTCTAGGCCCGCCGCGGCGTCCCGCAACCCTTCGCTTGTCGCTTTCGGGTCCTCCACTCCGTTCCGGTCCTGCTGATGCAGTCCGCCTCCGACGGCGGGCCTTTCCGGTCGCTTTTGCCGCCCACCCCGCTTCCGGGGAGGGCGCGCGATTGTAGAGCGGAGGACATCACGATGCGTGCAAACAACAAACGTTGCGGCAGCCGACAGGCTGGCGCAGACAGCGGCGGGCGCACCGGCGCCAGCCTTTATCAGGAAATCACCGACCGCATCATTGCCGAACTGGAGCGCGGCACCGTGCCATGGGTCAAGCCGTGGGGCAGGGCAAGGACAGGCCTCGGCCTGCCGCGGAATGCGGCCACCCAGCGCCGATATTCCGGCATCAATATCCTGATCCTGTGGGGCGCGGTCATCGAGCGCGGTTTCCCCAGCCAGAACTGGCTCACCTTCCGGCAGGCGCTTTCGCTTGGCGGCAATGTCAGGAAGGGCGAGCACGGCACCACCATCGTTCACGCTGACCGCTTTGTTCCCAAGAACGAAAAGCAACGCGCCGACACCGATGGCGACGAACCGCAGGCGGTGCCCTTCCTGAAGCGCTTCACCGTCTTCAATGTCGCGCAGTGCGATAATCTGCCCGAACATCTTTACGCCGCCGGCGAGCCTCTGCCTGAGCGCGAGATGGTCCCGCAGGCCGAGGCGCTCATTCATGCAACCGGCGCTGATTTTCGCGTCGGCGGCGAGCGCGCCTTCTACATGCCCGGCAGCGACACCATACAGGTGCCGCCGCAGCCGGCTTTCTTCCACCAGATCGACTATTACCGGACCTGCTTTCACGAGCTTGGCCACTGGACCGGCCACCCGAGGCGACTCGCGCGCGACCTGTCCGGCTCCTTCGGGTCCAACACCTATGCGCGCGAGGAACTGGTCGCCGAAATCGCATCAGCCTTCATCTGCAGCAGTCTCGGCATCGAGCCGACCGTGCGCCATGCCGACTACATCGGCTCATGGCTGACGGTTTTGCGCGAGGACAACCGCGCCATCTTCCGCGCCGCAAGCCATGCCTCGAAAGCCGCCGATTTCCTGCTTGGCCGCAATGTCGATGTCGAAGGCGAGGCACATGCCGAAACCGCCTATGGGAGCGCGCAATCCTCACACGCGACCGCCTTGCGCCTCTGATGACGCAAAGCCGCGCGCAACCAACTCGACAGTTCTTTTGAGGTTGCCCTAACGCCGATGGCCGGCGTTGGCGTCGATCGTTCATCGGACCGAGGTTCGCAAAAAAAGAGGGCGGCATTGATGCCGCCCTCTCGTTGCGAAAGCTGCCAGAGCTGGATTAGAAATCCATGCCGCCCATGCCGCCCATGCCGCCGCCGCCCATGCCGCCAGGCATGCCGCCGCCAGCCGACTCCTTCTTCGGAGCCTCCGCGATCATGGCTTCGGTGGTGACCAGCAGGCCGGCGACCGAGGCCGCGTCCTGAAGAGCCGTACGGACAACCTTGACCGGATCGACGATACCCATGGCGATCATGTCGCCATACTCGCCGGTCTGGGCGTTGTAGCCGAAGGTCGCGCCCTTGTTCTCAAGGATCTTGCCGGCAACGATCGATGCTTCCGCACCGGCGTTGGCCGCGATCTGGCGGGCCGGAGCCTGCAGCGCACGACGCACGATGTTGATGCCGGCGGCCTGGTCGGCATTGACGCCGGTGGCCTTGATGTTGGCCGAAGCGCGCAGCAGCGCGACGCCACCACCAGCAACGATGCCTTCTTCGACGGCCGCGCGGGTCGCGTTGAGGGCGTCATCGACGCGGTCCTTCTTTTCCTTGACTTCGACTTCCGTCGCACCGCCGACGCGGATCACCGCAACGCCGCCGGCGAGCTTCGCCAGACGTTCCTGCAGCTTCTCCTTGTCGTAGTCCGAAGTGGTCTTTTCGATCTGCTGCTTGATCTGGGCAACGCGGCCCTGGATCTCGGCCTTCTTGCCGGCGCCGTCGACGATGGTGGTGTTCTCCTTGGAGATCGACACCTTCTTGGCGCGGCCGAGCATGTTGAGGCCGACGTTCTCGAGCTTGATGCCGAGGTCTTCCGAGATGACCTGGCCACCGGTGAGGATGGCGATGTCTTCCAGCATGGCCTTGCGGCGATCACCGAAGCCCGGCGCCTTGACGGCGGCGATCTTCAGGCCGCCACGCAGCTTGTTGACGACCAGCGTGGCCAGAGCCTCGCCTTCGACGTCTTCCGAGATGATGAGCAGCGGCTTCGAGGTCTGCACGACGGCTTCGAGAACCGGCAGCATGGCCTGGAGGTTGGACAGCTTCTTCTCGTGCAGGAGGATGTAGACGTCCTCGAGTTCGGCAACCATCTTGTCGGCGTTGGTGACGAAGTAGGGCGAGAGGTAGCCGCGGTCGAACTGCATGCCTTCGACGACTTCGAGTTCGGTCTCGGCGGTCTTGGCTTCCTCAACCGTGATGACGCCTTCGTTGCCGACCTTCTGCATCGCTTCGGCGATCATCTTGCCGACCGAAGCATCGCCGTTGCCGGCGATGGTGCCGACCTGGGCAACCTCTTCGGAGGTCTTGATCTTCTTGGCGTTCTTGATCAGGGTCGCAACGACGTCGGTTACCGCGAGGTCGATGCCGCGCTTCAGGTCCATCGGGTTCATGCCGGCGGCAACGGCCTTGTGGCCTTCCTGGACGATCGACTGCGCCAGAACGGTCGCGGTCGTGGTGCCGTCGCCAGCGATGTCGTTGGTCTTCGAAGCAACTTCGCGGACCATCTGCGCGCCCATGTTTTCGAACTTGTCCTCAAGCTCGATTTCCTTGGCGACGGTGACGCCGTCCTTGGTGATGCGCGGGGCGCCGAACGACTTGTCGATGACCACGTTGCGGCCCTTGGGGCCGAGCGTGACCTTCACCGCGTCAGCGAGGATGTTGACACCGCGCAGCATGCGCTCGCGGGCATCGCGGGAGAATTTTACGTCTTTGGCAGCCATTTTTAGCTCCTGGCAGGGGCTTCAATCGAGCCCGGGAATTCAGTTGACGAAAGGGCCTGATATGAGCCGATGATGCCCATGATGTCGGATTCCTTCATGATCAGAAGGTCTTCGCCATTGAGCTTGACTTCCGTGCCCGACCACTTGCTGAACAGGATGCGGTCGCCGGCCTTGACGTCCAGCGGGACCAGCTTGCCAGCTTCGTCACGAGCGCCGAAGCCGACAGCGATGATCTCGCCTTCCTGCGGCTTTTCCTTTGCCGTGTCGGGGATGATGATCCCGCCAGCGGTCTTGGATTCGGATTCGACCCGGCGAACGACCACGCGGTCATGCAGCGGGCGGAACTTCGACTTTGCCATTTTCGGATTTTTCCCTGGTGCGCTGTTGAGGGGTTTTTGTTAGCACTCGCGATGGACGAGTGCTAACGCGATAGTGAGGTAGGCTGTAAGCGGGCACTCGTCAAGACGGACGAGGGCAGGCGAGGAGCTCTGGCCCCCTCCCCGGTGGAACCCAACGCATACGCGGCATCCGCGTTGATGGCTGCGAGCCCCACATTTCCATTGAATTCGGCGTCATGACGCCAACTTGCTCGCGCCGCTTCCAAGTCGTCAGTCGTGCTGCCGTCAGCACGAACATAGGGCTGCGCTTCACTTCCCGTCGAAGCCGCGGCAAGCAGCGTCGCCGTCAGCACGCTCCTTTGCAGATGCTTGCCAAAGGTGGACAGTGAGCGCACCTGCGCCGGGCTGTTGGTGCGAACGTAAGACGTCATTGACAACTCCTTTTTGCAAGTCGAGCCCCTTCTCCACCTTCGGCCGCCGTCGACGCGAAGAAGTCCGCATCGCGTTGAAGACGAGCTGCGAAAAAGAGAAAGATGTGTTTGATGGCTGCGGCCCCAACGGTGCCTTCAGATTTGAGATCACTTCCGCCGCGAGCGGCTGAAGCTCCTCGCAACGTCAAATCGAATCTGCTGCCAAGCCTCCAGGAAAGGAGAGCATTGCTCATCTCGCGCTTGTGCATGCAGTCAACCTTCGATCCGTGTTGCCACATCAAGAGCAAATGCCGTGCCAAAGCTCACTGGGAAGTGAACGCATGGCTCTCCCTGAAAACCTCACAAATCCAGCATGGTCAATTGTGCGGAACCCGACATGCGTCTTCTGCCACTGTCAGCTTTCGGACAGGCATGACGCGTTTCGCGCCGACCACCGGTCGATCGGTTTTGGGGCCGGTCTGTTCGCCTCATAAGAGCGCGTTACATTGCGTAGCGGTTTCCCGAGCGCCGCCACATGACACTGGACCTGCAGGTAGCACCGGCTTCTCATCCAGCCTTACTTTGGCCCCCTCGCGTATCAAATTCCCGCTGGCGAGCCCTGCTTTCATAGATCGCACCATGCCGGATGTCTGCTCTGGCGCCCGACCCGCTGGCACGATCTCGATCCGGCATAAGGGCGCAGCATCTTTGCAGGCCGTTTCATCCCGGCGTCCTGCTTGGCTGACAGACCGCACTTGGCGAGCGGTCTCCATGCTCTCTCCAAGGACCATCCCTGCGGCTGGCTTGTCGACCTATGGGCGGGTCCGGCCGCCCGAAACCCTCGCGCCATCAGCTTTTTTCCCCGCCGCCTGCGGCGGCTTCCTCGCGCCGCTTCGCTCACAAAAAAGCTGCCCGCTCGGGTCCTTCACTGTCGCTGCGGCCCTGTCGGATTCAGGCGGTCCTGACGCGCCCATTACGGTGCGCCATCGCAGGGGATGGTCCCCGGCGAAACCACAAAAGGAGACTTCGAAATGACCGCGATCGGTTACGTCAACAAGCAGGAAAACGGCGCCTACAAGGGCCAGTTCAAGACGCTCAGCGTCCGCGCCGACATCGATATCGTCCCCAACCAGGCCAAGAGCGCCGATAACCATCCCGACTTCCGGGTGCTTACGCAAGGGGTCGAAGTCGGCGCTGGCTGGATCCGCACCGGCGAGACTTCCGGCAAGGATTATGTGAGCCTGTCGATTGCAGCGCCGGAGTTCGGACCGCGCAAGCTCTACGCCAATCTCGGCCGAGCCGCCGGCCAGGACGATCACGACACCTACGCCATCATCTGGAACCCGGCCGACTGACCGGCCGAGATAAGAGCCTCGCGCCGCAGCCCCGGCGCGGGGCTCATTCCCAGGAGTTCCACCCAAACCCCGTCCGCCCTAAAGGGCGGCGAAAACTCTCCCCCGACTCTTCGCCCGTCCCCGAGACGATCTCCCTCGCCCATCCTCGCCCTCGCTTGTCCGAAGCGAAACGAGGATCATCATGGACGACGAAAACGAACGCGCGGCCCGCGCGAAAAAGGGCAGCCCGTTTCTCAGCACAGCCCAAGCCGCCTTCTATATCGGGCTCTCCCAGCGCACGCTCGAAAAGATGCGGCTCAAGGGCGGCGGCCCGAAATTCCGCAAGCACGGCCGCTATGTCCGCTATCACATCGACGAACTCGACCATTGGTCGAAAGGACACCCGCAGCACTCCATCGCCGGCGATGGCAAGGCCGGTTCCGGCCAGGGCGGCACGGGAGGCCGTTCATGAGGCGGCGCCCTTCCATCCATCTGATCGGCAGCCGCCTGAGGCGTGTTCGAGCCCGTAAGACGGTCGCCTTGGCCGCGGCCGGTCTCGGTCTTTTGGGCTTCACGGCGCTGGGAAAGCCCGCCCCTTGGCTGGTCTGGAACGCCTCGGCCAGCGCGCCGATCGGCCTTTACCGCATCGCTGCGGGAGCGCTGGCGCGTGGCGATCTCGTGCTCGTGCGCCCGCCTGAATACGCGGCGTATCTCGCCGCCGAGCGCAGCTATCTGCCTCGCAATGTGCCGCTGGCAAAACGTCTTGCAGCGCTGCCGGACGATAATGTCTGCGCCTTCAATGACGCCATCATCATCGGCGGCGACATCGTCGCGCGCCGGCTCAAAATCGACGCCGAAGGCCGACCTTTGCCATGGTGGAACGGCTGCCGAGCGCTCGGGGATAACGAGGTTTTCCTGCTCGGCAGCGACAAAAACCGCTCCTTCGACAGCCGCTATTTCGGGCCTGTTCCCACTCAAAATGTCATCGGGAGGCTCGTACCACTATGGACCGAGTGACCCTCCTCTTGTTGGGCATGATCGCCATTGCGCCATGCGCCTGTTCCGCCTCGACCGGCGCTGAGCCGGTCGCCATCTCCCAAAGTCCGCAGCTGCGAAAGTGGCAGACGTTGGTATCGGAAGCAAGCCGGCGCTTCCATATTCCCCAAGCCTGGATCTATGCCGTCATGGCTGCCGAAAGCGGCGGCAAGACAATGCGCGGCGGCCGCCCCATCACCTCCCCCGCTGGCGCCATGGGCCTCATGCAGGTGATGCCCGGCACCTATGAAGAGATGCGGGTCGAACACGGCCTTGGGCCTAACCCCCACGATCCGCGCGACAATATCCTGGCCGGCACGGCCTATCTCAGTGCCATGTATGACCGCTTCGGATTTCCTGGCCTGTTTGGCGCCTACAATGCCGGTCCCGAGCGCTACGACGAGCATTTGAAGCGTGGCAAACCGCTGCCAGAAGAGACCGTCGAGTACCTCGACCAACTCAAGGCGGCCGGAGTTTCGGCGGCCGACATCGAGGCGTTCGAAAGCCAATCTGTCGCTCCAAAGGCGCAAATCGCTCCTCTCGGACGGTCGCTGTTCTTCATTCATGACGGTGTTCACTCAGGCGTGCGAAACGGCGATCTCTTCGTGCCGCTCGGCAAGGACGGCGCGCAGCCGAAGGAGCCGGTGCGTTAGCCATGGCGGACGGGGGCGCGTCTGGCGGGGCTGGGCGCGGAAGGCAAGATAAAGGTACCGCCTCCAGGAGGCGGTTAAATCTTTGTCTGCACATCGTTTTTCCGGGAGGCTGCCGCCGGTGCCAAGAGGGTTTGACGTGTAAGTGTCTGATTTTGCTTGATATGTCTGGGAGGCTCGCATTAAGGATGACGAGTTCAGGCCGAAGCTCGGCAAAATCGGGTCGCGCGGCTCGAAGGCCGGCAAACGCTATGCCGGCCAGGTTCGTGCGGCGATCAACCGGGCTGGCGGCCGGCCGCAACGCGGTGGTCGCTTCACAGGAAGCCGGACAGGGCGCGGCGGGGCGGCCGCCGCACTGCTGAAATCGCGCGACCGGTATGCCGCCTTCCGCCAGCGCCGGGTGATCGTCAAGGCGCGGGTCGTCAAGCTCGCCGGCAAGGGCGCGGACGGGGCGCGTGCCCATCTACGCTATCTTCAGCGCGACGGGGTCACCCGCGAAGGTGAACCTGGCGAGCTCTACGGCGCCGACAGCGGCCGCGTCGACGGCAAGGCGTTCATCGATCGCGCGGACGGCGACCGCCATCAGTTCCGCTTCATCGTCGCTGCCGAAGACGGCATCGAGTACGACGACCTCAAGGCGCTGACGCGGCGGCTCATGGCGCAGATGCAGGAAGACCTCGGCACGAAGCTCGACTGGGTCGCGGTCGATCATTTCAACACCGGCCACCCGCACAGCCACATCATCGTCCGTGGCAGGGACGACCGTGGCGAGAACCTGGTCATCGCGCGCGAATATATCTCATCTGGCATCCGCGAGCGGGCGGCCGAGCTGGTCAGCCTCGATCTCGGTCCGCGAACCGACCGCGAGATTGAGCTTCGCCTGCGCCGGGAAATGGAGCAGGAACGCTTCACCAGCATCGACCGTCGGCTGCTCAGCATGCGTGATGATGACGGCCTGGTCTCGCCGGGCGGTCCCGACGCCATTCGCCAGACGCTGCACCAGGGACGGCTGCGCAAGCTCGAGCGGATGGGTCTGGCCGCGGAGGTCGGCGCTGGCTCCTGGCGCCTCGACGATGAGCTCGAAGCCACGCTGCGCCGCACCGGCGAACGCGGCGACATCATCAAGACCATGCACCGCGAACTGACCGGCAAGGGGCTTGCCCGCAGGGCCGCCGACTGGGTGATCCACGATCGATCCGGCGAGCCCGTCCAGTCTCTCGTCGGTCGCGTTGTCGCGCGTGGACTGGCCGACGAGATCAATGACCGCCATTACATGATCGTCGACGCCGTCGACGGTAAGAGCCATTGGATCAACATCGGTAGAGGCGAGGCGATGGAAACGATGCCTAATGGCTGCATCGTGCGTGTCGCGCCAAGGAACACCGAGCCGAGGCAGGTCGATCGTACCATCGCCGAAATCGCCGCCGCGCATGGCGGCCGTTACGACGTCGATATGCACCTGAAGCATGACCCATCCGCCACCGAGAGCTTTGCGCGAACGCATGTGCGGCGGCTGGAGGCGATCCGCCGCGCGACCGGCGGCGTTGAGCGAGAGCCGAACGGCACCTGGCTCATCGCGCCGGACCATCTCGATCGCGTCGCGAATTATGAGGGCCAGCGGGCCAGGGCCGAGCCTGTCGTTGCCGACAAGCTCTCCTCAATGGCGCTGGAGCGACAGGTCAGCTTCAACGGCGCCACCTGGCTCGACCGGGAGCTGGTTGCCGATAGACCCGAGCCTTTGCACGGATCCGGCTTCGGCCGCGACGTGAGAGAGGCGCAAGCTCGCCGGCGGCAGTGGCTGATCGCGCAAGGCCTCGCGCATAAAGAACAGGATGGGATCGTCTATCGAGCCAACATGCTTTCGATCCTGCGCCAGCGAGAACTGAACCGTGTTGCTGGCCAACTGTCGGAGGAACTTGGCCTGCCCTATGCCGAAGCGCGATTCGGAGGACGAGTAGAGGGTACGCTCCGCCGCTCCGTCGAGCTTGCCAGCGGAAAATATGCCGTCGTTGAAAAGTCGCGCGAGTTCACGCTGGTGCCATGGCGGCCGGTGCTTGAGCGCCATGTGGGCAAGGAGGTCTCCGGTGTCGTGAGTGGGGAGGGGATTTCATGGACCGTCGGCCGGCAAAGGAGCGGACCTGGTGTTTCGTGAGATGGTGTACAGCTTTTTAGCCAGCGGCGCGGGCAGCCATGCGAGCCCGCGTAGACCTTATGGCCGCACGCCCGCAATCGGTCGCATGGACCTGCCAGGCGGGGCGGCTTTGGAGCGTTCGGACCCGACACGCTGCGTGAGTGGCCAGACTTCGAGCGCTCGAAGATGCGGACTGTTGTCTGCTGGCCGGCGTTATTCCGGCTGGCCTATGACCGCGGCGCAACAGTTCACCGCTGAAGTTGCCACGGGCGAACATCGACAAGAGAAAAAACACCATTGCGCGTTACAAATCGCCGTTGAAAGCGTTTAGGTTGCATGCGCTTCGCCAAGTAAACGGATACCCCAGAAGAGAGCCATGACCACGGCCCGCCATATCGTGACGCTGCTTAAAAGCCACATTGCCGGCGACGAGGATCGTTTCCTCTCTATCGCGATGCAGCTTGCTGCGCATGAGGCACGTCAAGGCCATGGCAAGCTTGCTCAGGAGCTCAAGGATCTGGTCGACGCAGCCAAGAGCAGGGACGCCCGGATTGCCAAGAGCAGTCGGCCGGTTCCCCTTTTTCAGCCAAAGGGCGAACTCGCAGGCCTCCTGCATGTGCGCTATCCGGACCTGCGACTGACGGACATGATTTTGCCGGACAGTCTGCGCTCGCGCCTGCACCGCGTGCTGGGAGAGCAGCGCCAACAAGCAAGCTTGCGCGAGCACGGGCTTGTTCCCCGTCGCAAACTGCTTCTGGTCGGCCCGCCAGGATCAGGCAAGACGATGACCGCATCGGCATTGGCCGGGGAGCTTCATCTGCCCCTTTTCATGATCGTCCTCGATGGTTTGATCACCAAGTTCATGGGAGAGACTGCCGGAAAGCTGCGGCTTGTTTTTGATGCAATGCAGGCGACGCGGGGCGTCTACTTCTTTGACGAATTCGATGCCATCGGCGCGCGTCGAGGCGAACGCCAGGATGTTGGCGAGATTCGGCGCGTGCTGAATTCGTTTCTGCAGTTTCTCGAGCAAGACGACAGCCACAGCCTGATTATTGCGGCAACAAATCATCCCGAGCTGCTCGACAGAGCTTTGTTCCGCCGTTTCGACGATGTCATCGAATACGCCGTGCCCGATCGGCCGATTATCGAGGCGCTGCTTCGGGCTCGACTCGACCGCTTCGACACCAGAGGGCTTGCCTGGAACGAGGCGATCTCTCAGGCAGAGAGACTGTCGCAGGCCGAGATCACCCGCGCGGCCGACGACGCTGCAAAAACCATCATATTGCGGGGGGGGAAGCGGATCACCTCGGAAGCGCTCATCGACGCTCTGAAGGAACGCCGGCAGGCTTCGCTGTCTGAGTAGCGACAGCACAGATCATAATGGCAGACGATTTTCCGCGCGACCGCGCCCATATCCACCTTCGCAACAACGGCATTCGGGAAGCCTATCGGCGGCCCAACCAACTTATACATGCACCGCCGCTGCCGGCGCGTGATCGGGCGTCGCATGCTGCGGCCTTGACGCAATCCATCGAACAAGCGGTCGAAAGTGCACGCCAGCAGATTGCGGCGCGTGACCCCCAGCTGTCGGTCGGCACGCCTGGCTTTTACCTCGAGATCGATCTGCCCATGTCCGGACGGGCGGCCCTCGACCAGTTGGCCGATCGTCGCCAGCACATGGAGCTGGTCGCCGTCCATGAGCCAACTCAACCCGGTGCTCCCATCACAGCGTCGGTGTTCCTGCCGCAAAGCGCGCAAGCCTATTATTTGCGGAAAGTCGAGGCGTATCGAGACGTTGACACTGACCGCGGCAGACCGCGCAACGAGCCGCTCGTCTCCCGCATGGAGACAGTCAGGCTGGCGACTGCACGATCGTTGTTTACCGACCACGACGACCTCTTCCCCCAGGCCGCTGACGAGCAGGTGTGGTGGGAAGTCTGGCTGCGCGACGGTCGCCGCGAGAACTTCGAGCACATTGCCGAAGCCCTGAACATCACTTTGCGCACGCATGCGGTCAGGTTTCCGGAGCGGGTGGTCATGCTGGCACTCGCCAGCACGGCAATGCTCGACCGCATGATTGCGCACAGCGATGTCGTCGCCGAGCTGCGGCGCGCGAAGGATACGCCGTCCTTCTTCATGGGCCTTGGCGGCGCGGAGCAAAGGGACTGGAGCGACGAGCTTCTCGGGCGCGTCAGACCGCCTCAATCCGATATTGCGGTCTGCATTCTCGACAGCGGCGTACGTCGCACCCACCCGTTGATCGAACCCGCACTTGCCGTTGAAGACTGGCACACCGTCAAACCGGCATGGGGCAGCGACGACACACCTGCGTGGAGCGGCCACGGGACGCGAATGGCAGGTGTCGGCCTGTACGGTGATCTGGTCCCGCTCCTGGTCGGAGGCGATCCAGTTCCATTGCCCTTTCGGCTGGAGAGTGTCCGTATCCTTCCGCCAGAAGACGAGGCAAACGATCCAGAACTCTATGGCTCGATCACCGCGGAAGCGATCGCCCGCGCCGAGGTGCAGGCGCCGGAGCGCCGCCGCGCGATCGCAATGGCTGTGACAAGCGCCAGTCCGGCGCGTGGAAGGCCCACATCGTGGTCTGCCGCTATCGACCAACTCTGTTTCGAAGAGGAGCAGCGACGCTTGATCGTTCTCTCTGCCGGCAACATCGGCGATGACCTCATGCCGGCCGAGCATTTGACGCGCAACGATCTGGAAGCAGTCGATGATCCTTCTCAGGCCTGGAATGCGCTGACGGTCGGCGCTTTCACAGAAAAGGTCGATATCATTGACACCGACTTTGCGGGCTACGCTCCGATCGCGCCGGTCGGCGAGCTCTCGCCGCGCAGTCGCACTTCGGTCGTTTGGGACAGGCAGTGGCCGGTGAAGCCCGAGGTCGTCTTCGAAGGCGGCAATCTCGCCCATGACGGTGTGTTGCCTGGCGAGCCGATCGACGATCTGCAGATATTGACCACTTTCTATCGACCCGAACTGCGCCACTTCACCACCCTCGGAGATACGAGCGCGGCAACGGCCCATGCCGCACGGATGGCGGGACTAATTCTATCAGCGCGCCCCGAGCTGTGGCCTGAAACGGTTCGCGCCCTGATCGTCCACTCGGCCGAATGGACTCCGGCGATGCGCGCACGCATCGATGCGTGCAACGGAGCGAAGGGCGAGATCCAGGCGCTCGTGCGGCGCTATGGTTACGGCGTGCCAGATCTTGGGCGCGCGCTTCTGTCAACGGTGAACGACCTCACGCTTATCGTTGAAGATGAGCTTCAGCCTTTCCAGCGCGAGGGCGGCGCGGCTGCCAAAACGCGTGACATGAAGCTGCATCGCCTGCCTTGGCCGAAGGAGCAGCTCGCGGCGCTCGGCGCTGCCCAGGTCGAGCTCCGCGTCACGCTGTCCTATTTCATCGAACCCAACCCCGGTGAACGCGGATGGACCCGCCGGCATCGTTACGCGTCCCATGGTCTTCGGTTCAGAGTAAAGTCAGCGACCGAGACAGTCGACGAATTCCGAGCCCGCATCAATCAGGCCGCTCGGGACGAGGAGGAAGGGGCGCCTGCTGGAGGCGGAGAAGAGTGGCTGCTCGGCACCTTCCGCGATCGCGGCTCGTTGCACGCCGATTTCTGGTCGGGCAGCGCCGCCGATCTCGCCGAGCGTGATGCGATCGGCGTGTTCCCGGTCGGGGGCTGGTGGAAGGAGAAGCCTTACCTGGAACGCGTCGACGCTCTGGCTCGGTACGCCCTGATTGTGACGATGCGGGCGCCTGGGGTCGATGTTGACATCTTCACACCCGTCGAAGCAGCCCTGACTGTCGAGACGTCGGTCGAGACCTGATGCAGCACTGTCCAAATCGGCCAACAACGGAGGTTTGACCAGCCTCTGGTGCCATGGCGGCTGGTGCTGGATCATCACGTCGGCAACAGGGATCATGCGCGGAGGACGATAGGCCGGCAAAGGAGCGGGCCAAGCGTGTGATAATGGCGCCCATGGTCACGCCCACAAGCCGCGCCCCCTGCGTCTACGGAGAGGTGCGCGTCTGTTTAGGCGGCCGAGACATCGCTTACCTGATCAACGCGCTCGCCGTATTTGCGCCTGTAAGCGGCAATGAAATCGTCGTCGCTACAGATGCAGCGGCCGCTGGAGTCCTTGGCCTTCGGATCGTGCAAGTGAGAGCCAAGGGGGCGCAGAAGATTCACCCGAGTGCTCGTCGTCGGGCTCATGGGAAACCCCGCACTATGTTTGACCAAATCCGCGGCAAGCATAATCCCGGCAAGCACCGACTGAAAGGCCATCGGAACCACAGTTCGAACGCGGCGACTTCCTTCGCTAAGCTGGAACACCAGACCGCCGCAGATAGCCTGCTGATAAAAGGAGCGCAGGGGCTGGCCGACAAACGGGGCTAGCGGTTCAAACGGCACAGCCATCGCTGTAGCCACGCGAACTACAAAGTCGTTGGGAACTCCGGCATTGGTCTGCAGGAGCGTTTTCACCTGCTCGTGTGCTTCCGGTATTCCGAGTTCCTCGGCAATCAGCTGGTGCTCGTCCTTGGATTTTCCGGATGGCAGGTACATGCAACAAAGGCAAGCCTGGCCGTCATCGAAACCATGCCGGGAGATACCGAGATCGTGCTCCTGCGTCCAAGCGTTTGCGATCCATCGCGGCAGTGCACCTTGGACAGCCAGACGGTCGGCGGCGGTGTCAAGCGCCACACCCACTTGGTCGAAGACCCAATTGCCCCGGCGCGCAACATATTCTGCCCACGTCAGAGGGTGCGCCTCGACCTCAAGGGCAGTCGATCTAAGGGCGGTGGCTGCAAGAACCGCTTTGGACATACCAATCTCCGCCTGGCCAGCCAATGCGTAGCGCTGCAGGTTTGAGAGTTCGATCGCTTCGTGATCGATTACATGCAGACGACCTTTGAGATCGGGTTGTCTCGCTAGCGCCCAAAGCGAGCCATGGCCTATCGCACCGAGCCCAACGAGGTGGGTTTCGCCAAGGTCGACTGGGAAGTCGATCGGGCCAGGCTCTCCGGCTTTGGTCTTGTCGTAGCTGCATAGCGAGAGGTCGATGGTTTCGTCCAACTCGGCGCCGGTCAACTGGGCAGCGAAGATAGTTCGAAAGACGTTGGCGGCGCCGAAGCAACTGGCGGCGCCAGCTCCATAAGGCAGCAGACTTGGGCCAGAGCCCACCGGGTCCGTACGCGACAGCTTTGCCGCCCAACCGTCCGATCCCACGAAAAAGATCGGGCACCGGAGTGATGGGCGCGTTACCCCTGCAACGACGCAGACGGTGGCAGACTTGCCGGAACGCCGGATGCCGACTTTTGGATTGATCGACTTTGCCAAGCGCTCCAGCGCTTGGGCTTGAGAGCTCGCCGCGCTGTCCAGCGGGAGTATCGCCAGAACCGGGTAGAGCCTAGCGAGCAATCTCACCGCAAGATCTAGTGTCGCCTGGCCTTCGGCGCAGGAAGCGGCCTGATGGTCGAAGGCGACTGCCACGACCTGCTTTTCAAGAGCTGCTTTGAAGTCTCCCAGATGAAAATCGGCCAGGACCTGAGATGCCGCCGTGGCGGCGCGATCGATGAAGTTAGCGAATGCCATTGTTCAACTCGATATCATGATCATTCGCGACAGTGCCGCGGGAGGGAGCGCATTCCATTTGGCCTTTTCGTCAAGCCGATAGGCGGCGACCCGAGCAAAATCGAAAGGCTCGCGGGCGAAATTCGGCACTACCAGCGACAGACACCCAACCGTGGTAGCAACCGCATAAGCGTCGTCCGTCGTCGAATGGTAGGCGCGGCCCGGATGGCTGTGAATCTGGGCCAAGAGTTTCAGGCCGCTTTTGTAGAGCCAGACATTGAGCCGGTGCAGTTCTTCGGCCGCAACGATCACGCAAACGCCATCGTTTGTCCGAATGTGACGCTGCGCCGGGATAACCGTCTCTGTTACGGCAAAGTGCCGCTCTTGCTGAACGCCGACCCAGAGCGCCATCCCCTCATTGCCCTCGCGACCAACTGAGCGCAGATGCCCATGCGTGGTCGAGATGCAGCCGCGCGGGAGAGTCACGATCGTTACATCTCTCAAACCAGTCATTCTTGTATCGCCTGAGGGGATACCACCATTCCTACGATTGTCGGTTGGAGTTGAATCTGCAACTGCTCTATAGGAACGATTCCGTACTTGATGATCTTGTCCAGGATGAAGGCCAAACAGCCTTCGCCAGAACCCCGATGAAGCAGCCATGGATCACCTGAATGGGCTGGATTGTCGTGGTATTCCCGGACGCCCGCCATGCACAGGAATGGTTCGTCCTCGGGACTGTTGGCCTGGATGAAGTCCGTCAGCGGCACGGCGTTCTGCTGGATGAGAGCTCCTATCATCTCCGGCGGCGTTCCGGGCAGCGGCGGACGTCTAAGCATTTTCAGGTATAGATCTTTCCGGGCAATCGGATGACGCGTAAACGGATCGACGAAGACCACGGACGGTGGTCTTAAGTCGTAGTCGGTGAAGTCGACCTCGCTCGCTGCGCTGACCACCCGTGGCTTTAACTTGGGGCTGGCGAAAATGAAGAAAGCGCGCGGAAAGGTCGCCTCGATCAAGAAGCAGCCCTGAGCCCGATAGACATCAGCATATGGCCGGAACCGGCCGATCTCCCGATCAAACTTCGCTCGGGAGACCTCCGGATCCACACTTTGGTGTTTAGGCACCTGCGACGCCCGCCTTCAGGCTGAGGAACAGGGTCACAGTATTCGGGAAACCGAAGTCGCCAAGCTTCTTGTCGACATCGAGCAAGTTGCCGGCCTCATCCTTGAATTCCCAATTCTCGGCTGGTTGGGCGACATTCTGCGTGTTCTCAAGGGCTTTGGTACGAATGACGTGAAGCGGCTGGTTGGGATTGGCTTCGACCTGCGTGGGCTGGCCGTTCACCACCACCGTGATCTCGATCTTGCCCGGTCCGCCGCCGTGATTATCGCCCTTACCCGAATCCTTCGACATTGTCCTACTCCTGTGGCTTGCCAACCGCCCCACGCCCTGGCGCCCACCTGCGAGTGAGACCGGCGGTCTTCAATCGTTCACCCGGCGCCACGGCCGCGAGTACGCGAAAGACAGGGGATAAGCTACCGAATCGGTGCTTGCCTTCTTTTATGGGTGACTTGAGCCGCAAGTAAATGGTCTCAAATTGCTCCTCACAACTATAATCGATTAGAGCAATGCAAAAATATTGGCGACACGCCTATTCATCTGCTCTCTCACTCGCCTGCTCCGTGCTTGGCAAGGGGAGCTTTGACTGCGTCACGCGTCCCCCAAGCAGCCGATTGCGCCGGCAGCGCCGTAGGAACCGTCGTTCAGAGTCTTCACCACTCAAGCAGCCGCATGGATGCAGCCGACGCTCGTCTCCACAAACAGCGCAAGTGGTGCCTTGTTGGATAAGGTCGCCTCGTCCCTGGTGCAGCATCTGTCGGAACGGGTCCGCTGCGAGACCATGCCTCATCATCGCGCATGCGCAGCAGCCGGCGGTCGATGCTCGTAAGGCGTTCTGCTCATTTCGTGGCGAAGGCGCTGCTCGACTCGCGGACATATGCGGGCACCGAGGCGGAGGCTGACCAGTCGGCGCCGCGTTCGCGGATGTCGCTTGCAATGTGCTCGCGTGCGTTTGCCGCCGGCGACCTTGCCGTCCTCGCCTGCTATGGCGAGCCGGCGCAAGCGGATTGCTCGATACTGCCGGCGAGGCTGCGGGCCGGTCCTAACGGCCGTTCACAAGAGCTTGCATCAGCAACTGGCAATCGGATCGATAACTTCGCGATCGCCGTTATGGCGCGGAGATGCGGTCTCGCCGGGTTGTGGCTGGCGCTTCGTTGTGGGCGGCGCGTCGTAGCCGAGGGAGCAGGGGCGGCGCCATGATCCAGACCGAACGCGCGCTGCAGCAGGTGCTTGAGTGGGGGCGTGCCCTGACCGGTTTCGCGGATGAGCATGCTGAGGAAGCGGTAAGGGGCGGCCAGTATATCCTGCAACGCATTCACCCGAGCCTGCGCGACACCAGCGCCCGCACCGGCCGCGATCCGCAGGACGAAACGCTGATCGTGGCGTTCTATCGCGAACTGGCGCTGCTGTTCTGGCTAGACGATTGCAACGACGTTGGCCTGATCGCGCCGGAGCAGCTCGCCGCCCTGGAGCAGGCGCTGGGGCACGGCGTACCGTGCGTGCTCTCCGGATTCGAGGGCTGCGCTCAGCTGCGCGCTTCGCTGGCTGCGCTCGCTTACGATCGTCACGACTATGCTCGGCTTCTCGACTATACCCGGTGCTACTGCGCGGCGCTGCGCGCCGGACACGCGCAGGCGGCAGGGGCGCGACGCTGGTCTTACGCCGAGTACCTGCACAACGGCATCGATTCGATCGCTTACGGGACCGTGTTCTGTTGCCTGTCGCTGCTGTGGGGGCTGGACATGGCGACCTTGCGCGCGCGTCCAGCGTTTCGCCAGGTCCTGCGGCTCATCTCAGTGATAGGGCGCCTGCAGAACGATCTGCATGGACGCGACAAGGACAGGTCGGCCGGCGATAACGCGGCGATCCTGCTTCTGCAGCGCTATCCGGCTATGCCTGTGGTTGAGTTCCTCAACGACGAGTTGGCCGGCCATACGCGCATGCTGCACCGGGTGATGGCGGAAGAATGCTTTCCCGCGCCGTGGGGACCGTTGATCGAGGCGATGGCGGCGATCCGCGCGCAGTACTACCAGACTTCGACCAGCCGCTATCGCAGCGACGCTGCAGGGGGAGGCCAGCGTGCGTCGGCCTGGACGCGCCGGAGGCGGCGGCTTGGGCGCGCTGCCGTCGGTTCGATCCGACGCAACGCCGTCGCCCGCTGCTACGGATGGAGCGAGCATGAGCGACACCGCCCTGAGCCGGGGAAGGACGAACATCTGGACATCGTGCTGGATCGGCGAACGGCGCCGGCCACGGTGGCCGCTGGCTGGGAGTACATCCATCTCGAACACTGCGCACTGCCCGAGTTGGACCTGACGCAGATCGACCTGCGCGCCTCGCTGCTGGGCAAGGCTATGCGCGCGCCGCTGCTGATCAGCTCTATGGCCGGCGGCATGCCACGGGCCGAGGCCATCAACCGGCATTTGAGCGAGGCAGCGCAAGCCTTGGGGATCGCCATGTGCGGTTCGCAGCGTGTGAGCCTGCAATCCCGCAACTCCCAGGGGCTAACGCGCGCGCTGCGCCGCCTGGCGCCAGACATTCCCTTGCTGGCCAATATCGGCGCCGCGCAACTGCGGGAGGCCGACGGCCTGGACCTGGCGCGTCGCGCGGTGGACGCGCTGGAGGCCGATGGGCTCATCGTCCATCTCAATCCGCTGCAGGAAGCGGTACAGCCGGAGGGCGACCGCGAACTGGCGCGGCGTCCTGGCGCTGATCGCTGGCGCCGCGCGCATCGTGGGCGTGCCGATGGTGGCCAAGGAAGTGGGGGCGGGCCTGTCCGCCTCGGTGCCTGTGCGCTCGTCGAGGCGGGCGTGGCGGTAATCGATGTCGCCGGCGCCGGCGGCACCAGTTGGGCCGCAGTGGAGGGCGAGCGCGCCCGCAATGCCGCCGACCGTGCAGTGGCGATGTCATTCGCCGATTGGGGGATTCCACCCTGACCAGCGTGCAGGCGGTGCGTCGGGCGCTGCCAACGGTGAAGCTGATCGCGTCGGGCGGGATCCGCGATGGCGTCGACGTGGCCAAGGCCATCCGCCTGGGCGCGGACATCGCCGGGCAGGCGGCCAGCGTGCTGGGCGCGGCGACAGTGTCCACCGGGGCCGTTGTCGCGCATTTCGAGATCGTCATCCGCCAGTTGGCCGTCGCCTGCTTCTGCACGGGCTCGGCTGATCTGGCGGCGTTGCGTCAGGCGCGCTTGTTGCCCTCGTCGCATTTGTCCGCCGGTTGATGTCGGCGTCGTCCGCACGCTAACAGCAGGCTGCTGAAATACCTACGCCAAAGACAGACTATTGATCCCCCTGGCGAGACGGCTCGATTGACGGGAGCGATGTGTTCATGGAGCAGCTGTTCACGATGAAGCGGTTGGAAGATTTCGTTCCAGCCGGTCATCCTGGTGCCCGCACCGGCTGATGATCAATGGAGCGCTGGTGCGGCTAGACGGCATCCTTTCCGGCATGTACGCCTGCAGTGCCAAAGGCGGTCGCCCCAGCGTTGCGCCGGAGAAATTGCTGCGGGCCGTGTGTTGCAGGTGTTCTACAGCGTCCGTCGGAATTGATGCAGCAGGTGCTGCTGTGGCAAGGCCAAGACCCGGGAATGCCGTCAGCTTTGATCAGGCGCTTCGGGCCGTCGGAAACGCGCGAAGAGTCCGGCTTTCGAAAAAGGCCGAACGCCTCAGATAAAGCCAGAACTCCTTGGGTCACCATCAAACCAATTTGACGCCCCGGGACAATTTCGTCCGGCATTGTCCGGTGTGCGACGATGTTGGGGATGCGACATAGGCGGATTGCCGTGTATTTAAACCGCTTTTCCTTTGGCACGCATATTGCGCCCTATCGGTAAACCTCGTCATGGGCCGGCGGCAATCGCTCGGAGATTGTCGAAATAGCACAATGATTTCTGCCGGGGTGACATCCGGCCCGACTAGAGCAGGACCTTTCAGATGATGCAGAAAAGCAAGCGGCCATACTCGCGGGGAAATAGTCGCGTCAGGGCTGCATGGACGCTCTTTCCTGGTTGTTTCGGCGGCGGACGCCAACTCTTCAATCGGCACCCGAACCAGTGCCTGGATGTCCAAGGAGCGCCCCTGTTGCGCGTGCCTGGCTGCACCCGCGTGCTGGCTCTCCTCCAAGGCGACGCTTCGGCGCTGCTGCAGACCGGCGACGAGAACCCAACTTCAAAATTAGCATTCCGAAAACCGAAAGAAGTGAACAGGTATGTCCAGGATCGGCGCTTTGACGCGCGCCGCATGGCGATCGGCAACTCAGACGCTGGCCAAGGGTTCGAAAAGTTTACACCCGACGCTAGCGCCGGCCGATTTCAAGCGCGCACTTACGATCAACGATCGATATGGCGGGCTCACTGTCAATGTCCCCAAAATGCCTTTCTGGCTGACCGGGGGTGAAGCCTTCGTCTACCGCCGGACTAGCCACGGCGAGCAGCAGTTCATGCAGGTCGATGCTGCCACGGGTTTCAAGCGGCCCGCTTTCGATCAGGCGCGTCTGGCGGCAGCGCTAAACAAGGTGAGCCATGAGAGCTATCAAGCCGGCAATCTTCCGTTCGACCGTTTCGAACTGAGTGAGGATGGTCGCAGGCTCGACTTCCAGATTGAAGACACCCGGTGGAGCTGCGACCTTGCAAGCTATGACTGTACCAGCACCACATTCGATGCAAGGAAAGGGGACCGTAGGGAGCTCAGCCACCGCTACACGCCGCCAGCGGAGAACAACCCCGACAAGAGCAACGCGTCGCCCGACGGCAAATGGATCGCCTATATCAAGAACTGCAACGTTTTCCTGCGCAGCGAGGACGGATTGCAGGATGTTCCTCTGAGCCGGGACGGAGCCGAAGGCAATTGCTACGTCTTTTCGACGCTGAGCTGGTCGCCGGACTCGCGCCACCTCGCCGCTTACCTTGTTCGCCCCGGCTATAGGCGAGAGGTCCGCTACCTCAATTCTTCGACGGACCAGTTGGAGCGGGAATATTCAACAAAATTCTATCCCAGGCCGGGCGATGTCCTTCCGCTGCCCCAGCCAGTCCTGTTCGACATTGCCGGCCGGCGCCAGATCGTGATTGACGGTGCCCTCTTCTCGAACGTCTTCGAACTTTCCCCTCTCCGGTGGTGGGCGGACAGCCGCGGCTTCACTTTCGAATATAACCAGCGCGGGCATCAGCTTTATCGCCTGGTCGAGGTAGACGCCGCCTCGGGCCGCGGGCGCTCCCTGATCGATGAGACCAGCGAGACATTCGTTGATTATTTGCCGCTGGGGCATGGCCAGGAGGATGCCGGAAAAATCTTCCGTTACGATGTCGATGACGGGAAGGAGATCATCTGGGCATCAGAGCGCGACGGGTATGAGCATTTGTATCTTTTCAACGGCCGGACAGGCGCGCTCGAAAACCAGATCACGCGAGGTGAGTGGGTCGTCCGGAGGGTCAACCATGTCGATCCGGTCAAGCGTCAGATCTGGTTCGAGGCGAGCGGGATGAACTCGCAGGAGGACCCCTATTGGGTCCATGCTTACCGCATCGGCTTTGACGGCAAGGGACTGACTGCACTGACGCCCGAACCGGCCAACCACCATATCGAGTTCTCGCCTGACAGGCGCTATTATGTCGATCTCTGGTCACGCATCGATCTGCCCCCGCGCATGGCACTCTACCGCGCCAGCGACAATGCCAAGCTCCAGCAGATCGAGACGGCCGACATTTCTGAGCTCGTCGCCGCAGGCTGGCAGCCGCCGCTCAGTTTCCATTCCAAGGGGCGCGACGGCAAAACTGACATCTGGGGCGTGCTCCACCTGCCAGCCAACTTCGACCCGACGAAGAAATACCCGGTTGTGGAGAATATCTATGCTGGACCCCACGGCTCCTTCGTCCCAAAATCCTTCTCGCGGTGGACAGAGCCGCTCACGCAGCTGGGCTTCGTCGTTGCTCAGATCGACGGCATGGGCACCAACAACCGCTCCCGCGCCTTCCATGATGTTGCTTGGAAGAATCTGAAGGACGCAGGATTTCCCGATCGCATTCTGTGGCACAAGGCGGCGGCCGCGCAATATCCATGGTACGACATATCCAACGTCGGCATTTTTGGCGCATCCGCCGGCGGCCAGAGTGCAGTCAGCGCGCTGCTCTTTCACCCCGATTTCTACAAGGTCGCCGTCGCCAAAAACGGCTGCTTCGACAACAGGATAGACAAGACCTGGTGGAACGAACTTTGGATGGGGTGGCCGGTCGGCATTGAATATTCGCAATCCTCCGCCGTTGACAATGCTCACAGGCTGCAGGGCAAGCTGATGATCGCGGTCGGCGAAATGGATGATAATGTCGATCCGTTTTGCTCGTTCCAGCTTGCCGATCGACTCATCAAGGCAGGAAAAGATTTTGACATGGTCTACGTTCCTGGTGCCAATCACCATACTCTAGGCACCTACACCGAGCGCAAACTCCTAGACTTCTTCGTTCGCAACATTCTCGGTCAGACCCCGCCCGACTGGAACACCAAACCGATCGAGCTGGAATAGCTTGTGGCTCTTGCAATTGTTAGCTCGCCTTATCAGCTGTAATCAGGGCGAGGCGCGAGCAAATCTGCACCGAAGGACGATCGTGGAGTCTAGGACTTGCGCTGCGTATTGAGGATCGGCTCGCCGCGACGTTGGTCTGAGCAAACTGCTTGATAGGCACGCCTGCAGACCGCGTGTGTGCGATTGCAAGATCCCCTATCAGCCTGGTGTGAAGCGTTCAGGGGAAAAGCCGCACCCAACGCCGCTTCCGCTCGCCGTAACGCTACGGCGGTGCGGCCCACCGATCCGCTCGACGAGCATTGGAACACATAGGTCCCCGAACGGACGATTGCCTTGGCAATAGAAGACCCTCGTCGGTCATCGCCGCTGTGGGTGGCAGCCCGTCGGTCTGGAGCTGCCACGATTCTCATCCTCGCGTCACATATGAGCTGAAGCTTTCCGGATCGGGTATCCAATCGGCATCCAGTTGCTCGGCGATATGGTTGAATTCTGCCCTCAGGACAAGAGTGAGTAGAGCAGCCCCGCTACGAAAATCCCATCCTGGTTCGTTTGACGCATCGACTATTCAGATTGATTGGCGTGATACCCGGCGCGGCCGCAACACGCGAGGCCGTCAACCGCTGAGCAGAAAACCAGCCTTCGCCTTCCGCGGCGGCGGACCTCGTCAGCCTCTCGAAAGCTTGCCTGAGTAGGTTGCTCATGTGATCTGTGGAAGTGAGGATAGCGTGCACCCGTACAAACTAGACATTCATCGTGGCAGCTTGGCTGCAGGTGCAGCACGCCGTACCGCACGAGCAAGCGGACAGGCCGGCCAAGCCGGTTTTGAGCAGCACTTGGGCGAACTGCAGGCGGCGGACGAGTTGATGGGTGCGCTAGGCGAGGAGGTCCTCGTCAATGGCTCGCATGGTAAAGGTGAGTTGAGACCAACGAAGAGGCAGAGGATCCAAAGCAATCTGCAGCATGCTGTCACTGAGCGGCAACCAGGTGAGGTTGGCAACTCAGGCGCTCGCGTGATGATGCAACTCCCCACCGATCAGGTGGGTACATCGGAACGGGAGGCGCAACTTGTGATGCAGGGGGACGAGCACGAATACACCCCAGCACCGCATCTCGACGGGTCGATGCCCTCGACAGTGCAGCCGGATCGTCCAATTGTGGTCCCCGACGGTGCCGACAAGCGTCCTGTTTATTCCAACGATGCCACCGCCATCGAAGGGCTGAAGTCAGCACTCCTTGCGGGTAAAGCCAGGCCGGACACGGTCACTCGCAGCACAAATTCTCTTTTCGGCTTTAGTCGTTGGCTCTTTCAAAACAACAAGCCAGGGCTTGCTGCTCGGCTTTACCATCCGTCGCTGAGCCAGGATCTCGAGGAGTACGAGAGTAGGGGTGGTTCCTCCACCGTGGCTGGCGCACTGCGTCAATTGATGAAGTCGATGGGCGGAGCCGGCCCGATTGTGGGTCGCGCTGTCCTGAACCCCCATCCTGACGACGCCGCGCTCACCAGACATTTCAGATCCGCGAGCGGCTACGCAACTGCTCTTAACCATTTCAGTCATTACCTACGTCAAAATGACAAGCTCGGAATTGCGGGTCGCATTTACGATAAATCGCTGGATAAAGATGTTGAGAGCTACAAGGCCGCCTCCTCTAATGGTGGAGCTCCGATCGAATCTGCGCTGGTTTATCTCCGCAAGAACCCGCCGCGCGTTATACTCGGGAATCATCTGGAAAACGCGGTCAGCATGGAGGCTCGTCCCCGTGGCGACGCTGCTCAGCATACCGCACCACAGCAGGGATTCGATTGGCCAGAGGAGCTCCTGCCGGTAGGTTATAAGGAGGGCACCGATCTACCATTGTCTCTCGCCCCAACCGCGCACCAACACCAAGCGCCCGACTTTGGAGAGGCCGTCCCTCACTTGAACTGGCGCCACGGCGACCAGGGCGCCCCGGAGGAGCTGGTAGCTGCACGGGACAGGAGCAGCCCGCTGCCAAGCGAGGCGGTGCCACATAAATCTGGACGGGGACTCGCTACGCAGCCCAGATTGTGGGCGGAGAAATCCGCCTCGCCAGAGCTCTTTCGACGGCGGGCGGAGCAGGCTCTGCCGGCGTCCGCCAGAGGTGTGGAGACATCCTCCGCGGTTGATGAAGCCGCGCAGGCCGCTCGCCAAGCTTTGGCTTGGTTGCAGCAGGAGATGGAGGGGATCGAACCGATGCAGGATCCTCATGAGGTGGCTACACCGGAATGTGAGGCGCAGCTCGTCAGGCAGAGGGATGAGCACGAATCCACCCCAGCACCGCATCCCGGAGGTGGTGGGTCGATGCCCTCGACAGTGCAGCCGGATCGTCCAATTGTAGTCCCCGACGGTGCCGACAAGCGTCCTGTCTATTCCAACGATGCGACCGCTATCGAAGGGCTGAGGGCAGCATTCCACGCGGGTAAGGCCAAAGCGAACACGGTCACTTACAATGTAAATTCTCTTTTCGGCTTTAGTCGGTGGCTCCTTCAAAACAACAAGCCAGGGTTTGCTGCTCGGCTTTACCATTCGTCGCTGGATCAGGATCTCAAGGAGTACGAGAGTACGGGTGGTTCCTCCACCGTGGCTGGCGCACTGCGTTACCTCAAGAAGTCGACAGGCGGAGCCCCGATTATGGCTCGCCCTGTCGTGATCCCCTATCCTGACGATGCCGAGCTCATTAGAAATTACAGAGCCGCTTCGACCAAGGAGTACCTGGCAGCGCCTGCGACCGGACGGAATCCAGATACCGTGGGCGGCTATACAAATTTTCTTAGACATTTTAGTCAGTACCTGCGTCAAAATAACAAGCTTGGGATTGCGGCTCGGATTCACGACAAATCGCTGGATAAAGATGTTGAGAGCTTCAAGGCTGTCTCCTATGGTAATAGGCTAAGTATCAGTTCTGCATTGGCTCACCTCCGGGATATCCTGCCGCGCATTGTGCTCGGGCGCGAAACTGTCCTTTCTGCTCATCCGGCAGACGCAGTCACCAGGCGCGTTGGGGCCGCTGCTGAAGCTGGGCCAGCGGCACCGGCAAGAGCTCCCCAACCCGCCTCGCCAGCAACCGCTAGGCTGCCAGGCACCTACCGCGGCCTTCCACTGGTTGATGTGACCACACTGACTACCAGTTCCTCTGGGGCTCAGATCGGGGCGCTCGATCCGACAGCCCCGTCCAACGTTGCAACGGGGCGGGTGCTCGGCGCCGCCGAATGGCTGAGCGACGCCCATATCCAGAGAGATTACAATTTGCTGGAGGGGCAACTGCAGGGGATCAATCCGGCGCTCGCTGCCCGGACTCGGCTGGTGGATCCTTCCGTATCCCATCTACTGCGACACACGTCGCCGCAAGACGCTCGAGGCATATTGCAGTCCATCTATAATCAAAACAACGCCACAGCCGACTTCCTGTTCTTGCCAGTGAATAATGGCACGGCTACTAGCCCCGGCACCCATTGGTCGCTGCTGCTCGTTGATCGCCGCGACCCGGAAAGGCGGTTCGCCTATCACTACGACTCCCTCCAGCGAGAGGGATATAACGACGTGCCTGCAAAACAGCTCGCAGGACTGCTGAATGCCACCTTGGCGCCAGCCCCCATGGCCAGACAGACGAACCATTATGATTGCGGCGTATTTGTCCTGGAGGGCACGTGGGCGCTGGTTGAACGATTGGTGAAAGGGCAGCGGCCAGACCACGAGCCGCTGCCCCTCGACAACCTCGTTGCCGATCGGCAGGCGCTGCAAGACCGGCTAAGGAGGCGCTTGCCGCACGAGGAAGAGCCGCGGCAGCTGCTGGAGGATGAACCCGCCTCCCCACCGATGATGGCATTCGAGCCAGGGGAACTGCGGCAACTGTTGGAAGACGAGCCTGCCTCCCCACCAATGATGGCGTTCGAGCCAGGGGAACTGCGGCAACTGTTGGAGGACGAACCTGCCTCCCCACCAATGATGGCGTTCGAGCCAGGGGAACTGCGGCAACTGTTGGAGGACGAGCCTGCCTCCCCACCAATGATGGCGTTCGAGCCAGGGGAACTGCGGCAGCTGTTGGAGGATGAACCCGCTTCCCCACCGATGATGGCGTTCGAGCCAGGGGAACTGCGGCAACTGTTGGAGGATGAACCCGCTTCCCCACCGATGATGGCGTTCGAGCCAGGGGAACTGCGGCAACTGTTGGAAGACGAGCCTGCCTCCACTTGGGCACAAATCAATTCGACCCCACATGCGCGAGCGGACGGTGTTCATCAGCCAGCCCAGGCGCCGTGGCTCCCTGAACGCAGAAGATAACTTTGCGGAGGAGCGGTCACGCAACTGTCGGCGGCGCCGGGCCTCAGGGTGAATGGAAAGGATGGAGTGGCGGATGGTGTCGCGTGAAGGCGCAACACGCGTGCTGACCGACCTGCATACGTAGGAAGTCGTTCATTGCTCCCAAATCGTATGTGAGGAACATTCCTGTCCCGGCTGCGCCGCGCGATGCTAGGTCGCGTTGTTCAGCGGGCCAAGCCGATGACACCTACGAAGCTACTGATCGGGCAGATCGCCGTTGTGTGCGCAATTGTCATTATCGGCGTATGGACGGCAACCCAATGGTGCGCTCAAATGCTGACCTACCAGACGCCTCTCGGCGCACCATGGTTTCTCTTCGCCGGCTGGCCAATCTACAAGCCGTGGAAGCTGTTTGAATGGTGGTTCCACTTCGATGCTTATGCGCCGGAGGTCTTCGACAAAGCCGGTACGCTTGCAGGCGCCAGCGGATTCCTGGGTTGTGCCGCCGCAATCGCTGGCTCGCTTTTGCGCGCGCGACAGCGCGGGTCGGTTACGACCTATGGGTCTTCACGGTGGGCCACGACTCATGAGGTCGAGACGGCAGGGTTGTTACGGCCGGCGGGCGTTTTCCTCGGTAGGCTGAACGATCGCTATCTGCGCCATGACGGCCCGGAGCACGTCATGGCATTTGCGCCGACGCGTTCGGGCAAGGGCGTGGGGCTGGTTGTTCCAACGCTACTTTCCTGGACCGGGTCTGCCATCATTCATGATATAAAAGGCGAAAATTGGCAGTTGACCTCCGGCTGGCGGTCGAAATTCTCGTACTGCCTTCTGTTCAATCCGACCGACCCGAGATCGGCACGCTACAACCCGCTGCTGGAGGTGCGCAAAGGCCCAGATGAGATCCGGGACGTTCAAAACATCGCCGACATCCTCGTCGATCCCGAGGGCGCGCTGGAGCGACGGAACCACTGGGAGAAGACCAGCCATTCACTCCTAGTTGGCGCCATTTTGCACGTGCTCTACGCTGAAGAGGACAAGACGCTGGCCCGCGTCGCCACCTTCCTGTCGGACCCGCAACGCTCGTTTGCCGCAACGCTACGGCGGATGATGACGACAAACCATCTCGGGACGGGGCATAACCCTCAGGTCCATCCCGTAGTGGCCTCGGCGGCTCGCGAACTCCTGAACAAGTCGGAAAACGAGCGCTCAGGCGTCCTCTCGACCGCCATGTCCTTTCTCGGGCTTTATCGTGATCCAACGGTCGCGGCGGCCACTTCGTCCTGCGACTGGCGCATCGCTGACCTAGTGGATGGAGAGCGACCGCTGTCGCTCTATCTGGTCGTGCCGCCTTCGGATATCTCGCGCACCAAGCCTTTTGTGCGACTGATCTTGAACCAGATCGGCAGGCGGTTGACGGAGCGTCTGGAGGGGGACCCGAAGAAGAGCCGTAAGCATCAGCTGCTCATGATGCTGGACGAGTTTCCGGCGCTCGGTCGCCTCGACTTCTTCGAAACGGCGCTCGCCTTCATGGCAGGTTATGGCATTCGCTCCTATCTGATCGCACAATCTTTGAACCAGGTTTCAAAGGCCTATGGCGAGAACAATGCTATTCTCGACAATTGCCACGTGCGAATTGCCTTTTCCTCCAATGACGAACGCACGGCCAAGCGCATCTCGGATGCCCTCGGCACCGCAACCGAACTTAGGTCGATGCGCAACTATGCGGGCCATCGGCTTGCGCCCTGGCTTTCACATGTCATGGTGAGCCGCCAGGAAACCGCGCGCCCGCTCCTGACGCCAGGCGAGGTGATGCAATTGCCGCCGTCAGACGAATTGGTCCTGGTTTCTGGGTTGCCGCCGATCCGCGCCAAGAAGCTGCGCTATTATCAGGATCAGAATTTCACAGATCGGGTGCTGCCTGCGCCGGTGCTGCACGACGGACCCTATGCGGACTGCCCTGCATCACGCCCGGACGGCTGGACTGGACAAGTGTGCAGCGTCGATAGCCGACTTGCTGCGGACGAGGAAAGCGCCGACGCGCCAGTTGAAGACGAGGGAGGCGTTCAGCAGCAACGCCATCCAAGCCTGCCCGAAGAAGACGTTGTTGTCTCTCAAGAGCCCGATCAGGCCGATCTGTACAAGCCCGCAGACGATGACAGCGAAGCGCTCGCGGACAAGCGTGTCATGGATCGGATTTCCACTGCGGCCCGCGTCTACGGTATCAACGAGGGCAGGGGCGACGATGTCATTCCCGGCTTCTGAAGTCCGCTGAGTTGCAGAGCGCACCTCAGCGTAGATAACGGCCATAAGCAATTTTGAGCGTCTGGCCGATGCTTCTCCCGTCGCCGGCGCAACGCCGGGCCGTCGGAACGATCCGCATGAAGCCGCACCGCATTCGCCATCAGTTTCTGCTTGAGCCGGAGCTCAGCGAGAAACTGGACAACCTCAGTCGCGATCCGTCAACGACCAAATCAGCGATCGTGGGGAAGGCGATCGAGGCGTTCATCGAGCGGCGTGGCGAGAGCGAGTTCGATCGGCGCTACGGCGTAAGGCTTGACCGGCTCTCCCGCGATCTTGCCCACGTCAGGCGCGATTCCGAGGTGATCCTGGAGAGCCTGGCGCTCTTCATCCGCTTTTCGATCACCCTTCACGCCCACACGCCGGTCCCGGATCGGGCAACGCAGGCTATTGCCCAAGAGCGTTTCGAGAAATTCGTTGAGAAGGTCGGCCGCCAGATCGCTTCCGGCAAAAAGTCGCTTAGCAAAGACAATGGTGGGGGAGGGGAAGGATGAGCTCTCATCCCGAGGCCGACCACCGGCGGCGTGTCATGCTGCGCACCGCCATGGGTCCGGCAATCACCGAAGCCCTGGCCGATCCGTCCGTCATCGAGGTGATGGTCAATCCCGACGGCGCGCTGCGACTCGACCGGTTAGGCGAAGGTCGGGTCGATACCGACGTTCACATGCACCCGTCCGAGGCAGAACGTATCATCCGCCTGGTTGCTTCGCACGTGCGCGCCGAGGCGCACGCCGACAACCCGATCGTCAGTGCCGAATTGCCGTCTGGCGAACGCTTCGAAGGCCTGCTGCCACCTGTGGTGTTGGCGCCATGTTTTGCCATCCGCAAGCCCGCCGCGAAAGTCTACACCCTGGCCGACTATGTTGCCGAACGCATCATGCTGCCGCTGCAGGCCGATGCGCTGAAAAAGGCCGTCCGCGAGCGGCGCAACATGCTGATCGCCGGCGGCACTTCCTCGGGGAAGACAACACTCGCCAACGCTCTGCTGGCTGAAGTCGCCGAATGCGACGATCGGGTGATCCTGATCGAGGACACACGCGAACTGCAGTGCGCGGCCAGGGACTGCGTTGCCCTGAGAACAAGGCGGGGCTCGGTCACCCTTGCCGATCTCGTGCGCTCGACGCTGAGGCTCAGGCCGGACCGCATCATCGTGGGCGAGGTGAGGGGCGCGGAAGCGCTCGACATGCTGAAGGCATGGAACACCGGGCACCCAGGCGGCATCGCTACCGTACACGCCAATTCCGCGCGCTCGGCTCTCTATCGCATTGAGCAACTCGCCCAGGAAGCGGTGGTCACCGTTCCCCGCCGGCTCATCGCTGAGGCGATAGATCTGATCGTCTTCATAGCGGGACGCGGCTCGTCGCGCCACATCGACGCAATCGCCGAGGTCACCGGTCTCGACGGCAGCGGCGATTACGCCGTTGCCCCGCTCACGCTTTCGCAACTCCAGCAGCTTTGAAAGGCCTTCCTCATGCGCAAGAAGCTTCGCTTTCTTTCGTCCACAGCGCTCGCGTTTCTTATCACGGCCCCGGTTTATGCCGCCGGCTCCGGCATGCCGTGGGAGCAGCCGCTGCAGCAGATCCTGGAGTCCGTGCAGGGACCGGTCGCCAAGATCGTTGCGGTGATCATCATTATCACCACCGGCCTGACGCTTGCCTTCGGCGACACCGCCGGTGGTTTTCGGCGCCTGATTCAGATCGTCTTCGGTCTGTCGATCGCCTTCGCGGCATCGAGCTTCTTCCTCTCCTTCTTCTCCTTCGGTGGTGGGGCGCTCGTCTGATGGCCGCCGGGGAGCAGCATATCGAGGGCTTCGCAGTACCGGTCCACCGGGCGCTGACCGAGCCGATCCTGCTCGGCGGGGCTCCGCGCGCGGTGGCGATCCTCAACGGTACAGTGGCCGCGGCCATTGGCTTCGGCTTGCAGCAATGGATTGCTGGTCTGGTGCTTTGGATCGCAGGCCACTCGTTAGCGGTGTTTGCCGCAAGACGCGATCCGGACTTCGCCAGCGTGCTTGTGCGCCACCTACGTCTGAAGGGGTGGCTTGCATGCTGAACCTTTCGGAATATCGAAGCAAAGCCGACCGGCTTGCCGACCATCTACCCTGGGCTGCCTTGGTGGCGCCCGGCATCGTGCTCAACAAGGACGGCAGCTTTCAGCGGACGTTGCGGTTCCGCGGCCCGGATCTCGAAAGTGCGACGGAGGCTGAACTCGTCGGCATTTGCGCCCGGGCGAACAATGCTCTCAGACGCCTTGGCTCTGGCTGGGCATTGTTCTTTGAGGCCGAGCGCACAGAAGCGCTGGGCTATCCGAACTCGCATTTTCCTGACGCCGCGTCGTGGCTGGTCGACGAAGAACGCCGCGCTGCTTTCGAGGGGAAGGTAGCGCACTACGAGAGCCGCTATCATCTGACCTTGGTGTTTATGCCACCGCCGGACGCCCAGGCGCGCGCAGAAAGCACGCTCGTCGACTCTCATTATTCCCGAGGAGAAAGAGACTGGCGCCAGGATCTGGCGAGGTTCCGTGACGAGACCAACCGCGTGCTCGATCTCTTCTCGGGTTTCATGTCCGAAGTACGCGTCCTCGATGATGCTCAGACGTTGACCTACCTCCACGGCACGATTTCGCCTCGTCGCCATCCTATCATGGCCCCGGAAACGCCGATATATCTGGATGCAATCCTGGTCGATGCGCCGCTTACCGGTGGCCTGGAGCCGATGCTGGGTGAGCAGCATCTTCGCACACTGACCATCCTCGGCTTTCCGAACCTCACCCGGCCCGGAATCCTCGATACCCTCAATCATCAGGATTTCGCCTATCGCTGGATGACGCGCTTCATTCCGCTCGAGAAAACGGAAGCCACGAAGACGCTGACGCGATTGCGCCGGCAGTGGTTTGCCAAGCGCAAATCGATCGTGGCAATCCTACGCGAGGTCATTACCAACGAGCCGGTCCCGCTTGTCGATAGCGATGCCGACAACAAGGCGCTCGATGCCGACGAAGCCCTTCAGGCATTGGGCGGTGATCATGTGAGTTTCGGCTATCTCACCACCACCGTGACGGTGTGGGGCGAGGATCGCCAAGCCGCTGCAGAGAAGCTTCGCGCGGTCGAGCGCATCATCAATGGGCTCGGCTTCACCACGATCCGAGAAGGCGTCAATGCGGTCGAGGCTTGGCTCGGCTCATTGCCTGGCCATGTCTACGCTAACGTTCGCCAACCGCTCGTTCATACATTGAACCTTGCCCATCTCATGCCGCTGTCGTCGGTTTGGGCCGGTCCTGCGACAAACGAGCATCTCGCGAAAGTCACCCAAACCGAAGCGCCACCGCTTTTCGTTGCCGAGACCAGTGGGTCGACACCGTTTCGGCTTTCCACCCACGTCGAAGATGTCGGCCACATGCTGGTTGTTGGTCCGACCGGCGCCGGCAAGTCGGTTCTGCTTGCTCTGATTGCTCTGCAGTTCAGGCGCTACGCCGGCGCCCAGGTTTATGTCTTCGACAAAGGCAATTCGGCCCGTGCTGCAACACTTGCCATGGGTGGAGAACACCACGCGCTAGGAGCGGACGGTTCCCTTGCCTTTCAGCCACTGCGCAGCATCAACGACCAGGCTAGCCGAAGCTGGGCGGCCGAATGGATCGCCAGCCTTGTTGCCCACGAGAACGTCACCGTCACGCCGGAGGTGAAGGAGGCTATTTGGTCAGCGCTGGCCAGCCTTGCCACCGCGCCGGCGCAGGAACGCACACTGACCGGTCTTTCGGTCCTGCTTCAATCCAATGCGCTGAAGACCGCATTGATGCCCTACACGCTCGACGGTCCCTTCGGCCGCCTGCTCGATGCCGATCATGATGGGCTGGCCTTGTCGGATGTGCAGTGTTTCGAGACCGAGGAGTTAATGCACAGCCAAAGCGCTTTGCTGCCGGTGCTTACCTATCTGTTCCAGCGACTTGAGGAACGGTTCGACGGACGGCCCACGCTGATCATGCTCGACGAGGCGTGGGTCTATCTCGACAATCCGCTGTTCGCCGCCCGCATCCGCGAATGGCTGAAGGTGCTGCGAAAGAAGAACGTGTCGGTTGTCTTCGCTACGCAGTCGCTGGCTGATATCGCGGGCTCTGGCATAGCGCCGGCAATCATCGAAAGCTGCCCGCAGCGCATTTTCCTTCCCAATGATCGTGCCGTGGAACCCCAGGCGCGCACAGCCTACGAGCGCTTCGGTTTAAGCGAGCGGCAGATCGAATTGATCGCCCGCGCCACGCCGAAGCGTCAGTATTATCTGCAATCGCGCCGCGGCAACCGTCTGTTCGAGCTCGAGCTTGGCCCCATCGCTCTTGCGCTTTGCGGTGCTTCCGATCCGGCCACGCAGACTCTGATCGACAGGATCATGTCCGAAGACGGGCAAGGCAGCTTTGCCTCGCAGTTCCTGATCGCGCGCGGCCTCGATTGGGCCGGCGAACTTCTCAAGCAATTCCCTCAACCAGACAAGGAGCAATTCTCATGATGCGGCGACGCCTTCTCTCCGGCCTGATCACCGTTTCCCTGATCGCCAAGCCTATGGCCGACTATGTGCAGCCCGCCTACGCCCTTATCGTGTTCGATCCGTCCAATTATGCGCAGAACGTGCTGACGGCCGCGCGCGCATTGGAGCAGATCAACAACCAGATCCAGTCGCTGCAGAATCAGGCGACCATGCTGCAGAACATGGCGCGCAATCTTCAGCGTCTGGATTTCTCTTCCGTTGGCCAACTCACCGGTTCGCTCCATCGCATCGACGGCTTGATGGACCAGGCGAGTGGCCTCAGCTTTGATCTGGGCAAGCTTCAAGACCAGTGGCGCAGCCAATATCCGGAAAGCTACGACGCCACGATCAAAGTCAGCGATGTGGCGAGTGCTGCGCGGGAGCGTTGGCAAACCGCCATGCAGGCGTTCCGCCAGACCATGGGTGTCCAGTCGCAAATCGTCGAGAACGTCCGCGCCGACGGCGATCTGCTCGCCGATCTCGTCAACCGCAGCCAAGGGGCGGCCGGTGCGCTTCAGGCAAGCCAGGCCACCAACCAGCTGATGGCGCTTTCGACAAAACAGCAGATGCAGATCCAGACGCTGCTCGCAACGCAGTTTCGAGCTGAGGCCGAGGATGCCGCCCGCAAGGCCCAGTCAGACGAAGCCGCCCGCGAGATGACGAAGCGATTCTTGGGTACCGGCTCGGCTTATCCCGGCAATTAATCACGAGTTCATCACGACGAGAAAGGCAGCGGCATGAACGACCTTGGCGTCATCGATCGCTTCATGGAGACCTTCATCCGCTACATCGACAGCGGGTTCGGTCTGCTATCGGGCGACCTCGCCTTCCTCACTACCATTCTGATCGGCATTGACATCACACTTGCCGGCCTGGCGTGGGCGCTCGGCGACGAAACCAGCGTTCTCGGCCGGCTTGTCCGCAAGGTGCTCTATGTTGGCGTCTTCGCCTTCATTCTGAACAATTTCAAGAACCTCGCCGATATCGTTTATCGTTCTTTTGCCGGTCTCGGGATTAAGGCGTCGGCCGGCAATCTGTCGGCAGACAATCTCTTGCGCCCGGGCCGCATTGCCGCGACCGGTTTCGAAGGTGCTTGGCCAATGCTTGACCAAGCCAGTCAGCTCCTGGGCTTCCCGGAAATCTTCGGCAACGCACTGACCATCTTCGTGCTGCTGATGGCCTGGTTCCTGGTCATCATCGCCTTCTTCATCCTTTCCATCCAGCTTTTCATCACCATCCTTGAGTTCAAGCTCACCACGCTGGCAGGTTTTGTTTTGGTTCCATTCGCACTTTGGAACCGTTCAGCGTTCCTGGCCGAACGCGTGCTCGGCCATGTTATCTCGTCAGGCATCAAGGTGATGGTGCTCGCCGTCATTGTCGGTATCGGCTCCACGCTCTTCGGGGAGTTCGCTTCCGCATTGCAAGGCAAGGAGCCGGATCTTGCCGGTGCCATGTCCCAGGTACTGGGCGCACTGGCATTGCTTGGCCTTGGCATTTTTGGGCCGGGGATCGCGTCGGGTCTTGTCTCAGGCGCACCGCAGCTTGGGGCGGGCGCCGCCCTCGGCACGACCGCGGCGGCAGCGGGTGTATCACTCGTTGCTGGAGGCACAGCATTTGCTGGCGCGCGTATGGCAACCAGCGGCGGTGTCGCCGCCATCCGAGCCGGCACAACAATGGGATCGGCTGCTTCCACGTCATGGCAGATCGGGCGCGCAACCTCGCCCGACGCTGGCCTCTCCGGTGTGGCTGCTGGAATGCATGGTGTAACCAGTGCAGCTGGCGGCGCCGCTATACGCATAGCGCGATCCGCCACTGCAAGTGTTGGGCGCAACGCCGATGCCGGGCGCGATGCCGCGTGGACCGCGACCGGCGGCACGCCGACAGCGCCAATGACCGAACGCTCTGCCGGTTCGGCCACTGTTTCGGCGCCGACGTGGGCAAGGCGCCTACGTTCTGAACAGACCGCCCGTGCAAATCGCCACGCTGCCATGCAAGCTGTCCGAGACGGAGACCGGCCGGGAGGCAGCGCCACCCCCTCTCTCAACGACAAGGATGACTAGATGCTCTTCAAGCGACCCGTGCACCGTTACGGCAAAACACCCGAACCGGTCACGCCGTATCAAAAAGCCGCCCAGCTGTGGGACGAGCGCATCGGCTCATCTCGACTGCAGGCCAGGAACTGGCGGATCATGGCCCTTGGCTGCCTGGCCTTGGCGACCGGGCTTTCCGGCGGACTCGTATGGCAGTCGATGCAAAGCCGTGTCGTGCCTTATGTCGTCGAGGTCGATGGCTTCGGCGAGACGCGCGCCGTCGCGCCGGCGATCCGGAATTATGAGCCCTCGGATGCTCAGATCGCCTGGCATCTCGGCCGCTTCATCCAGAATGTCCGTTCCGTTTCCACCGATCCGGTTTTGGTACGGCAGAACTGGTTGGCAGCGTACGACTTTGCTAGCGATCGCGCAGCGCTCTTCCTCAACGAATACGCCAAGGCGAACGACCCCTTCGGTCAGATCGGAACGCGCAGTGTTTCGGTACAGGTCACCAGCGTGGTCAGAGCCTCCGAAAGTTCATTCCAGGTCAAATGGACCGAGCAGGTGTTTGAGCGCGGAAGCCTTGCCAGCACGATGCGCTGGACTGCGATCCTCACGATCGTGATTCGCTCGCCAAGCAATACGGATCAGCTGCGCAAGAATCCGCTCGGCGTCTTCATCAATGCCATTGACTGGTCACGCGAGCTCGACAGCGCCGTCCCAACCCCCCTTTCTCCGACGGAGTCCACCAATGAAAGGTAAAATGTCACCGATTCGTGCCGTGCTGATCCTATCGGTGTCGGCAGCGGTCGTTTCCGCTTGTGCATCGAAGAAGGTGCCGCCGCCTGAGATTTCCTATGACGCTGCCGACTTCAAACCGGCCGCGATCGAAAAGGCGCCGGAGAGGCCGATTAGAATTGTCGAGGTGCCAAAACCACTGCCGCTGCCTGGCCAAATGCAGCCCGAGCCCGGCAAGGCCGAGGACAAGCGCCCCCCTGAAGAACGCGTCGCTGATGCCAACAAAGCCGCGACCCAGCAACCCACCAAGTACGGGTATGTTAATGCCGTGCAAGTCTACCCCTTCACCGATGGCGCGCTTTATCAACTCTATGCCGCGCCGGAGCGCGTGACCGACATCGCTCTGCAGCCGGGCGAGAAACTAACCGCCGTGTCGGCTGGCGACACCGTGCGCTGGGTCATTGGCGATACCGCAAGCGGCACCGGTGACAATCAGCGCACCCATGTTCTGGTAAAACCCTTCGCGCCGGGTCTTGCCACCAATGTCGTCATTACGACGGACCGGCGGACCTATCATTTGCAGCTTCAAAGCACCGAGAAGACCGCAATGGCGGCAATCTCCTGGACCTACAGCCAAGACCAGATCATCGCGCTTCGCCAGCGCAATGCTCAAGCCGAGGCAGTTACACCGGTCGCGTCGAATATCGCGCTCGAAAACCTTCGCTTTCGCTACTCAATCAGTGGCGACACACCGCCCTGGAGACCGACGCGAGCCTTCGACGACGGCAGCAAGGTCTATATTGAGTTCCCTCGTCGCATAGATCAGGGCGAGGCGCCACCACTCTTCATCGTCGGCGCAGATGGGAGCAGCGAGCTCGTCAACTATCGCGTGCGCGGCAACTATTACATCGTCGATCGGCTCTTCGCCGCGGCCGAACTTCGCCTCGGCACCAAGCGGCAGCAGGTGATCCGCATCAGCAGGATTGACGGCAGGCAACCGCAACGGCGGATCTCGCTCTTTCGCGGCAGCCGGCGAGGTGAGGACTCATGATCGAAAATTCCCGCTCTGGCATCCCGCCGAAACTGGATCCCGAGGAACTGCAGCTTCGGGCCTCTCCCCGCCGCGTGGTGCGGTTCAGGCGCGGTGTGATCATCGCGATCGCAGCGCTCGGATCCGGCGCTGTCTTCGGCGTTACCATGATCGCCCTCCAGGGGCCGGCCCTTCGCATCAGGGATCAGGCGGAAGATCTCTACAACACTGAGCGCAAACCAACCGCCGAGGGGCTCGATACGCTTCCCCATGACTATTCCGGCATGAAGCCGAAGCCTCCCGTCCTTGGGCTACCTTTGCCGGGCGACCTCGGCCGCCCCATCCTCGAGCGGCAGCGCCAGCTCGGCATCGTGCCGGGCCAAGACATCTCGGCCGAGGAGCAGCGTCTAGCGCAGCAGGCGATCGAAGCGCGTGAATCGCGGGTGCTTTTCCGCGTCGAAAATCGAGCTCAAAAGACAGATGTCGGAGAGAGCGTGCAAACTGCTCAGCATCCATTTGAGGCGCTTCCCCAATCCGAAGCAGGACGCGCGTCAGCCTCGGTGGCGGCGGCGGAAGGCGACCAGAACAATCAGCAGCGAAAGCTTGATTTTCTCAGCCAGCGGAGCACTGGCGGGATCTACAATCCGCATGCGCTGCAGACGCCGATCTCGCCATATCAACTGATGGCTGGCAGCGTGATTGCCGCCAGCCTGATCACCGGCATCAATTCCGATTTGCCGGGCCTTGTCGTCGCGCAAGTCACCGAAAATGTGCACGACACGGTCACGGGCAACATATTGCTGATTCCGCAGGGCTCACGTCTTATCGGCGTCTACGACAGCGTCGTCGCGTTCGGGCAAAAGCGAGCGCTGCTGGTCTGGCAGCGCATTCTGCTGCCCGACGGCTCGTCGGCCGAAATCGACAATCTGCCCGCGAGCGACACCGCCGGCTACGCAGGGCTGGAAGACGAAGTCGATTTCCACACTTGGCAGATGATCAAGGGAGTGGCGCTTGCCACATTGCTCGGTGTCGGCACAGAATTCAGCCTCGGCGAAAACGAGAGCGATCTGGTCAAGGCGATCCGGGAATCAGCCCAGCAGAACGCCAGTCGAGCCGGCCAGCGCATCACCGAAAAAAACCTCAATATCCAGCCCACCATCGTCGTCCGCCCAGGTTGGCCACTGCGCGTCATCGTGCACAAGGACATCGTGCTGCGGCCATACGCCAGTTGAGCAGGAGTTATCATGGCTGACCTGAAACTTGGAAAACTTCCGGACCGAACAGCTTCGAAGATCACCATTACCGTCAGCGCGGAGCTGAGCCAAACACTCAAGGAGTATGCTGCACTTTACCGTCAGACCTATGGTCAGTCTGAAACCGTGGCAGAACTCATCCCTTTCATGCTGGCGGCGTTTCTGGAAGGCGACCGAGCCTTTGCCAAGGCCAGAAAGGAACGTCTGCCGACGGAGCTTGCCGGAAAATCGTGACTCCTCCGCTAGGGCAGCTGGAACATTGCCTAGCTGTCGCGACCTACCTGCTCCTCGCGAAGCATAGGATCAAACACCTTGGAATGCAGGTATGCGCAAGAGATGATGTGGAAGGAGATACCGCGCAACAGCCTAAGTTTGCATTTTCGATTTGGTCGGCCGTGAACTATCCGCAAGCCATTGATCTGGCCTGTTGATTGAGGCGGATAGCGGCTTTGGAATTGCAGGATT
>NZ_JAIUGV010000022.1 GCF_020164745.1 Mesorhizobium sp. ES1-4 | reverse complement strand
GGGGTGGAGCAGCCCGGTAGCTCGTCAGGCTCATAACCTGAAGGTCACAGGTTCAAATCCTGTCCCCGCAACCAATTTCATCATAAATCAATAACCGTCCCGGTCTGACCGGGGCGTTTTTTTGTCTTGGCCAGATCGTTAAAATCCCAGATCCGGTAAACGCCTGTAATGCTCACGGCTTGGAGGCTCTAATTATTTTAGAAGCTGCGTACGCTGGATATGTTAGTGCAAGGTGACTTTCGATCGCGTCGTGGGCAATCGCAACGGCAGCTTTGCGCCCTCATTTCGGTCGTTGAGGTCAGCTTTGCGTCTGCCTGAAAGCAGACATCCCCGACGACCTCGGACTCGTTTTGGTCTACGTTCTCACGCGGCTGGCTGCATGGCCGCCCTGAGCAGCATGCCAAATAGATCGCGTGGCTCGTCGGGGTCGGCGAGCAGGTCGAGCTCTTCGTAAAGGCCGGTCGCCTGCAACTGGTCACGCACATAACGCAGCGCCGAAAAATCCTCGATGGCGAAGCCGACGGAATCGAACAGTGTGATCTGCTTGGCGTCTCGGCGACCTTGCGCCTTGGCGGCGATCACTGCCCAGAGCTCGGTCACCGGATGGTCGGAATCCAGCTGCTGAATTTCGCCCTCGATACGTGTCTGCGGCGGGAATTCGACGAAGATATCCGAGCGCAGCAGGATGTCCTTGTGCAGTTCGGTCTTACCTGGGCAATCGCCGCCGACAGCGTTGATGTGGACGCCGGAACCAACCATATTGTCGGTGAGAATGGTGGCGCTCTGTTTGTCTGCGGTAACTGTCGTGATGATGCCGGCGCCTTCAACCGTTTCCTGGCCTGTCGAGCATATGGTAATGTCGAACCCCATGCCTGCGAGGTTCTTCGCGCATTTCAGCGAAGCGGACCGGTCGATATCGTAGAGCCTCAGACGGTCGATGCCGGTCAGCGCCTTGAAGGCGATCGCCTGGAATTCCGATTGGGCGCCATTACCGATGATGGCCATGGTGCGCGCGCCGCTTGGCGCCAGATACTTGGCCGCGACAGCGGATGTCGCGGCGGTGCGCAGCGCGGTCAAGATGGTCATTTCGGTGAGCAACATCGGGTAGCCGCTGCCAACGTCGGCGAGCACCCCGAACGCCGTCACCGTCTGCAAACCCTGTCGCATGTTCTTCGGATGGCCGTTGACGTATTTGAAGCCATACAGACGCCCATCGCTTGTCGGCATCAGCTCGATGACGCCGTCATGGCTGTGTGAGGCGATCCGTGGCGTCTTGTCGAACAGTTCCCAGCGGCGAAAGTCCTCCTCGATGTAACCGGCGAGCTCCGTCAGGAAACGCTCGACACCGATAGCAATCACCAGTTTCATCATGCGGTCGACGCTGACGAAAGGGACGATGTTCAGCTTTGCTGCAGTCACGGTCAAAAGCTCCCGGAATGGCTACGAGTGGGGCGGTCCATGATCCGGCGACCCATGAGGCTTGCCGTCAGGTCGACCATCAGCGTTGCGGTCCGGCCACGCTCGTCCAGAAAGGGATTCAGTTCGACCAGGTCGAGGCTGGAGACGAGCCCGCTGTCGGACAGCATCTCCATCACTAGATGCGCCTCGCGAAAAGTGGCACCGCCGGGAACCGTCGTGCCGACTGCCGGCGCTATCGACGGGTCGAGAAAGTCGACGTCGAGGCTGACATGCAACAGCCCGTCTTGCGCCGACACGCGTGCCAGAAAGGCGCGCAGCAGCGGCGCGATGCCATGCTCGTCAATGGCGCGCATGTCGTGCACGGTCACTCCTGCTTTATTAAGCGCTCTTCGCTCGGCCGGGTCGACACTGCGCAGGCCCATGGTGCAGATGCGCTTGGGATCGACCGCCGCTGGCAGATCCGGAAAATAGCCGTGGAAACCCGGCTGGCCGCTGGCATAGGCGAGCGGAACGCCATGCAGATTGCCACTGGCGGTGGTATCGAGCGTGTGGAAGTCCGGATGCGCGTCAAGCCACAGCACGAACAGCGGGCGCCCGCTTTCGGCGGCGCGGCGCGCGAGGCCCGATACGGTTCCCGCAGAGATCGAATGGTCGCCGCCGAGAAAGATCGGCATGGCACCCGCGCTTGCCGCGTAGGCAGCCTCCGATATGGCTGAAGTCCAGGCCGATATTTCAGGCAGGGCTTTAAGCGCCAAATTGCCGTGCACGATGCGTCTTGCCGGCATTGCCTGCACGGTGCCCATGTCCTCGACAATGTGCCCGAGACCAGACAAAACCTCAGAAAGTCCGGCGGTCCGCAGCGCGCTCGGCCCCATTTCACAGCCCATCCTGCCAGCACCGTCCTGCACCGGCGCCCCGACGATTTTGCAACGCATTGTTTATCCCGCTACCGAAGTTCGAATAACCGGAGGAAATCATGGGGAGCCGGCGATATGAACAGGCCGAATTGGCAATCTGCAAAGCATTGTTTATCATAGTGGCAGCAGAATTGGTCAGAATGGTATCCCGATGGACAGCCTCGATGAAAGGCTCGTAACCCTGCTGCGACATGACGCTCGACGGAGCGTCTCTGATCTCGCCGTCGATCTCGGCGTCTCGCGTGCCACGGTCAGGGCACGCATGGAACGGCTGGAACGCTCCGGCGACATCATCGGGTACACAGTGGTGCTGCGCGCCGACGCCGTTGATCAACGCATTCGCGGTATCATGCTGGTCGAGATTGAAGGCCATGCGGCCGACCGAGTGGTACGGGCACTGGGCGGTTTTCCGGAAGTCTCGACCATCCATACCACCAATGGCCGCTGGGACCTGGTGGTTGAGCTCGGGACCGCCTCACTGACGGACTTCGATGCGGTGCTGCGCCGCATAAGGCTCATACCAGGCATAACCGGCAGCGAAACGAGCCTGCTCCTGGCCACGCCGCGCACGACTCGAGCACGACTGACTTAAGTTTTGAAAACTGAGCAGAGGCTCGACGGCCCAAGAATTTGCCAGCCTTAATGCTTTACCATGTCAGCCAGTGCAGACGTAGAAATCACCAAGGCAACTAGAAAAGTTGTCGAAAGAGAGTCTGCCATGGAGACAAGTGAAGAAAACTTTGAGATCTCATGAATTCAGCCAGACGGCTACAAGCGCCCACAAACTTGTCAAGCGCAGAGCGCAGCATGCCGCGCTGGCCGGAATATAATGCGAACCGTCTGTCGACGTCCGGATGCTTTTCCAGATAGGCCGTGACCTCAGTTCTGCGAGTCTCGTCAAGCCGACCGTCGATATAGGCGTGAAGATCGTCCTCGAGGCCCGCGATCACTGTGCCGATGACGCAGACCATCCTATGTGGGTCGACCGGCATGAGGCCGACGCGCGCCAACCCCGACGGCCAGCAAGGCGCCAGCCGCGACCGGGCAGCCGACCTTCCCGAAACTGCGTTGGGCTCAATCGAGATTGCCCATGCATATGCCACCCTGTATAAAGCTGCATGGGTGTCGACAGTTGCTTGTAAGGCGGCTTCTCTAAGACAATCAGGATCGTACTCGGTTGGAGGCCTCTCGTTGTCTCCCGTCTCATCCTCGCAAGAAAGCCAGACACGCTTTCCACGGCGGAAAAGCTGGGCTGCGGAGGGCAGCAGCGAACGCAAGCAAATGCCTCGCGGGCAAATGAACAAGATGCACATGATACCGACAAGGAGGGCGATCCGGGCGCTTTGCTTTGCGGCAACGGCCGTCGTGGCAGTTTTGTCAGGGCAGCCTGCTTGTGGCGCGACGTCAGGGCGTTCCGGCGCAGGGCACATGAGCGGCTCTCCGGCCGAAAACGCGCAACAGCCAGATCCCGCTGTTGCCGCTGCTCCTTCCGACCCAGTTGCCCTTGGCGGATACGATGTCCTGATCGCCGACAGAGGCAACGGCCGCCTGCTTCTCGTCAGTCCACAGAAGCAGATCCTATGGCAATATCGTTTCACAGACATTCCGCCCGGTTCCGGTGCGGACGACGCCTTCTTTGCAGACGGCGGCAAAAGCATCATCACCAATCTTGAGCATCAGCAGGTGATCCGAATCATCGACCGGGCGACGAAGAAGGTGACCTGGGAGTACGGCAAGCTCGGCCAACCCGGTTCGAGTGCGGGTCACCTCGACTTTCCCGATGACGCATATAAGTTGGCGAACGGCGATGTCGTCGTCGCCGACATCCGCAACTGCCGCATTCTTGAGATTTCTCCCGATAAGAAAGTCGTTCGCCAGGCGGGTGTCACCGGCCGGTGCTGGGGCAACGCCACGGCCCTCGCTTCGCCCAACGGCGACAAGCCCTTGCCCAACGGCCACATCCTCGTCAGCACGATCAATGACGACGGCCTGATCGAGCTCGACCAGAACTGGAAGCAGATCCTGCATCTGAAACTGCCGATCCGCTACCCGTCCGATCCACAGATGACGAAGTTGGGAAACTTCCTGGTGGCGAGCTACACGCGTCCCGGCACGATCATCGAGATTACGCGCGATGGGAAAGTCGTCTGGCGGTATCAGGCCAAGCTTCACGAGGAACTCAATCACCCGTCGCTCGCCATCGAATTACCGAACGGCAACGTGTTGGCAACGGACGACCTGAACCATCGCGTCGTCGTCATCGATAAGGCGACCAGTACGATCCTCTGGCAATACGGGGTTACACATCGGCGAGGTGAGAAGCCCGGCTATCTTCATATCCCGGACGGCCTCGACATCATCAAAGCGGATCAAGGGGTTGGAAAGGCGGACTGACATGAACCACTTTTCCGCAAGACAAAGCGCAGCCCGCATCTTCATAGCGATTGGCGTTGCCGCGGCCGCGGCGACCGTTGCCAGCGCCGGAGGTGCGGTTCACCGGATAGGCTCGGTCACCTGGCACCCAGATCAATATGCAGGCCAGGTTCTAGACCTCGTGGGCTATCCGCTTGCCCGGCGCGACGGCTACGTCCTCTTCTCCGACGAGGCGCAGGGCGCAGTCTCCGCTCATGACCTGCCGGTCGCCGGAGCCAATGTCGACAAAATGCAACTCCATCGCCGCTATTATATCCAAGGCAAGTTCGTCGGTGGGGGGCTGAAGGCCAGCAATGGCAATCCTTATCATCTGCAGCTGACCGCTCTTCCGAAGCTCGCACCGCGTTGAACGCAATCCGGATCGACGGTCCGCTCAAGAACGGGCGAGCTTGCCGAGATCCTTCCATATCGGCTCCATTTCCGGCCAAACCAAATCCGGACGGCGCGAATGGACATCGCGCTCACGCAAAACGTCACCGCAGCTCTTTGATCTCCTCGTCACGTTCGCATGGAGGCATGGTTGTTGAGGGGAGGCGACGAACTGCTCACTTTACCACCTGCGGCACAAGCTGGCGGTCGTTGAAAGCCTTTGCGCGGTCGCCAATGGGCAGCTTCCTCAATTTCGCACTCGAAACTGGACAGGCAGAAGACGGCCCCAGACCGGTCAGTTCCCCGGAAGGCTCATGCCAAAACCGTCTAGATTCAAGCGGGGCGGCTATCGGTTAATTGTGCAACTATCCCAACGCAGAAATTACTAGTTCGAATCCCCTCCGGTGCGCCCATTCCTCCGGCGCGTTGGACGCTTTGCTACATATCCTTACCTTAGAAGCCCAGTCGCGCAGCTATCTTGGGAATCCAAGGCAGACCTCCCCGTCATGCCGGTTCTTAAATAGGTCGCCAAAGCGCGACCTGTGAAGATCGTCCGACAACCCGAGAGCAACCCGGGGATTCACATTGCCCGGTTCCGGTCTAGATTCTCGGCATGGAACACGCTTTCGATGACATCGCCAGCGCCTTGAAAGCCCCTCAAACGAGCTAGGGAAGCCGCTACAGCGAATTTGCCCTGAAGATGGCAGCGAACTTTGTCGTCGGCTTCGCAATCGGCTTGGGAATTGCCATTGGACACGTTGTAGCGGGGTCGATCGCGTACCGATCCTCGCTACTCAGGCACGCGCAGCCTATCGATTTGTGCCGTCAGTCCACACAGCGTTAAAGACCAGCAGGCACCCCGCGAAAGACGCGGCTCCGACTAGCAGTTCGTCTGCGGTCAGCCCGAGAAAATGGACGAAATCAAAAGCCAACACCACTGCCATCGCTCTTTACCGATCATAGGGTCCGGGAACACATCGCATAGGTAGAACCGTTAGATGGCGCTAATGTTCCGATCTGGACTCTACGCGTCATTAGCGGGGACGAACGGCGCATCCGTCCCAGTCACTTCCCGCACGGACTTCAAAAGCGCCTCGTGCAGCGCCTGCATTGCGCGACAGTGATCGCAATGCGGCGATATAAATGGCTTCACGATGCCTTGTGCGGCGCCTCGGCCGCCGCTAGGAAGCGCTCGATTTCCGCCAATGATGTCCATCGCCGCTTAAGAATTTAGGCTCGCGGGTGTGGCCTTTGAGCTACATACAACCTTTTCGGTGGAGTCGATAATACGTGCTTCGGCTACGGGGATTGATATGAAAGCTTTTTTGCTCGCCTCCTTCATTTCGCTTTCGATCAGCGCACCGGCCTTATCGGCCGATCTGATGACGGCTCCCGTCGATACCACCGAATGGACATGGCAAGGGCCATACGCGGGCGTGTTTGGTGCGGGGACGCTGGAGCACTACAAGATCAGAGAACCGAATATCGGCGCCAGCGCTACGCACAGCGTCGGTTCGGCAACCGTTGGGGGATTCGCTGGCTATAACTTGCAGTCCGGCAAGGTTGTCTACGGCATTGAAGGCGAGCTTGGCTACCGCTTCAAGAAGAACACGTTTGACGACATTCCCGGCCCCGGCATTCTTGACGCTTCAACGGGCTTGTTCGGTTCGCTGAAGGGACGTGTCGGCATGGACATGGGAGCCTATATGCCGTTTGTCACCGCTGGCGTCACAGCTGCAAAGCTGAAAACGTTTTACCCAGGTGGGGACGCCGAGCGCGATGCGACTGTGGTGGGCGGTCTCGTAGGGGCCGGCGTCGATGTGGCGCTGACCCATAACGCATTCCTTCGCGGCGAGTATGACTTCTCCTTCTTCGGCAAGAAGTCACTCGAATATTGTGGCGGCGGATGTACCCTCGACCATACTCTTCAGACGCATGATTTTCGTGTCGGCATCGCTATGAAATTCTAGATGTTCGCGCCTAGAGCGTTGGCACGTAGTCCAAGTCGATGAAATGGCCCGCTGCCCAAGGGAAAAGCAGCGGGCCGGTGCGCCTAGGGAGCGGGGGAGGATGCTTTGGCGCCTTATCGTCGAACTACGGTTAACCCAACTTGTTCCATTCGGTCAGAACGGCCACGCCAACACCAGCACGATGGCGCATGAGGCCCGTTGATCGAACACACTGGAACAGGTCAGTCTGACTTCTTCACTCTGGCAGACCGGGATCAAAGTGCAGAATCGCGTCAAGGATGGTTCGATAGAGGCTGTCCACCTCCTCGTCGATCTCGCCTCTCTTGATGCCGAGCGCCTTGGCGTCGAAGATAAGCTTGTGCGTCAGTTCGTCGACCGAGATAACATCTGCGGTGGTGGCGTCCGGGACGTTGTTTGCCAGCCATCTGTCAAGAAAGTTGATGCCCCGTGTGCTCATAGCCCCAAAAACCGCCGGAGGGATATTAGGTTCCCCTTATCTTGCAAGCCGCAGGGACGCCGAAACCAAAGCCGGAGCGCCCTTTCGCCCTTCCGAACGATTGGCCGCTTCGATGATCCGCACGGCTTCTTCAGGGGTAATGCCGCACTTGCGGGCATAATAGGCGGCTTCCGTTTGGACCTCGTCGTCTATCGGTGGTGCAACGATAGCCTGCTTTAATTTCTGCTTTGCCTTTTTGCCCATAAGACGAATCATAGCATAATCGGATACTAATGTGTTACCGTGTCGAAGGAGAGGCTGTGGATGCTCACCGGCTCTAGGCAGTTCCTCTCTAATGGCTCGCCCTTCGGAAGAGGCGGGCCATTTTGCTCTCAGCGGCAGTCGTAGACGTCCATCAGGCAAGTCTTGACGAATTTTAGCACTGCCGCATATCCGGGGCGATGCTCTGGTTTTCATCTCCGGTCCCGGTCAAGACGAAACAGATCGGAGTGACCCGCATGGTCAGCAATGTTGATGCGGCAGCCGAAGAGCTGCTGACGTGGGGAAACCACGGCCCCAAGTGGCGCGCTGCGGTGGATGCGTGCATTGCCGCTGCGGAAGGCACCGGCACGATCGAGAATGCGCGCAAAGCGTTCCTTGCCGCCGCCAAGGCCAATGGAATGCTGTCCGGCGGCAGCGCATAAGAAAGCCCGCCAGGAAAGGTCACTCGATGGCCCGCTGCCGCGTGGGCTTTGGGGGAAGCGGCAGCGGGCCATGGCGGGATAGAGGCCCGCCGAGCAGCAGAGACATTAGCTGCCGGTCGCATTCGTAAACGGCTCGGGCTCGATCTGCGACTTACGGATAGGTAAACTACCTGTGTACAGCTACAGCCCTGAAATTGTCTCCTTCACTGCAGCTAACAGCATTCCAATCGCGCCATCGCTCGATAGCCTCACATGTGAAGCGACCATGCTCAAACCGCCCAGGCGCCGGGCCTTTCGGTGCGCCGCCGCGCGCCCCATGCATTCGGCACGCCCGTTTACCTCGGACGGCAAGGGCTTGGCACTGCACTCCGCTGCGTTTGCTTTTCGCGTGACATCTCGAGGCGGCATGAGCGCTTTGCATGCGGTTATCGATCATTTTCTTTTGCCACCCCACCCGTACCCCACCCCCTGGGCGACGTTGCTTACAATGGCTTGGCCGCCGTCCTTGACCGTGACGTTCTTCACGATGACGCGCTGCTCGCCTTTGCTACGATACCGCTTCAGAGCCTCAACCTGGGCCGCGAATGTCCGGGCCAGTCTGTTCATGCTTCGCTCATAAGCCTCTAACTGGCTGTTGTTGGAGGGATTGGCCGGCAAGTTTGCAACGAGATTGGCGAACCTCATCATCGACATGTGGATGGCGGCCATCTGGGTAGCGATCAGCGCCTCCGCGGGGTCTTGCGGATCAATGCCACGCGCAATTCGAACTCTTCCAGCGCGAGCGCCAATTGATTGGTATCTAGGCGCTCGGAACGCCGACCGAACTGCGCCCGCTCGGCATCGCCCATGTCATCCGAACCGGCTGGTTCCGACAGGCCTATATCAAGTCGGAAAGCTGCTACCGGACGCGGCTTTTGCTGACCCACCGGCGCAATCTGAAGGCCAAGTTCCTCGATTTAGAGAATGCCATACGCCATTCGCTCAAGGCATTCGGCATCCGCCTGAGCAACGCCGGGCGAGGGGCTTTCGAGCAGGCGGTGCGCCAGGCTGTGGTGGACGATCCGCTGTCGTCCGAACTGATGGACGCCATGCTGTCGGCGCGCGCCGCGCTTTGGAGGCAGTACTGCCGGCTGCACGATCTCGTCGTAAAAAATGGTGGCACGCAGCGAACTGTGCCGACGCTTCATGGCAATCCCCGGCGTCGGCCCGTCACAGCACTTTCGTTCATGACGGCGATCGATGATCCGTCACGCTTCCGCCGCTCGCGCGACGTCGCGGCCTTCTTCGGGCTGACGTCGCGACGGTGGCAGTCGGGCACCTCGATCGACGTTCAGGGTCGCATATCGAAGCCGGCGATGCTGATGTGCGACGCTCGCTTTACGAGGCGGCGTCCGGCTTGATGACCCGCTCTAAGGGCTCCGACAGGGTCGAGAGTTGGGGCCAGGCGATCCAGACGCTCCTGCCACCGCAAGGCCGGTGTCGCTTTGGCGCGCAAGCTGGCGGTGATCATGCAGGCGATGTGGAGCGACGGCACGTTCTATGTCGGCGATCCGACGGCAAGGCAGGCGGATGCCAGCCGGCGTACCTATGACAGGGCCTGCAAGCTGCTCGGAGCGCATGGATGAGCAGAAGACCGACAGTTGAAACGCATGGCGCCGGCACGCCGACGGGCGACATCTGACACAAGAGATCCGCTCCGGCGGATGAGGACCGACGCAGACCAGGAACGACGGAGCGCACGTTATCTTTGCCTGCGGCCGCGCCGATCGACAGACGGCCGGACCGCGCCGGATTGCCTGTGACGCTGCTCCGTCAGTCCGATGGAAAAGTGCACCACGACAGTTCCAGTGCTGCAAATAAGCAGCGCAACTACCCCGTCGCAGAACGCGGAAGACTGCACGGCGCATCGGACTCAACGCCAGACTACGGAATCGTAGTATAGAGTATAGTATAGTGTATTATCGTAGGCTTGAGGAGGAACGACGATGGAATTCAAGTCTCGCAACAACGACCGATTAAGATGGCAAGATAAAAGGCCACACATTGTGCGGCGCTCGGTTGGCTGTTTTTGCTGGTGTTTTCCCCACTTCTCGCACATTGCGCGCCTTTGCTGCAATGTGCGAGTTTATAGTAAGTCATTGATCTCGTGTGGGAATCTACAAGGTGCGAAAGACTCCGCTGGCTAATGGAGGTTTGCAGCAACGGAAGCATGGACAAACTCCTTCGTAGTGTGTTGTGGCTGAAGGGTGGCACGACACGCGGCCGGTCTCGCACTTAGACGAGGCCCTCGCGCTTCATTGTGATGCGAACGGCCGGGCGGGCCGCAATTCTGGCGCGCAGCGCTTCCAAAGGAGCGGGAACAGGGACTTGGAAGCGGGCTGCCCAAAGCAGCATCACGAAAAGGTAGAAGTCCGCCACGCTGGGTTTCTCGCCGAACAGATAATCCGTCTTGAGACCGTTCGCGAAGAGATCGAGTTGCGCCGTAATCGTGGTGCGCGCCTTGGCCATTTCAGCATCGCTGCCTTGGTGCCACATGGGTTTGAAGCTTCGGTGTATTTCGGTAGATACGTAGGTCAGCGCTTCGAGAACGCGCGTACGACCCATCGGCCCTTCCACGCCGAGTGCCGGGTATTGCGCCGCTATCCAATCGAGGACCGCGACATTTTCTGTCAGCGTTTCCCCGCTATCCAGCACGAGGGCGGGAACATACCCCTTGCGCGTGACAGTGGTGAAATCATCCCCCGACCCCGTTCGTTTGGTTTTGAGATTGACCGTTTCGCGCTCGAAAGCGGCACCCGCCTCCTCCAGTGCGATGTGGTCGGCCAGGCTGCAGGCGAGCGGGCTGTAATAGAGTTTCACGGTTTTTCCTTTGTTTAAGTGCGGACGCAGTTCGTAAATTCACCGGGCGGAGCCGCGTCCTTGATGTTCTAGAAACTTTCACTTGCCGGGAAGGAAGGCTACGACACCGATAGGTAGGCGTGCCCTATGCCGAGGTATGATCAAGCTAAGCAATCGTTCTGCGATTGCCGCATGCAATGCCGGAATCCCGCTCAGGTGGCGAACGGCGACAGCCAAGAATTCAGAACCACCACGCCTGGCGTCCTCGACGCTCCGGTAATCATTCGCTCAGGAATCATAAACGAAAGTATTGGACGCACGTGCCCTTGGCACGATGGCCCACATCCCGCCACGGCCTGCATAGTTCAACTCGAAATGAGCAAGCGCGAAAGGCGAAGGCCGCGGCCGGGTTTCCCCGACTGACGCCGACGCACTGGAGCAGCTTTCCAATCAGAGGAGTCCTCATCATGGCCGAGCTTTCCGAAATCGAGACCGGCACTGCCGCATTGCCCGCCGAGGCAATGGCCAGGGTCGAAGTTGACGTCTCCTCGCTGATGCCGGGAATGTCGCTGGTCGTGCAATGGCGCGGCAAGCCCGTCGTCGTGCGCAACCGCACCGAGAAGGAAATTGAGGACGGCAAAGCTGTAAGCTTGGCCGAGCTCAAGGATCCGATCGCCCGTAACGCCAATCTGCCGGCCGATGCGCCGGCAATCGACGCAAACCGTGCTGTCCCGGGCAAGGAAGCCTGGATCGTGATGGTCCAGGTCTGCACGCATAGCGGCTGCATCCCGGTTGGCCAGCAAGGCGAGTTCAAGGGCTGGCTCTGCCCGTGCCACGGCTCGCAATACGATACTGCCGGCCGCATCCGCAAAGGCCCGGCTCCCGAGAATATGGCGGTACCCGTGGTTCAGTTCATTGCCGACACCAGGATCCGTATCGGCTGAGGGGGCATTCGATGAGCGACAAACATTCGAGCTATTCGCCCAAGACCGGAATCGAGCGCTGGTTCGACGCCCGCCTGCCGCTGCCGCGGCTGGTGCACGATAGCTTCATCGTGTATCCCGTCCCACGCAATTTGAACTACGTCTATACATTCGGCGGCATTCTCACGGTCATGCTGGTTTCGCAGATCCTGACCGGAATCGTGCTGGCAATGCATTACGCTCCCGATACCGGACTGGCTTTCGATTCAGTCGAAAAGATCATGCGCGACGTGAATTCGGGATGGCTGCTGCGCTCTCTCCATGCGAACGGCGCCTCCTTCTTCTTCATCGCCGCCTACGTCCATATCTGCCGCGGGCTCTACTACGGCTCTTACAAGGCGCCGCGTGAGCTGCTGTGGTTGCTCGGATGTACGAACCTTTTGCTGATGATGGCGATCGCCTTCATGGGCTATGTGCTGCCTTGGGGCCAGATGTCATTCTGGGGAGCCACGGTCATTACCAACTTTTTTACGGCCATCCCACTGGCCGGCGGCTGGTTCCAGCGGCTCCTGCTCGGCGGTTTCGCGGTCAGCAATCCGACGCTGAACCGCTTCTTTGCCCTGCATTACCTGTTGCCGTTTGTGCTTGCAGGTGTGGTGACCTTGCATGTCTGGGCGCTTCACGTCGTCGGGCAGAACAATCCAGCTGGCATTGATGTGAAATCGAAAACCGATGTCGTGGACTTCACGCCCTATGCTACAGTCAAGGACGCATTCGGCATCATCGTGTTCCTGTTCTTCTTCGCCTATTTCGTCTTCTACCTGCCGAACTATCTCGGCCATCCTGACAACAACACAATCGCAAATCCGCTGAAGACACCCGCGCACATCGTGCCGGAATGGTACTTCCTGCCCTTCTATGCGATCCTGCGCGCCATCACCTTCAATGTCGGACCGATCGACTCCAAACTCGGTGGCGTGCTCGCCATGTTCGGCTCGATCGCGGTGCTGTTCGCCGTGCCGTGGCTCGACAGGTCCAAGGTTCGCTCGGCCGTTTACAGGCCCCGGTACAGAGTGTTCTTTTGGCTCTTCGTCGCCAATGGCCTGTTTCTCGGCTGGCTTGGTTCGCGGCCGGCCGAAGGCACGTACATCGTCCTGTCTCAGTTGGCGACGCTCTACTACTTCGCCTTCTTCCTGATCGCACTTCCGGTGCTGGGCTTCATCGAAAAGCCACGCCGGCTGCCGAATTCGATTACCGAAGCGGTGCTCGAGAAGAACAGGGGAGCCGGCGCCAAAAGGCGGTCGCCGGGCCGGACGCCGAAAGTTGAGCGACGATGATCGTCTCTCCGTCTGCTTGAACATGCGCCGATAAAAAACGCTTTGGATCAAGCCGAGCCCTTACGTCGAAGCGGCGAGACAACTTCGTGTCGAGCGCCAGGAATCACCCTGCCGCAAGTTCGAAAACCAAGGTTGCGATTATGGTCGATCCAGGTCTGGCATTGAGCTGGTCGAGCTCTCCTCTCATCTACATCGTGTTGATCGGCCTGGCTGGAATTGTCGTCTGGAATCTCGTTCCGGGACGCTTCGCCAATGCGAGGCTGATCGTCCAACTGGTCTTTTTCCTTGCAATGTCGATCATGGTTCTTGAACTGCGAGTCGTCCCGTACGAGCCGACAGGAGGCGATGAGACGACCAGCCGAGCGATCCTCATCGGATCGGTCAAGCTGCTGTGGTGGATACATCTTGCCTGGGCGCTGATCGGGTTTGTCCGCATCTATGTCGTGTTCGAGCGAAAGTCGCATGAGGCACGCCTCCTCCAGGATGTCGTGGTCGGCATCGTCTACACGGGAATGCTCCTTTCAATACTGGCGTTCGTCTTTGCCGTGCCGGTCGGAACGCTCATCGCCACGTCGGGTGTCTTTGCGGTCATGCTGGGTTTGGCGCTCCAGAATACGCTTGGCGACGTATTTTCGGGAATCGCGCTTAACCTCGGCCGCCCTTACGTGCTGGGAAACTGGATCATTCTGAACGACGGAACCGAGGGCCGCGTCGTCGAGACCAATTGGCGCTCGACCCAACTCCTCACCCCGGCCCACAACGTCATCGCGCTTCCGAACAGCCTTGTCGCCAAAATCGGGGTGACAAATCTTAGCGGCCCAGACGAGAGCCATGGACTTGCCGTGACGATCAAGATGTCGCTGACGAAGACGCCGGCCGTCATCGTAGACACGATGCGCATGGTCCTGCTGAGCTGCAACTCGATCCTCCAGGACCCATCGCCCGCGGTTGCCATCACAAGCCTGGATGCGGCTGCAATCGGGATCGAGCTGTCATTTCGCGTCGCCAACCTTGATCAGCGGATTACAGCTCGGAACGAGATCTTCGATCTCGTCTATCGCCATTCAAGGTCAGTCGGCGTGCTGCTGGCTGCGCCACTTTCGGCTTCGGTGGTCATGACCTCCTCACCAAGTGACGGGACGGCGACCTCCCGAGGCTTCGCCGCGATCGACCTGATCAAGGCCATACCGATCTTCTCGGCCCTAACGGATGCCGAGCAGGAGTCGCTTGCCGCGGCGATCTCGGTTCGCAGCTACCGCAAGGGCGACGTCATTGCAGAACAGGGAGAGATGCTGCCGTCCCTCATGATTGTTCGGAAGGGCGTGATCGTCCGGCAACATGCCCAGGGGAATGCTAGCATGCAGGAGGTTGGTCGGCTTGCGCCTGGCGACTTCTTTGGCGAGACCGGCCTGCTCGCCGGTATTGGCGAGATGCCGACATTGCGGGCAATGACCCACGTCGTGGTCTACAAGATAGACCAGGAGAGCTTCGCGCCGCTGCTGCTCAACAGGCCCGAGATGGCCGAAGATCTAGCGGCAATCCTGTCGATGGGGACGTCGGCCTACGGGGAAACCGGCATGCCCGGCCAGCAGCACGAGAGCTCTAAATTCGCGCTCCTGAATGCCATTCAGGCTGTCTTCCAAACCACCCCGTTCAAGCACGTTCGAGCACCTGGCCGAGAGGGCAAGCAGAAGGATGAACATCCATGACCATTGTCCAAGGCGACATCGTCGGCATCGATTCACTCAGGCAGCCTGCTATGGGTGATTTTGCCGACGGTTTGAAGGTGCGGCGCGTATTGCCCTCCTCGAACCGCCTGATGATCGGCTCCTTCATCCTGTTCGACCATTTCGGCCCCGCGGTATTCGACGCGGGTCGTGGTTTCGACATGGGCCCGCATCCGCATATCGGGATCGCGGCCATGACCTATCTGTTCGACGGGGAGATCATCCATCGCGACAATCTCGGTGAAGTGCAGGCCATCCGTCCCGGCGAGGTCAACTGGATGACGGCCGGGTCCGGCATCGTCCATTCCGAACGCACGTCGCCAGAAGCCCGAACGCGGGGAAGCAATCTCTTCGGCGTCCAGGCTTGGGTGGCGCTCCCCTCCCGGCACGAAGAAGTTGCTCCCCACTTTGCGCATTATGGCGCTCCCGAAATCCCACGGATCTGTGCCGACGGGGTCGAGTTCACTTTGATCGCAGGGGTGTCCGACGGGTTGGTCTCTCCGGCAAGGACGTACTCCGACCTGGTCTGCGCCGAAATCGTGCTCACGGGCAGTGCGCGATATCAGGTGAAACCCGGATATCGCGAGCGTGCGATCTATGTTGTCTCCGGGGAGATCGAAGTCATGGGCCAACTTGGGACGTTCGGTGAAGGCGAATTCATCATGCTAGCGCCCGGCACCGAGATCGTGCTCCGGGCGCCTGCCTTCCATGCCGCGCGGCTGATGCTGATCGGCGGCGAGCCTCTTTCCGAACCACGTTATATCCATTGGAACTTCGTCTCCTCCTCAGTTGACCGGATTGAGCAGGCAAAGGCGGACTGGCGTGAAGGCCGCTTCCCGGGAGTACCAGGGGAACAGGGATTGATGCCTCTGCCAGGAGGAAATAGGGCGGTGACGGTTTCGGCGGCGGCCACATCCGCGCGTCGCCGGCGGCGTTATGACATCGAGTAGAGTTTGCGCATCGTACCCTCGTCGATTTGACCGTCGAACCATCTTCGAGATTGGAAAGTCGTTGCAGTGCGCCGACACATTCCCGATAACGACCGCCCAGTCGGCAGTTGGAGGTAAGCGCCTGCCTCGTCGAGTGAGGTGATCGCGTACGGATCGGCTTCAGTGTCGCTTCGCCCTGTAGCCAACCTCGGGAAGATCAACTCCATGTATGGAGTACACATCATGCTTCGACGCAGCATAGCCAGCGTATCGCCGTACACGGGATCCTGAGCGTTGACGAACCTCTGCAAATTATATTGGTCGTCCATCTCGACTCAGACCTTTTTGCAAACAGCTGTATTCGGGCCTGATCACCCTGCAACGACATCGGTGTATTCCGGATGCCTGGCGACGAAGCCGCTCATGAAGGGACACTTCAAAACCGCTTTGCGGCCGGTTTTGCGGATCAATTCGAAGGTGCCTTGCGCCAACCGCGACGCGACCCCCTGTCCGGAAAATTCCGAAGGCACTTCGGTATGGATCAGCGCAACCTTGCCGTCCTGGAGCGTATAGTACGCCACTGCGAAGGCTTGACCGGTGATCGGGAGCTCGAACCGATGCTGTTGAATGTTTTCTGTGACCTTTGCATGCATCTCTATCTCTTGATGTGCGTTGCTTGAGGCTGGATGTAGCTTGCCCGGTCGCTATCGCATCGCGGGCAAACGCAGCGTGACGGTTGTGCCTGCCCCGGGCGCGCTCTGAATATCGATGCTTCCGCCTGACTCTTCGGCAAAGCGCTTCACCATCGGCAGGCCGACGCCGCCAAGGCCCTGCGCTTTTGTGGTGAAGAAGGGATCGAATGCGAAGGCAATCGTCTCGGCGGTCATTCCCAAACCGTCGTCGGCGGTGGTGATATCCACCTGAGCGGCTGATGAGCCATCGAAGACCACTGCGGTTTCTATCGAGATCAGGCCCCCGTTGGGGGATGCATCGCGCGCGTTGAATACCAGGTTCAGAATTGCGTTCTGCAAACCCAGGCGATTGCACCTCACTGACGGCAAGTCCGGCGTCACTCGAACCTCGAGTCGAATCTTGGGATCCCACGCGCTTCGAATGAGGGTCTCGATTTCAGCCAGACAGGCGCCGACATTTGCATATTCGCTCTCTCGGGCGGAACTGATGGTCTGGCGGACAAGCGCGCCGGCTCGTTCCAGGGCAGTTCTGGCGCCCGAAATTACATGCCCAAGCGCTGGAGCCGCCGAGACGCTCGGGTCACGGGCCAGGTGATTCAATGCCGACGAGGCGACCTGGATGAGATTGCCAAGGTCATGAACGATGCCGGCGGTCGCTAGCTGAATGGGCAGGCCATCTCGGGGAATCTCGGGCGGGCTGTCGAAGACATCCACTTTCACTTCCGGACGAGACATTATAACCCTCATGTTTGCTCAGGCAGAATTCAGTTGCTTGAAGACGGTACAATATAGGACGGGAGTGGTCGATTAGATCGAGTAAGAAGCCGAACCATACTGCAGTATATGTCCCGCGATCTGCGGACCATCGCCAGTGCGGGACCAAACATCTCGCGAGACAGATCTCCCGCTCTTTCGTGCTCATCGCACCGTCGCGAGATTCTCCTCTATTGGTAGCCAACGCCCCCGATATAGTTGGTGAGCAGCCGCTCCTGGAGCTCTTCCTGTTGGAAGAGCGCCTTCATCGCGTCGCGGATATCGAGGACGCCTATCGGCTTAGCGCCGGCGCCGAGCACCGGTAGGTTCTGGAGCCGCTGTGTTGTCATGGTCTGCCAGACCGAATGCAGGTCGTCATCGGGCCCACAGGATACGAAAGACCGGCTCATCAGTGTCGATACCGGCGCTTCCGCCGGCCCCGAATTCGCCAGATGACGGACAAGGTCGGACTTGCTCAGCACGCCTGCCGCCTCGCCACTGCCATGGCATACGACAACCAGGCCTATGGCCGGCTTGGACAGCCATAGCGCAGCTGCCCGCAGCGACGTGTCGAGGTCGACCGCCGCAAGGCGCGCCGATGTTTCTGGATGTAGACTGTCAATTCGCATGATGCCCTCTTGAGGCGTCTCGCGGCCGCAGCCGGAGAGATCAGGTTCGAGTTTTCGCTTACTCTTCGAAGGTAGTGTTCATCACAAAATCGACGGAAGACGGCGCCTTGTAGCCGGCCACAAAGCGCTCACCGAAATCCCGGGTAAAGTTATCGTAGGTCGTTTCCGGGTTCACCTTGGCGATGTGACAAAAGCAGCGCGTCATCCGTCGCTTCATCTGAAGACGCGGAAATTCGCCGACGATCCTGGCTATTTCGGCGGCAGAGATGAGACTGTATTGCAGGCCCACGACATCAAGGCAGATGCCGGCTGTGCACAGCGCCACCTCGGCCTCCTTGTAGAGGCCGATCGACGGCGTCGAGTTGAGTGCGACGCTGTCCCATATCAACTGAGCACGACGCTCGTCGAAGCCGCCTTGCCGGACGAAGGCGCGAGCCAGATCGGCGCCTTCCACCTCGAAACGGCGCGGCCCAGCGAAGGTCTCGTTGAGCGTGACGTCGTGCAACAGGGTTCCGACGGCGACGACTTCGCCGTCGTGCTCAATGTTCTGGACCTGTGCGATCCGGACGGCGAAGAGCCATGATCGGACCACGTGGTTGAACAAATAGGGCTCACACAGCTGGCGGGCATGTTCGATCGCCCGGCCAACAAGCGGCGTATCGGGGACCGAAACCCCTGCAAGCGTGCGCCTGGCGATCGCATCCATTTGAGTGCCTTTCCTTTGCCGATTGTGTGCCCGGTTTGACGCCCTTGCCTTGGCAAGGGCGTCGTCAGTTTATTTCGCGTAAGTCGTCAGGTTGGTCTCGTTGGTATCGACGACGAAGACCGCAAGCAGGCGAGCGCGTTCCGTCTTGCTGGCGTTTTCACTGACGGCGTGATGGTCGCCCGGAAATTCCGAGAAGCTTTCGCCTGCACGGTACGTCTTCACGGGTCCACCGTTGACCTGGCTTCGGATCGCCCCCTCCAGCACCGTGGCATAGATGAACGCGGAACTGGGATGGGTATGCGCCGGCGATGTCCCGCCCGGCCCGTACTCGACGAGCACGGCTTTCAAGCTCTTGCCGGGCACATTTGGAAGCGCGTGGTCGTAGACAAGCTTCACGCTGTCCGCGTCTTTGGCCATTGCTGCGGTGACGGATGCGGCGGCGAGCGCTGCACAGAGGAGTTTCCTGATCATGTCTGATATCCTTGGTGGAATGAGGGCTAGAGAATGCTGGTCTGAGGGTCGCGAAACCGGCGTTCAGTTGTTTACGCCGGTGGCGTGTACCGGCTGAGCCAGTCGTCGAAGTGGATGGCGCCGATGCGCGCGTTCTCGCCGGGGACAAGGGTTTGATCGTCGATTGCCACTTGACCGTAGTAGAGAGCGCCAGGATCCGAGACGACTTTGCGCGGATCGTTGGTGGCCTTCAGGAAGTGCCCGATCAGTTCGCTCATACGAACGCGCTCCGGGCCGGCAATTTCGATCGTGCCGTTCACTGGCGCTGCAAGCGCGACGTCCGCCATTGCATCGGCAACATCGTCGGCCGCCATAGGTTGGAAGTACGCCGGTGACATACGGACGGTATCCCCCACAGCGCCGGTGTTTGCGATGGCGGCGGTGAATTCGAAGAACTGTGTGGCGTGCACGATCGTGTAGGGGATTGGGGACTCCTTGATCAGCTTTTCCTGAAGCAATTTGCCGCGGAAATACCCCATGTCTTGCAGCCGGTCGGTGCCGACCACGGACAGCGCGATGTGATGGCGGACGCCGGCGGCGGCTTCGGCTGCAAGAAGATTGCGTCCCGAGGCTGCGAAGAACTCCAGGGCAATCTTTTCCTCGAACGACGGCGAGTTCGCGAGGTCGACGACGACCTGCGCCCCGGCAAGCGCGACGGCCAGCCCTTCTCCGGTGACGGTGTTCACTCCTGAATTCGGTGACGCCGCAAGCACGTCGTGTCCCTTCTTACGCAGTCTTTCCACAGTCTTTGAACCGATCAGCCCGGTTCCGCCGATGACGACGATCTTCATTTCCAATCTCCTGTTGGGGGTGTTGATTTGTGGGTGTTGGTCGGATGACGACTTTCCGGCTAGCTATTCGCTGGCCGATGCGGCGTCCTCGATAAGTGAGGTGACCTCGTCGGGGTGAGAGATCATGAGCGCGTGGGAAGCGCCCTCGATGATGACCGTCTTCACGGCGTGCGCGCGCTTGGTCATGAAGCTCATGACGGCTGCCGGGATATTTCGGTCATCGGTGCCGTAGATCATGTAGGACGGCAGCGTTTTCCATGAAGCGACGCCCGAGGCCTCGGCCAGAGCTGCCTGCGCGATGGGGCGTTGGGTGGCCGCCATTAGCGACGACTGCTCTTCGGGAACGTCGGCCGCGAACTGGGCTCGGAATTTCTCCGGCTGTATGAAGAGGTCCTGGCCGCCGTTCGGCGACGCGACTGGAGCAAGCGCGCTTGCCAAAGTGCTGCCGGGAAACATGCTGGACAACGTGGCGCTCGATTCGCCCGTATCCGGCGCGAATCCGGCCACGTATACCAAGGCCTTCACATTGGTATTGCCATTGGCGGCTTCGGTGATCACGGGTCCGCCGTAGGAATGCCCCACCAGCACGATCGGTCCGGGGACCGACCGGATGATGGCCGAGACCGCCGCGGCATCGCTGGCGACGCTGCGGAGGGGATTGGCTGCAGCCTTCGCTACATAGCCGTCCCTGCCGAGTTTGGTTATGACCGCGTCCCAACTCGACGATTCGGCGAAGGCCCCGTGCACAAGCACGATCGTCGGCTTGGGCTTCGCTCCGGCCGCGTGCGCCGTCGCGCCACCCGCGACGGCAAGCGCGGCGGCCAGCGCCAGGATTCCAGTGACATTTCGCATTTGCGTTCTCCTTTGTCGGCCTTGCATTTGACCAATGTGGAGAAGGATGCGCCGATCCGGGGCGCCGACCTATTGTGCGGAATGGTCAGTCATACGATGCCAAGGTGCAGGATGGCTCATCGCTACGATCAGGTGACCTGGGTATGCGGGGCGCCGATCGACGGAAACGCGGGAGTTCGTGACCAATAGAAGTTCACTGAGCTGCCTCCAAACACCACTGCCGCCCCGGCGTAACGGCGAGACTCCCACCGCGAACGACATTGCTCCTGACCTTCGGCCTTCACAGCCCAATGCTTTCGTATGGATCAAACAGCCACATCGTCTGATCGCTCCGCAATGGCGCAGCATTTATATTGTTATTGTGAATACGATCAAAAATTAACCATGGAGTTACCAAAATGAAGAAGACATCTCTTGCTGCCGCAATCCTTCTTGTTGCAGCAGGAAACGCCGTCGCCGGAAGCGATCACTACGGATCAAACTCCCAGCAACCCGCAACTTCTTCCGAGAGCATGCACACCTCCTCGATCAGGAAGACGGGCATCGATGCCGGCGTGCAGGAGACCGTGCGCAAGCCGATTGCTCCCAGCAAGGACCCGGGGCAGGGCATCTGGGGTCACTAGCACCCGAAAATTGTAGAATCTGGAAGGACCGGGGCGTCGCCCCGGTCCTCTTCACGCTTTCCAAAGGACCTTGAGATTCGCCTCGAGCCCCTGACACAGGTTCTGAGGCCGGGGAGCTATAGAACCACCTTTCACCCTTGGATCTGGCCGGGTGGGATGGCGCTCGACGCTCGACAATCAAACGGCTGCAGCGACTTGGTTACCCCGGCTCAAAGCAATGCCATTCCGCCGTCGACCCGCAGATTGACACCGGTGACAAAACTGCTTGCGTCCGATGCCAAGAACAGAGCGGCTTTTGCCAGTTCTTCCGGCTGGCCCATTCGACCAAGGGGAATTGCTTCCGCCATGGACTTCTGGAAGGAAGCACGCATTTCGGCCGGTACACCCAATTTGTCGAGAATAGCCGTATCGACGGGGCCGGGGCTGAGCACGTTGACGCGTATGCGACGCGATTTCAGTTCTATCGCCCAACTGCGCGCGAAGGCGCCGATGGCTGCCTTGGAGCCTGCATAAACGGCATGGCCTTCCAAGACCTTCTCGCTGGCGATTGATCCCGTCAGTATGACTGCGCCGCCATCGCGCATCAACGGGATCAGTTTCTGCACGCCAAAAAAGGCGCCGCGCGCATTGATAGAGAACTGCGCATCGTACTCGTCTTCGGAAACTGCCGACGAATGCGTGATGGTGTTCACGCCTGCGTTCGCCATATAGATGTCGAACGCCCCAAACCTTTGATGGATCTGTCGTGCGACATCCTCGTGGTGCGCCACGTCGGCTACATCACCCTGAATGCCCAGTGCGCCCGCTCCGATCTCGGAGACTGCCTCCTCGACGGCACGCTGTCTCCGGCCGGTGATTACTACCTGCGCCCCCTCCGATGCGAAAGCTTTCGCCGCCGATAGCCCAATCCCACTGTTTCCGCCGGTGATCAACGCAGTTTTTCCTGAAAGTATACCCATTTGAATTGCCTCTGATGATTTTTACGAGAGCCGCCGCAGCTGCCAACCGCAGTTCTCAGCGTGAACTCGGACGCTGTGACCAGGAAGCATCTCCAGCAGCCATCGATGCTAAGTTTTCAAAACTAGGCTGGCCGCACCGGTATGGTGCGGCCAGCCTAGACCGCTGCCTGAGCACTAAGCTTTGATGAAGGCGAGCAGATCGGCGTTGACCTGATCCTGGTGCGTGGCTGTGATGCCGTGGGGCGCCCCAGGGTAATATATGGCCTTTGCACCCTTGATCAGCCGCGCCGACTTGACTGAAGAATCCTTGACCGGGACGATCTGGTCGTCCTCGCCATGCAAGATCAACGTCGGTATATCGAATTTCTTGAGGTCTTCGGTGAAGTCGGTTTCGGAGAACGCTTTGACGCATTCATATGCATTCACGAGACCGACCTGCATGCTCCAGAGCCAGAACTGATCCAGAACCCCCTGGGAGACCGTGGCGCCTGGCCTGTTTGCACCATAAAACGACCGTGCGAGGTCCAGATAGTGCTGCGAGCGATCCTTGAGGAGGCCAACCCTTATGCCGTCGAACACTTCGATCGGCAGACCTTCCGGATTGGCCGGCGTCTTCACCATGATCGGCGGAACAGCGGCGATGAGAACAGCCTTGGCCACGCGTTCCGTCCCGTGCCGTCCGATATAGCGAGCGACCTCGCCTCCCCCGGTTGAATGCCCGACCAGCGTGGCGTCCCGGAGATCCAGCGCCTCGATCACGGCTGCAAGATCGTCCGCGTAGCCATCCATGTCGTTGCCGGACGTGGCCTGGCTGGAGCGGCCATGGCCGCGCCGGTCATGCGCAACCACGCGAAATCCGTTATGGGCTAGAAAGAGCATCTGCGCGTCCCAGGCGTCGGAATTCAGCGGCCAGCCGTGTGAGAAGGTTATAGGAGGACCCCTACCCCAGTCCTTGTAGTAGATTTCCGTACCGTCCTTGCTTGTGATGGTGCTCATCGTTTTGCGTCCTGATTGAGGGGTGGGAACATGCGGGTTTTGCTGGGCGCCAGATGACGAGGCGACTGGCAGTCCCACTATGACCGCCGCTGAAAAACTGGCCAACAAGACGTCGCGGCGGGTTGCACCGAGGGTGAAAAGTCCATCCGTACTCATCATGTCCATCCTTGGTGCTTGGCTTCTAGAGTGGCTCACCATCACGATCACCGGATCGACCTGCACGGTCGCTTTCGGGGGAGGAGCGGGCGAAAGAGCGGCGACGCTCGATGATCGTGATGGCTTGCAAGGGAGAAGATGCGCCGATCCGACCCGCAAACCTATTCTACGGAAGGATCTGACATATGATGCCAAGGTGCAGGGTAGCCACGCTGAGGTGGAACTGTCACTGAGATGGGCTGAAATTGACAGACGTTAGTGTCAAGCGCGATGAGCCGCCCGTGCGGCGGCCGTTACAAACAAGGCCCATCAGCCGTGTAAGGATTCCTTCCCAAACGAGAAACGGCTGATCACGAGCACGTCACCGCCCGAACGGATCGCGACAAGATTCGCCAATGTGGTCCTTATATTGCGGGATCAACTCGCCGCGGGTCTGAGGCTTATATTACGTATACCGCATGCGATTATCAGAACAAAGATCTGGTAGCTTTCGTTCTATAGACATTAAGCAGCATTTGCCGCTCTTGGAGCCCTTTGGAGCTCACAATCCCGGAGTGCTTTTAATGCGCCTTGGCTTGCTTTCTGGTTTCCTCGTTGCGACCCTTGCCGCCGCGCCATCGACTTCTGCCAACGCCCGAGCTCAGACACGCCGCCCGGACAATTGACTGACCTGTCGGCACGTATCGTCGACCGCAAGGCCGACGTAAACGGTGTAGTGTATCACTATTTGCTGGCGGTAGGTGGCCCGAAAACTGTTGTGTTGTTGCATGGTTGGGGCACGACCTCATACATGTGGCGCTTTGTAATGCCACAACTGGTGGCGCGCGGTTACACGGTACTTGCGCCCGATTTGCGCGGTTTGGGTTACACCGCCAAGCCTGCGACCGGCTACGAAAAGGCGTCGATTGCTGAGGATATTAGCGCACTGGTCAATCAGTTGAACCTTGGTCCGGTCGTCAATCTTGTCGGCCACGATATGGGTGGCATGGTCGTTTATTCCTATGCGGCGCAGCACCAGGAGGAAGTCGCCACACTGGCCATCCTAGACGTCCCGCTGCCTGGCATCGAGCCGTGGAACGAATTGATCCAAGGCCCCCGCACTTGGCATTTTCGTTTCCATTCCGTGCGCGACGTGCCGGAAATGCTCATTGCCGGTCGCGAGCTAGAGTATTTAAGGTGGTTTCATAATGCAGAGGGGGTAAATACTCGCGTGTTCGACAACGAAGCCGACGAAGTCTACGGCCGTTCTTATGCCCAGCCTGGCGCATTGCGCGCAGGCTTCGAGTACTACCGGGCTTTCCCCCGTGACGAAGAACAGAACAAAGCTTTTGCAAAGCACAAGCTGACGATGCCGGTGCTCGGTATAAGCGGTTCGGGTGGCTTGGGATCGATGTACGAAGACCATCTCCGCCATGTCGCCGAAAACGTACGCGCCGTAGTCGTCGAGGGCTCAGGCCACTGGGTCTCGGAGGAGCAGCCAGTTGCCGTCACCAAGGCCCTGATCGAGTTCCTGCCATCAGTATACTAAGCTTCGCTGATGGCTGAAGGCACAACACCGGGTTACATGCGGCGGTTGTCGCTCGCTCTAACCTTTATAAAGTGTTGTCTGCGTCAGGATCGCCCTGGGCCGGCTATTTTTAACGAAAGAAGCGCCAGCGGCCGGGCGATCCTATCGGACGGAGGCGAGGTTCACCCCTTCGAAAGTCCTGGCCGCGCCGGCCTCGCGCATTGACGGGGGCAGCGTTTCCCAGGCCCGGATCAGCTCACCGATGGAAGCAGCTTCCATCTTGCGCATGACATTGCCGCGGTGAAGCTTGACGGTCACTTCACTGATGCCGAGGTCGAAAGCGATCTGTTTGTTGAGACGCCCGCGCGCCACTTCATGCAGAACTTCGCGCTCGCGCGGGGTCAGCGTCTCGACGCGCTCGATGTTGCGCTTGACGACCACCGCATCCGCCCGCCGCTTGGCATCCACCGCAATGCCCGCGATCACGGCGTCAAGGAGTGTTTGGTCGCGCACCGGTTTGGTGAGAAAATCCACAGCGCCCGCCTTCATCGCCTGGACAGTCATCGGTATGTCGCCATGCCCGGTCAGGAAGATGATGGGCTTGGGATTGCCGTTTGTCGCAAGATGGTGCTGTAGATCGAGACCGCTTGCCCCTGGCATGCGCACGTCGAGGATCAAGCAACCGGGGCTGTCCAAGACGTCCGCGTCGAGCAATTCGCGGGTCGAGGCAAAGCAGACCGGCTCAAAGCCCATGGACAGGATCAACTCCGATAGTGCTTCCCGAACAGACGCATCGTCATCGACAATGATGACGAGCGGCTGCTGCGGCTCAGCCTTCCGCTGCCGTGACACCGGCGTCGATCTCTGCAAGAGCGGTTGGTCAACTCTCATGTTCATCCCTCGGTTTCTTGGTTGCGTAAAGCTTCGCTCACGGCTGCAAGTAGGGCCTGGCCGTCGAAGGGCTTGCGGAAAAATCCGCTGATGCCTTTGGCACGGTACTGATCCGCTATCTCATGGCGTCCGGTGATCAGGAAAACCGGTAGGTCTGCACGCGTCTTCTTGACCAAGTCACGAAGTTCAAAGCCGTCCGTCCCAGGCATCCCGATATCGGTAATGAGCAAGTCGACGTCGGAGAGCCCGCTGACGAGGAGTGATCCCGCCGACGAGAAGCTGCGGGGAGCATAGCCCGCAGACTCCAAAAGGTTCTCGAGCGACTCGAGCAATCTTGGGTCGTCATCGACAATCGCCACGACAGGTCGCACCTTGCTCACACTCCGTTCCCTCCCGTTCGCCGAGAGTGGCTGATCGGTATCTCCAACCGCTCCGCCATGCGCACGAGATCAGCGAGTGATGCCGCAGCCATTTTCTGCATCACGTTCCGTCTATGGATTTGCAGCGTGACCTCGCTGATCCCCAACTCAGCCGCGGCCTGTTTGTTGAGCAGGCCACTCACAACCAGCGGAAGCACCTCGCGTTCTCGCTGCGTGAGCTCTTGATAGCGTTGCTTTAACACGGTGAGCTCGGCGCGCTCTGATCGCCTTTCCCGATCCTGGGCGATCGCTGCCCGGATCGCAACCATGAGGTCCGCATCGCTGAAAGGCTTTGTCAGGAAGTCCACAGCGCCGTGCTTGATCGCACGCACCGAGGACGGAATGTCTCCATGCCCGGTTATGAAGACGATCGGGGGATGATCGCCCTCGGCGATCTGCTTCTGCAGATCGAGACCGTTGATGTCAGGCAATTCCACATCGAGGATCAGGCATGCGGGGACGTCCGGCTTGTCGGCAAGGACATAGTCGCCGGCCGATCCGAACGCTACGGCTCGCATGCCATGGGACTCCAGAAGCTCACCAAGTGCTTCCCGAATACGCACGTCATCATCGACGATGAAGACCATTTGATCGTGGGGCGTCATGCTGCCGCTTTCATTTCAACGGGCATCGTGAAGACGAACGCCGACCCGTGCCGCTCGCTCTTCTCCACCCACAACCGTCCGCCATGGGACTCGACGATCGAACGGCAGATCGCGAGTCCCATGCCCATGCCGTTCTCTTTCGTCGTAAAGAACGGCTCGAATATCCGATCAGGAAACTCAATGCCCGGGCCACAATCGCTAATCTCGATCTGGATCGCGTCCCCTATCCGGCGCACGCGAAGTCCAAGAACCTTGTCGCCTGTAACAGAGTCCATCGCCTCGATCCCATTGCGGATGAGGTTCACCAGAACCTGCTGAATCTGCACCCGATCGAGCGCGACAATAGGAAGGTCGCTTTCGACATCGATATCCAGACGAACACGGCGCCGCACCGCCTCCTCGGCGATGAGGTCGCGCGCCTCCGCGATGACGCTGTCGAGTGCTGTGTAAGCCATCCCGTCCGCAGATTGCTTGAATAAGGCGCGGATGCGGCTGACGACATCCGCGGCTGAGTTGGCGTCACGGATAATACGCTCCACAGTCTTCTGCGCTCGCTCGATATTTGGCGGTTCGGCCGTGAGCCAGCGCTGGCAGGCATATGAGTTGGCGACAACAGCCGCCAGAGGTTGGTTCACCTCATGCGCTATAGAGGCTGAAAGCTCGGCGAGACTCGCCGCCTGGCTCGCACGTGCAAGTCTCTCTTGCGCCAGGCGCAGCTCTTCTTGCGTGCGAACTTCACCGTCGATGTCCAGACAGACGACGTTCCACTGAACAATCGCCCCTTCTGCATTGCGCATCGGTGCCGCGCGCGTATCGACCCAGCAATATTCGCCATCGAAGCGACGCAGACGGTGCCTCCGCGCATACGGTTCGCCAGTGGCCAACGAATGAGCATAGTTCGCTTTGACGCCCGCCAGGTCGTCAGGATGAACGCCTTCGTCGAGTGTCCCGGATAGGCGGGATTTTCCCTTACCGTCCAATATCTCCAACTCATATCCGAGGAACTCGCGGAGCTGACGGCTTCGATATATCGGCTCACCATTCGGTGCGGCGCAATCGATCATCACCGGCAGCGTTTCAACCAGCTGCCACAGCGAACGTTCTCTCTCGCGCAGCGCCACCTGTGCGCGCATCTCCTCGTCGATGTCGATGGAGACCTGGTACCAGTGAACGATGGCTCCGTCCCGATCGCGCAGAGGCTCGCAACGCCCTTCTATCCAGCGATAGCTGCCGTCTTTCCAACGCCGGCGATACCGCATGATGAAGGAGTCGCCAGTTTTGAGGCAGTTGGCTGACCTATTGAGCACCTCGGGAGCATCTTCGGGATGAATCAGCTCTTGCGCCACCCTGGTGAAGTCTTCGAAGTCCGCTCCGTAGATGCCGAGATCCTCCAAAGACCGCCTATTGACGTACGCAAGCTTGCCATCTGGCGTCCAGCTCCAGATGTGGACCGGCAAGGCATCGACAAGCTGCTGGAGCTCGCGCTCTCTTTCGCGCAATGCCTCCTGCGCCCGCATCTCGTCTTCGATGTCGATTGAAGCCATATACCATTGAACGATCGCACCATCGGTATCCCTTAACGGTTGCGCTCGAGCTTCTATCCAGCGGTAGACGCCATCCTTCTCGCGTCGACGAAAGCGGTTCATAAAAGGCTGGCCGGACGCAAAGCCATTCGATGCCCTCCGAAACATTGTCGGAAAGTCTTCAGGATGGGCCAGGTCCCGGGCCAGGGCATCGAAGTCATTGATGTGCGTCGGTGGCGAACCGACCTTCTCCAGGTATCGCTTGCTGGTGTAGGTGATCCTGCCTGAAGGGGCAAAGCTCAGGATATTCACGGGCACGGCGTCAATCATTTGCTCCAGTTGCCGGTTGGCTTTCCGCAGCGCTTCTTCTGCCCTCACCTGGTCGTCGATGTCGTGCGAAAGACCGTACCACTGTACGACAGCCCCACACTCGTTTCGCATCGGTTCCGCACGGCCTGACATCCATCGAAAGACACCGTCAGCGCGACGCAGGCGATAGTTCAGGGAGAAGCTCTCGCCGGTGGCGACGGAGTGGTTGATCGCAGCTTCCAGCTTGGCCACGTCATCGGGATGTACGACAGCCGTAATGGCCGCCTTCAGACCGTTTCCTCCCCCATTCTCGTATCCTCCTACGTCGAGGCCGAGATACTCAACCATTCGCTTGCTGAAGAAGACCGGCTCGCCCGACGCAGACAGGCGCCACAGGAAGCTCGGCACCATGTCAACAAGTTGCGAGAGTTCCCGCTCTCGGTCGCGCAACGCTTCCTGTGCGCGCATCTCGTCGTCGATGTCGATAGAAATTGCATACCACTGAATGATCGCGCCGCTGTGATCACGCAGCGGCTCGCCGCGACCATCCACCCAGCGGTACGCTCCGTCCGCACGGCGCATTCGATACTTCATGGAGTATGGTTCGCCAGTAGCCAGGGATTGGCGGACTGTCTCAAGGAGGCCTGCCGCGTCTTCGGGATAGACGAGGGACTGTATGGCCGCCGCCAGCCGGGTCATCCCCGGCTTGTCCAAATCCGCCACACCGTCGAAACCGAAGAAATCAAGCAAACGTCTGTTGAAGAAGATCGGCTCGCCTTCAGGAGTCAGACGTCTTATCTGGACTGGGACCATGTCGACGAGCTGAGAAAGTTCCCGCTCGCGACCGCGCAGCTCCGCCACGGTTTTCTTGTAGACATCGTTGTCGAGCGCGATTCCGTACCATCCCGTGATACGACCCTGGCTGTCGCGCGCGGGCCGCGCGGCGGTTCGGGCCCATACATAGGTGCCGTTTGCGCGCCGAAAGCGAAACTCGACATTGAAATGATCGCCGGTCCTCAGACAATGGCGCCAGATAACCGCGATCTGCTCATAGTCGTCTGGATGAAGCAAACGCTTCCAGGCGGTGTACCCCTCGTTCAATGGAGCGTTCAGATCCTCCAGCGTCACCCCGAGGGAGCTCAGCGCGAATGGATGCAGGTAGATCCATCTACCCGCTGCATCGAACGCCCATCCGTTCCCGAATATGCTTTCAACGATTTTCGCCGATGGAATTGGCCCGGCATTGTTCTCCATCAAGAGATCCAGGTCCGCCCCGGAAAGCGGCTCCCCGTCTGTCACCAGATCATCAATGTCCACACTGACACTGTAGCCGGGCTCCGATCGGGTCTCGTTCCAGCGATAACTTCCGTCGGCCTGCAGTTGCCTGTGCCTCGTTACTTGGGGGACACCCGTCCAGAAGGCGCGGGCGACTGCATGCGCCGCCGCTGTCCGGTCATCCGGATGGACGAGACTCAGAGAATGGAGAGCGTCGGAGGCGGCTTCCTTCTCAAGTGCCGCACTGATCACATCGGCGAATCGCTCTGTGGCTGCGGACGGCGCATCGCCTTCAATTAGTGTGCCATACCATGCGACGGCGTTACCTTCGCTATCGCACAGCGGCTGTCCGGAGCTTCGACTCCAACCGTAAGCACCGCTCGCGCGCAAAATGCGGTGCTCCACATTGTAGTGCTCACCTGTCCGCAGGCAGCGACGCCACTCGGCCACGGCTCGGTCATAGTCGTCTGGATGGATTAGCCGCTTCCAACCCGCGGAGCCATCTTCTGGCCAAGTGTTGAACTCCTCCAGCGTCGTGCCGAGAAGCGATAGCGTGCTGGGAGTAACATAGCTGAATCGGCCGGCCGCGTCTGTCGCCCACCCATTGCCGACCACGCTTTCGATGAGCCGAGCCGCCCGCAACGCTTCCGCGTCGGGATCGCTAGGCGAGTTGAACGCTGTCGTCATTGTCTTCTCCTACCGGACAATGAAAGGCGGAGACTGTCAGCGCCTTCTTTAACTCTCATCGTTGACCATCTGGGCTCGCGAATTGGTTCATCATCTTAACCGGACCACGCCGCAGCCGCACCTCATGGAAATCCATGAGATGTGAGTGACCTAACTTTCGGGGTGAGGCACCTAGACGTCCCGATTGAAGCTACAGCGCCTCAAACAAGGCCTGGTCGGCTCCCCGTATAGCACTTACTCTCAGTAGCTGGGATCTGGGCTGACGAACCAAAACTCACCATAAGCAGCGCCGCGCCCCAGCCGCATCTCATGGAAATCCATGAACCGCAGCGCGACGCGGCCGCGTGTTCATCCCAGTCTGGTCTAGTGGACGTGGCTCGCAAGATTCAAGTTAGAAGCTATGACGATAAGGACATCTGTTCCAAAATGTAGGATGCTCATCCAGTTTGATTCCGCCGGGGAACTTTGCGACTGAACAGTTGCTTGGCGCCAATCAGGCATGGCGCAGCAACCGCGAACAGCAACACCAGCGCGAAGAAAGCTTCGTCGAACGAGATCGTGGAGGCTTGCCTTTCAAGAGAGCGCTGCAACAATGGGAAAGCGATCTTGGGCGCCGCTAGAATGTCGGCACCGTTCGAAGTGAGAATGTTCGCAGTGGCCCTCAAGCGCTGGTCCAGGGTCGGATCGCCACCGACAAGGTGGGTGGACAACATCGTTCGGTTGAGAGCGTTCTGGTGATCGATATACGTTTGCAAGAGCGCCGTGCCGATCAGACCACCAGCCTGCTTGCCGAGATTGAACAGCCCTATTCCAAACGGCAGGATATCGGCAGCAAGTCCACGCAGCGTAACCAGCGTCAGTGCCACGAACAGAAGACCGAGACCTGATCCTCGCAGAAACAGGGCCGGGGTCAGGTCGGGTGTGCCGCTACCGCTCGTCGAACCGGAGAGGAGCCACATGGCTCCGGAGAAGAGCAGGACTCCAAACGGAACAAGGGCGATCGGGTGAACTCCGGCCTTTTCGATGAGGAGGCCGGAGAACAGAAGTCCCAGCGCCAGCATGGCTCCGCTGGGCAGCAGAAGCACACCTGCGGCCGTGGCCGTAAAATCGAGAACGTTGAGGGCAAAAGCCGGGATGAGATAGGTGCTGCCCGAAAGAGCAAAGCCCGCGACGAGGCTGACAAGAAACCCAAAGCGAAAGTCCGGATCGGCGAAAGGCGCGACCGCCTGAAGTGAGCCTGAGCGGAACCGGGCCTCCCGGACAACCACAAGGCCGGCGGCCGCCACACCGATGGTCGAAAGGCCGATGATCGCCATGTCGTCGAACCAATTGAACCTGCTGCCCTGCAGCAGCACGTATGTCAAAAGCGCGGTACTGATGCCGAGCACAATGACCTCGACGACGGGGAGCGTGGTTGCCCGCCAGTATGTCCGATTGCCATCCGCCGCCAGAAGGACAAGGGCGGCGATGCCGAGCGGGACGTTGGCGAGGAATATCCAGTCCCAGGAGAAATGATCGACCAACCAGCCCTGCAGGGCCGGCGTAATCGTCGTTGGAGCCATTACGGCGCCCACGGCAAAAACGGCTTGGACAATCGGCTGATGTCGAGACGGGAACCGAAAAAACAGCAGCGTCTGGCCAGCTACGAGAATTGTGCCGCCAGCCAGCCCCTGGACGACGCGGAAGACACAAATCCAGATAAGATCCGCCGAGAGCGTCATTGCCGCGCAACCCAGCAGAAGCATCACGACCCCCGCACGCAGGCAGGCGGTCGGCCTGGCGGCTGTGACAAACATCGGAGCGACAAGGAAGGCCGTCAGCTTGGCCGCGATGAATGCGATGTCGACCATGGCCAGTTCATCCGGCGTTGCGTAGATGTCGCCGAGCATGTCGATCCGGCCGATGGACAGTGCAGTGGATGCCACTGCATCCATGAAGGCGGCCAATACAACACCAGTTGCGACAAGCCAGGCCCACAGCAGGGTATCAGGATGGCGGAACGCTCTGGTGCGGTGCATCACTGTACCGGGCGTCCGTTGGCACTGTCGCCGGACGGCATTTCCAACGCTACCACGGGAACGTCGCCCGCTCCGAGGGCGATGGCAACGCGGGCGGAGAGCCCCGGCACGAGGCGGCCAGGCAACGGGTTTCGTATCATCCTGATCTTCACCGGCACACGCTGGACAACGCGGATGAAATTTCCGGTGGCATTGTCCGGCGGCAGCAGGCTGAACGCCGCGCCGCTGCCGGGAGCGAAGCTTTCGACAATACCGTCGATTTCTTGATCTGGATATTCATCGACCGTGACGCGTACCCGTTGGCCAATCTCGACCAAGCTGAGCTGCGTTTCCTTGAAGTTGGCGACGATCCAGACATCGTCGACGGGAACGATGTCCAAGGCCCCATTCCCTGGAGTGACATAATGGCCGACACGGATTTGCCGATTGCCGACGATCCCGTCGACCGGGGCTCTCACGACCGTGTTGTCGAGGTCGAGCATAGCCAGATCGAGAGCGGCCTTCGCCTGTGACAGGGCCGCGTGCGAACCGGACAATTGTGCTTCCAAGACGCCGAGCTTCAGCCTTTGAGCCAGCAGATTGGCTTCTGCGCCGTCCAAGGACGCCTTTGCCTTGTCGTAGCTGGCTTGTGCATCCTGCAGTTTCTGATCGCTGGCAGTGCCGTTCTTCTGCAGTGTAACATAGCGGGTCAGGTTGGCACGGGCGAACTGGAGGTCGGCGGCGGCTGACTGTTTCTGCGCCTCGGCCTGCGCGATCAATGCATCTTGCAGTTTTTGGCTTGCGTCGATGTTGGCGATTTCCGCCCGCCGGGCGTCGACATTGGCCTTCGCCTGCTCCACCTTGGCCTTGTAGTCGCTGTCATCGATGCGAAACAGAACGGCGCCCTTCGAAACGCTAGCATTATCTTCCACGTCGACTTCGACGACATAGCCAGCCAGCTTGGGAGCGATACTTGTGATGTCAGAGCGCAGATAGGCGTTGTCGGTCCTTTCCTCGTACCGACCGATCGTGAACCACTGCCAGCTCCATATAGCTGCCCACGGCATCACCACGAGCGCGACGAAGGCGATTGCAGTCTTGCGAGATGGGCTCATGATTGCTTCTATCTCAATTCGACGCGCCGCTACCGAACAGGATCGTCGACTTTCCGGGATCAAGATCATCGGCAAGGCTGCAAGTCGCGGCTACGCAGTAGGGGTTCACGAGAATGTCTCCGGGCCGCTGACAGAAGGTCCTAATAATCGCGGATTTCAGTGCGCCCGCGCCATCACGCGAACGAACACCTCGGCTCGCCCTGATCGGTAGTTCATACTGACCCTCGGCACAGGGTAGATACCTGGCGCGACCGGACCTCCAAGGTGGCCGCTGCATGTGTCAGCTTTCGGGAAACCCGCAAAGTGGGTTCTGCGTCCAACTTGGGGCGCGAAGCAGCCGCTCGCACGCTACAGCGCCTGTTAATGGCGCGCGGGCGAGCGGCTTCCGCCAAGAACATTCCTATGAACTGAATTCAGGGCGCGCTTCCAACGTCTTCCTGCGTCAGGCCGTTCTCCCGCAGAATACGCGCAGAATTAGCTGACGCATGGCCATGGGTCCGTCAACCTTATCAACTTCTCTATTCGTCAGGCTCAGACTTCGATCTCTGCGGGTCAGCTGAGGGTCGTTTCAGCAGTTCTGCGACATCCACACCCAGCACTTCAGCCAGTCGGTCAACGACGTCGATGCTCGCGTTGTACACGTTGCGTTCCAACGCGCTGATATAGGTGCGATCGATCCCAGCCCGGTGCGCAAGCTCTTCCTGTGACAGGCCTCTAGCCCGCCGCAAGGCTCTTAGGTTTTGCGCGAACGCTTCTCGGATTTCCATGAATCCGACACCAGCGCCTTGCAGAGTATTTCACCACGGAGTATTCTCTACAAATCACATTTCGGAAGGCCGGGCTCCTTCATGGTTTTGGACCCACTGAGTGAAACTTGCCCCGCGAAAGGAGACCATGCTGTGGCAGCGAAAAAGCCGAATGTTCTCGCCGCAAGCCGCAACGACACGGAATTGCAACCGGCAGCCCTACGCGATCCCGCACTTCTGCTGGTGAGCGATTGGAAAATGGCTCGGTACATCTCCCTGCTGCTATGTCGCGTGCAGCAGCGGTTGGAGAGCCAAATCATAGTCAATCCCAGAATTCAGGGATTGACCGCAGATTCTCCAACGCGAGTTCGAGACCGACCGGCGCGCATTCTCGGTGGTCCACAGGAGTACGCGGTTGCGCGGGAGGCAGAGGTCTTTGCGATGACCGAAGCTCTTAAGCTTCAAGATTCTATCCCTGAGGTCGCGGCAACGTCGCTCATTGGCGTCATCGCCAAGTTAGAAATGATCGTCGGCGCCGACCGGGATATTGGTGATCCTACCGACTTCCCGTGGCCGCATATAGCTTCCGTACTGCGTGACTTAAGAGCGATCGCAGGAGGTTTGCCGGTTGGACACCGTAGCCGGGAAAGGACGCGGCGCGATGTTGCCAAGCATTGGGAGTCCGCAGTCAAGCTGGTCGCTGCGCTGGGAGAGTACCGTTGGTGATGTAGCGGTCTTCTGAAACGCCGAAACCGCACGGCGCACGTCATTGCGCGCTATGGCCCTACGACATGAACGTCGTTCTTTCCTTCGCCGTCTAGAGGACTCTGATGGCAGGTCGATCCACCATTGGGAGAGCGACCGCGATGGCAGAGGAAACGAGGACTGGCTTAAAGGCTTTGGTTCCGGCGAACGACAACGGCGATCTCGTCAGCCCCGAAGATCGCCCCGAACTCACGGCCGCGGCCAAGGTGGATCGAGCGGTGCTGGACATCGCCCGGCTGATCGGCCGGCAGTTGGCACGGGAGGCATCCGAGGCGCGGCTGGCGGCCAACGACAATCGGCCGGGCCGCCGCGAGGGAGAGGGCAGGGCGCCGGATGGCAAACCCGTTGAGAAGAAGAGAGAGGATCTGCCGCCATGACCCGTGTTGCACTCTATGCCCGCTACTCTTCCGACAGCCAGCGGGATGCCTCCATCGCGGACCAGTTGAGGCTGTGCCGAGAGCAGGCGGCGCGGGAGGGCTGGAGCGTGGCGGGAACTTATGAGGATGCGGCAATCTCCGGTGCCAGCACAGTGCTGCGGCCGGGCATCCAGCATTTGGTGCGCGATGCCCAGCGCGGCCGCTTCGAGGTGGTGCTGGCCGAGGCGCTCGATCGCATCAGCCGCGACCAGGCAGACGTCGCTACCCTCTTTAAGCATCTCAAATTCGCCGGCGTTACCATTGTCACCTTGGCCGAGGGCGAGATCAGCGAGTTGCATGTCGGCCTCAAGGGCACGATGAATGCTCTCTTCCTCAAGGACCTTGCCCTCAAGACCCATCGCGGCCTGCGGGGAAGGGTGGAGAAGGGTAAGGCCGGGGGCGGGCTGTGCTACGGCTACCGGGTGCTGAAGAAACTGGATGCCGCAGGCGAGCCCATCCGGGGGGACCGCGCGATCGTGCCGGAGGAAGCGACCATCGTGCGTCGAATCTTCCGCGAGTTCGCCGCCGGCAAGAGCCCGAAGGCGATCGCCGTCGACCTCAACAAGGAGGGCATTCCCGGCCCGCTTGGCCGGCACTGGGGCGACACCAGCGTGCGCGGGCATGTGATCCGGGGAACAGGCGTCATCAACAACGAGCTCTACACCGGTCTCCTAGTTTGGAACCGCCTGCACTTCGTCAAGGATCCTGCCACGGGTAAGCGCGTCTCTCGGGCCAATCCGCCAATCAAGTGGATCCGCACCGAGGTGCCGCATCTCAGGATCGTCGACGACGAATTGTGGCAGGCCGTGAAGGAGAGACAGAAGTCCATCGCCAGCCAGTTCGAGGCGGTGACGATCGCCACGCGCAAGGCCCGGGCCAGGAAGCTGCATACCATGAAGCGGCCGGTCTCCCTCCTTTCCGGCTTGCTCACCTGCGGCAGCTGCGGCGGGCGCTACGGCCTGTTCACTCGCGACCGTTATGCCTGCCTCAACCACCAGCGCCGGGGCATCTGCGACAATGGCCGCTCCATCACCCGCGAGAAGATCGAGCAGCGGGTCCTCGCAGGCCTGAAGGAAAGGCTGGTCTCGGCCGATGCCGTGGCGGAGGCGATCAGAGCCTATGCCCAGGAGACCAACCGCCTCAACCAGGAGCGTCGCGCGCAAGGCGAACAGGACCGCAAGGCGCTCGACAAGATCGAGCGCGCCATCGCCGGCATCATGGCTGCGATCGAGGATGGCCTATACCAACCTTCCATGAAAGCGAGAATGGAAGACCTGGAGAGGCAGAAGGCGGAGATCACCGCGCGTCTGGCGGTGACGCCCACTGACGTGCCTGACCTGCATCCCAACATCGCCACTCTTTATAAGAAGCGGGTCGAGCAACTCACGCAAGCGCTTGCCGATAACGATGATGGACGTCCAGCCGCCGAGGCGCTGCGCTCGTTGATCGGAGAGATCGTGCTCATGCCCGGTGACAAGCGCGGCGAGGTCCATGCCGAGCTACGCGGCGAGCTTTTCGGCATCCTCGAACTCGCCAAACCTGACCCAAATGAACAGCCCGACGATGTTATGACAAAAGGGGTTGCGGGTCCCCGCAACCAATAACAAATCGGCCCGCATGGCAAACCGCCAGCGGGCCGTTTTGTTGTTGGACTGGTACGCAATCGCCGCGGCCCCACCGGAGGGCATCACCGCGTCGAGAAGCCGCGCGAAACGGGAGCGCGAGCGGGCTCAGAGCCAAGAGCGATCCGGGCCGGATGCCCTGAAGGCGGACCATCCATTTCCGGCCGAAAAGCGGCCGACACAGGTTCCACAATCGGCCATCGACTGGGGTTCTTGGAAGTTTTTCGAACGTTCTGCCTTTGCACCCCCAGTCGAATCGCGAGCGCTTGTGGGAGAGGTTCGAATATCGGAGCGACCCGTGGCATAGCTTGATCCAGTGCCTGTTCGCCGCACCGGGATTCAATTCAGGGAGACCGCTACATCGCGAATACCGCTATCGAAGACGTGTTCTTTTACCTTGGCGGCCTTTCGGCGCAGGGGTAAGATTCGTAGATGAGCGCTTACAGGGACGCCGCCCCGCATCCAGGCAACCGGATCGCGCGCCGGATCGCGCGGCCGCATCATCGCAGCGCGATCAGATTTCGGCGCCGTTGACCTGGACGTTGCCGGACGTCGGCCGGCTCAGCGCGCCGATTTACCCGCATCGGAGCAACTGACAGTCGCGGCAGACCGGCCGGTCGCCGGCCAGAGGTCAATGCCGCGTATCGCCGGCATCGGAACGAACGACCTCGAAAGTCCTGCAGGTCCGCGGCATACGAAGATCGTCAGTTTTGGCCGCAGATGCGACCGTGCGGTCGCTGCCGGACGACGCGCGCCAGGTTCGGGAGAAACTCGATGGCCGTCAGCAGGCTTCGGCGGCGCTCAATGCCGCGTGGCCCTGGAACTTTCGGCCCCGGTCCGACCGAGGCTGGCTGTCGTCGGTGCGCCAAAACTTGCTTTGCAAAGGGTACCGAACCCAAGCCGTTGCCGCCGGTCGGCGATGCATGTATTTTGCCGCGTAAGATAGAGGAACAGATGTGCGACGCTTATTCCCAAATACCAGTGTTCGGGTGCAGAGCCAATTTATACATCAAGATTGTTGATAGTTTTGCCAAAGCTTATTCCCTGCTTTGCGCTTGCCGCGAGGAACGACATGCCGGGAAATGGTAACGGAAAGCCGATTGGACTTACGGCTCGCGCCTGGCAAGCAGTCTATGCAGCTGCAAGTGGAGTCAATCGGGCTTGCCTTGGACGTTCGCCTTGGGTGACTCGGCGTTGCGTCCTGCTCGTCGCCGTCGTTTCCATTTCGATGGTTGCCCTCGGCTGGTGGCTGGATCAACACATTACCGGAGCAGCTGGTGCGGAGCCCGGTCTGGACGCTGTTCCCGGCAAAACACAGGCGCTTGCGGCAGTCGCTCTCGCATGGGCCGTGATGCTCGGCGCAATCGTTTTCGTCTTCGGGCGCGCCGATCTCGCCGACGGTTATAGGAATACACCCGCCCACAGCCTGGACTACGAAGGGATCGGCCAGCGCATTCATGATGGCCCCGCACAAATGCTCACCTATGTGATACTGCGCCTCGACGAAATCGAAGACATGTTGCCGGACACCGAAGGCAGGACGCAACCCGTGCCCAGACAGATGATTCAGGATGTGAAGTCGGCGAGCGTGGATGCGCTGAACGATCTCAGGCAGATCTCACGGCAGCTGCCGTGACAACTGAGTCTGGGAGGGCACTGACCGGCAGGGCTATTCCGCAACTGGCGCCAAAACTGCGGCGGTTTTGTTCGTTGCTTTGAGGGTAATTCCCAAGACGTGAAAGAGCTCGTCCCGTTTGAAGGGCTTGCTTAGAAAATCATCCATTCCTGCCTGCAAGCAAGCTTCGCGGTCGCTGGGATACGCGCTGGCCGTTAAGGCAATGATACGGGACCGGCGGCGTTCGGCAACCGATGTCGCCTCAATCTCCCGAATCCTGGAAGCGGCACGCATGCCGTCGAGCTTCGGCATCGAGCAGTCCATCAGAATTGCATCAAAACGAGTTTGGCAAGCTGCGGCGACCGCCTCCTCTCCATCGCGGGCCACTTGCACAACGCAGCCAAACTGCTGAAGCGTTTCTTCGAGTAGACCGCGGACACGTTCATTGTCTTCCGCTAAAAGAATGTGCATCCCTGAGCCTACCACAGTCGTCAGGTTCCGCTTCGACTCCGGCAGATTTTGTGCTTCGCATGCCGCGGCGGCTTCGGCCACCGGGTCGGCGGCGATGGTGAACCGGAAGTGAGCGCCATGCGGATGAGCCTCATTGACGTCGATTGTGCCGCCGAGCCGCTCGACCAATTGGCGGCTGATCGCCAGCCCAAGTCCGGACCCGTCCGAATTGGCACCGCGATAGAATTCCTGAAAGATATGCTCACGATCATCTTCCGCGACACCCGAGCCCGTGTCGATGACGTCGAAGGCGAGAACACCGGATACGTCGCTGCTGACCCGCACCGTCACTCCGCCCGCATCGGTATGCTTGAGACCATTCGCGATCAGGTTCACCAGGATTTGGCGAATGCGTGCCGGATCCGAGCGGTGGCGGGCAGGCGTGTTCGGGGCGCTTTCGACCACTATCGTCAATCCCTTCCGGTCGGCAACGGCCCGCATCATGTCGCATGTTTCCGATAGTAATGCCAAAGGCGCGAATTCAACCGAATTGACGGTCAGCGCACCGTGTTCGATAGCCGAAAGATCGAGCACCTGGTTGACGATGTCGAGCAATGTCTGGCTGGCGTGATCGATGATCTCCAGTTTGGCCCGCGCGCTTCGGTCGGGCCTGCTGGTTCTCAGCAACTCCGTCGCACTGACGATCGCATGCATAGGGGTCCTGATTTCGTGGCTGACCCGGGCAAGAAACTGGGTTTTGGCCGAACTGGCCTCTTCGGCAATTTTTTTGGCATTGGCCAGTTCGGCTGTGCGCTCCTGAATGCGCAATGCCAGATCTCGATTGTGCCTTTCCACCGTTGAGCTCCTATGCGCGAGCCACCGGAGCAAGGCAGTCAAGGCTACGCTCCCCAAAATCAGGATGATGACCTCGGTTTTAAAACGCTCATTGATCGACTGAACGGCGGGTGATTTCAGGAAGACGGCCGTCGGCACCGCAGACCAAAGGCTCCATCCTCCCGCAACGTCTGGAAAATCGAGCGGCACGGAGTCAGCATAGGCGACGTGCTCGAGACTGACTTCACCTCGCGGCGAGACCTGCTTCCAAAGTTGACCTTGACGGGCACCCCTATAGAAGCCGAGCCTGTCATTGCCTAGCGCATAGCCATCGTTCGGCAGAATTTCTGTAAGGACGTTGGACAGCACGACCGCCGTGACAATGCCTCGCAGTTTTCCGTCAAACCCGAAGAATGGAACCGAATAGACAATGCCCTTACGGTCGTTATCATCGGGCGCGGTTGGCGAGTAGTGCGTGTTGTCACAGGTAATGACCTCTCCACTGGCAATTGCAGGGTAGTTGAGGTTTGAAATTATATTTTCGTTGTCATATCTAGACGCCAAGTAATCGAGCTGCTGCCTCATGGCGCGATATTCAAATATCTCAACCTCTTCTATCTTACTTTTCTTCGTGAAGGTTGCGCTGCCCGGATTTTGATCGGCGTTTCTCCCAACTATAAATTCGTCGAACGTCATCAGCGGCGCCTCTGGCGTCACCGGGTCAACGTCGACGCGATCCGGGTCGAAATTGGCCGGCACTATGTAAAGTTCCGACACTGAAAGGTTTTCCGCCAGATTGTTGTAAATCTCCTGGGCGCTGACTCTCGCGTCCTCTTGCAAGGAATGAGATTCCGAACTCAGCGCTCGCACCGTCGGCAGACGGGCGATCGTCCGAATACCTTGATACATCTGGCGAAAGCTGCCCTCAATGTTAACGGCGACAGCTCGGCTCTTGGCTTGGTTCTCCGCCTGGAATGCGTGCATGGCGGCCTTTACGTCCATTTCCCTAGCGGCGCTGAACTGAAGCCAAAGCAAATATCCGATGGCGACCAGCACTAAGTAGCCACCCAACTCGATCCAAGAGAGACGCGCGTGGCGCATTGATCTGGGTCTCCCGCAGCAGGCCTTCACTCGTTTGGCATCATACCGCAAGACCTGGCAACGCCTCCCGTCGGTATCCGCTCGGTATCCCAGTCGGCCTCGAGACGGCACCGCATAGAAGGCAGTCCCTAACGCGTCAATTTTCCAGAGACGGACTTACGCCGCGCAGCTTTTGCGCCGCAATTACCGCCGAAACGCGGTTTGTGACTCCGTACTTCTGTAGAATGCCAGACATGTAATACTTGACGGTCTTCTCACTTATATCCAGTTTCTCGCCAATCTCTCGATTGGTAAGACCCTCTTCGACGGCTTTCATGATTTGAGCTTCCCGGTGGGTAAGCTGATCGATAGAAGACGTCTGCCGGACGTTCAGCTGTGCTGCCTGCAGCAGTTTTGTCGCAAATTCAGGCGAAACGAATGACTCGTCGTTGACCACGGTCCACATCGCTTTTTTAAGATCACCTGCGCTCACCCCCTTGAGCACATAACCTTTGGCGCCGGCGTTCAAGGCGGATATCGCGGTGGCTGCCAAATCGCAGACTGTCAGGATCACGCATCGGACGGAGGGTGTTCGGGCGACAATATGCTTTAATGCTTCCAGTCCGCCTCCCGGGATCCCGAGATCGAGAAGCATGATCTGCGGTCGCCACCGTTCGGCGATTTCCAAGGCCTCACGCGCGGTGCCGCCTTCGGCAACGAGATTGAAACCCGCCTCGCCTGAAATGACAGCGCTTAGACCCCGTCGAACGATCGGATGATCGTCGACAATGGCAATTGAAACCCTATCTAGATTGCCCACGCTCCTACCCCAACGCACAGCCCAAGCGTCCGACGTCCGTAGAGCCCTAATCCTGCATAGAAACGCCAAAACCCGCCAAACGCCCAACTGAATATAACGCCTGGCTTAAATTGGAGTCAACGTATGTCAAAGTATGTCAAATTTTAACGAGGGATGCTGAGCCGGCCAAGAAATTTAGACCTAAAAACAATGGATATCTACAGAAGTAGAGTAAATATTTAAAATCAGATGTCAAGTACCTCCAAGCATAATTCATGGCGATTTGGTGCCATATTGCCCCGGGGATCTCGGAATTGACATGTGGAAATTGCGAGCGTGATTAAGCCAGCGATCCAACGGGAACGCAGATATAGGCTGCGTGCCGTTTATCCCAAACTCGAGGTCATTTGGAACGGCGTGCACTAGTTCCCGACCTTAGTCAGGATTGCGTCCCGACCTAGGTCTGAATGAAACTGGACTATCCGTCAAAAAAGACCGGTCCTTGCGTCGAGAACTTCACTCGACGTCCGACAATTCCCAATCCGGGTCGACGTGCCATGCTTAACGGAAGGTTAACGTGGGCAATATGCAAGTCGGGCGCATACCGTTCAAATCTGCATTAGTCACCGCAGCCGCCGGCGCCGCGTGGCGTCCCATGAATTTCCTGTGCCGTTGTCACGGCAAACGAATGGAGAAAAGCAATGCCTTCCATCAAGCCGTTCGACATCACGCTCAGTGATATCAACTTCCTGCTCGACCAGATGCGCGATGCCATTATCATCACCCACTACGATGCGACCGGCGAAGCGATCTACGGCTTCATGGATTCCGACGGTGCGACGCACGACCTCGGAACCTTCGGGAACTTCACCCAGAACGGCGACCCGGTGGACCCGCTCGGTATCATCGACCCGGTCACGGGACTTTCGATCTACGACGGCGCGCGCGAAGCAAGCGGCTTTCGCATTCCGATCGGGTTTTTCAACAACCTTGTCGACTTCTCCCGCTGGACCTGGGGCGCCACCGACAATCCGTTCCCGCGGCTCACCGTCGCCGACTACAACAACTACGTCGCCCAGGTGTCGCTCAACCCTGCGCTGACGAATTCCGAGAACACCGGTTGGCTCCAAACGCACACGTTGACCGATACCACGGTCCTGGCAGAGAGCGGCCTCGGCGGCGACACCACCTACGGCGATCTCAACAAGACCATCGTCGACTACACCCCGCGCATGATCACGCAGATGATCAGTTCGTCCTACGGCGCGCCGGGCGCCGCGACGGCGGCCGGGACCGGCACATACGCGCTGACGGACGCGGCGGGAGGCGTGATCAATCCTGGCCTGCTCATTGTCAGCACGGGCAGCGGCCTGGTGGCCTTCCAGTTCTATAACGGGCAGTTTCAGGCCGATCCCACACAGAGCAATCTAGTCGGCGTCGACATCCGTGCAGGCCGGACCATGGCCCAGGTCGTGTCGGCCATGCAGGCCGGTCTGCAGGCTTCGACGGGCGACACCGACGCCACTGTCGGTCTGGACGCCAATGGTCACCTCGCGATTTCGCTGGGCAATCCGCAGGCTGGCTCCATCGCCATCTTCGACTACGCCAATCTAGGACTTGGCGGCATTTTCGATCCGGTTATCGACGAAAACGCCAGCGCCATGATTCGCATGGGCGTCTACACCGACGTGGTCACCTCGGAGAACGTTATCGGGGTCAATGGGCTCGAGACCATCACCGAATATATGGTCCGCAACCTCAACACGCTGCCGGGCGACCCCTCGACCAGCGGCATCTTCACGCTCTTCGGGCAGTTCTTCGACCACGGCCTCGACTTCATCAACAAGGGCGGCCAGGGCTCCAAGATCATCATTCCGCTGTCGCCCGACGATCCGCTCTATCGTGCGCCCGGTACCAATGGACCGGCGGATCCCGGTAACTCGACGATCACCATCTCCCGGGCGACGCCCGACGGCTACACGGTCGATGACTACCACGGCCGGCCGCTTTCCATCGCCGGCGCCGACAACATGTGGAATACGGCCGACGACCTGTCCGCCCCCGGTGCGGACGGGGTCTATGGGACCGCCGACGACGTCCACGCACCGGTTGCCGCGCCGACCGGCCCGACCACCTACACCAATCACACCTCGCCCTTCATCGACCAGAGCCAGAGCTATGGTTCCGACACCCAGACGACCTACATCCTGCGCGAATGGGTGGAGGATCCTAACAACCCCGGCACCTACATTCCGGGCATGGAGCTGTTCGATGGGCACGTTACCCAGGACTACCACAGCACCACGTTCAATGATCTTAGCGCCGACGGCCTCAACGCCACGGGCGACCTGACCGCGGGCACCACCACGCGCACCCTGCCCACGCTCAACGAACTGCGCGAGCACCTGCGCGACACCATGCGCGACGATCTCACCTGGGACGACATCAACAACCTGCGGGCCCGCGACGACCAGGGCCATGTGATCGATGCAAACGGAGCGGCGGCCGCTGGCGGCTTCACCTACACTGGTGAAGCCCTGCTGCTCGACATCAACCCACGCTTCGACGAAGGGCGGCTCCACCCCAATGACGGCAACGCCACCACGGATTTTGATAGCAACGAAGGCGCTCGCGTCGACGCCGCGATCGCGCTGATGAACCGCCACATGGCCGATGTCGGCCGCGGCGGCGACGTGCTGTCGTTCGGGATCAACCCCGCGACAAACCAGAGCGAGCTGAAGCTGCACCTCGGGTCCGACCTGAACATGGGACCGGGCGGTACGCTTCCCGCCGGCATGGACCTTTACGGCGCCTATGCGCTGGCCCCGTGGGTGAACTTCGCCAACTTCTCGATCGCCGAGAACGCCTCCGACATCATCTTCGACGAATCTCTCGATCATCCCGAGGCGATGTCGTTCTACAACGCCGTCGGCGAAATCATGATGGCTTCGATCGGCGACCACTACGTCGCCGGCGACGGGCGGGCGAACGAGAACTTCGGGCTCACCGCCATTCACCACGTGTTCCACGCCAACCACAACGTGCAGCTGGTCAATCTCGAGAAGATGGTGCTGGCGGCGCCCGACGTGGACGCCCGGCACGGCTATCAGACCGCCGTCAGCGACGGAGCCGACGGCTATTTCCACGATAAGGACGGCAACTACACGCTCACCGACCAGAGCAGCGTGCAGACGGCTTCGATCGACCAGATTTCCTGGAACCAGGACAAGATGTTCGAGGGCGCCAAGCTGATCAACGAAATGGAGTATCAGCACGTCGCGATCGACCAGTATGCGCGCCTGGTGACTCCGGACCTGCCGGAATTCGTAACCTACGACAACGACATCCAGTCCGACATCTCGCTCGAATATTCGCAGGCCGCATTCCGCTTCGGGCACTCGCAGCTGCGCGAGACGATCGACACCATCGACCCCAATGGCCTCGTCACCAAGTGGGCCCTCGAGGCCGCGTTCCTCAACCCCACGGCATATGCCAACACTGGGGCCGAGAACATTCTTCGGGGCATGTCGCAGCAGTTGACCAACGAGGTCGACGAATTCGTCACCCCGGCGATGCAGCAGACCCTGCTCGGGCAGCCGCTCGACCTCGCGGCCATCAACATCGCCCGCGGCCGCGACGTCGGCATGCCGACCCTCAACCAGGTTCGCGCGCAGCTCCACCAGGCACTGGTGGACGAACGTCTGGCCGACCCGACGACGCCGCACCACACCAACCTGATCGTCGACGCGCTGAACCCCTACACCAGCTGGGCCGAATTCAACTCGCAGATGCAGCATCCGGAATCGATCGTCGACTTCGTCGCCGCCTATGCCTTCGACGGCGATCTCGACAAGGCGCAGGAGCTGGTGGATCTGGAGTCGGGTGCCATCGCGTCGAGCAGCGGCGCCATGGGCTGGACGGTGCAGGATGCCGTCGGGTTTTTCAACAATAGTTACTCCGGAGGCGACGCCAGCCTGCTGGCAGGCCAGCATACCTTCGACAACATCGACTTCTGGATCGGCGGCCTCGCCGAACTTCATGTCTTCACCGGTCAGCTCGGCACCACCTTCAACGCCATCTTCGAAGACCAGATGGAACGGCTGATGGATGGTGACCGGTTCTACTACCTCTACCGGCTGGGATTGGCACTGCCGATCGATCCGGACCTCGGACATGCCATCACGACGGAGCAGTTCAAGGACATCATCGAGCGGACGACGGGTGCGCTGCATCTCAACGGTGACGTGATGGGCTGGTCCGATCACACGTTCGAGCTTTACAAGAACGCCTCGCCCATCGTCGCGATCGCCGGCGAGAGCATCCATGACGAAACCGGCGCCACGGTCGCAGCGGTTGGAGGAGAGATCAAGTACCAGCTCGATCCATCGACCAACACGTGGGTGGCCATCACCAACTTCGCCGCCGAGGAAGCCTATAAGCAGATCGTCGACCGACATGCGACGGACGTGAACGGCATCGATGCGTTCAGCTCCACGGTCAATCATGGCGTTGGCATCTACTCCGGCTCGGGCAGCGGCATCGCCGGCGACGGAACGATGCTGACGAAGTCCAACACCGACCTAGGGATCACGCGCCAGTATATCGCCGACTTCAGGCCCGACATCGGCGAGAACCCCGACGGCACGCCCTCTTCGGGCTACAATTCGCACGAAACGTTCGCCGGCACCGACTACGACGACTGGCTCGATGCGGGCAACGGCGACGACACCATTTACGGCGATAAGGGCGACGACGTGCTCGACGGCAAGGCCGGTGCCGACCACATCTACGGCGGCGATGGCCAGGACGTCATTTACGGCGGCGACATCGAGGACTTCCTCGATGGGGGCGCCGGCGACGACATCATCTATGCCGGCACCAGTGCCGGCGCGCTGGACGTTGCAATTGGCGGGCACGGCAATGACCGGATCTACGGCGAGGCTGGCATCGACGAACTCTATGGCGGCGAGGGCGACGACTACATCGACGCCGGCGGCGACACCGATCTCGCCTTCGGCGACGCCGGCAACGACATCATGTTCGGCGGTGACGGCCCGGACGAACTGCGTGGCGGCGAGGGCGACGACATGCTCTCGGGCGGTTCTGGCTCCGACCAGCTCAAGGGCGAACACGGCGACGACATCTTCTTCGGCGGCATCGGCCAGGCGGCCCAGACCGGCGACAGCGACGAGAACCTCGGTGACACCGGCTTCGACATAGCCGCGTTCAGCGACACGTCCATCAAGCTCGATACGGCCGCAGATCTGCGCAATCTCAACCTGACCGGCGCGCCTGGCGGTACGGCCTTCGAGCCCTTCAACCAGCTCTGGACCGACCTCGAAGGCGTGATCGGCTCGAAATTCGACGATACGATCATCGGCGCCGACAATACCGGCACGGTTGATGCCGAAGGCGTTAATTCAGGCGACAACTGGCTGATAGGCGGTGGCGGCAACGACACTTTCAATAAGCGGACGCCGGACTCGAACGGGAGCGTTGGCGGCAGCGGTTTTGACGTCATCATCGGCGACAAAATCCGCCTCGATACTCTGATTGGCGCCTATGCCGGCTACGATCACAGCCAAAAGGACGCGAACGGCAACATCATCCACAGCTACAGCGGAACGCTTGGAGACGGCCTGCTCGACAATGCGGCGCTGGGCACCGAAATGTTCGCCAAGCACTTTACGGAGATGCTCAAGACCGAAGACCGCAAGGACCTGGTGCTCGGCGGCGATTCAGGGAGCGCCGGAACCAGCGACGTCGCCATTTTCACCGGCAACAAGGCGGATTACTCGATCGATATCATTAGCCATGATTTCGGGAATGCCGATGGCCTGGTGACCGCCTATAAGATCACGGACAACCGCGATCCGAACGCGACCGACGCCAACGGCGTTGTCATTCCGACCGATGGCACCGACCTTGTGGTCGGAGTCGAGGTGCTGCGGTTTGTCGACGGGGACATTCACCTGCCGCTGGTCGCGCCGACGCTGGACCTGACCGGTGATCACACCGTAACAACGACAACCAACGGGCAATACCGGGACAACTTCACCAACGCCGCGTTCGACAATAGTGACGGTACTACTGCTTGGTCCTCGACGCCATGGCAGGAAACAGGGGATAACGGCAGCCCCACCGGCGGGCAAATTACCATCGACAACGGGAACAACAATGTTCTCCGCTTCGGCGACAATGGCGATGGAGCAGCAATCCAAAGAACTGTTGGCCTCGCTGGCGTGACCAGCGCGACCGTCAGTTACTCTTATAACGAAAACAGCTTCGACACTGGCGAGACCGTTAGCGTCCAATTCAGCGACGACGGGAGTTTTGGCGCTGGCCACCTCCAGACGATCCAGACGATCCAGACGATCAATGGCAGCTCAAGTTCCGGGAATACCAGCAACGTAGCGCTGAACGGCGTCCTGTCCGCGAATTCTGCGATCCGCTTCGTCGTCGCCGGCACGAACAACAACAGCTCCAGCGACGCGGTGACCATCGACAATCTCAGGATTGACACGGCGACCACGGCGAGCACGAACATCGCCGGCGCGCCCGGGAACGACTACGCGACGAGCTATACAGAGGGCATATCGCGTGTGGGAATCTCTTCATTCTCCTCGATCACCGATGACGGAACAACCTTGGCTTCCGCGAAGGTCGTCGTTACTAACGCGGTTGCCGGCGACCTGCTCAGGATAGGAAACTCCAACGCCAGCAGCGGAAATCTTGGGGGTGGCGTCAGCTATTCGGTTACTTCGAACGGTGGGCAGGTCATCCTCGCGATCAGCGGGTCGGCTAGCCTTGGGCAGTATCAGAACTGGATCGACCAGGTACGCTTCTACAGCACCTCCAACAACCCGACCAACGCAGATCGGCTAATCCACGTCACGGTCAATGACGGGATGATCAACAGCAACGTCGCGACCACGACGATCCACGTGACCCCGGTCAACGATCCGCCCAGCGCGGGGACCGACTATGTCGTCACGAATCAGAGCACGTCCGGCTCTCCGGCGAGCTTCAACGCGGCCTGGTTGCTGGCCAATGATACGGACACGGATGGGCCCAACGCGCTCTCGGTCACGGGCCTGAGCGGCCAGAGCGGCTTGAGTGCAACGCTGAACAGCGGCGTGGTGAGCACCTACAACATCACCGGCAACAACGACCGCTTCAACTACACCGTCACCGACGGGCAATCCAGCAGTTCGGGGCAGGTCAACGTCAGCTTCGCCACTGGAACCACCATCAGCGGCAACGACGGCTTCCTCGGCCTCGTGCCACGCAACGAGATACTGGTCGGCGGGAGCGGCAACGAGACGCTGGACGGTAACCGCGGCGACGACATCATTCTCGCCGGCGGCGGTGACGACACCGTCGTCTGGAACGCCACAACCTTCTTCGGTATCGATGTTCTCGACGGCCACGACATCGTCGACGGCGGCGCCAACGGCCCCACTGGCGATCGCTTCGTCGTTACCGGCAACAACACCGCCGAAACCTTCGCGATCTACTCTAATACCGACCACTGGGACGGAAACATCTCGAGCGTAAGCAGCGCGGTCCATGCCGGGTTCACCGGGCTGAACGTGAACACCGAGATCGTCGTCACCCGCAACGGCACGATCATTGCCGAACTCGACAACGTCGAGGAGATCACGATCAACACGCTCGACACCACCGCCAACAACGGCAACGGCGGCCCGGATGGAGGCACGAGCGGAGGCGATACGATACAGGTGGTCGGCAACTTTACAGGCACAAGCCTGAACTACTCCACCATCACAGTGAACGGCAGCGATGGCGACGACACGGTCGATATCTCCGGCCTGACATCCGATCATCGTATCGTCTTCCATGGCGCCGGCGGGACGAACCACGTCATTGGCGACCTGCGCCCCCAGGACGTTGTCGACAATGTTGCGCCTGGAAACGGAAATGCGCCTGGCAATGGGGGCGGCACCTCACAGGGTGACGACGACGATGACGACAACGAGCATCAGAACCGTGCGCCGGTCGTGAACGGACCCATCGTGCTGCCTTCGCTAGCCGTCAACACGCCGATGCTGATCGCTGCGGCGATGCTCCTGGCCGGAGCCTCGGATGCCGATGGCGACTCCCTGACCGTGACCAACCTCACGCCGTCTTCGGGATCGGTCACTCAGGGCCCGGATGGCTGGACCTTCACGCCCGATACCGACGACAGCAGCCAGGTGAGCTTCACCTACGACATCAGCGATGGCCACGCTTCCGTTCACCAAACTGCATCTCTCGATCTGGTGGCAGTTGCAGCAGAGGGCGAGGGGACCGATGCGCCGGTGTCGGGTGGCGATGCTCATCTCGGCACCGACGGTGACGACGTCATGATCGGCGGACCCGATGCGGACGTGCTGAGCGGTGGACAGGGCGATGACGTCATTTTGGGCAATGACGGCGCAGACACGCTGCTTGGCGGTGCCGGAGACGACCTGATCAAGGCTGGCGCCGGCGACGACGTCGTCTTCGGCGGGGCCGGCAACGACATTATCTTCGGCGGCGACGGCCACGACATGTTGTTTGGCGACGCGGGCGACGATCGCATCTTCGGCGACGCCGGGAACGATACCATCGAAGGCGGAGCCGGGAATGACACAGTCTATGGGGGCAGTGGCGACGATCGCATCATCGCCAATGTCGGCGACGGAGACGACGTCTACTGGGGCGAGGATGGCCAGGACACGCTCGACTACGCAGCCATCAGTGCCAGCTTGACGATCGATCTGGGCAACGGGCTGCTGCATCACGGCAGTGTCTCCAGCGCGCAAACCGGCCATGATACGATGTTCGGCTTTGAGAACATGATTGCCGGTTCCGGCGATGACACGATCATTGCCAATGACGCCGCCAACATCATGGATGGCGGGCTTGGCAGCGACACCTTCGTGTTCGGGTCGGCAGCTGACGCCAATGGCGATACGATCGTGGGCCTCCAGCCGGGTGACAAGATCGATCTGTCAATGATCGACGCCGACACGAGTGCGGCGGGCCACCAGTCCTTCGTCCTCTTTGCGGGGGCTGGTTTCACCTCGGCGGGCCAGGTCATGGTCAGTTACCAGATGGCCGCGGACGGTGAACACACGCTGGTCAGCGGTGAGATCAACGGAGACGGGGCGGCCGACTTCGGCATCGACGTTGCCGGTCACCACGACCTCGACGAAACCTCGTTCAAGTTCGCCTGAACATTCTGGCCGCCGGGGGAAATCCCTGGCGGCCGTTCAAGTCTGCAGACGGTTTAACGTGGTTGGGGTTGGCTTTCATGAGTACTCAAAAGAAACGCGCGCGTTCTGCTGTCGATGTCTCGCAATACATCGGCAATTATCGCGGGCTTGCAGTCTTTCTGCTTTGCCTGTCGGGGGTCATCAACCTTCTGGCGTTGACCGGCTCTTTCTACATGCTGCAGATTTACGACCGGGCCTTGCCCAGCGGCAGCGTGCCTACGCTGGTAGCCTTCTCGGTGCTAGCCATTGGACTCTACCTTTTCCAGGGCCTGTTCGACGTGTTGCGGTCCCAGATTCTCGTCCGCTATGGAGCACGCCTCGACGCCAGGCTTGCCCCGCTTGCCCATGCGGTGGTTATCGAGATGCCGCGCTACGGCTATTCCACGTCGGAGGCGCTCGAGCGAGGGCGAGACGTGGATACGGTGCGCGGCTTCATATCCAGCCAGGCCCCTGTCGCCTTGTTCGACCTACCATGGATGCCGCTGTTTTTGGGCTTTGTCTACCTCCTCCACCCCATGCTTGGATTGCTGACAGTCGGTGGCGCCATAGTCCTCATTGCCTTGACCGTCGTTACCGAAGTGCTGACGAGAAACGTCGCCAAGGACATGCATCGGGCCGCCATCGTGCGTTCGAACATCGCCGACGCACATGCGCGCAATGCCGATATCCTCAAGGCCATGGGCTTCGGTTCTCGTGCCGTGTCGCGCTTTGAAGTCGCCAATGACAAACATCTCAATCTGCAGACCAAGACCAGCGATGTGACAGGGTCGTTCAGCGGCCTCGCAAAAGTGCTGCGCATGATGCTGCAGTCGGCGCTTTTGGGTCTTGGCGCTTATCTGACCATGAAGGGCGAACTCTCCGCGGGTTCCATCATTGCGTGTTCGGTCGCTTCCGCACGCGCGCTCGCTCCCATCGACATGGCTATCGGCAACTGGAAGGGCTTCGTCGCTGCCCGCCGAAGCTTCAGTCGGCTGAAGGAAACCCTTGCGGCCATGGACGATGAGTCCCGGATCATCGATCTTCCAGCACCCTGCCAAACGCTGAAAGTGGAAAAGGCAACTGTCGTTGCGCCTCATACCGGAGCGGTTCTTCTGAGTGACGTTTCGTTCGAGCTCAAGGCCGGCGATGCGCTGGGACTGATCGGCCCAAGCGGCGGCGGCAAGACATCGCTGGCGAAGGGTATCGTCGGTGTCTGGCCGCTGCTGCGCGGTGCGGTCAGGCTCGACGACGCCGATCTCGATCAATGGCACAGCAACCAGCTTGGTGCGCATGTCGGATATCTGCCGCAGGATGTATCGCTGCTGGAGGGAACGATCGCCGAGAACATCTCGCGTTTCGATCCGCAAGCCGATGCACGCGGGATCGTTGCCGCTGCGCGCGCGGCCGGGGTCCATCAAATGATCGTTCGGCTCAGCCAGGGATACCAGACCGAACTCGGGCCAAACGGGACATCCCTTTCCGCCGGCCAGCGCCAACGCATCGGCCTTGCGCGGGCTCTCTACGGCGACCCTTTCCTTGTCGTGCTCGACGAGCCGAATTCCAATCTGGACTCCGAAGGGGAGGTCGCGTTGACGGATGCGCTCAAGGGCGTTCGTCAGCGTGGTGGCATCGCCATTGTGATTGCCCATCGCCCAAGCGCTCTGGCAGCAGTCGATCTCGTCGGACTGATACAGAACGGCAAGCTCGTGGCGATGGGCCCGAAGGATGAACTGATCCGCGAACCCGCTCGCGTCGCCCCAATACCCGGGTCAGGCGGTCCGGTGCGCGCCGCCCCAATGCCTAGGTCTGGCGGCAAGGTGCGCACCACGTCGGCCGTTGCGGCCGCGCAAAAGGATTGACGAGCAAAAATGGACGACCGGCTCGTACTTGGACTGCCCAACCACGAGGAGCTCGACGCTCCGAAGAACCGTTTTGCGCTGCGTGACGGGCGCTCGCGTGTCAATTCGATCTCCGCATTTCCATTTTTGATCGGCGCATTCGCGGTGCTTCTCAAAAAGATGTTCGAGACGGACCAGAACCCTCCCGACAAGCACCAGGGTGAACATTCTGACCAGAAAATAAACGGCGGCGATCATGCATCCGACGCTGAGCAAGACCCGGTTCTGACGCAGATCCAAAAGATCGGCGATGTCGCAGACTATCTGCGAAGTCTCGCCGAACCCATAAGCGTCAATGTTGGCGACCTCAATTTCGACGTCTGGCAGCCGCATCGGCCCTGGGGCGTGCAAGGACTGCACCCGAATGTTCGCGCTGGCGTCGGCCACAGCATCCACGGTCCGGGCGGCCATGGAGGCCCACCGCCACCGGTTGCCAACAACGACAATGGCGGGGGATCCTCACCTCACGGTGGCCCTTTGCCAGGCCAAGGCGGGGGCGATACCGGTGTCAGCGGCTCGGGTTCGGGCGGCCAGGGGGGCGGCAGTGGGGGACAGGGAAACCAGCCTGGCCAGTCCGACCCCGGGCAGGGCTCGCCCGGGTCGACAAAGTCAAATCGGCGGCCGGTCTTGACCGGTCCGGTCTTTCTTTCCGATGGCATGATGAACCTGTCGATTATCATCACCATGGGAGAGCTGCTAAATGGCGCTAGCGATCCCGACGGGGATAATTTGATTGTGCGTTCGTTGGAGGCCGACAGTGGCGAACTGCGCCGCATCGGATTGGAACGCTGGCTCTATACGCCCGAACATGACCAGACCGGACCCGTCACGTTCCACTATCAAATCAGTGACGGTGTCGAGACCATCCAGCAGAGCGCGCACCTCGACGTCTCCGAGCCTGCGGGCGAATCGATGGCCGGCACTGACGGCGACGATGTATTGATAGGAACGCCTTACAATGATCTGATCGATGCCCGCGGCGGCAACGACATCGTTTATGGGCGCGAAGGCAATGATACGATTCACGGCGGCGATGGCGACGACCGGCTCATCGGCGGCGACGGCAATGATGTCATCTGGGGTGGCCGCGGCAACGACGTCCTTTTTGGCGGCCGTGGCGACGATTCCCTCTTCGGCGGCGAGGGCAACGATATCCTGTATGGCGATGCCGGGAACGATCTTCTGCTTGGCGACGAAGGCAATGACCAAATCCATGGTGACGATGGCAACGACGTCGCCGCCGGCGGCTCGGGCGATGACATACTGTATGGCGAAGACGGCGACGATACGCTGGACGGTGGCGACGGCAACGATGCCCTCGATGGCGGCGCCGGGACCGACCTGCTGATCGGGGGCAACGGCGACGATACGATCGTCGGTGGCGACGGCAACGACCATCTGCTAGGCGGCGACGGCGCCGACTCTCTGCATGGTGATGCGGGCGACGATACGCTGGACGGCGGCGATGGCAGCGACCTGCTGGATGGCGGTCAGGGGGATGACACGCTGATTGGCGGTGCCGGTGACGACACCATGAGCGGCGGCCAGGGCAATGATTTGCTTTATGGCGGCGACGGCGATGACCATCTGAGCGATGGTGCAGGTCTCGACTATGTCGACGGCGGCGCTGGTGACGACGCCTTTTTTCTGTCCGAAGATTTGCTGATCGATATCATGCATGGCGGCGATGGACAGGATACCCTCGACCTTTCGGCCAATGCCCAGGATACCCTTGTAGACCTGCCGGATGGGCTGGTCTTCCTCGATGGGGTCGAAGAAGCCCATATCTTCGAAATCGAGAGCATCGTGGGCGGCCATGGGCGAAACACGCTGGTGGCCAACGATGCCGTCAATGTCATGGTTGGCGGCGGTGGCAATGACACCTTCGTGTTTCGCTCGCTTGAATCCCTGGAAAACCAAGGCGGGCCACGCGATCTGATCATGGATTTCCAGACCGGAGATCGTATCGATCTGTCACGAATATCTGAAGATCTCAATGACTTTGCCGGCCAAAAACTGTTCTTTGCCGGCGCCGCCTCGGCGGCACCCGCCGATCTCGGGGCCGTGACTTTCGGCTTTCAAACGCTCGACATTGATCATGAGATCACCATCGTCTCCGGGAATCTCGACAGCGACCCCGACGAAGAATTCTCATTGACCCTGGACGGCCATCACCAGCTGACGGCACAGGACTTCATTCTTGAAGCAAAGCACGGCGCCATGATGCCTGGTCTGGCGTCGGCGACAGCATAGACGATAGGGGGCAGACGTGGACAAGAATATCGAGAAGAAAATACGCCGGCCGCATTACACCATTCACTCGAGGGTGGCGGTCTCCGGCCTCCTGGCGCTTGGTTTGATCCTGGGCTGTGGAGGCTGGGCGGCCAATGCAAAACTGTCGGGTGCGATTATTGCACAGGGTAAAGTCACCGCGAAAAAGCAGTTGAAGATGATTCAACATCGTGATGGTGGCATCATCGGCGCAATTGAAGTCGCCAATGGCGATGCAGTGAAAGTCGGCGACGTTCTGATCCGTCTAGACGAGACGCAGACCAGAGCGGAGTTGGGCGTGCTGAGTGAACAGTTTCTGGAATCCCAGGGGCGTGCGGCACGTCTGCGCGCCGAGCGCGACGATATGGATAAGATAACGTTCGATTTTGCGCCGGACGCAGATCCACAGACCATCATGGATGGCGAGCAGCGACTGTTTGCCAACAATCGCGCGACGCGTGTAGCCCAAAAGGCGCAGCTGAAATCGCAGATCGACCAGGATGAGGAACAGATCAGGGGGCTGGAGGCGCAAAAGGCGTCCAGTAAAAGCGAGCGTGCCCTAGTGGCTGAAGATATAGACCGTTTGGCACCCTTATTGCGCAAGGGGCTTATCGAAGGCGACAAGACCCGCACGCTGGAACGGGACCTGGTGAAGGTTGATGGCCATATCGCCGAGGTCGAGTCCGACATCGCGCGGGCCAAGGGCGCAATAAGCGAGGTCAATCTCAAGATCATAGAGCTCGAACAGCAGGTGAAGACCGATGCCCAGCGCGAATTGCGCGACGTCGAGGCGAAAGTCGCCGAATTGGACGAGCGGATTGTCGCGGCAAGAGATCGCCTCTCACGTATGGAATTGCGTGCGCCGATTTCGGGGACCGTGAATGACCTCAAGGTCCACACCGTCGATGGCGTCATCGCGCCGGGTGAAACCGTGATGTCGATTGTGCCCATCGATGACGAGCTAGTCATCGAAGCACGCGTCGCGCCGACGGACATCGACCAGGTATCGATGGGCCAGGATGTAAAGCTGCGCTTCTCGTCGTTCAGCCAGCGCACCACGCCGCAGATCGATGGCCGCGTGAAAGTTGTGGGAGCTGCGGCAAGTATCGACGCGCAGACAGGTCAGGCCTATTACCTTTCAACCATTGCAATCGGTGATGTCGACGGCCTCGAAGGCAAGCAACTCGTGCCCGGCATGCCGGTCGAAGTGTTCCTGCACACGAGAGAAAGATCGGCGCTGTCCTATCTGGTCAAGCCATTCACCGATCAGATGAATCGAGCGATGCGCGAAGATTGATGATCTTGAATCCGTTGTCGAGCTTGGAGCGACGGCCAGATCGGGGTGAGTGGCCATACCCCGAGAGCTGCCAACGCCTGTATCCCGGCCCCCGCCCCAGGCGTTGGCAGCGACCTATTGGGTCCTTCCCTCTCCTTGAGAAGAGGGGTTGCAAAATGATTTGGGAATGACCGCCATGCCGTGAACAATCCACATCGTAAGCTCTGCGAGGGGTCGTGTTGGCCACCCTGCTGACCACGAAGGACCAGGCCTTGGCGCGAGGAGGTGCTCACCCAACCAACCGCCCGATGCGCGAGGACGTGGCTGCTAACGCTGTAAGTGGACGGTGCTCGACGTTTAGTGCCACTATACGCGCGGCGGCATCATTCCGACGCCTTGCGCCATTTGATTTCATTATCCAGAAGCCCCCTCATTTCCTCAGTCTCTTTTCGCGCAGCTTCCAATCTTTGATACATTTTATCGACCTTGCCTCGCTCTCGATACAATGGCCAGGCCAACAATCCGAAACCGAAAATTGCCACGACGATCAACCCGCCTCTCAAAGGCTGCGCCGGGGCAAGGCCGTGCAATGCAATGACAATGCCGCTGAAGATGAGGCAAAAGATCATGATGGCGATGCTTCTGCCAAGCGCCGCACACAGGATCGAAGCCAGCAGTAAAGTGAGAGCGAAAACCGGCGACGTTGCGACGTCGGCCATGATCGAGCCGAGCCACCATGAGATCGCCGGCGAAACCGAGTTGTAGAACCAATCTTGCAGGGACCCAAGAATCTCGGTCATGCGGCGCCCTTTCGCACAATCGTCGGAGATGATTGGTACTCTGCCATGTCTGACTTGGGAAGGCTTGCGAACATGAGGAGGCATGCAATCGCTGGTGTTATATAACCCCGCAAAGTTGCGATGGATCCTCGTTGAATCCCGCTGGCCAATGCTCAGTCAGTCGTTCGAAGGGAGCCGTCTATGCCGCCTGAATTGCGCTTGCGGTCACAGGGAAAAAGAAGCGGCTAAGCCTTGATGTGAACACTCCCCGTACATTTTGGGGCCAGAAGCGGAGAAAGCGGTCATCGGCAATCCGCCACAAACAGTAGACGCAGCCTAGACTGGATCGAATGCTGTGCGCCGACAAAGTGGCTTATTTCGGCGAGTCCCGCGCCATCATCAGGCGCCGCATCTTCTCGCACTATTGACTGAGAACGATTCGTCCACTCTTTGGACCGATGCCGTCAGGGACTGGAACTCTCGAGCTCGCATAGTTGGAGTTAATGATCAGGGTCGCCCCAGCTGTCACGTGCATTTTGTAGGCAATGATTGCAGTCCACGCAGACATTGTGCCGACGTCCGAGATGCATTGCTCTGAGACCGGCGTGGTGAGCGTTTGATTGTTGTCGCTGTCACACAGGCCATCGCCATCCTTGTCGCCGCCAACGGTAAGATTGTCACCGGGGAGATAGACGGTGCCGATCAATCGACCCGCATCCCTGCTTTGGATGTTGAAATCTCGATGCTTGTTGCCGACCTGTCTAGCGTAAATGAGAATGCCAGACATCAGCCCCTGTTCCGGTGCCGAGAGAGATACGTTCGAGTCGTTAGCGAACTTCAAGACGGCTTTCTCACCGATGAAGACGAAGGCGATGCCGCTCCCATTGATCGCGGATTTGCCGTCGACCGAAAGCTCCCCATTTCGGATGACATATACCCCCGGTGAAAACGTGACGTGCGCCCCTCCAGAAATCTTCAGCCCCTGGCAGTACGTTCCTGGTGACAGGGTGAGCGCAGCGTTCTTGACCTCGAATTTGTTGAAATCGCACTGTGTGGAGAGAGAACCGTCTATCTCACTGGCGCGTGAAGCCAGCGGATCGGATATTGCCGGGCAGTCGGTAATTGGCAGGGGCGAGTAATTTCTGGACGATCCAGCATACCCTCCCACGGAACAAGACAACTTCGTCGTCAGGCTTGACGTGTTTTTGACGGAAAGGCCCTTGGGGTCGATCGAGCCAGCGTAAGCGGAGCAGCCCGGAGCCGAGACATCCGCGTCGCCTTCGATTTTCAGCACCTCGGGACCATTTGGCGCCTGCGCGATTATGCAGATCGTCTCTTGCCCCGTCCGCCGGGCGGTGGCGCTGACCGTTATCTGCGGACTTCCAGTGAAATAGCCCATCAAGAAATAGCGATAGTGGTCTTGACTGAGCGTTACCGTTACCTGGCGCGCCTCTTCGTTGACCGACGTCGTATATTCAAAGGTGGCGCTGCTGAAACGGTTCGAGAGGTTGCTCCGGATGACAGCGCCGGCTATTTCCTGCGCGGACGAAGCGCTCCACCCTTTCATGGAGGCTTCACGTACAGCGGCGAGAGCCGTTGCGTCAGCGGCGTCCTGCAGTTCGCTCTTGTGATGTTCATAGATCAGGAAATCCAGACCACCACCAGCAGTGCCCAACAGGAGCGGCGCCAGGACCGCCACACCAAGCGCAAAATTGCCAGAGCTGTTTCGAGTCAGTTCGCCAGTCAGCCTGATCACAAAGAGCAGCAGGTGTTTAAACGGCGGCCGAAACATTGCACTTTTCCCAGAGCAAATTCTCGATCTCGGCGCGAGGCAACGGCTTTGAGAACCAGTACCCTTGGATGACTGGGATGCCGACCTGTCTTGCATATTGATACTGAGTATCGGTCTCCACCCCTTCGCCGACTACGTCCAGTTCGAGGTCGCGGGCCATGGATAGCGTGGATGTGACAAACCCTTGCGTGACGGGGTCATCCGTAGCCATTCGGAGCAACGGCCCGTCGATTTTCAGTTCAGTGAACGGGCACAGCCGCAAGATCTCGAAATTCGATCCGCCGGTGCCGTAGTCATCGAGAGAGACTTGGCATCCCGACATTCTAAGGCGACTAAGCCCTTCAATGACGCGGGTCACATCTTGCGGCAATGTGGTCTCGGTCACTTCCCAACATACGACTTTTGGGTCGAGCCTGGCCTGGCTAACCAAGGAAATGAGTTTGTCGACCGCGTCACAGTCTTCGACAACAGAAGTATCGAGATTGATGGAGGTGCGCCGGAGACACCCCCTGGCTCTCCAGTGCTGCATGTCGCCCATCACGACCTCGGCTATGGCAAGCGTTGTGGAAAGGAGTTGATCGCGCTCCTGAATCAGGCCGAACAGCTTCCCCGGACCGTAAATCCTGCCATCGCGCCCACGGCCGCGTATGAGAGCTTCCAACCCAACAACGTCGCCGTTCCAAGTATCGTGCTGGGCTTGGTAGTAGGGGACCAATTCCAGATCGTCGAGGCTGCTTGGAAGAGCTGTCGAACGTATTGCAAGGTCTGCTTGCTCAGTGCTCTGCGACAACAGGAAGGCCAGTTTCTCACCTGACACGGGCTTCCTGAGCACTCCCAGAACCCGCAGTTGCAGCAGGCGCCCCATTTGACCGGCAGAACGGAGAACCGCATCGGCTTCTCCACTCGAAATGATTACAGCACCACGGAAGCCAAGTTCGGAGGCTTGCCTGAGGAAAGCCAACCCGTCGAGCCCGGGCATGTTGAGATCGAGCAAGATCAGCCCAAAGGGAACGCCTTGTCTTATGCGTTGCAGCCCGCGGATCGCTGAGTCCACGCACTCGATCTGGTGGTAGCCGAGCGACGCGACGATCTCCTCCGTCACGGCGAGAAAGATCGGATCGTCATCGACGATCAAAATCGGCGTTGCGATGTCCATCGGTTCACCCCACGAATTCAACAGGATGCACGAAACAAACAAACAAAAGCTTACGTCGAGATTGCAAAATTTTAAGGTTGATCTCGTATTTTCGACCAATGGCGAAGACATCCCTGTCCATTCGATCGCGACTCGTGCGGGTGGTTGTAACCGTTATTTTTGGCGGCATGCTGAGTTCGGTGACCTTCTTCACCCTGCATGACTTCCGGCAATCGATCATGGCAGAGCAAGCGCGACTTCGCAGCTCCGCAGCGGCGTTCGCAGCCGCCGCTGCCAACGGCGTCAGAGCGGGAGACGCCCGAGAAGTTCTGCTTGTGCTGCGCGCGATCCGTGAATTGCCGGACGTTCGGTATGCGGCAGCCTACGACAAGCAGGGGCTGACCGTGGCCGAAATTGGTCAAGCGACTGAGCTCGTTGGCAGGGATGGCTCGCTCGATGCCTCGAACCTCACAACCTTGTTGACCGCCCAGAACCTGAGCGTCGCGGTGGATATTCATGACCGGGGCGAGGTGGTCGGCTCAATCAGTTTCGTGGCTGAAATTTCAAGGCTCCGGCAAGACTATCTCATGACATTTGCGATTTCCCTCCTTGTCGGGCTGGGACTAATCGCGCTGACCGCGCTAGTGGCACGCCGCCAAATTGGCCGCGTCATTGCGCCTTTGGGTGAACTCGCCCGAGACTTTGCGGAGATTGGACGACGATCCGATCTAACCCGCCGGATAAACAAGTCACGAGATGACGAAGTGGGCGTCCTCGTCGACGCTTTCAATGAAATGTTCTCGCAAATCGAGCGCCGGGATGCCTTACTTCAGAACCACAGGGACGCTCTCGAGCATACCGTTGAGGTCCGCACATCGGAGTTGCGGGCCGCCAAGGACGACGCTGAGCGCGCCAACGCCGCCAAGTCGGACTTCCTCGCCACCATGAGCCATGAAATCAGGACACCCATGAACGGCATGCTCGTCATGGCCGAGATGCTCTCAGTCGCACCGTTGGCTCCCAAGCATTTGCGTTACGCCGAGGTGATCACACGTTGCGGGAAATCTCTGCTCCACATCATCAACGACATCCTCGACTTTTCCAAGATCGAGGCCGGCAAACTCTCGTTCGAGTCGATTCCTTTTTCGCTGGATATGCTGATCGAGGACGCCGCAAGCCTGTTTGCAGAGAGAGCCAGGGAGAAAGGCCTGACGATAGCCATCTTCGTGTCTGCTGGGGTGCCAGCCAAACTAGTGGGCGACCCGACACGCCTGAGCCAGGTTATCGGCAACCTGCTCAACAATGGTCTCAAGTTCACCGATGAAGGAGGGGTGCTGATCGAGGCCAACTGCGTGCATTCTTCTGGTGAATGTGCGCAGATCGAGGTTCACGTTCGGGACACCGGAGTGGGCATTCCCGCCGACAAATTGGAGCGAATTTTCGAGCGGTTCTCCCAGGCCGACCAGTCCATAACGCGGCGTTTCGGGGGCACCGGTCTTGGCTTGTCGATTTCGCGAAGGCTGGTGGAAGGGATGGGGGGCGAAATCAGTGTGAGCAGTCGATCGGGGGAAGGGTCCGACTTTCACTTCACTTTGGCGCTGCCGATCGCTGAGCCCGCTAAAGAACTCATCACACTGTCCGGGCATTCTGTTGCGATTCGCTGCAATGAGCTGACGACGAGGAGCCTAAAATCGGCCTTTGCGGAGCGGGGTGCTGAGATCGTCGAGGACAGGGCGGAGCTGACTATATGCGATGCTTCTGGAATGAATGAAGAAAATGCCGGGCCTGTCATCTATCTCCGCACATTTGCTGACACCAAGCACCCTGTATCGGGCCAAGTACTCGCCGAGATCGCCGCACCGGTCCGGCGCGTTGAAATAGACACCATCGCCACCGGTTTGAGAACGAGTAACTGGTCGGCCGGGACAAAGAGAGTGGCCGCCAGCGAGTTCTCCGCGCTACCCGATCTCCGTCATTTGAAAGTGCTTGCGGTCGACGACAGTGCCGTGAACCGAGAGGTGTTGAGCGAAGCGCTGAGCGCCTTCAAAATCGTTACTCAGCTTGCGGACAGCGCGTACGAGGCTATCGAGAGCTACAGGGATGCTGCCTTCGACATTGTGTTCATGGACTGCTCGATGCCGGGAATGGACGGCTATGAAGCCACGGCGCGCTTTCGCGAAATCGAGAGATCTGAGAACCGCAAGCCCGCGCGGATCATCGCATTGACCGCTCATGTGAGGGGAGATGAGGCACAGCGTTGGCAAAGCGCGGGAATGGACGCCTATATGTCCAAGCCTTTTACTATCGCGCAGATGCGCTCCGCTATCGAGGCGAGCCAAGCTTCGGCGGATCCGCGGGATCGAAAGGCCGATGATGCTGGGAATGTGCCGCTCATCTCGCCAGACGCTTTATCCATGTTCAGGTCGCTTTCCGGCCCAGCCGGCGACAGACTTGCAGCAAAGGTGTTTGGACTATTCCTTGCACACGCACCGGTTGCTTTCGGCAATTTGCGCCAAGCCGTAGACGACCGCTCCAACTCGGTCGCAACTCTCGCTCATGCGTTGAAGTCAATGTCTCTTAGTGCCGGTGCCGCCAGGGCGGCGATGCTCTGCGATCAGCTTGAAAACGCCGCCAAGGCTGGTGCTTTGCCAAATACAGCCCTACGCGATTTGGATGGGGTGCTGCTGAGCACATTGGAAGCGATGAACTCTTATCTTTCAGCAGCAGCGGCGGCATAGGACTGCTCTCGATCGCGATCCGCACAGCCACAATATGTCTCGCTTCATCGTGCAGTCTGCCCGGCGTCGAGTTTAGCCCGGACAATAGCGGCGGTGCTGTCGTGCGGCTGCGAAGTGACCGTCGCAGAGCATCCACCCCTTAAGGTTTCCTCAATATAGATAATTTAGCATTTGCGAATGCGTTTCTTCCTTCTGCTTTTTTGCTGGGCAGCATTCTTCGGTTGGGACTTTGCTACCAACCATGGCGAATTCACGACTAGCCTTGGTATGCGAGTTGCCCACCTGATCCACGTGGTTTCGGGACGTCTGTGAAGATGTGCGCCCGGACTTATCCTTCAGCGGTGATGACGATTGATTAGCTGAAACCAGCGCCGGGCCGACCACACCGCGCGGAGGCGCAACGAAACGGCCTGTGCGCATCCATCGCACTTCCTGGCGACGGTCGCGCCATCGCCGACACTGGCCGCAGACCGAAATCTCCACAGTCATCGACCTGTGACCCGCAGTTTTTTTCCTCGGGGACTTTCGTACGCCTGACGGCACCCGAAACTCTTCGCGTCAGTTCTTGCTTATGGAGTGTCGCGGACCGTGCCCGAGAACAGCACCGAGCCGCGCTGCTCGAGAAGCGAACTCGACGTGTAGTCCACGATCGAGAGCCCCCCATCGGCGACCAGGGTCTGACCCGTGATGAATGAAGCTTCATCGCTTGCCAGGAACGCCACGGCCGCAGCGATTTCAGCCGGCGTCCCCATCCGGCCGAATATGCTTGGCGGCACCGTCCAATCGCCGGCGCTACCCGAAGCTGGCGCCTCTATATCGGTTGCGGTGGCAATCCAGCCAGGGCTGACGCAGTTCGCCCTGATCCCGAGGGGAGCGCCTTCAATTGCCAGCGAGCGCGTAAGCGCTTCGACGGCCGACTTGGCGACGCAGTACAGCCCCCAATTGCCGTGCAGTGTGGCGGTGGACGAGATGTTGACAATCGCGCCTCCGCCGGAATCCCGGATCAGCGGCATCGCGTAGGAAGACACAAAATAGGTGGAGTCCAGGTTGGCGCCCCGCATCTTGTCCCATCTCACTCCGGGACGATCGTCCGGCTCAATGCCGCTGCGGCGCGAACCAGCACCGGCGTTGTTGACCACGACACGCAGCCGCCCCCAACGGCCGATCTGGCCGATCAGTTCCTCGACTTGATCCTCCTCGGACAGATCGCATGCGAAAAAGCGCGCTTCGCCGCCGATCACCCCTGCTTCCGCTTCAACGGCGCTGCCCTTCTTGCGATCGCGGCCTGCGAAAGCCACCCTTGCTCCCTCTCTCAGGAAATATTGAACGATCCCGCGCCCTATCCCCGAATTCCCGCCGGTCACCAGGACGTCCTTGCCTTCGAACCGCATGGTCATCTCCTGGTCGCCACTGGCGGGCAGACGTGCACCAAATGCGGCATCTCTGATCCCCTCTCCGTAGAATGGCGTGAATAAACCAGGATATATCTCGTCATTCAAATCAGCATGAACCACAACCGACAAAGGATTAGGCATCGATCGTTGGGACGGGTCTTCCGGATGAACGCCGCAACGGACCCACGACGCCCGCGCTTAGGCCGACAGCTGCGCGCCCGACCAGGATCAAAAGCCTGACGATGTTATGCGCGGGCGTCGCCGGCGATTGCCTGAATTTTGTCGCTGACATCCGCGACCATTGCCTGGGCCCGTCGACTTTTCCACAACGAGGCACCGAGCGGGTCGAGATTACGCCTGAGCAGCGGATTGCTGCTATCCGCGGGCGGTCAGCATTGCCTTTGCGTCCGGATGCGAGCAGGTGCTGATCGTGAGCATCTTCCACGCAGGCCGAAATATCACACTGGAATTGCGTAACCAGCCGTGGAAGCAGCGCCGAAACTCAGCCTAGCCAACTCACGATTTTCGGCCCCGTGGATATCTCCACCAGAAATCGAAAAAACTTGGGAAAGCGGTGTTGACAGTTTTGGTTGGTGGCGACTATATACGCCTCACGAACGAGGGCGGTGCGCCGCTGGCGACGAAGAAG
>NZ_JAIUGV010000021.1 GCF_020164745.1 Mesorhizobium sp. ES1-4 | reverse complement strand
GCCTCGATGGCCTCGGGAATGCCGTGGCCGCGGATCTTCTCGCTGCCATAGCGCGCCATCAGGCCGATGATCAGCGCCCCGATGACCGGAACGAAAATTGCAGCAAGCCCGAGCGGCGTATCCTGGAGCTTCAACTCGGCAAGTGAGAACTGGCCGAAATAGGCGACGTTGGTGGCCAGCCGGATCAACTTCAGCAGCACGATACCGGCAAACAGCCCGGCGGTTGCCACCACCACCGCTATCGCGGCCACGATCAGCACTCGGACATCCGTGGTGAAATCCCTGAGATGACCGGGATTGGAGTGGTGGGTCTTCATGGCGGCTTTGCTTCCTTACGGCGGCGGTGTCTGATTCTGCGGCACGATCGATGGAGCCAGCCGGTTGCGGTCGGCTATATATCGTAACACGACATATCTGTTCAAGCTGGTTCTGTTCGAAATTTCATTTGAGCTTTCACCGGAAAACGAAGACATCTCCGACATGACACAGCCGCCCAAAACATCACGCCCCGCCATTAGGCAATCCGACTACCAGCGGCTGTCCGAATTCCGCTACCTGATCCGCCGCTTCCTGGAATTCAGCCAGGTGCAGGCCGAACATGCCGGCCTGACCACGCGCCAGCACCAGGCGCTGCTGGCGATCAAGGGATATCCTGGCGGCGGGCCGGTGACGGTAGGCGACCTGGCGGAACGCCTGCGCATTCGCCATCACAGCGCCGTCGAACTGGTCAACCGTCTTGGCGAGGCAGGACTGGTCACCCGCGATCAGGACAGGGACGACCATCGCCGCGTGCTGCTGCGGCTGACCGAACGCGCCGACGATTGCCTGGCGGAACTGTCTGCCGCGCATCTTGACGAGCTCTCGCGCATAGAACCCATGCTGCGGCGTCTGCTCGACGGGGGCCAAGGCTGATGCCCGGCGTCCGTGCGGGGATGCCGAACTATTTTTTCGCAATCCGAATCCTTTGGCCTGGCCGCGGCGTCTTGCACACGCGACAGCCAAGGGAGCCGATGCGATGAAACACCAATTGATACGCTACAGGACGAAGCCGGACCGCGCCGACGAGAACGAGCGCCTGGTCCAGGCTGTGTTCGAGGAACTGCGCGGCAAATCGCCGGAAGGTGTTCGCTACATGACCTGGCGCTCCGGCGACGGCACGTTCGTCCATCTCGTCGAGATCGAAACCGACGGGCATGCCGACATCATCCCCGGGCTTGCCGCTTTCGAGGCCTTCCAGAATGGCATCAACGATCGCTGCATCGACCCTCCGCATCGCGACGTGATGACAGTGGTGGGCCATTATCGGATGCTGGATGAATAGCCCGAACAGAACCACGTCAAGAACGGCCGGTACATGAACAGCCAGGGCGAAATCCGCGAGCCTTTCGACCGCTTGTTCGGCGAGTTGCGTCCCAAACTGCATCGTTACTGCGCCCGCATGACGGGCTCGGTCATCGATGGCGAGGACGTCCTGCAGGAGGCGCTGACCAAGGCATTCGAGGCCTTGGCCGGCGCCGGGCCGATCGCCAATCCCGAAGGCTGGCTGTTTCGCATCGCCCACAATGCGGCGCTCGATTTCCTGCGCCGCCGCGCCCGTGAAAAGACTTTCTCCGACGAGGAGCCGGACATGATCGCCGACCCGGCAAATTCCATCGCCGACCGGCAAGCCGCGGCGGCCGGATTGCACAGTTTCATGCGCCTTCCCGTCGCGCAACGAAGCAGCGTCATCATGATGGATGTTCTGGGCTATTCGCTGCGGGAGATCAGCACCATGCTCGACATCAGCATCCCCGCAATCAAGGCCGCGCTGCATCGAGGCCGCGGCCGGTTGCGTGAACTCGCCAACGAACAGGACGATCGTCCCGTTCCCAGGCTAAGCGCAACGGAGCGCCTGTTGCTCGACGCCTATGTCGACCGCTTCAACGCGCGCGATTTCGACGCCGTGCGAGACATGTTGGCCGACGAAGTGCGGCTGGAACTGGTGGCCAGGGCAAGGCTAACCGGCCGCAGGGAGGTGGCCACCTATTTCGGCAACTATTCCCGGGTGCGGGACTGGCATTTCCAGCCTGGTTTCGTCGAAGACCGTCCGGCAATCCTCGTGCGCGATCCCAATGACCTCGCGGCGGCGCCGACATACTTCATCCTGCTGGGTTGGCAGGGCGGCAGACTTGCCACCATCCGCGACTTCCGCCACGCCAGATACGTCGCTGACGGCGCCGAAACCCTGTTCTTTGAGACGATGCTTGTCGGGTGAGCAGCCGGAAAGCCTGGCGCAGCAGTCTACTGCAGCGACTTCAACAGATTGTCGACCGTGAACGGATTGGCTTTCGGCTTGGCCGGAGGGTTATCGTTGGCGGGCGACTGCTCGGCCTTGGGCGCCTGTTGCGCCGCCTTGCGCTCGGCTTCGAGCCTGGCTTTTTCCTGGGAGGCAATGCGCATCGCCTCCTCCGCCTTTTGGCGCTCCTGCTCGGCCTGTGCCTTGGCCGCTTCGTCGGCGGCCTGCTGTTCCGCCGCCGCCTTCGCCTCGGCATCGGCCCTGGCTTTCGCGTCGGCGTCGGCCTTGGCTTTTGCTTCCGCGTCGGCCTTCGCCTTGGCATCCGCTTCGGCCTGGGCCTGAGCGGCGGCTTCCGCCTCCGCCTTGGCGTCGGCCTCTTCCTCCTGCTGGCGCAGTTCTTCAGCGGCCTTGTCGCGGGCATCCTGAAGGGCCGCGTAATAACGCACCTCGCGCCGCAGCCGCTGCTTTTCGAGTAGCGCGGCCTGCATCGCCTCGACGCGTTGCTGTTCTTTTTCCAGCGCACGCTGGGTCAGGAACTGCGCCAGCGGCTCGCTGTCGAATTGTCGTTTCACGGCGCCGAACGGCCCCTCGGCGGTGAAATTCACGGCCGGTTCGGAGCCGACCAGAGCTTCGTCGCCAGGCCGGTAGGTGATCGCGCCCTTGGCCGAAACCGTGCTGGTGTTGAGGTTCGCCATGATGTCGGCCGACAAGGTCGCCGCCGGATTTTCAAGGCTGATCGGCGGCGCTCTGAGCGTCCCGCCGGCAATCGTGAAGGCGACCTCGGCGTCCCCGGCGGCGAAGCTGCCGTCGGCGGCAATGGCAGGCGCGAAGCTGGCGGTCTTGGCGGCATCGATATCGCGGCCGATCGCATCCGCCTTGGCGAGGAATGCACCAAACGCGTCAGGATTGACCCCGGCAATCCGCAAGCCCTTCAGCGTCGCCGTGCCGGACCCTGACAGAGCGGCGACCATTGCGTCGACCGACTTGCCGCTGGTCGACAGCGTCGTCGAGAAATCGCCGCTGCCGCCGATGCCCGCATCCGGCAACACATCAGGCAGATCGGCGCCCGTCAGTTTCAGCTCTCCGGTAAGAAGGCCGGTGCCATCATTGTTCTTCAACTCAAACAGGCCCGAGAGCGCCCCGCCAAGGAATTTGGCCCTGAGATCGGCGACGCGAATGGCCTCCTGGTCGAGCTTGAGCGAGAAGGCCGCGTCATAGGCGGCGGCGAACGGGCCGGCGGCCAGCGAAGCCGTGGTCAGGTCGAGATCGGCGGTGAACGGCAGGCTGGACTTCTGGCTGAATGGCGCCGACGGCCACGCACCGGCCCTGTCGGCCTTGTTGTTTTTGCCGGCTCCGTTCTTGTCCACGAGAAAAGCGGAATCGCCAAACAGCGCCACCGCCATGGGATCGAGGTCGAGTTCGTCGAGCGCCAGCGCCCCGGCCAGATGCGGCACGCCGTCCTTGCCGTCGCCCCCCTGCTTGACATCGAGATTGATGTCGCCGGACACGGCCGCCTCGTTGATGGCGCCACTGAGCCCGGAGAGCACCAGCAGCCCGCTGCCGTAATCGGCCTGCGCGGCCAGCGATGTCGACATGCCGGCGCCCATGCCGGGCAGGCCGATGCCCGTCGTCATCAGCCAGGGTTCGATATCGGAGGCGTCGAGGTTGACACTGCCCTTGGCCACCGGGCCTTGCGGCGTATCGGCCACCGTCCCCTCGAAGCCGGCCTTGAAGTCATTGCCGGCAAGGCTGAAGCTCGTCGCCAGGCCGCCGCCAAACGTGCCCTTGGCCTGGATGTCGGTGCTTGCTTCGCCCAGCATGCCGAGCGGCAGCGCCGGCAGGCCGTAAAGCGCCAGCAAGGCGGTTGCGTCCGGATTCCTGGCATTGAAAGTCAGTGTCACCGGCGCGTCGGCAAGCTTGTCCACCTCGCCCTTCCCCGACAGCGATGCCGAAAAGGCCGAGCCGCCGGCCTTGCCTTGCCCGCTCACCGCAAGGCCCGTGGTGCCGTCGCCATTGTCGGCGGCGCTGGCCACGAGGTCGACACGCGCATCCTGGAACAGATCGGGATAAGCGGCGGCGCGGCCTGCCAGCCCCTTCAGCACCGCATTGTCCGGATAATGCCGCGCGGCGACATCGATCAGTGGCTTCAGGTCGACGGCGACCACCGAGGCGTTGAGCTTGCCGGTCGGGCTCGCCGGAAAATCCTTGATCCGGCCGGTGGCGCTGATCGAAGCGCCGGCCAGTCCGCCGACCGACAGCCGGTCGATTTCGAGCAGCCCGTCCCGCAGCCTTAGCGCGGTATCGACCGTATCCGCGGTGAAGCCACCGGCGCTGACAGGACCGGCCTTGATCTGGAAATCGAGGTCGCTGTTGGCAAAACGGTTGGCACCCTTGTCGCTGACGAAGATCGAGGCGAAGGCCGCCAGTCCGTCGACATCGAGTTCACCGCCCTCGAGCCGCATCAGCACCGAGGGCTTTGCGTCGTCAGGCTGGCTGGAATCGATGCGGCCGGAAAACTTCGCCTTGCCCAGGATCAATTCGAGATCGCTGAAGGACTGATGGTTTTCCGAGAGATCGACCTTCGCCTTGAAGCCCGCGGCAGGCAGACGGCGGATCGCCTCGTCGACATCCTTCGACAGCCATGCCGCGAAACCTGAAGGTTGCGCCACGGCCAGCAGCAACGAGCCGGTGAAGCCGAAATGGCCTTGCACGTTGAGCATGACCTTGCCATCGGCTTCCAGCTTGGTGCGGCCCGGCAAAGTCGCGGCGAGCGATTTCACCGACCAACCGTCATCGACCGGCTCGGCGGAAAGATGAACGTCGCGCACCGTGGTGTCGCCGGCCACCACCGCCGGCAGCTTGACCTCGACCGTACCGGGAATGGTCGGCTTCGGCAGATCGAGCAGCGCCTGCTCGAGCCCGGCGATACGCTGGTCCAGGGTCAGGCCCTCACCCGCCTGGCCGCCCACCGCCTCGTCGAGCTGAACCTGTGCGCCATTGGCCTCTATGGCGAAGCTCGGTTTCAGTCCGAGATCGACCGAGGCCTTGCCGTCGGCGGTGTAGGGATTGTCGAGCGGGCCGGTCTCGAAACGGAATTCGTCGACGCCAAGCTTCTGGTGGTCGAGCGAGAACTTTCCGTTCAGCCGAAAGCCCGGATCGGGTTTGCCGGCGCTGACCTTCACCGTCTCGCCATCCGTGCCGCGCAACTCGGCTGAATTCTTGTCGGCGCCTGAAATCTTGAACTGGCCGGAATAGACGGCCGCACCGTTGACGATACCGGCGTTGCCGTCGGTCTCGATGACCAGCGGGTAGGCATCGGGGTCCGCTTTCACCCGAAGCCGCAACTGCCCGGACGGTTCGGCCTTGCCGGTCGAGGCCGCGACCGTGGTGCGCAAACCGTCCAGCAGCAACGTGCCGTCCATGTGCCACGGACCGGCCAGCGACTTGGCCGAAATGGTCGAGTTGATCTCGGAAAAGATATGGCTGCGGCCGCCGGCGGCATGGCGCAGTTCGATCTGCCCTTCCGTCACCGTCAGCTTCTCGATCGAGATCTGGGCGGGGTCGAAGGGCGAGGAAGGCCGCATCGCCCAGTCGACGGTACCATTGGCCGCAATGTCGATGGTCGCCTTCGGTCGCACCAGCCGCATGTCGAAAATCAACACCTCCCCGCGCAGGAAGGGTGCGAGTTCGGCGTCCATCGAAAACGTCTCGACAGTCATGGCCGGCTGGCCGCCGGGACCACCGGCGACGGCGACGTTCGAAAAGGTCACCGAGGGAAACGGCAACAGCCTTGCCGTGGCGTCGCCCCGCACGGTCACCTTGCGGCCGAGGATGGCGCTTGCCTCGCGCTCGAACTCGGCGCGGTAGCCGGTCCAGTCGACAAAATACGGCACCACCAGCGCCGCGCACAGCACCAGCACGAACAGGCCACCGAAGATCACGAACAGGCGGGCGAGCATCAGCTCCGAACAGGTTGATTGAAATTCTTGCCGCACTCTACCCGCATCCGCGTGTCGATAAAGAGGCAATTCACCCAGTATTGCGTCAGGTCGGACGATCTGAAACAAATCCGGGGAAAAGTGGAGATTTCAGGATGTCGGGCAAGAACTGGGACCGTGTGCCGATCGATGCCCAGAGCATCGATGCCCCGCTTTCGCAGTCGGCGATTTTCCTTGTCGTCACCGTCGCCGGCGAAGCGCCGGCCCTGGCCAGGGCTTGTTCCGTGCTCGGCGAACTTGACGACCTGGTCAAGAATGTCGGATTCCGCGACCTTGGCGGGCGCCTGTCATGCATCGCCGGTATCGGCCGCGATCTCTGGGACCGGCTCAGCCCCGCCCGGCGGCCGCTGGAGCTGAAGTCGTTCGCACCGATCAAGGGCGCGGTCCATTCGGCCCCCTCGACACCGGGCGACCTGCTCTTCCACATCCGCGCCGAGCGCCCCGACATGTGCTTCGAATTCGAACGCATCCTGCTCGACAGGCTTGGTCCGGGTGTGAGCGTCGTCGACGAAGTGACGGGCTTTCGCTATTTTGACGCCCGCGACCTGCTCGGTTTTGTCGACGGCACCGCCAATCCGACCGGCCTCGATCTGCCCGCCTCGGCGCTGGTCGGTGACGAGGATGCCGACTTTGCCGGCGGCAGCTATGTCGTCGTCCAGAAATATCTGCACGATATGCAGGCCTGGGCGCGCATTCCAACGCCCGAGCAAGAAGCGATCATCGGCCGCACCAAGATCGACAACATCGAAATCGATGACGATGACGCGCCGCGCAAATCGCACAAGTCGCTGGCCACCATCGAGGATGCCGACGGCAACGAATTCGACATATTGCGCGACAACATGCCGTTCGGCAGGCCGGGGCAGAACGAGTTCGGAACCTACTTCATCGGCTACAGCAGATATCTCTGGGTCACCGAGAAAATGCTGCAGCGCATGTATGTCGGCGACCCTCCGGGCGCCTACGACCGGCTGCTCGATGTCTCCACGCCGCAGACCGGCACGACCTTCTTCGCCCCCACCCGCCCCATGCTGCAGACGCTCGTTCGGGCGAAGTAGGAGACGCTTACCGCCGGACGGTAGAGAAGCGGCTGGCGGCTGTTAGCCCGCATCACGCAATATCTTGCCAGGGTTCATGATATCAAGCGGATCGAGCGCCTGTTTGATGGTGCGCATGATGTCGACGCCATGGCCGAGTTCATGGCGCAGGAAGCCGATCTTGCCCTGGCCGATGCCGTGCTCGCCGGTGCAGGTGCCCTCCATGGCGATCGCCCGCATGTTGAGACGCGAAACGAACTTCTCCGACAGCGCGATCTCCCTGGGATCGTTGACGTCCATCAGCACCAGCACGTGAAAATTGCCGTCGCCGGCATGGCCGACGATCGGTGCGATCAGCCCCATTTCGGCGATGTCGGCCTCGGTTTCCATGACGCATTCGGCAAAGCGCGAGATCGGCACGCAGACATCGGTCGACAGGCCCTTGGCGCCCGGCCGCAAGGTCAGCGACGCCCAATAGGCGTCGTGCCTGGCCTTCCACAGTTTGGTCCGCTCCTCGGCGACGCTGGTCCACAGGAACGGCCCGCCGCCATTTTCCTCCGCGATCATGCCGAAGGTCTCGGCCTGCTCGGCAACGCCGGCGTCGCTGCCGTGGAACTCGACGAACAGGCACGGGCTCTCGGGATAGTCGAGCTTGGAATACGTCTTCATCGCCCGCATCTGCAATGCGTTGACCAGTTCGATGCGCGCCACCGGGATGCCCATCTGGATCGTCGCGATGACCGCGTTGCAGGCGGCCTCGACGCTCGGAAACGGGCAGACGCCGCCCGAGATCGCCTGCGGAATGCCTTGCAGCTTGAGGGTCAGCGCGGTGATGATGCCGAGCGTGCCTTCCGAGCCCACGAGCAGCCGGGTCAGATCATAGCCGGCCGAGCTTTTTTTCGCGCGCTTGCCGGTCGTAACCGTCTCGCCGTCGGCCATCACGGCGGTCAGCGACAGCACGTTCTCGCGCATCGTCCCGTAGCGCACCGCATTGGTGCCCGACGCCCGCGTCGCCGCCATGCCGCCGAGCGAGGCATTGGCGCCCGGGTCGATCGGAAAGAACAGGCCGGTGTCACGCAGGTGCCGGTTGAGATCCTCGCGCGTCACGCCTGGCTCGACCGTGCAGTCGAGATCCTGCGGATTGACCGAAAGAATGCGGTTCATCCGCGACGTATCGACCGAAATGCCGCCACCCGGCGCATTGGTGTGGCCTTCCAGCGAGGAACCGACGCCGAACGCGATCACCGGCACGCGGTGGGCCGCGCAGGCGCGCACGATTTCCTGCACCTCGGCCGTCGTCTCCGGGAAAGCGACACCGTCGGGCGCCTGCGTCGGAATGTAAGTCGTCGTATGCGCGTGCTGCGAGCGGATGGCCTGCCCGGTCTGCAAGCGCTCGCCCAGCCTTTGCTTGAGGATGCCGAGCACCGCCGCGATGCCTTCCTCGTTGCGTTCGACCGGATTGAGGTCGCTCAGAGCCATGAAATCCTCCGCGAATGGACCAGCATGCATGCTTGTCATGCAGCTATGGATGCCTAAAGCAATTGCAGGAAAAGCGCATAGCGCTTTCCCCAGGGAATTGCGTCAGAATGAAAGACACTCACCGGTTACGCTCTGTCCGGCACCAGAACAAGGAAGTTTCGATGTCCATCCCCGCCCCCTTCGTCTCCAGGCCCACGGACATCGAGAAGGACTGGATCGACTATAATGGCCATCTCAACATGGCCTATTACAACGTCCTGTTCGACCGCTGCTCGGACGAGGCCTTCGAGGCGATGGGCATGGGCCTGGACTATGTGAAGGAGCGGCGCCTGACCATCTACACCGCCGAAGTCCATGTCTGCTACGTGCAGGAATTGCACCTGGACCACAAGGTCACGGTCTCCTTCCAGCTCATCGACCATGACGAGAAGCGGCTGCGGGCCTACCAGGAAATCCGCCATGTCGATGGCTGGCTTGCCGCCACGTCCGAGACCCTGTCATTGCATGTCGATATGTCTGGCCCGAAAGTGGCGCCCTTCCCGGCCGATGTGCTGGCCAGGATCGAGGCCATGCGCGCCGCCCATTCGGTGCTGCCGATGCCCGAACGCGCCGGCCGCTCGATCGCAATCAAGCGCAAACAGGGCTGAGCCGAATCCGCCGCTTTGTCAGACGCGACGATCGATCTGGCTTTAAAGCCACACTGTCGAACCAAAATAGCTGCCCCCTCAAATCCCTCCGCATCGGTTGCTTGAAGCGGTTTGGCGCCCACGTTAACCTTACCAAGGTTTTAACGTGAACAAGCCGTTTGAGCCGTTGAACGACTCAGCGGAGCGGTCGAAAACGATCCGCATCGAGTTGGGATGCGGGCGGCGGGGCAAAGCCGGTTCGAGGAACGTGCATGAAAACCGACATCAAGGTCGAGGTGGACAGGCTGGCGGCCGATCCGCGCATATCAGACTATGATTTCTGGCGTTCGCTCAAGAACGTCGACAACGAGATCTTCCACATCGCCAACAACAACGAGCCGATCCCGTTCGACATGATCCGCTGGCGCAGCATCTTGAAACGCGCCCGCCTGAAGCGAGGCCACGCCTAGGGCGGGCGATTTCGATCGCCGTCTGGCGTCGGCATTCTTCCCGTAGATTGGTGCTGCTCATCACTGCCCTGCCGGGCATTTCTCCTAGTATAGGGACCGGAGAAAGATGCTGCCGTTACCGATTTCGCCAATTATCGGCGTTGCAGGAGCGGCGCCGATGTTGATGCCGGCAGGCAGATGAGGGGCGGCGCGACGTTTCAAGCAACATCTCACGAATCAAGCCTGCCGCCTGATCGCCGCCAGCGGCGAGCGCGCGATCACCGGCGACGACTGGATGATCGCCGTGTTCGTCATCGCATGGGGGATGATGCGGTCGATCACCCGTTCGAGTTCGGCCACCGAGCCGACATGCGCCAGCGCGATGAAACAGTCCTCGCCGGTCACGCGGTCGCATTGTGCGATTTCCGGCAGGCCGCGGATGATCTCGGCCACGACAGCCAACTGCCCCGGCACCGGCCGGATGCGCAGCCATGCCGACAGTTTCAGGCCAAGGGCCGCGGGATTGATCTTGACGCTATAGGCTTCGATCACGCCGTTCTCCTGCAGCCGCTTGATGCGCTCGGCCACACTCGGCGCCGACAGGCCGACCGAGCGCGCCAACTCCGCCGTACTGACGCGCGCGTCCTCTTCCAGCAGGCGTAGTATCTTCATGTCGGCCGCATCAAGGTCGGCATTTTCGGTTCGAAGGCGTTTCACGAAAAGCTCCTTGCTTCCGGAACATAAACGACCTGAAATGGCGCTCATCATCCATATAAACCGGAAAGATCGGCTGCGATACTCATCCGATGAATGACCAGACGCGAGCCCCGGCTGCCGGTCCCGACATTGCCAGGCCCGCTCGTGCCGGCGCTGTTGCCGGCAGCCTGGCGACAAGATTGCCGCCGCATCTCTGGTTCGCGATCAGCGCGGTCTTCCACTATCTTGGTCCGGCCTTCGCCGTGCTGCTTTTCCCGCATGTCGGTGTGCTCGGCATGGCGTGGCTGCGCATCGCCACGGCGGCACTGATCTTCGCGCCGCTGACCCGCCCCTGGCGAACCTTCGCCCGCGGCGGCTCACGGACGCGGCTTCTGCTCCTTGCCTTCGGCGCTTGCCTGGCGGTGATGAACTGCTCGTTCTACCTGGCGCTTGACCGCTTGCCGATCTCGCTGGTGGCCGCAATTGAATTCGTAGGCACCATCGCCATTGCGCTGGTCGGCCTCAGGAGCGCTCGCAATCTGGCCGCGCTTGCCGTAGCCGTCACCGGCACCTTGCTGTTGATCGACATCAAATGGTCAAGCGACCCGGTCGGGCTGTTCTGGGCCTTCCTCAACGGCGCGCTCTTTGTCGGTTACATCGTGCTTGGTCACCGTATCGCCCGCGCCGGCGGCGGCATCGCCGGCCTGGGCGCTGCCATGGCAATCGCCTTCGTTGTCGTACTTCCGATCGGCGTCAGCGACGCACTGCCCGCCTTTTTCTCGCCGCCGCTGCTCGTCGCCGCCGTCGGTGTCGGCGTCTGCTCATCCGTCATCCCCTACATCTGCGATCAGCTCGCCATGACGCGGCTACCGCGCGCGAGCTTCGCGCTGATGCTGTCGCTGCTGCCGGTCACCGCCACGCTGATCGGCGTCGTCGTGCTGGGCCAGATTCCCAGCCCCATCGATTGCCTCGGCATCATACTGGTGGTCGCCGGCGTCGCCTTCCACAAGCCAGCACCTGCGCCCTAGCGTCAGGAAATCCTTTCCTGCCAATCTGTTGCGAAAATTCGCCGTTGGTTCCCGCCTGCGACGAACTGCGGCAAGGCGCTCAAGATTGAACCAAATCTGACTTCTGGCCGTTGTCTCCCACGAAAAATGGCTTGGAGTGACGCTATGGACTGGAAACGGACCAGGGAACCGGCCGACGCATGGCACATGACCGACGACCTTCATGTCGAGCAAGGCAAGGGCGATCCCTTCGCGGCGGCCATCCGTGCCACGCGCATGTCGATGATCATCACCGATCCGCGCCGGCAGGACAATCCGATCGTCTTCGCGAACGACGCCTTCCTGCGCCTGACGGGATACGAGCGTCATGAGGTTGTCGGCAAGAACTGCCGCTTCCTGCAGGGACCCAGGAGCGACAAGGAAGCCATCGCACAGATACGCGCCGCGATCGCTAACGAAACCGATCTCAGCGTCGATATCCTGAACTATCGCAAGGACGGCTCCACCTTCTGGAACGCGCTCTACATCAGCCCGGTATCCAACGACAAAGGCGAATTGCAATTCTTCTTTGCCTCACAGCTCGATGTTTCGGACCGCAAGCGCTCGGAGCATCGCATCACGGCGGACAAGGATCGTTTCGAGAAAGCTGTGAAGGAGCGCACCGCCGAGCTCGAGGCTGCCCTCGAGGCGCAGACCACGCTTCTGCATGAGGTCGACCATCGCGTGAAGAACAATCTGCAGATGATCTCCTCGCTTATCCTCATGCAGAGCCGCACCGTCAGCGACGAGAATCTGAAACGTTCGCTAGGCACGATGCTGGAGCGCATCGAGGCGCTCAGCACCGTGCACCGCCGGCTCTATCAGTCCAAGGATGTCAGCAGGTTCGATGTCTCGGACTTTGCCAGGGATCTCATCTCCGACCTGCTGACAGCTTCGGGACGGTCGGAAATCAACCCGACGCTCGACCTCGAGCCCATCGTGATTCCGGCCGAGAAGGCGACGCCGGTGGCGCTGATGGTCAACGAACTGGTCACCAACGCGCTGAAGCATGCCTTCAAGGAAAGGCCGGACGGCACGAGATCGGGCAGCATCGGCATCAAGATGAGCCAGCCCGACGGCCACTTGAACATCGAGGTCTCGGATGACGGCGTCGGCATGGCCGATGCCACTGGCGACGCCTCGTTCGGCATGCGGCTGATCAAATCGCTCGCCCGCCAGTTGCGTGCCGAAATCGAATGGCGCGATGCCGGTCCCGGCACCCGCGTCGTCATCTCGATGCCGAACGGCCCCCAGCCAAAAGGAAACCAGTCATGATTGAACCACTCAAGGTCCTGATCGTCGAGGACGAGGCGCTGCTGGCCATGGAGTTGGAGACCCTGGTCCAGGATGCTGGACACAGCGTCGTGGGCTGGGCAACATCGCTGGCCGAAGCAAAGGACATGGTCGATACCACGCAGGCCGACATCGCCTTTGTCGACATCCATCTCACCGATGGACCGACCGGCATCGACGTCGCCGAATATATCGGCGACAAGAACTCGATGGTCGTCTTCATGACCGCCAACCCGAAGCGCATTCCCGACCATTTTGCCGGCGCCATCGGCGTCATCGCCAAGCCCTATACGATGAGCGGGCTGACCTCCGCCCTGCGTTATCTGCAGGAAGGCGTGCGGCGCCCGCCGCCGACATCGGAGCGCCCGGCCGGCTTCACCCTGTCGCCGGCCTTCGAGATGGTCTGGGCGCCGGCCGCGTGACGGCGGTGGTCATGCCAGCTTCTGCTTGAGGAACGCGATCGTCCTGCCCCAGGCGAGATCGGCCGCCTTCTTGTCGTAGCGCGCCGCCGAGGTGTCGTTGTTGAAGGCATGGTTGGCGCCTTCGTAGACATAGATCGTGTATTCCACATGCGCGGCGTCGAGTTCCTTCTTGAAGGCGTCGATGCCGGCATTGGTGCGCTCATCGAGCCCGGCATAATGCAGCAGCAATGCGGCCTTGATCTTCGACACGTCGGCGGCCTTCGGCTGCATGCCGTAATAGGCGACGCTGGCGGCCAGATCCGGCGCGTTGACGGCCAGCATGTTGGCCGTCCCGCCGCCCCAGCAGAAGCCGATGGCGCCGACCTTGCCGTTGCCGTCCTGGTCGGCCTTGAGAAAGGCGACCGTCGCCACGCCGTTGGCCACGGTCCGCGCCGGGTCGAGTTTCGTGAACATGTCGCGCGCCTTGTCCTCATCGGTGGGCGTGCCGCCGAGCGGCGATAGGAAATCGGGCGCGAGCGCCACGAACCCCTCCAGCGCCACGCGCCGGGCGACGTCGCGGATATGCGCATTTAGCCCCCTGTTTTCATGGATGACGATAACGGTACCGAGCTTGCCGGTCTGGTTAGCCGGTTTGACTAGGTAGCCTTTCATCTCGCCGCCGCTGCCGGCATAGGTGATGTCCTCGCCCTTCACGCGGGCATCGTTTTCGGCCACGATTGCCGCCTGGGCGGAATTCGCCGCCAGCATCGGCGCGATCGCGGCAGCCGCCGCGCCCGATCCGGCAAGCCTGGTCAACTGCTCCATGAAGCGGCGGCGATCCAGCGTCAGATGCGTGTATTCGTCATAGGCGTCGATCATCGCCTGGGTGATGACGGGTCTGTCCGTGGTGGCCGATTTTGTCATGCGCGCGCTCCTCGATCTCGCTGTCTCTACTGTGGTGTTGCCGTCCCCAACATAGGGGCGAGCCGCGCATCGTCCAGTCACGGCACGGGGCCGCTTCCGCTCCCTAACGAACGCGGCAAACAAACATCACGTTTTGGTCATCGGTGATAAATCTTGATGTCGCCGCCACAATAGTGGGGGAAACTGCCTGGCCGGCCGCCCCCTTGGCGCGGGCATGGCTTTGATAAACCTATCCGAAAGGAACAATGCCATTGACCATGACCTCGCCGATCCTGGCAACGGCCGTCGTCGTCGTGGCCGCCGTTCTGACTATGCGAGCGGCCGTTGTCGCGGCGAGCCGGAAGCCATGGTCAAGGTTCGCAGCCGCCAGGGCCATCCGGCAAACACGAAAACCCAAGGGTGAGGTAAAGTCATGGACGTACAGGATATCGTGAGCACCGTTTCGCAGAAAGCGGGCCTCGACCAGGCAACGACCGAAAAGGTCGTCGGCACCATTTTCTCGGTGCTTGAGCACGAGGCGGACGGCACCAGCGCGTCCCAGCTCTTCGCCAAGATTCCGGGCGCCGACGCGCTGGCGCGGAAATATGACGTCATGGCCGCCACCCCGGCCGGCGGCGGTGGCGGGTTCCTGTCTTCGCTGCAGGGCGCGATTGGCGGCGTTCTCGGCGAAAAGGCGGGCGCGCTGGTCAACGGCCTCGCCGCGCTCAAGGCCTCCGGCCTCGACATGACACAGATCCAGAAGGCTGGCGAGACTTTGATCCAGCAGGCCGAGGCCGCCGCCGGCCCCGATTTGACCAACGAGGTGCTCGGCTCGGTACCAAGCCTGAAGAGCCATCTGGGGCTCGGCTGATCTTCGGTTCGCCGAACCTACCCGGCACCGCCTACTTCGGCAGCGCGTAGGCCATCACATAATCGCCCGGCTTGGTGCCAACCGAGCCGTGGCCGCCGGCGACGATGACCACGAACTGGCGCCCGTCCGCGACCGTATAGGTCATCGGCGTCGATTGCCCACCGGCCGGCAGCCGCGCCCGCCAGAGCTGCTTGCCCGATGTCAGGTCATAGGCGCGCAGATAATCGTCGACGGCGGCACCGAGGAAGGCGACACCGCCGGCGGTGATAATCGGCCCGCCAATGCCGGGCACCCCGACCTTCAGCGGCAACGGCAGCGGCGTCATGTCGTAGACTGTGCCGTTGCGGTGCTTGTAGGCGATCGCGCCGGTCCTCAGATCCACGCCGGCGACATAGCCCCAAGGCGGCGCCTGGCACGGAATGCCGAGCGGCGACAGGAATGGTTTCATCACCACCGCGTAAGGTGCGCCTTCGTTACGGTTCAGCCCCTGCTCGCTGCCCTTGGCGTCGCTCGGCGGCGGTACATCGGCGCGGGGGATCAGCGTGGATGTGAAGGCGAGATAGGTCGGCATGCCGAACATCACCTGGCGCACCGGATCGACCGCCACGCCGCCCCAGTTGAAAGTGCCGAAATTGCCGGGATAGATCAGCGATCCCTGCAGCGAGGGGGGCGTGTAGCGGCCTTCATAGCGTAACTCGTGGAGCGCGATCCGGCAGGCCAGCTGGTCGAACATGGTGATGCCCCACATGTCGGCATCGGTCAGCGGCTTCGGGTTGAAGGAAAGGTCCGAAGCGGGCTGCGTCGGCGATGTGTGGTCGCCCTCGATGGCCCCGCCGGGCGCCGGCACTTCTTTCACCGCGATCACCGGCTCGCCGGTGCGCCGGTCGAGCACGTAGAGGTCGCCCTGCTTGGTCGGTCCGACCAGCGCGGGCACGACGGAGCCATCGGCCTTGGTGATATCGACCAGGCTCGGCTGCGCCGGCACGTCCATGTCCCAGAGGTCGTGATGCACGGTCTGCCGCACCCATTTCAGCTGCCCGGTGTTGAGGTCGAGCGCGGTGATCGAGGAGGAGAATTTCTCGACATTGGCGCTGCGACCCATGCCGAGCTGGTCCGGTGTCTGGTTGCCGAGCGGCACGTAAAGCAGGCCGAGCTTTTCGTCGGCGCTGGGCGTCGACCACATGTTGGGTGAGTTGGCGGTGTAGGTCTGGCCAGGCGGCAGCGGCGTCGTCTGGTCCGGATTGCCGGAATCCCAGTTCCACAGCAATTTGCCGGTGCTTGCATCATAGGCGCGGATGACGCCCGACGGCTCCTGCGTCGAATAATTGTCGTTGACCGCGCCGCCGACGATGATCTTGCCGCCCGCGATCAGCGGCGCCGAAGTCGAGTAGTAATAGCCCGACTTCGGGTATGGCATGCCGGTCAGGAGATTGAGCGTGCCGCCCTCGGCGAAGGCGGGGCAAAGCTGGCCGTTGGCGGCGTCGAGCGCGATCAGCCGCGCATCCGAGGTCGGCAGGTAGACGCGCGCCGCGCAGGGCTGACCGGCGGCGCCGCCGGCATCGGCATAGTAGGATACGCCGCGGCAGGTCTGATGCTGGCGGTCCTTGTCGAGCTTGATCTTGGGGTCGAAGCGCCACTTCTCCTTGCCGGTCGCCGCATCGATGGCGATGGCGAAATTGTGCGGCGTGCAGATGTAGAGCGTGTCGCCGACTTTAAGCGGTGTCACCTGGTAGGTGGTCTCGCCGACATCGTTCGGTCCCTTCACGTCGCCGGTGCGGTAGGTCCAGGCCGGCTTCAGGTTGGCGACATTGTCCGGCGTGATCTGGTCGAGCGGCGAATAGCGCTGGCCGAACTGAGTGCGGCCGTAATAGTGCCACTCGCCGGCCGGCACATCGCCGCCGAGATTGGCGTTGGGCATCACCTTGTCGGTGTCGAGCGCGCCGGCGATGTCTTTCGGGTCCGTGGTCATCGAATAGCCGGCCACCGCCAGCGACGCCAGCACGGCAAGGATCAGCGGCGCGCGGCCGTCCGGACCGGCAAGGCCGCGCCGCGCCCATGGCGTCAGCAGCCACAGCGCCACGAGAACGATGATACCGCCGCGCGGACCAAGTTCCCACCAGTCGAAGCCGGTTTCCCAGACCGCCCAGGCCAGCGTGCCGAGCACGATCGCCGCGTAGAGCCAGAGTGCCGTGGAACGGCGCCGGTAGAGCAGCCAGGCGGCGACCAGGAAGGCGAGACCGGCGATGATGTAGTACCAACTGCCGCCCAGCGAAGCCAACCAGATGCCGCCCGCGCCAAGCGCCAGGCCGATGAGGAGGAGGATGAGGGAGGTGACGGTGACAGCCAAGATGATACTCCTTCGACTGTTGCGCGCATGGTGGCGGCCCTGGGCAACCCCACATTGCGTGCTGCCCCCCTGCGCAACTTTCTCCCGACCGCCGCGCCTGTCAAGCATAGGTCATCGGCTCGCGGCGGCAACCTCGTTTCGCCCGCGGATGTCCACAACGCCCGCTGCCATACGCTCAAGTCGCGGTATCAGGCACTTTACCGGAACAAAACGTAGACAGTTCTGGTCTTTCGCCGCCGAATCACTACATTCGGGGAAGATGTCCGGCTTTTCGGAAGACATGCCCTTTTTCGATGAACCCAATGCGCGGCCCCCGGCCCCGTCGGGCATCGCCGCGCGCGCCATGGCTGCCCGCGGCGGCCAAAACAATGCGCCCGACTATCTCAGGGGGCTGAATCCCGAGCAGCGGCTGGCGGTGGAGACCACGGAAGGCCCGGTTCTTGTGCTGGCCGGCGCCGGCACCGGCAAGACCCGCGTGCTGACCACCCGCATCGCCCACATCCTCGCCACCGGCAAGGCCTTCCCGTCGCAGATCCTGGCCGTCACCTTCACCAACAAGGCCGCGCGCGAGATGAAGCAGCGCATCGGCATCCTGATCGGCGAAGGCAATGTCGAGGGCATGCCCTGGCTTGGCACCTTCCACTCGATCGGGGTGAAGCTGCTGCGCCGCCACGCCGAGCTTGCCGGCCTGAGATCCGACTTCACCATCCTCGACACAGACGACGTCGTGCGGCTGATCAAGCAGCTCATCCAGGCCGAGGGGCTGGATGACAAGCGCTGGCCCGCCAAGCAGTTCGCCCAGATGATCGACGGCTGGAAGAACAAGGGCCAGGGCCCGGCCGACATCGCCGAGGGCGATGCGCGCAGCTTCGCCAATGGCAAGGGCCGCGAGCTCTACAAGGCCTATCAGGAGCGGCTGCGGACGCTGAACGCCTGCGATTTCGGCGATCTGCTCTGCCACCCGATCCGCATCTTCCGCGCAAATCCCGATGTGCTGAAGGACTATCACCGGCGCTTCAAATACATCCTCGTCGACGAATACCAGGACACCAACACCGCCCAGTACATGTGGCTGCGCCTCCTGGCGCAAAGGCCGCAATCCTCCCCCCTCGAGGGGGAGGTGCCCGCGAAGCGGGCGGAGGGGGTCGCCGCAGAAGGCACCGTCAAGGCGTCGAGCACTGCCGCGCGGACTCCACCCGACCGGGCTTCGCCCGGCCACCCTCCCCTCAAGGGGGAGGGAAATTCGCGCCAGGCCACCGTCAACATCTGCTGCGTTGGCGACGACGACCAGTCGATCTATGGCTGGCGCGGCGCCGAGGTCGACAACATCCTGCGCTTCGACAAGGATTTTCCCGGCGCCACCATCATAAGGTTGGAGCGCAATTACCGCTCGACCGCGCACATATTGGGCGCCGCTTCCCATCTCATCGCTTACAATGAAGGCCGTTTCGGCAAGACGCTGTTCACCGACCGCAACGATCCCGAGGACGGCAAGGTCAACGTCCACGCCGCCTGGGATTCGGAGGAGGAAGCCCGCGCCATCGGCGAGACCATCGAGGCCTACCAACGCCCCGACAGACAAGGGAACCGGCATAATCTCAACGACATGGCGATCCTTGTCCGCGCGTCCTTCCAGATGCGCGCCTTCGAGGACCGCTTCATCACGCTTGGCCTGAACTACCGCGTCATCGGCGGCCCGCGTTTTTACGAGCGCATGGAAATCCGCGATGCGCTGGCCTTCTTCCGCGTCGTCGCCAACAGCACCGACGACCTCGCCTTCGAACGCATCGTCAATGTGCCCAAGCGCGGCTTGGGCGAAGCGACCATACGCCAGATCCACGACACGGCGCGCGGCTTGCGCATCCCGATGCTGGCGGCGGCGGGCACACTTGCCGAAAGCGACGAGCTGAAGCCGAAACCACGCGCCGCGCTGCGCGAGGTCGCAGCCAATTTCGAGCGCTGGCAGAAGGCGCTGGAAACGACGCCGCACACCGAACTCGCCGAGACCATTCTCGAGGAGAGCGGCTACACCGACATGTGGAAGAACGACCGTTCGGTCGAGGCACCTGGGCGGCTGGAGAACCTGAAGGAACTGATCCGCTCCATGGAGGAGTACGAGTCGCTGCGCTCGTTCCTCGAACATGTCGCGCTGGTCATGGATGCCGAGCAGAATGCCGGCCTCGATGCCGTCTCCATCATGACGCTGCATTCGGCCAAGGGCCTCGAATTCGACACCGTCTTCCTGCCCGGCTGGGAAGAAGGCCTGTTTCCCCACCAGCGCGCGCTGGATGAAGGCGGCCGCTCCGGGCTGGAGGAAGAGCGCCGCCTGGCCTATGTCGGCCTGACTCGGGCGAAGAAGAACCTGCATATCTGGTTCGTCTCCAACCGTCTCATCCACGGCCTGTGGCAATCGACGATCCCGTCGCGCTTCCTCGAGGAACTGCCGGACGCCCATGTCGAGGTCGCCGAAGCCGGCAACTCCTATGGGGGTTACGGCAATCCCTATGGCGGCGGCTCGTTCGCGTCCGGCCGTGGCGGTGGCCAAGGGGCGGGACGACAGAACCCGTATGGCGCCTCGCGCTTCGACAATATCGGCGGCAATCCGGGCAGCGGTGAAAAATCCGGCGCCTTCTCCAACACCTATTCGACGCCCGGCTGGCAGCGCGCGCAGGCCAACCGCACCGAGGCGACCGACCGCAACTGGGGCACGCGCTCAGGCCATCAGGTCGAACGCATCGGCTATGGCGAGACAGACTCCGGCTACGGCGCCGGCCGCACCAGCGTGAAGGGCCGCACCATCGACGGTGAACTGGTCGCCAAATCCGTCTCCGACACGCCGTCGGCCTTCAGCGTCGGCGACCGTGTCTTCCACCAGAAATTCGGCAACGGCAATATTTCAGCCATCGAAGGCAACAAGCTGACCATCGACTTCGACAAGGCCGGCCAGAAACGCGTGCTGGACGGGTTTGTGGCGGCGGTGTGAGGTGGGTTGCTGCTAGCCTCGTAGGGCTGGGTTCCGGCCTCAATCCACCTTCTTCTCGCCCGCCTCCCCGGCCTTCACGATATCCCCTGTCGTGAACAGGATTTCCTTCAGTTCCACGCGCCAGTCCGTCTTCCGGCGCAGCAGGAATTCGAGGTCCATGCCGAAATGCTTGAACTCCTCGCTCTGCGCATTCTTCATGATCGCCTTGGCCTGCGGGTCCTTTTCCACCGACATGCGTTGTTCGTACCAGCTGATCGCTTCCGCCTCCTCGATCAGCGACGTGATCATGCGGGCAAAGGTCCGCACTTCCTGCGACAGTTCTTGCGGCGGTTCGTGATACTGGTCGAAACCCATGTCGTCCTCCCTCAACGGCTCGCGAATGGAGCCAGGCGTTGGCCCGCGTCCATGAATGCGCGGGAGGCGCGGTGGGTTCCGGGACACCGCCACAATTCTGGGGCGACGAACAGGCAAGCCGTCTCACGACACCGGCGCTGCTCCACCCTCCTCGGTGCGTCGCGCGATGAACGCGTCCAGCACGCCTGACGTTGCCACCGCTGTCGCCGGCGGCTCGAAATCGGCGAGGATGCGCTTCCAGACGCCGGTGGCGCGTTCGGTGGCGGTCTTTGATCCGCCTTGCGTCCAGTTGCCGAAGTTCGACCAGTCGGCGACCAACGGCTCGTAGAAAGCGGTGCGGTAGCGCGCCATGGTATGGCCGGCCGAGAAGAAATGGCCGCCCGGCTGCACTTCGGCGATCGCGTCGAAGCCGATGGAATCGCTGTCGCCGGGCGTCGCGGCGCAAAGTTCCGCGATCGTCTGCAGGGCTTCGACATCCGTGACCAGCTTCTCCAGCGAGACGCTCAATCCTCCCTCCAGCCAGCCCGCGGCATGGATGCACATCGTCGCCCCGGCCAGCACCGAGCCCCACAGCGCGAACTGCGTCTCGTGTGCCGCCTGCGCGTCCGAGATGTTGGCGGCGCTGCCGCCGCCGGACCGCCAGGGAAGCCCGGTAAAGCGCGCCAGCTGGCCGGCGCCGAGCGTCGCCTTGACGTGCTCCGGCGTGCCGAAGGCGGGTGCGCCCGACTTCATGTCGACATTGGACGAGAAGGAACCATAGATCACAGGCGCGCCGGGGCGCACGATCTGCGCCAGCGTCAGGCCGGCCAGCGCTTCGGCATGCTGCAGCGCCAGCGCGCCGGCCACGGTGATCGGCGCCATCGCTCCCGCCAGGCAGAACGGGGTGATGACGGACACCTGCCCGGCTCTGGCGAAATCGATGATGCCTTGCGCCATCGGAATGTCGAGCTGGCGCGGCGAGTTGGTGTTGATGACGGTGTAGCAATGCGCGCCCGAGCGAAACTCATCTTCCGACAGGCCGCGTGCCAGCCGGATCATCTCGAAGCCGTCCTGGACCTGCGGCGTGCCACGCGCGAAGACGAAGGGGAACTTGTCGGACAGCGTCAGCTGCGCACGGTTGACGGCATAGTGACGGAAGCGGTTGTCGACGTCCTGCGGCTCGACGCAGGGCCCCAGCATGTGCAGCACGTCGAAATGCTGCACCATCTTGATGAACTCCTCGAAGGCCTCGAGCGTGCCGGGACGGCGTCCGCGTTCGAGATCGGTGACGTTGGGCGCGCCGGAGCCTGCCAGGAACGTCATCGAACCCAGTTCGAGGGACAGGTCGCGGTCACGCGCGCCGGCATAGGCATGGATCGATCGCGGGGCGGAGGCGAGTGCGGCCACCACCATGTCGCGGCCGATGCGCACCATGTCGGTATCGGAATCGACCAGGGCGCCGGCGCGGGCAAGCACCTCGCGCGCCTCGGGCAACAGCACCTTGATGCCGAGTTCCTCCAGCACGCGCAGCGCCGTGTCGTGGATCGACGCCACCTGGTCGTCGGAAAAGATCGGCTGCGGCAGAAACGGGTTCTTCAGCGAGCGGTAATCGGGCCGGCGGCTTGATTCACTCCCGGCCTCGCCCATGCGTCCGCGCCGGCGTTCGCGCCTGCTGTCCCGCGCCGCGTCATCGACCATCGAAATTCCTCCTCAATGCCGCCTCGCCTTGCCCTAGGGATCACAGGCGAGGCCGCGATAACCCGCGCCGGCCGCGACGCCGACAATGTGCACGCAAAACGCCGTCCCCTCCCCGGCGAAACCGTCGTCCACCAACGCCAGCGCGACGCTCTTGCACTCGTGTAGCCAAGACCGCCCCGAGGTAAGGAAGCCGACGCGGCTTCCACCCGGTCGGCTCGAAGCCGGCATCATATAGGCACTGGACATATGTGTCCAGCACGCCCGACAGGCTCGCAGGCAGATCGATGATTTCACGCTATCCGGCGTTTTTGCCGGCACATGGAGACGCCCGCGGACCTGCATCGCGCGCTGTCACGCAAGCATCATGTTGACGCCTTAGATCGCTTTCGGGGAGGCGCTCGCGGCATCATCGATGCAGCCCCTCTTTCCGTTTTGTCCTTCGGCCGCTCCGGCACGCTTCGTCACAAAGAGGATTGTCCATGAAACACCTGCACCGAACCGCATCGCTCGGCATCGCGCTGGCCTTGTTCACCGATCTGACGCCGGCGCTTGCCGAAGGCGTGGCCTACATCAACAAGGGCCTTGTCGGCGTCGGCCGCATGCCGGCCGACCAGCGCGACAAGTTCGGTGAGACCTTTGGCTCCGCCTCCGGCATGGCGATCGACACATCAGGCTGGACGCATGAAGCGGGTACCTACAAGGGGTCGCTCTGGCTGCTGCCCGACCGTGGTTACAACGTCGAGGGCACCACCGACTATCGCCCGCGCCTCAACACCGTCGGCATCGAATTCACGCCTGTCGCCCCGAGTGCCGCTCCCGCGGCCGGCCAGGAACAGACGGGCGTCAAGGCGACGCTTGCCGACACGATACTGCTCACCGATGACAAGGGCGCCGATGCCACCGGCCTCGATCCGCTGTCGGATGTACGCCCGGCCGCCGGCGACATGCCGATGCTGCCCGTCGCCACCAACGGCAAGCTCGCTCTCGACAACGAGGCCATCGCGCGGCTGCCCGACGGTTCGATGTTCATCTCCGACGAGTACGGTCCCAACATCTACAGGTTCTCCGCGCAAGGCCGCCTGATGTCGGCGACCCAGCCGCCGGCGGCGCTTGTGCCGATGCGCAAGGGAACGCCGAACTTCTCCTCCGACAACCCCGGCCCTGGCGCCGCCGACCCTGATCCCAAGGATCCCGAAACCGGCCGCCAGAACAACCAGGGCCTCGAAGGCATGGCAATGACGCCGGACGGCAAGTTCCTGATCGCCGTGCTGCAGTCGGCGACAAGGCAGGACGGCGGTGATTCCCCTGCTACCAGGCAGAACACCCGGGCGCTGGTATACGACGCCTCCGACCTCGCCCATCTCAAGCTCGCGCACGAGTATGTCGTGCCGCTGCCGGTGTTCAAGGATGCCAAGGGCAAGACCAAGGTCGCCGCGCAGAGCGAGATCATGGCGCTTTCCGACACGGCCTTCCTGATGCTGGCGCGCGACAGCGGCAACGGCCAGGGCCTGAAGAAGGGTGACGCCTCGCTCTACCGCCAGATCAACATAGTCGACGTGTCCGGCGCAACCGACATCGCAGGCGGCCCCTTCGACGCCGCCGACAAGCCGGTGGCGCCCAAGGGCGTGCTTGATCCCTCGATCACGCCGGCCAAGCTGACGCCGTTCATCGACATCAACGACGCCGCGCAGCTTGGCCGCTTCGGCCTCCACAATGGTGGGGCGAAGGACCGCAACGAGCTTTCGGAAAAGTGGGAAGCGATGTCGGTTGCCAGCGTCCTCGACCCGAAGCTGCCCGACGATTATTTCCTGTTCGTCGCCAACGACAATGACTTCCTCGCCCAGGACGGCTTCCAGGTCGGCGCCCCCTACAAGGCCGACGACGGCGCCGATGTCGACACCATGTTCCTGGTCTATCAGGTCACTCTGCCGGGTCTCGGCAAGAAGTAACGATCACTGCCGGGCGGGCGCGTCGTTTGGCGCGTCCGCCCGGCAGGTGGCGAAGCCCTTTTCAAAAACGCTGCCTCCTTCCGCACGCCGGCATCGATCGCCCCGCGGTCTCGCTCGACACGGTCGTGATCTTGCCGGCAGCCGACAGGTCGGGGGCGCACGAGGACCTGTCGCGAGCGCCTTGGACCGACACTCCCGCCTACATCGACCTGTCCGGTTGAATCTGCGATCATAGCACACCGGACTCGAGGCAGGCCTTGGCAATGGACGAAAAATTACCCGCGCGTCGGCGCACCGGCGACCTGACCAGTGGCCCGATCCCACGCACGCTGCTGCTCTTCGCCTTGCCGGTGCTCGGCTCCAACGTGCTGCAATCGCTGAACGGTTCGGTCAATGCCGTCTGGGTCGGCCGCTTTCTCGGCGAATCGGCGCTGACCGCAACCTCCAACGCCAATCTCGTCCTGTTCCTGATCCTCGGCACCGTGTTCGGCATCGGCATGGCGGCCACCATCCTGGTGGCGCAGTCGATCGGCGCCCGCGACCTGCCCGAGGCGCGCCGCATCGTCGGCACCAGCGCCACCTTCTTTTTCCTGGTTTCGGTGGTGTTCGCGGTCTGCGGCTGGATCTGGGTCGACGCCATCCTCGGCACGCTCGGCACACCGGCCGACGCCTTGCCGCTCGCACGCTCCTACCTGCGCATCATCTTCGTGGCCGTGCCGATGATGAACCTTCTGTCTTTCGTCATGACCGTGCTGCGTGGCGCCGGCGATTCACGCACGCCCTTCATCTTCATGGCGCTCGCGGTCGTGCTCGACATCGTGCTCAATCCCTTGCTCATCCGCGGCATCGGCCCGTTTCCCGAACTCGGCATCGCCGGCTCCGCCACCTCGACGCTGATCGGCCAGACCGTAAGCGTCATTGCCATTCTCGTCGTGCTCTATGCGCGCAAGCATCCGCTACGGCTGGCAGGCGCCAATCTTGCTCTGTTGCGCCCGGATCCGGCATTGCTGCGCATCGTCGTCTTCAAGGGCGTTCCGATGGGCCTGCAGATGATCGTCATCTCGGCGGCTGCACTGACGGTTATGGGCATCGTCAATTCCTACGGTTCGCGGGTCGCGGCCGCCTACGGCATCGCCGCGCAGCTCTGGACCTACATCCAGATGCCGGCGCTCGCCATCGGCGCCGCGGTTTCTTCCATGGCGGCTCAGAATGTCGGCGCCGGCCGCTGGGACCGGATCGGCCGCGTCGCCGCATCCGGCGTCGGCTTCAACCTCATCCTGACCGGCGCCCTCGTCGCATTGCTGTGGTTCTTCGACCGCTCGATCCTGAGCCTGTTCCTGAGCAACGACAGCGCCGCGATCGACATCGCCGCCCACATCAACAGTGTCGCGTCCTGGTCGTTCATCCTGTTCGGCATCACCATCGTGCTGTTCGCCACGGTGCGCGCCACGGGCGCCGTCATGCCGCCGCTGATCATCCTGGTGATCTCCGTGCTCGTCGTGCGCACCGGCTTTGCCTATTTCATGCGCGGCGTGATCGGCGAAGAGGCGCTGTGGTGGAGCTTCCCGGCTGGTTCGATCACTTCCCTGCTTCTGGCCGCGGCCTACTACCGCTTCGGCGGCTGGCGCACCTTGCACATGATCGAGAGCAGGCCGGCTGCCGGCGAGCCGCCCGATACCGGCCTTGGCGTGCCGCGCCAGCGCGCGAACATGACACCTGAAACGCCGGACGTCTGAGGCCGGACCCCGCGTCTTACCGGCTGTGCTTCAACCCGAAGCCCAGCGCCACCAGCGCAAACACGACGATGACGCCGGCGAAGGCAAGGCTTGCGGCGACGGCACCGGCATAGGTAGAGACGATGCCGATGCCGATGACAGGCAAGGCGTTGCCGACAAAGCAGCAGATGAAGAAGCTGGAGACGACTTTCGCCCGGCGATCCTTCGGCGCGATCTCGTTTACCACCTGTAGGCCGCCCCGGTAGCCAAGCGCCGCCACGACGCCGCAGCAGGCGGTGGCCACGATCATCAGCGCCATGGAGGCCAATATCTGTGCCGCGACCACCAGCAGGACGCTCGGGATCATCAAGCCTAGCGCAGCCAGCATGGCCCTGTTGCTCTGCACGTGCATCAGCGCCACGATGCTGGCCGCCGCGACGATGGCCAGTTCGAAAAACAGCGCACCGGCAACAGCGTGGTTGGTCTCATGAAGCTGCTGCGCCAGGATGCTTGGCGCCACTGCCGCATAGAAGCCGACCAACGCCATGGCGCCGAAGCCGGTAACCGCCGGCGCAACAAAGCGCGTGCGGATTTCCTGCGGCACGGAGAATTGCGGCCGTATGGAAATGCGCCTGAGACCGCCTGGCTTCGCCACGGTTTCGCGCGTGCGCCAGACCAGGATCGTCACCAATGCGAGCGCCAAGAGATAGGTTACGAAGACGAGGCGCAAAGGCCAGGGCTCATATTGAGCCAACAGTCCCGAGACAAGAGCGCCAAAGCCGAGGCCGAGGAAATTGGTGCTGGTAGCAATCACGCTGGCGCGCGACTTGTCGGCACGGGAGAGAAGTTCAGCAATCCACGCGGTCCCGGTCCCCGCGCCAATACCGATGCCGAGCCCGCTCAGGATGCGCGCTATGTCCAGCGAAAGAACGTTCTCGGAGAACAGGAAGACAATCGCGCTGCCGATGGCAACGATCATGGCCGCGAGGGCGGCTGGCCGGCGCCCCACAACATCCGACACGCCGCCGAACAGCAGCAAGGCTCCAAGGTTGCCCACGACATAGACTGCGTAGATCAAAGTCAGCGTGATCTGTGAAAAGCCGAATTGCTGCTTGTAGACGATATAGAGCGGCGTAAGCACCGTGCTGCCGGCAAACAGCACGGCGATCATCGCGGCGACGGCCGGTATGGCAAGCCCGTCTGGACGTGTTGCCTCTTGCTTATGCGCCAAATTGCTAAGGCCCATGGCCGACCTCGTTCCGGTTTGGGGGATCGAAGCCCTAACGCGCTTTCATCCGCGGCGTTCCGGCCGCTTGGCAGGCTCCTGACACCAAAGGGCGGAAGCCTGGAGAGGAAATCCCGAACCGAAAAGAACCGACCTGGCCCATTGCCATCGGCCTGGCGCGAAAGTTTTCCCCGGCATAGTTGAGGATTTGTCGCATGCCGTTTATGGCAAGATCGGCTGACAATTCGCTGTCTTTCGACAATTTCTTTTAGGCAGGGCGGTGATCATGGGCAAAGGCAGGGTCGAGGCATTCACCGATGGCGTGGTGGCGATCATCATCACCATCATGGTGCTGGACCTGAAGGTGCCGGAGGGCGAGGATTTTTCGGCGCTGCTGCCGCAGTGGCCGGTCTTCCTCTGCTACGTGCTTTCGTTCGTCAATGTCGGCATCTACTGGAACAATCTGCACAATATGTTCCACACCGTGCAGCGCGTCGATGGGCGCGTACTATGGGCGAACCTGCATCTGTTGTTCTGGTTGTCCTTGATGCCGGTGACGACCGCCTTCATGGGCGAGAACCATTTCGCCACGGTCCCTGTCGCGGTCTACGGATTCGACCTTGCAATGTGTGCGACCGCCTACAGCATCCTCGTCATGGCGCTGCATCGGCTGCATGGACCGGATACCGCTTTCGCCAAGGCAATCGGCGGCGACCGCAAGGGAAGGCTTTCGCTCGCCGTCTATATCGCGGCGGTTGGACTGACCTTCCTCAACCGGTGGATCGGCGTGGGACTCTATGTTGCCGTCGCCTTGGTCTGGCTGGTGCCGGACACGCGCTTTGCGCGCGTCCTGGAGAAGTAGTTTCTTGCTCGCTGTCCGTCGCAATTCCAGACGGAACCGCCTGACCTAACCGCGCATCGCCTTCAGCTTTTCCGCCACTGAAGCCGCAAGGTCGGCGTAGCGCTCTTCCAGCCGTTCCGCTGCCTTGATGATCGAGAAATCATGGCCGAATTTCTCCAGCGCCATGCGCAGTTTCTCGACGAACTCCGCTTGCTTTTCCAATGCGGAGAACAAGGTTTTCACCTGCGCTTCGCTGATATCCGGGTTGGCCAGCATCTGCGGCACCTCGCGCCCCATCTGGTCGCCGGTGGCGGTCTGCTCCTTGAGAATTGCAACCCAATCCGTCAATCGGAAATCTCCCTTTTGGCATCCCAGCATGCACAGCCGCGACCAGACCGGTCAACCCGACAGGCCGACAGAGGCTTGCACAAGCCCGTTCCGGCGCTAAGTTCGGCGCCATCGAAAAAGGAAACCGTCGCCGATGATCCCCGACACCGAGATCCAGATCGCCCTGCCGGCGCTTGGCCAAGGCAATACCGCCGTCATCACCGGCGCCGCCAGCGGCATTGGCCTCGCGGCGGCCAAACGGCTGGCGCTGATGGGCATGAAGATCGTGCTCGCCGACATTGGCGGCCCGCGCCTCGTCGATGCCACGCGAGCCGTCTCCGCCATCGCCGGAGACGACGCCGTGCTGGCCGTTGCATCGGATGTGTCGAAGGCCGACGAGGTGGATCGTCTCGCCGAACGGGCATTCGGCGCCTTTGGCGGGGTCTCGTTGCTCATGAACAATGCCGGCGTCGGCGACAACCCTGGAAAGCCCTGGGAAAACCGCGACGGCTGGAAACGGCTGCTCGACATCAATTTCTGGGGCATCGTGCATGGCGTCGAAGCCTTCGCGCCACGCATGCTGGCGTCGGCCAGGACGGGCCTGATCGTCAACACCGGCTCCAAGCAAGGCATCACCACACCGCCTGGCAACCTCGCCTACAATGTTTCCAAGGCTGGCGTGAAGACCTTTACCGAGGGCTTGGCGCATGCGCTGCGCAACGAGCCCGGCGCCCGCCTGTCGGCCCATCTGCTCATCCCCGGCTTCACCTATACCGGCTTGACCGAAGGCGCGACGGAAAAGCCGGCGGGAGCGTGGACCGATGAGCAGGTGATTGATTTCATGCTGGAATCGCTGGTCAGGGGCGACTTCTACATTCTGTGCCCCGACAACGAGGCGGCGCGGCCGCTGGACGAGAAGCGCATAGCGTGGGCGGCCGGAGACATCATCGAAAACCGCCCCGCTTTGTCACGCTGGCATCCAAACTACAAGGATGCGTTCGCGGCCTTCATGAAAGATTGAGTTCGAGTCTTAGGCCGCGCGCTTTTTCGGGGTTCGTTTTTGCGTCACGGCCTTCTTTGCGGCCATGGCGGCGATCTTCTCATCGTGCCGGCGCGCCGCCCGCTCGCACTTGTCGCGGATTTCCTCGACCTCGGATTCAGTCAGATGCTCGATGCCGATAAAGTGGTTGTGGCCCTTGCTGACCCGAATCAGTTCATCGAGCTTGGCCTGAATCGCCGCGCCGTCGCGGTTCTGGGTGTTCTGGATCAGGAACACCATCAGGAAGGTGATGATCGTGGTTCCAGTGTTGATCACCAGTTGCCAGGTGTCCGAGAAACCAAACAACGGCCCGCTGACCGCCCAGACGACGACGATCAGACAGCAGCCGGCGAAGGTCAGCGGCAGGCCGGCTATATGGGCGACCCAATTGGCCACCTTGGTGAAAGTTCTTTCCATGTCTCAAGCGCCCTTTATGTCTGCCGCCATCAGAAACAAGCGGCAGCCGTTCGGGTTCCCACCGGGAAACGAATACAACCGGCACAATTGAATACACGCGGAGCGCGCATCCGGTGCAAAACGCACCTTATCGCTTTTGTGCCATTCTAACCGTGCAGGCAGAGAGCCTGTTCCTTCCGCTTCACAGCGGTTTACCTCCAGCCCCTTCCGCCGCGCCACCCCCGCATGGCGGAAGGGGTTTCATTCCGGAGAGCGCGGGCATGATTTCCTGCGCAGCGGTGACGGCGAGCCCCACACCGTTCTCCGGGAAGCTTAAACGGCGTCGTTTTCCCAGCGATCGAGGAAGGCCTCTATCGGCAGCGCCTGCATGTCGGGAACTGCCCTGGCGAGTTTCTCCACCGGCCAGTCCCACCAGGCGAGAGCCTCGATCCGAGCGGCGACGGCCTGGGGGAAGCGCGGCCTGAGCGGCGCCGCCGGCACGCCGGCGACGATGGTGTAGGACGGTACGTTCCGCGTCACCACCGCATTGGCGCCGATAACCGCGCCATTGCCGATGGCGATGCCGGGCAAGATGACCGCGCCGTGGCCGATCCAGACATCATGGCCGATGGTCACGGCCTTCGACCGCCGCCGCTCGCGGAATGCGGCATCGACGCCCAGCCAGCGGAAATATTCGTTCGGCCGGTAGCTGACCTTGTGCTGTGTCAGCCGCTCGATCGGATGCTCCAGCGCATTGATGCGGCTGTTGGCGGCGATGGAGCAAAATTTTCCGATCGTCGTATAGATCGCCTCGGCATGGCGTTCGAAATAGGAGAAATCGCCGACAACGACCTCGCGCAGCACGACACGTTCGCCGATCGCGGCGTATCGGCCAAGCCTGCAGCCCTTCATCTCCGCGGTTGGATGGATGCGCGGCTCAGGGTCTTTCGCAACGAGATCTTCGGAACGGTCCATGCCGGCGGCTTTACGTCAGAGCGATTGGTCCCGCAAGCCGGGGCCGATCATCCATCAGAGCGGCACCGGGAAGAGTTCAGCCAGCCTATTTCGGCTTGCTGTTGCTCCACACCACGCTCTGGCCGTAGAGCGGCACCGTCGTAACCGACATCTTGGCCGAGCCGTTCTGCACCTGGCGCGAGTGCGACAGATAGATCAGCGTCTCGTTCTTCTTGTCATAGATGCGGTTCACCACCTGCTTCTTCCAGATCAGGCTGAGGCCTTGCTTGAACACCTCCTCGCCGGACTCGCTCATGTCGATGTCGCCGATGGTGATTGGGCCTGTCTGGCGGCACGAGATCGAGGAATCGCTGGGATCCTCGAACCAGTTACCCTTGTGCAGGCGGTCGATGATGCTGCGGTCGAAATAGGCGACATGGCAGGTCACCCCATCGACCTTGGGATCCTTGATCGCATCGATCATGATGTCGTTGCCGACCCAGTCGACACCGACCTTGCCGACTTCCTCGGCGACGGCGCTACCGGCGCCAAACATGACGCAGGCGGCAAACGCGCCGCAGATCAGTTTACGCCCAGCCCGTTTTCGCCCAATCCGGTCGAGCCCAATCAATTCGAGCAAAGAAGCCTCCTCGGTCCGAGTTGCCGGTTTCAGGTGGGGCGGACTGTGCGGCTTTGCAAGCGGATGCGTCAACATCGCAGCGGTTGCGGCAACGCGGCACTTTGCCTGCGCGGGGCCGAACCGCTAAGACTGTGGCCGAACAAGGGGGCGCACGGATTTGGTCGGAGCGCGCCATGACGCTACAGACGGATATTTCTTATGATGCGTTCTATCCTGGTCGGCATTCTCATCCTGATGGTGGCCGGCATCGGCTGGCTGACCTTCGACTGGTATCGCGGCCACTATGGCGGCGAGCCGTTCGGCGCTCCGTTCACCCTGGTCGACCAGAAAGGCGCACCGATCACCGAGGCCGCTTTCCGGGGCCAGCCCAGCGTCGTCTTCTTCGGTTTCACCCATTGCCCGGAGGTCTGCCCGACAACGCTGTTCGAACTCGCCGGGTGGCTGAAGACGCTCGGTGACGACGGCAAGAACCTGCATGCCTATTTCGTCTCGGTCGATCCGGAGCGTGACACGCCGCAGGTCATGAATGCCTATGTCAGCAATTTCTCCGATCGCATCACGGGCATATCAGGCGATCCGGACAAGGTCCATGCCATGGCCAAGGCGTTCGGTATCTACTGGAAAAAGGTCGACACCGGCGACGGTGATTACACCATGGACCACACCGCCTCGGTGCTGCTGCTCGATGCCAAGGGCGACTTCGCGGGCACGATCGCCTACGGCGAGAATGCCAGCACCGCGGTGGAGAAGCTGAAGCGCCTTGCCGCGAAGGGCTGACAGAAATTCGCATGACCCAGACCCGACTCCATTTCACCACCGGAAAGATCGAGGCGGAACGCATTTTCGCGGCGCTCGGAACGGCCTTCGAGGATGAAGGCCTGCCGGTTGCCGTGCTGGAGATCGATGAAGACGCCGACATCCACGAGGTTTCGCTCTACGCCGAAGGCGACGTCGACGCGGTCGAAGCGCGGTTGACGGGTATTCTCGCCGGTCTCGCTCTGTCGAGGCCGGTCGAGCGCGAAGCGCTGCCCGACATCGACTGGGTGGCACGTTCCCTGGAAGGCCTGAAGCCGGTGCGCGCCGGCCGGTTTTTCGTCCATGGCGCGCATGACAGCCGGAAACGCCACAACGGCGAACTCGCCATCGAAATCGAGGCGGGCCTTGCCTTCGGCACTGGCCATCACGGCACCACTGCCGGCTGCCTCGAAATGCTGGAGACAGTCGTGCGGCGCGAGCACCCGCGCAACGCGCTTGACCTCGGCACCGGCAGCGCCGTGCTGGCGATCGCCGTCGCCAAGCTGGCGCATATTCCGGTGCTGGCCACCGACATCGATCCGGTGGCCGTCAGGGTCGCCGCCGCCAATGCGAGGCTCAACCACGTCAAGGCGCTCATCGAGACGGTGACCGCGCCGGGCTTTCACCACCCGATCTTTGCCAGGCGCGCGCCCTTCGACCTCATCGTGGCCAACATATTGGCGCGGCCGCTGATGCGGCTGGCACCGCAAATGGCGCGGCACATTGCGCTTGGCGGCTCGATCGTGCTGTCGGGCATCCTCGATCGCCAGCGCGACGCGGTGATCTCGGCTTATGTCGGCCAGAACTTCCGCCATGTGCGCACCTTGCACCGTGAGGGCTGGGTGACGATCCACCTCAAGCATTGAGGCCGACAGTGCCATTGCCGGTCCTCGATGCGGGTCGGCAATGCGGTATCGCCAAGAGAATGCCGGCGACGCTCCCACGGCTGGACCAGCTTCATTTGGTTGTCACCCGGGCGACACTGTAGCAGTTTGCGCCGGCTGGAAATCGATTCCGCTTTCCCTGTCCATGGATTACGGTCGCGAAGACCAAGGAGGCCCACAATGTTCCAGACCTTCGATTCAGCGGGCGACCCGGCGGTCGGCAAGCCGCGCGTGGCACTGCTGCGCCAGTGGCTGGGCGCGAATGGTCTCGATGGCTTCATCGTTCCGCGCGCCGACGAGCATCAGGGCGAATATGTGGCCGACCGCTCGGCACGGCTGAAATGGCTGACCGGCTTCAGCGGTTCGGCCGGTGTCGCCATCGTGCTGCGCGACCGCGCCTTCGTCTTTGTCGACGGGCGCTACACGCTGCAGGTGCGCAATGAGGTCGACCTCGACGTCTTTTCGATTGAAAGCCTGGTCGACAACCCGCCCGCCGTCTGGCTCCGCGAGAATATCGGCAAGGGCGCGCGGCTGGGCTTCGATCCCTGGCTGCACACGATCGGCGAGGTCAAGGCGCTGCAGGCCTCCGCCGACAAGACCGGCGCGGTGCTTGTGCCGCTCGACCGGAACCCGATCGACATCATCTGGAAGGATCAGCCCGCCGCACCCGTGACTCCGGTCGAGCTTCACCCGATCGGCTTTGCCGGCGAACTCGCCAAGGACAAGCTGGCTCGGCTGGCGGTGGTGATCGGCAAGGACGGCGCCACGCACGCGGTGCTGACCGACCCATCCTCCATTGCCTGGGCCTTCAATATCCGTGGCGGCGACGTGCCGCATACGCCGCTGGCGCTCGGCTTCGCCATCCTCGCCGCCGACGGATCGCACCAGCTGTTCATGGACAAGCGCAAATTCTCGCGCCAGGTCGCGGCTTATCTCACGCAGCTCGCCGATCTGCATGAGCCCGCCGAATTCGAAGCCGCGATCGCGGCCCTTGCCAAGGGCGGCGCCAGGATCGCGCTCGATCCGGTGCTCGCGGCCGACCGGCTGCGCATGCTGATCGAGGACAATGGCGGCACGGTGATTGCCGCACCCGACCCTGCCCGCATCCCGCGCGCCACCAAAAACCAGGCCGAGATCAACGGCTCGCGCGCCGCGCATCGCCGCGACGGCGCGGCGGTGGCGAAGCTCCTGTGCTGGCTGGAGCGCCAGAAACCCGGCTCCCTCGACGAGATCGCGGTCGTCACCAGGCTGGAAGAGACCCGTCGGCAGACCGGCGAGGAAACCCAGATGCCGCTGCGGGACATCTCCTTCGACACCATTTCCGGCGCCGGCCCGAACGGCGCGATCATGCATTACCGCGTCTCGCGCGCCACCAGCCGCAAGCTTGCGGACGGCGAACTGTTCCTGCTCGACTCCGGCGCGCAATATCAGGACGGCACGACAGACATCACCCGCACCGTGCCGATCGGCCAGCCGACGCAGGAAATGCGCGAGCGCTTCACCTTGGTGCTGAAAGGCATGATCGGCATTTCGACGCTGCGCTTTCCCGCCGGCACGCGGGGCTCGGAAATCGACGCCGTCGCCCGCATGGCGCTGTGGAAGCATGGCTGCGACTTCGCCCATGGCACCGGCCATGGCGTCGGCTCGTATCTGGCCGTGCATGAGGGCCCACAGCGCATCGCACGCACCGGCACCGAAAAGCTGCTCGAAGGCATGATGCTGTCCAACGAGCCCGGCTATTACAAGGAAGGCGCCTACGGCATCCGCATCGAGAACCTCATCCTGGTGACGCCGGCCGAACAGATCCAGGGCGGCGACATCGCCATGCATGGCTTCGAGACGCTGACGCTCGCCCCGATCGACGTCAGGCTGGTGCGCAGCGATCTGCTGACGCGTGACGAATTGCACTGGCTCGACGCCTACCACGCCCGCGTGCTGGCGGAAATCGGCCCGATGCTCGACGGCGAAACGCTGGCCTGGCTGGAAAAGGCGACCGCGCCGCTGCCGCACGACGCGAAGATTTGATTTTCCGAAGCGCTGAGGGCGTGTCGAGATTCAGGTCAGGACGAGCCGAAAACGGGGGGTTCCGAGAACCGGAGCGGAGCGTACTTTTTCGTACGTGAGCACCGGAAGCGCAGGAAGCCGCCGTTTGCAGGCCGTCATCACCTGAATATCGATACGCCCTATCCGACAAACTGCCGCGCGAGGATCAACACCGCCGCGCCCGCCAGAAACATCGCCATCAGCCCGCCGCGCAGCGAAACGGCGGCGGTAACCACCAGCGCGGCCCATTCCGCCGGTCCGGCATGCAGCAGCTCCGGTGCCACCAGTGTCGTCAGCACCGCTGCCGGCACGGCATTGAGGCCGGCCTCGACACGCGGATGGATGTTGTCGAAGCGGGAGATGACCAGATGGCCGCCGATGCGCGTGAGATAGGTGGCGATCGCGCCGGCGATGATGATCCAGAATGTGGTGCTCATCACCTTGTCTCCACGCCGCTATGATGTGGCGGCAGGATGACGGCAAGCAGCACGCCGGCGACGGCGCCGATCGAGACATGCCAGGGCGAGCCGACCGTCTTGTAGGCGATGATCGACGCGCACGCACTGGCAACGACGACCGGCAGCCACAGCGGACGCTTGCGGAAGCCCATCACGAGGCCGAGGAAATAGATCGGCAGCAGGAAATCGATGCCCAGCGCATGCGCGTTGGGGATGAGCTTGCCGAACAGCGCGCCGAGCGCGCTTTCGACGATCCAGAACACATAGACCGGCAGGCCGAGCCCCAGATACCAGGCGAAGCCGACGGTCTGCCCGGATTGCGCCCGCGCTTCGGCCACGGCGTATTGCGGATCGGTGAGGATGAAATAGCCGAGGGCTTGGCTGAGGACAGGCCAGTGCGCGATGCGCCGGCCGATGCCGGCGGAATAGAGCACATGGCGGAAGTTGACGGCGAAGATCGACAGCACGATCAGCCAAGGCGCGACATGCTGGCCGAACAGCTGGATGCCGACCATCTGGCTGGCACCGCCGAACACCAATGCGCTCATCAGGAAGGCTTCGAAGACCGTGAAGCCCTGGTCCACGGCAAGCGCCCCGAACAGCACCGCGAACGGCGCCGACGCCACCACGACCGGCATGGAGAGCCGCACACCCTGCCAGAAATCGCTTTTGCCGCCGCTCTCTGAAATCACGTCCGTCGCCATCGGCCACTCCTGGTGCATGTTGCCCAAAAGTGCGTAGCGGTTTTGGGACAACGACACGCACGACAACATAGGGAGTGGCGGTATTTAGGTGGCGTGGCTTGCCGTGTCACACGAATTCGCTTGAGCCAAACGATCAGCGGAAATGATCGTCGTCGCGCTTGCGTGGAATCTCAGTCCTTCGCTGTCTTGCCTTCGATCGCCCTGCCCCAGTCGAGCAGCGGCTTGGCGCGCAGGGTGAAATCGACGAGTTCCTCGACCAGTTCCGGCCCGTGGATACCAGCCGGATCGATGACGTGGCGAACGGCGAAATGCCGGCTGCGGATGGCAGCGACAAGATCTTTGTCCACGACGTGTTCGAAGCCGCGCGGCGTGCGTTTCATGCCGCCTTCGGCATCAAGTTCGAGGCCATTCTTGTTCAACACCTTCACCATGGCGCGAAACCTCTCGGGCCATGTCTCGATGGCCCGGCGCATCGACAACAGCAGTGCCGGCTCCGGCTGCCACCAGGCGACCCCGGCAAAGCAACCCTCCAGCCCGATATGGACATAGAAGACGCCCTGCACCGCCTTGCTGCCGTCCGGCGACAGGATCGCGGAGAGATGCCGGTTGTACGGCCGCTTGTCCTTGGCGAAGCGTACGTCGCGATTGATGCGGAACAGCGACTTCCTGCGATCGCCACGCAGGCCGAGGCCGGCTTGCGCAAAACGCAGCGTGAGGGTGTCGACGAGATCGCCCAGCGGGTCGCGCAATTCCTTCTCGAACAGGTCGCGGTTCTCCAGGAACCACTCCCGGCTCTGGTGGAAATCGAGCGCCTTCAGGAACGGAATGGCCTTGGGGCCGAATCCTTTGAACGCTTCGCCAGTCACGACTTGCCGACCCGTTGCAGCCAGGTGTCCTCGTCGATGACTTCGACGCCGAGTTCGCCGGCAAGCTTGAGCTTGGAGCCCGCCCCCGGTCCCGCCACGACCAGATCGGTCTTGGCCGAAACCGAGCCGGCCACCTTGGCGCCGAGCCGTTCGGCCATCGCCTTGGCTTCGGAACGGGTCATCTTTTCCAGCGAGCCGGTAAAGACGATCGTCTTGCCGGCGACTTCGCTGTCGGACGAGACGGTGACGATATAAGGCTTCGGCTTGATCTGTTGGAGCAGATTCTCGAGCACGTCGTCGTTGCGCTCATTGCCGAAGAAATCGCGAAGCGCACCGATGACCGTGTCGCCAATGCCGTTGATCGATGGGAAGACGGCATGCGGATCCTCCGCCGCCGCGGTCTCCTTGCCGACGCGGATCAACTCCTCGATCGTGGAGAATGTCCGCGCCAGCACGGCCGCCGTGGTTTCGCCGATATGGCGGATGCCAAGCGCGAAAATGAAGCGGTCGAGCTCCGGCTCGCGGCGCGATTCGATGGCGGCAAACAGCTTGTCGAGCCCTTCATAGTTGCGGTCCTCGACGCTGCGCACATTCTTGCGGGTCTTGCCGGACGCCGCCTCGCGCTGCCTGGCCTGCTCCTCGCGCCGCTCGGCCAGCGCCCTGGTCACGGCGGGGCGGCGCTCCCTGAGCGTGAAGATGTCAGCGGCTGTCTTGATCAACCCGGCATTGAAGAAGATATCGATGTTCTCAGCGCCCAGGCCTTCGATATCCAGGGCGCCGCGCGACACGAAGTGGCGCAGCCCTTCCACGGCCTGCGCCGGGCAGATCAGCTCGCCGGTGCAACGGCGACGCGAATCCTCCTTGCCGGTCTTCTCGTTGATCTCGCGCGTCGCCGGCGAACCACAGATCGGACAGGTGTGCGGAAATTCGTAAGGCACCGCGTCGGACGGGCGCTTGTCGATGACGACGCTGACGATCTGTGGGATGACATCCCCTGCCCGCTGGATCACGACCGTGTCGCCGACGCGCACGTCGATACCGTCACGGATCGGCTGGCCGGTGCTGTCCAGGCCCTTGATGTAGTCTTCGTTGTGCAGGGTAACGTTTTCCACCACGACGCCACCGACCGTCACCGGCGCAAGCCGCGCGACCGGGGCCAGCGTGCCCGTTCGGCCGACCTGGATGTCGATCTTCTGCACGGTCGTCATCGCCTGCTCGGCCGGGAATTTGTGCGCGACCGCCCAGCGCGGCTCCCCGGTGACGAAACCCCAGCGGCGCTGCAGTTCCAGCTGGTCGACCTTGTAGACGACGCCGTCTATGTCATAGCCCAGCGAGGACCGCCGCTCCTCGATCAAGTGGTAGTGCGCGACCAGTTCCTCGACCGACTTCGCCCGCACCATCAGCGGGCTGACCTTGAACCCCCAGTCGGCGAATTTCTGGACCGAATCGTATTGCGTCGGGGCTGGATCTTCCGTGGTGTAGCCCCAGGCATAGGCGAAGAATTTGAGATTGCGGCTGGCGGTGACGGAGGGATCCTTCTGGCGCAGCGACCCGGCCGCCGTGTTGCGCGGATTGACGTAGTCCTGGCCTCCGACGGCTGCCGAGCGCGCCTTCAGCGCCTCGAATTCCGCGTAGGTCATATAGACCTCGCCACGAATCTCGATGGTTTCGGGCCAGCCCGAACCCTTCAACCGCGCTGGAATGTCGGCGATTGTCCTCAAATTGGCGGTGATGTCCTCGCCCACAGTGCCGTCGCCGCGCGTCGCGCCTTGCACGAACACACCCTTTTCGTAACGCAGCGAAGCCGACAGGCCATCGATCTTCGGCTCGGCGGTGAAGGCGATGTCGAGGTCCTTGTCGCGGTCGAAGAAGCGCCGGCCGCGCTCGATGAAATCGGCGACGTCTGCGTCGGTATAGGCCTTGGCGAGGCTGAGCATGGGCACGGCATGGCGCACCTTGGCGAAGCCCTCCGCCGGCGGCGCGCCGACCCTTCGCGAGGGAGAATCCTCACGCACCAACCCGGGAAAGCGCTCCTCGATGGCAAGGTTGCGCCGCCGCAGCGCATCGTACTCCGCGTCCGTGATAACAGGCGCATCCTCGGTATGATAGCGCCGGTCGTGCTCGGCGATCTCCGCCGCAAGGCGCTTCAGCTCGGCTTCCGCCTCGCTTTCATCAAGCGAATCGACTGGTTTTTCCGACATGGGAAGCTTCCTTGGACAATGGCGCGCCACATTAAATCAGCATTTCGGGAAAATCATTCCTGAACAGCAGGATGGAGCCATATCCTGACTCGGTCCAGACGCCGGTTATTTCTCATGCCGCGTTGGTGTTCTCCCGCAGCAGCCGCTCGGCGGCGGCACGCGCCTCGTCGGTGATCGTGGCGCCGGCCAGCATGCGGGCGATCTCCTCCTGCCGCGCCGTCCTGTCCATCTCGGCAATTCCGGTCGCGACGCGGTCGGTGCTGCCTGATTTGGAGATCAGGAAATGTGTTGCCGCGCGCGCTGCCACTTGCGGCGCGTGGGTGACGGAGAGCACCTGGACGCGCTTCGACAGCCGCGCCAGCCGCTGGCCGATGGCGTCCGCGACCGCGCCGCCCACGCCGGTGTCGATTTCGTCGAACACCAGTGTCGGCGCGGAGCCGCGATCGGCAAGCGCCACTTTCAGCGCCAGCAGGAAGCGTGACAGCTCCCCGCCGGACGCGACTTTCATCATAGGCCCGGCCCGCGTGCCCGGATTGGTGCGCACCCAGAACTCGATCTGGTCGATGCCCTCTTCCATGCGGCTCTCAGCCTCGCTCTTCATCTCGACGATGAAGGCAGCGCGCTCGAGCTTCAGCGCCGGCAATTCGGCCATCACCGCCTTGGTCAGGCCGACCGCCGCGGCATGGCGAAGCGAGGACAGCTGTGCGGCGGCGATATCGTAGGTTTCGCGCGAGGCGGCCGCCTGCGTTTCCAGTCCGTGCAAGCGCTCCTCGCCGGCATCGAGGTCCGCGAGGTCGGCAACCATCGTGTCGCGCAGCTGCGCCAGGTCGTCGACGGCGACGCTGTGCTTGCGCGACGCCGCGCGCAGTGCAAACAGACGCTCTTCCGCTTTCTCCAGCCGCTGCGGGTCATATTCCGTGGCGCGCAGCGCTGCCTCGACCCCCGATTGCGCCGCGTCGAGCGACAACATCGCTTCATCCAGCGACTTGACCACGTCCTCGAGCAGTCCGGGCGCCTCCGTCGCTTTGCGCTGCAGTCGCCTCAGCAAGCTTGCCAGTTGCGGCAAGGGCGAGGACGGGCCCGACAACACATCCTGCGCGTCGTTAATTTCGGAAGCGATCTTCTCGGCGCGCATCATGTGAGCGCGCAGTTCGGCAAGTTCGGTTTCCTCGCCGGGCTGCGGATCGAGCCTGGTCAGTTCGGCAACCGCGGCGCGTAGATAGTCTGCCTCGCGCGCTGCGGCCGCCACCTTGGCGCGATGGCGCGTCAGCTCCTGCTCGCAGGCGCGCCAGTGCCGCCACGCCTCGCCGGTCGAGCGGACGGCGCCGAAATGGCCGCCGAAAGCATCGAGCACATCGCGGTGCGCGCCGGGATCGACCAGGGCGCGTTCATCATGCTGGCCGTGAATCTCGACCAGCGCGCGGCCGACATCGCGCATCAGCGTCACGCTGGACGGCTGGTCGTTGACGAAAACGCGGGTACGGCCGTCCGCCGTCTGCACGCGGCGCAGGATGACGTCGCCATCATCCTCGATAGCGTTTTCGGCCAGCAGCGCGCGCACCGGATGGTTTCGCGGAACATCGAACACGGCAATGACCTGGCCCTGGGGTGCGCCATGGCGCACCAGCGAGGCATCGCCGCGCGCGCCGAGCGCCAGCGACAGGGCATCGAGCAGGATGGATTTACCCGCGCCGGTTTCGCCGGTCAGCACGGAAAGACCCGGCTGGAAGTCGATGTCCAGCTTTTCGATCAGGACGATATCTCGGATCGACAGTCTGGAAAGCATCAGAACCCGGACCTATTGCATGCCGCCCAAAAGTGGACCCCGGTTTCGGGATACGGCAGGCACGAAACAAAAAGATTTAAGGCGGCACCCGACAGTTGGAGTCGCAGCGCCGCACTATCTTTTTGTTTGAGCTTCGGATCAATCCGAAAAGCGCTTACGCGTGCTTCGCCCGGGCGCTCCGCGGTCAGGCGCCGGTGATCAGCTTCCCGGCCTTGGATATCCACGATCCGGCATTTTCGCGCGGCGCCAGCCCGTTGCTCTGCAGCAGCTTGTAGGAATCCTTGTACCACGAGCTGTCGGGATAGTTGGTACCGAGCACGGCGGCGGCCGTCTGGGCCTCCGAGGTCAAGCCCAACGCGTAGTAGCTTTCGGTGAGGCGGGCGAGCGCTTCCTCGACATGGCGGGTATTGGAATAGCTTTCGACAACGGTGCGGAAGCGCTTGACGGCGGCGATGTACTCGCGGCGCTCGAGATAGTAGCGCCCGATCTGCATTTCCTTGCCGGCGAGCTGGTCGTTGGCGAAGCGGATCTTTTCCTTGGCGTCGTCGACATATTCCGACGTCGGCCAGCGCGTCACCAGCTCCTGCATCGTCTGCAGGGTCTGGCGTGCTTCCTTCTGGTCCTGCGTCACGTCCTTGATCTGGCGATAGTAGCTGAGACCGATGATGTACTGGGCGTAGGGCGCGTCATCCGTCGACGGATAGAGGGCCAGATACCGCTTTGCCGACTGAATCGCGTCGTCGTAGCTGCCCTTCCGATAGTCGGCGAACGCGCCCATGACCATCGATTTGCGAGCCCATTCCGAATAGGGGTGCTGGCGGTCGACGGCGTCAAACTTCTTGCTCGCCTCGTCCAGGCGTCCCGCATTCATGTTGGCGAGGCCCTGATTGTAGAGGACGTCGGCCGGCTCGGTCTGGTCGACATAGGTCGACAGGTCGATGTCTTTCTCTGACGACATGCAGGCCGACAGAAAGAGCGATGGAACAACCACCGAAAGCGCCAGGAAAACAGACCGCTGCGGCGCCTTCGATTGACCGACTCGCTTGAAGAACATGATTGGGTTGCGCCCTTTCGGCGTTATTTTAATGCCTCTTGCATGCTGTTGTCCCAAAACTGGTCCCCACTTTTGAGCGACATGCAATAATCGACGGCAGCAGCCATAAACCATAACCGCCTTGCCCGGCAACGCTATGTCCAGCCAATCGCACATTTTTGTGGCGGCGGATTGCGGCGTAAAAATCCATGCGATTTCGCTGATGGATGATGCATTCATGCAACACCCGAACCGCCATGGAATCCGAAAAAGACTAAGAAAATCAGATCATCCAGGGCGCATAGAGCGGCGCATTGACGGCATTCATTTCCGCCGCACGACCACGCTCGCGGCGGGTCGTCTCGACGATCTCGAAGGCCGTGCGGTCCGACAGCAGGCGCCGCAGCGCGGCGGCGTTCAGCCTGTGGCCGCCACGATAGGAACGGAAACAGCCGATGAAGCGCGTGCCGGCCAGCGCCAGGTCGCCCATGGCGTCGAGCGTCTTGTGGCGCACGAATTCGTTGGGGTAGCGCAGTCCGCCCACGTTGATGACGCGGTTGTCGTCACCGATCACCAGGGAATTTTCCAGCGAGGATCCCAGCGCATAGCCGGCGGCCCACAGCCGTTCGACGTCCTTCATGAAGCCGAAGGTGCGGGCCCGCGCGATGTCGCGGCGGAAAATATTGGCATTGATGTCCGATGCGAAGAGCTGACGGCCGATCGCCGGGCTTTCGAAATCGATCTCGACTTCGAAGCGGGTGCCGTCATAAGGCCTGAACTCGGCCCAGGAGGCGCCGTTCTCGATGCGGACCGGCTTGACCACCCTTATGTAGCGGCGCTTGACGGCCAGCGTCTCGATGCCGGCCTGGTCGATGGCTTCCACGAACGCCATGGCGCTGCCGTCGAGGATCGGGACCTCGTGGCCGTCGATCTCGATGATGACATTGTCGATGCCGAGCCCGAACAGGGCGGCCATGATGTGCTCGACCGTGGCGATGTGCTCGCCCGAGGGATCGCCAAGCATGGTGCAAAGGTCGGTGGCGCCGATTTCAGAAAACAGGGCGCGGAACTCACGGCCCTCACCGTCGCCATTGAGGAGCTGGAAAACGATGCCGGTGTCGGCATCCGCGGGCAGGAAACTGATGGAAACTTCTTTGCCGCTGTGAACGCCGGTGCCCGTAAGCGACGCGCGCGTCTTCACTGTCGTCTGGTGGTCGTGCAAGACAATCCCCATAGCCCGAAATGCCGAGGTCCGCTTCTCCAGCCCGAGGGCGCGGCTCTTGTTAAATCGGCAGGCAGGGCCACTTCCCCGAAATCCCGGCAGACCGACTGTGGTAGGCAGCGAAGATAATGTCCCGGCAGGGAGACTCCAAATCACGGTTTCTTACCCATTGTAACCGCGAACCGGGGCGCAAACGACCTCATAACCGATTGATCATACAGCGTTTTAAACGTTAACAGGCAAGCAATTTCTTGCCTGCCTGTTAACAATTGTTACGGTCCGTTAACCGCTCAGTTGGCCTGGCGGCGCAGGAACGCCGGAATCTCCAGCTGATCGTCGTCCTGAGTCGTCCTCACCTGCGGCGTCAGGCGGCCCTGGTCGTCCAACTGGCCGCGCCGCGGCGCGTAGAGCTGGGCATCCTGGCTGGCGAGGCGTCGCACTTCCGGTGCGGCCTGGCGCAGTTTGGGTTCCCGCGGCTGCGCCGGCTGCAGCCGTGCGGGCTCCTCTTCGCGACGGGTCAGGCCATTGGTCAGGCGCTTCAGGAGCCCCATCGGCCCGCTGTTCTCGTGGTCGGACGGACGGCTCTTGGCATCCACCTCCGCCTTCACGACCGGCGGAAAGTCCTCGACGCGCGGCATGCGCTGCGGCGCCATCGCCACCGGCTGGTGAACCTCACGCAGCATCTCGCGCGGCTGCGGGGCCGGGTGCATCATCTGCTGGACGACAGGCTGAGGCATCGGCTGCGGCTGAGCGGGCGGCGCCTGGAAGATCTTGCTCTGCGGGCGGAAATCGTCCGCATGGGCGACCGGTGCCGGGCGAGCCTGCGCCATGGCGGCGGCGTTCGCTTCAGCCAACTGGATGGCTTCAGCAACCGGATCGGCGGCGCGCGGCTCATACACCGTCTGCTGGACCGGCGCCGGGCGGCTCTCCACCGCGGCGACGGCCGGACGGGCGGTCGGCTTCGGCGGCGCCGCACGGATCGAGATCGGCGCGGCGGCGATTTCAGCCGCCGATTTGTCGATGCCGGTGGCAACCACCGAGACGCGGATGACGCCTTCGAGCTCCTCGTCGAAAGTGGCGCCCAGGATGATGTTGGCGTCCTGGTCGACTTCCTCGCGGATGCGGGTTGCGGCTTCGTCGACTTCGAACAGGGTGAGATCGCGGCCGCCGGTGATCGAGATCAGCAGCCCCTTGGCACCCTTCATCGAGGTCTCGTCGAGCAGCGGGTTGGCAATCGCGGCTTCCGCTGCCGCCATCGCGCGGCCCTCGCCCGAAGCCTCGCCGGTGCCCATCATCGCCTTGCCCATCTCGCGCATCACCGAACGCACGTCGGCGAAGTCGAGGTTGATCAGGCCTTCCTTGACCATCAGGTCGGTGATGCAGGCGACACCGGAGTAAAGCACCTGGTCGGCCATGGCGAAGGCATCGGCGAAGGTGGTCTTGTCATTGGCCAGCCGAAACAGGTTCTGGTTGGGAATGACGATCAGCGTATCGACGCATTTCTGCAGTTCCTCGATGCCCATGTCGGCCGTCTTCATGCGGCGCTGGCCTTCGAAGTGGAACGGCTTGGTGACGACGCCGACGGTGAGGATGCCCTTCTCACGGGCTGCGCGGGCAACAACCGGAGCAGCACCCGTGCCGGTGCCGCCGCCCATGCCGGCGGTAACGAAGCACATATGGGTGTTGGTGAGATGGTCGATGATCTCGTCGATGCACTCTTCCGCCGCGGCGCGGCCGACTTCCGGCTGCGAGCCGGCGCCAAGCCCCTCGGTGACATGCGCGCCGAGCTGAATCAGCCTGTCGGCCTTCGACATGGTCAGCGCCTGCGCGTCGGTGTTGGCGACAACGAACTCGACACCGCGCAGACCGGCGGTGATCATGTTGTTGACGGCATTGCCGCCGCCGCCGCCGACACCGAATACGGTGATGCGCGGCTTAAGCTCGGTGATGTCCGGCTTCTGCAGATTGATCGTCATTGTCTCCGTCCTTTGCCTTTCACGCCGCTTCGCCGCCGCGGCCGCCTATGGGGCTGTCCCCGTCAATTAGAAACTGTCTCTCAACCACTGACTCATGCGATGCAGTTTTCCGCCCGTTCCGGTCATCCTGAGACCGGAAATGCCTTTCGCCGGATGGCTCTCGAAGCTCGCCATCTGCGGATAGATCAGAAGCCCGACCGCGGCCGAGAATGCCGGGCCTTTCGCCGCTTCCGGCAGGCCCGCCACGCCGAGCGGACGGCCGATGCGCACATTGCGCCCCAGGATGCGGCGCGCCGCTTCCGGCAGGCCGGCCAGCTGGCTGGCGCCGCCGGTGAGCACGACGCGCTTGCCGACCGCATTGCCGTAGCCGGACTTGTTGAGCCGGTCGCGCAGGAGTTCGAGCGTCTCGTCGATGCGGGCGCGCACGATGCGCGTCATCACCGAACGCGGTATCTGCAGCGGCACGTCGCCATCGTCGCCGATCGGCTGGATCGAGACCAGGTCGCGATCGTCGGCGCTGCCCGGCAGTGCGGAACCGTGCATCACCTTCAGCCGCTCGGCGGCGTCGAGCGAGGTCGAAAGCCCCTTGGCCATGTCGAGCGTCACATGGTTGCCGCCGATAGCGATGGCGTCGCCATGAACGAACTTGCCTTCCGAAAACACCGAGATCGTCGTCGTGCCGCCGCCCATGTCGATGCAGGCGGCCCCCATTTCCAGTTCGTCATCGACCAGGGCGGCCAGCCCACTGGCATAAGGCGTTGCCACCATGCGCTCGACCGACAAATGCGAACGGTTGATGGAGAGCTCCAGGTTGCGCATCGGCGCCGCGTCACCGGTCAGCACATGCATGTCGACGCCAAGCGCATCGCCCACCATGCCGCGCGGATCGCGCACGCCGCGCTCGGCGTCAAGCGAGAAGCCAACGGGCAGCGAATGGATCACCTCGCGCTCGGCCTTGAGCGCCTGCTTGGCGCCGGCGCCGAGCACGCGCTTGATGTCGGCCTCGTCGGCCTCGTGCCCGCCAAGATTGATCGTGGCCGAGAAGCTTTCGCTCTTCAGCCGGCCGGCGGTCATGTTGACGATCAGCGAATCGACCGTCAGCCCGGCCATGCGCTCGGCGGCGTCGACGGAGAGGCGGATGGCGTGCTCGGCGCGGTCGAGATCGACGACGACCCCCGACTTCACGCCTTGCGATTTCTGATGGCCGATGCCGATCACCCGTATCCGATGCGAGCGGCCGCGCAAAAGCTTGCCGTCATCGTTCGGCTTCAGCTTCGCCACCATGCAGCAGACTTTGTTCGAGCCCACATCCAGCACCGTCAGGGTGCCGGACCGGCGCGAGGCATCGCCAGAACCGCCAAGCCAGCTCATATCTTCGTCTCCGGCTTGCGCTTGAAAGTCTTCGGCTTCTCGTCGAGCGCCGCCTCGCGCTGGGTCGCGGCCTCGGGTGTCAATTCCACGACCAGCCGGTCTGACAGGCGCATGTCGACAGCGGTGATATCGCGCGACAACAGGCCCTTGTCGTGGTCCATCCTGACGAGTTCGGCGAGCGCCTTGTCCTCGCCATCCTCGGGCAGCTTGACGGTGATGCCGTTGTCCAGCTTCAGGTCCCAGCGCCGCTCACCGACGCGGACATAGCCTTTGATGCGGCTGGCGAGGTCGGGATATTGTTCGATCTTGGCCAGGAAAGCAGGCGCCTTGGCGGGCGCGCCGGTGCCGATCAACAGCGGCAGCAGCACCTGCTTGCCGCCCGAAAACGGCGCGATGACGGCGCCATCCTTCTCGATGACCGAGAGATCGTTGCCCTGCTGCCAGAGCGCGAAGGCCTCCCGCTCCTCGACGCGCACTTCCAGCGTGTGCGGATAGACCTTGCGCACCGCGGCAACCTGGACCCACGGCAAGGTCGCGATGCGTTCCCGCGCGGCCTCAGCATCGAAACCGATCAGCGACGTCCAGCCATCGAGCTCGAGCCTGTCGAGAATGTCGATCTCCGAAGTCTGCCGGTTGCCGACCACCTTGACCTGATCGACGGCGAAGCCGGTGCGGGCGGTGATGCTCTGAATGATGCCGTCGGCATGACCGCCAAGATAAGCGCCATAGGCCCCGCTCGAGGCCAGCAGCACCGACGACATGATCGCGGCGGAGAACCTCGGCGCCTGGAATTCACCATTGCCAAGGCGCGCCAGGATGCGCACCGGGCGGCGAAGCGCGCGCGGCAGAACGAAATGGTCCAACGACAATGGCAGGCCGAACAGCGACGGCCCGGCCGCGCCCCTCACCTTGCCCTGTCCCCATTTCAACGCAGACACGAAGCGTCCTCCACCATCCAACTCAACAGTTCACCAAACGTATGCCCGGCATGGGCGGCAATTTCAGGCACCAGAGACGTCGGCGTCATGCCCGGCTGAGTGTTGACCTCGAGCCATACAACCTCGCCATTTTCGGAGTGACGATCGTCATAACGGAAGTCCGACCGGGAGACGCCCCGACAGCCGACAGCTTGGTGAGCCTTGAGCGCCAGTGTCTGTATTTTTTGGTAAATATTCGGTGAAACTTTTGCGGGGCATTCGTGTTTTGATCCGCCCGCGACATATTTTGAATCATAATCGTAGAAGGAGTGACCCGTCGGGATGATCTCGCAGACGCCAAGCGCCACGTCGCCCATGACGGCGCAAGTCAGCTCGCGTCCATGGATGTAGCGCTCGACCATGACGGTATCGCCATACTTCCACTCGGACGACCCGATGACCTGCGGTGGGTGCGACTGCCCCTCCGACACGATGACGACGCCGAAGCTCGACCCCTCGCTGACCGGCTTGACCACATAGGGCGGCTTCATCGGATGCTTGTTCTGGATGGAGAAACGATTGGCGACCTTCGATTCGGCGACCGGAACGCCGACCGATTTGACGATCTTCTTCGCCTGCTCCTTGTTCATGGCGAGCGCCGAGGCGAGCACCCCGGAATGAGTGTAGGCAATGCCGAGATATTCAAGGATGCCCTGGATGGTGCCGTCCTCGCCGAAAGGCCCGTGCAGCGCATTGAAGGCCACATCGGGCTTGAGTTCGGCAAGCACCGATCCGACATCGCGCCCGACATCGACGCGGGTGACCCAGTAGCCTTCCTGTTCAAGCGCATCGGCACAGGCCTTTCCGGAAGACAGGGACACGGGCCGCTCGGACGAGAAACCTCCCAGCAATACGGCCACATGCTTGCTCTTCATTCCCCGTCATCCCCTCTCATGGCGGACCAAAAATCCAAGATTTCCGCAACATTGAGTCCGAGTCTCCCGGCAGGTTGCCCCCCAGACGGAAAACGCGGGAACGCGTCGAACGACTCAAATCAGGAAACGCTTCAGGGCAGAGAATCAGAGAGTTGATTCACTGGCAAGTACCTATGATTCCGAGAGATTCACTTTCTGAGAAAATGGCTGCGAAAACCGTTCCGCTGAGTCTTTGCGGCAACGATTTCACGGCATTTCGATCCCGTTGAAGTTCACGCATCACGTGAACTTCAAGATGCGCTAGAGAAGCTGGCCGAGGAACTCCTGAACGGCGTGTCCGGGGCGGAAATTGCCGATGCGCTTGATCTCCCACTGCAGCCGGATGCCCGAATGCTCGAGCACCCGCGCGCGCACCGTCTCGCCGAGATATTCGAGGTCGTAGCCGGTCGCGATGCCGGTGTTGATCATGAAGTTGCAGTGCATCGGCGACATCTGTGCACCGCCGATCATCAGGCCGCGGCAGCCCGCCTTGTCGATCTCCTTCCAGGCCGAGGTGCCTTCCGGATTCTTGAAGGTCGAGCCGCCGGTCTTCTCGCGGATCGGCTGCACGGTCTCGCGATGGTTCTGCACAGCGTCCATCGCTGTCTTGATCACCGCCTTGTCCTCGGCAAAGCCTTCGAGAACGGCCGAGGTGAAGATCAGCCCGAACGGCGCCGACGAATGGCGGTAGGCATAGCCCATCTCGGCATTGCTCAATGTCTGGACATTACCCCTGCGGTCGAGCGCACGCACCTCGACGACGCGCTCGCGCGTCTCGACACCATTGGCGCCGGCATTCATCCTCAGTGCACCGCCGATGGCGCCGGGAATGCCGTGGTAGAAATGGAAGCCGCCGATACCTGCCTCGAGCGCCACCGCCGCCACACGCTTGTCGGGCGTGGCGGCGCCTGCCTTGATCCGGATCGGGGAAACGACCTCGGCCTCGCCAAAGCCCTTGGCCGAAAGCCTGACGACGAAGCCCGGAATGCCCCCGTCGCGGACCAGAAGGTTCGAGCCGACGCCGACGATGGTCAAGGGAACGTCTTCGGGGACCGCCCTGAGGAACGCGGCAAGGTCATCCTCGTCCGCCGGCTGGAACAGCGCCTCGGCGAGGCCGCCGGCACGGAACCAGGTGATCTTGTCCATCTCGGCATTCGGCGTGATGCGGCCGCGCAGGCCGGCCAACCCGTCGCCAAGTCTGTCGATCAGGGCCTGGCCGTTCGTCATGAGGCGGCAAGCTCCTTCGGTAGCGCATAGGCCCATTGGGTGATGTTGCCGGCGCCGAGGAAGACGACGAAGTCGCCGGGCTTGGCGAGGTCACGAACGATCGGCGCGATATCGGCCGGACCTTCGATATAGCGCGCGTCACGGTGGCCGCCGGCGCGGATGCGCGACACCAGCGCATCCGATGTCACGCCATCGATCGGCTCTTCGCCGGCGGCGTAGACCGGGGCCACCATCACCGTGTCGGCATCGTTGAAGCAGGCGGAGAACTCGTTGAACAGATCGTGCAGCCGGGTGAAGCGATGCGGCTGGGCAATGGCGATCACGCGCCCTTTGGTGGCGCTGCGCGCCGCTTTCAGCACCGCCGCGATCTCGACCGGATGATGGCCGTAGTCGTCGAAGATTTCGACGCCATTCCAGGAGCCGGTTTGAGTGAAGCGGCGCTTGACGCCGGCGAAGGACGACAGGCCTTTCTTGATCGCCTCGGCCGACAGGCCGAGTTCATGCGCGACCGCGATCGCGGCGGTCGCGTTGGAGACATTGTGGCGGCCGGGCATCGGCAGGCGCAGGCCCGGTATCGTCGTCTGGCCGCGCCCCTTGCGGTCGCGGATGATTACGTCGAACTCCGAGGTCGCCCCCGCCATGCGATGGTTGGTGAAGCGCACATCGGCCTGTGCGTTCTCGCCATAGGTGATGACGCGGCGGTCCTCGATGCGCCCGACCAGGGCCTGCACTTCGGGGTGATCGGTGCACATCACGCCGAAGCCGTAGAACGGTACGTTCTCGACGAACTGGCGGAACGCTTCGCGCACATTGTCGAAACTGCCATAATGATCGAGATGTTCGGGATCGATGTTGGTGACGACGGCGATGTCGGCAGGCAGCTTGAGGAAGGTGCCGTCGCTCTCGTCGGCTTCGACCACCATCCACTCGCCGTCGCCCATGCGGGCATTGGTGCCATAGGCATTGATGATGCCGCCGTTGATGACGGTCGGGTCGAGCCCGCCGGCTTCGAGAAGTGTCGCCACCATCGACGTCGTCGTCGTCTTGCCATGCGTGCCGCCGATCGCGACAGCCTGGCGGAAGCGCATCAATTCGGCCAGCATTTCGGCGCGGCGCACGATCGGCAGCAGCTTTTCACGCGCCGCCTTCAGTTCCGAGTTCGATTTCTTGATCGCCGTCGAAACGACGACGACCTCGGCATCGCCGAGATTCTCGGCCTTGTGGCCGACGAAACATTCGATGCCCTTGTCGCGCAGCCGCTGCACATTGGCGCTGTCGGCCTGGTCCGACCCTTGCACCTTGTAGCCGAGATTGTGCAGCACTTCGGCGATGCCGCTCATGCCGATGCCGCCAATGCCGATGAAATGCACAAGGCCGATCGTCTGCGGCATCTTCATGCGTGCGTCCCCTTCCTCAAATCCGATACTGTTTTGCGGGACGCAATAGCCTCTGTGAGATCGGCGAGCAACCGTGCCGCGTCCGGCCTGCCGGCCGACTTCGCGCCCGCGGCCATGGCCGCGAGCCGTTCAGGGTTGTCCATCAGTCCGCTGACGAGGGATGCAATGCGCTCCGGCGAAAGCGAGGACTGCACATACACCTCGCCGCCGCCGGCGGCCGCGAGCGCTGCCGCATTCGCCGCCTGGTCGTGGTCGAGCGCATAGGGATAGGGCACCAGCAGTGCCGGCCGGCCGATGACGGCGATCTCCGACACGGTCGAGGCGCCGGAACGCGAGACCACCAGATGCGCGCCCGCCATGCGGGCTGCCATGTCGGTAAAAAACGGCAAGACCTCGGCGGCGACGCCAAGTGCGGCATAGGCATTCTTCACCCGGGCCACGTCGTCGGCCCGAGCTTGCTGGGTAATGACAAGCCGCCTGCGCTGTGCATCGGAAAGCAACGCGATCGCCGGCGGCATCGCATCCGAAAAGAATTGCGCGCCCTGGCTACCGCCGAACACCAGCAGGCGGAAAGGTTCCTCCCCGGTTGAGGCCACGTAAGGTGTCCTGGCCGCTTCGAGTACCGCCGGTCTGACCGGATTGCCCGTGGTCACCGTCTTGGCCCCGGCCGCACTCTCATCCTGCGGCAGGAAGCCGCCGGCGATCGCATCGACACGGCCCGACAGCGCCCGGTTGGCGCGCCCCATTACCGCGTTCTGCTCATGGATCAGCGTCGGCACCTTGCGCCGCGTCGCCGCATAGAGCGGCGGCAAGGTCGGATAGCCGCCAAAGCCCACGACGGCCTCCGGCTTGATCCTGCCGATGATGGCGGAAGCCTGGCGCACGCCGCTCCAGATTTTCCAGAAGGCGCCAAGCAGGGCGAAAGGATTTTTCGAGCCCAACGTCGCCGACTGGATTGGATGAATGGCTGCGGCCGGAAAATGGCCGGCAAACCGCTCGGCGCGGGTGTCGGTCGCCAGATGCACCGCCCAGCCGCGCTCGTTCAGTTCATGCGCCAGCGCTTCGGCTGGGAAAAGGTGCCCGCCGGTCCCGCCCGCCGCGAGAAGGATAACGCCTCTGGCCATGTCACTCCGCCGGCATGGCGCGCTGCGGCAGCGTAAAGCCCATCTGCTTGCGCTTTTCCGGCCGCTTGCGCGTCAGCGCCAGCACCATGCCCATCGAGATGGCGATGGCGATCTGCGAGGAGCCGCCATAGGAGATGAACGGCAGCGTCATGCCCTTGGCCGGCACCAGCTGCAGGTTGACGCACATGTTTATGACGGCCTGCAGGCCGAACACGGTGACCAGACCGCCAACCGCATAGCGCGTGAAGTCGTCATGCTCCTTCAGCGCACTGTTGAGGCCGCGCAGCACGATGAAGGCGAAGATCGACATGATGAAGAAGCACATGATCAGCCCGAATTCCTCGCCCGCGACCGAGAAGACGAAGTCGGCATGGCTGTCCGGGATGACCCGCTTGACCGTACCCTCGCCCGGTCCGACGCCGAACCAGCCGCCATTGATCAGGGCATCGCGGCCCATGTCCACCTGGAAGGTGTCGCCTTCGCCGGTTAGGAACTTGTCGATGCGCAGCGCGACATGCGGAAACACCGTATAGGCGGCGAAGACGCCGCCGACGCCGGCAGCGCCCAGCACGATGATCCACAGCCAGGGAAGCCCCGCCATGAAGAACATGATGCCCCATGTGCCTGTCGTCAGCATCGTCTGGCCAAGGTCCGGCTGCGCCACCAGCAGCGACACGACCAGCACCAGCAGCAGCATGGCGAACAGGTTGCCGGGAATGTCGGGCTGGCGCTTGTGTTCGGCGAACAGCCAGGCGCACATGATGACGAAGGCCGGCTTGAGGAATTCCGAGGGCTGGATCGACAGGCCAGCGAGCGACACCCAGCGGCGGGCACCCTTCACCTCGACGCCAATATAGAGCACCGCCACCATCAATACGAGCATCAGGCACAGCATGATCAGCGACATGCGCCGGATCTGCCTGGCATCGAGGAAGGAGACCGCCAGCATCACGCCGAGCGCCGGCACGGTGAAGATGATCTGTCGGGTGGCGAAGTGGAAACTGTCGAGGCCGATGCGTTCGGCCACCGCGGGGCTTGCCGCGAAGGACAGCACGATGCCGAGGCCCATCAGTGACAGGAACGCCGCCAGGAACCAGCGATCGATAGTCCACCACCAGGTTGCGACCGGACTTTTGTCGAGACGGCTCTGCATTATCGTGCCCCTCCGATGGGTTTGAGGCCATCTATAGCGCTCGCAGCTTGCCTGAAGGCTTCGCCGCGGACCTCGAAATTCTTGAACTGGTCGAAACTGGCGCAGGCCGGCGACAACAGCACCACCGCCTCGCCGCTGTCGTCCTGGGCCGCGTCATGCGCGGCATGCTCGACCGCGGCCGCCAGCGTGCCCGATATCTCGTAGGGCACGGCCTCGCCGAGCGTCGCCGAAAAGGCGGGGGCGGCCTCGCCGATCAGATAGGCCTTGGCGATACGCGGGAAGAAGCCGCGCAGCGGCTCGATGCCGCCTTCCTTCGGCAGGCCGCCGGCGATCCAGTAGATGCGGCTGAAGCTGGACAGCGCCGGTGCCGCGGCGTCGGCGTTGGTCGCCTTGGAATCGTTGACGAACAGCACATGATTCTTGCGGCCGACCTGCTCCATGCGGTGGGCCAAGCCCGGGAAGCTTTCCAGCCCGGACTGGATCTCGCCGAGGTCGAGCCCGACCTTGAGGCAGGCGGCGACGGCGGCCAGTGCGTTCTGCGCATTGTGCTGCCCGCGCAGCGAACCGATGCCTTCGAGGAAGGCGACACGGCTGTAGCGGCCATGCACGGCTTCCATCAGGTTGGTGCCGTCGGCGAAATAGCCGTCGGTCAGCGGCAGGCGCTTGGAAATGCGGACGACCTGCCGCCCCGCCCGCTCCAGCCGCTCGGCGATCTGCGCGCACCAGGAATCGTCGATGCCGATGATCGCCGTATCACTGCCCGCCACCAGGCGCTCCTTGATCGAAGCGTAGTGCTGCATGGTGCCGTGGCGGTCGAGATGGTCTGGTGTCAGGTTGAGCAGGATGCCGGCCGTCGGATTGATCGAGGGCGCAAGGTCGATCTGGTAGGACGAGCATTCGACCACATAATTCCGACCGGGCTCGGGTGGGTCGAGCGTCATCACCGCGCGGCCGATATTGCCGCCCATCTGCGTGTCGCGCCCGGCGGCTTGAAGGATATGCGCGGTCAGTGCTGTCGTCGTCGACTTGCCGTTGGTGCCGGTGATGGCGATGAAGGGGGCATCCGGCGCACGCTGCGTCCGCTCCCTGCAGAACAACTCGATATCGCCGATGACCTCGACGCCCGCCCCGCGCGCCAGTTCCACGGTCCAGTGCGGCTTGGGATGGGTCAGCGGCACGCCGGGCGACAGCACGAAGGCGGAAAAGCCGGCCCAGTCGGCGCCACGCAGGTCGCCGGTGGCGATGCCGGTGGCCGCCGCCTTGGCGACGCTGTCGGGATTGTCATCCCAGGCCAGCACCTGGGCACCGCCCTCGATCAGGGCGCGCGCCGTGGCGATCCCCGAGCCGCCGAGCCCGAAGAGCGAAACACGCTTGCCTGCGAAGGATTCGGCGGGGATCAAATGCCGGCCTATCTGAGCTTGAGGGTGGAGAGGCCGACCAGCGCCAGGATGACGGCGATGATCCAGAAGCGGATCACCACCTGGCTTTCGGTCCAGCCGAGCTTTTCGAAATGATGGTGGATCGGCGCCATCAGGAACACGCGCTTGCCGGTCATCTTGAAATAGCCGACCTGGATGATGACCGAGAATATCTCGACCACGAACAAGCCACCGACAATGACCAGCACGATCTCGTGCTTGGTGGCGACCGCGACCGTGCCGATCAGGCCGCCCATGGCCAGCGACCCGGTGTCGCCCATGAAGATCGCCGCCGGCGGCGCGTTGAACCAGAGAAAGCCGAGGCCGGCACCGATCACGGCGCCAAGCACGACCGCCAGTTCGCCGGTTCCGGGCACGAAGTGGATCTGCAGATATTCCGCGAACACCGCGTTGCCCGAGAGATAGGCGATAACGCCGAAGGACGCAGCCGCGATCATGATCGGCACGATCGCTAGGCCGTCGAGGCCGTCTGTCAGGTTCACCGCATTGCCGGCGCCGACGATGACGAAGCAGGAGAACGGAATGAAGAACCAGCCGAGGTTGATGATGAGTTCCTTGGCGAAGGGGAATGTCAGCGACGACGAAAACGGCGCCTGGCCGTTGCGGATGATCACCCAGGCGGCGATGCCGGCGATAACGAATTCCAACGCAAGCCGCGCTTTGCCGGAGAAGCCGAGATGAGACTGCTTGGTCACCTTCAGATAGTCGTCGTAAAAGCCGATCGAACCGAAGCCGAGTGTCACCAAAAGCACGACCCAGACATAGATGCTCGACAGGTTCGCCCACAAAAGCGACGAGCCGATAATGCCGGACAGGATCATCAGCCCGCCCATGGTCGGTGTACCCGCCTTCTTGAAATGCGTCTGCGGCCCGTCGGCGCGGATCGGTTGACCCTTGCCCTGCCTGAGCCGCAACGAATTGATGATGGTCGGGCCGAAGATGAAGACGATCAGCGCCGAGGTGATCAGCGCCCCGCCGGTGCGGAACGTGATGTAGCGGAAGACATTGAAGACCGAGATCTTGTCCGCGAAATCGACCAGCAGTGTGAACATGCGTTTCGTACCCCGACTTGACCTAGGTCAGCTTGCTGGTTGTCGTCTCGGCCGGGAATTTGCCCAGCAGCGCATCGACCAGTTTTGAAAAACCGATGCCCTTCGACGATTTTATCATCACCACGTCGCCCGGCTTCAGCGCGGCGAGCAGCACCGGCTTCAATTCCTCGACGCCGGCGCGGTATTCCGTCCTGATATCGCCGGGCAGTGCTTGCGCCAGCGACCGCATTTCCGGCCCGGCGAGAAAGACCGTCCGCGTGCCCGTGTCGACGATGAGATCGGCAAGAGCGGCATGCAGCTTGGCCGAGTGATCGCCGAGCTCCAGCATGTCGCCAAGCACGGCGATGCGTCTGCCCTCGCCCGTCACCGGCGTCGCGTTGAGCAGCGCCATGGCGGCCGCCATTGAGGCCGGGTTGGCGTTGTAGCTCTCGTCGATCAGCGTGATCGGGCCGCCGGGATGACCCGAAGCCGAGCCACCTGGATAACGCAGCAGGTGGCGCTTGCCGCGCCCGCGCTCGGCCGAGAGATCGGCCAGTGCCAATGCCACCTTGTCGAGATCGGCGCCGACCAGATGCGCGGCGCCCAGCACGGCCAGCACGTTCTGTACCATGTGCCGGCCGGGAGCTCCGATACGCGCGATCATGTCATGGCCGTTGATCCTGGCGGCGATGTCGGAATGGTCGGCATGCAACTCGCATTTGACCAGCTTGAAGGTCGAGCGCGCATTCTCGCCAAAGCCATAGACATGTTCGACACCGGCAGCCTGTGCCATCTTGTCCAGCAGCTTGAAACGCGCATCGTCGCGGTTGAGGATAGCCGCGCCGTTGGGCTCAAGTCCCTCGAAAATCTCGGCCTTGGCCTTGGCGATCTCGTCCAGATTGCGGAAGAAGCCAAGATGCGCGGCGGCGATCATGGTGACGATGGCGACATGCGGCCGCACCATTTTCACTAGCGGCCGGATCTCGTCGGGATGGTTCATGCCGATCTCGAACACGGCATAGTCGCAATCGGCGGGCATACGGGCCAGCGTCAGCGGCACACCCCAATGGTTGTTGAAGGACTGCGCCGAGGCATGCACCTTGCCGACGGCCGAAAGCACGTGGCGCAGCGCCTCCTTGGTTGTGGTCTTGCCTGCCGAACCGGTGACCGCGATGATCTTGGCCTGCGAGCGGGCGCGCGCCGCGACACCGAGTTTTTCCAGCGCGACCAGCACATCCTCGACGACGATGATCGGCGCGGTCAAACGGCCGAGAGACGGCAGCTTGCCTTCGGCCACCACCAGCACGCCGGCGCCGGCCTTGATGGCCGCGGTGACGAAGTCGTGGCCGTCCATCGCTTCGCCCTTGATGGCGAAGAAGGCATCGCCCGGCTGCAGGCTGCGGCTGTCGATCGAAATGCCCGATATGCCTTCAGGCATGGGACCCAACGGCCGCCCGTCCGTGGCGGCAACCAGCGCTTCCGACGTCCACAGCAAACTCATGCGGCACGCTCCCTGAGCGCGGCGCGCACTTCCTCGTGGTCGGAGAAATGCAGGGTTTCCGAGCCGATCGTCTGGCCTTCCTCGTGGCCCTTGCCGGCCACGATCAGCGTGTCGCCGGCATGCAGCATGCCGACAGCCTCGTGGATTGCCTTGCGCCGGTCGCCGATCTCGATGGCGCCGGGCGCCGCGGCAAGAATGGCGGCACGGATGGTCTCTGGCACTTCAGAGCGCGGATTGTCGTCGGTGACGATGACGACGTCGGCGAGCCGGGTGGCGATCTCGCCCATGATCGGTCGCTTGCCACGGTCACGGTCGCCGCCGCAGCCGAACACCACCAACACGCGACCGGTGGTGAACGGGCGCACCGAGGCCAGCACGTTTTCCAGGGCATCGGGCTTGTGGGCGTAATCGACATAGACCGGAGCGCCGCTCGCCGTGGTGCCGACCAGATCGAGCCGGCCCGGCGCGCCTTTCAATTTCTCCAATGCCGCCAAGGCCTTGACGGCGGGTGTTCCGGTGGAAATGGCAAGCCCCGCCGAAACCAGCGCATTTGCTATCTGGAAATCGCCGGCGAGCGGCAGGTCGATCTCGTGGATCACACCGTCGGCCTCGACCTCGGCGCGCTGTCGATGACGTTCGTGCTCGACCCGCTTCAGCCTCAGGAAATCGCCATGGCGGCCGACCGTCAGCACGTCGAGCCCGGCGGCCCGCGCCGCCCTTATAGTCGGTTCCGACCACGGATCGTCGGCGAAGATGATGGCGGGCGCGCCCTTCGGCAGCAGCGTGTCGAACAGGCGCAGTTTGGCGCGGTGATAATCCTCGACCGTCGGATGATAATCCATGTGGTCGCGGCCGAGATTGGTAAAGCCGCCGGCGGCGAGCTTCACTCCGTCGAGGCGGCGCTGGTCGAGCCCGTGACTGGAGGCCTCCATCGAGGCGTGGGTAACGCCGGCATCGGCCAGTTCCCTCAGCAACTGGTGCAGGGCAACCGGATCCGGCGTCGTCAGCGAACCATATTCGTTGCGGCCGGGCGCGACCACGCCAGTGGTGCCGATCGAGGCGGCAGCGTATCCCGCCTGCTCCCAAATCTGCCTGGTGAAGGCGGCGACCGACGTCTTGCCGCTGGTGCCCGTCACCGCGACCATGGTTTGCGGCTGTTTGCCGAAATAGCGGGCGGCGCTCAACGCCAGCGCCAGGCGCGGATCATCGACCGCCAGCACCGGAACCGGCAAATCGGCAAGAGCGCCTCCTTTGCCCGCGACGACCGCGGCGGCGCCGCGCCTGGCCGCGTCGGCGGCGAAAGTCGCGCCATCGGCCCTGGTCCCGGCAAGCGCGAAAAAGACGACGCCCGGCTTTACCTGGCGGGAATCGGACGCGAGGCCGGTAACCTCCAGATCGGCGGAAGCTGTTCCTTCGACTGGCAGGATACCGGCTAGATCTTTGAGCTTCATCGAGTCCCGTTCACCGCAATAAAATAGCGCGCAGTTGCCGGCGCGCCGCAAGAATCACTGATAGGAAACCAGCGTTGCACCATTTTCATGGCTGAAATCTGGCTTCACGCCAAGCATGGCCGCTGAACGCCTGATGATATTGCCGGCCATGACCCCCGCATTGTTGGCCGCGACGTCGGTCATCCCGGGCTTTTCCGGATGCGGGGCGTCGGCGATCGTGAACACCAGATATTGCGGATCGTCCATCGGGAAGGCGGCGACGAAGGTGTTGAAATTCAACTCCTTCGAGTAACGGCCGTTGATGACCTTCTCGGCTGTTCCGGTCTTGCCGCCGACGCGGTAGCCGGGGACCCGGGCGTTCCTGGCCGACCCCTTCTCGGCGTTGAGCGAATAGAGGTAGCGCATGCCCTCGACGGTCTTTTCGCTCACGACCCTCTTGGCGGTGGCCATGGCCTCCTGCTGCGTACGCACCAGAAAGGTCGGGTTCATCAGGAAGCCGCCATTCATCAACGCCGCGCAGCCGACAGCAGCCTGCAGCGGTGTCGTCGAGACGCCATGGCCGAAGGCGATCGTGAACGAATTGACCTGTTTCCAGACCTTCGGCTCAGTCGGGCGCGCGACTTCGGGCAATTCGGTCTGCATCCTTTCCAGGATGCCGAGACGATGCAGGAATTCGCGGTGCGCCTCTATGCCGACCAGCTCTGCCTCCCTGGCCGATCCGATGTTGGACGAATAGAGGAACACCTCCGGCAACGACAGCACACGGTTCTTGCCGTGGAAATCGTGGATGGCCTGATGGCCGACCCGGATTGGATGCGAAGCGTCGAAGCGGCTCGACATCGTCGCCTTGCCGGAATCGAGCGCCATGGCCGAGGTGAAGCTCTTGAACGTCGAGCCCATCTCATAGAGCCCCGCCGACATCCGGTTGAGCCGGTCCTTGTCCTGTGCGTTGTAGGGATTGTTCGGATCAAAGTCCGGCACCGAGGCCATGGCCACCACTTCGCCGGTCTTGACGTTGAGCACGACCGCGCCAGCGCCAATGGCGCGATAGCGTTCCAGGCCGGCGGCGATCTCGTCGCGCACCACATGCTGGACGCGCAGATCGATCGAAAGCTTCACCGGCCTGAGGTCCCTCGCCACCGCAAGGCCCGACGCCTGCAGGTCGCTCAGGCCCTGCTCGTCGATATATTTCTCCATGCCGGAGATGCCCTGGTTGTCGATGTTGGTCAGGCCGACGATGTAGGACGAGGTTTCGCCGCTCGGATAGAAACGGCGCTTTTCGGTGCGGAAGCCAAAGCCGGGAATGCCGAGTTGCAAGATGTCGGCCTGCTGCTTGGGCGTCAGTTGCCGCTGCAGCCAGACGAAACCGGCGCCGCTCTTCAGCTTGTGGTAGGTCTGCTCGTAATCGATGTCGGGCAGCACAGTCGACAGTTTCTCGATCGCCTCGTCGGCATCGACGATACGGCGCGGCTCGGCGAACAGCGACGCCGTCTTGATATCGGTAGCCAGCACTTCGCCGTTACGATCGACAATGTCGGGACGCGATGCGGTCACCCGGCTCTGCGGACCGCCCGACAGGTCGGGAGTCTGGAAACCGAGATAGACCAGCCGCCCCGATATCGTCGAGAAGATGCCGAAGAACACCGCCATCGTCATCACGATGCGCGCTTTGCCCTTGCCGCCGGTCGCCTTGCGGGCGCCCTCGACCACGATCGATCCGTCCCCACCCGTCCTGGCGCGGCTTACCGTGGCGAAGCGCTTCAGCAGTTTGCCGATCATTGGGCGATGTCTCCGGTCACGACGGGATCCTTGTCGCCCGAAGGCGCCTTGTCGGAATTGTCGGCCATGGCGCCCTGGCGCCCGTTCAGGATGTCCTGGATGTCGAGGGCCTTTGCCGGCAGGTCGCCCAGGCCTACGATCTGCCGGGCGCTGACCGGCTCCAGTGCGAGCTGCGATTTGTAGAGCTCGGCCAGCTTCTGCAGCCGCGATGGCTGGGTGAGCAGGCTCCAGTCGGCCTTGAGCAGATCGATCGTGTCCTCCTCATAGCGTATCTCGGCATGAATCTTCTGCACGGCCGCCAACTGGTCCTCGGCCTCGCGCTTGGCCTTGTAGGTAAGGGCGGCCGCCGAAACCATGACGGCGATCAGGACGATGTCGCTGGTACGAAACACGTGCTTACCTCTCCCCCGGCCGGTCGATGCCAGGAAGTTTTGGAAGGCCGAAGATCGAAAAATCGCCGCTGCGCGCCGGCGCCTCGGTGCGGACCGCCGCGCGCAATCTCGCCGAACGCGCGCGCGGGTTGGCGGCGACCTCGGCGTCACCCGCCGTCACGCCGCCGCCGACCTTGCGGAAGGTGGCACTGCGCGCCTGCGCCTCGGGAAGGTGGCGCGAGCCGCTCGCGGCGTCGGCGCGGTCGGCGATGAAGCGCTTGACGATGCGGTCTTCCAGCGAATGGAACGTCACCACGACAAGGCGTCCGCCCGGCTTCAGCGCGCGCTCGGCCGCCAGCAAGGCCCTGGCCAGTTCGCCGAGCTCGTCATTGACGAAGATGCGCAGCGCCTGGAAGACGCGCGTCGCCGGATGGATCTTGTCCTTCGGCGCGCGGCCGATATGCGTCTCGATGGCGTCGGCGAGTTCCAGCGTGCGCTCGAACGGCCGCTTTTCGCGCCGGGCCTCGATCATGCGCGCGATACGGCCGGCATGGCGCTCCTCGCCGAGGAAGCCGAAGATGCGGGCAAGGTCGCCTGGCTTGAAACTGTTGACGACATCGGCGGCGCTCGCGCCGGCCTGCGCCATGCGCATGTCGAGCGGGCCGTCGGAGCGGAAGGAAAAGCCGCGCTCGGCCTGGTCGAGCTGCATCGAGGAGACGCCGATATCGAGCACGACGCCATCGGCGCTGTCGACATGCTCGTCGAGCGTCGAGAACGGCGCCTGCACCAGCCTCAGCCGGCCGCCTGACCGCGCCTCGAGGTCGCGGCCTGCCGCGATGGCGTCGGGATCGCGGTCGATGGCAACCACGGAGGCGCCAGCAGCCAGGATGGCCCTGGTGTAGCCGCCGGCACCGAACGTACCGTCGATGATGATTTCGCCCTCCGCCGGCGCCAGCGCTTCCAGCACTTCGCCAAGGAGGACCGGAATGTGGCGGACCGATCCGCCAACGGCGTTGATATCATCGCCGTGGCCCGCCATCATTCCGGTCGCTCCCCAGCCTTGGCCTCGTGAGCCGTCCCCTGCCGAAGCTGCAAAAGCCTGGCCCGCGCCTGCGCCCCGTACGTCGCAAGCCGTCCCGGCTCCCAGATCTGAAAGAAATTGCCGCGTCCGACAAAGGCCACCTCCGCCGAGATGCCGGTATGTTCGCGAATGAAATCGGTCATGGTTATACGGCCGTCCTGGTCGACTTTCAGGAAGGCTCCGTCGCCATGGCAGAAGAACGACATGTCGTCCGCCGTCCGCAGAAAGGGGTCTTCCTGCGCGATGCGCTGCTCGTAGCGGTCGAGCAGGTCGAGCCCACCGACATCCATCGCCGGCAGGTCCAGGCAACGCAGCGCATAGAGTTCCGAATAGCCGCGCTTCTGCACCACGGCACGGAAATGCGCCGGAACGGAAACCCGCCCCTTCGCATCGATCCTGCTCACCGTGTTCGACAGAAACCGGTCCATCACACGTTACGGCCGCTTGCGCCGCCGCACCCCTTTTCATCGTGTCGCATGCGCCACCGCCGCGCATTCCCTGCCCCGCAACCACCTCGTCCATACGGGCGAAAACCGGCAAAAGCGCAGCCGCCGCGGCTGCCCGATTGGCGTACGCTTTACTCTGACACGGAACGAATGCTTTGGTATGCAAATGGGATATCATGGGGCACTATGGGCGTCAACGGGAATAGGCTTCACAAACACGCGCACCATGCCGATGGGAACGGCTTTGACAGCACGTCTCCTTTTTATGTTCCATTAAGCCTAACGAAGCGTTTAGAACCCTCTGGCCCAAAAGACGTGGCTTGCCGCGGATCATCCCCGCGCATAGCGTCGACCGGCGTTTTCCGCGCACCAACAAGGATCGAACTCATGTCCGAGACGGCAAGGTCACGCGCCGCCGAACTTTCCCATTTGCGTAGCCGCGATTTCGCCAACGGCGATCCGATCCCCTTGCCGCTGACCATGGCCTCGATCTTTCACACGCCGGGCACCGAGACCGGATTCGATCAATATGGCCGCTACGACAACCCGACCTGGCGCGCCGTGGAACATGCGCTCGGCCATTTGGAAAATGCACAATGCCTGACCTTTCCCTCTGGTATGGGCGCAATTTCCTCGGTGTTTTTCGCACTCCTGAAATCAGGCGATCGCGTGCTCCTGCCCGCTGACGGCTACCATGCCACGCGCGCGATGGCCGAACGCTTCCTGAAGCCGCTCGGCATAGCCTGCGACACCAGGCCGACGCCGACTTTCCTTGACGGCGGCTTCGAAGGCTACAGGCTGGTCTTCGTCGAGACCCCCTCCAATCCGCGTCTGGACATATGCGACATTTCGGCCGTCGCCAAAGCTGTTCACGAGCAGGGCGCGATCCTTGTCGTCGACAACACGACAATGACGCCATTCGGTCAGCGTCCACTCGATTTCGGTGCGGACATCGTCGTCTCCGCCGACACCAAGGCCGTCAACGGTCACTCGGATGTGTTGTTCGGTCACGTCGCCAGTCGCGACACCGACATCATCGCCAAGGTGACGGATTGGCGCGGAATGGTCGGCGGCATTCCCGGGCCATTCGAAGCCTGGCTGGTGCATCGCGGCCTTGAAACACTGGAGGTGCGTTTCGACCGGATGTGCTCGTCGGCGGAAACGATCGCACACCGGCTAAGGGAACATCGCGCGGTGCGCGGACTGCGTTTTCCTGGCCTGAACGGCGACCCGTCCCACAATCTTGCCCGAGCCCAGATGGAGCGCTTCGGCTTCCTGATCTCCTTCGAACTCGCTTCAGAGCAGAAAGCCGAGGATTTCATCAACAATTGCAGCCTGATGCAGGCCGCGACCTCCTTCGGCGGCGTCCACACCTCCGCCGAGCGGCGTCTGAAGCGAGGTGACGCGGTGCCGGCTGGTTTCGTACGCCTGTCGGTCGGCTGTGAGCCCGTGGAAGAACTCTGGGAGGCGATCGAGGCCTCGCTGGACAGGATCAGCGGCTGACAGATCGATTACGAGCCGAGTTCATCGGCTTCGATGTTGCGACGACCATGCAGCACGCGAAGAATTTCGATCGCATCACCGCCGACCCGGTATAGGGTTAGATACTCGCCGACAATCAGGTGGCGGATACCCGGCGCTATGTCGTCGCGTGGCGCACCTGAGAAGGGATAAGTCGACAATTGCCGCCAATCTTGCCGCGAAGCGATCAAGCAGCCGATCGGCTGCTGCCTCGTTGTCGCGCGCAATATGAAGCCAGATCGCAACCAAATCCTCTTCTGCACGAGCGCTGCGGTCGACAGGCAGCAACTTCATGCCGCATCGTCAGATCGCAGACGCCTGCGGGCCTCCGCCTTGATTTCATCCATCGAAACAAACCGACCAGGCCCGCTGTCGATCCCCTCCTGCACCAGCTTGCGCAATTCCTCGACCGTGTAGCCCATCAGGTCGCGGCGGTCCTTCCATTGCCTCAGCGCGTCACGGATGACCTCGCTCGCAGAGGCATATTCTCCCGCCGCGACCACATCATCGACCGCCTGCGCCAGTTCCGGCGACAGCGTGATGCTGCGTTTGTCGACTTGACCCATGGTAGGCTCCCGATGATGAACCATGATGGTACGATTTAATCGTACCAGTTTCAAGGAACCCGGCGGAAAGCCCCTGTCTCCTGTGGTAGGGCAAAGCAGCGCCGCGCCCTTGAATCAGAGGCTGCACCCGAGGGCGCAACCTTCTGATATCGAAAGGTTAATGCTTGCTCCTTGAGAAAGCTGCCAGCTGGCCTGTAAGCCGGGTTTTGTATGGCCCTCGCGCCTTGCGGCGCGAGAACGTGGCGGCCATTCATCTTGGGCGCACGTTGCCATGCGCCTCACGCAACCTACCCGGACGGTGAGCCGGAAACAGCCCTCGAGGGTTTCCCCCCGCACCGTCCCTATTCGGTCTTGCTCCCGGTGGGGTTTACCGTGCCGCTCCTGTTGCCAGTCGCGCGGTGGGCTCTTACCCCACCCTTTCACCCTTACCCCGACAAAGTCGGGGCGGTTTGCTTTCTGTGGCACTTTCCCTGGGGTCGCCCCCGCCGGCCATTAACCGGCACCGTGTCTCCATGGAGCCCGGACTTTCCTCACCCGCGGCCTTTCGGCGTTTGCGGGTGCGGCCGCCCGGCCAGCTGGCAGGGCGTATAAAGGGGTTCACACCGCAAAACGCAACCGAAAAAGCCCGTGGTGACCGGTTCTTGTCAAGCCGGCGCGCCGACAGCCGCCAACTGGACCTTGACCTTGCTGCAGTAAGCCGCCGAAACCGGGTTCATCCGCGTGGCGCCATGGCCCGCATTGTATTTCAGGATCGTGCCGCAGGTCGTGCCGCCGCCGAGGTCGCGCGCCATGGCGAGATACTTCATACCGTATTTGATGTTGGTGTCGGGATCGAACAGGCCCTTGGCCGACCCGCTGTAACCCATCATCCGCGCGGTTGCCGGCTTGATCTGCATCAGGCCGATCTCGCCGGCGCCGCCGACCATGTTCGGCTGGAAATTGCTCTCGATCTTGATCACGGCGTGGGCCAGCGACACCGGAACCCCATAGCTGGCCGCGTAGCGGGCGACAATCGCGGAATACTGGCCGCCGCTCGCCACCGCCCCGGTCGCCACGGCGACATTCCTGGGATCGATCGACGCGGTCGTCGACATGTCCACGGTTTTGCGGCCGCGTTTCGGCTGCTTTTTGGCAGGGGATTTCCTGGCCTTGGCCCGGCTTGCCTTTTCCACTTTCGCGGAAGCCTGCTTGGTTGCCGCCTTCGCATTCCTTTTGCTTTTGGCCGAGATGGCCTTGCCTTTGGCGGACGTCGCGACGAGCCCCTGATCGGCTCGTGGGCTTAACGGCGCGGCGTCGGCCGCGCTGAAGGCAAAACTCATTACGCCGGCAGCAAGAGCTGCCGTTAAAACCGTCAATTTCTGCATGTGATCCTGTTTTGTTGGGACCACGCGAAGATTTTCACGTGGCATCGCTTGATCAATATCGGAACACCTGGGGGGCTGGACGTCCGACAAACTGTACGAACAGCCCTTTGAAGCCCGATTTGGCGTCAATGAAGGCGCCGCAAGTCACTTTCGGTGACAGGTTGTAACTTTAAGGATGGGAAGGATTACTTGGGTCGGTTCTTGACCTTGGGTCAATTCTTGACGGAAGCGAGCAGCTTCTGCAGCGTGCGCATCGTCGAGCCGTCGGCAAGCCCGTCGACCCGCCGCGGCCGGAAATGCCGTTGGAAGGCCTCGACAACGCTCCTGGTCCGATCGTCGAAAATGCCTGATATGTCGACACCATAACCATAGAGCGACAGCATCGACTGCAGTGTCTCGACATCGACACCGCGGTCGCCAGGCTTCAAGGCGGCTCCGCGCCTGACGGGAGCGGCTGGCACGAGATGGCCCACGCCGGCCTTGAACAGCGCGGCCCATGGAAACTTCTCGCCCGGATCGATCTTGCGACCGGGCGCCACGTCGGAATGCGCCAGCACCCGCTCGGCGGCGATCGCATGCCGCGCGGCAATACTTTTGCACAGCCCGATCACCGCATTGATCTGGCGCTGCGGAAAGCCGGGATAGCCCAGCGAATGGCCGGGGTTGACGATTTCAATGCCGACCGAGCAGGAATTGATGTCGGTGCGTCCGAACCAGGAACTCTGGCCGGCGTGCCAGGCGCGATCGCTTTCCCGGACCATCTGCACGATGTGGCCATTCTCATGGACAAGGTAGTGCGACGAGACGTCACTCGCCGGATCGCACAGCCAGGCTTCGGCCCCGGCACCGGTCGCCATGCCGGTATAGTGCAGCACGATCATGTCAGGCGTCAGCGTGTCACGCCTCGGCCCGAAATTCGGCGATACCCTGACCTCGGCGCTAGGCTCGTCGGGCAGGAAGCCGCTCATGCGTGCCGCAGGCCCCGTTCGATCATCTCGTAGGCGGCGTTGATCGCCGCGATCCGCGTCGTCGCGATCTTGATGAATTCCTGCGGCAACCCACGCGCGATCAACCGGTCCGGATGGTTGTCCGACACCAGCTTGCGATAGCGTTTCCTGACCTCCTCGAACGGCTGGCCGCGCTCGATGCCGAGCACGACATAAGGATCGCCGGCGCCAAGATTGACGTGCCGGGCCAAGATCGATTCGTAATGCGCTTCGTCGATGCGGAAGATCTCGGCGATACGGTGCAGGAACATACCTTCGCGCTCATGCACCAGCCCATCGGCCTTGGCGATGTGGAACAGGCCGTCGAGTATGTCTTCCAGCATCACGCAATTGGAGTGCCCGGAGCCGCACATCTGCGCCATGCGCTCGGCATAGATTTCGAAACCGGCCACGTCGCGCTGGGCGAGATCGAACAGCCGCGCAACATTGCGCGTCTCTTTCGGCGGCACCTCGAAGATTTCCTGGAAGGCGCGCACCTCATCCTGGGTGACGATGCCGTCGGCCTTGGCCATCTTGGCCGAAAGCGCGATCATCGCCACCGAGAAGGCGACGCGGCGACGCAGGTCGGCGTCGCCGGAGAAAACCGTACGTACAGCCTCAACCACGTCGGCTACGCCAGACGTGGTCGAAGACGAAACCCGCGTGATGAAGTCGCCGAGGCGGTCCCAAATCGACATGGCCAGCTTCATAAAGCCAACCGGTCCCCGCTATCAAGCCAATAACGGCCGCTCCCGGGCACGTGAACGAAAGGCGATTGCCGCTCCCAAGCCGGTCCCATCCCATAGGGAAGGCCGGCATGAAGCCGGCCTTCCTCGTAAGATGGTTACTGCTGCTTACAACCTACTGTGCGGGTGCAGGAGCGGGCGCTGCCGGAGCCGGCTCGGCGGGCTTGGTCGAATTATCGGCCGGGGCCGCAGGTTTCATCGGCTGCTCCGTAGCCGGCGGATTGGTGCTCTGCGTGGTGGTGTTGTCGGTGCCGCTGTCGCTGCAGGCCGCGACGCCCAGCAGGGCAAGGGCGGACAGGGAAGCAAGAACGAGCTTTTTCATAACATCTCTCCTTCAACAAACGCTCACGTTTCGGTGAACGCTCGAAAGAGAAATGCCCCGGGCGGGCATCGGTTTCGTAACGTTGCGTTTCCATCCGTAACATCGATGCTAACCAGGCGACATTGCTGCCGGCGCTTGGGCGCATTAACAACGACGCCGGAAACGGAATACCGGAGACAGACGCATGACCGCGAAATGGGATTTCTGGATCGATCGCGGCGGCACCTTCACCGATATCATCGGCTGTGACCCCCAAGGTGCACTGCATCCGCGCAAGCTTTTGTCGGAAAACCCGGAAGCCTATACCGATGCCGCCGTCCAGGGCATCCGCGGCCTGCTCGGTCTTGAAGCGGGCGCCGCCATCCCGTCCGATCTGATCGGCGACATCAAGATGGGAACCACGGTGGCCACCAACGCACTTCTGGAGCGCAAGGGCGACCGTGTGTTGTTGCTTATCACCAAGGGGTTTCGCGATGCGCTCAGGATCGCATATCAGGCGCGGCCCGACATCTTCGCCAAGGAGATCATTCTTCCCGAGCAGCTCTATGAGCGCGTTATCGAGGTCGACGAGCGCGTGCTCGCCGATGGCTGCGTCGAACGGCTGCTCGATATCGCCGCCTGCCGGCCGGCGATCGAGCAGGCGAAAGCCGACGGCATCGATGCTGTTGCAATCGTATTCATGCATGCCTGGAAATATCCCGATCACGAGAAGGCGGTGGCAAGGGTCTGCCGCAAGCTTGGTTTTGGCCAGGTCTCGGTCAGCCACGAGGTCTCGCCGCTGATCAAGCTGGTCGGCCGCGGCGACACCGCCGTGGTCGACGCCTATCTGTCGCCGATCCTGTCCCGCTATGTGCAAAGGGTGGCGGGAGAACTGGGTGCGGCGGGAGGCCACGACGAATCCCCTCGCCTGATGTTCATGATGTCCTCTGGCGGGCTCACCGCCGCCGACATGTTCCAGGGCAAGGACGCGCTGCTGTCGGGTCCGGCGGGCGGCGTCGTCGGCATGGTCGAGACGGCGAAGCTTGCCGGTTCCGACAAGGTCATCGGCTTCGACATGGGCGGCACGTCCACCGACGTCGCCCACTATGACGGTGAGTATGAACGTGCCTTCGACACCGAGGTCGCCGGCGTGCGCGTCCGCGCCCCCATGATGCGCATCCACACCGTCGCCGCCGGCGGCGGCTCGATCCTGCATTACGAGGCCGGCCGCTTCCGTGTCGGACCGGACTCCGCGGGCGCCAATCCGGGGCCCGCTGCCTACCGGCGCGGCGGCCCGCTGGCGGTTACCGACGCCAATGTCATGCTCGGCAAGCTGCAGCCCGATTTCTTCCCCTCGATCTTCGGCCCCGGCCAGGACGAGCCGCTCGACCTGGAATCGGTGCGCACAAAATTCGCGGCACTGGCCGCCGAGATCGGCGACGGCCGGCCGCCCGAAGCGGTCGCCGAAGGCTTCGTCACGATCGCGGTCGAGAACATGGCCAATGCGATCAAGAAAATTTCCGTGCAGCGAGGCTACGACGTCACCGAATATCTGCTGAACTGCTTCGGCGGCGCCGGCGGTCAGCACGCCTGCCTGGTCGCGGACGCACTCGGCATGGAGGCCGTGCTGATCCATCCCTTCTCGGGCCTGCTTTCGGCCTACGGCATCGGCCTAGCCTCGGTCTTTGCCTCACGCCAGCAGGCGCTGCTGAAGCCGCTCGCCGAGGAATCCAGAATGGAGATAGGCGGCCTCATCGCCACTTTGAAGAAAGCAGTGGTCGCGGAGCTGACGGCGCAAGGCATCGCCGAGAATACAATTGCCACCAGGCCGGTGCTGCATATCCGCTATGACGGCACCGACACGGCACTGCCGGTGAATTTCGAGACAGACTCGATCTTCCAGGCCAGGCGCGATTTCGAAATTGCGCACAAGGCGCAATTCGGCTTCGTCTATGACGACAAGCCGATGATCGTCGAAACGGTCGGCGTCGAAGGCAGCGAAATCGGCGAGAGCAGCGCCGAAGCCCATGCGCCCGCAGGATCTGCGAGGATTGAAGCTGGCGCTTCTGGAACGCGGCGCATCTACACCGAAGGACGGTGGCATGAAGCCGGCGTCCATCGTCGCGAAAACCTTCGCCCTTCCAATCTGGTCGCAGGTCCCGCTCTCATCATCGAACCGAACCAGACCATCGTCGTCGAACCAGGCTGGCAGGCCGAAATCACCACCCTCAACCACGTCGTCATACGCCGCACGGAAAGAAAGGCGCGCGCCGCCGCACTCGGCACGCAAGCCGATCCGGTGATGCTCGAGGTCTTCAACAACCTCTTCATGTCGATCGCTGAGCAAATGGGCGTGACGCTGCAGAACACCGCCTATTCCGTCAACATCAAGGAAAGGCTGGATTTTTCTTGCGCCGTCTTCGACCACACCGGGGCGCTGGTCGCCAATGCGCCGCATATGCCCGTGCATCTGGGATCGATGGATCGCTCGGTCGAAACCATCATCCGGCTGAACTCCGGCGACATTCACGCCGGCGACGTCTTTGCCTTGAACGCCCCCTATAATGGCGGCACGCATCTGCCTGACATCACGGTGGTGACGCCGGTGTTCGACGATGCACAGGAAAACATCCTCTTCTGGGCTGCCTCGCGCGGCCACCATGCCGATATCGGCGGCACCGCCCCCGGCTCTATGACGCCGCTCGCCACCACGGTCGACGAGGAGGGCGTCTTGTTCGACAATTTCCGCATCGTCGATCGCGGAAAATTCCGCGAGAAGGAGCTGCATACGCTGCTCACCGATCATCGTTATCCTGCCCGCAACCCGCACCAGAATATCGCCGACCTGAAGGCACAAATCGCCGCCAACGAGAAAGGCGTGGCGGAGCTGCGCAAGATGGTCGCGCATTTCGGCCTCGACGTCGTCGAGGCTTACATGGGCCATGTCCAGGACAACGCCGCCGAAAGCGTGCGCCGCGTGCTGGAGCGGCTGCCGGATACCTCCGACTATGAATATCCCACGGACACCGGCCAGGTGATCAAGGTCAAGATATCGGTCGACCGGCAAAAACGCGAGGCGACCGTCGACTTCACCGGCACGTCACCTGTCATGAAGAACAACTTCAACGCGCCTGAGCCGGTCGCCCGGGCCGCCGTGCTCTACGCCTTCCGCGTCATGGTCGAGGACATGATCCCGATGAATGCCGGCTGCCTCAGGCCGATCAACATCGTCATTCCCGATGGCTGCATGCTGAAGCCCGCCTACCCTGCCGCCGTCGTCGCCGGCAATGTCGAGACCTCGCAGCACGTCACCAACGCGTTGTTCGGCGCCATGGGCGCGATGGCCAACGCGCAAGGCACGATGAACAACCTGACTTTCGGCAACAAGACTTACCAGTATTACGAGACGATCTGTTCCGGCTCGCCGGCCGGCCACATGAATTCCGGCCGCGGCTTCGCCGGCACCTCTGGCGTCCACACCCACATGACCAATTCGCGCCTCACCGACCCGGAGGTGCTCGAACTGCGCTTCCCCGTGATGCTGGAGGATTTCCATATCCGCGAGGGTTCCGGCGGCAAGGGCAGATGGAATGCCGGCGACGGCACCAGACGCACCATCCGCTTCCTCGAGAAGATGGAATGCGCGATCCTGTCCTCGCATCGCAACCGCCCGCCGCAAGGTCTGGACGGCGGCGACGACGGCGAGGTCGGCTCGACCAAGGTGCGCCGCAACGATGGCACGGTGGACGTGCTGAAGGCTTGCGACCAGACCGTGCTCGACGCCGGCGAGGCCGTCATCGTGACGACGCCGACGCCAGGCGGGTTCGAGAAGCTGTAAAGAAGCCGTCAACAGGCTGTCACCGGCCTGTCATGACCCTGGGTTACCCGCTTGCGCCAAAGCAAATGGGGAATCACCTTGCCATGACGGACGTCTCCTCGGATCTGGTTTTTCGCCGCGGCAAGGAAGTCGGAAAAGCCGTCTACCAGAACCGGCCGCTTTCCAAAGCCGGCATCTCCGAGCGGCTGTTCGCGTTGCTGTTCTCCGGCCTCGTCTATCCGCAGATCTGGGAAGACCCCGACGTCGACATGGATGCGATGCAGCTTGGCCAGGGCCACCGCGTCGTCACCATCGCCTCGGGCGGCTGCAACATATTGGCCTATCTCACCCGCTCGCCGGCGCAAATCGACGCCGTCGACCTCAACGCCGCCCACATAGCGCTGAACCGCATGAAGCTGGAGGCGGTTCGCCATCTGCCTTCTCAGGGGGACCTGTTCCGGTTTTTCGGTGCGACTGACACAAGCCACAATTCCGAAGCCTACGACCGCTTTATCGCTCCGCATCTCGATCCCGTAAGCCGCCACTACTGGGAGCGCCGCAACTGGCGCGGCAACAGGCGCATCGGCGTTTTCGACCGCAATTTCTACCAGACCGGCCTGCTCGGTCTGTTCATCGCCATGGGCCACCGCACGGCGAAATTTTTCGGCGTCAATCCAGCCCGCATGATGGAAGCCAGGAATATCGGCGAACAGCGCCGCTTCTTCAATGAGGAACTGGCGCCGGTCTTCGACAAGAAGCTCCTGAAATGGGCGACCTCGCGAAAAGCCTCGCTGTTCGGTCTCGGCATCCCGCCGGCGCAGTATGATTCGCTGATCACCTCCGGCGACGGCACCATGGCCAGCGTGCTGAAGGCCCGCCTGGAAAAGCTCGCCTGCGATTTCCCCTTGGAAAACAATTATTTCGCCTGGCAAGCCTTTGCCCGCCGCTATCCCGAGCCTGGCGAGGCCGCTTTGCCCGCCTATCTGGAAAAGCGCAACTACGAAACCATCCGCGGCAACATCGACCGCGTCGCCATCCACCACGCCAACCTGATCGAATTCCTTGCGGGCAAGGATGCCGGCGCCGTCGACCGCTTCATCCTGCTCGACGCGCAGGACTGGATGACCGACGACCAGCTCAACGCGCTGTGGTCGGAGATCACCCGCACCGCCTCCACCGGGGCTCGCGTCATCTTCCGCACCGCCGCCGAGCCCAGCCTGCTGCCCGGGCGCGTCTCGACCTCGCTGCTCGACCAATGGGACTATCAGAACGAAGCGTCGCGCGAATTCTCGGCCCGCGACCGTTCCGCCATCTATGGCGGCTTCCACCTCTATGTGAAGCGCGCGGCATGAGCACAACGGAACTGCCGGCCAGCCACGCCGAACTGATGGACGGCGTCTACCGCTGGCAGCGCCACATCTACGACCTGACCCGCAAATACTACCTGCTCGGCCGCGACCGGCTGATCGCGGGGCTGGACGTGCCGCCGGGTGGCACGGTGCTGGAACTCGGCTGCGGCACCGGCCGCAACATCATCCTTGCTGCCCGCGCCTATCCCAACGCCCGGTTCTTCGGCCTCGATATTTCGGCCGAAATGCTGGAGACGGCCGGCACAGCTGTTGCCCGCGAAGGTCTCTCGGCCAAGGTCAGCCTGGCACGCGGCGATGCCACCGATTTCGATGCGAAGACACTTTTCCGCACAGAACGGTTCGACCGCGTCTTCGTGTCCTATTCGCTCTCGATGATTCCGGGCTGGGAAAAGACGGTGTCGGCGGCACTTGCGGCGCTTGCGCCAGGCGGTTCGCTGCACATCGTCGATTTCGGCCAGCAGGAAGGCCTGCCGCGCTGGTTTCGGGCCCTGCTGCGCGGCTGGCTGCGGAAATTCCACGTCACGCCGCGCGCGACCTTGCGCAACGTCCTGGATTCGGAATCCCAGCGTACCGGCGCAACCTTTCGTTTTCGCACGCTTTATCGTGGTTACGCGTGGCTAGCGGTGCTTGGTTCGGGCAAATAGCCCTTAGTGCAGCGCCTTAACCAGCGCCCCAACCATCGCTTGCGGGCGATAATTGAGCTTCGCCGGCGTCAACCCCAGCCGCACCACCACCAATTGCTCCGAGGGAATGATGGCGACCGTCTGCCCGTCATGTCCTTCCATCCAGTAGGTGTCCTTGGGCAGACCGGCGGCGACGCCTGCGCCGGGGTTTTCCTCGTCGCCCGGCGCCTCGATCCACAACTGGCCCTTGCCATAGACTTTCGAAGCCGGTGCCGGCTCGCGCATCCAGTCGACGAAGCCGGCCGGCAGCACCTGGTTGCCGTTCCACACCCCGCCTTGCAGCAGGAACTGGCCGAAACGTGCCCAGTCACGCGCCGTGGCGTAGAGATAGGACGAGCCGACGAAAGTGCCCTGCTCGTCGGTCTCTAAAACCGCACTGTGCATGCCGAGCGGCTCGAACAGTGCGGTGCGTGGCCACATCAATGCCTTGGCCTTGTCGCCGATCGCGTCCTGCCAGAGGCGCGACAGCATCACCGCCGTGCCGCTGGAATAGGAAAACACCTTGCCGACCTCGCCGCTGAGCGGCTTGGATTCGGCAAAACCCGCCATGTCGGGTTCGAGATAGAGCATGCGCGTGACATCGGCGACGTCGCCATAGTCCTCGTTGAACTCCAGGCCGCTCGACATCGCCATCATGTCGGCAAGGGTGATCGCGGCGCGGCCGTCGGCTTTCCAGGGCGCGAAAAGGCCCTTGTTGTCGACCGCCATCTTGCCGTCCTTGACCAGCGTGCCGATGATGGCGGCGTTGACCGTCTTGGTCATCGACCAGCCGAGCAACGGCGTCTTGGCCGAAAAGCCGTCACCATAGCGCTCCGCGACAACGCGACCGTTCTTGAGCACGACAATCGCGCGCATGCCGATGCCGGCCATGGCGTCATCCGCGACGATCTTCGTAACATCGGGGTTCTGAGAGGCATCGACCCGCTCGCCCCCGGGCCATAACGCATCCTGACTTGTCGCCGCGGGTCCGGCATGGACCGCCGTGCGCCGTGCCTTGCCGACATCGCCGTCAGGAACCGAGGCGCAGCCGAGCCCGTCGCGGGCAACCGCCTCGCTTTCGCCGAGGAAGCCGAGCAGCCCGGCCGAGACCGTCCCCCGGTTCTTGTCGACCGAGACCCGCATCAGCCGCAGCAGCGGGTGGCCGGGCGCCTGCACGTCGACGGCCAACACCTCGTTGGCGTCCCGCCCGGCGATGAAGACGTTGGAGCAGACGATCTTGGCCGAATAGCCCGAGCCGACGCGGATCAGTTCGGGCGGTGCGATGTAGAGCCAGGCAAACAGCGCTGCAACCGCCAGCACAACCAGGCCAAGCAGCCATTTGACGATCTTGACCACGATCCGCATCCGCTTCCTCCCAGGCTTTCGCCCGGCCCCTTATGTCATCGAATTGCCGCCATTGCTTCCGCAAAATCGGGGCTCTTGTCGAGCGCCGTCAACCGATTATCAACCATGATCGGCGATCACATGATGCATGTTGCCCAAAACTGCGCAGCGGCTTTGGGACAACGACATGCATGAAATCACTTATCAGGCGATGCTGTGGGGCGATCGCCTGGAGGGGCCAGACCAACTTCGGCCATCGGTGCACGACCCCATCAGCGACCGGCTGATTCCGGCCTGGAAGTTGCGATGCGCCGTCTTGCCGTCCTTTTCATGCTGACGCTGCTTGGCGCCTGCTCGACCGTGGACGATCTCTCGCCGCTGTCGCCGTCCGCTTCGGGCAGCCCGACGGTGCCCGTGCGCGCGCCGCGCTTTGCCGATTCCAAGCCACATGAATGGGACAGCGGCGCGCCCTGGAACTATGCCGTCCACGGCACCGACGTCTCCAAGTACCAGACCTCGGTAGACTGGCCGACGGCCAAGGCGAGCGGCATCTCCTTTGCCTTCATCAAGGCGACCGAAGGCGGCGACCGCTTCGATGAGTATTTCAGCGAGCACTGGGCACGCACAAGAGCTGCCGGTGTTCCCCGCGCAGCCTACCATTTCTTCTATTTCTGCACGCCCGCTGCCCAGCAGGCACGCTGGTTTATCCAGAACGTGCCTGTCGACCGCTCGGCCATGCCGCCGGTGCTAGACATGGAATGGAACCCGAAATCGCCGACCTGCCGCCTGCGCCCCGACCCGGCCACGGTACGCGCGGAAATGACCACCTTCCTCGAAATGGTCGAGCGGCATTACGGCAAGAAGCCGATCATCTACACCTCGGTCGATTTCTTCGACGACAACGAACTCTCGAGCTTCCGCGGCTATCCCTACTGGCTGCGCTCCGTTGCCGGCCACCCGCGCGAGAAATATGGCAGCCACCCCTTCACATTCTGGCAGTACACCGGAACCGGCATCGTTCCCGGCATGACCGGCAAGTCCGACATCAATGTCTTCAACGGCTCGGAAGCCGCATGGAACAAGTGGTTGCGGCAGAACACCCGTTGATACCATGGCAATGGCAGCGCAGCCACCTGGAACAGGGGCTGCGGCAGAAGACCGTTGACACCGGGCCCGCCGCCTGCTTTTCGACACAGCCAGCGGCAAAAGAGTGCAACCGCTGGTAACCCAAGGCGTTGGGCTTCCAGCCGGGCACGACAATGCCCTCTTCGTTTCGAAAGGAAGCCGATGCGACTGCGTTCCCAAGCCCTCGCGGCGCTGTTCCTGTGCGCCACGGCCTTGCCGGCGATGGCGCAGGAATGCGGCGGCGATTTCGAAACCTGGAAGCAGGGTGTCGCCGCCGAAGCCAAGGCGGCCGGTGTCGGCGCTGTCGGCCTCGACGCGCTGGAGGACGCCGACTTTGACCCGAGGGCCCTGGCGCGCGACCGCGCGCAGGGTGTCTTCACGCAAACCTTCATCCAATTTTCCAACCGCATGATCTCGGCCTACCGGCTGAAGCAAGGTGCGGCGAACATGAAGAAATACGCCGATATCTTCGCCCGCGCCGACCAGCAGTTTGGCGTCCAGGCGCCTGTCATCACCGCCTTTTGGGCGCTTGAAACGGATTTCGGCGCCGTGCAGGGCGATTTCCATACGCTGAGCGCACTGGTGACGCTGTCGCATGACTGCCGCCGCCCACAGCTCTTCCGCCAGCAACTGGTGCCGCTCCTGGAACTGATCGATCGCGGCGTGCTGCCGGCCGACGTCACCGGTGCCTGGGCCGGCGAGATCGGCCAGACGCAGATCCTGCCGTCCGACTATCTCGCGCGCGGCGTCGACGGCGACGGCGACGGCAAGATCGACCTGCGCGGCTCCGTGCCGGACGTGATCATGACCACGGGCAACAAGGTGCTGTCGCGCGGCTGGAAGCGCGACGAGCCCTGGATCCAGGAAGTGCGCGTGCCCGACGAGATGCCGTGGGACCAGACCGGCCGCAGCAACAAATTGCCGCTGACACAGTGGGCGCAGTGGGGTGTCACCAACCCGGACGGTTCGCCACTGGCTGACAAGGGCCTGAAAGCCGGCCTGGCGCTGCCCATGGGCCGCAAGGGCCCGGCCTTCCTCACCTACGACAATTTCGACGTCTATCTCGAATGGAACCAGTCCTTCACCTACGCGCTGACCGCGGCCAACCTCGCCGCGCGGCTCGCCGGCGCGCCACCGCTTGACCCGCGCAATCCTGAACCGGGCCTCAACAACGAGCAGATGAAGGCGCTGCAGACCAAGCTTGAGGCCAGGGGTTACGATGTCGGCACCGTCGACGGCATCCTGGGCACCAACACCCGCGAAGCCATCCGCAAGGAACAGATGCGGCTCGGCCTGCCGGTGGATGGTTGGCCGACGCCGGAGATGTTGGCGAAGCTGTGAAGAGAGCGAGTAGCGGAATATAGAATTCCCTGCTGACTACCGACTGCTCTCCACTGACTTCTTGTTCCTAGTCCGCCATCGTCTCCAGGCTGGCGAATCCCTGCGGCGCGTCGCCCTCGTCGAAGGGCGTCGTGATCTCGACGAATGTATCGGGATAAAAGCCGTTGAAGCGGGTCCTGAGCGACAGCGAGTAGGCGCCGATATGGCCGATCTCGATCCAGTCCCCGGTATCGACGGTTTCGGGAAGCCAGAACGGCCTGGACAGGATGTCGACGGAATCGCAGGTCGCGCCGCACACCTTGAACGGCACGATGGTGTTCTCGTCGCCATTGCGCGTGCGGATCGCGGGATCGGGAATGAAGCGGGCCGGCAGCGTGATCTTGCCGGTCCAGGAATCGGACAGCGACGCCCATATGCCGTCATTGATGTAGAGCCGCTTGCCCTTCCGCAGCAGCACCCGCACGATCAGCGACAGGCAGCGCGCCACGATCACCCTGCCCGGCTCCGCCACCAGCGGCATCTGGTCGAACTGGTATTCCTTCAGGTCGCCGGACAGCCGCGACATGATCTGGCCAAGCGACGGCATCTCGATCTGCTTGCGGTTCGGATCATGTCCGTATTCGGCCGGAAACCCGCCGCCGACGTCCAGCCCGGCAATGTCGAATGTCAGCCGGTTGCGCACCCAGTCGGCCGAGGCCAATGCCCGCTCATAGGTGTCGGGATCCTCGATCTGGCTGCCGACATGGAAACAGAGGCCGACCCTGTAGCCAGTGCGGTTCAGCCGCTCGGCGAGTTCGACCGCATAAGCCGGCCCGGCGCCGAATTTCTTCGACAGTTCATAGGCGGCGTGACCTTTGGTCTGCACCCGCACGAACACGCTGATCGCGCCCGGGTCGATATCCAGCGCCCGCACCACCCGGGTCAGCTTGGTGATCTCGTCCTCATGGTCGAGCGAGATGACACGGATGCCGTATTTCTCCAGCGCCAGCTTGATGTCCGACTGCGCCTTGACCGGGTGCATGTAGAGCATCTCGGCATCGGGCGAGACGGCGCGCACGGCGGCGAACTCGCCGGGTGAAGCGACATCGAAGGCGTTGACGCCGGCTTCGACCAGCGTCTTCAGCACGATCTGCTCGCCATTGGTCTTGACCGCATAGGCGGTCTTGCCGGGGAACATGCCCATGAACTGCCTAGCATCGGCCTTCAGCACCTGCGGGCGGAAGCAATAGACCGGATCGTCCGGGCGAAGCGCCAGTGCCGCCTCGCGGGCATTCTCGAATCGCTGCATGGACGAATCCTCGACTTCGGCTGCGCACAATTAATCCAAGCTAGCGGCTAGCGCATGACCCTGAAAGCCAATTTCGACTTTCGGAAAGGATCATCGCCAGGAATGAATTTTGCAGCGTCCTTTGCGCGTCTCTGGAAACGCGCGGTGCTGCATTGAAACAATTCTATGTCTCGCACCCCAAACGGTGCGGCAATAGCCTTTTGCCGGGAAGGCTGGCTGCCGGTCAGCTTTCGGGTGGCCCTTGTCGCCGATCCCGATATGGCTTCTGCCTGACTGGCCGGCATTCGAGCCGCCTTTGAGGAGGACGAATCACATGGCGATGGCAGCAACGGCACCGCGTGGACCGATGGCGCTCAAGGACTGGGCGCAACTGCTGCTGCTCGGCGCCATCTGGGGCGGCTCGTTCTTCTTCGCCCGCATCGCGGTTGCGGAGCTTCATCCGCTGGTGCTGGTGCTGTTCCGCGTCGCCATCGCCGCACTGGCACTCCAAATCTATCTCGGCCTGCGTGGTCCGTCCTTCCGCCTCGCTCTTCCCCACGCCGGCCTGCTCTTCCTGCTGGCGCTCACCAACAATGTCGTTCCCTTCTCGCTGATCTTCGCCGGACAGACGGAGCTTGGCGCCGGCGTTGCCTCGGTGCTCAACGCCACAACGCCGTTCTGGACGCTGATCCTCGCCAACACCCTGACATCGGATGAAAAGCTGTCGTGGAACAAGCTGGCCGGCATCGCGCTTGGCGTCGCCGGCACGGCCGTCATGATCGGCCCCGGCCTGCTTGCCGGCCTTGGCGGCCCGGCCTGGGCGAAGTTCGCACTGATCGGCGCCTCGCTATCCTATGGCGTTGCCCTGATGGTCGCCCGTCGCTTCAAGGGCATTCCCTCGCCGGTGCTAAAGCGTGTCGCGATTAATTGGCCTCATATCCGGCAGCTTTGAAGAAGTTTCTGCATTCGGCTGGCTCGAACAAA
>NZ_JAIUGV010000020.1 GCF_020164745.1 Mesorhizobium sp. ES1-4 | reverse complement strand
CCAAGAAGAAAGAATGTATGAACGCAACCCCTGCTAAATGCATGGAAGTTTGGTTCGTTCCTCGTGCTGGAGACAACCCCTTCAGAAATTCGACGCAGGTCTAAAGAGAAGGCGCCGACCGCCTCACGAACGAGCGGAGGCCGACGTCCTTTGCGGCGCCACAAAGCCCAACGCTATCCGAAAACCGGCCAGTGCGGCGAAATCTAAAGAAGTTGTCTCATGACGGTTCGCGCACGGACGGGATCCGCAATTTAGCTCAGCTCGGGCTTCGCCGCTTGACGCGTCGAGTCATCAGCGTAAGCTTAGTTCGTAACTAAGCTATATATTCCATAAAAATGGAACCCGGAGGAGAACGGATGAAGCGCTTATTGCAAGTCGTCGCCTCGCTCGCCGCATTGTTGCCGGCGCTGGCCTGGGCTGAACCGCAGAAGGGAGGCGTGATCGACGTTGCCACGATCGGCGAACCGCCGACGCTCGATCCGATGGCATCGACCGCCGATCTGGTCGGCATCATCACCCAGCACATGTACGAGACGCTCTACACTTTCGACAGCAAATGGGGCATCACGCCCCTTCTAGCCGCCGACATGCCAAAGATTTCGCCTGATGGCCTGACCTACACGATCGCGCTCAGAACCGGCGTGAAGTTTCACGACGGTTCCGACATGAATTCGGCCGACGTCGTGGCCTCGTTGAACCGATGGATGAAGGTGGCTACACGCGGCAAGCAGGCGGCGGAAGTCATCAGCGCCATCGACGCGGTCGACGACGACACGGTCAAGATCACGCTGAAGAAACCCTATGCGCCGCTGCTGTCGCTGCTCTCGCTGAACAACGCCGCCGCAATCATCATCCCCTCCGAAAACGCCGGCGAGGATCCGCTGACCAAGTTCATCGGAACCGGGCCTTATATGCTCAAGGAGCGCAAGCCCGACCAGTTCATCCAGCTCACCCGCTTCGACGGCTACAAGTCGCGCGGCGGCGAACCGAACGGCTATGGCGGGGCAAGGAAGCAATATCTGGACGAGATCCGCTTCGTGCCGGTGTCTGATGCCAACACGCGCGTCGAGGGCGCCGTCGCCGGCCAGTTCGCCTATGTCGATTCACTTCCGGTCGAGTCCTACGACAAGGTTTCCGCCGGCAAGACCAAGCCGCTTATCCTGAAGCCGTTCGGCTGGCCGGTGTTCGTGATGAACACCAAACAGGGGCTGAATTCCGACATCCGTATCCGCAGGGCGGTCCAGGCCGCGCTGGCCCCAAGCGATATGCTGCTTGCTGCCTTCGGTTCCAAAGACTTCTTTGCCGTCGACGGCGCCATGTATCCGGAGGGCTTCATCTGGCACTCGGACGTCGGCACCGAGACCTACAAGCCCGACGGCGACCCCGAAGCGGCCGCGGCACTGCTCAAGCAGGCCGGCTATGACGGCAGGCCGCTGCGTATCCTGACCAGCCGCCAGTATGAATTCCACTACAAGATGGCGCAGGTGGCGCAGGCCTATCTGGAACAGGGCGGCTTCAAGGTCGAACTCGACGTCGTCGAATGGGCGACGCTGACGAAGAACCGCACGGATCCGGCGCTATGGGACATCTACATCACCCATAGCCCGTTCCTGGCCGAGCCGTCGCTCAACGGCTTCATGTCGGACAACACGCCGGGCTGGTGGTCGAGCGACGCCAAGCACAAGGTGCTCGACGCCTTCAACTCCGAGAGCGACCCGGCCAAGCGCGCCAAGCTCTATGAGGATGTGCAGAAGGTGATCTACGACGAAGCGCCGATCTACAAGGTCGGCGACTTCAACGCGCTCGCCGCCGAAGCGCCGAACCTCAAGGGCGTCACGCCGGCACCCTGGCCCTATTTCTGGAACGCCTACCTCGAAGGCAAATAGGCCCGACCCCTGCCTTCCCGCTATGGTTGCGGGAATGGCAACCTGGCATGATCCGGGCGGGGCCGCGATCCGACCGCCCGCCAGGACAGGAGATATCAACTCATATGCTGCTGCTGCGCTCTGTTCTCAACAGGCTTCTCGGCATGATCGTGGTGATGGCCCTGGTCGCCACCATCGTCTTCGTCATCGTGCGGGTGACGCCGGGCGACCCGGCCGCTGTCATGCTCGGCCCCGACGCCACCGCCGCCGACATCGCGGCACTTCGTTCCAGACTCGGGCTCGACGGCTCGATCCCCGAGCAGTTCTGGCGCTACATCGTCGGTGTCGTGCAGGGCGATTTCGGCCAGTCGATCTTCCTCAACGAACCGGTCACCGCGGCACTTGCGCAGCGCGCCGAACCGACCTTCTTTCTCACCGTCTTCTCGCTGCTGATCGCCACCGTGATCGCGCTGCCCGTCGGCATCCTTTCTGCCTATAGGCGCGGCTCGCTGTTCGACCAGGCGGCAACGACCATCGCCATGTTCGCGGCCAGCGTGCCGAGCTTCTGGCTCGGCCTGCTGTTCATCCAGCTCTTCGCCGTCAGGCTCGGCTGGTTCGACACGTCGGGCTATGGCGGTCCCGGCGCCTCCTTTGGCGACCGCATCGCTCATCTGGTGCTGCCGGCGCTGGCGCTGGGGCTGGTCAGCTCGGCCCTGATCACGCGTTTCACCCGCGCCTCGATGCTCGACGTCCTCAATGACGACTATGTGCGCACCGCCCGCTCCAAGGGCATGAGCGAATGGCGCGTGGTGCTGAAACACGCGCTGAAGAACGCGCTGATCCCCATCCTCACGGTGATCGGCTTGACGGCAGCGCTGCTGATTTCCGGCGCCGTCGTCACCGAGACCGTGTTCGGCCTGCCGGGGGTCGGCAGCCTGGTCGTCTCGGCGGTGCTGCGGCGCGACTATCCGGTCATCCAGGGCGCGCTGCTGGTCATCGCCGGGCTCTATGTGCTGGTCAATTTCGTCATCGACATGCTCTACATCCTCATCGATCCGCGGGTGCGCTACTGATGGCCGCGATCGCCACCCCGCTGCAGCAGGAGCCGAACCTTTTCTCGCGGCTGCTCGGCCGCCCGACGGCGGCGGTCGGGCTGGCCGTTCTGGTCATCATCGCCGTGATGGCGATCCTGGCGCCCATCATCGCACCCTATTCGCCGACAAAACTTTCGATCGCCGCGCGGCTGCATGCGCCTGATCTCCAGCATCTGTTCGGCACCGACGATCTCGGCCGCGACGTGTTCACGCGCATGCTCTATGCCGCCCGCACCTCGCTCTCGGTCGGCTTCGCGGTGGTCGTCTTCTCCGGTGTGGTCGGCATTGTGCTCGGCTTGACGGCCGGCTTCTTCCGCAAGCTCGACACGCCGGTCTCGCGGCTGATCGACGCCATGATGGCGTTTCCCGACATCCTGCTCGCCATTGCCCTGGTGGCGGCACTCGGCGCGACGCCAATCAACGTCGTCGTCGCGCTTGGCATCGTCTATGCACCGAGGCTGGCCCGCGTCGTGCGGGCCTCGACGCTGGTGATCCGCGAACTGCCCTATGTCGAGGCGGCACGCGCGCTCGGCGTGCCGACGCCGGTCATCCTAGTGCGTCACGTGCTGCGCAATGTCACCTCGCCCATCCTGGTGCAAGGCACCTTCATCTTCGCCAACACCATCCTGGCCGAAGCCGGCCTGTCGTTCCTCGGCGTCGGCATCTCTCCTGATATCCCGACCTGGGGCACGATGATCGCCGTCGGCCGCCAATACATGGACCAGGCCGGCTGGATCATGATGTTCCCCGGCGCTGCCATCGTCATCACGGTGCTGGCGCTGCAACTGGTCGGCGATGGCCTGCGCGACCTTCTCGATCCCCGTCTGGCAAAGGACATCTGATGTTCGGCAACAATTTTCCCGCGGCCAAACAGCCATTGCTGATCAAGGGCGCCAGGCCGGTCGCCTTCGGCGATCGTTTCGGTCCCGCCATCGACGTGCTTGTCGACAAGGATGGTCGCATCGCGGAGATCGGCTCGAGGATCGCCGTCGGCCACAACGTCAAGGTGGTGGAGGCGAACGGCGCCTTCCTGTCGCCGGGCTGGACGGACCTGCATGTCCATGTCTGGTATGGCGGCACCGACATTTCGATCCGGCCGCAACAATGCGGCGCGGCGCGCGGCGTCACCTCCATGGTCGATGCCGGTTCCGCCGGCGAGGCCAATTTCCACGGCTTTCGCGAGTTCGTCATCGAGCCCGCACAGGAGAACGTCTATGCCTTCCTCAACATCGGCTCGATCGGCCTCGTCGCCTGCAACCGGGTGAGCGAGCTGATCGACATGCGTTCGATCGACATCGATCGCACCATCGCCACCATCGAGGCCAATCGCGACGTCATCGTGGGCTTGAAGGTGCGGGCAAGCCACGTCATCACCGGCGGTTGGGACCTGACGCCGGTCAGGCTGGCCAAGAAGCTCGGCCGCATCCTCAAGCTGCCTGTCATGGTGCATGTCGGCGAGCCGCCGCCGCTCTATGACGACATTCTTGGCCTGTTGACCGAGGGCGACATCGTCACCCATTGCTTCAACGGCAAGGCCGGCGGTTCGATCCTCGAAGATGACGATCTCTACCGCCTGGCCGAGGACGCGGCCGCTCGCGGCGTCGTGCTCGACGTCGGCCATGGCGGCGCATCCTTCTCCTTCGATGTCGCCAAGGCGGCGCTGGAACGCGGCCTGGCGCCGAAGACAATTTCCACCGATCTGCACAACCGCTCGCTCGACGGTTCCGTCTGGGACATGGCGACGACCATGTCGAAACTGCTGTCGCTGGGCATGGCGTTCGAGGACGTGGTGACGGCCTCGACCACAGCGCCACGCCGCGCCATCCGGCTGCCCTCCGAAGGGTTGCTGGAAAAGGGCAGACCGGCGGAATTCACGGTGTTCGACCTGGTCGACGCCGAACTGACGGTCAAGGACTCGCAGGGCGTCACGAGCCTGCTCAACCAGCTCTTTGAGCCGCGCTACGCGATCCTGGGGGCGAATGCGATCGAAGCCCATCGGCACGTCCCCTCGGCGCATGCAGGCGACGGTGCCTGCCCTCATTGCGGATGGAAATCTTGAGCAAGGCGCTCGCCCCTGACGTGATCCTGTCGGTTCAGGACCTCAAGGCCTGGTTCGTGACCCGGCGCGTCACCGCCAAAGCGGTCGACGGTGTCACGTTCGACCTGAAACGCGGTGAAACGCTGGCCGTGGTCGGCGAATCCGGTTCAGGAAAATCGGTCACCAGCCTGTCGATCATGGGCCTGCTGTCGAAGCCGGGCCGTGTCGCCGGCGGCAAAATCCTGTTTCGCAACCGGGCCGGAAAGGTCGACGATCTCGCCGGCTTCACGCCGAAGGATTTCCGCCGCATCCGCGGCAAGGAGATCGCGATGATCTTCCAGGAGCCGATGACCAGCCTCAACCCGCTCTATAGCGTCGGCGACCAGATCGGCGAGATGATCGCGCTGCATGAACCGGTCGGCCGGCAGGACGCGCGCAAACGGGCGCTGGAGATGCTACGGCATGTCGAAATTCCCGATGCCGCATCGCGTCTCGATGATTATCCGCACCAGATGTCAGGAGGCATGCGCCAGCGCGTGATGATCGCGATGGCGCTTGCCTGCAATCCTTCGCTGCTGATCGCCGATGAGCCGACGACGGCGCTCGACGTGACGATCCAGGCCCAAATTCTTGATCTCTTGCGACGGCTGCAGCAGCAGTTCGGCATGTCCATCCTGTTCATCACTCACAATCTCGGTGTCGTCGCCGAGATCGCGCACAATGTCGTGGTCATGTATGCCGGCCGCGTCGTCGAGCACGCGCCCGTCAACGATCTGTTCGCACATCAGCGCCATCCCTATACGCGCGGCCTGCTTGCCTGCACTCCCAATGCGGCGCGCGACGTCGATGCGGCCGGCGAGCGCAAAACCCTCTACTCCATCCCAGGCAGCGTGCCGGCAATCACCGCCCTGCCGCCCGGCTGCGCCTTCGAGCCGCGCTGCGATTACGCAATCGCCCCGTGCCGGGCCGCCCCGCCACCGTTGATGCCAGCGGGCTCGTCAGGGTTCTCCCGCTGCATCCGGAGCGCCGAACTATGATTGCCGACGCTAAAACCAACGACACGACACAAGCAGCCCCCCTGCTCAGCGTCCAGGCACTGACGAAGCGGTTTCCCGCGCGCAACGGCCGTGTGGTGCACGCCGTGGAGGACGTCAGTTTCGAGGTCAAGCGCGGCTCGACCGTCGGTCTGGTCGGTGAATCCGGATCCGGCAAGACCACGGCCGGTCGCGCCATTTTGCGTCTGATCGAGCCGACCAGCGGCAAAGCCGTGTTCAATGGCGTCGATCTCTTCTCGCTGTCGGCACGCGAGATGCGCGCCTATCGGCAAAAGCTGCAGATCGTCTTTCAGGACCCTTTCTCCAGCCTCAATCCGCGCCTGCGTGTCAGCGCGATACTCGGCGAAGCTCTCGACGCACGCGGCTATTTGCGTGGCAAGGCGCGGCAGGACCGGATTGCCGAGCTTCTTGCCCTTGTCGGCCTCTCACCCGATCATGCTTCTCGCTACCCGCATGAATTTTCAGGTGGCCAGCGCCAACGGATCGGCATTGCCCGGGCACTTGCGGTGGAACCAGAATTCATTGTTGCCGACGAGCCGGTTTCGGCGCTCGACGTCTCGGTGCAGGCCCAAGTGCTCAACCTGATTGGCGATCTGCAAAAGCGGCTTGGCCTGACGCTGCTGTTCATCGCGCATGACCTGTCGGTGGTCGAATATTTGTGCGACGAAGTCGTCGTCATGTATCTCGGCCGGGTGATGGAGCGCGGTCCAAGCAGGCTGGTCTATGCGGCGCCACGGCATCCCTACACCAGGGCGTTATTGGCAACCGCACCGGTGCCGGATCCAACGCGCATGCGCGTTCGGGTCCCGCTCTTGGGCGATATTCCCAGCCCGATTGATCCACCATCGGGCTGTGTCTTTCGCACTCGCTGTCCGGAAGCGATCGAAGCCTGCGCCGCGGTAATCCCGCCGGTTTCGCCTATCGGCGGCGGACATCATGTGGCCTGCATTCGCCACGACCAAAAAAATGACTGACTGGAGTTCGCTTACATGACTTTTTCCGAGCCGATGAAGCGATCGGAAAACTCGCCCAATGACCGGCTGAAGGCGCTGGGCATCACCCTGCCCCAGGCACCACCTCCAATCGCCAATTTTGTCACCCACGTTCAGGAAGGCAAGCTTCTGTTCCTGTCCGGTCAGGGGCCGACCGAGGCTGACGGCATGCAGCACACCGGCAAGGTCGGCGGCAACGTGACGGTGGCCCAGGCCTACGTACATGCACGGCTGACCGGCATCAACCTGCTTGCCGTGATGCGATCCGCGCTCCACGACTTGAGCCGTGTGCGGCGTGTGGTGAAACTGCTCGGCATGGTCAATGCCGTGCCCGATTTCGCCGACCATCCTGCCGTGATCAATGGCTGCTCGGATCTTTTCATCGACGTCTTCGGTCCGGCCGGAATTCACGCACGCTCGGCCGTCGGGCACGGTTCGCTGCCTGGCCAAATCACCGTCGAGATCGAGGCCATCATCGCCATCGATTGACTTCCCACTAAGGAGCACCACCGCCATGCCGATTGAGGAAATTCGTCGCCGCCTTGGCTTGAGACCGGTCATCAATGTTTCCGGCACGATGACTGGGCTCGGCGCCTCCATCGTGGTGCCGGATGCCGTCGAAGCAGTGGCGGCGATCCTGACCGAATTCGTCGAAATGGGTGACTTACAACGTTGCGCCAGCACCGTTATCGCCGATCTGACCGGCGCCGAAGCCGGCTTTGTCACGGCGTCCTGCTCGGCGGCGATCAGCCTGGCGGTGGCAGCCTGCATGACCGGACCTGATCTGATCGCGATCGAACGCCTGCCCGACACGGCCGGGCTGAAGGACGAGGTGGTCATCCAGTCCGGCCATATGGTGAGCTACGGCGCGCCCATCGAGCAGGCGATCCGCATTGCCGGAGCCAAGGTCGTGCCGGTCGGCCAGGCGACAAGTGCCGCGGCCTATCAACTCGCCGGCGCTCTTACCGAAGCCACCGCGGCAGCCGTCTACGTCGTGTCACACCACGTGGTGGGCTACGCGCAAATCCCCTTGAAGATTTTCGCCGAAGTGGCCCATGCGCGCAACGTACCCGTGATCGTCGATGCGGCGTCGGAATACGACCTGAAGGGCTTCCTGGCCGATGGAGCCAACCTGGTTCTTTATTCCGGTCACAAGTTTCTCGGCGGCCCGACCTCGGGCATCGTTGCCGGATCCAAGGCAAGGGTGCGCGACGTCTATCTGCAAAATCGCGGCATTGGCCGCGGCATGAAGGTGGGCAAGGAAGGCATCGTCGGCGCTGTGGCGGCACTTCAGGCATGGAAAAAACGTGACCATGACGGCATCCGCGCCCGCGAACGCAAGGCGCTCGACTGCTGGGTCGAGGCACTCGATGGCCGACCGGGTATAATCGCCGAGATCGCCCCGGATCCGACAAAAAATCCGCTCGATCGCCTGAAAGTTTCGGTCAACCCTGCTGAAGCCCGCATTGCCGCCTGGGATCTGGCCGACCGCCTGGCTGCCGGGGACCCTCCGGTCATCGTGCGCGACCATGAGGTCGAGCACGGCTATTTCTTCCTCGACCCCTGCAATCTGCATCCGGGTGAGGAGCTTGTCGTGGCAAAGCGGCTGGCCGTGGGACTGGATCAGGCGCGCAAGTCGAACGTGATGGCCGCCACGTCCTTTGAGGAGCGCCTGCGCGCACGGGAAGCGGCAATCCTGAAATGGCCGGATTGACATATCAGGTATCGCAAACAGCCATCCCGTTCTACACTCGCCTTGAGAAAGATGTCCGAACCAATGACCAGAATAGTGGCCCAAATCGAAGCGGCGCCAATTGCGGCGCCTGAGCCGCGCCGCTCGCGCACCAGCGGCATCGACCGGGCGCTGCAGATCCTCGATTGTCTGCAGAAGGTGGAGCGACCGGCGACCGCCTACGAGATCGCCCGCGACATAGGCGCGCCGCTGTCGACCATCTATGTGATCGTTGAGGACCTTGTGGAGAAGGAGTTGCTTGACCGGCAGGACAACGGCCTCCTGTGGCTCGGGCCTCGCCTCTACCACTATGGTTTGACCTATGCGCGCACCCTTGATCTGCTCAACGTCGCGAACCAGGAGATGCACGAGCTCGCCCAGAGCTCAGGCGAGACCATCCAGATTTGCGGGCGCGATGGCGATCACATGGTGGTGCTCGCCATGAAGGAGGGCAAGGACCACTTCCAGGTGACCTCGCGCGTAGGCACTCGCAGCCCCCTCAACTGGACCGCCTCGGGCCGCATGCTGGTCGGCCACTTGCCGGAAGAGGAACGCCGCGCCATTTTTGCGCGCTCCGCAACGGCTTCCCCGACCGGCCGAGCCGAAACGGATGACAAGGTGCTGGCGAGCACGGCCGCCGCGGCGCTCGAACAACGCCTCTCGATCCAGGCCGGTGAATCCGACTTCTCTGTGGCCTGCATCGCCGCCCCCATATGCGACGGCGAGGGGGCTTGCAGGGCGACGATCTCTATCGTGGTTCCCGATATCAAGCTGAAACAGAAGAACCCGGATCTGGTCCATCTGGCCAAAGCTAGCGCCAGGCGCATCGAATCCCGGTTGGGCTGGCGCAGTGTAAGGTGACCAACAACGGCGACCGATCGGCATCCCACGCGCGTCTGTCATTGCTGGCAACCGCGCCTCGACCTGAACTAGACGCCAAGATAGTGCTGCAGCAGGTCCGGCTGAGCCCTGAGTTCGGCGGCCGGCGCCTCGTGGGCGATATGGCCTTGCTATACAATATAGACGCGGCGCGATAGACGCGGCGCGCGAGCGCGAGCGTCGTTCTCGGCCCGTTCTGTCCCACTTGAGCAGGATCAGAGCCAAGTTTGCCGTGCGAGCCCCCCCCGAAGCGGCCGGTCCGCTCACAGGGTGCCCAGCTTGCGTTGTGAACGGCCGGGATGGGGCACATCGCCATTCGGCAGGCTCGGGGCCACAGAACAAACCCGCTGCGCGGGAGGACCGCCTGCGGTGAGGTAGAGCGTCCGAGCCTGCCGCCGCGCCTGGGTTGGCTGCTATGTCGTCGGCAGATCCGAACTAGGTGTCCATTGCCAGTTTATGCGCGAGCGGAGCTCGGCCGAAATAGAAGAGATCATTTCCAGAAAGGAGATGGGTGCATTGCTCGATTCTATATTCGAAGAACGAAATGGAGTGCTGATGATGGATGATGTCAATTTACTGGGCACGGCGGCCCGCTAGCGGATGCCGGATGTCATGTCCCGAGATTATGGATTGGTGTCGCGAGATTGGCACCAATTAACGACAGCGTGCGACGGCGGACGCCCGTCGAACCGTGGCTCAGCTTATGAATTTAACTCTTCACTGGTTCGGACGGCCTGAACGTCCGTTCTCCTGTGTTCCAGCCGGAAGCTGCCAGTCCTCTCTCGTTCGGACGCCGGCAGGCGTACGAAAGTCCCGGAAGATGTATTGGGATCGTTGATTTCATTGACATCTTTGTGAGCCAAAATGCGCTTTCCGGTAGGAGCGAGCGCCTGGGCAAGCATAGCCCCGCCGGGCCCGCTTCCGGCAACGATCACGTCATAGTGTTCCCTCAATCGACACTCCGTCTCACAGCGTTGGGTCCTCGGGCTCCCGGCTCATCGCTGGATGTCCCGATGTTTCCGCCATCAGGAGTCCAATTCGGCAGTTTTTCCTTCGCGGTGACGCAGTCTTTCGGCCGCATCTGTTTCCGCAACCGTCCTGGAACCAGCTCCGGACCCGATCGTTAGGAGATCGATCAAGGAGAATTTCAATGGAGAAGGTGGCGGTAATTACCGGCGCCGGCGCAGGCGTTGGCCGCGCCACGGTCGAACTCACTGCCGATGAGGTCGAGCGCGGAACCAAAGTGACCTATCTGGGACAAGTCCACGGCATGATGGCCGCGTTGAAGCGAATGCGCGTGCGCAATCGCGGCACCATCATCAACGTGGGGTCGGCGCTTGCCTATCGTTCGGTACCGCTGCAATCGATTTATTGTGGCGCCAAGGCGGCGATCAGGGGTTTTACCGACAGCCTTCGTAGCGAGATCATCCACGACAAGCTCGATGTGCATCTGACGATGGTCGATCTGCCCGCCATGAATACTCCCCAGTTCGACTGGGCGCTCAACAAGATGGGGCGCAAGGCCAAACCCGTCGCGCCGATATTCGAGCCGGAAGTGGCGGCGCGCGCCATTTTTTTCGCCGCCACGCACAGACGGCGCGACATCTGGGTAGGCTGGCCGACGGTCAAGGCGATCCTCGCCAACCGCATCGCGCCAAGGCTGATCGATCGCTATCTCGCCGCGGCCGGCTATTCCGGGCAGCTTGCCGACCAGGCTCTCGCACCGAACGCGCCCGCCAATTTGTTCGAGTCTGTCCCTGGCGACTATTCGGCACACGGTCGCTTCGACGACCGGTCGCGCGATCATAGCTGGGAGATGTTCACCGATCGCCACAAGATGGTTTTTGTCGCATTGGCGGCCATCGGGCTGGCGGCGCTAGCGCACAAAATGGCCAAGCGTCACGAGATTGGAACCGGCATACGGCCAAGCCGCTGATCACACAATCCGTAGAAGGAAGTTTCTCATGTCGCAGAACGTCGCCGAATTCGTCTGGAAGCGCTTCAGCGAGTGGGGGCTGTCACGGGTCTATGGTTATCCCGGCGATGGCGTTGGCGGATTGGATGTCGCGCTTGAGAAGGCAAAGGATTTCATGGCTTATGTCCAGGTCCGCCACGAAGAAATGGCGGCGTTCATGGCCTCGGCGCACGCCAAGTTCACAGGACAGGTTGGGCTTTGCTATGCGACGTCCGGGCCGGGCGCGATCCATCTGCTGAACGGGCTCTACGATGCGAAGCTGGACCACATGCCGGTCGTTGCCGTCGTTGGACAACAGGCGCGTTCGGCGTTGGGCGCGAGCTATCAGCAGGAAGTCGACCTGCAGACCCTGTTCGCCGACGTGACGGATTATGTGATCACTGCGGTTGTGCCCGAGCAGGTCCGTACCTGCATCGATCGCGCGGTACGGATCGCGCAAGCCAAGCGGGCGGTCACCTGCGTGATCCTTCCTAACGATCTACAGGAACTTGAATACGAGGATCCGCCGATGGCTCATGGCACGAGCCACACCGGCGTGGGAAATGCGGGGGCCGCGGTTTTGCCGAACATCGAGGATGTCAGGAAGGCGGCCGAGATCCTCAACAAAGGCAAGAAGGTCGCGATGCTGGTCGGCGCGGGCGCGCTGCATGCGACCGAGGAGGTGATCGCCGTGGCCAACCGGCTCAATGCCGGCGTCGCCAAGGCCCTGCTCGGCAAGGCGGCGTTGCCCGACGATCTGCCTTTCGTCACCGGCTCGCTCGGCCTGCTCGGCACCAAACCGAGCTGGGATCTGATGAAACAGTGCGACACCTTCCTCATGGTGGGGTCCGCCTTTCCATACAGCGAATTCCTGCCCAAGCCGGGTGACGCGCGCGGCGTCCAGATCGATATCGATGGCGCTAACCTCTCGCTGCGCTATCCGATGGAATACAGCCTGATCGGCGACAGCAAACAGACGCTTGCCGCCCTCCTGCCACTACTCGAGCAGAACGAAAACAGGAGATGGCGCCGGAGCATCGAGACAAACGTTACCGAGTGGTGGGAAACGCTAAAAGATCGCGCGCTTGAGCCGGCTGATCCGGTTAACCCGCAACGCATTTTCCACGAACTCTCGCCCCGACTTCCAGACGGAGTCATCATGACCGGCGATTCTGGGTCGGTTGCGAACTGGTATGCGCGCGACATCCGCATCAGAAGCGGCATGATGGGTTCGCTGTCAGGCGGTCTCGCATCGCTGGGGGCCGCCACGCCCTACGCGCTCGCCGCCAAGATGGCTTACCCCGGACGGCCGGTGATCGGCTTCATCGGCGATGGCGCAATGCAGATGAACGGGCTCAATGTGATGATCACGGCGAGCAAATACTGGCGCACCTGGTCCGACCCTCGCTTCATCGTGATGGTGCTCAACAATGAAGACCTGAACCAGGTCACCTGGGAAGAGCGCATTCAACTGGGCGATGGCAAGACGCCTCTCACCCAGACGATCCCGGATTTCCCCTATCACAAATACGCCGAGCTGCTCGGCTTCAAGGGCATCTATTGCGACGATCCCGAAAAGGTCGGCGCGGCGTGGGACGAAGCGCTGGCTGCAGATCGTCCCGTCATTATGAACATGAAGGCGGACCCGAACGTGCCGCCGCTGCCCCCGCACATTACGTTGAAGGACGCCAGGCACTTCGTAACGATGATGGCCGACGAGCCTGAACTCGGCAGCGTCATCAAAGGCAGTGCGAAGCAGATGCTCGCCAGCGTGCTGCCCGGCAAGGATTGAAGAATGGCCTTGTTCGAGAGGCGCGAGCGGCTGCGCCGTCCGTTACGATGTTGGCCTGACGAGGGAATGCCACTCGCGACGCGGAGATCGTGGCGTACCGCGCCGACAGCGACGGTGACCTCGGCGAGGCGGCTCAATCGCGCGGCCGGCGTGATTGCCGTATCGGTGCTGATCGATAGCGCGATGGAGCATTACCGCCGCAAATTCCACAACAAGGCGATGTGGACACTTGTCACGTCATCGCTTTCGATCGCGGTATGCCGCCTTTGGGCGGGAACAGACGGTCTGCTCTCGGGTGTGGCCAAGGATAGCTGCCGTTCGATAGCCCAACCAGTCCGGGCGCGATAGCTAGGGCGACGGTCGATTACCAGGATGTCGGCGTTGAAGACTGCTTCATCGAGACACCGCTTACGTCAATAAATGCAATGCGTTTGCCAACTAGCGACGAGAGCAGACGGGATATGGCCACCGCAGACCGCTGAGGCCGGCGCGATTTGCAGGAAGTATGACCTCGGACGGGTCGGCCAGTGCTGTTCATGGCGCAAAGCTGGCGCGCCCTTGTGTACGCATCCACGCTAGACTCTAGATTCGATCAGACCACCAATTAAATGATTGCAGCGATGAGGACGGCGGCTGTGAAGTGGCAGCGAGCTTTCGTGGCGCGTGGCTAATGCGCCGTCAGTCCATGGGCCCGCAGAACAGGCGTTCGATGACGTTGGGCTGACGATAGACGGGAACGTGCCCCGTTCGGCGAGAAACTGCGCAAGCCAGCGCTGTCGTAAGCCATGTCGGCAGCGAGGGAAAGAGCGGGCGGCAGAGACGCTATCAGGGCGGCGCGGACATCGATCACCCAACAGGCCCGGTGTGATCTCGCAGGACGCTGATGTGCGCTTGGACGTTAGCCACGGCTAATCTGATCACAACGTCCTGATCGCGGCTGGGCCGGCCTTCAGCCGCTCCACCAGTGCGGCATCGAATCCCTCCAGCGCCTCGACCTCGGCCCATCGCTTGAAAGGCCGGCTGTGGCACAACTGGCGGGCCAACTGAGCATCAAGGCCAGGAAGTGCCGCCAGCTCATCCTGCGAAGCCGAATTGATGTCGAGAACCTGGCCGGCGTGATGAGCAGTGGCATCATGCTGCGTGGCGGCAGCGTTCCGGATGGCTTTCATGCTTGCTACTTGCCTTTTTGGTGCGCCACGGACCGGTTGGCGCTTCGATTGCCTTTGCCGAGATCTCGCGTGGCCCGCATTTCCTTGTCGAGTTTTCCAAAGCCTTCCACGAGGCCGTCGGGGTTCTCCCTTCTTCGTTCTGTCATCAGTCTTCTCCACGTTTCAAACAAAACTCGCGCTCATCGTTAGGGTTCCAAGGATTGGAGCGGGTTGCCGGATGCCCCGTAGGCCATCGCCCTCGAAGCAAGGTGCGTGCCACGCGTCCACCGGGAAATAGCAGGAACGATCGCCGGCAGTTCCTCGGCCATGTTGGACATAAGGGTAGTTCTTCGCCCAGGGCTGCTCGCCTCGAAATAGAAGAAGGCGCCGCGGCCGGGCGGTCGACTGTCCGGCACAGCGGCGGCCGCATCGAGGAGACGGTCTCCCCAAAGCATTCAGCCCTGACCAGCCGCCAGGGTGCTTGGCGCGATGCGGCAAAGGTGCCAGATTCACGTCGTGCTCAACGTCTTCACCATGTGGTAAAGATCGGCCGGCGTGTCGTCTCGGCCTTCATCGCCATCGCCTTCGCCCAGGAACGCCGGAAGCCATCAGCACTGAATTGCCTGGCGTCGCCGACCAGATCCGGCCCATGGTGCCAAGCTCACCCTCATCATGGACGACGCCGAGCCCGACCCCATCATCCTTGGCGCCGGCTCGGCTGGGCCGCACGCAAGGCGCCGAGCACCGAGCGGACGGCACCGATATCTGAGCCGCGGGGCTGGGTCGCTGACCTGAAAATCAACCGACCGTGGCGGAACTCGAATCTCGGTGCGTTCTCGAAGCGCCATTCGGATCCCACTGGTTTCTTGCCGAAGGTGATCGCAATGGCTTCGGGTCCCACATCGATCTTGCTGATGCCCTGTTCCGCCGCGGCTATGCGCAACCTGGTAAATTCCAGTAAATCCGCTACTTCGGCGGGCATCTCTCCAAAGCGGTCCTCGAGTTCTTCGCCGAATGCGTCAAGGTCCGTCTCGGAGGTCATGCGAGACAGCCTCGCATAAAGGCCCACACGAACCGTGGGCTCGCTGACGTAGCTTTCAGGAAAGGTCCCGTTTCCGGTGCCGTTGATGTCGGCAAGCTGCCTGTCGGGATCGGCCCCTCCTCCAGCCATCGAGACCGCCCGCTTCAGCAAATGCTGATAAAGGCCCGCGCCGATCAGTTTCATGTGCCCGGCTTGATCTTCGCCGAAGAGATCTCCTGCCCCGCGCAGGTCGAGGTCCCTTTGACTGATCGCCAGGCCGGAGCCAAGCCGATCGAGCGCAATCATGGTCGAAAGTCGAGCTCTTGTGCCTTCGGCCAGTTCGACGCCAGGCTCGGTCAGAAGAAAGGCAATGGCCTGCACCGCTCCCCTTCCGACCCGGCCGCGAAGCTGGTGCAACTGTGCCAGACCGAACCTGTCCGCCCGCCAGATCAGAATGGTGTTGGCCCGCGGTACGTCGAGGCCGCTCTCGATGATGTTGGTGCTCAACAGGACGTCGCCGTCACCGTCAGCGAACCCCACCATGATTTCGTCCAGTTGTCCTCCTTTCATTTCGCCATGCGCCGTCTTAACGGCGAGTTCCGGCACCAGCCTGTTTAGCTGCTGGCGAACCGGATCGATGTCTTCGATGCGCGGAACCACCAGGAAACTCTGTCCGCCCCGGCGAAATTCGCGCAAAAGGGCGGCTCTTACCGAAGCTGGATCGAAGGGCGCCAGGATTGTACGGACGGGCCGTCTTTTGGCGGGCGGAGAGTTGAGGACGCTGACCTCCTGGATACCCGACATCGCCGATTGCAGCGTCCGCGGTATCGGCGTGGCGCTCATGCTCAGCGTATGAAGGCGGGACGCCATGTTCCGCAGCGCCCGCTTCAACTTGACGCCGAACCGGTGCTCCTCGTCGACCACCAGCAGTCCGAGATTGGCGAAGGTGACGCTCTTGGCCGCCAGGGCTTGCGTACCCACAACCACCGCGACTTGGCCGCTCCGCAGCCGCTCCTTGACCGTTCTCGCCTCCGCCACTCCAACCATTCTTGATAGGTGGGCGACCTCGAGCCCTGTGTCCGCAAACCGGCGGCTGAACGTCTCATAGTGCTGGCGTGCCAGCACGGTTGTCGGCGTTATGACCGCAACCTGCTTGCCACAGAGCGCCGCGGCGGCGCAGGCACGCAGGGCCACCTCTGTCTTTCCGAAGCCGACGTCTCCGCAGACAAGCCGCTTCATTGTCTTCCCCGACGACAAGTCGTCGAGCACTTCGCAGATGGCGGCAGCCTGGTCGGGAGTCTCGGTGTAGGGAAATTTCGCCGCAAACCGGGCCAGGTCCGCGCGGGAGGGTTTTATGATCTCGGCTGGCTGGCTGGACCTGGCTTTCGCAAGGCTCACCAGACGCTTGGCTATCCTGTCGATGTCGCGCAGCGCAGCCTTGCGTCGACTTAGCCACCCGTCGCTGTTCAAGCGATCGAGCGGCACCGCATCGGGATCCGACCCGTAGCGCCATATCCGCCCAAACTCATCGATCGGAACCAGCAAGGAAGCTCCGCCATGATATTCCAGCCTGACGACATCCTGTTGTTGGCCGGCCAAGTCGACCTGTTCGACCGCCACAAGCGCGGCCAGTCCATGATCCTCATGCACGACGACATCGCCAATGCGCAACTCGGGTTCGAGCATACTGGTGGCCGCGCCGGCGTTTGCCTTCAAAGCCGGGCCAAATAGGTCGGTCGCGGCCACCATCGCTATACAGGATCGCTCGTCGGCGAATCCTTCGTCGATGACGAATTCAGCCTTGAGAAGAGAGCCGCTTGCGGCCGAACGGATTTGCGGCCAGTCCGCCGCCGCTTCCATACGCCGGCCAAGCTTCCGATCGAGCAGACGATCCGCTCGCTGCAGTTCAGGGGCCTCTCCCGTGAACACCACACGGACACCCGACCTTGTCTGTCTTTGCACAAACTCGGCAAATTGATCTCGGGATCGCGCTTGCCGATAGAACTTGGGAACTCGGGTGGAGGAAACAGTAGGACTTGTTCTGCAGCGTTTACGAACTGCGGCGTCCCATTCCTCACGCGACAGGTAAAATTGTTCCGGCAAGGGTTTTGTTGGCCCGGCAACCTCCTGCCTGCCACGACGCGCGTCTTCGATCAGGTCCAGAAACCGGTCGAGTGGCGGGCCTTCGAGCCCTTCTGGCAAGGAGACCGAGCCGCTGGATGCAAGATCGAAGAACGATGGCATACTGCCATACAAGGCGACAAGGCGTTCTTCCATCGACGTCGCGCGCATGGCCGCCAACTCGGGATGGTTCCCCGTTTCAAAAATCAGTTCGGACGCCGGTCCAACCGTGATCGACTCACGCGATTGTTCGCTAAGCTGGCTGATCGGGTCGTATGTCCTGAGTTCTCGGATGCAGCTATCCGGACCGAGGACAACACGAACGGGGTGATCGGCGCCGGCGGGAAAAATATCCATTAGGTCGCCCCGAAAGGCTATCTCTCCCGGTTCATCGACTCTCTCATCGACACCGTATCCAATCGCCTCAGCTCTCGTGCGGAAATCATCCGGGTCGAACTTTTGTCCGGGCTCCAGAATTGTGAAGCCGCTGGCAATGACTGGTGCGGGGGGCACCCGCTGCAGAGTGGTCTCGATCGACAGAACCACGACGCGCGGACCTTGGGGCTGGCTTGCGATCTCGCTCAGCGCGCGGAGCCTTTTCCCCATATTGGCGCGTGTCGGCCACACCCTGTCGTAAGGCAGGCAGTCCCAGGAGGGCAGGAAGATGTTCTCCGCGCCCGGCAGGAACTGACGCAGAGCTTCAGCGATGTCTTCGGCACTGCGTTCCGAGGCGGCTATGTGAACAATGTATTTGTTCGGATTGTCCTCCAGCGAGTCGGCCAGAGCCGCCGCAATCGCCGCAGAAGGCGGGACGCCCTGTTCTCTCGGAAGATCTCTGTCATTCGCCGGATGATCGGTTTGCTCGATAATTTCCGTCCGCGAAATAGGTCTGTTCACTGAAGTCTTACCTTGCACCAGTGGGGAACGTCAGCGGAGCAACCCTGTTCCTGCAAATGCACATTAAAGGGTCCAGGCAGTGGAGGCGCGTACGATTGATCGCATTCTGCCAAACCGAATCCTAAGCGGAAGCGCGGACGAGTCTGATCGACCTTGTTCCGGCATTGCGGGCGTTCGCACGCTCGCTCTGCGCCAGCATTGACGAAGCTGACTCGTCTTTTGCTCAAGGTTTCTCCCCATCCCCAGAAGCTTGCTGGAGTCTGTCTCATCACCTGACGGGAATCGACGTTCTCGGCCAGTTGCGGCAGTTTCTGGTCGACCGGTGTCGAAACATCCAATCGCTCTGTCAATGCAGCCACCATTTCGATGAGCCGCGTGGTTTCGTGCTCGTTGAGAAGGCTGATGCAAATCCCAGCTCCGCTCGGCGCTCGCTGTGTTCAGATATTCTGTTCTGACTGATAACCACGAAAGTGGACAGGAGGATTGCCTCGACCGAGGCGGCCATGGCCAGGATGACGAAGGTCGGATCCCAAGCTGGGGCGGGAATCGCGCCAGGGTTTGCAACAATCCAGGCGACAAGAATTGCAAGGTGCAAATAGACAAAGCTCATGCTTCCCGCGAAGCGCGAAATGGCGCCTGCAATTCGCACCTGAAGATCTTCGTGCTCCTCTTGTTGCCGCCCGTGGCGACGCGAAGCGGTCTGATCGAGCCGCGTTCGCAAGCCGGCTGGATCGTTGTCGTGGCAATGTGTAGAACTGTCGAGGAGAGGTGCGACCGAAATCAGCGTCGTGACAACGGTGCGGAAAACGATGCACCCGACAACCGCTTTCCGACACGTCTCAAGGCAGTTCGACCATGCAACCGTCAGGCGAAAACGATCAAGGTTCGGAAGGGAACCCTGGTGATCCAGCGCTTTCTGGCAGCCCAGCACCAAGCCGCGGCATGGCCAAATCGGTAAACTGCTCATGTGCCAGAGCCGGAACTTGCTTCATGATCGAAAGTTTGTTGATGATGGCGCATCAACCGATCATCAGCGTTCTCACCTCGATTGGCCCGAAACTTCTCGGCCTGCGGCATGGCATGGAGCAGCTAATCTCCTCGCCGGTCGATGATGCCGTACGGGCATAGCATCGCGATGACCGGGCGATCCACGCCAGGTTGCGTGAGGAGTTGCAAGCAAACAGTTCGGCTTCAAAAGTCACCCGCATCGAAGACAAGGAACCGGAGGAAATTGAAAACCATCGCAGCCGCGAACAGCAGGGAGATTGATATGTGCAATTTCCCCTCGCGGCACCACCGGCAGGTGCGGCACCCTTGAGGTCGGGGCGAAATCAGGAGAGGCTGGTCGGCGGGCTAAAATATGCGGCCGTCGCCCTCATCGCCACTCTGGTCACCTTGCTAGCAGTCAACTCGATCCCTGAGACGCGTGCGATCCGCATGATCGTACCGCACCATTTCTATGCGGCAGATCCTCAATTCGCGAGAAGCATGAGCAACTACTCGCAAGGGCAGATATTCGGTGCGAACGCCGTGCAGACTCTGGTCAATGGTGACGAGATTTTTCCAGCCATGCTGCACTCAATCCGTTCGGCCCGATTGACCGTCGATTTGGAAACCTACATCTATTGGTCGGGATCGGTCGGTTACGAATTCGCAGCGGCCTTGGCCACCAAAGCGCGCGAGGGCGTCGAAGTGCGGGTGCTCGTCGACTGGCTTGGCAGTCTCCCGTTTGACGAGAAGCTGATCAGGATCATGACAAGTGCGGGGGTGCAGTTCCAGCGCTACCGGCCGATCTCCTGGTACACGCTCGACCGTATAAACAACCGGACGCATCGCAAGCTTCTCATCGTTGACGGAAAGGTCGCCTTCACAGGCGGCGTCGGCATTGCAGACAACTGGTTGGGCGATGCGCGCAACCCAAATGAATGGCGCGACACGCATTACCAGATCGAAGGGCCTTCCGTAGCCGCATTCCAGGCGGCCTTCGCGGAGAACTGGTTTGAAGCCGCCGGCGAGACATTGCAGGGCGAGAAGTTCTACCCGCCGCTTGAAGCCGCGGGCGAACTCGGTGCCCAGCTTATCCTTTCCTCGCAGCCGAACGGCTCGGAGAACATGGAGCTGATGATGCTTGCCGCCATAGCCGCGGCCAAAGACCATTTGCGCATTGGCATGGCCTATTTCGTCCCGGACGACATCGCGCTCCAACAGATAATGGATGCCAGGAAAAGAGGCGTGACAGTCGACGTAATCGTTCCCAATTCGCTGTCGGATGTCCCGATTGTGCGAAAAGCCTCGCGCCATTTCTGGGGTAAATTGCTCGGGGCCGGCGTGCGGATCTACGAGTATCAGCCGACGATGTATCATCCAAAATTGCTAATCGTCGACGACGTCTGGACGAGCTTTGGTTCGACAAATCTCGACGAGCGGTCTTTGCGGTTGAATGACGAAGCCACGCTCAACGTCTACGGCAAGCAATTCGCGCAGACGCAGATCGATCTGTTCAACCAAGACCTGAAGCGGTCGAGAGAAATCAGTCTGGCCGAGTGGAGATCACGTCCATTGGTCGAGAAGCTCTCGGACTGGCTTGCCAGCCGGTTGCACACGCAGCTTTAGCGCCTCGTCCAGGGAACACGGCTAACTCATAAGCAGTGGCACGTCCTTACCAACAAGAAGACTCCCACCCCGTAAGGGACAACCAAAAGCAAGAGAGCCAGCCAGCAGGCAGGTTGAGCGATCACTGCGAAATCTGATCGAAGTTGCTTCATTGCCCCCAAACGCAAGCCAGTCGCGCTTGTTCCGCACCGCGGCAAGGTTGCCCGGCAGGATAGACGTTCGCACGTTCTGCGGCGCAACCGAATGTGCGAATGCGCGCAGGCCCATGTCGCTCACGCTACTTTAGATCGGTAAGCCCGCGACCCAAACCAAATCTTCGGGACCGCGCATTCATCCGCCAATCTAACGTCGTCTTAGGCATCTGGAACAAAGTAGCGCGTTGTCAGTTCGAATTGCGCAGCAAGTGAAATCAGTTGCATGACGGGAGCAGGGCAGACCCGTCGGCCTGGCGCTTGTTGTTCGAATTGAACAAGGAGGGGCCGTGAACAGCAGCTGGTTTTCGTCGCTGGCTTTTTGTTTCCTTGCGCTGCTACAAGATCCTGCCGGCGCGCAGACACCCTGTCCCGCCGACCACGCCACCCTGCTGTCCGCGCTGAAAGCAAATGTCAGGGCCAGCGGCGGTCCGGCGAATGGCGGATTCGAGAACAACGAATGGGCAGCAGTCGTTGCGCGTGACGGCACGGTCTGTGCTGTCGCTTTCAGCGGACCAACGGTTGACGCACAGTGGCCCGGCAGCCGGCTGATTGCTGCCGAAAAGGCCAACACGGCAAACGCGCTTAGCCTGGGGAACATGGCTCTTTCGACGGCCAATCTCTATGCTGGTGTGCAACCGGGCGGATCGCTGTTCGGCCTGCTAGCCACCAATCCCGTCAATCAGGCGACCGCCTATGCCGGCGACGCTGGGACTTTCGGCAGCCCCAACGATCCGCTGATCGGCAAGCCCATCGGGGGAGTCGTGGTGTTTGGCGGCGGTCTCGCTCTCTATGATGGCAAGACGATCGTCGGGGGACTCGGCGTCAGCGGCGATTCGTCTTGCGCCGACCACAATGTCGCCTGGCGCGTCCGGGCGGCGCTCGGTTTCGACAAGGTCCCGGCAGGCGTCAATCCCAATCGCAAGGATGCCATCATCTACGACCTGGACCCGGGGGGCAAAAGCGCGTCCGGTTGGGGTCATCCGCTTTGCGCCGGTACGGAGGCCGACATAGCCGAGGAGCTTGGCGCCGGCGTTGGGGGCGCGGTTCCCAAATGACGAGGATGCCACAGCTGGCGGCGGCCGGATTGCACGCCGGAGCAAGCATTTTTCTGGCAGTAGCGTGCCTTCCCTTTATGGCGGAGGCCGCCGAGCCTGCCTTGATCTCGCCGCCCGTTTCCGCCGCGCCACCGGACGACGGGCAATGGATGATGCCGGCCAAGAACTACGCGTCCACCCGCTACAGCGAGCTTACGGAAATCAACGAGGGCAACGTCAAGAACCTGCAGGTGGCCTTCACCTTCTCGACCGGCGTCAACAAGGGCCAGGAGGCGGCGCCGCTTGTCGTCGGCGGCACGATGTACATCGTGTCTCCCTTCCCCAACGTCGTCTACGCGCTCGACCTCACCAAGCCAGGCGCGCCGATGAAATGGAAGTTCGAACCCAATCCTGAGCCCGCGGCGCAAGGGGTTGCCTGTTGCGATGTCGTCAATCGCGGCGCGGCTTTTGCGGACAACCGCATCTTCTTCAACACCCTGGACGGTCACACCATCGCGCTCGATGCGAGCACCGGTCAGCCGATCTGGAACGCGCATATCGGCAACATCAACATCGGCGAGACCATCACCATGGCGCCGCTTGTGGTGAAAGGCAAAGTGCTGGTCGGCAATTCAGGCGGCGAGCTGGGCGTTCGCGGCTGGGTCAAGGCGCTTGACGCCGGCGATGGTCGTGTCGTGTGGACGGCCTACGGCACCGGGCCGGACAAGGACGTACTGATCGGCCCGGATTTCAAGCCGCACTACGACATGGACAAGGGCAAGGACCTGGGCGTCACGACATGGCCTCCGGACGCCTGGAAGATCGGCGGCGGTAACATGTGGGGCTGGATCTCCTACGATCCCGATCTCAACCTGATTTTCCACGGCACCGGCAATCCCGGACCGTGGAACCCGGACTTACGGCCCGGCGACAATAAATGGACCTCGGGGATCTTCGCGCGCGATCCTGATACCGGAGCGGCCAAATGGTTCTATCAGTGGAGCCCGCACGACCTCCACGACTATGACGGCATCAACGAGCAGATCCTGCTCGACATGAACTGGCAGGGCAAGCCGCGCAAGGTGCTGGTCCGGCCGGAGCGCAACGGCTACCTCTACATCCTCGATCGAACGACAGGCGAAGTCCTGTCCGCAAAGCCCTTCGGCCCCGTAAATTCCAGCAAGGGCGTCGACCTCAAGACCGGTCGGCTGATTGAAAATCCGGACAAGCAGACGGGCACCGGGAAAGTCGTCCGGGACATCTGCCCGACTGCGTCGGGCCTCAAGGACTGGCAGCCTTCCGCCTTCTCGCCAAAGACGGGCCTGCTCTACATCCCGCACAACAATCTGTGCATGGACGAAGAGGGCGTCGAAGTGAACTACATCGCCGGCACGCCCTACGTGGGCATGAACGTTCGCATGATTGCTGGGCCCGGCGGCAATCGCGGCGCTTTCACGGCCTGGGATATCGCGGCCGAGAAGCCCGCCTGGAGCGTCAAGGAGAACTTCCCGGTGTGGAGCGGCGCGGTCGTGACCGCCGGCGACGTCGTCTTTTATGGAACGATGGAGGGCTGGTTCAAAGCGGTGAGCGCGAAGACCGGCGAGCTGCTGTGGCAGTTCAAGACTTCGTCGGGCATCATCGGCCAGCCCATCACATATCGAGGTCCGGACGGACATCAATACGTGGCAATACTGTCGGGTGTCGGCGGCTGGGCTGGCGCCATCGTGTCCGGCGATCTCGATCCGCGCGACGCCACCGCCGCGCTCGGTTTCGTCAACGCGATGAAGGACCTCAAGGATGCTACAACGGCGGGAGGCACGCTCTATGTGTTCCGGCTGCCCTGACGCGCTCGATCGGACCGCGCGCTCCGCGCGAAAACCGCTGCGGAGGGCGATAGCAGGCCTCGCCTTGCTGTTGTTGCCTGCCGTTGCCGACGCGCGTGAGCTGCGCGTCTGCGCGGACCCCAACAATATGCCTTTTTCCAACGCGGCCGGTCAGGGTTTCGAAAACAAGATCGCGGAAATCATCGCTGCCGATCTCGGCGCAAAGCTGAACTATACCTGGTGGGCTCAGCGCCGCGGCTTCGTGCGCAATACACTGAAGGCGGGCCTTTGCGATCTCGTGCCCGGCACGCCGGCCAATCTCGAGATGCTGCGCACCACCGCACCGTACTATCGGTCGTCCTATGTTTTCGTCACCCGCCAGAACGGTCCGGATGTCACGTCCTTCAACGACCCGCGGTTGCGCGACATGCGCATCGGCGTTCAGCTCATCGGGGATGACGGCGCCAACTCGCCTCCGGTCCAGGCGCTGGGCCGCCGCGGCATCGTCGGACATCTCGTCGGATACCCTGTGTATGGCGATTACTCCGCTCCCAATCCTCCGGCGCGCATCGTCGACGCGGTGGCGAGCGGCGAGATAGATCTCGCCGTGGTCTGGGGCCCCCTCGCCGGCTATTTCGCCGAAAAGCAGAAGGTGCCATTGCGCGTCACGCCGGTCACGCCGCGTATCGACGGGCCGCAACTGCCCATGATCTACGACATCTCGATGGGTGTTCGGCGCGAGGACGATGCGCTGCGCAGCGATGTGAACAGCGCCCTAGCCAGGCACAAGGCCGAGATCGACGCATTGCTGTCTCAATACCGCGTGCCGCGTCTCGATGGCCCGGGGAGCCCTGTGCGATGACGCATGGCGCCGTCACGCTCCTGTTGGTGATCCTGGCGCTCACTGGATGCCAGCGCGAGGAGCGGGACACGCGCCCGCAATCAGCGCTAGGGTCAGGCGAGCAGCCGACGCCGGTGACTACACTGGAACCGGGCGGACAGCGGCCCTCTCCTGCCGATAACAAGGCCGCCAGTTTCGAGGCCAACGCCTTCCACCTGAGTGAAGGAAAGCGCCTGTTTGGCTGGTTCAACTGTTCGGGTTGTCACGCCAATGGCGGCGGCGGCATGGGGCCGGCCTTGATGGACGAGAAATGGCTTTATGGCAGTTCGATCGAAAGCATCCATGCCACGATCCGCGATGGGCGGCCGAAAGGAATGCCAAGCTTCCACGACAAAATCCCCGATGACCAGATTTGGGAGCTTGCCGCCTTCGTTCGCTCGCTGAGCGGAAATGTGCCCTCGTCCGCCGCGCCGCAGCGCAATGACGACATGATGCCGCATCCGTCGGAAAACCGCCTGCCGGATGCCGCCACGCTGGGCAAATCGCCGTGAAACGCCCTGCGTTGACCGGGTTCGCCATGGCCTGCGTCCTGTTTCTGCAGGGATGCGCTGGATGGCAATCAGCGCTCGATCCGAAAGGTCCCGCGGCCAATGAGCTGGCATGGCTCATTTGGTTTTTCACCGCGCTCTGCGCGCTGATCTGGGTGCTGGTGATGATCGCTCTCGCCGCACCGCTGTTGATGCGGCCTCGAGCACCTTCCGAGCCGCTCGTGCTGAATGCCGGGGCCGAGCATCGCAAGTTGCGGGTTGTCTTGATCGCCGTCGCGATGACCGTGTCGGTAGTGGTCGGACTGACCTTGTTGAGCTTCTTCGCCAACAGAACGCTTGCGGCGATCGGCTCTGGCGCTGCGCTGACCATTCGCGTCACAGGCCACCAATGGTGGTGGGAGGTGCGCTATGAGGATGCCACGCCAAACCGCATCCTGACGACAGCAAACGAGATTCACATTCCAGCCGGGGAGCCCGTACGGCTTCTGCTGACCTCGACGGACGTGATTCACTCCTTCTGGGTCCCAAGCCTCTCCGGTAAGCTCGACCTCATCCCCGGCCGTATTAATGTGCTCGACATCAAAGCCGACAAGCCCGGCGTATATCGCGGCCAGTGCGCCGAGTTCTGCGGTGCGCAGCATGCGAATATGGGCACCTTCATCATCGCCGAGCCGCGGGCAAGGTTCGACGCCTGGTGGAACGACCAGTTGCGGCCAGCGCGCTCTCCAGCGAGCGGCGAGGCCAAGACTGGCGAGGACCTCTTCCTCCACCGTCCCTGCGTGATGTGCCACAGGATCGGGGGCACTCCAGCGGGAGGAACTGTGGCGCCCGATCTCACGCATATTGCCAGCCGGCGCACGCTCGCCGCCGGCACGTTGACGATGAGCCGCGGCAATCTCGCCGCCTGGATAGCCGATCCGCAGGGTGTGAAGCCCGGCGCCCACATGCCGGTCATGGAGCTCAACGGCGACGAGCTCAACGCCATCGTTGCCTATCTCGAGGGCCTGAAATGAGCAGCGCGGATGTGACGAGCGAACGCGACCTGCCGCCGGAACGCGCGACCGTCACCAAAGGCGACCTGGCTCCCGAGCAGGACGGACCGCGCGACTCCGGCATGGATGACGCCAGCCTCCACCGCTGGCTCGCGCGGACATGGCGCACGCCTCCCGGCATCGTCGGCGCCCTGTCGAGCGTCGACCACAAAGTCATAGCACGGCGCTATCTGATAACCGCTTTCGTGTTTCTGTGCCTGGGCGGGTTGAACGCGGTTGCCATGCGAATCCAGCTCTCGGGCCCGCAGCGCGGACTGATCGGGCCGGACCTCTACAACCAGCTGTTCACGATGCACGGCGTCACCATGATGTTCCTGTTCGCGGTGCCTATCGTGCAGGCGGCGGGGATCTATCTGGTGCCGCTGATGGTTGGCACCCGCAACATCGCCTTCCCGCGACTCAATGCATTCGGATACTGGATCTACGTCTCGGGCGGAGCCTTTGTCTGGATCTCATTCCTTCTCAACATGGCGCCGGATGTCGGCTGGTTCGCCTACGTGCCCCTGTCTGGACCGGAATTTTCTCCCGGCAAGCGGGCCGATGTCTGGGCGCAAATGATCACCTATACCGAAGTGTCGTCACTTGCGCTCGCCGTCGCCACCATAGTCACCGTTTTCAAGCAGCGGGCGCCCGGCATGTCGCTGGACAAGATACCGCTCTTTGTTTGGGCACTGCTGGTCACGTCCTTCGTCGTCGTCTTCGCGATGCCGGCAGTCATGATCACCTCCACGTTCCTGATTCTCGACCGGCTCGTCGGCACCCACATTTTCAATCCCGCGGAGGGCGGCGACGCCCTGCTGTTCCAGCATCTGTTCTGGTTCTTCGGCCACCCCGAGGTCTACATCATCTTCTTGCCGGCGACAGGTATGGTCTCCTCGATCATTCCCGCTTTTGCCCGGCGACCGACATTCGGCCATCTCGGGCTGGTCCTGTCGCTGATCGCGGTCGGATTCCTGTCGTTCGGCCTCTGGGTGCACCATATGTTTGCGACGGGATTGCCAAAGCTCGGGGCGAGCTTCTTCACCGCGTCCAGCATGCTGATCGCAATCCCCAACGGTGTGCAAATCTTCTGCTGGCTGGCGACCTTGTGGGATGGCAGGCCGGTGATCCGGACGCCTTTGCTGTTCGTCTTCGGCTTCTTCTTCATGTTCGTCATCGGCGGCCTCACCGGCGTCATGCTCGCCTCGGTGCCGCTCGACCTCCAGGTGCACGACACCTATTTCGTGGTCGCCCACTTCCACTACGTGCTGATCGGCGGATCGGTATTCCCGCTGCTGGGGGCCGCCTATTTCTGGTTCCCCAAGATCACCGGACGCATGATGAGCGAACGTCTCGGACGCTGGCATTTCGGGCTGGCCTTCATCGGATTCAACGCGGCCTTCTTCCCGATGCATCTTGTCGGCCTGTGGGGCATGCCGCGCAGGGTCTATACCTATCCGGCGGAGCTTGGCTGGGGCAACATAAACCTGTTCATCAGCACCGGCGCGGTGCTGTTCTTCCTGAGTTTCGTGCTGTTCACGTTCAACCTTATACATGGCGCGTTGAAAGGGGCGCCGGCCGGGGACAATCCCTGGGATGCCGGTACCCTCGAATGGGCCACGTCCTCGCCGCCTCCGAGCTATAATTTCAGGCGCATTCCGGTCGTGACGAATGTCGAGCCCCTGTGGGCCGAACGAGAAGCGCTTCCCGTCGCGACCGGCCTCCGCGTCGACGTCCGCGAGTTGCTCGTCTCCACGGTGGCGGAAGCCTATCCCGACATTCGGGAGAAATCGGCGACTCCTTCAATCTGGCCGCTGCTGGCCGCCATCGCCGTCGGCGGCACTTTCCTCTACTCGATCTTCACGCCGTGGGCGATCGTCTGGGGCGCAGTGCCGATAGCGGTCACGCTTGTCGGCTGGTTCTGGCCCAAAGGCGATCCGGAGGACGAGCAATGAACCAGCGGCCCGTCGCCGACCTTTCCGGCCTGCCCACGTTCGGACATGGTCCACGCAGTCCGACATGGTGGGGCACGCTTGGCTTCATGGCGCTGGAAGGGACGGGCTTCGCGCTGGCGGCCGGCGCTTATCTCTATCTAGCGATGTCATGGCCCAACTGGCGCCTCAGCGCCCCCGAACCCAACCATTGGCCTGGCACGATCGTCACCCTGTTGCTGATCGCCAGCCTGGTGCCGAACCATATCCTCAAACGCTACGCCGAGCATTGCGCGATCTCGCCGGTGCGGATCGGCATGGTCGTGATGTGCCTGTTCGGTCTCGCCCCGCTGGTCGTGCGCTGGTTCGAGTTTCCGGCGTTGAACATCTACTGGGACACAAATGCGTACGGGTCGATGCTTTGGGTGCTGCTTGGGCTGCACACCACGCATCTGATCACCGATGTGGGCGACACGATCGTGCTGACCGTGCTCATGTTCACCCGCCATGGCTACAGCGGCCGGCGCTTCGGCGACGTCGGCGACAACGTCTTCTACTGGGACTTCGTGGTTCTCACCTGGATCCCGATCTACTTGCTCATCTACTGGGTGCCGAGGTTAGGCTGATGCGCGCGCTACGGTTGGGAACCTCCTGGGGCGGCCTTCTGTCAGGGCCTTTGGCCTGGGCAATCTCGACGCAGCTGAACTACGCGCTGGTCCCCTGGCAGTGCAATCGCCAAGTCCCGGTCGTGCTTCCGACAGCATTGGTGCTAGCCTTGCTTTCGCTTCTCGGCGGCGTGCTTTCGTGGCGGGCAAAGCGGCAGGGGGGCGCGGCGTTCAAGCCGGAGCGCACGCGCGGCACCGAGCAATTCGTCGCCGACCTCGGCATTCTTGCCGCTTTGTTCTTTTCCCTTGTCATTGTCATGCAGGGTTGCGCAGCGCTGATCCTCGACGAGTGCCTGCGATGAGCTTCGAAGCGTTCTTCTCAACCTCGATTTGCTACGGCGCAGGCGCGCCCGAAGCGGGATGGACCCTCGCGTTTCCCATCACGCTCCCTTTGGCCGCAATTGCGCTCGTTTATGCGATCGGAGCCAGCCGGCTGTGGCGCCGCAGCAGCCGGGGTCGCCCCGAGCGGACACGACAGGCTTTGTTGTTCGCCGCCGGCTGGGGCGTGCTGACAGGGGCGCTGGTTACCCCGATCCACGCGCTTGGCGAGCGGGTGTTTGCAGCCCACATGATCGAGCATGAACTGCTCATGGCGGTAGCGGCGCCGCTCCTCGTCGCCGCCTGCCCCGGCGCAGCGTTGATATGGGCATTGCCAGCCGCACTGCGCCGACGGACGGCAGGGCTAACGCACCGCAGCGTTCTCCAGGCGATCTGGGCCGTTGCCAGCCGGCCCCTCAACGCAACCATCATCCACGGTGTGACGATCTGGATCTGGCACATCCCCGTCCTGTTCGAGGCCGCGCTTCAGCAGGGCGTGCTGCATTACGCCCAGCATGCGAGCTTCCTCGGCACCGGCCTGCTGTTCTGGTGGGTGATCCTGCCGCGTTCCGGCCGCCAGCAGGCCTATGGCAGCGGGGTGATGCATCTCTTCCTCACTTCACTGCACACCGGTCTGCTTGGCGTGCTTTTACTGTTGTCGCCCAAGCTCTGGTATCCGCAGAATGCCGTTGGCGCGGCGCTCTGGGGGCTAAGCCCTATCGAAGACCAGCAGCTCGCCGGACTGGTGATGTGGGTTCCGGCTGGCCTGATCTATGGCGGAGCCGCTGTGCTGCTCGCCGGCCTCTGGATAAGCAAGAGCGGAATCAGGGAGGCAAACCATGCGCTTCGACCTGGCTAGGATGGTCGGCGGCGGGCTCGCCGCGATCCTGCTGCTGACCGCGGCAGTCGCCGCGGCGACGTTGTGGTCCAACCGAGGTGATCGTGTCCGGCATGAATCGGACGTGGCGACCGGCGGCGTGGGCACGCGCGCCATTCCGATCATGATCGCGAACGGCTGCTCCGGATGCCATACGATCTCCGGCGTGCCGGGGGCACAAGGCCAGGTTGGTCCGCGCCTCGATGCCAGCCTTGCCGACCGGGTCTTTATCGGCGGCGTGCTGGCGAACAATCCAGAGAATCTGATCCGCTGGATACGAGCGGCCAGAGAGATCAATCCGCATACGGCGATGCCGTCCACGAGGATCACCGAGCAGCAGGCGCGCGATATCGCCGCCTACCTCTACGCCCTAAGATGATTCAGCCCTCGCCGCCGCGCCGGGACCACAAGCCGCGGCCGGGGTCATAGCCGACCACAGCCGCCAGGAAAAACACGACGAGGCAGGCCAGAACGACGAGAGCGGAAACGGGATCGAAGCGCAGATAGAGCGTGAAGCGTATCAGTTCGACCGCCGAACTGAACGGATTCCATGCGGCAATGTTTGCCAGCACCGGTCCCGCCTCGGCGAGCCGCCATATTGGATAGAGCGCCGTCGAAGCGAAGAACGTCGGGAAGATGACGAAGTTCATCACGCCGGCGAAGTTCTCCATTTGCGTCGAAATCGACGATACCAGCAACCCGAACGCACCGAGCATCAGGCCTGCCAGGACCAGCGCCGGAAACACGGCGAGATAACCCAGAACCGGCGGCCGCACGTCCCAATAACGCGCGATCAGCAGGAACAGATAGACCAGCGGCAGACCGACGACGACGCTCGCCAGCATCCGCGCGGCAAGCAGATACCATCGTGGCAGCGGCGCCGTCAGCAACAGGCGCATGCTGCCCATTTCACGGTCGTAGACCATCGCCAGCGAGCTTGCCATGGCATGGAAGAGCAGCATCATGGCCGCCAACCCGGGCACGACATAGACCTCGTAAAGCACGTAGGTCTGGTATGGCGGCGTGATCGACAGGCCAAGCACGGACCGAAAGCCGGCGGCGAAGATGGCGAGCCAGACCAAAGGTCGTATGATCGCCGAGAGCAGTCGGCCGCGCTGCCGAAGGGTTCGCAACGTCTCCCTGCGCAGAATGCCGATGAGCGCCCGCACTGCGTGGCGTGTTTTCATGCCGTCTCCGTCAGCAGATCGAACGCATCGGCCAGGCCGTCGACCGCAAGACTCGTGGCCACGTGGCGGGCACCGCCGGCCCAGCGCACCCTGCCCTGGTGCAGCACCACCAGGTCGTCGTCGGCCGAGACCTCCTCCAGGAAATGCGTCGCCCACAGGACGGCAACGCCTCTTTCCCGGCAGAGCGCGCGCACGTGCTGCTCGATCGCCCGACGCCCAGGGACGTCGAGCCCGGTCGTCGGCTCGTCCAGCAGCAGGATACGCGGCCGGTGCATCAGCGCGCGAGCGATTTCAACGCGCCGCCGCTGACCGCCTGATAGCGAACGGACCGGCTCGTCGCGCCGGTCGAGGACCTCCAGCCGGCCGAGTTCCTCGCGCAATCTCGCTTCGCTGATGCTGGCTCCCAGCCCATGCAGCGAGGCGTGATAGCGCAGATTTTCGGCAGCGGTGAGATCGAAGTCAAGCGTCTGCTGCTGGAAGACAACGCCCATTTGGGCAAGTGCGGCGGCCGGATCGGTCCGCATGGAGTGGCCGAACACATCGATCTGGCCGGATCGGGCGTGATAGAGGCCCGTGGCCAGCGAAAACAGCGTCGTCTTGCCGGCGCCGTTGCGTCCGAGCAGTATGCACATTGCGCCTTCCGCGACCGAGAAGGATATGGCATCGAGGACCCGCCGCTGTCCAAAGCTGTGTCCAACGCCTTCAAGGGATAGCGCCTTCATGGGCCGATCACCACGCCCCAGGGGCCGCGTCCCACCGGCACCGACTTCACCACCTCCTGGTTCTCCAGATCGATGAACGAGATGTCGCCGGAATTGCCGTTGGCGCTGACCAGGCGCTTCTGGTCGTCGGACAACGCCACGTGCCACGGCCGCTGGCCGACAAGATAGAGGTGCCGGACCTTTAAGGTCATAGTGTCGACCTCGGCGACCCTGTTGGAGGGACCGAGAGCTACATAGGCGGTCGCCCCATCGCGCGACATTTCGATGCCGACCGCTTGCACGCCCTCGCGCCGAATGCCCGGCACCATGAATTCGACCTTGCCGGTTTGCGCGCGGGTCGCGGTGTCGAAAACGGTGACGGTGCCACGGAGCTCGGAGGAGACCCACAATTGCTTGCCATCAGCCGAGAAGGCGGCCGCGCGCGGCCGCGTGTCTACCAGCAGATTGTCGATGAGTTCGAGCGAACGGGAATCGATCAGATGGACCATACTGGTCGTTTCCGACGTACAGGCGACTGTGCTGCCATCGGCGCTGACCGCCAGGCCTTCCGGTTCGACACCGACATCCACCGTGCCAACGACTTTACCGGCTGCGATGTCCACCACCGACACCAGGTTGTCGTTCTCATTGGCCACGAAGAGCCGCTTGCCGTCCGGATGGACGACGAAGAATTCGGGATCGGCGCCCGACGGCAACTGGCCGACCACCTGCCGCTTCGCGATGTCGACCAGGTCGAGGCGGTTATCATCGCCCTCCGCCACGAACAGCGTCTTCTTGTCGACTGAAAGCGCCAGTCCGCGGGGGCGCCGGCCGACATCGATCGTGGCCTGCAGGGTCATGGTCGCCCCATCAACGATGGCGACGGTGTTGTCTTGTTCGTTGGAGACGTAAATTGTCTCTGCGGCCGCCGGAGCCGCAAGAGCCGACATTACCAGGAGCAGCGCAATCAGAACTTGCATGTGCTCTCCTCGACATCGATTCCCAGCGTATCGAGCGGCGTGCGCTGGTGCAGAAAACCGGGTTGGGGCGATATCGACACAAGCAGGCGAGAGCCGGCGATCAGGACGGGCTGGCGCATCTGCCCGTCCCACGGACGGAAACTCAGCCCCTGCCCCTTGAACCCTGAGAGAAGGAAATCGTCGCCCCGTAGATATTTGCTGATCGCCAGCGGGTCGACACTGTGCAGCCGGGTCGCGGCCTCGCCGACGCTGCGTACCCCAAGCCAAGCGGCGTAGTCGCTCGGTAACATCCAGCGCCCAGCCTGCTTGCGAAAGCGGTCCTGCAGTTGTGTGGCACCCCACTCTTCGTTGACCGGGCTCCAGCCGGTCGCGACCACCTCTTGCGTCCCAACTACCATCCTGGGCAGCGCGGTGCGCCCCTCGAGATATTCGCCGAATTCATCGGCTTCATCCGCGACGACAAGTACATCGTAGTCGCCGACCTGCGTGGCGGCCGGAATCTCGGTCTGCAGGGTGACGTGACCGGTGTCGGCACGCCCCTCGGCGGGCCGGAACGTCCACGGATGGTCGAAGGCGATGTCCGCCCCGAAACGCGCTGCCGCCCTTCGAAAGGCAACTGCCATGGCCTGGTCCCCAGAATGAGGCCCGACCAGCAGGAACCAGTGCCGCCAGCGCTTCCAGACCAGGTATTGCGCCAGCCCGTCAGCGAGCATGGCGCGGCTCGGGATGGTGTGCAGCACGTTGATGCGGCATTCATCCTGCCGCAGCCGGTCGTCCGGAGCGCGGCTGTTGAACAATAACATCCGTTCAGCACCTGGAGCCGCGCTCGCCTTGAGCAATTGAGCGGCATCGAGGTCGGCGATGACGAAGCTTATGCCCTCGGCCGCAAATTCCTTGACCGCTCCGTCTGGCTCCTCGCCGGGGCTCAAGACCTTTTCCTGCAACCGAAACTGCTGGCCAAGAAAGCGGCCGGTGCCGGCGTCATCGGCGATGCCCAAGCGGGCGCCTTGCAGACCGTCGTCGGTGACTGCCTCATCGCGTGGCCCCAAGGGCGGAGGCGGTTTACGTCGTTGGCCGAGATAGCCGATCACCATCGTTTGCGGCTCGGTAAGACCAGGGGCGGCTATGGCGAGCAGTATGAGAACCGCCAGCGCCATCTTCATGGCGATAGGTTCCCTGGCAGGCCTACAAGGCAGATCGCTCCGCGGCATTCGCCGTCGTCAGATACCGAGCTATCCAGGTCGAGCAACGGGGAATCGCAATGCAAACTGGCGCCCGAAGCGCCACAGTGGCGCAAGGCACCATCGAACAATTGCTCTTGGACGATCGAAAGCAGCACGAGCGCTCCGGCGTGGCGGAGAACTGCTAACGCTCTGGACAAAGGAATGTTCCTGGTTTCAAGGCCAGATTCGACCGGCCGGCTTCCGTGGGCCGACATGTACGAACTTGCACTTGGCGCTGTCGCCATCGCCGACGAACGTGTGACTCGCGAGAGAACCTCATCAAGTCGTCTCGGGAACATGCCGCTGATGCCGCAAAGATCACCCGTCTTCGCCGCGGGCGGAGTTCCTCGCCGTCGGGGGATCAGGCCGGACAGGCGCGTGACCGGCTCGCAGTTTGCCCCATTGAGCGCCTCCCGACCGAAGCAATAGCCCAACAGGAATATGCTTGAGGGCGCAGTCGCCCCGTCCGTTGGCAAGGATCGGACCGTCATGAAGGAACCGACTTTGAAGCAGATAGTTATGGGTTCGCCTGTCGCCTTCTCGCCTGAGATTGCGGCGTTGCCAGCCCCTCCGGCTGGCGCACAGATGGAGAGTGCGATGAAGAAGAGCTGGAAGAAACCGACCATGTGCCAGGTGGCTGCGGGCTTAGAAATCTCGCGGTATTTGCCTGCTGAAATTCGGCCCCGGAAATAGCCCGCCCACGGTGTGGTCTCGGCCAAGGTGAATGCGTCCGCCTCAGCCTCGGCGGTGCCGAGGATTTTTCACGATATCTGGTGAGCGGCTGTCGCCATGCGCGTAAAGATCATCGGATCGGCGGCAGGTGGGGGCTTCCCGCAATGGAACTGCAATTACCGCCTCAGTCGCGCTGCTCGCGCTGGCATGGCGGGTTTCCAGTCGAGAACGCAATCATCCATGGCCGCATCGGCTGACGGGGCAGGCTGGGTTCTCTTCAACCTGTCGCCCGACATTCGCCAGCAGATCGCGCAAACGCCCGAACTCCAGCCCGCATTTTGCGCGCCGTTGCGCTCGAGCCCTATCCGTGCCGCCGTATTGACCAATGGTGACGTGGACCATGTCGCCGGCCTGCTCAGCCTGCGTGAACGGCAGCCATTTGCAATCTATGCGACGGCGCAGGTGCTGGCGACACTGGAGGCAAACACGATCTTCAACGTTCTCGATCCTGCAATCGTACCCCGGCGCCTTCTTTCGCCAATGGGAGAGACGGCGATCTGCGATGCAGACGGCGAACAGACCGGCATTTTGGTCGATAGCTTCGCCGTGCCGGGGAAGGTCGCCCTCTATCTCGAGCAAAGAGGTGATCCCGACGCCAATTTTGGCTCCGATGCCGGCGACACCATTGGAGTCCGCGTCACCGGCGCCCGCAGTCGCGGCGCTGTCTTCTACATCCCGGCCTGCGCGCGCATAGACGCCGCCCTTGCCACGCGCCTGGCTGGCGCCGCCTGTCTTTTGTTCGACGGCACGGTTTACACAGACGACGAGATGATCATTGCGCGCGTCGGCCACAAAACCGGCGCACGCATGGGGCATATCGCAATGTCGGGAGAAGCAGGTTCCGTCGCCCGATTGGCCAATGTGAAGATCGGTCGCCGGATCTTCGTCCACATCAACAACACCAATCCTGTTCTGGACGAAAATTCCACCGAATACGCAGCGGTCCGAGCGGCGGGCTGGGAAATCGCCAGCGATGGAATGGAGATGGAATTTTGACCGATTTCCATCACGCGGCCAAAGATGGCCTATCCAAGGCTGACTTCGAAGCAGTGCTGAGGCAGGTAGGTGCCGAGCGCTATCACAATCAACATCCTTTCCATCACCGGATGACCAGTGGCGCTCTGTCGAAGGCAGAGATGCAGGCCTGGGCGCTGAACCGCTATTGCTACCAAGCCGTCATTCCGCGCAAGGACGCCCTGATCCTGGCTCGTGCTGAGGATCCGGCGTTTCGCGCCGCCTGGCGCAAACGCATTGAAGACCATGACGGGGAGGACGGCTGGAGCGGCGGCATCGCGCGCTGGGTGCATCTTGCTACGTCTTTCGGCCTCGATGCCGAAGCGGTCAAGAGCGAAAACCTTGCTTTGCCCGCAACCCGTTTCGCGGTCGGCGCCTATCTGTCATTTTGCGCGAACCGCACGCTGCTAGAGGCTGTCGCATCCTCGCTGACCGAGATGTTCTCGCCGCTCATCATTGGCGAACGCGTGCAGGCGATGCTGGCCAAATACGAATATGTGACCGAGGACACGCTTGCGTATTTCAGGGTGCGGCCCGATCAGGCGTCGCGTGACGCCGACCATGCCCTGGCCTATGTGCTCGGTCATGCCGATACGCCCGAACGCCAGCAGCAGGCAATCGGTGCCCTGGTGTTCAAGTGCGATGTACTCTGGGCCATGCTGGATGCGCTTCAACATGCCTATGGTGCGCCCGGAAACATCCCGCCCGGCGCCTTCCGCCCGGATGCGGCCTGATGAGGGTACCGGGACCCAAACCCACAGTGTCGTTGCGATCGATCCCATCGCTGCCGAAGCACATACGCTTACAGTTCGATCCCGTGCGCCAGGCAGTCGCTGTGCTCGCGCCGGAGCAGGTGCTCTGGCCGAACGAGGCCGGGCTGGACATATTGCGCCGCTGCGACGGGCGGTTCACCGTCGACCACATCATCGCCGATCTCGTCACCGAATATGATGCCGAACAGGAGGAGGTCGCGGCCGATGTGATAGCTTTTTTGCAGGACTGGTCGGACAAGCTGCTGGTGAAGCTGTGAGCGAACCGCTTCTGCCTCCGATCGGAATGCTGGCTGAATTGACGCATCGCTGCCCATTGCAGTGCCCCTACTGTTCCAATCCACTCGAATTACTGAAGGCCGATCGCGAACTCGACACAAAGACCTGGCTCGAACTTTTCTCGCAGGCCGCCGATCTCGGCGTTCTGCAGGTGCACCTGTCCGGAGGCGAACCGACGCTACGACGCGACCTAGAACAATTGATTGCCGGACTGTCGGCCCGGGGGGTCTATACCAACCTTATCACCGCGGGCGTCGGTATTGCCGAGGGCCGCATCCAGGCTTTTGCCCGAGCCGGTCTCGACCACCTGCAACTGAGCTTTCAGGGTGCGCATCCGGCTTCTACCGACTGCATCGGCCATTACCCGGGCAGCCACGAAAAGAAACTGGAGACGGCACGGCTTGCCCGCGCTTGCGGGCTACCGCTCACAATCAATGCGCCAATCCATCGTCATAACATTGAGGACGTACCACAATTCATCGATCTCGCCCTTTCTTTGGGCGCCGAGCGGCTCGAGATCGCCAACGTGCAGTATGCCGGCTGGGCGCTGGCCAATCGCGATAGACTTATGCCCGACCTCGCGGCGGTCGAACGTCAGGCCGACATCGTCGCGGCGGCGCGCGAAAAACTCATCGGCATCATGAACATCGATTTCGTCACGCCGGACTATTTTGCCACCTATCCCAAGCCCTGCATGGGCGGTTGGGCCCGCGACGCATTCGTGGTTGCTCCGGACGGTACCGTATTACCTTGTCACGCCGCGCAGTCGATCGCCTCGCTGCGCTTCGAGCGGTTCGAGACCCGCCCGCTCGCTGAAATCTGGGCCCATTCCGAAGCATTCAACGCCTTCCGGGGCACCGAATGGATGCAGGAGCCGTGCCGAAGCTGTGAGCGACGCGAAGTCGATTGGGGCGGCTGCAGATGTCAGGCGGTGGCGATAGCCGGTGACGCCGCTGCAACGGATCCCGCCTGCATCAAGTCGCCGATGCATGCTCACATGGGCATGCTCATCGACGAAACGCAACGCAAGGTGACGCCTATCGCCGGCGAACCTTTCATTCGTCGCCGAATAGGAGTGTTTAAGAGCGCCGCTAGTTCCCTAACACCATCCGCGCGGCCCTCGTGACGGTCTCGACTGGCGCGAACGCTCCGCTGGTCGTCTCTATTTGCTTGCGTGACGCGCAGCCTCGGCCTCCGCGACATCGATCGTACAGAGCACATCGCCCTTCTCATTGGAAACTCTGACCAGCCAGCCAGCCCGTAAGGTCGTCGGTGCCTGGCTGCAGATCCGCCAGGATGTCCATCGCACAGCGGATTGCTTCGGTGCGGGCAACGCTAAGGCTTGGCATACGCGATCGCGGTATCCGCCGACTGGTTTCGCCGTCCCGATAGTCAAAGACATACATATCGCCTGCGGCATCGCTCATCGAAGTCACGGCGTCTTCGTCGAAATTACCATTGCTGTTCGCGTGATAGTCATTGGCGGCTAGATCGAAGGTGGCGGTTTGGACCAGGATCGCCTTCGCGCGGTCCAATGCTCCCTGAAGGCAGCGGAGCCATCCGGATTTGCCATATCCACCGTCACGCACTCACTCCCTTCGCCGCAAAATACGACGCGATGGATGGGCTGTCCGTCGGGCGCGGCAGTGTCAAGAAACTTGGGTACGAACAACTTGCATGGTGTGCTCCTCGGGATCTGACGGAGGCGATGGGGCTGCATGTTTGTGTCACAGGATCCGTGCTCTCAAGCAGCCGGCATATCCGGACGTAACGAGCTTGTGCTCGAGCGATCCTGCGGCCCGAACCAGTTCACTCGGATTGAGCAGCGGCGTGTCTGCCTACCGATCCACTTCGATCCAGGCCGGAGCGTGGTCGCTCGGCTTCTCCCAGGAACGTGTCTCCGCGTCCACGCCCGCATTCCGCAGCTGCCCGGCAAGCGATGGGCTGAGCAGCAGATGATCCATCCGCAAGCCGGAGCTCCGATCGTAGCCGCCCCGGTAGGAGAAGTTCCAGTAGGTGTAAATCCCCTTCTCGGGATGGAGGTGTCTGATGGCATCGGCCCAGCCGTCTTCCAGCATTGCCGCATAGGCTTCCCGGCTTTCGGGGAAATAGACGGCATCGCCCAACCACCGCCCCGGGACCACCGCGTCGATCGGCGTAGGCACCACGTTGTAGTCACCACAAAGGATTGTCGGCGCTCGCTCCTTGAGCAGGAGGTTGCCGTGGGCGATCAGGCGTTCGAACCAGCGGAGCTTATAGTCGAATTTGGGACCTGGCGCAGGATTGCCGTTCGGCAGATAGAGACACCCGATAATCAATCCATTGACCTCGGCCTCGATATAGCGGCTATGCGTGTCGTCGGGATCTCCCGGCAGACCCTTTCGTCGCTCGACGGGCTGCGAACCTCGCGCGAGGATCGCCACACCGTTGTACGACTTCTGGCCGTGCCAGATCGCGCCATAGCCAGCCGCCCGGATCGCCTCAGCAGGAAACTTCTCATCCGAGGTTTTCAGTTCCTGAAGACAAACGATCTCGCAGGCGCTCTCAGCCAACCATCTGAGGAGTACCGGCAACCGGCCGTTGACGCCATTCACGTTGAAGGTGGCAATGCGCATCGTCGGCACTCCCCGGCCTGTTTATTTCTTGCTCAGCTTGTCCTCGAGCTTCTTAGGCTGTTGCCCACCGACTTAACCGCCGATTTCACGGCCTCTTTTCTTGCGCCTGCCTTGCCCGCCTCGTACCTCACTTCATGGTCCTGCCCGCCGGCAACTCTGGCGCAGTCCTGGTTGCGGCCGCGCGTCGCTCCACTACTTGTCATGTCTTCCTCCGAAATTCACGTTTTGACACCTGCACAACGCGGTCGGACTCTTCAGGTTCAGTCAGGGAGCAATACATGGCGCTAGAAATGGAAGAGCGCACGACTCCCCTTATAGACGCGGTGCGGAAAAGGGAGGCAAATACCGCTCAACGAAATTCCGGGCGGCCTAATCGTTCGCCGTCGGGACTATGGGGCCCGACAAAATGGCGATCATCGCCGCACCCCAGCGGCGTGCTTCATCCAGGCGGTCTTTGGCTTCCAGGAACATTTGACTGCCCTGCCCGTTGAGATCTCTCAACGTTTCATCGGGACTGGAATTCGATGGTTGCTCCGCGCGCTGCCTGGAAGGGCTTTCTCAAGGTTGGTGCTGTCTCGTGCGCCGTGAAAGTCGTCGGCGCCACGTCCGAGGCCTCGAAAATCCATTTCAAGATTTTGAATCGCAAGGATGGTCTGCCCGTCAAAAGCGTCTATGCCGATGAAGTCACCGGAGAGCCAGTGGATGCCGCCGATCAGGTCAAGGGATTCGAAATCAACAAGGACGAGTACATCCGGATAGAGCCTGACGAGATCAAGAAGCTGAAGCTGACCTCGCAGCACACCCTGGAAGTCGGTGAGTTCGTGGCGCTCGCGGACGTCGACACACGTTACCTGGAGAAGCCGTATTACCTTATCCCGGCAGACGGGACCGCCGTCGAAGCGTTCAGCGTCATTCGTGACGCGATGGCAAGCAAGAAGGTCGCGGCCCGCTCTTGCATCGTGCTTTATCAACGCGGCCGCGAGGTTTTGATCCAGCCTTACGGCAAGGGCATGGTGATGACCGAGCTGAGAACTCATGACGAGATGGTTTCGGCTGAAAGCGTTTTTGGCGATCTGAAGAAGGAGGACTACGATGCCGAGCTTCTGGAGATCGCCGAAATGCTGATCGAAAAGAAGGTGACTGTTTCGATCCGTCCAAGTTCGAGGACACCTATGAAGACGCCCTGATCGCCATGATCGATGCGAAGCGCAAGGGCAAGAAGCCGCCTAAGCCGGCCCCGCAACCCAAGGAAAACGTCATCAGTCTTGCGGAGGTGCTGCGCAAGAGCCTGAAACAGGAAGGGCTGTCGGCGCCGCAAAAAACCGCCGCAAAACAGAAAGCGGCTTCCCCCAAGCGCAAGAGCGCTTAGCTCGATTGCGAGTTCCAGCAGTTCGTCGATGCGCATTCGGTGTCAAAAGCCACGGCCCGCGGTCGCAGGACTGCTCCCGGGCCAGCCAACGAGAGACCGCAGACCTGCTGATGCGGACGCGGCGAGATTGGCGCTATTCGTGCTGACCTTCGCCCTGCGCAAGGCACCAGCCGAGATGGACGATAGTCCCACAGACCAGAATGCCGGCTGCGACGGCCTATATCGAGGCCGCACAGTCGCCATATAGGTTCGTGTGGGTTGCTGAAAGCGACGTATATTCGAAGCCGGACAACGTCTTGCAACGTTTTTACTCGGCGGAAGTTCAAGGGGTTTGGAGGCTATAGCGCAGCTGATGAGCGAAGACACGGTTCACGTGTACGGTGACCCGCCGGCCGCGGTCACTGCGGATGCGATTGCCGACTGGAAAGAACTGGCCGCCACGGCCTTTCAGCGGACGCGAATGCCTATGGTGGTGACGGATGCAACCCTGAGAGATTACCCGATCGTCCTGGCAAACCCGGCCTTCCTGACGTTGACCGGCTACAGTGCAGAGGAAGTTTTAGGCCGGAACTGCCGTTTCCTGCAGGGACCAGCAACATCGGCGGCCGCAGTAGCCGAAATCCGTGCCGGCCTACAGGAAGAGCGCGACGTTAGCGTCGAGGTGCTCAATTACCGGAAGAACGGAGCACCGTTCTGGAACCAACTTCACCTTAGCCCGATCTACGACGACGGTGGACGGCTCGTCTACCATTTCGGATCGCAGATCGATCGGACCGACTATCGCCGGGTTCAATCTCTGGAGGCATCAGAGCACCGGCTGCTCCTTGAGGTGGACCATCGCGCCAACAATGTGCTTGCTCTGGTTGACAGCATCGTTCGCCTGTCCCGATCTGACGACCCGGCCCTTTATGCCGCCTCTGTCCAGAATCGCGTCCAGTCCCTGGCTCGCGCACACTCGCTTCTGTCGCGGCGCAATTGGCAGGACATTCCGTTGCGCGAGGCAATTCAATCGCAACTCGAGCCCTATGGAGCATCGCGATCCTTGCTGAACGGGCCAGATATCATGCTTTCGCCGCATGCCGTCCAGCCGCTCGCCTTGTTTATCCATGAACTCGCTGTCAACGCGGCTTCCCATGGATCGCTCTCTAAGCGGACGGGTCTGGTCGCAATCAGCTGGAGCGACATCCCGCACAACAGAGGTCTCACCCTGGTCTGGGAAGAAACTGGAGGGCCGCCTCCCCCGAAGTCCCGAAAGCCAGGTTTCGGTACGGTGATTGCCGACGCTACCATCCGGCGCCAGCTTCAGGGCTCCACGCAACGTGAGTGGTCGGACGGGGGACTCAGGAGTGCCAAACGTCGCAAGCCAAGGCTAGTTGTTTAGTCCAGGCTTTGATGGGGCATCCTTGTCTTCCGGATCAAGGCATGCTGCCGCCGCTATCGGGCGCACCCGGTGTAAAACACGAATTCGAGACGACGAAGCATGGCGCATCCATGCCGACATCGGCTTCCTCATGAACTGGAACATAAACGCGCAGGGCTGGTTTCTTGGCGAGCAAGGAGAACTTCATGATACGCTTACTCGTTCAATTCGGCGCCCCCTGTTTGGCGTACAAGTTCGGCAAACAAATAGGCCGTGAGCAAGGCCGTCTTTCACCAACGGGCCAATCGCGACGCCGCTCCTTTTCGGAGGCCGGTGCGGCAGACACTGGTGAGCCCAACGAGCAAAGCTAGCCCTCCACCTGCGAACCGCGCCGCAGATCACTGATGGATCGAGCGACACGGGTGAAAGAAAATTCCTTGCGGCGCGGCGCTCAAGAGATCCGACCGGGCAACCAATCGTGCGCACTCCGCAGGCTACCCGGTGAGCGTCAGCGCGACCGACGATGCTTTCTCAACCTTGTAATTGCAGAAGGTTCGACCGTGATTATGCCCCCGCAGTCAATCCGCACTGTCAGCCTGTCGGCTTTGCGATCGATACGGATGATGTCTCCAACGAGAACCACTTTATCTCCGACGCGGGTTCTGGGTGGCGGGTCAACCGAATAGGTCGAGCCATACGATGGAATGCTTATTCTGGCACGTCCGCTGGCAAGTATCGCGGTGACGGTACCCGTTAAGGCGACCTCGTCATCGATCTCAAATTTCCGGGGCGCGCTATAATGTAGCATTGGCCTCCTCCGGCGCTTACAGACATCAATGCCGGCAAATCGACTTGGTTGCGTGAAATCGTAAGTCTCTCCGTCCTTCCGTCGATCAGGCGGACAGCCGCTCCCAGCTCGGCTTGTGGCCGCGCCAGTGCCGATTCCGACACCCTGATGAAGTGGATAGATTGACGTCGCTTATCCAGGGTCCCTGGGGCGCGACGCCCGAGCGCCGCAGACGCCGTTTCCGGCATGAAGCCCCAGCATTGCATTTCAACTCGCGAGAGTCCCCCGAGCTCGCGGAACGGCCAAAAGTCTCGCCTGTCCCACCGCTAGCGGGCTCACCAAGATGTTTGTCCCGTCGCACCGACAAGGCTTTGATCAGGGAGCAACTTCGCCCCTTCCTTGGCAGCCACCTGGAGCGCCGTCGGCCTCCTCAGGTCAGTCATCGCGGCCATGCAAACGCGCACCGCGCGGTTCCACCAAGGCCCGCGCTTAGTCCAGGAGTGCAGCGGATGCAACTCGGCGTCGTCGCGCCGTGCCGCAAATGATCCACGAACTCGTCGCCGCCAATGCGCGCGACGAAGTCGGCATGTCCGGCATCGGCCATGATGATCTTCGAAGCGTGCGTCAACATGGCGTCGCCGGCCGTGTGTCCGAGCGTTCGTTGATCTGCTGCGGTCGAGATCCACATGAAGGAGTCCGGCTCGTTCTCCCTGCTGTGCGGTCCTCGCCAGCATTTCGCCGCAGCGGAGTTGGTATCAATCCGACAATCGAAATGGCCTTGATCCACTGGCTCGTGCACCGGGTTGTCGCAATCCATCTACAATGCCGCGGGTTTGCTGAAATTGTCATTACTTGGATTTGCTGCCTGCTTTTACGTTTTGTCCGCTTGCTGCGGATGTTTTGGCATCCTTTGAGTGTGCCGCCAGTGCCGGACCAGCACCGGTCGCCTTCCGCATGTCGCCACTGCTCTCGGTTGACGATGACTTGCTGCCGAACAGCCCTACGAAGAACTTGCCAATGACACCCATGCCGCAATCCTCCCCGTTGCCCCCGGGGAACCCCCCGGATGTTTTCGATCAACTCCGATTGCCGCTGAGGGTTCCATTTGGTGCGTCTGTGCTGACCGGCGAGCGCCTCTCGAAATATCGGAAATTCGATCTAGATCATTGTGGCCGGGCAAGCTCAGGCCGTGCTTTACACGCACTGCTGGTAGCGCTACCACTTCAGATGGGAGGGCGCGGCAAGACTGGAAGCTGCATACGTAAGGGTGGACGTCTTCCTGCAGGCGTCTCATCGCTCGGGAGGAAATCGATGGCATCCGTTGCGATCCGCGATGTCTACAAATCCTTCGGCGCCGCCGAGATCCTGCATGGCGTCGGCATCGACATAGAAGACGGCGAGTTCGTCACGTTGGTCGGCCCTTCGGGCTGTGGGAAGTCGACGCTGTTACGCATGATTGCGGGCCTCGAAGGCATCACGCGCGGCGAAGTCGCGATTGGTGGGCGCATTGTCAACACAGTCGCTCCCAAGGAGCGCGACATTGCCATGGTGTTCCAGAATTACGCGCTTTATCCGCATATGACCGTGCGTGAGAACATGGCGTTCTCGCTGATGTTGAAGCGTGTCTCGAAGCAGGAGAGCGATGCCAAGGTCGATCGTGCCGCGGAAATTCTCAACCTCACCCCGCTTCTGTCGCGCTATCCCCGGCAGCTTTCGGGCGGGCAGCGGCAGCGCGTGGCGATGGGCCGGGCGATCGTTCGCGACCCGCAGGTGTTTTTGTTCGACGAGCCACTCTCCAATCTCGATGCCAAGCTGCGCGTGCAGATGCGCGCAGAGATCAAGGAACTGCACCAGCGCCTGAAGACCACCACCATCTATGTCACGCACGACCAGATCGAGGCGATGACAATGGCCGACAAGATCGTTGTCATGCATGATGGCAATGTGGAGCAGATCGGACGCCCGCTCGACCTCTATGACCGCCCGGACAATCTTTTCGTCGCGATGTTCATCGGCTCGCCAGCCATGAACATGCTGACAGGGCGCATTGGCGCCGGCGGCTTCGAAGGCAGCGGCGACGTCGCCGTACACTTGCCGCAGACGCCGAAAGGCCTGAACGGCGGTCGGGTGGTGCTTGGCATCCGGCCAGAGCATCTGCGCCTGTCCGACCAGGGCTTTCCCGTCACCATCTCGGTGGTCGAACCAACCGGGTCGGAGTTGCAGATCATCGGCCGCGCGCCTGGCGGCGAAGAGATCGTCGCGAACTTCCGGGAGCGCCACCCGTTCGAGCCGGGCCAAACCATCAGGCTCGCCGCCGAGCCGAACTTGGTCCATCTCTTTGACGCAGAGACGGGGCGCCGGCTTTGAGTATCCCGGGTCAGCCAATCAAACAGGAGGAAATAGCAATGAGATACACCAGACGAGACGTGATGCGCACCAGCGCCGGTGCTGCGGCTGCCGGAGCAATCGGTAGCCGGCTGCTTGGCACCTCCGCCTTTGCCCAGGATGCGCCGAAATACACGCCCGAAAAGGGCGCCAAGCTCAGGCTCCTTCGCTGGTCGCCGTTTGTTCAGGGCGATGAGAACGCCTGGCTGGCGCTGACGAAGAAATTCACCGATTCCACAGGTGTCGAGGTGCGCGTCGACAAGGAGAGCTGGGAGGACATTCGCCCCAAGGCGGCGGTCGCCGCCAATGTCGGCTCGGGTCCCGACCTGATGTTCGTCTGGTTCGACGATCCCTTCCAATACCCCGAAAAGCTCCTCGATGTGACCGATCTCGGTGATTATCTGGGGAAGAAATATGGCGGCTGGCACGAGGGCCCGAAGAGCTACGCCACGAAGGACGGCAAATTCATCGGGCTGCCGCTGGCCACCATAGGCAACGCCATCGTTTACCGCGAGAGCTGGGTCAAGGAGGCCGGCTTCTCCGAGTTCCCGAAGGACACCAACAGCTTCCTCGAATTGTGCAAGGCCGTGCAGGCCAAAGGACATCCGGCCGGCTTCACCCATGGCCACGGCGTTGGCGACGGCAACAATTACGCCCACTGGCTCTTATGGAGCCATGGCGGCAAGATGGTCGACGAGAACAGCAAGGTGGTGATCAACAGTCCCGAGACGCTTAAGGCGATCGAATATGCTCAGGCGCTTTACAAGACCTTCATCCCTGGCACCGAAAGCTGGCTCGACGTGAACAACAACCGCGCCTTCCTCGCCGGCGAGTTGTCCGTTATCGCCAACGGCATCTCGGCCTATGAAACGGCCAGGATCAACAAGGATAATGATCCCAAGCTGGCTGAAATGGCCAAGGACATCCGCACGGCCAGCTTGCCGATCGGTCCGATTGGCAAGGCCGTGGAGCTTTACCAGGTTACCTCGGCGGTGATCTTCAACTACACGCCCTATCCGAACGCGGCCAAGGCCTATCTGCAGTTCATGTTCGAGGAACCGCAGATGTCGGAATGGATCAAGGGCTCTTCCGGCTATTGCTGCCAGACCTTGAAGGCCTACGACGACAATCCGATCTGGAAGGCCGATCCGAACTATGCGCCCTATGCCAAAGCGTCCGCAACACTGCGCAACAACGGCTACGCCGGGCCGCTCGGTTACGCTTCGGCCGCGACCATGGCCGACTATGTGCTGGTCGACATGTTCGCCAAGGCGGTGACCGGTCGGGCGACTCCACAGGAGGCAATGGAAGAAGCCGAGAAGCGCGCCAACCGGTATTACCGGGTGTAAGTCCGGACGTCTTCTTCCGTTCGCGGGAGAAGACGCTTGTTATTTTTCGGGTCGGCGCCAGCATGCCCGCGGCATACCGCCGAGGTGCAGGCGCCGACAAGGAGAGCGCGGACCAATCAGGGCCCCGCGCCAGCAGTCCACGAAAAGCGGAGGGACTCGCTGCCACTTGATACCCGCCACAGGAGCCTTTCATGGCCGTGACAACCGCCGCCGCCCCACCCCGCCCCTCCTTTTTGTCGCGCATTGCGGAAAGCCGTGGCCTGCTCAGCTTTGGTTTTATGCTGCCAACGGTGGTGCTGCTGCTGGTCTTCCTGACCTATCCGCTGGGGCTCGGCGTCTGGCTCGGCTTTACCGACGCCCGCATTGGCAGGCCGGGCGTCTTCATCGGCCTGGAGAACTACGAATACCTCTGGGATGACAGCGTGTTCTGGCTGTCCGTGTTCAACACGGTTCTCTACACGGTGAGCGCGTCAATCCTCAAGTTCGCCCTCGGCCTGTGGCTGGCGTTGCTGCTCAATGAGAACCTGCCGTTCAAATCCTTTTTCCGCGCCGTGGTGCTTCTTCCCTGGGTGGTGCCGACGGTGTTGTCGGCGATTGCTTTCTGGTGGATTTACGATTCGCAGTTCTCGATCATCTCCTGGGCCCTCAAGCAGATGGGCCTCATCGACCACAACATCAACTTCCTCGGCGATCCGCAAAACGCGCGCGCCTCGGTGATTGCCGCCAATGTCTGGCGCGGCATTCCCTTCGTTGCCATAACCCTGCTCGCCGGCCTGCAGACGATCCCGCAATCGCTCTACGAAGCCGCCACGCTGGACGGCGCCGGTCGCTGGCAGCTGTTTCGCTATGTCACCCTGCCGCTGCTGACGCCGATCATCGCCATCACCATGACCTTTTCGGTTCTGTTCACCTTCACCGATTTCCAGCTCATCTATGTGCTGACGCGTGGTGGCCCGGTGAACGCCACACACCTGATGGCGACGCTTTCCTTCCAACGCGGGATTTCGGGCGGGCAACTCGGTGAAGGCGCAGCCATCGCCGTAGCGATGATCCCCTTCCTGCTGGGCGCTATCCTGCTCAGCTATTTCGGCCTGCAGCGACGCAGATGGCAGCAAGGCGGCGGAGATTGAGATGGCTCAGATCGGCCCCAAAGCGAATCCGGCCGGCGGCGACGAAGGTGGCATGACCTATCTGCAGAGCATGCCGCGCCGCGTGGTGACGATCTATGTCCCGTTGGCCGTTTTCGTCATCGTGCTGCTCTTTCCCTTCTATTGGATGACGATCACCGCGATCAAACCCAACGTAGAAATGACGAGTTACGATACATCGAGCCCGTTCTGGGTAGTCCACCCGACCTTGCAGAACATCAGGTACCTGCTGTTCGAGACCTCCTATCCCGGCTGGTTGCTCAACACGACGATCATCTCGATCGCCGCTACCGTGCTGTCGCTCATCGCTGCGGTGTTGGCCGCCTATGCGATCGAGCGGTTGCGCTTTTCCGGCTCGCGCCAAGTCGGGTTGGCCGTGTTCCTCGCCTATCTGGTCCCACCGTCCATCCTGTTCATTCCGCTGTCGGTGATGGTGTTTAATCTCGGGCTTTATGACACGCCCTTCGCCCTGATCCTGACCTATCCGACCTTCCTGGTACCGTTCTGCACCTGGTTGCTGATGGGCTATTTCCGTTCCATCCCCTTCGAACTGGAGGAGTGCGCCCTCATCGATGGCGCCAGCCGCTGGCAGGTGCTGACCAAGATCGTGTTGCCGCTGTCGGTGCCAGGCCTGATCTCCGCCGGTATCTTCGCCTTCACGCTGTCGTGGAATGAGTTCATCTACGCCCTCACCTTCATCCAGTCGTCCGAGAACAAAACCGTGCCGGTGGGCGTGCTGACCGAACTCGTCCGCTCAGACGTCTACGAATGGGGTTCGCTCATGGCCGGCGCCCTGATCGGTTCGCTGCCGGTGGTGATCCTCTATTCCTTCTTCGTCGAGCACTATGTGTCGTCAATGACCGGCGCTGTCAAAGAATAGCGGCGGCTGGTGACCGGCGGCGGTGATGGCGCGCTCCGCCGCGTACTGAGTTTACGCCACACCGGACGCGGCGCGATGGTTGTCGCTGGAGCGACGCAGAGCTGGCGTTGTGCCACGCTACGTGATGCTTGCATCGCGTTGCACGGTTCGCGGGACGACCTGCGGGAAGCACTATATTCGCTTGAACTAACGCTTGCTGTTCGTAGCTCCCTGATTATGGTTGGGCGTTCCTGAGGCGGCACGGGATATGAACTTTGCCTCGTCGATCAGTTCGATCGCATCTGCTTGCTTTGACCGCCGCCGCGGTTGTCCCGGTGTGGCTGTTTGCCGGTTATTTGCTCGGCCAATATGCACTGCATGAACGATATCGTTTTGAGCAGGATGCCGTGCAAACGGCTCGACAGGTATCGCTCGTCGTAGAGGGCGAGCTGGCGAATCTCCAAACCATCCTCGACGGCCTGTCCAAATCCGCCGCGCTCGCCAATGGCGATCTGCAAGCCTTCCACCGCGAGGCGGTCGATCTTGTCCACGGGACGGACCGGACGATCGTCCTGCGCGATCTTGGCCGCGATCAGCTAATGAACACCGAAATCGGCTACGGTCCCGCCTTGCCGTCCGTCGAACCGATAGCGGCTGTCGACCGCGAGAAACTCAACCGTTCCGGTGTTTACGTCAGCGATGTCTTCGCCGGCAAGGGCTCAGGCGAATACCGCGTGGCTGTTGCCATTCGAGTGGCCGCTCCAAAGGGGGAGGATCTGCTTCTTTCGCTTTCAGTGCCGACTTCCCGAATCCGTGATGTTTTAATGCCGGCCGTACCAGAAGGATGGACCGTTGGCGTGGGAGATCGCGACGGAAATTACGTTTCACGTTCCAAGTTGCACGACGAGTGGACCGGAAAACGCGGATTGCCCGAATATGTGGAAAAGATAGTTGGGCGCTCCGGCTCGTTTACCTCCCGCAACTTCGACGGAGTGACGCTGCTGGCGGGCTACTACAGGTCCCCGCTGTCTGAGTGGTTCTATACCGCAAACGTGCCGCTTTCAGCAGCGCAGGCGCCGCTTTGGGCCTCGCTTGCCGCAATTTGCGGAATAGGTCTCCTGTCCCTTCTTGTTTCCGTTGCTCTGGGATATTTCGTCGGCAAGAGATTTACGCAAGCCACCGCTGAACTGGCGAGCCGCGCGGAGGCGCTGGGTCATGGCCGCAGCGTTGCACCCCTGTCGACCTCGGTTACGGAGTTCGCCGCCATAGCCCAGGCGATGGTGGACGCAGAGCGGGCGATCGCCGAACGGCGCTACGAGTTGGAGGCGGTGCTGGAGACAGCGCCGGCGGCGGTCTGGTTTACCTATGATCCGAAAGCCCTTCAGGTTATCCGCAACCGCTTCGCGGCCGAACTCATGGGCCTGCCGACGGACGCGCAGAAGTCCTTCGGCAGGCCCGACCTCGTCATCGACACCGTGGCCGTCAAGGACGGCCACATCGTGAGTCGCGAAGACCGCCCTCTTAGCCGCGCCATGCGCGGGCAGCTGACGGATCATGAAGAGTTCGCCTACACGCTGCCCTCAGGTGTCAAGCGTTTTCTACTTTCCAGCGCACGTCCAATTCGCAATCCGGGCGGCGGCATTATAGGCGCCGTACAAATCAGTCTCGACATCACGGACCGCAAACGCGACGAGGAGCATCTCGAATTGTTGACCAATGAGCTGAACCATCGCGTGAAGAATATCCTTGCCGTTGTTCAGTCCATTGCCTCCCAGACGCTGCGCAACGCGACAAGTTTGCCCGAAGCAGGGCGGACGCTCTCCAGCCGTCTCGTCTCGCTTGCCAAGGCCAACGACCTGCTGATCCAGCAGAACTGGAGTGGCGCCGACGTGAGGGATTTGATCGTCACATCAGTCAGCTCACACGCACCGATCGACCGCTTCAAAATCGGCGGCGCGTCGGCCTGGCTACCACCGAACGTGGCTCTTTCGGCCGCTCTGGCTTTTCACGAGCTTACGACGAATGCGCTCAAGTATGGAGCGCTGTCGAACGAAACCGGCACGGTGTCGATCCAGTGGAAGCTCCTCGGGCAAAAAAAGTATCGCTGGCTCAATCTGGAATGGCGCGAACGGGGAGGTCCGCCCGTTGAACCGGTCGAGCGAAAGGGCTTCGGCACGCAGCTCCTCGAGCGCGTGTTTGCGTCCGGCACGTCGGGACGCGTCACTCTGAAGTTCCAGAAATCGGGACTGGTCTGCACCATGCGAGTAAACTCCGCGTCTCCGGTCAATCCCGCGGTAGACAACGACGACACCCCCGGAGGGGAACCTTAGGCGCTGGTAGAAGCCCGTCGAAGATCTCGCGCAGAGTCGAGGTATTGCTGAGTTTTTTGCCGGTTGGTGGAACAAGGAGCGCGAGCATCGGTTCGGGTCAGCTCTTAGGTTCAGAAAGGCTCCGTCATGTCCGTTCAGCGCATCGTCACCGCCGCAGCATTCGCAACCGGCGTCCTTGTCAGTAGCCAAGCACTCGCAAAAAGCGATTCGGATTTTCTGACCGACGCCATCAAAGGCGACAATTCCGAGATCGCCCTCGGGACGCTTGCGACGCAAAAGGGTGATAGTAGTGGCATCAAGAAGTTCGGCCGGACGTTGGCGAAGGACCATGCAAAGGCTAAGAAACAGGCTCTCTCGGTTGGCAAGAAGCTGGGTGTGTCCGACACGAGCGACCTCACCGACGAGGCAACCGCCGAGATGAAGAAGCTGAACGGCCTTTCGGGGACGGCTTTCGATCAGGAGTTTGCCACCTACATGGTGTCCGACCACCAGAAGGACATCGCCGAGTTCCAGGATGAGGCGAAGACCGGCAGCGGCAAGGTCGCCAAGCTCGCCAAGAAGACCTTACCGACACTTCAAAAGCACCTGAAAATGGCGCAGGCACTGGCCAAACCATGACCAGGTAATCCGGGCCTCAAGTCGGGCGATCGAGCCTATGCCACCAGCTTACGCAGAAGCCGCCCCTCGATGCGAGCGATTCGTTCTGGATGCATGGGCGTGGTGAAGCACATCTTCCCGCTTGGATCGATAGCGACATTCTTGTCAGACCGAACCCGATTTGTTGAAAAAGGCTTGAATTTTACCACTTGCACCGAACCCAAGGAGGACCGAACGATCACGTTCCTCGGCCAGCTTCTTGGACCGGACACGCATCAGATCCGTCCAGCCGACATAGCCAACCAGCCGCGCGTCCCCACGAGCGAGAACCGGCAGATGCGAGGCGTTGGCCATCAGCAGCTTGTCGGAAAGCCCTTCGAGGTACTCGTCTGGATAGGCGAGCGTGAACTTGCCGCCTGCCAGCAACTCGCCAAGCGTTGTGGTGCGGTGCTTACCCGCGCGTCTCCAGCGAAGAATGGGCGGTGGCAGTGGCAAAAGCGAACGGGACGCAAGGCATCGTCGCCGGCACGCTCTCCACTTGCGTGGTCATGACCTCGCGTACCCTGGTCAGCGCGAACGGATCACCGCGATATTCGCGAACCAAGTGATGCCCTCGCCTGGCAATCTTTCGGTCAGGATCGAGCGCTTCATCAACAAAACAGTTACCGTATGCGCGGCCGCGCAGGCCGCGATCAAGTACAGGAGAACCTTTTGATACAGCCTCGCAATGCGGTTGAAGCCGCCGCGAGAGCAGAACACCTCAGCATCCAAAGTCAAGCACCAACGCGGCACGCTCGGCGGGTCCGACTGCTTGGATGTCCTCCCCCGTGCCCGTTCAGCCTTCCTTATCGAGCTCCTGAAAGGCATTTCGAATGGCTGCGATCAGCGTCGATATAGAATAGGGTTTCTGCACCCAACCCAACGGTCTGGCCGCCTCGGCTCGAAGCCTCACGTCGCGATCACCGTGCGCTGTCGTAAAGATGCATCGTATCCCAAAATCGCGGTACAACTCCACGGCCGCATCGATGCCGTCCCGCTTGCCAAGCAAGCGGATGTCCATGAGGGCAAGCGCTGGCCTGCTCGAGCGCGCCATACCTATCGCCTCATCGGCGCTGGTCGCGAGGCCCGCCAACGAGAAGCCTTCGGCCAGCAGCCCAGCCTCTATGTCCAGCGCGATCAGATAATCGTCTTCGACGATCAAGATCAGCTGGCTTCGAGTGATTTCGGCGTGTCCTCCGCTCACATCATCCCGGGAGAACACCATCTGCGGCTCGAAGGATCCACTGATGTCCCCCGCAAAACTTAGCTCAGATACCGCTTTTGCTCGCAAGCCCAATCTCCTGAGGCATCTAAGGAAAAATCATGGTGCATGTGGACGGGTGCCGGCTCACTTGGAAAGTCCCGCCGATCTGTCGCACCAGGCCTTCGACGAGTCGCAGGCCGGATGACGACGAGCGCACCGAATTCAGTTCGAAGCCCGGCCCCTCATCCTCGACGACGACCCTATTGCCACCACCGTCTTGTCTGATGGAAACACGAATAGTTCCACTCCCCATTTCGGGTAGGCCATGCTTCACCGCATTGATCAAAAGTTCGTTGACAATGAGCGCAAGCGGCATAGCAACGTCATTTGGCAGTTGGATCGAATCTGCCTCGCAGACCAATTGAACGGCTGGGGGGAACATCTGTTTTGCCGTCTCGCAGATAGCGCCCAGGAAAGGTTCGGCACCGAAGCTGACGGCGTCGGGCGTATCATAGAGGACCCGCTGAGCGGCAGCCATGGCCGCCACACGCTTGCTGGCCTCGTCCAGAACGCTCCGAGCCTCCGAACTTTCGCTGGTCCTCGCCGCCACCGAAAGCAGCGATTTCAGCATCATCATGTTGTTCTTGACGCGATGATTGAGCTCGTCGAGCAAGATCCGTTGCTGGGTTTCGGCCTGCTTACGCTCGCTCACATCGACCAGCATGTTTATGGCGCCCGTGATGTTTCCAGCAGCATCCCGCATCGGTGTGGGATAAGGAATGAAAGGGACGCGGGTGCCATCCGGCCGCTCGGCCACCGCTTCATATCCCCGGATGGGCCGCCCTTCGCGTAATGAGATCGCCATCGGGCATTGATCGTGGGGAAGCGGCGTTCCGTCCGGCCAGTAGAGCTTCCATGTCACGCACCATTCGTCGGTGCCAATAACGGGCGTTCGGCCGGCGAGTTGCACCGCCGCTTCATTGAAGTAGGTGATCTTGCCGTCGCGGTCGGTGGTATAGATTGCGGCAGGAATGGCAGCGAGCAGATCTTGAAGGTGGCGCTCGCTGTCTTGTATCTTCGATTCCGCTATCTTTTTGTCAGTTATGTCTCGTGCGATTTTGGAAGCTCCGACGATACGGCCAGACGCATCCCGCACCGGCGATATTGTCAGAGAGATATCCACCAGCGTTCCGTCTTTGCGGCGGCGAACCGTCTCGAAATGATCCACGAGTTCGCCGTTGCGGATGCGACCCAATATCAGCGGCTCCTCACTCAGCCGATCCTCGGGAATTATAGTGGTGATGGGCTTGCCAACCATTTCCGCGGCCGTATAGCCAAACAAGCGTTCGGCGCCGCGGTTCCAAGTCGAGACGACGCCTCTGAGATCCTTGCTTACGATGGCATCCTGGGACGACTCCACGATTGCCGCCAGGCGCTGGGCCGCATTCTGTGCCTTGACACGCTCAATGCCGAACCCGAGCTGGCGCGCGATTGTCCGGGCGACTTCAATCTCTTCTGCCGAGCAATCATGCGGCTCGTCGAAGTAGGCCATGAACTTGCCCAGCAGACGCCCCCCCTCGGTTATCGGAATGAAGCAGACCGCGCCGATGCGTTCTGTTCGGATTGCCTGTCTCAAGCTGCTGGGGAGCTCGGCCTGTTCCACATCGCGCATACAAATGGGCTGCGGGTTGATGTCTGCCACGGACCAGGGCGAATGGCCTTCCACGGCGCTTCGATACGCGTCCGACAAGCCGCGCCAGGCGACAAACTTCATGACCCCGCCTTCCAAAAGCAGAATAGAAGCGCGCTGACATCTTAGTCCGCGCTGGATCGCGTCCAACGCAGCCTCGTAGACGTCTTCGCGGGTATGGGCGTGCTGCAGCACTTCCGTCAGTTGATGCAGCGCAGCCTGCTCCTCGGCCCTTTGGGCGAGTGTCGCCTCAATCTCTTTCCGCTCGCTGACGTCGTGCTGCACCCGTACCGCGTAACAAAACCGTCCGCTGCCGTCGTGAACGCTGGAAGACGTCACGACGGCCCAGAAATGCGACCCGTCCTTGCGCACGAACCGCTTCTCGATTGTGTAGCCTTTGATCTCGCCGGCGACCTGTTGCCGATATTGACTGCGATCCGCTTCTGCGTCGGAGGGAAAGGTCCAATCAAAAATCGACCGGCCAACAAGTTCCCCCTGCGTACAGCCCAAAAGACGGCACAAATGTCCGTTCACCCGCAGCAGCCGACCTTCGGCATCAGCTTCCACGATTCCCACACCAGCGCTGTGATAGGTCAGGGCAAGTCTCTGCTCGTGTTCGCGCAACAACTCTTCCGCTTCGACTTTTTCAGTCACGTCGATGGTGATGCAGCGCGTGTTTAGGAACCGTCCCCCAGCCGAACGCACATTGGATGTTATCTCCACCCAACGGATGGAGCCGTCTTTGGCCCGCAACTTGGCGCGATAATGTTGAAGGTGCTCATGCCGAGAAAGACGATCCAAGATGTCGTCGATTGCGGCGGGATCAGCGTGAAATTCCCGGATGTTGTGGCCGATGTATTCCTCGGGGGCATAGCCAAGCAAGTCCAGTTCGGCTCGATTGGCGCGCAGTATCGTGCCATCATTCGCCACAAGGTGGAGAGCAACGGCTGCATTCTCGAAGAAATCTTCCATCTCGCTGCCGGGAAGCAGGACCGCACGGTGCCCTTCAACCTCCCCGTCACCGGCAAAGGGTTTCGCGCCAGAAATGCTGGAGGGCAAAGCTCGTTGTTCCATCGATGGTTGAATTCCCCTAAACGCAGCTTAACACCCGATTTCGTAAGAAGTTCCGAAGGCCTGCAATGTTTCTACCGATCCGGATTTCGGGCGACTGCCACGATTGCCTCATAACGCGGAAGGGGGGATGGAACCGTCCTCAATTCCCGCTGGAGTGATTTGGTTACGACATGGACCTGGAACCAAGCCTCCCTTCCCACGGATGTGGATACCTTCGAGGGCGAGGTTTCCGGCTCGCCCAACGTCCAGACCGGACGATTCACTCAATGCCTCATACAGGCGCTGGACGGCGCTGCGATCCGCCTGTTGGATGGCATGGGCAGATGGGGCGTGCCCGGCAGAACTCAAGCGCACCATCGCCCTACTTTACATCCTGCGCAACGACTGGAGGGCTGACGCCCCCTTGCGCCCCGCTGTGATCGGGGATCCGGTCGACCTATGGTCCATCGTAACGCCACCGACAGCCATCATGTGCCCTTCTGTGTGGTGGTGATGCCGGAGACCGACACGCCAGAATGGGCGTTGTCGGTGTTTGACCATGAGGCACCCCAGACCGGTGGCGTGGGCATCGACCTGGCCCTCTGTGACACGATACGATGCGCGCAGAGACGTGTCTCTGAAGCCAGAGAGCACCTGACGAAGATCAAGACAGGCGACATGGGCTGAGTTGGCGCTATGATCCACAATTCCAATCTTAACACACCGATAATGCCTGACACAGATCGGGCCAAAGGATAACGGCGCTTCGCCGGCAGTTGGCGCAGCAAACCGCACACACGGATGCATCGGCTCAGTTGGTCGAGCAGGCGTTTGCCAGGCTCGCTGAGGCAAGCGCCTGTGAAGGGTACGGGCGGCGGCGCATTCGCCGCTGGCTGGCATTTGGTAGGTGACAAACTCGGTGCTTTATGTCCACTGCTTCGGGCATGCCTCGGGGACGGAATAGCCTGAGAGATGGAGCTCGATATCCTGGCAGCGGCCGATCTCATCACGGCGTCGCCGCGCTCGACTCGGCCATCCGTGTACGGGCAGTTGCGCCGAGCAATTCGGGATGACCGTCCTGGCCAACGCTGGAAAACCGCCCCGGCGTGAGCCGAGACGAGCTCTGTGCGTTGCAGTGCTTTGATCGGGCAATCGACAGATGTCCAACTCCAGAGCGCCGGGAATGTTTCCTGCGTTCCTCGGCCTGCCGTGGCGACCCAGCAGCGGCAGCGAGGCCATTGACGGCAACGGCTGCACAGCCCGCGAGAGATCTGAGACCAAACAGAGGCACTTCAGGCCAATTGCTTTTTCTGCGCGAATCTCCTCTTCTTCTTCAGGACCAACCGCAACGCAGTTTGCTAAATCCATGGTCCCTCTCCCTGATGGCGACCGGCGTGTACCCCCGCCCCCCAACCCGGCGTCGGTCGCCTACTCTTTGGCAGCTCCAACTCCAGCTAAGTTTCGAACCCGCTGCTCCTCGTCACGAGCAGAAGTTCGGGGTAGCTATTAACGCAGGTTAATGCGCCAAGTTGGTGACGAGTTATACTTTGTCGTTGGTGCTTCCGATCCATTCTTCGGCAGCTTCGGACCTGCGGAGAGGAGCATATGGGAAGCAATCGCCCCGCGATCTCGGCCTTTGATTTCGAGGTCATAAAAAACGCTCTGAAAGCTACAATCGCGGAGGGCGAAATCCCCGAATGCGAATGGGACAAGCAGGCTCGCAGCCTCGCGAAAGCCTTTTCCGGCACCGAGGCAGACGAGACGATGATCAGAGTCCTGCTTGATACCTGTCGGACCTGTGAGGCCAACGTGTCTGAAGATGAGCGTCCGGCCACGCGCGTTCGTGGTGCTCACGTCGGAGAGGGGCGGCGCAATCTTCAGCGTTCACGGGAACTGCTTGCCCGCAGCCGTTATCATTTGTGCAAATGGGAAGCCGAGCGCACGGGTCCGGATCGCCCGAAAGGCGAAGGTCTTTCCGATTAGATGATCGAGTGTATTGGAACGGCTACGGGGACGTACGACTCTCTTCGTCGGTGGCGATGTGCAAAGATGCCAGCACGGCCAACGAGATCGCGGGCCGCTCCAATGAAGCGCGACTGCGGGCCCTACGTGACGTGCAATCAATCGAAATCATCCAGACTGGCAGGGAGTGGACGCCCAGCATCCGTATAGAATCCAAGTACTTCGGTCAGATGCCAGCGTCCGCATCATCCTGTGCAATCTCCGCTTCCCCGGGTCGCCTACAGGTACGAATAGCCATAGGTCAATCCGCCGGCATGAAGCCCCTTGTTGACTCGACCGGCTTGGCCCCTGCGGACTTTGTGAGCGACTCCTCTCGGTAGAGCTGGCTAACAAGACCGCGTAGGCCGACCTGGACCGTGTTCACTCCGCCTCGTGGAGGGCACGAATTTCGATGCCGAGAAACGAAAGGCGTTTGTGAATGGGATGCGCGGCCCTCCAGCAGCTGTGTCGCGCAGATCGTGTCCATTGACGTGCTGCAGATCAAAGGCGTCGAAATAGAGGTCATGCTGCCGGCTTGATTGCTTTCCGCAGCGCGCCGAAGTCCGGCAGCCAGCGTCGTTCAGCGCGATGACCTCGCCTTCGATGATGGCACTTTCCACATCGATGTCGCTGGCTGGCTTGCCGAGATCGCGGTATTTCGCCGTCCAGTCCAGCCTGCGGCGGGTGAATATCCGAACGCCGGTTTCGTCCTTGACGATCTGCGATCGGTAACCGTCGAACTTCACCTCGTGATTCCAGCCATCGCCCTCGGGAGGCTTCTCCACCAGGGTCGGCATCAACGGCTCGATGAACTTCAAACGCATGCACTGACCCAGGCAAAAGGCACGCGATTCAATAAGCTCTAGCTAGACAGTTCCGGAACTTTTACCATGCCGGGATGTTGCTGGCCCCATGACGAAACCTTCGGACCTCGGGCCGCCCATCAAGGGCAAGCCGCATGAGCCGCCCTCTGACGAAGGCGACCATTTCTATAAATGCGACATTTCCGGACAGCCGGTCGACATGCGCGATCTGCGTCAGGTGATCTGGCACGAGCAGCCGACGCATGAGCGGCTGAAGCCCCAAGTCGTCAAACGCTCATGAACGCAAAAGCCCGCCGGCCGGCGCCTACGGGCTGCTTGTAGATGATGCTTAATTGGATTGGGTCTCAGGCCGACTTGGAAATGATCACCTGGGCCGCGATGCTGTTCAGACGCTCACGCTTCTTCAGTTCTGGCTTTTCATAGGTCTTCTTCATGGGTATTCCCCCCGGTTGATTTCTCAAGGCGCGAAAGTGCCTCACGCCGCCGAAATCTGTCAAGCGCTCCAAATGACCCGCACCCCCTTGGGGAGGCGCGGGCCGACCAGAGGTCGGGTCTTTGGTCAGCGACAGCCCTGTTGCAGCGCTGTCGCCGAGGGTGTCAATCTGCGGCGATCGACAAGGTCCGCCTACGAAAAATGCCCGCCGCCGGAGAGGTCGTGGCGGCGGGCCAGTCAACAGTCGTGGGGATGCGCACTGTAATGGGAAACAGTGCAACGGCCGAAGTTTTTCAACGCAACAATGTTCCATGGGGGCGTCCCGATTCGCGGTGCCTGGAGGCATGCCGCCGAGCGAGGCCAGCCTTCGCATGCCGCCCCTACCGGTACGGTCGGTCCTCTCCCATAACGCGAGCCGAGCCCTCCCCGGCTCTGTCCGCGCGCTGTCGGGTGCTGGCGGGCAGCGCTGCCCTGAAACAGGCGCGGCCCACTCGACGCGCGTGCCGCGATATTCTTGGTTCCTAGTGGAACAAAGAGCGCCACGTCAGATTTGAAAAGGTCCGCTGGCTTTGGAGCCGCGGATTGCTGGCCCTCCGCCAGGGCGGCTGGGCTGTGTCCGGCATGGCGCAGGCCATACGACGACAGGATTACACCCATGAAACGTCTGCCCCATATTCTGCTCAGCTTGGGCGCCATGATGATCCCCACTTCGCTGCTGGGTGCTGAACAATGGGAGGGGTTTGGGATCAAGCATCTCGGATTCGTATTCGACGTTCCCCCGGGGTTTGTGCTTGCCCAGCGCTCCGATCAAGGAGCAGCCTTCGAGGGCAAAAACAAAGCATTTCTTGCGGTCTGGGGGGCGCAACTCGGCAAGGCAAGCTTTCGCACCGAGATCGAGCATCGCATTGCCGTGAACGAGAACGACGGCTGGAAAGTGACCTATAAGCGAGTGACGCCGCAATGGGCCAGCTATTCAGGACTGAAGGACGGTCAGATCCTGTACGTCCGGGCCATCAAGATCTGCGGGGACAGAGCGGCATTGTTTACGGTCAACTATGCTCGCGACGAGAAGGTCCCTTATGATCCGCTTATCGTTCGCATGGTCAAATCACTGAAGGTCCAGGGCTGCTAAGCGGACGGTGGACGGCACCGGCATCCAGCCGCTCCGGATGGCAGCTTCCGTGGCTCGCCCCCGCTGGGCTTCCTAGGCAGAGGCGCGCGCAGATACGACCCCGAGGAGGAGCTCTTGAAGCTCCCCCTTGGGCAGTGGCCTGGACAGCAGAAAGCCTTGGAGCTGGTCACAGCCGAGCTTGCGCAGGTAATCGCACTGGCTTTCGGTCTCGACCCCTTCGGCAGTGGTGCTAAGCCCGGTCGCACGGGCCAGGTTGATAATCGCCTGAACGATGGCCTCGTCACCGTTGGAGCGACCAAAGCCCTGCACGAAGCTTCGGTCGATCTTGATCCTGTCGACTTCCAGCGTCTGCAGTCTTCCCAAGGAGGAGAATCCGGTGCCGAAATCGTCCAGTGCAAAGCGCACCCCGATGCTACGCAGAGCCTCGATGTTGTTTCGGCATTCGCTTCGGCGCTCCGATAAAGCGCTTTCGGTAACCTCGATTTCGAGCCGCCGCGGATCCATGTGCGTCTCCAACAAGATACTGGTCACTCGCATGGCGAAACTGGGATTGTTCAGCTGCAAGGCCGACACATTCACAGCCAAGGTCTCGACGGGCCAATCCACCGCGTCAAGGCACGCCTGCCTGAGAACCAGTTCGCCAAGCTTTTCAATCAGCCCTGCTTCTTCGGACAGCGGTATGAACAAGTCCGGTGCAACCCAGCCCCGCTCCGGATCAGACCAGCGGGCCAGCGCTTCGACACCCGTCATCCTGTTCGTGTCGGCGGCGTATAGCGGCTGATAGTGGACCTGGATCTGGCCGGTCGCATCCAGCGCGTTGCGCAGGTCCTGTTCCATGCCCTTGCGCATGGCCAGCGTCAGATCCATCTCGTCCCTAAAGAAGGCGTAGCTGCTGCGGCCCCCCGCTTTGGCATGATAGAGCGCCACGTCGGCTTTCCGCACCAAGTCGACCGTGTCCAACCCGTCCCTGGGTGCAACCGCTACGCCCACACTTACGCCGACAAAGACTTGCACGCCGGCGACCTCGAACGGCCGACGGGCAGACTCGATCAAATGCTCGCACAGCGCCTCGACGTCATTCTCGCCGCCAACCGAACGTCGGATGATGATGAATTCATCGCCACCGAGACGCGCCACCGTGTCCGCTTCGGTCGTCAGCCGCCTTAGCCGGTCCGCGAACTCCCTGAGCAGCTCGTCACCCGCCGGATGGCCAAAGCTGTCATTAACCTGCTTGAAGCGGTCGAGGTCGAGGTAAAGAATCGCGAGCTGCTCTTCCGTCGACGGCAAGCGCGCCAATGCATCTGCCAGACGCTCGTTGAACTGACCGCGATTGGGCAGCGCTGTGAGCACATCGTTGTGAGCGAGGTGATAGATCCGGTCCTCTGTCTCGATCAGCTTCAACGTCCGCTTGCGAAAGCCTATCAGAGCGATGATGACACCCGCCAGCACCAGACCGAACAAGGTGACGAGAACGGGCGCGAGTTGAAAGAGGACAAATGCTCCTGGCCGGTACGGCCGCCAAACGAAGAAGCCGATAGGTCCAGATCGGTCGACGACGGGATTCGAAGCCTCTCCGGAAGCAAGCTTATTATCCCAGGAGAATCGCGCGCCATCGAGCAGATAGTCTTGCCGCAAGGAGGTAAGAAAACTGCCGTCGAGATAGCGAACGGCCACATGCAGGAATTCCTGGCCTGGGACCTGCGCGATGTGGCCACTGTCGGAAACCACAGGCTTGATACTGACGACCGCGGGATGGCCGGCGATAACGGCCACATCGGAAGCACCGATGGTGAGCACCTGTTCCGTGACACCTTCGGTGTCCCCTCGTTTCAGTCTCGCTCTCAAAGTCTGGACGAGAGGCGCGGTGGTCGGGTGTATGGCGCGGTAGCTGTTGGGGTCGGCGGTCGACCCGTCGGTGAACGCGTAGACGGGCGCATCATTGGCATCGAGAATATAAACCTGGTCATGGCCGAAATAGGTGTGCATCCAGCTGCCGAGATTGGTATCGAGCCATTTCGCATCCCCGCTGCGCAGGGCGTTAACGGCGTCGTCCCAAACCGTGACGCTCTCCTGATCATGTGCCACTGCGCTTTCCAGCTTGGACATGATCAGTACAACCAGGCTTTTCTGCCGCGCCGCGGCAACGCGGTCGGTCTGGATCGTCGACCAAAGCAATAGCCCGGTGGTGATCGCTGCAATGAGCAGTGTCAGCGCGATGACGGGCAAGGCCGTTCTCACCAGGAAGAGACGACGGGTCGGTTCGGCAAAATGTCGCAGCAGTTTCATCAGATCGCTATAGACGATGAAGACTTCTGGACCGTTAAAAGGTCCTGCGCGAGAAGCCGTGGTGCGTGCCGTTCCCCGGCAGGCTGGCGTTCGGGGTCGCATCGCGCGGAGCCGACGACGACGGCGGCGACCGAAAGTATGAAGCCAGCGAGAGCTCGATGCTGCGGCGGCAGTCACTGACTGGGCATCTGGGACCGCAACGTCAACAGCCTTTCAGATCAACCCGTCCGCTTCTCGGTTCGTCCATCGGGACCTATCGCGCGGTACAAAGCGCCTGGGTGAAACTGTAAGGCTAGGGCCAGAGGCGCGACGTCTCTCTGACCGGGCACATCGACGTCGCAGATATATGCAATTTCCCTAAATTTGTCGGAACTCATTACCGTCGCACGATTTGACTCCCGATTCCAGGAGTTCGCGTGCGCATGAGTAAGACCGAAGACCGGCTGTCATTCATCGAGTTCCAATCGCCAACGTTGGTCGAGAAAGCTCCTGACGGCGGCAACTGGCTTCACGAGATCAAGTATGACGGCTACCGGACCCAGCTCGTCGTGAAGGGCGGAACAGCGCGAGCCTTCACGCGCCGGGGTTACGATTGGTCACATCGGTACAAGAGAATCGTTCAGACGGCGGCGAGCCTGCGCGCAAACTCCGCGATCATCGATGGTGAGGCTGTCGTTCTGGGCGAGACCGGCCTTCCGGACTACCAAGCCTTGGAACGGGAGCTAGGCAATCCGCGTTCGCCGAGGCTCATCTTCTATGCGTTCGACCTGCTTCATCTCAACGGCAGCGATCTTCGGCAGCAGCCGCTTTTGGAACGCAAGGCCGCCTTGGAGAAGCTGCTCAAGGGTTCAGCGCCGACGTTGACCTATGCCGAACACCTCGAGGTGAGCGGCAAGGACATGTTCGCGCACGCCTGCCGTATGGGCCTGGAAGGCATAGTGTCAAAGCTCGCCGATTCCCCCTATCGCTCTGGCGTCCAGACAAGCTGGGTTAAGGTCAAATGCGTCAAGAGCGACACCTTTCCTATCGTGGCTTTCGTCGAGAAGCTTGGCGCTCAACCGCGCCGGATCGCCTCGCTCTACATCGGCAGGCGTGAAGGCGACCGGCTGCTTTATGCGGGCAAAGCCCAGAGCGGCTACAGCTTGAGCATCGCGCGGCAGGTCCGGGAGCGACTGGAGCCGCTGATTATCGACAAGTCGCCATTGTCGGAGCCGATCGACAAGCCCAAGGCCACATGGGTCAGGCCGGACGTTCTGGCCGAGGTGCAGTTCAGCAGCGTCACCGACCGCGGCATCTTGCGCGAAGCAGTATTCAAGGGCCTGCGTGAAGATCTCGTAACAATCCCCGCAAAGCCGCCCGCGCCATCCAAACGGCGGAACGGGGCCGAGGAACACGCGGTGCCCGGTGAGAACGTTCTTCAGCTGCTGCCGGACGCGGTCTCGCCCTCCAAGGAAGCCCTTATGCGCTACTGGCAACAGGTTGCCGAGCAAGCGCTGGTCCATCTCGGCCACAGACCACTGAAGCTGGTGCGCCACGCGAGCGGGACCACTTTCTATCACAAGGGTCCCTTGCCCGATATTCCGGCCGCCGTGCATCAACTGCGCATCCAGAAGCGCGATGGTGGGGAGGGTGTGCGCGTGTGGGTGGACGCTCTCGCCGGTTTGCTCGGGCTGGTCGAGATGGATGCGGTCGAGCTGCATCCCTGGAACGCCACCATTGATGACATCGAGCGGGCCGACCGCGTCGTGCTGGACCTCGACCCCGGCGAGGGCGTCGAGTGGGAGCAGGTGATCGAAGCGGCGCTGGCGCTTCGCGACATCCTAGAGGCTTCAGGTCTGAAGAGTTGGGCCAAGGCCACCGGCGGCAAGGGCATCCATTTGATGGCCCCTCTTGAGACAAAGATGACCCACGACAAAGCCCGGAAACTCGCGAAATCGCTTGCCCGGTGCCTCGCCGACGCTCATCCCGACCGCTACCTCTTGTCTGCTGCACCGGCGGCAAGAACGGGACGCATTTTCATCGATTACCTTCGCAACGGGAGAGGCAACACGGCCGTGGGCGCGTTCTCTCCACGAGCACGCCCCGGCTTTCCAATCGCCCACCCTGTGACATGGGGCCAGCTTGAGCGGGGGGTGCGTCCAGACGCCTTCACCATGGATCACCCGTTCAAGGCAGATCAAGCTTGTGCCACCTCGAGATAGCCGTCGACCGCTACGAGGCAGCGCCGAAGCGAAGGCCTTACGCAACATCCCGTCGCTGACGATGGTTTCGCAGCGTCGGCGGCGGTCGGCTGCAACCGTCCCGTGCCCGCCGCGCGCAAGGTCCACGGCGGACACAAACCCAGCCATGCCGGTCGACAGCTCTTCCGGAATGATGATCGGTGAGGTCAGACTTAGCGCCCCATTCCAGAGCGGGAGTTGTCACCCGGCAAGTCGACCGCCAGGGTCGAGCAGTGTGGCCTTCACGAAAACGCATCCGCTGATTTGAGGCCGGCCTAATTACGTTCAGGGAAAAGTCGGAACGTGCGAGTCAAGCCGACAAGAACGTCACTCGGGCAAACCTGGATCGACGTGCACAATCGCGTCCAGGATGGTGCGATAGAGGCTGCCCACCTCCTCGTCGATCTCACCTCGCTTGATGCCGAGCGCCTTCGCGTCGGCGATGAGCTTGTGCGTCAGTTCCTCAACCGAGATAACATCCGCAGCTGTGGCCTCCGGGACGTTGTTTGCGGCAAGCCTGCTCACGGCCTCGAGCGACCGCCGCGAACATTAGCAATCGGGAACTCAGGCCTCGTGCGGTCGTTTAGCAGTTAATCAGCCTTTAGGAGGTTGCCATGAAAAAGCTGCTACTTGCCTCATTGATCGCTGTTGCGTCCGCGATCGCCACCGTCGCCCCGGCTGATGCCTGGGGATTGCTTGGCCTCGGCGTTGGCCCGTTCGGCGGATTCGGCCCATTTTCGGGCGGCGCGTTCTACGGGGCTCCGTTCTACGACTATGGCGGCCGCTATTACGGCCCCCGCTACTACAGTGACTATCCTGGTTATATGGTTCGATATCCGCACCGCTACTCCAGGCATCACTACCGCCATTGCCGGGTCAAGCTGTTGAGGCACTGGCGCCATCACCACCGGGTATTGGAACGCGTGCGGGTTTGCCCTTACTGACGACCCGCCTTGGCTTCACTGATCTCATTCTCGGTAAGCGTTGCCCTCGCTTCTTGGGTCGCGCCGATCACCAAGCCGTGGCTTTCGACGTGCCGAAGTCCATCGACAGGTGGCAATTGCATTGAACAGTGCCTGACGCGCGGCTAATCGTGGCTTGGCGGCCTTCGTCGCCCACGATGCCGGCTGAAGATCGGTATCCAGCCGGCCCGCGTCCTCCGCCAGGGGCGCGGGCTTTTCTGGGACTTCTCTGGCGAATGGTCACCAGCCCTGCATGCTATACCAATCATCGACATCGCGGCGGACGCGGTCCTTCTCCAATCCGTAACGTTCCTGAATCTTGCCTTCGAGCTGATCGCGCTTGCCGGCGATGCGGTCGAGGTCGTCGTCGGTGAGTTTGCCCCACTTTTCCTTGACCTTGCCTTTGACCTGCTTCCAGTTCCCTTCGACACGGTTCCAGTCCATGTTGTGGCCTCCTTCGTCTCATAGAAGTCGAAACGTCATCGGGGCAGCGAAGTTCCGGAGTCCGTCTCCCTTGGGAGGTAGGCGTTCCCATCGGCTGCGCGGATTGAAGAATGCTGGGGAGATCAAAGCGAGCTGGGCGGCAGCCTGTACTGGGGCGCCGGCCCGGATCGCGACAAGCTTCGCGAGCGCTTGAACTCCGACGATGGCGGCCAATCAGACCCGTGGATCTCTGGGTCAAGGGTCGCCGGAGAAGCAGGCTCAGCCGCGTCTGTTCTTTTCGATTTCCGGCTATGCCCTATTTCAGGGGCGAGCTTAATCCACACCGCAGAAAAGCACTCGACGCCGTTGCGGCGGACGAAGTGCACAGGCTCGACATAAAACCGGCGGCCGACCCAACGCTCGACTCGATCAGGTCGGCTGGCGTGGAATTCGGCGATGCTCGTCGGGAGGACTTCTTGCTGGGCACACAAAGGCCCGTCAGCGCATGATCGCCCAATTCGCGCTCGCCGCTGCCAGAGGAGGACTGGTCATTGGTACCGCTCATGCGGCCGAGGCAATGATGGGCTTCTTCACCAGGTTTGGCGACGGCGTTGCTGACCCTCTTCCTCTTTCAGGTCTAAACAAGCGCCGGGTGCGCGCGCTGGCGGCGCATCTGGGCGCTCCGCCGCAACTCGTCAACAAGGTGCCGACCGCAGATTTGGAGAACCTCGTGCCGCTTCGTTCTGACGAAGATGCATGTGGGGTCACATATGATCAGATCAAATTCCCTCGAAGTAAGGAAATCGACGAGGCGGCGCGAAGGCGTATCGTTGATGCGTATTTCAGCACCGCTCACAAGCGCTCGCTTCCCTAAACATCCGCCTGTTATGGATACCGAGACCTCATGGTTTTTGGGTACGTTTCATGCCGCGTCGGCGTACTAGGCCGCGGCGACGCCCACATGCCTGATTGGCCGGCCACCTGAGATCGCCTGCGCCGCACGCGCTATGCCCTGAGCATCGATGCCATAGTGACGATGGAGGTCGGCGATAGTGCCGGTCTGCCCGAAATGCTCAACGCCAAGCGGTCGGACGCGGTGACCCACGACAGATCCCATCCAAGCAAGGGTCGCCGGATGACCGTCAACGACCGTGATCAGCGTGCAGTTCGTGGGCACCTGGGCCAAAAGTCTCTCGATGTGGCTTCTTGCATGACGAATACCACGTTCGCGCGCACGCAGGGCGGCGGTCCAGCCGGCGTTGAGCCGGTCGGCCGAGGTAACGGCAAGCAGCCCGACGTCTCGCCGGTCCTCGCCCATCAAGCCAACCGCCTCGATGGCCTCAGGAGCAACGGCCCCTGTGTAGATTACCACGACTTCCGAATTGGGACCAGGCTCGCGCATCCAGTAGGCGCCGTCGACGATGTGCCGGGAAAGCTCCAACCCGATCTCGCGGCGAGGCTGTTCGATGGAGCGTGTAGACAGCCTGCAATAGACAGATCCGCCTACGGCGTCCCTCAGCCAGCTCGTCTCGTCTGGCTCTGGCTCTCCCGAACGCTGAATGTAGTCGAACGCAAACCGCATGATCGTCGCCAACTCGTCGACGAAGGCGGGCTCGAAAGTGGCCAGACCGTCCTGCGCCATGCCGATGAGCGGCGTTGCGATCGACTGGTGAGCGCCGCCTTCCGGCGCCAGGGTCACGCCCGAGGGTGTGGCGACGACGATGAAGCGAGCGTCCTGGTAGCAGGCGTAGTTCAACGCATCGAGCCCGCGCTCGATGAAGGGGTCATAGAGCGTTCCAACCGGCAACAGACGTTCACCGAAAATGGAGTGTGAAAGGCCCAGCGCCGAGAGCAGGATAAAGAGGTTCATCTCGGCTATGCCGAGTTCGATATGTTGCCCCTTGGGCGAGAAATCCCAGTTGAACGTGGACGGGATTCGTTCCTTGCGAAAGAGATCGGCCATCTCGTTGCGCGCAAACAGTCCGCGGCGGTTTACCCAGGCGCCCAGATTGGTCGAGACGGTAACATCCGGCGACGTCGTGACGATGCGCCTGGCGAATTCGTCCTCCCGCTTACTGATCTCGTGCATCAACAAGCCGAAACCTTGCTGAGTCGACATTTGCGGTTGCATCGGCACGTCCAGCACGGCGGGCACATCGACACGCGCCGATGCATAGCGCCTTGTGCCTTTGGCATTGAAGGGCGCGTTGCGGACAAAGTCAGCGACACGCGGGGCCTGCGAAAGCCCCTCGAAGGGCTCCCACTCCCTGCCGGCCCTGACGCCGTGCGCGGCGCGCAATTCGTCAATCTGGGCCCTGGTCATCAGCCCGGCATGATTGTCCTTGTGGCCGGCGAGCGGCAAACCAAAGCCCTTGATGGTGTAGGCGATGAAGCAAACCGGACGGTCATGGGTGCGCGCTTTCGCGAAGGCCTCGAACAGTGTCGGCAAGTCGTGACCACCAAGATTGGTCATCAGCGTAGCCAATTCGTCGTCGCTGCGGCTTTCTATGAGCCTGGATACCGCACCCTGGTCGCCGATATCGTCAAGCAGCCGTTTTCGCCATGCCGCGCCGCCCTGATATGTCAGCGCGGAATAGAGCTGGTTGGGACAGTGATCCAACCATTGTTTGAGCGTCGCGCCGCCCGCCTCCGAGAAAGCCGCTTCCAGCAAGTGGCCGTATTTGACCAGCACCACGTCCCAGCCAAAGTTCTCGAAAAGCGACTCGAACCGTTCCCACAGGCCTTCGCGTACGACCGCGTCGAGGCTTTGCCGGTTGTAGTCCACGATCCACCATGTGTTGCGAAGGCCCTGCTTCCACCCCTCCAGAAGGGCCTCGAAGATATTGCCCTCGTCCATTTCGGCGTCGCCGATCAGCGCGACCATCTTGCCCGCCGGCAGGTGCTCGCCCAATCCTTTGGCATGAAGATAATCCTGCACGAGCGACGCGAACAAAGTCTGGGCGACCCCGAGGCCAACGGAACCGGTCGAGAAGTCGACGTCGTCGGCATCCTTTGTCCGCGAGGGATAGGATTGTGCCCCTTTGTAACCGCGAAAATTCTCCAGCTTTTCGCGGCTCTGATTACCAAAGAGGTACTGGATGGCATGAAACACCGGACTGGCGTGCGGCTTGACCGCGACCCTGTCCTGCGGCCGCAGAGCCGCGAAGTAGAGGACCGTCATGATCGTTGCGTGGCGCGCGTTCAATGTTTTCGGCCAACGAAACTTCCTGCGCGAGTAAGCCGCTGCAAGCACTGCCGACGACACACGGGACAGGCGCGGATTTGGCGAGACGTTTCTGCTTCACAAGCATTTCAAGGGCCCGGTAGCGACGGCCGCCAGCCGGCACCTCGAACATTCCTGTCTCATGGCCGTCGGCAGTGAGCACCGGGCGAACATGGATGCTCTGGATCAGTCCGCGTCGCGCGATCGAAGCCGCCAGATCCTCGATCGAGATGCCAGCCTTGATACGCCGCACGTTCGTCTGGGCGAGCACCAGCTTGTTGAATGGAATATCGCGCGAGGACGACAGTGTGATCTTTTGAACCGAAGTGGTCATTTGAGTTTCTCCGCGACGGACCGCCGAGAGCCTCTCTCTCGGTCCTGAGCCCGTCACCAGGTCCCTTCAAACCTCTTCCTCTCCCACGCTTGCGCACGATCCGGCACACGTGATCGATCGCGGTGGCCTCAACGGGGGCGCCATGTGCCTTAAGCGAGCCGGATTGAGAGCCCAGGCACGGCATTGGCGCGACGAAGTCCCTGGCGAAGGTGAGGGTCAAGCGGCCCTCTTGTCAGTGACCGCGCCAGAGCCGATCGCGGGTTCGGCAAGGACATGATCCAGGATCCAGTCGGCCGCTTTGCTTGCCCGGCTGGCGGCACGCACGATGGCGCGGTTGTCCTCCCGCAACACCTCAAGCCAGGAGCCGATATAGTCGGCATGCCTAACCGTCGGCACGATGCCCAACGCGGCGCAGCAGAAAGCTGCGTTGATCTCTGCCACCAGTTCCTCGAAGGCATACTTCTTCGAACCGAATGAGCCAGAGAGATCGCGCGCCAGGCGTGAACGGTGACCGGTCGCGTGGCCGAGCTCATGCAAAGCCGTGCGGTGCCAGTTGATCGTCTCGAAGTAGGCCTGAGGAGGGGGCACCTGCACATAATCTTGGGCAGGCACGTAGAAGGCCTTGTCGCCCCCCAGACGGAACGAGATGCCAGTTGCCTTGATCAGCTTCTCGACCTGCGGCTCGATCAAACCCGCGGCCGGCGGCGGGGCCGAAGTCGCGACTTCGGCAGGCAACCCCTCACATTGCTCGACGTTGAAGACGGTAAAGCGCTTCAGGAACGGGATCGCCTGGACATCCTCGCCCGCCTCGCGAGCCCGCTTTTTCTCATCAGTCGGGACGAACCGGTCAGCATAGACCACCGTGCTTCCACGCTCGCCCTTGCGGACATTGCCGCCGAGCCCGAGGGCCTGTCGGTACGTTACCCAGGCCTGCGTTGAAAACCCGCGTTCGACAACGGCGCCCCAGAGAATTAGAACGTTGATGCCTGTATATGAGCGCTGCGTGCTGGCGTTCTTCGGTAGGGAAAGCGGCGCCTTGGCTGCGGACGTGCCCCATGGCTGGACCCAAGGAAAACGACCCGCTTCCAGTTCGGCGATTATTTTGCCCGTGATCTCATCATAGAGGTTCGAACGCTTGGCGACTGCACGGCTCCGATTGCGTTGGAAAGTCATTATGGTTCTCCGCGACCGGCGCCGAAGGCCTCTCCTTCCGCTTTCAACCCGTCGCGGAAAACTCGACCCTCCTCTCACTCTCCGCACGGAGAGCTCCCTGCTCTCCGTGCCAGGCAAACAAGGGCGTACAAGGCGCAAGCACCGAAATGTCCGCCAGCGAGATTCGGCCAGTTCGGTGCTGGAGCAAGTTCGTGGCCCTGAGACCGGTTCAACAGGGCGGCCGCAGGAGCATCAGCATGGCGCCGCCGTCAGGCGGGATGCGGGACCGACCGCCCCCGGCGAAGGGCGCCGCATGAAAAACCTTGCTCGGTAGATTTGACTGAACGGAGAGAGCTCGATGAGGCAGCAATACACAACGTGAAAATCGGCACTGAGTTGCGCACCAGCTTCGCAACTTCGACATCAGAGGTCCGGTTGATATTCGCCGCGTCAGAACAGATGTAGAGCGTGATGCGAAGGAACGGGATATAGCTATGGTGCTGCATCACGACCTGATTGCTCGCGCCCAGCATTTCCAGTTCCTAGCTGGGAGGCGGCGCAAGTAGAGGAGAAAGCCCGATGGCCAACACAGCACCGCTGCAAGCCGCAGCCGTTCTGAGTTGGGTGCCAAACACCACCACCAATCCCAAGCTGGAAGATTTTGACACCTAGACTATGAACCCGGAACCGTGGTGGGTGCTGGAACACGCGATCGTCTAGGCAGTCGACAACATGGACACGCCAAGGAAGGCAGCCATGGATCAAGGCTGGCGAAAGCTTTTTCGGGACGTGCGATGTCGCTCCGATCTACAAGATGATCATGGCGAGACGAGCAGCCGAGTACGGGTCGTCTCATTGACTTTCAACGCGAGACCCCTATCGCGAACTTAAAGCGGCAGTGATCGTGAGCTTCGCGGCCGCAGTACACTTCTTCGCATTCAATCGCGCTCGCGCCGGAATTGCCGAGCAGAAAAGAGAATGCTCCCGATATGAACCCCTCGAACATGTAGCAGACGCGCTGGCCCTGCTGTTGCCTCGCTTCCAGCGTGAAGATCGAGTTCCTCAGGCCGATGCTGCCACGCCGGCCGGCGATATCCAGTTCATCGACGGAGAACTGGCCCCAGCCGCGCTGCGACAGCCGCTGGAAATAGTGCCGAAACGTCGCTTCGGGATCGAGCCTCTTGTCTCGCACCTGCGCCTCACACCATTCGATGGCGGATTTCGCCGTCGCCGCGCGCAGGATGGCACTGTAGGCCGCGCGGCCGAGGGCTGCCTCCACCGCGAGATGATTGTTCACCAGGAAATGCCTGGGCAGATAGACCATGGGCAGCCCGTCGGTCCGCCAGATGCCGCTTGTATCATCGACATCGATCGGAACTGCGGGCTGCATGGCGCTTATGCCGCCTGCCGCTGCGAGGCGACCGAGGCCGACTGGTCCTTGTAGAGCTCGCCGTCCTTCATGATGACGACGAGGTTCTTCTCATGCACCATCATGTCGAGGTCCTTCAGCGGGTCGCCATTGACCAGCAAAAGGTCGGCGATGAAGCCTTCCTTGACCAAGCCGAGCTCGTCGCCGAGCCCCATCACCTGGCCGCCGAGCCGCGTGCCGCACTGCAGCGCTTCGCTCGGCGAATAGCCCAGCAGGTCGACGAAGTGCTTTAGATCCCGCGCATTGGTGCCCTGCGGCGTCTGCGCGAAACCGTAATCGCCGCCGATCAGCGCGCGCACGCCGCGCTTGCGCAATTCGGTGTAGACCTTGCGGCTGTCGTCGAGGATGCGCTGCATGCCGAACTTGACCGCCATTTCATGGGTGAAGCCAAAGGGCTCACCTTCATAGAGCGTGCCGTAGATGATGCCGATGGCCGGGCCGACGAAGATGCGGTCCTTGGCCGATTCCAGCGCGTCGAGTGCCTCTTCGTCGGCGGATTCGCAGTGGTAAATGACGTCGACGCCGCACTTGACCGCCCGCTTGACCGAACCGGCGGCGCGGGCATGGCAGTTGATCTTCTTGCCGAAGTCGCGCGCCACCTGCACCGCAGTCATTACCTCGGCTTCGCTCATGACGGTTAGGCCGCCATGCGCCGCGGGGCTGAGATCATCACCCGAAATGTTGATCTTGATGTTGTCGGCGCCTTCGCGGCAGCAAAGCCGCACCGCCTTGGTGATCTCTTCAACGCCATCGGCGATCATGCCGAAGCTCTCATGGTACATATGCTGCTGGCGCTCGTCGCCGAGGCCTCCGGTGACGGTGATCTCCGGGCTGCCGGCACGCATGCGCGGACCCGGCAGGCGCCCTGCATTGATCTCGTTGCGGATGACGATGTCGAGCCTAAGCTTCGAGGTCGCAGCGCTGTAGGCGCTGGTGAAGCCGTGGTCGAGCAAGGTTTTGGCATTGCGCATGGTGAGCAGCAGATGCTCCTCGGGCGGGATCAAGCCGAGATCGGAATCCTTGATCGCGCCGCCGAACGAGATATGGGCATGGCCTTCGACAAGGCCCGGCATCAGCGTCATGCCGCGGCATTCGACCGTCGTCGCGCCTTCGCCGGACAACTGGCCCGGCGTGCGTGCGATGGTGACGATGCGGCCATTGCCGACTAGGAGATCGGCCGGATAGGCGTCAGCGCCCGTGCCGTCCCAGAGCATGGCATTTCGAAACATCACTCTTGTCATGACAAACGTCCTTTCGGAGTTGGCGAGGGTTATTGGTTGACGGCTTGTGCTGCGATGACGTCGTCGGCCACGACATTGGACAGGATGCCGACGCCTTCGAGTTCGACTTCGCAGATGTCGCCATGCTTCATGAAAAGCTGCGGCTTGCGCGCCATGCCGACGCCGGACGGCGTGCCGGTGACGAGGATGTCGCCGGGTTCGAGCGTGATGGCCTCGCTGATGATCGAGATCAGCGACACGACATCGAAGATCATGTCGTCGGTCGAGGCGTTCTGGACGATCTCGCCGTTGAGCCTTGTCTGGATGCGCAGGCCCTTGCCGCCCGGCGGCAGTTCGTCCGCGGTCACGAAAATCGGCCCGAACGACCCGGTGCCGTCGAAATTCTTGCCGACGGTCCATTGCGGCGCCTTGGTCTGGAAATCGCGGATCGAACCGTCGTTGAAGATGGAATAGCCGGCGACATGGCTGAGCGCCTGGCGTGGTGCAATGTGGCGGCCGGCCTTGCCGATGACCGCCACCATCTCACCTTCATAATCGAGCTGGATCGAAGCCTCCGGCCGGCGGATCGCGGCGCCATGCCCGATCAGGCTGGTCGAGAAACGGGCGAACAAAGTCGGATAGGTCGGCGGCACGAAGCCGCTCTCGATCGAATGGTCGACATAGTTCAGGCCGACGCAGATGATCTTGCCGGGCCTCGAGATCGGCGGCAGCCATTCGACCGATTTCGCATCAATGCGCCGCCCGCAGGCCAGCTTCTCGCCGGCGGCCTGCAGTGCCGGCGTGCCTTCGGCAATCAGCTCGTCCAGCCATCCGGGAAACATCGCATCGCTGGCGTCGATGCCGCGGAACTCGCCTGCCGGCAAGGCGATCGCCAGCCCAGGTCCCCGCGACGATTTATAGGCTGCAAATCGCACTGGCCACACCCTTGCTCGTGACGACTGGACTTTGTTGACAAATTATATATCTGTCAACAGAGAATATATTATTCTGCATTCTGATTTTCCGCTGGGATAATGTATCAAGGCCCCTCGAAGGACGGATTCGCCCGCAGGCAAACGAATGGCTAGGGAAGGCTCGATCAATCTCACCCAGGGCGCGTATGAGGATTTGCGCGCCGACTTGCTGTCGTGCCGGATCGCACCCGGCAGCCGGCTCAAGGTCCAGGAGCTGTGCGACAGGCTGTCGGTCAGCCTCGGCGCCATCCGCGAGGCGCTGTCGCGGCTGACATCCGAAGGCCTCGTCGTGGCCGAACCGCAGCGCGGCTTTCGCGCCGCTCCGATCTCGGCCGAGGACCTGCTCGACCTCACCAAGACGCGCATCCAGATCGAAACGCTGTGCATCCGCCGCGCCATAGAGGTCGGCGATGTCGCCTGGGAATCGCAGCTGGTCGCGGCACTCCACCGGCTGTCGCGCACGCCTGAGCATACGCCGGACGATCCGGTGCATTCGAGCGACGAATGGGCGACCGCGCACGCGGCCTTCCACAAGGCGCTGGTCGCAGGCTGCGACAGCCGCTGGCTGCTGCGCCTGCGCGACCAGCTTTACGACCAGAGCGAGCGCTATCGCCGCCGCTCGGTCTCGCTGGCACCCCGGGCGCGCAACATCAGCAAGGAACATCAGGACCTCGCCAATGCCGTGCTCGACCGCGAGGCGGAGAAGGCCTGCGAATTGCTGGCGGAGCATCTGGCTGTCACCACCGACATCCTGCTCGCCGCCGAAGCCGACGACCTGCCGGCGCGCAAGACGATTGAGCGGGCGTAGCGTTTCATTCGATCTCCTCGGACAGAAACAAACGCCGCCCGTGCAAGACGGGCGGCGTTTCGTGTCGCGGCCTACTGGCGCAGATTGGTCCAGATCCGGTCATAGGCGCGGATCGCCTTCTCGTCGCATGACGGCGCGAAGGTGATCTTGAGATCGGCCGGCGGATTGAATTCGGGCGAACCACCAATTTCCGGCGCCAGGAGCTTGTTCGATCCGGAGATAGCGCTCTGGTAGCCGGTGTATTTCTGCTGCAGGGCGATGTTTTCGGGATCCATCAGGAAGTTGAGAAACTTCTTGGCGTTTTCGACATTGGGCGCGCTGGTCGGCACGGCGACATTGTCCATCCAGCCGACAGCGCCTTCCCTAGGATAGACGTATTTGACCGTCGACTTCTGCTGGCGCGTCGCCAGCGCCTTGCCCGACCATTGCTCGTGCATGACCGTTTCGCCGGCAACCTGACGCTCGACGATGCCGTCGGAATTATAGACCTTCACGAACGGCTTCTGCGCCTCGAGCAAGGCATCGAGTTCCTTGAGGTCGGCCGGATTGCTGTTGCACTGATCCTTGCCGAGATAGACCAGCGCCAGCGAGATCACCTCGGTCGGCGAGCCGAACATGCCGACCTTGCCCTTCAATTCCGCCGGCGGGTCGAACAGCGGCTTCAAACTGTCGGTCGGCCCCTTGTAGACGGCGGTATCGACGGAATAGGAGGTGGTGCCCCATACCCATGGCACGGTGTATTTCGCATCCGGATCCCACGGCCGGTGCTGCCATTTCGGATCGACGTTCTTGAAGTTCGGCATCGCGCCGGCGTCGACTTCCTGGAACAGCTTCTGCTTGATGAAGATCGGCACGAAGTCGTTGCTGATGATCATCACGTCGTAGCCGGCGGCACCGGAGCTCAGCTTGGCGAGCGCGGTTTCGTTGGAATCATAGGTGTCGATGGTAACCTTGATCCCGGTCTCCGCCTCGAACTTCTTGATCATCTCGTCCGACGTGTAGTCGGTCCAGTTGTAAATGTGCAGTTCGCCGGCATCGGCGAGCGCGCTGGTGGTGATTGCGCCGAGCATAGCGGCTGCAAGGGCTATCTTCGAAAGTCCTTCTTTCCATTTAGTCACGTTCGTTCTCCTCTGGTCTGGTCTTATTTTTCTAGGCAAATCTGTTGCGCCGTCCGACGAGCAGGGCGGCGGCGACGAAGATGATGGAAACGGCAAGCAGGATGGTGGAGATGGCGTTGACCTCGGGCGTCACGCCAAGCCGCATCATGCCGTAGATGTAGACCGGCAGCGTGGTCGAGCCGGCGCTCGACACCATCATCGAGATCAGGAAATCATCGAGCGAGACGACGAAGGCCATGATGGCGCCGGCCGAGATTGCCGGCAGCAGCAAGGGCAGCGTGACACGTCGAAACAGCCGCCACTCGTCAGCGTAGAGGTCGCGTCCCGCCTCCTCCAGCGTGCCGCCCATGTCGCGCAGGCGCGCCTGGATCGGCAGCAGCGCGAATGGGATGCAGAAGACGGTGTGGGCGATCATTAGATTGAGCAGCCCATGATGCATGCCGAGCCCCGAAAAGAAGATCAGCGTGGTGATCGCCACGACGATCTCCGGCACCACCAGCGGCATCGCGATCAGCGCCATTGCAGCACCCCGCCCGAAGCGCGGCCGGCCGCGTTCCAGTGCAATCGCACCGGCGGTGGCGATCGCCGTCGAGGCAATGGTGGCGACGATGGCGATGATGACGCTGTTCAAGGCGGCGTCGCGGATCGCGCCATTGTAGGCGACGGCGACGAACCATTTGAAGCTGAAGCCGGCCCACACCGTAACCAGCCGGCTCGAGTTGAAGGCGTAGATCACCAGGATCAGCAGCGGCGCGTAGAAGAACACGAAGATCAGCGCGGTGTAGGCCGACAGGCCGGGCGTGTGCCGCCAGTCGAAGGGTTTGACGCCGTTCATCGCAGGTCCTCCTGCGCCTTGCGCGAACGGATGACGAAGACGGTCAGCACCACGACCGTCACGACGGTCGAGAGCGCGGCACCAAACGGCCAGTTGCGCGAGGAGGTGAACTGCATCTGGATCAGACTGCCGATGAGCAGCTTCTTGCCGCCGCCGAGCAGGTCCGGCGCCAGGAAGGAGCCCAGCGCCGGCGCGAAGACCAGCGTGGCGCCGGCCAGCGCGCCGGGCCGCGCCAGCGGCCAGACGATGCGGCGGAAGACGGCGGCGCGGCCGGCATAGAGGTCGTGCGCGGCCTCGATCAGCCGGGGATCGATGCGCTCCAGCGTCGAATAGATCGGCAGCACCATGAAGGGCAGGAAGGTGTAGACGAGGCCGAGCAGGATCGAGCCGTCATTGTAAAGCAACGGCAGCGGATCGGAGATGATGCCGGCATGGCGCAACGCGCCGTTCGCCAGTCCCTCGTCGCGCAGGATCAGGATCCAGCAATAGGTGCGGATCAGGGTATTGATCCAGAACGGCAGCGTGACAGCGAACAAAAGGATGCGCCGCCGCTCCGGCGTCTGGCAGACGATATACCAGGCAACCGGCAGGCCGAGGACGAGGCAGATGATCGTGGTGGCGATGGCGAGATAGATCGAGCGCAGGATGATCAGCGCGTAGCTCGGCGAAAACACCAGGCTGTCGTCGAAGTCGCGCTGGTAGAGGAACTGCAGATAGGCGTCGAAGGTCGCCGGCGCGGTGACGCCGCCATAGGGGTTGGCGGTCATGAAGGAGTAGGCGACCGCCAGGAACAGCGGCAGCACCATGAAGATGCCGATGACCAGCATGGCCGGCGCAATCAGGAGCCAGGTGCGGGTCGGACCCATCTCAGTTCGCCAGTTCGCGTTCGAGATGCCGTGCCCAGTCCACGACGACCCTGTCGCCGGTCGAAAGCGCCGCACCGCCGCGCGAGCGCGAATGCAGTTTTGCCCCCTCCTCCAGCACGACCTCATAGAGCGTGTCGGAGCCAAGGAAGGTGATGGCGGAGACCGCGCCCGTCGCGTGTCCCTTGGTGCCGTCCGATGCCGGCGACACGACGATGTGTTCGGGGCGCACGACGATGGTTTTCGCCGGGTCGCGGCCAAGGGTTGCACCAGGCAAAAGGTTGGACTCGCCGATGAAGTCGGCGACGAAGCGGTCCTGCGGGTTGTCGTAGATGTCCCTTGGCGTGCCGACCTGCAGCACGTCGCCGCTGCGCATGACCGCGATGCGGTCGGACATGGCCAGCGCCTCCTCCTGGTCGTGGGTAACCAGAACGAAGGTGATGCCGGTTTCGCGCTGCAGCCGTTTCAACTCGCTCTGCATGCCTTTGCGCAACTTGAGGTCGAGCGCCGACAGCGGCTCGTCGAGCAGGAGAACGCTTGGTTTGGGCGCAAGCGCGCGCGCCACCGCGACGCGCTGCTGCTGGCCACCCGACAATTGCGCCGGGCGGCGCGCCGCAAAGCCTTCCAGCCGCACCATTGCAAGCGCTTCCCTGACGCGCTCGTCGATCAACGATCTTGGCGCTTTCTGCATTTCCAGCCCGAACGCGACATTCTCGGCGACGCTCATATGCGGGAACAGCGCGTAGCTCTGGAACACCGTGTTGACCGGCCGCTTCTGCGGCGGCAACGCCGCGACGTCATTGCCGGCGATGCGGATGGCGCCCGAACTCGGCGCCTCGAAGCCGGCGATCAGGCGCAACAAGGTTGTCTTGCCGCAGCCCGACGGGCCGAGCAGCGTGAAGAACTCATTATCGTAGATTTCGAGACTGACCAGGTTCAGCGCATGCACCGGATCGGCATCCCGGGTCACGAAGGATTTTGACACGCTGTGGATGTCGATCATGACCGGCACATTCCTGGACTGCGTTTAAGATGTCCCTGCATGTCGAAGGCCATCACGGCCGTCTGGCGCCGCACCTAAAATTCGCTCAGAAATTATATTTGTCAACGGATAATATATTGTTTTTGCGTTTCGACACGCGAATGTGTGGTGGGCCGGTTTCGACCTGTGTTGGAGCCGTCGCGTCTCAGAGCACCTTGCCGCTTTCGAGATCGAGCAAATGCATGTGGGCCATGCCGAGCGACAGCGTCGCCATCTCGCCTGGCTTCGGTGTCGCCGCGGGATCGATGCGCGCCGTCACTTCCGCGCCGGCGACCAGCACGTGCAGCAGCGTTTCCATACCCATCGGCTCGACGACCTCGACCGGCACCTTGATGTCGACGCTATCGGGCCGCTCGCGCTGCTCGGTGATATGCTCGGGCCGCAGGCCGAATTCGAGCTCGCGCCCGGCATGGCCGGTGTAGCGCGCGGTGCGGGACGCCAGAACGGCAAGCGCCGTGCCATCGCCGAGCACCACCGCCAGGCGGTCGCCGCGCGCTTCCAGCCGGCACTTGAAGAAGTTCATGCCGGGGCTGCCGATGAAGCCGGCGACGAAGCGGCTGGCCGGCTCGTGGTAGAGGTCGTTGGGCGGTCCGATCTGTTCGATGCGCCCCTTGTTCATCACCACGACGCGGTCGGCCAAGGTCATCGCCTCGACCTGGTCGTGGGTGACATAGACCGTGGTGGTGGCGACCATCTGGTGCAGCTTCTTGATCTCGGCGCGCATCTTGCCCCTGAGCTTGGCGTCAAGATTGGAGAGCGGCTCGTCGAACAGGAAGACTTTCGGCTGGCGCACCATGGCGCGGCCCATGGCGACGCGCTGGCGTTGGCCGCCGGACAGTTGGTGCGGCTTGCGCTGAAGAAGCTCGCTGAGATCGAGAATGTCGGCGACACGTGCGATGCGTTGCGTCACCTCGGCGTCCGGAACCTTGCGGATGCGCAGGCCGAAAGCCATGTTCTGCGCCACCGTCATTTGCGGATAGAGGGCGTAGCTCTGGAACACCATGGCGATGTCGCGATCCCTGGCCTGGACGTCGTTGACCAGCCGGCCGCCAATATGGATCTCGCCGCCGCTCGGCCGGTCCAGTCCCGCCACCATGCGCAGCGTCGTCGACTTGCCGCAGCCGGACGGTCCGACGAGGACGACGAACTCGCCCTCGGCGATCTCGAGATCGATATCGTGCACGACCTTCAGGTTCTGGAAGCTTTTCGAAATCTTGCGCAGTTCGACATCCGCCATGGGGCTATTCCTTTGCCGGGGGCGCGAACAGGTCGAGCGCCAGTGCCGCGGTGCCGATCACGCCGGCATCGTTGCCGTGCTCCGCCGCCACGATCACCGGCGGCCGGCCAGGCTTGAGCAGGACGAAATCCCTGACATTTTTGGCTATGCGATCAATGAAGAAGGGACCGGCCAGCGACAGGCCGCCGCCGATGATCGCCGCCTCGATATTGAGCATGTTTGACATGATGCCGATCATCTGGCCGAGCCAGCGCGCCACTTCGTCGACGACCTGCAGCGCTGCCGGATCGCCTCCCTTGGCGAGATCGACGACGGTCTCGGCGTCCTTGGCATCGGTGTCGGGCTTGAGCTGGCGGTAGCGGTTGACCAGCGCGCGGGCGCTGGCCAGGTTCTCGACCATGCCCGGCACCGGATCGGCGATATCGGTGCGGGCCGGGTCGAGCGAGATGCAGCCGAACTGCGGCGGCAGCCCGTCCGGGCCGTCGATGACCTTGCGGTCGATGACCATCGACCCGCCAATGCCGGTGCCAAGCGTCAGCAGCGCAAAGCGCGAGAACGGACGTCCGGCGCCATGGCGCATTTCGCCATGGGTAGCGCTGACGGCGTCGTTGCGGACGACGGCCGGCACGCCGAAGCGGATCGAGAACAGTTTCGACAGCGACCCCTTCAGCAGCGCCGGGATCGCCGGACAGCGGCCGTTGAGCATGCCGGTCTCGGGATTGGGCGTGCCGGGCACGCCGATGCCGATCGCAGTGATGCCGGGAAATGCCCGCCTCAGTTCCTCGGTCACGTTGGTGACCAGATGAACGAAATCGGCGAATTCTATATCGCGATGCACCGGGACAGCGCTGCGCGCGAGGACCTTGCCCGAACCGTCGACGACGCCGAGCTTGACCAGGCTGCCGCCAATGTCGATTCCAACAGCGGTTACCATCACGCCTCCTTGCGGATGCGCACGTTGAGCCGCCGTCCGAGGTTGGGGTAGATCATCTTGTCAGGATCGATGCCGCGCGCGATCGCCAGCTCGCAGCCATACCATTGCAGCGGCATCGGCGCCCAGCAGCCGGCCAGCCATTGCTGTTTTGGCTCCGTCGGCCAGTTGACATCGAGGTCGAAGCGGGTCGAGTAGCCGGAGAGGTTCAGGACGACGGTGCGTGGTCCGAGTTCGGCCAGTGCCTCGCCGAGATTGGCGGCAACCTTGGCCTCGGCCTCGGTCTGCGCGATTGATATAACCAGGCTCTTATCCGTCGTGCCATAGACATGGCCGTGCAAAGCCTCCTCGGTGTCGAAACCAGCAGTCGGCACACCGCTGATCTCGGCAATCTTGAGCGACGTCTCGAGCGCGGTGCCGAGATGCGTCGCCTGGCCAGCGACCAGGATGTAATCGGGCACACCGAAGCGGATTATCAAGTCTTTCGCGGCGGCAAGACCGGTTTCCGCCGTCTGTTCCAGTTGCTGCAGCAACCCCGACACATCGATCGTCCTGCCGGCGAGCTTGGCGGCGACCGCCAGCACCGAGATGACGGTGGCGGAATAGCCCATGGTCTTGGGGCCGACCGTCTCCGTGCCGATCGGCATGACGATGATCTCGGCGCCGGTCTCGGTGATCAGGCTGCCGGCTTCACCGGTGATGACAAGCGTCGGGAAACCGAGCTCAACCGCCAGGCGCACCGCTTCAATCGTGGTGATGCTCATGCCCGACTGCGAAGCGGCCAGCACCAACGTGCGCTGGGCCGATGCCCTGGGCGGCAGGCGCAGGAATGCCTCCGGCTCCTTGGCGATCACGGAGGCACCCGTCCCCTCCTCCAGCGCTTCGGCGCCGGCCAGAAGTGCGTTCATCGACGAGCCGGTGCCGAGCAGCACGATCCGTTCCGGCCTCTGGCGCAGGCTCGCAAAGCCATCGAGATCCGCGCCGATGGCGGCGGGGAGACCGGTGAGGGTCGCGGGCTGCCGGCGGATGTAAGTGCCTATCTGCATCGCATCGTTCCATCAGTTCGAAATTGTCAGTCTCGTTAAAATCTGTCGGAGGCACGGCTATTTGCTGTAGCCCTTGCTGAGGCCGCTGATGAATTGCCGCGAGAACAGGGTAAACAGCAGAACCAGCGGCACCGCGCCGAGCGTGAGTGCGGCGAGCAGCGCGGGATAGTCGTTCATGAACTGGCCGACGAATTGCTGCACGCCGAGCGTCACCGTCTGGTTCTGCCGGCTCGGCGCCAGGATCAGCGGAAACCAGAGGTCGTTCCAGACCGGCAGCATGGTGAGTGCCGCGACTGCGGCGAGGCCCGGCCTGACCAAAGGCAGCACGATCCAGAAGGTGCGCAGTTCGCTGGCGCCATCCATGCGCGCGGCTTCCTTGAGATCGGTCGGCACGGTGCGGAAATAGGTGACCATCAACGTCACCGCGATCGGGACGCTCATGGCGGTGTAGACGAGGATGAGTGCGGCAAGCGTGTCCATCAGCCGCCAGGCCAGCATCATCTGGATCAGCGGGATGGTGCCGAGCCGGATCGGCAGCATGATGCCGAGCACGAACAGCCCGCCAAGCAGCGAGGCCAGCCGCACGCGGTATTCGACCAGGGCAAAGGCGGCGAGGGTCGACAGCACCATGGTGAGCACGATGGTGGTCACCGTGACGATCAGGCTGTTGAGGTAGTTGACGATGAAATTGCCGCGCGTGAAGACGCGCTTGTAGCCTTCGAGGCTGAAGGTCTTGGCCGTCGGCAGATCAAACGGTCCGCCGAAGATCGCCGGCGTCGTCTTCAGCGAATTGATGATGACGATCAGCACCGGCCCGATGGCAAGCAGCACGAACAGGATCAGCAGCGCGTGCACGATGATGCGTTCGACCGGCCAGGGTTCGCGGTCCTGGCGACGGCGGGCGGCTGGTATGGCAAGGTCTGATATGCGGTCTGGGGCGCTCATGTCAGCTCCTAGACCGAATAGGATTTCAGACGGCGCTGGATCAGCCAGAAATAGGCTGCCGTCACCAGCAACACGGTGAGGAAGATGACCGTCGCGACCGCAGCGCCCAGGTCGAGATCGGCAAGCTGTCCGCTCGAGCCAAAGAAGGTGCGGTAGAAGTAGGTGCCGAGGATGTCGGTGCTGTAGTTCGGACCGGGCGCCGATCCGTTGAGCGCGAACACCAGGTCGAAGCCGTTGAAGGTCCAGATGTAGGTGAGGATCGCGATCAGGCCGAACTGCGGCGCGATCAGCGGGAACTTGATCTTCCAGAAGGTCGTCCAGCCGCTGGCGCCGTCGATCTTGGCGGCCTCGACAAGCTCGTTGGGCACCGCCAGCAGGGCACTGTAGAGGAAGACCATCGGGATGCCGAAATACTGCCACACCGACATCAGCGAGATGGTGGTGAGCGCGGTCGATTCCGTTCCGAGCAGCGGAAAGCCGACCAGGCCCCAGAGCGGGTTAATGATGAGGCGCCAGACGAAGCCGACGATGACCACCGACAGCGTCGCCGGAATAAACAGCAAGGTGCGATAGATGCCTTCCGACCGAGCCAGTTTGCCGGAGGTGAGCAAAGCAGCCAGCAGCAAGCCTACCGGCACTTCGACAATCAGATGGATGGCGAAATACTGGATGTTGTTGAGCAACGCATTCCAGAAGCGGGCACTTATGGTCGGGTGCGTGAACAGGCGTTCGTAATTGGCGAGGCCGACGAACGTCCGGCCTGAAGCGCCACTCGTCTGAAAGAAGCTCATCACGATCGACGTCGCCAGCGGCAGCACAGCAAAGACCAAATAGACGGCCAGGGCCGGCAGCACGAACAGCAGCAGGTTTCGGTAGGCGGCAGCGGGAGATATCAACTGAAGACCTCTGGAGCGGTTCGCCGTTTCGCGGAAACGGGAACCGCTCTATATCTTTTGTTTCGACGCAATTCCGGACGGAAAACCGTCTCACACTTTTCCTGGATTGCTCCTGTTCACGCCGGCTTGGATGGCGTCGGCGTGCGGGGCTTGCGCATGTCCGGCCAGCTGGCAAGGCATGCGCGAAGCATTGCCGATTACTTCTTCTGCGGTCCGTACCAGGAGGCAAGGCCTGCCTGGAGTTCGGTCGCGACCTGCTGCGGCGTAACATCGGACTTGGTGAACATCACCTGCAGGAGACGCCAGGTCTCGTCGTCGAGCGGCGGCGTGCCGGCACTCAGGCGATCCAGCGCCAGGCGTGGCGTGAGCTCAGCGCCCTTCTTCAGGTCAGCAAAATCCTGTGCCAGCTTGTTCTTGTAGGTGACCGGCTTCGAGCTCATAGCAAAGAAGCCGGGAGCAGCGTTGACATAAAGTTCCTGGAATTCCGGCCCGGCGACCCAGTCGAGGAAGGTCTTGGCCGCATCCTTGTGCGCGCTCTTGGCGTTGATACCGATGCCCATGTCGGGCATCTCCTGCAGATAGCGCTGGTCGCCGGCCTTGGGCGCCGGCGGGCCGAACACGCCGACATTCAAATTGGTCGACGTCGCCTGGTTGATGTCCCACGAACCGTCGGGGAGGATCGCCGCCTTGCCGAGCGTGAACAGCTGCGTCATGTCGGCATAGTTGAGGCTCTCCTGCCCGGCGGGCAGGAATGGCTTCCAGGCCGCGAAAGCGGCGATGGCATCGACGAATTCCGGATCGGTCAGCTTCTTCTTGCCATCGATCAGGCCGAGACGGCCGTCCTCGCCTTTCCAATAGGCCGGGCCGATCGAATAGAGACCGTTATAGGCGAGTTGCCAGGATTCGGCCGAACCATAGGCGAGCGGCGTGTAGCGGCCATCCTTCTTGATCGCCTCCAGTACAGCGATGAACTCGGCGCTGGTGGTCGGCACCTTGAGGCCGAGTTCCTTGAAGATGTCGGCGTTGTAGTAAAAGCCGGCGAGCACGGCGGCGACCGGCAGGCAATAGGTCTTGTCGTCAGCGCCGCTCCACGCCGCACGCGACGTCTTGTCGAAATTCGCCAGGCCTGGCAGGCCTTCGAGCGATTCGAAATAGCCGCGCTTGATCCATTCGCGATTCACATCGAAGGGGCGGCAGGTGATCAGGTCGCCGCCGGCGCCGCCCTCGACCTGCGACTGGATGGCGGCGTTGTATTCATTAGTATTGATCGGCGCGAACTCGATCTTGATGTCGGGATGCTTGGCTTCAAAAGCGGGCAGGATCGTGTCCTGCCAGACCGCGATGTCCTCGGTGCGCCAACTGTTCAGGGTAATGGTCACCGGGTCGGCATAGGCCATGCCGATACCACTGGAAAACATCGCGCTCAGCGTCATTGCCAGCGGAATCGATGCATGTATCGAACGCATTTTGGGGTCCTCCCTCAACACGGTGCCTCTTGTGGATTCACGATTTTGCACTGTTGCCTCGGACCATACCTAATGATACATCTTGTGACAAGTGGTATTGTGTTGTCTTTTTATCATCGAATGAGGCGCCGTCTTGATTGGACACGCCCAACCGATGGCAAGGAAATTCGGGAGGGCTCGATGATTGGAGTTGGAATTCTGGGCTCGGGCTTCATTGCCGAGACCTATGCGGACTCTCTGCTCGACGTACGCACCGCCGAACTCGTGGCCTGCTCGTCACGCAGTTTCGAGCGAGCCACGACCTTTGCCAAGAAGTGGGGACCGCGGGTCACGGCGCACCGGGATATGGACACCGTTTGCGCGGATCCAGCGGTGGAACTGGTGGTGATCGCGCTGCCCAACGAGATCCATCTCGAAGCCGTCAGGATCGCCGCGAAACACGGCAAGGCTGTCATCTGCACCAAGCCGTTGGCGCGCACCGGCAAGGAAGCACGGGAAATCCTCGACATCGTCCAGCGCGCCGGTATCTGGCATGGCTATGCCGAATGCGCCGTGTTCTCGCCCAACATCACCAAGGCACACCAGATGATCCAGGCGGGTGGCATCGGCAATCTGCTGACCATGCGGGCCCGGGAAGCGCATTCGGGACCCCATGCGCCGCATTTCTGGAACGCCGAACTCGCCGGCGGCGGCGCCCTGCTCGACATGGGCTGCCACACTGTCGAGAGCGCGCGTCATTTTTTCGGCAAGGACAATCTGATCACCGAGGTGTTTGCGTGGGGCGCCACCATGGCCCATGGCGACAAGACGACCGGCGAGGACACCGCGATCGCACTGCTGAAATTCGCCGGCGGCCAGCTTGCCACGATCGAATCCTCGTGGATCGAGAAAGGCGGCATGCAGCTGCGTCACGAACTGGTCGGCTCGGCCGGGCGTATTGTCACCGACACATCCGTCGGCCCGGTTTGGGGCTTTATCGAGAAACCGGTGGGTTATCTCGTCGAGAAGGCTGACGCAGAGACTGGCTGGGTCTATCCGGTACCGGAAGAGACCAGGGCCTATGGTTTTTCGCAGCAGATGCGGCATTTTGTGGATCACTTCACGGCGGGGACAGTGCCGATGGAAACCTTCGAGGACGGTGTCATCGTCAACCGGATAATTGACGCCTGCTACCGTTCGATGCGAACGGGCGTGTGGGAAAAAGTGAAGGCGGATGGGTGACTGAGATGGAGGGCTCGCCGCTGCAGTTGGATGGACCGGAGCCGCTCTGGCGGCAGGCCGCCGAAGCGATCCTGCAGGAGATCGCCAGCGGCAAGCTCGCCTCGGGCGCGCGCCTGCCGGCCGAGCGCGACCTGTTCACGCGGATGTCGATCAGCCGGGTGACCTTGCGCAGGGCCCTGCAGAGCCTCGTCGAGGAAGGCGTGCTGACGCCGTCGCACGGGCGTGGCTGGTATGTCTCGGCCAAGGTGCCGAAGGAGTTTCCCAACACGCTGGAATCGTTCAGCGAGACCGCCAAGCGCCTTGGCCTGACGCCCTCCTCCGACGTGCTGCGTGCCGAGGAAGCACCGGCCACGCTCGACGAAGCCGAGGAGCTTTCAATCGCGCCCGGCACGACGCTGTTTCACCTAGAACGCATCCGCCGGCTCGACCAGGTCCCGGTCGCCGTCGACACCTCGTTCTTCGCCGTCGCCCTGGCGCCCCATCTCGGCCAGGTAGATTTTCGGACCGCTTCGCTGTTCGGTCTGCTGATCGCCGCCGGCATCGATCTGGCCCGCGCCGAGACCACGATTGAGGCCCATGGTGCGGATTCGGCGCTGGCGCAACATCTCGACATGGGCGTAGGCAAATCCACTTTGGTCATGCGTCAGCTGATCGTCGACGCTTCCGGCCGTCCGTTGTTGTCCTCGACCATCCGCTACGCAGGTGATCGCTATCGGCTCCGTACATCGTTCTCTCGGACAGGAAAGTTCGCATGGCCTGTCGGAGCACAACCCGTTGCTTCGGACCGACGCGGCGCCGCCTAGGTTAAGTTGGTTCGCTCAGCGAGGCCATGCGACACGGGATGATTTTCACTTCCAGGCCATTGGTTTCATTTTAAACCCTACTCGATCACGGCCTGCGGAAGGTCGAGTATTCCAGCTCCCGCCGCGCTCAACCGTCCTATTCGCACGCCGCGACACCCCGGAACACTCGATACCAGTCAGGGGACTGTCCCTTGATACCGAGACCCCCTATTTCGGCGAGATACTCGCAAAATAGCTCCACGCGATTGGAAGGTGCTTGGAGGACCAAGGTGATAAAGAGCGATACTCTCTTCTACCCACCACGCGGCCTGTCACGGGACGAAGCCGCACGATACGTCGGCGTTGGCGTGACAAAATTCGACCAAATGGTCGCCGACCGGCGGATGCCAAAACCGAAGAAAATCGATAGTCGTGTGATCTGGGATCGCCTTAAACTGGAGGCCGCGTTCGCGGATCTGCCCGGCGACGATGACGACAATATCGTCGACTTCCTCTTGCAAGGGAATCATCGAGGCTAATAGTCTGGTCCTGCTATGGAACAGCGTCTCAAAGACAAATATCCGGGTTTGTCCTCTTATCAGGACCGTCATGGAAAGACGCGCTGGCGCTATCGCGCCAAAGGGCGCGTGGTGCCTCTGCCCGCCCCGAACGCGAGCGGTTTCAAGCAAGCCTATCAGGCCGCTGTCGAGGGTCGGAAGATTCAAAAGGCGCCGGTGGTCACAAGGCCGGGTGCTGCGTTGCCAGGAACCTTCGGAGCAGCGGAAAAGAGATTGAAGGCATCGGTCAAGTGGCTCGCTCATGATGAGAGCACGAAATTCAAAAATAGGCGCCTGATCGAGGAATTTCTGGGTCTGCGGGTTGTCCCGGACCATCCGCTGACATGGCGCGATGTGCCCGTTAAGAACCTGCGGCGGGTCCACGTCGAAGAGCTTCTGGGGCAATTCATCGCGACACCACACAAGGCCAAGCACCTGCTGGTCGCGATACGCAAGCTCGTCCATGTCGCGATACGACTGGACTGGATCGAAATCGATCCTACCGCAGCGGTCGAGTGGCGTCCTGCTTACACGGGCTGGAAGGCTTGGCCTCACGAAGCCATGCAAAAGTTTGAGCAGCACTGGCCGCTGGGGACGGCTGCGCGCACCTGTTATGGCCTGGCGTTATGGCTGGGCAATCGTCGCGGCGATGTCGCCGATTTGCGGTGGGACCAGAGGGTGACGCGCAAGGTCATGATCGATGGCCAGGAGCGCCATTTCGACGGCTTCGACATTGTCCAGGCAAAGAACAAGAACCGGACCGGTGGCAAGCGGCTTTTCGTACCGATTACCCCGATGCTTGCCGAAATCCTTGAGGCCACGGACAAGCGCGGTGAAACCGTCCTGGTGACCGCTTATGGCCAGCCCTTCTCCGCCAAATCCCTGACCGGGACCATGGCACACTGGTGCAAGCTTGCAGGGCTTGCCAAAGGGCTGACGCTGCACGGACTGAGAAAATCACTTGGCGTCTATCTCGCCGAGGCAGAGGCCTCGACCAGGCAGCTCATGGATGTGCTGGGTCACGACGACATCGATCACGCTGAACTCTATTCACGCGAGGCATCGCAGGTCCGCCTGGCGGTTCAGGGCATGGATCGCGTTGTGCGGCTCGTGACCCGCAAGCCGCTGCTTGGCGAACCTTTTGGCGAACCTGTTGGCGAACCTACCCGTAAGCCATTGATAAATAACGATAATGGTGGGCCCGGAGGGACTCGAACCCCCAACCAAGCGGTTATGAGCCGCCGGCTCTAACCATTGAGCTACAGGCCCCACGCGCGCTGGATTAATGTTTTTCCCATCGCGGCACAAGGCTTTACCGGCGTGCTTTCGCAGATCGCCCAAATCATCCCATAATCGCGCTCTACGCGACCGCAGCGACCTGATCGCGGACCAAGGAGATTTTTCATGACCAGACATCTTTTGCCACTCGCGCTCGCCGCTGCAATCGCTTTTCCGGCGATGGCTGGAGCCACCGACCTGCCGACGCCGCCACGCATCATCGTGTCCGGCGAGGGCGAAGCAACCGTGGCCCCCGATCTGGCGGTCCTGACGCTCAGCGTCATGCGCGAAGCCAAGACGGCGCGCACCGCGCTCGACGCCAACAATGACGCCATGGCCGCCGTGATCGCCGCGATGAAGGCCGCCGGCATCAAGGATCGCGACCTGCAAACCGCGGGCATCCAGATCAACCCCCGTTACAACTACACCAACAAGCCGGACGGCAGCCAGGAGGCCGAACTCATCGCCTACCAGGTGACCAACACGCTCTCGGTGCGCGTGCGCGACGTCGACAAGACAGGCGAGATCCTCGACAAGGCGGTGTCACTCGGCGTCAACCAGGGCGGCGGCATCGCCTTCACCAATGACAATCCGGCGGCCACCGTCACCGAGGCGCGCAAGAAGGCAGTCGCCGACGCCATGGCCAAGGCCAAGACGCTGGCAGAGGCGGCCGGGGTCAGCCTCGGCCGCGTGCTCGAGATCACGGATCAGAACATCAGACCGGCGCCGATGCCGATCAACGCCAAGGCCTTCGACGCCGCGGCCGGGGCGGCGCCGGTGCAGGCCGGCGAGAACGCCTACAATGTCCAGGTCACCGTTACCTTCGAACTCAAGTAACCGGTTTAAGGCGATGGCCGGTCCCTGCCGGCCATCGATCATTGGCACATGAAAAACCCCGCGGGATCGCTCCCGCGGGGTTTTTTCGAGCCTCGCGATCCTCGCAGAGGATTATGCCGCAACCGACGTTGCGGGCGATCCAGCCTCCAGGCTGAAAAGGCTCAACGGTTGATGATCGGGCAACCGCGCTCGTTGGCGAACACGATGACGACACGGTCGCCGTACTGACGGCCCATCACCTTGACCACCCGGCGGTTGGCGTCAACGATGCGGGCACGGTGCAGCCCCATGCGCTCGGCCTTGTCGAGCGCGCGCTCCGGCGAGCAGCCGCGGCGCCAGTCGTCGCGGCGCTCATCCCGGCGGTGGCGATAGCCATCGTCGCCGGCATAGACGCCGAAGCGCGGATCCTGGTTGTTGCCGAAGCCAAGATAGAGGCTGTCGGCATGGGCGGGGATGGCCGCCAGCGTGCCGAGGCCGACCAGCGCCGAAAGGGCCGCCGTCTTGATCGTGGTGTACATGGTTCTCTCTCCTTGTTGCGGGCCTGCGCCCGTCGTCGTGAAACCGATGGCGCCAGAATGCACTCGCCTGTCTGAACCATTCACGAACTCGCCGTTCATCCGCCGTTCATGTGGCGCCAGCGGCCAAGCGCCGGCCATTTGCTATCCCTCGCCGGCCAAATCGTAGCCGGCCAAAGCCGGCGCGCCTTCCTCCGCGCGGTCAGGGCTCCTCGTCGAGCATATAGTCAAAATAGTCTTCCGGCTCGGCCAGCTCGGTCTCGTTCGCCTTGACCCGGCCGCGCATCGAGATGCCGGCCTCATGCACGGTCTCGGCACTGCCCGAGACCAACCGGTGCCACCAGTAGAGATCGCGGCCCTCGGCCACCAGCCGGTAGGCGCAAGTGCTGGGCAGCCAGCTGATGGTGCGCACATTCTGCGGCGTCAGGCCGACGCAATCGGGAACGCGTGCCAGCCGGTGGGCATAATCGGCACAGCGGCAGCTCTCGGCGTCGAACAGCCGGCAGCCGACGCTGGTCCAGTAGATTTCTCCGGTGTCCTCGTCCTCGAGCTTCGACAGGCAGCACTTGCCGCAGCCGTCGCAGAGCGATTCCCATTCCGTGGGACTCATCGCTTCCAGCGTCTTGGTTTTCCAGAACGGCGTTTCCATTTCCGGCATGTGGCCCCAGCCGCCCCCAAGGTCAAGCGCGGCAAAGGCCGGAATGGGCCTCTAACAGGCCGAATGACATGATGTTGCCTTCAAAAGGCCGGCCAATAGCCCCGCACGGCCCCTAACGCTGGGCGACTGGAACCAATTTCGTTAAAAGCGGTTTCGGCAAGGATGGGACCCCACAAGGAGAATTTTCGATGAAACGCCAACCACGGATTCTGGCAGGCACAGCGCTTGGCCTGTTGATGGCATCCGCGCCGTTAGGCGCGTCCCCGCTCCAGGGGACAGCCACGTTCGGCCCGATGCAACGTAGCGTCGCGCCAATCATCCTGGCCCAGGCGGCCTGCGCCGAGGGCGAATCAGCCGAAGCCTGCGCACAGAAGCAGCAGGGCGAGCAGAAGCCCGAGCGCAAGAAGCGTGAGCAGCAGCAGCAGATCGAGCAGGCGCCCGCCGGCCAGGCCGCGCCCGCCAACGACCAGCAGCAGCCGCGCAAGAAGAAGCGCGACCAGCAGCAGCAGACCGAGCAGGCGCCCGCCAGCGAGGCCGTTCCCGCCAACGACCAGCAGCAGCCGCGCAAGAAGAAGCGCGACCAGCAGCAGCAGACCGAGCAGGCACCCGCCGGCGAGGCCGCTCCCGCCAACGACCAGCAGCAGCCGCGCAAGAAGAAGCGCGACCAGCAGCAGCAGACCGAGCAGGCGCCAGCCAGCGAGGCCGCTCCCGCCAACGACCAGCAGCAGCCGCGCAAGAAGAAGCGCGACCAGCAGCAGCAGACCGAGCAGGCACCCGCCGGCG
>NZ_JAIUGV010000002.1 GCF_020164745.1 Mesorhizobium sp. ES1-4 | reverse complement strand
GGGGTGGAGCAGCCCGGTAGCTCGTCAGGCTCATAACCTGAAGGTCACAGGTTCAAATCCTGTCCCCGCAACCAATTCTCCCTTTCCATTTGAGTCATGAACGCACGAAGCCGTTCGCGACGGCACCGTGATGGGCCGGTCTCGCGCTCCGCCTTGATGCCGGTCTTGGTCTGTGCGAGCGGCGTGTTCGTTGTAAGCGCCAAATTTGCCCCCGTGTTTCGGCGACCGATGAAAGGCGCGACACTTCCGCGATGATTCTTCGCGGGAGGACGGATTGCAGCCTGCACCCAAGCCCAGACTTGAAAGCTTGCCCGTCATCGAAGGTGTGGCCGCTCGGCTGGACGCTCTGGGCGCCGGCCAAGGAAGGCTGGCAGCCCATGTTCGTCAAAGGCGACGGGGCCCGCGACCCGAGCAGGTGTCTTCCGCCGCACCGTGGCGCGGTGACCGAGGAGATCATGATCAGCGGTTGGGACGGGCTCGCCGACTGCGCCCACTTTTTTCGGGGTGGGACACGCAGGTGGAAAGAGGTGGAGACCGGCGGAAAGCCAGAAGCCAGCCAAAAAAGAGGAACTGGTCTGTCTATGTTCCGTTGAATATCGCTGGGTGAACACCGACTTTGACGCATTTGTTGCGACACGCTGCAAGAACAAGGAGAATTCGATGTCGGACCGCTATCGACCCCACCTCTTCGCCGTTCCGCTGATCGCGGTCATCTTCGCGCTTTACGGGACGGTCATGCCCTGACCGTGGTGACCGCAAGATCATCGTCCCTGGATCACGACTGGCCTCCCGACGGCGCCCTGCCGGGCCAACCCGCCATCTAGCCTGGCGCAGTCGTCGGGAGCAAGGCGACCCTGACCCACGGAGCAACGGATGACTATCGCATCCACCGGCACGCCCGATCTCTATCTCGGATTCACGCTGCTCGTTATTGTCCTGCTGGCGGTTGATTTTTTCGTGCTCAGGGCCCAAGGCGACCACCGGGTGAGCGTGAAAGAAGCGGGCGCTTGGTCGGTGGTGTGGATTGCTGTCTCATTCGCCTTCTGCGGCTGGTTCTGGTGGTACCTGGACGTGCGCTTTTCGCGAGAAGTGGCGAACGAAAAGGCGCTCGAATACCTCACCGGCTATCTGATGGAGAAGTCGCTCGCCCTGGACAATGTCTTTGTCTGGATCACTCTCTTCAACTTCTTCGCGGTGCCTATAGAATTTCAAAAGCGGGTGCTTCTCTACGGTGTACTCGGCGCAATACTGATGCGCGCCGTGCTTATCTACGCCGGCGCGCTGCTGCTCGCCGAGTTCCACTGGATACTTTACGTCTTTGGCGCGATCCTCTTGTTCACTGGTATCAAGATGCTGATTTTGGCTGAGCGGAAGCCCGACCTGGAGAAGAACCCGGTCTTGCGGTGGATGCGCCACCATATGAGGATCACCAACGAATACCGTGGGGAGAAATTCTTTGTGGTGAGAGACGGCCTGCGCCATGCCACACCCCTGTTCCTGGTGCTCGTCGTGGTGGAGGTGACCGATCTCATCTTCGCGGTTGACTCGATCCCAGCAGTCTTTGCGATAACCGATGATCCGTTTATCGTGTTCACTTCCAATATCTTCGCCATCCTTGGGTTACGGGCGATGTATTTCCTATTGGCTGATATGGCGGAGCGCTTTCACCTGCTGAAGTACGGTCTGGCAATCATCCTGATGGTTGTCGGCGTGAAGATGCTGCTGCTCGACGTTTACAAAGTTCCGGCCTGGATCACGCTGGGCGTCGTCTCGCTTATCTTGTTGGCGTCAGTGGCGGCGAGCCTTCTCACGTCGCGGCCCACCGAACGGGAAGCGGGGTCTGGCGGTGACTGACATGGTCCAAGCGCGGCAAAGCAAGTGTTTACAATAACAAGCGAGTTCCTGGTTCTCGCTGCAGTCGGCTTCCTTGCACAGCTCGTGGATGGCGGTCTCGGGATGGCGTTTGGCCTGATCACAACGACCGCGCTGTTGTCGCTCGGAATACCACCCGCGCCGACGAGTGCAGCGGTCCATTCGGCCGAAGTTGCAACCACAGGGGCGTCCGCACTATCCCACCTGTTCCACAAGAACGTCGACTACAGGCTTCTTCTGACGCTCGGCGTACCTGGAGTGCTCGGAGGGATTCTGGGAGCACACGTCCTTTCGAACATCGACGGGGGGACAGTCCGTCCCTTCATTTCGGCCTACTTGCTCGTGATGGGACTGTTCATCGTCCTGAAAGCGGCGAAATCGGGCCCACCCAAGACGGATGCGAAGATCGGATACGCCGGTCTGCTTGGTCTGGTCAGCGGGTTCTTGGATGCGATCGGGGGGGCCGGCTGGGGACCGATTGCGACCTCAACCCTTCTTGGATCAGGTCATTCGCCGCGGAAAGCCATAGGTTCGGTCAATGCGGCGGAATTCTTCGTCACCCTAGCGGTGGCGACGACATTCTTCATCGAGTTGGCAACGGCCCACGTCGAGCATATTGCCGCGCTGATCATCGGTGGTTTGCTTGCCGCTCCCTTTGGCGGTTACGTCGCGCGCCACGTACGCCCCCGTGCCTTGATGGCTGCCATCGGTGTGTTGGTGAGCGCGCTTGCTTTGTACCAACTTTTCGAAACGTTCGGCTAAGGCATCGTCAACCAACCAGGCTCATCTGCCATATGAGTGTTGGACGAGGTTTTGCAGGCGGTGGCTGACGTACTCGACAAGATCACGACGGCCGCTGCAAAGTAGACAGCGCGGATTGAGCACCCCCGTCACCGGTTCCATGTCGATTGCCCAGAGCCAGCAAATGGCATCACAGTGGACGATAGAGTGTTACACATTCAGTTGCACAGTCCTTGGTTTTCCGAATTTTATGCTATGATCGATAGATTCACTGATAGCTGGACGGACTCACAACCTGAAGCGCTGGTCGTCACCGGCGACAAGCCCGTCGGCAATAACTTAAAACGCGTCTGCGCGCTCTCCGCCATCGCCACCGGTCGCGAGCCGCTGCCGGCGCTGCGTACCGCCCCGGAAGCGGTGGAACGGAACCATGCATCGTCGCCGGCGGCAAAATTCGCTCTTCCCGATGTCTATGCGTCGCCAGCCATCGCGGCGCGAAGCCATACGACGATGGCATCGAGGTCGATCGGCTGCGTCGTGTCGACGTCGAACAGCGGCCCTCGCCGTAGTGGTTCGGCGCGCTTGGCCAGTTCAATCAGTTCAGGAATATAGGCGGCGCCGGGATGGCCGGGGAGACGCTCGCCGAGACGAGCGCCATAGCGTTCCGCCAGCACCTCGCCTGGCGCGTGGCACCAGATCTCGACTGTGTCTTGGACACCGGCGTCGCGCAGATGATCTTCGAGCACTTGCCGCGGCTGGAAACCGAACCACGCATCGACGATGAAGGTGCTGTCCGCCGGAGCGTCGCCGACAAGCGACCAGATGACCTGGTAGCTGGCACGGCCGAGCGTGCGGTTGAATTCGCGGTCGGCGCCGCCGAGGATTTCGAGGAACGGGTTCTTGACCGTATCAAGTGCAAGCAGCGGCCATCCCGTGCGGTCGGCTATGCCGCGTGACACGGTGCTCTTGCCGCTGGCCGGGATGCCGTTGACGAGCACGGCGCGCCTGGCGCGGCCAGGCTGAACGGAAAGCGATGTCGATGCCGGCGCCAAAAGCGCCTGCAGCGCGGCGCCGATCACACCGGCATCGTCGCCGAGCCGCGCCGGCTGCACCGGGCATTGGTACCATGGCGCCAGTGCCGGCGCGTGGCCGAGCGCTCGGTGCGCCGCCAGACCAAGCCCACCGCCAAGGAGGACGAGATCGGGGTCGAACATGGCGACGGTGGTGTCGATCGCGGCGCGCAGCGGTCTTGCCCAGGCTTCCAGTATGCCGCGCGCCTTCATGTCGCCGTCCGCGTCGCGGGCGAACAGCTGGTCGACCGTGACGTCGGGGCTCAAGCCGGCACGCGCGATGTGGCGGCCAAGTGCCGTGCCGGAACTGGTGGTTTCGACACAGCCGCGCCGCCCGCAGGCGCAGACCTCGCCGTCGACGTCAACGGTGATGTGGCCCAGTTGCCCCGCCGTTGCCCGGCCACGCGTGATCCGTCGGTTCTGGACGACGGCGCCGCCAATGCCAGTGCCGATGGTGAACATGGCGACGTTGTCGTGGCCCTTGCCGGCACCAAGCACCATCTCGGCGGCCAGAGCCATGTTGCAATCATTGTCGAGGATAACAGGCTTGCCGGTCATGCTCTCCAGACGCTGCGCGAGCGCGACCGAGGCGAGGTTGACGTAGCCCCCCGACAGCACTGCGTGGCGGTGCGCGTCGACGCGGCCGGGAACGCCGACGCCGATTGCCGCCACGTCGGGGGCGTCGAGAAGGCGCACCATGTCTGTGATGCGGCCAAGCACCAGTTCAGGGTCGGGCGCGCTTTTTTCGGAAAGGCGTTCGAGGATTTCCCCTGTGGCCGAGACGCGGGCGGCGCGCAAATTGGTGCCGCCGATATCGATCCCTACGGCCGTCGACTGTTGTGGCATGACGTCCTGCACGTGCCGGTGATCCAACGGATGTCAGGCAGCTGCTTTCTGCCGATAGTGCCCGATCACCGCCTGTATCTCGCGCAGCCGGGGCACCGCGATGGTCTTAAGCCTTTCGCGCTGAATGTCACGGTCGAGCGAAATGCAGTCTTTCCACAGCGAACGGCCGGCGATCACACCGGAGGCGCCATTTTGCATCGCGATCTCGACCTGCCCGAGGAAGGTGGCGTGGTTGACGCCAGCCGAAAGCACCGCCCACGGCACTTCGCCGGCCATTTTTGTGATGTTGGCGCAGGCTTCCGGCGTTCCGGGGTAGGGCAGCTTCAGCACCTTTGCGCCGCATTCCAGCGAAATCCTCGTACCCTCCTCGACCAGCCAGGGCGTCTTGGCCGCATAGTCCTCAGGGCTCTCCCCTTCGAGCTGATAGGTCAGGAATTCGACGACGAGCAGCAGGTCCTCCTTGCCGAAGTCGGCGATGCATTGGCGCAGGATGGCGATGTTGTGTTCGTTGGCGTGCGGCTTGTCGGCCCTGAGATACACCATGATCTTGCCGCCAGTGCCGCCCAGTTCGCGCACGCGTCGCGCATCGATGCCGGGAACCAGCCGCGACAGGCGGTAGCCTTCCGGCGAAACGTCGAAACCGGACGCATCGAGGCCGATGAGGAGTGCGGTATCCCGGTTCAGCACGCCCTCGTCGACCACCCTCGGCACCGCGCAGAGCGGATCGAGTAGGACGCAGGAGGCAGCGCTTGCGAGGTAGCGCGTGATGTCGGCCTTGGTGTCGCCGAGCATGTCGTTGGTGATCCTGGCTTGGTCAGCGGGGTCCGACGCCAGCAAGGTGCGCATGCCGCCGCGCTGGTCGCAAGCGATGGCCACCATGGCTCCGTCCTTGCCGCATATCTGCTGGTAGCCGCGCAGTTCCGCGGTGGTCATCTTCGTCATGGTTGTCTTCTGTCCGATGTTGGCGCTCTCTCGCCGAGGGCGCGGATCCCGTGGAAACCAATGGTAAGTTTGCCCGCCTGCCGGCAGGAAGCTCTTGCCGCCTGATGCATCGCTTGCTGCTGGGATAAGCAGCCTTGCCGGTGCGCGGCCTGGTATGGCCAAGTTGCGAGTTCACCGGATTTGCGCAATAACTCCCGTCGGCGTATGCGTGTGTAACACGTTGCTGAAAGGAATTGCAAGCTGTCTGTTCCCTCCGTCCAGGACGCGACCGCATCGCGCACGATGCTGCACACGGTTGCCAAGCTGCACTATGTGGAGGAGATGTCGCAGGTCGATATCGCGCGGCAACTCGGGGTGTCCACCGCGACGATTTCGCGCCTGCTGCAGCGGGCGCGGGCCGAAGGCATCGTGCGCATCGAGGTCATCGACCTTGCGACGCCGGAGGATATCACAAGGCAACTGGTCGACGGGTTGAAATTGCGGGATGCCGCCGTTGTCGAGACGCCGGCGGCAGGCGCGTTGACAGCGCTTTCGGCTCCGCTTGGCGCTTTGCTCAGGCAGGCGCAGCTGGTGGCCGGCTCCGTGGTCGCCATCGGCTGGGGGCGCGCCGTGCGCGAGGTCATTCGAGCCGGCCTGCCACGTATGCCGGGCGTGCTGACGGTGGCTGCAACCGGCGGCATGCAGCAGCACGCGGCGCATTTCCAGGTCAACGAATTCGTGCGGCTAGCCGCGGAAGAGTTCGGTGGCGCGCCACGTTTCATCCACGCTCCCTATCTGCCGTCGAGCGAGTTGCGTGAGGTCTTCCTGCGCGACACGGCTATTCGCGATGCCGTCGCGCTGTGGGAGAGAACGGATGTGGCGATCGTCGGCATCGGCCTGCCGCATGCCATCAACGCGCCCGAGGCGAGTGCCGCCACGCCGAGCGAGCAGGCGCTGGTTCACGCTGCCGGCGACGTGCTTCGTCATTACTTCGATGCGGAAGGCGCCCTGATCGGCTGGGAAGGGGAGAGCCGGATGATCGCCATGTCGCCGGCGCAGCTTCGCGCCGTGCCCCTGGTGATCGGCGTCGCCGCCTCGCCGGAAAAGGCGACGGCAATCATCGGCGCCGCTCGTTCCGGGCTCATCAACGCGCTGGTGACGGACACCAAGACGGCGCAGGCCATCCTGGCGGTTCTTGCAACGCGATAGCGGCAGACATGCCGGGCCTGATGCTGCTGGTCTGTGCCGGCGAAGCCCGTTGCGAAATCGATTGTGTCGGAGGGAAGTCGGGGCGATAGTTCGCCGGGGCTCCAAGGAGCAGTCAGATGGTGTCTGGAAAAGCCGGCGTTGCGGCTTCGCAAAAACCGAGTTGCAATTTATTTCTGCAAAGTGTTACAACCTATGGACCCGGCCTGCTGGCGTGCCGGGCGGTTCCCTGACCTCACGGAGGCGAGGAAAGAGAACGCGGCGATTGTGCCGGTCGACTCGACCGGCCGACATTTAGACTGAGGGCGCTTGGGAGGAGCTGCCCGCGAAGGCAAACAGGCGTACCCGGCCGTCGGCTCCTGCCTCGCGCGGATGACGGCCATCACAAAATCACCGCAAACGGCAGAACTGCCGACAATGAGGAGGATGTCATGAAGAAGATCGTTGCCGCGCTCGCGGCGTTTGCCGTCAGCGCCACGGTACTGATGGCGCCCGCGCAGGCGCAGGACAAGAAATACACCATCGCGCTCATTCCGGGCCTCACCACCGACGGCTTCTACATCACCATGCGCAAGGGTGCCCAGGCGGCCGCCGATGCGCTCGGCGTGAATCTGGTCTTCCAGGGTGCTCCGGACTTCAACCCGGTCACCCAGGTGCCGGTGCTCGACGCTGTCATCGCCAAGAAGCCCGACGCGATCCTGATCGCGCCGACCGACAAGGTTCAGCTGGTCGAACCGCTGCGCAAGGCCAATGACGCCGGCATTCCGGTCATAACCGTCGATACGTTCATCGGCACGGGCGTCTACCAGACGGGTGCTGGCGATGCCGACTTCCCGCTGGCCTATATTGCCTCGGATAATGTGCTGGGCGGCGAGATCGCGGCGCGCGCATTGGCAACCGCCATCGGCGACAAGGGCAAGGTCTACGTCTCGAACGTCAAGCCCGGCATTTCGACCACCGACCAGCGCGAAGAGGGCTTCAAGAAGGAGATGGCCAAACATCCGGGCATCACCGTGCTGGAGACCCAGTTCAATGACGATGATGCCAACAAGGCGGCCTCGCAACTGCAGGCTGTGTTCGCGCGCAATCCCGATCTCGTCGGCGTGTTCGGCGCCAATCTGTTCTCGGCCCTGGGCGCCGCCAACGGCGTGAAGCAAGCGGGACAGACGGGAACCATCAAGGTCGTTGCGTTCGATGCGCCGACCAGCATCGTCGACAACATCAACACCGGCCTGGTTGATGTGGCGATCGCCCAGCATCCGGCCGAGATCGGTTACTTCGGCGTCGTCTCGGCTTATGCCCACCTGACCGGTCATTCGATCCCGGTCACGATCGGCACCGGCTTCACGATTATGGACAAGTCCAACATCGCGGACCCGAACATCTCGAAGTATCTCTACTCCGAGTAGGTCCAGACGAGCTTGGCTCCTCCCGGTTTCGCCCGGGGGGAGCCCGTGCCGGTCCCCGAAAGGCGGGCCTGTTTGAAGGCAGCCGCGCCGCGGAGTACTCATGACCTCGACATCACCAGCCCAGCCGGCCGAGAAGCATGTCGCGCCCCAGGCCGATCATGGCGATCCGGCCACGAGCCTGATCGGACGCATCGCCGAAGGGCGCGCCTGGTTGTTCCTCGCCGGCCTGATCATCTGCTTCGAGATCTGGTCGAGGGTCGCCTTCGGCGCCACCTTCGTGCTCAACCCCTTCAACCTGCAATCCATAGCCATATTCGCCGTGGCGCCGCTGCTGCTTGCGACCGGACAGACCTTCGTCATCATCTCGGGCGGGATCGACCTGTCGCTTGGCTTCATCATGGGGCTTGCCGCCGTCATTGCCGCGCATGCCACCAACATGGCGGGCGCCGCCATTCCTCTGCCGCTGGCCATGCTGGCGGGTATTCTTGCAGCCGTGATCGTCGCCGGCGTGCCCGGCGTCATCAATGGTTTGCTGATCTCGCGGCTCAGGGTGCCGCCCTTCATCGGCACGCTCGGCATGTTCGGCGTCGCGCGCGGTGTGGCCTTCCTGCTTGCCGGCGGCACGACGGTGCCGGTGCGGAATTCCTGGTTCGCGCTGCTCGGCAACGGCAGGTTTTACGGCGTGCCTTATCTGGTCTTGATCGCCGCCGTCTTCGTCATCGTGATGCACTATCTGCTCAGCCAGACGCGGTTCGGACAGCACAATTATGCCATTGGCGCCAATGTGCAGGCGGCGCGGCGTGCCGGCATCGACATCAGGGGCCACATATTGCGGCTCTATGTGCTGTCGGCGATGTGCGCCGGCCTTGGCGGGGCGCTCTACGCGGCGCGCTTCACGGCCGGTGCGGCGCAAGCCGGCGAGCCGCTGCTGCTTGACAGCGTCGCTGCGGTCGTCATCGGCGGCGCCAGCCTGTTCGGCGGCTCCGGCACGATACTGGGCACGGTCGCCGGCGCGCTGGTGATCGCGGTCATCCAGTACGGGCTGGTCTTCGTCAATGTCGAGCCGTTCTGGCAGTTCATCGCCGTCGGCGTCGTCATCATCATTTCCGTGCTCATAGACCAGGCGCAGCGCCGGTTCAGTGGAGGCCGCCAGGATGAATAGCACCGACCAGAACGCCCCTTTGCTCGAAGTCCGCAACCTGTCCAAGCATTTTGGCGCCGTGCGTGCGCTCAACGATTTCTCCATGGCGGTGCGGCCGGGCGAAGTGGTGGCGCTTGCCGGCGACAATGGCGCCGGCAAGACGACGCTGATCAAGGCGATCTCGGGCGTGTTCCAGCCGACGGGGGGCGAAATCCTGCTCGGCGGCCAGCCGGTGGCCTTCGCGACGCCCCAGGAAGCGCGCGAAAAAGGCATCGAGACGATCTATCAGGATCTGGCTCTAGCCGACAATCTGTCGATCGGCGCCAACATCTTCCTCGGCCGCGAACCGATGCGCAAGGCGTTCGGCTTCCTGCCGGTGCTCGACCGCAAGGCCATGGCAGAGGCCGCCAGGGAGACGATGAAGCGGCTGGATTTTCACGTCAGCCGGATGAACGCCCCGGTCAGCAATTTCTCCGGCGGCCAGCGTCAGGCCGTCGCGATCGGCCGCGCCGTCTACTGGGATGCGCAGATCCTCATCATGGACGAACCGACCGCCGCGCTCGGTGTGCCCGAGCAGCGCAAGGTGATCTCGCTCATTCATCAGCTCAAGGCGCAAGGACGCGGCGTGATCTTCATCTCGCACAATCTGCAGGATATTTTCGCCGTATCCGATCGCATCGTCGTGTTGCGGCGCGGCGTCCAGGCCGGCGAGCGCAAGATTTCCGAGACCAACCATGACGAAGTCGTCAAGCTGATGGTCGGGGGATAGGTGGGTTCTCCGTGGATCCAGCTCGAAGAGCCGATCATGGTCTGTATCTGTTCAATCTGGGCGCGGCCGCCACCAGTGCCTTGCCGACGGCCGACTGCGGCAAGTCGATGACGGTTCGGGCATCGCCGCTCTCGGCAATCCGTCCTGCATCGAGAAGTATGACGCGATGAGCGACCGCCCGGACCACGCCAAGATCATGCGAAATGAAGAGAAAGGCGATCCGTTCCCGGCGCTGCAGATCGAGCAGGAGGTCGAGAATCTGGCCGCGCACCGAGACGTCGAGCGCCGACACAGCTTCGTCGAGCACGATCAGCGACGGCTTCGTGGCGATGGCGCGGGCGATCGCCACGCGCTGCCGTTGGCCGCCGGAGATTTCATGGATGGCGCGCGGTGCGAGGTCGACGGCCAGCCCGACGCGTTCGAGCAAGGCGGCGATGCGGCGCGGACGCTCGGTGCGCGGCGCGATGCCATGGACGCGCAAGGGGTCGTCGAGGACGCGCGCCACCGTGGCGCGCGGATTGAAGGCCGCCAACGGATCCTGGAACACCATCTGCAGGCGCGCGCGGCGGGCGCGCAGGGCGACCCCGCGCAAGGCGAGGAAATCGCTGCCCTCAAACTCGATGCGCCCGGCGTCCGGCTCGATCAGGCGCAGCACGAGCCGTGCGATAGTCGATTTGCCGCTGCCGGAGGGGCCGGCCAGCGCCAGCGTTTCGCCAGGCTCGATCGTGAATGAGACGTCGTCCACCGCCGCGACAGGCTTGCCGGTGCGGCGGTAATTCTTGGTGAGGTTGGAAACCGCGAGCAGGCTCATGCGGGGAGTCCGCTTCGGTTCAACAGCAGGTCGGCATCGAGGCCGATATGAGCATCGAGAAGAGTGCGCGTGTAGGCTTGCGATGGCGCATCAATGATCTGCCTGGTCGTGCCAAGCTCGACCAACGCGCCATGACGAAATACGGCGATACGTTCGGCAAGCTCGGCGGCCAGCGCAATGTCATGGCTGATGAACAGCAGCGTCATGCCGTCCTCGGTCACCAGCCGGCGGATCAAGGCGACGATCTCGGCCTGCACGATGGTGTCGAGCGCGCTGGTCGCCTCGTCGGCAATCAGAAGTTTCGGCCCGGCGGCAATCGCGGCTGCAATCGCCACACGCTGCTTCTGGCCGCCGGAAAGCTGGTGCGGGAAGGCGTGCAGGGCGGAGTCGGGATCGGGCAGGCGGACGCGTTCGAGGAGGGTTCTGGCCTTGGCACGAGATGCCGGCCAGCCGAGGCCGAGATGGGTGTGCACCACTTCGGCGATCTGTTTGCTGACGCTCATCACCGGGTCGAGGCTGGCCGATGGGTCCTGGAAGACGAAGCCGATGTCGCGGCCGCCGAGCGGCGGTGCAAACCATTCGATGCTCCCCCCGATCCTGGCAGACTTCGGCAACAGCCCAGCGATCGCAAGCGCCAGCGTGCTCTTGCCCGAACCGCTTTCGCCGATAATCGCCAGCCGCTCGCCCGCTTGGACATCAAGAGTAACGTTCTTCAGCGCCGCGACCTCGATGCCATCGCGGCGGTGGGTCACCGCCAGGTCGCGGATTGACGCCAGCACGGTCACGACAGGCCCCTGCGTACGGCCGTCGTCTCGACGATGCCTTCGCCTGCGAGATAGACGCCCAATACCGTCAGCACCAGCGCGATGCCGGGGACGATCGACAGGAAAGGCGCGGTGCGCAAGACAGTACGGCCCTCCGCGATCATGCCGCCCCAGGTGACGCGGTTGGGATCGCCGAGGCCAAGGAAGGACAAGGCCGCTTCGGTGAGGATCGCGGCTGCGACGATCACGGATGACATCGCCAGCACCGGCGGCAAGGCGTTGGGCAGCACTTCGCGAAAAGCGATCTCCAGCGGATGCATGCCGATGACGCGGGCACCGGCGACATAGTCGCGCTCGCGGATCGACAGCACTTCCGCGCGGGCAATGCGCGCCGGTCCCGTCCAGGTGCCGAGCGCTATCGCCGCGACGACGACGCCGAGCGAAGGGCCAACGACACTGACGAAGGCCAGCGCCAGCAGGAAGCCAGGCACGGTCTGGAAGGCGTCGGCGATGCGCATCAGCACCTCATCGACGAGGCCGCCGGCAAAGCCAGCCAGCGTGCCGACGACCGCGCCGATGACAAGGGCCGCGGCGGCTGCCGCGAGCCCGACCGCCAGCGAGGTGCGTGCACCGTGGAACAGTTCGGCCAGCACGTCGCGGCCGAGCCTGTCGGTGCCGAGCGGAAGCGACCAGTCCTGGAATGGCGGCAGCAGCGCGGGGCCGGCAATGGCCTGCGGGTCTCCGGGAAACAGCAGCGACGCCGACAGCGCCATGGCGAACAGCACCGCCAGAAGGATGGCGCCGGCAACCGCCTCGGGCGTGTGCAGAAAGCGGCGCAGACGGCTCACGTGCCCGCCTCGCTGGCGCCGACGCGTGGGTCGAGGAAGGCATAGGCGATGTCGACAAGAAGGTTGATGAGGATGACGAGGACAGCGCTTGTGAGGATGATGCCAAGCAGCAAGGGGGTGTCGCGCGCGGCCACGGCTTCCTGCGCCAGCCGGCCAAGGCCGGGCACCGCAAAGACGCTTTCGATGACGACGCTGCCGCCCAGCATCTGCGCCGATTGCAGGCCGAGCATGGTGACCAGCGGCAGCAGCGCATTGCGGGCGACATGGGCGAGCACGATGCGGCGGCGCGATAGTCCCCTGGCGCGGGCGGCCAGCACAAAATCCTGGCGCCAGGCCTCGGCCATGCCGGCGCGCATCATGCGCAGATAGAGCGCCAGGTAGATGAAGCCGAGCGCGGAAACCGGCAACACCAGATGGACAGCGATGTCGGCGGCGCGGTCGAGACCGGTCTTGTTGGAAGCGAGGGTCTCGATGCCGCCGATCGGCAGCCAGCGCAGGTCGACGGCGAAGATCACGATAAGCACCAGGCCGAGCCAGAAACCGGGCACCGCGTAGAGCGCCAGTGAAGCGACGGAGAGAAAACGGTCGCGCAAGCTGCCAGGCCTTGCGCCGGCATAGATGCCGAGCGCCGAGCCGAGGCCGAAGGAGAGCGCGGTGGCGCTGACCATCAGGATGAGCGTGGTCGGCAGGCGTTCCAGGATGACGTCGCGGATTGGCCTGGAGAACGTCACCGACCGGCCGAGATCGAGATGCAGCAGCGCCCAAAGATAATTGGCGAGCCGCGTCAGCTCCGACTGGTCGAGGCCCCAGCGGTGGCGTAGCAGTTCGATCATGCCGGCATCGCCGCCGGTGGAGACGATATAGGCGTCGACGGCATCGCCCGGGGCAGCTTCAAGCAAAAGGAAGGCGCCGATGACGACTATCAGCAGCACGAAGATGCTGCCGACGAGGCGACGGCGGACGAGCGTGAGAGTGCGGGTCATAGCAACCGGGCGCAGCTTGCAAACGACAGAGGGGGGCGCGAAGGAACTCTCACCGTGGAAGCTGAGCACCCGATTACGCGATGCGCAAGCCGGATAAAACGCTAGCCCGCCAAATACGTGTCCGCCCAGTTCGAGACCGCCCAGCGCGGATTGTTGGCGATGTTGCCGACCTTGTCACTGGCGACGCTGATAAAACTCCATTCGGCGACGTTGATCAGCGGCAGGTCGGCCGCGACTTGCCTCTGGAATTCCTTGTAGAGGTCGGTGCGGGCAGCGGTGTCGAGCGTTTCCGATGCCTTGGCGATCAGCGCATCGAGTGCTGGGTTCTTGTAGCCGCCCTGGTTGGAGAAGGGCACGCCGTCGGGAATGCCGCTCTGCACCAGGATGGTGGTCCAGATCGCCGGGTCGCCGCGGAAGACCGGCGGGCCGACGGCGAGGTCGAAGGCGTGGTCGGTGTAGACAGCCTTGATGTGCGCGGCCGAGTCGTTGTTGACCAGTTGCGCGTCGATGCCTACCGCCGCGAGCGCCTGGCGCAGATAGTCGCCGAACTGTTTTGTCTCGTTGAAATAGGGGGCGGGCAAGAGCTTGAGCGAGAAGCGGTTGCCGTCGGCGCCTCGTCTGTATCCAGCTTGGTCGAGCAGGGCGTTGGCCTTGGCGACGTCGAAGGGATAGGTCGGCACGTCGGCGGTGTAGAACTGCGGATCGTTCTTCGGCACCGGGCCGGTGGCGGTGGCGGCATAACCGAGGAATACCGTCTTGACGACGAAGTCCTTGTCGATGGCGTGCGCGATGGCCTGGCGCACCTTCAGATCGGCCAGCTCCTTGCGGCGATGGTTGATCTCGACGACGAGCTGGTAGGTCAGACCTTCATAGCCCTTGGTGATCACCTTCAGGCCCGGCACTTTGGAGATGCGGTCGAGGTCGGCCAGCGGTACGGCGGAGAAAGCTGCGAGCTGTATTTCTTCCGCCTCGAGCGCGGCAGCGGCCGAGGTACGGTCGGGCAGGACCTGATAAATGATCTCGTCGAGATAGGGTTCGTCCTTGCCCCAGTAGTCCGTGTTCTTCGTCAGCCGGTAATACTGGCCGGCCTTGTACTCGCCGAACTTGAACGGACCGGTACCGATCGGCGCGTTGTTGGCCGGATTATCCTCGATCTTGCCGACCTCGTAGACATGCTTCGGCACGACGCTGCTCAGCGCCGGCAGCGCGTTGCGGATCAGCTGGAACGGCGTCGGCTTGGCGAATTTGAACACGGCGGTCAGATCGTCAGGGGTGTCGACCGCGCTGAGATCCTTGAACACCGTGCGGCCGAGATTCTGCAGCGGCTTCCAGATCTGCAGCGCCGAGAAGGCGACGTCGGCCGAGGTGAATGGCTTGCCGTCATGCCATTTGACTCCGTCGCGCAGCTTGAACGTTGCCGAGAGCCCGTCGGCCGCCCCTTCCCAGCTCACGGCCAGCCGTGGCGCGAGCCCGTCCTTGCCGTCGAAGGAGGCTTCGGCCAGCGTCTCGACGATCTTGCTGGAGATGAAGAAAACGCCGTTGGAGGCGACGATCGCCGGGTTGAGGTTGCGCGGCTCGGAATCGGCGGCAAGCACGAGCCGGCCGCCCTTTTTCGGCGTCTGTGCCCAGCCCAATGTCGGCATGGCCGTGGAGGCCAGCAGCATTGCCGGGCCGGTAAGCATGGTGCGTCTGGAAATGGTGAAACCTGACATGATCGAACTCCGTCCTCTCCGCGCGACCCGACCGGGCGCGACAACACCCTTCGAATGCCGACGCGTGCATCGGCATCCTCGCGGCGGGGATTATGAGCTTTGCCGAGGGTTTCGCCAGAGATGGAATTGGCGCATCCTTGCTTGGCTTGGAAATTTTCGCCCGCTGGACCAGCTTAGCTCAGCTTGGCCAATGCGGCTTTCTGGTAAGACCAGAAATTGTGGATCGTGGACGAATGACGGTTGGGTGACCGGTAAGTCGCGCTTTCGAAATGTTTCTGGCTGGACCAGAGCGAGAAAAATGGTGCAGATTTAATCATGAGCCAGCGGATCGGGTGCGAAACAGCGCCGATCCCGGGGAATTCAGGGAGAGAGTGATGAACATTGCGCCGGGCAAGAATGCCGTCAGCAATATCCCGTTCGACCAGGCCAGGGTCGACCGGCTGATGGAGGAGGCCGGCATCGACGTGCTGGTCGCGACCTCAAAGCACAACACGCAATATCTTTTGGGTGGCTACAAGTTCATCTTCTTCGCCGCCATGGATGCGATCGGCCACAGTCGCTACCTGCCGATCGTCGTTTACGAGAAGGACGGCCCCGACCATGCGGCCTATATCGGCAATCGCATGGAAGGCGGCGAGCATCAGAACCATCCGTTCTGGACGCCGACATTGCATGCTGCCTGCTGGGGCACGCTCGATGCCGCCAATCTCGCGGTAGAGCATTTGCGCAAGATCGGCAAGGACGCTGCCCGCATCGGCATCGAGCCCGGCTTCCTGCCGTCGGACGCCTATGCGCTGATCCGCAAGGCGCTGCCCGACGCGAAGTTGATCGACGCGACCGGCATGCTGGAAACCATGCGCGCCATCAAGACCGATGCCGAGCTGGAAAAGCTGCGCACCGCCTCCGAGTTGATCACCGATTCCATGCTGGCGACGATCGGCTGGGCGCGCGAGGGCACGACCAAGGCCGACATCATCGAGCAGTTGAGGCGCGAGGAGACCAATCGCGGCGCGCATTTCGAATATTGCCTGCTGACGCTGGGCTCGAGCCACAACCGCGCTTCATCAAGCCAAGCGTGGAAGAAGGGCGAGGTGCTGTCGATCGATTCCGGCGGCAATTATCACGGCTACATCGGCGATCTTTGTCGCATGGGCATTCTGGGCGAACCGGACGCCGAGTTGGAAGATCTGCTGGCCGAGGTCGAGACGGTGCAGCAGGCTGCGTTCTCGAAGGTGAAGGCGGGCACGCTTGGCGGCGACATGATCGCGCACGCGCAGAGCGTTCTGAAGGCTTCCAAGGTCGCGCCCTACACGGATTTCTTCGCGCACGGCATGGGGCTGATAACGCACGAGGCGCCGTTCCTGATGACCAACCATCCGGTCGCCTATGAAGGCACTTACGCGGCCAGGCCGTTGGAGAAAAACATGGTGTTGTCGGTGGAGACCACCATGCTTCACCCGATGCGCGGCTTCATCAAGCTGGAGGATACGGTGGCGGTGACGGATGCCGGTTATGTGATGTTCGGTGATCGAGGCAGGGGCTGGAACAGGGGCGGGGTGGCTTAGCGCCGGCGGCGCGCGCCCTCACCCGGATTGCCAGCCGAATTGCGAAGGGCAATTCGGGCCAATCCGACCTCTCCCCGAGGGGAGAGGAGCCGGCGCTGGCGTTTTTCTCTTCTCCCCGCCGGGGAGAAGGTGGCCGCGAAGCGGCCGGATGAGGGGGTGTCAAACACTCAGATGGCGGCAAACATCACCTCCCGCCGGCCGGAATCAACCTGAAATCCGGTAGCTCCCTCAGCCCAAGCTCCGGCCCGGCCGGTGAATAGACGACGAACAGTTGCATCGGGCCGTCGCCGGTGTTGAGCGTCGAATGGAAGCGGCTCTCGGGGACGTAGATGGTGCAGCCGGGCCCGACCTTCTCGACCACCGGATTGCCTTGTCCGTCCTCGACCATCTGTTCGCCATGGCCCGAAATGACGAAGATGATTTCCTCGGCACCCGGGTGGTTGTGGCGGGTATGGCCCTTGCCCGAGGGCAAGTCGACCACGCCGCCGGAAAAGCGGACGGCACCATTCACTTCCGGTGCAACGGTCAGGGACAATTTCCCCCAGTCGAAGCCGAAGGCGCTGACATCCTTCGGATAGACAAACACCTTGCTCTTGTCAGTCATCGCTCCTCATCCCTTCTTTTCCCGGCGGTCTTTTTCACCGCCGAGCGTAACCGCCTTGAAGTCCGCCGTCTGCCTGGCGATCGCAGCTTCCGCCGGCAGCCGTTCCATCGAGCTCGCGCCATAGAAACCGTGCAGGCCCCTGGCATGGGAGAGGATGTAACGCGCATCGTCGGGCATCGAGATCGGGCCGCCATGGCAAAGCAGGATGACGTCCTTGCGCACCGAGCGCGCCGCTTCGGCGATGGCGTCGATGGCAACGACGCAGTCGTCGAGCGACTTGGCCGAGGTGGCTCCGATCGAACCGCCGGTCGTCACGCCCATATGGGCGACGACGATATCGGCGCCGGCCCCGGTCATGGCGCGCGCCTCTTCGGGGTTGAAGACATAGGGGGTGGTCAGGAGGTCGAGCTTGTGCGCCTCGGCGATCATGTCGACCTCGAGGCCGAAGCCCATGCCTGTCTCCTCGAAGCTCTGCCGCATGGTGCCGTCGAAGAGACCGATGGTAGGAAAATTCTGCACGCCGGAAAAGCCCATCGTCTTCAGTTCGGCCAGCAGCAGCGGCATGATGACGAAAGGATCGGTGCCGTTGACGCCAGCCAGCACGGGCGTGTGTCTGACCACCGGCAAGACCTCGTAGGCCATCTCCTTGACGATCTCATTGGCGTTGCCATAGGCCAGCAAGCCGGCGGCCGAGCCGCGCCCGGCCATGCGGTAGCGGCCGGAATTGTAGATGATGATCAGGTCGATGCCGCCGGCCTCCTCGGCCTTGGCCGACAGGCCGGTGCCGGCGCCGCCGCCGACGATCGGCACGCCCTTGTCGATCATTCCCCGAAATTTCTTCAATATGTCCTTGCGCGGTATGGCCGGCATGTCTGGGTCTCACTGTCTGGCGATGTCGAGGAAGGCGGCGGTTGCCGCCTGGGCGAATTCGGGATCGTTGATGTGCAGCGGCAGGCGGGTGACGCGGCGCGTCGCATCCGGCCTGATGGTGCGCTCGATGGCGTCGAACAGGATGGCGTCGGCTTCCGGGTCGAAGAAGGGACCGCCTTCGATGTCGAGCGCGGAGACGCCTTTTTCCGGGATCAGGAAATGCAGCGGACCTTTGCAATGGGCGAGCCTGGTGCCGATCCATTCGCCGATCGCGCGACATTCCCGCGCGGTCGTGCGCATCAGCGTGACGTTCGGATTGTGCTCGTAGAACAACCGGCCGCGATAGCGCTCCGGAATGGTCGACGGCGCCCAGAAATTGACCATGTCGAGCGCGCCGACCGAGCCGACGTAAGGCAGGCCGGTGCGGGCGATGGCGCCGAAGCGATCCTGTGTCGCCGGCAGCACGCCGCCATAGAGGAGGTCGCAGACCTCGGTCGTGGTGATGTCGACGACACCAGACAGCAGACCGCTGTCGGCCAGTTTCTCCATGCTGCGGCCGCCTGTGCCGGTGGCGTGGAAGACCATGCAGTCGTATCCGGAGCGGAGTTGATCGGCGATCGCGGTCACGCAAGGCGTGGTGACGCCGAACATGGTGAGCCCGATCGATGCCTTGCCGTCCGCTGCCGGTGCCGGACTGGCCGCCATGCCGGCTATCGCCTGGGCGGCGTTGTGCAGCACGACGCGAGACAGCCGGTTGAGGCCGGCCATGTCGGTCACCGATGGCATCATGATGATGTCGGATACGTCCACATAGGGGGCGGTATCGCCCGAAGCCAATGTCGAGACCATCACCTTGGGCAGGCCGAGCGGCAGCGCGCGCATGCCCGCGGTGATGATCGACGTACCGCCGCCGCCGCCAATGCCGATCACACCCGATATGTCGGTCCGCGATTGGACAAAGCGTGTGAATGCCTCGGCCATCGCCGCGACCGATCTGCCTCGGTCATCGATGCCGAGCACCGCAGGGCGGCCATCGGGATGACAGGCGGCGACCTCCTCAGCCGATATGTCGACCGGCACGGTTGCGGCTCGCGTTCCGATATCGACGCGGGAAACGGCGGCGCCCGTCGCGGCGACCGCATCGGCCAGGAAGGCGAGTTCCTCACCCTTGGTGTCGGCCGTGCCGGCCACATAGATGCGCTTCATCAAGGGTTCCCCCAATCCCGGCGGCAGCGATGCGTGTGCCTCATCGCCAGGGCCGTGCTAAGACGCCATTGCAATTTTTTGAGACGCGCGTATCGTATTGGCATGGATGTCTCACGTCAACAACCGGCAACGAACGACGATACCGGTGAGAGGGCCGAGCGTGGACCGCGCGCGCGTACGAAACGGCTGATGCTCGAGACGGCGACAAGGCTGATGCAGGCGGGTATCACGCCGTCGGTCAGCGAGGTCGCGGAGGCTGCGGAAGTGTCCCGCGCCACCGCCTATCGCTATTTTCCGAGCCAGGCAGCCCTGGTGCAGGCGGTCGTCGACGAGGGGCTCGGACCGATCCTCACCTGGAAATCCACCGCCGCCGATGCCGAGCGCCGCGTCGCCGAACTGTTCGATACGGCCATGCCGCGCATAGAGGCCTTCGAGGCGACATTCAAGGCAGCGTTGAAGTTGTCGCTCGATCAATGGGCGCGGCGCCAGGCGGGCACGCTGGGCGGCGAGCCCCCCTTCACGCGCGGCCATCGCATCGAATTGCTGACGGAGGCGCTCGCGCCGCTCAGGGGCCGCCTGCCGCCACGCGACTTCAAGCGACTGGCGCAGGCGTTATCGCTGATCTTCGGGGTGGAGGTGCTGATCGTGCTAAAGGATATATGGGGTCTGGACAGCCGCCGGACGATGTCGGTCGCGCAATGGGCGGCGAGCGCGCTGGTGCGCGCGGCGATCGCGGATTTGTCCGCCGATACGCTGGAACGACGCTGACGACGATGCAGAAATAGCGCGTATCTGGTTCTACCAGATTTGAAACCCAATTGCTGATAATACCTGCAATGCAAATGCCCCGATAAGATCGAAGCGTATCAATCAGTAGGAAAATCCAGATAAAACAGGCGGATAAGTCTGGAATTCGCCGACTTTGTCCGGCATTATCGCTCAAGAAAGAGCTTGACTGGCATTCACAATTGGTAATACCAGATTGGAAAGAAAAGCGGATCGAAAGCGAGGGCGGCGATCCATTTCCGGACAGAGCGAGGAGGCTCCGAATTCGGAAAGCGCGACCACGGGAGGAACTACCAGGGCCGGCTCCGTCGCCGGCTCGCAAGACAAGGTAGAATGCGCACAAGGGAGGAAAACATTATGCGCAAGTTAGTGACCAGCATGCTTGCTGGTATCGGCTTAACGCTTGCCTGCGGAACGTCCGTCTACGCGCAGGAAAAGTCGCTCACCATCTTCTGGGCGGAATGGGATCCGGCCAACTACCTGCAGGAACTCGGCAACGAGTACGAGAAGGAAACCGGCGTCAAGATCACGGTGGAGACCACGCCCTGGTCCGATTTCCAGACCAAGGCCTTCACCGAGTTCAACGCCCATGGCGACGCTTATGACCTTGTCGTCGGTGACTCGCAGTGGCTCGGCGCCGGCTCGACCGGCGGTCACTATGTCGACCTGACCGACTTCTTCAAGAAGCACGATCTCGGCAACGTCATGGCGCCGGCGACGGTGAAATACTACGCCGAATATCCCGGCAACAGCGGCAAATACTGGGCGATCCCGCTGGAAGGCGATGCCGTCGGCTGGTCCTATCGCAAGGACTGGTTCGAGGATCCCAAGGAAAAGGAAGCGTTCAAGGCCAAGTATGGCTACGACCTCGACGTGCCGAAGGACTTCAAGGCGTTGCGTGATATCGCCGAGTTCTTCCACCGGCCGGACCAGAAGCGATACGGCATCGCCATCTACACCGACAATTCCTATGACGCGATGGCGATGGGCTTCGAGAACGCGCTGTTCTCCTATGGCGGCGAGCTGGGCGACTATTCGACCTACAAGGTCGACGGCCACATCAACTCCGACAAGGCGGTGGCCGCACTCGACGCCTATAAGGAACTCTACAAGTTCACGCCTCCGGGCTGGGCCAAATCGTTCTTCGTCGAGGACAACCAGGCGATCACCGAGAACCTGGCAGCGATGAGCATGAACTTCTTCGCGTTCTTCCCCTCGCTGATCAACGAGGCGTCTAACCCGAATGCCAAGAACACCGGCTTCTTCGCCAACCCTCCCGGTCCAAATGGCGATCAGTTCGCTGCACTTGGCGGGCAGGGCATCTCCGTTATCTCCTACTCGCAGAAGCAGGACGAGGCGATGAAGTTCCTGGAGTGGTTCATCAAGGACGAAACCCAGAAGAAGTGGGCGGCCCTCGGCGGCTACACCTGCAGCCAGGCGGTGCTCAAGTCGCCTGAGTTCCAGAACGCCACGCCCTACAACAAGGCCTTCTACGAGACCATGTTCAAGGTGAAGGATTTCTGGGCGGTGCCTGAATATGCCGAACTGCTGCAGCAGCTCAACCAGCGCATATATCCCTACATGATCGGCGGCAGTGGCACCGCCAAGGAAACGCTGGACGCATTGGCTGGAGACTGGAACGCGACCTTCAAGAAATACGGCCGCGTCCAATAATCGTTCATATCCCGCGGAGGGGGCGGTGTCGCCTCCTCCGTTTCTTTTTCTTGAACCGGGAGCAGGGTCTTGGCGACCACGATGATCACCACCCTCGACAGGTCCACGCGCGCCGCGGCACGCGGCCTGAGCGACATCTCGATCCGCAATCTCTTCATCATTCCGACGGTTCTGTTCCTGATCGTCTTCAACATCTTTCCGCTGATCTATTCGCTCGGCTATTCCTTCACCGACTTCCGCGCGTCGACCAACGCGCCGGCCAATTTCGTCGGGCTGCAGAACTATCGCGACCTGCTCAACGACCCCTATGTCTGGTCGAACTTCGCCATCACCGCGAAATACGTCATTGTCTCGGTCGTCGGACAGTTGCTTGTCGGCTTCGGCGTGGCGATGCTGCTAAACCGGGATATTCCCCTCAAGGGTCTTATCACCACGCTGCTGCTGCTGCCGATGATGCTGTCGATGGCGGTCGTCGGGCTGTTCTGGAAACTGCTGTACGACCCGTCATGGGGTGTCATCAACTATGCGCTCGGCCTCGGTAATTTCGAGTGGCTGGCCGACCCCAAAATGGCGCTCTACGCCGTTGCGTTGACCGACATCTGGATGTGGTCGCCCTTCGTAATGCTGCTGTCGCTCGCCGGTCTGTCGGCGGTGCCGAAGCATCTTTACGAGGCCGCCGCGATCGACCGCGCCGGGCCGTTCTACACCTTCTTCCGCATCACGCTGCCGCTGGTGGCGCCGATCCTGATGATCGCCATCATCTTCCGCACCATGGAAGCGTTCAAAACCTTCGACCTTGCCTACATCCTGACCAGCCAGCCGACGGCGGAGCTGATCTCGATCCGGCTCTACAAGATGGCGTTTCAGGAATGGCAGACGGGGCGCTCCTGCGCGATGGCCTACATCGTGCTGATCATGGTGCTGGCGATCACCAACATCTACGTCAAATACCTCAACAAGGTGAAGGAGCGCTGAGATGGCCGCCGTCCGCACTTCTTCCGAGATCACCGTCAACCGCATCGCCATCGTTGCCGTGCTGCTGGTGACGATAATCTTCCTGGCGCCGATCTACTGGATCGCCTCGACCGCCTTCAAGCCGCGCAATCTCGCCACCACCATTCCGCCGACCGTCGTCTTTCAGCCGGAGATATCCCCCTTCGTCAAGCTGTTCACCAAGCGCTCTCAATTGCGCAGTCCGCCGTCGCCGGAAGAGTACGCGGCGGCCCCATGGTGGGAGCGCGTCGTCTTCGACGGCGGCGAGAAGATCGTGCGCGACGGCAAGGGCCAGGTGCAATGGTCGGGCTATCCGAGCCGCTTCATGAATTCGCTGATCATCGCCATCACCTCGACGGTGCTGGCGGTCGGCATGGGCACATTCACCGCCTATGGTTTCTCGAGGTTCAAGGTGAAAGGGGAGGCGGACCTGCTCTTCTTCATCCTGTCGACACGCATGCTGCCGCCCGTGGTGGTGGCGATCCCGATGTTCCTGATGTACCGCGCCGTCGGGCTCAACGACACCCATATCGGCCTGATCATCCTCTACACTGCCTTCAACCTGTCCTTCTCGGTCTGGCTGATGAAGGGTTTCATGGACGAGATACCGAAGGAGTATGAGGAAGCGGCGCTCGTCGACGGCTATACGCGCATGGAAGCCTTCTTCAAGATCGTGCTGCCCGAGGCCGCCACCGGCATCGCCGCCACCGCCGTTTTCTGCTTCATCACGGCCTGGAACGAATATGCCTTCGCACTGATCATGACCAACCGCCGCGCCCAGACGGCGCCGCCCTTCATCCCGAGCCAGGTCGGCTCCGGCCTGCCGGACTGGACGGTGATCGCCGCCGGAACCTTCCTGTTCCTGCTGCCGGTCGCCATCTTCACCTTCCTGCTCCGCAATCATCTGTTGCGCGGCATGTCCTTTGGAGCGATCCGCAAATGAGCTTTCGCGCCATCAATCAGAAGTATCTGGAGCCCGGTAGCCAAGTGCTGATGGTGCTCGGCATCGTGGCGCTGTGCCAGCCCTGGAACATGACGCTGCACACCTATGGCTTGACCATCATCCTGATCGGGCTGATCGGCTTCAACATCACCTCGAAGATAGCGCCTGAGGAAGAGGCCGGCACCGGTCATGCCGCGGATGCGCGAAATCCGGGAGCGCAGCATTGACCCAGATCGAGCTTCGCGGCATCCAGAAGTTCTTCGGCGCCGTCCAGGTCATCAAGGACCTCAACCTCAAAATATCGGACAATGAGTTCATCGTGCTGCTCGGCCAGTCTGGTTGCGGCAAGACGACGACCTTGCGCGCCATCGCCGGGCTGGAAACAATCGACGAGGGCGACATCCTCATCGACGGCAAGCCGGTTCAGCATTTGAAGGCGGCCAACCGCGACATCGCCATGGTGTTCCAGTCGTTCTCGCTCTACCCGCATATGAGCGTCTACGAGAACATCGCCTTTCCACTTCGCGCCACGCGCCAGAGCAGGGCGGAGATCGACTCGGAAGTGCGCTCGGTCGCCAAGACGCTGCAGATTTCAGACCTGTTGGCCAAGAAGCCGTCGGCGCTATCAGGCGGCGACATGCAGCGCGTTGCCATAGGTCGGGCGCTGGTGCGGCGGCCGAAGGCGATGCTGATGGATGAGCCGATCGGCGCGCTCGACGCCAAGCTGCGCGAGGAGATGCGGGCCGAGATCAAGCGGCTGCACATCAAGCAGGGGTCGACGACCATCTACGTTACGCACGACCAGATCGAGGCTATGAGCCTGGCGGACCGCATCGTCATCATGCATGAAGGGGTGCTGCAGCAGGTGGGAACGCCCGACGAGGTCTATTCGCGGCCGGCCAACCTGTTCGTGGCGCAATTCGTCGGCAGCCCGGTGATGAACGTCGCCGACGCGGCCGTCGCCGAGACGGCGTCCTCCGTTTCGGTCTCGGTCGGCGGAGTGGCTTCCGGCTTCGAGTTTCCCCGTGCATTGCTGTCGAAGCTCAATGGCCATGCCGGTGGAAGCCTGGCGCTCGGCATCCGGCCCGAGGGCGTGCTCCTTCGCCGTGCCGCGGCCGACGGCTTCGTGCCCGTCGAAACGCAGATCGTCGAACCGCTCGGTTCTTTCGACATCGTCGACCTCAGGGTCGGCTCGGAAATGCTGCGGGCCCGCACCAAGAGCGGCTTCATTTCGGGCCCTGGCGAGAAAGTCTTTGCCAGGATCGATCCGACGCAGGCGCATTTCTTCGACAAGGCAAGCGGCAAGTCGCTTGAGGTGAGGCTCTGATGGCCCATATCCAGCTCAAGAACATCTCCAAGACCTTCGGTAACCACACCGCGTTGACCGGGCTCGATCTCGACATAGCCGATGGCGAATTCTTCGTCCTGCTCGGCGAGACGGGCGCCGGCAAGACGACGACGCTGCGGCTGATCGCCGGCCTGGAGAAGCCGAGCCAGGGGCAGGTCCTCATCGACGGGGTCGACGTCGCCGACTGGGGCGCCGCCGAGCGCGACGTGGCGCTGGTGCTGCAGCAATATTCGCTGTATCCACGCTACACCGTGCGCGAGAATCTCGAATTTCCGCTGAAGCCGAAGATCCGTCGGCTGCCGGACGCCGAGATCAAGGATCGCGTTGACCGCGCCGCCCGCACGCTCCGGATCGAGCACCTGCTCGACCGCAAGACCGATCGCCTGTCCGGCGGCGAGATGCAGCGCGTTTCGATCGGCCGCGCCATCGTACGCAAGCCGCGCGTGTTCCTGATGGACGAGCCGCTGTCGGCGCTCGACGCCAAGTTGCGCGAGGCGCTGCGCACGGAGCTTAAGAACCTGCAGATACAGCTCGGCGCCACCTTCCTGTTCGTCACCCACGACCAGATCGAGGCGATGTCGATGGGCGACAAGGTCGGTGTGCTCAACCATGGCCGCATCGTCCAGACCGGCACGCCGCACGAGATCTACAACAATCCGCGCGACACCTATGTGGCGAGCTTCGTCGGCTCGCCGCCGATGAATCTCATCGACGGCAGGCTGGTGAACGGCCGCGCGGTCATGGCGCCATTGAATTTCGAACTGCCTTTTTCAGGGGGAGCCAGGACTTTCGCGGGGGCGGAGACGAGCGCGGCGACCGAGGGGCGCCCGCTCGTCTTCGGTATCCGTCCCGAGGACGTCTTTCTGGAGAGCGGCGCACCGGTCGAGGCGCATGTCCACGACGTCGAGAACCATGGCGTGGAAAAGATCCTGACTTTGCGTGTGGGCGAAACCACGTTGCGCGCCACGGTGCCGGCAAGGACCGATGTCGCGATCGAGCAGCCGGTGCGCTTTGCCTGGAACCCCGACAAGGTGGTGCTGTTCGACAAGGGCAGCGGCGTCAATCTGCGCCACGCCTCGTAGGCGCTACTTCGATTCAGCGGACGGGGCCTGAACGTCAATTGGCCTGGCGGATCTCCGCCTGCTCCACGGCGCGGAAATGGCTGGGAGCCGAGCCGATGACGCGCTTGAAGGCACGGCTGAAGGCGGCGTCCGATTCATAGCCGAGACGGGCGGCAACGATCGATATTTTCATCCGGTCGCGGACCAGCCACTGCCTCGCCTGGTGCATCCTGACCTGGGTGACGTATTTTGCCGGCGTCTGGCCGACGATGGTGGCGAAACGCTCGGCAAAGCCCGAGCGCGAGGCGCCCATCATCCTGGCCAGCGACTCGACCGTCCAGTCGTGGTCAGGCTCGAGATGGATGGCGGCCAGAACACGGCCGATGTCGCGATCCCGGACCGCCGCGATCCAGCCGGAGGCGTCGCCGCAGCCGCGCTCGACCCATGAGCGGATGACGGTCGCGGCGAGCACATCGGCCAGCCGCGCCAGAATGCCGCCGGAGCCGACGCGCTCCAGCGTCACTTCGCGCGCCATCGATTCCAGGAGATGCGGAATGCCCGGTTCATAGGCTTCCAGTTCGTGCGTTCGCATCACCTCCGGCATCATGCCGAGCAGGGGATGAAGGCCATCGAGGTTGAAATACATGCTGGCGCAGAACAGCAGCGTTCCCGGCTGGCAATTCTTGCCGCACATCTCCGCGTTCGACGTGCAGTAGACGTCCTTGCAGACTTCCTCGAGCTCGTAGCCATGGATAGGCCAGGTCCGCGCACCCGGCTCGCTGGCCAGCACATGAGCCTCGCCGCGCGGCAAAAGCACCGCATCGCCGGCATTGAGTTGCACCCATTCGCCGGAGGGCTGCTTCAGCCAGCAACCCTTGCGGCCGATGAAATGGAACCGGGCCCCGGGCTGGGCCGGAAACTGAATGCCCCACGGCTCCTTCATTTCGCAGCGTCCATACTCGACGCCGTCCAGACGCAGCCCGCGCAATATGTCAGTCAACGGGTCGCCGGTAACAGGTATTTTGGACGAACGGTCATGCATTGTGGGGTTTGTAACATGGAAACTCCAGCCTGTCACTCCCTATGTTGCGGTGCAGCCAAATGCTGCGCCGCAACAGACCGAAGGCCGGATCATAGCCAAGCCGAGACGGCAGGCGTGTAACGGGTGGCCCGAGCCGGTCATTTTCTATGTGGCGCTGCAAACAGATCGGAGACTGACCATGGCCGAACCCACGACAGGCGTCATCGACGCCGCACTTCTGAACCCCGCAGAATCCGATGAACGAACCGAACCGGCGTGGGGTGCCGTGGTTTCGCTCGCCCTTGGCGTTTTCGGTCTTGTCACCGCCGAATTCCTGCCCGCCAGCCTGTTGACGCCGATGGCGCACGATCTGGGCGTAAGCGAAGGCGTGGCCGGGCAGGCGGTGACCGCAACCGCCATCGTCGGCGCCATCGCCGCCCCCACCATGGCCATCATCACAAGGCGCATGGACCGCAGGGTGGTGATGTGGATGCTGACGATGTTCCTCATCCTGTCCAACCTTCTCGCCACCTTTGCCTCGTCCCTGCCCATGCTCCTGCTGGCCCGCGTCGTGCTCGGCGTGGCCCTTGGCGGCTTCTGGGCAATGTCGGCGGCCATGGCGCTGCGGCTGGTGCCGATGCGGCTGATGCCGCGCGCCATGTCGATCATCCTGACCGGCGTGTCGCTGGCAACCGTCACCGCGGCTCCTGTCGGCGCCTATGTCGGCGACGTCTGGGGCTGGCGAACGGCATTCATGATCGCGACCATCGTCGGGGCGCTGGCTCTGCTGGTGCAGGTGGCCACCATTCCGAAGCTGCCGCCGGTCGGCGTCGCGAGCTTCCGCACCCTGCTCGAGGTGCTGGAACGCCCGATGATCAGGATCGCGTTGCTGGTTGTGCTGCTGGTCGCGTCCGGGCACTTTGCCGGCTTCACCTACGTCCGCCCTTTCCTCGAAAAGGTGCCGGCGCTCGACATCGAGACGATCTCTCTCGTGCTTTTGGCGTACGGCATCGGTGGCTTCTTCGGCAATCTTGCCGGCGGCTTCCTGGCTGAGCGCAACCTCAAGGCAGCCGTCGCCCTGGCGCCCTTGCTGATCGGGCTGGCGGCCGTCTCGCTGCTGGCTCTGGGTGCTTCGCCATTGGCGTCGGCAGCGGCAGTCGCCGTCTGGGGCTTTGCCTTTGGCGCCGTGCCTGTCGGGCTACAGACGTGGCTGGTGCGTGAGGCGCCGGATCAGGCGGAGAGCGCCGGCGGACTGATGGTCGCGACTTTCCAGGTGGCCATTGCGCTCGGCGCCATCTTTGGCGGCCTGCTGGTCGACCATACCGGCGTGGCAAGCGCCTTCGCCTATTGCGGCGCAGCGACGCTGGCGGCGGCTGTCGTGGTGTTCGTGATGGGACCGAAGCGCGCCCAATAGCAGCTCCAACAGCCATCCCTGACATATCCCGGCGGCCCGAGAAACCATCACGGTTTCGGGCCGCCGGATATGTTGTGATGGGCAAATAACGGCTGATGGGTGGGTTATCGGGACGGCTAGACCGCGCGCCCGTCGAAATCGAAGATCGACAAGGTGGCAGGATCGATGTCGGCAACGCAGTTGATATTGACGTAGGCGCTGCGTTCACTGCCTTCGCGGACGTCCTCGGCGAAAGGGTGGATGCCGCAGGTGCGGCAGAAGCGGTGCGCGATGGCGTGATTGCCGAATGTGTAGCTGCCTAAGTCATCGCCCCAGGCCAGGACCGTCATGCTCTCATGCGGGATGGCACACAAGAGCGTGCCCTTGCGCGCGCAGATCGAACAATTGCACCTGATGGCCCCGGTCAGTTCCGCCTCGAACTCGAAGGCGACCTTGCCGCAGTGGCAGCTGCCTTTGTGGAGCATCAATGTCTTCCTATGGCTGGCAGGTGCAAAGGCACGCTGGCCGGGTTATTCCTTCGGCAGGCTTAGCGGCTACCTGCCCTAAGGACGTTCTATCCTGGCGGAGTCCGACATCGACATGCAATCCATCCGTGACCGTCTCGAAATCATCCTGTCACGTCTTGCCAATCGTGCGGCCGACGAGAAGGTCTATGCCAAGCTCTATACCGACGCCGCACGCGCGGCAGCCGACGCCAGCGATGCCCGCAAGCGGGCCGGCGTGACGTTCGGCCCGCTCGACGGCACCATCGTCTCGATCAAGGATCTGTTCGATGTCGCCGGCGAGGCGACTATGGCGGGCTCGCTGATGCTCAGGACCGCCGCGCCGGCGCTGCATGACGCGGCCATCGTCAGCCGGCTGCGGCAGGCCGGCGCGGTCATCATCGGCAAGACCAACATGACCGAATTCGCCTTCACCGCGATCGGCGACAACATGCATTACGGAACGCCCGGCAATGCCGTCGACGCTAGGCGTATTCCAGGCGGCTCGTCATCCGGGGCCGGTGTGTCTGTCGGAGAGGGGACGAGCGAAATCTCCATCGGCTCCGACACCGGGGGCTCGATACGCATTCCGGCGGCGCTCAACGGCGTCGTCGGGTTCAAGCCGACGGCGCGGCGCGTACCGCTGACCGGCGCCTTTCCGCTTTCGGTTACGTTGGATTCGATCGGGCCGCTCGCCCGAACCGTCTCGCAATGCGCCGCCGCCGACGCCGTCATGGCCGGCGAGGTGCCGAGCGAACTGGCGGCCATACAACTCGCCGGGCTTCGTGTCGGTGTCCCGAGGGGCGTTCTTTTCGGCGACACGGAAGACAGGGTTTCCGCGGCCTTCGAGCTCTGCCTTGGCAAGATCGAACAGGCCGGCGCGCGCATTGCGGATCTGTCGATCGACGACATGATCGCGGAGCTGCGCGCGGCCACCAAGCGCGGCTCGATCGCCGCGATGGAAGGAGCCGAGGTGCACGCCGATTGGCTGGCGACCGGCGCATCGGTGCCGGTCGACCCGCATGTCAGCGGCCCTCTGTCGCGTGCCGCCCTTCTGCCGGTGCCGGTCTATGTCAGGGCGCTACGCCGCCGTGCCACGCTTGTCGCCGCCATGGACGAGCGGCTGGCGTCGGTTGACGTGCTGGCGCTGCCGACCACGCCGGTGACGGCGCCGGCCATCGCTTCGCTGGCCGAGGATGCCGAACTGCGCAATCGCATCGAAGGCCTGCTTTTGCGCAACACGCAAATTGCCAACCAGTTCGACCTCTGCGCGATCTCGTTGCCGATGCCCGATACGGCGATGCCGGCCGGTTTGATGCTGGTGGCGCGCAGCGGCCATGACCGGTATCTGCTGCGAGTTGCCGCCGAGGTGGAGAGACTGCTGGATGCCGATCGGCCGTGAGCAGCGAATTGCCGGATCAGTGCGATCAGCAGGGTTGCCTTCGCTGTCTTGGCGGTGCGCACGATGAGGCGAAGACCGGACATGGGCGGAACCTCGCGGAAAGTCGGGGGCGAAACCGCGCTGCGCTATATCTCGGTTGGAAACCGCCGCCGGTAGCGGTCGACCACTTCCGGATTGCGCAGATTGACCGGCAGCTTGCCTGCCAGCACGAGCAAGGCTTCGCCTGCCGCGCCGACGCCCATGCGCATCATCGATTCCTCGGTAATCCCTGCCATATGCGGAGTGATGATGACGTTGTCGAAGCCGAAATAGGGATGATCTGCCGCTAGCGGCTGCGTCGAGAAAACGTCAAGCGCGGCACCGCCGATGCGGCGCTCCCGCAAGGCCTCGATCAGCGCGTCGTCGTCGACCACCGGCCCGCGCGACACGTTGATCAGCAGTGCGTTGGGTTTCATGCGGGCGATGCGCTCGCGGCTGACAAGGCCACGCGTCTCCGGCGTCAGCGGACAGCAGAGCACGATGATGTCGCTCTGCTCGACCAGCGCATCGATCGACAGGAAGCCGACCTTGTCGGGCGCCGGCTGCATGCTGCGCGTGGTGGCCACCACCTTGAGGTCGAAGCCGTGCGCGGCGATGTGGCCGACGGCTTGCCCGACAGCACCAAGACCGACGATGCCGATGGTCTTGCCGGCGAGTTCGATGTTGGCGTTGGCATGCTCGCGGCCGGCCAGCCAGCCTTTCGTGCGCAGGTCGCGGTCGATCCTACGGAATTGCCGCAGCAGTGCAAGCGCTGTGAACATCACATGTTCGGCGACCGAGCGGGCATTGACCGCCGGCACGTTCGCCACCAGCACGCCGGCCGCAGCGGCTGCTTCCATCGGGATCATGTCTAGCCCGGCGCCATGGCGGATCGCGGCCCTCAGCTTCCAGGCGCCCTCGAACAATGCCGGCGGCAACGGCGCCCGCACGATGACGATATCGGCGTCTTTTGCTTCGGTGGTCAAGGTGGCGGCATCGAGCGCCGAGGCGACCACGAGCTGACCGGCGCCCGCCAGCTTGGCCGATGCCTGCGGGTGCAGCGGGTGTGTCGACAGGATCTTGGGCACGGTCTGGGCCACGCTCAGGCCTTTTCGAGCGCCGGACTGGAGGGCGCAACCTTGCCGCCCTCGATCAGCCCTTTCCAATAGCTTTCCGCGCCCTGCAGGTGGGCGCTCATCAGCGCCTGTGCGAGATTGCCGTCGCGGCGCAGCAGCGCCTCATAGATCTGCACGTGTTCGGCATGCGAACGCACGCTGCGTTCGGGATCGTTGAAGTAGATCGGCAGGCGCTGCTCGCCCATCAGATAGTAGACGCTGCAGATGTTGTGGAAGACGCCGTTCTTGGTGGCACGCACAATCTCGAGGTGAAACTCGCGGTCCTCCCTGGCGAGGCCTTCGCCTGCGGCGATGCGCTCCTCGGAGGCCTTGAGGATTTCGCGCAGCCTTTCGAAATTCTCCTCGGTCGCGCGCGAGCAGGCAAGCTCGGCGGCCTTGATTTCGTGAATCTTGCGCAACTCGACCGTTTCATAAATCTGCAAGGGATCGAGCGGCAGGCCGGCGCGTGCGAACAGCGCCAGCGCCTCGACGCTCGCCTGCTTGGTGTCGATGTAGATGCCTGATTTGGCGCGGCGCTCGAGGATGCGCATGGCTTCGAGGATGGCGAGCGCTTCGCGGATCTGACCACGGCTGACGGCGAAATGCTCCGCCAGCTCACGTTCCGAAGGCGTGCGTCCGCTCTCCTTGTCCGAGTGGGTGAACAGATAGGCAGCGAGTTCCGCGAGAAGGTTCTTTTCTTTCATCTTCAATTGCGTTGCGCGTGCGCCTCCAGGAATCGCTCGGAAATGGTGAATCCCAATCCGGGCTTTTCCGGGATCGCTATCATACCGTCCTTTGCTTCGACAGTCTCTTCGACCAGATCGTGGATCATCGGGTTGGCGCCGAGCGAATATTCGACCGTGAAACTCGAAGGCGATGCGGCACAGACATGCAGCCCGGCAAAGAAGCAGGGCGCGCCGGCCCATAGATGCGGCGCAAAGCGCAAATTGAAGGCACTGGCGATGGTGCCGATCTTCATCGCCTCGCTGATGCCGCCGCAGAAGGCCGGGTCCGGCTGGAAGATGTCGGCGGCCTTGAGCACGGCGAGGTCGCGGAAAGCATAGCGCGTCGCCTCGCTTTCGCCGGTGGCGATCGGAATGCGGCCGGAGGCGCGCACTTCAGCCATGCCCGGCTTGTCGTCGGCGATCACGGGCTCCTCGAACCAGGCGAGGTCGAGATCGCCGACGAGGTGGATGAAGCGTTTGGCTTCGGCGACCGTATAGGTGCCATGGGCATCGACCATGAGCTCGACGTCAGGGCCGAGCGCCTGGCGCGCGGCGCGCACGCGAGCCGCGGAAATGTGCGCCGCACCATCCATGGCGCCGACACGCATCTTCAACGCCTTGAAGCCGCCCCTGGCCATATAGGATTTCAATTGCTCGCCAATGGCATCGGCGGAGGCCCAGCCACCAGAGGCGTAGGCCTGCATGCGATCGACCTTGCGGCCGCCGAGAAGTCGCCAGACCGGCTGGTCCAGCGACTTGCCAAGGATATCCCAGAGCGCGATGTCGACGGCGCTGATGGCGGCAATGCTCATGCCGCGCCGCGCCAGTTGTGGCATGGCGTGGCCGGCGCGTGCCGCGCTGTCGTGGCGCACGCCATTGTAGAGCATCTCCCAGATAACGCCGATATCGGCCGGATCGCGGCCGATCAATTGCGGGCCGACCTCGTGGTTGAGCATATGGACGAGAGCGCCGTAGCTGCCGGCACTGCCGGCGGCGTTCTTGCCTTCGCCCCAGCCGACCAGCCCGTCATCGGTCCCGATGCGCAGGATGGCGGCGTCGAAGGTCGTCACCTGGCCGAAGTCGCTGCGATGCTGCTTCGCGGCTTCGATCGGGACGCGGACCCACCAGGCCTGGACTGTCTTGATGCGCATATTTTTCCCCAGCCCTGCCGCCGGCCAGGGCGGAAGGACAAAATCCCAGAGGCAGTCGACTACTTGATCAGCGGCAACAGCGTTTCGGCGGTGATGCGCATCTGGTCGGTGTAGAATTTCTCGGTGAGCACGCTGGAGCCGTGATCCTGGATGAACTTCAACTGCTCGGGCGAGATATCGACCGGGTGGCGCTCGACCATTTCGGGATAGGGGGCTGCCGGCGTGCGATCGACGGGAGCGACGAACTCATTGGTCAGCGCGCCGTCATAGCCAACTTCCTTCAAGGTCGCGACGATCCTGGGCCAGTCGATCTGGCCGAGGCCGGCGGCGAAGCGGTTGTTGTCGGCGACATGGAAGTCGAACAGCCGCTTTCCGACCTGCCGGATCGCGTCATGGACGTTAAATTCCTCCATGTGGATGTGGTAGGCGTCGAGGCAGACGCCACATTCGGGGCTGACCGCGTCGGCCAGTGCCAGCGCCTGGGCGCCGCGGTTGAACAGATAGGTCTCGAAGCGGTTGAGCGGTTCGACGGCGATCTTGACGCCGACCTTCTTGGCGTGGGTAAAGCATTCTCGGGTCGCGTCGACGACCCATTTCCACTCTTCCTCCTCGGTGCCGTCCGGCACCACCTTGCCGACGGTCGCCGGAACCAGCGTGATGATCTCGCCGTCGAGTTCGCTGACCATGGTCAGCACATCCTTGACATATTGCACGGAGCGCTCACGCTGGCCCTGGTTCCTGGCGGCAAGATTGCGCTCGCCCAGCATCAAGGTCACCGCGCCCCAGCAGCGGATGCCATGCTCCTTCAACAGCGCCCGCGTCTCCTTGGTCTTGTACTGCGCGGGCTCGCCGGAAATCTCGATCGACTCATAGCCGAATTTCTTGATGCGCTTGAGCGTCGTCTCCAAGGGTTCCGCGCGCATCCAGTTGTGCGTCGAAAGATGCATGGTCTATCCTTCCCAAATTCGTCCGTATGGTTTGCCTGCGACATGCATCGCCAAAAGGCGACGCAAGGGTTCCTCCCCAAGGCATCCCCAGCCATCTTCTTGCAAACTGGTTCGACCAATTGGGCCTGAGTTGAGGTCTACAGCAAATTCCATGGAACGGCAAGAAGTGTGGCAGCGCAGCTATGGATGCGAGTTACCAGATTGATTATGCTGCGATATATGTCGGCGCACCGAATACGCAAAGCACCTCGCCATTGGATTGTGAGGCTTGACCAAATTCCCCCATTTGGTAATACCAGAATGGCAGTGCCTGCAAGCGCCCGATGCGAAAGACCAAAGTGGCTGGCCCTGCTTCCAATCGGCGCTATGCTTGGTCGGAGAAATGAGGGAGGATGCCGATGCCGACGACAATGAAGGGGCCGGGACTGTTTCTGGCGCAGTTCGCGGGCGATGCCGCACCGTTCAATTCGCTGGCCTCGATCACCAAATGGGCCGCCGGTCTCGGCTACAAAGGCGTGCAGATCCCGACCTGGGACGCGCGCCTGTTCGACCTCGAAAAGGCGGCGTCTTCCAAGGCCTATTGCGACGAGGTGAAGGGCATCTGCACCGACGCCGGCGTCGAGATCACCGAACTGTCGACGCATCTGCAGGGGCAATTGGTGGCGGTGCATCCGGCCTATGACGCGCAGATGGACGGGTTCGCGCCTGCTTCGGTGCACAACAACCCGAAGGCGCGACAGAAATGGGCGGTCGAGCAGATGAAGTTCGGCGCCAAGGCGTCGCGCAATCTCGGGCTGAATGCCTCGGTGTCGTTCACCGGCTCGCTGGCATTCCCCTACCTCTACCCCTTTCCGCAGCGGCCCGCGGGACTGATCGAGGAAGCCTTCGGTGAACTCGGCAAACGCTGGAAGCCGATCCTCGATGCCTATGAGGACAATGGTGTCGATGTCGGCTACGAGATTCATCCATCCGAAGATGTGTTCGACGGGGCGACCTTCGAGATGTTCCTCGATGCGGTCGGAGGCCACAGGCGCTGCAACATCAATTACGACCCTTCGCACTTCCTGCTGCAGCAACTCGACTATCTCGACTTCATCGATATCTATCACGAGCGGATCAAGGCCTTCCACGTCAAGGATGCCGAGTTCAACCCGACCGGACGGCAGGGCGTGTACTCCGGTTATCAGAGCTGGACGAACCGCGCCGGCCGCTTCCGCTCGCTCGGCGACGGGCAAGTGGATTTCGGTGGCATCTTCTCCAAGCTGACACAGTACAACTACGATTCCTGGGCGGTGCTGGAATGGGAATGCTGCCTGAAGCATCCGGAGGACGGCGCGGCCGAAGGGGCGCCCTTCATCCAGCATCACATCATCCGGGTGACGGAAAGGGCATTCGACGATTTCGCCGCTGGCACCACGGATAAGAAACTGCTGCGCGCCATGATGGGAATTTGACACCGCTTTCGCATCCCCTCGGGGGAGGGTTGTCTCATATGAGGGAGAAAAACATGGTTGGCGCATCGAAGTCGGAAACGGGAAGCGGCCCGATTCGTTACGGCATGGTCGGCGGCGGGCAAGGCGCCTTCATCGGCGCGGTGCACCGGATCGCGGCGCGCATGGACAATGATTTCGTGCTGGTCGCTGGCGCCCTGTCCGCCGATCCGGCCCGTGCCAAAGCTTCGGCCGCCGAACTCGGCCTCGATCCGGACCGCAGCTATGCGTCCTACGCCGAAATGGCCAGGGCCGAGGCGAAGCGCCCGGATGGCATCGAGGCCGTCGCCATCGTCACCCCCAACAACGTCCATGTGCCGGCGGCCAAGGCCTTCCTGGAGGCCGGCATCCACGTCATCTGCGACAAGCCGCTGGCGACGACGCTGGCCGAGGCGAAAAAGCTTGCGGCGATCGTCGAAAAGACCGGCAAGGTGTTCGTGCTCACACACAATTATACAGCCTATCCGATGGTGCGGCAGGCGCGCGAGATGGTGGCCAAGGGCATGCTCGGCGACATCCGCATCGTGCAGTCGGAATATCCGCAGGACTGGCTGACGGAGGACCTCGCCGCGACCGGCCAGAAGCAGGCATCGTGGCGGAGCGACCCCAAGCAGGCGGGTGCCGGCGGCGCGCTCGGCGACATCGGCACCCATGCCTATAACCTCGCCCGCTTCGTCTCCGGGCTCGAACTCGACTCCCTGTCGGCGGATCTCGACGCCTTCGTGCCGGGCAGGCTGCTCGACGACAACGTCAACGTCATGCTGCGGTTCAAACCGACGGGAAAAACCCATTCGGCCAAGGGCATGATCTGGGCAAGCCAGGTGGCGCCCGGTCACGAGAACGGCCTGAAGCTGCGCATTTATGGTTCGAAGGGTGGGCTTGAATGGGTGCAGGCCGATCCGAACTATCTCTGGTACACGCCGTTCGGCCAGCCGAAACAATTGATCACCCGCAACGGGGCAGGCGCGCTACCGGTGGCAGGCCGTGTCAGCCGCGTTCCATCGGGCCATCCCGAAGGTTATCTCGAAGGCTTCGCCAACATCTACCAGGAAGCGGCACGCGCCATCCGCGCGGCGCGCCGCAAGGGTGGTAAGCCGGCAAAGGACGTCGTCTTCCCGACCATTCAGGATGGCGTCGAAGGCATGGCTTTCATCGAAGCCTGCGTGAAGTCGTCGAAGAAGAATGGGGCGTGGACGAAGCTGTAGTTTCGACTTCGCTGGGGGAAGACCCCTCACCCGGATTGCCAACCGAATTGCGAAGGGCAATTCGACCTCTCCCGAGGGGGGACAGGAGGCGCCGGCGCATATCTCTTCTCCCCCTCGGGGAGAAGGTGGCCGCGAAGCGGCCGGATGAGGGAAGTGGCGAAAACCGGCGGAGCCACCAGCCGGGCGCCAAAAGGGGAGAGCGTCGATGAAAATCGGCATGTGCATGTTCTTGTGGACGACCGCGGTGTCGAAGAAGCACGAACCGCTGCTTCGCGACATCAAGGCGACCGGCTTCGACGGGGTCGAGATACCGATCTTCGCCGGCACGCCGGACGACTACAGGAAGCTGGGCGAACTGCTCGACCGTATCGGGCTGGAGCGGACCGCCGTTTCAGCGATGGGCGATCCGGCGATGAACCTGATCTCGGCCGATGCGGCAACGCGCAAGACCGGCGTCGATTACATGAAATGGGCCATCGATTGCGCCGATGCGCTTGGTGCCGGCACGCTGAGCGGCCCTCTGCATTCGACGCTCGGCGCTTTTTCCGGCAGCGGACCGACGGCCGCCGAGAAAAAGCGCTCCATTTCTTCGCAACGCGCCATCGGCGACCATGCCGGCAAGAAGGGCATCACCATCGGTCTTGAAGCCCTCAACCGCTTCGAATGCTATCTCCTCAACACCATGGCCGACCTGTCGGAGCATATCGACGCCATCGACCGGCCGCACATCAAGGCGATGTACGACACTTTCCATGCCAACATCGAGGAGGCCGACCCGATCGGCGCCTATACCAGGCACCGGGGCAATGTCGTGCATGTCCATATTTCGGAGAACGATCGCGGTGTGCCGGGGCGTGGCAACATACCATGGAAGGAGACATTTTCGGCCATCCGCAAAAGCGGTTATGACGACTGGCTGACGATCGAGGCCTTTGGCCGCTCCCTGAAAGACCTGGCCGCGGCAACCAAGGTGTGGCGCGATTTCTCCGAGACGCCGGAGGCTGTGTATCGGGACGGTTACAGGCACATCAAGAACGGGTGGAGGAAGGCGGCTTAGCCGCCCTGCGCCTTGTCCATTTCCAATTTGCGTTCGCGGCGGTTGCAAGGTGGTTCCCCCACTCCGTCTCGGCTTCGCCGAGCCACCTCTCCCCCGTCGATCGGGAGAGAGGTGTCGAGCGAAGCTCGACGGAGTGGGGGTCGACCCTTTGGCGCAGAGGCGCACGCATCGTCTCGCCCGGCGGCTAACCCTGCCGGGCCTGGATCCTGTTGTAGTCGTGGATCGTGCGGCTCAGCCGGCGGCGCAGGAAGTTCGAGATGTTGTCGAAGATGAAGACGACCATCAGGATCAGCAGCACCATGTAAAAGACGTTGGCCCAGTTCGAGTTGGTGCGCATCGCTTCCCACAGTTTCAGGCCGATACCGCCGGCGCCGACGGCACCGATGATGGTGGCGCCGCGGGTGTTGGATTCCCACTGGTAGAGCGTCTGGCTGATAAAGACGGGTATCACTTCGGGCATCACGCCGTAGCGCTGCACAAGCAGACCGTTGGCGCCGGTCGAGAGCACGCCCTCGCGCGGCTTGTCGTCGATGTTCTCCAGCGCCTCGGAATAGGTTTTGCCAAGCGTGCCGATCTCGGTGAAGAAGATCGCCGCGCTGCCGGCCAGGGGTCCGGGACCGAAGGCGCGGGTGAAGAACAGCGCCCAGATCAGCATGTCGACGGAGCGCATGAAGTCGAAGAAGCGCTTGAGCACCTGGCCGAGCGCGCCGCTCGGCGTGATGTTGCGGGCGGCGAAGAAGGCGAGCGGGAAGGCAACAATGCCGCCGAGCAGCGTGCCGAGAAACGCCATGACGATGGTCTGCAGCAGCTTGGTCCAGACGTCACCGTGCTGCCACTGGGCGTTGTTCCAGATGTTGTCGCCGGCAAGTGCGAGGTTCGAGGTGCCCGGTTTCAGTTCGGGGCCCGACACGATTAGCGAGATCACTTCGCCGGCTGGCTTGCCGAAGAAGGGCGAGCGTGTGTCGAAGACGAAATTCGCCCAGCCGAGGAAGCGCTTGCGCACCTTGACGCGGTCGACGGTGACGCGAACCTCGCCGACGAAGCCCATCCTGGCCACCACCTCGTCATCATGCGCAGTGATCCAGTCCGGCACCTGGCCTTCGACCAGGGGTTTGCCGCTGGTCAACGAGACAGGGACCGTCTGCCCGTGGGCAACAATCGTCGCTTGCGCCTTGTTGAAAGTGACGGATCTCGCAGGTCCGTCGATCAGCACGGTGAAACTGCCGTCCGGATTCTTAATGACCCAGTCTGGGTTCGGGTTATCGCCAAGGGCTGAGAAGCGCGGATATTTCGGCGTGATCTCGGGTTGGTCGAGGCGGAATTCCGGCTGCAGATCGTAGCTGATCCACTGCGTCAGGAAGAGCGGCAGGCGGTCCCAGTGCGATTCCCTCAGCACCTGAGGCAGGCTGAAGAACCACATGGCATAGACGAGATACAAGATTGTTCCCAGGACCAGGAACAGCGGGCCGTAGCGCTTGTAGGCCGGGCGACGGAACACCTGTGGGTAGCGTTCCTCGATCGACAGCATCTCGTCGGCAGTCATTGTCGACATTATCTATGCTCCCATCAGGAAGGCTTGCTCACCGACCAGCTTACGGCGAAGCCAGGCGGAAAACTGGTCGATGATGAAGATCGTCGTGAACAGCAACAGCACCAATGCCAGTGTCTTGGCGCCGAAACCGCGCGAAATGGACAGTTTGAGTTCCTCGCCGATGCCGCCGCCGCCGACCGCGCCAATGATGGTCGACGCACGGACATTGATCTCGACGCGCAGCAGCGTGTAGGACACGAAATTTGGCAATACCTGCGGGAGGTCGGCGAAGCGCACCCGCTCGAACCAGTTGGCGCCGACCGCTCGAAGGCCCTCCTCGGCGCGCATGTCGATGTTCTCGTTGATCTCGTAGAACAGCTTGCCGAGGGCGCCGATGGAATGCAGACCGATGGCGATGATGGCAGCGATCGGTCCGATCGAAACGATGGCCGCGAACAGGCCGGCGATGACGATCTCGGGAAAGGCGCGCAGCAGTTCCATGAAGCGCTTGACGAGGAGCCTCAGCGCCGGATGCGGCGTCAGGTTGCGCGCGGCGATGAAAGAGAACGGCACTGCGAAGATGAACCCGACGAAGGTCGAGACCAGCGCCACATTCACCGTGATCAGCATCAGCTCGAAATATTCGGGGACATAAAAGGCGCCCCAGACATAGACGCGACCGAGTGGGAAGTTGAATTCCTGTGTGCCGGTGTCATGGGGCGAGGCGATGTCGAATAGTGCCCGCCAGACGTCGTTCCAGTCCTTGGGAACGAGCCAGCTCAGGAAATCCAGAAGGTGGGGGAGCCGGTCGAAGAAATGCCCGGCATTGGCTTCGTCGGCGAACCACATGCTGCCGAACATGGCGGCCAGCAGCAATCCAACGCCGAGCACCGTATAGAGGCGGCGCAGCGATGTCTGGCGCCGCCAGGCGTCGGCCACCGTGTGCGGCGTGCCGGAAGGGGCGGGAACGGAAAGGGTCATGATCGGACAAACAGAAAGGGCGGCGTCATTTCAACGCCGCCCTTTCCAATCTCGCCATTAGCCGCCGATGGCCGCCTTACGGGCTTCGACGATGACGCTGTAGAAGTCCGGCTTCACCGGAACGTAGCCGGTGAAATCGCCGCCTTCGACGCCTTCGAAGCAAGCTTTGTCCTTCTTGGGCAGATCGGTGAAGAACGCCGTGAGCTTTGCGGTCATGTCGTCGCCGATCGCAGTGCGCACGACCAGCGGGCCGTTCGGGATCAGGCCCGAGCGCCAGACTTCCACAAAGTCGTTAGGGTCGACGGCGCCCTTGGCGACTTCCTTGTGGAAGGTGCCGGAGGAGTAGCCGTTCTTGAAGTCGCCGATGCCCGAGGAATCGTCCACCGCGACATCGACCTTGCCGTCGCGCACGGCGAGCATGTTGTTCTCGTGGCCGCCGTTGAACTGGGTCGAAGCGAAGAACTTGTCGTTCGTCATGCCGGTGGTCTTTGGAATCTGCGTCAGCGGGATCAGGTAGCCCGAGGTCGAATCCGGGTCGGCGTAGCCGAGTTTCTTGCCCTTGGCCGACATGATGTCCTTGATGCCCGAGGACTTCAGCGCCATGCCGATCGAGTAGTAGCCGGTAGCGCCGTCGGTCTGCTGGGTGGTGAGGATCGGTGTGACGGCCTTCGGGTCCTTGATGTAGACGCTGGCATAGCCGGAAGCGCCGAGCTCGGCGAAGTCGAGCGTGCCGCCGAGCAGGCCCTGGATCACGCCATCATAGTCGGCGGCGGGGAACAGCGAGACCTTCTCGAAGCCGAACTCGGTCTTCAGGTGGTCGGCCAGGCACTGGTAGTTGCGCAGGCGGTCGGCCTCGTTCTCACCGCCGAGAATGCCGACGCGGAATTCTTTCATGTCGGCGGCATGGGCCATGCTGGTGGCCATCGCGAGCACCGAAACGGCGCCAAAAATCATTTTCCTGAACATATGACATCTCTCCTGTAGGTTCCGGCCCCGCGCCGGCAGCGTTCTTGATCTTGACGGTGCCCTTGACGCGGGCGGACGATCCAGTACGGCTTTTCTTGGCCCATGATCTTTCCCGAGAAGCGAAATTCCACTTTTTCGGGATATTGGGCTCAGTATCCCGGGAAAGCGGGTTCGAGCGGTCCGGCGGATGTGGCAATCTTTTGTTTGTAGGCAACGCTGGTCGAGGTGATGGCCTCGGAGATTTCGCTGCCATTGCTGTCAGCGCCATAGACAAGACGCACGGCGTCGCGGTCGAGCTCTTCCGGGGGACCGTCGAAGACGACCTTGCCGGCGGCCATGCCGATGATGCGGCTGCAGTAGGCGCGGGCGGTATCGAGCGTGTGCAGGTTTGTGACGACGGTTATGCCTTCGCGCAGGTTGATGTCCTGCAGCGAGTCCATCACCACCTTGGCGTTGAGCGGGTCGAGCGAGGCGATCGGCTCGTCGGCAAGGATCACCTTGGGCTGCTGCATCATGGCGCGGGCTATCGCGACGCGCTGCTGCTGTCCGCCCGACAGCGTGCCGGCAGGCTGAAGGGCCGTACGCGCGATGTCGAGCCGCTCCAGCGCCGCGACCGCTTCGGCGCATTCGGCGCGCGAGAACATGCCCAGAAGATTGGACAGGGTCGAACGGTGGTTCAATTTGCCGAGCAGCACGTTGGTCAGCACGTCAAGGCGCGGCACCAGGTTGAACTGCTGGAAAATCATGGCGCAGTCCCGCTGCCAGCGCCGCAGCGGCGAACCGCGGAGCGCGGAGACCTCGGCGCCGTCGAAAAAAATCGACCCCTGGCTCGGATCGACAAGACGGTTGATCATGCGAAGAAGAGTGGATTTGCCGGCACCCGAACGGCCGATGACGCCGACCATCTGACCCTGCGGGATCGAGATGTTGACGTCGCTGACGGCGGTATTCTTGCCAAATCGTCGGCTGATACCGCGAATTTCGAGCGTGGCAGAGGCTTCTGGCATTGCAGGTTCCAGTGCGGACCTATTGATCGTCAGGGCTCTCGCTAACGCAATCACATGAACCTGCCATGTCGCCACCATGTCAGTTTTGTTACGCTCCACAGGCGTGGAGACTGGCACCTTGCGGGCCCTTAGCCGAGCACAAGCAACTCCTCGAAATGCTTCATGTCGCGGAAGGCACAGAAGGCGGGGGGCTTGATCTCGATCACCGGCGCCTGGCGTGCGAAAAGCGCCAGGCAATCATCAGACAATGTCTGCCATGCGGCGGCCCGATCATCCGCAAGGCGCTGGACCTGATAGGCGAAGGTGATGTGGAAGACGTACGCGTCGTGATCGGGATGCCGGTAGCCGAACGGCACCGCGAGCGCGTCACGCCATTGGCGCATGATGCGCACATCCTCGTCCGTCGCGCCGGCAACGGTGAGACCGCTCGGCACGATCTCGACCACCTTGATGTTGAACGGGCCGGCGCCCTGGAAACCTTTCAGCCGTTCCAGATAGAGGCGGGTCATGGCGTCGATGCTGGTGTCGAGCGGTACGTCCCGCGGCCAGTAAGGCAAACGGCGGCGATATTCGATGATGCCCTGGAACAGTGTCATGTGCAGGCTGGAGACGGGCGTGAAGGCGAGGCGGTCGGCGTCCGGCATCGCCATCATCCGGTCGCGCACGGCGAGCACCACGGCTTCGGATGGCGAGCCGCCGACCAGATGGCTGACGACCGTGTTGCCGGGCTCCAGGAGAAAGTTGCCTGACGCGTCGTAGCGGGTGCCGAGATGCGCCGACGGTGCCGGATTGAAGCCGGCAAAGAATCCTGTGAGCGAGGGTCTGACTGTGTCGAGCATGGCGATCTCCTTGGGAGATGGCGTCCTGTCCGAATCGTGTGTCAGGGATATGAACAGGCCTGCCCCATGACGGCAATGTGAGAGCCATGTCTCCTTGCCTGACGCAGCTGCGAACGGACCACTTTTTCCTCGAATTGCCCTATCCCTCGTACTTCTCCAGGAACGCCGGGGCCGACAACTCGCGAAAGTCGTCGAGCGCGATGCGTAGCCTCGCATGGTCCCAGTCCCACCAGGCAAGTGCCTGGTAGCGTTCCGCGGTGCGGCGGTCGAAGCGCTCGCGGATCGGTCTGGCCGGCACGCCGGCGACGATGGTGTAGGGCGCGACATCCCTGGAGACCACAGCGCCGGCGCCGACGACGGCGCCATCTCCAACGCTGACGCCGGGCAGAACGGTCGAGCCGTGGCCGAGCCAGGTGTCGTGGCCGATGGTGACGCGCTTGGCGCGGCGCTCAGCGAAGAATTCGCTCTCATGCTCGGCGTCGTCCCAATAGTCCGACGCGCGATAGGTGAAATGATGCAGTGTCGGCCGCCAGGTCGGGTGGTTGGTGGCGTTGAGGCGCACGCTGGCCGCGATGTTGGCGAACTTGCCGATCGTCGCGCACCAGACGGCGCAGTCCTGCATCATGTAGGAATAGTCGCCGAGTTCGCTTTCCGAGACCCGGCTGCGGTCGGCGATCTCGGTCCAGCGGCCGAGCGTCGAGTTGTGGACCTCCGCAGTCGGGTGGACCAGCGGTGTCTCCGACAGTTTCCTGCTCATGCGGCGAGTTTTCCAGGCGCGAAGGCGGTGACGTCGACGATGCGGTCGGCCACCGCCTCGCGCACATCGTGGTCGTGGAAGATGCCGAGCAAGGCGACGCCCGCCCGCTTCTTGGCGGCAATGAGTTCGATCACCACGTCGCGATTGGTGGCGTCGAGCGAGGCAGTCGGTTCGTCGAGCAGCAGGATCGGATGTTCCGTGATGAAGCCGCGCGCGATGTTGACGCGCTGCTGCTCGCCGCCGGAGAAGGTTGCCGGAGGCAGCATCCAGAGTTTTTCCGGCAGGTTGAGCTGGGCCAGCAAGGCGCGGGCCTTGGCGCGGGCTGCCTCGCGCTCCTCGCCGCGTTCGACCAGCGGTTCGGCGACGACATCGAGAGCTGAAACCCGCGGCACGGTGCGCAGGAACTGGCTCACATAGCCGATCGTCTGCCGGCGAACGGAAAGCACGGTGCGCGGGCTGGCACGGGCGAGATCGATCAGCCCGTCCTGGTGCGTGACGATGATCTGCCCTTCGTCGACGGCGTAGTTGCCGTAGAGCATCTTCAGGATCGAGCTCTTGCCGGCCCCGGAGGGGCCGCCGAGAACCGTGCATTCACCGGTCTTGATCGAGAACGAGACGCCGGCGACGACAGGCAATTTGATGCCGTCGCGCAGATGCATGGTGAAGCTTTTGGCGACGTCGGAGACAACGAGTGGGGTCGGCATCGTTACACCTGCAAAATGGAAGAGACGAGCAATTGCGTGTAGGGCGCGCGGGGGTCGTCCAGCACGCGGTCGGTGAGGCCGCTTTCGACGACGCGGCCGTCCTTCATCACCATCATGCGCTGCGACAGAAGACGCGCCACGGCGAGGTCGTGGGTGACGACGATGGCGGCAAGGCCAAGATCGGTGACAAGGCCACGCAAGAGATCGAGCAGGCGCGCCTGCACCGAGACATCGAGGCCGCCGGTCGGCTCATCCATGAACACCAGGCGCGGTCCGGTGACGAGATTGCGGGCGATCTGCAGGCGCTGGCGCATGCCACCGGAAAAGGCGCGGGGTTCGTCGTCGATGCGGTCCTGCTCGATCTCGACGCGCGACAACCAGTCGACAGCCGTGGCGCGGATCTTGCCGTAGTGGCGGTCGCCGACGGCCATCAGCCGTTCGCCGACATTGGCGCCGGCCGAAACCGTCATGCGCAGGCCGTCCGCCGGGTTCTGATGGACAAAGCCCCAGTCGGTGCGCATCAGGAAGCGGCGCTCGGCTTCGCTCATGCGGTAGAGTTCGCGGAACTGGCCGTCGCGCATGCGGTAGCTGGCGGTGCCGGAGGAGGGCAAAAGCCGCGTCGACAGGCAGTTGAGCAGCGTCGTCTTGCCGGAACCGGACTCGCCGACGACCGCCAGAACCTCGCCCGGCCACAGATCGAAGCTGACATTGTCGCAGCCAACGCGCGAGCCGTAGAATTTGGAGAGCGCCGAGACGCGCAGCAGCGGTTCGTCGGTCATTGTGCCGGCTCCAATTTTTCGGAAGCAAGATCGGTTTCGGGGGCAAGATGGCCGCGATGGCCTTCTTCGCGCCGCTTCTCGCAGTAATCGGTGTCGGAGCAGACGAACATGTGGCCGCCATGGTCGTCGAGGATGACCTCGTCGAGATAGACGTTCTCGGCTCCGCACAGCGCGCAGGGCTGGTCGAAGGTCTGTATCTCGAACGGATGATCCTCGAAGTCGAGGCTGACGACGTCGGTGAAGGGCGGCACGGCGTAGATGCGCTTTTCGCGGCCGGCGCCAAACAACTGCAGGGCCGGCGAACGGTGCATTTTCGGGTTGTCGAATTTCGGCGTCGGCGAGGGGTCCATCACATAACGGCCCTCGACCTTGACCGGATAGGCATAGGTGGTGGCGATGCGGCCATGCTTGGCGATGTCCTCGTAGAGCTTGACATGCATGAGGCCATATTCTTCCAGCGCGTGCATTTTGCGCGTTTCGGTCTCGCGCGGCTCGAGGAAGCGCAGGGGTTCGGGGATCGGCACCTGATAGACAAGCACCTGGCCGGCGGTCAGCGGATGCTCGGGGATGCGGTGGCGGGTCTGGATGATGGTCGCCTTCGCCGTCTCGGTGGTGACGGCGACATTGGCGACCTTCTTGAAGAAGGCGCGGATCGAGACCGCGTTTGTGGTGTCGTCGGCGCCCTGGTCGATGACCTTCAGGACATCGTCGGGGCCGATGATCGAAGCGGTCACCTGGACGCCGCCGGTGCCCCAGCCGTAAGGCATCGGCATTTCGCGCGAGGCGAACGGCACCTGATAGCCGGGAATGGCGATGCCCTTGAGGATGGCGCGGCGGATCATCCGCTTGGTCTGCTCGTCGAGATAGGCGAAGTTGTAGGTGGCGATGTCGGTCGATTGCGCGGTCATTCCGCTGCCTCTTTCTTTTCTTCCGCCTTAGCGGGATTTTCGCGGGCCTCGTATTCGGCGCGCATGCGGCGCACGAGGTCGAGTTCGGCCTGGAAGTCGACATAGTGCGGCAGCTTCAAATGCTCGACAAAGCCGGTGGCCTGGACATTGTCGGAATGCGAGATGACGAATTCCTCGTCCTGCGCGGCGGCAACGATATCCTCGCCGAGCTCAGAAGCACGCAGTGCCCGGTCGCAGAGCGCCATGGCCATCGCCTTGCGCTCGCTCTGGCCGAAGACGAGGCCATAGCCGCGGGTGAATTGCGGCGGCGCCTTGGCCGATCCCTTGAACTGGTTGACCATCTGGCATTCCGTGACCCGCACCGTCCCGAGCGGCACGGCGAAAGGCAGTTCGGGGACGTCGAGCTCCAGCTCGACCCCGCCGATGCGGATCTCGCCGACAAAGGGATGATTGCGGGCATAGCCGCGCTGGGTGGAATAGCCGAGCGCCAGCAGAAAACCCTCGTCGCCGCGCGACAGCGCCTGCAGGCGGATATCGCGCGCCATCGGAAATTCCAGCGGCTCGCGGGTGATGTCGCCGGGGACATGGTCCTGCGGCATCTCGCCGTCCGGTTCGATCAGACCTTCGCGGGCAAGGATGGCCGAGACACGCGGCATGGCCTGCGCTTCGGTCTCGCGCCGCAAAGGCTCGGCGACATCGGCGCCGGCGGCAAGCTCGGGATCGAGCAGGCGGTGGGTGTAGTCGAAGGTCGGGCCGAGCAACTGGCCGCCGGGCAAGTCCTTGTAGGTCGCCGAGACGCGCCGCTCGACCAGCATGGTGCCGGTATCGATCGGGTTGGTGTAGCCGAAGCGCGGCAGCGTGGTGCGATAGGCACGTACCAGGAAGATCGCCTCGATCATGTCGCCGCGTGCCTGGGCGATGGCGAGCGCGGCGAGTTCACGGTCGTAGAGCGAGCCTTCGCTCATCACCCGGTCGACGCCGAGCGCCAGCTGCTCGACGATCTGGTCGAGGCGCAGCGCGGGCACCGAACGGTCGCCGCGCCGGCGATCGGCTAGCAGGCAGTGGGCGTTGGCGATTGCGGCCTCGCCGCCCTTTACCGCGACATACATCTTCAGGCCTCCATCGTCTTGATGCGCGTCGTGCGCGGCAGGCAGGCTATGCCGTCGGCAGCGGCGAGGATGATGTCGACGCCACGCGGAAAGCGCTTGGCATTCTGCTTCCACTGCTCGATGAAATGACGCGGCATCCGCGCCGGCGCGATCGTGGCGCTGGTTTCGATGCCGGGGCCTTCGAGCAACAGCGGAGGCCCTGAAGCGAGGTCGCCGACCTGGAGGATCAACGTCGTCGAGCGGTCGGGATAATCCTGGGTGCCCTGCGAAAAACCGTCGAGCGCCATCATCTCGGCGGGCGTGGCGACAAAGGCGAAATGCGCGTCGGCGGGCGTGTTGGCCAGTGGCGCGCCCGTGTGGAAGCCGAGCCAGGAGATGACAGCGGCGGAGGCGTGAAGGGCCGGATCGAGCCAGAGCGGCGTGTCGTTGTCGCACAGCGCCAGCGCCACGGCGCCAGCGGTTGGCGAGAGCGGCGCCGGCGGGCGGGCCAGGGTCGGTAACAGCTGCACGCTGCCAGGCCGTGCCATGGCCTCCATCACCGCGCGGAACACGGTCTGGGCGTTGAAGACCGGATCGGCGAAGCCGCCCTCGATCGATTGCGCTGCGATATCCATCAATCTTCTCCGCGAACCATGGTGAAGAAATCCACCTTCGTTGCCGCCGTCTCGGCACGGCGTTTCTCATGGGCGGTGGTGAGCGCTGCCCGCAAAGGCGCGATCAGCCCTGTCTCGACCTCCTTGCGGCGGGCAGGGTCCTGCCACAGCGCGTCGGCGATGGCCGCGAGCTTCGCCTTCTGCTTGTCGCGGCCAAGCGCGTAGCAATGGCCGACCTGTCCGGACGGCAGCCGGACCGTGGCCCGGGTGACGGTTGCTTCGCCGACATTGAATGGGGCGCCGCCGCCGCCGATACGGCCGCGCAGCGTGACCAGTCCGGTCTCGGGGCCGCGCAGCAGTTCAGCCTGGGAAGGCAGGCCGGCCTCGTTCCAGAGCCGGACGATATCGTCGCCGCTCGATTGCGCCAGGGTCGCCATGGCGGCTTTGCGCTCGGCCTGGTCCCGGGCTTCCTGTCCTCGCATCGCCTGTCTTCCTCGCTGCTAATTTGTCTATTGATATAGACGACTATACAAATTATACTGATTATCTAGCGTGAGTCCATGACGGGTGGATGACAAGCGACACAGAGGGTGGGGCAAGAAATGATTGGCCGGCAAATGGCGGACAGCATAGAGCGGCGTAGCGGTGTTTCGTTGTGGCGCCAGATCGCCGACAAGATTCTGCAATCGATCGCGGCCGGCGATTTTGCCGAGAATGCCGCGCTGCCACCCGAGGTGGCGTTGGCCGAGCGTTATGGCGTCAACCGCCACACCGTGCGCAGCGCAATATCGGCGCTTGTGCAGGATGGGGTACTGCGGGCCGAGCAGGGGCGCGGCACCTTCGTGCTGTCGCGCAAGCGGCTGTCCTATCCCATCGGCGCGCGCACGCGCTTTTCGGCTGGCCTGCAAGGACAGACGTCGGAACGGCACATTGTGCTGCTCTCCTCATCGGTCGAGCCCGCAAGCCAGCGTGTCGCCGAAGGGCTTGGCCTCGCCCGCGGCGCCGAGGTGATAAGGCTGGAGACACGCGGCGAAGCCGACAGCCGGCCGGTGTCGCGTGCCGCCGGCTGGTTCGAGGCCAGACGCTTTGCCGGCATCGACAGGGCCATGGCCGAGACAGGATCGGTCACCGCATCGCTGGCGCGTTTCGGCATAGACGATTATCTCCGGCAATCGACCGTGCTATCGGCGCGCCATGCCGATGCGGCTGACCTTGCCGACCTCGACCTGCAGCCCGGCGCCATCGTGCTGGTCACGGTGGCCGTCAACGTCACGCCAGACGGCCAGCCGATCCAATTTTCCGAGTCGCGCTTTCCGGCCGAACGGGTCGAGCTGAAACTGTCGGCGCTATAGGGAGTGCCGACCTTATAAGAAACCGTCTGATTCACGCCGATGTCAGACCAGTTCGGTCGCGCTCATTTTGTCAGCGGCTTGGCGTCTGAGGACCGCCTTCGATCTTCGCGGGGCGTCAACACGGGCCGGGTTCACGGCCTGCCATGTTATGACCGCACCTCGATCACGGCCTTGATCAGGCCCGATTTCTCGTGCGCCCAGCGCGCGAGATCACGCGGCGTATCGGCCAAAGTGGTGCGGTGGGTGACGAGCTTGGCCAACGGCACGGCGCCGCTGCGGATGGAGGCAGCGACGTGAACGAAGTCGGCGCGCAAGGCGTTGCGGCTGCCGATCAGCGTCATCTCACGCTTGTGAAATTCCGGGTCGGAAAAGACGATGTCGTCCTTCACGACGCTAACGAGAACAAGCGTACCGCCATGGGCGACATGGGCGAAGGCCGACTGCACGGACTGGGTGTTGCCGGTTGCATCGAAGACCATATCGTAACCTTCGCCTGATGTCGCCTGCCCGACAAGTTCGGGCACCGCACCGCGTGATCCGTCGAGGGTCGGGAAACCGAGCTCGGTTGCGGCGAAATTCAACCTTTCGCTGCTCATGTCGAGCAGCGTCACGTCGAGCCCGGCGATGCGGGCGAAGATCGCCGTGCCAAGTCCGATCGGACCGGCGCCGATGACCAGTGCGGGGGTGCCGGGATCGGCCCGCGCACGCCGCACGGCATGCGCACCGATGGCCAGGAATTCGACGGCGGCGGCGTCGGCGAGCGACAGGCCGTCGGCTGCGTAAAGGTTTTGCGCAGGCACCAGGATCTGGTCGCACATGGCGCCGTCGCGGTGTACGCCGAGCACTTCGATCCGCACACAGCAATTTGGCTTGCCGTGCCGGCAGGCGATGCATTTGCCGCAGGAAAGATACGGGTTGATGATCACCGGCTCGCCGATGTCCAGATTGACGCCTTCCCCGGTTTCGATGATCGTCCCCGAGACCTCGTGGCCCATGATGCGGGGGTAGGCGAGGAAGGGGTGCTTGCCCTCGAAGATATGATAATCGGTGCCGCAGATACCGACATGGCTGACCGCTACCAGCGCCCAGCCGGGAGCCGGTCGGGAGGGGGCGGGACGGTCTTCCAGAACGAGTTCGCCGGGCGAGCGGCAGACGACGGCTTTCATGTTTCAGTCCATTTGAGTTCACGAACACGCCGGCCCGTTCCGATACCGGGCCGGCGATCGCTTTTCGGTTCGTTGGCTACTTGCCGCTGCGGCGGCGCAGACCGTCGAAATAGACAATGACGATGATCAGCACGCCGGTGATGACACGCTGCCAGAAGGCATTGACGTTGAGCAGGTTGGCGCCGTTGTTGATGGTGGCGAGAATGAAGGCGCCGAGCAGCGGCCCGTGCACCGAGCCGACCGCGCCGAACAGTGAGGTGCCGCCGATCACCGACGAGGCGATCGCCTGCAGTTCCCAGCCCTCTGCCTGCGTCGGATTGCCGATGCCGATGCGCGACGCCAGCAGCACGCCGACGAACGCCGCGCAGAGACCCGACAGCGTGTAGGCCATGAAGATGGTGCGCTGGACATTGACGCCGGACAGGCGCGAGGCCTCGGCGTTCGAGCCGACCGAGAACAGGTAGCGGCCCCAGCGGCTGTGATGCAGGAAGACGTAGGCGGGTATCCCCACCAGCAGAACCATCCAGAACAGATTGGGGATGCCAAGGAAGGAGTTGCGGGAGAATTCCTGGAAAGCATCGTTGTTGATCGAAATCGAATTGCCGTTGGTCATCAAAAGGCCGATGCCGCGCAGCGACGTCAGGGTCGCCAGCGTGATGATGAAGGGCGGCAGGCCCATCTTGACGATACCAAAACCATGGAAAAGGCCGATGGCGACGCCGACCAGCAGGGTGAGCAGGATGGCGAGGAAGACCGGGATGCCGGCATTGATCAGCATCGCGGCGATGACGGTGGCAAAGCCGACCACGGCGCCAACGGACAGATCGATGCCGCCGGTGATGATGACGAAGGTCTGGCCGACAGCCAGAATGGCGATCATCGAACCCTGACGCAGCAGGTTAGAGATGTTGTTGGCCGACGCGAAGCTCGATGTGGAGAACGACAGGAGGACCCAAAGCAGCACCAACAGCGCCAGCAGCGTAAGCCCGAACAGGGCGTTGTAATTGCGCCTCGGTTTTTCGGCGGGAATCGCCTCGGTGCTCATGTCTTTCCTCCCAGCTTTTCTTGTTTCTCGGCGAGCGCCTGTGTGAGAATGTCCTCGTGATCGGCGGTGTGGAACCCGTGCGTGGCCACCAGCTTGCCGCGGCGGAACACATGCAGCGTGTCGGCCAGTTCATAGACTTCCGGCAAATAGGACGAGATGAGGATGATGCCGGCGCCCTTCGACAAGAGCGCGCTGAACAGGCGGTAGATTTCGGCCTTGGTGCCGACATCGACGCCAACCGTCGGCTCGTCGAAGATGAACAGCTTGGCGCCATGCGCCAGCCATTTGCCGATGACGATCTTCTGCTGATTGCCGCCCGACAGGCTGGAGGCCAACGCATTGCGGGTCGGCGTCTTGATCCTGAGATCGGCGATCTGGCGGTCGGCCTGGGTCCTTTCCTGTGCTCCGGAGATCAAGAGATTTCTGGAAATGCGCTTGTAGATCGGCAGGTTGAGGTTGAGGCCGACCGGCAAATTGAGGCAGAGGCCCTGGTCGCGGCGGCTCTCCGGCGCAAGCGCCATGCCGAGCTTGATGGCGTCATGCTCGGAATTGATCTGGACGTCCTTGCCCTCCCAAAGAACATGACCGGCCGATTTGCGGTGGCGCCCGTACAGAGTGGTGACGAATTCGCTGCGTCCGGCGCCGATCAGGCCGTAGAGTCCGACGATCTCGCCGGCGCGGACTGTCATCGACACGTCTTCGAAGCCCTTGCCGGACAGGTTCCTTGCTTCGACGATCGGAGCGCCCGGAGTGAGATGCTCCTTGTGGTAGATCTGCTCGATCGAGCGGTTGATCATCATCCTGACCAACTCGGCGTCGTTTGTTTCGGCGATGTCGCGGGTGCCTACTAGCGTGCCGTCGCGCAGCACCGAGACCCGGTCGGCGAGTTCGAACACTTCCTCCATGCGATGGCTGATATAGATGATCGTGACGCCTTCGTCCTTCAGCCGGCGGATCAGGGTGAAGAGCTGGTCGGCCTCCTTGCGGGTCAGGTAGGCGGTCGGCTCGTCGAAGATCAGGAATTTGGTGCCGCGCACGGTGGCGCGGGCGGCAGCGATCAGTTGTTGCTGGCCGATGGTGAGGTTGCCGAGAATGACGTGCGCGGGCAGGTCGAAGCCGAGACCGTCGATGATCTTCTGCGCCTCCCTGACCATGGCCCGCTGCTGCAGGATGCCGAAGCGCGAATTCTCCTCGCCGAGGAACATGTTGGCGGCGACGGTCAGATGACGGCAGAGCACAACTTCCTGGTGGACGGCGTTGATGCCCAGTGCCATCGCCTCGTGCGGGGTTGCGAGCGCCGCCGGCTTGCCTTCCCAGATCACCTCGCCGGAGGTGCGCGGCATGACGCCGGTCAAGAGCTTGATCAGGGTGGATTTGCCGGCCCCATTCTCGCCGACGATGGCGTGAATCTCACCGGCCTTGAAGGCGAGGGTCACCGGCTTCAGCGCGTGGGTGCCCGGATATTTCTTCTCGAGGCCGCGCAGTTCCAGGATCGTCCTGCCGGGCGCCACCACGGGGGTGTCGTGCAGGTCTTGCGCCGTCGATGTCATGACAATCCTCCCAGATTGGCCTCACGATTTGGCACGCTGCGAGGCTTTGAAACTCTCGCCAAGCAGTCTAGCCCAAGGCGACGGATTTCCAATGCGTTCGGTTTCCGGGGCACGAGACCCCGGAAGCCATGTTTCCGTGCTGATGCTCAGTTGAGTTTCGGATTGAGCAGCGCGTCGATCTTCGGTTCCTTCATATTGGCCTTGGTGACGAGGTTTGCGCCGGTGTCGACATTGGCTTCGACCTTCTCGCCTTTCGAAGCCGCGAGCGCGGTCTTGATGCCGTCGTAGCCCATCCGGTAAGGATCCTGCACGACGAGGCCGGAAATGACGCCGTCATTCAGGAATTTGATCAGCTTCTCGTCGCTGTCGAAACCGATCAGAGCGACCTTGCCGGCCAGCTTGTTCTCGGCGACCGCCTGGCCGACGCCCTGCGCCATGATCAGGTTGGACGCGAAGATACCCTTCAGATCCGGATTGGCGGTGATCAGGTCGGTGGCGATGTTGAGGCCGGTGGTGGCCTGACCATCGGCATATTTGTCGGCGATCAGTTCAAGTCCTGGATACTTGGCCTTGAGTTCTTCCTTGAATCCCTGAGCGCGCTGCTCGAGCGAGCCGGCGCCAGGAAGCGCGGTGATCAGGGCAACTTTGCCTTCGATCTTGCCGCCATTGGCCTCGCCGATGGCAGCCGCAAGACCGTCCGCCGCGACGCGGCCGCCCTGCACGTTGTCGGTGGTGAGGAACGAGGTGAACGCCTTGGAGTCGGCGCTGGAGTCGATGCCGATGATCTTGACCTTGGTGGCGGCCTCGTCGATCGGCTTGCCGAGCGCCTTGGCTTCGGTCGGCGCGATGACGATGGCGGCCGGATTGCCGGCGACGGCGTTCTCGAGGATGGAGATCTGGCCGTTGACGTCGGTTTCAGCCTGGGCGCCGAGTTCCGGCACGTTGACGCCGAGGTCCTTGCCGGCCTTGCGGGCGCCGGCCAGAACGATCTGCCAGTAGAAGGACGTCGTGTCCTTGACGATGATCGGAATGGTCACATCAGCCGCCGAAACCGGTGCGGTATGCATGACGCCGGCGAGCATCGAGGCTGCCGCCACGGCCATGACGGCGCGGCGGTTAAGAATGCTGGTCACGAATTTCATAGGATCCTCCCTAAGTCGCCTGGTGAACATTCACGGAAGCCCGGTTCGGATAGGCGTGGCCCAAACAGAACTTTATCAATAAAAAACAGTTGCACCGTTTTGATAGTGCATCGGTCCAGCTGATGCAAGCGGTGTTTGCGGCCAGCGTATCCGTGGCCTGAGAACCGGCCGACTACCAGCGCAATTCCTCCTTTTTGTTGGTTGAGCGCTCCCGTTTCCGTTCCGCATTTATGGAATATTAATTCCACAACTACGTCAACATGGAATGTTCATTCTTTTCCAGGATCGCGACATTGTGAAGGAATCGCGCGGCTTGTAGCGGAGGAAATCGCCGAAGCGCCGTTCAGGCAAGCCGAACAGGCGCCGTAGAGGCCGCCGAGGCTGATCTCGTTGACCTCCAGTGCTGTCTGGCCAATGCGGCGTCTTTCCATGCACAACCTCCCTGTTGCCCGCCGCTGCCGGCGGATCCCGGCGGCTTCGGGAATGCGCGAATACAAAGCTAGAGCGTTGCGCCGAGATGCCAGGGCACGAACTCGTTGTCGCCGTAGCCAAAATCCTCGCTCTTGGTCTTGCGGCCCGAAGCCGTCTCGACGATCAGCTCGAAGATCTCGCGGCCCATGCCGGCAATGGTCTTTTCGCCGGAGGCGATGACGCCGCAATTGACGTCCATGTCCTCTTCCATCTGGTGATACATTGTCGAGTTGGTGGCGACCTTGATCGACGGTGTCGGCCGGCAGCCGAAGCAGGAGCCGCGACCGGTGGTGAAGACGATGACATTGGCGCCGCCCGCGACCTGTCCGGTGGCCGAGACCGGGTCGTAGCCGGGCGTGTCCATGAACACCAACCCGTTGCCGGTGACCTTCTCGGCATAGCCGAACACGCCGTTGAGCGGCGTCTGGCCGCCCTTGGCGACGGCACCGAGCGACTTTTCCAAAATGGTGGTGAGGCCGCCGCGCTTGTTGCCGGGGGAGGGGTTGTTGTCGATCGAGGCGCCGTGCTTGGCGACGTGATCTTCCCACCATTTCACATAACCATCGAGCTTCCTGGCCACCTCGGGCGTTGCCGCTCGATAGGCGAGCAGGTGTTCGGCGCCATAGATTTCCGTCGTCTCCGAAAGGATGCCGATACCGCCGACGCCGGCCAGGATGTCGACGGCCGCACCCAGCGCCGGATTGGCGGTGATGCCCGACATGCCGTCGGAGCCGCCGCATTGCAGGCCGACGACGATCTCGCTGACCGGGATCGGCTCACGCTTCAACTGCCCGACTTCCTCGGCAATCTCGGCCAGCACGCCCATCGCCTTTTCCACCGATTTGCGCGACCCGCCGGCATCCTGGATGTTGAAATGGCGTTTGCCGGCGGCGGCTCCCTTCTGGCCGTAGAGGGTGAGCTGGTTGACCTCGCAGCCGAGGCCGACCATCAGCACGCCACCGAAATTCGGATGGCGGGCATAGCCGGCCAAGGTCCGATGCAGCACCATCATGCCATCCCCGGTGCCGCTCATGCCGCAGCCCTGGCCATGGACGATCGGCACGAAGCCGTCGATGCCGGGATATTTCGGCAGCAAGGTCCTGTTGGCCGTGTCGGCGATCGAATGGCAGACGGTGGCCGAGCAATTGACGCTGGCGATGATGCCGATGAAGTTGCGCGTGCCGGCGCGGCCGTCGGCACGGCGATAGCCCATGAAGGTGCGGGCGCGGTCGGCTTCGGTTGCGTGCTCGGCCTCGTTCGGCGGCACCACGGGCAACCGGCCGGCCTCGAAGACCAGATTGTGTGAATGGACATGCTCGCCCGGCGCGATGTCCTGTGTGGCGCGGCCGATCGCCTGGGCATATTTGACCACGGCTTCACCGGAGGAGATCGGCTTGATCGCCACCTTGTGGCCAGGCTCGATGATAGCGGCGGCGAGCGCGCCACCCGGCAGTGCGGTGCCGACCTCGATGCGGCCATTGGCAACGGCGACATTGTCGGCGGGAGACAGAAGGATGGTGTTCGAGACGTTCACGGGCGTTTCCTGGGTGATCTGGGATGCGCGGATTGACACGCGCCTGTTAAGAGTTAATGTCTTTTATCGGGAAAAAACAGTTTTGCGTCAATTGTTTTTTCGCTGTCGTTCCGGCCTTGGGAAAATGATGGCGCTGGAAACAGTGAACCGGGCCTGATGAAAGCGTTTCCTGCTTTTCAGGGTCGTGGGAACGTCATATTGCGCTTCAAGCCGGCCACCGCAAGCGCCGGCATGAGTGGGGCAGGGATGTCGAAGAGCAACAACGTCTACAAGGACGCCTACAACCGCTGCCTCAGGCTGCTCGACGAAACGCGCAGCCTGCCGTCGGAACCGGAACTGGGCGCGCTGCTTGGCGTCAGCCGCACGACCGTGCGCAGCATCCTGGCGCGCATGGAGGAAACCGGCCTGATCGCCTGGAACAAGCGTGCCAAGACGGTGCTGCGCGACCCGCGTTCCGACGATTTCTTTCCCGAGGAAGAAACCGACACGCTGGCCGAGATCATCGAACGGTCGTTCATGCGCAGGCTGCTGGCCGGCGGCGCAGAGGCCGGCATGCAGATCAACGAGCTCGAACTGGCGCGCGAGATCGGTGTCGGCACCACCAGCGTGCGCGAGTTCCTCATCCGCTTCTCCCGTTTCGGCCTGATCGAAAAACGCCGCAACAGCCATTGGGTGCTGAAAGGCTTTACACGGGCCTTCGCGCTGGAACTGACCGAAATCCGCGAAATGTTCGAATTGCGTTCGGCGGCCGCCTTCACCGCGCTGCCGCAGGACAGTCCGGTCTGGGGCGATCTAGACCGCCTGGAAGAGGAACATCGTTTGCTGCGGCGCGAGATCGCGACGCGCTTCAATGAGTTCTCGGAACTCGACGAGCGCTTCCACCGGCTCATCCATCGCGCTTCGCACAACCGTTTCATCGTCGATTTTTACGATGTCATCGCCATGATCTTCCACTACCACTACCAGTGGAACAAGGCACAGGAACGCGAGCGTAACGAAGTCGCGATCGGCGAGCATCTAACCTATATCGAGGCACTCAAGTCGCGCGACCTAGGCAAGGTCGATGCCGCCTGCCGCAAGCATCTGAAGTCGGCACGCCAGACCTTGCTGACCTCGATACCGGAAAGCCGGCCGTCCCAAAAGAGCTGATCCTGCCGCGTTGCCGCAGCGTCGATTTGGCGATTTTCGACCACTGGCTGCCGTGTTAAGTGTCTTTCCGGTGGTCGCCTGAAGAGGCGGATGTTTTGAGCAGGCAAGTCCTTTGAACAAGAAGGGTAAGCGGTGGAATATGCCGGTCGCGCTTGTCGCGGCCTATCTGCTGTTGCTCCAGTCGACTTTCGGTGCGCTCGCCTTCGGCACAGGGCCGAATGTCGCGCAGCTCGATGCCTTCGGCAACGTCATCTGTACCCACGACGGCGCCACCCGGCTTCCCGGCGGCGACCAGCACCCGTCACATCTGCCGGCCTGCTGCACGCTCGGCTGCAGCATGTTTTCGCCGGCCTATGCGCAGCCGCCCGAGGCCGGGCTCGCGCTTTCGTCTCTTTCCTTCGAGACCGTCGCCTTCGTCTTCCCGGCGACCACGCATCTCGACTTCGCCCGCGAACGCTCGCCGTCGAACCCGCGCGCGCCGCCACTGGCGGCTTGAGCCTGCTTGCTTGCGGAACCTTTCGCGAGCGTACTCATCCAACATCAAGCCATTCGCGACCGGAGACGGCGCGATCATCACGTCATGGAGCAACCATGTCCCATTCTTTCCGTATGTCGGCGGGCACCGTGTTCAGCCTCGCCCTGTCTCGTTTCAAGGCGCGTATCGGCATTATCACGCTGGTCTTTGCCCTGCTGTTCGTAGGCGCCCAGTCGGTCCTGGCGCACGAATTCAAGGTTGGCGATCTCGAAATCGAACACCCCTGGTCACGCGCCACGCCGGCCGGCGCCAAGGTGGCCGGCGGCTATTTCACCATCCTCAACAAGGGCGGCGCCGCGGACCGGTTGCTATCGATCTCCTCCGATGTCTCCGAAAAGGCCGAACTGCATGAAATGGCCGTCAAGGATGGCGTCATGACCATGCGGCCGGTCGCCGGTGGCCTGGAGATACCGGCGGGAGGCAAGGTGGCGCTGGCGCCCGGCGGCTATCACCTGATGTTCATCGGCCTCAAGCGGCAACCCAAGCAGGGCGAAAAATTCGCCGCCACGCTGACCTTCGAGAAGGCCGGCACTGTCAGCGTCGAGTTCGCCGTCGAGGGCATGGGCGAAATGGGCGGCATGGACGACCACGCCAATTGATCGCGCCTATCCACCAATTTTGAAATCAGAGGGACGATCATGAACAAGTATCTTTTGGCGGCCGGCGCGTTTCTCGTGCTGGGGACAAATGCCGCCTTCGCGCACATCACGCTCGAAACCCAGGAGGCGGCCATCGGCTCGACCTACAAGGCCGTCTTGCGCGTTCCGCATGGCTGCGACGGCAAAGCCACAACCGCCGTCCGGGTCCAGATCCCGGAAGGTGTGATCGCGGTGAAGCCGATGCCGAAGCCAGGCTGGACGCTGCAGACCAAGAAGGGCAAGTACGAAAAATCCTACCAGCTCTATGGCCAGGCGGTGGCCGACGGCGTGAAGGAGGTCGACTGGAGCGGCGGCAATCTGCCGGATGAATTCTACGATGAGTTCGTCTTCCGGGCGGTGCTGGCGGCGGATCTGCCCCCCGGCCAGATGCTCTACTTCCCAGTGGTGCAGGAATGCGGCGATGCAGCCGTCCGCTGGATCGAGATTCCGGCGGCTGGACAGGATGAGGACGCGCTGGAGAACCCGGCGCCCGGCATCAAGCTCAAGCCGAAGAAGTGATTTTCCGGCGGCGCGCCCTGTCCGCAAGGTGCGCCGCCAATTCCATGGCGACAGCATGAACGCGACCCCCTTTCTTCAAAGGCCCGCAACGATCGGCAAGCGCTTCGGCTGGGCCGGTGGGCTTTTCGCGATGGTCATCGCGCTCATCGTCATGGCCTCGACAAATCAGGCCTTTGCTCATGCGGCGCTGATCAAGACCGATCCGGTCGACGGCGCCGTGATGGCGCAGGCGCCGGCGCGGTTCTCGCTGACCTTCAGCGAGCCGGTCTCGCCGCTGGTGCTGACGCTGGTGACGCCCGACGGCACGCCGGTTACGCTGACGTCCTTCCGCCTGAGCGACCAGACGGTCGAGATCGACAATCCGCGGCCGCTCAAGTCGGGCACGCATGTGCTGAGCTGGCGTGTCGTTTCCGCCGATGGCCATCCGGTCGGCGGCTCGCTCCTGTTTTCCATCGGTGCGCCAAGCGAGCCGCCGGCCGTCTCCGAAACGGTTGACTGGCCGCTGCGCTCGGCGATCTGGATCGGCAAGGTCCTCCTCTACATCGGTCTTTTCCTCGGTGTCGGCGGCGCTTTCGCCCTTGCCTGGCTGGCCGGAGGCGGCCGTGCCGGTCAGCGCTTGGTTGCCGTGTCGATCCTGTGCGGGCTGGTGGCGGCGCCGCTGTCGCTGGGCTTCCAGGGTCTCGATGCGCTTGGTGCGCCGCTCTCTCATCTGGCGCAGCCGGTTGTCTGGCGCACCGGGTTCGGCACCAGCTTCGGCTGGACGGTGCTGATCGCCCTGATCGCGCTGGGGCTTGGCCTGTTGTCGCTGGCCGGACCGCGCGCGGCCGCCAGGCTTCTAGCCCTTGCCGGACTGGCCGGTGTGGGCGCGGCGCTTACCGCGAGCGGCCATGCCAGTGCGGCCGAACCGCAATGGCTGACACGGCCGCTGGTCTTCGTGCATGGCGCCGGCATCGCCTTCTGGGCGGGCGCTCTGGTGCCGCTCGGCCTCGCGCTGAAGCGTCAAGCGGCGGGCTCCGTCGATTTCCTGCGCCGCTTCTCACGGGCAATCCTGCCCGTGGTCGCCTTGCTTGCCGCGGCAGGCGTGGTGCTGGCCGTGATCCAGGTGCGGACGCCCTCGGCACTGATCGACACTGCTTATGGCCGATTGCTGCTGCTGAAACTCGGGTTGCTGGTCTTTCTGTTCACGTTGGCCGCCGTCAATCGCTGGAAGCTCACCGCCTCGGCCGAGGCGGGAGCGACCGAGGTGCAACGCAGGCTCGCCCGCTCGGTGGGCGTCGAAGTGCTGATCGTGCTGGCGATCCTCGGGGTCGCCGCGTGCTGGCGCTTCACGCCGCCACCACGGGCGCTGGCGATCGCGGCGGCGCAGCCGGTTTCGGTCCACATCCACGCGCTGCAGGCCATGGCCGATCTCAGCATCACGCCAGGCCACGCCGGGCCGGTCTCCGCATCGATGATCATCATGACCGGCGATTTCGGGCCGCTCGACGCCAAGGAAGTGACGCTGGTGATGTCGAAGCCCGATTCCGGCATCGAGCCGCTGAAGCGTGCGGCAACCAAGCCCGGCGACGGCAGCTGGCGTGTCGACAACCTCATCATTCCGGTCCCCGGCCGCTGGACGGTGCGCCTCGATATCCTGGTCTCGGACTTCGAGATGGTGAAGATCGAGGCGCCAGTCGACATCAGGCGGTGATGGTCCCAGCAACACAATTGGGCGAGGCGGTTGACGCGAGCCGGAAGGCCCGTCAATCATCGAAGCAATAACGGGCATCCAGGCAAGAACGGGCGCGAGCTCGAAACACCAGATCCGGAAACAGGGAAGAAACGATGGAAAAAGCCGAAATCGGCCTGATCGGCCTTGGCACGATGGGCTCCAACCTGGCGCTGAACATCGCCGAGCACGGGCACCGCATCGCCGTCTTCAACCGCACGCGGGCGCGCACGGACGCTTTCGTCGAGAATGCCGGTGCCCTGAAGGACATGGTCGTCCCTTGCTACAGTCTGGAGGAACTCGCCGCCGCGATCCGGCCGCCGCGCCCGATCATCATCATGGTGCTGGCCGGCAAGCCGGTGGACGAGCAGATCGAAGCCTTGCGCGGCGTGCTGTCCGACAACGACATTATCATCGACGCGGGCAATGCGAATTTCCGCGACACGATGCGGCGCTTCTCCGAACTGTCCGGCTCGGGCCTTACCTTTATCGGCATGGGCGTCTCCGGCGGCGAGGAGGGCGCACGCCACGGACCGTCGATCATGGTTGGAGGCACGGAGGAGTCGTGGAAGCGTGTCGAGAAGGTGCTGACCGCCATCTCCGCCAAGTTCAAGGACGAGCCCTGTGCGGCCTGGCTCGGCACCGATGGCGCCGGCCATTTCGTCAAGACCATCCACAACGGCATCGAATATGCCGACATGCAGATGATTGCCGAAATCTACGGGATCCTGCGCGACGGAATGGGCATGGGGCCGAAGGAGATCGGTACGGTATTTTCCAACTGGAACAAGGGCCGGCTCAATTCCTACCTGATCGAGATCACCGCCAAGGTGCTCGCCGCCGACGATCCCAAGACCGGCAAACCCGTGGTCGATGTCATCCTCGACCGTGCCGGCCAGAAGGGCACCGGCAAATGGTCCGTCATCGAGGCGCAGCAGCTCGGCATTCCGGCAACCGCGATCGAGGCGGCTGTGGCGGCGCGCGTTCTGTCGTCGATCAAGGACGAGCGGCAGGCGGCTGAAAAGGCCTATGGCGATATCGGCGTGTCGAGGATTTCCGGCGACAAGGATGCATTGTTGAAGGACCTCGAGCTGGCGCTATTCGCCGGCAAGATCGCCGCCTACGCGCAGGGTTTCGCCGTGATGAGCGGCGCCTCGAAGGAGTTCCACTGGAATCTGCCGATGCCGACCATCGCCAAGATCTGGCGCGCCGGCTGCATCATCCGCTCGCAGATGCTGGACACGATGGCCGAAGCGTTCGGCAGCGGCGGCGCTTCGACCAACCTGTTGATGGCGCCGGCTTTCATCACCATGATGCAGGAGGCGCATCTGTCGCTGCGGCGTGTCGTGGCGAGAGCTTCCGAAGCCGGCGCGCCGGTGCCGGCGCTGTCTTCCGCGCTTGCCTATTTCGACAGCTACCGCCAGGGCCGCGGGACCTCGAACCTGATCCAGGCGCAGCGCGACTTCTTCGGTGCGCATGGTTTCGAGCGTATCGGCGAGCAGGGTGCGTTCCACGGCCCTTGGGGCAGCGGCCGGCTAGAACCGGATGATTTCAGGTCGAGTCGACCTGAAATCTGAATCCGTCTCTAGATCAAAGGGAGGAGCATGATGTCGGCCGAAAACCGCTTCACACTTTTCGGCATCATGCTCTAATCGCCTCAGCGCCGGTAGGCCACGACGCCCTTCGGCTCGCTCAGGCTCTGCAGCGAGCCGGGCGCGGCACCGCCGATCCAGCCGAGCACCGAGCGCGCAAGCTCGGAGCCGGCCAGCCGGAAATCTTCGTTGACCACCAGCAATTCATGCCGAAACAGGTGCAGCAGATCCGACGACTGCTTCGACACCACGTCGACGTCGCGGCCGAGCTTCAGGCCGGCGTCCTCGATGCCGGCGACGATGGCGAGGGTCGCGGCGGCGGCGCTGCTGACGAAGCCGTCCGGCCTGACATCGCGCCGCATCAGCTGCGCCGTCCTCATCCTGATCTGCTCGATCGAATGGTCTATCGACACGGTGCTAAACGGGATCTCGCTGGCGCCGACGTCTCTCAGCGCATCGGCGAAGCCGTTGACCGTATGGCTGTGATAGGTCAGCCCCACAGGCGGCGAAAGCAAGGCGAGCTTGCTGCGCCCGATATCAGCCAGGCGCCGCACGGCTTCCGCCGCAAACGCGTAATTGTCGAAATCGTGATAGGGATGCACCAGCCCCATCTCGGTGCGGCCGTGCGTGGCGAAGGGGATGCCGCGCTCCAGCATGTATCGGGCCCTGGCATCGTTCGGCTGCGTGCGTGAAATGATGACGCCGTCGGCGGAGCCTGTCTCGACCAGATAGCGTATGGGATCCAGCGGGTCCTGCGAGCGCGAATAGGGCGTGACGATCAGATGATAGGGCGTGTCGGCAATAACCTCCGAGACGCCGTAGATGATGTCGGAGACGAAGCTCATGATCTCCTGCTCCGTGTTGAGCACGAGGCTGATGACATTGGTCTTGCCTGTCCTGAGGCGCACGCCGGCACGGTTGGGCCGGTAGCCGATCTGCTTGGCGACGAGCTGGACGCGGCGCCTGGTCTCGGCGCCGATCTCCGGCGCATCCTTCAGGGCGCGAGACACGGTGGTGACACCGAGCCCGGTCATGAAGGCGAGCGTCTTCAGCGTCGGCCGCTCCCGCGTCGACGCGTCTTCGTTATTTTCCGTCCGCTGTCTATCCATTCGTCCCGCCCGTCAGGCGCATAGCAGCCGCAAGCCGGGTCGGCAATCGCCGGGATCCGCAATATGGCGTGATTTCAAGCCTGGCGGTGCCGCAATATACTGAAACGTTACAGATTGCCAGTTTCGCCTTATCGTCCGGCAACATGACTGCGGTCCGCTGGCGGGCCAATTTCCCTTGAATCCAAAGGCGGGATGCATTTCTTGTCGGCAAATCGCCTTTTGCGCTGCGATAGTGGCATGCTGCAGCGCAGCACGTTTGGTGGACGACAAGGATTTGTTCGCGTTCCGAAAAAAATGCGAAGCCGCCGACGGGTCGGGGTTGCACCATCTGCGCAATTGCCGTATCGAAAATCTGTAACGTTTCAGATTTCTGGGAGGAAGCCGAAATGCGATACAAATTCCTGACCGCTGCATTTGCCGCGACGGTTGCGCTCAACGTCGCCGGGCCGGCGGCCGCGACTGATCTGGAAGTCACCCATTGGTGGACATCCGGCGGCGAGGCGGCGGCGGTCGCCGAACTCGCCAAGGCATTCGACGCCACCGGCAATCACTGGGTCGACGGCGCCATCGCCGGATCCGGCGGCACGGCGCGGCCGATCATGATCAGCCGCATCACCGGCGGCGATCCGATGGGCGCCACCCAATTCAATCATGGCCGGCAAGCGGAGGAACTGGTGCAGGCCGGCCTCATGCGCGACCTCACCGATGTCGCCACCAAGGGCAAGTGGACGGAAGTGGTACGGCCCAAGAGCCTGCTCGACTCGTGCACGATCGACGGCAAGATCTATTGCGTGCCGGTCAACATCCATTCCTGGCAATGGCTGTGGCTGTCGAACACGGCCTTCGAGAAGGCCGGCGTGCCGGTGCCGAAGAACTGGAATGAATATGTGGCCGCGGCTCCGGCGCTGGAGAAGGCAGGCATCGTGCCGCTCGCGGTCGGCGGGCAGGCCTGGCAGGCATCGGGCGCCTTCGACGTGCTGCTTGCCGCGGTCGGCGGAACCGACACCTTCCTCAAGGTCTACAAGGACAAGGATGCCAAGTTCGCCGCCGGTCCCGAGGTCGCCAAGGTCTTCAAGGCCGCCGACGACGCGCGCAAGATGGCCAAGAATACCAATGTGCAGGACTGGAACCAGGCAACCAACATGGTCATCACCGGCAAGGCCGGCGGCCAGATCATGGGCGACTGGGCGCAAGGCGAGTTCCAGGTCGCCGGCAAGACCGCCGGCAAGGACTATACCTGCCTTCCCGGCCTTGGCCTGAACGAGGTCATCGCCACAGGCGGCGACGCCTTCTACTTCCCGCTGCTCAAGGACGCCGACAAGGCCAAGGCGCAGGAGGTGCTGGCCGAAACCCTGCTCGATCCCAAGACCCAGGTTGCCTTCAACCTCAAGAAGGGATCGCTGCCGGTGCGCGGCGATGTCGATCTCAACGCGGCCAATGACTGTATGAAGAAGGGCCTCGCCATTCTGGCCAAGGGCGCCGTCATCCCGTGGACGGACCAACTGCTCTCGCAAGACAGCCAGAAGCAGAAGGAGGACCTGTTCTCCGAATTCTTCGCCAAGCCGGACATGAGCCTCGAGGAGGCGCAGAAGCGCTTCGCCGACATCATTGCCACGGCCGACTGACGACTGACGAGCCGCCTCGCTCCCGACCTTGCCAGGCAGGGCCGGGAGCCCGGGCGTGCTGACTTTCCGCCCTTACCCGATCCAGCACGGCTGCAGTGATGAGCAAGAGCGCGCGCCCCAACCAGCTCTTCCGTAACCTCAATGCGAAGGTTGCCTCGATCCCGATGGTGCTTACCGCCCTGGTGGTGTTCGCCGGCGGGACGGCGTGGACGGTGCTTTATTCCTTCACCAATTCAAAGCTTTTGCCGCGGCTGAATTTCGTCGGGCTCGACCAGTATTACCGGCTGTGGGCGACGCCACGCTGGCTGATCTCGATCGAGAACCTGTTGATCTACGGCGTGGTCTCACTGGTGTTCTCGCTGGTGATCGGCTTTCTGCTCGCTGCCCTGCTCGACCAGAAGATCCGCTTCGAGGACACGTTCCGGACCATCTTCCTCTACCCCTTCGCGCTGTCCTTCATCGTCACCGGCGTTGTCTGGCAATGGCTGCTCAATCCGGATTTCGGCGTTCAGGGCGTGGTACGAAGCCTTGGCTGGACCAGCTTCGATTTCAATCCGCTCTATAACTCCAGCATCGTCATCTACGGCATATCGATCGCGGCGCTTTGGCAGGGCACCGGCCTCATCATGTGCCTGATGCTGGCGGGCCTGCGCGGCATCGACGAGGACATCTGGAAGGCCGCGCGGGTGGACGGGATACCCATGTGGAAGACTTATCTGTTCATCATCATCCCGATGATGCGGCCGGTCTTCATCACCACGCTGGTGATCATCGCGTCCGGTATCGTCAAGGTCTACGACCTCGTCGTCGCGCAAACCAGCGGCGGGCCGGGCATCGCCTCCGAAGTGCCGGCCAAGTACGTCTACGACTACATGTTCTTCGCCCAGAACCTCGGCCAGGGTTTTGCCGCCTCGACCATGATGCTGCTGTCGGTGATGATCGTCATCGTGCCCTGGGCCTATCTCGAATTCGGGGGCCGCAAGCGTGTCTGACCATGCCGTGACCTTGTCCGCCGCGTCGTCAAACCCGCGGGCTGGCGCCTCCGGACCGAGCGGACCGAAGCCGCGGCACATGTTTTCGCGCCGTAACATTTTCCTCTACGGCACGCTTGTCGTGGTCGCACTCTACTACCTCCTGCCGCTCTATGTGATGGTCGTCACCTCGCTCAAGGGCATGCCGGAGATCCGCCTCGGCAACATCTTCTCGCCGCCGCTCGAGATCACCTTCGAGCCATGGGTCAAGGCATGGTCGCAGGCCTGCACCGGCCTCAATTGCGACGGGCTTTCGCGCGGTTTCTGGAACTCGGTGCGCATCACCGTTCCTTCGGTGATCCTGTCGATCGCCATCGCTTCGGTGAACGGCTACGCGTTGGCCAACTGGCGCTTCAAGGGCGCCGACACCTTCTTCGTCATCCTGATCGTCGGCGCCTTCATTCCCTATCAGGTGATGATCTATCCGATCGTCATCATCCTGCGCGAGATCGGCCTCTATGGCAGCTTGAGCGGCCTTGTCATCGTGCATTCCATTTTCGGCATGCCGATCCTGACGCTTCTGTTCCGCAACTATTTCACTTCCATGCCGGAAGAGCTGTTCCGGGCGGCGCGCGTCGACGGAGCCGGCTTCTGGGGCATCTACCTGCGCATCATGCTGCCGATGTCGCTGCCGATCTTCGTCGTCGCCATCATCCTGCAGGTGACCGGCATCTGGAACGACTTCCTGTTCGGCGTCGTCTACACCCGCCCCGACACCTATCCGATGACGGTGCAGCTCAACAACATCGTCAACTCGGTGCAAGGTGTGAAGGAGTACAATGTCAACATGGCCGCCACCATCCTGACCGGGCTGGTGCCGCTGATCGTCTACTTCATTTCCGGCAAATTGTTCGTGCGCGGCATTGCCGCCGGCGCGGTGAAAGGATGATGGCGATGGCGGCGAACGGCACCAGCGTTTCGATCCAGGACCTGTCGCTGAATTTCGGCGCGGTCTCCGTGCTGAGGACGCTCAACCTCGATGTCGCCGAAGGCGAGTTCATCGTGCTGCTCGGGCCGTCCGGTTGCGGCAAGTCGACCCTGCTCAACTGCATCGCCGGCCTGCTCGACATTTCCGAAGGGCGCATCTTCATCAAGGGCAAGAACGTCACCTGGGAAGAGCCCAAGGACCGCGGCATCGGCATGGTGTTCCAGTCCTACGCGCTCTATCCGCAGATGACGGTGGAGAAGAACCTGTCCTTCGGCCTGCGTGTCGCCGGCATCGCCAAGGACGAGATCGCCAAGCGCATTGCCCGTGCCGCCGAAATCCTGCAGATCGAGCCGCTTTTGCAGCGCAAGCCAGCGGCACTCTCGGGCGGCCAGCGCCAGCGCGTGGCGATCGGGCGGGCGCTGGTGCGCGATGTCGATGTCTTCCTGTTCGACGAACCGCTGTCCAATCTCGACGCCAAGCTGCGCTCGGAGCTGCGCGTCGAAATCAAGCTTCTGCACCGCAAGCTGCAGAACACGATGATCTATGTCACTCATGACCAGATCGAGGCGATGACGCTGGCCGATCGCATCGCGGTGATGAAGGGTGGCGTCATCCAGCAGCTCGACGCGCCGCAGACGATCTACAACCGTCCGGTCAACCGGTTCGTTGCAGGGTTTCTCGGCTCGCCGGCGATGAATTTTCTCGAGGGCAGGCTTGAAAAGGACAATAGCGGTTGGCGGTTCGCGGCCGAGGATGTTCGCATCCCGCTTTCGACCTATGCCTTCGAGAGCGAACCGGAGCCAGGTCCGGCGGTGTTCGGCATCCGGCCTGAGCATGTCGCCTTGAACAGTGGCTCAGGCTGGCCGTTCACCGCCACAGCGGCTGTCGAGGTCGTCGAGCCCATGGGCTCCGACACACTGGTGTGGTTGAAGCTCGGCAAGCAGAATTTCACGCTGCGGGTGACAGCCGAGTGTACGCCGCGCAATGGCGAGACCGTCAGCATCGGTTTTGATCCGATGCGCGCTTCGCTTTTCGACATCGCTGCGGGCAACCGCATCTAGCTCCCGAGAATCACCACCTGAACGATCCCCAAGCAGAACGGACAGAGACGATGAACTGGTCATTCCAACTTTACAGCGCCCGCAATTTCTTGCCCTGGACCAATGTGCTCGAGATGCTGGGCAAGCTTGGTTACGCCGAGGTCGAAGGCTTCGGCGGCGTCTATGACGATCCAAAGGCCTTCCGCGCCGAACTCGACAAGAACGGCCTTTCGATGCCGACCGGGCACTTTTCCATCGATGCGCTGGAGAGGGATTTCGGCGGCGTGCGCCGGATCGCCGAAGCGCTCGGCGTCAAGCTTCTGATCTGTCCCTATCTGATGGCCGAGGACAGGCCATCCGATACCGCTGGCTGGCGCGGCTTTGGCGAGCGTCTGGCCAAGGTCGGCGAGGTTGCCTCGAAGGCCGGCTACGGCTTTGCCTGGCACAACCATGATTTCGAGTTCAAGGCGCTCGCCGACGGTTCGGTGCCGCAGGATCATATCCTGTCGTCCGCGCTCAATATTGGCTGGGAGATGGATATTGCCTGGGTGATACGCGGCGGCGCCGATCCGCTGCCCTGGATCGAAAAACACGGCCAACGCATCAGCGCCGTCCATGTCAAGGACATGGCTAAGCCGGGTGAGGGGCTGGATGAGGACGGCTGGTCGGATGTCGGTCACGGCACGATCGACTGGGCCGGCCTGATCAAGGTGCTGCGGGCAAAGAGCGCGGCGAAATACTTTGTCATGGAACAGGACAATCCCAACGACATCGAGCGCTTCGCCCGCCGCTCGATCGCAACCGTCAAGAGCTACTAGGAACAAGCACCATGGCAAAGAAGCTGAGTAATGGGAAACTGGGTATTGGCGTCATTGGCTGCGGCAACATCTCGAAGGCGTATTTCTCGCTGGCGCCGCTGTTTCGCGGCATCGAGATGCGCGCCTGCGCCGACATCAACATGGATGCGGCCAAGGCGCGGGCGAAGGAGTTCAAGCTGCGCGCCGAGACGGTCGAGGATATTCTCAAGGCCGACGACATCGACATCATCGTCAACCTGACCATTCCGGCCGTGCACTACGAGGTGTCGAAGCAGGTGCTCGATGCCGGCAAGCATGTCTATTCGGAAAAGCCGTTCGTGCTGTCGCTCAAGGAGGGCCAGGACCTCAAGGCGCGGGCCGGGAAGAAAGGGCTGCGCATCGGCTCGGCGCCGGACACGTTCCTTGGCGGCGCGCACCAGCTTGTGCGCGAACTGATCGACGAGGGGCAGCTAGGCAGGATCACCAGCGGCACCTGCCATGTCATGGGCCACGGCATGGAACACTGGCACCCCAATCCAGACTTTTTTTTCCAGCCCGGCGCGGGACCGGTGCTCGACATCGGACCTTACTACATTACCAATCTGATCCAGCTGATCGGGCCGGTGAAGCAGGTGGTGGCCTTCGCGACGACGCCGGCCAAGGAGCGGACCATTAGTTCCAAGCCGCGCGCGGGTGAAAAAATCCCGGTCAACACGCCGACGACCATTCACGGCCTGATGGAATTCGAAAACGGCGCCGTGGTGACGCTGAACACAAGCTGGGATGTCTGGGCTCACGGTCACGCGCCGATGGAGCTCTATGGCGAGGCCGGAACGGTGTTCGTGCCGGATCCGAACTTCTTCGGCGGCGACGTGCGCTTCACCGAAGAAGGCAAACCGGTCAAGAAGCTGCCGAAATGGAAGCACCCGCTTGGCGTGCCCAACGAGATGCATGGCCACGGCATGATGGCCAACTACCGCACGGCGGGCCTCGCCGACATGGCACTGGCGATCGTCGAAGGACGGCCGCATCGCTGTTCGATGGAACTCGCGCTGCATGCCGTCGATGTCATGACCGGTATCCTGCGTTCCGGCGAGACCGGCAAGTTCGTCGCCATGCAGACGACCTGCGAGCGGCCGGCCGCTCTTGGCGTCAAGCAGGCCAAGGAACTCCTGGCCAAGAAGAAGTAGGCCGCGGAGATTATCGATAATTTTGCCTGCCCCTCTCCCCGTTCTTCCGGGGAGGAGGTAAGGATGGGTACGGGGCATAGTCGTCGTCTGTGCGATGACGGTGCCTTGTCCATTCAGATTCGAGGATTTCCCATGCCCTATATCGCAGCTGAAAACCGCTACGAGAAAATGATCTACAACCGTTGCGGTCGCTCAGGCCTCAAGCTACCGGCGATCTCGCTCGGGCTGTGGCACAATTTCGGCGACGACACGCCACATCGGACCAAACAGGCGATCGCCCGCAAGGCCTTCGACCTCGGCATCACCCATTTCGACCTCGCCAACAATTATGGGCCGCCGCCCGGATCGGCGGAGACCGCCTTCGGCGAGATCCTGCGCACCGATTTTGCCGCCTACCGTGACGAAATGATCATTTCGACCAAGGCCGGCTACGAGATGTGGGCAGGCCCGTACGGCGAATGGGGCGGGCGCAAATACATGCTGGCCAGCCTCGACCAGAGCCTGAAGCGGATGGGGCTCGACTATGTCGACATCTTCTATTCGCACCGTTTCGATCCAGATACGCCGCTCGAAGAAACCATGGGCGCGCTCGACCATGCGGTGCGTTCGGGCAAGGCGCTCTATGCCGGCATCTCTTCCTACAATTCGCAGCGCACCCGCGAGGCCGCCGACATATTGAAGCAACTCGGCACACCATGCATCATCCACCAGCCGAGTTATTCGATGTTGAACCGCTGGGTCGAGGAGGACGGCCTGCTCGACACGCTCGAGGGCTTGGGTGTCGGTTCCATCGTGTTCTCGCCGCTTGCCCAGGGCATGCTGACGGACAAATATCTCGGCGGCATCCCTGAAGGCAGCCGGGCATCCCAGGGCAAGTCGCTGAAGACAGCTTTCATCAACGACCGCACCATCGCCAACATCAAGGCGCTCAACACGATCGCCGGCAAGCGCGGCCAGACGCTGGCGCAGATGGCTTTGGCCTGGGTGCTGCGCAGGGGCCGGGTTACTTCGGCGCTGATCGGCGCCAGCCGGCCCGAGCAGGTCGAGGACTGCGTCGGGGCGCTGAAGGTGCTCGATTTCAGCGATGCCGAACTGGCGGAGATCGACACATACGCACGCGAGTCCGACATCAATCTGTGGGCGGCCTCCGCCGAACGCAAAGGTCCGCCAAGGAAATAGGCTTGTCCGGTTGGCAAGGTCGACGGAATGATACCGCCGGCCTCAATCCTGCCATCACCAATGTGCCGGCACGTCATCGACCGGATCGGGACAACAACACAGTAGTAGCAAAGACCTCGGTTCGTCGCTATCTGAATGGGATCAGGCCGTTTGCACGCGCAAACGGTCTTCAGGTGTGGGACAGGTTGGAACAGGACCATGGCGGCCAGGGATGTGCTGACGAAAAACCAGCTGTGCGTGCTCGAAAAGCTCGAGACCGCCAGCGGACCGCTCAGCGCCTACACCTTGCTCGACCAGTTGCGCGAACGCGGCTTCCGCGCGCCGCTTCAGGTCTATCGGGCGCTCGACACGCTGGTGAAATCAGGCTTCGTGCATCGGTTGGAAAGCATCAACTCCTTCGTTGCCTGCGCCGAGCCGCACGACCACAACCACTCGATGACCGCCTTTGCCATCTGCGACAATTGCGGGCAGGTGACCGAAATGTCCGATCACGACATCGATCACCGGCTGAACGAATGGGTCAACTCAACCGGCTTCGCCGCCAAGAAGGCGGTGATCGAGTTTCGCGGGATATGCGCGAAGTGCCGGCACGAGGTCGCGTAAGGTCTTTCTCTTCGTCATCCTAGAGCCCGCCCGGCGCCGCTTCGCTGCTTGCTACGTCCCTCGATGTCAAAGCGGCTGAGCTTCAGTGCGCCTCATCCCAGTTGTTCGCCGCTCGAGCGTCGACATGCAGCGGCACCGACATCGACACCGCCGGCATTGCCGCGTTTTCCATGACATGGCGCACCACGGGGATCGTCGCCTCGACTTCGCCCTCGACCGTCTCGAAGATCAGTTCGTCATGAACCTGCAGGAGCATGCGGGCCGACAGGCTTGCCTTGTCCAGCGCCTCCTCCATGCGCACCATGGCCCGGCGGATGATGTCGGCGGCGGTGCCTTGCAGGCGGGCGTTGATCGACGCGCGTTCGTTGAACGCGCGGACCGACGGGTTCGACGATCTGATGTCGGGGTAGTGAATGCGGCGACCGAAGATCGTCTCGACGAAACCGTGCTCGCGGGCATAGGCCTTGGTCTCCTCGATATAGTCGCGGATGCCGGGGAAGCGCTCGAAGTATTTCTTGATGTAGGCGCTCGCCTCCTCGCGCGGGATCGACAGCTGGTTGGCGAGGCCAAAGGCCGAGATGCCATAGATGATGCCGAAGTTGATCGCCTTGGCGCGGCGGCGCACTTCCGACGGCATGCCCTCCACCGGCACGTTGAACATTTCAGACGCCGTGATGGCGTGGATGTCGGCGCCATCGGCAAAGGCCTGCCGCAATTGCGGGATTTCGGCGACATGGGCGAGCACGCGCAGTTCGATCTGGCTGTAATCGGCCGAAACCAGCCGGTGGCTCTTGTCGGTGATGAAGGCGGTCCTGATCTTGCGGCCTTCCGCCGTGCGCACCGGGATGTTCTGCAGGTTCGGGTCGGAGGACGACAGACGGCCGGTCGTCGTCGCGGCCAGCGCGTAGGAGGTGTGGACGCGCTTGGTATCGGGATGGATGAAGCCCGGCAGCGCGTCGGTATAGGTCGATTTCAGCTTGGTCAGCTGGCGCCAGTCGACGATCTTGCGCGGCAGCTCATGGCCTTCGGCGGCAAGGTCTTCCAGCAATTGCGCCGAGGTCGACCACTGGCCGGTCTTGGTCTTGGAACCACCGGGCAGCCCCATGCGGCCGAACAGGATATCGCCGAGCTGCTTGGGTGAGCCGATGTTGATGCGCTCGCCGATGAGCTGGTAGATTTCCTCCTCGAGCCGGGCGGCACCTTGCGCCAGTTCCCCAGACAGCCGCGACAGGATCTGCCGGTCGACCGAGATGCCGCGCTGTTCCATGCGCGCCAGCACCGGCACCAGTGGCCGCTCCAGGCGTTCATAGACCGATACCAGGCCCTTGGCGGCAAGCCGTGGCTTCAGCACCAGCCACAGCCGCAACGTCACGTCGGCATCCTCGGCGGCATGGGCGGTCGCCTTGTCGACGTCGACCTGGTCGAAACCGACAGAGCTCTTGCCGGAGCCGGTCACGTCCTTGAGCTGGAGGGGTGTGTGTCCCAGCCATTTCTCGGCAAGGGCATCCATGCCGTGACCATGGGGGGTGCCGGCGTCGAGCACGTAGGAGATCAGCATAGTGTCGTCGAAGGGCGCGACATCGACGCCATAGCGGCTCATGATGACCAGATCGTATTTCAGGTTCTGCGCGATCTTCAGCACCGACCTGTCCTCAAGCAAGGGTTTGAGCACCGCCAGAGCTTCGCGAAGCGGAATCTGGTTCTCGAGCATGCCGCCGCCGAGCAGGTCGCCGTTGCCGCTCTTGTGGGCGAACGGAATGTAGCCGGCACGGCCGGGCGCCGTGGCCATTGCCATGCCGATCAGTTCGGCCCGCATCGGATCGGTCGAGGTGGCCCTGACGTCGAAAGCCACGATACCGGCCTCCCGCGCTTCGGCGACCCAGGCTTTCAGCGTCGCAATATCGCGGATGCACTGATAGGCCGACGTGTCGATCTTGCGTGTCGCCGCGCTCTCCAGCCGCAACGCGGCGAGCAGGGAAGGGGTGTCACCTTGTTTCGGCTTCTCAGCCGCTGCGGTTCCGGTGGCCTGGCCAGGCTCGGTGCCCGCTCCGTTTCGGGCAACCGGCGGTGCTCCGGCGCCGACATCGGGGCCATGCGCGTTGTCGGCGCGTTCGACGGTCACCGCGACGGCCTGAATGTCGCCGGCCTCCGTGCCGGTCGCTTCCGCCACACGGCGGGTCAGCGAGGTGAATTCCATGGTCTTGAGGAAGCCGATCAGCTTCGGTCCGTCAGGGGCATGCAGCACGAAATCGTCCAACCTGTCAGCCACCGGCACGTCGTCCTTCAGCGTCACCAACTGGCGCGAGATGCGCGCCTTGTCGGCGTTGGCGATGATCGATTCCCGCCTTTTCTCCTGCTTGATCTCACTGGCGCGGGCGAGCAATCCGTCGAGGTCGCCGAACTGCTCGAGCAGTTGCGCCGCGGTCTTCGGTCCGATGCCGGGCACACCTGGCACATTGTCGACGGAATCGCCGGTCAGCGCCTGGAGGTCGATCATCTTTTCCGGCGGCACGCCCCATTTCTCGATGACTTCGGGGATGCCGATCTGGCGATCCTTCATCGGGTCGTACATGCCGACCGTGTCGCCAACCAGTTGCATCAGATCCTTGTCGGAAGAGATGATGGTGGTGTCGCCGCCGGCCTCGCAGGCCAGCCGGCAATAGGTGGCGATAAGGTCGTCGGCCTCGAAGCCTTCCATCTCGACGCAAGGCAGGTTGAACGCCCTGGTTGCCTGGCGGATCAGGCCGAACTGCGGGATCAGATCCTCCGGCGGCGCCGAGCGGTTGGCCTTGTATTCGGGGTAGAGGTCGTTGCGGAAGGTTTTCGAGGAGTAGTCGAAAATAACGGCGAAATGCGTCGGCACGATGCCCACATCGGTGTTGCGGGCATCCTGCATCAGCTTCCACAGCATATTGCAGAACCCGGAAACAGCGCCGACGGGCAGGCCGTCGGATTTGCGGGTCAGCGGCGGCAGTGCGTGATAGGCCCGGAAGATGTAGCCAGAGCCGTCGATGAGGAAGAGATGATCGCCTTTTTTCATGCCGGCAGGGATAGCGCGGCGCGGTGGCTTGGTCCATGCCAAAGACATCGCCAGACATGGGTTCCGTCAACACCCTGACAGATCGGGACCCTGACAGATCGTTCCGCAAGCCCGCTCACGCGTACGTTACAAAAGTGTAACGTTGGTGCCCTTGAATCGCCACGTTCACAGTCCCAGATACACGTCATCGGCAGTTTTCGCCGAAGTCCGGAGCAAGGCCCGTCCCCCGCCTATTCCGGGCAATTGCGGCAGCCTATCCCCCCTCTCCGGGCTGCCGCATCGTTTCGAGTAAAAGGCCGCCGTGGTTCCCCCTCCACCACGGCGGCATTTTTTTTGCCTTGCGGCGGCCGACTGGCGCCTTGGTCCAATGGTCACGGGCTTTTCGTTTCGCCGCTCTGCCTTTACGGTTCCGGCACTGAATCGAAAGGCTTCGCAAATGTCCGCAGTTTCCCCTGTCCTCGACCGCCTCGACAAGAATCTCGACCAGAGCCTGGAACGGCTGTTCGGCCTGCTCAGGATCAAGTCGATCTCCACCGACCCGGCCTACGCCGCCGACTGCCTGAAGGCGGCGGAATGGCTGGTGGCGGAACTCAAGCTGATCGGTTTTGACGCCAGCGTGCGCGACACGCCTGGGCACCCGATGGTCGTTGCGCATCACGAGGGGCCGGCGGGCGCGCCGCATGTGCTGTTCTACGGCCACTATGACGTGCAGCCCGTGGACCCGATCGAACTGTGGGAAAACGATCCTTTCGCCCCCGCCATCAAGGAGGTCGGACCTGGTCACAAGGTCATCACCGGGCGCGGCTCGGCGGACGACAAGGGGCAGTTGATGACCTTCGTCGAGGCATGCCGTGCGTGGAAACAGGTGCACGGCAGTCTGCCATGCCGGGTCACCATCCTGTTCGAAGGCGAGGAGGAATCCGGTTCGCCATCGCTGAAGCCGTTCCTCGAAGCCAATGCCGAGGAACTCAAGGCCGACTTCGCGCTGGTCTGCGATACCGGCATGTGGGACCGCGACACGCCATCGATCTGTGTGGGACTGCGCGGGCTGGTCGGCGAGGAAATCACGGTGAAGGCCGCCGACCGCGACCTGCATTCGGGCCTCTATGGCGGGGCTGCCGCCAACCCGATCCGCATCCTGGCCAAGGTGCTGGCCGACATCCACGACCAGGACGGTCATATCACAATCCCGGGGTTCTATGACGGCGTCGAGGAGACACCGTCGCAGGTGCTGCAATCCTGGGAGACGCTGGGCGAGACCGCCGAGACTTTCCTTGGACCTGTCGGCCTGTCGATCCCAGCGGGCGAGAAGGGCCGTTCGGTGCTGGAGCTGACCTGGGCGCGGCCGACCGCCGAGTTCAACGGCATCATCGGCGGCTATACCGGCAAGGGCTTCAAGACTGTCATCGCGGCGGAAGCCTCGGCCAAGGTCTCGTTCCGCCTTGTCCACAAGCAGGATCCGAAGAAAATCCGCGCCGCCTTCCGCAAATTCGTCGAGGAGCGCATCCCGGCCGATTGTTCGGTCGAATTCCATTCGCATGGCGGTTCGCCGGCCATCCAGCTCTCCTACGACTCGCCCTTCCTGGCCAAGGCCAAGACCGCGCTTTCGGACGAATGGCCAAAGCCGGCGGTGACGGCGGGCAGCGGCGGCTCCATACCGGTGGTGGGCGATTTCCAGACCTATCTCGGCATGGAATCGCTGCTGGTCGGGTTCGGCCTCGACGACGATCGCATCCACTCGCCCAACGAGAAATACGAGCTCAGCTCCTTCCACAAGGGTCAGCGCTCCTGGGCGCGCATTCTCGACGCGCTGACGCGCTGAGCCGCGGAAAACAAGTTTTCTTGTTGATTTTTCACCGGATCGCGGCAAGGACGAGTAACGCCGCGACCGGAGAAGACAATGGCCGACATCCGTTTTCACAAAAATGACCTGCCCGACCTTTCGCACTATGGTGTCGGGGCGGTGGCCATCGATACCGAGACGCTGGGATTGAACCCGCATCGCGACCGGCTCTGCGTGGTGCAGATCTCGCCGGGCGACGGCACAGCCGATGTCATCCAGATCGCATCGGGCCAGAAGAAGGCGCCGAACCTCGTCAGCCTGCTGAGGAACCGCACCATCACCAAGCTGTTCCATTACGGTCGCTTCGACCTTGCCGTGCTTTACAATGCGTTTGGCGTGATGCCGGAGCCGGTCTTCTGCACCAAGATCGCCTCGCGGCTGACGCGCACCTATACCGACCGGCACGGGCTGAAGGACATCTGCTTCGAGCTTCTCGGGGTCGGTCTTTCCAAGGCGCAGCAATCGTCGGATTGGGCGGCCGAAACGCTGTCGCCCGAACAGCTCGAATATGCAGCCTCCGATGTGCTCTATCTCCATCGTTTGCGCGAGGTGCTGGCCGGGCGGCTGGCGCGCGAGGGGCGCACGAAGGAGGCGGACGCCTGCTTCCGCTTCCTGCCGACACGCGCCAAGCTCGATTTGATGGGCTGGGCCGAAGAGGATATCTTCGCCCATAGCTGATAGGCTGGTGGCAATCCTGCCGGACGGCCGCCTATCGGGGAACCGGACGCACGCTGATGCGTTCTGGCGGCTCGACTCTATCATGCGCATTTCCGACGGAAAACCGCCGCACACTTTTGCTGGAATTGCTTGAAGAGGGGATGACATGGCAGACCGAAAGCCAATATCGACAGCGCCGACCGACGGCTCCAAAGTGTCCGTGACCTGGAAGGACAGTGACGGCGTAATCAACGAATCCATCGCGCAATATCGCGAGAATGGCTGGTGGGTCTACACCGACAGCGACACGCAGAAGAAGGTGCAGCCGACCAGCTGGCGGCCTGCCTCCGGTGACGAAGACGACGAATAGGCGTGGCGCTGGCGAGGCCGGGTGCTTTCGAATAGCCTGAAGCCGGTGATACCGGGGCCGATTCGGAGCCTTCCGCTCCGCGCTCGCCCGCTTGCTCGGAGGGAAATCGCTATGGGTGTCGAAAGCCTGCTCGTCTTCATCATCATTGGTGCCATTGCCGGCTGGCTCGCCGGTCTCATCGTCTCGGGATTCGGCTTCGGCCTGATCGGCAACATCATCGTCGGCATCGTCGGTGCCTTCATCGCCGGCTGGCTGTTGCCGCGGATCGGTTTCTCCATCGGCGGGGGCATCATCGCCTCGATCATCCATGCCACGATCGGCGCCATCATCCTCTTGGTGCTGGTCAGGGTCTTGAAGCGAGCCTGAGGCTCGACACGACTGGAACGGTTCAGCGTCCGTTGGAGTCGTTGGTCCGCTCCAGCTCTTTGTTTTTATGCAATCCCGGAGTGGCAAACCGCTACGCCTTTTCCTGGGATTGCTATGGGGGGCACGCGCCATGAAACAGAATACGCTCTATCTCGTCATCGGCGCGCTCGTCGTCGTGGTCATCGCGCTCGGGGTTTATGTCTACCGCGAGCAGAGCAAGCCAAAGGGCGTCGAACTCAAGATCGACGACAAGGGCATTTCAATCCAGCAGAACTGAGGCTGCTCTTGTCGTTTGATTTCCAGATCGCGGGCCGCCTTGACCGATAGACGCGAGGAGCATGGCTGGCGGCCCGAAATCCAGGGGTTGCGCGGCGTTGCCGTAGCCATGGTGGTGATCTTCCACCTCTGGCCCCAGGCTCTTCCCGGCGGCTATGTCGGGGTGGATGTGTTCTTCGTCATCTCCGGCTTTCTCATCACCGGTCTGCTTGTCCGCATGGCTACCGCCGGTGGCCATGCCTGGCTGATCACATTCTATTCGCGACGGGTGCGGCGACTGCTGCCGGCGGCGATCCTGGCGCTTCTGGTCACGCTGGCCGGAACGCTGGTCTTCCTGTCCAAGGCGCGATGGGAAGAGACGGCTATTCAGGTCGCGGCCAGCGCGCTTTATGTGCAGAACTGGCGGCTTGCCTTGCAGGCGGTCGACTATCTCGGCGCGGCGGAAGCGCCAAGCCCGGTGCAGCACTACTGGTCGCTGTCGATCGAAGAGCAGTTCTACATCGTGTTGCCGCTGCTGGTAGCGGTCGTCATCTGGCTGGCGCGGCGCTTCCGGCGATCGCCGAAGAACGTGCTGCTCGCGGCGCTGGGCGTTGTTTTCGCCGGGTCTCTGGCCGCTTCGGTGGCGACGACCCGGGCCGACCCGGCTTGGGCCTATTTCGTCACCCACACCCGCCTCTGGGAACTGGGGCTGGGAGGGCTGCTGGCGCTGGTCCGGCAGCGGTTCTCGCCAGGCCTCCTGTCACGCCTGGCGATGATGGTGGTTGGCATGACCGCCATTCTGGTTTCGGCGGTCTTGTTTTCCGGCGCGACACCGTTTCCGGGCATGCACGCCTTGCTGCCGACGCTGGGCGCCGTGCTGGTCATAGCAGCCGGCGATATCAGGCTTGGCCGGTTTCGCGGCCTCGATGTCGCGGCGCTGCGCTATATCGGCGACCGTTCCTATTCGATCTATCTCTGGCATTGGCCGCTGATCGTCTTCTACACGGCGCATCATCCCACCGTCGGATTGCTTGCGGGCCTCGGCCTCGTGGTTTTGACGCTCGCCATCTCGCACCTTTCCTACCGCCATGTCGAACAGCGGTACCGCTGGCCGCGACCGCAGACGGAATGGCGGCCCCTCATCTACGGTTCGGCGGCGATTGCCGCCTGCGTGGTGGCGTCCGGTGCCCTTGGCTATGCGCTCGATCGTCAAGGCGTCGACATCAGCCTGATCGGTACTCCCAACTATCCGGGACCCGCAGCGCTGCTTGCCGATGCCGAGGTTCCGGTCGGCGTTGCACCGCTGCCACCGCTCGGCAAGCTGAAGCGCGACGTTCCCATCGTCTATCGCCTCAAATGCCACCAGGAGCAGGACAGCATGGAGCCGGTGGGCTGCCATCTTGGCGATCCCCAGGGAACCAGGACCGTCGTGGTCGTCGGGGATTCGCACGCGGCGCAGTGGATCCCGGCCATCGACAGGATCGCCAAGGACCACAAATGGAAACTGATCACCTTCACCAAGGCGGCTTGCCCTTTCACCCGTGCCCCTGTCATGGACAATGGCAAGCCCTATGAGGCCTGCGCGCAATGGCGCGATAATGTTCTGACCGAGATCAGGCAGCTGCGGCCGGAGCTCATGTTCACCAGCCAGTCGCGCTATTCCGATACACCGGAGCCGGACATGATCGAGGGTCTGCGCAGCATCTGGGGCGTGTTGAACATGGCAGGCGTGCGCATCATCGCCATCCGCAACACGCCCTTCGTCAAATTCGATCCCGGCGATTGCCTGGCCGCCGACCCCGACAAATGCGTGACCGTGCGAAGCGAAGTCGAGGCCAGAAACGTTCTTGCGCTCGCCGCCGGACCGTTGCCAAATGTGCGGGTCGTCGACATGAACGATGCGCTGTGCGGCAGGCAAACCTGCGCGGCGGTCGTCGGCAACATCATTGTCTGGCGCGATTATCATCACATGACCGCGACCTACGCGCTGGCGCTCGCGCCCTATCTGGCGAAGGCAGCGGGTCTCTAGCTCCGGCAAGACTGCGAATCCATGCTTCGCGCTTGACCGTCGAGTGCGCCGTCAGGCTTAGTCGCCAGGATCGAGGCGGGGCAAACAGATCATCGATGGGGCCGGGGGCAGGATAATTCTCGCTTCCTGCCATCGCGCGATCTCCCGAGCGGAGAACGGATGATTTCCGGCATAGACTTCAAAGCCAGCGATGGGGTGAGAGCGGCGCTTTCGGCGATCGGACGCACGGAAGACCTGCGTTTTTCACCGGACAATCGATTGTTGGTGATCGCGGGCTATGCGCGCAGGCGCCTGCTGGTCCTGCGCATCGATATCGAGGCCGGGGCTCACGGCCCTGGCGTCACGATTCGGGGCTTCATGGAGTTGACGTCCGACAAAATGGGCGAAATCCATGGCCTGGATTTTATCGACGACCGCACGCTGGTGCTCGGTAACCGCGATGGAATGGTTGTGATATTCGGCCTGCCCCGCGAGGAGCCGGCCGGCCAGAGCCGCGAGATATCAGCCATTCGCCGGGTGAAGGGCAAAGGCCTCTGCAAACTGAATTCGCCAGGGTCCATTGCCGTGCGCCCCGAGTCGCGCGGCCGAGTCGGCCTGCTGGTCTGCAACAACTACACGCACATGGTCACCCGGCACGTGGTCAACCGGTGGCTCGGCTATCGCACGACGAACAACCAGCGGCTGCTGGCGCGCGGTCTCGACATACCTGACGGCATCGCGCTCAGCAATGACGGCCGGTGGATCGCGGTCAGCAGCCATGGCACCCAGGACGTGAAGCTTTATCGTACGGCCGCTTCGCTTGGGCCGGAGACCGAACCAGCCGGCGTCCTGCTGAACGCCGGCTATCCGCATGGCGTGCGCTTTAGCGCGGATGACCGGCACATCCTTGTCGCCGACGCGGGCAGCCGGGTGGTGAATGTCTACGCCGCCGGCGGCTGCTGGAACGGGCATAGGGCTCCCGCGCGCTCGGTTGCGGTGCTGGACGAGGAAACGTTCCTGCGCGGCCGGGACAATGTCGAGGAGGGAGGGCCGAAAGGCCTCGACATCGACCGGACGAACAGCGTCCTGGCAATGACCTGCGAACAGCAGACGCTGGCATTCTTCTCCCTGGCATCGATGGTCGGTTCGCAGGGTGGCGGCATCACTTCAGCTTAACCCGCCCTTAAATCGCCGCATCTACTCTTCAACCCGAACGCCATTGGCACCGGGGACAGTAAGCGCAACGCATGGCGAACCGCAGAGACAGCCGCATCGAACCCAGCTTCGAGGGCCCGCCACGGGCGAAGTCCTCGGCGGGTCTTTCGGTGAGCGAGGAGGACCGCGTCGTGCCGAGCAACCGCAAAGCCTCCGCCAAACGCAAATCGTCAAAGGCGAAATCGTCGCGCGGCGGACGCGGCAGAAGCCGGCGTGGCTTGTTCGGCGTGCTTGGCCGGCTGTTCTACTGGTGCTTCGTGCTCGCCATCTGGGGCGGCATCGCGGTGGCCGGCGTCGTCATCTACTACGGCGCCAAGATGCCGGCAGCGACGACCTGGTCGATCCCAGACCGTGCTCCCAACATCAAGATCGTCTCGGCCGATGGCCAGTTGCTCGCCAATCGCGGCATGAGCGGCGGCGAGGCCGTCGGTCTGCACGAAATGTCGCCCTATATTCCCGAAGCGGTCATCGCCATCGAGGACCGCCGTTTCTATTCGCATTTCGGCGTCGATCCGATCGGGCTATCGCGCGCCATGGTCACCAACCTCATCGGCGGGCACTTCTCGCAGGGCGGCTCGACGCTGACGCAGCAATTGGCCAAGAACCTGTTCCTGAAGCCCGACCGCACGCTGGAGCGCAAGGTGCAGGAAGTGCTGCTGGCGCTGTGGCTGGAGCACAAGCACACCAAGGACCAGATCCTCGAAATGTACCTCAACCGGGTCTATTTCGGCTCCGGCGCCTATGGCGTCGAGGCGGCTTCGCGGCGTTATTTCGGCAAGAGCGCGCGCGACGTCACCTTGTCGGAAGCCGCCCTTCTGGCTGGCCTGCTGAAGGCGCCCTCGCGGTTGTCGCCGGCGCGCGATCCCAAGGCGGCCGAGGAGCGTTCGCAACTGGTGCTCGCTGCCATGCGCGAGGAGGGCAAGATCAGCGAAAAGGAACTGAAGACGGCGCTCAGCGCGCCGGCGACGCGCTCGCCCTCCTACTGGACCGGTTCGGAGAACTATGTCGCCGACACCATCATGGAAGAACTGCCTGACCTGATCGGCGACGTGCGCGGGGATATCGTCATCGACAGCACCGTCGACCTGAACCTGCAGAAGCTCGCCGAGAAGTCGATCCGCCAATTGATCGATGAAAACGGCAAGAAGCTCAACGTCACCCAGGGCGCGCTGGTGTCGATCGACGATTCCGGCGCGGTGCGCGCCATGGTCGGCGGCTACGATTATTCGACCAGCCAGTTCGACCGCGCCTCCGAGGCGCGCCGGCAACCCGGTTCGGCGTTCAAGCCGTTTGTCTACATGGCGGCGCTCGAGGCCGGCCGTACCCCCGACAGCATCCGCAACGATGCCCCGATCAAGATCGGCAACTGGACGCCCGACAATTACGGCGGCAAGTATTTTGGCAAGGTCACCCTGGCGACCGCGCTCGCCAAGTCGCTGAACTCGGTTGCCGCGCAGTTGACCATGGAAGTCGGACCGAACGCGGTTGTGGAAGCCGCGCACCGCATGGGCATCCAGTCCGACCTTCAGTCCAACACCTCGATCGCGCTCGGCACGTCGGAAGTGACGCCGCTGGAGCTGACCTCGGCCTATGTGCCTTTCGCCAATGGTGGCTACAAGCCGGACATCCATTTCATCCGACGCATCACAGCCGCCGACGGCAAAGTGCTCTATGACAGCGCCGGCGGCAGTGCACCGCGCGTGATCAAGCCCGAGATCGTCGGCATGATGAACTCGATGATGACCGGCACGGTGGAGATCGGCACCGCCAAGAAGGCGGCTTTCGCCTGGCCGTCGGCCGGCAAGACCGGCACCAGCCAGAATTCGCGCGATGCCTGGTTCGTCGGCTACACCGCCAATCTCACCACCGGCGTGTGGTTCGGCAATGATGACGGCACGGCGATGAAGAAGGTCACCGGCGGCGCGTTGCCGGCACAGGCCTGGCATGAATTCATGGTCGCCGCGCATGAGGGCGTGCCGGTGCGGCCGCTGCCGGGCACCTGGAAGTCGACGCCGTCGGACAGGATCGTGCCCGACGATGTTCCGTCGGCCGACAACAACCAGCCGGCACCTGTTCCGTCAGTGTCGGTTGGCAGGCAGGCGCCGGCCGCGCAGGCGGCGGCACCGGCGACGCCAGCGCCGGTCCGCCCGGCGCGGCCTGCCCAGACCGTCGATGCCGATGGCTTCAACATGCCGGCGGATGACGGCACCACCGCTTCGGTCGGGCATCCGGTGCCGCCGGGCAGCGTCGGCGGTCCACTCAAGAAGCGGCAGACCTCGATCCTCGATATTCTTGGCGGCGGCTGACGCTTCTCATCCAAGCGGCGTCAATCCGCCTCTCGCCAGCGCCACGGTGTTCGGCTACATCTCCGGCCCGGAGACCGTGACATGGCTGAACTCGACACCAGAAAAACCATCGTGCTGACCGGCGCCAGCCGGGGCATCGGCCATGCGACGGTCAAGCGCTTTTCGCGCGAGGGCTGGCGCGTCATCACCTGCTCGCGCCAGGCCTTTGCCGAGGACTGCCCCTGGCCGGCCGGACCGGAAGACCACATCAAGGTCGACCTCGCCGATCAGGAAGACGTCGGTATCGCGGTGTCCGAGATCCGCCGCCGGCTGGAATCGCATGGCGGCCAGCTGCACGCCTTGGTCAACAATGCGGGCATCTCGCCGAAGCTCAAGGACGGCAACGGCCGCATGGACTCGATCGACACGCCGATGCATGTCTGGCGCGACGTCTTCCAGGTCAATTTCTTCGCGCCGATCATGCTGGCGCGCGGCCTGTTCAAGGAGCTGGCGACGGCGAAGGGCTCGATCGTCAACGTCACCTCTATCGCCGGCACCCGCGTGCATCCCTTCGCGGGCACCGCCTACGCAACGTCGAAGGCGGCGCTCGGCTCGCTGACGCGCGAGATGGCGCATGATTTCGGCCCGCACGGCATCCGCGTCAACGCCATCGCGCCTGGCGAAATCGACACCGCGATCCTGTCGCCGGGCACCGAAAAAATCGTCGAGACCATCCCGCTGCGGCGCCTGGGCACCACGGCGGAGGTCGCCGACATCATCTTCTTCCTGTGCTCCGGGCAGGCGTCCTATGTGACCGGCTCGGAAATCCACATCAATGGCGGTCAGCACGTGTGAACCGGTCGGGCCCAGGCCCGCTCATCTGGTCAGGGTGAGAACCGCCTTGCCGCTGATGCTGCGCTGGCGCAGTGCGTCCAGGGCCCTGCCGATGTCCGTCCACGGCGCTGACCGGCGACCAAGATGCCGCCGGCCTGTTTGAGACCGCGATGGAATTGCCCTGATGGCCGCCCCGTTGCGGCGATCAGGCTGCCTGCAGCAGAGCCTCGATCTCGGGGATGGCGTGATTGGTCATCGTCTTTGGAATTTCCCCCGCTATCTTCTCCTCGACCTCCTTGTGCAGCTTCTTGCGCATGGCGCCGAGCACCACCGGCGGAGCGACAAGCACGATGCTGTCGAATGCGCCGCCGTGGGCGAGCTTGTAGAGCCGGCCGGCGATCTCGTCGGCGAAACGCTCCTTGCCGATGCGGTGCCAGTCGGTATCCTCGACCGCGCTGCGGTGCATGGAGGGGCCGTCATTGTATCGGCCAGGGCTATCGGCCCCTTGTTCGCGCGTGGGCGGATTTTCCTGTTCCAGCACCTGCACGACTTCAAGATTGGGGAACTTGGTGTCGCCGACGTTCTTGAGGAAGAGCGCCTTTTCGCCATCGGCCACCAAGACCCAGATACCGTGCTTCAGCCTGATCGTATTCATGATAGCGCTCCTCTTGAGTATGAGACTATTCGGAACGCGTTCCAGGCCGGCATCGTTCCAACCCAAGGCGAACCGAAGGCCATGCCGGCGGACACCAAAGCGGCCGGATACCTTTAATCTACAAAAATAGTAGAAATTGGAAAAACTGTTTTGCGAGACAGGGCGCCGACGGTAAAATCCGCTGAAATCAAGCCCCGAACCGGCTGCCTGACGCTGCCCACACCCGTCATGCGGAATATTTTTCTCCTGCCCTTCGCGGTTGCGAAAAAGCGATTGCCTGCCATCGCCGGATGCGCGAGTGCTTTGCTTCTGGTTTTCCGCGGCCGGGCGTACAACCGCGAAACTGTTCCGGGATTGCTTTTCTCATGCCGCAGGCCACCACCAAGCTCAACGCATTTCCCGTCTTCATGCGGGTCGAGGGCGAAGCGGTGGCCATTGTCGGTGGCGGCGAGGCTGCGCTGGCCAAGGCGCGGTTGATCGCCCAGTCGAGTGCCGTCCTGCACGTTATCGCCGAGAATGCCGAACCGGAACTGCTGGCGTTTATCGCCGAAGCCGGCGCGAAGCATGTGGCCGCCACGTATCATGCCGCCCTGCTCGACGGCGCCGTGATGGTGTTTGCCGCCAGCGGCGACGAGGCGCTCGATCATCGCGTGGCCGCCGACGCGCGCCGGCTGGGCATTCCCGTCAATGCCGTCGACCGGCCGGACCTCTGCGATTTCTTCACCCCGGCACTGGTCAACCGCGCACCGGTCGCCGTGGCGATCGGCACGGAAGGCGCCGGCCCCGTGCTCGCCCAGATGCTGCGCAGCCGCATCGACCGCATGCTGTCGCCATCGCTCGGGCCGCTGGCGGCGCTTGCCGCGTCGTTCCGTAATGCCGCCGAGAGCTTGCCAAGGGGCAATGTGCGCCGCCGTTTCTGGAGTGACTTCTTCGGCGGCGCGCCGGCGCGCGCCCTCGAGGCCGGCGAATTTTCGCAGGCGCGCGAAGCCGCCACCGACCTGCTGTCGTCCGACGCACCGGCTCGCGGCCACATCGCCCTGGTGGGCGCAGGTCCCGGTGCCGAAGACCTCCTGACGCTGCGGGCGCATCGTCTGCTCATGGAGGCCGACGTTATCGTCCATGACGCGCTGGTGCCGGAGGCGGTCGTCGCAATGGGCCGCCGCGATGCCGAACGTGTGCCGGTGGGAAAGCGCAAGGGCTGCCATACCAAGAGCCAGGCCGAGATCAATGCGTTGCTGGTGGCGCTTGGGCGTGAGGGCAAGCGCGTCGTGCGGTTGAAATCGGGCGATCCGCTGGTGTTTGGTCGCGCCGGTGAAGAGATGGCAGCACTTCGCGATGCCGGCGTCGCCTATGAGGTGGTTCCGGGCGTCACCGCGGCCTTTGCCGCAGCCGCCGATTTCGAACTGCCGCTCACCTTGCGCGGCGTTTCCTCGTCGATGGTCTTTACCACCGGTCACGATCTCAAGGGCAATTCGCTGCCCGACTGGGCCAGGCTCGCCATTTCCGGCGCCACGGTTGCCGTCTATATGGGCCGCTCGGTCGCCGCCGAAGTTGCCGGCCGGCTGATCGAAGCCGGCCTGTCGCCGGATACGGCGGTTGCCGTGGTCGAGAACGCCAGCCTTGTCAACCGCCGCCGTTTCCATGGCACGCTGGCCGACCTGCCGTCGCTGGAAGCGCGCGCCGATCTGTCCGGCCCGGTCATGACCATCATCGGCGATGCCGTCGCCGGTGCCAATTTCGAGCGATCCGAGCCGCTCGCGGCACACAGGCACGAGGGCGCTCCCGTAGCGGCCGTCGAGGGAGTTCAGCGATGAAGATACTGACCGCCAATCGCCTCGGCGACGGCATTGCCGTCTGGTACGCCGATGGCGGCTGGGCCGAGACGGTGGACTATGCGGACCTTGCGCGTGACAAGGCGGCAGAGGATCGGCTGGAGGAAATCGGCACCAAGGCTCTCGCCAACAATGAAGTGGTCGACGTCAATCTGATCGACGCGGAAGTCGTCGGTGGCGTTGTCGAGCCGGTGCGGCTGCGGGAGAAAATTCGCGCCGCCGGCCCCACCATCCGCAACGATATCGGCAAGCAGGCCGGGCGGGCGGCATAGCCGCGACACCCAAGTGAACGGGCGGACGCGCCCTGAAAGACGAAGCATGTACCGTTACGATGAGTTCGACCACGATTTTGTCCAGGCCCGCGTCGCCGAGTTCAGCGATCAGGTCCAGCGCCGGCTGTCCGGCGAGATCACCGAGGACCAGTTCCGGCCGCTCAGACTGATGAACGGCGTCTACCTGCAACTGCACGCGTATATGCTGCGTATCGCCGTGCCCTACGGCACGCTCAACGGCAAACAGTTGCGCATGCTTGGCCACATCGCCCGCAAATACGACAAGGGCTACGGTCACTTCACCACGCGCCAGAACATCCAGTTCAACTGGCCGGCGCTGTCGGACATTCCAGCGATCCTGGCGGACCTGGCCAGCGTGGAAATGCATGCCATCCAGACCAGCGGAAATTGCATCCGCAATGTCACCGCCGACCATTTTGCCGGCGCCGCCGCCGACGAGGTCGCCGATCCGCGTCCCTATGCGGAAATCCTGCGGCAGTGGTCGTCGGTGCATCCGGAATTCTCTTTCCTGCCGCGCAAGTTCAAGATCGCGGTGACGGGAGCCGAGCGCGACCGCGCCGCCATCCAGACGCACGACATCGGCCTGCACCTGAAGAAGAACGCCGCCGGCGATCTCGGCTTCGCCGTCTATGTCGGTGGCGGCCAGGGCCGCACGCCGATGGTGGCGAAGAAGATCCGCGATTTCCTGCCGGAAGCCGACCTCCTGTCCTACTGCACGGCGATCCTGCGCGTTTACAATCTCCATGGCCGCCGCGACAACAAGTACAAGGCGCGCATCAAGATCCTCGTCCACGAGACCGGCGTCGAGGAAATCACCCGACAGGTCGAGGCCGAGTGGCAGGAGTTGAAGGACGCGGAGCTGAAGCTGCCGGAGGCGGACATCCGCGCCATCGAGGCCTATTTCGCACCGCCGGCGCTGACCGGACGGCCGGACGGCGACGCGGCCGTCAGGGTGGCGCGGCTGGATTCCAAGGCCTTTTCGGACTGGCTCGACCAGAACGTGGTGACGCATCGCCACCCCGATTACGCGGCGGTGACGATCTCGCTCAAGGGTATCGGCGAGGTGCCGGGCGATGCGACCGACAGCCAGATGGAAGCGGTCGCCGACATTGCGGAGAAATATGCATTCGACGAGCTTCGCGTCAGCCACGAGCAGAACCTGATCCTGCCACATGTGGCGCGCGCCGACCTCAAGGCGGTCCATGACGCGCTGGTCGACATCGGGCTGGCGACGGCCAATTCCAATCTGATCTCGGATATCATCTCGTGCCCGGGTCTCGATTACTGCGCGCTGGCGACCGCGCGCTCGATCCCGATCGCCCAGGAAATCTCGCGCCGCTTCGCTTCGCTGGAGCGGCAGCGCGAGATCGGCGAGCTGAAGCTGAAAATCTCGGGCTGTATCAATGCCTGCGGCCACCACCATGTCGGCCATATCGGCATCCTCGGTGTCGAGAAGAAGGGCTCCGAGCTTTACCAGGTGACGCTGGGCGGTTCGGCCGACGAGAACACGTCGGTCGGCGAGATCATCGGCCGCGGCTTCTCTTCGGAAGAGATCACCGACGCCATCGAGCAGATCGTCGACACCTATCTCGGCCTTCGGCTCAACCCGCAGGAAAAATTCATCGACGCCTACCGCCGTGTCGGTCCCGCGCCGTTCAAGGAGGCGCTCTATGCTGGCGAAGCCAAGGCCGCTTGACCATATAGCCGACGTCGATGACGGCATCGCCGCCAAAGCGGCGGGGCTCGATGCGCTCTATGGCCACCTGAAGCCACTCGAAATCATTGAACGCGCGGCCGGCGACCTGTTTCACGACGAGATTGCGGCCGTGTCGTCGTTCGGCGCGGATTCGGCGGTGCTGCTGCATATGATCGCCAAGATCGATCGTACGCTGCCGGTCATCTTCCTCGATACCGGCAAGCATTTCGAGGAGACGCTCGGCTATCGCGACGCGCTGGTCGCCGATTTCGGGCTGACAAACGTCCGGGTGATCAAGCCCGACGACGCGGCGCTCGAACGGATCGACCCGACCGGCAATCTGCACCAGAACAACACCGATGCCTGTTGCGACGTGCGCAAGGTCGAGCCGCTGGCACGTGGCGTCGCGCCCTTCCGCGCGTGGTTCACCGGCCGAAAGCGGTTCCAGGCCTCGACACGGGCCTCCCTTCCGGTGTTCGAGGCGGTCGGCCCGCGCATCCGCATCAATCCGCTGGCGCACTGGACGACGTCCGACCAGGCCGACTACATGCGCGCGCATGCGTTGCGCGAAAATCCATTGGTCGCCTATGGCTATCTATCGATAGGCTGCTTTCCCTGCACGCAGCCGGTGCAGCCGGGCGAGGACGCGCGCAGCGGCCGCTGGGCCGGCCACGCCAAGACCGAGTGCGGCATTCACCTGTCGGGACTGGAAGTGTCGCTGACCGATGCATCACTATAGGGTGTAGCGACGCGGCCTGACCTGAATTCAACACGCGCCCTTGAGCCTTCGAATTTTTGGGAATTCTGATGACTGAACCGACAACACCGGAGACCCGGCTCTGGACCCCGGAGGGTTTTCGCGACGACGAATGGACGCACGCCGAAAGCGCCGATGCGCTTTCCGGCAATGGCCGCTTCATCCTGCCGCTGCAGGCGTTCCTCGATCTCGACCCGGAGGTGCGCCGCTCGGCGAAGGAGCGGCTCGGCGTCGTGCTGCAGCCCGGCGATCAGCTCGAGAAGATAGCCGGGCTGCTCGACCAGTTGTCGCTGGTGGCGCTTGCTTTCCCGGCGTTCGGCGATGGCCGCTCCTTCTCGAAGGGCGAACTGCTGCGCAGCCGCTATCATTTCACGGGGGCGTTGCGTGCCACCGGTCAGGTGTTGGTCGACCCATTGCCGCATATGCTGCGGCTCGGCTTCGACGAGTTCGAGATCTCCAACCCGGTGCTCTTGAGGCGCCTGGAGGAGGGCCGTACCGGCGGGTTGGGGCTTTACTACCAGCCGGCCGCCATTGCGGAACCCGAGGGTCCGAAATATTCCTGGCGCCGGGTTCGCAGCAGCTGACGCTGCGGCAATTGCGCACCGCTTTACAACAGATCTGATCAGGCCTTCTCTTGGGCTGTCCGGACGGAAACATCCGCCGGCGCATCAAGAGTCTTGGAGCGTCCTTTGCGCGCCCTTTGGACGCGCGGCGCTCCAACCGGGAGGAGATCATGGATTTCGACTATGTCATCGCCGGCGGTGGGTCCGCCGGCTGCACGCTGGCCGCACGGCTGTCCGAAGATCCGTCGAAAACGGTCTGCCTGATCGAAGCCGGCGGGGAGGGCAAGGACCTCCTCATCCGCGCTCCGGCAGGCATCATTGCCTTGCTGCCGGGCCGGCCGAAGATCAACAACTGGGCTTCGAAACGGTGCCGCAGCAGGGGCTCGGCGGCCGCAAGGGTTATCAGCCGCGTGGCAAGGCGCTCGGTGGCTCCAGTGCCATCAATGCCATGCTCTATACGCGTGGTCACCACAGCGACTACGACGAATGGGCCGATCTCGGTTGCAGCGGTTGGTCATGGGACGAGGTGCTGCCCTATTTTCGGCGCGCCGAAGGCAACCAGCGCGGCGCTGATATCCTGCATGGCGGCGACGGGCCGCTGCGGGTGTGCGAACAGCAGGAGCCGCGGGCGCTCTCAAGAGCCTTCGTCGAGGCCTGCGACGAAAACCAGATACCTCGCAACGACGATTTCAATGGACCGGAGCAGGAAGGGGCGGGACTCTATCAGGTCACGCAGTTCTGGGGCGAAGGCCGCAATGGCGAGCGCTGCTCGGCCGCTGCCGCCTATCTTCATCCGGTCATGAACAGGCCGAACCTTGCCGTCATTACCGGAGCCCATGCCACCGGCATCGTCCTTGACGGCAAACGGGCCACCGGCGTGCGCTATCGCAAGGGCAACACCGATGTGACGGCGAAAGCCGGGCGCGAAGTCATCATCTGCGGCGGCGCCTTCGGCTCGCCGCAACTCCTGTTGCTGTCCGGCATCGGCCCGGCGGTCGAGCTTGCCGCACATGGCATTGCCGTTGCGCACGAACTGCCCGGCGTCGGAAAAAACCTGCAGGATCATCTTGATTTCATCATGGGATGGACATCGAAGGATGCCGATATGATGGGCATCGGTCTGCGCGGCCTGCCTGCTCTGCTGCGGCATATGTGGCGCTGGCGCAAGGATGGCGCCGGCATGATCGCCACACCCTACGCCGAGGGCGGCGCCTTCCTCAAATCCGACCCGGCGATATATCGGCCGGATCTGCAACTGCACTTCTGCATTGCCATCGTCGACGATCATGGCCGCAAGCTGCATGTGGGCTATGGGTTTTCCTGCCACGTCTGCGTGCTGCGACCGTATTCGCGGGGCGAGGTGAGACTGTCGAGCCCCGATCCGCTGGCGCCGCCACGCATCGATCCGCGCTTTCTCTCCGACGAACGCGACGGCGATCTTCTGCTCAAGGGCGCGAGGATGATGCGCGGCATATTGGAGGCGCCGGCGTTGGCCAAATACCGCAACAGGGAAATCTACACCGCCGGCGTTTCGAGCGATGCGGATCTGATGGCGCATATCCGCGCCCGTGCCGATACGATTTATCACCCGGCTGGTACATGCAGGATGGGCATGGACGACATGGCGGTGGTCGACCCTGAACTTCGTGTTCGCGGCGTGCGGAGCTTGCGGGTCGTCGACGCTTCGGTGATGCCGACGCTGATCGGCGGCAATACCAATGCGCCAACCATCATGATTGCCGAGAAGGCGGCGGACATGATCAAGGCAGCCGCCTGACCGGATTGTGGTCCAACCAGTGGCTTCGTCTTGGCTTGCCATGTGGGCGCTTTGCGACAATGCGAACGGAAACTCGCACGAACTGGTCTTACCAATCGTGCGTTTTGCACTTCCCCTTTCGCTGCCCTGCCCTTAGGATACGTCGATTATTTCGCGATCCGAAATAAATTGAGCCCAAGGGAGGAACCGGGAATGGCTGGCAAGAAGATATTGATGCTCGTTGGCGAGTTCAGCGAGGAATATGAGATTTTCGTCTTTGAACAGGCCATGCATGCAGTCGGCCACACCGTGCATGTCGTCTGCCCGGACAAGAAGGCGGGCGATGTGCTGAAGACATCGCTGCACGATTTCGAGGGGCACCAGACCTATACGGAAAAGCTCGGCCACGATTACATCCTCAACAAGACGTTTTCCGAGGTGGATCCGGCCCAGTACGACGCCGTCTACGCAGCGGGAGGGCGTGGCCCTGAATACATCCGCATCGACAAGCGCGTGCAGGCGCTGGTGCGGCACTTCCATGAGACCGGCAAGCCGATCTTCACCATCTGCCACGGCGTGCAGATCCTGATCGCGGTCGACGGCGTGGTGCGAGGCAGGGAGGTGGCGGCGCTTCACTATTGCGAGCCGGAAGTCACGCTGGCCGGCGGCACCTATATCGACGTCGCGCCGAACGGAGCTCATGTCGACGGCAATCTCGTTTCCGCCAAGGGCTGGCCGGGCCTATCCAATTTCATCCGCGAATGCCTGAAGGTGCTGGGCACGGAGATCCGCCACGGCGAGATCCTGATGCGCGAAGAGCGGCAAGCGGCCTGAGGCTTCGAGAACCAGCTGGCCGTCCAGGCCTCCAATTCAGGTTAGGAAGCCTGGCGCTGCCCTCATCCGGCCCCTCCGGCTCGATGTTCGAAAAGCCGAGCAATTGGCTTTTCGTCCGTTGCGGGGGCATGCCTCGCCTCCCCGTGAAGGCAAGTGCTACAGCGCCGCGTGTGCCTCGCGGAACGATATCAGCTTGCTGCGGCTTTCGTCCCACAAGGCCAGTTTGACACAGCGCAGGCTGTCGAGCAGCGTGACGCGGCCGATGCCACGCAGCTCGGGATAGTCCCGCAGCACTTCCTGCAGCCGGTAGCCGGGCACCTTGGCTGAGAGGTGGTGGACGTGGTGAACGCCGATATTGCCGGTGAACCAGTTCAGCACCGGCGGCAGGTCGTAGTAGGACGAGCCGTGCAGAGCCGCGTGCTGGAACTCCCAGTTCTCGTCCTTCGCCCATTCGGTCTCCTCGAACTGGTGCTGGACATAGAACAGCCAGATGCCAGCCGAACCGGCGAGAATGACGATCGGCAGATGGACGATGAGGAACGCGCCGGGACCGATGACCCAGATGAGGATGGCCGCGGCAAGCGCGATGCCAAGATTGGTGGTCATTGACGACACCCAGGGCGTCAGGCCGCCGCGCATCATGCCGATGGGCAGCCTTTGCGAGAAGATGAAGAGCCAGATCGGCCCCAGGCCAAACATCACCAGGGGATGGCGGTAGAGACGATAGGCCAGGCGACCCCGCCAGGACATCCGCCGGTACTCGGCGACGGTCAACGTCCTGATGTCGCCCATGCCCCGTTCGTCGAGATTGCCGGCGCTGGCATGATGCGTGGCATGGGCACGCCGCCAGCAGTCGTAAGGCGTCAGCGTGAGGATGCCCAACGCGCGGCCGATCCAGTCATCGGCTAGGCGATTGGCAAAGAAGGAGCCATGGCCGCAATCGTGCTGAATCATGAAAATCCGCACCAGGAATCCGGCTGCGGGCAGGATGAGGATCAGTCCCCACCAATGACCGTAGGCATAGGCCGCGGAAGACAGAGCCCACAGCGTGGCGAAAGGAATGAGGGTGAGGGCAAGTTCGAGTGCGCTGCGCCGCCTGTCGGGCTTCTTGTAGCGCGACAGGATCTTGAGCCATGCGCGTTTGCTGTTGGCCGCGGCTTCGGGGGAAATCATGTTCATCAGGAAACATAGGCGGCACATGCCGCCGCCGCAAGACGACGATCACGTAAAGTTACTGTGCGTAATTGTCGCGTAACGGCTGAACGAGCCTCACTGCCGCCGCCAGCCGGCCTCGCCAAACTCGACCCGGTCGAGGTGCTTGAGCAATTGCTCCAATCGGTCCGGGATGTCGAGTTCGGTGCGGAAGGCCGGCAAGGTGCGCAAGAAGCGCGTGGTCGCCTCGGCGCCGAACTGGCGCCGAACCTCCGCAGCGAGCCGTTCCGTTTTTTCAAGCTTGTTGCGGGTCATCATTTTCAAATCCTGCGTTGGCTTCGAAACTCCTCCAGCAACGGAATGGTTCCCGCATCACGACCTTGTGGCAAGCAAAGCCGGGAAGTACGGTAAAATTTGAATTAAAACCGAAGTAGCGCCTGGTGCCTTCCAGCTCCGGTCAAAGGTCCTTACGGTCGGTTTCCCCTTGATTTTTGGCCTGCGAACCTCGATATCGGGCACAAAATCCACACCATTCGAGATGACGGGAAACGGCGATGAGCGACCAGGCAAAACACGAACGCGCGCCCAGTGAAGCCGAGGCGGTTGAGGCCAATGCCGAACGCACGGAAGGCAGCATCGACGGCGACTATGAAGCGGTTGTGCGGCTGCTGAAGGAAAATGAAGAGCTGAAGGACCGCGCGTTGCGCGTCGCGGCCGAGATGGAAAACCTTCGTCGCCGCACTGCGCGCGACGTGCATGACGCGCGCACCTATGCGGTGGCGAATTTCGCCCGCGACATGCTGTCGGTGTCGGACAATCTGCGCCGCGCGCTGGACGCCATCCCCGCCGAGGCCAAGGCATCGGGAGACGCCGGCTTCAAGGCGCTGATCGAAGGCGTCGACCTGACCGAGCGCGCCATGCTGTCGGCGCTGGAACGGCACGGGGTCAAGAAACTCGCTCCGGAAGGCGAGAAGTTCGATCCCAATTTCCACCAGGCGATGTTCGAAGTGCCCAATCCCGATGTCCCGGCCAACACCGTGGTTCAGGTCGTGCAGCCAGGCTATTCGATCGGCGAGCGGGTGCTGCGCCCGGCCATGGTCGGCGTCGCCAAGGGCGGTCCGAAAATTGCCGCCGACGCGCCGGTCGAGCCAGGGCCCGTCAATGAGCAGGCGGAGAAGGATGCGTAGTAAAGGGAATCGGCAGTAGGCAGCAGGCAACTAAGGGGGGCGTATCAATCGCACGGCTTCGTGCTATTCATACCCACCCCCTAACCCCATCGCCTGCTGCTTCATGTCTTTGAATCCCATCGCGCTTCTCGATTATGCCGGCGTCGCCGTCTTTGCGGCGACCGGGGCGTTGGCCGCATCGCGCAAACAGCTCGACATTATCGGTTTCCTGTTCCTGGCCAGCGTCACTGGCATAGGCGGCGGCACGCTTCGTGACGTCATCCTCAATCTGCCGGTTTTCTGGGTCACCAACTCCAGCTACGTGCTGATCTGCACGGCGGTGGCGGTGCTGGTGTTCTTTGGTGCGCACCGTGTCGAATCCCGCTGGAAATGGCTGCTCTGGCTCGACGCCATCGGGCTGGCCGCTTTTTCGGTGATGGGTGCGGCCAAGGGCCTGGCCATCACCGGTTCGCCGGTCGTCTCCGTCATCACCGGCGTGCTCACGGCCACATTCGGGGGCATTCTGCGCGATCTGCTGGCCGGCGAGCCCTCGGTGCTGCTGAGGCCGGAAATCTATGTCACGGCCGCTCTCGCCGGCGCTACCATCTTCACGGCTGGCGATGTCACCGGAATGCCGCCGATCGTTTCGGAGCTGGCCGGCTTCGCCGCGGCGTTCGCGGTGCGCGGCGGTGCGCTCCGCTTCGGCTGGACCTTTCCAGCCTACAAGAGCCGGCCCGGCCGGCGGCCTGAAGATATTCCGTGAGGAGTGGTGAGTAGGGAATAGTCGGCAGTCACAGGAGCGCAATCGTGGCGTTTGCCGGACTGTCTTTGCCTCACGCGGCGAAGCGCTGGGCTTCCCCGCCATAATAGTTGACGTAGCGGGCGCCGATCTCCTTGACCGGCATCACCACGAAAACGTCGACCGTGGAGAATTCGCGGTCGATGACGCAACCATCGCCGATGCGAGCGCCTACCCGCAAATAGCCCTTGACCAGGGGCGGCATCGCAGCGATTGCGGCCTTGGTGTTGACCGCCTCGATCGGCATCAGGTCCATGGAGCAATAACGCCCGGACACAGCGCGCACATCCCAGGCCGAATTGGTCCGGCAGTGATGGGCGAGATAGGTGAGCGCCTCGGCATGCGCGGCCGGCACGGTGCCGTGGAAGGAAGCACAGCCGGTCATCACGCCGATTTCGTAATGATTGATATAGGCCCAGATACCTTGCCACAGCGCTTCGATGGTGCGCTTCGAACGGTATTCCGGCAAAACGCAGGACCGGCCGAGCTCGAGGAAACGCTGTCCTGGGTGACGGGCTATGAGCTTGGTGAGCTCGAACTCGCCTTCGGAATAGAAGCCTCCGGCAGTTGCCGCGATTTCTTGCCGCAGCAAGCGATAGGTGCCGACGATGCGGCGATGCTCAGGGCCAGAAAGCGTGGTATCGAGGACGAGCAGATGGTCACACAGCGGATCGAAGCGGTCGGAATCGCGGCGGTCCTGCGCCTGGAACAGGTCTTTCCTGGCGCCAAGCTCGTCATAAAATACACGGTAACGCACTTCCTGCGCGGCCGCGATCTCGGCCCCGTTGCGGGCGAGCCGAACTTCCAGATTGCCGATACGGCCGAGCGCTGCGCCTTTCATGACGCAATCGACATTACGTCCGGCGAGCAAGGCGCTGCTGGCGTTCGGCCGAGTGTCACATTCCGGCATAACTGTATGCACGAGTGATTCTCCTTCGAGCCATCCCTCTTGGCACGGGGATACGGTGTAGGTGCAACAGGATTGTGACAGTACCGTGATACGGCGTCGCGGGCAATACTTCGTCGGCTGGCGAAAACGATCAACCGGCTACCTTGCGTCACAAGAGCCCAGGCGCGCCGCGTGCGCGGACGCCGAAACCGGGCCGTTTTTCTGACGGCCTTCGTCAGTCACGCACCGGGAAAAGTCGACTCAAGCGGCGACCTGGCCTTCGACGGCACTGACCAGCGCGTCGGGGTCGAGCGGCTTGGTGACGAAGCCGCTGGCGCCGTGGGCGAGCACCGCATGGCGGGTCTTTTCCTGGCTGTCGGCCGACAGCACCATGATCGGCACCGGCGGCACGGAGGCTTCTTCCTCATGGCGGCGGATCGCGGCGATGGCGTCCAGCCCGTCCATGACCGGCATATGCAGATCCATCAGCACCACGTCGAAGCGCCGGTTGTGACCGGCGCCTATGACCGCCTCGACGGCGGCCTTGCCGTTGCCGACCACCTTGACGCGATGTCCGGCCTTCAACAGCGTTGCGCGGGCCAGCATGGCATTGATGTCGTTGTCCTCGGCGATCAGCACGGACAGGCCATGCTGGCGTCGGCCCGAGGCACGAGGCGCGGGTGCGCGGCGTCTCTCCGGTTGCGGCGGGGCGAGGACCGATGCGTGGCTGCTCAAAAGGACACGCAAAAGCGTTCCTCCGCGCACCGGCCGGGCAAGGAATGTCGCATAGCCGCTGGCACGAAACTCGCTAAGCATGCCGCGGTCGGTGGGGGCGATCAGCGTGACGGCTTCGCAATCGGAGAACCCATGCTGGCGAAGCCGCTTGAGCAGCTTCCCGTCACTCTCTTCCATGGCCGCGTCGACCAGAAGTACGTCGCAGCCGTCGGCGAGGGATGCGGCCTGGGCCACGGTGGTTGCGATGCCGGCCGCGCCCCCATTGGCGCGGATGGTGCGGGCGATGGCGTCGGCCTCGACGCTATTCTTGGACAGGATCACGGCGCGTCGACCGGCAAGTGCGTTCAATCGGCCCTGCGGTGGCTCGGTGGCCGCTATGGCTGGAATCTCGAAGACGAATTCCGATCCCTGGCCAAGTCGGCTGGAAACCGAAATCGTGCCGCCCATGGCGGCAACCAGGCGCTTGGAGATGGCAAGTCCCAGTCCAGCACCGCCATGCGTGCGCGTCGAGGTGCCGTCGGCCTGCTCGAACTCCTCGAAAATGCGCTCCATGTCCTCGTCGCGCAGGCCAGGACCGGTATCGGCGATGGTGAAGCAGATGCGGTCGGTGGTCTCGGTGCGGACGCGTGCGACGCTGACCAGCACGCCGCCGCTGTCGGTGAACTTGATGGCGTTGCCGATAAGGTTGAGCAGCACCTGCCTGACCCGGCCCGGATCGGCGGTGATCATGTGCGGCACATCCGGTTCGACATGGCAGCCGAGGCCGATATTCTTGGCGAAGGCGCGCGCGGCCATCAATTCGATGATGTTGTCGGCGATCTCGCGCACGGACATGGGTTGCGGTTCGGGATCGAAGCGCCCGGCCTCGATCTTGGAATAGTCGAGCAGGTCCTCGATCAGGGCAAGCAAGGCGCTGGCCGAGGTCGAGATGGCGCCGACATAGGTTTGCTGCTCCGGCGAAAGACTGGTGTCGGCGAGCAGTCTGGCCATGCCCATGATGCCATTCATCGGGGTGCGGATCTCATGGCTGACGGTGGCGAGAAAGCGCGACTTGGCCTGGCTTGCGAACTCGGCCCGCTCACGCGCGGTGATCATGGACGATTCGGCGCGCTTGCGTGCGGTGATGTCGCGGGCGATGGCTCGATGCGAGACGGCATCGCTGTCCTTGTCGCGCACCGACAACTCGATCCATGAGAACCAGCGCGGGCCGGTGGGCGTGCGGATGGCAACGTCGGTGGAACTCAGGCATTCATGGTCGGAGAAAGCCGCATCGGGAACGATGCCGACCTCGATGCCGAGTTCGGCCAGCGTCTTGCCGGCAAGGTCGCGCGGATCGGTTCCGACGAGATCGGCGAATACCTTGTTGGCATAGACGATGTGACCGTCGCGGTCGCGATGGATGACGAGATCGCCGAGCGCGTCGATGAGACCGCGAAAGCGCTCCTCGCTTTCCTGCATCTCCCACATGCGGTCGGCCAGCGTCTCGATCTCGGCCCGGTTGCGGGCGGTGGTCTCGTCGAGCAGGACAGTTGTGCGGCGTGCGCTGCGCCTGGCGCGCAGATGCACGGCCAGGCCGGCAAGCCCTGTTGCCAGCAACGCCAGGCTGATGAAGGCCGGCGCGCCGGTCAGGTATGACAGGCCGGCCAGCACCATGACAACGAAGGTCAAGATCGGCAGGCCTTCGCGCTTGGCGGGTTGCTGATCGGGCACCAGCGGCGGCGCGGCGATGAACTGCCGCGCCGATGCCGTCGTTTGCACCGGTGCCGCATCAATGTCGTCGCCGGCGTCGGCCTGTGGGCTGTCGGATTCCGCCATCATGCGGAATCCTTTGCCAGACAGAGATTATGGAAAATTGCGGGGGATCGTTCGAATTTTAGCGGATAGGGCGTTTTCACCCCGGCGGCGACGGATTTGCCAACTGATGGGGCAATTCCGTCCGGCGCCTGCGGTGCCCGACCCGGTCACATGTCGACGACGACCCGGCCGCGGATCTTGCCGTCGACGATGTCGTGTGCCGCACTGACGATGCCGTCGAAGCCGATGGTCGTGGATAGGCTGGCCAGCTTGTTCACATCGAGATCGGAGCCAATGCGCCGCCAGGCTTCGAGGCGTACGGCCTTCGGCGCCATCACCGAATCAATGCCGAGCAGGGAGACGCCGCGCAGGATGAAGGGCGCCACGCTCGACGGCAGGTCCATGCCGCCGGCCAGGCCGCAGGCGGCGACCGCCCCGCCATAGGAGGTCATCGACAGGACGTTGGCCAGCGTGTGGCTGCCGACCGAATCGACGCCGCCGGCCCAACGTTCCTTGGCCAGCGGTTTGGCCGGCTGGTTGAGTTCGTCGCGCGATATCACTTCGGCGGCGCCAAGGTTGATCAGATAAGGGCTTTCGGCATTGCGGCCGGTCGAAGCGATGACATGGTAGCCGAGGCTGGACAGGATCGAGACCGCGACCGAACCGACGCCGCCCGCAGCGCCCGTCACCACGACAGGGCCGCGATCGGGCAGGATGCCATGCCGCTCCAATGCCATGACGCAAAGCATGGCCGTGTAGCCGGCGGTGCCGACCGCCATGGCATCATGCGCGCTCATGCCTTCCGGCAACGGCACCAGCCAGTCGCCCTTCACGCGGGCGCGCCCGGCATAGGCGCCGAAATGGGTTTCGCCAACGCCCCAGCCGTTCAGGATGACCTTGTCACCCTTGCTCCAGTCGGGATTGGAGGAGGAGATGACCGTGCCGGCGAGGTCGATGCCCGGCACCAGGGGCCATCGGCGGATCACCGGCGCCTTGCCCGTAATGGCCAGTCCATCCTTGTAGTTCACCGTCGTTGCCTCGACCGCGATGGTGACGTCGCCCTCCATCAGATCGGCGTCGGTGAGATCGGTCACGGCGACCGACTGTTTTTTCTCGGCGTCGCGCGAAACGAGGATGGCTTTGAATGTTTCGGTCATCTTTTTCTCCGCGAACTTGCTGGGCGTTTGACTGTGCGGCGATGGCCGCGTGGGGTCAATCTTTGGAAGGCTTGGCGTTCGAAGGTTTCGGTTCACGGCGCCAGCCGACGAGTTCGTCGAAGACGACCAGCGCCGCGCCCACGGAAATGAAGGCATCCGCAAGATTGAAGACGGCGAAGGACCAGACCGGCGTGTGGAACAGGATGTAATCGATGACATGGCCGTAGACGGCACGATCGATCAAATTGCCCAGCGCGCCGCCGATGATCAGGGCAAAGCCGATGCGGGCGATGACGTGGCCCGAGGGCGTGCGCGTGGCGAGGTAAAGCACGAAAGCAACGACCAGCACAGCGATGACCACGAGGCCGGTGTCGCCGAAGGAGGAGAACATCGAGAAGGCGATGCCGGTGTTGTAGGTGCGAAACAGCGCCAGGAAGGGCAAGAGGTCGAGCTTTTCCTGAAAGGGCAGTCCGGCTTCGACCACCGTCTTTATCCATTGGTCGAGCGCGATGGCCACGATGACGAGCAGCGCGTAGGGAGACCATGATTTCACGATTGGACAACCTTCATTGCTGGCCCGGGATTGGTTCGAGTTTCAGCGCGCCGCGCCTGATCTCGAACAGCATGATGCCGGTGGCGACCGCCAGATTGAGCGAGTCGGCGCGGCCCGCCTGCGGAATTCTGAGCAGCCTGTCGCAGCTTGCCGCCAGGCTTTCGGGCAGGCCCTGCTGTTCGTTGCCCATCATCAAAAGCACCGGCCCACGTGAAAAATCGACCGAGCGGTAGTCGACCGCGCCCTTCAGATGGGTGCCAACAACGAGACCTGAAAATCCGCCGCGCCAGGCGAGGAAGGCATCGGTCGCCGCCCTGGCGACCGGAACGGCGAAGATCGATCCCATGGTGGCGCGTACCGTCTCGACGGAAAACGGGTCGGTGGTGTCGCCGACCAGAATGACGCCCTTGGCGCCGACAGCATCGACGGTGCGGATGACGGTGCCGAGATTGCCGGGGTCGCGCACCCGGTCGAGCGCCACCCAGACATCGCCATTGTCGGCACGGATGTCCTTCAAGGCCAGGAATTTCTGCGAGAAGACGCCGACCACCATCTGCGGATTGTCGCGGCGGGTGATGGCGACAAGCACTTTTTCCGACACTTCGAGCACGGTGCCGCCGGCCGCAACCGTGCGCGCCGCGACCTTTTCCACGGCAGCATTGCCGCGTCCGGCCTTGGCGAAAACTAGCGTCCTGATCTGCCAACCCAAGTCGAGCGCATCGATGACCAGCTTCAGTCCTTCGGCCATGAAGGCGTTCTGCTGGTCGCGGAATTTTTTCAAGGCGAGTGCCTTGATGTCCTTGACCAGCGGGTTGGCGAGGCTGGTGACTTCCTTCACCTGGCCGGGGGCGCCAGCGTGCCGTTCGTTCATGTCAGGCCACCCAGCGCGAAAACAGTGAAGTCGAAAGCGCCCGGCCGGCGGACTTTTCACGGATGATCAGCTCTCCCGATTCGACCTTGCCACCCATGCCGGCAAAAGTGTCGCGCATCAGAGCGTGGATGGCGAAGAAGGAGGCGCGGATGGAATAGGCGGTCAGCACCACGGCAAGCGGTTTTGGGGTCAGGATGGAGCGACAGAGGTCCGTCAGGTCAGGCAGGTCCTCGAACAATTGCCAGACCTCGCCCTTGGGACCGCGGCCATAGGCCGGCGGATCGAACAGGATAATGTCGTAGCGGCTGCCGCGTCGCGCCTCGCGCTCCGCGAACTTCACCGCGTCGTCGACGATCCAGCGGATAGGCTTGGCGCCAAGGCCGGCAATCTCCTGGTTCTCTCGCGCCCAGCCGATCGCCTTCTTCGAGGCGTCGACATGGGTGACCTCGGCGCCGGCGCGGGCTGCCACGAGAGACGCGAGCCCCGTATAGCCGAACAGGTTCAGCACCTTGACCGGGCGTTTTGCCGCCGCGATCAGCCCGGCCATATGGTCCCAATGCGAGGCCTGCTCGGGAAAGACGCCGACATGGCGAAACGAAGTGAAACGGCCGAGATAATCGATGCCGTCATGCTTCATCGGCCAAGTTTCGCCGAGCGGCATTTTCGGGAAACGCCAGCGGCCGATGCCTTCCTCGTCGGTGTCGCCGGTGAAGATGGCGTCAGCACGCTCCCAGTCCTTTGCCGGCAGGGCCTTTTGCCAGATCGCCTGGCCCTCGGGGCGCACGATGCGGTAGGGACCGTATTGTTCGAGCTTTTGTCCCGCGCCGCTGTCGAGCAAAGCATAATCGGCATTCGGCGCCACTTCGAGGATCAGCGGCAGTTGTTCGGCCGGCAGGGCGCCGTCGCGACGGGCAAGGTCGCGAGGTGCTGATTTCGGCTGGGGTTGGCTATCCGGCTTCGGGCCGGGCCGCACCTGCGGCCTGGCTTCCGGCTTGGCTGTTCCGCGGCCTTCCGGCGGACTCGGTTGCGCGGCTTCGCCTTTACCCGGCTGGCGCGGGCGGCCGTCGCGGCGTTTGTCGCGAAAAGACTTCAAGAGGCAGCTTCTCCGGCGGTTCGGCCCGCTTCTGCCACAGCTATGCCCATCGGCGCAACAAACCCGCGCTACATTGCGATCGCGTATGGCTCAGCCCCGTGACCGCGGACGATTTCGCCCGGATCGCGGGAGCGGTGGATGTCTAACCTGTTTCGGCTAGCCCCTGAGCGCCTTGTAGACGGCAATGCCGGCGGCCAAGTCCTCCAGCGCGGCGCCAACCGACTTGAACAGCGTGATCTCGCCGGGGCCGCCGCGGCCTTCTTTCTGGCCGCGTGCAAGTTCGTGCAGGTCGGCGACGATGGCTTCCGGTTTCAGCACGCCGGAGGCCAGAGGCTGGACGATGTCGCCGGCCTCCTTGGTGGCGCCGGCGCGGGTGTCGACATAGACGCGGGCGCGCATGATCGCGTCGTCATCGCTTTCGCGCATCGTCGGGGTGAAGCCGCCGACCAGATCGACATGGGTTCCTGGCCGCAGCAACGCACCCTTGATCAGCGGCATGGTGGTGATTGTCGCCGAGGAGACGATGTCGGCCAGGCCAAGCTCGGCATCGAGATCGGTCGCGGCGCTGGCCGCGAAGCCCTCGGCGCGCAGATCGGCCGCGACCTTCTCTGCGTTGGCGGGGGTGCGGTTCCAGATGCGGATGGTCTTGATTGGCCGCACGGCGCTATGCGCCTTGGCGAGGAAGGGGGAGAGCGCGCCGGCGCCGACCACAAGCAGCCGCGAGGCGTCGTCGCGGGCGAGATAGGACGCTGCGAGCGCCGAAGCACAGGCCGTGCGCCACTGCGTCAGCCGCTGGCCGTCGATCAGGGCTTCCGGTTCGCCGGTGCTGCCATCAAGCAGGAGGTAGAGTCCCATCACGGCGGGCTTGCCGATCGCATTGTTGTCGGGCGAGACGGTGACGATCTTGACGCCGACATGACCTCCGGCCGAGGTGCCGGCGGCGTTGAAATCGGTCCAGGCCGGCATCAGCAGCAGGGTCGACGCCGCACCATCAGGCCGTTCGACCGCGTGATGATGCCTGACCGGCTGCACCGCGCCCTCGCGAAAAGCGGTGCGCAGCGTCTCGACCAGTCCAGGAAAGGTCAGCGCACGATCGACCTCGGCGGCCGAAATGGTCAGCATGAAAAGCTCCGTGGAACGAAAGCCGCCAGCCGGCGGCTCAATTGGTCGGCTTCGGCAGCACCGGCCCCTGTGGCGCAACCGGCGCACGGCTGACCGCCTGGCGCAGGTTTTCCGCCTCGACGCCGCGCTGGCGTGCGAGCTTGCGGTAGCGGCCCTGCTTGACCCAGGTCGCCAGGCTGCCGACGACCATGCCGATGGCGAGCGCCAGAAACAGGAAGATGAACAGCGGCAAGGTCAACGTCAGCTTGGGATTGCCGGGGTTGAACGGGTCCAGCGTGAAGGCGACGAGTTCTCGGTTGGCGACGGCCAGCGCGATCAGGATGACCGCCAGGGGCACGAAGACCACGATGAGCATGAAGCGATTGAGCATGATGTTTTCCGTCGCAAGCGAGCCGGGACAAGTCCGTCCCGATTACTTGCTGCCGTTCAGCCTTTCACGCAGTTCCTTGCCGGTCTTGAAGAACGGCACCCATTTCTCCTCCACCTCGACGGATTCACCGGTGCGCGGGTTGCGGCCGGTGCGGGCGGGTCTGTTCTTCACCGAAAAAGCGCCGAAACCGCGCAATTCGACCCGGTTCCCCTCGGCAAGGGCGTCGGTGATCTCATCGAAGATCGCGCCGACGATGTTTTCGACGTCGCGCAGGAAAAGATGCGGATTGCGCGTGGCAATAATCTGCACAAGTTCGGACTTGATCATCAGACGGGTCCCCGTGAAAGCAGTTCGGTCAAATTATTAGGATGATTTTATTGCTTTTTCAGCTGTCTCAAGGGTGCCAGACGGAAACGAGACCGTCAAGAAACAAGCGGTCGGCGCCAAGTTCATGGATGACGTCGCCGCCGGAGTCCGGCAGCCCGAGCGCGCCGGCGATCGTGCGTGCCATCGCCTTCGAGAACAGGAAGCCGCCGCGCCGTTCCGTGTCCTTCCACTCGACCACCTTGAGCTTGCCATCCACTCCCTTGGTTGCCAGCCAGTCGATCGCGACCGACTCGCCGCCGACGGCGTCGATCAGTCCATTGGCAACACCCTGGCGGCCGGTGAAGATCGAACCGTCGGCGAGCGCCAGCGCCTGTTCGTGGGTCATCTTGCGCCGTTCCGCGACGATGCCGACGAACCAGTCGTAGCTGTCGAGGATGAGCTTGCGGACCATGGCGCGCTCGTCGTCATTGGTCGGCTTGAAGGGCGAGGGCGAGGCTTTCAGCGGCGAGGATTTCACCTCCTCCAGCTTGACGCCGAGCTTGTCCATCAGGCCGCTGACGTCAGGATACTGGATCAGCACGCCGATCGAGCCGACGATCGAGGTCTTGCGGGCGACGATATGGTCGGCGGCGCTTGCGATCATGTAGCCCGCCGACGCGGCGAGCGTGCCGACCTCGGCCACGACAGGCTTGTCGGCGGCCACCTTGCGCACCTCCTCATAGATCGATTCACCGCCGACGGTGGTACCGCCGGGTGAATCGATCGCCAGGATCACGCCTTTCACCTTCGACGACTTGCGGATGTCCTCCAGCCGCTTGATGAGTTCCTCGTCCTCGGTGATCGTGCCTTCGATCTTGACCTTGGCGATGTGGTCGACAGCCGAGCCGCCGAGATCGTCGCGATAAAACCAGGCCGACAACGCAATCACTCCGAGCGCCACGATGCCGATGGCCGCAACACGCCAGAATGTCAGCTTGCGCCGCAAACGGCGGCGGTCGATCAGGTCGTCGGCTCTCAGTGCCATGGTCAGCCTCACGGTGGGCGGGAACGGACGCTTTTAGACCATGATGTCCTTATCGGGAAGCAGTTCCGTCTTCCACATGGCGCGGCAATCCGCCCAACACTGTCCATGTTGCGACTGGCCAGCGCAAACGACGCAAGGTAAGGGGAGAAGCGGCGCGATGAAAAAACGGCGCAAGCACGTCCATTTCTGCTATGAAGTACCGGCTGTTGTGCGGACCTTGTTTTCGTTTGTACAAAGTCAGTTGTCACATTTTTGTGGTTTTCGTGGGCTTGTGCTTGCTTGCAGGCACCGGCCCCCCACCTATAGGCGGTGCTCCGGGGGGCAGGGTTTTAGAAGAAAGCAGTCATGTTAGCGCGACCGAATGAACCAACCAGCCCGGAGACGGAGTTGGCTCCCCCGGCGGACGGCTGGACGCGGGGCGAGGCCTTCGACCGCGCCCAGCGCCATTCGCGCCGCGTGCGCGTGCTCAAATTCGCCGTGCCCTTGGCCGCGGCGTTGATCGCCGTCGCCTTCCCGGTCTATTCCTACCTCGCCGCGCCCGTCTCCGTCGCGGTGCAGGCGGAAGGCACCGCCTTCTCCAACGGCAAGCTGGTGATGGCCAATCCCAAACTCAGTGGTTTCACCAAGCAGAAGCAGCCCTATTCGATGACGGCGCTGCGGGCGATACAGGATGTGAGCGCGCAAGGGATCATCGAACTCGAAGGCATCGACGCCAAGGTGCCGATCGCTCCCGATAATGTCGCGGTGGTTAAGGCCTCGCACGGTACCTACGATCGCGAAGGCAATACGATGAAACTGAACAGCGACGTCACCATCACCACGACCGACGGCATGCAGGCCAAATTCAAATCGGTCTTCCTCGACATGGGCAAAGGCACTATGAAGACGGACGATCCCGTCGATGTCAGCCGTGGCGGGTCGCAGATCAGGGCGGATTCGATGTCGGTCCAGGACAATGGCAAGATTCTGGTGTTCGAGAACAAGGTTCGTGTCAACATCGATCCCGCCGTTCTGAAGGCGGCTGAGGCAAAGGGCGAAGAAGCGAATGTGGCTCAATAGTTCGACACGGCTTGCAGCCGCAACTTCGGCGCTGTTCCTGCTGGGGCTGGCGCCGTCGCTGGCACAGTCCGGTGCGGCCAGCCAGGTGTCGGGTCTCAAGCTGGCCGGCGACAAGCCGATACAGATCGAAAGCGACAAGCTGGAAGTCCGCCAGGCCGACAGTGTCGCCATCTTCACGGGCAACGTCACCGTCGTCCAGGGGCCGACGCTGATGAAGGCTGGCAAGATGATGGTCTACTACGTCAAGGATCCCAACGCGGGCGCGAAGGGTGCCGAGGCAGCCGGGGCGGCGGCCATGACAGGCTCGGCCAATATCGATCACCTGGAGATCTCCGACAGGGTCTACATCAAGTCGGATCAGCAGGTCGCGACCGGCGATCAGGGTAGCTTCGACATGAAGAGCCAGGTGCTGGTGCTTTCGGGCAAAAAGGTCGTCCTTTCGCAAAATGACAATGTCCTGGTCGGCTGCAAGCTCACCGTACAGATGAAAACCGGGCTCGCCCAGGTCGATCCATGCGCCGGGCAGCGTGTCCAGATGTCGATCACACCCCCGCCGAAATCGGGAGCGACGAACCCCTGATGGCCAGCCTGTCATCGCTGACGGCGCGTCTTCCGGGACGGGCCGCAGGCAAGGTTTCGGCTCCGGCCACGATCACTGCCGACAAGGCGAAGTTCAAGGGAACCTTGATCGCCAAGGGCCTGACCAAGAGCTACAAGGGCCGCAAGGTCGTCAGCGGCGTCACGCTGGGCGTACGCGCCGGCGAAGCCGTCGGGCTACTCGGCCCTAACGGCGCCGGCAAGACGACCTGCTTCTACATGGTCACGGGCCTGGTGCCGGTGGACGAAGGCACGATCGAGATCGACGGCTTCGACGTCACCTCGATGCCGATGTATCGCCGCGCGCGCCTCGGCATCGGCTATCTGCCCCAGGAAGCCTCGATCTTCCGCGGCCTCAATGTCGAGCAGAACATCCGCGCCGTGCTCGAAGTGGTCGAAAAGGACCGCAAGGTCCGCGAGCGCAATCTCGACGAACTGCTCGAGGAATTTCACATCAGCCATCTGCGCAAGGCGCCGTCCATGTCGCTTTCGGGCGGCGAAAGGCGGCGCCTGGAAATCGCGCGCGCGCTGGCGACGCGCCCGGCCTACATGCTGCTCGACGAGCCCTTCGCCGGCATCGACCCGATCGCCGTCGCCGACATCCAGCAATTGGTGCGTCACCTGACGGCGCGCGGCATCGGTGTCCTCATCACCGACCACAATGTGCGTGAGACACTCGGCCTGATCGACCGGGCCTACATCATCCATGCCGGCCAGGTGCTGACCCATGGCCGCGCAGACGAAGTCGTGGCAAATGCCGATGTGCGGCGGCTATACCTCGGCGAGGGTTTCACGCTCTGAGCGTGAAATTTGTTTCCTGACACGATTTTTCGTGCGGAACGGTCCTGTTTTCCGTGATTTTGCCGCAGGATAACGCTCCGGTAAGCGGGTTCTGCTAGGCTTTGCCTTGACAAGCAAAAGCCGGGCCAGTTTCTATGGCCGGCTGCGAAATTCATTTCCGGAAGTCCGGGAGCGTAGAGGGAGGCGTTTGAAACCGAGCCATGGCGTTGGCGGCGAAACTACAGCTCCGACAGTCGCAGTCGCTGGTGATGACGCCGCAGCTGATGCAGTCGATTCGGCTGCTGCAGTTCACCCATGCCGAGCTGGAGCACTTCATCGACGAGGAGATCGAGCGCAACCCGCTTTTGGAGCGCGCCGAGCCGCAGGACGATGCAGCGAGTGACCAGGCGCAGAAGCTCGAGACAGAGCCGCAACCAGCCTCCGATGGAGACTGGTTCGAGAACGAGACGGCATGGAGCGCCGAGGCGATCTCGGAGAAGCTCGATACGTCGCTGGAAAATCTGTTTCCCGATGATCCCGGCACCAGCGAGCGGCTGGGGCCCGACCTGACGGCGCAATGGAAATCGGCTTCGGGCAATGGCGGCGGCTCGTTCTCCGAGGGGCTCGATGCCGGCGACATGGCGGCGAGCGCGATCACGCTGCGCGACCATGTCGGCGAGCAGATCGCACTTGCCTTCACTGATCCCGTAGCGCGGCTGATCGCCGGAGATCTTGCCGATGGACTCGACGAGACCGGCTATGTCAGGGCCGACGTCGCGGAGATCGCCGCGCGGCTCGGCACCGGTGAGGTGGCGGTAGGCGAGGTGCTGGCCGTATGCCAGAGCTTCGAGCCGGCCGGCCTGTTTGCCCGCGATCTCGCGGAATGCCTTTCGCTGCAGCTTGCCGTGCGTGACCGTCTCGATCCGGCGATGAAGACCCTGGTCGCCAATCTGGAACTGCTGGCGCGGCGCGATTTCCAGACGCTGAAGCGGCTCTGCGGCGTCGACGAGGAAGACCTTCTCGACATGCTGGCCGAGATCCGGGCGCTTGACCCGCGGCCGGGCATGGCGTTTTCAGGGGGCGCCAGCGATGGCATCGTCGCCGATGTCGAGGTGCGCGCGGCCAATGACGGCAGCTGGACCGTCGAACTCAATGCCGAAACGCTGCCGCGCGTGCTGGTCGACCATATCTATTTCGCCCAGGTATCGCCGCACGCGAAGAACCAGGCGGAGAAGGATTTCCTGGCCGAGTGCCTGCAGAACGCCAACTGGCTGACACGCAGCCTCGACCAGCGGGCAAAGACGATCCTGAAAGTGGCCTCGGAAATCGTGCGCCAGCAGGATGCCTTCCTCGTCCATGGCGTGCGCCATCTGAAGCCACTCAACCTGCGCACGGTGGCGGACGCCATCGGCATGCACGAATCGACCGTCAGCCGGGTCACCGCGAACAAATACATGCTCACCCCGCGCGGCGTGTTCGAGCTGCGCTATTTCTTCACCGCCTCGATCGCGGCATCGGGCGGTGGCGATGCGCATTCCTCGGAAGCGGTGCGTGACCGCATCAAGCAGATGATCGATGAGGAGAAGCCCGTCGATGTGCTGTCGGACGATGCTATCGTCGACATGCTGAGGGAAAGCGGCGTCGATATCGCCCGGCGTACGGTCGCCAAGTATCGGGAAGGCATGAATATTCCCTCGTCGGTGCAGCGCCGGCGCGAGAAGCGGGCGCTCGCCAGCGCCGGCCGCTAGACACGCCGCGATTTTCCACAGCTTCGAGCTTCATTGACAAGCCGCGGTGAAGTGGCTAGAAGCCCGCCCGCATGAGAAGGGCTTCATGCCCGCTAGTGGATGGTCCGTCACGACAATGACCCGGGACGGTCAAAAGGCGGCTTGTGATCAACCGGAAAGTTCGGATTTAAATCGGCGCGAGTGACGCCGCAAAGCTTGTGCGCACGGATCACGAGTATAAACTCGGGCCAGTTTGAAGCCTGAGCAAGGAAGGTCAGTTTTCAGATGAATCTGCGCATATCGGGAAAACACATGGATATCGGCGATGCGTTCCGCACACGCATCAACGATCGTGTCGGTGAAGCGATCGGCAAATATTTTGATCGCGGCTTCGCGGGACACGTCACCGTCATCAAATCGGGCTCGCGCTATTCGGCGGACTGCATGATCCGGCTGGATTCCGGCGCTTCGCTGCAGGCCACCGGCGATGCCCAGGATCCGACGCTCGCCTTCGAGGCCGCCGCCGATCGGCTGGAGACCCGGCTTCGGCGCTACAAGCGCCGTCTGAAATCGCACAATTTGGGCAATGGCAATGGCGAGCTGACCGACATCGCGTATACCGTGATGGCGCCGCTTGCCGATGACGATGAGGAGATCGCGGAGGATTTCGCACCGGCCGTCGTCGCCGAATCGACCATGACGCTGAAGACCATGTCGGTGGCCTCCGCCGTGATCGAACTCGATACCAAGGACAGTCCGGTGTTTGTTTTCCGCAATGCCGGAACCGACCATCTCAACATCGTCTATCGCCGGCCCGACGGAAACATCGGCTGGATCGATCCGTCCACGACCAAAGTCGCACAGGGATAAAAGCCGGCCGCACGAGGGGTGGGGACTGGCGCGGCAGGCGAACAAGGATTTTCAAGCATGGGTCTGAGCGATCTTATCAGCGTTCCGGCGATTTTGCCGGCGTTGAAGGCGAACTCCAAGAAGCAGCTCCTGCAATTGCTGTCCGAGCGGGCGGCGGCGATTTCAGGCATTCCGGAACGGGAAGTGTTCGACACCATCCTGCAGCGCGAGCGCTTGGGCTCGACCGGCGTCGGCAACGGCATCGCCATCCCGCACGGCAAGCTCGCCGGCGTGAAGCGCATCGCCGGCGTTTTCGCCCGGCTGGAAACGCCGGTCGATTTCGAATCGCTGGACGACCAACCGGTCGATCTGGTGTTTCTGCTGCTGGCGCCCGAAGGGGCGGGTGCCGACCACCTCAAGGCGCTGTCGCGCATCGCGCGCGTGCTGCGCGACGCCGACACGGTGGCCAAGATCAGGGGGACGCGAGACGCCACGGCGATCCACGCGCTTTTGTCGGATACCCAGGCCTCGCACGCGGCCTGAAGCCATCTTTGTTAAGATTATCCCCAAGGGCCGCCGTGAGCGGCCCTTTCGTTTCCGTCAACCGCTCGCCTTGAATTAATGAATGGCGACGGTGGTCAGGTCGTTTTCCATGGCGCCGGCCAGCGCGCGGTCACGCGCATCGGAAAGCAGGATCGGCTGGCCATTGGCGGCAAACAGGGCCCATAGTTCCAGGCCAGGCGCGATTTCGCCGATGTTCGGGAAGCGGCCGAGCAGTTCGTCGCTCGAGACCTTGCGCAGATAGGCGACCGAGCCTTCGCCGAGATGGGCGAATTCGCCGTTGGTCATTGTGATGGTTTCGTCAGTTCTGGTCATTTCAAGCCTCCTTGGCGCGAGGACGCCGCCCTTTTCCGGGGCATAGGCCATCCCGCATGAGAGCCATCGGTAAGGTTAGTCTTTCACCGATATGTTTATTTTTCGTACCAGCCGTTCGGATTCCGGCCGATCGAGATCGATCGACAACAGGCCGTTCTTCAGCTCCGCCGCGATCACGCGCATGCCGTCGGCCAGCACGAAGCAGCGCTGGAACTGGCGTGCGGCAATGCCGCGATGAAGGAATTCGCGCTCGGTGTCGTCGGTTTGACGGCCGCGCACGACCAACTGGTTTTCCTCGGTAGTCACATCGAGATCGCTTTCAGCGAAACCGGCCACGGCCAACGTGATGCGTAGCCTTTCGGCCCTGCCGTCGGCACCGCTCAGGCGCTCGATGTTGTAGGGAGGGTAGCTGTCGCCGGACTTCGCCAGGCGCTCCAGCGTCTTTTCCATGGCATCGAAGCCGAGGAGAAGCGGGCTGGAGAAAGGCGTCATTCGGCTCATGGTTACACTGTCCTCTCAAGAGCGACATAAACTGGAAAAACCCGGATGGCATTTTTCCCGATGGCCTTGATATGGTCCGCCCCGCGACCAAGTTCAAGCCACCAAAAGAACGGTCCAAAGAGACCAGGCCGCGGACTCACGGAAATAGCCCAAAAGGGAACGGGTCGTGGACTCACAGGAACAATCGACATGGCGCTTGAAACGACGCGCGGATGCAAGGAGAAGCGCGCGGGCCGGGACCGTTTCCCCGTCAAGCGGTTCGGCAGCTTGCAGCCGGTTTGGCGTCCTTTCGGGCGCACGACCGGCCCGGTGAGCTGATGGCCACCAAACAAGGAATTGAAATGCCCCAACCACGCAAGATCATCATCGACACCGATCCCGGCCAGGACGATGCCGTCGCCATTCTGCTGGCGCTCGGCAGCAGCGAACTGGACATCGTCGGCATATCAGCCGTTGCCGGCAACGTGCCGCTGAAACTCACCGAAAACAACGCTCGCAAGATCTGCGAACTGGCCGGCCGGCCTGATATCAAGGTCTATGCCGGCGCCATCCGTCCGTTGGCACGCGAACTGGTCACCGCCGAGGAAGTGCATGGCAAGACCGGCCTCAACGGGCCGCAACTGCCCGACCCGACGATGAAGCTGCAGGAGCAGTATGCCGTCGATTTCATCGTCGAGACGCTGATGGAGGAAGAGAGCGGCACCATCACGCTTTGTTCACTCGGGCCGCTCACCAACGTCGCGCTGGCATTGATCCGCGAACCGCGCATCGCACCGCGCATCAAGGAAATCGTGCTGATGGGCGGCGGTTTCTTCGAAGGCGGCAATGTCACGCCGACCGCCGAATTCAACATCTATGTCGATCCACAGGCCGCCGATCTGGTGTTCAAGTCCGGCATTCCGATCGTGATGATGCCGCTCGACGTCACCCACAAGGCGCTGACCACATCCAAGCGCATCGAGGCGTTCCGCAAGCTCGGCAGCAAGGTCGGCACCGCTACGGCGGACATGCTCGAATTCTTCGAGCGTTACGACGAGGAGAAGTACGGCACCGATGGCGGGCCGCTGCACGACCCCTGCGTCATCGCCTATCTGTTGAAGCCGGACCTGTTCAAGGGCCGCCGTTGCAACGTCAGCATCGAAACGGCCTCGGAACTGACCATGGGCATGACCGTGATCGACTGGTGGGGCGTGACCAAGCGGGCCAAGAACGCCATGGTGATGCGCGACATCGACCATGATGGTTTCTTCGCGCTGCTGGTGGAGAGGTTGGGGCGGCTATGATCCCATCTTATCCATTGACCAGCCGATAGGTATCGGCGCCGCTCTTGTGGTGCTGCCGCTCGACCTGGACCGTCGAACCGATCATGTGCGGGGCCTCGATCTCGCCATCGACAAATATCAGTTCGGCGGTGTCTTCGAGGCGGACTTCATATCTATAGTGAAACCCTTGGCCGACGGCGGTCTTTGGATTGACGGGCATCGTCGTGACATAATAGACGCTGCCCTTCACCGATTGCGTGCCGACTACGGGGTCCGGTTGCCTCATTACAACAGTGACCAGCGGCCCAAGCACAAGAGCGCAAAACATAGCCACGCCAACAACGATGTCGCGATACTCCTCCTTGATCATAAGCAAGCGGTTCCTGAAAGAAAGTCCTGTCGCCCCATGCCTTATAAATAAGCAGGGTACGAAACTCCCTTCAATAGGATCTTTCCGGAATATTCAGAGTACTTTCCATATCGGCATCGGCCATGCTAGCCGAAGCCCGCTATTCACAAACCAAACGGAATGTATCCGTGCCATTCTCATGATGCTGCCGCTCAATCCGCATCGGATGGCGATGCTTCAATCGGCAAACCGGTAGAAAACGAAGCCGTTGTCACGCGTAACGCGCTCGATGTCGACATGTGACCCGATAAGGTGAGGGCGGTCGTCCTCGATGAGAACTGATGAATCGCTGTCAAGAGATAGGGTATAGATGGTAGGGTTTATGTCCCAATGGACACTTTTGATCGTTGCGCCGACCGCATCAACCGAACGGATCGGGGTCGCGTCATTCGCCCACTTATTCTGGGCCAATATGACCATTATCGCGAATAAACCGCCGAAGAGGACTGCGCCAGGCGCGTTCCTCTTCAAACCCTCATAAGTCGCCGATACGGCCATCAATCCCCGCTTCGAATACAAGTGGTGGCGGGAGAACAGACTTTCAACATCGTGTTCCGGGCGACGCAGTCTTGCGCGTCGCCCGGAACATGGTCGCGACCTTTACTTCGACCGCGAGAACGCCAGCCACAGACCGCCGCCAACCATGAAGCCGCCGCTGATCCTGGACAGAAGCTTGACGCGGCTGGCCGAGAGCATGCGACCGGCGCGGCCAGCAGCCAATGCGTAGGTCGAGTCGGACATGGCGGCGAAGATCATGGCAGTGAGACCCATGATAACGATCTGCAGCGAATAATTGCCCTGCGGCGCGATGAACTGCGGAAAGAAGGCGCCGAAGAAGATCAGGGTCTTGGGATTGCTCAGCGCCACCAGCAGGCCCTGCAGGAAGAAGCCGCCACGCGGCTTTCTCGCCGTTCCGTCCGCGTTCAGCTTGCCCTTGGAGCGGAACATCTGCACGCCCATCCAGATCAGATAGGCGGCGCCGATCAGCCGCACCCATTCGAACCAGTGGCCCATGCCCGAGATCAGCGTGTTGAGGCCAACGCCGACGATGGCGATCATGACGGCAAGGCCGGCCTGCGTCCCGGCGACGTTGGCAAGGCCGGCGCGTGAGCCGTGACGAATGCTGTTGGCGATGATCAGCGTGACGGTGGGGCCAGGGACCAGGATGATGACGATGCAAGCAAGAACATAGGCGGCGTAGAGTTCCAGCGACATGATTATCCCTCGCAACGCCGCTATCGCGGCCGTCAAGCGCCAATCAATGCATGGCGGCGAGGACGACGCAAGCCGGTGCGCGGCGCGCCTGGCTCAGGCGCCGGCCGGCCAGGGCATTATCGCCTCATAAGCGGCCGCGGCCTTCAGCACCGCGAGGTCGCCGCGCGGCCGGCCAATCAACTGCATGCCCATTGGCCGGCCGCCGTCGTCGAAGCCGACCGGCACGTTGACCGCCGGGCAGCCGCCCAGTGTGGCGAAGGCGGAAACCTGCATCCAGCGATGATAGCTGTCCATGGCCTGCCCCGCGACCTCGCGGGGCCAATGGGTGCCGACATCGAAGGGAAAGACCTGCGCGGTCGGCAGCGCGACGAGATCGAAGCGGTCGAAGATCGACAGCAGCGTCCTATGCCAGGAGGTGCGCACGACCGAGGCCGCGCGAACCTGCGGCGCCGTCAGCCGCATGGCGTTTTCCACTTCCCAGATGGCCTCTGGCTTCAGCAGGGCGCGTTTGGAAGGGTCGTCATAGTGGATTTTCAGAGCGCAGCCGCTGCTGGCCTGGCGCAATGTCACGAAGGCCTGCCACAGCGCCTCGAAATCGAAATCCAGCAGCAGCGGTTCCGCCGGAAGGGAGGCATCCGCGAACCGGTTGAGCGCGGCCTCACACAGGTCGAGGATGCCGGCTTCGATCGGCAGGTGGCCGCCGAGATCGCCCAGCCAGGCGATGCGGCCACCGCCCGACGGGGTTGCGAGCCCTTCGAGGAAGGAGCCTTGCTTTTCGTAGGACAGAGGCGCGTGCGGGTGATAGCCCGCCTGCTCGTCGAGCAGCAGCGCCATATCGGCGACGTTGCGGCCCATCGGCCCCTCGACGCCCATCTGCGCGTGAAAGACCTCCAAGTCGGGGCCACCGGGCACCAGCCCCTGCGATGGCCGAAAGCCGTAGACGTTGTTCCAGGCCGCCGGGTTGCGCAGCGAGCCGCCGAAATCGCTGCCGTCGGCGACGGGCACCATGTCCAGGGCCAACGCCACGGCCGCGCCGCCGCTTGACCCGCCGGCGGTGAGCGAGGGATCAAAAGCGTTCAGCGTCGGCCCGAAAACGTTGTTGTAGGTGTTGGAGCCGAGACCGAATTCGGGAACGTTCGTCTTGCCGATGATGATGGCGCCGGCGTTGCGGATGCGCTCGACGAAGAAATCGTCTTCTTGCGGCACGAAATCGGCGAAGATCGGCGAGCCGAACGTTGTCCTGAGGCCGGTTGTGGAGGCGAGATCCTTGATGGCGATTGGAAGGCCAAAGAGGGAGCCGGTTCCATCCGTCCGCCCGACATCGGCGGCGTCGGCCTCGCGCAGGATGTCGGCACGGTCGCGCAGCGAGACGATGGCGTTGACCAGCGGGTTGACCGCATCGATGCGGTCGAGGAATGCCGTCACCACCTCGCGCACGGAGAGCTTCCTGCGGCGGATCGCGCCGGCAAGTTCGACAGCCGACAGGCGGCAGATGTCGCGGGCCGCGGGTACGGCATGTCTGGTGCGGGGGCGCATCATTCTCAACGGGTTTCCTGCAAGGCCTTGTCGACATCGCGGGCCAGCGGGATCGCCGGCTGGGCACCAGGTTTGAGACACGCCAGGGAGCCGGCGGCGCCGGCACGCGCAAGTGCCTGTTCGAGCGTCAGTCCAGACGACAGGCCAGCGGCGAAATAGCCGCAGAAGGTGTCACCGGCGCCGACCGTGTCGACCGGCGTGACCTTCAAGGCGGGAACGGTCAGGAGATCGCTTGGCGTCGCCGCCATCATGCCGTCGCCGCCAAGCGTGACGACGATGGTGCGTCCGGTTTTCCCCGCGAAATCGCGCATGCGTGCAGGCCGGTCGCGGCCGCTTAGCGCAAGCGCCTCGCCATAGAGGTCGAACTCGGTTTCATTGGCGACGACGTAATCAGCCTTGCCGAGAAAGCCGGCCGCTTCGGCGTGGAACGGGGCCGCATTGAGCACGGTGATGGCACCAGCCGCCCTGGCCTGGTCGAGGGCCGCCTCGACCGTGGCGAGTGGAATTTCATGCTGTAGCAGAACGACATCGCCCTTTTTCAGAAAAGCCTTGGAGAGGTCGCCAGGCACCACGGAAGCATTTGCGCCGGCAACCACGGCGATGATGTTCTCGCCGTCGTCGGCAACCATGATCAGTGCCGTGCCGGTCGAGGCAAAGGTTTCTCCCACACCCGAGAGGTCGACCTTGGCATCGCGCAGCAAGGCCAGTGCTTCGGATGCGAAATTATCCTTGCCGACGGCGCCGACCATGCGCACCGGGGCACCGGCGCGCGCGGCGGCGAGCGCCTGGTTGGCGCCCTTGCCGCCGGGCGCCGTCGTGAAACCGGAGCCGCTCACCGTTTCACCGGGGCTCGGCAAGCGGTCGACGTTGGCGATAAGGTCGAGGTTGATCGAGCCGACAACGACTATCAAGAAAGCGCCTCCTGCTGAATGCATGGGAAGCTACCCTGCCAAGCCGTTCGATGCCAGACCACGCGAATGGTCCAGTGCGATTTGCCGCGTCACTCACACAGCACTGTGACCATGCCCTGATAGCTGCCGGCGGGGAAGATGCCGCTCGACTTGGTGGCGGTGAGGTCGACCTGGACGGTATGGGTGCCGTTGACGAGCTTCTGCGTCGTGCTTCCCGGGGTGCTGACGCCGGAGTCGAGACGATACGTCGTGGCGAAGGTGACATTGGTGCCGCCGCTGCTCGGCGAAGACGTGAATGCGGCGGGTGCTGGCGCGGATACCGAATAGCAGTCCAGCAAGTTGAGCAGGGAGCACAGCAGCGAACTCGCGGTAATGGTGGCTTCGGCGCTTTGACCGCCCGCCTGCGTGGATCCCAATATGCCTATCGTGGGGCTGGTGGTCATCGTTCCCGATGCCCCAACCATGATTGTACAGGTGCCGACGATCGCCGCCCGCGCCGGAAGGCAGAAACCGGCGAATGCGGACATCGCAAGCAGTGCCCGGCTATTTCTTCTTCTTTTTCTTGCCATCGCTGCTTCCGGTCCTGATGCTCCAGCCTTGATTGGCCCATCCCGGTGATACGGCCGCGGGAGCGGGAGCGCTGGCGGTCACGCTCGCGGTCTGGCCGTCGCCGCCGACGCCCATCTTGAGCAGTTTCAGTTCCAGTTGCAGGCGCTCGACCTCAAGCTCGTAGAGGCGGCTGCAATCGACGCGCTTCGGCGTACGTCCGATCGGGATCACCACGCGGCCATAGGTGGCAACGCCATTGTTCGTCTGGTTATTGCCCCTGATAACGCCAAGGTCGACATAGGCGCCGCTGCCTGAAACCGCCGAGCGGCAGGTCGTGCCGTCGGCAGCATGCACCTCGTCCTGGCTCTGGGGCAAGGTCACGCCGGGCAGATTGAAGCCGTTCTCATTTTTTGGTTGAGATTGTAAATCTGTTCCTGAGCCGCGGTAGGGGCCGTGCTCGCCGCGGCAATCGCAAGCGCGACTGTCAGGACTTGCGATGCCCAAAGAACTTTCCGCATATCTGTGCCTTTATCTGCGTCTGTTGATTGGGGAACGGGATGCTTTCGGTGCAGATACGCACTTTGCGCCCGTCAGCACCGCCGAAGGGCACGACCACAAGGACAGGACGGGAAGCCTGCGAGCCCAATTGGAAGACGCTGGGAGAGATTTTGGCGTCCACCGGCTGAAAATCCTGATCGTAGACGTGGATTTCGACCCTGATCTTCTGGTCGTAGGGATTGGCTGGGAACACGCGGACCGCGAAGGCATCGGTGAAACTGTTGACCTCGCCCCGCATCGGCGACATCGACTGGGCGCCGGCGGCAATGGGCATCAGTCCGATGGCCGCCGCCATCGCCAGGTTGAGAGCATGTTTCAAGGATCCCTCCTTCGTGGCGGCCTATTCGCAGCGCAATGTTACCGTTGCCTGATAGTTTCCGGTGGCGAAGCGGTTGCTGCCGCCCTTGGTGCCGGCGAGATGGACCGAGACAAGGTCGGCGCCGGGGACAGTCAAGGCAGTGGAGGCCCCCGTTTCCGCGATCGTGTGGGTGCCGCTGGCCGAATAGGTCGGTGTCCAGGTGGTGGCCGTGCTGTCGGCGGCGGGCACGGTGGTGAGGGTCACCGGATCGACGCTGAGCGAGACACCTCCGGTGGTGGTGAGCGTGGCCGTTCCAGCCGAGCCGCCGCTGTTGTGCGAGCTCAGCGACTGGAGGTCTGGGCTTGCCGTCATCGTGCCGTTGGTGGCGACAACAAGCGTGCAGGTCGCGGTGACCGTGCCGTTGAAAATGACATTCTGCGTTGTGGCCATCGCGGCGTCGTCCAGGCACGCGACCAGCAAGGCTGCACCAAAAGCGGTGCGGAACAACGGCATCGAGACCCTCCTATTAAGTCGGAATACCCGAATTAATAAGGATCATCATCGCTTTATCATAGTTAATTTAGCGTAAACTTAAATAAAGCGTCGAAACAAAAGCCATGAATAAACCGATGGTTGTCGTTGGTTGTATCCGGAAATTCCGAATAATTTCCGAATAATACTTTGCACCATGAATATTCATATATTCTTTGGAGGCGAGACTAAAAAATCGACGTTTCAGGACGAAATCTGCCCCGCCTCCCAGCCCAGGATGGCGCGCTTGCGGGTCAGGCCCCAATGATAGCCGGTGAGGTCGCCTGATTTGCCGATGGCGCGGTGGCAAGGCACCACGAAAGAAAGCGGGTTGGCGCCGTTGGCGGCGCCAACCGCCCGGCTGGCGTTTGGGGCGCCGATACTGGCGGCGATCGAGGAATAGGTGCGGGCCTTGCCCATAGGGATCTTCAGCAAGGCTTCCCAGACGCGGACCTGGAAGTCGGTGCCGATCATCACAACGTGCAGCGGCTGGTCGGCGCGCCACAGCGTCGGCTCGAAGATGCGCGCCGCATAGGGGCCTGTTGCTTCCCTGTCCTCGGCAAAGAGGGCGTTGGGCCAACGGCCGGACATGTCGGCGAAGGCGGTGCGCTCTTCGCCGGCGTCGCAGAAAGCGAGGCCGGCAAGTCCGCGGTCGGTGGCCATGATCAAGGCGGTGCCGAACGGGGAGGGGTGGTAGCCGTAGCGGATTGTGAGACCGGCGCCCCGCGTCTTGTAGTCGCCCGGCGACATCGCCTCATGGGTGACGAACAGGTCGTGCAGCCGGCCGGGACCGGACATGCCCAGCTCGAATGAGGTCTCGAGCAGCGGCATACCGGAATCGAGCAGCTTGCGCGCATGGTCCAGTGTCACCGCCTGCAGGAAGGCCTTGGGCGACAGGCCGGCCCAGCGGGTGAAGAGTTTTTGCAAGCCGGTGGGCGTCTCGCCGACCTCTTCGGCGAGTTCCTCCAGCGATGGCTGGTCGCGATAGTCGAGGCTGATCTTCTCGATGGCGCGGCGCACGATTTCGTAGTCGCTGCCCTCGGGCGTGATGTCCTTCTTGAGGACTGCCGTGTGTGTGCTCATCGACCTGTCTCCTTGGCTGGAATATCGCCCCTTGGGGTGCCGATCGCCACCCGAAACTTGCCTTCCTGCCGCGCATGCCCAAATTGACGGGGATGCGAGCCTGGGAGCCGACGATGGCTGGCGAAAAAGTACATCTGACAGGGGCAAAAGAAACCTTGCTCATGACCCTCTACGGCAAGGCGCTGGAGAGCCGGTTGCCCCATTCGCTGCTCGAGGATCATTTCGCCGACGCGGCACTGGGCAATATCGACTATGATTTCTCCAGGCTCAAGGTCGACGAAAATCTCGGCATCGGCCTGGCGATCCGGGCCAAGACATTGGACGTCCGTGTCGAGGATTTCCTGGCCAGAAATCCCGATGCCATCGTGCTGCACCTGGGTTGCGGGCTCGATACACGCATCTTCCGGGTCGATCCGCCGCCAGGGGTGGACTGGTTCGACATCGACTATCCCGAAGTCATCGAACTCAGGCGCAAGCTCTACCCGTCCCGCGACCACTACCACCTCATCGCTTCGTCGGTGACCGAGCCCGGGTGGTTGGCTGACGTGCCCCGCAACCGCCTGGCCATCGTGGTGGCGGAGGGATTGACGCCTTATCTCCCCGCGGACGATGGGCTACGCCTGCTCTCATGGCTAGTCTCGCATCTTGCCGGCGGTGAACTGATCTTCGACGCCTATAGCCGTTTCGGCCTGACGCTGCTTCGCCTCAATCCAACCATCAGGGCGACGGGCGCCGAGGTCCACTGGGCGATCGACGATCCGCACGAGTTGGAACTGGCGGTTCCGAAGCTGCGGTTCATCGAGGACATCCCGGCCTACAAGCCTGAGCACGCTGCCCGCATGGGCTGGTCCGCCAAGCTGTTCGTCCGGCTTTGGAAGCACGTCCCGGCGCTGCGCAAGATCGGCAGGCTGCTGCGCTATCGCTTCTAAAGCCCGTCGTTTGCGGCAATTCCGGGCGAAAGCCGCTTCGCATTTTTCCTGGAGTTGCTTCTAGAGCATGATGCCGAAAAGTGTGAAGCGGTTTTCGGATGACATCATGCTCTATCTCTTTGATTTAGAGACGGATTCAGATTTCAGGTCGACTCGACCTGAAATCATCCGGCTCTAGCGCGCCTTGGCCGTCGCCAGCGCGCGCGCGAAGGCGGTGGCAAAGCTCTCGCGGGAATCGGGGTCGAGGAAGCCGCCGATCGGCACGTTCTGGCCCTGTGCTTCCACGGTCATTCCGGTGATGCCGATCTCGGCGTGCCGGGCGACCGAAAACCGTGCCCAGAACGGATTGAAGCGATGCGCTTCCGACTTTCCCGAGGGCGCCGTCTTGCGAATGTCGAGGCTGGTGCGCGAGACCGACACTTCCTCTCGGGCGCGAGCGGCCCGGTAATTGACGCGGAAGGCGATATAGACGGCAACCACGTCGAGGCCGAAGAAGCCGAACACCGGCCAGGCGCCGTGCGACAGGAAAAACGCACCTGTCACCAGCCAGCCGAACAGCAGCGCGCCCATCAGGACGAAGAAGCCTGTCCTGCCGAGCGACCGGTGCGGTGTCAGCAGCGCATGAAAGAATGGCTCGTCGGCCTGGAACGAGGCGTTTGTGTCGTTCATGACAGGATATTATAGGAGAGAAATGGCGAGCCCCAAGTCCAAAGATTCTTCCATGCCCGAAAAAGAGCCGACGACGCGACGGCGCGACGGCGCCAATGCCAGGCCGCGTCCACGGCCCACACGGCGGACCTCGCGCTACAGCCCGGCCGAAGTGCACGAAATATTCCGGCGCTTTTCGGTCCAGCGGCCGGAGCCGAAGGGCGAGCTCGAACATGTCAACGCCTTCACGCTGCTGGTGGCGGTGGTGCTGTCGGCGCAAGCGACCGATGCCGGTGTCAACAAGGCGACGCGGGCTTTGTTCAAGGCCGCCGATACGCCGCAAAAGATGCTGGCGCTGGGTGAGGCCAAGGTTGGCGACCATGTCAGGACCATCGGTCTCTGGCGCAACAAGGCCAAGAACGTCATCGCGCTATCGGAGGCGTTGATCCGCGACCATGGCGGCGAGGTGCCCGACGACCGCGATGAGCTGGTCAAGCTGCCCGGTGTCGGACGCAAGACCGCCAATGTCGTGCTCAACATGGCCTTCGGTCAGCATACGATGGCGGTCGACACGCATATTTTCCGCATCGGCAACCGGCTTGGCCTGGCACCGGGCAAGACACCGGAGCAGGTCGAGCAGGGATTGCTGAAGATCATTCCGGACGAGTATATGCGCCACGCGCACCACTGGCTGATCCTGCACGGCCGCTATGTCTGCAAGGCACGCAAGCCGGACTGCCCGGCCTGCGTCATCGCCGATATCTGCAAGGCGGAGGTGAAGACGACCAGCATTCCGGCACCCCTGGTGCCGATCGCTCCGCTGCAAACGGCTGCTGCCGAAGATCAGGCGCCGTAGCCGCGCGCCATCGCCGCGGCGAAGACCGGGATCAGCAGGAAGATGGCTGCTTCGGCGCGGATGTAGGCCTTCACCGAGGCCAGTTCGGCCGCCGGAATGGCGAAGGCGGGATTAGTGCCGGCCTGCCTGTTCCAGGAGATGAAACGGACGGTCGGTATGATCGACAGCAGGCCGACAATGCCGAACGCCGCCATCTTGGCCCAGAACACCCAATTGAAGACGTAGAACTCCCAGCCCTTGAGCCCCCAGAAGACACGGCCGATGCCGACGATTATGATGAGCGCGGCGATGATGCCGTAGTGGCGGTCGATGCCGGCGAGCCGCTTGAGCGTCGTGGCCGGCAGGTCGCCACGGATCAGCACGAACTCGGCGCCGATGATCCCGGCCAGCGAGAACACCAGCAGATGGTGGATGATGGCGAGCACGAGGTCGGTGGTGTCCATGCGGGTTTCCTTGGATCGGCTGCAGCGGCCGGCGCCAGGCAGATTGGGACGTACTGAATCAGCCTGCGTCGAAAATAACACCGCCGCGCGAAAATCCCATAGCGCGGCCGGGATACAGTGAAGGCTGCCGGATGTCGCGCCTTCGTCCTGGATGACGGTCCCGGGCTTCCCTGGCTCTTGCACCATGCCCACGATTTGCTAACCGCAGGCCGTAACGCGAGGCAAATCCAATGAACACGACGCAAGCGACCATCGCTCCGGCCATAGAGACGCCGCGAACCATCCTGCGGGCACACCGGCTCGGCGACTTCGACGCCTATGCGGCGATGTGGGCCGATCCGGCCGTCATCCGCTTCATCGGCGGCAAACCGCGCACGCGTGAGGAAAGCTGGATGCGCTTCCTGCGTCACGCCGGCCTGTGGTCGCTGCTGGGCTACGGGTTCTGGGCGATCGAAGAGAAGGCCACCGGCCAGTTTATCGGTGAAGCCGGCTTCCACGATCTGAAGCGTGAGATGCAGCCGTCGATCGAAGGCGTTCCGGAGGCCGGATGGGCGCTGGTGCCGGCGGTGCACGGGGCAGGTCTTGCCTCCGAGGTCGTCGGTCGTGTCCTGGCATGGGGCGAAGAGGCGTTCGGGCGCGGCAGAACCGTCTGCATCATCGATCCCGAGAACACCGCCTCCTTGAAGGTCGCGACGAAATGCGGCTACCAGGAAGTGGTGCGGACCGTCTATCACGACGCTCCGACAATCCTGCTGGAGCGGCTGTCCTGAAAATCTAGCTGGCTTGGCGGCGCAGCTTCCCGGCGACATCGGCCCATGGATCCGCGATGGTCCGCGCAGCAGGCGCAATGGTTTGGCAGAGCAGCGTCGAGGCATCGAAGGGTTGCGGCCTGGCAATCCCATAGCCCTGGGCATAGTCGACCCCGATCGTCTTCAGCGCGGCGATGATGCCGTCGCTTTCGACGAACTCGGCGATGGTGCGCTTGCCCATGACCTTGCCGATGTGATGGATCATCTCGACCATGGCGCGGTCGATGCGGTCATCCAGCATGTCCTTGACGAAACCGCCGTCGATCTTGAGATAGTCGACTGGCAGGTGCTTCAGATAGGCGAAGGACGACATGCCGGAGCCGAAATCGTCTAGCGCGAAGCGGCAGCCCAACCCGCGCAGGTCGGCCATGAAGCGCATGGCATTGCTAAGATTGGCGATGGCGCTGGTTTCGGTGATCTCCAGGCAGATCATGGCCGGCGAAATGCCATGGACAAGGAACTGCTCGCGCAGGAAGCCCAGGAACGTCTCGTCGCCGAACGTCGCTCCGGAAAGGTTGATGGCGCATGTGGCAATCGGCAGCATGCGCTGATCGGCTTGCCGCGCGGCAAGGACGCGGAACGTATTGCGCACCACCCAACGGTCGATCGACGGCATCAGGCCGTAGCGCTCGGCGGCGGGGATGAAACTCTGCGGGGTGACGAAGCCGCCTTCTTCATCGCTCAGCCGCAACAGGATCTCGATATGCGCCCCAGCCTCGGCAACATCGTCGTTGAGCGGCCAGATTTCCTGGGCATGAAGCCTGAATCGGTCTTCCTCGAGTGCAGCGTGCAGGCGCTGCACCCAGGCCATCTCGCCGAAGCGTTCGCGCAAGGCCATGTCGCCGTCGCTGTGGATTTGGACCCGATTGCGGCCTTTCTCCTTGGCCATGTAGCAGGCGACATCGGCGGCACGCAGTGCCTCCTCGATCGTCACATGCGCATCGGCGATCTGCACCATGCCGACACTGACGCTGGTGTTGAAAGGCCTGCCATCCCAGGCGAAATGCAGCTCCTGCACGGCGGCGCGCAGCCTTTCGCCGATGTCGGCGGCATTGTCCGCCTCGCAATCGATCAGCAGCACGCCGAATTCGTCGCCGCCCAACCTGGCCAGCACGTCGCCGGGCCGCAATTCGTTGGCCAGCAGCGCGGAAATCTGGCGTAGCAACTGGTCGCCCGCGGCATGGCCGCACGTATCGTTGACCAGCTTGAACTGGTCGAGATCGAGATACATCAGCGCATGCTGCCGGGGCTTGTCCTGCAATTCGAGGATCGTCCGTTCCAGCCGGCTCTCGAAATCGCGCCGGTTGGCGAGCCCTGTGAGCGCATCGTGCGAAGCCTGCCATGAAAGCCGCTCGATATAGTCTTCTTCCCGGGTCATGTCGTGGAAGGCGAGCACGGCGCCGACGACTTTACCCGACACGAGCAGCGGCGCGCCGGTCAGCCCGACCGGGACAACGGAGCCATCCGGCCGCTGCAGCAATTGTGGACGGGCGCTGGAACGACGCGGCTCGCCGGCCAGGAGGCGTTCAATCAATTGAAGCTCTTCAACGCTGGTGTCCTTGTCCACCAGGCGAAACAGCGACGCCAGCGGCTTGCCTTTGGCGGTGCCGGACGGGCATGCCAGCAGTTTCTCCGCAACCGCATTCATGTAGTCCAGCCGCCCATCACGGCCGGTGCTGATGACTGCCTGGCCGATCGAAGCCAGGGTGACCTGGGCGCGCTCGCGCTCGGCATTGAGCGCCAACTGGAAGGCCTGGCGCTGCACCAGAAGCTTGCGCGTGCGCCATACCGCAAGCAATATCAACAAGGCGGCGGTGACGAGATTGGCTGATGTGAGCAGCATCTTGATGAAGCGCGACCCTTCGCCGAGGCTGTCCGAAAAGGCCTTGGAAAGCGGGCTGATCTGCTGGTCGAGCTGATGGATTTGCTTCTTCCAGACGCTGATCTCGGCCAACGATGCCGGGCGCTTGTTCAGCTCCTCATGCGTCGTGTCGCCGAGCTGCCGGATGGCGAGGATCATGGTGTCGGCGGCGGTCCAATGCCGGATGGCTGTGTCGAGATAGCTGATGCCGCGAAAATTACGGAACAGCCAGATCATCCCCGCCACGTCGTCCGGGTGGTTTCTGGCTTGCAGGAAACCGGTGCGTGCTGCTTCGATGTCGGGCTCGGATTGCTCCAGTGCCAGGCGCGCCGAGCGATCGGCCAGTGGAATGGCGATCGCCGTACGATACTCGCTGAAGAACTCCTCATTGCCGGTCTCGGCATAAAGGCTGAGGAAATAGATGGCGTGCTTTTGCCCCTTGGACCACTGGCTTTCGCCGCCGACATAGGCGCGAACGGCCGAAAGTGTATAGAGGCTAAAGCTGGCGACCAGCGCCTGAATCAGGACGACGGCAATGAATGGCCACACGAGCCGGAGAAGGCGGGGGCTCGCGTCTATCGATGACAACTTCATCGAATTCATGGACGTACCATGATCCTGTCAGCGCGTCTGTCCGGCCGTTTCATCCGCCGGTGAGACAATATTCTTCCCTCATGTCGCTCGGTTGGCGACAACGATCCGGTTATCACGAGGGGGCTTAACAGCAAATAAACAGTTCCGGTCTCTAGAAAGTCTTTCCTTGCCGGATACAGCCGAATATTACGCAGCATCAAGTCACTGCTTCAAGTTGAATCAGTTTGTATTCGAAATTTCGCGGCCTTTGTACGGAGCCGCGAGAGCCAAGGCGGGCCTCCACCGCGAGGCTTGCCTGCTTCAGCAACGGCGCCGGCATAGATGCATCGTTCTTGTCGCGGAACGCCGGCAAACGATCCGTCATGATCGATCTCAAGAAGGAGGGCAGATCTCGACCGCTTCCTCGACCTGGTCGCCAGCACGGATGCGCTGGTCGAGAATTTTCGTCCCTATAGCGGCCTGCCGACCTGGCCGTTTCCTGAAGATGAGAGCCCGGACAATTGAGGCTTACGCCTGTTCGAGTGGCGCGGGTTCGGGCAGCGCCAAGGTCCTCACCAGCGTCGAGAGGTCGGGCTCGTCGATGAGGATCGCTGCTTCGGCCGGCGTCAGCCAGGCCCGCCGCCGCCGTTTGGCTTCCTGCCACTCCGCCAGCTCTTGCGTCACTTCCAGCAGGTACACGACGACGTCGACGCGGACGAAACGGTTGACCAACCGCTTCCAATAGGAATAGGTGCCCGCCGGCTGCTTCAGCGTCTTGCCGAGCACGCCGGCTTCCTCTTGCGCTTCGATGGTGGCCGCCTTGCGCCCGCTCTTGCCTTTCATAGGCCACCCCTTGGGCACGATGAAGCGTCTCGTCGTTCTCGATGTGACCAGCATCACCTCGATATCGCCGTGTGCGTTCAGCCGAAAGGGAATCGCCGCCACCTGGCGGATCCGCTCGCCTCTCTTGGCCTGGCGTACGGCCTTTTTCTTGGTGGCTGCCATCTTGATAATCCAGTCGCTGCAATGCCCCTTAGCGTGACGCGACGCCTTTGCAAAATCCAAACTACCGCAGGGGCACATCAAGCGCCCCTATCATGTAAGTCGGCTAATTAAAAGAACCAGCCCGCCCGTCAGCGGCAGGTGCTCACGGCGGTGTTGCCGATTATCTGCGTCTGGCAGCTCGGCCTGACCTGCGGGATCACAGGCGGCGGTTGCTGGACGATGACGCGATCCTGGGCACGATACTGCTGTTGCTGCTGCTGAAATTGCTGCCGCTGAACACGGTTCTGCAAGGCCTGCAGATCGTTCTGCTGGGTGTTGTTTCCGACCGCAGGATTGAGCACCTGCGCGGAAACGGGCGACGCAAAGCTGGCGAGGGCAGCCCCGGCCAGCCCCGCCAACACCAAAATCAACGGTGAACGACGCGTATACATCCACCTAATCCTGTAAAAAAGTCACCACCCCAGATATATAGGGTGTTTGTCCGGTAATGCCATGACAGCAGCGTTGACGGCTTATACCAACCGGCCTGCTTACTGACTGCCAGCGGTCCAGGTCTCCCAACAGATGGGCGCGCTGTCCCTGCAGCAACCCTGCAGTTCGACGCGCTAGCTGCGTGTTTCCGGAAAGGAAGAGGGCTCGGTGCCGCTTTCAACTGCGACAGATCGGCAAACACCTTCCATGCGGCCACGCGGCGCTCGAAACCGGAACCGACAGCGCACTTGGCGATATTGCCAGCCTTCGCCCCTATGGAAAGGCTGGGGTGGAGTTTTCCACCAAGCAGTGGGAGATCGAAGGCCGTTCGGCGGCCGCGGAGAATCTGCCCGGCAATCCGGCATTGCCCTTGACGGAAGCGATGGATTCGCCGCTCTATCGGGTCGATGCTGGCCTCTATTCGAGTGGCGTCGGCTGTCCGTCAGGTCCAGTGGCGCCTTCGGGGAAACAGTCAAACAGAATGCAGTCAGCGCGTCTCTCAAGGTCAGTTTCTCGGCTGGCTCGAGGCGGAGCCGGGCGGGAGAGAGCTTGATGAGGAAATACGCGTATTTCGTTGCGATGCTGGGTGCTGCCTGTATCGCCGGCCTGCCGGCCGCGGCGGCGCAAACCAAGAGCGACAAGGTGGTTGCAACGCCGCCTGCCGCGGCTGTCGGGCCGCAGCTTCCCGGTGGTGCATCGGCCTTGTCCGAAACCCATGGCGACTGGACGGTCAATTGCCAGATATCGGGCACGAACAAGGTCTGTAGCCTTTCGCATCAGCAGTTCAACAAGCAGAGCAACCAGCGGCTGCTGGCGATCGAGCTGTCGAGCAAGACCGGCGAGGATGCGACGGGAACCATCGCCCTGCCGTTCGGCCTGGCGCTGGCCAAGGGTGTGGCGCTGACCATCGACGACCAGAAGCTCGACGGCAGCCTGCCGTTCAACACCTGCCAGATGGTCGGCTGCCTGGTTCCGGTGGTGTTCGATGCCAATGTCACGCCGCTGCTGAAGAACGGCACCACGCTCAAGATCGACGCGTTCGCGGCCGATACGGGGCAAGCCGTAAGCTTTTCCATTCCGCTCAATGGTTTTAGCGGTGCGCTTGCCCGTACGGCTGAGCTTCTGGCCGACTGACAGCTTGGCTCACCAAGCGACCGGAAGTTGGCGGCTTGCGCCAGAACTTGTCAGACAACGATCGTTTTCAACCGCTCGGCGATTAGGGCGGCAAGCCGCGCCGCCACCTCGTCCTTCGTCATTTCAGGCCATTCCTCGACGCCGGCCTTCGATACGATCCGCACCCGATTGCGATCGCCGCCCATCACGCCTGACGGACCGATGCCGCTTTCGTGCGACACATCGTTGGCGACGATGAGATCGGCGCCTTTCTTCCTGAGCTTGGCCTCGGCGTTGCGCATGAGATCCTGCGTCTCGGCGGCAAAGCCGACGACCAGGCCTGGCCGCTGCCTGTGGTGGCCAACACCTGCCAGGATGTCGGGGTTCTCGACCATGCGCAGCACAGGCGGGCCTTCGCCCGCAACCTTCTTGATCTTCTCACCGGCTGAATTCTCGGTGCGCCAGTCGGCAACGGCGGCGACGAACACTGCGGCGTCGGCGGGCAGAAGCTGTTCGACCGCGTCGCGCATCTCCTGCGCGCGTTCGACGTGAGTGGTCTTCACCCCGGCAGGATCGGCAATGGCGACGGGGCCGGTGACGAGGCGCACATCGGCGCCGAGCCTTGCCAATGCCGCGGCAATGGCGTGGCCCTGCTTTCCGGACGACCGGTTGGCGATATAGCGCACGGGATCGATCGGCTCGTGCGTCGGGCCTGACGTGACGACGATCTTGCGCCCCGCCAGCGGCTTGGGGCCGGCATCGAGTAGCGCCTCGACCGTAGCGACAATTGCCAGCGGTTCGGCCATGCGGCCTTCGCCGGCCTCATTGCTCTCGGCCATCTCACCCCTGGCGGGGCCGACGAAGGTGATGCCGTCCTTGCCCAAGGTCGCGCGGTTGCGGCGGGTGGCGGGGTGCGACCACATCCTGGGGTTCATCGCCGGAGCCATCAGCACGGGCTTGTCGGTGGCGATGAGCACCGTGGAGGCGAGGTCGTTAGCGTGGCCGTTGGCGAGCTTGGCCATCAGGTCAGCGGTCGCGGGCGCCACGACCAGAAGGTCCGCCTCGCGTGACAGCCTGATATGGCCGACATCATGTTCATCGTTGCGGTCGAACAGGTCGGTGAAGACATGGTCGGCGGAAAGCGCGCCGACCGATAGTGTTGTGACGAACTCTTGCGCCGCCGGCGTCATGACCACCCGCACAGACGCACCGCGCTCGCGCAGCCGGCGGATCAGGTCGAGCGCCTTGTAGGCGGCGATGCCACCGCCGATGATGAGCAGGATGCGCTTGCCGGAGAGAGTACCTCGGGCAGAAATCCTGGCTGCCGTTGCGATAGCCGGGGTCGTAGAGCCGTGTAGACTGGTCAGGTCGTGGAGGGCTCTCTCAATCTGGTCCAGGCGGCCGGTCGGCGGAGCCTGTCCGTCAACCGCAGCCCGGATCATGATCCGTGCCTGCTCTTCCATGGAACGGTCGTTTTCCGCCGCCAGTCGGCGCAGCAGATCCTTGACCTCATCGTCAAGGTTGCGAATGGTGATGCTTGCCATGTGATTGCACTCTGCTCATCCTGCCGATAGCAATGATAGCAATGCAATCATGTGGCGGCAAGCTGCGGAAAGTGCTGATCCGGCAGGACTAGATCAGCTTCCAGGCGATATAGACGAGTGTCAGCGCGATGACCCACAGCGCGACACGGCCGGATCGGCTGTAGCGCGCCTCGGCTTTGCCGATGGCGCGGGCGGTCTTCTCGTCGAAGCGCAGCCCATGCTCGGCCATCAGGTCGATCTCGCGCGACAGCCGCTCGGTGCGCGCGGCCAGCTCGGGCGCCTGGCGGGCGAGCGTCAGCAACGCCTTGGCGCCATCGCGCGCATCGATCATCATGCCACGCGGCCCCAGGTTTCCGGCGATCCAGCCGCCGACCACCGGTTCGGCCGTCTTCCACATGTTGAAGGCAGGATCGAGCGTGCGCGCCACGCCCTCGACCACCACCATGGTCTTCTGCAGCAGGATCAATTCAGGCCGCGTCGCCATGTCGAAGAGTTCGGTCACCTCGAACAGCAGCGTCAACAGCTTGGCCATCGAAATGGTTTCGGCGGGCTGGCCGTGGATCGGCTCACCGATGGCACGGATCGCCTGCGCGAAGGCAGAGACATTGTGCTGGCGCGGCACATAGCCGGCCTCGAAATGGACCTCGGCGACGCGCAGGTAGTCGCGCGTGATGAAGCCGTAGAGGATCTCGGCGAGGAAGCGGCGCTCCTTCTTGCCGAGGCGTCCGGCAATGCCAAGATCGACGGCGACGATGGTGCCGTTTGCCTCGACGAACAGGTTGCCGGGATGCATGTCGGCATGGAAGAAGCCGTCGCGCAGCGTATGGCGCAGGAAGGACTGGATGAGGTTGGCGGCGATCGCCTTCAGGTCATGGCCGGCGGCTTCGAGACCGGCGATGTTGTTCATCTTGATGCCGTCGACCCATTCCATGGTCAGCACGTCGCGGCCGGTACGCTCCCAGTCGACGGTTGGGACACGGAAGCCGGGATCATCCCTGGTGTTCTCGCCGAGCTCGGACAGTGCGGCCGCCTCCAGGCGCAGGTCCATCTCGACCTTGGTGGTCTGGGCCAGGGTCTCGGTCACCTCGACCGGTCGCAGCCGACGCGAGGAGGGGATGTATTTTTCCTGCAGGCGGGCGGCAAGAAAATAGCTTTCGAGGTCGTGGAAGAAACGGCGACGAACACCCGGCCGTATCACCTTCACCGCCACCTGGGTGGCGACGCCGTCATGCATGGTGTCGGCGGTATGCACCTGGGCGATGGAGGCCGCGGCGACCGGGTCACCGAAGCGCGCATAGAGATCGCCCACCTTGCGCCCGAGAGAGGCCTCGATGGCAGCTATCGCTTCGGCCTTGGGAAAGGTGTGCATCTTGTCTTGCAGCATGGCGAGATCGAGCGCCATGTCATTGCCGACAACATCTGGCCGCGTCGCCAGGAATTGGCCAAGCTTGACGTAAGACGGGCCGAGCCGGACCACAGCCTTGGCCAGCCGGTCGCTGCGCTCATAGGCGAGCGCGCGGCGGCGGGTGAACAGCCGCGCCAGCCGCCAGCCGAATTTGGGCAGTCCGGACAGTTCCTCGCCGGGCAAGGCAGCGACGACGCCCTCGCGCACCAGCACCCAACCGGCCCGTACGAGCCGGAATCCCGCGCTGACGGTGCTCATGGCCGCGTCCACCCCACCGGTTCATCGAACTGGCGCAAGGCACGTCGTGTGCAGGAGATAAGCGACGGCTTCAAAGCTTCCAGCCCGAATGCAGGGCCGCTATGCCGCCTGAATAGTTGCGGAAGGAGACGCGGTCGAAGCCGGCGCGGGAAATCATCGCCGCGAAGTTTTGCTGATTGGGGAATTTCGCGATCGATTCGACCAGATAGGAATAGGGCTCGCCGTCGCCGGTGACCATCTTGCCGATCTTGGGAATGGCATTGAAAGACCAGGCTTCGTAGACTTTGTCGAGCAGCGGCATCTCGACCTCGGAAAACTCCAGGCACAGGAGGCGGCCGCCGGGCTTCAGCACACGGAACGCCTCACTCAGGGCCACGTCGATATGTGGGACGTTGCGAATGCCGAAGGCGATGGTGTAGGCGTCGAAACTGGCGTCGGGGAAGGGGAGTTCCTCGGCGTTGGCCTCGACGAAATCGGTGTTACCCAACAATCCCTTTTTTTCGGCCCTGTCGCGGCCGACTGCGAGCATCGAGCCATTGATGTCGAGCACTGTGGCATGGGCATGGCCATGGCTGGCATCGACGATGCGGAAGGCGATGTCGCCGGTGCCGCCGGCCACATCCAGGACCTTCCAGCCCGCCCGCTTGGGCGGATTGAGCCAGGCGACCATGGCATCCTTCCACAAGCGGTGCAGGCCGCCTGACATCAGGTCGTTCATCAGGTCGTAGCGGTTGGCGACCTTGTGGAAAACATCGTTGACGAGGGACTGCTTCTCGCCTTCCCCTACACGCCTGAAACCGTAGGAGGTTTCCATGCCGCCGGCGGCCGTGGTTCTCTCAACTGACATTTTTTTGATCCGTCATAAAACCGGCGGGACCATAGCCGATCGATGGTGCGGGCGCTATTGTTTAAGGCGCGGTGTTCAGCCGCGCTTCCAGGTGGTGGGTTTTCAAGACCTGGACTGACCGACGGGATGTTTGAATGCCTTTGAAAGCGGAACTGCACTGCCACATCGAAGGGGCAGCGGCGCCCGAACTCGTCATCCGCCAGGCGCAGAAATATGGCAAGGACACCTCGCCCTACATCCAGAACGGTTCCTTCGTCTGGCACGACTTCACCTCCTTTCTCGCGGCTTACGACTTCTCCGCCGACCTGTTCCGGACGGAGGACGATTATGCGCGGCTGGCCGACCATTATCTGACCAGCCTGGCCCGCGACGGGGCAATCTACTCCGAGGTGTTCACCTCGCCGGACCACGCGACGAAAGCCGGACTGTCGCCCAAGGCCTACACCGACGCGCTCGGCGAAGGCATGATGCGCGCCAAGGCCAAGACCGGCATCGAAGGGCGCATGATCGTCACTGGCGTGCGCCATGTCGGGGTGGAATCGATCGAGCGGGCGGCACGCTTCGCGGCGCGCTGCGGCCATCCGCTGGTCTCCGGCTTCGGGGTCGCCGGCGACGAGCGCATGGGCGACATGGAAGACTATGTCAGGGCTTTCGAAATCGCGCGCGAGGCCGGGCTCGGCATCACCGTCCATGCAGGCGAACTGACGGGCTGGGAGACTGTCCAGGCGGCACTCGACCATATCCGCCCCTCGCGCATCGGCCATGGCGTGCGCGCCATCGAAAACCCCGACCTTGTCCGGCGCATCGCAGACGAGGGCGTCGTGCTGGAGTGCTGCCCCGGCTCCAATATCGCGCTCAAGGTGTTCGACAGTTTCGCCGACCATCCGCTCCCCGCCCTGCAGGCGGCAGGCTGCAAGGTGACGCTTAACTCCGACGATCCGCCCTATTTCTGGACTTCGCTGAAACGCGAATACGACATTGCGGCGGAGCATTTCGCGATGAATGAGAAAGCGCTCGCCAAGGTCACAAGGACCGCCATCGAGGCGGCTTTCGTCGACCGTAAGACCAAGGCGGCGCTTCTTGCCCGGCTGAACAGCGATGCCCGCTGATTTCTTCCGACAAAGCTGTGGTCGATGCGGGTCAAGCGGTTCCTTGGCCGGTCCAATGTCGCTAGGGTTCGCCCAAGCAGCTTGAAGCGCGACACGTCCGAAAAGGTCCATGCGCGCGGTTTCGGGCGACACGCATCAGGAGAACACCATGAAGGGCGTCACCGTCGTCGACCATCCGCTTGTCCAGCACAAGCTGACCATCATGCGCAAGAAGGAGACCTCGACGGCCGGTTTCCGGCGGCTGCTGCGCGAGATTTCGCTTTTGCTCGGCTATGAGGTCACCCGCAACCTCGAATTGACCACCACCACCATCGAGACGCCGATCGAGGAGATGGAAGCGCCGACGCTGGAAGGCAAGAAGCTGGTATTCGCCTCGGTGCTGCGCGCCGGCAACGGCTTGCTGGAGGGCCTGCTCGACCTGGTGCCGGCGGCGCGTGTCGCGCATATCGGCCTCTACCGGGATCACGAGACGCTGGAGGCGGTGGAATATTTCTTCAAGGCCCCGAGCGATCTCGCCGACCGGCTGGTCATCGTCGTCGACCCAATGCTAGCAACCGCGAATTCGGCGATCGCGGCGATCGACAAGCTGAAAGGGCGCGGTGCCACCAACATCCGCTTCCTGTGCCTGCTGGCGGCGCCGGAGGGCATCGAGCGCTTTACCAAGGCGCATCCGGACGTTCCGGTCTTCACCGCGTCCATCGATCGCCAGCTCAACGAGAAGGGCTACATCATGCCCGGCCTTGGCGACGCCGGCGACCGCATGTACGGGACGAAGTAATACCGGGCAAAGCGCCTGGTATGATTTACCAGATGTTTACGCAAAGACGCGGTTTTCGGCGCGCGTTAAAGCGGCAAATACCATACGGGGCTAAAGGATCGGCAGTCACAAAGGCCGATCCATGCTGCGCAAGCTTCTCATCCTCTGCGTCTTTGCCAGTGCATCGGCATCGATCCCGGCTGCCTATCAGTCGAACCCGCGAATATTCGAAGATCTGCTGAAATTGGCGGTGACGGCCAAGCCCGGGGTCGAGATGAAACCCGAGGTCAGCCTGGCGTCCGTTCCCGACAAGCCGGTGGCGCCGCTGCCGACCGGCCGCAAGGTCATGGTCACGGCGGACGCGCGCGGGCATTTCTCGTCCACCTTCAAGCTCAACGGCCGTCAGGTCGATGGCATGATCGACACCGGCGCGACGCTGGTCGCGGTCAATTCGTCGACGGCACGCCGGATCGGACTGTCGCTCAATCCCTCCGATTTCAGCCACGAGGTCAACACTGCCAACGGCACCATCAAGGCAGCCCTGGTGACGATCGACCGCCTGCAGATCGGCAGCATCGGCGTCGACGGTGTGCAGGCCATCGTGCTCGACGACAAGGCGCTGCGCACCAACCTGATCGGCATGAGCTTTCTCAGCCGGCTCGGCAAATACCAGGCCGAGAACGGCACATTGCTGCTGGTTCAGTAAGGTCCACTCAGCCGCGGGGAAGAATCCGCCGGATGACCGACTTGTCGGCGGCCGGCTTCGAAGCACCGATGGCATAGGCTGAAAGCACGGCCGCCGCTGCCGCCTCGGCGGCGGACGGCGAGCGGGCATGGACCAGCGCCAGCGCATCTCCGGCTTTTACTTCCGCGCCTATGGGCAGCAGTCTGGTGATCCCGACCGCGGGATCGATCTTGTCGTCGGGCCGGGTGCGCCCGCCGCCCAGACCGACCACCGCGAGGCCGATGTCGCGGGTTGCGATACTTGTGACGAAGCCCTCTGTCGTCGCTTCCACAGCGAATTCCGTCGTCGCCTCGGGCAGGTATTTTCCCGGCTTGTCGAGGAAATCCGCCGGGCCGCCAAGCACTGTCACCATGCGCGCGAAGGTGGCGGCGGCGCGGCCGCTGGCGAGCGCCTCGGTGGCGCGCCTGATGCCGTCCAGGTTGGACGATACAAGTCCCGCCGACTGCAGCATTTCGGCGGCCAGCGCCAGCGTGACATCCTCCAGTCGCCGGTCGCGCAAGCGGCCGGTCAGGAAGTCGACGGCATTGCGCACCTCGACCGCATTGCCGGCGGCCGAGGCCAGCGGTTCGTTCATGCCGGTGATCAGCGCCGAGACCTTCAGTCCGGCGCCGCTGGCGACCTCGACCAGGCTGTTGGCGAGCGCGGTCGCATCGCGGGATTTCTCCATGAAGGCGCCATTGCCGACCTTGACGTCGAGGACCAGCGATTGCAGGCCCGCCGCGAGCTTCTTCGACAGGATCGATGCAGTGATCAGCGGCACGGATTCCACTGTTCCGGTCACGTCGCGGATGGCGTAGAGCCGGCGGTCGGCAGGCGCCAGATCGGCGGTCTGGCCGATGATGGCGCAGCCCGTTTCCAGCACCGACTTGCGGAACAGCGCGATGTCAGGCTGGCTGGTGTAGCCGGGAATGGAATCCATCTTGTCCAGCGTGCCGCCGGTATGGCCGAGGCCGCGGCCCGAAATCATCGGCACATAGGCACCGCACGCGGCGACGATCGGCGCCAGCATCAGCGAGACATTGTCGCCGACACCGCCCGTCGAATGCTTGTCGGTGACTGGGCCTGGCAAATCCGACCAGTCGAGCACGTCGCCGGAATCGCGCATGGCAAGCGTCATCGCCACGGCCTCGTCGCGGTTCATGCCGTTGAAGAACACCGCCATGGCGAAGGCCGCGACCTGGGCATCGCTTACGGTGCCCGACGTGACGCCGTCGATGAAGGCGGCGATCTCGTGAGACGACAGCCTGTGGCCGTCGCGCTTGTGGCGGATGATTTCCTGTGGAAGCATCAGCTCTCCAGCAGCCCGTCACGGAACACGCGCTGCAGCACCGTTGCCAGCCGCGATCCGCCAATCGGCGCCATGTCCTTGGTTTCCTGGTGCGAAAGCTCGGTTCCTGTCATGCCGGCGGCCAGGTTGGTGATGACCGAGCAGGCCGCCACGCGCAGGCCGAGGAAACGGGCGAGAATGACTTCCGGCACGGTCGACATGCCGACGGCGTTGGCGCCCATGATGCGCGCCATGCGGATTTCGGCCGGCGTCTCGAAGCAGGGGCCCGAGAACCACATATAGACGCCCTTGTGCAGCGCTGTGCCGGTCGCCCGCGCCGCACGCTCGATCGCGTGGCGGATGCCGGCATCATAGGCTTCGGTCAGGCCGACGAAGCGGCGGTCGCTCGGCTCGCCGATCAGCGGATTGGTGCCGGAGAAGTTGATGTGGTCGGTGAGCAGCATCACCGAGCCCGGCGGCATGTCCGGGTCGACCGAGCCGGCAGCGTTGGTGAGGATCAGTTTCGTGATGCCGATGCCGGCAAGAACCTCCAGCGCCGGCCGCATCGCCGCGGCGTTGCCATGCTCATAGTAGTGGGCGCGGCCGGACAGCATCAGCACGGGAACCCCGGCGAACAGCCCGGCGACCACCTCGCCTGCATGGCCGCTCACCCCGCTTTTGGGAAAGCCGGGCAGGTCGGCATAGGAGACGCGGATCGAATCCTCGATCCGGTCGACAAGGCCGCCCAGGCCCGAACCCAGCACCAGCGCGGTCGATGGCGCCAGGCCGTCCAGCCTTTCGATAAGATGGTCCAGCGCCTTTTCCGTCATTTCAGCCAGCCCGTCGTTTCAACCAACGCTTCATTTCAGCCAACGCTTAATTCAGCCAAGGACTTCATTTCAGCCAAGGGCTTCATTTCAGCCAAGGGCTTCATTTCAGCCAAGGGCTTCATTTCAGAATGTCGGCCCGGAAGCCGTAAGGCAGCATGTCGCCCATGGTGACCGTTTCTGTGACGCCTGTACTGTCGCAGAGATAGAGTTTCGTTTCCGGGCCGCAGAATTCGGCCAGCCGCTGGCGGCAGCCGCCGCAAGGCGAGCATTTGGCCACGCGTTCGGCAAGGACGGCGATTTCGACGATCTTGCCACCGCCGGCCATGACGTAGTGGCCGAGCGCGGTGGTCTCGGCGCACCAGCCTTCGGGATAGGAGGCGACCTCGACGTTGGCGCCGGTGAAGATGCGTCCGTCCTCGGTGCGCAAGGCAGCACCCACCGGGAACCTGGAGTAGGGCGCATAGGCCCTGGCCATGGCGGTCCTGGCAGCTTCGAACAGATCATGCGACATTCAGTTGTTCTCTCCGATGATCGTGTCCAAGCCCCGGCGCTTCGTCCGCGCCGAATTGTCGACCGTTAGCGTTCCTTCACGTAGGGCACGCCGCCGGCGCGCGGCGGGATGGCCTTGCCGATGAAGCCGGCGAGCAGGATGACGGTCAGCACATAAGGCAGCGCCTGCATGAACTGTACCGACACCTTGCCGACAATCGGCAGCGGTGTCCCCTGCAGGCGGATCGACGCTGCGTCGAGGAAGCCGAACAACAGGCAGGCGAACATGGCGTTGACCGGTTTCCATTTGGCGAAGATCAGCGCGGCCAGCGCTATGTAGCCCTTGCCCGCCGTCATGTCCTTCACGAAACCGCCATTCTGCACCATCGAAAGATAGGCCCCGGCGAAACCGGTCAGGATGCCGGTGCAGATCAGCGCGCGATAGCGCAGCCAGGCGACCGAGATGCCGGCGGTGTCGACCGCGGCCGGGTTTTCGCCGACCGCGCGCAGCCTGAGGCCGAAGCGGGTGCGATACAGCACCCACCAGGTGAACGGCACCATCGCAAAGGCGAAATAGACGAGGATCGAATGGCCGGACAGCAGTTCGGCATAGATCGGACCGATGATCGGCACGTCCCTGATTGCGTCGGCGCCGGGCCAGGTGATCGCCTCGAACCGCTCGCCCGGTTGCAGCGCCGGCGTGCGCCCCCCCTGCTGGAACCAGGCCTGGCCAAGGATGATGGTCGATCCGGCGGCGATGAAGTTGATCGCCACACCCGAAACGATCTGGTTGCCGCGATGGGTGATCGAGGCAAAGCCATGCACCAACGCGAAGGCGACGGAGATCAGGACCGCCATGCCAAGACCGATAAGCGCCGAGTGGAAAACCGAGGCAGCCGCGGCGCCAGCGAAGGCGCCGACCAGCATCTTGCCTTCGAGGCCGATGTCGAAAATACCGGCCCGCTCCGAATAGAGGCCGGCCAGGCAGGCAAGCAGCAACGGCACCGACAGGCGGACGGTCGAGTCCAGCACCTGGATGATTGCGTTGAAGATGTCCATCAGGCGCCCTTCCCGTTGACCGCCTGCATGCCGACCGATTTCGGGCTGAACGAGGCGAACAGAGCCTGGATGTAGGGCCTGAACATGTGCTCCAGCGCACCGGCGAAGAGGATGACCAATCCTTGAATGATGACGATCATGTCGCGGCTGATGGCCGGCATCTCGAAGGCGAGTTCGGCGCCGCCCTGGTAGAGCATGCCGAACAGCATCGCCGCCAGCACGATGCCGACCGGATGCAGGCGGCCCATCAGCGCCACGGCGATACCGACGAAACCGGCGCCTGAAACGAAGTCGATCGCGACATTGTGCTGGTCGCCCATCACCGGGTTGAGCGCCATCATGCCGGCCAGCGCGCCCGAGATCATCATGGCGGTGATGATGATGCGGGTTTCCGAAATGCCGGCATAGCGCGCTGCCTTCGGGCTGTGGCCATAGGTGCGCATCTCGTAGCCGAGCTTGGTGCGCCAGATCAGCAGCCAGACCAGGAAGGCCATGGCCAGCGCCAGCAGGAAGGAAATGTTGAGCGGTGCCGAACGGATCTTGGCACCGAACAGCTCGATGATCCAGTTGAGCTTGGGCAACTCCGCGCCGGCGAGGAAGTTGCGCGTCTGCGGTGCCTGCGACCCCGCCGGCTTCAATGGCCCCACCAGCAGGTAGACCATGATCGAAGCGGCGATGAAGTTGAACATGATCGTCGTGATGACGATGTGCGAGCCGCGCTTGGCCTGCAGGTAGGCGGGGATCAAGGCCCACAATGCGCCCACCAGCGCGGAGGCCACGATGGCCAGCGGAAATGTCAGCCACCAGGGCAGCGTGCTGTCGAAGGAAAGACAAACGATGGCGATGCCGAGGCCGGCGATGTAGGCCTGTCCCTCAGTGCCGATGTTGAACAGGCCGCAATGCGCCGCCACCGCCACCGAAAGCCCGGTGAATATGAAGGTCGTGGCATAGAACAGGGTGAAGGCGATGCCGGTTCCCTTGCCGAAGGCACCTTCGACCAGGATGACAGCGGCGCGCAACGGGTTTTCGCCGACCAGCATGACGACGAAGCCGGCGACGATGAAGGCGACCGACAGGTTGATCAGCGGGATCAGCCCGTAGTCGGCCCAGGCCGGCAATTTGGCGTAAGGCGTGCTCAAAGTGCTGCCTCCTGATGTTCGACACCGGCCATCAGCAGGCCAAGCTCGCCTTCGGTCGCATCGGGGCCGCGCTCGCCGACGATGCGGCCGGCAAACATCACCAGGATGCGGTCGGAAAGCGAACGGATCTCGTCGAGTTCGACCGAGACCACCAGCACGGCTTTGCCTTGGTCGCGCATGGCGATCAGACGCTTGTGGATGAATTCGATGGCGCCGACATCGACGCCGCGCGTCGGCTGGCCGACGATCAGCACGCCGGGATCCTGTTCGATTTCGCGCGCGAGCACGATTTTCTGCTGGTTGCCGCCGGAAAAATTGGCCGTCTTCAGGCGCGGATTGCCGGGACGGATGTCGTATTTCTCGATCTTGTCACTGGCATCGGCCATGATGGCGTCGATGTTGAGGAATGGTCCTCTGAGGTAACGGGGATCGTCATGGTAGCCGAGGATGGAGTTCTCGTTCTCCTCGAAGGCCAGCACCAGCCCGACATGATGGCGATCTTCCGGGACATGGGCGAGGCCACGGTCGCGCAGTTCGCCGGGATCGGCGTTGCCGGTGAGATCGATTGGTTTGCCGTCGAGCATCACGGAACCGGAAACGGCGCGCCTGATGCCGGAAACCGCCTCGAGCAGTTCCGACTGTCCATTGCCGGCGACGCCGGCGATGCCGACGATCTCGCCGGCGCGCACATCGAACGAGATGTCGTCGACCATGGTGACGCCACGCGAATCCCTCACCGTCAGGTTCTTGATCGCGAGCTTGACGCCGCCGGCCGCCGCCTCGCCCTTTTCGACCCTCAAGAGCACACGCCGCCCGACCATCAGTTCGGCCAGTTCCTCGACAGTGGTTTTGCCGGTCTCCCGGGTTGCCACCATCGTGCCCTGGCGCATGACCGACACGGTGTCGGTGATGGCCATGATCTCGCGCAGCTTGTGGGTGATCAGCACCACCGTCTTTCCCTGTTCCTTCAATTGCCTGAGGATGCGGAACAGGTGATCGGCCTCGGCCGGCGTCAAAACGCCCGTCGGCTCGTCGAGGATCAGGATCTCGGCGCCGCGATAGAGCGCCTTGAGGATTTCCACTCGCTGCTGCAGGCCGACCGGCAATTCCTCGATGATCGCGTCGGGATCGACTTCCAGCCCGTATTCGCGCTCCAGCCGCTCCAGTTCGGAACGCGCCTTGGCGATGCTGCTCTTCAGCAAGGCATCGTTCTCGGCGCCGAGAATGATGTTCTCCAGCACCGAGAAATTGTCGACCAGCATGAAATGCTGGTGCACCATGCCGATGCCGAGCGCGATCGCGTCGTTGGGCGTCTTGATCGACGCCGGCTTGCCGCCGACGCGGATTTCGCCGCTGTCGGCCTGGTAGAAACCGTAAAGGATCGACATCAGCGTCGACTTGCCGGCGCCGTTCTCGCCGACGATGCCGTGGATGGTGCCGCGCGCGATCTCCAGGTTGATGTCGCGGTTGGCGCGCACCGCGCCAAAACTCTTGTTGATGCCGATCAGTTCGATCGCGGCTTGCGCCATGCAGCCTGTCCCACTCTTATTTTTTTATCGCTTGGTCAAAATGCCTAGCATGACGATCCGCCCATGCCAATTGTCAGGAGCAGCGTTCACTCTCGACAAATCCCCGCGCGCTTGTCAATTTCGAACGTGGCCGAAGCTCTCACATTCGCTAATGTGAAGACGTTGAAATTCGCATCAGGGTGCAAGGCATCATGGTGCAAGATCAGGAATTGCGCATGACCATGCCCGCCGACCGGCTGACGACGCTGGAAATCCGCGCCGCCGAGCAGGAGAAGACCATCGAGGAACTGTCGGGCCAGGTTGCCGAGCAGTGGAAGGTGATCGAACGCATGCAGCGCAAGCTCGATGCGTTGACCGATCGCTTCCTGGCGTTGGAGGAGCAGGCGGCATCGGATGTGCCGGTGACCAAGCCGCCACATTGGTGAGGGGGTCCCGGCCATGGCCGGTGAAAGCGACCGCATTGCAAGGGCCGGCGACTATGTGCTCGGCCTGATGAACGATGCCGAGCGCGAGCGGGCCGAGCGCGATCTCGAGATCGACCCGGCCTTCCGCGACGCGGTGTTACAGCTTGCCGAACGGATGCATGTCTTCGACCGCGCCGAAAAACCAGCCGGTGCCGGTCATTGGGCGGAAGTTACGCATCGCCTCGCCGAATTGCCGCAAATGCGCAGCGTTGGCCTGGGCGGCAACGATGCCAGGTCGCCGACGGTGATCCGAGGCCTTTCCCGACAGCCATACGGCGTTGGCATGCAGGCGCTTGGCGGCCGGCGTGGACTTGTCATTGCCCTCGGGCTGATAGCGGCCTTCGCGCTCGGTTATCTCCTGGGAAAACTGTGATCCAGCCGGCGCGACATCAGCATCATCGTTTCGCCGTCCTGCTCGCACGCCTCCACAGCGTCCCAGCCCAGTCGCGTGTAGAACTCGCGCGCTTGCCAAGTGTAGAGGTAGAGCATCTCGACACCGGCTGACGAAGCATGCGCTTCGATCGCCTTGACCAGCGCGGTGCCGGTTCCATTGCCTCGATGGGCGGCATCGACGACAAGCCCAGCGAGCCAAGGCGTCACATCATGCGCCGGTTCCAGTTCATGGCGCACCAGCAGGCAGGCGCCGACCGGCACATCGTCGACACGGGCAATCAGAGCCGTTTCAAAGCCGCCGCTGGTCAGCAGGTTGCGGAGCCCTGCCGCATCCTCTTCCAACGTCCTCCCCGTGCCCTCGAAGAAGGCGTCAATCCGCAGTCGCGCCACGACGTCGATGTCATGCTCGCTCATGGGTTCGATCGTTGGCTGCATCCCTCTCTCCAATGTCACTTGCGAGCTTCATCCGATCCGGCAAAAGCAAAACCGCCGGGCGACAGCCCGGCGGGTTCCAGTCATGGCCGTATGGTGCCGCGGATCAGTAGGGGCAGGCGTTGTCGGTGGTGTAGTCGTGCACCTGGATCTTGCCGGCGATGATGTCGGCCTTGGCCTTTTCGACCGCCGCCTTCATCTCGTCGGTCACCAGCGCCTTGTTGTTGTCGTCCATGGCGTAGTCGACGCCGCCTTCCTTGAGGCCGAGATTCTCGACGCCACCCTTGAAGGTGCCGTTCTTACCGTCCATGAAGGCGGTGTAGACGGCAACGTCGACGCGCTTCAGCATCGAGGTCAACACCTTGCCGGGCTGCAGGCCGTTCTGGTTGGAATCGACGCCGATGCCGAGCTTGCCGGCATCCGCCGCTGCCTGCAGCACGCCGACGCCGGTGCCGCCGGCCGCGGCGTAGACCACGTCGGAGCCCTGGTCGATCTGCGTCTTGGCGATTTCGCCGCCCTTGGCCGGGTCGTTCCAGGCGGCCGGCGTGTCGCCGGTCATGTTCTGGATGACTTCGGTCGCGCCGGCCGACTTGGCGCCGCCGACATAGCCGCATTCGAACTTGCGGATCAGCGGGATGTCCATGCCGCCGACGAAGGAAACCTTCTTCGACTTCGATGCCATCGCGGCCATGATGCCGACGAGATAGGAGCCTTCATTCTCCTTGAACACCAGCGAGCGGACATTGGGCAGGTCGACGGCATCGTCGATGATGGCGAAGTTGAGATCGGGATATTCGGCCGCGACCTTCTTCAGCGCGTCCTCCCAGGCAAAGCCGGCCATGACGATCGGGTTGTGGCCGTCCTCGGCGAAGCGGCGCAGCGCCTGCTCGCGCTGCGAAGCGTTGGACACTTCGAACTCGACATAGGGAGTGCCGGTCTCGGTCTTGAACTTCTCGGCGCCGTGATAGGCAGCCTCGTTGAAGGACTTGTCGAACTTGCCACCCAGATCATAAAGGATGGCAGGCTGGACATCCGCGGCGAAAGCCGGAAGAACCATTGCGGTTGCGGCCAGGAGGCCGAGAACGATACGTTTCATGTGATCCACACCCTGTCGGTTATTTTTTTCCGTTACGCACCGCCTGCCTGCCCGGTTCTCCGGCCAGCAAACGACGTCAGCCAGGAGTGTATTCCCCTCCCGCTCGTGGGCAATCTGGCACGGGCCGAAACAAAATTCACGCGGAATTTTGACCTTTTGGAAAAGCGTGCCACGAGCAAGCCCGTCGCGATCCGATCTTGCGCGCGAGCCGCCGGGCGGCGGTTGGAATAGTGCGGGCGGCGGGTCAGTTCGGGGCGAACTGTCCGGTGCGCCGCTGCCGCCGGTAGCCGATGGCGTAAAGCAGGAAGGCCAGCACCGCGAACACGGCAAAGCCCGGCTGGTTGAGCACCCAGGCGATGGCGCCATCCCAAAGCAGCGGACTGGCCTTGGCGCGCACGAAGGTTTCGAAGGCGGCCCGCGTGTCCGGCGAGACGGCCAGCCAGCTCGCATTGAGCGGGGTCAGCACAAGGGCCGAGGCCGCCACCGTGCGCGTCGTGTCGAGCACCGCCATGATGACCGAGACCGACAGCGCGACCATGGCCGCAAGGCGAAAAACGAAGCGAAACATCAAGGCTCTCCCCCGGCTCGTCCTGGACGCTCGCCAGGAGACCTCCGGCACATGTCCCGAAAACAGGAATAGAATGCGCGCGGTTTGTGCGCAATCGCGATACGCGAATTTGAAGGCCCGCGCCTCCTGCACGCTATGCGGTGAACGAGCACGACGGCAAGAATGCCCCCGGCAATGGCGCCGACCACCATCCCGGCCAGTCCGATGAAGGCGGCAAAGTAGCCGCAGGCGCCCTCGAAGCAGCTGGCCTCGGCGACATCGGCGATCACGAGCCAGCCAGGAACCCGCCGACGGCGCCGATGATCGCGCCCTGGATGATGCGGAGCAAGGCAGCGACGATGGAAACAAAGACCGACGGGCCTCCGCATCACTCGAAAGGGGGCAGCGGCGAAGTCAAGCGTGGCCGGCCTTACGGTCTTGGCCATGCACAACATTCCAGGCGGCGGCTTGAAAACGGGTGCCATGGCGGCTTGGCGGAACGGTGTCTGGCCGGCAAAGCGAATAGACCGCCGTTATGGCTTGGCATTCGGCGCGGGATCGACTAGATGAGCCCCGCGCCTGTTGCTTCGACGGCTCAGGTGCGAAGGGAAGGTGTCTGCTGGTTGGCGGCACCGACGGCGCTGATACCGCGTATCGGCTCCCTGAAGGGACTGCATTGTCCCCAACCCGCGCGGCGAAACCGGCCAGCGCGAAAAATGCAAGGACGGAGAGGTGGCCGAGTGGTTGAAGGCGCACGCCTGGAAAGTGTGTTTACGGGAGACCGTAACGCGGGTTCGAATCCCGCTCTCTCCGCCAGATTCTCAGATTGGCTAAATCAGTCCTGATAAATCAGCCACTTAGCCACAATGGCTTCGATCACTTAAACCAACGACTTAGACCAATCTGAATCAACCGGCCGATAGGTACGCTTCACGCTCTTCGGCCTTCATAGTATCCGTCCGGGTCCACCTCACGACCCCATCGAGGTCCCTGTAGCGTTCGACTCGGTAGCGCCCGAAGTGGCTCGAGAAATACCAGTCCCTAACGCCGTTGAACCCGATCGTTGCAGCGGTCGTGTGGGAGATACCGGCGGAGGGATAAGGTGGCCAATTCAAATATATTCAATGCGTTAGGGGAACCATCCCTTGGCGGAGACGTCCCGCCAATGGAGCGATTTCTGTTCCAAAGAACCCACCCCAACACACCTCTTGGGGCGATTCCTCGGGCAGGATAGGGCGATTGGTCGCTGTAGGCCGAACCGTCCTTACGAGCCCATGCTATAGGTTTGTGCACAAGCGCATCGAGAGAAGCGGCGTAGTTGGCACAGTTTTGACGCCACAGAGCGGGAACTAGCGCGAACCGAGCTTAACTTCTTTTGCATTGGAGAGGTGCTACAGAGACCAACACGTCCAAACAAAGGGAAAGTCAATGAAGGCCGTCGGCGAAATAGCCACCACTGTAATTGTCCTTGTCATAGGAATTGCCGTGGGATTTCCGATTGGTCTGGTCATAACTGCCACTCTGGCAGACAAATTCGAGTCCTTTGAATTGGGCAGAGCGCTGGGAGAACTTGCCATTGGCGGCATCTTCGGCGCGGTTGTAGGTGGCGCAATTGCCTTGTTCATCTTGAGCAGCATGAGAGGCCGGCCGGACAGCCAGGGACCAAGTCAAGATTAGGGCATAGGGCCGTTTGGCGTCCAATCCAGCTCCCTCGGCCAGCCTCTCATCGGGCCGATCGGCTTAACCAGCAGCCACGGTGGGTAGACAGGGCATCTGATACCAGATTCGGCTAGCCGGGCGTGCGTTCCGCCAAGAGTCCCGTCGCTCCGGAACCTCCTGCCTCGCACTGCGTTTCCCGGCGTCCCATCAGCAGACCCCGCCAGGATGTTTCCGAGCACTGCGACCAACCAGGAGCCCGCTTCATGTATGACAAGCTGTTTCATTCGCCCGTCGCATTGACGGTCGGCCTCGGCTTCAAGCGCGAGATCGCCTCGCTGGCCGAAATGCACGATTTTCTGACCAACTGGACGACCTCACGCCGTGGGCCTCTCTATCGCAATGCCGTCGAGGCATGTGGCCTGGCCATGGAAGGTTGCATCACCAGGGACGAGGCGCGCCATGCGCTCGTCGAATTCGCGGAAGCCGCCGGCATTCTCTGGCCCGAGATCGAGCCGGTCGTCGTGGCGCGTGCTGTTGCGCGCGGCCGTGGCGGCTACGCCGCCTGATCGTTCGCAGATCACCGCCGAAGTCCGGCCTGGCCTTTCCGGGCCGGACTTTTTACTTTGCCTTGCCGCGCCGTTACACACTCCAGCTTGTGGGGAAAGCCACGGGACATCCCGGCCTGCGGCTCACTTTGCGTGCATGAGGCGGCAATTCAATCTTTGCGGAGGGGATGCGTGGGCCAGGCGGCCGTCAGTCACACCAACTGGATGAGATGACGAGCGATGCCTCGAAGACCTGGCGCCCGCTGTCGTCGCGGACCTTCACGGTGATGGCCGTTCGGTCGTTCTCGATCATCTCGTCGCGGATGATGTCGGGCAGGATGAGGATTGCCTCCCGCCGTAGACGCTCGGGGGTGTCGAAGACCTGACCATGGTCATCCACCGTCAGGCCATCGCCATTGTAAAGGTCGAGAAAGTATCTGGGCATGATGTGACCGGGTCCCGAGCTGCTGAAAATTCCCAAGAGAGACTTGACCGATAATTCGCGGGCTAAGCCGTTGTTCCGTCAGAGATGATCTTCGCGCGCGAATAAGCGCCATCTAACAAATGTTAATGCCCGGCAGCGCCCGAGGACCTAGTGCTTCGGCAGCCGCCCCTTGCTTTCGACAGAACAGTTGGCGATCGGCTCTGAGCCCTTTCGCTGGAGATAGCGGTGCTGGAATCCCTGTATCTGAATCTCGCTCAGCACGACGCGCTTTCCGACGCCGAAAAGGCCCTTCTGGCTGAAGCCATGACTTTCGAGCGGCATTTCGCGGTCGGCCAGGACATCGTCGCCTCGGGTGCGCGGCCGACCCATTCGACCCTGATCCTCGATGGCCTGGCGGCGCGTTACAAGGTGCTCGAGAATGGCGGTCGCCAGTTCACCTCGCTGCAGGTGCCTGGCGATTTCGTCGATCTCCACGCGTTCCTCTTGAAGACGATGGACCACGGCATCGTTGCCATGTCGCCCTGCCACGTCATGTTCGCCGATCACAGCCGGCTTCGTGCCATCACCGAGGAAGCGCCGCATCTGACGCGGCTGTTGTGGCTGGACACGCTGGTCGACGGAGCTATCCATCGCGAGTGGATCGTGGCAATGGGGCGCCGCTCCAAGACCTCGCACCTGGCCCATCTCCTTTGTGAGCTTTTCGTGCGATTGCAGGTGGTGCAGCGCACCAACGGCATGAGCTTTCATCTGCCGCTCTCACAAGCCGAACTGGCCGATGTGCTTGGTCTGTCAGTCGTGCATATGAACCGGGTCATCGGCGCCCTACGCAAAGTCGGCGTCGTCAATTGGGCCAATCACACGGTGACCATCCTGGATTGGCACAGGCTCCAGGAAATCGCCGAGTTCGATCCGACCTATCTCAGCCTGACTCGGGAACCGCGGTAAGGCGTCCCCGGCCGCAAAGCTCGGTTCGGGGTCCTTCCCGGCAATCCGCGTCGAGGAGCCGCTCTTCGACGGTGCCGCGCCGGAACCTTTATAAAATTCCTATTTCTTTCCCATCCGCTTCGTCTCGAACCTTTATGGCGAACGGGTCCATATTGAATCGCAGCATAAGATTTGAATGCCGCCGCCGTCGAGGGTGGCGAGCATCCGCGCGTCATTCTGGCCCGTCGATTGCGGCCGACAGATGTAAGTGAAAGCAAGGAATATGGTCATGGACGTCATTGTTCTCGGGATTGGGGTTTTGTTTTTTGCCCTGTCCATCGTCTACGTCAAAATATGCGACAGAATCTGAACGAAGGGATCGAACCATGATTTTCGACTACATCCTCGGTGGCGGCGTAACCTTGTTTCTGCTCGCTTACCTGACCTACGCCCTCATCCGCCCAGAGCGTTTCTAGTCCACCGGCGCACGGAAGCTACATCATGACCATAAACGGATGGATACAGATCCTCATCTATTGCGGGATCCTCGTTTTGCTGGTGAGGCCGCTCGGCGGCTACATGCACCGCGTCTTCAATGGCGGTCGCACGCCGCTTTCGCCGGTCTTCGGCCCGCTCGAGCGCGGGCTCTACCGCATTTGCGGAACCAGTGAGCGCGAGGAACAGCACTGGACCACCTATGCGGCGGCCCTGCTGCTGTTCAACCTGGCAGGCTTCCTGGTGCTCTATTTCCTGCAGCGCCTGCAAGGCGGTCTGCCCTACAATCCGGCCGGCATGGGCGCGGTCGACCCGGCGCTCGCCTTCAACACCGCCGCCAGCTTCATGACCAACACCAACTGGCAGAACTACGGCGGCGAAAGCACGATGTCCTACCTCGTGCAGATGGCCGGCCTGACAGTCCAGAATTTCGTCTCGGCCGCCACCGGCATCGCCATTGCGATCGCGCTGATCCGCGGATTTGCCCGCGCCTCCGGAAAATCGATCGGCAATTTCTGGGTCGATATGACGCGCGCCACGCTCTATGTGCTTTTGCCGTTCTGCGTCGTGCTCACCCTGCTCTATGTCTGGCTCGGCATACCGCAGACGCTCGGGCCTTACGTCGATGCCACGACGCTGGAGGGCGCCAGGCAGACGATCGCGCTCGGCCCGGTCGCCTCGCAGGTCGCCATCAAGATGCTCGGCACCAATGGCGGCGGTTTCTTCAATGCCAACGCGGCACATCCCTTCGAGAATCCCAACGCCTTCTCCAACCTGATCCAGATGCTGTCGATCTTCGCCGTCGGCGCCGCCTTGACCAACGTCTTCGGCCGCATGGTCGGCAACGAGCGCCAGGGCTGGGCAATCCTGGCCGCGATGGGCGTGCTGTTCATCGCCGGCGTCGCCGTGTGCTACTGGGCCGAAGCCGCGGGCAATCCGCTTGTCCATGCGCTGGGCATCGACGGCGGCAACATGGAAGGCAAGGAGACCCGTTTCGGCATCGCGCTCTCGGCTTTGTTCGCGGTCATCACCACCGCGGCCTCCTGCGGCGCTGTCAACGCCATGCACGACAGCTTCACCGCGCTCGGCGGCCTGATCCCGATCATCAACATGCAGCTCGGCGAGGTTATCGTCGGCGGCGTCGGCGCCGGTTTCTACGGCATGCTGATGTTCATCCTCATCGCCGTCTTCGTCGCCGGCCTGATGGTCGGCCGCACGCCCGAATATCTGGGCAAGAAGATCGAGGCCAAGGAAGTCAAGATGGCGATGCTGGCCATCCTGTGCCTGCCGCTGGCGATGCTGATCTTCACGGCCATCGCGGTGGTGCTGCCGAGCGCGGTGGCGTCGATCGCCAATGGCGGACCGCACGGCTTCTCCGAAATCCTCTACGCCTACACCTCGGCGGCAGCCAATAACGGCTCGGCCTTCGCCGGCCTCGGCGGCAACACGCCCTGGTACAACATCACGCTCGGCATCGGCATGCTGATGGGCCGCTTCCTGGTCATCATCCCGGCGCTTGCCATCGCCGGCTCGCTTGCGGCGAAGAAGACAGTGCCCGCCGCGGCCGGCACCTTCCCGACCGACAGCCCGCTGTTCGTCGGGCTGCTGGTCGGCGTCATCGTCATCGTCGGCGGCCTGACCTTCTTCCCGGCGCTTGCCGTCGGACCGATCATCGAGCAGCTGGCGATGATCCATGGACAGACGTTCTGAGGCAGACATGCTCTGGTTCAACAACAAGCGCCGCAATGTCAGGCATCGGGCCGATCCGGGGAAGGAGGGGGTGCCGCCTCCCTTCCCGACCATGTCGACGTTTCTTGGGCTCGCGGCCGCCATGATCGCACTCTGGTTGCTGGCCTACGGGCTTCCCCATCTTTTTCCGGCATACGAGCAAACGGTGCCGTCCACCAACACTGAAGCTGGAGCTTCAAAATGAGCCAGTCAAAATCAGCCAGCATCATGGATGCCGGCATCCTGTGGCCCGCCATCGGCGGCGCTTTCCGCAAACTCGATCCGCGCACGCTGGCCCGCAATCCGGTGATGTTCGTCGTCGCCGTCGTTTCGGCGCTGACATCGGTGCTGTTCGTCAAGGACCTCGTCACCGGTGGCGGCGATCCGCGCTTTACGCTGCAGATCATCATCTGGCTGTGGTTCACCGTGCTGTTCGCCAATTTCGCCGAGGCCGTCGCCGAAGGGCGCGGCAAGGCGCAGGCCGATTCGCTGCGCAAAGCGCGCACCGAGACCCAGGCCAAGCTGCTGATCGGCGAGGATCGGACGAAATTCAAGCTGGTGCCCGGCACCGGTTTGAAGGTCGGCGACATCGTTCTCGTCGAGGCCGGCGACATCATCCCGTCCGATGGCGAGGTGGTGGAAGGCGTGGCCTCGGTCAACGAGGCGGCAATAACGGGCGAGTCCGCGCCGGTGATCCGCGAATCCGGCGGCGACCGTTCGGCGGTCACGGGCGGCACCCAGGTACTGTCCGACTGGATCCGCGTCCGCATATCAGCCGCCTCAGGCCATACGTTCCTTGACCGCATGATCTCGCTGGTCGAAGGCGCCGAGCGCCAGAAGACACCGAACGAGATCGCGCTCAACATCCTGCTCGTCGGCATGACGCTGATCTTCGTGCTGGCCACCGCAACGATCCCGAGCTTTGCCTCCTATTCCGGCGGCTACATCCCGGTGACGGTGCTCGTCGCGCTGTTCGTGACGCTGATCCCAACCACCATCGGCGCGCTTTTGTCCGCAATCGGCATTGCCGGCATGGACCGCCTGGTGCGCTTCAACGTGCTGGCCATGTCGGGCCGCGCCGTGGAGGCCGCCGGCGACGTCGACACGCTTTTGCTCGACAAGACCGGCACCATCACGCTTGGCAACCGCCAGGCGACGGAGTTCCGTCCGGTCAAGGGCGTCAGCGAGCAGGAACTGGCCGACGCGGCCCAGATCGCCTCTCTCGCCGACGAAACGCCTGAGGGCCGTTCGATCGTCGTGCTGGCCAAGGAGAAATACGCCATCCGTGCCCGCGACATGGCGACGCTGCATGCGACCTTCGTGCCGTTCACTGCGCAGACCCGCATGAGTGGCGTCGACATCGACGGTTCGTCGGTGCGCAAGGGCGCGGTCGATTCCATCCTGGCCCATGTCAGCCAGTCGACGGTCGCGGCACATGGCGCCCGGCCCGGCAGCGACACGGTACGCGACCTGCAGGCCATCGCGGACGAGATCGGCAAATCGGGCGGTACGCCGCTGGCGGTCGAGAGGGACGGGCGCCTGCTCGGCGTGGTCCACCTCAAGGATATCGTCAAGGGCGGCATCCGCGAACGCTTCGCCGAACTGCGAAGCATGGGCATATGTACGGTGATGATCACCGGCGACAACCCTATGACGGCGGCGGCCATCGCGGCGGAAGCCGGTGTCGACGATTTCCTCGCCCAGGCGACGCCTGAGGACAAGCTGAAGCTCATCCGCGACGAGCAGGCGAAGGGCAAGCTGGTGGCCATGTGCGGCGACGGTACCAATGACGCGCCCGCCCTTGCCCAGGCCGATGTCGGCGTCGCCATGAACACCGGCACGGTCGCCGCCCGCGAGGCCGGCAACATGGTCGATCTCGACAGCGACCCGACCAAACTGATCGAGATCGTCGAGATCGGCAAGGCGCTGCTCATGACGCGGGGCTCGTTGACCACTTTCTCCATCGCGAACGACGTAGCCAAGTATTTCGCCATCATCCCGGCCATGTTCGCCGTCTTCTACGTCGCGCCCGGCCAGACAACCGGTCCGCTGCAGGCGCTCAATATCATGCATCTGGCGACTCCGCAGAGCGCGATCCTGTCGGCGATCATCTTCAACGCGCTGATCATCATCGCGCTGATCCCGCTGTCGCTGCGGGGCGTGAAATATCGGGCGATAGGCGCCGGCGCGTTGCTCAGCCGCAACCTTCTCGTCTATGGCCTCGGCGGCATCGTCGTGCCGTTCGTCGGCATCAAGGTAATTGACCTGGCCGTCACGGCCCTTGGCCTCGCATAAGGATCATTCCGATGCTCAAGCAAGTCAGACCCGCGATCATCATGATCGTTTTCTTCACCGCCCTCACCGGGCTGGCCTATCCCCTGGGCATGACCGGCATCGCCCAGGCCCTGTTTCCGCGCCAGGCCAATGGCAGCCTGATCGAGAAGGACGGCAAGATCATCGGCTCCGAGCTGATCGGTCAGGCCTTCGCCAGCGATAGATATTTCCACGGTCGGCCTTCGGCCGCGGGCAATGGCTACGATGCCGGCGCCTCAGGCGGTTCCAATCTCGGCCCGACCAACCCGAAGCTGATCGAGCGCATCAAGGGCGATGCGGAAAAGCTGAAGGCGGAGAATCCGAACCAGCCGGTGCCGATGGACCTGGTGACCACATCCGGCAGCGGCCTTGATCCGCAAATCAGTCCCGAGGCCGCCTATTTCCAGGTTCCGCGCGTGGCCAAGGCCCGGGGCATCGACGAAGCCAAGATCAAGGCGCTCGTCGACAGCCGGGTCGAGAGCCGGGAATTGGGCGTGCTCGGTGAGCCGGCGGTCAATGTGCTGGCTCTCAACCTGGCGCTGGATGCCCCGAAATAGTTGATGGCCGGCACCGGGGATCGACACGGTCCCCGGCGCCATTCATGATCGGACCCGATGCCGGACGACAGAAGCAACGTCGAAAACAGACCATCCCCCGATGCGCTGCTGGAGCATGCCGAGCGGGAAGGGCGCGGCCGGCTGCGCATATTCCTGGGCGCGGCGCCAGGTGTCGGCAAGACCTACGAGATGCTGATGTCGGGCCGTGCCAGGCTGGCCGACGGCGTCGACGTGGTGATCGGCGTCGTCGAGACGCATGGCCGCAAGGAAACCCAGGCCCTGGTCGAAGGCTATGAAGTCATTGCTCGCCGCAAGGTCGACTACAAAGGGCGTGAACTTGGCGAGATGGACATCGACGCCATCCTTGCCCGGCGTCCGGCGCTGGTGCTGGTCGACGAACTCGCCCACACCAACGCGCCCGGCAGCCGCCACCCAAAGCGCTACCTCGACGTCCAGGAAATCCTGGCGCGAGGCATCGACGTCTATACGACGCTCAACATCCAACATGTCGAAAGCCTGAACGACGTCGTCGCCCAGATCACCCGCGTCAGGGTGCGCGAGACGGTGCCCGATTCCATCATCGACCAGGCCGACGATGTCGAAGTCATCGATCTGACGACCGACGACCTGATCAAGCGGCTGGAGGAGGGGAAGGTCTATTTCCCCCACACGGCGCAGCGTGCCGTCGAGAACTATTTTTCGCCGGGCAATTTGACGGCGCTGCGGGAACTGGCGCTGCGCCGTACCGCCCAACGCGTCGACGAGCAGTTGCTCAATCACATGCAGTCGCACGCCATCCAGGGTCCGTGGGCGGCGGGCGAAAGGGTGCTCGTCTGCGTCGATGCGCGTCAGGGCGGCGCAGCCCGCATTCGCTACGCACGCAGGCTGGCCGACCGGCTTCGCGCGCCATGGACGGCGCTTCATGTCGACACGCCTCGCTCGGCCGGCATGTCCGAGGACGAGAAAGACCGGCTAGCCACGCTCCTGCGCCTTGCCGAGCAGCTCGGCGCCGAAGTGACGACCATTCCCGGCCAGAACGTCGCGCAGGATATTGTCCGCCATGCGACGGCGAACAACTTCACGCATATCGTGGTCGGCAGGCCGACCCGGTCGCGCTGGCGCGAATTGATCGAGGGATCGCTCACCTATGACCTGATCCGCAATGCCGGCGATATCAGCGTCCATGTCATTTCGGGAACCGAGCGGGAGACCGACGCAAATTCGAGAAGCGTCAAAGCGGCCGACGAGCAATGGCAATTCCAGATCCGGCCCTATCTCAAGGCCACGGTTTTCGTTGCCGGCTCGCTCGCTTTCGCCGCCCTGCTCGACCAGTTTCTCGACGTTCGCAACCTCGCCATCATCTTCCTCATCGGGGTACTGACGTCCGCCGTCAACGGTGGTCTCTGGCCGGCCCTGTACGCCTGCGTCGTCAGCGCCTTTGCCTTCAACTATTTCTTCCTGGAGCCGCGCCACACGCTGACGATCCGGGATCCAGAGAGCATTGTAGCGCTTGGCGTGTTCCTGGTCGTCGCCGTCATCGCCAGCAACCTGACGGCGCGCGTGCAGCGTCAGGCGGTCGCTGCCCGTTCGCGGGTCCGGGCCACCGAAGACATCTACCTGTTCTCCAAGAAGCTCGCTGGCGCCGGCACGCTGGACGATGTTCTCTGGGCCACCGCCTTCCAGATCGCGTCGATGCTGAAGCTGCGCGTGGTTCTGTTGCTGCCGGAAGAAGGCACGATCACGGTCAAGGCCGGGTATCCGCCCGACGACACCCTGGCCGAGGCCGACATCGCCGCCGCGCGCTGGGCCTGGGAGCACAACCGCGCCGCGGGACGCGGTGCCGACACGCTTCCCGGGGCCAAGCGTCTCTATCTTCCCTTGCGCACAGGACGCACGGCCATCGGCGTCGTCGGCCTCGACAATGACAAGCAGGGTCCGCTTTTGACGCCTGAGCAACAGCGGCTGCTCGACGCGCTGGCCGACCAGGCGGCGGTGGCGATCGAGCGCGTCCAACTGGTCGCGGACGTCGACCGCGCCAAGCTCGCGGCCGAAGCCGACCGGCTGCGCTCGGCTTTGCTGACCTCGATCTCGCATGACCTGAAAACGCCGCTCTCGGCCATCATGGGGGCGGCCGGCACGCTCAAGGAATTCGCCCCTGATCTCCCCGAGCAGGACAGGGCGGAGCTGCTGTCGACGGTGATCGACGAATCGGAGCGGCTGAACCGCTTCATCGCCAACCTGCTCGACATGACCAAGATCGAATCCGGCGCGATGGAGCCGAACCATGCGCTCCATTATGTCGGCGATATCGTCGGCACGGCGCTCAACCGCGCCCGCAAGATCACCAGCGAGCACAAGGTCGAGGTCGATATTCCGTCCGACCTGCCGATGCTGAGGCTCGATGCCGTGCTGTTCGAGCAGGTCCTGTTCAACCTTCTCGACAATGCCTCGAAATATTCGCCGCCCGGCTCGACGATCCGCGTCCAGGGATGGACCGACAACGGCTCCGTCGTCGTGCGGATCATGGACGAGGGGCCGGGCATTCCGCCGCAGGACCTGGAACGCGTGTTCGACACCTTCTACCGGGTACGCAAGGGCGATCAGGTGCGCGCCGGCACCGGGCTCGGCCTGTCGATCTGCCGTGGCTTCGTCGAGGCGATGGGCGGCACGATCATGGCCGCCAACCGGACCGATCGCCCCGGTGCGGCTTTCGTCATCAGGATGCCGGTGCCGGCGGAAGCGCGCGGTATCGGCAACGGCGGCGACGAGCCCGGCGAGGATCAGCCGCGATGACCAATTCGAACGTCAGGATCCTGGTTGTCGATGACGAGCCGCCGATCCGCAAGCTGCTGCGGGTCGGCCTTGCCAGCCAGGGCTACGCGATCAGCGAGGCGCCGAGCGCCAAGGTGGCGATCGACCTGATGCAACAGGAGAAGCCCGACTTGGTGCTGCTCGATCTCGGCCTGCCCGGCATGGGCGGCCATGACCTCTTGCGCCGATGGCGTGACGAGGGCGTCGACGTTCCCGTCGTCATCCTCTCCAGCCGCACCGACGAGGCCGGCATCGTCAGTGCGCTCGAACTCGGTGCCGACGACTATGTCACCAAGCCCTTCGGCATGAACGAACTGGTGGCGCGCATCCGCGTGGCGCTGCGCCACAAGTTCCAGCAACAGGGCGAAAAGCCCGTTTTCCAGAGCGGCGACCTCAGCGTCGATCTGGTCAAGCGCATCGTCAAGGTTGAGGACAGGGAGGTGAAGCTCTCGCCCAAGGAATACGACATACTGCGCATCCTGGTGCAGCATGCCGGCAAGGTGCTCACCCACCACTTCATCCTGAAGCAGATATGGGACGATTCGACCGACGTGCAGTACCTCAGGGTCTATGTGCGCCAACTCAGGCAGAAGATCGAAAAGACCCCCGACCAGCCGCGCTACATCACCACCGAGACCGGCGTCGGCTACCGCCTGCGTGTCGAGTGACGCGGCTCCTTCGATAGAACCGCGTCAGACGATGGCTCCGAGCGGCCGGTTCGCAACCGCCGACGTCCGCAAGGCGGCGAGACAGCCGAGAATGCCGAGCGGCACGAAGGCAAGGAACAGCCAGCTTGCGACATTGGCCGCCGCGTCGTGGTTCAGCCCTTGCGAAAAACCGCTGGCGTTGGCGACGATGCCGGCAAGGGCTGCGCCGACGGCATAGCCGATGCGCTGCATGGTCGGCACCGCGGCCGATGCGATGGTCTGCTCGTCATCCGGCGCGGAGGCGACGATGACGCGCGTCAGGAACGGCCAGGCCACGCCGAAACCGCCGCCTTGCAGCAAGGCGCAGAGCAGGATCAACGGGATCGAGCCCAGCGGTATCGTGTAGGCGAAGCCGGCGATACCGGCCGCGATCATCAATGCGCCGCAGACTATGATCAGCCTTTCTCGCCGCGGCGGCGCGTTGGCCACGAGGATCGACAGGATCGACCAGGCGATCGACTCGGCGGCGATGATGTAGCCTGACGTCAGGAGCGGAATGTCGTGGAGGCTGGTGAGCAGCAGCGGCCCGTAGACACCGAAGGAGCAGGTCGCGATGGAAAAGGCCGCGACCATGGTCATGCCGGCGCCCACTGGCGTGCGCCACGAGAACAGCCGCGCCGGGAAAAGCCGGGAGCGCGGCCTCAGCGCGTCGACGTGGAAGAACAGCGCGAGGCCCGCCAGCCCGAACACGATCAGCAGCGAGGAACGCAACAGGGCGATATCGACGCCGGCCGAGGCAATCAGCACCACGGCAATGGCAAGGCAGCCGAGCGCCATGAACGGGAAGGGCGGCGCCTTGCCGGCGCTCGTGCTGGGTCTTGTCGCCTCCGGCGTGTCGAGCACGAGGAAGCTTGCCAGCGCCATGGCGGCGCCGCCGAGGGTGAAGACGCCGAAGGCCCAGCGCCATGACAGGAGTTCGGTCATGATCGCGCCGAGCAGTGGACCGCTGAACGCCGCGACGCCCCAGATCGCCGACATGATGCCGAAAAGCTGCGGCCAGATGGCACGCGAGAACAGCCGCTCGACCGAGACGAAGGCCAGCGACACCAGCGCACCGCCGCCAAGACCCTCGATCAGCCGGCCGGCCAGGAACAATTGCATGGAAGGCGAGGTGGCGCAGATCAGCGCCCCGGCGGCGTAGAGCAGGGCCGCGACCACCATGTTGGTGCGCAGCGCCACGTAGCTCACCAACCGTCCGGCCGCGGCGCCGGCGACAATGGCGCCGAGTTCGTAGATCGCCAGCGACCAGCCGACCAGCTGAACGCCGGCCAGTTCGCCGACCATTGCCGGCATCACCGTGGCAACCATGGTCTCATTGGTGGCGTGAAGCAGGATGCCGAGGCTGATGAAGCAGAAGCGCGCCAGATCGCCGCTTGCCCATAATGCCCGCCAGTCGACCCTGTTTGTGCTGATTTCAGTCATGTCCATCCCTGCTTGCATATCTCGATGCAGCCGCACGGCACCAGAAGCCAGCGCGAGGCTTCCGGCAGGACCATGCGCGCCGCGGTGAGACGCGGCCTTGCTCGGGGCGGGTTTGTAGAACCTCAACCTCAGTTGAGTTCAAGCGGCTTTTTCCGAGATGTTTGGGCCAGTGTCGTCCTGGATGGGCCGCTTGCAATCAATTCTCGATGCTACGCAACTGGAACTGGCTGACACCGATGGCGAGATTGATGCCGGTCTGTGTCTGCAGGCTGAGCGGCTGCAGGGTGAAGGCCTGCGAGGTGCCGCCAACAAGGAGATTGGCGCCGGCGCCGACGGCGGCGGTCACTTCGGCGCTGGCGCCGATATAGTCACCCGCCAGTGCGCCCGGCGCGTAGATGTTCTTCAGCGGCGTCAGCACCAGCCAGCGCATCACCGCCTGCTTGGTCGTGCCGATATCGAGGCCGTATTTGTTGACGGCGCCGAAATAGGCTTCGGGCGCGAAGGTCTTGTCGGCGGAGGTGAAGGTGCAGCTCAGATCCTTGCTCGAACCGAAGATGAAGCCGGTGCCGCCGGATATGGCGCATTCGAGCGTGCCGAGCTCGATGCCCTGATCTTGTGCTTCTGCCGTGCCGGCAAGCGTGGTTGCGATCATGGCAGCGGCGATGGCTGTCCTCGGCATGGTGTCCCCCCAAATTCAAACGGCGCGGAACCATCTTATCCGGTTCCGCGCCGCGGAGTGTAGGGCCTGGGAGCCGAGGCTCCAAACCGCTTATTTCAGCGAGTGGATCAACTCCAGCGAAGTCACCGCCACGGCGAGGTTGACGCCGGTCTGCGCCTGGACGCTGAGCGGCTCCAGCATGAAGGCGCTGTCGAAGCCGCCGACCAGCAGGTTGGCGCCGCCGCCGGTGACGACGCTCGCCTCGGCGTTGACGCCGTAGTAGCTGCCGGCAAGGTCGCCCGCGTCGCGGTCGCGCGTCGCGGCAAAAACCGCCTAGATCAGCTGGCCCTGGTGCGTCCGGCCGAGATCGACGCCAAGCTTGGATATGACGCCGGTGTAAATTTCAGACGGTCCGTGATGATGGGGCCGGAAGACGCAGGACACGCCCTTGTTAGAGGTCACGATGTAGCCGGTGCCGCCATCGATGGTGCAGTCGAGCGTGCCGAGCTGCAACCTGCCGGCGTTGGCCGGGGCGGCAGCGAAGACGGTCGTTGCAAGAGCGGCGGCGCAGACGAGTTTCTTGATCATGGGAGGGTCCTTTCGCATCAGTCTTCGGTAAACGTCTCGAGTGACGCGACCGTTCCGCCGAAACCTTGGCGCGAACAAGGCAAGGGTTGACGGCTTGCGGCGGGGGTTAACACAGGGTTGCCGGATTGGTGGCGATCTTCAGCCGCGCGTCTCCTTTGGACACGCGGACAACCCCAGGTGCTGGTTGGCTCCGCCAGCCGATCTCAGCGAAAACGATGTCAGCTGACGCGGGCGAGGCCGTCCTTGGCCGGCTGGTAGTTGGGGTTCAGGCGCACGGCTTCGCGATAGGATTTCGCGGCCTTTGCCTTGTCGCCGCGCCGCTCGTAGATCAGCGCCTGGTTGGCCCAGGCCTCGGCGTTCTGGCCGTCGAGCTTGATGGCCATGTTGAAGTCGGAGAAGGCATTGTCCTCGTCGCCCGTCGCCAGATAGGAGAGGCCACGTCCGTTGTAGGGCTCGGCGGCGTCGGGCGCCAGCGAGATGGCGGTCGAGAAATCCTCGATGGCGAATTTGTGCTGGCCCTGGCTCTGATAGATCAGGCCGCGATTGTGGTAGGCGCGGGCGTCCGTGGTGTCGAGCTGGATCGCCTTCTGGAAGTCGTTGAAGGCATCCTGGGTGCGGCCGGCCTTGCGGTAGAGGTTGCCGCGGCCGATGTAGGCGGCATCATAATTGCCGTTGATCTGGATCGAGCGGTTGTAGTCGGCGAGCGCGGCTTCCTGGTTGCCGAGAAAGCGCTGGATGAGGGCCCGGTTCGAATAGGCCTGGTAGAAGTTCGGATTGAGCTGGATGGCCTGGTTGAAGTCCTTGAGCGCCGCCTGGTACTGGCCGCCGCGGCCATAGGCCGAGCCGCGGACATTGTAGCCTTCAGGGTCCTGCGGATTGCGCTGGATGACCGCCGACAGCGAGGAGATGTTCTCGCTCGACCCTTGCGCCTTGTCGATGTTGTTGAACTCGCCGGCCGGACCCGATGTCTGGCAGCCGGCAAGCACCAGGCCGGAAAGCAGGGCCGCTGTCAGGGCGAAACCACGCAATGCGGTCCCGCGCTCCACGCTCGTTGCGTTCATGTCTGCCCTGTCCTCACTTGCGCCGTCGTTCAGGTCCGGTTCCCCCCTCCGGGCCGGGTCACAATGTCATAACTGCCAGAACGCGCTTGGCGCACCGAAGTGGCCGCATGTCGCTCTAAACAAAAGGGTGGCGGCGATTCCGCATCGCGCCACCCTGATACCCTTCGAAAAGGACGAAATATTGGCGATAATCAGCGCGACGGACGCGCTGCACCGGCGGCACCGCCAGCAGCAACCGGACGCGGGGTCATCGGCAGCAGGCCTTCGCGCTGTGCGCGCTTGCGGGCCAGTTTGCGGGCGCGGCGAACGGCTTCGGCCTTTTCACGGGCGCGCTTCTCGGAAGGCTTCTCGTAGTGGCCGCGCATCTTCATTTCGCGGAAAATGCCTTCGCGCTGCATCTTTTTCTTCAGCGCGCGAAGCGCCTGATCAACGTTATTGTCGCGGACGAGTACCTGCACGGGCAATCCTGTCTTTCGGGTTTGATATCAACAGGCAAGTAGCATAGCCACAAGCCTCCGCGGCGCTCGACACCACGAATTGTGGCGGCTGATAGCAGAATCAAGCCTCGCTGTCCACAGTCGAAATGACGGGCGACAGCCAAATTGCCACGGTGACCTGGATATAGGACGCCCGTTACGCCGTGGCCAGGTGCAGCCGCTCGAAATCCTCGAAGAACTCGCCGTAATCGCAGGTGATCTCCTCGCCGACGGCGATATCGCGGGTCGCGATCGCGCCGCCATATTGCGAGAAATCGGTGTTCGGCGTCGCCGAATGGTTCATGAAGCGGCCATTGTCGACCTCGTAGACCATGAACCCGGGCTTGTCCGGGCTTGGATAGGCGTAACGGTCGAGCAAATCCTTCAGCGGCTGCGGCGCCGTCCGATATTTGTCCATCGGGATCAGCCGGTCAAAATCCGGGTCGAGGCGCCAGATCGAGGCGCCTTTCCGGATGGGCTCGGCGGCGAACATGCCAACGCCTTCGATTGCGCTCTGGGCGACATAGGTTCGGATCAGCATCATGGTTCCGGTCCGTTTTTTCGACGGGAAACCAAAATCGTCAAATCGAACCGGAATGCAAGGCTGCGCCCGGAGATTTCGGCTGACGAGCATGGTTGCGATCAGCTCGGTGGATCACGTCCGGTGATTGACATCCCGCCAGTCGTGAACGCCGCGGCGCAAAACGGCAAGCGCCGTCGCAAACAGCGCAAGGGTGGCAGCGTCGTTTCGCTAGTGATACACCTCGCTCGCTGGGCTGAAGGAATGCCCGGCTGCAATCCGCGAGACCTGTTGGCGCGAGGCTGGGACGTTGAAGAAATATTCGGTATTCGCCATCGCCCGCGAGGCCATGCGCGGCCACAAGGGCTGGGAGGAGCAGTGGTCCTCGCCTGAGCCCAAGAAGGAATACGACGTCATCATCGTCGGCGCCGGCGGCCACGGGCTGGCGACCGCCTATTATCTCGCCACGGTGCACGGCATCACCAATGTCGCCGTGCTGGAAAAGGGCTGGCTGGGCGGCGGCAACACCGGCCGCAACACCACCATCATCCGTTCCAACTATCTCTATGACGAGAGCGCCGGCATTTACGACCACGCGCTGAAACTGTGGGACGGGCTGAGCCAGGAGCTCAACTACAACGTCATGTATTCGGCGCGCGGCGTCATGATGCTGGCGCACAATGTGCACGACGTCCAGGTGCTGAAACGCCATGTCCATGCCAACCGGCTGAACGGCATCGACAATGAGTGGCTGACGCCGGAGCAGGCGAAGGAATTCTGTCCGCCGCTCAACACCTCGAAAGATGCGCGCTATCCGGTCGTCGGCGCCGCCTTGCAGCGCCGTGGTGGCACGGCGCGCCATGATGCGGTCGCCTGGGGCTATGCGCGCGGCGCTTCGGCGCGGGGCGTCCACATCATCCAGAACTGCGAAGTCACCGGCGTCAAACGGGCGGCCAATGGCGCCGTCACCGGCGTCGACACGACACGCGGTTTCATCGGCTCCAAGAAGGTAGGCGTCGTCGCCGCCGGCCATTCCTCCGTCATCATGAACATGGCCGGCGTGCGCATGCCGCTGGAAAGCTATCCGCTGCAGGCGCTGGTGTCGGAGCCGATCAAGCCGGTCGTGCCTTGCGTTGTGATGTCGAACACGGTGCACGCCTATATCTCGCAGTCCGACAAGGGCGAACTGGTGATCGGCGCCGGCACCGACCAGTATGTTTCGTATTCGCAGACCGGCGGGCTGCACATTCTTCAGCATACGCTCGACGCCATCTGCGAGATGTTCCCGATCTTCACGCGCATGAAGATGCTGCGTTCGTGGGGCGGCATCGTCGATGTGACGCCGGACAGATCGCCAATCCTGGCCAAGACGCCGGTGCCGGGCCTCTACGTCAATTGCGGCTGGGGCACGGGCGGCTTCAAGGCCACGCCGGGCTCGGGCCATGTCTTTGCCCACACCATCGCCAAGGACGATCCGCACCCGATCAACGCACCCTTCACCATCGAGCGCTTCCGCACCGGCCGCCTCATCGACGAGGCAGCGGCGGCGGCGGTGGCGCACTGATGATGGCGCAGATGGCTGTCGCGATGCCGCTGATGCTGGCCGGTGAACAAGGCATGTTCCATTTCCCGACGCCGGAAGAGGTGCGGCTGCAGCCGATCAACCGCGCCGGCAACGAGGCCGGCTGGCCATTTTCGATCGACGAGGGGACGCTGGCCTGCGTCTGGAGTGCAGGGCAGAAAGTGGTGATGTTCTTTGAAGGCAGGCCGAAGGGCCTTGAAGAGGACGAGACGTTCAAGCCGCGCGGCGTCATCGTCACGACGGACCCGATGCAATTAACGCTGGGCAACATGGCCAATCGCGACCTGTTTCGTGCCTCGGCAAGCGTCGAGGAGCGGATGCGGCTCGTCGCTCCGTTCATGACCATGGGCCAGAAACTTTGCGACCAACCCGCCGGCGCTCGCGTCGGCCACGGCGAATTGTAGGATCAAACACGATGCTTCTCATCCGCTGCCCCTATTGCGAGGAAGAGCGCCCGGAACTCGAGTTCCGCAATGCCGGCGAGGCGCACATCGCGCGCTCGGCCAACATGGCAGGCGAGAGCGACGACGACTTCGAGAAGTTCTTCTTCATCCGCTCCAATCCCAAGGGCATCATCTATGAGCGCTGGCGGCATATCCACGGCTGCGCCCGCTTTTTCAACGCGGTGCGCGATACCGTGACCGACAAGTTCGTCATGACCTACAAGGCCGGCGAGCCGAAACCTTCCAAGCTGCCCAAAAACTCCAACGAAGTGGTTGCCAAATGAGCGGCGCGTTGCGCATTCCCGGCGCCGGACGCCTGAGCCAGGCCAAGACAGCGCGCTTCAGCTTCGACGGCCAGTCCTATACCGGCATCGAGGGCGACACGCTGGCTTCGGCGCTTCTGGCCAATGGCGTCCATCTGGTCGGCCGCTCGTTCAAGTACCACCGCCCGCGCGGCATCCTGTCGGCCGGCGCGGAAGAGCCCAACGCCCTGGTGCAGATTGTGCGTGATGACGCGCGCAAGACGCCGAACGTGCGCGCGACCGTCCAGGAACTCTATGACGGGCTTGCCGCCAACTCGCAGAACCGCTGGCCATCGCTGTCCTTCGACGTCGGCGCGGTCAACGACCTGGCGTCACCGCTGTTTTCGGCCGGCTTCTACTACAAGACGTTCATGTGGCCGAAGGCGGCCTGGAAGAGCCTCTACGAACCGAAGATCCGCGAAGCCGCCGGCCTTGGCGTTTCCCCCGAGAGGCCGGACCCCGACCATTATTCGTCGCGCTACGCGCATTGCGACGTTCTGGTGCTGGGTGGCGGCGCGGCCGGCATTACGGCGGCATTGGCGGCGGCCGAGACCGGCGTTCGCGTCATCCTCGCCGACGAGCAGGCCGAATTCGGCGGCAGCCTGCGCTTCGAGTCTGGCGCCAGGATCGACGGCCAGGACGGCTTTGCCTGGGCGCAAGCGGCGATCGCCCGGCTGAGCGCGATGGACAATGTCCGCGTGCTGCCGCGCACCACGGCGTTCGGCTATTACGCACAGAATTTCGTCGGCCTGGTCGAGCGCGTCAGCGATCACTTGAAGGCCCCCGGCCACGACCTGCCGCGCGAGCGGCTCTGGCAGGTGCGTGCCAGGCGCGTGGTGCTGGCCTCCGGCGCCATCGAGCGCCACATGGTGTTCGCCAACAATGACCGGCCGGGCGTCATGCTGGCGGGCGCGGCGCGCACCTTCCTCAATCACTATGGTGTCGCGGTCGGACGGAATGTCGGCGTCTACACGGCCAATGACTCGGCTTACGGTGCCGCGATCGACCTGAAGAAGGCCGGCGTCAACGTGGCGGCGATCGTCGATCTGCGCGACAACCCGAGCGGCCCGGTGGTCGACGAGGCGAGGGCTCTCGGCATCGAGATCAATTTTGGCCGTGCCGTGATCCGCGCCGGCGGCAAATTGCGGGTATCGTCGATGACGGTGCAGCCGAAAAATGGCGGCGGCGAACGCACGATCGCGGTCGATGCGATCCTGATGTCGGCCGGCTGGACGCCGTCGGTGCATCTGTTCTCGCAGTCGCGCGGCAAGGTCGCCTTCAACGACGAGACCAAGCGCTTCGTGCCCGGCGCCTACGCGCAGGACTGCGTCTCGGTCGGCGCCTGCAACGGCACCGACGGCCTGTCGGCGACGGTCGACGAGGCCTATGCGGCGGGCGCCAAGGCGGCCAAGGATGCCGGCGCGAAAGCCGCCAAGGGTGTGAAGCCGAAGGTGGACGCTTCGGAGAGCTGGTCGCGCGGCATGCTGGGCGCCGCGCCCGGCGCCGGACCGGATACGACGGTCAAGGCCTTCGTCGATTTCCAGAACGACGTCACCGCAAAGGACATCCGCCAGGCCGTGCATGAGGGCATGCGCTCGATCGAGCACGTCAAGCGCTTCACCACCAATGGCATGGCGACCGACCAGGGCAAGACATCCAACATGCATGGTCTGGCGATCGCGGCCGAAACCCTGGGCAAACCGATCCCCGAGGTCGGCCTGACCACGTTCCGCGCGCCTTACACGCCTGTCACCTTCGGCGCCATCATCAGCCATGCGCGCGGCCCGCTGTTCGATCCGACACGCAAGACCGCGATCCATCCCTGGGCCGCGGCGCAAGGCGCGGTGTTCGAGGATGTCGGCCAGTGGAAGCGCGCCTGGTATTTCCCCAAGGCGGGCGAGGACATGCATGCGGCGGTCGACCGCGAATGCGTTGGGGTCCGCAGCCAGGCGGGCCTGTTCGATGCCTCGACGCTCGGCAAGATCGAAGTGGTCGGGCCGGATGCGGCCAGGTTCATGGAACTGCTCTACACAAATCCGTGGGAAAAGCTCGAGCCCGGCCGTTGCCGCTACGGCATCATGCTGCGCGAGGACGGCTTTATCTATGATGACGGCGTCGTCGGCAGGCTGGCGCCGGACCGCTTCCACGTGACGACGACAACCGGCGGCGCGCCGCGCGTCATGAACCACATGGAGGATTATCTCCAGACCGAATTCCCGCATCTCAATGTCTGGCTGACCTCGATCACCGAGCAATGGGCGGTCATCGCCGTGCAAGGGCCGAAGTCACGCGACATCATCGCGCCGCTCGTCGAAGGCATCGACATGTCGGATGAGGCGCTGCCGCACATGTCGGTGCGCGAGGGAAAAATCTGCGGCGTGCCGACACGGCTGTTCCGCATGTCCTTCACTGGCGAGCGCGGTTTCGAGGTCAATGTACCGGCCGACTACGGCCAGGCGGTCTGGGAAGCGCTGTGGGCCGAGGGCCAGAAGCACGGTGCCACCGCTTACGGCACCGAGGCGATGCACGTGCTGCGCGCCGAGAAGGGCTACATCATCGTCGGCCAGGATACGGACGGTACGGTCACGCCGAACGATGCAGGTCTCGACTGGGCGGTCGGCAAGAAGAAAACCGACTTCGTCGGCATTCGCGGCCTGACGCGGCCGGATCTGGTGGCCAAGGGCCGCAAGCAACTGGTCGGCCTCAAGACCAAGGACGCCAAGGTGGTGCTGGAAGAAGGCGCGCAGATCGTCGAGGATCCGAAGCAGGCGATTCCGATGAAGATGATCGGCCACGTCACCTCGAGCTATTGGTCGCAGAATTGCGGCCGTTCGATCGCATTGGCGCTGGTCGCTGGCGGGCGTGACCGGATGGGCGATACGCTCTTCGTGCCGATGCCGGACGGAGTGATCGAAGTGGAGGTTACCGGCATGGTGTTCTTCGATGAGACGGGAGGGCGCCTCAATGGCTAAGGCTGCTGCAAAGACGGTCGCCACGGCTACGTCCTCGGCCGAGCGGCGTCCGGCATTGGCCGGGCGCACCGCCTCCGCGACGGGTGTCAAGGTCGAGGTGCTGCCGCCAGCTGAGCGCATCTCGCTGCGCGCGCCGGAAGCTTCGGTCGCCGCGCTGTCGAAGGCGCTCGGCCTGACCTTGCCGAAGACGCCGAAAACCTCGGCGTCGAAAGGTGGACGTACGGCGCTGTGGCTCGGGCCGGACGAATGGCTTGTCATCGACGAGGCCGGCAAGAATCCGCTCGCCGATTGCGCGGGGGTTTCCGCCTTGCACTCGTCGGTCGGTATCTCGCATCGCAACATCGCGATATCCGTTGTCGGTCCGGCGGCGGAAGCCGCGATCAATTCGGGCTGCCCGCAGGATCTGTCGCTCGAAGCCTTTCCGGTAGGCGCCGCTTCGCGCACCGTCCTGGGCAAGGCCGAGATCGTGTTGTTGCGCACGGCCGACGAGGCCTTCAGGGTCGAGTGCTGGCGTTCCTTCTCGGACTATGTCTTTACTTTCCTGTCCGAGGGAGCCCGCGACGCCGCTGGCTGACCCCGGAACGTTTGCCGCTCGCGTCCGTTGTGCGGCGACAGGTCGAGGGAGAAATGCCGATGCCTGCAAAGTCCACGCCGAAGTCGCCGAAAACCGCGGCGGTCCGCTCGCTTGAACATGAGCGGCATCACGAAGCCGACGCTGAAGAGGAACTTGAGGAAGGCCTCGAGGACACGTTCCCGGCCAGCGACCCTGTGTCGATTACGGGCTCGTCCATTCCTGGTGCACCGGGGAAGCCCGACAAGACCAAGACAGTGCCCGGCCGCAAGACCCGCAAGCCCTGATTTCAGAAATTTGGCTGAAGCCATCTTCCCAACGCCTCGGCGGATGCGGTACTCAAAGCGCTTTGGAGAGGAAAATGCCTGTGAAAGCCGTCGTCTGGGGCGAGAACGTCCATGAACAGACCAATGCCGCCGTGCGCGACCTCTATCCGCTGGGCATGCATGGCACGATTGCCGCCGCGCTCAACGAAGACAAGGAGATCGAAGCGACCACCGCCACCTTGCAAGAACCCGAACACGGCCTGAGCGAGACGCGTCTGGCGGCCACCGACGTGCTGCTATGGTGGGGGCATGCGGCGCATGGCGAGGTCAAGGACGAGATCGTCGAGCGCGTGCAGAAGCGGGTCTGGGAGGGCATGGGGCTGATCGTGCTTCATTCCGGCCATTACTCGAAGATATTCAAGCGGCTGATGGGCACGCCCTGTTCGCTGAAATGGCGCGAGGCGGGCGAGCGCGAGCGTGTCTGGGCGATCAACCGCGGCCACCCGATCGCGCAAGGCATCGGCGAGTGCCTGGAGATCGGCGAGACGGAAATGTATGGCGAGCCGTTCGCGGTGCCGGAGCCGCTGGAGACGGTGTTCATCTCCTGGTACGAGGGCGGCGAGGTCTTCCGGTCGGGGCTGACCTACCAGCGCGGCGCCGGCAGGATCTTTTATTTCTCGCCGGGCCACGAGACCTATCCGATTTATCACAATGAGGGCGTGCAGCAGGTGCTGCGCAACGCGGTGCATTGGGCGCACAATCCCTCACCCGCTTGGTCCGGCATCACCAATGCGCCGAACGTACCGGTGGACAAGGCCAGGGAGAAGATCGTCCAGAAAGGCCTGCGCCTGCACGCCGACGGCGACAAGGGCCTGAAATGATGGGGTCTCGCTGATGCATCGCCTGCTTCTGCTCGGCACCGGCTGGATCGCCGGGCATCATATCGCGGAGTTCGGTCAGGTTCCCGGTTGCGGCATCGTCGCCTGCGTCGACCACCTGCCCGGCCGCGCGGCGGCGTTCGCCGCCGCCAACAAGATAGGTCATTTCTTCGAAAGTCTCGAAGCGGCGATCGCCTGGGGTGAGTTCGATGCCGCCATCAACGCGACGCCGGACGGCGTCCACAAGGCGACGACGCTGGCCCTGCTTGCCGCCGGGAAACATGTGTTCTGCGAGAAGCCGCTGGCGCCGAACCATGCCGACGCGCTTGCCATGGCCGAAGCCGCCGAAGCGGCCGGGCTCGTCAACATGGTCAACCTCACTTATCGCAACTCGCCGGTGATCCACGAGGCCCGGCGCATGGTGCAGGCCGGCGAAATCGGCGAACTGCGCCATGTCGAGGCGAGCTACCGGCAGAGCTGGCTGGTCAGCAAGTCATGGGGCGACTGGCGGGTCGAGGACAAATGGCTGTGGCGCCTGTCGAGCCGGCACGGTTCGACCGGTGTCCTGGGCGATGTCGGCATTCACATACTGGACTTCGCCAGCTATGGCGCGGCCCAGGATGTCGTCAGCCTGCATGCCGATCTGGTGACGTTCCCGAAGGCAGAGGGCGACCGCATCGGCGACTATGTGCTCGACGCCAATGACAGCATGGCGATGACGGCGCGGCTCAAATCCGGGGCGCTGGCCACGATCATGGCCAGCCGTTACACGACAGGCCACGGCAACGATCTGTCGCTGGCCCTGCATGGCACCAAGGGCGCCATCAAGGTCGAGACCGACGGCAAGATATCGAGCCTGTCCGCCTGCCTTGGCGAGGATGTCGACCAGCAGCGCTGGCGGATGCTGTCGCCGCCCGAGGTCAAGCGCAACGCCCGGCGCTTTGCCGATGCGCTCGACACGGGAGAGAACGGCGATCCGTCATTCCGCCGCGCCGCCGACATGCAAAAGCTGATCGACGCGGCCTTCGAGAGCTCGGCGACCAAGCTGCCGGTCGCGGTCTCCTGAATACAACTGGCCGGCTGAGCCGGCCAGGACCGATATTCCGAAGGGTCTCAGTAGGCGCTCGGCATGATCCACGGGTTCACCGTGATGCCAAGCCGCGGGCCCTTGCTGTCGGTCGCGGCTTGCGTGGAAGCCTTCTTGTCGACCGAGCCGGTCGATGCGCAATCGAGCTTCACATTGGTCTTGGTGTCGACGCAGGCCGCGGCAACCGGGTGCTTGACCGGGTGAGCGGTGCCGGCGGCAAAAGCCGAGCCCGAAAGGGCCAGCACGGCGGCGAGGGTGAGAAGTGTCTTTTTCATTGTCAGTCTCCGTTTTCGACGGTGAACTCATTCCGTACATGTACGTTACGTCGTACAAATACGCCCGCCGATCGCGAAATTCAAGGGAAAATCGTACACGTACGAAAGATTTTGTTAACCGTGAAATTCGCCTCCGGTTTGGCACCGAAGGACGACGAGGAAATTGGGAGAACGAAGGAGGCCGGCGCTCAGCAGTTGACCGGCGTTTCGGTCAGCGGCGGCACATCCTGCGTGCTGAGCGTGGCAAGGGTGAAGTCGCACATGCGTTTGACGAATGCCTGCGGGTCGCCGAACGGGTAGAAGGGGAAGGTGATCAACAGCGAGATCGTGCCATGGCCGACCGCCCACAGCATGGTGGCGATGGCGCGCGGATCGCCATGCAACTTGCCGGCGGCGACACAGGCCTCGACCCTGTTGATCAGCACTTTCATCGCCGGGTTGCTTTCCTCCATGTCTTCGTGGCTCCTGCCCTCCGGCAGTTTGGTCTTTTCGGTCATGAAGACGGTGCGGTATTCGTTGGGGTTGCCGAGCCCGAAGGCGGCATATTCGGTCATCACCGCCTGCAAGGCCTCGATCGGATCGTCGGACGGGTGCTCCTCGATGCGCCGGGCGAGCGTTTCGAACGCGTCCTCGGCCAGCGCGAACAGGATGTCCTGCTTGTCGGCGAAGTAGGAATAGACCGACATCGGCGCATAGCCGACCCGCTTGGCCAGCTTGCGGATGGTCAGGCCGTCATAGCCTTCTTCCTGGACGAGCTTGTGCGCGGCCTCGACGAGTTCCGAGCGCAGTTCGGCCTTTTGTTTCTCGCGGCGTTTCTGGACGCTCAGCGGCAAGTCCGTTGCCCTTATCTGGTTGGTGCCTGGCTAAATTATATACGCTGTACGAAAACGAACAAGGGCGCCGGCTGGTTCCCAGGCGGCAGGCGTCAGATGGCGCCGACGCCGCCATCGACGGCGAGCGCATGGCCGGTCATGAACGAGTTGGCCGGGTCGGCGGCGAACAGGATGGCGGTGGTGATTTCGTCGACTTCGGCCACGCGCTTCATCGGTACGCCACGGGTCAGTTCGGCCAGGGCCTCGGCTTCCGGCGCGCCGGAGCCGCGCACGAAGCTGTCCACCATCGCCGTCCTGGTATGGGCGGGGCAGATGGCATTGATGCGCAGGCCCTTGCTGGCATATTCGACCGCCGCCGAGCGGGTCAGGCCGACGACGCCATGCTTGGCCGCGGCGTAGACCGAAAGCTTCGGCGCGCCCGAAAGGCCGGCGGCCGAGGCGATGTTGACGATCGCGCCGCCCTTACCGGTCGCCTTGAACTGCCGTTCCATCTGCGGGATCTGGTGCTTCATGGCGTAGAAGACGCCGAGCAGGTCGACCTCGAGCACCCGGCGGGCTTCGTCCGACGGAACGTGCGGCAAGCGCACGAAACTCTGGACGATGCCGGCATTGTTGATGGCGACATCCAGCCCGCCAAATTTTTCGACCGCCAGACTGACCAGGTCCTCCGACAGTTTTTCTTCCGCTATATTGCCCGCAAGAATGGCTGTTTCGGTCTGCAGCGCGGTGGCAAGATCAGTCAGCGCCATCTCGTCGATGTCAGACAGGACCAGCCGCGCGCCTTCGGCGGCAAAGCCTCTCGCGGCACCTCGTCCGAGCCCGCCGGCCGCGCCCGTGATCAGCACTATTGCGCCGTCGAAGCGACCCATCACGTCCCCCTTCACGTCTGCTTGTCGATCAATTTGGCGGCGAGGTGCGAGAGCAATTTCACCGCCTCGCCGTAGGTCCTGGCCTTCTCCGGATTGGAAGCATTGCCGTCGAGCGACCGCTTGTAGACACCCTGGCAGATAGCAGCCAGCCGGAAGAAAGAGAAAGCGAGGAAGAACGTCCAGTTGTCGATGCCATCCAGGCCACGCCTTCGGCAATAGGCGGCGACATACTCCTCCTCGCCAGGCAGGCCGAGTGCCGAGCGATCGATGCCGCCCAGGCCGCGAAAGCCGGAAGAATGCGGCAGGCGCCATTGCATGCATTGATAGGCGATGTCGGCGAAGGGGTGGCCCAATGTCGACAGTTCCCAGTCGAGCACCGCCAGCACCTTTGGCTGGCCCGGTGCGAAGATCAGATTGTCCAGCCGGTAGTCGCCATGCACCAGCGAGATCAGGCCATCATCTGCGGGCAGATGCGTTTCCAGCCAGGCAATCAGCCGGTCCATGTCGGCGATCGCGCTGGTTTCGGAGGCGCGGTACTGGCTGGCCCAGCGTGCCAGCTGCCGTTCGAAGTAATTGCCGGCGCGGCCGAAATCGCCAAGACCCACGGCCTCGACGTCGACATCGTGCAGGGCGGCAAGCGTGGCGTTCATGGCATCGTAGATCGCGGCACGCTCGTCATCGCCACGCGCCTCGGGCAGCGCCGGATCCCAGAAGATGCGGCCCTCGAGGAAGTCCATCACGTAGAACATGCGGCCGATGGGCGAATCCTCGGCCGACAGATGCAGCATTTCGGGCACGGGCACGGCAGTGCCGGCGAGCGCCTTCATCACGCGGAATTCGCGATCGACCTGGTGCGCCGACTTCAGGAGTTGGCCCGGTGGCTTGGCGCGCAACACGTAACGGCCGCTTGCCGCCGTCAGAAGGTAGGTCGGGTTGGACTGTCCGGATTTGAATTTGTCGATTGCCGCGAGCCCGGAAAAGCCCGGGATGTGCGCCTCGAGGTAAGGCGCGAGCGCCGCCTGGTCGAGCGCGTTGGCGTCGCTCATGCGGTCTCGGGCAGGCGTTCGATCAGGGTCAGCGTCAGCCAGCGGGCGGTGAGCGCCGGTTTCTTCGAACCTTCGATCTCGATGGTCACGTCATGGGCGGTCTGCACCCAGCCCGATGGCCTGACCTTGACGTCTGCCAGCACGAAACGGGTGCGGATGCGCGCGCCGGTCTTCACCGGCGCCAGGAAGCGCAGCGAGTCGAAGCCATGGTTGACACCCATCTTGCCGTTTTCCAGCGGCGGCATGGTCTCGAACGTCATCGCCGACAACAGTGACAGCGACAGGAAACCATGCGCGATGGTACCGCCGAACGGCGTTTCGCGCTTGGCCCGCTCCGGATCGCAGTGGATGAACTGGTGGTCGTCGGTGGCGTCGGCGAACTGGTCGATCATGCGCTGTGTGACCACGCGCCAGGGCGAGACGCCGACCTCCTTGCCGACACTGGCCAGAAGCACATCGAGACTGATCGGTTCCACGCTCATGTCCTCCTGTTTCACCCCCGGCTGACGCGGCCGGAAAAATGTCATTCCTTGAAGAGAGTCAGCCCATGCTGCACCGACTGTCCGCCGTCAATCGGCAGGATGGCGCCAGTGACATAGCTGCCTGCACGGCTGCACAAATAGAGCGTTGCGCCGGCAATGTCATCCGGTGCGCCGATACGGCCAATCGGGACATGGCTGCCGACATGCCTGGCCTGTTCGTCCGTGCCGGTGGCGAATGCGGTCATGCGGCTCTGGAAGGGACCTGGCGCAAAGGCGTTGACGGTGATGCGGCGGCCGGCGAATTCGAGCGCCAGAGTGCGTGTCAAATGATGCACCGCGGCCTTGGAGGCGGTGTAGGAATAAGCGTCGTCGGCCAGCGGCTGCGTGCCCATCACCGAGCCCAGGTTGATCACACGGGCCGGATCGGCATCGCTCGCACCAGCATCGAGCAGCGGCAGCAATTCGCGCGTCAGATGGAAGACCGCGGTGACATTGACGCCGAACACCTTGGCCCATGCCGAATAAGGGAAGCTCTCAAGCGGCGCGCCCCAGGACACGCCGGCATTGTTGATCAGAATATGCAGCTTTTCGGTCCGCGCCTTGACCTCGCCGACCAGGGCGGCGATGCCGGCCTCGCTGGAGACGTCGCCGGCAAAGCCTTCTGCACGGCCCGGGGCGCTCAGTCCGTTCAATTCGTCGGCGACCCTGATGCAGTCCTCGCCCTTGCGCGAGGCGATCATCACGCTGGCGCCGGCCCTGACCAGCGCGCTTGCCGCCATGCGGCCGATGCCGGTCGCCGCTCCCGTCACCAGCGCGGTCTTGCCGGCAACCGAAAACAGCTCATCCAGATAACTCATCCAAATTCTCCGCGCCCTTGCCAACCGCGGGCAAAACAGTTCGCGTTGACAAGGCTATCCGAAGTACGGTCATCCTTGCCACGGATAAAATGCCTGGCGTGCATGAAGGGTTAGCGACCGATGACGCAGATGAATCTCGGCATGACCGAGCGGCTGAAGCCGATCCACGCACGCGTTGCGGCCATGGTGCGCGACGAGATCATGCCGCTCGACAAGGAATTCCTGGCCGAAGTCGGCAAGACGGGTGATCGCTGGGTGTACAGTAAGCGTCAGAGCGAGATCCTCGAAGGGCTGAAGAAGACCGCACGGGAGCGTGGCCTGTGGAATTTCTGGCTGACCGGCTCGGAACGCGGCTACGGCCTGTCCACTGTCGAATACGCCTATCTGGCCGAGGAGATGGGCAAGGCACATCTCGGCGCCGAAACCTTTAACTGCTCCGCGCCCGACACCGGCAATATGGAGGTCCTGGAACGCTACGGCTCGGCCGAGCACAAGCGGGAATGGCTCGAGCCGCTGCTGGAGGGAAAAATCCGCTCGGCCTACCTGATGACGGAGCCGGACGTCGCTTCCTCCGACGCCACCAACATTTCCATGCGTTGCGAGCGGCAGGGCGAAGACTATGTGCTCAACGGCGAGAAATGGTGGGCGTCGGGCGCCGGTGATCCGCGCTGCGCCATCTACATCGTCATGGTGCGGTCCGGCGGCGATGAAGAACCGCAGCATCGCCGCCATTCGATGATCCTGGTGCCCTCGGACACGAAAGGCGTGACCAAGGTTCGCGCCATGCAGGTCTATGGCGACGATGACGCGCCGCATGGCCACATGCATCTGCGCTTCGAAAATGTGCGGGTATCGGCGTCGAACCTGATCCTCGGCGAGGGCAGGGGCTTCGAGATCGCGCAGGGCCGGCTCGGCCCCGGCCGCATCCATCACTGCATGCGCGCCATCGGACAGGCGGAGATGGCGCTGGAGATGCTGTGCCAGCGCTCCGTGCGCCGCGAGGCCTTCGGCCTGCCGCTGGCCAGGTTGGGCGCCAATTTCGACATCATCGCCGAGTGCCGCATGGAGATCGAGATGGCCCGGCTGCTCTGCCTCAAGGCGGCATGGATGATCGATCAGGGAGACGCGCGTGCCGCGGCCCCCTGGATCAGCCAGATCAAGGTCGTCGCGCCACGCGTGGCGCTGAAGGTCACCGACGAGGCGGTGCAGATGTTCGGCGCGCAAGGCATCAGCCAGGACACGCCACTGGCGCGTTCGTGGACGCATCTGAGGACCTTGCGCCTTGCCGATGGGCCGGATGCGGTGCATCGGCGGCAGGTGGCGCGGACGGAGCTGAAGAAATACACGCAAGAGAAGGTCTGAGCGTCGGTTCGGCCGGCCACATACGGTTCTTCCCGCGGCAACCAAGGAGCGTTACCGATGACCATTCCCTCCGAAATGAAGGCGCTGCTCCTGGTCGGCGACGGCTACACCAGGACGCCGAGCGGCAGTGTGCTCGAGGCGATGGAGCCTTATCTTCAGCCGGGCAGCATCGCGGTGCCAACGCCTGGACCGACACAAGTGCTGATCAAGGTCAGCCTGGCTTCGATCAATCCATCGGACGTCGCCTTCATCAAGGGCCAATACGGCCAGCCGCGTGCCAAGGGCCGGCCAGCGGGGTTCGAGGGCGTCGGCACCGTCGTCGCCGGTGGCGACGAGCCTTATCCCAAAAGCCTCGCCGGCAAGCGCGTCGCCTTCGCCACCGGCCTTAGCAATTGGGGCTCGTGGGCTGAGTACGCTGTCGCCGAGGCGGCGGCCTGCATTCCGCTGCTCGATACGGTGCGCGATGAGGACGGGGCCGCGATGATCGTCAATCCGCTCACCGCGATCGCCATGTTCGACATCATCAAGCAGGAAGGCGAAAAAGCCTTCGTCATGACCGCCGGGGCCAGCCAGCTCTGCAAGCTGATCATCGGCCTCGCCAGGGAGGGAGGGTTTCGGCCTATTGTCACCGTGCGCCGCGACGAGCAGATCGCGTTGCTGAAAGAGCTTGGAGCAGCGCATGTCCTCAACGAGAAGGCGCCGGATTTCGAGGCCACGCTGCGCGAGGTGATGAAGGTCGAGCAGCCGCGCATCTTCCTCGATGCGGTCACCGGGCCGCTGGCATCGGCCATCTTCAATGCGATGCCGAAAAGGGCGCGCTGGATCATCTACGGCAGGCTCGATCCCGAGGCCACGGTCATCCGCGAGCCGGGTCAACTGATCTTCCAGCACAAGCACATCGAGGGCTTCTGGCTGAGCGAATGGATGCGGCAATCCAGGGATCGGCGTGGTCCGGCGATTCTCGAGGCGCAGAAGCGTTTTTCCGATGGACGCTGGTCGACCGACGTAACGGCGGTCATTCCGATGGCCGAGGCAATGGCGCGCGTGCCGGCGGAACTGGCCAAGCCCAACGGCAAGGTTTTCATCCGGCCTTGATGCCTTCCGAAGCTGCGCAGGACGTTTCCATGCGAGGCTTCCGAGGCTTTTTCCGAGTTGGCTGTCTTGTCTTGGTGCATGACCACCCGCCGCAGTCCGCTAAGTTGAGGGGCGCGCGCTCCATCCCCCTATGCCATTTCGCTTCGTCCGTGATATGCCGCCATCGAAATGCCGGACGCCGCGGGCAAGGGCCCGTTCTGAAATGGTGTGGGGTGGTGCTTTTATGACGATTTCCAAGCCGGTTTTCGACCGATTGGGACTTGGCGTTTGGATCGGAGCGTTTCTGGTCGTTCTCGTCCTCGTCCTGTGGGCGCCCGACACGCGCTCCGTGCTGATGGCCTACAGGTACGGCAGCGAGGAATTCCTGGCCGGCCGGCCGCTCTACAATGTCCAATCCGAAATGGGATATCTCTACGCGCCGGCCTTTGCAGCACTCTACGTTCCGGTGCTGAAGCTCGGACCGCATCTGGGCGGCCTGGTATGGCATATTATCGGTTTCGCGGTGCTTACCTTCGCCGCGATGCGGCAGGTGCGCAAGCTCGGCGGCAGCGAATTGACGTGGCTGCTTTCGTTCGGGGTCTTCCTCGCCTTGCCGATGGCACTGGGTGCGATCCGCAACGGCCAGGCGACGATTCTCCTGACCGGTGCCTGCTGGCTCCTGACCCTGTCGGCGCTCGAAGGGCGGCGCGCCGAGACCTTCTTCTGGGCCTCGGTCGCCATCATCGCCAAACCGACGGCGGTCATCATGCTGTTGTTGGTGGGTGCCCTGCGGTTCCGGCTGATACCGGTGCTGGCACTGTCGGTGCTGTTCGTGATCGCGCTGCCCTACGCTTTCGCGCCAGCCGGCTATCTCACCGACCAGTACCGGGTTTTTGCCGGGATGCTGACATCGATGGCCGTCGACAACACCAGCCACTTTGTTCCAACCGACTTCACCGCGCCCTTTACCAGGGTGGGGCTGCCGATCCCGGAGTTCGGCGCCACGATCATGCGCATCGTCATGGCGCTGTTTACGCTTTTCACGGTCGTCTGGTTCGACCGCAAGCTCGAACGTGGAACGGCTGATCTTGCCATCTTCCTGACGGCGACGTTCTACATGTGCGTCTTCAACCCGCGCGTCGAGCCCAACACCTATGCCATGGTCGCAGTGCCCGCCGGTCTCGCCATTGCCTTGTTATGGCGCGAGGAGCGAGGCGGTGTGCTCGCCTCGATACTGTCTGTGATGCTGTTCGTGACAGGATTGACGGGGGTCGAGCGTCATATCCAGGATTTCTCATACCCCTGGTTCCGGCCGATCGCGGTGACCATCATTGCCGGTTCGCTGATCTGGTGGTTTTGGGCCAGGGCGCGAGACAAGGTGGCGCGAGACAAGGTGATGAATGAAAGGCCTGTCGCAAATGGCTGAGTCCAGGCCTGTTCTCGATATCGTCGCGCCATTCTTCAACGAGGCGCAATCCGCGTCGGCTTTTGCCAAATTGCTGGACAAGCTCGAAGCAGCGGTGTCCCAGCGTTTCGGCATGGCCGTCCACAAGATCCTGGTCGACGATGGCAGCCGCGACGACGGCGCCGGGCGATTTTCGCAGGCTCTGTCGGGATCGTGGGAGATCGTTCGCCTCAGCCGTAATTTCGGCAAGGAGGTCGCTGTGCTCGCCGGCCTCGACCACTCGCGCGGCGAGATGGTGCTGATCATGGATTCGGACCTGCAGCATTCCATGGACATCAGCCTGCAGATGATCACCGAACTGGTTGACAATCGCGAGATCGACGTCGTCTACGCGCAGAACGACCGCCGCGAGGCGAGTTGGCGGCGCAGCCAGCTGGCGCGGCTTTTCTACAGCCTGATCAACTCCAGCCAGCGCTTCGACATTCCCGAAAATGCCGGCGATTTTCGCGTCATGCGCGGCACCGTTGCGCGCGCGCTGACCAGCCTGCGCGACAAGCGGCGCTTCAACAAGGGGCTGTTCGCCTGGGCCGGCTTCCGCCAGAAAGCCATACCCTATTCGCCGGAGAACCGCGCCAGCGGCACCTCGAAATGGAGCCGGCTCAACCTGCTCGCCTTCTCGCTGGAAGGTTTTACGTCGTTTTCGGTCATCCCGCTGCGCATCATCAGCCTGAGCGGGATGCTGGCCGCGCTGGCGGGCATCGTTTACGGCGCCAAGGTGTTCTTCGAAGTGATGTTCTACGGCATTGCCGTGCCTGGCTATCCCAGCCTGATGGTCGCCGTCGTCCTGCTCGGCGGCCTCAACCTGACCTTGCTCGGCCTGATCGGGGAATATGTCTGGGTTACGCTTTCGGAGAGCAAGGACCGGCCGGTGTACCTGGTGCGCGATGTGGTGCGCAGCGACGTTTCGGGCGAGCCGTCAGGCGCATCCGGCTCATGACGCGGCGCATCCGCCTGATTGCTGACGACTACGGCCTGGCGCCTGGGGTCTCCACCGGGATTCTCGATCTGATCGACCGCGGCCGCCTAACCGGCACAAGCTGCATGACCGGCTTTCCCGAATGGGGGGAGGCGGCGGCGCTCATCAAGCCGCTGAGCGGCCGCGTGGCGATCGGGTTGCACTTGACCCTTACGGACCAGCCAGCCGTCACGGGCAAATCGAGCCTGGCGCCCGAGGGCCGACTGCCGCCGCTTCGTTCGCTGGCCCTGCCGGTTCTGCGCGGCCGGATCGACGGGCGCGACGTCCATGCCGAACTCGATGCGCAGTACGCTCGTTTCGTCGAGGCGCTGGGCCGCGGGCCGAGCCATATCGACGGGCACCAGCATGTGCATTTCCTGCCGGTCGTGCGCGAATGGCTGCTGGCCCGTTTTCCAGCGGGCCCCGGCAGGCCGATGCTGCGCGGCGCTCCCGCGCCCGCGGTGGTGCCGAAGATCGCGGCCATCGCAGCGCTCGCCAGCGGCTTCGACCGGTCGATGCGGAGCGCCGGTTTTTTCGTCATGACGCCCCTTGCGGGCATCTACGACTGGCGGCAGCCGGAAAAGTTCGCGCCTGCCCTGAAAACCGCCGTCGAGACGTTGCCGCAAGAGGGGCTGTTCATGTGCCATCCCGGCCATGTCGATGAGACGCTGCGCACGCGCGACCCGATGCAAGGCGTGCGCGAAGTGGAATTCGGGGTTCTGGCCTCGGACGCGTTCGGCGCGGGCCTTGCCCGTGCCGGTGTCGAGATCCTGGATGGCAAGGGATGAGCGGCGCCGACCATCTCCGGCGTTCGACCGGCGGCAAGATCGTCCGTTTCGCGCTCGTCGGACTGGCAAATACGGCCATCGACCTTGCCGCATTTTTCCTGCTGCTCAAGCTGCACGTCCCGCCGCTGCCCGCCAATGTCATCTCGTGGTCGATCGCCGTCGTCGTCTCTTTCGTGGCGAATGGCTTCTGGTCGTTCGAGCGCAATCACGCCATACGACTGCATCACGCCTTCCTGCGGTTCGTCTCGCTCGGAGCGCTGATTTCACTCGGCGTCTCCAGTCTGTCGATCGCACTCCTCGCCGGTGTCGCCGGCGTGTGGCCGGCAAAGATCGGCGGTGTCATCGTGGCGGCGGTGCTCAACTTCCTTGCCGCGCGCTGGTCGATCGAGGGCCGGCTGCTGAAATAGCGAGTTCTATTCCGCCGGTTCCACGTTGGTGTAAGCGGCTTCCTCGAGTTCGCGCTTGAGCCGTGTTTCCTCGTGGGTCTTCGGCGTGACGAAGCGGCCAAGCAGGAGATAGGCGACCGGCGTCAGGAACAGCGTCGAGATGGTGGCCAGACCAAGCCCGCCGACAATCACCCAGCCGAGCGCGACGCGCGCCTCGGCGCCCGCGCCGGCGGCCAGCACAAGCGGCACGCCGCCAAGTATGGTGCAGATCATCGTCATCATCACCGGCCGCAGACGGATGGTGGAGGCCTGCTCGATCGCTTCGCGCACGCCCAGGCCGCGATCTCGCAACTGGTTGGCGAATTCGACGATCAGGATGCCGTTCTTGGCCATGACGCCGACCAGAAGGACCAGGCCGATCTGGCTGTAGGCGTTGAGACTGGTGCCAGACAGCAGCAGCGCGAAAATGGCGCAGGCAAGACCGAGCGGCACCGTCGCCATGATGATGACGGCGCTGACGAAACTCTCGAACTGGGCGGCCAGCACCAGAAGGATGATGACCAGCGCGAAGCCGAAGATGGTGACCATGGCGCTGTTAGTTTCACCCAAAGTCGCGGCCTCGGCCAGCGGCAGGACGCGGCTTCCGGGTGGCAGGAGCGGCGTGGCGATCTCCTCGGCGCGTGTCAGCGCATCGCCAAGCGCGAAATCGCCTGAGAGGTTCGAGGTGATTGCCACCGAAGGCTGCTGCTGTTCGCGCGACAGCGACGGCGGCACGGCGCGCTCGGTCAGCGTGGCGATCGTCGACATCGGCACGAAGCGGCCATCCGCCGTCTTGAGGAAGACATTTTCCAGATCGGTCGGATCGTTGATCGGATTGGTGGTCGAGACAAGCTTCACGCCGTAGCTGCGGTCGGCGATGTAGACATCGGCGACATCGTTGCCGTCGAGCATGGCTTGCATGGTGTTGGCGAGCCCGGTGATGTCGATGCCGAGATCGGAAGCGCGCTCGCGGTCGATGGCCACGGCCAGTTGCGGCTGCGTCGGGTCGATCGACAGGCGTGGGGTCTGGAAGCGCTGGTCCTTCTGCATCTCGGCGATGATCTTGACCGCCGCATCCCCAAGCGCCTTGCGGTCGTTGCCGACCAGAGCGAACTGCAGGCCGTTGCCGGCGCCGCGGATGCCGAGGCTGTTCGGCTGCACCGGAAAGATACGCACGCTGGGCACCTGCCTGGTCAACTGGCTGATCTCAGCCATGATCTCCTGCTGGCTCCGGCTGCGCTCGTCCCACGGCGCCAATGTCATCACCATGAAACCGGAGTTGTAGGAACCGTTGCGGCCGGCATTCTCGAAGGTCGAGCGAATCTCGCCGGAATCGCGCATCGGCTGGATCAGTCGTTCGATCTTCTGCATCTGCTGCGTCGTGTAGTCGAGGCTGACGCCTTGGGGGGCGCTGATGCGCAACAGCACGACGGCACGGTCCTCGGTCGGCGTCAGTTCCTGGCGGATCGTGCCGAACAGCGCAAACGCGATCCCGGCAAACAGCACGGCGACAAGAACCACGATCCAGGGTGCATCGAGACACGCATGGAGCGCGCGCTTGTAGCCCGCGTTCAGAACGCCACCGATGCGCGCGCCAATACCGCGGCTGTCTTCGCGGTGAAGCGACGCGCTGGTCAGCATGCGCGAAGCAAGCATCGGGCAAAGCGTCAGCGCCACCACGCAGGACAGAAGCACCGACATCGCAAGCACGAAGCCGAATTCACGGAACAGGCCGCCGGTCTGGCCCGGCAGGAACGAGATCGGCACGAAGACGGCGACCAGCGTCAGCGTCGTGGCGACAACGGCGAAGAATACTTCCTGTGCCCCGAGTACGGCGGCCGCGCGCGGGCCCATGCCTTCGTTACGCCGTCGCACGATGTTTTCCAGCACCACGATGGCGTCATCGACAACCAGGCCCGTGGCCAGCACCAAAGCGAGCAGCGTCAGGATGTTGACCGAGAAACCGGCCAGATAGATGGCGGCGATGGTGCCGATCATGGCGACCGGCATCGACAGGCCCGGGATCAGCGTGGCGCGCCAGTCGAGCAGGAAGATGTAGATGACGATCAGCACCATGGTGACCGACAGGCCGAGTGCGATCTCGACCTCGTGCACGGCACCCTTGACGAAGACCGCGTCGTCGCTGGTGATCTTGATCGCCATGCCCTTGGGCAGGTTCTCCTGCAGCTTGGCGACGGCGGCCTGGACGCCGGTCGAAATGTCCAGCGTGTTCGATTCCGCCTGCCGGATGATGCCGATGCCGATGCCGGCCTTGCCGTCCGAACGCAGCGTGGTCTGGCCCACATCGGGGCCGAGCGTGACGGTCGCGACATCGCGGATGCGCGTCGTGCCGCCGATGATGATGTTCTCGAATTCCCCGGGCGTCGTCACGTCGGCCGTGGTGCGCACGATCAGGTCCTGGTTGGTCGTGGTGATCGAGCCGGCCGGTGAATCGAAGGCGACCGAGGCAAGCGCTGCCCTCAGATCCGCAACAGTGAAGCCAAGGCTGGCGAGCTTGTTCTGGTCGACATCGATGCGAAAGATCTTGTCGCGGTCGCCGTAGACCTGGACGTCGGCGACGCCGGGCACGGCGGCCAGTTCGTCCTCGATCCGGTCCTGGACCACCACCGTCATGTCCTGGATCGACATGTTGTCCGAAGTCACTGCCAGCCGCATCACCGCGTCGGAATTGGCGTCGGCCTTGACGATGCGTGGCGGATCGGCTGTGTCCGGCATCTGGTTGGCAACGCGGCCGACGGCATCACGCACGTCCGAGGCGGCGACGTTGAGGTCGACACCGTCATTGAACTCGATGGTGACGCGGCTCGAGCCGAAGGAGGAGGAAGACGAGATCGACTTGACGCCGGAGACGCGGGCGACCGCGCCCTCGATCGTGTCGGTCAGTTCGCGGTCGACGGTTTCGGCCGCGGCCCCTTCGAAGCTGGTGGACACGGTAATGACGGCGCGATCGACGTCTGGCAATTCGCGGATCTCGACACCGTAGAAGGCGGCAAGGCCGGCAACGGCAATAAGGGTGTTCAGCACGAAGGCCATGACCGGCCTGCGGATGAACAGCGCGGTGAAGCCAGTATCGCTGGCGGCGTTGACGGCGCTGGTCATGAGCCTTCCGCGGCGTTGGCGGCGCGCTGCTCCTGGCCGGCGATCCGAACCTCGCCGCCTTCGCTGACACTTTGGGTGCCTTCGGTGACCACCATGTCGCCGCTGCCGATCTCGGCGTCGATCAGCACGGTGTCGGTGTTGCGCTGGATGATGCGAACCGGCAACCGCCTGGCCTTGCCGTCCTGGACCTGCCAGACATAGGCGCCGTCCGATCCCCAGAGGATCGCCAGCGGGCTGACGGCCGGATAGGTCTCGCCGGGGAATTTCATGGTGATGCCGAACGACATGCCGGCGCGCAGCGAATCGGCCGGGTTGGCGATCTTTGCCTTGACCAGCAGGGTGCGGCTCTTTTCGTCGATGTGGTTGTCGATCGCCGACACCGTTCCGGTATAGGCGTTGCCCGGATTGGCGATCGGCGTTGCCGTCAATTGCGCTCCGACCTTGACGGCGGCCGCGAAGCGCTCCGGCACCTGGAAATCGACCAGGATGGAGGACCGGTCGTCAAGCGTGGCGATCGCCGACTGGTTGGTCACGTAATTGCCGGCCGAGATCGGCAAAATGCCGACGGTGCCGGCGATCGGCGCCGGGATCGACCGGCGCCGCAGCGCAAGCTCGGCATCCTGAAGCGCCAGCTTGGCGCCGGCCAGCACAACTTCGGCGTCAGCCACCGCGACCGGCGTCGCGGCGTTCGAGGCGCGCAACGACTTGACGCGGTCGAGCTTGGCCTGCGCGTCCTGCAAAGCGAGCTTGGCCCGGTTCTGGGCGATGATCTCGGTTTCGGAATCGAGCGTGGCGATGATCTGCCCCTTGTCGACATGCGTGCCGGATTCGACCAGCAGTTCGGTAAGGCGGCCCGAACTGTAGGGATTGACGGTGACGGAGGCGTTGGCGCGGCCGGTGCCGATCGCCTGCAGGCGGTCGTTGATGGTGGCCATGCTGGCTGGCGACGCGACGATAGTGGCGATCCTGGCGCGCACCGCCTGCCGGGCGCCAGACGCCGCGGTGTCCTTTGCTGGAGGCGTCGCGCCATACGCCCAGTCCATCCCCCAGCGTGCCAGCATGTCGGGAGCGCCGGGGAAGAAACGCGCCCACGCGGCCGCGGCGGCGACCACGATCACGAATGCAAGGACAATCTGTTTCCAGCTCGACATCGATACTCCAGCGGCAAAGGTCGTCCACTGGTTCCAGGTGGAAGCGGATGCAGCGACGATGCGGGCTGGCGGCGACAACCCGGCCACGCCACACCCCGGTATCATCGGTTTATGGCAATTATCACGCAATCGTGCACATTAAATCTCGGTAACGTGAATTCGCGCCGCCTGGCGGAGCCGATGCGACGGCCCGGGAAACCTGCTTACCGCAGGCCTTCCATCTCGCGGATGCGCCGGGCGCCGTCGGCTTCGAGCTGCCTGGTGACGGCCCCGATCAGCGTTTCGGCGACGACGAAGAGTGCCGCCGAGGAATCCCATGCGGAAGGCACGGCGGTTCGCCCGGCAATGACATGGCGGGCGAAGCGGGCGATCGGCGATAGCCACTGGTCGGTGAAGAGCACGATGTGAACACCGCGCTGATGCGCTTTCTCGGCGAATCGGACGAGGCTGTCCTGGTAGCGCCTGATGTCGAAGATCACCAGCACGTCGCGCTTGCCCATGTCGATCAGCCTGTCGCGCCACATGCTCTCCTGGCCGGCGAGGTGAAAGACATCGGGCTGGATGACGGCAAGATGGGCGGCCATGTAGCGTGCCAGAGGGTCGGTGAAGCGGCCGCCGATCAAGAATGTCTTGCCACGCCGTTCGGCCAGCCTTGCGGCAATGTCGGCAAGCTGCCTGTCGGACAGGTGCCTGAAGGTCTCGCGCATATTTTCGAGCGTCGCTTCCAGCATAGGCGACACCGTGCCGCCGTTGGGCGAGGGCGGGTTGAGCGTTCGTATCGCCGGCGACTGCAGTTGCGCCGCCAGTTCGTCCTGCAGGCTCGACTGGAACTCGGGATAGTTCTGGAAGCCCAGCCGGGCGACGAAACGCAGGATCGTCGGCGAGGAGACGCCGGCCGCGGCCGAGAATTCTGCGACCGTCTTCAGGCCGATCATCGGATAGCTGGCGATCAGCGTCTGGGCCGCCCGCCGTTCGCCGGCGGGCATGGTGCCGATGCGGTCGGCAATCAGTTCAGCAATGCTGGAAATCATCGTTGTCCCCACCCTTGGCCCGGCCGACGGTCTTTTCCCCAGATCGCATTTGACAAAGCCGGATAAACTGTATGAAATCATTCATCGGGACGCAATGAGACAAAATACGTAACATACGGTACAGCGCTCCCGGGGGACGGCAGGACTATGGAGACAGCGCGGCCCGCCAGCCTTGCATCGTCTGATACCGTTGGGGTCACCAACCCCGGCGGATCGAGCCCTTTCGTGCTGACCTGCGACCACGCTTCCAACTTCCTGCCGGCGGAATTCGGCACGCTCGGCCTTGCCGCCGAGGACCTGTCGCGTCACATCGCCTGGGATCCCGGCGCGCTGCCGGTTGCGTTGCGCATGGCGCGGGCGCTCGACGCGACGCTGGTCGAAACCCGCATTTCGCGGTTGGTCATCGACTGCAACCGGGCGCTCGATGCGCCGGACCTGGTGCCGCCGCTCAGCGAAAGCACTCCCATACCTGGCAATGCAGGTCTCTCCGAAAATCAGCGCGCGGCGCGGATTGCGCTGTCATGGCAGCCATTTCACGACACCATCGAGCAGATCGTGGAGGACAGGCTGGCGCGCGGCCATGAGACCCGGCTGGTGTCGGTGCATTCCTTTACGCCAATCTACAATGGCCGCAACCGGCCGTGGCACATCGGCGTCATCCATGACGAGGATCGCCGGCTGGCGGCGCCGCTGATATCGGCGCTGCGGCGGCTGGCCGGCGTCACGGTTGGTGTCAACGAACCCTATTCGCCTGATGACCGCGTCTATTTCACGCTGGAGCGGCATGCACGCACGCGCAGGTTGCCCTGCGCGATGATCGAAATTCGCAACGACGAAATCTCCGACGAGACTGGGCAGCGGAAATGGGCGGATCTGCTCACAGGCATTTTTTCGAATCTGGAGCCCGACGAGGCCAGGGGCTCCCGACAAGGCGCAATGGGAAAATCAGTACAAACGGCCAGCTAAGAAACCATAGGGGACTTCAAATGGCAGCACCGGATCACACAGACAAGTCGGAGGATGTAAAGATCCTTCACAGCATGGGCTACGCCCAGGAATTGGCTCGCCGCATGAGCGGCTTCTCGAACTTCGCCATTTCCTTCTCGATCATATGCATCCTGGCGGGCGGCATTACGTCTTTCCCGCTGGCGATGGCCACCGGCAGTGGTTTCGAGGCGACCATCGGCTGGGCCATCGGGGGCACCTTTGCCCTTGTCGTCGCCACTTCGCTGGGCCAGATCGGCTCGGCCTATCCTACCGCCGGTGGCCTCTATCACTGGTCGTCAATCCTGGGCGGACGCGGCTGGGGCTGGGCCACGGCCTGGATCAACCTACTCGGCCTGATCTTCGTGGTCGCCTCGGTGAATGTCGGCGTCTACCTGCTGTTTCAAGGGCTTGTCGCGGGGCCGATCTTCGGCTGGGACACATCGACCTGGGGCTTCTGGCAGCAGACCGCGGCTGTCGTCATCATCACCGTCACCCAGGGCCTGTTCAATCATCTGGGCATCAAGACGACAACGAGATTGACCGATTTTTCCGGTTACCTCATCCTCGTCGTCGCGGTTGTGCTGACGCTGACTTTCTTGATCTGGGGCGCGCATAGCTTCGATTTTTCGCGATTGACGACCTTCGTCAACACGACCGGCGATCTCGGTGGTGGCTATGTTCCGACGGCCCGCACCGCATTCGTGGCCTTCCTGATCGGCCTTCTCTACCCGCTTTACACGATCACCGGCTTCGACGCCTCCGCCCATACCGCCGAGGAAACGCACAATGCCCGCGTTGCTGTGCCCAGAGGCATGATCCACGCGGTCCTCTGGTCTCTCGTCTTCGGTTTCGTCATGGCGGTTTCCTTCGTTCTTGCCAGCCCCGATCTCGTGGCGACCGCCAAGGACGGAGGCAATGCCTGGTTCAACCTGTTCAACAATCTGCCGGCGCCAACGTTGCTGAAGGCCGTGCTCGGCATCTGCATCGTGCTGGCGAACTATCTTTGCGCGCTGGCCGGCCTCACTTCGACCTCGCGTATGATCTTCGCCTTTTCGCGTGACGGAGGTCTGCCGGGATCATCTTTGTGGAAGCAGGTTTCGCCGACCTGGCGCACGCCCGTTCCGGCTATCTGGCTGGGTGTCGTGCTGTCGATCGCCGCCACGCTCTATTCGCCGGCTTTCGCGGCGCTTGCAGCCGGGTGCGCGCTTTTCCTCTACATTTCCTATGCCATGCCGGTAGCGGCCGGACTTTTCGCGGAAGGAAAGACCTGGACCGAATTCGGACCGTTCCGGCTCGGCGTCTGGTCGAAGCCGTTCGCCATCATCACCGTGCTTGGTGTCCTGGTGCTGATGTATGCCGGCATTCAGCCGCCCTTCGACATCCTGATCAACTATGCGATTGGATTGATCATTCTGCTCGTCGTTTTGTGGTTCGCCGTTGAAAATCGCCGCTTCCAGGGGCCGCCCATCGGCGAGGCCGCAATCGCCAAGCGCAGGGCGGCCATCGCAGCGGCCGAAAAGGCCGTCGGCGAATCCGCCTAAACTGCCAATCAAACCGTGGCGGGTTCGCTCGCCACGGTTTTCCTCCCGTTCAACACCACCAAGCTCGAAACGACCAAGCACTGGAGTGCCAAACGAATGGCCGGAAATTTCTCGTTCGATCAGTTGAAGAAAGCGGTCTCCAGCGGCGAGATCGACACGGTGCTGGCCTGCATCGTCGACATGCAGGGCCGACTGGCGGGAAAACGTTTCCTGGCGCAATACTTCGTCGATTCCGCGCATGACGAAACGCATGGCTGCAACTACCTGCTGGCGGCCGACATCGATATGGAGCCGGTGCCGGGCTACAAGGCGGCAAGCTGGTCGAAGGGCTATGGCGATTTCGTCATGAAGCCGGACCTGGCGACGCTACGGCGCATTCCCTGGCTGGAAAAGACGGCGTTGGTGATCTGCGACGTGCTCGATCACCACACCCACGACGACCTGCCGCATTCGCCGCGCGCCATCCTGAAGAAGCAGGTGAAGCGGCTGACGGAGCGCGGCTATATCGGCTATTTCGCTTCCGAGCTCGAATTCTACCTGTTCAACGAGACCTACGATTCCGCCCGCAAGAAGCACTGGCAAGGTCTCGACACCGCTTCGCCCTATATCGGCGACTACCAGATCGGCATCACCACCAAGGAAGAAGGCGTCATGCGCCGGCTTCGCAACGAGATGGAAGCAGCCGGCATCCCGATCGAGAATTCCAAGGGCGAGTGGGGCCCGGGCCAGGAAGAGATCAATGTGCGCTATGCCGAAGCGCTCGACATGGCCGATCGCCACGTCATCCTGAAGAACGGCGCCAAGGAAATCGCGGAGTCCGAAGGCAAGGCGATCTCCTTCATGTCCAAATACAATTACGGGCTCGCCGGCAATTCCAGCCACATCCACAATTCGCTGTGGAGCGCCGACGGCAAGACGCCGCTGTTCTTCGACAAAAACGCCGACTGGACGTTGTCGACGCTCGGCCAGCAATGGGCGGCCGGGCAGCTTAAGTACGCCAAGGAGTTCACGTGGTTCCTGGCGCCCTACATCAATTCCTACAAACGGTTCCAGGCCGGCACCTTCGCGCCAACCAAGATCATGTGGAGCGAAGACAACCGCACCGCCGGCTTCCGTCTCTGTGGCGAAGGCACCAAGGGCATCCGCATGGAGTGCCGCATCGGCGGCGCCGACCTCAACCCCTATCTCGCCTTCGCGGGACTGATCGCGTCCGGCCTTGCCGGCATCGACGAAAAACTGGAGCTGCAAAAACCGTTCGTCGGCGACGCCTATCAGGCATCTCGTTTGCCGGAGATTCCCAAGACGTTGCGCGATGCCACCGAGACGCTTGCAAAGTCGAAGATGCTGAAACAGGCGCTGGGGGAGGCTGTGGTCGAACACTATGTCCACACAGCGAAATGGGAGCAGTTCGAATACGACCGCCGCATTACGGATTGGGAGCTGCACCGGGGGTTCGAGCGATACTAAAGCTTTATACAGTTTTAAAGTTGACAATGCAGTGACGCTGAGGCCATATGAGACCTGTCAGTTGCAATGTGCTGCATTGAGGAACTTACAATGTCAAAATATGCGCCGCTCAAGGACTTCCTCATTTCCCAAGACGTTGATCGTGTGCCGATGTCGTTTGCCGAAATCGAGAAAGTGCTCAATCTGCCACTGCCCGCATCGAAGCGATACCCTGCGTGGTGGAGCAACAATCCGAGCAACAATCCCATGACAAGGGAGTGGCTTGAAGCTGGGTTCGAGACCGAATCTGTCAACGTCGGCAGTGGGAAACTGGTCTTTCGCCGCGTTCGCAAGGCGCCCGTTTCGACGTCGCCCAGCGGTAGCGCGCCTGCGCGAAAGGAAGCGCGTCCGGACCGCCACCCCGGCTTTGGTTTCATGAAGGGCTTGATAACAATTGAGGCCGGATTTGATGTCACCAGGCCTTTCGATGATGAGCCTTGGGACCGGGGCTATCTGGGCGGCGAGGCTCAGGCAGGCGATGGCAAACGCGCGGTGCGTAAATGAGTGAAGAGCCGAGGCTGCTTCTCGATACATGCGCGATGATCTTTATCGCGAACGACAGTCAAATTGATCCGCACGCAAGCCGGGAGATTTCGGAGGCGGCATACGATGGCCGTCTCTATCTCTCGCCGATGTCGGCATGGGAGATCGGGATCGGTGTGGCCAAGGGCCGGCTCAACCTGCCGTTGGCGCCACTCGATTTCGTGGAGCGGTTCATCGAGCGAATGTCAGCGAAGCTCAGCGCTATTTCACCAGCCATTCTGATTGCGTCTTCCAACTTGCCTGGCCCCCCTCATGGCGATCCGATGGATCGGATACTGATGGCAAGTGCCAGAGCCTTGGACATGGTTCTGGTGACGCGAGACGAGCCCATCCTTCGCTATGGCCGTAATGGCCATCTGCGAACACTAGCCTGCTAACCTGGAGCATCCTTTGGAAACCGTAAAACTCAAATCCCCCATCGATGGCTCGATCTACGCCGAGCGTCCGATCGCGACGGACCAGGCGGTCAACGCCGCCGTCGAGCGGGCCAAGGCGGCGCAGGAGAAATGGGCGCAAACGCCGATCGTCGAGCGCGGCAAGTACATGCTGGCGATGCTGGAAGCTCTGGTCGCGATGACCGACGAGATCGTGCCGGAGATCGCCTGGCAGATGGGGCGACCTGTGCGCTATGGCGGCGAGTTCGGCGGCGTCAAGGAGCGCACCAATTACATGGTCGAGATCGCGGAAGCGGCGCTCAAGTCTGTGCCGGCCTCCAACCCGAAGGACGGTTTTCGCCGCTACGTCAAGAAGGATCCGCTCGGCGTGGTCATGGTGATCGCGCCGTGGAATTATCCTTATCTCACCGCCGTCAACACAATCGTGCCGGCGCTGATGGCCGGCAATGCCGTCATCCTGAAACATGCCGCGCAGACATTGCTGGTCGGCGAACGTTTCCAACAGGCCTTCGACAAGGCCGGACTGCCCAAAGGCGTGTTCCAGAATGTGGTTCTCAACCACGCCCAGACCGAAAACCTGCTGGGATCGGGCAAGATCGATCATGTCAATTTCACCGGCTCGGTCGGCGGCGGCCGTGCCATCGAGAAGGCCGCGGCGGGCACGTTCATGACGCTCGGCCTCGAGCTTGGCGGCAAGGACCCGGCCTATGTGCTGCCCGACGCCAAGATGGATCACGCGGTCGCCAATCTGGTCGATGGCGCTTTCTACAATTCCGGCCAATGCTGCTGCGGCATCGAGCGTGTCTATGTGCATGAAAAGGTCTATGACGAGTTCGTCGAGGGCTTCATCGCCGAGACCAGGAACTACGTGGTCGGCAATCCGCTCGACCATGCAACGACGATGGGACCGATGGCGCAGGCGCGCTTCGCCGACCTGATCCGCGAGCAGAAGGCCGAAGCGTTGCGCAAGGGCGCGGCGGCGCATATCAACATGAAGGTGGCTAACGACAAGGCCGGCTCGCCCTATCTGGCGCCCGAGGTGCTGACCGGGGTCGACCACCAGATGAGCGTCATGCGCGAGGAAAGCTTTGGCCCGATCGTCGGCATCATGAAGGTGCGCAATGACGAGGAGGCAATCGCCCTGATGAATGACAGTCCCTACGGGCTGACCGCCTCGATCTGGACTCGAGACACCGAGCATGCGGTGGCGATCGGCGACCGGATCGAGACCGGCACGGTGTTCATGAACCGCTGCGACTATCTCGATCCGGCGCTGGTCTGGACCGGGGTCAAGGATACCGGCAAGGGTGTTGCCCTGTCGGCGCTCGGCTACGACAATCTGACCAGGCCGAAATCATTCCACCTGCGTGAAGCCATCTGATTTTTGAAAGACAAGCCATGTCCAAGCTCATCTCCAAATGGAATTACCCCACCACTGTCCGCTTCGGCGCAGGGCGCATCAAGGACCTGCCTGAAGTGCTCGAGGCCACCGGCATCAAGCGGCCGTTGTTCGTCACCGACCCGGGGCTGGCGAAGCTGCCGGTCGTCGCTTCGACGCTCAGAATCCTCGACGACGCCAAGGTGCCCTACGGCGTCTTCTCCGACGTGAAGCCAAACCCGGTCGATTCCAACCTCACCGCCGGCATCGCCGTGTTCAAGAAGGGCAAGCATGACGGCGTCATCGCCTTCGGCGGCGGCTCCGCACTGGATCTTGGCAAGCTGATCGCCTTCCAGTCCGGCCAGACGCGGCCGGTCTGGGATTTCGAGGATGTCGGCGACTGGTGGACGCGCGCCAACTCCGATGCCATCGCGCCGATCATCGCGGTGCCGACCACGGCGGGAACCGGCTCGGAGGTCGGCCGCGCCGGCGTCATCACCAACGAGGCGACCCACACCAAGAAAATCATCTTCCACCCGAAACTTTTGCCGGCAATCGTCATTGCCGATCCGGAACTGTCGGTCGGCATGCCGGGCTTCATCACCGCCGGCACCGGCATGGACGCGCTTGCCCATTGTCTCGAAGCGTATTGCACACCTGGCTATCATCCGATGGCCGACGGCATTGCGGTCGAAGGCGTGCGCCTGGTTTTCGAGAACCTGCCCAAAGCCTACGCCAATGGTAAGGATCTCGTCGCGCGTGCCAACATGATGAGCGCTGCCGCCATGGGTGCGGCGGCCTTCCAGAAGGGGCTGGGCGCCATTCATGCGCTTTCGCATCCGATCGGCGCCCTCTACGACACCCATCATGGCATGACCAATGCCGTCTTCATGCCTTACGTGCTTGCCTTCAATCGCGAGGCGGTCGAGGAGCGCATCGCTCGCCTCGCGGCCTATTGCGGCATAAAGGGCGGCTTCGACGGCTTCGCCAAGGCGATCATTAAGCTGCGCAAGGAATTGAAGGTGCCGCATGCGCTGCCAGGCCTGATCAAGGGCCTCGACATGGACAAGAAGCGCAAGGCGCTGATCGCCGACATGGCGGTGGTCGATCCGACGGCCGGCGCCAACCCGGTCAAGCTGACCAAGAAGGCGGCGCTGACCTTGCTCGAAAATGCCATCGCCGGGACGGTCTGAGGCCGGTTCCGGGGTGCGGAAGTTGATCGGGAAGACGAGGGGAAAGGAAAGGGGAAGGGGCGAAAGGCGGGCGGATTAAGCTTAGCCGGAAAATTAAGTGGTGGCTAATTGCTACAGTCCGTTAAAAAGAGTTAACTTTTCACGCTGCGAGGTGCCGGTTTCACAAAGCTTTCATCTGGCTGTCACACGAAAACGATACCGCATCGCAGGCGCCCAACGGCGTCAGTTCAACGGAGAGAACACATGTTCAAATTCACGGGGAAAGTGCTTTCCCTTTCGGCCGCGACCCTGATGGTGTCGTCGGTGATTTCGTCCGCTGCTTCGATGGACGATCTCATCAAGGCCGCGAAGGCCGAGGGCCAACTCACCACCATCGCCCTGCCACATGACTGGTGCGGCTACGGCGACGTCATCGCCGGCTTCAAGGCGAAGTATCCGGAAATTACCATCAACGAACTCAACCCCGACGCCGGTTCCGGCGACGAAGTCGAGGCGATCAAGGCCAACAAGGACAACAAGGGCCCGCAGGCTCCTGACGTCATCGACGTTGGCCTGTCCTTCGGTCCGACCGCCAAGGCCGATGGCCTGTTGATGCCCTACAAGGTATCGACCTGGGACTCGATCCCGGACAGCGCCAAGGATGCCGATGGCGCCTGGTACGGCGACTATTACGGCGTGCTGTCGTTCATGGTGAACAAGGACCTGATCAAGGAATCGCCGAAGGACTGGGCTGATCTCCTGAAGCCGGAATTCGCCAACGCCGTCGCCGTCGCCGGTGACCCGCGCGCTTCGAACCAGGCCATCCAGGCTGTGTATGCCTCCGGTCTGTCGACGGGCGCCGCTGCTGGTGCAGCCGCAGGCACCGCTGGTCTCGACTTCTTCAAGAAGCTCAACGCAGCCGGCAATTTCGTCCCGGTCGTCGGCAAGCCCGCGACGCTCGCACAGGGCCAGACCCCGATCCTGATCAACTGGGATTACAACGCGCTTGCCGGCCGCGACACGCTGAAGGGCAATCCGCCGGTCGACGTCGTCGTGCCGAAGAGCGGCGTTGTCGCCGGTGTCTACGTGCAGGCGATCAGCGCTTATGCGCCGCATCCGAACGCGGCTAAGCTCTGGATGGAATACCTCTATTCCGACGAAGGCCAGATCGGCTGGCTCAAGGGCTATTGCCACCCGATCCGCTTCAACGATCTCGCCAAGAACGGCAAGGTCCCGGCGGACGTGCTGGCCAAGCTGCCTCCGGCTGAATCCTACGCTTCCGCTGCCTTCCCGACGCTCGACGAGCAGGGCAAGGCCAAGGAAGTCATCAGCAAGAACTGGGACGCCGTCGTCGGTGCCAACGTCAAGTAAGGCTTGAAACCACCGGGCGGCCGCGAGGCCGCCCGCTTTCCCTCGAAGACGGTAGCCGGCGCATGACCGATCTTACGCTTTCAAATCAGGCTGTTACCACCCAGCCCGCGCCGCCGAACGAGGCGACCGCCTTCCGCTTTCCGATGCAATGGATTGGCGTGGCGCCCTTCTTCATTTTCGTCCTGATGTTCCTGATCCTGCCGACGATCTATCTCGTGCTCGGCGCTTTCCAGAATGGCGATGGGCAGCTGACGCTGGACAACATCCTGCAACTGGTCAGCGATCCTTCGATCAGCGCCTCCTATTGGGTTTCGATCAAGATCAGTTTCTGGTCGGCCATCATCGGGGCCTTTGCCGGGCTGGCGATAGCCATCGCGATCGTGCGCGGCGGCCTTCCGAACTGGACCCGCTCGGCGACCCTGACCTTTTCGGGCGTCGCCTCGAATTTCGCCGGCTTGCCGCTGGCGTTCGCCTTCCTGGCGACCCTCGGTCGTGTCGGCATTGTCACAACGCTTCTGCGCGACGTTCTCAACGTCAACATCTACGCGATGGGCTTCAATTTCCTCACGACCTCGGGGCTGATCGCGGTCTATCTGTTCTTCCAGATCCCGCTGATGGTGGTCATCATCGTGCCAGCCATCGACGGGTTGAAGAAGGAATGGGGCGAGGCCGCTGCCACGCTCGGGGCCACCCAGTCGCAGTATTGGCGCATGGTGGTGATCCCGGTGTTGTGGCCGAGCTTCCTTGGCACCGTCATCCTGTTGTTCGCCAATTCGTTCGGCGCCATCGCCACGGCCTATGCGTTTGCCGGCCCGGCGCTCAACATCGTTCCCATCAAGCTCTATTCGCAGATCAATGGCGACGTGCTGCACAACCCGCAGCTCGGCTATGCCATCGCCTTCGGCATGATCGTCATCACGGGCTTGGCCAACGTCTTCTACATCTGGTTCCGGACCCGCTCCGAAAGGTGGCTCAAATGAAGTCGGGCAAATTCTGGGCCTGGGTCGTCTTCATTGTCGGCGCGGCTTACTTCTTCATTCCGCTGATGGCGACGGTCGAATTCTCGCTGCGCATGCGGCGTGGCGTCCACTCCTTCGACGCCTATCAGATCGTGCTGGGCGACGCGCGCTTCCAGTCGACCTTCCTGTATTCGGTGATCGCGGCCGTGTTCACCATCGTCCTCGGCATCCTGGTCGTGGTGCCGGCGGCTTACTGGATTCGGCTGCGCCTGCCTCAGCTCAGGCCGATCGTCGAGTTCATCACGTTGTTGCCGCTGGTCATTCCGGCCATCGTCATCGTCTTCGGCTATATCAGGATGTACGGTTCGAATTCACCGCTGCCGTTCCTGGCAAGCAACATGGGTGCGAACGCCTTGCTGGTGATCGGCTATGCGACGCTGGCCTTGCCTTATATGTATCGCGCCGTCGATACCGGGCTGCGAACCATCGATGTGCGCACGCTGACCGAAGCAGCACAGATCCTGGGCGCGGGCTGGTCGACGATCATCACGCGGGTCATCCTGCCCAATGTGCTGATCGCCGTATTATCCGGTGCGTTCCTGACCTTTGCCATCGTCATCGGCGAGTTCACCATGGCGAGCCTGCTCAACCGGCCGGCCTTCGGACCCTATCTGCAGAACATCGGCGCCAACCGTGCCTATGAGCCGGCGGCTCTTGCCATCATCGCCTTCGCGATTACCTGGGGCTGCATGTCGCTCATCCAGATCCTGTCCCGTTTCGCGCCGAAATCGGCGAACCGCCCGAATTGACCGAAAAGCACTGACCTGAGAGAAAAAGCCATGGCCGAGCCATTCCTGTCCATCCAGCATGTGCGAAAATCCTACGGTTCCAACACCGTGGTCCAGGACTTCAGCCTCGACGTCGAGCCGGGTGAATTCGTCTCGTTCCTCGGCCCGTCCGGTTGCGGCAAGACCACGGTGTTGCGCATGGTCGCCGGCTTCGAGGAGCCGTCGGCCGGCAGGATCTTCGTCGCCGGCAAGGACATCACGCGGCTGAAGCCCAATCAGCGCAATGTCGGCATGGTGTTCCAGGCCTACGCGCTGTTTCCAAACCTCACCGTCGCACAGAATATCGCCTTCGGGCTGAAGGTTGCCGGCATGCCCAAGGCCGACGCCGACAGGCGCGTCGCCGAGATGCTTGAGATGATCAAGCTGCCGCAGATGGCCGACCGCTATCCCTATCAGCTGTCGGGCGGCCAGCAACAGCGTATCGCGCTGGCGCGCGCTATCGCGCCGAAGCCGAAACTGCTGCTTCTCGACGAGCCGCTGTCGGCGCTCGATGCCAAGGTGCGCGTGTCGCTGCGCGAGGAAATTCGCTCGATCCAGAAGAAGCTCGGCATCACCACCATCTTCGTCACCCATGACCAGGAAGAGGCGTTGTCGATCTCCGACCGCATCGCCGTGATGTATGGCGGCAAGGCCGAGCAGGTCGCAACGCCGTTCGAGATCTACAACCGGCCGGCGACGAAGTTCGTCGCCAATTTCGTCGGCACGCTGAACGTTCTCGAAGGTAAGGTCACCGACGCCGCGTCGGGCAAGGTGCAGGTCAACACGCAAGAGGTCGAGCTCAAGGGTAAGCTCAACGGCTCGAAGTCCGGCGATACGCTGGCGCTGGCGCTGCGGCCGGAGGCGATTTCGCTAGGCCGCCAGCCTGGACGCGACTCCAGCCTTTCGGGCGAGATTTCCGAGGTGCACTTCCTCGGCTCGGTGATCCGGGTTCGCGTCGGCATCGGCAACAACACGGTCTCGCTCGACACCTTCAACAACTCCGCCACCCCGCCACCCGCCGTTGGCGAGAAGGCCGAGATTTCGTTCTCGTCAGGGGACATGCTGGTGCTGCACTAGAGCAATTCCAGGAAAAGTGCGTAGCGGTTTTCCGTCCGGAATTGCGTGAAAACAAAGAGTCTAAGCACGTCGCGGTCGATCGGGGCATCCGAATGGGTGCCACAGAGATCGGAATTTCCCGTGCTGTCCGAGGCGGGACGGCCCATGCCGGAGGCGTCGCCCTGTTGTTTCAAAGCCGCGACTTTGGCACTGCCAATCGCTTCGTTCGGCCGCTACCATAGAGCATGGCTCTTTTCGAACTGACGCTTGTCCTGCTTTTGGCCGCCGTCGCGCTGACGGCACTGTCGCGGCGGCTGGAGATTCCCTATCCGTCGCTGCTGGCCCTGGCCGGCGTCGCGATCGCCTTCGTGCCCGGCGCGCCAACGATCGAGATCGATCCGGAACTGGCGCTTGCCCTGTTCATCGCGCCGGTGCTGCTCGATGCCGCCTATGACACCTCGCTGCGCGACCTGAAACGCTACAGGCTGTCGCTGGTGCTGCTGGCGCTCGGCGCTGTTGTCTTCACCACCGTGGTGGTTGCCTTCGTCGGATGGAAGATGGCCGGCCTGCCGATCGCGGCGGCGATCGCGCTCGGCGCCATCGTCGCTCCGCCGGATGCTGTGGCGGCAAGTGCCGTGCTCGGGCAATTCAAGGTGCCGCACCGCATCACCGCCATCCTGCAAGGCGAAAGCCTGCTCAACGATGCCACCGCGCTCCTGATCTACCGGCTGGCGGTTTCGGCGGCGCTCGGCTCGATCATGCTGAGCAACGCCGTTCCAACGATCCTGCTGTCGACCATCGGCAGCGTGGTGGCGGGCTATCTGCTTGGCCGCTTCTCGCTGCTGACACTCACCCGGATCGAGGATGCTGCCAGCAGCACCGTGGTGCAGTTCGCCGGCACATTTGGCGTCTGGATCCTGGCCGACAGGCTGGGCCTTTCCGCCATCATCACCATCGTCGTCTACGCCATCACCATCGCGCGTAGCGCGCCGCGCCACATGTCGGCCAGACGCCGCGTCAGCACCTATTCGGTCTGGGAATCGGCGGTGTTCGTGCTCAACGTGCTGGCTTTCGTCCTGATGGGCCTGCAGGCACGCTCGATCGTCGGCCGGCTCTCCGGCGACGCGCAACCCGAAGCTTTTGTCTTTGCCGCGACAGTGCTGGTTGTCGTCATTCTGGCACGCCTCGTCTGGGTGGCGAGTTACGTTGCGATCATCCGGTGGTTCGCCCATTTCGGCGGCGAAGACCGAAGGCGGGAAGCGCCGACATTTCGCGGCGCCGTGCTGGTCGGCTGGTGCGGCATGCGGGGACTGGTGACGCTTGTGGTGGCCATTGCGCTGCCGGCCGGCTTTCCCGGCCGCGATCCGATCGTGCTTGCCGCCTTCGCAGTGGTCCTGGGTACGCTGGTGCTGCAAGGCATGAGCCTGAAGCCCCTGCTGCGGATACTCAACTTCGAACGCGATACGACGATAGACCGCGAGGTGGCGCAGGCACGCGTCGCCGTTATGCAGGCCGCGCTTGACGTGTTGAGCCGCAAGACCTCGGCGGCGGCGGCCGTCGTGCGCGAGCAGTACGAAGCTCAGCGGCTGATCGCGGAAAACCCGGAGGACGCGCAAGCGGCAACCGAATACGACCGGCTGCGCCTCTATGCCATCAACCGCCAACGCGACACGCTGGAGGAATTGCGCAGCAACGGCACGATCGGCGATGAAGCCTATCACCGGCTGGAGGAAGAGATCGACTGGGCGGAGCTGGCGGCGTCGCCCGCCGGGCGGTTCCAGCCGCTGACCACCGACTAGCAGGTACGCCTCCCGACCATCGCCTGCTGGCCCAAGCCCCGTCCGTCTTCCTGCGCATTGCAAGCGATCGACCGAACCGTTACTGCCAACGCCGAGAAGTGAGCCGGTTAAGCAATGAAACTGATCAGCTATAACATTCAGTATGGATTCGGCAGCGACGGGCGCTACGATCTTTCGCGTGCCGCGCGGATCGTCGACGGCGCGGACATCATTGCCTTGCAAGAGGTGGAGCGACACTGGCAGCGCAGCAATTTCGACGACCAGCCGGAACTGCTTTCCCGCCTGCTGCCCGACTATCACTGGGTCTACGGACCGGCTTTCGACATGGATGCCAGCGAGCGGCGTGACGGCGGCCTGATCAATCGTCGGCGGCAATTCGGCACCATGCTGCTGTCGAAGCTGCCGATCGTCTGGTCGCGGCTGCATGCGCTGCCGATGCACCGCACGCTGCGTCCGCTAAACACCCGCAATGCCGCGCTCGAATGCATGATCCGCACCCCTGCGGGCCCGGTCAGGGTGCTTTCGCTGCATCTCGCGCATATCGCGGTGGAAGAGCGGCTGGAGCAGATCGACTATCTCCTGGCCGAGCATCGCCGGGCGCCATCGGAAGGCGGACCGTGGAGCGGCGCGGACGACGAACCGTCGCGCAACTGGACACATGGCGAGGCTGAGCCGGAAAACCCGCTGGCGGCGATCTGGCTGGGCGATTTCAATATGGAGCCCGGCAGCGACGAATATCGCCGCATCGTCGGCGGCACGCCGTATCATCGCGGTGCCGCCTATATCGACGGTTTCGTCGATGCCGCCGCCGTAGCGATCGAAGCGGCTGATGACTTCCACACGCATGAGAAGATCATCGACGGCAGGCTGGCAAAGCGCCGGCTCGACCATTGCTTTGTCGGCGGCATGTTCGCCGGGCGTGTGCGCTCGGTCGGGTCGGATATGGGCCAGGTGGCATCCGATCATTTCCCGGTCCGGGTCGACATCGATCTCGATACGCCCCCCGGCTTGGGAGGTCGATAAGCCTGAATGACGCTTTTCGTCTTCTTCGCGGTGCTTGCCGCGGCCGCCATGCACGCCATCTGGAACGCGCTGGTCAAGGTCCATCTCGACCGCTTCCTGTCGATCACGCTGATGACATTGGGTATGGGGGTCGCGGGCCTCGTGGTGCTGCCTTTCGTCGAGGTGCCGAAAGCGGAAGTCTGGCCCTACATCATCGCCTCGGTGATTTTCCACATGGGCTACCGCACCTTCCTGATCGGCGCTTACCAGGCCGGCGATTTCGCCCAGACCTATCCGCTGGCGCGCGGTACGGCTCCTTTGCTCGCGGCCCTCGGCGGCATATTCGTGGTCGCTGAGGTTCCGGCGCCGCTCGCCATCGTCGGTATCCTGCTCTTGTCGGCCGGCACGCTGGTGATGTCGTTTCGCGGCGGGGCGCATCTGGAGAAGCTGAACCTGCGCGCGGTCGGCTTCGCCTTCGGCACTTCGGTCTTCATCGCCAGCTACACGCTGTCCGACGGCAGCGGTGCGAGGCTGGCGGCAACCGCGCAAAGCTATGCCGCCTGGCTGTTCATCTGCGATGCGCTTGGAGCCCTGGTGCTGTGCCTCGTTTTCCGAGGTCCACAGGCGCTGCCTGTGTTGGCGCGCGACTGGAAGACCGGGCTGTTCACCGGCGTGCTTTCCGGTGCCGCGTATTGGATCGTGATGTGGGCAATGACCAGGGCGCCGATCGCCTCCGTGGCGTCACTGCGCGAGACCTCGATCCTGTTCGCCATGATGATCTCGGTCTACGCGCTCGGCGAGAAGATGACGGGCTGGCGCGGTGCCGCCGCGCTCAGCATTGTCGCCGGTGTCATCGCTCTGAGGATGGGCTGACCCTTCAGGCCAGCCGAGTACCGTCATTACCCGACCGCGCCGCTCCGGACTGAAGCGGTCACTTTTCCATAAGATCGAGATCGAAGACCAACAATCCGTCGGTGCCGCCCTCGAGGGCAGCGACCAGCCGGGCGCCGGCGCGTTGATGCGCTTCATGCACCAGATAAGCGTCGCGCGCCGCGGCATCGCGGAAATCGATGGTGAAGCCATGGGTCAAGCCGCGCGAGAAAGGCTCCGGGCTGGCGTTGGCGCTGAACTGCACCGTGTCCATGCCGTCGATCATCAGGCGTAGTGCCTCGAGGTCGGCATGGATCGCCTTGCGTTTGCCCTCGGGTACATCATCGCGAAACCTGCCGAAGACACAATGTCTGATCATTTTCTCTTTCCTTCAAGCGGCGCGATTTCCGGAGAATACAGCCGGCGGCAGCGGCTCACGGCCAAGAATGAGGTCGGCGCCCTTTTCGCCGACCATGATGGTCGGCGCGTTGGTGTTCGATGAGGGCACGCGCGGCATGATCGATGCATCGCATACGCGCAGGCCGTCAATGCCGCGCAGCCGCAGGTCCGGCGTCACCACGGCCATCTCGTCATGGCCCATACGGCAGGTGCCGACCGGGTGATGGTCGGTCTTCGACGTGCGGCAGGCGTAGTCGATCAGTTCGTCGTCGCTGGCGAGAGACGGGCCGGGCAGCACTTCGCGCAGCACGTAAGGGGCAAGCGCCCTCTGCCGCATGATCTCGCGCGCCAGCCGCAGCCCCTTGAGCGACATGGCGCGGTCATAGGGATCGGACCAGTAGTTCGGGTCGATCAGCGGATGGTCGGCCGGGTCGGCGCTCTTCAACCGCACCGTGCCGCGCGAGCGCGGCCGCAGGAACGCCGAGTTCAAGGTGACGCCAGGATTGTTCAGCTTCTCGACGCCGGCCTCGATGCCGGATCCCAGCCCGAGATGGAACTGGATGTCGGGCGAGGCGGCGGTCGGGTCGGCGTACCAGAAGCCGCCGGTCTCGAAGAGGCTGGAGGCCACCGGCCCCTTCTTCAAGAGCAGGTATTGCAGGCCGGCCCAGGCGGTTCGGTGCAGTTTGGCGTAATTGTCATAGGTGTGGTCGCCGGTGCATTCGGCGATGACGAACAGGTCGAGATGGTCCTGCATGTTGGAGCCGACGCCGGGCAGGTCATGCACCGGGGTGACGCCAACCGACGTCAGATGGTCGGCGGGTCCGATGCCCGACTGCATCAACAGCTTCGGCGAGCCGATGGCGCCGGACGAGACGACCACTTCGCGGTCGGCGCGCAGGATCGTCTTTTCGCCACCTGGCCTATCGACAATTTCGACGCCGATGGCGCGGCCCTTCTCGACGACAATGCGGGTCACCAGCACGTCGGTCCTGACGGTCAGGTTCTTGCGCGTGCGGATCGGCTTCAAGTAGGCGACCGAAGCCGACGAGCGGCGGGCGTCCTTCTGCGTCAACTGGTAATAGCCGACGCCTTCCTGGCTGGCGCCGTTGAAGTCCGGGTTGAAGGGAATCCCCATCTCCTGGCCGGCGCGGAAATAGGCCTCGCAGATCGGCAGCGGCGAGATCGGGTTGGAGACGCCGAGCGGGCCCTGGTCGCCATGGAAATCGTTGGCGTAGCGCTGGTTGTTTTCGGCCCGCTTGAAATAGGGCAGCACGTCACGATAGCCCCAGCCGGCAAGCCCCTCTTCCTTCTCCCAGGCGTCGTAGTCGCGGGCATTGCCGCGCGTGTAGATCTGGGCGTTGATGGAGGAGCCGCCGCCGACCACCTTGGCCTGCGTGTACCAGAAGACACGGTCGTTCATGTGCTTCTGCGGCACGGTCGACCAACCCCAGGAGGCAATGCCCTTGGTCATCTTGGCAAAGCCGGCCGGCATGTGGATATAGGGATGCCAGTCCCTGCCGCCGGCTTCGAGCAGGAGCACGGAATTGGAGGGATCCTCGCTCAGCCGGTTGGCCAGAACGCAGCCGGCCGGACCGGCGCCCACGATGATGTAGTCGGTCATTGTTTCATCCGTTCACAGCCGGGGCACGGAGAGCGCGCCGTCGACATTGATGATCGAGCCGGTCGAAAAACCCAGTCTGCCGGCAGCGAGCGCTGCCACCATGGCGCCGATGTCGGCGGCTTCGCCCCAGCGTCTCGCCGGCACCAGGCCACCTTCGATCAAAGCGTCGTATTTGGCGGTCACGCCTGCCGTCATGTCGGTACGGATGATGCCCGGCCGCAGCTCGAACACGCCAATGTCTTCCGGGGCGAGCCGGAGCGCCAGGTTCTTTACCCACATGGAAAGCCCGGCCTTCGACATGCAATATTCGGAGCGTTCCGGAGAGGCCATCTCGGCGCTGACCGAGGTGATGGTGATGATCGATCTTGCATGATCGCCCGACTGGCGGAGCATCACCTTGGCGACGGCCTGGCTGAGGAAGACGGTGCCGCGCAGGTTGATGCCGAGCGCGCGGTCGAAATTGTCGGGTTTGAGGTCCAGCAGGTCGCCACGCACCACGGCACCGACGCCGGCATTGTTGACCAGGCAGTCGATGTGGCCGAAGCTGTGCAACGCGGCGTCGACCAAAGCGGCGTGGCCTGACAGATCGGCGATGTCGCAGCTGACATAGGCGAATTTCACACCTCGTGCGGTGATGTTTTCCGAAAGTCCGTCAGCCGGGTTGTCGGCCAGGTCTGCAACGAGAATGTCGAAGCCTGCGTCCGCAAGCGCCTCGGCGCAGGCGAGGCCAATGCCACGCGCACCGCCGGTGATTGTGGCGGCCGGGCGGGTCATCGGACGCTCACCCGTATGCCAGCGCCGCCCCTCATCGCCCTGCCGGGCACTTCTCCCTGTATAGTGACGGGGAGAAGGAGGCTGTCATCGCCGATTTCGCCAATCGCAAACGCTGCAAGAAGAGCGCCAGGGTTGCGGCCAGCTGTCTTCTCCCCGTTCACGGGGAGAAGGTGCCGGGAGGCGGATGAGGGGTGGCGCCGACCTATCATTGGAGTTCGCTCTTGCGGATATGGTCAGCAACCCGCAGCGCCTGCGCGGCGATCGACAGCGCCGGGTTCACGGCGGCCGAGTTCGGCAGAAAACTTGCGTCGACGACAAAGAGGTTCCGGTGATCGAAGGCGCGACAGAAAGGATCGAGCGGCGACGTCGCCGGATCGTCCCCCATCTTCACGGTGCCGCATTGGTGCGAGGGGGTGCGCTTGTCGAAAGGCCGCGACAAGACGATGGGATAGCCGCAAGCGCGAAAGTTCTCGCGCATCACCTTGGTCAGCCCGTCGAGCGATTGCATGTTGGAACGGCGCCATTGCATGACGATGTCCTTGCCGTCGACCATGATGCGGCTTTCGGGGTCGGGCAGGTCCTCGCACATCAGGTACCAGTCGACGGCGTGGCCGGCCATGAAATCGAGCGCGAATTTTGGCGCCAGCCTGACGTTGGCTCTCAGCATGTTGCCGTCGATCTTGCCCAGCAGTTGCACATTGCCGAGCGGTTTGCCGCCCTGGCCGTCGGACAGATAGTAGTCGTTCAGCATAAGCGTCTTCTGGTAGACGGAATCGTTGCGGCGGCGCGGATCGATCGCCAGCATGGCGCTCGAATTGTGGTTCATGAAATTGCGGCCGACCTGGTCGGACCTGTTGGCGAGGCCCTTTCCATTGGCAGAGAGTGAACGCAGCAGGATGACCGCCGAATTGACCGCCCCGGCGGAGAGGATCACCAGCTTCGGTGCGACCTTCCTCGCCTCGCCGTTTTGCCGGTAGTGAATGGCGGCCACTGTTTTGCCGTCAGGTGCTGTCTCGAGATATTCCACGTAAGCACCCGTCTCAAGCCGGATGTTGCTATCCTCGAGCGCGGCCGCGAGTGGTGCCGTCTGGGCGTCCATCTTGCCCTGGCCGGTGTTCGGGAAGGCGTCCCAGCCGGTCCTGCCCTCCTTCAGCCAAGTCTCGATGTCGACACCGAGCGGCAGCGACGCCGGGTGCAGGCCAAGCCCCTTGAGTTCGGCACGGGCGCGCGCGATCGGTGCCTCGTCGGGCACGGGTTCGTAGGCATACGGTATGGAGTGGAAGGGTTCGGTCGGGTCTTCGCCGAGCGAGCCGCGCACGCGAAACAGCTGCTCGGCCTTGGAATACCAGGGTTCGAACTCGTCATAGGAGAACGGCCATGCCGGCGAGACGCCGCCGAAATGCTCCATGGCGGAAAAGTCTTCCTTGCGGTAGCGGATCAGCACCGCGCCAAAGAATTTCGAATTGCCGCCGACATAGTAGTAGTTGCCGGGGTTGAAGGAAGCGCCGCCGGCCTCGCGCCACATCTCCTTCGGCCGGTAATGGCCGTCGAGGAAGATGGCGCGCGTGTCGCGTGCATGCGGCGTCGCCACCAAGGGCTCGCCGCGCTCCAGCATCAGGATCGAGGCGCCGCTCCCGGCCAGACCGGAGGCGATCGTGGCGCCGCCGATGCCGGAACCGATGATGACGATGTCCGGATTTGTCATGGTCTAAAGCGCGTCGTGTTTGAGCTGACAGACATGACGCGCTTCAGCTCTTTGTTTTGATGCATGTCGTTGCCCCAAAACCGCAACCACTTTTGGGCGACATGCATCAGCGGATGCGGTTCTCTGTCGCCGGATCGAAGAACACCGCCTTGGTCAGGTTGAAGGCGAGCGGCGTGCTGGTGCCAGGCTGGATGTTGGCGTCGGCCCGCAGCCGCGCCACGACGCCCTTGCCGCCGAGATTGGTGACGGCGAAAGTGTCGGAGCCTGCCGGCTCCACCACCTCGATATGGCAGTCGGCCGTCGCGATATGCGAGGCGTTGCGTTCGGCGCCCTCCGGGTCGGTGAGCGCTTCCGGGCGGACGCCGAAGATGACCGGCTTGCCTTTGAATGCCGACAGCCCGGCCGGCGCGTTGGTCATGGGCAGGGTGATGGGCTGCCGCGCCTCGCGGTCGAGCACCACAGCCATTCCGCTGCCATCGCCGCCGATGGTGGCCGGAATGAGGTTCATCGCCGGCGAGCCCATGAAGTCGGCGACGAAGACATTGGCGGGGTTGTTGTAGATCTCCGCAGGCGTGCCGAACTGCTGCACCTCGCCGTCGCGCATGACGGCGATCTTGGTCGCCAGCGTCATCGCCTCGATCTGGTCATGCGTGACATAGACGATCGTCGTGCCGGTGGTGGCGTGCAGGCGCTTGATCTCGATGCGCATGTCGACGCGCAGCTTGGCATCGAGGTTGGACAGCGGCTCGTCGAACAGGAACAGCTTGGGGTCGCGCACCAGCGCCCGCCCCATGGCGACACGCTGGCGCTGGCCGCCCGAAAGCTGGCTCGGCTTGCGCTGCAGCAGGTGGCCGATCTGGAGAACCTTGGCCACCTTGTCGATCGCTTTCTGACGCTCGTCGGCGGGCACGCCGCGCATTTCCATGCCGAAGGAGATGTTCCCGGCCACCGTCATGTTCGGGTAGAGTGCATAGCTCTGGAACACCATGGCGATGTCGCGCTTGGACGGGTGCAGATCGTTGACGGCGCGGTCGTCGATGCGAATCTCGCCTGACGTGATCGTCTCCAGTCCGGCAATGGTGTTGAGAAGCGTGGACTTGCCGCAACCGGAAGGGCCGACCAGCACCAGGAAGCCGCCTTTTTCGAGTTCCAGATCGATCCCTTTCAGGATCTCGACCTGGCCGAAGCGCTTCCTCAGACCATTAATTTCAAGAAAAGCCATCGGATTATCCTTTGACGGCGCCAGCCATGAGACCGCGCACGAAATAGCGGCCGGCAAGCACATAGACGAGAAGGGTGGGGAGCGCGGCGATCATCGCCGCCGCCATGTTGACGTTGTATTCGACGACGCCGGTCGAGGTGTTGACGACGTTGTTGAGCGCCACGGTCATCGGCATGGAGTCGCCGGTGCCGGCATAGGCGGACGCGAACAGGAAGTCATTCCAGATGTTGGTGAACTGGTAGATCACGGTGACGACGAAGATCGGCATCGAATTCGGCAGCATGATGCGCCGGAAGATCTGGAAGAAGGAGGCGCCGTCGACCTGCGCGGCCTTCACCAGTTCGGTGGGGAAGGCCTCGTAGTAGTTGCGGAAGAACAGCGTGGTGAAGCCGATGCCGTAGACGACGTGGACGAAGACCAGGTTGACCGTCGGATTGCCGAGGCCGAAGCTGGTGCCGACCGAGTTCTGCAGCGAGACACCCAAGCGGCCGAGGCTGCCCAGGATCGTGGCCATGGGCAGCAGGACCGACTGGAACGGGATGAAGCAGGCAAACAGCATCAGCCCGAACACCAGTGTCGCGCCACGAAAACGCCATTTGGTCAGCACGTAGCCATTGAGCGCGCCGAGCATGGTCGAGATCAGCACGGCGGGAACCACCATCTTGATGGAGTTCCAGAAGTAGCCCTTGATGCCGGCGCAGGTGAGGCCGACGCAGGTCTCGCCCCAGGCCTTGAGCCATGGGTCGAAAGTCGGTGCCTTGGGCAGCGAAAGCATGTTGCCGTTCTGGATCTCGTTCATGGTCTTGAACGAGGTGACCAGCATGACGAAAAGCGGCATCAGGTAGAACAGCGCGAACAGCGCCAGAAGCCCATAGATGACGACGCGGTTGACGATCTTGACGTTGACCCCGCCGGAGACCTGGCGGACGGGAGCGGCCATGGTGCTCATCGCGACTTCTCCCTGAGTTCCGAATAAAGATAGGGCACGATGATGGCGACGATGGTCATCAGCATGATCACCGCACTGGCGGAGCCGACCGCCATTTCGTTACGCTTGAAGGTGTACTCATACATGAAGTTGGACGGCAGCCAGGCCGAGCCGCCGGGACCGCCGCTGGTCAGCGCCACCACAAGATCGTAGGATTTGATGGCGAGGTGGGCGAGCACGATGAAAGCCGACAGGAAGATCGGCCGCAGCAGCGGAATGACGATGCGGCGATAGAGCTGGAAGGTGGTGGCGCCATCGATCTGCGCCGCCTTCATGATCTCGCCGTCGATGCCGCGCAGGCCGGCGAGGAACATCGCCATGATGAAACCGGAGGCCTGCCAGACACCGGCGATCACCACGGTGTAGATGACGAAATCCTTGTTCTTGATCCAGTCGAAATGGAAGCTCGTCCAGCCCCATTGATGCAAAGTCTGCTCGAGGCCGAGGCCAGGATCGAGGAACCATTTCCAGGCGACGCCGGTGACGATGAAGGACAGCGCCATCGGATAGAGGTAGATCGGCCGCAACACGCCTTCGCCGCGGATCTTCTGGTCGAGCAGGATGGCCAGGAACAGGCCTAGCGCCAGGCAGATGGCGATGTAGAGAAAGCCGAAAATGCCCATATTGGTGATCGACGTGTACCAGCTCGACGGCGGGTCGACGTCGAAGGTCCAGTTCCACAGCCGCTGATAGGCGCGTCCACCCGTTATGGCGTAGGACGGGAAGGTCTTGGAGTTGGTGAAGGACAGATAGATCGTCCACAGGATGAAGCCGTAGACGAAGACGATGGTGATGGCGAAGCTCGGCGCCAGCACGATCTTGGGCAGGGCATCCTGCAGGCGCGAGCGCACCGAGGCGCGCCGCCGGGTATGCTCCGGCGTCAGCTTTATCTGGCTTGTCGCAACAGTGCTCATGGGTTTCCTCCCGTCGGCGTTGAGCCGACCGGCCTGACGGGCCGGGACCCTTCCCCGCCGGAGCGGGGAAGGTGTTTTGATGCGTCGTGTGCTTACTTGGCGTCGTCGATGGCCTTGACCAACTCGGTCACAGCCTCGTCCGAGGTCTTGATCTGACCATGGACGAACTTCGAGACGACGTCCTTGTAGGCGTTGGCGACCGCAGGAGGCGCGCCGTAGCCCTGGGCCAGCGAGCCGAACAGCGTGCCGCCTTCATTGGCCTTCTTCAGGTCGGCGATGCCCTTCTTGCCGCAAGCGTCGAAGTCGGTATCCGGAACGTCGGTGCGGGCCGGAACCGAACCCTTGACGACGTTGAAGGCCGACTGGAAGCTCTTCGAGAGCGTGGCGGTGGCGAGCGCGACCTGGGCGGCCTTGCGGTCATCCGGGACGTTGAACATGCCGAACATGTCGGAGTTGTAGATCACCGAGCCGTCGGTACCCGGGAAGCGATAGCACAGGAAGTCCGTGCCCGGGGTCTTGTTGGCGGCATGGAATTCGCCCTTGGCCCAGTCGCCCATCACCTGCACCAGGGCATCGCCCTTGATGACCATGGCGGTGGCAAGGTTCCAGTCGCGGCCCGAGAAGTTCGGGTCGACATAGGTGACCAGCTTGGCGAGGTTGTCGAACGACTTCTTCATCGTATCGGACTTGAGCGAAGCGTCGTCGAGATCGTTGAAGGCCTTCTTGTAGAATTCAGGTCCGCCGGTCGACAGCACGACCGAGTCGAACATGGTTGCTTCCTGCCAGTTCTGGCCGCCCAGGGCGAGCGGGATGACACCCGCGGCCTTGGCCTTGTCGAGCAGCGCCACGAATTCGTCGAAGGTCTTCGGCTCGGTGCCGCCGATCTTGTCCATCACCGCCTTGTTGATCCACAACCAGTTGACCGAGTGGACGTTGACCGGAGCGGCAACCCACTTGCCGTCATAGACCGAGAATTTCTGCAGGGCCGCCGGAACCGATTTGTCCCAGCCTTCCTTCTTGGCCGTCTCGGTCAAGTCGCCCATCACCCCGGCGGCGGCATAGTCGAGCACGGTGTAGCCGAGCATCTGCGAGGCGGTCGGATAGTTGCCGGCCGCGACCATCGCCTTCAGCGCGGTCATGGCGGCATCGCCGCCGCCGCCGGCCACCGGCACGTCCTTCCAGGCATAGCCTTCCTTGGCCAGATCCTGCTTGAGCACGTTGAGAGCGGCCGCTTCGCCGCCCGACGTCCACCAATGCAGCATCTGCACTTCCTTGACGTCCGCGGCGTGGGCCGAGAACGCAAAGCTTGTCGCGAGAGCCGTTCCGATAAGCAGTTTGCGCAACATGTACTTCCTCCCTTGTTGCATTACACGACCGGTGAAGCCCACCGGGTTCTTCCCAACTCAGCCGACCCACCAACCGGTGCGCTGGCCGCGATGAAACTGGATTGTCTTTTCCTCGGTATAGTCCTCGACGGCGCGCTTGCCGAGTTCGCGGCCCAGGCCCGACTGCTTGTAGCCGCCGAACGGCAGTTCTGGATAACCCTCCATGAACGTGTTCACCCAGACCGTCCCCGAACGCACGCCCCGCGCCACCGACATGCAGGTGTCGATGCTGGCGCTCCACACACCCGCCGACAGACCATAGGGCGTGTTGTTGGCGATGTGCAACGCCTTTTCAATCGTTTCAAAAGTCAGCACCGAGAGCACCGGCCCGAATACTTCCTCGCGGGCCACGGCCATGTTTTCGGTGACGTTGCGTAAGATCGTCGGATCGAGATACTGACCGGCATTGGAAGGGAGTTGCCCGCCGCCGCTGTAGATGCTGCCGCCGTCGCGCGCGGCGGCCGCAACGTAGTCGGTCACCTTGGCCAGATGGTCGGAAGAGATCATAGCGCCGACCTTGGTCCGGTCGTCGAGCGGATCGCCTACCGTTACCCTGGCGGTCAACGCCTGCACGGCGGCCAGGAAGTCATCGGCGATCGCCTCGTGCACGATTAGCCGGCTGCCGGCATTGCAGCATTCGCCGGCATTGAAGAAGCCGCCGAACACCGCTGCATCGGCGGCCGCCTCGAGATCGGCATCGGGGAAGACGATCTGGCCGTTCTTGCCGCCGAGTTCCATCGACACCTTCTTCAGCGACTGCGCGGCCGAAGCCATGGTCATCTTGCCGACGCGGGTCGAACCGGTAAACGACACCATCTCGACCAGGGGATGGCTCACCATCGGCGCGCCGACATCGGCGCCGAGCCCGGCGATGATGTTGACGACGCCCGCGGGCAGACCGACCTCCATCAGGATGTCGCCGAGCACGAAGGTCGAGGCCGATGTCATTTCGCTGGGCTTGACCACGGCCGTGCAGCCGGCGGCCAGCGCGAAGGGCAGTTTCTGGCTGACGATCAGAAACGGGAAATTCCACGGCGTGATGATGGATACGACGCCGATCGGCTCGCGCAGCACGACGCCAAGCATGGCGTCGCCGAGATTGGCGTAGCTTTCGCCGTGCAGCGTGCGGGCAAGCGAAGCGGCATAGCGCCAGATGTCGACCGCACCGCCGATCTCGCCGCGGGCTTGGGCGATCGGCTTGCCGGATTCCAGCGCATCGAGCCGGGCAATGTCCTCCAGCCGGGTCTCGATCAGGTCGGCCGCCTTGAGCAGGACCGCGGCGCGTTCGGCTGCTTTCATGCGCGGCCAGGGACCGGTCTCGAAAGCCCTGTGCGCGGCCTGCATCGCGGCTTCCACTTCGGCAGCACCTGCCTGAGCATAGCATGAAACGGTGAAGCCGTGGCCGGGACTGCTGCGTTCAAGTGTGCGGCCGTCGCGGGCATCGACATGCTTGCCGTCGACCAGCAGCTTGTATGCCTTTGGCGCCGTGGAAGCCTCGGCGGGCATGGAAATCTTCAGGGGTGCATTCATGTGATTTCCACTCTGTCCTAGGAACGCGAAAACACGGGCTTCTGCCTGGTCTTGAAGGAGCCGACGCCGGCCTTGAGGTCGCCGGTGAGCGCGATGAAGCCGCTGGCCAGTGCTTCGACTGCGGCGGCACTTTCCTCGCCTTCGGCAACGGCGATCATCAGCTTGGCCGCTTCGGTCGCCAGCGGCCCGCGCCCGGCGATTTTTTCTGCCCAGACCTTGGCTTCATCCGACGCCTTGCCGGTTTCGACGACGCGGTCGACGATACCCAGCGCAAGCGCTTCCGCCGCCAGAAAAATCTCGCCGCCAAGCGCCATGCGACGCACCGTCTGGGCGCCGAAGCGACGCACCGCCCGCTGGGTACCGGACCAGCCGGGGACCACGCCGATGGAGGTTTCGGGAAAACCGAGCTTGATTTGCGCTTCGGCGACGCGGAAATCACAAGCGACAGCCAGTTCCAGCCCGCCGCCGAGCGCATGGCCGGACAGAACCCCGATGGTGGGCTGCCGCAGCCGTGCCAGCCGGTCGAAGACACGGTGGCCGTAGCGAACCCATTGCACCTGGAAATCGGCGGCGCTCATGCCGCCCCAGGCCTCGACATCGCCGCCGGCGCAAAACCCCTTGCCATCGCCGCATACGAGGACGACGCGCACGCCTTCGGCGCTTTCCGCCTCATCGAGCGCCGCCTCCAGTGCGCGCAGCATCGGAATATCGAGCGCGTTGAACTTTTCGGGCCGGCGCAAGGTGATGGTGCCTATGCCGCCATCCTGCTCGAAGGTGACGAGGCGCTCAGCCATGTGCGCCTCCGAGCGAGGCGCCGCCATTGAGCGACAGGCCGATCGGCCGATCCTGGTAGAGGGCGGCCGGCGTCACCTTGAGGTCGTTGGCTACGTTGAGCGGTATCTCGGCCTGTGCCAGCACGTCCCGCTCGAGATCGATCCCGGGCGCCAGTTCCGTCACCATCAGCCCGTTGGGCGTCAGCTTCATCACGCAGCGCTCGGTGACATAGGTGATGTCCTGTCCCTGCGCGACGGCGCGCTTGCCGGAGAAGGAGATGTGCTCGACCTCCTCGACGACTTTCTTGACCTTGCCTTCCTGATCGATGCGAATGCCGCCATTGGCAAGCGACAGCTTGGCTCCGGCATTGAAGAAGCCGGAGAAGACGATTTTCTTCGCCCGCGCGGTGATGTCGACGAAGCCGCCGGCGCCGGCGGTGACATGCGGCCGCGCCGAAAGCTTAGAGACGTTGACCGAGCCGTGGCGGTCGATCTGCAGGAAGGAAAGCAGCGAAGCGTCGAAGCCGCCGGCCTGGAAATAGATGAACTGATGCGGCGAGGGCATGATCGCCTCGGCGTTGGAGGCGCAGCCGAATTTGAAGTCGAGCAGCGGCACGCCACCGACCGCGCCCTGTTCGATCACCCAGGTGACCTTGCCGTGCTGGCCCTCTTCGAGAAGGATGCGCGGCACGTTGGCCGATATGCCGAAGCCGATGTTGACGGCCATGCCGTCGCGGAGTTCCATGGCGACGCGGCGCGCAATCACCTTCTGAACGTTCATCTCAGGCGTGCGGAAACTCGACAGCGGCCGGAAGATCTCCCCCGAAATCGCAGGATCGTAGGGGGTCAGCGTGGTCTGCAACTGGTCCGGCGCGACGACGATATGGTCGACCAGCACGCCGGGCACGCGGACATCATGCGGCTTCAGGGTGCCGTTCTCGACGACGCGCTTGACCTGCGCGATGACGATGCCGCCATTGTTGCGGGCGGCGAGCGCCTGTTCCAGCCCGCCGAGATAGGCGCCCTCATGTTCATAGGTGAGGTTGCCGCGCTCGTCCGCCGTGGTGGCGCGGATGATCGAAACCTGGGGCACGATGGCACGGAAATAGAGCCATTCCTCGCCATCGAACTGCTGCACCGACACGATCGGCTCGCCGGCGGCGGCGTTCATGGCGCAGCCCTGGTGGCGCGGGTCGGCGAACGTGTCGAGGCCGACCTTGGTCAGCACGCCCGGCCGCTTGGCCGCGGCTTCGCGGTGCATGTCGAACAGGATGCCGGACGGCACGTTATAGGCGGCAACGGAGTTGTCGCCGATCATCTTCCATATCTGCGGCGGCTCGGAAGAGGAGGGCCCTGATGGATAGGAGCCACAAAGCGTGCGCTTCAACAGGCCGGGCTTGGCCAGGTGGTCGATGCCCTTGATGCCGTACATATCGCCGGCGGCGATCGGATGCAGCGTGGTGATATTCTTGGGATGCCCTTCCGTATCGAAACGTTCGCCGATGGCGGCCAGCACCGCGTCCGGGCAGCCGAGGCCGCTCGACGACGAGACGGACACGATCATGCCGTCCTCGATCAGGATGGCAGCCTGGGCTGCGGAAACGACCTTGCTCAATTCATGCTCCCGAGTTTCGGGTCGATCTTGACGGCTCTGCCGGAGGCCGCCGACTGCAAGGCCGCCTCGGCCGCGGTGAGCGACCAGATGCCGTCTTCTCCGGTGGCGGAAGGCTGGCCCTCGCCATGGATAGCGGCATGGAACCGGCCCACCGACCTGACGTAGAGATCCTCACGGTCGAAGCTCAACTCTTCCTCGCCGCTTGCGGTGCGTAGAAGGACCGAGCCGACCGGCTTTTGCGTCATGACATTGCGGGCGATCAGCGACCCCTCCGAGCCGTGCACCTCGAAGCCGGTGTCGGCAAATCTGGTGGTGAACCCTTCATGCGATTGCGCGATAAGACCCGAGTTGAAGCGCCAGATGCACATGGCGCCGTCTTCCAAGCCTCCGCCGGCCATGCCGGCCGACTGGGTGAAGGCCGAAACCTCGAACGGATCGTCGCCAAGCACGAAGCGCAGCGTGTCGGCATCATGCACGGTGATGTCGAGTACCACGCCGCCGCCGGCTTCGGGTTTGGTGATGCGCCAGCCCTGCAGGGCCTCAGGCAGGTAGACGGAATGGAAGACCCGCGCGGCGATCGGCTTGCCGATGCGGCCCGCTGCGATCGCCTCGCGCATGGCGCGGTGCGCGCCGGCGTTGCGCAGATGATGGTTGGTGCCAAGCACGATACCCGCGGCCTTGGCCGCGACGACCATCCTGCGCGCGTCGGCACTGGTCAGTGCCAGCGGCTTTTCGCACAGCACATGTTTGCCCGCCTGGGCGGCGGCGAGCGCCTGTTCGAGATGCAGTTCGTTGGTGGTGGAGATGTAGACGGCGTCGATGTCGGAGCCGAGCAAGGCATCGAGATCTGATACGGCGGCTGGAATGCCATTTTCCCTTGCATAGGCCCTGGCGCGTTCCGGATTGGAACTCATCACCGCTGATATCGCGCCGTCGGCTTGCGCGCGAATGGCGTCGATCATGAATTGCCGGGCGATCGTGCTGGCGCCGATCAGCCCCCATTTGACGCTCATGCCGCGCCTCCCGTTTTCGCGGAGCGGGCTTTGGCGCGGCGGTCCGGGCCGCAGCTTTCCCTGACCACGAGATTGACCGCGCCGATATGGTCCTCGGCGCGCGTGGTGCGCGACTGGATCATCTTGATCATGACGTGGGCAGCACGTTCGCCGAGACCGGCGGAGTCCACCGCGACGCTGGTCAGCGCCGGCATGTAATGTTCGGCCTCGACCACGTCGTCGAATCCGACGACAGCGAAATCCGGGCCTGGTTCAAGTCCGCGCTTGCGCAGCGCCAGCATGACGCCAAAGGCAACGGCGTCGTTGAAACAGAGCGCCGCGGTTGGCGGCTCGGCCATTGCGAGCGATGTTTCCAGGCAGGCCATGCCGCCCTTGCGGTTGGTCTCGCCCTCGATGATGAGCGCATCGCGGGGTTCAATGCCGAGCGTCTCGCAGGCTTCGCGAAAGCCACCCAGCCGTTCATGATAAACCACAAGGTCGGACGAGCCACCGAAGAAGGCCAGGCGGCGATGCCCTTTGCCGACGAGATGAGCGGTGGCGAGATAGGCGCCACGATGATTGTCGGGCGTGATCACCGGGATGCGGCTTTCCGGCAAACGGCGCATGGCGAAGACGACAGGCACGCCCGCCATCTCCAGTCGCCGGAAGGCACCCGGCGTGGTGCCGCGCGCCGGCGAGACGATGAGCCCGGCGACGCCTTGCTCCATCAGTGATTTCAACACTTCTTCCTGGCGCACCGGGTTCTCCGCCGTATTGGCTATGAACGGCACGATACCCGCCGACTGGAAGACGCGCTCCATGCCGACCGCCAGTTCCGCGAAGAACGGGTTGGTGAGATCGTTGATGACCATGCCGATGACGTTGGAATGGGCCTTGCGCAGATTGGCGGCGCCTCGGTTGTAGACATAGCCGACATCCTCGATCGCCTTGCGAACCTTGACCGCGGTCTCGGGGCGGATCAGGCCGCTGCCCTGGAGCACGAGCGACACCGTCGATTTCGACACGCCCGCCTCGCGGGCGATGTCGAAGATCGTAGCCTTGGCCCGGCTGGCCATCCCGATGTCTCCTCCCTCTTCTGGTCGAATTTTATTGGAACGTTCTAATCACTGCTGCGATGCGGAGTCAATCGGGATTTTTCCCGGGCTGGAAAATCACCAACCCGAATAGTGCAACCCGTTCTGGGCATCGAGTGAGGCTTCAGCGTACTGTATCCCAGCGAAAAGGCTCGTGAATCCTAAAGGTTCTTGATTTATTGGAACGTTCCATTTAATAGGCGTCGGAAAGGGAGAGACCGATGGAAATTGCCTTGCCTGGCGAAGGTGGCCGAAGGACCCGTTACGCGCTTGTCGGACAGCCGGTCCAGCCGGTGATCGGCGCGCGGTTCCCGCGCATCGCCTATGCCGCCGCGCATGTCGTTGCCGATCCCCTGGGAATGACCGATCCCTGGTCGCGGCCCGTTGTCGATTGGGACGGGACGATGGCGTTCCGTCATCATCTGTGGCGGCTCGGCTTCCGCATCGCCGAGGCAATGGATACCTCGCAGCGCGGCATGGGGTTCGATTGGGCGAGCGCCAGGGAATTGATCCGCCGTTCAATCGCGGAGGCGCGGACCGTCGCTGGCGCCGATCTCGCCTCGGGCGCCGGAACCGACCATCTGGCGCCGACGTCGGCGAGGACACTGGACGATGTGATCTCCGCCTATGAGGAGCAATTCGCTTTCATCGAAGGGCAGGGCGGCAAGGCGATCATGATGGCCAGCCGCGCCCTGGCAGCGGTGGCGAAGGGGCCGGACGACTACGCCCTGGTTTACGACCGCATATTGGGCCAGGCCTCCGGCAAGGTCATCCTGCACTGGCTGGGCGACATGTTCGACCCGGCCTTGAAGGGCTATTGGGGCGGCGACGATTTCGAGACCGCGCTCGACACGGTGGTCGCCATCATCGAACGCCATGCCGGCAAGGTCGAAGGCATCAAGATATCGTTGCTCGATGCCGGCAAGGAGGTCGCGCTGCGGGATCGGCTGCCCGATGGCGTGTTGATGTTCACCGGCGACGACTTCAACTATCCCGAACTGATCGCCGGCGACGGCAAAAGGCACTCGCATGCGCTGCTTGGCATTTTCGATGCAATCGCGCCGGCCGCCAATGTCGCCCTGGCGAAGCTGGCCGAGGGCGACCGCGCCGGCTATGACGCACTGATGGCGCCGACGGTGCCGCTGTCGCGAAAAATCTTCGAGGCGCCGACCGAGTACTACAAGGCCGGCATCGTCTTCATGGCCTGGCTGAACGGTCATCAGGACCATTTCGCGATGGTCGGAGGCATGCAGTCGGCGCGCGGCATCCGCCACTATGCCGATATTTTCCGCCTTGCCGACCAGGCAGGATTGCTGGCCGATCCGGACCTTGCCGCCGCCAGGATGAAGAACCTGTGCGCTATCGCGGGCGTCTGAACCGAACGAGCCTTTGCCAAGAATCCTCCCCGGGGGGATTTGCGTTACTGCCCTGAGGCTGTATTGCGGGAGCACCGATCAGCGGACCCGTCGTGCAATGGCAGACAAAGTGGCCCTCATCACCGGGGTAACCGGCCAGGACGGGGCCTATCTGGCCCGATTGCTGTTGCAGAAGGGCTATGTCGTCCATGGCGTCAAGCGCCGCTCGTCTTCGTTCAACACCGCGCGCATAGACGATATCTATGTCGACCCGCATGAAGGCGACGCCCGTTTCTTCCTGCACCATGGCGATCTTACGGACGCTACCAACCTGATCCGGCTGGTGCAGGAGACGCAGCCCAGCGAGATCTACAATCTCGGTGCCCAGAGCCACGTCCAGGTGAGTTTCGAGACACCGGAATACACAGCCAATGCCGACGCGCTGGGAACGCTCAGGCTGCTCGAGGCGATCCGTATCCTGCGCCTGGAAGAAAAGGTGCGCTTCTACCAGGCTTCGACCTCGGAGCTCTACGGCAAGACCCGCGAGGTGCCACAATGCGAGACGACGCCCTTTCGTCCCCGGTCACCCTATGCGGCCGCCAAGCTTTATGCCTACTGGACGACGGTCAACTATCGCGAGGCCTACGGCATCTTCGCGGCCAACGGCATCCTGTTCAATCATGAGAGTCCGCTTCGCGGCGAGACTTTCGTGACCCGCAAGGTCACACGGGCCGTTGCCTCGATCCACCATGGCCGCCAGGAAACGCTCTATCTCGGCAACATCGATGCCATGCGGGACTGGGGCCATGCGCGCGACTATGTCGAGGGCATGTGGCGCATCCTGCAGCACGACGTGGCCGACGATTTCGTGCTGGCGACCGGCGAAGCGCACTCGGTGCGCGAATTTACCGAGCTGGCCTTTGCCGAGACCGGACGGTCCATTCGCTGGCAGGGGCACGGTGCGGACGAGGTCGGGATCGATGCCGGGTCGGGTGCGGTGCTGGTGCGCATCGATCCACGCTATTTCAGGCCGACGGAGGTCGACCTGCTTGTCGGCGACGCATCCAAGGCCAGGACCAGGATTGGCTGGTCGCACGTGACCGGTTTCAGGGAACTGGTGGCGGAGATGGTACACGCCGATCTGGCGTGCGCCGGGGCCAGTGCCGCGTCAGGCGGCCATTCCTGACAAGGGCAGCGCGATGAACGGAACCTTCGACCTCAGGGGCAAAAAGGTATTCGTGGCCGGGCATCGCGGCATGGTCGGCTCGGCCGTCGTGCGCAGGCTGGCAAGTGAGGATTGCGAGGTATTGACCGCCGCGCGCACTGAACTGGATCTCGGGGATCAGGCCGGTGTGCGGCGCTGGATGATGGATCGCCGACCGGATGCCGTGGTGATGGCGGCGGCCAAGGTCGGCGGCATCCTGGCCAATGACAGGTTTTCGGCCGATTTCCTGCATGAGAACCTGGTGCTGCAGACCAATGTCATCGATAGCGCCTTTCGTAGCGAGGTGCGCAAACTGTTGTTTCTCGGCTCGTCCTGCATCTACCCGAAATTCGCGTCGCAGCCGATCCAGGAGGATGCGCTGCTGACTGGGCCGTTGGAGCCCACCAATGAATGGTATGCGATCGCCAAGATCGCCGGGCTGAAGCTTTGCCAAGCCTACCGGCGTCAATACGGGGTCGACTACATTTCGGCGATGCCGACCAATCTCTACGGTCCAGGTGACAATTTCCACCTTGAAGCCGGTCACGTCATACCCGCGTTGATGCGCAAGGCACATGAAGCAAGGCAAGCGGGCCGCAAGACGCTGCAGGTGTGGGGATCGGGGACACCGATGCGCGAGTTCCTTTATGTCGACGATGCCGCCGATGCCCTGGTCTTCCTCTTGAAGGCCTACAGCGGTGAGGGTCACGTCAATGTCGGCTCGGGTCAGGATATCACCATCGCCGAATTGGCCAGGATGGTCGCTTCGATCGTCGGCGGAGACATGGAGATTGCGTTCGACACGACCAAGCCGGACGGCACGCCGCGCAAGCTGCTGGACGTGTCGCGGCTGTTCGCGACGGGTTGGCGCCCCCGGTACGCGCTGCGCGGCGGGCTGGAGCAGACATATGCATGGTTCATCCGGAATATCGAAGCCGGCCAAATCCGGCTGACAGCACCCGAAAGTTGATGGGGCTTGAGTGATTTCTCCAGGAAGACATTGGCGGCGACCAGGGCAGACGGCCTTGGAGGGCGCCTGCTTGCCATGGTCAACGCAAAATGTCTCGCCGACAAACTGGGATGTCGCTTCGGCTTCACCTGGAACCGCCGATCCATCGACGACATGCAATTCCACATCGTCGATTCTGTCGACAAGGTTTTTGCCCCGGCTTTTGTCGAACGACACTGGCTGGGCGAGAAGATCGACGCAGTCCGGTTCGGTGTTCTCGGCGGGACACCATTCACGCGGGACAGTCTGGCGGCCGATGCTGATCGCAACGGCTTCCAAGGATGGATCTGCGATGATTTCCGTATCCTGAGATCGTTCCGGCAGGGTTGGTTCAAAGGGTTGCTGCCAGCCTACCGGCCCACCCGATCGCGGCATCGGACGTTTGGTACGCTTGGTTTTTCCGAGTCGGTAAAAGCAACCATAGCTGCCGCCCACGGGTTCCGATTTCCACGGCCGATGGTCGCTCTGCATCTGCGCAGCGGCGACATCATCCATGGTAACTACCGCTCGCAGATGGCGTTTGGCGACAAGGTCGTTCCCGCGCCGCTAGCCAGGGCGATCGTATCGAAGCTGGCGTCAAAGGGCTTGGCGACGCTGGTGATCGGCCAGGACCGGGCAACGCTCGACTATCTGAAATCGGAGACCGGAGCCTTCCTCTCCGATGATTTCGGGGCGGAACAGTTCGAGGACGAGACACTCAAGGCGTTTTTCGAAATGGCATTGATGGCTCGGTGTCGGCAAATCCATGCGGGAAGCAGCGTGTTCGCGACAATTGCGTCGGTGATGGGAGGGATCCGGGTCCTACGCCCAAAGGCCGTGTTCGGCGCTCGCGGCACCGCCGCGGCCATCCTGGATGAATTGAAGGCTCGGCAATCGGACTACCATCCGCTGGAGGCAGCCTACGGTTATCAGTCAGCCATCATGCTGATGGAAAACAGCATTGGCCCAGCGCAGGCGAGGGGAATTCTCGAAAAGGCGGCCGCGCTCGATCCACAAAATCCCGCCTACGCGCTGAAGCTGGCAGCCGGCTATTTTCGGGAAAGGAATTTTGGCGACGGCGAAGCAATTCTGAAAGCGTTCATGCTCGGGGAAATCGATGCCGGCACCGAAAATTCCATGCCTATCCTCGACGTCCTGACCGCTCCCTCATGGCGCGGCCGGATGATGGCAGGTGATTTCGAACTCTACTTTGTCGCGGCCAATGCCGGCTATCCCTACGCAGCGGCATGCTCGGCCCAAATCCTTCACTCGGCTCTGGGCAGAACCGAGGCCGCCCTGTCAATGGTGGCGCTATCCCTCACGGCGGAACCCGCCAACCGGCTTTTTCGGGAAATCGAATTGACGGTCCGGACAGCCGCGACGGCAAATGACGGTTCTCCCTTGCGCAGCTAGCCGCCGGTTGGCTATCGAACTGCAATCGACTGGAAAGATAAATGCATCGTTTTTCCGCCACCTCGAAAAAGGCGGCCTTCGGCTCGGGGGCGCTCGAAGACAACTCGATGTTGATTGCGGTCAACCGGAGCGACGGGCTGGGCGGTCGCTTGCTGGCGATGGCCAACGCAAAATCCCTTGCCGACAGGCTCGGCTACCGCTTCGGCTTCACCTGGAGCAGCAGGGATGTTACCGACGAAGGATCCCATACCGTCGATGTGGTCACGAAGATCTTTTCGGCCGACTTCATCGAGAAGCATTGGTTGGGCGACAAGATCGACGCTGCCGGCATGGGCGTGCTTGGCCGTTCCGCCTTCGCGCCGTCCGACCTTGCAGCGACAGCAAGGGAGGGAAAGCTGCGTGGCTGGATCTGCGACGACTTCGACGTACTCGATTTTTTCCGCGACGAAGGTGTCCAACCGGTTCGACGATCCGAGACACTGCGGGCCTTCGGGTTCGCGCCGGCCGTGCGGCAGGCGCTGGACGCGGCCGGCAAATGCCGCTTTCCCGGCCCGATGGCCGCCTTGCATCTTCGCAGCGGCGACATCGTCCGTGGCCAATATCGCAGAAGGCTGATTTTCGCCGACAAGGTCATCCCTTCGACGCTGGCGAAGGCGATCATCACGGAACTCGCCTCGAAAGGCATGACAACGCTTCTTGTCGGCCAGGATCGCGCGACGCTCGACTATCTCGGCGCCGAAACCGGAGCCTTGCGGACTGACGATTTCGGGGCTGGCGACTTCCGGGGCGAGGAAGCCCTCAGTGCGTTTTTCGAAATGGGGCTGATGGCAAGGTGCCAGCAGATCCATGCCGGCACCAGCATCTACGCGATGGTGGCGTCCGTCATGGGCGATGTCCCGTGCATGGGCAGTAGCGCGCTGTTCGGCAAGCAGCGCGCGGCGGAAATCATCATGGAGGAGTTGCAGGCGCATCGGGCGGCCTATCATCCGCTCGAAGCAGCCTTCGGCTACCAGTGGGCTTTCCTGTCGCTCGAAGACGAGATCGGTCCGGCGCAAGCAAAAGAGCTGCTGCGAGGCGCGCAGGCGCTGGACCCGGAAAACGACGCGTATGATCTGAAGATGGCGGCCACCTGTTTCCGCGAGGGCGATTATCCGACCGGCGATGCGATCCTGAAATCGCTGATGGTGAGCCAATCGCGGCGCCGCTCGAAGATCCCGCTGCCGATGATGCACCTCCTGACGGAGCGGATCGGCGCCTACCTGACGATGGTTCGGGATTTCGAGGTCTTCTTCGCGGCGGCCAGGGCAGGCTATCCCTACGCCATGGCCTGCTCGGCCTTTATCCTCCTGGAAGTGCTGGAAGACAAAACGTCGGCGGTGGAGATGGCAAAAAGGCTGGTCAGTGTCGAGCCTGGAAATCCTATCTTCAGGAGAATCAGGCTGCGGGTGCGCTTGGGCAAGAAGCCGAAAACCGGTCGTCTGGCGAGGGCGAGGTGGCGGCTTCGCCGGCTGAGACTATACTGGCTATAGGCTGGGGTCGAGGGGGCCGTGCGATTGCCTGAGGTCCGACATATCTCCGGGCCGCCATCCAGCAATCCGGGGGCGGCTCCCGCGGCAGCGGCCAACCGCATAGAGTGCGCCCCATTTCGGGCCTTCGATGCGGCGCAGGACTGCGCATGAAATGTTCCCTGGCGTGTTCCACGAAGCAACGACATTTCAAGGCACCTTGAAGGCACCGGATGTCAGCGCGTTGGCCAGTCGGTTCGGAGCAGACATTGTCTCGTAGCGCGCTCCATCGAAGTGAGCGACGTAGTAATTTGGAATCCACTTGAGGACATTTTCCAATTCTCCGTTTGTGATGCGACTATTGGTGATCTCCAACGTGATCCGGTTAAGCGTCACGCCGGAGCCGAACACCACGTCAAGGTGGTCTGGATCGACAAGCCTCACCGAACTTGGATCGTTCAGGTCGTCGAAAGTCACCAACGTTGGATAAAGAGGGCGCGGTACTCTGTGGGTGCCCTGCATTGTCTCAAGGCCGTGGAAAATCTGTTCAGTAGTGCCGTTGAATGCGTGGATTTGGGAGCTGAAAGAATGAACGGCCCGGCCAGTCTCATCTTGGTCGCGAAGGACCGCAAACAGATATTTGCCGGGTGCAACCTCAACAAAGGAGGACTCGCCCTTGATCCAGCTATGGCCGCCGCCTCCGTTGGAAGGGAGCCATTTGGGATCAAGGCCCACGCCAGCCGCAATGGTGCTCCCTCCCGACACTAGCCCACGTGGCGTGTTGACTTCGAGAACTAGTCTTTGGTGCCACTCCCAGCTTCGAAATCCGAGGAGGCCTGGTCCGCCGAACCAAAGTGTGAGAAGAACCCCCGCCCAGATCGCTAAAGTCCTTCGGGTCATCGACCGCTCCTTGGCGTCACCTTAGCGCGAAAGTGTCTTACTCGAAGCGCCGCTGGTGTGACCCCAGGATTTTGCTCGGAACGTTCCCTGGCGCGTTCCACCAAGGACTATGCGACCTACAGACCTGGAACCGGATGGTGGGCGTGACAGGGATTGAACCTGTGACCCCTGCAATGTCAATGCAGTGCTCTCCCGCTGAGCTACACGCCCATCCGAAGCCGCGCATACACCATTTTTGGTCCGGCGCGTCAATAGCGGGAAAAGAGGAAATACAACGTCGTCCGGCCGGCTGTGGACTGACGCTGGCAGCCCGCGGAAGGCGGCTCAGGCCGCCTGCAGCATCTTCTCGACCTCGTTGACGAGATCGCGCAGGTGGAAGGGCTTGGACAGCACCTTGGCGTCTTTGGGCGCCTTGGAATCCGGGTTCAGCGCGACGGCGGCGAAACCGGTGATGAACATGACCTTGAGATCGGGGTCGATCTCGGTGGCGCGGCGCGCCAGTTCGATGCCGTCCATCTCCGGCATGACGATGTCGGTCAAAAGCAGCGAGAACGGTTCCTCGCGCAGCCGCTCATAAGCGCTGGCGCCGTTGTCGAAATCGCTGACCTGGTAGCCGGCGCGCTCAAGCGCCTTGACGAGGAACCGACGCATATCGTCGTCGTCTTCCGCCAGAAGAATGCGTGCCATGATATCCCGTCCGAATCACCCGCCCGAGACTGCCGTGGGGCAGGCCCGTTAACCATCCTGTATATGAGGAGGTGAGAGTAAACATCAAGTGAACGCGGACGTGCCTGAGCCACATTTGCCCAGCGGCACGGCCGCTGAAATACTGGACATGCGGGCGGCAAGATGGCAGTTTCATGCCATGATGCACTGGTGTTTTCGGGTACGTTCAAATTGAAGACGGCAGCCGAGGATTTTTCGGTCTTTCCCCCCTTCGAAATCCGGTCGGGCGCCGAGCAGCGCGTCCCCTTCCTCTTCAATTCACCGCATAGCGGCCGCTACTATCCCGAACGCTTCCTTGCCATGGCAAGGCTCGACCGCAACGCAATCCGCCGCTCGGAGGATTGCTATGTCGACGAGCTGTTCGGCGGCGCCGTGGCGCTGGGCGCACCAATGCTGGCGGCGAATTTTCCGCGCGCCTATCTCGACGTCAACCGCGAGCCGTGGGAACTCGACCCGCGCATGTTCGCCGAGCCGGTGCCGTCCTTCTGCAACATCCGCTCCGCGCGCGTGGCCGGCGGGCTCGGCACGGTGCCGAAGCTGGTGGGCGAGGGCCTCGACATCTATGCGGGCCGCTTGCCGCTCGCCGAGGCGGTTGCCCGCATCGAGGCGGTCTACAAGCCCTATCACGAAACGCTGAAGCGGCTTTTGACCAGGACCCACGCTCGTTTCGGCTTTGCCGTGCTGATCGATTGCCATTCGATGCCGGCGAGCATCCGTGTCGGCGACAGCGGCCTGCGGCCGGATTTCATCATCGGCGACCGTTTCGGCATCTCGGCGGCCGCGGCGTTGACACAAACCGCGATCGGCCTGCTGACCGCGATGGGCTATACCGTTGCCCACAACAAGCCTTATGCCGGCGGTTTCATCACGGAACATTACGGCCGCCCGGCGCGGCATCTGCATGCGCTGCAGATCGAGGTCAATCGTGGGCTCTACATGAATGAGCGGACATTCGAGAAAGCCGCCGGCTTCGATGCGCTTGCCGACGATCTGACGCGATTTTCAGCCGACCTGATGGCGATGCCGGACCATCATTTCATCGACTTGCCGCTGGCCGCGGAGTGAAACTGCAGCCGGATTCGCAGCTTAAAAAAAGACCGCATCGTTTTCACGATACGGTCGAAGTCTAGGGAGGAAACGCCCAAGGAGGGCATGGACAGGAAAACCTGTCCGAGGATAAGCCTATTGTGCGCTGCACAAATGTCAAGCGACCTTCAGGCTTTTTTAATTAAGAGTGATGTGGAAATCACGCTCCGGTCATGCTCATGTGACATTTGGGCAACGGTGAGCGGGCCGACCAAGGCGTCAAAACCTTGTTTTGGTGGACGGGGTGCGGCAGAGCCGGGTTCGGACAGACCGCAATGCGGGGGAATCAGTTGGACATCAGCATCGATTTCATGCGCCGCATCGCGCAAGCGGCAGCGGCCGAAACCTTGCCGCGCTTCCGCAGGCAGGGCGTGGTCGCCAACAAGGAAAAGGGCAGTTTCGATCCGGTCACCGAGGCCGACCAGGAGGCCGAGCGCGCTATTCGGGCGCTCATATCGGCCGAATATCCCGACCATGGCATTCTTGGCGAGGAGCATGGCAGCGAAAACACGGCCAGCCGGCATGTCTGGGTGATCGATCCGATCGACGGCACGCGCGCCTTCATCTCTGGCCTGCCGGTATGGGGCACGCTGGTCGGCCTGACGGTCGATGGCGACGCTGTCGCCGGCATGATGTCGCAGCCGTTCATCGGCGAACTATTCTACGCCAATCAATCCGGCTCGCACTATGAGGGACCGGGCGGGCCGCGCAAGCTTTCGACCCGCAAGACGACCAGGCTGGCGGATGCGACGCTGTTCACCACCACGCCGGCGCTGTTCACGGGGGAGGCGCGCACGCGCTATGACGCGTTCGAGAAACAGGTGCAACTCGCCCGCTACGGCACCGATTGCTATGCCTTCGCCATGATCGCCTCGGGAAGCGTCGATATCGTCGCCGATCCGGGGTTGAAACCTTACGACATCGTCGCGCTGATCCCGATCATCGAGAAGGCCGGCGGCGTCGTCACCACTTTCGACGGGGGGCCGGCGGAAAAAGGCGGCGATGTGCTGGCCGCCGCGACGCCGGAGCTTCACGCGGCCGCCATGGCTGCCTTGCGCCGCTGATGCAGTTCTGCCCATGGAAGGGTGCCGGTCAGGTGCTCGGGTCGTCCGAGCCAGGGATGAAGGCGTCGAAGGCGGCGAGGAACTGTTCGCGGTAGAGATCGACTTCCTGCAGGATTTCGTGCTTGGCGCCGTCGATCATCAGCAGCGAACCGAGCCGCAGATTTCTCGCGTATGTTTCCACCGCCTTGGTCGAGACGACCTGGTCGGCACCGGCGGCGATGATCAGCAGAGGCACCTGAATGCGGGCCATGAAGTCGGGGTCGCTGATGGCTTCCGACGCCTTCGCCGCCGCCCGCAGCCAGCGGATCGTCGGGCCGCCAAGCGCCAGTTGCGGATACTCTTCGTAGATGCGCGTATTGCGACGATAGCGTTGCGGATCGCTCGTCACCTTGTTGGCTTCGAAGGGCAGCGTGTGTCTCGGCCGTGGACCCCAGGCGGCGTAGAGCCGGCCAAGCCCCAGGGCGCAGAAAAACGAACAGACCCGGCGGACCGTCCCAATCGAGACCGGCAGGTCGGGCAACGTCAGGAATGGCGCGATCAGCACCATGCGGCGCACGCGGTTCACCATCGACGGCGCCGCAAGGAGGGCGATCACGGCCCCTGCAGAATGCGCGAGGATGTAGTACGGGCCGCGGCAATCGGGCAGCACGATCTCCTCGAAGAACTGTTCCAGATCGGCCGTATAGTTGCGGAAGGACCTGACATAGCCGCGCTGGCGGTCGCGGATAAGCCGGTCGGAATCGCCCTGGCCGCGCCAATCGAAGGTGGCGACGCCAAAGCCCCGGGCTGCAAGGTCGCGGATGGTCTCGAAATATTTCTCGATGCACTCGTTGCGGCCGCCGAGCAGCACCACGGTGCCCCGCATCGGACGCGCCACCGGGGGAAACAGGCCGTAACGTATCTTCTTGCGGTCGCGCGTGGTTAGGAAGCCGCCGGTGGCGTTTTCCGGCCGCGGATTGCCCTCGGTTTCATGGAAAAGCGGAGTGTCGTGGAAAATGTCCGTCATTCGGCGCTTCGTGCTCGGCGTCTTCCGTGCCTGCCCGAGATGGCTGGCCCCGCCAAGGTGATAGACGCCAATGCGTTAAAAGCAAAGGCGTTCCGGGTAATCGGGACTGCAACGGGGAAGGCCGGAAGCGGCTTTGAGCGCGCTTCCGGCCCCTGTCGATCCGGGAGGAAGGGACGTTAACACCCGGTTCGGCCTCGATGCGGCACCTCTGCAGATCAGGCGCCGTCAACTTTGATCTTGAAAGCCACGTTAGCGGTGGCTGTCTGAACGGGCGCCGAAGCACCGGTTCATCTGCCGTTCATCCAAAGGCTGGCCGCCTCACTCTTTTTTGCCGGCCAACGAAACTTGAAATGCTTTCAAGCGCTCCCCAGATGTGGGTTGCGGCCGCCAATGTCGGGGCCGCTGGTCTTCCCGAAACGCCGCTTACGGGTTTCGCACGGCCATACGCAAACCATGTTGCTCAACAGGAGAACACATCATGCGTCACGTTGATTTTTCCCCGCTTTACCGTTCGACCGTCGGCTTTGACCGTCTCTTCACCATGCTCGATTCGCTCGCGCAGCCCGATGGCGCGCAGACCTATCCGCCCTACAACATCGAGCGCACCGGCGAGGATTCCTACCGGATCTCGATGGCGGTCGCCGGCTTCTCGGACGACGAAATCTCGATCGAGGCCCACCGCAACGTGCTGACCGTGAAGGGTGAGCGCAAGGACGAGGGCACCGGTGAAGGTTCGGAACTGCTCTATCGAGGCATCGCCTCCAGGGCCTTCGAGCGCCGCTTCCAGCTTGCCGATCACGTTGAAGTCGTCGGCGCCGCGCTGAAGAACGGCCTGCTCTTCGTCGATCTCAAGCGCAACATTCCCGAAGAGCTGAAGCCGCGCAAGATCGCGATCACCTCGGCTCCGGCCAAAGCCAAGCAGATCGAGGCCAAGACTGCAGCCTAACAAGGCTAGTTCAAGTCTCCTCCCGAGACGGAAGCGGCGCCGAAAGGCGCCGCTTTTTTGTTGTCGGGAATATCGGCTAGCCGGCGATCAACTGGCCAAAGCGGTCGACTTCCTCCGAGGTCGTCGCAAAACTGGTGACGAAGCGGTAGAGCATCTCGTCCTCGCCGATATGGCCGTCGAAGCCGTGCGGCCTGTGCCAGTCGTAGAAGGCCGCGCCAGCCGCCTGCAGCTTCTCGGCTTCCGTCTTCCTGATCACCGCGAAGACTTCGTTGGCCTGCGGCAGCCAGGCGAGCTTGGCCGCGGCCGAATCCTCGATCACCGCCGCCAGGCGCGCGGCCATGGCGTTGGCATGGCGCGCTGTGTCGAGCCACAGCCCGTCCTTGAAATAGGCTCCGAACTGCGCCGCGACGAAACGCGACTTTGAAAACAGCTGCGCGGCACGCTTGCGCAGGAACGCCAATTCCTTGGCGCGGTCGAGATCGAAAAGCACGATCGCCTCGGCGCACCAGCAGCCATTCTTGGTGCCGCCGAAGGACAGGATGTCGACACCGCGTTTCCAGGTCATTTCAGCCGGCGTCGTTTCGAGCGCGGCCAGCGCGTTGGCAAAGCGGGCGCCGTCCATATGCAATGGCACGGAATGGCGCTTGGCGATGGCCGAGATCGCATCGATGTCGTCCAAGCCGTAAACGGTGCCGACCTCGGTCGACTGAGTGATCGAGACGGCCATCGGCCGGCCCCAATGGACCACCTCGCCGGCGAAACGGCCGATCGCCCTGTCCAGATTGTGCGGGTCGACCTTGCCCAGCGCGCCATCGACCGCGTGCAGCCGCGCGCCGCCGGAGAAATATTCCGGCGCGCCGCATTCGTCCTCGATGACATGCGATTCGCGATGGGCGAAGGAAATGCCGCCGGGTTTGTTGTAGGTCGTCAGCGACAGCGAATTGGCGGCGGTGCCGGTCGCCACGAAGAACACCGCCACCTCGCGTTCGAATATCTCGCTGAAGCGGCGATAGACGGCCTGGTCGAGGGCACCGTCGCCATAAGCGGTCGAGAAGCCCGCGCCATGAGCCGAGAGGCCGGCTGAAATGCTTGGGTGGGCGCCTGCCCAATTGTCGGAAACGAAGAACATGTGTCTGCCTGTGTTGGGAAAATCGTCGGGACCTTGATCGCTTTCATGACCCTCCCGCAAGGGCCAGGTACAAGAAAACAGGTAAAGCCAGCGTCGGGCACGCGGCGCCTTCGGAGACCGAAGCTTACGTTTTGTAATCGTCCCGCGAAATTTTGTGTCGCGGCGCGGCCAAGTTTTTTGTGAATCGGTCTTGTGTGGGTCCAGGATTTCTGTCATAAAAATTTAGGACAGTAGTGCTGTCTTATTTTGTCGCACAAAACAGGCTGGATTGGCGTATCGTTCGGGCCACTCCGGCTTTTGCCGCGAGCGACAGGTGGACGGACCAGTTCTGGCCTGTACGATACCGGATGTGAGCCAGCGGCGCGCCGCTTGGTTCGGCGATTTCGCAAGACGTGCCGCAAGAATGAAAGGCGAGTCCAGGTGCTCGCCGAGGCCCACCAGCGCCCGACGGGACACGGAACGGAGGATAAGACCATGACGGAATTGACGCTCTCTGCGACGAACGGCCAGGCCGCGCAGACGAAAGCGGCTGCCGTCAAAAATACCTCCATCAAAAATCGCGCGACCACCGGCGGCCTGGCCGCCCAGGGACTCTACGACCCGCGCAACGAGCATGACGCCTGTGGCGTCGGCTTCATCGTCAACATGAAAGGCGTGAAGTCGCATCAGATCGTCATGGATGGGCTTGCCGTGCTCGAGAACCTGACGCATCGCGGCGCCGTCGGTGCCGATCCGCTGGTCGGGGATGGCGCCGGCGTGCTGGTGCAGCTTCCGGATCGTTTTTTCCGTGAGGAGATGGCGGCCCAGGGTATCGAGCTGCCACCGGTAGGTCAGTATGGCGTCGGACACTGGTTCATGCCGCAGGATGCCGTCCTTCGCGCCCATGTCGAAGAGATCATCGCCGAATCGGCGCAGTCCGAGGGGCTGCCGCTGCTCGGATTCCGGGACGTGCCGGTCGACAATTCGTTGCTGTCGAAGGCACCTGACATCGTCGCGTCCGAGCCGTTCCACCGGCAGGTCTTCATCGGCCGTACGACCGATATCACCGATGACGAGGAATACGAGGCTAGGCTTTACCTGCTGCGCAAGGTCATCTCGGGCCGCATCTATGCCGAAAACGACAACATGGACATCGGCGCCTATTGCGTGTCGCTGTCGGCGCGCACCATCGTCTATAAGGGCATGTTCCTGGCCTATCAGGTCGGCGCCTACTACAAGGACCTCAAGGACCCGCGCTTCGAAACCGCGCTGATCCTCGTCCACCAGCGCTTCTCGACCAACACCTTCCCGTCGTGGAAGCTGGCGCATCCCTACCGGATGGTCGCGCATAATGGCGAGATCAACACGGTGCGCGGCAACAACAACTGGATGGCGGCGCGCCAGGCCTCGGTCGATTCAGAGCTGTTCGGCAACAACATCTCGAAGCTCTGGCCGATCTCCTATGACGGCCAGTCCGACACGGCGTGCTTCGACAACGCGCTCGAGTTCCTGTTCCAGGGCGGCTACAGCCTGAGCCACGCCATGATGATGCTGATCCCGGAAGCCTGGGCCGGCAACAAGCTCATGGATGCCGACCGCAAGGCTTTCTACGAGTACCACGCGGCGCTGATGGAGCCGTGGGACGGGCCGGCGGCAGTCGCCTTCACCGACGGACGCCAGATCGGCGCCACGCTCGACCGCAACGGATTGCGCCCGGCACGCTACATCGTCACCGATGACGACCGCGTCATCATGGCTTCGGAAGCCGGCGTGCTGCCGGTGCCGGAGGAGAAGATCGTCCAGAAGTGGCGGCTGCAGCCCGGCCGCATGCTCTTGATCGACCTTGCCAAGGGCCGCATCGTTCCCGACGAGGAGATCAAGTCTGAGATCGCGACCAAGCACCCCTACAAGACCTGGCTCGGCAACACGCAGCTCATCCTGGAAGATCTGAAGCCGGTCGAGCCACGCGCGCTGCGCAAAGATGTCAGCCTGCTCGATCGCCAGCAGGCGTTCGGCTACACCCAGGAAGACACCAAGCTGTTGATGTCGCCGATGGCGACCACCGGCCAGGAAGCGGTGGGTTCGATGGGGACCGATACGCCGATCTCGGCGATGTCGGACAAGTCGAAGCTGCTCTACACCTATTTCAAGCAGAATTTCGCCCAGGTCACCAACCCGCCGATCGACCCGATCCGCGAGGAACTGGTGATGAGCCTGGTGTCCTTCATCGGACCGCGGCCGAACATCTTCGACCTGGTCGGCAATTCACGCCGCAAGCGGCTCGAAGTGCGCCAGCCGATCCTGACCAATGGCGATCTGGAAAAGATCCGCTCGATCGGCCACACCGAGGACCGTTTCGATACAAAGACGATCGACATCACCTACGGGTCGAGCGAAGGCGCTGCCGGCATGCAGGGTGCTGTCGAACGCCTGTGCGAGCGGGCCGAGGCGGCGGTTGCCGGCGGCTACAACATCATCATCCTGTCCGATCGCCAGCTTGGGCCGGACCGCATCGCCATCCCGGCACTGCTGGCAACGGCAGCCGTGCACCACCATCTGATCCGCAAAGGACTGCGCACCGCGGTCGGCCTGGTCGTCGAGTCCGGCGAGCCGCGCGAGGTGCATCATTTCTGCTGCCTTGCCGGCTACGGCGCGGAAGCGATCAATCCCTATCTCGCCTTCGATACGCTGCTCGACATGCACAAGCGCGGCGAACTGCCTGAAGAGGTCGACGCCTACGAGGTGGTGTCGCGCTACATCAAGTCGATCGGCAAGGGCATCCTCAAGGTGATGTCCAAGATGGGCATCTCGACCTATCAGTCCTATTGCGGCGCGCAGATCTTCGATGCCATCGGGCTGAAGTCGGACTTCGTGCAACAATATTTCACCGGCACCGCGACGCTGATCGAAGGCGTCGGGCTGGATGAAATCGCGGGCGAGACCGTCAGCCGTCACACGGACGGTTTCGGCAGCGATCCGGTGCTGCGCAACAGCCTGGAAGTCGGCGGCGAATATCTGTTCCGCATGCGTGGCGAGGCGCATATGTGGTCCCCCGACGCGGTCGCCACCTTGCAGCACGCCGTGCGCCAGGGCTCGTGGGAGACGTTCAAGGACTATTCGGCGCAGATCGACAGCGAGACGGCGCGCGCCCAGACCATACGCGGCCTGTTCAAGATCAAGCTGGCGGACGAGAGCGGGCGCAAGAAGGTCGCGCTCGACGACGTCATGCCGGCGGCCGAGATCGTCAAGCGCTTCTCGACCGGGGCGATGTCGTTCGGCTCGATCTCAAGGGAAGCGCATACGACGCTGGCCCGCGCGATGAACCAGATCGGCGGCAAGTCGAATACCGGCGAGGGCGGCGAAGAGGCCGACCGCTACCTGCCGCTGCCTGGCGGCGGCAAGAACCCCGAGCGCTCGGCGATCAAGCAGGTCGCCTCGGGACGGTTCGGCGTGACGGCGGAGTATCTCGTCAATTCGGATGTCATGCAGATCAAGGTGGCGCAGGGCGCCAAGCCGGGCGAGGGCGGCCAACTGCCCGGCCACAAAGTCGATGCCACCATCGCGAAGGTCCGGCATTCGACGCCGGGCGTCGGCCTGATCTCGCCGCCGCCGCATCACGACATCTACTCGATCGAGGATCTGGCGCAACTGATCTACGATCTGAAGAACGTCAATCCGGCGGCCGACGTATCGGTCAAGCTGGTATCTGAGGTTGGCGTCGGCACGGTCGCGGCGGGCGTTGCGAAGGCGCGTGCCGATCACATCACCATCTCCGGCTATGATGGTGGCACGGGTGCGTCGCCGCTGACCTCGCTCAAGCATGCCGGCAGCCCGTGGGAAATGGGCCTTGCCGAGACGCACCAGACGCTGGTGCTGAACGGCCTGCGCAGCAGAGTGGCACTGCAGGTCGATGGTGGCCTGCGCACCGGGCGCGACGTCATCATCGGCGCGCTGCTCGGGGCCGACGAGTTCGGCTTCTCGACCGCACCGCTGATCGCGGCCGGCTGCATCATGATGCGCAAGTGCCATCTCAACACCTGTCCGGTCGGCGTGGCGACGCAGGACCCGGTGCTGCGCAAGCGCTTCAAGGGCACGCCCGAGCACGTCATCAACTTCTTCTTCTACGTGGCGGAAGAGGTGCGGGCGCTGCTCGCCGAGATGGGCTTTACCCATATCGACCAGATCATCGGCGACGCCGATCTTCTGGAAAAGCGCGACGTGATCCAACACTGGAAGGCGCGCGGGCTGGACTTCTCGAAGATGTTCCACAAGCCCGACGCGCCGCATGAAGCGGTGCACTGGACCGAGCGCCAGAAGCACCCGATCGACGATGTGCTCGACCGCAAGCTGATCGAACTGGCCAAGCCCGCGCTGGAGGCGAAGCAACCGGTCAAGATCGAGGTCGACATCCGCAATGTCGACCGTTCGACCGGCGCCATGCTGTCGGGTGAGGTGGCCAAGCGCTTCAAGCACAAGGGCCTGCGCGAGGACACGATCCAGGTCCAGCTCACCGGAACCGCCGGTCAGTCGTTCGGCGCCTTCCTGGCACGCGGCATCTCGTTCGAACTCGTCGGCGCCGGCAACGACTATGTCGGCAAGGGCCTGTCGGGCGGGCGCATCGTCATCCGGCCACCGCAGGAGGCCAGGATCGTCGCCGCCGACTCCATCATCGTCGGCAATACCGTGCTTTACGGCGCGACCGAGGGCGAGGCCTATTTCGCCGGTGTCGCCGGCGAGCGCTTCGCAGTGCGCAATTCGGGTGTGGCGGCTGTCGTCGAAGGCGTCGGCGACCATGGCTGCGAATACATGACCGGCGGCGTTGTCGTCGTCATCGGTAAAACCGGCCGCAATTTCGCCGCCGGCATGTCGGGCGGCGTCGCCTATGTGCTTGATGAAGCAGGCGATTTCGCCGAGCGCTGCAACATGGCGATGGTCGAGCTGGAGCCGGTTCCGGAAGAAGACGATCTCATGGAAAAGCTGCTGCACCACGGCGGCGACCTAGACCACAAGGGCCGCGTCGACGTGTCGGGCGATATGACCAGCCATGACGAGGAACGGCTCTACCAGCTGATCTCGAACCATGTGCACTATACGGGCTCGGTGCGCGGTCGCGAAATCCTCGACGACTGGACGACATTCCGGCCGAAGTTCCGCAAGATCATGCCGGTCGAATATCGCCGTGCATTGATCGAGATGGAACGCATGCGCATGGGCGTTGCCGCGGAATAGACTTTGCAATTGCCGGGGAGCCCAGGCTTCCCGGCCCACCTTCATCGACAGTTTGACCTCGGGCGCAAGGTTGCCATGGCTGCCTCAAGAGGTTAACGGGTGCGGCGAAATCCGTACCATCTGGACAGCAGGAACTGGACTATGGGCAAGGTAACAGGCTTTCTCGAAATCGACCGGCAGGTGCACAAGTACCAGCCTGCCTCCGACCGCATCCGGCATTTCCGCGAATTCACGCTGCCGATGTCGGACAAGGAGGTCGAGAAACAGGCCGCGCGCTGCATGGATTGCGGCATTCCGTTCTGCCACGGGCCGACCGGCTGTCCGATCCACAACCAGATCCCCGACTGGAACGACCTCGTCTACAACAGGGACTGGGACAACGCGATCCGCAACCTGCACTCGACCAACAATTTCCCGGAGTTCACCGGGCGCATCTGTCCGGCGCCTTGCGAGGAAGCCTGCACGCTCAACCTCGAGGATATCCCTGTCGCCATCAAGACGGTGGAGCAGGCGATCGCCGACAAGGCTTACGAGACCGGCCATATCAGGCCCTACCCGCCGGAAAAGAAGACCGGCAAGCGGGTCGCCATCATCGGCTCCGGCCCGGCCGGCATGGCGGCCGCACAGCAGCTTGGCCGCGCCGGCCACGACGTGCATGTCTATGAGCGCGAAAGCCGTCCGGGCGGACTGATGCGTTACGGCATTCCCGACTTCAAGATCGAGAAGCGCTATATCGACCGGCGCATCGAACAGATGCAGGGCGAGGGCGTCAGCTTCCATTGCGGTGTCAATGTCGGCGTCGACAAGCCTGTCGCGGAACTCCTCGCCGAACATGATGCGGTGCTCTATTGCGGCGGTTCGGAAACGCCGCGCGCCGCCGGTATTCCCGGCGACGATCTCGGCGGCGTGCACGACGCGATGCCCTATCTGGTGCAGCAGAACCGGCGCGTCGGCGGTGAGCCTATCCAGTCCGTGGCATGGCCGTCGCATCCGATCATCGCCGGCGGCCAGCATGTCGTCGTCGTCGGTGGCGGCGACACCGCCTCCGACTGCGTCGGCACCGCCTTCCGCCAGGGTGCCGTGCGCGTCACACAGCTCGACATCCGCCCACAGCCGCCCGAGAAGGAAGACAAGCTCGCCGTCTGGCCCTACTGGGCGACCAAGATGCGCACCTCGTCCTCGCAGGCCGAAGGGGCGGAGCGCGAATTCCAGGTGGCGACGCTCGAATTCATCGGCGAGGAAGGCCAGCTTACGGGCGTCAAGTGCTGCGAGGTCGACGAGAAGCGCAAGCCGATCCCCGGCACCGAATTCGTCATCCGCGCCGACCTCGCCTTCATAGCCATCGGCTTTGCCGGGCCGGCGATGGCAGGTGTCGCGGCGGAACTGGAGGGTGAGATGAAGATCACCACCGACAGCCGCCGCTCCAGGAATGTCGAGGCCAACGACCGCGACTACAGGGCCAGCGTCGACCGCCTCTACGCGGCGGGCGACGTGCGCCGCGGCCAGTCGCTCGTCGTCTGGGCGATCCGCGAAGGCCGCCAGGCGGCGCGCTCGATCGACGAGGCGCTGATGGGGACGACCGTCCTGCCGCGTTAGAGTAATTCCAGCGTAGCGGTTTTCCGTCCGGAATTGCGTGAAAACAAAGAGTTAGAGAGCAATTCCAGGAAAAGTGTGTACGGTTTTCCATCCGGAGTTGCGCAAAACAACGATTTAAGGGGTGATGGCTGTCGTGGTGTCGGCGGCCGCTGTGGCTGCCGGACTTGCCTTCGGCGGCCAGGAGAAATCATCGGCGCGTCCGGGCGAAGCTTCCGGCGCCTTGCCCTCGATCACCAGCCTTTCGCCGGGAAGAGCTGGATTGGCCTTCGGCGGCGGGGCGGCGCCGAGCAATTCGGTGCCGCCGTCGAGCGCGGGATCGTTGAGCAGCATCGGTTGGGTGCGATCGATGACGATGGGCGCGGCCGCCGGAGCCGGTGCTTCGACGGGGGCGCCCGCCGGCGCTACGGCCGGCGCCACGCTTCCTGGCGCGGCAAGTCCAAGGATCTTCATCAGCGGCTTTTCGGTATAGAAGGCGAGCTTGCGCTTGCCGGCCTTCGACACGTTGATGCCGTCATCGGCGCGCAGCCGCACGGGCTGGCCGTTCATGTCGGGGCCGTTGGTGATGAAGGCGCCGTTCTCGTCGACGAAGCCATCCCAGACATCGACGAATTCGCCGCCATGGCTCTCCGCGACCTTGTGGTAGATATCGTTGAAGGCCAGCATGTCGGAGGTCATGTTCGACACCCGGAAGGCCGGCATCCCGACCCACAGGAAAGGCACTTTGGCGGTTGCGAGTGCGTTGGCGAACTCATCGGTACGGCGCTCGTATTCCTTGGTCCAGTTTTCCGAGCGTGGCTGCTCGCGCACGTCGCCGACCTTCATCTGCTGGCGGTCGTTTGACCCCAGCATGACGACCACGACGGCGGGTTTTTCGGTATCGAGCAGCGATTTGATCTGTTCGGGCCAATCATAGAAATCGTCGCGCACGAACCCCGACGAGCCATTTGTGCGATCAACGATCCTGACGCCGGCGTTCTCGGCGAAGGCATCGTCCAGACCTTCGGCGAGGCCGGCCGCCATGAAGTCGCCGACCACGAGGACGGTCCGGGCGTCCGGCGTTTTTTCAACAACGGGCGCTGCTGGCTCGACGGGCGGGCGAGGCGCACGAGGTTTTTTCTTCGGCTTAGGCTTCGCCTGCTGAACGTCCTGCGGCGGCTCGACGCGCTCGCCGCGGCGTGGAAACAGGAGGTCGCGCAACGACCAGCCCCGGCTCTGCTGCGGCTGCTCCTGCGCCATGGCCGGGGCATGCATGGCGCCGGCCACGGCAATGGCGAGCACGGCGAAGGCCAGGATGAGCACCGGCATGCGACGAACGAACGTCCCGATGCGCGCAGGCCAAACCAATCGCTCCCTCCCTGTTCAACGCGCCGTCAGGCCTATTTTTGCCTGAGCCATTTCAGCACTTCCATGCTCGGATAGCCATCCTGGGTCAAGCCGACCTTTGCCTGATAGGCCATGATGGCCGTCTTCGAGCCGTCGCCGATCTTGCCGTCGAGTTTGCCATCATAAAGGCCATGCTGGGAAAGCCGCTTCTGCAGCTCCTGCCGTTCCTCGAAGCTGAGCTTGGTGAAGGGCCGGTTCCAGTCCTGCACCAGGCCGTTGCCGCCGGCGATCTCGTCGGCAAGCAGACCGACGGCGAGCGCGTATTTGTCGGCATTGTTGTAGGCCTTGATGACCGAGAAATTCCTGATCATCAGGAAGGCCGGCCCGCCACGACCGTCCGGCACTTTCAGCGTCGCCTTGTCAGTGAGATTCTTGAACGGCTTGCCGCTGGCGCGGACCACGCCGAGCGCCTGCCATTGCGCCAACGTCCTCGATCCGGCTGGGAATTTGCCGGCCGGCAGCGCGACTTCGTAGCCCCAGGTCTTGCCGGCCTGCCAGCCATTCTTCTTCAGCAGATTGGCTGATGTCGCCAGCGCATCGGGAATGGAATTCCAGATGTCGCGCTTGCCGTTGCCGTCCATGTCGACGGCATAGTGCTGGTAGCTGGTCGGGATGAACTGGGTCTGGCCCATGGCGCCAGCCCAGGAGCCCATCAGGTGGCTTTCGTCGATATCGCCGGTCTGCAGGATCTTCAGCGCGGCGACGAGTTGCGTGCGGGCATATTTCGAGCGCTTGGAATCGCCATAGGCCAGTGTCGCCAGCGAACGGATGACATTGCGCATGATGTCGTCGCGCTTGAGGATTTCGCCGTAGTTCGATTCCATCGACCAGATGGCCAACAGCACATATCGGTCGACGCCGAACCTGGCCTCGATCCTGTCCAGCCATGGTTTCCACTTTTGCGCCATCTGCTGCCCGACCGCGATGGACTGGTCATGGACGCGGTTGTCGAAATAGTCCCAGGCGGGGGCGGTGAATTCGGGCTGCGTGCGGGCCTTCTCCAACACCACTGGGTCGGCTTCCTTGAAGCCGCTGAAGGCCCGGTCGTAGACAGCGCCGGAAACGCCGCCCGCCACGGCGGTGGCGCGGAAGCCGGCGACCCATTGCCGGAAACCGGCGTCGGCGAAGGCCGGCCCGGCAGGCATCAATAAAGCGAGCGAGAGGCTGGCTGCCGTCATGGCGCTGGTAACACGTTTTGCGGCATTGCGAACGGACATCTTTTCCTCCTTCTCTGTCTCAGGAAAGACCATTCATCGCCGAACCGGGTTAGGAATTGGTTTACCATAGGTGTCGCCTGGAACGAAAAGACACCTCGATGCTTTAGCCGGTGGAAGTTTCCCTAACACGCTCAGTAATCTTCAATTCCGGCGTGAAAATGTCGCCAGACGGGGATTGCGGAGCCGGCCAGCAAACGGATAATTGAAAGCATGAAGAGAGTTCGCAAGGCAGTTTTCCCGGTGGCCGGTCTCGGCACGCGGTTTCTCCCGGCCACCAAGGCTGTTCCCAAGGAGATGCTGACCGTCGTCGACAGGCCGGTCATCCAATATGTCCTCGATGAAGCGCGCGAGGCGGGCATCGAGCATTTCATCTTCGTGACCGGCCGCAACAAGGCGGTCATCGAGGACCACTTCGATATCCAGTTCGAGCTCTATGACACGCTGGCACAGCGCGGCAAGGACGAGCAGCTTGCCCGCCTGCAGAGGCTGCAGCCCGCACCGGGCCAGACCAGCTTTACCCGCCAACAGGTGCCGATGGGTCTCGGCCATGCCGTCTGGTGCGCCCGCGAACTGGTCGGCGACGAGCCGTTCGCGCTGTTGTTGCCGGATATGATCATGCAGTCGGAAAAGAGCTGCACCAAGGCAATGGTCGAGCTCTACGAGGAAACCGGCAACAACATCATCGCCGTGCAGGAATGCGACCCGGCAGAAGCGCATAAATACGGCATCGTCGGGCGTGGCGAAGACACGCATCAGGGCTTCCGCATCACCGAAATGGTGGAAAAGCCGAAGACCGGCACGGCGCCGTCCAACCTCTATATCAACGGCCGCTACATCCTGCAGCCGGAAATCTTTGGTATCCTGGAGGGCCAGGAAAAGGGCGCCGGCAACGAAATCCAGCTCACCGACGCGATGCTGAAGCTGGAGAAGCAGCAGGCCTTCTACGGCTACCACTACAAGGGCCGCACCTTCGATTGCGGTTCGCCGGAAGGCTTCGTCGAGGCCAATGTCGCCTTCGCGCTATGGCGCAAGGACATGAACCAGAGCATGGCCGGCGTCATCCGTACGCTTCTCGACGAGATGAAGCCATCCGAGCGCCGCGGGGCGGCATTTTAGAATATGCCGATATTCGGGTGATGTGGCCCCGCGAAGGGCCGCTTGACCCGGATCTGACATACCCTTGGCGCGCACGCCTTCAGCGCTGCACTTTCACGCCGAGGTAGATGCTATTGGCGGTGTAGTCGCGGCCTGGCAGGTTGCTGGTCAGTTTTTCGGTTCGCACCCGGGTGGTGAGGCCCGCGTAGCGGTTCAGCCACCAGGTCAGCCCGGCCTCGGCGCTCAATATCCTGTCATGGCCGTCGATGCCGACATAGTCGCGCCAGTCCAGCCCCAGAGCCGCATTCGCGGTGAGATTGGATCGGACCAGGCGTTCGGCCGTCAGCCGGCCAGAATAGAGGATATCGCCGCTTTCACCTGATGTGGTCGTGGTCTCGACGGTGGTCTTGCCCGTCAGGCTGATCGTGGTGCCGCGTTCGGGCGACCATTTCAGATCGGCATTGACTGTGGCGCCTGAAATGGGCTCCAGGCTCTTGTCGTCGATCGCCTCCCTCAGCCAGCCGGCCGAGAATTCACCCGACAGCTTTTCGCCCATGTCGAGTTGCAGGCCGGCGCGGGCGCCGAGGCGCGTCGAGGAGCGTTCGAAGCCCTCATTGTCGATGCGCTGGTCGTAGGTCCGGCGGCCGACCTCGATTTCAGTGAAGGGCGTGAGCGCCGGAGAAATCTCGTAACCGGTGCGCAAGGTTGCGGTGTAGAGCGTGTTGTCCTGATCCTTCTGCGACAGCGAGGTGCCGTCCGAGAGCTTGGCGTCACCGTAGAAGTCGTGCGAGACCGCTCCGGTCAAGGTGTACTGCATCTTGCCGACCGCCTTCTCGACGCCGATACTGCCATCGATCGTCTGCCGCAGCGGCTGGGTGCTGACGCCGGCGATGGCATCGGGCGAAGACGCGGATTCCGGCACGGCTTCGTAGCCGAGCTTGGCGATGGCGCGCAGTTCATTGTCGAGATCGACGTTGAACTGGCCTTCGATACGGCCCTGCGCATCATGGACCGGGTAGCCGGACACGGTTTCGCGGAAAATGCCATAACCATCGATCGTCGCGGAGTTTTCGCGCCAGTCGGAAGCGGCGGTGAAGCGCAGCGCCGTCTCTGACAGCAGCGCGGATGTGCCGGCACTGCTGGAATCGCCGTTCGTCGTGGCCGTCAGCCCCTGTTCGATGGTCGGCCGGATGACGAATGAGCCCCATTTGACGCCGACGGCGGCGAACGGATCGTCCTCTGGCTTCTTGTTGTGGCCCTCGATTGCAGCGGTGCGCTCGGCGCCGGCGTCGAGTTTCTGCCTGTCCTCACTGTCGACGGTGAGTGCACGGCGATTGGCTGCTTCCTGGTCGGCCGCGATACTGCCGGTGTCGTCCGTTGTCGCCGTCGTGGCGGTGGTGGTTGGATCCGTGGCCGCCGTGGTGTTCTTTTTCTTCTTCGACTTGTCGGCGGCCTTGTCCTTTGCCTTGTCAGCCGCATTCTGCCTCGCGGGCGAGGCGCGGCGCGGCTTGGGCGGTGTGGGTGCGTCGGCGGAGGCATCGTCGCTGGCTTGGGGCGGGTCGAAGACGCTGGCAGTCGAGTTCGCGGCGTCCGTGTCGTCAGGGACGGCGCCGGCGCTGGCCGGCAGATAGATGCGCGCCGGCGCGTTGTCCTGCGCGGCAGCGTTGGCCGCCGCTTGCTGGGCAAGAACCAGGCTTCTCGCCTTGCGCTGCTGGTCGGACAGGATCGCCGATTCGGATACCTCTCCACGCAGTTCCGTTTCCTGGGCATGGAGGGGCGCAGGACGCAGCAAGGCAAAGATGCTGGTCGCCAGCAGCAAGGCGCATATCGCCTTGCCCTGTCGTCCCCTCAATTTTTCTGGCTGGGCCCCGGACATCGCCACCACTGCTTGCGCGGCGCACGCGCGCCATACTTACCGAACCGTAAATGGGGATGGTTAACGGAGGGTTGAGGCGGCGCGCCATCGGCGGGAAGCCATTTCCGTTGGACAGGCCGGCGGCAAAGCGCTAATCGCATCATCCATGCGTGCGAGACCTCTCGATAAGAAGCCTCTGGACAGGCAAGCGTCGATCGAATCGGCGCTGAGAACCGTGACAACCGAACAGGCCGGGATCGCGGCCCTTGCCGACGCGCTCGAGAACGGACTGGCAGCACCCTTCGCCCAGGCCGTCGAGATGATCTCGAAGATCGAAGGGCGGCTCATCATCACCGGTGTCGGCAAAAGCGGCCATATCGGTTCGAAGATCGCGGCGACGCTGGCCTCGACCGGCACGCCGGCCTTTTTCGTCCATCCCGTCGAGGCCAATCATGGCGATCTCGGCATGATCGCCAGGGATGATGCCATCGTCGCGATATCGTGGTCGGGCGAGAGCAAGGAGATGATGGGCATCGTCGCCTATTCCCGACGCTTCTCTATCCCGCTCATCGCCGTGACCTCCGGAGAGACATCGGCGCTGGCGCGCGCGGCCGACATCGTGCTGCTTTTGCCACGTACGCCCGAGGCCTGTCCGCACGGATTGGCGCCGACGACGTCGACGCTGCTGCAACTGGTCATGGGCGATGCGCTGGCGATCGCGCTGCTCGAGGCGCGCGGCTTCACGCCGGACCATTTCCGCACCTTCCACCCCGGCGGCCAGCTCGGCGCCAACCTGACCATGGTCTCCGAGATCATGCGGGTCGGCGAGCAGATGCCGCTCGCTGTACTCGGCACAAAGATGCCGGAGGCGGTGATGACGCTGTCGCAAAAGAAGGTCGGCTGCGTCCTGATCGTCGACGCCAATGGCGAGCTGGCCGGGATCATCACCGACGGTGACGTCGCGCGCAACCTGCATCGCAACCTGGCCGATGTCATCGTCGACGAGGTGATGACCCGCACGCCCAAGACGGTCGATCCGCAGACGCTTGCCGGTACGGCGATCGCGCTCCTCAACGAGCACAATATCGGTGCGCTCGTGGTGACCAAAAACAACATGCCGCTGGGCGTGGTGCATTTCCACGACCTGCTGCGCATCGGCGCCGCGTAGGCGTGTCGAGACCCTGACCTGAATCTCAACACACCTTTCTCGTTGGCGCCGTCAAAAAGAATTCAGACCGCCTCCACCGTCAATTCCAGATCGGTGTCGGCAGCGGCCGTGACACGCACCTGGGTGCCGGCCGGCAGATCCGGGCCGGAGACGCGCCACAGCGTGTCGCCGAGCTTGATGCGGCCGCGGCCGTCGCGGATCGGTTCGGCAAGCGTTGCCATCTTGCCGACCATCTGCGCACCGCGGCGATTGAGCAGCGGCTGGTCGGTTGGCTGGTCGCGTCCGCCCATGAGTTTCTTGCCGGCAAAGGCTGAAACCAGCGACAACACGAGGAACAGGAGCACCTGGACCTGCCACGTCCAGATGGCGGCATCCCAGACCAGCAGCGACACCGCGCCGACGATCAGAGCGGCGATGCCGATCCAAAGCATGAAGAAACCCGGCGCGACGACCTCTACCACCAGCAGCACGAAGCCCAGGACCATCCAGTTCCACGGGCCCAATTCAAAAACGATGCGATCGAGCATGGGAGTAACCTCCTGCGATCTCAATTCTCGCTCGGGCGGACCACCGGCGGGCGGGCCGCCTGCCGCTGCGCGCCGGTCGTGCCTTCGCTTCGGAAAACTTCCTTGGCGATTTCGCCGATGCCGCCAAGCGTGCCGATCAGCGACGAGGCTTCCAGCGGCATCAGCACGACCTTGCTGTTGGTGGCCGAACCGATCCTGGTCAGGGCCTCGGTGTATTTCTGGGCGACGAAGTAGTTCAGCGCCTGCACGTCACCCTTGGAAATCGCTTCCGACACCACCTGGGTGGCGCGGGCTTCTGCCTCGGCCGAGCGTTCGCGCGCCTCGGCGTCGCGGAAGGCGGCTTCCTTGCGGCCTTCGGCTTCGAGGATCTGCGACTGCTTGAGGCCCTCGGCGGCCAGGATCTGCGCGCGCTTGTTGCGCTCGGCGGTCATCTGGCGGCCCATCGATTCGATGAGGTTGGCCGGCGGGTTGATGTCCTTGATCTCGACGCGGGTGATTTTGATGCCCCATGGGTGTGCCGCCTCGTCGACGACCCGCAGCAGGCGCTCGTTGATGGCGTCGCGGTTGGACAGCAATTCATCGAGGTCCATCGAACCCATGACGGTACGGATGTTGGTCATCGTCAGGTTGAGGATGGCGTTCTGCAGGCCGGCAACCTGATAAGCGGCCTGTGCCGCATTGAGGATCTGGTAGAAAGCGATGCCGTCGACACCGACGATGGCGTTGTCGCGGGTGATGATCTCCTGGCTCGGAACGTCGAGCACCTGTTCCATCATGTTCATCTTGGCGCCGATGCGGTCGACGAACGGCGTGATCAGGTTGAGGCCGGGGCTCAGTGTCTTGGTGTAACGACCAAAGCGTTCGACGGTATAGTTGTACCCCTGCGGAATTGTCTTGATGCCCTTGAACAGCACCAGCACGACAAGCGCGACCAGAACAACGACCGCAATATCGAAACCACTGAAATCCATTTGGCTCTCCCTCAGAAGCAGGTTGCGCAAGCCATTCCCGCGCCGCCGACTTCACCAAAGACTTAAGTGTGTTTCAGCAGCGTTACAATCAGGTGATGAGGGATTGTTTGTGGGACCACACTCAGTGGTTGAAGGCAAAAAGGCTTGCATCCGTGTCTTCAACTCCATTGATCGAAGCTGACACGATCTCGGAAGCGATGCGTGAGAAGGTGATGCCGTTGCCGCCATAACCCATTACGGCATGGATGCGTGGGTGCCTGGGGATAGCGCCGATACAGGGCAGGCCTGACGTCGTGGTGCCGAAGGAACCGGTCCAGGCAAATTCGGGCCTGACGTCGAGATGCGGAAACATCAGGCTTAGTTTTGCGGCGATGCGTGCGCTCTTGTCGCCGATCAGTTCATCGCGCCGCGTCTCGTCGACAAAATTCTCGTCCTCGCCACCGCAGATGACCCTGCCGTCGGCCGTTGCCCTGACGTAGAGATAGGGATCGGAAGCTTCCCAGATCAACGCCGCACCCGGCCAGAGCTTTCGCGGTTGCGGGCGGGTCGCGATCGCCCAGGTCGAGATGATCCGGTGGGCGGTCGCCGGCACGATGTCGACCAGCTCGTAACCGGTGGCCAGCACCACGTGTCGCGCCGTGATGGTCGGGCCCTCTTTGGTCGCCACGGCCACCTCGCCGGCGCTGTCCTCGATCCCTGTCGCTTCGACGGGAGCGTGAAAACGGGCCTTGCGTTCCAGAGCCTTGAGAAACAACCCAGCCGTCAGCTTGCGCGGATCGAGCACGATGTTGCCATGGCTGAGGATGGCGCCGCCGCGATCGATGCCGAACCCCTCGGCGAGCGGCCGAGGGGTTAGATACGTCGCGGCGATGCCAGCCTGGCGTCGCGCCTCGGCCTCCTCGCGCAACTCCGATGGGCCGAGCATGGTACCGGTCAGATAGAGCGACTGGGTGCGGCCCATCCCGCAGTTGATGCCGAGTTCGGCGATGCAGGCGGCAAGGTTGGAAATGGCCAGCCGCGAGCGGCGCCAGGCCTGCCGTGCCGGGGCCTTGCCGATCATGCCCGAAAGAACCGAAAGCGGCTGGTCGATCTCGAACTGCACCAGCGCGGTGGTTGCCGCTGTCGATCCTCTCAGCGGTCCGCGCCGGTCGATGCAGATCACGGCGTGGCCGTCCGCTGTCAGCGCCTCCGCCATCATGGCGCCGCTGATGCCCATGCCGACGATCAGCACGTCGGTCCTGACATCCCGGGTCAGCCTGTCGGACGGCACGGCGGGCGCGCGATAGGCCGACCAGACTGGCTGGCCGGTCCTGAGGTCGAGTTTGCGGGGCATCGAATTCTCCGGAGGGTGCGCTTCAACGCCCCGGAAGTGGCGGTGGTTCCGGCGTCAGGCCCAGCCTGACAATTCGCGCCGCACCATCGCCTCGATCACCGCCATGCCTTCGGCGCTGTCGTTGAGGCAAGGGATATGGGCAAAGTTTTCGCCACCGGCATGATGGAAGGTCTCGGCTGCCTCGCGGCCGATCTCGTCCAGCGTCTCGATGCAGTCGACGGAAAAGCCGGGATTGACGATGGCGATCGATTTGACGCCGTCCCTGGCCAGTTTCTCCACCGTCTTGTCGGTGTAGGGCTGCAGCCACTCCTGCGCCCCAAAGCGCGACTGAAAAGTGGTGATGAGCTTGTTCTGGTCCCAGCCAAGCCGGTCGCGCAGCAGCCGCGTCGTCTTCAGGCAATGGCAGTGGTATGGATCGCCCTTTTCAAAATAGGGTTTTGGGATGCCGTGATAGGAGGCAATGACCATCTCTGGCTCGAAATCGAGCGTCGCCAGGTGCCGTTCGATCGAGCTGGCAAGAGCCTCGATGTAGACAGGCTCATCATAATAGGGCGGCACGCTGCGGACGGCAGGGGCCGCTCGCATCTTCATAAGCGCCCGGAATAACTGGTCGTTGGCGGTGGCGGTCGTCGTTGCCGAATACTGCGGATAGAGCGGGAACGAAAGGATGCGGTCGCAGCCCTGCGCGGCCAGCCTTTCGGCGACGCTGGCGGTGGACGGATTGCCGTAGCGCATCGCCCAAGCGACGACGACATTGGGCAGGTCGCTCAGCGCCCCGGCCAGCTTTTCGGACTGGGCGCGCGTGTAGGTGCGCAGCGGCGACTCGTTCTTCTCCTGGTTCCAGATCCTGGCATAGTTGGCGCCGGACTTCTTGGGCCGGGTGGTGAGTACCAGCCCATAAAGGATGGGATACCAGACCGCCTTGTTGAGTTCGATAACGCGCGGATCGGACAGGAATTCCCTGAGATAGCGCCACATCGGCTTGAAGTCGGTACCGTCGGGCGTGCCGAGATTGACCAGCACGACGCCGATCTTGCCAGCCTTGACCGGCGGATGTCCGGCAGGCAGCGGGCCAGCCGCCTTCGCGGCCTCGGTAACGACAGGGGTGGAAAGCGACATCAGGGATCTCCGGGCACGGCGTGAACCTAGCGACGGCGCGCCGGTTTTCAATGTCGCGTCTGGCCGCACCTTATAGCGTCTCCGGCCGAAAACAGAACACCCGCCCCGGTTTCCGGGATGGGTGTTTCGTGGGAAAGCCAGCGACGTTACTTCGCCGGGATGGTGAGCGTCTCGCCGGGGACAAGCCGGTGGGGTCTTTGACCCTGGTTGGCTTCATAGATGACTTTCCATTTGGTCGCGTCGCCATAGGCCTTCTTCGCCAAATCCCAGTAGGTATCGCCGGCAATGATGACATGGCTGCTCCCGGACGGTGCGGCCTCGGCTGGCTTTGCCGGTTCGGCTGGCGCGGGTGCGGGTTCGGCGGGCTTTGCCGGTTCGACCGGAGCTGGTGCAACGGGGGCAGGAGCGGCCTCGGCTGGCTTTGCCGGTTCGGCTGGCGCGGGCGCGGGTTCGGCGGGCTTTGCCGGGGCAGGAGCGGTCGGAGCAGGCGCTCCCTCTGTCGACATGGCCGGCGGCGTGTTGGCGATATCGCCTGAATTGGCGGGCAGGTCCGGCATTGCAGGCGCAGCATCGGCGGACTTTGCCGGTTCCGCCGGGTTGGCGGCATCGGCTGGTGCCGGAGTCGCGGGAGCCGTTTCGGCCGGTTTGGCTGGTTCGGTTGCGGGAGCTGCCGCTGTCGTCGCGGCGATTTCGGTGATGCGGCCGTCGAGCTTGGGCGTGTAGGGGCGGTGGGCGCTGAGATAGTCGGCGACAACCGTTTCGAGACCGGGGCCGTAATCATAGGCGTTCTTGGCCTTTTCGGCGAAGACCTTGTAGCCGTCGCCGCCCTGGCGCACGTAATTGTTGGTGGCGACCAGGTAGTCCTTGTCCGGGTTGATCGGCGTCCAGGCGCCGTTCTCCATCACCTCCACGGATTTGACACGGCCGGCATTGGGCGCGACCGACTTGTCGAAGGAATATTTGATGCCCGCCACCTGCGGGAAGCGGCCGGCGCCGTCCTCGATCTGGCTGAGCCCGCTTTCGAGGCCGGCGACGAGGTCCTTGCCGGAAATCTGGAAGGTCGCCAGCGTGTTCTGGAACGGCAGCACGGTCAGCACCTCGCCCATGGTGACGATGCCTTTGTCGATCGAGGCGCGCAGGCCGCCGCCGTTGGAGATGACGATCTCGACGCCCTGTCCCTTGACGCAATCGAGGATGGCATCGGAGACGAGGTTGCCCATCGCGCATTCCTTGGCGCGGCAACTTTCGCGGCTGCCGTCGATCACGTCGGTGGTCTCTGCCACTTCCTTGTTCTTCAGGGCCTCGATCGGTGCGCCGAGTTCCTTGATGCGGGCGAGCACCGCGGGATCGGGCGTGATCGATTTGTCGAGATAGATCGGGTCGCCGCTCGCCGATTTGACGACGCCATTGTCGTCGAACACCACTTTGAACTCGCCGAGATATTTCGAATAGGACGCCGCCTGCACCACCGGCACCTTGTAGCCGTCCGGATTGTCGACCATCGTCGGGTAGGGGCCAGCCGCCTTCGGATCGGTGTTGGACAGAAGCGTGTGGCTGTGGCCGCCGACCACGACGTCGATGCCAGGGATCTTGGCAATGACGTCGCGTTCCCTGTTATAGCCGATATGGGTCACGGCGATGATCTTGTTGACGCCCTGCGCCTTCAACTTCTCCACCTCCGCCGTGATCGACTTGACGTCGTTCTCGATGGTGATGTTGGGGCCGGGGGAGGCGAGTTCGGGCGTGTCGTTGGTGACGGCGCCGATGATGCCGATCTTCTGGCCGCCGACCTCGACCACGATCGACGGCTTGACGCGGTCGCCGAGTTTGGACTGGGCGTTGGCCTTGACGTTGGCGCCGAGCACGGGGAACTTGATCATGTCGAGGAACGGCGCCAGTGCCGCTTCGCCGTCGTCGAATTCGTGGTTGCCGAGCGCCATGGCGTCGAATTTCATGTCATTGAGGAACTCGCCTTCGACCTTGCCCTTGTAGGTCGTGTAGAACAGTGAGCCTTGGAAATTGTCGCCGGCGCTCAGCAGCAGCACGTTCTGGCCTTCCAATTTCTTGCGTTCCTGGGCGATCGCCGTGATCAGCCGGCCGGCGCCGCCGATGCATTCGCCCTTGGTCTCCTCCTCGGCAGAGCAGGTCGATTCATATTTGTTGTTGCCCTCGATGCGGCTGTGCCAGTCATTGATGTGCAAGATATTCAGTGTGTAGTCGGCAAAGGATACGCCGGACGACAGGCCAAGCGCCGAAGCGGAAAGGACGGCAATGGCGGCAAGCTTCTTCATCTTCGTCTCCCGATGGCTGATCAGAGGCGTCTAACGCGCTTGCTTGACTGGGATATAACAGGCGGTGTTTTTGATCATGTTCCCATCGCATTGCGGCTGACGCAAGCGGAAATGCCGAGCTGTTTGCTGGCGCAAAACCCGGGGTATTTGCTGACGCAAAACCCGAGCTGTTTGCTAGCGCAAAACCAGAGGTATTTGCTGACGCAAAACCAGAGGTATTTGCTGACTCAAAACCAGAGGTATTTGCTGACGCAAACCCCGGGGTGTTTGCGAAAAAAAACGGCGACCGAGCGGCCGCCGTTTCTTTGTAATGCGAACGTCGCTGGTTCAGACGCGCCGCGTCAGCACGAAATTCTGGCCGGATGAACTGGTGCAGTTGAGCTGGCTGGTGGATACCAGCAGGCAGTTGAAGCTGACACCGGTCTGGCGGATCAGCGAGGTGCCGTTGATCTGCACCGACGTCGCGCCGGTCATCGTGTAGCTGCCATCGGCAAGCTTCTGGCCGGTGTCGGTGGCGACGGTCGTGAACTTACCGCCGTTGAAGGTCGACAGGCCGGTGCCCTTGGCGTCGATCCAGGAGCCCTCGACGCCTTTCGGCGCGGCTGCCATCGGCGGCATGTCGGGGCCGCTGGTGGCACAGGCAGCGAGCATCGAGGCAACCGCGCCCGCCATGCCCATCGAAAGAAACTTGCGCGCAATAGTCATATGAAATCCTCTCCAAACGCGTCGGTCCAAAAATCAGCCGATTTCTGGGAAGCGCGACGCGAACGTCCAAAGTGCTGGGGTAGACTCCAAGCGTCCAATGGGACGCGTATCGCCACTCCAGGCCGCATCCTTTCAATCGCCCGATTTCCGGGCGATTGCAAGGCAATGGCGCAGGGTGCGCGGGGTGCTATCGGACGAGGATGTTGCGGAATTGCCACGGATCGCTGCGGTCGAGGTCCTCCGGGAAGAGGCCCGGTCGCCGGTCGAGCGGCGTCCAGTCGGTATAGTAGCCCTTGACTGGTCCGAGATATGGCGACTGCACGTCCAGGCAGCGCCTGTAGTCCATCTCGTCGGCCTCGACGATGCCGGCTGCCGGATTTTCCAGGGCCCAGACCATGCCGGCCAGAACCGCCGAGGTGACCTGCATGCCGGTGGCGTTCTGATAGGGGGCCAGCTTGCGCGCCTCGGCGAGCGACAGCTGGGAACCGTACCAGTAGGCATTCTTGTCGTGTCCGTAGAGCAGGACGCCGAGCTCGTCGACACCGTCGACCAGCTCGTTCTCGTCGAGCACGTGGTGCTCCGGCTGCGGCTTGCCGGCGGCACCGAACATCTCGTCGAGCGACAGCATGGCATCATTGCAGGGATGATAGGCGTAGTGGCAGGTGGGGCGGTATTGAACCTTGCCCTTCCTGGAGCGCACGGTGAAGAAATCGGCGATCGAGATCGCCTCGTTGTGCGTCACCAGCAGGCCATACTGCGCGCCCGGCGTTGGGCACCAGGAGCGCACGCGCGTGTTGGCGCCGGGCTGCTCCAGATAGATCGCCGCCTTGGAGCCGTGCTTGTGCTTCTTGCCGTTCTTGGGCATCCATTTTTCGTGGGTGCCCCAGCCGAGCTCCGCGGGCTGCAGTCCCTCGGAGATGAAGCCTTCGACCGACCAGGTGTTCCAGAACACATCCATCGGCTTGGGCTTCTTGGTGCGCTGGGTATCGCGCTCGGCGATGTGGATGCCCTTGACGCCGGCCTTCTTCATCAGCTTGGCCCAGCCCTCGCGGTCTTCCTGCGCAGGCTCGGAGAACTCCATGCCGAGATCGGTGGCGAGATTGACCAGCGCCTGCTTGACGAACCAGGACACCATGCCGGGATTGGCACCGCAGGTGGAGACCGCCGTCGCGCCGCCTGGCTTGTCGTGCTTTTCCTTGATCAGCGCTTCGCGCAGCGCATAGTTGGTGCGGCTGGCATTGTCGGCCTTGGCGTCGAAGTAGAAACCAAGCCACGGCTCGACGACGGTGTCGATGTAAAGCACGCCGAGCTTGCGGCAGAGCCGCATCAGGTCCACCGAGCCGGTGTCGACCGACAGGTTGACGCAGAAGCCCTGGCCGCCGCCATTGGTCAGAAGCGGCGTCAAAAGCTTCTTGTAGTTCTTCTCGGTCACCGCTTCCTGGACGAAGGCGATGCCGCGCTCGTCGAGCAGCTTGCGATCGGTATCGCGCGGGTCGAGGACCGTCATGCGCGACTTGTCGAACTTGAAATGGCGTTCGATGAGCGGCAGCGTCCCGCGTCCGATCGAGCCAAAGCCGATCATCACCACGGGGCCGGTGATCTCACCGTAAACGGGCCAGTTTTCATTCGCCATTTTATCGAGCACTCCTTCAACTGCGTGCAAAAGCTGGGCAACTACGTGCAAAAGCTGGGCAACTACGTGCAAAAGCCGGGCATTTTCGCCCAACGGCCATGCGCTACATCACAGATCATTGTCATAAACCAGCGAAAAGCGCCAACCCGCGACTACGCGTCCTTGGCCATGTGGTTAAGGACAGCGACCAGCCGATCGCGATCCGACGTCAGGCCCTTGTAGTCGAGCTGGGCGCTATCGAGCGCGTCGAGCTGGGCGGCGAAGGATGCCGCCAGCGTCGACCGGTCCGGGTGCCGCGCCAGCACGGCGATCGGGTCGAGGTGGATGCGGATGGTGAACAGGATATCGCGCGAGGCGGGCAGTTTGCGTAGCGTCTGACGCTCGACGCGGATGAAGGCATGCGCCTTCACGTCACCGTCGGGGAAACGCGTCGGCCGGCTGGTGGCGCGGTCGATGCGCTCGACATTGGACAGTGGATGGTAGAGCGCATCGCCTGATTGGATCGACCAGTTGTAGCGCTCGACCGCCTGGCCCTGCAGGCCATCGAACATCCGGTTGATGAGATCGGCCGGCCTGGTGCCCGGGCCGAAGCCCGGCACCGGCTCGTGGATCTGCTGCAGCGGCTTGCCGAATTTTTCGGTGAGCGCCCAGGACGAGGGGAAGCACAGCGAACCCGCGGCCAGGCGCCAGCCGCTGTCGTCACGGCGCATGAGGATCAGGTCTTCCTGGACCAGCAGCGAGGCCGCGACCAGGGGAGCGCCGGCGAGACTGGCAGAGATGGCGGGACGGTTCGTCGCGCCCACGACCGCGACGCCCGCATGGCTGCGCCGGTGGGTGTCGGGAAATCTTTCCGGCAGGTAGGCGCTGAGCAAGTCGAGCATCTCTTGCTGGGCAGCGCGCGTGCCGTCCTCCTCGACGAAGACGCGCTCGGGGATTTCGCCATAGAGCCGGCGCTTCTCGGCGAGATATGCCGGCAGATGGTCGTCGATCTCGATCCAGTCCGCGGGGTCGAGCGGCTTCAGCCCGATGGTGAAGAGTTTCGAGGAGCCGTCATAGGGCGTATGGGTGGGCTGGCGAAGACTCATTTCCGACTGTCGCATTCTCCAAGCCGCCTGTCAGGCCAGCCTCGCCGGGATCAGGCCGCGCAGCGAATTGCCGACGAACAGCGCCTTGGCGGATTTCAGGTCATCCAAGCTGTAGATTGCTTCAGTGGCGCGGCCTTCATCCAGAAGCACCGCGCGCAATACGCCAGGCAGCAGGCCGCAATCGAGCCGGGGCGTCGCCAGGATGCCGTTGCCGAAATCGGCGAAGACATTGGTTATCGTGCCTTCGCAGATCTCGCCGCGCTCATTGGCCAGCAGCACCTCATCGGCCTGGGTGATGAGATATTCGGAGCGGGCATGGCTGTAGAGCTGCCGCCGGCTGGTCTTGTGGCGCAGCAGCATGTTGCCTGAATCGAGCCGCGTCCGTGCCAGCCGCAGCGCCCACACCTTGTCGGCGGCAAGCGGTTCATAAGGCTGCGCCGAGGCATTGGCCTCGCCATTGCGCGACAGAGCGAGCCGCGTGCGCATGGCGATGGGGGATCGGTCGACCGCGCAGCTCAGCGCCTCGCCGACCCTTTGGGGATCGTAACTGAAGCCCAGTTCCACCGCCGAGCCATGGAGGCGCGCAAGATGGCGATCGAGGCGCAGGAAGCCCGAGGCGGGTTCCCAGCGCATGGTCTCGATCAGCTCGAAATCGGCGGGGTCCCCGTCGCGAAGCGGGCTTTCAGCAGACACTCCTGATACTCCTGTTCGGCGACCGAATCGAAGACGATGCCGCCGCCGACATTGTAGACGGCCTCGCCGCTGGCAAAGAGCGAGATGGTACGGATCGCCACCGAAAAGCGCATCGTGCCGCCAGGTGCGATCCAGCCGATGGCGCCGCAATAGACGTCGCGGGGCGTGCCCTCCAGATCGTGCAGGATCTCCATGGCGCGGATTTTTGGCGCGCCGGTGATCGAGCCGCACGGAAACAGCGCCGCGAAGATTTGGCGTATGCCGAGGCCGGGCAGCAGCTTGGCCCTGACGTCGCTCACCATCTGGTGCACGGTCGGGTAGGTTTCGATGCGGAACAGTTCCGGCACTTCAAGCGTGCCGACCTTGCTGATCAGCGATATGTCGTTGCGCAGGAGGTCGACGATCATCCGGTTCTCGGCCTGGTTCTTCTCGTCGTTGCGCAGGAAATTCTTCTGCCGCTCGTCCTCATCCCTGGTAGCGCCGCGCGGTGCGGTACCCTTCATCGGATGCGTCTCGATCATGCCCGCGGCATCGATCTCGAAGAACAGTTCGGGCGAGCGCGACAGAACGACCGGGTCGCCGAGCGCGACCAGCGCGCCGTATTTAACCGGCTGGCGTTCGGTCAGCGCGTCGAAGGCGGCGAGCGGATCGCCAGACCATTGCGCCTGCACCGGAAAGGTCAAGTTGCCCTGATAGCAATCGCCTTGCCTGATATGTCGGTGCAGCCGGGAGAACCGTTTCTCGTAATCCTCGAACGACCACGTCGCCCTTGCGTCGAAGATCGGGCCGTTGGTCGGCGTGCTTCGCGGCGGCACCGCTTGTTCCTCGGGAGCATCGAAGACCCCGAGGCATACCAGTGGCGCCCGGCGCCCGCCCGGCAGCAGGGGAACGAGTTTCGGCTCGAGCAGGTAACCGGCCTCGTAGGAGAAATAGCCTGCCAGCCATTTTCCGGCGTCGTGCGCGGCCTGCGCCGCTTGTAACGCAGCCTGGAAGTCCTTGGCGTCGTGCGCGACGATAACGTCAGCGGGCCGCTCGAAAACGAGCTGGCGCGCGCTTTCGTCATTGCGGAAAATTGCGGCGGGCAGGGACATGGGAACCGGGATCGATGAGGCCGACAATGGCTCTACATGGGGGGCCGGCGGCGCGCAATCGAGGGAACGGCACACTGTCCCTCAAAGCCGACCCAGGGGGTTCGACCCTTGCCGGCAAAACAAACCGGCGGCGCATGGCGCCGCCGGTTGTGATTCCTCGGCAGCTCAGGTGTTGCTGGAGCCTCCCGCCGTCGGAAACTGCCTGGCGTATTCGGCCTCGTTGCCGGCGGCCAGCAGCCTGGCCTGTTCGACCCAGCGCTCGCGTTCGACCCGGCCGCCGAATTGCAGGGCGTGTTCGATCCGCTCGATGTCGGCTGATGTCCAGGCGGCGATCTGGGCGAAGCTGGTCACACCTTGCCCCTTGAGAAGCTTCTCGTTGGCCGGACCAATGCCGATCAGCCGGCGCAGATTGTCGGGCTTGGCCGACGCTGGCTTGCCCGAAGCTGGCTTGACTGCCGCCTTCTTGGCGGTTGCCGGTTTGGGCGCGGCCGAACTCTTGGCCGCCGAAGCGGCGGCGGCCGCGGGTTTGTTCGCGGCGGGTTTGGCCGCCGCTGGCTTGGGCGCAGCCGACTTTGCGGTGGTCGCGCTCGCAGGAGCGGCCTTTGCGGATGGTTTGGCGGGCGCAGCCTTGGCCGATGCCGGAGCGGATTTGGCGGCAGCCGGCGTCGACATCACGGCAGCCGGCGTCTGACTGGCGGCCTTAGCCGCGCCGGTCCCCGAGGAAGCCTGCGCCTCGCGCAGCTGGCGCTGGAGGTCGGCGCGCGTCTTGCCGCATGCATCGAGTTCGCCGGTCAGGCGGTCGCCGTCGGCACGCAGCCTGTCGCGCTCGCCGCGGGTGCGGTCGAGGTCGCCGCGCAGGCTGTCGAGTTCACCGCGCAGACGCCCCCAGAGGAACCAGCCAACCAACACGCCTACCAGGAACGCCAGGACCACGTAGAAAAAAGTGCCCATTGTGTCTCTCCAGTCAGATCGGTCCGCCCTGGGTCATGACCTTCGGCGCAGGATTACCCGATGATGGTTCCGCGGGTTCGCGGAACAGCCGGCTTCGGTTCGAGCAGTCGGCGATCGGCTTTGCATGCCCATGGCCAACGGCCGTTGTCGCGTTCGCCTGAGCGTCACGGTCGGCCGGGACTTCCCCTCGCCGATCCGCATGGGCTCCGGCTGAGCTTGGAGCGAAGGCTATCATAGAGCTTGCGGAAAGCTATGGGAAAACGTCCCGGAGAGTTCTTCAAGAACAAATATTTAGGATAGTAATAGCCGGGCCAGGACATGCGTTCCGGCTAAACTGTTCTTGCCGGGCGAGAGGCGTCTCAACCGTCCAGCGTTTCCAGTTCGTCGATCAGGCCGCCGATCACGCCGAGCCCGATTTGCCAGAAGGCGGGGTCGGTGGCGTCGAGGCCGAAAGGCGCCAGCAACTGCGAATGATGCTTGGTGCCGCCGGCACGCAGCATCTCGAAGTACTTGTCCTGAAAGCCGCGCTCGGCATTCTGGTAAACCGCGTAGAGCGAGTTCACCAGACAGTCGCCGAACGCATAGGCATAGACGTAGAAGGGGGAGTGGATGAAATGAGGGATGTAGGTCCAGAACACCTCGTAGCCCTCGCGCAACTTGATCGCCGGCCCCAGGCTTTCGGCCTGAACCTCCAGCCAGAATTCGCCGAGCCTGTCGGATGTCAACTCGCCGTTGCGGCGCTCGGCATGCACTTTGCGCTCGAACTCGTAGAAGGCGACCTGGCGCACCACCGTGTTGATCATGTCCTCGACCTTCTGGGCGAGCATGGCCTTGCGTTCGCGCCGGTCGGTGGTCCGCTCGAGCAGCGAGCGGAAGGTCAGCATCTCGCCGAAAACGGATGCCGTTTCGGCCAGCGTCAGCGGTGTCGAGGCCATCAACGCGCCCTGGCCAGCGGCCAGCACCTGATGCACGCCGTGCCCGAGTTCATGCGCCAGCGTCATCACGTCGCGCGGTTTGCCCATGTAGTTGAGCAGCACATAGGGGTGAGCCGATGGCACGGTCGGGTGGGCAAAGGCGCCTGGTGACTTGCCCGGACGCACCGGCGCGTCGATCCAGTTGCGGTCGAAGAAGGTGCGCGCGATCTCGGCCATCTCGGGCGAGAAGCGCTGATAGGCCGACAGCACCGTGTTCCTGGCCTCGTCCCAGCCGATTACCGCCTGCGGCGTCTCCGGTAATGGCGCGTTGCGGTCCCAGTGGTTCATCACCTCCATGCCGAGCCAGCGCGCCTTCATGACGTAGTAGCGGTGCGACAGGCGCGGATAGGCCTCGCGCACTGCGGTGGCGAGCGCATCGACCACGCCGCGCTCGACGCGGTTGGCGAGATGGCGTGAATCGGCGATGTCCTCGAAGCCGCGCCAGCGGTCGGAAATTTCCTTGTCCTTGGCAAGCGTGTTGGTGATCAGCGTAAAGGTGCGCAGGTTCTTGCGGAAGGTCGTCGCCAGGGCCTCCGAGGCGCGCCGGCGGACCTCGCCGTCGGCATCCTGCAGGCGGTTGAGCGCCGGCTCCAGCGTCAGGTCCTCGCCGTCGATATCGAAGCGAAGATCGGTCATCGTCTCGTCGAACAGGCGGTTCCAGGCGCCGCGCCCCGTGATCGACTTCTCGTGGAAAAGCTGCTCGACGCGGTCCTCGAGCTGATAAGGCTTGTCCATGCGCAGATCGAGCACCCATGGGCGGTAATGCCCGAAGGTGGGGTCGCTGGCCAGCGCGCCTTCGATTGCGTCGTCGTCGATAAGGTTCAGTTCGAGCGCGAAGAACAGGAGATGCGCGCTGGCGTCGGTCATCTTCTCCTGGATGTCGCCATAAAGCTTGGCGCGCTGCGGGTCGGCGGTGTTGCCGGCATAGACGAGGCCGGCATAGGAGACGATGCGGCCGATCAGTTCCTCGAGCGCCTCATAGGCGGCCAGCGCCTCGCCCATCCTGCCGGCGCCGCGGCGCCCAGCCTCGGTGGCGAGCGTGCCTTTCCAGCGGGCTTCGAAGGCGATGGCGTCGGCGGCGGCCTTGGCAATGTCGCGCTTCAATTCCGGCGCGTCCATGCCGGCATAAAGGTCGGTGAGATTCCATTCCGGCAGATCGCCAAGCCCGGCCGCACCCTGACCGGATGCTGGCGCCGCAATCCGCCGATCAAACATCATGCGCATCGACATACCTTTTTTGAGCCAAGTGGCCGGCCTTGAATCAAGGGGCCGGAATCAGGGAACCAGAATCGACGGGAATGGAGAAGCCGGTCAAATCCTAAGGAATTCGTTCACCGGGTTTTTTGAAACCTTATTTAGAACCCTGTGCCAAGATGATCCATGGGGATTTCGGGCGCGGGCAGACCAAGACAGTCATGACAGGTTCCATACTCATAGTCGATGACGATCCCGTGCAGCGCCGGCTGCTCGAGGCGGCGGTGACGCGGTTCGGCCACACCGCGATCGTCGCCGATGGCGGTGCTGCCGGCCTCGAAATTCTCGACGGGCCCGGCGCCCGCGACGTCTCGGTGGTGATCCTCGACCTGGTCATGCCCGGTCTCGACGGCATCGGCGTTCTGAAGGCGATGCGCGAGCGTGACATCAGCGTGCCGGTCATCGTGCAGACCGCCCAAGGCGGCATCGAAACCGTGGTTTCGGCGATGCGCCACGGCGCCTTCGATTTCGTCGTCAAGCCGGCTTCGCCCGACAGGCTGCAGGCCGCGATCTCCAATGCGCTCAAGGTCGAGGCGGTTGAGGGCGAGGTCAAGCGCACGTCACGCAAACGCGGCGGGCTGCTGACCTTCAGGGACATGATCACCCAAAGCCCGGCCATGGACAGGGTGATACGCCTCGGCCAGAAAGCGGCTGCCTCCCACATCCCGATCCTGATCGAGGGCGAATCCGGCGTCGGCAAGGAACTGGTTGCGCGTGCCATCCAAGGCAGCGGCGACCGCCGCTCGAAACCGTTCGTCACCGTCAATTGCGGCGCCATCCCCGATAATCTGGTGGAATCCATCCTGTTCGGCCACGAGAAAGGCTCCTTCACCGGCGCCACCGACAAGCACACCGGCAAATTTGTCGAGGCGCATTCTGGCACGCTGTTCCTGGACGAGATCGGCGACCTGCCGCTCGACGTGCAGGTCAAGCTGCTGCGCGCCGTCCAGGAGGGCGAGGTCGATCCGGTCGGCGGCCGCTCGACCGTCAAGGTCGACATAAGGCTGATTTCGGCGACGCACCGCAACCTTCTGCAGCGGGTCAAGGACGGCAAGTTCCGCGAGGATCTGTTCTACCGGCTGAATGTCTACCCGATCTTCGTACCGCCGCTACGCGACCGCCGCGACGACATTCCCCATCTGGTCACGCATTTCATGGAGAAGGTGGCGCCGGCCGACCCGCGCCATCGGCTGAAGGGCATTTCGGCGGCGGCGCTCGCGGTGCTGCAGGCTTATGACTGGCCTGGGAACATCCGGCAGCTCGAAAACGCCGTCTTCCGTGCCTCGGTGCTGTGCGAAGGCGATGTGTTGACCGCCAAAGATTTCCCGCAGATCCGGGCGCAGGTGGAAGGCACCGTCAATCTCGAAACCGATGACAGGTTCGAAGCAGGCGGCGCCGCGCCGCCACTGGCGCCGCGCGACGAGGATGTCGTGCCCGACGAGACCGCTCCGGCGGCCGCGCGCGAGCAGCTCGACGAGGCGCAGCCCCGCTTCGGCACGCTGCGGGCGCTCGACGAGCGCGGCAATATCCGTGCCTTGGCCGACGTCGAACTTGAGATGATCAAGCTCGCCATCGATCACTATAACGGCCAGATGAGCGAGGTCGCCCGCCGGCTCGGCATCGGTCGCTCGACGCTTTACCGCAAGCTCAAGGAATACGGCATCGACCCTGAAACCGGCCGCGTCGAGAGACTTGCTTGCTGAACCGTAAGGCCGGGACCAGCTTCCCTCGTTATCGTGTGGCCTGACTCTCCCGGATCATAGCGGTCGGAATCGGCGTCCGACGGGGCCTTGTTCACGCATTGCGGCCGGCGGTAACAGATCGTGTTCGGCCAAAGCCGGAATTCTGATCTAAACCAGCGGTTTACCAAGAAACCTTGCGGACAATTTTTGACGGGATATCGCCATGGTCTTACCGCATTTCGGCTTCAATAAGCGATGATTAACCATTAGGATCGATATTCGGATGTGATAAAGACACGTCCGTTTGGGCAAATCCGGGGACAAACGGCAGCCTGCAAGGCCTTTTGATTTGAACAGAATCGAACGACTCACAAACGGGCGGCATTATCATTTAAGCGTCTGGCCGAGATGGTTGGCGGCGGTGATCGTCGCATTTGGTGTTGTCGCCGCGGCCGCCACGGGCGCCAAGGCCGAAGTTCGTTCGCTGAAGCTCTATCATCTCCACACGCACGAGAAGGCGGAGATCGTCTACAAGCGCAATGGCCGCTATGTTCCCGAGGGCCTGAGGAAGATCAACATCATCCTGCGCGACTGGCGCCGCAACGAGCCGACCAAGATGGACCCGCGTCTGCTGGACCTTGTCTGGGAGGCGTATCGGGAAAGCGGCGCCACCGACTATATCCAGGTCGTCTGCGGCTACCGTTCGCCGTCGACCAATTCGATGCTGCGCAGCCGCAGCCGCGGTGTCGCCGAGAAGAGCCAGCATATGCTCGGCAAGGCGATGGATTTCTATATTCCCGGCGTGCCGCTGAAGAAGTTGCGCAATATCGGCCTCAAGATGCAGGGCGGCGGCGTCGGCTATTACCCGACTTCCGGTTCGCCGTTCGTCCACATGGATGTCGGCAATGTGCGCCACTGGCCCGGCATCAGCCGCCAGGAGCTGGTCAGCCTTTTCCCCAATGGCAAGACGCTGCATGTGCCGAGCGACGGCCGGCCGTTGCCCGGCTATGAACAGGCGCTGGCCTCCTACCAATCGCGCAAGGGTTCCGGCACACCGAATATCGAAATGGCCAGCGCTGGTGGCAGCGGCAAGAAATCCGGCGGGTTCCTCTCCGCCTTGTTCGGCGGCGGTGGCGCCGACGAGGCCGACGACAGCGCCGACGTTGAGACCGCTTCTGCCGCACCAGCGCCCAGGGCTGGAAGTCTGAAGCCGGCCGCGACCGCCAAGAGCAGCAACCTGCCTGGTATCGCCATCGTGGCCCCCGAGAACGCCCAGCGCGCCGACATTCCGCAGCTTGCCGACGAGCAAGCTCCGGAACCGGAGAAGAACACGCCGGAGACGATCATCGCGGCACTGCCGGCCAAGGAAATCCCACTGCCCGATTTCGCGCCGCGGCCGAAGGCCGATGTCGGCGAACAGCAACCTGAGAATGTCCCCTTCGCCATGGCGGATGCGACGGCCACCAACGATCAGCCAGTGGCGACCGCGCAGGCGCCGGCGAACATGCCTTTCGGCAAGGCCGCCGATCCGGCTGCCATCGCGGAAGCCGCCGCTGCCGATCCGGCGCAGGTTGCCGTCAACAACATCCCCCTGCCGACATGGCGCCCCGAGCGCTCGCTGCCGGCCGATCTCGCACCGCCACCCAGCAAGGATGTGCTGATGGCGCTTGCCGATACGGCTGACCACGGCAAGACCGCGACGGACGCGTTCTCCGTGCTGCCGACTGCGCGGCCCGACACAGCCAAGCCAGACGCGATCAAGGCCGTGCTCGACGAGGCAAGTGCCCAGGTCGGCACCGCCGACGAATACCAGCTGGCGTCGCTGTCCGAAGAACCGCGTTCGGCCTTCAACGATCCGTCTGGTATCGATGCGGCGTCACCGCGCCAGGCCGTTGCCGCCCGCCCTGCCGGGACAGATCCCGCCGCCGCGATCGGCGCCGGTGTGAAGACCACCCGCAAGGAAGCCAGGGCCACCGCCCACGACCAGAAGCCCGGCCCGAGGGCCGTCGTGGTTGCCGCGGCACCGCAGGCCGCCCGCTGGGCGCTGACCAGCGGCGAGAACGTCGCCACCGTTTCGAGCGCGACGACCGCGCCGGGTTATGCCTACAATATTGTGCATTCGCCGCCGAGCGAGGTCTATACGGCAGGCTTCCAGCCCAGCAACCAGATGGCCGAGGCCAACCGTTTCACCGGCAATGCCGTCAAGTTCCTGTCGGTCGCCCGCTTCCAGACGAAGTAGCAAACAAGCCCGAGTACCGTGAAAGCCGCGCCGGGCGACCCGCGCGGTTTTCTGCTGTCCAAGGTGCGCTGCAAGTGGTGTCTCGACGCAGCAGGATCACGCCCGGCTGAACTTCTCGTGAAGCCGGAACGGTTCCCTCATTTGAGGGTTGGTGTGCGTGCGTTCAAACCCGGGGATATCCATGAAAAACATTCTACTGGCATCGGTCATTGCACTTGCAACCGCCGCGGCGGCCGTTGCTCCCACGCAGGCAGCGACCGTTGTCGTCAAGACCCACGATCATATGCACATGATGAAGAAGCACTGCCGCACCAAGGTGGTGACGCATTGGCGGCACCACCACAAGGTGACGGAGACGGTCAAGGTCTGTAGGTGATCGCTCTCAAAGAGGCCCGGTCGACGCCAGTCGGCCGGGTCTTTTCATGCCCTCCGAAGGGCGTTATTTCGCGAGTTTGCTGGCAGCGCGTGCGAGAGTTTCGATCTCGTCCCACTTGCCGGCCTTGACCATGTCGTCGGGCGCGACCCACGAGCCGCCGACGCAGATGACATTGGACAGGCTGAGGTAGTCGGCCGCGTTCCGGCCGGTGATGCCGCCGGTCGGGCAGAACTTGACGTCCGCGAGCGGCGAGGCAAAGGCCTTGAGCGACGCGATGCCGCCGGACTGTTCGGCCGGGAAGAATTTCAGGAAGCGCAGGCCGGCTTCGCGCGCGGCCATGATCTCGCCGGGCGTGATGGCGCCGGGCAGCAGTGGCACCTCGCTGTCGGCGGCGGCGGCCAGAATCTCGCGGGTGATGCCGGGGCTGACGATGAAGCGAGAACCCGCAGCGGCTGCCTCGTCGAACTGCCTGCTGTCCAGAATGGTGCCGGCGCCGACAATGGCCCCCTCGACCTCGCCGGCCACGCGGCGGATCGCTTCGAGCGCATCCGCGGTCCTGAGCGTGATCTCGATCGCCGGCAAGCCGCCGCGCGCCAGAGCACGGGCCAGCGGCACCGCATCGGCGACGTTGGCGATCTTCAACACAGGAATGACCGGCTGGCCATTGAGAAGCGACAGGAGTTTCTCGGTCTTGCTGGGCATCGGTCTCACCTTGTCGAGGGCCGCATTGAAGGGAATTTCAACCGATTAGCAGACGGGTATTGGCCTGTCCACGGAAGCGGTCGCGGCGCGATGTCACGCGTCGCCGCCGAGCTTAAGGGTTCTTTCCCGACAAGGCCATGACAGGCCGGGCGAAACCCCTTTCGCCTTGAATCGGCTTCCGCGAGCGTCTAGTTGCTCTGGCGATGACAACATTGTCCGCGCCCTCCCAGCCAGTCCGCGTCGCCGCGCTTTACCGTTTTGCCCGGCTCGACGCTTTCGCGGCGTTGCGCGCGCCGCTCGCGGCCTTCTGCTGCGGGCGCGGCATCAAGGGCACGCTGCTGCTGGCGCATGAGGGCATCAACGGCACCGTCGCCGGGGGCGAGGAAGCGATCGCCGCGCTGATCGAGCACATTGAAGCGATCGACGGCCTGTCGGGTCTCGAGGTCAAGTACAGCAGTGCCACGGCGATGCCGTTCCACCGCATGAAGGTGCGGCTGAAGCGTGAGATCGTCACCATGGGCGTCGAGACCATCGACCCGGCGACGAGTGCTGGCACTTATGTCGAGCCGGACGACTGGAATGCGCTGATCTCGCAACCCGGCACGATCGTCATCGACACGCGCAACGCCTATGAAGTCTCGATCGGCACCTTCAAGGGCGCCGTCGATCCGGCGACGGCAAGCTTTCGCGAATTCCCGGCCTGGGTGGAAGCGCACCGGGCGGATCTCGAAGGCCGCAAGGTGGCGATGTTCTGCACCGGCGGCATTCGCTGCGAGAAAGCGACCGCCTATGTGAAGTCGCTCGGCTTCGAGGACGTGTTCCACCTCAAGGGCGGCATCCTCAAATACCTCGAGGTGGTTCCGGCGGAGAACAGCCTCTGGCAAGGCGAGTGCTTCGTCTTCGATGAGCGGGTCTCGGTGTCGCACGGCCTTGCCGAGGGGGACGCGGAACTCTGCCGCGCATGCCGCCATCCACTGGCGGAGAGCGACCTGACGTCGCCGAAATACGCCGCCGGGATTTCGTGCCCGCACTGCTTCGACGCCCGCTCGAACGAAGATCGCAAGCGATACGCGGAGCGCCAGCGGCAGGTCGAGCTCGCGCAAGCCCGGGGCAGAGGGCCGCACATCGGATCCTGATCGAGGCGCCGCGGCCCGGCAAAGCGGCCGCCTGTCATTGCAATGTCAGGCTTCGGGACCTACGTCTTCGGCGTTCGAAACCTGCCCGTTCGGCCGGGCGAATCCTGGAGGCATTGATGTTCGATCCCAAGAAGCTTCTCGACGATCTGCTCGGCTCGCAGGTTCCCGGTACCAGCGGCACCGTCCGCGACAAGGCCGGGCAAGCGGTGCAGATGGCCAAGGACAATCCGCTGGCCGCCGGCGCGCTGGCCGCCGTGCTGCTTGGGACCGGCGCCGGGCGGCAGGTGACCGGCGCCGCGGTAAGGCTCGGCGGGTTGGCCGCCATCGGCGGCCTCGCCTACAAGGCCTATCAGAATTACAAGGCCGGCAGCGCACCGGAACAGGCGCCCGCAGCCGGCGAGCCGGAATTGCTGCCGCCACCCAAGGACACCGCCTTCCACCCGTCGCAGGCGCCGCAAGGCGAGGATGAGTTCACGTTGACCCTGGTGCGGGCGATGATCTCGGCGGCCAAGGCCGACGGCCATGTCGACGATGAGGAACGCCAGAAGATCGCCGGCAAGCTCAGCCTTGCGGGGATCGGCGCCAATGCGGAAAAATTCCTGATGGCGGAGCTGGAGCGTCCACTCGACGTCGACACGCTGGTGGCCGGCGCCAGGACCGACGCGCAGAAGCTTGAGCTCTACACGGCGTCACGTCTCACCATCGACCCCGAAACGCGCGCCGAGCGCGGGTATCTCGATCTGCTTGCCGGCCGGCTTGGCCTGCCGGATGCGCTGGTCGACCATGTCGAGGCGACGGTTTCGGCGGCGAAAGTGCCCGCCGCCAAGGGTACGTCACCCAATCCGCGCTGGTAGCCCGGATCGGCACAAGAGGCCCGGAGGCGTTAACCTTTCGTTAACTCAGGAAGCGCATGATTCTAAACAGTCGGATCGGCTTTCCTCCTCCCAAGCCCGGTTCAGATCAGGGCGGTCGCCAATGACCGCCCTTTTTGTCGGGCCCGCCGGGTCCTGCGGGATCGTGCTGCCGCTTGCCATCGCTGTCATCATTTGCGATGCCTTCTCCCGGGCCAAATCCTGAAAATCAGTCGGGCACGCGCGGCGCTGCCGGAGGACATCAGCCATGACCGAACAAAAAACCGCCATCGTCACCGGCGCCGGCACCGGGATCGGCAAGAGCGTCGCCACGGCGTTGCTCGAGGCCGGCTGGAATACGGTGTTCTGCGGGCGGCGCAAGTCCGTGCTGGATAGCGCCATAGCGGAGGTCGGCCCGACCGAGGCCAAGGCTTTGGCGGTTGCCTGCGACATCAGCAAGGCCGGCGAAGTCGACGATCTGTTCGAGACCGTCGCGGAGGCGTTCGGGCGCATCGACCTGCTCTTCAACAATGCCGGCATGGGCTACAAGTCGACGCCGATCGACGAGATCCCGGTCGAGGTGTGGAACGATATCGTCGGGGTCAATCTCACGGGATCTTTCCTGTGCGCGCGTGCGGCCTTCGGCGCCATGCGCAAGCAGAAGCCGATGGGCGGCCGCATCATCAACAACGGCTCGGTGTCGGCTTATGCACCGCGCCCGGGTTCGGTGCCCTATACGGCGACCAAGCACGCCATCACCGGGCTGACCAAGACGCTGGCTCTCGACGGCCGTCCCTATGACATCGCCTGCGGCCAGATCGACATCGGCAATGCGCTGACCGACATGGCGCAGCCGATGACCGTCGGCGTGCCGCAGGCCAATGGCTCGATCGCCGCCGAAGCGGTGATGGACGTCCAGCGCGTCGCCGATGCGGTCGTGCACATGGCCAGCCTGCCGCTCGACGCCAACGTGCTGTTCATGACGGTGATGGCGACCAAGATGCCATTCGTTGGGCGTGGGTGAGCGGCGGTTGCCGCGGGTTCAGTTGCCCGCCAGCGGCACCCCGGGCTTGAAGAGCAGAATGGGCCTGATCTCGTAAACGGCGGTGGCATTGGCGCGGCGAAGGTCACGGGCGATCGCGATCGCGTCGTCTCTCGTGGCGCAATCGACGACATAGAGGCCGAGCAACTGTTCCTTGGTCTCCGCGAAAGGCCCGTCGAGGACCACGCCGTCGCCTGGGCCGCGCAGGGTGCACGCATCCTGTGTCGCCCCCAGACGCGCGGATGGTCCAAGCGTGCCTTCCTCACGAAGCCTGGTGTTTATCTTCAACAACTCGGCCATCAGCGCCGCATCTTCTTGCGGCGTCAGCGCGTTGATCACTGCTTCGACGTGATAGGCAAGGATTGCGTAGAACATCCGAGGTTCCCTCATTCGGTTCCGATCGGGGGAAGTCGTAGCCGTTTTCGGCATGCCCGCCCAGTCTTGCCCAAGCGCCTCCGGACGGCTCATGACAGCGTGCCCGCGGCCGCCGCATACTGTCCGAGAGATGAGATCGGCCGGGCTTGAGCGTTACTTCGCCAGGAACGCTCCGATCCTGTCCAGCGCGCGCAAGATGTTCTCCTCGGAGTTGGCGTAGGAGAGCCTGACATAGCCTTCGCCGAGAATGCCGAAATCGGGGCCGCCGATCAGCGCCACGCCGGCCTCGTCGAGCAGGGCCGAGGCGAGCTTCTTTGCCTGCCAGCCGGTCTTCGATACGTTCGGGAAGGCATAGAACGCGCCCCTGGGCGTGATGCAGGAGATGTTGGGCAAGGCGTTCAGCCCTTCGACGACGATCTTCCGGCGGTTGTCGAAGGCGCGCATCATCTTGTCGACGTCGTCCTGCGGGCCGTCGATGGCGGCGATGCCGGCGAACTGGCTCGGCGCGTTGACGCAGGACCAGCAATTGACCGCCAGCTTGCGCACCTTGTCGTAGAGATGGGCGCCCTTGTCGCCGGTTGGCCAGATCGACCAGCCCATGCGCCAGCCGGTCATTGCCCAGGTCTTCGACCAGCCGTTGAGCACGATCAGCCGGTCGCGAATCTCGGGAAAGCCGAGCAGTGAGCAATGCGTCTCGCCGTCATAGGTCATGACGTCGTAAATCTCGTCGGAGAGGATGGCGACATCGGGGTGCTTCTCAAGCCCCTTGACCAGTTTTTCGACCTCGGTCCGGGGCGTGACGCCACCGGTCGGGTTGGCCGGCGAATTGAGGATCAGGAGCCTGGTCTTCGGCGTGATCAGCGCCAGCGTCTCTTCGGCCGAGAAGGCGAAGCCGTTCTCCTCGCGCATCGGCACGGGAATGGGTGCCGCACCCGTGAACTCGATCATCGAACGGTAGATGGGAAAACCGGGGTCCGGATAGAGGATCTCGGCGCCGGGTTCGCCGAACATCAGGATGGCGGCGAACATGGTCGGCTTGCCGCCGGGCAGGATCATCACCGCCTCTGGCGAGACCTCGACGCCGGTGGTGGTCAGCGTGCGCCGCACCACCGCCTCGCGCGTCGCCAGAAGGCCGTTGGCCGGCGTGTAGCCGTGATGGCCGTCGCGCAAGGCCTTGATCGCGGCCTCGACAATGTGCTGCGGCGTCTTGAAGTCGGGCTGGCCGATGCCGAGGTTGACGATGTCGCGGCCTTGTTGGGCAAGTGCCGTTGCTCGCGCCAGCACGGCGAAGGCGTTTTCCTCGCCGAGACGGTCGAAGGCCGAAATCGTGTGGAGCATTTTTCCCGTCCGTGTGGTTCTTGCTGTTGGGTTGCGTTTTTGTGAGCCTGATCAGGCAAAAGTCAAACAGATTGGAGTTTCTGGTGTCGGAAAACCTGAAAGATTGGCAGCCGCGTCCGCGTCCGGAGCGCAAGGTGCTGGATGGCCGCACCGTCAGGCTCGAGCCGCTGAGCGCCGCAAGGCACGGCGACGGCCTTTACGAGGCATCCTCGGTATCCGACGTCGATGGCCGCTTCGCCTGGCTGCCCGATTATCCGCCGGAAACCCGCGCCGCCTTCCAGCCATGGCTGGACAAGGTCGAGTCCAGTGAGGATCCACTGTTCTTCGCCGTCATCGACAAGGCCAGCGGCAAGGTCGCGGGACGCCAGACGCTGATGCGCATCGACCCGGCCCACGGCGTCATCGAGATCGGCAACATCTATTGGGGACCGCTGATCGCGCGCAAGCCGGCGGCGACGGAAGCCCAGTTCCTGTTCATGAAATACATCTTCGACGAACTCGGCTATCGCCGCTACGAATGGAAGTGCAACAACCGCAACGAGCCGTCGAAGCGCGCGGCGGAACGGTTCGGCTTCAAGTTCGAGGGCATTTTCCGCCAGCATCTCATCGTCAAGGGTGAAAACCGCGACACAGCGTGGTATTCGATCATCGACAAGGAATGGCCGGCTCTGCGCAAGGCTTATGAAGCCTGGCTCGATCCGGCCAATTTCGATGGTGACGGCCAGCAGAAGCGGCGGCTCGAGGATTTTCGCGCGGAATTCGGCGCCTAACGGGAGTTTGCCATTTGGCGCATACCCACGATCACAGCGGGCATGACCACGGCGCCGGCCATGTGCATGGCTCGACCGACAAGAAGCGCGTCCTGATCGCGGCCTGCCTGACGGCCGGCTTCATGGTGGCGGAGACGCTTGGCGGCATTTTCACCGGGTCGCTGGCGCTGTTGGCGGATGCCGGCCACATGCTGGCCGACGCCATCGCGCTCGGCCTTGCCTGGTATGCCTTCCACCTTGCAGGCCGACCGGCGACCGGTCGTCACACCTATGGCTTCGGCAGGGTGAAGACCTTGGTTGCCTACACCAACGGCATCGCCATCTTCGTGATCGCGCTGTGGATCGTCTACGAGGCCTGGGGGCGTCTGCAGACGCCGGCGCCGGTGCTGGGTGGGCCGATGCTGGTGGTGGCGATTCTCGGCCTGCTGGTCAATATAGGCTCCTTCCTGGTGCTGCATGGCGGCGACCGGGACAACCTCAACATGCGCGGCGCCATCCTGCATGTGCTTGGCGATCTGCTCGGCTCGGCCGCGGCGATCGTGGCGGCACTGGTCATTTTGGCGACTGGCTGGACGCCGATCGACCCGATCCTGTCGGTCCTCGTGTCGCTGCTGATCCTGTCGACGGCCTGGTCGCTGATGCGCGCGGCGGCCCACGTCCTGCTCGAAGGCGTGCCGCCAAGCCTTGATCGCGACCTGATCGCCGGGGATATCCAGGCAAGGGTCAAGGGCGTACGCGAAGTGCACCATATGCATATCTGGTCGCTCGACGGGACGAGCAGCATGGCGACGCTGCATGCGTGCCTTGACGAGGGTGTCGATGCGCATCAGGCCGTCAGCGCCATCAAGAAGCGGCTTGCCAGCGCGCACGGCATCAGCCATGCCACCGTCGAACCGGAATTCGGCCAGTGCGCTGACGGTGGCGGCGACCACGACCACGATCATGAGCATGAGCACGATGCGGCCCCGCATCACGGCCACTATCACTAGGCCCGATCGATGACCATCGATGGGACCCGCCTCAGGAGTTCTCCAGCTTTGAACGTCAGCCCGATGAACGACCGCCGCTCCGGTGCGGCATGATGGACCGCGACACGCGCAATGCGGCCATTGCCGCGATCTCGATCATGCTTCTGTTCGGCATCACCGCTTTCTACCTGCCGACCGTGATGTTGGCGCTCGGCAGTTTTTCGACCGTTCTGGCGGGTATCTTCGGCACCGCCTTCGTGCTGGCGTTCTTCCTGGTGTTCTGGCTGCGGGCACGCACCCAGCGCAAAAATCAGGACAAGTAAGGGGATATCGGACATGCGCATTCTGATCACTGGCGCCGCGGGCATGGTCGGCCGCAAGCTCATCGCCCGGCTGGCCGGCGACGGCACGCTGCGCGGCAAGCAGATCACCGCGCTCGACCTGCACGACATCGTGCCGCCGCAGGCCCCGGCCATGAACGGCGTCAGCGTCGCGCTGCACACGGGTGACCTTGCCGATGCAGGCGCCGCCGAAAGCCTGGTTGCGTCGCACCCCGATGTCATCTTCCACCTCGCCGGAATCGTATCGGGTGAGGCGGAAGCGAATTTCGACCTCGGCTACCGCGTCAACCTCGACGGCACCCGCGCGCTGTTCGATGCCATCCGCCTGGCGGGGTTCGCGCCGCGCGTCGTGTTCACCTCCTCGATCGCGGTGTTCGGCGCGCCGTTCCCGGATGTCATACCCGATGACTTCCATCCGACGCCGCTGACCTCCTACGGCACGCAAAAGCAGATGAGCGAGGCACTGCTGGCCGACTATACCAGGCGCGGTTTCTTCGACGGCATCGGCATCCGGCTGCCGACGATCTGCGTGCGGCCGGGCAAACCGAACAAGGCGGCGTCCGGGTTCTTCTCCGGCATCATCCGCGAACCTCTGAGCGGGCAGGAGGCGATCCTGCCGGTGCCGCGCTCGGTCGTGCATACCCATGCCAGCCCGCGCTCGGCGGTGAACTTCCTGGTCCATGCGGCCGAGATCGACGGCACCGCCGTCGGGCCGCGCCGCAACCTGACGATGCCCGGCGTCGCCGTCACCGTCGGCGAGCAGATCGAGGCGCTGGAACGCATTGCCGGCACCAAGGCGGTGAAGCTGATCCGCGAGGTGCCCGACGAGACGATCTGGGCGATCGTCAAGGGCTGGCCGACCCGGTTCGAGGCACGACGGTCAAGGGAGCTCGGCTTCAGCGCCGAAAAGAGTTTTGACGAGATCATCCGCGCGCATATCGAGGATGAATTGGGCGGCAAGATTCCCGGTTAGGGGCTGTGAAGCTAGGACAAGTCTGGCCTGGAGCCGGATGATTTCAGGTCGAGTCGACCTGAATGATGTCGCCCGAAAACCGCTTCATACTTTTTGGCATCATGCTCTAGACGCCGCCCGTCAAGCTCGCTGACAGCAACAGCAGTCCGAACAGGAAGACAAAGGCGGCGCCGCCGATCTCGACGATCGAATGGATGCTGTTGCCCATGCGGCCGTCGCCGGCGAAATACACCGCCCAGTTCTTGGCGGTCACGGCCATCGTCGCCAGCGCCGAAACGGTGATGGCGGTTCCAATCGACATCGCCAGCACCGACAGAAGGCCACCGAGCCAGAGTCCGTTGAGCAGCGCGAAGCTCAGCACGATCAGCGCGCCGGAGCAGGGACGGATGCCGACCGCCGCCACCGCCGACCACGCCGTGCGCCAATCGAAGCGGTCACCCGAAAGCAGCGCCGGATCGGGTGCATGCGAGTGGCCGCAGGTTTCGCAGACTTCGCCCGCGGCATGGTCATGATGCCCATGATCGTGCGTGCCATGGTCATGATGAGAGTGGTCATGCACATGGTCTTGATCGTCATGCGCGTGCAGCGCGTGGGCATGAGCTTGCGCCGAATGCGCGTGGGCGGCGCCGTGCGAATGACCGGCATGCAAATGACCGGCATGGGAATGGCCGGCATGGGAATGGCCGGCGTGAGCGGCCGACAGGCTGTAGGCGGGTCGCTTGCGAAACAGGCGCAGGACGGCTGGACTCAGCTTGCGCCACAAAAGCCAGGCGCCGAAGAGGGTGACCAGGGCAAAGCTCATGATCTCCATGAACCAGGCCGCATCGGTCATCGAGACGGTGGTGCCGCGCAGGACGAAATAGGCGAGCAGCATCACGAGGATCGCGGTCAGGCCCTGCAGCAGCGCCGAAACGAAGGACAACAGGATGCCGCGCTTCAGCGCCACTTCGTTTGCCACCATGTAGGAGGAGATCACCGCCTTGCCGTGGCCGGGGCCGGCGGCGTGGAAAATGCCGTAGGCGAAGGACAGGCCGACGAGCATCCAGATCTTGCTGCCGTCCTGGCGCATCGCCTTCATGGCTGCCGCGAGCGAACGGTAGAATTCCTGTTGCCTCAGATTGATCCACATCAGGATGTGGGCGAACGGGCCGGTGGTCGGCGCCATGCCGTCATTGACGCCGATGCCGAGCGAGCTCTGGGCGTGCGCGGCATTGGCGAAATGCATCATGGCAAAGGCGAGGGCCATCAGGCCGAGTGCCAAACGCAGGGACGGTTTCGAACGGTTCCCGATCAGATTCACCGGATCTATCCTTCTGGCTGACAGGTCAGTTCGAGCTTGGTGGCAAAGATCTTGCTCATGTCGGTGCCTGTCGGATCGTTGAAGAAGGCATCCGTCAGGGTCTTCTGGTTTTCCTTGATCGCTTCGTCCGGGTCCGGCCGGACGACCTTGCTCGTGCAGTTCGACGGCAGGCCCTCGACAGAGATGTTGGAATCCTCGGTGAAGTCGATCGCCGTGTAGAAGGTCGGATCGTAAACGCCGATGTCGATCGTGCCGGTCAGCTTGATCGGTACCTTGGGTTCGGACTCGAACAGGATAATCAACTGGTCGTTGTCGAAATTGGCCATCAGATGCGGTGGCGGCACCATCGTCACGTCCTTGCCGTTCTGCGTGACCAGCTGGAAATAATTGAACTCGGCCAGCGAGGCATGGACGGTATCGGCGACCTCCTTCAGCTCCTTGTCATCAAGCTTCAGGTCGGAGTTCTTGTCGAATTCCATCATCACCGTGCTCGAAAACAGGTCGTCGAAGCGCCACAGATGGCGCAACGCTTTCACGCTTTGGTGATCCGGGGACAGGATCACGTCGAGGCGTGCCTCGGCGAAGACGTGCGGATGCACCTCCGCAGGTCCCGTTGCGGCAAAAGTCGCCGCCAAGGCCGAAGCCAGCATGATTACGTGCCGTTTCAAATGCATTCCCGGTCGCGATTCCCCTGGCTTTCGAGAGAGCTGTCGAAGGTTACCAGAAAGGGGGCGAAATTGGGACTGCGGGCGCATGTCACCCAAAAGTGCGCGAAGTTTTGGAGCAGCGACACGCACCCATGAGAGCCGCGCCGCGCCCTATCTGGGGTCAGGCGCTCTCGCGCGTCCTGAACCATTGCACCAGGAAGTCGACGAAAACGCGCACCTTCGCCGGCAGGTAACGGCGATGCGGATAGACGGCGAAGATGCCGCCGCCCGACAGGATACGGTCGTCGAGCACCGCCACCAATTGGCCGCTCTTGAGGTCGGGCGCGGCGATGAAATCCGGCAGGATGCAAAATCCAAGGCCCGACAAGGCCGCGGCGCGTGCCGCCATCGGGCTGTTGACCTCGATCGGGCCCGACACGGCGATGCTCACCGGGTCGCCATTGTCACCCTTGAACGGCCAGTTGTTCAATCCGCGGCCATTGGTGTCGACGATGCAGGGCATGTGGCCGAGATCCTGCGGCCGCGTCGGCATGCCATGCTTGGCGATGAGTTCGGGAGAGCCGCAGAGCTTGATCGAAAACGGCGCCAGCCGCCTGGCGATCAGCGAGGAGTTCTCCAGGCGCGAGATGCGCACCGCGAGGTCGAAGCCTTCCTCGACCAGATCGACGAAGCGGTCGTCGAGCTGGATGTCGAGCACGATATCGGGATACTGCTTGGCGAAGTCGATCAGCGACTGGCCGATCGGCGCGTCGGCGAAAGTGCGCGGCGCCGACAGCTTGATGCGGCCGCGCACGTCGCCGGAGGATTCGCGCACGGCGTCGGCCAGGCTGTCGACTTCACGCACGATCTCCGAGGCGCGACGGTAGTAGGTGTGGCCGGCCTCGGTCATCGAGAACTGGCGCGTGGTGCGGTTCAGCAGCAGCGCGCCGAGCTCGTCCTCCAACTCGCGCACATATTTCGACAGCAGCGCCTTGGAGCGGCCGATCTTGCGCGCCGCGGCTGAAAATCCCTCGGCCTCGACGACGTCGATGAAGGCGCGCATGCGGGTCAGTGTATCCATTGTTCAGGCTCTTTGTGCTGCGTCCAAAGCGCGTTGCGTCGAAGCGGATTCATGCGACGCGCTTTTGCGTTTTTGTTTGATGCGTGTCGTCGCCGCAAAACCGAGGTCACTTTTGCGCGACATGCATGAGAAGTTTCCGGCCGAGCCGTATCAGGGCAATGTCGCTACCGGAAGGGCCAAGCAGCGAAAGCCCGAACGGTGCGCCGGCGACCGAGCCGATCGGCAAGGTGATCTGCGGGAAGCCGGACAGTCCGGCCAGGCATAGGAGATGCAAGGCGCGCTCGCGATAGGCCTGGAACTGCTCCGGCGTGCTGTCGACATAAGGCGCCGGGCCCGGCACCGTCGGCAGGATAAGGAATCCGTCCTTGCCGAGCAGGGCGCTCAATTCGCCGCGAAAGGTCAGCCGGCGGACTTTCTCGGCCTGTGCCGTGCGGTCGTCGACAGTACGGCCGAAGCCGAAACGCTCCTCGACGCCTGGACCAAGGTCGCGCTCGCCGCTGCTGATCCATTCGCCATGCACCGCCCAGGCCTCCTTGGCCTGCAGCCGGCGAAAGCACCAGTAGAGTTCATCCGGGGGAGAGCTGAAGCGCGTCGCTGGCGTCGCCGGCGCGCCGAACACCGCGCCCGCCAACGCCTTCATTCCCGCATATTCCGCGAGCGCCGGCCGGGCAACCATGTCGTCGAGCCAGCCGAGGGTCAGCGGGCGCTCGAGCGGATGCTGGTGCGGGTCGCGGCCAAGCAGAAGCTTGCCGACGGTTTCGTAGGTTTCGATGTCGTCGGCGAACCAGCCGAAGGTGTCGAAACTTGGCGCCAGCTGCATGGCGCCATCGAGGGAAATGCGGCCATGCGTGGCGCGCAGGCCGATCAGTCCGCAGAAACTCGCCGGCGCGCGGATCGAACCACCGGTGTCGGACCCCGTAGCGATGTCGGCCAGCCTGCCCGCCACCGCCGCCGCCGAGCCCGACGACGAGCCGCCGGTCACGCGGTCGGGAGCCGCGGGGTTCACCGGAAACGGAAAATGCGCGTTCTGGCCGAACAGGGCGAAGGCGAGTTCGTCGGTCTGGGTCTTGCCGATGAAACGCGCGCCGGCATCGAGAATCATCTGCACGGCGGGAGCCGTGCGCGACGCGGCGTGACCCTCGGCGAATTTCGACAAATTGCCGCAACCGGTACGGTAGCCGGCAACGTCGTAAATGTCCTTGACCGCCAGCCGCAGGCCGGCCAGGGGGCCAAGTTCGGCATGCGCCACCGGCATCTGGCGAAGGTCGAGAAAGGCGTTGAAGGGGCCGTGCGTGCCTGTCATCGTTCGATATCCGGATACGTTGCACCAACATTGTTCGATGCCAGGAATTTTACAACCTGGGATACGATTTTTATTGATTGTGAAATGCTTCGCCCCTATATCGCGCTTGCCCAAAGTCGCACGTGCCTGTGGGTGTCCGCCGATCCTCGAATGGTGAGGGCAATCGGTAAGGTAACTGGAGCTAACCCCTCCAGTCGGTTTAGCGGCCAACCGCCAGACCGAGGACACCTTGAAGCAACGACGGTGCGGGCCTTTCTGGTTCTCTGCCGGTTGTCCAAAGACCGGGGTTACTGAAGAGGCACACCTTCATTGCCGGCAGTGCGGAACGGGGTTCTCCCAATCCAAGCCAAGGCAGACAAAGCGGACCGAAGCCGGGCAAGGCTGAGGTTCATCGCCGCGAGACGGCGTTTCATGGTTCCGGGGTCTCCACCGGCTGGTTCCATGAATTTTCCGTCCCGCCTTTGTTTGACCGCGTGTTCGCGAGGCCGACAGCCCGCGTCCGCACCCTTGTGCGCGCCGAAAGGCGTGTTGGAGAAACCCGATGGCTACACAGCGCATCCTCGACTTCCTCGCCACCCGACGTCCGTCCGGCCCCTGCCTCGTCGTCGACCTCGATGTCGTGCGCGACAATTTCCGCGCCTTCGAGAAGGCTCTGCCCGATTCCAAGATCTACTATGCGGTGAAAGCAAACCCGGCGCCGGAAATCCTGCGCCTCCTTGCTGCGATGGGCTCGTCCTTCGACACCGCTTCCGTTGCCGAAGTCGAGATGGCGATGGACGCCGGTGCGCCGGCGGACCGCATCTCCTTCGGCAACACCATCAAGAAGGAGCGTGACATCGCACGCGCCTATCAGTTCGGCATCCGGCTGTTCGCGGTCGACTGCGTCGAGGAAGTCGAGAAGATCGCCCGTGCCGCTCCCGGCGCGCGCGTCTTCTGCCGCGTGTTGACCGACGGCGAAGGCGCCGAATGGCCGCTGTCGCGCAAGTTCGGCTGCGTGCCGGCCATGGCCGTCGACGTGCTGCGCCATGCCAAGGGCCTTGGCCTCGATGCCTATGGCGTGTCGTTCCATGTCGGCTCGCAGCAGACCGACCTGACCGCATGGGACCGTGCGCTCGCCGACGCCAAGAAGGTGTTTTCGACGCTGGCCGACGAAGGCATCGTCCTCAAGATGGTCAATATGGGCGGGGGCTTTCCGACCCGTTACCTGAAGGACGTGCCGGTGGCGCAGGCCTACGGCCAGGCAATCTTCTCGGCGCTGCGCAAGCATTTCGGCAACGCGCTGCCCGAGACGATCATCGAGCCGGGCCGCGGCATGGTCGGCAATGCCGGCGTCATCAAGTCGGAAGTCGTGCTGATCTCGAAGAAGGCCGACAACGACAATGTACGCTGGGTATTCCTCGACATCGGCAAGTTCGGCGGTCTGGCCGAGACGATGGACGAGGCGATCCGCTACCCGATCGTCACCGCGCATGACGGCTCGGAGACCGCGCCTTGCGTGCTCGCCGGCCCGACCTGCGATTCGGCCGACGTCATGTACGAGAAGACGCCGTATCCGCTGCCTTTGTCGCTGACCATCGGCGACGAGGTGCTGATCGAAGGCACCGGCGCCTACACGACCACCTATTCGGCGGTCGCCTTCAACGGCTTCGAGCCTCTCCGATCCTACGTGATCTGACGGTTCGAAAGAACCGGTCAGATCATCCCAGGTGGGCGGCTGCCGCCCGCTTGGGCTCGCCTGTGGAACATATCTCCGCTCGTGAAGGGACCGCGGAAATGGACATTGCAAATTTCGTTGTTGAGGACGCCGCGCGCGGAATCTCCCCCCTTGAGGAGGAGATGGCCACGCAGTGGCCAGAGGGGGTCGTCTCAGCTGCCTCGACCTCTCTTGGACCATATGGGGCCAGCGTTTCACGCGCGGCGACCCCCTCTGTCGCCTTCGGCGACATCTCCCCCTCGAGGGGGGAGAGTGTCCGCGCCATTGTCGTCGTTGCCGAAACCGCTGATGACGTCGCGGCCCGCGAGGCGCTGCTCGACGACGCCATGGGGCCGAAGCGCAGGACCAAATCGTCGGAGAAGCTGCGGCGCGGCCGCCGGCCCTCGGAGGGCTTGGCTTTCGTGGCGCGCGATGTCTCGGGCGGCGTGGCCGGCACGGTCCGGCTATGGGATGTCACCCTGGGCGAGGGTGGTCCGGCAGCGCTGCTGCTTGGCCCGCTCGCCGTCGACCCGGCGCTCAAGAGTGCCGGCATCGGCTCGGCGCTGATGCGGCATGCCGTGGCCGAGGCGACGCGCCTTGGACACGCGGCGATCCTGCTGGTCGGTGACGAGCCCTACTATGGCCGCTTCGGCTTTTCGGCCGCCAGGACCGGTGCCCTCGCCATGCCGGGACCTTACGAGCGGCACCGCCTGCTGGCGCTGGAACTGGTGGAGGGAGCGCTTGACGGCGCCGCGGGCACGCTGAAGGCATCCAGCCGCAAGCTCAAGGCACAGGCGCCGACCCTGGCGGCGTGAGCCTGCAAGCGCGACTGCCCTTCAGACAAACGCCGCCCGGAAAGGCGGCGTTTTTTCATCTCGAAGCCGCTTCTGGCGGCGTTCAACCGATCAGCTGGCTCAGCGCCATGGCGACGGTCATGTCGCCTTCGACCTTTATCTTGCCGGTCATGAACGCCATGGTCGGGTTGAGGTCGCCCGCGATCAGCGAATCCAGATCGTCGAGCGACAGCTTGATGGTGCAGTCGGTGGGAGCATCCATGGTCGAGACGGTTGAGCCGTCGATGACGATGACGCCGTCGCCGCCGGTGTCGAATTTCACGGAACGATCGAACCCGCTGCTGGCCACGCGCGACTTGATCTTCTCGGCAATCTCCTGAACGCTCACGCTGTTCTCCTGTCTGGTTGCATCTGTCACGCAATGGCACTCGGTCCAGCCGAAGTGCAATGCGGCATCAATGGCGATCATGCTCGCTGCCGCATATAGCTTTGGATTGACGTTTACGTCAACGCGAATTGCTGAACCGGGGCCGACCGCCGACTGCTATCGGGACCAGCGGCATCGGCCAATGCCGGTCGTTCAGTGCGCGCTGACCGGCTTGGAAGTCTCGGGCGCGGGGGGGCTCGCATCCTGCCGCCGGCGCAGCCAGTTGTCGCGGATCTCATCCTTGCTCAGGAAATTGACCTGGTCGATCAGGACCTCATGCACCAGCGTTGCGCCGACACGGGCGTTGACGGTGTCGCGGATAGCGGCGCGAAAGGCATCGAGGTCGATCGTCGCCTTCTTGGTGAAATCGATCTGGGGATGGGCGTAGAGATAACCGTAGACCTCGTCCGTAATCAGCGCCGAGGCCGGGATCGACAGCTTCTTTATCTGCTCCGGCTCCACGGTATAGACGAGCTTGGTCAGGAAGTAGCCGTCGATCCTGGAGTCGTGGATCAGCGGCACCGAAATGACGTCCGTCTTGACGTAGTCCAGACCGCCCAGCATCGGCTTGGGTGTCTCGCTGACGCCGCGTTCGCCGGCGGCCTGGAACGAATAGAACACCGCGCCGAGCGTTGCAGCGCAGATCCAGACCGCTATGGCGATGACCTTGATCATTTTGAACCCGAGCCCGGCATCGCCGCGTCCTAACCTTTCAGCCTGCCGAACTCACCGGCGGAGTAGGTGCCGTCGGTTTCGGCGCGCTGGATGGCGCTGCGCAGCAGGCCAGCGACCTCGTTGACGGCGCTCAGATGCGCCAGGATCGCGGCCTCGTTTCTGGCCAGTTTCTGGCGCAGCCGCGTCAGGCCCTCGCGGTGCTGCTCGAGGAACTCGGCTTCGCTGCCGCCCTTCATGGCGCGGGTCAATTCGTAGAGATACCGGCTCTTGCGGGCGTTCGACGCCTTGAGGTCATAGCCTGTGTCATTGCGGATGCCGGCGGTTTCTTCTTCGACCACCTCTTCGATGCGGCCGATGATGGCGGCGAGGTTTCCGGGCCGCGCGAACGGGATCGGCGATTCTGGCGCTGTCGCGCGCGCTGGCAGGTTGGCTGTGAATTCGGATAAGTCGGCCATGGTGTTTCCCAGTCTAGATCTTGATGTCTGTTTTTATGGTTGTCTCGTCGCCGGTCATCGACCTGGCGGCCTTGCGCTGTAATTCCTGGACGAGCGAGGTGGACAGACGGGTTTGCTGATCGATCTCGGTCTTTTCCGGTCCATTTGAAATCGGGCCGATCGGCACCTTGCGCTTGCCGTCGAGGTAGTGGTCCGCGAGCAGCGACTTGGCGATACCGATGCCGCCGCGATCGGCCATGACGTCGGCGACGCGCTCGGCGAGCTGCGATTTCCACATGTCGCCGGCGAGCCCCGTGCCGTAGACGCCCTCGGTATCCTTGGGCAGCATGTTCTGGATGAAGGTCTGCAGGACCATCGCCTCGAACTTCTTGAACTTCTTGGCGGGGTCGGCCGTCGCGGCGGCCTTGTCAGCCGTCGCGCGCGACAGGATCGCGCCGGCGTCGACAGATGCGGCGGTGTCGACCGAAAACGTGCCGGCGACGCCGCCGGCGCGCTTGGTCAGCGCGGCGCGGGCAGCCTCGATATCCATCGGGTCGGCAGCTCGGGCGACATCCATCACAATGTCGCTGGGTGGAGAGATCGCCAAGAAAAGTCCGCCTTTTGCCGGGTTTCCTTAGCCAGGACCATGCCTCAACAAGCTTGTGGCAGGCTTGCCGGTTCAATGCCTTCTTCGTGCATAGAACTAAAATTGCCGGCTCGGCAAAACCGCAAGGACGGATTTTCACCGCTTCGTCATTAGCCCGAGATCGCGGGCTTGCTAGTGTGGCGAGGACATAATCCCCGCCACCCCCACCTGGAGAGCATCCATGCCTCAGTCCACAATCCCCGCAGACAACCTTGATCGCGAGCTGTCGGTCGTCGATCCCGATGATCCATCCCTGTCGCATCTGGCGGTTGTAGGGGACACATACACAGTGCTTCTTTCCGGCGCACAGACCGGGGGACACTTCTGCCTGATCGACATGATGGTTCCCGACGGCGGCGGGCCTGGCCCGCATCGGCATGACTTCGAAGAAATGTTCCATTTGATCGAAGGTGAGATCGAGTTCACGTTCCGCGGCGAAAAGCGGGTGGCGAAGGCGGGCATGACGGTGAACATTCCCGCCAACGCCCCACATTCCTTCAAGAATGTTTCGGGATCGGTTGTGCGCATGCTATGCCTGTGCGCACCGGCTGGCCAGGAGGAGTTCTTTGCCAGGGTCGGCATGCCGGTCGAAAGCCGCACCGCCGCGGCGCCGGCGCTCAGCAAGGACGAGTTTGGCGCATTCCTCGCCAAAGCCGCTGCGCTCGCCCCGCAATTCCGCACCGAACTGCTCAAGCCTTGATTTCACGAGGCAGGGCATGAGCATCGTAACGCACCCAAGCCGCGAGCGAAGCTCTCGACATCGTGGGCTCCTTCATCCGCCAGAATTTCGAAACCGAATAGGCCCGATACCCGCCGCTATTCGTCGTTTCGCTTCTGCGCGATCAGGTCCAGCCGCTCGCGATCGGAGCGTTCGCGCTCGTCCCGGTTGCGCACGTCCTTGTAGGCGCGCTCGACCATGTTGGTGCGGGCGGTGGCGGCGGCGATGAGGCCAGCTTCCTGCCTGGCGCTTTCAAGGCTCTCCTCCCGGCGCACAACCGCCTGGGCGATGCGGCGGTGATAGAGATCGGGGAACAGGCCGGAAAGGGAATTGTCCAGGTCGAAATGGCCGATCAAGTCACGGGCTTCGGTCTCGGCGGCGTTTGCCGCGGCGACGAAGGTGGCGTGGCGGGTTTCATGCAGCGCTTTCAACTGCTCCTGCACCTTGACCAGTTTCCTCAAACGATCCTTGCGCGTGCTCATGTCACCTCGCCAGCGTGAGGTCGACGAAGCGGTCGACGAACAGCGACAGCATGGTGCCGACGGCGAAATAGAAGATCAGCATGCCGCCGGCGATGACGAAGGGCTGGGAGATGAAATAGATCGGGATCTGCGGGGTCAGCTTGTTGACGAAACCGATCGTCAGATTGACCAGGATGGCATAGGCAACGAATGGGCTGCCGAGGCGGATGACCAGGAAGAATGTGTCCGACACGGTGTCGGTGACGTCGACCAGCGCTGACTGCGGGTTGAAGAAGACGTTGACCGGCGCGACCGTGTAGGAGGTCACCAGGGCGCGGACTATCTCGTGGTCGAAGTCGAAGACGAACAGCATCAGCAGCGCCGAGAAAGAGATGATCGCGGCAAGCGCCGCCTGCGGTTCAGGCTCCTCGATCGCCGGTCCGCCGGAGCCGCCATAGCCGATCAGCATGGCGATGGCCGAACCCATGAAGCGAAGCGCTTCCATGTAGAGCCTGGTCATGGCGCCGATCAGCCCGCCGACCAGGAGTTCCGAGATGATCATCGGCACCAGGATCTGCGGACGCGGATCGACGAAGGGAAAGATCTTGTCCCACAGGAAGGCGAGCAGGCCGCCGGTGGCGGCGACCGCCACGAAGAGCCTGACCTGCACCGGGACGCGAGCGCTGGACAGGCCCGGCATCAGCATGAAGCAGGCGCCGATGCGGCAGAAGGCGAGGAACGCCGCGATGACGACCGCTTGCGAGAGAACGCTCACGATATGGTCCCGAGCACCCTGATCTCGACGCCCTTGGCGATTTCGACGTGGGACAGCACCGGCAGCGTGGTGAACAGACGCTCGATGATCATGCGCACATAGGGGCGCGCGTCGGGCGCTGTAACCAGCACGAAGCGCTCTCCAGCTTCCAGATGTTTCTTGATCGCCTTGGTGGCGTCCTGGCCGAACTCCTCGAGCTGACGCGGATCGATGTCGAACTCGCGCACCTCGCCCTTGGCGTCGCGCTTGAGGCTCTGGTGGAAGGCAAGGTCCCAGCGGTTGCCGAGGCGCAACACCTTGAGCACGCCGCCTTCCGACAGGTCGCCGCAAATCTGCTGGGCCATGCGGATGCGGACATGCTCGACGATCTGCTCGGTGCGGCGCACATGCGGCGCGATCTCGGCGATGGCCTCGATGATGAGGTGCAGGTTGCGGATCGAGACACGCTCGGCCAGCAGCAGCTTCAGCACCGCCTGAAGGCCGGGATAGGAGATGTGCGTGGTGCAGATCTCGTCGGCGAGCTTGCGGTATTCCTGGTCCTGGCGTTCGAGCAGCGCCTTCATGTCCTTGTAGGAAAGGAGCTGCGGCAGGTTGTTGCGGATGACCTCCGAGAGATGCGTGAGCAGCACGGACATGTTGTCGGCGAAGGTGTAGTTCTCGCGCTTCAGATCCTCCGCGAAGGTTTCCATCACGGAATAGGCGCGCATGCCGAAGGCCGGCTCGCGGATCTCCTCGCCCGGTATCTGGGGGATCTCGCGGCTGCCCAGCAACACCATGATCTCGCCGACACGCATCTGGTATTCGGCAACGACGGTGCCGTGCACCTTGATCTGGTAGCTCTTCGGCGGGATGGCGAAGTCGTCGGCGACGCGCACCTCCGGCACGACGAAGCCGTATTGCTGGGCGAATTTCTTGCGCATCTTGGACATGCGGAAGACCAGTTCCTGATGCGAGACCAGGAGCCGGGTCGAAAGCTGCTTGCCGATCAGGAGTTCGATCTCGGCGGTGGCGAGCGAAGCCTTGACCGAATTCTTCTCCTCCTCGGCCTTGGTCGCCTTCTCCTGGTCCTTCAGCGCCTCGGCTTCGGCGATGGCACGGTTGTGGCGCATCGGGATGACGTAACCGAGGCTGGCCATGCCGCCGGCCAGTGCGAAGAAGGGGAACAAGGGCAAGCCGGGCATCAGGCCGAGCAGCACGAGCAGCGCGGCCGCCACGTAGAGGGCGCGCGGATGAGCGCCGAGCTGGCCGAACACCGCCTGGTTGGCCGAACCGCGGGTGCCGCCCTTGGAAACTAGCAGGCCGGCGGCGAGCGAAACGATCAGCGCGGGGATCTGGGTGACGAGGCCGTCGCCGACCGACAGCTTGATGAACACATCGGCGGCCTGGCCCATGCCCATACCGTGCCTGATGTAGCCGATGGCGATGCCGCCGACGATGTTGATGGCGGTGATGATGAGGCCGGCGATGGCGTCGCCGCGCACGAATTTCGAGGCGCCGTCCATGGAGCCGAAGAAGGAAGATTCCTCCTCCAGTTCGCGCCGGCGCAATTGCGCGGTCTTGTCATCGATCATGCCGGCGGAGAGATCGGCGTCGATCGACATCTGCTTGCCGGGGATGGCGTCGAGGGTAAAGCGGGCGCCGACCTCGGCGATACGGGTGGCGCCCTTGGTGATGACGATGAAGTTCACCACGATCAGGATCATGAAGACGATGAGGCCGATGACGAAGTCGCTGGCCATCACCAGCTTGGAAAAGCCGGCAATGACATAGCCGGCGGCGTGCGTGCCCTCATTGCCGTGCGACAGGATCATGCGCGTGGTGGCGATGTTGAGCGACAGGCGCAGCATGGTGGCGATGAGCAGCACGGTCGGGAACGAGGAGAAATCGAGCGGCCGCTGGATCCACAGCGCCACCATCAGGATCAGCACCGAAAGCGCGATCGAGAAGGCGAGGCCGATATCGATGAGAAACGCCGGGATCGGCAGGAACAGCACGGCCAGGATGACAACGATGCCGAGCGCGAAGAAGATGTCGCGGCCGTTCTTGGCCACCGCGCCGGGCTGGATGCTTTCGCTGATCGCCATTCTCGTCCTCGAACCATAGGGCTGCCGAGCATGCGACAGCCCGGCGAGGGTAGCTGGCCAAGCTTGCGCGAGGGTGGGAGAGTGGCAGGGCAGACTCTCTCGTGGAAGGACAATCCATGCTCCTGATCATCGGTACGATCCGCCTGCCGCCCGACAGGCTCGACGAGGCAAGGCCGGTGATGGAACGGATGGTTCGCGGCAGCCGCGCGGAGGACGGCTGTCTTGAATATTCCTATGCGCAGGATGTATTTGACCCCGGCTTGATCCGGGTCACCGAGGTGTGGCGCGGCAGGGCGGCACTCGATGCGCATTTCCGCTCGCCGCACCTCGCCGAGTGGCGTGCGAACTGGCCGGGGCTTGGTATCGGCGAGCGCAATCTCGTGCTTTACGAGGCCGGCGACCCTACGCCAACCTGAGCGGTCCGGCGCCAGGACCCTTGCCAGCCGCCGGCAAGCAATCAGGTCTCGGCCATGTCGGCCGTGGCAACACCGACCAGCCACCGCCTGACGGCGGCCTTTGTTGCCGACGACGATTTACGGTCCACTGACGATACCTGACTGACCACGGCGCCGGTGGCTTTCCGCTCCCAAGGCGGGAAAGGCCGGATCGGGCGGCATCGCGGCCATATTGGCGCCTTTGATGTCGGCATTGTGGTTGTCACGACGTGCCGCCCGGCGTATCAGGCGGGTCTTCCATTGCCTTTGATGTCGGCGAGCCGCCCCGGTGCTTTCCAGAAACCAACCCCAGGTCTACGCCCGCCGGCTGCGCGCGGTGCTTTTGAGGTCAGTCCCTCTACTGGAGGCGCGCGGCATCGCCGTGGTGATCCTGGCGGGCGTTGTCGGCGTCCTGGCGGGCATAATGGTCACCGCGATGAGCCAGATCGTGCAGGACCTGCACGGACGGCTGTTCGGCGTCCAGCCCGGCGGGCGTCTGTCGGGCATGTTCTCGCTCGCCGATCCGGTGCAGGCGGTGGTTCCGGCAATCGGCGGCATCCTGCTCGGGCTGAGCGTGATCTGGCTGAGAAAGCGCAAATTCCGAACCCCTGTCGATCCGATCGAGGCCAACGCGCTCTATGGCGGGCGCATGTCGCTGACCGACACCTTCATCATCGTCTGTCAGACGATGATCTCCAGCGGCTTCGGCGCCTCGGTCGGTCTGGAGGCCGGCTATACGCAGGTCGGTTCCGGCGTTGCCTCGCGGTTGGCGCGGATATTCAGGCTGCGCCGCAACGATGTCCGAATCCTGGTCGGCTGCGGTGCCGCCGGCGCCATATCAGCCGCCTTCGATGCGCCGCTGACCGGTGCCTTCTACGGCTTCGAACTGGTCATCGGCATCTACTCGGTCGCCAATGTCGCGCCCGTGATGACCGCCGCGGTTTCGGCCTCGCTGACGGCGGAAGTATTCGGCGGGGTTCCGTTCCCGCTGGAGCTTACCGGCCTTCCCGCGCTGACGCCCAGCCAGTATGTGCCGTTCCTTCTGCTCGGCCTGCTCGGGGGCGCGGCCTCGATCGCCATCATGCAACTGGTGACGTTGATCGAGCGCAGTTTCAACCGGCTTTCGATCGATGCCTCGCTGCGCCCGGTCATCGGCGGCGTCCTGGTCGGCCTGCTGAGCCTGATCACGCCGCAGGTGCTGTCCAGCGGTCACGGCGCGCTGCATCGCGAATTCGCCATGAACTATGGGCTGGCCGTTGTCGCCAGCGTCTTCGTCCTCAAGCTGGCCGCCTCCGCCGTTTCGCTGGGGTCGGGTTTTCGCGGCGGACTTTTCTTCGCGTCGCTTTTCCTCGGCGCGCTGCTCGGCAAGGCGTTCGCCGGTGTGATGGCGTTCGTCTCGCCGGCGACCGGCATCGACCCTTCCGTCGCCGCCGTCGTCGGCATGACCTCGCTCGCTGTCGGCGTCGTCGGCGGCCCGCTGACGATGACCTTCCTGGCGCTGGAATCGACGCGCGACCTGACGCTCACCGGCGTGGTGCTGGCCGCTTCGATCATGGCGGCGATCCTGGTGCGCGAGACCTTCGGCTATTCGTTCTCGACGTGGCGCTTCCACCTGCGCGGCGAGACGATCCGCAGCGCCCACGACGTCGGCTGGATGCGCAGCCTGACCGTCGGCTCGATGATGCGCGAGGACATCAAGACCATCGATGCCTCGAAGACGCTGGCCGCCTTCCGCGACGAATTCCCGCTGGGCTCGGCCCAGCGCGTGATCGCCGTCGACCCGGGCGATGAATATGTCGGCATGCTGATCGTGGCCGAACTGCACAGCGATCCCTCCGGGGGCGAGGTGCCGGTGCGCGATCTGGCCCAGTTCAAGGATGCCGTCCTGGTGCCCAGCATGAACGTGCAGGCCGCCGCCGAGACCTTCCAGCGCGCCGGCGCCGAGGAACTGGCCGTGGTCGAGGACTTCGCCGACCACATCGTGCTCGGTCTTCTGACCGAGGGTCATTTGATGCGGCGCTACGCCGAGGAACTCGAAAGGGCGCGGCGGGACCTGTCGGGCGAAGGCTAGGGCGCCGCGATCTTCGAAATCGTCAGTGCTCGATCGGCCCCTTCGCCGGCACCAGCGCGGTGCCGGCGGTCGTCGGGCGCTCGATCACGCGGCGCACGCGCGGCGGTTCGTCGCCTGAGTGCAGCGCCCGCAAGCGTTCGCCGACCATGGCGTCGGCATGGGTGATGCGGCCGTTATGCCTGACATATTCGAGCCAGGTCGGCGTGTGGTAATGCTCGATCCAGATCGCCGGATTTTCCAGATCGCGCGCCAGCGTCCAGTTGCGGGCGCCATCGCGGCGGCGGATGCGGCCGCGCTCGGCCATTGTGGCGAGGAATTCCGGTTCGTCCTCGTGCCGGATGACGTATTCGATCATGATGGCGATCGGCCCGCTGCGCGGCTTGAGGTCGAGGGCGAGGTGCGGCTCCCTGAAACGGTTGAGCGGGTCGAGGTTGAGCACCTGCTGCTGCGGCAACGGCAGCACGAGGCCGATGGCGCCGCCGGCGAGCATCGCGATTGCCGCGGCGATCAGCGCCGTCTCGGCGCCATGCGCGTCGGCCACGACACCCCAGATCCAGCTGCCCAGCGCGATGCCGCCAAAGGTGGCGGTCTGGTAGACCGACAGAACCCGGCCGACCACCCAGCGCGGTGTCGCCATCTGCACGGTGACGTTGAAATGGGACAGCGCAATCACCCAGCAGGCACCGCCGACCAGCAGGCCGAGCGAGGTCTGCCAGGCATGCTGGCTGACGGCGGCGTTGAAGGCGCAGGCGGCGAAACCGGCGAAGGCGCAGCGAACCATCGTTTCGCTGGAGAGCAACTGCCGAAGCCGCACGCTGATCAGCGCGCCGCCGACGGCGCCGATGCCGAAGGCGCCCAGCATGATGCCGTAGGTCAGCGCGTCGCCCTTGACGACGTCGCGCGCCACCAGCGGCAGCAGCGCCAGCACCGCGCCGGCGCTGAAGCCAAAGGCCGCGCCCCTGACCAGCACCTTGCCGATGTTGGGCGACATGGCGACGTAGCGCAGGCCGGCACCCATGGCCGCCCCCAACGACTCGCGGGGCAAGGTCGAGACCGGCACATCGGGCTTCCAGCGAGCCAGCACGACGATGAGGCCGACATAGCTCACCGCGTTCGCCGCGAAGGCGGCGGCCGCGCCGGCGGCCGCGACGATGATGCCGCCGATCGCCGGGCCGACGCTGCGGGTCAGGTTGAAGCCCATGGAATTCAGCGCCACGGCGGCGGGTACCTTGTTGCGCGGTACGATGTCGCCGACGGACGCCTGCCATGACGGGCTGTTGAGCGCGGTGCCGCTGTCGATCAGGAAGGTGAAGGCCAGCAGCGTCCACGGCGTGATCAGGTCCAGATAGGTGAACGCGGTCAGAAGCACCGAAACGACCAGCATGAAGCTCTGGGCGATCAGCATCACCTTGCGGCGGTCGAAGCTGTCGGCGATGGCGCCCGCGACAAGCGCGAACAGCATGATCGGCAAGGTGGTCGAGGCCTGGACCAGGGCGACCTGATAGGGCGAGGTGGCGATGGTAGTCATCATCCAGGCTGCGCCGACGCCCTGGATCAAGCCGCCGAAATTGGAGACGAGGCTCGCGGCCCATACCGCGCGGAAGATGCCGTGCCGGAACGGCGCCAGCGCCGAGACGCTTTCGCTATCCGGCTTTTCGTCAATCATGGATGGGTCCTGCCACGGCGTGATCCTCGCGGTGATCCGTTTCCCCGCATGATTTGCCGAAACTATGGCATCGCCGCGCAAAGGGCGAATGCCTTGAAAGGAAGATCATGGTCCAACAAGGGGATAGCGAAGGGCCACGACTGCGCCGCCTTCGCGAAACCGTGGTTGCCTTGGCGTCCAGCCTGACGTTTCAACGCGCCTCGGCCACGGCCGCATGCAGTGCCTCGGCCAGATGGCCGGTGGATTGGCCGCCGGCATGGAGACGAAGGAAAAGCTCCATTCCCACCAGGCGAAGCCTCGAGGCCTGGTCGCGCCTGGCGAGGTCGATCAGGTCCGTGACCGAAGATGCGGGCCACTTCATCGCATCGCGCAGAAAGCCGCCGCGCAACAACGCCTCGGTGCCGGCGGTGAAGTTCGCGGATACCTGAAAGCCGTTCTTCCTGGCCTGCACGTTCTGAAGTGGAATGTGTTTTTCCGCGACTTTCTTCAAAAGCCATTTTCCTTGCTTCTGGCGGTGTTTGTGTCGCCGGGGCAGATGGATCGCGAAGTCGATCAGGCGGTTTTCGAGGAACGGCACCCTGAGTTCAACCGAGGCCGCCATGCTGAGCCGGTCATGCCGGTTCAGCAGGTCCTGCAGATGCGAATACATGTCGTGGAGACAGCATCCGAGGAAGGCGCGGTCGCCAAGCGGCGTCACCGGCTCCAGCCGGTCGAAGATCTTGGCCTGAAGGAAATTCAATTCCGGCGCGAGCGCCCTGAGCACGATGTTGCGATCCCAGGCATGGCCACCCGCGATCGATGTGCGGAACGGGGCATAACGCTGGCGCTCGAACCTGCGGGAAAGAGAGCGCTTCGAGAGAAACAGCCGCCTCGGCCAGGACCAGGACCGCCACAATTTCATGCTGGCCTCCTGCCAATCGTAGCCGCCAAAGAGTTCGTCGGCGCCCTCGCCGGTCAGCAGCACCTTGATGCCATCGGCCCGGCACCGCTCGGCGAGTGCGAGCAGGCAGACATGGCTCGCATGCCAGCCGTCGCTTTCCAAATGCCAGATGGTCTTCGGCCACAGGTCGAGGAACCGGTCCTTGTCGACCGGCACCCTGTTCAGAGGCACGTGGGCGTGGCTGGCGGTGCGCCCGGCGTCGTCGGCCTCGCTGTGGCCAATGCCGGGATCGACGACATAGGCTGTCATCTCCGGCCTGAACCGTTTCGCCAGCGTGGTGACGAGGCCCGAATCGACGCCGCCGCTGCAGGCAGCGGCCAGGCTGGTATCGGCGATGCAATGGAGCCCGACGCTGTCCTTGATCAGCTCTTCCAACGTCGCCATGCGCTCGGCGTCGCTGGCCGTATCGCCAACGATGCGGGCGGTGTCGAGCACATCGAGGACATGCCAGAAACAGCGCTTCTCAACGCCGGCATCGCTGATCTTCCACAGGCCCGCCGGCGGCAACCGCTCCATGCCCTGGAACAGGCTGGAACAGGAGTCACGGCTCTGCCAGGCAAGGCGCAAGGTGATCTCGCGGGCATCGACAGTCCCTGCGACGCCGTCGCAGGCCAGGATCGCCTTGTCCTCGGAGGCGAACAGGATCCGCTCACCAGTTTCTGCCACCGACATCGGCTTGATGCCGAGACGGTCGCGCGCGAGCCACAAGGCGCCGGCACGGGCGTCGAAATAGGCGATGGCGAACATGCCGTCGAACATCGGGATGGCCTCATCCGGTCCCCAATGATGCAGCGCTTCGAGAACCACCTCGGTATCCGAGACCGTCCGGAACCGCCTGCCTTCAGCCTCAAGTGCGTCCCGCAGCGAGCGGTAATTGTAGACCTCGCCATTATAGACCAGCACGCCCTGGCCACAGGCCGTGAGCATGGGCTCGCGCGCCTGCGCAGACAGATCGATGATCGAGAGCCGCCGGTGACCGAGCGCCAGCCGGCTGTCGTTCCAGCTGGCATGGTCGTCAGGCCCGCGATGGGCCAGCGCCTGCATCATGCGGGCGACGTCGGCGATATCGCCGCCGCCGATCGGATCGCGTTTGCGCCAGACGCCGGCTATCCCGCACATGGCGCGCCGGCCGGTCTGGCCTGGGTCAGAGGTTTGGGAGACGTCATCGAGACTATACCGCTATGCCAGACCGACAATCTGCCGGATCATGGAACGGCACTCTAACCGCAACGCGGCCGCCCGCAAGCCGCGTTCCATCCGGGTGTAATCTGGACGGAAGGCGTTGGGCACTCTTCCCGGGATCGTTCAGAAACCGTTCTGGATACGCTCGAAGATCACATTGGTGAAGGCCGATATCTGGCCGCCGATGAACGGACCCGTGAGCGCCACCACAAGCATGATGGCGACGATTTTCGGGACGAAGGTCAAGGTGATCTCCTGGACCTGTGTCAGCGCCTGGATGAGGGCGATGCCGATGCCGACCGCCATGGCGACCAGCACCACCGGAGCGGACGCGGTCAGCACCGTCCACACCGCATACTGGACGATGTCGAGTGCGTCGGCCTCGTTCATCTCGGCGGTTGGCCTAGCTCGCCGGCCTGATCGACACGCCTGCGCCGACGGGGACCTGGGTGCCATCCTGCAGCACCGCGATCAATCCGCTGCTGGCGAGCGTCACCGAAGCCACTGTTCCGGTGGTCATGCCGTCGGCCGACGTGATCGAGCGGCCGATGATCGCATCGGCCTGCGACAGCGCCGACGACTGCATGATCTGATCGAGCTTGGTGTTGGTCTGCACCGACTGCTCGACCTGCGAGAAGGTGGCGAGCTGGGCGACGTACTGGGTCGAATCCATCGGCTTGGTCGGATCCTGGTTCTTCATCTCGGCGATCAGAAGTTTCAGGAACGAGTTGTAGTCGACAGCGGTCTTGGCGGTCTGCGTGGTGGTCTGGTTGGCGCCAACCGGTATCGTCGTCGTCATGTCCACGGTCATCAGTATCGTGCTCCCACGGCCAGCGGGCGCGCGGCGCCCGGAACGTCGTCGTTGCCGCCAAGCGCGCGGCGTTCGAGAGGATAAAGCGAACGGATCGCCTTCAAGGCCTCGTAGATGTGATCCTCGCCGACCATACGGTCGACCTGTTTCAGCGCGCTGCCGATTTCGGCGTCTTCGAAACTTGCCATGAGCAGCGGCAGCGAGCGGCGGAACATTTCGCGCGCTTCATCGGCACCAGCGGGGTTCATCAGCATGACCTGCACGATGAAATAGAGCTGCCGCAACGGCGTCGAAGCCTCGTCGGCCTGGATCACATGGCTCTCGAGCAGGAACTGCACGTCGTTCATCAGCTCGACGGTAACCTTCCGGTCGACGCGGATGACCGCGCCGTTGATGTAGATCTTCTCGTTGGGCTTCAGCGATATCTTCAGGGTGTTGGTCATTGAATGCCGTCGCGGATGATCTGGGATACTTCGATCAGCCCCTCGAAATTGTCGGTGCGGCCCTGGCGGATGTCCTCGGCCTCGCGCAGCAGCCACAGGCCGATGGAAATCAGGTTGGCGCGCAATTCCTTGGGGAGCGCATTGTCGCTGGAGCCAAGATCTTCGACGAAGGCAGTCCAGACGCGGTTGGTGAAGTTCAGTGCTTCCACCGCCTCCATTGAGCCCTGGCCGGCCACCGCCGCGGCCGACAGCATGTCGATCGAGCGGGTCAGCAGCTCGCGCTCACGGTCCTTGGCGTCCGTGACGGAGGTGCTTTGGATGTCGGCGTAGGAAAATTGGTACATCGCTCTACCGTTCCGGTTCAGAGTGCTTTCAGGTCAGGTAATTCAACAGGCTGAGCTGCTGCAGGCGCGCCGTCAGGGCAAAGGACGTCTCGATATGCTGCGTCAGGTCGGCGACGCGGGTCGCGGCTTCCGCCGGGTCGACGGCCTCGAGATCGAGGATATGGCGCTCGAACAGGTCGACCTGCGTTTTCATGCGGTCGCTGGCGTCGGAGACGCGCTTCTGGACGATGCCGGTTTCGGATTGGACCTGGCCGATACCGCTCAGCGCTTCGCCGACCAGCGACTGGGAGCGGGTGATGATGGTGTCCTTCGCCGCCTGGCTGATGTTGGTCGACATCAGGCTCGTGACCATTGCGGCGGCCATGGCGAGCTTCTTGATGCCATCGCTGTTGGCGCTGGCGGAGGTCGCCGTGGTTTCGTTGAGCGCGATGCGGCTTACGATCTGCTGATCGGTGGCATTCGACATGTTGGTCTGCCAGCCCGCGCCGAGAAATTGCGGCGTGACGTCGTTGGTGATGAAGTCGTCCATCTGGGCGGCGGTGATATTGGCCGCGGCCGGATCGTTGGGCGTGAACCCGAACTTGGCGACAAAGGAAGCGTCGAAGGCGGCCTTGGCCGGCGAGCCGGCCGCCGTGAAATCGTTGATCGGTTTGACGTCGGTGTTGGTGCCGGCGAACAAATACTCGCCGTTGACGCTGGTGTTGAGGATCGAGGCAAGCTGCTGGATCGTCGTCTGCCCGCTCGATTGAGTCAGGGTGTCGGAATTGTCCCCCGACGACGCGGTGGTGAGGCTGGATAGGAAGGTCTGCGCCACGCCGGAGAGCTGGCCAAGCGAAGTCTGCGTCGATGCAAGCCGGGCGGCGACCAACCCGTTGGAATCGATGATTACGTTCAGGCGGTCGAGGTCGCGCGAGAAGGTGACGGACTGGGCGGTGCGTCCGCCCAGTGCCAGGCCGACATCGGCGACCTGGCCGGTGGAGGATTCCTTTGTTGCTTTGACGAGGTCGGCCTGCATGCGCATTTGTTGATAGCGCATGGCGTTGGAGATGGCGGCCGAGGAAACTGAGGTCATGGATTATCCCACCGCGTTCAACAGGGCCGTCATCATGTCGTCGACGGTCTTCATCATCCGCGCCGATGCCTGATAGGTGTGTTCGAGATCGAGCATCAGCGACATTTCCTGGTCGACGTTGACCCCGGTCGCATTGGAAAGCGCCTCGGCGCTGCGTTGTGCCAGCGCCTGCTTGGCATCCGACGCGGTCGAGGCCTGCTGGCGTAGGCCCTGTAGCCAACCGATGGAATTGGCGGCGTAGTCGGAAACGCTGGACGTCGCCGATATCCCGGCGCCGGAATCGAACGTCATCGGCTGGTCGAGACGGTCGCCATAGGCAATCAGGAGGCTGGAGTAGGAGGCGCCGCCGCTGGTGTTGGCGACGTAGGCCGCACCGTTGGCGCCGCCGTCGCGCAGCAATACCGGATTGCCGCCAGCGCTTGGATCCATCGCCGCATTGATGCTGATCGAACCGGCCAGGCCGTTGACCAGCGTGCCCGCGGCCGGCACGGCCGGCGCGCCGGACCAGGTAAACAGGCCGGCGGCGTTCGGCATCGCAGGCGCGGTCTCGGCAAAGGCCGTGATCAGGCCGCGCGCGGTCTCGTCGAGCTGGCTCTGCATGGTCGAGGCGACCCCGTCGCGCAGTTGCAGCAGGCCGGCAAGCTTGCCACTGGCGCTGGTGTTGCCGCCCGCTCCCGCCGAGACAGGGACGTTGTCGATATAGACGGTGTTGCCGGCGGCTCCGGCGGCATAACCCGCCGACGGCGTAAAGCTCACCGTGCGCGGTATGGTTTCGAACAATGTGGTGCCGTCACCCGTGGTGATGACCATGTCATTGTCGCCGCGCGTGAAGGTCGAGACCGGAACATAGTCGGCGATCTTCTTCAGCAGCGCGTCGCGCTGGTCGAGCGCATCGGAAACGTCGGTGCCGGAACGGGTTCCGGAAATGACAGCCTGGTTGGCGTCCTGGAACTGGCTGAGCAGCGAATTGAGGTCCTTGACCGCCGTGTCGATCTGGCCGTCGGTCTGGGTGCGGAAAGCCTGAATGGCCTGGGAACCCTCGTTGAGGGAGCGCACCACCTGCCTGGCGGCGTCGATGACGATGGAACCGAGATTCTGGTTGGACGGCGAGGTGGCGTAGAGCTGCAGTTGCTGCTGCAGGTTGGCGATGGCGGTCGAGGGCGAGGACGCGTTGTCGACGCCGTTGACCGCCACATTCAACTGATCCATGCCGCTGTAGAGTGCGTTCTGGCCGCTATAGGCCGACAGTGCGCCAAGGTTCTGGCGAAACAGCAGGTCGTTGGTCACGCGCTGGATATCGACCACCCGGGCGCCCGGCGTCGTACTGCTGACGACAGCGATGCGGCGCGTATAGTCCGAATTGGAGGCGTCCGAGACGTTGCGCGTGACAACACTGGTCTGCCGCGAGGTGGCCAGAAGGGCCGATTGGGCGATGCTCAGTGCGGAGGAAAGCGACATGCTGGTCTTTCACAGGCGGAGCCCGGTTTATCTCTTCAGGTTGACAAGGACGTCCATCAGATCGGAACCGGTCTGGAAGACTTTCGAATTGGCGGTGTAGCTGCGTTGTGCCGCGATCATGTCGGTCAATTCCTCCGCGATATCGACGTTGGAATTTTCGAGCGCCCCGGAAATGATCGAACCAAGCTTGCCTTCATTGGCAAAGCCGACACGGATCGCACCGGAATCGGTGCCTTGCGCGTAGACGTTGCCGGGGAGTGCCTTGAGCTGGTCGGGGCTCTGCACATCGGCCAGCGGAATTTTATAAAGCGCCTTGGAGGTGCCGTCCTTGTACTGGGCGTAAATGGTGCCGTCCTTGCTGATCTGCACCTTGTCGATGGTGCTCGGCGCGTTGCCGTTGACCTGGGCGTCGGTGACGGTGAAGCCGGTGCCAAGCTGTGTGAGCGCCGACAGATCGAGATCGAGGCCGGCGCCGCCCGGTACGGTGAACGAAACGCTGGTGGGGGCGCCGGTAAGCTTGCCGGTGGTGGTATCGAAGGTAAGGTTGGCGGTGCCCAGTGCGCCGCCGGCAGCATAGGGGAAGCCAGTTCCGGCCGTCGCCTTCGATTGGTCGAAGACCGCCACCTCCCAGGTCCCGGCACCGGTGTTGGTGAAATAGACGTCGAGCAGCTTCTTGTTGCCGAGATTGTCATAGGCGACCATCGATGATTTCGACGTGTACTGCGCGCCCGCCGCGTTCGTGCTGGGCAGGCTGCCGGCAGCGACCGGTGTGGCACCCGCCGGCAGATTGCCGCTGAAATTCCCCGCGGTGCTCGGCGTTGCGGTCAGTCCCTGGTCGGAGATGACAACCGGCTCGAGGCCTTCGAAGCCGTTCACCGTCGCTGCCGGCGTGCCGTTGGCGTAGCTGTAGGCCATCAGCTGGAAACCGGCGGCGTTGACCAGCCGGCCCTGTGCATCGGGAACGAAGGCGCCGGCGCGGGTCAGGAAAGGCGTGCCGCTCGGGTCCTGCACGACAAAGAAGCCATCGCCGCTGACGGCGAGGTCGGATACCGAGGTCGTGTATTGAAGCACGCCCGGATCGCTCACCGCCTGGCGGATCGTCGTGGTGACGCCGCCGGAATTATAGGCGCCGCCGGTCGACGGCATGATCAGCGTCGAGAATTCGGCCGAGGACCGCTTGTAGCCGGTGGTATCGGAGTTGGCGATGTTGTCGGCTGTCGTCGACAGGCGGTTTGCCTGGGCGTTCATGCCGGAAACGCCGGTCCGCATCATTCCATAGAGGCTCATCGAGATGTCTCCGCAATATCCATGCCGCTGGCTTCGAGGCTACGCGCCCTGTCTTGCGCGAGGCTGGCGCGGTGCTGCATCAGAACACCAGCCGGTAGCCGAGGAAGCGCTTGGAATCGATCGGATCCGTGCCCAGCTTCTCGCGCAGTTTCTTGCGCAGCTTGCTGATGTGGCTCTCCACAACGTTCTCCTCGACCTCTTCGTCGAAAATGCCATAGATGGCGTTGAACACCTGGGTCTTGGTGACGCGGCGGCCGCGGTTGCTCGCCAGATATTCCAGGATACGACGCTCGCGACGCGGCAAGGGCAGCGGCTGGCCGTCAATCTCGGGATCGCGGCCGTCCATGAAGATGCGCATGGCGCCGATCTCGGTGTAGGCGACGTCCTCGCTGGCGCGGCGGCGGATGGCGGTGATGCGGGCCAGGATTTCGCGGATGTGCACCGGCTTGCGGATGACGTCGTCGACGCCGCTCTCGAACAACCGCAGCGTGTTCTCCAGCGAATGCTGCTCGCTGAGCGCAATGACGGGAGCTCCGGTGCGGTCGCGAATCTGGCGCGGCGAGATCGCGCCGTCACGACAATCGCCGATCAGGAAAGCCCGCACCGAGCGCAGATCGGTGTCGGCGGCCGAGTTGACCCACTCGCCGAATTCGCCCGGCGCGAAACCGGCGCAGGCGATCCCCTCGCGGTCGAAAAGTGAGTTATAGCCCTCTGTCACGAGCTCTCGCTCGTCAACGATAACGATCATCGGCCCGCCTCCGAATCAGCACATGTGCCCCGTGGGGAAAGGCGTATCCGCTGACGGGAATCCTGAACAACCGTCATTTCTTGTAACTAGTTTCTTGGGAGTCTGGAATCGTATCGGTTGCATTAGCGCGCGACCGGATATGCTCGCGAACCCAAGCCTCCACCAAGTCAAAATCGGCCGTTTCGCAGCCAGCGAATCGATGTATTAGAAGCAGGCTATGCGCTTATGGGTTGCAGAAGGCGCGGGCGTTCGTTGTCCATTTGCCAAAGCCGGTGGCAACCATGTTGGCTATCACCCTGCAGACATAGACCTTCTGCGCCGGATCGTTGTCGGGGCCGGCATGGTAGCGGGCGACGGCCATCGACCAAGTCTCGTGACGCGCATGCAGGCTGACCAGGAAGCGGGCCGCGTAGTCGACGTTCTGGCGAGGGTCGAGCATGTCCTCGACGCTGCGGAAATGCGAGGCATGGTAGTGATGGTTGATCTGCATGCAGCCGAGATCGATCAGTGTCTTGCCTTCGCGCCGGGCGTTGGCGAAGACGGCAAGCGCTTCGGCCCGGCTTCTTGGGAAGACGGCTTTCCCCTCTATATTCAAAGCGTTGGGTTGAAGGCTGCCCTTGTTGCCGGTCTCCGTCAACCCGACGGCATAGAGGATGCCGGCGGGCACACCATAGCGGTCGGCGGCACGCAGGATCTCGGGCTCGCAGGGATTGGTGGCGGCGCCGGCGCTGCTTGCTAGGCTAGATAAAAATATCGCCGCCAGCGCGCTCGCGAGAAGGCGAAGCGGCGCGGCCGTGTGCTTGCGCGTCATGATGGCTCCCCCTTGCGGATTGCTGACCCGATTGCTGGCCGCCGGGTCCACCATTGCCGCCGCTGGAATTTCCGGGCTGGAAGGACGATGGATCGCGGCCGGGTGCGGCGGTCGCGGAGGCGGTTGCATCCGTCCGGGTTGTAGAAGGAACTGCAATCGTTGGTTGCAGGATGGTGACCTTGTCCACCTCGAAGCCCAGCCCGCGCAGCGACTTCACGATCGCCTCGCTGTCGCTGGAAAGCCGACGATATGCATCGTGTGTTTCGGGCTTCAATTCAATCGACAGTTGTTCTCCGGAGAGCCGAAGATGGGCCGTGACCATGCCCAGTTCGGCCGGGTGAAGTTCGATCTTCAACACGTGTGTCGGAACAGCAACAGAGCCCGTCAACTGGGCGGTCGCTGAAACCGTGGGACGCGCCTGGTTCGGGCCGCCGTCGGCGGCTATTGCGCCGATGACATTGAGCGCGGCCTGGCTCATCGGTGCCTGTGGCGGCGCAGGGAAGCTGCGTTCGGAAACCACGTCGATGCGTGCGGTCGCCGAATGCTGCTTTCCGGGCTCGGACCGCAATGAGGACTGAAGGTCGGCGATGGATTTCAACTGGTGCGGCGCCTGTTTCGTCTCCACGCCCGGCATCTGGGCGGGCGCTTCGGGCTCAGGACCGGCCGCGATCGTATCGTCGTGTTTTGGCACGCCGGCGGCATCGCGGACGGGGTGACTGTCGACCTTGGTCAACGGCCCCTCGACCAGCGAAGCCCGCTCAGGCTTCGGGATGGGTTCGAGACCGTCGCTCCCGGCGACGGATGTCTGCCGAAAGGTCTTCGACGAAAGCTGTCCAACGACCGTCGGGCCCTGTCCTGTTTCGCTCGCGTTCGGGTCGGCCGACTTCGCCGACGTCGAAAAATGGCGCAGGTCATGAAATGCCATCAGCAACGGCAAATGCTCGTCGAGCGGCGTTGCGCCCGGTTCGGCGGCCGGCGCATCGGCATCGGCATCCTTGTCAGTCCCGGCATCCTTGGCGTCCTTCACGGATTTCGCGGCAGGCGATCCGGTCGGCGTGTTCCTTGCCTTGCCAGCGGGCATCGGCTCATCCTCGCCCGTCTTTGCCGCGAGGCCCGCGGCAAGTCTGCTCCAGCGCGGATCGCGGGAGCCTGCCTCAGCGGTTGGCTGCTTTTCCGAATTGGCGGCGCTCGCGCTGCCGTGCACCATCTTGCCGAAGCCGGTGTCGTCCTTCTTTCCGGGCGCGGCCGGCTGCTCGGCCGTGCGCGCGGCGGTAAATCCCGGGAGAGCCGGGCCGAGGCTGGGGGTCATTTCGGGGCGGCTCCAAGCATCTGGTCGATCAGGTCGAGCTGTCGACGGGTTTTTGTCATGGCGGCGTCGGTGGGATCGGCGGTGTCGGCGCCGGCCGAGGCCGCTGGCGCCGATGCCGGCAGGATGGTTGCCGCGTCCGTTGCGGGCGGGGTTGCCTTCGGCGCAGCCGGCACCGCGTTTGCGGATGGCGCGACGGCCGGCTGCTCGGAGACGGCACCCTCGACCGGCGGCAATCCGGCGGCGTCGGCGGTTGACGTGGCGGCAGCCTCGGGTTCGGTCGATGGCATGACCGATATGGGCGCCGGATTTGCTGCGGGAAGGGAAGCAGGCGGCGCCACCACTTCACCGGCGACGGCCTGGGCTGCGTCGAGCAAGGCGCGGTCGCCGTCCGACAATCTGCTGCGGTCGATCTTGCCCAGGTTGGCGCGTACGTCCTCGATGGTGTCGGAGGTCACCGTGGACAGGCTGGAATAGAGCAGGGCGCGCGGATCGCCCTGATTGGTGTTGCCGTCGCGACCCTGTTCGGCGCGTGCCGATGCGAAGGCCGACAAGTCGGTTATGCCGTCAATCGCGGCGCGGCGCGCGATGCGCAGATAGATCACCTTCTCCCGTTCGGTATCCATCATCGAGGTGATGTCGGCAAGCTTGTCCTGACTGATCGACATGTGCAATGCGATGACGCCGGAGACGAAGGAGTCGGCGAACTGGCTGGCGTAAGGCGAATAGAGATAGCGCTCGACATATTGGGTGGAGGCAAGCGCGAACCGTGCCGCGTCGCCTTGCGTCACGGCAATGCCGACCGAACGCCGCAACGCTGCTTCCTCGACCAGCGTGCCAGGGCTGAGCAGCTTGGCCTCATCGAGCAGCGCGAGCGCTGCCGCCGGCTGGTCCGTGGCAAGTAGTGACCCCTTGACCAAAGCGAGGAAGGCGCCGAGGTCGCCTGGCAGGGTCATCGGGTCGATCGACCCCAGGGCTTCGATCGCTGCACCGGGCCGGCCGTTCAGATAGTCGATCACCGCTTTGGCTATGGCAAGGTTCTGCGGATCGGGTGCGGCCCGCGACACGGCGGCCTCGACGGTCACCGGATTGCCGCCGCTCATGCCGTAGACCAGCAGCGCGCGAAAATTCTTGGGGTCCTTGAAATCCTCGGTATCCGCGGCGCGCAGCCGCGTATCGGTCATCTCGAGCAGCTTGGCCTGCATGGGCATCGCGGCATGATCGCCTGCCGCGATGCGGTCCTGGACAAGCTGCAACGAGCGCACCAACTGATAAGGCTGCAGCGTATCCTGGGCGAGGCCCGCCGATGGATACGCCGCGGCGGCCAGCAGCAACAGGCCGGTCAGGCGGCTGGTGAGCGCCGCCCGGTTCATCCGCCGGTCGCCATCAGGATTTCGATGCGGCGGTTGACCGCCGACATCGGATCCGCGGGATCCTTGGGCTGGCGGTCCGCGAAGCCGGCAACCTCGGTGATGCGACGATCATCGACGCCGCCACGCACGAGCATGTAATAGGCCGAGTGCGCGCGCGCCGTCGACAGCCGCCAATTGTCGTAGCTGGCGCTGCGGAAAGGCCGCGCGTCGGTGTGGCCGTTGATGCTGATGGTGCCCTTCTGGCTGTTGACGATGCGGCCGATCTTTTCCATCGCCAGCACCAGTTCACGGCTCGGCACCGCCGACCCGACCTGGAACATGCCGAAGTCCAGCTGATCGGTGATCGAGATGACGACACCTTTGTCGGTGGCTTCGACCGAGACACCGTCATGCAGCTTGTCACCGGGCTTGAAGGCATCGGCGAGCTGCTGCTTGACGTCGGCAGCCGCCTTCAGCGCGGCGGCGGTCGGAGCCTTGTCCGCCGCTTCGGTTTTTGCGGCTTCCTGCTTCGCGACCGTCGTACCCGCCTTGGCGGCATCGGCGGCCTTGCCGTCTCCAGCTTCGGCGTTGCCCGCGTTGGCATCGGCGGCCTTGGCATTGCCAGTCTTGGCATTGCCAGTCTTGGCCGTCGCCGCCGCGGCGTCCTTGGCATCCCCGGCCAGGGGCTCGAGCGGTGCGTCATTGGTGGGCGGTGCCGGCGGCACGGCCTTGACCTTGGCGACCTGTGTATCGGCAGCCTTGTCGCCGGACTTGAGCGGGTCGCCCTCGATCCTGGGGCGCTGGGCACTCGCCTCGGCGCCGGGCGCTGCGACCTGCTGCGACCAGAAGTCAGGCTCGAAGGGATCGCGATAGGACGCGCCGCCCGAGGCGCCCGTCGCCGGGCCGGAATTCTGCGCGCCGCCATCGCCTTTCTGGCTGATATTCTGCATGACGCCGGTATCAGCGGCGATTTCCGAGAGCACGGCGTAAGGGTCGGCGAACAGATGATCGTCCGATTGTTGCGGTTGCTGCGGCTCTTGCTTTTCCTGCTTGCGATCAGATGAACCCGCCTCGCCATTGCCGCCCTGACCAGCCTTGGCCTTCGCCGGTTGCGGGTTTTGCGCCGTCGAGCCCATCGCGTTCGGGCCATCGCCAAGGTCCTCCAGACCTTTACGGCTCGAATTGCGGTCGACCAGCTTTACGGGGTTGAAGTAGCTGGCGACGGCCGCCTTGGTCTGTTCGTTCGCGGCATTGATCAGCCACATGACCAGAAAGAAACACATCATCGCGGTCATGAAGTCGGCGAAAGCGATCTTCCAGACGCCGCCGTGATGACCTTCGTCGTGATCACCATGGGCATGCCGCACGATGATGATCTCGTGAGGGTGCGCGTGCCCCGCATCGGCGACGCTCATGACAGGACCTCGGAAAGGGTTGCCGACCATTCGGCCATGCGCGTCTCGAACACGGCCTCGTCGATAGTGACCGTCAGGTCGAAGCCGGGCGCCTCGGTGAAGTCGAGGTTTTCGGCACGAGGTCCAAGCGATGCCCTTAGCGTTTCGAACAGCGAGGGCGGCCCGCGGACGGCAATGCGCACCGCTTCGCTATCGCCAACGGCTTCGCGGACCGCGCCGGCAAGCGCTTCGAGCGAGCGCTTCTGCAGATCGTCGCTGACGATGCCGCCGATGATGCGGGCGACCGTGGCGGCGACGAGATCCGTCACGCGCGCCTCCATGGCGTCGATGCGCGACGAGACCTTCTTGCCGACATCGCCGCCGAAGCTGTCGAGAAAGGCCTTTGCTTCCTCGGCATTTGCCTCGCGTTCCGCTTCCAGCGCTGCTTCATGGGCCGCGGCAAGCCGTTCGCCGAGCATTGCCTCCGCCTGGGCAACCGCCTCGGCGATCAGCGTGCCGATGTCGGCCGGCGGCGTCGCCGGCTCGGGCTTGTGCTCGGCCGCGGCCTGGGGTTGGCTCGGGCGTTGCGCCCGCGTGCCGAAGTCAGGGAGAAGATCGAAGAGGGCTGCGGAGGGCATGGTCTACGCCGCGACTTCCTGGGCCGCCCATTTGCGCAGGATCTGCGCGGTGCGTTCCTCGTTGATGTCGACCATGCGGGCAAGCCGCTCCTGCGGGGCCGGCCTGATCTTCTGGCGCAAGTCGTCGAGCGGGGTGGCGCCGGCTCGCGTGCCGGGCAGGGCGCCAGTGGCAACGCCTGCATCGGCGGAGGCGGCTGCCTCTGGGGTCGGCAGCGAGCGCTGGACTTCATCGAAATTCGGGCCTGCCATGGCCGGCGTCGCCTTTGCCGTCAACGCGGCCGCCATAGGCCGCAGGCCGAAGAAGGCGACCAGGAACACCACGACGATGAAGGCGCCGGCATTGATCAGCGTGCCGGCATGCTGGCCGATGGAATCGAGCATTCCCGCCTGTGGCACCGCCACGCCGTCCAGCCCGTCGATGAACTCGACGGCCGAGACATCGATGACGTCGCCGCGCTTGTCGTCGAAGCCGGTGGCGGAACTCACCATCTTCTGGATTTCGGCGACGCGTTTGGCGATCTGTTCCGGCGTCGCGTCCTTGCCCAGGATCGCCTTCAGCCGGTCCTGGTTGACGACGACGGCGATCGACATCTTGGTGACGGTGTAGCCGTTGGAGATGGTGGCGATCTTCTTGGAGTTGATCTCGTAATTGGTGATCTCCTCCTTGCGGTCGTTGGCCGAGGAAGTTTGGGGACCTTCAGTGCTGGCCGCCTGGGTCTCCGGCAGGTTCTGCTCGACGCTGGCCGGGGTCGAGGCTTGCTTCTGGTTGCTGTTTTCGTTGGCACGGACCGACTGCACCGAGCGCTCGACGCGGGAATTCGGATCGAAGATCGTCTCTTCGGTCTGTCGGGTGTCGGTGTTGACGTCGGCCTTGACGCTGGCGCGGAAATTGTCCGGGCCGAGATAGGGGGTGAGCGCGCGGCGGATGTTGTCGCCGATCTGCGCTTCCACGGTTTGTTCTACGCCGAGCGTGCGCGCGGCGCTGGTGTTGGAGGGGTCGTCGCCGGCTGCAAGGAGATTGCCGTTGGAATCGAGCACCGTCACCTTGTCGGCGGACAAGCCTGGGACGGCGGCGGCGACGAGATGGCGGATCGACATGGCGCTCTTCTCGGCGTCGATGCCGGCGTAGCGGATCACGACAGAGGCGGAAGGTTGCTGTTCATCGCGGCGGAAATTGGCGCGCTCGGACATGACGATATGGACGCGCGCCGCCTTGATGCCTGATATCGACTGGATGGTGCGGGCGATTTCGCCTTCCAGCGCACGTACCCGCGTGATCTGCTGCATGAAAGAAGTCAGGCCCATCGCGCCGACATTGTCGAAAAGTTCGTAGCCGGCATTGGCGCTGGTCGGCAGGCCCTTTTCGGCAAGCAGCATGCGCGCCTGGGCCGTGGTGCCGGCAGGCACCAGCACGGAGGTTCCGTCGGCGCCGACGTCGAAGCCGATGCCGGCCTCGCCCAGCACCAGGCCGATCTGGTTCACGTCGGCGCGGTCGAGACCGACATAGAGCGTGTCGTAGGCTGGGCGGTTGAGGTAAACCGAGGCGATGCCGATGACGCCCATCACCAGAACGGCGATGCCCGCCAGCATGGCGAGGCGCTTCACGCCAAAGCTGCGGAGATTCGAGATGATGCTCTGGATCTGTTCCGGCACGGTTGAGCGACTCCCAGCATGACTATCCGCCGGAACACTAGCCCTCGAAGCTTGTGCGAAAATGAAATCGGGCCGCGCGTTTGGCGCGCCCCGACGGTTGGAAGTGGAGGTATGCCTCAGTTAAGTCCGAACTAGCCGTTCTTGAACAATGACAGGATCGATTGCGAGGAGCTGTTGGCGATCGACAGTGACTGGATGCCGAGCTGCTGCTGCACCTGCAGAGCCTGGAGACGGGTCGATTCCTTGTTCATGTCGGCATCGACGAGCTGGCCGACGCCGCGGTCGATGGAGTCCATCAGGCTCTGCGTGAACGTCTTCTGCAGGTCGATGCTGCTCTTGGCTGCACCGAGGATGGTGGCGGAGTCGGTCAACTGGCTCATCACCTTGTCGATCTTTCCGACCATCTGGGTGATGATGTCGTCGGTCACGCCGGGCGCCGTTATGTCGAGATTGTAGGCGGAAACATTGTCGATCTTGGCGGGGGTGCCCGTTACCGCGGCCTGGCCGGCGGTGTTGGCGGCCATATCCGTTGCTCCACCCGAGATCGCGGCCGCGTAGGCGGTATCATATTCGCTCTGGGCAGCGGCTGTGGAATAAACGGAAGTCTGACGGTCGAGCGTGCCGTAGTTCTTGACGTCCGTCGCGAGGCCGGAATCGAATAGCTTGGTGCTTTCGACATCAACATCGATCGTTCCGAGCGAGATGGCGCCTGACGAGGAGCGATTGAACGAGGATACGATCTGGGCGTCGGGCTGCACACCGTCATTGGCGGCCGCGACCTGCTTGGACGTCACCGAAAGATAATTCGAACCCGAAAAAGTGGCGGCGTCGGCGAAGGATTTCATCTGCGCCTGAAGCGCGGTGATTTCGGTCTGCGTCTTTGCCTTGTTGGCATCGGTCTGGCCAACGGTCGAAAGCAATTTGGTCTTGAGCTTGCCGATCGTATCCAGCGCATTGTTCATGCCGGTATAGGCGGTGTCGACCTTCGAGGCGCCGAGGCCGAGCGCGTCCTGCACCGTCGAGAGAGCCTGGTTGTCGGAGCGCATCGTTGTGGCGATCGACCAGTAGGCGGCGTTGTCAGAGGCCTCGGAGACCCTGTAGCCGGTCGAGATACGGGCCTGTGTTTGCTCAAGCGATTTGTTGGTGGCGTTAAGGCTTTGAAGTGCTGTCAACGCCGCAGCGTTTGTCATGATGCTCGCCAAGAAACTCGCTCCTTTTCCCTGGCCGGTCTTTCTTGAAAACCGGCGTTGCCCTCGCAGGCCGGATCGGCCTGTCCATGGATTGCCATCGTGCCTGATCCGGCCGATTCGCAATCCGTTGTAAGCTATTGGTTAACCATGACTAGCGCCTTATGGTTAACGACCTCTTAAAGGCCTGCTTTCGAGAGTTAAGGAACGAGGATTGCGTGAGCCTTGAGCGAACGCAAATCGGGCCGCGCTTTTGGCGCGGCCCGATCTATGAGAATTGTGGATGAGCTGAAGTCGATTAGCGGAAGAGCGACAGGATCGACTGCGACGAACCGTTGGCGATCGACAGCGCCTGGACGCCGAGCTGCTGCTGAACCTGCAGGGCCTGGAGGCGCGTCGATTCCTTGTTCATGTCGGCATCGACAAGCTGGCCGACACCGCGATCGATGGAGTCCATCAGGCTCTGCGTGAAGGTCTTCTGCAGGTCGATGGAGCTCTTGGCGGCGCCGAGCGTGGTGGCGGCGTTCGTCATGTCCTTCAGCGCGGCGTCGACGACCTTCATCTGGTCGGCGATCTGCGCGTCGCTGAAGCCCTTGCCTGCGGTCGAGTCGAAGACCTTCAGCGTTGCGACCGAATAAGTGTCGAGCCCGTTGACGTTGGGAGCAGCGCCTGCCGTCGGGTTCTGTGTGGTGGTCGTAATGGCGCCGGTGCTGCCGAGGCGGTCGGCGTCGAGGATGCCCTTCGCCGTGCCTGCGGTGGTGCCGGCTTCATAGAGCTTCGTGCTTTCCACATTGACGTCAATCGTGCTGATCGAAGAGGCGCCCGAAGCGTCGCGATTGAAGGCCGAAACGATCTTGACGTCGGCTACGGCCGTGCCGGTGCCGCTGTCGACGGACAGCATGTTGGTGCCGGAGAAGGTGGCGCCATCGGCGTAAGCCTTCAACTGCTTCTGCAGAGCCGCGATTTCGGTCTGCGTCTTTCCCTTGTCGGCATCCGTCTGGCCGTAGGAAGCGACCAGCTTGGTCTTGATCTGGTTGATGGTGTCGATCGCGCTGTTCATGCCGGTATAGGCGGTGTCGACCTTCGAGGCGCCGAGGCCGAGTGCGTCCGAAACGGTGGACATGGCCTGGTTGTCAGAACGCATCGTGGTAGCGATCGACCAGTAAGCGGCGTTGTCCGAAGCCTGGGAAACGCGATAACCCGTGGAGATGCGGGCCTGGGTGGTGTCGAGATTCTTCTGGGTGGCGCTCAAGCTCTGCAGAGCGGTCAACGCCGAGGCGTTGGTCATGATACTGGCCATGGCTACTCGTACCTTGTTTTACAGGGTGTTTTTTGCATACCGGTTTGTCCGGTATGACGGAGCGGCATCATGCCAATGACCGTTGCGTTTGGGTCACCCGCCATCTGCGAGCGACTATGGCGGCGAGTTCCTACCAAAGGACTAAACTCGACGGTTAATCGAAAATAATTCGGGAGAAAATCCGATGATGCGGCCCCCACCGGTTCCTCCGGTCAGCGATGCCGGGTGCCGAGCACGGCGATCAGGTGAAAGAGCGCACCAAGCTGCCGACGAGCAGATTCCAGCCGTCGATCAGGACGAAGAACAGGATCTTGAACGGCAACGACACCACGGTCGGCGGCAGCATCATCATACCCATCGCCATGGTGATGGTGGCCACGATCAGGTCGATGACCAGGAATGGCAGCACGATCAGGAAGCCGATCTCGAAGCCGCGCCGGATTTCGGAGATCATGAAGGCAGGTACCAGGATACGCAGATCGACGGTCTCCTTCGCGACGACCTGGCCGCGCTCTCGGGCGAGGTCGGCGAAAAGGTCGAAATCCTTGTCGCGCACGTTGTGCAGCATGAAGGTGCGGAATGGATCGGAGATCTTCTCGAAGGCCTCTGCCTGACTGATCTGGTTGTCCATCAACGGCTTGACGCCGGTGTTCCAGGCCTGATCGAAGGTCGGCGCCATGACATAGAAGGTCATGAACAGCGACAGCGAAATGAGGATGAGGTTCGCCGGTGTCGATTGCAGGCCGATGCCCGCACGCAGGATCGAGAAGGCGATGACGAAACGGGTGAAGCTGGTCACCATGATCAGCAGCCCGGGCGCCACCGACAGGACGGTAAGCAGGCCGAACATCTGAATGATGTAGCCGACGGTGGTGCCATCGGCCTTGCCGATGCCGCCAAGGTCCAGTTGCTGGGCCGCCGCGACCGAGGTGGCGGCACCGATCAGCGCCGCGGCAAGAAGGAATTTTCTCATTCGAGCAGCAATGTCCTGATAAGAACCTGTTTGACGTGCCCCTGACTGCGGATCGAGGCGCGTTCGTCGAGATCGGCCTTCAGATGCTGGTAGCCGCTGGCGCCTTCGATCTGGTGCATCTTCAGGGTCCGCACGTAGGCCAGAAGGTCTTGGTGGATGTCCTCCGCCAAGGCTGGGGGTTGTGGGGCGTCATAGACCACCGACACCTCCATCCTGATCCAGGTGTCGGCTGGCGAGGCGATGTTGGTGGTGATCGGCGCCAGCTCGATGAGCGTTGGTCCGGCACCGGGCTGCTGCGCTTCGGCGGGTTTGGTCGCCTTGCCGTCGTTCTCCGGCGCCGCCGTTACTGATTTCGGTGCGTCGGCGCCCTTGAGATAGCCGCCGGACATCCAGCCCACGCCGATCGCGGCAGCCGTAACCAGGAGCAGCATGGCGCCCTGGACGGCAAGGGAAGGACCCTTGCGAGGCTGAACCTGTTCGACGTTGGCCACGGTGCTTTGTTCCCCAATCCCCAGAATGCCAATAGCTAGAACGGAAGAACCTGGTCGAGGACCTGCTGGCCGTAAGCCGGTTGCTGGACCTCGCTTATGCGACCGCGTCCGCCATAGGAGATGCGTGCCTCGGCGATGCGTTCGTAAGGAATTGTGTTCTCGGCGCCGATGTCGGCCGGCCGTACGATGCCGGCGATGGTCAGCACCCTGAGTTCGTAATTGACGCGCACTTCCTGTGAACCCCTGATCATCAGATTGCCGTTGGGCAGCACGTCGGTGACGACCGCGGCGACGTTGAGTTCCAGTGTTTCCGACCGCTTGATCTCGCCATCGGCGGTCGTGTCCGTTTGGGAGTTAAGCGCGCCCGAACCCTTGCCGGCGGTGCTGCCGAGCTTGTCCCATTGCGCACTCATGTCGAAGCCGAGCTTACGGTTTGCAGTGCGGCTTCTGTCGTTCTGGTTCTTGAAGTTGGCGCGGTCGTTGATGCTGATTTTAACGGTCAGGATGTCGCCTTGCTGGAGCGCCCGCTGATCGGTGAACAGCCGGCTCTGCCGATCGTCCCACAGCGAGAATTTTTTCACCGGCTGCGGTGGGGTTTCCGGGTATTTGTAGAGCGAGCCGGTGCTGCCGCCGTCGATGCCCGAGCCAACGGGAGACAAAGCCGGTTCCCTGCCGACCTCCTTGAGATTGGTGCCGCAGCCGGACAGGGCTGCGACCGCGCACAGGATGAGCACTCTGCGGATCATGACGGATCTACCCTTCGGGCTGCGCTGGCCATGATGCCGGTGAGCGCCGCCGCCGCCTTCTGGTCCATTTCGTTGAGAATGACGCTGGCTTTGCGTGAGTCGAGCTTCATCAGGATGGCCGCGGCCAGGTCGGCGTTGACGATTGCAAGGCGCTCGGCCGCGGCATCCGGCTTCATGCCGGCATAGATCTTGACGACGCCGTCCTCGGCCCGGGCCAGGAAGACCTCGCGCCGCTTCAGCCAGGTTTCGTATTCGGCTTTCTTCTCGTCCAGCGCTTTCATGCGTTCGTCGATGCCGGCCTGGAGCTGCTTCAACTCCTCCGCCTGCAAGGCATAGCGGCGGTCGCGGGCGGCGTCGGCGATGTTGGAGCAGAAGCGCTCGATCTCGCTCTGGTCCGGCGCTTTCTCGCGCGTCAATTGCTGCGGCGCCACGGCGGGCTGTGCGGCGGGCATGACCTGGCGAACGGCGTCCTCACCGTGAGCGCCGCCGCCGAAAACGGACATGGCCCCGAGAGCCACGGCCGCGAAAAGCGTGACGCGGGAGCTGCGCCTTTTGTGGGGTGAGAGGGGAGGCATCATCGGCATCGCCTATTGGAGAACCAGATCGGCTTGCAGGGCGCCGGCCGACTTGATGCCTTGCAGGATGGCAATGATGCCGTCCGGCTTGACGCCGAGACGGTTGAGGCCGGAAACGAGGGTTTGCAGGTCGGGTCCGTCGAGGACGGCGACGCGGGCGTCGGGTCGGCTGGCGTCGATGGCGGTGAACGGCTCGACGGCGGTTTCGCCCTTGGAGAAGGGTTCCGGCTGCACGACGCGCGGCGCCTCCGTGATGCGCACGGTCAGCGTGCCGTGGCTGATCGCGACCCGCGAGATCTTGACGTCGTTGCCGATGACGATGGTGCCGGTGCGCTCGTCGATGACGACGCGGGCCGGCGTGTCGGACTCGACCACCAGATTCTCGATCTCGGCATAGAAGCGGGCCGCCGAAACGTTCTTGGGGCGCCTGATCTGCACCGTCCGGGAATCGCGCTCGGCGGCCACGCGCATACCGAAGCGCTGGGCGCAGTAGTCGTTGATCGCGTCGGCGATGCGGATGGCAGTCGAAAAGTCGGGATTGCGCAATTGCAGCGTCAGCGTCGACTGGTCGTCGAATTCGGCTTTTACAGAGCGCTCGACAATCGCGCCGTTCGGCACCCGGCCGGCGGTCGGCACGCCTTGCGTGAGCTGCTGGGCCTGGCCTTGCGCGGTGAAACCAGAAACGATGACAGCGCCTTGGCCGACGGCATAGATTTCGCCATCCGCCGCCTTCAGCGGTGTCATGATCAGCGTGCCGCCTGCAAGCGAGGTGGCATCGCCCATCGAGGACACGTCGATGTCGATACGGGCGCCCGATTGCACATAGGGCGCCATATTGGCGGTGACGATGACGGCGGCGACGTTCTTGGCGCGTGCGCTGCCGCCTTCGGTGGCAATGCCGAGATTTTCGAGCATGGCGCGGATCGACTGTTCGGTGAACGGCGAATTGCGCAGGCTGTCGCCCGACCCGGCGAGGCCGATGACAAGGCCGTAGCCGACGAGCTGGTTGTCGCGCGAACTCTGCAGCTGGGCGATGTCCTTGATGCGCGAGGCGACCTGGCCAGGCGGCAGCGAGCTTGGCCCGGGCGAAACGCGGAACATGCGCGTGGTGGTGGCCGGATCATATTCCGGATCGTCGTAGACACCGCCATTCCTGGCGGCGAGTTCGCGCTTGGCCTTGGGTGTCAGGCCGTCGGCCAGCGCCGGCTGCAGGCCAAGTGCCGCCGCGAGCAGAAGGGCAAGCAGGCGCATCATGAAGCGCTGACCTGGATGGTTCCGTCGGCCATCACCGTGCCGGAGAGGACCTTGCCGCTGTCGCTGTTGCGAACCTTGATGAGGTCGCCGGCCGAACCTGGCTGCAACGTTACGGCCGTGGCCGATATCGTCAGCCCGCCGGCAATGAAGAAGACCTGCACGGCGGCACCCTGTTCGACCAGCCAGGCCTCGCGGATGGCGGCGTTCGGAATGTAGCGGCCAGGCAGCAGCGTACGCTTGGCGATCTTGCCCTGGAGCTCCCCGGCGCTGGTCGCCACCCCGTCGGGCTTGTGTTTGCCCGGGATCAAGGTCACCTGCTTCAGGGCGGTGAGCTCGACGGTCTCGCCGGGATAGATGACGCGGCTGGGGATCAGCACGATCTCGCCGGCAGGCTGATTGCTGGCGATCTGGTTGGCCGATTGGCTGTTCGATTGGCTGTTCGATTCCTGGGCGAAAGCCGGCATGCCGCCGGCCAACAGCGCAAGGAGAAGCGCGGCGCGGCGGAATGCGGAGCAGGAGATCGGCATGGCCATCATCCTTTACCTGATGTTCTTGGAGACGACCGAGGCCATGTCGTCGGCGGCCTGGATGACCTTTGAATTCATCTCATAGGCCCGCTGCGCCGAGATCAGTTCGGTGATTTCCTTGACCGGATCGACGTTGGAGGCCTCGAGATAGCCTTGCTGGATGCTGGCGAAGCCGGGGTCGCCGGGCACGCCGACATTGGCCGGGCCAGAAGCCGTCGTTTCCTGGAAGAGATTGTCGCCGAGCGGTGCGAGGCCGGCCTCGTTGGCGAAGTTGGCGATCTGGAGCTGGCCGAGCGTCTGCAGGTTCGTCTGGCCGTCGATGCGGGCGAAGACCTGGCCGGTCTTGTTGACGATGACCTCGACGGCGTTGACCGGCACGGTGATGGCCGGAATGACATTGGCGCCGTCCACCGTCACCAACTGGCCGGTGGCGTTGGTGTTGAAGGCGCCGGCGCGGGTATAGAGGGTGCCGCCGTCGGCACCCTCGATCTGGAACCAGCCCCTGCCGGTCAGCGCCATGTCGAAACTGTTGCCGGTGCTGGTCAGTTCGCCCTGCGTGTGGACGTTGCGCACGGCGGTCGTCTTGACGCCCAAACCGATCGAAACGCCTTCCGGCACCAGCGAGGCGTTAGAGCGGTTCGGCACGCCTTGCGTGCGGTCGACCTGGTAGAGCAAGTCGGAGAATTCGGCGCGTGCGCGCTTGTAGCCTGTGGTGTTGATGTTGGCGATGTTGTTGGCGATGACTTCCAGGTTGGTCTGCTGGGCATTCATGCCGGTGGCGGCGATGGCGAGTGCTTTCATGGCCTGCTCCTCAGATGCCCATGCGACTGACTTCGAGATAGGCCGAAACGACCTTGTCGCGGATGGCGACCGCGGTCTGCAGCGCCTGCTGCGCGCTCATCACTGCATCGACCACCTGGCGGGTGTCGGCGTCGCCCTTGAGCGCCTGCATCGAAACCTGCTCAGCATTCTGCAGCGTGGTCACGGTCTTGGAGGCCGCCTGGCTTACCGCTTCGGCGAAGGAGGTGCCGACATTGCCCGATGCCGCCGGCGCGACACCACCGCGTAGCAGGTCGGTGGCTGTGTCGCCCAGCCCGGGCTTTAGGTTAAGCGCGCCGATGCCGTTGACGATCATTGATTCCTCATCAGGTCGATGGTCATTGATATGAGGTCGCGTGCCTGCTTCACGACCTGCAGGTTGGCCTCGTAGGAGCGGTTGGCCTCGGTCATGTCTGCCATTTCGATCAGCACGTTCACATTGGGGATCTTGACGTAGCCCTTGGCGTCGGCGGCCTCGTTGCCGGGCTGGAATTCAACGGGAAAGTCACTCGGATCACGGTCGATCGAGTTCACTGCAACCGTCGAGCTGCCGGAGGCCCGGTCGAGTTCGGAAACGAAGGTGATGGTCTTGCGGCGATACGGGTCGGTGCCCGGCGCGGTGCCGGTCGACTGGGCGTTGGCGAGGTTTTCCGAAACCACGCGCAGGCGCTCGGACTGGGCGCCGAGGCCAGATGCTGCGACTTTGAGGGCTGCGGTCAGTGCGTCCATGGTCAGCTCTTCACCGCCATCATCATCATCGAGTGGAATGCCTTGACGATGGCCGTGTTGAGCTCGAAGGAACGGCGCACCTCGCCGGCCTTGAGAAGCTGGTCTTCAAGCACGACGCTGTTCTTGGACGGCATGATCACGCCGTCGTCTTCCTGCGGCTTGATGGCGAAGCCGGCGTTGGTCGCCGCGCTGCCGAGATGGCCAGGCTCGGTGATCTGGAGCGACACCGCGGTGCGGTCGAGCACCTTCTCGAACGGCTCGACGTCTTTTGCCGTGTAGCCCGGCGTGTTGGCGTTGGCGATGTTGCCGGCCACCGCCGACTGACGCACGGACAGCCACTGCGCTTGCTTGGCGGCGAGATCAAAAAGGGAAACGGGCTCCATGGGAATCTCCGGGCATGTGCCCAAAGACTAGGCCGCCAGTCTTGCGCGGACCTTGCGGACGGTCGCTAGGGCAAGATCGGCCTTTACCTGGAAAGCTCGATCACCTGGTTGGCGCTGGTGAGCATGACCCATTTGCCGTTGCGCTGCTCGATAGCCGATACCTTGCTGGAATCCGGTAGCGTTGAACCGCGCTGGACCATCCACAGGCCGGTGTCGTCCTCGATCATGGCGCGGCCGTTGGCGACATGGACCATGCGGAACTTCGCGATATCGGCGGGGAAGGGCTGGTCGCCGGGTGGCTCCGTTCTGGAATCGTCCTGCACCGTGCCGGTGGCAAGCAGGTCGATGTTGGTGTTGGGAACGTCCTTGGCGGTCAGCGGCGCGCTGCGTGCGGCAACCACGCCGCCGCCCGCGCGCCCGGAATTGGTGCCGGTTCCGCCGAACTTGATCGCCTGGACCCCGAACTGGTCCTGATTGAAGAAGATGTACCAGGGAAACAGGGCGCAGATCAGGCCGAGCGTGACGCCGAGCGCGGCGATGACAAGGTCACTGCGCCGGTCGGCCTTCTTTCCCAACCTTGGAAACGGCCCTGTTGGCGGTTGCGGCCAATCGGTCGCAGGAAAAAGGTCTTCGATCAACGATTCGCGGCTTGCCTGCGTCATCTCGGGAGCAGCGACGCCGCGGACCGCATGCGTTGAGGTCGCCCGAGCCAGGACTGGTTCGGATCTGGGGAGGGCCGGCTTGGCGGCCCTGGCCAGAACAGCCGCGGTCCTGGCTGCCATGGCGCCGGCGGCGTTTGCCTTGGCGACCCTGGCCTCCTCCTCCCGAGCCTGCTGCGCGGCGTTCGCCTCGGCGATCATCTCGCCCAGGAGGCGCTCGGTGTACTGGCGTTCAGTCTCCTGGTTCGGCATTCTGCTTTCCCTTGAGATGGCGGGCGAGGTCGGAGAACGGATCGGCGGACGGGCGGTCCCTGGGCGATTGCGTCAGCGCCTCATAAATCAGGGGCACCTGACGCACGGCCATGTCGAGTTCGGCGTCGACGCCGCCCTGATAGGCGCCGAGCAGGCGGATGTCGCGCGTGTCCTCGAAGCGGGAGATCATCGACTTCAGCCGCGTCACCAGGGCTCGCTGCTCCACGCTCCAGGCCTTGCCGGCCAGTCGCGATATGGACGACAGCGGATTGACGGGCGGATAGCGGCCCTGTTCGGCGATCGCGCGGTCGAGCACGACATGACCGTCGAGGATGCCGCGCACGGAATCGGCGACCGGATCATTGTGATCGTCGCCGTCGACCAGCACGGAGATGACCGCGGTGATCGAGCCTTTACCTTCTGCCCCTGGTCCAGCGCGCTCAAGCAGCTTAGGCAGTTCGGTGAAGACCGAGGCGGGGTAGCCCCGGGCGACCGGCGGCTCGCCGGTTCCCGTCGCCACCTCGCGCAGCGCGTGAGCGAAGCGGGTGATGGAATCCAGCACCAGAAGCACGCGGTGGCCCTGGTCGCGAAAATGCTCGGCCACGCGCATGGCGGTGTCGGGCGCCCGCCGTCGCATCATGGCGCTCTCGTCGCTGGTGGCGACGACGGCGACCGTCTTGGCCATGCTGTCGCCGATCGTGTCCTCGAGGAATTCGCGAACCTCGCGGCCGCGTTCGCCGATCAGCGCCACGACCACGGTGTCGAACGCATCGGCGCCTGCGAGCATGGCAAGCAGCGTCGACTTGCCGACGCCGGAGCCGGCGAAGACGCCCATGCGCTGGCCGAAGCAGAGCGGCGTGAAGATGTCGATGACCTTGACCCCGGTCATGAAGGCGGTGCCGACACGCTGCCGCGCCATGGCGCCGGGCGTCGCTGCGACCGACGACATGTCGTCGCCTCTGACCAGGGGCGGACCACCGTCGATCGCCCGGGTGAGCGCGTCGATGGCGCGGCCGCGCCACGAGGCATGCGGCGCCACCACGAGGGGGCCCCTGCGGAACACGGCATCGCCGATGCCGGTGTCGGCACTGCGTTCGAAGGGGGCGATGACAACCTCGTCACGGCTGATCTTGACGATCTCGCCGCGGCGCGCGCCGGCCTGGCCGCGCTGCTCGACAATGTCGCCCAGCCTGGTGAAATCGGAAAGGCCGCGCACCTTGTAATGGGTGGATGTGACTTCCGTGACGAGACCGCCGCGCTTGACCAGCCCGTCGCCACCGCTGAAGCGCCTGACAACCCGCTCCAACGCGGCGAGCCGATCCTCCGGCGCCGGCTGGAGCTGTCTTTCGGGTGCGCGGATGAATGGCTGCTCCGACACCATGCTAGGACTTCGAGCCAAGCGTCTTTATTGCCTCGTCGGTGGAAGAATCGGTCTGCCGCATCAGCGCGGCGGTGTTTTCGAAAGCGCGCTGGACCATGATCAGCCGGGTCATTTCCAGCACTGGATTGACGTTGGATTCCTCGACGAAGCCCTGGGCGATGCCGATGTCGGAACGGTCGGTGACCGGTTCTGGCGTGCGTGCGGGCACAATGCCGGAATTGCCGTAGCGCACGAAGTTCTGGCCGGGGTCGAAATTGTAGAGGCCGATCGAACCGACGAGCTGGTCGTTCTGGCGCAGCGAGCCGTCGGCGCCTGCCTTGGGCGGCCCGTTGCGGGGATCGAGCTGGATCGGCGCGCCGCCGGCGTCGAGCACCGGGTGGCCCTCGGTCGACAGCAACTCGCCATTCTCGTTCATGGAGAAGCGGCCGTCGCGGGTCATGACGGTGCCGGCCGGCGTGTCGATGGCGAACCAGGCGTCGCCCTGGATGGCGAAATCGAATGGATTGCCGGTCTCTGTCAGGGAACCGTGGGCGCCTGAAAGATAGGTCTTCCCGGACGAAGCGAAGGACACGGATTTCTGTCCTGTACCGGACACCACGTCCTCGAATTTCACGCCGGTGGCGCGAAAGCCGACAGTATTGGCGTTGGCGACATTGTCTGCGATCGTGTCGAGCCGCCGCTCGAGCGCCATCTGTGCGGAAAGGGCAACGTAAAGACTGTCTTGCATGATCAGAACTTCAGTTTCTGCATGGCCATCATCAGGTCGGTGGAGATGCCCGACGTGACCGGTTTGGCGAAGAGCACACTGATCGACGTCACGGCCGGCGAGGTCGGATTGTTTATCTCGTACATGCTGGTGAAGCGGGTCAGGAACTTGTTCAGTTTCACGGGATCCGTGAAATCCGCAATGTTGAGCTTCTGGCCGAACAGCTGCGCCTGCTTGTCGACATCGGCGGTGGCGAAGGAGTCCGGTAGGCCGAGTGCGGTGCGAACGACGCTGGCAAGCGCGGTGTCTGCGAGCACGTCGTACCAGTTGGTGATGTCGGGTGCCTTGCGCTGGAAATAGAGTGCCAGCCGCACGCCTTCATTCGTCTGGCCGGCATCTTCTTCGAGCGTCTGGCGCATGTATTTGTCGACAGTCGGCTGCTGCGCCGGATTGATGGTGGTGGCGTTCTGGCCGTACTGTTCGAAGTTGAGGGCCGTGGCCAGTCCAGCATAAGCTGGATCCGTCTGCTTGTTGGCGACGCTGTTGGGGTCGCGCACGCCACCCTGCAGCACCTGCTTGATCAGGTCCTTGTCCTCGGTCGCCGAATCGAGCCCGTACGCGGCGAGCGCGTAGGTGTAGAGCCGGCTGTTCGACATCAGGTCGTCGACCGACTTCACCTTGGTGATGTTGGCGAGATAGTAGGTCGTCTCGCCCTTCACATAGTCCGAATTCGGGTCGAGGCCGGCGATTTGCGCCTGGATGGCGTAGTTCTTCGTCACCAGCTGCTGCGCCTTGTTGTAGATGGTGGCATCGGCGCCGTTGGCGGCGAAGTTGAAGGCGCTGACGAAGGCGGCGTAACGCTTGTCGGTCAGCTTGTTGGCGAAACTGTTGGGATCGGTAACGCCTTCCTTGAGCGCCTTGACCATGAACGCCTTGGCGTAGTCCATGTCCTCCAGTCCGTAGGCCTTCATGGCGTATTTGAACAAGCGGTCATTGTTGACGAAATCGTCGATCGATTTCACCTTGGTGATGTTGGCGAGATAATATTGGGTATCGCGATCGACCGTCGGCTGTTGCTCGATGCGGTCGATCGACTTGTTGATGTCTTTGGTGATCAACTGGTAGCTGGTGTAGGTACTGAGCAAGGACGCGCCTCCGGCCGAAGCTATGCCATCACAATAAGCTCACTTCCTTGCGCGAAACTGAATCGCGTCCAGCGGCCCGGATTCAAGCCTCACACAAGGCACGGGGGCTATCCCTTGTCCGACGTGAAATGCGGAAGGACCGGTCGTGGGCATTCTGATAGGACTTGTGGTGACGCTCGGCTGCGTCCTTGGCGGCTTCATGGCCATGGGCGGACATCTGCACGTGCTGGTACAGCCATGGGAAGCCGTGGTCATCTGCGGCGCCGCGCTCGGCACCTTCCTGGTCGCCAATCCGATGAAGACGGTCAAGGATACCGGCAAGGGCATTCTGGAAGCCTTCAAACAGGCTGTGCCGAAGGAACAGGACTATCTGGAAACGCTTGGCGTGCTGCACAGCCTGATGCGCGAGCTGCGCTCCAAGTCACGCAGCGAGGTCGAGGCGCATATCGACAATCCGGAGGAGTCGGCGATCTTCCAGGCCTTTCCGACCGTGCTCAAGAACCATGACCTCACGCATTTCATCTGCGACTACTGCCGCATCATCATCATCGGCAATGCCCGCTCGCACGAGATCGAGGCGCTGATGGACGAGGAAATCCAGACCATCAAGTCCGACAAGATGAAGGCCTATCATGCGCTGGTCGCGGTCGGCGACGGCCTGCCGGCGCTCGGCATCGTCGCCGCCGTGCTCGGCGTGGTCAAGGCGATGGGCGCTCTCGACCAGTCGCCGGAAATCCTCGGAGGCCTGATTGGCGCCGCGCTGGTCGGCACCTTCCTCGGCATCTTCCTGTCCTATGCTGTGGTCGGACCTGTCGCAACCAAGGTCAAGACGGTGCGCGAGAAGAAGAACCGCCTCTACATCATCGTCAAGCAGACGCTGCTCGCCTACATGAACGGTGCGCTGCCGCAGGTGGCGATCGAGTTCGGCCGCAAGACCATCTCCTCCTATGAGCGGCCGAGCATCGACGCCGTCGAGCAGAGCACGATGAATACCAGCGCCGCCGAGAAGAAGGCCGCCTGAGCGATGCACGGCAGATCGGTGCCAAAACTGTCATGACGAGCCCAGGCAGCCCCTCGCAAGTGCGCTCGTTGATCATCGAGCGCCTTGTCGGCGACAGCGGCGAGGCCGACCAGGTCATCGATGCCGGCCGCGCCATGGCCGAACGCGCCGTGCCGCTGCTGCAGAAGGCGCTCGCAAGCGAGCTCGGGGCTCCCGTCATCGTCGACCTCAGGACCGTGGAGGTCAGCCGTGTTCCCGAGGCGCGTTCGCGCGCCGGCGATAGCTTCGCCATGACCGTTGTCGGCTCACCGGCATCCTCGGACGCAATGACCCTCGTCATCGACGCTCCGGCGATCGCGATCATCGTCTCGACGTTGTTCGGCGGCGACCCGGACATGCCGGTGTCGCCGATCGAGCGCGACCTGTCGCAGATCGAGGCCGATGTCTCGACCATGGTGTTCCAGGAGGTGGCGCAGGCGCTGAACGGATCGGGGCGGCGCTCGCTCGAACTGCGGCTGCCCGCGCCGCGGGCCATGTCGGGCATCGAAGCCAAGCGGCACGTGTTGCGCGACGGTGCCGGGCTCCGCATCGTCTTCGGCATTTCGACGCCGGTCGACAGCGGCTCGATCACGGTGACGATGCCGCAACGTATCGTGTTGGCCGGCCGCGATGATACGGCCAGCGTCAACGAGGGCGATCACGGCACCAGCTGGCGGGCACGCTTTTCGGAAGAGGTGATGCGTTCGACCGTGGCGCTCGAAGCCACCATGCCGCTGGCACGGCTGACGCTGCGAGACCTCGCCAATCTCGAAGTGGGCCAGGTCATCGACTTCGACGAAACGGCGCAATCGCGGGCCCGCCTCGGCGCGCGCGGCCAGACGCTGTTCGTATGCGAGTTCGGCAAACTGGGGCAGAATTACACCGTCCGAATCAGGCACCCTTTCGATGCCGGTCAGGACTTGATCGACGGGCTCATGCCGGCTGGTGCCGGGCGCGCCTGAGCTTTTGGAGACCACGCATGGCCAAGACCAAGATAGAAGCAGAACTCGACCAGCCGGACGAGCAGCTCGATCGTGCGATCGAGGAACTGCGCGGCGTGCTGCATGAAGAGGAGCAGCGCCCCGACGCGGCGTTCAGGGCCGCCGCGGGAGCCAATTCGAGCGTCATCATGAACATCCCCGTCGATGTCCAGATCATCCTCGGCAGCACCGAGATGGCGGTTGCCGATCTGATGGCGCTGCAGAAGGGGTCGACGGTCGCACTCAACCGCCGCATCGGCGAACCGGTCGATGTCGTGGTGAACGGCCGCAAGATAGCGCGCGGCGAGATCACCGTGCTCGAAAGCGACCCTTCTCGCTTCGGCATCAGACTGACCGAGATCATCGCCGGCGCGAAGGGCGCCTAGACATGGTTGGCTGGGCTTGCCAGCGACAGCGGAGGCGAGGGGCATGACAACGCCGCTGACGACCCTGACACGCGCACAGAAGGCGGCCGCCATATTGGTGGCAATGGGCAAGCCGTCCGCCAGCCGCCTGTTGAAATTCTTCAAGCAGGAAGAGCTGAAGGCCCTGATCGAGGGCGCGCGGTTGCTGAGGACGATTCCGCAGAGCGATCTCGAGCGCATCGTGGCCGAATTCGAGGCCGAATTCACCGAGGGCGCGGGCCTGCTCGATTCCGCCGACAGGATGGACACCATCCTCAACGAGTCTCTCTCGCCCGAAGAGATGAACGCCATCATGGGCAACAAGAAGCCGGAGGCGGCACCCGAGGGCCCGCCGCCGATCTGGCCCGATCTCGAAAAGCTCGAACCCTCGCGGCTGGGCGCGTTCCTGGCAGGCGAACACCCTCAGACGGCGGCCATGGTGCTATCGAAACTGGCGCCGCAGACGGCGGCGAGCGTGCTTTTGACGCTGACGAAGCCGATGCGCGGCGAAATCATCAAGCGCATGGTGACGATGGCCAATGTTCCGCCCGCCGCCACCAGAATCGTCGAGAACCGGCTGCGCGCCAGCGTGCTGTCGGAAACCTCGACCAAGGACACTTCGGCCGGGCAGGCGCGCGTCGCCAGCGTGCTCAACGAGCTGGAAAAACCCCTGCTAGATGAGGTCATGCAGGATCTCGAGGCCGCCGGCACGCCCGACCTCGACGGCGTCCGGGCCCGGCTGTTCGCCTTCGACGATCTGCCGCTGCTCACGCAGAAGGCACGCGTGCTTTTGTTCGACGGGCTGTCGACCGAGCTTGTCACACTGGCGCTGCGCGGCACGTCGGCGGCACTGGCCGAAGCGGTGCTGTCGGCGATCGGCGCCCGCTCGAGGCGCATGATCGAGGCCGAACTCGGGCAGGGGTCCGATGGTGTCGCCGCCGCCGACATCATGGCGGCACGCAAAACCATCGTGACGACTGCTATCCGGCTTTCGCGCGAAGGCGCATTCGAACTTCCCTCGACGCAGAACGCTGCCTAAGGCATGGCCGACGCCGCCGACAAGGACTCGAAAACCGAAGAGGCGACGGAAAAGAAAATCCGCGACACGATCGAAGAGGGCAAGCTGCCCCATTCGAGGGAAACCGCGATCTTTGCCTCCTTTGTCGCCATACTGGTTTTCACCGTCTTCTATGCCAAGGACGCAATCGTCGACCTCGGCATGTTCCTGTCCATGTTCCTCGAGAAGCCCGAAGCCTGGCCGATGGATACGGAGACAGATGTCATCGCGCTCTACAAGCTTGTCCTGCTCGAAGTGGGCCGCGCCGTGCTCAGCCTGCTGGTGCTGCTGACCGTTGCCGGCATCGGCGCCTCGGTGCTGCAGAACATGCCGCAATTCGTCGGCGAGCGGATCAGGCCGCAGATGTCACGCATCTCGATCGTCAAGGGCTGGAGCCGGATGTTCGGCGTCCAGGGCTGGGTCGAGTTCCTGAAGTCGCTGGCAAAGGTCGGGTTCGCCATCGTCGTGCTCAGTTTCACGCTGTCGGAGGATCACCGCAAGCTGCTTGCCGGTATGATCACCAATCCGGTCGCTTTCGGCCTCGTCATTCGCGGCATCGCCGTCGACATACTGGTGGCGATCGTCTTCGTCATGGGACTGATCGCGGCTGTAGACATCGTCTGGTCGCGCTTCCACTGGAAGCAGGACCTGCGCATGAGCAAGCAGGAGGTCAAGGACGAGTTCAAGCAGTCCGAGGGCGACCCGATCGTCAAGTCTAGGCTGCGCTCGCTGGCGCGAGACCGGGCGCGCAAGCGGATGATGACGGCGGTGCCGCGCGCGACGCTGATCATCGCCAACCCGACCCACTATTCGATCGCGTTGAAATATGTGCGCGACGAAGATTCGGCGCCGCTCGTGGTGGCCAAGGGACAGGACCTTGTGGCGCTGAAAATCCGCGAAATCGCCAAGGAGCATAACATCCCGATCTTCGAGGACGTCGCGCTCGCCCGCTCCATGTACAAGCAAGTTTCGGTCGATAATGTGATCCCGTCGCAATTCTACCAGGCCGTCGCCGAACTGGTGCGGATCGTCTATTCGAAAAAGGCTGAGCGCAGACAGATTTCATGAACCGCCAACCGCACGCAAAATCCCGCGAGATCATTGTCGCCAACGCCATCGAACAAGTGGTGGCGGAACTGCGGCTGATCGATGTCGCCGACTATATCGCTTTCATCCGGCTGGAGCATTTCGCCTGCCTGTCCGACCTGGTCGATTCAGCGGTGGAGCTGTTCTTCATGCCGGGCACGCTCAGGCTCGGCCATGGCGGCGAGGCGCATGTCGACTGGAGCGGCAGCCCGCGCATCGTGCTCGACCTGGAACTGAGGCCACCCGGCGTGACCGTCTATTTCCAGCTGACCCTGAGCGAGGCAAGCAACTCGGTCAAATTGAACTACGTGTCGTTCGAAAAACCTGGCGAAGACCCCGAGCACAATACGGCGCTGCTGGAGGCGGTGATCGACCAGGCCCGCATCCGCAAGGTCGAGCCGCTGGCCTTCTGAGGCGGCCCTACAGGCGGCAGCTATTATTCGATAAGGCCAAGCCGCAGCGCCTTGGCGACCGCCTGGTTGCGGTTGACGGCGTTGAGCTTCTGGGTGGACTGCGTCAGATACTGGTTGGCTGTGTGCACCGACAGTTTCAGGAGCCGCGCGATCTCCTCGCTGGTGTTGCCGTTGGCGGTCAGCTTCAGGCATTCGAGCTCGCGCTTGGAGATCGAGCGCATCCTGCCGGCATCGCCCGGACGCATGCGCGCGACGGCGGCGAACAGCGAGAAGCAGCGAGCGTGGATTTCGTAGAGCGCGTCCTGCGGCAGCGAGATTTCCGATCCCTGGAAGACGACGAGACCGCATTGACCGCGATCGGCATGAACGGGAAAGGCGATGCCGCTCGATCCGGGTGTCAGCGGCGCTATCTGTCCGGTCCAGGCGAGATTGCCGAACATGTCGGTCATTGCCGCCACGCCATCATCCGTCCACCAGCGCGGCTCGGTCGAAATCCGGCTGTGGCGCACGATCTCCTCGCCATTGGCGCCTGAAATGAACTTCGTCGCCACCCCGACGCCGGGATAATCGGAATCAAAGCACGGGACCAGCCGGGCGCGCTCCGGCGACGGGCTGACGAAGAACAGGCCGAAGGCCGAGGCATTGATATCGACTGATATCCAGCGGCAGCGGCGCACCGCATCGGGAATGGTGACGGCGTGATGTGTTTCGGATCCCAGCGAGAAGGCGCCGAAAGGGCTGTGCTGCGCGTTGAAAAGGGCTTTCGCCACGTCTTTGATCTCAGCGGGTTTCAAATGATGCCACTCCTGATCGCCGTGGCGATTGCCATCGCACGGTTGCTGGCCGCGAACTTCTGAATGGCGTGGGTGATGTAGCTGTTGACGGTATTCGAGGAGACGCCGAGGATGACGGCCACCTCGTCGGTGGTCTTGCCTTCGGAGACCCAGAACAGGCATTCGCGCTCGCGGTCCGACAGCGGATCCTGCATGGCCGCGGCAGCGATCATCTGCGGAATGTGCGAGAGCGCATAGCAGCATTTCAGTTGCGCCTTCATCAGCGCCGGCTGGTCGATCCGTCCGGCGGCCGCCGCCGAGAACAAGACGAACAGGCGCTGACGGCCGACATTCAGCCGCAGTGAATAAATTTCGGCATGGCCGAGCACGTCGAGAAGCCGGGCCTCTTCGCCCGAGACCAGGCCGTCCGCGTCCGGCGCCCGGGCCGCCAGCAAGGGCGTCGGGCGGATTCCGGGTGCCGCTGTGAGCGGTCCCTGGGCAAGCCCGGCGATCAGCCGCTTGCCGATCAACTCGATGGCGTCGAAGATCCAGTTCGAGGAGACGATACGCGCATCGTTGCGGTCCTGGTCATGGACGATGGCGACCAGCATGTAGCTGTCGGCGCCGATCTCGGCGGTCAGCTCCATGAAGAAGCTGGTGAGATCACCGCGCGACGTCAGGCGCGAGCCTAATGTGTCGGATTGAAGAGGCGCGGCGGGACTGCTCATCTGCTGCTTTTGGCCGGAATCGATTCTGATGTCCGGTTGCTGGAGAGCCAGCCGCCGAACCCGAAAACGCATTACTTTTACGAGACACACACGAGGCGCGGGGCCGCGCCCAACCAGACGGAATCCATTCGGGGAACGCGAAGACGTCCGCGTCTGGCGCCGGAAAAGTCCGGAACGTGAGACTTTGGGTGGTCGCCGCGCCCCCCGAGGACCGGCTGATTCGGGTCTAATCTACCCGCAGATGAATCCGACATCAAACGCGATTTGACAAAATCGAATCGGACGGACTCGGTCTGCGACTCAGAGGCCGATTTCCCTGCTTTTCCTTGAGCGGGAACTTCGAGCCGCGCAGTCCGGTCATATCGTTTGCGGCGGGCTCATGCGATGCCGGTGGATGCAAAAAGGGCGGCTGACGCCACCCTTTCCCTCGCAAGTCCTCCACGCAGGCCGTCGCCCCTCTGGGCGACGACTCCAAATCAGCGATCCTCGAAGCCGGTCAGCACGCCGACGGCATTGATGCCGATCTCCTCGACGGCATAGCCGCCTTCCTGGACGAACAATGTCGGCAGGCCGAGCTTGGCGATGCGCCGGCCGATCTTGGGATAGTCGGAGCTTTTCAGCTTGAACTGGCTGATCGGGTCCTTCTCGAATGTGTCGACGCCGAGCGAGACGACGACGATGTCTGGCGCGTAGGCGGCCAGCCTGGCGCAGGCATCCTCCAGCGAGGCATTCCAGGCATCCCAGCGGGTGCCGAAGGGCATGGGATAGTTGATGTTGAAACCTTCGCCCGCGCCGGTGCCGCGCTCATCGGCATGGCCGAGGAAGAACGGGTATTCGACCATCGGATCGCCATGCAGGTTGAGAACCTGCACGTCGGCGCGGTCATAGAAGATCTCTTGCGTGCCGTTGCCGTGGTGATAATCGACATCGAGAATCGAGACACGGTTGGCGCCCTGGTCAAGGAACCATTGCGCGGCGACCGCTGCGTTGTTGATGTAGCAATAGCCGCCCATGAAACCTGCCCCGGCATGATGGCCGGGCGGGCGGCAGAGCGCGAAGGCCGACCTCTCGCCGTCCTTGACCAGGCCGGCGGCTGTCAGCGCGACGTCATAAGACGACTTGATCGCGGCCCAGGTGCCCTCGACGAAGGTGGCGCCGCCGTCGAAGGAATAGTAGCCGAGCAGCGCGTCGATGCGCTTGGGCGGCACGTCGCCGCGCAGGCCGCGCGTCGGCCAGGTGAAGGGCATGGCCGTGCCGCTGTGGCCCTCGGCCAGCCATTGCGGCCAGACGGTCGGCAGGAAGTCGATGTAGTCGGCCCTGTGGACGCGCTTGGCGGCGGCCAGGTCGTGCCCGACTGGCGCGATGATCGCACCGAGCTTCTCGCTTTCGACCCGCGCCTTGATGAACTCCGCGCGCGAGGGCTTTTCAAAGCCGGGCACGATGGCCGAGGTAACCAGTTCCATCTGGCCGGCGTGACCGGCGTGAAGCGGCGAATAGACAGTCTTCATAAAGTTCCTCTCGAAATGCCAAAATCAGTCAAGGTTGAGATAGGGGTTCACCAGGGCGAGCCACATGGTTTCCACGTCGTCCTCGATCAGGTCGTACGTCCTGCGGTCCCTTTTCAGCCCGACGAGCCGGCAGGCGTGTCCGACTTCCATCATCAGCACGCCGAGCCGGCTGGCGACCTTGTCTTCAAGAGCCGGGTTCACATGCTGCAGCCATGCGGCATAGAGGGCGATGATCTGGTCGTCATATTCGTTCTGGATCGGCCGGAGGTCGGCGTTGCCTGAAATGGCCTCGATCACCGGCATCAGCGTGGCGTTGTCGAGATAGAGCTTAGACGTGTCGATGAAGAGCTTGCGCACTTCCTGCCGAAATTCTTCGCGGTTGGTGGGCGGAGCGACCTTGATGCGCTTCGTGATCACCTCGGGAAAGGATGACAGCCAGCGCCGGGCAAGGTCCAGAAGAATGGCTTCCTTGTTGGGAAAGTACTGGTAGACCGAACCGACCGACAGGCCGGCGCGCTGCGCGATGGCGAGTGTCGTCGGCGTCCTGGTTCCCTGCTCCCGGGTCAAGATCAGCGCCGCGTCGAGAATCCTGTCGACCACCTTGCTGGACCTTTGTTGCCGCGGCTGCTTGCGCGGTTCGAGCGCTATCCTGGTTTTACGGTCGAGACTGCGCTTCACTGCTTGACGTCCTCGTTCCCCGCCCGGTCCCAACAAGAGCGGAGGATGCTGTCCACAGTACATTCTAAATCCGGCATGTTGACAAACGCGAATAATCAGTCGCATTCTTTATCCACGCTGTCTCTTGGCATAACAAGGGGAATTTCGAAGACGGCGCACTGGCATCATTCGTTGTCCGATAGCGCCGTGCCTTGTGTGGCGGGTCGTTGGACACGAGGTTCGTCGGTCTCATTCAATCGTCAAAAGCGCGGAGTCGCGATGTCGGTCACGGGTGCGGGTCATAGTGCGGATCTGATTGTCATCAACGGACATGTGCTGACCATGGACGGCGACAATCCCGCCGCCGAGGCCGTTGCCGTCAAGGACGGCGCCATCATCGCCATCGGCAGCAGTGCTGCAATCGAAGAGCTCAGGGGAACGGGCACCCAGGTCATAGACGCGCGTGGCGGATCGGTCCTGCCCGGCTTCATCGAAGCCCACATGCATCTGTTTTCGGGCGCGGCCGAACTCGCCCATCTGCAGTTGTCTGGTGTTCACGGGTTCGAGGCGCTGCAGAAGGCGATCCGCGACTATGCGCCGACAAGGCCGGACGCGAAAATGCTGGTCGGGCAAGGCGTCGACTATACCGTGCTTGGCGACGAGCGAGTGACGCGTCACCATCTCGATGCCATCCTGCCGGACCGGCCTTTCGTCATGGCCGCTCCCGACCACCATACGATGTGGGCCAACACCAAGGCGCTCGAACTGGCCGGCATCCTCAATGGGCGCACGCTTGGTCCGGGCAATGAGATCGTGATGGGCGACGATGGCCTGGCAGCGGGCGAATTGCGCGAGGGCGAGGCCTTCGGCCCGGTTCTCGACCTTGCCGGCGAAGGCCGCGTGCGGCTGGGGCTGGCGACCGGCGGCGAGCCGGATCCGATGCCGTCCGCCGCCGAACGCGCCGCCGACCGTGACATTATGCGGCGCGGGCTCGCCTGGTGCGCGCGCCACGGCATCACCTCAATCCAGAACATGGATGGCAATCTCTATCAGCTCGAACTGCTGGCCGAGATCGAGGCCGAGGAAGGCCTGCCCTGCCGCGTGCAGATCCCTTTCCACTACAAGAATTTCATGACGCTCGACATGCTCGACAAGGCGTCCGTCATGGCAGAGCGCTACGACAGCGAATGGCTTTCATCGGGCATGGTGAAGGTGTTCTACGACGGGGTGCTCGATTCCTGGACGGCGGTCATGATCGAGCCCTATGCCGATAGGCCCGACTGGGTTGGCGAGCCGCTGTTCACGCCTCGGCAGTTCATCGATCTGGCGGTCGCCATCGACAGGCGTGGGCTGCAGATCGCTGTGCATTCGATCGGTGACGGCGCGGTTCGTGCCGTGCTCGACGGCTACGAGGCGGCGCAAAAGGCCAATGGCAAGCGTGACAGCCGGCATCGCGTCGAACATATCGAGGTCATCACAGCCGCGGACGTGCCGCGTTTCGCGGAACTCGGGGTGATCGCTTCAATGCAGCCGCCGCATCCGCCCGGCGCCATGGATTTCCCGCTGGAGCCGACCGTGTCGCGCATCGGTCCGGCCCGCTGGCCGCTCAGCTATGCGTGGCGGACCTTGAAGAACGCCGGCGCGCATGTCGTGTTCGCATCGGACTGGCCGGTGTCGCCGATCGACCCGATCCTGGGCATCCAGGCGGCAGTGCAGCGCAAACCGTGGGCGGAAAGCGATCCGGACCAGCGCTTCTCGCTGCATGAAGCGATCGCCGCCTACACGGTTGAGGGCGCCTATGCCGAATTCGCCGAGGACCGCAAGGGCATGCTGAAATCAGGCTACATGGCGGACCTGGTGGTGCTGTCGGCCGATATCGAGAAGACGGCACCAGCCGATCTGCACAGACTGCGGCCGGTGACGACGATCTGTGGCGGCAAGGTCACCTATCAGGCCTGACCATGGCATGATGCTTGCCGTCTAATGACTGACTGAACTGTGATTCAATGCCGGGCTTGCCAACCTACCGGCCATGTGGTCACATCCAACAGGGGACAAGCTCCGCCAGCAAGAGCGGGGTCAACAGTGAGGCGTAATCGTGCCGGACAAACCGGATCGGAATGCGATTGAAGTAGTAAACGTCAGTAAAATTTTTGGATCGGGTGAGGGACAGGTCGCTGCCCTCGACAAGGTCTCGGTATCCATCCGCGAGAACGAGTTCTTCACGCTGCTGGGACCGTCCGGCTGCGGCAAGACCACCTTGCTGCGGCTGATCGCCGGCTTCGACTTTCCAACCGCCGGCGAGATCCTGCTCTATGGCCAGGACATCGCGCCATTGCCGCCCTTCAAGCGGCCGGTCAACACCGTCTTTCAGTCCTACGCGCTGTTCCCACACATGACCGTCGCCGACAATATCGGCTTTGGCCTGGAGATGCTGGGCAAGCCGAAGGCCGAGATCAGGGCGCGCGTCGCCGAGATGCTGAAGCTGGTCAAGATGGAGGCGCTGGCGGGTCGCCGCACCGGCCAGATTTCCGGCGGCCAGCAGCAGCGCGTGGCGCTGGCCCGGGCGCTGGCGCCGCAGCCGAAAGTGCTGTTGCTCGACGAGCCGCTCTCGGCGCTCGACTACAAGCTGCGCAAGGAGATGCAGATCGAGCTGAAGCGGCTGCAGCACGAGACCGGCATTACCTTCATCTTCGTCACTCATGACCAGGAAGAAGCGCTGACGATGTCGGACCGCATCGCGGTGATGTCGTCGGGCAAGATCCTGCAGGTCGGCTCACCCTGGGATATCTACGACAAGCCGGCGGATCGCTTTGTCGCCGACTTCATCGGCGAAACCAACTTTCTGACCGCCGCCATATCGGGCATCGGCAACGGCAAGGCGCGCGCGACGCTCAAATCCGGCACGACCATCGAGGCAACCGTTGCCGAAGGCTTCCAGCCGAAGGACGAAGCCACCGTGGTGGTGAGGCCCGAGCATGCCAAGCTGACGAAGGACAAGGGCGACCTGTCGGGCAGGGTCGAGAACATCGTCTATTTCGGCACCGACACGCACATTCATGTCCATCTCGACAGCGGTGAGGCCTTCACCGTACGCCAGCAGAACACGCGCACCGCGGGCTGCGGTTTCGAGCGCGGCGACAAGGTCGGCATCATGATCGGCGACGACGCCGCGCAAGTGCTGAGGGACTGATGGCGAGCGCGGAAGAAGTCGCCAAGGCAGCGGAACGGCGCGATGTCCGTGACCGCTGGCTTTTGTCAGCGCCGGCGCTGCTGGTCATTCTGTTTGCCGCGACCGGCCCGCTGCTGATCGTGCTGGTCTATTCGTTCCTGACTCCCGGCCCCTACGGCGACGTGAAATGGCAGTTCTCATCCGACGCCTGGACATCGGTCTTCCTGGAGCGCGATATTTTCGACGACACACTGTCGCTCGCCGCGGCGCATGTCACGATCTTCTGGCGCTCGATCAAGCTCGCGGTGGTGACGACGCTCGCCACCTTGGCGCTCGGTTTCCCGACGGCCTATTTCATGGCGACACGCAGCGAGAAGACCAGGGATCTCTGGCTGTTCCTGATCACCATCCCGTTCTGGACCAACCTCCTGATCCGCACCTTCGCCGTGCTGCAGATCATCCGCAATGAAGGCATCGTCAACACGATCCTGCTCAAGCTCGGCATCGTCTCGGCGCCGGTGCAGATCCTCTACACCGACACGGCGATCCTGATCGGCATGGCCTATGTCTACCTGCCGCTGATGGTGCTGCCGATCTATGCCAGCATGGAGAAGCTCGACTTCCGGCTGGTCGAGGCGGGCTATGATCTCTACGCCACGCGCTTCAAGGTGCTGCGGAAGATCATTTTCCCGCTCGTGAAGCCAGGGGTCATCGCCGGCTCGATCCTGGTCTTCATTCCGGCACTGGGCGCCTATGTGACGCCGAGCGTGCTCGGCGGCGGCAAGAACATGATGCTGTCCAACCTGATCGAATTGCAGTTCGGACAGGGCCGCAACTGGCCGCTCGGCTCGGCGCTGTCGATCACGGTGATGATCATCGTCATGGTGGCACTGCTTGCCTATGTACGCAACGCCGGCAAGTCGGGGGTGCGTCATGGCTAGCAACTTCTCCATCAAGCATCAGCCGGGCTTCACCGCGATCGCGGCGACCTGTTTCGTGGTCCTCTATCTGCCGATCATCGTGCTGGTCATCTATGCCTTCAATGCGGCGAGCTCGACCTCGGAATGGGGTGGCTTTTCGCTGAAATGGTTCCAGTCGGCATACCAGAACACGCAGGTCATCGACGCCACGCTGCGCTCGTTCCAGATCGGCGCCATCGCGGCGGTTCTGTCGACCATCTTCGCCACCATGGCCGCGCTCGCCACCACGCGTACAGCGTCCTATCCCGGCCTCACCTTCAAATACGCGGCGATCAACCAGCCGCTGATGGTGCCCGAGATCGTCACCGGCGTGGCGCTGCTGATCTTCTTCTCGCGCATCAAGATCTTCACAGGCTATTCCGGCATCGGCTATCTGGTCGCCGCGCATACGGCGTTCTGCATTCCCTTTGCCTATCTGCCGATCCGGGCCCGGCTGGAGAATATGGACCTGACGCTGGAGCGCGCCGCGGCCGATCTCTACGCGACGCCATGGAAGACCTTCCGCCGGATCACGCTGCCGCTTTTGTGGCCCGGCATCCTGGCCGGGCTGATGCTGGCCTTCGTCATCTCGCTCGATGACGTCGTCATCACCGAGTTCGTCAAGTCAGGCGGCCAGGACACGCTGCCCACCTATATGCTCGGCCAGATCCGCCGCGGCATAACACCTGAGATCAACGCGATATCGACCGCCTTCCTGCTGCTTTCGGTCGCGATCGTCACGTTGTTTTTCTTCGTCAGCAGGAAAAGAGACTGAACCTGAAATGGGAGTTAAAACCATGAACTGGAAGACAACAGCGACCGCCATGGGGTTGGCGTTGCTCGCTTCGACGGGGCTTGCCCGCGCCGACGGGGTGCTCAACATCTATAATTGGGGCAACTACACCAGTCCGGATGTGATCAAGAAGTTCGAGGCCAAATACAACGTAAAGGTGACGATCACCGACTATGACTCGAACGACACCGCGCTGGCCAAGGTTCGCCAGGGCGGCACCGGATTCGACATAGCGGTGCCTTCGCAGACCTACGTGCCGATCTGGATCAAGGAAGGCCTCGTGCAGGAGACCGACCCCGGCCAGATGGAGAACGCCAAGAACATCGCGCCCGAATGGGCCAATCCCGATTTCGATCCAGGCCGTAAATACACTGTTCCGTGGGCATGGGGCACGATCGGCGTCGTGGTCAATACCGATGCCTACAAGGGCCCGGCCAACACTTGGGGCATCATCTTCAACACGCCAGACGAGCTGAAGGGCAAGGTCAACGTCGTGCCGGAGATGGGCGACGTGATGTTCGCCGCGATCAAGTATGTCGGCGGCCAGCAGTGCACCGATGACAAGGCGGTGCTGAAGAAGGTGCGTGACCTCCTGGTGGCGGCCAAGCCGAACTGGATCGCCATGGAATACAATACCATCGAGAAGATGGGCGCCGGCGACTTCAAGGCGACCAGCGACTGGAACGGTTCGGCGCTGCGCCAGCGCCTGGCCAACCCGGCAATCCACTTCAACTATCCGAAGGAAGGCTATGGCCTGTGGAGCGACAACGTCGTCGTCCTGAAGGATGCCAAGAACGTCGAGAACGCCAAGCTGTTCCAGAACTTCATCATGGATCCGGAAAACGCGGCGGGCCTCTCGGCCTTCCATCGTTATGCCAATGCCATCACCGGTTCGGACAAGTACATGCCGGCCGACATGAAGGACGCTCCGGAAGTCGTCATTCCGGCCGACGCCAAGCCGCTCGGGGAACTGCAGCAGATGTGCGCTCCAGAAACCCAGGAGCTCTACACAAAGATCTGGACCGAACTGCAGAAGTAATCGCTGCGTGATGGACCCGGCGGCACCCGCCGCCGGGTCTTTTCTTTTCCGGAATGGCCTTCATGAATTCCTATCGCAACAGCGATCCGCTGCCGCCGATCATGCAGGGCTCGCCGCCCGCCATGGTGCCGCCCAGGCTCGACTGGGACAGGCCGCCCTGGAACCGCTGGGCCTTCCAGCACATCAGGGAAATATTGCCGACCGCCGAGGTCTGGCGCGGCACCGGTCACCGCCGCCGTCTCGAACAGGCCGAGGTCGATCTCGACGGGCTGGCGGTCGAGGACAGCGAGGGCAGGGTTTCGACGCTCGCCGGGCTGCTCGATGAGACCTATACGGACGGCTTCCTGGTGCTGAAGCACGGCAGGATCGCCTATGAGCGCTATTTCAACGGTATGGACGAGCGCACGCTGCACCTGTCGCAGTCGATGGCCAAATCGGTTACCGGCTCGGTGTTCGGGATCCTGGCCGGGCGCGGCCTGATCGATCCAGCCCGCCCGGTCACGGATTATCTGCCGGAGCTTGGCGCCACGGGTTGGGCCGGCGCCAGCGTCCAGCATGTGCTCGACATGACGACGGGCGTGCGCTTTTCCGAGGAATATACCGACCGCTATTCCGATATCGGCCAGGTCGATGTCGCCACCGGCTGGAAGCCGGTGCCACCGGGCAGCGATCCGGACTTCCGCTGGCCCTCGCAAATGTTCGAGCTGATCCTCGGCCTCAAGGACACAGTCCGCGCGCATGGGGCTGCGTTCGAATACCGCTCCATCGAGACCGACGTGCTTGCCTTCATCATGGAGCGGGTGACCGGCAAGCGGCTGGCGCAGCTGGTTTCCGAGGAACTGTGGCAAAAGCTCGGCGCCGACGAGAGCGCCTGCTTCACCGTCGACAGCGCGGGTTACGCGCTGGCCGATGGCGGTTTCAACGCAACGCTGCGCGACTACGCCCGCTTTGGCCAGCTGATCCTCGACAATGGCGGCGGCATCGTGCCGGCCGGCTGGATCGAGGCGACGCGCACTGGAAAGCATGGCCCGGATTTCTCCGCCAGCCTGCCTGATGGCAGCTATCGCAACCAGTTCTGGATCGAGAATTCCAGTTCGCGGGCACTGATGTGCCGGGGCGTGTTCGGGCAGTTGATCCACATCGACTGGAACACAGGAATGGTTGTGGTGAAGCTGTCGACTTATCCGGATTTCAGCAACATGGCCTATTCCATGGCAACGCTGAAGGCCGTGCACGCCATTGCCGCGGCGCTCGCCTGAACCTCAAGAAACAGAAGACTGGAAGGAAACGCCATGACCGGCAAGACCGCGTTCGAGACCCGCTACGGCTTCCGCCGTAACGAGGTGCTGCTCGGCAACTGGCGCGAAAATCCGTTCAACCGGTGGTCGTTCCAGAACCTCGGCGAACTGGTGCCGACGGCACGTGTGGCCGCGGCGCCGGGTGTCGTCGAAGCTCCTGTGCGGGACTTGGGCGAGTTGCTCGGCGAAAGGGTTTCGCTTGCCAGTGCACCGGAGACGGTGGCCGAATTCCTCGTCCGCTCCAGCACCGACGCTCTGACGGTGATGAAAGGCGGCAAGATCATCGGCGACTGGTTCGCACCGCATATGGATTTCGGCGCCCGCCACATCATCTTCTCGATCAGCAAGTCGGTCACCGCGATCATCGCCGGCATATTGGAAGGCGAGGGGGTGTTCGACCCGGAAGCGCCGGTGACGCAATACATCCCGGAAGCCGTCGGATCGGCCTATGGCGATGCAAGCGCGCGGCATGTGCTCGACATGAGCGTCAGCCTCGATTTCGAGGAGGCCTATCTCGATCCGGAAAGCGACTTCGCACGTTATCGCCGCGCCACGCTGTGGAACCCGGGCGGCGGCACGGAAAGCCTGCGCGAATTCATCCTGACCCTGCAGCGGCTTGCCGAGCCGCACGGCCAGACCTTCCGCTACCGTTCGCCCAATTCCGACCTGCTCGGCCTGCTGCTCGAACGCGCTTCCGGCCAGCGCTTCGCCGACCTCATGCGCGACCGGCTGTGGCTGCCGCTTGGGGCCGTCGGCGAAGCTTCGATCGGCGTCGACATGGAAGGCACGGCGCGCACCGCCGGCGGCATTTCGGTGACGCCGCGCGACCTGGCGCGTATCGGCGAGATGATGCGGCAGGGCGGCACCGCCAATGGCCGGCGCATCGTGCCGGAAGCCTGGGTCCGTGACACGGTTGCGACCGGAGGCAGTTCGGAGGCCTGGCAGCGCGGCGCGATGCTTCCGCTGTTTCCGAACGGCCGCTACCGCAACAAATGGTACCAGACCGGGCATGAGAACGGTGCCTATTGCGGCATCGGCATCCACGGCCAATGGCTCTATGTCGATCCCCGGACCGAAGTCGTCATCGCCAAGATGTCATCGCAGCCAGTACCTGTCGACGATCCGCTCGATATCGAGATCGTCGCCTTTTGCGAAGCATTGAGCCGGATGGTCTGACCTCCGGGCCCCAGTTCAGCCCTCGCTTTCCTGTGGACCTCGCGTGCCGGTGAAAAGGCGGCGGTTGGCGGACAGAACGTCTGCGCCTATGGTCGCCGCTCTTTTCGACGAGGGCAGGAACGACATGGCATCCGACATCAAGCGCATCGCAGCCATCATCGCGGCCGAGATCAAGGCGCGGCCCGAACAGGCGGCCGCGGCGATCGGACTGCTCGACGAGGGCGCGACGGTGCCCTTCGTGGCGCGCTACCGCAAGGAGGTGACTGGCGGGCTGGACGACACGCAACTGCGCGACCTTGCCGAGCGTCTTGCCTATCTGCGCGAGCTCGACGCCCGCCGCGACACCATCCTGGGCTCGATCCGCGAGCAGGGCAAGCTGACGCAGGACCTCGAAGCCAAGATCGCGGCGGCAGCCACCAAGGCGGAGCTGGAAGACATCTACCTGCCTTACAAGCCGAAGCGCCGCACCAAGGCCGACATTGCCAGGGAACGCGGGCTGGGGCCGCTGGCCGAGGCCATTCTCAACGATCGCTCGCTGGTGCCCGCGGAAGTCGCGCTCGCCTATGTCACCGCCGAGGTCGCCGATGCGAAGGCGGCGCTCGAAGGCGCGCGCGACATCCTGTCGGAGCAGTTCGCCGAAAACGCCGATCTGGTCGGCAAGCTGCGCGGCTACATGAAGGAGCGCGCCTTCCTGCGCGCCAGGGTGGTCGACGGCAAGCAGGAGGCCGGTGCGAAATTCTCGGACTATTTCGACCATATCGAGCGCTGGGCAAATGTGCCAAGCCACCGCGCGCTGGCCATGTTGCGCGGCCGCAACGAGGAAGTGCTGTCGCTCGACATCGAGGTCGACGCGGATGACACCTCGCCGGTTAAACCGGTCGAGCGGATGATCGCCAATGCCTATGCCATCGGCGGCAGCTTGCCCGGCGACCGCTGGCTGATGGACGTCGCCGGCTGGACCTGGCGGATAAAACTGTCGCTGCACCTGACGCTCGATCTGATGCGCGACCTGCGCGAGCGAGCCGAGGAAGAGGCGATCCATGTCTTTGCCCGCAACCTCAAGGATCTGCTGCTGGCGGCCCCCGCCGGCTCGCGGCCGACCATGGGGCTCGATCCCGGCATCCGAACTGGCGTCAAGGTCGCGGTGGTCGATGGCACCGGAAAGCTGGTGGCGACGACGACGGTCTACCCGTTTCCGCCCAGGAACGATGTGCGCGGCACGCAGGCGGAACTTGCCGCGCTGATCCGCCAGCACAAGGTGGAGCTGATTTCGATCGGCAACGGCACCGGCAGCCGCGAAACCGAAAAGCTGGTGGCGGACATGCTTTCGGACATGTCCGCGGGGGCAGGCCCCAAGCCGCTCAAGGTGATCGTCAGCGAGGCAGGAGCCTCGGTCTATTCGGCCTCGGCGGCCGCTGCGGCCGAATTCCCCGGCCTTGACGTGTCGTTGCGCGGCGCGGTGTCGATCGCGAGGCGGCTGCAGGATCCGCTGGCCGAACTGGTCAAGATCGAACCGAAGTCGATCGGCGTCGGCCAGTACCAGCACGATGTCGACCAGTACCGGCTCGGCCGCTCGCTGGAGGCTGTTGTCGAGGACGCCGTTAACGCCGTCGGCGTCGACCTCAACACCGCCTCGGCGCCGTTGCTGGCGCGCGTTTCGGGCCTTGGGGCCTCGCTCGCCGAAGCCATTGTCGCGCATCGCGATGCGAGCGGCCCATTCGCCAGCCGCAAGGATCTGCTGAAGGTGGCACGGCTTGGGCCGCGCGCGTTCGAACAGTCCGCCGGGTTCCTGCGCATTGCCAATGGCAGCGAGCCGCTCGATGCCTCGTCTGTACATCCGGAAGCCTATGGCGTCGCCAAGAAGATCGTCGCCGCCTGTGGCCGCGATGTGCGTGCGCTGATGGGCGACAGCGCTGCACTCAAGGCGCTCGACCCGCGCGTCTTCGTCGACGAGCGTTTCGGCCTGCCGACGGTGCGCGATATTCTCGCCGAGCTGGAAAAGCCCGGCCGCGACCCGCGTCCCGGCTTCAAGACAGCGACCTTCGCCGATGGCGTCGACGACATCAAGGATCTGAAACCCGGCATGCTGCTGGAAGGCACCGTCACCAACGTCGCCGCCTTCGGCGCTTTCGTCGATATCGGCGTGCACCAGGACGGGTTGGTGCATGTCTCGCAGTTGGCCGATCGTTTCATCAAGGACGCGCATGAGGTGGTCAAGGCCGGCGACGTGGTCAAGGTGCGTGTCGTCGATGTCGACATCAAGCGCAAGCGCATCGGGCTCTCCATGCGCAGGGATGCCGGCGAGGGCGGCGCGTCGAAGGGCGGGCCGCGCGACAATGGCGGCGGCAGGCCGGCGCCACGCTCGCCGGCGCCGCAGCGCCAGCCGGAGCGGCCGGCCCAGCAAGGCGCATTCGGCGCGGCGCTGGCGGACGCGCTGAAGCGGAAGTAGCTACCACGCCAGAACAGCCGGCTCCTTCTCAAGCTGGCTTAGCAGCCAGTCTCGAAAACTGGCAGCCGGTGGATAGCCGCGCTTGTCGTGGGGAACGACGAGGTAGTAGGCGCTGCGGCTTTGCATCGGCTGGCCGGGCGCCGGCACAAGCTGGCCGCGCTGTAATTCGCCCTCGATGAGAAGCAGCGGCAGGAGCGCCACGCCGAGCCCCGCCATGCAGGCCTGGGCGGCGGTGCCGAACTGCTCGAACTGCATGCTGGGCCCGGTCGGTGCGCTCAGGCCCTGATGCTCGAACCATTCCGTCCAGGCGCCGGGGCGCGTCGCCATGTGCAGCAGCGGCAGGCGGCCGATATCGGCCGGTGAGGCGATGGCGCGGCCGGCGAGGAATTCGGGTGACACCACCGGCGCCACCGTCTCACGCACCAGCAGCGTCGAGTCGGCTTCCGGCCAGTCCGGCAGGCCGTAGTGGATGGCCGCATCGAGCCTCTCCCTGGCGAAGTCGAAGCGGCCGACGCGGGTGACGAAGTTGATGGTGACGTCGGGATTGCTCTCGGCGAAATCGGGGATCATCGGCATCAGCCAGCGCGTGCCGAAGGTCGGCAAAATAGCCAGGTTTAGGATGCCGCTATGCCGATTGCTCATCAATCCGAGCGCCGCATCCCGCAATTGGCCAAGCGCTGAACGCACCGCCTCGGCGTAGATTTCGCCCGCTGTCGACAAACGGACGTTGCGGCTATCGCGCTCGAACAGTCGGCGGCCGAACTGATCCTCCAGAAGCCTGATCTGCCGGCTGACCGCGCCCTGGGTTAGGTCAAGCTCCTGCGCGGCGGCGGTGAAGGAGCCGAGTCGGGCCACCGCCTCGAAGGCGGCAAGGGCACTGATATTGGGCAGAAGGCGGCGCTGGACACTCATGATCCATTCCTAACGCTCATTGATCGGTGAAGCAATTTCGTTTGATTTTTTCAGGCCACGGGCCGATAAGCCGGGCTCCACCTGTCTCAAGGATCGACAAGCCATGGCCGCCGACAAGAATGCATTCGTCTGGGAAGACCCGTTCCTGATCGAGGACCAGCTTTCGGAAGACGAACGCATGGTGCGCGACGGTGCGGCCGCCTTTGCCGCCGACAAGCTCGTGCCGCGCATCGAGGAGGCCTATCTCAACGAGACGTTCGACACGGCGATCTTCCGCGAGATGGGCGAGGCCGGCCTGCTCGGCATCACCATTCCCGAGGAGTTCGGCGGCCTCGGCGCCAACTATGTCACCTACGGGCTGGTCGCGCGGGAAGTCGAACGCGTCGATTCCGGCTATCGCTCGATGATGTCGGTGCAGTCGTCGCTGGTGATGTATCCGATCCATGCCTATGGCTCGGATGAACAGCGCAGGAAGTACCTGCCCAAGCTCGCCAGCGGCGAATGGATCGGCTGCTTCGGGCTGACCGAGCCGGATGCCGGCTCCGACCCCGGCGGCATGAAGACGCGCGCGGAAAAGACCGCCAGCGGCTACAAGCTGACCGGCTCCAAGATGTGGATTTCCAACGCGCCGGTCGCCGACGTGTTCGTCGTCTGGGCGAAGGTGAAGGGCGAGAACGGCAAGGACGAGATCCGCGGTTTCGTGCTGGAGAAAGGCATGAAGGGGCTGTCGGCGCCGAAGATCGGCGGCAAGCTGTCGCTGCGGGCGTCGATCACCGGTGAAGTGGTGATGGAAGGCGTCGAGGTCGGCGAGGACGCGTTGCTGCCCAACGCCAAGGGCCTCGGCGGCCCGTTCGGTTGCCTCAACCGGGCCCGCTACGGCATCTCATGGGGCTCGATGGGCGCGGCGGAAGATTGCTGGCAGCGCGCTCGGCGGTATGGCCTCGACCGCAAGCAGTTCGGCAAGCCGCTGGCCGGCACGCAGCTCTACCAGAAGAAGCTCGCCGACATGCAGACCGAGATCGCGCTTGGGCTGCAGGCATCCTTGCGCGTCGGTCGGCTGCTCGACGAGGGCAAGATGGCGCCGGAAATGATCTCGATCGTCAAGCGCAACAATTGCGGCAAGGCGCTCGACATCGCCCGCCAGGCCCGCGACATGCATGGCGGCAACGGCATCCAGATCGGCTACCACGTCATGCGTCATGCGCAAAATCTGGAGACCGTCAACACCTACGAAGGCACGCATGACGTGCACGCGCTGATCCTGGGGCGCGCTCAGACGGGGATACAGGCGTTCTTCTGAGCCAGGCAGTGCCGCAAGGCAATTCGCACCTGAATGGATTACTGATCGCGTTGCTACAAAGTCTGCGCGATTGAGGACCGCCTTCGACCTGCTCGGGGAGACGAAACAATGGGTTCGATTGGGTGCACCGCAACATCCGCTTGGAGATCGGCTGCTATCTGTGTCAGGGTCTAGTGTTCGTTTGAAACGCTGAATTCCGGGGTCCCATGGCAATTCTGGCAGCCGTCTACCACCTGACCCACTACAAATACGACCGGCCGGTGGTTCTCGGTCCCCAGGTGATCAGGCTGCAGCCGGCGCCGCATTCCCGCACCAAGGTGTTGAGTCATTCGCTCAAGGTCGAGCCGGCGAACCACTTCGTCAATCTGCAGCAGGACCCCTACGGCAACTTCCTTGCCCGTTTCGTCTTCCCCGAGCCGGTGACGGAATTAAAGATCGAGGTCGACCTCGTCGCCGACATGACGGTCTACAATCCGTTCGACTTCTTCGTCGAACCGTCGGCCGAGACATTCCCGTTCGATTATCCCGAGGAAATCAGGGACGATCTGGCCATCTACCGCACGCCTGAACCGGCGGGTCCGTTGCTGTCGGCATTTTTGAGGACCGTCGGGCGCAGCGCGCCCAACACGGTCAATTTCCTCGTCGATCTCAATGCGCGGCTGCAGCGCGAGATCGCCTACATCGTACGCATGGAGACCGGCGTCTTCTCGCCTGAGGAAACGCTCGCCGCCGGCAAGGGCTCGTGCCGGGATTCGAGCTGGCTGCTGGTGCAGATCCTGCGCAATCTCGGCATCGCCGCGCGCTTTGTCTCGGGCTATCTGATCCAGCTCAAGCCCGATCTCGTCGCGCTCGATGGGCCGGCCGGCACACCAGTCGATTTCACCGACCTGCATGCCTGGTGCGAGGTCTATCTGCCCGGTGCCGGATGGATCGGCTTCGACCCGACCTCCGGCCTGCTCACCGGCGAAAGCCATGTGCCGCTGGCCGCAACGCCGCATTTCGGCAATGCGGCGCCGATCTCCGGCATGGCGAGCTTTGCCAATGTCGAGTTCGGCTTCGAGATGCGGGTCGATCGCATCGCCGAGCATCCGCGCATCACCAAGCCGTTCTCGGATGAAAGCTGGCAGGCACTCGATGCGCTCGGCAACAAGGTCGACGCGGCGTTGAATGACGGGGATGTCAGGCTGACCATGGGCGGCGAGCCGACCTTCGTGTCGATCGACGATTTCGAATCCGCCGAATGGAACACCGCCGCCGTCGGCCCGACCAAGCGCGAAAAGGCCGATGCGCTGATCAGAAAACTGCGGGAACGCTTCGCGCCGGGCGGGTTCCTCCACTATGGTCAGGGCAAATGGTATCCCGGTGAAAGCCTGCCGCGCTGGACGTTCTCGCTTTACTGGCGCGCCGACGGCCAGCCGGTATGGAGCGACCCGTCGCTGATCGCGCGGGAAAAAAGCTCGGCCGATATCGGGCCTAAACAGGCCGAAAGCCTGCTTACGGCGATCGCCGGCGAACTCGGCATCGACACCTCCATGGTCAGCGAAGCCTATGAGGATCCAGCGGAATGGCTGCTCAAGGAAGGCAAGTTGCCCGACAATGTCGATCCGTCCAATTCGAAGCTCGAAGATCCGGAGGAACGCAGCCGCATGGCGCGTGTCTTCGAGCGCGGGCTGACCAAGCCATCCGGCTATGTGTTGCCGGTGCAGCGCTGGAACAGCCAGGCGTCCGAGCCGCGCTGGCGTTCGGAGAGATGGAAGACGCGGCGCGGCCGGCTGTTCCTGGTGCCCGGCGATTCCCCGGTCGGCTACCGTTTGCCGCTGGGAACGCTGCCCTACGTGCCGCCGGCGCAGTTTCCCTACATCGTGCCTGTCGATCCGTCGCTGCCGCGTGGCCCGCTGGCCGCGCGGGAAGCGATCTTGCCTTCGGCCGCTCCGGCCGAACTGGAAGGTGCCGACGAAATGGCCCGCCGCCAGCAGGCGGCGTTCTTCACGGCGGCGACCGGCCAGCAGGAGCGGGTCGAGCAGGAGATCACCGAGATCGGCGGCGCGGTGCGCACGGCACTTTCGGTCGAACCGCGTGACGGCAGGCTGTGCGTTTTCATGCCGCCGGTCGAGGCGCTCGAGGATTATCTCGAGCTCGTCGCGGCGGCCGAGAACGCGGCAAAGGCGATTGGCCTTCCCGTGCATATTGAGGGCTATGGCCCGCCGCATGATCCGCGCCTCAATGTCATTCGCGTCGCACCCGATCCCGGCGTCATCGAGGTCAACATTCATCCCGCCTCGAACTGGCAGGATTGCGTGGCGACGACGACGGCGATCTATGAGGAGGCGCGGCAGACGCGGCTTGGCGCCGACAAGTTCATGATCGATGGCCGCCACACCGGCACCGGCGGCGGCAACCATGTGGTCGTCGGCGGCGCGACGCCCAATGACAGCCCGTTCCTGCGCCGGCCCGATCTGTTGAAGAGCCTGGTGCTGCAATGGCAGCGGCATCCGTCGCTGTCCTATCTGTTCTCAGGCCTGTTCATCGGCCCGACCAGCCAGGCGCCACGCTTCGACGAGGCGCGGCACGATTCGCTGTACGAGCTTGAGATCGCGATGGCGCAGGTGCCGCATCCCGACCAGGGCAATCCACCCCTGCCATGGCTGGTCGACCGCCTGTTCCGCAATCTGTTGACCGACGTCACCGGGAATACGCATCGCTCGGAGATCTGCATCGACAAGCTGTTCTCGCCGGATGGCCCGACCGGTCGGCTGGGCCTGGTGGAGTTTCGCGGATTCGAGATGCCGCCCAATGCACGAATGTCGCTGGCGCAGCAATTGCTGGTGCGCGCCATCATCGCACGCGCGTGGAAGAGCCCGCTCGACGGCCGTTTCGTGCGTTGGGGCACCTCGCTGCATGACCGTTTCATGCTGCCGCACTACGTCTGGGCGGACTTTCTCGACGTGCTCGACGACCTCAAGCTCAATGGTTTCGAGTTCCGTCCCGAATGGTTCGACGCCCAGCTCGAGTTCCGCTTTCCCTTCTGCGGCGAAGTCCAGCATGCCGGCATCAAGCTGGAGCTCAGGCAGGCGCTGGAGCCATGGCATGTGATGGGCGAGCAGGGCGCGATCGGCGGCACGGTACGCTTCGTCGATTCCTCGGTCGAGAGGCTGCAGGTCAAGACCGAAGGCCTCAATCCAGAGCGTCATGCGATCGTCTGCAACGGGCGCATCGTGCCGATGAAGGTCACGGACAACCGGGAGGTCGCGGTGGCGGGCGTACGCTTCAAGGCCTGGCAGCCGGCTTCGGGCCTGCATCCCGCGTTGCCGGTCAACACGCCGCTGGTGTTCGACATATACGACCGCTGGTCGGGCAGGGCGGTCGGCGGCTGCGTCTACCATGTCGCGCATCCCGGTGGGCGCAACTACGACACTTTCCCGGTCAACGGCAACGAAGCGGAGGCACGGCGGCTCGCTCGCTTCGAACCGCGCGGCCATACGCCGTCCGGCTATGTGCTTCGCGAGGAGCAGCCGGCGGAAGATTTCCCGATGACCCTTGACCTTAGGCGCCCACCAAGACTGTGATCCGACATGGCAAAGGGGAATCACAAAAGGGTGCGCGGCAAACCGCAGGCCCACAGCCTGCTGGAGCACTACCAGCCGATCGACGGCGTCGTCGACGAGATGGTCGACGCGTCGGGCAATCCCCGCCCGGTCTGGAAGCATTTCGTCGAAGCGCTGGACGAACTCGGGGCTGAAAAGCTCGGCCAGCGCTTCGCCCGCGCCGACCAGTATCTGCGCGATGCCGGTGTCTACTACCGCGTCTATGACAAGGCGGGAGCCAACGAGCGTGAATGGCCGCTGGCGCATATTCCCGTGCTCATCGATGACAGCGAGTGGCAGGTGATCAGCGCCGGTTTGGTGCAGCGCGCCGACCTGCTCGAGGAAATTGTCGCCGATATCCATGGACGGAGCCGGCTGGTCGAGAAAGGCATCCTGCCGGCAGGGCTGATCGCGGCGAGCCCTGAATATTTGCGGCCCGTGGTCGGCACCAGACCGGCCGGCGGGCATTTCCTGCATTTCTGTGCCTTCGAACTCGGCCGCGGCCCGGACGGCCGCTGGTGGGTGCTGGGCGACCGCACGCAGGCGCCTTCGGGCGCGGGCTTCGCGCTGGAGAACCGCGTCGCCACCACGCGCGCGCTGTCCGACATCTATGGCGAGATGCATGTGCACCGGCTTGCCGGCTTCTTCCGTCGCTTCCGCGACGCACTGATCGGCATGGCAAAGGAAAGCGATGGCCGCGTCGCCATCCTGACGCCGGGACCGCTCAACGAAACCTACTACGAACACGCCTATATCGCCCGCTATCTCGGCATCATGTTGCTCGAAGGCGAGGATCTGACCGTTTCCGGCGGCAGGCTGATGGTGCGCACCGTGTCGGGCCTGATGCCGATCGGCGTGCTGTGGCGGCGGCTCGATGCCGCCTTCGCCGATCCGCTCGAACTGCGCCCGGATTCGCAGATCGGCACTCCAGGACTGGTGGAAGCGATCCGGCAGGGCACGGTTTCCACCGTCAATGCGCTGGGATCGGGCCTGATGGAGACGCGTGCGCTGCTTGCCTTTCTGCCCAAGATCGCCCGCGAATTGTGGGGTGAGGAGCTGCTTTTGCCCAGTGTGGCGACATGGTGGTGCGGGCAGGAGACGGAGCGCGCGCACGTGCTCGCCAATATCGACCGCATGGTGGTCGGCCCCGCGCTGTCGACAAGACTTGCCTTCGAGGATGACGGACAGACGAAGCTCGGTTCGGCGCTGTCGGCCGGGGAACGCGCCGAGCTGGTGGCGCGCATCGAACGCGACGGCGAGGCCTTTGTCGGCCAGGAAGCGGTGACGCTTTCGACGACACCCGTCTATGTCGGCGGCTGGCTGGAGCCCCGGCCGGCGAGCCTGCGCGTCTATCTGGCGCGCACGCCCGAGGGATGGACGGTGATGCCGGGCGGTTTCGCCCGCGTCGGCCTGTCGCTCGACCCGACGGCGATCGCCATGCAGCGCGGCGGCCAGGCGGCCGATGTCTGGGTGGTCAGCGACAGACCAGTCGAGCGCGAGACGCTGCTGCCGCAGGAGGGCGACAGCTTCAGCCGCACCAGGCCGGGTAGCCTGCCCAGCCGCGCGGCGGAAAATCTGACCTGGCTCGGCCGCTACATCGAACGCTCGGAAGACACCGTACGCATCCTGCGCGCCTATCATGTGCGCCTCGCCGAAACATCCGATCCTGACATGCCGCTGCTTGCCGATGTCAGGGACCATCTCGAACCGTTCGGCATCGATGTCGGGACGGCGATCCCGCCAGGATTGATCGGCACGCTCGACAGCGCCGTGTACAGCGCCGGTCAGATCCGCGATCGTTTCTCGCCGGATGGCTGGCTGGCGCTCAAGGATCTGTCGAAGACCATCCATCAGTTCGCCACCACCGTGGCGCCCGGCGACGACGCGACGCGGGCCATGACCGTCATCCTGCGCAAGCTTGCCGGGTTTTCCGGCCTGCTGCACGAGAACATGTACCGTTTCGCCGGCTGGCGCTTCCTCGAGATCGGCCGGCGGCTGGAGCGCGGCATCCAGATCGCCAGCACGCTGGCCCGACTGACCAGCAGCAAGGCGCCGGAAGGGGCGCTGGACATGATGCTCGAGATCGGCGACAGCGTCATGACCCATCGCCGGCAGTATCCGGTGCAGGCCGGCCGGCACACGGTGATCGATCTCCTGGCGCTCGATCCCCTCAATCCACGCTCGATCCTGTTTCAATTGGAAAGGCTGAAGGCCGAGATAGGGCTGTTGCCGGCGACCGGCGGCGAGGGACACGTGTCGGCGGCGGCCAAGGAGATCCTGCAGCTCAACACGGCCATCGCCATCAAGGAGCCGGCTGACATGACGACGAAGGCGCTGAACGATCTCGCCGGGGAAATCGGCGGCCTCTACAACAGCCTCGCCAGGGCCTATTTCGGCTAGAAAGCAATGGCCATGCTGTACGACATCCGGCTTCTGCTCCATTACGACTACGCCGCCGCCGCCGGCGGCGGCCGACATCAGGTGCGGGTGCTGCCGCCGACCATTGGTGGCGTGCAACGCGTCATCGCAGCTTCACTATCCTTTGAGCCGGCGCCCAATGAACGATGCGACTTCACCGACTTTTTCGGCAACAACGTCACCTCGATCGCCTTTCGCGACGCGCATGATACGCTCGACATAAGAATGAGCGCGCGCATTTCGGTGTCGCGGCCCGAGGCCGGGCTCGACGTGTCGCCCGATATCGGCCGCCTCACGCGGGAACTGGCCGCCGTGCGGTCCCTGGCGCCCGCCTCGCCGCACCATTTCCTGGCCGCCAGCAGCCATGCGAGCATCGATGCGGCGATCACCGCATTCGCGCATGACAGCATCGGAAACTCGGCCGCGGGGACGGCGATGAACCTGTGCGACCGGATCCACCAAGAGTTCACCTATGACGGCGAGGCGACCACGGTGCGGACCCGGGCCAGCGATGCCTTCCGGCTGAAGCGGGGCGTCTGCCAGGATTTCTCGCACATCATGATCGCCGGGCTGCGCGGACTCGGCATTCCGGCCGGCTATGTCAGCGGTTTCCTGCGTACCATTCCGCCTAAGGGCAAGCCCCGGCTGGAAGGTGCGGATGCCATGCATGCCTGGGTCAAGGTCTGGTGCGGGCGTGACGCCGGCTGGCAGGAGTTCGACCCGACCAACGGCATGCGGGCCAGCAACGACCATATCACTGTCGGCTTTGGCCGCGACTATTCCGACGTCGCGCCGATCGTCGGCGTGCTGAAGACCACTGGCGGACAGGCTGGCGAGCAGGCTGTCGACGTCATTCCGGTCGCGCTCGAAAAGGCCTGACGGTGCGCTCACTTGCGCGCAAAGACCGCATCACGCAATCCTGAGTGGCTAAGGTGGCTTCTCAAACGTCGATGTGGCCGTTAATCTGCTTTCGCCTTGAGGAGACAATAGTCTGGCGCTGCAACGCAGGTGCGGGGTTTTGTAACTTGAAAGCGGTCAGCGTCCTCATTCCTGCCCACAACGCAGCGGCCAGCATTGCGACGACGCTGACATCTCTCGCCAGTGAGGCCGAGGTCATCGGCGAGGTCCTGGTGGTCGACGACGCATCGACGGACGATACGGCTGATGTAGCACGACGGGCGGCGGCCCAACTGTCTCTGCCGCTGCGTGTACTGCCGGCTGCCTGCCGCGATGCCGGCGGTGCCCGCAACGTGGCGCTGGCGGAAGCGCGCCATCCCTGGGTTTACCTGATCGACGCCGACGACCTGCATCTTCGGGGCGGGCTGCGCGCGCTGTTGCGGCAGGCGGAGAACCGGCCGAAAGCCGACATGATCGTTGGTGCCTACCGGCGACGGGTGAATGGCCAGGATCGGCAGATCAAGGTGCCGAACGGCTATCAGGCGGCGTGCCTGGCGAATGCTTCGGCTTATGTGAAGGGCGATATACGTTCGGTCGCCGTGGGCAGTGTTCTGGCAGCCCGGCACCTGATCGGGGAAACGCGGCTTCCACTGGGGCTTGCCTATGATGAGGACACGCTGTTCTGGGCGCGGCTGATGAGCAAGGCATCGTTGGCAATGGTTCAGGAGCCCGTGATGATCTATGAGGTCTCGCCGGAACGATCCGACGATCGTTTCGCGATCAACCCGGTGCGGCGCTTCCTGGAGTGGCGCCGGCAACTGCGCACACTCACCGACTGCGGCATTCCGATCGCAGCGCTCAAGACCCGGGAGGGTCTTGTCGCCCTCAAGATTGCCCGCGTCCACTATGCGCGTGGCGACCTGGACATCGCGGCGCGCTTCCTGGCGGTGGCCGCGGCCGCACCGAAGCGGCGGTCGGACGTTTGGCGCTGTTTGCGCTACAGGTTCAAGATTACCTTGCGACGCTGGCTGTCGACCCCGCGAATTCAGCTGCAAAGTGCCCTGTGACAGTCAAGCCGCAGTTGGCGGTCGTCGTGATTGGCTGCCGAGCACCGGCAGGTATTGTCGGTTCTGTCAAATCACTGATCGATCAGAACGCGCCTCTTGAGATCGTCGTGGTCAACTCTGGCGGCGGAGATACAAGGTCGCTTCTGTCCGACGCTGGCCTCGATGTGCCGGTGATCGAAATTGCTCAGCAAGTTTTCGTCGGAGCGGCTCGCAACATCGGGATTGCGGCCACAACAGCGCCTTTTGTCGCGTTCCTTGCGGACGATTGCCTTGCCTGTCCGGGCTGGGCGGAGGCTCGAATACGCCGGCACTCCGCGGGAGATCGCGCGGTTTCGAGCGCAATTTCGAACAGCCATCCCCGCAACCTGTTTGCCTGTGCCGCGTACCTTGCCTTGTTCGGTCGCCGGCTTCCCGGCCTGCCCGCTGAACTGGCGCTGCGCTACGGCGTCTCTTTCGACCGCCGGCTGTTTGAGAACTACGGCTTGTTCGATGCCACGATGCGGGTCGCGGAGGACACGGAATTTCTAAGACGTCTGCCAAAGCACCTCACGCCTGTCTGGGAGCCGGAGGTGAAAACGATCCATCGCAACGAAACGCGACTGAGCGGGTTGATTGTCGACCAGTTCTGGCGCGGCTTTCGCAGCGGTGTCTACTATGCGGGGACAACCAGAACCACGCCCTTTCGACTTGCTCGTGACACGTTTCGGGACCGTCGGCATATTCGAAAGCTGGCGCGAATCGGCCTCTCGGGACCGGAATTGGCTTTTGCCATGAGGTCGATGCCAATCGTCTCGTTGGCGTTATTTGCGAAGGCGATCGGCGTCTATCTAGGCGCTCGCGATGGTTCCAGGACAACTGGACGGCCCAGCGATCAATCACTAGCCATATGAAGCCAAGACGCCGGCGTCGCGGCAGATTGTCTGGACGCGTCAGAGAAGATTGCGGTCTTCAGCTACCGTTACGACGCGCATCTGGTGGCTGATCTGATTGCCGATCTAGATCCTATGGTCGACGGCTGGATCGCTCTCGATGATCGCCAGGCGCAGGATGGCGAGATGTGGGTGGCTGATCCCACCGCTGGGGGCCGGGATACAGGATTTCACAAAGCGTCTGGAACCGGTGGCCTGTCCGTTGCTTATCTTCGGGATAATCCGATGGAGGAGACATGCTGGACAGATCGGCGATGCATTTGGGTCAAGCGGCTCCGGAGGACCATGTAGCGAGGCACCTGCACCCACCGTCCAGCCAAACCGCGCTGGCCTATGTCAGCGATGCCGAGCCCGGCATCCGTCGACTGAAGTCCGGCAAGGGATTTGCCTACAAGGGACCAGACGGGAAAGCGGTCTCCGATGCAGCCCGGGCACGCATCGCGGCGATCGTCATTCCGCCCGCATGGACCGACGTCTGGATTTCGCCCGATCCGAACGGGCATATCCAGGCGACCGGGAGGGATCAGCGTGGGCGCAAGCAGTATCGCTATCATCCGCAATGGGCGGAAGAACGCGACGGCGCCAAATATTCCAGCCTCGTCGCTTTCGCCGAAAGCCTGCCGGAGCTTCGGCGCAGGATCGACAGCGACCTGCGCCGTCACGGCCTGCCTCTCGAACGCGTCGTCGCGGCGGTCGTCTGGCTGCTCGACAACACGATGATCCGGGTCGGCAATGCCGCCTATGCACGCGACAACAAGAGCTTCGGCCTGACGACGTTGCGGGATCGGCATGTCGACATCAAGGGATCGAGCCTGCGCTTTGCCTTCAAGGGCAAGTCCGGCAAGGAATGGAGATTGAAACTGGTCGACCGCCGCATCGCCGGGATCGTTCGGGGCGCGCAGGACCTGCCGGGCCAGAAACTGTTCCAGTATCTCGACGAGGAGGACCGCAGACGCCCCGTCCGCTCCGACGACGTCAACCGCTACATCCGGGACGCGGTCGGCGACGCGTTCAGTTCGAAGCATTTCCGCACCTGGGGCGGCACCATCCACGCCGCGTCGCTGTTCGCGCAGACGGAACTGCCCGAAAGCCAGGCACAGCGAAAGCGGGCGATGAACAGCGTCATCGACAAAGTGGCCGAACGGCTGGGCAACACGCGCGCGGTTTGCCGCAAATGCTATATCCATCCGCAGGTCTTCGAAGCCTGGAGCGAAGGACGATTGCTTGCCGAAATGACGCAGGCCAACAAGCGCAAGCGGTCCGTCGAAGGCCTCGATGAGGAGGAAGCGCTGGTCCTGCGGTGGTTGAAGACGCACGAGAGCTCACTCGTGCCAACCGGGCGGTAGGCAAATCCGTCGCGTCCTGATTTTTTTATCGACGTCGTGTCGGGAAGGGTCCTACTGTTTCGTCCTTTGATACAGAAAAGGACCACCGATGCTCTACGCTATTCTCTGCTATGCCTCCGAAGATGTCGTCAGTTCCTGGAGCAAGGCGCAGGACGACGAAGTCATGGCCAATCTCCTCGACGTTCAGGAAAAGTATGCCCAGGCTGGCCGGCTTGGCCCGGTGGCGCGGCTTTTGCCGACGACGGCGGCGACGACGCTACGGAAGGTCAAAGGCGAATCGGTGGTCATCGACGGTCCGTTCGCCGAAACCAAGGAGCAATTCCTGGGCTTCTACACGCTCGAATGCGCCGATCTCGACGAGGCCGTGGAATTCGCGCGCGAGCTCTCCGAGGTCAATCCGAGCGGCGGCTCGTATGAAATCAGGCCGGTCTCCATCTTCAATCCTGCCAGGGTTCCCGCATGACCGAACTCGCCTGGATCAGCTCCGCGATCAGCGCCGCCCGTCCGCAGGCGATGGGCGCGCTGCTGCGCTATTTCCGTGATCTCGATACCGCGGAGGAAGCTTTCCAGGATGCGTGTCTGAGGGCATTGAAGAACTGGCCGCAGAATGGGCCGCCGCGCGATCCGGCGGCCTGGCTGATCTTTGTCGGCCGCAACAGCGGCATCGACGCGGTGCGCAAGCGCGCCAAGCAGGCGCCTATGCCGGAGGACGACCAGATCTCCGATCTGGAAGACGCCGAGAGCGATATTGCCGAGCGGCTCGACGGCGCGCACTACCGCGACGACATATTGCGGCTGCTGTTCATCTGCTGTCATCCCGACTTGCCGGCGACGCAGCAGATCGCGGTCGCGCTGCGCATCGTCTCCGGCCTCACCGTCAAGCAGATCGCGCGCGCCTTCCTGGTTGGCGAGAGCGCGATGGAGCAGCGCATTACCCGCGCCAAGGCGCGCATTGCCGGTGCCGGCGTGCCATTCGAGACGCCGGGCGCGGTCGAGCGCTCCGAGCGGCTCGCCGCGGTCGCCGCCATGGTCTACCTCATCTTCAACGAGGGATACTCGACCAACAGCGGCGAGGCGCCGGCCCGCGCACCGCTGTGCGAGGAAGCGATCCGGCTGGGCCGGCTGTTGCTCAGGCTGTTCCAGACCGAGCCGGAAATCATGGGGCTGACGGCATTGCTTCTGCTGCAGCACGCGCGCGCACCGGCCCGTTTCGACGGCGATGGCGAGATCGTGCTGCTCGAGGACCAGGATCGGAGCCTGTGGAGCCGCAAGATGATCGACGAAGGGCTGGCGCTGGTCGACAAGGCCCTGCGCCACCGCAAGCCCGGTCCTTACCAGGTGCAGGCGGCGATCGCGGCGCTTCATGCACGGGCCGAGAAAGCCGAGGACACGGACTGGGTGGAGATCGACCTGCTCTACGGTCTGCTCGAACAGATGCAGCCGTCGCCGGTCATCACACTCAACCATGCGGTCGCGGTCGCCAAGGTGCGCGGACCGGAGGCGGCGCTGGCGATGATCGAGCCACTCGAGCAGAGACTGTCTGGCTACTTCCATTTCTTCGGCCTCAAGGGCGGGCTCTTGATGCAGCTCGACAGGGGCGAGGAGGCACGCATTGCCTTCGACCGCGCCATTGCGCTCGCCAACACGGCGGCGGAAGCAGCCCATATCCGCATGCATATCGATCGTCTGATCAAGGACGGCGCGGTGCGCGCGCCGGCGAAAAAGGCCAACTGAGCGCACTCTGCCCGGTCGGCTCAAGGGTCGTCTGGCTCAATCATGCCGCTTGGGCTTGGACCATGCCGGGGTGGCGATTTTCCTCTGAAACGGGTAATGGCACGCCATGATAGCCCCTCCCGGCCGCGACGGCGCCGGGAGGGCATTCGCCCGCTTGATACGAGCGGCGGGATCTGAAAAGGGATGAAAATGACGATAGCGAAGGAAACGGCCGAGCTTCTGGCGAAACTGGGCGTGGCCAAGGAGGCGCTTGACGGCGGCGATCTGATCGTGCGCAGCCCGGTGACCGGTGAAGAAATCGCGGCGTTGACGACGATCTCGCCGGCCGACGCGGCAAAGACCATCGATGCCGCCCACCAGGCATTCCAGTCCTGGCGGCTGGTGCCAGGTCCCAAGCGCGGCGAACTGGTGCGGCTGCTGGGCGAAGAATTGCGCGCGCACAAGGCAGAGCTCGGCCGGCTGGTGTCCATCGAAGTCGGCAAGATCCCCTCCGAAGGGCTCGGCGAAGTGCAGGAAATGATCGACATCTGCGATTTCGCCGTCGGTCTGTCCCGGCAATTATACGGTCTGACCATCGCCACCGAACGTCCCGGCCACCGCATGATGGAAACCTGGCATCCGCTCGGCGTCGTCGGTGTTATCTCGGCCTTCAACTTCCCGGTCGCCGTGTGGTCGTGGAACGCAGCACTTGCGCTGGTCTGCGGCGATGCAGTGGTATGGAAACCTTCCGAAAAGACGCCGCTGACGGCGCTTGCCTGCGAGGCGATCTTCAAGCGTGCCGTCAAGCGTTTCGGCGCCGACGCACCACAGGGCCTGGCACCGGTGCTCATCGGCGACCGCGCGGTCGGCGAAATCCTGGTGGACCACCCCAAGGTGCCGCTGGTCTCAGCCACAGGCTCGACCCGCATGGGCCGCGATGTCGGTCCGCGCCTGGCCAAGCGCTTTGCACGCGCGGTGCTGGAACTGGGCGGCAACAATGCCGGCATCGTCTGCCCGACGGCGGATCTCGACATGGCGTTGCGCGCCATCGCCTTTGGCGCCATGGGCACCGCCGGCCAGCGCTGCACGACGCTGCGCCGCCTGTTCGTCCATGACAGCGTCTACGACGCACTGGTTCCGCGCCTGAAGAAGGCCTACCAGAGTGTCTCGGTCGGCAATCCGCTGGAGACCTCGTCGCTGGTCGGGCCGTTGATCGACAAGGCCGCGTTCGATGCCATGCAGAAGGCGCTGAGCGAAGCGACCGCCCATGGCGGCAAGGTGACCGGCGGGACGCGGGTCGAGAATGGCCATCCGGATGCCTACTACGTCCACCCGGCGCTGGTCGAAATGCCTAAACAGGTTGCACCGGTGACGGAAGAGACCTTCGCGCCGATCCTCTACGTGATGAAGTATTCCGATTTCGATGCCGTGCTGGACGAGCACAATGCAGTCGGCGCCGGCCTGTCGTCGTCGATCTTTACCCGCGACCTGCAGGAATCGGAGCGCTTCCTCGGTGTCGACGGCTCGGATTGCGGCATCGCCAATGTCAATATCGGCACGTCGGGGGCCGAGATCGGCGGCGCTTTCGGCGGTGAAAAGGAAACAGGCGGCGGCCGCGAGAGCGGGTCCGACGCATGGAAGGCCTATATGCGCCGCGCCACCAACACGGTGAACTATTCCAAGGCGCTGCCGCTGGCTCAGGGCGTCTCGTTCGACATCGATTGAGAATGCCGAACGGCAGGGATCCGCTTCACGCTTTCCCCCTTGGATTTAGCCCCGCGCCGCTCTGCTTGGAGGGGTTCAGCGTTTGATAGAATCGCTGAACCGCGCTTTCACGCAATTCCGGACGGAAAACCGCTACGAAGTTTTCCTGGAGTTGCTCTAGTCTAGTCGGCGCCTCGCGATGGTGGAAAACAGGCCTTGAAGGCGGTGTCGACGACGGCCAGCTTGGCGGCCTGGACGGTCATGTATTCCTCGTAGAAACCGTGCGACACCCACATCACCGAATGGCCGCGCTGACCAAGCCAGCCGATGCTGCCGAGTTCCTCCGCCGTGCGCAGCTTGCGGGCGAGATGGGTCCGCGACAGCTTGAGCCATTTGGCGAAGTCGCCGATCGAAACAACGCTGGTCGGAATCCGTTCCTGGCCCGCGTGATCGGGATCGATGCCCGACATCAGCCAGTCCATGACGATGCCGCCATTGTTGAGCCAGATGAACAGGGAAAAGGTCTGATTGGGTTCGCGCACCGGCTTGGACGCAAGCAGGCCGTCAGCCACCAGGGGCTGCAGCGTGGCAAGCATTTCGGGCCGCTCCAGGAACCTCGCCAGCCGCCCGTCGCCGTCGATGTGGTCGAGCGTGCGCAGATGGGCCGTCACCCAGCCGGTGAAGCGCTCGATGGTGGCCGCCGTCGGCTGCAGGGGGTGCGTGCGGCCGTCCCCGCCCGCCACATACTCGGCGATGTTGTAGTGCAGCATCTCCTTGATGAAGGCGTCCGCGGTGTTGCGACTGGCCACCGCGTTCTTGTGCACGACCTCGATGAAACGCGATACGGTCAGTTCCTTGCGGCGGTCATTCGGGTCGCGCCTGAAGTGCATGGCAAGGCCTACATGGCCCAACAGCCAGCGCTGCTGGGTGGCAAAGATGGAAGCCAGCCGCGGGCTTTCCTCATAGATGCGGATCAGGGACTGCGACTGTTCCCGAACGTAGCGGTGCAGGGCCGGATGGCCGGCTATGTCTTCCAGATTCAGCGCTGATCTCCCCATGCTTTGTATCAACTCGGATGGCGAGTTTGCGTTCCCCCTTTTCCAGTCTTCAACCGATGTGTCCAGACGTACCAATTGCGGAGAACAGAGCCAGCCCGGGCCCGGATCCATGGCAACGGTAACTGATTGCTATGGCATGGAAACCCCTCCCGATACAGTTAGTCGAACGGTCGGATCCTGAGGGGCGAGGGGCGTGGCGCGACGGTCGTCCGCGGGGCACTTCCAGTTGCTGGTCCATGGCGGCATATTTCACCCCCAGCGGCGACGGCAGCCGTGATCTGGTGGATCCGATGTTGAAACAGGAACAGACGGTTGCACCGGCATTGGGCCGTTCGGGCACCGGCACGGCGGCAACGACTCTTGAAGCGCTGACGCCGACTGGTGTGGGACCTCGCCGAGATGCTCGACCGCCCAGCCGCGCGACACCTCGACCGGATCTGAACGCAAAATGCGCAACGCAGCATTAGCCACCGAGCTTGAGAGGTCGGTGGCTATGCTGCAATGTCGGGCGGCAAACAGATGCCGTCATAATGCCGGCAGGAAACGCCTATCAGCCGCAGACACGAACGTCTTCTCAGCCGCAGACACGAACGTCTTCGATCACCCTGTGATGATGACGCCAATGCACGACCGTCTCGGTGTGACAGCGGTGATGGCGGTGGTGGCGCCGGTATTCGCCGTCATACTGAACGTGCCGGTTGCCATCGTACTGGTTGTCATAGCGGTGCTCATGGTGACGGCGAATGACGATTCCGGAATCGTTGCCGGTGTCGGATTGGATAGTCACACTTGCGGCCTGCGTCGGCGCAATGACTGAAGCCGTCGCTGCCATCGCCAAAAGGGAAGCCAAAATCAACTTTCTCATGTGTCGTCCTCCGTTAATGCATATCAACTCGCAAGTTGACGGGCTGTTCCAAGCCGATCGCACACGCTTTCCAACGCGGTCGACATCAAGACGTGACCATGAGCGCAGAATCACTACAACCGGACGAATGCGGTCAGCGGCAGATGGTCGGAGGCCACGCGCGACAGCGGTGTGTCATGCGCTTCGACGGCCGCGATGATGCCGTGCCGGTTGGCCATGATCCGATCAAGCGCCAGCAGCGGCAGGTTTGACGGGAAGGTGGGGACTGCCGGCGGCTGCGGGCCGAACGTCGCGTGCAGCGTGTTCAGGGCAGAGCGGTTTCCGAGCCGCCATTCGTTCAGGTCCCCGAGCAGGAGCGTCGGCTTCTCGTCGGGACTGTTCATGATATCCAGAACGACCTGGGCCTGCTGCGAGCGGGAGCGGCGCAGCAATCCCAGATGTGCCGCGATGACGCGGAGGGACTGGTTTCCGTCGAGATCGATCTCGGCCACCACCGCGCCGCGCGGCTCGAGACCCGGAAGCCTGATCTGATGCACGTCGCGAACGACGCCCCTTTTGAACAGCAGGACATTGCCATGCCAGCCATGGCCTTTGCCCGTTGCCGAAATCGGCACCGGCACGAGGCCGGTTTCCAGTTCGAGACGGTGCAGGTCGAGAAGCCCGTCACGATCGCCGAAACGGTTGTCCGCCTCCTGCAGGGCGATGACGTCGGGGGCGATCTCGCGGATGACGCGGCTGGTGCGTTCGGGGTCGAACTTGCGGTCGACGCCGATGCATTTATGGACGTTGTAGGAGGCGACCAGCGTTCCGGTGACGCCATCCTTGTTCGGCGACGAGGCGTTGGCCTTGCGTATCCGCCTGTCACGAATGGACAAGAGGACGCTTGCCGGCAGGCTGCGCCCGTTCATTCGCATAGCGCGCCTATCCCTGCGGTTCTCACCATGCACCTAGAAATAGAGTCTTTCGATCGATATTCCATGGTTGGCGACACGCTATCGGGCAAACACGTCGTTTGTTAAAGCCAGGGTTTTTCTCAAAGATAGGGCGAACCCAGCCAGAGGATGCGGTCAAACAGGCGGATGATGAACGGCCGGGCCCGCAATGACGCCAGCGTAACAGGGACGGCCGTTTCGATCGCCCGTCCGATCCGGGTCTCGATCTCCGTGGCAAAGCCTGCATCGAGGACCTCCAGGTCGATCTCGAAGTTGAGCCGCAACGAGCGAGCATCGAGGTTCGAGGACCCGACATAGGCCCACACACCGTCGATTGAAAGCAGCTTGGAATGGTCGAAGGGGCCTTCCGTGCGCCATATGCGGCAATAATTCTTCAGGATCTGGTCGAATTGCGCGGTCATGGCGCGGTCGACAAGAAAGAGATTGTTCACCGCCGGTACCACGACATCGATTTCGACGCCGCGTCTGGCGGCGGTGGTCAAGGCACTGATCAGTTCGCGGTCCGGCAGGAAATAGGGCGACATCAGCCGGATCGACTTGCGCGCGACCGAGAAAGCGCCGATCAGCAGTTTGTGGTTGGTTTCGTTGCTGGCGTCCGGCCCGGAGGCGACCGCGCGCACCAGCATCGGCTGGCCGGCGGCCGGTGAAACGGGTGCGATCCGCCAGGCATCGCTCGTCAGCGCCTCCTTGGTGGTGAAGCGCCAGTCTTCCGCGGCGACCGAGAAGAGGTCGGCAACAACGGGTCCGGTGACCTGGAAATGCGTGTCCCTGGCGCTTTTAGAGCCGGCGAACTTCGCCGAAAAACCCTTGCGGATGTTCATGCCGCCGGTAAATGCAATGGTGCCGTCCACCACCAGGATCTTGCGGTGGGTCCGCAGGTTGGCGTAGGGCAAGCGCAGGCCTCTGACGATGTTGCCGTTGAAGACATCCGCCGTGATGTTGGCGCCGCGCAGGTGCCCCAGGATGCTGGGGACGGAATAGCGGGCGCCGACGGCATCGATCAGCACACGGACGCTCACGCCGCGTTGGACGGCGCCGGCCAGCGCTTCGACGAAAAGCAGACCTACGGCGTCATTGTCGAAAATATAGGTCTCGAGCAGGACGCTGCGCTCGGCCGCATCGATCGCCGCGCACATGGCGGGGTAGGCCTCGTCGCCGCTCTCCAGCACTTCGATCGCATTTCCCGGCTTGAGCGCGCGCCGCGCCACCCGGTTGCCCAGCGTCCGGAGGCCGGTGAACCGCTGTCCATAGCGCCCGACGATCAATGCCTCTTCAGCGGCGACGTCGCGCTCGTGCATGGCCGGCACCAAGCCATCGGCAAGCGGGCGCTGTGCACTGATCGTGGCGCGGCGGATGCGGTTGATGCCGGCCACCGCATAAATCAGCACGCCGAGGATCGGCGACAGCATCATGACGCCGACCCAGCCGGTGGCGGCGCGGACGTCCTCCTTGGTCATGACGGCATGGGCAATGCCGATGGTCGCCATGATCGCCGAGATGATCGCCAGGATTCGGGGCCAGTGAGTCGCCAGGGTCTCGTACATTTTCGGGACTATCCAGTGGGTGGTTGCAGAAGGCAATGCGGGGGCGGCGCGACGCTAAGTCGACCGCGGTGCGGCTCGGCCGAACAATTCCATTTTTCGAGCAGCAATAGAAGCTGACGGGTTCGGATAGATCCTGTCCGCCAGCACCCCTGTGACCCGAAGGACAGCATAGAATTAAGGTCGTCGGGGACGCGGCCCGGTATCGTGATCCCCGTGAGTTCTTGTGCTTTGGCGCCAAATCAATTGTATATGAGAGGGAAATGAAATAACCGCGACAAGACTTCGAATGAGAGCGGGACGGCGTCGAATGATGACATTCAATTTCGAGAGCCCGTCCGCGGTCGACAGCGATATGTCGGCCGAATTGGAGAGCCAGTTGCTGCCTCTCATCAACGCGATCGTCCAGGCGGCGGTGGCTGCCGGCTGGAACCGGGACGATGTTCTCCTGGCTTTCGTGGAACTCGCCTGGGAACTGTACGAGAAGCGTCGCGGTGATCTGTAGCGACGGGCCGTGAGCCGACCGGCTTATGCGCCAGCCTTGCCTGCCCCATGACTGATGACCGAACTCATGGCGCGGAGTTCGCCCCGTGAAATGGAATTCTCGCCAACCTCCTGCCGTCGGTCTTTTTCTCTTTCCTCGAATAAAGATTTTTCTTAGCGCGTGGGAGTTCTTCCCTAACCGAAACCTGTGCGTTACGCTGCCCACGGGTTGGGCCAAGGGGATTTTCAAGCAGCGCAAGGCGGCTGAGGCAACGCGGATGAAAAATGCGGACGAAGCTCGAGTATCAGTCGGTCGGCTTCCATTTTCTCAGTGCCGTTGAAATACCATCCGCCGAACCGTGGTCTTGCTCCGTGTCGCCATCTAATTGGAACTGCCCAACAAATCTCACTGGCGATGACGGCCAGGCCTCATCAATCACGAATTGTTTTTCTGGGGAACCGAGGGTCTGTCCTGGGGGTTGGCTGTCATCCGGGGAGTTGTCAGGAGGCCGAAAAAGTGCGGCGCGATGATGAGTGCCCGGGGCGGGTTTCCGGGCCAGATGCGACGCGACAGCCGCTGCTCAACGTGAAAGGCGGGCTTTCCGCCCGCAGTACACGCAAGGCGCAGGAGTTCCTGAACGAGAACTTCTCGCGGAAGCTGGCGCTTGCCGAAATGGCCGCCGTCTGCGGGCTTTCACCCTATCATTTCGTGCGTGCTTTCTCCAGGACGTTCGGGATGCCGCCGCATCAATATGTCCTCGACTTGCGGCTGGACTTCGCGGAAAAACTCCTGGCCGACAGCCGCATGTCGATCGCGGACATCGCCCATTTGAGTGGTTTCTCGAGCCAGAGCCATTTCACCACGGTGATGAAGAAATACCGGCACGTAACGCCGATGCAGGCACGGTTGAGGAAGGCTAACCCGAGATCTGGGCAATAGATTCGGCTAATCAAGCTCTTCTTAATGTGACGTCCGTCTACTAAAGTATTTTCTAGGTAACTGTCCGTTAACCTTCTCTAATCTGTGTCAACCTTTTCTTTCAAGGCAGCAAGTTCTTGAAATACTGCTGGTCCGAATCGTGTCTTTCTGACAAAAATTCGAACTGTTCCGGCATTTTCGTGCCGGCGGCAGGCGGAGAGGGGCCATGACCGACAATCGCTTTTCAAGTCGTTCCTTTGGACGGTTTGCCGGACAATGGATCGTCAACGCCGATCCATCCTCCCGCTCACTGCGGCGGCGCCTGATGGCGGTGCTGCGCATGGCGCATCGGGTGCTCGGACTCAAGCGAAACCGGCTGGGACTTGGGACGCTTGGAACTGGTGGGGCGTTTGGGGCGCTGGTTGCCATCCCAGGAGTGATGGCCCCGCAAACGGCGTTCGCGCAGGTCGTCATAGGTAACGGGGTTTTGACCAACGTCGCGAACTGCACGAGCCCCTCTGCAGGAGGGCAAAGTACTGCGATTGGATGCGGCAGCACCGCCCCCGGCTCCGCTTCAACTGCCATCGGATCTGGCGCCCATGTGAATGGCAATAACGGTGTGGCGTTGGGCACCGGTATCACGGCAACGGGCGATGCTTCGATCGCCATCGGCTATACCATGAGTGCCACTGGCCTCAACGCCATAGGCATCGGCGTCTTCGCAAACGCCACCGGCGTCAATGCTCTCGCCGTAGGCGGGAACGCCCGCGCACTCGTTGATGGAGCATCAGCCTTTGGCGTCAACAGCACCGCAAACGGGGCGAACGCCGTCGCGCTGGGCTCAACGGCCAGCGCTTCGGGTGGTGCCTCGGTGGCCATTGGATTGTCCTCCAACGCCTCATCTTCAAACGGTGCCGCCATAGCCATGGGAGTCGGCGCCAAGGCAAACGCTGGAGCGGGCGGCGGTTCTCCCGTTTCCATCGGCACGAATGCCAATGCAAGCGGCACCGCTCCTGCGGGCTTCACGTTCGAGGCCGTCGCGCTCGGCACAGCCTCAACCGCAACGGGGGCATGGTCGGCCGCAGTGGGCTCGAGCGCATCCGCGACCGGGACCGGGTCCAGCGCGTTCGGAACTTCCGCCACAGCGTCAGCGAACCAGTCCACGGCAATCGGCAACGGGGCGGCTGCCTCCGGTGTCGGGACCACGGCCATGGGTTACCTAGCCAAAGCCGCCGGGACGAATGCCGTTTCGATTGGCAACCAGGCCAGTGCCGGGGGGTTGAACTCGCAAGCTCTCGGCAACGTCGCCAATGCTTCGGGCAACTTCGCGTTGGCGCTCGGCAATTCGGCCGTGTCGAGCGGAGTAGGTTCGGTGGCTGCGGGGTCGGGAGCCCAGGCTACCAACGTCTCCGCCACGGCGGTCGGCAACAACGCCACGGCGACTGCCGCGCAAGCAACAGCGCTGGGATTGGGCGCGACTGCCAGCGCTCAAGCTGCCATCGCCATAGGCACCAGCTCCGTTGCGAGTGCCGCCGCCAGCACGGCGGTTGGCAACACCGCCGTTGCCAGCGGCATAAACTCATCCTCATTCGGGTCCGGATCCAAGGCGGCAGGAGACAATTCCCTTGCCGCCGGCGTCAGCGCCAATGCCAGCGGGGTCGCCAGTACCGCACTCGGCATCGGCGCCGCAGCGTCGGCCACGAGCGCCATCGCCGTAGGCAACAATGCCGCGGCCAGTTCCGCCGACTCTGTCGCTATGGGCACCAATGCGGTGGCGACCGGCGGCAAGGCGGTCTCGATCGGTTCGGGCAACACCGCCTATGGCGATGGCGCGGTGGCGATCGGCGATCCGAGCTACGCCAGCGGCAACGGCGCCTTCACCGGCGGCGCCAACAACATCGCCAACAGCGACGGCACGGCAACCGCCACCGCGGCCAACCAGGCGGCGGGCGCTGTCGCCATCGGTAACAGCAACAAGGCGATCGGGCAAGGCTCCGTGGCGCTCGGCAACGGTTCCACCGCGGGTGCTGCCGGCCTTGCGGGCAACGTCGCGCTTGGCGACGGCGCGACGGCGGCGGCGAGTTCCGGCGACGTGGCGCTTGGCTCTGGCTCGGTGACCGCCGCGGCGGTCGGCACTCCCAGCGCGGTGATCAACGGCACCACCTATGCCTTCCAGGGCACCAATCCGACGTCGACGGTCAGCATCGGCGCGCCCGGCGCCGAACGCACGCTCACCAATCTCGCGGCGGGGCGCATCAGCGCGCTCTCGACCGATGCGGTCAACGGCTCGCAGCTGTTCGCCACAAACCAGGCGGTCGATGCCATTGGCGCCGCCATCACCAGCATCAATGTCGGCGGCGGCATCAAATATTTCCATGCCAACTCGACGCTGGCGGATTCGCAGGCGCTCGGCACCGATTCCGTCGCTGTCGGCCCAAATGCCGTGGCCAACAATGCCGGCGACGTCGCGATCGGCCTCAATTCGGCATCGGGCGCCACCACGACTGTCGGCGGCACGACGATCGGCGGCGTCAACTACAGCTTCGCCGGCGGCACGCCGGCCGGCGCCTTCTCTGTCGGCTCGGCCGGCGCCGAGCGCCAGATCCAGAATGTCGCGGCCGGCCAGTTGAACGGCGGTTCCACCGACGCCGTCAACGGCTCGCAGCTCTTCGCCACCAACCAGCAGGTGACGCAGAACACATCAGACATTGCCGCCATCGGCGGCAACATCACCGGTCTTGGCAACACGATCAACAATATCGCCGGCGACACCTCGACCGCCTATACCGACGCCAATGGCGAGGGCATCCGCTACGCCCGCACCAACGAGACCGGACTGGCGCAGACCGATTCCTTCGCCCAAGGCGTCGGCTCCACTGCCGTCGGCTACCAGGCGACCGCGACCGGCGTCAGCGGGCTGGCGCTCGGTCGCGATAGCCAGGCCAGCATCGACGGCAGCGTCGCGCTCGGTTCGGATTCGGTCTCCGATCGCGCGATCGCTCCCGCTTCCGGGCAGATCGCCGCCGGTCCGTCGAACTTCATCCAGTACAACACCACAGACAAAGCGCTGCTCGGCGCCGTTTCGGTCGGCACCTCCACCTCCTACCGGCAGATCACCAATGTCGCCGACGGCACGCACGACCAGGATGCCGTGACGGTGCGGCAGCTGGCGGGGGCTATAGCCGCGGTCTCAGCCACCTCGACGAAATATTTCCATGCCAATTCGACCGCCGGCGATTCGCTCGCGGTCGGCGCGGAATCGGTCGCGGTCGGCCCGACCACGGTCGTCAACGGCGACAATGGCGTCGGCATCGGCAATGGCGCGGTCGTCGACCAGACCGCGCCCGGCGGCACGGCCATCGGCCAGAACGCCCATGTCATGCTGGCCGACGGCATCGCGCTCGGCACCGACTCGACCGCGTCCGGCATCCAGTCGGTGGCGCTTGGCGCCGGTGCCCAGAGCACCTTCGCCAACAGCGTCGCGTTGGGTGCCTCGTCGATCACCTCGGTTGGGGCGCAGGCCGGCTACACCGCCTTTGGCCTGACCGCTCCGCAGACTTCGGCGGGCGAAGTGTCGGTCGGCGCGGCGGGCGCGGAGCGCAAGCTCACCAATGTCGCGGCGGGCTCGGCCGATACTGACGGCGTCAATGTCTCGCAGCTGCGCGGTGTCTCGCAAAACGTTTCCAACCTGTTCGGCGGCGGCACCACGGTCAATCCCGACGGTTCGATCACCGGCCCGACCTACACCATCCAGGGCAACAACTATTCGACCGTCTATGATGGCTTCACCGCTGTCGACAATGCGCTCACCAACATCACCAATGGCGGCGGCATCAAGTATTTCCACGCGAATTCCACCTTGGCCGACTCGGTCGCCAGCGGCACGAACAGCGTCGCGATGGGGCCGGAGAGCGTGGCGAGCGGCACCGACAGCCTAGCCGCGGGCCATGGCTCGACGGCCACGGGCCAGGGCGCCGTGGCGCTCGGCCAGGGCGCGAAGGCCAACAATGCCAACGATGTGGCGCTCGGCTCCGGCTCGGTGTCGCAGACCGCGGTCGGCACGTCCAGCACCACCATCAACGGCAAGAGCTACGCCTTTGCCGGCACGACCCCGGTCGGAACCGTCAGCGTCGGTGATGCCGGATCGGAAAGAACGATCACCAATGTTGCCGCCGGCCGCGTTTCCTCCGACAGCACCGACGCGATCAACGGCTCGCAGCTCTACGCCACCAACACGGCGATCGAGGATCTGACCAAAACGATCGGCGGCATCGGCGGCACCGTCCAGAACACCGTGCAATACGACACCGTCACCAATCCGGACGGATCGACGACCAAGACCAACCAGATAACGCTGCAGGGCGGCGACCCGAATGCGCCTGTCGTCATCTCCAATGTCGGCCCGGGCGTTGCCGGCACCGACGCGGTCAACGTCAACCAGCTGAACCTGAACCTGGCTCAGAGCAAGAGCTATACCGACCAGGTGGCGGTCACCACGTTGCAACAGGCCAACACCTATACCGACCAGAAGTTCAGCCAGCTCAATTCCGACATCAGCGGCATCAGGGACGAAGCACGGCAGGCGGCGGCAATCGGACTGGCGGCAGCCTCGCTGCGCTATGATGACCGTCCCGGCAAGCTGAGCGTGGCGGCCGGCGGCGGCTTCTGGCGGGATTCGAGCGCGTTTGCCTTCGGTGCAGGCTACACCAGCGAGGACGGCCGCATCCGTGGCAATGTGTCCGGCACGGCGGCGGGTGGAAATGTCGGTGTCGGCGCGGGGCTGAGCTTCACCTTGAATTGAGGCGGACAACCGGGGCGGCAATGAACAGGCGAACCGGCCATGACAGGCCAGACGCAAATCCAGGAAAACCGTTTGGTTTTTCTGGATTTGCCGTGGCATCCCTGACCTGCCTGGCGCTTGCCGGCGGGCCGGCGCCGGCTGCCGGTCAGGTGGCTTCGCCCTACAGGATCAAGCCCTCCGATGTGGTGCTGCCTCCCGACGTGAAGCTCGGACAATACCAGCGCACCATCCGCCCCTTCGAGAACTGGACGCTGATCTGCGACGAGAACCTCAAGGCGCGCAAGAAGGTCTGCAACGTCTCGCAGGTGATCGAGGACGAAGCCGGCAAGATGGCGTTCAGCTGGTCTCTCGCCGCCACCCAGGACGGCAAGCCCTATATGATCCTGCGCACCGCGCCGAACGCCAGGAGCGATGGGCTGGTGTCGCTGAAGTTCGATGACCGCGAGCCGATAGACGTGCATTTGAACGGCTGCAACGAGATGGTCTGCGTCGGCATGCTGCCGGTCGGGCCGGTCATGCGCCAGCAGATAGCGCGAAAGGCGACGCCGGCGATTTCCTACCCGACCGTCGATGGCCAGACCATTACCGTCACCGCAACGCTCAAGGGGCTGTCCGAGGCCCTTGCGCCAGTCAAATAACCGAGGCAGCACCGTGAGCCAGCAAGACCCATTCATCTCCGCGACGCGCGGCAATCCGACCGTCGAGCCGGACCGCGGGAGGATCGCCGAGCCGCCGCGGCGGTGGCCGCGCATCGTTGGCCTGTCGTTGTTGGGGCTGGCCTTGATGGGCATCGGCTTCGCCGGCGCCAACTATGCCGCGATCGCCGGTCTGGTCGGCGGCCCGACAGCCGCACAGGCCGACGCCGCCGCCGCTCCCGCTTTGCCGGACTCGCCTTTTCTCCAGCACGTCAAGCAAGCCGGCGTACAGGCCTGCTCGACAGTCTTTCCGGTGCTCGGACAGCTTTTGACCACCGGCGCGAAGTACAGCGTGAAATCCCTGTGGAACGATCAGGCCGCCGACAAGCACGCCGTGCAGGCCTTCGTCGGCATGGACTATGCCACCGACCGGTACAGCGGGCCGGCGGCCGGCGTGGTCTTCGCATCGCCCACCGCTTCGGGCTGCGAGGGCGCTATGGTGCGGGTGGCGCCGTTCGCCAGTCCGTGCGCGGACATTCCGGCCATTCTTCCGCAAGGCAGCAAGATCACGGACCATCTCGGACAGGTCGAGGTGTACGAGCTTGGCGGGAGCACGGGCGAGGCCCTTCTCCTGCCGACAGGCAGCACATGCGTGGTGATTTCCATCGCATCGGCGTCGAAGTGAGGCGTGCAAGCGAACGGGCGAGGCGCCCTGGAAAGGATTGCGGACCATGAAATCGCGACGTTTGACGGTCTTGTGCTTGGCCATGCTGTGGAGCGGGCAGGTCGTCTCGGCCGATCTGGTGCAGCCGTCCGAGCCGCTGAAGGAGGAGAAAGGCATCTGGGCGGCAATCGCCTACTCCCAGACGGATACCAAGTATGGATTTTTCTGGGGCGCCGACAAGCGGCAGGAGGCGAAGGACACAGCGCGGAAATATTGCGAGAACGCCGGTGGAAAAGCCTGCAATGTCGTCGCCGTGTTCCGCAATCACCGCCATTGGAACGACGATGACGAAACCGGATTTCCCTACAAGCATTGCGGCGCGCTCGCCGTGGCCGACAAGGTGGAGCACCGGTTCACTCCCTGGGGCGTCAACTCCGCCGAGACCCGCCGCGAGGCGGAGGACCTCGCCCTGCAGGCCTGCGAGGCAGGCGGAGTGCAATGCAAAATCCGCGAATGGGTCTGTACGTGACAGTTATCACAGGGTCTCGAAGCCGAACCTTTGGGCATGTGCCCGGCACCGAAGAGAAGGCCGCATTCATTGGTTCCTAGACACTTTTCCCTGAAGGCAGCCGCCGTCTGCGCGGCTGCCTTGTCCGCTTCGGTGCCGGCCGCTTTCGCACAACAGCAGCAGGCGGCGTCGCTTCCGAATGGCGCATCGTCGCTTCAGGAAACCTACCAGGACTGGCAACTGGCCTGCGGCATACAGGACAATGCCCGGGTCTGCACGGTCACGCAGGACCAGACACAGAAAAACGGCCAGAGGCTTCTGGCCGTGGAACTGCGCGTGGGGCAGAAGGGCGGATTGATTGGAACCTTGCTTCTGCCATTCGGCATCCTGTTCGAGCCCGGCGTGGCGGCACAGATCGACGGCCAGCCGCCCATCGGACCGCTGAAGTTCAGGACCTGCCTGCCGAATGGCTGCGTGGCGCTGTTTCCGATCGATCGGGCGCTGATGCAGAAGCTCAAGGCAGGCACGGAGCTCAAGCTCGATGTCACCAGCGCGGCCGAGACCAAGCTGAGTTTTCCGGTGTCGCTGAAAGGCCTCGGCGCCGCCCTCGACCGCATGGTCGCGCTCAGCGCACGCTGAGGGACAAGGCGGCAAGCGGCCCTGGCTTCATCGCGAACGAACGGGCGCGCGCAGCCCTCGGATCAAGACAGTGGGATTTCCCGGCTACGTCGAGCGAAGGTCTCGGCGATCGCGAGAACCGCGGCGTGAATCGGTCCCGCGGTGAGACTGGGCATGATCGAAGCGTCGACGACAAAAAGATTGTCGAGCGCCTTGAGCCGCAGATCCGAATCGACGACGGCGTCCGGGTCTTTCCCCATCCTGCAGGTGCCGCAGGGATGATGGTGTGTGATGGCCGACCGCGCGATGAAGTCATCCATTTCAGCCGCGCTATTGAGGGTGCCTGGCAGGAGTTCGCGCTCTCGCCAATCGGCGAGTTCATCCCGATGTCCGATTGTCCGGGCCGCATCGAGCGCCTGGCGAAACAGCACACGGTCCCGGCCGCTTTGCAAGTATGCGGGGTCGATGATCAGCCGGTCATCGAGTTCCGGCCCACTTATGCGCACGCTGCCGCGGCTCGTCGGATGGGTTATCCCGAACAGCAACGAATATGCAGTGCCGGCGGCAGGCGCCTGAAAGGCTTCGGACACGATCGGCGCGACGCCGCAACCAACGACGATTTCCGGCTGACCGGTGCCGGTGAACCCATCGGCGCGCATATAGGCCATCGACTCGGAGTGCTGCAGGCGCGATGGAGGAACGGGCTTGCGCGCCGCATAAAGGTTGCCGGCGCCAAGCAGGTGGTCCTGAAGGTTTCGACCGACTTCCGGCATATCGATCAAGCAGCCGACGCCCGCGGCATCGAGTATATCGTGCGGACCGATGCCGGAGCGCATCAGCAAAGCCGGACTTTCCAGCGCGCCGGCGCAAAGCACGACTCGATCCGCAAGGATTTCGACCGGCCCTTGTCGTCCCACGACCTCCAGGCCGCGGACCTGATTGCCCTCCAGCTTGAGCCGCCGCACCCGCGATCCCGTAAGAACAGTCAGGTTCTTGCGGCTTCGAGCAGCCGGCGTGAGCCAGGCGTCGGCCGCCGTAACCCGCCGTCCGTCGCGAATGTTCAAGGAGTTTGGGGTGACGCCGATCATCTGTCCGCTGTTGTGACCTTCAAGACGCGGCAGGCCGAGCGAAGCGCCTGCCTCGATGAACGCGCGCGCGACCGGACTTACCTCGTCGGTCGGCAAATGGACCGGCATCGGCCCGCCCTTGCCGTAAAGGCCGTTGCCACCGAGCGGGTGATCTTCGATAGCCTGAAACGCGGGCAGCAATTCATCCCAGCTCCATCTGTTATCGCCAGTCGCGTCGACCCACGCCTGGAAATCCCCGGGGTGGCCGCGCATGTAGCCCATAGCGTGAAGGCAACTCGAGCCGCCGATCAACCGCCCGCGCGCCCAACGATGTGTCCGGCCCGCGGTCCCGCTTTGCGGCTCCGTGCGATAGTCCCAATCGTAGCCGCGCCCCTGAAGCGCCGGCCAGGCGGCTGGGGTCCATATGTCGGGGTCGGCGGCCTCTTCGCCTGCCTCGATGAGCAGGACGCGACTGTCCGGCTCTTCACTCAGTCGCGATGCAAGCAACGCGCCAGCCGACCCGCCGCCGACGATGACGATATCGGAATTCGCTCTGCGCTCGACATTGGCACCGGTCATCATCACTCCATCCGCCGCTTGCTGGCTTCGACGGCCGGCATGTCTGACCCATACGGGGTAACCCCGCCTGATCCGCGTTCGGCGGATCCCCGATCCGCAACATCGCGAGGGAGTTCAACTTTTCAGACGGAGCAAACAGTCTTGCGAAAAATTCACATTTCGCTGTCCATGGACATCTTCGCTGCCGCTTTCGCCTTCAACAGGTGATTTTTCGAGGCTTTGCGGGCGGCCTTCTCGTCACCGGCGGCGATGCATTCGAATATCTCCTTCATCTCCGCCAGGCTGCTTTGTGCCCGGCCCTCCAATGACATCGACCGTCCTCGAAAGAAGCTGATCCTGGCCACCAGGCCACGATGGACTTCCTCCAGGATGGGATTCCCGCAATTGGCGAGTATGATCGAATAGAAGTCCGCGGCCGTCATGACCTGCGCCAGGCTGTCATTGCTGGATGCAGCCTCTTCGAACGCGGAAAGAGATTTTTCGAGTTCACGCAACTGCTCCGGGGATATTCTCGAAGCGCATCGTCCCGCGGCCTCGACTTCCAACAGCTCTCGAACCTCGTAAATGGCGGTTGCCACCTCCCACGACAGTGACGGTATCGACGGCCCGCGATTGGGTACGATCTCGATCAGGCGCTCGGCCTCCAGACTGCGCAAAGCTTCCCTTAGCGAGGGGCGACTAATGCCGAGTTGCGCGCACAGCTGACTTTCGATGAGGCGGCTTCCCGGCTGGAACAGCCCGGAGAAGATGGCGAGCCGCAACTTGTCCACGGTCTCCCGTTGCACTGTCCGTGGCGAGATTCGCAAATTCAAATCTGGAGGCATCTGTAACGTCTCATGGGTTTGAGTCGCAATCTTCCAACCAGCATACGCCAAGCCGAGGGGAATAGCCAGATTGTCAAATCTGAAGATTGCAAGAATGTCAGACAATCTTCTTGACGTCTCTCCGGCTGTATGATCCTTTTGAATGAGAAGGACAGTGACGGTGAGGATCATGAACATGGCGGCAGGGATAGCTTGCGACCAATTCGGTTCGCGGCGCATCGACACCGGCCGCATCGCCTTGAATGTGCGCGAGAGGGGCAACGGCCCGGTGATGCTGTTTTTCCACGGCATAACCTCCAACTCCGCCGTCTTCACACCGCTGATGGCACGGCTCTCGGATCGCTTCACGACCATAGCCGTCGACCAGAGGGGGCATGGCCTCAGTGACAAGCCGGAAAGCGGCTACGAGGCGAATGACTACGCGGACGACATTGCCGGCCTGATCCGCACGCTCGACCGGGGGGCCGCCATCCTCGTCGGACATTCGCTTGGCGCGAGAAACGCCGTCACGGCCGCCGTGAAATATCCGGACCTAGTGCGATCGGTCATTGCAATCGACTTCACGCCCTATATCGAAGCCGAGCCGTTGGATGCGTTGGAGGCCCGGGTGAACGCGGGAAGCCAGCTTTTCGAGGATATAGGAGCCGTCGAATCCTATCTTGCCGGCCGCTATCCGAACATTCCCGCGGACGCCATCAGGATCAGAGCCGAAAGCGGCTATCAGCGGGTCGACGGCGGCCTGCGGCCGTTGGCGTCCCCCGCGGCCATGGCCCAGACCGCCAGGGGCCTGCGATCGGACCTGGTGCCCGCCTATCGGGATGTGACGAAGCCCGTTCTCATCGTTCGGGGCGAGGCGAGCAAATTGGTTTCGGCGGCGGCACTGGCAAAGACAAGCCGGCTGCGGCCCGATCTGCCCGTGGTCGTCGTGCCTGGCGCCGACCATTACGTCAACGAGGTCGCTCCCGAGATCACGCTGAAAGCCATCACGAATTTCATCGACGCCTGACGGCCCAGCACGCCGTCTTCTTGTACGCAGCATCAGGATAGAAAATGGCCAATGTAAACAAAACCCAGGGTAAGGCGCGCCGTGCCGAGGTCGCCGGCGGCGGCTTTGCCGGCCTGACAGCCGCCATTGCTTTGAGGCAGAACGGTTGGGACGTCAGGCTGCACGAAAAGAGCTCGGAACTCCGGGCGTTCGGCGCGGGTATCTATCTCTGGCACAATGGCCTTCGCGTGCTCGAGGGACTGGGCGCCCTGGATGATGTTCTGCAGGGCTCCCACACGCCTCCGACCTACGAGACCTGGATGCACAACAAGTCCGTTTCCAAGGAGACGTTCAACGGTCTGCCCTGGCGCATCATGACCCGGAGCCACCTGCATGATGCCCTGGTCAACCGCGCCCGTGCGCTGGGCGTCGACATATCAGTCAACTCCGAGGCGGTCGCCGCCGATCCGGAAGGCCGCCTGACCCTGCAGACCGGAGAGGTACTCGAAGCCGACCTGATCGTCGGTGCCGACGGGGTTGGCTCCAAGGTCAGGGATTCCATTGGCTTCAAACAGGACAGATGGGTTTCCAAGGACGGTCTCATCCGGCTGATTGTCCCTCGTAAAAAGAAGGAACTCGGCCACGGCGAATGGGACAACACCATAGACATGTGGAACTTCTGGCCGCGCGTTCAGCGGATACTTTACTCGCCCTGCAACGAGAATGAGCTGTATCTTGGCCTCATGGCCCCAGCCGCCGATCCTCGCGGGTCACAGGTTCCGATCGACCTTGAGGTTTGGGTCGAGATGTTTCCCTTTCTCGAGCCTTGCCTGATCGAGGCGGCGAAGCTGAAAACCGCCAGGTACGACAAGTACGAGACGACCAAGCTGGACAGCTGGACAAGAGGCAAGGTCGCCCTCGTGGGCGATGCCGCGCATGCGATGTGCCCGGCTCTTGCCCAGGGCGCCGGCTGCGCGATGGTCAATGCCTTCAGCCTGTCGCAGGATCTGCAGGCGGGCTCTTCGGTCGAGGATGCGCTCGTCGCGTGGGAGAAGCGCATTCGCCCGATCACCGATCGCTGCCAGGCCCTGTCCGGCGACTATGCGGCGAACCGCTCGCTCTCGAAGGGGAACATGTTCACGCCGGCAGCCCTGGAAGCAGCCCGCTACGACCCGCTCCGCCGCGTCTACTCATGGCCGCAGTAGCGCCGGACAAGCCGGTCAACGAATTAATCGGGGCGCGCGCGAGCAGCGCTCCCTTCAGGAGATAAAGATGAACTATTCCAGTGAAGTCGAACGGGACTACGATGTCAGGGGATGGTACTCCTCGGTCCAGGAAAGCCGGCATGACGGCGGCAAACCTGGCGAGACCCTCGTCAAAGTCGCGACAGGCGTCGTCATACGCAATCCGTACGCCGGAAAGTTCGTCGCCGAACTGTCCGAACTGACCGATCCGAGTTCGGCTATCGGTCATGCGCTCGGCGAGCGGGCCGTGGCGCTGCTCGGCAACAGGCCTGTCGAAAGCTATGGCAAGGGCGGTATCGCGGGCACGGCCGGCGAGCAGGAACATGTCGTCGCCTGCATCACCACTGTGTTTGGAGATCCGCTGCGCCAGCAGGTGGGCGGCGGCAAGGCCTGGATTTCCTCGGTCAGCAAGGTCGCCGCCGCCGGCACATCCATCGATATTCCGCTCGCCCACAAGGATGAGCTCTATATCCGTTCCCACTACGATGCCGTCACCTTCTGCGTGCCGGATGGCCCGCGCCCGGACGAGCTTTTGATCTGCGTCGCCGTCGCGTCGGGTCCGCGCGTGCATCAGCGCGTCGGCGGCAAATCCGTCGCCGACCTCAAGGCCGGTGTCTAGTTCGATCGAAATTGGCGAAGGACGAATTCCATGCCCCTGAATATCAAGGACCTCAAGATCACATCCGCGGATTTCCAGCCGCTCGGGAAATTGCGCGACGAGCATGCCGGCGACAAGGGCAATGTCTTGCCCAGGCTTACGGTCAGCGGCGTCCCGGCAGGCACGAAAGAGCTCGCGGTCATCTGCCATGATCCCGACGCGCCCTTGCCCAACGGCTTCACGCATTGGGTCGTCTACGGCATCGATCCGTCGACCACCGACCTTTCGGACGCGCAGGAGAAGTTCCGCGTGGGGCCTAACGGCGCCGGCGGCAAGCAGTACTACGGACCTCAGCCGCCCGCCGGCCATGGGCTGCATCACTACTATTTCTGGGTCTATGCGCTGGACACGAAAGTAGAGGGCACGCCCACCAGGGAGGAATTCCTCCAGAAATATGCCGGAAACATCATCGAGCAAAATCGGATCGTAGGCACCTACGAAAACAAATGAAGTTTGCGGCGTCGGCGATCGACAACAAGAATAAAAACGATCGCCGCCGCCCTAGAATGGGAGAATTTAGGAATGAAAAACAGCAACCCCACTCACCAAAGGGTTTTCGAGGAACTGGTCACAGCCACGAAGATCCTGTTGAACGAAGGCATCCTGGATACGTTCGGCCACATCAGCGCCCGTGACCCCGAGGATCCCCAAGGCTTCTTCCTGGCCCAGAAGCTTGCTCCGAGCCTTATCACCGCCGGCGACATCCAGCGTTTCAATCTTGATGGTGAGACCACGGACAATCGCCCCTCCTACCTTGAGCGCTACATCCACAGCGAGATCTACAAGGCGCGGCCCGACGTTCAGTGTGTGCTCCACACCCATTCTCCGGCTGTGCTGCCGTACTGCTTCGTCGATACGCCGCTTCGGCCGGTCACCCACATGGGAGCTTTCATCGGCGAGTCAGTCCCGGTCTACGAGATTCGCGACAAGAACGGCGACGAGACGGATCTCTTCGGCGGCAGCCCCGGGGTCTGCGCGGATATCGCCGAAAGTCTCGGCAACCAGACCGTGGTCCTCATGGCACGGCATGGCGTCGTCAATGTCGGCAACTCCGTGCGGGAGGTCGTCTTCCGTGCCTTCTATCTCGAGCAGGAAGCGGCAGCGCTCACGGCCGGCTTGCAGATCGGCAACATCAAATATCTGTCGCCGGGCGAGATAAAGACGGCAGGAAAACTTGTCGGTGCCCAGATCGATCGAGGATGGAACCACTGGTCGCAGCGTCTGAGGGAGGCCGGCCTGGTCTAGTGCCGGCCGCCTTGAGGAATACCTGGTCCATCCCGGCCTCGGCCGGGATGAACCAGGCCCAGTTTCACTAGTTCCCTGGCGCAGGCGCGCCGGACCCAAGGCAATGAAACGCACCATGCCGCACGCGGAAAGTTACGACTACATCATCGTTGGGGCCGGATCGGCCGGTTGCGTGCTTGCCAACCGGCTGAGCGCCGACCCGGCATGTTCGGTGCTGTTGCTCGAGGCCGGCGGCTGGGATCGCGACCCCATGATCCACATACCGCTCGGGTGGGGCAAGATCCTGACGGAGCGCCGTCACGACTGGATGTATTTCTGCGAGCCGGAGGACAATGTCGGCGGACGCAGGGTCGAGTGCGCGCGCGGCAAGGTGATCGGCGGGTCGTCCTCCACCAACGCCATGGCCTATGTGCGGGGAAATCGCGGCGATTACGATCGTTGGGCGGCCAGCGGGCTCGGCGACTGGTCGTACGACAAGGTGCTGCCGTATTTCCGCAAGCAGGAAAGCTGGGAAGAGGGCGAGAACCAATATCGTGGCGGCAATGGTCCGGTCAGCACCCAGTTCTGCCGCTACAAGGACACGCTGATCGACGCCTTTGCGCAAGCCAGCGTCCAGGCAGGCTATCCGCAGACCGACGACTACAATGGCGAGCGGCAGGAGGGGTTCGGCCGCCTCCAGATGACGATTTCAAAAGGCCGGCGTTCTTCGACCGCGTCCGCCTATCTGCGGCCGGCCCTGAAGCGGCCCAACCTGACCGTCCTGACCGGAGCAACGGCAACGAAGATCGCCTTGGAGGGCACACGCGCCACCGGGGTGGTTATGAACCATGGCGGCGGCGAACGAACGGTCGTCGCCCGCAAGGAAGTTCTGCTCTCGGGCGGCGTCATCAATACGCCGCAACTCCTGATGTTGTCGGGCATCGGGGCGCCAGAGGAACTCGCGAAGCACGGTATCCAGACGCGGGTCGACCTGCCGGCGGTCGGCAAGAACCTGCAGGATCACGTCTCGGTCATTCTCATGTATCGGCGCCGGGCTCCGGGCGGTCCTTTCCTGCACAACATGCGTGCCGACCGGATCGGGCTGGACTTCGCCAAGACCTACTTCACGGGACGAGGTTTCTCGGGAGATGTGCCCGGCGGGGTCGTTGCTTTCCTGAAAAGCGGTCCGGAGCGGCCGTTGCCGGATGTGCAACTGCTGTTCACGGCGGCTCCGCTCGCCGCATGGCCTTATTTCAAGCCGTTCAAGGCACCGTTTCCGGACGGTTTCGCCACGCGGATCGTGGCGACGCAGCCTGAAAGCCGGGGGGCGGTGAAACTGGCCTCGGCCGATCCTCTCGCGGCACCGCTGATCCACCAGAATTTCCTCGCTTCGCCGGAGGATTGGGGGTCCCTTCGGGCCGGATTCCGGGTGGCAAGGGATCTCGCCGCGCAGCCCTCCATGCAGCCCTTCATCGAGGCGGAGTTCTTTCCCGGCCCGAAGTGCCAGAGCGACGACGAGATCGACGAGCATATCCGCAAGACCTCCATAACCGTGCATCATCCGGCAGGAACTTGCCGGATGGGGGCCGATACGGCCTCGGTCGTTGACCCGGAGTTGCGGCTTCGCGGCGTCGACGGCCTGAGGGTGGTGGACGCTTCTGTCATGCCCGACCTGGTCTGCGGAAACATCAACGCGGCGGTGATCATGATTGCCGAGAAGGCCGCTGACCTCATCGCGGCATCAAAAGCAGCAACGCAAAGCAGGGCAGCATAATGATCCAGCGCATCGCCATCATCGGTCTGGGCACAATGGGGCCGGGCATGGCCGCCCGGCTTGCCAGGGGCGGCTTGCAGGTAACCGCCTACGATGTTGCCCCGGCCGCTATCGAGCGCGCAGGGTCCATGCTGAGCACGGCCGAATCCGTGCTCGACGCCCTGGGTGTCGCGGCCCCTCCGGCCGGCGCCGGAACGGTTCGCTTCACGGATGACATCGGCGATGCGGTGGCAGGTGCCGATCTCGTCATCGAGAACGTTCCTGAAAACATCTCGATCAAGGCCGATGTCTACCGCACGATCGACGGCCTGATCGCACGGGACACGATCGTCGCGTCCGATACGTCGGGTATCCCGATCACCAAGCTGCAGGCGCATATCTCGCATCCTGAGCGGATGGTGGGCATGCACTGGTCGAACCCGCCGCACATCATCCCGATGATTGAGGTGATCGGCGGCGAGAAGACCGCGCCGCAAACCGTGGCTGTTATCCGCGACCTGATCCGCTCGATAGGGTTGCTGCCGGTGGTGGTGAAGAAGGACGTGCCAGGCTTCGTCGAAAACCGCGTGCTCTATGCGCTGCTGCGAGAGGCGGTCGACCTTGTCGAGCGTGGCGTCATCGAGCCGGAAGATCTCGACACATGCGTCTCGTGGGGCATCGGCTACAAGATCGCGGTGGTCGGCCCGATGGCGCTGCTCGATATGGCGGGGCTGGACATCTACAAGTCCGTCTCTTCCTTCCTCAACGCCGATCTCTCCAGTCGCGACGATGTGGCGCCGATGGTGCTGGAGAAGACGAACGCGTCGAAGCTCGGCATCAAGTCGGGGGAGGGCATGTTCTCCTACACGCCCGAGCAGACGAAGGCGCTGCAGGCTGAACGGGCGCGCAAACTCGTCGCGGTGCGGCGGATCCTGGAAGGACGGGAGTAGCCGATGGCTGATCATGCTCACACGGCAGGCAGGGCCGGGGCACCGCATGGAGGGGCAAGCCATGCGCGTTGAAACCATTCGGGCAGCCGGCGGCCGGCCGGCCCATATCCGCCATGACGACCTGATCTCCGCCAAGGGCGTTTCGGTGGTCATGGCCAGGCAACTGGTTCTGCAAAACATCGATCTTTCGGTACCGAAGGGGTCGTTTGTCTCGCTGATCGGTCCTTCCGGTTGCGGCAAGAGCACCTTGCTCAAGGTGCTGGCCGGGCTTGTCGATCCGACAAGCGGCAGCGTTTCGATCGCCGGGCTTTCGCCGGTCGAGGCGGCGCGCAAGCGCATGATAGGCCTCGTCTTCCAGGACGCCAACCTGCTTCCCTGGAAGAACGCCGTCGATAACGCGTCGATGCTGCTCGGCATCGCCGACAGGTCGCTGTCGCGCGCGGACTTGAAGGCGCGCGGGCAGGAGATGCTGGAACTGGTTGGGCTGGGCGATTCTGCCCACAAGCGTCCAAATGAATTGTCGGGCGGCATGCGCCAGCGCGTCGCGATCGCGCGGGCGCTGGCGCTCGATCCGGCGGTGCTGCTGATGGACGAGCCGTTCGGCGCGCTCGACGCCATCACCCGCGACCAGATGGGCCAGTCGCTGCTGGAGATCTGGCAGCGCACCGGCAAGACCATCGTTCTTGTCACCCACTCCATCGACGAGGCCATTCATCTGTCCCGACATGTCCATGTGCTGGGGATCAAGCCGGGGCGTATCACCGAGAGCCTCGATATCGGCCTGCCCTATCCGCGTGACCTGTCGGTGACGGAAGATCCGGAGTTCGTCAGGCTGGTGGTTCAGCTTCGCACGATGCTGCGCGCCAGCCATCAACCGGGAGGCGCATCGTGAGCGATCAGCCCATCACCAATCGTTCCGAGTCGCGGCTCGCTTCCAGTTGGAGTGCCGCGACAAGCAGCTGGCTACCGGCGGTCATCCTTCTGCTGGCGACGATCGTGGTATGGGAAGCCGCGGTGCGGATCTTCGCCATATCCGCCTTCATCATTCCCGCCCCGACCGAGATCGCTAAATCGCTGGTCGCGCAATGGGGAACACTGATGCAGGCGACGCTGGTGACGGCGGGCGAGATACTGTTCGGGTTCCTTGTCTCCGTCGTGGTTGGCATTGCCATAGCGCTGGTCATCGTGCGCTTCGACTGGCTCGGGCGCGCGCTCTATCCGCTGGTGGTGCTGTTCCAGAACGTACCCAAAGTGGCGCTGGCGCCGATCTTCATTCTCTGGTTCGGCTATGGTCTCGCGCCCAAGATCGGCCTGATTCTGGTCATCGCCTTCTTCCCGGTGACGTTGTCGATGCTGGCCGGCATGCAGTCGGTCGACCGGTCGCTGCTGTCGCTGATGAATTCGGTTGGCGCCAGTCCAACGCAGATCCTGTTCAGGATCCGCGTCCCGCATTCACTGCCGAACCTGATGGCCGGAACCAAGATCGCCGCCACGCTCAGCGTCATCGGCGCCATCGTCGGCGAATTCGCCGGCGCTTCGGACGGGCTCGGCTATGTCATCCAGTTCGCTTCGACCCAGCTCGACACCGCGCTTGTCTTTGCAGCGCTGCTGCTCGTTTCGGTGCTGGGCATCGCCTTCTACTACGCCGCCGAAATACTCGAACGCATCGTGGTGCCGTGGGCACCGAAATTCAGCCAGGCCTAGGCCTCTCGATCAACCACAGTCAAAAAAGGGAACAAACAATGCTGAGACGCTCACTTATCAAAGCAGCCACGCTTGCGGCCTTTGCCGGCGCACTTGGCTTCCCCGGCATGGCGCTGGCGGCGGACAAGGTCACTGTCCAGCTCGACTGGGTGGTACGCGGCAACCACGCCATGTTCTTCGTCGGCAAGGAAAAAGGCTTCTTCGCCAAGAACGACATCGACGTCGCCGAAATCCGCAAGGGCTCGGGATCGCCCGATGCCATGCGGCTGGTTGGCAACGGAAACGCGGATTTCGGTTTCGGCGATCTTCCCACGCTCGCCGTCGCGCGCTCGCAGAATGTCCCGGTGGTGGCGTTGGCCGCCGTCAACCAGCACTCGCCGCTGGCCATCATCTCGCTCGCCAAGACGGTGAAGCTCACCAAGCCGGCCGATCTCAAGGGTCTCACCATCGGCATCCATCCGGCCGGATCGACCTATATCTTCTTCAAGGGCTTCCTGGCAGCGAACGGCTTGACCGAGAAGGACATGACGCTGAACAGCGTGTCGCCGCCATACGAAAGCTATCTGCTTCTGGGCCGTGTCCAGACGGTGGTCGGCTATGTCGACGCCGAGGTTCCCGAACTGGAAGCCAAGGCAGGCGGTCCGGGTTCGCTCAGCATCATGATGGGCGCCGACCATGGCTGGAAGGCTTATGGCTCCGGCCTGTTCACCTCGGAGAAGATGATCAAGGACAAGCCGGACGTCGTTGCCCGCTTCGTCAAGGCCTACAGGGAGGCCTTCGACTATGTCGTGGCGCACCCCGAAGAGGCGGCCGAGATCACCGCCAAGGCTGCACCCGGCTACGCCGACAAGAAGGATGTGCTGCTGGCGCAGATCAACGCCGACATAGCATCGACCTTCACCAGCCCGGACACCAAGGATCACGGCCTCGGCTGGATGACGAAGGCGCAGTGGGAGGAGACGCTGAAGACGCTCACCGATCAAGGCGTGCTGAAGACGGCGCTGCCGGTGGACGACGTCTTCACCGACAAATTCCTGGCGAAGGAATAGGCGGCCCGCGATGATCGGGCGGACGCGGTCGACGAGGGCCTATCGGCATGCCAGCCTGTCCTGCGCTGCGGTGCAGGACACGGCGCGCTCGCCTTTCGCCGCGTCGGTTCGGTCGAGCGCGATCTGCACGCGGGTGGCGTATGCACGGCCCGACAGGCCGCACCACAGCCGCTCGACGGGCAGGTTCTCGCGCTTGTCGTTGAGGATCGTGAACGTACCCGTCTTGGGGTCGAACCACAGTTCGAGGCGAGCACTTTTGCCCGGTTCGACCGTCGCGATCCCTTCTGAATACCAGTGGGCGAAGTCGGCATTACAAGAAACGCCTTCCTGGCCCGCATTCGAAATCGTCAACGGCACCATGTCGAGCCCGTCGGTGCCCTTGCGGACGATGACATGGTGCAACTCAACCGCGTTGGCGAAAGATGAGAACGCCAACATCACGGGGAGGACATAACGGATTTTCACTTTGCCTGAGCTCCACGGATGAATTTCTCAGGCAGTCTATCTCGCTCGTGCGCAATAACAACAAGAATATTGATTGGAAATCAAACAGAGAGGGTAAAATGTTAAAGATCCTGAAGACCAGTGTAAGTGCATTTATACTCTGCGGCGTCTTGACGAGCGGTGCGCTCGCCGGCGAAGTCAAGTCGATCGCCATCCTGACGCCCGAAGAAGGTACCGACTACGGTTGGAATCAGCAGGGCATCGACGCCGCCAAGGCGGCGGGCAAGGCCGCCGGCGTCGAAGTGGTCGTGGCCCAGGGCCTCGGCTATGGCGACGTTCGCCCGACGTTGCGGGAACTTGCGTCCGACGGCGCCAGCCTGATGATCGCCCATGCCAGCGGCTACAACACCTCGGCGCCTGAGATCGCCAAGGAATTGAAGGTTCCCGTAGCGATTGTCGACACGCCTAACGGTCTGGAAAAGGGTCTGGTCGCCGACTATACGTTGAGCGGTCACGAGGGCGCTTATCTCGCCGGCCGTCTCGCCGCCAAGATGTCGCGCTCGAAGTCGGTCGGCATCGTCGTGTCGGGCGAACCCCCATCGTGGAACTCGCAGTCGGCGGCCTTCGCTCAGGGCGTGAAGGCCGAGAACCCCGACGTCAAGATCACCTATGCGGTGATCGGACCGGCCGCCTACAGCGATGCGGCCGGCGGCAAGCGCGTCACCGAAAGCGTGATTGCGTCTGGCGCCGACATCATCTTCGGCCAGGGCAATGGTTCGAGCTTCGGCATGCTGCAGGCGGTCGAAACGACCAAGGCGGCCGACGGCGGCAAGGTCTATTTCATCGACGTCATCGGCGACAAGTCGCCGATCGACAAGGGTTTCCTGCTGTCGTCGGTGGTGTGGAACATCGAACCGGTCTACGCGGCGATGATCGCCGATCTGAAGGCCGACACGTTCGGTACCAAGCACTATTCGATCGGTCTCAAGGACGATTCCGTGAAGCTGCTGAAGACCGCCGCGATCCCGGACAATGTCTGGTCGGAAATCCAGGCGGTGCGCGAGGACGTCGTCTCCGGCAAGATCAAGGTCGAGCCGGTCTATGATGCGGCCGCCGTCAGGGCGCTGATGACAAGCGTCGCCCAGTAAGGCGATCAGAAGTCGGCTGCCGGAGGGGCGATCGGTTCGCTCCTCCGGACCATTCCCGTTTCCAGTGCTGGGCTTTCATGAGCAGTCTTTCTTCATCTCCCGCCTTCAACCGCGACATCGTCGCGCTTGAAGGCGTGACCAAACGCTTTCCCGGCATTGTCGCCAACGACAGCATCGACCTGTCGATCCGCCCTGGCGAGGTGCATGTGCTGCTCGGCGAGAACGGCGCGGGGAAATCCACATTGATCGGCATGCTGTCCGGCCTGCAGCAGCCGGACGAAGGACGCATACTGGTCGATGGCAAGCCGTCGCGGATCACCTCGCCGCGCCATGCGCTGGCGCTGGGCATCGGCACGGTTTTCCAGCACATGATGCTGGTTCCAACGCTGACGGTGGCCGAAAACCTGTTGCTCGGCGGACCCTGGTGGCAACGGCCCAGGACCGAGGAGCTCGAGGCGCGCGTCGCCGAAATCACCGGCAGCCTCGGCATCACGGTGAAACTGCACGCCAAGGTCTCGGAGCTTTCGCTTGGCGAGCAGCAGCAGGTCGAAATCCTGCGCGCCATGGTACGCAACAGCCGGCTGCTGATCCTCGACGAATCCACGTCCATGCTGACGCCGAAGGGTATCGAGGAACTTGGCGCACTGATGCGCCGTCTCGTCGAGCAAGGATTGGCGATCGTCTTCATCACCCACAAGCTCAAGGAGGCGGCCGCCTTCGGCGACCGCATCTCTGTGCTGAAGCTTGGCCGCAAGGTCGGCGAAATACCGCCCGAGCGTTTCCGCGCGCTCGGCGAACAGGAGATTATTTCCGAGATCGTGGAGTTGATGTTCGGCAGGCAAAAGGACGATCCCGAAGCGGTCGAACGTCCGGTCCGCGCGGTCGATGCGCAGGTTACGCCTCTGCTTCAGGTCGCGGATCTCAGGGTCGCGCCGACCGACAACGCGCCCGGCCTGTCGTCGATCTCCTTCGACATCCGCCCGGGCGAGATACTCGGCATCGCCGGCATCGACGGCAATGGCCAGAAGCAATTGGCCGAGGCCTTGGCCGGTCAACGTGCGGCGACCAGCGGTTCGGTACGGCTCGAGGGTGCCGCCATCGAGGCGCTGAGTGTCGGCGAACGCCGCCAACGCGGCCTTCGCTACCTGACTGACGACCGGTTGGGCGAGGGCACGGTCGGCACTTTCCCGGTTTCGATCAATTTCTTTCTCAAGCAGGTCGGCGCGGCGCCCTTGTGGCGCAGCGGCGTCGAGCAGCGTGGCGAGATCGACAAGCGCGCGGCCGAACTCGTGCGCGAATACGATGTGCGCACGCCAAGCCTGAAAACGCCCGTTGCGCGGCTCTCCGGCGGCAACATCCAGAAGGTGCTGCTGGCGCGGGAACTGGCCGAGGGCGCGAAGGTGGTCATCTTCAACAAGCCGACCTACGGGCTCGATCTCGCCAACACGCTGGCGTCGCGCCAGCGCATCCGCGACACGGCGGCACGCGGCCTCGCCGTGCTGTTGATCTCCACCGACCTCGAGGAACTGCTCAGCATGTGCGACCGTATCGCGGTCATCGCGAACGGCGAACTTGTCGGCACCGTCGAGAATGCCGAGGACGCCCGCACCAGGGTCGGGCGCCTGATGATCGGACTTGCCGCATGAGCATCGACACCGCCCCTCCCGCCGGCGCCACCGCGCTCGACGCCACGAGCGGGGCGGCCACGCGCCGCGACATAATGCACCGGCTGCTGATGACGATTGGGCCGATCCTTGCCGCTCTCGTCATCGCCGGCTGCATCCTGCTTGCCGTCGGCGTCGACCCGCTCGCCTACTATGGCTACGTGCTGGAGAAAGGACTGTTCTCGCCGCTCGGCATCCAGCAGACGCTGACGCGAATGGCCCCGCTGCTGTTTCTCGCCGCCGGCCTGATCGTGGCCTTCCGCGCCGGCATGTGGAACCTGGGCGGCGACGGACAGTTCCTGCTCGGCGCCGTCACGGCCGCCGCCAGCGCTCCGGTGCTGGTGCAGATCCTGCCGGCCTGGCTGGCGCTGTTTTGTTCGTTCCTGATCGCCATGCTGGTGGCCATGATCTGGTCGCTGGTGCCGGCGCTGCTGCGCGCCTATCAGGGCGTCAACGAGATCATCACCACGCTGATGATGACGTTCCTCGGCACGTCGTTCGCCAATGTGCTGGTCAAGCTGGTGTTCCGCGATCCCGGCACCACCGTGCCGCAGACCCGCACGCTTCCGGTGGAAGACCGGCTGCCGCGGCTGTTTGAAACCACCATCACCAGCGGCCTGCTGCTCGGCCTGGCGGCGATCATCATCGTGCATCTGGTGATGACGCGAACGGCATTCGGGCTGAAACTCAGGATTGTCGGCGCCAATCCCCGAGCGGCGGTTCATGCGGGGCTGGGCGTGCCTAGCCTGACCATTGCCGTCTTTGCCATTTCTGCCGGGCTCGCGGGCCTTGCCGGCGCTGTCGACATCATCGGCGTGCAAGGCAATGTCCGCGCCGACTGGAACCCTGCCTATGGGCTGGCAGTCATTCCGGCCGTGTTTCTCGCCCGCATGAACGGGTTTGCCGCGATAGGCTTCGTGTTCCTGCTTTCGGTGTTGTCGATCGGCGGCGAGAGCGCGGCGCGGCGGCTTGGCGTGCCCAATCATTTCACGTTGGTGCTGGTTTCCATCGTGCTGATCGTGCTCGCTCTCGCCGAGTATGTCGATCATCGCTACAATCAGTCGAGAAAGGCCTGACATGACCGGGCTGTTCAGCGAAGTCTTTCTCAGTGCGCTGCTGTTCGGTGCCGTCACCGCGGCCATTCCGCTGCTGCTTGCCGGGCTCGGCGAACAGATGTCGGAGAAGGCCGGCGTGCTGAACATCGGCATCGAGGGCATGATGCTGGCCGGCGCCTATCTCGGCTTCGTCGGCGCCTTCTATTCGGGATCGCTGTGGCTGGGTTTCCTCACCGGGGCCGCCGGCGGCATCGCGGTGGCGCTGGTCATGGCGCTGCTTTGCGTGCGCATCGGGCTGAACCAGATCGTCATCGGCATCGCACTGACGCTTGGCCTCGAAGGCTTGACGGCGCTGCTTCACCATTTCCAGTTCTCGCGCAGCTATCCCCGGCTGCCGGCGGCGGACGCCACGGTCATTCCGCTGCTGTCGGACATTCCGGTGATCGGGCCGGCCTTCTTCAAGCACCACCTGATCGTCTATCTGGCGGTCGCGCTGGTGTTCGGCATGAGCTACCTCTACCGACGCACGCAGCTCGGCCTCAATTTGCAGGCCGCCGGCGACAAGCCGGCCGCGCTCGACGTCGCCGGCATCGACGTCGTCAGGACACGCACCATCGCCGTGCTGACAACCGGCGCGCTGGCCGGGCTCGGCGGCGCCTATCTCGCCAATGTCGGGGCAGGCCTGTTTATTCCCTTCATCACCAACGGCGCCGGCTTCCTCGGCATCGTGCTGGCCATGCTGGCGCGCGGGCGTCCGGTCTGGGTGCTCTTCGGCGCGCTTTTGTTCGGCGTCTGCCTGTCGCTGACCACGGCCATGCAGGTGGCGGGCGTCAACATACCGACCGACGTCATCCAGATGCTGCCGTTCCTGGCGGTGATGATCATGCTGGTGCTGTTCGGGCGGCGAGCCAGCCTGCCGGCGGCGCTCGGCATTCCGTACGAGCGCGGCGCGCGCTGACAAAAACAACATGCGCGGAAGGGACCGCGCCAAAACAGGAGGCAACAATGTCGGATACCAAGGTCTACCTGCTCGACGGCGGCTCACTCGTCCTCGACGGCTATCACGTGTTCTGGAATCGCGGGCCCGGCGGCGAAGTGCGCTTTCCCGTCTATTCGATCCTGGTGGAGCATGCCGAGGGCCGCTTCCTCATCGACACCGGCTATGACTATGACCACGTCATGAAGGTGCTGCCCTTCGAGAAGCCGATCCAGGAAAAGCACCAGACAATTCCCGGCGCGCTGGCGCTGCTCGGGCTGGAGCCGAAGGACATCGACGTCGTCGTCAATTCGCACTTCCATTTCGACCATTGCGGCGGCAACAAGTATTTTCCGCATGCCAAGAAGATCTGCCATCGCACCGAGGTGCCGCAGGCCTGCAACCCGCAGCCTTTCGAGCATCTCGGCTATTCCGACCTGAGTTTCTCGGCGGAGGCGGCTGAGGCGCGTGGCGCGACAGCGCAGCTGTTGGAGGGCACGACGCGCGCCAATTCCACCTTCGAGGGGATCGAAGGCGACGTCGAGCTGGCCAAGGGTGTCAGGCTGATCTCGACGCCTGGCCACTCGATCGGCCATTACAGCCTGCTGGTCGAGTTTCCCAAGCGCAAGCCGATCATGTTCACGATCGATGCCGCCTATACGCAGAAGAGCTTGGAGACGCTGTGCCAGGCGGCGTTCCATATCGATCCGGTCGCCGGCGTCAATTCGATGCGCAAGGTGAAGAAACTCGCCGAGGATCACGGCGCCGAGCTGATGTACTCGCACGACATGGACAACTTCAAGACCTACAAAACCGGCACGCAGTTCTACGGCTGACCGCCGCCAATCCGGAGACAAGACGATGCGCTATCTCGAACACGCCGATCCGGTCATCACCCTGACTGCGGGGCCTGTCAATGCTTATCCCGAAGTGCTGCGTGGGCTCGGCCGCACAGTGCTTTACGACTATGACCCGGCCTTCCAGCTCTTCTACGAGAAGGTCGTCGACAAGGCCCAAAAGGCGATGCGGCTTTCCAACAAGCCGGTCATCCTGCACGGCGAGCCGGTGCTGGGCCTGGAGGCGGCGGCAGCGTCGCTGATCACGCCCGACGACGTCGTGCTCAACCTTGCCTCGGGTGTCTACGGCAAGGGGTTCGGCTACTGGGCGAAACGCTATTCGCCACATCTTCTCGAAATCGAAGTGCCCTACAACGAGGCGATCGACCCGCAGGCGGTCGCCGACATGCTGAAGGCACATCCGGAAATCACTGTCGTGTCCGTCTGCCATCACGACACCCCGTCGGGCACGATCAACCCGATCGATGCCATCGGCGCGCTGGTGTCGGCGCATGGCGGCTATTTGATCGTCGATGCCGTCTCGTCTTTCGGTGGCATGAAAACGCATCCGGAGGACTGCAAGGCCGACATCTATGTGACTGGCCCGAATAAATGCCTGGGGGCGCCTCCCGGCCTGACGATGATGGGCGTCAGCGAGCGAGCCTGGGCCAAGATGAAGGCCAATCGCCTGGCACCACGCGCGTCGATGCTGAGCATTGTCGATTGGGAAAACGCCTGGTCGCGCGAAAAGCCGTTCCCGTTCACACCATCGGTCTCGGAGATCAACGGGCTCGATGTGGCGCTCGACCTCTATCTCAACGAGGGGCCGGAGGCCGTGTGGGCGCGCCACGCGCTGACGGCAAGGGCCATGCGCGCAGGCGTCGCCGCCATGGGCCTGTCGATCTGGGCCGCCAACGACAAGATCACGTCGCCGACCACGACCGCTGTCCGGACGCCGGATGGCGTCGACGAGAAGGCGCTCCGCCAGGCCGCGCGCGCCCGCTACGGCGTGGTGTTTTCGTCAGGCCGCGGCGAAACGCTGGGGAAGCTGACGCGCATCGGCCATATGGGTCCGACCGCGCAGCCGATCTACGCGATCGCGGCGCTGACGGCGCTCGGCGGTGCTCTGAACGCGGCCGGCCAGAAGCTTGCGGTCGGCATGGGAATCGACGCGGCGCTGGCCGTGATCGACGCCGACGCCTGAACACAAATCATCAGATTGCGCATTGAGGGAGAAATTTCATGACTGAGCGGCTTGCGGGAAAGACGGCGCTGGTGACGGGCGCCGCACAAGGCATCGGCAAGGCGATCGCGGCGCGGCTTGCGGCTGACGGCGCGACCGTGATCGTCAGCGACATCAACGCCGAGGGCGCGAAGGCCGCGGCCGTCGCGATCGGCGGCAAGGCGAAGGCTGTTGCCGCCGACATTGCCGATCCGGCTTCGGTCAAGGCGCTGTTCGCCGAGATACAGGCGCTGACCGGCGGTGTCGACATCCTGGTCAACAATGCCAGCATCGTGCCGTTCGTCGCCTGGGACGATGTCGACCTCGACCACTGGCGCAAGATCATCGACGTCAACCTGACGGGGACCTTCATCGTCACCCGCGCGGCAACCGACCAGATGCGGGCAGCGGGCAAGGCCGGACGGGTGATCAGCATTGCCTCCAACACCTTCTTCGCCGGCACGCCGAACATGGCCGCCTATGTCGCGGCCAAGGGCGGCGTCATCGGCTTCACCCGGGCACTGGCGACCGAGCTTGGCAAGTACAACATCACCGCAAATGCGGTGACGCCCGGACTGATCGAGAGCGAGGGGGTCAAGGCGAGCCCGCATAACGAGGCGTTCGGCTTCGTCGAGATGCTGCAAGCGATGAAGGGCAAGGGCCAACCCGAACACATCGCCGATGTCGTGGCATTTCTCGCCTCGGACGACGCGCGCTGGATCACGGGCCAAACGCTGAATGTCGACGCCGGGATGGTCAGGCATTAGTTCTGCCATCGCAACAATTTCGGCCCGTTTCTGGCGCGGCAACCATTGCTGGTTACACGCTGGGGCCTTTTGTGGCGCCGCTGGGGTGCTTTCTTACTCTCCAAGTGAAGACAGATGTGGCCGCATAGTTCCAAACGGCGCCAAGCAGGATACCGGCCAAACCGGCCGACCACCATCTATAGTGGCTGTTCGCGAACAGGTAGTTTGCAATGCCCACGTTTGCGAAGGCACCCACGGAGCATACGAGCATAAAAGTGAACAATCCAAAAATCACCTCCTTTACACCCCGGAGGCGTCTGTCACGATATGTTAGCGTGTTGTTCACGAAGAAATTGAACACCATCGCAGTAAACGTCGCGGCGCCTTGAGCGGCGATGAAGTCGGCAAGGCCTGTGGCGAGGAGGCCCGACAGCACAAACATATGAACCAAAACGCCAAGGCCGCCTATTAGGGAAAAAGATATGAAGCGCGCTGGAAGAACGTGGCCGACCAGTTTGTCGGCCAGCAACATCAGATATTCCCATGTAACCAATGCATCCAGCTTGCTCTCGCCAGCCTGCCTTGTCCGAAACTGGTAAGCGACCTCCTGGATTCTCAACGGAGATTTCGAGGAAGCGCAGATATCCAACAGGATTTTGTAGCCCTGGCCTGATAAATCCCTTACCGAATTATCGAAAGCCGATCTTGTAATAGCGAAGAAGCCGCTCATCGGGTCACTGAGATCGCCTTTGGTCACCGCCTTGGCCAGCCACGTTGCAAAGGCGCTGATTTGTGCCCGGCGCTTGTCCCAGGAACCCAGCCCGCCACCTTCGGTATACCTCGAACCAACCACAAGGTCGGCGGTGCCACTTTCGAGTAAGGAAAGCATTTGCGGTATCATAGTCTCGTCATGTTGAAGATCGGCGTCTATTACAACCATGAATGGAGTGGTCGTGCTGAGCATGCCTTCGGTGACGGCAGTAGACAGTCCACGCCGGCCGATGCGATGAATGAGCCGAATTCCGGGGACAGCGGCAGCCAACTTTGCAACTTCAGTTCTCGTGCCGTCAAAGGAGTCGTCGTCCACGAACACGATCTCATGATCGATGCCTCTGAGCGCAATCCCAACAGCCGCCGCGATCTTGGATACATTCGCAAATTCGTTGAACGTGGGAATGATTACTGAGACCAACGGGGCAAAACGTGACTTCCCATTTTGGCTGTCTCTGACATCGATGTTCAAGATCGCCCCCCGGCTATTCGAGCTTGGTACCGGAACGATAGCATGAAGTAAAATTTACCAATGCAGAAGGGGGTCCGCCTCCACGACCGTCAACTTTCCGGCTGCGATGAGTTGCGCGATGGCGTCGGCAGGAAGATGGCCAGCGAGGATCTGTTGATGAGTGTAGAAGGGGTCAACGATGAAAGGTTTTCCCGAACGATAGTTGGCGAGCGTATTGAAGCAGGTTGCGTCGCCTGGGGTGTTTTTGAGGCGGGCGACTGTTGCGGACATGGCGGCTTCGCGCGCGGTGATTTCCGCGTGAAAGTCGGGATCCATCAGTAGTTTCACCGGTTCCAGGCGCGCGGACGCCACCAGGCGAAGACAAATGGCGAGCAGAAGGATAAATTGCAGCTTGTCCGGTGACCAGCGTCGGGCGAGCGGCAAAACCGGCGCGTGCGCGAAAGCGAGGCCGGTGGCAATGGACACGCCGAAGACCAGTTCGAATTGTGCGTTGTAGGCCACACCGTCGCCGGTTTTTTGGACGAAGAACATCACGAGGCCAAGAGTGTTCAAGAGATTGCAGAACCGGATATTGGGATCGGCCCGGCGCGTAATACCGACATAAATCCAGGCGACCAGGCCAACGGCAATCCATTGTAAATGCCCGATGGCGCCGAGGGCGTGTTTTAACATATAGGCGCGGGGCGACCTCAAATTGCTGAAAAAGTCGGGGCCGAAGGCGAGGTAACAAAGGGCAAATCCCAAGACGATGGCGAACGCCGCCAAGAGCGCCGATTTCACCATCTGTCGCGGCCGGTTGATGCCTAGCCAGATCATCGCCGTCAGTGGCATCACTACGATGTTGTGTTTGATGAACCCCGCGGCCACCATCAGCAGGATGGGCAGGGCATAGCCGCTATCCTTCGACCTAGCCTGAAGGAAGATAACAAAGCCAATTGTCATTACCGCTTGCGCCAGCAAATGAGGGTCATCCATCCCGACATAGCCTGTGAAAAAGCGGCACATGGTGGCGCCAAAAAACAGCCCGCCGATGCCTGCGGAGATCCCATCGCCTCCCAATAGACGTACCGCGCGGAAAACGCCCCAGGCGATCACCAGCACCGCCGCGAGCGACAGCAATCGCCCCGCCAGAACAGGATCACCGATCAATTTTCCCAGACCGCCAACGATATAAAAGGAAAGCGGCGGATAATTATTGGCGATCAATTGATGGGCAGAGGGATAGAGCGGCATCCGCCCCATCGCCGCGTCGGCATAATAGGCATTCCATCCCTCATTGGTATCAATCTCTATGCTCAAGAACGCCCGATAGACCGGCCACAAAGCCGCCAGGGCGGTCAGCAGCGCGAGGCAGCCGATCATGATGGAAACGCGGCGGCTCAAGGGATGCTCACCGGCTAGGTTCATAGTTGAATTCATTTGGCACCAGGTCAGAATCTGACTTTGCGGATGAAGCGGGTGAATCCGCCGTGGCTTTCGCGCTTGGGCAGATGGATCCGGCTCCATTCTCCTACGGCCCGTATATCCGAAGAGCCTTTGTATCGCGATGTTTGTTATGGCCGTGGCCATGACGGTCTTACCAGCCTGGCTGGTGTTGCTCACGCTGAAGGAACCATCATCGTTGAGGCGCGAAAAACAAGCGGCCTCACCCGTTGCCCTCATTTTCCTCGGCGGTAGCGTATACGGAATTCTAACGCTGCGTTCCATCTTTGAGCTGGGCGCAATTTCAAACTAAGACCCTACCAGCGACTGCGACGGCTCGCCAAGCGAGGGCAAGTGATCTATGCTCCGGTCTCGTGCCGGTATCGAGATAGGGTTGTCCTGAGCAGGGGGCGTTCCATGTTCGAAGTCGTATTCTGGCAAAGCACGCGGGCGAAAACCGTTGCGCGGTCTCTTGGTTTGCTTGTTGCAGCGCTCGGATTGCTGGCGTTGGGCTCACCGAGCGCCAGCGCCGCGCCGAACTGGACGCTCGATCCCGCCGCTTCGGTGATCACCTACCAGTCGGTCAAGAAGAATACGATCGTCGAGACCAACAAGATCAGGAACATCACCGGCACACTTAGCGCGGCGGGCGATGCCAAGGTCACGTTCGACCTGAATTCCGTCGATACGGGCGTCGACCTTCGCAACGTCCGCATGCGCTTCCTGTTTTTCGAGACATTCAAGTACCCGACCGCCGAACTGACGGCGAAGGTGGATCCCGCCGCATTCGCCGACCTGCCGGCCAAGCGCAGGATCAAGGCAACGCTGCCGTTCCGGCTCAACCTGCACGGTGTCGACAAGGACCTCGAAGCGAGCGTCGTCGTCACCATGATCAGTGACAATATGGTTTCCGTCGCCTCGGAGGCTCCCGTTGCTGTCCATGTCGAGGATTTCGGCCTGTTGCCGAACGTCGACAAGCTGCAGCAGGCGGCAAATGTCACCAACATCGTGCCCACCGCGTCGGTGTCGTTCGATTTCGTCTTCACCGCCGACGGCAGCAAGCCGGCCGCCACCCAGACCGCCGCGGCGAGTTCGACCGAGGCAGGCCCGGTCGCCACCGATGCCGCGAAGGCGAATTTCAGCGACGAAGAATGCCTGAACAGGTTCGCCGTGCTCTCGCGCACCGGCGCCATCTACTTCCGGTCCGCCAGTGCCCGGCTCGATGCGAAAAGCCGCCCCTTGCTGACCGAGGTCGAAGGTGTTGTCGGAAAATGCCCAAGCCTGAAGGTCGAGGTCTCCGGTTATACCGATTCCGACGGACCGCCGGAGGCGAACAAGCAGTTGTCGGAACGCCGGGCCCAGGCGGTTGCCGACGCCATTGTTGCCGCGGGGATTCCCCGCACCCAGATCAGCGCCGCCGGCTATGGCGAAGACCGACCGGTTGCCGCCAACGATACGCCCAAGAACAAGGCGCTCAACCGGCGGATCGAGTTTTCCGCTAGCAAGCCCGCGAACTGAGGTCGCGGGTGCGTCCGGATCTGATCGCCTGGTGCGGTGGCCTTTTTCGAGCCACTGGACTTGCCGCGTTCGCGCTGCTGTTGATCTTGACCAACGCCAACGCCGAGCGTCGCGTCGCGCTGGTGCTTGGCAACTCCCAGTATCAGCATGCGGCACCCCTCGCCAATCCGGTGCGCGACGCCCAGGCCATGGCCGAGCGCCTGAAGAACCTGGGTTTCGATGTGATTTCCGGTTTCGACCTGACCAAACAGCAGACGCAAACCACGGTTGCGCGGTTTGCCAAAGAGGTACGCGGCGCCGACATCGCGCTTTTCTTCTACGCAGGCCATGGCTTGCAGGCTTCGGGCAAGAACTACCTGCTCCCTGTCGATGCCGCGCTCGAGGATGAGACCTCTCTCGACTTCGAGGCCGTGTCTGTCGATTTCGTCCTGCGCCAGATGTCGCGCGAGACCAGCATAAGGCTGGTGTTTCTTGACGCGTGCCGGGACAATCCGCTTGCAGCGGTGCTGGCCAGGACGGCCGGCATCAAGGGCGCGAGCAGCGGCCTGGCCGAGATCCCGATCGAGAACGGCGGTGCCGGCACGCTCGTTGCCTTCGCCGCCAGTCCAAACCAGCTCGCCTATGACGGATCGGGTGAGCACTCGCCTTTCACCTCGGCATTGCTGCAACATATCGGCGAATCCAACATCTCCATCACCGAAGCGATGAACAGGGTTACCAGCGACGTCTTCAAGGCGACTGCCGGCAAGCAGCGCCCCTGGATCAATGTTTCGCTGACGACCGAAGTTGTTCTCCACAGGGTCGATCTCAACGTACCCCTGATCGTTGGCGAAGCGACCCCTCCGCAGACCGAGGGAGGGTCCGGGGCGCGTAACACCGGTGCGGCATCGGGCCAGAACGACGACCAACTCGCACTCGATCTGTTGCGCAAGAAGATCCCCGAGTTGGCGACCAACGAGCCGATCCTTTTCGACCGCCCCATCAAATTCGGTGATCCGGCAATCGACGGCAGGAGCATCGCACAACTGATCAAGGGCAAGCCGCTGTTCAGTCCGGTGGAAGGGCTCGACAAGTCGGTGTGGGAAGGCAAGCATTGCGATGGTTGCCACGAATGGGACGAAACCCGGCTGTGTGAACAGGCGAAGAATTTCGCCGCCAACGAAGTCTCCGTCCTGCGTATCCAGCACCCGCTGGGGACCCGCTTCAAGGTGGCGCTGGCGAAATGGGCACAGGGCGGTTGTAAGTAACAACGCGACGTAGGGCTTGGCGTTGAACTAGTAAGCGTCGGCCGATAGCCCCCGAGCCTCGATCTCCGCCATCTGGATCCCCATTTCGACAAAGGCGGACAGAACGGCAAAGCGATCCTCGAGCGATACGCGTGCCAGTCCGGCCAAAACTCCCGCACTGACAGCATGGGCGGCCGGAAATCCGGCCTGCGCCATGCCGTTGCCCGAGCCCTCGTGATGCCAGCCCCCTGCCAAGACGATCCAGGCGGCCGGCGTCGCGGGCGGCATATCCATGGCCCCGCTGATAGCCGCGCGATGGGAGGGATTGTCAGGCTCGCCTACCCAGCCGTGGACAAGCACCAGCAGTTCGAGGTCCCTGTCGTCAAGCAGTTCGGCGAGACGGTTCAGGCACTCGTGGGCCCACCAGATCGCGGCCCGTTCGGGAAGGAGATAGGCACAGAAGGTGATTGCTTCCTCGGGCACGCGTCCAGCCAGCAGGGCACGGCAAAAGGCGACCGGGGATTGATCGGTTGGAGATGTTGTCATGTCACGGGCGATGGCGGGCAAAGCGCTGAAGAGATCGCTTGCCGTCCTGAACCGGAGCCCGTTGGCCATGGCTGCCACGCCCTCGCTGTTAAGATATACACTCAAGCCCCCGGCAGGGCACGGGTCAAGCCTTCGGCCGTAACAATGGCGAGCGCCGGCAGCGTGTTTGTTCACAGACAAACGCGGCAAAACTTGCTATGATCCAAATAGCGAAGCCCGTTCAAACAGGAGTGACGGCCATGCGGTGGGGCAGCTCAGCCTTTGCATTGGCGGCCGTGCTTTTTTCGACGCACGTTTCCGCCGATCCGCTTCAGAAATCGGAAGACATTGTCAAATTCTTCGCTGGCTCGGGGAATCTAGGCGCCTCGCGCGGCATCTGCGTCGGCACGGAGGAAGAGTGCAAGAGCAAGGCCGAGAAAACCGGCGAACCGCAAAAAGGGGCGGGTCTCGACATGATGATCAATTTCGCCCTGGATTCCGCCCAGCTCGACCAGACGGCGCGCGCGGAGCTCGACGAGTTCGCCAAGGCCCTGAAGGACAATCGGCTGAGCACGTTCAGTTTCGTTGTCGAAGGCCATACCGATGCAACCGGCCCGGATCGCTACAATCAGGACCTTTCCCAGCGAAGGGCGCAATCGGTGGCGGCCTTCCTTACGGCGGACGGCGTTGAAGCCGCCAGGCTCGAGGCGATCGGTCTGGGTAAGTCGCACCCACGCGTCGCCAATCCCTACGATCCCGTCAACCGCCGCGTGGAAATGCGGATCAGGACCGAGTAGGGCGGCCGACGCACTCGTGGCAACGCGGTTGGCGCCAGACCCTGTCGACAGGGCAGGGCCTTCTCGACGTCTGTGATCAGTGCTTGAGTGCGCCGCCGACGGCAACGCCGCTGCCGAAAATCAACGCCTTGGTCAGGAAGTCACTGTTGTCACCCGGCGGCGGCTCGTCGCGGACCACTGTCTCGCTGCGCCTCCGCTGGACGAGCTGCTGTTTCCTGTGCGGCTTCGGTTCCGCCACCGGCTTCAGCGTGCGGGTCTTCTGCACGACCTGCTTCTTGGGTGGCGCCGCGGTCTTCCCGGGTTAACCAGGTTCAGGCGTATTTTTAATCGAACTGAGCAGCGCCGTTATTGCCTGCTTGTATTTTTCAAACTCCGGTGATGTCTGGCGGATTTCGGTCGTGGTCGCCGCCGGCTGGCCCTCGGCGATCGTCGTGCGCGGCACTTTCTGTCCCATCTTCCGCTCGGCCCAGTCAATGACGTAGCCGACGGTCTTGCCGGTGAGGAACGGGTTGGCCTGGATAACGGCTAATCCCAGAACGGCGCTTAGTTGCGATGAGCCGGATGCCGCCAGAACCTGGTGCGCCCCTTCCATGCCGAGGAAGTGGCAGAGATAAAGTCGCCCTGCGGTGATCTGGTGGCCGCGGGCGCGCAGATAGGCCTCGCCTTCGCGCGCAAGGTTGCGCACCATCTCACGCGACAGCGTCGCGTCATAGCGAAGCGCGAGCAGGTCGGCGGTCGACAGCGACCGGGCAAGATCAGGCCGATAGGTGTTCATCATCCGGATCCAGGTCTTGGTGATGAACTGGCCGGCGCCGGTCGCCGAGGAGTTGGGATTCTTGGCCCGTGAGCTGCCGCCGCTTTCGACATGCACGATCCGCTCGGTCAGCGTCTCGACGGCGGTATCGCCCGAACCGCCAGAACCGCCGGAAGCATAGGTGGCGACCGTGGTGACGGTCCCCAGCGGGTCGATCGCCTCGCCGTTCTGGTAAAGTTCGAAATGTAGATGCGGGCCGGTGGAAAGTCCCGTGGTGCCGATATAGCCGATGACATCACCGGCTTTTACATCGGTGCCGACGCCACTGGCGATGGCGAATTTCTGCATATGCGCGTAGCGCGTCTCGCGCCCGTTGGCGTGCGCGATCTTGACCAGATTGCCGTAGCTGCCGCCGTCGCCCTGGAAAGATATCTTGCCGTCGAAAGCGGCCATGACCGGTGTGCCGACCGGAGCAGCCCAGTCCACGCCTTTGTGGATTCGAACCGTGCCGAGGATCGGATGCTTGCGCGGGCCGAAGGTCGAGGTCATCACCCCGCTCACCGGCGTCACCATGCCGTTGGTGATGGACAGCGAGCGGACCTGATCGTCGCCGGTCACGCAGGCGTACTGGCCATCGCTCTGCTGGAAAACGAAACAGTCGAGGCTCTTCTCCGTGCCTTGCACGCCAACATAGAGAACCCGCCCGGAAATCTCGCCCTGGCCGCGCGGCGTCTGCGAGTAGATCAGCATCAGCCGCTGGTCCTCGCTGGCGAAGGCGTCGAGGTCCTGCCCTCGAGACAGATACATGATCGCCTCGCCGATGACGCTCGTCGGCACCTTGTTGCGCGCCGCCGTCGAATAGATCGCGTCGAGCAGACGATACTGACGCTTCGGCCCGCCCTGGTCGGAAGCGCCGGAATAGTTGAAGAGGTCTTCGTGGACCCATGGGTCGACGCCCGACACGAAGGCGCCGGCCGCATTGCGCGTCAGCGTGCCGACATAGACGTTCCTCGCGTAGACGGAGACCTGCATCAGCGACATGGTCGTCGTCTCGCGGCTCGGCCGGAACCCGCGCATCGCGACGACATAACCGGGCTCCAACCCGTCGCGGTTGAAAAGCTTCTTCAGCGCTTCGCCCGCCAGCTTTGCGTCATCGGCGGAGAAATGCGCGTCGAGCGCTACGCTATCAAGGCTGCGGTCGTTGAGGATCTTCACGAAGGTGTCCGCAGTCGCCTCGAAGCGTTGATATTCGCTGGTGACGATCGCAACGGTGTTGTTGTTCTCGATCACGGTTTTCTTGAAAGCGGGGAGGGCTGCCTCGCCCTGATCGATGGTCTCGCCCCAGCCGGCTTCCGGGTCGTCGGCATCGGCCTTGGGGGCTGAACCGGCAGGGACGTCACTCTCGTCCGGCGCCGCCTGGAGGTCGTTCTCCAAATCACCTTGTTGATCGTCGGGCGCCGCGGCCGGAGCTGGTGGGGCGGGTTGCCCATCACCGGGTGCCGTTGCCGAAGGCTTGGGAGCGGCCTGCCGCTGCGCCTGGAAGAAGGCGAAATCCTCCTGCGTCGACGGGATCGTCGTCATGAATTTTTCGCTGGTGCTCAGCATCACGTCGGAGAGGATTTCGATTTGCGGCGAAGCTCCGGAACTGTCGAGCTCGACCGGGCGCGCGACCGTATGGCCCTTCGTCGCGGTGTCCGCATCGGGCGCCAGCGTGATCCACATCGGGTCACCGGCAAGGTCGATGATCGCCGGCACATAGACCGGGGCATCGGGCGGCATGTCTTCCATGCCTTCGACGGGATGCAGTTCCTCGTCCTCGTCGCCGAACGACCAGTAATCCCTGGTGAGATAGAAGCCGGTGGCGATCGAAACGACAGCCAGCACCGCGACGCCCGCAAGGACATTGCGCCAGAATTTGCGCCTGCGCTCCGCCAGACGCGCCTGCTTCTTCCGTTTGAAGCTCGTGTCGATGCCGTGCGTCACGGGCTGCTTCCGGTCAGGAAATACGTCCAGCGCGCCTGTTCGAGCGTGTCGACCTCGATGAAGCGCGCGGCGATGTGGCCGCGCTGCCAGCACTCGTCGATGCCGCGTATCGAAAAGCGCCGCCGATCGATGCACATCTCAGTCGATCCATTGAGGATCGCATGGCCGAACACGTCCGTGGCATAGATGTAGATGTAGCGGTTGGTCAGCTCCTCACGGATGACGTTCACGCACTGGTTGGCACCGATCGTCCACCAGCCGTCGGTCTGATCGGCATTGTCGACTTTCTGTCCGACGGCGAGGTTGACGACATCGAGCGTCTGGTTGCAGACGGTGAACTCGGCATGCGCCTTGCCGGCCGAGAGGATCAAGAGCAGCGCCCCGCCAAGCAACGCGGCAAGCTTCGTGCGGCCTGGAAGGTCAGCCGATCGGCGGCGCTGCTGGCGTGGCCGGAACCGGGGGCAATAGGGTCGGCGGCGGAGTCGCATCGACGCCCGTGCTATCCGCCGAGCCGGAAATATTTGGCCGAGGCGGAAAATGCGGACCGATCCGCCTCGATCTCCTCGAGGATCTTGGGCAACACCTCCGAGGCTGGCGTCGGCCTCGAAAACATCGCGGCCTGAATATCCCGGGGGCCGGTGATCACCAGCATGATTTGCGGTACGGCCTTGCCGGCCGCCTTGTCCGTTGCGCCGAGGCCGATAGGGATGCTGAAAGTCGCCTTGTCCGATTGCGCGACCATGCGGTCGTCCAGGTTGAACGCGATGCCCTTGTGATCGATCAGCAGTACATTGGAAACGAGCCCGCCACGCGTCGTCAGCGTCCCGCTGATCGGCGAGCCGTCCGGTACCGATGCCCGGTCGAGAACGAGTTGCGGCGTTTCGGTCCCGCTTCGGTCGAGAGAGCGAAGAAATTTGGTTACGTCGCACTGCGGCTGCTCGATGAGACGCACGCTGATGTCCGGTTCGAGGTGGAACCTCGATTGAAAATCGCCGAGCATCTGCTCGAAGGGCTGGACCGCCGTCCCGAACCCCTCGATCGCGGCCGCCTTGTCCGTTGCCGACGTCAATCTGGCGTAGAAGCAGTCGCCGCCGCTGAAATCGCGCACCCACGAAGCGCGTTCGGTGACATCGTCCATGGTCTTTGCCGGTGGCGGAATCTCCGGCTTGGGCAAGTTGATGGCGACGTCGATGTTCCCGCCCTGGTTGGCCGTCGGCGTTTCTGGTCGCGGTGGCGGGGTGGCTTTTGCCTCCGTTTGGCTTGGCTGCGGCGCCACGGGCGCCGTTGGCTGACTGGCCGGCTGCGCCGGGTTTTTCGCCTTGGGCAACAGCGCCAGAAGTTTATCCGCATCCGATATTTCGGGTTGCTTGGCCGTCGGCGTTTGCTGTCCCGGAGTGTTTTCTGCTTCCTTGGAGGCTGCCGGTGGGTTGGCCGGCTGTGACGGCTTCTGGCTTTCCACGACCTTGGGGGGAGGAGCAGGCGTCGGCGCGTTCTCGGTTGCTGGCGGAGTGGGCGCGACCTGAACGGGAGGCGGAGCCGTTTCCTGATTGTTGTTGGCCATGCTCTCCGGTTGGGCAGGCCGCGGCGTTTCCGGTGCCGGAATCTCGGCTGCTGGTGGCACTTCAGGCCTGGGTGTCGGCATGGGAATTTCGCCAGACTGCGCTGGCGCCTGGTTCTCGCCGGCCGCTGCGTCGGCCTGTTTTCCGCCGGGCGCCGTGCTGGTCTCCGTTTGGATCGGAGCGGGCAGCGAAGGCTCCGTCGGTCCATTGGCGGCGGCGTTGTCGGGCTTCGGCGCCTCTGGCTCAGGCGTCTCTGACTGCGGTTTCGGCGTTTTCGGCGAGGGTTTCGGTGCTTCCACGATAGGCTTGGGCACGTCAGCCGCGGGCTCGGGCACAGGCTTCGGCGAAAGAGGTGCCGGCTTTTCCGTTGCCGGCGGCGGAGATGTAATGGCGCCGCTGAAGTAGAGGCCTGCTCCCGCCACCAAGACGAGTGCCGCCATCGCGCCGATGGCGGTCGGTAGCCTCGAACGATTACGCTGCTCAGCAACAGCAGCGCGCGGCGGCGCCGGAGCCGGTGAGGGCCTGGGTTCCGAAAGATGGGCAGGCCTCATATGCTCAACGAAGCGCTGTTCGCCAGGAGGGGCAGAAGGCTCTGGCTTCGATCCCGGCGGCATCGTCCAGGCAGCAGGCGGCAAGGCAGGACGCTCGCGCGGCGCAAACGATGCCGGCGGCGGCAATGTCGCATCGTCTTCACGCGTCGCCCTGGCTATCTGCGCCATGCTCGCCGGCCGGTCGGCGGGATCAGGCTGCAGCATCGCGCCGATAAGCTCGTGGAAATCGGGATCGATGTCCGACAGGTCCGGCACGGTCCGGCGTTTCTCGATGACCTCGTATTGCGTGCCGCTCATGTCGAGAGGCTTTCCGCGCAGTGCTGCTGCCAGCACCAGTCCGAGGCTGTAGATGTCGGACTGCTCGCTAACCTCGCCGCCATAGAGGCCGAGCTGTTCGGGCGAGACGTAGTTGTATTTGCCGGCGAACTTTCCGCCGATCAGCGTTTCGCCGCCGACGGTCGCCGAACGCGCGATGCCGAAATCGATGATCTTGGCGCGCTCGACCCGGCCGCCAGGCAGGATGATGTTGTCCGGCGAGAGGTCGCGGTGGACCGCGCCCGCCTGGTGCACCGCGGCGAGCCCCGATGCCAGGCGGTGGCAAAGCCTGCGCACGTCCGGCGGCGACATCGCGCCACGCCGCATGACGTCGAACAAAGACTCGCCGTCGACGAACTCCATCGCAAGATAGGGACGGCCTATCCCAGGATCGATGGTGAAGACGTGATAGCGCACGACCGCGTCATGCGACAGGTGGTTGAGGATCGAAGCTTCCTTGCGGAACAGCGACAGGATCGTCTGATCGCGGGCAAACTCGGGCAGCACGATCTTGATCGCGACGTGATCTCCGGTCTGGATGTTGTGGCCGCGATAGACTTCGCCCATGCCGCCGGATGCGATCCGCTCGTCGAGCTCGTAAATGCCGCTGAGCTGCGTGCCGACGCCCGTATAACCAAGGTTCGTCGATAGCCGCGTCTTGTCGTCGTCGCTCATTCGTTCAGCCCTCCGCTCTGGACTGATCCGCATGGAGCGATCCGTTGCGCCCGCCGCCGATCCTCACCAGCACGACGGTGACATTGTCCGTTCCACCGCGCGCCAGCACCATTTCCAGCAGCTTCTCGCATGCTATCCGGGTCGGCACGGACTTGACGACCAGCTCGATCTCGGCGTCGCTGACGTGCGCGGTCAGCCCGTCGGTACTCAGGACAAAGACGTCGCCCGGCATCAGCTCGCCCTGCTGGAAGTCGATGACGACCTCGTCGCTGACGCCGACGGCGTGGGTAATGACGTTGCGGCGCGGCCAGGTGAGCGCTTCTTCCGCGCTGATCATGCCGCGGTCGAGCAGTTCCTGGACCTCGGTGTGGTCCTTCGAAACTTGCGCGATCGAGCCGTTGCGGACCAGGTAGATGCGGCTGTCGCCCGCCCACAGGCAGGCGAATCGCCCTTCCATCGCCAGCAGGGCGGCGAATGTGGAGCCGATGGTGATGCCGCGCGATCGCGATATGCCACGGATTTCGGCATTGGCTCGACTGAGGCGGTCCTCGAAGCGTGCACGAAGATCCGGTGCCGAACTCGCAATGCCGATCGTCGCGAGATGGTCGACGATGCTGGCGGAAGCGACCTCTCCGGCCTCGTGGCCGCCCATCCCGTCGGCCACCACCCACAGCCCGGTCAGCGGCTCAATGAGATAGTTGTCCTCATTGTGGTCGCGTACGCAGCCCTTGTGGCTCACGCCGAAGCTTTCTATGGGAAGGGCGACGGTGTTCAATTTGCCACCAAGCGCTTGTCGAGCGTCCTCTGTGCCAGACCGCGAGCCGCGTGCCCCTGCCACTCTGCCACAACCGCAAACATTAGAATATCGAAATGAATTCCTGCGCCGGCATGGATCGGCGGAGGAGTTCTCGGACACGCCAAGGTCATCTCAGAACGCCTTCGGACAACTGAACCCCGACAGCGCGGGGAGCAGGAACGGATTGGCTCCAGACGTGGTCTCGATCGTATAGGCGACATCGCGTCCACCGATCACGAAACGTGCTTCGGTGCTGTTGCCTTTGCTGGTCACGGCCGCCTTGTCCAGGAGCCGTTTCAGCGCCCACGGCCCTTCAAATTTGAGCGCTGACTCGCGCCCGGGCATTTCCGGCGTCAGGCTGAGGCTCACGGATGCCGAGGCCGAGCTGTTCGGCCAGGTCACGACGCTCGGCGCATTGCCCGCTTGCGCGCTCTGGACGGTCTGGCCGTCGACGTCGAGCACCGCGCTGTCGGCGTCGCCATTCAGCGAGAAAAGCGTAAAGGTGATGCTGACGGAGGGTGTCGAGCCTCCCGATGGAAAGAACGCGCTGCGGATTTCCGCTGCCGACTGGAACGCCTTCAAGGTCGACTTCGCAAGATCGCGGCTGGCGCGGGCATCCTGCTTCCAGCTCCATTCCTGGCCCGTCATGTCAATCAGTGGTGCAAGATTCTGCGCAAAGAACCGGTCCATCATGCCACCCGGGGCGAATAGCTTGGCGAAATCCGCCATGGAGATGTCTTCCATGCTGTCGCCGACGAACGGATATCGGCCGTTGACGGCCTGCTCGCAGGGGCGCGTGACCGTCTGGTCGAGCGTCTCGTTCAGATTGGCCACCGAAGACTTGGCGACGTCGCCCTCGAATTCGTCCGCCGCCGTGTCGACCATGCGGGCAAGCTGCCTGGGCAGCCGCGAGACATTGGCGCGCAACGTCGAAATCTGCAGCTGCAGGTTCGAGGTGACGCGCTCCGATTGCGAAGGGGAATCCGCCGACAGCTTCAGGCTCTGGTAGATGTCGTGGAAGTTCTGCGTCAGTGCGTCGATCGGGCGGCGTCCCTCGGGACCGCTCACCAGCGCCTGAAACGATCTGAACTGCGCCTCTACAGCGGCGCCGGCGTTCGATGCGGCGGGCGCGCTCGTGCCGGCGCGGCCTTGCGACTTGCCGCCGGCGATCTGGAGGCCGATGCGGGCGAGCCCCTTGGCCAAGGCTGAAGGATCTTCCGGCTGGGCATTGCCTGTCCTTGTATCCGAGCCAGGACCACTCCGGGTCAACGCGGTTTCATCAGCGATTGCCGTAAACAGCCGGTCGACAGGGGAGTCGGGCGAAGCGGCGGCGGACAGCGCGATATATTGCGGTTTGTCCTTCGACATCGCCTTCAGCTTCAGCTGGTCAAGGACGCCGTTCCATGCCGCCGCAAATTCCTTGCCGTAGCGATCGACCAGTTCGGGGCCAAGTTTGGGCAGGTCCTGATCGATGCTGCCCTGTTCACCGCCACCGCCGAGCACCCATTGGTCGTCGACCAGCATCCGCGCCATGCGCGACAGCTGCTGGAGATAGAATCCATTGAAGCCGGCCCGCGTATAGAGGCCAGGAACGCGAAGGTCGGAGAGCTCGCCTCCGTCCATACGCTCGAACAACAGCTGCGCCTCCGGTCCGGCTTTCGCGGCTATGGAAAAATCCTCCAGCCTTGCCGCATACGCCCCCGACCTGATCAGCGCCGAGGCGCGATCGGCGAGACTCATGCGTCCGAGCGACCGTTGCGCGGCCTCGATCAGCGGCTGGTTGAGTTCGAACACCGGATCATAGGCGTCGTCGAGCGCCAACATGGCGCGCAGATGCTTTTCAAGCTGTGCGCGGCCCTCGCGGTTGTTTTCGCCCGGATAGCGATTTTCCTCCCAATCCTGCTTCATCCAGGAGACGATCAACTCGTCGTCGACTTTGGGCGCCTTGCCGCCCAGCATCAGATAGATCTTCAATGGCTCGTAAAGCGCTATGGGGTCGGCCATCTTCTCCTGGATCGTCCGTTCGGCCTGGACCAGGAGGCGAGAGCGGAAGCTTCGCTCCAGCGCCTGCCGGTATGCCGTCCTGGAGGCCGACAACAGCCTATCCCGTTGGCTGAGCCCAAACGTCTCCTCTATCGGCTTCGATTGGTCGCCGGTTTCGAAGCCGGCCGGCAGGTTGCGCAGCTGGTCGAGCGGACCGATGACGTTCTCAAGGTCGACGTCGGTGACCGTTGTACTCTTCAGCAGCGAGTCCGCGCTTTCGCGATACTGTGCCATCGCCTGTCCGGTAGAGGCGATCAGCGATCGGTTGGCCCTGAAGCTGAGACCGAGCGCGCCTAGCGCCGCCAAAGCGGCCAGAGCGATCGCCGCGAGGCTGCCATATCTCAACAGCCTGGCACGCCGTTCGGCCGTCCTGTCGTAGGAAACCCAGCCTGCCTCCGGGAAGATCACATTGGCCAGAAGGTCGTGCAGGAAGAAGCTTTTGCCGGTGCCGGAAAGATGGGCCTGGGAAGCGCTGCCGAAACTGCGGCCGATGGCGCCCAGCACCCGGTCGAAGGGTGTGCCTTCCTGCGTGCCCGACGAGAAATAGAGACCCCGCAGGCTGACATTCACCTGGGATCGCGCGGTATCGAAAAGGCTGCCGACGAAATGCGTTATCCGGCTCCTTAGCGAGCCGAACTGGGCCGGAAAGCCGAAAATCGCTATGCGTGCGACCGGATCGGCTTCTTCCTGCAGGCGATCGGCAATCTCTTCCGTCAGGCGCCTGGTCAGCGCGTCGAATTCGGCTGGAGCACCACCGCTCATGTTTCTGTTACGATCGGTGGTCTGGAATGTCGCGCCCCATACCTTGCGCCGGCGCGCTTCGTCGAAATCGCCGAAATAATCCATGAAGCCGGAAACGAGATCCGCCTTGGTGAAGAGCAGGTAGACCGGAAACTGGATATTCAGCGTCTCGTGCAACTCGCGCAGGCGGCTGCGGATCTCGACGACATGGGCATCGAGTTGCCGATCGTCGAAGCCAATCAGATCGGCGAGGCTGATGGCCAGGATCACGCCGTTGATCGGTTGCCTGGCGCGGTATTTCTTGAGCAGCGTCAGGAAGGCGAGCCAGTTCGTCTTGTCTCGTAGGGCATCCGAATCCTGCGTCGTATAGCGACCAGCGGTGTCGATCAGCACCGCTTCGTCGGTGAACCACCAGTCGCAGGATCGCGTGCCGCCGACGCCGGCCACCGGCTGGCCGCTGCCGGAGCCGGCAAGCGGAAACTTCAGCCCCGAATTGACCAGTGCTGTCGTTTTGCCGGCGCCCGGCGGACCGATGACGAGATACCAGGGGATTTCATACAGGAAATTGCGCTTGCCGCTCGACCGCTTCAATGTCGCGAGCGCCTCGCTCATGCGCGCTTCGAGCACCCGCGCCTCATCGTTGCGATCGTCGCTGTGCGCGATCCCCGTTTCGAGCGCCTTTTGCGCCTTGCGGCTTTGCCAGAAGCGCAGACCGTAGAAGATCGCCAGCACCGCAACGCTCGTGCCGACGATCGCCACTCTAAGCCAGACGGGTTCGAGCGGGCGGGTATCGGCAAAGCGCACCAGCGGTCCGGCGTACCAGATGGCTGTCGCGAAGCCGGCCAAAGCAAGCACGCTGAGGATCCGCAGCATCCAGCGCATCAGTGCCGCTCCCCGCCGCGCCCGTTCACAACGTCTCCTCCTTCGGGATCATGACGTCGACGCGGCGGTTCTTCGTGCGTCCTTCAGCCGTCGCATTATCGGCGATCGGTTCGTCCTCGCCTTTGCCGTCGACCGTTATTCGCGAGGGGTCTTCGAGCTCCTTCGCCATCATTGTCGCGACCGCCTTGGCGCGGGCGACGGAGAGATCGAAATTGGACTTGAATGTGCTCGATCTGCGCGGCTTCACATTGTCGGTGTGGCCGATAATCCTGATCGGTCCGGGTTCGGCATTCAGCGCCGAACCGATGTCGGCTGCGATCGGCTGAAATTCCGGCTTCAGTTGCGCCTGGCCGGGCGCGAACAGCAGGACATTGTTCACCTCCACCACGATGAACTCGCCCTTGGTGCCGACCGTCAGCCCGCCAGCCGATATTTCCTTGGCGAGTACGGTTCGGATGCGGTCGATCTGGGTGGTTGCGGCAACGACAGGTGGCGGCGGCGCGGCTTCGGCTGGCTCGGCCAGGGGCGCCACGCTGGCGCGCTCGATGGTGATGGGCGTCGATGGGTTGAGCGCCAGCAACTCGCGGGCAGCCGCATCGCCTTCATTTGTGATGGTGACCCGCAAGGCGAAGAAAGCCGCGGTCACCAGCGTCACGGCGGCGGCAGCAACGGCCCATACCGGCAGCCGTGCGGACGGCTTCGGCATCGTTGTCGCCATGCCCTGCCAATGGGGCGAAACGTCATCGTCGGCGCGCGGCCGGAAGTAGCGGAGCGTATCGTAGACGTCTCGCCGGACGCGTTCGAGACTGTTTCGCTCGCCCGTCAATCCCCGATATTGTCCCTCGAATCCCAACGACAGGCATGCATGCATCAGTTCGAGCAGATCGCAATGCTCATCGGGCTTGGCCAGGATCTTGTTCAGCGCTTCGTAGAATCCGGCGCCGGTGGGCCTGGCATGAAAGAACCGCGTGACGAGGCTGTGTGCCTGCCAACTGTCCTTCGCCGGCCAGGGCAGGTTGCCGACGAGGTCATCGGCGGTCTCGCAAAGGGCGAATTTCGCGATCCGCGCATCTTCTTCGGCAATGCCGGCTTTGCCGACCGCCCGATCGAACATGTCGACCGCCGCGGCGATATGTTCGGCAAGAGGAGCCATCTGCCTCTCGACCGGCATCAGCCGCAACTGACCAAACAGGATCAGCAGCGGGGCGGCGGCACCGAGGATCGGGTTTGCCGCGGCGTATGTCACGCCGTCGGCGGCATCGAACAGGACTTCCTGGTTCATACCCGACGTCGGCTTGGCCGCGGCCGGACTGTCCGCCGCGACCGCTCCTGGAGCCGCCCCTTGATAGATCACGGTTCCGGACGACCAGCCGGGCGGCATCTGCTCGCCGCCGCCAGGGGCGAAAACCGTCGAATCCCTGGCGGCTGGTGGAACGGCTGCGTCGCCCGTCGGTGAACTGTTGGACATCGTGGGCGACGGTTGCCGCTGCCGCGGGGCGCGGATGACAGTCCTGTCGGTGGGGCGGGAGGGATCGTCCTTCGAACTCATCGCCGGCCCGCCATCGATGGGCAGCAAAAATGCGTTCGGCGGAAGCTGCCTGCCCGGCGCTTTTCAAGCCGAGCTTCGGCCACCGGCCGGATGCAAAGGCTAATCTTGCCGAAACATGACATTGCTGCACACGCCCCAAGCCACGCCGCTTGCCCGCCGGGCAGGCCTCCATGTGCTATCCTAGCCGCCCAAGCCGCCAATTGAAATCAGGCAACCGATTGAAATCGCGAGGCGGGATGGCCGAAGAGGCGGTCTCTTGTGTGAGAACCGTCACATAACGCCAGGATCGGCGTTGACGGCATCCCTTCTATTTCTGTTTGGCGGCCTTGGCGTAGGCATCGCTGAAATGCGCGAGGAACACGTCGAGCATGCCGTTTTCGTGCGCTTCTTCCATGGTTCGCCACGTCGCGACGAGAGCATCCCAGGCTTGGCTTTTCTTGGAGGAAAAGGAAGCCGGAGGAAGCTTGCGGGCGATCGCTTCCGGCGACAATTCGTCCAGCAGCCTGGAGAGCGCGGCCTGCATGGCGGCATAAGTGGCCAATTCATGCGTCTTCAGGTCGCGAAAAGCGTCCTCGATGCTGTGGGTGGCGTCGAGATAACCGGCCCTGCGTTTCGCGAACATGATTTCCAATATGTCGTCGGTTCCCGGCACGAATTTCAGCGGGTTGTTGTCCGTGGTGCCGATCATCGTCCGGTTCGCGCTCTTGGCCAGCACTTTCGCGGCCGCGCGTGCCTTGAGCAAAAGCGACAGTTGCTCGACCGTGGCCCTGAGCACCGTGCCGATCTCGGCTGCCAGTTCATGCGGATCGCGTGACTGGAGCAGGTCGGGCTGGATGCCGGCCGCCTTGGCGATTTCCCGCAGCAGCCCATCCACTTCCGCGGGCTGTCCGGCCGGGACCGCGGGCCTGGCCTGAAGTGCCGACGATGGCCTTTGCCCCGCCGGACTGAAGAACGGCTCGTTACCGGATTCCAGCGGCCTGCCTGTCGACGGCGGCAACTCGCGCAGCGTCGAGCCGGTCCTCGGCTGCGGATTGCCGGTGGCGACGCGTTCTTCATCGATCGAAACCGAGATGACATAGCGCCCGATCAGTAGCCGGTCGCCGTCGCCAAGCCGATGCGGTCCCGCCATGCGCTGGCTGGAGCCGTTGACGAAAGTGCCGTTGCGCGAGACATCGTAGAGCCAGAAAGCGCCTGCCTGGTAGCGAACTTCACAATGCCGGCCCGAGATGAATTTCTCCGGATCGGACAAGGTCCAGTCGCAATTCTCGCGTCCAATTTCGAAACTCCGGTCGCGCGCGGCGTAGCCGGCTGCGACGCCCGCGGGCAGCTTGTCGACATTGCTGATCTGCAGAGAGATGAACATCTGGAACCGCTGGCGACCTTGTTTCACGCAATCCGCCCGGAAAACCGCGATGTGCTTTCCTGGAACTGCTCCAGCATTCTAGCAGCTTGTGAGGGCGGTGGGAGAGGAGCGTTTCACACCCGCGCATGGGGCAGAATTTAGCGATCGCTATTGTTTGGCAGGCTCTAAACATGTGCTACGCTTGCGATGGTCCGGTCCGGTGAATTCGAATGTTTCCGAACGCGATGCGGTTAACATAGCGGGGACTTCCAATCCATCATGCTGGCGGCCGCGTCCAGGAGGGGCACGACCCATGGCGAACGAACGTGCCACGGTTGTACAGACACCGGTTGGCGCCGATGTGCTGACCTTCACCCATCTCGTCGGGCGCGATGAGATCAGCCGTTGTTTCGCCTATACCGTCGGCTTCGTCAGCAAAAACCATGACGTGGATCCGCTGAAAATGCTGGGCGGCGCCGTTTCGGTCGAAGGGGAATCCGATCCGAAACGCTGGTTCAGCGGTCTCGTGTCGGAGTTCAGGCTGACCCGCGTCGAGGACCGGCTGGCCTTTTACGAGGCCACCGTCAGGCCTTGGCTCTGGTTCCTCGGCAATACCACTGACTGCCGGATATTCCAGAACATGACCGTCGTCGAGATCGTCGAGAAGATATTCTCGAAATACGGCGTCGCGAAATTCGAGAAGCGGCTGCAGGGGTCCTATCCCTCGCGCGAATATTGCGTGCAGTACGACGAGAGCGATCTCGATTTCGTGCAGCGGTTGCTCGAGCATGAGGGTATTTTCTATTTCTTCGAGCATGACGAGGGCAAGCACACGCTAGTCCTCTGCGACGCGATGAGCAAGTTGAAGCCGGCTCCGGGCCACGAGAAGGTGCCCTACAATTTCGAGGGACATGGCTCGCGGCGCGATGTCGAATACATCACCGAATGGATTCCGGGCAGCGCGGTGCGGCCGGGCGCCTATGCCCATACGGACTATGATTTCGAGAAGCCGGGCGCCGACCTGATGGCGAAGTCCGCCCAGCCGTTCGGCCACAAGGAGGCCGCGGGCGAAAACTATCGCCAGCCAGGAGCGCATCTCGATGTCGGGCGAGGCGACACGATTGCGGGGATTCGCCGCGAGGAACTTCAGGCGGTACACCAGCACAGCACGGCGGTGGGCACTGTGCGCGGCCTTTTTTCCGGCTGCAAGTTCACGCTGGAAAGTTTTCCGCGCGACGACCAGAACCAGGAGTATCTGGTGATCAGCGCCGAATACAGGCTGTTCGATCCGGGCTACCGTACCCAGAACGAGGCCCATAGCGAGAATTTCAAGGTCGTGCTCGGCGTTGCGCCCACCAAATTGCCCTTCCGGCCACCGCGTACCACAACGCGACCGATCATGCGTGGCCCGCAGACCGCGACGGTGGTGGGTCCCTCGGGCGAGGAGATATTCACCGACAAATATGCCCGGGTGAAGGTGCAGTTCCATTGGGACCGCCTCGGCAAGAAGGACCAGAACTCGTCCTGCTTCGTGCGCGTGTCGCAGACCTGGGCCGGCAGCGGCTGGGGCTTCATCCAGATCCCGCGCATCGGACAGGAGGTCATCGTCGATTTCATCGAGGGTGATCCCGACCTGCCGATCATCACCGGCCGCGTCTATAACGCGGCCGAGATGCCGCCCTACGCCTTGCCGGCCAACGCGACGCAATCAGGCTGGAAGTCCAACTCCTCGAAAGGCGGCGGCGGTTACAACGAACTGATGTTCGAGGACAAGGCGGGCTCCGAACTGGTCAACTTCCAGGCCCAGAAGGACCACCACCTGCTGATCAAGCACGACCGCAAAAAGACGGTGCAGCACGACCAGTCCGACCGCATCGACCACGACGCCAAGCACTCCGTCGGCCACAACCTCGATGAGGATGTGGGCAACAACAAGACGGTCAAGGTCGGTGTCGACCAGACGACGAACATCGGCAGCAACGACACCGAAACGGTGGGCAAGAACAGATCGCTGACGGTTGGCGCCAACGAGACGATCAGCATTGGCGCCAACTCGACCGAAACCATCGGCCAGAACCACTCGCAAACCGTGGCGATCATCCAGACCGTCAGCGTCGGCGCGGCTCGCGTCGATACGGTTGGAGCCTCCGAGACGCGCAGCGTCGCCGCAGTGCAGACAAACACTATCGGGGCTTCGCGGAGCGTCACGGTGGGGGCGGGGCAGAGCCACACAATTGGCGCGGCGGACAGTTGGACGATCGGGGCCGCGCAAACCGTTGACGTCGCTGCCGACCAGAGCTTCAGCGTCGGCGGGGCCCACTCTTCGCAGATCGGCAAGGCCAGGTCCGCCAATATCGGGGCCGACGACAGCACCGAGATTGCCGGTGCGCATGCGCTCAAGGTCGGCAAGGGCAGCGGCATCGATATCGCCGATGACGGTTCGATCAAGGTCGGCAAGAAGCTGATGATCGAAGCGGGCGACGAGATCACGCTTAAATGTGGATCTGCCTCGATCACCATGAAAAAAGACGGCACCATCGTTGCCGACGGCAAGGACATCACGATCAAGGGCAGCGGCAAGATCACCGTAAAGGCGGATGGCGACGTGGTCGTAAAGGGAAGCACCATCAACAACAATTGAGGGCGTCATCATGGAAGTGCTGGACCGCATCGACGGCGTCGTGATTGGACTGCTGATCGGCTTCGAAAACGGGGCGCCGCTGGTCGGCTTCGTCGGCAATCCCCGGGAGACGGCGATCGCGGCACGCAGTTTGACAGCACTGGATGCATCGGCGATCGGCTCCGAACTGGCGTTGCTCTTCGAAGGCGGCGATCCGATGCGCCCACTGGTCGTCGGGCGCATCGTGGACCCCGCTCCCAGGAATAAGGAATTGCAGGTGATCCGTGATGGCAATCGCGTCGTCGTCACCGCAGAAGAGCGCGTGGAGCTGCGCTGCGGTCTGGCGTCGATCATTCTCGATAAGGATGGTCGCGTGACCATTCGCGGTACCCAACTGACCAGCCAGGCGAGCGGGACCAATCGTATTCGCGGCGGAGCCGTGCATCTCAACTGAGGCATTGCCCATGCATCGCGTCGCGACCATCGCCGCCATCGTGGATCAGCACGCCGAAGACGCGGCTTTCCTCTGGCTGCGCCGTCGTCGCGAGATCGACGGTCCTATCCTCGACGAGATCGACATCGGCCGCATCGACCAGCGCCTCGAGGCTAACCTCGAAGGGCTTATGGCCGCCGGCAAGGCCGGCTGGGAAGGCGCCCTGGCTAGGTTCGCCGACTATCCCGAACCAGGCGAGCTTTTCGTGCTTGGGGCGCTGGCCCTGCGTTGGGGCGATGCCGGCCTGGTCGCGGTGGCGATCGACGGCGCGGCGAGCCTTGGCGAGGCTGGCTGGTCCAGCCTCTCCGCCGCGATTGCCAGCACGCCGCGCGAAAGCCTGCGGCCACTCGTGGCGAAATGGCTGGACGCTCGAGACGAGCTGCGGTGCTGCCTCGGTCTTTATGCGCTCTGGCATCATCGTGTGGATCCGGGGCCGCGCCTTCCCGACCTGGCGAGTCATTCGGACGCGAGGATACGCAGCCGCGCCGTGAGGCTCGCCGGTGCGATCAAGCGTCGCGACCTCCTTCCAGCCGTACTGGCCGGACTCGACGGCAAGACGCCCGAGGAACGGTTGACGGCGGCCCTGGCCGCTTGCCTGCTCGGCGAGAAGCGGCCCGCTCACCAGGTGATCGACGAGATCGTATCGACAGAAGCAGGACTGGCGGAGGCTGCCATCGAGATACGTCTCCTGACGACGGCGACGAAATCCGGTAAGGACTGGCTAGGCAAGCATCTGGAGCAGCCCGGCCTTCGCAGCGTGGCGACAGCGTCCGTTGGCCTGTTTGGCGATCGCGCGGTGATGCCGTGGCTGATCGAGAAGATGCGCGAGCCGGACCTTGTCGCTGCCGCCGGTGCAGCTCTTCGCGACCTGTTCGAGATCGATTTCGGCGAAACCGACCTCTTTGTCGTCGACCCGGCTGCACTCGGCAAGGATTTCGCTCATCTGGACGACAATTCGCTGCCGGTGGCGGATCGAGTCAATGCGTGGTGGAACGGGGGACGGGGCGGACACGATCATCGGCCTTTCCGGTCGATGCGCCTGTTACGGCTCAACGCACTGCGCGCCGCACTGGCCACGGCCGACACACCGCTTGCCGATTGGCGCGCCACGCGCCATCTCCCGGCCTGGGTGTGAGTTTCAGCGTCGGTTCTTGCGGACCATCACGGCCGCGGCGCGCAGGCCGTTCTCCGAGGCAAGTTCGCAGAAGGCGGTGGGACCGGGTGCGTAGCCCTTGAGCAAACTGTCGGCCGCCAGCATCAGTGCGAGCGCCCCACCGGCTGCTCCTATGTCGCCGAGCGTCATGGCCGGATAGGCAGTAGGCAGGATTTCACGTCGGGTGCGATAGAAGCGCGGGCGGGCGATCATCATTTCCCAACCGCTATACCGCTCGCCATTGCCGTTGCTGACCACAAAGTCAATGTTGGGTTCTGAGGTTCCAGAGCCGGACATCGCCTCGCGCAGGGCGCCGAGCATGGCGCGACCTTGGCTGTAGCGGTCCGACAGCACGCTGTCCGTCTCTTGCGCGACACCGATGCCGTGGATCGCGGCCACGACCGTCGCATCACGGGATGGCTCGCGGGTCAGCCGCACGAAGGCGGCCGCCTCGCCTGGTACCAGGCCTTGAGGATTTTGCTCGCCCTTCAGGCGTCCAGCCCGACCAAGTCGGCCGAGATCGGTGTCGTTGACGAGGCTGTCGACCCCGCCGAGCAGGACCTGTGCGGCGCCCGCCTCGTCCATCAGCGCCAACGCCCTTTCGATCAGGCCAATGCTGGCCGCCGCGCCACCGTCGATGGCGCGCGAGGCCGGATGGAACCTGAGACCCGTCGCGCCGATCACCGCATCCACGAAGTTATGGGCCGAAAGCTCGGTGAAGGCCGGGTGGTCGCGAAAGCTTTCCGGCGGCGTGATGAGGAGCGCGGTAGCGGCGGCCACGCCTGGATCGTCCGCGCCCAACGCTTCCTTGATGGCGCGGGCGGCCATGCTGACCAGCCAGTCGCCCTGCGTGCGGCGCAGGCGCCAATGTGCCGGGATTCGGGCAACGACCTGCGACTGCCCAACCTCGGGAACGCCTATATCCTCAAAGGCGGACAGGCCGGCGCGTATCGCCGCGATTGTCTGCGGCGCATTCAAGCCGGCCGCGGTGACCGCGCCGGATCCCGCGACGTAGAGCGGCCTCTTCATGCGAGCCAGACCGGATGGTCGGCGGGACCGCCGATGCCGCGTGGGTCGATGTACTGCTTGCGCTTGCGGGCCGCGAGGACAAAGCCGGGCGTGACATGGCCAAATGCGATCTGTAGCAGCGGCGGCGCGTTGCGCCGGGTGACCAGCGCGAGACGGGCCTTGAGCGTGACGCGCCAGAGATCCGGCTCGATGATGACGGTGTCGGCCTTGAAGCTGTGCTGCTCGATCCTGTCCTCGTAGATCAGTTGGATCGGGGCGACCACGCGAGGCAGGCGAAAACCCCAGCGGCCGTTCGGGGTCATGCCAATAATCGTGACCTGCTCACCGCCGCGGATCTGCTCCAGATGCTGGTCGGCCGGTGCGCTCAGATTGTAGAGCGGGTCGAAATCCTTGGGTGGTAGAGGCCACTGCGTGTCGATCCAAGCCTGGTCGTAGGTACCGGCAAGCGGAAGCCGGGGCAGCCAGCCCCGTCCCAAGGGCCCGAAGCCGGCGGGTTTTGGGCGGTCGGATGGACTTAAGCAGGGCTCGCCCGGATAGGTTATGTTCGGCGCCTGCGTGCGCACGGCCGGGTCGGCCGAGAGCGCCTGGCGATAACCGATGCCGACCGGGTTGCGCCTGTCGAGCCGGCCATCGGCCAGCATGCCGCCATAAGCGCGTTCGTATAAAACAGGCATGGTTCGGAATGGATGCGGGGCGCTGTACCCGGCGGCATCATGGGTGCGGTCGCCGACGACATTGAGCACCTTTTGCACCGCGCCGACACGGACCCCGACCTGCATCTCCGTTACCGGCCGACCATTCGGCGCTTGGGCCGAGCCGTTTATCAGAATTTCGGCGCGAGGTTTCACCGGCGCGATGTCGGCTTCGTAGCGGTTGGACGAATTAGCAGGATCGCCATAAGGGATATCCCACAGCGCGACCGGCATCTGGTCTTCCGAGACACGCAGTTCCGGAGCGCCATCGAGCGCGTCGAAGCTCGCCGAAAACATGACGACCAGCACCTCCTGGCCGTTGGAGTCGAGTTGAACATGCGTCGCCGCGGCAAAGGGCGTTCGGTTCTCGATCCAGACCGCGAACGCCATTGGTCAACACCAGTTTCCGTTTTCGTCGAGGCCGAGCGGCCAATAAGGCATGCAGGTTATCAGCGTGACAAAATCGTCTTGCTTGTCGTCCACCAGCCAGCCGAGAAGCAGGACCTCGGGAGGCACACGGTCCAGTTCGTCGAGTGAGGCGTTCAATGCCGTGCATCTCAGCCATGTGTCGCGCACCAGCGTCACGACTTCGGGTGCGGATGCCGGACCGGCGAGCCGGCGTTCGAAGGATGCATCGATGGCATCCTCTCTTGATCCGCCTTCCTTCATCTGAGAATCGACCAGGCTGCTCCACCATTCGGACGCCGTGTCGTAGGTCGGACGCAGGGCGGCGAGATACTCCTGGAAAATCCGCCGATGCGCTTCTGTTGCTTCCGCCAAGGGTTTCGGGCTGCCTTGCGAACTGGTGACGGCGAGGTCGCTGGGCGCACAGCACAGACGCGAAATTCCCTTGGCGACGATGTGAAAGGTTTCAAGCGGCATCAGCAGGGATCTCCGTCCTTGCCGATGCCGATCGGGATGAAAAACATCGTCTCCATCACCTCGTAAAGGTCATCGTTGTCGTCCTCGAGGTCGTTAACGAGGAGGTCGATCGGCAGCACTTGCTCGCGTGTCGGCGGCGGCACGTCCAGGCCCCATAGTTCATCGGGGTCCTCCTCGTGGTATTTCCTGCCTTGCTCATCCAACTCGAGGTTGAGTTCCTCGGCCAGTAGGAAATATTTACGGAAGATCGCGATCAGGCGCGGGTGCCCGCCAAGCTCGGTCGGCCAGCGCGTTTCGAAATCGAGGGCGGGGCCGCCCGGATAGGATTTCCGTTCGTTCTTCCTGAGCTGAGCCTTCCACCATTTCTTGACGTCCGGTACCGCGGCGCGTAGCTCCACGATGTAGTCGTCCTGGATCTTCTGGAGACGCTCGTCCATCAACTCACATCCTGATCCGGGCGATCTTGAGCTTGGCTTTTTGCCGGATCGTCTTCATGTTCGCCCCCTGGCTGTTCGAGCATTTGCGGCAATGGGGCTTGACCGCCTCCGGCTTGGCGAAATGGTCCTTGAACCCTTGGTAGGGTTTCGGCAGGTGGCAGCCGCCATTTTCCCACGCGACCTTCATCGGAGGCTCATGATCCGGGGTCATGGCCTTCTTGTCACGGTCCTTGTACTTTCCCTTCGAGGCCGTTGAATACTGGTTCGGGGGAAGCCAAGGCTTGCCGCATTCCCAGCACGGCTTTCCGTGGACCTCCTTGTCCTGGTCCGCGTTGATATCAGGCGCATGCTTCTTGCGGCTGTATTTCGGACATTTCTTCTTGCCATCCGCATGCGGAGCGACGGTTTTGTAAAAAGCCACCAAGGCGGAACCATCCAAACCGTTGCATGGGCTGCTGGCTTCGTTCTGGCCCATGGGATCGCCATGTCGGCAGACCCCTTTGCCTTCCACCTTGACTGAAAACGACCACAGCATGAAGCCGCCCTTGCCCTTGATGCGGTGTGTGATGACGCCGGCGCCGAGCCCGGGCGTGGCCGGCTCGTTCCCCGTGCTCATCGCGACTTCCGATGAGCTCTCCAGCGCCGTCGGATTGCCGTCGATCTTGACGGAAGTGCTGCCTTTGATCAGGTCGCTGGCGGAAAGCATGTTCACATATGGGACCGGCACCGGACCCGCCGGCGGCGGCGGCGGCGACAGGCAGACGTCTCCGGGGGCGATACCCTTGCCGTTGCTTCCCTTATGGAAGAAGCCCATGCCTTCGGCGAAGACCGTGATCGCCATCGTTACGCCTCCCTGACTTCCATCGGCGCGGCGCGCATGGCCGGTAGCGCGTTCTGGGCGAGATCGTGGATATCCACGAAGGCGAACTCCTTAACCTCCCAGTCGTCGCTCCAGAATGCGATTGTCGCGGTGGGCTGGCTCGTTACCGGCGCCTCAAATTCCGCGAGACGAAGGGTGAGCGCCGCCGTCGAGAGACCCTGGTCAACTGCGACCCGCGCCAGTTCGGTGGCCGCTTCGAACCAGGGATCTCCCGGTTCCGGTGGAGAGCCCAGCCGCACGATGACGAATGGATAGCGGCGACCGACGCGATCCTCGCTCATGCGCCACACGCCGGCGCAAGGCTGGTCACAGAAAATCGCCGTGGGTACTGTGAATCGCCAGACGCGAGAATCCAACTCACCCTCGTCCGGCCGTGCGCGCAATTCCGTCGACATCCACCGGTCCCAGCGGTCGATGAAGGCGCGTGGCAGGTTCGCGGCGACGAAATCTCCGGTCGCCGGAATCTTTCCGAAGAATCCCGTTGTCATATCTGCGGCGGACATGTGAACTTCTTGAACATCTCGAGTGTGTAGGGATTTTCGACGCTTGCCGCCTTGAGCTCGAAATCGGCCCACATGCCTTTCGTGCCCAGCCGCAGGCTGTAGACGTCGGTGAGCTTGGTTCCGGCGAAGTGGCCGCTGCGCAGCATCCTCAACCACGCCCAGCTGCCGGTCTCGTTGAGCATCACTTCGGGTGAGCCGTCGACCGGCTGGAAGGCGAGCGAGATGACACCGGTGCCGTCCTTGCCCGGCCACGTCATCGGCTGCGGCCTGGTCGCGTTGTTGTAGTAGACCAGGTTCTGTCCATCGAGGTTGAGCGTCATCCGTGCCACGTTGGGCGACAGGTCCTTCGGCTCCAGCGTGAAGTTCATCACCGGGCCGGTGCCGCCGGGAAACAGGTCGTCGCGGATGTGCCTGGCCTGCTCGAACGCCGCCAGCGCCGCGGGATCGAGCCCGAAATCGGCGCGCCATTTCCAGGGCTCGCTTGCCGTGTCGACATAGTTGATCAGATGGTCGTTGGTGAAGGCGTCGATCAGGCCGGTCGGCCCGAACAGGCGTTGGAAGTCGCGCACGTTGACGTCGACCGCGCTCTCGGGACTGAACGGGTAGCGGTTGTTGAGCGCCGCCTGGCAGAAGGGCAGGATGTCGGCGCGCCAGATGGCGTTGAGCTCGTTTGTTACGGCCTTCTGCGAGAGGCCGCTGGTGTCGCCGGCAATACCGCCAAGCCAGTCATTGATTGGCGAAGGCAGGATCTGCGCCTGCCTGGCGACCGCGCCTGTCAGTTCGGCAAGGCCGCCCTGCTTCTTGATGGCATCCTGCGGGTTGGGATTGGCGGTCACCGTCTGCAGCACATTCGACAGCGCCGTCAGTGCCACAACCGCCGCGTCGAGCGCCAGCGGCTGGCCGTCGACCTGGGCGATCGTGCCCTTGAGCGGCTTGAAGTGCTCGGCCACTAGGCTGCCGGTCATGTCTACCTGCTCGGCCGAGCCCGCGCGGGGCAACAGTTTCGCTCCCGTCTTCACCACCTTGCCCAGCTTTCCGAGCTTGCTGAGCAGCTTCGAGCCGGCTTTGGCCGCGCCGCCGCCCTTGTCATCGGCCGGTGCCTCGTCGGAGCGGGTCAGATCCGTTTCCTGGACCACAGCCGTCAGCAGGCGCTTCAACGCTGAATCGGCGCTCGAAAGATCCTTGAGGTTCTCGCTGGCGACGTTCAGGTCGGTCAGCGGCGCCAGCCGCATATCGCGCAGGAAACTGTCCCATTGCGATATGTAGTCGTCATAGTAGAGCTTCAGGATGTCTTCGGAGAGCGCCGAAACCGAAGTTTCGGAATTTTCCGAGCAGCCGCCGGCAAACACCGCCCGGTCGAGCGCCGCCTGGCCGGCCACATCCTCGACCCGGTCGAGGATGGCGTCATGGAAGCCGGAATAGGTATAGGGGCCTGGAACGCCGACGCGCAGCGTCTTGTCGGAGCGGCGCGCGAACACCTTGGCTCCGTTGGGTCCGGCGAAATTGGCGGGCACCCATTCCTTGACGGCCGCTACTTCCGGATCTGCCAGAAGCTGCTTGTAGGCGCGCGCCGGCAGCGAGATCGTGCACACCGTCTTCAGCGCTTCGGCGACCAGCTCCTTGTCCGGCGCAATATAGCTGTCGTCGATCGTCATGCGGCGGATAGCGGCGAGCTGGTGCGCTTCGGCATCAGGGGTCGGAAAGGGCGGTGCCGTCGCGAATTCCGGCAGGCTGTTCATCCACCAGTTCTGCACGAAATCGGTGTCCATCTGCGACAGGCCGGTCATCATGCGATAGGTCTTCAGCGCGCCGAGCATGAAATCCGGATCGCGAATCTGCCGCCACATCGTGGCCTCGAGCAGGGCGACCATATGCGGCTCCAGCACATTGCGCAGCGCATGGTCGTAGGTATCGGTCTGCGCCCGGACCAGTTCCGCTGAAGCCGTCGGGCCGAGCAGGTCGTGAACCGCATCCGGCGGCGGGGTGCGGGCGGCCGCGACCGCGTCCATCGCGGCCAGCGCGCCATCCATGGTCGGTTGCTCGACCGACGCCGGCATGGCGGCGACGTCCGTGAGCGGCGCCTGCAGCGCCTCGAACTGGCCGGCCTGGTCAGTGATCGCATTGCGGTTGTCGAGATAGGACCAGGTGAACAGCCCGCCAGCGAGCACAGCCGCCAGCGCGCAGGCAGCGGCGGCGCCACGCCAGATCCAAGCGCGGCGGCGCTGCGCCAGTGGATCGAATGTTCCGAGGCCGGCTTCCTTGAAGATCACCTCGGTCAGCAGGTTCCTGAGAAAGAAGCTGCGTTTTTCGACGCGCGCCGCCGGCATGGCGCGGCGCGGCGGCAGCCCGAAGGACGACGACAGTGCCGCGGTCAGCCGGTCGATGGGCGCGCCTTCCTGCGTCGCCGAGGTCAAATACAGACCGCGCAGCCAGGCGGCCTCCTCGTAGCGGCTTTCGCCGAACATCGCCTCGATCAGCACCTGGATCGGTTCAGAAAGGCTAGCAAGCTGAGCCGGGAAGCGGAAGATCTCGGCGCGCGAGGCGAGCTTTTCCTCATCCTCCAGCCGCGGCACCAGCCGCCGCTCGAGTTCGGTGGCCAACCTGGCAAGCTCCGTCTGGATCGCGCCGGCGTCGACGCGGGCATCGAGCGGAAAAGTCGTTCCCCAGACCTGCTCGCGCGCCGTCGTCGACAGGCCGCCGAAGAAGGCCTCGAAGCCCTTGATCAGGTCGGCCTTGGTCAGCATCAGATAGACGGGCAGGCGGATTTCGAGCCGGTCGTTCAACTCCGCCAGCCGGCGGCGGATTTTTCGGCCATGCGCCTTTATCGCCTCGTCACCCTCGGAAAGCACGTCGATCGACAGCGCCACGATCACGCCGTTCAGCGCCCGCCGGCCGCGGTGTTTCTTGAGAAGGTCGAGGAAGCCCAGCCATTCCGCCGCGTCGACATCGGGTTGGCTCTCCTGCTGGACATAGCGGCCGGCCGTGTCGATCAGCACTGCGTTTTCCGAAAAGAACCAGTCGCAGTTGCGCGTGCCGCCGACACCTTGCAGATCGTCGGTAAGGTCGATCGGGAAGTTGAGGCCGGACTGACGCAAAGCGGTCGTCTTGCCGGTGGCCGGCGGCCCGACGATCACATACCACGGCATCTCGCGCAGGAACTTGCGGCCTCCGAGCTTGCGCCGCTTGAGTTCCGCCATCACGTCGCCGAACTTGGCGCCGACTGCCGCGACGCTCTCCTCGCCGGGGGTAAGCTGCTTTTCCGCCACGGGCGCCGCGATCTCGGCGACGAACATGCGATTGGCGCGGATCGCGCGGCGCTGCGCGACGATCAGCCAGATCAGCCACAGAATGATCAGCCCGGCGATGATGGCGATGCGCACATTGTCGGAATCGAACGGCGCATAAGGGCCGACCTGGACGATCGGGCCGAACACCCAGATCAACAGCGAAAGCAGTGCGATGCCGATCAGCGTCCAAAGGAAGCGCGAGGTGATGACGGCCCAGAGGAAGCGCAGGATGAACATCTCAAAGCCTCTTCTCGACCAGCACCTCGACGCGCCGGTTGAGCGCCCGGCCCTCGCGTGTCGAGTTGTCGGCCACCGGATCGGACTCGGCGCGGCCTTCGTAGTGGATGCTCTCCTGCGGCACGCCGGCCTGCACCAGCAGCTTGGCTATGGTTTCGGCGCGTGCTTCGGAGAGATGCTGATTGGTTGAAAGCGGGTTGGACCTTTGCAGGCGTACGTTGTCGGTATGGCCAATGACCGTGATTTTTCCGATCAGTTCCTTGTTGTCCAGGATGACCTTGGCGATCGAGTCGATCAGGGGTTCGTAGCCTTGGGTGAGCGTTGGCCGCGACGATTGGAACAGTTCAGGGTTGGAAGACTGGACGACCAGCTTGGCCAGCGAGACGCTCTCGGTGCCGCTGAGCGCCCCCTTGAGGTCCGCTGGTGCGCCGGCCTCGAATTCCGGCAGCAGCGCGAAATCGACTGCTTCCGGCGGCGGCGGTTCCGGCGCGTCAGGCTTGGGTGCGGCACGCGTAACATCGCCTCGCGAAGGCGGCGGCAGGGTACGAACCAGCGCGGAAAGCTCTACCGCCTGGTTGCTCAGCCCCATCGAAAGGCCGACATGGATGGCGGCGGCGATCACCACTGCCGCCAGCGCCATCACCCAGATCGGAACGATGAAGCGCTGCGGCTCGTCGGACGCGATCACGCCTTTCCAGTTCGGCGACAGCGGCGCGTCCTGAGCATCGGCATCGCGCAAGGAACGCGCCGCCGCCACGCGAACCGCATTGATCGAGCGGTCGCCCGCCCGGCCGGGCACGCGGTACTTGCCGCGGAAGCCAAGCGCCAGGCAGTAATATTGCAGCTCCAGCAATTCGCGGTCGCGGTTCGGGTGCCGCTCCAACTCGTCGAGACGCGTGAAGAATTGCGTGCCGGCATCGACGTCGCCGCGCAGCATGACCACCAGCGGCTGACGCGGCCACGCGCTGGCCCCGCCCCACGGCGTGTTGAGCGCGAGGTCGTCGAGCAGCGCCGCCACCACCCAGGCGGCCTGGTCGGCCCGTTCCAGCGAAGAACCGGCCGCCATCGCCGCGTCGCGCGCCCGCACCAGCTCGTCGAGCAGGCGTGTGCGCATCACTTCCGGATTCTCGGGCGCCAGCGCGCTTTCGAGCTCCGGTGCGAATTCAAGCAGCGGCGCGAATATGTTGATGAGCGTATTGGGATTGGCGCGCGCCCGCTTCACCGGCGCGCCCGGCACGAGCGGCGCCATCGGCCGTGGTGCCGCACCCGTCAACCTGATGCGGGTGCGTTCGCGATCCTCCGACAGTCCGAAAGGATCATCCCGGCTCATGATCTCACCTGTTCACCGAATAGCAGTCGACCTGCGGCTCGCTCGGCAGCACACCGGAAACACCGATGACGAAGCCAGGGGCTTCGAGCAGCGAGGCCCAATGCTCGTTCTTCTGGTCGAGCTCCAGGCAAAGCCGATCGCCGTCATAAGGGATCTCGCGCGGCTGCGAATGAAGCGGTTTCAACGGAATGCCGGGCAGGCGCGACTTCCACAGACCCTCGAACTGGTCGGCGGAGCCGACGGTCGCCTGGTTGACGAAGATCTTGCGCAGCGCGTCTTCCGACAGTTCGGAGCCGACACGGATGACGATGCGGCTGGCGACCAAGAGCTTCGGATTGTCGATGCGCACTTTCCAGACATTGGTCGAATGCCGCATGACCGGCAGCGCGCGCGACTTAGGCTCGATATAGCGCAGGCTGAGGATGAGCGATCGCAATGCGTCCGCCAGGGCCATGTAGGCGGCACCAGGCGCCATGTGGTCATAGGCCGGCAGCTCGCCCAGCCGGCGCGAGCTCGAGCCATAGGTCGCCATCTCGCCGGCGAGCCCGGCAAGCTCGAGAAAGAGCTCGGCCGGATGGAAGACGTCCTGCACCAGCATATGCGCAAGGCGCGGGCGCGCCGCATTGGCCAGATGCAGCATCAGCAGGTCCTCGACGCTGCGGCCTGGTCCGCCCATCACCATCTTGCCATGTGCCTCGGCGATCTGGTCGAGGCCGGTCACGACCTCCTGCAGCAACTGCCGGTACCAGGCGACGGCGCCAGTGACCAGCGTCGGCGGCAGGAAAGTTTCATCGAGCGAAACCCCGCCATCGGCACGGATCCCCTTGATGTCGGCGACCGGCAGCGCGGTGTAGCCGCCGACCGATTTGCCCGGCGCCAGCAGCACCGCCTGCGGCCGGGCGATCTCGATCTCTTCCGGATCGGCACCACCCTGGACGGCATCGCGCACCGAAACGATCCGGCCGTGATAACGTGCGCCGCTGGATGGGGCATGCGCCGGGTCGAAGCCGACACCGCCCGGAGGCTCGAGCGGCAGGGCGATCGACACCGGCCCGGTACCGGTGTCGGCCGTGACCGGCAATGGCCTCGGCGCGTCCATCAACTCCGGAATGGCAAAGGGTGTACCGTCCGGAAAAATGCCCCTCGCGGACACTATGGCAACCTGGCCGGCATCGAGCAGGGACTGGTCGAGCGTCAACTGCTGAAAGCCGAACGTGTGAAGCTGGCCGGCCTGCAAGGCGCCGCGCACCGTCGCTTCGAAAAAACGGTCCTGCTGCTGAAAATGCTGGGTCCTGAGAAACAGGCCCTCGGACCACAGCACCCTGTTTGCGTCGCTCATGCCGCTACTTTCCGCATTCAAGTCACCTTTGCTCGGAGCCGCTAGGCGGAGATACCGCCGCTGCCGAGTTTGACGTTGATCGTGAACTTCGACCCCGGTGAGACGGACTTGGTCGTGCGCCAGTTCCTGCCGCCAGGCTCGCGGATCAGCGCGACGAAGCCGAGCGCCGTCGCATTCGGCTCGACCGTGATGGTCTTGGCAGCGGTCTTGCCCGGCGCCACCGAGATCGTGTCGGAGCCGATGAGATCGGCGCCGAGCGCGGAGCCGGCATCGCCCTGCAGCGCGAAGTAATCAGCGGAGTTGAACTTGCCTGTGCTGGCAAGCCGCATCACCAGCACGGTCACCGGTCGGTCACCGCCGCCCGGCCCCGGGTTCATACCGGCGCCGCCGCTTACATTCACGGTGACAACCGATGGTTTGGGCGGGCCGCTCTGGCAAGCCGCAAGCAGCCCTGTCGCGCCAAGGGCAAGGACGAGTTCGCGTCGATCAATCATGTCTCACTCCTCTTCATATGCGTCTCGAAAATCAGCACCGATTTCGCCCAGGAAGCTCGATTCCGCGCTTTGGGCGATGTCACGATGGCGTCTCTGATAGAGCTCCCACAGCTTGGCGCTACGCCCGCCGGAAAGCAGATTGCCGATCGCGGAATTCGATTTCAGCTCTTCCTCGATCGCTGCCGGATCGAAGCGGTCGATCATGCGCCGCAGCGCCGCCTGCACGCCGCGCCAGGCGCGCACGTGATGCTGCGCGAGGTCCCTCACCGCATCGCCGATCGCCGCCTCGCCGGACAGGAAACCAGGACTGCGCTCCGAGAGGATGGTAACGATGACGTCGTCGATCGTGGGCAGGAATTTGAGCGGATTGACCTCCGACGCTCCGACCATGGTCTGGGCGACGCGCGCGCTCCCCTTCTCCTCGGCACGCTTGCGCAGAAGCTGCATCAGGCCGTCCAACATCAGCCGGTATTCGCGCCCGAACTTTTCCATCTCGGCGATGGCATCGCGACCGGGGACGTCGGCTTCCTCGACGCCCATGCCGCGCAGAAACGCGGCGCGAAGCGCCATGTCGCTCGGCGCCGGCTGCGCGGGCCGGGATGGCTTGGGCGCGGAAGCGGGAGGGGGCTCGGCCGCCCGCACCGGTGTGGCCCAAGGATTGGCGGCCTGTAATTTTTCGTCCGGATGCTCGCCGCCATGAAGAGCATTGGCGCCGTTTGCAGGGGCAGACGTTGCGGCTGGCCCGAAGCTGAAATCGTTATCGAAGCTCGACGGCTTTGGCGCGGGTCCCGCCACATCGCCACGGATTGGCATCTCGGCGAAGCCGAACGGATCCTGCTGGCCCGGTGCCGCGGCACCGTTCGATGCCGCCACCGGGTCAAGGCTGAACGGGTCGTCAAATGCAGGCGAATCGCGCTGGCTGGAGGCGCGTTCATAGGCTCCCGGGGCCGGCTGCTCGAATGGATCCGGCAAGTCCGCCGGGCGCGGCCGCCGCGGCTCTTCCTCGACCCTGGCAGAGAAAAAGTCGTCGCCGCCGATGCTGGCAGGAGCGCGCGGTTGCGGCGGCGACCATGCGGGCGCCGGTTGGCTCGCCCGTGGCTGCCCCGCCGATGTCTGGCTCACGTTTGGCTGGACCTCGACATGGAGAACGTAGTCGCCCAGTCTCAACCGCATGCCGCTTTGCAGGCGTGTCGACCTGCCGGTCCCCAAAGGGCTGTCGGCATCGTCGATGAACAGCCCGCTGCTCGATGTGTCGGTGACGTAGTATCCGTCGCGGCCGCCGCTGATCTTGCAATGTGCCCGCGAGACGAACATGTCAGGATCGTCGATCTGCCAGCCGGCTTCGGCGCTGCGGCCGATCACCAGCTCGCCTTCGTCGAGGCGCGCCTGCCGCATCACCTGGCTGCGCGGCCCCTGCTCAAGCGTCAGCAGCAGGCTCATGCCGCGCCCTCCGCCATTTCCGGCCGCCATCCGACGATCGTGCGCAGCCGCATGTCGTCGGCGTCCCCTCTTTCGGCGGGCCGCGCGAGCCAGGCGGTCCGTGCAAGCTGGACGGTTCCGATACGCGGCGGCGGCACGGCGTCGCGCGCCAGCACGATGCGGAGATCGACATCGAGCGTCTCACCGATCATGTCGCGCACGGCCTTCTTGAACAGGCCCAGTCGCCTTCCGCCCGGCAGAAACGCCTTGAAGTCTTCAAGGCCGAGCGGGCCGACACGCAACTCGATCCTGCTCTGGCGGCTGAACACGCGCGGGCCGATTGTCGCGCCACGGCCCAGCACGGCGTGGGCTTTGGCCAAACGCGTCTGGAGCGCGGCCGGGATCGTCATCCAGGCGGCAACGAATTCCTTGAGCTGGACCGGTACCCGGAATGCGTCCGCGAGGAACAATGTCAGCCGTTCCGGGCCGTCGATCTGGCTGGCCAGCGATCCGGCCTGGCGCAGTCTCACCGCGTCGAGTTCGGGGTCCTCGGTGCCGGGAAGTCCGATCCCGGCCATGGTCTGGAGCATGGCGCGAACCCGCCCGCCGACTGCACGCTCGACCTGCACCGCCGGATGCGCGTCGGCCCAGGCGCGGTAGTAGAGTGCAATCATGCGGTGCTGCAGGATGTTGACGAAGTCGACGAAGGTCGTGTCACTGGTCTGCTCCGCCTCGGCGCCGGTGAACCAGCGCTGCGACAGACGATCGAGCACCCAGCGCGTCAGATGCAGCGGCATCGGTCCTTCAGGGCCGAGCAGGCCGAGATTGGCGACCGTCACCCGCGCCGGCGTCTTGTCCCTGGCCTCCTGGAATTTGACCACGTCCCTGGCGGAGAAGGCGAGCCGCACATGCTGGCCGAGCCTGGCCGGCTCGCGGTCGGCCGTGCCGGAATAGCCGAAAAGTCCGCGCCGCTGCTCCAGCCGGCGCAGCAGTTCGAAGAAGTCGTAGCTCTCCGACAGCGTCTGGGTTTCGGTTGGGGCGGGTCGCGCTAGATCAGGTAGCGATTGCCGGGCGTCATCGGCCATGGCACATCCTCCTGCTTCTGCAGCAGCCGCGTGCGGGTTCGCACGAGGCCGTTAATTCCGGCGTGGCGGGCAAACAATCGCGAGAGCAAAGCCGAAAGCAGCAGCGTGCTCTGCCCCGCCAGCACCGACTGGTCGACATGCAGGGTCACTTCCGTGCCGCGTCCGAAACACATCGGCCCATCGATGTGCAGCCGTTCGATGACCGGGCGAGAGTCGATGCGAACGATGGAATGAACATTGCGCGCGAGGCTCGGGTCGCCTCGCTCGGCATAGAGATCGAGCAGTGCGTGCAGCGGTTCGACGCCACGCCCCTCCTTGGCGAGGCTCAGGAAATTGAGCGCCAGCTGCGCCACCAGCCGCCAGGCGAGATTGTCGGCCCGGGACTCGCCTTCCGCGCCCGCCGGCAGCGAGGCCGGAATTGCCGGTTGCGGCGGCCGCAACGCGCCAAGAAGCCGGACGGCTTCGACCGGATCCGCCGTCTCCAGTGTCAAGGCGGGCGTGTCGTCCAGGATCGGCAGATCGCGGTTGGTGCAAAGCGCCATGATGTCGAGGCGTTTGAGCGGTCGGTTCGCCGCGTTTGTGGCCGGACGCGAGACCGCCAGAAACACATCGTCCCCGGTGTACGAGGTGCGGGTCAGGCCTTCGCGCCGCTCGTCCTCGCTAGCCCTGCGCGGCCGTCGTTCGGTCGAAAAGACCCAGCCGCTGCCGCGGTTCTGCCCAAGGCTGAAGAGCTCGGGGATCTGGGCGTCGTTGCCTTCGCTGTCGGCATCCTCGACCCGGGTGACCCGGTAGATCTCGAAGTCTCGCGCCCGGGTGCGGTCGGCATGCACGACCTGCCGCGTCTTGCGCGGGTCGATCTCGACGACGTTGCACTCCCGTTCGAAGAGATTGATGATCGGTGTCACGAACAGCTCGAAGTCGGCCGGTGTCACATCGGCCATCTCAGGTACCGGGCGGCGGAACAGGAAGATGATCTCGATCCCCGCTTCGCATTTACGCACGACCGGTTGCAGTCCGGATACGCGCACATAGTGGAACCGCTCGGGGATCATGAAATATTCGCGCAACAACCGGTAGCCTTCGAACGTCGGACGGGTACGGGGCATCAGGGCCTCGTCGTCGCGGATGCCGACCATTTCGTGTTCAGGCAGGGCCGAGAGTGGATTGGCCTTACCTTCGGGGCGTGCGGCGACGGCCGAGCAGGCGCCGAAGATTGCGTCGAAAAGCAGCGGCGCCTTGCTGCGTCCCGCGAAATAGAGGTCGAGCCGGTCGAGTGCGAGTTCGCCAAGCTTGCCCTTTCCGGCACGCCCGAGCGTGACGCGAAGTGCTGCTTCGCCGCGCACGCCGCCGACCGGCGTGATGCCCGCGGACGCCAGACCGCTGCGGTCCTGAAAATAACTCACGGAAGTGATCGCGATCGGCCACAGCGTGACCTCCTGCGCCGTGGTGAAGGTGCAGCGCGTCGAAAGGCCTGGATGCAGGCTGGAGACGAGCCGCGTGCCGCGCGCGACGGCATGGCCGGCAATCATCGACTGCACCTGCTGGCCGGGTTTCAGCACCGCCATCGCCGTTGCCGGCGCGGGCGTGACCAGATCCGGATAAAGCACATCGAGCACGGCGCGCGAGAAGCGCGAGCGCTCCGCATCGACCTTCAGCCGCGTGCGTGCCGCCAGGAAAGCCACGCCGTCAAGCAGCCGCTCGACATAGGGGTCGGGGCAGGGAACGGTGTCGAGGGAAAGATTGCGGGCGACCGCCGGATGCATGTCGGCGAATTCCGCGGCCAGCGCCCGGATATGGGTCAGTTCCTCTTCGTAGTATTCCACGAAGACCCGATCCATCTCAGGTCTCCCTGAATTCGGTTCGTGCCAGGCCGTTGTCGAGATTGATCGTGGTGCGCAGCCGCATGCGTTCGGGCGTCGGCGTCATGATCAGAACGGCGTCGATCTCGATCTTGAGACCGACGGTCTTGTCGCCGAGGGTAACGTTGACGGTCGTGGCGCTCTCCTTGAGGCGCGGCTCGAAAGTGGCGAGCACCGCGCGGATCTCGCGCGCCAGCGTGTCGCGATCGAAGTCCCGCGACGAACGGCCCGAGAAGGACGGCACCCCATAATTGACGACACTGCGGCGCACTTCCGGAAAGTCGGCGAGCGAGGGCAGTTCCTCCAGGGGCTGTTCGTGCTCGGCATCGGAAAGCATCGGAACGGATTCGAAGCGCTCGGTGTTGAACAGGGCCTCGATGTCACGCCGGACGGCTTCCCGGAGCACGCGCGCCGAAACCACCACACCGCGGCTTTCGATCTCGGCGCGATGCTCGCTCTGGAAGACCAGCCGGTGCAGACGGCGCTTCTGCTCGGCCGTCAGTTCCGCATCGGCATCGATGCCGCGCGCGCTGCCGGCAAGAAGTTCCTCGACGCGCTCGGCGCCGAGTTCTTCCTGCAACAGCCGGCGCAGCCCGTCGATCTCCGAAGTCAGGCCCGGCAGATCGTTGACGAGGCGGTCCCAGAGGGAAGGTTGGACCGCCTCGCGCTTTGCCCGCGAACTGCCGGCAATCTGCGCCTTCGCGCCGGACCGCTTGGCCTCACTTGCCGACATAGACGTCCATTTCGATCTCGTCGTCCTTGTCATAGACGAACTTGATCTTCTTGTAGGCGAAGCTGACGTCTTCCTCGATCAGGTCGGCCTCGTCGTCGGCCTGCCTCATGTCGTATTCCATGACCGAGGCATCGGTGAGCGTCACGACGAGATAGTCGCTGGTCTCGCCATCTATTGTGCGGCGAGCCGAAAATACCACCTCGTCGAGCGCCTTGTTCTCGAAAAGCGCTTTCTTCAGGTAAGGCGACGACTTGTCATAGTGCTTGGTGAACTTGATCATGCCGAGCGAGACGCGACCTCGGCGCGAGAGCGAATTCGGATCGTATGGCGCGACCATCTTATAGTCGACGCCGTGGATTTCGATCTCGTCCTCGTGGCCGTCCCGCTTGCTGGGACCCTTGATATCCGGGACTTTCAAAAAGCCGTCGATCTTCACTGGCATTGTCTTTCTCCACCGCTTTCAAACGAGACAGGATGACGTTGCTGCAATTTCAACCCTTCACCGACGGCAATTCCGACACCAGCCGGAGCGAGGCGTTGATGCCTTCCAGCTGATAGTGCGGCCGCAGATAGAAACGGGCGTTGTAGTAACCGGGCCGGCCCTCGACGCTATCGACCTGGACTTCCGCCGCGGCGAGCGGGCGCTTGGCGCGCGCCTTGTCGTCGGCGAAGGCCGGGTTGGCCAGCACGTATCGGTTGATCCATTCGGTCAACCAGATCTGCATGTCGGCGCGTTCCTTGAACGAGCCGATCTTGTCGCGCGCAATGGCCTTGAGGTAATGCGCGAAGCGCGAAACCGGGAAGAGGTAGGGCAGATTGGCGCTTAGCCGCTCGTTCGACTGCGCGTCGGGATCGACGAGCCGTCCGGCGCGGGTTTCATCGTCCTGCAGCGAATGCGCCCCGATGAAGGCAGCCAGGTCGGTATTCTTCCGGTGCAGGATGGGCATCAGGCCCAGCTTGGCCAGTTCCGCCTCGCGCCGGTCATCGATGGCGACCTCGGTTGGGCATTTCATCGCGATCGATCCGTCGTCGGTCGGGAAGGCATGCACCGGCAGGTTGAGCACCGTGCCGCCGTTCTCGACCCCGCGGATCTGCGTGCCCCAGCCATAAAGCTTGTGGCTGCGGTTGATGTTCACGCCCATCGGGAAGGCGGCGTTCATCCAGACATATTTGTTGTGGTCGCCGCCCACCTCCTCCTCGAAGGTGAAGCCCTTCACCGGAACGGTCTCCGAGCCGTAGGGCAGCCGCGCCAGCACACGCGGCATGGTGAGGCCGATATAGCGCGCGTCCTCGCTCTCGCGCAGCGACTGCCACGAGGCATAGGCCGGGTTGTTCACGATCATCTGCAGGTCCTGCGGGTTCGGCAGTTCCTGCCAGCTGTCCATGCGGAACAGGCGCGGCGAGGCGGCGGCGATGAACGGCGTGTGCGCCGAGGCGCAGACGCCCGAAATGTTGCGCAGCAGGCCGACGTCGCGCGGATGGTTCGAGAATTCGTAGGCGCCGATGATGCAGCCGATCGGCTCGCCGCCCAGCATCGAATATTCGTCCGTGTAGACTTTCTTGAAGATCGGGCTCTGGTCCCACATCTGGCCTTCATAGTCTTCGAGCGTATCGGCCAGCTGCTCCTTGGAGATGTTCATCACCCGGATCTTGAGGTGTTTCGCATCCGTCTCGGTGTTGTTTATGAGATACCAGAGGCCGCGCCACGTGCCTTCCATCTCCCGCACTTCCGGCGCGTGCAGGATTTCGTTGACCTGCGTCGTCAGCATCTTGTCGATGCCTGATATCAGTGACTTGATCGACTTGATCGCGTTGGACGAGATCGTCGTGGTCTCTGAGCGCGACTGCGCGGCGAGCGCCAGGTTGCGCACCAGTTGCTGCAGCTTTTCGCTGTCGTCCTTCTTGACCTTGAAATCCTTTTCCAGGAGGCCGCTGAATTCGCCGAGATCGATGGCTTCCGCTTCGGCGGTGGCGGCTGCGGTCTTTTGCTGTTCGGCCATGGCTTATTCCTCGCCTTTGTCGTCGGACATCGCCTGGCTGGCGATCCTGCTCAGCAGCGGCTCGTTGTTCAGGAGCTGTGCGATGCGCTTTTCGGCGTCGACGCGGCCGTCCATGAAGCCCAGCAGTTCCTCGAGCTGACGCCGCATCTTGAGGATTTCGGCCAGTTGCGGAACTTGCTCGGCGATCTTGTCCGGCGCGAAATCGCCCATCTTCGAGAAGGTGAGGTCGAGCGCCAACTCCTCGTCCCGCTCGGCGCCTTCCGCTTGCGGCAATGTGTTCTTCACCCGCGCCTTCACGCGCGGCCCCATGGCCTCCATGAACTTGGGGAAGCGGTTGGCGTCGGTCTCGATGAAGGAGCGGTCGAGCACCGACTTCATCGCTTCCCTGGTCTGGGAAGCGCCGGAAAGGTCGGCCATCACAGCCATGACGAACGGCAACTCGATGGTCGTCGGGCTGCCGTAGGTTTCAACGTCGTAGGCGATTTGCACGCGCGGGGCGCGGTTTCTTTCGATGACCTTCGCTTTGCTCTCTGCTGGCATGCTTCTTACCTTTCATCCTTCTGGGCCGGCTTCTTGGGATCGGGGACACCGGCAAGCAGCCGGAACTCCTTGAGCCCCGACGGGGCGAGATCTTCCATCAGTTCCACGAAATCCATGTGCACCATGCGCCGGACGCGGCGGGCGAGGTGCGGGATGGGGCTTGACGGCTCGGTGCGGTCATAGAAGGCGACAACTAGGTCGAGGCACTTCACGACGTCGTCGCGGGAGGAAATCCGGTCGGGCAGGCCCGCGCCCGGTTCCGCGTGGTTTGCCACACTTGCCATTGCATCGGCTCCATGACCGTTTCGGGCGGGCGCTGCCTGTGCCGTCGGCAGCTGGGCCGGTTTCGCGGCGCCATTCGCCGACGTGCCAGCAACCGAGTTCCGCTCCAGCGTCGTCAGCAAACGTTGCAGGAACCGCTTCAATTCCGGAACGGTGGCCCCGCTTCCTTCTATGCGGGCATTGAGCGCGGTCTCCACCGCCTCGAGAGCCGTTATCGCCGCGCGGGCATCGGCGATGAACGATGTCATTGCCTCGCCAGCCTGGTCGATCTGCGCCTTGCATGCGGTTCGCACCCGATTGACCAACTGGCCATGGGCACTCACCAGCGCCGCCTTCTCGGCAGCGTTCAGTCCCGACGCCGCTTCCTGCAGCATGACGTGCTCGTCGAGGGCGCCTCTCTCCAGATCCTCACCGAGGATCGGGCCGATTGGACGCGGCGCGAAAAACGTCATTTTCCGCAAATCCTTGAGCAGGCCATCCTGGCCGTTCTGGAGGTCGGTCAGCGCGTTGATGCGGCGCAAGGCGGCATCGCGCGCCGTGCCGGCGGAGCGCAGGGCGGGGTGCATGGTCTCCCAATGCTGGTCGAAGGTCCGGGCGATGAGGGTCAGTCCTTCACCCAGCCCGGCCAGCTGATATTCGTTGGCCAGGGCACGGGTGACGAGGGTCAGCAAGCGCAGGTCACGACCGAGAGGCCGCAGTTCTTCGGACTTGGCGAGAACGGCGGGCCAGTCGATCGGGACATCGACTTCCGACTTGGCGTTGCCCTGATACTCGACCTTTTTTTGCTGTTCCGTCAGGCGTTCAAGGTCGTGAAAGGCCGCATTGCTGCGCAAATCCACCCCCGACGGATTCTCACCGTCGATCGGATCGAGCCAGAGTGCGAGATCAATCACACCTACCCCCAGCCAGGCGGCCTCCAGACCGTCATGTGACGCAACGTTATCACACGGTCTCACTCTACCACAATTGAGCACTTGCTCAAAAACCAACGGAAGGTAAACCCAACCGTTTTCTCCGTCGGAACCGATGCGCTATTGCCGGACCCGGTAGGCGAAATGCATCGCATTGCCCGGGCACTGTTTGTTGGTATGCAAGACTTTTGTAACCGGGAGGTGCCGCCCGGACATGTTCAAGCGCCTTATCCCGTCACACGCTTTGTCAAGAGGCCGCTTATATGGCAGGGTGCGGTCGCCAGATTTCGGGAGCAGGTTCGATGGAACAGCGCCGGTCGTCGCAGAGCTTCAAGCGCAAGGAATTGGTCGCCAAGCTGAATTCGCTCTGTCAGCGTGCCTTCAAGGCAGCCGCCGATGCAGCCAAACTGCGTGGCAATCCTTATGTCGAGCTTGTCCACTTCATCGAACAACTCGTGCTGTCCGAGCGCTCGGACGTCCAGATGATTGTCGCCGACGCGGGCTTGGACGCGAGCCGGCTAACGGCGGACATGACCCGCGCCGTCGACAAGCTCCCTTATGGCGCCACTTCCATCGAGGAATTCTCCGATCATATCTTTCACGCCATCCAGGAAGGCTGGAATTTGGCGACGCTGGAATTCGGCGTCGAAGAGGTGCGCAGCGCCCATATTCTGCTTGCCTGCCTGAAGACGCCCGTGCTGGAAGGCCTGCTGTCCAAGATCAGCGGCGAGTTCGACAAGATCGATGCCGACGGCGCCATCGGCCGCTTTGCCGATGTCACGGAAGGGTCGCTCGAAACCGGCGCTTCCGCAGCCATCCCCGCCACCGAGACACCGATGAAACGCGGCCCAGGCGGGGATTCAGCGCTGGCGAAATATGCCACGGACCTTACCCAGCGCGCCCGCGACGGCAAGATCGATCCGGTTGTCGGCCGAGATCCTGAAATCCGGCAGATCGTCGATATCCTGATGCGACGCCGGCAAAACAACCCGATCCTGACCGGCGAGGCGGGTGTCGGCAAGACGGCGGTCGTCGAGGGGTTTGCTTTGCGCATCGCCCAGGGCGACGTGCCGCCGACGCTTGAGAACGTCAGCGTGCGCATGCTCGACGTCGGGCTGATGCAGGCGGGCGCCAGCGTCAAGGGCGAATTCGAAAAACGGCTGAAGGCGGTTATTGACGAAGTCCAGTCCTCCGAGACGCCGATCATCCTCTTCATCGACGAGGCGCATACGCTGATCGGCGCCGGCGGCGCTGCCGGAACCGGCGATGCGGCCAATCTCCTGAAGCCCGCGCTGGCGCGCGGCGAACTGCGCACCATCGCCGCGACGACCTGGGCTGAATACAAGCAGCATATCGAGAAGGATCCGGCGCTGACGCGTCGCTTCCAGGTGGTCAAGATCGACGAGCCGTCGGAAGCCGTCGCCGTGCTGATGCTGCGCGGCGTCGCCGGCGTGCTGGAGCAGCACCACAAGGTGCAGATCCTGGACGAGGCGATCGAAGCCGCGGTTGCGCTCTCGCATCGCTACATTCCGGCGCGCCAGCTGCCGGACAAGGCGGTCAGCCTTCTCGATACCGCCTGCGCCCGCGTTGCCGTTTCGCAGCACGCAACGCCGGCCGAGGTCGAGGATATCTTGCGACGCCGCCAGGCGCTCGAGGTCGAGCGCGGCATCATAGGTCGCGAGGCGGCGATAGGCATCGAGGTGACGGACAGGCAAGCCAGGGTCGACGCCGGGCTGGCGGAGACCGAGACGACGCTCGCCGCCGCGCAGACACGCTGGGATCGGGAAAAGACCTTGGTGAGCGAGATCCTCGACCTGCGCGCCAGGCTGCGCGGCGAAGGTGTGCCGCTCGATGCGGCGGCCGATGAACCTAACGGGGACACGGAAAGCGCGGACGTTGCGGCGAAGACACCTGAGAACAAGTCGACCGAGAGCAAGCCGGCCGAAGGCAAGACCGCCGAGACCAAGTCTCAGAAAGCCAAGGCCTCGAAAGCCAAGGAATCCAGGGCGGCAAAGGCCGAGGCACCTTCCGCCGGGATCGTGGCCGGACCCTCTGCCGCCGATCTCGCGCGGCTGCGCGTGTTGATGACGGAACTCGCCGAAGCGCAAGGCGAGACGCCGCTGATCCTGCCTTCGGTCGACCGCAACGCGGTCGCCACCGTGGTGCAGGACTGGACCGGCATCCCGACGGGACGGATGCTCTCCAGCCAGACCGAGAAGGCGCTCAAGCTCGCCGCCACGCTGTCTGAACGCGTGGTCGGGCAGGACCATGCGATGGAGATGATCGCGAGGCGCGTCCAGACCAGCCGCGCCGGTCTCGGCGCGCCCGAGAAGCCGGTGGGCGTGTTCCTGCTTTGCGGTCCCTCGGGCGTCGGCAAGACCGAGACCGCGCTGGCGCTGGCCGAGACGCTCTATGGCGGCGAGCAGAACCTCATCTCGATCAACATGTCCGAATTCCAGGAAGCGCACACGGTCTCGACACTCAAGGGCGCGCCGCCCGGTTATGTCGGCTATGGCAAGGGCGGCATCCTGACCGAAGCGGTGCGGCGCAGGCCCTACTCGGTGATCCTGCTTGACGAGGTCGAGAAGGCGCATCCGGACGTGCACGAGATTTTTTTCCAGGTCTTCGACAAGGGGATGATGGACGACAGCGAGGGCCGGCGCATCGACTTCAAGAACACGCTGATCCTGCTCACCTCCAATGTCGGCTCCGAAGTCATTATGGACCGTAGCAGGAACGGCACCGTCCGGACTGGGCTCGACGATCTCGACACGGCCCTGCGCGCGCCGCTGCTGAAGGTGTTTCCGGCGGCATTCCTCGGCCGCGTGGTGACGATCCCCTACTATCCGCTTTCGGATTCGATGATCGAGGCGATCACCCGGCACCAGTTCGGCAAGATCGCGCGCCGGCTGAGGGCGACCAACGATGCCGAACTGGTGATCGGCGACGGCGTCATGGATCTGGTCAAGGCGCGCTGCACCGAGATTGAATCCGGCGGGCGCATGATTGACGCCATCCTGACCAACACGCTGCTGCCGGAGCTGAGCCGCGGCGTGCTCAACCGCTCGCTCGAAGGGGCGAAGATGACAAAGGTCACCGTAGGCGCCTCGGCGGAAGGATTTACTTACTCGTTCGAATAGACCCAATTGAAAGTCGTTATTTCGCTACAAACCATCCGCATCGGTGGCAGGTTCAAGATCGAGGCCGGCCGCCAGCAGCCCGCACCTGACCCTCTCCAGACCCGCGGGGTCTCTGAACGGCGCCTGACCAATGCCCTTTGTGAACGAATAGTCCGGCTTTATCGCCTTAAGCTCTTGCCAAACCTGCCACGCGCCTTGGCGATCGCCCAGAAGTCCAAGCGTCGCCGCAAGGTAGGCGCGGCTCATGTCGGTCTCCGGAACGAGCAGGATGCGCTCTCGCAACAGGGCGGCGGCGGTTTGGTATTTGCCGGCGATGAGATGCGCAACGCCCAGATGATGAAGATACAGGTGCGAGAAGAGAGGGTCGAGGCGCATGGCGCGTTCCAGATCCTCGATCGCCGTTAGCGGTTTTCCCGAGTACATGTTGAGCGTCCCGCGCAAAGACAGCGAAGGCGCGAAGTTTGGATTGAGCGCCAGCGAAATTTCGACTTCGGATTCCCATCGCTCAAAGTCCTTCCGGTACATCGAAATCAAGGCGGCAACGCCGTGAGGAAAGGCATCGTTTGGGTCGCGCTCGATGGCTTCCTCGACAAGCTTGCCGGCTTCCGTGAGCGCGCAATCGGGATCGTCAGTCCAGCGATTGTAGTAGGCGTGCGCCATGGCCATCGCGAGCGCGGCGTAGGGTGCTGGATAGCCGGGATCCTGCTTGATAGCCTGGCGAAACAGTTCACTTGTCCGCTTGAAGACATCGCCGTTCTGCGTGGCGCCACGTTGCATCGCGCGCCCGCGCAGGAAGCAGTCATAGGCGGCAATATCTTTGGTTCCCGTCGATGCCATTCGAGGCCATTGCGTCACCTCTCGCGGAGAAAGCGCGATGTGGAGCTCGCCAACGATCTGACGCGCCACCTCCTCCTGGACCGCGATCATATCGGCCAGCTCCCGATCATAGCTCTCGGCCCACTGATGGACGCCCGTCTCTCCGTCACTCAACTGCGCGACGATCCGCAGACGGTTGCCGCTTCTGCGAACGCTTCCCGCCAGGACGAAACGAACGCCGAGATCACTGGCGATGGTGCGTATGTCGACCGACTTTCCCTTGTAGGCAAAGCTCGAACTGCGGGCGATGACGACCAGCCCGGAGAGTTTTGACAGCATCGTTATGATCTCTTCGGCGAGACCGTCCGCGAAATACTCCTGTTCGGTATCGGTGCTGAGGCTGGTGAGCGGAAGAACGGCAAGCGAGGGCTTCGCCTGCTGCACGGCCACTTTGGCCTCCTGTTCGAGGCTTGGCCGAAGGAAGCGATAGCCGATCCGGGGGACCGTCGCGATCCATTCTCCGCCATCGGGCGAGGGGCCAAGTGCCTTGCGCAGCAGCGCGACCTGCACCGATAGATTACTCTCCTCGACGACATTCCCGTGCCAGCCGGCATCCATCAGTTCGGTTTTGGTGAGAATTTCGCCTGGTCGTGCGAGCAATGCATGGAGGAGAAGAATGCCACGGCGGCCCAGGGCGACCGGCTCGCCCTGGCGCAAAAGCGTCCCCTTGTCGGGGTCCAGCGTAAACGGGCCAAAAACGGTGGCGTTCTTCGACATTGCACCTGCTGACGCGGCTTTGGAAATTGTTCGGAGATTATTCGGCATCGCTTCAATACGCGAGAGACCACTTCAAGACATCGTACTCAAGCACGCCAACGGTATCGCATCATCAGTCGAGATCCTGCGCTGCAGGATCGTTCAATCAGCAAGCGCTGAAGCAGCCCTGCCGTGTGCGCGTGAAGAGTTCGCGGTGAACTCGGAACCAACTTGGAGGGAGAACTCGATGTCGACTGCTCTTACCGCACTCGTCTCGGCTGCTGCACTTGCCCTGGGCATGTCAGCAACCGGGGCGCTCGCTGCCCCTGTGAAATCCATCGTCCTTGTCCACGGCGGCTTCGTCGACGGGTCAGGCTGGGAAGGCGTCTATGAAATCCTGAAGAAGGATGGCTATGACGTCACCATCGTCCAGAACCCGACCACATCGCTCGCCGACGATGTGGCGGTGACCAGGCGCGCGATCGCGGCCGCGTCGGGCAATGTCATCCTTGTCGGCCATTCCTACGGCGGCGTCGTCGTCTCGGAGGCCGGCACCGATCCCAAGGTGGCGGGCGTGGTCTACATCACCGCCTTTGCACCCGACGCTGGCGAATCCGTTTCAAGCCTGATCGCCAACCCGCCGCCAGGTGCTCCGGTGCCGCCGATCCAGCCGCCGGTCGATGGCTTCCTGTTCCTGGACAAGGCTAAGTTCGCTGCGTCGTTTGCCGCTGATGTCCGGCCGGACCTCGCCTCATTCATGGGCGACTCGCAGGTCCCGTGGGCCGTGGCGGCGCTGGAGGGAAAGGTCAGCGCCCCGGCCTGGAAGGTGAAGCCCAGCTGGTACATGGTCGCCACCGAAGACAAGATGATCCCGCCGGACGCCCAACGCGCCATGTCGAAGCGCGCCGGCTCCACCGTCGTGGAAGTCGCCGGCAGCCATGCGATCTACGTGTCGAAGCCCGGCGCGGTCGCCGAGCTGATCGAAGAGGCTGCCCAGACGGCGAAGCCGGCCGGAAATTAGCCGGTTTCTTTCACCCGCCCAAACCGTCAGCCGTTATCGGCGGCAAGACCAGAAAACATCCAGGCAGTCGATGCGTCCCGGCGAGCACGCCGAGGCGCCAGGCTTGAATGTTGCCGATTACCAAACAGGTCGTCGATCGGACGACCGCATCACCCAGGAAAGGACCAGATCCATGAACCTCAAACTTATCTGCCTCGCAACAGCTTCCCTCTTCGCCCTTGGTGGCGCCGCGCTTGCCGGCGCTCTCGACGAGCCCTCCAACATGGCGCCCTTCTACGCGGATTCGGCGCTGAAGCAGTTGAAGCCGATGGCCGAATTCAAGAAGGTCTTCATGGCAATGCCGAAGGAAAAGCAGGAAGAAGTGCATAGGCTCTGCCAGGATGCCGCGATGAGCAAGCCGCACGCCGAGTTCTGCGCCGACGTGAACGCGCTGGCGGGGTCGTAACGCCATTCGATCAAGTCTTCCAGGGATGGCGGGTCTTCACCCGCCATCCGGCGGCCCGTCACGTGCCCCTCGGATCAGCGCATTCGCAAAGGCTGCAACGATCGCGATGGATGCGGTCGCGTGGTCGAACGGGAACGACCAGTCGGCACTGGGCGCAATCAACAGATGCGTCACACCGGCATCGTGGGGCGTATCCGATGCACGAACACAAGAATGCACTGGTTGATCGCCAGCCCCAGCAAGAACGCCAGACCCGCCGACAGGGCCGCGAGACGAACGTGATAGCGGTCGACTTTGCCCGAATGGTCGCCCTACGCGCCGACCAACGGCACCGTGACGGTCGTCGCATAGTTGATCGGGAAGGCGCTGAAATAGGGGAAGTCGATGACGAAGGCATAGCTGGCAGTCAGATGCGCCATGCGGAAGCCACCGCTTACCGGATCGACGACGATCGTGACGATGACATCCTTCAAACCCAAGGCCTGCAGTTTCTGTGTGGCGATCGCCTGGATGTCGGCCTGGGTCAGCGTGTTCTGAAGCTGCAGCGAGCGTGACGATGTCTCCAGCGTATAGCGGACGCTGGACACGGCGTTCATCGACCAGCCGAAGGCGAAGATGCCAAATAGCAGCATGATAAGAAAAGGCGCGATCAATGCGAACTCCAGCCCGGCACCGCCCGATCGATCCTGCCTGAACGTGGAAGCGGTTTTCCTGGAATTGCATTCGAGAAAGGGAATAGAACGGGTCTCCGTTTGCTTGAAGTTAGAAATGGCTCTAGCGGACACGGATTACCTCCAGGTGCCCGATGACGCTGGACGTGGAAAAAACACCGAAGGTGAAAGGCGGCACCCAGGTGGCCGAGGCCTGGATCTGGACATACACCGATGGCGCCTTGGGCCCACTGCACAATGTGGCCGCGTCGACCACGGTCGTCCCGCACATGTAAATTCGGCTTAGCGTAACCTGGCCATCCGCCGGCCGCTTCTCCCAGCTCGAAATGGCAATGCCCTGGGTTGCCGTATCATCGGTCGATCCTGCCATGATCAGGTTCGCGGCGGTCTTGACGCCGGCGCGCATCGACAGTGAACTCGTTACGTAGGACCAGCCGTCCAGGATGCCGAGCAGTGCCACGCACAGGAAGGGCAGAACCATCGCGAACTCGACGGCCGCAGCGCCCACCTCATCTCTGAGAATCGGTATCGATCGGCGCTTCACGTGAGACTACTCGACCAGTGCCACGGATTGCGCGGCCGGGATGTCGCGCATGCCGAGGCTCGTGCAATCCTGATCGATCGTCGAGTTGCCAGACCATTGGATCAGGTTCGCGACGACTTGGGTGCACCCGTTCTTGCCGGAGAAATTGCCGAGATAGTTGACCTGCTGCTTCGGGAAATAGAGCGCGCCGGTCAGCAACGAATCTGCGGTGCCGTTGAAGGTGCTTTGTCCGCCGGCGCCCGTTCTGTCCCCATACATCAGCACGCCGGAGTAGGCGCCGGATGTCGGCGCGCTCAGATTTACGGTGGCGTTGCCGTTCATGCTGACGGTCGAACTGCCTGCCATGAAGATGGTCACCCCGCTGCCGGTGATGGCAGCGTTGGCGTTTATCTTGAGATTGCCCTGGACAACGTAGACGCCAGGCGAAAGGGTGACGTTGCCGCTAAGACTGAGTCCATTACAGTACGTACCCGGCGCCAACGTCGCTTTGTTGGTGTTCTGGCAGGGGTTCGAGGCCGCCGGCGCCGGCAGACCGGCAAACGGATCGGCGGCGGGTAGCGCCTGGGTGATCGGGGCAGCACAAACCGTCGTGACGGGATTGCTGAGAGAGACGCCGCCCGCCGATATCAGGCAATCGGCCTGGAGCCCTGCAGAACCCTGAAGCTTGATGGCGTCAGAGGCAATCGAATTTGACATCACCGAGCAGCCGGTGAGCTTCACGCTGGTACTGCCTGAAAACAGCGCAGCCTTCGATGAGGACGGATCCAGCGCCAGCACGCAGGCCTTCGAGGCATTGGTGATGAGCGCCACCGCCCTCGCCTGTTCGGGAACCTGGCCCTGCGTGAAGATCGAGGTGAACATCCGATCGAGCTTCTGGCCGACGATGACCTCCACCGCCTTCTTCGCCGTGTTCGGTCCGGATGCCGGCGGCGTGTTGACGACGATCGTGCCCGAACCCAGCCCGTTGGAAGCGGCCGACTGGGTCGCGGCCGCGACGATCGTCGGCTGGTCAGACCCCGAGATCTGTTCGAGCGCGCCGGCATAGGCCGCGGCGTCGGCCGTCGCCTGAAGTCTCAGGCTGTTATAGTACCAGTAGGACGTCTCGATACCGAAGCCCGCGGCACCGATAACGATGGGCAAGGTCAGAGCGAAGATGGTGGCGACATTCGCGCTCGTATCCCGGCTTATACCGTCCGCCATAAGCCGAACTAGAGTGAAGCGATTGAAAGCCATGGTAAATTAGAAGACATGCATATATTAACAAACGGCTAAAAAGTTCGGTTCATTCTTAGCGGTGATCTATTTGATACCAAATGGACTCGTTGGCTGCTCGTTGCCCTCCGCCGTTACCGTGGCCGCCGCCGTTGCCGCCAGGTCCTGCAAAGGCCGGAGAGGCGTTCCCGGTCGGGCCCTTCGAGGCAGGAGCAACCTAGCGTGTTTTAGCAACTTGCCTCGTCGTGAGTACGCGCTGGGATCTGCTCCTCCATCAATGGCTCTCGAACTACATGGGAGGCCACAACGCGTGACTTCAGTCGCGAACTGGGCGCGCAGGAGATGCCGTGTGCGAAATCGCACACGAAATGACGTTAGCCCTGTTCACGTTGTGATTCTTGACGGATCGGGTTGCATATTCAAGCGGGGTGAGCCCATCGAGGCTCGTGTGTAGGCGAAATCGTAACGGCGTTTCGAGATCCGTCGATAACCGGCGGGGTTGAAGTCGAAATCTCTGGTCGGCTGACGGCACTCTTGGGCGAGCGTGCCTTCCCACGGCGTCAAAGGAGCGGGGGGATGTTGGTAGCGGGAGAGGCTATCATATGTGCATGAAACTGTTACATTTTATTGGCTCAATACCAACAAAAATGCCAACAGACGAGTTAATCCACAGCCAATTTGCTGTTAGCGCTCATCCCGCGCCGTCTGCCTCGCGTGCGCGTCTTCAAGCGAGTCCAGCGCGTCGAGCCGAAGCAGGACAGGCGCGAATTTCGAGATTGCCCGGTAAGCACCGGTCTCGAATTGGCCCAGGTGCAGCACGTCGTCGGCATCGATACGCACGGGCGGCGCATAGGTCGCGAAGACGTCAGTCGGACGAGCCGGGTGGATATGGAAGGCAAGGACAAGGCCATCCGCGTCAATCTCTACGCCGTTGACGATTTGCCTGCCGTTGGAAAGCATCGTGGTCAGATCGTTTGCGACCTGCTCAGCGGGTATTGCCTGAAGCTGGTCGCCGACCCATCGCGCGAAGGCTTCCCCGTCGATGAATTCATCGGCTACGGCGTTGGCCGTCAGGGCGCCGAAATTGCCCCGACTTGTCACATCTGCCCGCTTTGCCCACTTGGTGAAATGAGCGTCCAGCGCTGCCCGAGTTGCGGAGTCGGGATGCTGGCTTGTGGGGATCAGCCCTGGCCCGACAACGGCAGTCGACCAAGCCTCTTTCGCGGCGCGCGCCAAAGCGTTGTTTTGGGCCTTGTGCCGCGCACGGCCCTGCACAGTGCCACGGGCTGCGGCAATCTCAGTTGCATAGGTGCTGAAGGTCGCGCGGCCGGCATCGAAACGGTTCTTAGCGCCGGTAACGGCTTCGTAGCTGCGAACTGCGGCCGAGCGTTTCCAGAGACGATCTAGGAAGCGCATCAGTTTGCCCCCTTCGGCGGATTGAGCCGTCGCACGACTGGCGACAACATTTCATCGAGCACAACCACAATTGCACCGCGCGGTGTGAAAGCAGGATGCATGGCGGGCGAAGCCGCTTCCCCGTAGCGGACCAGATGCGCATTGATGAATCGGCCAAGCGTGCCGCGATAGACATCAACGACCAGCGACCAGCTTTCGCCATCGGTGAGACCGGCCAGGCATCGACCGATACGAAGATAGATTTCAAGGCAAACGTCACGCTGTAAATCGAGGTCTGCAACGCCGCAATCCTGCAATGCGCTGAGAATGATCGCCACGGCCGAATCTTCAGGCCGATAGATGTTTGGGCTGGTGTTGGTCCCGGCCGCGAAACAGATTAGCCGGTTTTGTGCGTAGCTCGACACGCGGGCGCGGGCCGTCTCCGGATGCAAGCCAGCGCAAGCAATGTCATCGATCAGATGCGAGATGCGAAGTTTCATGTAGGGATTATGTCTTAAACTGCTGAATATTTCAATAGACTTACACTTTCAATATTTATGTGAAATCGCTGTACTCAAGGTTTCACAATAGATGTGAAAGTATAAACTGTTGACATCCCCTATAGATTACGGCTACATTCTCAGCAGAATTTTTAGTAGCGCACCAGGCGGTCTTCATCTCCCCGCCCGCTGCAGTCGGCGACGATCCTGAGAAGTCGGACGCCGACAAAGAGCCGGGCGGCGGTCTCCAATTTGGAAGATTGACGCCGCTGCCCGGCTCCCCTCGAAAAAAAAGGGAACGGAAGCCAATGAACGCTTCACAGTTGAAACGAGCACAGCGAGCGGCAGAGACGTGCGCACGCATGAACATGCCTTTTGAACTCGCGGCTTGGATGGTTGCTAGTTGGTTCAAAGACAATGGGATTAGGGTGACTGAGCGAAATCTTGAATCGGCGTTCGCCGAATATCTGCGCTGAACGAGCCATGTCATATACCGAGACCGTTCGAAGCGAGATTCAGGCGATTTTGTTTAGTGCCAACCTCTACGCATGGGAACCGAGCAAAACCCACCAGGCGATAGAACTCTGCAAGAACAAGTTCTGCATTGCCCCGGATGCGGAATGGGCAGATTGGGTGATTGACGCCCCCGAGAGGCCAATTCCTCCCGTCCTCTACCACTACACGCGGTCTGCCAACGTCGAGAGCGTAAAACGATATGGGATCATGCCGGCTAGTCGGCTCAGACCCGAAATAATCCCAAGTTACGTTACTGAGGAAACCGTCGACGTCTACTCCCTTATTCGAAATCGTATTTACTTAAGTGAGATCAAATTCGCCGCTGCACCCAATGAGGGGGATGAATTTCAAGGCACTGGAATACGATTCGGCGCCCGAGGCGGGATTAGCAGAGTCGATGTCGACACGTCGAAAATCGCCAATCTCTGCCGAGCACATGAGACCAGAACAACCATTTACATCACCAATTCAACAATACAAGTTTCCGCAATTTTGAGCGTTAACCCACTCGGGTCTATCGATTGGAAAACACGTTTAACGTGATTTTCACGTTGAATACGTGCGTTGACATGAATTTATTCTTATGGAATCCATACCTCCGTTGAGCAAATTCACGGAGGGATTTCTAAATGTCTACTTGGGCAACTGAAAACAATTTTGGCCGCCAACACGCGGCCCGGTTAATCGAAGATTGCACCGCGACTGGCGACTTTCCACGATTGGTGCGGGAAATCCGCGAAATGGCCGCCGCCCACGATGGCGTTTCGGTCGGGTTTCTGTATGCTCTCGCAGAAAGAACACTGCGTTAAGGCCCCATGCCTGAGCTTGCTACAAAAGCAGACATGCGTGAGTTGCAGCGGCTAATAGAGCGGCAAACGTTGCAACTCACCATGCGTATCGGCGGGTTGACTGTCCTTGGTGTCGCGGCGCTGGCGATTCTGAGCCGCACCTGAGCACCGCAAGGGCAATATCACATGTCCGGATAGTTGAAGTATCCGGCTATTCTCGAAAGCGCTGCGCAAAAGGCTTGCGCCTCTTTATGCGAAAATATCACGCTTTTCCCGTCAAAATTTAGATACAGCTGCGGTCCAGGGCCAACGAAACTGGTAGTTCCGGCTTCAATCGAAATTCTTTCGTTGGTCACGACATCGGTTACGTTCTCGTCAAAGTATGCTGTAGTTCCCATCGCAAATTCCCCTATGCAACTATTTATTGCTCAAGCCACTTCGATCGGACGACGCTCGGCGTTTTCTTAGGCATGGCAAGACTGGCCAATTCCTCGCCGCGCCTTTCCGCATTCTGGTTTATCAGCGATCGTGCGGCCCATGCGTACACGGTTGCGTCCAACGACTCGGCTCGGGCTCCTTTGTTTCGTTCAAACCGGGCCACCGGCTGGCCCTTGGTATAGCGCACTATGCGTCGCTCAGATGTCAACTGCTCGAAATAGACCGGCTCCAGATCCTCACTGAAGCGAAAGCCCGTGACGCGAGATAGCCGCGCAAACAGGTTCGATTTCACTGCATCCGAGCCGACAAGCCAAAGGTGCTGGCTGCCGGACTTTTGCAGGAACTGGCGAGAGAAGCCCGCAACGCCCTTGATCGACACTACGCGGCGGCCAAAGCGCGGCCTGGTGAAAGCGTTAACAAGCTCGGTATGGCCGCCGTCACCAGAGTCTACACAAGCCGCACTGATTCCGATCGTTGCGCCGCGCGGGTGTTTCCACGTCTCGCGCAACATCGAGTCCAGTTCCTGCCAAACCGCGTCACCGTCAATGTTGCCCCAAAACACGCGATGGTCGAGCACGAAGACATCCGTAAGCCCATGGCCACAGATAACAGCCTCCAGTCTGTCGTCCTGGCAGTCGACGCCGGCAGTGATCCACAAGACCTCATCGGGCAGGCTTTCGAGGCCGAAGGCTTCACGTCGGCCGAATAATTCATGCTCGTCAAAGTCCTCGCCTTCCGTGCGCCACGGCTCGCCTAGGACAAGGTTTGTGAAGGTTTGAAGCGTTTCCGGCGTCCGCTTGGCTTGCAGAAATTCCGCTACCAGCGTCGACCATCGGGCGTTGAAATGCGGGCTCACCAGCGAGTTGATGCGAAAGCCGGCCCGCCCTATCACTTCCGGCTCCGTCGCGCGCCAGCGGCCGTCCTCCACCGCCTGCATCTTGTCCTTTTCTTCGATGATGCAGCCATTGCAGGGACAAACTACATGAGCCGTTTCCGGCTGGCCTTCCTCCCATCTCACATGCTGCCATTTCAGTTCGAAGTGTTCCCGGCAGGACGGGCAGCAGATTTCAAACTGGCGTTTGTCGGACGCATCGTACAGCCGAGTCACCGGCCCATGATCGAAGATGGGAGTTCCACCGAAAACCATCGTGCGGTCGCGGTAGGTTTGGCTGCGCATCCGCAAGAGGTCGAGAACTGAGCCTTCCTCGGTCGGGGCGTAGGCGTCGATCTCGTCGGCAATGATGATCTTGCCCAGCTTGCGGCGAAAGGCACGCGGGCTGGACGCGGACAGGAATTCGAGGCTGCCGCCAGGATACAGGCGTCGCATCATGGTCGAGCGGCCCGACTCGTCCGCATCGTCGGAAATCAATCCCCGGATCGCGGGCGAAGCTTCAAACAGCGCTTCGATGTCAACGCTGAAGGCGCGGCTATCGTCTGTCGTCGGTTGCGTTGCCAGGATCGGCGCGGGCGCCGTCGCGACGGTATGCCCGACATAGCCGGCGAGAAGTGCGGTGAAGCCTATGCGTGCTGATTTCTGGATCACTATTTCGGACGTTGCCGGATCGTCCAAAGCCTCGCAGATGCCGCGCTGATAGGCGTACAGGCGCATCCGCCCAGGCGTCGCGGAGGCGGTCGACGGCAGGAAGATGTTGCTTTCTATCCAGTCGGCCAGCGGCTGTGCCTTTGGCGGTCGTAGCGCCTCCAGTGCGTCGCTTCGGATGCGTTCAAGCGTTTCCATCGGCCAAGCCCTCCAGCGCGGCCCGTATCTCTCGATCGAGTGCAGCAACGTCGTTCGCGCTCAAATGCGGCATCGTTGCGCCATAGCGGCTAGGAACGGCCAGGACAGCCGCCCGAACGTCGCGGAGGATAGATTGCCATTCGCGGCTCACAGCTTCGGCCGCAACCATCTCACCAGCTGCCAGCCGGTTCTTGGCTTCCTGAGCTTCAGCCTGTGCCTTGGTGAGCCGCAACCGTTCCGCCTTCAGCGCGTCACCGCCTTGGCTCGGGCGGCCGGCACGGGCAGCGTGTTCGCGAAGATGCGCGCAATAGGCTTTGACCGATGCGGCAAGATCGAACCGCGCGCGGCCAGCCCGCTTCAAAACGCCGTTGGCCACGTGCTCGCCGATGGCCTGCCGGGAAATCCCGAGTAAGCCGGCAAGCTGCCTTTCGTGCACGATCTCAGGATGAGAAGCAGCCGGCTCGCCCAAGAGGTCAGTTAGATCGTACTCCATCTCGTAAGCTCATGTTTGAAAATTTCTGCAAAGAGGCTTTTTTCGCGGTCAGTGTTCCCCGCAACCGGCCGCCCATCGGAGGGACCCAAGTGGGGATATGCGCGCGCCTCTAACCCTCTAACCCACATCTCTATGACTCTACGATTCATGCGCAGAGTCACGTTCATTCCTATCTTCTCTTGTGCAGTTACGATCATTCCTATCTCTGCTTCACTTCTCTCAACTGCTTAGGATTAGGGTTAGAGGGTTAGAGGTCTTTCTAAGTTGTTGAATTGTTTGATGTATAACCCTCTAACCTTCAGGGGCGGCAGGGTTAGAGGGTTAGAGGATTTGCCTCAAAGCTCTAACCCTCGGTCGATAGGGTTAGAGGCAGGGTTAGAGGCTTCTGCATCCCTGTCATATGCGATGACGTAACCGTATTTCGTTTTGAGATCGGGCCGCGAAACCGGGCCTTTAGACCGCTTCCAGCCCGTCAACATGGCTAGCGCCTTGCCTATCCGCATTGCATCCACCTGCGCTGGCGAACCATCACGGCGCAGCATCTCGCACCATACCTGAGCCGAGCACGTGCTATGGCGGTACTGCTTTGGCGTCGCGGGACTGTCGTCGAACTCAGCGCCGATGGGCTGGTCTAGCCACGCCTGTATCTGCCCGGCTAGTATATCAACGTCGCTTTCTGCCCTGCGGCTCGCCTGCAGCGCTGATGCCTCTTTCTCAGCCTCCCGTGACAGGGACAGATTCAGCAAGCCTCCCGGCTGTCCGTCACGCATGATTTCATATCGCCAGAGCGCTTCGGCCCAAATCATGGGCAGCTTCTTTTTGAGCCTGTCTATGTCGATCGGGTCGCCCATCGTCCGGCTCGATTTGATCGGCCAATAGCGCCGATTCCCGGTAGGGTCTTTTAGATACTGGTCATCGTTCGTCGTGCCCATGAACACGCACTGACGGCGCCGGCTAACCGGATGACGTGCATAGGCCATGCGGGCGCGATCTTCGGTTTTGACCAGCGACTCCTTGACTTCATTCGCCTCGGCTTTGTTCAGGCTGGCAAGCTCACCGACTTCTATGACCCAATAGCCTTCGGTCTGCTCGATCATCTTTTGGCTATTCGACCAATCGATCGTCGGCGCGCCTGCCCAATCCATCCCAAGCGCCGCTACAAAGGTCGATTTTCGGCTTCCCTGCGGCCCTTCGATGATCGGCATGTAGTCGAACTTGTGACCTGGCTCGAACACGCGCGCCACGGCAGCAACGAGCCAAAGCAAAGCCGCTTCGCGATGGTAAGGCGTGTCGGGGCAGCCGAGATAATCGATGAACAGTGTTTCGGCCCGCTCAGTGCCGTTCCATTGGGGAAGCGAAGTCAGCCACTCGCGGATAGGGTGGAAGCGGTTTTCACGCGCCGCGCGCCCAATCGCGATGTCTGTGATGTCGCTCGAAAAGTCCGCGGCGAGGCCGCCATTGTGCGGTGCGGCGCTGAGCCATGTTCTGACATCCTGGCTATGGGCGTCAGCGAGGGTGCCGCCGGCCTCCCAATGCTTGCCCGTAAAGTGCTTGCCGTCCGGTCGCCGTTGCACTTTGACGCGCTCATAGAACTCGTCCAACGCGAAGACGCCCTGCATGGCGGGATGGCGCGTCACGATGTTGGAAGCATTGTCGGGCGTCTTCTTCACGTTCCCGTTGCCATCCAGGTCGAGACTGACTTTGCCGCTATGGGACTTGCGAGCGGCGGCTAGGACCGCTTCCAATCCTTCGCGCGTGATGATGGCGAGGTCAGCACGTCCGATGCGAGCGCCGGACACGGGGCAATCAGAATCAGCGGTTGCTACCGAAACTCTGCCCTTTGACCATTTGTGGATCGGCTTCCCGCGCTTGTCTTTGCCGAGATGCTGGTTTCCGCGAAAAAATATGTAGACGGTCCCGCCACTAGCCTCGGCATAGGAATTGCAGAGATCAACAACCGCTTTCGCCCATGGCTCTATCACCCCATCCGCAACACAATTGTGCAGCGTTATAGCGCCGATGCCGGCGCCAAGAATGAACCGGACTTGGCGGCCGCTGGTGTTCGCCAGATCGAAGGTTGTGCCGCCATCCGGCTTCAGCCTGCCTGGCTTGCCATCGGGACGGGGCAGCCACCTAGTATCGTCGTGAAAGGCAGCAAGATTGCCGGTGGTCTGGTGATCGCCCAAGATATCGGAAAGGTCGAAATCGGCTTGCATTTGCAATGGGCTATGATGTATAGTCACGGCTATTCCTTGATATTCAAAAGCCCTGCTCGGCAACCGCCAAGTTTCGAGCGGGGCTTTTTTCATTGCGCTGAGCGTGACTCTACCATGCGACTATGGTCAAAGTCCATAAGCCGTTGAAAACGTTAGAGTTTCACGTTTTTCGTGAAATTGTTGGCGATGCAATTAGGCCAGCAAAGCCGAAAGGTCGTTCGGGTCTTTGGCGGTCAGGTAATCAGACCACCACGTCATAAGGCGTCGCCTCTCGTCCAAGTACGTCGCGTGATTGTAAGAGCTTCTGACTTTATTGCCCGGAACGTGAGCGAGCGCCCGTTCGATGGAGTCGGGAGTCCACAAACCCGACTCGTTGGCTATCGTGCTGAAGGTTCCCCGCAACCCGTGAATCGTAAGCTTGCTGTGAAAACCTAATCTGTAGAGCGCAAAAATCATGGTGTTCTGGCTGATCGGCTTGCCCGTGCGGCCACCGGGCACAATCCATTCCGAGTCGCCCGCAATCGTCTTCAACTGGCCAAGTAACCGCTTGGTTTGCTTAGTCAGTGGAACGATGTGATCTCTGCCTGCCTTCATGCGCTCGGCAGGGATGCGCCACAAGTCGCCGTCCATTTCTGTCCAGCGGCCGAACCGCAATTCATTGGTTCGAAGGGCAGTATGCAGGATGAATTCGACTGCAAGGGCGGTCTGCCTTTCGCCGTCATACGCCCGCAACTTGCCGATAAAGTTGGCGATCTCATTTGCCTTCAGGGATGCCATGTGTACGGGCTTGGGGTTCGGCTTCAGTGCGCCGCGAAGATCGGCGACGGGATCGCGGGCGGCGCGGCTGGTGGCGATAGCGTATCGGAACACGGCGCCCATTGACTGGCGCAACCGCTTGGTCACGTCCAGCGCGCCACGGGCTTCAACGGCGCGCAGCACTTCTAGGATTTCAGGCGCCGTGATGCTTTCAATTCGCCGGTCGCCCAGCGTCGGAAAAACATCGCGATCGAAGCGGCTCAGCACGCGCTCGGCATGTGCAGGCACCCACGATGACTCCTGCCCCTTGTGCCACTCACGGGCGATGGCTTCAAAGCTGTCATGTGCACCGGTCGCACTTTTGCCTTTGATCGCTGCCGGGTCTATGCCATCCACTAGCGCGCGCTTTGCATTCTCCCGCAAAGCCCGAGCATCAGCCAACGTCACGCGTGGATATGGCCCAAAGCTCAACGTCTTCTGTTTGCCGTCGAAGCGGTAGTTCATCCGCCAGAGCTTTGAGCCGTTCGGGTTGACAGCCAAGTGAAGCCCGCCAGCATCCGACAGTTTCTTGATAGCGGCTTCCGGCTTCGCGGCACGGCAGGCTGAGTCAGTGAGCGGCATGGCGAGGGACTCACATTCGTTAGTTGTTGGTATCGGGTTTTTCGGCGATACCAACAATCCATACCAACAGCAAGCAAATGACCCTCGTTCCACTTGCCCGTCAAAACGGGGCAAAAATGGCCTATATTCACTAAATATGTGAAATTGCTAGCATTTTTCGACAGGCGGAAGCGCCCCGAGATGGGCTTAATTCGTGTTCGTGATGGGACTGGTAGCGGGAGAGGGACTTGAACCCCCGACCCCAGGATTATGATTCCCGTGCTCTAACCAACTGAGCTACCCCGCCAAGGCGGCGACAGGCCCGAAATCCGCCTTGAATCGGAAGGCATTTCGAGGCGTTCGCCAAGGTCGCGCGGATATAAGGTTGGGAGGGCGAGCCTGTCAAGCTACGATGCATTCGATATCGGCTCATATTCTCAATGGAGAAAAGCTTTGCCGCGCGAGGCCCTGGTTGCTGCCGCCGGGGTTGAGTTCGACCGGGCACGTCGCTATGTCTCGGCCACGAGTTTTTAGAGTTTGAAACAGATGAAGCCGCGCATTGCAGTCCTCGGTTGCGGATACTGGGGCTCCAACCACATCCGCACCCTCAAGGCGCTCGGCGCATTGCACGCGGTTTCCGACACCAACCGTGCCCGCGCCGAAGGTTTTGCCAGCGAACAGGACTGCCTGGCGATCGAGCCGGACCAACTGTTCGTGCGCGATGACATCGACGCCATCATCATGGCCTTGCCGCCGCAGTTCCATGCCGATCTTGCCGTGCGCGCCGTCCAGAACGGCAAGGACGTGCTGGTGGAAAAGCCGATCGCGCTGACGGTGCCGGACGCCGAGCGCTCGGTGCAGGCAGCCAGGGACAATGGCCGCGTGTTCATGGTCGGCCATGTCCTGCGCTTCCATCCCGCTTTCGAGACGCTCAAGGGGCTGATCGACAAGGGCGAGCTCGGCGAGGTCCGCTACATCCATTCGCACCGGCTGGGGCTGGGCAAGTTCCACACCGAGAACGATGCGCTATGGGACCTGGCACCGCACGATCTGTCGATGATCCTGGCCATCACCGGTACCGAGCCGATCGAGGTGCGCGGCGAGGGGGCGGCACTCCTCGACAATCTCAGCGATTTCGCGCATCTGCACATGCGCTTTCCCAACGGGCTGCGCAGCCATCTCTTCACGTCGCGGCTCAACCCCTATCGCGAGCGGCGGCTGACCGTGGTCGGCACCAAGGCGATGGCGGTGTTCGACGATGTCGAGCCATGGGAGCGCAAGCTTGCCGTCTACCGCCACGCGGTGTGGCAGGACAGCGGCCAGTGGGCGTTCACCACCAATGAGCCGTCCTATGTCGCGGTTGCCCAGGGCATGCCGCTGACGCGCGAGCTGGAGCATTTCATCCAGTGCATCGAGACGCGCGCCGAACCGCGTACCAGCGGCGAGGAAGCGATCAGGGTGCTGCGCATCCTGACGGCGGGCACGGTCACCCACACCAAATCCACGTCCTGAGGGAAGGCGCGTTGCGGTCCTGATGCGATGGGTAGCGAAAGCTACTCGGCGGGAACCCGCGCCGGCTTCGCGGCCAGCCGGCTCAGCATCGCCTCAGCCTCGGCACCACGCTCGGAGCGCCCGATGAAGCCGCCGCCGAAGACCCGGGCCTCGTTGCCGTCATCGGAATAGAGCACGCAGGCCTGTCCGGGCGCGATGCCCGATTCGCCATCGGCCAGTTCGACCGAGGTCACGCCTGCTTCGTGGCGCAGCACCGCAGGCCGTGGCGGCCTTGTCGAGCGGACCTTGGCGAACAGCTCGATTCCGCCTGCGGGCACATCGGTAAGTGCGCCGTCTCCCAGCCAGTTCATGTCGCGCAGATAAATCTTGTGTGTCTCCAACGCCTCGCGCGGGCCGACCACGACACGGGCGCGCTCGGCGTCGAGATGGACGACGTAGAGCGGCTCGCCCGACGCTACGCCGATGCCACGGCGCTGGCCGATCGTGTAGCGCAGGATGCCCTCGTGGCGGCCGAGCACGCGGCCATCAATATGGACGATGTCGCCCGGGTTGGCGGCAGCCGGCTTCAGCTTGGCGATGATGTCGGAATATTTGCCTTCAGGCACGAAGCAGATGTCCTGGCTGTCCTGCTTGGCGGCCACCGTCAGTCCCATCTCCTCGGCAATGGCGCGAACCTGCGGCTTCGACAGGCCGCCGAGCGGAAAGCGCAGATAGTCGATCTGCGCCTGCGTGGTGGCGAACAGGAAATAGCTCTGGTCGCGGTCGGCGTCGACCGGCCGGTAGAGGGCGCGGTGGGCGCCATTGGCGCCTGAGCGGATGTAGTGACCGGTGGCCAGCGCGTCGGCGCCGAGATCCTTGGCCGTGGCCAGGAGATCGGCGAACTTGACCGTCTGGTTGCAGGAAACGCAGGGAATGGGCGTCTCGCCGGCGACATAGCTGTCGGCGAAGGGGTCGATGACCGCCTTGCGGAAGCGCTCCTCATAGTCGAGCACATAGTGGGGAATGCCCAGCGTCTCGGAGACGCGGCGGGCATCGTCGATGTCCTGGCCGGCGCAGCACGATCCGGCCCGATGCGTTGCCGCACCATGATCGTAGAGCTGCAAGGTGACGCCGACGACGTCGTATCCCTCGCGCTTCAGCAGGCCGGCGACCACGGACGAATCGACGCCGCCCGACATGGCGACGACGATGCGGGTTTCTTCGGGACGTCCAGGAAGATCGAGACTGTTCATGGTGCTTTCATTCCGTGGCAGCTCAAATGCCAATGCCGAGAATATAGGTCAAGCTTGCAAGCGGCGCCAGCTTGCGGGGAGACCCGCGGCGCGTGGCGGCGTTGTGAACAGACACGTTTCCCGCGGCTGAAACAGGGCTTCCAGCGGGATATTTCAAATGCCCGCGAAAACACTAACGCGGCGTTCACGATCCTTACCTAGTCATTAGGGTCTGCTTAGGCAATTTTTAAAGCTGTGGCGGTAACGTGGCGAGGATTGGGTCTTTGAGTTTTTTGTAGAGAGTACGATGACCGATCTGGTTAGACCTAGAGTTAAATATGTTATCGGGCCTGACGGCAGCCCTCTTACGATTGCCGATCTGCCGCCGACGAACACGCGTCGCTGGGTTATCCGGCGCAAGGCGGAAGTGGTTGCGGCGGTGCGCGGCGGACTTTTGAGCCTCGAAGAGGCATGCCAGCGCTACAAGCTGACCACGGAGGAATTCCTGTCGTGGCAAGCGTCGATCGACGAATACGGCCTCGCCGGGCTGCGTACCACGCGTATCCAGCAATATCGGCACTAGGCCGATCTCACCACGATCTGAGGGCGCGGCTCGCCGCGCCCCTTTTGCTTCGGCATCATCTGCTTTCGGTATCATCGCTCAGACCGTCAGCGCACCTTGCCGACCGGGCTGGTGCGTCGCGAGGGCTGAGCGGTCATTCCGTCACGCGTCGAAGGTTAACTGACCGAGTTCGGCCAGAAGCTCGCGGGCGTGCCTACCCAGATCAGATCATGGGCGCAACAGCATGCGCCTGATATCTCTAGGGATGCCCGGGCAAGGGCGATCGCCGGGAAATGACGGGAACTGGGCGGGCTGCGTCTTGCGTGTCACCAGCGCCTTCGCCGCCGGGTTTAGGCTGTCGCCGGACAACTGCGCGCTTGTGTGGCATGGAACAGGGCCGATATCGGCCCGTTCAGCCGATCATGGCGCTGCGCCCACCGGGGTCGGTCTCGCGAATCTTGGTATCGCGCGATTCCAGCATCTCAGCCTTGGACAGCTCCGCTTCAGCTTCGCCGAGTAATGATTCGGCGGCGCTTCGCTGCTGGGCGAGGTCGCCTTGCGAGTTCCTGAGATTGTCGCGGCGCAGGCGCGCCGCCTTGGCGAAGGTCGGATAGGCGAAATGGTTGATATCGGTGATGCCGGCTTTCTTTTCCTCGGCGGTGATCTGAAGCTCCAGTTCGACGGCCATGCGTTCGAACTCGGCGATCATCATGTCGAGCTGCAGCAGCTGACGCCGCTTCTCATTCACCTGAAATTGTTTCAGCCGAACGAGGTTTTCACGTGACTTCATGATTCGGTACTCCCGGAAACGCACACCCGCACATATCGTCCAAACCACTTGGAAAGGCCCCAAGCGCTGCTCGTATCCACCGGCATTCCCCGCACTATAGGAAACAAAACCCTAAAGTTTTTTGCCGACGGTAACCATTCGTTTACGCGCATTGTTAATCATACGGGTCAGGGCTTAAGGCCGGGTAAAAATTCCGGCCGCCGAAGCGAAGCGGCGTCGATGAGTCCCTGGAGTCACTTAGTCCAGATTATTAATGTGTCGCGTTAGGATTTTGGTCTGTGATTCGTCATTAGATTCAAGAGGGTGTAGAAAGGGGTTAAAAAATCTGATACCGTATTGGACGGGAAATTAGGTTTTGTTAACCATTCGATGGCAGCCTCTCTACAAGGCAACCACTGCTCCGGGGCAGGACGGGTCGTGAAATGGCCCGGCAGCAGAAAAGGGGAATGAAATGCGTGTTCTGCTGATAGAAGATGACAGTGCAACCGCACAAAGCATCGAGTTGATGCTGAAATCGGAAAGTTTCAACGTCTATACGACAGACCTCGGCGAAGAGGGTGTCGATCTGGGCAAGCTCTACGACTACGACATCATCCTTCTCGACCTCAACCTGCCCGACATGTCCGGCTACGAGGTCTTGAGAACGCTTCGCCTCTCGAAGGTAAAGACGCCCATCCTCATCCTCTCCGGCATGGCCGGCATCGAGGACAAGGTACGCGGCCTCGGCTTCGGCGCTGACGACTACATGACCAAGCCGTTCCACAAGGACGAGCTGGTGGCGCGCATTCATGCCATCGTGCGCCGCTCGAAGGGCCACGCCCAGTCGGTCATCACCACAGGCGACCTGGTGGTCAATCTCGACGCCAAGACCGTCGAGGTGGGTGGCCAGCGCGTGCACCTCACCGGCAAGGAATACCAGATGCTGGAGCTGCTCTCGCTGCGCAAGGGCACCACGCTGACCAAGGAAATGTTCCTCAACCACCTCTATGGCGGCATGGACGAGCCGGAACTGAAGATCATCGACGTCTTCATCTGCAAGCTGCGCAAGAAGCTCGATGCAGCGTCCGGTGGCCAGAACTATATCGAGACCGTCTGGGGCCGCGGCTATGTGCTGCGCGAACCCGAAGACATCCGCGTCAGCGCCTGAGCGCAGTCGGCAAATTTTTCTGAGAAACCCGGCCATCGCCGGGTTTTTTGCATTGTGGACCGGTAATTATTTTGGTTTTGCGCATTGCCAGATGCCGGACCGCGGCGCGGTTCTCCTGGAGCGGCTTCCGTTCAGGCAGCGATCTTCAAGGCGCGAAAACGTTCGAGCAATTGCGGGCGATTGAAGGGCTTCAACAGATAACCCTGGGCGCCGGCGCGCTTGGCCCGCATGATCGACCCAACATCGAGCTCGACCAGCGAGATCAGGATCTGCGGCCTGATCGGGCTTTCCATGGCGCGCAGGCGCCGGATGAGGTCGACCGCCTGCACGTCCGGCAGGGCGCCGTCGACGACGATGATGTCGGGCATGTCGGCGGCGCACATCTCCAGTGCGTCAAGCCCGCTGGCTGCCTCGATGACCATCATATCGGAACCGCCCAGGATGCGTTTTGCAACCTTCCTGATGACGCTTGAATCGTCGACGAACATGCAGCGTTTCATTTCCGGGATCCTCTTTGCCCTTGGGCAATCCGGTCGTGCGGGCATCTGCGGCACAGCCTAGGCCGATCTAGTAAAGAAGTCGAAAAGCCGTTAGGTAAAATTTTTGCAAAGATGCCGTTCGACCAGCCTTTCCTTGCGGATGCTTCGGTGGTGCCGGGCGGACGAAGTTCATCGTACGCCGATTGAGGCCTCAATCAAATATTCGGGACTGAAATACTTTGTTTGGCCGCGCCGAGGCCTTTCAGGCCGCCGAAAGGACGATTTCCTCAGCCGTCGCATGGATCGAGATCGTCATATTGGCCTCGCGGGCCAGCAGCAACGTGTAATAGGGCTGCACCGAATGTGCATCGATCGGCTCCTCCGGCTTGTGTCCGGAATGCAGTTCGAGAAACTTCGGCGGCACGCGCAACATCGGCCCGCTTGCCGAAAGCGAAAAGCGCGGCTCGGTCTCGAGATTCTCGAGCGTGACGACCAGCCTGCCGCCGCGCGGAATGGCGGCATTGGCGACCAGAAGCAGGTTCAGCAGCAGCTTGACCTTGTTCTTGGGCAGCAACGCGCGGATTCCGTTCCAGACCAATTCCGGCTTTTCATTCTTGAGGAAGGCGATGGCGACGGCCTCGGCATCTCCGGTATCGATCATCATGCCCGCCGAGCCGGCGGCGCCGAAGGCGATCCGGGCGAATTGCAACCTGGCGGAGGCGTTCTTCGCACTCTGGCGGATAAGCCGCATGGCGTCTTCGTCGGCACCACCCTCGTCGAGCAGTTCAAGCCCGTTGTTGATCGCGCCAACCGGCGAGATGATGTCGTGGCAGACGCGGCTGCACAAAAGCGCCGCCAGGTCGGGGGCGGAGAGGATGAACAGATCGGCCATCGGTGAAAATCCCTGCAAATTCCACTAGTCGTGACAGGGCGACCTGTCGTCGCGCCTGCTCACACGAATCACGTTCCAAACCCGAGGCCTTCTGAATACACAGCACTCGTAGGTACAGCAACAAATCCAAAATCGTCGTCGGGGCAAATGGCGTGTTTGCGCAGGCTGCCGGCCCCACACGATCCCAAACAGCCTTCGAACCGCCATCTTCATGTGGGAGTTTAATGGTTGAAAAAGGATTACGGCATAGTTTGCCCCTAACAGTCATCCTTAACGGCCGCCTAAAGAGCCGTACGGATGCGAGGCGTCGGCGAAAGTGCTTCATGACGGAGATTGGAAGCATGGTTTCCCGATTCTATGACCGGAGTTTTCTCCGTGTCCTCTCAATGGCGATCGCGCTCATGGGCGTTCTCGTCTTCTCGACATCGCCCTTGCGGGCCCAGGAGTACACCGCCCAGGAGATTGTCGATTCCGGCCACAAGTTCTTCGGCGCGACGTCTGGCGGGTTGGCCACCGTCGTGGAGAAGATCTTCGCCTCTTACGGCCTGCCCAACGGCTATCTCCTCGGTGAGGAGGGGTCCGGTGCGCTGATCGGCGGCCTGACCTATGGCGAAGGCACGCTCTACACCAAGAATGCCGGCGATCACAAAGTGTTCTGGCAAGGCCCGTCGCTGGGCTGGGATTTCGGCGGCGAGGGGTCACGCGTGATGATGCTGGTCTACAATCTCGACGATGTCGGCAACCTCTATAATCGCTATGGCGGCGTCGCCGGTTCGGCCTATGTCGTGGCGGGCCTCGGCTTCAACGTGCTGAAGAACAACAACGTGCTGCTGGTGCCGATCCGTACCGGCGTCGGCGCCCGGCTCGGCGTCAATCTCGGCTACCTGAAGCTGACCGAGCGGGCGACCTGGAACCCGTTCTGATCCGTCGATTGCGCGAATCGCGGAGCGGTTGACAGGATTCCTGAACTCACGGCCCGAATGAGCCGCGGCAAGCCCTTGCCGCGGTGCCGGATTTCGGCCATGCCAACATGGCACGGTCCAGCCTTCCAAGTTGTCGTCGATAACGGGTAGTCCTTTGGTTCAGTCGGTCCTGTTCTTTGCCCTCGGCTTTCTCTGTGCCGGCTTTCTGGCGCTGATGGTGACTCCGGCCATCTGGCGGCGTGCGGTCGCCCTGACCCGCAGGCGCATCGAAGCCTCCATCCCGCTGACGCAAGCTGAAATCCAGGCCGACAAGGACCGGATCCGGGCCGAGTACGCGATGTCGACGCGTCGCCTTGAAGTCAACGTCAAGATGTTGCGCGAGAAGGTGGCCGAACAGCTCGTCGAGATCAATCGCGGCCGCGAGGCGCTGAAGGGGCTGGCGGTCGAGCGCTCGGATAAAGACCGTGCGCTCGCCGAACTCGGCGCCAAGAGCGAAGCGCTGCGGCAGCGCGAAGAGGAACTGCATCAGCTTTCGGAGCGGCTCAAGGAAACCGAGCGAAAACTGGAAAGACGGGCGCTCGAGCTCGAGAAGCTGGAGCACATGTATGACGACGCCAGTTTTGCCTCCAGCAGCCGCCAGATCGAACTCGTGGCCCGCGAATCCGAATTGCAGAAGCTCGCCAGCGACATCTCGCTGCTGCGCGGCCAGCGCAAGGAAGCGGATCGGCGCGGCCAGGAGATCGCTGCCGAGAGCAAGGCCGCGCGCGAGGCCCTGAAAGCCGAGAAGAAAAGGGCCGCCGAACTCGACAAGAAGGTCGAGCGGCTGCTCGCAACGCTCGCCGACCGTGAGGACAAGCTTGATCGACGCGAAAAGGAATTGGCGCGGTTGCGGGAAAAAATGAAAACCGAGGACGGCGCACCGGCCTTGCGGCTGGTCGGCAAACCCGATGAGGCGGGCCGACGCGACGACCTGGACCAGGCGATAGCCAAGCTCGACGGCGACCGCGAACGGCTGGAGGCAAGGCTGACGGCGCTGGCGCGTGAGAACAAGCGGCTCAAGGCGGATCTTGGCGCCGCGGCATCGTCCGGTTTGACGAATGGCAGTGGGGCCGCGCTGCGTGAGCAGATGAACGAACTGGCGGCGGAGGTCGTTCATCTGACAGCCAAGCTCGAAGGCCCCGATTCACCAATCGCCAAGGCACTGGCCGCACCGCAGGACAACCGCTCCGCCGGCCACGACCGCAGCCTCGCCGACCGCGTGCGCGCCTTGCAGAAGGCAGAAGCCAGCTGACGGGGCGCGGGCTGGCCGCCTGTACGGTCGCCTTGGCATCACGCGACCCGCATCAACGTGAGAAATGATGCAGGGCAACGGCTGAGGCGGCGGCGACGTTCAAGCTGTCGAAGTCTTTCGACATGGTGATCCGCACGGTTTGCAGGCGGGCAAGCAGGCTTTCGGGCAGGCCCTCGCCCTCGGTGCCGAGATAGAGCGCCAGGCGCTCGCCGCGCCGCGCATCGCGTATGTCGATCCGGCCGCGTGGTGACAGTGCGAACTGGTCATAGCCCCGCCGATCGAGGTCCGCCGTGAACTCCGCCGTGTCGGTGAAGGTCGCGAAAGGGACCTTGAGCGCGGCGCCGACCGAAACCCGGATCGCCTTGCGGTACAGCGGATCGCAGCATGTCGCGTCCATCAGCACCGCATCGGCGCCGAAAGCGGCAGCGTTGCGGAAGATCGAACCCATATTGTCATGGTTGGCGATGCCGACAAGCACGACGACCAGGGCGTGCGCGGGCAAGGCATCCAGCAATGAAGCGGCCGGGTGCGGGGTCCCCTTGCGACCGATGGCCAGGATGCCGCGATGCATGTGGAATCCGGCAATGGCGTCCATTACCGCACCGGCGACGACGTAGACCGGCAGGTCCGCTCGTGCCTTGCGCAGAATGTCCTCCAGGCCGCCAAGCCGGTTTTCCAGGATCAGGACCGATTCGGCGCTGAAGCGGCGCGACGACAAAAGCAGGTCGAGCACCACCTTGCCTTCGGCGACGAAGCGGCCTTGCCGGCCCGCCAGATCGCGTTCGCGGATATCGAGATAGGCAGCGACACGCGGGTCGCCTGGATCGTCGATGCGAATTGGGGCCATGTCCGCCGCTCAACAATAAAGAGCGTGGTTCGCGCGTCGGGAAAGACACACGAACCACGCTCCGGAAATCGTCAGCGAGAGAAAAGGCCGCGGCAGCGTCCGGTCAAGTCCCGGCGCGGCGCAACCTCTGCGCCATCTGGGACAGATCCTCCTTGCCGCTGCCGAAAATGCCGTCCAGCATCGCGAGCAGTTCGCGCACCGCATCGGATTTGCAGGAATAGTAGATCATCTGGCGATCGCGGCGGGTTTCCACGAGATCGAGCGCCCGCAACTTGGCCAGGTGCTGCGAGAGGGCGGATTGGCTGAGCATCACCTTTTCGGCGATGGCGCCAACCGACATTTCACCGTCGATCAGATAGCTCATGATCAACAGCCGTTTTTCGTTGCCCATCAGCATCAGAAATTCGGCGGCCGATTCGGCGTTGGCTATTAGCTTTGTCGAGACCATTGATGCCCCATGCTCTTTGCTCATCGAGGCGCCATGGGGGCAATGGGGCCTGAATCCATAAATTCACCTACGAAGGGCGCCGACGAGTCAGCGCCATGTCAAAACGTAGAACATTTCTTTCAAATCTCAAGTGTCGCTTTCGATCAAATGCAATTTAGTCTCGTCTTGTGGCTACGACGCGACCCTTCCGGCCTTGGCCATCTCAACCAGAACAGAACGCAATTCCCGTGCATTTTCCAGAGGTTGCGGGAAGAATACCCGGCAAACATTGTCCCCAGACACCAGATCCATGCCATCGGCGTCCAAACCGGCAATGGTCCAGCCATCGCCTGGTGCCTTGGCAAAATGACGGGCATAGACGGCGATCGCGTCGAGATGATCCGCATTCATGTGCTCGACGGCCGATTGTTCGCTTCCGGCGAGTTCCTCGATGATGGGTCCATCGGTGAGGAGGTCCGGCCGTTCGAGCAGATAGGCTTTGCCGAAGCCGCCGTTGAGGCTGGCGCGTTGCGGCTCGAGGCGGAAGATCGAAAAGTCGCCAAGCCCCGCATAGAGGCGGGCCTTGGGATTGCGGTTGAGATAGCGGCGCTCGGCACGCGCATGCGCCTGCGAGCCGGGCTCCAGCCGCGACGCCTGGCAGATCAACGCCAGCCGCGGATGCGCCAGCGGATCGCCTTTGCCGGGCTCGCCGAGCAGCAGGGAACAGCGCGGATCGGCAAGCAGGGCAGGCGTGTGCGCCGCGAGCATCGACACCAGGATAAGCGGCGCGCCGTCGATGTCGGTGGCGACGCCGACCCGGCTCGCCAGCGGTGCTCCGGTGTGCGGTTCCAGTACCGCCAAGGCACCGAAACGTGCGCTGCGCAAAAGCGTTTTCGCCAGCCGGATCGCCTCGGTATCGGTCTCGCGGATGACATCGTTATTTTGATTTTGCCGCATCGAAACGCTCGCCACAATTTGTCTCGCTTGTCGATGTCGCGGGCCGGCTTCGGTCCTCCGACAACAGTTCGGCTGGCGCTATTTCGGCGCCATGCGGATGGCGCCGTCCAGGCGGATGGTCTCGCCGTTAAGCATCTGGTTTTCGACGATGTGCAAGACAAGAGCGGCATATTCGGATGGTTCGCCGAGGCGAGACGGGAAGGGCACGGCAGCGCCCAGCGAATCCTGCACTTCCTGCGGCATGCCTGCCATCATCGGCGTCTTGAAGATGCCGGGCGCGATGGTGCAGACGCGGATGCCGGAACGGGCGAGATCGCGCGCCACCGGCAGCGTCATGCCGACCACGCCGCCCTTGGAAGCGGAATAGGCCGCCTGGCCGATCTGGCCGTCATAGGCGGCGACCGAAGCTGTGTTGACGATGACGCCGCGCTCGCCGCCCTGCAGCGGCTCGAGTTTCGCGGCGCGGTCGGCAACCAGGCGGATCATGTTGAAGGTGCCGATCAGATTGACCTCGATCACCTTGCGGTACTGGTCGAGCGGATGGGGTCCATCCCTGCCGATCGTCTTCACGCCAATAGCGATGCCGGCGCAATTGACCAGGATGCGCGGCTCACCCAGCTTGGCGACGACCTCGGAGAGGGCGGCGGCGCCACTGTCGGCGCTCGCGACGTCGCACTGGACGGCGATGCCGCCGATCTCGGCCGCCACCTTGGCCGCGCGTTCGATGCCGACATCGAAGATGGCGACGCGCGCACCCTTGGCGGCAAGCGCGCGAGCGGTTGCCTCGCCAAGGCCGGAGCCGCCGCCGGTCACTATCGCGATCTGGCCGTTGGGAACCATGGCGTCATCCTTCCTGTACGAAACCGGCTTGCTGTGAGAGTCGGCTTTCTCATGAAACCAGGGACGGATCAGGCCCGGATCGAGCGACAAGGTCAAGATGGAGCAGTTCGTCGTCTTGCGGAAACGGCGAACCGCGGAACTGTCGCAAAACCGAGGTCACTTTCGCGCGACGCTTAGACGTGCTCGGCGACCCTGGCCTTGTTGGCGTGACCGACCTCGCCCGTCAGCCTGGCAACCGCGCCCGGCTTGATCTCGTGCGCCAAAAGTCGATCGATGTCGACAGGCCGCGGCATCGAAATCTGGCCGCGCGGAATGCGCTTGAAGCCGAGCGGTCCGTAATAAGGCTCGTCGCCTACCAGCATCACGGCGGGTGCACCGGCCTTGGCGGCCGCCTCCAGCGCGATTGCCACCAGCCGGCGGCCAATGCCGAGATTCTTGAAGGCTGGCCGTACCGCGAGCGGCCCAAGCATCAGCGCCCGGCCGGCACCGGCCGCTATCCGTGTCATGCGCACCGAGGCGACGACGAGGTCGCCGTCGACCGCGACAAAGGACAGGGCGCGCTCGTGGCCGCCCGCCTCGCGGATCTTGTACGCGGCAAGCACGAAGCGGCCGGGGCCAAAGGCCTCGTCGTTGATGGCTTCGATTTGAGGGTCGTGCGCCGGAGTTTCCGGCAGGTATTTCACGTCGGCAAGGCTCATGGTCTTTGCGTTCCGGTAGAGGAGAAAAGGTTGCTGCAAACGGCAGCATTCGCCAGTCAGCGCTTCATCAAGCGCGGGCGCCCTTTCGTCGTCGGTCAAACCGGATCAAAGCAAAGTCCAACATGCGGAGTGTCCGCTAGCATCAATTTTCGCTCGCCGCAATCGACGCCTTCGCTGGCCCTACCGATTGACGGTCTGTTCAGTCTGGATGATTTCCGCCTCGCCGCGTCGCGCTCTACATGGAGGAGAAACGCGAAAGGACAATTCATGGGATTGCTCGTCGACGGCAAATGGCAGGACCGCTGGTACGACACAAAGAACAGCGGCGGCAGGTTCATGCGTGCGCAGTCGCAGTGGCGCGACTGGATCACGCGCGACGGCAAGCCCGCCAACGAACGGAGCCGCGGCTTCAAGGCGGAGCCCGGCCGCTATCACCTCTATGTCTCGCTCGCCTGTCCCTGGGCACACCGGACGCTGATTTTTCGCGCGCTGAAGAAGCTGGACGCCATCATCTCGATATCGGTGGTGCACCATTTCATGGGCGCCGATGGCTGGACATTCCTGGCCGAGGACGGCGCGACCGGGGACACGCTCTACGGCCTCGACTTCCTGCATCAGATCTACACCAGGGCCGATCCCAGCTATTCGGGCCGGGTGACGGTGCCGGTGCTCTGGGACAAAAAGGAACAGACTATCGTCTCCAACGAATCCTCCGAGATCATACGGATGCTCAATTCGGCCTTCGACGAATGGGGTGACGCCAGGCTCGACTTCTTCCCGGAAGCCTTGCGCGGGGAGATCGATGCGATCAACGCGCTGGTTTACCCCGCCGTCAATAATGGCGTCTATCGTGCTGGTTTCGCCACCACGCAAGCGGCCTATGAGGAGGCGTTCGACGAACTGTTTTCGACGCTCGATACGCTGGAGGATCGCCTTTCCGGGCAACGCTATCTGGTGGCTGACCGCATCACCGAGGCCGACTGGCGGCTGTTCACCACGCTGGTGCGCTTCGACCCGGTCTATGTCGGCCATTTCAAATGCAACTTGCGCCGCATCGCCGACTATCCGAATCTGTCGAACTATCTGCGCGACCTCTATCAGGTGCCTGGTGTCGCCGAGACGGTGAACCTGCACCACATCAAGGCGCACTATTACGGCAGCCACGAGACCATCAATCCGACCCGGATCGTGCCGGTGGGACCGGAAGTGGACTATGGTGCGCCGCACGATCGGGGGCGGTTCAGGAAGGCGGCGTGACCTACCAGTATGCAGACGCCGGCTCGCCTTGAAAAACCTCGGCAATCCGCCGCAGCGTTGCCGGTGTCGTGCCTTGCGGCAGGCGACCGAGCGGGAAAAAGCCGGCCTCGGCGATTTCATGGTCGGGCAGTTTCGGCGCGGTCTGGCTGAAATGCTCGATCAGGTAGAAGCCGACATGATCGCGGCGGCTGGCGCGGCGGTTGAAATGCATCGACTTCAGCGCCGGCGTGGCGGTCAGCGCGATGTTGCCCTCTTCGGCGAGTTCGCGGGCCAGCGCCTCGGCCAGTGTTTCGCCGATCTCGACGCCGCCGCCGGGAAGCTGCCAGCCCGGCACATAGGTATGGCGGATGAGGAAGACGGAATTGGTGGCGGCATCGTGGATCAGCCCGCGCACGCCGAGCGTCATCGGCCGCCGCAGCAAGAAATAGAGGTGGAACAGCCGTGCCCTCAAACCTGGCCAGCCGGCCTGGCGGAACGCGGCCTCGTCATCGGTCGCCATCAGTAGCGAAACCGTGGGTGGAAAGCGGGGCGTGGGTCGCCTATGAAGTAGGCATGTTCAGGCTCGCGCATATTTCCGATATCCATCTGGGACCGCTCCCCGATGTATCCTATCGCGATCTCGCGTCCAAGCGTGTGCTCGGCTACGTCAACTGGCAGCGCAACCGCCGCCGCCACATGCACGATGCCGTCATCGACGCCATCGTCGCCGACATCAAGGCGCAAGACCCGGACCATCTCGCCGTCACCGGCGACCTCGTCAACCTGGCGCTCGACGGCGAGATCGAGATGGCCAAACACTGGCTCGAAACGCTGGGGTCGCCGCATGACGTTTCGGTCGTACCTGGAAACCATGATGCCTATGTGCCCGGTGCCTTCGACAGGATCTGCCGGTCGTGGGCGGCGTGGATGAGCGGCGACGGTGTCAACACGCCGGTCGATCGCAATGCCTTCCCCTATCTGCGCGTGCGCGGCAATGTCGCGCTGATCGGCGTCTCGACGGCGCGCGCCACGGCGCCCTTCATGGCCAATGGTTTCTTCATGGAGGGGCAGGCGGAGCGGCTCGGCAAGATTCTCGATAACACGGCGAAGCAAGGGCTTTTCCGCGCGATCATGATCCATCACCCGCCGGTGCGGGGCGCCGTGCTCCAGCACAAGCGGCTGTTCGGCATCGCCCGATTCCACAAGATCATCCGCCGCCATGGCGCGGAGCTTGTGCTGCACGGCCATTCGCATCTGCCGTCATTGTTCCAGATCGGGGTTCGCGGTGCAAAGGTCCCGGTCGTCGGCGTCGCCGCCGCCGGCCAGGCACCGGGCGGCAAACATCCTGCCGCGCAATACAATCTGTTCGACATTGACGGCGAAAGGGGAAACTGGCGCATCCGCCTGACGCGGCGCGGCCTGACCGGACCGTCCATACCGCCTTCCGATCTGCAGAGCCTGGAACTCGGCACGGGGGTCGGCGAGGCTATGGCCGCCAGTTGAGAACCACGGCCACGAGGCGGTCCCATAACAGCGCGGCCGACACCGCCAGACCAACCAGCGCGCCAGCGACGATCAGCCCGAGGCCGGACAGGAAGGCCGACCAGCCATTGCCGTGCGTCGATGTTCGCAGCGGCGGTTCGGCTTCCGCGACCTCGGCGCGTCTCATGCCGGCGAGCGCCGGCTCGACGCCACCCTCCATCATCCTCTGGCGCTCGACGATGCGCTCGGCGACATAACGCGTCACGGAATCGGCCACCGGCTTCATCTCGGTCGATTCGGCAAGCACGACCCGGCCAATTCGGGTGTCCTTGAGGAAGCGATACGTGCGGCGGTCACGCCCCATTGCGACATGGCTGACGGCGTCGATCCACAGGCGCGGCTGCAGCCCCGAGGAGACGACAAAGTCGAAATTGTCCATGTCGGCTGGAACGTCGGCAAAGACGGGCGCGAGATCCGCGGCCAGGAGGTCAAGGCGCATGCGGTGCGCCTCGCGCATGTCGACAACGACATCGTCGCGGTCAGCGAAGGCATTCTTCACGTCACGGATGGCATCGGACAGTTTGCTTGATGGATCGATCTTCTCGCCTGCGTCCTTCATCGGCGTCTAGCCTCGCGGGTTTGGTTAACAGGCTGTTAACACAGCCGCCGGCAAAATGCACTGGCGCGATGGGGCGAGGAACGAAGGGCGTCGTCGTGCCTGAAAGGTCAACCGGTCGCGGCGCGTCTCGGGTGGAGGGGCCTGGCGCGGCGGTTCATATTGCGCTGGATGATCTTGGCGACCAGTCCAGGCGCCTCCTCGATCAGCATATGGCCGGCTTCGAGCACGTGATGCACATGAAAGTGCGCGGGAAGGTCATCCGCCTGGGTGACGGGCAACACGGCGTCGTCACTTCCCCAGGCCACCATAACCGGCATCGCCAGCCTGTCCAACTGGTCGCGTGGGATGACGCCCTGCCGGTCGCCGCTCGTCATGGCGGCGGCGATCTCGATGAGTTTCTCCACCTGCCCGGGTCGCGCGCGCATGTCCCCAAGGGAGTCCACGATGTGATCCATCGACCGCGTCAGTGGTCCTGACATCGCGACGAGGCACGCGCGGATGTCGGACGGGTCCCTTGCGGCGGCAAAGCGGCGCAACAGCGGCGCGTTGATCTCCGCGCCAAAGCCGCCAGGCGCCAGAAGTGTCAGCGATGCCACCTTGTCGGGCTCGGTCAGCGCCATCAGCGCCGCCACCGCGCCACCCATCGAGTGGCCGACCAGATGAACGCGCTTCACTGATCGCGCGGTGAGATCGGCCAGGACGGCCCTTGCCGCCACCTTGGCCAGGCCGGCACCGGGGAAATCGAGTGACAACCCGTGCCCCGGCAGATCATAGGCCAGCACGCGAGCGGAAGCCGAGAGCGAGGAAATCACCTCGCCCCAGACATCATGGCAGCCGCCGAAACCATGCAGTAGCACGATGGTCTTCGAACCGGCGCCTCGTTCGGCGGCATGAAGCGATGAAATCATGAAGCTGGAGGCTTGTTGCAGGGCTATGAAAAACGCGAGACCACGGTCAATTGTGGCTGGATTGCGCCTCGTCCAGCGCGATGGCCAGTAAAATTTTCGCGATTTGTACGGTTGATGACAGAACTCGCCGGTTAATCGACATTCGATGGTCGGTATGTACGAAATCGACAATGGTCGGCGGGACAAGCCGTCGACGTTGCTTGGTGTTAGCCAGCACTGCCGAGTCCGGCGGCGCTTAACGCGCCGACCAGCCGCTCGGTCAGATCGGGCGGATATTTCCGGTCGGTGAAGGTCGCGCGTGGGTTGGCGGCGAATTTCGGAAATTTGGCGGTCAACTCATCGAGCAATTTGCGCGCCTGCTTGTCCTGGCCGGTGATCCTGGCGCCGATCAGCCTGGCGGCAAGATAGTGCGATTTCGACGTGGTCGTTCTGAGAGCGTAGCTGGCGATTGCGGCCTTGTTCGTGTCGCCAAGCATCAATTCTCCGGCGAAGAGCCCGAAATCCCACCATGTCGGATGGCCGCTGGAGGCATCCACCGCCTGCGCCAGGATCGGCGTCCCCTCGGCATACCGGCCGGCGAAAATCAGCGCGTAGCCGTAAGCGGCGGCCATGGCGAGATCGTAGGGATTGAGGTCATAGGCCTTGCGCATCCAGCGCAGCGCCTCGTCGGCATTGCCAAGACGCGAATTGATGTAGCCGTAGGAGCGATGCGCATAAGGGCTGGTCGGTCCCATCTGCACCGCGCGGTGGGCGAATGACATCGCCTTCTCGATGGTGGCATCCGGCGGATAGGCGTAGTGGTCGTTCACGGCCTCCAGATGCAGCGAGGCGAGTTCCGAATAGACCAGCGGCGACTTGGCATCGTTTTCAGCGAGGGTCTCGAGGCAGCGATAGGCGGCCTCGTGGGTCGTGGCATTCTGGTCGAGATAGTATTTGTCGTTGAGCGTCAGGCATTGCGTCAGGGCGGTCTGAATGCCGCTCTGTTCGAGATAGCTGTAGATCGTGCCGGAAGCGGGGAGGGCGGACGTCAAGACGCCGGCTATGCTGTTCTCGACGGCGCCCGGTGCGCTGTCGGCGGCGGTCAGGTTGCGCGACAAGAGCACCCGTCCCGTCGCCACGCTCTGCAGTTCGATCATGATGTCGCCTGTGTCCGGCCCAGGCAGAATATCGAAGATGAAGCTTGTGGCATTGGTGGCCGGATCGGTCGTGTCGACCGCGTCGCGACCGATGAAGTCGATTGTATCGAAGCCACTCAGGGCGGCGCGCAGCGACGAGGCGACACGGCTGGCATCCGTGCCACTGGCCTTGACGGCGATGTAGACGAGCGGCAAAGCCTCGCTGTCGGAGGACGACGCGACGCTACCGGTCAGGCCCGCGGTCTCGAGGGTGGCTGCAAGGTCGCCCCCTGCCAGCAGCGCACCGCTGCCCTGGCGCAGGATCAAAACGCCGAGCATGGCGATGACGACGGCGATCGCCATCCAGAAGAATCTGAGATGACGTGCCACCGATGGCACCGGCGCAGCCATCGGTGCCGGCAAGGCAGCGGCCGGAATGACATTCTCGGCGGTGCCGTGTTGCGCGGATGGAGCCGCCGCTGCTTCCGCCTGGATGGCAAGTTCGGCCGTCTCCGGCAAGCGGATAGCGTTGAGCTCATAGGCCGGAACATAACCACCGCGCGGAATGGCGATGCGGACAGGCTCGGCGATACCTTCATTGGCGAAATATTGCCGCAGCAAGTCGCGCAGCCGGCCAGCCTGAACCCGCACCACCGCGTCGGTCGAAGGATCGAAATCGCCATCCTTGCCGAAGACATCCATGGCTATGGAAAAGCCCTTGAGCCTGTCGGCTTCGCCTGCCTGTTCGCGCTCGACAAGATAACGCAGCAGCTTGCGGGCGCGCTCGGATCGACCGAACGTTTCGCTGGCTAGCAGTCGCTCTAGTGTCTCGCGCACTGCGGGGGCGGCAGGCGTGGCATGCTGCAAGTGTCGATCCTCTCGAAGTCGGCACAGGTTGAGGTGCGATCATATAGTTCCCGCACCGCGGCACAAGTATACACGCATTATGCGATCGCGTACCCCACTGGACAATTTTCCCGTGGTTAACGGCCCGGCGGGTTCGGCCACGGAATGGTCGTGGGAGCCACCATCAGCCGGTCGAGGTCAAGGCCCTTGTACGGGCTTGGAAAAACGGCGGCGAGCGCGAGCTGCTCCTGACCCTCGCGCCGCCGCCCTGCCGATGCTATCGCGCCTTGCGGCCGACGATACGATTGGCGGCCGAAGTCACCGCTTCCAGCGAGGCGGCGACGATGTTGGTGTTGATGCCGGCGCCGAACAGCTTGCCGCCGGGATATTCCATCTCGACATAGGAGATGGCCGATGCGTTCGAGCCGCGCTGCATCGAATGCTCGGAATAATCGAGCACCGACATCTCGACGCCGACATGGCGCGACAGCGCATCGACGAAGCCGTCGATCGGGCCGGTACCGGTGCCTGATATCGTCATTTCCTTGCCATTGTCGAGGATGACGGCCTCGACCACGCGCCGGCCTTTCACCTCGGTGTCGGGATAGGTGTGGTGGTCGAGGAATTTCAGGCGTGCGCCCGGCTGGTCGACATAGGTTTCGAGGAAGCGCTCGTAAATGCGCTTGGCCGGCACTTCCTTGCCTTCGGCGTCGGTGATCGCCTGGATGGCCTGGCTGAACTCGATCTGCAGGTTGCGCGGCAAATTGAGGCCGTAATCGGCCTGCAGCACATAGGCGATCCCGCCCTTGCCCGACTGCGAGTTGATGCGGATGATGGCCTCGTAGCTGCGGCCGACATCGGCCGGATCGATGGGCAGGTAGGGCACTTCCCACAGACTTGTGTTGGCCTTCTTCAGCGCCTTCATGCCCTTGTTGATGGCGTCCTGGTGCGAACCGGAAAAGGCGGTGTAGACGAGCTCGCCGACATAGGGGTGACGCTCTGGGATCTTCAGCTGGTTCGAATATTCGTAGACGTCCTTCATCCGGTTGATGTCGGAGCAGTCGATGCCCGGATCGACGCCTTGCGTGTACATGTTGAGCGCCAGCGTGACGATGTCGACATTGCCGGTGCGCTCGCCATTGCCGAACAGCGTGCCTTCGACACGGTCGGCGCCGGCCATCAGGCCGAGTTCGGTGGTGGCGATGCCGGTGCCGCGGTCGTTGTGTGGGTGCAGCGAGATGATCAGGTTCTCGCGGCTGTCCAGGTTGCGGCACATCCATTCGATGCGGTCGGCATAGATGTTGGGCGTCGACATTTCGACCGTCGACGGCAGGTTGATGATCAGCTTGTTGTCCGCCGTCGGCCTGACGATCTCGGTGACGGCGTTGCAGATATCCAGCGCGACCTCGAGTTCCGTGCCGGTGAAGCTCTCCGGCGAATATTCGAAACGGTAGCCGCCGCCCGCCTTGGCCGCCATGTCGGTGATCATCTTGGCGGCGTCGGTGGCGATGCGCTTGATGCCGCCGACGTCCTTCTCGAAGACGACCCGGCGCTGCAACTCGCTGGTCGAATTGTAGAAATGCACGATCGGGTTGGTGGCGCCCTTCAGCGCCTCGAAGGTGCGGCTGATCAGTTCGGGACGGCACTGCACCAGAACCTGCAGCGACACATCGGCCGGCACATTGCCTTCCTCGATGCACCAGCGAGCGAAGTCGAAGTCGGTCTGCGAGGCGGACGGGAAGCCGATCTCGATCTCCTTGAAGCCCATGTCGAGCAACAGCGCGAACATGCGCGCCTTGCGCTCGTGGCCCATCGGATCGATCAGCGCCTGGTTGCCGTCGCGCAGGTCGACCGAGCACCAGATCGGCGCCTTGTCGATGACTTTCGAAGGCCAGGTCCGATCGGTGAGGCCGACGGTAGGATAAGGTTGGTATTTGCGGGCTGCATCCGGCATGCCGCCGGCCTGCTTTTCCGCCGGGGCGTCGCTTGCCCGGATTTCTTCTCGTGCGTTCATCGTCCTGTTCTCCCGGCGGCCCTCGCATCCGTCCGAGGCGGATGGGTAGCGAGTGGCGCCTTTACCAAATTATCGTTCGCTTGATATGACTGCCAAGGAGCATGCGCTTGCGCGGCGGTTCGACCGCCGGGCGCTCCTTCAGCGAACCCGGCGATCGCCGATAAGGCCGAGAAGAAGCAGGGTCGAGGCAAGCGCGCGCACGGTCTCGCCGGCAAAGCCGGTCTGACGGGAAGCGGTGGTGGCGCGCATATTCATGGCCGCTCTCATACAGGAGCGGCCTGTTGGAGGCAAGCGGGGCCAGCCCCTCGAATTTTATCCCTAACGCGGATGCTCTTCCCCGTGCGCCGTAAATGCGCCAGACTTGAACGGTGGCGGGGTGCCGCCGGCAGGGGGTCGTCCATGAATTTCGTGTTCTTCTCGCCGCATTTTCCCACCAACGGCGCCGATTTCTGCGACCGGCTGAAGAAGGCCGGCGCGACCGTGCTCGGCATTGGCGACGCACCCTTCGACGCTCTGGACAGCAAGCTGAAGGTGGCGCTTTCGGAATATTACCGTATCGCCGACATGGAAGACTATGACGCAGTGTTCCGGGCGATGGGCCATTTCATCCACAAATGGGGCCGCATCGACCGGTTCGAATCGCTCAACGAGCACTGGCTGGAACTGGAAGCCAATATTCGCACCGACTTCAACATCTACGGCACCAAGCTCGATTTCGTGAAGAACCTGAAGCGCAAGAGCCGCATGCGCGCCTTCTTCCGCAAGAGCGGCGTCGAGACCATCGCGCAGCGCAAATGCTCCGACCGGGCCGGCGCCATGACCTTCATCCGTCGCGTCGGCTATCCCGTTGTGGTGAAACCGGATTCAGGCTCGGGCGCCTCGAACACCTTCAAGATATCCAACGCCAAGGAGCTCGACCAGTTCTTCCGGGACAGGCCGGAGGACGTGACCTTCGTCATGGAGCAGTTCATCGAAGGGCTGGTGGTGACCTATGACGGGCTGGTCAACCGCGACGGCGAGGTGGTCCTGGCGGCCAGCCATCGCTACGACCAGAGCGTCATGGACGTGGTCAACAAGGACCGCCACATGAGCTACACCTGCTTTCCCCGGATCAGGCCTGTCGTCGAGGCGGCCGGCCGCAAGATCCTGAAGGCGTTCGACGTGCGCGAACGCTTCTTCCATATCGAGCTGTTCGAGACCAGGGACGACCGCATCATCGCGCTGGAGGTCAACATGCGGCCGCCCGGTGCCTGGATGACCGACGCGATCAACTACACGTTCGACATCGATGTCTACGCGGCATGGGCGGACATGGTGGTCAAGGACGCCGCCGGCGGCCCTTATGAGGGCAAGTATTTCACCGCCTATGCCAGCCGCAAGCGCCACCTCGACTATTTGCACAGCCATGCAGACGTGCTAGCCGCCCACCGCGACAAGATCGTCTATCATCAGCCAATAGAAGAGGTTTTCAGCCGCGCCATGGGAAATTACGCCTACCAGATGCGCTCGAAGGATCAGGCGGCGCTGCGCGAGGCGGTGGCCTATATCCACGCGGAAAAGGCTTGAGGGCATGGATATCTCCTATCACAAGGCTTTCGCCCGCAACCTCGGCCGCGACATGGAGTACAAGCGCTACGGCCATGCCGGCCGCCCTGTCGTGGTGTTCCCGACCTCGCAGGGCCGGTTCTACCAGTTCGAGGATTCCGGCGGGGTGGGGGCGCTGGCCGAGTTCATCGACACCGGCCGCATCCATCTGTTCACCGTCGACGGCATCGATTCGGAGTCCTTCTTCGCCAAGCATGTCGATGCCGCCCATCGGATCGGCCGCCACGAGGCCTATTTCCGCTATGTGCGAGAGGAGGCGCTGCCGGAATTTCTGGAAATCGCCGCGCAGGCCAATGGCGGACGGCGGCTGAAGCCGGTGTTTTCAGGCTGTTCGATGGGTGGCTACCATTCCTCGAACTTCGTCTTCCGGTTTCCCGAACTGGCCAGCGGTGTCATCTCGCTGTCGGGGGTCTATTCGGCGCGTGATTTCTTCGGCAAGGCGCTCGATGGCGACATCTTCTACAACTCGCCGCTCGATTATCTGCCCGGGATCGTCGACCCGAAATTGCTGGCGCGGCTGAAGGCGCTCAGGCTGATCTTCTGCTGCGGGCAGGGCGCCTGGGAGGAGCGCATGCTGGTCGAGACGCGCCAGCTGGAACAGATCCTGCGCGACAAGTCGATTCCCGCCTGGGTCGACTATTGGGGCGGCGACGTCAGCCATGACTGGCCATGGTGGCACAAGCAACTGGTCTATTTCTTCGGCCGCTGGCTCGACGACGATCTGATGCACAGGCTGGACTGACGTGCCTGATATTCAGGTGAGGCTGCCAGCAAACCTGTCGGCCCGCGTTGGGCGCTCGGCGTGGCGCTGCCGCTCGGTTCGCGGCGGCGGTTATCGGGGTTCACGGATGCAAGTCCTCGGGGGCGCCGCGTTGCCTATTCCCTGATGCTTCTGGCCACCAGCCGGGCGACGCTCGGGCCAACAATCAGCAAGATCAGGAAACGCGCCGATTGCAGCGCCATGACGAAGGAGATGTCGACGTTCTGCGCCGCGGCGGCGATGATGGCGACGCTGTCCATGCCGCCGGGGCTGGTCGCCAGGTAGGCGGTCAGCGGGTCGACGCCGGCAAGATGGCTGATGAGGAACGCAAGACCGCCGCAGAAGGCGATCAACGCGACGATGGAAGCGATGATCTGCGGCAGGGCGCGTGCCGCATGGCGCAGGATCGGCCTGGTGAAGTTCAGGCCGATCGACCAGCCGACCATCGCGTAACTGACCGCCAGCAGCCATTGCGGCAATTGCATCGGCACCCCGAGCCCAAGATGGATGACGGTGCCGAAGATGAGGCTGCCAAGGAAGAAGGGCGAGGGCAGCCGGCAGAGCCTGCCCGCCAGGCCGCCGACAAGTGCCATGCCGATCGTGGCGGCGAAGGGCTGCGGATCGATCACGGGAAACCAGACGATGGGCGGCACCTCGATGCCCGAGGTGTCGACCCACATCTTGGCGACCAGGGCCGCCGTCATCGACACGAAGATGACGCGCAGATACTGCATGAAGGCGACGAGGCGTTGGTCGGCGCCAAAGGCGCCGGCCATCAGCACCATGGCGGTGGCGGCCCCCGGCGAAGAGCCCCAGACGGCGGTGGTGCCTGGCAGGATGCGCCAGCGGCTGATCAGCCAGCCAAGCAGGCTGGAGGCCGCGACGGTGGCGATCACCACGCCGAGGAACAGCGGCCACTCCTTGTGGAAGACCGGAAAGATATCGGCTGAGATCGAAGCCGCGACGAGGCAGCCGACGACAGCCTGGGCGGAGCCGAACAGAAGGCGCGGCACCCGCACCGTGGCGCCATTGGTGCCGGCGGCGATGGCCGCCAGCATCGGCCCGATCAGCAGCGCCGCCGGCAAAGCGGCGGCTTCCAGCGCGCCGGTGAAGAGCGCGGAGATGGCAAGCAGGATCAACCATTGCCAAGGCTTGCTCAGCCGTGTCATGCGCTCGACAGCGGGCTGGTCGGGAGGTAGCTGCTCGGCCTCGGAATCCATGTTTTGGTCTTAGACCGGGTGGCAAGGAATGCGAACCCGCCCGCGCCGAAAAAAAGCGACAGCTTCTAGGTATCCGTGCCGAACAAGTGGTCGATCTCTCCACGGCCTATGCGATCGAAATGCTCGGGTACGGAAAACTGGCCAGCCATAAAGCCAACCCGTCGCGCCTGTGCCGGGGGCGATGGATCGAGAGGCATGACTTTGACCAATGGTTTGCCAGCCCTGGCGATGATGAATGGCTCGCCGTTGGCGGTCAGGTCAACGAGACGTGAAAGATTGGCCTTCGCGTCGCTGATGTTAACGGTCCGCATCGCGCCGTCTCAGTTCAGCCCGTTTTGGCTTCAACCAACCCAAACCCGCCAACCGGATGGGTTTCCACCTGGAACTCGAAGCCGGCGATGAAGGGGCGTGCCTTGGCGATGGCCGCCTGGACCTCCGGAAGCTGCAGCGAGGCCTTGTGACTTGCCTGATCGGTCCACACTTCGGTCACCCAGATCGCGTCGGCATCGGCGGGGTCGGTGGCGATGATATAGCTAAGGCAGCCGGGCAAGGCGCCGGTGCTCTCGCGCAGCACGGTCATGACAGCGTCGCGTTGGCCGCGCGCCGCCCGCATCTTGCCGATCAGTCCGTACATGTCCTCGTCTCCCCCTGGATTGGCGCGAAAGGAGTGTGTCCAATATGCCGGTCGCCGGTCACGGCATCAACTGGCCGCCATTGACCTCGATCACCTGGCCGGTGATGTAGCCGCTCAGCAGGTCGGAGGAGAGGAACAGATAGGCACCGACGCAATCTTGCGCGGTGCCGGCGCGGCCCTGCGGAATGGTGGCGACCATGCCCTTTATCTGCTCATTGGTCGAATAGCGTTCGTGGAAGGGCGTGAGAATGGTGCCCGGCGCCACGGCGTTGACGCGAATGCCGAAGCCGATCAGTTCCTTGGCCATGCCGCGCGTGACGTTGGAGACGAAGGCCTTGGCCGAGCCATAAAGGCCGGCACCGCCGCCGGCGCCATTGCGCGCGGCGATCGAGGAGGTGTTGACGATGAAGCCGCCCTGTTTCTTCAGCCATGGGATCGCCTTGCGCGAGGCGGTCAGCACCGAGCGTGCGTTGAGGTCCATCACCGCGTCGTAATGCGCCTCGGTCTGCTCGGCATAGGGCACGCGGCCAAGCATGCCGCCGGCATTGTTGACCAGCCCGTCGAGGCGGCCGAAATGTCGCGCGCTGTCGTCGACGACGCGTTCGACATCGGCGGGGAGGGAAAAATCGCCCTGGATGAGGAAAACCTCGCCGCCGCCGTCGCGAATGGTCCGGCCGAGCTTCTCGGCGGCGTCACGGCTGGAATTGTAGTGCAGCGCCACCTTGCATTTCTGCTCGGCATAGCCGAGCGCAAGCGCCGCGCCGATGCCGGTCGAGGCGCCGGTGACCAGCACCGCCTTGCCGGCGAGATCGGGGATGACAAGACCAAGGGCTGTCTCTGGCACTGCTGTTCCTCCGGGATTTTCCGATCTCTTGGCTGGTCTTGCCACCCTTGCATTCAAGTCGGTGCCGCTTCAAGGCCTGAGATAGACATAGCCCTGGCTTTGCAGTTCGGCGAGCTTGACGACGCCGCCCTTGTCGGCGGCATGGAAGCCGTCGAGCAGATCGGCGAGCGTGATGTCCATGCCGTGCATGGTGTTGCCGCAGGCATGCGGATCGAGGCCTTGCTGGACAAGACCGGCAAAGCGCCCCGAAATCGCCGCCGATATGCCCTTCGACTTGAAGCCGGCAAGGGCCGGACCATGTACGACCAGCGCGATATCGACGTTGCCGCCGGTGCCTTCGTAGTGGTTCTTGATGTTGCCGAGCACGAAATTGACCTTGTCGAGGTCGCTGAGGTGATAGGCCACCTTCAGCCTATCAGGCGCGGTGGTTGCCGCCTGTACCGCACGCAGACCGAGAAGCGTTCCAGTTCCGGCGAGAACCGCGTGGAACATGTCGCGTCGGCGCATGGCGTCCCTCCCAGACTTGCCGGTCCACCGCTATTTGCGTGGCCTCGGCCGCGATACTAGCATAAATTGACGTTACGTCCTGTCGATGCGGAGGAGAGACCAAATGGCGTCCAAGGGATGGAAGGCGCTCGCCAGCGCCGGATTCGCCGCTGCACTGCTTGGCGGACTTGCGGGTTCTGCTTTCGCCGATGATGCACTCAAGCTCACCGAACTCAGCCCCAACGGGGCGGACGCCTGTTTTGGCCGGGTCTATGACGCGGCGCATCTCAAGGCGCATCCGAAGCAGAAGGTGGCGCGGATTTTCTTCTACTATGGCCATGATCCCGTCAGCCGCCCGAACGAGGAACCGAGCGCGAATTCCGATACGTCCTACAATGGTTTCCTTACCACCACGGTGCGTGGCGCCAAAGCACCGGAATGGGCCGGCGGCTGGTGCAATCACGAGTCCGAGGACGGCAAATCAGGCCCGATCCGCTGCGGCATGGACTGCGACCGTACGCTGGCGTCGTTGAAGGTCGACGACAAGGGCCGGCTGATCCTTTCGGACCTGCAGCCCGACATCTATCTCGATGCCGGTTCGGAGGAGGAACTCGGAACGACGGAGTACAACAAGCAGGCGCTCGGCTCGGAGGACGACAATTTCCACCTGGACCCGATGCCGGCAGCGACCTGCAAAGCCGAGTTCGCGCGTATCGATCCAATCGATCCGGCGCTCGGGCCGCCGTTGCGCGAGCGGCTGAAGCCCGGTCAGGCCTTCTGCTATGGCCGCGACTATGATGCGGCGCATCTGGCCTCGCACCCCGATCAACTGACGCAGTCGATCCGGGTGTTCCGCGGGCCGGTGGAGCTCGCCTCTTTTGCCTCGGGAGGCGACGCCGCCAACTGGCCAGACGGTGCCGACATCGCCGTCTCCGTCACCACCCGGCAGAAGGGGGCCAAGGTCACGCAGACCTATTCGTGCCAAGGCGAAGCCGACCAGTGGCGTTGCGCTGCGAGTTCGAAGATGAGCGATTTCGCCTGCGACATCGCGCAAAAGGAAATCTTCCTCAAGCGCGGCGTCAACGGCACGATGATAGTGGCAAATCCCAACAGCAGCCTGGCCATCATCGACCTGTGTTCCAAGGTCGCGGACGGCAAGACGAAGTCGGACGACAAGGTCTATCGCCTGGAGGCAATGCCGCAATCGGCCTGCGCGCCGTAACCGCCCGTCTTGTCTGCGGTGCCCAGATGGCATATTTCTTTGCTATATCTCATCTGAGGATAGAGTGATGGAAAAGGCAAAGGTATTCTGGTCGGGTCGTTCGCAAGCGGTACGCTTGCCGAAGCAATTCCGTTTCGAAACCGACGAGGTTTCGATTCGGCGCCACGGGAAAACTGTTATTCTCGAACCGCTGGCGCAAGACTGGGCATGGCTCGACCAACTCACCGGACCGGTGGACGATGATTTTGTCGAGGCCGTTTCGGAGCAACCGGCCGAACAGGTGCGGCCGGCTCTCGACGATGTATTCAAGTGATCTATTTGCTCGACACCAACGCTATTATCGCGGTGGTAAAACGAGACGTGGATTTGTTGAAGCGGCTCAAGCGGCATGGGCCACAGGACTACGCGCTTTCAACGATTGTCGCCCACGAACTTTACTATGGGGCTTACAAGAGTCAGCAACAAGCCGGCAATCTGGAGCGAATTGAAGCGCTTCGGTTTCCGGTACTTGAGTTTGACCATGAAGACGCAAGACATGCCGGTGAAGTTCGTGCGATGCTAGCTGCTTTCGGAACCCCCATTGGCCCCTATGATGTTTTGATCGCGGGCCAGGCGCGCGCCAGAGGACTAATCCTGATAACCCGCAATATCCGGGAATTTGAGCGGATCAAGGATCTCTCCCTGGAAACGTGGTGAATTAGGCAAACGGCACGGCGGTCGTGCCCTTCGGCAGCTTGGCCTCGTCGTCGGGTTCGACATGGATGGTCACCCGCACCGAGGGGAGTTCAGCCTTCAGCGCGTCCTCGATGCGGTCGCAGATAACGTGGCTGGCGCCGACCGACATGTCGGCGTCGACGACCAGATGGAACTCGATGAAGGTGGCGCGGCCGGCGATGCGCGTCTTGAGGTCATGCACCTCCAGCGCGCCCTTGCAATTGGCCGAGATGATGTCGCGGATGCGCATGTGCTCCGCGGTGTCGACGGCCCGGTCCATCAGGCCGTTCATCGACGAACCGATGACATGCCAGCCCTGCCACAGGATGTTGAGCGCGACGATGACGGCCAATGCCGGGTCGAGAATCTGCCAGCCGGTCAGGATCGCCCCGACCAGGCCGCCGAAGACGCCGATCGAGGTCACCACATCGGTCATGATGTGATTGCCGTCGGCGACCAGCGCCGGTGACTTTTCGGCCCGGCCGGCGCGGATCAGCGTCCAGGCCCAGAACGCATTGACGGCGGTGGCGACGCCGTTGACGGCAAGGCCTTCCCAAGGCTGTTCGAGCGGCGCCGGCGCCTGCCAGGAGCGCCAGACCTCGCTCAGGATCAGAAGCGCGGCGACCACGATCAGCACGCCTTCGAGCACGGCCGAGAAATACTCGGCCTTGTGATGGCCGAAAGGGTGATCCTGGTCGGCCGGCTTGTGGCTGACCTGGATCGCCCAGAAGGCGGCGACCGAGGCGATGACATTGACGATCGATTCCAGCGCGTCCGAATAGAGCGCCACGGAGCCGGTTATGTACCAGGCCGCGAGCTTCAGCGCGAGCACGACAAAGGCGACCACGATCGACCAGAAGGCGAGCCTGGCGACCTTTTGCTTGGCGGCGGCTTTTGCCGCAACCGCCATGTTCCCGGCTTCGGCCATACTGGTCAGGCTGCCTTTTCCTTGGCCTTGCGCGGCAGGTGGGCGACGATGTTCTCGATGATGCGCATGCCGGCATTGTGGCCGAGCGTCATGATCGATTCCGGATGGAACTGCACCGCGGCGATCGGCTCCTTGCGGTGCTCGAAAGCCATGATGACACCGTCCTCCGTCTCGGCGGTGACCACGAAATCGTCGGGCAGGCGAACCGGGTCGGCGAAGATCGAGTGGTAACGGCCGACGGTGACTTCCTTCGGCAGGCCGGAGAAGATGACGCCCGGTTTCGAGACGCGGATGCGCGAGGGCTTGCCGTGCATTGGAATATGCAGTTGCCTGAGTTCGCCGCCATAGGCTTCGGCCAGCGCCTGCAGGCCAAGGCAGACGCCGAAGATCGGCAGGTCGCGGGCTCTGGCCTTCTTGATGGTCGCGGCGCAATCGAAATCCTTCGGCGTGCCGGGACCGGGCGACAGCACGACAAGGTCGGGCTTCAGCCGTTCGAACACTTCCTCCGGCACCGGCGAGCGCACGGTCGAAACATTGGCGCCGGTCTGGCGGAAATAATTGGCCAGCGTGTGGACGAAGCTGTCCTCGTGGTCGACGAGCAGGATGTTGACGCCGTCGCCGACGCGCGCGGCGGCGCGTTCGGTGCTGGTCGAATTGCCGGTCTTGGCGTCGCGGATGGCGGAGAGCATGGCGGATGCCTTCAATTCGGTTTCGGCTTCTTCTTCCTCGGGAATGCTGTCGAAGAGCAAGGTTGCGCCGGCGCGCACCTCGGCGATGCCGTCCTTGATGCGGATGGTGCGCAAGGTCAGCCCGGTGTTCATGTCGCCGTTGAAGTTGACCATGCCGATGGCACCGCCATACCAGGCGCGCGGGCTCTTCTCGTTCTGCTCGATGAAGCGCATGGCCCACAGTTTCGGCGCGCCCGTCACGGTGACCGCCCAGGCGTGCGAGAGAAACGCGTCGAAAGCATCCATGCCTTCGCGCAGCCGCCCCTCGATGTGATCGACCGTATGGATCAGGCGCGAATACATCTCGATCTGGCGCCGGCCGATGACGCGCACCGAACCTGGATCGCAGACCCGGGACTTGTCGTTGCGGTCGACGTCCGAGCACATTGTGAGTTCGGATTCATCCTTCTTGGAGTTGAGCAGCTTGATGATCTGCTCGGAGTCCGAAATGGCATCGTCGCCGCGCTTGATGGTGCCGGAGATCGGGCAGGTCTCGACGCGGCGGCCGTTGACGCGCACGAACATTTCCGGCGACGCGCCGATCAGGTACTCGTTCTCGCCCAAATTGATGAAGAAGGAATAAGGCGAGGGATTGATGGACTTCAGCTTGCGCGAAATCTCGGATGGCTGCGTTTCACAGCGTTCGTAGAACATCTGGCCGGGGACGACCTCGAACAGGTCGCCGCGCTTGAAGCTGTCCATCGCCCGCCGCACCAGATTGGCGTATTCGCCCGGCTCATGGTCGCCGCGCGGCGGGATGCGGTCGGCGGTCCTGAACGGCTCGGCGGCCTGGTCGCGCGGCAGGCCTTCGGTCGAAAAACCTTCGCCCGCATAGTCATAGCGGTCGGTCCACGCCTTGGCCGAATAGTGGTCGACGACCAGGATCTCGTCCGGCAGGAAGAGCACCAGGTCGCGTTGGCTTTCCTTGCGCACGAGCGTGTGGTCGACCGGGTCGAACTGGAAGGCGAGGTCGTAGCCGAAGGCGCCGTAGAGGCCGAGATTGGCGTCTTCGGCCGTCTTGAACAGAGCGGTGATGGCCCGCAGCACGGTGAAGACGGAGGGAACGCGGCTGCGTTCCTCCTCGGTGAAGACACGGCCGGGCTTGGCGACGTCGAGGCGGATCAGCTTCTTTGTGGTCTCGGCGACCGTGACCTCGGCAAGAGCGCCGAGCGTCTTGCCGATAACCGGCAACAGCGTTTCGCCACGGCCGTTCAGCGCCTCGATGCGCATGGCGCGGCCGCGCGCGGAGATGACCAGCGGCGGATCGATGATGGCGGTGTCCCAGCGCGTGTAACGGCCGGGATATTCGTAGTTCGAGGAAAATACCGCGCCGCGCCGGAAATTCAGCCCGTCGACATAGGTGTCGATCGCGCCTTCATAGGGCCGGTCGTGACGCTCGCGGGTGATGGTGATGCCACCCGCGGTCACAAAGCTTTCAGCGCCGTTTTCCAGAACCTTCATCGTCATTGCCGTCTCCATCAGCTACTTGGGCAACGGACCCGGGAATGGCTTTAAAAAACAAATGGCCGCCCGGACATTCCGTTGCGGCCACCCTCTATTTTCACGCGCACGCGTTCGAACAGGCCGCTGTCAGCAGGCCCACCACCAAATGGTCTTGGTCGAACGCATGTTCATGGCGATTCCATTAGCGGCGATTGGGCGGCCGCGCAACTGGATTCGACGGAGGCTCAATCCTCCAGCGTACCCGACCTGGCATCGGCGCTCTTGCTGTCGCCGACCAGTTTCAACAGGTCCTCACCGGCGCGGATGATGCGGCGCGAGCGGCGGGTCAGGATGATGCCGTCCTGCGGCGCGAACACTTCCGTGCGGCCATCGGCTTCGCCCGGCGCGTGGACGATGGTTGCGAGGCGCGCGCCCCTGGTGACGCGGTCGCCGGGCTTGACGTCGTAAAGGACCGCCCCGCCCCGAGGCGCCGGCATCATGTCGATATTTTCCAGAGGTGCCGCGACACCCTTGAACGGGCCGGGCGCGGGGAGGGCGCTATCCGATATCACGCCGCGCGCCGCCAGCAGCCGGTAGAGGCCTTCGGCGTCCGAAGCGGCCAGCGCGTTGTCGACGTCCAGGATGCCGCGATATTCGACCGTGGTGGCGACGCGCCTGTCGAACTTCGCCACATCGGCGGCAGCGTTCTGATAAGGCATGATCGAGGCGCCCTCGAACGTGCCGTCGGTGTCCTCGCTCCACAGCACCACCGCATCGACGCCCATGGCGGCGGCACAATCGGCCATTGCAGGCCACAGGCTGGTGTGGACGTAGAGATAGGCAAGGCCCTCATCGTCGCAGTGCAGGTCGAGCACGATGTCATGGCCGAGCGAAAGCTGCACCAGACGCGACTTCAGCCGCTGGTCGGCGCCGCCAAGGGTGACATCAGGCAAAAGCCTGGTGTCGGGCGCGGCAAGCAGCGGAAAGCCGCGGTTGAAATTGGTGCGGGTGCCCAAATGAAAGCGGCCCTGGTGCTCGCCGAAATGATATTGCGCGCGGCCGATCGGGTTGGCCCAGGGCACAATGGTGATGTTGCCCCTGATGCGACCTTCGGCCTCGGCCTTTTTCAGCGCCGGCATCAATGCATCGATGGCGACGACGCCCGGCAACTCGCCGGCATGGAGAGCCGCCTGCAGATAGGCCGAAGGTGCTGTCTTGTCGGCGCCGGCGAAGCGGAACACCGGGAATTCGTAGGAAACGCCCTCGCTGTCGCCGGCGATGCGTTCGATCGATTTCTGCATGACGTCCTCCTTCAAGAGCGAGAAGACATGCCCATTTGACGGTGCCGATGTCGATTGGTCCAGGCCGACGCGCTATGGGCGCAAGTGGTTACTCGGCGGCAGGCTGGAGGGCGACGGCCGGCGCGCGCCGGTCCAGCGCCTGCGACAGGACCGCGACAGCGACCGCCAGCAGAGCGAGCACCGCGCCGACCAGCGGCAAATTGGCATAGGAAACGCCTGCGGACAGCGCCACGCCGCCGATCCAGGCGCCGCCGGCATTGCCGACATTGAAGGCGCCCTGGTTGAGCGTTGCGGCAAGGTTGGGTCCCTCGGACGCGGCCTCGACGACACGGATCTGCAGCGGCGGCACGACGACGAAGATGAGCAGGCCCCACAGGAACACGATGCCGATGGCAACGCCGGCGATGGCGCCGAACTGCATGAAGCCGACGAACAGCAGGGCCATCAGCAGGAGGGTGCCGATGACGGTCGGCATCAGCTTCCAGTCGGCCAGCCTGCCGCCGATGATGTTGCCGATGGTCATGCCGGCGCCGAACAGCAAAAGCACCCAGGTGACCGCCGAGGTCGACAGGCCCGATACGTCGGTGAGGTAAGGCTTGATGTAGGTGAAGACGGCGAAAAGACTGGCCGAGGTCAGCGCTGCGATCAGCATCGCCAGCCACACCTGCAATTTGCCGAGCACGCGGACTTCGGCGCGCAGACCGCCGCCGCTTGGCTCGGCGACGTCGGACGGTACCAGCCAGGCGATGGCCGCGACCGAGATCAGGCCGATGCCGACCACGGCCAGGAAAGTGGCGCGCCAACCGAAGGCTTCCCCAAGGGCCGTGCCGGCCGGAACGCCGAGGATGTTGGCGAGCGTCAGGCCCGCGAACATCAGCGCGATGGCGCTGGCGCGCTTGTTGCGCGGCACCAGGCTCGCGGCAACGACCGAGCCGATGCCGAAGAAGGCGCCATGGCCGAAAGCGGTGAAGACGCGCGCGGCCATCAGCAGCCAGTAATTGGGCGCGATGGCGCAGAAGAGATTGCCGACGACGAACAGGGCCGCGAGTCCCACCAGCACGGGCTTGCGCGGCAAGTGCGCGGTGGCCATGGCCACGACAGGCGCGCCGAAGACGACGCCCAGCGCATAGCCGGTGACCAGCAGGCCGGCGGCGGGGATCGTCACGCCGAGATCGGCGGCGACCTCCGGCAGCAGGCCCATGATGACGAATTCGGTGGTGCCGATGCAGAAGGACGCAATGGCAAGCGCAAGGATCGGCAAAGGCATCGGATGTCCAGACTGAATCGGTTCAATTTCAGACTGCGCGAGGATGCCAGCCGGGCGCAACAGACATTGCCGCAATGCAGCAATGCAGAAAGCGCGGGGCAGATTGAAGACGGGGGAGTCGCCCGTAGAGCGGCTCGGCGATTCCACCTACCCCGAAACGCTCCAGTCTCAGGCCAGCGGTTTCAGCTCCTGCGCTATCGTCGGCAGCAACTCCGAGACGGTTGGGTGGATGTGCACTGCGCGGGCCAGTGTGTCGACCGGTGCCTTGGCGTACATCAGGTCGAGCACGCAATGCACCGCCTCGTCGCCGCCGGGGCCGAGGACCGAACAGCCGAGGATCTCCCGGGTGTCGGCGTCGACCAGGATCTTCATGAAGCCTTGCGTCTCGCCCTTTTCGACGGCGCGGCCGACGCGGGTCATCGGCCGCTGGCCGACCAGGGCGCGACGTCCGGATTTTTTCACCGCCGTCTCGGTCATGCCGCAGCGGCCGAGTGGTGGATCGATATAGAGGGCATAGGCCTCGATGCGGTCGCTGACCCTGCGCGGGTCGTTGTCGAGCAGATTGGCGGCGACGATTTCGTAGTCGTTGTAGGACGTATGGGTGAAGGCGCCCTTGCCGTTGCAGTCGCCCATCGCCCAGATGCCGGGCACATTGGTGCGCAACTGGTCGTCGACTGTTACGAAGCCGCGCTGGTCGACCGCGACGCCGGCCTTGTCGAGGCCGAGATCGTCCGTGTTGGGCACCCGTCCGATTGCCAACAGCACATGCGAGCCGACCGCCGGCGGCTTGCCGGCCGAGAAGGTGACGGCGACATCCCCGCCCTGCTTGGCAAAGGCGATTTCGTCGGCGCCGAGATGAACCGTGATGTCTTCGTTTTCGAGGATCGACAGGATCGAGGCCGAGACATCCTCGTCCTCGCGGCCGGTCAAGCGGGGGGCTTTTTCGATGATGGTGACCTCACTGCCGAAGCGGCGGAACATCTGCGCGAATTCGAGCGAGATATAGCTGCCGCCGACGACGATGAGATGGCGCGGCAGGACGTCGAGATCCATCATCGAGGAATTGGTCAGATAGTCGATGTCGTCGATGCCGGGCAGGTCCGGCACGGAGGCGCGGCCGCCGGTGTTGAGGAATATCTTTTCGGCGCTCAGAAGGTCGTCGCCGACACGCACGGTGTTGGCGGATTCGACGCGTGCATGGCCGCGATAGAGCGTGCAGCCCTCCATGCCGGCGATCCAGGTCTCCAGATTGCCGCGGGCGTCGTTGGTGACCTTGTCCTTGCGCGCCTTTATCCTTTGATAGTCGACCCCGACGGGGCCGGAAAACGTCACGCCATAGTCAGCGGCGCGCCGCGCCAGATGGGCTGCATAGGCGCTGGCGACCATGGCCTTGGTCGGCATGCAGCCGGTGTTGACGCAGGTGCCGCCGACCAGCTTGCGCTCGATCAGCGCCACGCTCATGCCGGCGGCCGTCAGGCGGCCCGCCAAGGGCGACCCCGCCTGACCGGCGCCGATGATGATGGCGTCGAAGGTCTTTGCGTTTACGGTCTGGGCTGTCATGCCATCGCCGCCACGATCAGCAGGCCGCCGATGATCGCCACCGCGTCCTCGATGAAGGCAGCGGGCGGGTCCTTGCCGAAAGCGGCCGCCAGCCGGCCACGCGCTTCGGCGCCCCCCAGCGTGCCGATGACAGCGCCGATGATGCCGGCGATAAGGCACACGATGGTGGCGCCGCCGGTCGCGCCGATCACCGCGCCCGAGAAGGCGCCGAGCAGGATGCGGGCGCCGAACTGCTGCGGAACCTTGCGGCTTGGCGTCGATGGCAACTGGTCGGTGACCAGTTCGACGATGGCCAGGATGGTGAATATGCCGACAGCCGCCCAATGTCCCATGAAGCTCGCCCAGGTGCCGGCAACCGGCAGCCAGCCGAGATAGGCGCCCCAGGCGACGGCGGCAGGTGCCGTCATGGCGCGCAGGCCGGCAATGACGCCGATCAGAAGTGCAAGGATGTAGAGCATGGTCGATCCCCCTCGATCCCGGGCTGCAACGGCCCTGAAACGGCAGGCTACCATAGGTCGGCTATTTGGCTAGGGCGTAGACTCGCAAGCGCGGCAGCAGCCCCGCATGCTGCTCGGCAAGGAGCCGGCAGGACGGCGGGCGGGGCTGGAGATCGCCAGGCCGGTCACGATCGGCGACAATGGCTGGATCGGCGGCAGCGCGGTCATCCTTGGCGGGGTGAGCATCGGCGAAGGCGCCATCGTCGGCGCCGGGGCCGTGGTGACGCGCGACGTTCCCGCGAACACGACCGTGGTCGGCAATCCGGCGCGGACGGGTCAAGCGCGGTTAAGCGCGCTTCCCGCGGACGCCATGCGCCCGTCCAGGTCGATACGTCTTGAGAATTCCCGCCGGTACTGTGCCGGCGACGTTTTCAGTCTCGCGGAAAAGTGCTGGCGCAGCGATGTGGCGCTGCCGAAGCCTGCCTCGAAGGCGACGATGTCCATCGATTTCTCCGTGGCTTCCAGCAACCGTTGCGCCAGTTCGATCCGCTGGCTTGTCAGCCAGTCCCCGAAACTGGTGCCGATCGATTTCTGGAAGCGGCGGGTGAAGGTGCGCCGTGTCAGGCCGGCGGCCTCGGCGACGCTGTCGAGGCCGTGCGTTTCGCCGAGAGTCGCGCGAACCGCATCGAGCGCCCCGGTGAAGCGGTCGGCATTGGCGCTTTTTGCCAAGGGACGCTCGATGAACTGTGCCTGTCCGCCTTGCCGGTGCGGCGAAAGCACGACGTGCCGGGCGAGCCGCAGTGCCGCCTCCGCGCCATAGCGGGCACGCACGATGTGCAGGCAGCAATCCAGCCCGGCGGCGACGCCGGCGGAGGTGACGATGTCGCCGTCATCGACATAGAGCACGTCGGCATCGACGGAAATGTCCGGATGGAGGGCCTGCAACCGCTCCGCATGGGCCCAATGGGTGGTGGCGGTTCGGCCCGCAAGCAGGCCGGCGGCGGCGATGGCAAAGGTGCCGAGACACAAGCCCACGATCAGCGCGCCACGCTGGTGGGCGCGGCCGAGCGCTTCCTCGAGCGGTCTGGCCAGAGGCGCTTCGAGATCCTTCCAACTCGGGATGATGACGATATCGGCGTCTTCGAGCGCGGCAAGCCCGTGCGGGACCAGGATGCTCAGCCCCGCATCGGTCCGGATCGGACCTTCCTCGATGCCGCAGACGCGGAAGTCGAAGCGCGGCAGGCCGAGGCTGGTTCGGTCCGCGCCGAACACCAGGCACGGCACGGAGAGATGGAACGGACTGATGCCATCGAAGGCGAAGACAGCAATGATGGGCGCGGTCATGAGACGTTTTCCAGTGCGAATTCGTGAATTGTCCCAATTCTTTCGAATGATGTCAATCGGGCCACTTTTACCAGATGGCAGAGAGCCTATCCTTGGCTGGTCACCTCAAGCCCGAAAGGAAACACCATGTCCGAGCCAGCCAACACCGCGCCGCGCCGCGCGCTCGTCGTCATCGACGTCCAGAACGATTATGACGGCGGCAACCTGGCCATCCAGCATCCGCCATTCCGCGACAGCGTCGTTAATGTGGCGCACGCCATGGACGCCGCCACCGCTGGCGGCATCAAGGTGGTGGTCGTCAAGCAGATGGCGCCCGAGACCTCGCCGATCTTCGCCAAGGGCAGCCATGGCGGCGAACTGCATCCCGAGGTCGCCAGGCGTCGTCGCGACCATTATGTCGAGAAGAATTTGCCTTCCGCCTTCACCGGCAGCGACCTCGAGGACTGGCTGCGCGCCAACGCCGTCGATACGATCGCGGTCGTCGGCTACATGACGCATAATTGCGACCTGTCGACCATTATCCACGCCGTGCATATGGGCTTCGCGGTCGAGTTCCTGTCCGACGCGACGGGTTCGGTACCTTATGCCAACAGCGCCGGCTATGCCTCGGCAGAGGAAATCCATCGCGTGGTGAGCATCATCCTGCAGTCGCGCTTTGCGGCGGTGCTGAAAACCGCTGACTGGATCGATCGCCTGAAGACCGGCGCGCTGCCGGAGCGCGACACCATCCACGCGTCCAACCAGCGGGCACTGGCGCGCACAGCGGCGTAGGACGTTCCGCAAACGAAAAGGGCGCCGCGGCGATGCGGCGCCCTTCTCAATTGTCGAGACGAAAGATCAGAACAGGCCTTCGATCTGGCCGGCCTCGTTGAGGAAGATCTTTTCCGAGGACGGCGCCTTGGGCAGGCCGGGCATGGTCATGACCTCGCCGCAGATGATGACGACGAAGCCGGCGCCCGCCGAAAGCCTGACCTCGCGCACCGGCACGGTGTGGCCGGTCGGCGCGCCGCGCAGGTTTGGGTCGGTCGAGAACGAGTACTGCGTCTTGGCCATGCAGACCGGCAGATTGCCGTAGCCGGCATCTTCCCAGGCCTTGAGCTGGTCGCGCACCGACTTGTCGGCGATCGCTTCCGAGCCGCGATAGATGCGCTGGACGATGGTGTTGATCTTGTCGAACAGCGGCATGGCGTCGGGATAGAGCGGCGCGAACTGCGAGGCGCCGGATTCGGCCAGCGCCACCACCTTGTTGGCGAGGTCCTCGATGCCGGCCGAGCCCTTGGCCCAGTGCTTGCACAGGATCGCCTCCTCGCCCATCGAGGCGACGTAGTCCTTCATCGCCTGGATCTCGGCGTCGGTGTCGGAATAGAAGTGGTTGATGGCAACCACCGCCGGCACGCCGAATTGCCTGATGTTCTCGATGTGGCGGCCGAGATTGGCGCAGCCCTTCTTCACCGCCTCGATGTTTTCCTTGCCGAGGTCTTCCTTCTTGACGCCGCCATTCATCTTCATGGCGCGCACGGTGGCGACGATGACGGCCGCCGCCGGCTTCAGGCCCGCCTTGCGGCACTTGATGTCGAAGAATTTCTCGGCACCGAGGTCAGCGCCGAAGCCGGCTTCGGTGACGACATAGTCGGCGAGCTTCAGGGCCGTCGTGGTGGCGACGACCGAGTTGCAGCCATGCGCGATATTGGCGAAGGGGCCGCCATGCACGAAGGCCGGGTTGTTCTCCAGCGTCTGCACGAGGTTGGGCTGCATGGCGTCCTTGAGCAGGACAGCCATGGCGCCGTCGGCCTTGAGGTCGCGGGCATAGACCGGCGACTTGTCGCGGCGGTAGGCGACGATGATGTCGCCGAGGCGCTTTTCCAGGTCCTTCAGGTCGGTGGCAAGGCACAAGATAGCCATCACTTCCGAGGCGACGGTGATGTCGAA
>NZ_JAIUGV010000019.1 GCF_020164745.1 Mesorhizobium sp. ES1-4 | reverse complement strand
CTTCATTGGACTGCCTTCCCAAAGAATCTCTTCTCAGGCCAATTTCAAGCCCAAAAACCCCATATGCGATTCCCCTGGGCTCGTGGGAGGCAGCCGATCGTGCTTCCAACCACTCGTTCAATGCCATCTGGATGAGATCTTCAAGGCTGATATTCATCCGAGCCGCCACGGCCGCCAGTGCGTCTTGTGTTTTTGGCGCGAGCGGCATGCTGCCGGCGTTTCGCAACATCAGAGCCGCGCGAAGATCCGAGTGGCGCATGTCCGCTACCCCGCCGCCATCCGGCTCCTCGTCGATGGATGATGAGGTCATCGAGGGTCCTTTTCAGCAGGGGAGGCCCAACAGCCAAGGGACAGGAATGAAGCCTGCCCGGCCCGGCAGGCAGACGGGGATATTGAAGCTCGCCCCCGTGGACATATACCGGGCGCAACCGGAAACTATTCCGACACAGCCCCAGTTTTATTGCTTTTTTCGGAGGTGCGGATGGCCGGTGACATCGATGGATTCGGCCTGTCGCATCGGCCGCGGATGAACAAACCGGTGTTTCCCCCTGATCTTAAAGCACTTCGCCGGGATAAATGCCCCACAGGCCGATTTGCCTGACAAAGCCGGACATCGAGCCCAGCTCCACTGCGCACCATTGCCCGTCGCACCGCATCAGTTCGACGCGAACACGCGGTTGGAGCAAGGCGGTTATGGGACTATCAAGTGTCGGCTTCTTGCGCAGCGCGACATTGTCCTTGGCCCAGGGCGCGACAATGCCGGTCCTGCGCCCTGACAGGAGCGGCCCATAGATCCATCCGCTGGTTCCGTCCCAATCCCTTACCCTGCGCCAGTTGCCATATTGCTGATAGATCTCCAGCGGGATACCCGGCCGCTTGAAAACCCAAGCAATGCCGTAACCGACACCGGGGCCGACCCGCAGATTGGCGGACGATGCTTTTAGCGACACAAAGCGAGGCAGAGGAAGAGGAAGGACACGGGCCTCTGCCCGCATCCCAGTCGTCGTCGCGGATGCCGCAAGCAATGCGGCCGCGAGAACCAGACGAACGGGTGCGACGTACCAGGGGCGCCTGACCTCCCGGCGGACCGTCGGGAAGCCGAAAGCAGCTCTCGATTTCATTCGCATTCAGCACCGGATGTGGAAGGGATCGGGCCAATCGCCGCCCGGCACCATCGGAGGCGGTTCTCTTGTGAAGAGCTTCGCAATCGCATGGCCTGAGTTGCCCTTTGGCCACGCGCCAGTTCGTTCATGGGCTCTTACTCCACGAGCATGTGCGCTTCTCGGGCCGCGTCGACAAATGCGCCCCTGGCGACGTCAGCCGAAACGCCGCCATTCATCGCCTGGCGGCAGCTCGCAGCGCAGCCAGATGCTTTTGACTTCCTGCGCCGCGCCAGTGCCTGGTCATCAAATCGACTGCCTGATTGGCGTTGGAAAGGTTCTGGATACCGCCAGCTATGCCGGTGGACACGGGTACCGGCCTCGAAAACCACGCTTCATACATGGCCTGTCTCCAATTCTGTGACAGGCCCGGCAAATTCTCGTGCTGCCGGGTACCGGTATTTGCCATCAACCGTTCGTCTGGTTCTGGGAAACGTTGCGAGCGGGTATCGTATCCATTGCGGCCAACTTGTCCGCGCACAGATCCGCGGCGCCCGGAGCAGCCTTTTTCATGCCGGCCAATTTGACCCACCCGCCGTCGGAGATGAAACCATCCCGCTGGTAGGACGACGTTTCCTTCAGCTTGGCCAGGTTCTGGCTCGCATCGGACGCTGTGATGAATTTTTGGACGCAAAGGTTGGCGACCAGTTCCGCCCTGGCCTTGATGGCCGAGGTCTTCGCCATTTCCGACGCTGTTCCTGCCAGGGTCCAACCGCCGGCGGTAAAGCCGACGATCATCGTCAGCACGACGGCGCCTACCAGCGACCAGAACCAGAGTGTCTTGGAGGGTTGGTATTCGTCGAAACGTTGCGACAGTTTTTGGTTGTCTGCCATGGCTTTCTCCTTTCGATTATGACCTGAAAGCAACTCGGTCGTTCCGGCTGGCGACACCTTTCCGCGGGAGGTGGCGAGCAGCCAGGGAGGAGGGAGCGGCAACCCGCACTTCAGCACTGGCGACGCAGCGCTTGGGCACCCGGAATTCTCCAAAACAAGGAGTGCGGACGAATTTCCCCTTGATGCACCATATACTGCGGCCGGCCGGAACTTATTCCAGGCCAGTCGCGATTTTGTGAAACAGGGCGTGCATCTGGCGCATCCGTGCGCCGACCGCGGCTATGTCATGGCGCCCGGCCACCGGGCACGGTCGGCGGCCTGATCGAAGATCCCGAAGCGCCCGAAGCGCGCCGCACCTGGCCCGGCCCTTCGAGCGACGCAGGACAGCCGGAGTATTGTCTTTGCGACCGCCCAAAGGCGTCACCTCGGGTAGATTTTCAGGCCGTCGGCGACGGAGTTGGCGACATGCTCCCTCGTGATGACGCCGACCACGTCGTCTTCACGAGGAATGCCGTGTCCCCGCACGACGACAGCCATGAACGCGTTCTTCCGCCAGACGCGTTCGATCACGTCGGAGACGACCATGTTCTCGCCGACGATCGTGTAGTCGCGGCTGGCGATGTCCCCAAGCGTGACACCGGTATGCGCGCCTTCGAGCCCGCGCCGCAGCCCGGTGTTGACGCGGAGCACACCGAAGATCTGGCCATTCTTGATGACCACCACATGGCGGAGCCTGCCGTCGGCTTCATGCTCACGCAGAAAACCATCGAAGCTGTGTTCCGCCTGCAGCACCAGGATGTCCGCATCCATCACTTCGCGGGCATGGCGGACCAGGAACATGTTGGCGTGCAGCGCCTTGGGAATGGCACGCCCCCGGCGGACCAGCTTCAATGTATAGATGTTTTCACGCGAAAGCAGCCGCCGGATTCCCACACTGGTGGCAACGGCCAGGATCATCGGCATGACGATGTCATACTCGCGCGTCATCTCGAAGGTCATGGTGATGGCGGTCATCACGGCCCCCGTACCGCCGCCAACCATCGCCCCCATGCCGACCATGGCAAAGGCCGGAATGCTGATCGGGATCGGAATGCCTGTCGCCTGCAGCAGCGCGGCGAAACCGCCGCCAAGGGTAGCGCCCATGAACAGCGAAGGCGAAAAGATGCCGCCGGAGGATCCGGAGCCGAGACTGATCGATGTGGCTGCCGCCTTGCAAACCAACAAAAGACCCAGCAGCCATACGGCAGAGGTGTGACCGACCAGGATGCTTTCGATCGTCGCATAGCCCACACCATCGACGTAATACTGTCCGAGCGTGACGAAGAGAACATACATCAGGAGCCCTAGCAGCAGCATTCCGAGTATGTGGCGCGTGTATCGTCCGGGAATCTTGTCGAACCAGTCCTCGGCAAAATGCAGGCTGCGGATGAAGCCGGCGGCCGCCACTCCGGTCACCCCGCCGAGGGCGGCATAGAGCACCAGCAGCACGACGGCATTGCCATCCGTGGTCAGGGCCTGCAATTGCGGCACGGCAAATGCCGGCTGCTGGCCAATGAACCAGCGCCCCACGAAGGTCGCGGCGCCAGTTGCTATGGCAACCGGAAGGAAGGTGCTCACACTCACTTCGGGCATCATCAACTCGATCGCGAACATCACGCCCCCGATCGGCGTGTTGAACGTAGCGGCTATACCGGCACCCGCGCCCGCGGCGACCATCGCGATACGCTGGCCGACCGGCATGCGGATGATCTGCCCCAATGTCGATCCGAGCGCTGATCCGATCTGGATTATCGGGCCTTCGCGGCCAACCGACGAGCCGCTGCCAATGGCAACGGCCGAAGCCAGCGACTTGACCAGCGCCACGATCGGCCGAATTTTACCTTCCCGATAGTAGATGGCGTCCATGACCTCGGGCACGCCGTGGCCTTTTGCCTCGGGCGCGAAATTGCTGACAAGAAACGTGACCAGGATGGCGCCGATCACCGGCGCCAGAATGATGAACGCGCCCCATCGGCTAGGCGCCGTGAACACGTTCGCGTCATATGCCACCGCAAACGTACCGTTGAAGAAGATATTGTGGAGCAGGCCGATCAAATCGCGGAAGAGGACCGCGCCCAAACCGGTTACCACGCCAAGACCGAGTGCGAGCAAGGTGAGAACGAGCAGGCTAAGCCGGTGGCTTTCTTGGTCTTCCATCCCTGCTCGATGCGAGGCATCTTGCGCGGAAGGTTTGCCGTTGTCTGATTCACCGGTTTTCGACTTGCTGGGCGTTGCTGTGTCGCCACGTGCCATAAAAGATGCGCCTCGGATGGACTGAAAGATGAAGGCCTGGACCTTGCGAACCGAACCCGCTGGGTGATCAAGCTCAGCTTGATATATATGTCATCGAATGACATATATTGGGAGCATTGAAAAGAGTGACGGTGACCGATCCTCCTGCTTTTTCCGAGTCTTCCCGGAGCCTGGATGAGAATGCCTACCAGGGACTGGCTGGATTTCGATCTGCGCTTCGCCGGTTTTTGGCGTTCAGCGAAGTTGCCGCCTCGGCGGCTGGAGTCACGTCGCAGCAATACCAGGCGATGCTGGCTATCCGGGTGCATCCCGATCGGGCCATCATGATCAAGGAACTCGCATTGCAGATGTTGCTTCAACCGAATGGCGCGGTGCAACTGGTGGACAGGCTGGTCGGCGCCGGCCTTGCCGAGCGCCGGCAATCCTCAACGGACCGCCGCAGCGTGCTTGTCGTCATGACGGACAAGGGGGCGGCGCTGCTCGAACGCCTTGCCGCCGATCACCTCCAGGAGTTGTCCAAGCACGAGCCGCTGCTCGCAGAGTCCCTCAGGCGCCTGAGAAGCATGGAACGGTCAGGTGACGCCCCATAGCCATTCTCGCGACCATAACCGGCTGGAGCCCTATAGGCCGCTCGATGTCCTCAAGCCGGTGGCCACGGATGTCTGGATTGTCGACGGACCAGAAATCGAGTTCGGCCTCGGCTGGCTGAAAGTGCCGTTCACCACCCGAATGACGGTTGTTCGGCTTCGTTGCGGCGATCTGGTTCTTCATTCGCCCGTGCGCCACACAGCCGCCCTCCAGGCCGCGGTTGAGGCGTTGGGGCCAATCCGGTTTCTCATCGCACCGAATTCGCTTCACTATTGGTGGCTGCCGGACTGGAAAGCCCGTTTGCCGGGCGCAACGGTGCTCGCGGTACCCGGCCTGCAAAAGCGAGCCAAGCGCCGTGTCGTCGTCGACATGGAACTGACAGGGCAGGATACGCCCTGGCCGGACGAAATCGACATGCAGGTCGTCAGCGGCGACGTGCTCACGGAGGCGGTATTTTTTCATCGCGCTTCGCGAACCCTGATCCTCACGGACCTGATCGAGAACTTCGAGCCGAAACGCATCCATGGCTGGTTCTATCGAGCCCTGATGAAAATCGGTGGCGTTATGGACCCGGACGGCAAAGCCCCATTCGACATGCAATTGAGCTTCTTCCGGCATCAGAAATCATTGCGGTCGGCCGTTCGCCGCATGATCAACTGGCAACCCGAGCGCGTGATCATCGCACACGGGCGTTGGTACGAGGCCGGTGGCGTCAAGGAACTCAAGCGCGCCTTCCGCTGGGTTTTGTGACGGCGGACGCCCGTTCGGCAGGTGCCCGACGTTTCATTTTGGCGGAAGCCGCCGGCGTTTCGACCGCCCCTGCCGTACAAAGGCAGAACTCCATGCCGGACGAAACTATGTCATCAAGTGACATATATCCAACCAAAGTTGTATTGACGGCCACGTCCCCTTCCTGCGGTACTGGTTCGGCCACTCCTGAACAGATCGAGCGGTTGGCACACGTAAAAATCCAACAGGACGACAGAACGGCAGGGAGGAAGAAATGGGTTTCGAAATCGGGCGTACCGGCATAGGCCGGATTTCGCGCCGTGAGGCGTTGATGCTCGGCGCAGGTGCCGCTGGGAGCGCGCTGCTGGCGCCATACATGATGCTGCCTGCGCAGGCAGCCGACCATCCGGCGCTTGGCACTTATCCGGAAGGGTCATCGGGCGATTCAGTCTTCGTCGGCATCGCCGTGCCGCGCACCGGCACCTACGCCGCCCAGGGCGAGGACGAGATCAAGGGCTACGAGCTCGCGATCGAGCACCTCAACAACGGCAGCGAGTTGATGAGCAAGATCTCGTCCAACATCAAGAAGGGTGTACTGGGCAAGCAGGTCAAGTACGGCATCGCCGACAACGAAGCAAAGCCCAACACCGCCGTGCAGGCGCAATCGCGCTTCATCAGCGAGAACAAGGCTGTGATGATCACCGGGTCGGTCTCGAGCGCGGTGGCGGTGGCCATCAACAAGCTCGCCCAGAAGGAAAAGGTCATCTACCTGCCCTGCATCTCCGGCTCCAACGACACGACCGGCAAGGACTGCACGCGATATTCCTTCCGCGAATGCTTCTATGCCCAGACGGCGGCGCAGGCGATCGCGCCGATCCTGGTGAAGAACATAGGCAAGGGAAAGAAGATCGCTTTCCTGACACCCGACTACACCTATGGCCACACCGTCCGGCAATCGATGGAAGAGGCTCTCGGCAAGCAGGGCGAATGGACGGTGGCGACCAATCAGATTTCGCCACTCGGGACGACGGATTTCTCGACCTATCTGCTCAACGTCGCCAACAGCGGGGCGGACGTGATCGTCAACATCAATTTCGGCCGCGACGCCGTGCTGTCGATCAAACAGGCCAAGCAGTTCGGCATCCTCGACAAGATGACGTTGGTCATGCCCTACAACACGCCGTTCATCGCCGAGCAGGTGGATCCCGACACGATGGCCGGAGTCTATGCCGGCACCGACTATTGGTGGACGCTGGCCAACGACGAAAAATATCCCCTGGCGAAGATGTTCAACGACGCTTTCAGCGCGAAGTACGGTTCCAACCCCGAATGGGGCGCCAACGCCGCCTATATGCAGATCGCCATGTGGGCCGATGCGGTCGAGCGTGCGGGCTCCTTCTATCCGCCGGACGTCATCGCCGCCTACGAGAAAGGCGTCGAGATTCAGTCCACCGTCGGCCCGGTCAAGTTTCGCCCTGAAGATCACCAGCTCATTCGGCCGGTCATTATCGTCAAGGGCAAGAAGGCGGCCGACATGAAGGGCAAGGACGATTTCTATGACATCGTCGAGGTCGTCGACGGCGGGCCGCTGATGCAGGCACCGGATGCCTTCGGCTGCAAACTCGGTGACGCAGCCTGATTCAAAGCAGGGCCAAGCCATAGCCGCATGGCTGGCTTGCCCTGTCGGAAAACCACCCCGCTCGTCGCCGGCATTGTCCGTCGAGGGGCGGGGGTTTTGTGGTCGCGACGCCGGAATTGGGGACGGACTTGCTGAGTTGGGCTAATTTCATTTCGCAGATGTTCAATGGGCTGGTGCTCGGCGTCCTTCTGGCGCTGATCAGTTCCGGCCTCACCATCATCTATGGCACGCTCGGCGTTCTCAACCTCGCCCATGGCGCCATGTTCATGCTGGGCGGGTATGCCGGCTACGCGGCCTATCAGGCGACCGGCTCATACACGATCGCGGTAATCGCCGGCACTCTGTTCGTGGGCATTGTCGGGATCGTCATGGAGCGCGGCATCATCCGCCACTTCTACAGCCGACCCCAGGAGGATCAGATCCTCGTCACATTCGGCGTCGGCATCGTCTTCGTCGAACTGGTCCGGCACTTTTTCGGCAGCCTGGCACTGAACGTGCCGGCCCCCGGCTGGGCCTCCGGCATCACTTCGCTTGGCTTCATGATCTATCCAACCTATCGCCTTGCCGTGGTGGGGATCGTGGCGATTGCGCTCGTCGTGCTTTACATCGTGCTTTACCGCACCCGGCTTGGCTTGATCGTGCGCGCCGGCATAGAGGATGCCGGCATGGTCGATGCGCTCGGCATCGACGTCTACGGGGTTTTCATGATCGTTTTCGGTATCGGCGCGATGGCCGCTGGCTTCGCGGGCATCGTCAATGCTCCGGTCGCGCCGATAACACCCGACATCGGCGAAGCCATCCTGGTGCAGACCTTCGTCGTCGTCGTCATCGGCGGCGTTGGTTCGTTTCCAGGCGCAGTCCTTGGAGGGCTCATCGCCGGCGAAATCCTGAGCCTGACCTCGATGATCAATCCCAGCTATTCGCAGGTCATGCTGTTTGCCGTCATGACCCTGGTGCTGGTGGTCAGCCCACGCGGCCTGCTCGGCTCGCAGGGACGCGAATGACCATGGCGCGGCGTTCCTCTTCGCTCCAGTACTGGTGGCCGGACGTGCTGACCGCGATCGGGCTGCTGGTCGCACCCTATGTGCTGCCGTCGTTGGGCTTCTCCCAGGACACGATGAACCGCATCCTCGTGTTGGGCCTGTTCGGCATCGGTTTCGACATGCTGTTCGGCTATATGGGGCTGCTGTCGTTCGGACAGTCGGCCTTCTTCGGTACGGGCGGCTTCGTGACGGCATATCTGCTGACCAGCACGGGCCTGAGCAGCGTCGTGCTGGGGCTGCTCATCGGCACGATCGCCGCGGCGATCGTCGGGTTTCTCGTCGGGCTGATCGCGTTGCGGCGCACCGGCATTTATTTCGCGATGATCACCGTCGCTATCGCGGAGGTGTTCTTCTTCCTTGAGAACTCGCCGCTTTCGGCGTTCACCGGCGGCGAGAACGGATTGCCCGGCGTCCCGGCGCCGACCTTCTATCTTGGCTTCACCACGATCAAGGTCGGCAGCGGCTGGTCCATGTACGGCTTTCTCGCCGCCTGTTTTCTGATCGGCATGGTCATCGCACGGCGGATCATGGCTTCGCCAATCGGCCACATCATGGTCGCCATCCGTGACAATCCGCTTCGTGCCGCCGCGGTCGGGCATGACGTGAAGCGCTACAAGCTGCTGGTCTTCGTGATTGCCGCCGCCTATGGCGGTCTTGCCGGCGGTCTGCTCGGTGTCATGCAGGGCTACATGCCGCCCGATGCCTTCACCTTCGACACCTCGGGACAGTTGGTGATGCAGACGGTGATAGGCGGCCTCGGAACCCTGTTCGGCCCTCTGGTCGGCGCCGCCATATGGCTTTACCTGCGCGATTTCCTGCAAGGAACGCTCGGGCTCGGTGCGAGCTGGAAGCTGGCGCTCGGCGTCATTTTCGTGCTGCTGGTCTGTTTCCTGCGCCGCGGCGTCATCGGCGCCTTTGTCGATCTGGCGCGGTCGCTGCGCGGCAAGCGGACCGCTGACGATGAAGAGCCGGGGGTGATCCCGGAACAAGTCGTGACCGGCCTTGAGCAGTCCCGCCCGATGGTGGCGGCACGCTCGCTGTCGGCGGCGTCGGACGCCGCGGACCCGATCCTGCAAACCAGGGCCTTGAGCAAGCGCTACGGCGGCCTGGTTGCCAACGACAGCATCGACTTCACCGTCCGGCGCGGCGAGTTGCGCGGCATCATCGGACCGAACGGCGCCGGCAAGAGCACCTTTTTCAAGATGCTGACCTGCGAAATCCAGCCCAGCAGCGGTAGCATCGTCTTCAACGGCTCGGATATAACCGGCTTCGGCGTCACCAGGGTCTGCCAACTTGGCTTGACCAAGAGCTACCAGGTCAATCAGCTTTTCAGCGGTCTTTCCGTCCGCGAAAATCTGACGATCGCCGTCGTTGCGGAATTGCGCGGACCGTTTCGCCTCGACATGCTGCACAGGGTCGAGAATGTGCCGGGCCTCGATGAGCGGGTTGAGGAAGTGCTTACGCTCGTCAATCTTTCCCGGCGTGCGGATGTGCCGGTCTCGGGCTTGGCCTATGGCGAGAAGCGGCGTCTGGAAATCGGTCTTGCCCTGGCGACCTCGCCCAGCCTCCTGCTGCTCGACGAACCGCTCGCCGGCATGAGCCCGCAAGAGCGGGCGGAGACCGTCCAATTGCTGAAATCGATCCGTCAGGGACGAACCATGGTCGTCATCGACCATGACATGGACGCCATCTTCGAACTGGCCGAACAGATCACGGTGCTGGCCGAAGGCGCCGTGCTGGTGGAGGGAACGCCCCAGCAGATCAAGAACAACGTCACCGTCCAGGAGGCCTATCTCGGCGGGGTGCACGAAGCATGAGCTTGCTCGAGGTCAAATCGCTCAACAGTTACTATGGCGATTCCCATATCCTTTTCGACGTGGACCTGCGCGTGGAAGCGCATGAAGTGGTCGCGCTGCTTGGCCGAAACGGCGCCGGCAAGAGCACCACGCTCAAAAGCCTGATGGGGCTGGTGCGTCCGCGCACGGGAATGGTGCTTTTCGACGGCGAGGACGTGGCCGGGCGTCCCGCCCACGCCATCGCCCGGCGCGGCATGCAACTCGTGCCGGAAGACCGGCGCATTTTCGGCAGTCTCGATGTCGAGGAAAACATCGTGCTGGCGACACTGACGGCAGCCAACAAGTGGCCACTCGACCGGGTCTACGGCATCTTTCCGCGCCTGGCGGAACGCCGCCGCAGCCGGGGCACCGACCTTTCGGGCGGCGAGCAGCAGATGCTCGCGATCGCCCGCGCGCTCGTGCGCGACCCCAAGATCGTGTTGCTCGACGAGCCTTTCGAGGGCCTGGCGCCGGTGATCGTCCGCGACCTCATGGAGGCTTGCCAAAAGCTGGCGGCGGATGGCCTGACCATCATTCTGGTCGAACAGAATCTCGCCGCCACATTGGCCCTGGCGCACCGCGCCTATATCATCAACAACGGCCACGTCGTGCATGAAGGACCGGCCGACGAGATCAGGTCGACGCCGGAAATCCTCAAAAGATACCTCGGGGTCTGAATCGGGTTCCTGCTTTGTGCATTGCCGGACGCGGAACGCGTCCGTGCCTATAGCAATTCCAGGAAAAGTGCGTAGCGGTTTTCCGTCCGGAATTGCGTGGAGATAAGGAGTTAGAGCGGTTCAGCGATTCTATCAAACGTTGAACCGCTCTAGTGGTTTTGCGCCACGGCGGGACTGATTGGACTGACGTGAGCCCCGTAACGGTCGACCATGGTGCCGCTGGCTGCATTCAGACCGACGACATCGATCTCATGGCCACGCCGGCGTGCTTTCAAGAAACACGCAGGTCGTTTCGGAACAGCACGATGATCGGTGCGGGGTTTGATATCGTCATCCGGCTCGGTCCCGTTCCATGTGATCAATCCACGAACCGACCGACGAGGGAACGGACGCATGAGGAGATCGCGACTTCCAACCTGCGAAATCGCGACGACAGAGGTCACGACCATATAACAATACAGATTGTACGCATTACGCATTGCGAGCGGCTTTGGATCATGCCGGGTGAGACGTCCGCAAGCGCCGCTCGTCGAGGCCGCCACCCGCCTTTTTAACCTTCCTTGTTGGATGTCGCCCGCGCCGGGCGTAATAGTCGCCACGGAATTCGTGAGGAGGAAGAGATGACGGTGAATTTCGACCCCAGGGCGACGGCCACGACGCTCTACCACGGCGAATTCCGGCCCATGTTCATCGGCGGCAAGTGGGTTGCGGCGCGGTCCGGCCAGGAGATGCAGGCACTGAACCCGGCGACCGGCGAGGTGCTGGCGACCGTGCCGCGTGGCGGAGCCGCCGATATCGACGCGGCGGTGGCGGCAGCGCGTACGGCGTTCGAAGGGCCCTGGTCGAAATTCTCGCCCTATGAGCGGCAATGCGTGCTGCTCAGGGTCGCCGACCTGTTCGAGGCCCATTGGGATGAGCTCAGCGTCTCCGACACGCTCGACATGGGACTGCCGATCACGCGCACGCTGGCCAACCGGCGCCGCGTCATCGGCATGCTGCGCTTCTATGGCGGCATGGCAACCGCGCTGCACGGCGAGGCGATCGACAATTCCATTCCCGGCGAGATCGTCACTTTCACCAGGCGCGAGCCGGTGGGCGTCGTCGGCGCGATCATTCCCTGGAATGCGCCGACCGCGGCCTCGATCTGGAAGATCGCGCCGGCGCTCGCCACGGGCTGCACCATCGTGTTGAAACCCTCGGAAGATGCCTCGCTGACGCCGCTGCTGATCGCCCGGCTGATGCAGGAAGCCGGTGTCCCCGACGGCGTCGTCAACATCGTCACCGGTACGGGGGCCGAAGCGGGTGCGCGGCTCGCCGAACATCCCGACGTCAACAAGATCGTCTTCACCGGTTCGACGCTTACTGGTCAAGCGATCGCGCGGGCGGGCGTGGCCAATCTCAAGCGCGTTTCGCTGGAGCTCGGCGGCAAGTCGCCAATCATCGTCTGCCGCGATGCCGATATCGACAAGGCGGTTCCGGTCGCGGCGATGGCGGTGTTCGTGCATTCGGGCCAGATCTGCATTGCCGGCTCGCGGCTGTTCGTGGCGCGCGAAATCCATGACGAGTTCGTGCGTCGGCTCGCCGAGTTCGCCGGCAGGCTGCGCATCGGGCACGGCATCGAGGCGGAGACGGAGATCGGGCCGCTCATCAATGCCAGGCAAGCCGGCAAGGTGGAAGGCTACATCAAGGCCGGCAGCGACGAGGGCGCCAAACTGGTTGCCGGCGGCTCGCGGCTGACGGGCAAGCTTTATGATGGCGGCAATTTCATCGCGCCGACCGTCTTCGGTGCGGTGTCGGACACCATGACCATCGCGCGCGAGGAGATCTTCGGGCCGGTGATCTCGGCGATGCCTTTCGACACGCTGGACGAGGCCGTCGCACGCGCCAATGCCACGCCTTATGGCCTGGCGGCCGGCATCTTCACCAGCCATCTCGGCACCGCGCACAAGCTGGCGCGCCGCGTCAAGGCCGGCTCGGTCTGGGTCAACATGTACCATGCCATCGACCCGGCCGTGCCTTTCGGCGGCATGAAGATGTCGGGTTATGGCCGCGAGGGCGGGGTCGAGCATCTGCATGAGTATCTGGAGACCAAGTCCATCTGGATCCAGACCGACTGAGGGTGTGGCGAAATTCAGGTAAGGCGGCCCGCGAAGGGCGGCCTTGATGCGCTGTGGCGACACCGTTGCTCAGGAACTTTTCGTCACCTGACGATTTGGATATAAGATGAAATCCAAACAGAAGGGTTTGCCGATGACGACCAAACGGTTAGCGATCTGCGCTGTTGCCCTGGCAATGGGCTTCGGCATGTCCTCTTCGGCATTCGCCGGGGCCAGGCATCGGCACCACCACGAAGAACAGGAACGCTATGTTCCAGCCAGCGACGATCTCATCGATTTCCTGTTCGGCGGCCCGCGCTATTACGACCAGCAATTGTTCACGACGGCCGCCGGGGCCTGCTCCTACGACCGGACAGGACCGGACGGCTTTGCGATAAACAAGATCAACGATCACCACTGCGGGAAATGATCGGCTGAGCCCCGCCTGCCGGCGGGCCGGCACGTTGCGAAGGTGATCCGCTCTGCCGGCGCGGACATGCTGCGGGCGTGATTGGTAGCGTCTACGAGGGTCGTATCAGCTTGCCGTAGCGCTTGATCAACCGGTCGCGCCTGAGGCGCATCAGCCTTTGCGTCCAGAACAGCCCGTCGAGTTGATCGATCTCATGCTGGTGGCAAACCGCCAGCAGACCTTCGGCGTCCTCGAACCGCTCGTTGCCATCCAGGTCCTGATAGCGGACGCGTATGCGGGCGTGCCGCTCGATGTCCTCGGTGAAGCCGGGCATCGAAACACTGCCTTCCGCATGACGGATCATCTCGGTCGACGCCTGGATGACAGATGGATTTGCGTAGAGACCCGGCTTTGCTGCGGAAGGAAGCTGGATGACGACCAGGCGTTTCAAGATGCCGATATGCGGGCCGGTGATGCCGATCCCAGGTGCCGCGTGCATGGTGTCGATGAGATCGCCGGCCAAACCGTGCAGATCGCTGTCGAACAGGTCTATAGGCTCCGCCACGGCGCGGAGGAGGGGATTTGGGAATCTCAGGATCGGTCGAACCGCCATGAACCTTGTCCTATCCGCCAATCGTCTCGGTGGTAAGCCGCAGGTGACCGGCGAACACCGGCACAGCCTGGCACGATGCCATCACGGTCCCGCCAGGCCCGCGCGGATTTCGGCATCGTGTTCGCCGCGCGCCGGGCTTTTGGCCGACGTCTTTTGTTCCCATCCGGAAAAGCGCGGCGCTGGCGCCGCCTGCAGCACGCCGTTCGCTGTCAGCCATGTGCCGCGTGCGGACATGTGCGGATGCAGGGCGGATTCGTGTGGACCAAGCACCGGGCCGACGCAGGCGTCGGAGCTTTCGAACAGTTTGCCCCATTCGTCGCGAGGTTTCGTGGCAAAGATCGCCGCCAGCCGGTCGCCGAGTTCCGGCCAGAGATCGCGATCGAACTGGCTGGCGAATTGCGGATCGGCGGCGAGGCCAAGCCTGTCGAGGAAGAGCGCGTAGAATTTCGGCTCGACGCACTGGACGCCGATGAAGCCGCCATCGGCGGTGCGGTAGACGCGGCACCAATGCGGCCCGTCGAGTAGGCTGCGGCCGCGCCCGGCGGCAAGCGCGCCGGACTGGCCGAGCGACATCAGCAGGTTCATCATGTGGGCGGAGCCGTCGACGATCGCGGCGTCGACCACCGTGCCTTCGCCGCTGGTGCGTGCGTTCATGATCGCGGCCAGCATGCCGATCACCAGATAGAGCGCGCCGCCGCCTATGTCGCCGACAAGCGTCGGCGGCGCCATGGGCGGCTCGCCGGGCAAGGAGGCGTACCAGAGCGCACCCGACAGGCCGATATAGTTCAAGTCGTGCCCGGCGGTGGCGGCCAACGGTCCGTCCTGACCCCAGCCGGTCATGCGGCCGTAGACGAGGCGCGGGTTGACGGCGAGGCAGGCCTCCGGGCCGAGCCCGAGACGTTCCATGACGCCGGGCCGGAACCCCTCGATCAACCCGTCCGCGGTGGCGATCAGGCGTATCAGCACGGCCACGTCGTCTTCGTTCTTCAGGTCGAGCGCGATGGAGCGCTTGCCGCGATCGAGCAGCGAGCGCTCAGGCGCGCCTGGCATCGACTTGCGGTGGACGACGATGACATCGGCGCCGAGATCTGCGAGCAGCATGCCGGCGAAGGGCCCCGGCCCAAGCGCCTCGATCTCGACGATGCGGATTCCCCTGAGCATCCCATCCTCCACAGCGGTCAACCCCTTAGTGCCTTGCTAGTACGAACTTTCAGTGTCGGGAGGGCGACGGTGTGTAACCCCGCGCTTTCGCCATTGAAGCACGTGCCGCGCGCATATACTTCAGGCCCATGAAGAAAATCGGTTTCCTGTCATTCGGGCACTGGACGCCCTCGTCGCAATCGCAGGTGCGGTCGGCATCGGACGCGCTGCTGCAATCCATCGATCTCGCTGTGGCGGCCGAGCAGCTCGGTGCCGACGGCGCCTATTTCCGCGTCCATCACTTCGCCCGCCAACTCGCCTCGCCGTTCCCGCTGCTGGCGGCGATCGGCGCCAGGACCAGCCGCATAGAGATCGGTACGGCCGTCATCGACATGCGCTACGAGAACCCGCTCTACATGGCCGAGGACGCGGGCGCGGCCGACATCATCGCCGGCGGGCGGCTGCAACTGGGCATCAGCCGCGGCTCGCCCGAGCAGGTCATCGACGGCTGGCGCTATTTCGGCTACGCGCCGCAGGAAGGCAAAAGCGACGCCGACATGGCGCGCCATCACGCCGAGGTCTTCCTCGACACGCTGCGCGGCGATGGCTTCGCGCGGCCCAACCCAAGACCGATGTTTCCCAACCCGCCCGGCCTGCTCAGGCTCGAGCCGCATTCGGAGGGCTTGCGCGAGCGCATCTGGTGGGGCGCGGCCACCAACGCCACCTCGGAATGGGCGGCGAAGCTCGGGATGAATTTGCAGAGCTCGACGCTGAAATTCGACGAGAGCGGCAAGCCGTTCCATGTCCAGCAGGCGGAGCAGATCCGCATCTATCGCGAGGCCTGGAAGGCTGCCGGGCATGAGCGCGAACCGCGCGTTTCGGTCAGCCGCAGCATCTTCGCGCTGGTCGACGACCGCGACCGCGCCTATTTCGGGCGCGGCAATGAGAGCCGCGACCAGATCGGCTTCATCGAGGAAAACACGCGCGCGATCTTCGGCCGCAGCTACGCCGCCGAACCCGATGTGCTGATCAAGGAACTGGCGCAGGACGAGGCGATCGCCGAGGCCGACACGCTGCTGCTCACCGTGCCCAACCAGCTCGGCGTCGACTACAACGCCCATGTCATCGAGGCGATCCTGACCCATGTCGCGCCGGCGCTGGGGTGGCGCTGAGGGCCGCGCCGTGTAACCATCGGCCACCGCGGACAGGTCTAGGGAGATGCACGGCATGCCGAAGAAGGCCATGGTTGCCTGGGGCGGCTGGGAAGGCCACACACCTGAGCGCAGCGCCAATGTCGTGCGCGACATGCTGGAGCGCAACGGGTTCGTGGTGACGCTCGGCCACGGCACGGCGATGTTCGCCGATCCGGACCTTGCTTCATTCGATCTCATCGTGCCTGTGATCACGATGTCGACGATCGAAAAAGCCGAACTGAAGAACCTGACCCAGGCGGTTCGCCAGGGGAGCGGGCTTGGCGGCTTTCACGGCACGATGGGCGACAGTTTTCGCAACGAGCCCGACTACCAGTTGATGACCGGTGGCCAATGGGTCGCGCATCCCGGCGACATCATCGACTATCGTGTCGTCATCACCCGGCCGGACGATCCGATCACCAGCGGCATCAGCGATTTCGCCTACCGGTCGGAGCAATATTACATGCATGTCGACCCGAGCAACGAGGTGCTGGCGACGACCACCTTCACCGACGCGCATTTCCCGGGCATCGGCGGCGTCGTCATGCCGGTCGTCTGGAAGCGCAGATACGGGGCGGGGAAGGTGTTCTACAGTTCGCTTGGACACACGGCGGATGAGTTCGCCGTGCCGGAAATGGCGCGGATTGTCGAGCGCGGTTTGCTCTGGGCGGCGCGCTAGCCGTAAGCGCGGTTTCATGAAGTTCCGGGGGCTAGGGTCGGAGGAGATGCGCGGAGACGGTCATGGACAGGCGAGATAGCTGGTCAGCGTCCGAAAAGAAGATCGCGCGCCGGGCGTTCGATGCGGCGCTGGAGTTGGCGCTGGCAAAGATGATGGCCGAGTTCAAGAGCAGGGCCAGTGCAGCGACGCAACCTTCGGAGATGTGGGAGGTCGAGGATTTTTTGCGTGAACAGCGACGGAAGATCGACTGGATGTTCGACTACCGTTACTCCCAGCTTCTTGACGTGTTTACCCGTCTGATTCTCGCAGGGCATATGGACGAAGCTCTCATCGCCGGCTTGTCGCAAGACAAGCTGGAAACGATCCGCTCACACCTTGCCGATGCCGCAAAGCGTTAAATCTCGATCAGGCTATACCGGCCGGCAACGCGGTCGCTGATGAAGCGTTGCCTGGTCGAAGGCTATCGCACTACTATACGGAAAGCATGGGGGGTGGGAATGGTCGAACAGTGCACTGTGTTCCTGATTGGTGGAGGTTCTATTGGTGACGACGAGCAAGCCGTATTTACTTTGCACGTCGATGGCACCGTCTGCAGTTTGACGTGCCGCTATCGGGACAAGGTGATCAAGGCCGATGAGGAAGACTTTTTCGAAGCCCTGTTCCAGATCCGCCAAGAGCTGGAAGTCGATGGTTTGCTGCCCTTCTGTTACGGAGCAAGTGCCAACGTCTATCCCGAAAGCACGGTGATGGAGAGAAGCCGCGGATTGATTGCCTGCAAGGTGAAGATCGGGCAACTTCCTCAAAGCACCGATCTGGTCGACATATTCGATGATGGTCCCGACGTGGTGCCTGTTTTCGTGCACCTGCAACAGGAGTTTTGGGAAGAATGGCTGGCTTCGCTGCCCTCGTAGCGGCCGGCATTCACCCAATCCCGCCGGCAACCGCATACGCGCCGGCGGCGCGCCCGTCGTCCAGCCGCACCACCGCAGTCACGATCGAGCCGTACGAGCCGCGCCAGACACTATGAAACCGCCGATGCTCGGCGGTCGGGACAAGCACCCGCCCGGTGAACCGCGTGCCGTTTTGCTGCATCTCAACGGCCTGCCCATTGACATGGACCTTGATGCTGGCCGTTTCAGTTGTTTCGCCAACCATTTCGAGGGTGATGGCGACCTCGTCCTCATCGCCCGAATTGATTGCCTCGGCCGCAAGCTTGATGGCGGGCGCAGGCGCCTTGCCATCGCCTGCTTGGGCGCGGTTGCGCGAAAAGACATCGTCGGCCAGTTCCGGCGTGCGCGGCGGGCGGGTGCGGCGCTGCGTCGACCGTTCGTAATCCCCGGCCATGCGCAGCAGCCTTTCGTCGTCATAGGCCTTGCCGGCGAAGGTGAGGCCGACCGGCATGCCGATGTCGGCCATCGTGCCCATCGGCACGGTGACGGTCGGGATGCCGAAATGGCGCCAGACCAGATTGCCGTTGGCGACCCAGGTGCCGTTGCGCCAGGCAAGGTCGGCTGACACCTCATTGATGTCGGCGTCGGCCGGGCCAACATCGGCGGCGGCGGGCAGCACGGCGGCGTCGAGGCGGTTGGCGTCGAGCCAGTCCTCGAAGTCGATGCGCCTTGTTGCCTCAAGCCCCCTGATGCCGTCTTCGATCGTGGGGATGTCGGCCAAGGGCCTGACGCCGAGCTTTGCCCGCTCGACATATTCCAACAGATCGAAGCCGCCGTCATAGCGGTCGGCAAGCGTGCCCGGCGGCCGCGGAAAGATTTTCGGGCCGTCGACCGAGGCGAGATCGGGCAGGGCAGGGTCGGCATTGGCGCGCAGGAAATCGTCCCAGCCCCAGATGCAGAGATCCCAGAGTTCGCGCTCGGCGAAATCCTCAGGCACCAGCCCGCGCTCGACCATGGTTTGCGTGCCGGGCCGGTCGCGCTCGTAGTTGGAGACGACGGGAAAATCGACCTCGACCACCTCGGCGCCCAGCCGTCGCAAATCCGCCGCCGCCTGCTCCCACAAAGCAAGCACCGAGGCGCGGGTTTCGATTGGGCGGTCGTTTTCTGTATCCCGGCCGATATACATCCTGGGCACGCCTAGCCGCTTGCCCTTGAGTGACCCCTCCAGCGCCAGATCCGTATAGCGGGGCGGGCGCGTCACGGAGCTTTTCGGCAACGCGACCCAGGGCTGGGCGCGCCAGAAATCGCCTCGCGTTTCCGGATCGTCGGCGACGATAATGTCGAGCAGTTCCAGCATGTCTGGCACGCTGCGCGTATGCGGCACCACCACGTCCATGGTCGGCACCAGGGGCCAGTTGCCGCGCACGGAGATGACGCCGCGCGAGGGCGTGTAGGCGACCAGGGCGTTGTTGGTGGCGGGCGCGCGGCCGGACGACCAGGTCTCCTCGCCGAGCCCGAAGGCGCAGAAGCTGGCCGCCGTCGCGGTGCCTGAGCCGTTGGAGGAGCCCGACGCGAAGGCGGCGGTCAGATAGTCGGCATTGTATGGGCTTTCGGCGCGGCCATAGACGCCGCGCTGCATGCCGCCGTTGGCCATGGGCGGCATGTTGGTGAGGCCGATCAGCACCGCGCCGACGGCACGCAGCCGGGCGATGGTGAAGGCGTCCTCGTTGGCGACGAGTTGTTCGAAGGCCGGCGAGCCGGCGGCGACCGTCAGGCCTTTGACCTTGTAGCTGTCCTTGGCGGTGTAGGGGACGCCGTCGAGCTGGCCGAGCAAGGTGCCCGCGCGACGCCGCTGGTCGGAAGCGGCGGCCTCCTCGAACATGTCCGGGTTGAGCACGGGGACGGCATTGAGCGCGATGCCATGGCGATCAAAATGCGCAATGCGCCTGAGATAGGTCGCGACCAGTTCGACACTGGTGACGAGGCCGTCATCAAGTGCGCGGCGCAGTTGGTCGATCGTCGCTTCGACGAGGTGAAGGCTGGCGTCGTTCATCATCGGTCCCGGACGGTCGCTGGATCGAGCGCCATGGATGGAGGCGGCCGCCGGCTTCGGCAAGAGCCAATCGCAATTCGTTGCGGGCCAGGTGGCTCAGCCGCGTGCCTCGGCGTCGCCTCGACGCCTGACATGGTCGATGAAGGCGCGCAGCTTGGGCAGGACCTGACGCTTCCCCGGATAGTACAGGAAAACGCCCGGCAAGGTCACGGCAAACGGTTTCAGCACCTCCTGCAACCGGCCATCGGCGACCGGCACGCTGGCGAGCGGTCGGGGCACCTGGGCAAGCCCGGCCCCTTGCATCGCCGCGCCCAGAAGCGTCGGATAATCATGCGCGATCAGCGGCCCGGAGACGATGGCCTCGACCGACTTGTTGCCGTCGACAAAGGGCCAGGGCGCGATCGATCCGTTCGAGCGGCGCATGCGCAGGCAGGCATGGCCACGCAGATCCTCGATGCGCCGCGGCGGCGTGCGGTCGCGCAGATAATCGGGACTGCCGACGACCACGAATGGCAGCGGCGGCGTCAAGCGTATCGCGATCATGTCGGCGGCGACAAACTCGCCGGGCCGGATGCCGGCATCGAAGCCCTCGGCGGCAAGATCGACGAGTTCGCCACTGGCGACGATCTCCAGCTCGATTTCCGGATAGGCCTGGCAGAAAGAGGCAATGAGCGGCTCCAGCAGGATCGGTACCACCGACGGTGGCACCGAGAGGCGCAGCAGTCCGGTCGGCCGCTGGCCGAGATCGCGCGCCACTTCGCTCGCGGCGATCAGTTCCTCGAATGCCGGTCCCGCGCGCGAGAGAAAGCGCTCGCCGGCTTCGGTCAGGCCGACGCTGCGGGTCGTGCGGACGAAGAGCGCGGCGCCGATGCGTGCCTCGAGCGTGCGGATCGCCTGGCTCATCGCCGACGGCGTCACCTTGAGCTCGGCGGCCGCCTTGCGGAAGTTGCGGTGCCGGGCCACGCTCAGGAAAGACTCGACACCGTCGAGCGCGCCCTGCCTGACTGTGAAGTTCTGCTTCATGACGCATCGACATTATCGCGGATAGTCGCGGTTCGAAAGCGGTCCTATGTCTTCGGCAAGGACACAAGCAGAGGAACCAGCAATGACAGACAATCTCGACGGCGTGCGCGCCCACTATCGCGCCAGCGGCCTGACCGAGCGCCTCAAGGTGGCGCTGGCCGCCCTCGGACCAGAGGACCAGCGGCTCATGCCGGATCAATTGGCCGGGCTCGACCAGTTCCACACCCGCGGGCTCGCGGCGACCGCCGAGCTTGCCGGGTTGGCGGGGATCGGCCCGGAAACGATGGTGCTCGATGTCGGGTCGGGGCTTGGCGGGCCGGCCCGCTTCCTGGCCGCGTCCTATGGCTGCGGGGTGACCGGTGTCGACCTCAGCGAGCCATTCGTCGAGGCGGCGGACTACCTGACTGAACGAATGGGACTGGGCGCACAGGTGGCATTCAAGGCCGCCAGCGCGCTGGCGCTTCCCTTCGATGACGGCCGTTTCGATGTCGTGCTGCTGCAGCACGTGGCGATGAATATCGCCGACCGGGAAGGGCTCTATGGCGAGATCAGGCGGGTGCTGAAGCCGGGCGGCCGGTTTGCCACCTATGATGTCGTGTTGAATGGCGGCGAGCCTCATTATCCCGTTCCCTGGGCACGAAGCCCGGCGGAGAGTTTCTTGCTCACCGCGGCTGAAACGCGGGCGCGGATCGAGCGGGCAGGCTTCGAAACCCTGGTGTGGCAAGACGACACCGAGGCAGGCAAGGCGTGGTTTTCGCAGTTGCGGACGTCCGGACCGCCCCCTTCGCTCAATCTCGGCGTCGTCATGGGGCCGGACTTCGCCGGGCTCGCCGCCAACCTTGGACGCAATCTCGGCGAAGGCCGGCTGGGCATCCTGACCGCCGTCTTCGAAGCCATTCCGGGCAAGGCCTGAGAGGAGGCGCAAATGTCGCCGGCAATGATCTTCGATATTCATCTCGCCTTGGGCTACGTGCCATGGTTGCTGTGCTTCGGCCATTATGTCTGGCCGAGGCTCAAGTCGATGGACCGCCTCGAGGCGCAACGCGCCATCGCCACGCTGCACAGTTTCCGCTTCTTCGGGCTTGTCTTCATCCTTCCGGGAGTCGTCGGGCCCAATCTGCCCGCCGGTTTCACGGTCTTCGCCGCCTACGCGGACTTCGCCACCGGATTGCTGGCCATGCTGGCGCTTGTGACCGCAAGGGCTCCCTCGGTCTTCTGGCCACTCGTGGTCGCCTTCAACCTCGTGGGAAGCGTCGACATCGTCGTCGACTATTATCATGGGGTCCAGCTCGGCCTTCCCGATCTGGCAGGAGAGTTGGGCGCCGCCTATGCGATCCCGATCATCTATGTGCCGCTGCTGATGATCACGCATGTTGCCGCATTCTATCTGCTGATGGGTCGCCAGTCCGAGGCGGTTCAGGGCTCCCACCCGTGACGAGGACGGTGCGAAGCCACCTTGATGTTGATGTCGATGCCGGGAGGATGATCAGCGCCTCGGTGGCTTCCAGGGCTTTTCGCGAGCCTAGTCGCGCGCGCGGTAAAAAATCTTATGCAACTTCCTGATGAACGGGAGCGTTACTAGCCCCTCAAGGGAAGGTGAGGTTTGCGATTTGGACCGTTTCGAGATCCTGAACGAGCCGACAGGCACGTATTCCATTTTCGACAGAGATACCGACTTGCCGGTGATGGTGGAAGGCAGGGCTTTCATCGGGCTCCGTCGGCACGAAGTGCCGCTGGCCCTGCTCGCCGCCATTGAGCCCGACCATAGCGGCATGTCGCTCGCGGGGGTCAATCACCCGAACGTCGGCCACCCGAACATCAGCGACGCGACTTGCAACCGTGAATGAATGCTCTCATAAGTTGCGGAAAGGCACGCAGCATGAAAGAAAAATGGTGCCGTTCTCACCGCATGTAGGGGAATCATGCCTGACCAGGATGCGCTTATCCGCGCGGCGATCGCACTGCTGCTTTCGGAGAAAACCGGAGCCGCGGCCCTTTCCATGAAAGAGAGCATCGCCGACCTGCTGGCGACAACCGGTGTTGCGCCAACCGTCGACACGCTGCAGGACATGCTGCTGGAGATGGCCGAGGTGCGCGGCATGATGGTCGTACTCGACGTTTAGCGCGACCCTAAAGCATGATGCCGAAAAGTGTGAAGCGGTCATCCGGCTCTAGGCGGCTGGTAGCCGCTCGGACGGGGCGGGACCAACGCGTTGGGCTTTCCGCGCCGGCGCAAGGGTACCATCGCCGTAGATCATGCGGCCGGCGCGGAAGGTGGCGCGCACACGTGGCACCGGCTGGCGGTCCGCGACAACGAGATCGGCCAGAAGCCCAGCTTCGATGGCGCCGCGATCGGTGAGCCCGAGGGCTGCGGCCGGATTGGCGCTTGTCAGCGCCGCCGCTCTCGCCAGGCCGCCGTCGCGCAGCTCCGCCAGACCGAGAATGGCCGGCAGGATCGAGGCCGGGTGATAATCGCTGGCCAGCATGTCGAGCAGCCCTGCCTCATAAGCCTGCCGGGCGGAAAGGTTGCCGGAATAGGACTCTCCGCGCAGCGCGTTTGGCGCGCCCATTGCGGTGTGCATGCCGAGCCTGCGGGCTTCGCGTGCCGCCTCCAGGGTTACCGGGAATTCACTGAGTGCGGCGCCCAGGCCGTGGACGAGTTCGACCTTTTCCAGCGTGTCGTCGTCATGCGAGGCAAGCACGATGCCGCGGGCCCTGGCGCGGGCCGACAGGTCCTGCAGCGCGTTGAGCACATCGCCCTGGTCTTCGCGACCGGCCATGCGCTTGCCGACGACCTCGGACGCCGCGGCGACGGACATGCCGCGTTCCTTGGCGATGCGGGCGATATAGAGTTCGACGTCGCGGTACTGCCCCTGCCCAGGCGTGTGATCCATCAGCGAGATCAGGTGCAGCCTGCCGGCGTCCATCAGCTTTTGCAGCATGGCGATGGCCGGCGCGAAGGTTACTTCGAAACGGGCATGGATGCGATGATCGACCAGGAGGTCGTCCTTCATCCCGGCAATGGTGTCGATGATCGCCGAGGTATGGTCTTCCGAGCGCAGCACGCCGCTGGTGACGCTGGCGCCGATGAAGGAGAGCGCCGCATAGGCCGTGGTGACGCCGCATGAGGCGAGCTTCTTGTCCAGTTCGGCGATGCCGATCCGCATCGGCACGTGCACGCCGATGCGCGGCTCGACTTCCTTCTCCACCATGTCGCCATGCATGTCGATGAAGCCCGGCAGCAGCAGGCGGCCGCCGCCCGACAAGTCGGCGTTCTCGACAGGTTGGTCGCGGATCTCGGCGATGCGGCCGTCTACGATCCTAACAGCCCCGTTCGGGATGACATGGTCGCGCAGGACGATCTCGAATTCACTCAGCCACAGATCCTGTTTCTTCGGCTGATCCCCGTGGGGCAAGGCGCTGACTGTCCGCTCAAGCATGGTCGTCTCCGAAGGCACATTTCGTATTTCCGGATCGCCCTCCGGCGAGGCGGTTTCAAGGCGTGTCATCCGAATGTTTCATCTCCGATGACCGGATAAGCTGGCTTGGTGACAGCGCTGTGATCTCCTTTTGCGAAGTCCGCCTTTCTGGTCGTCAATCACACGTGGCCACGGCCTTGAGCGCTTCGGCACGGGCCGGTCCGGGCAAATCCGCGATCCGCCGGACTGAAGCGTAGAACCTCGGATAATTGGCGGAGCACAGGTCGAACAAGCGAAGAAACGCCGGAACCTGTTCGCCGTAGACAGCGGTCGCCGCGAGCTTTGCGTTGTTGATCGGGGCATCGAACCAGGCGTCGTATCCCCGGTATCCGGCCCAGCGTCCGTCGCGCGTTTGCCGGTAGCGCATCCGCAGCGTGTCGAGCGTGGCCGCCTTGGCCGCCGCCATCTCAGCCGGGGTGCGGGAGCTTTGATAAACCCGCTTCAACTCGTCGCGCGTTTTCGACACCAGTCCGAGAAAATCGGCGCTGCGCCGGCGATCGGCTTCGTAGCGGCGCAGTCCGGCGCGATCGCCGGCCGCGCGGAGCCACTTTCTTGTGCCTGACACCTCGACGGCAACCGCGAAAGCCTCATTGAATGCGGAATCGCCGTTCACATAGAGGCGCTGATGCGCCAGTTCATGAAAGATGAGACTTGCCAGATAGGTATCGTCCCGGCGGAGCATGGTGCTGAGCAGCGGGTCGCTCGACCAGCCCAGCGTGGAATACGCGGTGACGCCCGTGACATAGACGTCCAGCCCCAGCCGATGAAGTTCGACAGCGCTTTCCGTTGCCGATTTCCGATCGAAGTAGCCCCGGTACGGAACGCAGCCGAAAACCGGAAAGCACCATGTTTTTGGCGTGAGCGAGAATTGCGGAGCGGCAAAAACGGCCCAGGTCACCGCGTCCCGGTGGATGTCGACATAGCTGTGGTAGCTGCTGTTGTCGGGCAGTGCCAGCTCGTCTGTCGCGAACCGCCTGATAGCGCTCGCCGACGTCAACCTGGCGCGCAATGCCTGAGGTGTCGAAGGGGCCTTGATCAGCTTTCCGACGTCCTTGCGCGCGGCCATGATCCGCACATGACCCTCCAGCGATTGCGCGAAGTAGGAAATGCTGGTGCAACCGCTCACCGCGGACGCCACGACCGCCGCGGCGAGCAATCGAAAAACACGCTTCACTTCTTCCCCATCACTTCGTTGCCGCCCCATGGAGCACATGTGCGGCGGACCGTCCACTGGGCATGCCCTTGAAGCTGCCGGACTGTCGCCGGCCCAAGCCATATGGCTGCTATGCGCCCAATCTCGGTCGTTTGGGATCAAGGCCGGACACTCCTGGCAGCGGACCGGCAGCTTTCCCATTGTCGCCGGCCCATCGGCAACCCGCCAGCCCGGCGGTTCCGCTGTCAGTGGAAATCAACGATCGGAAGACCTCCTTGCGAAATCTAAGCTCGATCGTCTCCTGTGTGATGACGCAAAGATCGCATCGCCCCAAAAAGGCCCCTTCATCGGCCGCTATTCAATCGCTCGATTTCCAAAATAAGGGCGCTATGGTCTGGGTCTCCTTCATGTTCGGTCAAGGAGCGAAAAAGCTGCGCAACGCAGGTCAGGAGCGGTGCCGAACTCCCGACCGTCTTTGCCGTTGCGAGCGCGTTGTCGAGATCCTTCAGGTGCGTGACTGTCCGCCCCCTAGTGACGAAATCGCGATCAATCATCCGCTGTCCATGCAGATCTAAAACCCGGCTCTCCGCGAAGCCGCCGCGCAGAGCTTCCCGAACCCTCGCGGGGTCGGCTCCGAGCCGAGACGCAAAGGTCAGCGCCTCAGCCACGGCCCCGATGGCTATACCGACGACCATCTGATTTGCGAGCTTGGCCACTTGGCCTGAGCCAATGGGCCCAACATGCACTGGTTTGCCCATCGCTTCGAGCACGGGCTGCGCCCGTTCAAATGCCGTTGCAGTTCCCCCGGCCATGATCGAGAGTGTGGCCGTATCGGCGCCGACGGTTCCGCCAGAGACCGGCGCATCCACATAGGCGACGCCGACCAATGCCAAACGGGCCGCGTGGTCCTTGGCCTCGTTCGGACTGATCGAGCTCATGTCGACGACGAGCGCACCGTCTTGAAGACCATATGCGGCCCCACCCTCGCCGAACAGCACCTGCCCGACGACGGACCCGTTTTCCAACACGGTGACAACGATGTCGGCATCTCTGGCCGCTGCTTCCGGCGTTGCCGCCACCCGTGCGCCATCGATGACCTCAGCCTTGGCGCGCGTGCGGTTCCACACGGTCATGGGATAGCCCGCCGCAACCAGACGGCGGGACATCGGCTGGCCCATCAACCCTGTGCCGAGAAATGCGATGTGCGCAAGATCACTCATCGAATGGCTCCATGCAGGAAGGAACGGGGCGTTATGTAAGCCCTTTGCGCCAGCCAATGGGGGAGGTCTATTGACCGTAAAATATGCCTACCAGCCAGAGCGACACCGCCGGCACGTACGTAACCAGCAGAAGAACGGTCACCAGGACGCCTATGAATGGAAGGTTCGTTCGCGTCGTGCTCCAGATGTCCGTCTTGGCGATAGCACACGAAGCCATCAGAACGCTGGCGACCGGCGGGGTCTGCTGGCCCAGAGCAATGTTCAGCGTCAGCAGGATGCCGAACTGGATCGGATTGATGCCCAATTGATGGACGAGCGGCATCAAGATCGGCACCGTCAGGATGATTGCAGCGGCGCCGTGCAGCACCATGCCGACGAACAACAAGAACACGTTGATGATCATCAGGACCATGAGCTTGTCCGTGGTGACAGAGGTGATCCCCTGCGCGAGGTGCTGAGGAAGCTCCGCCTGCGTCAGGTAAAGCCCCAGAACGGCGGACGCCGCGACCAGCAACATCACCGTCGCAGTCTGCAGCACGCCGTCGACAAGGGCCACGTAGAGACGCTTTAGATTGAGCTCGCGATAGACCAGGCCACCAATCAGGAGCGCGGCGATGACGGCTAGGCCGGCTCCTTCCGTCGCGGTGACTATGCCGCCGAATATTCCGCCCAGGATGATCACCGGGAGGACCACCGCCCAGACTGCATCCTTTGCGGCCGCCCAGAGACGACCAAGGTTGAAACTCTCCTCGCGCGGCAGATCATAGCGCACCGCAAGATAATAGCTGAGTCCCATCAGCAGGATCCCGCCGATCAGGCCGGGCACGATCCCGGCGACGAAAAGTTTAACAATCGAAGTGTCGGACATCGCACCATAGAGGATCATCGGAATCGATGGTGGGATGATGATGGCAAGCGACGCGGAAGAAGAGGTTATCGCCGCGGCGAATCGCGGGGAATAGCCCTTTTGCTTCATCGCCGGTATCAAGACCGAGCCCAGCGCGGCAACGTCTGCCACCGACGAGCCCGAGATTTCTGCAAAGAACATCGACGCGCCAACTGTTACCATGGCGAGGCCGCCGCGAACAAAACCGATCAGCGCCGATACGAAGGCAATCAGCCGGCTCGATATGCCTCCGGTATTCATTAGGGCACCGGCCAGAATAAACAGCGGTATGGCAATGAGCGGGAAGCTCGTGGCCCCGTCGTAAAGGGACAGGGCTGCGTTGAGGAAACCAAGATTCCCATCCAACGCCCAGGCACCAATCAAGGCGCTGCCGAGGATAGCGACCGCGATTGGCAGCCCAACCGCAATCATCAGGAACATCGAAAGCAGTACCAGCGCCGCTTCGGTCATCTCAGTTGCTCCCCGTTGGCCCGAGCCAGTTCGGCTTCCGCGCGTGCGATTTCAAATTCAATTTCCTGGCCATCCGGATTCCGGCCGGCGCGCACGTCGCCAAGCCGTTCCGGTAAGGTGACAATGCGGCAAACAATCATCAGGACGGCACTGACAGGAACGATCGACTGGACCAGGCTGCGCGGGACAAAGCGAAGCGTCGTCATCGTCTCGGTTCCGAAGAGGCTCAGGATGCTCCAGCCGGCCCATGCCACGATAGCGAAAATCACGAGGAAGATAGCTTCTGTCGCCCAAAACAACGCGATGCGGCCGGGGGCCGGAAGGCCGAAAAGCAACCCGTTGAACCCCAGATGTGTATTACGCAGTGCCGCAAGCGGCGCGCCGGTGAAGGTTATCCAGGCAAGCAGCACGGCGGCCACTTCATCATACCAGATCAGCGAGTTGCCAGTGTACCTGAAGACGACCGCGAGGAGCACGACAGCCGCCAGGACGACGATCATGGCGATGGTTGCGACCTGAAGCGCAAGATCCAGCCAATCTCTGATGCGAGTGAGCATGTTCGGTTCCCAATCGATAGAAAAAAGGGCGACACACGGCTATGTCGCCCGATTGCTGATGCGGGTTAGTTGGAACTTTTGCTCAACGAGAGAACCTGGTCGATCATGGCCCGGCCGTTTGGCACCTCTTCGGCAAACTTGGCGTAGAGGGGGGCGGAGGCATCGACGAAGGCTTGGTGGTCGGCCACGTTGACTTTCATGCCGGCAGCTTTCAACTTTTCCAGCAACAGGTCATCCTGCTCCGCTCCCTGCGCCCGGGCCCAGTTTGCTACCTCCTGTGCGGTTTCAGTCAGAACCTTCTGCACTTCGGGATCGAGTTTCTTGAACGCGGCCACACCAACCGTCGGGTAGGCGGGCGAATAGACATGTCCGGTCATCGACAGGTACTTCTGCACTTCATTGAGTTTGGCGCCGTCTATGTTGGTCAGCGGGTTCTCTTGCCCGTCGACAACACCGGTCTGAAGTGCGACGAAGAGCTCCGAGAACGCCAACGGCGTTGGGTTAGCCCCGTATTCCTTGAACATCGCGACGCGCCAGGACGAATTTGGCGTGCGGATCTTCAGTCCCTGAAGATCCGCGGGAGTGTTGACCGGGTGCTTGTTGTTGGTGATTTGTCGGAACCCGTTCTCCCAGGTGGCCAGCGGCTCGTAGCCTTGTGCCTCGGCTGCCGGCACCAGGACATTCTTGAACAGCGTGTGGTCGATTTTCGCCAGTTGATCTCGGTCCTTAATCAGGAACGGAAGATCGAAAATGGCAAATTCGGGGGCAATTTCAGGCATCGTCGACGATGGCAGTGTAATATTTATCGTGCCAAGCTTGACCTTCTGCAGCATATCCTTGTCTTTGCCGAGCTGCGAATCGTAAAAGACCTTGACAACCGACTTGCCAGCCAGCTTCTCGTTGGCTCGGCGGGCAAACTCAGCGGCCGTTTGTCCTTGCAACGAAGCCGCTTCGGCGCTGATGCCGAAGATGATGTCCTGTGCATTCGCGGCCACTGGGCTAATGGCGGCAACCACGGTTGCCAGTGCCAACAGTGCATTTTTTAGTTTCATGACTGAACTCCTCCCTTCAGTTGACTCGATGCCTGCCACGTCTGTGGCAAAACAGACATCACATTCGCCAGCTCTCTTCGAGAATCCTGGAGAATTGCTCCGGCAGCGCAGCGCGCCGTTCCGGATCCGGCCCGCTGTTCATCTCCATGCCGGCAAGCTTGCGGCCCAGGGCAACGGCATTGAACGTAGCCCCAGTATCGGCCTTGCCCCGACCAGCGATGTCGTAAGCAGTGCCGTGTGCCGGAGTGACGATTGGAAATGGATACCCCGCAATCAGCGTCACGCCGCGATCAAACCCCAAGAGCTTCATCGCGATCTGGCCCTGGTCGTGGAACATCGTCATCACGGCATCGAACTCGCCCCTTATCGCCCGGACAAACACCGTGTCCGAGGGGATCGGACCTGTGACTGCCATTTCGGCTTTTTGTGCCCGCCTGACTGCCGGCAGGATGATGTCTTCGTCCTCGTCTCCGAAATTGCGGCCATCGCCGGCATGTGGATTGAGCGCCGCCACCCCGATGCGAGGGCGGGTGAACCCTGCCTTTTCCATCGTTTCAACTGTCAGGCAAAGACTGCTGAAGATGCGGTCTTCGGTCACCGCATCGGCGACGGCGCGCAACGGAATGTGGGAAGTCACCCGTGCGTTCCAGACCTCCTCGAGCACGTTGAATTCGCGGCCGCTGCGGGCGGCACCGATCGTTTCATCGATAAATCCGATTTCATCGACATAGTCTGACTTGGCCATTCGCATGGCTTGCTTGTTGAAGGGGGTGAAGAACACAAATCCGGCTAGCCCGGCATGTGCTGTCAGCAATGCCGTTCGAAAGTTCTGCAATGATGCGCGTCCCACCCCACGAGACGCCTTACCAGGCGTCACCGCCGCCGGATCGCAGTTTTGCATGTCGACGAAAAGCGAACCGTCCGGCAGATCTCTCGCCAATGCCTCAGGGCCAATAACAGGCAAGTCGATCTCAACACCAGCGTGACGTGCACCCATGTCGAGGATTCGCTTGTCGCCAATTACAATCATGTCGTTCTCGTTGACGGCTGCGTCGGCTAGGACACGGGCCGCCAACTCCGGCCCGATCCCAGCGGCATCCCCAAGAGCGAAAGCAACTCGACCGTTCATGGATTTTCCTTTGGTGTATCTTGTATACAAAATACACACGTTTTATATTTCTTACAAGAGCAGAATCCCGTAGGATGTGGAAAAGGGGAGCATGCGCAAAAGATGTCGGATTACGTGGATCACGAGGTCGGCAATCCAATCGCGATCAAGAAGGAATCGCTGCACGATCAGGTGGCGACGAGGATTCGCGACCTGATCGTTGAGGGCTACCTCGAACCGGGAAGCCGCATCGATGAGGGCCACCTGATCGAACAACTGGGCGTGTCGCGGACGCCGTTCCGTGAGGCGTTGAGGACCCTTGCGGCTGAAGGCCTGGTCATGGTGCGCCCATCGAAGGGCAGCGTGGTGCGCAAACTGTCGCCGGAAGACGTCTTTTCCATGCTTGAGGTGCTTGGACGTCTTGAGCAACTTGCAGGAGAACTCTCCTGTGAACGCGCCACCGACGAAGAAGTCGAAGCCTTGGTGCGCCTTCACAATCGCATGCTCAAACTCTATCAAAAACGTGACCGCATGCCGTACTTCAAATTGAACCAGGAATTTCACACTGGCTTGGCCGCACTTTCCAGGAATCCCACCCTGCAGGAAATGCAGAACAACATTCAGGGCCGGCTAAAACGGATCCGTTTCATTGGCAACAATTCCGCGGACGCTTGGGCGGCAGCGGTTTCTGAGCATGAGAATATGGTCGAAGCTTTGAAGGCGCGTGATGGCAAGCGCCTCGGTGGCATAATGGCAGAACACCTCCGCAAGACATGGGAGCGCGTTCGGGACAGCATTTAGCCAATGGCTGCGGCGACTCAAACGAAACAGCCTTCAGAAAACCCGGTGCGGTTCCGCACGCCAAGCCCATAAGGCCTACTTGGGTTCGTCGACGGAGCGGCAGCCTGATGACAGGATTACCCCGAAAGCTGCCAGTCCGCTCCCGCCCCATATTGGCGGCGTCATGTCCAGACACCATCACCAATCTCGCCCCCCTGACTCTTTTCCCGATCCTCGAACGTCTTAGCTACAGTGAAACACTGGAGCAGGATCCAATGAGCCTCAGGGATAAGAATGTCGTGGTCACCGGTGGCAGCCGTGGGCTTGGCCTCGGACTGGTCGAAGCGCTGGTCGAGCAGGGGGCCAGCGTGACCGTGGTCGCGCGCGGCGCCGAGGCGCTGGACGCTGTCGGCGCGCGGCTTGGGGTCGCCACCATTGCGGCTGACGTCACCGACGAGGACGCGGCCTATCGTATTCTTGGCGAGGTGCGCCCTGACATAGTGGTGCTGAACGCCGGCGCCACGCCCCGGATGGGGCGGCTGGACCGGTTGACGTGGGAGGATTTCTCCGTCGCCTGGGAAACCGATGTCAAGGCCGGGTTCTACTGGCTGCAGGCGGCGCTGAACCTGCCGCTCAAGCCGGGCAGCCGCGTGTTTGTGGGGTCGAGCGGTGCCGCCGTCACCGGATCGCAGATGTCGGGCGGCTATGGCGGCTCCAAGCGGATGCTCTGGTTCATGGCCAAATACGCCAATGGCGTGGCGCAGGAAAAGAGCCTCGGCATACGCTTCCAGGCGATCGTGCCGCGTCAGATGATCCTCGGCACCGGGATCGGCGACGCGGCGGCCGGCGCCTATGCCGGCTCGATGGGCATCACACCCGAACAGTTCGTCACCCGCTTCGGCGCGCCAATGCCGCCCCGGGCGTTCGGCGACAGGGTGGTTTCCGTGCTCGAGGACCCGCAATATGCCGACGGCGTCGTCTTCGGCCTCAACGGCGACGCGGGCGTGACGATCATGGAGGGCGCGGGTCCTTGAGCGACGGAAAGCCAGCCGTGGAGCGCGACCGGCAGGAAGGGCTGCTTGCCCTTGCCGCCGCCTTGCGGCCGGAGCTGCACCGCTATTGTTCGCGCCTCATGGGATCGGTCATCGACGGCGAGGATGTCGTGCAGGACACGTTCGCGCGCGCCTTCGTTGCGCTCGACGAATTGTGCGAGGTGCCGCGGCTCAGGCCCTGGCTGTTCCGGATTGCTCACAATCGCGCGCTGGACCTTTTGCGCAGCCGCGCGATCCGCGCCGCGGAGCCCATCGAGGCGGCGCTCGAGATTGCCGACGGGGCCGATCCGGTGGAGATGCTGATGCGCAGGCAAGCCGTGCAAACCGCCGTGTCGCGCTTCGCGGAGCTTCCGGTGCCGCAACGCAGCGTGGTCATCCTCAAGGACGTGCTCGACGAGCCGCTGGCCGACATCGCCGCCTTGCTTGGCATCACGGTCGATGCGGTCAAGGCGCATCTGGCGCGCGGCCGCGCCCGGCTTCGTCAGATCAACGCCGAGGCCAATCCGCTCCCCGATGCGCGCATCGCATCGGCGGTAACCCTGCGCTACGTCAATCTGTTCAACCAACGCGACTGGGACGGCTTGCGCGCGCTGCTTGCCGACGATGTGAGGCTCCATCAGTCCATGCATCCGCCGCGGGCGGGCGCCGCCGACGTCGGCGTGTTCTTCACGATCTACGCCAAGAGCGACGGCTTGTGGCTCAAGCCGGCATGGCTCGAGGGCCGCGAGGTGATCGCCGTCTTCGGTGACCGGACCGCCCCGAAGCCGGATCATTTCATGTGGCTGGAATGGCGCGAAGGCCGGATCAGCTTCATTCGCGACTACCGCTATGTCAGGTACGTTCTCGACGACGCGGAACTGGAGCTGGCAAGGGAAGCTGGCTCTTCCAGCGGTGGCGGTGGACACCGATAGGCGACAATCGGCGCGTGCCGGATCAGTGCCTGACGGCAGCGGGCGCGGGCCGCCGCACCAGGGCGAGGCGTCGAGCCTTCACGACGGAATCAGGGCGGAGACGTCGCGGTCGGAGGGGCGCTCGCTGGCGGCCAGCCCCGCGACCACGCCGGCGCGGTCGGCGGCGTTGCGGTTCTGGCTCATCTTGCGCTTGCCTTCGAGCCTCGTGACCGGCATGCGCAAGCCGACAATGCCGCGAAGCTGCGACTGGATGAAGTCGGGCGGCGCATCCGACACCGCCCAGGGCGCGGCGCGCACGCCCTCATGCAGGTTCGTCAGCCGGGTGACGACCGCCAGCAGCCTGTCGGCATCCTCGAAGAACTCGACCGGCCCGTAGGCGTGGACCGCGGCGTAGTTCCAGGTCGGCACGACCTTGCCGGTTTCCTGCTTGGTGGCGTACCAGGCGGGCGTCACATAGGCGTCCGGCCCCATGAAGATGGCGAGCCCGTCGCCGATCGCCGGAACGCGCCACTGGGGGTTGGCCCTGGCCAGATGGCCATGGATCACGCCATGCTCGCCCTCGGTCTCGTCGAGAAAAAGGGGCAGGGGGGTGGCGAGCGGCCCGTCCGCCGTGGCGGTGACGAGGTTGGCGAGCCGCGCGGCGCGGATCGTCGCGATAAGACTGTCCTTGTCGTCGTCGCGGAAGGCGGGTGGCGTGTACATTTTCGAACTCCTCGCGTTGCAGGGAGAGATGCCACAAAATCCGGGCTGTTGGAAATATCCAGTTCGAAAAGTCGGGTCGTCCAGCCGGTCGGGGCGGAGCCGTCAAGCCTTTCAGCGCCGGCAAGCCGGCGCCGGTGCTGGCCTGGCTCCGCTGCGATCAGCCGAGAAGGTTGCGCGCCGTGCGCATGAAGATCCTCGAGCCGATCGGGATCAGGTCGTCGGGAAAGTCATAGTCGGGATTGTGCAGCGCCGGGTGGCGTTCGCCGGCGCCGAGGAAGAACATCGCGGACCTGGCGCTGTGGCCGAACAGGCCGAAATCCTCCGAGGCGCGCATCGGCAGGGCTTCCTGCCCATGCACGACGCCTTCTTCGTCGAGGGCGCGTTGCAGGTGTTCGACGGCGTCCGGCGCGTTGACGCTGGCGACGAAGATCTCGTGATTGTCCCAGCAGGCGGCGAGGCCGTGGCGGGCGGCGATCTCCTTGACCAGGGCCTCGGCGGCGGCACAGAGGTCGGCCATGCGCTCGTCGCGGCGGGTGCGCAGCGTCGCCCAGACCTCGGCATGGGCGGGCGCGATGCCAAACACCGCTTCGCCCATCCGCGCATGGGTGACGGTGACCATGGAGAAGTCGTCATCGGCGAAGGTCGCGCGGCCGAGCGCGGGCAGGGCCGGCATCAACGCGCTGATCGCGAGCATGGGCGAGGTTCCGGTTTCGGGCATGGAGGAATGCGCGGTCTTGCCCTCCAGCACGACGCGCATGCCGCGCGAGGCGCAGTTGACCACGCCGGGCTTGAGCCTGACCTCGCCGAACGGCACACCGGGCAGATTGTGCAGCGAGAAGGCGAAATCCGGCGCGATCTCGCCGAAGCGCGGATCGGCGACGACGCCGGCCGCGCCATTGCCGGTTTCCTCCGCCGGCTGGAACATCAGCACGACGCGGCCGCTGGCCGGCCGCTGGCGGCCGAACTGGCGGCCAAGCGAGGCGATGATCGCGGTGTGGCCGTCATGGCCGCACATATGCGACTTGCCCGGCACCTGCGAGGCATGCGGCACGCCGGAAAGCTCCTCGATCGGCAGCGCGTCGAGTTCGGAACGAAACAGGACGGTCGGTCCGTTCTTGCCGCTGTCGTAGATGGCCGCGACGCCATGGCCGCCGAGGCCGGTCAGCACTCTGTCCGGCCCGGTGTCGGCGAGGAAGGAGACGACCTCCTTCGCCGTCATCTCCTCCTCGTTCGAGATTTCCGGCTGCCGGTGCAGCTTGCGCCGCCACTCGGTCAGTTCGACGATGTCGCGATTGGTCAGGGTCATGCTTTTCGCCTCGGTTCCATTCCCGTGCTAGCGATATACGGCCGTGACCGCCACGGTCCAACGCCCAGGCTTCGGCGGGCCAGAAACGTTTGCGCCCGGCCTATTTCACGCGGTTGGGGCAGAGCGCCTTGAACTGATCGAGCGTGTAGCCGTAGCCGGACGCGCCGGAGCCATCGAGCACCACCTTCTCGTCGACGGCGGTGATCCGGTAATCGGTTGTCACGTCGGTGCCCTTGTTGCGGCCCTGGAACAGCATTTTTGCGCCATAGAAGGTGGTGAACTCGCCGGTCTTGCAGTTGGCGGTGATTTCGAAGTGCAGCGGCGCCTTCATTTCCGCGTCGACGCACTCCTCGGTGAAATCATGGCCATATTCGCGGCAGTAGACGCGGGCGTTGCGCCTGCTGTGTTTGGCCGGGATGCTGGCGTGCGCGGAGCCGATGCCGGACTTCTTGACGATGGTAAGCTCCATCCCGACCCTGGCGCCGTAATAGAGCGTCGCGGCGCCGGCCGACGAGGCCAGCGGCACGGCGCAAAGCACAGCCAAGACACGTCGCATGGAATTCCTCCCCTGGCGGGCAAGGATCGGCGCGCGGCGCGGGGCGGTCAAGCCCCAAATGCACCGCCCTGTGCCGACGCTTCCCGGGGGTGCCTGGCTTCATGTGGACCGCATTTTGCCGCACCTGGCCCAATCGCCTCGGCCCACGAACCGGATGGTCATTATGAGGAGACCGTTTATAACGGTCGCTGAAATCGCGATACCAAGGGGAGACGATGCGCTACATACGTCCGCTTTCAATCGAAGATGCCGTCGGCCAACTGGCCGGAGCGGCCGGCCCGGCCGCCATCCTTGCCGGCGGCAGCGACCTGCTGGTGAGGATGAAGGGCGGCTTTGTCGAGCCCGAACTGATCATCGACATCAAGTCGATCGCCGGCTTGCGCGACATCAGCGAAACCGCCGACGGCTTCAGCATCGGTGCCGCCGTGCCCTGCGCCGTGCTGGGCGAGAACGCCGCGCTGAAGAAGGCTTGGCCCGGCGTGGTCGAGGCGGCCAAGCTGATCGGCTCCAAGCAGGTGCAGGGTCGCTGCACCATTGTCGGCAATCTGTGCAACGCCTCGCCGGCGGCCGACAGCGTGCCGGCGCTGGTGGCGGCGGGCGCGAAGGCGGTGGTCGTCGGCCCGTCGGGCAAGCGCACGATTGCCGTCGAGACGGTGCCGACCGCGCCGGGCAGGACCTCGCTCGCCAAGGGCGAGATCATCGAGGCGATCCTGCTCGGCAAGCGCGCGCCGCGTTCGAGCGACGCGTATCTGCGGTTCATTCCGCGCACCGAGATGGACATCGCCGTGGTCAGCGCCGGCGTCAACCTGACGCTGGACGAGGCGGGCGTGGTGACGGCGGCCCGCGTGGCGATCGGCGCCGCCGCGCCGACCGTGTTGCTGGTGGAAGAAGGGGCCGAGGCCCTGGTCGGCCGCAAGCTCGACGAAGCGGCGCTGGAGCGGCTGGCCAAGGTCTGCGCCGGGGCCTGCCGGCCGATCGACGACAAAAGAGGCACAATCGAATTCAGGCGCAAGGTTGCGGGCGTGCTGGCCAGGCGGGCCGCAATGACCGCCTATGCACGCGCGGGAGGCAAATAATGGCTGGTGTAGCGGTTTCAACCACGATCAACGGCGACAGCGTCGAATATCTCTGCCAGCCCGACGAGACGCTGCTCGACGTGCTGCGCGACCGGCTCGGGCTGACCGGCGCCAAGGAAGGCTGCGGCACGGGCGACTGCGGCGCCTGCAGCGTCATCCTCGACGACCGGCTGGTGTGTTCGTGCCTGGTGCTGGGCGCGGAAGCCGAGGGCCGGCGCATCGAGACCGTCGAGGGCATGGCGCATGGCGACAAGCTGCACCCGCTGCAGCAGAAGTTCCTGGAGCACGCAGCGCTGCAATGCGGCATCTGCACGCCGGGCTTCCTGATCGCGGCCAAGGACCTTCTGGCCAAGAACCCCGACCCGACCGAGGAGGAAATCCGCTTCGGGCTGGCCGGCAACCTCTGCCGCTGCACCGGCTATGACAAGATCGTGCGCGCCGTCCAGGACGCCGCACATGTGATGAAGGGAGCCTGAGATGAATTTCGATCCGCGTTTTTCCGGGCGTAAATTCGCTTCCGTCGGCACGCGCCCGATCCGCCCCGACGGTGTCGACAAGGTGACCGGCCGCGCCCGCTACGGCGCCGACTTCAACATGGCCGGCCAGTTGGTCGGCCGCGTGCTGCGCAGCCCGCACGCGCATGCCAAGATCCGCAAGATCGACACCTCGAAGGCGGAAGCGCTTGCGGGCGTCAAGGCGGTGATCACCGCCGCCGACCTGCCCGATCTCACCGATGGCGATGCCGCCATGTACGACATCCTCGACAATTGCCTGGCGCGCACCAAGGCGCTCTATGACGGCCACGCGGTGGCCGCGGTCGCCGCTGTCGATGCCCACACCGCCAGGCAGGCGCTGAAGCTGATCGAGGTCGACTACGAGGTGCTGCCGCATGTCACCGATGTCGACGAGGCGATGGCGCACCACGCGCCGCTGATCAACGACACGGTCTTCACCGAGGGGCTGGAGGAAAAGCCGGTCAAGCCGTCCAACGTCACCAAGCGCTCGCAGTTCGGCCATGGCGACGTGCATCAGGGTTTCGGCCACGCCGATTTCATCGTCGAGCGCTCGTTCAAGACCGAGCAGACGCACCAGGGCTATATCGAGCCGCATGCCTGCGTGGCGAGCGTCTCGTCCGACGGCACGGCGGAGCTGTGGGTGTGCACGCAGGGCCATTTCGTCTACCGCCAGCACTGCGCGCAATTGCTTGGCATGGAAGCCTCGAAGCTGCGCGTCACCTCCTCGGAGATCGGCGGCGGTTTCGGCGGCAAGACCCATGTCTGGGCCGAGCCGGTGGCGCTGGCGCTGTCGCGCAAGGCCGGCCGCCCGGTGAAGCTTGTTATGACCCGTGACGAGGTGTTCCGCGCCTCCGGTCCGACCAGCGCCACCTCGATCGACGTCAAGATCGGCGCCCGCAAGGACGGCACCATCACGGCTGCCGAAGCGACGCTGCGCTACAGCAGCGGCCCCTATGCCGGCGCCTGGGCCGAGGTCGGCGCCATGACGGCGTTTGCCTGCTACAAGCTCGATAACGTCAAGACGGTCGGCTACGAAGTGCTGGTCAACCGGCCGAAGACCGCCGCCTATCGCGCGCCCTCCGCGCCGATGGCGGCGTTCGCGGTGGAAAGCGCTGTCGACGAGCTCGCCAAGGAGCTCGGCATCGACCCGGTCGAGTTCCGCATCAGGAACGCCGCCCAGGAAGGCACGCAGTCCTCCTACGGCCCGGTCTACGGGCCGATCGGCATCGGCCCGACGCTGGAAGCGGCCAAGAACCACGCGCATATGAAGGCGCCGCTGAAGAAGAACCAGGGGCGCGGCATGGCCTGCGGCTTCTGGTTCAATTTCGGCGGCCAGACCTGCACCGATTTGAACATCGGCATGGACGGCTCGGTGTCGCTCGCCGTCGGCACGGTCGATGTCGGCGGCTCCCGCGCCTCGCTGTCGCTGGTGGCGGCGGAGGAGCTCGGCATCGACTACAGCCAGGTCAAGGCCATCGTCGCCGACACGTCGAGCCTTGGTTACAACGACATGACCGACGGCAGCCGCGGCACCTTCTCGTCGTCGATGGCGACGATCTCGGCCGCCCGCAACGCGATCAAGACGCTGCGCGAGCGCGCCGCGCAGATGTGGGATATCTCCGTCGACGACGTCGCCTGGGAACAGGGGCACGCGGTCGCCAAGGGCGAGAAGCACGGCAATCTCGGCAAGCTGTCGCTGAAGGAGATCGCGGCGCAATCCGGCAAGACCGGCGGGCCGATCGCCGGCCACAGCGAGCTCGTCGCCGACGGCGCCGGCGTCTCCTTCGCCACCCATATATGCGACGTCGAGGTCGACCCCGAGACGGGTGCGACCAGGGTGATCCGCTATACGGTGGTGCAGGATGCCGGCAAGGCGGTGCACCCGACCTATGTCGAGGGCCAGTACCAGGGCGGCGCGGCGCAAGGCATCGGCTGGGCGCTCAACGAGGAGTATATCTACGGCAAGGACGGCCGGCTGCAGAACGCCGGCTTCCTCGACTACCGCATCCCGGTGTGCTCCGACCTGCCGATGATCGACACGCAGATCCTGGAAATCCCCAACCCCAACCACCCCTATGGCGTGCGCGGCGTCGGCGAAACCTCGATCGTGCCGCCGCTGGCGGCGATCGCCAACGCGGTCTCGAACGCCGCCGGCGTGCGCATGACCCACATCCCGATGTCGCCGCCGCGCATCCTGGCGGCGATCGAGGCGGAACGGGAAGGCTAGGGCATGATGAAGGCCTTGCTCTAATGGTCGAAGTCACGCTCTGGGGCGCACTGGCTGCGACCGCCGGAGGCCAGAGCAAGGTCGAGGTCGAGGCCAAGGACATCAGGGAGCTGTTCAGGAAACTGGCTGAACAGTATCCCGGCCTGGAGCCATGGATCGACCGCGGGATCGCGGTGGCGATCGACGGGACGATTTATAGGGATACGTGGAGCAAGGAGCTGCCGCAGGGGGCGGAGATTTTTCTGCTGCCGAGGTTGGCTGGGGGGTGAGGGTCAGCGCCGGCTCACCGCCATGCTTAGCCCGCCGAGCACATGGCCCTGTGCCGCGCGAAAGACCTCGAAGACAGCGGAAATCTCACCGACTTTTGCCGGCGTGTTGTCGGACCGGTCTGGTTTCGAACGTTCCTGGGATAGCGCGCTATCAGAGGAGGCAGCCATGACCTACAGAACACTCCCCACCATCACCGTCTTTGAACGGTCGCCTGATGGCGGGCAGGGACTGGCGCGTGACATGCCCGTTCGCTGGGCGCTCGAAGAAGCGGGGCAGCCTTACGAGGTACGCCTGGTTTCGTTCGAGGCGATGAAGCAGCCCGCGCATCGCGCGCTTCACCCCTTCGGGCAAATCCCGACCTATGAGGAAGGCGAGCTCGCTCTGTTCGAGTCGGGGGCGATCGTGCTCCATGTCGCGGAGCGCCATGCGGGCCTGTTGCCGGACGATGCCAATGCCCGCGCACGCGCGATCGCCTGGCTGTTCGCCGCGCTGAGCACGGTGGAGCCGCCGATCATCAACCGGGGCGTCGACGAGCCTTGGTACGAGCAGCGCCGGCCTCTCGTGGAGGAAAGCATCCGCAACCGATTGGGCGACCTATCCAGCCGGCTTGGCGATGCCGACTGGCTCGACGGCGCCTTCAGTGCCGGCGACCTGATGATGATGTCGGTGCTGCGCCGGTTGCGGCGATCCGGCATTCTGGACGAATACCCAAACCTCTCCGCCTATGTCGCCCGCGGCGAAGCGCGCCCCGCCTTCAAACGCGCCTTCGCCGCCCAACTGGCGGTTTTCGCCGCCGCATCGGTTAATTAATCGAGATTGATCGCGAACTCGCAGTTGTCTTGCGAGCGTTTGTCCAGTCGGTCGGAGGCAGGACCAAGGTGAGATCGTTGATCGACCGTGGCATCGCGGTGGCGATCGACGGGTGATCTATCGCGATACGTGGGGGAAGGAACTGCCGCCGGGGGCGGAGATTTTTCTGCTGCCGAGGTTGGCTGGGGGGTGAGAGGCAGGAAGCCGACATCGGCTAGCGCCAAGATCTCCATCACTGACATGCGCTGGCCAGTATGCCAGCGGTCGCTTCATTCGAAAATGCCATCCAGCCTAAATCGGCTTGAACATGCTTTCCGCTGAATCAGATTTCAGGCGCGCCCAAAATTCCATTGCATAGCGATCGGTCATCCCAGCGACGAAGTCACAAACATCTCTGGCCTTCACACCAACGTTGGGTGCTGTCCGTACGCGTTCCCGCACGTCGGCTGGCATCAAAATAGTTCCCCGATCGCTCATCAGTGCGTCGAAAATGTCCCGCACCAAGTCGAAACCTCTGTATTCTCCGATCTTTACGCGCGGTGCATAGATCGCCGCTTCGAACGTGTACTGCTTCAGAACCTCCTGCTGGAGCCGTTCCCGATATGGCAACTTTACAGTGCTCAGGGCGGGGCAGTCGGCATTATATTCGAGCTCCACCGACGAAATGAATCTATGCACAAGCTCGGATGAGAAAGCTGTGCGCTCATAACCGTCTTCGCTGTTCAATCGGGATGCCCGATACGCGCCGATGAAATCTTCGAATTGCTGGTCTTTGGTCTCCGATGTGGCACTTAGTGTCCCTGGGGCGCCTGCTCGCTTTTCATCTGTCGACATGCCGCTATGAGCTAGCGCCTGCTTATCACCTGCTTTTTCTTCGACCCCAGCCGGTTCTTCGTCAGTAGGCTTGAAGACACTAGCGAAAATGTCGACAAGGGCCGCAAGAACCGCACCAGAGCCAATGGGCGGGTCCAGCTTCATTTCTTCTGAAACGCGTTGAGCAACCTTGCTGAGCAGGGGTTCTTCAGACGCAACTATTTCTGCTGCTGTGAGGAAGCCAACCTTCAAGCAATCTTCCAAGTCGTAGACCGAATAAGCGATGTCATCGGCCAAATCCATTATCGAGCATTCGAGTGTCTTGAACTTGGCAGGCGCAACGATCTTGTAGTCGCCGAGGATGGACTTCTTCACGCTCTTTACAATCTCGGCTTCGGAGGTGTAGTAGCCCTTGACGATCTTCTCGTTGTCGCCACGGATTGGTGGGATGCATTTGTCGTATTTCAGCACAGCCGCAAGAGTTCTGTGGCAAAGGTTCAGCCCTGCCCTGATGTCCCCGCTTATTGGATCGTCGTAGCGCTCTTTCTTTTCAAGCCTCGTGAGAATTCTCAAGGTCTGAGCGTTGCCTTCAAAACCTCCATACTTCCGCATGGCCGCGTCGAGAGCACGCTCTCCATTATGTCCGAACGGGGGATGGCCAATGTCGTGCACCAACCCCGCGGTGGCGCAAATGCGCCCGTTGATTTCGGCACCCAACTTGGCGGAATATGCGTACGTAGCTCGCTCGGCAATGCCTTGCGCGATCTGCGCGACTTCGAGCGAATGTGTCAGGCGATTTCTGAAAAAATCAGATTCACGACTCGGGAAAACCTGGGTCTTTCCCTGTTGCCTGCGAAAGCTTGCACTGTGGATTATTCGACCGTAATCGCGCGTATAGTTGTTTCGCCATGGAACATCGTGAGAGTCATCGCGTTGAACTTCCCGCCGTTCGTCGTTCTCTTTGTTATAGAGCTGTCTTGGCTCGTTTGACTTGCTCGGGAGTGCTGTGCTTTTGCTCGGCTTCACCATAGTACCCGCGATTTTCCTTCTGATGCTCGGCGCGCAGGCGCAAGGCCTCTTTCAAGACTCCAAGCTGGGACTCTGCTCTCTTACGAGTGTTTTCAAGAGAGGTCAAAACCATCGTTCAATCCTTCGCGTTGTTTCTTGTTTATACTATGAGGCCTTGGATGTTCTCATTATGTTCCGATTTTCCGCCTGGGTCAATCGGTCTTCATGCCGCGATCTATCCTCAGCCGCGTCGGGACAGATGCTTTTCTGACGACGTCGGCGATGTGACTTGTCAGACCTACTTCCCCCTCCAGCAGAAGGCCATGACCCGCAGGAATCAACTCGATGGCTTTACGTAGCGCGTCCAATCCCAGACGAACATCAAAAACTTTCCACATCACGGCATTACCTGGAACGATAGTCGATCCCGACGAAACGCTGCGCCCTTTGTGCAGTTGCACCAGCCACGCGGTTGCTCCGTCGTAGACCCATTCAAACCTGACAGGTCCCAGTTGATCTGAGAGTCGTTGATAGAGCGTTTCAACGGCTTCAAAAACTTGCGCTGGCAATGGTGAGGGCGGAACCTCGCCGAGCATGAACACATCGCCGGTGCCGGCAATGCCTTCGACCTGCAACTCGCCATCAGCATCGACAAGTGCCGCACCTGACCATTCAGCGGCCACGCCTTCCTGGCACAGGACGGCAGCGATGAACCGGTGGTCAGGATCTTCGGAACTCAGCAATTTGAACGGATCGTGCCAGCCGCGAGCCGTGGTGAAGCGGCCGGGCATCTGCTCCCTCGGACATGTTCGTGTCCAAACTTCGCCGGAGCCGGTGCTTTCGCCGAACGTGAATGGCGCAACGCGCCGCGAGATCACGGTCGTCCGAGGAACCGGCGCACCGGCAAGATGGCCAATGAGGAGACCATAGGTCTTGTCTCCAATCATCTGAGAGAACCCGTTCGGCCATCGGAGATGAATGTCCGAAGCATGTGGAAGCTCCTGCTGGCCGAACTCCCAATAGATGACGTGTGCGCGGCGATAGCCGCGAGGTCTTGGATGCAGGCTGAATTCTAGCCGGGCATTACGTGCGGCGGCAAAGTCAGGAACGAACCCATAGACGATCTGGAACATGTGCTGCGCCCACAAAGCGGGCAAGGCGGCAAATCCAGCTTTCTCCACGCCCCTCGGCGTGACGTCGGGACCGAACTCCACGACATTGCCAAGGATAACCCCAGATACGCCGCCGTCGCCAACGTCGATCGTCTCATTTACGATTGTATGCCAGCCGTCAGCAGAAAGACGCGAGACAGCAGCTATCACGTCATCGGGCGAGGAGAGGCCGTACAGAAACTCGGCGCTTTGAGGCTGATTCTCATTGAAGGATCGGACATTTAGCGTTCCCTCGACGCTTTTCGCGAACATCGCGACAACAGCCTCCTCCAGGCTTTTGAACCGATGATCTGGCGGCAGGTCGGCGATACGGGCGAATTGTTGGACTGGGCCATCTGAGCCCGGCGCGAAACTGACGAACTGTGCGACATTGAAGTCATCTGCAAGACGCGCGAGTCCAACGTCCTTGCGAAACGCTGACTGTGATTGATTCATGTCACTCGATCGGTGGTTTGGCATGCCAGTCGGTTCGTTCTGTCCGCCCATCACGAGAATTTCGAGAAGGTGTACCTATTCACCTTAGCGCCTTTCGTTCGATCTGGGCCAGCGGTTGAGGCTTTTAGGTGTGGAAAGACGTCGCCCCATTACAGCCAATAAACCTGCGAAGGCATCATTCGTCAGGACATCTCCACAAGGCCTCGAAGAATATGCATAATATGCATTCTTTGCTTGGGCTTCGCTCCCGCCAGGCGGCGAATTATGGTTTCCACCTCCTCACTTGAAATCTCATTCTTTGAGGGTAAGCGAGACAGCCACAAGACAAACTCTCGTTCCAGATTTTCCGTAAGTTTTGCGCGATTATTCAATATCTTACTAACGTAGGATTGCGTGTATCCGCACGAAGATGCGAGCTTGGCTTGGCTGATCCGAAATCGGCCCATCGCGTCTCGAACTTCATCCAGGATCATGGGGTCCGTGCTTGTCATTTCCACCATAACTTAATATGAATAACATGAATACAATTCGGATTCGAAAGATGCAACAGGTGATATCGCTGAGGGACGGGAAACCGGTATTCCTGCACCTTCCAGAGGCTGATGCAGAGGTTGTGCCGTCGGTACCGTGGGGAAATTTCGCGGCGGTATTCACTCCGGCATTCTGGGCAACTCAGGTGTGGATGGAGACGATGAATGCTCAGAAGAGCGAGACGGGGCTTGGAGAGACGCTAATCGAAGAGGTGCTGGCCTGCCTGCTTGGCGGACATGGAGCGCCGGCGGAAGTCGGCCTTGCTGCGTACGATCGGGTTCGCGCCTATCTACAAAGGAATGGCACGGGACTATCGCTTGCCGAGGCTGAGGCATTGCTCTCCGAACCTTTGTCGGTTCGCGGAAGAACCGTGCGCTACCGTTTCGCCAAGCAACGTGCCCGCTATCTACACGGATGCCTTTCCGGCCTGTCGAATCTTGATGAAGGGTCACTTGCTGATCGAGAGCTACGCGACAGACTGTGCCACTTGCCGGGTGTTGGTCCCAAAACAGCGTCATGGGTGGTGCGCAACCGACGCCGAAGCGACAACGTCGCAATACTAGACGTTCACATCATTCGCGCCTGCTGCCATATCGGCATATTTCCCGCCAATGCAAATCCGGCCACGGACTATTTCGGCTTGGAGAGAAAATACCTTGATTTCAGCTCTGCGGCAGGCGTGCGAGCGTCAATACTTGACGCTGTAATGTGGAAAATCATGCGAAGCGTTCATCCGCGGTTGATTCAGAGATTGATGAATTGTCAGAATCGCGCTTTAGTCTACTCGCATCAAGCGGGAGGCGAACGATGAGCGGCGGTGGCGGTGGTGGTGGTCGCGACGATCTGGGGCCTGTCGTCGATGATGGATTCGACCAGTGCAGCAGAAGCTACGAAGCTCCGATTAACAGCCCAAAGCCTTCCGTTTTAGGACCACTAAATGTCGGTGACGTCTTGGATGTCCTGGTGGTTCCAACGGGAAGCTCCTCTACCCTAGCGGTGATGGACTCTAAAGGCAGTATTGGCGGTTCACTTACATTTTTCGGATACCTGCAAGTGATCAATTGCATCGTACAGCAGGCTGTGACTTACAAGGCTGAGATCCTGTCGATCGCTGGTGGTGTTTTCATCGTCAGGGTGGCTCCCGTTTGAGCCGCGATATAACTGTAGTAGGGGGCGTGTATCACGAGCGCTGTCTGCAACCGGTCTGGGATCGGGTGTATGGCTCGGCTGGTCGCGCGGCTCTGGCTATCGCGCAACTGGCAAGCGGACGCGTGCGCTTGCATGGCTACGCCAACGAAAAGTTGCAAGACAGGATCGCGTTCGAGGCGTCGCTTGCTGATGTAGAGCTTGATCTGGTTGAGACGGAGCAGCCGATAATCTTCGACTATGTCCATACGTTAGCCGTGCCGTTTATAACGCCGCCGCCCGCGATCTTGAGAAAACTCCCGACTCTCACAGTCGAGAATGATGTCGTTATCCGCTATGGAATGATGGAAGCCGACGCCGTCGTAACAGCAAAGGTAGCCGTATACGATCCGCAATCCGCGTTTCAAGCAAAGCCGTTTCGAGAAAACGGCTCGTCGGCGGCAAGGCTTGGTGTGGTGCTGAATCGATTGGAGTTGCTATCCATCACCGGGAGCGACGACCCAAGGGTCGGTGCCGACTGGCTATTCGAGCACGATGATGCGGAAATCGTTGTCTTGAAGATGGGCGCGATGGGTGCTCTTGTACTTACGCATAGCGCCGAGCACCCAGTGCCGCTCTACTCTTCTGACACTGTTTGGAAGCTTGGCTCAGGTGACGTCTTTTCTTCGATGTTTGCGGGGTTTTGGGCCATACAGGGGATGGATGCCGTACAGGCCGCTGACTTGGCATCGCGCGCAACTGCCTGGTACTGCAATGAGCGGACGCTTCCGCCTCCCAACGCTGCTGGGTTGAGAGCCACTGGGGCGACGCCGATCAAGGCAGGCAAAGGACGTATCTACCTAGCTGCACCATTCTTTGATCTCGGGCAGCGTTGGCTTGTCGAAGAGACACGTCTCGCGCTGATTGATGCTGGCGCAAAGGTGTTCTCTCCGATTCATGAGATCGGGCCAGGCAAGGCGGATGTCGTCGCGCCAGCGGATCTATTGGGATTGGAGAGTTGTGACGTCCTTTTTGCTATTCTTAATGGCATGGATCCTGGCACGGTGTTTGAAGCGGGATATGCGAAGAAAAAGGGGATTCCGATCGTCGCGTTGGCCGAGAATGAGAAGGAAGAAGACCTGAAAATGTTCGTTGGATCTGGTGCAATTATCGCGAAGGATTTCGTCACCGCCGTCTACAAGGCGATCTGGAGTCTTCCTTCTTGAAGACGGCGTTGCTCTTATCCGGTGGAATGGATTCCGTCAGCATTGCATGGTGGAAAAGACCGGATGTCGCCATTACTATTGACTACGGTCAAAAGGCTGCTGACGCCGAGATTGAGGCTGCTGGGCATGTTGCCCGACTTCTCAACATCGCTCATGAAATCATTCGCGTGGACTGCTCCAAGCTCGGATCCGGCGATATGGCTGGCACCGATCCATCGGCGGTCGCGCCGGTCTCGGAGTGGTGGCCGTTTCGGAATCAACTGCTGATAACATTGGCGGGGATGGCGGCAGTGCGAAGCGGGGTGCCGCGCCTACTGATTGGCGCCCTGGCCACGGACAAAGTTCACGCCGATGGCCGAGCGGAGTTCGTGGAGGGAATCTCGGACCTCATGGCTCTGCAGGAAGGGGGTATCGTTGTCGAAGCGCCCGCGATCAAGCTGAACGCCGTCGAACTGGTAAAGGACTCGGGCATCGACCAGGATATCCTTGCCTGGGCTCATTCGTGCCACGTCGGCAACTACGCTTGCGGGCGGTGTAGGGGTTGCCTCAAACATTACAACACATGGTCTGCACTTGGCTGGACTCCTCACTGACGAACCGGTACCACACGCAGCCCCGAGCGGCTGGAGCGCATGGTTACCTGCGGGCGCAATCATCGAGGCGCTGCAAGTTCCGCGAACTGTTGATGGCAAGCTTTTCCACGAAGTGTTGGAAAGCCGACGCTCGCGGGTCGGCTCGGCGGTGAGCTGGTCCGATGTTGAGAAGCTGCTCTGGTACGGCTGCAGAACCATTCACAATCGAGGTATCGGCAGAGCAGGTATTCCAATTGAGTGGCGTAGGGCACCATCAGCGGGCGGGCTTCATGCGGTCCAGATAATATGCCAGATGAACTATGGCGACCTCAGTCCGCGAATCTACCTTCCGGCTCGTCATGCATTCGCGCTGATCGCCTCCGCCACCGAAGCGTACAAGCAGAACTGCAAGGACGTACAGGCGGTTCTGGGGAGGACCACCGGGTGCACCCTGCGACTGATCGCTGACATCCGGAAAATAGATGCAGCATACCAAAACGGAGAAAGCCTGGCTTGGCGAGATTCAGGGTCATTGGGCGCAACACTTTGCCTAGTTGCCGAATGGCTAGGGCTGAAAAGCACTATCCTGGGGTTCGCGGGAAACAGCTACCTGAAAACGATCGGCTTTCCGGACAACCGCTTTCTCGCCGTAGGGGCTGTCCAACTCACCAGCTAGCTTTGCTTCTCCGCCCGTGCGGCTGTTTTGCCGTGCCAATTGCCGAGGCGCACGCGGAAACGTTCGGGGGGCGCAGCCATTCGGCGCCGCTCGGTTTGCCCCGACGCAATCCCGAACCCAACACCGCTTCGCGCTCTCCCGCTTTACGCTCCAACCCACACCGCCGCCTGCGCGCGGCCATAAGCAAGGGCGGCCACCGCCAAATCCCCCACAGCCAGCCCTCGAAAAACAAACGCCGTCGTCTCCTCCGGGCTCTTCCGCCCCGCAAAGTCCCCACAAACCAGCCCCGTCAAATCTCCGGCGACCATCGCCGGATCGACCATCGGTTTGGCCATGTTCCTCTCCTGCTCCAGGTCGTCGACGATGATGCGGTCGAAGCGGGGCATCGTCTCGGGTAGCCAGGGCAGGGCCTGGTCGGTCATCACGGTGAAGCTGCCGGGCTTCAGCCAGTTGGCGTCGAGGAAGGGGGTGGGCCTGGGGACCAGGGGCACCGACGTCACCACCATGTCGGCGCCTTCGACGGCCGCCCTTGCGGTGTCGCATGGCACGGCCCGCAGTCCGCGCGATTGCGCCAGGCGGCACAGCGCGTCGCGGTTGGCGGTGCCGCGGCCGTAGGCGCGGATTTCGCGCAGGGGGAAGAGGTCGGCGAAGGCTTCGAGGTGGCCGCGCGCCTGCACGCCGCAGCCGATGAAGGCGATGGACGACGCCTCGCTTGCCGCCATGCGCCTGGCGGCGACGGCGCTCAAGGCGGCGGTGCGTTTCTCCGTCACCCAATTGCCGTCGACCAGGGCGAGCGGCAGGCCGGTCTCGGCGTCGAGCAGCGTGATCAGCGAGTTGATGGTGGCCAGTCCGCGCTCGGCGTTACGGGGGTTGACGACCAGCGACTTGGTGGCCAGCACCGGCGGCGTGGAGGCGACGCCGAGCGTGGCCATGATGTAGCGGTCGTCGCCCGGCAGCACGACCGCCTTCGGCGCGCACCAGACCTCGCCGCGCCTTTGGCCGACGATCTGGCGTTCGATCTCGTCGACCATGTCGGCCGTGGAGATCGACAGGCGGTCGAGATACGCCGAAGACAGATAGGGCAAGGTATCGGCGGCCAAAGTATCGGCGGCCAGAGTATCGGCGGGCAAGGGTTTCATCCTGTCATTTCCCATGGGACCATCAAACCCGCGCGAGGGCCGGACGGCGTCCCCGTCGCGGGCACTCACGCCTCCAGCGTCGGCTGCGTGTTCACCTCCAGCGCCTCTTCCGCCTCGTCCTCCTCGCCAAGCACTTCGCCATGCACCTCAAGCGTCCGGCCGATCCAGATCGGGTCGACCAGATGGTCGCGCTTCGGGTTGGTGGTGTTGGGGTGGATGAGGATGCTCAGGCCCTGGTGGTTCAGCATCAGCCAGGGCACCAGCGTGGCGAAGATTTCGGGGGCGAAGGAGATCTGGTACATGGCCTGCCCGTGCGGGCCGACCGGTTTGTCATGCCAGTTGCCCAGGCGCACGCTGAAGCGTTCGGCGATGCGCTGGCGCAGCCATTCGGCGTGCCGGCGCTCGGCCTGCCCGTCATAATAGACATGGGCGTGGTAACTGGCGATCTCGGCGAGTTGCCTTGGATTGGGCGGCCTCGGCTGCCCGGCCGGCGTCGAACCCACTTCGCTCATCTCGATGCTCCCCACTTTGGTATCGCTCCCGGCGAAACTCTAGCCGAAGCGCGGGCGGCTTGTCTTTAGTGGTGATCGCTGCCTTCGAACACGGCGCTATGTGAGGCGCGAAGGCGCCTAAGCAAGCAGGCCGTTGATGGTGGCGGCGACGGCTGCCGGCGCGTAGGGCTTGGGCAGGAAGACGCCGCCGCTCGGCATCGCGTCGCGGGCCGGCTGCTGCTTGCCCGAGGTGATGATGATCTTGACCGGCGGCCAGCGGTCGCGCACGGCGGCCGACAGGCGCAGGCCATCCATCGAACCCGGCATGTCGATGTCGGTGAACAGGATGCTTATGTCCTGCCGGCTCTCCAGCACGCGGATCGCCTGGTCGGCGTTGCTCGCCTCCAGCACGTCGAAGCCGACGTCGCGCAGTTCGTCGGCGATGGCGAACAGCAGAAAAGCTTCGTCTTCGACGACAAGGACGGTGACGGGGGGCTGACTGGTCATGGCATGCTCCATGTCGTCAGTAAGGTGCTGTCGGCAACTGCGGCGCCGGTGCGTTCAACACGCATTCGACGCCATCGGGTCGGTAGTCGATCTCGACGGCGCCGCCGAAGTCGGTGCCGAACACGCGCTCGATCAGGAAGCGGCCGAAGCCGCGCCGGCTGGGCGGCGTCACCGGCGGGCCGCCGCTTTCGCGCCAGCGCCAGATCAGCCTGGTGTCGTCGGGCTCGTCCTTCGACGGCCGCAGCGACCATTCGATGTCCACCTTGCCCTGGGCCGTCGACAGGGCGCCGTATTTCAGCGCGTTGGTGGCAAGCTCGTTGACGGCGAGCGCCAGCGTCAGCGCCATCTTCGGGTTGATCGGCAGAGCAGGGCCGGACACCGAGATCTGGCCAACCGGGAAGGCGGCGATGGTGTTGTCGACCACTTCGCGGATGGAGGCGCTGGTCCAGCGGGTCTTGTTCAGGATGTCGTGGGCGTTGGCCAGCGCGCGCAGGCGCTCGTTGAAGGTGGCGCTCGCGGTGGCGATATCGGTGTTGCGCAGGGTTTGCGAGGCGATGGCGGCGACCATCGCCAGGATGTTCTTGATGCGGTGCTCGAGTTCGTGGGTCAGCAGTTCCTGCCGCGCCTGCGCCTCGCGCCGGTCGGTGACATCCTGCATGACGCCGAACATCTTGATGGGCTTGCCGGTCTCGTCACGGACGAAATCGATGTGGCGCGACAGCCAGCGCAACTCGCCGGTGTCGGGCCGCCTGATGCGGTACTCCACGGCCGGCGTGGCCGTGCCTTGCATGCGCGTCTGGGGGGTGGAGCGGACATCCTTGTCTTCCGGGATGACGATATTTTCCAGCACGCTGATATGGACGCTGTCGCGCGGCGAGAGTCCCCAGAGGCCCCAGAACCCCTCGGAGCCGACCACGGTGCCGGTGGCGATGTCGAGTTCGAGCGCGGCGATGCCCGCCGCATTCTGCGACAGCTGCAGGCGGCGCTCGCTTTGCAGCAGCGCCTGCGCCACCTGCTTCTGGTCGTCGATATCGGTGTTGGTGCCGATCCAGCGCAGGATGGCGCCATCGGTGTCGCGGATCGGCACCGCGCGCGCGATGAACCAGCGGTAGACGCCGTCGTGCCGGCGCAGCCGGAACTCCGTCTCGTAGAAAGCGCCTGACGCCAGGCCCTGTTGCCACTTTTGCGCGGCGGCAACGACGTCGTCGGGGTGTACGATGTCGCCCCAGCCGTGACCGTCAAGCGCGCCCGGCTTGGCGCCCGAATAGTCGTAGACGCGCGGGTTGAACCAGTCGAGAAGCCCTTGCGGCGTCGCCGTCCAGACGTGGTTCGGCATCGCCTCGGCGAAGGTGCGAAACTGGGTCTCGCTCTGGCGCAGGGCCTGTTCGGCGATCAGGCGGTCGGTGACGTCGACGCCCTGCACGAAGATGCCGAACACGTCGCCGGCCGGGTTGCGCACCGGCTGGTAGACGAGGTCGATGAAGCGGTCTTCGATCCTCGCGCCTGGCGTGCGCTGCAGCTCGGCCCTGAGCGCATAGCCGATGAATGCCTCGCCGGAGGAGTACACCCGGTCGAGCAATTCGAAAAAGCCCTGGCCTTCTATCTCGGGCAAGGCCTGCCGGACCGGCAGGCCGATGATGTCGCGGTGGCCGACAAGCTGCATGTAGGCGGCATTGGTCAGCTCGACGACATGCTGGGGGCCGGTCAGCATGGCCATGAAGCCGGGCGCCTGCTCGAACATCTGGCGCTGGCGGTCGCGCTCGCCGGCGCGCCAGCGTTCGACGGCGACCCTGGCGGTCGTCTCGATGACGATGGCGACGACGCCGGCCGGCTCGCCGCTCTCGTCGAGAATCGGCGAATAGTCGAGATCGAGCCAGACCTGTTCGGGCCTGCCGGTGCGGTTCAGCGTCAGTTCCTGTGCGCGATAGGCGAGCGTGCCGCCGCCCAGGCACACCTTCATGATGTTGTCGTTGAAGTCGGCCACCTCGGGCCAGCCTTCGCGCACCTTCGAGCCGAGCAAGCGCGGATGGCGGCCGCCGGCGAATTGCGAATAGCCGTCATTGTAGATCATGACGCCGTCCTCGCCCCACAGCATCACGATCGGCACGTTGGAACGCAGGATCAGCGATACCGCCGTCTTGAGGCTCTGCGGCCAGCCCTCGAGCGGCCCGATCGAGGTCGAGGCCCAGTCGAAGGCGGCGATCAGGCGGCCGAGCTCGCCGCCGCCCGACAGGAAAGCAAGTTGACGATCGCCTGCGGTCGTGGTGCTTGATTGCGGCATGAAGTCCCGTGGATCGGCCGGCGTTGGTTCGAGAGTCGATCGATACTGGCTAATATGTCGGATACCGTCGCTGCGCGACCGAACTCGACGCCAAGACCGAGGCGAGCGTAACCGTGCGTTAACCCAGCTCGCCTGGTTCGGCGCTTCGGCTAGACAATGGACAGGCAACTCCCCATTGGCCAAAACCCGGCACAGGCCATTCGGTTCCCGATACCTGCCGATTTCCTTCGGTGCTTTAACCTGAAAGGGCCAAAGCCGGCTATTCGACCGAATTTCTTTGCGACTCGTTAAGGCGGCCATGTCGTAAATAAGCATTCGCTAATTAATCGATCGAGAGGTGGCAATGACCAAGAATCTCGGCAATGCGCGCTACGTGCCGCCCAGGGACACGAAGATTTCCTTCTTCAGCAGGTTGGCCCCGGCGCTGTTCCCGCTGGTCGTGGCGGCGCTGGGCTACATGATCGGACGGCAGTTCTTCGGCCTTTAGCAGGATGATGCCGAAAACTGCGAAGCGGTTTTCCGTCCGCAATTGCGTGTAAACGCTGACAGCGGTTCGGCGAGCCGGGTCACGGCGAAAAGGGCATCAGCTGCCGGTCTCGGTTGCCGCCTCTTCGGCGCCGGTTTCCGCCCGCTTGACGCGATCGGTGGCCAGAAGCACGACCGGACAGCCGGCGGCGCCAAGCACGGCGGTGGCCGTGTCGCCGAAGAACAGCTCTTCGCCCGGCCGCTGGGTGACACCCATCACCACCATGGCGGCGCCCTTGGCCGCCTCCCTGGCGATCGCCTTGTCCGGCGTGGCGCGGGTCCTGATGGCGGTCTCGACGGCGACGCCATAGCGGTCGGCGAGATCGGCGACATCCTTGAGCACGGCCTCCTCGCGGCGGTGCGAAACCGAGCTTGGCGGGCTGCCCTTGCGGGCCTGCGGGACATAGAGGACTTTCACGCGAGCCCGCTGCGGCCGCGCCAGCGCGAGCGCGAAATCGGCCGCGCGCCGCGCCACCTCGGTGCCGTTGACGGGCACCAGAATGGTCGCGCCGGCGCGCAGCAACGGCATCTTGCCGCTGGACTTGGCGCCATTCAGCACCAGGCAGAGCGGGCCGTCGAAGCCGCTGGTGATATCGTTCAGCGTGCCGCTGAAGGTGCCTTTGTCGGTCAGCGCGTCGTCCAGTCCGACCAGCAGGAGGCCGTAGCCCTTGCGGGCTTCCGCGGCGATCGTCTCGGTGGTGGCTTCAAGTTCGGTGCGGGCCGTGAGGTGGACCTTGTCGACCGGGGTGTCCTCGGCCTTGCTGACGGCCCTGGCGCTTCTGGCCGCGCCCTTCTTGACCTCCTTGGAGGCGCGCTCCGGACCTTTGACGCCGGCAGGCCTGGGCAGCTTGCCGCCCTCGAGGTGGAGCAGCGTGGTCGGCATGCCGCTGCCGCCGCCGACGAGACCGGCGAGATAGGCGGTGAACTTGCCGACCGGGCTGTCGTCGACGAGCAGCAGCAACCGCTCCAGCTTCGAGACGAAGCCGCGTTCGTCGAGCAGTTCGCGGTCGACACGCTGCTTTTCCGCATTGCCGACCGGCAGCCGGCCGAGCGCCCAGCGCAGCATCGGCGGCATGGCCAGCGTGGTGATGACGGCCATGGTGACGATCATGGTGAACAGGTTGTGGGAGAGGATGTTCATCGAGAGGCCGATCGAGGCGACGATGACCTCGGTCGAGCCGCGCGCGTTCATGGCGCTGCCAACGGCGATCGCCTCCTTCAGCGACATGCCGGCCAGCCGGCCGCCGAGGAAGGCGCCCGAGAATTTGCCGATGCTGGCGATCAGCACCAGCGCCAGCGTCAGCAGCGCCAGCGTCGGGTCGGCAAGCACGGTCAGGTCCGCCGACAGGCCGGCCATGCCGAAGAAGACCGGCATGAAGAGCGCGGTTATGACGCCGCGCAGCTGGCCCTCGATATGCTGGGACAGGATCGGCGATTCTCCCACCAGTATGCCGGCGACGAAGGCGCCGAGCACGGTGTGCACGCCGATCAGGTTGGTGATCAGCGCCATCACGCCCATGATGATGAGGATGACCGATATGACGGCGTATTCGCTGCGGAAGGAGTCGTTGCTCCAGCGGATCAGCGTGAACACCAGGCGGCGGCCGATGGTGAAGGAGAACACCATGAACAGCGCCACTTCGGCCACCGTCAGCAGCAGTGGCAGCACCTGCACGCTGCCATTGGTGGCGATGCCGAAGGTGACGGCGATGATCAGCCAACCGATCGTGTCCTCGATGATGGCGGAGGAGATGATGATCTGGCCGAGATTGCGGCGCATGAAGTTCATTTCGCGCACGACCATGGCGACGATCTTGACCGAGGAGATCGACAGCGCGGTGCCGAGGAACAGTCCGGCGACGATGCGCTCGGTCGGCTCCGGCAGAAGCGTATCCGGCAGGACCTGCGCCAGCGCGAAGCCGCAGGCAAAAGGCACGACGACGCCGGTGATCGAGATCGAGAAACAGGCCGCGCCCACCCGCCGTACGAGGCGCAGGTCCGTCTCCATGCCGGTGAGCAGCAGGAGCAGCAGAATGCCGAGCTGCGAGACGGCATCGATCATGCTTTTCTGCGACGGGTCGTTGGAAAAGATCAGGTGCTGCGCGTCGGGCCATATCCACCCGAACAGCGACGGGCCGAGCAGGATGCCGCCGATCAGCTGGCCCATGATCGCCGGCTGGCCATAACGCTGGAAGATTTCGCCAAGGCCACGGCCGACCAGCAGGAGAAGAACGATCTCGGCGACGAACAGCCCCTCGGCCGAACCGCCCATGCCCGAGGCATGGCCGGCGGGCTGCGCGGCAAGCGCGTGGCTTGCGTGGGCGAGGGCGAGAATGGCCAGCGAGAGAGCGGCCACAATTCCGCGTGACCTCGTTGCCGGTTGACGGTCCATGGATTCCCTCAAGACGCCGCGACGGACTGACAGCACAACGCGCGGCTGGCGTTTGCGTTGCAGCCACGTCAGACCGTGGACGTCGATGCCAGAATAGGCTCAAGGCATCGAGCTCAGACGTGGACGTCGCCGAAGGAGAGTTCGCCGTCGTCGCCTGGTGTCAGGAAGGCGGCGGCCAGCAGGCCGGCATAGAGGAGTGCAACCACGGCGACGATGGCCGCGCCCGGAATGGGACCAAGCGCCGCGGCGCCGACGGCCTCGCGCAACGTGCCGACAAAGCCGACCGGCGCGGCCTGATCGATCAGGCTCGGGGTCGACAGTTTGAGGATCCAGGCGAGCAGCAGGATCAGCATCATGTGGAGGTAGTTGCGGCGCAAACGGCGCGCCAGCGCCACGCGTTGCGAAACCAGGAACTTTGGCGTCCGCAGGCTCTCGCCGACGACCAGCAGCCAGTCGGAGGCGAAGTCGGGCTGCGGCGAGAAGATCTGCGCGAAATAGTGGCGCTCGAACTGGCGCACACGGGCGCGGTAGACATCGAAGAAGCGGTAGCGGCGCGCCTCGATCCACAACAACAGCAGCACCAGCAGCATGGCGAACAGCAGCACGCCGTGGTGGGCGCTGGCCGTCGACAGCGACACCGACAGCATCGCCGCGACAACGGTGATCGCCCAATTGCTGGTACGGTCGAGGCGGTCGCGCCAGCCAGCCATGCGGGCGATCTCGGCGCGATGGAAATGGGACATCACGGTCACCAGTTCGCCTGGCGAAAGCGTCGAGCCGACGGGCATTGCCGGCGCATCGTTCATGATTTCCTCCCAGCCCGGTAAAACGTTTCGGGAGCGATGTCGTTCCATGGCGACCGTGGCCCGCATCAGAATGGGCGGGCGGTCGCGAAGCCGGGTTTCCCGCGCAGTGTCGCGGCATCGCGGAATTCGTTCAGGTCTTGCTCCGACGCCCCGGCAGCCTCTTGAGTATCTCTCCTCGCTGCGCAAGATAGCGGCCATGGTTGAGGCGCAGGAATGAACAAGCCGATTTCCGTCGTTTCGCGCAGAACACCGATGGCACTGACCGAGGCGCTGGTGGCGCGCACCTTGCGCGCGGTGGAGGATGCCGGGCCGACGCCCGGCATGGTTCATATGACGGATGCCGACTACGCGCGTTTTCGTGACGGGATCCTGGCCTCGGCGCCGGCCGGGCCGCTGAGACTGTTCGCCTACGGCTCGCTGTTGTGGAAGCCGGCCGGCGAGGTCAGGGGTGGGGAACGGGCGGTGGCGCGGGGCTGGCACAGGTCGTTCTGCTTCACCGTGCAGCGCTTTCGCGGCACGCTCGAACAGCCCGGCCTGATGATGGCGCTCGACCGCGGCGGCCAGTGCCAGGGCATGGTGTTCGAAATCGCCGAACCGGTTGCCGCCAACCTGGAAGCGCTGTTGCGCCGCGAAATGACCATCCTGCCGGCCGTCAACGTGCCGCGCTGGCTGCGGGTCGGGACCGAAGGCGGGATGGGGCAGGCGCTGGGTTTCGTCGTCGATCCCGCCAATCCGCGCTACGCCGGCAAACTCGACAAGCCGGCGGTCGCGGCGACGCTGGCAAGAGCCGTCGGCCATTGGGGCTCGGGCGCCGAATACCTGTTCGAGACGATCCGCCATCTGGACGCCTGCGGCATACGCGACCGCAATCTGTGGCAGCTACAGGAACTGGTGGCCGAAGAGATCGGCCGAACCCACGCCGCCGTCTAGCGACGTTTTGACCAATCTCTCGCGTTGATTGTCGTCGACAATGATCAGAAACAGCTTCGTCATCCTGGGGCGAAGCAGGAGCGAAGCTCCGTCGCGGAGACCCTGGGATGACGACGTTTGGTGCCTCGGCTAACCATCCACGATACTGACCAAAATACCTCTGTAGCTGGCCGTCCGCGGGCACTCAGGACATTGCCCGATCCAGGAAATCTCGAAAGCTTTCCGGCCGCGTGCCCGTGAGCAGGGCGAAGTCGCCGGAGATTCCGCTGTATCTTCCCGAGGCGATCGAGGCGCCGAGGCTGGAGAAAGCCAGCGGCCATGGCTTGTCGAGATACGCCGACGCCAAGGCCAGATACTCGGCGATGGAGCAGGGGCGATAGCGCAGGGGCTTTGCTGTCGCTTCGGCACAGGCGGCTGCGATTTCGTTGAAGCTTAACGCCTCGCCTCCCGTGATCGTGTAGGGGGCGCGGGACGTGTCGGCCTTGACCGCCGCCGCGATGACGGTCCGCCGCAACATCATCGCGCGAAACGGGCGCCATCAGGCCGTGTCCGGCCGGCAGCACGAGTTCCCCCGGTTCCTGGGCGGGAGCAAGCCATGTGTCGAGGATGAAGTCGCTGTAGAGGCCGCAGCGCACAATGGTCGAAGGCACGCCGCAGGCGGCCAGCCGGCGCTCCGCGTCGCGGTAGGCTGGCGCGTAGTAGAAGGGTGAGCCCTCGCCAACGTCGATGATGCTGGTGAAGGTGATGCGGCGGATGCGAGCCGCCCTTGCTGCCTCGATGACGTTGGCATGATGGCGCATGATCGCGTCCGCATCGCCATCGCTGGAAATCAGCACCAGTTCGCCGATGCCGGCGAAGGCTTTTTCCAGCACGGAGGTGTCCTCGTAATCGCCAATGCGCAGAGGCATTCCCCGGGGCAGGCGTCTTCGCGCCGCCTCTGCATCGCGAACCAGCGCGGCCACCTCCTGCCCAAGCGATGCCAGCCCCGAGACGACGGCATTCCCGACATGGCCGGTGGCTCCGGTGACGAGGATCATCGGCACACTCCAATCTTCCGCTTGACGAACATATATCTCTGTGGTTATACGTCAACCAATAGCCAATGGGTTATGGATTTCAGATGCCGGATGCTTATGACATGCTCTTCAGGACGCTCGCCGACCCGACCAGGCGGGCGATCTTCGAGCGGCTGTGCCGGCAGGGGGAGCAGACGGTCGGGGCGCTGACCAGCCAGTCCGGCGTCTCACAGCCCGCGGTGTCGAAGCATCTTGGGGTGCTCAAGCATGCCGGGCTGGTGCGCGACCGCCATGAGGGCCGCCAGACACATTACAGCGCACAGCTCGGTGCGCTGGCGCCGCTGATGGACTGGACACGCGAGATGGCGGGGTTCTGGGAGAGCCGGTTCGACGACCTCGAGGATTTGCTCAAAAGGATGGACCAGTGAACGATAGTGCCAACGAGACCCGCGCTGTCGTCGTCGAGCGGGAAATCTCCCATCCGCCCGAAAAACTCTGGCGCGCATTGACGCAACCGCATCTGATCGAGGCGTGGCTGATGAAGAACGATTTCAGTCCGGTGGTGGGCCATCGGTTCAACATCAGCGCCGACTGGGGCGGCGTGCTGGACTGCGAGGTGCTTGCCGTCGAGCCGCACAGGACGCTGTCCTACACCTGGAATCTATCGCATCGGGACCCGGCCTTCGATCTCAGGAGCGTGGTGACCTTCACGCTTACCCCGACACCGGCGGGAACCCATCTGCGCATGGAGCAGGCCGGTTTCCGGCCCGACCAGAGGCGCGCCTATGGCGGCGCCAAGGTGGGGTGGCCGCAATTCCTGGAGAAGCTGGAAGAGCTTCTGGCGCGCACGGACTGAGGTTCTCGGTCAGGCAAGCCACAGCAATTTAACCGGGCGGTTTTCCGCCCACAAAATCCGTGGAGAAAAAGCGATGAAACTCAAACTGACCAGCATCTATGTCGACGATCAGGAAAGGGCGCTCGCCTTCTACACCGGCGTGCTGGGCTTCACCAAGAAAGCCGATTTCAGCAACGGTCCATTCCGCTGGCTGACGGTCGTGTCCGCCGAAGAGCCCGACGGGACCGAATTGCAGCTGGCGCTGAACGACAACCCGGCCGCCAAGGCCTATCAGCAGGCGATCTTCAAGCAGGGCCAGCCGGCGCTGATGCTCTTTACCGACGACATCAAGGGCGACCATGAGCGCATCAAGGCGAATGGCGGCGCCTTCGCCATGGCACCGACCGAAGTGACCGGCTCGACCATCGCGCAGGTGAATGACGGCTGCGGCAATCTCGTCCAGATCACGGAATTGGCGCGCTGGTAGCAGCGCCCGGCTTGTTTCACACACATTTCACGGGAGGTAGCATTGGACTGGAGCAAATGGATCAGGCAGACGCATCGCTGGCTGTCGATCATCTTTACGGCAACCGTCGCCGCGAACTTCGTCACCATGGCGTTCGGGCAGCCGCCCGCCTGGGTGGTCTATTCGCCGCTGCCGCCGCTTTTTCTCCTGCTGTTCAGCGGTCTCTATATGTTCGTGCTGCCCTATGTTTCCAAGGGGGCGCGGCGTGCAGCGGGCCACCGGATAGGAAGGGAGACGCATGACCAGGACCGAGCGGAAATCGAGCAAGCCCGCCAAAGCTGAGCCGAAGCTGGTTTCCGGCGGCAACCCGCGGATCGCCAAGGGCTATGGCGACGCGCCGGTGCAGGCCTATATCGCGGCCATGCCGGGCTGGAAGCGTGAGGTCGGCCAACGCCTCGACGCGCTCATCGAGCGCGCCGTGCCCGGCGTGCAGAAGGCGGTCAAATGGAACTCGCCCTTCTACGGCGTCGAAGGCGAGGGCTGGTTTCTCGGTGTCCATTGCTTCACCAAGTACATCAAGGTCGCTTTCTTCCGCGGCCAGTCGCTGGATCCGGTGCCGCCCGGCGAATCCAAGAGCAGGGATACGCGCTATCTCGACATTCGCGAGGACGACGTCATCGACGAGGCGCAGTTCAGCGCCTGGGTGAAGCAGGCCAGCCAATTGCCTGGCGAGCGCATGTGAGCGCGCTATTTTGTTGAGGATCGAAGGAGAAACGGCATGACGACCACCGGACCGCAGGACAGCAAATCCGCCTCCGAGCTGATCGACGGCAGGATCAGGGAATTGGGCGACTGGCGCGGCGAGATGCTGGGGCGGCTGCGCGCGCTCATCCATCAAGCCGATCCCGATGTGGTCGAGACGTGGAAATGGCGCGGCGTGCCGGTGTGGGAGGATGCCGGGATGATCTGCACCGGCGAGACCTACAAGGCCGTCGTCAAGCTGACCTTTGCCAAGGGCGCTGCGCTGCCCGATCCTACGCGCCTGTTCAACTCCAGCCTCGAAGGCAATACACGGCGCGCCATCGACTTCCAGAAAGGCGAAGAGGTCGACGAGGAGGCCTTCAAGGCGCTGGTGCGCGCCGCGGTGGCGTTGAACAAGTCGAAGGCGCGAAGGTAACCACGTCACAGCCCGTCGATAAAGCCTGCCCTCGGCGCTGCCCCTCACTGTCCTGCCGGACATCTCTCGGTAAACGGGGCGAGAGGGGCCGGGCGCAACGCCGGCGCCTTTCTTGCAACGCTGACAATTGCCGAAGGCAGCCGCAACAAGCGGCCCTCGCCCCGTTCACGGGGAGAGGGTGCCGGCAGGCGGGTGAGGGGCAGCGCCGACGGTGGAAATTGCAATCATCATTTCCGTCGCAGCGCGTTTACGATCTGGGAAGCTTGATGGTGCTAGATGTCGCCGGATGATGGCAGGCCAGCCGGGCCGGCCCGATTTGGATTGGCGGCCATGAACAGCCCGATGCGCATGCCGTGGGTGGACACGGCCAAAGGTCTCTCGATCATCCTCGTGGTCATGATGTACTCGGCCTACAACACTGGCGAGTACACGGGCGGTGTGGGCTTTCTCCACTATGTCATCGGCTTCGCGACGCCGTTCCGGATGCCCGAATTCTTCCTCATCTCAGGGCTGTTCCTGTCGCAGGTGATCGACCGGCCGTGGCGGCGCTATGTCGACCGGCGTGTCGTCCATTACCTCTATTTCTACGTGCTGTGGGCGATCATCTCGATCGGGCTGAAGATCGGCATCTTCAGCCGGGATCCCGGCGGCATGCTGCACGACCTGGCGATGGCCGTCGTCCAGCCCTATGGCGTCTTGTGGTTCATCTATATGCTTGCGGTGTTCGGCCTTGCCGCGAAACTGCTGCGGCAGTTCCGCGTGCCAGCCTGGATCGTCATCCCGATCGCCGCCGCGCTGCAGATGTGGGCGCCGCATCCGGACAGCTACGCGGTCGAACAGTTCGCGGCCTATTTCGTGTTCTTCTATCTCGGCTTCGTGCTGGCGCCGCTGGTGTTCAGGCTCGTCGAATGGACGCAGGCCCGCCCGCCGCTGGCCGTCGCCGGGCTGCTGCTGTGGGCTGTCATCAACGGCCTGCTCGTCTATTCGCCGGGCTATGCCATGCATCCGGTCGGCATGCAGATGGGCCTCGCCGCCTGGCCCCCGCTGCATCTCACCCTGGCCGTCGCCGGAGCGGTGGCACTTTGCGTGCTGGGCGGCTTCCTGTCGCAATTTTCCGCCATGGAGTGGCTGCGCTGGCTGGGCGAACATTCGCTGGTCGTCTATGTCGCCTTCACCATCCCGATGTCGCTGTTTCGCGGCGCTGCGCTGGCAAGCGGCCTCCTGACCGACACGGGCATGCTCAGCCTGGCGGTGCTGCTGGTCTCGATCGTCAGCCCGGTGATCCTCTATTTCATCGTCCAGCGCATCGGTTTCGGCATGTTCCTGTTCGAGCGGCCGGGTTGGGCGCATGTCGACGGCGGCGGCGCGCAAGCCGCGCCGAAAGCGCGGCTGACCGCTGCCGCCACCCAGTCGAGCCGGCCATAGTCGGGCCAGGCATTTTCCCCCCGCGTGGCGATGGGAGTGGCAGGCCGCGACGCCAGCGCCACTCCGGCAGCATTGGCCGTTGGAACGGGCGAGGATGCCGGCAGGCGGTGCGAGGCGGCGCTGACTTCGATGGTCTTTTCCGGTCCAGCCGTCAGCGAATTGTTAATCGCTTGCACGCCATGCTGACGATCCGCCAAGACCCGCAGAGTTCCCCAAATGGCCGATACACCCTATAGCCTGAACGGCCCGGTACGCCCCAACGCTTCGGCACGCGGCAGCGAAGGTGAGCAGGGCGCGTGCGCCGACGACCGCCACCGCGATGCCGAGACAATCGCCGGGCTCGAGGCGGAACTTGCCGCGCAGGCGGCGCTGATCGCCAGACAGGACGTTTCGCTGGCCCACAGCCGCAAGATCTTCGACCGTGCGTCGGTGGCCGCGCGCATCGGCGTATGGGAATGCAGCCTGCCCGACGAGCGGCTCACCTGGACCGACGTCGTCTACGACCTGTTCGACCTGCCGCGCGGCTCGGTGCTCGACCGCGGCGAGATCATCAAGTGCTATCCGGCTGAATCGCGCAAGGCTCTGGACAGCCTGCGCGGCCGTGCCATCGCCGAACGCGGCGGCTTCAGCCTCGATGCCGAGATCACCACCCTGGCCGGCCATTGCCGATGGATCCGCATTACCGCCACCGTCGAGTGCGAGGCTGGTGTGCCGGTGCGCATCTTCGGCATGAAGCAGGACATCACCGAGGAAAAAATCCTGTCGGAGCAGATGCGCTATCTGGCCGAATTCGACACCATGACCGGGCTTGCCAACCGCGCCCGCTTCCAGACGCGGCTCGATCATGCGGAGGAGGGCCGTCCGCTCGGCGCGCTGCTTTTGATCGACCTCGATGGCTTCAAGGCCGTCAACGACACGTTCGGCCATGTCGTTGGCGACGAGTGCCTGAAAGCGGCGGCCGAGCGCCTTGCCGGCGGATGCGGCGAGGCGGAACTGGTGGCGCGCGTCGGCGGCGACGAATTCGCGGTGCTGCTTGGGCCGCATCTGGATCGAGCCGCCGTCTCCGGGATGGCGCGCCGGCTCATAGAGGCGATGGCCAGGCCGCTTCCCGTGCGTGGCCAGTCACTCAGATTGGGCGCCTCGGTCGGCATTGCCTTCGCCGAGACCGGCCAGTCCTACGATCTGTTCGCGCAGGCCGACACGGCGCTCTATGCGGCCAAGGCAGCAGGCCGCAACACGTTCCGCATCTTCAAGCCCGAGGGGCAGTCGAAAGGACAAAGCGCGGCAGCGTGAGCGCTGGACGCCCTTGTTCTTGTGAGCAGAAATGCCCTTGTGAGCGGGAAATGTCCTTGTGAGCGGAAAACCGCCGCGCACCTTTCCTGGAATTTCTAGGCCTTCTTCACCGCCCGCTTCTTCTTCGGTGTCGGATTCTGGGCTTCCGCCATGCGGTCGGCTTCTTCCTTGGCCAGTCGCAACTCTCTCAATCGCCTCGTCTTGATCTCCCTGGCCCGCGCCTCGGACATGTATTCAGCGGTTGCCTTGTTGTGCTCCGCCGTCTTCTTCTGCTTGTCGACAAAACGGGCTTGGGCTTTTTCCATCAGAGTCTGATTGCCATCGGCCATCGAACAAATCTCCTTCATGCTGAAAATTGCGAAAACGAACTTGTCCAATAAATAGGCGCTCGGCAGGAAAAATTCAATCTTTCGAATTATTTGGCCTCTTGCCGGCATCGAGAAGCCAGGCGCTGAGACAATACTTTTGAATGGTTTTCTCCGGTCGGGATTATCCTTGCTGCCGGGAATGGAGGGTCGGGCCAGGGTTCTTCCGGACGCTATTTCCAACGGAATCCGTTTCGCACCTTCCTGAAATTGCCTAGGATGGCCGGGTGGTCGTTTGGTGCAGGGCTTTTTGCGGAAACGGAACCGCGATTCTGGATACGGAGACAAGCCATGTTCGCCGCCGAGGCCATCGATACATCGGACAAGGCCGCGTTCTACCGCGACCTCGCCGCGCAACTGAGGGCATTGCTGGAGGGCGAGGGCGATTCCATCGCCAACGCCGCCAACACTTCGGCGCTGATCTTCCAGATGGTGCCCGACCTCAACTGGGCCGGCTTCTATTTCCTGGCATCGGACGAGGAACTGGTGCTGGGGCCGTTCCAGGGCAAGCCGGCCTGCGTGCGCATTGCGGTCGGCAGGGGCGTGTGCGGAAAGGCGGTTGAACTCGGCACCTCGATGCTGATCAAGGACGTGCATGATTTCCCCGGCCACATCGCCTGCGACGCCGCTTCACGCGCCGAGCTGGTGGTGCTTTTGGAAGACGAGGAGGGCGTCTTCGGCGTGCTCGACCTCGACAGCCCGCTGCCCGGCCGCTTCGACAGTGCCGACCAGGCCGGCATCGAGGCGCTGGCGGCGATCTATGTCGCGGCGAGTTCGTTCGAGGATTGAATCCGGCTCACAAACAGAGTCAGACAAGGCGCCCTAAGCCCTTGTTTTAACGAATGCCAAGTGACCGGCGCGGCTTCGCGCGCAGGGACAGGCGTCTCAGGCCAGCTTCACTAGCATGAGGCTGAAGCCGCCGATGAACAGGAAGGCGCAGAAGGCCAGCACCAGCGGGCGCAGGCCGCGCGAGCGCAGTTGCGAAATGTCGGCCTGCAGGCCCATGGCGGCGAGCCCCATGGTGAGCATGGCGGTGGTGGCGAGCACCATCGCCTGCTTCACTTCGGCCGGTATCGCGACCAGGCTGTTCAGCGCGGCGACGGCGACGAAGGCGGCGACGAACCACGGCATGGGCGGGCGTGCAGCCGAGGAATCGCCACTCTTGCGGCGGGCCATCAGGCCGAGCGCGATGACCATCGGCGCCAGCATGGCGACGCGGGTCAGCTTGGCGACGGTGGCGATCTCGCCGGACTGGGTGCCGTTCTGGAAACCGGCGCCGATGACCTGCGCCACTTCATGGATCGACGCGCCCGCCCACAGGCCGAAACCATGCTGGTCGAGGCCGAGCAGCGGCGCCAGCAGCGGGAAGCCAAGCATGGCGACGGTGCCGAACAGGGTTATCGAGGCGACGGCGTAGGTGACGTCCTCGTCGCGCGCATCGGTGACGATGTTGGTGGCCACGATCGCCGAGGCGCCGCAGATCGAGGTGCCGGCGGCGATCAGCTGGGCCAGCTTGGCGTCCACGCCGATCAGCCGGCCAAGCGTGATGGTGAAGACGAAGGTGGCGCCGAGGGTCAGCGCCACGATGCCGACGCCGACCCCGCCGATCGACACGACCTGGCCGAGCGTCAGCTGGAAGCCGAGCAGCACGATGGCAAAGCGCAGCAGGCGCTTTTGCGAGAAGGCGATGCCGGCTTTGGCATGCGCCGGGATGCCGACCATGTTGGAATAGATCATGCCGGCAACGACGGCCAGGATCATCGGGCTGAACAGGGCAAAGCCGGAGACGTCGTGCGCCGAGAAGGCGACGGCGGTGATCATCGCGACCAGCACGAGGCCGGGGATGATGCCGTTCCACACGGAATCGAGCCGCTTGCGGCCCCTCGCCAGATCGGCGGAAATCGTGCTTTTCGGAATGTCGTTCGCGATGCGGGTCAGGGAAGACAATGCAATTCTCCAGGCAGGTATGCCGTGGAAATGGCATTTCACCATCAATCTTTCCAACGAATTGTTTTGGTTAGAATGATCGATTTTTCAGAATGATTGTGAATCTGGTGAGGTCGGGCATCAAACTGGGAGGTGCGACCGCGTCAAAGCTGCGCTTCAATCGCTGCCTTGTCGATCACCGACCAGACGTTCCTGATCCGGTCGTTGAGGATTTCGTAGAAGACGTTCTCGCTGAAGGCGACTTTCCTGCCATTGATGGGCAGGCCGAAGAAGGTGCCCCTTGGCATACAGTTGAACTGCAGGCGGCTTGCTATGAAAGGCGGTTCGGAGATCATGAGCTGGACGTCGAAAAAGAGGTCCGGGATTTCCCGGAAATCCCGCTCCAGCATGTCGCGATAGCCCGACAGGCCGACCCGGTCGCCATTGTAGTGCACCTCGTCATGGACGAAGCGATGCAGCCTTTGCCAATCCTGGTTGTTGAGGCAGTCGATGTAGCCTCGATAGAGGTCGGTCACGGTCACGGCGATGGCTCCGGGGTTCGTCTGGTTACGTTCCGCCAGGAAGATAGAACGGCTGTGGGTCCAGTCCAGATGGGCTGCGGCTAGCCCCTGTACCGCAGCGCGTCGACCAGCAGCGAGAAGGCAGGCGTCGCCTGGCGGCGGCTGGGGTAATAGAGGTGGTAGCCGGGGAAGGGCGGGCACCAGTCGGCCAGCACCCGCACCAGCCGGCCGTCGGCCAGGTGCGCCGTCACCTCGTCCTCGGGCAGGTAGGCAAGGCCGAGGCCGGCCAGCACCGCATTCATGCGCAGCCCGGTCGTGTTGAAGATCAACTGGCCTTCGACGCGCACCTTCAGCTCGCGCCCAGCCTTTTCGAACTCCCAGGCATAGAGCCCACCATAGGTCGGCAGCCGCAGATTGATGCAATTGTGGGCGGTCAGGTCCTGCGGCGCGCGCGGCTTCGGCCGGCTGGCGAAATAGGCCGGCGATCCGACCACCGCCATGCGCATGTCCGGGCTTATACGCACCGCGATCATGTCCTGCGCCACCTGCTCGCCCAGCCGCACGCCGGCGTCGTAACGCTCGGCGACGATGTCGGTCAGGCCGTAGTCGACGATGATCTCTATCCTGATGTCGGGATAGTCGGGCAGGAATTTTGCCAGGGCCGGCCACAGGATCGTGTCGGCGGAATGCTCGCCGGCGGTGATGCGGATGGTGCCGGCCGGCTTTTCGCGCAACGCGCTCAGGGCGGCGAGTTCCATCTCGATCTCGTCGAGCCTTGGGCCGACGGTGCGGGCCAGGCGCTCGCCGGCCTCGGTGGGCGAGACGCTGCGCGTGGTGCGGGTCAGAAGCCGCACACCCAGCCGCTCCTCCAGTGCTCGTACCGTGTGGCTGAGCGCGGATTGCGAAACGCCGAGCTTGGCTGCCGCCCTGGTGAAGCTCCTTTCCCGCGCGACGGCAAGGAAAGCGGTCAGTTCGTTCAGATTGTCTCGCGGCATTGATGAGCCCTTCTCATAAGTGCATGCCGTATATAACAGCTAATCCAGTTTAATCGCAGGCCCTAAATAGGCATCACCAAAGCCGGTGTTGAGATTTGTCCGGCACAAGGAAGGACCAAGAAAATGGATATCAAGCGAAGCGGCTCGCAAGCCTCCGGCAAGGGTCCTGGCGACTGGTTCACCGGCACGGTGCGCATCGACCCGCTGTTTCAAGTCGTCGCGCCGTCCTGCGCGGCCGGCAATGCCGTCACTTTCGAGCCTGGCGCGCGCACGGCATGGCACACCCATCCGCTCGGCCAGATCCTGATCGTCACCGCCGGCTGCGGCCGTGTGCAGCGCGAAGGCGGTCCGATCGAGGAAATCCGGCCGGGCGACGTGGTTCGCTTCGAGCCGGGCGAGAAGCATTGGCATGGCGCGGCGCCCACCACCGCGATGACCCATATCGCCGTCCAGGAATCTCTCGACGGCAAGGCGGTCGACTGGATGGAGCATGTCAGCGACGTGCAGTACCAGGGCTGAGCAAAGGAGAACGACAATGCAAAAACGCACACTTGGAACGGCTGGCCTGGAAGTTTCGGCCATCGGGCTCGGCTGCATGGGCATGAGCCAGTCCTACGGGCAGGCGATGGAGACGCCGGACGCCGTCCGCCTGATCCGCTCGGCGTTCGAGCGCGGCATCACCTTTTTCGACACAGCGGAGGTCTATGGGCCGTTCAAGAACGAGGAGGTCGTCGGTGAGGCGCTTCAGCCAATCCGCGACCAGGTGGTGATCGCCACCAAATTCGGCATCGACATCGCCGGTACGGCCGGACATCAGGGCATGGACAGCCGGCCGCAGCATATCCGCGACGTCGTCGAGGCATCGCTCAAGCGGCTGAGGACCGATCGGATCGATCTCCTCTATCAGCACCGTGTCGACCCGGTCGTGCCGATCGAGGAGGTGGCGGGCACGGTGAAGGAGCTGATCAGCCAGGGCAAGGTGAAGCATTTCGGCCTCTCCGAGGCGGGCGTGCGCACCATCCGTCGCGCCCATGCGGTGCAGCCGGTCGCCGCGCTTCAAAGCGAGTACTCGCTCTGGTGGCGCGAACCCGAGGAGGCGATCCTGCCTGTCCTCGAAGAACTGGGCATCGGCTTCGTGCCCTTCAGCCCGTTGGGCAAGGGATTCCTGACCGGCACTATCAACGCCGATACCAGGTTCGACAGCAGCGATTTCCGCAACACCGTCCCGCGGTTCGCGGAGGAGGCCAGGAAGGCAAATCAGGCGCTGGTCGATGCTATCGCCGCGATCGCAGCGGAGAAGAAGGTGACCCCGGCTCAGGTCGCGCTCGCCTGGTTGCTGGCGCAAAAACCCTGGATCGTTCCGATCCCCGGGACGACCAAGCTCAGTCGCCTCGAGGAAAACATCGGATCATCCGCTGTCGCGCTGACGGCGGCCGATCTTGCCAACATCGAAAGCGCGGTCTCGGCGATTGCCGTGCAGGGAGAGCGCTATTCCCCGCAACAGCAGGCGAGAATCGATCGCTGAACCGGACTGCGGTATCCGCGATAAGCCGGTATTGACGTCCCGCGCTTCCTGCTCCAGCTTGGCGCCATGTCCATCATCGCCTGCAACAGCACCAACCGACGCCGCTCCCGCACACCGGGGAGCGGCAAGCCGATTGCGCGACGAGGAACACCGGCAGGATAGATCCGGTTCGTTCGTTTCCAGCCCCGCTCACCTGCACAGGTCGGCGGGTTTTTCACATCTGGAGCCTTGTCATGACAAATAAGTCTATCCGGTTTCGCCCGGCCGAGCCTACCGATGCCGCGGCGATCCGCGACATCGTACGGGCCGCCTATGCCAGATGGGTGCCGGTGATCGGCCGCGAGCCGCTGCCGATGCGCGCCGATTACGACAAGGCTGTCCGCGAGCATCCGTTCGATCTCGCCGTCGAGGACGGCCGCATTGTCGGCATGATCGAGACCATGCTGGCCGACGATCACCTCTGGATCGAGAATGTCTGTGTCGTGCCGGAGGTGCAGGGCAGGGGCGTTGGCCGGCTGCTGCTGGAGCGGGCCGAGCAGCAGGCGTTGGAGGCAGGGCGCCCGGAGCTCCGCCTGTTGACCAACGGCGCCTTCGAAGCCAATGTGTCGCTCTATCGCAAACTTGGCTATACGATCGATCGGGAGGAGTCGTTCATGAACGGGACGACGGTCTACATGAGCAAGCGGCCGGTCGGACGCCCACCGCGCGGAGCGTGAGGATGGCTGCCAGGGTCACGCTCAAGCGACTCCCCGGCCTGTATGCGATTGCGCGGCTTGGGGCCAGTGACGGCATTCCTGCCTGGGCGAACGGAGCAGGCTTCGTCAGCATCACCAGAACCGACGACGAGCTCTCGATCACCTGCCTTCAGGATCGCGTGCCGGATGCCGTCAGGCAGGATCGCGACTGGGTCGCCTTTAAATTGCAGGGACCTTTTGCGTTCGACGAAACCGGCATTGTGCTATCGGTCATAAGACCGCTGTCGGAAAATGATCTGGGTATCTTCGTGGTGTCGACATTCGATGGCGACCACCTGCTGGTGAAAGCGGCGGACGAGCCCGCGGCGAGACAGCATCTGGGCGAAGCCGGCCATACGCTGCTATAGTCCGCCCGTCGCCGTCCCAATCTCGCCGTGCAACGATTGGCGTGCCTGGCTCAACCACTGGCGGGCTGGCTTAACCACTTCGGGGGTTGCGTTTGACAGCGCCGTTTGTGCATCGCTATTTCTAGCCAGATATCACGGCCGGACCGGCCATGCGGCATCCCAAGGAGAAACCATGTCACACAATCTGCAGTTCTATATCGATGGCGCGTGGGTCGATCCGGTCGTGCCCAGGACGCTCGATGTGGTCGATCCGTCGAACGAGGACGTCTTCGCGCAGATCTCGCTCGGTTCCAGGGCCGATGTCGACAAGGCGGTGGCCGCCGCCAAGCGTGCTTTCGAAACCTATGGCTTCACCTCGGTTGAAGAGCGCCTCGATGTCCTCAACCGCGTCATCGAGGTCTACAAGAAGCGCAGCAAGGACCTGGCGCTTGCCGTGTCGCGCGAGATGGGCGCGCCGCGCCAGATGGCACTCGACAGCCAGGTCGGCGTCGGCCAGGCGCATCTGGAAAAGATGGCCGAGACGCTGAAGAGCTTCCAGTTCCGCCATGTCAAGGGGTCGTCGCTCATCGTCAAGGAGCCGATCGGCGTCGTCGGCCTGATCACGCCGTGGAACTGGCCGCTGAACCAGATCACCTGCAAGGTGGGTCCGGCACTCGCTGCCGGTTGCACCATGGTGCTGAAGCCCTCGGAAATCGCGCCGCTCGACGCGATCATCTTTGCCGAGATCATCGACGAGGCCGGCGTGCCGAAGGGCGTGTTCAACCTTGTCAATGGCGACGGCCCGGGCGTCGGCCAGGCGCTGTCCAGCCACCCCGACGTCGACATGATGTCGTTCACCGGCTCGACGCGGGCCGGCATCCTGGTGGCCAAGGCCGCCGCCGACACGGTCAAGCGCGTGCACCAGGAACTGGGCGGCAAGTCGGCCAACATCCTGTTCCCCGATGTCGACCTCGCCAAGGCCGTCACCAAGGGTGTCGCCGGCTGCTTCAGCAACAGCGGCCAGTCCTGCAATGCGCCCACCCGCATGTTCGTGCCGCGCGATCGTCATGACGAGGCCGCCGGCTATGCCAAGGCGGCCGCGGAGAAGTTCACCGTCGGTCCGGCCGATGGCGCCGATACCAAGCTTGGCCCGGTTGTCAGCCAGGTCCAGTTCGACAAGATCCAGGACCTGATCCAGGCCGGTATCGATGAAGGCGCCACGCTGGTCGCCGGCGGCCCCGGTCGCCCGGCCGAACTCAACCGCGGCTACTTCGTCAGACCGACCGTGTTCGCCGACGTCACCCACGACATGCGTATCGCGCGCGAGGAGATCTTCGGGCCAGTGCTGGCAATCCTGCCCTATGACACGGTCGAACAGGCGGTCGAGCAGGCCAACGACACCGTCTACGGCCTTGCCTCCTACATCCAGGCCAAGGACATCCAGAAGGCCCGTGACGTGGCCGCACGCATGCGCTCGGGCAATGTCTATATCAACTACCCCACCTGGGACGCCGGCCTGCCCTTCGGCGGCTACAAGCAGTCGGGCAACGGCCGCGAATACGCCGAATACGGCCTTGAGGATTTCCTCGAGATCAAGGGCATCGCGGGGTACGAGGCGGCGGAGTAGGCGTCGAGCGCTCGTGGCGCGCGACTTTCCGCAAGTAGCCAATCGCCCGAGGCGGCGCCGGCTTTGGCGATTGACGGACTCCCATTGCAAGGGGTTTGCGTCCAATGCTTTGCGCACCTCTCCTTGCCAATTGGCAGATACATGCTATATATCTGCCAATAGCGGGAGCAAGACATGCAGCTTCAGTCCATCGTCACCACGCCGGCCACGGTCGGGTCCGCCATATCGGATGAAGAGGCGGGTGCGTTGGCGCGCACCACGGTCAACCTGTTCAAGGCTTGGAGCCTGACCGACCTCGAAGCCTGCATCCTGCTCGGCGGCATGTCGGCGCGGACGTGGGCACGTTGGAAGATGGGGGCACGTTGGAAGGAGGGGGCACGTTGGAAGGAAGGCGGCATCGGGCGGATCGATCGCGACCTGCGCACCCGCATGGCGCATCTGATGGGCATTCACAAGGGGCTGCGCTATCTCTTCACCGAACCGGCGCGTGGCTATGCCTGGATACGCAAGCCCAATGCCGCTTTCGGCGGGCAGTCGGCGCTCGACCTGATGCTGCGCGGCGAAATCTCCGATCTCGCGGCGATGCGCGAATGGCTCGATGCGGAGCGTGGTGCATGGTGAGTGGGCGCGCGGTCCGTCGCCGCGTCCACTGGCCCCAGACTTTTCGCATCATCCGCTCCATTCATCCGCCGATCGACTTGTTCGAGGACATCGCCGACCCGCACGACTGGGAGGCGCTGGCGGCCGTCGAGGAGAAGACCAACCCGCGCATCCGGCTCGAGCTCGGCGATCTCGGCAAGGTGCCGGCCGCGAGGCGTGTTTCCGGTCCCGGCGCCAGCTTCGTCATGGCGCCTTTCGTGCATTGCTCCGTCCTGCGGCCTGGCCGCTTCTCGGACGGCAGCTATGGCATCTACTATGCCGGCGACAGCGAGGACGTGGCGCTCGCCGAAACCATCCACCATCACCAGAACTTCATGCGCGCCACCAATGAGGCGCCGGGCTGGACGGCCGATTTCCGCGTGCTGATCGGCAGCGTCGATCGCGAACTCGACGATGTCAACGCCGTGCCCGGCGTGCTCGATCGGGACGACTACGCCGCCTCGCAGGCGGAAGGGCGTGCGCTACGGGCAGGGGGCAGCGACGGTCTGGTGTGGAACAGCGTGCGCATGGCGCAAGGAGAGTGCATCGGCATCTTCTGGCCCGACGTCATCGGCATCCCGGTCCAGGGGCGTCACTACAGTTACCACTGGGACGGCGGTCGCGTCGATTTCGTGCGCCAGCACGATACGGGCAAGGTGCTGGCGGTGGTGTAACCGTAGGCGAGGCGGAAGCCGGCTGACCGGATTTCTTTTCCGTGGTGACTTGCGGCAATCAAGAATTTGTCTGATCAAGTCGGTGGAAGACCAACAACCGACAGACGTGAACCCGATTCCGCTGACATGATGCTTCACAGATTTCGGCGATTGATTGCATGGGCGGGGCGGGCACTGGCCGGCGCGGCCCTACTGCTTGCGCTCGTGGTTCCGGCGATGGCCGAAGGCCTCGAGGATTGTGGCAATGACAAGCTTGACACCGCCAGGCGAATTGCCGTCTGCAAGGTCGTCATCGAGGACAAGGCGGCGACACCCAGTGACCGGTCGCAGGCCTTTTTCAACCGTGCCAACGCCCTGGCGGACATGGGCGCCTATGATCTTGCCATTGCCGACTACAGCGAGGCGATAAAGCTCGATCCGAAGGACGCCGACGCCTTCAACAACCGCGCGCTTGTCTGGGGCTACAAGCAGGATTACGACCGCGCGCTGGCCGATTATGACAAGGCAATAGCGTTCAACCCGCAACTCGCCATCGCCTATGGCAACCGGGGCATGATCCGGAGCGACGTAAAGCACGACTATGTCGAAGCCATCGCCGATTTCGACAAGGCGATCAGCCTCGATCCGGCAAACAACGTTGTCTATAATTTGCGCGGCAATGCTTATCTGCGCACGGGCGACTATGACCAGGCCGTCACCAACTACAGCCAGGCCATTTTTCTCGATCCCGAGGATCCGGACCAGTATTTCAACCTCGGACTGGCCTGGGCATCCAAAGGCAATCCGGAACGCGCCATATCGGACTACAGCCAGGCGATCCGCCTCAATCCCAACCATGTCCAGGCCTATCGCTGGCGCGCCAATGCCTGGAAGAAGCTGGGTGGCGCCGACCGCGCCATATCAGACTATGACGAGGCGCTAGGGATCGATCCCAACGATGCCGAGACTTTCCGCAACCGTGGCGATGTCTGGCGTGGCAAGCAAGACTATGATCGTGCCATCGCCGATTACACCCAAGCCATCGTCGCCGATCCAAGAGATGCGGTGGCCTACAACAATCGTGGCTGGACGTGGTCGCTGAAGAACGACACCGACCGCGCCATTGCGGATCTCGACGAGGCGATCAGCCTCGACCCGAATTCTGCCGCGGCCTACTACAACAGGGGGCTCGCCTGGTCTGACAAGCGTGACGTCGATCGTGCCATCGCGGACTACGACCGGGCAATCATCATTACGCCTGGAGATGCTTGGATTTATAATGCCCGGGGCCGGGCCTGGGCCTCCAAGAGCGACTATATCCGCGCCATTTCGGACTACAACGTCGCCCTCATGATCAATCCCGACATGGCCGTTGCGTTCAGGAACCGCGGCTGGGTGTTCAGCCGGAAGGCCCAGTACGACAGCGCGATCGCGGACTATGACCAGGCCATCCGCCTCGACCCGAAATACGCTGTCGCCTACAGGGGCCGGGGCTGGGTGTGGGGCCGCAAGGGTCAGTACGACCGGGCCATCGCGGACTACGACCGGTCGATCAGCCTCGAACCCAAATATGCCGATGCCTATGGCGGCAGGGGCCGCGTCTGGCTCTACAAGGCCGACTACGACCGCGCCATGTCGGATTGCGACCAAGCCGCCAGTCTCAGTCCGAAGGATGCCTCCGCCTTTGCGTGCCGCGGCCTGGTGCGGGTGTACAAGGCGCAGTACGATCAGGCTCTTGCCGACTACGATCAGGCGCTACGCCTCGATCCCAAGGATGCCGGCACCTATGGCGACCGGGGGCTGCTGAGCTTCTATTCGGGCTCGCCCGAGAAGGCGCAGGCCGACTTTGAACAGGCGGCCGCGATCGATCCCGACGGTGCGTATAATGCCTATTATGCCTTGTGGATCGATATTGCGCGGCAGCACAGCGGGCTGCCGAGCGTTCTAGGCAACGCCACGCTCGAAGTGACGAAATGGCCGGCGCCGGTGGTTCGCATGTTCCTGGGGCGGCAGACGCCCGAAGCCACGCTGGCCGCCGCGGACGATCCCGACGGCACGACGAAAAACGAGCATCTGTGCGAGGCGCGCGTCTTTGTGGCGGAGTTCCAGCGGCTGCGGCATCGCGACGACGAGGCCTTGCGCTTCTACCGGCTCGCGCTGCGCGACTGTCCCCGCGACTTCACCGAATACACCGCGGCGTTCGCTGCCGTGCGGGCGATGGGCAAGGCGCCGTGAGGGTTGCATTGGCGGTCATGCGTTGCCGTTCTTGCGGCGCTCATGGTGCTTGACTACCGGAAAGGATCATGACGATTGCGTCGGCGAACCGCAGCACGCGCAGCGTGCGGGCGGCGCGGCTCGCCGCACTTCGGGGACGATGACGATGCCGGAGCCTTGCATGGCTAAGACGGGTGGCCCGCAAAGCCGTCTTACGAGTTTCGGCAAGGCCGAGCATGCGGAAGGATCAAGCCATGGGCTTGCGAGCCTGCGTGACACTCAGCCATACCGCCGAGACGAGGAAATAGAACGCGCCGAACGCGGCATAGGGGGCGATGTCGATGATGCCCGGCGTCGCGGTGCCGATCGCCTGTTTGATGAAGAAGCCGCCGGCAAGGGCTGACTGCGCACCGCTCAGCACCATCGCCCATTGCGCGCCTGCCCGCCAACGGCGCACGCCGGTCGCAAGCTGGAACAGGCCGGAGAGAACGGCCCACGCGCCGAACACCGCCAGCACCGCGTGCGGGCCCTGTCCAAGGGCAATGGCGACCGCAATGGCGGTGATGGTGCTGACCGCCGCGTTCAGCGCCTGGCTGGGGTTGGCCCTCAGGCCGCCGCTGCGCCGCGCATCGAGAATGTTGGCGATCGCGTCCCATGCGGGGTAGGCGACCAGGAGGACCGCGGCGACGGGCGGCGCGCTTTTGCCAAGGGTGAAGGCGGCCGCTACCCAGGCGACCGAAAAGCCGGCCCGCAGGAAATAATATGACTTCAGCCATTGCGACGCGGCGTCGGGCGCCTGGATTGTTTTAGTGCTCATTGGAACTTCCTGTCGAGTTGGTTGGAATGACCCGAGGGCGGCGAACCGGCCCGCTCGATCGATTTGAGATCATGGCCTCGGGTTGGATGATTGGAACAGCTCATGCTCGCGGCCCCAGGGGTGCGGGAATGACTTTGCTCCAGAGTAAAAACAGCACATAATCACAGTCAAATGCGCTATCGTCGTCAGGAATGTAGGAAAACCGGCCGGCCGCATCCATGATGGAATCGCCTGAAAACTTGACCGTTCTTCCGGATGGAGCATTCCACACCGGCGTCACCGGCGACCTTCTCTCCCATGTGCTGGCGCAGATCAGGCTTACCGGCGACCAGGTTTTTTCGCGCACGCTGGCAAAGGCGGAGCAACTCGACCTCGACGAAGGGCAAGCCCATATCGTCGTGGTGACCGCCGGCGCGCTGTCCATGGAGCGCGAGGATCAGGCCCCGGTCGTCATCGACGCAGGCGACCTCGTGCTGCTGCCTCGCGGTCCCGGTGCGTTGCGGCTGGTGGCGTCGCAACCGCACGCAGCGATCGTCGCCTGCCGCTTCTGGTTCGATCCGGACAGCCTTCGCGGAATGATCTTTGCCTTGCCGCAATGCATCCATATCGGGCGCGCCCAGGGGGCAGGGTGGGTGGACGGAATGCTGCCTTTCCTGATGATCGAAACCAGCGACGTCCAGCCCGGCGCCGCCTTGATGATTTCCCGCATCATCGATCTCATGGTCATCCGCACCTTGCGCGCCTGGGTCCATGAAGGACACGCCACGGGCTGGCTCGGGGGACTTTCCGATGCCCGCATCGCCCGTTCCTTGAAAGCCATCCACGAAAGGCCGCTGCAGCGGTGGAGCATCAATGAACTGGCCGACAAGGCCGGCATGTCCCGTTCCAGCTTCTGCGAACGCTTCGCCGCTCTCGTCGGGCGCTCACCGCTGCGCTACCAGAATGAATGGCGCCTGGGATTGGCCCGCGACCTGCTGGCTAGGCGCGATGCGCGCGTCGGCGAGATCGGCTTGCGCATCGGCTACGAGTCCGAGGCCGCCTTCAGCCGCGCCTACAAACAGCTCTTCGGGCATTCGCCACGGGCTGAATATGCCCTGGCGAGTGAACCCGCGCCGCGGAAGCAACCCTGACCGACGGCGGCATTTTTTAGAATGCCGAGTTGCGGGATCGGCGGCTACCGCACCACGAGCACCGGAATCTCGGTGTAGGACAGCACTTCCGCTGTCTGGCTGCCCAGAAGCAGCCTGCCGAGGCCCCGACGGCCGTGCGAGGCCATGACGATCAGGTCGCAGCCCTGCGCCCGCGACAGCTCCAGGACCGCTTCGGCGGGCCTTTTGTCCTCGACATGGACCAGCTTGGCGGACACGCCGGCGGCGTCGGCCGATGCCTTGCACTTGTCGAGCACTTCCTTGCCGTAGCGGCGCGCTTCTTCCTGGTAGGCGGCCAGTTCATCGCCGGCGGCGTAGCCGGCCATGGCGCCGCCCCAGGCGAAAATCGGGAATTGTTCCGAGACGGTGACGAAAGTGACGGCGGCGCCGATACCCTTGGCCAGCGCGAGGCCGTGGGCAACGCCCTTGTCGGCCAGTTCCGTGCCGTCGGTGGCGATGAGCAGATGTTTGTACATAATGATGTTGCCTGTGATGCCTGATGACTATCCAACAGAGATAGTTATGCCCCCGCACTCATTCATTGAGCCAATACGGCCGTGATCAGGGCCAGGGATGTGGCACAATATCGATGTGCCCAACCGGCGGCCTCAGCGAGGCATAGCACACTTTCCATGCCAGCCGGATTCCCCTTTGCCGCACCGTCCTCTAAGGTGCCGGCGAGTTCGAAAGGCGTCCCATGAGCAGCGCGCTACCCCAAATCCATCTGGTCCGGCATGGCGAGACGGCGTGGAGCCTTTCGGGGCAGCATACCGGGCGCACCGACATGCCGCTGACGCCGGCCGGCGAGGCAGCCGCGCGGGGCGTCGCGGAGCGGCTGAAAGGCCTGGCGTTTTCGGCGGTGTGGTCGAGCCCTTCGCAGCGCGCCTACAACACCAGCGTGCTCGCCGGCTTTGGCGCCGAGGGTATCAAGCTGGACGATCTGCAGGAATGGGACTACGGCGCCTATGAAGGGCGCACGACGAAAGAAATCCTGGCCGGGCGGCCAGGCTGGAACGTCTTTCGCGATGGCTGCCCGCAAGGCGAGACGGCGACCGATGTCGGGGCCCGCGCCGACAGGATCATCGAGCGCCTGCGCAAGGCCAACGCCGACATACTGATCTTTTCCAGCGCGCATTTCCTGCGCGTGCTCGCCGCCCGCTGGCTCGGCCTGCCGCCGCAAGGCGGGGCGCTGTTCGTGCTCGACACGGCCAGCATCAGCGTGCTCGGCTACGAGCACGATCCCGGCGAGCCGGTGGTGCGCAAATGGAACCTGAAGTAGGGCGCTCTATTTGTCGAACTTGCGGATCGCTTCCGCCGTCACCGGGGTGAAGAAATTCACCAGATTGCCGTCGGGGTCGCGGAACAGCAGCGAGCGGTTGCCCCAGGGCATGGTGGTCGGCTGCTGCACGGTCGTGCCCTTGATGAGGTTCGACAGCCGGGCGAATTCGGCATCGACGTCGTCAACGCGGAATTCGAGGATGGCCGTATGGTTGTCGGCGGGGCGGGCGATGTCGCCGCCAAACAGCATCAGGGTGCGGGTACTGCCGATCGCCAGCGTGCAGGCCGGCGTCGCCAGTTCGGCGAAATCTTCGGTGTACACCGTCACCGGCATGCCCGTGATCTCGCCGTAGAAGCGCACCAGGCGCTGAACATCCGAGGTGATGATGCGGACAGAGACGAAATTCATCGCATTGGCTCCTTGATCGCTGAAGCCGCGACCGGCTTCCCGATCGATCCATAGCCCAGGCCTGCTGACAGCTTTCCGTCAGGAGACGGGTGCGGCTCCCATTTGTGCGCCGGTTTGCCAAGGGCAGGATCGGGGCGATAGACTGGACGGCCCATCGCCGATCACTTGGGCGCCAATAAACAACAGCCTGGGAGGAATGTACGATGACGATGCTGTTCGTGAGACATACCGTGTCCGACTACAAGGCCTGGCGCAAAGTCTATGACGGGTTCGCCCCGGTTCAAAAGGCCAATGGCGTGAAGGCGGAGACCGTCTATCAGGCGGCGGACAACCCCAACGACATCACCGTAACGCATGATTTCGCCAGTGTCGCCGAGGCACAGGCCTTCATCAAAAACCCAAAACTGAAGGAGGCGATGGCGAGCGCCGGCGTGGTAGGCGCGCCAACCATATGGATCGCCAACAAGGCCTGATCGACGGCTCGAACTGTCGATCCGATCGCCAATGCCGCATGAAGGCCAGGCCGCTTTCGGCCTGGCGGAAGAACGTTTTTTCAGTCCGCCAGCAACACCAGTTCCTCCGCCGTCAAATGCCGCGCGGAACCCTTGGCGAGGTCGCCCAGCGGCAGCCGTCCGATGGCGATGCGGATGAGGCGCTTGACCTCGATGCCATGGGCGGCGAGCAGGCGGCGGATGTGGCGGTTCTTGCCTTCGTCGAGGACGATCTCCAGCCAGGCGGTACGGCCGCCGCTACGCAAAAGCTCGACCGAGTTGGCCGTCAGGGGCTCGCCGTCGACGGTGACCCCGGCGCGCAGCGCCTCCAGCATCGCTTCGTCGGGCACGGTGCCGACCTGCACGTGATAGGTCTTGGGCAGATGCGAGGCCGGATCCATCAGCCGGTTGGCGAAGCGGGTGTCGTTGGTCATCAGCAGCAGGCCCTCGCTGGCCTTGTCGAGGCGGCCGACCGGCGAGACATAGGGCAAATCGAGCCCTTCGAGGCAGGCATAGACGGTGTCGCGCTGTTGCGGGTCGTCGCGCGTGGTGACCAGCCCGCGCGGCTTGTTGAGCATGACATAGACCTTGCGCTCGGCAACGATTGCATCGTCATCGACGGTGATGCGGTCGCGGTTCATGTCGATGCGCAGCGAGGCATCGCGCACCACCTTGCCGCCGACGCGCACGCGGCCCGCCGCGATCAGCAGCTGCGCCTGCGTGCGCGAGCACAGGCCGAGTTTCGACAGCGCGCGGTTCAGGCTGACGCCGGGAGGCCCGGCGCTGCGTGGCTTGCCGGGTGGCGGCCTGCCGGGCGGTGGTGGTCGTGCTGCCATGCTGTTTTCGGATCGGTCCGTTCCATCGGACAGATGCCACGGGTGCACGCGCCTCGCAAGCTCCGCGCGGCCGGTCCATTCCTGAGGCAGGGACAAGCGCTTCAGGTGGACGGCTCGGCCATCACGATGACATTGCCGCAGGTGTCGTCGAAGAAGGCCGATGTCACCGGGCCCGTGCGTTGCGGAGGCCCGAGAAATTTCACGCCGCGCCCGGTGAGCCGGTCGAACTCGGCATGGATGTCGCTGACGGTGATGAGCGCCGCCGGGAAATGGGCATCGTAAAGCGCCTGCTGCGCGGCACGTGCCGGCGGCGCGCTGTTGGGTTCGAGCACCAGTTCCGTGCCGGCATCGTCGGGTGCCACGACCGTCAGCCAGCGAATCGGACCGCTGTCGTGATCATGCTTTTTCACAAAACCCATGACCGAGGTGTAGAAGGCCAGCGCCTTGTCCTGGTCGTCGACCTTGATGAGGATATGGCGAAGCTGCATGGTCGATTTCCTTTCATTCGCATGGCGTTGACGTCCGTACCTAATCCCGACTGTTCAAGAATGCCGACAGCGCCGGCACATGGGCGGCGGGTTTCAGCATGTGGTTCTGGCCGGCCAGCGTCCGGTAGCGCGCGTTGGGCAACGCTTCGGCCAGCGCCCTGTTGCCGTGTTGCATCCATGGCGGGCTTCTGCCGCCATCCGTCACCAGCACCGGCACGCGCAGCGATGCCCAGCGGGCGGGGTCGAGCGGCTTGCCAAGCTGGTCGCCGGCGACGATGGCGCCATCGTGCGGCAAGGTGTGCGCCACGGCCTTGAGCTGCCGCCAGATCGGTGTGAGCTTCATGAAGGCGATGAGCAGGCGGGGCATGCCCACCGATTTGAGGAAGGCGGCGACGCCGTCGCCGCGCCGGCCTTGCGCGACGGCATCGCCGATGGTTGCCCAGTCGGCCTGCGTTGTCTTGCGGCTGTCGTCGACGATCAGCGGCGCCTCGTACAGAGCGAGCTTCCTGATGCCGGGCAGGCGGACCGCCGCCATCAGCGCCAGCATGGCGCCCGACGACATGCCCCAGACATAGGCTTCGCCGCCGGCTGCCCGCAGCACCGCCTCGATGTCATCGACCTCGCGCTCGACCGCATAGGACGAGGTGTCGCCGCTGTCGCCACGGCCGCGCCGGTCGTAGCGGAACACGGTGAAGTTATCGGCGAGCGCCTTGGCCAGCGGACCGCTCGGTCCCATCGTGCGCGAGCATAGAGCGCCGTCGACGAGGATGAGGGGGTGACCACGGCCCCGGCGCTCGCAGGCGATCGGCGTTCCATCCCGCGACAGCACGGCTTGGGTGGACGGCTTCGCGTTCTCAGCCAGCATGGTCGTCCCGCTCTATCAGTTTTTCAAGCCGGTCGAAGCTCTGCATCCAGCCGCCGCGCATGCCCAGGGCCAGCAGGCGCTCACGGTCGGCGGCACTTGCCAGCGTCACCTCGAAATGGACATGGGTCCGCATGCCATCGGGTGTAAGGGTCACGGTATGGCGGCTCTGGCCCGGCGGATTGCCAGCCCATTCGCGGATTTCCGGATCCGGTTCATCACGGTAGCTCAGCCTGACGTTCTCGACGACTTCGAGATAGCTGCCCTGGTTGCGGTAGAGCGCACCGCCGGCGGTCAGCATGTCGATGCGCCAGCGGCCACCGACGCGCACGTCGAGTTCGCAATGGGGAATGGTGCAGCCCCTGATGCCCCACCATTGCGCCACCAGCCTTGGATCGGTCCACAGCCGAAAGACGCGCGCCACCGGAGCCTCGAACACCCGTTCGATAGCGAAGCCGCGACCGGCGGCATTACGGGCGCGATCACTCACGGCGCCTTGTCCGCGCCGCGCCGCAGCAGATCCTCCATGCGGTCGAAGCGGCCTTCCCAGAGGTTTCGGTAGTCGTCGAGCCAGCGGTCGATATCGCGCAACGGCTTGAGCTCGATGCGGCTCAAATGTTTCTGCGCCGCACGGCTGCGGGTGACGAGGCCGGCCTGTTCCAGCACGCCGACATGCTTGGATACGGCGCGCACGGTGAGCGCGAAAGGTTGCGCCAACTCGGCGACCGAGGCTTCGCCGTCGAGCAGCCGCGCAAGGATGGCGCGCCGCGTGGGGTCGGCGAGCGCGGCGAATGTGTGGTCGAGAGAGAATTCAGCGGCCATTGTGGAACCAACCAGTTCTGGAACTAAATGGTTCTATAATTGGTTTGCCCCGACGCGTCAACAGCTCCGGGAAGCCCGCGAGGGCTTGCAGGTGGAGGCGACTGCCGGGAGGCGTTTCTCACCCGGCAGTCGCTGAAAGTCTCAGGCGGCTGCCTTCTCGGCCGCGATGCCGTTCAAGACCTCGATCGCGTCGGCCGGCAGCTTCAGCTCCGCCGCCGCCAGGTTTTCCCTGAGATGACCGACCGAGGAGGTGCCGGGGATCAGCAGGATGTTGGGGGAGCGCTGCAACAGCCAGGCGAGCGCCACCTGCATCGGCGTCGCGCCGAGCTTTTTCGCGACGTCGGCAAGGGTGTTCGACTGCAGCGGCGTGAAACCGCCGAGCGGGAAGAACGGCACATAGGCGATGCCGTCGGCGGCAAGCTCGTCGATAAGCGCGTCGTCCTGGCGATGCGCGATGTTGTACTGGTTCTGCACGCAGACTATGTCGACCATGCCGCGTCCCTGCGCGATCTGTTTGCGGGTGACGTTGCTCAAGCCGATATGGCGCACAAGGCCCTGGCGCTGCAGTTCAGCGAGCGTGTCGAGCTGCGGCTCGAGCGAACCTTCGGCGGGGCCGTGTATCCCGTGCATGGAACGCAGGTTCACGACTTCGAGCACGTCCAGCCCCAGATTGCGCAGATTGTCGTGCACGGCCTGGGTCAGCTCCTGCGGTGACATCGCCGGGATCCACGAGGCATCCGCGCCGCGCCGGGCGCTGATCTTGGTGACGATGGTGAGGTCCGCGGGGTAGGGCTGCAGCGCTTCGCGGATGATCCGGTTGGTGACATGCGGGCCGTAGAAATCCGAGGTGTCGATGTGGTCGACGCCGCTCGCAATCGCCTCGCGCAGCACGGCGAGTGCTGCTTGCCTGTCCTTTGGCGGGCCGAAGACGCCGGGTCCGGCCAGTTGCATGGCGCCATAGCCAAGGCGCTTCACGGTGCGGTCGCCGAGTTTGAAAGTTCCGGCCTTGCTGATGTCGGTCATGGTCTGATCTCCTTTGGATCAGCCAGATATAGACAGCGCGCCCATGCGCGATAATATGGTGCAATCGGAACAGCCTGTGCGGAAAGGCGAACAATGGCGGCGGATCTGGGCGACCTCCAGGCATTCATGGCGGTGGCGCGCGCCGGCGGCTTTCGCGAGGCGGCGCGGGTGAGCGGCGCCAGCGCGTCCAGCCTCAGCGAGACGGTGCGGCGGCTGGAAAGCGGGCTCGGCGTGCGGCTCCTCAACCGCACCACGCGCAGCGTCGCGCCCACCGAGGCGGGCGCGCGCCTGCTCGAGCGGCTTGGCCCCGCGCTCGGCGAGGTCGAGGCGGCGCTCGACGTGGTCAACGGCTTTCGCGGCCGCCCGGCGGGCACGCTCCGGCTCAACGTGCCGGTGGTGGCAGCGAAACTGGTGCTGCCGCGCCTTTTGCCGTCCTTCCTCGCGGCCTATCCCGAGATCCGGCTGGAAGTGACCGCCGAAGACACTTTTGTCGACATACTGGCGAGCGGTTGCGACGCCGGCATCCGCTATGACGAGCGGCTGGAGCAGGACATGATCGCCGTGCCGATCGGCCCGCGCCGGCAGCGCTTCGCCACCGCCGCCGCACCGGGCTATCTCGACCGGCGCGGCCGGCCCGGCCATCCGCGCGACCTGCTCGATCACGCCTGCCTGCGCGGCCGCTTCGCCAGCGGCGCGAGCCCGCCCTGGGAGTTCGAACGCAACGGCGAGGTGGTGAGCGTCGACCCGACCGGCCCGCTGCTGGTCAGCACCGGCACGGCGATGGACCTCGCTCTCAGCGTGGCGGTCGCCGGCGGCGGCATCGTCTCGTTGTTCGAGGATTGGCTGCGTCCCTATTTCGACGATGGCAGGCTGGAACCGGTGCTGGAGCCCTGGTGGCAGGCGTTTTCCGGGCCGTTCCTCTATTATCCCGGCCGTCGTCTTACCCCCGCACCGCTGCGGGCGTTCATCGACTTCGTTGGCGGGACGCGATGGGAGTGAGTGCTGTGTCGCTCCCGTGCCGGGCGAAGACGGTGCTCATCAGCGCGCCCTGATCAGCAGCCAGAACAATAGAATTCCATGGGTGGGAATTTTATTGCATCCCAGAAAATCACTGTTGCAAGCAGGTGAAAATCAAGCTTACTCTGGAAGAGTATCGACTGATATTAAGTATAATCTAATATCGCCATCGCTGTCGCGATGATTGGCCGTGGCACAGACGGAGACTATATCGGCCGACCGGCTGGTGGCGTGGAGTTTCCAGGGCGCCGAGTTGTATGAAGGGGATCGGGCATGGACCATCAAATGGCGAGTGTGACGCATCGCTATCGTCGGAAGCAGACCTGATTATCCTCGCTCTAACTCGATCGGTCAGTGTATTGACGGGGGCGTGTCATGTCTTCTTACTGGAGTGCTGGAGCTGGATTGAATAATATATCGGCTATTTTTCTTGCCATCCCCGCACTGGCAATCATGTCGTCCTGTTCTGGTCAGAAAAGCAATCAACCCAAAATGTCCTGCGCCGAGGCGATCTCGGAGCAAGCGGCGGCAGATGCTGTCAGCAGGTATTCGACTGAGCACTCGAGATATCATCCGGAAATCCATCTATTTCTCACTGCCAGCGGATTTTTCTTGAGAAATATGGCTTTGAAAGATGGAACAATATCGTTCGTCTATGTGCTTGAAGGCGGGTTTCGCACGCCATGTCTTCTGAGGCGACTCGTCATGATCGATACAACTCTAGTCGTGGTAACAACGGATAGTCAGTTGAAGATATTGTCGATCCAGTAACTTCCTTCCTGTTTCCGATTTGAGCTTCACCTTGAGGGGCGAGGATGCGGCTTGCGAATGCAAAATGATGAGCTCGAAGGTCCCGACGGCCGGCCGACGCGGCTGCCCGCGACGGCGGCGAGGAGTTCGCGCTCACCCTGCCCGAGACCGACGCGCCGGGAGCCTTCGTCATCGCCGAGAAGCTGAGGAGCGAGGTGGGCGACCTCTCTCTCTTGCGCATGCCGGCAGCGAAAAGGGCATCGTCACCGTGATCATTGGGGTCGGCACCCTCAATGTCGGCGGGGCCGCAATGGAGATCGCCGATCTTTTGCGACGCGCCGACGAGGCGCTATACGGCGCCAAGGCCGCTGGGATTGCAGTGCCTAGCTTCAATCGGACCGAAGTGAATCGGTGTTTGCGGAATCGAGCTTTACAAGGCGAGCTTTTGCTTCGCCGACGCGTTTTTGCGCGAATCTGATCCGGTCGCAAAGTCGCAGATTGATGCCGACGCCACAGTCCTCGTCCAACATGGCGTTTGCACGTTCAAGGGCGAGTTCCGCTCGGTTGAGCCGCTGCCTCGCCGAGGCCAATTCCAAGGTCAGAAGTTCCATTGCTGCCGCTTCCGTGGTTGGTCCCTTCGAATTGGAAACCGCTGCCGGTCGGTTTGGTTCCAGCTGTTCACGCGAACCTGCATTCGCCGCGGCCCCCTGTCCTGTTCCTGCCGTCTTGCTGGAAATCGCCGCCGCCACTTCCAAAATTAAGCAGGCGGTTTGCAGCTATGCCTTTGTTTATTGACCCTGCCAAGGACAGGCGTAGTTTATCCAGGCGCCTGCAACACGAACCATACGGTCGGGAGCGATTACCCTGCCGTCACCCAATTCCAGGAGGAAGCTGTGCGCAGGCTGTTACAGACTCGCCATGGCGAATATCTCGATCACCGATTGGAGTGTCCCTTTTGCGGCGTCATCCGCCTGCAGATCCCGGCCGATGCGACACCATCGACCCGGATCAGTTGCGCCGAGTGCGGCAGATATCTTGGCATATGGGATGAGCTGCAGACCGACTTCGAGCAACAAGGCGGCAACGACGGAGTGTTCCGCCTCGACAAGGGGCGTATCCAGAAGCTCGACTAAACCATGGCCGCGCGCAACGTCCGGCCGCGCCGGACTCACGCCGTAGTGCGTGGTTTCATCAGGCGGTAGAGACTGTCGGTCCCTTTACGCCTGATGCCGATCGCCGATGCCCATCACGACGGCCTTTGATGGGCAAGGCTGGTGTCGAAGGTGTCCGGGAGGAGGGGTGTGCCGCTCCGGCCGGTCGCGGCTGTCGTTGTCGTGTCGACCGGCATGATGATGACCATGCGGGCATGCCGCTCCGGCCAGAATGGTCTTCCGAAGAGGAAGAACGTGCTTGCGAGAAAGCAGACCAGCAACAGGGTGGCGAGGATGTTGGCGATGATCTCACCCAGTTGCATTGCCCCTTCTCCAGATCACGCACCTACCATCGCCAACGAGCATCGGCGGACGATGTTCCAATGAGCGTGGCCCTTCGGACTTCAGTCCGAGTTGCGGTCGAACCATAAAGGCACGAGCTGCCTGAGCACCGGTCGAGCCTCCCGCCGAGTGTGGCCGCCGAACATAGCCCGGCCTGCTCGCCACCGTGCCTACCGCCCCCTTGCGTCGAAGCGTCAGCAACCGGCAAGCGTGGTTCCGTAGAGGGCGGCTACCAGCTCAAAGTAAAGCTAACGAGCAATACGGCGATCAAGGCCGATAACGGGACAGCTATCAACAGCGCCGCCTCGATAAATCGGGTTTCCTTGTCGCGTAACATCAGAACCTCCTCACAGCGCAGCCCGGACAGATTCAGGGTTCGCCCATCGCCTTGCGGCGGTGGACGAACCCTATTGGCGCAGGAAGGGACGTAGCGGCGCCAATTCGTAAAAAACACTCGCGGTTGCTGGCCGATATCCCCAGCCGACCGCCCGCTTGCAGCGACAACGAGCGTGAAAGGTGGCCGTTCCCGATGGCGGCTCCGGCAGGACCATTGCGTTTTTGGATGGGACTTAAGTCTTGGGTAGATGGGACCGAAGTCCAAAGCTGGAACATTCGATGCCGGCTGAAGTTCGATCCGCGGCGCAGTGACAATGTTGTGGCTGTGCGGACTGCAGATGGAGGAATTCATGAAGAAGAAACTCGCCGCCGTAGCCGCGGTTCTGTTGCTCGCGGGCGTCGGCGCGGCCGCCGCCGAGGATGTCGTCATCCAGCCCGAGCAGGAAACGGTGATCAAGGAATACGTGAAGAAGCAGCCGCTGGCTTCGGTCAAGCTTCCCGGCGTGGAACTCAATGTCGGCACGGCCTTGCCCGACACGGTCGAACTGCACGAAGTGCCCAACGTCAAGTATCGCTACACCGTGGTGGACAACCAGACCGTGATCGTGGATCCAAGCACCCGCAAGATCGTCAAGATCATCCAGTAACGGCGTCTGGCCCCCGCCGGCTATGGCGGCAGGCCGGCTACCCAAAGTGCGCCGTCTGGAGCGGTTCAGCGTTCGATAGAATCGCTGAACCGCTCTAACTCTTCGTGTTCGGTTCCGGACCGAAAACCGCTACGCACTTTTCCTGAAAATTGCTCTAAGGAAACACACGGGCCGGAGCCGACCTCTGCGGATCCTGCAGCCGGTGTGCGAACGGCGCTGAGCGGGGCAGGCGTCATCGCGCCGGGTCCGCCTCTTGCTCTTGGTGGCGCCGGGCCATCGCGCGGATACGGTCGGCGACCGTGCCGTCCACCGGGTTGTAGACGGTCAGGCTCAGATCCGGCCGTCCGTCGACCGCGAAGGCCGAATATTCGAGTTCGATGTCGCCGAGTTCGGGATGCTTCAGGCGCTTTGTCCCATCGCCATGGCTGAGCACGTCGTTTTCCCGCCACAGGGCGGCGAATTCCGGGCTGGCGCCGCACAACTCCTCAACCAGCTGGGCAACCTCGGACACCGCGCCGGCACGCGCCGCGTCGGCCCGGAACGCGCCCACCACGAAACGGGCGAGGTTCTCCCAATCGTGCTGCTTGGCGCGCAAGGAGGGACTGCGGAACATGAAGCGCAGGATGTTGCGCTGGCCGGCGGGCAAGGTGCTGTAGTCGGTCAGCACGACTTGCGCGGCGCGGTTCCAGGCAACGACATCCCAGGTCGCCGTCTTGATCAGGGCAGGGCTCGCCTCAAGCGTGTCGAGCAGGCGTTGCAGGCGAGGGCTGACGCCGTCGGCGCCGATGTAGCGGACCTCCGGCGGGCGCCCGAGCCCGAGCATGAAAAGATGTTCGCGCTCGGCCTCGGTCAGCAGCAGCCCCTTGGCGATCCGGTTCAGCACGTCGGCCGAAGGCGCGCCGCCGCGGCCCTGTTCCAGCCATGTGTACCAGGTCGGGCTGATATTGGCGCGCTGGGCGACCTCTTCCCGGCGCAGTCCCGGCGTGCGCCTGCGCCCGGAGAAGCCGAATGACGCCGGGTCGAGCCGGGTGCGCCGGTCTTTCAGAAAGGCCGCGAGCGAACCGGCGGAAGTGTTGGGCATCCTGTCAGCCTCAAGCTGTTAGCGATTATACCATGATAAGATCACTACTTTAATGGAATAATAGAGCAGCGATATTGCGCAGGCAACTGTGCAGGAGATTTTGCATGCGTATCTTTCTTACCGGCGCCACCGGCTTCATCGGTTCGGCGCTCGTTCCCGAACTCATCCGGGCCGGCCATCAGGTAATCGGTGTCACCCGCTCCGATGTCGGCGCCGAGGCGTTGGCCGCCGCCGGCGCCGAGGTGTATCGCGGAAACCTCGAGGATCCCGAGGGGCTGCGCGACGGGGCGGCCAAGGCGGAGGCCGTGATCCACACCGCGTTCGACCATGATTTCTCGCGGTTTGTCGAGAACTGCGAAAAGGACAAGCGCGTCATCGCCGCGCTTGGCGCCGCACTCGCCGGCTCCGACCGGCCGCTGGTGATCACATCGGGCGTCGGCATGGGCAGCCCCGGACACGGCCAGTTGGCGGTCGAGGACGTCTTCAACGCCGGTCACGCGAATCCCCGCATCGCCTCGGAACTCGCCGGCAATGCCTTGCTGGACGCTGGCGTCAATGTGTCGGTGGTGCGCCTGCCGCAGGTCCACAACACGTTGAAGCAGGGGCTGATCACGCCGCTCATCGAAATCGCGCGCCAGAAGGGCGTCTCCGCCTATGTCGGCGAAGGCCGCAACCGCTATGCGGCGGGTCACGTGCTGGACGCGGCGCACCTCTACCGGCTTGCGGTGGAAAAGCGGCAGCCCGGCGCGCGCTATCACGCCGTCGGCGAGGAAGGTGTCGAGGTGCGTGCGATCGCCGAGGCGCTTGGCCGGGGCCTGAACCTGCCGGCCGTTTCGATCGCGCCGGAAAAGGCAGGGGAGCATTTCGGCTGGATGGCGATGTTTGCCCCCATGGACCTGCCGGCTTCCAGCGCGCTGACCCAGGCCCGGCTCGGCTGGCATCCGACCGGACCGACGCTGATCGCCGATCTCGACGCCATGCGATATTGATGCGCGTATGAAGCTGATTTATCCAGGGGTGACGGCCCTGCGCAACGGACGAGCCCCGGTGCCAGCGTCTTGCGATCCGTGAGCGGCAACCGATTGCGGCCGATAGCCAAAGCCGCTGGATCTATCGCGGCGACGGCAGGGGCGGCGATAAAGTAGGCACGGGCTCGGTTGCCGTGATCAATAACACCCTCCCGCGCCTGACCTGGCGCGGGACTCCTTCATGCCGGTACTCGTTCAGAACGGGCATACCGACGTGGCGATCAGGCTATACGCACTGCGAAATCGGGCAGGCCACGATGGCGGACAGCTTCTGACGCTTCTTAAGCTGCGGACGTTCGTATGTCTTCTTCATGGGAATCCCCCTATTTGTCCCTCAAGCTGTAAAGCTGCCGTATCGCTGTGGCCGATGTCAACCATCCTGGCTAAAGTAGCCTTATCTAACCTTAACCAGTTCGGTGGTGTGGCCGATATGCAACCGCGCGGAGCGTGCAACCGACGCTTTGTGATTTAGATCTTGCATGGCCATTTCATTCGGTTCTCGGTCTACGCCGGATCGAACGGTGCCTGGCGCGAGGGGAATAGGAAAGGCTGCGCCTCAGCCGCCCAATTTCTCCTCCACGATGCGGGCCGAGCCCGGCACCAACTGCCCCGTATGGTCGAAGCGCAGCACCACCACCCAGTTGAAGACATCATCGGGCCAGCTGCCGTTCGGCAGCAAAGTCTTGGGATCGGCGCCGAAGGTCTTGATCAGCTTGCCCAGTTGGCCATGATGCCAGGCGATCAGGATCGACCTGCCGTGGCTTTCGGTCGACAGCGCGGCGACGAGGTTCTGGACTTCCCTGTCGGCGAAACGCTGGTCGATGGGTAGTTTCAAGGCTTCGCTGAGCGGCGTCAGCGTCAGCCGTTCGCGGGTGCTGTTCTTGGAATCGGCACTGGCCACCAGCACATCGGGCCGCAACGGCGTGCCGTCGAGCATGAAGTGCTGGAAATAGGCGGCATAGGCTTGCGCGCGGGCCTGGCCCTCGGGCGACAGGCCGGGACCGCTATCCGGCTTCTCACCGTGGCGCACGATCAGCACGGTGGTGTCGGCAAGCCCGGTGGTGGTGTCGCCTGCGGCGGGGGGGCAAAGGCGAGCGCCATAATCCACAGGGCGGCGAGAACAAGGCGGTTCATCTCGAGTCCTTCCGACGCTCGGCGAGTTCCAAGACCATCCAGTCAGCGCATCATTCCGACGGAATCAGGGCGCCATGATGGGCGGCATCATGGGCGGGGATCGGGACCGCAAATGGCACTCGGACCAGCTGCGCCTCAAGCAGCGTGCCTTGCCCACATACCATGGCCGTAGCGGCGGAAGAAACGGGCCATGAGAAGCTGCTGCCTGGCCCTGGCGAGATCGTGAGGGCGCCTTTCCTGGCGCCAGCGTGGCATGTTGCGCCAACCGGCGATGAAGCGGATCGCGTCCTCGACGGCTTCATGCGCCGACAGTGCCGGGCCGATCGCGGCCAGGAACAGAAGCTCCGACTGCTTCAATTCGTCGATGACGGCCTTGCGCTTGAAGTGATCCAGGCGGGCCTGCGCGATGCCGTTGCAGCGGATCGCCTCGAAGGCTTCGAGCAAAGCGGGACTGTCGCCGGTGTAGCCGCAGGCGCGGGCGAAATCGGCGGCGTCCATTCTTGCTCCCGGATCTGGCGCGGGCAATTCCGCGTCGACTCATATTTGTAAGTCTTATAAAAGCATAACTTAAGTCCAGATGAAAGGTGAACTGTTGGAGGAGTTTGAAAACTGCGACTCGACTCCCGCTTCAAAACACGGGAAGATATGAACAAATCAGGAACAAAAAGGAGGAAAGATGGCGTTGCCGGGCAGGGAAGCAGTGATCGCGCAAATCGCGTCGCTATCGGTCGAGTGCGCCGATTGCGGCCGAAACAGGTGGTGGCGGCCTGACCAGTTGAAGCGCTTCGGGGTGAACGGGAACACGCCGCTGGCCGCGTTATCGGGCCGCATCGTCTGCTCGGCCTGCCGTGCCGAAGGGCTGCCGGGCACCGCGATCTCGATCCAGGCCGCGTTCGTCGACGAGCGCCAGCGCGTGCGCTCGGAAGCGCGGATGCTGAGCGAGCGCGACGTGCCCCTCGAGGGATCGAGGCGGGCTTGATCGCTTTTCCTTCTACCGCAAAGGGGAGAAGGAAAGTGAGCCCCTAGTACCCCAGCAACTCCTTCAGCGGGATAACGCGCCAGACTTGCTTGATGGCATAGCGGTTGAAGGTCAGCGTCTTGGGCGGATTGTACTGCTCGACCACCAGCTCGCCCGCGGTGCGCCGGACCAGCTTCTTGATGAAGGCCTTGCCGTTCTTCTCGTTCTCGTCGGGAAAAGTCTCGATCACCACATGGTCGCCCGGCACCGCGTCGCGGCCGCCGCAATAGATCATGTCGCCGGGTTCATAGCGCGGCACCATGGAATCCGACAGTACATGCAGCGCGAACACTTTTGGCAGATTGCGGACCCCTGGCGGACGCTGGACGTATCCCGCCGGCTCGCCGTTGAAAGTGAAGTCGCCGTCATCGCCGCCGACGGCGGCGCCCAGCACCGGAATATCCATCGCGCCGGCCGGCATTGGGCCGGCATCGGTGACGATCTCCGCGTCCGCCACCGGGCCGGCATCGTCGAGGAAAACGACCTCGCCCTTGCCGAGCGCCACGGGGTCGACGCGCAGGAAGGCAGCGGTCTTCAACAGGTTCTCGGTCTTGGGCAGGTTGCGCCCGGTTTCCCAGTTGCCGACGGCGGCGACATCGGTGTCGTTGTGCTCGGCGATGTGGCGCATGACCAGGCCGCGCTGCTTGCGTGCCTGGCGGATCGCGGCCCCGACCCTGATCGACAGTTGCGTTTTCACCATGGCCTCATGTGACCAACAAGCCCTGCTTTCGTCCATGAAAGATTGGCTTGCATCAATTTTTGAGTTATGCTTATATCGCCTCATGCAAAAGCTCAACCCCCTCAGAGTCGACCGCGCCTGCGGCCCAGTCATTCCCGGTGCCGCCACCTTTTCCCTTCCGCCCCGGCCGTCCTCCTCCCCGGCCGGGGCGATGCGCGAAGCCGATTGCCCCGGTGCATCGGCCTCGCGTCCGGTCCGCCCGTCACCGGCGGCCGGAACGGCCGGAGCCGCCGCTCCCCGCGGCTCCGGCCCCCCATTCGATCCAGCCGCGGGCTGTTCCCTGATCCGCACGCAGGACGGCACCGTCATCCTGTACGAGCCGATGACCGGCAGGGCGGTTTCGGCGCCCGACAGGGACATGGCGCTGGCGCGGTTTGCGCGCCTCGCCACGGCTGCCGATCGGCCTGACTGAGGCGCCAATCCTTCCACAGGCAATTCCAGCGGCCGACAGGCCGAACCAGCCCCGACGGCGCCCATGGTGGTCCCGGGCGAACTTGATGCTTGCCTGACGGCGCCGTGCGCGGCCGCCGCTGGCCGCGCAATGGAGACGGACATGGCAAGTTACAGCGACAGCGAACTACAGGCGATCGCCGCCTGGCTGAAGGACGGGCTTTCGGCCTCGAGGATCGCGGCCGCGTTCAGCGCCCGGCGCGGCGCGCGCGTGTCGCGCAACGCCATTATCGGCATCGTCTACCGCAACGCCATGCTGGGTGCGATCGGCTTTGCCAATGGCAAGGGCCGCCCGGCGGTCGGCGCGGCGATGGCCAGGGCCGCGAACCGCGCCGCCAAGGTGGAATCCGCAACCAGTCGCGTCAGCGCCGCCCCCGGTCCGGCGGCCACACCCACCGTGCGGCCGAAGCGGGCTCCTTCGCACGTCCGGCCTCGGCTTTCGCAGCGCGAGGCGGGCGTGCTGATCGCCGATGGGGAAGTCTACCGTTTCAAGATACCCGCGGCGCCGCGCGGCCCTATCGGCCGGCAGCCGCATGGCGTGGCCATGCGCTTCATCGACTGCTTGTTCAACCGGTGCCGCGCGCCGCTCGACCTGACGCTGGAGGATACGCACAGCGATGCGCCCGACGGGCGGTCTGGGCAGGACATGCTGTGCTGCGGCATGCGCACCAGCGCGATGAAAAGCTACTGCACGTACCATCAGGCACGCTTCCAGCGCCGGGTTTGCGAGGCCGGGTGAAGCTTGGTCCTTCCGCCCGTTTACGGGGAGACGGTGCCGGAAGGCGGATGGGGAGGCGCCGGCATAATGGAATTGGAAGGCAGCGATGAGGGCAAAACGCGCATTACCAAAACGCTGGCGCTGCCCCCAATGCCCTGCCGGGCATTTCTGCCCGTGGACGGGGAGAAAGACGCTCCGCCAACATACTGGGAGAATTGCTTTGAACAGCACTCGCGCCGCAGCGCTATTTCGGCATCTGGCGGCCCTGTTTCGGCAGGCGGCTCTGTACCGTCCGTGGCTCCAGCGCTGTCGCTTGCCCGCCGCCCGCGACCAGGATGCCGGCAACGCGGGCAAAGCCGGTGAACACCTTTATCGCATCGGATTGCGAAATTTGCGCCGCGATGGCCGCGCTGCAGGCGTTGAGCGCGCTGCGATAGACGTGGCCTCGCCGTTCGATCGGCCAGCGCTGCAGGAAATCCGCGGCGTCGCTGACGTTCTCGATCTCCTCGACATGCCCATCCAGGCACACTTTGAGGGGCACTCCGGTTTTCATCGTACCCACGGCGTTCACTTTCTGTTCAGGCGCGACTCTCAAGCCGACGCTCATAAACGCACGAGGCCGGCGCTCGGTTGCAACCTCGCGTCAGGGGCTCGCCGCCGCGTCGAGCCACTCATGCGCGCGGCTTCTTGGCTTGGCCACCAATATGCCCTGTTGCCCGGCGGCTTCGCGGAAGGCTTCGAAGGCGGGACGGGGACAACAGGTACCTTCCACCGCGAGCTGGATCAGCCGGGCTGCCTCAAGATAGGCGGGCGCGGTCTTGTCAGGCCATTGGTGACGAAGCGCCTTCGCGGCGTCGGCCACCGAGCCGACCAGCATGGTCTTGTTGTCGCAAAAACGCAGGGTCACCGGCATGAAGGCCGTCATGGGCAATCCTTCCCTTGGCACGAACGCGTCATAACGTCCGGACCGGCGGCTGGTTCCAGAGCGACCGGAAGCACGGCGTGGAGCGCGGCATGAGCGAACGGCCCTTCATGCAGCTCTACGTCTCCGATTTCGTCGGCGACACGCTGCAGCTCTCGACCGAGCAGATCGGCGCCTACATGCTGCTTCTGATGGCGATGTGGAACGCTGGCGGCAGCCTACCCGACGATGATGCAAGGCTGGCACGCGTGGCGCGCCTGCCGTTGAAACGATGGCGGGCGATCAGCGCCGACATGCTGGCCTTCTTCGAGCGCGAGGGCGGCGAGATCGGTCACAAAAGGCTGACGAAGGAACTGCGCAAGGCTCAGCTCAAGAGCGAGGCGAGGGCAGCCGCCGGCGCGCGCGGCGGCGCCGCCACCGCCTTGAAAACAAAGGCGCATGCGCCGGCAAATGCCGAAGTTTTGTCGCGGCATTCTCCAGACTCCAGAAACCAGATGGAAAAAGCTTCTGCTTTTTCAGCGCGCGGGGCGCGCGGAGGACCGGGTTTTTCAGCGCACGGGGCGCGCGAAGGGCCGGGGATTCCGATCGGAGGCTGTGAGCCGGCTTCGGGATCGCACGGCCCGGGCCATGCCAAGAAACCGAAGGGCTGGATCAGGCCGAAAACCCACACGGACGCCGCCAATGCCATCATCGAGGAGATCCGCGGATATGACCCCAGCCGAACTGCAGCAGGCGACGAAGGCGCTGGCGGCGATGTTCTCATGCTTCCCGCAATCCGCCCTGACTGATGTCGAGATGCAGATGCGCGGCTATCTCGGCGCGGTACGCGACGCCGATCTCTGCGACCTGCAGGCCGCCATCCACCGCTTCATGCGCGGCGAGGTGAGGAGCGGCAACGCCCAGTTCTGCCCGTCGAGCGCCCAGCTCTGCATCGAAGTGCGGGAGAGGCGCACGATGCGCGAGCTTTTGGCGCGGCGCGGCGCCGGCTTGGCTTCCTCGCCCCAGCGAATGGGGGAGAAGAACCCAACTTCTGCAAGGCCACCACTCGAACAACCAAGGAGCCACCATGACGAAGAAAACCAAAGCCGCAAGGCCGCAGGCGCCGAAGCTGCCGAAGGGCGAAGCCGAGCAGGTGCGCATCCGCCGCGAGATCGGGCATGATTTCGCGCTCAGGGACGATGCCTTCGGCCGCAAGCGGCTGAGATCAGGCACGCTGGAGGCGCGGCGCGTCTACGAGGTGTCGAATGACGGTCACACCTCCACCGGCAGCGTCGTGCGGGTGCGCAATGTCGATCCGCTTGTGGGCATCACCTCGCTGTCGCGCCAGCAGCGCGAGGCCGGGCTGCGCTACCGCGAGCATTTCCAGTGCAGCCAGCAGGCCGATATCAAGCCGATGCGCTGGGCGGAACGCGTCAACGCCGGCCGCGCGCACGCCGCCGCGACACGGGCGCTGGGCCACTGGGATGTGGCGGCGATCGTGCAAAAGGTCGTATGCCTGGAACAGCCGGTGAAGACCGTGGCCGAACAGGACGGCGAAGGGCGCGATGTGGTGACGAAGCTCTTGAAGGTCGGGCTGGATTTGCTGGCGGTGCACTACGGGATAATGATGGGGCGGGTGGGATAGAGCGGCCCGCAATGATCCGGCCGACAGTGCCGGCCGGATCGGTTTTACACGATCAGATCAAATCATCCGCAGACGCGGACTTCCTCGACGACCCTGTGATGGTGGCGCCAGTGGCCGACCAGTTCGGTGCGGCAGCGGTGGTGCCGGTGGTAGTAACGCGGCCTATAGCCGTTATCATAAGCATCGTAGGGGCCATAATAGGGGCCGCCGTAGTCCTCATAGCCGTTGTCATAGCTGTTGCCGTAATAATCGTTGTAGCCGCCAATGCCGATAAAGACGTGGCTGCGGGCGTCGGCGGGAGCGATCATCGCCGCCGCCGAAGCAATGGCGATAACCGAGACAAGCAGGAGTTTCTTCATTGCTGCCTCCTCTTCAAGGTTTGCCTAATATAACCTCCCAGACACGGCTTCGTTCCACAGAATCGCGGGGGGAAGCAGACGGCGAACAGCGAGATGGCCAGGCCGTTGTTCTCCACAGCACCTGGCACCAGCCGTCAGCATCCTCCCTCCTTTTCTGAACCTTGCCTGGTCTCGCCCATTAGTCCCGGAATGCAATCAAGCCTGGAAGATAGACCATGCACATCATTCTCGGAGGTACCGGCCATGTCGGCTCGGCGGCAACGGCAGCACTTTTGCGGCGCGGAGAAGCCGTCACGGTCGTGACGCGCGACGCGGCCAATGCGGCTTCCCTGACCGCGAATGGGGCAGAGGTGGCGGTTGCGGACGTGCTTGACGTCCCGGCGCTGCGCAATGTGTTCAGGCGCGGCAGGCGGGCTTTCCTGCTCAACCCTCCGGCCGACCCTTCGACCGATACGGACGCACAGGAGGGCAGGACGGTCGATGCCATCGTTGCCGCGCTCGACGGATCGGGGCTGGAAAAGGTGGTGGCGGAATCGACTTATGGGGCGCAAGCCGGCGAGCGCGTCGGCGACCTCACCATCCTGCACGGGCTGGAGGAGGGACTTGCCCGGCAACCCATTCCAGCCAGCATCATCCGGGCGGCCTACTACATGAGCAACTGGGATGCCTCGCTCGAGACGGCCAGGCGCGACGGCGTGGTCAATTCGTTGTTCCCCGCCGATTTCGAACTGCCGATGGTGGCGCCGCGCGACCTCGGCGAGGCGGCCGCGCGGCTGCTGATGGAACCGGCGTGGAAGAACGGCATGCACCATGTCGAAGGGCCCTCGCGCTACTCACCCGCCGATGTCGCCGCCGCCTTTGGCGAGGCGTTGGGCAAGGAGGTGCGCGTCGTCTCCACGCCGCGAGAGCACTGGGTGGAGGCGTTCGAAGACATGGGTTTTTCGCCGGCTGCCGCGCGCTCCTATGCCCGCATGACCGGGGTGACGCTGGACGCCACCTATGATCCTCCGACCGAGCCTGAGCGCGGGCAGGTGACGCTCGGGCACTATGTGGCGGAGTTGGTGGGGGAGGGCTAAGCCGGCATTAAAGCCGGATTGGTCAGCGCGCAGATGGTACCCTTGGGGCCGTAGGAACAGGGGTAGTTGGGGTCCCCAAGATGGGAACCGATAAACCGGCCTTGCCATGCCTCGAAGGTCAGCGTCAGCAAAACGACTGCCGCCATGATGGCAATGCCGCAAATATCCCGGCGCTCAAGATAGGGCAAAACTGGCAGACGCAGGCACACGAACGGATTCCCTTTGTCGGCATGTAGGTAGGAAGGAACCTTGCTGCAATTAGCAGATCCTGCGCCCGTGTTGGAATTGCCGCGCTGCCCCTCATCCGCCTGCCGGCACCTTCCCGTGAACCGGGAGAAGGGACGTCCCTTCCGCTAAAACAGCGCCTTCTCCAGCGGCCCTTCCAGCGTCTCGGCGAAGGCTGTCGCCAGATGATGGCGGTCGCGGAAGGCGAGCTTGCCGCCGATGAAGACATGGCATCGGGGTGGGTCCGCAGAAGCGGTCGGTCAAGTCGACATAGAGCGTGTCGGGCACGCTTTTCACCACCGCGCGCTCGGCGGCGGCGGCGCCGTCATTGGCGGCCTCTGCCCTCGGCGTGTCGCACAGCGACGGCGCCTCGCGCCACCACAGCGCGCGGGCAACGCAGGTGTTCGCGAACGTGTCGTTGATCGGCGTGTCGCGGATGACGGCGGTTTCGACGCCTGCCTTGCTGAAGGCCTGCAAGGTGGAGCGCAGGCCGGCCTGCCAGCGCGCGGTCTCCGCCTTGCGTCCGGCGGCGGGCATGTCGCGTGTCAGATTGCCGATCGAGAACTCCGAGATCACCACCAGGCGCGGCTTGCGGCGGATGATGTCCGCTATCGCCTGTTCGCGCCAGGCATCGCATTCGCTGTAGTCGCGCTTGAGCACCGCGTTGAAGGTCGACAGCCGCGAGGCGCGGCACGAGGATTTGAGGTAGGTGACCACTTTGGTATCGTTGTGCTTTGCCGCCTCGACCAGCGGCGTCGACCAGTGGTCGGCATGCGAATCGCCGAACAGCACGATCGTGTGTTCGGCGTCGGCCCGCCCGAAGGTGCAAGGTTTCGGCTTCACGGTGTGGAAGTCGAGCAGGCAGGTCGCATCGGCGGCGCGCGCGATGGAAGGCTTCTCGGCGGCCTCTTCGATGCCGCGCTGCGCAGGGTCGATGTTGTGCGTGGCCAGATGCGCATTGGCATAGGCCGCCGCCACGCCGGCGCCCGTCAGGACCAGGGCCGGAATCAGGGCAAGCCCGGGAAAAAGCCGAAGCGGTTTTGTGTCGGGACCGGCATTGAAGCGAAAGGCGCGCGCAGCCGCCGCCAGCCAGTCGCCGCGTCGTGCCGAGTTCTCGATCAGCCGGTAGGTCGCCACCGACAAGACCAGCGCCAGCACGGCGCAGCCGAGGCGCTGTGCCACGCTGAGGTCGTGCTCCAGCATCCCGGCGTAGACGATGACAGGCCAGTGCCAGAGATAGAGCGAATAGGAGAGCGTACCGACCCACTGCAAGGGCGCGAGCGAGAGCAGGGAAGCGGGCGCCAGGGCTCGCCAGCGGGTCACGCCCGGGAGGTCGCCCTGCTCGCCGGCACCGCTCAAGAGCACCAGCACGGTGCCTGAAACCGGCAGCAGCGCGTACCAGCCGGGGAAGGGAAGGTCTTCGCTCAAGGCGAGATAGGCGCCGGCGATCAACGCCAGGCCCAGCCATCCCTGTACGGCCCGCGGCCATGATCGATGCCGCCGGAACGCGGGCGCTGCAAACGTCGCCAGGCCGCCGGAGGCAAACAGGCACGCAACGGCGAGAAGTAGAAGGCCCAGGCCGGCGAGAGGCTGGTGAGCCAGATGCAAGCGGCAAAGGAGGCGAGGCCGACGATCCCCATCAAGGCGATCGTCATGCGCCGGCCCGGATGCAGCCAGGCGGCGAAGACAAGCAGTGCCGGCCAGACGAGATAGAACTGCTCCTCCACCGACAGCGACCAGAAGTGGATGAAGGGGTTGCTCAAGGCGTCGGCGGCGAAATAGTCGAACGACCAGCGCAGCAGCCACAGATTGATGGTGTAGGCCGCCGCATACATGGCGCCGCGCGAATAGAGCGCCTGCTCCTGCGGCGCCAGGATGAGAGTGCCGGCCGCCAGCGTGGCCAGGATGACGAATATCGCGGCCGGCAGCAGGCGCCGGGCGCGCCTGGCATAGAAGCGCCAGAGGTCGAGCCTGCCGTTCTCGGTGATCTCCTGCATCAGATGCATGGTGATCAGCCAGCCGGAAATGACGAAGAAGATGTCGACGCCGGCAAAGCCGCCGGGCAGCGCCGTCAGGCCGAAATGATAGGCGACGACGCCGCCGACCGCCAGCGCGCGCAAACCCTGTATGTCAGGCCGAAACGATGCCGCCACGACAGCTCCCTCGTTTGCGCCCAGCCCGCCACGCGTTTCCGGCCGGGTAGGCCTTATCGCGATGCAGCAGTAAATTTTGCAGTGCAACATGGCCAGAACAAGGACGGTCAGGCCGAACGGACCCGGCCGGCCACGCAGGGGTGCTCAGCTTGCTGGCCTCGCGCTCCGCGCGGCGTAGAGCCCCGCCGCGGCCGCCGCCACGACCAGGGCGGCGAACACCGACAGAAGATGGATCGGGCTGAACGGTCCCCACAGCCGGATCGTCCAGATAAAGAAGCTCGACAGGGCGACGAGCGCCATCAGGCCTACCCAGACGCGGCCGAGCGCCTGGTGCAGCCGGTCGCCCTTGGTGCGCCAGAGCTGCACGGCGCCGAGCAGGATCGAAGCGATCGCCGCCAGCGCATGCAGCTGAATGAGCAGCGAGGCATGAAAAAGTGGGGCGAGCGACATCGGCTCCTCCGGTGGGCGATACCGGCAAATATGGCCGAAGGCGCGCAGTGGGGGCAAGGCAAAGCGGCCGGCAGTCCCAAAAAAAACAGCCCCGCGCGGGGCTGTTTTTTCGGCCGCGGCACGTCGTCAGCTGCCGCCATTCAGTTTCACGCTGCTGCAGAATTCCGGATGCGTGTTGGTGGGATTGGCGTTCTTGGCCTCGTCGGCGCACGCGGTCTTCATCGCGGTCTGGTCTTCGGGCGTCAGCGCCTTCCAGGCTTTGACGAAGTCGTCGTTGCTAACCATCGTCTTCATGCTGGAGTCCGTGTAGAACGGCTTCATCTTGGCAGTATCGTCGAGAGCGGACGTTCCCGTGCTGCCTCCCGCGAGAGCCGAGCCGGTGGCCATCGAGAGCGCCATCGCCCCAAGGCAGATCATCTTGATGTTCATGACTGGTCCTTCCCTGTTGCTTTGTGACCGTCGAAGCAACGATCAAGCATCCTAACGAAGCCGTTGTCGGTAAGTTCCGGATTGTCAGGCAAAAATGGCCCGAGATATCCGGGATATGTTTCAGGCCGCCATCGACGCAATCGAACGCGGGTTTCTGAAGTTGACCAGGCTTGCGGCCGTTTGCACAACTTCGCGATTTGCGGATGGTTCCGCAGGCTCCGACAGAACGGTCCGGCACCGCGCAAAAAAGCCCCGCAGGCGAGCCGGTGGGGCATTGACTGGAGGGTCTTGTCTTCGCCTGAAAGGCGGTCGCGCAGCAACGAAGCCGGCTTGCGGAAAGTTTCAGCGTTTCACGGCCTTGTTGCTGTCGGCGGCTGATCTGTGCTTCACTTTCCGCCTTTCGCGGCGGAACAGGTTTAGCCCCCGTCGCGCACTGCGCCCGCCTCGATCTCCTGGAGATAGAACGTCTTGCTCGGTTGCAGGTGGTCGACACAGAGCTGCGCCAGCACCCAATTGTCGCTGCGTTTCAGCGCCTCGATCATCATCAGGTGATGCTGGCGCGAGATGTCGAGCTTGTCCCGGTCGGCCAGCGAGTTGGCCCGTACCGGCAGGCTGAGGCGCATATAGTGCTCGATCGAGGACACCAGATAGGCGTTGCCGCAGGCCGAGAACATGGTGAGGTGGAACCGGTCATTGGCCTCGTGGATGCCTCTGAGGTAGCCGGCGTCGACATGAGTGCTGTAGACGTGGTGGATCTTGGTCAATTCGGCGATCAACGCGTCGCTCGCCGGCAGGCGGATCATCAGCGCGGCCTGGCGCTGCAGCATCTCGCGCACTTCGTAGATCTGGCGCACTTCCTCGGGCGCGAGCCGGCGCACCATGGCGCCCTTGTTGCGCTCGCGCGTGGCGACGCCGAGCCTTTCCAACTGGTAGAGGGCCAGGCGGATGGTGTGGCGCGAAACCGGGAAGCGGGCCAGAAGCACATCCTCGACCAGCCGCGTGCCGGGCGCCAGCCGGCCGAAGATGATGTCTTCCTCCAGCGCGTGGACGATATCGGCTTCCCTGCCGCCATAGTCGACCGTGTTGAGCATCGCGACCCTCTTGCTGGCCCGGCCAGATCCGTTGCCGTGCCACTCTAGCCTTCGCGCGCGAGGCTGGCCATAAGCTGGTCGAGGCGCGGATCGTCGAGGCTGACGACCCCGGACATCCGCATCGCCTGCCGCAGGCTGATCCGACCGATCGCCTGGCGCATGATGACCGGCACGCAGTCCGGCCCCGTTCCGGTCAGGACGAAGGCCTTGCCGACCAGCCGTTTGAGAATCGCGGCAAGATTCCTGCGAATTGGCACGACCCCGCCCAGACGCCCTGACAATTACTCAAGTTATTCTAATATCATTGGTTTCGCACAAGGCGCGTATGGGACCTTCGGCCAATTCGTGCGCGGCCAGAGAAAGGCCCGCCACCGACGCGACTCGTGACGGACCTTCTGGAGTAGGCCGGGCGTCTTACCTCCCGGCCGTTTGAAAAACCTGTCGGCGGCGGGATCGTTCCATCACAACACGAAGCTCATCTCCCGACGGGACAAATGGCTCTTCGTTCGTGCGGGATCATCGAAATCTTTCCTACGTCAGGTCGCAGGACCCGCACATCCCTGAGTTTCAGCTCTTGGACAGGCCTTCGATTCAGGTACAAACCGAGGTGCAGGTGCCTGCGGTGACCGCCGACAGTTTCTCACGCTTCAAAAGCGTCGGCTTGGCGTAGGTTTTCTTCATGGCCTGTCCCCGTGTAAAAATCAGCGTAAAAATCAGCCGCACAGAACCGAGGGGGGACAGACTGCCGTCACGGACGACAGCTTGTCGCGCTTCACCAGAAGCGGCTTCCGATAGGTTTTTTTCATGTAATCCCCCATGCTTGACACCAGAAATAAGCGCATGCCGGAAAAGCTTGTCAAGCAATCCCTGAATGAACGAGACCCCGGCGGTCGGACGACGCCGTTCGTGGCCGGATCCGAAATGGATGGTCCTACCGGTCGGCGAGGCAAAATGCCGGGGCGACCCCGACAACATGAGCAGGCTCAAGTGACGGCTCATCTCAAGGCTTTCGTGCAAACGGCGTCGGCTCAGTCTCCGCACTGGGAAATCGGACAGGCCATCGCCGTGACCGACGACAGTTTCTGGCGCTTCAGCAGCGTCGGCTTGATGTAATTCTTCTTCATTTCGTTCCCCTTGCCCCAGTCTTCACCAGAAGACCTGACCTTGAGGAAAGATCGATGTCAAAACGATTCACGCCCGGGCGTTCACAGCCGTTGCTACTTTAGCTCGTACTGGTGCCAAAATCACGCACAGCCGGCGCAATGGAGCCAACCAAGTCGCCCTCAATTCCTATCCGACGGCTTCGAGCGCATCCTCGACACCGTTTCGCGTTCGGCGCGTTTGGAGCGCAGCGGCGGCAGGCCGCGGTCGATCAGGTCCATGTCTTCCAGCACCATGTCGCCCATGCGCTTGAAGGCGATGTCGAGGGCGCCGGCGCGGTGAGCGGAACGCAGAAAGCCTGGCAACGCGCGCACGGGATGGTCGCCGGCCAGCGGCTCTTCGGGGAAGACGTCGCTGGCGGCAAGGATATGGCCGCTCTTCACCGCCGCCATCAAGGCGGGGAAATCGACCACGCCGGCACGGCTGAGCAGGATGAAGGCGGCGCCCTTGCGCATCCTGGCGAAAGCATCGGCGCCCAGGAATCCCTGGTTCTCGGAGGTCACCGAGGCGACGACGAAGACGAAGTCGCTTTGCGACAGCACCGTGTCCAGAGAGGCCGGCTCGACGCCGTTGTCGCTGAGGATCGACGGCGGCAGCCAGGGGTCGAACACCTTCGTGCGGGTGCGGAAGCCAGAAAGCAGGCGGTTAAGCGCGCGGCCGAGATCGCCGAAGCCGACGATGCCGACATCGGCGCCCGACAGCAGCCGCGCGGTCTGGTTGCCGTCGCCGCCCCACAGTTCCTGCCCCTGGCGGAAGGCGAGATCGGCATCGACGATGCCGCGGGCAAGGTTGAGCGCCATGGCAAGGCCGAGTTCGGCCACCGGCTCGGCGAAGACCAGGCCCGTCGTGACGACATGAATGCCGCGCGCGAACAGCGTTTCGTAGGGCATGTTGTCGAGGAGGTTGCTCTCTACATTGAAGATGCAGCGCAACGCCTTCATCGTTTCAAGCGTCTCGGGCGAGATCGGCGGCTGGCCGACGATATAGCGGGCCTCGGCCAGCACCCCGGCCGGCAGCCGCGCCACGCCGTCCGGCGTCGTCTCGACGATGCGGTAGCGCGCCTTGAGCCGCGCCAGCTGCGGCGGCGTGAAGATCAGCTCGAGCGTGCGCGGCTCGGGCGCGCTGATGACCAGCGGCAAGGCGGTATCTGGCATGGCAAGGGTCCTCCCGAAGCGGCTCCTGGCGCTTCCTTCGCATCAATCTACCTCGGATTAAAGCATGATGAAGCGATTTAACGGCCGTCCTGACACGATTGATTTTCGCAGGAAAGCTGGTCTTCCCTGCTGTATCCAACATGGGGCAATCGCTGATGAAGAAAGACGAAAAGCCAAGCTTGGAGAAGCGCGAACGGCTTTCGGCCGTTACTGCCCTCGCTGGACCTTCAAGTTTGCCGCCGCCGCCGCCGCCTTGAGCGGCCAGACGCATTCGCCTATCGAAGCAAGGCGCGGTCGGTCGATCATGCCTTTGCTTTGCGGCAAAGGTTCCGCCGGATGCCGTTTGCGAGCGATCAGGTCAGGATTTTGCCTGGCCTGACCGCTCGGCGCGATGACCGGTCTGCCAGCTGGTGAGTTGGCGCTCGGCTTCGGATATGGTCACGCTCATCAGGCCGTCAAATTCGGCCATGGCTTCCATATGCCCATGATCAATGATGGATTTGCGAAGAATGCGCATCGCCAGAATAGCATCCTGCAACGCGCGGTCGATATTCTTGACCATGACAGGATCTCCTGGGGACATAACCTGTCGGCGCGCCGCTTGTTCCGATCGAACGGCACTGGATTTGCTTTTTTCGGCGCTATGTCCCAGCGCTAATGTCATTGTCCCTGTGAAGTGCTCCGGGCGCCCATCCCGCAGGAAGGGAGAAGGGGTAGAGATGCTGTCCTTATGACAGCACCTGACCAAGTACCTTCGATGACCACAACGGGTGGGAGGCCCCTCACGCCAGGCCCGGCTCCCGCCGAAATCCCAATTGGCGCACCTTGCGGCCGATGATCATCAACTGGCGTGCCGTGTTGTTGCGCAGGCGCCGCGCGCGCCATTCCAGCCCGGTTTCGGTGGTAATCCGCTTGGCGTAGAAGCTTACACGCATGCCGGCCTCATCGGAGGCCACCTTGACCGGGTCGTCATAGAAAGCGCCGATCTTGTCGGCCGCCATGCCTGGTGTTTCCAACCAGCGTGGAATGTGAACGGAATGGAGCCGATCGACATCGATCATGACCCGCCCTATGCCGACGCCCGGCGTCGGACATGTCGTACAGAATGCGTCGCCAATGAAGACGACCCCGTTGCGGCGGTGGCCTTGCGTCGTGGTCAGATTGACCTGCCGGATCTCGACGGGACTTGCGACAGCGAAGTTGCCGCATTGCGCCGATATTTCGGGCATCAGCTCGCACAGCATCTTTTGCGGATCGGCCCGAAAATCCCTCGTCCATTGGTCGGCCACGGTGCGATAGACGAACATGTTGGCCCGCATCTTGTCGCCGACGGGAAAGACGGTGAGATAGGCGACGCGATCCGCGGCCCGCTTGCCGTAGCAAGTGACGGCCGGGTAGGCGCACTCGCCCCTGGGGATGGCGAGGTCGAAGCCCAGCGACAGCGAATGCGCCTTCGAGTGCTCGACGCGCTCGACGCCGATGGCGCGGCGCACCGCTTCGCTGTGACCGGTGGCCACCACCAGCAGGCGGGCGTTGATGACCCTGCCGTCGGCCAGCACCAGGCGCTGCAGGTCAGGCCCGGTCGAGACCTCGGCGACCTTGCCGACCGTTATCGGCACTTGCGGGGGAAGGGCGTCGCGTAGCCCGTTGATCATCGGCCCGTAGGAAAATGTGTATTCCCACTTCTGCTCGCGCGCGAACAGCTGGCCCAGGCGAAAGACGTGGATGTCGGTCACCGAGGTGACGTGACGCATGACCGTCTCCTCGAGGTCGAGCTTGGCGAAGAGGCGCATCTGGTCCGCGCCGATCTTCTCGGCCCGGAACTCGTCGTGATGGACGCGATGCGGGTCGATCAGCGCTACCTTGCGCCCGGCCTTCCCCAAGAGAATTGCCAGGGTGGTGCCGGCCATGCCTGCGCCAATGATCGCCACATCGACCTCGGCCGGGACAGCTTCGGCGGTTATCGCGCTGCCCTTCATGCTCGTCATCTTCTCGCTCCACAATCGGCGGTGAAAGTATCTTCCGGACCGTAATCAACCTCAAGCAACGAGCGCGGGTGGCTGGTAGCAACAAATGTTCAGGTTAATGCCGGTTGTCTTTTCTGTTTCCAGCGCGGCGCGGTCGCCGAGCCGTCGATGAATTCCAGGCCGCCCGCCTCGTTGAGCGTGTGCAGCTTGCGCCCGCTCCATAGCGGGCCGGGAGTCAAGATCGCCTCGACACGCTGGTCCATGCCGGTCAAATCAAGGTGAGTGACCCGTGCGATGCCAAGGGCGCCGCCGTAGCTCGCGCGGCAGTCCTGCACCGGGCGCAGCAAATGGCCGCCGCGTTTCACCATGCGGCCGGCCGGCCGTGCCGAGGCGATGTCGATCAGCACCGGATTTTTGGGATGCGGCGTCCAAGGGCCACGAAAATCCGGCGCCGACCACAGATGCAGCGCGTCGGAGAAGGCGCCGCCACCGTCGCGGACGGTGGCAAACAGCCACCAGCGCCCGCCATGCTCGACCAGAGTCGCGTCGCTGGCGACGACATCGGACAACAGCGTCGCCTCCTTCACCCATCCGCCGGGGAAGGCGGTGGCCCGGTAGAGATCGACCGTGCGGTTGGCGCAGCTTTCCGGCACCATCCAGACCTCTCCGTCACGCTCGAAGACGAAGGGGTAGGAGAGATGGTAGGGTAGGTCGAGCACCGGCTCCGGGCGGCCGACCGGCCCCGACGGGCCGAACGGCACGGCGGATATGATGGCTTTGCCGAGACGGTGGATATAGTCCTCGACGAACAGGGTTACCTGTCCCTGGTAGAGGATCGGAAACGGGTCGGCGTAGAAGCGGCTGCCGTCGTCGGGCAGCACCTGCCAGCCCGACCCCGGATGCGCGCGCAGATCGTACAGGTCGCGACCATCGGTCTGGCGCCAGCCGACCTTCCAGTGCGGCGCGTTGTAGCAGAGATGGTAGATTTTCTGGACGATGCGCCGCGCCAGCGCCTTGCCGGCCCTGACGCCGAGCTTGCCGGCCGAGGGCAGCGACGGCGCGGCCCTGCCGTCCGCCGGCTCGGGCAGGACGGGCAAGGCGCCGCGCGCGGCGCCCGTCACCGCCGCCAGGATCAGGCTTGCGGTGCGCGCCATCATGTCCTCGAAGGCGGCAAGCGCGATGCCGCCATATTCGGTGCCCAGGCGCCCTTCGGCGACGACGGCGCCGTTCTCCTCGACGCGGGTCAAAGGGGTACGGCCATCGATGATCGACGCCAGCAGGGCCGCTTCGCCGCCCGCGCCGTCATAGGTCACACGCCAGACGCGTGTTCCCTCCAGTTGCGCGTCGCCGCGCAGGTCGAGCACGAGGTCCGGCGAGGCGGGCGGTTGCGTTTGGTAGGGGGCCAGCGCCGACAGCGGCAGCCGCTTGGCCAGTCCGTCCGCGGGCAAGCCATGGATGGCTGTTTCAAGCTGAAACAGCGCGGCTATGCTGCCTGGAACCCCGCTCCCGCCCGGGCGCGCGTAGACGTAAACCGCGACATCCGCGAGCGCCGCCAAGCGCTGCAGCAGCAGCAGGTGAAAAGCACGGAGGCAGTCGCTGTCCAGGTGCAGGCTCACCTGCATGTCGCACCCCTAGAATTCTGGCGTTTGGTAACGGGCCGGTGTTCGGTTTTTGGCCACAAGAAGTGGGCGGACGGTCGGACTGGAGGAAGATGTTGCTCCATTTCCATTCGTTTCCCGCTCGCTTGCGCCTGTCAACACGGCCCGTACCCCTGCCACGCAAACTCCGTGCCAGAAATCAGAAGAGCTCCCAACATAATTAACAGTGTTTTAAGAGTTGGAGTCATAGCTAGGCTGAAGCCGCAATTTAATGTTTTGGGGCATATGGAGCGTTCTCGGAGCGACCTTTGCAATCATCCCTGCTCTCGTTGCCGCAACAACACGCTCCGGAGGTGACGCAATACGCGCCGGCGCCGCCACCGGCCGCGTCCTATCCATCCTCGACCGTCGAACTGGGTGACCTCAAGCGCATATTGGTGCGCCGCCGTTTCCTGATCCTTGCCACGGCCGCGCTGCTGACCCTTGGGGCGCTGCTCTATGGGCTGTTCACGCCGGCGCTCTACAGCTCGGTGGCGGAAATCATCGTCGATCCGCAGGACCTGCAGGTGGTCACCAACGACGTCAATCCGAGCCGTGTCCCGCCCGATGGCGGCATCACCATGGTGGAAAGCCAGGTTGCCGTCGTCCAATCGAGCGGCGTGCTGCTCAGGGCTATCGCGGCGACCAACCTGACCGAGGATCCGGAATTCAACGGACAGGGTGGCTTTTTGAGCCGCTTGCTCGGCGATGTGCCGGGCTCCGGGTCGGCCGAAACCGACAAGACCGGGAAGACGCTCGATGCGCTGCGCCGGCGTCTGGCGGTCAAGCGGGCCGACAAGGTGCTGGTCCTCGACGTGATCGTCACCGCCAAGAGCGCCGACAAGGCGGCGAAGCTCGCCAATGCCGTCGCACAGGCCTACCTGACCGACCAGGCCGCCGCGCGCGCGAAGATGGCCACGGATGCATCCGACTCCATCACCGCGCGGCTGGCCGAGCAGCGCAAGCGCGTCCAGCAGGCCGAGAATGCGGTCGAGGCCTACAAGTCCGCCAACAACATGGTGATGGCCGCGGGCAACCTGGTCAGCGACCAGGAACTGACCGAGATCAACACGCAGCTCGCCGCCGCGCAGAGCCGCACGGTCGCGCTCAAGGCGCAGGTCGACCAGCTGCGCCGGTCCGGCGGGGCGCCGGACGCGACCTCGGAAGCGATGCGCTCGTCGGTGATCTCGAGCCTGCGGGCGCAGGAAGCGACGCTTGTCGACCAGGTCTCGCAGCTCGGCACCGAACTCGGGCCGCGCCATCCCTCGATGATCGCGGCCCAGCAGCAATTGCGCGACACGCGCGCGCTCATCGCGCGCGAACTCGCCCGCATCGCCGCCGCCGCCGAAACCGACTACGAGCGGGCGCTGGCCAACCAGCAGGCGCTGGAGGCCAAGGTCGCGGGCTTGAAAAGCAAGTCGCTCGACACCGACCAGGCCTCGGTCAAGCTGCGCGAACTGCAGCGCGATCTCGAGGCGTTGCGCTCCGTCTACGCCACTTATCTGCAGCGGGCGCAGGAAACGCGCGAGCAGGTCAATGTCGACAGCACCAATGCGCGCATCATCTCCCAGGCCATGCCGGCGCTGAAGAAGAGCTGGCCGCCGCTGGGGCTGCTCGTGTTCGGCGCCTTTTTCGGTGGTCTCGGCCTGGGCACCGCCCTGGCGCTGATCGCGGAATATTCATCGCCGACGGTGCTTTCCAGCGCGCAGATGCAATCGGCCATCGACGCGCCGGTGGTGGGCGTGCTGCCGGCCAAATCCGAGCGCCGTCGCTGGTGGCCTTTCGGCGGCACCGCCACGCCCGCCGGGCAGAAGATGGACGCCGTCGCCGGGCTGGCGCTGAGACGCCTGTTCTCCTCCAGCCAGCGTCCGCAGGACTGGCCACTGGTGCCGTCCATCCTGGTGACGTCCGCGCCGGAGGACGCCGCGCAACGGGGCCGGGTGGCACGCCTGCTGGCCAACGCTGCGGCGGCGCGGGGCAGCCGAGTCTTGTTCATCGACACCAATGCCGGCAAGAGCCAGAAGGAACCTCAGCCCGGCCTGCTCGACGTGCTGCGCGGCGAATATGCCGTCGAGGCGCTGAGCCAGTGCGCGCCCGGCAGCAACGTCGCGGTTTTGGGCAAGGGCAGGCCAAGGGCCGCCTTCTCCGAGGCGCAGGGCGTCTATTTCACGCAGCACATGCTGGCCCAGGCGAGCCGCAATTTCGAACTCGTCGTCGTCGACGGCGGCGCGCTGGCCGACAATCTCAATGCCTCGCCGCTGGTGGCCATGGTCGACGAGATCGTGCTCGTCGCCACGCTGAACGCGACGCCAATGCGCGATGTCACGGCGGCCTCGCAGGCCATTTCCGTCATGGGGCGGCTGCCGACCGGCGCCTTGCTGGTCGACGAGGCGGCCTGACATGGTTGCCGTCCGGCCCGCCACCCCGGCCGCCGGCTGGGCCGGCCAGGGTCAAGCCGCGGCCGCGCCTCACGTCGGCAATTCCCTCGACTGGGTGACCGGCTACGGCCTGGTCGCGGTGGTGGCGTTGCTGTTCGCCATCTCGGGCGGCATGCTGTGGCTGGTGGGCTACAATTATGATGGCCTGACCGGCAATCCGGCCACCAAGGTCCATCCCTCCACCTATCTGCTCGTGCTGATGTTTGCCTGGCGCGCCTGCACGTTCGGCAACCCGGTCGGCTACACGCTGGCCATCGCCGACAGGCGGCCGGCCAGCGCCCTGCTGACCGTCATGTCGGTCATGCTCCTGGTCGTCGTCATCGTCAGGCAGCGTCCCGGCATGGCCGGCATGATCGACACGTTCGTGACGCCGGCGCTGCTGGTGATGATGCTGGCCGAGGCCGACGAAAAGATATTCGCCCGCCTGCAGACCGTCGTTCACACGATCATGACCGTGAACGCGCTGCTGGCGCTGTTCGAGTTCGCCACCAAGACGCTGGTCTTTCCCTACCGGTTCGACGGCGTGGTTTTCATGAACGACCTGCGCTCGACAGCCCTCCAGGGCCACCCCCTGTCCAATGCCACGATCACCTCGATCTACGTGCTGGCGCTGCTTTCGGGCTCGCGGTCGCTGTCCATGCCGCTGCGGCTCGTGCTGATCGGCCTGCAATGCGCGGCACTGGTGGCCTTTGGCGGGCGCTCGGCGATGGTGACGACGATCGTGCTCGGCGGTTGCTACCTGCTCATCCAGGGCCTGCGCACCTTGCGCGCGGGGCGTGTCAACCTGCTTGGCGCAGCACTTGGCCTCATCCTTGCCGCCCTGGTGCCGGTCGTTATCGCGCTCGCGGCGTCGTACGGCTTTTTCGATGCGCTGCTGGAGCGCTTCGTTTCGGACAGCGGCAGCGCCAATGCCCGCGTCGAGATGTTCGAGCTCTTCAAGCATTTCGAACTGCGCGACCTGATCGTGGGGCCGGATGTCGATCTCATCGAAAGCCTGCGCCGCATCAACGGCCTCGAACAGGGGATCGAGAACCCGATCATCCGGTTGGTCCTCTATCAGGGCGCCTTCTTCACCCTGCTGCTGTTTTTGGGCTTCGTGCTGTTCATGCACGAGGTGGCGCGCCGCTGCCATCCCGGCATCTGGCTGCCGATGCTGGGCTGGCTGATCCTGCTCAACACCTCCGAAAGCCTGGCGTCCAAGACCACGCTGATGACCAAGTTCGTGGTGATCGCGCTGGCGCTGTACAGGCCGGCGCGGGTGGGGTTGCGTCGGGTACAAACGGGGCATCGACCCCAAATGCAACCCCGCGTTTCGTCATCCTAGGGTCTGTGCCGCGTCGCTTCGCTCCTTGCTCCGCCCTAGGATTGTTTGAGAAGGATCGGGTAGTTTGGCGGCCGGGACTGCGGCCCATCACAGCCAGCAGTCCCGGCGGCAGGC
>NZ_JAIUGV010000018.1 GCF_020164745.1 Mesorhizobium sp. ES1-4 | reverse complement strand
GTGGCCGTAGGGCAGCAGATGTTCGGTCGGGATGCCGATCTTCTGGCCGATCTCCTGGATCTGCTTTTTCCTGGCGCCACGCGCGATCTCGATGTCGGACTTCACTTCGGCCATGACGGCTTTCCTCTGGATTGGACGGTGGAGGGGACGGGGTTGATGTCGCTTGCGAGAAGGCTGGAACCGGACGCGCGGGCATCTAACCCTGTCGCTGCGGTTGCGTCAACTTTCATGCAACTATGTTTCCTATAGAGAAAAGTTCCTCTGCGGCGGGCCGACCTGTTCCCGGTTCTTCATGGCTCCGCTTGCCGCGCCGTATAGAAGCCAGAGCAGGGGCGCTTCCGCCGTCTCAAAACAGCCGCACAATGCACGGAATGCGACAGACCCGACGGCGCAAATTCGCCATCGCACGCGCCGCAACTGAACAGCGCTACTGCGTCAGCACGTTGCTGATTTCGACCATATTGGAGCGTACGCGCAGGATATAGAAGCCCATCGTCGTCAGATGCGTCGGCAGCAGCCAGCCGTCCTCGCGGCCGTTGGCGATGATGAAGGGCTGGATGCGCAGGGCCGAGACGAACTGCTGGTCCATCGTGTCCCACAGGCTCTGCAGGTGTTTTTCCTTGATGACGTCCTCGAAGTCGGCCTGGGCGCCTTTCATCAGGCCGTAATAGGCATAGAGCTGGCCATAGGCGAACCAGTAGCGGTCGTCGGCCCGGAAGTCGAACCAGCCATTGTTGTGGTTCTCGGCGCGCTCCTTGAGGATAGCCGAGGTCGAACCGATGTCGCTGGCGATGCGATCGATATACTGCTTCAGGTTGTCCGCGCGGGCATCGAATGTCGCCTGGCAGGTGGCGAGGCGAGCGTTGAAAGAGCGCAGATTGCCCATAGCACGCCGATACATGCTGGGCGTGGTCGCGGTCATGCCGTTGCGGCTGATATACCAGATGGACTCGTCGTACTGCAGCTGCCCCCGCGCATCCTGGAGATTGGTGTCGATCTGCGACGTGGTGCGCACACGGCCAAGATTGTCGGCAAGCTCGGTGGCCGTGCGCCGCACCGCCTGATTGATGCCGCGCTGGAACGAAGCCTTGTTGTCCATCCATGGCGTGTCGTCCCAGTCGATGCCGAACAGGCCGAGCTTGTAAAGGATCATGGACGAGACCCAGGCGTTCTGATTGACGTTGAAGTCGATCAGGTCCGCGGCGACCTGGGCGATGCCGGAGTTGCCGCAGGTCTTTGCCGTGTCGGTACCGGCACCCGCGGCAACCTGTTCGCCGGCGGAAACATTGCGTTTCTCGAAGCTGTAGTTGTCGGGATAGCTCGGGTTGAAATTGCTCCACCATTGGGTGGCGTAGAAGAAATTGGCGTAGAGGCCGATAAGCACCAGGAGTGCGAGGCCGACCACGGCTTTCAGGATCCAGCCGCGCTGCCCATACCAGCGCCCGACCCACATGAAGGGCCACAGGATCACGCCGATCAAAAGGCCAATGCCGCGGCCGATCCACTGGAAAATCCGGGTGAAGAAATTCACGATCGGATCGAGCATGGCTGTATCACCCCATCAGCATGATGCCAGAAAGTCGCGGACTTCCTGGATAAAGTCGTGAACCAGAACAACAAATTAGAACGGAAAGACGGTTCATCTCGTTCTTAGTCGGTCAGGCCGTAGAGGCGTGTGCGAAACGCCACCTTGTCCTTCAGATATGTGGTTTTCAGAACGTCCACAACATGCGATCGCCAGGCGTCGCTGAAGCCGTCATAGTCCTTGTAGAAGCCGTCCTTGTTGAAGATATAGCGCGAGACGAAGTCCGACGGTACGAAATCCGAAATCAGCCGATTGGTCAGCCAGGCGTCTGGATGGTCCGGCTTGGCACGGATCACCAGGAAGCGCTGCTGCGGGATAACATCCTCGATCTTGAGATGGCCAAGCTGGGCGATCTCGCGCTTGGCGGCGTTGAGGAAGGGGAAATTGCCGTCCCTGGTGATCAGGTCGGCGTGGCTCTGGATCCAGGTCTGCAGCCAGACCTTGTCGACATCGGTCAGATTGCGGTCCGGCTCGGCGTCGCGGATCAGCGCGCGCACCACCATCTCGGCGCGGTGCTCGAGATAGCCCGAGGCCTCGATCCAGGAGGCGCGCGGCAGTTCGATGCGGCCGGTGGCGGCCAGGAACTTGAACACCTTGTCGGCGTCCCTGATCGAGAGATAGCTCACCTGCCAGGGCCGCGAGCGGCGGAAGCCGGGGGCGGCCGGATCGCTGATCACCGTCGTCATGTCGTGATCGACGAACACGTACAGCCCGCCGAAATGGCTGGTCCAGTAGGCGTTGTGGCGGAAGATCACCTGGTCCGGCACCAGCGCATTCTCGCGGATGTCGCCGCAGACCTTGGCGAGTTCGACCATGCGGGTCAGCATGGCGTTGTCGCGCCAGGCGTCGGGTTCCTGCTTCAGCCGGTCGACCAGCCTGCCGAGTTCGGCGGCCTTGCCCAGCACGTCCTCGGCCGACAGCACCTTGAACTCGACCTGGCTGATCGACAGCAGGTCCTCGATGTCGTTGACCTTGGGAACGGAATCCTCGATCTCGCCGTAGATCACGTCCTTGATGGTCAGCGCGTCGATGGCGCGCTGGTTCGTGGACATGAACTCGAACATCAGTTGCGACGTGTTGGAGAAGGCGGTGTGTACCACCGGCAGGTCGATTTGCGACGGCGTCAGGATGATGAAGCGGCGGTTGACCTCGTTGGGATCGAGATAGTCGTAGTCGCCACACTCCTCGGCCACTTCCGGCGAGAAGCCGGTGCGGTCGATCTGGAAGCTATTCAGCTTGGTGGGCTTCTTGCCGAATGCCGCCAGCGCCTTGTTGTAGCGCTGGATGAGATGCGGTTCATCAATGGTCAGCAGCCGGCCATAGATGAGTTCGTTGTCGCGAAGGAGGTCAGGTTTGCGGGCGGTCATATTGAAGAGTCCGAAAGGTTTTGCCCGACAAGGCGAAGCGCTAACGCCGACGCCCCCCTCTCCCCGTTCTTCACGGGGAGAGGGTAAGGGTGAGGGGCGTGACCTTTCCTTCTCCCCTTGTGGGAGAAGGTGTCGCCGAAGGCGACGGATGAGGGGTGCTCCAGCTTGGCACTGACGGCACTCCGGCCAACACCCCTCATCCGTCTCGGCGCTGCGCGCCGATCCACCTTCTCCCACAAGGGGAGAAGGGAAATCCGGCCAAGCTCACGCATTCCAGATCCCCTTCTTCTTCATCTCCTCCATCTCGCGTGCGGCGCGTTCGCGCAATCTGGCATCGCGCAGCAGCTTCTCCACCGCCGCATCATCCGATTTGTCGGAATAGCGAAACTCGGAATCGGCGTAGCGGTTGATCTCCTGCATGACCATGGCAAGCGAGAACGGTCCGCGCAGGTCCTCGATCATTGCCTTCTTTTCATCGTAGCTCTTGTGCATGAAGGCTTCCGGCTTCTCGAACCAGTCGTCGGGAAGCTCGATGTCCATGGCGCGCATCTTGATGGCGTCGGTGACGTTCTTGATGGCGCGGCCGGTGAAACGTGGCTCGGCCTCCTTGATCAGGTGCAGGTAGGTGCCGATGTCGGCCATGGTCCTGGGCGCGCCATTCTCCTTCATGTAGCGCTCATAGACCCGCATGAGACCGTCCTCCCGAGGCTTCTCGTGTTCCTCATAGGCTTCGGTCACGGCGCGCTGGATTTCCTGCGCGGCGTAGAGCTCGTGCTTGCCCAGGGGGATCTGGTGGTTCTTGCCGGCGAGCAGCACGAAGATGTCGATGTAGTCGTCACGGGTCTGCGGCCCGTCGACCAGCCAGCGGGCGCCGGCGCGCTGGCGCAGCGCATCGTCGACGTTTTCGGGATAGTTGGAAAACATGCCGAACGAGCAGTTGCCGCGCACCACGGTGGCGGCACCGGCAAAGGCATCCATCAGGACGCCGGTGATTTCCTGCTGGCCGGCCGAGGCGCGGTCGTCGGAGCGGCGCGCCGCCACCTGGTCGATGTCGTCTATGGTGCCGAAGCCGATGACACGCGGGTTCAAGACATTGTTGATGAACTGGCGGCAGTTCTGGCCCGACTTGCCCTGATAGGACGAGATCTGGTCGACGCCGAAATTCTCATAGGCGAAGGGATAGCCGGCGACCTGGCAATAGCCGTTGACGAGGCCGGCGATCATCTGGATCAGCGTCGTCTTGCCGGTGCCGGGCGCGCCGTCGCCGATGAAGGTGAACAGGAAGCCGCCAAGCTCGACGAACGGGTTCAACTCGCGCTCGAAATCATAGGCCATCAGCATCTTGGCCAGCTTGACCGACTGGTATTTGGCGATGTGGTTGCCGACGACCTCTTCCGGCATCTTGAAGGTCATCACCAGCGGTTTCGAGCGCTTGCCCGGCGCGACGTCGAAGCCGTCGAGGGTGAAGTCGTCGGCGTCTATGCGGATATGGGCGTTCTCGAACGGGCCGATGCCGTCGAAGCGGCCTTTGCGCGCCAGCAGGCCATCGATGGCGACGCGGGCGAAGGCGCGCGCGCGGATCATCAGGTCGGTATCGTCCGTCGAGCCCGATATCGTCTTGTCGAGACCAGCCAGGATCGATTTCACCGCATCCTGCGGCGTGTCGAACAGGAAGTCCGGCTCGGGGATGTCATTGGGCGCCTCGCCGTCGCTGTCGATGAGCTGGAACAGATAGGAGGCGAGACTGAAGACCGAGATATAGGCCGAGGCCGACAGCAGTTTCTTGAAGGTGGACGCCTCGTCGCCTTCGAGCGGGGCCCGGGTGTTCCTGGCCTGCAGGCTTTCGAGATCGGAGCCTTCAGCGAACACGTCCGACACCGCCAGCGCGATCGCCGTGCCGCGCCGGGCGCGAAAGAGCAGCGTGTGCTGCGGGATGGTGAGCAGCTGGTCGTCGGCATGGACGGCGCCGACGGTCTTGACCAGCTCGACCTCTCGCGTGCGGCGCACCGAGCCGACCGAGACGGTGGAGACGAAGCGACGGTTGGTGCCGGCAAGCGCTGTGCCGGATTCGCGCGATGGATCCTCCAGCACGACGATACGGGTGATGAAGCTCTGCGCGGTGGCGCGGTGCTTTTCGATCGCCGCTTCCGGAATGGTGGTCAGGCCGGTGTCCATGAAGGATGCTCCGCGGTGTGACGGTCAGAGGTCCGAGATGACCTGTCCGTTGGACAGGACGTGAACCTTGTAGCCGGCGAATATCTTTTGCGCCTCGCCGGCGGCGTAGAGCGCCTGATAGGCCTCGTGCGGGATCAGTGCGTGGTTTTCGTAGCTCGATACGCCCTGGCGCGCGGCTTCAAGGTCGTCGGTGTTGATGAAGAATTCCTCGGACGAGGGTGCGCTCGACCACAGGCCCTTGCGACCGGGTTTTTCACCCTTCGAATAGACCTCCTGGATGGTCCAGGTCAGCAGCCAGGCGTTTTCGGGCTTGCGCACCTTGGCCAGCACCTCGGCGACAACGGAATTGTTCTCGGTGATGCCGGCCGAATAGAAGGGACCGAGCACCACGCGGCGCAGCTGCTTGGGGTGAAGGTCGGGGAAATCCTTGTCGATGTTGACGGCGATCGTCGCCGGCGAGAGCGTGTAGGCCGAGTTCTTCTCGGTGAAATCGTCGAAACGGTGGGCAAGCTCGGGATTGAGCAGGCCGTCGACGGGCAGGGGAATGTCGACCTTATCGTTCAGTCTGCCCTTGTCGACAAGCTGCCGGATCATGCTTTCCGAGGAATCCTCCACCGTGACCATGTAGACCAAAGGCAGGTTGGCGCTGCCGTCGAAGGTCGCCCAGTGGACCAGATAATAGGGCCGCGCCGTCTTCGGATTGACCGACACCTTGGCGGTCTGCGCCAGTGTGAACGGCCCAAAAGTCTGCTCGCTCTTGACGTCTTCGAGATAAAGCCGCTCGGCCATCGATTTCTGCAGTGCCTCGGGGAACTCCTTATGGCGCAGGATGAAGTCGGCCATCTCCTCGCGCAACTCGCCGGCTTGGGGGATGTTGGCGAGCCGCGCGTCGGCCTGCAGGCGGTCGTTTTCCAGTTCGAGGAGGTTCTGGAATACGGGGTAGCCGCTTTCGGCCCGCGAAATGCGGAACGTGTCCATGAAACCCAGCCGGTTACGCCAGCAGGCGAAGGACTTGTCGAGCCGGGCGATGTATTCGGCAACGATCTTGGCGACGATGCCGTGCCGGTAAAGCGGCGAGCGGTCGTCGCGCATGAACACTTCAAGGCCGCTGAGCGCGGCAGTGATTGCCGAGAAATACCGCGCCGCAGCGTCGTTTTCGGGGGTCATGCTATTGGCCCTGGCATTGTCGCACCGGTGCGTGCGGCAATTACGACTGCACGTAGTTGGCCGAATTGTGCTTCTTCAGCACCTCGTCGAACCGGCGGGCGAAGGCATCGTCGGCCAGCTTCTTGCGGCGGTGGATGTCGGCGCTGGCCACCATGTTCTTCTCGTGCATCTCCAGCAGGTCGCCGATGTGCTTCTGCGAGGCGGCGCCGATGCCGGCCATGGTTTCCTCGGCCGTGTTGTCGACCTGGCTGCCCAGCGTGTTGATCTTGTGGGCGACATCCTGCTGCGCGGCGGTCTTCAAAGAATCTTCCAAGGCCTTGTAGAGCACGATGCGCTGCTCGGTATCGATAGTCAGCTTGTTGATCAGCGTCGACTGCGCGGCGATCTGGTTATTGAGCGAATCGACGAAGGTCTGGAACATCGAGGTGTAGCGCTCCAGCGTCTGGCTTTCGGCCAGCAGCTCCTGCTCCTTGGCCTGCTTTTCGTTGTATTCGGTGGCGAGCTTGGAGCGCTCGCCCTCGAGCTGCGTGCGATCCTTCTGGCTGGTCGAGGCGGCGATCTTGTTCTCGATGTCGAGCAGCATCGGATTGAGCTCCTCGATGCGCTTCTGCACGGCTTCGAGGTTCGTCATGGTGGTCTTGCGGCGCTCGATAACCTGCGACAGGCTTGCCTCGGAGGTCTTGTAGCGCTGGTCGAGGACGTCTTTCTGCGCCTTCAGTATGCCGACGATGGTGTCCGATTTGGCCAGCAGCTCCTGCAGGTTGCCGGCGAGCGACATGTTGCGCACGCGGTCGGTGCGCATGCGCTGTTTGCGCTGCGCCGAAAAGACGCCGACGAAATTTTCCCAGCCGGTGTAGTTCTTCATGCTCTCGAACTCGGCGCCGAAGACATTGGTGGCGTCCTCGAGGCCTATGATCAGGTCGGCGATGTTGCCTTCCATCACCTTCTGCTGCTTCAGCACATCCTCGATGCGGGCGTTCTCGATGTCGAAATTGGCGTCGCCGATCTTCTTGTCTGATATGGCGAGCGTGTCGAGCACGGTGCCGGATTGCTCGATCTTGGTGCGCATATCCTGGACGACCTGCTTGGTCCTGGCAATTTCGGCATCGAAATTCTGCAATGTCGCCATAGGGGCCTCCCGCTTCGGCTTCCGGTCGCTGGTTGCGAACAGCGGCGAATATATGTGGGGTATAAGGGGATTGAAAGACATCAAGACAGTCGCGGCGCGAAAACAAATATCCGGCCGGACCCTTGAACGGCAATGGAGCCGTGGTCATGGCGTGATCAACTGGCCGGTCAAGCCTGGTTCAGCTGATTTTGAACTTTCATGCCGGCAAAGCAATCAGTCCACGCCGGAGCGGATGGCTCTGAAAACTCCACAACAACTGGCCATTTGCCGCCCCGGCGCGGCGGCAGCAGGCCGCGTACCGCGGCAAACGGCGTCTGCTCAGGGCTTGGGATCGGCCTTGAGATAGGCGATGATGTTGGCGATGTCGTCGTCATTGCTGAGGCCGCCAAAGGCCATCCTGTTGCCGGGCACCTTCAGCTTGGGTGCCTTGAGGTATTCGGCAAGGTTTGCCTCGTCCCAGACGAGACCGGCAGCCCCTGCGTTCTTCATGGCCTCCGAATAATGTCCGAGGAAGCTTTCGGCGGTTCCCGCCGTGCGGCCGACCACCCCCATCAGATGCGGGCCGACCTTGTCGCGGTCGGTCGCCGCCTCATGGCAGGCCATGCATCGGTTGAAAACATGTTTGCCGAGCACTGGGTCGCCCCCGGCCTCGGCGGCAACGGAAGTGGCAAGCAAAAGAAGGCTGGCGGACAAGACGGCTCGAAGCATGGCTGACCCCCGAGAGTTCTGGCTGAGCACGGGAAGATAGGGCGGCCACCTTAACAAAGGCAACATAGAATGGCGCGACCGCGAGAGGTGGCAGCCGGCTACCCGATGCCACCGACCGACTGACGTCGTTTCAACCGCTGACAAAGCCGATGAAATCATCGGGCGCCGCGCGACCCATTTCCTCCTCCCAGTGGCGGCGGCAGAGCGAGACGTAGACGTCCTTGCCGATCGCCACCTGTTCGCCCTGCCGGGCCACCTTGCCGTCGGGACCGAGGCGCACGACCATGGTCGCCTTGCGGCCGCAGCGGCAGATGGTGCGCACTTCGCGCAGATCGTCGGCTATCGCCAGCAGCGCGCGAGAGCCTGGAAACAGCTTGCCCTGGAAATCGGTGCGCAGGCCATAGCACATGACCGGGATGTTGAGTCGGTCGGCGATGCGGGCAAGCTGCCAGACCTGCTCCTCCTCGAGGAACTGCGCCTCGTCGACGAAGATGCAATGAACCGCCGTGTGCTGGTGATGCTCGGCGACGCGGGCGAACAGGTCGTCGCCGTCGCGAAACATTTCGGCTTCCATCGCCAGCCCGATGCGCGAGGAGATCAGGCCGGTGTCGCCCTTGCGATAAAGGCCGGCGACGAACAGCATGGTCGTCATGCCGCGCTCGCGGTAATTGTAGGACGCCTGCAGGAGCATGGTCGTCTTGCCCGCGTTCATCGTCGCGTAGTGGAAGTAAAGCTTGGCCATGCCGCCTTTCTAAGCCGACTTGCCGCGGCGCGGGGAGGGCCTGTCGCCACATTCCCCTGAAAAAGCCGCCGCGACCGGCCCTGACGAGGTCGAGAGTGGCCCGCAAGCGTCGGCCGTGTCGCTGATTGGCCAGCGCGCGCCGTTGATCGTGATTGCCTTAATGCTTGAAACCGCACGAGAATGGTGTTTGGCTGACGAAACAAGGCGGGCAGAAAAACCGTAACTTCGCTCCGCCAAAGAATCGCAATGGGAGAAAGTACATGTCGCGTCTGAATTCTTTCGTCGCCGGCCTCGGCCTGGCGGCTTTCCTGTCCACGAGTGCTGCCTTCGCCGGCGATCCGGCGAGCTGCAAGACGGTCCGTCTCTCCGATGTCGGCTGGACCGACATCCAGGCCACCACCGGGCTCGCTTCGGTGCTGCTCACCGCCCTCGGCTACGAGCCGCAGGTGATCCAGCTCTCGGTTCCGGTGACCTATGCGTCGCTGAAGAACAAGGACCTCGACGTCTTCCTCGGCAACTGGATGCCGTCGATGACCAATGACATCAAGGATTACACGGCCGACGGTTCGGTCGAGACCGTCAGCCAGAACCTGGCCGGCGCCGGTTATGGCATCGTCGTGCCGACCTATGTGGCGGATGCCGGCGTCAAGACGCTGACCGATCTCGGCAAGTTCAAGGACAAGTTCAACGGCAAGATCTACGGCATCGAAGCCGGCAATGACGGCAATCGCATCATCCTCGACATGATCAAGAACCCGAAGGACAATCTCGACGGGTTCGAACTGGTCGAATCCTCGGAGGCCGGCATGCTGACGCAGGCCGAGCAGTCGATGAAGAACAAGGAGTGGATCGCCTTCCTCGGCTGGACGCCGCATCCGGTGATGGGCGCCATGAAGATCACTTATCTCGACGGCATGGGCGACAGCGGCTTCGGCGCGGCCACCGTCTCGACCAACGTGCGCAAGGGCTACATGACCGAGTGCCCGAATGTCGGCAAGTTCATCGCCAACCTGAAGTTCAATCTGGATATGGAAGGCCAGATGATGGACGCCATCCTGAAGGGCGGCGACGCCAACACGGTGGCAACCGCCTGGCTGAAGAAAAATCCGGATGCGGTCAAGCCCTGGATCGCCGGCGTGACCACCTTCGACGGCGGCGACGCGGCGGCGGCGGTCAAGACCGTGCTCGGAGGCTAAGCCGGCTTTGATTTCGGCGTGACCGAAATAGAAGGGCAGCCGCTGGAAAAGGCTGCCCTTTTCCATATCCTGTGACAAGATGACGTCGCGACAATACGGGGCCGAAGGCAGAGCTCTGGCAAACGAGGGGTGAGATGGATCCGGTTTCCAAATTCATGGTCGATCACAAGATCCCGATCGGCGCCTGGGGCAAGGCGTTCTTCGGCTTCCTCACCGACAATTTCGACACTGTGTTCAGGGCGTTCTCGAATGGCCTCAATTTCCTGCTCGACGGGCTGGTCGATATCCTGCTGACGGTGCCGCCGGTGCTGCTCGCCCTGGTAATAGCCGTGATCGCCTGGCTGCTGCAGCGCTCGCGGCCGCTTGCCATCGGCGTTTTCCTCGGCCTGGTCTTCATCATCAACCAGAACCTCTGGAAACAGACGGTGCAGACGCTGGTGCTGGTCGTCGCCGCGGCGGCGGCGGCGATGGCCATCGGCGTGCCGCTCGGCATCTGGGCGGCGCACAAGCCGAAGGTCTACCGCGTCATGCTGCCGGTGCTCGACCTGATGCAGACGCTGCCGACCTTCGTCTACCTGATCCCGGTGCTGACGCTGTTCGGCCTCGGCAACGCCCCCGGCCTGATCGTCACCATCATCTTCGTCATCCCGACCGCAGTCAGGCTCACCCATCTCGGAGTCGTCTCGGTGCCGAAGTCGATCATCGAGGCCGGCGAGGCCTTCGGCGCCACCAAGCGCCAGCTGTTGTGGAAGGTCGAGCTGCCCTCGGCGCTGCCCACCATCATGGCGGGCCTGACGCAGTCGATCATGCTGTCGCTGTCGATGGTGGTGTTCGCGGCCCTGATCGGGGCCGGCGGGCTCGGCACGGAAATCAACCGGGCGCTTGGCTCGCGCCGCATCGATTTGGGACTTGAGGCCGGCCTCGCCATCGTCGTGCTCGCCATCGTGCTCGACCGGATGACGCGCATTGGCGTTGGAGGCAAGAAATGACTGTCGCCGTCGATTTCAGGAATGTCGATATTGTCTTCGGCGCCGACCAGGCCGGCTCGCTGGCGATGATCGACAAGGGCGCTACCCGGGCCGAAATCCTCGAGAAGACCGGCAATGTGCTGGGCTGCGCCGGCGCCAGCCTTACCGTGCATGAAGGTGAGATCTCGGTGCTGATGGGCCTGTCGGGGTCCGGCAAGTCGACGCTGCTTCGGGCGGTCAACCGGCTCAACGTCGTGTCGCGCGGCCAGGTGCTGGTCAAGGACGGTGACCGCACGGTCGATGTCGTCACCTGCGACGAGCCGACGCTGCGGCGGCTGCGGCAGAAGCAGGTGGCGATGGTGTTCCAGCAGTTCGGCCTCCTGCCGTGGCGCACGGTGGAGGAGAATGTCGGCCTCGGTCTCGAACTCGCCGGCGTGCCGGATGCGGAGCGCAAGGAGCGGGTGCACAGGCAGCTCAAGCTGGTCAATCTCGACCAATGGTCGAACAAATACGCGCATGAACTCTCGGGCGGCATGCAGCAGCGTGTCGGCCTGGCGCGAGCCTTCGCCACCGAGGCGCCGATCTTGTTGATGGACGAGCCGTTCTCGGCGCTGGACCCGCTGATCCGCACCAAGCTGCAGGACGAGCTTCTGCAGCTGCAGGCGGAGCTGAAGAAGACCATCATCTTCGTCAGCCACGACCTCGAGGAAGCGCTGAAGATCGGCAGCCACATCACCATCATGGAGGGCGGCCGCATCGTCCAGACCGGCGCGCCGGAAGACATCGTGCTGCGGCCCGCCAACGACTATGTCCGCGACTTCATCGCCAATGTGAACCCGCTCTCGGTGCTGACCGCCTGGAACGTCATGCGCGACCGCCGCGATCTCGAACAGGGCAAGGACGGCTGGGTGTGGCTCGACCGGCGCAAGACGACGCGCTTCAAGATCGACGAGCACGGGCTGGTGGCGGCGGCCGAACGCGACGGCAAGCCGGCGGTATGGGTGTCCTGCGCCGATGTCGAAAGTCAGCCGGAGGAGTTGGCGCAAGTGTTCTGGGCCAATCCCGGCACGTCGCTGAAGACTGTGATGCTGGCCATGCACCGTTCGCAGACCGCGCCCGTGGCGCTGTTCGACGACCAGTCGCGCTTCGTCGGCGCGATCGGTATACGCGACGTGCTGTCGGCGGTGCTGCGGCGGTAAGCCGGCACATCGATCGAAGATTTTCGGGGCGCATCGGAGGCGCTTTGAAACGGATCTTGAACTGGTTGTCGACAGCGCGCGCCGCGCAAGTGGCGTTCGGCTTGCTGATCGTCATCACAATGCGGTCCATCACGGAGTTCTTCCGCGTTGGAGGCGCGAGCGGCGGACCGGTCGGCGGCGGACAGATATTCTATCTCGAAGGGGCTCTCGCCGCGTCGATCGCGGCACTGATCGTTCTCGTCATGCATGTGTTCGGACGGCACCGCTGGGCAACGCTGTTCACGGCGGCGGTCATCGTCGCTCTGCTGGCATGGAAAATCATTGTAATAGGCTGACGTGCGGGGCTGGCAACCAGCCTCAAGCCGCCAGCGGCAAGCGCAATTCCGTCAGCAGGCCGCCGCCCGAATGATTGGACAGGCGGACGTCGCCGCCCGCCGCGCGCGCGATGTTGCGGGCGATGGTGAGACCCAGGCCAAGGCCGCCTGTCTGGCGGTTGCGGGACTGTTCGAGACGCACGAAGGAGCCGAACACGGCGTCGATCTGGGCCTGGGGTATGCCCGGCCCCTCGTCGCGGATGGCAAGCGTGATCGTGTCGTCCGAGTGGCTGAGGCTGAGATGCGCCTTCGTGCCGTAAGTGACGGCGTTCTGCACCAGATTGGTGACGCAGCGCTTGAGCGCCACCGGCCGCGCCATGCAGATCAGGCCGCGGGGGCGGGTGTCGTCATTGTCGAAGGAGACGGTCTCGTAGCTGTCGGCGACCGATTCCACGAGCGACCAGAAATCGAGGCGCTCGGCCTTTTCCTCCGTGACCTCGAACTTGGCGAAGTCTATCACGGAACTCGCGATGCTTTCGATGTCGGCGAGATCATGGGCGAGCGCAAGGCGCGCCGGTGATCTGCGCAACAGCTCCAGGCGCAGCCGCATCCTGGTGATCGGCGTGCGCAGGTCGTGCGCGAGCGCTGCTGCCAGGTGCTCACGGTCCTCCACATATTCGCGCAGCCTCGCCTGCATGGCGTTGATCGCCTTGGCGGCGGCGCGCACCTCTCGGCTGCCGCTCTCGGTGACCGGCGGGCTCTTGAGGTCGTTGCCGATCCGGTTGACGGCTGTCTCCATCATCCGGTAGGGCGCTGTCAGCCGACGCAGCGACCAGATCGACATGATCACCACCAGCCCGGCGATCAGCGCATAGAGAGGCAGGCTGTCGAAGCTCAGGATCGGGCCAACGGGCGTGATCGGCTCCGTGAAGTTCAGCCACTGGCCGTCGGCGAAGCGCAGCGAGGCCGTCAGCTTCTCGCTCTGGGCGAAATCGGCGGCCAGCACCAGAAGGTCCCGCTCGACCTGGCCGATATCCGCCCCCGGCGCCGCGCCGCTGGTGTCGTCGGCTTCCTGTGTCGCCGGATCGCGGCGCACGCGCGCGTCGGTGACGCCGAATTTGGACAGCCGGCCGACAAGGATGTCCTCAAGCTCGGCCAGTTGGTCGTCGCCGGCGATCGAGGAGGTGACGGCGGGCGTGTCCGAGACGGTGAGCGCGTAGGTAGAGTTGAACAGGCCGATCGCCGTCGCCTTGCGCTCCTGCGGCGTGGCGTCATGCATCAGCTGAACGAGCGAGAAGGCGCGGTCATTGAGGCGGTAGAGGTCGACCACGTCATTGGCGGCGGCGCGGTCGCGCGACACGATGTAGAGCGTCGCGACCTGGCTGATCAGCAGGCCGGCAATGACGATCAGCAGCACCCAGACAGGCAAGGTCTGCGGCAGGAAACGTCTCATTCGGAGGTCGTCTCGGGCAGGAATTGGTAGCCGCCGCTGCGCACGGTGTGGATCAGCTTGGGCGTCTTGGGATCATCTTCCATCTTGCGCCGCAACCGGCTGACCAGGATGTCGATGCTGCGGTCGAAGGAATAGTCGCTGTCGCCGCCGGACAGCTCGATGAGCTGGTCGCGAGTCAGCACGCGTTGGGCGCTCTTGACGAAGGTCTGCAAGAGATTGAATTCGGCCATCGTCAGTTCGACCCTGACGTCGTCAGGCGCGGTCAGCCGGCGCCGCGAGCAGTCCATCGTCCAGCCGGCGAAGCGGTATATCTGCTTGGTGGTGGCGCGCTTCGGCTCGGCGGCGCCGTTGCGCCGCAGCACGGCGCGGATGCGGGCCAGCAATTCGCGCGGGTCGAAGGGTTTGGGCACATAGTCGTCGGCGCCCATCTCGAGACCAACGACACGGTCCGTCGTCTCGGTGACGGCGGTCAGCATGATGATCGGCGTCGTATACTGCGCGCGCAGGTCGCGGCACAGTTCCAGCCCGCTCCTGCCGGGCAGCATCACGTCGAGGACGATGAGGTCCACCTGCGAGCGGCGCAGGATGGCTTCCATTTCAGTGCCGTCGGCCGCAACCGAGGTGTGGAGCCCCCGCTTCTGGAAGAACTCCTGAAGCAGGTCGCGGATGTCCTTGTCGTCGTCGACGATCAGTATATGCGCATTGGATTTCACAGCTGCCCTGTCTGGTTTGCCGGCCAAGCCATTCCTGGCTGATGAGCCACACGATAGAATTCGGGCCATATGTTGGCCAGTGCCTTGCTTTTCAAGGGAGAATGAATTCCGCCTTCTCCACATGGAAAGCGACGCCCAGCTTGGCCCGGCCCGGCCAGACACAATCCAGAAACAAAATTCTACAATCGGGAAAAACTCCTGAAAAGGTAGGTCGGCATAACAGTGCCGTGGCGGTCAGGTGATCGGCTGCGACGCTCGTCTCCGGGTTCACGGATAAACCAATGCCAAGATTGTCAGTCAGTTTGTTGGGAGTTTTGCTGGGCCTTGGCCTGGTCACTGCCGCTGTCGGCCAATCGGATGCAAAGGCGCCGCTCACCCGGACCGAACGGTGCGCCAATCTCAGCCACCAATTTGATGAAGCCATCGAAACCCATGCCACGGCAACGCAGGTCACCGCGGCAAAGGCACTTCAGAGAAAGGGCAACCGGTACTGCGCCGCCAAGAAACAGGCGCAGGGCATCCGGATGCTCGCCAACGCTTTGAAGCTGCTTGGAGTGACACCGAATGACCCGGTCCAGTGACACTCAAAACGACCCGCATAAAAAGGAAATGAAGCCATGAACAAGTCCCTCCTGTCCGCCCTTGGTCTCGCCGTCGCCCTCGCCTTCTCGATGCCGGCTCTGGGCAACGCAGCCGCGACCACGACCGCTGCCCCGGCTGCCGCCACCACGACCACCGCTCCGGCCGCTGCCGCAACGACAACCGCTCCGGCCAAGGCCGCTCCGAAGAAGGTCGCCAAGAAGACCGCCTGCAAGGTGACCAAGAAGCACAAGTGCCCAGTCAAGAAGGCCCCCGCGAAAATGGCTCCCGCGAAAATGGCTCCCGCGAAGGCCGCTCCGAAGAAGCCCTGATCGGTTTCGAGGTCCGTTCCAGCAAGGCCGCCCCAGCCGCAAACCGGCTGGGGCGGCCTTCTGCCAAGGGCATGGTCGATGAGCTGAACGCCGACGGCTTCCAGCCACGCACCCGATCCTGCTTAACCCGTTTACAACGCCGGCCGTGTAGGCAATCCGCATGAAGAAGCGGCTTTCGTCCATCTTGCGCTCGATCGTGCTTAGCGGCCTGGTTGCCACCGGCGTTGCCAGGACACTGATCCTGTTCACCGCCAGCCCGGTGCCGGATCCGGCGAGCGGGCGCACCGAGCCCTCGCTGTTCGCGCCGGCCATTTCCAGCAACTGGGATTACATCACGCCGGCACAGACCTGGCTGCTGATCCTGCTCACCAGCGTGACGCTGATCTGCGTTGTCGCATGGCCGGTCGCGGCATGGATGGAACGCCGGGCGGATGCCGAAATGAATCGCCGCATCTTCGGCCGCCAGGGCCGTTGAACCGCGATCGACGATTTCCCACGTGATTGTGAAGGACCGGGCTTGCCCGCCGACGGGTCCGTAAATGGACGATCGCTGCCGCGCGTGGCAAAATGCGGATTGAGCTCGATCGCAAACCAGTCGGTTCGGATGCCTGAAAACACCACAAAGCCGCGCCTGAAGGTCAAGCCGCAGACCGAGCGGCCGAAGCTTTACAAGGTGATCCTCGTCAACGACGATTTCACGCCGCGCGAGTTCGTGGTGACGGTGCTGAAGGGTGAGTTCAAACTCAGCGAAGACCAGGCGCACCGGGTCATGATCACCGCGCACCGGCACGGGGTCTGCGTGGTCGCTGTCTTCACCAGGGATGTCGCCGAGACCAAGGCGACACGGGCCACCGATGCCGGCAAGGCCAAGGGTTACCCGCTGCTGTTCACGACGGAACCGGAAGAGTAGGGCAGGGGCTTGGCTCGCCTCTGTAAACGCCGACAATTGGCGAAACCATCCGCGACGGCGTCTTTTCTCCCCGCAGACGAGACAGGGAGAAGGCAAGAGCGCGCCGCTACCGTCCTTCGCGGTACCACATCGAGCCCATCGCCAGAAGCAGCAGGCCGAGGCCGAGGAAGCCGCCGAACAGCGGCACGCGCGAGACGGCCTTCAAGACGCTGTCGTCGGTGGTGCGCAGGCCGATCCAGTCGCTGCCCGACGCTTCGCCGGCCGAACGCACCGGCACGATGGAAGGCAGCGTCACGTCGCTGGGCGTGGACGAGGCCAGCCGGCGCACGCTGCCGCCGGTGGCTTCCGCCGGCGCCTTCAGCCGCTCCTGCGTGGAGACGACATCGGCGAATTCGGGCGCGTTGACCGGTCCGACATGGGCGAGCGCGGTGAGATCGCCATTGGCGACCTGGAAGAGGCCGATCTCGCTGGTCTGGACGCTGCCCAGGAAGACGCCCGGTTCGGATTTTTCGAGCTTGACGGTGACCGTCTTGCCGGACGGAGTGATGATCTGCGCCGGGCCGGGATCGTCGGCCATCGTCTGGCGGCGGATCTCCAGCACCATGCCGCGACCCTCGGCGGTCAGCCGCTCTTCCTCGAGCTCGGGCTCCTTCATCAGCCAGTGGGCGATGCGCCGGTAGAGCTGGACATGCGGGCCGCCGCCCTCGAAGCCGCGCGCCCACAGCCAACCCTGATCGGACAGAAGCATGCCGACGCGGCCCTCGCCCTTGCGGTCGAGCAGCAGCAGTGGCCGGTTGTCGGCGCCCTTCATCACCACTTCGCCTTGCGGGTTCTGCACGCCGATGGTGCGGAACCAGCGGCTCCAGTGCGGTGGCTCGGTGGCCGAACCGTCGAGGCCACGTGTCACCGGATGACGCTGGCCGAGTTCGGTGAGGCGGGGATAGAACGCCTTGTCGACGACCTCGCCGGTCGGCATGGCCGGCAGGGCCGACATCAGCGGCGTGCGCGCGATCGACGCCTCGCCGGCATATTCGGGACCAGCGGCGATCAGCAGCGCGCCGCCCTTTTCGACATATTCGGAGATGTAGTCGTAATAGAGGATCGGCAGCACGTCGCGGTGCTGATAGCGGTCGAAGATGATGAGGTCGAAATCCTTGATCTTCTCGACGAACAATTCGCGGGTCGGGAAGGCGATCAGCGACAATTCGTTGATCGGCGTGCCGTCCTGCTTTTCCGGCGGCCGCAGGATGGTGAAATGGACGAGATCGACCGAGGCGTCGGATTTCAACAGATTGCGCCACGTGCGCTCGCCCGCGTGCGGTTCGCCCGAAACGAGCAGCACGCGCAGGTTCTCGCGGATGCCGTCGACCAGCGCGATGGCGCGGTTGTTGGTGTCGGTCAGTTCCCCCGGCTCGCGGTCGATGGCAAGTTCGACGATGTTGCGGCCAGCGCCCGGGATGGTCACCTGAAGCGGCATGGCCTGGCCGACGGTGGCATGCTCGACCGCGACCTGCTCGCCATTGACCGAAACCCTGACATCGACCGGTCCAGCCTCGTTTTCGGTCGAGATGACGCGGTAAGTCATGTCGAGCGGCTTGCCGACAAGGCCGAAACGCGGCGCATTCTCGAAGCGGATACGGCGGTCCTTCTCGTGCTCGTTGCCGGTGATCAGGGCGTGCAGTGGGGCATTGAAATCGGGGGCTCCGGCCGGCGTGTCATGCACCTCACCATCGGTGATCATGATGGCGCCGCCGATGCGCGAGGGCGGCACGTCGCGGAAAGCGCCTTCCAGCGCGCCGAACAGCCGCGTTTGGGTGCGCTCCTCGGCGGCGTCGGACTTGCCGGCCTCGACGACGCGGACGTCGAACTGCTTGAAGCGGCCGAGACGCTGCTGCAGCCCCGCCACGGCCTCGTCGGTCTGCCTGGTACGGTCGCCGATATCCTGGCTCTGGCTGCGGTCGACGATCAGCGCGACCACGCTTTTCAGCGGCTCGCGCTCCTCATTGAGGAACACCGGGTTGAAGAGGGCGGCGGCGAGCGCCAGCAGAGCCAGCAAGCGCAGGACCGCGCCGCGCTGGCGAAACCACAGGCCGACGAGCGCCAGCAGTGCCAGCGGCACCAGCACCAGGGCCAGAAGCGGCCAGGAGATCAGCGGTTCGAAGGAGATCGACCAGTTCATGCCTTATCCTCCCGCATCAGCGGAGAATCAATCGACATGGGGAGTGCAAGAAAGAGCATCATCCTACTGCCCCAGACGTTCGAGCAGGACGGGGACATGCACCTGGTCGGATTTGTAGTTGCCGGTCAGCATGTACATCATGATGTTGACGCCGGCGCGCAGCGCGTAGACCCGCTGCATCGGATCGTTCGGCACTGTCGGCAATAGCGGATCGCCATTCTCGTCGACCGCCCAGGCGCCGGCGAAGTCGTTGGCGGTGATCATGATCGGCGACACGCCATCTCCGGTGCGCACCGGCCGGTTGTCGGCATTGCTGGCCTCGAGCGATGCCTCGACCCAGAGCGGGCTGCCGGCGAAGCGGCCGGGAAATTCGGGCAGGATGAAGAAGGACTTGGTCAGCACATGGTCCGACGGCACCGGCTCCAGCGGCGGCACGTTGAGGTTGCCGAGGATGTCGCGCAGCCGCTCGGTGGCCGGGCTGGTGGAATCGGCGCCGATACCGTTGGCGAACTGGTCGCGCGTGTCGAACAGCACGGTGCCGCCCTGCTGCATATAGGCGTCGATGCGGGCGATCGCGGCCTGGCTCGGCATGGGCGCCGCCGGGTCGATCGGCCAATAGATCAGAGGATAGAAGGACAGCTCGTCCTTCGAGATGTCGACGCCGGCCGGCGCGCCCGGCTCGAGCGCCGTCTTCTCGATCAGGAAGCGGGTCAGGCCCTCGAGCCCGGCGCGGCTGATCGAATCGACACCCGGCACGCCGGTCAGCACATAGGCGATGCGGGTTTTTGAAATCGCCTCGATAGCGGCCTGGTCGCCCGGCTTGGCATCGTCGGCACGGGCAAGGTCGGCATGGCCGAACAGTGCGCCAAGCGCGATCAGCACGGCGGCCGTTGTTGCCGCCGCACCGGCGCGGCGCGGCCGGCGCGAAAACAGGCCGCCCATCCACAACACCGCAAGGGTGTCGAGCAACATCAGCAGCAAAGCCGCCGCGACCAGCGCCCCTTTCAAATTGCGCGATTCATCAAAAGCATACTGGACCGTGGTGACCGGCACCGTCACTTGCGGGCGTGCCAGCGGCTCGAACGTGCTTGCGGCGTCGAGCAGATTGTGGGCGAAGACGCCGGTCTCCGAGCCATAGAGGCCTGGCGGGTTCTCGAAGGTCACCGGCAATGCGCCCGCGCCCGGCACCAGCGGCCGCGCATCCGGCGTCGGCGGCACCAGCGAGCCGTCGGCCGCGATCATGCGGTAGGGCGCCAGCGAGGTGGCGGCGGCTTCGGCGTTGGCGATCGCCGCGCCCTGGTTGCGCGACAGTTGCACGATGCGGCGCAGCATCTCGACGAAGCTGCCGGAGATCGGCAGGTTCGACCAGGTCGCCTCGGGAGTGACGTGGAACAGCACCACCGTGCCCTTGCCTTTCTTCATGCCGGTGACCAGCGGCGTGCCATCCGCAAGGGCTGCCCAGGTGCGCTCGACGATATCGGGTGTCGGTTCGGCCAGCACCTGCCTGGTCACGGTGACCTCGGTCGGCGGCGCCAGGTCGGCGAAGGGACCGGCCTTGGGGAATTCGGTGACCGGCTGTGGCGATGTCCACGACAGCGCGCCGCCCAGCGAACGTTCGCCGGTGCGCAGGCGAACCGGCAGCAGGTCGTCATCATTGCCGGCGGCGGCCAGCCGCGAGCCGGCGAAACGCACAAGCGTGCCGCCATTGTCGACCCAGTCGACCAGTCTCTGTCGAACCTGCGTCGGGATGGTGCCGATGTCGGCCATGATGATCATCGCCGGCTTCTGGTCGAGGATCTGCGGGATGGCGTCGGCGAGATCGGCGCTGGTCGGTTCGACCAGATCGGCGAAGGGCCGCAGCGCGCGCCTGATGTAGTAGAGTGGCGACAGAAGCGGCTGCGCCTGGTCGGCTTCGGCCTGCGACAACAGCCCGACACGGCGGCGTTTGGAGTTCTCATCGAGCACGCGCACGGCACCCGCATGCCGTTCCCCGTCGAGCGCGATGGAGGCGAAGTCGTTGCGCAATTCGAACGGCACCGCCATCGTGCCGGTGGCCGTGGCTTCGCCCGGCGCGAAGGTCAGGGTCGCATCGGCGATACGGCGTCCCTTGTCGTCGAAAGCGCCGGCGGTGACCTGCGCGGGGGCGGGATCGCCGGGCGCGCGGATGGCGGTCAGGGCAAAGCCGTCAACCTGGTTTTCGGCTGATGTCAGTCCGGTGAGGGAAAGCCGGTCGGCCACCGCCCAGACGACGCGGGCGGCATTTTTCGACAACAGCGTGTTGAAGGCGGCCCCGTCGCCACTGGCCGCAAGGCCATCGGCCAGCACGGCGACGCTGGCGCCGGGCAAGGTCTCCAGCACGCCGGCGACGCGGGCATAGACGGCGGGCCGGTCGGTGGGGATCGGCCGCGGCTTTGCGGCGCGCAGCCGGTCGAGCGCGGCGGCGGCATCGAAGGGGCCGATCTCCGCATTGGGCTTTTCGGCGGTGAAGGCGATGACGACCGGCACGCCGTTCGAGCCGGCGTCGTTGATCAGCCGCTCGGCGGTGGCGACGCGTTTGTTCCAGTCGGCGGCACTGGCCCAGTCATTGTCGATGACCAGGGCAAGCGCGGCACCCTCGGCCGGCAGCTTTTCGCGCGGGTTGAAGACCGGTTCGGCCAATGCCGCGACGACGAGGGCGGCCATCAGCAGCCTGAGCAACGTCAGCCACCAGGGGCTGCGCTGCGGCGTTTCCTCACGCCTCAGCACACGTGCCAGGATCTTCAGCGGCGGGAACACCTCGGCCTGCGGCTTGGGCGGCGTCAGCCTCAGCAGCCACCAGATCACCGGCAGCGCCAGCAGACCCCACAGCACCATGGGGGCGCCGAATGAGAGCGGCAGCCAACTCATGCGACGGCCTTTCCAAACGGATTGCCACCGGAAATCATGCCGGCATGCCCGCCATCAGCCGTCATTGCCATGTGCAGGCGCACCAGCGCGTCGGAAGCAAGCCGGTCGGTGTGGTTGACAGTAAAACTCCAGCCGAGCCGCTTGCACCAACTGGCCAGTTCATGGCGGCGGGCGGTGTAAAGCAGGCGGTATTCGTCGGCGAGCATCTCGGCGCGGCCGGCGGTCAGTTTGTCGCCGGTCTCCGGGTCGGTGAATTCGGTGCGGCCGGCATAGGGGAAGGTTTCCTCGGCCGGGTCGGCGACCTCGATCAGATGGGCGCGCACGCCGTGACGGGCGAGCACGTCGAGCCAGGCCATGGTCTCCTCGACCGGATCGAGGAAATCGCTGGCGATGACGATGTCGCAGAAGCGCCTGATATCGGAGAAATCGGGTTTTGCCGGCAGGTCGCCGGCATGCATCAACCGAGTGGCGATGCGCTCGGCGCCGTTGCGGGCGGTGAATGGATCGGTCAGCCCCGGCCACGCGATGCGCTCGCCGCTGCGCGACAGGAGCTCGGCCATGGCCAGTGCCAGCACCAGCGCGCGCGACTGCTTGGAAACACCGACAGCGGTCGATTTGTAGAGCATGGACGGCGAGGGGTCGGCCCATAGCCAGACCGTGTGGGCCGCTTCCCATTCGCGGTCGCGCACATAGGTATGGTCGTCACGGGCCGAGCGGCGCCAGTCAATGCGCGAGGAATCGCCTTCGACGTAGGGCCGGAACTGCCAGAAATTCTCGCCTATGCCGCGCTTGCGGCGGCCATGCCAGCCGGCGATCACGGTGTTGACGATACGGCGCGCCTCGACCAGCAGGTCGGGGATAAGCGAAGCCCGCAACCGGCCGCGGGCGAGCGCGTCACGCGTCGCTGCCGGAGCCTGGACCTCGCCGATACGCGCCATCAAACGCCTTTCACGAGCTTCGCCACCACGTCGCGCACGCTGGTGCCTTCGGCACGGGCGGCGAAGGTCAGCGCCATGCGATGCTGCAGTACCGGCTCGGCCAGCGCCCTGACGTCGTCGACCGAGGGCGCCAGCCGTCCGTCATAGAGCGCGCGGGCCCTGGTGCACAGCATCAGCGCCTGGCTGGCGCGCGGGCCGGGGCCCCAGGCGACATGCTTGTCGGTCTCGGCATTGCCCTGGCCCGGACGCGCCGAACGCACCAGGGTGAGGATCGCCTCGATGACGCTTTCCGGCACCGGCATGCGGCGGATCAGTGTCTGGATCTCCTTCAGCCGCGCCGGCTGCAGCACGTTGGTTGCCTTGGCGTCCTCGACGCCGGTGGTTTCCAGAAGGATGCGGCGCTCGGCCTCGATCTCGGGGTAGAGGATATCAACCTGCATCAGGAAGCGATCGAGTTGAGCTTCGGGCAGCGGGTAGGTGCCTTCCTGCTCCAGCGGGTTCTGCGTCGCCAGCACATGGAAGGGCGCCGGCAGGTCGTAGCGCGCGCCGGCAATGGTGACATGGTATTCCTGCATCGCCTGCAGCAGCGCCGACTGCGTGCGCGGCGAGGCGCGGTTGATCTCATCGGCCATCAGCAACTGGGCAAAGATCGGGCCGGCGATGAAGCGGAAGGAACGCTTGCCGGTTTCGTCCTGCTCCATGACCTCGGAACCGAGGATGTCGGACGGCATCAGGTCGGGGGTGAACTGGATGCGACGCGAATCGAGGCCGAGCACGACGCCCAGCGTCTCGACCAGCTTGGTCTTGGCGAGGCCCGGCACGCCGACCAGCAGCGCGTGGCCACCGGCCAGCAGCGCCACCAGCGTTCGCTCGACGACGTTCTCCTGACCGAAGATCACCCGGCCAACCCCGTCGCGGATCCTGGAGATGTCGGCAAGCGCCTTTTCGGCCTCGGCGACCATGTCCTTTTCACTGATCGGGCTTTCCTTGACCATCACGCTCATGCCGCATCGATCCTTTGGTTGGAAATGCCATGGTTTGGAAATGCAGGCTCGCACCATACCATAGGCTGCCGCGATTCGGCCTCGCGGGGCGCCCATGGTTGAACTTAAATCACAGACTTAGGCTGACAAGCGGAACAACAGTGACTATTTCGTGACGATGACGGAACACCACGAACATCGGCAACAAAGCCTTACGCGGGCCACCGAGGTCCGGGGCCTCGAGGCGCTGATCTCGCGCGCGGCCCGTGCCGGCAAGGGCGCGGCGCCGGTCGAGCGCTGGAATCCCGACTTTTGCGGCGACCTCGACATGGAGATCAAGGCCGACGGCACCTGGTTCTACCTGGGCACGCCGATCGGCCGCATGCCGCTGGTGCAGCTTTTCTCCTCCGTTCTGCGCAAGGACGCCGACGGCAGGACCTATCTGGTGACGCCGGTGGAAAAGGTCGGCATCCGCGTCGCCGATGCGCCGTTCATCGCCGTCGAGATGGACGTTTCGGGCAGTGGCGAGGATCAGGTCATCACCTTCCGCACCAATGTCGGCGACGTGGTCGAGGCCGGACCGGAGCGGCCGCTGCGCTTCGTCGACGAGAACGGCACCGGCGGATTGAAGCCCTATCTTCTGGTGCGCGGCCGGCTGGAGGCGCTGGTGGCGCGGCCGGTCATGTATGAACTGGTCGGGCACGGCGAGGAGATCGAGGTCGACGGCAGGACGATGTTTTCAGTGCGCTCGAACAAAGCCGTGTTCCCGATCATGCCGGCGGATCAACTGGAGCGGTTGAGCGCATGATCAACCAGGTCTCGCCGGCGCCGTTTTCTTCGGCGGACTTTCGCGCGCGCTTTGCCGCGCAGCCGGACGCGCATGCCAGCGACGACTTTGGCGATCACCGCTTCAATCCCGGCCATCCGCGCCTCAACCCGGGCAAGCCGCTGCGCAATGCGGCGGTGCTGATCCCGGTGGTGGACCATGACGGCGAGGCGACGGTTCTCCTGACCAAACGGGCCGAGAAACTACGCAACCATTCGGGGCAGGTGGCCTTTCCCGGCGGCACCATCGATGCGACCGACGCGAGCCCGGACGCGGCGGCGCTGCGCGAGACCTTCGAGGAGATCGGCCTTGCCGAAGATCACATCGAGATCATCGGCCGCATGCCGGATTACGTCGCGGGCAGCGGCTACCGCATCGCGCCGGTGCTGGGCATCGTGCGGCCACATTTCCAGCTGACCCTGAACGCCGATGAGGTCGACGCCGCCTTCGAAGTGCCGCTGCGCTTCCTGATGGATCCGGTGAACCATAAGCGCGACAGCCGGATGTGGAACGATCTTGAATGGTTTTTCTACGACATGCCCTATGGCGACCGGCGCATCTGGGGCGTCACCGCCGGCATCATCCGTACGCTCTATGAAAGGCTCTATGCGTGAGTGTTTCGATCGCGGGCAGGGCGGACTGGCTCTTCGACAAACATCTTCAGCGCCTGCTTGCCGTGCTCACCGAAGGCGGTGAAGAGGCACGTATCGCCGGCGGCGCCGTGCGCAACGTGCTGATGGGCCGGCCTGTCACCGACATCGACATAGCCACCACCTGCCTACCGCAGGAAACCATGCGCCGCGCGAAGGCGGAAGGTTTCAAGGCGGTGCCGACCGGAATCGATCATGGCACCATCACGGTGGTCGCCGACGGCAAACCCCACGAGATCACCACCTTGCGCGCCGATGTCGAAACGGACGGCCGCCGCGCCAAGGTGTCGTTCGGGCGCGACTGGAAGCTCGACGCGGAGCGGCGCGACTTCACCATCAACGCGCTCTATGCGGAGGCCGACGGACGGGTTGTCGACCTTGTCGGTGGCATCGCCGACATCGAGGCGCGCCGGTTGCGCTTCATCGGCGACCCGGAGGCTCGCATCCGCGAGGATTATCTGCGCATCCTGCGCTTCTTCCGCTTCTTCGCCTGGTACGGCGAAGGCCGGCCCGACGCCGAGGGGCTGAAGGCCTGCGCCCGGCTGAAGGACGGCCTCTCCCAACTCTCCGCGGAGCGCGTCTGGTCCGAACTGAAGAAGCTGTTGTCGGCCCCCGACCCTTCGCGGGCGCTGCTCTGGATGCGGCAGGCGAGTGTCCTGACCGCCGCACTGCCGGAAAGCGAGAAATGGGGCATCGATGCTATCCACGGGCTGACCAAGGCAGAGAAGGATCTGGGCTGGGCGGTGGACCCGATGCTGCGGCTGGAGGCGATCGTGCCGCCGGATGCAGCGCGAATGAAGACGCTCGCCGAGCGTCTCAGGTTATCGACGAGCGAAGCGGACCGCCTGCGCCACTGGGCGTTGGCCACCGCTGTCGCGTCGAAGACGACCGAGGGCGAACTGGCGAAAAGGCTCTACCGAGGCGACCGGCAAGGGTTTGTCGATCGCCTGCGGCTGGCGCTGGCATCGATGCGGATGCGCGCCGTCGAGGACAATGATGCGCTGCTTGAAGCCGGCGGCTTCTCACGCTTGCTTGCCTTTGCGGCAAGGTGGGAAAAACCACTGTTTCCTTTGAAAGGCGCCGATCTGACCGCGCTCGGTGCAACGCCAGGGCCGAAACTCGGCGAAATCCTAAAGAACCTGGAGGCGGAATGGATCGAGGCGGGATTTGCGCCTGATCGCGGTGCGCTGCTTGACCGCGCCGCAAAGGCATTGGAAACGTAAAGCGCGCCGCGTCGAAACGGATTCATGCGCCGCGCTTCGGGTCAGGTCCTTGTCTCGCTGCTCTCCCAAAACCGAGATTACTTTGGGAGTCCTGCATGCCCATCTACCTGATTGCTACGGGAGCCAGGGCGCGTGACAGGCTCGCTTCACCCTTGCCATAGACCGAGGCGCTATAGTTGACCAGCGTGTCGGTCCGAGCCGTATTGAGCAGATCGTTGGTGACCTGGGTCGGCGTGGCCTTGGTGAACTTGCTGCCTATGATCGCCGCATATCCTGAAATGATCGGCGCGGCGAAGGAGGTGCCATAAAGGCCGGTCTTGCTTCCATCGACGCCAACCACGAGGAAGTGGCTTTGCACCAGCGGATTGGAGCCGGCGTAATCCGAGTACCAGGCAAGCTGCGCCTTGTTGGCCGTCGTGCCATTCGTCGACAGCGCGCCGACGAAGATCGCCGACGCTTTGCCGACCAGGGCAAGGTCGAGATAGTCCTGCTGGCCGTTCGTGACACCGCCCACGGCAACCGAGTCGTTGCCCGCTGCCTTCGAAATGACGGCCGTGCCCCTGGTGGCATAGGAGATGATGGATGCTTCCTCGGCGCTCCATCCGATCTGGTTCGAGCTGTATCCTGCCGTGGTGTACATCCCATAGCTCAGGTTGAGCACGTTCAGGCCCGGCGCGAGCGCCACTGACGAGCCGGTCGTGAAGTCTTTCGACCTTATGGTTGCCGAAGGCGCGATCATGCCGGCTTCCTCGCGGGTCCATTCACCGTGCCGCTGATATTGAACCCCGAGGCCGAAATTACCGGAGAAGCGCGACGTGCTGCTGAAGTCGTCCACGATGGTGATCGTGACGCCCTTGCCCTTGTATCCGGCGGCCCATGCCGCGCCGACGTCGGGGCTCATCCATCCTGGCGTCGCCGCCTGCGTGCGAGCGGTTGGGATCGTTGCGCTCACGCAAATGGATGGGCCGCCGTGGCAGAGCGCGGCCATCTCGTCCGCATCGGGGGCCTCCTGTGCCGACGCGATCGGCGCCGACAGAACAGCGAAAGCCAGGACGATACCGAATTTCAAGTGATTACCTGACATGTTCCAACTCCGGTCAAACAAGAAACTGGGACGGGCGATCGCGAACTTCGGGGCGAGATGGCTCTCGATCCAAGCATCGGCGATCAGAAAGTAACACGGTAATTCAGCCAGAGATGCTGGCTCTCCGGTTTAGCGTTAACCAGATATTTCAGTGTTTCCTCAGGTGCCAACTGGCTGGCAGCGAGGCGGCAATTGACGCTGTAGCTTCCGAAATCGCCATAATCGGCTTCGCAGGGCTTCTCGGTGAGCTTGCCGCCGAAGGTCGTGGTGAGCGACAGGGAAAGCGTACTGTTCGGACTTGGGTGTATCTGCGTGAGGAAGCCAAGCTTCAGGCTGGGCTCGATCCGATACTTCTCGCCCTCTTCTCCGGTCCCAAATCCCCAAAGGATGCCGGTATCCTCGGTGACCTGGGTCAGCAGGTCCACATGCATGTCGACCCAGCGTGCGCGGTACCATTGGTTGAACGAAACCCAGTTTCCGTTCTGCAATTCGTAGCCGCCATTGCCGAGGCTTCGCGCGCGCTCGCTGAGCGACGAGCCCTGATGGATGTCGACGAACGATGTCGTCATTTCCTGGGCAACGGCCGGAAACGCCGCAAGGAGCGCGCACAGAAGCAGTGCCAGCCTGCGGAAACTCTCTCGATTGCCGGATTTTTCGCGCATGCGCGAAATACCTCGCCCCCACCGCATCCGGATCAGTGCCTGGTGGCGACAGGCTTCTCTTGCAGCCCCACTGTTGCCGGATTATCCGCGCGACAATGACATGGGTTCGGTTACCGACGGGTTTACTTTAGCTCGGCCAGATATGAATTTCTGACCCGACCGGGCCTGGCCCGCATCGCGATCGCGTCGTACGCCGGTCGCGGACGCCGCGGCCCAACGCTGTCTATCCGCTTACGCTCAGTTTCGAGCGCCAACGCTGCTCTCTTGCCGTGTCCGATCAACCGCGGCCGGCCAGGACCTAAGCCGCGTCGCGGACCTTCTCGATCCGGGAACGGATGGCCTCGATCATCGTCTCGCGGATGATCGTCTCGCCATGCGTCTGGCGCATGTGTTCGACGGCACGGCGCATCACCTCCGCTTCCTCGTCGGCGCGGGTGTGCCATTCGCAGCCGGGAACCAACGAACCGCAGTGGAATTCCTTCATGGGATTTCTCCTCTTCCTCAGATGGAGCCGGGATCGACTGCCTCGCAGGGGACAGGCCGAAGCCCCGCAACTCCTCGACCCGCTGTCGGCCTTGGAGCAAGACCACGGGCAGGGTGAAGACCTTAACACAGATAGAGCGTCATTGGTTGCCGCCAACGGCAAAAAAGGCGGAGCCGCATTGCTCCGCCTCGTCAGGCAGCCCTATGGGCGGGTCATCACTTCATGACCTTGACGGTCTCGGCAACCTTGTTCTTGCCACTCATGTCCCACGAAACCCTGACCTTCTCGCCGACTTTCAGGCCAGGATCCTTGAAAGCCTTGGCAAGCGTGAAAGACGATCCATTGTCGAGAACCAGACTCTTGGCCGCTGCATCGAAGGTCCTGACAGTGCCTGTGGTCTGCTTGACGGCGGCGAACGCCATCGAACCGGACGCAAGAAGGGCGGCCGCGGCGGCCGAAACGATGATCTTTCTCATGCTGATACGCTCCTGCAAGGGCGGGCATCCTTGTTGGCGAAGATGGCCCACCTCGTCTTCGGGCCGTCCGGTCGCGTCGAGTCGCGATTCGCCTGTTCCGACGCAATTCCGAGAGAAAACGGCTTGCATTTTTCCTGGAATTGCCCTCAGGCAAACCACCGGCGCTTCCCGACCCGAATGGGACAAATAAGCCAGTCTTTTCAGATGGATATTAGACGAAAAAGATATTCCTGCCGTCACATTCCGCGCCCATTTTCGATAAATGGGACATCAATGCGGCCTCACATGGCGCTCACCATCTTGTTACGGCCAGCGCACCTCCGGCGGCAGGCTGGACAGGATCGCGGCGACATTGCCGCCAGTCTTCAGACCGAAGATGGTGCCGCGATCGTGAAGAAGGTTGAATTCGACATAGCGGCCGCGGCGGATGAGCTGTTCGTCGCGGTCGCCGTCGGTCCAATTCTCGTTGAAATTGCCGCGCACCAGGTGGCCGTAGACGACGAGGAACGAACGCCCGACATCCTGGACGAAGTTGAAATCGGCGTTCCAGCCGCCTTTGTCCTCGCCTGAATGCAACCAGTCGAAGAAAATGCCGCCGGTGCCGCGAGGCTCGTTGCGGTGCGACAGGAAGAAGTACTCGTCGCACCAGGCCTTGAATTTCGGATAGTCTGCGACGCCGGCGTTCTTCTCGCAAGCGAACTGCATGGCACGGTGGAAGGCCGCCGTGTCGGGGTCATCCTGCGTGCGGCGTCGGTCGAGCACCGGCGTCAGGTCGGCGCCGCCGCCGAACCATTGCCTGGATGTGACGACCATGCGCGTATTCATGTGCACGGCCGGAACGTTGGGATTCCAGGGGTGCGCGATCAGCGAAATGCCCGATGCCCAGAAACGCGGGTCTTCCTCGGCGCCAGGCATCTGCTTCCTGAATTCGGGCGAGAACTCGCCATGGACGGTCGAGGTGTGGACGCCGACCTTCTCGAAGACGCGGCCATGCATCATGGACATGGTGCCGCCACCGCCCTTGCCCTGATCGCGTTCCCACGGTGTCTTTTCGAAACGGCCCGGCGACCACGAAGCCAGCGGCCCGCCGAGATCCTGCTCGATCTGCTCGAAGGTGGCGCAGATGCGCTCGCGCAGCGCCTCGAACCAAAGCCGGGCCTTCATCTTCTTCTCTTCGATGTCGGCGGGCAGTCCCGCCGGTATTTCGGGTCGTTCCAAGTGCCGTCTCCGATTGCGGGGCGGTGAGTCGACAAAAGACTCGTCTTTTCCGGGCGCGATCCCTAATCTCTTAAGGGACAGGGTCAAGTCACTTTGGTTTTGCGCAGGATCCTTTCCGAAACTCGATTCCCGTTTCGGGGTCATGCGCCAGGAGCAAGGAGGTGTTTCGTGCGCACCCCGGCAAGACCGCCGCTGGATGGGCTCAAGAAAAGGCTCGACCAAAGCCGGGCCGAACGCGCGCGCATGCCGCGCGACGGCTTTTTGCGCGAGACCTTCGTCCTGCCGCGCTCGGATGCCCGCTTGAAGGCGAAAGAGTGGTTCGAGCGCTTTCCCAAGCAGGCCTACTGGACCGAAATCGAAAGTTGGTTCGAGCGCCCGGGCGACCTGATCGAATTCACGATCAGGCGGCTGCCGGCGGCGGATTAACGCTCGACCAACAGGCGCCTCGCGCCCGTTCCTTCGCTTGCCAACCGATCCCCCTTGTTCCTGAGCGGGCATTTGTCGATCGACATGCAGCCGCAGCCGATGCAGTCGGTCAACCCGTCGCGCAGCTTCTTTAGCTGGCTGATTTTCTGATCGAGGCTATCGCGCCAAGCCGTTGAAAGCAGATTCCAATCCTCGCGCGTCGGCGTGCGGCCTTCAGGTAAAGATTCAAGGGCCGCACTGATTTCAGCAAGCGAAATGCCGACCTCCTGCGCAACCTTGATGATCGCCACCCGGCGCAGCACGTCGCGGCCGTAGCGGCGTTGGTTGCCTGCCGTGCGATGGCTGCGGATCAGACCGCGCGTCTCGTAGAAATGCAGCGCCGACACCGCCACGCCGCTGCGCGCAGCCACCTGGCCGACCGTCAATTCCGTTACTGGCGCCATTTTCGCACTTTTCCGCTTGACCTCAAGTTAAGTTGAGCTTGTAGCCAAGAAAGCCTCGATGTGCAAACGAAGGAGGGGCGGATGTGTGCCTGGGCAAAAATTACCGCGGATGGCGCTGCCGGCGATCCCCTATCGGAGCTGCCGGATGGCTTCGCCCGCCACCATGGCCACGGAAAGCGCGACGTTGATGCTGCGCGCGGTGCCTTGCATGGGGATGATCAGCCGTGCGTCCGCCGCCTGATGGACTGGATCCGGCACGCCCGCGGATTCGCGGCCGAACAGCAATATGTCGCCGTCGGCGAAGCTGAAGCTGGTATAGCCTATGGTGGCCTTGGTCGACATAAGCACCAACCGGCGCGCGCCGGCCTTGCGCCATTCCTCGAAGGCGTTCCAGTCGACATGCCGGGTCAGGGCGGCCATTTCGAGGTAGTCCATGCCGGCGCGCCTGAGCGCCTTGTCGGAGAGCGGAAAGCCGGCCGGCTCGATGATGTCGACGCCAAGCCCGAGGCAAGCGGCGAAGCGCAGGATTGTTCCGGTATTGCCGGCAATGTCAGGCTGGTAGAGCGCGATGCGGAAACCATGGTTCACTTCCGCGTCCTTCTAATAAGTGGCAGATCGGCCACAGCGGCTTCCTGGTTTTGGAAATTCCTGGACCTGCGGGTGGCCATATTCTGCGAAGTCCGGTATACGACCGGCATTGTCAACCCGAACCGATGGAGGGGTAATTCATGATGACCATGCACATCCTACACCTCTCCAGGGGGCCAGTATGCCCCGCGGCGGTTTCGGTACGACGATTCTCCTGACACTCTAAGACTTGATCGCACCGATTCCCGCCGAAACGTCTTTTCGGCCGTCAAAGGAATCCCGCGATGTTTTTCAAGAAGTCCAAGGGGCTGAACGCCTCAACTGAGCGTGTCCGGACCGATACCTTCAGTCATATCCAAACCGATGCAGACCGCGCCTCCGGCCGAATGCCGGCGGACGACATTGCTTCGCCTTTTCATCTCTATTTTCACACGGAGGACGGACCGATGTTCGATCCCTACAGAATTCCAGGCTCGAGGAGCCTGCATATCCACCGGATGCCGACCTGGGCGCTGCTGATCGGTGAAACCTATTCTTCGGCGGTCCATGCCGAAGTCCGCCGCCGTCCGCATCGCGGCATGCTGCCGGATGTCGATTTCTCGCACGCGGTTCCCGATCCGAGCCGGCCGTCGCTGGTGCGCCGGATCATCCGGCTGATCCGGCCCGGCGCGAAGATCCGGACTATCGGCGCCGCGCCGTCAGGATCGTCGAAAGAGCCAGTCGGCGAAAAGCCCGTGAGCCCCTATACTGCGCGAAGCAGGGCCGACGGTCCGGATGATTCCGGACCGTCGGCCCACGACGCCATGCGGTCCGAGGACTTTGTACGTCTCCAAGCCGCGTAAGCGGAACAGATTTCACAGGCATGACCTATGTTGTTGTTTAGCTGGTTTGAAAGAAGGCTCGATCCGTTCCCGGCCGCGGAACCGGTCGAGCCGCCCAGGACGCTGGTTGCCTTCTGCCTGCATTATACGCGCGGGGCATGGCCTTATATCCTGGTCGATGCGGCGCTGGTGGCGGCCATCGCCATCGCGGAAGTGTGGATGTTCGGCTTCCTCGGCCGCATCGTCGATTGGCTGTCGGGGCAGAATCGCGAGACCTTCCTGCAGACGGAGGGCTGGAAGCTCGCCGGTATGGCCTTCATCGTGTTGTTCGCGCTGCCCGGCACGGTCTGGCTGCATTCGCTGCTCAACCAGCAGACGCTGATGGGCAACTATCCCATGCGCATCCGCTGGCAGGTGCACCGCTACCTGCTCAAGCAGTCGATGAGCTTCTATCAGGACGAGTTCGCCGGCCGCATCGCCACCAAGCTGATGCAGACGGCGCTCGCCGTGCGCGAATGCGTCATCAAGGTGATCGACGTCCTGAACTACGTCATCGTCTATTTCCTCGGCATGCTGCTGATCGTCGGTTCGGCCGACTGGCGGCTGGCCGCGCCGCTGGGTGTCTGGATAGTGGGCTATATCCTGTTGCTGCGCTTTTTCATCCCGCGCCTGGGCAAGGTCGGCGAGGAACAGGCCAATGCGCGCTCGACCATGACCGGCCGCGTCGTCGACAGCTACACCAACATCCAGACGGTCAAGCTGTTTTCCCATTCGCGTCGCGAGGCCGCCTTCGCCAGGGAAGGCATGATGGGCTTCCTCGACACCGTCTACCGGTCGATGCGGCTGGTGACGGTGCTGTCCGGCTCGCTCTACATACTGAACGCGCTGCTGCTGTTCTCGGTCACCGCGATCTCGCTGTGGCTGTGGATGGGGCAAGCGGTGACGATCGGCGCGGTCGCCGTGGTCGTCGGCCTGGTGCTGCGGATGTGGGGCATGTCGCAATGGATCATGTGGGAGATGTCGGGCCTGTTCGAGAATGTCGGCACGGTGCAGGACGGCATTGCCTCCATCTCGCTGCCGCGCCTCGTCGAGGACAGGCCGGATGCGAAGGAGATCAGCGTTTGCGAAGGCAATATCCGTTTCGAGGACATCCGCTTCCACTACGGCAAGCAGAGGGGCGTCATCGAAAACCTGTCGCTGGTGGTGAAGCCGGGCGAGAAGGTCGGCATCGTCGGCCGCTCGGGCGCCGGCAAGTCGACGCTGGTCAATCTCCTCCTGCGCTTCTACGACCTGGAGTCCGGCCGGATCCTGATCGACGGCCAGGAGATCGCCGGCGTGCAGCAGGACTCGCTGCGCGCCCAGATCGGCATGGTCACACAGGATACCTCGCTGCTGCATCGTTCGGTGCGCGAGAACATTCTCTATGGCCGGCCCGATGCCAGCGATGACATGCTTGTCGAGGCGGCGCGGCGGGCCGAGGCGCTGGATTTCATATCGGGGCTTTCGGACCATAGCGGCCGGAAAGGCTTCGACGCCTATGTCGGCGATCGCGGCGTCAAACTGTCCGGCGGCCAGCGGCAACGCATCGCCATTGCTCGCGTTATGCTGAAGGACGCGCCTATACTTATCCTCGACGAGGCGACGTCGGCGCTCGATTCCGAGGCGGAAGCCGCCATCCAGGAGAATCTCTACAAGCTCATGCAGGGCAAGACCGTCATCGCCATCGCGCACCGGCTGTCGACCATCGCGGCGATGGACAGGCTCGTCGTGATGGATCAGGGCCGCGTCATCGAGGAGGGTTCGCACGAGGAACTTGTCGCCAGAGGCGGACTCTACGCGCAACTCTGGCAGCGCCAGTCGGGCGGGTTCCTGCTCGAGGACGGCCCGGTCGACGCCGCCAACGATAGTGTTGCCGACGACATCGGCGCAAAGGGGCAAGCCGCAGAATGATGGCCGCCGCATGATGACAGCCATCTATCGCTGGTTCGAGAGCTGGGTCTATCCGTTCAGGGAGCCGGCGAATCTTCGGCCACCGTCCAGCGTCGGCGGTTTTCTCTGGCACTATGTCGGCCAGGCGAAGTTCGCCTTCTTCGCCATGCTGGTCATTGGCGGCATCGCGCCGCTGGTCGAGGCAGGCTTGTTCTATTTCGTCGGGCGGCTGGTCGATATTCTCGACCAGCTTCCCGGCGAGCGCAGTTGGCACGCGCTGTGGAGCGCCGCCGGCCCCGAACTGGTGTTCATGGCCGCCGTGGTGCTGGTCATCCGCACCGTGGTCGTGGGCCTGTCGGCGCTGGTCGACGAACAGACGATCACGCCCGGCTTCTATAATCTGGTGCGGTGGCAGGCGCACCGGCATGTCTCGCGCCAGTCCTATGCCTTTTTTCAGAACGATTTTGCCGGCCGGATCGCGACGAAAGTCTGGCAGGCCGGGCAAGCGACCGGCGATCTGATGGAGAGTTTTATCGAGGTCGTCTGGTTCATGATCGTCTATACGGTGACGACCTTGGCGCTGGTCGCCGGGCTCGATCTCAGGCTGGCGGCGCTGGTGGTGGTCTGGATCACGGCCTTCGGCTTTCTGGCCAGGCGCTATTTGCCGGCGATCCGCAAGCACGCCGAGGCTACCGCCGAGGCGGGCTCGATGATCAATGGGCGGATCGTGGATTCCTATTCCAACGTGCAGACGCTGAAACTGTTCGCGGCCGATGGCGACGACCGCTACATCAGGAACGGTTTCGACATCTATCTCGACGCGCTGCGGCCCTTCACCCGCCGGCTGACCGGCGTGCGCATAGCGCTGACGACGCTTTCAGGGATCATGATCACGGCGATCGGCTGCTTTGCCGTCTATCTCTGGGTCGAGGGTTCGATCACCGTCGGCGCCGTCGCCTTCACGCTCAGCCTGGTGCTGCGGCTCAACATGCTGCTTGGCCGATTGATGATGCAGATGAACGGCATCTTGCGGAATCTCGGCGTGCTGGAGAACTCCAAGGCGCTGATCTCGCAGCCGCTCGGCCTGACCGATGCACCGGACGCGAAAGAACTGGTCGTCACGGGAGGGCGCATCGACGTGAAGAAGGTCGAATTCCACTACGGCAAGGGGTTCGGCGTGCTCAACGGCATCGACCTCGTGGTCAAGCCCGGCGAAAAGGTCGGGCTGGTCGGGCCATCGGGCGCCGGCAAGACGACGTTGGCCAACCTGATCCTGCGGCTCTACGACCTCGAAAGTGGCCAGATCACCATCGACGGCCAGGACGTTGCCGAGGTGACGCAGAACTCGCTGCGCGCCAATATCGGCGTCGTCAGCCAGGACACGGCCCTGTTCCACCGTTCGCTGCGCGACAACATCAAGCTCGGCATGCCCGACGCCACCGACGCGCAGGTGATCGCGGCGGCGAAGAAGGCCGAGGCCCACGAATTCATCCTGACCCTGCGCGACAACAGGGACCGCCAGGGCTACGAGGCCTTTGTCGGCGAACGCGGCGTCAAACTGTCGGGCGGCCAGCGCCAGCGCGTGGCGATCGCCCGCGTCTTCCTCAAGGACGCGCCGATCCTGATTCTCGACGAGGCGACGTCGGCGCTCGATTCCGACATCGAGGCGGCGATCCAGGAGAATCTGACGCGGCTGATGGAGAACAAGACGGTCATCGCCATCGCCCACCGGCTGTCGACCATCGCGGCGCTCGATCGTCTCGTGGTGCTCGACGGCGGCCGCATCGTCGAGCAAGGCACGCATGACGAGCTGGTGGCGCTCGACGGGCTCTATGCCCGGCTATGGAAGCGCCAGTCCGGCGGTTTCCTCTATCATGAGGAAAGCGTGCTGGAAGAGACGCGGCCGGCGGAGTAGGCGCATGGGTGAATCGCCAGAGGCAGGCCCGGAGATCGGCCCGAAGATCGGCTATGTGCTCAAGCGTTTGCGGCCAACTGTGGCCGCCTTCGACGCGTTGAAGAAAGAGAGCCGGCTGGAAGGCTACTGGATGCTGGTGCGCCTGGGCGATGGCTGGGCAAGCGGCCGCAACAAGTTCCTGAAGCGGGGGGAGGCGCTGTTCGGGGCATGGCATGGCGCCGAACTGGCCGGCGTATGCGGGCTGAACATCGATCCCTATTTCGAGGGAAGGGACCAAGGCCGGGTCCGGCACCTGTTCGTCAGCGCGCACCACCGCCGCGCCGGGCTTGGCCGCGTGCTGGTCGAGACCGTTGTCGGTCGGGCGCGCCAATACTTCGCCGTGCTGAACACCCGCGCGCCGCGGGAGGCCTTTGGCTTTTATGAACGGCTTGGCTTTCAGCGCGTGGAAGGCGAAGAATTCGTCACCCACCGCATGGTGTTCGGGAAGAGGAACTGAAATGTCCTTGCGTCCGCCATCTCATCTTGCAGGCGCTTCCGCCGCCGAAGCCGCTTTCGACGCGCTCGGCCATGAAATCCTCGCCGAAAAGGCGGCGGCACTCGGGCGCGCCGGTCAAAAGGTCGAGGAAACGCTGGCCCGGCTAACCGGCAATGCCGACGAGGACCTGCGTGCCCTGCTTCTCAAGGAGGCTGCCGTGGCCGTTCACGCCTATTTCATCCAGCGCGAACTGTGCGGCCTTCGAAAGCACGATGCCGTCATCCGCGAATACAACATCCCCAGGGCGGTGCTGGTGAGGCTCGGCGCCGCGTAGCGCGGTTCAGTGTTTTTTGGCGATCACTCCAGCCATTCCGTGATGAAGCTGCCGTTCTCGTGGATGTCGGTCGTTTCCAGCGGGCCGGGGCCCAGATTGGTGAATTTGTGCGGCGTGTGCGGCGGCACGATGACGATCTGACCGGCGGTGGCCTCGATTTCCTGGTCGCCGACCGTGAACAGGCCGGTTCCCTGGCGGATGATGAAGATCTCCGCGTAGGGATGGGCGTGCAGCCGCGGGCCGCCGCCGACGCCGGGCAGATAGTTGAAGATCAGGCAGGAGTTTGAGCCATACGGGCCGCATTGCAGCTCGCCCTTCCAGTGATCGGAACGAACGGCCCATTCCTCGCGATCGATGACATGCGCCATGCAGCCAAGGATAGATCACGCCGATGCCCCGTGTCGAGGCAAAGCCGAGCGCGGGATTTGCGGTTGTTTCCCGGTTGTTTAGCCACCTTTCGCGCGGCATGGCGGTCCCGCCGGGCGAGAGGGTATTTTGTCCCCGCGACAATCTGCCCTTGTGCCTTCACCCGTCTGGACAAAAACGGGCTTCACGCATAAACCGAAGTCCAAATGCCGGAGGAATCCGCTAGCGCGATGCGCTGTCGGGTTGGCGTGATTGAGCGGGGACAAGGCTCGGCCACCGGCGCGGAAGAGGCGAAAGGATCAGGCACCCGTGAGCGCAACTGACATCCACGATCCCAACCGTCGAGATTTTCTCTACGTCGCCACCGGCATGGCCGCCGTGGTCGGCGCCGGTGCCGTCGCCTGGCCGTTCATCGACCAGATGCGCCCCGACGCCTCGACGCTGGCGCTCGCCTCGGTCGAGGTCGATGTTTCCTCGCTGACGCCTGGCAGCTCGCTGATCGTCAAATGGCGCGGCAAGCCGGTCGTGGTGCGCAACCGCACCGAGAAGGAAATGAAGGAGGGCGAGGCCGTCAGCCTCTCCGATCTCAAGGATCCGATCGCCCGCAACGCCAATTTGCCGTCCGATGCGCCGGCGACCGACGCCAACCGCACCACGCCCGGCAAGGAAGCCTGGATGGTGATGGTTCAGGTCTGCACCCATCTGGGCTGCATCCCGCTCGGCCAGGAAGGCGATTTCGGCGGCTGGTTCTGCCCGTGCCACGGCTCGCAATACGATACGGCCGGCCGCATCCGCAAAGGCCCGGCGCCGGAGAACATGGCGATTCCGGTATTCAAATTCATTTCCGATACCAAACTCCTTATCGGTTGAGGCAGGGGATATTTCGATGAGCGAGGGACACTCGACCTATACGCCAAAGACCGGTATCGAACGCTGGTTCGACGCCCGCATGCCGCTGCCCAGGATGGTCTATGACAGCTTCATCGCCTATCCGGTGCCGCGCAACCTGAACTATATGTGGACGTTCGGCGGCATTCTCTCGATTATGCTGGTGGCGCAGATCCTGACCGGCATCGTGCTGGCCATGCACTATACGGCCGACACCAATCTCGCCTTCGGGTCGGTCGAGAAGATCATGCGCGACGTGAACTCTGGATGGCTGCTGCGCTACATGCATGCCAACGGCGCCTCGTTCTTCTTCATCGCCGTCTACCTGCACATCTTCCGCGGTCTTTATTACGGCTCCTACAAGGCGCCGCGCGAGCTTCTGTGGATCTTGGGCTGCATCATCTATCTCCTGATGATGGCGACCGGCTTCATGGGCTATGTGCTGCCATGGGGGCAGATGAGCTTCTGGGGCGCCACTGTCATCACCGGCTTCTTCAGCGCCATTCCGCTGGTCGGCGACTGGATCCAGCAGCTGCTGCTCGGCGGCTTCGCCGTCGACAATCCAACGCTGAACCGTTTCTTCGCGCTGCATTACCTCCTGCCGTTCATGATTGCCGGCGTCGTCGTGCTGCATGTCTGGGCGCTGCATGTCGTCGGCCAGTCGAACCCGACCGGCATCGAGGTCAAGTCGAAGACCGACACTGTCGCCTTCACCCCCTACGCGACCATCAAGGACGCGTTCGGCATGATCGTGTTCCTGTTTATCTTCGCCTATTTCGTCTTCTATCTGCCGAACTATCTCGGCCATCCGGACAACTACACGGTCGCCAACCCGCTGAAGACGCCGGCCCATATCGTTCCGGAATGGTATTTCCTGCCGTTCTACGCGATCCTGCGCGCCATCACCTTCAATGTCGGGCCGATCAATTCCAAGCTCGGCGGCGTGCTGTGCATGTTCGGCGCCATCGTCATGCTGTTCCTGGTGCCGTGGCTCGACACTTCCAAGGTGCGCTCGGCCGTCTACCGGCCCTGGTACAAGCTGTTCTTCTGGCTGTTCGTGGCCGATGCCATCCTGCTTGGCTGGCTGGGCTCGCAGCCGGCGGAAGGCAGCTATGTGTTCATGGCGCAGATGGCAACGCTGTTCTACTTCGCCTTCTTCCTGATCGTCATGCCGGTGCTCGGCCTGATCGAGACGCCGCGCAGGCTGCCGAACTCGATCACCGAGGCGGTGCTGGAGAAGAACAAGGGTGGCAGCGGGCATCCGGCGGGCGCTACGGCCGCACCACAGACCAAGGGCTGAGCGGTAGAGAATCTAAGGGGATTTGGCATGAAAAAGATTCTCACCTCGCTTGCACTGATCGGCCTCGTGGCCGCCGGTGCGGGAGTTGCAGGCACTGGGGCGTTCGCGGCCGAAGAGGCGCACAACGCCGCGGCTCCAACGCATTTCCCGATCAACGAGCCGAAGGAAATGAGCTGGAGTTTCACCGGCCCGTTCGGCACCTATGACAAGGCGCAGCTGCAGCGCGGCCTGAAGGTCTACAAGGAGGTCTGCTCGGCCTGCCATTCGATGAACCTGGTGGCGTTCCGCACCCTGTCGGACCTCGGCTACAGCGACGCGCAGATCAAGACGCTGGCGGCCGAATACACTGTTCATGACGGTCCCAACGATGCCGGCGACATGTTCGACCGTCCTGGCAAACCGTCGGACCATTTTCCGGCGCCGTTCGCCAATGAGGAAGCCGCCGCTGCCTCCAATGGTGGTGCGGCGCCGCCCGACATGTCGCTGCTGGCCAAGGCGCGCGGCGTCGAGCGCGGCTTTCCGCAGTTCGTCTTCGACATCTTCACCCAGTATGATGCGGGCGGCCCCGACTACATCCACTCGCTGCTGACCGGCTACGACCAGACGCCGCCGGATGGAATGGTCATTCCGGAAGGTACCCACTACAACCCGTACTTCATGTCCGGCGTGTCGCTGAAGATGCCCAAGCCGCTCTCCGACGGCCAGGTGACCTATGACGACGGCTCTCCGCAGACCGTCGACCAATATGCCCGGGACGTGGCGGCCTTCCTGACGTGGGCGGCCGAGCCGCACATGGAGGACCGCAAGAAGATGGGTTTCCGCGTGCTGGTGTTCCTGCTTCTGTTCGGCGCCCTGGTCTACATGACGAAGCGCAAGGTGTGGGAAGCTGTCGCGCACTGAGCCGCGCAACCAACCGATCCACAAAGGGCGCCGAAGGCGCCCTTCGTGCTTCTGGTCGCTCGGTTGGCGACTGTTTCCGCGGCAACGGAATGGTCCTATGGTCGTGAGGGCAGAGAGCACCGGAAGGGCCGACCATGCAGGACAGCCAACGCCATAGCGATGAGAATGCGATCCGGGCGGTCATCGCCCGCCAGTTCGCCAGTCTGAGCTGGGGTCACGATGTCGCGCCGGGGTGGGACGACTTCGCCGGCGATTTCCTTGCCGGCGCCAGCCTCTATCCTGCCAGGCGACCGGCAACACCGGTCGGTGTTGCCGATTTCGTCGCGCGCATGCGCGCTCTGTCGGAGACGTCACTGCGGACGTTCGATGAGGTTGTGCTTGGCGTCACCGTTCAAGTCTTCGGCAACATCGCCATTGCGGCGGCCGCCGCCGAGATGACCGAGAACGGCACCGAGACCAGCCGGTCCGTGGAGATGCTGCTGCTGGTAAAGAGCGAAGGGCAGTGGAAGATCGCCGCGCAGGCATGGGACAAAGCGAGCGAGGACAATCCTTTGCCGGATGCGCTTGTCTCGGCCGCCACATCGCGCTAGCCGTTGCCGGTCGCGCGGGGTTACGATCGGTGCCCGCGCCGTTTCGCTTCTGTCTGCTGGATCATCCGGAGCCGCTTCATGAAATCCTCGCTCGAAGACACGCTGCTGGCGTCGATCCGTACCATTCCGGACTATCCCCGGCCCGGCATCCTGTTTCGCGACATCACCACGCTGCTCGGCAATGCGCGCGCCTTCCGCCGCGCCATCGACGAACTGGTGCATCCCTATGCCGGCCAGAAAATCGACAAGATCGCCGGCATCGAGGCGCGCGGCTTCATCCTTGGCGGCGCTGTCGCCCATCAGCTTTCGGCCGGCTTCGTGCCGATCCGCAAGAAGGGCAAGCTGCCCTTCGACACGGTGCGTGTGGCCTACAGCCTGGAATACGGGCTGGACGAGATGGAGATGCACAAGGATGGCGTTGCGCCCGGCGAGAAGGTGATCCTGGTCGACGATCTGATCGCCACCGGCGGCACTGCGGAGGCAGCGGTCAAGCTGCTGCGCCAGATCGGCGCCGACATCCTTGCCGCCTGCTTCGTCATCGACCTGCCGGATCTGGGAGGCCGCGCCAAGCTCGAGGCGCTTGGCGTGCCGGTGCGGACGCTGATTGGATTTGAAGGGCATTGAGGTTTTTACCTTCTCCCACAGGGGGAGAAGGAGAGAAGCTCCGGCGCTACTCCACCTTCACCAACACCGCGCTCTCGAATTCCAACACCTTGGCGCCGGCCGAATCGGAGGCCTCGCAGAGCAGCGCCAGCAACCGCCAGCCGGGGCGCGACGCGATCGGGCGGTGGGAAAGCGCCGTGCGCGTGAAGGTGATGGTTTGCCCGGCATAGACCGGCTTCAGCCATTTCAGGTTCTTGAAGCCGGGCGAGGGGCCGAATTCAGGCACCGGGCCATCCCACCCCTCGGCGTCCAGGCGGCTCTCCAGATTAAGCTTCATCCAGGTGGCCGCAGTGTGCCAGCCGGAGGCGCAGAGTCCGCCAAGCACGCTCTTCCTCGCGGCATCTTCGTCGATATGGAATATCTGCGGATCGTATTTGCGGGCGAAGGCCTTGATCGCCTCGGGGTCGAATGTGTGCGAGCCCAGCGTCACTGTCGTTCCGATGCGAAAGAATTCATCCAGTGTCATGGCAGGCTCCCCGCGGCATCGCGCGTCAGGAACATGACGGAATTCTCCAGTTCGAAGACGCTTTCGCCTCGCTGATTGACGAGTTCGCTGCGCATGGTCACGAAGCCGAGTTGCGGCTTCGACTTCGACAGGCGCCTGGCCAGAATCACGAGGTTGCCGCGCAGCGTATCGCCGGCGAGGACCGGCTTCTTCCATTTGACCTGATCGACGCCGGGCGCGCCCTGGCAGGTGGAGTCCAGCAGGAAGGCATCGCACAGCATGCGCATGAACATGGCGCAGGTGTGCCACCCTGAAGCGGAGAGGCCACCGAGGATGCTGGCCTTGCCGGCCTCTTCATCGAGATGCATCGGCTGCGCATCGAATTCGCTGGCGAACTCGATGATCTCGGCCGCGCTTACCTGTTTGGTGCCGAGGTCGAACGAGACCCCCTCGGCGAAGTCCTCATAGGCCCAGGTTTTTGCAGTCATGGTCTGAAATCCGGCTCACCAACCAGCGATCCTCAGGATCGTGGGTTTCCGGATGCAGGCCGAGCGGCTTCTGGTCAAGCGATTTTTACTACGCCAGGCTGTGTTCAGAGCCAGCCCCGGCGGCGGAAATACCAGAAGGGCAGGATCGCCGACAGGATCATCAGGCCAATGGCGAAGGGATAGCCGAGTTCCCATTTCAGCTCGGGAATGACGGCGAAGTTCATGCCGTATATCGAAGCGACCAGCGTCGGCGGCAGGAAGATGACGGCGGCGACCGAGAAGATCTTGATGATGGCGTTCTGCTCGATCGAGATCATGCCGAGCGTGGCGTCGAGCAGGAAGGAGATTTTCTGCGACAGGAAGGTGGCGTGGTCGGCAAGCGACAGCACGTCGCGCGACAGGGTCTTGATGCGGGCGCGGACATCCTTGCTCATCTTGGTCAGGGTCGCGACATGGGCGAGGAAGCCGGCCAGCCGCTGCAGCGAGATCAGGCTGTCGCGGACGGAGGAAGCGATGTCCTCCTTGCGGCCGATGGCCTTCAGGAGTTCCTGGAAGTCGCGGTTGCGCTTCGACACCTTGGTCGAGCGCGCCTCGAAGATGTCGCGCGAGATCTGCTCGATGTCGCGGCCGGCGCGCTCGAGGATATCGGCCAGGCGATCGACGATCGCCTCCAGCAGGCCGATCAGGATGGTGTCGCCGCTGGTGCAGCCGGTCGCCACCTTCTCGGCGCGCAGCGGGAAGGTCTTGAACGCCTTCGGCTCGTGATAGCGTACGGTGACCAGCCGGTTGCCGGCGAGCGCGAAGGTGACCGGCGACATCAAGGGATCGTCGACCTCGGTCTGGGCGGGCAGCGTGGCGGTCATGAAGTAGGCGCCGTCCTCGATGTAGAGGCGGCTGGAAATCTCGATCTCTTCCATCTCCTCGCGGGTCGGGATGGCGATGCCGAGCCAGTTCTCGATGGTTGCTTCTTCTTCCTTGGTCGGATTGACCAGATCGGCCCAGACGATCTTGTCACCATTGGCGAGGAGATCGTCGGTAAGGCGCAGGCGATCATTGTCGACGACGAAGGCCTTGATCATCGCAAGATCTCCCTTAAAGGGTGCGCTCACACAGACGCATGGTGTCGGATTGCACAGGACAGGCGCTTTCGACGAGGGCGCCGATCCCTGCAGCAGCCGATTAGACCCGCCATGTGACAAGGTCAAGGCAGGCGGGAAGGCATCGCCGCAGCGCACTTTCCAGCTCGATCACACCTCTCCTGATTTTGTTCAAGAGATGTAAGGCAGTTCGCAGGATTGACGTCGTCGATCCCCTCATATGGTAAGGTATCTAGACACCTTTCTATTTTCCGGCTTGGATAATGCTCTGAGACGGGGATGTTGAAATTGGCAAAGCATGTCTTCGCCCAGACACATCGAGAAAACTCCGGTGCTTGCAGGAGTATTTGCAGGCATTTTCGATTGCGCTTCAAAACCAGGAGTTCGCTTGCATCTACATTGACGCATTTGCTGGTTCTGGTAGCCGCACGGAAGTACGTCCCGGGTTACCGTTATTCGGACCAGCTTTTGCTGAGCCGGAGGAAATAACGACACCAGGATCGGCGCGGATCGCGATTGAGACCCCCCGATGCACTCAATTGTCCTCATTGAGCAAGACGCGTCCCGGTTTTCAGAGATAAAAACACTGGTAGATGAGTATCCAGATCGCAAAATCATCGTGCGGAATGGTGATGCCAATAAACTTGTGCAGCGTTTATGCGCGAATACCCCTTGGCGCGGCTTTGAGATTGTTGGCCGTGGAATACGCGGGGTCATTTTTCTAGATCCGTACGGCATGGAGGTGTCTTGGCAGACAGTGGATGCAATTGCCAAAACCGAGGCACTGGATTGTTGGTATTTTTTCCCGTTGTCCGGCCTCTACAGGAATGCTCCGCATGATCCGGCAAAACTCGATCTTGGTAAGCAAACGAGTTTAGATAGAGTCCTAGGTGCTACTGACTGGCGTTCCCGTTGGTATAATCATGAAATTGCGCCTGAAGACATTTTCGAAACGCAAGCGCAAGCGGTGCGCCGAGCCGATGTGAACGCAATTGAGTCCTATGTGAAAGAGCGCCTCGAAACCGCTTTCAAAGGTGCTGTCCTTGATCCGGTTCGGCTTCATCACAAAAACGGTGCTCCGCTTGCATCGCTTTTCTTTTGCGGTCTCGAACACTAGCTCGGCGGCTATAAAACTGGCGACCAAGATGGCATCTCACATTCTCAATTCTGGTAGGTCATCCCACAAGCGCTCGCGATAGGTGCGTCCCGTCGCTTTCTTATTCTTTCCGCCCCATTGTTTGAAAAAGAAGGCTGCATCAGCATCAGTACATTGGTCGAAGATCTCATCGATCCAAATTGAGTCCATTGGGCGCGCGTTGGGACCACTCTCTCCGCCCACAATTGCCCAATGAATACCCGCTAAGCTTCCACCCGCCACGGACCCTATCAATGGCTCATAGGACACAAACCTGATGATCGCTGGGACAGATCGAAGTTCGTCCAATCTGTGAAGCACGCGATTGTCTTCTACGCTTGTCCCGAGCCAGACGTTTGGCAGTACTTTGAAACCGTTATCTGACAGGGTTTCAGCCATCCTATCCGGCCGCTTGGTAAGGATCTGATAGGTATGGCGCGGAGTGGTTTCCATGACGCGCCAGACCTCACGAATGAAGTCTTTGGGCACATCCGGATGGAAAAGATCCGACATTGAATTGACGAAAACACGTCTTGGTTTCTTCCAAGAAGCCGGAATGTCCAGGGATGAATGGTCAAGCTTGACTTTGCCTGTCCACTTCGCCCTTCCACCGCTTTTTCGAGTTAGCCCCGCGTACTTCTCCGCTCCCATCGCTTCGAGTCGGGAGGCCATCCGCATGGCATAGCAGTTGGTGCACCCTGCCGTGAGGATGGTGCATCCTGCGACCGGGTTCCACGTTGCGTCAGTCCACTCGATCGACGTCTCGGCCATGTAAGCTTCTTCTCTAACTCAGCTTTGAGGCTCCGGAAGATTGCAAAACACCCCATGAACATGCTATAGGAATTTGTTCATATCAAGGTCAGCCGGTAATCATCCACTGACGCCGGCAGTACAGCACATCAAGTATTGAACTTGAACAGCATGACGTCGCCGTCCTGGACGACGTATTCCTTGCCTTCGTCGCGCGCCTTGCCGGCCTCCTTGGCCGCCACTTCGCCGCCCAGCGTGACGAAGTCGTTATAGGCGATGGTCTGGGCGCGGATGAAGCCGCGTTCGAAATCGGTGTGGATGACGCCGGCGGCCTGCGGGGCCTTGTCGCCCTTGTGGATGGTCCAGGCGCGCGTCTCCTTCGGACCGGCGGTGAAATAGGTGATCAAATGCAGCAGGTCGTAGCCGGCGCGGATGACCTTGTTGAGGCCAGGCTCGTCGAGCCCAAGCGAGGACAGGAACTCCATCTCTTCCTCGTCCGAGAGCTGGGCGACTTCGGCCTCGATCGCGGCCGAGATCACCACGGTGCCGGCGCCCTGCGCGGCGGCCATCTTCTCCACGGCCTTGGTGTGCTCGTTGCCGGTCGCGGCATCGGCCTCGGCGACGTTGCAGACATAGAGCACGGGGTGCGAGGTCAGGAGGTTCAGGCCCTGCAGGATGCGCAGGTCCTCCGCCGAAATACCCTTGAGCAGGATGCGGGTCGGCTTGCCGGCCTGCAGCAGCTCGAGTGCTGCCTCCATCATCGGCAATACGGCCGTCGCTTCCTTGTCCTTGCTGCCGGCGCGCTTGCGGATCTGCACGATGCGGCGCTCGAGGCTGTCGAGGTCGGCGAGCATCAGCTCGGTCTCGACGGTCTCGGCGTCGGCGACAGGATCGATGCGGCCCTCGACATGGGTGATGTCGTCATCCTCGAAGCAGCGCAGCACATGCACGATGGCGTCGACCTCGCGGATGTTGGCGAGGAACTGGTTGCCAAGCCCTTCGCCCTTCGAGGCGCCGCGCACCAGGCCGGCAATGTCGACGAAGGAGATGCGCGTCGGGATGATCTCCTTCGACTTGGCGATCTCCGCGATCTTCTGCAGGCGCGGGTCGGGCACCGCAACCTCGCCGGTGTTCGGTTCGATGGTGCAGAAGGGATAGTTGGCGGCCTGCGCGGCGGCCGTCCTCGTCAGCGCGTTGAAAAGCGTCGACTTGCCGACGTTGGGCAAGCCAACGATGCCGCATTTGAAACCCATTTTGTCCGGTCCTATCGGGAAAAGCGAAATTTGATGAGGGCTATGGGCGATAGGGGTGAGGAACGTCAAGCCCCGTAACGTCGATGGTCCCGACCTCAGTCCTTGTTGCCGAAGAGTTTCTTCAGCATGGCGGCCATCGGGCCGGTCTCGGGCAGTTTGGCGGGCGCCTGCTGGGCGCGGGCCTGGCGAATGTGGCTCTGCTGTTTCGGAGCCTGCTTTTGCGCCGGCTTTTCCGGTTCGGCGCCGGCCTTGCCCTGGACGGCAAGGGCGGCCTTGTTCATGAAGCCGGATTCGTCGCCCTCGACGATCATCGCCGCATTGTCGGCAATCGCGTCGAGCAGCGGGTCGAGCCACTCGCGGTCGGCCTTGGCGAAATCGCCGAGCACATGGTGCTGGACCATTTCCTTGACGCCGGGATGGCCGACGCCGATGCGCACGCGGCGATAGGTATTGCCGACATGGCCGTCGATCGAGCGGATGCCGTTGTGGCCGCCGGCGCCGCCGCCGGTCTTGATGCGCAGCTTGCCTTCGGCGAGGTCGATCTCGTCATAGAAGACGGTGAGGGCGGAGGATTCAAGCTTGTAGAAGCGCAGCGCCTCGCCGACCGACTGGCCGGACAGGTTCATGAAGGTCTGCGGCTTGATCAGGATGATCTTTTGGCCGCCGAGCGTGCCTTCGGAAACAAGGCCCTGGAACTTCTTCGACCAGGGCGAAAAGGAATGGCGGCGGGCGATAGCGTCCGCCGCCATGAAGCCGACATTGTGCCGGTTTTGAGCGTATTTCGCGCCCGGATTGCCGAGGCCTGCAAAGACAAGCGCTGTCTTCTCTGGCATCGTCGCCTCCGGGCGGGAAAGACTTACTTCTCTTCGGCGGCGGGAGCCGCTTCAGGGGCCTCGGCCTCGACCGTCTCTTCCGTCTCCGGCTTCATCGCCGCCGAACCTGCAATGGTCGCGATGGTGAAGTCGCGGTCGGAGATGACCGGCTTGACGCCGGCCGGCAGCTTGACCGCCGAGATGTGGATCGAATCGCCGATGTCGGCGCCGGTGAGATCGACGGTGATGAATTCCGGGATCGCATTGGCCGGGCAGTGGAACTCGACCTCGTGACGCACGATGTTGAGCACGCCGCCGCGCTTGATGCCGGGGGACTTGTCTTCATTGATGAAGTGGACAGGCACGTCGACATTGACTTCCGTGTCCTTGCCGATGCGCAGGAAATCCACGTGCATCGGGAAGTCCTTGACCGGATCAAGCTGGAAGTCCTTCGGCAGGACCTGGATCTTCTTGCCGTCGACATCGATCGTGGCGACCGTGGTCAGAAACCCGCCGCCATGGATCTTGTAGAAGATGTCCTTGTAGGTGAGCGCGATCGCCAGGGGAGGCTGCTTGTCACCGTAAATTACTGCAGGCACTTTACCGTTGCGGCGAACTGCACGGGCGGACCCCTTACCGACCTGTTCGCGCGCTTCGGCCTTGAGCTCGTAAGTATCGTGGCTCATGGCACTTCCTTTCGTGTGTTATGGAGCGCCTACGGTTGGCGATGCCAGGCCGTAAACGTCGAAAGCCGCCAGACCTCGATGTCCGATACCGGAGACCGCGGTGAGCGGATCTTTGTTCGGGATCACAAGGGGAAGGCAGCCTTCCGCCGCGTTGCCTCCAAGGGTGTCTACGCGGGTGGCGGCTCTATAGCGGAAGGAGGGCAGCGGTGCAAGCCATGGCCGGAGGCGGGTCGCTATCGGTCGCCACTCAACGCGTCACGCAGGGCCTGGACCTGCCGGTTCAGGGCGTCGAGCTTGGCCAGCGTCATGCCGGAGCGTTCGATCAGGGTCTCGTTCAGGCAGTTGCATTTGACGAGGAGCGCGCGCCCGGCAGATGTCAGGTCGACCTGGACCTGGCGCTCGTCGCTCTGGCTGCGCTGGCGGGTTACCAGGCCGGCCTGCTCCATCCGCTTGACCAGCGGCGTGACCGTGCTCGATTCCAAGGCGAGCCTGTGCGCGATCGTGCCGACCGACATGCCGTCGGCCTCGCCCAGCGCGTTGAGCACGAGATATTGCGGGTAAGTGATGCCCATCTCGTCCAGCATCGGCTTGTAGGTGCGATTGATCGCCATGCTGGTCGCGTAGAGCGTGAAGCAGAGCTGATTGTCCAGCGGGAGAGGCACGACGCATTCCTTTGCCGATTAAACGCCTGTAATATGTACCACGAAAAATGCTATCGCGATACATATTTTTATGGACAGGGAGATCAAGCTGGGCTAGCGGTATTTATATCGCGATATTGTTTATCGCGATATAAATCTAATGGAGATTGAGATGACCTCGCAGACCAAATCAGGCTCAGGCAGCGGCACGATCACCACCAAGGACGGCACGCAGATCTACTACAAGGACTGGGGAACCGGACAGCCCATCGTCTTCCATCACGGCTGGCCGCTGAGCGGCGACGACTGGGATGCCCAGATGCTGTTCTTCCTGGCACAGGGCTATCGCGTCATTGCCCATGACCGGCGCGGCCATGGCCGTTCGACGCAGACGGATACCGGCAATGAGATGGACACCTATGCCGCCGACGTGGCCGAGCTTGTCGCGCATCTCGACCTCAAGGGCGCCATCCATGTCGGCCATTCGACCGGGGGCGGCGAGGTGGCGCGCTACGTCGCCCGGCATGGCTCGGGCGGCCGTGTCGCCAAGGCAGCGTTGCTCGGCGCGGTGCCGCCGATCATGCTCAAGACCCCAGCCAATCCCGGCGGCCTTCCCATCGAGGTGTTCGACGGCTTCCGCTCCGGCGTCGCCGCCAACCGCGCCCAGCTTTACGTGGATGTTCCCGCCGGCCCGTTCTATGGCTTCAATCGCCCGGGTGCCGAGGTTTCGCAGGGCGTCATCGACAACTGGTACCGCCAGGGCATGATGGGCGGCGCCAAGGCGCACTATGACTGCATCAAGGCCTTCTCGGAGACCGACTTCACCGAGGATTTGAAGGCGATCGAGGTACCGGTGCTTGTCATGCACGGCGACGACGACCAGATCGTCCCCATCGCCGACTCGGCGCTGCTGGCGATCAAGTTGCTCAAGAAGGGCGAGCTCAAGGTCTACAAGGGCTTTCCGCACGGCATGGCCACAACCCACGCCGAAATCATCAACGCCGACCTGCTGGCCTTCTTCAAGGCATAGGTTTTCCGAACGGACGAAAGAGCACCTGCGGATCTGGCGGGTGCTCTCTTCGCCCGGTCATCGACTGGCACATGGCCACCCACGCATCGAACCGGTCAGGTCTGCGGATTTCGGACGATACTCATGCCGCCATCGATCAGCATTTCCGAACCGACCATGAAGCGGCATTCGTCGGAGGCGAGAAACACCACCGCGTTCGCAATCTCCTCTGCAGTGCCGAACCGGCCCGCCGGTATCATGCCGACGACCGCCTTCGCGCGCGCCTTCGACGCCGCCGGGTTCAGGCCAAGCTTCTCGTTGAGCGGCGTATCGATCGGCCCCGGGCTGATCACATTGGCGCGGATGCCGCGCCCTATCAGTTCACCGGAGAGCGTTCGGGCAAGCGAGATCATCCCTGCCTTGGCCAGCGAATAGACGTCGGTTCCGGCCATACCCATATGCGCGTTGACCGAGCCGCTGAGGATGATCGACGACGGGTTGGAAAAGAGCGGCGCCAGCGCCTTGATCAGGAAGTACGGTCCCTTGAGATCGATGTCGATGCTCCTGTCGAAAGCCGCTTCGGTCCATTCGCCGAGCGGACGCAGATCAGCGATGCCAGCGTTGACGAAGACGGCGTCGAGCTTGCCGAAGGTCTCCCCAATCCGCCGCGCTATCTCGCTCTGAGCGGCGATGTCTCCGGCGTCGGCGACGATGACGAGCACATCGCCGCCGAGACTGTCGCGGGCCGTCTCCAGACGTTGTGCATTGGTGCCGGTGATGGCGACGCGCGCTCCCTGCTCGACGAAGCGCCGCGCCGTGGCGAGGCCGATGCCGCTGGTACCGCCAGTGATCAGCGTGGCCTTGTCCTGCAGTCTGGCCATGACGAAATGCTCCTTTGCGACTGGCGATCTCACCGGCGTTCAATTCTTAAGGTGCGCGGCAACCCAAGCCTTGATGTCGGCCATGACGATCTCCTTGTCCAAGTCGTTGAGGAGGTCATGGAAATGGCCGTCATACAATTTCAACGTCCTGTCCACGGAACCCGCCGTGTCGTAGAAAAGCTGGCTGCCGCTGGGCCTTGTCGCCTTGTCGGCCTTGCCATGCAATATGAGCACAGGGAGCGTTATCCGCGGGAACTCCTTCTTCAGTCTCTCATCGGCGCGAACCATGGCGGCCATGGTCTTGGTCGGCTGGGTTTCGTGCGCGATGAGCGGATCGGCGTTCATGGCTTCGACAATGGCCGGGTCGCGGGAAAAGTCCTCGTTCTTAAGATGCAGGACGCGCGCATGCGGGGCCAAATGGCTGAGCCCCTTGAGCACCGCAAGGACAAAGTCGGGCGCCGGCACCTGAAAAGCGAAGCTCTCGCAGATAAGCCCCGCAAGCCCGGCTTGGTTCTGCAGCGTATAGAGGCAGGCCACGACGCCGCCGACGCTGTGGCCCAGCAGGAAGACCGGCAGGCCGGGATCCCGCGATCCGGCGATCTCAACAACGCTCGCGACATCACCGGCATAGTCGTCGAAGGCATCGACGTAGAAGCGCTCGCCGTCCGACTTGCCACGTCCGCGAAGGTCGACGGCGTAAACCGCGAGACCGTCGGCCGTCAGTTGCTCCGCCGCCCAGCCGTAGTAGCCGCTGTGGGAATTGAAGCCGGGGACCATAACGACCACGCCGCGCGACTTGGCGGCCGGTCGCCACGATCGAAAGGCTATTGTCAAACCGCCGGCACCCTCGAAGCGGTCTTCAGTTGGGTTTAGGACTTCCTGGTTCATCTCTTCTTTCCTCGTTCAATGCCCTTCGACGGCGAAGACGATTTCGGCAAAGCCCGGCACGGTCTCCTCGCGCAGCCAGTCTCGCTGCAACTCGCAGGCGAACTGCACCCAAGTGACGGGCATGGCGCCGGCCTGGACGATCCGGTCGAGGCCGGCTCGATGCGCGTCTGCGGACGTGCCGCCCACGGCATCGATCATGGGGTAGACCTCAAACCCTTCCCGCAACGCGTCGAGCGCGGGAAACGCCAGGCACACTTCTGTCCATAGCGCGGCCATCACAAGCTTCTTGCGACCGGTCTTTCTGACGGCATCAACGAAATCGCTGTCTTCCCAGGCGTTGATCGCCGTTCGGTCGATCGGATCGATGTCCGGAAAGATGTCGTGCAGCTGATGGATGATCGGCTGGTTGCGGCCGGTGTTTACGTTGACGGTCGTCAACACCACGGGCACGCCGTAGAGTTTTGCTGTCCTGGCCACGGCGACGATGTTGGCGACCAGGGTTCGCCGGTCCATCGACGCGACGGATGTCACCTGGATCGGCTGATAGTCGATGATCAGAACGGCGCAGTTCTTCGGGGTCAGAAGATGATCCTGTTCCGGACTGCGCATGGGCTGGCTCGTCATAATACCTCTCCCTTTGTTGGCACGATCTTTCAGCCTGCCGGCGGCTATTTGGCGAGGAAGTCGAGGACCAGCTTGATCGTTGCGTCCGGGTTCTCCTCCATGATCCAGTGACCGGAGTCGGGGACGATGCCGGTCGTCACATCGGCGGCGACGAAGCGCAGGTCATCGGCTTGCGCGGTGCCGAAGGATTTTTCCGCGCCGACCGCCAGCACCGGCATGGCGAGCTTGCCGCCCTTGGCGAGAAACTCTTTGTTGTCGGACGCGTCTTGGGAGAATGCGGCGAATTGCTCGAAGGCGTCGTGCATAGCGTGAGGCCGTGCATAAAGCGCGGAGTAGTGCTCACGCGTCGCCTCGTCGATGTTCTTGGGATCGCCCGAAAGTTCGTTCCAGAAGCGGTCGAGATAAATGCGTTCGCGCCCCGCGACCAGGCGCTCCATGTCAGGACCACGGAAGTTGAAGTGCCACAGCAGCGGCAGGCGGATGATGTTATCCCAATCACCGATCCCGGGCAGCGGCGCGTCGATGTTGACCCACCGGCTGACGCGTTCGCGGTATTGGGCGACAAACGCGTAGCCCACCATATTGCCGATGTCGTGGGTGACGAGGTCGACCTTGTCGATCTTCAAATTGTTCAGGACGCCGGCAATGTCGACTGCCTCGTTCTTCTTGGTGTAGCCGGTGTCTGGATGGGCCGAAAGGCCCATGCCGCGCAGGTCCGGGACAATCACCGTGTGGTCTTTCGCCAGCTTAGCGGCGAGCGGAGCCCACATGTCGCCGCTGTCGCCGAAGCCATGAAGCAGCAGGACTGCGGGGCCCTTGCCGCCGACGCGGACGTAGAGGCTAGTGCCGTTGGTGTCGATTGACTGTGTCCTGAAGTCTGCTGGGAACGGGACGACTGTCGCCCACGCCGGCAGAGTACCCAGCAGCACACCGAATCCAGCCATGATTGTTCTAAGCATATTATCCTCCTTAACATTGAGCAGTGAAGCTTGGCCGCCATCAGCGCGAGGCAAGCGATTGCTTCTACAAGGAGCATAGGCAGGGGCTAGCGGATCGCCTTGCCCGATTCTGACCTGGAATGTACGAACCGTACCTTTTGTGGCGACCGCCGATGCCCGCGAAAAAAGTTTTTCGTTCCGTGTGTGAAACCGAGGGTGCTAGGTTCATACGATGCGCGATCGAGGAAGCGTCATGGACACCAGCGTCATGGACACCAGCACGGGAACAGCGGACGATCCGGGCGGGAAGCTTAAACTGCTCGATCAAGAACTGGCCCACGCGAGGAATGACCTCGATGCCAGCAGGAAGCTTTCAGCCCGGCTCACTGAAGAGAACGAATTACTTCGTATCCATGCGGACCGGCGGCAGTGGGAGGCGAGCTTTCGGCTCGCCACCGATACGACACCCGGATTGATATGGTTCGGCCGTGCGGACGGTTCGGTCGAGTTTTTGAACAGCCAATGGTGTGCCTACACCGGCCTCTCCATGGAAGAGGGATTGGGCTGGAACTGGGTAAGCGTAATCCACCCGGAAGACCTTCCCGGCCTGGAGGAACATTGGGGCGAGATCATCAAATCGGCACGTCCAGACGAGCATGAAGCGCGGATGCGCCGATTCGATGGCGCGTATCGGTGGTTTTTGTTGCGTTGCGCGCCGCTGGTCGACGAGGCGGGCGCGGTGATTCGGTGGTACGGCACGAACACGGACATCGAAGAGCGCAAACGCGTCGAGCAGGCGCTCAGTGCTTCAGCAAATGTCTCGCGCGGCCAGGTCGAGGCACTCAAGAGCACGCTCGATGCGCTGGCGATGGAACCCGTGGCCGATAAGTTGGTGGAACACGTGCTGCGCATCATCACCGAGCAATTCGGTGCGCATAGCATCAGCGTCTGGCGACGGGATGCCGGAAGTGGAATGATAGGCATCGAAATGGCCTTCGAAGAGGGCCGGGTGGTAACCAGCGCCGATCCTCGGTTCGCCGGGATAGACAAGTGGCTGCCGATGGAAGAGCGCTGGCCCTGGCCGGAGGTCTTTCGTACGAGTAAGCCCAGCCTCATCGAAGACATCCGCACCGTTCCAGCCTTTTCTCTGCGCGATCGCCTGCTGCCGATGGGCATCATCACTGTGTTGCTAGTACCAATGTTCGTTGCTGGCCATCTTGAAGGGGCGATCGGTCTTCGCTTCGTCGAGAAACGGATGTTTGGCACCGAGGGGATGGACCTCGCCCAGGCGCTGGCCAACCAAGTGATGCTGATGATCCAGTTCGCGCGCCTTTCCACTCAGACACGCGAAACGGCCGTGATCGCAGAACGCAATCGCATCGCTCGCGATATACACGACACTCTTGCCCAAGGGCTTACGGGCGTGATCGTGCAGTTGGAAGCTGCAGAGGATGCAAACCTGCGGGGACTTTCAAGAGAAGCCGGAGAGCATCTGGACCGCGCCCGTCGCTTGGCCCGCGAAAGTCTCAATGAAGCCCGGCGTTCCGTACACGCACTGCGTCCGCAGGCGTTGGCCGACAGCAATCTCAGCCGAGCGCTGGCCGAGTTGTTCACGAAGATGACGGCAGGAACCAGCCTGAAATTGGAGTTCGCGGTGCTTGGCGCACCGCGATCGCTGCCTCCGAATTCGGAAGAGAATCTGTTTCGTATCGGTCAGGAGATTCTTACCAACGCCTTACGCCATGCACAGGCGAAACTCGTCACCGCTAAGCTGATTTTTCTGCCAGGAGAAGTCTGCCTTGATCTGATCGATGACGGACGCGGCTTTGATCCTTCGAGCAAGAATGATGGATACGGCTTGCTCGGAATCAGGGAGCGGGTCGAAAGAATAGGCGGTCAGCTCGTTGTTCAAAGCTCGCCGGCCAAGGGCACGGCCGTGCGCATCACCTTGCCCTCGCAGGAGGCTTGAACGTCATGAGCGTTGCGCCCGAAAAAACGCCAACCGCCAAGATCAGGGTTCTGGTTGCCGACGACCACGTAACCGTGCGCGAAGGCTTGGCCGCAATCATCGGCCGTCAGCCGGACATGCTGGTCGTCGCGGAAGCCGCAACCGGCCGCGATGCCGTCGATTTCTGGCGGCAGCAGCATCCTGATGTCGTGCTACTCGACCTACGTATGCCGGTTCTCGACGGCGTCGCGGCTATGGGCGAAATCCGACAGCAGGATCCTTCCGCGCGCGTTGTCGTTTTGACCACCTTCGACACCGACCACGAGATTTCCCGCGCCATCAAGGCTGGCGCCAAGGGTTACCTTCTGAAGGATGCGCAGCGTGAGGATTTGCTCGACTGTATCCGCAAGGTGCACGCCGGTGAAACCTGCATCCCGTCGCTGTTGGTGGCAAAGCTTGCGGCCGCCGTCAGCAGCGAAGAACTGACCGGCCGAGAAATGCACGTGCTAACCCTGCTGGCGCAGGGCAAAGGGAACAAGGAGATCGGCCTCGGCCTGCATATCAGCGAAACGACGGTGAAATCGCACTTGCGCAGTGTCTTCACCAAGCTCAACGTCCTCAGCCGAACAGAGGCGATCGCAGTCGCCAGCAAGCGGGGCCTGGTTCAGCTTTGAGATCGACCCCTGATTTTGTATGTCTTCCTCCTTCTCGCCTCGCCGAATTCGACAAGCGCCGGTGCCATCGTTCGAAAGTATGAGGCCGCGACGGTTCGTTAGAGGCATCTAAATTTCCCTCGCCTCACCAATTTCGCCAGGCATCCACGAAGCGCATTCTGTCCGTCTTGAAAAGCAGGAAGTGTTGCGCTGAGGGGTGAGCTGTGACCAGTCAAACGATTGACCGTTTAGGTGAGGCGAGGTTGAACCTTGGGCCGGCTGCCGAGGGCTCTGCCCATAGATACCTGCGATCCTTGACCGGGGTCACGGTCGAGATAGCCCATCTGCATGGGCCAAGCAGCGATCCGGAGGACCTTCGCTCGACACTGCCGCGCCTCACTGTGATTTTGGAGCAGATCGGCGGTCATGCCGAAATGGGGCTAACGCCGCACCGCCTGGCACCTTTGCCGGTTGCCGGATATCGGGCTGCAAGTCATCTCACTTTCGTTCCAGCCGACACGCCTCTGTGGCAGCTTGCCCAGCGGTTCCGCTACATCCGCCGGCTGGTCATCGATTTCGACCTTTCCGTGCTGGCGGCCACTTTCGGGGACGCGCTCACGCTCGCATCATGCGTCGAGCCGCGCCTGATGTTCAGGGACAGCGGCATTCTTGCTCTAGCCGAACTGTTGGCCGACGCCTGCCTTGGCAGCGGGACGGACTGTCGCCTTTACGGCGACAGTCTCGCATTGGCCATGTCGTACAAACTGTTCGGTGCCGACAGAGCGCGACGAAACCGGGGCGGGCTTGCGCCTTCCCAACTCAGGCGCGTGATCGCGCTCTTGGAACAGAGCCTGCCCAATGCCGTCGCGCTGAAGGATCTGGCCGAATTGACCGGGCTTTCCGAAGCCTATTTCAGCCGCGCCTTCAAGGCTTCCACCGGCATGCCGCCGCAACGCTGGCGCGTGGCTGCCAAGGTTCAGCGCGCACAAACGCTGCTTGTGGAAACGGGCGACAGCCTGGCTGCCATCGCCCTTGCCTGCGGATTCGCCGATCAGAGTCATTTTTCGCGAGCTTTCCAGACCATTGCCGGCGCTTCGCCTGGCGCATGGCGAAAGAGACACTGCGTCTAAGTCTTCAAAGCTGACCCGGTGCCAACCGCTCGGCGTCGCAAGGCCAATGTCGAGCCGATCTACCAGGCCCGTTCAGGCCTTGCGGGCTTCCTTCATGTTGGGCAGGAACACCGTCAGCAGCCCCAGCAATGGCAGGTAGGAGCATATCTGGAAGACGAAATCGATGCCCTTCATGTCGGCGACGACGCCAAGCACCGCCGCCGCGATGCCGCCGACGCCGAAGGCGAAGCCGAAGAAGATGCCGGCGATCGTGCCGACACGCCCCGGCACCAGTTCCTGCGCGAAGACGACGATGTTGGAGAAGGCCGACGACAGGATCAGGCCGATCAGCACGGTCAGCACCATCGTCCATTCCATGTTGGCGTAGGGAAGCGCCAGCGTGAAGGGCAGGACGCCGACGATCGAGAACCAGATCATCGCCTTCTGTCCATAGCGGTCGCCAAACGGACCGCCAAGCAGGATGCCCAGCGCCGAGGAACCGAGGAAGAGGAACAGCATGACCTGCGACATCTGCACCGAAACGCCGAACTTATGGATGGAATAGAAGGTGTAGTAGCTGGAAAGGCTGGCGATGTAGGCGTTCTTGGTCAGCACCAGCAAGGTCAGCACCGCCAAGGCCCACATCACCTTGCGGCGCGGGAATGGCGAGACGAAGCTTGCCGTCTTGCGATTGCCCTGCGCGGCGCGCAGGCGGCTGTACCAACCGCCGACCTGCCACAGGATGACGATGCCCAACAGCGATCCGACGGCGAACCAGGCGATGCTGGTCTGGCCGAAGGGCACGACGATGAAGGCGGCCAGCAAGGGACCCATGGACTGGCCGAAATTGCCGCCGACCTGAAAGAGCGACTGCGCCAGGCCAAACCGGCCGCCGGAAGCGAAGCGGGCGATGCGCGAGGATTCCGGATGGAAGATCGCCGAACCGATGCCGATCAGCGAGGCGCCGATCAAGAGAAGGTAGTAGTGCCCGGCATAGGCCAGCACGACCAGGCCAATCAGCGAGGACGCCATGCCCCAGGGCAGCGAATAGGGCATCGGCCGCTTGTCGGTGACTGCGCCGATGATCGGCTGCAGCAGGGATGCCGTCACCTGGAAGGTGAAGGTCAACAGGCCGATCTGCCAGAAGTCGAGGCCGTAATTGTCTTTCAGAAGCGGATAGATGGCCGATAGCAGCGACTGCATGATGTCGTTGATACAGTGGCAGAGGCTCACCGCCAGGATGACGGTGAAGGCCGTCGCCTGGGCTGAAGCCTGGCCGGCGGTCGGTGGTGTCGCGACGCTGGTGGCTGTCGTATCGGTCAAGATAGCTCCGTGGTCTTTTTGGCGGGTTTCTTCCCGCAGGGCGGCGTGGCGGGCGCTTCCCGCAGGCAGCCTTATAGTCCGGTTGCCAAGCGACTTCTTTCGTGGTTTGGTCCAATAGTTTCGCAAGTGGGCCATAGCGAATGCCAAACACCAGGGAGATTTTCGGCGCCGGCCACTCCGATCTGGAGCAATTGCACGGGCTGCGATGGCAGTGGCTCGAGCAGGCGGTCGGGCCGGCGGTGGTGTTGCCGACGGAGTATCCGGACGGCTACCACGTACCGCACCACCACCACAGCCGCAGCCAGCTGCTGCATGCGCTGGTCGGCGTCGTGCTGGTGACGACGCGGCATGGGCGCTGGATGGTGCCGCCGGACCATGCGATGTGGATTCCGGCCGGCATCGAACATTCCGTCGAGATGCTGGGCGATGTCTCGATGCGCTCGGTCTATGTCATGCCCCAGGCGATTCCGGGCCTGCCGGAGGGCATGCGCGTCGTCGGCGTCACCGACCTGATGCACAGCCTGATCGTGGAATCCGAAAAGCTGCCGCAAGGGGGCGAACTGGAAGGGCGCGGCGGCCTGATCATGAACCTTCTGCTGCATGAGATTCCGCACTTGCCGGAGCGGCCGCTCGGCCTGCCGTTTCCGTCCGATCCCAAACTGGCGGCGCTCTGCCGGCGTTTCGTCGCCGCACCCTCACCGCACGCAACGATCGACGAATGGGCAGATACCGTCGGCATGAGCCGGCGCTCCTTCACGCGCGCCTTCCAGCGCCAGACCGGCCTGTCGCTGTCGACATGGCGCCAGCAGGCCTGCCTGTTCGCGGCGCTGCCGAGGCTCGCCGACGGCGAGCCGATCACGCGGGTCGCGCTCGATCTCGGCTATGACAGCGTGCCGGCGTTCATCACCATGTTCAAGCGCATGCTGGGCTCCTCGCCGCGCGGCTATATGCGCGGGGCGCGTGATGCCGGCGAAGGCATGCGGCGAGCCCCGGCCCGGTTAGAGTCCCCGGCGCCGTCGGCCTTGCCGCGGAGGTGACTGGATTTTCAGTCGAACAGGCTCGACACCGATTCCTCGGTCGCCGTGCGCGAAATGGCTTCGCCCATCAGGTCGGCGATCGAAATGACGCGGATGTTGGGCGCATCCAGCACGCTTTGCGTCGGCTGGATGGAATCGGTGATCACCAGTTCCTGCAGCTTCGAGCCGCTGATGCGGGCGACCGCGCCGCCCGAAAGCACGCCATGGGTGATGTAGGCGGTGACGCTGGTGGCGCCGTTGGCCAGCAGCGCGTCGGCGGCGTTGCACAGCGTGCCGCCGGAATCGACGATATCGTCGATCAAAAGGCAATCTTTGCCGGCGACCGCGCCGATGATGTTCATGACTTCCGATTCGCCCGGACGCTCACGGCGCTTGTCGACGATGGCGAGCTGCGCGTCGAAGCGCTTGGCCAGCGCGCGGGCGCGGACCACGCCGCCAATATCGGGCGACACCACCACGACGTTGCCGAGCTGCTTGTATTTCGCCTTTACGTCGCGCGCCATCACCGGCACCGAGAACAGATTGTCGGTCGGGATGTCGAAGAAACCCTGGATCTGGCCGGCATGGAGGTCCAGCGTCAAAACCCGGCTGACGCCGGCGCGGGTGATCATGTTGGCGACGAGCTTGGCGGAGATCGGCGTGCGTCCGGAAGCGCGACGATCCTGCCTTGCATAGCCGAAATAGGGGATAACCGCCGTGATGCGCTTGGCCGAGGAGCGCATGAAGGCGTCGATCATGATGAGCAATTCCATCAGGTGATCGTTGGTCGGGAACGAGGTCGACTGCAGGATGAAGACATCCTCGCCGCGCACGTTTTCCTGGATTTCGACGAAGATTTCCTGGTCGGCGAAGCGCCTGACACTGGCCTTGCCCAGCGGGATGTTGAGATAGCGGGCGACCGCTTCGGCCAGCACCCTGTTGGAATTGCCCGCGAAGAGTTTCATGCACCGTTCCTGGTGGAGGACGGAGAGGCCTGGCGGACTCTCCTGCGCCTTTTAACCGGGCTTTTAGCGGCCCGCGCTGGTATTGCAAGCGCCGAGATCGCGAATCCGCCGGCTAAGCCCAGGAAAACTGTTAGCCATCACCGGCTGGCAACAGGAAGCAGCGGACTCCCGCTGCTCCCTCTTCTAGTTTGGAATTGCTCTAGCTCGCCTTGCCGCTGAGAAAGGCCGCGAACTGATCGATGGTCTGGTCGGCGATCGCCTGCATGGTGGCTGGCGAGACCGACTTCCAGCTGTCGGCGCCAACGCTGTCGCCGGAACCGGTCGAAGGCGCCTTCATCTGGCCGTTGATGCGGTGCAACCTGTTGCCGGAAGGGTCGTAGACGTCCCAGACATAGATGACGGTGGTGTCCTTGCCCTCCGTCATCGCCGAGAAGTAGCCCTTGAGCACATGGGTCGCGGTCTGGTCCTGGCTGCCGGCGAGCGTGATGCCGCGCTGTTTGGCGCGTGTCTGAAGCTCTGCCGTCAGCGGCGTGGCGGCTTCCACCGACGCGCCGACGATCGGCGCGATCTGCAGCCGGGTCTTCGACAGGATGGCCGCGGCCTGGGCGGAGGTAACGGGCGCGGCGGTCGTGGTGGCCGGCGCGACCGACGATGGGGCGGGAACAGTGGCCGCGGCACTGCCTTGCGCGGAGGGTGCGGGCTGTGACGAGGCCGCCGGCGGGGTGATGGCGGAAGGTTCGAGGACGTCTTTCGCGTTTGTGCAGGCAGTCAGGGCCAATGCCACAAGCAATGACACGGTCGTCACATGCGATCGTCTCATTTGCCTTCTAACTCCTTGACGAAGAACGTCTCCCATCATGGATTCACTGCACGATCAAGTCGAGATCATGGCGGGACAGCGGCTTCGGCTGGGATTCGGTGGTCAGGTAGGTGCGGCCAAGCGTCATCGCCGTCTCGGTCTCGGAATCCATGATGATCATGTGGGCGAACAGCGTCATGTTCGGCGCGATCGGCTCGGGATTGCCCTGGTAGAACATCGGCATGTCCATCCAGGACGGCGTGAAGCGGGCACCGACCGAATAGCCGCAGGCGTTCAGCCGATGCTTGGTCAGGCCGTGCGCCTCCATGGTGCGGGCATGAGCGTCGAACACGTCGCCGAAGGTGTTTGCCGGCGTCATCACCTTTTCGACGGCCAGAAGCGCTGCACGCGCCGCGTCGAACAGCTCCTGATGGCGCTTGGAGACCTTGCCGGTCAGCACCGTGCGCATCATCGGCGCATGGTAGTGGTGGAAGACGCCGGCCCATTCCAGCGTCAGCTGGTCGTTCTTGGTGAGCTTGCGACGGCCGGCCTTGTAGCGGCACAGCAGCGCATCGACGCCGGAGCCGATGATGAACTCGTTGGCCGGATAGTCGCCGCCGCCGGCGAAGATAGCGCCCTGCATGGCGGCCAGGATCATGGCCTCGTCGCCGCCCTGCCTGATCAGCGGCAGGGCCGCGTCCAGCGCGTCGTCGGAGAGATTGGCTGCCTTTTCGGCCTTGGCGACCTCGGCCGGGCTCTTGAACAGGCGCAGCCGCCCGACAATGCCGGAGGCATCGGCGATCTGGCCGAAGGTCTGCAACTGCTCGTCCAGGCGGCGGCCATTGTAGGCGGTCAAGCCGTGGGTATCGTATTCGACGCCGATGCGGGCGCCGAGCAGGTCGAGTTCGTTGAGCAGGTTGCGCAGGTCGACCGCGGGATTGGCACCGTCGCGGTCGGTCCACAGCACGATGTTGTCGATGATCGAGGTGTGGCGCGCCTGGCGCAGATCGGCCGAACGGGTCAGAAGCACCATGGAGCCGTCGGCCTTCACCACCAGGCACTGGAAGAAGCAGAAGCCGAACGTGTCGTAGCCGGTCAGCCAATACATGCTCTCCTGCGCGAACAGCAGGATGGCGTCCAGCTTCTTCTCGGCCATCTCGATCATCAGGCGGTCGCGCCGCGCGTCGAATTCCGATCGTTCAAAATGCAGCGCCATTATACCTTCTCCAAAACGATCGCCGAAACCTGCCGGCCGTAATCGGGCTCCTTGCGGTGCGTGGTGCGCCGGTAGGAGTAAAACAGGTCTTCCTCGGCATAAGTGCAGCGGCCAAGGCCGTCGGCCGTCACTCCGGCCCTGGTCAGCCGGTCGACCGTATAGCGATTGAGGTCGAACATCGAATGGCCGGCCTGTGCCGAAGGCACGAAATACCGCGCATTCTCGCTGTCGGCCTCGATGAAGCGGGCGACGAATTCCGGTCCCACTTCGTAATTGTCGGGCCCGATCGAAGGGCCGAGCACAGCAAGGATGTTTTCGCGACGGGCGCCAAGGCTCTCCATGGCGGCAATGGTGTTTTCGAGTACGCCGGTGAAAGCGCCTTTCCAGCCGGCATGCGCCGCGCCGATGATTCGCGCGCCGGCATCGGCGAACAGAACCGGGCCGCAATCGGCTGTCGAGGCGCCGATGGCGATGCCGGGCCGGTCGGTGACGATGGCGTCGGCCTTGGGCCGCTCGCCCGCGAAGGGTTCCCTTGCGATGACGACGTCGGGCGAATGGACCTGCCAGGCGGTCAGCAGATGGTTTGCGGGCACGCCCATCCAGGCGGCGACGCGGCGGCGGTTCTCCGCCACCAGCGCCTGGTCGTCATCCGACCCGGTGCCGATGTTGAGACCCTGGTAAATGCCCGTGGAGACGCCGCCATTGCGGGTGAAATAGCCGTGGCGGATGCCTTGTGCCTGCGCCTTGTCCAGCAGCGGCGACCGAACGGGATTCGGTTTGGTCTGATTGAGCATGCGGGCGTTGTTGTCCGTGTAGGCGGTTTCGTCAAGGAAAAGCGGCCGGCGGTCCTGCCGCTCTTTTACCGAACGGGAGATTGGGAGAGGCAGCGGTGAAAAGTCAATCCGCCGTGGCGAACGGCCGAATGACCACGCCGCGCGGAACGACGGCAAGGACCTTGAAGAGTTCGCCCATGGCTTGCGGGCCGGCGAGCCGCTCGACCGCATCGGATATCTTGTCGCGTGCCGCCTGGCCGGCATCGGCGCCGAGCTGGCCGGCGCGCTCCAGAATGCCCATGCCGAGCAGGAAATTGCCCTGCGTCGAGAGATGGGCGTCGAGACCATGCGCGCGCACGATCGCTGCAAGGGCGGCGAAATCGACATGCGAGGTGAGGTCGGCTTCGCCCGGATTGGCCAGCACATCTTCGTGACTGTGCCGGCGCAAGGCCTGCAGCGTGTCGCCGACACCAGACCGCAGATGGCCGTAGTCGAGGAACAGCCCGGCGCCGCCATCAGCGGCTATGCGCCCGGCGATCGCCGCCATCAGGGCGATGCGGGCGGGCGCGATTTCGACGATCGCGCCTTGCGGCGCGTCGGGCGCATCCGTGGGCAGCAGGGTCGAGTCGATCGAGCCGGCGCCGGCGAAGAAGCAAAGATTGTCCGCGTCGTCGAGGCCGACCATGCGCTCGCGCCACCCGGCGCCGGCGCGGACGAACTGGCGGATGGGCACGGCATCGAACAATTCGTTGCCGACGATCAACAGCGGCTGCCGCGGCAGCGTGTCGACGGTTTCGTGCCAGGAAACAGCGAATGGCAGCGCGCCGAGTGTTTGTTTCTGGATCTCCGTCAAGCGCCGGCTGGTCTCGACCATGGCGAAGGCGACGCCATTGGCCAAGGCCGGATCGAGCCGCGACAGGGTGCGCAGCATGTCTTTCATCAGCGTGCCGCGGCCAGGACCGATCTCGGCGATGGTGACCGGCATCGGCCGGCCGGCCGCTGCCCAAGCCTGGTAAAGCCACACGGCGACGAGTTCGCCGAACATCTGGCTGATCTCCGGCGCGGTGATGAAGTCGCCGGCGGCGCCAAACGGTTCGCGTGTCGTGTAATAGCCGTCGCGCGGGTCGAACAGACAGAGCGCCATGTACTCGTTGACGGGCATCGGGCCCACAGCCTCGATCAGGTCGACGATGCGGGATTTCAGCCGCGTCATGTCGCCTGCGGTTGTGCTTGCGTCACCGGCTTGGCTGTCGCCATCGCCCAGATGCCGGCCAGCACCATCGGCGTCGACAGGATCATGCCCATGGTCAGCCAGTTGGTGCCGAGGAGATAGCCGAGTTGCTGGTCGGGCTCGCGGAAGAATTCGACAAAGATGCGCGACAGGCCGTAGCCGCAAATGAAGGCGCCACCGACGAAGCGCGGCGTCTTCAGCTTGAGGCGCGAATGGGTAAGGATGCGCAGCACGAGAAACAGCACCAACCCTTCGAGCAGGGCTTCGTAGAGCTGGCTCGGATGGCGGGTGAACGGACCGCCATTGGGGAATTCGATCGCCCAGGGCACATCGCTGGGCCGTCCCCAGAGCTCGGAGTTGATGAAATTGGCGACGCGTACGAGGCCAAGGCCGACCGGCACGCCGGCGGCGACGACATCGAACAGCGACCAGGTGCGGATGCCGCGCTTTATGGAAAACAGCGTCATGGCGAGGATCACGCCGAGCAGGCCACCGTGGAAGGACATGCCGCCTTGCCAGACAGCGAAAATATCGAGCGGATGGGCGATGTAGCGCGGCAGGTCGTAGAACAGCACATAGCCGGTGCGGCCGCCCAGGACGACGCCGATGGCCGCCCAGACGATGAAATCGTCGAGGTCCTCCGGCTTCATCGGCAGGACGCCGTCGGGCCAGAGTTTCGGATTGGCGGCGAGCCGTTTGGCATACCACCAGGCAAACAGGATGCCGACGATGTAGCCGACGCCGTACCAGTGCACCGCCAGCGGCCCGATCTGGATGAGGATCGGGTTGATGTTGGGGAAAGGCAAGGAGGCCAGCGGCAGCAGGAAATATTCGTTCAACGGGAAAGCTCTCGGTTGCGATCGGCGCGGACCATGCGGCAGGGTTTTGGCAGGGTCAAGGCAAGGTCACGGCCCGGGAGCACGATCGCTTCAAGGCCCATTGCAGGGTGGCCGTGCTCAACGCCTGGACTTGGCGGCCACGACTTCACGCAAGGCGTCGTTGATCCTGTCCTGCCAGCCGGGACCATCTTCCTGGAAATGATCGAGCACGGCCCGGTCGATCCGGATCGAGACAAGCTCGCGGACATTCGGAGCGGTGGAGGGTTCGCGTGGCGGGGCCGCGGCCGGCTTCTTGACCGGCTTGAAGACAGCCTCGGCGGCTTCCATCGGATTTGTCGGTCTGCGCGGGGGCGTTGCCATTGGTTGTCCTGACTGAAAACTGCCTGAAGGGAGACGAGGCGCCACAATAGGCGACTTGCCACCACCAAGTACAGCTTCGGAGCCGTCCGGAAGGCTGCGTCGCCCACCATACGGGCCGTGCGCCATAGCAACGCAGAGGCCGCACCAGCCTTCAACGTTCTTGCATTCCGGGCGCAGCACCACTAACTCAAATCAAGCAAGCGAGGATCTGCCATGTCGACCGGACCGAACCGCATTCTCGATGAATTCGCCAAGCTGATGACCGACGCCGCCGGTGCCGCCCAGGGTGTGCGGCGCGAGGTGGAGACGGCGTTCAAGGGCCAGGCTGAGCGCATCCTCAACTCCATGGATGTCGTGCAGCGCGAGGAGTTCGAGGCCGCGCGCGAGATGGCGGCCAAGGCGAGAGAAGAGAACGGCAGGCTCGCCGAACGCATCGAGGCGCTTGAGGCCAGGATTGCCGAACTGACCGGTCAGGCCACACCTGCGGCTCCGGCGAAGCCCAAGCCGAAAAAATAATTCGTTAAACTTTTCCACAAAGCACCAGCCTGAAAATCGCTTTGCCGTGAATCGCTTACCGGCATTGCGTGACTCTTTGTGACAGCCACCTTTCCACATGCGAATGACGCAGTGCGAAAAATTGGGCTGTTCACGCGACTCCCGATCAATAGACTGAATTTGTTGCATGATTCGGAGCAGGGTCATGCGCCGGGCGGTGGGGTTCGGTCTGGGGTCTTTGCGTTGAGCAGTCCCGGCCGTCCGAGTTCTAGACAAGATTGTTCGTCGTGTGTGCCCCGCGGAGCGTGTGGCGCTCCCCCTGAACACAGGAAGCATTCCATGGAACTTCTCGAACTCGAATTCTCCCGCGAAATCCATCCGGTGGATGTGATCGAGCAGGTGGCCCACAACAATGACTGGTCCTTCGAACGGGCCGGCGACGACGAAATCTCGATCTCGGTTGCCGGCAGCTGGACCGACTACCACGTCTCCTTCTCGTGGATGGAGGATTTCGAGGCGCTGCACCTGGCCTGCGCCTTCGACATCAAGGTGCCCGAAACCCGCGCGCTGGAAGTGATGCGGCTGTTGTCGCTGATCAACGAACAGATGCTGTTCGGCCATTTCGACCTCTGGGAGCAGGAGGGCGCGATCATGTTCCGCCAGTCGCTGCTCCTGGCCGGCGGGGTCGAACCCTCGAGCCAGCAGGTCGAGGTGCTCTTGTCCTCGGCGCTGGAGGCCTGCGAGTGTTATTTCCAGGCATTCCAGTTCGTCGTCTGGTCGGGAACATCGGCCAAGGACGCGCTCGCCGGCGTGCTGTTCGAGACCTTCGGCAACGCCTGAGCAGAAGCGTCCGAAATGAGTTCAAGCAACGAGCGCAAACCCGAAATCAGCTTCGCCGATTTCGATCGTGTCGACATCCGTGCCGGCACGATCGTCGAGGCCGAGCCGTTTCCGGAAGCGCGCAAGCCGGCTTTCAAGCTGAAGATCGATTTTGGCGCCGGCATCGGCATCAAGAAGTCGTCGGCGCAGATCACCAAATATTATACGCCCGAGACTTTGATCGGCCGCCAGGTGTTCGCGGTGGTCAATTTCCCGCCGCGCCAGATCGGCCCGTTCATGTCGGAAGTGCTGACGCTCGGTTTTCCGGATGAAGAGGGGGCCGTGGTGCTTGGCGCGGTCGAGCGCAGGGTGCCCGACGGCGGCAGGCTGTTCTAGGATGCATTGATATTCAGGTGATGCCGGCCTGCGAACGGCGGTCTCCTGCGCTTCCGGTGCTCACGTACCCAAACGTACGCTCCGCTCCGGTTCTCGGAGCCTACCATTCTCGGCTCGGCCTGACCTGAATCTCAACACATCCTGAATCTCAACACATACTGGGCCGGCACAACTCTCAGGCCGCCAGCTTGCGCGTCGTGCCGAGCGCCTCTTCGACTGTGTCGAGGAACATCTCCGCACATTTTTTCCAGCTGTAGCGCATGGCCCGTTCGCGGGCCTGGGCGCGGTCGACGTTGAGCGCGGCAAGCGAAGCCTCGCGCAAATCGTTCGACACCGCGCCGCCAAAGCCGTCGCCGACGATGTCGATCGGCCCGGTCACCGGATAGGCGGCGACCGGGGTGCCGCTGGCCAGTGCCTCGATGATGACGTTGCCGAAAGTGTCGGTGCGGCTGGGGAAAACGAAGACATCGGCCGAGGCGTAGATTTCGGCCAGTTCGTCGTTGGGACGATGGCCGAGGAAGTGCGCCTGCGGATATTTCGCCTTGAGCTTGGCAAGCTCCGGACCTTCGCCGACGATCACCTTGCTGCCGGGGAGGTCGAGATCGAGGAAGGCGGAGAGGTTCTTTTCGATGGCGACGCGGCCGACGCAAAGAAAGACCGGGCCGGCGAAGCCGAGGTCCTTGCGCTTGTCGGGCCGGAAATGGTCGGTGTCGACGCCGCGCGTCCAGGGTCGGAGCTTGTTGAAGCCGCGCCCCGCGAGATCATCGGCGAGCGACTGGGTGGCAACCAGCGTGCCCTGCCCGGAATTGTGAAAATCGCGCAGCCAGCGATAGGCCCAGCTCTCCGGCACCGGCAGTCGGGCGCTGAGATATTCGGGAAAGCGGGTGTGATAGCTGGTGGTGAACGGCCGGCCGGCATTGCGGCAGTAGCGTCGCGCCATGATGCCCAGTGGACCTTCAGTGACGATGTGGATGTGGTCGGCCTTGTAGCCGTCGATCAGGCGCGCCACATGCCTGGGGGTGGTCAGCGCCAGGCGGATGTCGGGGTAGGTCGGCAGGGGCAGGGTGCGAAAGATGTTCGGGGTCAGGAATTCGACCGCGACGTCGAAGGATTTCAGGGTCTCGGTTAGCCGCTCCAGCGTGTGCACGACGCCGTTGACCTGCGGGCGCCATGCGTCGGTGACCATCAATATGCGCATGACGGCCCTTTGCTCCGCAGGTCGGCGGTTGCCTTGAAACGATGCCGGAACGGCGACCACGCGGCCGCCGTCGCTTCGCTCCAGCGAACCCTGGCGGGTACGGGATCGAAGTGAGGCGGCAAGGACGAATCGAGTGCGGTCGCGCGCTTCATGCGCGCTCTTGACCATGCTTTCATGACGGGCGGATGAAGCAGATCGTGATCCCGAAAAGTCGAAACCGATTTCAGGCAAGATCATGCCCGGATGGTCAAATAGAAATCAGGCCGGAACCTTGATCACGGCACGCAGGCCGCCCATCGGACTGTCGCCGAGCGTGATGTCGCCGCCATGGCTGCGGGCAATGTCACGGGCGATCGACAGGCCGAGCCCGGTGCCGCTGGCATCGAGGTTGCGGGCCTCGTCGAGCCGCACGAAGGGCTTGAACACGTCTTCGCGCCTGTCGGCCGGAATGCCTGGCCCGTCATCGTCGATGGTGACCAGGAGCGAGCCGCGGCCATGGTTGGCGGTGACCTCCACGGTCCGGGCATAGCGGAAAGCATTGCCGATGACATTGGACAGCAGCCGCGCGAAGGCATTCGGCCGCACATGCACGGTCGGATCGCCGGAAAGCGTCGTCGACAATTTGCATTTGCGCAAGGCAGCTTCTTCGCCGAGCTTCTGGAAATAGGCTTCGAGATCGAAACGTCCCGGATCTTCCGAGGCCTCGCCCCTTGCAAAGGCGAGATAGCCTTCGAGCATCGACTGCATGTCTCCGATGTCCTGGTCCAGCGCCGCCTTGGTTTCGGCCTTGCCGCCGGCCAGCGCCAGCTGCAACTTGAAGCGGGTGAGAATGGTCCTGAGGTCATGGCTGACGCCGGTCAGCATGGCCGTGCGCTGCTCGATCTGGCGCTCGATACGCTCGCGCATCTGGATGAAGGCAAAGCCGGCGCGGCGAACCTCTTCGGCCCCGCGCGGGCGAAAATCGCGCGGCATCGGCCGGCCCTTGCCGAAGCTTTCCGCAGCCTCGGCAAGCGCCAGGATCGGCCGGATCTGGTTGCGCAGGAAAGGGATCGCGATCATCAAGAGCACCAGCGAGGTGCCGACCATCCAGATCAGGAAGATGTGCGTGTTGGAGGCATAGGCCTGGCTGCGGCGCACGAAGACGCGCAGCACCTTGTTTTCGAGCTGGACGCGGACCTCGACGATGTTGGAATTGCCGACCGTGTCGATCCAGAAGGGCCGGTTGATCTGGCGGGTTATCTCGGCGGAGAGAACATCGTCGAGGATCGAGAAGAACGGTTTTGGACCGGGGGGCGGCAACGGATCCGGCGGCAGGAGGTCGACTTTCAGCTGCATGCGGTCCTGCGCTATGCGGATGATGTTGGCGTAGTCGGCGTCGTGCGGGTAGGTCTCGATCAGGTCGATGATGGCGGCGATGTCGCGCACGGTGGCCTGCGACAGGCGTTGCGTCACGGTCGCCCAGTGACGCTCCATGAAATCGAAGGCGACGACCGACTGCAAAAGGATCATCGGCGCGATGACGATGATCAGCGAGCGCGCATAGAGGCGCTTGGGCATGTAGAGCGAAACGAGGCGCCAGAACCGGTTCCAGACGCGCGGCACCGCCTTGAGCATCCGCGTCGCGCGTGCACTCAAGCCGTCATTGTCCGGCTGTTCCAGTTCCGTGGTCGCCATTGGCTCTTTTCATCCGTCGGCGGTATTAGCATAATCTTTCCCGAAAACCGGTTCCCACTTTTCTGGATCATGCACTTGGGCCGCCGCCGGCATTCTATTCCACGCTGAGCCGATACCCAATACCGCGCACGGTCTGCAACCAGACCGGATTGGACGGATCGCGCTCGATCTTGCGGCGCAGCCGGTTGATCTGCACGTCGATGGTGCGCTCGCCGACTTCCGAATCGTCGCCGACCAGCTCATGACGGGGAATGGTTTCGCCGGCGCGCGCGGCGAAGATCGCCAGGATCTCCTGTTCGCGGTCGGTCAGCTTCAGCGCCTCGCCGCCGCGCTTCAGTTCGCGCCTGGCAATCTGGAAGGTGTAGGGACCGAACACCAGCTGTTCGACCTTGGGCGTCGCCGTCGGGCCGCCGCGGCGCAGGATGTTGTTGATGCGCAGGATCAACTCGCGCGGGTCGAAGGGTTTTGGCAGGTAGTCGTCGGCGCCGGCCTCGAGCCCAGAGATGCGGCTGTCGGTTTCCGACAAGGCGGTCAGCATCAGGATCGGAACGTTCTTCTCGGCGCGCAGCGCCTTGGTGAGATCGACGCCGTTTTCTCCGGGCATCATGACATCGAGTACAAGCAGGTCGAAGTCGAGGCCGGCGAGCTTGCGGCGGGCCTCGCCGGCATTGCCGGCGACGGTGACGCGAAAGCCGTTTTCGGTCAGATACTGCTTGAGAAGGTTGCGGATACGGGTGTCGTCGTCAACCACGAGCAGATGCGGCGCGTCGTCGTCCGGTGCGGCCGCCTGGTCAACCCTTTCAGTGCTCTCCATGGCTTTTCCCTGACATTTTTGCGGACCCAACGTCGATCTGAGCTCTCAGTTCCGGATTGACCATCGCTTCGAGGAAGCGTTCCACCAAGGTCCGTTCGGCGGCGCTGGAATCTTCCAATGCAGCACGGATGCGGCGCGACTGTGGCCGTGCCAGCGCCAACGCCAGCGCACGGCCCTTCGCCGTCGGATAGAGTTCGCGCTGGCGACGGTCGCGAGGGCCCTGCAACTGCACGACGTGATCGGTGTCGATCAACTGCTTGAGCACCCGCGCCAGGCTCTGCTTGGTTATCTTCAGCACGTCGAGCAGTTCCGCGACGGTCAGGCCCGGCCGGCGGTTGACGAAATGCAGCACCCGGTGGTGGGCGCGGCCGAAGCCGTAATCGGCCAGCATCTGATCGGGATCGGAGGTGAAGTCGCGATAGGCGAAGAAGAAGAGTTCGATGATGGCGAAGTCGATGCCGTCCTCGCTGGTGATCGCGGTCCTGATCGGTTTTCCGGCAGCTGGGCTTTTATCCGTCATCATTTCTCCATGGGAACGGGATATTATGTCAGTACTATTGACGTAATTTCCCTGCAATGGTAATTTTTGACAAGCTTTTGGGCGGATTGCGAACGAAAAGGCAAGGCAGGTCGGTTTTTCCGGAACTTCCTGAGTTTGCCAGGGCGCGATTATCCGCCTACGCTTCGAGCCACCGGCCGGCGTCTCCAATCACATGGCCCGGCCAAAAAGAACACGCAACGATACCGAGATATGCGGGCCGAGGTCCGCGGGAGGTTACCATGGCATCCGTTCCCTTCGATCAACTGGGCGGCTTCATCTGGATGAATGGCGAGTTCGTCCCGTGGGGAGACGCCAAGATTCACGTGCTGACCCACGGCCTGCACTACGCCAGCGCGGTCTTCGAGGGTGAGCGCGCCTATGGCGGCGCAATCTTCAAGCTCAACGAGCATACCGAGCGGCTGCATGAATCGGCGCGCCTGCTCGGGTTCAAGATTCCCTATTCGGTGGCCGAGCTCAACGACGCCTCGACCACACTTCTGAAGAAGCAGGGTTTCCAGGACGCCTATGTCAGGCCGATCGCCTGGCGCGGCAGCGAGCAGATGGGCGTCTCGGCGCAAAACAACCGCATCAATGTCGCCATCGCTATCTGGCAATGGCCGAGCTATTTCGACCCGGCGCAGAAGCTGAAGGGCATCCGTCTCGATGTGGCGGAATGGCGCCGGCCCGACCCGCGCACGGCGCCGTCGCGGTCGAAGGCCGCTGGCCTCTACATGATCTGCACCATGTCCAAGCATGCAGCAGAGGCCAAGGGCTACGCCGATGCCATGATGCTCGACTGGCGGGGCCAGGTCGCGGAAGCGACCGGCGCCAACATCTTCTTCGTCAAGGACGGCAAGATCCATACGCCCACGCCCGACTGCTTCCTCGACGGCATCACCCGCCGCACGGTCATTGGCCTGGCCAGGGACCGTGGCCTGGAAGTCATCGAACGTGTCATCATGCCGGAAGAACTGGAAGGGTTCGAACAGTGCTTCCTGACCGGAACCGCGGCGGAAGTAACCCCGGTTTCGGAGATCGGCCCCTACCGATTCGAAGTCGGCGAAATCGCCAAGAATCTCATGAACGACTATTCTTTGGCCGTTCAACCCAAGCATGCGATCGCCGCAGAATAGCGAAAGTCACAGCTTTTCGCGCAAGCAAGGGCGGTTTTCGGGCCGCCCTTTTTATTTCAGCTTTTGTGCATTTGACTTTCATCCAATTCGGCGTCTCATGATGGCGTCGGCCCGGGAGGCTGGCAGCTATGGAGGGACTAATCATATGGACATGAACACGCTTCTTCCGATCATCGTACAGGTGATTGCAGGCATCATCGGAGGTCAGGCGGTCGGTGCGGCGCTGAAGACCGCGGCGATGGGGCAGCTTCCCAAAATCCTGGGCGGAGCCATCGGTGGTGTCGGCGGCGCGGCGATCCTGGGCAGCCTGCTCGGCGGCGGCGCGATCACTCCTGACGCAGCCGCGGCGGCGACGAGCGGTCTCGGCAGCGCGCTCAACCTGAACAACATCGTCGGTGGCGCCGGCGGTGGCGCGATCCTGACCGGCATTCTCGGCGCGGTCATGGGCGCCATGAAGAAGTAAGCCTGCCAAGTCGGGCTGGCAGAATGGGCGGCTTCGGCCGCCCATTTCTTTTCCAGCGACGGAGCGTTCGTCCTTGCGGGGCTGGACGCCCTGGACCCACGCCTCTACATCACCGCTGACACAGCGAAAGGACGATCATGGGTCAGCTCAATGCCGGCATCGTGCCGGTCACGCCGTTCCAGCAGAACTGCACCATCCTGTTCGACATGGACGACAAGCACGGCGTTGTGGTCGATCCTGGCGGCGACATAGACAAGGTGCTGGCGGTGTTGAAGGACAATGCGATCACGGCCGACGCAATCTGGATCACGCATGGCCATATCGACCATGCCGGCGGCGCCATGGAACTGAAGGAAGCACTCGGCATCGAGATCATCGGTCCGCACGAGGCCGACAAGATGCTGCTCGACAATCTGGAAAACCAGGGGAAGCGCTACGGCATCGACGGTGTGCGCAATTGCGTGCCCGACCGGTTCCTCACCGAAGGCGAGACGGTGTCATTTGGCAGCCATGTGTTCGAGGTGCTGCATTGCCCCGGCCACGCGCCGGGCCATGTCGTCTACTACAACCGCGCCGCCAAATTCGCCCATGTCGGCGACGTTTTGTTTCGCGGCTCGGTCGGCCGCACCGACCTGCCGGGCGGCGACCATGCGGCACTCATCGCCTCGATCAAGGACAAGCTGTTGCCGCTCGGCGACGACGTCGGCTTCATTTGCGGCCACGGTCCGGGCGGCCGCTTTGGCGAGGAACGTCGGACCAATCCGTTTTTGACCTGAAAGTGGATGGGCCGCTCCGGCGTTCGAAAGCCCAACACGCTGACAACAAAAAAGCGCCGGCCTTGCGGGCAGCGCTTTTTTGTTTGGGGCAGGGAAGCCTCAGTTGGCGGTGCAGAAATGCTGTTCGCCGTCACTGCCGGTGAAGGTGCCGGTGCGGGCATTGAAGGTGCGGTAGCGGTCCGAGCAATACTCGTACCAGCCGCGCGTCCACGGTTCGGCATAACGGTTGGCATAGACCACCTGCGGTTCCGCATAGTAGCGGTGGACCGGGGCTGGGCGCACCCGCACGTAACTGTCGTAATAGCCGTCATCGTAATAGCGGTTGGAATCGGGTGGCGGCTGGTCATTGGCCAATGCGCCACCGATCAGCGCGCCGGCGGCGAGGCCGAGTACGCCCGCGGCAATGGCATCGCCATGGCCATGGCTGTGATGGTGCCAACGGCGCCAGTCATCGGCGTTGGCCGCCGAAAAGGTCCCCAGCGTGGTGGCGACCACGGCGGCGGACAGCACGGCTGTCTTGAAAATGCGGTTCATCTTGGTCTCCTTCGTGCCGGGCCATGCGGTTTCGCAGGGGATGCGGTCCGGCTTTACGAATGACTAATATGCGACCGTGGCTGAACGGGGGCTGAACGAAAATTTGACCCCACGCCCTTGTTTCACGGCATCAACACCCGCACCTCGGGGCGCGGACATGGCGCCCGGCTCAGCCGACTGACAGGTTGACGGCCTTGGGTCCCTTGCCGCGCTTGTCGGGCTCGGTGTCGAATGTCACTTTCTGCCCATCTTCGAGACCGGGAAGACCCGACGCCTGCACGGCCGAAATATGCACGAAGACATCCTTCGCGCCATCATCCGGTGTGATGAAGCCGAAGCCCTTGGCATGGTTGAAGAATTTGACGGTGCCGGTCTGCGGCATGGGAAACTCCTTTGATCCCATAAACTCCAGTCTCGGGCCGGCAAATGCCCGAGCGGAAATTTGTCCTTTATTTTAGCGCTATCGGCAAGTGAAAGTTTGCGGGCACTTAAAGGGCGTCGTGTCGAAACGGATTCATGCGACACGCTTTCGGTCTTTGTCTTGATGCATGTCATTCTCCCATCACCGGGGTCACTTCTGGCGACATGCATTAAAGCGCGTCGCACTTTAAGTGCTTGTCATGACGCGCGTCATTGGCCCGGACCGGGACCAACTCTTGGGCGACATGCGTTTATGCTGCGCCGCGGAGATGAAAAAGGCGCGACGAAAACCGCCGCGCCTTTCAAAAATCCGTCTGCCTGCCCAGGTGCTGGTCAAGCTGTTTGTTCGCCCGTCCGCCTGGGACGTGCGGCGTGCCGATCGCTCAGGCCGCGCGCAGGTTCACCGCCTTCGGGCCTTTGCCCATGCGGTCCGGCTCGACGTCGAAGGTGACCTTCTGGCCGTCGACCAGCGTGCGCAGGCCCGAGGCCTCGATCGCTGAAATATGGACGAACACGTCCTTGGCGCCGCCGTCGGGCGTGATGAAACCGAAGCCTTTGGTCGCATTGAAGAATTTAACGGTGCCGGTCTGGGCCATTGGGGAAACTCCTTCACCCGTTCAGTCTTGCTGGTCCTGCCCGCCACCTGGCGTCGAGGGCAGTTCCTGGTGGTTGCTTTCGGCAGTCATGCATTGGCGCATGGTCAAACCCCCCGCCGAAAAACGGGGCCGTCAGAGATTCACAGTATCGGGGAAAGGTCGTCCAAAACGTTCCGCTCTCCGGGTCGCAAATGCCCGAACACAGAATTTATCGCACGGAAACGTGAAGGTTGCAAGATAGCGCCGCGGGACGCCGCCATGGGCGCGTCCCGACGCAAAAATCGACCGATCAAAGCCTCGACCGGCCGCAGATAGGCTTCGTGGCTGGGCGGGTCATCGGCCCACAGCCCCGGTCATGCATGGGCCAGTGGCCGAGATTGCCGGCGGCGCGGGACGGGGCCCCGGGCTGATCCCGATGTCATTCCCGACAGAGGCCTCGAATGGGTTGAAATTATCGGTGGAATGATGAGGATCATGCCGTAGGCGACTGATTTAAATCCTGTTTTGATCGATATCATTATCAGCGAACCGCCAGGCAGTCTTGGCCGGTACGCACCGGGACGGGGATCGAGGAGAGACGATCATGAGGTTTCTTGCGGCAATCTTTTCACGGCAAGGTTTTACCGTTCTGTTCCTGTCGGCAATTCTTGCCGCCTGTACGGTCGTCGTCGATGACGGGCCGGGGCCGCGCCCGCGTCCGCCGCGCCCTGAACCGCAATTCTGCACCAAGCAGTATGAGCCGGTATGTGCCCGGCGCGGCGGTGACCGCCAGACGTTCGCCAATGCCTGTCTGGCCGACCGGGCGGATTACCGCATCGTGCGCGACGGTCCCTGCCGCGATGGTGGCGGCGGTGGTGGTGGCGGGCAGACCTTTTGCACCCGCGAATACGCGCCGGTGTGTGGCCGCCGGCATGGCGAGGTGCGCACCTTCCCCAATGCCTGCGAGGCCCGTGCCTCGGACTACCGCATCGTCGGCGACGGGCCGTGCTGAGACGTTGGGCTTTACCTTATCCCACAAGCGGCGAAGGGGAGCCCAGGCTATTTGTCCACGCCGACATACGGTTTGCCGCTGAGCAGCCCGGCCAGATGGGCGGCGTTTGAAGCCGCCATTTCGATGACTTCGGCGACCTTGTCGGGGGTTTTCGGCAGGTCGACGTAATTGACGTTGCCCATGGCTTCGCCGACCCAGTAGACGCCGCCATTGGCGGGGATGGTGAAACCAACGTCGTTCAGCGCCTGGAAGCATTCCGCGTGGCAGTGATGCGCGCCGTCCTCGTTGCCGACGATCGCCACCAGCGCCACCTTGCCGGCGGCCGGCATGCGGCCCTTGTCGTCGGCTTCCCCCAGAAAGGCGTCCATGCGCTCCATGACGCGCTTGGCGACGCTCGACGGCTGGCCCAGCCAGATCGGCAGGCCGAGGATGAAGATGTCGGCGGCGAGGATCTTTTCGCGCAGGCCTGGCCAGTCGTCGCCCTCGCCCATGTCGGAGAGCACGCCGGGCTTGATGTCGTGATCGAGGGCACGCACAACCTCGCCTTTTACGCCATGCGTCTTGAGCGCTGCGAAGAGATCGGCGATGATCTTGTCGGTCGAGGATTTCTCCTTGTCGTCCGAGGCTTTGAGCGAGCAATTCATGGCGAAGGCGGTGAGGGGCATTGCGTGAACTCCTGCGTGCGGCTGTGCAGGCTAACGCCGCGATTGGGTTGTGGTTGCGCACTTTGCAGCGGCGTCGGCTGTTGGGGCGCCGAGCGCACCCTTGAATCTCTCCCCGGCATGGCTTAGGTCCCGCAGGCGCGTAAACACGGCAGGTGTCCCATCAACAGAGATCAGAGAAGAGCGGCGGGTGCGGGGGCCAAATCTGGCGCGGCCAAATCTGGCGCGGGAGGCCAGCCGCCGCTGGGCCTCGACCAGTATGTGCAGCAGGCGCTGCAACTGCATCAGGCGGGGCGCCGGCAAGAGGCCGAAGCGATCTACCGGCAGGTGCTGGCGCGTCAGCCCAAACACGCGGCCGCGGCGCACTTCCTGGGATTGCTGCTGCACCAGACCGGGCGCAGCGAAGAAGGGATGGATTTCCTGGAACAGTCGGTGAGCCTGCAGCCGACGAATGCCGACTTCCTCAACAATCTCGGCACGGTGATGCGGGATCTGGGCCGCGTCACGGCGGCGATCGATTTCTTCCGGGGCGCGGTGGACCTGCGGCCGGAGCAGCTCGCGGCGCGCGACAATCTCGGCTCGTCGCTGAAGCAGATCGGCCGGTTCGAGGAGGCCGAGGACATCTATCGCGGCACGGTGCAGCGCAACCCATTCCACGTGCGCGCACGTATCGGGCTTGCCGAAACCCTGCAGGAAGCCGGGCGCCTGGACGAGGCGCTGTCGGCCTTCCGCGAAGCGCTGGCGATCCGCCCCAAGGATGCCGATTTGTTGCATGGGCTCGGTGTTGGGCTGATGGAGCAGGGCAAGCTGGACGAGGCGACCGACCTGTTCCGGCAGGCGGTGGCGATCCAGCCCGCCATGGCCCGCGCGTGGCTGATGCTGACGCAGGTCAAGCGCCAGAAGGAGCGCGACGCCGAATTGGCCGGCATGGAGGCGCAGCACGCCAAGGCGCCGCAGGACAGCCTGGCACGCATGCAGCTGTCGTTCGGCCTCGGCAAGGCCAACGACGATCTGAAAGATTACAACAGGGCCTTCGACTACTTCGCCGAGGGCAATACCATCCGCCGCAAGGGCATCGACTACGATCCGGTGAAGACACGCGCCGAGTTCGAGGCGATGAAGACGGTATTCGATGCCGGCTTCTTCGAAAGGCACCGGCCGAGTGCGATCGCCGACGACGCGCCGATCTTTGTCGTCGGCATGCCGCGCTCGGGCACGACTCTGGTCGAACAGATCATCGCCAGCCATCCTCAGGTCTATGGCGCGGGCGAGCTCAGCATCCTGAAGAAGGCGGTGGGCAAGCAGTTTCCCGCGAACATGCCTGGCGGTTTCCCCTGGGGGGTATCCGACGCGGACGATGCGGATTTCGCCGAGGCGGGGCAGGCCTATCTGGACATGCTGCATGCCCGCTACCCGCATGTGCGCCACGTGACCGACAAGATGCCTGGCAACTTCCTGCTCGTCGGCTTCATCCACATGATGATGCCGAAGGCCAGAATCATCCATTGCGCCCGCGATGCGGCGGCAACCTGCCTTTCGATCTACAAGGTGCATTTCCGCGGGGACAGCCACCTCTATGGTTACGACCTCGGCGAACTCGCCGACTTCCACAATCTCTACACCGACATCATGGCGCATTGGCACAAGGTGCTGCCCGGCGTCGTCCATGATGTGCGCTACGAGGACTTCGTCGCCGACCAGGAAGGCCAGAGCCGGGCGCTCATCGACTATCTCGGGCTGCCCTGGGACGATGCAGTGCTGTCGTTCCACCAGACCGACCGGCCGGTGCGAACGGCGTCCGCCGCGCAAGTGCGCCAGCCGATGTACCAGGGCTCGGTCGATCTGTGGAAGCGCTACGGCGACAGATTGAAGCCGCTGCTGGATCGGTTGAGTTAGCGCATAGGTCACCGGTTGGCCGAAGCGCCCGAACCTCGTCATCCACGGGCGAAGCGGACGCGCAGATCCGGGGATGACGACCTGACGAGCGTCGCGGCCAATCGCAAGGGATTGCGATCAGCCGACCCTGGCGTTGCGCCTGCTGCTCAAAGCTCCATGAAGGGCTGGAAGCCGCCGAAGATCATGCGCTTGCCGTCGAACGGCATCGAATCCACGTTCGGCTGCAGGCGCTGGTCGGCCATCACCTTGGCCACGATCGCGTCGCGCTTCTGCCTGGATTCATAGAGCACCCAGGCGAAGATGACGGTCTCGTCCTCCTTGGCCTGCACGGCACGCGGAAACGAGGTGATCTCGCCATAGGGCACGTCATCGCCGATGCATTCGACGTAGGCGAGCGCGCCGTGCTCCTTCCAGACGGTCCCGGCGAGATTTGCCTTCGGCACGGCAAGCACGAAGCCATCGACATAGGACATGGTGGTCTCCTCTCTGCTGAAATCGGGCGCCGGGCGGGGGGTCGACCCGGCGCGGAAGGGGCGCACCGTTCCCTTTGCGAGGGGGCGCGCCCGCTATCAGATCGCGAAGCTTATTCCATCGGTGCGTTCATCGCCCAGGCGACGCCGAAGGGGTCCTTCAGCTGGCCCCAGCGGTCGCCCCAGAACATCACCTGCAGCGGCGTGGCGATCACGCAGCCGGCGTCGACGGCGCGCTTCCACCAGGCGTCGATGTCGCTGCTGCCGAGATGCAGCTGCAGCGTGTAACCCTGTGCAGCCTGATGCGGATGGCCGTGTTCGGGAAAGGCGTCACCCAGCATCAGCGTCGAGCCGTTGATGTAGAGATGGATATGCATGGTGCGGCCTTTTTCATCCGCCGGATAGGCAAAGACTTCCTCGGCCCCGAAAGCCTTCTTGTAGAACTCGGCGGCCTTGGCGGCGCCGTCGACCTGCAGATAGGGGGTCAATCCGCCAAGCACTTTGGGCCGGGGTGGGGTCTGGTCGGTCATTGCACGTTCCTCTTCACGTTTGGTTTGGCCTTGCGGACCATAGGACGGACGAGGTGACAGCAATCCTACATGGTCGTGAAAATTTTTCGCCGGGGCCGCATCATACGGCGACCGGCCGGTTCGGGGGGCGCGTGCGTGGGCCGGCCGTGGTCATATGACCTTGGCCGAGGACGTGGCAGCGCGGCGGCTGTCGCGGGCATCGAAGATTTCCGGAAAGCCGACATCCCTGCGCAGTTCGGCCGGCAGCGACAGCAGGATGCGTTCGCTGCGGTGACGGGCGCGCGCCGCGGCGTACCGGGTTGCGATGCGGCCAATGGATGACAGGACGGACATGACGAATTCTCCCTGGGTTGGCGCCGGCATCATCGTGTCGGCATCCCAAGGACGGGGCTGGTTCAGGCGATCCGACAGAACCGGAGAATTTTTGTGTCAGCCTTTTACATCTCACCCGGGCGCCGCCAAGCAGAGGCTATGCAACCTTGAGCGTGGGGATAGCTGAAACGTCGACTTCACGCTCTGCGTGCCACGCATCGAAAGCCGCCTGCATCCGAAGCCAGATCGCGGCGCCGTCGCCGAACAGCTTCCCAAGGCGAGCGGCCACCGCCGGCGAAACCGGCTTCCTTTCGCGGATAATGTCATAAAGCTGCTGCCGTGAGATTCCGAGCAGATTTGCAATTTCCACCTTGGTCTTTCCAGTTGCCGGGATAATGTCCTCAAGCAGCGCTCCCGGGTGGGAGGGACAACGCTCGATCGGACGCATCGGCTCGTGCACGGTCATACGTCGAACTTCTCCAATCTGGCCGTCTCAGTGATATTGCTCGAAATCGACGCGGGCGGCGTCGTTGCCGTCGAATTCAAATGTAATGCGCCACGGGCCGTTGACGTGGACCGTGTAGCGAATGGGATCGAAGCCCTTCAGCGGGTGGAAGTCGAAGCCGGGAAGCTTCATCTCCTCCGGCTTTTCTGAAGCTTCCAGGCGGTCAAGCCGAACAAGGATGCGCTTGTACATCTTGGCATCGATCTTGCCGGTTTTTCCGGTTTGAAAGAGGTCGGACAGCGCCTTATTCCTGAACGACTTGATCATGACCTATGTAAACAAGCCGCTTACACCAATCAAGGGCCCGTAAGCAGATAATTGACAGGCACGCCAATCCCCAGCCGCTCAGCTGGTTCCCTCAGCCACATCGCGGAAGAAATCCTCGGGATCCTCGACCTCGGTCAGCTTCCGCTTGTCGATCAGCCAGAAGCGGTTGCCGATGGCGCGGATGAAGGAGCGGTCGTGCGAGGCGAGCAGGCAGCTTGCCTGGTGCTTGAGCAATTCCGCCTCCAGCGCTTCCTGGCCTTCGATATCGAGATGGTTGGTCGGCTCGTCGAGCAGATAGAAGTTGGGATTGGCGAGCCTGAGCGCCAGCATCGTTAGCCGCGCCTTCTGGCCGCCGGACAGCACACCGATCTTTTTGTCCTGCATCTCCATGACCACGCCGGCGCCGGCGAGCAGCGAGCGCGCCCGCTGCTCGCCGACATCGTAGCGGCGCGAGACCATCGCCAGGGGCGTGTCGTCGCCGCTGATGCCGGATAGCGCCTGGTCGCTGTAGCCGAGCACGGTCGACGGCGTCACCTTCACGTTCCGCACGGTGTCCGGCTCGGCGACAGCGTTGCGGATCAAGCTGACGAAGCATGACTTGCCGACGCCGTTGCGGCCAAGCAGCACGATGCGGTCGCCCTGGCAGATGTGGCGCTTGCCGGTCCTGAACAGCAGCGTGCCGTCGGGCGTTTCCACCGCCGCGTCGTCGAGCGTGATCAGCACCTTGGCGTGGGTGCCGCGATTGGCCAGCCGGATCGCGCCAGCCGATTTCTCACGGTGCGCCGGATTGGCGGCCTCTTCGAGCTTTTCCGCGCGCTGGTTGAGCTGCTTGGTCTTGACCGTCAGCAGGTCGCTGCCCGAATTGATGCCGATGTTGTTGAGCTTGGCCGCCTGCCGGCGCAATTGCTGCGCCACCTTCATGTCGCGCTGGAATTTTCGCTCGGTCGACGCGTCGACCTCGTCCAGCGCGTCCCTGGCTCTGGAGTAGGGGAGAGAAAACACCGGCGACAGCTCGGGGCGCAGGAACAGCGTCCGGTTGGTCGTGGCGTCGAGGAAGGCACGGTCGTGGCTGGCAATGATGACGGGCACGTCGCGGGGCAGCGCGTTGAGCCAGGCTTCCAACTGGCTGATGCGGGCGAGGTCGAGATGGTTGGTCGGCTCGTCGAGCAGCAGCACATCGGGATCGGTGACCCAGACGCGGGCGATCAGCGCCAGCCGCTGCCAGCCGCCGCTCAGTGCCGACATTTCCCGCCCGCGCATCGGCTCGGGCACGTCGAGCGAATCCAGCACCACGTCGACGCGCCACATCTCGCTGTCGGCCTGCTCCGCCGGCAAGGCATCCGCCACCACCTGATAAAAAGTACGGCCAAGCAGGGCAGCGGCAACGGACTGTTCGACATGGCCGACGCGCAGGCCGCGCGTGCGGGTGATGTCGCCCGTTGTCGGCTCCTGTTCGCCGGTCAGGCATCTGAGCAAGGTCGACTTGCCGCGGCCGTTGGCGGCGACGATGCCGAGCCGGTCGCCGGTGCCGATGCTGAGGTCGAGGTTGGCAAAGAGCGGCGCACTCATGGTGACGCCGAGGGATTTGAGGCTGATCATGGCCATTTTTTCGATTTCTCTGGTCTGTCCGGACACAACTCCGGATGCACTTTGACGGTGCGCGTGCCGGCCATCAGGCCAGGCGTTGCGGCACCACGAAGAGCGGACCAAAAAATCGAAGCGGGAAAAACCCGGACCGTCCCTGGTCAGCCCTGCAAGCTGGCTTGCAGGGCAGAAATCGGGCCACGCTGACGATGGTGACAAAAAAACGTAAACACGTGAGCCCTCCTTTCAAGACGTTCGAGTGTGGTGACTGGCTACACCAATGGTGGGGCAGATGGCAAGACCCCGGCCTGCGACACCGCCCTGGCGCGGCGCGGGAATGGGTCGAGCACCAGTACACAGCCGCCGATGATCGCCACCGCGCCGAAAGCCTGGATGATGGTCAGCGCCTCGCCGAGCACGACGGTGCCAACCAGCACCGCGACCGTGGTCACCGCGAACTCGACGCTGATCGTCCTGGTCGCGCCGATGCTGGCCACCAGCCGGAAATAGACGATATAGGTCAGCGCACTCATCACGCAGGCGAGGATGGCAAGGTAGAGGAAGTCGATCGCACGGGGCATGGCCGGCACCGGCACGGCGAACAGCAGCGGCAGGGTCATCAGGCCGCCGAACAGGAAGGCCGCACTTGTGAGTTCCCACGAGCCTGCCGAGCGCAGATGGCGGTTGGCGTAATTGCTGCCGAAGGCGGCCGAGAACGAGCTGAACAGGGAGGCAGCGCAGCCAAAGGCAAATGGCGCCGTGATCGGCACTGCGGGAAAGCCGACCAGAACGATGATGCCGGCCGCCCCGAGCAACAGACCCGCCAGCCCGCGGATGGTGATGCGCTCAAGGCCCCACAGCTGGCCGATGATCATCGAAAACAGCGGGATCGCGGCAACGAGGATGGCCGCCATCGCCGTGCCGATGCGCGGCGTGGCGTAGGAGAGGCCGATCAGTTGCGCGGCCACCGTCGTCGCGCCGACCACGGCGAAGCGCCGCCAGCCGGCGCTGAAATCGAGCCGTCGCCGCGTTGCTGCCGCCAACAGCAAGAGGGTGAGGCCGGCGACCAGCGACCGCAAGGTGACCGCGCCGACCCAGCCGAAGGCATGCACCACCTTGAGCAACACCAGGAACGACAGCCCCCAGGTGACGGCCAGAAAGATGTAGGCGGCGATGTCCTTGGGTTTCATGGGGAGCCTGCTACGGCGGAAGCGGAGTTGCCATCGTGCGTAGCGTTTCCGCACACGGGCGGCAAGCAATGGCACATGGTCCAGTGGCAGACTAGCACCAAGACGATCCAGATCGGCGCTGCCCCTCATCGCCCTGCTGGGCGTTCGTCGTTCGAAAAGCGCGGACCACTTCTCAACTCCCGGACGGTGCCAACTTATATTTCGCCAATCGCCAGCGTTGCAAGACGGGCGGCGAGGTCGCGGCAGCCGACTTCTCCCCGTTTACGGGGAGAAGGTGCCGGCAGGCGGATGAGGGGCAGCGCGACGATCGTTTTCAGAAGCCACGCGCCTGAACTGCCTATCGTCCCGGCCGACCTGTCTTTCCCGGCCGGCGTTTTTCGCGGCGGGCGTCGCCTGGATCCTCATAAGAGCCGATTCCGGCGCGCTGACGGACAATTGGTTTGGCGGAATCGCCGCCCTCCTTCGCGCTCTCCTCTGTCCTGCCAGGTCCCACAAGGGGGGAGATCGGCTGTGGCTTGGCCGGTACTTTTCCCTCTACCGGTTTTTCCGTGCGCCGAACCGTCATCTCGTCGAGCGAATTCTTCTTGAACAGCGGCTTGGTCGGTTCGCCGGGGATGCCGAAGTCGGAGCCGTGCGCTTCTTCCGCCGACTGCTTCTTGAACAGCGAGCGTGACACCGCACCCGCCGGCGTCGGCATGTCGGTGCCCGGGCCCATGTCGTCGATCGAGGGCTTGGCGAACAGCGGCTTCTTCACCGGCACGGCGCCGTCGGCGCCCATCTCGTCGAGATCGGGCTTGCGGAAGAGGTTGGGCCGGGCGGCCTTGGCTGCCTCTTCGGCGGCACGTGCCTGGTCGAGCTTGCGGAAACGTTCCTGTTCCTCAGCCGTACGATGTTTGGCCACGCCCTTGTTGTGCTTGCCTTTTTCGCGGCCTGACGCGGGACTTTGGCCTTCCACCTCGCGCGCCAGCGGATCGTCGGAAATCGACAGTTCCATCTCGCGCAGCCGCTTGATCTCGTCGCGGATGCGGGCCGCCTTCTCGAAGTCGAGATTGGCGGCGGCGTCGCGCATCTGCTTGTCGAGCGCGTCGAGATGGGCCTTGAAATTGTTGCCCATCATGGCGCCGGCGCTGTCGGTGAACTGCGAGATGTCGGCGCGGACATGGTCCTTCTCGTAGACCGAATCGAGAATGTCCGAGATGCGCGACTTCACCGATTCCGGCGTGATGCCGTTGGCGGCGTTCCACTCCATCTGCTTCTCGCGTCGGCGGTTGGTCTCCGCCATCGCGCGCTCCATCGAGCCGGTGACCTGGTCGGCGTAGAGGATGACCTTGCCGTCGACGTTGCGGGCGGCGCGGCCGATGGTCTGGATGAGGGAGGTTTCCGAGCGCAAAAAACCTTCCTTGTCGGCGTCGAGGATGGCGACGAAGCCACATTCGGGAATGTCGAGGCCCTCGCGCAGAAGGTTGATACCAACCAGCACGTCGAAGGCGCCGAGGCGCAAGTCGCGCAGGATCTCGATGCGCTCCAGCGTGTCGATGTCGGAGTGCATGTAACGAACGCGCACGCCCTGCTCGTGCAGGTATTCGGTCAGGTCCTCGGCCATGCGCTTGGTCAGCACCGTAACCAGCGTGCGGTAGCCGGCCTTGGTTGTCTCGCGGATTTCGCCGACGACATCGTCCACCTGGCTCTTGGCCGGGCGCACCTCGACCGGCGGGTCGATCAGGCCGGTCGGGCGGATGACCTGCTCGGCGAAGACACCACCGGCCTGTTCCATTTCCCAGGCGCCCGGCGTCGCCGAAACGGCAACCGAGAGCGGCCGCATGGCGTCCCATTCCTCGAAGCGCAGCGGCCGGTTGTCCATGCAGGAGGGCAGGCGGAAGCCGTATTCGGCCAGCGTCGCCTTGCGCCTGAAGTCGCCGCGATACATGCCGCCGATCTGCGGCACGGTGACATGGCTTTCGTCGATGAACACCAGCGCGTTGTCGGGAATGTACTCGAACAGCGTCGGCGGCGGATCGCCGGGCTGGCGGCCGGTGAGGTAGCGCGAATAGTTCTCGATGCCGGCGCAGGAGCCGGTTGCTTCCAGCATCTCCAGGTCGAAACGGCAGCGTTGTTCCAGCCGCTGCGCCTCGAGCAGCCGGCCGGCGCGCTCAAGTTCCACCAGCCGGTGCTTGAGCTCTTCCTTGATCGACTTGATCGCCTGGTTCAACGTCGGGCGCGGCGTCACATAGTGCGAATTGGCGTAGATCTTGACGCTCTTCAGTTCGCCCGTCTTCTGGCCGGTCAGCGGATCGAACTCGGTGATCGCCTCGATCTCGTCGCCGAACATCGAAATACGCCAGGCGCGGTCTTCCAAGTGGGCCGGGAAGATTTCGATGGTGTCGCCGCGCACGCGGAACGAGCCGCGGACGAAATTGATATCCTGACGCTTGTATTGCTGGGCGACGAGGTCGGCGAGCAGCGCGCGCTGGTCGAGCCGATCGCCGATCTGCATCTGGAAGGTCATCGCGGTGTAGGTCTCGACCGAGCCGATACCGTAGATGCAGGATACCGAGGCGACGATGATGACGTCGTCGCGCTCGAGCAGGGAGCGCGTCGCCGAATGGCGCATGCGGTCGATCTGCTCGTTGATCGAGGATTCCTTCTCGATGAAGGTGTCGGTGCGCGGAACGTAGGCTTCCGGCTGGTAATAGTCGTAATAAGAGACGAAATACTCGACCGCGTTGTCGGGGAAGAATTTCTTGAACTCGGAATAGAGCTGCGCGGCCAGCGTCTTGTTGGGCGCCAGGATCAAAGCGGGCCGCTGCGTCTCCTCGATCACCTTGGCCATGGTGAAGGTTTTGCCCGAGCCGGTGACGCCGAGCAGCACCTGGGTGCGGTCGCTGTTGTCGACGCCCTCGACCAGATCCTTGATGGCGGTCGGCTGGTCGCCGGCGGGCTCGAAGTCCGACACCATCTTGATGGCGATGCCGCCTTCGGATTTTTCCGGCCTGGCGGGCCGGTGCGGCGTCCACAGCACGCCGTCCTTGTGCAGCGGATTGCCGGATTCGATCAGCGCCGAGAGCGCGGCCACCGTGGCGGTGACGCCGCTGGATGACATCGTCTCGGCTTCTTCCAGCGACACGTCGAGGCCGGCGACCGGATTGAGGCCGGCCGCCGCACGTTCGCGGGCTGTTGCGGCGCCGCCCATCGAGGTGCCGCGCGCGGTGCGTCCCGGCGCGGCGGAGCGTTCCGGAATCTTCTTGGGCGATTTGGCGCTGCCGCCTTTACCTGTGGCGCGTCCTTCGCGTTCCGCCTCCTGCTCGATCTGCTCGGCCCAATCGGAGATCGAACCGGTCAGCGGCGTGCCCGACAGTTCGGCCTGCGGCATTTCGGCGAAGCCGCCCTTGTGCAGCGGCTCCGACGCGTCGAGGAAATCGGTCAGCGGGCTGCGCCGCTTTGGCACGGCGCGATCGTCATTCGCCGTCGGCGGCGTTCTTTTATCGGGGGATTTGGCCATGTCCCGAATATGGGAGGTCTTGGCGAAAATGGAAAGAGCGCGATGAAGGCAGGCGCACCGCCGGCTGCGGCTCCTGACAGAAGGCTGTCAGGAGGAGCCAGGTATCGCGCGCTTCCTGCCGCAGGCGTCAGGCGCCGCGCGCATTGTCGGCCACGCGGGTCGGCGATCCGTTCAGGCGCGGCACCACGACGAGGCGGGTGACCTTGCCCTTCTTGAAGGCGGCGAGGAAGCGGGCATAGTCCCGGAAGACGACGCAGCCATTGGACTCGGCGCGGCCGCCGCGCAGCATGTAGGTATGCGCGAGCAGGCCATTGCGGTTGTATTTGTTGCTGCCGCTCGCCGGCGTCAGGCGGATGGCCTCGACGCCATGAAAGCGGGATTCACGCAGCGACAGATTGTAGGTGTTGGGCGGCGTCGGGCCGCGATCCTTCACATCGACATAGCGCGGCTGGTCGACCATGGCGCCGAGACCGGAATGCGCCTCGAGCCGCTGGCCGTCGGGCATGTACACGGTCTTGGCGCTGATGTCGTAGACGGCGACGCCATGGCCGGCGCCGCTTCCGGCGCTCGGGCCGTTGAACAGGTTCCTGAACGCCTGGCCGAGGCCGCCCGAAGGCGTGTCCGGCTTGGCGTAGGCCAGCACGTCGCCACCATCGCGGGTCCGGCCTTGTCGGACCGGTTCCCTAGCTTGCTGTACGGGCTTCGCCTGAGGCGCCGGTTTCTGCTGCAAGGTCTTGGGCTGCGCGGCCGGCTTGTCCTCTTCCACGACCCTGGGCTGCGGCGCGTCATATTGCGGGCGCCGGGTCGGCAGCGGCACGTCGTCGGTCAGCGCATCCGGCAACGAGGCCGCCTCGCCGGGCTGCTCCTGCTGGGTCTCGACCGGCGCAATCGCGACGTCGGGCGAGGATTCGGTCATTGGCAGCGGCGAGGCGAAGGCTTCGTCCTCGACAGGCAACGACTGGACAAGGGCAAGCGCCAACTGCGCGTTGTCGGGCGTTTCCAATTGGGCAAAGCGCATGGGCACCGGCGCGGTCTGCACGACGGAACCCGTATCGGCGTGGCCGAAGCGTTCCGCCGCCGGAGCCGGCATGTCGTTTGACAGGCTGGCCATGACCTGGACGGACGGCGCGAGAGACGCCTCGGTGACCTGTGGGGCGGCGGAGATCAGGGGACGGATGCTGGCCACGGTCGCCGGCTTTGCCGCGCCGGCGAAGGCGGCGGCAAGCTTTGTCGGCGACAGCGACGCTTCCATCATTTCGAAGCGCTGCTGTGATTTCGACTTCGCCGGCGTCGGCTTGGCCTGTGCCACCAGGCGCCCGGATTTCTCGGCCTTGGAGCTTACCGCGGCCAATCTGAAGCAACCGGCGCCGCACGCCGCCGCATGGTCGTGCAGCGCTCGCGTGCCGCCATGGGCATTGGCCATCACGAAGGGGGCCGAAGAGCTGAGGAAATGTCGTTTCAGCGGATCGGCGAGAGCGAGCGAGCCTGGCATGGACAGCGTCTGCTGCAGGCCGGCCGAGAGCGAGACGCCGACGGAACTGAGGCCGGCCATGGTGCCGATCAGCCACAGGCCGACGGCAGCGCCGACGCCCGGCACCGCCACCCAGCGGACAAGCCGTTCAGGGGTGAAGGATGAGGCATGTGGCGCTTCGAAAGCGGTCTCGCCGCTGCAACGCCTGTCCCCGACAATTTTCTGACTCAAGAACGCCATGCAACCAATCTTGCTCCAATCGGCTCCCACGCCCGCGGCTGTGATAGCCGCGACGACCATTCTGTGAGTGATCCCAGGTGGTCCCCGACGCGTTTGCCGCGCCTGTCGTTAGTTGCCGATTGCTTCAAAATATGGACAAAGTTGGTTAACCAATCCCTCTCAAAACCAATCGAGAGACGTGGACTTTGTGCCGAAAAAGGCTCGTCCACGACCATGCACGCGGTATTGCAGACCCTCCAAGGGTGTTTTGCTGCCTGTTTTTGCCTTGCGAGTCAAGCAAAACAGCCTTTGCCAATCCTTGCAAAAAGACGCTCGGGCGCTTCGCGCGGCAAAGAGGCAGGCCGACGTGCATCGGCCGCGCCGCCGCAAACGGCTCTGGTGGCCGCAATTACTGTTGCCCTCCTGCCACAATTGTTCGATCTGAAGGATCGCCTCCCGGCGGCCGATTGACTCGTTTTGGGACGCGGTGCAATCCGGTCAGTGGCTGGTTTAAGGTGGCAAAGGCCACTTTTGGAGGCTTTTCGATGAAGCGTCGGGATTTCTTGGCGCTGTCGGCGGGAGCCGCGGCGTCTTCCATTCTTCCGGCCGCCGTCAGGGCTGACGTGCCGGTTCCCTATGACCGCAATGCGGAGGTGCCGTTCAAGGACAAAAAGTCGTTCATCGACTGGATGGTGGCCAATCGCCGCGAGGATCCGAAGTTGCTGGCGGAGCGATTCGATCGCTTCCAGATCATGGTCTACAACAAGGACGTGCTGGACGACCGCAACAAGCGCGCCTTCCTGCTGACACCGCGTGAGGAGTTCGTGCTGCCGCAGAATCTGGGGCGCGCCTATGACCACGCCTTCCTCGACATCGGTTATGGCGTGACGATTTCAGGCCCGCATCTGGTCGGGCGCATGACGACGTCCATAGACGTGCAGTTCGGCGAGTCCGTGCTCGAGATCGGCACCGGCTCGGGCTACCAGTCGGCCTATCTCGCAAACCTCACAGACAAGGTGCACACGATCGAGATCATCAATCCGCTGGCGCAGCGCACCCGCCGCACCTATGATGGGCTGATCGGGCGCGGCTACAGCGAGTTCGGCTCGGTCACCAGCCGCAATGCCGACGGCTATTATGGCTGGGAGAGCGTCGGTCCGTTCGACAAGATCATCGTCACCTGCGGCATCGACCATATTCCGCCGTCGCTGCTGCAGCAGCTCAAGCCCAATGGCGTGATGGTCATTCCGGTCGGTCCGCCGGGCGCCCAGCATGTGCTCAAGGTGATCAAGCAGCAGCTTGCCGACGGCACGTTCAACATCGTCCGCTCGGACATCTACAACGGCAAGGTGGTGCCTTTCGTGCCTTTCACCAAGCTGGAAGGCGACCAGATCGTCGGCACGCATAACGGCTGAGTTGCCGCGCGGCGGCACCGGCCTTGTTAGTTCGCATCAAGGGGCCCGAATGGCAGCCGCTGCATCGATCTCTCGTCCAGGCATCGCCTCGCTGGAGGCGCCACGGCTTGCGCACTATCTCGCGGTCGGGCTGATCGCCGGCGCCATCATCGCCCTGCAGATCGCCGTCATGCGCGTGTTCGCGGTGGGCAGTTGGTCGCATTTCGGCTCGCTGGTGGTCAGCCTCGCCATGCTTGGCTTCTCCTTGTCCAGCGTCGTCATCTTCGCCGGCAAGGACTGGTTCGACCGCCATTGGCAAGGCGCGGCGACGGTTGCCCTGCTGCTGATCGGCCCGCTCGCCGTCGGCTCCAACCTGATCGCGCAGACGGTGCCGTTCAATGCCATCTTCCTGGTTTCCGATCCCCAGCAGAAATGGCGGCTGCTCGCCAATTTCCTGCTCTACCTCCTGCCGTTCCTGGCCGGCGCCTTCTTCCTCGGCATCGTCTTCCTGAAGAGCCGCACCGCGTTCGGCCGTGTCTATTTCGCCGACCTGACCGGTTCGGGGCTTGCCGGTCTCGTCGTGCTGGTGTCGCTGTATCTGTTCGCGCCCGAAACCATCATCGTCGTGCCGCTGCTTTTGTGGGCGGCCGGCTCGCTCTTGTGGTTCGTCGCGTTCGGCGCGTGGAGGAGCGTTGTCGCGGGCGTCGTGGTGGCAGCGCTGTCGATCGCCGGCTACCTCATGCTGCCCGGGCTTACGGGCATACCCGACATCGCCGTCTCGCAGTACAAGGGCGTCGCCTATGCCCGCAACTTCCCTGATGGCAAGCGCATCTACCGCAGCGTCTCGCCGTTCGGCGACCTGCAGGTCTATGCCAGTTCCTACATGCATTTCGCGCCGGGCCTGAGCGACAACGCAGCCTTCGGCATGCCCGAGGTTCCGGCCAACACCTATGTCGGGATGTATCGCGACGGCGACGGGCCGGAAGGCATCATGCGCAACCTGGCGCCGGCCGAGCAGGTTTATTTCCGCTACCTGCCTATGCACTATCCCTATGTCATCAAGGACAAGCCCAAGACATTCGTCGTGCAGTTCGGCGGCGGCATTTCCACGCAAGCAGCGCTCAATGCCGGTTCGACATCGGTTACCGTCGCCGAGAGCAATCCGATGACGTTGCGGGCGTTTCGCGATCCCGTGCTCAGGGATGTGACCGGCAATATCCTGGCCGAGCCGCGGCTCAAGATCATCGACTATGACGGGCGGCTGTTCCTCGCCAACACCAACGAGCGCTACGACGTCATCGACCTCAGCCTCGCAGACAGCGTCGGCCTGTCCAATCCCGGCGGCTTCGCCATTTCGGAGAAATACGCCTACACGCGCGAGGCGATGCTCAGCTACATGCACGCGCTGGCCGATGGCGGCGTGCTGTCGATCACCTTGTGGAACAAGGAAGAGCCGCCCAAGTCGGTGCTGAAACTCTATTCGACCGTCGCCGAAGCGGCCAAGACATTCGACCGCCAAGGTGCGGCCGACGACATCTTCGCCGTGTCGAGCTATCTCTCGACCACGACCGTGCTGTTCAAGCGTGGCGGCTTCACCGAAGCCGAAATCAAGACGCTGCGCGACTACACCAAATCGATGTCCTGGGAAGAGGTCTATTATCCAGGAATGGCCTATGACGGCTCGGGCGCGCAGAAGGTGCTCGATGACTACCGCGCCTCGATCTTTGGCAGCGGACAGGACGCGACGCTGACCCAACCCGCCGCCGATGCGACCGCGCCGACGAGTCCCGGATGCGACCCGAGCGCGCCAGCCGATCCGACGCTCGATGCCTGCGCGGATGCCGGCGATGCCGGTCCGCAGGTGCTGCCGGCGACGGCGCTGCAGCGCATGACCTGGCACGCGCTTCTGACCGGCGGCTGGGAAAAGCTCGCCAGCGAATATGTCTTCGATGCGCGTGCGCTGACCAACGACCAACCCTATTTCGCGGCCTATGTGAAGGTCGCCGATTTGCCGCGCACGCTCGACCGGCTCGACCTGTTCCAGGACGACTGGGGCTATCTCTTGATCTGGGCGACGCTTTGCATTGCCTGCATCACGGCGGCGTCGCTGGTGCTGCTGCCGGTCATCTTCGGCTGGCGCATCGTGTTCTCGCGCTCGCGCGGCAAGCTCGGCACCATCCTTTATTTCGCATGCCTCGGTCTCGGCTACATCATGGTCGAGGTCGGACTGATCAGCCGCTTTACCGTGGCTCTCGCCAACCCCACCGTTTCGGCCTCGGTGCTGATCTCCTCGATGCTGGTGTTCTCCGGTCTCGGCAGCCTGTTCGCCGAGCGCATATTCGACCGCGCCAGGACGTTGCTGCCGGCGGTGCTGTTGGCAATCTGCGGGCTGTTGCTGGTCTACGGATTCTATCTGTCGCCCGTGCTCGACCGGATCGGCGCCTATCCCTATGTGGTGCGGCTGCTGCTCTGCTTCCTGCTGGTGTCGCCGCCGGCCTTCCTGATGGGCATGCCGATGGCCACCGCCATGACCTGGCTGGCGCGGCTCGGCAAGGAGCATCTGTTCGTCTGGGCATGGGGCATCAATGGCTGCTTTTCGGTGATCGGCTCGGCCGCGGTGCCGATCGTCGCCACCAGCTTCGGGTTGAGCGCCGTGCTGCAATGGTCTGGTATCGCCTATCTCGTCGCCATTCCAGCGTTCTTTGCCGTGCTCCTGCCATCGAAGGCGCCGGCTCTGCGGATGGTGTCCGTCTGATGCCGGACCGGCGTGCCATCGTCGCCGGATTGCTGGCCACGGCGGCGTTTCCGGTGGCAAGCGAGGGGGCGCGCTTGCACAAGGCTGTCTCGGCCATCGTGCCGTTCAAAGCGTCGCCGTTTCCTTACCGGGGCAAGCTGCCCGACGGCTCCGCACCGTTTCTCGACGTCGATGCGAACGGCCGCCACGGCCACACGTCGCCGCGCGGCGGCATCTATTGGGAAGATGAGACCTATTCCGACCGCTCGACGCTGCTCGCGGTTCCCAAGGGGTTCGATCCGGCCAAGCCGGCTGTCATCGTGGTGTTCTTCCACGGCAATGGCGCCACCTTGCAGCGCGACGTGGTCGGGCGCCAGCGCGTCGTCGCGCAGGTCGAGGCTTCAGGCCTCAACGCCGTGCTGGTGGCGCCGCAATTTGCCCGCGACGCACAGGATTCCAGCGCCGGCAACTTCTGGACATCAGGCTATTTCGCGAGGTTCATGGCCGAGGCGGCGCAAGGCCTGGCCAGGCTGACCGGCGCCAAGGCGGCAAAGTTCGACGCCGTGCCGGTGGTACTGGTCGCCTATAGCGGCGGCTACAATCCGGCCGCTTCCGTGCTTGGGAACGGCGACATTGGCGGACGCCTGCTCGGGGTCATCCTGCTCGACGCCGTGTTCGACGAGGCCGATATCTTTGCCGGCTGGATCGCGAACCACAGGAAGAGTTTTTTCGTCAGCGCCTATGGCAAATCATCGGCTTCGGGCAATGCCGAGATCAGGCAGGCGCTGGCAGGCAAAGGCATCGATGCGAGCGACGATCCGCCGCGGCGGCTTGAGGCCGGCACCGTCGCTCTGCTGGCCTGCGATGCCGCTCACGACAGCTTCGTCACCAAGGCATTCGTGAACAATCCGCTGCAATGGCTGCTGGCCCGGCTGCACGGGTTCGTGCGTTAGGACCTGTTGGTATCAGGCCGGCTGAGCTGAACCCCGTAAGCTTCGGCCCTTGAAAGATTTGGCTTTGAAGCTTAGTGCGCGGTCATGCTTCTGACCGCTATTGTCATTGCCCAGATACTGGACCCGCTTAGGATCCTGCTGGTCGCGATCGCCTATTTCCTCAGCCGCTTGGCCAGTCGGCCGGGCGTGGGCTGGCTTGGACTGGTAGTGGCGATCGTCGCTCTTGCTGTTGGCTATCCCCCGGTGATCCTTGGCCAATCCGGCGATATCGCCTGGATAAGTGGCGCGGTCGGCGTGATCTCGAATGCACTCGTAGCGGCTGTTGTGGCCGGGCTGCTTCGGCTCCAGCGCCGGTTCTTCTGATCTTCGACGCGTTCGGCCCGATGCTCGCGGCGGAAGCCGCAACATCGACCGCGACACAGTGCGCTTCGCTCACTGGCGCGGCTGGCACTGACGATGCCGAAGCCGTGCTCTATCAGGGCATGACACGCTGTCCGCATCGTTGATCGTCGACGGCTTCAACCTGTCCACCGGACAGTCTAAACAAGGCAAACGATTGGACATTGCGTGTCGAACTATCCGCTCTCCTACAAACTGTCCTGGCTGCCGCGTTTCCTGAAACCGTCGCTCGCCGGTGACGCCACCGGGTTTGCGCCGATTGCGGGGAGGCTGATGGATCCGCTGCCGAAACAGACGGTCCGGCTTGCCTTCGTCGGCGACATCTCGGCGGTGGCCAACCGGAGCGCGCCCGACTGCGATCCGGCGATCAAGGCGTTGCTGGGCACGGCCGACCTGGTCATCGGCAATTGTGAAAGCCCGATCGTCGACCGGCCGAGCGCGGTACTGGGAACCAAGCTCGGCACGCATCATGCGATGAGCGAACGCTTTCTGGCCGAGGCGATGGCGGCGGTCGGGATCGCGCGCGAAAAACTTGTGCTGTCGCTGGCCAACAATCACGTGCTCGACCAGGGCGTCGCGGGTTTCGACGCGACGGTGGCGACGCTGAAGCGGCTCGGTATCCAGACCATCGGCCTGGCCGCCGCTGGTCCGGTCGAACGCTTCGCAGTTGGGCCGCTCGCGCTCGGCTTCGCCGCCTTCACGCTCTGGCGCAACACTGACGAAAGCCTGTTCGCCGGCCGGGTCTCCATGGAAGGCGATCCGGCGCGCTGGCCGCGCGAGGCGAGCGCAGGGGTCGATCTCCTCAGTGCCGTGCCGCATTGGGACTGGGAATTCCGGCACTTTCCGCGCGCTGAAACAAGGGCGCTGGCCAGGCGGCTGGCGGGGCAAGGCGTCGGGCTGATCGCCGGCCATCACGCGCATGTCGTGCAGCCGGTGGAGCGGATCGGCGGGATGGTCGTCGCCTATGGGCTCGGCGATTTCCTCGGCACCGCTTTTGCCCGCCAGCCATGGCCGGGGCGCGTTGGCGGGATTTTCGTCGTCGACGTGAGTGCAGATGCGGAGACGCGCGGCAGGATCGCCGCCTACCGGCTGCATCCCTTCGTCCGGCTGCGGGACGGGGACCATGAACGGTTGGTGCCGGTGGCGGCGTTGGAAGGCGCGATAAGGGAAAGGGTCGAGGCACGGCTGGGGGCGATCATGCCCCGGTGTTGCGACTGAAGGCCGGCTATTTGCCTATCGCCCGGGTCGGGCAGCGCCAGCAGCCGACGACGCGCAAGCTCGCCGACGGCAAGGAATTGACCGGCATCACCGCCGAGGTAAAGACCCGCACCGACACCGCTTATTTCGAGATCGGCGGCTACGGCCTCGCCGACCAGGGGCTTTTGTTCATCAAGCGCGTCGCCGGCGATGATGCGGCGAAGGAGAAGCCGCTGATCGACAAGTTCTGGGAGAGCCTGAAGCTGAAGATGTAGGGGAGGCTACAATTTGCCTGGCATCAGGCCGGCCAGCCAGTTCACGGAGCGCTTCGCGGCGTCGGCGGTCGCCGAAGCCGCGCGGCCAAGATCAGTCCTGACCACGGCGTAGCCGTTCTTGGTGCGATAGAGCGTGCCGGTTCCACCCTCGATCACCTGGTCATAGGCGACAGGCCGGGCGGCCGCCGCTTCCAGGGCCGTCGTCGGCGAACCGACCGGGACGCTCGGCCGATGGCTGAGCTCCGGCGGCAATGGGCTTTCCGTTCTGACGACCTTGCTGGCGGGCTTCAGCTCCGGGCCGGACGCGATGGCGGCCAATTGAGAGGAGGACGCCGAGCCCTTGGTGCGGCAGATGCCCGACACCAGCGGATAGTTGAAATTGCGCTCGCGCAGGATCTGGCTCTTCATCGCGGCTTCGCACTCGGCGATGGTCGACCACTTGGCCGGCGTCTCGCCGATATATTCGCACAGCTTGGCGTCGCAGTCGCAGCCGACAATGGTCATGGCGACAAGGGCGGTCTTGATCACGGTCTTGTCCCTTCGAGAAGCCCCCCGGCAGCTCATCCATTCCCATTGCGCGCGAACAAGGCGGGAATTTGGCCTCGGCCGTGGAATGAGCGCCGCGGCGCGTGATCCCGTCCGGGCGTGACCAAAAGGTCCCAGTGGTCATAAACGTGTTCGAGCCTGGCGCCGGTCTTCATCGGCGACGGCAGTGCCAGATGCGGCTTACTCCGGCCACGACCATCACCGATCTTGGCGCGCGGTGAAGCCGCGCCGGCACTCTTGCCGAAATAGGATTGTGCGGCGCCTAAAGGCAGTCGGCGCCGGGATCTCTCCCAGCGCCTCCCTGTCAGATCAGAACACGGTCGCGGCAGCAACTTCCGTAAAGTCGTCGCGCCATGCCGGCCTTGATTTTGACGGTCCTGCCGGAAGCCACCCAAGGGCAGCATCCGTTCAGACCACGCCGGTCCAGCCCTTGCGGGCTTTGCCCTGCGTGCCATCGAAGGTTTTTGCCGTCCTTCATGGCAGCATCGGTCCGCCGTCGGCGTTGGCACGCTTTCCGCGGCCCCGTAGGTCTCGGCTTCCGTCCCTCGAACAAGCAAGCCTGCTTTCGCTCTGGGCCGTACGGGCCTCAGGAAATCCGCCTTTCACTTCGCCTTTCGGCTTGGCGATCGGTAGCCGCCTGAGATGGGTTGTTTTTACGCTGCGTAAGGGCCTTGGGGAATGGCCCGGGGGCTGTGGATAGCGGGATTATCGGGGACTGTTTGCCACCAGGCCCTGAATTTCAGCGCCGGCTGCCTTAGACAGCTCGCCCCGCCTTTCAACGCTCCGATCGAAGTCCCTCTTGCTCAGCCGATGGCGGCGGGCTTCAATGCCTGCAAAGGATCGAGCACAGTTCGGCGCGGGAGGATAGGCATTGAAAGTTGGGGTGGTGCTCAATCCGATTGCCGGTGGCGGCCGGTTGAAACGGCATTGGCCCGACGTCGCGGCCGCGCTGAAAAAGCACTTCGGCGATTTCGAACTGCGCGAGACACAGGCCGAAGGCGATGCCGAGCGGCTGGCGCTCGATCTTGCGGCAAACGGCTTCGACCTGGTGATCGCGGCCGGCGGCGACGGCACGGCGAGCGAAGTGGCCGACGGCTTGCTGCAGGCCCGCGAGGAGGGCGGCAGGACAACCGAACTCGGCCTCCTGCCTTGCGGCGCCGGTATCGATTTCGCGCGCGGCCTCGGCCTGCCGACGGAGATCGATGCGACGCTGAAGCGGATCGCCGGAGCCAAGGCGAGGCCTGTCGACGCCGGCCGCATCTGCTACATCGACGACCATGGCGCGCTGGCCAGCCGGCGCTTCATCAACATCGCCAGCCTCGGCCTGTCAGGGGCGACGGACCGCGCGGTCAATGCCGACAAGCGCAAGGGCAGGATGTCGACCAAGGCGCTGTTCCTGTGGCGCACCGTGGTCGAGGTCATCCGCTACCGCTTCCAGGACGTGCGGATCACCGTGGACGATGGCGACCCGGTCGATGCGCGCATGGCGCTGGTGGCGATGGCCAACGGCAAATTCTTCGGCGGCGGCATGATGATCGCGCCTGATGCGGACTTGACCGACGGGCAGTTCGACATTGTCATCCTGCGCGCGGCGGGCAAGTTGAAGCTGATCTGGGACATCCGCCTGCTCTATGGCGGCAGGCATCGCAACCATCCCGCGATCACCATCCTGCGCGGCAGGAAAGTCGTGGTCGAACCGCTCGGCGACGTCGAGAAGAACGGCGCGCTGCTCGACATAGACGGCGAGTCGCCAGGGCGCATACCGGCGACCTTCGAGATCCTGCCGGGCGCGTTGACGGTCAGGTATTGATCAGCGCCGCGCTGCGCTGATTAATGTTCGGTCTTGCCCTTCAGCAGGTCGACAATTCGCTGATCGGACTTTGTCCTGATCGCTATATCCACGGGCGTTTCCCCGTCGTTACCAGGAATGCTGGCGTCCGCCCCCTTCTCAATCAGCCATTTTATGTAGTTAAGCTGCCGGTCGCCTCCTGCCGCGCGATTGTATGCAGCGTGGGCAAGCAGAGTCTTTCCATTTTCCAGCTTGTTGATGTTCAGGCCGTGATCGAGCAGCAATTGGGTAATTTCTATATTCCAGCTATATCCGGCACCCGATACCGGACCCCAACCTTGCTTGTCGTTAAAATCCAGATCCGCCCCCTGATTCAGGGCCTGCCTGACACCTTCTAAGTTCCCCCAAAATGCATAGGTTCCAAGCATAGCCCTGGCGTTAGACCACTCAGGGGCAATTCCGTGCGCCTTGGCAAGTTTCAACCGGTCATAATTCACCACCGCGCCCTGATACTGGGTGGAGTTCTTTAACCTGGCCATATAGGTGATTTTCCTTTTGCGTTTCGGCGAGAATTTCTCATAGCCAAAAACACCTCTTGCGCCGCAACTCATGTTCCGACACTGGCCGGTCGGATCGTCTAGAGCGACGCTCGTGGAGGTCGGAACGACATGCAGCACGCATCCATTTCCGTACGTCGTATCATAGTAGGTAAGCCTTCCCTCGTCTCGTTCCGCGATCCCTGAAATGTCACAGGAATGGCCGTTGGAAAAAGACAAGGACGCCCGGAAATACATGGAATCCTCGTCGTATCTGACCAACTCCAAGACGTCGGTAGACTCATAATTCGTGCCATCTACCAGGCCGTTCTTGAAATTATACCAGTACATCCCCTCCAGCTTGCTCAAATCCTTCGGAAGTGTGGAAGAAGCGGTCCGCCTTTCCGCAGCGGCAAAATCGCTGCCAAGCCCGCACAAGACCAGAAATGCAAATAGGATGAGTTTCTTCATGTCGATGCGCAAAACGAAGCCTCTGAATTTGTAAATGGCCTGCCTCAGGAGATGATAGCGGCGAGCCGCCGGGCTGGATACAACCGGCCTTCGAGATCCTGCCGGGCGCGTTGACGGTCAGATATTGAATCAAGGTGTAGAGCGTCCCACAACGTCGTCATCCCAAGGTGAAGCAGGAGCGAAGCTCCGTCGCGGAGACCCTGGGATCCATGCCGCAACCTTGGCCGAAGAGTGCGGCGGAGCAGAATTTCGGGCCGTCGCAACGCTTTGAACTCACGGCATGGATCCTATGGTCTGCGCCGCGTACGCTCCTTGCTTCGCCATAGGATGACGAAGGGAAGGGGTGTTTCCGCCAATCGCCGAGACATGCAGCCCGATCGAAACTCTCCCGATAAACTCGTCAGGATGTTCCAGCTCTGATTCAAGTTGTTGAGGCCGTGATTCTAGATGCTTGCCCAACGCCTTGATTTCATTCGCTGGTTGTCGGCTTCAGATTTCCAGCCTGGCCGGGAAGCCGGGTGCGCGCAGGTCGGTGCCGACTGTATCCTCGAGCAGTTTGACGATCTGGGTCGACCAGGCTGCGCCGCCATAGGCTGCCTTGCCTTGCTCGAAAATCGCGTTGACGCGCGAGGCCAGTTCGAGCGGCACGCCAAAATCCTTGCCCATGCCGAGCGCGAAGCCGAGGTCCTTCAGCGCCAGGTCCATGGTGAAGCCGATGTCGTAGGAGCCGTTGAGGACAAGCTGGCTTTCGGTCTCGTGGACGAAGCTGTTGCCGGAGGAGGCGACGATGGCGTGATAGGACTGGGCGAGGTCGAGCCCGCCCTTTTTGGCCAGCATCAGCGCCTCGCCGGCGGCGACCAGGTGGATAAAGGCAAGCATGTTGGTGATGACCTTGATCACCGCCGCCGAGCCGATCGGGCCCATCAGGAACGACTTCGCGCACATCGCTTCGATGGCCGGGCGGTGACGCTCGTAGAGGCTGGCGTCGCCGCCGACCAGCGCGGTGATCTTGCCGACCGCCGCCAGATGCACGCCGCCGGTGACCGGGCATTCCAGCGTCTCGACGCCCTGGGCCGAGGCGAGGGCGGCAAGCCGCACGATCTCGTCGCGGCCGTTGGTCGACATCTCGATCCAGGTGCCACCCTTGGGCAGGCCTTCCAGCAATCCGTCCGGACCAGCCAGCACCGCTTCGCTGACTTTGGGCGAGGGCAGGCAAGTTATGGCATTGCCGGCGCTGGCGGCGGCTTCGGCCGGGCTATTGGCGGCGGTGGCGCCGAGCGCAACGAGGCGCTCGACTGCGGCGGGATCGCGGTCGAAGACGGTGACGGCAAAGCCATTGCGGACCAGGCTGGCGGCAAGGTTGCCGCCGAGATGGCCGAGGCCGATGAAGGCGTAGCTATCGCTCACGGCATCAACGGCGTCTGCATCATCTGCAGATGCAGGTCCTTGCCGGTGTAGGGGTGCGCGTCGCAGACCGCCTCGTTGAGCTCGACGCCGAGGCCGGGCTCCTTCGACGGGATGACATTGCCGTCCTGCCATTCGATCTTCTTGGTCAAGAGCGTGGCGTGGAAACCATCCCATTGCTTCAGCGATTCCAGGATGAGGAAATTGGGCAGCGTCACCGCGAGCTGAATGTTGGCGGCGCCGACAATCGGCCCGCAATAGCAATGCGGGGCGACCTGGATGTGGTAGGCCTCGGCCATCGCGGCGATCTTCTTGGTTTCGAGGATGCCGCCGGAGCGGCCGAGGTCCGGCTGCAGAATTGTGGCGGCGCGGTTCTCGATGACGCGGGCGAATTCGGATTTTGTCGTCAGCCGCTCGCCGGTGGCGATCGGGATCGAGGTCGCGCGGGCGACCTGCGCCATCACTTCGGGCATGTCCGGCGGCACCGGCTCCTCGAACCACAGCGGATCATAGGGCTCTATGGCACGCGCCAGCCGCAGCGCGCCCGAAGCGGTGAACTGGCCATGCGTGCCGAACAATATGTCGGCGCGGGTGCCGACCGCCTCGCGGATCGCCTTGATCATGCGGGCGGAGACATCGATGTCGATGAGGCGCGGCTGGTGGCCGTCGAAGGCGGTGTAGGGGCCGGCAGGGTCGAGCTTGACGGCATTGAAGCCCTGCTCGACATATTCGAGCGCGCAGGCTGCCGCCATTTCCGGGTCGTTGTAGACATTCCTGCCGTCCGGCGCGTCCTCGGAATGGACGCTGCCGGTGTGCGGATAGAGATAAGTGTAGGAGCGCAGCGTCTCATGCACCTGGCCACCAAGCAGCTTGTAGACCGGCTTGTTGGCTTCCTTGCCGATAATGTCCCAGCAGGCCATTTCCAGTGCGGAAAAACAGCCCATGCCGGAGACGTCAGGGCGCTGGGTGAAGCCCGACGAATAGGCGCGGCGGAAGAAATTCTCGATGTCGTGCGGGTCGCGGCCGACGAGATAGCGCTCGGCCATGTCCTCGATCATCTTCGCCGTGACGTGGGCGGAGAAGGTGGCGTTGTAGGCCTCGCCATAGCCGACCACGCCGCCGTCTGTGGTCAGCTTGACGAAGATGAAATACTTGCCGCCGATGCCGGGCGGCGGGTTGCCGACAACCCAGGTCTTGACGTCGGTGATCTTCATGTGTGGTCCTCCAGAACCAGTTCGGCGCCCTTCCATCCGGTCATGACGGCGGCGGCGTTGGTGTTGCCGGTGATGTTGGCGGGAAAGATCGAGGCGTCGATGACGCGCAGGCCTTCGAGACCGTGCACCTTCAGGCGCGGGTCGACGACCGAACGGGATGGGTCGGGGCCCATCCGGCAAGTCGAAACCGGGTGATAGACGGTGCCGGAGCGCTTCCTGAAATCGGTGATCAGGTCGGCGTCCGACTGGATCGACGGGCCGGGCAGGACTTCTTCGGCGATGATCTCGGCCATCGCTGGCATCGAGGCGATCTTGCGCACGAACTTCACCGCCGCCAGCATCTCGTCGACATCGGCATTGGTCGAGTAGGCGTTGGCGACGATTTTTGGATAGTCGCGTGGATTGGCTGAGCGGATCATGATTTCGCCGCGGCTCGACGGACGGCAGTTGGACAGGCCGATGGAGAAGCCGGGCCACGGATCCGGCGTCAGGATAGGCCGCTCGCCATTCTTAGGGATAAGTGTCGAGAAGGCCTGGAAATAGAGCTGCATGTTAGGCCGGGAGAAGGCCGGGTCGGTGCGGAAAAAGCCGCCGCCATGGTTCATCGACAGCGACAGCGGGCCGGAGCGGGTGAGGATGTATCGCATGCCGACCAGAAGCTTGCCCCACCAGGGACGCAGGATCTGGTTGAGCGTCGGCAGCTTGCCCTTGAAGGTATAGTTGATGCCGACATGGTCCTGCAGGTTGGCGCCGACGTTCTCGTTGGCATGCACGACCGGAATGCCCAACCCTGCGAGCAATGCCGCGGGGCCGACGCCCGAGAGTTGCATGAGCTGCGGCGAGTTGATCGAACCCGAGGACAGGATGACCTCGCGGCCAGCGCGGGCTGTCTTGGTCTCGCCGTTCTGCAGATATTCGACGCCGACGGCGCGCTTGCCCTCGAACAGGATGCGGCTCGCCAGCGCGTTGGTCTCGACGCGAACATTGGCGCGCTTCATCGCCGGACGCAGGAAGGCCCGCGCGGCCGACATGCGGCGGCCGTTTCTGGTCGAGATCTGGTAGATGCCGACGCCTTCCTGGGCCGCGCCGTTGAAGTCGGGATTGAACGGCAACCCCGCCTGCTGGCCGGCGGCGAGATAGCGTTTCGTCAGCGGGTGGACGGCGTTCGTGGTGTCGCTGATGTGCAGCGGGCCGCCAACGCCGCGCCAAGCGTCGGCGCCGGCCTCGTTGTCCTCGAGCGCCTTGAAGGCGGGCAGCACATCGTCATAACCCCAGCCGGGGTTGCCGGCGGCGCGCCAGTCGTCGAAATCCTCGCGCGCGCCCCTGATCCAGACCATGGCGTTGATCGAACTCGACCCGCCGAGGAGCTTGCCGCGCGGCCAGTGGTCGACATTGCCGCCCAGGCCTGGATCCGGCTCGGCCCTGTAGTTCCAGTTGACCGTGGGATCGAAGAAGGTCTTGCCGTAGCCGAGCGGCATCTGCACGTAGAAGCGCCGGTCGGTCCCGCCGGCTTCCAGCACCAGGACCGAGAAGCGGCCCGAGGCCGACAGTTTGTCGGCAAGCACCGAGCCGGCCGAGCCGGAGCCGACGATGATGAAGTCATAGGTCTGCATGATGGAAATGAGCGGCTCCGGAAATCTGGCCGCAGCCTAGACGCGCCGGGTTCGCTCCGTCGCCGCGCCTTCCGGCATGCGTTGTGAAAAAAGCGACGGGTATATCCGCCCGGCTTGCGGGGAATAGCGACAATCGCGCTTGATGTGCACGGGGTCGACGGACTATGCGAGGGCATCGGCCACTCTGCGCAAGGCAGGAGAACCCATGCGTGTCCTGTCGGATGCTTTCATTCCCGAACTGCCGGGCTACTACAAAGGCAAGGTCCGCGAAAATTACGACCTGGCGGACGGCAGGCGCATCATCATCGCCACCGACCGACTCAGCGCCTTCGACATCATCCTGACCTCGATCCCGTTCAAGGGAGAGATCCTGACGCAGACGGCGCGCTACTGGTTCGAGGAAACGGCCGATATCTGTCCGAACCATGTGCTGGAATATCCCGACCCAAACGTCGTCGTCGGCACAAGGCTCGACATCCTGCCGGTCGAGATCGTCGTGCGCGGCTACCTGGCCGGGACCACCAGCACCTCGATCCTGACCCGCTACCGGCGCGGTGAGCGTGAGATGTACGGGATGCGCCTGCCGGACGACCTGCGCGACAATGAGAAGCTGGCCGAGCCGGTCATCACGCCGACCAGCAAGGCGGCGGATGGCGGCCATGACGAGCCGCTGTCCAGGGCCGAGATCCTGGAGCAGGGCCTGCTCACGCCGGCACAGTGGGATATCGTTTCGAGCTACGCCCTGAAGCTGTTCGCCCGCGGCCAGGCGCACGCCGCCGAGCGCGGCCTGATCCTCGCCGATACGAAGTACGAATTCGGCACCGACAAGGACGGGACGGTCATTCTCGCCGACGAAATCCACACGCCCGACAGCAGCCGGTATTGGATCGCGGCGAGCTACGACCAGGCGCTGGCGAACGGCACGCGGCCGGAGAGCTTCGACAAGGATTTCATCCGCTCGTGGGTGGCGGCGCGCTGCGATCCCTACAAGGATCCGATCCCGAGGATTCCGGACGAGATCGTCGAACAGGCCTCGCGCGTCTATGCCCAGGCCTACGAGGCGATCACCGGCAAGGCATTCGTTCCCGACATTTCCGGCGACACCGTTCTCGACCGCATCCGGTCGAACCTGGCGCGCTTGTTCTAGCCCCTCTAGCGGGCTTCGCGCTTACGCGGTGTGCGTCGACCGGGACTCGTCCAGCGGCGCGTTGACGCGTTCGCGCCGTGACGCTACGGGATCGAGGGCAATCGACATCAAGGGATTTCTCGCATGGTGCAGTACGCGGATGGACGGCCGATCGGAGACCTGACGCTGCGCACGCTGGCCATGCCTTCGGACGCCAACGCCGCCGGCGACATTTTCGGCGGCTGGGTGATGGCGCAGATGGACCTTGCCTGCGGCATCCGCGCCGCCGAGCGCGCCAGGGGCAGGGTGGTGACGGCGGCGGTCAAGGAGATGTCCTTCGCCAAGCCGATGAAGATCGGCGACACGCTGTGCATCTACACTCACGTCGAACGCGTCGGCCGCACCTCGATGACGCTCAAGGTCGAAGCCTGGGCACAGCGCTATCTCTCGGACCTGATGGAAAAGGTGACGCACGCCGATTTCATCATGGTGGCGCTGGACGGTGAGGGCAAGCCGAAGGCGGTTCCAGCCGAGGGCTGACCCGATACCGCCGATTCGGGACCTTTGTAACACTGCCCGTCTGGAGGGCTGGCTCAGCGACATCCCGCCGTTGCCTCCACGCCCAATTCTGCCGGCGTTCGAGGAAGACAATGCGTCAACACATATTGAACGGCTGACTTGCGGCGGCTCTGGCGGCCCTGGTCTGCCTGCTCGGCATAGCCGCTTATGGCGAACTCAAACAGGACCTTGGGCGCACCGCCTGGGTGCATGACCCGGCTGCTGTGAAGGGTCCGGCGGCGACATGCATGATCCGCGGCCCGGCGCCTTGCGGCGCCGCCGCGCCAAGAACCTGACCGGCTGTCATTGAGACGCGGTCACGGTCGCGAGGACCACGCGCGCGTTGAACCGGCGTCGAGCGCCACAGACAAAATTCCCAGGTCTCTTTCAGGGAAGCACGACTGCGCCTCAAGCAGGCGGCGCCGCTCAATGCGAAATTCCAGACTCCTTGCCGCGCAAGGACTTCAGGCTTGCATCTCGTCGAATCTGGCGCGTGCCGACTGGACGCGCTGGGTGTTCTTGCGCGCCCATTCGCCGAGCGCGCCGACCGGGACCAGCAACTCGTGGCCAAGCTCGGTGAGCTCGTAATCGACGCGCGGCGGGATGGTCGCAAACACCTTGCGGGTGACGAAGCCGTCGCGCTCCAGGCCGCGCAAGGTGGTGGTCAGCATCTTCTGCGAGATGCCGCCGACAGCGGCGCGCAATTCGTTGAAGCGCAGCGGCCCGCCGCCAAGCTTGCCGACCACGAGCACGGTCCATTTGTCGCCGACGCGCTGCAGGATCTCCGACACGGCCCGGCAGTCCTCGGTGTTATGCGGGTGCCTCAGTAACAAAAACGTGCCTCCTTGCGCGCCACGATGTCAGTATCACATATAGCGCAGGTATCCAAACGATACCAACAATTCCCGCAAGGAGAGCCTCTTATGTCCAAGCCCAAAATCGCCATTGTCGTCGGTTCGACGCGCGCCGCCCGCTTCGCCGACGTGCCGACGCAGTGGATCGCCAAGATCGCCAAGGCACATGCCGATATCGATGTCGAAATCGTCGACCTGCGCGACTTTCCGCTGCCCTTCTTCGATGAGGTTGCGTCTTCCGCCTGGGCGCCGTCGCAGAACGAAATCGCACAGCGCTGGCAGAAGAAGGTCGCCGGGTTCGACGGTTTCATCTTCACCGCCGCTGAATACAATCACGGCCCGACGGCCGTGCTGAAGAACGCCATCGACTACGCCGCCAACGAGTGGAACAAGAAGCCGGCCGGCTTTGTCGGCTATGGCAGCGTTGGGGGTGCCCGCGCCGTCGAACAGCTTCGTCTCCATGCCGTCGAATTGCAGATGGCGCCGGTCAAGTCGGCCGTTCATATCGCCTGGGGCGATTTCCTTGCCGTGCGCCAGGGCGAGAAGAAGCTCGAAGATATGGAGCACCTCAACCAGGCCGCCGCGGCGCTGGTCAACGACGTCGCCTGGTGGGCCAAGGTGCTGAAGGCCGCTCGCGCCGCGGATGCGGTCGCCGGGGAAGCCCAGGCGGCCTGATCCTCCGGATCGGATTGTCCTCCCAAGGATACCGGGGCGGCGCTTGCGCCGCCCGTTTTTGTTCCGGAAGCCGGGGTGTTAGTTCCGGGAAACCAGGGCATCCTGCCGCGGCTGTCTCGGCATGATGATGCAGTCGGCGAGGCGGTGCGTCTCGTTCAACTCATCGGCATGATGCTGGCCCCACTGGCAGAGCGCCAGCAGGATCGGTTCGAGGCTGAGACCGAGGCTGGTCGCCGAATATTCGACGCGCGCGGGTACTTCGGCAAAGATCTCGCGGCTGACGAGGCCGTGTTCTTCCATTTCGCGCAGTTGCTGGATCAGCACCTTCTGGGTGATGCCGGGCATCATTGCCTTCAACGCCGACAGCCGCCGGGGACCATCGAAGAGATGGTAGAGGATAACCGCCTTCCAGCGCCCGGCGATGACTTTGAGCGCCCGTTCGGCCGGCAGCATCGGCAGTCTCTTGATTGGCATTCTCTTGGGCGGACCGGCCATGGTCACCTCCTAGTCAGCAGGGGACAAATGAGTGTGTAGTCGCGGCTCCGCAGATAGTGGCAAACCACCGGGGATGCCATAGCGATCGGAGATTGCCATGAAAGCCATTCAGTTCAGCCGTTTCGGCGGCCCCGAGGTACTGGACCTCATAGACGTGCCGGCGCCGGTGCCGCAGCCCGGCGAGGTGCTGATCCGGATGCGGGCGGCGGGCGTAAACTTCTTCGAGGTGCTGATGCGCGCAGACCGTTACGCGGTGACGCCGCAGCTGCCGATGCGTCCCGGTGTCGAGGCGGCGGGCCTCGTGGAGGCTGTCGGGCACGGCGTGGATGCGGCGCTGTTGGGGAGACGTGTCGCGGCGCCGCTGTTCGCCTCTCCGCATCCATCCGGCGGCTACGCCGAACAGGTGACGATGGCAGCCGATCTCGTCGTGCCGCTGCCGGATGCTGTCTCGTTCGAAGCGGCGACAGCGCTGATGGTGCAAGGGCTGACGGCCCTTCATTTGCTTCGGCAAAGCCCGCCGAACGGTAAATCGGTGCTGGTGCCGGCCGCAGCCGGCGGCGTCGGTTCGTTGCTTGTCCAACTCGCAAAGCTGAAGGGCGCCGGCCATGTGATCGCGGCTGCCGGCGACAGTGCAAAGCTGGATTTCGCCCTGTCGGTCGGTGCGGATACCGCACTGGATTACACCATACCGGATTGGCCCGGCCGGGTCCGCGACGTCACGGGCGACGCGGGCGCCGGGATCATCTACGACACAGTCGGAGGAGCGCAGACAGCGGAGTCGCTGCAGGCACTGGCGCCGGGCGGTGAATTGGTGTTCGCCGCGCTCGGTCGGTTCGCGCTCGCGGCTTCCGACCTGGAAACGATGATCGGCCGCAACCAGTCGCTGAGAGGGTTCGCGCTGCTGCCGCTGCTGTCGCCTGGCGTGTTGAGCGATAGCCTGTCCGAGCTGTTCCAACTGGCGGCGAACGGCCAGTTGAAGGTCGCGATCGGCGGCCGCCTCCCGCTCGCGCAGGCGAGCGAGGCCCACCGCTTGCTGGAAGCGCGCCGCTCGACCGGCAAGGTGGTGCTGGTGACCGAGCCTTGAAATCGACCAGCTCCGATACCGGGCGGCGGCCAAAGATCAGGAGGGGACGCGTGAGTTGGCGCGGGCGAGCAGCAAAGCGCGTTCCCTGTCGTTGCCGGTCAATTGGGCGGCCTCGCGGAACGAGGCGCGGGCTTCCGCCTGATGGCCGAGCTTCTCCAGGAGATCGCCGCGCACCGTGGGCAGGAGATGCGAGCCTTTCAGACGCGGCTCGTCCTTCAACGCCTCGACGATGGCGAGGCCTTGCGCCGGGCCGAACGCCATGCCGACCGCCACCGCCCGGTTGATTTCGACGATGGGCGAGGGAGCCGAGAGCGCCAGCGCCTGATAGTAGGCCGAGATGGCGATCCAGTCGGTGTCGGCCGATGTCACCGCGCGGGCGTGGCAGGCCGCGATCATCGCCTGCAGCAGATAGGGGCCAGGCGCTGATGTCAGGGCCATGGCGCGGTTCAGGCCGTCGAGGCCGCTCCGGATGAGCGACCAATTCCACCGGCCCAGGTCCTGGTCGAGCAGCAGGATCGGGTCGCCCGTGGCGCTGGTGCGGGCCGCGAAGCGGGAGGCGTTGAACTCCATCAGCGACACCAGCCCCTGCACCTCGGGCTCGTCTGGCATCAGCGCCGCCAGCGAACGGCCGAGGCGCAGCGCCTCGCCGCAAAGGTCGGCGCGCAGCCAGTCCGGTCCGGCGGTGGCCACATAGCCCTCGTTGAAGACGAGATAAACCACGTCCAGCACGGCGGCGAGTCGTTCGCGCCGCTCTTCCGCGCGTGGCGTCTCGAACGGGATGGCGGCATCGCGAAGGGTTCGCTTGGCGCGCACGATGCGCTGTGCGGCGGTGGCTTCGGGCACCAGGAAGGCGCGGGCGATCTCAGGCGTCGACAGTCCGCCCAACAGCCGCAAGGCGAGTGCCGCGCGCTGCTCGGTGGGCAGGACGGGATGGCAAGCGGTGAAGATCAGCCGCAGCAGATCGTCGTCCATGTCCTCGTCGAGCGCAGCCTCGATGTCGGGCATCTCGCGCTCCAGTTCGGTGAGGTCGATGGCGAGCCCGTGATGCTTGCCGTCGATCATGGTGGTGCGGCGCAGCCGGTCGAGCGCCCGGTTCCTGGCAACCTGCGTCAACCAGGCGGCCGGATTGCGCGGGATGCCGTCTCGAGGCCAGCGTTCCAGCGCCAGCACGAAGGCGTCCTGCGCGATTTCCTCGGCCAGCCCGATATCCCCGAGCGTGCGGGCGAGCCTGGCGGTGAGCTTCGGCTGCTCGATCCGCCAGACCGCTTCCATGGTGGCTGTGGCCGTCAATCTGTCAGCTCGCCAAAGCCTTCCACCACCTTCTGGACGTCCTCGGGAAATTCGCTCACTTCAAAGACCTGGCGGATTTCGATCACATCATTCTCCCCCGCGGGGCAGCGGCGAGCCCATTCGATGGCCTCGTCGCGCGAGCGTACGTCGATCACCCAATAGCCGCCCAGAACTTCCTTGACCTCCGCGAAGGGGCCGTCGACGACCACAGGCTTGCCGCCCTTGTAGCTGACCCGCGCCCCGGCGGACGGCGGATGCAGCCCGTCGAGCGCCAGCAGCACGCCGGCCTTCTTGAGCTCCTGGTTATATCTCATCATTCCCTCCACCGCCTCGGCGCCTGGCATGACATCGGGCGCCGCCTCGGCATAGCCGGCGGGGATCATCAGCATCATGAACCGCATGGTCTTTCTCCTTGGTTGGGTTGGTTCGATCATATGACGAACGGGCAATGGCGGAATCGACACGCGCGCCAAAAAAGTCCGGATCGGCGGCAGTTCATGCCTCCGGTGATACAGTTCCTCGGTCATGCCACTAGCCGGCGTGGTTGGACCGCCATATCGGCGGGGCTGCCATCTGGCCCCGCGGGTCCGCTTTGATATATCGGCTGCGATCCATCACATGAGGGGCGTCGTGAAGTCATCCAGCCTGGCAGGCGCGGTCTCTCCTATGGTCCCGGTGCTTGTCTGCGCGCTCGGCATCTTTCTCCTGTCGGGGATGGACGCGGCCATGAAGGTTCTGGTCATCGCCGTCGGCGTCTATAACACGGTGCTGTGGCGCAGCATGCTCGCGACCGTGGTTGCCGGCGCCGGCTGGTCGGCGGGGCGGCGCACGCTGCCCGCGCCTTCCGTGCTCAGGCTGCATGCGCTGCGTGCCGTGGTCGTCGGCTTTGTCCTGCTGTCCTTCTTCTGGGGGCTCGCCAGGCTGCCACTGGCGGAGGCGATCGGGCTCAGCTTCATGGCACCGCTGTTTGCCCTGCTGCTGGCCGCGCTGCTGCTCGGCGAACGGATACAGCGCCAGGCGATATGGGCCTCATTGGCAGGCATAGCGGGCGTCGCGATCATCGTGGGCGGCCAGTTCGGGCAGGCAAACCATGCCGGGGATGCCTTGCTCGGCACGGCGGCGGTGCTGGTCTCGACGGTGTTCTACGCCTACAATCTGATCCTTGCGCGGCAGCAGGCGCAGGTGGCCAAACCGATCGAGATCATGCTGTTCCAGAACCTCTGCGTGGCGGTCGTCCTCGGCCTCGCGGCACCCTGGCTCGCCATTGCCCTGCCGGGCGAGCTCTGGCTTCCGCTTGCCGGAGTGACGGCGCTGTCGCTCGCCGGCCAGTTCCTGATGAGCTGGGCCTACGCGCGTGCCGAGGCGCAATATCTGATCCCGACCGAATATTCGGCGTTCATCTGGGCGATCACGCTTGGCTGGTTCTTCTTCGACGAGGCAGTAACCTGGACCACGCTTGCGGGAGCGGGCCTCATCGTGACCAGTTGCCTGATCGCGGCACGCTCAAATCCCAGGCTTGCCGAGCCGATCGAAGCCGCTGTCTGAGGGCGGGCGCACGCTGCAACAGTCAGCGCCCCATCTCGATGTGGCCGCTGGGAAGCGCCAATCGACGCGTCAACGCGTTATATCTTGGAGCGGTAATGCAAATAGATCTGCATGTATTGTGCAACTTTTATTAAATATGTTACCTGCGTGATTACGATCTGTCGACCCTTTTCCGGTCTGTTGTGCTGTCCGATCATAAAATGTCATCCAATGGTCGAAGCAATGGCAGACTATATGGCAAGTACCTGGAACGAGATCGTGCCTGGCAACGTTGGTCCGGGTACGGCCGCCTGGCATCTAATAGTTCGATCCGGCCAGGCCTCACGAGGAGGATTTATGCGATGAGCTTCTTCGTCAACGCCCTGGGTGTTCCTCTCCCTTATAGCGGCGCTTCCAACCATTGGTTCTCGGCGGCGGGGTCCGGGCCGGACTTGTACGGCAGCGCCGGAAACGACTCCTTGTACGGAGCAGGCGGCGCCAACGTCACGATGCACGGTGGCACGGGCGATGATATCTATTACCTCTATGGGGCGGGCAACAAGGTGGCCGAGGCCGCCGGGGCGGGTGTCGACACGATCAGTACATGGATGAGCTACAAGCTCCCCGACAATGTCGAGAACCTGATCGTCACAAACCCCAACAACCATGCGTTCGGAAATGGGCTGGACAACATCATCACTGCCAAGGCCGGGCACCAGACGCTGGACGGCGGCGCGGGAAACGACGTGCTGATCGATGGCGGCGGCGGTTACGACACATTCATTGTCTCGAAAGGCAACGGAAGCGATCTGATAGCAAATTTCGCCGCCACCGACACAGTCCGCCTTAATGGCTATGGGTTCACCTCGTTCGACGCCATCCACTCAAACCTGATCCAGGCGGGTTCGAACGTGCTGTTGAACCTTGGATCCGGCGAGATCCTCGAGTTCAAGGACACGACCATCGACAAGCTGCAGCCCGGCCAGTTCGAATTGCCCATCGACATGTCCGGAATGAAGCTGTCCTTCAGCGACGATTTCAACACGCTGAATCTTCACAACGGACAGGGCGGCACGTGGGATACCAATTTCTGGTGGGGAGCGCCGAACGGCAGCACGTTGAGCGACAATAGCGAGCTGCAGTGGTATATCGACGCCAATTACGCACCGACGAGTTCCGTCCATCCGTTCAGCGTGGACAATGGCGTGCTCACGATCACCGCGGCGCAGGCGCCGGCCGACATCAAGCCGCTCATCAACAATTACGAATACACGTCAGGCATCCTGACAACTCACGACACCTTCTCGCAGACCTATGGATATTTCGAAATGCGCGCCGACCTGCCCGAAAACGCCGGCGCCTGGCCGGCCTTCTGGCTGCTGCCCGAAGACGGCTCGTGGCCGCCGGAACTGGATGTCGTGGAAACGCGCGGGCAGGACCCGAGCTCCTTGATCATGACGGCGCACTCGAATGAGACGGGAACGCATACCAAGGTGTCGTCGACGGTGAGTACCATGGACACCGCCGGCTTCCACACCTATGGCGTGCTGTGGACGCCGGACAAGCTGGTCTGGACCTATGACGGTGTTCAGGTCGCCGAAGCGGCGACGCCGTCCGACATGAACAAGCCGATGTACATGCTGGTCAATCTCGCGGTCGGCGGTTTCGCCGGATCGCCGCCTGATCATCTGGCCACGCCGGCCGAGATGAAGATCGACTACATCCGCGCCTATACGCTGGACAACGCGCCCGCGAGCGCCTTGCACACCGGCAGCACCGCCACGCACAGCATCGCGATCAGCACGTTGCACAACGGTTCCGAATTCGGGGGCCACGCGTAAGGTCTCGGGTCATGCAGCGGCGGGGGATGCGGAAATGACTGGACCGTCCGGCCTGCGTCCGGTCTTCATGCGCGCCATCGCCGATGTCGGCGTCTTCTCGTTGCTGATCAACATCCTGCTGTTGGTGCTTCCGCTCTACCTGCTGCAGGTCTATGATCGCGTGCTGCCGTCCTCCAGCGTCGAGACGCTCGTCTATCTTTCGGCCATCGCGGTCCTCGCGCTCGCCTTCCTTGGGCTGCTGGACGCGATCCGCGCCGTTTACACGCAACGCGTTGCGGCGACCGTCGACCGGAAGCTGGGCGCCAGAACATTCGCCATCTCGCTTGGCGCGAAATACGCCGGTGGTCTGTCGCCGCTGCGCGACCTCGCCTCGGTCTGCGCCTTCATCAGGTCGCGCGGCGTGGCGGTGCTGTTCGACCTGCCCTTCGCCCCCGTCTTCCTCGCCCTGCTCTATCTCATCCACCCGCTGCTGTTCTGGGTGACGGTCGCGGGCGCGGTGCTTCTGCTTTTCTTGGTCCTGGCCAACCAGCTTGCCATCGGCAGGAACGACGCCTTGTCCACGGAGCGTTCGGCTTTGGCCAGCCAGGCGGAACAGGCCTTTGCCCGCAATGCGGAGACGCTGCGCGCCATGGGCATGGTGGAGAATGCCTCGCGGGCCTGGGGACGGCACGTGGCGGAGGCGCTTGCTTTTCATGACCGCTCGTCGGGTGCCAATGCGATTTTCAGCGGCGCCTCGCGAGCGCTGCGCATGATGCTGCAACTGGCGATCCTCGGCGCCGGCGCATGGCTGGTGCTTCAAGGGCAGATGACGGCCGGGATGATCTTCGCCTCCTCGTTGGTATCGTCGCGGGCGTTGCAGCCGCTCGACCAACTGATCGGCGCCTGGCGGCAGATCGCCGACGCCCGGCGGGCGTGGACACGGCTGGAAAAGGCGCTTGCGGCGCGTCCGGCCGAGCCGCGGAAGCTGATCCTGCCCGATCCGGCTGGGGCGATTTCCGCGCAGGACGTCTTCTTTATGCCGCCGAATGCCCGGCCCGGCACGGAGCCCGTCCTCAAGCGGCTGAACTTTGCGATCGGGGCAGGCGAAGCGTTGGCCATCGTCGGCCCGAGCGGCGCCGGCAAATCGACGCTGGGGCGGTTGCTTGTGGGTGCTGCCCAACCGACCGGCGGCTCAATCAGGATCGACGGCGCCGACCTCGGGATTTGGGACGAAAGCCAGCTCGGAAAGCATGTCGGCTACCTCGCGCAGGAGGTGGAGCTTTTTCCGGGATCGATCGCGCAAAACGTCGCCCGCTTCGACCCAGAGGCGGACGATGCCGCGATCGTCGAGGCGGCAAGGCGCGCCCAGGTACATGAGCTGATCCTGGCGCAGCGCGACGGCTACCAGACCATGATCGGCCCGGACAGGGGGCTTTCGGGCGGCGAGCGCCAGCGCATCGGGCTGGCGCGCGCCTTCTATGGCAATCCGCGCTTGCTGGTGCTCGACGAGCCCGGTTCTCATCTCGACCGGAGTGGCGAGGCCGCGCTCGAGGCGGTGCTCTTGGCCGTGCGGGCGGCGGGCGTGACGGTCGTCGTGATCACCCATCAGCCTTCGATCGCCGCCGCTTGCGACAGCGTCATGTTTTTGCGCGCCGGCGTCATCGAAGCTTTCGGTCCAAGCGGCGAAGTGCTGCGGCGGTTGGCCATCGGCAAGGGTGCCAAGCAGGGCACGGTGGTGACCGGGTCGTTCGCCCCGACGATCCGCGCGCATGGTGGGTTCGGATCCTGACGATGACGACGCCGAGCCTCGCTTGGGACAGCCAGCCACGCACCGACATAAGACGCGTCGCCCTAACCGGTTATGCCGCCATAGGGCTGCTGGCTGGCGGCTTCGGATACTGGGCCGTCAGCGCGCCCTTGGCGGGAGCGGTGATCACGCAAGGCACGATCTCGGCGACGGGCGGAAACATCCTGATCCAGCATCCCGAAGGCGGTATAGTCCAGGCGTTGCTGGTCCATGAGGGCGATCGCGTGCAAGCGGCCCAGGATCTGGTGGTGCTGGACCCAACGGCCGCCCAGGCCGAGCTCAACCGGCTGACGAGACAGTCAATCGCGCTCAGAGCAAGCGCGGCGCGGCTGGAGGCGGAACGCGACGGGTTGGACAGGCTGGCGCCGATCGCGGAAGCGGCGCCTGCACCTTTCCAGCACGATTTCGAGATTCTCATTCGAGAACAGCAGAAGGAATTCGATGCCAGGCTCGCCCGGTTCCGATCGGAAAAATCGATCCTGGCGCAACGGGTCGCCATGCACCGGCAATCGGTGGTGGGATTGCAGGCCCAGAAACAGGCCATTCAGCAACAGGCCGAAGTCGTCAAGAAAGAACTTGGCATCAAGACCAGCTTGCTGGACAGGGGCCTCACCAATCGTACCGAATACTCCCAGCTTTTGCGCAGTGAGGCCGATCTCGTCGGGCAGGCCGGGGCGCTGGAGGCCAATCTCGCGACGGCCAACACCCAGATCGTCGAAGCCCAGGAGCAGACGGAGCGCCTGACCACACAACGCGTCGAGGAGGCGCTGACGAAACTCGACGATGTTCGCTCCAATCTGGCCGACGTCGAGGAACAGATCAGGGCGGCAGAGGCGGTGCTGCGGCGAACCACGATCAAGGCGCCGGCGGCGGGCATCGTTGTCTCATCGACCTACAATTCCAAGGGCAGCGTGATTGCTCCGGGCGAAAAGATCATGGAAATCCTGCCCACCGCGTCGGGCCTCGTCGTCGATGCGAAGCTGCGGCCGAAGGATGTCGACCAGGTCCATGTCGGTCAGCCGGCGAAACTGCGATTGTCCGCCTTGAACGCGCGGCTGACGCCTGAGGTTTCAGCCACCGTGACACGGATTTCGGCGGATCGGCTGATCGACCAGACCACGCATGAAGCTTATTTCCGCGCCAAGCTCACGATTGCCGCCGACCTGCCGCCCGGCGTGAGGCGCGATCAACTTTATCCCGGGACGCCGGTCGAGGCGTTCATCCGCACCGGCGACCGGACTTTCCTGGAATATCTCGCGCGGCCGATGTTCGATTCATTCGCGCGCGCTTTCGCGGAGCAGTAGTCGCGGGCCTGCGGTCAATCCGCGCGAAGCCAATGGCGGCCATCGCCCTTGCACATTGAACCGTCAGCGCGCCACCTCGCGGTGGCCGCTGGGCAGGCGGGTGGCGATCAGCTTGTCGATGCGGCGGCCGTCGAGGTCGACCACCTCGAAGCGCCAGCCCTGTGCGTTGACGCATTCACCAGTCGTCGGCAGATGGTGCATGTGCGACAGCACATAGCCGGCGACGGTTTCGTAATCGCGGTTCTCCGGCAGGTCGATGCCCAGCACCTCGGCCATCTCGTCGGCCTGCATGTAGCCGGCGAGCAGCCATGAGCCGTCGTCGCGCTGGACGGCGTTTTCTTCCTCGCCGGCCTCGAGATCCGAGCGGAAGACGCCGGTGATGGCTTCCAGAATATCGGCTGGGGTGACGATGCCTTCGAAGTGGCCGTATTCGTCATGCACCAGCGCCATCGGCACGTCGCTCTCCTTCAGCTTCTGCAGCACGTCGAGCGCGTCGGCCTGGTCATGCACGATGGGTGCCGCGCGCACATATTTGCGCGGGTCGAGCGCGCGGCCGCCGAGCAGCGCGGCCAGCACGTCACGGGTCTGGATGACGCCGATCATGGCGTCCACCCCGCCGTCGCCGGCGGGCAGGCGCGAATGCTGGGTATCCATCAGAAGCTTGCGGATCGTGGCCTCATCGGACTGCAGGTTGATCCAGTCGACATCGGTGCGCGGCGACATGACGGCGCGCACGGCGCGGTCGCCAAGCCGCATGACGCCGGCGATCATGCGCCGCTCGTCGGATTCGATGGTGCCGTGGTGCTCGGCCTCGGCGACCAGCATCTTGATCTCCTCGTCGGTGACCTTTTCCTCGCTCTCGCCGCGCTGGCCGAGCAGCCAGAGCACGGCACGGCCCGAAATATCGAGCAGGAAGACCAGAGGGGCCGATAGGGTGGCGAGGATCGTCATTGCGGGAGCAGCGCGGGCGGCAACGCGTTCGGGATCGCGTAGCGCGATCTGCTTGGGCACCAATTCGCCGACAATCAGCGAAGCATAGGTGATGATGGCCACGACGATGCCGACGCCGAGCGGATCGGCGATGTTCTCGCGGATGCCTGTCGAAGCCAGATATTGCGCCAGCCTTTGACCGAGCGTGGCGCCGGAAAAGGCGCCCGAGAGCACGCCGACCAGGGTGATGCCGATCTGCACAGAGGACAGGAATTTGCCGGGATTCGAGCCAAGCGCCAAAGCGCGGCCGGCACCCTTGACGTTGCGGTCGATCATCGCCTTCAGGCGAGCCGGCCGCGACGAGACGATGGCGAGTTCGGACATCGACAGAAGGCCGTTCACGCAGATGAGGACGACCACGGTGGCGATTTCAACGTATAACATGGGGGCTCAATAGCATTGCCGCACGGCTTTCGAAAATAGTCGGCGACCATTTTAGAAAGATGACGGCAAATGCCCGTCGACCAGGCACCCCAGGGCTGCGACAATTAATGCGCGGCCACGGCGAAGCCGCCCCGCACTTCCTGGAGTCGCGTCAGGCAAAGGGATCAGCGGCAGGCGCGGTAACCGTTCCTGCGGTTCTTGATGTCGAAGTGGAAGTGGTTGCGGTGATCGTAATTGTAGCCGGGACCGAGCACGGTGGTGAAATACTGGCAGCCGTCGGCGCGCACATTGTTGAGGAAGCCCCGGGTGCGGAACGCGAACAGGCCAGGCTTGCGCACGTCGATGTCGTCGCCATTGTTGAGTTCGATGCTCATGACGTCGAGCGCGTTGCCCTTGCCGTGCTCGGACAGCACACCTTCACCGGCAATGTTGCGGCAGGAATAGCTGGAGCCCTGGTGAATGGTCTTGACGCCGGAGAAGTAGCGCCAGCGGGCGGAGGGGACGAGTTCGTTCTTCGTCCAGGCGGCGAAGGTGGCGGCCATGTCGCAGGTGAGCGTCGCGGCCGGCTTCATCTCGACGCTGCCGATGGCCGAGACCTTGACCGGATAGTCGATGCCGCACTGGCCTTCATGGATCGGCGCCAGGTCCGTGTAGACCACGCCGAGGCGTTTCAGCTGCTGGCGGCAATCGGTCTCGCTGGCTGGAACCTGCTCGAGCGGCGACATCGGCTCATCCATGCGCGGATAGGCAGCCTGCGTCATATAAGGGTTGGACGGTACAAGCCTCTGCATGCCTGAATATTGCGGTACGGCCGCGGTCTGCGAGCCGACATCGACGGCCGGCTGCAACGATAGCACGCTGCCGGTGTTGCAAGCCGAAACCGCGGCCAGTGCAAGCCCAGCGGCCAGCAGCGCTGCAGGTTTCAGTTGGCGCGCCGCGGCGCGGAAAACGGCGCGAAATGTGCCGGCCATTGACGGGATCCCGATTCTGGATATCCGGCATTTTAACGATCAAGAGTAAAGGAAAACTCAGCGCCTGTGTTCACGCCTGCGGCTGAAATGTGGCTGGCGATCACATCGCTCACTGGCAGAACGTACCGCCATGCCGGCGCTGTTCCAGGTCGAGATGAAAATGCAGCCCGTGGTCGGCGTCGGCGCCGGGGCCGAGCACGGTCTTGAACGGGCCGCAGGCAGCCTTGCGCACGGCGTTGAGGAACTTGGCGTCCTTTTCCGGCGGTGCTGGCCCAACCTCGATTATCTTGCCGTCGGAGAGCGTAAAACTGGCGATGTCGAGCGCGTTGCCGAAGGCGTGTTCGGACAGTTTGCGCGTGCCGTGGCGCGGCCGGCAGACGAAGGCCGATGCCTGGCCGATCGATTTCAGGTCGGCGCCGAATTCGGCTCTTGCCGCCGGCTGGACGATTTCGGCGGCAAAACGCGCCGCCGCCTCCGCCATCTGGCAATTGAGCTCGGCGCCGGGCGCAATCGCGATCGACTTGCCGAGCGACTTCAGCACAATGGGATAGGGGATCGAGCAGCCGATTTCGGGATTGCTCTCGGCCTTGTGCTCCTCGAATTCGACGCCGAGCGTCTTCAAGCGCTCGCGGCAGGCGACTTCCTCGGCCGGCATCTTGTCGGCGGGAAGGTCGGCCGAGCGCGGATCGGGCAGCATTTTCTCCCCGCCCGCGTCGGCCGGCTTTTGCGGTGGTTGCGGGGCAACGGCCGGCGGCTGGGGCTGGGGCTCCTGGACATCTGGCTTTGGTGTCGGTGTTGGCACCACGGCTGGCGGCTCCGGCACGTTTTCCGCGTCGGCCGGCGGCTCCGGTTCATTTTTCATATTGGCGGATGGTTCGGGGCGCGCCTTTGTTTTGTCATGCGACTTTTCCTCATTGAAGCGATCGGACGCGTCGCCGCTGTTTGGACCCTCCGACTTCGGGTCTTGCGTGTCTGGAGTGACTGCGGGACGTTGCTCCGGCACGGGAGCATCGGCGGGCGATGGCAGAGGATGCTGCGGTTGCTGCAGCGCCGGGCTCGGCGTTGCCTGTTGCCCGCGCCTCGGTTTCAGTTGCCTGCCGTGCGATTTCCCACGCGGCTTCAGGGGTTGATCGGCCCGCGGGCTCAGCGGCTGCTCCACTCGCGGTGTCAGCGCTCGGTGGTGTCTGTGACGGTGCTTGGCGTCGGCCGGCGTTGCCAGCAATACCGCCGCCGCAAGAGGCAGCGCCAAGGTGCAAAATCGGGAAAAGCTCAGCGTTGCCATCGCTCCGAAACGGCGCCGGTCCGCTGAAGTTGCCTCGACAGGCGCTTCGACGCGATCACAATCGGTTACTTCCGCGTTACGCGCCGATCGCTTCCAGTCCCTCTTCCAGCAAGTCCGCGAGCAGCGGCATGCCGAGCAGGTATTTCGCTGTGCGCCTGTTGGCGCGCTCGCGCGCCGCGGTCACCGCCTCGGCCCATTCAGAGGCGTCGTAGTCGCCGCGACCGACCCAGGCCAGCGCGATCAGCTCCGCGGCCTCGTCGACATTCAAATCGTTGATCAACTCGCGCAGTTCTTCCTCGGTGAGGTTTTCCGAGCTTTCCTCGGCAAGGCCGTCATGGTGGTGATTGTCATGTCCGTCGCCATCGAACTCGACCTCGTGTTCGGCGCCGTCGGCATAGTCCTCGTTGACCGCCGCGCTCAGGGCCTTGGCCTTGAGAATGAACAGCCGCACGGTGTCGGGGCCGATCGTGAGATCCCAGTCCTTTTCCAATCGCCGCTGCACGGGCCCTCTCTGTGGCTCAGTCTCATTCGAGGGCGATGATACCGGATTTGCGGCATCCGTCACCTCATGTTCTCCAGTCCGGTTTTTTCTGGGATGAAACGCGGGCCACTCGGCGTTAGTGTTGCATTGTCACACCCCTCAAGGAGGCTTCGATGCATAAAAGAGTGCTGCTTCAGGCTGCAACTGCGCTGGTCGCTCTGCAGTTCCTTGCCGTTCCGGCGTTTGCCGCCGGCGGTAGCGGTGGCAGCGACCAGACTGTCACCCAGTGCAAGAAGGGCGAGGTCTGGGACAAGAAGAAGCAGAAATGCGTGCCCCCCAAGGAAGGCATGCTGGACGACGACAGCATCTATGATGCGGGCCATGCTCTGGCGATGGCCGGCCGCTATGACGAGGCGATCTCGGTTCTCGTTCTCGCCGCCAACAAGCAGGATCCGCGCATCCTCAACTATCTCGGCTATTCGCACCGCCATTCCGGCCGCGTTACCGTCGGCCTCGGCTATTACGAGGAAGCGCTGCGCATCGACCCCAACTACACGCTGGTGCGCGAATATCTCGGCGAGGCGCATCTGCAGATCGGCGACCTGGCGGGCGCCCAGCAGCAGCTGATGGAGATCGAGAAGCGCACCGGCAAGGGTTCGCGCGAATACGGCATGCTGGCCGAGCAGATCGAACATTTCATGAGAAGCTGATCGGGCTCCCATGGTTTCTCGAGGCGGCCGCGAGCAATCGCGGCCGTTTTCGTTCGCCTTCGTCGCACAGCCACCGACGCTGACAAAAGAAGGGATGATTTTCGCAAAACCGATTTTTGGGCGTGAAAAGCCCGCAAAGATTGCTATATTCAGGAAAATTGCGGTGAAACGGTTCCGTTAGCCCGAGGCTGCCGGACCGTTTTCTTTTATACCCCAACGACAAGGCTTCCCCCGAAACGCGGGGGCGGCGGCAGGAAAGGTCAGGCACTATGAACAAGGTCCCGATGACAGGCGAGGGGTTCGCGTCATTGAAGGAAGAACTGCGTTGGCGCCAGCAGGAAGAGCGGCCGCGCATCATCGAGGCGATCTCCGAGGCGCGTTCGCATGGCGACCTGTCCGAAAACGCCGAATACCATGCCGCGAAGGAAGCGCAGAGCCTCAATGAGGGCCGTGTCAACGAACTCGAGGACCTGATCGCCCGCGCCGAGGTGATCGATGTCACCAAGCTCAGCGGCGACAAGGTCAAGTTCGGCGCCACCGTGGTGCTGGTCGACGAGGACACCGAGGAAAAGAAGACCTATCAGATCGTCGGCGACCAGGAAGCCGACGTGAAGTCCGGCCGCATCTCCATCTCCTCGCCCATCGCGCGCGCGCTGATCGGCAAGGAAGTCGGCGACGCCATCGAGGTCAATGCACCCGGTGGCGCACGCGGCTATGAGATCGTCCAGGTGCAGTTCATTTAGTTCGAGGGCTCGGCTTCTCGCGGATCTCCCTTACTAACGTCGGCGCCGCCCCTCATCCGCCTGCCGGATGAGGGGC
>NZ_JAIUGV010000017.1 GCF_020164745.1 Mesorhizobium sp. ES1-4 | reverse complement strand
GCCAACCATGGATCAAACTCCTGCTCTTGTGACAGAAGCCAAACAAAATGAGGCTTACTTTTGTTCCATGTGACTAGGGTCAGGACTCATTGATCCAGAAGATGAAGACGACAGCGAAGGCTATGGCCGAGAGGAAGGTGTGAGCGCAGCGGTCGTATCGTGTGTGGATGCGTCTCCAGTCCTTTAGGCGGGCGAACATGTTCTCGATCTTGTGGCGCTGCCGGTAGAGGACCGGATCGTAGGCATTCTGGATGCGGTGCTTGGCATGGGGAGGGATGCAGGGGGTGATGCCACGCCCGACGAGCGCCTGGCGGAAGGCGGCGGAACCGTAGGCCCGGTCCGCCAGCAAATGGTGGGCGGGTGGCAGATCGTCGAGTACGGCGGCAGCGGTTCTGTGATCGTTGCCCTGGCCTTCGCTCAGATGCAGCAGCAGCGGCCGTCCGCTGTCGTCACAGACCTCCTGCAGCTTGCTGGTCAGGCCGCCTCTTGTGCGTCCGATACATCGGGGTAGAGCCCCTTTTTGAGCAGGCTGGCCGCCGTGCGGTGCGCTTTGAGGTGGGTGGCATCGATCATCAGCTTGTCGGCGCCGCCACCCCTTGCGACCAGTTCGGCAAGGATGCGGTTGAACACCCCCATCCGGCTCCACCGGATGAACCGGTTGTAGATCGTCTTGTGCGGGCCGTAAGCGGCGGGCGCATCCCGCCAGCGCAGGCCGTTGCGGATGACAAACAGGATCCCGCTCAGCACCCGCCGGTCATCTACCCGCGGCACCCCGTGCGAGCGCGGAAAGAACGGCTCGATCCGCCGCATCTGCGCCGGCGTCAACATCAGCAAATCACTCAAGGCGGCACCTCCTGCCACCTTGAATCACCAACCAGTCGCGACCTCAACCAAATTAATGGGTCCTGACCCTAGCTAACCGGCCTCTTCCTTCCTTGTTCGGGCAAAAGTCGAGACCTCGGCGGCCACGGTCTCTATGGCCCTAAGCACGAGACTATCGGACAAAGTGGCACGGATGAAGAAGTGCTCCATTGGAGCGGGCTCTGGATCACACGCGACTACCCGAAGCTGCCCGCCCGCTAGTTTTTCCTCGTAGATCGGGACGGGCAGGAAGGCGATGCCCAGCTTGGCCGAGACTAGCTTTTCGGCGATGACAAAGGTGTTGCAGATGTAGGGCTTCTTTATCCGCAAGTGATATTTGGTGGCCCAGTCCAAGAGCGTGCCGCGAAAATTCTGTTCCCTTGACGTGACGATCAGCGGCATGTCGCCAAGGTCACGAACGCTAACGCTGTGAGGCACATCGAGCGACGGACTGCACATCCACCGGAAAGGAATCTCGCCGACCGTGGTGTGCGTGAAGCGCGACTTCGACATCGAGCACGGCGCTAGGATGGCATCGATCTGTCCCGCGTAAAGCTTGTCCTCGAGCACGTGAGAAAGTGCGACTTCGACCTCGATCTGGATACCGGGGAAGTCGTCTCGAAGCTTATCGATCAATTCCGACAGCCAAGTCATCGCGATGGTCTCGACCACGCCTAGCCGAACGTAGCCGTTGAGCGACATCTTCGATGTCTTGAAGCTCGATATCTGCTCGGCCGCCTCCAGCATCTGCTCCGCCGCGGGTAGGAGATGGATGCCGTCCGACGTGAGTTTCGCCGCTCTCTGCGAGCGGTCGAACAGCTTGATTCCGAGGCTCATCTCCAACTCTTGAATACGCATCGAAATCGCGGAGTGGGTTGCATTTAGCTTCTGCGCGGCCTTCGCAAAACTGCCAAGGCGCGCAGCCCAATAGAAAGTCTCAACCTGACGCAGGCGCATGTCATCGTCCTTCCTACGACAAGTTCCAGAGCCGGAAGCGATGTACCAGCATATCAGACCGCCTGTTGGTTTTGAAGATGAATGGCGGCAACGTCCGTCAAATTCCTTGAAGGGTGCCTATCAAAAGATTCCGTTTGTCCACCTCCTGTCTCCGTAGCATTTTCGCCTCACTACAGCTCAGAAACGCGCTCCCCGATTGAAGCGGGCGAACACCCAAGTACGAGGTAATTGACAATGGTGAAGATTAACGAAGAACGGCTTCTGGCCTCTTTGAGAGAAGTAGCGCAGTTCGGTGCATACAAAACGGGTGTACATCGGCCAACCTTTTCTCCTCAGGACATGCAGGCCCGCGAGTGGCTGAAGCAACGGATGGAGAACGCGGGACTGAAGGCCACGATCGACGGCATCGGCAATGTGATCGGCAAGAGTCAGCGCCCTGGCCGCGCGCTCCTTACGGGCTCCCATTCGGAATCACAGAATTACGCCGGCTGGCTCGACGGCATCCTCGGGGTAATGTTCGGCTTAGAACTCGCACAAAGCATCCATGATCAAGATCTCCCGCTGGCGGTAGATGTCGGTGCCTGGGTCGACGAGGAATGTCACTACATCCAGTTCCTCGGAAGCAGGTCATTCTGCGGCGATCTTAACGAGAGCGAGATCGATACCGGGAAGAACAAGGACACGGGCGAGACAGTGCGGGCTGCACTCGAGCGTGTCGATCTGACCGGACGGAAGCGCGAACACGTCGATGTCTCGCGTTACGTGGGGTACTTGGAGGCCCACATCGAGCAGGGAGACTATCTCGACACTCAAGGTCTCAAGGTCGGCGTAGTGACGAGCCTTGTAGGACTCTGGCAGTACCGGCTGACATTCATCGGTGAGCAGAACCATGCTGGTGCCACCCGCATGGCGGCGCGCAAGGATGCAGGTGCTGCGCTCGTCAAGCTCACTGCTGCAATCGAGAAGCGATTCCGGGATATTACGGCGGAGCGCTCGGTTTGGACTGTTGGACGGATCACTCTCGATCCCGGTGCGCCGTCGATCATTCCAGGGGGCGCGGAACTGGTCTTCCAGTTCCGCGATGAGTCTGTGGAGCAGTTGGAAAAGTTCGAACGCGAACTCTTCGCACTGGTCGAAGAAGCCAACCAAACGGGACCATGTCAGTGCAAGATCGATATTGTCGACAAGGCTACCCCCAAGCGCATGGACGCGTCGATGCAGGCTCACCTCGAAAAGGCAGCGCGGGATCTGGCTCCTGGCAAGTATGTCCGGATGCCGAGCGGCGCGATGCACGATGCTCAGGTGTTTGCCAAACTAATGCCGGCGAGCATGTTGTTCGTTCCCAGCATCGGCGGCATCAGCCACCACTACACCGAAAACACCGCCGACGAGGATATCAAGCTTGGCGGACAGGTCTTCGCTCAGGCAGCCGAGGACATTCTCGTGAGCCAAAAGCAGGCATGATGAGCCTCGCGTTCTGAGCTCACTTGCGGTCGGTTCGGGCTCTACAATCGTCCCCCCAAGTACAACCAGAATTCCGGTTATGCCTTCTAGCAGGCTTCTCTGATTGGGGTCGGTGAGGTCAAGCTTTTTCCTGTCTTCTTTCCGGATCAAGTCGCCCCGCGGGTCACTCGCTTCTCTTCGCGGTCGGCGCGGAGCCGCCGCATGATGGGGTCAGGAGAGCGAGGCGTCTCAATCTGTTGAACGACCTTGGAGAATTCGCCCAGGATCGTGCCTGCTAACGAGATCGCCTTGCCCATCGTCCCCACGGGAACGATCCGGATCACCCTTTCGGGTAAATCACTGTCTTTGTCCTCTTCGTTTATCTGTTGTCCTATCGTCCTATCTCATGCCGACGCGGGGTCGGCGGCTTCCTTTCCAAAGCGGAATTCGGTTGCGTCGGCCCACATGCGATGCAGGATGACGGCCAGCTTGCGGGCTACCGCCACGCGGGCACGCGCCATGCCGCGACGTTTTGCGATGTTCATGCCCCAGGCGCGCAAGCTCGACCATTTCTTCGAGCGCACGAGTAGCGAATGTGCTGCCTCGTAGAGGCGGTGCGGGCGAGTTCGTCGCCGCAACGGCTGACCTTGCCCTGAATATCGGTTTCACCGGACTGGTATCGCGCTGGCGTCAGCCCCAGATGCGCTCCCACTTGCCCGCGAGGAGCCGAACCGCTCCGGCCGGTCGATCGTGGCGCGGAAGGTGAGCGCGGTGATCGGCCCGACGCCGGGCGCGCTCATCAGTCGCCGACAGACTTCCTCCTTGCGGACGATGTCGAGAACCTGCTTGGTCAGGCGGGCGAACTCCTTAAGCATGGAGCCGAGGATCGAAAGCAGCGGCTCGACCATCACCATCGCCTCGGCGTCGGCGCCGACCAGCTCGCGCACGCGATCAGCAAAGGCGGTGCGCGAGGGCGTGCCGAGCTTGATACCGGCCTCGCGCAGGATGGCGCGCACAACATTCTCTATGCTGCGCATCTCGTTCAGCACCGTGCGGCGGGCCACCAACAGCGTGCGCCACAACCGGCGTTGCCGGCTCTTCACATGCACCTGCCGATACCAGCCCGTGCGGTGTTGTCACGCTAACTTTTGCTCAGCGATTCTTGGCCTAGAAGCTGCGGCATGAACACGCCAACGATCAGTTACAAGCGCCATCGTTTTCCGCCGCAGATCATTGCTCATGCCGTTTGGCTGTATTTCCGGTTTCCGTTGAGCCTACGCCTCGTCGAAGAGTTGCTTCTGGAGCGCGGCATTGTCGTTTCCTATGAGACGATCCGCCGGTGGGGGCTGAAATTCGGCCCGGACTATGCCCGCCGGCTCCGAAGAAAGCGTCCAGGCCCGAACGATATCTGGCATCTGGATGAAGTCGTCATCAGCATCGCTGGCAAGAAACACTGGCTGTGGCGGGCGGTCGATCAGGATGGGTATGTTCTTGACGAGATCGTCCAGAACCGCCGCAACGCCAAGGCGGCGAAGCGCTTGCTGACACGGCTGTTGAAGAAGCAGAGCGTCGCACCCAGACGCATGATCACCGACAAGCTGCGCTCCTACGGAGCCGCAAGGCGGCAAGTGATGCCGGACGTCGAGCACCGGTCGCACAAGGGCCTGAACACTCGCGCCGAGAATTCGCATCTGCCGCTGCGAAAACAGGAACGAACGATGCAAAGCTTCCGATCGCCAGGAAGCCTCCAGCGCTTCATCTCGATCTTTTCGGCTCTTCGCAATCTGTTCGTCCCCCCCGGTCAAAACGCTCTGCTCTCGCCATCCACATTCACCGCCTGCAAGCCATGGCGGAATGGAAAGCCGCGCTTGGGAAACTCGCGTGAATTGAGCACCGCCGGGATCATTGCAATCATTTTCAGACAACGTGACAACACCGCTCTGCGGCCAAAGGAGTTCCTACGGTTTCGGTTCATGTCCTCTCCCTCAGTTCAGATGCCTACTGCAATTCCGGTCGGCTGGCATATCGAGCCCGATGTCGAGGATGGGAGCGCTGTGGGTAAGCCAGCCGACCGAGATAAGGTCGACGCCGGTGGCCGCAATTGCCGGAGCCGTTTTCGCTGTCACCCGACCCGATGCCTCGGTGATAGTCCGGCCGCCGACCATCGCCACGGCCTGGGCAAGGTCCTCCAGGGACATGTTGTCGAGGAGCACGGCGTCGACGCTCGCCTGGAGCGCTATCTCGAGTTGGTCAAGCGTGTCGACTTCGACCTCGATCTTCACCATGTGGCCAACCGCGCCGCGCGCGCGCTCGATTGCGGTGCGGATGTCGCCGACAACGGCGATGTGGTTGTCCTTGATGAGCACGGCGTCGTCGAGCGCGAAGCGGTGATTGGCGCCGCCTCCGGCCCGCACGGCATATTTTTCCAGGGCACGCAGGCCGGGTGTCGTCTTTCGCGTGCACACGATCTTTGCGTTATGGCCGCGCACCGCGTTTACGAGCGCTGCTGTCGCCGTTGCGATGCCGCTCAGCTTGCACAGGAAATTGAGCGCCGTCCGCTCGGCCGTCAGCAGGCTGCGCGCCGGCCCGTGTACGATCGCTATGGTTTCTCCGGCCGACACTTTGCCACCCTCGCGACACCGCAACTGTATGTTGATCCCGGGATCGACCAGCAGGAAGGCAAACATCACCAGATCGAGTCCGGCAACGACGCCAGCTGACGCGCGTTCAGCGCAAAGGTCGCTCGGCAATCAGCCGGGATGATCGCATCGCTCGTGATGTCGCCGGCTCTGCCCAAGTCCTCCAGCAGTGCACTGCGCACGATGGGTTCCATGATGATCTGGGGAAGCGGTGCAAGTGAAGTCATATCAACAGCTCCGTTCGGTTGTTTGCCAGCTGAGCGCAACGGCGCTCTCGAAGGCCGAGCATAGCGTCAGTCGCGAGGGGAGGGCGGCAGCATTGCGCGTTGGGAAATCGGATCGAAAATGCGAGCCTCGGCTCTCCTCACGCCGAAGCGCGGCGATCGCGATCAACAGCGCCACCAGTGCCGGATCGGCCGCCGTCGACTCGCCAACGGCGATCGGCAGCAGCGCGGCCACAGCCTGGCGCAGCCCCTTGCCGTCGCGGACAATGCCAAGCGCATTGGAAACCACACTGCGAATAGATGAAGGGTCCGGTCGCACTGGAACGATTGCGGGAAGCCTCGGCCACTGCCAGCCGGCGCAAGTGCCGCCGACGCTTGCCGCTACCCACGCGGCTGTTGCGACCGCCTCGGCCAGCGAGTTGCTGGCGAGCCGGTTGGCGCCATGGAGTCCGGTGCAAGCGACTTCGCCGCACGCCCAGAGGCCGGAGACGGAACTGCGGCCCTCGGCATCCACGGCCACGCCACCCATGTGATAGTGGGCGGCCGGGCGTACGGGGATCGGCTCGACGGCCGGATCGATGCCCGCCTGCTTGCATGCCGCGTCGATCGCTGGAAAGCGTTTTGCGAATTTCGCGCCAAGGCATTGCCGGGCGTCGAGATATACACGATGACCGGCGGTTAGCTGATAGGAGATCGCCCGCGCAACCACGTCCCGCGACGCGAGCTCGGCGCCCGGCGTATCGGCAAGGAAGCGCCGACCGCGTTCGTCGACGAGCACCGCTCCTTCGCCGCGAACGGCTTCGCTCACGAGCGGCATTGGACGGCGAGGGCTGTCGAGTGCGGTTGGATGAAACTGCACGAATTCGAGATCGGCCAGCTCCGCGCCGGCGCAGGCGGCCAGCGCCAGCCCGTGCCCGAAGGAGCCCAGCGGATTCGTCGTATCGTTAAAGAGGCCACCGATGCCGCCGCTCGCAAGCACCACGCGGCGCGTCGGCAATGCGAAGGCGCCTGTATGTCGGACCGCCAACAGGCCCACAATGCCGCCCTCCGATACGACGAGGCGAAGAGCCGTCACGCCTTCCAGGATCGTGATCGAACGTGTCCGCCGCACCGCGGCGACGAGCGTGCGGAACAACTCACGGCCGGTGGCGTCGCCGGTTGCGTGCACGATGCGACGGCGCGAATGTGCCGCCTCCAGGCCGAGCCGCAATTTCCCATCCAACGCGCGGTCAAAAGGAGCGCCCAGACGAATGAGGTGGTCGATCGCTCCAGGCACGGCTTCGACCACCCGCTTGGCCATCGCTTCGTCGCAAAGCCCGTCGCCGGCGGCAAGTGTATCGGTTAGGTGCAGTTCGGGGCTATCGTCTTCGCCGACGCTCGCTGCGAGGCCGCCCTGAGCGAGTGTGCTGGAGGCGTCCGTGCCAAGCGGCGTCCTGGAGAGAAGGACGACCGGTTGTGGCGCCAGATGAAGCGCCGTCATCAGGCCGGCAATGCCCGCGCCGATGATGACCGGAGCCCCGTCAATGTCCTGGATGTCTGGCGTCATACAAAGAGCATGCGCTCGACTGCCCAGCGAGCCCGCTCGGCAACACGCGGATCGATCGTCACGACGTGACGGTTTTTGTCGAGCGCGCTACGGATGTTGGCGAGCGTAATGCGCTTCATGTGTGGGCAGAGGTTGCAGGGGCGCACGAACTCGATTTCCGGATGTTTGACCGCGACGTTGTCGCTCATCGAGCACTCCGTCATCAGCACCACGCGCGCCGGCTTGCGCTGCCTGACATAGTCCGACATCGCGGCGGTCGAGCCCGCGAAATCCGCTTCCGCGACAACCTCTGGCGGACATTCGGGATGGGCAAGCACGGTGACACCGGGATGCGCCTCTCGTAGCTCGCGAATATCGGCTGCACTGAAGCGTTCGTGTACCTCACAGCGTCCCCTCCAGGCGATGATCTCGACCTTGGTCTGCGCTGCGATGTTTCTCGCCAAATACTCGTCCGGCAGCATGATCACGCGTGGCGCCCCGAGCGACTTCACCACTGCGAGCGCATTCCCCGAGGTGCAGCAGATGTCGGACTCAGCCTTCACGGCCGCGGAGGTGTTGACATAGGTGATGACCGGAACCCCCGGATAACGCTCTCGCATCAAGCGCACGTCCTTTGCCGTGATCGAGTCGGCCAGCGAGCAGCCGGCGCCGAGATCTGGAATGAGCACTGTCTTGTCGGGATTGAGCAGCTTGGCCGTCTCGGCCATGAAATGAACGCCGGCGAGCACGATCACGTCGGCCTCGACCGTCATTGCCTTGCGGGCGAGCGCCAGGCTGTCGCCAACGATGTCGGCAACGCAATGAAAGATCTCGGGCGTCTGGTAATTGTGGGCCAGGATGACGGCGTTGCGCCTGCGCTTCAGCGCCAGGATGGCCTCGATGTCGTCGCTGAATGCCGGCCATTCGATTGCCGGAATCACGCGTCTGACACGATCGTACATGGAGGCGGCCGTAGGTAACGCTCGAGTCATCGGCGCCTCCAATTATAGTCAATCTGGTTATAAGGGGGGATATTTCTACGTCGACTATATGGATGTCAACCCCGCGTTTGCGGCAATTTTGTCCCAGCTATGACCGTCTCGTCGAGAACGGCATGACGGAAGCGATAGAGCTTCGCCGGCCTGCCGCCGGTTTCGGTGGTAGTCTCGCCGGTTTCCTCGACCAGTTCCTGCTGCTCGATCAGGCGGCGGAAGTTCGGCTTGTTAACGAGCCTGCCGGCGAGCGCTTCCACGGTTCGCTGCAGCTGTAGAAGCGTGAAAACCGGCGCCATCAGCTCGAATACGACGGGCCTGTATTTGATTTTGGAGCGCAGCCGCGCAATGCCGGTTGCAAGGATTCGGCGATGATCGGCGATCATCGATCTGCTCGGCACTGGGGTGAGGGCGCCCTCATGTGCGCCGCGAGCCGCCTCTTCAACCAGCCCTGCCTCATAGAGAAGCTCATAGCGTTGGAGCACGAGCTCCTCGTTCCAGGCCCGATCGTCGAAGCCGAAGGCGACTGCTGCCCGCCGGCGGCGCTCGCGACGCGCTTCCCCCCCTGACGCGCCGCGCGCCCATTCGATCAGGCATGGGCGCAAAACATCCAGCACCACCGGCGGCGTGCCGGAGCGATGGTCCTCCCAGGGGAAGTAATCGTACCAGCTCCCCCAGCACGGCTTGGCAGAGGCGATGGCATATTCTTTCCGGGTGAGAGCGAGATAGCTGATCGAAATCACGCGCAGTTGGTCTTCGGCTCCGATTCTGTCGCGGTCGGCGAATGTGTAGAGCTGCTCGATGTAACCGAGCGGCTGCCCGGTTTGCTGTTCGACCCATGCCCGAAGGCCCGATTGCAGCGAGCGGTGATCGAACTCGAACGGACCCGACGGAAGTGCATTGGCCTGCCCGATGGTGAGCACGCAAGGGTACCCATCGGTGACGGCAACCACCACAGCGATCAGATCCGCCTTGATGTCGCTGGCCTTGCGTCTGGCGCGGCCTTTTCTGGTGTCTTTTGCCTTGTCGTTCATGTTCCCGGATTTTTGGTACGGCTACAGTATCGCAATCTCAATCGATTTAATGAACTCTTATCTTGCCGCGCGTCAACATTACGGCTTGCGGATTTTAGTTCTCGCAGCTGCACGAGGTTGCGCCAAACGCGACACCCGGGAGGGGTGACGCGGAGGAAGGACGCCTCTATCGAGGTGGCCGGTGATACGATCCGATGGCCCGGGGTCCAGCCGCTGCGCGGGCGGACCTTAGATACCACCCATGCATAGGTATTTCATTTCGAGGTAGTCCTCGAGCCCGTGGCGGGAACCCTCGCGTCCTATGCCGGACTGCTTTATGCCGCCGAAGGGCGCGGCTTCGGAGGACATGCGGCCGGTGTTGATACCCACCATACCATATTCCAGGGCCTCGGCCACACGCCAGACACGCTGCAAGTTCGAGGCATAGAAGTAGGCGGCGAGGCCGTAGATGGTGTCATTTGCCTCGTGCACGACCTGATCTGGATCGTCGAAGCGCATGATCGGAGCCAGCGGCCCGAATGTCTCGTCCTTCGCAATCGTCATCTCTCTGGAGACTTGGGTGAGGACCGTCGGTTGGAAGAATGTGCCGTCCTTGCCAATGCGTGTGCCACCGCAGCGAATTTTGCCGCCTTTGGCGACGGCGTCGGCGATGTGGGATTCGATCTTGGCCAGGGCATATCTGTCGATCAGCGGCCCGATGGCAACGTCGGGATCGAAACCGTCACCAACCTGAAGTTGGCGAACCCGCTTCACGAATTTTTCGACAAATTCATCGTGAACGCCCGCTTGGACATAAAGGCGATTTGCGGAAACGCAGGTCTGGCCGGCATTGCGGAATTTCGCCTGGATCGCGCCGTCGACGGCGGCGTCGACATCGGCATCGTCAAAGACGATGAAAGGCGCGTTTCCTCCTAGCTCGAGGCTGACCTTCTTGATCTGGTCCGAGCATTGCCGCATCAGCAGCCTTCCCACCTCGGTAGACCCGGTGAAACTGATCTTGCGGACCTTCACATTGGCGCAGAGTTCACGGCCGACCGCGTCGCCTTCGGACGCGTAGACCAGATTGACGACGCCTTCGGGGAAGCCAGCCTGATGGGCGAGGGCGAACATTGCGCCCGCCACTAGTGGTGTCTGTTCGGCAGGCTTGAGCACGATCGTGCAGCCGGCGGCCAGAGCCGGCGAGATCTTGCGCGCTACCATGGAAGCAGGGAAATTCCAGGGTGTGATCGTGCCAACGACGCCGATCGGCTGCTTGATCACCAGCATGCGGCGGTCGGTCGACGGGGCGGAGATCGTCTCGCCATAGATGCGATTGGCCTCTTCGGCATACCATTGCAGGTACGCCGCCGCATGCGATATCTCAGACTTGGCTTCAGCCAGAGGCTTGCCCATCTCGGCGGTCAGAATCGCGCCGAGGTCGTCGGTGTGATCAACGATCAGTTGATGCCATCGCCAAAGCATGTCGCTGCGCTCTCGAGCGGTCAGCGCCGCCCATCCAGGCTGCGCCATGTACGCTTTGTCAATCGCAGCACGTGTGTCCTCGATTCCCATTTCGGGAAGCTCTGCCAGCACTTCGCCGGTCGATGGATTGAAGACCTCGAAGGCCCTTTCGCTGACAGGCCTGCCAAGGGCTGGCATGCGATCGATGACGGCGAACAGGTCGGGAGATTTCAGATGGCGGATCAAAGGCGGGAGCAGCGGCAATGTCGGTTCCTTCAAGGGCTTTCGGCCTGTCCGGCCGGGGTGGACATCTACGGCGCACGTGTGGCTTTTGCATAGGACCACTCACGAAAAGTCGTGCGTTCCTGGAACCCGTGGACCCTGCTGTGGGGAAGACCGGCGGTCGGCTTTCCGCCTCCCGAACCTTTCGCCAGCGGCGTAGTCCACAGCCCAACCCGCCGAGGCGATCATGCATGGCCCTGCGATATAGCTCTTATCTTCTCGGCGCCGTCCGTTTCGCGTATTCGATCGGAGCCGTAGAACGTTTCGTAAAGTGAGCCCAATGGGCGTTGGCGAAATGCGGCGTGTGCATGATCGGGCCAGGAGCGAGGCTCCTGCGACAACGGCGATCTTCAGATCTACCCGTCGCACGTGGTCGCGACATTAGAGCCGCTTTGGCATCCACGCTATGCATTGTTCGAGGCGTGCTAGCCGAGCCTTCTGTGAACGAAGCTCGTGACCAACGTTTTGCAACCTGGATTTGCCTTTGGACGCGGCAGAATCAATCAGTTCGCATTCGAGCCATGCTATTCGATCTCGCATGTGCTGAGCCTCAGCCTGCCGTATATCTCTAATCCAACCTAGGCCACGCATGTTCAGCTCACCATCTGTCCGAAAACCAACGCCGGCAGATTCGAAAAACTCGAATTTTAATCGTCGCTAAAATTCGCCACTCGGCCGGCAACTGGCTTGCTGCCTCAACGTTGAACCGCGAGGGTGGCGCTTCCTTGCCCTTCGCATCCGAAATAATCTTAATGGACTTCGTAAGGGGTTGTTCAGCGTCAGTATCTAAAGAAACAACATCCATTTCCAAAGGAACAGCATGGCACCGCGCCGCAAGCGTATCCTTGGCAAATCAATAGTCGTGACGATAATTGCAGTCGTCGCAACCTTCGGTTTGTCTTTTACGGCTCGGCTTGCCCTGCAGATGCCGATCGACTGGCTGAGCTGGATGGAATGCACGTTCATTCCCATTCTCATCGGGATGCCGGTCAGTGCCTACATCTTCACCCAGGCGGAAACGATCCAGGAAACATGTGACAAGTTGGAGAAGTCTCATGCAGCCCTGAAAGAGACGCATAGCAGGCTCACCTTCGTCACCAGTCATGACCCGATGACGGGACTGCTCAGTCGCGGTGAATTCATCGCAAGGATGGATAGAAGCCGCGATGAAGGGGAATGCGACACCCTTCTCCTCATCGATCCCGATCACTTCTCCTCAATCAACGACAAGCATGGACATGCCCAGGGTGACGAAGCTCTGGTTCGGATTGCGAAGGCGCTCGTCTATACAACGCGCCCAGGAGACGCGATCGGTCGCCTTGGCGGGGAAGAGTTCGGGGTCTTGCTACGCCACGCCCGCAAAGAGCAGGCAAGTACCATTGCGGAGAACATCCGTCGTCATATCGAGCGGGTACCTGGGTTGAAAGCGCAACAGGACGGCGTGAACTTGACCGTCAGCGTCGGAGGTGCGGAAGTCCCTCATGGTGCAGATACTCAGGATGTCCTTCGCAATGCCGCACGATGCCTTTTTGATGCGAAACAACGTGGGCGGAACCGCGTTTCGTTCGATTATGAAGCGGCCAGGTTGCGCCTCGTGACACCGTAACCGGTACCCGCCTGGCAGAGAGGCCGAAAAACACGCCGCGGGCCTGGTGGTACGTCGGCCGCTGCGTCGGCCCGGACAGCGCCAGGCATGGCTCTGCAATTCTTCGCAGCGGTGAGACCGCCCGGGCTTCAGATGGCGGTCATGCGCGCGAGCGGAAGCGCAAGACGTGCTTGTTGGCAATAGGGACATTGCGAGTGAGCAAGCTGCCGCCGATATAGCGGGCCTTGCAATTTTTCGTTTTTGCTGCCCCCAACTCCAAAGTTCGGTTATGAATCGGGACTGGCCGGACGGCCTGCCCACGTTGCAATTGTTACAAAGGAACACGCATATGGCGACTGGAACCGTGAAGTGGTTCAACAGCAGTAAGGGATTTGGATTTATCCAGCCTGACAATGGCGGTCAGGATGTTTTCGTTCACATTTCCGCCGTTGAACGAGCGGGGCTCTCGACCCTCGCCGATGGTCAGAAGATCAACTATGAAATCGAACAGGACCGCCGCACTGGCAAGTCCTCTGCTGGCAGCCTCAGCAAAGCTGGCTGAATTCTCTCCAGCGTCCTGGCCACAGCTATGGACAAGGGTGCTTCCAGGCTGAGAAGCCAAAGCTGTTTGAAAGGGAAGGCGGGGCTGGGCCCCCGCCTTTTCACATTCCGGGCAGATGCAGACTGTCCGATGACAACTTGCGCGCTCCAGAAAAACCTCATCTCTGAAATCAGGCTGCGGCCTTCTTGCGGGTCAGCTTCGCCGGCGCCGGCTTTTCCGGCTCTTTCGGTTTGCGGCCGAGCCCCATCGTCTTGGCCAACGCCGAGCGGGCAGCGGCGTAATTCGGCGCGACCATGGGATAATCCGCCGACAGACCCCATTTGGCGCGATAGTCGTCTGGTGTCAGCCCATAGTGGGTCGACAGATGGCGCTTCAGCGATTTGAATTTCTTGCCGTCCTCAAGGCAGATGATGTAGTCCGGTGTCACCGACTTCCTGATCGATACGGCAGGCTTGAGAGCCTCCGCTTGTTCTGCGGAAACGCTGGCGCCGACAGTGCCTTTTAGCGCTGCGTGAACCTGGCCGATCAGGGCAGGGAGATCACCTACGGGGACCGCATTGTTGGAGACATAGGCTGAGACGACATCGGCGGTGAGCTCGATGAGGACATCGATATTATTGTCGGCTTCTTCCGTCATGAAACTCTCCGGATGGCTTGAAAGACAGTCGGCGAAGTGTCGCTACATAGTGGCGGTTGCCGCGGAAAGCAATAAAGCCCAGGCAAGACTATTGCGATGCTCGTCCTGCACCGCGGTTAGTAGCAACGCTTCCCGCCCATACCACGTCGATGGCGAAGCTGATTGGCACTGCGGCACTGCGGTTGTCGGCGAAAGTACCGTCATAGTGCGGGATCGCCTATCATCCAACTTGGTCGTTGCGGCGACCGTCCCGAGACGTAGCCGTTTTCTCTTCGCAGCTGCACAAAAATATGCCAAAGGCGACAGCGGCGATGGATAACGCCAGGGAAGGAGGCTTTGCTTGAGCACATCTGCTGAGACCAAGGCGATCACGCCGCCGGACATTCGCTTGGGGAAAGGCCAGGCTCCGCTCGTTTGCCTGACAGCTTACACGACCCAGATCGCCCGCATCATCGATCCGCATTGCGATGTTGTGCTGGTGGGCGACAGCGTCGGCATGGTGCTCCACGGCCTGCCTTCGACCCTCGGCGTGACGCTCGACATCATGATCCTGCACGGCAAGGCGGTGCGGCGTGGCCTCACGCGTGCGCTCATGGTCGTCGACATGCCGTTCGGCTCCTATGAGGAAGGTCCTGAGCAGGCTTTCCGAAACGCAGCCGGCGTGATGGCCGAGACTGGCTGCGCGGCCGTCAAGATCGAAGGCGGCGAGGCAATGGGGGAGACGATCCATTTCCTGGCCGCCCGTGGCATACCGGTCATGGCCCATGTCGGCCTGACCCCGCAGGCGGTCAATACCTTCGGCGGCTATCGTGTACAGGGCAGGGGCGAGGACGGTGAGCGCATCCGGCGCGATGCCCAGGCGGTGGCGCAAGCCGGTGCCTTTTCGGTCGTTGTGGAAAAGGTGCCTGAGCCGCTCGCGCGGCGGATCACCAACGAAGTGGCCGTTCCGACAATCGGGATCGGGGCTTCGCCGGGGTGCGACGGGCAGATCCTGGTCGTCGACGACATGCTTGGCCTGTTCGGCGACTTCCGCCCGAAGTTCGTCAAACGGTACGCAGAGCTCGGGCAAACTGCCGAGGCGGCGATCGCGGCTTATGCGCAGGACGTGCGCGAGCGCCGCTTTCCAGCGGCCGAGCATGTCTTCGGCGATGCGCCAAATACCGTCAAAGGGGGACAGGCAGCGTGAGCATACCGATTGTCCGGACCGTCATGGAATTGCGTAGCATTGTTTCAGCCTGGCGTCGCGAAGGCTTCAAGGTTGCCGTCGTGCCGACGATGGGCGCGCTGCATGAGGGCCGTCTCAGCCTGGTGCGAGCGGCACTGGAGCGCGCGGATCGGGTAATCGTGACACTCTTCGTCAACCCGAGACAGTTCAACAATGACGCGGACCTTGCCGCCTATCCACGAACGGAGCACGAGGACGCTGCCAAGCTCGCGCCGCTGGGTGCCCATATGCTCTACGCACCCGATGCCTCTCAAATGTATCCGGATGGTTTCGCCACCATGGTCTCGGTGAGCGGGGCGAGCGAGGGGTTGTGCGGTGCGTACCGTCCTGGCCATTTCGACGGCGTGGCAACTGTCGTGGCCAAGCTCTTCCTGCAGACGGGCGCCGATCTGGCCTTCTTCGGAGAGAAGGATTTTCAGCGGTTGCACGTCATGCGCCGGCTGACCCGCGATCTCGATATTCCGATCGAGATCGTCGCCTGCCCGACGGTGCGCGAAGCCGACGGTCTGGCAATGTCATCGCGCAACCTTCGCCTCTCGCACGTAGGAGAGCATGAGGAATTGTGCGGCAGTTACGCCGCCGCCCGGTTGGCGGAGCCATGGTGATTGTCGTTTGTCATGCGCGGAAACCATTTCTCGAAGGTCGACCGCAGCGAGCCGTCGAGGGTCTGCGTTCGGGTTTGCAGCAGGAGATGCGCGCCTGTCCGGCTCCATTGCATCTGTTTTTTTTGGCGAAACGCTTGCTGACAACGGCGTTGACGGTAGCCTCGACGAAGGCGGAGGATATCCGCTCTCCGGACCGGTAGCGCTCGCCGTAGTTGATCAGGCTGGCGTGGTTTGATCCGATATACGATCGGAACTCGCCGATCGCCGTCAGGAACTTTCTCATGTTGGGATAGTCGCATTCCGTGGCTTCGGCATCGTCGAGCAGCCAGCCGATCTCCTCGCGAGCCCGGCACGTGTTGCCATGCCACAGATACCATTTGATCCGGGACAGCATACCCAGCATGCTGCCGCCGGCCTCCTCGTCATGATGGCGAAGGCCCTGGGCGAACTGGCGAAGCACAGTGATGCGCATGGTGATGTGGAACCAGTCCAGCACATGCTCGCTGGCCGGGGCGATCATTTCGGCGAGCGAGCGGACTTCCTCGCCGCCGTCGGTGATGAAGGTGATATCCTGGTTGGCCTGCACGCCCTGCTTCTTGAGGTGGTCGAGAATCCGGCGCTGCGGCTTGCGGTCATAGCCATGGACGAAGCCGATATAGCGCGGCTCACCATCCTCGGGCAGGGAGCGCCCGACGATCAGCTCAAAATTCTTCTTCCTGTCGTCACGATCCCGGATGTATCCGCCATCGAGGCCGATGACGATGCGGCCATCGGGAATGGGCAGGTCCATCCAGTCTCGGGGACAGGAATCCTGCATGAAGGAAACCCGCTCTTCCGTCAGCTCCCGCTCGATCCGGACGGCCGTTCTCAGCGCATGCTGCCGCACCGTCGTGGCGTTGGCGCCGCAATCGATCGGCAGCACGTCGGCCAGCAACTCGGCCGCAGCGGCATAGGGCACGAGCGAAGCCCAGCGCGTTTCGAGATACAGCCGCTCGGGCGCGATGTGATCGGAGATCAGTTGCCGCAACGGAGAAACCGTCGCCGGTCCATTGCGCCCTTCACTTGTCGGTAGTCCGTATCTTGGGCTCCTGAGCCGGACATCGCCGAATAGAGTGTGGAAGGTGACGGAATAGTATCCCTTGTGTCGCAACCGGCGGCCGTCCGTCTCGCGGTTTTCCTTTAGCCATAGGTCCACCTGCGTCTCCACCATCTTCTGCTGAAGTCTGGCAAGTAAGGCCTTGCCTTCGGCGAGCGACAGGCCGAGATCCTCCGCGCTCTTTGTGACCTTCGTCATGTCGGCGATGATCTCCCGGCCGATCTCCTCCCCATCGTCACCGGTGAGTTCCATGACGATCCGAACCTGCATGTTTTCATCTCCTTGCCGGGCTTCCAGAACAGGTGGAGTGGGAAGCTCGTCACGCCCGATCCGCGTATTTCCGCCTTCCGCTCTCTGGCATTCAGCAGGACCGCGGTGACGACGCTGCCCTTCTTGCTGCCGATCTGCTCGCGAACGAGCGCGGTTCGGGTGGACACATCACATCTGCTGATGCATGAGCGTGAGATGTTCGTCGCGCCGCAGGCGCCCATTGACTTTCCGTCGCTCGAACGGCTTGCCCAGAAGAGCTGCGCGGCCCTCGATCCGGAAAAGCAGTTCCTGCAATTCAGCCGCACGATCCGGATCTTCGAGGATTGCCAAGGACCGGGTGTCGCTGATTTCCTGAATGAACTCCAACGCCGTGACGAGATCCTCATCCGTTTCCAGCCCAAGAGCCTCGTCCTTCTGCCGCATCCAGATTTCAGGGCTCCCACTGCCCTCTGGCGGGCAATTGCCGTCACCGCCGATGCAGCAGGGATGATGCGTTTTTGGTTTGGCAGCGCTCCGCTCTTCCAGCCGCACCTCATGCTCCCATGGAACATTGAGATCGTATTCGTACAAGAACCGGCTGCCCTTGCGCAGTTTCAAGGTGTCGAGCCCAGTGTCGGGCGATTTCGCAGTCAGCTCCCATGAGCCGTAGCGGACCGTGTGCACGACAAACTGGTAGAGATGGATATCCTCCCAACCCATCACGATCTGGAGGACGCCGTGAAACTCGCGTAGGGCCATGGTCGCCGGCACCTGTACCCGACGCCAGACCATCGGGCTGAGACCCTTCAACCAGACCCGGAATTGCAGGATCGTCGGCGTCTCATCCGGCGTGCGAGCGCCATCAGGATTCGACGGTGAACGGCGGTTCGATCGGCGCGGTGGTTTCAAAAGGGCTGGCCTCGGCGAGAATCACCGCCCAGCCATACCGCATTCTCCCCAACTTCGGCACTGCTGCCACACGATTCCTCATGCTCTCCAAGATGTGGTGCCAGCCATAGAAGGCTTTGTGCGCACCTATAATTACACTGCGCAGGGCAAGAAGAGCGCGCTCAAAGGTCTCTCACCTGAAGCCACATACCGCAAACACGTCGAGGCGGGATGGGCGCCGACTGCGATGAGCCGCGATGAAGTGCGCGCGGCATGTGCGCGAACCGAAGAGCGGTCGGTTGTTCAGGGTGCGATATCGGTCGGTGGCCGTCATTGGACATGCCCGGAATTGCAAGCTTACCAGTACGAGAAGATTTGGGTCCGTGTGCCGGCCTATCCCACACCGGCCGAGTTGCTGTTGCTTGACCGGCATGGTGAACGAGTCGGCATAGGCGCCGAACACAACGTTGAGGGAGCCGACGCCTACGATGCGATTGTCATCTACGGTGAGAACACCTCCCTTCGCGCGCTTTGCCACCTTGTCCAAAACTGCGCTGCCTCTACCAGCGGCATCGGCAGCATTCGTCTTCCCCGGATCGAGACCACGCTTCGCGGCATGTCATGCGGCAGCGGCGCGCTCAAGCTTCTGCACGAGCGCCGAGACGAGCTCCGAAGCCAGGCTTAATTCCGGACAGCGACAGATAATTCTGAACGGCACATTGGGATTTGAGGATCTCGGGAAACAAATGACATCCTATGCAGAGATCTTTCCTGACTTTCAGTCTACAGGCTTATATTAGTCTAGCCGACCTGTATAATAGCGTCCGGGCCGGCGCCGCAGACGATCACGCAGATACGCTCGCCTTGGTTCAAGCGCACCCGGCCTTCGGCAATCGCTGCAATCGCGGCAGCGCCGCTAAGGTCGGCAGCAAGGCCCATTTCGAACCACAGGCTTTTGGCGGCGCGCAGCATCTCTGAATCGTCGACAAGCACGATCTCATCAACTTTGTCGCGAACAATGTCGAAGATACGGTCGTCAGTCTTGGCGCAGGCCATGGTCGCCACCGAGGTCGTCACTTTGTCTAGCGCCACATTGCGGCCGGCTTCGAGGGCGCGCAGTAGCACCGGCGAGCCGGTCGCCTCGATGCCGACAACGCGGACATGCGGCGCCAGCGCCTTGATCGCGGTCGCCACGCCGCTGACCAGGCCCCCGCCACCCATGGCGACAAGCACCGTGGTGACATCAGGCATCTGATCGAGGATTTCGAGGCCGACCGTGCCTTGTCCGGCCACCACGGCCGGGTCGGCGAAGGGATGGAAGTAGACGGCACCCGTTTCACTTACAAAGGCCTGCGCAGCCTCGTTGGATTCGTGCCAGGCCGATCCGACGATACGCGTGGCTGCACCCCAGGCCCGGAGCTTCTCGATCTTGGCCGGGGAGGCATTGGTCGGCAGGAAGATGGTGGTCGGCACACCCGCCATGAAGCCCGCGCGTGCGGTGGCGATGCCATGGTTTCCACCCGACGCGGTTACGATGCCGCCGGCCAGCTCGGCGCGGTCGAGCGACAGCAGCTTGTTGGTGGCACCGCGCGCTTTGAAGGATCCGGTAACCTGCAACAGTTCCAGCTTGAGCATCGGCTCGACGCCACCCGCTAACGGCGTCTTCAGATTGCTGGCGGTGATCATCGGCGTGTGCCTGACATTGCCCTCGATGCGGCCGGCGGCGGCGCGAATGTCCTCCAGCGAGATCACGCCAGCTCTCCTTCATAGCGGGTGGCGACGGTGACGCAGCAATTGCCGGCCACGACCCGCCCGGGCTGGCGGCGACCATAGACGATCCCATCCGACAGATAACGCACGTTTTCCGGCGTGCGGCCGGGATCGGCCAGATTGTGGATGCGACCAGCGTCCTCGCCGGCATGGACCTTGGCGCCCAGCCCATGAAACGGCTCGAACACGCCGTCCGTGGTCGCCAGCACATAGCCGTCATGGCCGGGAATGCGCAGGATGTTTTCGGGCCGCGCGGCCGGTGGCTTGCCGGTTGGCGGAAGTACGCCGAGATGGCTGAGCACATTGCGCACGCCTTTGCGGCAGATGCCGAGCGCGTCGAGTGAAACCGTGCCCGCGCCGGCCATCTCGGTGCCGACCGTGGTCAGTCCGGCCCGCACCGACGTGGCCGTGGAGGTCCGCGGTTCGCCCAGATTGTCGATGACGACGGTGAGCGGTGCGTCGAAGGCCAGTACCGCTTCCATGTTGCGCTTTCGGTGAGCGGCGTCGGGCGCCGGCTCGATGATGGCGCTAGGCAGGATGTTGAGCGAAGAGCCGCCAGAGTGCAGATCGACATAGGCATGGCCGAGCGGCATGACGATGTCACTGACATAGGCCGAGATCTGCTGGGTGATGGTGCCGGTGGGGTCGCCCGGAAAGGTGCGGTTGAGGTTGAGCCCGTCGACCGGCGAGGTGCGGCGGCCGGCCAGCACGGCGGGCAGGTTGATCGCTGGCAGGAGGATGATGCGGCCGCTCACCATGCCCGGGTCGAGTTCGCGTATGAGTTCGCCAAGCGTGATCGGCCCCTCATATTCGTCGCCATGGTTGCCCGCCTGCAGGATCACGGTTGGACCGTTGCCATTGCTGATCACGGCAAGCGGGATGCGGGTCGCGCCCCAGGCGTCGTCATGCGGCGAATGCGGGATGTCGACGAAGCCGATCTGCTTGCCGGAGCGGTCGAAGTCGACGGTGGTGCGGGCGGTGGACATGTGGGCCATGATTCTCTTGGCAGGACTGTCGTCCTGGAATGAAGGGCGATTGGCTATGAACGGCAGGCGGGTGGTGAGGGGCGGCGGGAGTGATGCTCCCGCCGCGATTGGCGGTCAAATCGGCGGCAGGGCCGGCAGCGCCGTGCCGATCCATTTCTGCGACAGCGCGGAGAGCGAGCCGTCGAGCAGGCCCAGATGGATGTAGGTGTCCAGCCAACGCAGCAACTCGGGGCTGCCTTGCTGGATACCGATGTAACAGGGCGAGAATTGAATAATGAACTTCGGCTTCAGCTGAACCTTCGAGTCCTTGTCCATCAGGTCTTTCGCGACGACATCCGCAGTGGCCAGCAACTGCGCTTGGCCGGAAGTGAAGGCGGCTGCGGCGGTGGCGTCGTCGTCGAAGCGTACAATCTTGGCGTTGGGCGCGGCCTTGGTCAGCTCAAGGTCCTGCGTCGTGCCGCGGGCAACAGCGATGGTTTCGTCCTTCAGGTCGGCAGCGCTCTTTACTGCGATGCTGTCGGGCCCAAAGACTCCGATGGAAAGCGCTGCATAGGGCGAGGTGAAGGCGATCTGCAGCGCGCGTTCCGGCGTGGCGCCCATAGCGGCTATGACTATGTCGAGGCGGTCGGTCACGAGGTAGGGCACGCGATTGGCCCCGGTGATCTGCTGCAGCTCAAGTTTGACGCCAAGCGCCTCGGCGATCTTCTTGGCCATGTCGACGTCGAGGCCGACCGCTTCGTTCTTGGCATCCACCGAACCGAAAGGTGGCACGTCGATCGGCACACCGATGCGCACTGTCCCAGCGGACAGTATTTTCTGCAGGTCGGCCGACTTGGCCGGCATCGCCGAGACTGCGCCGGCCAGGAGCACGGCTGTGACGATCCTGGTAAGATGCTTGAGCATGGAACTTCCCCTTTTTCTGGTTGAGCTTTCTTTTCCTAGTGAAGGACGGCGTTCAGGAAGCTCCTGAGTTCGGCCGTACGAGGCTCGAGCAAGGTCTCACGCGCTGGCCCATCCTCATGGATGCGGCCCTCGTGCATGAAGATCACGCGGTCGGCGACGTTCTTTGCAAAGTTCATCTCGTGGGTGACGAGCATCATGGTCATGCCTTCGCTGGCCACGCCCTCGAGCACGCGCAGCACCTCGCCCACCAGTTCGGGGTCGAGCGCCGAAGTGATCTCGTCGAACAGCATCAGGGTCGGCTGCATGGCCAGCGAGCGGGCGATCGCCACGCGCTGCTGCTGGCCGCCCGACAATTCGTCGGGATAGGCATGCAGCTTGTCGGCGAGGCCCACCTTGGTCACCACGGCCCGGGCGACTTCGCGGGCGGCCGATGTGTCGAGCTTGCGGACCAGCTTGAGCGCCAGCATGACGTTGCGCTCGACATTGAGATGCGGGAACAAATTGTAGCTTTGGAACACCATGCCGGCGCGCTGGCGCAGAAGGTTGAGGTCGGCCTTGGGCGCGGTGACGTCGATGCCGTCGACGACGATGCGGCCGGCCTGCACCTTCTCCAGCCCGTTGATGCAGCGGAGCATGGTCGACTTGCCCGAGCCCGAGCGGCCGATGACGGCGACGATCTCGCCCTTCTCCAGGGTGAGCGAGATGCCCTTCAGCACCTCCACGGCGCCGAACCGCTTGCGAATGTCGGCGAGCTCAACGAGCGACATGAAGTCTCCTTTCCAGCATGTGGGCGAGCTGGGAGAGGGAAAAGCAGATGATGAAATAAATGACGGCGGCGGTGAGGTAGACCGGCAGCGGGGCGAAGGTCGCGCCGCTGATGATCTGGCTGGCCCGCGTCAGCTCGACGAAGCCGATCAGCGCAGTGAGCGAGGTGTTCTTGACCAGTTGGACCAGAAAGCCGACCGTCGGCGCGATGGAGATGCGGATCGCCTGCGGCAGCACGACATGGCCAAGCCGCTGCGCATAGGTGAGGCCAAGGGCGGCGCCCGCCTCCCATTGACGCTGCGAAACCGATTGCAGGCTGCCGCGCCAGATTTCGCCGAAGAAGGCCGAAGCGTAGATCGACAGGGAAAGTGCCGCCGCTGTCCAGGCGTCTACCGAAAGACCGACAAGCGGCAGGCCGAAAAAGAAGACGAAGAGCTGGCCGAGTAGCGGCGTGCCCTGGATCAGGTTGATCCAGGCGATGGCCAGCCAGTTGAGCGGTCGAAACGGGATGACGCGCAGGACGGCGACGACAATACCGAGCAGCCCGCCACCGACGGTGGCGGTGAGCGCGAGCAGCAGCGTCCAGCGTGCCGCCTCGATGAGGTAGACGATGTCGGCGTCGGCGAATTCGCGGATCATCGGCGCGGCCTCCTGACGAAGACCACCCAGTAGACGCCGGCGAAGAAGGCTCGGAAGGCGAGGGTGAGGACCAGATAGGAAATGGTGATCAGCGTGTAGGTTTCGAAGGAGCGGTAGGTGCGCGAATCGATGAAGGCGGCCTGGTGGAACAGCTCGGTGGCGCCGATCGAGGAGACGACGCTGGTGGTCAGCATGATCAGCACGAACTGACTGGCGAGCGCCGGGTAGATGGTCTTGACCGCCTGGAACAGCACGACATGGCGAAAGGTCTGGCCGGCCGTGAGACCCAGCGAGCGGCCGGCCTCGATCTGGCTCTGGCGCACGGATTCGAAGCCGGCGCGCAGGATTTCGGCGCCATAGGCCCCCATGTTGATCGACAGCGCGATCAGCGCGGCGGTGTTGGCGCCCAGCCTGATGCCGATCGAGGGAAGGCCGAAGAAGACGATGAACAGTTGCACCAGCAGCGGCGTGTTTCGCAGCGCTTCGACGTAGATCCGGGCGCAAGCGCGCAGCGGCATCAGCGGGCTGATCGAGGCCATGGCGACGATCAGCCCGATGGCGAGACCGCAGAGCATGGTGATGACCGAGAACTGCAAGGTGAGGAACACGCCTTGCAAGATTTCCGGCACATAGCGCAGCAGGACATCAAATTTGAAATTATAGCTCATGGAAGGAGAGCGTCCCCTATGCAACCACGCGCAGATCGCTATTTTCCGCGCGGATTTGCTAGACATCACGCTAGCGTCGCTTCATATGTGACGTCAAGCATCATCTATGAAGCGGCTGCTGAATGACAGACGACAAGCTCAACTACAGTGCGCCGGCCCTGGAAAAGGGCTTGGATATCCTTGAATTGCTGGCCAATGCCGGCCAGACCATGGGCACGCGCCAGATCGCCGAGGAACTGGGGCGATCAAAAAACGAGATCTTCCGCATGGTCCATGTGCTGCTTGCGCGCGGCTACATCCAGCGCGACGAGAGCGGCGAGGGGCTGATGTTGTCGAACAAGCTGTTCGGACTGGGCATGCAAACGGCGCGCGCCCGCGACTTGGTCAGCACCGCAGCGCCGATCGTCGAGCGCTTCGCGGAGGAGGTGCATCAGGCGGCGCATCTGGTTGTCGCGCATCGCGGCGAAACGGTTATCATCGCCGCTGCATCGGGCGGGGCGGACATGAACTTCTCGCTCAAGCTCGGCTATCGCCGGCCGCTGGCAGACGCGCATTCCGGCCTCGTGCTGATGGCGTTCCAGCCCAAGCCGGTTCGCGACCGCATGATCAGCGAATGCCTGATGCTGATGCGCGAGCCGCCGGACCCGACGACGCTTGCCGCCGAGCTCGACACCGTGCGCGATCGCGGCGCCATCATCCATGAGAGCCGCGACATTATCGGCGTGACCGACGTGGTCTGCCCGATCATCGCCGGCGACGGACGCGCCGTGGCCTGCGTGACGGTGGCGGCGGTCAGCCGGCGCAGCGCGGCACCCAATTTCGAGGCCATGCTGGCGCGGCTGAAGCTTGCTTGCGCCGAGATCGCGCACGAGCTGGGCGGCTAGCCGGCAAAAAATCACCCGACGATGAGATCGCGAGGCGTTTGCGCCAGCACTTCAGCACCCGTCGGTGTCACCAGCACATTGTCGATGATGCGGGCGCCCAGTCCCTCGGCGCCGATGAAGACCGGCGGCTCGATGGTGACCACCATTCCGGCCTTCAGCACATGCGGGCTGTCGCCGATCATGTGCAGCGGCTCGGCCCAGCTCGGCGGAAAGCCCGGCCCCAGCGCATAGCCCGATGTGTGGACACGGTAGGGTTCGAGCCCGGCCTCGCCAATGACGGCTCGGGCCGCGCGGTGCGGCACTGTTGCCGGTACGCCGTCGCGGATCGCACCAATCATGGCGCCGCTGGCGCGCAGCACGATGTCATGCAGCTCGGACATGCGCGGCGTCGGCTTTCCCAGTACGAAATTGCGGCCAATGGTGGCGGTGTAGCGGTTGAAGGTCGCGCCGAATTCAAGGTTGCCGAAATCGCCCTCACGCAACAGGCGCGCGGTCGGCGCGCCATGGCTGTAGGCCGAGCGCGGGCCGGAGGCGAGGTTGATCGGGCTGGCGGCGATGCCGCTGCCATTGCGCAGCAACGTGTCGTGGATGCCGCCGGCCAGCGCCAGTTCCGACTGGCCCGCCGCGAGCGCGCCGGCGAAACGAGCCATGGCGAGGTCGGCAAGGACGGCCGCGCGCCTGATATAGCCGATCTCCGCCGGTGACTTCACCAGCTTCAGCCCGGCGATCAATTCGGTCGCCTCGGTGACAAGAGCATCGCCGATGACGGCGCGAAGGCCGAGATAGTGATGCGGGTGAAGATAATAGGCGGGCACTTCGAGACCGACGCGCCTGCCCAATACGCCATGGCGCCGGGCCACGCCGGCAAAAGCAGCGATCGGATCCTCGTTCTCGCCGCCGCCGAAGCCATGCACCTCGCCGGCAGCCGAGTCTGTCTCGAATTCATGCACCTCGCCCTGGCGTGTCAGCACGACGAGCGGTTCGTCGCGCGCGCCAACCAGCAGGCACTGAAATTCCTGATAGCTCTTGGCGTCGCTGCCGGTCAGCCAATGGATGGAGGTGGGGTGGACGGCGACCAACCAGTCGAGGTCCCGCGCGGCCATGGCGGCACGGACGTGCACCAGTCGCGCGGCGAATTCGGCGGCGGTGAAATCGTGTTTCGACATCAGTCCCGTGTCACCGCCATTGCCTCGATCTCGACCAGCAGGTTCTCGAAGGCAAAGCCTGCGACGCGGATCGCGGTCACCGCCGGACCAGGTTGCGGATAGAATTCGCGCTGCACGCGGGCGATTACAGCGCGGGTCGCCTCGATCTCGGCCCAACTTCCTTCGGCGTGGTAGTAGATGTAGAGCTTGGCGACGTCGCTCTCGTCGAGGCCGCCTTCGGCCAACGTGCGGCGGATGAACTCGAAAACGTTGCGGGTCTGCGTCTCCATGTCGTGGCCGACGGCCTGAGCCTTGTTGTCGGCCGAAATCTGGCCGCCGATGAAGGCGAGCTTGCCGATCTTCCAGCCTTGCGTGAACTGGGTGTTGGGGATACTCCAGTCCCAGTGGTTGGCCGGCTGAAGCCGCTGCTTGTCGTCGCCGAGCATACCGATGCCCTCGACCTGGATCAGTTCGTCGGCATTTCCCATGCCCTGTATGCGCAGGCCGGCACCCGCTGCCGAGGGCACCGACATGTAGCGGCGACGCACATTGGTCATCTTCTCCCAATAGTCGGTGACTTCGCGGCCTTCGCTGAAGAAGCGGAAACAGGTGTTCTGGCGCATCAGGCTGTTGCGGTCGCCGCCACCCTGCCGCAGCCTCGTGTCGAGGTTGCGGAAGGCCTCTTCAGTCTGCACCTCGATGTCGCCGAGCCCGAGCACCTTGCCGTTGGCATCGAGCGAGCGCTGACCGCCGATGAACAGCATGTCGCCGACCTTCCAGCCATGGACGAAGGGCACCTTCTTGTGCCAGCGCCAGTGGCATGAGGGATCGAGCAGCTCGCGCTTGCCGCCGGTCACCACCCAGGCGTCGACCATCAGCCGCGCGCCCTCGTTGTCGAGACCGCAGCGGATTTCGGTGGTGGTCGGGCCGGGTGCGGTGAAATAGCCTGCGCGCACGGAATCGAGCTCGTCGAGGAAGGCGCCGACGGCATCGGCTTCGCAGCTGAAATAGATATTGTGCTTGACCACATCGGCCATGCCGGCGCCGGCATGGGCGAGAAGTGCCGCCAGCCGCGCGAAGATGACGCGCGCTTGGCCGGCAATGTCGGCGGCGACAATGTCGCCGTTAGCGTCCGTTGCCATCAGCCCCCCGACGAGGATCAGATTCCCGGCGCGGACGGCCTGCGGTGCCGCATCCCGGACATCCGTGAAACTCTGCATTTGCACCGGCGGTTCTCCTGCTTCGCTATTTACTTACTTACCTGCAAGTCAGTTTTTCGTCAAATGCTTGGGGACTCCGTGAGCTTCGGCGTCCAAGTGGCGCGGATTTGGCTATGATGCCGCTATGGATGAGACGGATACGAGACAGGCGATCAAGGATGCGGCGCTGGAGCTGCTGGTGCGCGACGGGTATCGCGGCACTAGCTTCGGTGACATCTCGGCGGCGCTCGGGACGACGCGCGCCAACATCCACTATCATTTCGGCAACAAGCAGGCCTTGGTCAACGAGGTGCTGGGCGACTACATGCAGGCGACGCTGAGCGCCTTGCGCGCTGTGTGGTCGCATGAGGGGTCGAGCCTCGCCGAGCAGACCGAGGCGATGATCGCCTATAGCCGCGCCCGCTTCCGGCACTTCAACCCAGCCGGCACAGAAGGGCACAACTGGAGCTTGATTTCGAGGCTGCGGCAGGATGCCGATCTGTTGGGGGACGATGGCCGGCGGATGCTCAACCACTTTGGCGTTGAGCTCCTGGCACTGTTCACCCAGGCATTTTTATCGGCCGGCAGGCGTGGCGAGCTCGCACCCAAAGTGGTGGCCGCCGACGCGGCGTTGCTGCTCGCGGCGATCGCCGATAACGCTGCCCCGATCACTCTCGCCGAAGGCGGCTTTGAAGCGCTGGAAGAAACCTATCGCAGCCTGACGCGGATCATCAAATCCAGCGCCGAGTGACATAAAGTTTAAAATTGACCATGCGCCAATCTCAACACCGGCCGATGCGGAACCTACCAGTCGGCTTGTCGTCTTTCATCCAGATCAGAGCCTGGGTCATCGAGTCGACCTGATCATCGTGCTTTCCGTGCGGGAATGCGAGCACCTCAAGCAGGAAGTCATCTCTCCAATGTGCGTCTTTAGGAAGATTCACGTTGCCGTTTTCGATCATTGCGGCAACGGGTGACAGCCGGCTTTCCTTGTCGGTTCTGGCTTTTACCGGCGTGGTGCTGATGTCTTGGCTCTGCAAGTCGGCGATGAGGCTTGAGCCAGAGCCCGCACCTTCAATGAGGATGATGTCGGGGTCGTGCTCCAAAAGGTAGCTTTTGACGGCCTTGATGAGGTCTGGGTAAGCTGCCCTGATGCGCACGTGTAGGGCGGCCCCCAACCTCGCAGCGGCGTGAAATTCAGTGGGAAACGACATACCCAGGACAGTCGGCCGCGTCGGCCCGACGCGCTTGGATGCAGAGGCCGCGGTCACGACGCTGATCTCGTGGACCGGCGAAGATCCGGACTGCGATCGCAAACCTCCCCGTGGTCCATACATTACAGTCTCCGGAACCGCGTCGATTCATTGAGGAGCCTACGGCTGGGCGGCATTGGGCCGTGCCGACGTGTACCAATTATAGATTTGCTCGCCCGTCCAGAACGCCACGTCGCCATGCGATGCGATGTAATCCAGCAATTCCTCCAGGTAACCGATCCGATGCGGAACACCGCTGAGATAGGGATGGACGCTGATGGACATGATCCGCGGCGAGGTCTCGCTCTCGTGATACAGCCGGTCAAACTGGCGCCTGCCGCGTTCGAGCAGTTCCGCTGACGAGTGCTGCGCCACAGCCATCATGGCGACGTCGTTGATCTCAACCGTATAGGGGAGTGTCACCAGCTGGCCGGCCGTAGTCTTTAGTTCGCAAGGCAAGTCGTCCATCACCCAATCGGCAACGTATCGGATACCTTCCTCAGCGAGAATGTCAGCCGTGTCGGCTGTTTCGGTAAGCCCCGGACTTTCCCATCCGACGGGCGCCTTGCCGGAAATCTTGAAGAGAGCTTCGATAGTGCGCCGGACCGAAAGGCGCTGGTCTTCGAGATTGTGCATCGGCCCTTGCAACCAACCGTGACCCATCAGTTCCCATCCGGCGTCGTGCGCCGCATGCACGACCCTGGGATAGACCTCGCACACTGATCCGTTGATGGCCAACGTCGGAACGATTTTTCGGGATGTCAGGCTCTCGTGAATGCGCCAGAAGCCGACCCGCATGCCGTATTCGTGCCATGACCAGTTCGGAATATCGGGTAGCAGCGGCATGCCCATCGGCGGCGGCAGGACCGTGCGCGGCATCGGCCGCCGCGCATCCCAATGTTCGACATTGACGATGAGCCATACTGGCATCCTGACGCCGTCAGGCAATTTCAGCGGCTCCCTATCGACGATCGCCTGATAGTCTATTCGTTCGCGAGGGCTCAGCGGCATGGGACGGTCCTACGGGCTTGGAATGCGATTCGATGAAATCAGGCTTCTCAGGGCGAACCCGCCGTCAAGCCGGTCGCGCAACCAGTCGGCCGAGACGTATAGGCCTCCACGGCGGCGCCGCCAAGCGGATGCAACTCGTCTTCGTAGATCTCATAGGGCGCCTTGGCTTTGGGTACAGAGGTCGACCATTGTCCGAGCAAACAGGCTGAAGATAGTGGTGTTTAGCCTTATTGGGGTCGACGACGACGGTTTCCGCGCCAGCGCCGTGGCCGCGCCCGTGCCGAAGTCGGCGAACGAGCGCCAGAACGGGTTCTGCAGCGCCGGGACGCTCATACCGATCACGGCCTTCTTCTCCTGGGCCGACGCCGGGAGCAAGGACAGAATGATGGCGGTGCAGCTGAGAGCGGTTGTGACGGGCCTGCGCATTGGTTTCACTTGGAAGTTTGGGTTGACCCAAGGCCAACCGTGGAACTTGAATGTTGAGCGCAGCGGAGACGAGCGTCAATTGTATTAAAATTCGCAATAATCACGAAGGCAGCGCCGGTTCCTGTGCGACGAGGAGGATAAGAATCGGCGACTCTCGCAAAGACCTGATTCCGGCAGCAAAGCCAATCATGCGTCTTTTGAATAGATGTCGATTCTGCCGCGCAGCAGCTCGACCAGCATGTCTCGTACGGGATCGCGAGTGCGTCCGGTCCAGGCAACGGCTAAGGGAAGCTTCTTCAATCCGTCTGCTCCTGGCGTGTCGAGCGCGACGTAGGTCACGCCCTCGACCTGCATCCGGGAAGCCCAGCGCGGCACGATGGCGATACCCATTCCGGCTGCCACGAGGTTCACGATTGTCTGCTTCTCATCGGCCAGATGCACGACCTTGGCAGAGAGGCCGCTTTCACTGAAAAGCCGCATCGTCAGGTCGTGACTATGCGGTCGCGATCGTCGCTCCGGCACGATCAGAGTCTGGTCCACGAGGTCGAGCACCGACACGCTTGTCCGACGCGTCAGGTCGTGACTGGAGGGTACGGCCACGACGGCCGTTTCATAAAGCAGGAAGTGGAGTTCCAGACGACGGCTCGGTGCGGCAGACGGCCGGATCAAGGCCAGGTCGAGCCGACCCGAGAGCACGCGCGGCAACAGGCGGGTTGTCTTGTCCTCCATGACCTGCACGGTGACGTCGGGGGCAACTTCCCTGAAGTCGTGCAGTAGGCTTGGCACCAGCCCCACCGCGGCGCTATCGATCACGCCCAGCCGCAGCACGGCCGCACGGTCGCGGCCCTTCTCGCGTATGCGACTTTCCAAATCGTCCGCTCTGGCAAGCAGGGACCTTGCCTCTTCCAGCAGGAGAGACCCATGTTCGGTCAGCACGGCATTGCGCGTGGTGCGCATCATCAGCCGCACGCCGAGATCTTCCTCCAGCATGCGGATATGCCGGCTGAGGGACGACGGCAGCATGTCGAGGCGCTGCGCCGCCCGGCCGAAATGCAGCTCGTCGGCTGCCATGACAAAGCATCTCAATTGGTGCAGGTCCAAGCGCTAACTCCCGTACAAGGCCGGATTAAGTCACATTTTTATATAATCAGAAGTGCATCGAATCTGACGCAACTCGGCCTATAAACCCGAGGCCGGGTGGACGGACCGCACAGGGCCCCGTCCACCCGGCTCAGGTTTGGTGCGTCCACGCGCTTGCCATGGCGAGGAGACTGATAGTGCGCGAATATTCGATCGCCGCGATTCCCGCTGACGGAATCGGGCCTGAGGTCATCGACGCAGGCATCACCGTGCTCAGGGCGCTGGCCGAGCAGCGCGGTGACCTGAGGCTGAACTTCATTGTCTTCGACTGGGGTTCGGACTACTACAAGCGCAATGGCGCCATGATGCCGGCCGACGGCCTTGAACAGCTGAAGGAGTTCGACGCGATCTACTTCGGAGCTGTCGGCGCGGTCGACATCCCGGACCATGTGACCTTGTGGGGGTTGCGCCTGCAGATTTGCCAAGGGTTCGACCAGTACGCCAACGTCCGACCGACCAAGATCCTGCCCGGCATCGCGTCTCCGCTGCGCGGCGTCGAGGTCGGAGACCTGGACTGGGTGATCGTGCGAGAGAACTCGGAGGGTGAATATTCCGGTGCCGGCGGGCGCGTCCATCGTGGCCTGCCGGAAGAGGTCGGCATGGAAGTGTCCGTCTTCACACGCGTCGGTGTTGAACGCATCATGCGTTACGCCTTTGGGCTGGCGCAGTCGCGGCCGCGCAAGTTCCTGACGGTCGTCACAAAGTCGAATGCGCAGCGTCACGGCATGGTGTTGTGGGATGAGATCGCCGAGAAGGTGTCGCGCGAGTTTCTGGACGTCACCTGGGACAAGATGCTGGTGGACGCCATGACGGTGCGAATGGTGCTGAAGCCGCAGAGCCTCGACACGATCGTGGCCACCAATCTCCACGCCGACGTGCTGTCTGACCTCGCGGGCGCGCTGGCCGGCAGCATCGGCGTGGCGCCGACGGCCAACATCGATCCGGAACGTCGCTTTCCCTCTATGTTCGAGCCCATCCACGGCTCGGCATTCGACATTGCTGGCAAGGGGATCGCCAATCCCGTCGCCACCTTCTGGACGGCGGTACAGATGCTCGGCCATCTGGGCGAGCAGGCGGCGGCGGATCAACTCATGCACGCCATCGAGCGTGTCGGTGAAGCGGGCATCATGACGCCGGATGTTGGCGGCAAGGCGACGACGCGCGAAGTTACCGAAGCGGTCTGCAACGCCGTAGGCGGGCGCAACGTCCTCACGGGCTGAGAACCGTCGTTTCGGCGCGGCTGGCGGTTCTCGCTCACGGCTGGTGCAATTGCCGGAACAGCTTGAACAGTTCGGCTTTCTTCTCGAACCCGACACCGGGAATATCCGGCAGCCCGACATGGCCATCTTCGACGGCGATGTCGTCGGCGAAGCCGCCAAAGGGCTGGAAAACGTCGGGATAGGATTCGTTGCCGCCCAAGTGCAGGCCCGCGGCAATGTTGAGTGACATCTGGTGGCCGCCATGCGGCACCACGCGCCGTGACGACCAGCCAAACGCCTTCATCACCTCCAGTGTGCGCAGATATTCCACGAGGCCGTAGGAGAGAGCGCAGTCGAACTGAAGATAGTCGCGGTCGGGCCGCATGCCACCATAGCGCAGGAGGTTGCGCGCATCCTGATGCGAGAACAGGTTCTCGCCTGTCGCCATCGGCCCGTCGTAGTGGTCCGCCAGTTCGGCCTGCAAGGCATAGTCCAGCGGATCCCCGGCCTCCTCGTACCAGAACAGGCCGTATGGCTGCATCGCCTTGGCATAGGCAATGGCGGTCTTCAGGTCGAAGCGTCCGTTGGCATCCACAGCCAGATACTTGCCCTCCCCGACCACCTCCAGCACGGCCTCGATGCGGCGCAGATCCTCTTCCAGTGGCACGGCGCCGATCTTCATCTTCACGACCTTGTAGCCGCGGTCGAGATAGCCGCGCATCTCCGCCTGAAGCTTCGAGTGATCCTTGCCGGGATAATAATAGCCGCCAGCCGCGTAGACCCAAACCTTCTCGTCAGCCACGCCCGCCCGGTACCGGTCCGCCAGCAGGCGCCACAGCGGGACGCCGGCGATCTTGGCGACGGCGTCCCAGACGGCCATGTCGATGGTGCCCACCGCGACGGACCGTTCGCCGTGGCCTCCGGGCTTCTCGTTAGCCATCAGCGTCTTCCAGATGGCGAACGGGTCAAGGTTGTCATTCTCATGGTCGATCAGCGTTTCGGGATCCGCCTCAAGGACGCGCGCGAGGAAGCGGTCGCGCATCAGCGCGCCCTGGCCATAGCGCCCATTCGAGTTGAAACCGTAGCCAACCACCGGCTTGCCGTCACGCACTACGTCGGTGATCACGGCGACGGCCGAGCAAGTCATCCTCGAAAAGTCGATATAGGCGTTGGCGATGGGGGAGGCGATCGAGATCGTCTTTTCCCTGATGTCGACGATGCGCATGCCGGTCCTATCCTTCGAGTGCCTTTGCCACCGCCTTGCCGCAGGTGACGGTATCGGCCTTGCCTCCGAGATCGCCTGTGCGGGTGGCTTCGTTTTTCAGCGTGGCTTCGATGGCTTCCACGATCGCGCGGCCGGCCTCTTCGTAGCCGAGATGGTCGAGCATCATGGCAGCCGTCCAGATTTGTCCGATCGGATTGGCGATGCCTTTCCCGGCGATGTCCGGGGCCGAGCCGTGCACCGGCTCGAACAACGATGGAAAGTGGCCTTCCGGGTTGATGTTGGCGGACGGCGCGATGCCTATGGTGCCGGTGCAGGCCGGTCCGAGATCTGAGAGAATGTCGCCGAACAAGTTCGACGCCACCACAACGTCGAAACGGTTCGGATTGAGCACGAAATGGGCTGTCAGAATGTCGATGTGGTATTTGTCCCACGAGACATCCGGATATTGGGCGGCCATCGCTTCGACACGCTCGTCCCAATACGGCATGGTGATCGAGATTCCGTTGGACTTGGTGGCCGATGTGAGGTGTTTGCTCGGACGCTTCCGCGCCAGATCAAACGCATAGCGCAGGATGCGGTCGACGCCGACGCGCGACATCACGGTTTCCTGGATGACGATCTCGCGCTCCGTGCCCGGATACATCCGGCCGCCGATGGATGAATATTCGCCCTCGGTGTTCTCGCGGACGACGTAGAAATCAATATCGCCGGGCTTGCGATTGGCGAGCGGCGAGGGCACGCCCGGCATAAGCCGGACGGGGCGCAGGTTGACGTACTGGTCGAACTCGCGGCGAAACTGCAGCAGTGATCCCCAAAGCGAGATATGGTCGGGAACGATGGCCGGCCAGCCCACTGCGCCGAAGAAGATGGCATCGTGGTTTCCGATCCTGGACTTCCAGTCCTCCGGCATCATGCGGCCGTGCCTGGCATGATAGTCGCACGACGCAAAGTCGAAATGGTCGAACTGCAGGTCGATGCCGAAGCGCCTTGCCACCACTTCCAGTATGCGAAGTCCTTCGGGGACGACCTCCTTGCCGATCCCGTCGCCGGGAATGACCGCGATCCTGTGTTTCTTGGCTGACATCGTGGTTCCTCGGCTGCAGCGGTAGGATGGCGGCTATGGACGGCCGCCTCAAAGAATTCAGGCGATGGACGAGCGGGTATCAACCGCCGAAATATTCGATCTCCTGGCGAAGGCGTTCGCCCTCGATTCCCATGCCGAGCAGGACTGCCACGAGTACTCGTGCCTTCTGGCCGCTCAAGTCGCCGGCAAAGATCACGCCGCCGTCGGAGAGCGTCTTGCCGCCGCCATTGCCATAGATCGGCTTGACCCGGCCGCGCTGGCAGCGACTGGTCATGATAACGGGAGTGCCCTTGGCGACAAGCGATGTCGCGGCGGCAGTGACGGCAGGCGTCGCGTTACCGCGTCCGAAACCCTCAAGAATGATGGCCTTGGCGCCATCCTGGGCGGCGAAGCGGATGTAGCGGTCGCCCATCCCCATGGCCAGCTTGATGAGATCGACATCGGCGACGATGTCTTTGGCGTCGTAGGTTCGGCGCAGAACGGGCTTGCGGTGCAGCACGATGCGGTCGCCGTCCACTTCCCCGAGCTTGCCGTGTTCGTAGGAAATGAAGGTATCAGTGCGTGAACTGTGCGATTTGCTCACGTCACGCGCAGCATGGAATTCCTGCTCGAAGCAGATCATCGCGCCGAGGCCCCGCGCGGTTTCGGACGCGGCCAGCCGGATCGCATCCGTGAGGTTGCGTGGGCCGTCGGGGTTTGCCTCATCGGCCGCGTGCTGCGCGCCGGTGAAGACGATCGGCTTGTCCGTCGCAACAAGGAGATCAGCCAGAAAGGCGCTTTCCTCCATCGTGTCGGTCCCGTGGGTCACCACGACCCCGTCGAAATCACCTTGCAGGTGCTGCGAAATCCGCTGGGCCAATGCAAAGCCGAGCGGAAGATCGATGGCATAGCTGCCGACATTGCAGAACTCGTCGATGACGATGTCAATGCCATCGAGCGGATCGTGCAGCATGGCACGCAACTCCGATCCTGTGACGCTAGCGGTGACATGTCCGCTCACGGGTTCCAGCTTGGATGCGATCGTTCCCCCTGTGGTCATCAGACAGATTTTTCGCATTTCAGTCCCTCGCTGTCGTTCCCGACGTTGAGTAATTTGGTCAGACCAAGAAATCAAGAAGCTTTTTAGTTATGCTATGAGACGCGATGATTTTTTTGCATTTTTTGTGATTGACGGTCAGGCCAAAATTATCCATTAATCTGAATTGCGCTCTTTGGTCTGTCCAAAGGCGAATAGACGATAGCGCGCTTTTCGCGCAAGCAATGGGGAACAGAGATGGCTGATGATTTTACCAGAATTCGGTTGGCGTCGACGCGTCGACAATTCCTGAAAACGACCGCCGCCATTGGTGGCGCGGCCCTTGCTTCGTCGACAGGCCGCCTGGGTGAAGCGTTCGCGCAGGATGCCAACAGTACGCTGGTGATCGCTGCGCCCGCGACGCCGCAAGGGCTCGACATCGAGTTCGACGTTAGCTTGGGCTCCATCGATTCGCTCGGTGCGCTCTACGAGTACATGCTCGGCTACGAGAAGATGGATGATCCCAATGCGCCCGGCGTGCTGCGCGAGGACACCGGCGTCCATACCGACAAGCCGAACAACCTCGCTCTGCGAGGCCGCTTGGCGGAAAGCTGGGAAGTGGCTCCCGATGGACGCAAGGCGACCTTCAAGCTGCGCGAGGGTGTCGTCTCCAATTGGGGCAACAAGTTCACATCGAAGGACGTGAAATGGACTTGGGACCGCAAGTTCAACCTCAAGGGGCAAGGCCTGTTCCAGACAGCGGTGCTCGGTCTCAAGACGCCTGACCAGATCAAGGTCGAAGGCGATTATGCGGTCTCTTTCAATCTTGACCAGCCAAATCCGTTGCTTCTCAAGCAGCAATGCAACCTGGCCAATCCGATCTACGACGCCACCAAGTGCGCTGAAGCCGGTGGCTCCGACGACCCGTGGGGGGTCAATTTCCTCAAGAACGATAGCGCGGGCTTCGGGCCCTATCGCCTTGCCCAGCTCGTGCGCGGCCAACAAGCCGTATTCGAGGCGCGCGACGACTACTGGGGCGAGAAGCCCTTCATGAAGCGCGTCATCATGCGCGAAGTGCCGCAGTCGGCCAGTCGTTTCTCGCTGCTGCAGGGCGGGGCGGTCGATATCGCACAGTTCCTGCAGCCGCGCGAGCTCGAGGCGCTGAAGAAGCAGCCGAACGTCGCCGTGGATGCGGTCAACTCGTCCTACATGATCTGGCTGGAGCTCAACTCCAAGATCGCTCCGTTCGACAATGTCGACGTGCGCCGCGCCATCAACCTCGCGATCCCGCGCGACGAGATCATCCGCACGATTTACTACGGCTATGCCGACGAACAGAAGGCGCCGATGCCGTATATCTACCCGATGGCGGACGAAAGCTTCTTCACCTACGGCTATGATCTTGCCAAGGCCAAGGAGCTTCTGGACAAGGCCGGCGCCAAGAACCTAGCGACCACCTTGTCCTACAACGCCGGCGACCCGACGCAGGAGCCGATCGCACTGTTGATCCAGACCGCGCTGAAGCAGATCGGCGTGGAGCTGACGCTGGAGAAGCTGCCGGCCGGCGTGTTCTACGAGAACGTCACCAAGCGCGCCAAGCCGATGATCTTCTATCTGGACTCGCCGTGGACGCCGGATCCGGGCTACTCGACCTACCTATACTTCAATTCCGAAAGCTACGTGAACTATTCTAACTACGACAACAAGAACGTCGATCAGATGATCAAGGACGGCCTTGCCACGCTGGACGACAACGTCCGCAAGCAGAAGTACACGGAAGTTCAGAAAACGCTCATGGACGAGGCGCCCTGGGGCTTCATCGCCTATCCCAAATACACGCTGGCGCGTAAGGCTGCCCTCAAGGGCTATACCTATTACACGTCCAACAACTTGCGGTTCCAGGATTTCAGTCGCGGCTGATGAGGGCTTGTCCCCGGAGGTGGGTAACCTCCGGGGACAAGTTCGAGTATCGGAAAGAACTCAGATGTCTTCGAAGCTTCGCCTTCTCGTGAGGCTGGCGGTCATCCGGCCGAGATTTGCGATCGGCTACCTGATCGTCATCACGATCACCCTGCTGGCGATCTTCGCGCCGGCCATCACACCCTATTCGCCGACCGAGGCGGATTCGGTCAGCTTCCTGCAGCCGCCGGATGCCACCCATCTCTTTGGCACCGACAATGTCGGCATGGATATTTTCAGCCGTTCCATCTACGCGCCGCGCATCGACCTGACGATCGCTATACTGGGTACGCTTCTGTCGGCGCTGGCCGGCGGCTCGGTCGGCGCTGTTGTTGGCTTCTACAGCAGCGGGCGCGGCATTCGCGTGTGGCTATCCTTCGCCGTCATGCGCGCGGCCGACGTGCTGCAGGCCTTTCCCGTTTTCGTGTTTGCCATCGCCCTGGTTGCCAGCCTCGGCCAAAGCATCCAGACCGTGGTGCTGGCCATCGCCTTCGTCAATGCGCCGATCTACCTGCGTCTCATGCGCTCGCAGGTGCTCAGCATCCGCTCCATGCGCTATGTCGAGGCCTCGCAGGTCAATGGCCTTTCGGACATGAAAACCATCGTGCGCCACATCATCCCCAACGCGATGGCGCCGGTGCTGGCGCAGCTATCGGTCAATGTCGGGTGGGGCATCCTGCTGACCTCGGCGCTGTCCTTCGTCGGTGCCGGCGTACGAGCCCCGACACCCGAATGGGGCAGTATGATCGCCATGGGCTTTCAAAACGTGGTGACCGGCCAATGGTGGCCGTCCATGTTCCCGGGCGCGATGCTGGCGATCACCGTATTCGGCTTCTCGCTGGTCGGCGCCTCCATTGAGGTCCTTGCCGATCCGTCCAAGCGCCGGCAGCTGCTGAGCGATGCGCGTGAGCATCGCCGTCGCGCTGACCTGCCGGTGGAGGGTGCCTGATGCGCATCCTCGCTTATCTCGCCAAGCGCCTGATTTTCGTCATCCCTCAGTTGCTAGGCATCGTGCTCGTCAGCTTCCTGCTGGTAAAGAGCATTCCGGGTGACCCCGCTGTGCTGATGCTCGGCCCGACGGCGACACCTTCGGCGATCGCCTCACTGCGTCAGCAGCTCGGGCTCGACCAGCCTCTCTATGTGCAGTTCCTGATCTATGTGCGCAATCTTTTGCACGGCGACCTGGGGACTTCCTGGCAGACGACGCGGCCAGTGCTCGAGGATCTGCTTCAGCGCTTCCCGGCCACACTCGAACTCGTTACGCTTTCACTGCTTCTGGCCATCGTCGTCGGGGTTACACTAGGGGTATATGCGGCGCGCAAGCCGAACGGCTGGGTGGCGCGCCTGGCGGATCTCTACGGCCTCAGTGCCGGTGCGTTGCCGGACTTCTGGTTCGCTCTGGTTCTCATCTTCATCTTCTATACCGTGCTCGGCTGGGCGCCTGCGCCGCTCGGCCGTATTGACATGATCGTCATACCGCCGCTGCCAGTCACAGGGGCCCTCACCATCGACGCGCTTCTCGCCGGCGACCTGCAGGCCTTCTGGTCTGCTTGCGCGCACCTGGTCTTGCCAGTGCTGACGCTTGGCCTCCTGAATGCCGGTCCCATCCTGAAGATGACGCAGGCCACGATGGAGAAGATGCTGGAATCGGATTTCAGCCGTTTTGAAGTTTTGTGTGGGGTGCCGCAGAACCTTGTGGTGCGCCATGCGCTGCGCAATGCATTGCCATCTATCGTCACCATTATCAGCGTGCTTTACGGCTTCTTGATCGGCGGTGCGGTGCTCGTCGAGATCGTGTTCTCGTGGGGTGGCGCGGGGCAGTACGCGGTCCAGGGTGTGCTGAACTCGGACATCTATCCGGTTCTGGGCTTCGTGCTCTTCTCTGCCATCTTTTCCCTTATCGTCTACATCGCGGTCGACCTCATCTATTTCCTGCTCGACCCGCGTATCAGCAACTAATGTGAGAATGTCATTGGGCGCAGCAGAAGTCATAAGCAAAACGCGCAACGCCTCCGTTGGCGGCGACAAGCCGCCGTTGATCGACATCAGGAACCTGCGCGTGACATTCCCGTCCGGTGGCGCCGAGCCGAAGGCGGTGCTGAAGGGCATCGACCTCGCCGTTCAGCCGGGCGAGATCGTAGGCTTGGTTGGCGAGAGCGGCGCGGGCAAGACAACGCTGGCCCGTTCGATCCTCGGCCTGCCGCCGTCGCCGGGCCGCATTGCCGGGGGCGAAGTCCATTTCGAGGGTCGGCAAATCCTCAGCCTGTCCGAATCCGAACTCCGCCGTCTTCGCGGCCACCGGCTCTCGGTCGTGGTGCCCAATCCGCGCGCCGAACTCAACCCTCTGCTCAAGGTCGGCGACCAGATCGCTGCGATGGCGAAAATCCATCTCGGCGTCGGAGGCAAAGAGGCGCGCCGTATGGCGCTGGAGATCCTCCGCGAGGTGCAGATACCGGACCCGGAGCGGCGCATGGATGCCTATCCGCACGAACTATCCGGCGGCATGGCGCAGCGCGTTGTGATCGCCATGGCCCTCATTTGCAGCCCCGCTTTCGTCATTTCCGATGACGCGACCAGCGGCCTCGACGTCACCGTGCAGGCGCAGATCTTGGCACTGCTTGCCAAGCTTGCGGCCGACCATGGCAGCGCTATGCTGTTCATCAGCCGCGACGTCGGCATCACCGCGCATTTCTGCGATCGCATCGCCGTGCTTTTCTCAGGCGAGATCGTCGAGATTGCCCCGCGCGAACCGCTCTTCCTGGAGCCGGCGCATCCATACACGCTGATGCTGCTTGCGGCCTTTTCGCATAGCCCCAAGCTGCGCGACAGCTGGAGTGTGCCGGACACCGGCAGGCGACGCGAAAGAAATGCCGGCTGTCAATATGCCGATCGCTGTCCCATTGCCCAGCCGGTTTGCCGCACGCAGCGGCCGCCTTTCGCCGAGATCGGGCCCGGGCACTTCGTCCGCTGCTATTTCCCCGTGAGGCATGCATGAGCGCGGTCCTGACCATAGACAATCTCTATAAGCGCTTCCCCATTGCCGGCTCAAAGCAGGTGGTGCAGGCGATCAACGGCGTCAGTCTGACCGTCGAGCCCGGCGAGACCCTCGGGCTTGTAGGCGAGAGCGGTTCGGGCAAGACCACGGTCGGCCGCTGCATCGTCGGCCTGATCGAGCCGACCGCCGGAACCATCCGGTTTCGCGGCACCGACCTCGCACAGCGCCAGCAGCACAAGGCCAAACTGGCAGGCAAGATTCAGCTCGTATTCCAGGAGCCGAACGAGTCACTGGACCCGCGCATGAAGATCGGCGATACGATCAGCGAGCCGCTTTTGCCGCTCAAGCTCGACCGCGAAACAAGGCGCCGCCGGACTGCCGATGCTTTGCGGCTGGTGCGGTTGAATCCGGATCTGCTGGACGCCTATCCTTCCGAGCTGTCCTCCGGGCAGCAGCAGCGTGTCGGCATAGCGCGTGCGATGGTCACGGAGCCCGAACTGGTCGTCCTCGACGAACCGACTTCCGCGCTCGACCCAACGGCGCGCGCCGAGATCATCGACCTCCTGCGGCGCATCCAGAACGAGCGTAACACCGCCTACCTGTTCATTTCCCACGACCTGTCCACGGTGCGCTTCATCAGCCACCGCGTCGCGGTGATGTATCTAGGCATGATCGTGGAGCAGGGCAGCGCCGAGACGGTCTTCAACCGCCCGCAGCACCCCTATTCCAGCGGCTTGCTATCGTCAGTCATGCTGCCCCATCCGCACTTGAAGATCGAAAGCAGTGTCAGCCTCAAGGGCGAGATCCCGAGCCCGATCAACCTGCCGAAGGGGTGCTTCCTGGCGTCGCGTTGCCCGTTCGTCATCGACCGCTGCCGCCATGAGATGCCGCCGGCCGAAACAGTCGGCGAACGGCACACGGTACATTGCTTCCGCCACGAGGATGTCGCCGCTTCGGTGCCGGCGTCCGATACTTTCAACGTGTTCATGAAGGAAGCCGAACGCATCCTCGGCCGCGCCGGGCCCATTGGCGTCGCCCCATCGCTCCAATAGTCAAGCCAACCACGAAATCGAGAGAGCAAGCATGTCAGGACGTCTCACAGGAAAAAAAGCACTGGTCACCGGCGGTGCACGCGGCATCGGCGGCGCGATTGCCACGGCCTTCGCGCGCGAAGGCGCGGACGTCGCCGTTCTCGATCTGAAACTCGATGCTGCCGAAGCACGCACCGCAGCACTTGCGGCTTTTGGAGTGAAGACTTTCGCCGTCGCGGCTGACGTCAGCGACGAGGCGCAGGTCGAGGCAGCCGTCAAGAAAGTGGAGGCGGCGCTCGGCCAGATCGACATACTGGTCAACAATGCCGGCATCGACACGACGTCCGTCGTTGCCGAAATGAGCACCGCCATGTGGGACCAGATGATGGCCGTGAACCTGCGCAGCGTCTTTCTTTGCACGCGTGCGGTTCTGAAGCCGATGATTTCCCGCAAATTCGGCCGCATCATCAACATCGCCTCGCAGCTCGGTCACAAGGGTGCGCCGGAAATGGCGCACTATGCGGCCGCCAAGGCAGGTGCCATCGGCTTCACCCGTTCGCTCGCCTACGAGGTGGCGCGCGACGGCATAACCGTGAATGCCATCTGTCCCGGCCCCATCGAAACGGAGCTCTTCAAGGCGCTGCCGGAGGAATGGAAGAAGCGCAAGCTCGGCGAACTGCCGATCGGCCGCGCCGGCCATGTCGACGAGATCGCTCCCACGGCCGTGCTGTTGGCGTCGGAGGAGGGGGCTTACTACATCGGCGCGACCATGAATCCGAACGGCGGCGATGTCATGCTCTGATCAACCGCCGGCTGAATGGTTCCATCCAAATGTATCTTGTTCTAGCTACGTGGCGACAATTTTTGCTGACGCTGGAGCCAAAGCCATGATGAAACTCGATCTCAATGATGATGGAACCGCGCCTTCACCGTCGGCCGACCTGCCGCGCGAGCGCCGGGAAGCCAGTGTTGGTGTGGCCCAGGCAACGGTGGCCGCCCTGCGGTCGATGATCCGCGACGGCCGTTTGCGACCGGGCGATACACTGCCGCCGCAACGCGACCTGGCACGTGACCTCAGTGTGAGCCGCGCCACGCTGCGTGAGGCTCTGTCGATCCTGGCCACCATCGGCGAGATCGTGGCGCGCGAGGGGGGGCGGGGCTTCGTCTGTGCTGACCCTTCCGGCGCACCGGCGACTCCGTCCTGGCGCTTCGCGGCGCGCTATTCGCTGAGCGAGGTCTATCAGTTCCGCTACATCGTCGAATCCTACGCGGCCGAGCTCGCGGCCCTGACCCATACCAATCAGGAGGTCGCCGACTTGAAGGAATGCACGGCCGCCTTTCGCAACGCGGCGCGCGAAAAGGACCTCAATGCCTACGCGCAGGCGGACTTCGATTTCCACAACCTCATTATGCGTATCTCGCGCAACAAGCTGCTGGTGGACATGCACCAGACTTTTGCGAGCGTGCTGCTGGAAAGTCAGCGCCTGCCCACCGAGCGGCGGGGCAATCTGCTGTTTGCAGTGCAGGAGCATGACCGCATCCTGGAGGCGATTGCCATGGGCGATCCCGATGGCGCCAACTACTACATGCGCAAGCACATCAGCATGGCGGGAAGCCGGGCCGGTCTTCCACCCTCGCAACTGCCATAGATACCCTTCGGCCGGGGACATGAGCAACGAAAGGAAGAGAGATGCCGAAAGAAATATTTGTATCCTATGGGGTGGACGTTGATGCTGTCGCCGGCTGGCTAGGATCCTATGGTGGCGAGGATAGCCCTTGCGACATTTCTCGCGGCGCCTTCGCGGGCAAGGTCGGCAGTCTTCGCCTGCTGCGCATGTTCGAGAAGTGGGGTATCAAGACGACCTGGTTTATCCCCGGCCATTCCATCGAAAGCTTCTGGGACGAGATGAAGCAAGTGGCCGATGCCGGTCACGAGATCGGGATGCATGGGTACAGCCATGAGAACCCCATCGCCATGTCGCCGGAACAGGAAGAGGCCATTTTCAATAAATGCGTCGACCTCATTACCACGCTCTCCGGCAAGTCGCCGCGCGGCTACGTGGCTCCGTGGTGGGAGTTCGGTTCCAAGACCAACGAGTTGCTGAAGCAAAAGGGCCTGCTTTACGACCACTCCCTTATGCACAACGACCATCACCCCTACTATGTGACTGTTGGTGATCAGTGGACGAAGATCGACTATTCCAAGCATCCGTCCGCTTGGATGAAACCCTATTCGCAGGGCGATGAGACGGACCTGATCGAGATCCCGGCGTCCTGGTATCTCGACGACCTGCCTCCGATGATGTTTATCAAGGCTTCGCCGAACAGCCACGGTTTCGTCAACCCCCGCGACATCGAGCAGATGTGGCGCGACCAGTTTGATTAGGTCTACGAGAATTACGACTACGCCGTGTTCCCGCTGACCATCCATCCCGACGTATCGGGCAAGCCGCATGTGCTGAAGATGCACGAGCGGCTCTACGATCACATGAAGGGCTTCGACGGCGTGAAGTTCGTCAAGATGGAAGAGATCGCGGCCGATTTCGGCAAGCGTTTCCCGCGCAGCGGCAAAGCACGTCCGAAGTCCTGAGCCGGCTTCACCGCACCATGGCCAGCGACCGCGCGGTCCCTGGCCGTTCGTTTGAATTGCCTGACCGGATGGATCTGATGATTCCGCTGTCTGGTTCATTCCATCACTCCTGCTGGGAACAGCGATCGTATCCTTCTTTCCGCAGGACTCCTATTTAACCAGGCAGGGTCTTGGTATTGGCATGCCTGACACCACCTGTAGAGGATATGCTTGAAACGTGTCGGGATCGATGGGTTTCCGAGGCATCAACCCAAGGGGCAGATCATGTGCTCGCTATGCGGCGTTCTGGGCAGCAACGAACATTGGACAGATGCTGTGGCCCGGCCCGGCGTTTACACGCGCAACGTCGAAAATGTTGATCGGCGCCGTGAGCGCGCCAATCGAGTTAGGATCGCGAACCGCATCTTAGCCTCTTTCGACATGCAGCTGGCGGATTGGCAAGGCACGTCGTTCGTCATTTCAACGCGAACCGGCAAGACAGAGATCATCAGCGATCTCGGCCACCTATGGCGGGCCGCCGAGCGTCTTTCGGGCAAGACCTGCGACCCGCTGAATGCTGATATAATCGCAAGCGTAGAAGCCGGCCGCGATGACTGAGCTACCGCCGTTCACGCCGGTCCATCTGCTGACAGGATTTCTCGGCTCGGGCAAAACCACGCTTCTGAAGCGGCTGCTGGACGATCCCGCTCTGTCGGACACAGCCGTCCTCATAAATGAGTTTGGCGAAGTCGGGCTTGACCACCATCTCGTCGAGCGGATTGACGAGACCATGGTGCTGCTCCAGTCAGGCTGCGTGTGTTGCACCATGCGCGGCGAATTGGCCGATGCGATTCGCGATCTGCACTCGAAGCGGGAACGCCGGCAGATATCGTTCAGGCAGGTGGTGATTGAAAGCACAGGATTGGCGGATCCATTTCCGGTTCTCTCCACGCTGAAATCTGACCCAATGCTGAGACATCATTTCAAATCTGGTAATGTAGTGGCAACGGTGGATGCCGTGAACGGGGCGGCTGAACTCGACAGATACATCGAGTGCAACCGTCAGGTCGCTATTGCCGACAGGCTGGTCGTAACCAAGACCGATCTTGCCGAATATAGCCAGATCGAACTTCTTACAGACCGGTTGCGCCGCATCAATCCTGATGCGGCGATCTTGAATATTCAATCTCAGTTCTGTGCCAAGGATCTTTTCGAGCCGGATCTAGCTACCCGCGGGAGCATGCTGCAATCGCAATCGGGTTTCTTTTGCGAAGAAACGGCTGTTTTGTTGAACGCCGACGGACAAACTCATCCGGCGGCGATCGCGTCCTGCGTCCTGACGTGGGAGGAAGAAGTCGATTGGACCGCGTTCGGCCTATGGCTCACTATGCTGCTTAACAGGCACGGCGAACGCGTCCTTCGAGTGAAAGGGATCTTGAATATTTCAGGAGAAGAACGTCCCGTCGCCATCCATGGCGTGCAACACCTTGTTCATCCCCCGGTCCATATGGAGGCATGGCCGAGCAACGATCGTCGCTCGCGTCTCGTGATCATTGTCGACGGCGTTGATCTGAAACAGGTTCAACGGTCGTTCGCTGCATTTGCCTTGAGAAGTCGAACCCCGGCAAATAGGTGCTCTGATGGTATCGGCGTCTTCCCCCTTCCGAACGACTTGATTTCCTGTGAAACGGGAAGAGAGGGGTAGTGTGCCGGAGTTCTGCTAGTTTACCGAGACAAAGCGGTCATGGCAGGCTGGTGACGTTCACCTGATTCCCGCGAAGAGCGCGACCGTGACTGAAAATAACACCGCCCACGCCGCCGCCGAAGACGTCTGCTTTCGAACCCACATGTGCGTCACGAAGTGATCGGTGCGGTGATGCAGGAGGCGCCGAGGCCGGCATGAACGAGGGGCTCGGGGGTCCACCTTTGTCACCCGTTTGGGCAAGCGTGATCTGTGAGTTCCGCAGGACCCTCAGAGGCCAATCTCTCCCAAGCTATTCGAACAAAGTAGGCATGTAACAGCCGACGTGATGGTGTCGTACTTGATCGTTCGCGACGCTTACATCGAAACCGGATGAGCAAACACCCACCGAAGGCAGCAAACGGAATCGGGGAACCGATCATCCGGGCTACACGGGATAACAGGGCTAGAGCATCGGGCGATTAACATGCAACGTAGCCTGCCTGTTTGAGATAGTTCCAGCATTCGGTTGGATCGAACATGGCGCAGATGCTTCCGACGGCGCGGACGAGATCGTCGTAGGTGCGCGCTTTGGCCTTTCGCAACAGGGTTTTGAGCTTTGCGAAGGCCATCTCGATCGGGTTGAGGTCCGGCGAATATTTGGGCAGGAAGAGGAACCTGGCGCCGCGCCGTTTGAGCGCCTCTGCGGCGCGCGGACTTTTGTGGACATTGAGATTGTCCAGAATAACGATGTCGCCGCGCCCGAGAGCCGGTGCGAGCTGGGTTTCGACATAGGCATCGAACGCCGCCCCGTCGATGGCTCCCTCGATGATCCAGGGGGCCACCAGTTCATGGCAACGCAGGCCGGCGATGAAGGTCTGGGTATGCCATTTGCCGAAGGGCGCATCGGCGAGGAGCCTCTTGCCGCGCAGGCTGCGCCCGCGCAATGGGGTCATGTTGGTCTTCACGCTCGTTTCGTCGATGAAGACGATCCGCGCCGGCACGGCGCGCATCAGAGGCTGATGATGGTCGCGCCACTCACGCCGCGCCGCTCTCACGTCGGGCCGTTCTTGCTCCGACGCCAGCAGGGCTTTTTTTATACGTAAACCCCTCCCGGCACAGCAACTTCGACAGGTTCGACGGGTCCGCCCTAACGCCGTGCTCGTCTTCAAGCCACGCGCCAAGCTCAGGCATCGTGATGTCCGGCCTGGCCATCACTTTGTCGACAATGGCCTGACGATACGCGCCGAGTTTGCCAGACCCGGCAGGACGCCCCTGACGGGCCGGTTCGACGGAACCAGTCGCCGCATAGCGTGCCTGAACGCGTACCGCCGTCGAAGGCGCCACCTCAAACTGCGCCGCAACTGCCCGCCGCGACTTGCCCTCGGCAATGCCGCGAACAAGTCGAAGCCTCAAATCCTGCGAAACCGCTTTGCCCATGGTGCACCTCCGCATCCATAGGAATCAGACTTCAGTCGAAAAGGGAATCCCAACGATTCACCCTATTCGCCCGACGCTCTAGCAGGCTGTTGAAGAAGCCCACTTGCGAGCGATGAAGTCTGCTTCATCGCCGCCATGGAAGCAGATTTGTCCGCTGATGGAGCCATCGGGTTGGATTTCGGCCCAACCATCGCCCTGAGCCTCGTCCATTTCGTCGTTGCCTTGCCAGGAGAAGGAGGCGTGGTTGCCATCGCCGGCACCGAAGATCTGTCCGGTGACGCAGCCGAAAGCGAATTCGCCCGAACCATTGGCTTCGAAGCGGATGTAGGCGGGCTCGACCATGTCGGGATAGTCCTCGACATAGTCGGGCATCGCAACGATCCGCCAGCACCCCACGAGGCTCATGCCGGCGCTGCCAGCAGCTTGGGCAGGCGGATCAGGTTGTAGGCCGCCAGGTTCAAGGTGAAGGCGGCACCCACCCGGGCGCATCCCCGCAGCTTGACCTTGGCCATGCCGGCGGATGACTTGATCCAGCCGAACACCTCTTCGATCCGCTTGCGGCAGCGCTGGCTGACATCATAGCCGGGATGGCGTTTTGTTCGGTCATCGATGGCCGTCACACGAGGCTTGCCAGTTTTGCTCAGATGGCCGTCGACGGCGATGTGCGGCGTGACCTTGCGCTCGCGCAGGTCCTTGATGAAAGCGCGCACGTCATAGGCCTTGTCGGCACCCAGCGTGATGCGCCGCCGCGATGGCCGACGCTCCACCATGGCGAGCGCGGCCTCCCGCTCGGCCGTGCCCGTTGCCTGGGTGACGCCGCCGTCGACAGCCAACCCGTGACGGTTCTCCATCAGCGCATGGCCCATGTAGCACAGCCTCGCCGGCTGACCGTCGCCCTTCTTGTAGAGCCGCGCCTGCGGGTCGCTCGTGCTCTGGTGCGTGTCGTTGGAGCGCTTCTCCTTGTGGAAGCCGCGTTCGGCGTTGCGGCCAGCACCGTCCGGATCATTGTCGCCGCCATCCTTGCGGCGGAAGCTCTTGATCGAGGCCCAGGCTTCGATCAGCGTTCCATCCACCGAGAAATGGTCCGATGACAACAGTCGCTTTACCTTCGGCTGCGCAAGCACCGCGCGCAAGAACTTCGCCGCGATCTCGCCTTCCAGCAAACGGTCTCGGTTCTTGCTGAAGCTCGAATGATCCCAGGCCGGATCATCAACGCCCAGACCCACGAACCAGCGGAACAGAAGATCGAACTCCATCCGCTCCATCAACTGACGCTCCGAACGAATGCCGTAGAAAGCCTGCAACAGCATCGCACGTAGCAATCGCTCCGGTGCTATCGACGGGCGGCCGAACCCTGGCGGATAAAGCACCGCAAAGTCGCCGTCCATCTCAACCAGCGCCGCATTGACGATCGCTCGGATCGCACGCAGCGGATGATCCCGCCGCACACGTGCCTCAAGGTCGACATATGAAAAAAGAGAGCCTGTCCGCTCGTCCGATCCGCGCATCCACCAATCCCAAATCAGTCTGGGATCAGTGAATCACGCTCCCCACAGCTGTGCTAGCACTTCTTCAACAGCCTGCTAGGACACATCAAGACAGCAAATGGGTTCAGGCAGTTCTTGTTGCGAGGCATCAGGAAGGTAAGCAGCCATGGGGCGACAAAGTGCATTGCCCCACAACCTCACGAAGCTCGCCAACGCCGTCTAAGCCGCCTGACCCAAGGTCGATAAGCTGTTTCCGAAAGGGTCATCGTTAATGACCCCTACACCTGAAGTCGTTCAGCCATCTCAAGGAAGTCGCCGATCACCATATCCCAATCCTGGACAGGGTGCAGGTCTGTCGTCTGGCCTGATCCGTGCTCGGTAGGACGGAAGACAAAGGCAGTTCGCAGTCCGCATGCCCGCGCTGCTGCCAGATCTCCATTATGGGCAGCCACAAGACAGATCTCATTCGACCTCATCGCCAGGACATCAGCTGTGCGAAGATAGGCTTCAGGCGCCGGCTTGTACGCTTTCACGACCTCGGCACCGAGGATCGCGTCCCACGGAATGCCGCTACGCTTTGCCATATTGAGCATCAGAGCGATGTTGCCGTTCGAGAGCGGCGCGATGATATAGCGCGCCTTCAGCCGTGTGAGGCCGGCCACCGCGTCCGGCCAGGGGTCCAATCGGTGCCAAGCTCGGCTCAGTTCGTCCAGCTCCGCAGCTGGCACCGAAGCCGGGGCGATCCCGAATTCTGGCAGAACGGCTTCCAGATTCTCCCGATGCAGCACGTCTAACCGTTCAAAGGGCCGCCGGCCATTTCGTATCTCCTCCATCGCTGGGGAGTATCGGCGACGCCAAGCATCAGCGAAAGCTGTCGGACTGACCGATCCTGCACCATGCCGCTTCAAGAACGTTTCAGCGTCGCGGGCCACACCGCTGCGCCAGTCGACAACAGTGCCGAAGACGTCGAAAACCAGAGCGCGCACACCATCCATTGTCATAACGAAGCACCTCCTTGTTCAACTTTCGGCTCTCACCGACAGCAACGCCCAAACTGTGCAGTCTAATAGTCCATTTACTGGCAATGGGTTCCTTGAGTATCGTACCCCAGCATGATCAGTTCCACGCCTTAGAGACCCATGACACGATAGGATGCGGGCCAGAGGCGATGGTTGCGGATGCACATGCCGACCACTCTGCCGAAGCCCGTCAGACACCAAAGCGCAGATTGCGGGGCTCGAAATAACGTTTCTCCAGATGTTGATGGCTCGCTCTGGCTGAGGCTCGCCATGACCGGGGCAGATGTACCTTGCGGTATTTCCCGATGATCTCGCCATTGCAATCGACGATGACGATGGAGGTGTTGAAGCGCCACTTCCTGCGGCTTTCGTCATCAGTTTGGCATAGCTGACGTACAAGCCGATCCGAGTTCTCTGGACTCCTCGAAAAGCGGTGCGGTTTCCGGTCCCGGCGTGTCGTGCTCGTAATAGCTGGCGAGTTCGGCCTCGTTCTCGATCACCCTGCGGGGAAAGGTCGGGAGGTATGTTCGGGAAGCACCACAAGTTCGGCGCCCCTTCCTTTTGCTTCGCGCATCATCGCCAGCAGGCGGCAAACCGTCTCATTGCGGGTATGGACACTGGCGCTCGGCCCCATTTGCGCCGATGCGGCTTTGACCATGGGAGACGTGTTGTTCTCCTTTAGGCAAACGCAGCGCGATTCTTGCCAGGCGACTTTCCGTTCGGGGTCGCGTAACAACAAACAGTCAAAGCGGATCGGCGCGATGTGGTCAAACGCTGAATCCACCTTGGCAGTCACCCTTTTTCGTTTGCGGCCGTTGCATGTCCCCGCAGCCACTCGATTGATGCCGTAAAGCTTGCGGTGTCGACGCCGCGCTCGAGATTCATGTCCTGTTCGACATGGCGTAGGTGGCTCAACATCTCTTTTTCGGCCGCCGCGTGGTCTCCCTCCGCGATGGCGCGCACGATGCGGCTGTGTTCTTCGGGCGGACAGGCCTCGTCGCGGCCCGCATACAAAAGGATGGCCAGGCAGGTCAGCGCCTGGAGCTGGTTCATCAAACGCACCAGGATGCGGTTCCCTGCCATTTCCGCGAGCAGAAGATGAAATTCACCGGACAGCCCGACCTGCGTCCCCCGGCTGTTAGTGCGCCTGGCTTCGTCTTCCCTGGCCAGATGCTGATCCAGTCGGACAATGAGGTCCTGTCTGGAAGGTGCGCTTGCAAGGATCCTGACGATGTCGGGCTCGACCATGCGGCGCACGGCAAGGATGTCGCGGGCTTCCTTCTTGGTTGGCGCCGCGATGGTTGATCCGATGTTGGGGGATTTCACCAGGATACCGTCTTGAGCAAGGCGAGCCATGGCCTGGCGCACGACCGTGCGGCTGACATCGAACGTAGTCGCGAGCTGCTCTTCGGTTATTTTCTCGCCCGGAGGCAGTCTTTGCTCAAATATCGCCTGAAGTATACGCTTGCGAATCTCTACTTCTGTCCTTCCGTGTGACTTTTCAAATCGGCTAAGTGTGCGTTCCACGGTGCCTTACCTTGCTGTCTTGAGTGTTTCTCAAAAAGAGCCTTCACGAATTCAGGTCTCTCCGTTTGAGGCTCTTCGCCGAATCACTACGCTAGACTCGCAACGCCCTTGGATTTCCGGAGCGCTACAGAATCGTTGTCCGTATAGGCGTGTTTCGCACCAAGGTGAACCGTGCTCCACGCGCGGTCGATGCACCGGCGTGGATATCCGCTTGGACGTGCATCCGTGGTGCTCGTGGCCTGCCCAGGTCACCTAAGGGATTTCGATCGAGGCCTCTTTGAGAGTTGACAAAGAGCCAAACTAATGCAGAAATTCATTGTGCACAATATGGGATATAACACGCCCAAGGCACGATAGAGATCGGCGGTTCGCTGTTTGAGGAAGCGTGAACCGTCAGCCGGGCGGACCAGCCATGTCCGCTCTGCGATGAAGCTTGTGGAGGAAGTGCAAGATGGCTGGCGTGCCGATGAGCGCGATGGATCGCGCCATGCTGCCTGGTATTGGCAGTCGCGAGTTTGGGTCGTCGGATCGTGCCGGTGTCCCGGGCCGCAACCGTCTCGCACGCGTTTGTGCTGTTCGTGCCCGTGTTGTTCGTCAAGGCGGGGTTTGACCTTGTCCCCCGCTCTCCAGGTAAATGCGATCAGCAAGCGCTATGGGGCGACGACCGCCCTTCAGGACGTATCGTTTCAGTTGGAGCGCGGACAGGTCTGCGGGCTCCTCGGCGAGAACGGGGCTGGCAAGTCGACCCTCGTCAAATGCATAAGCGGGGTGATCAGGCCGGATACCGGCGAGATCCTGCTTAACGGCGAGCCTTACCGTCCGCGGTCGATCGTCGAGGGCAACCGCCGAGGGGTATCCACTGCGTTTCAGGAGCTCAGCCTTGTTCCGACGCTCTCCGTGGTTGTGAACCTATTCCTGCCGCATCCGGAGCGGAACGGGCTGGGTCTAGTGCCGACCCGCAAGCTCGAGCAGCGGGCGGTCGAGATTCTTGAAGAGCATGGCGTTCGCGATATCAAGCCGTCCGTCCTGGTCGGCGACCTCCCTTTGGGCATGCGCCAGCGCATCGAGATCGTGCGCGCGCTGCAGCGCAGGCCGTCCGTGCTGCTTCTCGACGAGCCGACCGCCGCCCTGTCTGATCGTGAATGGCTGTTCGGTCTGATCGACAAGGCGGTCGCAGAGGGGACTTCGATCCTCTACATCAGCCACAAGCTGGACGAGATTCGCCGCCTCTGCAGCCGCTGCGTCATCCTTCGAAACGGGCGCAAGGTCATGGACAGCGACGTCGAGTCCATGTCCAACGACGAGATCTTCACTAATATGGCCGGGCGCTCGGTTGTCGAGACGTTCGTCAGCAGGGCGCCCGCCATCCGGGTCGGCGGGGCGCCCCGGCTCGAGGTGCGCAATCTAAAGGGACCGGGTGTCGAGGATGTAAGCTTCAAGCTCGCGCCCGGCGAATGCCTTGGCGTCGCGGGGTTGGAAGGGCACGGCCAGTCGAGCCTGTTCAAGGCCCTGATCGGTTTGTCCCCGGTGGAAGCCGGCACGATCTCGGTGGACGGCGTCGACGTTGCCATTCGCTCGCCGCGAGAGGCGCTGAAGCATGGCGTCGCGCTGGTGCCGGAGGAAAGGAAATCCGAAGGCATTTTCAGCGACCTGACGACGATGGCCAATATTTCGATGCCAGTCATCGACAGCATCACCCGTTTCGGCCTCGTGAACCGCAATGCCGAACGTCGCGCTGTCAGTGTCGTCACGCCGTCAGTCAATCTGTCGGAGCGCTTCCTAGGCTACGGCATTGGGACGCTGTCGGGCGGCAACCAGCAGAAGGCGATCCTGGCGCGCGCCCTCATCAGCGGCGCCAAATGCCTGCTTCTGTTCGACCCCACGCGCGGCGTCGACGTCGGAGCCAAGCAGAATATCTACGCCATGATGGCGGCTTTCGTCCGCAACGGCGGCTCGGTGCTGTTCTGTTCGACCGAGCTCGATGAACTGGTCCATCTCTGCGACCGCTGCCTTGTCATGTACCGCAACGCGATCGCCGGCGACCTGCGTCGCGAGGAGCTGTCGCAGGATCGGCTTCTGTCCATCGCATCGGGTTTCAAGCCGCGGCCGGATGCCGGCTTGGCCGCCGTCAGCCAGAAGGATGCTCGATGATGGCTCAGGCTTCGCCATGGTACAGGCGATTGGGCGGCGGCGCCTTGCCGGCGATCCTGCTGCTCATCCTGATGCTCGGCATCTATGCCGCTTACGAGCCGTCGGCGCTGACTAGCTTCGGGATCAGCAATCTCTTGAACAACGCGATCGTGCTCGCTTTGGCCGCGACCGGCCTGACGATCGTCGTGCTGACCGGTGAATTCGACCTGTCGGGCGCCGGCGTCGTCGCTATCTGCAACGTCATGGCCGCGACGCTGAGCATGGGCGCCCCGGGCAGCATGGGAACCCTTGGCCTCGTGCTTCTGGCGGGGCTGCTCGTCGGCGCGATCAACGCCTATCTGATAGCCATGCTCGGGCTGCAGTCGCTGGCGGTGACGATCGGCTCGCTGATCGTGTGCCAGGGCATAGCGCTGATCATCCTGCCGGCGCCCGGCGGCGAGGTTGCCGACGCGATCATCTCCGGCGTGACGGGCGATCTCTTGGGCATCCCGATCGCCGGCATCATGTTCGTGGCGCTTGCGCTGGCATGGACCTTCTTGAAGAACACCAGGTGGGGGCTCGCCGTCTATGCCGTGGGCGCCGACCCCGTCGCCTCGCGCCTCTCGGGCCTGAACGTTCCTACGACCAAGTTCATCGCGTTCGTGCTCGCCGGGCTTTGCTACGGCGGGGCGGGTTTCGTCTACAGCGCCGAGATTGGGTCTGGCGACCCGCGCATAAGCGATTCCTTCCTGCTTTACATGTTCGCCGCCGTCGCCATCGGCGGGACGTCGCTCGTGGGCGGGCGTGGCGGCGTGCTCGGCTCGCTCATCGGAGTGGGCATCCTGACGGTGATGCAGAAGATGCTGTTCGCGATCGGCGTCGCTGAATTCTACACCAACATTTTCAACGGGTTGATCATGATTGCCGCGATCTTCTTCGGCCAGCTTTCGTCGCTTGTGGCACGGATCGCACTGAGGAGACCCGCGTGATACAGAACAAGCAGACCACAGCCGTCGACGATATCGCCGGGTTCGAGAAATCTGTCGCGCGGCAGTGGCTGCGCTCCGACGCCAGGCCGGCGGCGCTGGTGCTGCTGGCCACCGTCGCGCTGATCGTCAGCATGAAGCTGGTCAACTCGGAATTCGGCTCGCTCAACCAGCTCAACGCCATCCTGATCACGTCGATCTTCCTCGTCGTGGCTTCGTTTGGCCAGGGGCTCGTCATCCTGACGGGTGGCATCGACCTCTCGATCGGCGTCGTGATGGGCATCGGCGGGATGATCATCGCCGGCATGACGCGGGGCAGCGACGACATGCTGATTTACGCTCTGCCGACCGCGCTCGCCTGTTGCACGGCGATCGGCGTGATCAACGGCATCGGCGTTGCCGTGGCCAAGCTGCCGCCATTCATCATGACGCTTTCGTCGGGCACGACCTTCTTCGGCGTCGGGCTGGCGCTCACGGCGGGCAGCTCGCAGCAGGCGGTCGCGCCCGCCTTGCAGCAGTTCATGAGCGGGAGCTGGCTCGGCCTGCCGCTGCCGGTCTGGTTCCTGATCCTCTTTGCCGTACTCGCGACGCTGGTCCAGAACGGCACCGCCGGAGGCCGCAAGCTCTATGCCATGGGCAGCAGTCCCGGCGCCGCGCGTGTACTCGGGCTTCCGACCACGATGCTGACCATCGCCGTCTATGGGGCCAGCGGGCTGTGCGCGGGAATAGCCGGCATCCTGCTCGCCGGCTACTCCTCGAGCGCGACGCTGGACATGGGCAACGCGCTGTTGATGCCGACCATCGCGGCCGTGGTGATCGGTGGCGCCCGCGTCACCGGCGGAGCCGGCATCTATCTGGGCACGCTGGCGGGCGCGTTTTTCTTGAGCACGCTTTCGACCGTGATCACGATCATGAGCCTGTCGCAGGGCCTGCGCAGCGTCATCCAGGGCGGCATCATCATCGGAGCGCTTCTGCTCCAAAGCAGTCGGTCCGCGCAGAGGCGCTGACCGGACAACGACGGCACAAAAAGGAGGAAGAGCAAATGGAAGGCAAGAGAATATCTCGGCGTATAGCCAAGGCGGCCGCGGCCGCGCTGGTCTCGTCACTATGCGTGGTTCCGCTGAGCCAGGCCAATGCCAAGGATCATTACAAGGTGTTCCTGAACATGAGCTACAGCGGCAATTCATGGCAGGCGGCGGCGGCCAACGGCATCAAGGCGCTCGCGGCGACGCCGCCCTACGACAAGATGATCGAGTTCAAGACCGTCATCTCGGGCACGGACGTGCAGCGCCAGATTTCCGACCTGCAGAGCATGATCGCCGCCGGCGCCGACGCGATCCTTATCATGCCTCTCTCCCCGACAGCGCTCAACCGGGTTGTCAAGCAGGCCTGCGACAAGGGCATCGCCGTCTTCACCTACGACGCCACCGTCACGCAGCCATGCGCCCACAATGTCAGCAGCATCACGGCCCGCTACGGCGCCAACACTGCCCAGTGGATGGTCAATCAGATGGGCGGAAAGGGCGAGGTCGTATTCAATCACGGCGTTGCCGGCACGACCGTAACCAAAACCTATGATGAGCAGGCATACGGCGTCTTCAAGAAATATCCCAGCATCAAGATTGTCGGCGATTTCTATGGCAACTGGAACGACGCGACCTCCCAGGAGGAAGTCGCCAAGATCCTTGCCGCTCACCCGAATATCGACGGCATCTGGAGCGTGGACGGCAGCTACGGATCGCTGCAGGCCGTGATGAACGGCCGTCCGGACCGTTTGGTGACAATGGCGGGGCAATCCAACAACGGCTATCGCCTGGCCATTGCCGATCCCGCCATGCAGGCGAAGGGACTCAAGGGCGTTTCCTCGAGCTCCGGTCCCTCGGTCGGCGGCTATGCCTTCAAGCTGATGATGGAAGTGGTGACGGGCAAGAAGAAGCTGGACCAGCAGAATGTCGAGTTCCCGCTGCCTTGGGTCGAGCCGAAGGACGTCAAGGTTTGCCCCGGCGACGCCTTTGTCAACGGCTGCAACACCTTCCCGGCCGACAAGGTGTCGGCGTTGTTCCTCGACACAGCGCTCGACGGCAAGCTGCTGCCGGAACTGAGCATCGATGCTGTGCAGACCGGCAACCCGAAGGCTGGCGCGAAGATTGAGGAATTGCCCCCGGTGAAATATGCCGACACGCTGCCGGGCGTCAACTGCACCGACTGCACGCCGCCGGCCGACTGGCTCGAGCCCAACCTCGTGAAGCCCATCCCGGTGCCGAACTAAGCCTCGCGACAACGGGACATGAACATCTTGGGCATCGGATCCGGCTAAGATCCGATGCCGGGCCATCTGCAAGGTTGGTCATCGCAATTCCTCGACGCGGCAGGATGAACGCCGTGCAGACTTTGAAAATACGGAGAAGCAACAAGTGACGAGGATAAACATCAAGGCAGGCGACTTCAGCTTCAAGGCAAGGCTGGAAGAAAAGCTTGCACCGAAGACCTGCGCGCTTTTCCGCTCTCTCCTGCCCTACAAGGAGCGCATCATCCATGTCCGTTGGAGCGGCGAAGGCTGCTGGATTCCCCTGGGTGAGACGGATTTCGGAGTCAGCTTCGAAAACGCGACCAGCTATCCGGCGCCCGGTCAGTTCATCCTCTATCCAGGCGGCTTCAGCGAGACCGAGATCCTGCTGGCCTATGGCGGCGTGAATTTCGCCAGCAAGATGGGCCAGCTTGCCGGAAATCATTTCCTGACGATCACCGAAGGCCAGGAGAATTTGGCCGAACTGGGCAAGACGGTTCTTTGGCACGGTGCGCAGAACGTCGAGTTCTCTGTAGCCGATTAACCGGGACGTCTCGAAATGCCATTGGATACGATCATAAAGGGCGGAACCGTCGTTACCGCAACTGACCGGTTCCGGTCCGACATCGGAATAGAGAACGGCCGTATTTCCGTCCTTGCCAGGAACCTGGACGACGCGCCGGAAATCATCGACGCGTCCGGCCTGCTGGTCATGCCGGGCGGGATTGACAGCCACGTGCATCTCGACCAGCCGGGAAGTCCCGGCATCGTGATGGCGGACAATTTCGAGACCGGCACCCGGTCGGCCGCCGTCGGTGGCAACACGACCGTGTTGCCGTTTTGCCTGCAGACCAAGGGGCAGACACTGCGCGAGGCGATCACCGAATATGAGCGCAAGGCCGAAGGCAATTGTCATGTCGACGTCGCCTTCCATCTGATCGTCAGCGATCCGACGCCGCAGGTGCTGGGGCAGGAACTGCCGGCGCTGATCGAGGAGGGATACACCTCGATCAAGATATTCATGACCTATGACGACCTAGTGCTGCGTGACCGCGACATCCTCGAAGTGCTGGCCGTCGCGCGCCGGCATGGCGCGCTCGTCATGGTTCATGCCGAGGGCTATGACACGATCAAGTTCCTGACCGACCAACTTGAGCAGCAGGGAAACACCGCGCCCTTCTTCCATGGCCCATCGCGGCCCGTCGTGGTCGAGCGCGAGGCCACGCATCGCGCCATCAGCCTGGCCGAGCTCGTCGATACGGACATCATGATCGTCCATGTCTCCAACCGGCAGGCGATGGAGGAGATACGCCGGGCGCAGCAGCGCCGATTGGCGATCTATGGCGAGACCTGCCCGCAATATCTGGTGCTGACCGAGAACGATATGGATCGCGAGGGCATGGAAGGCGCGAAATATGTCTGCAGTCCGCCACCCCGCGACATCGACAGCCAGCTTGCCTGTTGGGAGGGGCTGCAGCAGGGCGTGTTCGAAGTCTTCTCGTCCGATCATTGCCCCTTCCGCTACGAGGACGAAGCCGGCAAGAGCAACGCCAAGGGCAAGACGAGCTTTCGCTACGTTCCCAATGGAATACCCGGGATCGCGACACGCATGCCGATCCTGTTCTCCGAAGGCGTGGGCAAGGGCCGGATAAGCCTGAACCGCTTCGTGGCGCTGACCTCGACCAACCATGCCAAGCGCTACGGGCTTTACCCGCAAAAAGGAACGATCGCAGTCGGAAGCGACGCCGACCTAGTACTTTGGGACGACAAGAAGAAGGTCACCATAACACACGACCTGCTACAGGACGGCTGCGATTACACGCCTTACGAAGGCATGGAAGTGATCGGCTGGCCCGTCCGCACCATCATGAAAGGGCGCACCATCGTGGTGGAGGGTGTCGTGTCGGAACGCAAAGACGGTGCGCAACTAAAGAGGACGCTGCCCAGGCTCAAGACCTACTGACTTTCCTGTGGCGAAGTGATTCCAGGAGAGCTTGGACTGGCTCTGTTGCAAACTTTTCAGTTACGGACGTTGTGGCAATTGTCTCCGGTGTCTCGCGGGAGAGTTCAGATGTTCAAGGGCCGCCGACCAATCGGTGATCCTGCTCTGCGTCCGCTGGTATCTGGCGTACGGCTTGAGCCTGCGCGACTTGAAGGAAATGATAGCTGAGCGCGGTATCAGCCTCGACCATTCCACGATCCATCGCTGGGTCGTTCACTTCTCGCCCTTGCTGCTTAAGCGCTTTAATCAGCGCAAGCGCGCCGTGACCCGCAAATGGCATGCGGACGAAACCTACATCAAGGTCCGCGGACGATGGATGTATCTCTATCGCGCCATCGACAGTGTCGGCGACACTGTCGAGTTCTGGTTCAGCGAACACCGCGACCTGCCGGCGGCCAGGCGCTTCTTCCGGAAAGCTCTTGCGCGCCATGGTCGACCCGATCGCATCGTCATCGACGGCAGCCAGACCACTCGGGAGGCCATCGTCTCCTATGATGCGACAAACCGATTGCAGCATCGCTCACGGCGCAGGCCGGCGCCCATCCGCATCCGCCAGAGCCAATACCTCAACAATCGCATCGAGCAGGATCATCGGCGCATCAAGCGCCGTGTGCGGTCCATGGTCGGTTTCAAGTCATTCGCAAGCGCGGTCGCCACGCTCGGCGGCATCGAAATGATCCACATGGTGCGAAAACGACAGGCGAGGTACGCCTACAATCCTGATCCGTCCATCGCCGAGCAGTTTGAAATCATCGCTGCCGCGTGAGGGCTGTCGCCGCCCCGCAGTCTCTATGGCTGGGCGGAAATTTGCAACGGAACCAATCGTCTCCCCATAGATGCGATTGGCCTCTTCAGCGTACCACTGAAGATACGCAGCTGCATGCGTCACCTCTGACTTCGCTTCGGAAAACGGTTTGCCCATCTCAGCGGTGAGGATGGCTGCAAGATCATCAGTGTGATCGACAATAAGCTGGTGCCATCTCCAGAGCATGTCGCTTCGCTCTCTTGCAGTCAGGGCTGCCCATTCAGTTTGTGCCACATAGGCTCTCTCAATTGCCGCGGCGTCTCCTCGACGCCCATGTCAGGCAGTTGCGCCAGCAGCTCCCCGGTCGATGGATTGAAGAGCTCAAACGTTCGCGTGTTGACCGGGGTGCCGAGGGCCGGCACTCGGTCGATGGTGCTGAACAGGTCGGGGGATTTCAGGTGGCGGATCATCGGCAGGCACAGAGGGGCAAAATCGGCTTCCTTCTCAACGCGGCGAGTGTGTCTATTGGTAAGGGTGTGGATGTCTATCCCGCACGTCCGGCTTTCCCCATAGATCCTTGACGGACGGCGGGTAGAGCCACCGTCAATGTTCCTCAGCACGAAGAAAAAGCAGCAGACTGAGCCGATGAGCATATCGCTGCGATCACTTAAATCGGACAGGGGCAACGGTCTCCAAATCCGTTTGGTCGCGCTCCTTGCGATGGCATCGGCGATAACTGATCCTCACAGACCTGGCGTAGTCCATGCCGGGATATGGACGCCATCAAATGCTCGCAGCGGGCTTCGTGAGAAAATTCGTGAAGGAGAAAAGTGGGTGAAGGGCATATCAAACCGACGGCCGGATCTAGTCGGGGCACACCGAGCATATATTGGCTTGTAGGCGGAGAGATGACACAACAATCGACCGTGACCCTCGGCCCGTTATAGCGGGACATTCCGGTCCTCCGAGCGGCAGCGGTGGCGGCCCTTGATACGCTGATCCCAATCAGATGCCGCATAAGTTTATGATGGATCGTCGTTTCACGAAGGCCAAGATAACGGGATCTGATGGAGTCATGTCATGTACTTATTTGCCGGCGCCAACTTGCGAAACTAGCGTTGTGCGACTGGCCAAGGCGGAAAAAATAATGAGCCGAGGTCTGGTTCAACTCACAACGGAGTGACGGACATGGGGATCAAATCAATCGGACCGACGTTAATTTTCTCGATCGGCATGCTTTTTTCGACAACGGTGATGGCGCAGGACGCGCTCTCGGTCATGAGTTTCGGCGGCGCTTATCAGGAAGCGCAGCGCAAGGCGGTATTCGAAACCTACACAGCCAGCACAGGCATCAAGATTGACGAACAGGAATACGGCGGGGAAATCGCCAAGATCAAGGCGATGATCGAATCCGGAAACACCACCATAGACGTCGTCGACGTCGACGCGCCGACGCTGTTGCAAGGCTGCGACGAAGGTATTTTCGAAAAGATCGACTGGTCGACGATCGGCCCGAAAGAGGATTGGATCGAAGGCACGACGTCCGATTGTGGTGTCGGCACCATTGTCTATGCGACGACGCTTGCCTATGACGGCGCCAAACTTGCCGACGGCCCGAAGACGATCAAAGATCTGTTCGACACGAAGAAATACCCGGGCAAGCGAGGCCTCTGGAAGAACCCCGCAACCAATCTCGAATTCGCGTTGCTTGCTGACGGAGTGCCTCCGGACCAAGTCTATGAGACGCTTTCGACTCCCGCGGGTGTAGACCGTGCCTTCGCCAAGCTCGATACCATCAAGGACAGCATCGTGTGGTGGGAAGCAGGCGCACAGGCGCCGCAGCTGCTTGCCTCGGGCGAGGTGACGATGACAACTGCCTGGAATGGCCGCATCTACAACGCCAACAAAGAGGGCAAGGACTTCCGCATCGTCTGGGACAACCAGATCCTCGATTCCAACTACTGGGTGATTCCGAAGGGCGCCAAGAATGCGGAAGGCTCACTGGCCTTTATCAAATACGCAGCTGATCCCAAAATCCTGGCGGGCATCACCAAGTACATCCCTTACGGACCGGTGCGGAAATCCGCTTCCCAATTCGTAGCGCCCGAAGACTCCAAGAACTTGCCGACCAGCCCGCAAAACCTGACCGTCTCGCTGACGCTGGACAATGGGTTCTGGGCTGACAACGGAGATGAAATCCGCAAGCGGTTCACAACCTGGCTCGCACAATAGCGCGGGCGTCCGGGAGGGAAGCATCGATGAATTTTTCCAAGCGAATATCGCCTGCAACGGACAATCCAGTCGATGCCCTCGTTCGGTTCGAGGATGTGAAGAAGTCTTATGACGGCATCAACTTCGTCGTTAAGGACCTGAACCTTACCGTCTCTCGCGGCGAGTTCCTGACCATGCTGGGGCCTTCGGGCTCCGGCAAGACCACCACGTTGATGATGCTCGGTGGCTTCGAGCAGCCGACGCTCGGTCATATCCTGCTCGACAACAGGCCGGTCGAACGGCTGCCGCCGGAAACGCGCAACATCGGCTTCGTGTTCCAGAACTATGCGCTGTTTCCGCACATGACGGTGGCGGAGAATGTCGCGTTTCCGCTGCGCTATCGCGGCATCACCGGAATTGCCGCCAGGGAAAGGGTGCGCCAGGCGCTTGGCCGCGTTAATCTTGAAGCGCTGGGTGATCGACGCCCGGCACAACTTTCCGGCGGCCAGCAGCAGCGCGTCGCGTTGGCCCGCGCACTGGTGTTCGAGCCGTCGCTGGTGCTGATGGATGAGCCGCTCGGTGCGCTTGACAAGCAGCTTCGCGAGCGCATGCAGATCGAGATCAAGCAGCTCCAGACCTCACTCGGCATCACTATGGTCTACGTTACCCATGACCAGTCCGAAGCGTTGACCATGTCGGACCGCATCGCGGTGTTCCATGACGGGCGGATCCAGCAACTCGCGGATCCGGCAACGCTCTACAACGAGCCGGCCAACCGCTTCGTTGCTTCCTTCATTGGCGAGAACAACTCGCTGTCATGCACCTTGCTCGCACGTGAAGGGGGCCTGGCTGTCGTGCGCATGGCCGACGGCACGACGTTGAAGGCCGCTGGCACCAATGTGTCCGGCACCGGTACGGACATGAGCATATCCATACGGCCGGAGAATATTTCACTGGCGGGCGAGGGTGTCCGTGCCGATCTCAACCGTTTCATCGGCAAGGCCCGCGACGTCTTCTTCCTCGGCGACCATATGCGGCTGTCGATCGAGGCCTTTGGCGGCCAGCTTGTCACCGCGCGCATCCCGGCGCGGCAGGCACGGCATTTCGCATCGGGCGCGGATGTCGTCCTCGAATGCGGGATTTCCGAATGCCGCCTGCTGGAGGTGTGAGCCATGGCCGTCGCGGATATGGACCGGATCAACGTCTTCATGGCGGTTCGTCGGGCCGAGAAACCCGCCCGGCGGGCAGCACTTTCGCTGGCCCTGCCGCTGATCGTCTTCCTGGTGGTCGCCTTTGTCGCTCCAATCCTCTACCTACTGGTCACGGCGGTCGGCAATCCCGAGACACGCCAGGTGCTGCCGCGCACGTTGGGCGCGCTTGAAACCTGGGATGGCGTTTCAGTGCCGGACGAGCCTGTCTACGCCGCGCTCGCCGCTGACTTGAAGGTCGCCAAGGACAACAGCACGGCCGCCTTGCTCGGCAAGCGTCTGAACTACGAAATTTCCGGCATGCGCAGCCGCGTGCTGGCGGCGGCGCGGATGGTCGAGAGGCTGGATACGGGTCCGTACAAGCAGAAGTTCCTCGAGCTGAACAAGGATTGGGGCTCGCCGGAAAGTTGGGCGATCATCAAGCGCAACGGTACTTCTCTCACCCCTTACTATCTGCTGACCGCGCTCGACCTCCAGCAGGCCCCCAACGGGTCGGTCGAACGCGTCCAGGGCGATCAGGCGATCTTCCTCGACGTGCTGGCGCGGACGTTGTTCGTCGCAGGACTGGTCACGCTGTTCACCCTTATCCTTGGCTATCCTGTCGCCTATGTGCTGACCATCGCGCCCAAGGCAATCGCCGGCATCATGATGTTGATGGTGCTTCTTCCCTTGTGGACGTCGCTGCTCGTGCGCACCACCGCATGGGTCGTGTTGCTGCAGTCGGATGGCGTCATCAACGACGTGCTGATGGCCCTGCATCTGACAAGCGACCGGCTGCAGCTCATCTTCACGCGTGCCGGAACCGTCATCGCGATGACGCACATCCAGTTGCCCTTCACCATCCTGCCAATCTACAGCGTCATGCGCTCCATCCCCGCCACGCAGCTCAGGGCGGCTCGCTCGCTGGGGGCCCCACCATCCTCGGCCTTCTGGCGCATCTACGCGCCGCAGACGCTGCCCGGCGTCGTCGCCGGATGCCTGATGACCTTCATCCTGTCTCTTGGCTACTACATCACGCCGGCGCTTGTCGGTGGGCCGCGCGACCAGATGGTGTCCAACTTCATCTCGGTTTACATCAACCGCGATCTCAACTGGGGCCTGGCCGCCGCCCTCGGTGTGGTCCTGCTTGTCGTGACGCTTGCCATCTACCTGTTGTTCCTGCGCCTTGTTGGCGCCGACAAGATCAAGCTGGGGTGACGCCATGTGGCTGCCTTCTTACGCGACGCCGTCCGAACGCCTGATGCGCACGCTGGTGATGGCGTTCGTCATCGCCGTGCTCCTGTTCTTGGTTGCACCGCTGTTCATCATCGTGCCGCTGTCCTTCTCCAAGGACCCGTTCTTCACCTTGCCCGTGAAGGAGTATTCCCTGCGCTGGTACGCCGATTTCTTTGGCAATGCGCGCTGGATGAACGCCATCTTCAACAGTGCCGTCGCGGCGGTGATGACAACGATCTTGGCCACCACGCTCGGCACGTTGGCGGCACTCGGCATCTCACGCCCCAATTTTCCGGCGCGGCGGCTGATCATGGCGTTGCTGATCTCGCCGATGATCGTACCGATCGTCATCGTGGCTGTCGGCAGCTATCTCTTCTTCGGCCAGTTCGGCCTGACAAACACGCGCACGGGACTCGTCCTGGCGCATACCGCGCTGGCGACGCCCTTCGTGGTCATCACCGTGACGGCGACGCTTTCCACCTACGACACCAACCTGACCCGGGCGGCATTGAGCCTCGGCGCGTCCCCGTCGTCGGCGTTCTTTCGCGTTACGCTGCCGAACATCATGCCGGGGGTCATTTCAGGTGCGATCTTCGCCTTTGCCACCTCTTTCGACGAGGTCGTCGTCGCCCTGTTCATGACGGCGGCCGAACAGCGCACGCTTCCAGTGCAGATGTTCTCCGGCATCCGCGACCAGATCAATCCAACCATCATGGCCGCCGCGACGCTGCTGCTTGCGTTGTCGATCGTCCTGTTCGCCATGCTGGCGCTGCTGACCCCGCGCCGCGTGAAATAGCCTGTCCACCACGGTTTCGGGCAAGGAGCCGAAGGCGGCTCTCAACCGATCCTGGTGGCCGCCTCACCGGCGACGAACATATCGGCGAAGCGAGCGGCGAAACTCTGCGCCACCGAGGACCGCTTGCGGTCGGGGCTGACATAGATGCCGACCACGACATCCGCGAGCCGCGGCAGATGGCTCGACGGTTCGACGATCCTGAGTTTTGCCGGGATGATTCGGCGCGCCAGGACCGTCACGCCGAAGTCGGCACCCACGGCCGCCTCCAGGCCGGCGAGACTTGGGCTCGTGTAGACGATTTCGAAATTGCGGCCGTCGCGTTGCAGCGCGGTCAGCATGTTGCGTCGATAGAGGCACCCCTCGGGGTAGCAGACGATGCGCAGTTCGCTTTGTCCCCCGGCATCCGCCGCTGGATCCGGGGACTGCGCTCCGCAGACCCAGGCCAGCGTCTCCTTCCAGGTCATGAACGCGCCTTCGGAAGGCCCGTCCGGCGTCATCGCCACGACGATGTCGAAGACGCCGTTGCGCAAGCCCTGCAGCAAATTGTGCGACAGATCGCAGACGACGTCGAAGGTGAGGTCACCGCCGTCGCGCGCGAGGCTCGCCATCAGCTTGGGCAGGAAATGATCGGCGTAGTCGTTTGGAATGCCGAGCCGCAGCCGGCCCTTGCTGTCACGCTTCGAGAGCTTCAGCATCATGTCGTCGTTGAGCGCCAGGATTTGCCGCGCGTAGCCGGCGACGATTTCGCCCTGTTCGGTGATCTGCGCGCCGCCTTCCTTGGCGAAGAGGGAGACGCCAAGCAGCTCTTGAAGCCGTTTCATCTGCAAGCTGATCGCGGGCTGCGTACGGCCCAACTTTTCTCCCGCACGCGTATAGCCGCGCAGGTCGATGACGGTGACAAAGGCGCGGAGGAGGTCGGTCGGGATGCTGCGCATGGTTAGCTCCTCATTGGCCGATTAGATCACGCGGTTCCAAACAAACGCAAGCGGGCCTTCCCTGTCAGGAAGGCCCGCCAGAAACCGCGGTGGTCAGCGGTCACGCCTTGACGATGTTGTGCTCCGGGCCGAACGGGAACTTGGTGATGTTTTCCGCGCCGTCCTCGGTCATGACGAGAATATCGTGTTCGCGATAGCCGCCGGCACCCGCCAGGCCTTCCGGAATGGTCAGCATCGGCTCCATGGAAACGACCATGCCCGGCTGCAGCACGGTGTTGATGTCCTCACGCAGTTCGACGCCAGCTTCGCGACCGTAGTAGTGCGACAGCACGCCGAAGGAGTGGCCGTAGCCGAACGAGCGGTAGCCGAGCAGATTGTGGCTGCGGTAGATTTCGTTCAGCTCCGTCGCCACGTCGCCGCACCGTGCGCCCGGCTTCAAAAGCTCCAGCCCGCGACGATGGACGTCGCAGTTGATCTCCCAGATTCGCAGGTGCTCGTCGCTGGCATGATCGAGGAACAGCGTGCGCTCGAGCGCGGTGTAGTAGCCCGAAATCATCGGGAAGCAATTGAGCGAGAGGATGTCGCCTTTCTGAACCTTGCGCGAGGTGACCGGATTGTGCGCGCCGTCGGTGTTGATTCCTGACTGGAACCAGACCCAGGTGTCCATCAGCTCGGCATGCGGAAAGGTCTTGGCGATATGCCGGACCATGGTCTGCGTGCCGGCCAGCGCCACCTCGTATTCAGGAACGTTCTCGCGGATCGCGTTGCGAATGGCCTCGCCACCGATATCGGCGGTGCGCGCGCCTTTCTTGATCAGCACGATCTCCTCGGCCGACTTGATCGTACGCAGCCACATGGTCGGCGCGCCGACATCGACGAACTCGACGTTCGGGAAGGCATCCTGCAGGAGCTTCCTGAATTCGAGGTTGACGTGATCGAACTCGATGCCGATACGCTTCACGCCGGGCAGCGCCTGCTGCAGGGCATGGAAGTAATTGTCGCGCTGCCAGTCGGTGTAGGTGATGTTGTCGCCGAAGGTACGGCGCCATGGCTGGCCGGCATCGATGCCCGCCGAAACCGACACCGCTTTCTCGGCCGTGACCACGAAGGCATAGCGGCGGCCGAAGTAGCAGAACATGAAGTCCGAGAAATAACAGATGTTGTGGTAGGAAGTGAGCACGGCTGCGTCGAGCTTCAGTTCAGCCAGAATGCCGCGCAGCCCGTCTTGACGGCGCGTCATCTCGGCGGCGCTGAAGGTGGCGACAGCCTTCTCGCCATTATGCATCGTCTGCAGACGCAGCAATTCGTTGGGCATGCCCTTGGCGTAGACGTTCATTCTTTCCTCCGCATCCAATCGGGTTTCAGGTTGGAACGGACTATAAAAATTCGGCCGGGCCACTGGAAATTAGAAGTCGATATCATCCGATTAGGGTTGCTAATCGGTCGGCCGCGCTGCGGGGACATTGGGGACTTCCATAACTTCTGGAAATGCACATATCAGGTGAATAAATTGTCCTGATGCGCGCGCCAATCGTAGCCTCCTCGCATTATCATTGCAGGAAGCTCCCGATGACCGACGACATGTTGCACGTGATGGCGTGGCACAATGGCGAGAAGGAGTACTCGCCGTTCTCGGACACCGAGATGAATCGCCGTCAGGCCGACGTTCGCCGCTGGATGGCGGACAACGACGTGGATGCGGTGCTGTTCACCTCCTATCACTGCATTAACTATTATTCCGGCTGGCTCTACTGCTACTTCGGCCGCAAATACGGCATGGTCGTTGACCACGACAAAGCCACGACGATTTCCGCCGGCATCGATGGCGGCCAGCCCTACCGCCGCAGTTTTGGCGACAACGTCACCTACACGGACTGGCGCCGCGACAATTTCTATCGCGCGGTGCGCCAACTCACCGCCAGTTCAAGGCGCATCGGGATCGAGTTCGACCATGTGAACCTTGATTTCCGCCGCCAGCTTGAGGAGGCGCTCCCGGGCGTCGAGTTCGTTGATGTCGCCCAGCCGTCCATGTGGATGCGTTCGATCAAGTCGCTTGAGGAGCAGGGCTTGATCCGCGAGGGCGCACGCGTCTGCGATATCGGCGGCGCCGCCTGTGTGGCAGCCGTGAAGGCCGGCGTGCCCGAGCACGAAGTCGCCATCGCAACGACCAACGCCATGATCCGCGAGATCGCGAAGTCGCACCCCTATGTCGAGCTTATGGACACCTGGACGTGGTTCCAGTCCGGCATCAACACCGATGGTGCCCACAATCCGGTCACCAACCGTCTCGTCAAATCCGGCGATATCCTGTCGCTCAATACCTTCCCGATGATTTTTGGCTATTACACCGCGCTCGAACGCACATTGTTCTGTGACCATGTCGACGACGCCAGCCTCGACATCTGGCAGAAGAACGTCGCTGTCCACCGCCGAGGCCTCGAACTGATCAAGCCGGGCGCGCGCTGCAAGGACATCGCGATCGAACTCAACGACATGTACCGGGAATGGGATCTGCTGAAGTACCGCTCCTTCGGCTACGGCCATTCCTTCGGTGTGCTCTGCCATTATTATGGCCGCGAAGCGGGTGTGGAACTGCGCGAGGACATCGAGACGGTGCTGGAGCCCGGCATGGTCGTGTCCATGGAGCCGATGGTGATGTTGCCGCAAGGCATGCCGGGTGCGGGCGGCTATCGCGAGCACGATATCCTGATCGTGAAGGAGGACAGCGCGGAAAACATCACCGGCTTCCCCTTTGGCCCCGACCATAACATCGTCAGGAACTGACGGGAGTGCTTTACATTCCTCACGATTGGCATCCGCGAGGCGAGGGCCGGACAAACCCGCCCAACCCCTACGCGGCGTCGCCTGTTTATGGCTTCGCCCACGAATTCTTCATTTTGCTGATAAGAGTGTTCACGGTCGACACGCTCGTGGAACGCAATGATTGCCCCGACGAAAATGTCGACACCGTGAGAGGGCAGGCGCCACCGAACTGGCCGTTTCCATACTGACGACGCGTGTCGATCAAGATTCGCTTGACTGGCGTGGCCTTCGCGCGCTGCCCAAAGGCGCATTGGAACTCAAGCGGAAGCCCAAGGTTCAGCGCGGAAACTCGACATTCAGAGCTTTGACGATGCCGCTCACGCAAACATCCAGCAGAATGTCGCCCTTCTCCTTCGACGCCTCCCTGGGGGACGACAATGTACCGCTCGCCGGTGTCCATTCCGGCTTGGGCGGGTACACATCATACGGCGGAAAGCTGGCCGGCTCATGATCGACGGCGCGCTCGATATGAACAAGGTTCGGGTACAGTGCTAACATCAGCGACGTTTCGAGTACGCCGCCGTGCTCCAGGTCCCACCCCGTAAAGCCACCCGGATAGAGACGCGCGATCGTCGCCTTGTCGACGAAATCCCAATAGGACAGCACCACGATCTTCATGTCACCAATGCCGCCCCAGCGCAGTTCGCGCAGCGCCAGATCGATCCCTTCGACGATGAACCAGGAGTTCTCGAAATGGCCGTTCATCAAGCAGATATCGCGCACGCCGTGGCGGGCGAATTCCTTGATGACATCGCGCAGCGCCGCGACCAGCGTCGCGCCATCCAGACTGGTCGTGCCGGGCAGGTGATTGCCGCCGCCCGATTTTTGATGCGACTTGTAGCCATAGGTGAAGGGCGGCGCGACAAGTGCGCCGATCTCGCCGGCGACGCGGCGGGAGAACTCGACCGGTAGCAGCACGTCGACGTGCATTGGCATGTGGTGGCCATGCTGTTCCATCGAACCGACCGGCAGCAGGATAGGCACGGCGCCGTCCCGAACCTTCGCGTCGTAGTCCGGCCAAGGCAGTTCGGCGGCAAAAACGGTGGCATCCGGCATGATGGTCTCCCAACTTCAGCTGTTGTGTTGATGATTAGTGGCGACAATCATGATATGAAAAATTTATATTCATGATCCATGTATGAGAAATCGAAATCCATGCGCAACATCGTTAATTTTCAGACCGACCTGCTGCGGACCTTTGTTTCGGTCATCGATCTTGGTGCCTACACCAAAGCTGGCGATGCGCTGGGGCGCACCCAGCCGGCCATCTCGCTGCAGATCCGCCGGCTCGAGGAACTGGTCGGCTCGGCGCTCATCAAACAGGTCGGACGGACGCTGCTCCTGACCAGCGAAGGGGAGGTGTTGTTGAGTTACGCTCGCGAGATGCTGCGGCTCAACGATGAGGCTGCATCCTATTTCAATCGGTCGAAGATAGCCGGCGTGTTGCGGATCGGCCTGCCGAATGACTATGCGGTCGCGTTCCTGCAGGGCGTCATCACCGAATACACCAGCCAGCATCCGGGCATTTCGCTGGAAATCCACTGCGGCTGGAGCGCCGACATTCTCGATCGGCTGCGCGCCGACGAACTCGACCTGGCGGTGGCGATGGTCAACAATGAGCGTTCGCAGTATCTGTCCCGTTCGTGGATCGAGCGGCCGGTCTGGGCTGCCGCCGAAGCTGCTCGCTTTGACCTGGGAACCGGAGTGCCGCTGGCCGCGCACCCGGAAGGCTGCGCCTATCGGGCGCGGATGATCCAGTCCCTGGATGCCGCGCAAATTCGCTGGCGGGTGTCCTATACCGGCTCCGGCATCGCGGGTTTGCAGAATGCCGTGGTCAATGGCCTTGGCGTCAGCGCGCTCACGCGTTACACAATGCTGCCCGGCATGCGCGTTCTCGACGAAAGTGACGGGTTTCCAGCGCTTGCGGAAATCCGGGTCGGCTTGTTCTACAAGCATCCCCGCCTGTCCGATGCGGGAATCAGGCTGGTCAATCACATCGTCGCGCGCCTGGATGAAGCCGGCGTCTCCGGCGACCCGGTGCGCCGGCCGATCGAACTGGACCGCCAATAAAGGGCGCAAATGCATTTATTATGAGAATTAATTTTTCAAATAGTTGACCCCTTCGTAGGCTCGCTGGACTACAAGCCAAGGGGAACAACCATGACAATCAAAAAAAGCTTGTTCAACGGCAGCACGCGCCGCGACTTTCTGAAGGGTGCAACTGTTCTGAGTGGCGGCGTTCTGGCAATGCCATTCGTAAGCCGGCTGGCTTTTGCCGATCCGGTCGAACTCAATATGCTCGCCTGGTATGGACATGCCGAGCCCGACGTGGTCGCCGAGTTCGAGGCCGCCAACAACGTCAAGTTCAAGCCGAAATACTACACCGGCGGCGACAACATGCTCGGGCTGATCGCGCAATCGCCTCCCGGAACCTTCGACGTCATCCTGTCGGATGCCGAGTATGTGCAGCAGCTCAACGCCGCCGGATATATCGAGAAGCTCGACCCGGCCGACTATCCGTTCGACGAATTCTTCCCCGAATTCCAGCATTTTCCAGGGCATTGGCAGGGCAACGATCTCTATTCGGTCATCACCCGTTTCGGCTTCCTCGGTGTTGCCTACAACACCGAGGCGATCACCGAGAAGGAGGCCTCGACCTATAATGTCTACTGGGCCGAGAAGCTGAAGGGCAAGGTTGGGCATTTCGATTGGCATCTGCCCAATCTGGGCCAGATGAGCCTGCTCAATGGCAACGCCTCGCCTTATGACATCAACGACGCGGCCTGGAGCAAGCTACAGGAAAAAACGAAATCGCTGCGTCCGCAGATCGGCGGCTTCTTCGACTATGGCGGCACTTTCTCGTCGCTTCAAAACGGTCAGATGCTGGCCATGGCGGGCATCGGCGACTGGATCACCGGGGCGCTGGAAAAGGGCGGCGCCAAAGTACGCACAGTCATTCCGGAAGAGGGCGGCCTGCAGTTCACGGAATCCTTCTCGATCGGCAAGGGCTCGAAAAAGGCCGATCTGGCGAAGAAGTGGATCCAGTACATCACTTCCGCCAAGGGCCAGGTTAAGTCGGCCAACATGGTCGCCTATCCCTGCCTTATCCCGAACAAGAAGGGCTGGGAACTCCTGGCCACCGAGACGCCGGCTGAGGCCAAGCGGCAGGGCATGCTGCTCAACCAGAGCAATGTCATGGACATGATCCGCGACGGGCGCATCAAATATCGCCAACTGCCGGTTCAGCAGAGCCTTGAAGATTGGAACGACTTCTGGTCCGAATACAAGGGATCGTAACGGTCATAAACCGTCGGGCGGGCGTTCGGGCCCGTCCGGCATTTCCTGAAACGTCGTCGTGCGTCGTTCAGACGGATGAGCCGTGCTTCAACGGGCAGGACCTGCATCGATGCGGAAATCGATCACCCTTTACGGACTGACATTCTCGCTGCCGATGTTGATCTGGCAGGTGATGTTCTTCCTGGCGCCGCTGGTCTTCTTGATCGCGCTGAGCTTCTGGACGGTCCGGAATTTCCGTATGGAGCCGGATTTCAATCCGGACAACTGGATCAGGATGCTTGGCCGCGGCGTGTTCTGGGAGGCCTATTTCCGGACCCTGGTCCTGTCGACGGCGGCCGCGATCGTCACCAGCGCGCTGGCCTTGCCCTGCGCCTACGGCATCGCCTTCAAGCTGTCGGAGACGGCGCGGCGCTGGGCAATCTTCCTGATGGTCATACCGTTCTTCACCAGCTATCTCGTGCGCGTCTATTCGTGGCAGATTTTCCTGTCCGATAACGGCATCATCAATGCGCTGCTGGCAAAGGCGGGTCTCGGACCGCTCGGCATGCTGAATTCGGTCTTCGGCACGATGATCGGCTACCTGACGCTGAGCTTTCCGCTGGTCGTGCTGCTGCAATTGTTCAGCCTGATGTTCGTCGACCGCACGCTGATCGAGGCCGCGCACAATCTTCGTTGCGGACGCCTGCGCACCGTGTTCGAGGTAGTGGTGCCGGCGGCCAAGGTTGGACTGGTGATCGCGGCGCTGTTCTGCTTCATCCTCACTTTCGGCGATTTCGTCAGCCCGCTCTATCTCGGCGGCGGCGACCCACCAACGCTTTCCATCCTGATCACCGATACCACCAAGTCGGGCCAGCAATGGCCCCGCGCGGCAGTCATCGCGCTGACCATGATCGCAACGCTGCTCGCGGTGGCGTTCGCGGCGGTGAGCTACGCTTACAGGGAGCGCGGGCGATGAGCGACTTCAACCGCAACCCGCTGATCGACTGGGCGCTCAAGCTCTACATCGTGCTTTCCTTTGCCTTCATCTTCGCGCCGATCGCCGCGAGCTTCGTCTTCTCCTTGAATATCGACCGTTTTCCGTCCTTGCCGCTGGGCGGTTTCTCGACCATCTGGTACGAGACCGTCTATGCCGATCCGCTGGTCTGGGAGGGCTTGCGCAACACGTTGATGGTCGGCGCCGTCGTCTCGGTCGTGGCCACGGCACTTGGCTTTGGCGCCGCCTACACCGACTTCCGCTATAAATTCTTCGGCAAGCCGTTCTACGTGGCGCTGGCGCTATTGCCGCCGACCATCCCGGTTGTCATCCTCGGCCTGGCGATGCTGGCCTTCCTGTCCAATGTCGGCCTGTCCGGCGAGGTTCATTCCGTCATCATCGCCCATGTGGTGATGTGCGCTCCGTTCGCCATGGCGATCTGCCGGCTTCGCCTGTCGCAGATGGACCCATCGCTTGAAGCCGCCGCCTGGAACCTCGGTGCGTCCGAATGGATGGCGATGCGGCATGTCATCGTGCCGTTCTGCCGGCCCGCCATCTTCGCCGCGCTGTTCATCACCATGGCGGTATCGTTCGATGAATTCGCGGTGTCGTGGTTCGTGTCGGGCCTGCACGAAACGCTGCCGGTCAAGGTGCTCGGCTTCCTGCAGGGACAGGTCAGCCCGCGCATCAATGTCATCGGCACGTTCGTTTTCCTGGCTTCGATGACGCTGGTGATCCTCGCCCAGATTCTTCTCATGAAACGCAGCGCCGCGCCCCAGGCCGGCAGCAATGCGCCGGAGTAGGTGCCATGACCGATGAAGCCCTCGTCGTCTTCGACGGCGTCGTCAAACGCTTCGGAAATTTTGTTGCCGTGGAGCGCCTGGATCTCGATATCCGCAAGGGTGAGTTTCTTGCCATCATGGGCTCGAGCGGCTGCGGCAAGACAACCACGCTTCGCATGCTGGCGGGCCTTGAAGCGCCGACCGAGGGCGAGATTCGCCTTGCCGGTGCGCGGATCAATGATCTGCCAACCTGGCGGCGCGATACCCCGATGGTCTGGCAGAGCCTGGCACTGTTTCCATTCCTGACGGTGCGCGAAAATGTCGAGTTCAGCCTGCGCATGCGCGGTGTTGAGAAAATCGAGCGCAGGCAACGCGTCGACAAGTGGCTCGAACGCATGCAGATCACCGAATTCGCTGATCGCAACGTCGCCCATCTTTCCGGCGGCCAGCGCCAGCGCGTGGCTCTGGCCCGCTCGCTGGTGACGGAGCCGGAAATCCTGCTTCTCGACGAGCCGTTGTCGGCGCTCGACGCGCATCTCAAGGTGCGCATGCAGACTGTGCTGTCCAACCTGCAAAAGGAACTCGGCATCACCTTCGTCTATGTCACGCACAGCCAGTCGGAGGCCTTTTCGATGGCCGACCGCGTCGTCATCATGAGCCGCGGCCGCATCGAGCAGATCGGCAACCCGCAGGAGATCTATCGCGCGCCGCGGACAAGGTTCGTCGCCGAGTTTCTTGGCTCCTCGAATGTGTTCGCCGGCAAGGTGTCGGCGACAGACGGCGACCTCATCAGGATCGCAACGCCCTCGGGCGATTTCGGCGTTGCCCGAAATCCGGCCAAGGCGCTGGTCAAGGGCGACAAGGCGACCTTCGTCGTGTCCGGTGACCGCGTACAGCTGACCAATGAGAAGCCTGCCGGCGACGTCAACGGCATGCAAGCTTCGGTGGTCGGCGAAGAATTCGTCGGTGCTACTGCCGTCATCCACCTCGAAGGCGCCGACGGGCTGGAACTCAAGGCGCAGAAGAGCCATGACGAACTGGAGCGGCTCAACTTGGTGCCGGGCGCCAGAATCTGGATGTCGTGGCGCGCTGAAGCGAGCCATATTCTGCCGGGAGAATAGGGGGGCTGACATTGCGGTTCGGATTCCTACTTGCCCGAAATTTTACACTGTCTCCAATGTCGCTTTTCATCGATACGCTGCGCCTTGCGGGTGATGACGGTGATCGTAGTCGGCGGGGGCGATTTGACTGGCAGATTATCGGTGAGCGAGGTCTTCCCATCCGCTCAAGTTCCGGTGTGGAGTTGCTGCCCACGAAACAAATCACTGATCCGCAGGATTATGACAATATCGTTGTTGTCGGTGGGCTGCTCAATGGCACCCAGTACCTCAGTGAGGAAAAACAGGACTTTCTGCGGCGTGCGGCAGAATGCGATGTGCCTCTTACGGCCTTATGCACGGGCAGTTTCGTGCTGGCCCACTATGGTCTGCTCGACAACTATCGGGCCTGTGTAAGCTGGTTTCACATCAAGCAATTTCGAGATGCGTTCCCGGACGTTCGTGCGCACGCTGACACGTTGTTTTCAATCGATGGAAATAGGGCCACCTGCGCCGGAGGTGCCGGAGCAGCCGATTTGGCGAGTTACTTTGTGTCCAAGCATGTTGACAACAAAGCTGCGGAGAAAGCTTCAAAAATTTTGGTTCTCGACAGAATTAGAACCGGCCGCGACGTGCAGCCTAACGGAGAATTGTTTCCCAAAGCGAAAAGCCGCCACATCAGGCGTGCATTGCTTCTGATGGAGAGCAATCTGCAAGAAAAAATCACAGTGACTGACGTAGCGAGCAAGCTTGGCATCTCACGCCGCCAGCTTGAGCGATTGTTTGCCACAGAAATAGAAACCAGCCCTATGGCCGCCTATCTGGCGCTGCGTCTGCAGTACGCGAAAACGCTATTGGGAACTAGCGACCTACAAATCGGCGAAATCGCATACAGGTGTGGTTTTCCAAATGCTGGGCATTTCAGCCGCGTATATCGGCAACATGAAGGTGGCACACCAACAGCGCTTCGAAGGGGTTAACTCTCTGGGCGCATCCAAGACGGGGAGCACAGGAGTCCATGGTGTCGGATCAGGCCGCATGCTCGGGATGACAGGCTGCGCCTGCGTCGGACGACTGCCTCAGTCATGCTGTCCGCCATCGATTTGGCAACCACCGCCTCAGTCAGCGAGTTGCCGGCAAGCCGGTTACGCGTGACGTCCGTGGTCACAAAGGCGCCGGATCCAATCCATGCTCGGCTTCAAGTCTATGACTTGTGCCGGGATAACCGTATCCGGCATCGAGATGATCCACATGATGCGCAAGCGGCAGGAGAGTTACGCCTACCATCCAATTGCTGAACAGTTCGAATCCGCAGCGTGACGACGCCCCACGGTCAACAATCGTTAGCCGTTTTCAGATTTGCGACAAAGCCAGTTCAGAGCCTCAGGCCACAAACCATTCATGACGATCTCGCATCAATAATGGCAAAACTAGCACGTCCGAAGTCCAGAATTTCGTCCTAACTTGTGCAGCGTGGCGACAGGAGCCGCCCTGCGGCGTCATAAAAGAAGCAAGAGAGCAAAAGCAGCCGAGGTCGGATGTTCTAGGAGTTTCCCGGTTTCCACGAACAGAGGAGGTCAGAGATGACGGACAAGAAAAGTACCAGTTCGCTGACTCGTCTATCAGGTAATAGGGCGTGTTCATCGTCGCCTCGTCCTTCCTTCCGAAGGCGCCAACGCCGTCCCCCCGAGCGGATCCTTCACAGCGAGGCCAAGGGCGCGGCGCTTCATCGACCGCGCCGCCAGCGACACGTTCACCGAAACCTTGCTGGAGTAGGATTCAGCGAAAGTATGCCTGGCTTCGCCGCAGCCGGGTCCCTGCCGCATCGCCGGGGTCTGTTCGGCAAACCTGTCGGGGGCGGGGCGGAAGCGCTCGCCAGCCACGGTGCCGATCCATTCGCAGACGTGGTCGGCAGGCTCCCGGAGACGGCTGAGCAGCTCGAGATACTCGTCCTGGAACGCGGGGGTGTCCTCGCGCCTGCTGATGTCCGACAGGCGGTGCAGCTCGCATGCCAGCACGTAGGCGTCGCGCCGCGGCTTCCTCCAGTAGACGCGCCTGCCGTCGGCCACGTCGAGGTATTCGTCCGCCGCCGCCACGGGAATTGCCTCCGCTGCATGCGGCGCGAAAAGCATGAAAGGATCAGGACCGGGCGTATCCTGTCGCGTTCCGTCGATCGTGGAATTCCGCGGAGGCTGGAACTCCACGATCCTCAGCAGAGACGTGCTCACTTGCCAGCTTCCGCAGGCAACCGCGGCCGCCTCGGCTAGAGCGAGCCCGGCCACGGCATGGAGTGCCTGTGCCATCGCCAGCTTGATGCAGGCCTGAGCGCCGTGACGCCGCTCCACGCATGCGGATGCAGCCGTCAGGGTCCGGCAGGCCCAAAAGTCGAGGATCTCTCGTACCAGCGCGACGTCGCATTCCAGCGCGTCGGCGACATCCTGATCGGTCATCATTCCGTCACGCCAAGCAATCCTCCGGCTGGCTTCGACCTTCGCCATCATTGAATGCCCTCCCGTGTCGCTCCGCCCGCCGTCCGCGCCGAGGAGACCAGGGTTGCGGGATGGGGTTGATGACCGATGCCGTCTAAAGCCCCGAGGCATGCGAGGACTCCGTCGGGCGACGCGGCGCATCGAATCCCTTTCGGGATGTCCAGACGAGACAGCTTACGGCAGAAGCGCGCGAGCGCAGGCATGAACTCCCCCGCACGCTCCCGCGGCCAGATCACCGCCAGCACTACGTCGACAGGCTGTTCATCGGAAGCCCGGAACCAGACCGGGCGGTCCATGACCGCCAGCGTCGCAGTAGGAGCCAGGAGCTGCTCCAGGAGCGCGTGGGGAACCGCGATGCCATGCCCGATACCCGTTGAGCCGAGGCTTTCACGGTTCAGAAGTGCCGCCAGTACGGTCTCCTCCGGCACGCCGGACCGGGCAGCCAGGCGGCCGGATACGAGCCGGAGCAGCGGGCGTTTTGCCTGTGCCTGCGCCCGAACGAGAATGTCCCGCGGATGCAGGAGATCGAGAATATCCATGATGGCCTCCTCGCTCTGGCCGGATTGCCGAGACGATCACGCCGAGACGATGGCGCGAAGGTGGATGTCGGTTGGTTGAAGCCTGGCGGACCCGGACGCTGAGCCAGGGGTCAGATCGCGTCCGGGTCAGAGTCCCGCTTTGAGCAGGCGCGCTCCATTGGGGAGAACGAAGGCAGGCAAGGTCAACATGCGCTTAACCTAGCCATTCCGGCTGGCGAGGCAACCCCCGACACGTGGCCGCCCCGGCCTGCATCGGGAATGCCGCTAAGAGGCGCTTCATCCGGTTGCGGGATCGTCGCGCCGGACATAACGGAAGCGAGCAATTCTGCAAGGCCGGGATCGGCTACCAAAGTCCGGGCCTCGTTCAGGGGCATCCACTGCCTCAAGACCTTCGTGTCGCGTGGCCAGCTGACCAGAGTGCCCCAGACGTGCAGTCCGAACACGGTCACGTCGCAGGACTCCTTGCGGCCGTCCGCCAAAACGCGGATCGTGCGGTAGCGGCCGACCGGTTCCTGCCCGAGCCGTCCGGTGACGCCTGCATCTTGGAACGCCGCCCGTTCGGCCGACCGAAGCTCCGTTCTCGTCCCGGAACACGTGCCTCTGGGGACAGTCCATTGTCCGTCCTGCCGCGGGCAAAGCAGCAGGACTTCCATCGTCCCTTCGCCGCCCATGCGCCAGGGGAGCGCCGCGTACTCGGCCTTGAACGGGGCATCAGCGACAATCTGCCTCTCTCTGCCGCCTGTCATGGCCGCACCGCCTGGGCAGCCGTCGAACCTGAAGGCCGGACGAACGAATGGACCAGGTATTCTGAAGGCCCGACCATCGGCGACAGGCACCAGGGGCACCTGCTCGCTGACCTTGGAAGCGGGCGGTGGCAGGGAAGGCATATAAGCCGGACACGGGAGGTTCTCATCACAAGCTCCATCGATGCGGCGTGTTAAGCCGCAGGAGTAGACCGCAATGTCGTCGAGATTTCCCGGAACAGGCTTACGTGCGGAATTCAGGGTGAGATAACCTGCTCCGGGACAGGACGCGTCCGTTCCCGGCAAGTCTCGACACCTTGATGAAAGTCTCCATGCACATGACCTACACATAGTTATTTCCAGTCTGCTTTCCGACGCGACATTATGCCACCAGTGCGACGGTCGTTAAGAGGGTTTGACTTCCCGGCTCGCGTCGCCAGAATACGGGCGTGACCACGTTCCTTCACACCCGGCTTCCTTTTCGGAAGCGGCCGAAAAACGGCTGCTAGCCCTGGCTCGTCCAGCCTAGGCGCGACGGGCCAGGGATCCTTCCGCAGACTGTCTCTAACTGCCGCGGGCTGCTACGCAGCCGCGCGAAGCGCGCCGTCGGAAAGGAAGCCTTCATGGCGAAAAGGAAGGGCAACAAGGAAGCCCGCAAGCCCAAGCAGAACAAGGGAAAAAAGGCCGAGATCGGGTCGGTGTCGGAGCTGATGGCCAGGGCTTCGATGCCCGGAAAGCGGGGATAAGGCAGGCCTGCACGCGGACTTGCAGCCGCGTGCAGGCAAGATGCCCGCAGCAGCAAACGTCGCGACGGAGATCGCGGAAAGCATGAAGGGCACGTTCTTCAGGCGTGCAGCGCGAGACGGCGATCGTTGCTGGCTGCGTCATGACCGCCACGGTCGGCTTCGGGGCCTTGTGATGGAACAGATCGCCACCACGTTACCGCAGCCTTCCGACGACGTAATCGTCGTCGCCATCCGACGTAGTGCCGCTCTTGCAACCGAGCGGCGGCGGGAGAAGACTGGCGGCTACGAAAATCGAAGGAGGGCAGCATGATAACTGGTTCGCAATGCCGGGCGGCAAGAGCCCTCGTCGAGGTCACCCGCGGAAAGCTCAGCATCCGTTCTGGCGTGGACGAGACCGTCATCCATGACTTTGAACGCAAGCTCCAGAAGCCACCCGAGGCCACGATCGGCGAGCTCGAGGTGGCGCTACAATTGCTCGGCGCCGTGTTCATCGGCGAGAACGGCGGTGGTATCGGAGTGCGGCTGAAGTTCACGGAATCGGAAGCGAAGCGGATCGCACGCTTGGAGGGCGAAGGAGGGATCGTCGCGAACGACCGGGTGCCCTGATCCCTGCGGGCGCGGGACCCGTTTTCGTACGCGCTTCCAGAGGCTCTATCGCCTCAGTCTGCCGCGCTCTCAAGGCGATTTGCTGAGGCCCGGGTCGCGACGGTTCAGCAGAGCCGCCGGAACAACGACGGAGTCGATGCACCACGGGCAACGGGATGCCGCTCGCGGCAACGAACGGCTGCGGGAAAGGCAAACGCGCCTCGACCGGAATATTCTCATGTCACGCTCCATCGATGCGGCGCGTGGCGCCGCCGGAATGAACCGCATCATCCGAGGGGGTGCCGGAGCAGGCGTTACATGCGGGATACAGGGGTTGAGTGCCTGCTCCGGGGAAGGACGCGACCTTTCCCGACAAGCCTCGAAATCCTGATGAACGTTTCAATGCACATGGTGGTGTCTACCTGGTCTAGCCGGCCTCTCGGAACGGCGTTCCGTCGCCGGAGGGCATTCCGCTCAGATCACCATGAATGCGATGATCATCATACTAAGAAGGCCGATGGCCACGATCGTTCTGGTCGCCATATCCATTTCTGTCTCCTTCACTGCGATCAGGTGGCCTTCAGGGGCCCAGCGGCGTGCGCCGAAATCCGGGCATCCTGCACTGATGTCTCGATGTTCGATGGAACGAGCTCTGCGACGACGCGGGGGATGTCGCTCCGCAAGACGCCGATGTCTTCCAGCTGCCTGTCGTCGAGGCGATGAAGCACGGCTGCAGCCTTGCCGCGATGCCAGCGCACCATGGCGCGGGAGACGAGGCCCGCGACCGTCGCGCGCAAACCAGGGCGTAGACCTGATGCGGGAAGGGTTCCTGATTGTTTGAATTCGGACATGATTGCCGCTCCATTCACAGCGTTGATCGAGCCGCCCGCGCGAGAAGCGCAGGGGGCGTGTATGGCATCTGGCGCGTTCCCGTAAGGAGCGCGCCTTCGCTATGTGCTTGACTGTCGTTTTGGGATCCCCGAGGCGGCGAACGTGTGCGCCGCTCGGGGCTATGAGCGGGTCAGGGACGGCGCTAGAAAAGCAAACCAGTTGTTCTCTTGAACGAAACTAAACATAAGAAATACATAATAGTTTTAGATGGATTTTTCAATCTGTAAATCTTGAGTGCGGCCTTGCGTCGCCGTCGGGGGCTTTCTTATTACGTTGATTTTATTTTTATCTTCGCCACGATGCACGCCATGAATAGAACGCCATCGTACGGACTTTCCTTCCGGCGGCGGCCCACAGCAGGCCTCAAGCCCTTGATCGTGGGTCCGGCCAATCGTGCGAGGAGCCTCCAGACGAATGCCGCGCTCATCGCGACGCCGACGGCGATGACTCCGCCCTGACCACCCATGCAGGAAGCGCCCAGCGACAGGGGCGCGGAGGTAGACGCCGATCACCGCGGCTGTCATCGTCACGACCGCCTGCGGCCAGGCCACCAGGCCGGCGATGAAGGATAGGCCGTTCTTTAGCCCGTTCATCTGGTTGAGGTGGCGCACTCCCATAGAGAAAACAGCGCAAGCAGCATGATCCCGAGACCGCCGTTGAAATAGCCTCCATGGGCTGCGTCGACGGTCGTCCCGACGGCACCCCCTCCGGCGGGATGCGTCTCCATCACGCACCTGAAGCGATCGTTGAACGGAAGACGGGAGTGGGCCAGTGCCCGGAGGAACGGAACCACGTCCGCGATGCCTCTTTAGATGAAACGGGAAGCAGCGGCGATCCGACAAGACCGCCTCCGGCAGTTGCTGCCGTGGCCTTCAATCGCCGGCCGCTGTCGAATGTCCTGATCTCCCCGCGAAAGCCCGCCGCCACGCCGAGATACCCCTGTGTAGACGAGGGCGGGGAAGGTCGGGAACGTGCCGCCGCCCGCCACCGTGTTCAGCATTCCGGCGAAAAAGGCCGCTGCGGCGAAGATGAGACGGTCTGTCAAATGCGGTTCTCCTGCGCGGCGGCAGCGCTCAGGCGGCCGACGGGCCGGGGTCGTCGAACCCGTCCGGAGCCACCGGGACGAGACGGGGCTGGTCATAGAATGCCCCGCGTATCAGCTTCAGCATCGGCTTGCGCTGCGTGGCTACCTGTCGCATCGCTTCCTCTTCCCGCCTTGCGGCCTCGGGCTGGTAGAGCACTTCGCGGAGCAGGATACGTTCTTCCTCACCGTCGACGTTGGTCGTGACGAATTCCTGGCCATCGGAAAGACCAAGCAGCGCCAGTCCGCGCGCGGTCGTGATAGGCAGGAACATCCCGATCGGCGAGGTTATCCGGTCGCTCGAGATCACGCGTGTGTCCGGATCGCGGCCGTTTACGCTGAAGACTACCCGGCTGCTGAGCGTGGCGACGTTCACGGGAATGTCGTCCCGGAACATGACCGTGGCTGACTCGATCTTCCTCTTGAGGATCGGGGCGAGCGGGTCGTCCCGGCCAAGGCAGCGGTCGCGCATGACTTCCAGGATGGTAAAGTCCTTCGTGGTGAGGATGCAGGTTTCTTTTGACATCGTAGTTCTCCATTGCTCCGTCTGGGAGCGCTAACTCGGGACGAGGTGAAGAACCCCTGGCCGCATGCGTGCGGCACAGGGGGCTACGATCCTGCGATGAGGCATCCTCCGCAGAGCGAGAGGCGGCTCAGGGGCGTCGACACGGTCATGCCGTCCGTAGCTCGGGCTGCGGCCGTGCAGGCTGTGCGACATCAGTCTGTTCAACGCGCTCGACGGTCAGCCTGTGGATGCGGCCGTCGCGCGACGTCCAGTCAATCGACTGCGAGGCGGACAGGCCGATCAGTGCCGCGCCGATAGGCGTCAGGACAGAGACCTTGCCCATGGCAATGTCAGCCTCGCCGGGGAACACCAGCGTGACGGTCCGGTCCTCGCCCGCGTCGGTGGTGAACCGAAGCGTCGAGCCCACGCGGACGACGTCGGCCGCAATGCGCCTGTCCTCTACCACGCGGGCGCGGTCGAGTTCGGCGAGGAGCTGCTCGGACATGTCCGGATCCCTCGCAGCGCGGGATTCGGTAAGGCGCGATAGGCTCTGATGGTCGGAGCGGGTCATGGTGATGGCAGGCCTGCGCCTGCCCGTGGTGGTGGCCATTTTCAAAACTCTCTAAAATGTTCGAACCGCCGGTGCGGCAACGGCGCCAACGGAAGATTGTCTGTGTGAATTTGTTTGTCGCCGTTCCTACAGCGCTGCGTATTGCAGCGTGAAGGCTTATGCCCCGCGGCCGGGGCGCGACGCGACCGAGCCGGGGGTTAGTGGCCCTCGATGGGGAACGCCCGTCCGAGCGGGAGGATGCAGCGATCAGTCAACATGCCATAGAACGTGGGACACCCCAGACACAAAGTCAAGCTGGGTGCATTGCCTGCACCCGCATCCGACTGGCGGATGCTCGTCGCTGCCGCCACGGCTGCTTGACAAGCATGCCGATAACTCCCACCTCTGGGGCATGACCAGCGTCTTCCCCCTCAACGGAATTCTCTACAGGGTGTGCCCCATCGCGGGCCACTAGCCCCCGGTCGGACGCATTGCGAACGGCTGCGGGGCACGGGTGTCGGGCCCGGGCTGGAGCAGGTAGATCGCAGATTGCGAGCCCTTCCCGTGCCGACGGCCGTTCTCCGGCATCCAGGTCTGGTGCGTGCCCCAGCCGAGCTCGGCCGGCTGGAGGCCCTCGGCGATGAATCCTTCGACCGACCAGGTGTTGACGAAGGTTCCAATCGGCTTCGGCGACAGCGACCGCTGGGTGTCGCGCTCGGCGATATGGATGCCCTTGACGCCGACACGCTGCATAAAAGCGCCGCCCATTCCTCCCGCGACTTAGGCTCCGGGCTTTCGCCCGTGTCCTGGGCCAGGTTGAGCAACGCCTGCTTGACGGGCCATGAGACCAGGCCTGGATTGGCGCCGCAGCAGTTCACGGCCGTCGCGCCACCGGGGTTTTCCGCCTGCGCCTCGAGGATGATGATCTCGCGTAGGGCGTAGTTGGTGCGTGCCTCCGGACCGGCGCTCTCATCAAGGTAGAAACCTGCCCAGGGTTCGGCGACGGTATCGATGTAGAGCGCTCCGACTTCGCGGCAGAACTACATTACGGCACGGGATGAGACGTCGACCGACACGTTGACGCAGAAGCCCTGTCCCCCGCCTTGCGTGAGCAGCGGTTTCAAGAGGTTCCGGTAGCTGTCGCGGGTGACAGCCGCATGGACGAAACGGATACCATTCTCGTCGAGGAGCGCACGGTCCGCGTCGTTCGGATCGATGACGACGAAGCGCGAGCGGTCGAACTCGAAATGGCGCCCCAGTAGGTGCAGCATGCCTTTGCCGATCGAGCCGAACCCGATCATGACGAGGGGCCCCGTGATCCTGCCGTGAACCGGCCATTCGTTCTTGTTCATGCACTGTCTAATCTTCTTCAGTTCTGCGCCTGTCTGGCGTGCCACCCTGGCTCGGAGAGCGCAGAGAACTCTATCCAGACGCGCAAGCGCGTGCCGCGCCTGAGCGTGCACCGCATCGGTATGCTTTGCCATTTCCGTCTGCACAGGTTTGCGACGACTCGGGCGCGTCGATGCCATTGAAGCGGATGCGCTTGCCATGGATTTCGATTGTGTCACCGTCGATGACGGAAGCACGGCCGACCAAATCCTCCTGAACCTAAGAAGTCTTGCCCTGCGCGAAGGGGATGAATCCCGGACTATCTCCTGAGACGAAGCGGAACCCGAAATACCCGGCGGCGCCCGCAGCCAGGAGCGCAGCTGTGACCGTCCAATACCAGCTTCCTTTCGAGCGCAGTCGTGAACGCCGCGTCGTCCCGTTCTTTCGCCGCCACCTCAGTCGAACAAGATCACCCATTGCCGCCCCCGATGCGTCGGACACATTGCTCCAAGACCAAACCTTTCGCCATATGCGGTGGAAAATTCGGCCAACTGATCTGTGCCGAAGATCTGGCGCTGTCTATCGTCGTGGACGCCGAGTGCTCCGCGGGACGGAAATCTCCCATCATGGATGTTGGCATTCAGCTCAGACAGACGCTGTAGGAGTTTCTCTAGCCAAATCAGCCCAAGAAAACTGGTCCTTTCAACTCCCGAACATCGGGCTCCCGACATGCGGGGGCGACTATCTCATTTCGAAACTAGACGAACATCATGACGACGATCGCGCCGATGACAATCAGGACAAGGCCGCCGATCAGCATCGGCAACAGGCTGTTGTCCGGGTCGATACCAGATTCAAACTGCTGTGTTATCGGCTTGTCGCTCTTCTTTCGTTCAGCCATGGCTCGTCTCCTTGCGAGAAAAAATCAGCATCCGTCCGGTAAGGGGCAATGCCTGCGCAGGTGACCGTGACGGCTGTCTGCTCCGTCCTCAAATTGATCCGGCAACGAGATGGCGCGGCTCTTGATCCTTCGCGGCAAGACATTTTGTCTCCGATTGTAAAGAGGCGTCGGCCTTTACCCACCATCTCGCGCCGGGCCGGAAGCTTGGGGTGGTGACGGCCTGCCGAGGAAATGTTGAGGCATCAGTGCGACGTCGGCCAACGTGTAACGATCGAGGATGCTCTGGAAGGAGGCTATCGCTTCGCCAAACATGCTTGAAAGCTTGCAGGAGCCGGTGAGCACACATTGGTTTCCGGAGGCAAAGCACTCCACAACCGCGAAATCCGGCTCGGTCAGCCGTATGACTTCGCCGATCCGGATCATCTCGGGCCGAAGTCCCAGAACAAGGCCGCCGGAACGGCCGCGGACCGCCTTCAGGTAGCCGCCGCGCGTCAGGGTATTGGCGACTTTGTTGAGGTGTGTCTTCGACACCTTGAAGGTGCGGGCAGTCTCCTCGATCGTGATCAGGCGATCGCCAGCGGAGGCCGCGTACATCAGCATCCTCAAAGCATAGTCCGAGAAATTGGTCAGCCTCACCGGCGGTTCCTCTCTTGGATTGGCGGGCTGTTACGGGAATCACTCACAAACCAATTCGGCATCACAGGTGTTTCTCGGCAATCGGTTCGATGCCCATCGTAGGCTCTCCGCGACTGAAGGCGACCGCGAGGCGAAAGCTGTGAGCGATGCGCAGCGCGCGATCCATGAACAGCACCGCAACCTCGGGCGGACAGATGCGATGCACCGTGGCGCGAAACAACTTCAACCAACGCCGGAAATGCACCTCGCCGAGGCCGGCTATCGCGAGATGTGGTGGCAGGGGCCGCCCTTCATATCGGGCCGTTCGCAGCAGTGTCGCGGACCAGAAGTCGCACATCTTTGCCAAATGACGCGGCCATTCGTCGGGCTGTATCCTCTGGTGGAATATGGGGCCGAGAAGCTCATCGCGGCGAATTTCATAGTAAAAGCCGTGAACCACACCATGGATCATGGTCTCGTCAAGCACATCCGGCAACGGGACGCCGTCGACGATGATCGTTCTCTTGCTCCGACTATTCCCGCTCATAATGCGCGCTCCGATTTCCGCAAGGCCAAGGCGGCATTGGCATCGTCGCCAGGCACAATCCAACCTGCCGACGGTACGGGTTCCTTGAGAGTGCTGTCCGACTGTCGATGCGAATGGATTGCCTCATCCGCAGCACCGAAAGTGCGCATCCTTGCAGCCGCGTTCTGCGACGAGGATCGATGGCTTGCATTCTCATGGTGCCTTGGCATGGACTCGAACAAGCATCCCAACTAAAACATATATTGTCAATCTATGTTTTAGGAAAGACGGTCATGAAGTGAGTATACAATGGATTGGAGGGCGTTCTGCTGAACCGCAACCTGCCGAAGGCCGGGCTTATTCGGAGTGCCTCATAGCCGAAGCGTCGACAGGTTGGGCATTCCGCATGGCACAGATGCCAGCAGCGTACGCCCGCGACCAACGGGGTCTAGGCATTGCTCAACTGCCTAGGCATGACAATGCCAGGCTCGACCTGGCGAGTGTGCGAATTGGTAGAAATGGTCGGATACAGGTCAGCATCGAGTATCGCCATCACCTCACCGGCTGACTGTGCCTGTCGCAGTCCCTCTCGAATCTGAGGCCTCCGAAGCACCCGGCACACCTGTGAAAGAGCGGGAAGGAAAGCGGAAACGGCAGAGCGCGGCCAGAGCAACGTGTAAACGATATCGACCGGGTCGTCGTCTGGTCCGTCAAAATCGATAGGCGGAGCCAGTCGTGTGAAAGACACGCAAGGCGAAGAGATCATGTCGAGCAGAACGTGTGGGATCGCCACGCCGCGGCCGATACCCGTCGAGCCGAGGCCCTCGCGATACAAAAGACCGCTGAGAACCACATGTTCGTCCAGCCCTGATCTCCGTGCAATCCTGACGGCGATCCTCGACAAGGCCGAATGCTTTCCCTTAGTCGCGAGGTCAAGCGAAATGTCTTCTTCTGAAAAGATGTGGGGGATCATCACAGTCGCCTCTAAGCCGATCCAAACGCGATTGCGAACGAGCGTTCGGCCACATTGCCTACGCAAGGCAATGTTCACTTTTGACTGAATAGGGATCCTGGCCGTCCCGGACGCAAAGCCAGGGTCTTTTCGCGTCCGGGCTAGAGGCCTGCTTTGAAGCGCCGTGGATATCGTCGGAGATTTTGCATGAAAATATGCATAACAACAAAAATGTAGTGAAGGTCTTTTTGGAATCAAGCGACGTCGATAATGGCGGGTCGCTTCAGAGTTATCAGATGTTGCGGGTATAACTCCTTCGACCATTTGACACGTGCTGCCCCGGTTCGCGAGATATCGCGAATGATCCTCGGCCCTTGCCGATGCGCATTCTGCGATCTTCGCCGACGCGTGACTGAAGAGAATTCTTGGATGCGAACAAGGGGCACCAGACAAACGCAAAAATAATGCACTGAAACGCCATTTAATTTCGTTTGACGAAGATGGCCGTCTCCTCCTTGCTTGGGCGAGACCGAACGGGCCGTGTCAGCGCGATAGGATCGGATTTTAGGCCTTCCAGATTTCGGCTGTCGCACGGCTTCTACCCAAGCAAAGGAGTACCGTCATGAAAAAGCTTGCCCTCGCAGTTGCCGTGACAATGGCCTGTTCGTTTTGCGCCATGGCGGCTAGTGACGTCGCCAAATCGCCGCCGCCTGCTCCTTACGAACAGGTCAGCAAACTTGTGAAATTGCCCGACTTCCTCCCGGGCATGGGTCAACTCTTCGTCGATCCGGCGACGTTGCCGGCCGGTCCGTTCCTTGCCTATGACCACGACGGCAAGCTTGTCAGCAGCATCTACATGCTTCCGATCAAGGAACTCAATCCGGACAAGCGTTTTGACAACCTCGCGGCGCCGGGCGGCAACGTCGACCATGTCGACGTTTACTACAATGCCGGGCACCCTGGCGTTCCAGAACCGCACGTCCACGTGGTGCTGTGGCATGTCTCGGCCACCGACGAGGCGCGGGTCGCCAAATGACACTCACGCGCCGTGAGATAGTTGGCGCGGGCGGCGGTTTCGCCGCCCTGGCGCTTTCGTCTTTAGCCGTGTGGGCCGGCGACATCGTCGACATCGCGATGAAGGGTCGCGACGATGGCTCGCACGTCTGGTTCGACCCTATCGGCGTTCTGATCAAGCCAGGTCAGACGGTCCGCTGGACAAACCTCAATCCTGGCAACTCGCACACGACCACGGCGTACAGCCCGAAGAATTTCGGGCGGCCGCTGCGCATGCCCAAGGCCGCAAGACCATGGGCCTCGGACTACCTCCTGCCTCACGAGACCTTTTCGGTGGCCTTCACCGAACAGGGTGTCTATGACTATTTCTGCATTCCGCACGAGCATGCCGGAATGGTCGGCCGCATCATCGTCGGCGAACCCGTGACAAACGGCTGGACCCAACTTGACGGAGCCAATGGCGACCTCCCGGAGGAGGCCCTCAAGGCGTTTCCGACAGTCGAGGAAATCATGGCGAAAGGGATCGTCCGGCCCGCTTAGGCTGTGCATGAGACACACGACCGCCAGCAACAAGGAGAATTGAATACGACGATGGGAACGGGAGCGCCAGATTCCTCGCCATCGTCAGCGTCGATCAATTTGGGGGCGATCGTTATGACAGCCAATATTTTCCCGGGCGAACCTCAATCACGGTCCCACGCGACACGGGACGACAGCGCTCATGCGATGGACGTGCCCCCGACCGCAGCCCAACAGCGTGAGCGTGCGACGAACCGGCTTGCAGCTCTGGGCGAGATGACGGGCGGCATTGCCCATGACTTCAGAAACCTCCTAGCAGTCATCGAATCCGGCCTGCGGCTTGCCGAAAGGCGAGCCGACGAACCCGAAAGCGTGCGGGCCTACATCGCGGCGGCGCGGCAAGGAATCGATCGAGGGATCGAGCTAACGTCTCAACTGCTCGCCTTCGCAAAACATCAGGAACTCGATGCCCATGCGGGCGACCTGAACGAGTTCCTCAGGTCTTTCGAGCCCTTCCTCAGGTATGGCGCGGGACCAGATGTCAGGGTCAAGCTCGAACTCGGTTCCGATGTCCCGCTCTGCATGGTCGACCCCGCGTTCTTCGATGCAGCCGTGCTTAACCTCGTCATCAACGCGCGCGATGCCGTCTCAAATGACTCCGAAGTCCGGGTCACCACCGGACGACTGGTGCAGACGACCGCCTCACCTGATCCGCCCGGGCCGGGAAGCTACGCCTACGTTCGGGTCGAGGACCACGGTTGCGGCATGGCTCCGGAGGTGTTGCAGAAGGTTTTCGATCCCTTCTTCACGACGAAGGGCGAAAAAGGCACAGGGATAGGACTGTCGCAGGTGCAGGCATGGCTGGATATGGTGGGTGGCCGGATCCGAATTGCAAGCGAGCAAGGCATCGGAACGACGGTCGACCTGCTGTTCCCGTCAATCCAGGCGGAAGCCTAACAAGGCTCCTGCTATCTCCTCTCGTCGCGTGCGACGGAATGCAATCCTGCCAGCGCAGGACCTACCACGCTCTCATCCGCACTTGCCGATTGCACCGCGTAAACCGGATACGAGAATTGCGGCATTTCAGGCACAAGATGAAGCCGGCCTGCTTCTATGTGAGATTGCACTGAGCTCATTCTGAAATATCCAGAGCCGCCTGTCGCAAGAACATAGTTCAGGGCGAGCGGACCGAGATCGAAGGAAAGATCCGGCGCAGCACTCGGGAAATTCATCCCGTGGTGAAGTCCAAAATCCGGCCCCCAATCCATATAAACATATGATTCATCCACGACACGGGCATCGGAATTGGTAGTCACCAGGACGAGCTTTTCTTCCAAAAGCAGATCGATTTTCAAACCCGGTCTGTGCGGGGGCGCGTACATGATGGCCAAGTCGACCAGTCCCGAGGCGACCTGGTTGATCAGATCCTGTGGCACGTCGACGTGCACTCGCAGCGCGATATCCTGAAGCGATTGGCGCATCCAGCGGACCCAGTCGAGCAGAAGAGGTTGCGCAAGGCTGACTTCGCTGCCGACCGTCAGGACGGCCCGGCGCCCTGGAGGCACGGCAACCTGGTGAAGGGTGCGTTGCCATAGTTGGACGAACATCGGGGCGTGGCGCAGGAATTGCTCGCCTGCCGGAGTGAGCGAAGCTCCGCCTTTGTGCCGAACGAAGAGCGGTCGACCCAGTTGCTGTTCAAGGTTGCGGATTCGCGCGCTCACGGTCGTCTGAGCGACGTTCAGGCGTTCCGAAGCTCGAATGAAACTCCCTGTAGAAACGATCTCGATAAACGTGCGAGCCAGTTCAATATCCATGAGCGCTAATAGCATAAAAATTGCGCTTAAATGTCAATGAATTTCGTTTGCCACACAACAAGCGAGAACATTAGGCTTCGGTAATCCACCAAGCAACGCGCTGAATGCTGCGCAGCGCCAAGTTGGAGCGGGCGCGAGCCCTCTCCATCCTCACCTATCGTTTTGCCTGCAGTGTCACAGGAGAAATCATGTCGACGAAAGAGAAGAACGACCAAAGCGATGTAGGACGTCGTGACTTTCTGAAACTGTTCGGCGCGGCCGGTGCGGCAGCAGGCACCCTGCCGTTTGGCGGATCCGCATCAGCGGACGAGATTATGGCAGCGGCCGCAACAGACACGAAACATCATCACGCCGCCGCCGAACCTCACGCCGGAGGCCCTGGCTGCGAATTCTTCAATGTCGACGAATCCGCCTTCGTCGAGGCGGCGGTCGACACGCTCATTCCCAGCGATTCAACCGGTCCCGGCGCCAAGGAGCTCGGCGTTGCGACCTACATCGACCGGCAGATGGCCAGCGGATACGGCAAGGGCGACCGGCTGTACCTGGAAGGGCCGTTTGGCGAGGGTGCGCCCGAGCAGGGCTATCAATTGCCGATGACACCCTCGGAGCTGATCCGGGCGGGCATCGCCGATGTCAACGCCGTTGTACAGAAAAGCCACAAGAACAGCTTCGCGGCCCTTTCGGCAAAGGACCGCGCCGCGGTTCTGGCCGACCTTGACGCCAAGAAGACCGAGCTTCCAACAGTGCCGACCGGAACATTCTTCGGGCTTCTGCTGCAACTCACGATCGAAGGCTATTTCGCGGACCCGATGTATGGCGGAAACAAGGACGCGGCGACCTGGAAGATGATCGGCTTCCCCGGCGCGGATGCCATGTACGCGGACAAGATCGAGCCGTTTCGGAACAAGCCCTACAAGGCTGAACCAAAGGGCATCCAGGACCTCATTTGATCGTCGGAAGAGAAGGAGATTTTGACATGGCCACCAAACTGAACGCGGTCGATGTCCTGATTGTCGGTCTTGGGTGGACAGGCGGCATCATTGCCAAGGAGCTTGCGTCAACCAAGCTGAAGATCGTCGCCCTCGAGCGGGGAGGCCCGCGTGACACCAATCCGGACTTCATCGATCCGGAAATCCATGACGAATTGCGCTACGCGGCTCGCTACGACCTCATGCAGAACGTGCGGCGGGAGACCATCACATTCCGCAATGGTGAATCGCAAACGGCGCTGCCTATGCGTCAACTCGGCTCCTTCCTGCCCGGCCAGGGCGTCGGCGGCGCCGGCGTGCACTGGAACGGCGTGACCTGGCGCTGGCTCGAATGGGATCACCAGGCGCGCACCCGGACCGTCGACAAGTACGGCGAGAAGATCATCCCCTCGGACATGCACCTTCAGGACTGGCCGATCACCTACGACGATCTCGAACCCTATTACGACAAGTTCGAGAAAACCTGCGGCACCTCCGGCAAGGCCGGCAATCTCAACGGCCGGAAAATCGACGGCGGCAACATCTTTGAGGGATCGCGAAAGGAAGATTACCCCAATCCGCCGATGATTGCCGCGCAGAGCATGGTGATGTTCGAGAAAGCGGCCCGCAATCTCGGCTACCATCCTTTCCCCAATCCATCGTCCAACGCGTCGCGCGACTACGTCAATCCCGACGGGGTGGCCTTCGGCCAATGCCACTATTGCGGCTTCTGCGAGCGCTTCGGTTGCGAGGCCAATGCCAAGGCGAGCCCCCATTTCACCGTCATTCCGCTGGCGCTGAAGAACCCGAATTTCGAACTGCGCACAAATTCGATCGTGCTGAAGGTCAATCTCGACTCGACCCGCAAGAAGGCGGTCAGCGTCACCTATCTCGACGCGCGCGGGCGCGAATTCGAACAGCCTGCCGACCTCATCATCCTGTCGGCCTATGCGCTCGGCAACGTCAATCTGTTGCTGCAGTCCGGCATTGGCGTGCCCTATGATCCGGCAACGGGGAAGGGCGTGGTCGGCCGCAACTATGCCTATCAGTGCGGTGGCGGGGCCACCGCCTTCTTCGACAAGAAAACCATCCTGAACCGCTACATGGGCGCCGGTGCGCTCGGCACCTGCATGGATGATTTCAACGGCGACAACTACGATTTCGTGAAGGTCGGCTACATTGGCGGCGGCGGCATCAGCTGCAGCAACTCGGGCGCCCGGCCTATCCAGTCGCATCCAACTCCGCACGGCACACCGCGTTGGGGCTCCGACTGGAAGCAGGCAGTGGTCGACAATTATGACCACGCGGCCAGCGTTGGCAATCAAGGGGCCGTCATGGCCTACCGGCAGAACTACCTGAGCCTCGATCCGACCTACACCGACGTCTTTGGACGTCCGTTGATGAGGATGACGTTCGACTTCCAGGACAACGAGGTAAAGCAAATGAACGGTCAGGCCGACATCTGCGTGGAGATCGCCAAGGAAATGGGCGCGACCAAGGTCGATCGGGGCATTCCGCCTGTGCCCTATTCGATCGTGCCATATCAGAGCACGCACAACACTGGCGGGGCGGTCTTCGGAGCCGACCCGAGCACCAGCGTTCTGAACAAATATCTCCAGGTCTGGGATGTCCCGAACGTATTCGTCACTGGCGCTTGCGTGTTTCCGCAAAACGCAGGGAAGAATCCGACCGGGCCGGTGGGCGCTCTTGCCTACTGGGCAGTGGACGCGATCAAGAACCAGTATCTGAAGAGCCCAGGCCAATTGGTTCCCTCCTGAGGCAACGCCTGCCGGACCCGGATCCGCGGTTCGGGTCCGGCAGGCTGGGTGTGTTTCGAACCTCTTATTGCCGGGAGCCGGCTCTACCGGAACCGACCCGTAACTCATTGAAGGCAGCAAACATGAAATCGACCATGCTTGGATTGGCGGCCGCGATTCTCACCGCAGTCGGTTCAGCGCATGCGCAGGACACATCTCCTGGCAATGCTGAAGCCGGCGCCGTCGTCTTCAAGAGATGCATGTCCTGCCATGCGGTGGGCCCTGATGCCAAGAACGGAGTAGGGCCCGTATTGAATGGCGTCGTCGGCCGTGCGGCAGGCACTTACCCGGATTACAACTATTCCGCCGCGAACAAGGATTCGGGCCTGACCTGGGATGAACCGACGCTGACCACATATCTGCACGCGCCGCGCAAGTTGGTGCCAGGCACAAAGATGACATTCGCCGGTCTCAGCAAGGACCAGGAGATCGCCGATGTGATCGCCTACCTGAAACAGTTCAACGCTCAAGGACAGAACGTCTCCCCCTGAATCAGGGGCGACCTGTCCCGGCTTGCAAGCAAGCACATGAAGTTCCTCCTGCATCAGGGTCTGGGGTATTCCACGGTTCATCAGATCGGTGACCACCTGCGAAGCCATGGAACTGGCCATCACTGGATCGAGCGATATCGCGGCAGCATTTTCGTGATCGTATCCGATCAAGCCGACGAGAAGATCCTTCGAAAGGAGTTCTCCGGGCTTCTCGATGCCGTCAACGAAAAGGAGACGGACGGATGAGCGGAAAAGTCTTCGACGAGAGAGTAAAACTGAAGCGGGCCTATGAGAGCCCTGCTGCCGACGATGGCACGCGGGTGCTGATTGACCGGCTTTGGCCGCGCGGGGTCAAGAAGACCGACGCCGCCATCGACTGCTGGATCAAAGAACTCGCGCCAAGCACCGAGCTTCGGAAATGGTTCGGACACGATCCCGCCCGCTGGCAGGAATTCCGTCGGCGATATGCGGCGGAAATCCACGAGCGTCGCGATGACCTCGACCGGCTGCGCGACCTGATGCGGCAGGGCGCCGTCACACTCGTCTACTCGGCTCATGACGAGACCCACAACGATGCCATCGTCCTTAGGGAGGTTTTGCTGAGGCATCGATAGAGACGCCGCGCCGGGCTGCCTTGGCCTTCAAAGACATTGGGCGTGCGATCACGACAGCGAGACCAAAATCACCTTTCTGGAACCAAACAGAAGAAGCCTCATCAAAGCGCCGATGGACACGTTCACGTTGAAGAGAAAAACGATGAAATTCTTTGTCGATACCGCCGATATATCTGAAATTCGCGAGCTTGCCGCTGTTGGCATTCTCGATGGGGTGACCACAAACCCGTCCCTTATCGCAAAGACCGGCCGACCGATCAGGGATGTGATCAAGGAGATTTGCCAGACGGTCGAGGGCCCGGTTTCAGCGGAAGTCACCGCGACCGACTTCGACGGCATGATCGCCGAGGGAGAGCGTTTAGCCCGCATTGCGGCCAATGTGGCCGTCAAGGTGCCGTCGACCTGGGATGGATTCAGGGCCTGCCGGGCGCTCAGTCAGCTCGGACACAAGGTCAATGTCACGCTGTGCTTTTCGGCCAACCAGGCTCTGCTCGCGGCCAAGGCGGGCGCGACCTTCATTTCGCCATTCGTCGGCAGGCTCGACGATCTCGGTCTGGACGGCATGGAAGTGGTCCGGGAAATCCGCGCGATCTACGACAATGACAAATCCTTCACGACGGAGATCCTCGCGTCTTCAATTCGCACCCCTCTCCACGTCAAACAGGCGGCGATGGCAGGCGCCGATATCGCGACCGTGCCGCCGGCGGTGCTCAAAAATCTCGCCAGGCACCCGCTCACCGACAAGGGCCTCGAGTCCTTTCTCGCCGATTGGCGTAAGACGGGGCAAGCGATCCTGTGACCGCCCGCATTGGGGTCGCCGATCCCACATAAAAATTGCACACAATTGCAGATTAAATTCGTTTGCATGGTACCGGAGATGGCGGGAAACTGACGCATAAGAGCTGCGCAAGTCCGCATCCAACAGGGCAAAACCAGCCCTTTCCAGACTGTGATGCCCGCGAGGTTCCTGCTTCTCGGCCATAACGAGCGATTTTTACACAGGATCGCCAAGGGAGAGGAAGATGGTTGAAGGACATACCAAATTAGCTGGACCTGATCTGGCTCAGGGCGTCGCGGTGTCCGACCTTCCCGACGGCGGAAAGCTTGTCGGTCACTGCGGCGATGAGCAGGTGTTGCTGGTGCGCCGAGGGGCCGAGGTCTTCGCCACCGCGGCGACATGCACGCATTACGGCGGCCCGCTCGTTGAAGGTCTTCTGGTGGGAGATACCGTCCGGTGTCCCTGGCATCACGCATGCTTCGATCTGCGGACCGGCGAGGCCTTGCGCGCTCCCGCCTTCAACCCACTCGCTTGCTGGTCGGTTGAACAGCGAGAAGGCAAGATATTCGTGGTCGAGAAGCGCAAACGAACGGCAGCCAAGCTGCGAGATGGCAATGCGGCTCCGGACAAGATTGTCATCGTCGGCGGCGGCGCGGCCGGCTTCGCCGCCGCCGAGACACTGCGGCGCGAGCAATACCAGGGCAGCATCGTCATGATCAGCGATGACCAAGCGCCGCCCGTCGACAGACCGAACCTCTCCAAGGACTATCTCGCCGGAAAGGCGCCGGAGGATTGGATCCCGCTCCGCGGGGAGAAGTTCTATTCGAAAAACAATATCGACCTGCGTCTCGATACGAAGGCCGATCGCATCGACCTGCATTCACGCGAGGTTGTCCTCGCGGATGGCGGCAGGATTGCCTACGAAAGGCTGCTGCTGGCCACGGGGGCCGAACCGGTTCGGCTTGCTATCCCCGGAGCCGAGCAATCACCCTTCCACACGCTGCGCTCTCTCGCGGATTGCAAGGCGATCATCGAGCGGGCCACGAATGCGCGACGCTGCGTCGTGCTTGGCGCCAGTTTCATTGGCTTGGAGGTTGCGGCGGCCCTGCGCTCGCGCGGCATCGACGTTCATGTCGTAGCGCCAGACAGAAGGCCTATGGAGCGGGTCCTGGGTCCGCAAATGGGCGATTTTATCCGCGCCCTCCATGAGGAGAAGGGTGTCGTGTTCCATCTCGAGGACACCGCGGCCAGCATCGACGGCGGCAAGATGAAGCTCAGCAGTGGCGGCACGTTGGCGGCCGATTTCGTCGTGGCCGGCGTCGGCGTGAGGCCACGCACTGGGCTCGCGGAAAAGGCCGGGCTCAAGCTCGATCGCGGTGTCGCGGTGAACTCGTTCCTGGAAACGAGCGCGCCCGGAATATTCGCGGCCGGCGACATTGCCCGGTGGCCCGACCCTCATAGTGGCGAGACTATCCGGGTAGAGCACTGGGTGGTTGCAGAGAGACAGGGGCGCACCGCGGCACTCAACATGCTTGGCAATCGCGAGAAGTTCGCCGCGGCGCCGTTCTTCTGGAGCCAGCATTACGATGTCCCCATCAACTATATCGGCCATGCCCAGCGATGGGATGAGATCTCGGTCGATGGAGACATCACGGCCAGGGATTGCCTGCTTCGTTTCAAACGGGAAGGGCGCACTTTGGCTGTCGCTTCGATCTTCCGCGATCTCGAAAGTCTGGAGGCCGAGGCGGAAATGGAGCGCCAAATGACAGGCTAGAAAGCGCTCTCGAGCACCGACGAGAGCGCAAGGGAATGGCGGAGCAGGTATGTCGTCGTGACGGAAAGGAGTTTGACCTATGTCCACATTGCAACGGGAATTTAACGTCGGCAGGGATTTGCGCATCGTTGCGCCCATTCAGCATTATTCAAAGATCATCGAGTTCGCCAAGGAGGTTGCCAGGGAAGAAGCCCATCAGATGCCGACCTCGGTTGAAATCTTTTCGGACAGCGGTCGCTGGTACTGCCAGGTCCGTCGCGGCAATGAAAAGACGCGGCCGATGGGACCCTATACCAAACTACAGGCTGAACGGATTCAGGAAGCTCGCAGAGCGTTGATAGCCAAAAGAGGCACCGCTCGGATTATGTTCGAGTAGGACGGGGACCTAACGATCACGCCGGCCGGCGTACTTCTCACCACAACGATCGTTCGTCATTGAGTTTGTTGGAACGTTGCGAGGCAGGCCTCCGGCCTTTGCCGCATTGTGAACCAGGTCTCGCGCGGGACCTGTTGACGCTCCCGTTTGCCGAGCCGGCATCATCTTCAACCAACGGAAGGAAAGCCGATATGGGCTACAAGTCGATCGTTCTCAATCTCGACATCGACGGGATAGTCGCTCCTGTTGTCAAGCTCGGTGTCGATCTGGCCCAGCGCTTCGATGCGCGCCTGGTAGGCCTCTCTGCTGCCGACGTTCCACCGCCTGTTGTAATGGAAGGAGGAGTGGCCTTCGAAGGAGAGAGCATGATGCGCCAGCGGAAGAACATCGAGCGACGAATTGAGGACCTCCGCGCCGAGTTCGAAGGCTTTGCTGGCGCAACGGTTGATACGGAATGGCGTGGGGCTGTGGGCAATCCGACCCGCTTGCTGATCGACGCGGCGCGCGTGGCCGATCTCATCGTCACAGCGTCGCCCGAGGGCGCCTCGTCTGGGAACGTTCATCGTTCCACCGATCTCGGCAATCTGATCCTTCAGGCTGGACGCCCTGTACTGGTCGCCTCGACCAACCAGGAAAATTTCCGCATCAACAAGGTTATTGTTGGATGGAAGGATACGCGCGAAGCCAGGCGCGCGGTTGTTGATTCCATGCCCTTTTTGCAAATGGCTCAGGAGGTTCGCGTGATCACGATCGACAATGACGCGACCGACGAAGCCTGGAACAGTCTGGACGATGTTGTTGCCTTACTTTCCTTTCACGGCGTAAAGGCGATGGCGGACGTGTTTCAGGAAAAATCCGATGGCGGAACGATCGCCGACGTGGCCAACGCAATGCATGCGGATCTGGTCATATCCGGCGCCTACGGCCACAGCAGGTTCAGGGAGTGGATATTCGGCGGTGCTACCCGCTCGCTAGTTGAAAATGATCGACTGAACCGAGTCATGTCGAATTGATCGTTGATACACCAATAGTGGAGCGCATCGCCACAAGCTGACAAATCCTCGAAGGCATCCAGGCCCCTCTGGGTTCGCTGCCCATCAACCATGGCAAGCCTGTCGGCCGGACTTATCGGAAGAGCTCATGCTTGTTATTCGCCTTCTGTGGCGATCAACATCCAATTCCGTTTCTTCGACTGAGTTTCACAGGCGAACGTCCACGTATCGATCATCTCGACGATCTGCCGGGGATCGCCGGCGACGACTGCATTGTTGGCCGAGCGCGTGACACTGACCACGTCGGAAACGTACCGAACAACGATCTCAGCGGTGCCATTCCCCAGGAAAGCGTCGACGACCTTTGCTTGGTCCGTGCTTATGAAGGTGAGCTCCAGCATTTCTTGCCGATCCCGGCGTTTGACGATCTCTCGCTCGAAGGCGGCAAGCACCTCCGGTCCGACAAGGCGCTGCAATGTCTGGATGTCACTATCCGCAAACGCCCGCAGGATGGCTTCATAGGCCCTCTTGGCGCCGGACAGAAATGCGGCGAGGTCGAAATCCGGGTCGACCTTGCGAAGCGCATCCTGGGGCGTGTCCGAGGAGGACGTGTGTTCAGCACTGCCGTCCCGCCGCGCCGACGCAGTTTCCCGCTTGGCCTTCTCCTCGTTCCAGCGCGACAGAAGCTGGCTCCAGCTCCCAAGCATGGCCCAATAAAGCGCGATGATCGCCACGAGCAAGATCTGGCTGTTCGCATCTGTGGTCTCGTTCATGGTATTCACCCAACGACTTGTCGAAAATACACACCTCAATGGATGCGTGGCAGCCTTTCCCACTGATGGAAGGGCGGCGGCGAGGGCAGCTGCCATTCAAGCGTGGTCGCCCCTTCGCCCCATGGATTGGCGCTGGCCGGGCGCTTGCGGCTGAAAGCTTCCGCGACCGCGACGAAGAAGATGATCAGCCCCGCGGTCGAGATGTAGGATCCGATCGAGGAGACGAAATTCCAGCCGGCGAAAGCGTCGGGATAGTCGGCGTAGCGGCGCGGCATGCCGGCCATGCCGAGGAAATGCTGCGGGAAGAAGACGAGATTGACGCCGATGAACATCGTCCAGAAATGCAACTTGCCCAGCGTCTCGCTATACATGTAACCGGTCATCTTGGGGAACCAGTAGTAGAAGCCGGCGAAGATGGCGAAGACCGCGCCCAAAGACAGCACATAGTGGAAGTGGGCGATCACGAAATAGGTGTCGTGCAGCGAGCGGTCGATGCCGGGGCTGGCGACCATGATCCCGGTGACGCCGCCGATGGTGAAGAGCAGGATGAAGCCGGTCGCCCAAAGCATGGGCGTCTTGAACTCGATCGACCCGCCCCACATTGTGGCCAGCCACGAAAACACCTTCACGCCGGTCGGTACGGCGATGACCATCGAGGCGAAGGCGAAGTAGCGCTGGCTCTCGACGGAGATGCCGGTCGTATACATGTGATGCGCCCACACGACGAAGCCGATCGCGCCGATCGCCACCATCGCATAGGCCATGCCGATGTAGCCGAAGATCGGCTTCTTGGCGAAGGTCGAGATGACGTGGCTGACGATGCCGAAGCCGGGCAGGATCATGATGTAGACCTCCGGGTGGCCGAAGAACCAGAACAGGTGCTGGTAGAGGATCGGGTCGCCGCCGCCCTCGGGAACGAAGAATGTCGTGCCGAAGTTGCGATCCGTGAGCAGCATCGTGATCGCGCCGGCAAGCACCGGCAGCGACATCAGCAGCATGAAGGCGGTAACCAGCATCGCCCAGGCGAAGAGCGGCATCTTGTGCATCGTCATTCCCGGCGCACGCATGTTGAAGATGGTCGTGATGAAGTTGATCGCGCCGAGGATCGATGACGCTCCCGCAAGGTGGATCGAAAGGATGACGAGGTCGACCGCGGGGCCTGGCTGGCCGGAGGTCGAAAGCGGCGGGTAGAGCGTCCAGCCGCCGCCATGGCCGAGCGTGCCGGGCGCTCCCGGCACGAACATCGAGGTGACGAACAGGGTGAACGCCATGACTAGCAGCCAGAACGAGATGTTGTTCATGCGCGGAAACGCCATGTCGGGCGCGCCGATCATGATCGGCAGCATCCAGTTGCCGAACCCCCCGATCAGGGCCGGCATGAGCACGAAGAAGATCATGATAAGGCCGTGGGAACTGACGACGACATTGTAGGTCATCGGATCGCCAAATATCTGCAGGCCGGGCTCCTGCAATTCCATGCGGATCAACACGGAAAGCGCGGTACCGAAGACCCCTGCCATGATCGAGAACAGCAGATAAAGCGTCCCGATATCCTTGTGGTTGGTCGAAAACAGCCACCTGGCGAGAAACCGGGGCTTGTGATCATCCAAGGCGGTTGTGGAATCCTGCATGTGTTTTCCCTGCTTCCTGCCAGCGCCCGGTTCAATGACGAAGGGTCGCTTGACGGCCGTCGTCACAATTGGAAAACCAGACCTTGCCTGTGTCGTTCACGCATCGGTGACGATCGTGTCCATGGGGATGTCGTGCGGCTGCGGGTAGATCGTGCGGATTTTGGCATGCCCGTAACCTACTCCGACGACGAAGGGTTTGTTTGGCATCGCGGCAAGAGTCCGGTCGAAGAAACCGCCGCCATAGCCCAGGCGATATCTCGCCTCGTCGAAGCCGACGACCGGCGCGATCACCACATTGGGCTGGACCGAGGGTCCGCGGGAGGGGACAAGAATGTTCCAGACGCCGCGTTCCAGCGGGTCGCCCGGCGCCCAGACGCGGAACTCCAGTGGCCAGCCTTTCTTGATGACGACGGGAAGCGCTATGCGCCCACCGCGCTCGATCACCCTTATTGCCCAGTTGCGAAGGTCGGGCTCGCCGCGGAACGGCCAATATGTGCTGATGATCCGTCCGCTGGTCTTGCCTATCGTCCGGTCCAGGGAGGATGCGATCTTTTCCGAACGAGCCTTTCTCTCCTCAACGTCAACCGCGAGGCGCTCCTCGATTAATCTTTGCCGCTCTGCTTTGCGCCAGCATGCGACGTCACTCCGATCTTCCGACTGGATCGCCAGCATCCCAAATTCGGGCATGAGTTCGTGCATGGAGCAGGGCGGAGAAGCAAATTGCCTTAATTCGCCATCGAGATCTTTCTCATCGGCCATCTCTAGAACTCCGTTTTGTGCTGGCTGGGCGATTCAGGCGCAACACGTCCGGCCCAAAAGCTGCGCTTCACGAAACAGGAAGGCAAACGGAATTAAATGCTGTATTGATGCAATATTATTGCATTGAATGTTGAGGTTGTGATGGACATTGACCGCGCTCGCACGTTTTTAGAAATCGTCCATTCCGGCAGCTTTCTGAGGGCTGCCGACCGACTCCACGTCACCCAGACCACGGTAAGCGCGCGCATACGCACGCTGGAGGAAGAACTCGGACGTCAGCTCTTCATCCGGAATCGCAATGGCGCGCAGTTGACGCCGGCGGGTCGGGAGTTCGAACGGTTTGCCCAGTCATTCGTCCAGATATGGGAGCGCGCCCGCCATCAACTCGCCATCCCATCGGGACGAACAAGTGTCGTTGCCTTGGGCGGAGAGCTCAGCCTGTGGAACCCGCTCCTGCTCGATTGGCTGGTCTGGATGAAGAAGGCCAAGCCTGAAATCGCCATCCAAGCCCAAGTCGGCGTACCGGACCAGCTCCTCGAGCAGCTCAGGACTGGCGTTCTGGACATTGCAGTGCTCTATGCGCCGAAGCTGCTGCCGGGTTTCAGGGTAGAGCTTCTCGTCGAGGAGCAGCTCGTCCTGGTTCGGACCACGGACAAAGAGGGGGAGCCGGTCGGCTCCAAGGACTATGTCTATGTCGACTGGGGGCCGCTGTTTGCGGCCCAGCACGACGCAAGTTCGACCGCGTTCGGGGAACCCGGATTGCTGGTCGGCTTGGGGCCGTTGGGTCTTAGCTATATTCTGCGCGCTGGCGGCATGGGCTATTTCCGCAGAGGCGCCGCGGCTCCTCACATCGAGTCGGGGCAGCTCGAGGTCGTGGAAGGCGCGCCGGAATTCACCTACCCGGCCTATGCAGTCTATCCGGAAGCAAGCGAAGCGCGAGCCGACGTGCGGGACGCGCTACGCGGGCTGAAGCAAGTGGTAAAATGATCGTCCTTCAAGGCTCGAAGCCACGATTCGCATGGCTGGAATGATGGATCGCAACGGATTGACCGAACATGCCTTATCCGTTCCATACCATCGGTCACTCGACCCGTTCGATTGCCGAGTTCGTCGCCCTGCTTCGGGTTGGAGACATCGCCCTGGTGGTCGACATAAGGACCGACCGACGATCGCGGGCGAACCCGCAGTTTAATAGCGAGGTGCTCCCGGAAAAGCTGGCAGCGTTCGGGATCGGATATGAATTCATTGCCGAGCTTGGCGGCCTGCGTGGCAAGGCGCACGACATCCCACCGACGCTCAACGCATTCTGGATCAACCAGAGTTTTCACAACTACGCCGACTACGCGCTGTCGGTGGAATTTCTTGAAGGTTTGAACCGACTTGTGTCCCTCGGCAGGCAGCGGCGATGTGCCATCATGTGCTCGGAAACGCTCTGGTGGCGCTGTCACAGAAGAATTGTCGCGGACTATCTCCTTAGCCGCGGCGAGTCCGTTTTGCATCTGATGGGCCATGACAAGGTCGAGCCGGCGAATCTCACCGACGGCGTGAAGGCAAGGCCCGACGGAACGCTTGTCTATCCGCCTTCACAGCCTTCGGAATAGTCGAGCCCTCAGGCGGCCGACGGACCCGGGTCGTCGAACTCGGTGTCGAAAGCCGCCATGACTTTGTTCTCCGCCTTGTCTTGCAGCTCATCAGAACGATGGACGACGCGGAGAACCGGTCCGCCCAGTCGCCACGAGCCCGGCGCGGCACCCCCCGCCAGCTTCAATCTTTCGCGCCTTGCCGCTTCTGGCTGATAGACCACTTCATGCACCTTCAGCGTTTCAAGGCAGCCGTTCGCAGTCGGAATGGACATGGACTGACCTTCGGCCAGACCAAGCAGCGCCAGGCCGCGCGGATTGGTGATAGGCAAAAGCATGCCAACGAGACCGCGCATCTCGTCATGTGCGACAATGCGGGTTTCGGCAGGGCCGTCGTTTACTTGATAAGCCACGCGGCTGCTGAGCGTCACGACGGTTGCCGGAATGTCCTCCCGAAACACTACAACTGCGCTCGAAATCTTCCGTTGAAGGATAGCCGAGAAGGTTTCGTCGCGAGCTGGGTGGCGCTCCCGCATTACTTCGAGAATCGTGTAGTCCTTGATGGTTAGTTGGCAGGTATCGATAGTGGGCATGGCACGTCTCCTGCCGGGCCCTTGAAAGGGATCCGGCGTCAAGCATTTGATCGGGTGTGGAAAGCTACCCCTGTGCCGGACCAGGACAGGCCGGCGCAGGGGTCAGACTCCTGCGATCAGGCTGCCTGGGTGATTGAGGAGACGGATGGAAACGCCCATGCCTAGACGCCCGCCGCAATCGTCGGAGACGCTGGCGCGGGCCGATCGACCGGATCGCCTTCCGGACTGGGCTGGTTCACTGCAAGCACCGACAGTTCGTGCTGGCGCCCATCGCGCGCGGTCCAAATCATCGACTGCCCGGACGAGAGGCCGATCAGAGCCGTGCCAATCGGCGTGAGGATTGAAACCTTGCCTTCAGAGATATCCGCATCGCCTGGGAAAACCAGCGTGACGGTTTTGGCATCGCCCGTGTCGGGCTTGAATGTCACCGTCGAGCCCATCTGAACGATGTCGGCGGAGACCCAGCCATCGGCGACGACGCGCGCGCGCTCGAGTTCGGCGAGCAGTTCATCGGACGCGTCTGGATTTCGTGCCGCCACAGTGCTCGCAAGCACTGACAGACGCGCGTGGTCCGACTGCGAGATTCGGATGTTCGGCTTACGCCGGGTTTTCGTATTGTCTTGCATTTGAATACTCGTACTTCTGCTCGGACCAGCCGCCCACAGAGGGTGCCGGAACCGAGCCAATTCGTGAAAATCTTGATGGAACGCCGATGCTCCGGAGGCTTGAGTCCCTGCGGGACCATCCCACGTGAGTAAACGCACCGCCCCTCGGCTCGGGGCGCGCATGGCAGCCGAGCCGGGGGTTACAGTCCCGCGATGGGGCAAACCCGGAAAAGAAAATCGCGACGAATTTTGACGGCGGCGTTCATAAGACCATAGTTGGTGAAGTAATCCGGGAAGTCAAGACAGCCACCCGGTGAAACTTGGCGGGCGTCAATTCTGAACTAGTCAGAGCGAGCACCAAGCAACGTTCCTATCACCAGCTCTCTTCCGGTCCTGTTTATCCCGGTCCCGCTCGGTCTTTCTTCCGCCAGTCCGAGGAAAACAAGACGTTCGGCCAAGGCTTTCGATAGAGATGGGTAAGGTCCGCGGTTCATTCGCTTGAGTGCCGTTTGCTCCTCTTCGGTGAGATCGTCCCAGATAACCGTCATTGAGGGCCACCCTCCTTGTTTGCACTGTCAAGCCGATGCCGATTCTGGATTGTCCAGCGATGGGCTCCGACCGTGAATTCATTGAGCCTCGAAGACCTCGATCTTATGGAACGGCATCTATACCGACAATGCCGCCTTCATTCTCCAGAACGCCGATCCGCTTGACTTCCGAGCGGTTGAGTTTCAGGCGAACGCCGATACCGCCGCCGTTCTCGGCGATGAAAACGGCGCCGGCGTTTTCAAGCGCGGTTTGCAGCGTGTCGCAGACATCCTGGCCGGGAAGGCTGATCCGGCGCTCGAATTCTTCGATGATCAGCGCGTCCACGCCTGAATTGCTGGCTAGCTTTTCACGGGTCCATTCGACCAGCGCGCGAGCGGCACGGCATTGAGCACCCGTGATCATCATAAATCTCCTTCTAGATCGCCTTCGGGAGCGAAATCACCGCCTGCTGAAAGCCACGGCGCTCCGGCGCGACCACTTTATCCATCAAAAGTGCATATCGAATCCGAAAAGGGAAGGCCGCGTCATCAGTCGCAATCGAAATTATGATGCAAAATAGTTGTGCTAAAGCGACAATAAATTTCATTTGTCTTGCATTTAAGGATGAGTGAAGCTCCGGCGCAGTGAAATTGACAGGATCAGGTGCCAGCAGCAGGTCTCAACGCCAGGACGTGGAAATCCTGGCGGTATCGCGCGAAGGGCACCTTAGGCTCAGCGATGATGATGGACACCCTTGACCACGATATCGGCGTAATATTTTCCGGTCCGAACCACCAGCGCAATGCGGTCGGTCGAATGGTAGCCGCCAACCACCTCGACATGCATGAACGCGCCCCAATCGCTCCCGCGAATGACAGCGCTCTCAAAATATGGCTTCGTGAGGAACTGTTGCTGCAAGCACAGACCCGGCTGCCGATCACCTATGCAAGACTGGCCAAGAGCCTGGTTGCTTCGGACGCGGCAGGCGTGATCCGGGATGCACTCGAACAACTGATGGACGACGATGCCGAAGAAGGCCTGCCATTGCTGGCGGCTGTTGCCGTGAAGACGCTCGAACCTGGTTTACCCGCTCCCTGGTTCTTCCGGAAAGCCGAGGACATGGGACTGTTCGTTGGCGATCCGGCCGATCTGGACGCCTATGCTTTCCATGCAAGGGAGTTCTATCGCGCCATCCAGCTCCATGCTGGCAACGGGCAAGCCTCTGGAACGACCTTGCCGCCGTTCCTGTCGCCTGCAGGCAGGTGAAGGAGAACGAAATGCTGATCGCCAAGGACATCATGACGTCACCGGTCATTTCCGTAGGGCCGGACAGTACGGTGGATGAGGTCGCCGATGTTCTGCTGTCGCACGGGATCAGCGCGGTGCCGGTGATTGATCGAGGTGCACTGCTGGGCATTGTCAGTGAAGGAGACCTGATCCGCCGGGCGGAGATCGGCACCGAGCCGCAGAGTCGGTCCTGGTGGCGTCATTTTTTTCCAACAACGCGGTTCAGGCGGAAGGCTATGTCAAGTCTCATTCCGAGCATGTGATCGACGTCATGACACAGCAGGTCGCGACGGTGGTCGAGAGTACGCCAGTCGCTGAGATCGCAACCCTGCTTGAACACAATCGGATCAAGCGTGTCCCCGTGCTGCGCGACGGACACGTGGTGGGGATCGTCAGTCGCGCCAATCTAGTGCGAGCTTTGGTCGTTGCCAGGAAAGGTTGGCGCGCTCCGGTCTCGCATGACGACAGCAGTATCAGGCTGGAGATTATTGACGCCTTGCGATCCGAATCGTGGCCTTCGACCGGAAGTTCGGACGTGACCGTGACCAACGGCGTGGTTACGTTCTGGGGAGCTTACCTGTCGGAACAGGAGCGGAAAGCTTCGCTCATCCTGGCTGAAAACACCGTTGGCGTGCGGGCTATTGATGATCACCGCATTCCCCTCGATATGACCTATGTCGTGGTCTGAAGGGGCGGATAGCGCTGGACCTGAGTATGCCCTTGATGCAGACAGTCCCGATTTCCGAAGAGCAGGTTCGACAACTCGTCGACTCCTTCTACGGCAAGATCCGCGCTGACGCGGATCTTGAACCGATTTTCGAGCGCGTCGTTGCCGGCGATTGGGAAACGCATCTGGCGAAGATGTATGATTTCTGGTCCTCAGTCATGCTGACCAACGGGCCTTGCAAGGCAAGTTTCGCCGCGGTCCACAAGCACAAGGGTGGGTTGGAGCCCGATCTGCTCGACCAGTGCCTCGCCTTGTTTGGCAACAGTTGCGACGAATTGCTGGACAGCGAGACTTCGGGACTCTGTTGGCTGAAGGCCGCTCACATAGCTGAAAGTCTGAAGCTGTCCTTGTTCTATCGCCCTGAACGGTCATGGCTGAGAAACGCCGCATGACGTTCGTGGTCACTGACAATTGCATCAGATGCAAATACATGGACTGCGTGGAAGTCTGTCCCGTGGACTGTTTCTATGAAGGCGAGAACATGCTCGTCATCCATCCCGATGAATGCATCGACTGCGGCGTCTGCGAACCCGAATGCTCCGCGAAGGCCATTTTTCCCGGCACCGCGCCTGGTCTCGACGATTGGCTCGCGCTGAACGCCGGGTATGCGTCTGTGTGGCCTAATATTGCGATCAAGCGTGATCCGCCCGTCGACGCCAAGGCGTTCGACGGCGAAGCGAACAAGCTCGCGAAATATTTCTCGCCGGAACCCGGGCTGGGCGATTGATCAAAATGAACGCATATGCGCACCAGCCGTCGCCTCTGTATCTGGGCATCGACACCGGCGGCACGTACACCGATGCCGTGCTGTGGTCGGAATCCATAGGCATCGTGGCCAAGGCCAAGTCGCTGACCACGCGACACGATCTTGCCGCGGGCATCGCCGGCGCCGTCGACGCTGTTTTGTCCGAGGCTGCCATCGAACCCAGCGCGATCAAGCTCGTCTCGATGTCGACCACGCTCGCAACCAACGCCCTCGTCGAAGGGCAGGGCGGACGGGTCGCGCTGGTGATGATCGGCTTCGCTGAGGCCGATCTTGCCCGGAACGGATTGTCAAAAGCTCTCGGCTCCGATCCCGTGATCTTTTGCCCGGGCGGACATGACGTCCACGGCGATGCGCGTCGGCTGGTGCTGGACGCCCTCGTGGCCGCATCGCCGTCTCTTGCCGAAACGGTCTCCGGCGTCGCCGTGGCCTCCTATTTTGCGGTTCGCAATCCCGAACATGAGATCGCGGTACGTGACGTCATCCGCGAGCGCACCGGGCTTCCGGTGACCTGTTCGCACGAACTGTCGTCGAAACTCGGCGGCCCCCGTCGGGCGCTGACCACGCTTCTCAATGCGCGACTGATCTCGATGATCGATCGCCTTGTGGACGCCACCGAGGGCTTTCTGACAAGACGCGAGATCGTCGCTCCGCTTATGGTCGTGCGCGGCGACGGCGCGCTTATCTCCGCTGAATTCGCTCGCGCCCGGCCGATCGAGACCATCCTGTCAGGACCAGCGGCAAGCCTGGTGGGGGCGCGCTACATGACCGGCATCAATGACGCAGTGGTGTCCGACATCGGCGGCACCACCACCGACATCGCCGTTCTGGACGGCGGCCGCCTGCGGCTCGACCCGGAAGGCGCTACCGTCGGCGGAATGCGAACCATGGTGGAAGCCGTCGCCATGCGCACCTTTGGCCTCGGTGGAGATTCGGAAGTCTCGCTCCATGAGCGGTCGCTGACTTCGACGATCGTCCTCGGCCCCCGTCGGCTCGTGCCGCTAGCGCTAGCCGCGGTGAAGCACGACGATGCCATATACAAAGGCCTCAAGCGGCAATTGCTCAGCCCTAACACCAGCCGGCTGGACGGCCGCTTTGCATTGCGCACAGGAGTGCCCGAGCGTCTGGCTGCGGGCCTGACAGTTACCGAGGAGCGGCTCTATGCTGATATTTCGGCAATTCCCGCAGCGCTTGATCGGCTGCTCGTATCGACGTCACAGGTCGCGACACTCAATCGCCTGGTCGCGCGCGGTCTGGTGCATATCGCGGGCTTCACGCCATCCGATGCGGCCCATGTGCTCGGTCGGCAGGACAACTGGGATCCTGTCGCGGCTCGACTTGGCGCCGAATTGTTCGCACGCAAGCGCGACGGCCAGGGGCATCGTATCGCCAAAGGCGCAGAAGCATTTTCCGAGATGGTTCTCACCGCCGTCACCCGGCGTTCTGCCGAAGCCATTCTTGAAACAGTCTTTGCCGAGGACGGGCTGGATGGCGGCGTCTCTGTTGCCAATCCGCTGGTTCAGCGTGCGGTTGGCCGACGAGGCGGCATGGCGCAGTTGTCGATCGCACTCGACCGGCCGGTGATTGGCCTAGGGGCCTCCGCCGCGCTCCATTATGCCGGTCTGCCGCAATTGATCGGCAATGACTGCAGCATCGCCGAACACGCCGATGTCGCAAATGCGTTGGGTGCCGTCGTCGGGCAGGTGCGGATGTCGGCGGAAGCGCGCGTCAGCCAACCCGAGATCGGGCTTTTCCGCCTTAATTCAGGCGAGCGGCTGGACGACTACGATACCGAGGACGAAGCAATGGCCGCCGCCGAAGCCCACATTCGTGCCTTGGCGGCAGGTCTTGCTGAGCGCGCCGGGACCGATCAGGCGCGAATCGAAATCGCACGGGACATAAGGGTTGCTACAATCGAAGGCGAGCGCAGCTTCGTGGAAGCCATCGTCGTCGCGACAGCCACCGGGCGGCCTCGTATCGCGTCCTGACCTAGATCGGGGCCGCCCTGTGGCCACGGCCGGCACGTTACGCACGCTGGAGCCACTCGCCGATCCGAAGACCGATGTAGGCCTGGTGCCAATCAATACTCCGCACGCCAGCGGGGCTTCGCAGTGGGTGCATGTGCCGTCGACCGCCAGCAAATGGTCGCCGACGCGTACCAGGACCACCAGCTGACCGGCGGCATGGGCATTATCGCGATTGCCACGATGAACACACCAACAGCGAGGTCGGGGTCGGTTTCCACGGACTGTTTCGATGCCATCTTGGTTCTCCTTCACGATCCTGACTGCGTGCGTCGACCATGCCCCAGACATGAAATTGGATGCAGCGCTTTTCGAAAAGTTCCCTTGGTTCGCCACGGGTGGGAACCTTCCTCGCTGTGTCGTGCCCATCGGGAACCAATCCACGATAGGCGCATCCAATGGTCTCAAGCATGAAACTGGAGAGACTTATGGACCTGCATTCGCAAATTCTGGACGGTACCGAAGACGGTGTGCCGGGCTCCGCCCACGGAAGTTCAGCGACAAACGGGATGCCCAGGACAGTCGGCCGCGCCCGCCCGACGCGCTTCGATGCAGAGGCCGCGGTCAGGACGTTGATCTCATGGGCCGGCGACGATCCGGCCCGGTCCGGGCTTGTCGATACTCCTGCGCGTGTTGTGCGGGCTTATGAAGAGTGGTTTGCCGGCTATCGGCAAGATCCTGTGAGGCTGCTCGAACGGACGTTCGATGAGATCGGCCGCTATGACCAGGCGGTCGAACTGCACGACATAGCGTTTCATTCTTTCTGCGAGCACCACATGGCGGCAATCCACGGCAAGGCGTACATCGCCTACATGCCCGTCAACCGAGTGGTAGGCATCTCCAAATTGGCAAGGGTTGTCGAGGCTTGCGCCCGCCGCTTGCAGATACAGGAGCGGCTCACGGATGATATCGCTTGCGCCATCGAGGATGCCCTGCAGCCGGGTGGAGTGGCTGTCGTGCTTGTAGCCGAGCATGGCTGCATGACATCGCGCGGCGTCCACGCGCACGGCACCCGCATGGTCACCAAACGCATGCTCGGCGTTTTCGACACGAACGTCGATCTGAGGCGCGAATTCCTGTCGTCGATTCCGGTGTGACGAATTTTCGGGAACCCTTGTTGTCGAGACCCATCTATTGAAGGGCAAGGAGACTGCTCATGTCGTACGTTCGACGAGACGCGACCGAAATCATCGCTGCCTCTGGCGACCTGGAATTGGCACAGCGGGCCCTAGCGCGCGACGGCGCTGCCTTCCGCGCCATCATCAAGACGCATAACCAGCGGCTTTACCGTATCGCGCGCGGCGTGGTTCGCAACGACAGCGAGGCCGAGGACATCGTCCAGGAGGCCTATGTCAGGGCCTTTGCCCATCTCGAGAGTTTTCGCGGCGATGCCTCGCTCGGCACGTGGCTGTCACGCATCGTCATCAACGAAGCGCTCGGCCGGTTGCGTAAAAGACGGCGAACGGTAGCGATGCCCGAGAACCCGCAAGCCGAGATTATCCAGTTTCCCCTCAACCCCAGCGACGATCCGGAGCGGACGATGGCGCAACGGCAGATCCTGGCCCTTGTCGAACGCGCGACCGACAGCCTTCCAGTTCTCTACCGCATGGTGTTCGTGGCACGGGTGATCGAGGGCCTGAGCATTGAAGAGACTTCAGAACTACTCGGCGTGCGGCCCGAAACCGTCAAGACCCGCCTGCATCGCGCCCGCACGCTGCTGCGCAAAGCGCTGGACGACCAAATCGGGCCGGTGCTGCTCGATGCCTTCCCCTTCGCCGGCCGGCGCTGCGAACGGCTTACAGTTGCCGTGATGAAGCGGCTCGGCCTGGAAGGCTGACCCTCGTTAGATTCAGCTGATTTTGGCGGGAACGTTTGCTGCCGCAGCGCATCCAATGACCGTCAACTGAAAACGATGCCCGATGCGGTTCCTGCATCCGGGCGAAGGAGATGCCATGCTTATTCGTCACACAGCCGCCTTGGCCGCCATGCTGCTGCTCGGCACTGCCCCGCTCGCGCAAGCCGCCGACAAACCGACCGACCCGCAGATCGCTCACATCGCCTATACTGCCGGCGTGATCGATGTCGAGGCGGCAAAGCAAGCGCTCAAGAAGTCGAAGAACAAGGAGGTGCTCGCCTTCGCTAAGGACATGGTGCGCGACCATGAGGCGGTGAATGTGCAGGCGCTCGACCTGGTCAAGAAACTCAAGGTGACGCCGGAAGACAACGACACCAGCAAGGCGCTGACGAAGGCTGCGGCCGGGGAACGGGCCAAGCTCGCCAAGCTCAAGGGCGCGGCCTTTGACAAGGCCTATGTCGACAATGAGGTGGCCTATCACAAGCAGGTCGACGGCGCCCTTGAAACGCTGCTCATCCCGTCGGCCAGCAATGCCGAGTTGAAGAGCCTGCTGGAGACCGGCCTGAAGATATTCCAGGGCCATGAGCAGCATGCCGAACACGTCGCCAGTATGCTGAAATGAGGCCGGCGCTAATGGTGCCGAAACGTCATCTTTGGATTGCACTGGCGCTGACAGTCATTGCTGCGCCGGTGAAGGCAGAAACCATCCAGGTCACCATCGACAAGCTGGTGTTCTCGCCAGCGACGGTCGAGGCGAAGGTTGGCGATACGATCGAATGGGTGAACAAGGACATGTTCGCGCACACGGCCACCGTCAATGGCGGTTGGGAGGTGATGATCCCGCCGAAAAAGTCCGCAAGCCTGACATTGAAGGCCGCGGGAGCGGTCGACTATTTCTGCCGCTTCCACCCCAACATGAAGGGCCACATCGCGGTGGCGCCCTAACTGAAGCGCGGGATCGCGGCAGGCGCCGCGATCCACAATTTGGGAGGTGCTTCGTGCCCTGGGGAGGTTGCACAAGCAAAAACCGCGTTTGGCTTTGCGGGCGCCGGAGGCTTCGGCGCCATTCAAGTCAGCATGCTGCGCTCGCTCGGACACCTGCCGTGCAAGGACAGCACGCCTTTCTGGTGATACATAACGAATCCATCGCGATTGCCGATTACTTCACGGTTCGCGAAAATGACGCAAGGTGATCTCCGGCTGCTTGCCACTATGCCTATCATCCCCCGCGCCTGCAGATGTTCGGCCGACAAGGGCGAAGGTCTTCCTCGCCACCTCTTGACGATTGCCAAGGTTATCCCAGAATCTCGGCATGGCCCGGGACACAGGCATTGGCGATGAGGTGGCGCTTGTCGTCACCATTTTGAAACTGCTCGGGAATGGGCGGGCGAGCGTCAGCGTTCCCTCGTACAGTTTCCCCTTCTCGATCGAGCCGCCTGCCAAGGCAAAGCGAGGTGACACGCATCCGATCACCGGTCAGATCACCAGCGTTGATGACGATGCCGGCAAGGTGACGGTCAAGATCGGCAGCCTTGTCACCGTAGATTCCGACACTGTCACTGTCTTGAAGAAATATCGCCCGCCAATGCGGCGAACGCTGCCGCGCGACCCGCCCACTTGACCGTTCAAGCAGGATTTGCGGCCCTGATCATGGAAGCGCTGTGCGGCGCATGATAACGGGTTTCGATGACCTCAAAATCAGACAACGACACTCTGCGCAGAGTTGTCCAACTTGTGGCAATCCTCAACCTGGCCTACTTCGGCATCGAGTTCACCGTGGCGAGGGCCATTGGCTCAGTATCGCTATTCGCGGACAGTATCAATTTTCTGGAAGATGCTTCCGTCAATCTCCTGATCGTGTTGGCAATCGGCTGGACAGCGCGCAACCGAGCGCGGGTCGGCATGACCTTGGCCGGCGTTCTTCTGATCCCCGCCTTGGCGAAGCTCTGGACGGCCTGGGAAAAGTTCAAGCTCCCGGTCGCGCCGAACGCAGCGCTGTTGTCATTGACTGGTGCAGGGGCGCTGGTCATCAACCTGTCATGCGCCCTCATGCTAGCCAAGTATCGCCACCATAGCGGCAGTCTCACCAAGGCGGCGTTCCTATCGCACGAAATGACGCGTTTGCAAAATGTCGTCATCGTTGCCGCCGGGCTGGTAAACTGCCTACGTCTGGGTGTCTGCGTGGCCGGATTTGATTGTCGGGCTATGTATCGCCGCCATGATGCTGACGCTGCACGCGAAGTCTGGGGCGCGGCAGAGAAGAACGGGGGGCCGACGCGTAGTTGATGTCCGATGGACGCAGCGTCCACCCCTCAGCAAGCAAGGAAGCTTCTCGGTGTTTGCGGCCCGGCAGGCCGGTGATCACTTCTTCTGTCGATCGAAAAGCATGGTCATGCCGCGAACTCTTGCCATTTCGGTCAGCAGTTTCTGCAGAGCTGCGTCGGTAACCGCTGTGCCGGTACGCTCCCTCAAGATCGCTATGCTCGCCGCCGTCGAAATGAAGGCAGCTCCCGTATTCTCGGATAAGAGTCTTCCAATTGCCGTTGCTAAGTCGGCATTTTCATCAATCGTTTGCATCGTTCTGTTCTCCCCGAGCGGACTGCAAGCATCACCAACGCATGGATCGCCGCAGGCGGTCTTGATCGACCGGATGTCCTTGCGCAGCTAAGCACGCACAAACCCGCAAGTTACCGCCTGCGTTATCTCGACACAATAAAAACTGGAATCCGCCAAGCGCATTTTTCGACCATGGGACGCATCGTTTTTAGAAGGAACGATACGTGATCGAGCGAACCATAGAATGGGCGTTTCAACAGTCATTTGCAGCAAAATTCTTGCTTCAAACTAACAATATGATTCGTTTGTCTTGGCCAAAACTCGAATGCAATGGTCGCGCCTGGCAGCCGGCAGGGCATCTCGGATGCGAGCTCCGTCAGGCTCCTTAATTTGGCAAAAAGCACAGCCAGGACTGTGCCGAAGGAAGCGATCAGATGACTGCATTCGAGTTTCCGGGCCCAGGCTTTACGGCCGAGCAATGGGAACGGATTAACGCCCTGACGATCTCGCTGAAGCCCGGACAGGGGCTCTGGATCAGCGGTTATTTCGCCGGGATCGATCACAGCGCGCGTTCACTGGTCGGAGACATTGCTTCTCCCTCTCCATCTGATCACTCTGTGTCGGTCGTGCCGCGAGCGATTTCCTCGAGGTCGCTGACGATCATTTTCGGCGGTGAGACCGGCAACAGTTCCGGTCTCGCCAGGACACTTGGCGAAGTCGTCCGCAGGCAAGGACTTGAGCCAATCCTGGTTGACATGGCTGACTACAAGCTGCGCAAGCTCAAGGACGAGCAGGACATTTTGATCGTTACAAGTACCCACGGCGAGGGCGATCCACCGCTTTCAGGCATGGGCTTCTTCGAATTCGTCGAGAGCCGAAAGGCGCCGCGCCTCGAAGGCGTGCGCTATGGCGTACTTGCGCTCGGCGATTCCACCTATGAACGCTATTGCGAAGCGGGTAAGCGTCTCGATCGGCGACTGGCCGAACTCGGTGCGGTGCGACTGCAGGACCGGGTCGATTGCGACGTTGATTATGAAGATCAGGCCGCCGGGTGGATCGCAGCTGCCGTGGCCAAGCTCGCGCCGGCTGCATTGGGACCACGCTTGCAAAATAGGGCGGCTGGCCCTGCGAGCGTGTCTTCCGCGGCTGTGGTCGAAGCGCCGACATTCGACAAGCACACGCCGTTCCCGGCAGCCATCATTGATAATCTTGTCCTCACCGGACGTGGATCGAGCAAGGAAACCCGACACATTGAACTGTCTCTGGCTGGCTCGGGACTTGCATTCGAACCGGGTGACGCACTTGGTGTCATGGCGCGCAACGATCCGGCCTTGGTCGAAATGCTGCTGAATAAGCTGTCCCTGGACGCCGATGCAAACTTTTCCGGCAAGGGGCTCACGACCACGCTCGGTGTCGCGCTGGCCGAGCACCTGGAAATCACTGTCGCCACGCCGCGCTTCCTCGACCAATGGGCAGAGCTCACAGGCGCAAGCAAGCTTCAGGAACTGCGTGGCGAGCACCAGTTTCAGGCTCGCGCCACGTTTCTGCGTAGCCATCAGGTCATCGACATCGTCCGCGAGTTCCCCGTTCCCGGGATCGATGCGCAAACTTTTGTCGCAGGACTGAGACCTTTGCAGCCACGGCTCTATTCGATCGCATCGAGTCCTTCCGCCGTGTCCGACGAAGCGCATCTGACGATCGCCACCGTGCGCTATGATCTGCACGGTCAGCCGCGTGCCGGCGTCGCTTCTGGCCACTTCGCCGAACGCGGCGCACCGGACACGACGATACCGGTCTACGTCCAGGCCAACCCGCATTTCCGTCTGCCGGACGGTGACGTTCCCATCATCATGATCGGGGCAGGCACCGGCGTCGCACCCTACCGTGCATTCCTGCAGGAGCGCGAAGCGCAAGGAGCCGCGGGTAAATCCTGGCTCGTTTTCGGCGAGCGCAATTTCAGCAGCGATTTCCTCTACCAGACCGAGTGGCAGGGTTTTCTGAAGGATGGCGTGCTCAGCCGGATGAACGTCGCTTTCTCCCGCGACAGCGCCACCAAGACCTATGTCCAGCACCGCCTCACTGAGCACGCGCGCGATGTCTACGCCTGGTTGGAGGAGGGCGCGCATGTCTACGTCTGCGGCGATGGCACGCATCTCGCCCCCGACGTGCACGCCGCTCTTGTTAGTGTGGTGCAACAGCAACGGGCATGCGGCAAGGCCGCCGCCAACGACTATGTCGGCGGCCTGCTGCGCGATCACCGCTACCAGATCGATGTCTATTGAGGTTCGCGCATGACAATGCCCCAGTTAAATACGAACCGTAGCCGAGACCTTTCGCAGCCGCTGGATAAACTCGGGCGCGACGAGAGGATGAAGGCGGCAAGCGATCAGTTGCGTGGCACCATAGCGGCGGGCCTCGCCGAAGAGCTTACTGCCGCCGTGCTTGGTGACGACATCAAGCTGATGAAGTTCCACGGCCTCTACCAGCAGGACGACCGCGACATCCGTGACGAACGCCGTCGGCAAAAGCTTGAGCCGGACTACACCTTCATGGCTCGCATCCGCCTGCCCGGCGGTGTCTGCAGTCCCAGCCAATGGCTGAAGCTGGACGAGCTTGGGCGCGCTCATGCAGGCGAGACGCTGCGGCTGACAACGCGGCAGACGTTCCAGCTGCATCGCGTCAAGAAGCAGAATCTGCGCGCGACCATGCAGGGTTTGCGCGACGTGCTTCTGGACACCAAGGCAGCCTGCGGCGACGATTCCCGCGGCGTCATGTGCTCGGTCAATCCGCGGCTCTCCACCTTGCACGCCGAGGTCTATGCACTGGCCAAGCGCGCCAGCGATCACGCCATCCCCAAAACAGCGGCTTATCGGGAGATCTGGTATGGCGAAGAGCGCACGGAGGTTTCAGGGCCGGAAGAACCGCTCTATGGCCGCACCTACATGCCGCGAAAATTCAAGATCGGCTTCGTCATTCCGCCGATCAACGACATTGACGTCTACGCGCAGGATCTGGGCTTCATCGCCATTGCTACCAACGGCAAGCTTGAAGGCTTCAACATTGCCATTGGCGGCGGCATGGGCCGTACCGACCAGGCGCCAAAAACCTATCCGAGGCTAGCCGACGTGATCGGCTTCGCCGACGTCGACAAGGTGCTGCAGGTCTGCGACGCGGTCATGCAGGTACAACGCGATTATGGCGACCGGATCGATCGTGGCCACGCACGCTTCAAATACACAATCGACGACAAGGGCCTTGACTGGATCAAGGCCGAGATCGAGGCAAGGCTCGGCTTTTCGCTGGCGGCTGCCCGTTCGTACGAATTCATATCGAACGGTGACCCGATTGGATGGACGCGTGGAGAGGACGGGCGCGAGCACTGCACCCTCTTCATCGAGAACGGCCGTATCATCGGCACTGTCATGGATGGCCTGCGCGCAATCGCCCGTATTCACGAGGGCACGTTCCGCATCACGCCGAACCAGAACCTGATCATCGCCGATATCGCGCCGGAGGCCCGGCCCGATATCGAAGTTCTGATGAAGGAATTCGGGCTCGACCGTCTAAACAGGGCAAGTGGGTTGCGCCTGAATTCGATGGCGTGCGTAGCGCTGCCGACCTGCGGTCTCGCCATGGCCGAAAGCGAGCGCTATCTGCCGAACCTTATCGGCAGCATCGATGCCATCCTGGCCGCACATGGCCTGACGGACGAGCCGATCACCATTCGCATGACCGGCTGCCCCAATGGCTGCGCGCGTCCCTACATCGCCGAGATCGCCCTGACCGGCCGCGCGCCTGGCAAGTACAACCTCTACCTCGGTGGCGGCTTTCACGGTCAGCGGCTGAACAAGATGGTTCTCGAGAACGTCGGCGAAGCCGCCATTCTCGACATGCTGGCGAAGGTGATCGCGCACTTTGCGACGGATCGACGGTCGCACGAGCGTTTCGGCGATTTCGCCATCCGCGCCGGCTATGTCGCGGAGGTCAAGGAAGGCCGGCATTTCAACGACTGACGCTTCAAGATCAAACAGGAAGGACGAAATCATGTCATTGCAACTGGGCCAGATTGCTCCGGATTTCGAGCAGCAAAGCACGCAGGGAAAAATCCGCTTCCACGAATGGCTCGGCAATTCGTGGGGTATCTTCTTCAGCCACCCGAAGAATTTCACCCCGGTCTGCACCACCGAACTGGCGGAAGTCGCCCGTCTCAAGCCGGAATGGGACAAACGTGGCGTCAAGCCGCTCGGCCTCTCGGTCGACGATGTGGAGGCACACAATCTTTGGGAAAAGGACATCGAGGAAACGCAAGGACACGCACTCAATTTTCCGATGCTTGCCGACACCGACAAGAAGGTCGCCAACCTCTACGGCATGATCCACGCCGAAACGGACCCCAATGTGACGGTGCGCGCCGTCTACGTTATCGACCCAAACAAGAAGATCCGCCTCAGCCTGACCTATCCACCAAGTGCTGGTCGTAATTTTTCCGAAATCCTGCGCGCCATTGACAGTTTGCAGCTCACCGACAATCAGAAGGTCTCCACGCCGGTGAACTGGGAGCCGGGCCAGCCGGTCATCATCTCGCCAAGCCTCAGCAACGAGCAGGCGAAGGAGCGATTCCCCCAGGGTTGGAAAGAATTGCGCCCTTATCTGCGCATGGTCCAACTGCTAAACTGATTCCGGCCAACGCCGCTCCTGAAGTGCGAGGTCGCCACGATGACAAAGCCCAGAGATCCTCGCACTATTTCAGCGGCGAACGGCATCGCCGCCGACACTGGCTTCGGCGCGGTCACGCCGCCGATCTATCTCTCAAGCACCTTCGTCTTTCCAGGCTATGAGCAGGCAGGGCGTTACGAATATACCCGCGCCGGAAATCCGAGCCGTGACATGCTGGCTGACACATTGGCCAGGCTGGAAGAGGGCGTCGGCGCCGTCGTCACGTCCTCGGGCATGGCCGCGGTCGATCTGGTGCTGGGGCAGTTGGGACGAGACGATCTCGTCGTTGCGCCGCATGATTGCTACGGGGGTACCTACCGGCTGCTTTCAATTCGCCGCGACAAAGGACATTTCGATGTCCTCTTCGTTGATCAGGGGAATGCAGAGGCTTTATCGGCGATGCTGGCAAAGAAGCCGGCCTTGGTGCTGATCGAGACACCGAGCAATCCGCTGATACGCGTCGTCGACATCTGCTCGATCGCCTCTCAGGCAAAAGCTGTCGGCGCGAAGGTTGCAGTGGACAACACCTTCCTGTCGCCCGCTCTGCAGCGGCCGATCGCGCTGGGTGCCGATTTTGTCGTCCACTCGACCACCAAATACCTGAATGGCCATTCCGATGTGGTGGGTGGCGCCGTCATCGCGGCGCAACAGAGCGATGTCGAGGCACTTGGAGAATGGGCGAAGGCCACCGGTGTCGCAGGAGCGCCGTTCGATGCCTACCTGACGCTCAGGGGCCTTCGCACGCTGTTCCCGCGTATCGAGCGGCAGCAAGCCAACGCGGCGGCAGTGGCCACTTTCCTGCAAAAGCAGCCGCAAGTGAGCGCCGTCCATTATCCGGGTCTTCAATCCCATCCCGGCCATGCAATCGCCAAGGCTCAGCAAGCCGGGTTCGGAGCGATGCTGAGCTTCGAACTGGCTGGAGGCGTGGAGGCGGTTCGGCGCTTCGTCGAAGCAGTCGAAGTTATCACGCTGGCCGAGTCTCTCGGCGGCGTCGAAAGCCTTGTTGCCCATCCGGCTACCATGACCCATGCCGGAATGGGCGCCGAGGGCCGAAAGGTCGCCGGAATAAGCGACAGCCTTCTGAGGCTATCGGTCGGCCTCGAAGCGGAGACTGATCTGATCGCCGACCTTGAGCTAGCGCTTTCCAAAGCCGCTGGTTAGGAGGGACCGATCTACTGGAGAAGAGGTGGTTAAAAAACGGCGCTATCGACACCGTCGCTAGTTACTATAGCTTGACGACGGCCTGAAGACGAGCCCTGTCCACTGTCGTGGCTACGGCGCAGTTGGATTTATGAGGCCAGCTCGTTTTCGTTTGGAGAGACGAGTGATGGACTTCGATCCTGTATTCCTGTCGCGATTGCAATTCGCCTGGGTCATCGGCTGGCACATCCTGTTGCCGGCCATCACCGTGGGATTGGCCGCGTTCATCGCGATGCTGGAAGGTCTCAATTTTTTTTCCGGGAAGGACATCTATCTCCGCATCTCGACGTTCTGGATCAAGATATTCTCGATTGCTTTCGGCATGGGCGTCGTCACCGGGGTCGTCATGCCTTTCCAGTTCGGCACGAACTGGAGCCGCTTTTCCGACGCGACCGCAAATGTGCTTTCCCCGCTTTTCGCCTATGAAGGCCTGACGGCGTTTTTCCTCGAAGCGGCCTTCCTCGGCGTCCTTCTTTTCGGACGGCAATTGGTCCCGCGTTGGGCGCATTTCGTTGCCGCGCTAATGGTGGCGCTCGGCACTTTGCTGTCTTCCTTCTGGATCCTGTCGGCCAACAGCTGGATGCAGACGCCGGCCGGCTACGAGATCATCGATGGCCGTTTCTTCCCGACGGACTGGTTCAAGGTGGTCTTCAATCCTTCCTTTCCCTATCGGCTGGCGCATACCGTCGTCGCCTTCTTCGTCACGACAGGATTCGTCGTCATGGGCGTCGGCGCCTTTTTGATGCGTCGCGGGCGGTCCGTTGAGGAAAGCCGAACGATGCTGTCGATGACGCTCTGGCTGCTGACCGTGCTGGTCCCGCTGCAGATGTTCATCGGCGACCAGCACGGTCTGAATACGCGCGACCACCAGCCGGCTAAGCTCGCCGCGATTGAAGCGCGCTGGGAAACTGCCCGACAGGTGCCGCTTACCCTTTTCGCCATTCCAGACGACAAAGCCGAGCGCAACCTCTTTGCCATAGACCTTCCATGGCTTGGCAGCCTCGTCCTCACCCATGAGCTTGACGGCGAGGTTGAGGGCCTCAAGGACTTTCCGGCCGATCAGCGTCCGCCCGTCGCTATCCCCTTCTTCGCCTTCCGGATCATGGTCGGCTGCGGCATCCTGATGCTTGGCCTCGTCCTTGTTGGCGGATGGCTTCGCTGGCGCGGCCGGCTGGACACCTCGCCGGCCTTTCTCGCGATCACCCAGATCGCGGCGCCCATCGGCTTCGTGGCGGTCATCGCAGGTTGGATCACCACCGAGGTCGGACGTCAGCCCTGGACAGTATACGGCCTTCTGCGCACGGCGGACTCAGTGACGCCTTCGTTGACGGGCATTGATGTGATGCTCTCGCTGATCGGCTACGTAGCGGTCTATCTCATCATCTATCCTGCGGGCCTCTTCCTCATGCTGCGCATTGTGCGCAAAGGCCCGGCAATTGCTGCCGAGATAGATGTGGAGATCGAGGGAGGACGGCCCGGGGCGCCGGTCCGCGCCGGAGCCGTCGAACTTCGAGAGGGAGAAGTGCGATGAGCCAGGTCCTCGATTTCGTGCCAATCTGGACGCTGATCCTCGGTATGGCGGTGTTCTTCTACGTGCTGCTGGATGGCTTCGATCTTGGCGTCGGCATGCTTTACGGCTTCGCGCCCGACACAGCGTCCCGCAACACGATCATGAACTCGATCGCGCCGATCTGGGACGGCAACGAGACCTGGCTGGTGCTGGGCGGCCTCGGGCTTCTGGCAGCGTTTCCGCTTGCCTTCGCCATCATCATCCCGGCGGTGTATTTTCCGGTCCTGGTTATGCTGCTGGCGCTGGTGTTCCGCGGCGTGGCGTTCGAGTTCCGGTTCCGCGACGCTGAGCACAAGACCTTCTGGGATCATGGTTTCTGCTATGGCTCGGCTGTCGCCACCTTTGCTCAAGGGGTCGTGCTTGGCGCCTTCATCCAGGGTTTTGAGGTCACTGGCAGACAGTTTTCCGGCGGTTCCTTCGATTTTCTGACGCCATTCTCGCTATTGACAGGTTTCGCCCTGTTGTTCGGCTACAGCCTTCTGGGCGCCGGCTGGCTGATCCTCAAGACCGAGGGGGAGGTGCAGGCGGCGGCGCGCCGCCACGGCCGCATGTGTCTTGTCGGCGTCCTCGTCGGTATTGGCGTGGTCAGCATCTGGACCCCGTTCATGAGCCAGGCCATCGCCGCGCGCTGGTTCGCCTGGCCCAACATTCTGTATTTGGCACCGGTACCTGTCGCGACAGCGGCCGTCGCCTTCTTCACCTGGCGGGTACTGGGCAGTGCAAGTGAGACGAAGCCTTTCGTCGGCGCCATCGGCCTCTTTGCGCTTTCCTATGTTGGGATCGCCATCAGCCTCTTCCCGATGATCGTTCCCTACCATTTCACGCTTTGGGAATCGGCCTCTTCAGAACGCACCCAGGCTTTCCTGCTCGTCGGGACTCTTGTGTTGTTGCCCGTGATCCTGATGTACACCGGCTGGTCGTATTGGGTGTTCCGCGGCAAAGTTCGCGCTGACGTTGGCTACCATTGAATAGGTTTTTCGGACGCTAGCCGACACAGTTGCTCTCATATTTACATGGTATCTAACTGGCTCGTGCAAGAAGCTGCGTGTTGCGACGAGCCAATGCCAATGAAGTCGACCTGTTCGGATCATTCCTCGCCACGACGCAGCAAGCGTCTCAGCATCGGCTCTATCCGCGAAAGCTCGTCGAGATGCGCAACCGAAAGGTCGGCCAGGTGGTCGTCGGCACGCACCGTTAACTGCAGCAGCACACGACGGTGGTCGTCCTTGTCCTGATCCCGTGCGACCAGCCCGGCCTCGCCAAGGCGATTGACCAATTCGACGGCGCTGTGGTGGCGGATGCGCAGGCGCTCCGCGAGGTCGCCGACCGTCACCGGTCCACCACCGGGATATCCCTTGATCGCAAGCAGCGCCTGATGCTGGCGTGGGGTCAGCCCGGCATCATGTGCCTGGACCTGGCTGAATTCGAGGAAGCGGCGGATCAGGTAACGAAACTCCGACAGCCGCTGGTAGTCGGCCTGGCTGATGGCGGGGCGAGGTTTTTGCGGATGCGTCATTTTTGACACTTGTTCCATTCCGATCGGTTTTAGCAAGAACGGCCTTGTCTATTTATATCGTATTACGATATATAGCGAACCGACAAGCATGCCGTGTCCGCCGATACAGTCATCCGGCACATGCGATGCGTCCGCAGAATGAGAGCAGCAATGAAACCTGATCACGCCAGCCCCGACCATCTCCGAGATTTCACGACCGATGCAAGGGTGCTGCTGGTTGCCGCGATAGCGGTGGTGGTAGCGACGGCGGGGCTGTTTGCCGGCATCGCGCTTTTGAAGCTGATCCGGCTGGCCACCAACATTGCCTATTTTGGCCAGTTCACGCTCGCCGACCTGAAGCTCGAGGACACTCCGCTGGGCTATGCCTCCGTCATCGTCCCTGTGGTCGGCGCGCTGATCATCGGCCTGATGGCGCGCTATGGCAGCGAGAAGATCCGCGGCCACGGCATTCCCGAGGCCATCGAGGCGATCCTGCTCGGGCGCTCCAGACTGGACGCCAAGGTGGCAATCCTGAAGCCGCTGTCGTCGGCGATCTCGATCGGCTCCGGCGGTCCGTTCGGCGCCGAGGGTCCGATAATCATGACCGGCGGCGCTATCGGCTCGCTGATCGCGCAGATGCTGCCGGTCAGCGACAATGAGCGCAAGACATTGCTGGTCGCGGGCGCGGCGGCCGGCATGACCACCGTGTTCGGCACGCCGATCGCCGCCATCATGCTCGC
>NZ_JAIUGV010000016.1 GCF_020164745.1 Mesorhizobium sp. ES1-4 | reverse complement strand
GGCGTGCGAAATCGGACCGAGGCGGCCGTTTTGCTACAAACCTGGCACGCCAAAAACGTGCGTTAGAAGTCGATTTCGATGCGGTGACACACCGGAGCGGCGCCGGTCTACGCAAGCCGAACGGCCAGGACGTGCAGGTCACCCGCGTCGACAAAATGCGAATCGTACTAGGCGGCTGGCCAAGCCCGCAGCCATGGATGGTCCCTATCAGTACCCCGGCTGTTGGGCACCTAAATGAACCGCAATTCTGCCCCGATCCGGCGTGGCGATTGTCAGTAAGGTGATCGAAGGCTCCTCAGTTTTCCACCGCTAATCACGGCCGCTGGATCGAATTTTGGCCGGAATTTCCGAGACTCGTATATGAGAAATTTCTTATGGAGCGCCGGTACGCAATCCGAAGGGTCAAGGATGGGCTTTGGGAGGTCTACGACATAGACAGCGACAAGGTTGTACTCGTGGGTGGGGTGGCCTTGACAAATTTGCTGGATGAAGAGGCTCTCGACGCCTTGGAACTGCTAAAGGGCGGATACCTGACCCCGAGCCAGACCAAGAAGATAAAGCCTTAGCGGGCTGTTGAAAAGCGGCGACAGTCTCAGGTTCGTCATTCACTCGAACCACGAAGGGTGGGAATGAATCGTGCGGGGTGATGACGGACAGACGGGCGAACTGTTGAGCTACGTATACCTCGAAGCTCGGGCGGCGCCCTTGCGCGGATCCTCGATGCGCTCCCTTGGCGGCTATCTCAACATTCTGTCGCCGCGTCACGCCGGGCGCTTGAGCATTGACAGCAGCCATGATCGCCGGGTGATGATGGCCGCCACTTTGGCAGAGGCCTCCTTCAGACGGTGAAACCGCCCCGAACAGGGCTCGGTTCGAATTGATTCGCCAAGTTCCGTATGAAAGCGTACAAAAGGGAGTCGTCAGCAGCACGATACGGGCGTTGACGCTTGGGAGCGACGATCGCACTCCTGCCCCAGTGTGAGGCTAGGATGTCATGGCGAAAGACCCTGAGCGGCCCGGTCTAGCGGTCGAAGTGGTGCGTGCACTTGCCCGGGAATCGGGCACTACCGAACAGCAGATACGTGACATAGCTTTGCTGGTAGGGTTCGACCGCGCCTCCATTCTCAGGGAAGCTCGCCTTCTGGCGAAGGATGGATAGCCGACGAAACTTGCGATTTTTCCACAGCAGCTACTGTCGGTTTCATACCGACACGGCCGCCTGCCTAGTGCTGGCCGGGTGGGACAGTCTATGTTTTGCCACCGTCCGCTCGTTCGAAGGGCGCGGCAGGTCGAGAGATCCTAGTGCTCTTGCCCAAGTGGAGAGCGTCCCGTGGATCACAAGATTCTACAGGCCAAGAGCGAGTTGTTGCGCCGGATGAGCGTGGACGATCTCGAGCGGCTGCGGCCCCATCTCGAAGGTGTTTTTCTGGAGTTACGAGCGCCGTTGGAGAATGAAGGCCAAGCGATCGAAGCCGTCTATTTCTTGGAGAGTGGCATCGCATCGGTCGTGGCCAGGGCTTCGGCCGCGGAAGCAGAGGTGGGAATAATCGGCTTCGAAGGCATGACCGGTTCGGCTCTGATCATGGGTGACGATCTGGCAAGCTTCAATTGTTACATCCAGTCGACGAGCGAAGCGATACGGATCGGCGCCGCGCCATTCGTCGCAGCGTTGGAAGACAGCCCTACCTTGCGACCGTTCCTGTTGCGCTACGTCCAGTATCTCCACATCCAGACGAGCTACACGGCATCGATCAACGCGCGGCACAGCCTGGAGGTTCGGCTGGCGAGATGGCTTCTGATGTGCAGTGACCGGACCGTCGGAGACAGGCTGATGATAACCCACCAATTCCTTTCGGTCATGCTGGGCGTGAGGCGTCCCGGAGTTACCGTCGGGCTTCAGACAATCGAGAGCCACGGCTACATCCGTGCTCGCCGCGGCGAAATCACGATCCGGAATCGGCAAGGCCTCATGTCTCTGGCACGGGAATCTTACGGTGCCCCAGAACTGCAATACCGCCGGCTGATCGGGGATCTCGGTTCCAAGAACCCTTCGAGGCAGGACCGCTCTCTCGACTGATCGCGGCCGCTGACGGGTTGGGTGGCCAGGATCGCGGGAATGACCCACGCGATATGCCAAGTGAGGGCACATTGCCTGTAGGCCCGCGTCGGCCATTGCGGCATGGGGCGCCGCCTGGCCGATCTGGTCGTCCGGCGACGACCGGCGATAAAAGTCGAAGAATTGGAAAAAAACGTCCGGAGCTTGACGTCCCGACCAGCCCGGCCAGGCACTCACAAATCCTTGAACGCAACAGCCTGCGGGAACCACTCAACTCCAGGTTTGTTTGAAGTCGAGGTGCCATCTGGAGAACGGCGGTGAATGTCATGGCCAATTCGCGACCGGTGACCACCAGGCGTCCGCTCTATCGGACGCCAATGGCGGTCGCCAACGTATGTTTCATCGGCACGCTTCTGACCGACCTGACCTATTGGCGTAGCGCTGAGATGATGTGGGCCAATTTTTCGGCATGGCTGCTGTTGGCTGGCCTCGTGATGGGTGTGCTTGCGGTGCTCGCGGCACTTGTCGATCTCTTCACCCGTCGAATTCTGGCTGTTCGCGGGCTGTACCTGTTCGGCTATCTCGCGGTGCTTGTTCTGTCGCTCTTCAATGCGCTGGTGCACAGCCGCGACGCCTGGACGTCGGTCGTGCCGACAGGGCTCATCCTCTCGGTCGCGGCGGTGATCGTCTTGCTTGTCGTGTGGCTGCTGGAATGGAGCACCGGTCGCACTCCCGTGGAGGTGGTCGAATGAGCGCCAGCCCGGCTTCAAGAATGCACATCCGGCGTGCCGTGGGGCTGGGCCTGTTGTGCGGATCGCTTCTGGCATTGCCTGCCTGCAGCGGCAACGACCCAGACCCGAGTGATCAGGTCGGGCCGAACCCGACACTGCCTGAACCGACGCAATATCTGGTTCCGCCCATGCATATCGCTTCGATCATCGGCTGGAAACAGGGTGAGAAACCAACGGTCGCGAAGGGTTTGCAGATCCAGGCCTTCGCCAAGGGATTGAAGCATCCGCGCTCGCTCTACACCCTGCCGAATGGCGACGTTCTCGTGGTCGAGTCCGTGGCGCCGCCCGGCGCCGCGATCAAGCGTCCGAAGGACCTGATAATGGGCTGGATCGAGTCCATGGCGACCTCCGGCGGAGGAGGCATTAAGGGAAGCAACCGCATCACCTTGCTGCGCGACACGAACGGCGATGGTGTGCCTGATGTCCAGGACGTCTTCCTAGACCATCTCAATTCCCCCTTCGGCGTGGCTCTGGTCGGCAACGACCTCTATGTCGCCAACACGGATGCCATCGTGCGTTACCCCTACGCGTCCGGCGATACCAAGATCACCGCGCCAGGCACCGTGCTGACGCCGCTCCCCGGCGGCCCGATAGATCACCACTGGACCAAGTCCCTTGTCGCCAGCCCGGACGGATCGCTGCTTTATGTCGGGGTCGGTTCCAACAGCAACATCACCGAGAACGGCATCCAGGCGGAAAAGGACCGCGCCGCTATCTGGGAGGTCGACAGGGCGACAGGCCGTTCGCGCATTTTCGCGAGCGGGCTGCGCAATCCAAACGGCTTGAGTTGGGAGCCGCAGAGCGGAGCGCTTTGGGCTGTTGTCAACGAGCGCGATGAGCTCGGTCCCAATCTGGTTCCCGACTACATGACGTCGGTCAAGGACGGGGCGTTTTACGGCTGGCCATACAGCTACTATGGCCAGCATGTCGATCCGCGGGTGATGCCGCAGCGGCCGGACCTGGTCGCCAAGGCGATCCCCCCGGACTATGCGCTAAGCTCGCATGTAGCGCCCCTGGGCCTGGCATTTTACACCGGTACCAATCTGCCCGAATCCTATCGCAATGGCGCGTTTGTCGGCGAACATGGCAGCTGGAACCGCAAGCGCTTCAACGGCTACAAGGTCGTTTTCATACCGTTCAATGCGGGTCGTCCCGACGGCAAGCCCCAGGACGTCGTCACCGGCTTCCTTGATAATGACGACAAGGCGCATGGGCGGCCCGTGGGCCTGGCCGTCGACAAGTCGGGTGCTTTGCTGATTGCGGACGATGTCGGGAACACGGTCTGGCGCGTGACTGGCGCGGCCCGGTAGCCATATCGCGGTGGGGCGTGGAGAGCGCTGCGCCCTCCCAGATTTCGTGCAGTGAAGTCATCAAATTTAAATGACGGAACCTCGTTCTGGTGGGAAAAGTCCGCCTTGGCCGATGCGTGTTTGGCCGATGCTTGGAGGTAGCCGTGCACGATAGCCAGCACGAAAGCAAAGCCGGAGCCCAGATCGAGGTCGTCGAAGGGTGCGGCGAATGGTTCGTCCGTGTGATCGGCGACGGGCAGGAAATCACCTGCCAGTTCGAGCTTGAATCCTTCGCTCTTGCCTATGCCGAGGGCCAGAGGCTTCGCTTGAAGCTGGGTGAGATCAAGCGCCTTTGAATATCTGCCGGGGTGATATTGCAGGCGAGTGGGACGGATGAACAGCCGTGCCGACGCGAGCCGCCTTGGCCATGCTGGGCCGGCCGCTCAAGGGTGACCGGATGCAGATCTGAAAGGCTTGATCACCAAGAAGGCTGCTGTTGGGGCATGCAGCTGTTTATCTCGGTTCGTTGTTCAGGCTCAGATAGGTCGGGTCGAACTCGGCTAACCTGGCAAGCTGGTCCCAGTCCAGAATGGTGACCATATGGTTCGTCCAGGTGATCACCTTGATCTTCTTCAAGCCCCCGATCACCCTGTTCATGTGCACAACCGATAACCCGAGCACGTCGGCCATTTCAGCCTGGGACAGCGGCAGATGGAAGCTCATGCCGTTGGCTCGTTGCACCACCCGCAGGCGCACGAACAGTTCACATATGAGATGGGCGAGATGCGATGTCTTGGAGCGGCGGCCCATCGCCACGATCCATTCGCGATGAATGGCGCCATCGACCAGCGTGTCGAGCCAAAGCAACCGGGTCAGGTGAGGAGCCTGTTCGGTAATGGCTTTCAGCTTGCTATGATCCGCGAACATCACCCGGCAAGGGGAGAGCGCGACGATGCCGTGATCCATGCTCTTGAGCAAAAAGGCGTGGAGATCGACAAAGTCGCCGGCCACCTGCAAGGACGTGAACTGCCGGCCGCCGTCCTCGAGTACTTTATAGCGTGCCGCCAGGCCATCCAGCAGCATGGTGCTATAGGTTGGCCGGGACCCCATTTTGACCAGATCCTGCCCCCTTTCGAACTCCCGTCCGAAAGAAACCGTTTCGGCCAGCAAGGCCTTTTCCTCGTCCGACAGAGTATCGTGCTGGCCGAGTTGCAGGTAGAGGGACTCTAACATGATGGCCTCGAAGCGATCGGGGTTGAAGCGCCGATCGCCATTTGTCTCGGACGCAAAGGTGGCAACCGGACCCCCGGACTTCTGCAGATGGCGGGCACAATCAATCGGCAGCCTGTGCGTGTTTGGCGCGAACGCGGGAGCGGGCAGGGAACCACCCGCGCCGCCAGGTATTTAGCACGCTAGAGGTTTCCGAGGCTGCCCGAAAATGAAACGGTACTATTTCGACCTTTACAACAGTGATGGCCTCGTACCGGACGACGATGGCCAGCCGTTCCAATCGCGAGAACAGGCGAGGGCGGAAGCCATTCGCATTTTGCACGATGTCGCTCGCGATGAAATGCCGGATCGCGATCTGGTCAAGATCACCGTCAAGGTGCGCAGCGAGACGGGCGCCCAGGTGTTCGAGGCCTCGCTCATCCTGACCACCGGTTGGAGCGCGTGATCCCGACCGTGACAGCATCGAAGCGGTTCCAACCGAACGCATCTCGTCAGCGTGGCGGACGCTCGGAAAGTGCGCCCGTCTTCACGTTCCGCCTTACCCTTGCTGCTAGGTGATGAATCCGCATGCCGGACACGGATCGATCACCGGATTACCGTCAGCATTCCGGGCGCTCTCGTCACTTGGTGAACTCGACATCAAGAATGCGCAACGCTTCTTCGTATTTGGCCGTGGATGCTCCGATCTGCCGTGATTGCCAGATGTTGTCGGCCAGATCCGCCCGTTTTACCGGCAGCGCCAACGGGTTCGATGCCGCCCGCCGTACGAATGCGTAATAGTCTTCGCCCTCCCTGCGCGTCATGGCCTCGACCGCGGCGGCGATCGTCGGTCCAAAGCCTGCCTCCTCGAGTCTGGTTCGGCTCCAGCCTTCGCCCTTTTCCAGGACGTCGTGCAGATAGGCGACGACTTTCTGGTCCATGGTTTCGACAGCGTCGACCACTCGGCGGCAATGATCGATATAGGGTCTTCCTGTTTTGTCGTGCTGCGAAGCATGTGCCTGTTCCGCGATCTTGGCCGCACGATAGAAAATACCCATCGTATCCGTCTCCGCCCCTTCCATCGCTGCGCGCTGTAGCCTTCGGGCACTGTCACCGCTCCAGGGTCTCGCGTGCGGCTCCAATGCAGCAAAACGCCGGCCGCCGGCGTCGGTTCCTGTGCCTTTCGCAGGAGCGAGTTCCCGCATGGGACGCCCACCTTTCCGAGGCCATGGCATTTGGGGCCGCTTCTGTGGACGGGGCTGGAGTAAATAGACTGGCCAGCGGTCCGGAAGCACCCCGCCGATTGGCTGCCGACCCGCTTCGGTGGCGCGGGAGCGACGGCGAGCTTCGCCCTGTACGTTCCGCAATGGGTGTTAGTCGACCGGACGGTCCGCGACCGAACGCCGTCCATCGAACCACAAGGCAAGCAAAGTGCATACCGCGCCCGAGAGCAGGTAGGCGCCGGCGGCGAGGAGGCCGAAATTGCCGGCCAGCAGCAGGGCTGCGAGCGGCGCGAAACCGGCGCCGAACATCCACGCCAGATCCGAGGTTATCGCGGAGCCGGTATAACGGTACTGCCGGGAAAAGCTCGACGCGACGACACCCGACGATTGCCCGAAGCTCAGCCCCAGCAGGATGAAGCCCAGCACCATGAACAGGGCCTCGCCAACGGTGCCGCCATCCAGAAGCTGCGGGGCAAAGCCGCTGAACGTGGCGATGGCGATCGCCGAACCGCCGAGCAGCGCACGGCGTCCGACGCGATCGGCGAGCGGGCCCGAAGCGACGATGGCCACGATGCCGAAGAGCGCGCTCACCGCCTCGATCGCCAGGAAGCGCGCCGGGCCCTCATTGGTGAACAGGAACACCCAGGAGAGCGGAAACACCGTCACCATGTGGAACAGCGCGAAACTCGCCAGCGGCGCGAAGGCGCCAACGACGACGTTGCGGCCTTCGGCCCTGATCGTGTCCCTTATGCGCGTCGGCTGGAGGTCGCCGCTCTCGTAGAGTTTCGAGAATTCGGGCGTCACCACGATGCGCAGCCTGGCGAACAGGGCCACGACATTGATGGCGAACGCCACGAAGAAGGGGTAGCGCCAACCCCAGGAGAGAAAGTCGTCGGCCGACAGATTGGCGACGAAGAAGGCGAAGAGGGCGCTGGCCACGATGAGGCCGATCGGCGCGCCCAGTTGCGGGATCATGGCATAGAAGCCGCGCCGATTCCGTGGGGCGTTCAGCGCCAGCAGCGAGGGCAGGCCGTCCCAGGTTCCGCCGAGCGCCACGCCCTGCCCGATACGGGCCAGCGCCAAAAGCCACACCGCGACCGCGCCGATATCGCCGTAGGCGGGAAGGAACGCGATGGCGACGGTCGAGGTGCCGAGGAGGAACAGCGCGATCGTCAGTTTCGCGCCACGGCCATAGGCGCGATCGACGGCCATGAACAGGACGGAGCCGAACGGACGAGCGATGAAGGCCAACGCGAAGATGGCGAAGGAATAGAGCGTTCCGAGGAGCGGATCGTGCGTCGGAAACACCAGCTTGGGGAACACGATGACGGACGCGATCGCATAGACGAAGAAGTCGAAGAATTCCGACGTCCTGCCCACGATCACACCGACCGCGATATCGCCCGCGCTGACCTGGCCGTGGTCCGAGCCGATCAGCCCACTGTTTGTTTCGGCAGTCGAAGTCTGAGCCATCTTGTCCGTTGCCGCCGCGTGGAATGAATATTTGGACCCGATTACAGGGTCTCGTTGTGCACTGCACACTGTGCCAGACCTACCCCGGCTGGGCATTGGACAAATTGTCCAATGTCGCCGCGCCGCCGCCGGCAGTAGCCCTTGATCGATACCGCACTGCAACATCCCAACGCGTTGCCGTGGTTCATCGAGGGCAGCGTCTGATGAAACGATTTGGAGCCTTGCTTCTGCTTCCCCTGGCCGGGCTGTTGACCGGCTGCGATATGGTCGTGCTCGCGCCGGCGGGCGATGTCGCGGCTCAGCAGCGCGACCTGCTGGTTGTCTCTACCGTGCTGATGCTGATCATCATCGTGCCGGTCATGGCGCTGACTGTCTTTTTCGCCTGGCGGTACCGGCAGTCCAATGCCTCGGCGACCTATGCCCCGGACTGGGATCATTCGACGAAACTGGAACTGGTGATCTGGGCGGCCCCTTTGCTCATCATCATTTGCCTTGGCGCGCTGACCTGGCTCGGCACGCACCTGCTCGACCCATATCGCCGGATCGGTCGGATCGAGCCGGGCCAGCCCGTCACCCAGTTGCACAAGCCGCTGAGGGTCGAGGTCGTGGCGCTCGACTGGAAATGGCTCTTCATCTATCCGGACTACGGCATCGCCTCCGTCAATGAACTGGCGGCGCCGGTCAACCAGCCGATCGACTTCCGCATCACCTCGTCCGCGGTGATGAACTCCTTCTATATCCCTGCCCTTGCCGGCCAGATCTATGCCATGCCGGCCATGGAGACGAAGCTGCACGCCGTCATCAACCGGCCGGGCACCTATAGCGGCTTCTCGGCCAACTACAGCGGTGCCGGTTTTTCCGGGATGCGCTTTGCGTTCCACGGTCTGTCCGACCAGGCATTCGACCAATGGGTGGCGCAGGCAAGGACCGCGTCGGCGGCGCTCAGCCGCGACAGTTATCTCGAACTCGAAAAGCCGAGCGAAAACGAACCGGTCCGCCACTACGCCTCCGTCGATCCCGATCTCTACGGCGCCATCCTCAATCTGTGCGTCGAGCGCGGCAAGATGTGCATGAACGAGATGATGTCGATCGACGCCAAGGGCGGCCTCGGCCTTGCGGGTATCCGCAACACGCTGCCGCTGCAATACGACAAACTCGCCCGGCGCGGCGCGGTGTTCGGAAACGATCCCTCCTATGTCGCCAGCATCTGCACGGCTGAGGAGGCTGCTGCCGCGGCACGCGCGGCCAGCGATGCCACGCCGGCGGATTGGCCGATGAAGAATCTTTCCCCGCTTCGTGGGGCGGGGCTGCTCAGGCCCGGGGCCGAGAGCCGCCGCGCCGAGGCGGATGCGCCATCGCTCGGCCTGCTGCGGCGCGAATTGTGAGAGATAGCCGATGCCCGATACGCTGACCAAGTTCATTTTCGGCCGTCTCACCTGGGAATCGCTGCCCCTGCATGAGCCGATCGTCGTGGCCACCTTCGTCGCGGTGGCGCTCGGTGGCATCGCGCTTCTCGGCGTCATCACCTATTTCAAGCTCTGGACCTATCTGTGGCGCGAGTGGTTCACCAGCGTCGACCACAAGAAGATCGGCATCATGTACATGGTGCTGGGCCTCGTCATGCTGCTGCGCGGCTTCTCGGACGCCATCATGATGCGCCTCCAGCAGGCCATCGCCTTCAACGGCTCCGAGGGCTACCTGAACTCACACCACTACGACCAGATCTTCACCGCCCACGGCGTCATCATGATCTTCTTCGTGGCGATGCCCTTCGTCACCGGGCTGATGAACTTCGTCGTGCCGCTGCAGATCGGCGCGCGGGACGTCTCCTTCCCTTTCCTCAACAATTTCAGTTTCTGGATGACGGTCGGCGGCGCCATCCTGGTCATGGCATCGTTGTTCGTGGGCGAATTCGCCCGCACCGGCTGGCTCGCCTATCCGCCGCTCTCCGGCATCGGCTACAGTCCCGACGTCGGCGTCGATTACTATATCTGGGCGCTGCAGGTGGCGGGTGTCGGCACGACGCTGTCCGGCATCAACCTGATCTGCACGATCGTCAAGATGCGGGCGCCCGGCATGACGATGATGCGCATGCCCATCTTCACCTGGACGTCGCTCTGCACCAACGTGCTGATCGTCGCTTCCTTTCCGGTGCTGACTGCGGTGCTCTCGATGCTGGCGCTCGACCGCTATGTCGGAACGAACTTCTTCACCAACGACTTCGGCGGCAACCCGATGATGTATGTGAACCTCATCTGGATATGGGGTCACCCTGAAGTCTACATCCTCATCCTGCCGCTGTTCGGCGTCTTTTCCGAGGTCACGTCGACCTTCTCCGGCAAGCGTCTGTTCGGCTACACCTCGATGGTCTACGCCACGATAGTCATCACCATCCTGTCGTATCTCGTCTGGCTGCACCACTTCTTCACCATGGGTTCCGGCGCCAGCGTCAATTCCTTCTTCGGCATCACCACGATGATCATCTCGATCCCGACGGGAGCCAAGATATTCAACTGGCTGTTCACAATGTACCGGGGCCGCATCCGCTTCGAGCTGCCGATGATGTGGACGGTGGCCTTCATGCTCACCTTCACCGTCGGCGGTATGACCGGCGTGCTGCTTGCCGTGCCGCCGGCGGATTTCGTGCTGCACAACAGCCTGTTCCTGATCGCGCACTTCCACAACGTCATCATCGGCGGCGTGCTGTTCGGACTGTTCGCCGGCATTGCCTACTGGTGGCCCAAGGCCTTCGGGTTCAAGCTCGACCCGTTCTGGGGCAAGGTCTCGTTCTGGTGCTGGGTGGTCGGCTTCTGGTTCGCCTTCATGCCGCTTTACATCCTCGGCCTGATGGGCGTGACGCGCCGCATGCGTGTGTTCGACGATCCCTCGCTGCAGATCTGGTTTGTCATCGCCGCGTTCGGCGCGGTGCTGATTGCCTGCGGCATTGCCGCCTTCCTGGTCCAGATATTCGTCTCCATCCGAAGGCGCGAGGCCCTGGCCGATCCGACCGGTGATCCCTGGGACGGCCGCACACTCGAATGGTCGACTTCTTCGCCGCCGCCTGCCTACAATTTCGCCTTCACGCCTGTCATTCGCGACAACGACGCCTGGTGGGACATGAAGCAGGCCGGCTACGTCAGGCCGCTCGCCGGCTTCAGGCCGATCCACATGCCAAGCAACACCGGCACCGGCATCATCCTGGCGGCGTTCAGCGTCGCGCTCGGTTTCGGCCTGATCTGGTACATCTGGTGGCTGGCGGCGCTGAGCTTCGTCTGCCTCATAGCCACGGCGATCGGTCATACCTTCAACTATCATCGCGACTTCCACATACCGGCGGCCGAGGTCACGCGGACGGAGCAGGCGAGGACGACGCTCCTCGCCGCTCAGGGTTAGGGTTTGAGCATGGCAATGACAGCAACCACCGCCGGCACCGGACCGGTCTTTCACCTCGAAGAAGAGCATGCGCACGCCGAGGGCGGGTCCACCATGCTCGGCTTCTGGCTCTACCTGATGAGCGACTGCCTGATCTTCGCCATGCTGTTTGCCGCCTATGGCGTGCTCGGCGGCAACTACGCGGCCGGGCCGGCGCCGAAGGACCTGTTCGACCTCGACCTGGTGGCGGTCAACACCGCCATGCTGCTTTTTTCCTCGATCACCTACGGCTTTGCCATGCTGACCATGGACAAGGGCCGCGTGGCCGCGACGCAAGCCTGGCTTGCCGTGACCGGCCTGTTCGGCCTGGCGTTCCTGTCCATCGAGCTCTACGAATTCGCCCACATGATCCATGAAGGCGCCACGCCGCAGCGCAGCGCCTTCCTGTCGTCCTTTTTCACGCTGGTCGGCACGCACGGCCTGCATGTCACCTTCGGCACCGTCTGGCTGGTGACGCTGATGGTGCAGGTCGCGCGATTTGGCCTCATCGAAGCGAACCGCCGCCGGCTGATGTGCCTCAGCATGTTCTGGCACTTCCTCGACGTCGTCTGGATCGGCGTCTTCACCTTCGTCTATCTGATGGGAATGTTGCGATGAGCGCTCATGATCATGCCGAGGGTCACGGCCTCGGCGGAGCAGCACACGGATCGTTCCGGGGCTATCTGACCGGCTTCGTCCTGTCGGTGATCCTGACCGCCATTCCATTCTGGCTGGTCATGACCGGCGCCATCGACGACAAGCAGGCCACGGCCATCGTCATCATGGCCTTCGCGGTCGTGCAGATCGTGGTCCACATGGTCTTCTTCCTGCATATGAACACCACCTCGGAAGGCGGATGGTCGATGCTGGCTCTGATCTTCACGCTGATCCTGGTCGTCATCGTGCTGACCGGGTCGCTCTGGGTGATGTACCATCTCAATGCCAACATGATGCCTGGGCTGCACGACATGCGCGAAATGCCATGAGCCCGGTCCCGGGCTCGGGGAGGACCATCATCGAAGCGACCGGGCGGGCCGGCATCGGTCCGCGTCCCGCCCCGCAGAGGGACGCCGGCCGGTCGTCCGCGTGGCGCTTTGTCCTTGTGCTGCTCGGGCTTGTCGGCGTGCTGGTGTTTGTCGGGCTTGGCATATGGCAGCTGGAAAGGCGGGCCTGGAAGCTCGACCTGATCGCACGTGTCGACCAGCGCGTTCATGCGCCGGCTGTCGATGCGCCTGGCCCGGAAGGCTGGAACGGCATCACCGCGGCCGGTTACGAATACCGCCATGTGCGATTGGCGGGGCGCTTTCTGGGCGGCGCCAACACGCTGGTGCAGGCGGTGACGGAGCTTGGCGGCGGCTATTGGGTGCTGACGCCGATGCGCACCGACCGTGGCTTCGTTGTGCTGGTCAACCGCGGTTTCATTCCCCTGGAGCGCAAGGCGGAGTACGAACAGGAGGGCCGCGGTCCAACCGAGCCGGCCGCCGTAGAGGGGCTGTTGCGCATGAGCGAGCCCGACGGCGGCTTCCTGCGCACGAACGACGCCAAGGGCAATCGCTGGTATTCGCGGGACGTCGCCGCCATCGGAACCGCACGCGGCCTGACGGACGCCGCTCCCTATTTCGTCGATGCGGGAGCGTCCCGCGTCGATAGCTGGCCGCGCGGCGGCCTGACGGTCGTGACTTTCCGAAACAGTCACCTGGTCTATGCTTTGACCTGGTTCGCGCTCGCTGCCATGCTCGCCATTGCCCTGGCCAGGCCGATCATCGGCCGCCGCCAACGGCAAGGACCTGCGAGATGAGCGTTCCCACGCAAGCGCTTCGTCATGACAAATCCCCGATGGCGGCATCCCTTGCCGGCAAGAACGGGGCGGTGTCGCATGCCGATGCGACGAACAGGAAGAACCTGTTCCTGCTGATCCAACTGCGTTGGCTGGCGGTGGCGGGCCAGGTGCTCACCATTCTGGCGACGGAATACTGGTTCGGTATTCCGCTGCCGCTGGCGCAGATGGCCGGCGTGGTGCTTTTCCTGGTGGGCCTCAACATCTTCAGCCTGCTGGTCCTGCGCGGTACCAGTCCTATCAGCAACACCCAACTCTTCGTCGCGCTCATCTTCGACATGGCGGCACTGACGACGCAGCTTTACCTGAGCGGCGGCGCGTCCAATCCGTTCGTATCGCTCTATCTCTTGCAGATCACCCTTGGCGCGGCGCTGCTGACGCCGGCGTTCACCTGGACCCTTGTGGCGGCTGCGTCTGCCTGCTTCGTGTTCCTCATCTTCTTCTTCCAGCCGATCGTGATCCCGCATCATGGCGGCAGCGATCTCCTGTCCCTGCACATCAGGGGCATGTTCATCTGCTTCGTGCTGGCGGCCGGACTGATCGTCATCTTCATGACGCGCATCAACCGTAATCTGCGCGAGCGCGACGCCTATCTCGCCGACCTGCGCCAGCGATCGGCCGAGGAGGACCACATCGTACGCATGGGCCTGCTGGCCTCTGGCGCCGCGCACGAACTCGGCACGCCGCTCGCCACGATATCGGTCATCCTGTCCGACTGGCGCCAGATGCGCACCCTTGCGCGCAACCGCGAACTGGCGGCCGACGTGGCCGAAATGCGGGCGCAGATCGAGCGCTGCAAACGCATCGTGTCCGGCATCTTGATGTCTTCCGGCCAGGCGAGAGGCGAGGGAACGATACGCACGACCATTCGCGGTTTCCTCGACGGTCTGGTCGAGGAGTGGCGCATCAGTCGCCAGCCGTTCAAGCTGGAATACAAGAACGATTTCGACCCGGACGAGCCGATCGTGTCCGACACGGCGCTGAAGCAGGTCATCTTCAACGTCTTCGACAACGCCCAGGAAGCATCGCAGGACTGGGTCGGCGTCACTGCCGAGCGGCACGGCGACAAGCTGATGATCTCCGTGCGTGATCGCGGTCCGGGTTTCGACGAGGCTATTCTGGCGGCACTTGGCCAACCCTATATGTCGAGCAAGGGGCGGCCAGGCGGCGGCCTTGGCCTGTTCCTCGTCATGAACGTGGTCCGGAAACTGGGAGGCGATTTTTCGGCGCTCAACCTGGAGCAGGGCGCCTGTGTCACCCTTTCGTTGCCGCTGGCGGCACTGACCGATGGAGATGATCGTGAGGCCTGATCGATCCCTGTTTATCGTCGAGGACGACGCGACTTTCGCGAAAACGCTGAAGCGCTCCTTCGAAAAGCGCGACTACGACGTCGTCGTCTGCCACGACAGGGAAGCATTGCTCAGCGCCCTCGAGACGACTGTTCCGGCTTACGCCGTCGTCGATCTCAAGCTCGGCGCCGGCGGCTCCGGGCTGGAGTGCGTCAAGCTGCTCGGCGCCCGCGACGCTTCGACGAGGATCGTCGTGCTGACCGGGTTTGCCAGCATCGCCACGGCTGTCGAGGCGATTAAGCTCGGCGCGAGCCATTACCTGGCGAAGCCCGCCAACACCGATGACATCGAAGCCGCCTTCGGCCGTGCCGAGGGCGATGTGTCGGTACCGCTTTCCTCCCGGCCCACCTCGATCAAGAACCTCGAATGGGAGCGCATCCACGAGACGCTGGTCGAAACCGGCTTCAACATCTCCGAAACGGCGCGCCGGCTCGGCCTGCACCGACGCACTCTGGCCCGCAAGCTCGAGAAGCGTGTGGTGAGATAGCAGAGCGCCGTTGCGCTCGTGACCGGCCAAGCCGGTCTGGCCCATCGACCGCCCTCGCGGGCATTCAATGCTTCCTTGCGCGGCCTCGGACACCTATCTTAGAATCGCGGAACCAGAACAGGCAAAAACGTGGCGCAACGATCGGGCAGTGCTGATCTTCCCCTTCACGGCGGGCGTGTGCCGAAATGGCTGGGCGATCGCATGACGCGTCTCGGCGCGGTCATGTGCGAGGCGATCATCCATCACTATGGCCGCAATGAATTGCTGCGGCGCCTGGCGCATCCGTTTTGGTTCCAGTCCTTCGGCGCCGTGATGGGCATGGACTGGCATTCGTCGGGCATCACGACCAGCGTCGTCGGCGCCTTGAAACGCGGTCTCACGCCGCTGTCGGGCGAACTCGGCATTCATGTCTGCGGCGGCCGTGGCGCGCATTCGCGCAAAACGCCGCATGAACTTGCCGCCATCGGCGAGCGTATCGGCTTCGACGGCGTGCGCCTGGCAACCGCCAGCCGGCTTGTCGCCAAGGTGGACAGCGCCGCCGTTCAGGACGGTTTCGACCTCTATTTGCACGGCTTCATCGTCACCGACGACAGCGATTGGGTGGTGGTGCAGCAAGGCATGAACGGCGACAGCAAGCTGGCGCGGCGCTATCATTGGCTGTCCGAAGGTCTGAAGAGTTTCGTCGACCAGCCGCATGCCGCCATCGAGGGCGCCAACCAGGGCGAGATCGTCAACCTGACCGACCGGCGCGCGGAAGCCTCGCGCCAGGGCCAGTTGGACCTGCTCCAGGACCTTGGGCCGGATCGCATCCTGCGGGAACTCGCTGTGCTGGAGTCTGGCACCGCACCGGCTCCGGAGCAGCCGCTGTTGCCGCATCTGGTCATGCCGGCTCACCATGATGTGCGCGAAAGCGATGTCGTGATGCGTCGCCTGCATGGAAACATGGCGGCTGCCGCCGAACGCGGCCCGGCGGATTTTTCCGAGCTTCTTCTGGTTCCCGGCGTGGGCGCCCGCACGGTGCGCGCATTGGCCCTCGTTGCCGAAGTGGTGCACGGCGCGCCGTGCCGTTTTTCGGATCCAGGCCGCTTTTCACTGGCGCATGGCGGCAAGGACAGGCATCCGTTTCCTGTTCCGCTCAAGGTCTATGACGAGACGATCGGCGTGCTGAAATCCGCCGTGCAAAAGGCCAGGCTTGGTCGTGAAGAGGAAATCGGCGCATTGAGGCGGCTTGACGATCAGTCGCGCCAGGTCGAGCGCTACGTCACCGGCCCCAGCCTCAAGGAAATCGTCGCCGGAGAATTCGACCAGTCGCATCTGCTCGGCGGCCGCAGTGTCTTTGGCTGGGAACCGGCACCGGATGAGGCTCCCGCGGAGCCGAGCCGTAAGGCGCGGTAATGTGAGGCAGAGAGCGATCCCGGGCGCCCAGCCCGCCGGCGTTGCCCGGGGGCTGGGATGGACGGATCGACCGGCGATCCGTTTGCGTTGATCGAAGATTCGAGCAAAGAGCCTTCAGGCGACGACGCCGCCTTGGCCAACCTTGGTCCCCGCCATCCAGGGCATCGATGCCGAGACGTCCTCGAGGATCTTGGCCGACCGGGCGAAACCGGCAAAAGCATCGCGCGCCAACGGCACAGGGGCGTCCCCGTCATAGGCCCGCTGACACGCGCGCACGGCGGTTTCGAAAATCGGCCCTCTTCGCTCCTGAGGCCACTTGTGTAGAAACTCGAATGCGTCTTCCAGGCAGCTTATCTCTTCGATCATGAAATGCCCGTTCCTGACCAGAACGGGCCGGTCGAACGCCTTGTCGTTCATGGGTGTCTCCATCTCCAACGGGATAAACCTCTGCTAGGCTGCTTCCGGCTCCGGCAGGGAAAATGCTCCACCGCCGTTCGTTCTGGGCGGTATCGCGGCGCAGACCGGGCTCGGAGGCGGATCGTCGTCGTCGTCGCGTCGCACCCGGGCTATCCAACGGGACCAGTCCCTTCGACGGCCAGGAGAAACCCGCCGTAATGGAGGCGCAGCCCGACGCGGCGGAAGCCGTTGCTCGTCTCCGTCAAGCGCGTTCAGCGCGCGAAGCAACTCGTCCACGTCGATCACGGAACCGTCGTCCAGCCGGCGCAGCGACGGAGCATCTTCGATCGCATGCGCGTCGGAGGCCCATGAGGCGAGCAACGCACGCTTGGCTTCAAGAGTCATGGTCGGGTGGTTGAGAGCCTCGACGAGCTTTTTCGGCAGCGGCCAAACGCCGATGCAAGTCGGCATTCTCGGATCAGGTTGAAAGAAGATATCTTCGCTTGTCATCTCCGTTCTCCGCAATCAGGGCCTCCCGGTCTTGCCGGGAGGCGGGACCGCAGACTGTTTCGATGTGTCAGGCAGCCTTGCGCGGCATCTCCTGGCTTATCGACCTTGAATTCTGACCCTCGGCCTGGCCATCACCGATCTGGATGCGGCGCGGCTTGAGCGCCTCCGGTACCTCGCGCACGAGATCAATGGCGAGCAAACCGCAATTGAGCGTCGCGGCTTCGACCCTTACATGATCGGCCAGCCTGAAAGTCTGTTTGAAATTGCCGATGGCTAGGCCTTGGTGAAGCAGTTGCCTCTGCTCCTGATCGGGCTTCTTGCGTCCGGTGACAGACAGCTCGGCGCCGTTCTGCACGAGTTCGATCTCGTTCAGGTCGTACCCGGCTACCGCCATGGTGATGCGGTAGTCGTTCTCACTCTTCTTTTCGATATTGTAGGGGGGCCAGTCCGGACCGACGCCATTGTCGAGCATGTTGAAAAGACGGTCAAACCCGACCGTCGTGCGGTAAAGGGGTGCATAGTCCACGTTTCTCATAACCATATCCTCCGAAAAGCAACATGGATCACCGACGTCGCGGCCTGTCGCGACGCCTGTTTTGCCGAGCCTTAGCCTCGACGCGAAGCGATTTGGGAATGTGTAAAAACCTCTTCAAGAGGGGGCCCGGGAATTTTTTTCGCCCTCTTTCGCCTAAGGGCCCGCGGGCAGATCCTGAGCGATCGACACGCTCATGCCACGCGACGGTAGCTGTAGCGATCCCGGATGAATTTGTTGAAGAAGCGGCCTTTAGAGGAGGCCTTCCTGAAGGCGGCATAGATTGCCGGCGCGACATCCGCATAGTCATAGCGGTAGCCGCTCGGAACGAACCACACGGAGAGCGTCCTGGTCGCGGCATCGTATTGCGTGTTTCGGATCGCGGTCGACGGCATGGTGGCACCTGACGGCTCAGCCACATAAACCCGCCGGGCATGGTCCGGTTCCGTGCTGCCTGAAGTCGCTACGCCAGTCGGCAAGCCGCCGCCGCTTCCTAAACTACCACGCCGCCACGGCGTTCCGTTGCGCCGTGTCCAAAGGCGGGCAAAGCGTGATTCCTGTATTGCCTTGCGGTCTGGCATGCACCATCTAGGGACAATGTCGCCGCTCAAACCGAAAACAGCCGGGGGTGGGCTCGCTCCTCAGTACGATCTGTTCGATACCGCTCAAGATGATCTGCCGGAGGGTTTCGCATACCAGCCCGGACTGATCACGCCGAAAGAGGAAATCGAACTCGTCCAGCATCTTGAAGGACTGCCTTTCAAGGCCTTCGACTTCCACGGCCATCAGGCGAACCGGCGTGTCGTCGGTTTTGGACTTCGCTACGATTATGACCGGCGCGAAGTCGTCGAGGCACCGCCGATACCTGATTTTCTGTTGCCCTTGCGCGAGCAGGTCGCGGCCTTCGCGGGCCGGCCAGCCGAGGCCTTCGCGCAGGTCCTGATCAACGAATACCGGCCTGGCGCCGGTATCGGCTGGCACCGCGACAAGCCTCATTTCGAAGACGTCGCGGGCGTTTCCCTGCTGGCGCCCTGCGATTTTCGCCTTCGATGCAAAAATGGGTCTGGATGGGACCGCCGGACCATCATTGTCGAGCCGAGATCGGCCTATCTCATGACGGGGCCTTCGCGGTCGCAATGGGAGCACAGCATTCCGCCGCTAGCCGAACACCGCTATTCGATTACCTTGCGGACCTTGCGGTCCTAGAACCCAAGCGCTGGGAAGGCTGTCCGGGGCATGGCTCAACCCGGCCCGAATGTAACGGGGCGGGTTGAGCCATTTCATCTAGGTCAGTATCAGCACGATCTTGTACGTATCCGGATCGACGATGACGATCCGGCCGTCGGCGAGAACGAAATAATCGTAGGCCTCGTACGCCGGGACAATCTTTACGATGCGAGCCGGCAAACGATGCAGCCTGATCTTGTGCCGCGGAACTTCGATGCCGACCGAAACGTCGAAGTCGACGTTGGCTACGGGCTCGACCTTGGTTTCCCTGATCACCTGAGTGATCTTGGTCTTCTGTTCGACGGTCACATTGTTGATGGAAGCCGTCGAGGTCTTGTCCTGTGTGGAGTTCTTGCCCTGAGCCTGCTGATCGGTCTGGATCTTGGTCTTGTCCTGGGCCTGCTGGTCGGTCTTGGTGCCGGCCTTGCCCTGGGCCTGCTGGTCAGTCTGGATCTTGGTCTTGTCCTGGGCCTGCTGGTCGGTCTTGGTGCCGGCCTTGCCCTGGGCCTGCTGATCGGTCTGGATCTTGGTCTTGTCCTGGGCCTGCTGGTCCGTCTTGGTGCCGGCCTTGCCCTGGGCCTGCTGATCGGTCTGGATCTTGGCCTTGTCCTGGGCCTGCTGGTCAGTCTTGGACTTGGTGCCCTGTGCCTGATCCTTCATCTTGGAGCCGCTTTGGCAGTTGGTCGTGCCGGAAGCGCAGTTTGTGTCCGTCCCTGACTGTGTCTGAGCCATCGCCGTCCCACAGCCGAGCCCGACCGCAAGCATGCTGGTAATGAGAACATGTTTCATTGGAAACCTCCTTCGGAGAGTTCGTCCCTTCCCGGGGGAGAACTTCCGCCAAAAAAGTTTGTTCCGAACAGACTGCGTTAATGCACGACCCGATCGCCCTTGGCTGTCCGCCCGAGTCGCCCCGGCCTTCCTTCTCGCTCAGGCGGATAGCAAGGGATCGCGACCGCGAAAATCATCGGTGAGTGGCTCTATTTCACGCCGATGCCGGCGGTGAGGCCGCCATCTATTTTGTAGTCGGCGCCGGTGCAGAAGCTGGCCTTGGACGAGCATAGGAACGCGATGAACTCCGCCACCTCTTCCGGCTCGCCGATGCGGCCAAGCGGATGGGCCGCGCCGAAGCGCCTGTAGGCCTCTTCGACATCGGCGTCGCTGCCGCCGTCGCCGCGCGCGGCCTTCTCCAGGATCGGTGTGCGGATCGAACCCGGGCTCACCGAATTGACCCTGATGCCGAATGCCGCATAGTCGAGTGCCAGCGAACGCGTCAGCGTGTGGATGGCGCCCTTGGTCGTGGCATAGGCGGCGACGTTCTGCTGGCAGGCGAAGCCCTGCACCGAAGCGACATTGACGATGGCGCCGCCGCCCCGCTTGATCATTTCGGGAATGCCGAAATGGGCGGTCAGATAGATCGAGCCGACATTGACGGTCATTGCCCGGTTCCAGGTTTCCCAGTCGGTTGTCGTCGCCGTTCCATAGGGATGCACCGCCGCCGAGTTGACGATCACGTCGATGCCGCCGAATTTCGCGACGCCGGCTGCGACCGCCTCGCGCACCTGCTCGGAAACCGAGACATCCACGGTCTGCACCAGAGCGCTCGCTCCGGCCTTGGCGAGGCTTTCCTGCATGGCGGCGTTGGCCGCCTTGTCGATGCCGCAGGCGACGATCGCGGCGCCACCTTGCGCCAGCCGTTTCGCGGTGGCGAGCGCGATGCCGGTCGTGCCGGTGATCAGCGCAACCTTGTTCTCGAAATCAAGCATGGGGCAATTCCTTGGAAGATGGGATGTCTGAGTGCGGCGCCACCGGCGCGGTGCGTGCATTTTCGAGATCGTCGGGAACGAAGCGCAAGCCGAAGTCGAGATGCCGGCTCATCAGGTAGCTATAGGCGATGCGGTCACGCGCGCGCAGCGCCGCGATGATCTCGCCATGGGCGCGGCGGGTTTCGCCAAGCACCGGCCGGATGGATTTGCCGACGGTCATGATGTGCAGGATGACCGGCGACAGGAACCGGTAGGTCTGCATCAGCATGCGGTTGCCGGCGAGCTTCATCAGCGCAAGGTGGAAATCGAAATCGCGCTGTGCCGCTTCCTGAACGTCGCTGGCGGTCTCGATCAGCCCGTTGACCTCGTCCAGGGCGTCGAGTTCGGCAATGCTGGCATTGAGGATGATGTGGTCGCCGATGCTCACCTCGATGATGCGGCGAAAGCCCTGCACGTCGTGAAAGGACGTCTTCGATATGTCCATTTGCGCGGCGAAGAAGTTCTGGATGGCGACGTTCTGTCGGTCGGCCAGCACCGCGCCGACACGCGGCTTAGGGTCGATCAGGCCATAGGTGCGGATGGTGCGCAGCGCTTCGCGAATCGTGTTGCGGCTGGCGCCGAACAATTCGCCCAGTTCCCGTTCCGTAGGCAGGACATCGCCGACGGATAGCGCGCGATTGCGGATCAGGTCGAGTATCTGCCGCACCGTCTGGTCGACCGCCGAGCGGCTGCTTCCTGCTTCGTCCGACGCCTCCACCGGCTCGTGGCTTGCCTGCTCCAACAGCTAAATTCCTCGCCATTTGTTGGGCCAGAGTTACAGTTTGGCCACGGGAAATCAACTACATGGGGCTAAACGGGTTGTATTGACACTAACATGGTCCAACAATATCGTCCCCGCCAAACAGTGAGGAGACTTCATGGAACAGTGTTGGCGCTGGTACGGTCCCGATGATCCGGTGACGCTTGAGCATGTCAAGCAGGCCGGCGCTACGGGCGTGGTTTCAGCGCTTCACCAGATCTATGACGGCAGGGCCTGGCCCGAGGCCGACTTGCTCGAGCGCAAGCGCATCATCGAGGCGGCCGGGCTGACGTGGTCGGTTGTCGAGAGCATCCCGGTCCACAATTCCTTCAAGATCGGCGCGCCGGAGCGCGATCGCTATGCCGGCTACTATCGCGACAGCATCCGCGCACTCGCCAAAGCCGGCATCCAGACGATCTGCTACAATTTCATGCCCGTGGTGGATTGGACGCGCACCGACCTGGCTTACCGGCTGCCGACGACCGGCTACGCCTTGCGTTTCGACGCCATCGACTTCGCCGCCTACGATCTCTTCGTCCTGCAGCGCGAGAATGGCGCGGCCAGCTACACGCCGGCGCGTATCGCCGAGGCCGAGCAGCGGCTGAAGGTGCTGACGCCGGAGCGGATCGACCAGATCGAACGCAACCTGATCGCCGGCCTGCCGGCGACGGAGCGCAGCTACAACAGGGACAGTTTCCGCGAGGCTCTCGCGGAATACGATGCGATCGGCCCGAAGGAACTGCGCGACAACCTCGCCTGGTTCCTGCGCGAGATCATTCCGGCCGCCGAAGAGGCGGGGGTGCGCATGTGCATCCATCCGGACGATCCGCCGTTCTCGCTCTATGGCCTGCCACGCGTCGTCTCGACGGCCGACGATGCGCGTTTCATCCTCAAGGCGGTCGACAGCGTGGCGAATGGTTTGACGTTCTGCACCGGCTCCTACGGCACGCGCGCCGACAACGACATTGTCGCGATGGTCGAGGAATTCGCCGACCGCATTCATTTCGTCCATCTGCGCAACATCACCATCGAGGAGGACGGCTCGTTTTACGAGGCCGAGCATCTCGAGGGTGGGACCGACATGGCGAACGTCATCCTCACCTTGATGCGGGAAGAGGCTCGCCGCCGCGCGAAAGGCCGCGGCGACTGGCAAATCCCGATGCGACCGGATCACGGGCATCTGCTTGCCGACGACATCGGCAAGCAAAGGATCAACCCGGGTTATTCGCTCATCGGCCGGCTGAAGGGCCTCGCCGAGCTGCGCGGCATCATGCGCGCGGTGGAGCGGTTCGGGCTGGCCTGAGCCGCCGAAAGACAAGCTGTCGTCTGCGATCTTCCGCTGGGATGTCGCGACAAGTCATGCCGAGCGCTTCGCTTCGCCCGGCATCCTGACTGGCTACGAGCACAGGCGGCCCCGACGAGTGGTCAACGATTTCATTGATCTGGCCCGCAAACTTTCAAGACCGGTCGTGTAGTGCTCATCATGCTTGGCCAGCGTCCCATGAGAGCGGGCGACTTTCGCGCTACGGGGACCATGAAAAGGATAACCCGTTGACGATCTTCCCTTTCACCGAAGCCACCCCAATCCAGTTTCAGGCGCCGCTGCCGAAGACGTCGGATGTGGTGATTGTCGGCGGCGGCATCGTCGGCGTGACCGCGGCATTGTTCCTGGCCCGGCGCAACATAGCGGTGACTTTGCTGGAGAAGGGGCGCATCGCCGCGGAGCAGTCATCGCGCAATTGGGGCTGGATCCGCCAGCAGGGCCGCGACGCGGACGAACTGCCCATCGTTATCGAAGCGCAGCGTCTCTGGCGGCAACTGGCCGGGGAGTGCGGCGAGGACATAGGCTTGGCGCAGACAGGCGTTACCTATCTCGCGCGCACCGACAAGGAGATGGCTGATTTCGCCAAGTTCCTGAAGATCGCCGAGGCCCATGACGTCGACACGCGTCTTCTCGACCGGGGTGAGACCGCCAGGCTGATCCCGACCATGGCGCGCTCTTTCAAGGGCGCCATGACCACGCCGTCGGACATGCGTGCCGAGCCTTGGGTCGCCGTGCCTGCGCTTGCCCGCCTGGCCGTTCGCCAGGGCGTCACCATCATCGAGAACTGTGCCGCACGCATGCTCGACATCTCAGCCGGGCGCATCGGAGGCGTCTGGACCGAGCAGGGCCGCATCGCCACATCGAACGTGCTTGTCGCCAGCGGCGCCTGGACGTCGCTGTTCCTGCGGGCGCACGGCGTTTCAATCCCGCAGCTCAGTGTCCGGACCACCGTTGCAGCGACCGCACCGATGCCGGAAATCCACGCGGGTGCCGCCGCGGACGAACACATCGCGTTTCGGCGCAGGCAAGATGGCGGCTACACGCTGGCCGCGGGAGGCAGTCACGTGCTCTATGTCGGGCCGGACGCTTTTCGCCACGCACCGAAATATCTGCCTGCCCTGAAGGCAGATCCATTTGGCACGCGTTACCTGCCGGCCGCGCCACGCGCATACCCGGACAGCTGGTCCACCCCACGCAAATGGGACGCCGACAAGGAAAGCCCATTCGAGCGGATGCGCGTTCTCAATCCTGCCCCTGAGACCAGGGCGCTTCGCGCCATCGACGTGGGCTTTCGGAAACTCTTCCCGCAATTCGGGGCGGTACCGATCAGGGCAAGCTGGGCCGGCATGATCGATGCGATGCCGGATGTCGTGCCGGTGGTCGATCGCGCCGCGGCGGTTCCGGGTCTCGTCATCGCGACAGGGATGAGCGGCCACGGCTTTGGCATAGGTCCTGGAATAGGCCGCGTCCTGTCCGACTTGATCCAGGGCAACGAGACCGGACACAATCTGCAAAGGTTTCGCCTATCCCGTTTCAGCGACGGCAGCCCCATCCAGATGGGACCGTCGCTTTAGACCTCGCCTGCCGTCAACCTTGCCTGCCGGAAGCCGATAGGCTCGTCATCGAGACGGCTAGGCCCTCGCGGTTCCGAACCGGAGCGTGTGAGTCAGCTGAACAGGAACGAATGGCATTTTTCGCAAATCCGGCTGATTTTGGAAAATCGTTCGTCGTATCCGCGGAAGGATCGGTTCAAAAAGGGAAAATCCGTTCGGTGTTCTCCTCCCATTTCGCTGAACGGTGTTCCCCTCTGAAGGTTATGGCCTTCTTTTGGCCGGGCCGTTTGGCGCCCGGCCATTTTTCTTTCCGCCCTGCGCGTTGCCGGTGCGCCGCTGATCCGGCAGACTTCGATAGGTATCAGTCGTTGCAATCAGTGGAAGAAGGAGAGGTCTTATGACATCCAACGTCGCCGTCATTGCCGGGGCGGGCTCCGGCTTGAGCGCCTCGCTCGCGCGCCTTCTCGCCAGGGAGGGGTTTCACGTCGTGCTGGCCGCCCGAAACATCGAGAAGCTCCATGCATTGCAGGCGCAAACCGGCGCGTTGGCCGTGGCGACGGATGTCTCGGATCCAGCGTCGGTGGAGCGTCTGTTCGATGTCGCCGACCAGGCTGGTCCGCTTTCCCTGGTGGTTTTCAACGCCAGCGGCCGCGCCCGTGGTCCGATCGACGAACTCGATCCCGAGGCGGTCCGTCAGTCGCTGCTGGTGGGGGCCTATGGCGGGTTCCTGGTCGGCCAGCAGGCGGCCCGCCGGCTGATCGCGCAAGGGGCAGGGTCGATCCTCTTCACCGGAGCAACGGCAAGCGTGAAGGGGTTCGCCGGCTCCGCCGGTTTTGCGATGCCCAAATTCGCGTTGCGCGGTCTGGCCCAGTCGATGGCCCGTGAACTGGCGCCCAAGAACATCCACGTCGCGCATTTCATCATCGACGGGGCCATCGCCTCGGCCGCTTCCGGACAGGAGCCCGGGCCGTCGGATCGCCGGCTCTCGCCGGATGCTATCGCCGAGGCTTATCTTGCCATCCACCGCCAGCACCGCAGCGCCTGGACGTGGGAAATGGAGCTCAGGCCCTGGGTCGAAAACTTCTGACCGTGTCAGCCATCCATGCGAGCCTTGCATGGCTCGTGTGCACGGGCCTTGAGGAGAGTCGACATCGTAGGAGGATGTCACTATATAGCGGCGGCTTCGATGGCTCGCGCCTTGAAGCGTAACGTCACAAGATGGCTGCAGCGGCAGCCGTGAAGATACGAAACGGACTGGAAGCCGTAAAAGGTAGAAGCAATTGCTCGGAGCGGGCAGATCCCGCCAACGGTACAGTCCTTCAGAATCAGAAAATGCCCTTAACCTCTCGATTTCCTTCGTCTCTGTGGACCCTGGTCGGCTTCGGCTTGCCGGCTGGCCGCGACTCGGCTGGAATGGGAGCATGCGTCCTTCGCGGGAAGCAGACGTTTATGATTACCAACCGGCCTTGCCGCCAGGGAACAGCAGCATGAGTGAACACGCGATCGAGTTCTTGCGGGGATGGATCGGCGAAAAGGTCCATTGCCAGTCCCACGCCAGAATCGAGAAGCAGGCCGAGACGCTGGCCAAGGAATGCGCGGCCAAGGCAGCCGAGGTCGGCATACCGCTGGAGGACATCCAGGAGGAAGTCGGCGATATCCAGGAATTGATCGCTTCCCGGCTCGAGGAAGCGGCCGAGGCCGACGAAGACCAGGCTCCCGGCAAAGCCGCGGAATAATTCCCGTAACCCTGTTGGAGACCCGCGGGCTTCGGCCCGCGTTTTCGTTTCAGCCGTCCCTCTCAGCCAAATTTTTCCCTAAGCCACGCTTTCGGCAGCGCAGGCACGAAATTGCCGTCGCGACCGGTCATATCGTGATTGGCGACAAGGGCGTTGAGGATCGATTCCTCCACCGTCTGGATCACCGCATCGAAGAACGGGTCGATGTCCACATCGGGAATGAAATCGGCGCTGGCGAGGCGGCCAGTCGGCCCCAGCGCCGCGGCAGGATTGGCCGTCGAGAAGGCGAGGAAGATGTCGCCCGAACTGTGATAGCCAAAGCCCCCGGTCATGGCGACGCCGAGCGGTACACGGCGGGCCAGCCGCTTCATCTGGTGTGGCAGGAAAGGCGCGTCGGTCGCGATCACGGCGATGATCGAGCCCTTTTCCGCGCGCGACGTGGCTTCGCGGATAGCCGGTTCGTTGAGTTCGGATTGAGCACGCAGGCCGCGAATGGTGAAATTGTGCCGCTTGCCGAAATTCGACTGTACAAAGGCGCCGACCGTGTAGGTGCGCCCTTGCCATGCGACGATGCGCGAGGCTGTGCCGGACCCCGCCTTGAAGCCGAAGGTGATCATGCCGGTGCCACCGCCGACGCTACCTTCCTCGATCGGTCCGCTGGCGGCGCCGTCAAGGGCTTGGGCGACGTGCTCTGACGTCAGGTGGTGGCCGTTGATGTCGTTGAGAAAGCCGTCATAGGTCTCCGCCGCCACCGGCAAGCCCCAGGCGCTGTCGATCGCGGCCGGCAGCACCTGGTTCATCCAGCGCAGCGTGCCGTCACGCGAAACGCCGCAGGAATGCGTGTTGGTGATGGTGATCGGGAAGTTGAAGGCGCCGGTTTCCTCGATAATATGCGAGCCGGTCAGCTCGCCATTGCCGTTCTGGCTGAAAATGCCGGCGAACACCGGCGTCGCCAACTCGGCACGCAACCTGGGCAGGATCGCGGTGACACCGGTGCGGACCGGTCCCTTGCCGACGACGAGCGCGCCATCGCCCGATATCAGCGTCGCATAACCGACCGCGACCCCGGACACGTCGGTGATCGCATTGAACGGCCCGGGCGTTCCGTCGAAGCCGATATTGAAGCCCCGCGCGCGCGGCTTGCCGGACGGCGTTGCCATATGGTGTGGATTGTCGGTCATGCTCTCAGAACAAGGATCCCTGATTGCCGGGTTCTCTAGCCTTTGCCGCCGGCCTGGCGGCGGGCTTTGGCCGCGCCGCGCCGCTGGTGGCCACCGCATCCGCCGTACCATCGGCGAACTCCAGCGAAAGCGCCATCCCCGACGTCACGTCGGCGGCCTGCTTGATGACGGCACCGTCGGCATCCTTCACCAGCGCGAAGCCGCGCGCGAGAACGGCCTTGTGCGAAAGCGTCGCCATCAGCCGGTCGGCCTGGACGATGCGGCCGCGTAGCCGCTCCAGCCTGAGCAGCATCGCCTGGCCGCCGCGTCTCGTCAAAGCCGTCAGCAAATCCCTCTGCACACGTTGCCGCCGGGCTGTCGGCTCGATCGTGATGCGGCCCTGCAGCAAAGCCAGTTGCTGCCTGTGACGCTGCAACGACGCCTTGGCGCATTTCGGCAACTGATCGGCGGCACGATTGAGCTCTGCGCGCCGGCTTTTCGCCAGGGTGCGCAGTGCGCCCTGCGCCCGCAAAAGATTGCGGTCATTGGTGCGCCGTGCCTCGGCAATCCGCTGAGACAGCATTGCCGGCGTCAGTTTTACGGCGAAAAATCGTGCCCGCTTGCGCTCGGTGGAAACCATCAGGCCACGACCGAGCCTCGACGTCGCCTCGTCCAGGCGCCGCCGCGGCAGCGCCAGCAATTGGTCGGGTGAGGGCAGCGCGCGCGCCGCCGCACGGGCTGCCTGTCGCTTGCGTTCGAAATTGCGCAGCACAGCGGCCTTGAGCCGCGCGCCGAGACTGGCCAGCGTCGCCTCGAGGTCAGCCTTGACCGGCACGGCGATCTCGGCCGCGCCCGTCGGTGTCGGCGCCCGCACATCCGCGACAAGGTCGATCAGCGTCCAGTCGGTTTCGTGCCCCACAGCCGAAATCACCGGAATGCCCGAGGCGGCGACGGCGCGGGCGAGTGCCTCGTCGTTGAAGCCCCACAGATCCTCCAGGCTGCCGCCGCCGCGTGCGACGATCAGCAGGTCCGGGCGCTGGATGCCGCCATCCCATGCCAGTGCGTTGAAGCCGGTAACGGCATTGGTCACTTCCGCGCTCGCGGTATCGCCCTGCACGCGCACCGGCCAGACAAGCACGTGCAGCGGAAAGCGGTCCTTGATGCGGTGGATGATGTCGCGGATGACGGATCCGGTCGGCGAGGTGACGACCCCGATGACGCGCGGCATGAACGGCAGCCGGCGCTTGCGGCCGGCATCGAAAAGCCCTTCCGCCTGCAGCCGGCGCTTGCGTTCCTCCAGCAGCGCCATCAGCGCGCCGGCTCCGGCCGGCTCCAGATTGTCGATGACGATCTGGTAGTTGGATTTGCCGGGATAGGTGGTGAGCTTGCCTGTGGCGATGACCTCCATCCCTTCCTCGGGACGGAATTTCAGCCGGCTCATCGTGCCCTTCCACACCACGGCGTCGAGCCGGGCGCGATCGTCCTTCAGCGCGAAATAGGCATGGCCGGAGGAGTGTGGGCCGCGGTAGCCGGAGATTTCGCCGCGCACCCGCACATTGCCGAAGACGTCCTCGACCGTGCGCTTCAGCGCGCCCGATATTTCGCTCACCGTGTATTCGGTGGCGTTGGTGCGTGATTCGGATGCTGCTTCGCTCATCGGCCGATTGGGGGTTGGTTGGGCGCCGGCGTCAAGGCGTCCTCTCGGACGGCCTTGGATCTCCCTACCAGCCCGGCAGGATCTGGTTCGGCCTTGGCCGCTTCATCTTGGCGAAGGCTAGGGCGGCGAAGTCGAACGTCCCCGTTTCCTCGCCAAGCGGGATCGAGATGTTGTCCAGGCTTTCCGAAATATGCCGGGCAAGCGCATCGACGATCTCCGGCCGCGAGGTCTGGCCGCGCATGATGCCGATGCGGCAGTCGGGCAGGGCGCCAAAGCCGTCGGCTTCGCCCAGCACCCTCATGCCTGGCCTGAGCGCGCATTCCGGCAGCACCGAGATCGCCAGGCCGGACAGCACGGCCGCGGCGATCACGGTCGCCGAGAAGCTGGTGAACAGGATGCGATAGTCGCGGTTCTGCTGGTCCAGCACGTCGACGGCGGCGCGCCGCCAGATGCAGTTCGGCCGGCCGAAGGCCATCGGCAGGGTTTCCTGCTCGTGCGTCGCGTGGTTGGCCGAGGTGACCCACAGCAGCGGTTCGCGCCGCACCACTTCCGATTGGCCGCGCACATCGTTGTGCGTCACCAGCGCGAGGTCGAGATTGCCGCGCTTGATATGCTCGACCAGCCCCGGCGTCGGCTCGCAGATGACGGTCAGTTCGACGCGCGGATTGGAGCGCGTGAACCGTGCCATGATCTCGGGCAGGAAACGGTCGGCATAGTCGTCCGGCGTGCCGATGCGGATCGTGCCTTCGAGCCGCTGGTCGTCGAATGCAGCGAGCGTTTCGCGGTTGAGATAGAGCAGCCGCCTTGCGTAGGAGAGCAGCTTGTCGCCTTCCTCCGTCAGCCTGTTGCTGCGCCCCTCCTTCTCGAACAGCGGCTTGCCGATCCGTTCCTCCAGCCGGCGCATCTGCATCGACACCGCCGACTGGGTGCGGTGCACTTCTTCGGCCGCGCGCGTGAAGCTGCCGGTGTCGGCAATCGAGATGAAGGTCTGCAACTGATCCAGATCAAGCGGCGCTTTCATCGGTCCAATCCATCACTAGTGTTGATGCCTAGGATTAGAAACATTCGTTGGATTAATCAATCGGCCGATGGCAAATTGGCATTGTCCACATGAAAGGCATGTGAATCGAAGCCGGAACGGCCGCTGTCGCCAGCGCCGACCGTCGGGTTTCGTCCGTTCGAGTCTGAAGGAGACCGACATGACCACGATCGATTTCGCCACCGAGACCTCGCGCATCACCTCGCGTCCGGCCGTTGCGACGCGCGTGGCCAACACGGTCTCAAACGCCTACCGCGCCTGGAAAAACCGCCGCGCCTTCTACCGCCTTGGCGAGATGTCGGACGCCGAGCTGGCCGATATCGGCCTGACGCGCGCCGACCTGCATGTCGCAATCGACGTGCCGTTTGGGCGCGACCCGACGGCGATCCTGCGTGAGATCGCCAGCGATCGTGTGGAAACGATCGAGGATATCGCCCGCAAGGTGGCCTGATTGATTCAGTTGCGGTCCCGTTGAACCTTTTTGCGGTTCGGCGCGACCAAGGTTCATGCAGGCTCCCCACTCCCTGCCGGTTCCCCGCCGGCCTGCCTGCACGCTGCCCGGTCCTCCCAAGGACCGGGCTTTTCTTTTAAGGGCTTCTGAAGGCCGGGCGGCTATCGCCGGTCCATGTCGCGCTTGAACTGGTCGAAGATGGTTTCCATGCCCTTCTGGTACTCGTCACGCTGCTGGGCGCCGGTCTCGAACATCTTGCCGAAAATGTCGTCGAAGGGGCTCCTTGGTCGCCCGCTCGGATTGGCCTGCTGCTGTGGTGCCTGGCGTTGCTGCGGCTGCGGCGCTTGAGGTTGTGGCGCCGGCTGTCCGCCGGGCAGGCCTCCACCTTGCCGCAGCATCTCCTCGAAGATTTTCCCTAGCGGGTTGTCGCCGTAGGGGCTCTGTGGCTGCTGGGGCTGGGGCCGGCTTTGTGGTTGCTGCGCCGAGCCGCCGCCGAACATGTCCTGCAAGGCCTTGCCGAGTGGGTTGTCGCCGTAAGGATTGGGAGCCGGCTGCGGCTGGCTTTGCGGTTGCGCCGAGCCGCCGCCGAACATGTCCTGCAAGACCTTGCCGAGCGGGTTGTCCATGGGGTTCTGAGGCGGCGGCGCCTGACGCTGTTGCGGCGCCTGCATGCCGCTTTGCCGCATCATTTGCTCGATGATCTCGCCAAGTGGATTGTTGCCGCCACCACCAAGACAAGCCGCGGCCTGCATCTGATTTGTCGTCTGCTTGAACAGTCCGCCCATCACCATCGACGCGATCGCGGGCAGCATCTGCTGCAGCACCTGCTGGCTGACGCCGCTCGCCTGCGCTGCCTGGCTGGCCACGGCGCGCGACAAATCCTTCGAACCGAACAGATGTCCCAGAATGCCGTTGCCCTCGTCTACGCCTTGCGGCGAGAAGGCGCGCGTCGCGTCCTCGAAATACTTGGCGTGCTGGCCGCTCGCCATCGCCGTCATGAAGGCCCCGAGCCCATAGGGGTCGGCGGTGTTGCGTTGCAACCCTTGTGAAAAGGCCGGCAGCAGCGCGGCGACCGCCGCCTGCGTCTGCTGCAGCGAAAGCCCGTATTGCTGGGCAAGCACCTGCATGCCGTTGCCGTTCTGGGCCTGCGTGAGCATGTCGAACAAGGTGGGCATCGGCTTCTCCTCCGGGAAATCCTCGGAAAAGAGCCTAATTCGTTTCAAGGCCCGATTGAAGCGGCTTTTGCCGCTCGCTAGCGCCCGGGGTTAGTAGGCATATTCCATGAATACGGGCTCGATCGAGCCGCCCCAGCGCGTGTGATAGGCCGACAGCATCTCCTCGGCGCTGGTGGTGCCACGCGCCACGACCTCGTCGAGCGTGTTGAGGAACGAGGTTTCATCGTAGCCGTCGCGGTTCTTCCTGCCGCGGTTCTTCAGCCCAGTGCGCGAAATGGCCATGACGTCGCGCGCGATCTCGCGCAGCGTCGTGTTGCGGAACGGCGCGGAAATGCCGAGTTCGGGCACGGTGTTGCGCATGGCCAGCACTTCCTTGTAGCTCCAACTCGACGTCAACGCCTCGGCCGCGTCGAGCGCCGCCTCGTCGTAGAGCAGCCCGACCCAGAAGGCCGGCAGCGCGCAGATGCGCCGCCAGGGGCCGCCATCGGCGCCGCGCATTTCCAGGAACCGCTTCAGCCGCACGTCCGGAAACAGCGTCGACAGATGGTTCGCCCAATCGCCCATGGTCGGCAGCCCGTCCGGCACCTCGTTGCGCGCGGCTCCGGCCATGAACTGGCGGAAGGTGATATGCGTCATGTCGTGGTAGCGGCCGTCGCGGATGACGAAATACATCGGCACGTCGAGCGCCCATTCGACATAATCGGCGAAACCGAAATCGGGTGAGAAGCAGAATTCGAGCAGCCCCGAGCGCTGGTTGTCGGTGTCGCGCCAGATATCGCCGCGCCAGCTCTGCAGCCCGTTCGGACGGCTGTCTGTGAAGGGCGAGTTGGCGAACAGCGCGGTCGACAGCGGCTGCAGTTTCAGCGACACCTGCATCTTGCGGCGCATGTCGGCCTCGCTCTCGAAGTCGAGGTTAACCTGGATCGTGCAGGTGCGGTACATCATGTCGAGGCCCTTGGTGCCGACCTTGGGCATGTAGCGCGTCATGATCTCATAGCGCGACTTCGGCATTTTCGGTGTTTCTGCCAGCGACCATTTCGGGCTGCCGCCGAGGCCGAGGAAGCGGATGCCCATCGGCTCGGCGATCTCGCGCACCTGCGCCAGGTGGGCATTGCCCTCTCGGCAGGTCTGGTGGATCGTTTCCAGCGGCGCGCCGGAGAGCTCGAACTGGCCGCCGGGCTCGAGCGAAATCGCCCCCTGGCCCGTCGGCTCGACCAGGCCGATGATGCGGCCGTCGTCCATGATCGGATCCCAGCCCAGCTTGTTCTGCATGCCTTCAAGGATGGCGCGGATGCCGCGCTCGCCGCCGTACGGCACCGGCGCATTGCCATCGACATAGAACGGGAATTTCTCGTGCTCGGTGCCGATGCGCCATTTTTCGCGCGGCTTGTTGCCCTCGGCCAGGTGCTCGACGAGTTCGTCCATGCCTTCGATGGGCCGGAAATCGGTTGTGTCGCGCGCCATTTTCAAGCCCCCAAAGGCGGTTGAACCCACCGCCGGCGCTAAATGGACGAAATGTCAGTAGCCGATCAAGCGAAAAATCCTGAGCCACAGGTCAAGAGGAATTGAAGGCCACGGCCGGCAAGCACCTCTTGCAAGAGACGATGTCCTACCAGTCGCCAATTGTTGCCTGCATCACCGCAAGTGCTGCCACGGCAGCCGTGTCGGCACGCAGGATACGTGGCCCGAGCGGAATGGCGGTCACGAAGGGGAGCGCCCGCAGCATCTTGCGCTCCTCGTCGGAAAAGCCGCCCTCGGGCCCGACCAGCAGGGCGAGCTTCTTCTCCTTTACCGCCTGCAAGGCAGGCAGTGGGTTGTTGGTCGAAGCGTCCTCGTCGCAGAAGATCAGCCGCCTTTCCTTGTCCCAGCCGGTCAGCAGGCGCTCGAATTTTTCCGCCTCGCGAACCTCCGGCACCGCCAGGATGCCGCATTGTTCGGCGGCCTCGACGACATTGGCACGCAGGCGGTCGAGCGACGGCTTTGCCACCTGCGTATGCTGGGTGATGACCGGCTGCAGGATGCCGGCGCCCATCTCGACTGCCTTCTGCACGAGATAGTCGAGCCGGCCCTGCTTCAGCGGCGCGAAGCAGTAGATGAGATCGGGCAGCGGCGGCTGCGGTCTTTGCAGCGCCAGTACCTTCAGCCGAACCGACCGCTTTGATTTTGCTGAAATAGCCGCCGACCATTCGCCGTCGCGGCTATTGAAGACAAGGATCTCGGCGCCTTCGGCCAACCGCAGCACATGCAGGAGATAATGGCTCTGCTGCTGGCCGGGTTCGAACTCGATGTCTGGTCCGAGGTCATCGGGCACGAACAGGCGTTGCATCTTGTAGTTGGCGCGCATCGCCGAGGAATGGGCGAGGCGGCCGCCGGCGTCAAGCCTTGGCGGAAGGATGCCACATGGGTTGAAAGCCGTGACGCAGGACGGCAAGCGTCGTTCCCGGGGTCAGCAGCACAAGCGTCTCGTCCTCGAACCGGTCAAGCCCGGTTGGCGGGCCATATCCGGCAAAAGCCCATCGCAACGCCTTGCCATGGTGCAAGGCATAGGCGTTGCCGCAAGCTTCGATCATCGCGCCGTCGGGCAAGCGGGCAAGCGCGTCTATTGCGACCGCGGGCCGCTTGCCGCCGGAAGCCAGCCGTTCCTTGTGCAGTCGCTTGTCGACCTGTGGCGCGCGGGGTTCGGCAATGCCGAAGGCCTGGCCGAAGCGGTCGACAAAATCCCTGGCGCGTTCGCGCTGGCAAAAGAAGCAGGGCCGATGCCCGGCCGCGAGCGCCGTCACCTCGTCGAGAAAGAACAATTCGGTCCAGCCGGCCTTGCCGCCCAAGTCGTCGTCAGTCCGGCGGTTGCGGCCCATCGGCTCGCGCCGCACATCGCGGAATTGGCACACGCAGATGATCCAGGCCTGCAGCGCCCAGCGCTTTTTCAGGAGAGTCCTTGTCGCGGGGTCGTGGATGATGCCGCGATTGCCGGTGAACAGACCGCGCTCCGGCACGGCATGGATGGCCCCGAACGGATCGACACGGTTCTGCAGTGGCATAGTTTTCTCCCCATGCTCGCATCTTGGCTGAAATGCCGGCGCCATGATATCGCTCGCGGCACCATTTTCATGTCAGCAGGATTTTCGATGCGTGTGCTGGTAGTCCAGAACTACGACAATACCGGGCTCGGCCAGGTTGGCGCGGCACTGGCGGAAGCGGGTGCCGATCTCGACCTGCGCCTCCCCTACAAGGGCGATCCGCTGCCCCGGGACGCCACCGGCCATGATGCCATGGTGGTGCTCGGAGGCGGCCAGAACGCCCTGGCCGACGAAGAATATCCTTATTTCCCGGCGCTGCTCGAACTGACCCGCGATTTCGCCGGCAAGGACCGCGCGGTGCTCGGCATCTGCCTCGGCAGCCAACTCGTCGCCCGTGCCTTTGGCGGCGAGAACCGCATCGGCGGCGCCAACGAATTCGGCTGGCGCGGTGTGTCGCTGACGCCGGATGGCAGGGCCGATCCGGTGCTGGCTGAATTGCCGGAAAAGTTCCCGATCTTCCAGTGGCACGACGACACGTTCGAGCTGCCGGAAGATGCCGTACGGCTCGCCGGCAACGATGTCGCTGAAAACCAGGCGTTTCGCGTCGGCCGCGCCGTCTACGGCTTCCAGTTCCATTTTGAGGCCGACCGGCCGATGGTCAAGGACTGGAGTTCCTCCTTCGCGCCGACCATTGCCGCGCGCCATCCCGACTGGGCCGGCAAGCTCGACGGCGAAATGGCCCGCAACGGTCCTGACGCCGATGCTGCGGGTCTCGCCATCGCCCGTGCCTGGGTGGCGACGATCTGAGCATCCGCCCTCCGTGCCATGGCGCGTGACATAATTGGCACGCGGCCACGAATCCGTCTTGGGAAAACCGTTTTCATCCTTGGCTTGTGCCCGGCGGCCGTTCTAGAAGGCCCGCGCCCTACGCGGGCTGTGCAACCGGGATGAACCTTTTGTGTGACCCGTGCGACACACCATCGATACGAAACACGCCTAGAAGCGCGAAATTGTCGAAACTTTGAGGCGTATTTTCAGTTTCAACGCATTGGTAACCGCCTCGTGCACAGATGCAGGAAGCTCAACAAGAGATGACCTCCGTGAAAGCAGCGTTTCTGTCCTTTGCCATGCTGTCCGCCATCGTGCTTTGCGGCCTGGGTATCTATGCCGCCGATGCGGCCAACAACCACAACGCCGTCGACGGCTACGGCGTCACCGCGTCACTGCGCTGAGCCAAGGCATCTCCGCGCCTCGGGCGCCGGGATACTCAAGGCTCCTTTATCGACATTTCCAATATGCGTTTGTCCACGCCGTCCACCACGAGCGCGGTAAGCATGCCTGACTGCCAGGCAAGGGTGTCGACATTGACGCGGTTGGCCATCACTTCCGCCTCCGGGACCGGTGTGTGGCCGTGCACCACGACCTTGGCGAAGAGGCCGGTGTGATCGTGGAAGTCGTCACGGATCCAGACCAGGTCCTGCGGGTTCTGATTCTCCAGCGCAATGCCCGGCCTGATGCCGGCATGGCAGAAGAAGAAGTCGCCCGACGTCACCGAGAACGGCAACGACCGCAGGAAATCGACGTGGCTTCGCGGCACGGCTTCGAGCAAGGCTTGATGGCCCTTGCGCATGGCTGATTCCGCCTTGCCGAACCAGACGCCGCTGCCATTGTTGATCGTCACCCCATAGGATTGCGCGGTCTGGATGCCGCCAAAGCGGATGAAGAGCCCTACGGGATCGGGGGTCTTGAGAAAGTCGAGAAGGCCGATGTCGTGGTTGCCGGCCAGCATTATGTTGCGCGGATCGCGTGCGCGCGCCTCGATCAGGAAGTCGATGACGCCCTTGGAGTCCGGCCCGCGATCGACATAGTCGCCAAGATGGATGATGCGCCAGTCCGCGACCAGGTCCCTCGCGATCTCGGCCTCGATCTGGCCGTGCATGGCGGCCAGCAGGTCGAGCCGGCCATGCACGTCGCCGATCGCGTAGAGACGCACGCCGTCCGGCCCGTGTGCGTCGAGGAAATGAATGCCGGGTTCCGCCAAGGTCTCGATATCTCCGTGGTCAGACGTCACGGACTTAGCGTCGGAGCTGCTCCTTGCCCATGTCGGTGACCAGACGCTTTCCGCACAGCGCCAGCGTGATGTCCATCTCCTTGCGGATGATTTCCAACGCTTTGGTAACCCCTTCCTTGCCGAGCGCGCCCAGCCCGTAAAGAAATGGCCGACCTATATAGGTGCCCTTGGCGCCCAGGCAGAGCGCTTTCAACACATCCTGGCCGGAGCGGATACCGCCATCCATATGCACCTCTATGCTGTCGCCGACCGCATCGGCGATTTCCTCCAGCACCATGATCGACGATGACGCGCCGTCGAGCTGGCGCCCGCCATGGTTGGAAACGATGATCGCATCGGCGCCGGTCTTGGCCGCCATCAGCGCGTCCTCCTTATCGAGGATGCCCTTGAGGATCAGCTTGCCGCCCCAGCGCTCCTTGATCCAGGCGACGTCCTTCCACGACAGTTGCGGATCGAACTGCTCCGTCGTCCATGACGACAGCGAAGCCACGTCGCCGACACCCTTGGCATGCCCGACGATGTTGCGGAAGGTACGGCGCTTGGTGCCAGCCATGCCCATCCACCAGCCAGGCCTCACCGCGATGTTGGCTATGTTGGCCAACGTCATCTTGGGCGGCGCAGAAAGCCCGTTGCGGACATCCTTGTGACGCTGGCCGAGGATCTGCAGGTCGAGCGTCAGCACCAGCGCCGAGCATTTCGCCGCTTTCGCCCGGTCGATCAGATTGAGCACGAAATCCTTGTCGCGCAGCACATAGAGCTGGAACCAGAAGGGCTTCTTCGTCACCGAGGCGACATCCTCGATCGAACAGATGCTCATCGTCGAGAGCGTGAACGGCACACCGAATTCTTCGGCCGCCTGCGCTGCCAGCATCTCGCCGTCGGCATGCTGCATGCCGGTCAGGCCGGTTGGCGCCAGCGCCACCGGCATCGACACTTTCTGGCCGATCATCGTTGACTCCAGCGAGCGGTCGCTCATGTCGACCAGCACGCGCTGTCGGAACTTGATCTTCTGGAAATCCTCCTCGTTGGCCCGGTAAGTGCTCTCGGTCCAGGCACCGGAGTCGGCATAGTCGAAGAACATCTTGGGCACGCGCCGGCGCGCGAGATCCTTGAGGTCTGCGATGGTGAGAATGTCGCTCATGATGGTCCCCGCTTGATCGAATTATCTAGGAGCGTCTGCGCGCTGGTTCGCTGTCGCCCGCTTCCGAGCGCTGCCGCAGCCTCAGCCGCGAGACGCGCTGCCAGTCGCCGCTGCGTTCGGCTTCCGCCATCGAACGCTCGACATAGGTCATGTGGTCCATCGCCGCCTGGCGGGCACCGGCGGGATCGCCGGCCTTGACGGCGGCATGGATCGCCCGGTGCTGCGCCAGCAGCGCTTCTCGCGCGCCGGGCACGGTGAAGACCAGAAGCCGGTTCTGGAACACGCCTTCCGACAAGAGCCGATAGCAGGAACGCAGCGTGTGCAGGAGCAGGATGTTGTGCGCGCATTCGCAGATCGCATGATGGAACTCGACATCGATCTCGGCCTCGTCGTCGAAGTCGCCGGTGCGATGCGCCTCGTCCATGCGCGCCATGATGCGGTCGAGCAGGGCAAGGTCCTCCGGTGTGGCACGCCGCGCCGCGTATTCCGCCGCTATCCCTTCGATCTCGCGGCGGTATTCCAGATAGTCGGCCACCGCCTTGCGATGTGTCGAGATCAGGTCCGCCACCGGCTTGGTGAACAGTTGGCCGATGATGTCGGCGACGTGCGTGCCGCCGCCCGGACGGGTCGACAGCAGGCCGCGCCCTTCGAGCGCCTTCAGTGCGTCGCGCAGGATTGGCCGCGAGACCTCGAACTGGCGTGCCAGTTCGCGCTCGCCCGGCAACCGGTCGCCGGTGCGCAGCACACCTTCGAGAATGAGGCTCTCGATCTGCTGCACCACCTCGTCGGCGGTGCGCGAATGCTCGATCCTGGAGAAAATGTCGCTCAAAGGAAGCGCCTGAGGAATGGAATGATGACGCGCAGATTAAAGCCACTGTCGCCAACTGGTCAAATTATTTATCCAATTCGTCCAATTCGGTCGATTTTCGCGCCGCGCCAGCAGATCGCCTTCCGCTAAACTTTGCTGTTTACGTCCCTTGCCGATTGCCGCAAGACGACGCCATTGCACGAAGGTCGAAACCAGGGGGACCAGACGTGTCGGACGAGACGTCCAATCTTGAATTCCAGCCGCGCAGCCAGGGTAGCGTCATGGGCTTTCCGGCGCATGAAGGCCGGCCCGGCGCGCTCGGCGAGGTTCATGCCCGTCCGCATCCGCTGGTCGAGAAACCGCGCGTGCTCGTCCAGCTCTCCTTCATGACCGAAGGAGGTTCGTCGGTCGACCATGCCGTGCTTTCGGAACTGTCGCGCCGCCTCGGCATCGCCGCCCCCGAACGTCATGCCCGCCACCACGCCATGAAATGGGGCAAGGGCACGCTGCGCTGGGAGCGGCATACGGAGTTTTCGACCTATCTCTGGGAAGGGCCGTTGATCGAGAATGGCCGGGGGCAAGAGGATTCGCCCTTCGGCAATGGCTTTTCGCCGCCGGGAACCGTCATCTCGGGCATCCGGCTCGAGATCCGTAAATGGACGCAGGCAGCCGAGCGGCTGGTCGCCGGTTTCGACCCGACCAGCCTGTGTTACTCGCTGGTCGAGCGCGGCAACGCGGCCATCGTCACCGACTTCCGCCAGGACGGCGACGGCATGACCCGCATGCTGGTGCTCGACCGCGGTTTGACCCCGGCCAGCACCGGTGCGCTATCGCAGCGGCTGATCGATATCGAGACCTACCGCACACTTGCCATGCTCGGCCTGCCGCTGGCGCTCACCTTGTCCGGCCGCGCCCGCCGCATCGAGGATCGCCTGGCCCAGACGACGCTGGAAATGAAGGTCACTGAGACCCGCGACAGCCAAACCTTGCTCGCCGACCTGACGGAACTTGCCGCCGAACTGGAGGCTGACGCCGCTTCCAGCCTCTACCGCTTCGGCGCCAGCCGCGCTTATGACGGCATCGTCACGGAAAGGCTGGAGGCGTTGGATGAGGAGCCCGTGCAGGGCTACGACACCTGGGCGGGCTTTCTGCTGCGGCGCATGGCGCCAGCCATGCGCACCTGTCGCTCGGTCGAGGAGCGCCAGGCCAATCTGTCACGCAAGCTGACGCGTGCCACCACGCTGCTGCGCACCTGGGTCGACGTCGAGGTCGAGAAGCAGAACCGCGACCTGCTCGCCTCGATGAACAACCGCGCCCGCCTGCAATTGCGCCTGCAGCAGACCGTCGAAGGCCTTTCGGTCGCCGCCGTGTCCTATTACGTCGTCGGTCTCATCGGCTATGTCGCCAAGGGCGCGTCGGTCTTTGGCCATGCCTTCGCGCCGGAGGTCGTCACCGCCGCATCGGTGCCGGTCGCCATCCTCCTGGTCTGGTGGGGCGTGCGCAGGGTGCGACGGATGCACTCCGAGCCGGCGAAACATCCGGGCGAATAGTCCGCCACAACGCTTCGGGGGCATGGATGCGCAGCGGCAGATTGCCGCTGCGGAAGCTTTGCCTGCATCCGCCGCCCGGACCTTACCAAAGCAAGGTTTGCAACAACGGTCGCTAGCTGGTAAATCATTTTTACCAGTCGAGTGGAGGAAGTGCCGATGTCCGGCCTTGCCATGCCCAAGCCAGACGCCGAGACGCTGCGCCGGCGTAACGAAATCGTCGCCGACATGCGCATCATCGTGCCGGGCGAGGGTGTGGTCGACGCGGCCAATGAGATGCGTGCCTTCGAAAGCGACGGCCTGACCGCCTACCGGCAAGTGCCGCTGGTCGTGGTGTTGCCCGAGACGGTGGCGCAGGTTTCGCGCGTGCTGAAATACTGCAACGACCGCAACATCCGTGTCGTACCGCGGGGCTCGGGCACGTCCCTGTCGGGCGGCGCACTGCCGCTGGAGGACGCGGTGCTGCTCGTCATGAGCCGGTTCAACCGTATCCTCGGGATCGATTTTCCCAACCGGATCGTCGTCGCCCAGCCGGGCGTCACCAATCTCGGCATTTCCATCGCCGTCGAGCAGGAGGGCTTTTACTATGCTCCCGATCCATCCTCCCAGATCGCCTGCTCGATCGGCGGCAACGTGGCGGAGAACTCCGGCGGCGTGCACTGCCTGAAATACGGCCTTACCGCCAACAATGTGCTGGGCATCGAGATGGTGCTGATGAATGGCGAGGTGGTGCGGCTCGGCGGCGGCCACCTCGACGCGGAAGGCTATGACCTGCTCGGCGTCATGACCGGCTCGGAAGGTCTGCTCGGCGTCGTCACCGAGGTCACCGTGCGCATCCTGAAGAAGCCGGAGACGGCGCGCGCGCTGCTGATCGGCTTTCCAACCAGCGAGCAGGGCGGCCAATGCGTCGCCGACATCATCGGCGCCGGCATCATTCCAGGCGGCATGGAAATGATGGATCGTCCGGCGATCCATGCCGCGGAGGATTTCGTCCACGCCGGTTATCCGCTGGACGTCGAGGCGCTGCTGATCGTCGAACTCGACGGGCCGGCAGTCGAGGTCGATCATCTCATCATCGCGGTCGAGGCGATCGCCATCCGCAACGGCTCGACCACCTGCCGCATTTCGCAGTCCGAACAGGAGCGCCTGAGTTTCTGGGCCGGCCGCAAGGCGGCCTTCCCGGCGGTCGGCCGCATCTCGCCTGATTACTACTGCATGGATGGCACCATCCCGCGCAAGGAACTGCCGCGGGTGCTGCACGGCATGCGTGAACTCTCCGAGAAATATGGGCTCGGCGTCGCCAATGTCTTCCACGCCGGCGATGGCAATCTGCACCCGCTCATCCTCTACGATGCCAATGTGCCGGGCGAACTCGACAAGGCCGAAAGCTTCGGCGCCGATATCTTGCGGCTCTGCGTCAAGGTCGGTGGCGTGCTCACCGGCGAGCATGGCGTCGGGGTCGAGAAGCGCGACCTGATGCCCGAAATGTTCAACCAGGTCGACCTCGACCAGCAAATGCGTGTCAAATGCGCCTTCGACCCCAACCATCTGCTCAATCCCGGAAAAGTGTTCCCGCAACTGCGCCGTTGCGCCGAACTGGGGCGCATGCACGTGCATCGCGGGCAGGTGGCGTTTCCCGACATTCCGAGGTTTTGAGGTGACGGCGTCTCAGAACAGGGGTTCCTCGCCCCCGCAAAGCAGGGGAGAGGTGGCTCGGACGCAGCCCGAGACGGCGAGAAGCCAGGTGCGAACATGACCACCTTCACCCCCCTTACTCCAGATGAAGTCCTCTCCACCGTTGCCTGGGCGGCGGCGGAAGAGTCGCCGCTGGAAGTCCTCGGCCACGGCTCCAAGCGCGGCATTGGCCGTCCGTTGCAGACCGAGCACACGCTCGACCTGTCGAAACTTTCGGGCGTGACCCTCTACGAACCCGCCGAACTGGTGCTGTCGGCCAAATCAGGCACGCCTCTGGCCGAAATCGAAGGGCTGCTGGCTGAAAATGGCCAGCAGCTCGCTTTCGAGCCGATGGATTACGGACCGCTGCTCGGCGGCGAGCCGGGCAAGGGCACCATCGGCGGCGTGCTCGGCGCCAATCTGTCCGGTCCGCGCCGGCTGAAGGCGGGCGCCGCGCGCGACCATATCCTTGGCATCAACGTCGTCTCCGGACGGGGTGAAGCCTTCAAGTCGGGCGGCCGCGTGGTCAAGAACGTCACCGGTTATGATCTCTCCAAGCTGATGGCCAACAGCTGGGGCACACTGGCCGTGTTCACCGACGTCACCTTCAAGGTTCTGCCGGCAGCCGAGACCGAAGTCACGCTCGCAGTCCGTGGCCTGCTAGACGATGCCGCAGCAAGTGCCATGGCATTGGCGCTTGGGTCCAGCGCGGAAGTGTCGAGTGCCGCCCATCTGCCGGAGCGCATCGCCGCGCGCGTTGCCGGCGGCACGCTTGGCAGTGAAGCCGCCACGCTGCTGCGCGTCGAAGGCTTTGGTCCTTCCGTCGCTTACCGCATCGCCGCGTTGAGGGCACTGCTCGGCAAGGCCGGGCCACTGGAAGAGATTGCCGGTGAGACCTCCAAGGCAATCTGGCGCGACGTGCGCGATATCAGGCCCTTCGCCGACGGCAGCGAGAAGCCGGTCTGGCGGGTCTCGATGACACCTGTCCAGGGCCATCAGATGGTCCTGACCCTGCGCATGCAGGCTGCCGTCAGCGCCTTCTATGACTGGCAGGGTGGGCTGGTGTGGCTGCGCATGGAGGAGGGCGACCCGGAAGCCGGTTTGTTGCGCGGGCTCCTGAAGAAGCATGGCGGCGGCCATGCGACGCTGGTGCGCGCGGCCCCTGCCCATCGCGCCGCGCTGCCGGTGTTCGAGCCGCAGGCGCCGGCGCTTGCCGCGCTCGGCCAGCGGCTGAAACAGGAATTCGACCCGAAGAACATCCTCAATCCCGGCCGCATGGCTTAGGACATCAGAAATGCAGACCAATTTTTCGCTTGCCCAGCTTGCCGATCCGCATGTAGCCGAGTCCGAAAAGATCCTGCGCAAATGCGTGCATTGCGGCTTCTGCACCGCCACCTGCCCGACCTATGTGACGCTTGGCAATGAGCTCGACTCGCCACGCGGGCGCATCTATCTCATCAAGGACATGCTGGAGAACGGCCGTCCCGCCGACAAGGAGATCGTCACCCATATCGACCGCTGCCTGTCCTGCCTCGCCTGCATGACCACATGTCCGTCGGGCGTGAACTACATGCATCTTGTCGATCACGCTCGTGCGCACATCCAGGAAACCTACAAGCGTCCGCTGCTCGATCGCCTGACCCGCGCCATGCTGGCCTTCGTGCTGCCTTATCCCCAGCGTTTCCGCGCCGCGCTCAAACTGGCGAAACTGGGCAAGCCGTTCATTGGCTTGTTCGAGAAGCTCCCGGCGCTGAAGCCGCTCGGCGCGATGCTCAGGCTCGCCCCGGCATCGATCCCAGAGGCTTCGCCAATGGCCTTGCCGGGCGTTCACGCCGGGCAGGGAACGAAAAAAGGCCGTGTCGCCATCCTCACCGGCTGCGCGCAATCGGTGCTCGATCCCGCCATCAACGATGCGACCATCTCGCTGCTGACGCGGCTCGGCATCGAGGTGGTGGTGCCGCCGGGCGAGGGCTGCTGCGGCGCACTGGTCCATCACATGGGACGGGAAGAGGCAGCGCTTGCCTCGGCCAGGCAAAATGTCGATGCCTGGACGCGCGCCATCGACCAGGGCGGGCTCGACGCCATCATCATCACCGCGTCGGGCTGCGGCACGACGATCAAGGATTACGGCTTCATGCTGCGCCTCGATCCAGGCTATGCCGACAAGGCCGCACAGGTCTCGGCGCTGGCCAAGGATATCACCGAATATCTGGCTAGCCTCGATCTGCCCGAGCCGGTGCGCAAGCCGGGCATGGTCGTTGCCTATCATTCCGCCTGCTCCATGCAGCACGGCCAGAAGATAACGCGCCAACCGAAGGAGTTGCTCGCCAAGGCCGGTTTCATCGTCCGCGAGCCGCGCGAGGGCCATCTGTGCTGTGGTTCGGCCGGCACCTACAACATCCTGCAATCCGAGATTTCGGCCAAACTCCGCGACCGCAAGGTGAGAAACATCGAGGCGACGGGCGCCTCGGTCGTCGCCACCGGCAATATCGGCTGCATCACGCAGATCGCCTCCGCCGCCAGCATGCCTGTGGTGCACACGATCAAATTGCTCGACTGGGCCTATGGCGGGCCGAGACCTACAGGTGTTGGGGAGGACAGCCCGATCGCGGCGGAATAGGCGTCCGTTCCGGCGCTACTCCGCCGCAAGCCTGTCCGACGTGCCGTAGGTTGCCTCGTAGAGCGCGCGCTGCCGGCTGAGCGCCACCATGGTGTTGCGCAACAGGATCGCCACCGTGATCGGGCCGACGCCGCCTGGCACCGGCGTGATCCAGGAGGCGACCTCGCGTACGCTTTCGGTATCGACGTCACCGACGATGCGGCTCGCCCCGTCAGGCCCGATTTCCGAATTGATGCCGATGTCGATGACGGCGGCACCCGGCTTCACCATGTCGGCCTTGATCAGCCTGGGCTTGCCGACGGCGACGAACAGGGCGTCGGCGCGCCGCGCATGAGCGGCGACCGAGCGCGTCATGTGATGGCAGACAGTGACTGTCGCGCCCTCGCTCATCAACAGGAAGGCGATCGGCTTGCCGACGATTTCCGAATGGCCGACGACGACCACTTCCAGCCCCTTGAGGTCGAGGCCGGTTTCCTTGAGCAACTCGACCGAGGCCGCCGCCGTGCAGGGCGCGAGGTCGAGCTGGTTGTAGACGATGTTGCCGATCGAGGCCGGGTGCATGCCCTCGACGTCCTTCAGCGGATGCACGGCCGCCTGCAGCGTCTTGATCGGGATATGCGCGGGAACCGGCCGCTGGATGATGATGCCGGTTACGCGGGGATCGGCGTTCAGCCCGTGGATGGCTGCTTCCAACTCACCCGACGTGATGGTGGCGGGAAAACGCCGCTCCTCGAAATCGATGCCGGCGAGCTGGGCCTTGGCGCGCTGGTTGCGCACATAGACATCGACCGCGTCGGTATCGCCGACGGTGATCGAGATCAGCTTGGGCGGAAAACCCTCGGCCTTGGCAATGGCCGCATCCTCGCGCACGGCGGCGATGATGCGCTGGGCAACCGGGCCGCCCTTGAGATAGCGGCTGTCGTCGGACAGGGACATAGTTCGAACCTTTGGTGGGGAGATTGTGCAGTGCAATAGCAGAGCATGGCCCGGAAATCAGCCCTGAAAACGAAACACCGTGCCTCCGGGGCGACCTGTCGCACCATGAAACGAAAAGGGCAGCCCGGTTACCCGTGCTGCCCTCTCGTGACTGGCCGTATCCCCACACGGCCCGTCCCCCGTTAACTCGTTGCCAGTCTAAGCACGTCTTCCAACAGCGCGCTAGGGCTTGAGGGCAACAGCGCGCCAAAACCTTCTCAGCACTGCTTAACCAGCTGATTCGCCGTCACTATATCACTTCGACCGTGGTTCCGACATTGACCCGTTCATAAAGGTCGACGACGTCCTCGTTGCGCATGCGGATGCAGCCTGACGACACCGCGCCACCGATCGTCCATGGCTGGTTGGTGCCGTGGATGCGGTATTCAGTCGTGCCAATATAGAGCGCACGGGCGCCGAGCGGGTTTTCGATGCCGCCGGCCAGATAGGTCGGCAGGTAGCGGCCCTTGGCCGCCTCGCGTTTGATCATCTCGGACGGCGGACGCCAGTCCGGCCAGATTCGCTTGTTGGTGATCTTGTGCGTGCCCGACCATTCAAAGCCCGGCTTGCCGGTGCCGACGCCGTAGCGCCGCGCCTTGCCGTTCTTTTCGACCAGATAGAGGAAATTCTGCGTCGTATCGATCACGATGGTGCCTGGCTTCTGCCCACCGTCATAGGCGACTTCCTGCGGCAGGTAGATCGGGTTGATCTGCGGGCGCATGAGCATGCGTTTGCCCGGCGCCTGCACGGCCGCCGTCTGCACCCGGTCGGGCTGTGCTTGCGGCTGTGCGTAGCGCGGGCGTTGCTGTACGACTGAACGGTTCTGCCGCACGATGCCGGGCGCATGGCCAAGCTGCAGCACCCAGGGTGCGGATAGATCGGGGCTCACCATTACCGGCGGCCTGTCGGCATAGCGGTCCTGGGCATTGGAAGGCGTGACGCCGGCGGCAAGGACAGCCATGGCGCCGAGCAAGGGAAACAGAACTCTATTCATCGGGAACGCACCTTGATCCTCGGATACAACCGGGTGGCAACGCTCCCGGGTTCAGCGATCATTGGCGTGCTAGCAGCAACCGAAACATGAATCGGAATGCGTAAAATGCCGCCCAGTCGGTAAACCTTTTGGTGTGGTTACCGCCTGGTTCAGGAATCTGGTAAAGCCACGGTAAAACAGCGCAAAAGCACGTTAACGAATGGATTTTTGGTATGGAAAAGGAAAACACCGGCCTGCTCTCCGGTCCCGACGGTATCGTGCGCTGCTTCTGGCACGGCAATCTGCCCGACTATCTGCACTATCATGATCATGAATGGGGCCGGCCGGTGGCCGACGACCGCAGACTGTTCGAAAAGATCTGCCTTGAAGGGTTTCAGTCGGGCCTGTCGTGGCTGACCATCCTGCGCAAGCGGGAGAATTTTCGCGAGGCCTTCGCCGGCTTCGACTTCGACAAGGTCGCGGCCTTCACGGAGCGGGACGTCGAGCGCCTGCTCGGCAATGCCGGCATCATCCGCCATCGCGGCAAGATCGTCTCGACCATCAACAACGCCAAACGCGCCCGCGAGATGGCCGACGAGTTCGGCTCGCTGGCCGCCTGGTTCTGGAAGTTCGAGCCTGGCAAGGACGAGCGGCCTGAAACCGTCGACCTCGCCCATCTGCGCGCCAACCCGACCACCGCGGTTTCCGTGCGGATTTCGAAGGACCTGAAGAAGCGCGGTTGGACCTTCGTCGGCCCGACCACAGTCTACGCCTTCATGCAGGCTATGGGCCTGGTCAACGACCATCTCGTGGGATGTGTGTGCCGCAACGAGGTCGAGAAGGAACGCAAGGCATTCAAGCGGCCGAAATAGCGCTTCAAGTCCCGTGAGCAGGCTGCCGCCTATCAGGTGCCGGCGGCTCCGGACAGGTAAAGCCCGGCGACGATGGCGGCCACGATGGCGAGGGCCGGATAAATCACCAGCAGGCCGGTCACCAGCGCATCCCGCATGGCGGGGCTGGCGCCTTCGCCGGGCTCGAACGGACCGGCTGCCTGGCTTGTCATCTTGTGAGTGTGGGTGTCGGCCGGGCGCAGATGTGCGTGCAGGCCGCTTGCGCCGCCATCGCCGATGTCGAATTTCCGCGCCACAGCCATGGCCCGATCCCCTTGTTTCGGCCTGTTTATCGTCCGCGATTGTGTCGGCGGAATGCCGCGCTTATGGCGGAATTGGTTCATTTTCGCAGTGGTTTGTTGCTGTGAGGCGAGGCTTCGCATGGCCTTGCCGCACCAAGCGTCATCGTTTAGGACACGCGCGTTGTGAAAATCGCATCATGTTGTGAAAATCGCAGCATTACCGACCTGCCATCGCCACAAACACTGAGCAAGCACCCATGGCCGACAAATCGGAAAAGACGAAAGCGCGGCTGCCGCGCGGGTTTGCCGACCGCAGCGCCGAGGACATCCGCGCCGTCGAGAAGATGATGGCGACGATCCGCTCGGTCTATGAACTCTATGGCTTCGAACCCGCCGACCAACCGCTGATCGAATATACGGACGCGCTCGGAAAATTCCTGCCCGACCAGGACCGGCCGAACGAAGGCGTGTTCTCCTTCCAGGACGATGACGACCAGTGGCTGTCGCTGCGCTACGACCTGACCGCGCCGACGGCGCGTTTCGTCGCCGAGAATTTCGAGCGCCTGCCCAAACCCTACCGCAGCTACCGTTCCGGCTGGGTGTTCCGCAACGAAAAGCCCGGCCCCGGCCGCTTCCGCCAGTTCATGCAGTTCGACGCCGACACAATCGGCACGCCGGGCGTCGCCGCCGACGCCGAGATGGCGATGATGATGGCCGACGTCATGGAGGCGCTCGGCATCAAGCGCGGCGACTACGTCATCCGCGTCAACAGCCGCAAGGTGCTGGACGGCGTGCTCGAGGCGATCGGCCTTGGTGGTGATGAGAATGCCGGCCGTCGGCTGACGGTGCTGCGCGCCATCGACAAGCTCGACAAGCTCGGCCCGGAAGGGGTCCGGCTTCTGCTTGGCCCGGGGCGTTGGGACGGCGGCAAGGAAGGCGAGGGCGACTTCGCCAAGGGCGCCGGGCTGAATGACACGCAAGCCGAGGCCGTTCTTCTGGCGACCGCGCGAAATGCGCAGGCTGGCCAGGACGCCAGCGTCAGCGGGAATGCGGTCTACCAGGAGGGCGTTGGTGAACTCGCGACGATCGAGGCCCTGGTCAGGGCCGCCGGATATGTCGAGGACCGCATCGCCATGGATCGATCCGTTGTGCGTGGTCTCGAATACTACACCGGCCCGGTCTTCGAGGCCGAGCTGCTGGCCGAAATCCCCAACGAGGACGGCCAGATCGTGCGCTTCGGTTCGGTCGGCGGCGGCGGGCGCTATGACGGGTTGGTCTCACGCTTCCGTGGCGAACCGGTTCCGGCAACCGGCTTTTCCATCGGCGTCTCCAGGCTGATGACGGCGCTGAAGAACCTCGGCAAGCTCGACAGCGCCGACGTCATCGCGCCGGTTGTCGTGCTGGTCATGGACAGGGACACGGAAAGCCTCGGCCGCTACCAGAAGATGGTCTCGCAATTGCGCGCCGCCGGCATTCGCTCCGAAATGTATCTCGGCGGCGCCGGCATGAAGGCGCAGCTCAAATATGCCGACCGCCGCGGTTGTCCGGTCGCCGTTATCCAGGGCGGCGACGAGCGCGCCAAGGGCGAGGTGCAGATCAAGGACCTGATCGAAGGCGCGCGCATGTCGGCCGAAATCACCGACAACGCCGAGTGGCGCGCGGCAAGGCCGGCGCAGGTGACAGTCGCTGAGGGCGAACTGGTCGCCGAGGTGAAGAAGATCCTGGCGGCGCAGGCCGAGGAGAGGGCCAAGTGACGAGCACCGCGCGGCCTCTTCCTTCTCCCCATGTGGGAGAAGGTGGCCTCGCGAAGCGAGGTCGGATGAGGGGTGTTCCATGGAACGCAAGCGCCTCATTCCGTCACGCACCCCTCATCCGTCTCGGCGCTGCGCGCCAATCCACCTTCTCCCACAAGGGGAAAAGGGAAGGCTGCGCTTCATGACCTCCCGCTACCCCGCAATATCGACCGACATCATCACCCTCTTCGCAACCCGCAACACGCATGCGGTCGAAGTCGCGGTGCTGCAGCCGGCCGATCCGTTCCTCGACATGGCCGGCGAGGATCTGCGCCGGCGCATTTTCCTGACCGAGAGCGAGACCGGGCAGACGCTTTGCCTGCGACCCGAATTCACCATTCCCGTCTGCCTGGACCACATAGCCAGCCAGGCCGACACGCCGCGCCGCTACTCCTATCTCGGCGAAGTGTTTCGCCAGCGCCGCGAGGGCGGCAACGAGTTCTTCCAGGCCGGCATCGAGGATCTCGGCGACCGCGACACGGCCGAAGCCGACGCCCGTTCGGTGGCTGACGCCCATGCGTTGCTGTCGCTGGTGCTGCCCGGCCAGTCGCTGGCGGTCACGCTCGGCGACCAGGGCATCTTCGAGGCGGTGCTGGCGGCCCTCGGCCTGCCGCGCGGCTGGCGCATGCGGCTGGCCCGTGCCTTCGGCTCGGCGCCGATGCTGGAGGCGGCACTCGCCGATCTCGCCAACCCGCCACGCAACGGCCAACTCTCCGGCCCGGTCGCGGCGCTTGTCCTCGATGGTGATCTGGACGGCCTCTCCCGGCACATTGCCGGTGGAATGGAGGAGGCCGGCTTGTCGGCATCCGCCGGGCGCGCGCCATCGGATATTGCGCGGCGGCTGATCGAGAAAGCCGAGTTGCGCAGCGTGCGGCTGTCGGACGAGGCCTTCGCGGCGCTGAAGGGTTTCCTGGCGATCGACGTGCCGCTCGATGGCGCGGCCCAGGCGTTGGAAACCTTCGCCGCCGGCGCCGGACTTTCGCTGGGTGCGGCGCTGGAAAAATTCGCGGCTCGCGCCAGGGCGATCGAGGCGCATGGATTGCCCTCGGCAAAGATCCGCTATGATGCCGCCTTCGGCAGGCCGCTCGATTATTACACCGGTGTCGTCTTCGAAATAGCAGTGCAAGGTGGCGACCGCCCCCTGGCCGGTGGCGGCCGGTACGACAGGTTGCTGACACTGCTTGGCGCCAGGACCGCGATCCCAGGTGTCGGCTTTTCGGTGTGGCTCGACCGCATCGAGGCGTTGCGGGAGAAGGCACCATGATCACGCTGGCCGTTCCCTCGAAAGGCCGGCTGAAAGAGCAGGCGCTGGAGGTGCTGGCCAGGGCCGGCCTCGCCGTCAGCCTGCCAGGCGACGAGCGTAAGTATCATGCCCGCGTCGATGGCCTGGACAATGTCGAGGTCGCCTTCCTGTCGGCCTCCGAAATCTCGGGCGAGATAGGCCAGGGTGCGGTCGACCTCGGCATCACCGGCGAAGACCTTGTGCGGGAAAATCTCGCCGACTGGGAGGCGCGGTCCGAAATCGTTGCCCGTCTCGGCTTCGGCCATGCCGATGTCGTGGTGGCGGTGCCCGAGATCTGGCTCGATGTCGACACCATGGCCGATCTCGACGACGTCGCCGCCGATTTCCGCCAGCGCCATGGCCGGCGGCTCAGGATCGCCACCAAATACTGGCGGCTGACGCAGCAGTTCTTTTCGCTCAAGCACGGCATCCAGGTCTATCGCATCGTCGAGAGCCTCGGCGCCACCGAAGGTGCGCCGGCGGCAGGGCTTGCCGATGTCATCGTCGACATCACGTCGTCAGGCTCGACGCTGCGCGCCAACCACCTCAAGGTGCTGGGCGATGGCGTGGTCCTGAAGTCGCAAGCCTGCCTGGTCGCATCGAGGAAGACACGTGCGGCGGCCGACGAAGCCGTCCTGCGCGACATCGCCGCGAAAATTGCTGCCGCGGTCGCGTAGCGATCCTTCGGGAGACGGCTCCAGTACCATCGACGGGATTTCCAGCATCCCGGCAGGCTGATAGGCTTGGTCCGTGCTGGGAGGAAACAGCGATGCCGGTCAATCTCGATGAGCTGAAGAACGCCACCAATCTGCGTCGACGTGGCACGAGCGCCGGCGGCGTCTTTGTCGCGCCCGTGGACGGCAGGGCGCATGTCTCGGGCGATCGCGGCGTACCGCTTCTCGACAAGACGATCCCTGAGCTTTTCTCCGACACTGTGAGCAAATACGGCACGCTCGATGCCGCCGTCTTCGTTGGCCAGGACAAGCGCTTCACCTGGAGCGAACTGTCTGACACGGTGGATGCGCTGGCCGCCGGCTTCCTGGCCCTCGGCCTCCAGAAAGGCGACCGCGTCGGCATCTGGTCGCCTAACCGCTGGGAATGGCTGGTGACGCAGTTCGGCACCGCCCGCATCGGCCTAATCCTGGTCAACATCAATCCGGCCTACCGGTTGACCGAACTGGAATATGCGCTGAACAAGGTCGGCTGCAAGGCCCTGGTGACGGCGGCCAGCTTCAAGACCTCGGACTATCTCGGCATGATCGAGACGCTGGCACCGGAGATTGCCACGGCGGCACCGGGTCAGTTGAAGGCCGGGAAATTGCCTGCGCTCAGGATCGTCATCCGCATGGGCGAGGACAATTCGCCGGGCATGTTCAATTTCGGCGACGTGCTGGCCATGGCCGGCCGCGACGAGCATGACAGCCTCGATCGTATCTCGGAAGGGTTGAAGCCGGGCGAGGCGATCAACATCCAGTTCACGAGCGGAACAACGGGAGCGCCCAAGGGCGCGACGCTGACCCATTCGAACATCGTCAACAATGGCAATTTCGTCACATCTGCCATCAAGCTCACTGTCGACGACCGGCTCTGCATCCCGGTGCCGCTTTATCATTGCTTTGGCATGTCGATGGGCACGATGGGTTGTGTGTCGAAGGGAGCGACCATGGTTTTTCCCAGCGAGGGTTTCGATCCCGGCCTGACGCTGAAAGCCGTGTCGCAGGAGCGCTGCACAGGCCTCTATGGCGTGCCGACCATGTTCGTCGGCATGCTCGACCACGCGGATTTCTCGACATTCGATCTTTCCAGCCTGCGTACCGGCATCATGGCCGGTTCGCCATGCCCGATCGAGGTGATGAAGAAGGTGGTGTCGCTGATGCATATGTCGCAGGTGACCATCGCCTACGGCATGACCGAGACCAGCCCGGTCTCGTTCCAGAGCGGAGTCGACGATCCCCTGGAAAAGCGGGTCTCCACCGTCGGGCGCATCCACCCTCATGTCGAAGTCAAGGCGATCGACGCCGATGGCGCCACCGTTGCGGTCGGCGCGCCGGGCGAGCTCTGCACGCGCGGCTACTCGGTGATGAAGGGCTATTGGGACGACGACGAGAAGACCGGCGAGGCGATCGACAGCGACGGCTGGATGCACACCGGCGATCTCGCCACCATCGACGTCGAGGGCTATTGCAACATTGTCGGCCGCGTCAAGGACATGGTCATCCGCGGCGGCGAGAACGTCTATCCGCGCGAGGTCGAGGAATTCCTCTACCGGCATCCCAAGGTCAAGGAGGTGCAAGTGTTCGGCATCCCGGACGCCAAATATGGCGAGGAGCTGTGCGCCTGGATCGTGCTCAAGCCCGGCCAGATCGCCACCGAACAGGAGATAAAGGCCTACTGCGCCGGCCAGATCGCCCACTACAAGGTGCCGCGCCACATCCGCTTCCGCACCGAATTGCCCATGACGGTGACCGGCAAGCCGCAGAAATTCCTAATGCGCCAAGCCATGGTGGAAGAGCTGGGGCTGGTGACACAGAAGACGGCGTGACTGGCTCGGAGCGGGCCGGGAAGCCGCTGCCCCTATGAGCAGCGGCTGATATCGGCGCGATCATCGATCCTGGGCCAGAGCCACGGCATCGGGCCCGGCCGGGAAACGGAGCTCGCCCGATACATCGTTGGCCGCGCGCCAAACAGCCTCGGCCACGTCGGTTTCCTTCGTGACCATTGCCGGCTGCGCGAACGCCGCGAAGATCGGCTTTGCAAATGACGCATACGCCTCGGGGATCAGATCGGCGATGCGCACGTCCGAATTCGCTGCAAAACGAGTGGTCGGGGCATAGCCGGGCTCGACCAGTTTGACGCGCACGTCGAAGGCGTCAAGTTCATGGGCCAGCGAACCGGTGAACCCCTCGATGGCCATCTTGCTGGCGGTATAGGCGGCGGCCAGCGGCATCGGCGCGAGCGTCACGCTCGAGGTTACGTTGACCACCACGCCCGACCGCCTGGCGCGGAACTGGGGGATCACGGCCTGCGTCATTGCCATCACGCCGAACGTGTTGGTTTCGAAGACCTTTCGGATGTGGGCCATCGGCGTGGCCTCGAAGGCGCCCACCACCCCGATCCCGGCATTGTTGACGAGCGCGTCGATCGGTCCGCTCGCTTCAAGCGCGGCCGCGATGCTGGCGGCATCGGTTACGTCGAGCGGCAGCATCCTCAGGCGATCCGATCGTGGCAAGATGCCGTCGCGCGGATTGCGCATCGTGGCGATGACGCTCCAGCCCTGGGAGTGGAAGTGGCGTGCGGTCTCCAGGCCGTAGCCGGACGAGCAGCCTGTGATCAGTACGGTTTTCATGAGCTATCCTCTTTTGCGTTGACGCCGGAGAATTAGCCGCCACAATCAGGACTATCATCAATCAACAGTCCACATTTTATCCGCAAGAGTCCAAAGAATGGTCGACCCTCTTTCAAGCGTGATCGAACTGCTGCGGCCGCGAGCCGTTTTTTCCAAGGGCATCAGCGGCGCCGGGCGCTGGGGGGTGCGTTATTCCGCGTTCGGTCAGCCGGGCTTCTGCGCGGTCCTGGAGGGCCGCTGCCGGCTCGTTGTCGATGGCGAGAGTCCCGTCTTGCTCGAGGAGGGGGACTTCGTGCTCCTGCCGGCAACGCCGGCATTCACCATGTCCAGCCTCGAACCGGCGGTGCCCAGGCACATCGACCCTCGTCTGGAGCCGGCGCCGGAGCAGGAGGTTCGCCATGGTCGCCCCGACGGTCCGCCCGATGTCCGCTTGCTGGGAGGCTATTTCGTCTTCGATTCCCCCGATGCGGACCTGCTGGTCTCCCTCCTGCCGGCCATGGTTCACGTGCGCGGCCACCGCCGCCTCACCGTGCTGGTGCATCTCGTCGGGGAGGAGGCTGGCGCGCAAAATGTAGGTCGGGACCTGGTGCTTGCGCGCCTGGTCGAAGTCCTGTTGATCGAGGCGCTGCGTGCCATGCAGGGCAAGGACGCATCGCCGGGCCTCTTGCGCGGACTTGGCGACGCCCGCATTGCCGGGGCGCTGCGGCGGATGCACAGCGGCCCCGAACAGTCCTGGACGGTGGCCGAACTTGCGCGTGAGGCCGGCATGTCACGATCGGCCTTCTTCGATCGCTTCATGCGCGCCGTTGGAGTGCGGCCCATGGAATATCTGCTCGCCTGGCGCATGGCCCTGGCAAAGGACCTGCTGCGCGACAGGGATGTCGCCCTTGACGAGGTTGCCAGGCGTGTGGGCTATGGCTCGGCAAGCACGTTCAGCATTGCGTTCAGCCGGCACGTTGGAAAACCGCCAGGCCGATACGCACGTGGCGATCGGACAGGAGCAGGCAGGCATGTCGCCTGACTCCTGGCAGTCGGGTCCTACGGAGGGATACCCGTCTTCATGGACGGCGCGTGATCGTCGAACGCGGTGCGCCGCGCGAGATGATCGCCAATCCGACTTCGCCGCGGACACGCGAGTTTTATCCAGGGTTCTGTAGCGACTGGTTTGACCCGGCCTTAGAGCGGTTCAGTGTTTGATGGAATCGCTGACCCGCTCTAACTCTTTGTTTTCACGCAATTCCGGACGGAAAACCGCTACGCACTTTTCCTGGAATTGCTTTACGCCGCCAGCACCGCCGCGCCGAGACCGCGGATGATCCTGGCAAGTTCCACGCATTCGCCGTGCCTGGCATTGTTGCGCCGCCAGGCAAGGCAGATCATGCGTTGCGGCATCGGCTCCTGGAACGGCACGATCTTCAGGTCGGGGATAGTGCCGGCTGGCCCCGCCGCCATTTCGGGGATGAGCGTGACGCCAAGCCCGTGCGCCACCATCTGCAGGAGCGTGGTCAGGCTTGTGGCGCCGTAGCTTGCCATCGCCACCGGCCGCACATTGCCGCAGATGGCGAGCGCCTGCTCGCGCAGGCAATGGCCTTCTTCCAGCAGCATCAGCCTTTCCAGTGCCGGGCTCTCCGGTGGAACCGGCGGCGAGGCAAAGGCCGGATCGCCTGACGGTACCGCGAGGAAGAACCGGTCGGGAAACAGCGCTTCGGCGACCAGTCCGGGATGGTCGAGCGGAAGCGCGGCGATGAAGGCGTCGAGTTTTCGCGACGCGGTGTCCTCGACGAGGGAGGTGGTGACCGCTTCGCGCAGTTCAAGCAGCAAGGCCGGGAAATGCTTCTTCAATTCGGGCAGCGCGCGCGGCAGAAGATAGGGCGCCACGGTCGGGATGATGCCCAGCCGGAAGCGCCCCTCCATCGCCGTGCGGCCGCGCCTGGCCGTCGTTTCCACGTCACGGATATCCGCCAGAATGCGCTCGATACGCGGCAACAGGGCTACCGCCTCGTCCGTCATGCGCACCGACTTGCCACCGCGTTCGAACAGCCGGCAGTTCAGCCGTTGCTCCATTTCGGCGATCTGGGAGGACAGCGCCGGCTGGCTGACACCGGCAAGTTTCGCCGCACGCCCGAAATGCAGCGTCTGCGCCAGCGCGTCGAAATATTGCATCTGGCGAACGGTCAATCCGATCATGCAGCCAAGCCTATCATAAGAAAATCCTATCGAAATAAACAGGAAAGGCAATTTGTTTTTATCGGTAATGTGGCCTAGTCTGGAATGGTTCCAGATTGGCGCTGGCCGCCCCCACAATCTCGGAAATCAATCGGCAGAATCAAACCTCGGCAAAATTGGAGTGAGAGATGGACGCGAAAACCGACGACAACAGCGCGGGCAAATGCCCTGTCGCGCATGGATCCGCCGGCCGGACCAACCGTGACTGGTGGCCGAACCAACTTGACCTCGGCGTTCTCCACCAGCAGTCGAACCTGTCGGACCCGATGGGCGAGGATTTCGACTATGCCAAGGAATTCGCAAGCCTCGATCTCGATGCGGTCATCAAGGACCTGCACCATGTGATGACGGACTCGCAGGACTGGTGGCCGGCTGACTTCGGCCACTACGGGCCGCTGTTCATCCGCATGGCCTGGCACAGCGCCGGCACCTACCGCATCGGCGACGGCCGCGGCGGCGCCGGAGCTGGCCAGCAGCGTTTCGCGCCGCTCAACAGCTGGCCGGACAACGCCAATCTCGACAAGGCGCGCCGCCTGCTGTGGCCGGTCAAGCAGAAATATGGCCGCAAGATCTCCTGGGCCGACCTGTTGATCCTCACCGGCAATGTTGCGCTGGAATCGATGGGCTTCAAGACCTTCGGCTTTGCCGGCGGCCGCGCCGACGTGTGGGAGCCGGAGCAGGATGTGGACTGGGGTTCGGAGGCCAAGTGGCTCGGCGACGAGCGTTACTCTGGCGACCGCGAGCTTCAGGGCCATCTCGGCGCCGTGCAGATGGGGCTGATCTACGTCAATCCGGAAGGGCCAAACGGCACGCCCGATCCGCTGGCTTCGGCCCGCGATATTCGTGAAACGTTTGGCCGCATGGCCATGAACGACGAGGAAACCGTGGCTCTGATCGCCGGTGGTCACACGTTCGGCAAGACCCATGGCGCCGGCGATGCCTCGCTGGTGGGTGCCGAGCCCGAAGGTGCCGGGATCGAGGCGCAGGGCCTCGGCTGGTCGAGCAAGTATGCGTCGGGTATTGCCGGCGACGCCATCACTTCGGGCCTCGAAGTCACCTGGACCACGACGCCGACCAAGTGGAGCAACAACTTCTTCGACAATCTGTTCAACTATGAATGGGAACTGACGAAGAGCCCAGCAGGCGCCCATCAGTGGACGCCGAAGGCCGGCGCTGGCGCCGGAACGGTGCCGGATGCGCACAATCCCTCGAAGCGTCACGCGCCGGCCATGCTGACCACCGACCTCGCGCTGCGGGCCGACCCGGCCTACGAACAGATCTCGCGGCGTTTCCACCAGCATCCGGATCAGTTCGCCGACGCCTTCGCCCGCGCCTGGTTCAAGCTGACCCACCGCGATATGGGGCCGGTCGTTCGCTATCTCGGCCCGTTGGTGCCGAAGGAAGAGCTGATCTGGCAGGACCCGATCCCGGCGGTCGACCATGAACTGGTCAGCGATCAGGACGTCGCATCGCTGAAGGCCAAGATACTGGCCTCGGGCCTGTCGGTATCCGAACTGGTCTCGATGGCCTGGGCCTCGGCTTCGACCTTCCGCAACTCCGACAAGCGTGGCGGCGCCAATGGCGCCCGCATCCGGCTGGCACCGCAAAAGGACTGGGAGGTCAACGAACCGGCCGAATTGTCGAAAGTGCTGACCAAGCTGGAGGACATACAGAAGGAGTTCAACGCATCACAGGCGGGCGAGAAAAAGATCTCGCTGGCGGACCTGATCGTTCTCGGCGGCGTCGCCGCGGTCGAGAAGGCCGCGAAGGATGGCGGCAACGATGTGAAGGTGCCGTTCACGCCCGGGCGCATGGACGCCTCGCAGGAGCAGACGGACGTCCACTCCTTCGCCGCGCTCGAGCCGAAGGTCGACGGCTTCCGCAATTATGTCAGGGGCAAGCAGCCCATGTCGGTCGAAGCCATGCTGGTCGACCGGGCACAGTTGCTGGGCCTGACCGCGCCGGAGCTGACGGTGCTGGTCGGCGGTCTGCGGGTGCTCGGCGCCAACACCGGCAAGTCCGGGCACGGCGTGTTCACCGACAGGCCGGGTGCGCTGACCAACGACTTCTTCGTCAATCTGCTCAGCATGAATACCATCTGGGATCCGGTTGCCGGTTCTGTTCCGGGGTCGCAAGAGGTGTACGAAGCGCGCGACCGCAAGACCAGGGCAGTCAGGTGGACCGGTACCCGGGCCGACCTGATCTTCGGCTCGCACGCACAGCTGCGTGCCCTGGCCGAGGTCTACGCATCGGCGGATGCCAGGGCGAAATTCGCCAGGGATTTCGTTGCGGCATGGACCAAGGTGATGAACGCGGATCGCTTCGAGATCGCTGCCTGATCCGGACATAAGGACGTACAAGGAAGGCGCGGGCCACGGCCCGCGCCTTTCGTGTTCAGGCTCTGGAAATCAATCCTTCTCGAAGACACGCGCCTTGGCGACGACGCCGGCAATGGCGCCGCCGATCAGCGGTGCGACGATGAACAGCCAGAGCTGGCTGAGTGCGGCGCCTCCCGTAAACAGCGCCGGGCCGATCGAGCGGGCCGGGTTGACCGAGGTGCCGGTGACCGGGATCATGGCGAAGTGGATGCCCGCCAGCGTCAGGCCTATGACCAGACCGGCAAACGCCGTCGAGTGCTTTTCGGCGGTAACGCCAAGGATGACCGTGACGAAGGTGAAGGTGCCGATCAGCTCCCACAGGAACGCCGAGCTCATGCCCCACTTCGCCTCGTCCCAGCCGTTGGCGCCGAAGCCGCCGGTGTGGCCGCCGGTCTGGCCCGAAACGATGATCCACAGCGCCAGCGAGGCGATGATGGCGCCGATGACCTGCGCGATCCAGTAGGGGATGACGTCCTTGGCCGGCAGCCGGCCGGCAAGGAAGACACCGAGCGTCACCGCCGGATTGAGATGCGCGCCTGAAATCGGGCCGATCGCATAGGCCGCCGCGATGAGGCCGATACCGAATGCCAGGCCGATGCCTTCCTGGCCGAGCGGCAAGGCGCCGCCGAAGCCGCCCGTCACCACCGACGCCGTGCCGATGAACACCAACAGAAATGTGCCTAGAACTTCCGCCAGATAAGTCTTCATTGCCCTCTCCTCGTGACGATCCGCCGGTCCACGTTTTCCGCGCCGCGAATCATGGCGGCAAGAGTATTCCCAACCGAAAAACTTGGAAAGCAGAGCTGTAGCGCCACGACCGTCCTTGCGGCCGCCATTTTTGAACATTAGAGACCTTTCATCTATTGATCGATCTGCTTTCGCGGGTCAGGGAACTTACTGGTTGGCAAGGTCCGCCGGGGCCTGGCCGGAGGACCTCGCCGGTGCCCGATGGAGCGCGGGGTTCAATCCGGACCGGAAAGGCTCTAAGAGCAGGCCCTGGGATCATGTGCTCGATTTTGATGGAATGACGAATGCGACTGGGCGGACGGCTGGCTGCGGCCATCGAAGTGCTGGAAGACATTGGCCGGCGTCACCGGCCGGTGGCCGACGCGCTGAAGGACTGGGGCCTGTCACATCGCTTCGCCGGCGGCGGTGATCGCGCCGCGATCGGCAACATCGTCTACGATGCGCTGCGCCACAAGCGCTCCGCAGGCTGGTTGCTGGGCGAAGACACGCCGCGTGCCATCGGCTTCGGGGCGCTGCTGCTCGAATGGAGCCAGACTGGGCAGTCGCTCAACGCCGCGCTGGAAGGCGACAAGTTCGCACCGCCGCTGCTAAGCGCCACCGAACTCCAGGCAATCGCGGACCGCCGGCTTGCCGACGCGCCGCCCGCGGTTCGCGCCGACATACCCGATTGGTGCGAACCGCTTTTCGAGCGGGCCTTTGGCGAGGCATGGGTCGAGGAGGGCGCCGCCCTGGCCACGCGTCCGCCGCTCGACATCCGGGTCAATACGCTGCAGGCCGATCGCGCCAAAGTCCTGGCTGAACTGGAGCAGACCGGTGCCAGCGCCGCGCGGATCGCGCCCTATGGTATCCGCATCCCGCCGATCGACGGTGACGGCCGACATCCCAACGTGCAGGCTGAGCCGGCCTTCCAGAAGGGCTGGTTCGAGGTCCAGGACGAGGGGTCGCAGATCGCGGCCGCACTTGCCGGCGCGACGGCTGGCATGCAGGTACTCGACTTCTGCGCGGGCGCCGGCGGCAAGACGCTGGCGCTGTCGGCGGCAATGGAAAATTACGGCCAGATCTTCGCCCACGATGCGGAAAAGGCGCGGCTGGCGCCAATCTTCGACCGCATCCGCCGCTCGGAAAACCGCAATGTGCAGGTCGCCACCAAGCCGGCCGAGCTTGCCCCGCTGGCAAGTCATATGGACATCGTGCTGGTCGATGCACCCTGCACCGGCAGCGGCACCTGGCGGCGTCGCCCCGACGCCAAATGGCGGCTGACGCAGAGACAGCTCGATGCCCGCAAGGGCGAGCAGGCGGCGATCCTCGATGCCGCCAGAACCTACGTCAAACCCGGTGGCCTGCTGGTCTACATCACCTGCTCGGTGTTCGACGAGGAAAACGGCGAACAGGTCGCCGCGTTTCGCGAGCGGCACGGCGGTTTTTCCCCGGTCGATCATCGCCAGCTCTGGGACAGCCGCTTTCCAGACCATGCGGCGGCGATGCGGCTCGGTGCGCTGGGCGGCATTTCGCTCTCGCCGGCTCTGAGCGGAACCGACGGATTTTATTTCTGTGCGCTGCGCCGGGCGAACTGACGCCGCGGACAGGGACCCCGCGGCGCCGCAATTGCAGATGCGGAATCGCGCTGCCATGAGGTGAATGCTTGCAAAGATATCCATCGCTTTTGCTGTTCCTGGTCGTGGTTTTGGGCGGGGACCTGCTGATCGGCTACGCCACGTTGCCGGGTGCCTGGTATGCATCACTGGCCAAGCCTCCTTTCAACCCGCCCAACTGGGTTTTCGCCCCCGCCTGGACACTGCTCTATGTGCTGATCGCCATTGCCGGCTGGCGGACATGGTTAGGGGACCCGGCGGGCACCGCCATGAAGGTCTGGGGCGCTCAGCTCGTCCTGAATTTCCTGTGGTCGCCAACCTTCTTCGGCGCGAGAATGATGGGGCTTGCCCTGGTCGTCATCGTGCTACTTCTCGCCAGCATTGCGCTGTTCATCGCGAGCGTCTGGAATCGCGATCGGCCATCCGGCTGGCTGTTCGCGCCATATGCGGCATGGGTGACGTTCGCAACTCTGCTCAACGCCTCGCTTCTCTGGTTGAACTAAGACGCTTCGGTTCGTTTTTGTTGCAGTGCAGCAAAAGCATTTGCCTGTCACTCATGCCTCTGCGATAAGCTTTTCCGGCAAAAGTGAAGGCTATGGCGATGGCAGCAAAGATCGTACCGGCTCCAGACTATGAGGATCGCGTCAGGGCGTCCTTCGCGCGCCAGCAGGCGATGGCGACGATCGGCGCCGAACTGACATTGGTGACCCCCGGCATCATCGAGATCGAGATGCCTTATTCGGCAGCGTTGACCCAGCAGCACGGCTTCCTTCATGCGGGTGTCATTTCGACCGCGCTGGACTCGGCCTGCGGTTATGCCGCGTTCTCGCTGATGCCGGAGAATTCGGGCGTGCTGACCATCGAATTCAAGGTCAATTTGCTGGCGCCGGGCAGGGGCGAGCGTTTCCTGTTCCGTGGCTCGGTGACCAAACCCGGCCGCACCATCATCGTCGCCGATGGCCAGGCCTACGCCTTCGCGGCCGACGGCGAGGCCAAGCTGATCGCCACCATGACCGGCACGATGATGACGATGGTCGGCCGTGACGGGATTGCCGGGTGAGTAGCCGGTTCGCCGCATGCGAGTTCATCGTGCCGGTGGCACGATGAAAGGGTACGAACCGGAGAACTGCCGAAGGCGGCGTGCCCCGGTTGCTCACTTAAGATCGAGTAGCACAAGCAGGAGGAGATAGTCATGACCGCCAACGTTGTGCGCATAGGCGGCAAGGACGTCCTCTTCGTCATGGCGGCGCGGGCCGAATATGGCCCGCATCTGCAGCGGCTGTTCACCCCCCTGATGACGGGGGTCGGCCCAGTCGAGGCTGGCGTCCGGCTCGGCGCCGAACTGTCATGGCTGAAATCGGAGACAGCACTGCCGGACCTTGTCGTTTCGCTCGGCTCGGCTGGCAGCCGGACCCTGGAGCAGACCGAAATCTACCAGGCTGTGTCGGTGAGCTATCGCGACATCGATGCCTCGCCGCTCGGTTTCGAAAAAGGCGCGACGCCGTTTCTCGATCTTCCGGTGACTGTATCGCTGCCGTTGCGTATTCCCGAAATCCGGGAGGCGACGCTGTCGACTGGCGGCGCTATCATTACCGGTGCGGCCTACGAAGCGATCACAGCCGACATGGTCGACATGGAGACCTTCGCCTGCTTGCGTGCCTGCCAGCTTTTCGACATCCCTCTCATCGGGCTGCGTGGCATTTCGGACGGCGCGGCTGAGCTAAGGCACGTCGGCGACTGGACCGAATATCTGCACGTCATCGACGAAAAGCTGGCCGCCGCCGTCATCAGCCTCGAACGGGCGATCGGCTCCGGCCTGCTCCGGCCGGATTCACGCCGTGACGAGGCGATACCGCTCTGAAAGTCAGGCGACGCAACCCATTGCGCAGACTCATTTCTTTCTCTAAAGGCTCGCCATGACGACAGCCAATCACCCCGACACCGTCCTGATTGTCGATTTCGGCAGCCAGTTTACCCAGCTCATCGCCCGCCGCATCCGTGAGGCCGGCGTGTTTTCCGAGATCGTGCCGTTCCAGTCGGCCGAGGCGGCATTCAAGCGCATCAATCCGAAGGCGGTGATCCTCTCGGGTGGTCCCGCCTCGACGTCGGACATCGGCAGCCCACGCGCGCCGCAGATCGTCTTCGACGCCGGGGTGCCGGTGCTTGGCATCTGCTACGGGCAGATGGCCATGTGCGTGCAGATGGGTGGCGTCGCCGAAAGCTCCAACCACCGTGAATTCGGCCGCGCCTTCGTCGAGATCGAGAAGGAGAGCCCGCTGTTCGAGGGCCTGTGGGCCACCGGCCAGCGCCATCAGGTTTGGATGAGCCATGGCGACCGCGTCATCGCCTTGCCGCCGGGCTTCGAGGTCTTCGGCAAATCGGAAAGCTCGCCCTTCGCCATCTTCGGCAATGTCGAGCGCAGGATGTACGGCATCATGTTCCACCCCGAGGTGGTGCACACGCCCGATGGCGCGAGGCTGCTCAGGAATTTCGTCCACAACATCGCCGGCATCGAGGGCGACTGGACGATGCGCGCCTATCGCGAGCACGCGGTCGAGGCGATCCGCAAGCAGGTCGGCAAAGGCAAGGTCATATGCGCGCTGTCGGGCGGCGTGGATTCCTCGGTGGCGGCGCTGCTGATCCACGAGGCGGTCGGCGACCAGCTGACCTGCATCCTGGTCGACCACGGCCTGATGCGCAAGGACGAGGCCGCCGGCGTGGTGGCGATGTTCCGCCAACACTACAACCTGCCGCTGATTCTGGTCGATGCCTCCGACAAGTTCATCACGGCACTCGAAGGCGAGGCCGATCCGGAGAAGAAGCGCAAGACCATCGGCCGGCTGTTCATCGAGGTCTTCGAGGACGAGGCCAGGAAACTCGGCGGCGCCGATTTCCTGGCGCAGGGCACGCTCTATCCCGACGTTATCGAGAGCGTTTCCTTCACCGGCGGCCCGTCGGTGACCATCAAGTCACACCACAATGTCGGTGGCCTGCCCGAGCGCATGAACATGCAACTGGTCGAGCCGCTGCGCGAACTGTTCAAGGACGAGGTGAGGGCGCTCGGCAAGGAACTCGGCCTGCCCGAAAGCTTCATCGGCCGCCATCCCTTCCCGGGTCCCGGCCTCGCCATCCGCTGCCCGGGCGGCATCACGCGCGAAAAGCTGGAGATCCTGCGCGAGGCCGACGCCATCTATCTCGACGAGATCCGCAAGGCCGGCCTCTACGACGCCATCTGGCAGGCCTTCGCCGTGCTTTTGCCGGTGCAGACCGTCGGCGTGATGGGCGACGGCCGCACCTACGAATTCGTCTGCGCCCTGCGCGCCGTCACTTCGGTCGACGGCATGACCGCAGATTTCTACCACTACGACATGGCCTTCCTAGGCGCCGCCGCCACCCGCATCATCAACGAAGTGCGGGGCATCAACCGCGTCGTCTATGACGTCACGTCGAAGCCGCCCGGAACAATCGAGTGGGAATGAGGGGGCCCCGGACGTTGGAGTAGGAAAGGATAGCACTGCCACTCACAGCGGCAGGCTCACTTCATCTGGATAAACCCATTAGGGGGCCCAACGGACGCTACGATTAGCCGACCCGCCGAAACTCCTCCTTAAGTGGCTGCCCGTTGGTGAGCATACCTTGCTGTTTGAGCATGTCCCCGCGCACTTCTGCCGTAAACGATTGGTCCTTGCCGATGAGATCGGCAATCCGTTCGCTCGCGAATTCCATCCGCTCGGTATACGCATTTCCATATCGAACTCTCTGCTGGACTGCCGGAAAACAAGGGTCGAGCTGACGTTTCGCCGCGCCGGTAATCCGGACATCCGGGCCTAAAGCCCCAGGCCGGTCAGGAAAACATCGATCTGCCGCTCGAAACGGGGCCGGTCGAAATCCACCAGTGCCACGCGCCAGATGCCTTGCACGTAGGTGGCAATGATCGATGCGTTGGTCTGCGGATCGAACGTGGCCGGCAGCACACCTTTATCCCGATCCTGGCTCAGCCGCTCGGCAAGGCTCGCCTGGAATTTTTCCTCACGGTCTTCCACGAGCTGCCGCAAGTCAGGTTCCGACAGCACCTCCTCCGACGCCATCGCCGCCGACATGCAGAGGCGGGACGGTGTCTGCGGATCGTCCAGGCAGTCGAGCACGACGCCGAACAGCGCGCGAATTCCCTGGCTGGCCGTGGGCGCAGACATCAGCGCCTGGGCGCGCTTGCGGCCCTCCGTCTTCTCATAACGCTCCACACATGCCAGATAGAGCTGCTTCTTGCCCTTGAGGGTGTTGTAAAACGAGCCTTCGCCAATCCCCATAACCTTCAGGAGATCGCGTAGCCCGGTCCCGGCGTAGCCGTGCTTCCAGAACAGCCGCATCGCCTTGTCCAGAGCCCGCTCGTAGTCGAAAGCAATCGTTCGTGCCATGGGGTCATTATAGCGTTGTTGTAGCGATCGATAAAGAATTTTGTTGACAGGCCGGCGCGCGCGGGTTCATATTTGTAGCGGTCGTTACAAATATGAACCCGTCACCAACTTCTGGAACCACCCTGTTAGGAGAAAAAGCATGACCAAGATCAACGTGCCGACCCGCGATGAGGTATCGCCTGTCAATCAGGCGCTCTTCGACAAGCTGAAGGCGAGCCTCGGCACCGTGCCGAACCTGTATGCAACGTTCGCCCATTCCGAACATGCGCTAGGCAATTACCTCGCCTTCCAGAATGCGAAAAGCAGCATGACGGCCAAGGCTCGGGAAGTGATTAACCTGGTCGTAAGCCAGGTCAACGAATGCGAATACTGCCTCGCCGCACATACTTTCGTTGGAAAAATGGTCGGATTTTCGGATGCGCAGATTCTCGAAATCCGCCGCGGTCAAGCGAGCTTTGACGCGAAACTCGACGCATTGGCCCGCCTGGTGAAAGCCGTTGTGATCCAGCGCGGTCATGCCGATCAAGGGCTCGTCGATGCGTTCTTCGCGGCCGGCTGGACAAAGGAAAACCTCGTGGACACAATTGTCATCGTCGGCGATAAGACGGTGAGCAACTATCTTCATGCAGTAACCCGCGTGCCCGTCGACTTCCCGGCCGCGTCCAAACTGGTTGCGTAAGGATCGCACCGGTCGGAGCCGCCACCATGTGGCGCTCCGGCCGGCAAGTCGAGGGCGCCGAAGGTGAACCATTAAGGAAGGGCTCATAAGGCTTGGCGTACGATTTTTCCGAATTCTGAAACCATCCCATGTCTATCCTCCAGTGGTTGGAGGACGTTTGATGCAACTCGGGTTTGACCTGGTTGCGTGGGGTGTTGAGATGCCGACGATGGGCGCTGACGGTACTTTTGTCAGCGTTTGCGATCTGACTTGTCGGATGTGGCGTGCATCTCGACGGCCGATAGTAATCTTATTTGTCACCGATTGCGGGGCGTCCCCCGCTGGGTTCCTAACCCAGTTGCTCCGGAGATGGCGCAACGGAGCAAAAGCGCCTCGACGCGCCAACGGCAAGATTGCAATATCAAATACTTACTGTACCATTGAGGCGAGATCCTCGCAGGTTATTCGTGGGTGCGTTAGGTGCCGTACCTGACTTCAAGAGCGTCAGCTATTCGCTCGCAGAGCAATTCCCCCGTAGTTACATTTACGTGAAAGCGTAAGCGCTCTCCTTGATCATCAACGAGAGTTATTGCGACGCCTTCATCTGTGTAGTCAGCGCCAAATTCAATATCCGACAACCTGAAATCGCGAGGGACTTTAACTGGATCGGTGGACATATTCGCACCCTGTCGCGACTATTCGGCAGCTGACGGTTGCATTGTCTCACATCGAACCCTGCTATTGCAATTGAGACAAACGGTCAACGGTCCGATCCGACAGCCGCTCGTGGAGCGCATCGAGCTGCCAACCGCAACCCCATCCGGCCAGTATCGAGCGGAACAGATCGATGCCATGACGGGCGACGTAGGCGTTATTTACACAGCACTTCTGCGACCCAGGCCTTTCCGCTCGTCCGTCATTTCGGGTGCAGGTTCGACGATGTCGCCAGCCACGACGGCGCGGGTCCGCTCCAGCATTGCGGGGATGTCCCGAGCAGGGAGCGGCCGGCTAAGCAGGAAACCCTGTGCCTCGGTGCAGCCTTCTCTCCGTACGCGTTCGAGCTGCTCCGCTGTCTCGACCCCTTCGGCGGTGGTCTGAATCCCGAGGCTGTTGCCAAGGCTCGTGACGGCCCGGATGATGGCAACCGAGCTGTCGACGTCATCGGCATCCCTCACAAAGGACTGGTCGATCTTGATCTTGTCGAACGGGAAAGAGCGCAGATAGCTCAAGCTCGAATATCCGGTTCCGAAGTCGTCCATCGCGATGTGCACCCCCAGTATGTGGATCTGCTGCAGCAGCGCGAGAGTCGCCGGGCTGTTGGCCAGTAGCACCGTCTCTGTGATCTCAAGCTCGAGTTGGCCCGCGGGCAGCCCCGAGGCATCCAGTGCCTCGACGATCGTCGAAAGCAAGCGCGTGTTGCGAAACTGCGTCGGCGACAGATTGACCGCAACCTTGATGCCTTTGGGCCAGCTTGCTGCGTCGAGACACGCTTGCTTGATCACCCAGTCACCGATCGGGACGATGAGGCCGATCTCCTCAGCCAGGGGAATGAACTCTGCCGGGGAGATGATGCCGCGCTTCGGGTGATGCCAGCGGAGCAGAGCCTCGAAGCAGCTGACCTCGCCGCGGCCGATATTGAGGAGCGGCTGGTAATAGATCTCGAACTGCTCCCGTCCCACCGCCTCGCGCAGATCGAGTTCAAGAAACCGCCGCGCTTGCATGCGGGCATCCATTTCCGGCTCGAAGAACCTATATGTACTGCGTCCGTCCGCCTTTGCCCGGTAGAGCGCCATGTCACCGTTCTTGAGCAGTTGATCGGCGTTCTCGCCATCGTCCGGCGCAATCGAAATGCCGACGCTGGCGCTGATCATAACCCCGTGTCCATCGACGATGTAAGGTGCGCTCAGCGCGTCTATGACCCTTTGAGCAATGGCGGTGGCCTCGACCGGCTGATCGGCTCCCTTTTGAACGATCACGAACTCATCGCCACCGAGCCTGGCCACCGTGTCGCCTTCACGGACGACGCGCCTCAGCCTGGCGGCGACCTCCTTCAGCAGGGCGTCCCCAATCGGATGCCCCAGCGTGTCTTTGACTGTCTTGAAATGATCGAGATCGAGGCAAAGGACGGCGACCTTGCCTCCGTGCCGGCTCATCTCGATCAGAGCTTCCTCGGCGCGTTCGTGGAACAATATGCGGTTTGGAAGATCGGTAAGCCCGTCGTGGCGCGCCATGTGCGAGATGCGGGCCTCGCTGCGCCGCAAATCGGTCACGTCGTGGTGCGTGGCAAGCCATCCGCCGCCTGGCAGCGGCTGGTGGATGAGGTCGATCGTGCGCCCGTCCCGGAGTTCGACGAGGCTCACAACGCGCTCGGCACGATCGATCGTCGCCGAGAGTTCTTCCAGATATTTTTCCGGCTCCGGGCCGACATACAGCCCCGCGGCGATCCGGAACCGCTTCAAATCGGCCCAATGCGCGCCTGGACGGGTCAGGATCTCAGGCAGGTGGTAGAGGTCAGCGTAGGTCTGGTTGCAAAAAACCAGCCGCCGCTCGGCATCGAACATGCAAAGACCCACCGGCATGTTTGCTGCTGCCGCAGCCAGATGTTGCCGTTCCAGCTCCGCCTCGCGTGCCAGAGCCTCACTGCGCTCCAGGCTGGCACGGTAGCCGGCAAAGGCCGAGAACAACATCCCGATCTCGTCGCGGCGATCCCTTTTCGGTGCAACGAGGGTTGAGCGGTGGTCACCCAGCGTCAGGCGATGCATCGCCTCGCTCACGGTGAGGATCGGCTTGCTGACATTGTGTCGAATCCAGACGACCAGGCCGCCGAGGCATGCTGCGGCAAAGACAATCGCGGCCCAGGTCAGCCGCTGCGCGATGGTGTAGGTGCGGTCCGCCATGGCCGCGACAGCCGTGCTGCGTTGATTGGTGAGGGCCAGCAGGTCATCCAGCCGCTGCGCCGCCCCGGTAACGGTCGGGAGCGATACCGTCTCGAACTCTTTGAGCGCCTTTATTCGCTCTCCTGTTTCCAGGAGCGGGAAAATCGATGTCAGGGAGTCTTGATAGGCCGTCCACAGATAAACGAACTGATCGAACAAATCCTGCTCGGCTCGCGATCCGGCGCTCCTACGGTAGGCACGCCGACCTTTTAGGATCTCATCGCTCTCCCTCGCCATCTCGGCATCGATGCCCTGAAGCTGTCGAGTGTCGTCCGTGCGCATGCGCAATGTCGCATAGAGCTGGTGTTCGGCGAGGTTGCGCTTCATTTCCTCCACGACTTGGACCTGCGGCAACCAAACGCCGGTGATCTGACGTGTGACTTCATTGAGAGATCGCAACTGGGCGACGCCAAATAGCCCTACTGCCACGATGCACAGCAACGCCAGTCCATAGCCTAGAGATAGCTTGGTTCTAACACTAACGTCCTTCAATGGTTTCATGTAAAACATTGGTGCAAAAGACCAATCCCGGCCACATGCGCTGATTCTGTGGGAAATTGGAGGCGCTTTCCTTAGTCTCGCGCCCAACGTATTAAGGGTGACTTAAGATGGTGCAGTATGAGGATCACTGTGAATTCTCCACCGCCTGGCTCCCGAACGTTTCTTTGTCAGGAGCGAGAACGAACGTGCCCGCCTGAAGCAGACGCGACCGACGATCATCATCGTGGCGAGGCCCACTGTGTCGATCAACGGGCAGGGACTTTCGGCGCGGTGATAGCGGGACCGGCGGGACCGCCCTATCGGCGACCCCGCTCACACCTTCCCAGATCAAAGCTTGCCCTCCGCGAGCAACTCGCGGTGCGCTTCGGCATGGGCAGCAAGGCGGCCTTGTGGCCTCTGCGGGTTCAGGCCGTCGCGTCCTGCTGCGCGGCGAGCCTCGACGCGAAGTCGCGATAGGAGTGCAGCGGGCGGCCAAGGATCTTGGTCAGACGCTTGACGTCACCGGCTTCCGGGATCATGCCGTCGCTGGCATAGCGCTCGGCCATGAGCCGCATCTCATAGGCCATCCACTTAGGCATGAAGGTCGCCATGTTCTGTTCAAACCCGCTGGGATCATCGCCGCCATAGGCAACGGGGCGGCCGAGAACCTCCGACCAGATCGCGGCCACGTCCGAACCTGTCAGGGTGTCGGGCCCGACCAGATTGATGATCTGGTTCGGCAGCTTGCCTGGCGCTCTGTCGCGACGGATCAATTCGATCGCCGCGACCTCGGCGATGTCGCGGGCATCGACCATAGCCACGCCCTTGCCGCCGATCGGCATCGGATAGACGCCGTAGTTGAAGATCACGTCCTTGATCATGATCTCATTGTCGATGAAGTAGGATGGGCGCAGGATCGTGGCGCTGAAGCCCATCTGCTCGAGCATCCGCTCGGCGCCGGACTTCACCGCGAAATGCGGCACGTTCACGGCGCGATCGGCGTTGAGCACCGACAGATAGACCACCCGCTCGACGCCCGATTCCCGAGCGATGTTCAGGGTGATGATGGCCTGGGTGAATTCGTCACCGGTGACCGCATTGAGCAAGAACAGGGTGCTGACGCCGTTGAAGGCGCTGCGCAGCGCCTCGATGTCGAGCAGTTCGCCCTGTGCGATTTCCACGCCGGCGGGGAACTTGGCGTTGGAGGGATCGCGGGTGAGCACGCGCACCTTGGCGCCGCGCTGAACGAGTTGGTCGACGACATGGCGGCCAACACGGCCGGTGGCGCCTATAACGAGGATAGTCATGGGGTATCTCCTGACGTGTCACTATTGACGTCCCACAAATTAGTGATCCACAATTGATCCAATAGATGCCATATTTGGACAGGTCGTCTCATTCGTGGAACACGTAAATCTGCTCGGGCTCGCTGATTTCAACCTTGTTGCCCGGCATGGAGGGTTCGGGCGCGCCGCACGCGCTACTGGGCGCCCCAAGGCAACCCTGTCCCGGCGCGTGTCGGAATTGGAGGTTGTGCTGGGTCTACGCCTATTCGAGCGCGGCGCGCGCGATCTGAAGCTCACCGAGGAGGGGCGGGCCCTCTATGAGCGAACCGCGGTATTGCTCACCGAACTCGACGAGACGGCCAGCGCTGTCGCGTCGGGCAGTGACAGGCCACGGGGCCGGCTGCGCATCAGTGCCCCGTTACTCTTCTCGCAAACTGCAATGGGCAAGCTCGCCGCTGGGTTCGCGCAGCAATACCCCGAGGTGCGGCTGGAGGTCACGGCAGACGATCGTGCGGTCGACATGGTCGAAGAGGGATACGATCTCGTGATACGGGTGAACCCCAGGGCCGACGAGAACCTTGTCGGGCGGGCTTTCCTGCATGATCGGCTGGTGGTTGTAGCGGCGCCAGCCGTTGCCCGACCGGCAGGCGGCTCAGCCGCTCCGGCTGTTGTGCGTGGATCGGCCGACCCCTTAACAAGCTGGGAAGTGACCACGGCGAGCGGACAGTCGACAATCGCCATCGATCCGGTTCTCTCGCTCTCCTCGATTGTGATGGTCCGCGACGCGGTTCGCCTCGGTATCGGCGCCGCGCGCCTGCCGCTTTCGGTCGTGAGTCACGATCTGACTGCTGGCCGGCTCGTGCATTGGGCTGACGTTGAAGGGCCTGACACCGTGTTGTGGACGCTGTATCCATCGCGTCGGCTACTCAGCGCGCGCGTGTCCGCGTTCCTGGCCTATCTGAAGAAGGCCTTCCCACAAGGTACGCCGGACGAATTGGCTGCGTTTATCGACTAGCCATCCTCGCCAGGCTGCGGCGCTTCTCGGCTGGATGACAAGCTGAGCGATGGCCGGTTTCAGATTCCGGGCCTGATGAGCGCGCGATCGCATTTTGGTCGGCGGCCGAAGGTACCTTCGGCGAGAGAACGGCAGCTTCCTCAAGGCCGCCGGGAAACGCTATCGGAAATGCTGGAGGACAGCCGGAGAGGATTGTCCGTTGTCGCAGGCGAAGCCTCCGCAACGAGAACCGCCTCGGACGCCATGCAAATTGCGAAGGAACTCTGCAAGGCACCCGGAAGTCCGCGGTCACTCGCTGTCGCCGTACCATTCCTGCACGCGTTGGCTGCCTTTGTTGCCAGCGGTCATTGGCCGAGTCCGTAGCGCTTGCCCGGGCGGCCCGCTTGAAGCCGAAGCCGACGCGCGCTACTTCATCACAGTCGCATTGGCAACGGCAATAGCCGCCGCCAAGGCGTCGCGTTTGCTGAAGTCAGCCAGCTTCCGTCATGTCGATGACGGCCTTGATCAGACCGGATTTCTGCTGCGCCCAGATCGCGATGTCGCGTGGGCTATCGCGCAGGGTCGTGCGGTGGGTGACGAGTCGGCCAATTGGTATTGTTCCAGCGCGGATCGAGGCAATGACGTGCTGGAAGTCGGTGTGCGTCGCGTTGCGACTGCCGATCAGCATCATTTCCCGCTTGTGGAACTCTGGATCCGAGAAGGTTATGTCGTCCTGTACGACGCTGACCATCACCATGACGCCGCCATGCGCAACATAGGCAAAGGCAGACTGCATAGAACGGCTATTTCCCGTTGCGTCGTAGACGACATCGAAACCGCTACCGGCGGTTCGCTCGGCTATCGCTTCGGCGGTCGAACCGTTCGACCCGTCGATCACGTCGAATCCCAATCGGCTGCCAGCAAAGGCCAGCCGTTCGGCATCGATGTCCATGACGGTCACATCCTGCTGCGCGATGCGCGCAAAAAGCGCGACACCAAGGCCGATTGGCCCACCGCCGACGACTAACGTTCGATTGCCCAGACCCGCCATGGATCTGCGAACCGCATGAGCACCGATGGCCAGAAACTCGACCGTGGCAGCCTCGACCGGCGATAGGCCCGTCGCCGGGATCAGATTCTGCGCCGGCACAAGGATCTGCTCGCTCATGGCGCCATCACGGTGGACGCCAAGCACCTCGATCGCGACGCAGCAGTTCGGCTTGCCAAGTCGACAGGCCGAACAATTTCCGCAGGCAAGATAGGGATTGACCAGGACCTGCTGCCCGACCGCGATCTCCACCGGCGCGTTGATTGCCGCAACAGTTCCCGAGACCTCATGGCCCATGATCCGTGGGTAGGTGAGGTATGGATGCTTACCCTCGAAGATGTGGTAGTCGGTTCCACAGATTCCGACATGACTGATGCTGACCACCGCCCATCCGGGGCCTGGCGAGCCGGGCTCCGGGCGATCTTCGAAGCTCAATTCGCCGGGCTTTCGGCACACGAGCGTTTTCATGCGGATCATCGTCCTGAAATGTTCAAAAAGAACCCGGCGGCTGGCATGGCCGCCGGGCCAAGGTGTGGGCCTACTCGAAGTCCTTGACGTTCTGCAGCGTCACCAGGCCGGCGCCGGTATCGACATTGGCCTCCACGGTTTCCCCACGAATCGCCTTGACAACAGTGTCGATGCCAAGCTCGCCCATTTTTGCCGGAAATTGTGCAACGCTGGCATCTTCCGCGCCCGACTTGATTGCTTCGATCTCACCGCAGCAGGCGTCGAAGCCAACCAGGATGATCTTGCCGTTGGCGATGCCGGCATTGCTGATCGACTTGACGGCCCCCGGGATAGGCGGACCGCAGGCCGAATAGATCGCCTTGAGATCGGGATTGGCGGTCAGGATGTCCTCGGTCACTGACGTGCCAAGTTCGAGCGTGCAATTGGTTGCGCCCTTGCCGACCACGTCGACCTTGACGTCGCCGAGACCCTCCATCATGCCGGTGACCCGGTCATCCAGAGCCGGGACTCCGGGGACACCTTGCAGAATGCCGATCTTGTCGCCGCTTTTCAGCACGGTCTTCAGGTACTCTCCGGCGATCTTGCCGCCATTGAGGTTGTTGGTCGAGACCAGTGCTGTCTGACCTTTCCAGTCGGGAATGCTGTTGTCGACGAGAACCACCTTGATGCCGGCGGCGACCGCCTTGTCGAGCGCAGGCGCAACCGTCGGATCGACCGGAGTGATCGCCAGGCCCTTCACGCCTTGCGTGATCATGGACTCGATCAGGGCGATCTGGCCCTCGATGTCGGTAGCCGCCTGGCCCTGTCCGGTGACCAGTTCGATCTCCGGGTGGGCGGCCGCGTATTTCTTGGCGGCATCCTCCATGGTCGAGTAGAAAGGCACGGGGAATTTCGTAATCAGACCGACCTTGATCTTGTCGGCGGCCGAAGCCGGCATCGCAAAAGCGACAGCGATCGCCAGCCCAGCGAACAGTTTTGAGTTGATTGGCATTCCATTCCTCCCTTGAATTGAGACGCCTCCCGGCGGGAGACGCTTCAGGCATTTGCGGACCGCAACGGTCCCCAAAATCTCGAACGGATCAGGCCCCGACGATCATGGATACCAGTTCCTGTTTGTTGTCCTTGGTCGGTACCAGTTCGCCGACCTTGCGGCCCTGGCGAAGCACCACGGCGCGATCGGCGAGCTCGACGACATGCTCCATGTTGTGAGTGATCAGGATGACGGCGTTGCCCTGGTCGCGCAGCGCGGCGACCAGATTGAGCACTTGCCGCGATTCACGCAGGCCAAGTGCTGCGGTCGGTTCATCGAGTATTACGGCTTTTCGGGCGAACACGGTCGAGCGCGCGACGGCGATTGCCTGCCTTTGTCCGCCCGACATCATAGCGACGACGGCATCCAGCCGCGGCAGCGTCACCTTGAGATTTGCCAGCAGAACACGGGTCTCGGCGTCCATCCTGCGCTGCTGAAGAAATCGCAGGCCGCGCGGAAGCCATTGCGGGACTGCCAGTTCGCGGCCAGCGAAGAAGTTTTGTCCGGGCGTCAGATTGTCGAAGAGAGCCAAATCCTGGTAGACGGTCTCGATGCCGGCGAAGCGTGCATCCGCAGGGGAGCGTATCTGCGTCGGCGCACCGTCCAGGAGAATCGCGCCGGCATCGAGTTGGTGTACGCCGCTGATGCATTTGGTCAGCGTCGATTTGCCCGCGCCATTGTCGCCGAGCAGGCCAACGATCTCGCCGCCTCGTACCTCGATGCTGACATCGTCCAGCGCCAGAACTGAACCGAAACGTTTGGTGGCCCCGCGAACCGCCAGCACGGGATGGTCGGCGGTGACAACGCGATCTGCGTTGACTGCAACGGCGCTCACGACTGCCTCCCGGCCTGCATGACACGCATACGCCCTTCGAGGTAATTGCGCAGCACGTCGGACTCGACCGCTATGACAATGACCACGCCGATGACGATGAGCTGGAAAAAGACGTTGACGTTGAGCAGGTTGAGCGCGTTGCGGATGACGCCGATCATGAGGGCGCCGATTAGGGCATGGCCGAGATGGCCACGGCCGCCGAGAAAGCTGGCGCCGCCGATGATCACCGCCGCGATCGTATCCAGTTCAAGCAGATTGCCGAACAACGGCGATCCGGCGTCGGTTCGCCCGGTAAGGATGACGGCGCCAATGCCAGCGCACAGCCCTGAGATCACATAGACCGAAACCAGGACCCAGGACACGGGAATGCCCATGCGCACGGCGGCGTCCGGCCGGCCGCCTACGGCATAAATCCAGCGCCCCCAGACCATCGTCTTGGCCATGACGAAAAGAACCGCGGCAACACCTCCAACGACAAAGACCGACCCAGGCAGACCCCAGACCGCCTCGCGTCCAAGCGCATCTATCGAATCCGGCATCCCGGGGATGGCGCGCCCATCGGCCAGCTGGAGCGCCAACCCCTTGGCAATGCTCAATGTGGCTAGTGTGATGATGAATGGATGCGGTAGCCGGCCGAAGACGAAGAAGAGCCCGTTGATGGCGCCCACTGCCGCACCGCAGCCAACCATCACCGCAATCACCACGAGGGCAGGGGCGCCGGCATGGAAGCTCAAGGCACCTACGACGGAGGCTAGTGCCAGGTTCGAGCCAACGGAAAGATCAATGCCGCGGGTCAGGATGACCAGATGCTGTCCCATCGCAACCACGGAGATGACGGCAGTCTGGGCGAGGATGTTGCTGAGATTGCGTCCTGTCAGGAAATACGGGGACAGGAAGCTGAGGACGATTATCAGCAACACCAAGATGACGACCGGGCCAGCGCTCAGCAGCATCAGGCCAAGCGCAAGGCCGGGAACGGCGTTTTGCTTCCTGGACGCTGTCAATGCGGCCTCGCCGATGGTGGTGCCGGTGTTCCCTGTTTCAGGCAAAAGATTCCCTCCCCGCCGAGGCCTGGTGCAGCCGCGTCGTCAAAACTCAGATCGTATTCGGTTCCTCTCCTTATCGATAAAAAACAACCGGAATGGTTGGGTCAAGTTGTTTTTTATGGATAAAGTTCATGCTAGAAAGAACAAGGTCTTGTTTGGGAGAGGTCGGATGCGAACCGATACCGTCTACAAGAAGGCGTTCAACCGTGCCGCCAGTATGCTGCGCGATGGACAACTGGCCGGTGAACTTCCCTCGGAAAACGAGCTGAGACGGCGAATGTGCGTCAGCCGCACGACCGTCAGGAAGGTTCTGCGAGAACTTGTTCACCGCGATCTCATAACTGAGCGTGATGGCCTCAGGGCGACGGGCCGTGCGGTCAACGACAACGACTACTATCCGGACGCTGAAACAACGCCACGCGCCAAGCATGTCGAACAACAATTCATGGAATGGATGCTGCGCGGCGACACGCGACCCGGAACCAGCATCAACGAGCTCGAACTGGCGCGGCAGTTCGGGGTTGCGACCAACGGAATTCGCGAGTTTCTCATCCGCTTCAGCCGGTTTGGACTTATCGAGAAAAGGCCAAATATAGGATGGCTTTTCAAGGGATTCACCGAAGAATTCGCACTTGAGCTGTTCGAGATTCGGGTGATGTTTGAGCTGCGCTCGGCCCACCTGTTTTCGCAACAGCCCGACCATTCTCCCTTGTGGATAAAGCTCGCCGCACTAAAGCTGGCACACACCGAGTTGCTTGAGCAGATCGAAACCCGTTTTCATGACTTCTCCAGCCTGGACAACCAATTTCACCGGCTGATAAACGAAGCATCGCCAAACCGCTTCATCGATGATTTCTATGATATCATCAGCTTCATTTTTCACTATCACTATCAATGGAACAAGAAGGATGAAAAGCAGCGCAACAAGGCAGCGCTCCTTGAGCATATCGGCTATATCGACGCACTCCAAAGCCGAAACTCCGCTCGGATTGCAAAAGCCTGCCGAACGCATCTCGCTTCGGCAAAGGCAACGCTGATGCGTTCACTGATTGCACTTGAGGAATGATCGAAACCGCAGCGTACCGGCCAGGCTTTGCACCGGCCAGGCTTTCCTGTGCCGAATGGCGGAAGACCAACCGGGATCAAAGCCCCAGATAGGCGCGGCGGACTTCCGGATCGTCGATGAGATCCCTGGCCTCGCCCTGATGCACGATATGGCCGGTTTCCATGACATAGCCGCGATCGGCGCCAGACAGCGCCAGATGCACGTCCTGCTCGACCAGAAGGATCGTCACGCCCTCGTTGCGAATGCTGGCTAGCACCGCCATCAACTGCTCGACCACGACCGGCGCCAGGCCAAGGCTCATCTCGTCGATCATCAGCAGGACGGGTGCCGCCATCAGTGCGCGCGCCATGGCGCACATCTGCTGCTCGCCGCCCGACATCGATCCGGCAAGCTGCCGCTTGCGCTCGCCGAGCCGGGGAAAGAGGCCGTACATGCGCTCGAGGTCACGTTCCACGGCCGCCTTGTCGCTGCGCCGGTAGGCGCCCATCAGGAGATTGTCCTCGACGGTCATGCGGTCGAACAATTGCCGGCCTTCCGGCACCTGCACGAGCCCTGATGCGAACGCCTCGTCGGAGGTCATCGGCACCAGGTCCCGGCCGGAGAATTCGATCTTTCCCGTGGCGGCGATTACACGCGACAGGGCGCGAAGCAGTGTCGTCTTGCCGGCGCCGTTGCCGCCGACCAGGGCGACGATCTCGGCCTTGTGGACCTCCAGCGAAACCTTGTGCAGCACCGGCATGCCGCCATAACCCGCGCCAAGGTCGGTGACCTTCAGCAGCGGCGCTTGCCCTTTTTGCGCCGCGGCACTCACGCGCGCCTCTTGCCGAGATAGGCTTCGACCACCGTCTTGTCGGAGAGCACCGCATCCGGAGCGCCGTCGGCGATCTTTTCGCCATGGTGCAGCACCAGGAGTCGGTCCGACAGGCTCTTGATCGCCTTGATGACGTGTTCGATCACCAGGATGGAAATGCCCTGCTGGCGCACCTTGCGGAGGACGTCGATCACTTCGTCGATCTCGACATGGTTCAATCCCGCCATCACCTCGTCGCACAACAGAAGCTTTGGCTGCATGGCCAGCGCCTTGGCGAGTTCCAGCCGCTTGCGTCCAGGGCCGCCAAGTTCGTCGGCGCGTTGATCGACTGATTTGCCAAGCCCGACGAAGTCGAGGTAGCCGCGAGCCCTTTCGCGCGCGCGGTTGAGATCGCCTTCGCCACCGCCGTGGCCGAACAACGCGCCGACGGCGACATTGTCCAGCACCGACAGGCCGGGAAAGGGCCGCATGATCTGGAATGTGCGGCCAATGCCAAGCCGCGCGCGCCGGAACGCAGGCAGCCCTGTGATCGGCTGTCCAGCGAAAATGACATCGCCGGAACTCGGCGCCAGCGTGCCGCTGATCAGACTGATCAGTGTCGTCTTGCCGGCGCCGTTAGGGCCGATGACGCCTAGGATCTCACCCTCGTCGAGCGTGAAGGAGACATCGTTGACGGCGATCAGCCCAGCGAAGCGGCGCGTAGCGTGGCTGATTTCGAGGATCGGGCTCATATGCGGTTCGCTCGGATGTTCTCGATGAAATAGCGCCATCCCGACTTGCGGAAACGACGCACCACATCGGCCAGCCCGCGCGGCATCAGCACCACGGCCGCCACCACCACAATGCCGAAGAACAGGCCGGCGACACTGGTCACCTCGCTCGACAGGACTTCCGACACTGCTGAAAGGGTGAAGGCGCCGACGACAGGGCCAAGGATGGTGCCCGGCCCGCCGAAAACGGCCATGATGATCATCTTGACGTTGAGGCTGATGTCGAAGGCGCTTTCGGGATCGAGAAAGGTGATCCAATAGGCGTGGATGCCGCCGGCGAGTGCACTGAATATGCCGGAGAGGGCAAAGGCGAGCACCTTGTAGAGCGTGGTGTTGACGCCCATGACGGCAGCACCTTCCTCATTCTCCCGGATGGCGATCAGCCCGAAACCAAAGCGGCTCCGTGTCAGCCAGAAGATGGTCAGCGTCGTCAGCACCAGCAGCCCGAGCGCCAGTTCGTAGAACAATGGGTCGTTGTTGAGCGGCGGCAACACCAGGCCGATATTCTGGCCGGCCAGTTCGATATTAGAGACAATGGCGATCATGACCTGCGCCAGCGCCAGGGTCGCGATCGCGAAATAGTGCCCTTTGAGCCTGAGCACCGGCAGGCCGAGCAGAAAAGCGAAGACGACGGCCAGCGCCACGCCGAACACCAGCCCGGCGGCGAAGGGCAGTTCCCACTGGACCATGGCGATGGCGACTCCATAGCTGCCAAGGCCGTAAAACACCGAATTGCCGAACGAGGCATAGCCGGCATAGCCCCCGATGATGTTCCAGCCTTGCGCCAAAACAGCCAGCAGCAGCGCGTTGATGCCGAACTGGACCAGCACGTCCGAACCGAACCTCGGCACGGCGGCGAGCGCCGCGATCACGACCAGCGCGATGACTATGCGCAGGGCGGTCATGCGGTTTTGCCCAGCAGGCCGCTCGGCCGCACGATCAGCACGGCGACCAGCACGCCGAAGCTTGCCACGTCGGCGAAAGTCGCCCCGATATAAAGCACCGCCAGTGACTCGATGATGCCGAGGAACAGCCCCCCGACCAGGACGCCGAACGGATTGTCCAGTCCGCCGATAATGGCGATGGCGAAACATTTGGCGGTCAATGCCGCGCCAATATAGGGATTTATCTGCGACACCGTGCCGTAAAGCCCGCCGGCAGCACCTGCAAGTCCGATGCCGATGCCGAAGGTCACGGCATAAAGGTGACGCGGCTCGACGCCATAAAGCCTTGCCGCCACGAGGTTCTGCGCGGTGGCACGGATGGCGCGGCCAAGCTTGGAGCGCAGCAGGAAAGCCCACATGGCAAGCGTCAGCACGATGGCGACGCCGAATGCCATAAGTCGCGCCTGCGGCAGTACGACCGGGCCGAGCGCGATGCTGTTGCCGGCGTAGGGCGGGTTGATGGTGCGGAAGTCGGCGGAGAAGGTAAGCTGTGCCAGATAGGTCAGCACCACCTCCAGCCCGAAGGTGATCAGCAACGTGTTGAACATCGGCCCGCGCACCACAAGGTTGAGCAGGCCGCGCTGCACCGCATAGCCGAGCGCGAACATGATGATGGCCGTGATCGGCAGGCCGAGGAACGGGTCGATGCCGAGATAGGTGTAGAGATGCCAGGACAGATAGGCGCCCAGCATGATGAAGGCGCCATGCGCCAGGTTGACGATGTTGAGCACGCCCCAGACAAGGGCGAGCCCGAGCGCCATGATGGCGTAGAGGCCGCCCAGGAGGATGCCGTTGATCAGGATTTGCGCCAGCAGATCCACGCTGTACCCCTCAGCCTGAACTTGTCACAGGTTAGCGCTTGTCCCAGGCTGGCATCGGATATTTCGGCTTCTCGATGAAACCGTTGGCGCCATAGATCGCCTTGAGCTCCGTGCCCTGAACCTGGATCACCGTCTGGGGCAGGTCGATCTGGCCGTTTTCGGCGAAGGCAATCTTGCCGTAGAGGCTGTCGAGGTTGAGCTTGGCAAGCGCATCGCGCACCTTGGTGGGGTCAGTGGCGCCGGCATCCTCGATCGCCTGCGCCAGTGCCTCGACATCGGCCGCGCCCGACGCGGCGTGGTAATCGGGATCGTAGTTGTATTTCGCCTTATAGTCCTTGGCGAAAGTAGCGGCATCGCCGAACCATTTGTCCTTCAGCTTCGCAGAAGGCAGCCAGGCGGTCATGCCGAAGGCATAGTCGGCGTCAGCGCCCAGCGCCTTGCGGAAATCCTCGCTCGGCACGCCGACGGTGAAGGAGTAGAGTTTTGGCGCCACAGCAAGGCTTTTCGCCTGGCGCACGAAATTGAGGATCTCGGTTTCGTGGCCGGCGACCAGAACCACCTCGGCGCCATTGCTCTTGATCTGCGACAGCAGTGAATTGAAGTCGCTGGCGTTGGAACTGTATTTCTCGTCCATGGCAATCGTCAGCCCCGCATCCTTCAGCAATGGCCGCGTACCATTCGCTACCGAGACGTCGAAAGCATCATCGGCATAGAGAAGTGCGACAGATTTTGGTGCCGGATCGAGTTCCTTCAGCATCTTCACCGTCGAGCCAAAATAATTGCTTGCGGGCGCCAGTGTGCCGAATATGTATTTAAACTTGCGCGAGAAGATCTGGTCGGATGCGCCGCCCCCCTGAACCATCGGTATCTGGTATTTTTCCGACACGGCGGAATCGGCCAGCGCGAAATTCGACGCGAACGGTCCGAGCAGCAAAGCGACCTTGTCCTGCGAGACCAGCTGCGTGTACTGCCGCACACTCAAATTCACGTCCGACTGGTTGTCGTAGATTTTCAGCGCCAGCTTGCGTTTCTCGCCGCCCACGGAGACGCCGCCGGCGGCGTTGATCTTGTCGATCGCGAACTCGTAGGCGTCCTTGTAGTAGCGGCCGGTGTTGGCCGAGGCGCCGGTCAATTGCACCGATGCGCCAAGCACGATGTCGTCCGCGCGTGCCGCGCCTGATGAAAATGCGAAGGCCACGCCAGCCAGCAAGGCGCCGGCCAGATGAAGCATTCTGTTTGACATGGTGTCTCCTCCCTAAGCGTCTTTTTTTGCTATGCCACCGGCAATAAGCCGCAAGCTCGTCGCGTTATCAACCAAAGCCGTTCGGAAAGCCGTTGGCTAAAGCCTGAAACTGGAGTTTAAGCGCCGCGGGGCAAGAGGGACGATACAACATTCGTTTAGCGCGCGAAGCGGAGCGAGCCGGTCGCCGGACAGGTCATCGATACCACATTGTCGGCAGCCACAGCGTCAATTGCGGGATGACCGAAACCGCCACCAGAACGATCAGGAGCGGAATGAGGAACGGCAGCACCGCCATCACCGTTCGATCGAACGACAGCTTTCCGACGCGAGACAAAACAAACAGCACCATGCCAACCGGCGGCGTCAGCAGGCCGATCATCAGGTTGAGCACCATGATGACGCCGAACTGGACCGGGTCGATGCCGACCTGGGTGACCACCGGCATCAGGATCGGAACCAGGATCGAGATCGCGGCGATGGTTTCCATGAAGCAGCCGACGACCAGCAGGATGACGTTGATGATCAAAAGCAGCAGCAGCGGATTGTCGGTGATCGATAGCAGCCCGGCGGCAACGTGTTCGGTGACTCGCGTCGTGGTCAGCACCCATCCGAACAGCGAGGCGCCACCGACGATGATCAACACGCTCGCCGTCGTCTCGATTGTCTCCAGCGTGATGCGGTAGAACTGCTTGAAGGTGAGCGAGCGGTAGAGGAAAATGCCGAGGATCAGTGCCCAGGCGCAAGCGGCGACCGCCGCTTCGGTCGGTGTGAAGGCGCCTGAGGTCATGCCGCCGATGATGATGACGGGGGTCAGCAATGCCGGTATCGCGCGGATGAAATCACGCCCAAGGGCACGCCAGCGAAACGACTGGTCGCGGCCCAGGCCTTTGCGACGTGCGTACCAACTTACATAGAGCATCAGCGCCACCGCTACGACGAGCCCCGGAATGATGCCGGCGGTGAAGAGCTGACCGATCGACACGTTCGCCATGACGCCGAACACCACCATCGGCAGCGATGGCGGTATGATTGGGCCGATGGTGGAGGACGCTGCGGTGATGCCGACCGAGAATTCATGGTCGTAGCCATGGTCGCGCATCGCCTTGATTTCGATGTTGCCAAGTCCGCCGGCATCGGCCACCGCGGTTCCCGACATGCCGGCAAAGATGATCGAGGCGACGACATTGACATGGCCAAGCCCGCCGCGCAGCCAGCCGACAGCCGAGGCGGCGAAGTCGAAGATGCGGTTGGTGATGCCGGCCGTGTTCATCAGATTGCCGGCGAGGATAAAGAACGGTACCGCCAGCAGCGGGAAGGAGTCGACGCCGCCGGCCATGCGATGCAGCACCACGAAATCGGGGATGTTCGACAGGAACACCGTGTAGACCAGCGAGGCACCGCCGAGGGCGACGAAGATCGGCGCGCCGATCAGCAGCAACGCAAAGAAGGCAAGAAACAGGAGCCACATGTTTTTTGTCCGGCCTTAATCGATGATCAGTTCTGAGAGGTTCGGGTCAGGACGCCAGCCTCGCCTGGCGCCGGCGATGAAGCGACCGGTGGCGCGCCATAGCATCAGGAAACAGCCGATGGCGATGCCGCCATAGACGATGCTCATCGGCCACGGAAACACGGTCATGGTCTGGATCTGCATGAGCCGCGTGATCGAGATGGAGAACCAGCACAGCAGCCCGACGAAGCCAAGCACCAGCACGTCGATGACAAAGCTCAGCACCCGTACGACCGGCGCGGGCAAGAACATGTGCGCCACTTCGACGGAGATGTGCGTGCCGCGCCGCATGGCTACCGCGGCGCCGACGAAGGTGATGATCATCAGGAGATAGCGGGCTATCTCCTCGGTCCATGCCAGCGAATTGTTCAGCACATAGCGCGTGAAGAACTGCAGGAAAACGATGATCGCCATGCCCCAGAAGATGGCGAAGGCAAGCCAGTCCTCGATATGATGCTCGATCGCTGGATCGGGCTCCTCCTCGGAGACACGAATACGCGCGCCGTCCAGGCCTTCTTCCGTCATGGCGATGTCCTTGTTCCTGTGCCACGGCTTCGCGGCCGGGGGAACCGGGAGGCGAGGCCGTCTCCCGGGGTCGCAATCAGCGACTACTTCAGCGCCTGCAGGGCGTCGTATTGCTCCCTGGTCCAGACCGCGCCGGAGTCGGGGTCGTTGTGCAGCGGCTGCGCCGCCTTGATGAAGGCCTCGCGGTCGACGTCGACGACCGTCTTGCCCATGGCGCGGAACTTGTCGGCGAGCTCGTTTTCCTGGGTGCGGATCTGATCGGTGCAGCGTGAAGCGGCTTCCTTGAGCACGTCGGTGAAGATCTTCTTGTCCTCATCGCTCATCGCACTCCAGACGTGGCCGCCGACGATGGTGACCAACGATTCGGTGATGTGGCCGGTCAGCATGATATGGCTCTGCACTTCGTAGAACTTCTTGGCCATTATAGTCGGCAGCGGATTTTCCTGGCCGTCGACCGTGCCTTGCTGCAAGGCGAGGTAGACTTCGGAAAAGGCGATCGGGGTGGCATTGGCGCCGACCGATTTGGTGAACATCTTGAACAGCGGCGCCGGTGGCACGCGCAGCTTCATGCCCTTCATGTCCCCCGGTTCCTTGATTTCCTTGTTGGCCGTCACGTCGCGCTGGCCATAGTAAGTCAGGGACACGATGTGGTGGCCGGTCTTGTCGTCGTAGCCCTTGGCCAAATCCTGGAAGAGCTGTGAATCGCGATAGGCCTTCCAGTGGTTGAAATCGCGCAGGATGAATGGCGCGTTGGTCATCGACAGCGGACCATAGATCGACCCGGCGAAGGCGACGCCGGTATAGATCATGTCGACTGTGCCCAGCGTCAGCGCCTCGTTGATCTGGTTCTCGTTGCCGAGCTGCGAGGCCGGGAACACCTCGATTTTGTAGCGGCCGTCGGTGCGCTTGGCGATTTCGTCGGCGGCCCACAGCGCCTGGATGTGGTAGGGTTCGCCCGTCTCATAGACATGCGCCCATTTCAGCACCGTTTCGGCCGATGCCGGTCCGGTGGCGAACGCCGCGACCACCGCGAAAGCGGCAATGGTCCATCTGAAAAGTCTCGTGGTCATGACGGTTCCTCCCTGTGTTAAACCGATCCGGTTGCCCGGAGATTTCGCCTAGCCGGCGGCCTCCCTTGCGTTCCACTTGCCGTCGGCATCGATCTCGTCGGTGAAATAGTCCGGATAGACGGAGCGAATGGCCCCGATATCGAGCCTCAACTGGTCGATGTGCGCGGCCATCGCCGCCGCGGCGGCGGGGGCATCGCGGGCTTCAAGCCCTGCCAGGACGGCCATGTGATCCTTCAGCACGCGGGCCATTCTTCCTGGCTGCGGCAGCGTCAGGCGTCGATAGCGGTCGACCTGCGTTTTCACCTGCTGGACCAGGGACCATATGCCGGGATAGCCCGCCGCCCGGGCGATCTCGCCATGAAAAGCCTCGTCCGCGGCATGGAATGCGGCTTCGTCCGCCCGGTCCGCGGCCTCCTGCTGGCGCTGGATCAGCATGCGCAGGCTCATCAGATCGCTGACGCTGGCGCTTTCGGCCGCAGCCCGAGTGGTGATGTCTTCCAGTGATTTGCGCACCAGGATGGCTTCGGGCAGACGTGATGCCGGAATCCGCGTCACCCTGGTACCGGATTTCGGTACGATCTCGACAAGGCCTTCGTCGGAAAGGCGCAGAAGCGCCTCTCGAACCGGCGTTCGGCCGATCCCGTAGCAGACCGAAAGTTCCTTTTCCGAAACCATCGTGCCGGGCTTGAGAGCAAGCGACAGGATATCGCCGCGCAGTTGTCTGTGAACCGCGGTCGCGATCTTCTGCGCACTGTCGGAAAACGCCACACCATGCTGGCTGGAGAGACCAGCCGGCGGCCGACCAGGCGCGGCAACCGCCTCGGATCGCTCCCCTGTTAACTCGGTGCCCATTCGCTTGCCAATCCGGTCGACGCAATCTGACATATCTAACATACTAGATTGGTCTTGCAATACTCTCAAAGCAGTTGCCGCCTAAAGCTAGGGCGGCACAAGGCACGCACCGGATGGGTCGACTGGTTCAACAATCGCCGGCTGCTGGAGCTCCTAGCGACGCGCCGCTTCGATGCAGCCTACGCGGCCTTGGGGTGCAAGGTGCGCTCCCAAGTCACCCCGGCCGTCGGCGCGAAATGAGCCAGTTAGCGGGCGTGTTTGGGCAGGTGCTATCGCCGCGTCCCATGATCATAGAGAGCTTACCGTCTGAGCCGGCTACAAAGCGTCGTCGTCTCCAGTGGAACATGCCGCCACTTCGAAGGTTAGCCACGGAGGGCAGCGGGCAACGGTTGCTGGCAGGCGTTGGCATGGCGTTCGACAGAAATGGACCGAAGCTCCGGCTGTTCGACTCCGAGAAGAGGCACGACATCTGCATGCGCGCGTCGCAGTGTCCCTCCTCGACGTCGTCGAGGGCGCCGCCAATGTGGTTGATCGGAGCGCCCCAGGCGGTGGTCGCCATGCTGGACACGATTGCAGGACGTCACTTCTCGTCTCAAGGGGCCATCAGCCGCGACCCAGACCATGAGCCGACGAGTTCAGGCGGTGCAGCCTCGCCGGACGTGCGGGCTGGGCGGTGAGCGACGCCCTGATGACATTGGCCGCCGAACCGGGCTTCTAAGATGAGCGATCAACATCCCGCCGACATGCAGTCGGTCCTTCACCAGAACATACAGGCCTTGGTCAAGCACAGGCGACAACAGGAGAAGCACCAAGGCGTTCAGGTGCGAATTGCCGGCGCCATTTCGCGCTTCGCGGGAAGCATGCCCTTTGCCTATCTGCATCTCGTGCTTCTCGTTGCCTGGATTCTTGCGAACCTTGGCCTGCTACCCGCCATCCCAGCTTGGGACCCGACTTTTGTGATCTTGGCCATGGTCGCCTCGGTCGAGGCGATCTTCCTGTCCACTTTCGTGCTGATCAACCAAAACAGAATGGCCGAACACAGCGAGCGCCGAGCGGAGTTGGACCTGCAGATCAGCCTTCTCAACGAGCACGAAACCACGCGGCTTATCGAAATGGTGGCGGCGTTGACGGACCGTCTGAATGTCTCGACACCGGCCGATGAGGAACTGCCGCAACTGGCCGCGAACGTCGATCCCCGGCAGGTGATGACGGACATCCAGGAAGCTTCTGGAGATCAGGAGAAACCTTGAGGCTTCCGGATTGCGCCCTGCAAGCAAGCATGCACTATTCGTCGAGCTTTCGGTCGAGTTCGTCGAGCAATGACCGATACTCGTGGGGCATGTCCGCGTCTGTCGGCAAATCCAGCAACCGGCGGAGCTGGCGGCGGCTGGCGTCCGATGCAATCCACTGACGTATGAGACGGGCTGTGGCCTTCTGTTGCGCCTTGCCGATTTCTTCCATGTTGGGAACCCGAGTTATCCGAGGGTCGAACTTGGCGGACCGCTCATGGTTCCCTGTCATGCACAACAAGGCTGCGGTTGAGCTATCGGCTAGCCGGGCAAGTGAGGAACGGTTGCCTGACAGGCTCCCTGACTTTGCCGACCATACAGAGATACTGCCATGAAGCCGGTTGGAACACCACTGCGCGTAGTCCACCGTCAATTCGATTCTCAGGGGTGGCTGCCGCCGGGACACCCGACAGGTCAGTCAATCTCGCCCTCGCATCCTGTATCCGGCACTTGATGGTTGCTGTGTCGCGATCACAAATGTCGGCCGCGTGTATCCAGGGCAGCGAGTGCGCCGACGTGCGGGTGGATGGCAACAACAGCGGCTGTGCCACGCATCTCGGACAGGGCGCGTCGTGAGGGCACGCGTTCTTCGCGTTTTCCATCTGACGTCCTGTCCTGACGCAGAATTCAAGATACGTGCGGTGTCGCCCGCCGCCCAACGAATGCTCCAATTGGTGCCTCCGGCTTTCGTTCGCCGCGGCCCGCCTTGACCGGACCGAGCGGCAAAGCCGGCGTTTTTTGACAGAGCTTGAGAGCCGCGGCACAGCGCTGCGCTCGCACAGGCTCAGCTATTTGGAACCGTTGCCGGCTCGCGCACGAATTTCATTTTCGGCGGCACGGCGAACTCCCTGAACCGATCAGCCAGCCTGTCAAGAGCTTGACGCATGCCCACGCCCGCAGCCGCCGCCCCATGTCCACTGATGACCATCTGTGGCTTCAGCGCGGCCAAGCGCTTCACGGATCTTTCCGCCGCGTCCCAGTCCGGCGTGAAATAGCGTGGCGGACCGTGCATCTCGAGATCCTGAACGGCGACCTCATAGACCGACTCTTGGCCCGTGGTGATGAAAGCGTCCCCTACGATCAGCGAGCGGTCTTCCTCGCGCCAAAGGGAAACATGGCCCGGGGCGTGTCCTGGCGTGTGCAGCCATTGCCATCCCGGCATTCCGGGGATCGACCCGTCGCCCGGCAAAGGTTCCAGACGGCTACCAAGATCGATCGGCCCGCGTGGAAAGAGCGGCGAAAGCAGCGCCATCAGTCCACCCCCAACCCAAGGGTCCGGCGGCGGATAGGACGTGGTCCCGTCCAAATAGGGGCGCTCGAGCGGGTGCGCGAAGACGGGCACGTCCCACGAGTTCGCCAGGTCCTGCACCGTTCCCACGTGATCGAAATGGCCGTGCGTCAAGATGATCGCAGCCGGCCGTGCGCCAGTTCCATAGCGCTTTTCCGCGACAGCAAGGATGCTGCTTCGGGAGGTCGGCAACCCCGTATCGATCAGTACCCATTTTCGATCTCCGCTGCCCGGTGCGCCGAAGAACACGACATTGACGATTGCCAGTCGCAGATAACCCAGATCCGGTGCGATGCTCCAAGAACCGTCGCCACGATCCTCGCGCCTGGCGTGGTCGATATCGGAAAGTCGAATTTGAACGGTCATGTGGTCCCGTACCTCTGTTGTTGCCGAGCCGGTCGAGTTAAGCGACGCGGGTGCTGCATCGCCCCGAACTTGGCTCGAGCCTCCTTGTTCCTGATTTCGCCATTTGCCGCCCAGCTCCCGGGCCGTCGACACCGGAACAAAGCCTCGGCCAATCGGTTTGGCACTACCCGGTCAGGCAGGACGCGGGGTCTGCTGGGCCGAGCAATGGGGAGGCCTGCCCGATCGGATGCGGCATTTCGCCAAGCCGGTCGGGTGCGAAGCGGGCCGCCATAGAGGACTTCGAATGAACCAAGCGGGACGCACGGAGGTGCGGGAGGCAGGTGCCTCGGTTCGCGATGCGTCGCGCTTTGTCAGCTTTTTCATGGCGGGTTTCGAGTGCTCCTCGCATCGGCGCAAGGACGGCGCTCGCCTCGACCTCATCCATGCGACCTCGCACAGTTTGCATGCCCTGGGCGACTACCGCGGCTGCGCCGAACTCGGCCTTCGCACCATCCGGGACGGGTTGCGCTGGCACCTGATCGAAACCGCTCCCGGAACCTACGACTGGTCAAGTTGGACGCCTATGGTCGAGGCAGCCCAAACGGCAGGCGTCCAGGTCATCTGGGATATCTTTCACTATGGATCCCCAGACCACGTCAATCAGGGCTCGATGCATTTTATCGATGCCTATGCCGCGTTTGCGGCGGAGGCCGTGAGGGTTCATCGTTCGATCACCGGAACATCGCCTCTTTTGTGTCCGATCAACGAGATATCCTTCTTCGCCTGGGCTGTTGAGGTCGGCTATTTCCCGCGCGTGGGGCCGAACAAACGGGGATGGTTCAAGCGGCATCTCGTCAAGGCTGCCATCGCGGGTGTTCGTGCAATGCGGGAGGTCGACCCGGCATGCGGATTTGTCTGGGCCGAGCCGCTCATCCATATCGCTCCTCGCGACCGGACCTTGGGCGAACGGCGCCGGGCCGAAAACGCCCGATTGGGACAGTTCGAGGCTTACGACATGTTGCTGGGCCGCGTTGAACCTGAGTTGGGCGGGAGCGAGGATGTTGTCGATGCCGTGGGCTTGAACTTTTATCCGCACAATCAATGGTACATAAATGGGCCGACCATTCCGATGGGACACCACGAGTACCGCGCGCTGTCGGAAATGTTGATCGAGGTCGCTCATCGATACGGCAAGCCGATATTCATCGCCGAGACCGGCTCGGAGGGATCCGGCGGGCCGGCTTGGCTCCACTACGTTTGCGATGAGGTGCGTGCCGCGATGAGGCTTGAAGCGCCGATCGAGGGTATTTGCCTGTACCCGGTAACCGCTTATCCCGGATGGGATAACTCCCGCCATGCGGAGGTGGGATTGTTTTCGGTCGTCCATGCGGATGGCATGCGGCGCCTCCGTCAGCCTGTCGCGAACGAGCTGGTCCGCCAGCAAGACCTGTTCGCGCTGGAGCGGACGCGCTGAAGGTGTGCCGGCAACATGGCGGGCGGGCGCCTGTCCTGGGTCCCGCCTTGCGGTGTTGGATGAGTTCTTTGCGGGTTCCCAGCTACCTTTAGCCCCCGTGTGCAGGGGAATTTACTGCCAAGTCCGCCAACGTCTTTCTCGGGCTTGCCCATTCCGGGACGCTTTTTTGGATGCGAGCGAAAGTAGCCAGAGCCTGTCCGACCACCTGATCCATGTTGTAATAGCGGTATGTTGCCAGGCGGCCGACAAACCACACGTCCGGACAGGTTGCGGAGAGTGCTTCATAGCGCTTGTAGAGCGCTTCGTTTTCGGCTCGCGGCACCGGGTAGTAAGGGTCCCCGATATCAGTAGGATATTCGTAGGTCAGGCTGGTCCGCGAGTTCTGCTGGCCGGTGAGATGTTTGTATTCCGTGATGCGAGTGTAATCTTGCGTCTGCGGATAATTGACGACGGCGACCGGCTGAAACTGCTCGCTGTCCAGTGTAACGTGCTCGAAACGGAGCGAGCGATAAGGAAGATGCCCGAGCTGCCACCCGAAATACTCGTCGATTGGGCCGGTATAGATCATGCGCCTGAACGGAATCTTCTCGCGAATTTCGCGGAAATCGGTCTGCAGCATGATCTTGATGTTCGGGTGATCGAGCATACGTTCGAACATCCTTGTGTACCCGCCGGCCGGCATTTTCTGGAAGCTGTCGCTGAAATAGCGGTCGTCGTGGTTGGTCCTGGTCGGCACTCGTGCGGTTACTGATTTGCTCAATTGACTGGGATCGACGCCCCATTGCTTCCTTGTGTAGCCCCGGAAGAACTTCTCATAGAGCTCGCGTCCCACGGTGCTGACAACGACGTCCTCGGCCGTGCGAACGTCCTCCACCGTCTCGCGCCGCGAGGCGAAGAAATCCTCCAACTGCGCGGAGTTCAGATCCAGTCCGTAAAGACGGTTGATCGTATCGAGATTGATTGGGATGGGGACGAGTTTCCCGTCCACCGCCGCCAACACCCTGTGCTCGTATGACCGCCACCCGGTGAACTGCGACAGGTAGTCCACGATCGCCTGGCTGTTGGTGTGGAAAATGTGCGGCCCGTAGCGGTGGATGAGGATGCCGGCTTCGTTGTAGCAATCGTAGACGTTGCCACCGACATGACCGCGGCGATCGACCAGCAGGACGCTCTCGTAACGCTGCGAGGCTATTCTTTCGGCAAGCACGCTGCCGGCAAAACCCGCCCCGACGACCAGCCAATCGAACATGGCTATGCGCTCCTGCGAAGGGGGACGACCTTCTTGCGCTCATGGGCGCGCTCGATGTGAGCCGCCATGGCATTCCATGTTCGCTCCCAGGAACTGTCCGCAAGGTAGACGTCGACTTCTTGCAGGAGCATCCGACGCGGTCGGGAAAGAGCCGAACGGAGCTTGGCTTCCAGGTCGCCGCTGTCGGCGATTTCCACCAGTCCGGCAGCTCCGTAGCTGCGCACCACGTCGACGATCGCCGTCGAGATCACCGGCAGGCCCGCCGCCAGGAACTCCGGCGTCTTGGTCGGGCTGATGAACCGGGTCGCTTCATTGAGTGCGAACGGCATCCAGCCGGCATCCCAATGGCGCAGGTAGTCGGGCAGGTCGAGGTAGGATTTCCCGCCTAGCCAGTGAAGGTTTTCGGCCAGCGGCAGGTAGGCGGGGTCGATCTTGACTACCGGGCCGAGCATGACGAAATGCACGTCCGGCATGGTCTCCGCCGCCTGGGCCACGAGATCGACATCCAGGCGCTCGTCGATGACGCCGAAATATCCGACCCTGGGGTGAGGAATTCCGGCCTGATCGGCTGGGTCCTTGCCCGGTTTCCTGGCCTTGTGAAAGTGATTCACATCGATGCTGCTCGGGAAGGGATAGATGGCGTCATGCAAATGACGCTTGTTCTCGAACAGGCTTAGGCCGCCTGTGAACACGAGATCGGCGCGGCGCAGAAGTGCCTTTTCCATCTGCTGCAATTCGGGTGGCGCATTCTTGAACGCAGAGAGTTCGTCCATGCAATCATAGACGCATATGTCCGGCTCGAGGTGCGCCGTGAAGCGAAGAGCCATTGGCGTGTAATACCAAGCGATCAGCCGCCTGTGCGGCCTTGAAGAAATTGTCTGCTGCACAAATCTTCGCTGAACGGCATCTGCTTTCGCAGCCGACGTGCCGAGCGGGAGCACTGGTGCCACAATTAGAATGTTTGGCGAGGCCTCGCTCGTCCGCATCAGCGGCTGCGGCACGTCTTCGAAAACAGGTTCTTCAAAGTAGATCACTGCCTGCTTCGTGGACGCGAGAGTGAGGATATGCTGTGGGCGTTGATGGACAAAATTCCATCTTAAATGAGAGAAGCAAACCAGTAGATCTTGCCGGACATCTTTTTTACTGGCGGTCACCCTGCCAAAGGCTGCTTCCATCGAGATTTTCCTTTTAATAGACGGCCATTTATGTTGTGACTAACATTTGTTAGTCGTCGACCAAGAAAAGCTAAACTTCTGTTCCAGCTCCTAACTTTCATCCGGGTGAGTTGTTCCAAGGTGAAATGGAGAGGCTCGGTCGCCGCTTTGGACTGGAGGAATTCAAGCTGTGGCTGCGCTGGGCAGACTGCCTGTCCCACATGGCTGGCCATCAAAACCGTGCAGGCCGGGGTCGCTGGTGGAGAACCGCCTTTGCCGTATTTGCGTTGAACTTGCTGGCTATAATGCGCAGGACATCGACTTGATTCGCCTGCGCCATTTGGGTGGGCCGGAGGCAAGGGCGAATTCCGGGGCTAAGATGAAGATCGACTTTGATACCAACGTGTTTCCGCTGTTCCATCCGCAAAGCGTGGATGACCTGAAGGACCCATGTCCCGTTTTCGATGGCAGGCTTTGGCATGTCTTCGGCTCAAGCGGCACGGTGACAACCGAGACGTGGAGGATCCTGCACGCGACGGCCCCCGACCTCTATGGGCCTTGGACCGAGCATGAAGCGATCGAGCTTCCCATCAACGGGACGGGCGTCGCGGCTCCGGGCGTCATCCACGAAATTGGCGTGTTCCATATGTTCATCCAGACCGAGTTCATGAAATCCGGCGGCCGCTGCGAGCATGCAGTTTCCAACGACGGCTTCCACTGGGTGGTTCTCAGCCCGGCCATCCTTGCCATCCCCGACACGGAGGAAGATGGCATCTACGATCCGCACCCCGCCGTCATTGGTGGCAAACGCTATCTCGTTTACTCGGCCATGCCGAAATTCAACAGGGTGCCACAGCCCGACATCTATCTCGCACGCAGCCAGTCCGACTCGTGGTTCGGGCCATGGAAGCGGATCGGCAAGATCCTCGACCATGCTGAGGTTCCTCATCACAACACGAGAGAGGATCCCGACTATGAGTGGGGCATTGAAGGTGCGCAGTTGGTCGAGCTGCCGGATGGCCGAGTGCTTTTGAACGCCACTTGCTTTCTTCCAAACGGCCTTCGCGGGAACCGTCAGCGCGTGTTTTTCGCCATCGCCGATGAGGTTGCTGGACCTTACGTGTCGATAGGACCGGTGCTCGAACCAGGCCAGCCAGGCGAGAATGGTCATTCAACGGTGATGATCGAAGGCAGCCAGCTTTCCCTGTTTTACCAGAGCCGGGTTGCCGCGACCGATCATCGGTGGCGCTATGGCTTGGCCAGATGTGACATAGCCCTGTTTTCCAAGGTAGCATGATCCCCTGCTGCCGGCCGGCGTGCTGAAACGCCGTCTCCTCTTGCAGTTCCGCCGACAACAAGGGCCGAAAGCAGCGTCGCCGTCCGTGCCGCTGATGCTTTTCTGCTCGGTCAATTCAATTGCCCAGCGCTGCGTACGACTGGCCAGCGGGTCGATAGGATGGCGGTCATTGCGGTCCTGATATTCGGGTAGGCAAGCTGGGCCGTACCGGACCTACACTGGTCACGCGATTTCTCTGAAGCGCCCTTTGGCGGTGGGTCGGTGGAATCGACTTGGAAGGCATTCGTGCACAGAGCGGACTTTCGCGCCGGGCCAGTTCATCCAGATGACGCTGGCGGCGCTCCGGACCAATTCTCCCAGCATTGCTCTCGGATCGCAAAAAGCTCGTCGTCGTCGGAACATCGCAGGTTCCTCGAAGTTGGGCTGCATGGAGGAACGTGCCCATGAACAGTGTCATTTATCTTATCGGCCTCGTCGTTGTCGTGCTCGCGATCCTCTCCTTCCTCGGTTTTCACTAGGTGACCCATGCAAAGTAATGACGGCCAGGACCGTAGACCCGCCGATTTCGACAAGGCGGCAAGCGATGTTTCAGACAGGCTCGGTCGGGAAAAAGAGCGTGCGAGCGAGTTGCTTCACGACGCCAGTGACGAACTGACCCGCAAGGCCGGCGGTTACGCGACAGAAGCCAGGCAGGTTATTTCAGACAAGGCGGAGGAGACGCAGCGCGACATCGGATCGAGCTTGGCGGCGTTGGGCGGTGCCATGCGCGCGGCCAGCGATCACCTGGCCAACAATGATGAAAGGACTGCATCCAAATTTGCGTTGGACGCCGCCGGCGGCCTGGAGCGGCTTTCCTCCTCGCTGGCAAAAAAGCCGTTCAGCCAGGTGCTTGAGGATGTGCAGTCCTTCGGCCGGCAAAACCCCGGCGTCCTGCTTGCTGGGTCCGTATTGGCCGGATTGGCGCTGGGTCGGTTCATCAAGGCTTCCCCGCCGAAAAGCCCCGAGGCGTCCCGGAGTGCCTCCAGTGAGGCCAACTCACAGACCGGCGAAGCTGCCGATTGGTCGCCCGACGGAACCAAAGGATTCGGCGGCGGCGTTGATGATCCGGCCACGCAGCACGCGGAGCAAGACAGATGAACACGCAAGACAATCCCAGCCTCGCCACACTGGTGACCGACTTGGCCCAAAACGCCACCACGCTGGTGCAAACCGAAGCGAGGCTTTTGCGCGCGGAGCTTTCTGAGAAACTTACCAAGACGGGAGCTGGCGCCGCCGAGGTGCTGGGCGGGGCCATCTGCCTGCTCGCGGCTCTGCTCGTGCTGCTCCAGGCACTCGTGATAGCATTGGCGCGGGCAGGGCTGGGCGCCGGGTGGTCGTCCCTGTTGGTAGGCGTGGTGGTGGCAATTCTGGGCGTCATTCTGCTGCGCACCGGGATGGCAAGCATGGCGCCTTCCGAACTTACTCCCGAGCGAACCCAGGAACAGCTCAGGCGCGACGCGGCTGTGATCAAGGAACAAGTGAGATGACCGAGAAATCCGCAGCCGAACTCGAACGCGAGGCGGAGGCCGCGCGCGCCAGAGTGGTGGAAACTGCCGAATCCATTCGAGGCAAAATGACACCGGGACAATTGCTGGACGAATTCACCGGCATCTTCTCCGGAGGAGAGAGTTCGGTCATGCTCAACAATCTGAGGACGCAGGTAAGGGACAATCCCCTGCCCGTGACCATGGTGGGCGCGGGTCTGGCTTGGCTGATGCTGGGCAGCGGTCCATCGAACGGCAGCCGCGTCCCGGCCGGTTACGCGGCGCCTACTCCGCCCGATGGGCGTGACGAGGCGGAGGATGGCGGCATGGCCAGCACGCTCTCCAGAACCGCCGAATCGCTCTCCTCGACAGCAAGCAGCGTCGGTGCAGCCATATCAGGCGGGGCAACCGACGCCGCCGAAGCATTGACGAGCAACGCCGCCAGCGCGGGATCGACGGCCGGTGACATGGCTGCGAAAGCCAGCCGCTCGGCACAGGAACTGTTGAACGATCAGCCCCTCGCCGTTGCGGCAGTCGGTCTCGCCATCGGCGCAGCGATAGGCGCCATGCTGCCCCATACGGCAATGGAAGATGTGCAACTGGGGGCCTACGGAGAGAAGCTTCGCAACACCTCGGAAACCGCGCTCGAGCAAGGCCTCGATCAGGCCAAGCAGGTTGCCGCGGACGTCTATGAGACGATCAAGCAGGAAGCTGAACGGCCGGACACACAGGCAGGCACGGTGGCCGACCAGATTGGTGGAATGGTCAAGTCCGCGGCCGACACGACGGAGCAATCCGTACGGGAACGGGTGTCTCTTGCTTCGAAGGAAAAACCCTAGCCGGGGACACTGACGGTGACGTCACAACGGTCTTATGTGACGCCGAACGACAGTAATTCAGATGTACACGGAAAGCGCTTGGCAGCCGACCTGGTGCCGAGCGTTTTCATTTCGGCGATGCCTGGGGCGTGTTCCGACGCTAGCGATCATTTGGTCAAAGATGGCGTTACGAAAGAACCTGTACCAGTCATCGGTCTACCGGCTAAAAGCCCGTCCGGCGAGATTTCGCTGAAGACGGTTCTACTGGGAACATATCGGAAAACGGCTGGTTACGTGGAGGCAGCACACCAACCCAAAGGAGAACCTTCCATGATTACCAGACTTCTCGCCGCCACAGTGCTCGTGATCGCTCTGGCCACGTCGGCCACGGCACAGTCGAACGGCACCGGCTCCAACGGTTCAGGCTCAACGTCCGGCACCAACAGTGGCAACAATGGCAGCAATGGCACCGGCTCTGGCACCAGCACTAACTCTGGGTCTGGCGGATCGGCAACACCCGCCGACCCGAACACAACAAATTCGACAGATTCGTCGAACGGCATGACTGACCGCTGCAAGGATGCAGCAGGCAACGACATCGACAACAACACCGCCACCGGCGCGACAACGTCGAACATGCAGAACTGCAACAAATGAGCCAGTGGGGCAGAGCGCTGCCGGAAGTTGCCGCGCTTCGAACGGCGGCAGCACTCTCCCCAGCCCGCTACTGAACTAACCTTTGCTTGCATGGTCGAGCCGGTCGCGCAGCATGCTCCAGGGGAGCAGCATGTTCGGCGCATAGCGGACCACACTGTGCATCGGGATCGGCGACGGCGGACCGAAGGGCAGCGGCAAGTCTCGGGCATTCGCCCCGCTTGCCCAGTCCGCCAGCACCTTGCCCATCGCCGTGGTCATAGCGATGCCGCGCCCATTGCAGGCAAAGCCGGCGATCAAGCCTGCCCCGAGGTGGATGAGGCGCGGCAGGAAATCTGGATCAACGGCTGCTATCCCCGACCAGCTAAAGGCAAGCGGCGGCAGGTCGGTCAGGTCGAGATGCCGGGCAAGGCGCCGCCGGATCGCTTGCGGCACCCGCGCATCAGCGCCGGGCTCGAAAATATGCATTCCGCCGCTGATCAGCCGGTTGTCGGCGTCGAAGCGGAAGGTGAAAAGATTGCGTCTGGTGTCGCCGACGCCTTGCCCGCCGGGCAGGAGGCGGCTGCGGATGTCGCGCGGCAGCGGCGCGGTCGCGATCTGGAAGATTTTCAGCGGGATATAAGTTCGCCGCAGCGTCGGGTGGAGCGGTCCGCCATAGGCGTTGGTGGCGAGCAGCACCTTGGCCGCACGCACCGCACCCGAGGGCGTTTTCAGCGACCAGCCATCGGCTGCGCGATCGATCGATGTCACGCGCGTCTGTTCGAAGATGCGTGCGCCGGCCTTCTCCGCCGCGTCGGCCAAACCGCGCGCGTAGGCTACCGGATTGAGTACACCGGCCGAACGGTCCATCCAGCCGCCGACATAGCCGCGCGCGCCCGTCAGAGCCTCGACCTCCTGCCGATCCAGCATGACAGCCGGCCGGCCGCGCCGCGCCCATTGCCCGGCTCGCGATTTGACCTTCTCGAAGGCGGCGGACGAATGCGCCGGCTGGATCCATCCGTTCTGCACGGCGTTGCAATCGATGCCGTGCCGCCGGATCAGGTCGAATACGAGGTCGGCGCTGCCAGCGGCAAAATCGATCAGACGTTCGCCGCGCTCGGGGCCGAGATGTGCAAGGATGCTGTCCGGGTCCATCTTGGCGAAGTTCGGCACGACGAAACCGGCGTTCCGGCCGGTCGCGCCCCAGGCGATGATTTCGGCTTCGAGGACGGCGACCGACAATCCTCTCCCAGCTGCGTGCAGTGCCGTTGAAAGGCCGACAAAGCCGCCGCCGACGATGGCCAGGTCGACATCCAAGCCCCCTTGCAGCGCCGGCCGGTCGCGACGGTTGCGGCTGACGGCGTGCCACAGCGAAGCGCCATGCGCCTCTTGCCGGACCCCTGCGTTCATGATCCGGAACTGCTCTTGGCCGCGGCCGCCTTCGCCCGCTTGCCCAGGCGTGGTCGCCGCGGTATGTCGCCGAACAATCCATTCGGCCGGATCAGCAGAATGACGCAGAGCATGACGCCGATCGCGACGATCTGCAGCGAGGCGGCGCGGGCCTGCTGCTCGGGCGCGAACAGCACGCTGGTCAGCGTGCCTGATCCGGCCCAGATCGCCCAGACGAGAATGCTGCCGACGACGGCGCCGAGATTGCTGCCCGAGCCGCCGACAATCAGCATCACCCAGACCTGGAAGGTCAGGATCGGCAGATAATTGTCCGGCGCGATAAAGCCGGTGAAATGCGCCTGCAATGCGCCGGCCAGCGCCATGATGGCGCCACCGACCCCAAAGGCCTGCACGCGGTAGAAGCGCGCGCTCTTGCCGAGCGAGATCGCCGCGCGTTCGTCCTCCCGTAGCGCCTTCAGTACGCGGCCCCAAGGGCTGCGCGACAGATGCTCCAGGGCGAGATAGGCGATCAGCGCCACGGCGCTAACAACGGCAAGGTTCGACAGATTGAACAGCAGCGGCGTCTCCGCGAGGCTGCCGAAGGGGCGGGGGATGAAACCGATGCCGAACGGTCCGCCGGTCAGCTTTTGTGCGTTAAGCGCGACCAGTTGCACGACGACGGCCACGCCGAAAGTGGTGATCGCCAGATAGTCGGATCGCAGGCGCAGGGTGGCCATGCCGGTAAGTGCCGCGGCAATGCCGCCAACCACCATGGCACCCGCCCAGCCGATGAGGATCGGCAGGCCGAAGCCGCCCAGCCTTGCAGGGTCGTCCGGCGTGGTCAGCAGCGCCGAGGTGTAGGCACCGATGGCGACGAAGCCAGCGAGGCCGACATTGAACAGGCCGGTCAGTCCCCATTGCAGATTGAGCCCCAGCGTGACCAGCGAGAAGATCAGCGCGGTTGTCAGGAAGAAGGCGCCATAGCCGACAAGATCGATCATCGTTCCCTCACGCCGAAAAGGCCGATCGGCCGCACGAACAGCACCGCCATCAGGATGATGAAGGAGACAGCGGCACGCCATTCGGCGCCGATCAACTGCACCGCACCGGCTTCGGCGAAGCCGATGATCAGGCCGCCGAGCACCGCGCCCGGGATGCTGCCGATACCGCCGAGAATAGCGGCGGCGAACATTGGCAGCAGCATGTCGAAACCCATGAAGGGCCGAATCTGCACCAGAATGCCGATCATCACGCCGGCGACGCAGGCAAGCGCCCCGCCGATGATCCACGTCACCCGCACCACGCGGGCAACATCGATGCCGACGATGCGCGCCAACGCCGCGTTCTGGCTCAGCGCCTGCATGGAGCGGCCGGTCTGCGTACGCGTCATCAACAGATGCACGCCGAGCACGAGTATGGCGGTCAGCAGCAACAGGGCGATCTGGTCGGGCGTGACGCGGATGCCGAAGCCGACCGGCATGGCGATCTGGATGGCCCGGCTGAAATAGGTCGGCCGCGAGGTGAAGGTGAATTCGAGCAGACTTCTCAGCGCCATCGAGGCGCCGAAACTCGCCATCACCACGATGATCGCTTGACCCTGTGAACGCAGCCGCGAAAACAGCACCTTGTCGAGCAGCAGCGCCAGCAGTGCGGTGAACGCCATGCCGACGACCAGGGCAACAAGAAGCGGCCAACCGAACGACAGCGGCGCGATCGGGGCCACCTTGCCGACTATCGCGCCGATGGCGCTGACGACGGCCAACGTCGCATAGGTGCCCCAGGCCATGAAGTCGCCATGCGCGAAGTTCGAGAAGCGCAGGATCGAATAGGTGAGCGTCACGCCGATGGCGCCGAGGCCGATCATCGAGCCCGTCAGCAATCCGTCGACGATGAATTGCAGGCTCATGCCATGCCTCCCTTCTGATGCTGGGGGCGCTGACCGAGGTAGAGTTCGGCGACGATCGGGTCGTTCCAAAGTTCGGAGGCGATGCCCTCGTGCCGGTCCTTGCCTTCGACCAGCACATAGGCACGGTCACCGATGGCAAGCGCTGCCTTGGCGTTCTGCTCGACCAGCAGGATTGTGACGCCGGACTTGCGGATGCCGGTCAGCATCTCGAACACCATCGAGACGAACTTTGGCGACAGGCCGGCCGACGGCTCGTCGAGTACCAGCACCTTGGGGTGGACGATCAGCGCCCGTGCGACGGCAAGCATCTGCCGCTGGCCTCCCGACAGATTGCCGGCTGCGGTACGGCGCTGGCGGACGAGGTCGGGGAAGGCGGCATACATCTCCTCGATGCGACCGGGGATTTCGCGCCGCTCAAGGATGCCGCAGGCAACCCTGAGATTGTCCTCCACCGACATCAGCGGAAAAATGTTTTCGGTCTGCGGCACGAAGGCGAGGCCAAGCCGCACCATGGTGTGGGCAGGTGCTGCGGTGATGTCCTTGCCGTCCAGCAACACCGTGCCGCCGGAGATCGGGACAAGGCCGGCGATCGCCTTGATGAAGCTCGACTTGCCGGCGCCGTTGGGACCGAGGACGACGACGATCTCGCCTTGTCCGACCGTGATCGAGGCACCGCGCACGATCGGCACGCCAGGCTCATAACCAGCTTCGAGATTGCGGACGTCGAGGACGGTCTCATTCATGCGGTGCCTCCGAGATAGGCCTCGATGACGCGCGGATCGCGGGCGACCTCCTCCGCTGTGCCTTCGCTCAGCAACTGGCCGCTCGCCATGACGAGGACGCGATGGCAGAGCCGCGTCACCATGTCGATGTTGTGCTCGATCAGCAGGAAGGTGATGCCGCGCGCGTTGATGTCGCGGATGCGGTCGATGATGACTTCGAGCAGCGTCGCGTTGACGCCGGCCGCGGGTTCGTCGAGCAGGATGATCGCCGGGTCCGCCATCATCACGCGGGCGAGTTCGAGCAGCTTGCGCTGGCCGCCGGACAGCACGCGCGCCGGCTCATGGGCGAGATGGGTGAGGGTGACGAGTTCCAGCAGTTCGAGCGCCTTTGTCCGGGCGGCTCTTTCCTGTGTTGCCACCCGCCATGGCGTGACGAAATTGGCAAGCAGCTTTTCGCCGGCCTGGCCCTGTGCCGCAAGCATGATGTTTTCGATCAGCGTCAGATTGGGCAGCGGGCGCGGAATCTGGAAGGTGCGGCCAAGGCCGCGGCCGATGCGCAGATGGGAGGCCTCGCCGGAGACCCGCACGCCGTTAAGAAGAATCTCGCCGCTGGTGGGCAGGATGCTGCCGGCGAGCAGGTCGAACATGGTCGTCTTGCCGGCGCCGTTCGGTCCGATCAGGCCAAGGATTTCTCCGGCGTTGACGTCGAACGAGACGTCGTTGACGGCGACAAGGCCGCCGAACCGCCTGACGACGTTCCTTGCCGTCAGGGCCGGCGCACGGGTTTCCCACCCTTGCCGTCTGGCTGCCTCGCTCATCAAACCCTCTGGCCGAAGACGATCGCCGCCGTCTCCTGATTTTGATTTGTGATCACACTTGCTTTGATCACGCTATTCGGCTTTAATTTCCTCCGCAAGCCGAAAACCGGCCAAGAACGGAATTCCATGCAAAAGGCTGCCATCGAAAAGAACAACGAGGCGATTGCGGCCCAGCTTGCGCCGGTCGGCCGCGAGACCGTGCAGGACCGTGTCTATTCCGAGTTGCGCCGCGCCTTGATCGGCGGCCTGTTCGAACCGAGCCAGGTGCTGACCATCCGTGGTTTGGCCGATGCGCTGGTCACCTCGACCATGCCGGTGCGCGAGGCGCTCGGGCGGCTGATCACGGAAAAGGCGCTGGAGGCGTTGCCCAACCGTTCGGTGCGCGTGCCGCCGATCACGCTCGATCGCCTCGACGATCTCCTGCGTGCCCGCATCCTGATCGAGGGCGAAGCGATCGCCCTTGCGGCCGCGCACATGGGGCCGCGCCAGATCGCGACCATCGAGACCATTCTGGCCGAATGGGACGAGATGCGGGCGCTGAAGCACAAGAAGGATGTCGACCGCGAAGTGACGCTCAACCAGAGCTTTCACTTCGAGATCTATCGCTCCTGCGGCTCGGCGGTGCTGATCCCGATGATCGAGAGCCTGTGGCTGCAATCGGGCCCTTGCATCCGGGTCGCCATCTACGCCTTCTCGGAAGCCGGTGAGGTCGACACCGCACAGTATCACCGCCGCATTGTCGAGGCGCTGGCCACGCAGGACGCTCGGACGGCACGCGAAGCGCTGGCCGCCGACATCAGCCGGCCCTTCACCTTCCTGCGCGACAAGTTGCAATTCGCGGCTGGGAAGGATCAGGCATGACCGCCATCCGGATCACCGAACCACGCTCGAAGCTCTCCGTGACGGCACTGCTGCTGCCTGGAAAGGCGCCGGAAAACGCCGCCTTTCTTGCGGCGTATCTCGCCACGCCACGCGTCGTCCCAGGCATCCATGCGATGTGGACGGGACCTGAGATTTCCTGTCCGGTCCCCGCTGCCGATCTCGAGGGGCAGGCCTATGCCCGGCCATTGCCGGCGGAGAACGCGACGCTGACGCCGCAGGCCGGCGATATCGTGCTATCCTACGTCCCGCCACGCATGTGGGGTGGAAACCCCAATGCCATCTTCGACATCGGCCTGTTCTACGGGCAGGGCGCGCGGCTCCTGTTCCCGATCGGCTGGCTGGCCGGCAGCGTGGCGGCGCAGGTGGTTGCCGAGGAGCGCGAACAGTTCGCCGCCGCCTGCGGCGTCATCCGGCGCAACGGCGCCTGCGATGTCACCTTTAGCCTGGTGGAGGCCTGAGATGGCTGATGACGGTTTCGAGCTTTTCGATCTTCGCGTCGAAGCGGTCGTCCCCGAAGGCAAGCCGATCTACTGCGGCGCCAGGGCCGGCGACTACTTCGAGCTCAAGGGCGAGATGCTGTCGATGCCTGCCGGGCAGGGTTTTTCGATCTACTCGCTCGCCGCCGTGCTGCCGCTGCTGGCGGCAAAACAGCGTCCGACCCACCCGAACGACTGGATGACCTCCGACGCCGAGATCGCTTGCCCCGATCCCAACTGCGGCAGCCGGCTGAGGATCGTCAGGACCGGTAAGCGGCGGTTCAGTCATGCCGAAACCACCGCCGTGCCGCTGCCGAAGGAGAATGACGAGAGATGAGTGTCAAGACCTTCGAACTCGGCCCCGGCTACACCATCTCGCGCGTCATTCGGGGTGGCTGGCAGCTCGCCGGTGGGCATGGCGCCATTGACCGCGGCCAAGCGGTAACCGACCTGATCGCCACCTTCGATGCCGGCATCTGGACCTATGATTGCGCCGACATCTACACCGGCGTCGAGGAACTGATCGGCGCCGCGCGTCTGCGGCTGGCCAATGAGCGCGGCCTCGATGCCGCAACCAAAATGAAGGTGCACACCAAGCTGGTGCCAGATCTCGAACGACTGGCCACCATCAGCCGCGAATATATCAGGGGCATCGTAGACCAGTCGCTGCGGCGGCTGAAGACCGAGCGGCTCGATCTCGTGCAGTTCCATTGGTGGGATTATGCGATGGCCGGCTATGTCGAGGCGATGGGCTGGCTCGACGAGCTTCGGCGCGAGGGCAAGGTTCGCAATCTCGGCACCACCAATTTCGACACGCCTCGGCTCGCCGAAATCCTGGCCGACGGCATCCCGCTGGTCAGTCAGCAACTGCAATATTCGGTGCTCGACCAGCGCCCGGCGCACAGCCTCGCGGCACTTGCAGAGAAAAGCGGCGTCAGCTTCCTCTGCTACGGCTCGGTGGCAGGCGGCTTCCTCAGCGACAGATGGCTCGGCGTGGCCGAACCCGCCACACCGCTCGAAAACCGATCGCTGGTCAAATACAAGCTGATCATCGATGATTTCGGCGGCTGGGAGCTGTTCCAGCAACTGCTCCGGGCGCTGAAGGCTGTCGGCGACCGCCATGGCGTCGACATCGCCACCATCGCCAGCGCCTGGGTGCTCGATCAGCCGCGAGTGGCGGCCGTCATCGTCGGCGCCCGCAACCAGGCGCATGCACTGGCCAATGCCAAGATCATGGACATCGAACTCAATGCCGGAGACCGTGCCCGGATCGCTGCCGTCATCGCGCAGGGCACCGGCCTCGAGGGTGATGTCTATACGCTTGAGCGTGACCGCGACGGCCGCCACGGCTCGATCATGCACTACAATCTCAACGCGGGCCGGGTTTGAAAACGATGGACGGTAAGCTGTTTTCGCGGGCCAGCGCCGAAGTCATCGACCTGCATCGCTTCTTCGTCGACTGGTTCGTCGCCGAGCGGGCCGACACAGTGGATTTTGGCCGCTTCGAGTCCGTCATGGGGGAAGGCTTGACCATGATCGCACCAGGCGGCCAGGTCCTCGGCCGCGATGCCGTGATTGACCATGTGCGCTCCAGCCGCGCCACCTGCGACGACGGCTTCGCCATCTCGATCGAGGACATCCAGCCCGGCTGGGAGGACCGCGATATGATCGTCGTCCTCTATGTCGAGGCGCAGTTGCGCGGCGGCAAGCACAGCCGCCGCCAGTCGAGTGCGGTTTTCACCACCAGTTCATCGGCGCCCAATGGCGTCCAATGGCGGCATCTGCATGAAACCTGGCTACAGGTGCCGGAACACTGACACTTTCCAGACGTCAACCAGTTCGTGTAACTCAAGGGGAACAACAATGAGAAAGACGATACTCCAACTCACCACCGCGCTTGCTCTCGTGACGATCGCAGGTGCCGCACAGGCCGCCAACTGCAAGATCACCGTTGGCCTCGTCATGGAACTGACCGGCCCCGCCGGCGAATACGGTCAGGCCGGCGCCAAGTCGGTCGAGATGGCCTTCCGCGACATCAACGAAGCCGGCGGCGTGCGTGGCTGCGATCTCGTGACCGATACCCGCGACAGCCAGAGCCAGGGCAACATCGCCGTCGATGCGGCAACCCAGCTGGTTCAGGTCAAGAAGGTGCCGGTTATCATCGGCGGCATCATCTCCTCGGTCTCGATCCCGATCCTGACCTCGGTCACTGCTCCAGCCAAGATCGTCCAGGTGTCGCCCGCTTCATCCTCACCGACGCTGACCGCACTCGGCCGCGAGGGCAAGACCAACGGCATCTTCTTCCGCACCATCACCTCGGACGCGCTGCAGGGCGTGGCTGCCGCCAAATATGCCATCGACAGGGGCTTCAAGAAGCTGTCGATCATCCACGTCAACAACGATTTCGGCGTCAACATGGTGACCGAATTCTCGCGTGCCTATAAGGCGCTCGGCGGCACCATCGTTTCCGACACCCCCTACAACGAGAAGCAGTCGAGCTATGCCTCGGAGGTTACGGCGGCGATGGGGGGAGAGCCGGACGGGCTCTATCTGGTCAGCACGCCGGTCGATGGCGCCACCATTGCGCGCACCTGGATTTCGCAAGGCGGCGTGCAGAAATTCCTGCTCAATGATGGCATGAACAGCCCCGATTTCATCGAGTCGGTCGGCGCCGACTATCTCAAGGATGCCTATGGCACGTCTTCCGGCACCAGCCCAACCGCATCGACCGAATATTTCGCCAAGAACTACAAGGCATTCTCCGGCATCGAACCGTCGAACCCGGCGGCCGACCGTTCCTACGACGCCGGTGCCATCGTCGGGCTGGCCATCGCCATTGCCGGCTCCGAGGATCCGGCCAAGATCAAGGATGCCATGTACAAGGCGGTCGATCCGGCCGGCACACCGGTCTATGCCGGCAAGGAGGAGTTCGCCAAGGCGCTCGGTCTGATCAAGGATGGCAAGCCAATCCGTTACGAAGGCGTCATCGGCCCCGTCGCCTTCGATAAATTTGGCGACATCACCGGCCCATTCCGGCTGTGGAAGATTGTCGACGGCAAGGTGACCACCGACGGTGAAATGACCACCGACGACGTAAACGCCCTGCAGGCGAAGTTGCAATAGGCAGGCGAGACCGGCCCGGCGCGATCCCCCTTTTCGCTGGGATCGACGCCGGGCAAAGGGGAGTAGGGGGTAGCGTGAGTTGGAGTGCTTGAGTGCAATTTTACGCGGAAAAAACAAAAATTTAGGTACCGCTTTATCTACCATCGACCTCACATCAATCTGACGGTACTTTTCGCGTAGAGACCCGCCGGTGGAAAGTAAGTACCGTTGCATGTTCCTGATCAGACAGTATTTTTTCGATGTCCAGCGTATTGAAATATAAACCGGAAAAGACCCGGGAGCATCGAGTTTTCTGCGGCGGTACTTTGGTCCCTAGCAGGCGCGGGCCGAAGCGACGAAGCCCAGACCTAGTTTGCTCCAAGCCCAAATTCACCTGGTCTGTTGCTAAACTTGCAACAATTCGCGCAGCCGGATCGGCAATCCGGGCGAAGCGCGCAATTGGCCACAACTCGTTTCCCATCGCCCGAGATACTCGGCAATCGGTATGCCGGTGCGGCCGGGCCAGCGATTGAGTGCGCCCAGCGCCTCGATACAGTCCGGCGCCGCCTCGTACTCGGCGAGCACCGTCAGTGACATCGCCTGAGCGAACGGATTGAGGCCGGGTATTTCGATCTCGCTGCGATGGTCGGCGAACCATGCCGCGGCGTTCCGCGTGAGCCCCTGGCCGTCGGCGAGCGCCGCATAGTTCTTGATGATGTTCGCACGATACCCGGCAATGGCATCGCCGAAAGCGTTGTCGCCGGCGAAAGGCGGGTTCTGCTTCCAGTCCTTCGCCAGACGTCCCAGGCCGCGCAGCGAGAAGGCCTCCACCATGGCTTCCTCCAGCCATTGGCAGGGTGGCGCTGGCTTTGCGTCGGCCTGCCAGCTGTTGGCCATGACATGGCCTAACTCGTGGCCAAACTGGTAGGCGAGCTTCGACCAGTCGCGTTCGCCGATGTCGACGATGATCCATGCCATGCTGCTGCCGTCAGGATGCAGCCAGACCGCTGGCGAACCGGATGTATGCTCGTCGACGCGCAGTCGCGTTGGCTGGCGATCCGAGACCAGGCGGACGCCATCCAGGCATGCATGCCGCATGCGCTCGACGACCAGATCTGCTGAGCGTGGCAGCATGTGACCCCAATCGCCGGCGAGTTCGATGGGGGCGGTGAGGAGGGTAGCCTGTGGGCGGGCCGATGGAGACATGGCCGCGCAGACTATAGACGTGGTGTCCCGGGGCACAAGTGCGGCGAGAGTGAAACCTGTGGCGGCTGCGCCAACAACCACCCTGATGGAATCCCGACGCTTCAGGTTAACAATCCTCTTTCTCGCTATCGCCTAAGTCCGCAGGTCCATCGGATCGAGACGAATGAACCTACTTCGCTTGTGCCGGTTATGATCATCCGGCTTGGCTGATAGCCCATTAACAAATACGCATGCATTCCGTCATGAAATCGATGAAGCATACTTAGCCCCACGACATTCTCGACGCTCCACATTGAGATATGTGTTTCGGTGACGTGGCCCTACCAGTCATCTTGAACCAGCGCTTCCGGGGATACCAGCAGCCACAGCATGCTCTCGCGCCGATAGGTTCGGGGTGACGATCGAGAAATTGGGAGCGTGCATGCTTACGACCTTAAATGGCACTCGGTTATCGATAATTTGGTTGTCAACAATGGCAATGAAGCGATAATTAGCGTAATATCTCGCTATAGGGAGATATTTATCGGATTTAGGTGGCTCGCATGATCTTTGGTATGGTGTCCACAAAAAATTCTGCGACGTTCACAGTACCTGCGTTGACTTCATTCTTTTCTACCACCCAACTGAGCTCTGCTGATCAGTTTGTATTGATCGAAAATGAACCGCATCTCGGGAAGGTGGAGAACGTCTCCGTCGTGAGAAATGAGGCGCCTCGAAGCTTCGCTGCGAACGTAAATTATGTACTCGATCTCGCGTACTTAAGAAGCGAAGACGTTTTATTTATGAACAATGACATCATATTCGCGAAAGACTGGCTGAATTATCTCCCTCGGTCACAGCAAAAAATTACACTTCCCTATTGCAACCAACAGGCCCGCTATAATTCAGGGCCCTTGATCATGCAATATCTTATGAACTGGGAGCAGTTTTCTGAAAATTACGAAGCCCTAAATGAGATTGCCGACACAAATCGTATAGCCCAAGGCAACAACGAGTTAGCCCGTGAGCGCCTTATGCCATTTTACTGCTTTTATCTTCCTTTCTCCATATTGTCAAAGGTGGGAAAATTCGATGAGTCATTTGGTAACGGTGGTGGAGAAGATGTGGACTACCGTTTAAGAGCTCTTCTTCAAGGGTTTGATGTAGCTTATGGAGTCAAATCATATCTCCTGCATTTTATGGGAAAATCGACTTGGCGAGGCCCCGAGAGCCGAGAAGGAACGGCCAACCGGGACACAGCATACCGCTCCCGCTTTGCCGAGAAGTGGGGCGCTGACCTGGCGGAAGTTTTCTTGGCTGCCGGCCCCTCAGAGCATACAATCAGTCGGTTACACCTCAGCGATCCCCTCAGAGATGGAGACTTTCGGTCGATTATAGAAAAATGCATGGTTTGATGATATAAATCATTTAGCGTTTATTTTCACCAGTAAATGTGGGGAACAAACCCGGTGCCGTCTCCCTTTTTTTCTATAATAGTCAGCACCCACGAGCGAGCCCCTTTGCTTGAACGGGCGATTCTGTCATTGACCAGACAGCAGTTTGATGACTGCGAGATTTTAGTTATATCTGACGAAGGCAGCCGTGATACCTTCGATGCCGCGCAACGAAATTTGCGTAAGCAAGACACCTTTATTCGACGCAGCGGCCTTCCAGGTCCAGCTAAAAGCCGAAATATTGGCCTGCAACTTGCCCAGGGAAAATTTTGCCTTTTTCTTGATGATGACGACGCGCATACGCCAAACTGCTTGGTTGACGCATTCGATATAATTGAAAAGGCGAAGGGTGAGGTGTTTTATTTTGATTACGAACTGATAGTTGAATTACGTTCGACTTCCCCTCCAGTGACTATAGAGCGAACCGTTAAGAAAACAGACATGGATGATATAGATAATCTCATGTGCTATAATTTTATTCCCAACAGCGCACTAGCGATATCTACAGACGTAGCAAAGAACCAGATGTTCGACGAGCTCCTGAGAAGTCATGAGGATTGGGACTTTTTATTGGGAATACTCCGTTCAGGGCATAAATTTACCCATGTTCCTCTAGTGGGTGTTTCTGTCTATCATGATAGAGAAAATCGCGGGCATCTTAACGAAACGGCGCGAGCAAGTGGCGAGTGGGCACCAGACTTTTTGTATATTTATCGGCGATGGCCGGCAATCACCAATGAACAAAGGAAACTAAGGCATACAATGCTCAAAAGATTGGGACACGATATCCCTTTAGCTTGGCTTTAATTCAAGTTTCTATCAAGGTGGGGATGGGTTTCGACATATCCTCGTAGTTAGGCAAGGATAATCCGGCATTTAAAGCGGACGGGTCGTCGAGGTCCTCAAGCGTATTTCTTGAAGCGGTATATTTCCGGCGCCAACATCCAGAACGCGCTTGCATGCTTCTGCGGGTGCGACCACATGTTCATCGTCTTCGTGTTTGGAGCCCACGGCTTTTTATCACTCTGAGTAAACGACGTCTCGCTTACGTTCATTGCCATTCAGTTCGGAAGCCCGGATCAGGTGCAGCCACTCGCCTTCCCGGCGAGGCCAGTCATATACGGCGGCGCAATGAGCTTGTTGGCTCAGTGACAGTTCGGGTTTGCCGGCCCACGGCGCAGCCAATTCTGTCGCCAAATTTTCAGCAAACACCGCCGCATGATCTGTTGGCTCTGGATTAGAGGGATAGACCCGCGCGTAACCGCCCGTGGTTTCAGGCAACGCGCCCAAGGAGGGCACGATCACGCGGCAACCCGCAGCCATCGCCTCTATCACGGCGAGACAGGCCGTTTCCGCAAAAATGCAGGGATAGGCGAGGAAATGCATGCTTCTCAACGTCACTCGCAATTCGGCGTTAGGCGCCAGGCCGTGATAGATCACTCCTGGCAACGATTTCGCCCGCTCGTAAAGATGCTCGTACGGCGCGTCGTCGCCGAGATAAAGCTTCATCGACGACCAGATATGGAGTTCGGCGTTGCTGGGATTTAGGCGGTCCCACGCGTCGAGCAGCACCGAAAGCCCGCGAAACGGTGTGCTGGTATAGGCGCAGCGCCAGATCGGCTCCGGCTGCCACTGTCGCAGCTCCGTGTTCAAATCCAGCGCGTGCCTGAGGACGACGCAACGTTTCGGAGGGAGCCCGAACTCGTTAAGGTATCGCTCTCGCTGCCAATATGAGACGAACACGAAGCGGTCGACCGTGTCGACAAGCGCCTTGTCTTTGCACCACTGAACCCAGGTCTGATTGGCGTCGTGATGCATCCAAACGATCCGCGGCCGTTTATCGCTTGTGTCATGTCCTGGATGGTTTATCTGTAGGTTGATCCGGTCGAGGTCGTCGCCCAGCCGTTCTTTTAATGCTTCGACCATGAGCTCGGTGCCGGCTGAACGTACCTGCGGAACCCATCCCACGTCGCGGGTGCCGGACTCCGCGATTGGCTGGGGTTGAGGCCCGTTAAGATTGTCGATCGCGAACTGCTTGTTCTTCGCGATCCGCTCCCGTTCGCTAGCCGGTAATTTGCCTTCGGTCAGGAGACGGTCGCAGGCGTCGGCGCATTCAGCGTACTTCTCGACCCAATAGGCGTTGACCGCCAGTTCGTCGAGCAGCCCGTATTGGTAGATCCAATCCTCGACGGACGGCGCGCCCGCCGGGTAGGCGAGCGCCAGGCCCTGCGTGGCGAACCTGTATCCTCGCTGGTAGAGACCCTTGTTGCGGCAGTAGCGTGCGGCGCCGTGCAGCGCCTCGGCCCGCGCCGGCTCCACCGCCATCGCTTCAGTATAGGCGGCGAGGACCTCGTCATCGGAACGGCCGAGCCCCTCCTTTTCCCGGGCGATGCGCAGGAGGGTAGCGAACGTCTCAGCCTCCGACGGAACGGGCGCGGCGGACGCCTCGCCGAGCTTGGCGAGCGCGAAATTCTTGTTTTGAAGAACCCGCTCGCGGACGTCGGCAGGCGCTTTTCCGTCATTCAACAGCCGGTCGCACGCAGTCACGCATTCCGTGTACCTACCGCTCCAATAGGCACTGACCGCCAGTTCATCGAGCAAGCCGTATTCGTAAATCCACGCCGCAACAAAAAGCCCTCCGTCGGTCAACGGAATCTTCAGACCGCGTTGCGCATGTTCGACGCCCTCGGCAAATTCCTTCTTGTCCCGGCAAAAGCGGCTCGCGGCGTGCAGCGCCTCCGCACGTTTCGGCACTGTCCGATTGGCCCGCTCCCACACGGCGAGGACCTCGTCGACAGGCTTGTCCAAGGCGGCCATCAGTTTCCCGGCTTCGAGGAAGCTGACATAAATTTCCTCATCCCAATAGCCAAGTTCCGCGCGCTTCAAATAGTGCGACAAAGCCTTCTCGGGTTCCCCGCAGTCCCGATAGCTCTGCGCCAGATAAAACGTGTAACGCGATATCAGGAACGGGTCGGTTTCGGTTGCAAGCGCATTCTCCAGAACCGCCGCATCGTCCTGGTACTTTCGTGGGTTTTGACTGCGCGCTCCTTTACGTCCCGATGCTACACTGAATCCCTTGGCAGTCTGGCGTGTGGTGTGGCCGGGAGGGGCCTCGAGATATTCATGCAGCACACCCTTGAAGGAGAAGGCCATTCGGTTCCGGCAGATCTGAGGGCGATAATACGAAATGCCGTCTCCGGACAACTCAACGTCATATAAATCCTGTCCCAACTGAGACTTGAATGCGATCGGATCGAAGTCGTGGCCGCTGATCAGGACATCGTCCGCGTCGATGATCATCGCATAGTCGACCCACTCCACCTCGCGTAGTCGCTCAAGGGCAAAGGTTCGGTTGTATGCGAAGTCCCGCCAGGGCTCGTCAATGACAGCGCCTTGAACATTGTGATCGGCGAGGAAGCCGCGGATTAGGTCTTGCGTACCGTCCTCGGAACCCGTGTCGACGACGAGCACGTAATCGACAAGCGGAAGTACGCTGGCGAGACATTGCAGGATGACCGTCGCCTCGTTCTTGACGATCATGCACAGGCCGATGGTGCTCATGCTAGTCCTTGAGTTTTGCGCTGTTCGAAATTGTGGAACGGGAATTCGTGCAACTCGCCAGGCAGGTCGCGGGCAGCGAAGAACGATTTGATGAAATCCTGGGTCCCGTCGGTCGAGCCGGTATCGCCGATGACCCAGCAGTCGATGTGGTCGACAACCGCCCCGAGACAGCGTTGAAGGTTAGCCATCTCATTCTTGACGATCATGTTGAGGCAGAGGCGCTTGCCGTTTGTCATTCGTGATCTATCGGCTCTCGATACGACAGTTGGTGGCGGGACGGTTCGCGGGCTGACTCGCCTTGCGGGATCCGCCTCGATGCAGATTTGCCAGGCTTGGATCGCTCATGCATTTTCCCCATATCGCCGCCCTTGCCTGCCCGACCACCGGAACAGCCTGTATTCATAAGTCCCATCATTCCTTCTCACGGATCGTGCAGGGCCGTCCTCCGGAAACCGCGCTTAACCTTATCCATCGTGGTTAGCATTCAGGCGTCGCGCGCCAGCATACGCGGCAACTGACATCGTCAAAGGACCGTCCGAACTGCAACTGCCGGCATCACTCCTTAGTCTAGCCCAAGCGTTTGCCTGTATACTTCGCCGCCATTTGTTGGCTGTCGTCAAGCGGGGACAGCCAAGTCTGCGGACACCTTGCCAGCATGCGAAAGCACGGGGTGCCCCGGCCTAGCTGGCATTCCCAGCAAGCACCATCGCCTGCGAGGCAGCATGACAATCAACCTGACCAAAACCAATGGTCTAGGTTGGCAAGATTTGGGCCGATGTCGTAAGCTAATGATTTTACGGGAATATTTTTCCATCCGATCCGCGGGCATTGGCCCCACCCTGTCGCCCTGCCCGCTTCTAAATTAGAATTTGCTTAATTAATGGTTTACAAGTTCCTAATTTTATAATTTACTAAAATACGGTGTTGAGGGGCGCCCGCAGATTGCACGGCGGTATGCCCGAATTTCTGCGAAGTTCTCTCTCGGGGAGTTCAGCTAGAGGGTCTGGAGTATCAGGGCCGTTCGCAGATTGTAAGGTTCGTCCGCGGGGCGCGCCAACGATATGTCGTGTCTATGCCCCAAATTTGGGGCGGACGGTCTCCCATTCCCTTGAGAGTTGTCACCGGGGCGTCGGCGTTACGGTAGCGGAGTGGGTTGTGAACCGAGTAATATCGCGTTCGTATCGCAAGGATCGCGCAGGCCCCCGTCAGGGGGGACTCCGCGGCAAACCGCGGCTAGGCTCCTGCGTCCATCGCGCGGTCGGCCTGACGGGGGCGCCTCGGCCTCGCGCTTCCGAGCCCTTGCTCGATCTCTGCACAATTTTTCAGAAACCTGACGCCCGAGGTCGAGGCGATCATCCCCGACGCCGAGTGCCTTTTCGCGCGCGGCGGGCGCCGGCGGGCCGGAACGAACTTCATCGATGCGCGGTCCCACGCAATTTGAACGGCCGATACCGTTGCCCTCGTCGGGCAGCGGGCGTTCGGCATTAAATCGAAATTCTGCGCGGCACAGCTGCCGCTGACCAAGGAGGATCAAGATGAGCTACATAGCAGGGTTTGCGGTCATGGAAGTTGCCGTTAGGGGTGTTTTGCCCATCGGCGACACCACCGAAAATGTTACGTATTTCATTCTGGACACCGCCAAGAGCGCTATCGTCGGTCAGGTCATTCTACCCAAGGCCGCCAAGCGAAGCCTCGCCGTCGCTGTCACCGTCAAGGTTCCGGCCGCAGCCGGCTCACTTGCGATTGGCACGTTTGACGATGGCGGGAATTTCCAGGCCTGCAGCTTCCTCCGCGTAGAGAGCCCCGCTGTCGAAAGTCCCGACGGTGCTGTCGGGCCGTCCGGAAGATGACCGCGCCAATCTCCCTCTCCTGACTGCTCGCCGGCCAAGCCGGTGGGCGGTTTCCGCTTGAACAGAATTCGAAGCCAACAGGAGCCAGTCATGGCCCGCGCCTCTGAAATTCTCTTTATCGATCCTTCGATCTCCGACATCGAGACTGTTATCGGCAATCTTAGGCCCGAAGTCCGGCCTGTCGTGCTCGATAGCCGCCGGCCGGCGGCGCGGCAGATCGCCACGGCGCTCGCGGGGCATGAAGGGCTCGACGCGGTGCACATCATGGCGCATGGCGCGCCGGGGCGGGTCCAATTCGCCGCAGGAGGCTGGTCACCCGCCACATTGGAGGAAGAGGCTGAGGATCTTGCCGCAATCGGCAGGGCGATTGCGGCGCACGGCGAGCTGCGGCTGTGGAGCTGCGAGACAGCGGCGGGGAATGTTGGCGAGGCTTTCGTAGCGGCATTGGAAGCGGCCGTCCGCGCAGACGTCTTCGCATCGAGATCGCTGGTCGGCGCAGCGGCTTTGGGCGGCACCTGGGAATTATCCACACAGGCTAGAGCCTCCGCGCCTTTGCCGCCGCTGACTTCGCATGGTGTGGCAAGTTACACCGGCGTGCTTGCAACATCGGGTGATCTGACACTTGCTGGACTTATAGCTACTGGTAACGGAAACAATATTAACACGTACTACCTCGTCGATACAAATGGTACGACCATTAATACCGACGACACAGTCGTCGGTAGCTTTAACCTTCCATCTGGAAGCAACGGAAGAGTTCCAACTTTTTCAGCAACTATTACAATTCCAGACGTTACTCATACCTATTTAATTTACGATAGTGGCTTTGCCCTGTACGGTACACTTACTCCTGTCGACGCCGACCCCCTTACTTCGGGCCTCCAACTGACCGACCCGCCGAGTTATTCTTTCGTCACCACGCCTATCAACGAATTCGGGCCGGGCAATGATGGCAATCACTTTGCTAATGGCACCCTAACTGTCGCGAGTGCTGGCACGGTGGGTGCAACAGGCCCCGCAGGCCCGACCGGAGCCACGGGTGCTACCGGCGCAACAGGCTCGACCGGCGCAACGGGTGCGACTGGCTCGACCGGGGCCACGGGTTCGACCGGCGCGACCGGAGCGAGCGGTGCAACCGGCGCGACTGGCGCGACCGGGGCGACCGGGGCAACCGGCTCAACCGGAGCAACAGGCTCGACAGGTGCTACGGGTTCAACTGGTGCAACCGGAGCCACGGGTGCCACAGGCTCGACCGGCGCAACTGGCTCGACTGGCGCGACCGGAGCCACAGGTGCGACCGGCGATACGGGTGCCACAGGTTCGTCCGGCGCCACAGGTTCGACCGGTGCGACCGGAGCGAGCGGTGCAACCGGCTCTACTGGCGCGACCGGTGCGACCGGGGCAACAGGCTCGACCGGAGCAACCGGTTCGACCGGGGCAACAGGCTCGACAGGTGCTACGGGTTCAACCGGAGCAACTGGTGCAACCGGAACCACGGGTGCCACAGGCTCGACCGGCGCAACCGGCGCCACAGGCGCAACCGGCAATACCGGGGCAACAGGCTCGACCGGAGCAACAGGTTCGACCGGGGCGACGGGCTCGACCGGAGCAAACGGCTCGACCGGAGCAACTGGGGCCACAGGTGCGACTGGAGCTACCGGGGCGACCGGAGCCACGGGCTCGACTGGAGCAACTGGAGCGACCGGTGCAACCGGAGCCACGGGTGCCACAGGTTCGACTGGAGCGACTGGAGCGACTGGCTCAACCGGAGCAACTGGCTCAACCGGAGCAACCGGCTCGACCGGCGCAACTGGTTCGACCGGAGCAACGGGCTCGACTGGAGCCACGGGTGCCACAGGTTCGACTGGAGCAACTGGCTCAACCGGAGCCACAGGTTCGACCGGAGCCACAGGCTCGACGGGTGCAACAGGCTCGACCGGAGCAACCGGGGCCACAGGTGCGACTGGAGCTACCGGAGCGACGGGCTCGACCGGAGCGACCGGCTCGACCGGAGCAACCGGTTCGACCGGTTCAACAGGCTCGACCGGAGCAACAGGCTCGACCGGGGCAACCGGCTCGACTGGAGCAACTGGTGCAACTGGAGCTACCGGGGCGACGGGTGCCACAGGTTCGACTGGAGCGACTGGCTCAACCGGAGCAACCGGCTCGACCGGCGCGACTGGCTCAACCGGAGCAACCGGCTCGACCGGCGCCACTGGCTCGACCGGCGCAACCGGTGCGACTGGAGCCACTGGCTCGACCGGCGCAACCGGTGCGACTGGAGCCACCGGGGCGACCGGAGCAACAGGCTCGACTGGAGCTACCGGGGCGACCGGCGCAACTGGTTCGACTGGAGCCACGGGTGCAACTGGAGCGACCGGTGCAACCGGAGCTACGGGTGCCACAGGTTCGACTGGAGCAACCGGCTCGACAGGTGCTACCGGTTCAACCGGAGCAACTGGCTCAACCGGAGCAACCGGAGCAACCGGGGCCACAGGTGCAACTGGAGCTACCGGGGCGACTGGAGCAACTGGAGCGACCGGTGCAACCGGAGCCACAGGTTCGACTGGAGCGACCGGCGCAACTGGCTCAACAGGTGCTACGGGTTCAACCGGGGCCACAGGTGCGACTGGAGCTACCGGGGCGACCGGAGCGACAGGCTCGACCGGAGCAACAGGTTCGACCGGAGCGACGGGCTCGACGGGTGCAACAGGCTCGACCGGAGCAACCGGGGCCACAGGTGCGACTGGAGCTACCGGGGCGACCGGGGCGACCGGCGCAACTGGTTCGACTGGAGCCACGGGTGCAACTGGAGCGACCGGTGCAACCGGAGCCACAGGTTCGACTGGAGCAACCGGCTCGACAGGTGCTACCGGTTCAACCGGTGCAACAGGCTCGACCGGAGCAACCGGGGCCACAGGTGCGACTGGAGCTACCGGGGCGACCGGAGCAACAGGCTCGACCGGAGCTACCGGGGCGACCGGAGCAACAGGCTCGACCGGAGCTGCTGGAGCGACTGGCTCAACCGGAGCCACAGGTTCGACTGGAGCAACAGGCTCGACCGGCGCCACCGGCTCGACCGGAGCGACCGGCTCGCCTGGTCCGACAGGGTCGACTGGCCCGACCGGTTCGGGTGGTGGTGACACCGGCAGTCATGCCAATAACGGCCACGGCAACGGAGAACAGCCCGCGCCCGGCAATTCCGGGGACCACAACAATGCCGACAACAGTGGGCATCAGGGACAGGGCAACTCCGGCAACGGAAACGGCGGTCACAACGCCAGCGTCACGTCCACCACGCTCGGGCTCAAGGACACAACGCAATTCCTGCAATCCGGCTCGGCTGACGGCAGCGGCGGTTCCGGCGGCAATGTGTCGTTCGGCCACCTGATCGGGCTTGCCGCGACGTCGGTGACGGCAGACCTGTTGAATGTCCTCAAGACGATCAGCGGATCTGGCAACGGCCAGAACAAGCCTTCCGGGGCGAGCACCGACCTCACCTCGGACCAGACCAAGCATGGCGCCGGCTACGCCAGCAACGACCACACCGTCAAGACGTCGATGAAGGATCTCTTGAAGCCGCACGAGTGAGCGGCGAACGGATCTGGACGGTGACTGGTCCAGCTTGAGAACGGGCGCGCGGGCTTCGCTGTAAAGCGGAACCCGCGCGCCGATCATTCTTCCTTGTCGGCTCGCAGCGCAGCTGCGGCGCCTGGGTCGCCGATCATGGTCATCAGCCTGGGAATATTCGCCGGATTGACAGCAACTGAAAGGAAGCCGGCAAGTCTATTTTCAGGAACGATTTGCGCTGGCCCGACGCCTCAGTATTGATCGAGGCGTGCTGCCTCGTTCTCGGCAATTTACCAATTCCCTACTTAATAGTTTACAAATCGCTAATTTTCGAATTTACTAATGTACGGGTATGGCGGATGCCTGCGGATCGTACGGTCGGTGACCGCAAGGTCTGTGCAGATGGGTTGGACAGGGATCGGGTAGCAAGGCAATTTCGCGCATGAAGAAGGGGCGTCTACAGGGCGCACCGTGACATGTCGCGTCCATGCCTATGCTTCGGCGGAAGGCAGACGGTTTCCCATTCCGGAGTTCACTCGCGAGTTTGCCGTCGAAACATCGGCGGCATGGGTGTCAGGAGTGGGGTGGCTGTGAATCAAGTGTTGTCGCGCGTGCCCCGTGGGGGCGTTGGTGCATTCCCGCGGCCAGATGGGCGCCGGCCGCTGCCGGGCGCTGCAACCGATCGCCCGGATGCGCCGACCGATGCGCCCCGGGCCCGCGCTTCCGAAATCCTTTTTGTCGATCCCTCGGTATCCGATCTCGGCACGATCCTCGCGAACCTGAGGCCACGGGCCGAGGCGATCGTGCTCGACGCCACGCGCCCGGCCGCGCGCCAGATGGCGCTGGCGCTCGAAGGCCGCGACGGCTTCGACGCGGTGCACGTCATCGCCCACGGTGCGCCTGGGCGGGTCTGCTTTTCGGCGGGCGAGTGGTCGGCCGGGACGCTGCACGACGACGAGCTCGACCTCGCCGCCATCGGACGAGCCCTGGGCGGAATTGGCGAGCTGCTTCTGTGGAGCTGCAACGCCGGCGGCGGTGCCGCCGGAACGGATTTTGTCGACGCGCTGTCGCGCGCGGCGGGAGCGCCGGTGGCGGCCGCCGCCGACCTGGTCGGTTCGCCTGCGCTGGGCGGGCGATGGGAACTGAACGTGCGGACAAGCAAGGCCGCGGCGCGGCCGCCGCTGACGGAGGTTGGAATGGGACTCTACGCGGGAATTCTAATCGCCGAGGTGATGGTCACCGGCACCTTGCCGGTCGGCAATATGGCCGGGCCGGTCACCTACTACATCGTCGACACCGACCAGAAGTCCATCGTCGGCCAGGTCGTGCTGCCCAATGCGATGCCGCAGCCAACGCCTGTCTCCATGGCGGTCAAGGTGCCGAACGCCACGGCCGCGCTTGCGATCGGCACGTTCGACGACGGCGGTGCCTTCCTGCCTTCGACAATTCTCACCGTGGCCGCGCCAGCCAAGCCGGCCGGAGCCATGGGGCCGTCGTCAAGATGACCGCGCTTCTTCCCGCCATCTCTTCATCCGTCCAGCCGGCCAAGCCGGCTTTTTCCGTGAGCTGAATTCGAGCCAAGAGAGACCTCGCCATGGCCCGCATCTCCGAAATTCTCTTCGTCGACCCATCCGCGCCCGACCTCGGGACGATCCTCGGCAATCTGCGGCCGCGGGTCGAAGCGATCGTGCTGGACGACCATCGGCCGGCCTCGCGCCAGATCGCCGAGGCGCTGGAGGGGCGATCGGAGCTCGAGGCGGTGCACATCATCGCCCACGGCTCGCCGGGGCGGGTGCATTTCAGCGCGGGCGCCTGGTCGATCGACACGCTGGCGCACGACGCCGGCGACCTGACCGAGATAGGTCGGGCCCTGGCAGAGGACGGTGACCTGCGGGTGTGGAGTTGCGAGACGGGACTCGGCGCGGCAGGTGAGGCGTTTGTCGAGGCCCTCGAGGACGCTACCGGGGTCTATGTCGGCGCCGCCAGTGCCTTGGTCGGCGCGACCGCCCTGGGCGGGCGATGGGATCTGGCGGGCGGGCAAGCGGCACCGCTGACGGCGACAGGGATGGCGAGCTATTCTGGCATCTTGAGCGTGGAAGTTACCCTTAACGGGACGCTTGATTCAGCCGCGAATGTTGCAGGCAGTGTCTTTGCTGTCGAATACTATGTAACCAATTCTGCCGGCGCTATTGTTGCCAGTTTCTCTCTTCCGTCTGAGGCCATTTCCCCCTTCAACACAGTTTCGTTAATAATAAATGTTCCGTCGACTGGAGTGTCGACAACATATACGATTACCGCGCTCGTTCCAAGTTCTGCTAACAACTCAAATAATCGTGATTTTGACCAAGTTCCGGCGGGCAACTTTACGGTTCCGGCTTCTGGAATTGGTACAGTTACGATTGCTGGTGCGGACGCCGTTAACAGCAACGGTGTCTTTGCGGTAAACACTTCATCTGCTGGAACAAATATTGGCCCCACTGGTAATACCGGCGCTACGGGTTCTACCGGAGCCACCGGAGCCACCGGAGCAACTGGTGCTATCGGTTCGAGTGGCGCTACGGGTTCGACCGGGGCTACCGGCTCAACAGGTGCAACCGGCGCCACGGGCGCGACCGGCGCTACGGGTTCGACTGGAGCGACCGGTTTGACGGGGGCCACAGGTTCAACCGGCGCCACGGGTTCGACCGGCGCTACGGGTTCGACTGGAGCGACCGGTTTGACGGGGGCCACAGGTTCAACCGGCGCCACGGGTTCGACTGGAGCGACCGGTTTGACGGGGGCCACAGGTTCAACCGGCGCTACGGGCGCGACCGGCGCCACGGGTTCGACTGGAGCCACCGGCTCGACGGGTGCCACAGGTGCGACGGGCGCCACGGGCTCAACCGGAGCAACCGGGGCCACAGGCGCGGCTGGCGATACGGGCGCCACCGGTTCGACTGGCGCGACCGGAGCCACGGGTGCGATCGGAGCAACCGGGGCCACAGGCGCGACTGGCGATACGGGCGCCACCGGTTCGACTGGCGCGACCGGTGATACGGGCGCCACAGGTTCGACTGGAGCCACAGGCGCAACGGGCGCGACTGGCGATACGGGTGCCACGGGTTCGACCGGAGCCACAGGCGCGACTGGCGATACAGGCGCAACAGGTTCGACTGGTGCAACCGGAGCCACGGGTGCAACCGGTGATACGGGCGCCACAGGTGCGACCGGAGCAACTGGAGCCACAGGCGCGACCGGAGCAACCGGGGCCACAGGCGCGACTGGCGATACAGGCGCCACGGGCCCGACCGGAGCAACCGGAGCCACAGGCGCGACTGGCGATACAGGCGCCACGGGCTCGACTGGAGCAACAGGCTCGACCGGAGCAACCGGCGCCACAGGTGCGACCGGCGCTACAGGTTCGACTGGCGCAACCGGTGATACAGGCGCGACCGGCGATACGGGTGCAACAGGTTCGACTGGAGCCACCGGAGCCACAGGTGCGACTGGCGATACGGGCGCCACAGGCTCGACCGGAGCAACCGGAGCCACAGGCGCGACCGGCGATACCGGCGCCACAGGTTCGACTGGAGCAACTGGAGCCACAGGTGCGACCGGCGATACGGGCGCGACGGGCTCGACCGGGGCAACTGGGGCCACAGGTGCAACCGGCGCCACAGGCGCGACCGGTGATACGGGTGCCACAGGCTCGACTGGTGCGACTGGAGCCACAGGTGCAACGGGCGCCACGGGTTCGATCGGGGCAACCGGAGCCACAGGTGCAACCGGCGATACAGGCGCGACAGGCTCGACTGGAGCCACCGGTGCGACCGGATCTACCGGTGCAACCGGAGCCACGGGTGCGACTGGCGATACGGGCGCGACGGGCTCTACCGGTGCAACCGGAGCCACAGGTGCGACCGGCGATGCGGGCGCGACGGGCTCTACCGGTGCAACCGGAGCCACAGGCGCGACCGGAGCTACAGGCGCGACGGGCTCTACCGGGGCCACTGGCGATACCGGCGCGACCGGAGCGACTGGCGCGACCGGATCTACTGGTGCCACGGGTGCGACTGGCGATACGGGCGCGACGGGCTCTACCGGTGCAACCGGAGCCACAGGTGCGACCGGCGATACAGGCGCCACAGGCGCGACTGGTGCGACCGGCGATACAGGTGCCACAGGCTCGACCGGAGCAACCGGCGATACCGGCGCTACAGGTTCGACGGGCGCAACCGGAGCCACAGGTGCGACCGGCGATACCGGCGCCACGGGCTCGACCGGGGCAACTGGAGCCACAGGTGCGACCGGTGATACAGGTGCGACGGGCTCGACAGGTGCGACTGGAGACACCGGCGCGACTGGCGATACGGGTGCCACGGGTTCGACCGGAGCCACAGGCGCGACTGGCGATACAGGCGCAACAGGTTCGACTGGTGCAACCGGAGCCACGGGTGCAACCGGTGATACGGGCGCCACAGGTGCGACCGGAGCAACTGGAGCCACAGGCGCGACCGGAGCAACCGGGGCCACAGGCGCGACTGGCGATACAGGCGCCACGGGCCCGACCGGAGCAACCGGAGCCACAGGCGCGACTGGCGATACAGGCGCCACGGGCTCGACCGGAGCAACCGGAGCCACAGGCGCGACTGGCGATACAGGCGCCACGGGCTCGACTGGAGCAACAGGCTCGACCGGAGCAACCGGCGCCACAGGTGCGACCGGCGCTACAGGTTCGACTGGCGCAACCGGTGATACAGGCGCGACCGGCGATACGGGTGCAACAGGTTCGACTGGAGCAACCGGAGCCACGGGCGCGACCGGCGACACGGGTGCCACAGGTGCGACTGGCGACACGGGCGCCACAGGTTCGACTGGAGCAACTGGAGCCACAGGTGCCACCGGCGATACGGGTGCAACAGGTTCGACTGGAGCAACCGGAGCCACGGGCGCCACCGGCGACACGGGTGCCACAGGTTCGACTGGAGCAACCGGAGCCACAGGTGCGACCGGCGATACGGGTGCAACAGGTTCTACCGGCGCGACCGGCTCGACAGGCGCGACCGGCGATACAGGCGCCACTGGTTCGACTGGAGCCACGGGCTCAACTGGAGCTACCGGCGCCACAGGTGCGACCGGCGATACCGGCGCCACAGGCTCGACTGGAGCAACCGGAGCCACAGGTGCGACCGGTAATACCGGTGCCACGGGTTCGACCGGAGCAACCGGAGCCACAGGCGCGACTGGTGATACAGGCGCGACCGGAGCCACAGGCGCGACCGGCGATACAGGCGCTACGGGCTCGACTGGTGCAACCGGAGCCACGGGTGCGACCGGCGACACGGGCGCCACAGGTTCGACTGGAGCGACTGGCGATACAGGCGCTACAGGTTCGACCGGCGCAACTGGAGCCACGGGTGCGACTGGCGATACAGGCGCCACGGGCTCGACTGGAGCAACCGGAGCCACAGGTGCGACTGGTAATACGGGCGCCACAGGTTCGACTGGCGCGACCGGAGCCACAGGCGCGACCGGCGATACAGGTGCGACAGGCTCGACCGGAGCAACTGGCGCCACAGGTGCGACCGGCGATACAGGTGCCACAGGCTCGACCGGAGCAACCGGCGATACAGGCGCCACGGGTTCGACCGGAGCGACAGGTTCGACCGGTGATACGGGCGCCACCGGCGCCACAGGCTCGACCGGCGCAACAGGTGATACCGGCGCCACGGGTTCGACTGGAGCCACCGGAGCTACAGGCGCGACCGGTGATACGGGCGCCACAGGCTCGACCGGAGCAACCGGGGCCACAGGCGCGACTGGTGATACAGGCGCGACCGGCTCGACCGGCGCGACCGGAGCCACCGGCGCAACCGGCGATACAGGTTCCACTGGAGCAACCGGCGCCACAGGCGATACAGGTTCGACTGGTGCGACCGGAGCGACCGGAGCGACTGGTGCGACTGGCGCGACCGGAGCCACAGGTGCGACTGGCGATACGGGCTCGACTGGAGCCACCGGCGCAACCGGCGATACGGGCGCCACAGGCTCGACCGGTGCAACTGGAGCTACAGGTGCGACCGGCGCAACCGGAGCTACAGGTTCGACTGGAGCCACCGGAGCTACAGGCGCGACCGGTGATACGGGCGCCACAGGCTCGACCGGAGCAACCGGGGC
>NZ_JAIUGV010000015.1 GCF_020164745.1 Mesorhizobium sp. ES1-4 | reverse complement strand
CCAGAACCCATTCTCCTCAAAAAGTGGCGATCTGCTCCCCACGGCAATCTCTCAGCTAATTGCGCACCAGCCCCACAGGGGGAGAAGGAAGAACCGCGCTACTACTCCGGCACGTGCCGCACCGCGCCCTTGTCGGCGCTGGTGGCGAAGGCGGCGTAGGCGCGCAGCGCGGTCGTCACCTTGCGCTTGCGCTTTTCCTGCGGCTTCCAGGCATCCGCGCCCCTGGCCTCCATGACCGCGCGGCGGGCAGCGAGTTCCGCCTCGTCGACGGCAAGACGAATTGTGCGGTTCGGGATATCGATCTCGATCGTATCGCCCTCCTGCACCAGCCCGATCAGCCCGCCTTCCGCGGCTTCCGGCGAAGCATGGCCGATCGACAGGCCCGAAGTGCCGCCGGAGAAACGTCCATCCGTGACCAGCGCGCACGCCTTGCCCAGACCCTTCGACTTCAAATAGCTTGTCGGATAGAGCATTTCCTGCATGCCTGGGCCGCCACGCGGGCCTTCATAGCGAATGACGACGACGTCGCCGGCCTTGATTTCATTGCCAAGGATCGCCTTGACCGAAGCGTCCTGGCTTTCGAAGACGCGAGCCGGACCGGTGAATTTCAGGATCGACTCGTCGACGCCTGCCGTCTTCACGATGCAGCCGTCGAGCGCCAGATTGCCCTTCAGCACCGCGAGGCCGCCGTCCTTGGAGAACGGCGTCTCCGCCGAACGGATGACGCCCTTCTCGCGATCAAGGTCGAGATCGCCCCAGCGACGGTCCTGGCTGAAGGCGACCTGCGTCGGCACGCCGCCAGGGGCGGCGAGGAAGAAATCGCGCACATTCTGGCTCGAGGTTCGGGAGATGTCCCAATGGTCGAGTGCTTCACCGAGGCTCGCCGTGTGCACCGTCGGCAGGTCACGATTGATTAGGCCGGCATTGTCGAGCTGGCCAAGGATAGCCATGATGCCGCCGGCGCGGTGAACGTCTTCCATATGCACGTCGGACTTGGCCGGCGCCACTTTGCACAGGACGGGCACCCTCCGCGACAGCCGGTCGATGTCCTCCATGGTGAAATCCACCTCGCCCTCATGCGCGGCGGCCAGGATGTGCAACACGGTGTTGGTCGAGCCGCCCATGGCGATGTCGAGCGTCATGGCATTCTCGAACGCGCCCTTGGAGGCGATGCTGCGCGGCAATGCGCTTTCGTCATCCTGTTCGTAGTAGCGCTGGGCGAGATCGACGACGAGATGGCCGGCCTCGACGAACAGCCGCTTGCGGTCGGCATGCGTCGCCAGCGTCGAGCCGTTGCCAGGCAGCGACAGGCCCAGCGCCTCGGTCAAACAGTTCATCGAATTGGCAGTGAACATGCCCGAGCAGGAGCCGCAGGTCGGGCAGGCCGAGCGCTCGATGACCTTGACGTCCTCGTCGGAAATCTTGTCGTCTGCAGCGGCCACCATGGCATCGACCAGGTCGAGCGCTTGCGTCTTGCCGGCCAGCACCACTTTGCCGGCTTCCATCGGCCCGCCGGAGACGAAGACCGTCGGGATGTTGAGGCGGAGCGACGCCATCAGCATGCCGGGGGTGATCTTGTCGCAATTGGAGATGCAGACCATGGCGTCGGCGCAATGCGCGTTGACCATGTATTCGACGGAGTCCGCGATCAGTTCGCGCGACGGCAGCGAATAGAGCATGCCGTCATGGCCCATGGCGATGCCGTCATCGACGGCAATGGTGTTGAATTCCTTGGCGACGCCGCCGGCCTTCTCGATCTCGCGTGCGACCAGCTGGCCAAGGTCCTTGAGGTGGACGTGACCGGGCACGAACTGGGTGAAGGAATTGACCACCGCGATGATCGGCTTGCCGAAATCACTGTCCTTCATGCCGGTGGCGCGCCAGAGGCCGCGGGCGCCGGCCATGTTGCGGCCATGTGTGGTGGTGCGGGAGCGATAGGCGGGCATGAATTTTCCCTAGTTGGCTGGCTGCGCTCGATGCGGAGCGTGGCGGCGCTGAATTCGGATCGCAGGCGTTATAGACTCGCAAGTATGGTCTGGCCACATTTTTGCAATGCGCCAGATTTCCACGAAAAACGAGGGCCCAGAAAAAATGCATGCGGCTGTCGGATCAGGTGCCGCAAAGGCGTCCTTGGGAGAGACGGCAGGAATGGCACCATTCTCGGAGTCAGCCGTTTCACTACAACAGCAGAGCAACCGAGGAGTGCATCATGCAAAAGATTACCACCTTCTTGTGGTTCGACGGTGAGGCCGAAGAGGCCATGAACTACTATGTGTCCATTTTCAAGAATTCCAAGGTGCTGAGCGTCACACGCTGGCCGCAAGGCCACGCTTCGGAAGGCAAGGTGCTGGTGGCCTCGTTCGAGCTCGATGGCGTGCAGTTCCAGGCGCTCAACGGCGGCCCCCAATACAAATTCACCGAGGCCATGTCGCTGTCGATCGACTGCAAGACGCAGGAAGAGGTGGATCATTTCTGGACCAGGCTGACCGAAGGCGGCGGCGAACCTGGACGCTGCAGCTGGCTGAAGGACAGATTCGGTGTCTCCTGGCAGGTCGTGCCGGAGCAGCTGCCGCGCCTGCTCCAGGATCCCGACCGAGCCAAGGCCGGCCGAGTGATGAATGCCATGATGCAGATGGGCAAGATCGACATCGCCAAGATCGAAGAGGCGGCGAAGGGGTGAGGAGCGGTCCGCGTGGCGGGCGAAGAGCCAATTGCTTGGCTTCCTGGCTTCTAATCCAGCTTCGAACGCTCTGAGCTTGCGAAGGGCGGCTCAGGCCGCCTTGTCGCGGACCTGATAGTCCTTGATCGTGGCGAAGCGGATCGCTTTCCAGCGTTCGGCTTCGTAGCTCAGCGAGAAGGCGTGCTGGGCGAGGAACACCGGGTCGTTGTCGAGGTCGCGGGCGATGTCGCCGCGATGCGCTTCTATGAAGCGCTGAACCTCGGCCTTGTCGTCAGCCGAGATCCAGCGGCAGACGGAAAAACGCGACATTTCGAATTCGACAGGCAGCGTGTATTCGAAGTTCAGCCGCTCCTTCAACACGTCGAGCTGCAGGGCGCCAACGACGCCGACGATGGCCGGCGAACCGTCCTCGGGCGAGAACAGCTGCACGACGCCTTCCTCAGCCATCTGGTGCAGCGCTTCCTTCAACTTCTTGGCCTTCATTGCATCGCCGAGGCGCACGCGGCGCAGGATTTCCGGAGCGAAATTCGGCACGCCGCGAAACAGGATTTCCTCGCCCTCGGTCAGCGTGTCGCCGATGCGCAGCGTGCCGTGGTTGGGAATGCCGACGACATCACCGGCAAAGGCCTCGTCGGCGGTGACGCGGGTGCGGGCGAAGAAGAATTGCGGCGCCGACAGGCTCATCGGCTTTCCCGTACGCACCAGCTTGGCCTTCATGCCGCGCTCGAGCTTGCCGGAACAGACGCGCACGAAGGCGATGCGGTCGCGGTGGTTGGGGTCCATGTTCGCCTGGATCTTGAAGACGAAGGACGTCATCTTGTCCTCGGTCGCCTCGACGGTGCGGGTGTCGGCGTCCTGCGCGCGCGGCGGCGGGCCGAAGGCGCCAAGCGCCTCGATCAGGTCGCGCACGCCATAATTGCGCAGCGCCGAGCCGAAATAGACCGGCGTCAGATGGCCCTCGCGAAAAGCGTCGATGTCCAGCGGACGGCAGGCTTCGCGTGCCAGTTCCAGTTCCTCTATGAAAGCCTCGCGCTCATTCTCCGGCAGCAGGCCCGCAACGCGGTTGGAATCGGGACCGTTGACCGGCGTGCGCTCCTTCTCGTCGTCGCCCTTGCGCACCGCGTTCAGCGCCAGGTGATAGGTGCCCGAAAAGGTCTTGCCACGGCCGATCGGCCAGGTGATGGGCGCGGTGTCCAGCGCCAGCTTCTGCTCGATTTCGTCGAGGATTTCGAACGGGTCGCGGCTTTCACGGTCCATCTTGTTGACGAAGGTGATGATCGGAATGTCGCGTAGCCGGCAGACCTCGAACAGTTTCAGCGTGCGCGGCTCGATGCCCTTTGCGGCGTCGATGACCATGACCGCCGAGTCGACCGCCGACAGCGTGCGATAGGTATCGTCGGCGAAATCCTCGTGGCCGGGCGTATCGAGCAGGTTGAAGACGTTGTCCTCATATTCGAAGGTCATCACCGAGGTGACGACCGAAATGCCGCGCTCGCGCTCGATCTTCATCCAGTCGGACCGCGTCTGGATGCGGTCCTTCTTGGCCTTGACCTCGCCGGCAAGCTGAATGGCGCCGCCGAACAGCAGCAGCTTTTCGGTCAGCGTCGTCTTGCCGGCGTCAGGGTGGGCGATGATCGCGAAAGTACGGCGGCGCGATACCGCCTGTTCGATGTCTTCTGCCAATTTCTGGAATCCTGTCTGTGGCGCGGGCTTCTAGCAGCGCTTTTCCGACCTGTCGACGGTTTTGGCCTGACAGGGCCTGCACGCACTTGAGCTCCGGCTGCGGCAATGGCATCAGGGATGCCAACTGGACGGAGATCAAGCATGAGCGAAACCAAGCATATAATCGTCATCGGCGCCGGCATCATCGGTGCGTCCATCGCCTGGCATCTGACCAGGGCCGGCGCGCGGGTGACGGTCATCGCCGACAGCGAAGCCGGTGGTATCGCGACGCCGAATTCCTTTGCCTGGATAAATGCCAGCTGGGGCAATCCGGAACCTTATTTCCGGCTGCGCACCCGTGCCATGGCCGAATGGTCGCGGCTGGCAAGAGACCTGCCCGGCTTGCCACTCAGTTGGTGCGGAGGCTTGTGCTGGGATCTGCCGGCGGCGGAGATGGAAATCTATGCCGCGGAGCATTCAGCCTGGGGCTACGGCGTCAAGCGTGTCGACCGTGCCGGCGCGGCCCGCATCGAGCCCAATCTCGCCGAGCTCCCGGATGTCGCGTTGTATGTCGCCGAAGAGGGTGTCGCCGAGCCGGTGGCGACCACGAAAGCGCTGTTGGCAGACGCAGAGCGCCACGGCTCGCGCATCCTTTCAAGTACGGTCACGGCACTCGTCCAAAGCGATGGCAGGACCACCGGCGTGGACACATCGCACGGGCTGATTGCCGCCGACGAGGTGGTGATCGCGGCCGGCGTCGGCTCACCTGACATTGCGGCGACAGCGGGAATCAGGCTGCCGATCGAGACGCCGCCCGGCCTGATCGTCCATACGCGACCCTACAAGAAGATGCTCAACGGACTGGTGCTGGCAGAGCGGCTGCACATGCGCCAGACGGCGGAAGGCCGCATCATCGCCGGCTCGGATTTCGGCGGCGCCGATCCGGGAATGGATGCCGAAGCCACCGCCCGGGACCTGTTCGCGGCCACGAAAGCCATGTTGCGCGACAGCGACGGTCTGGAGCTGGATTTCCACACTGTCGGCTACCGGCCCACCCCGATTGACGGCTTTCCGATCATCGGCCGCGCCGAGGGCATGGATGGCGTCTATGTCGCGGTCATGCATTCCGGCATCACGCTGGCGCCGGCGGTCGGCCTGTTCGCCACGCGCGAAATTCTTGGCGGCGAACGCGACCCGCTGCTCGAACCTTATGGATTGTCGCGCTTCGCTCAATAACCCGGCGGACGACTGAAGCCGCCCGTGATAGGCGCCATGGCCCCGGCGATGCCCAGCAGCCGCGCCTCCGACCAGCGTCTGCCGACCAGCTGCAGGCCGATCGGCAGGCCGGCGCCGTCCTGGCCGCAGGGCATCGAAAGCGCCGGGTGGCCGCTGTAGTTGAACACGGCGCCGTAGGCCGGCAGCATCCAGTAGCTCTGATCCTTGCCGTCGACTTCGATCGGCGTGCCCGGTGCGCGATGCGGGAATGCCGTGGTCATGGCGACCGGACAAAGCAGCGCGTCCCAATCCTCGAAGAACCGGTCCCAGGCGAGAACGGATTTGTCGCGGCGGGCCAGCGCCTCGAACCAGCGCGAGACCGATGTCGGTTCCTCCGGCGGCTGAGGTTGCGCGGCCTCCATCATCATGCCGATCAACGCACCGCCCTGCGCGAGATCCTCATGCAGATCGAGCCTGGGCGGTTTCGCCTCCTCGACGATGGCGCCGGCGCCTTGCAGTTGCCGTGCGAGACTTTTGATCGCGGCGCTGATGTCGCCGGCCACCGGGAGGCCGGGAAAGGCCGGCGCGAAAGCGATGCGCAAAGTCTGGAGGTCGAGCTTCGGCATGGCCTCGACCGGGACGGGCGCAAGATCGGTATCGCGTCCGTCCGGTCCGGCGATGATCCGATAGATCAACGACAGATCCTCGACGCCGCGCGCCAGTGGGCCGAGACAGGACATCAGCCGCACGCCGCGCGCAGCGCCGCCTGGATCCGGAAAGGCGCCTGACAGTGAGACGCGGTGCTCCGTCGGCTTGAGCCCATAGACGCCACAAAAAGCCGCCGGAAGCCGGATCGAGTTCTGCATGTCGGTGCCGACGTCGAACGGTGTCATGCCTGTGCAGACCGCCGCAGCGGCACCGCCGCTGGACCCGCCCGGGGTGCGCTGAAGGTCCCAGGGATTGTTGGTGCGGCCAAACAACGAATTGTCCGACTGCCAGTCGGACAGCATGGCGGCGACATTTGTCTTGGCCATCAGCACGCCGCCGGCCGCCCTCAGCCTGGTAACGACCGGGCTGTCCTCCTTTGCCACATAGTTGGCGAAGGGCGGGAAACCGACCGTAGTCTTCATGCTGGACGTCTCATGCGTGTCCTTCAGGGTGAAGGGCACGCCATGCAGCGGTCCGAGGATATCGCCGCGCACTTGTGCTGCGTCGGCATGTCTGGCGCGATTGCGGGCCCCTTCTCTGTCGAGCGAAATGACCGCGTTGATCGCTTCGTTGTGGCTATCGATCTGCACGAGGTGCGCCTCGAGTGCCTCCACGGCGGAGATTTTGCAGTCGCGGATGGCGGCGGCTTGGTCCGAGATCGAGGAAAAGGCGATATCCATGACGAATGCTCCGCATCTGGCGCCTGCATCGATGGACATAGTCAACGGCGGCGCGATTTCGAGCCAAGTTCATCATTTGAAACTCGGCAGCGCTTGATCGAAATTGTCCTGCGGGACAGAGGGGACGCTGTCCTGCGACGTTGCCGTCAATTAGCAGCAGGTGAAGACCTACCCAACCAGCGCCAGCTTTGCCGCAGCCGGCGCAAACGGACGAATGGCGATGCCGCCCTTGGTCATGGTGACGAAGCTCGACGGCGGAATCGCTTGCCAATCGCCGCCGTCGCGGTCGAAGGGTTCGGAGACGATGCAGCGGCCGCCGCCCTTGCCGTACATCGCGGTGTAGAGGGTCGGCGCATGTGCATCGGTTGCATATCGCACGGCATGCAGCGCCTGCCCGTCGGAGAAAGCGGCGGTAAGTTTCAGCGCCGGTTCGAGTCCGGCGCGACGGGAAGCTTCGAGCACTCGGCTGGCGGCACGCGCGACAGCGCCTTGCGGGTCAGCCGAAAGACCCTCGTCGATCATGAGCAGAAAAAACAATTCGGAATCGGTGGTGCCTTCGCGCTGGTCGAAGACGGCGTCGGACAGCGAGTTTTCCAGCGCACGGCGGATCTTCTCGAAACCGCCGATCTGGCCGTTGTGCATGAACGACCAGCGGTCGGAGATGAACGGATGGCAGTTCATACGGCTGGTGGCGCCGCCGGTGGACGCCCGCACATGAGCGAGAAACAGGCCGGACTTGATCTGCCGGCACAGGCTTTTCAGATTCGGATCGGACCACGCCGGCAGGATGTCGCGATAGAGCCCAGGCTCGGGCCGGTCGCCATACCAGGCAAGGCCGAAACCGTCGCCATTGGTCGGCGACTTCGCTTCCTGGGCGCAATGGCTCTGAGCGATCAGCGAGTGGCATGGTGCCGTGAGAATGTCTTCGAGAAAGACCGCTTCACCGAGATAGGCCGCCCATCGGCACATCGCTTCCGTCGTCCCCTAGGCGCGATCGGCGAGAGCCGCAGGCTCCTTGATCGCGTGTGTGCCTCTGTTGTGCGTCCGCTCGTAGAGTTCGCGGATGATTCGGCTGGCTGTAGTCTCGAAGAGAAATGGCAAGAAAGCGTGAACAAATGCTGCTCCCGCCGCCATCAGCAGGCGCGAAGAGAACCAGGCGGCGAAGGCCATATGGCCGAAATAGGTTTCGCCGACCTTGGCCGGATGAGAGGTGAAAATCCTGGCGACCGACATGCTGGTTCCCCTTCAGCGCTTGAGTTCAGATTTGAGTATCCTGACACGCCTCACCGGTTCACTGGTCCCAAAATATCCTTGTAATTTGCCATTTTCTGGGACAAATATCCCACATGGCATCTGAAATCGATGAAATCGACCGGAAATTGCTTGCCGAACTGCAACGCGACGGCACCTTGTCGGTCGACCAGCTGTCGGAGCGGGTGGCCTTGTCGCGCAATGCCTGCTGGCGTCGAGTCAAGCGGCTCGAGGAAGATGGCGTCATCACCGGCCGCGTAGCACTCGTCGATGCCGAAAAGCTCGGCCTCGGCCTTTCGGTGTTCATCCTGATCCGCACGTCGAACCACGATCCGGACTGGCTGCGGAAATTCCGCGCCGCGGTGACCGGTCTTTCCGAGATCATCGGCGTCTACCGCATGTCTGGCGATCTCGACTATGTGCTGCGCGCCCGCGTCGCCGACGTCAAGGCCTATGACCGGCTTTACCAGCGGCTCATCGCCAAGGTGGCGCTGTCGGATGTTTCCGCCTCCTTCGTCATGGAGGAGATCAAGGAGACGACGATGGTTCCGGTGGAAATACGCTAAGCCGCGCCCAAGCCATAGTGATGCCCGAAAGAAAGCCGTTGATAGCCTTGCGGGCGATTGACCGAATCGGCAATCGCGCCGATAGGATCGATTTTATGCGCGCAGCCTTCCAAAACTCCTCCGTCATCGGTCCAACCGTCGGCTTCGTCAGGTTGCCGCATGGTGAGGGACTTCCGCTTCCCGCCTATGAAAGCGCCGGCGCCGCCGGGATGGATTTGCGCGCGGCGGTGCCCGAAGATCGGCCGCTGCTGATTCTGCCTGGCAAACGCGCCCTGGTGCCGACCGGGCTGATCCTGGAAATTCCCGAAGGCATGGAAGGCCAGGTGCGGCCGCGCTCGGGCCTTGCGTTCAAACACGGCATCACCGTCCTCAATTCACCGGGCACGGTCGACAGCGATTATCGCGGTGAGGTGAAGGTGCTGCTGGTCAATCTCGGCGACGAAGACTTCGCCGTGACGCGCGGCATGCGCATTGCCCAGATCGTTTTCGCCGCCGTGACGCAAGCGGCGGTGGAAGAGCGTTCGCTCGCCGGCGGCACTTCGCGCGGCTCGGGCGGATTCGGATCGACCGGCACCGCTTGATGCGTGGCTGCGGTTCGGCACAATAACCATCTGCCGGGTAGACTGATCCGATATGACTGAAACACGGCCCCTGCCAAAGCTCGTCATCTTCGACTGCGACGGGATCCTGGTCGATACCGAGAATCTGGCCAACCGGCGCCTGGCCGAATGGCTTGTTACATCAGGCTATCCAACGACTTTCGACTATTGCCGCAAGAACTTCTCCGGCCGCAGTATGGTGTCGGTGCAGAAGGAGATCGAAGAGGCGACCAGCGTCAGGCTTGGCGCCGATTTCGTCGAGCGCTGGAATGCCGGCCTGCCGGATCTGTTCGCCCATGGCGTCGAGGCGATCCCTTATGTCCGGGAGTTCATCGAGGCGGTCCGCGCGGCCGGACTCGCCTATTGCGTCGCCACCTCGGCCAGGATTTCGAAAATGCACATAACGCTTGGTCAGACCGGGCTGTTGGCGCTGTTCGAGCATGCGATGTTCAGCGCCACCATGGTGTCGCGCGGCAAGCCGGCCCCCGACCTGTTCCTGCATGCGGCCAAGACCATGGGTTTCGAGCCCGCCGACTGCATCGTCATCGAGGACAGCGTCGCCGGCACGCAGGCCGGCATCGCCGCCGGCATGCGCGTGTTCTCCTACCATGGCGACCCCTATTCCGACCGCGACGGCCTGATCCAGGCCGGCGGCATCCTGTTCGACGACATGCGCGAACTCGCCGGGCTGGTGCCGATCCACTGATCCGCTGGACTGGACGCCGCAAGGCGTGTGCTACCTGTCCGCGCGGCTGTTCCGACGCTTTCGAAAAATTGTCAGCAGACAACGAGAAACGCTTCCGAACCAACCGCATTTGTTTGCCCGGCTGGAAACAGCGCGGTAGCATCCGCCCCAACACTCGTCATGGGGAGCATTCATGGACAAGGGCAAGATTTTTCGCGACCTGCATGCCTCGACCTTCGTCATGCCCAATCCTTGGGATCCGGGCACGACGAAGCTGTTTGGCTCCTTCGGATTCAAGGCGCTGGCCACGACCAGCGCCGGCTTTGCCTTTTCACGCGGCCTGCCGGACGGCGCCGTGAGCTTCGACCAGATGATCCATCATTGCCGCGAGGTGACGGCGGCGACCAGCCTGCCGGTCTCGGCCGATCTTGAGAAGGGCAAGGGCGACAGCGCCGAACAAGCCGCCGAGACCATTTTCGCAGCGGAAGCCGCCGGACTTGCCGGCTGCTCGATCGAGGACCACACGGGCGATCCGGAAAAGCCAATCTATGAGTTTTCGCACGCGGTCGAGCGCGTCGCCGCCGCGGTCGAGGCGGCGCGGGCGCTGAGGCGCGACTTTGTCTTCACGGCACGCGCCGAGAATTTCCTGTGGGGCAAGTCCGACCTCGACGATACGATCAAGCGGCTGCAGGCGTTCGAGAAAGCCGGCGCCGACGTGCTCTACGCGCCGGGCATTGGCGACGTCGAGATGGTGCGCACGATCTGCTCGGCGGTCGGCAAGCCGGTCAATGTCATGGCGAGGCCCGGCTTCACCATCGCCGACCTTGCCATGGCCGGCGCGAAGCGTATCTCGCTCGGTCCGTGGCTGGCCAATTTCGCCTACGGCATGTTGGAGACGGCGGCCCGTGAAATCCAGCAGGACGGCACGTTCGGGTTCACTCGCGCCGCCATGCCGTTCGGCAAGTTGCAGGCGCTGTTCCGCGAATCCCAGAGCTAGGACAGCCGGCCGCATGAACCTTACTGTCGTCGACATGCATACGGGCGGCGAGCCTCTCCGGATCGTCACCGGCGGCTATCCCGGTATACCCAGGGGCACCATCCTGGAGAAGCGCGCCTATGTGCGCGACCATCTCGACCATCTGCGCAAACTGCTGATCTTCGAACCGCGCGGCCATTACGACATGTATGGCGCCCTGCTGGTCGAGCCCGATTTGCCCGGCGCCGACCTCGCCGTGCTGTTCATGCACAATGAGGGATATTCGACGATGTGCGGCCATGCCATCGTCGCGCTCGGCCGCTACGCCATCGATCAAGGGCTGGTAACGAAACAGGAGCCGTTCACCACCGTCAACATCGAGGCGCCGTGCGGCCTGGTCGTCGCCTCGGTCGAGGTCAGCGATGGCAAAGCCGGTGCGGTTTCGTTCGAGAGCGTGCCGGCGTTCCTGTTTGCCCGCGACCAACAGATCGAGTTGACACAGTATGGCACGGTTGGTTTCGATGTCGCCTATGGCGGGGCGTTTTATGCCTTGGCCGACTGCCATCAATTCGGGCTGGAATTCGGCCGCGACCGCGTGCGCGATTTCGTCGACGCGGCAACCGCGCTGACGAACCGGCTCAAGGCCGAGTTTGCGCTGTCGCATCCCGATCATAACGACCTCGCCTTCCTCTACGGCACCATCCTGACCGATGGAAAGGACGCCTTTTCCGGGGAGGCCACCAGGAATGTCTGCGTTTTCGCCGAGGCGGAGGTCGACCGTTCACCGACCGGTTCCGGCGTCACCGCCCGGCTGGCGGCCATGCATGCCAAGGGCGAGATCGCCATCGGGCAGACGCGAACGTTCGAGAGCATCGCCGGATCGCGCTTTTCCGGGGCCGTGGCGCGAACGGCAAAGGCCGGTCCGCACGAAGCGATCGTCGCCCGCGTCGGCGGCCGTGCCTATTATTCCGGACGAGCCGAGTTCATTGTCGAACCGGACGACGAACTGGGGCGCGGCTTCCTGTTGCGCTGAGGGCTCAAATGCGTGCGGGACGGGCCGCTTCCCGTGCCGAAATCGCCTTGTGCAGATGCACCATCATGGCGGCGGCGAAGAGCGGTGTCAGCAAATTGAGCAGTGGCACGGCGAGAAAGGCCGCGATCACCAGCCCGGAGAGAAACACCGTGCCTGCGTAGTGCCGGCGCAAGGCCCTCGCATCGTCCTCGGGGCGAAAGCGCATGGCGGCGAATTCGAAGAATTCGCGACCGAGCAGGTAGCCGTTGACGACGAAGAAGGCGGCGATGTTGATGCCCGGCACCAGCAGAAGCAGCAAGGCGACGATGTTACCCAGGATAACGACGCCGAAGAATTTTATCGCCAGCACAAGCGAGCGCAATGCCGGCATGGCGCGTCCCGCCGGGTCGCCGGGATAGTCGGTGCGCTCGACCACTTCAGCGACATCGTCGAGGAAGAGGCCAGCGACCACGGCCGTGACCGGCGCCACGAGCAGCGCCATGCCGAAGGCCAGCGCGATGGCCGCGATGATGCCGCCCAGCCAGCCAGCCCAGGACGGCAGGCCGGGCGCCAGTGTTTGCAGCCACGGCAGGGCCAGCCATTCGACAAGGCTGGTCAGGCCGAACCACAGGGCGACCAGCGCCAGCAGGGTCAGGCCGAGCGTCTTGACGAACACGGCACGAAACGGAGGCGAGAGCAGCTCAAGGGCCGCGGTGCGGGCAGCGTCGAAAATCACCGTACTTCAACCCCAGGTCAGCGGACACAGCCACAAGGCAGGACGCCTCCGAGATAGGCAGTGCGGACCGCGAGCACAAGCGCGGGCCATTGCACGCCTCGGCATCCCCTAAACTTGCCTATCGGGCGAAGGCCGGCTTGCGCACCGGTATGGTCATCGCAGCCACGCCGGCGACGACAAAACCCATGCCGAGCCAAGCCGTGGGACCCAGGCTCTCGCCGAGGAAAACGGCGCCGATGCCGACGCCGATCGGCACCCGCAGATAGGCCTGGGACGTGGTGCCGACCGAACCCAGCGTGTGGATCAGACGGAAATAGATGACGAAAGCCAACGCCGTCGAAAACACGGACAGGCAGAGCAAAGCGAGGATAGAGGCCGCCGAAGGCGCCAGCGTCCACGGCCGGTCGACCGCCAGGCTGAGCGGCACCAGCATGACGGCGCCGCACAGCATCGAACCGGCGGCGGGAAGCATCGGATCGAGGCCCTTGAAGCTCCGACCGAAAATGGCGGCACCGGCATAGCAAACGGTTGCCGCGACGATGGCGATCTGTGCCCAGAGCTGGTGGCCGATGCCGCCGAGCGCCTGCGCGCCGACGATAAGGCAGATGCCGGCGATGCCGGCGCCGACGCCGATCAGCTTGCGCGTCGTCACCGGCTCATGGCGGGTGATCAGCGCGGTCAGCAGGAAGGTGAAGATCGGCGAGGTGGCATTGAGGATGGTGGCAAGGCCGGCGTCGACCGAACGCTCGGCCGCGGCGATCAGCGTGAACGGGACGACGCTGTTCAGGCAAGCCTGGAAGGCGAAGCGGCGCCAGCTCGCCGCGTCGCCCGGCACGGCAAGGCCGCGCCAGCGGATGATGGCGAACAGGATGGCGCCGGCGATCAGGGTGCGGGCGGCGATGAAGGTGATGGGCGGGATGGTCTCGACGCCGATCTTGATGAAGGTGTAGGACGCGCCCCACAGCACCGCCAGCACGCCGAGCAGCGCCAGGTCGGTGGTCGTATCGCTCTTTGCAGACATGGGCTTGCCGCCTTCGGATCGGGATCGGACAAGCCCTTTTAGGCAACGCCACGACGAAATGCTTCGGCCACGATCGAATTGTCATAGCGCCTGGGGTACAACGAAAACCAGGTGCGGAACCGTCTTGCTGGCACGCGGTTTCCGGCTCGTTCGGCAAGGGATGGGCCTCGCCTCCGGCTATGACAGAAAATCGGTTGCCAGTTTTCAGGGTCATGCTGTAGACCCGCGCGGGCATGGCAGGAAGCCGGCTCGGGGTTTTTCGCGGAGACATTGATGCCGGACTATGACGTGCTTTGCATCGGCAATGCGATTGTCGACATCATCGCCCAGTGCGAGGAGGATTTCCTCGAGACCAACGGCATCATCAAGGGCGCGATGAACCTCATCGACACGCACCGCGCCGAATTGCTCTACAGCCGCATGGGGCCGGCGATCGAGGCCTCCGGCGGCAGCGCCGGCAACACGGCGGCTGGTATCGCCTCCTTCGGCGGTCGCGCCGCCTTCTTCGGCAAGGTCTCCAACGATGTGCTGGGCGAAATCTATGCGCACGATATCCACGCGCAGGGCGTCGCCTTCGACACAAGGCCGCTTGAGGGCGAGCCGCCGACGGCGCGCTCGATGATCTTCGTCACGCCCGATGGCGAGCGCTCGATGAACACCTATCTCGGCGCCTGCGTCGAACTCGGGCCGGAAGACGTCGAGGCCGACAAGGCGTCGGGCGCCAAGGTCACCTATTTCGAGGGCTATCTGTGGGACCCGCCGCGCGCCAAGGAAGCCATCCGGCAGACGGCCAGGCTGGCGCACGCGGCCGGCCGCGAAGTGTCCATGACACTCTCCGATTCGTTCTGCGTCGACCGCTACCGCGACGAGTTCCTCGACCTGATGCGTTCAGGCACGGTCGACATCGTCTTTGCCAACAGCCACGAGATCAAGTCGCTTTACCAGACGTCGTCGTTCGACGAGGCGCTGGCGCGGATCCGCAAGGATTGCAAGATCGCGGCGGTGACCCGCTCCGAAAAGGGCTCGGTCATCGTGCGCGGCGACGAGACCGTGGTCATAAAGGCCACCGCCATCAAGGAGCTGGTCGACACGACGGGCGCCGGCGACCTCTACGCCGCCGGCTTCCTGCATGGCTATACACAGGGACGCGACCTCCAGACCTGCGGCGATCTTGGCTCACTGGCGGCCGGATTGGTGATCCAGCAGATCGGCCCGAGGCCACGGCAGAACCTGCGCAAAGAGGCCGAGCAGGCGGGGTTGTTGTAACTCATCCAGCTGGTCGCGTTGCTGCCCTTCGCGGCCGCCACCCCTTTGGGCGTTCGGATCCTTTGCACGGACCGCTTCTGGCCGTCGCGCGGTTGTCACATACCGCTCCTACACGAAAATGCGAGCGTGCCCTGACTGACATTTCGGAACGCTTATCGGGGTGTGAAGCAATGCAGGACAGCAACCTGTCGGGTCGCTGCATCTGTCGCCGTCACGCCCTCCACTTTCCACCCTAGCCGTTCAACAACCGGCCGCGGCTGGAGGGAGGAGCGCGCGCGGCCCAGAAGACAGATGCATGACAAGATTTCAGACTAAGACGACCGGTATCACGCAGGACGATTTCGCCGACATGGTCGCCGAAAAGGTCGAGCGTGCGCTTGCCCATTATGACGAGGCCATCAACGGGTCCACAATGGTCTCGGTCGGCAAGATCGCCGGCAGCATAGCGTCCGCCGTCACCTTGCTGTCGCCCAAGCACCAGCGCGCCATCGACGCCATCCATGCCGACCTTCCCGGCCTTGCCTCGAAATTCGTGCGTGCGCTCGCGGCGGAAGCCGCGCGCCGCAGCGAGGCCGGCACCGCCGGCGCGGACAACCTGTCCTCGACCCTTTTGGCCGGCGCCGAGACAGCGCTCTCGCTCCCCCAGTCCGACGACCTCGAATCGATGCTGATCGAGGACTGGGCCGGCCGCGTCGCGGGCTCGACCTACCTCGAGGAAAACCTGCGCATCGCCCGCTCGACCCTGCACCGCTGGCAGAAACGCGGCGACGTCGTCGCGCTGCGCAAGGGCGGCCGCAAACACGTCTTCCCGCTGGCGCAGTTCGTCGACGGCAGGCCGGTGGCGGGCATAGGCGAGGTGCAGGAACTGATCGGCAACCCGAGGCTCGCATGGCTGTGGCTGACCCGCCCGGCGGCACAGCTCGACGGCCGCATTCCGATCGACCTGCTGCGGCAGGACCAGGCGGAGGAAGTGGTCGCGGCGGCGCGGGCGTTCGCGCCGGGGTGACGGCCCCAGCCTGATCGCCAGCTTCGTCGGTCGCGCGGACTGTTCCTCAGGTCCCCGCCGTATAGGCCGCGATCGCCGCCATATTCACGATGTCCGAGTCCTTGGCGTTCAGCGAGACGATCTGCACCGGCTTGTTCAGGCCGACCAGCAGCGGGCCGATGACGGTCGAGCCGCCGAGTTCCTGCAGCATCTTGGTCGAGATCGAGGCCGAGTGGAACGCCGGCATGATCAGCACGTTGGCCGGGCCGGTCAGACGGATGAACGGATATTGCGCCATGGCGCGGGCGTTGAGTGCCACGTCGGCCGCCATTTCGCCGTCATATTCGAAATCGACGCGCCGCTTGTCGAGAATGCGCACGGCTTCCTGGATACGCTCGGAACGCTCGCCCTGCGGATGGCCGAAGGTGGAATAAGCAAGCATGGCGAGCCGCGGCTCATAGCCCATGCGGCGGGCAAAGCCTGCCGCCTCCTCGGCGATGTCGGCGATCTGCTCGGCGTTGGGCATGTCGTGGACGGCGGTGTCGGCGACGATCACCGTGCGGCCGCGCGCCAGCACGATCGAGGCGCCGATGACGCGGTGCCCGGGCTTGGCGTCGATGACGCGCCTGATGTCGTCGAGTGCAGTGGAATAGTTGCGGGTGACGCCGGTGACGATGCCGTCGGCGTCGCCCAGCGCCACCATGCAGGCGGCGAAATGGTTGCGGTCGTTGTTGATCAGCCGCTGGCAGTCGCGGAACAGGAACCCTTTGCGCTGCATGCGTTCGTAGAGGTAGTCGGTGTAGATCGAATTGCGGCGTGACAGGCGCGCATTGATGATCTCGATGCCTTGCTTGTTCAGGTCGATGCCGGCGTGCCTGGCGTTCTCCTTGATGACGTCGTCGCGGCCGAGCAGGATGGCCGTGCCGAGCCGCTGGTTCACATAGGAGACGGCGGCGCGCATCACCTGCTCCTCTTCGCCTTCGGCGAAGACGATCCGCTTGGGCTGGCGGCGCACGCGGTCGTAGATGCGCTGCAGGGTCGAGGCGATCGGATCGCGGCGGGCGGAAAGTTCCTGCGCGTAGCGGTCGAGATCGAGGATCGGCTTGCGGGCGACGCCCGAGTCCATCGCCGCCTTGGCCACGGCAATCGGGATGGCCGAGATCAGACGCGGGTCGAACGGCACTGGGATGATGTAGTTGGGGCCGAATTTCGGCCGGTTGCCCTGATAGGCAGCGGCAACGTCGTCGGGCACGTCCTGGCGCGCCAGTTCGGCCAGCGCCCGGGCGGCGGCGATCTTCATGTCGTCATTGATGGTGGTGGCCCTGACATCCAGCGCGCCGCGGAAGATGTAGGGGAAGCCGAGCACGTTGTTGACCTGGTTGGCATAATCCGAACGCCCGGTGGCCATGATGGCGTCGGTGCGGATCTCGGCTACTTCCTCGGGGGTGATTTCCGGATCGGGATTGGCCATGGCGAAGATGATCGGGTTCTTGGCCATCGACCGCACCATGGCGGTGGTCAGCGCGCCCTTGGCGGAAAGGCCGAGGAAGACATCGGCGCCGTCGAGCGCTTCGGCCAGGGAACGCGCCTCGGTCTTGACCGCATGCGCTGATTTCCACTGGTTCATGCCCTCGGTGCGGCCCTGGAAGACGACGGCCTTGGTGTCGCACAAGGTGATGTTTTCGGGCGAAAAACCCATCGCCTTCATCAGTTCGATGCAGGCGATGCCGGCGGCACCCGCGCCGTTGCAGACCATCTTCGTGGTCTTCATGTCGCGGCCGGTGATCTCCAGCGCGTTGATCAGGCCGGCGGCCGAGATGATGGCGGTGCCATGCTGGTCGTCGTGGAAGACCGGGATGTCCATCAGCTCGCGCAGGCGCTGCTCGATGATGAAGCACTCCGGCGCCTTGATGTCTTCCAGGTTGATGCCGCCGAAGGAAGGACCGAGGAAGCGCACGCAGTTGATGAACTCGTCGGCATCCTCGGTATCCACCTCGAGGTCGATGGAATCGACATCGGCGAAGCGCTTGAACAGCACCGCCTTGCCTTCCATAACCGGTTTGGAGGCCAGCGCGCCGAGATTGCCGAGGCCAAGAATGGCGGTGCCGTTGGAGATGACGGCGACCATGTTGCCGCGCGTCGTGTAGTCGAAGGCTCTGGATGGGTCCTCGGCGATGGCGCGCACGGGCACGGCGACTCCCGGCGAATAGGCGAGGCTGAGATCGCGCTGCGTCGTCATCGGCTTGGTGGCGACGATCTCCAGCTTTCCGGGCCGGCCCATGGCGTGGAATTCGAGCGCTTCCTGCGCGCTGACGGACGGACCGTTGTTCTCGGTTTTCCTGGCCATGATCTTTTTGATTTCCTCGCCGGTGCGGCACCTCCTTGAAGCGGGCGCCTGTGTGCCTGCGAATTAAGACCACGGGCCGCCGCGTGTAAACCACGAAGCTGGGCAAAGCTGCTTCAAGGCGGACACGGCGGTCACGGCCGTTCTTGTGGCGTCCTGGACGGCGGGATCTCGCGCGCGTGCTGGCGCACCGTCGCCCAGCGCCGCAGCATCCCGATTTCGGGAAACGGCCATTGCGATAGCGGCGGTTGGCTGCTTCCTATCCTCTTGAACAGGTCGGAAAGAAATACTGTGAGCTCCTGCCGTTGAGCCCGCACCTTGGCCAGCGTGCGGTCGCGGATCTCCTCACGCGGAATGGCGCGGTCGCGGAGCGTCTCGACCGCGCGCCGGATCGCCGCCGGATCGGGCTCGGCGATGATGCAATAGTCCGGATCGAAAAAGACGTCCCGGCCGCCGACGCTGGGCGTGCTGACCACCGGCAACCCGGCCATCAGATATTCCATGCTGGAGCGCATCGCTCCCTCCGCTGCCGACAGACAGAGACCAACCGCGGCCTGGTTGTAGACGCGATTGACCTCATGTGGCGCCAGCGGAGCCACGACATCACGGACGGCGGGGTTGGCTATGCGGTGCAGCGGCGACTGCGACCGCAGGCGGCGGATAAAAGCACGGTCGCCGGCCCGGGGCAGTTCGCCAATCGAAAAGGTGACGTGGACAAGCCTTTCTATGTCGAAGGCGAGATAGTGGCGCTTGGTGTGCGAGATGCGAGCATTATAGACGGCGTCGAACTCGACCGGGACGTCCAACAAGGGCCGGAAAATCTCCTCCGAGACCATAAGATTGTGGTTGGAGAAGATCGCGGTTCCTCCGACCGCGGCAACCAGACGGCGCTCTTCCTCGGTATTACAGAGAAAAATCAACTCATGAGCTGGAAAGCGCTCGCGGTACCAGGCGATGTCTCTGCCGAGGCTTGGGATGACACGCGGCCGCTCGAGCGTCCAGTTCGGCATCATCAGGAAGACGACGCGACGCGACGCGAGGCGCCGGCCGATCGCCACGATCGAGCTGAGCGGCCGTGGCCCGCCGATCGGCGTGTAGATCACCAGCGGATCGTGATTGAGAACATGGACAGCGACCCGGATGTTTCCGTCGAGACCGGAGAAGGGACCGGTATCCGGAAGGAAGAAAGGAAGCCGCTTGGCCGCCATGAGCTTCAGATCGCCTACACTTTGACTGGCGTGCCGGGCTGTCATGAGCCAGAGCCGTTCGAGTGGCGAGTCGATCGGTCCCACCATCTCCTCGAACGTTTCGTGCCCGTCCCTGTCCATGATGCCCCGCTACTAATACTCCAAGGCGACAGATATTCGCGATCACACCATCGGACAATGCCGCTGAATAGCCGTTCCACGGAAGATGGCTCGCGGTCTTCCCCTGCTTTTCGACGGCCCGGCATTAAACCCCGCCATCACATCTGCTAGCGTGCCGCGCCATGAACATGCACAGCCCGAACGAGCCCGACACCGCCCCCGAGGCGATGACGCCGCCACAGCCCGGCGCTGCCGTCACGCCGATGATGGAGCAGTTCATCGAGATCAAGGCGGCGAACCCGGATTCGCTGCTGTTCTACCGCATGGGCGATTTCTACGAACTGTTCTTCGACGATGCCGAGAAGGCGAGCCGGGCGCTGGGCATCGTGCTGACCAAGCGCGGCAAGCATCAGGGCCACGATATTCCCATGTGCGGCGTGCCGGTGCATGCGGCCGACGACTATCTGCAGAAGCTGATCGGCCAGGGTTTTCGCGTCGCTGTCTGCGAGCAGATCGAGGATCCGGCGGAGGCCAAGAAACGCGGTTCAAAATCGGTGGTGCGCCGCGACGTGGTGCGGCTGGTGACCCCGGGCACGATCACCGAGGACAAATTGCTGGCGCCGTCGGAATCGAGTTTCCTGATGGCGCTGGGCAGGGTGAAGGGCGGGGCGGAGCCAAGAGGCGGGGAGCGCGGCAGCGCAGCAGGGAACCAAGGAAGCTTTGCAATTGCCTGGATCGACATCTCGACCGGCGCCTTCCGCGTCGCCGAGACCACCGCCGACCGGCTGCTGGCCGACATCTTCCGTGTCGATCCGCGTGAGCTGATCGTCGCCGAGCCGGTGTTCCACGATCCCGAGCTGAAGCCGGTGTTCGACGTGCTCGGCCGTGTCGCCAGCCCGCAGCCGCCAAGCCTGTTCGATTCGGCCTCGGCCACGGGACGGATCGCGCGCTTCTTCGAGGTAGCGACACCGGACAGTTTCGGCACGTTTTCGCGGGCCGAACTGTCGGCGATCTCGGGCGCCATCGCCTATGTCGAGAAGACGCAGAAGGCCGAGCGGCCGCCGCTGTCGCGGCCCGAACGCGAGGAGCAGGGCTCGACCCTGTTCATCGATCCCGCGACGCGCGGCAATCTCGAACTGTTGCGCACGCTGTCCGGCAGCCGCGAGGGTTCGCTGTTCAAGGCCATCGATCGCACGGTGACCGGCGGCGGCGCGAGGCTGCTCGCCGACCGGCTGATGGCGCCGCTGACCGACCCGGGGGCCATTGCAGCACGGCTGGATTCAGTGTCGTTCTTCCGTTCCGAAGTGCGGCTTTGCCAGGCAGTGCGGATGAGCCTGAAGAGCGTCGCCGACATGCCGCGTGCGCTATCCAGGCTGGCGCTGAACCGGGGTGGTCCGCGCGATCTCGGCGCGCTGCGCGCCGGCTTCGAGGCGGCGGGCGCCATCGCCGAAACTTTTGCCGCGACCGCCCTGCCCCAGGAACTGGCCGGCGCAATGGCCGCGATTCACGCGCTGCCCAAGTCACTTGCCCAGCACCTCACCCAGGCGCTCGGCGAGGAACTGCCGCTGCTCAAACGCGACGGTGGCTTCGTTCGCGGCGGCTACCATGCCGAACTCGACGAGATGCGGGCGCTGCGCGACGAGTCGCGCAAGGTGATCGCCGGACTGGAGCGCTCGCTGATCGAGGAGACGGGTATCCGCTCGCTGAAGATCCGGCACAACAACGTGCTCGGCTACTACATCGAGGTGACGGCCAACCATCATGCCGTGATGACCGGCAGCGATGGGGCGAAGGCGCGTTTTATCCATCGCCAGACCATGGCCAACGCCATGCGCTTCACGACGACGGAACTCGCCGAGCTCGAAACCAAGATCGCCAACGCCGCCGACCGGGCACTGAACATCGAGCTGACTGCCTTCGATGCGCTGACGGCGGAGGCGGTCGGCGAGGCCGAGGCGATCCGCGCCGGTGCCGATGCGCTCGCCGTGCTCGACGTGTCGGCGGCACTTGCGCTTCTGTCGGAAAGCGAGGCCTGGTGCCGGCCGGTGGTGGATTCCAGCCTTGCCTTCGAAATATCCGGCGGCCGGCATCCGGTGGTCGAACAGGCGTTGCGCCGTTCGGGCGAAGGCCCGTTCGTGGCCAATGATTGCGACCTCTCGCCGGAAGGCAGTGCCAAGAACGGCGCGATCTGGCTGCTGACCGGCCCCAACATGGGTGGTAAGTCCACGTTCCTCAGGCAGAACGCGCTGATTGCGATCCTTGCCCAGACCGGCTCCTTCGTGCCGGCGGCATCGGCCCATATCGGCGTCGTCGACCGGCTGTTCTCGCGCGTCGGCGCTTCGGACGACCTGGCGCGCGGCCGCTCGACCTTCATGGTCGAGATGGTCGAGACGGCGGCGATCCTCAACCAGGCCGGCGAACGCGCGCTGGTGATCCTCGACGAGATCGGCCGCGGCACCGCGACATTCGACGGCCTGTCGATCGCCTGGGCGGCGGTCGAATATCTGCACGAGAAGAACCGCTGCCGCGCGATCTTCGCCACCCATTTCCACGAGATGACGTCGCTCGCCGGCAAGCTGGCGCGGCTTCACAACGTCACCATGCGGGTCAAGGAATGGGAAGGCGACGTCGTTTTCCTGCACGAGGTCGGCAAGGGTGCGGCCGACCGCTCCTACGGCGTGCAGGTGGCGCGGCTCGCCGGCCTGCCCGAGGCGGTTGTGGATCGCGCGAAAGCGGTTCTGCACCAGCTCGAGGAGGGCGAGGTTTCGGGCAAGACCAACCGGCTGGTCGACGACCTCCCGCTGTTTTCGGTGGCGATGAAACGCGAAGCACCAAAACCGGTGAAGAGCGACGCGCTGGGCGCCGCACTCGGTGAGATCAATCCCGACGAGATGACGCCAAGGGAAGCGTTGGAGGCGCTTTACCGGCTGAAGGGACTGGTGGGGAAGTAGCAAGGCGGTATCACCCGCCGTTCTAAATCATCTCCAGTCCGCGCTTGCGCGTCGGTGGCGGGAACGCATGGTCGAGATCGGCGATGTCCTGCGCCGTAAGGTCTATGTCCAACGCAGCGACATTCTGGCGGACGTGCTCCTGGCTGCTGGCCTTGGGGATGGCGATGACGCCCTGCTGTCGCATCACCCAGGCCAGCGCGATCTGTGCCGGCGTCAAACCGTGGCGGGCGGCGACGGCCTCGAGCTTGCCGCTGCGTGCCAACGCGCCTTGCTCCACCGGCGAATAGGCCATCAGAGGGATGCCACGTTTCCGCATCCAGGGCGTGAGATCGAATTCCGGGCCCCGGCGAACCAGATTGTAGAGCACCTGGTTGGTCTGGACCTTGTCGCCGTCGGACAGGAGCGCCAATTCCTGCATCTCGTCGGTGTCGAAATTGCTGACGCCCCAATGGCGGATCTTGCCGGCTTCTTTAAGCGCCTCGAAGGCTTCGACCGTTTCCGACAGGGGCACGCTGCCCGGCCAATGCAGCAGATAGAGATCGATGCGGTCGGTGGCGAGGCGCTTCAGGCTGTTCTCGCAGGCGCGCTGCACGCCGGCACGTGAAGCGTTGGACGGCAGAACCTTCGAGACCAGGAAAACCTCGGCGCGGCGCCCGGCGATAGCCTGGGCAACCACCTCCTCGGCACCGCCGTCGGCATACATTTCGGCGGTGTCGATGAGCGTGACGCCGAGATCGAGACCAAGCTTGAGGGCATTGACCTCCTCGGCCCGGCGGCGCGAATCCTCGCCCATCTTCCACGTGCCCTGACCGAGTACGGGGATCGCCTCGCCGGAAGGCAACGTGGTGGTTCTGACGCTCGATGACATGACAGGCCTCCAGTTCAGGTCGGATCGCAGCACAGGCCGGGCGCGAAATCCAGGACGCTTGCGCCGCAACCTCCCTTGTTGCGCCCAAAGCCTACTTCACCGGGTGGGCGGCGAGCCAGTCCTGCATCTGCTTGATTTCGGCTTCCTGCGCGGCAATGACCGCTTCGGCGAGCTTGCGGATTTCCGGATCCTTGCCGTTGGCCAGTTCGACCCTGGCCATGTCGATCGCGCCCTGATGATGCGGGATCATGCCGCGGACGAAATCGACATCGGCATTGCCGGTATATTGCGAGGCCATCATGTCGGCATGCATCTTGTCCATCGCCGCCTTGTAGCCCGCCGTAGAGGGACTTTCCGCCCCCATGGCCATGGCACCCATGTCGTGCTTCACCTCCTCGCTCCGCGCCGGCACGCTTTCTAGGAAAACAGCAAGCAGCATCCCTGCCGCCATCAGCAGCAGCACGAGTTTTTTAGCCAAGGTCATTCATGGTCTCCTGATGGTTGATTTTCGTATCTGGGGGCCTAATCTCAGAGTTTCAACGTTCTGAGCCGCAATGCGTTTGCGATGACCGAGACGGAGGACAGGCTCATCGCCGCCGCCGCCAGCATGGGTGACAGAAGCGTCCCGGTGAGCGGATAGAGCACGCCGGCCGCGACCGGGACGCCAAGCACATTGTAAAGGAAGGCGAAGAACAGGTTCTGCCGGATATTGCGGATGGTCGCCCGGGCCAGGGTGCGGGCGCGGACGATGCCGTTGAGATCGCCCTTGACCAAGGTGATGCCGGCGCTTTCGACCGCGACGTCGGCGCCGGTTCCCATGGCGATACCGACATCGGCGGCGGCAAGCGCCGGCGCGTCGTTGACGCCGTCGCCGGCCATGGCGACGCCGCCGGCGCCGCTGCCGCGCAATTCGTCGACGAGTGCGGCCTTCTGTTCCGGCAATAGGCCGGCGCGCACCTCGTCGATGCCGAGACGCCCAGCGATCGCCCTGGCCGTGCGTTCATTGTCGCCGGTCGCCATGATGATCTTCAGCCCGCTGTCATGCAGCGCCTTGATCGCCTCGGTGGTGGTCGCCTTGACCGGATCGGCGACGGCGACGATGCCGGCCAGCTTGCCGTCGACAGCGACGAACATTGCCGTCTTGCCATCGCCCTGCAGTGCTTCCACGCCGGCCATCATCGTGGAAACGTCGATGGTCAGGTCGGCCATCATCGCGGCATTGCCGAGCGCGACCTTCTTTTTCGATACCGTGCCGGAGACGCCCTTGCCGGTAACCGCCTCGAAGCTGCTCGCCTCGGCGATCGTCACGCCGCGCTGGCCCGCCCCGTCGACGATGGCTTCGGCCAGCGGATGCTCCGACCCCTTTTCCAGGGTCGCGGCGTACCCCAGCAAATCGTCCTCGGAAAAGCCGCTGGCGGCCACGACATCGGTCAATTTCGGCCGGCCTTCGGTCAGCGTGCCGGTCTTGTCGACGATCAAGGTGTCGACGGAGGCGAAGCGTTCGAGCGCGGCGGCTTCCTTGATCAGCACGCCGGCGAGCGCCCCGCGCCCGGTGGCGATCATGATCGACATCGGCGTGGCAAGGCCGAGCGCACAGGGACAGGCGATGATCAGCACCGAGACCGCCGAGACGATGGCGAAGATCAGGCTGGGCTGAGGGCCGAAGACCGCCCAGGCGATGAACGCGGCGATCGCGGCCAGCACGACGGCCGGGACGAAATAGAAGGAAACGCGATCGGCCAATCCCTGGATCGGCGCGCGCGAGCGTTGTGCCTTGGCGACGAGTTCGACGATGCGCGACAGCGTGGTCTCGGCGCCGATCCGCTCGGCGCGCATGATCAGCGAGCCGCTTTTGTTCAGCGTGCCGCCGGTCAGGGCGTCGCCTTCGGCCTTCTCGACCGGCAAGGGTTCGCCCGTGATCATCGATTCGTCGATGGAAGAGCGGCCTTCCAGCACCGTGCCGTCGACGGGAACAGCATCGCCGGGACGGATGCGCAGGCGATCGCCTGTCTTGACGTCGTCCAGCACCACATCGGTCTCGGCGCCGTCCTCGGCGATCCGCCGCGCGGTTTTCGGCGCGAGGTCAAGCAGGGCCCGGATCGCCGAGCCGGTTTTTTCGCGGGCGCGCAGTTCCAGCACCTGGCCGACAAAGACCAGCGCGACGATGACGGCGGCGGCCTCGAAATAGACCGGCACCGCACCGCCATGGCTGCGGAACTGGTGCGGAAAGATGTCCGGGAAGAGCGTGGCGACGACGCTGTAGAGATAGGCGGCGCCGACGCCGAGCGAGATCAACGTCCACATGTTGGGGCTGCGGTTGAGGATCGAGTCCAAACCGCGATGGAAGAACGGGAAGGCGGCCCAGAGGACCACGGGGCTGGCCAGCACCAGTTCGATCCAGACCTTTGTGCGATCCTCGACCAGGCCCTCCAGCGACAGGCCGACCATCGGCGCCATGGCGATGATCAGCAGCGGAACCGACAGCACCGCGCTCACCCAGAGCCGCCTCGCGAAATCGACAAGTTCGGGATTTGGCCCTTCATCGCCCGTCGGCACGCCCATCGGCTCGAGCGCCATGCCGCAGATCGGGCAGGAGCCGGGCTTGTCGCGGATGATCTCGGGGTGCATCGGACAGGTGTATTGCGTCCCCTTGGGCATCGGCGCCGCCGCCGGCCTGCCACCGAGATAGGTTTGTGGCGCCGCCTCGAACTTCGCCTTGCAGCCGGCGGAACAGAAATAGAAGCCTTGGCTCTCATGACGGGCGAAATGTTTCGCCGTCGAACGGTCGACGCTCATGCCGCAGACGGGGTCGGTGGCCGTCAGGTAGCTTTCCGGCTCTGCCTGGAACTTCGAGCGACAGCGCTCGCTGCAGAAATGATAGAGGCGGCCGCCATGCTCTGATGTCGGCTTGCTGGCAGCCGGATCCACCGTCATGCCGCAGACCGGGTCGCGCGGAGCCGCATCCGATGCAGCGCCTTTCGGCGCGCAACAGACGCCATGCGAGCCATGCGGGTGGTGATCGTGATCTGAATGCGTCATTGCGACATGCCTCGATGATCTGCTTCGGAGCGGAGGTAGTGCTTCCAGTAACTGGAAGGTCAAGGGCCGTTTTGATTTTTAGGGTCTGCGGGCCTAGCGGATTGACCGAATGGCAAAAACTGTACACAACCGCGCCTACACTGAAACATTTCCGTTGCTGATATTATACTCGCTGCCCTTCCCGCTGGACTTTGGTCGACAATGAAGTGCCTGGTCATAAACCTCGATCGGTCCCCGGAACGACTTGCCCATATGAGGGCCGGGTTCGGCCGTATAGGCATCGCGTTCGAACGCGTCGTGGCTATCGATGGATACAGCCACCCCGAACTCAAGCAGCAAGCTCAGCATCCGATGTATGGAGCCCGGCAACTGTCGAGCAGCGAAATCGCCTGCCTGCACAGCCATCGCGCCTGCTGGTCGATTCTCGTGCAGGACGAGGCGCGCTACGGCGCTGTATTCGAGGACGACGTGGTCTTCTCAGCGAATGCCGGCCGGTTGCTTGCAGACAGCGACTGGATTCCGGCCGATGCCGACATCGTCAAGCTGGAGACGTTCTTCAAAAAGACCATGATCCACCGGATGAGGATTTCCGCCCGTCATGGGTTCTCAATGTACAGGCTCTGCAGGTTCCATCCTGGGACCGGAGGCTACATCGTCTCCAGACGAGCCGCGCGCGATCTCCTCGATGCGACCGAAAAGGTGAATCTGACCGCCGATGACATGGTCTTCAATCCGGCGTTCTCACCCTCTGGCGGGAAGATGATCTACCAGCTTGTACCCGCCTTGTGCGCACAGGCCCAGTTCCTCGGCTCCATAGGAGCGGGATTGCCGAGCCTGCTCGACCAAGAGCGCGAAACCGCACGGGTCGCAAGCGGACTGGCCATAAAACGCAGAAGGCCGTTCTTCGAGAAGATGAGAGTGGAAACCAGGCGCATCGTCGAGTGGGTCGTCGACCACTGCAGGCTTCGGCGGTACACGATCGTCGCCCTCGATCCACCCGAGGCAGGACGATAGACCTGTTTCGGGATGGGACATCCCGAAGACGGCCGGCACCTTCGCGAGGGTTTGGGCTCCGCTTCGAATTCCGCCTGGCTACCAATGACTTCGAGCGAAAATTTCTCGACTTCTCGCAACAGGTAATTTTCCAGTAATCCTGGGGTCATAGCCTGGGTTCCGGCTTTGGCTTCTGTTTACGACGCGAATTCAACCCAGAAAAATCAACAACCATATTTTTACCTGTGCTAGACAACAGCTGCGATGCTGAATTTCTCCCTCAGTTCCGCGAAACAGAGATTTCATACATTTTTTGCAAAGATAGCCGTTAGAAATGAAGTGCTTGGTTATTAATCTCGATCGTTCTCCCGAGCGGCTCGCCCATGTGACCGCCGAGTTTGCCCGCATCGGCATTGAGTTCGAGCGGGTCGCGGGCATCGATGCCGCGCAACGTCCCGACCTGGCGCTGCAGCCGCAGCACGCGATGCACGCCATCCGGCCGCTTTCCGGCAGCGAGATCGCGTGCCTGCATAGTCATCGTGCCTGCTGGACGATCATTGCCCAAAACGACGCGCCATATGGCGCCGTGTTCGAGGACGATATAGTCTTTTCAAGCAAAGCCGGCATGTTGCTGGGCGATACAGGCTGGGTGGCGGCGGGCGCGGACGTCGTGAAGCTCGAGACGGTCTTCTCCAGAACCGTAATCCAGAGGAAAAGAATCGCCGCTGGGCATGGTTTTTCCATGGTCCGGCTCCGCAAAGGCCATCCGGGGGCTGGAGGGTATCTCCTCTCGCGGCAAACGGCACGCGATTTTCTGGAGGCAACGGCGCGGGTCAACATAGCGGTCGACGATCTCATCTTCGATCCCACCATGGCAGCCGGCAAGACCGTCTACCAACTTGTTCCCGCGCTGTGCGCGCAGGACCAGTTCGTTGGCGACAGGCTGCCAAGCCTGCTTGACCAGGAACGGGACGCCGCGCGGACAGCGAGCGGGCTTATGGGAAGGCGGAGGAAGCCTGCAGCCGTGAGAATCAGGAGGGAGGCCAGGCGAATCATGAGGTGGATCGCCGATTTCTGCCGGCTGCGGCGGCAGATTGTCGTTCCGCTCGCTCCAGTCGAAGCAAACGACATGGCCGATTTCGGGGTTGCTGGCAGGCCCCATACCCAGCGCCGCGAAAACGCGCTATAGACGCCGCCCAAAAGGCAAGGCCAACCGGTATCGATGGCGAAAATCTCCCTGAAGCTCGATGAACTGATCGACGGCGACGCCTTGCGCCGCGAGATGACCGCGCTGACCGCGGCCAGTGCCGGCGACGGCTCCAGCCAGGCCATCCGTGCTGCCGTTCTTCAGCTTCTCAAGGGGCGTCTCGCCGAGGGCCGCAAGACAGCCGAGGCCATGCTGAGGCAAGATGGCGGCGGCAACGCCTGCGCCGAGCGGCTGTCGCACCAGATGGACGAACTGATCCGCGCGCTCTACGATTTTGCCGCGACGCATGTATACCGGGTCAAGAACCGGTCCTCGGCCGAACGCATGGCGGTCGTTGCCGTCGGCGGCTATGGCCGCGGCACGCTGGCGCCGGGATCCGACATCGACCTTCTGTTCCTGCTGCCCTACAAGCAGACGCCGTGGGGCGAACAAACAGTCGAGTACATGCTCTACATGCTGTGGGACATGGGGCTGAAGGTCGGCCATGCTACCCGCAACATCGACGAGTGCCTCAGGCTGTCGCGTACCGACATCACCATCCGCACCTCGATCCTGGAAGCGCGTTTCCTGTGGGGCGAACTCAAGCTCTACGACGAACTGATGCTGCGCTTCGACCATGAGGTGGTGCGCACGACGGGACCGGAATATGTCCAGGCCAAGCTCGCCGAACGCGACGAGCGCCACGCCAAGGCCGGTGAAAGCCGTTATCTGGTCGAGCCCAACGTCAAGGACGGCAAAGGCGGCTTGCGCGATCTGCAGACGCTGTTCTGGATCGGCAAGTATTTTTACCGCGTGCGCACCGGCGAGGAACTGGTCGAGAAAGGCGTCTTCACGGAGGCCGAGTATCGTGAGTTCCAGAAGGCCGAGGATTTCCTGTGGGCGGTGCGCTGCCACATGCATTTCCTCACGGGGAAGGCCGAGGAGCGGCTGCATTTCGATATCCAGCGCGAGATTGCCGGACGGCTCGGCTATACCACCCATCCCGGCCTGTCGGCGGTCGAACGCTTCATGAAGCACTACTTCCTCGTCGCCAAGGATGTCGGGGACCTGACCCGCATCTTCTGCGCCGCGCTGGAGGAGGAGCAGGCCAAGCACGTTCCCGGCTTCAACCGCATCTTCCTCACCTTCCAGCGCCGCAAGCGCAAGCTTGCCGGCACGTCGGACTTCATCGTCGACAACCATCGCATCAACATCGCCGACGACGGCGTCTTCGAGCGCGACCCGGTCAATCTTCTCAGGCTGTTCTGGTTCGCCGACAAGCATGGGCTGGAATTCCATCCCGATGCGCTGAAACTGCTCACCCGTTCGCTCGGCCTGGTCAACAAGTCGCTCAGGCGCGACGCGGAAGCCAACCGGCTGTTTCTCGACATATTGACCTCGGACCGCAACGCCGAACTCAACCTGCGGCGCATGAACGAGGCCGGGCTGCTGGGCCGGCTGATCCCGGATTTCGGCAAGATCGTCGCCATGATGCAGTTCTCGATGTACCATCACTACACGGTCGACGAGCACTTGATCCGCTGCATCGGCGTGCTGGCCGAGATCGAGCGCGGCGACGGCGAGAAGGTGCACCCGCTGTCGCATTCGCTGATGCCGAGCCTGAAGAAGAGCCGCGAAGCGCTCTATGTCGCCGTGCTGCTGCACGACATCGCCAAGGGCAGGCCGGAAGATCATTCCGAGGCCGGCGCTCGCATCGCACGGCGCATCTGCCCGCATATGGGGATGTCGGCAGCCGATACGGAAACCGTCGCCTGGCTGGTCGAGAACCATCTGGTGATGTCGATGACGGCGCAGACCCGCGACCTCAACGACCGCAAGACCATCGAGGACTTCGCCTCGATCGTGCAGTCGGTCGAGCGGTTGAAGATGCTGTTGGTCCTCACCGTCTGCGACATCAGGGGCGTCGGACCGGGCGTGTGGAACGGCTGGAAAGGCCAGTTGCTGCGTACGCTCTACTACGAGACCGAACTGCTGCTGACCGGCGGGTTTTCGGAGGTCTCACGCGCCCAGCGCACGGCGGCGGCGCGCGAACGCCTGGCCGAGGCGCTCGCCGATTGGCCCGACAAGGCGCGCAAGCGCTATGTCGGGCTGCACTATGAAAACTACCTGCTGACCGTGGACCTGCCGGACCAGCTTCGCCACGCCGAGTTCATCCGCGAGGCTGATGCGGCGGGCAACAAGCTCGCCACCATGGTCAAGACCCACCAGTTCGAGGCGGTGACCGAAATCACCGTGCTGGCGCAGGATCATCCCCGCCTGCTCTCGGTGATCGCGGGCGCTTGTGCCGCTGCCGGGGGCAACATCGTCGACGCGCAGATCTTCACCACCTCGGACGGCCGCGCGCTGGACACCATCCTGATCTCAAGGGAGTTCGACCGCGACGAGGACGAGCGGCGGCGCGCCGAGCGCGTTGGCCGGCTGATCGAGGACGTGCTGTCGGGCAAGAGCTGGCTGCCGGAGATGATCGAGAAACGCACCAAGCCCAGGCGCGGGTCCAAGGTGTTCAAGATCCCCCCGCGCGCCGAAATCCGCAATGCGCTGTCGAACCGGTTTTCGGTGATCGAGGTCGAGGGGCTCGACCGCCCCGGCCTGCTGTCGGAAATCACCGGGACTCTGTCCGACCTGTCGCTCGACATCGCATCGGCGCATATCACCACCTTCGGCGAGAAGGTCATCGACACTTTCTATGTCACCGACCTCACCGGCCAGAAGATCGATAGCCCGGCCCGCATCGCCACCATCCGCAACCGGCTGATGGCGACGCTCGAAGGCGCGGCACTCGAACGCGGCGGCAAAGCCAAGGCAGCCGCCGAGTGACGGCCATCATCTCCTTCTCCCAATCCCACAGGCAGTTTGCGAACGCATGAGTCTGGTCAAGAAATTCGCTACCGTCGCTTCCGGCACGCTGATGAGCCGTGCGCTCGGCTTCGGCCGCGAGATGCTGATGGCTGCGGCGCTCGGCACCGGGCCGGTCGCCGACGCCTTCAACGCCGCCTTTCAGTTTCCCAACACGTTTCGCCGGCTGTTCGCCGAGGGCGCGTTCAATGCCGCCTTCGTGCCGCTGTTCGCCAAGGAGATCGAGACGCACGGCACGGACGGTGCCAAGCGCTTCTCGGAAGAAGTCTTCGGCGTGCTGTTCACCGCGCTGCTGGCGCTGACCATCGCCATGGAACTGGCGATGCCGCTGATCGTGCGCTACCTGGTGGCGCCAGGCTTTGCCGACACGCCGGGCAAGTTCGAGACGACCGTCCGGCTCGCGACGATCATGTTCCCCTATCTGATCTGCATGTCGCTCGCCGCCATGATGGCGGGCATGCTGAACTCGCTGCGGCGCTATTTCGCGGCGGCGATCGCGCCGGCTTTCCTCAACATCATCCTGATCAGCGTGCTCGGCTACGCCTGGTACCATGGACTGGACGCCCATGCTGTCGGCTTCGCCCTGTCCTGGGGCGTGCTGGCGGCTGGCCTCGTGCAACTCGCCATCGTCTGGGTGGCGGTGCGCAATGCCGGCATCGCGATCGGCTTCCGCCGTCCGAAGATGACGCCGAACGTGAAGCGGCTCCTGATCCTGGCGCTGCCGGCGGCGATTACCGGCGGCATCACCCAGATCAACCAGCTGATCGGAACGGCCATCGCCTCGGCGCAGGACAGTGCAGTGTCGTCGCTCGCCTATGCCGACCGCGTCTACCAGTTGCCGCTCGGTGTCGTCGGCGTCGCGGTGGCGATCGTGCTGTTGCCCGAACTGTCGCGGGCGCTGAAATCCGGCAACCTGATCGAGGCGGCCAACCTGCAGAACCGCTCCGTCGAATTCACCCTGTTCATGACCCTGCCGGCGGCGGCGGCACTGTGGGTGATGGCGGAACCGATCGTGCGGCTGGTCTACGAACGCGGCGCGTTCGCCGCCAACCATTCGACGCCGACGGTGTCGGCGATCCTGGCGATCTTCGGATTGGGGCTGCCGGCCTTCGTGCTGATCAAGGCTTTTACCCCAGGCTACTTTGCCCGCGAGGACACGCGCACGCCGATGATCTTCGCCGCAATCTCGGTGGCGGTGAACGTCGCCACCGCGCTCACCCTGTTCCCCACGATGGGCGCGCCTGGCATTGCCGTGGCATCCGCCGTCGCCGGCTGGGTCAACGCGCTGATGCTGCTTGGCGTGCTGATCCGGCGCGGCCATTGGGGGCGTGACGTGCCGCTCTTGACGCGCATTCCGCGCCTGGTGCTGTCGGCGGCCGTGATGGGCGCGGCACTCTATTTCGCCGAGCACTATTTCGCCGTCAGGCTGGGGCCCGGCTCGCCGCTGATGATCAAGGCAACGACGGTGCTGGCGCTGGTGGCTGGCGGGGCGACGCTCTATTTCATCATCGCGTTCGCCACCGGCGGCGCCGATTTCGGCATGATCCGGCGCAATGTCGGGCGCAGGGGATCGCCACTGCCCAAGGAACAGTCTCCAGATCCGTGAGCCTATTGGTTGCAACCCCGTCCAGTACGATCAATCTTCGCCGGACAATTCGTCGTAGATCGAGCGCGGGAGCGGCACACGTGCCTTTTTGCCAAGTTCGATGCCGAATTCGGCCCGAAGCCGCGCGGCTATCGCCAGCGGCGTCTCACGGTCGCGCCGGCTCTCCAGACCTTCCTCGTTGTTGACGGCGACCGGCATCTATTTCTCATCAAGGTCATATACGGGGCAGATTCTCTGATAGCACACATTTTGGGCGCCGACCTCACCGGCTGAGGGGCAAGCGCTGAAGTGCCATGCCAAAGCATAGAAAAAGCAATCCGACCTGACGCAATTGCACTGCCGCTATCCCCGAACAGCCTCTTGATCCTCTTCGCGCCTTCGTCCATAAGCGCGCCGTCGCAAGACTTTCGCCGCGCGCGGTTTCCAGCCGCGCGATTGGCTCCGAAAAGTCTGCAACTTTTCGGAATCACGCTTATACGGCCCTCCACAAGCCATGAGGAAACCCATGTCCGCCTTCAAGCCACTCGTCTTCTCCGGCGTCCAGCCGACCGGCAATCTGCACCTCGGCAACTACCTTGGCGCCATCAAGAAATTCGTCGCCCTGCAGGAGACGTCCGATTGCATCTACTGCGTCGTCGACCTGCACTCGCTGACCGCTCAGCTCGTTTATGACGACCTTGCCGACCAGACGCGGTCGATCACCGCCGCCTTCCTCGCCTCCGGCATCGACCCGAAGAAGCACATCGTCTTCAACCAGTCGCGGGTGATGCAGCATGCCGAGCTCGCCTGGATCTTCAATTGCGTCGCGCGCATCGGCTGGATGAACAAGATGACGCAGTTCAAGGACAAGGCCGGCAAGGACCGCGAGAATGCCTCGCTGGGCCTGCTCGCCTATCCCTCGCTGATGGCGGCAGACATCCTGCTTTACCGCGCCACCCATGTGCCGGTGGGCGAGGACCAGAAGCAGCACCTGGAATTGACACGCGACATCGCCCAGAAATTCAACAACGATTTCTCCGACCGCATCGCCGGCCTTGGCGTCGGCGTCGAGATGCAGGTCGGCGAGGAGACGGTGAACGGCTTCTTCCCGATCACGGAGCCGGTCATCGGCGGGCCTGCGGCGCGCATCATGAGCCTGCGCGACGGGTCGAAGAAGATGTCGAAGTCGGACCCATCGGACTTGTCGCGCATCAACCTGACCGACGACGCCGACACGATCTCGAAAAAGATCCGCAAGGCCAAGACCGACCCGGAGGCCTTGCCGGGCGAAGTCGACGGACTGGAAAGCCGGCCCGAGGCGGAGAACCTGGTCGGCATCTATGCGGGCCTCGCCGAGATGTCCAAGGCCGACGTGCTGAAAGAGTTCGGCGGTCAGCAATTCTCCGTGTTCAAGCCGGCGCTGGCCGACCTGGCGGTGGAGAGATTGGCGCCGATCGCCAGCGAGATGCGCCGCATTCAGGGCGACCGCGCCTACGTCGACGCCGTGCTCCGGGACGGTGGCGAACGTGCCGGCGTGCTCGCAGAGACGACCATGAAGACGGTGCGCGACATTGTCGGGCTGCTGCAGGGCTGAGCCCGATCGTCATTGCGCCGCCCCATGCCGGCCCAAGACTGACTGGCCAAAGACTGACTGGCCCCAGACAATTGGCCCAGGGCATACCGACTCAAGACCGGCGGCTTGCCGCCGGCTTGCGACGGTGGCAGATTGCGGCCGAACGATACCGAGTAGATAGACATGGTCTCCAAACGCCTCAGCCGCGAAGCCGGTCATCGCAGGAAATTCCTGACGATCATCGATGACACGCCGGAATGCGAGCGCGCCGTGGCCTACGCCTCGAAGCGGGCGCAGAGCACCAGCGGCACGCTGGTGCTGCTTTATGTCATCGTGCCGGACGATTTCCAGCACTGGCTGGGCGTCGAGAAGATCATGCGCGAGGAGGCGACCGCCACAGCGCGCACGGCCTTGGACGGCTACGCCAACAAGGTGCGGCAGAAGCTCGGCATCGAACCGGAGATGGTCGTGCGCGAAGGCAAGCCGACGGAAGAGATCCACAAGCTGATCGAGGAAGACCAGGACATCGCCATCCTGGTGCTGGCGGCCGGCGCCGGCAAGGAAGGGCCAGGGCCGCTGGTTGGCGCGGTCGCCGGCAAGGGTGCCGCCTTCCCCATTCCAGTGACCGTCGTGCCGCAGAATCTGTCGGACGAGGAGATCGACAGCCTCGGTTGAGGGCCGCCCGGATCCAGCCCAGCCAGCAAAAACATTCCGCCGGCCGGCCATCGGGGCGATGCCTTTCGCTTGAATGTCCCGCCCATAGGGACTATTTAGAATTATTCCAAACTAGTTGCCCAAAACGGGCATGGAGACGGCCATGTTCATCCAGACCGAGTCGACGCCCAATCCGGCGACGCTGAAATTCCTGCCCGGCAAGGAAGTGCTCGTGGAAGGCACTGCCGATTTCCGCGATGCCGAGAGTGCGGCGACGGCTTCGCCGCTGGCCGGTCGGCTGTTCGAAATTCCCGGCGTCACCGGCGTTTTCTTCGGCTACGATTTCATCACCGTGTCCAAGGACGGCCCGGACTGGCAGCACCTGAAGCCGGCGATCCTCGGCGCCATCATGGAGCATTTCATGTCCGGCGCGCCTGTCATGGCCAAGGCCGGCCCCGCCGCCGAAACCAGCCAGACCGGCGAATTCTACGACAAGGCCGACGAGGAGCTCGTCATCACCATCAAGGAACTGCTCGACACGCGGGTACGTCCGGCGGTGGCCCAGGACGGCGGCGACATCACCTTCCGCGGCTTCGAGAACGGCACCGTGTTCCTGCACATGAAAGGCGCCTGCGCCGGTTGCCCGTCGTCGACGGCGACGTTGAAGCACGGCATCCAGAACCTGCTGCGGCATTTCGTGCCCGAAGTGCAGCAGGTCGAACAGGTCGTTTAGCCGACGATTCCCACAAAACAGACAACAAAAAACCGGGCCGAATTGCCCGGTTTTCTGTTTGGGACGTCCGTTGTTGCCTGGACGGTCCGCGTATGAAAGGTGAATTCTCCTCTATATCACGATGACCTTGGCGCCGACCGAGGCGCGGTCATAGAGATCGATGATGTCCTGGTTCATCAGCCGGATGCAGCCTGACGACATGGCTTTGCCGATCGAGTTCCATTCCGGGCTGCCGTGCAGGCGGTAGCCCATGTCGCCGCCCTTGTTGAACAGGTACATGGCGCGCGCGCCGAGCGGGTTCTTCAGGCCCGGATCCATGCCACCGGCGAACTTGGTGAGTTCAGGCTGGCGCTTGATCATTTCGCGCGGCGGCGTCCATGTCGGCCATTCGCGCTTGATCGCGATATGGGCGGTGCCGTGCCATTCGAAGCCCTCGCGGCCGACGCCGATGCCGTAGCGGATGGCCCGACCGCCGCCCTCGACGAAGTACAGGAACTTGTTCTGCGTATCGACGATGATGGTGCCCGGCTTTTCCTTGGTGTCGTAGCTGACTTCCTGGCGATGGTACTTCGAGGGCACCTTCTCGATCGGGATCCGTGGCAATTGGTAGCCGGCATCGGTCACCGCGCCATAGTCGTTGGAGAAGATCTGCCCGCCGATGGTGCTGCAACCGGCAATAGCGGTGGACAGCGCCAATGCGGCGATTACTGCAAGCGACTTCATGCGCATGTGGTGATCGGTGCCCCGGTCTGAAACCTGAGCGGCCAGAGCCGGCCGCTTTCCCGCCATCATTCATGCTGGCATTTGCTTTGCTTGCCAAGCACACGATGCCTATATGCTGGGACTTACGCTCCGGTAAGCTCAGCACTATGGCATTTCGGCAACAGCCTTCACCGGATTGTGAAGTAATTTCAATGGCCCGATCCGAGCGGCCTGCAAAATCGAGGAGCCAGCCATGAATGTCGGCGACGCCGCCCACCGTTCAGGCCTGCCGGCCAAGACCATCCGTTACTATGAGGAGATCGGCCTGATCGCGCCCGCGCGCGCCGCCAATGGCTATCGCGATTATTCGGGCGACGACATCCATCGGCTGGCTTTCCTGCGCCGCGCGCGCAATCTCGGCTTTTCCATCGACGATTGCCGCCAGTTGATGGCGCTCTACAAGGATCGTGCCCGCGCCAGCCACGACGTGCGCGCGATCGCCGCCGCCCATGTCACGGCCATCGAGGAGAAGGTGCGCGAGCTGCAGTCGATGCGCTCGACGCTGCAGAAGCTGATCCACGCCTGCCACGGCGACGAACGGCCGGATTGTCCGATCCTGGATGACATGGCGGGGGCGTTGGAGAATGATCGCCAGCACGCTTAGAATTGCATCCGCGAGCCAAACGCCAGCGCGTATCCGCTGGCCTTCCGCGAAGGCTAGAGCAAAGGATTCCATATCGTAGGAAAGGGTCGTTTGCTCGCCGTCCCTTGAGCCGCCCGCCGGCGCGGTTTTCTAGCCATTCCCCTACGGCAGGATAAAGCCTGACGTGCCGGCAAGCCGATCTAGCAGCTTGCGGGATTCCTCGATTATGCGGCGCGTCTCTTCGATGTCTGAGCGCAGATCCTCAACATGTGCCACCGCCCGTTGCTGATAGAGGCGCGCGCTCACATTGAAATAATCGTCAGGCTCCCCTATGGGCGGCAACGGCAAGACCGTCGAAGTGGACGAAACCTATATCGGTCGCCTCAAAGGCACCCAGGTTAAGTCAGGCGGCGGCGCACACAAGAACACTGTCGTTACGCTTGTCGAGCGTGGTGGCCGCGCCCGTTCCTTCCATGTCGATACCGCCCGCATGGGCAATGTCATGCCTATCGTTCGCGCCAACATCGCCCGCGAAAGCGCTCTGATGACTGACGAAAGCGGCATCTATCGCCGCGCGGGCCAGGAATTCGCTTCCCACGATGTCGTCACGCATTCCAAGGATGAATATGTCCGCTACGAAGGTGCAAAGACCGTCCACACCAACACCGTGGAAGGCTTCTATTCGATCTTCAAGCGCGGCATGAAAGGCGTTTACCAACATTGTGCGGAACACCACCTTCACCGCTACCTTGCGGAATTCGACTTCCGCTACAGCAACCGTATCGCCATGGGCGTTGATGATGGCACCCGCGCCTTCATCGCCTTGAAGGGTGCCGCCGGCAAGCGCCTCACCTATCATAGACCTGCTTGACGAGAAGCGGACGCACTTCCGAAAGCCGGTACAGCTAGAGTTAGCGCTTTGGCGATACGCGAGGCGCTAGCACTAGCTCATAGTTATCCCTCCCTATGGGGCTTGCCGACTCGCTTGGAGGCTGTTACATGACAGCCAAAAGGTAGAGGCGAAATGAGCGACCACGCATTCCCCACTCACGCAGATGTCCGGAAATGGCAGGCTCAGCTAGAGCAGCTTGTCACGGAGGAGTCCGCGATGAAGGCGCGCCATGCCGAAGAGGAGGCACGCATTAAAAACAAGCGCACACGGCTAAACAAGCTGATCGAAGCGGCGGCGGCGTTCATGGATGCGATGAACGACGAGAGTCCGGTCGAGGTTGACGAAAAGCCGGTCGCGGTAAATCTGCCAGAGGTCGAAAAGCCGCAAGTGCCGTCCAAGAGCGAAATAGCAAGGCCGGCCACAAGGCGCGCTGGCAACCAGACCTGGACCGCTACAATCCATAGGGTCATTCAAGACGAAGGGCGTGGTCTAACGTACCAAGAATTGAAAGAAGGTCTTTTGAAGACCCACCTAGGCGAAACGCTACAGCGGACGGACAAGGCGTTCTATGGAGGGATTGCGAAACTTGAATCGCGGCAGATGATCATCAAACACAACGGTCGTCTATTCTCGCCTTCCGGTTACAAGCGCTTCATGGATGATGTCGCCGCCGGGCGCGTTGAAGACACACCCTATGTAGCGGCTAGCAACAGTTGGCAGGTATCTCCCAACGAAGAAGCCGTTACCCGACTTCTCTCGCGTCATCCGAAAGGACTGACCACAAGCGAAATCGTAGAGAGTTTGCTGAACGACCCTCCTCCCGACTTGGCTGTCACCAAGAACCGGAACTCACTCTATAATCTCCTCGCTAGGGAGAGGGAGAGGGGAAATCTAGTTAAAGAGGGAGACACGTATTCTCTACCTCTCCCTGAAACCGAAAGCAGCGGCTCCGATGAGGAGGCCGCTGCCTAAGAGATCGAGTGTGTCGCGGTTTGGCTTGCCGGCGGTCGCGACACAGAACCCAAGCGAGAAAGGAGGATGCGTCATGTGGTTCATGACCCGGAGAATACCGGTAGCCGCCTAACGGCGGTTCACCCTGCCCCTTTCCACAAGGGGTAAGAACGAAGGTGGCGGTGCGTCCATAGCATCGGCACCTTCGCGCTATTGCGTATCAGATTCACCTGAAAACGTCTAGGTTGAGATCATGCCCGACAAAAAGCCGCAGATCGACAAATTCCGCGAAGCGGCGCGGGATCTGAAAACCGACCAATCCGACGAATCCTTCGAGGCGGTTGTGAAGAAGATTGCCAAGGCACCAAAACTTACGGCGGAACAGATAAAGAATATGGTGCGCCAAAAGCGCCAAACTGATTGAAAATAGCCCTAAAAAAGGAAAACCCCAGTCGCCGGAGCGCTGGGGCGGTTGCACTGAGAGCAGCGCAACGATGTGAGCGCAAGGTAGTGTAGAATTGGGGAAAGATCAAGACCCGCCTGAGGGAAAACGTGCGGCGCTTTATGTCGACGGGTTCAACCTCTACCATCCAATCCATGAAAAAGGCGAGGCCTTCCTTAAGTGGGCGAGCCTTTGGAAACTGGGAGAGATATTCTGTCGGAAGAACGGCCTAACCCTGGTTAAGGCCGTTTGCTGCACAGCCGTGCCTCAAGACGATGCCGGGAAACGTGACCGACATAACAGCTTCAATTCGGCCCAAATTGCTTGCGGCGTAACGATCCTGAAGGGGCATCACGTAATTGATCCAGAGAGCAAAAAGAGGAGCGAGAAACAGTCGGATATCAATCTCGCTCTGTCGCTTATGATGGACGCCGAGGACGACGTTTTCGATTGGGCATTTCTTCTAAGCGCCGATTCGGATCAAGCGGCAACGGCCAAGTTTTTCGCGGACCGGCACCCAAAGAAGGCATTGGTCGGAGTGGCCCCACCGACCAAAAACGTTCCTGACAAGGTCATCCCGTATTGCATCTCCCATTTCATGATGAGCTTTGACCAACTGGAAGAGTGCATCATGCCGGCCATGGTTCCCGGCCTCAAAGGCTTCATCCGCAGACCGGAGGCATACGCTCGACCGGATTGGTGGATGCATCCAGATGACCGCCCGAAAAAGAAGCCTAAGGAATAGTGGTGCTCGACCTATCTTGCGGGACCGGAGGTTCCCCCTACAGCTCCTGTAGCCATTCCCCTACGGCTGGGTAGCGCCTGACTCGGCGGCGAGCCGGCTAGTAGCTTGCGGGGATTCCTCGGGGCATTCGTGAGGCGGTCACAAAAAGCCCGTCGCAGCTAATAAGCGTAAGCGACGGGCTTTTGTGCGGCTACACCCATGGAGGAGGGATCGACCACCTTGCCATGCACAATGTGGCAACAGTGCAACGGTTCCAAACAATTTTAGCTATCGCCAGATTGCCGGGGCTACTTCCGCACAATCCAATCCAGCAAGCCGGATTCAACCCGCTCGCACCCGGTAAACTCGTAAACCAGGGCCTGGGCGAGATCGCGCCATTGAGTCTCCGGCGCCTTCGTTTCCAACACCACATCTTGAAAGGCGCTGCGGAGAATGTCGGCATCGAAGGCTGACACGCGGTGCTGTTCAACGTCTCCGTGCGCCTCGTCTATCTTGCGCTGTCGCAACCGCTTTAGCAGGGCTCTCGATAGCGCTATTGCGCGGCGGGACTGGTCCAAGTCGCGGCGAAAGGCGGCTCTCCCCGCACAGGAGCCTTGCTGTAGCCGGAAGCTGGCTTCAACAGCTGCCCGCGCCATGTCTATGTGGCTTTCGACCATTGCTACCTCCCCGTAGCTCAGGTTGTATTTACTCCTCTAGTAACGGGTTTCAATGTCGGTTTGGTACCAATGGAGCGGTGCCGGCTTTTGCCCGCTTTGGACGGTTCGCCGCTTCGATTATTCGCAAGGCTTCTTCTGGGGTAATGCCACACTTGCGCGCATAGTAAGCGGCTTCAGTTTGCACCTCGTCATCGGACGGTAGCGCAATAATTGCCTGCTTTGCTTTGTGTTTCGCCTTCCTGCCCATAGAACGAATCATACCACAAAACGATGCGCCCCGAACAAGGCGGCGTGGCGATTGTTCCGTCCGTTACCTCCTGATGATCCAATCAGTCGCAGGCTACTTGCTGTTACTCAGTAGCCATTGATTTGTCATTGGGTTTGTCAACCAGATAATCGCCCGCCAAGAACGGGTTCAAACCATGAACAAAATCTGGCATGGTGCTGTCATGCCAATCATCTCCCCGATTCTCCTGAACCCGCTCATCGACGGCCGCCAGTCGGAGCGCGCCATGCTGGTGCGGCGTGGCGTGCAGCGGCTGCTGATGCAGATGGGCGCACATGTTCTGCCGGAGCTGTCGCTGGCGACGGGCCGGCGCGCCGACCTCGTGGCGCTGACGCGGCAGGGCGATATCTGGATCATCGAGATCAAGTCCTCGATCGAGGATTTTCGCGTCGACCGCAAATGGCCGGACTATCGGTTGCATTCCGACCGCTTCTTCTTCGCCACCCATCCCGGCGTGCCGGCCGAAATCTTTCCCGAGGAATGCGGCTTCATCCTCTCCGACGGCTACGGCGCCGAAATCCTGCGCGACGCGCCCGAACACCGCATGGCGGCGGCAACGCGCAAGGCGCTGATGCTGCGCATCGCGCGCGCCGGCGCGGCGCGCCTGCTGGCTGCGGAGCTTGCGGGCGTGGCGGTGCCGGCGCTGGAGGGGGAGAGCGAGTAGCTGCCGTCGAAAGCTGGCGGCGTATGGTCGCTTTCAGTGTTTGCGCGGCGGCGTCTGCCAGAAGCGCGGACGCTATTCCTTGTCCTCTTCCACCCCGCCCACGGCCGGCGTCATCAGCAGCACCGCGGCACCAAGCAGCGCGGCGACGAAGGAACCCGCGAGGATGCCGACCTTGACCGCGTCCTGCAGCGCCACGTCGCTGGCGAAGGCGAGAAGGCCGATGAACAGGCTCATGGTGAAGCCGATGCCGCAAAGCAGCGAGATGCCGATCATGTGCGCCCATCCGGCATGGGCCGGCAGGTCGGCGAGGCCGAAGCGGATGGCGAGCGCGGAGGAGCCGAACACGCCGACCAGTTTGCCGACCACGAGGCCGGCGGCGACACCCAGCGTCAACGGCTCGATCAGGGCGCCGAAACTCAGTCCGGCGAGCGAAACGCCGGCATTGGCAAAGCCGAAGATCGGGACGACGACGAACGCCACGAGCTTGTGCAGGCCATGTTCAAGCCGATGCAGCGGCGAATTGTCGAGATCGTGGCCGATCCCGGCAGAGCGTTCGAGCGGTATGGTGAGCGCGAGTGCTACGCCGGCCAGCGTGGCGTGGACGCCCGACTTCAGCACCAGCACCCACAGGATGGCGCCGAGCACGAGATAGGGCACCAACGTCATCACCCGCATGCGGTTGAGCACGACGAGCGCGGCAATGACGGCGAAGGCGGCGCCGAGATAGGCGAGCGACAGGCCGCTGGTGTAGAATATGGCGATGATGATGACGGCGCCGAGATCGTCGATGATGGCAAGCGCGGTCAGGAAAACCTTCAGCGAGGCCGGCACGCGGCTGCCGAGAAGCGACAGCACGCCGAGCGCGAAGGCGATGTCGGTGGCGGTGGGGATGGCCCAGCCGGAGAGTGCGGCCGGGTTGTTGCTGTTGATGGCGACATAGACCAGCGCCGGCACCGCCATGCCGCCGGCGGCGGCGATGCCGGGCAACACCCGGCGTGGCCAGGTCGAAAGCTGGCCGTCCAGCATCTCGCGCTTGATCTCCAGGCCGACGAGCAGGAAAAACACCGCCATCAACCCGTCATTGACCCAGTGCGAGATGCTGAGCGGGCCAAGATAGGCGTGGAGAACGGCGAAGTAGGTGCCGGCAAGCGGCGAATTGGCGACGATCAGGGCAAGGGCCGCCGCTGCCATCAGCACGATGCCGCCGGCCGCCTCGCTGTCGAGGAATTCGCGGAAGACGGAAATCGGCCGTTGCTTCAAATCCTGCATGTCGCCTCCGTTGAGCTGCTAGTTTCGACTTTGCCCATATGCTTCTTACGGGCGTTTGCGCCGCCTCACCTGCCTGCATCCTCGCCCCGTAGTGGCGGGGAGAGGGACGGCTTCGCGACCGGTTTCGCCGGTCGTCGACGTCGCAAAAAGGACGTCCCAAGCGGCATCCAGTGGTGCTAACGCGGCGCGCGCTTGGCCAGGATCCGCTGCAGCGTGCGGCGGTGCATGTTGAGCCGGCGCGCGGTCTCGGAGACGTTGCGCTCGCACATTTCGTAGACACGCTGGATATGCTCCCAGCGCACCCGGTCGGCCGACATCGGGTTTTCCGGCGGCGCGGCGCGCTCGCCTGTGGTGCGGGTCAATGCCGCGAAGACATCGTCGGCGTCGGCCGGCTTCGACAGATAGTCGACCGCGCCGAGTTTCACCGCGGTCACCGCGGTGGCGATGTTGCCGTAGCCGGTCAGGATGATGGTGCGTGAATCCTCGCGCTTCTCGCGGATGGCGGCGACCACGTCGAGGCCGTTGCCATCGCCCAGCCGCATGTCGACCACGGCATAGGCCGGCGGATTGGCGCGGGCCTTGCCCACGGCCTCCTCGACGCTCTCCGCCGTCTCGACCACAAAACCCCTGGTTTCCATGGCGCGGGCCAGACGGGTCAGGAACGGCTTGTCGTCATCGACGATCAGAAGCGAAGTGTCCTCGCCTTCGACCATTGCGCCACTATTTTCATCGCCTGTCATCGTCTCGAAAATTCCTGCTGCCTTAATTTTACGCAGATATAGTTTTGCGGGGCTATTGTCCAATTCACGCGGTGTCAAGCATGGTCGCCGGGGCCGATTCCGGGTTCAGGAAGACAGTTCTCGGCCACGAAATCCGCACCACGGCCCCTTCGCCAAGCCCGCTCGAGTTGCGAAAATCGAGCGTGGCTCCGGAACGTTCGAGCAATGTCTTGGCGATGAACAGGCCGAGCCCCAGGCCGCCGCCGGCTTCCGTGCCCTGGCGTGTCGACATATAGGGCTCGCCGATGCGGTCGATGATTTCGGGCGGAAAGCCCGGGCCGTCGTCGGTGATCGAGAAGGAGACCATCGCCTCGTCCCAGCTCCAGCGCACGGTGACGCTCTTGCGGGCGAAATCGACGGCATTCTCGACCAGGTTGCCGAGACCGTAGATGACACCCGGATTGCGCCGCCCGACCGGCTCCGGCCCGGTCCGCTCGCCCGGACGAAGCTTGATCGAAATGCCGAAGTCGCGATGCGGCGCGGTGACCTCCTCGACCAGCGAGGTCAGCGGCAGGCGGGACAGATGCGCCTCGCCTTCCGATGACAGGCTGGTCAGGCGCTTGAGGATTTCGCGGCAGCGCTCGCTTTGCGAGCGCAGCAGCTTCACGTCTTCCCCGTATTTCGGATCGGTGCCGAGCGCCTTCTCCATTTCCTTGGCGACCAGCGTGATGGTGGCGAGCGGCGTGCCGAGTTCGTGCGCGGCGGCGGCGGCCAGGCCGTCGAGCGCCGAAAGATGCTGCTCGCGCTGCAGCACCAGTTCGGTGGCGGCAAGCGCGTTTGCCAGAAGCCGCGCCTCGGCGGCCACCCGGAAGGCATAGATCGCCGTGAACGCGATCGAGGACAGCACCGCCATCCACATGCCGGCGACATAGATGAAAGGCATCTCCAGGGGCGCGCCTTCAGACCAGGGCAAAGGCAGATGGATGAAAACCAGCAAGGTCGCCGCCGACATCACCAGTCCGCCGAGGACGGCGGTCAGGCGCAACGGCAGCGACGTCGCCGAAATGACGACGGGCACGGTCATCAGCAGCGAGAACGGGTTGGTCAGGCCGCCCGTCATGTAGAGCAGGCCGGCAAGCTGCAGGCTGTCGAAGATCAGGATGCCGAAGGCGGCGAACGGGGTGAGCCGGTGCGCGGCCGGGAAGCGGAAGGCCAAGAACAGGTTCATCCAGGCCGAACAGGCGATCAGGGCAAAACACAGGCTGACGGGCAGCGGGAACTTCAGGCCGTAGGCGACGACGAGCACCGTCAGGCTCTGACCGACAATGGCGAGCCAACGCAACCGGATCAGCGTGTTGAGGCGCAGCCGCTGGCTCTGCTGGAAGTCGGGTGAACGCAAAACATTGATCATGGCCATGAATTACAGCCGTGGAAGGGGTTGCGCCAGTAGCGCTGTACTGCCCAAGGCCTTCCCGGCTTCGTCATTCCTGGGCGAAGCAGGAGCGAAACGCCGTCGCGCAGAACCGAGGATGACCCCGGGTGAGCGCTACGCCAATCGTGCGTTGCGCCCAATGCTAGGTGCCGCGCGGCTTGGCGCGGGCGGTAGCGGCGGCAAGCAGCGGGTTTTCCGGCCAGACATGCTTGGGATAGCGGCCGCGCATGTCGGTGCGCACATCGGCCCAGGAGCCGCGCCAGAAGCCAGGCAGGTCGCGCGTCGTCTGGATCGGCCGGTGCGCCGGCGACAACAATTCAAGCGTCAGCGGCACCGTGCCGTTGGCGATCGCGGGATGGCGGTCAAGGCCGAACAGCTCCTGGACGCGGATCGCCAGCACCGGCCATTCGCCGTCATAGCGGATCGGCACGTGGCTGCCCGACGGGGCGTCGAAATGGGTCGGCGCCAGCGTATCGATCCCGCGCTGCAGGTCATGCGGCACAAGGGTGGCCAGCCCGGCCGAGACAATGCCGGGATCGATGGCGGCCAGGGATGCCGCACCGGACAGAAACGGCAGCAGCCAGTCGTCGAAGCGCTCGATGAGCGCTTCATCCGACATGTCGGGCCAGGGTTGCCCCAGGCCTTTGTGCAGCCAGGACAGCCGCTGGCGCAGCGTCTGAGCGTCCTTGCTCCAAGTCAGAAGCGAAAGCCCATGCGCGTGCAAGGCCTCGATGATGGCGCGGTCGGCATCGGCGCCAACCGGCGGCGGCAGCATGCGTTCGGCGAGCGTGATGGCGCCGAGGCGCACGGTTTCGCGCACGCGCACGGCGCGGCGCTCGCGGTCGAAGCTCGTTTGCCGGAGCGTTTCGATGTTGCCGCCAGATGCTGACCGGATGTCCTCCTCGCTGATTGCCGCCGCCGCCGCGATGCGCGCATTCTGCGCCTTGCCCTGCAGGTCGGCGACGACCAGAAAGGGCTCGCCCGCCAGCGGATCGGCGGCGTCGAGCATGGCGCCGGAGCCATTGGCCAGCACGAAACGGCCACGCTCGCCGCGCGCCTTGGCGACACGGTCCGGCCAGGCATGGATGAGCAGGGTTCCGGCTGGAACAGCTCCGCTGGTCTTCGCCCCGCCCGCCTGCCTGCCGAGGCGCTCGGCAAGCTGGCGCGCCGACGTGGCGCGCTGCGATTTCTCGCCGCGAAAGCGCATCAGCCGCCGTTCGAGATCGGCGCCGTCGCCGCCAAGGCCACGCTCGGTGAGCAGCACGGCGAGCATGGCTGCTTCCTGCCCCTGTCCGGCTTTCGCCGCCTCGGCGACCATATGCGCCAGGCGGACGGGCAAAGCGAGCTTGCGCATCGCAGCGCCCGCATCCGTCAACCGCCCTTGCCCGTCGATGGCGTCGAGCGCGCGCAACAGCGCCCTTGCTTCATTGAGTGCCGGCGCCGGCGGCGGATCGAGGAAGGCAAGCGTCGCGGGGTCGGCAACGCCGAAGGCGGCGCAGTCGAGCAGGAGGCCCGACAGGTCCGCCTCGAGGATTTCCGGCGGCGTGAAGGCGGGAAGTGCCGCCGTCTGCTCGGCGCGCCACAGCCGGATGGCGACGCCGGCCTGCGTGCGTCCGGCGCGGCCGGCGCGCTGGTCGGCGGAGGCCTTGCTGACGCGCACGGTCTCCAACCTGGTCAATCCGCTGGCCGGCTCATAGCGCGGCAGCCGCGACAGGCCGGAATCGATGACGACGCGCACGCCGTCGATGGTGATGGAGGTCTCGGCGATCGAAGTCGCCAGAACCACCTTGCGGCGGCCTGGCGCCGCCGGCTTGATCGCCGCGTCCTGCGCCTTGCCGTCGAGTTGACCATGGAGCGGGACGATGTCGGTGTCGGCGCCGACCTTGCCGGCCAGCCGCTCGGCGGTGCGCTCGATCTCGCGCTGGCCCGGCAGGAAGGCCAGCACGCTGCCGCCCTCGTCGGCAAGCGCCGAGCGGATCGCCTTGGCTATGGCGTCTTCGATCGGAACGCCTGCCGGCCGTTCGTCGTAGCGGATGTCGACAGGGAAGGCGCGGCCCTCGCTTGCGATCACCGGCGCGCCCGACAGGAGTTTCGCCACCCGCGCGCCGTCGAGCGTTGCCGACATCACCAGCAGTCGCAGATCCGGTCGTAGCGCGCCCTGCACGTCGAGCGCCAGCGCAAGACCGAAATCGCCGTCGAGCGAGCGCTCGTGGAATTCGTCGAAAACGACCGCCGAGACATCGGGCAATTCGGGGTCGTCGAGGATCATCCGTGCGAGCACGCCTTCGGTGACGACCAGGATTTTGGTTCGGGCCGAAGTGCGGTTTTCCATGCGCATGGCATAACCGACGGCGCCGCCGGGTTCCTCGCCCAGCAGGTCGGCCATGCGGCGGGCGGCAGCGCGGGCGGCCAGCCGGCGCGGCTCGAGCAACACGATCTTGCCCGTGCCCAGCCAGGACGCATCGAGCAGCGCCAGGGGCACCAGTGTGGTCTTGCCAGCGCCGGGCGGCGCCACCAGCACAGCGCTGTTGCCATCATTGAGCGCTTCAACAAGCGCCGGCAGCACGGCTGTGACCGGAAGTTCCGGCAGGAGTCTTGTCGTCATCGCGTCCGCATATCAGCGGTCGCGGTCGCTCTGCAATGTGTAAGCCCTCAAAGCCTGGTCCGTGAAAACGGGTTCCAGCGCACCGTGCCGAGCCGCACCTCCTCGCGCATCATGGTCAGCAGGCCGGAGCCGCCGACGACGGCGAGGCCAACCAGCGACAGCCAGTCGGGATATTCCTGGAAGAACAGCGCGCCGAGGATTACCGCCCAGACGATCTGCGAATAATGCGTCGGGGCGATCCGGTTGGCGGGCGCGTATTTGGCGGCGAGCAGTTGCAGCAATTGTCCACCCGCAGTAAAAGCGCCCGCCATCGCCAGCCAGACAAGCTGCATGACGCTTGGCAGGGTGAAAGCGGTGGCGGCGGCGCCGACCCCGTTGAAAACAAGGCCATAGCCGACGAGCACGCCGAGCATCGACGTGCGCTTCTCCTGCTGGGCAAGCGACCGCAACAGGATGACGCTGGTCGCGGCAAGGAAGGCATTCACGAAGGCGGCCAGATGGCCGAGGTTCAATTCGCGAAAACCCGGCCGCACCACCAGCATCACGCCGGCAAAGCCGGCGACGACGGCCAGCCACCGCCAGGGACCGACCTTTTCCTTCAGGATGACGGTGGACAGGATGGTGACCAGCAAGGGCGCCAGGAAGATCAGTGCGTAGACTTCAGCCAGCGGAATGGTAGTGAAGGAATAGACGCTGAGCACGCCCGAGGCGATGCCGGCCCACGCTCGCGCCTGCACGGCCCATGGCCGCTTCATGCGCCAGAAATCACGCCAGCGTTCGCCCGCCGGGCGGGTGAAGAAGAGGAAACAGCCGGCAAACAAGGTGGCGAAGAAGCCGATCTCGAACACGGTGAACTGCCCACCCAGGCTCTTGATAACGGCATCGCTGCCCGAATAGCTTGCATAGGCGATGAGGGCGAGCAGGATTCCGTTTGGCACGTTTTTCCATTTCCGGGAGAGAGTAGCGTGAAAATACTGGCGCTCGGCGCGCATCCCGACGACATCGAGATTTTCATGTTCGGTACGATGGCCGCCTATGCGGCGCAAGGCGCAGAACTGACTTTTGCCGTGGCCACGGATGGTGCCAGGGGCGGCAGGAGTGATCCCCGGGTTCTGGCCCGTGCCCGCCGCGAGGAAGCGACGGCCGCGGCCGCGCTGCTTGGCGCAGCGCCGCGCTTCCTCCACTTTCCCGATGGCGAGCTGGTGGCCGACGGCGCGCTTATCAGCGCGTTGAAAACGCTTCTACGCGAGGTTGGACCGGATCTGGTGATCACGCACGCCCCCAATGACTATCACGCCGATCATCGGTCCCTGTCTGACGGCGTGCGCATCGCGGCCTCTTTCGCCGTTCCCGTGCTGCACGCCGACACGATGGGCGGCACGGGGTTCGCGCCCACGCACTATGTCGACATTTCCGCCTATCGGGATCTCAAAGCGCAGGCGATCCGCGCCCACCAGTCGCAGGGCCCGGAGCAATATGTCGACAGAGCACGCATCCAGAACGAATTTCGCGCCGTCCAATGCAACGGCGTCCCCGGTTCATTGGCCGAGGCCTTCCGCTTCGAACCCAGATTTCCCTTCGCCGACATACGGGCCTTGTTGCCGCCGGCACCGCCCCTGCGGCCGGTGACACCAATCCCGAACGCGAACGAGACCGGCTAGTCGGCAGCCGGAGCAAGCATCCGGCGGTCATTTCCCAACGATTTCAATCAGCCGTTTGGGCATGTTGCGATGCAGCAACGAATTCGCTTGCCTTGTTTAGTAAAAATTGCATCACTAAACAAATTACTAAACATCCGCGGCGCGACGATGCCGCCATGTTTGGGCCTCTGAGGAGAGAGGTTGAGGGCTCTTGGGACCGTCATCCGGACGTGTCTCACAAATGGGAGGAAGGCATGAAATCGAGCTTGAAACTGGCTATGGGACTGGCCTCGGCGATCGCAGCGTCGACAGCCGTCTCGAACGCCGCGCACGCTGAAGACCTGACGCTGTGCTGGGCCGCCTGGGACCCGGCCAACGCGCTTGTCGAACTGTCCAAGGATTTCACCAAGGAAACCGGCATCGGCATGAAATTCGAATTCGTGCCGTGGACCAACTATGCCGACCGCTTCCTCAACGAATTGAACTCGCACGGCAAATTGTGCGATCTGATCATCGGCGACAGCCAGTGGATCGGCGGCGCGGCCGAGAACGGCCACTACGTCAAGCTGAACGACTTCTTCGACAAGGAGAAGATCAGCATGGACGACTTCGTGCCGGCGACCGTCGTCGGCTATTCGGAATGGCCGAAGAACACGCCCAATTACTGGGCGCTGCCGGCCATGGGCGACGTCGTCGGCTGGACCTATCGCAAGGACTGGTTCTCGAAGCCCGAACTGCAGAAGGAATTCAAGGAGAAGTATGGCTGGGATCTCGGCCCGCCGGCGACATTCGACCAGCTGAAGCAGATCGCCGAGTTCTTCCAGAAGCGGCAGATCGACGGCAAGACGGTCTATGGCGCTTCGATCTACACCGAGCGCGGCTCGGAAGGCATCACCATGGGCGCCATGGACGTGCTCTACAGCTACGGCTTCCAATACGAGAACCCGAAGAAGCCCTACGAGATGGAAGGCTTCGTCAACTCCGACAAGTCGGTTAAGGGTCTGGAATTCTACAAGGCGCTTTATGACTGCTGCACCCCTCCGGGCGCCTCGAACAGCTACATGGGCGAAGGCGTCGATGCCTTCAAATCCGGCCAGGTGGCGATGCACATGAACTTCGCCTTCACATGGCCGGGCCTGCAGAAGGACGAGAATGTCGGCGGCGACAAGATCGGCTATTTCGTCAATCCGAAGGGTCCCGACGGCGACCAGTTCGCCCAGCTCGGCGGCCAGGGCATTTCGGTGGTGTCCTATTCCGACAAGCAGGAATCTGCGCTGAAATACATCAAGTGGTTCGCCAACAAGGACGTGCAGGCCAAGTGGTGGTCGCTCGGCGGCTACTCCTGCCTCAACGCGGTGGTGAAGGACCCGAAATTCCCCGCCAGCCAGCCCTACGCGCAGACCTTCCTCGACTCGATGGCCATCGTGAAGGACTTCTGGGCCGAGCCGAGCTACGCGCCGCTGCTGCAGGCCTCGCAGAAGCGCTTCCATGACTATGTCGTCGCCGGCCAAGGCTCGCCCAAGGACGCGCTCGACGGGCTGGTCAAGGACTGGACGCAGGTCTTCCAGGACGACGGCAAGATGTAAGCTCCTCCCGAGCTAGGCCCAGGGCCGGATGATTTCTGGTCGGTTCGACCAGAAATCATCCGCCTCCAGATCATCCGAGAGAGCATGATGTCGTCCGAAAACCGCTTCACACTTTTCGGCATCATGCTCTGGGTCCCGTGCCGCTCTTGGCACGGGACGCGGTTCAGATAAATTCCATGACAGAGACGCCTCAAGTGACCGAAGCAGGATTTACCATGCTCAATCGGACAGCGGAGACCGTTGCCCGGGCGACGCCCGAGCCGTTGGCGCGCAAGGTCCGGGGCATCAGCGACAAGGGCCTCGCCTGGCTGTTCATCTCGCCGACGATCCTGTTGCTGCTCGCCATCAACATCTTCCCGCTGTTCTGGGCGATCTATCTTTCGTTCACCAACTACCGCGCCAACCGGCCGAACGAAGTGGTGAAGAATCTCGGTTTCGCCAACTACCAGCGCATCCTTGGCGACCAGGATATCTGGATCGCCATGCAGACGACGGCGCATTTCGTGTTCTGGACCATCCTCTTGCAGACGCTGATCGGCTTCACGCTGGCCTGGCTGATCGACAGGAAGTTCCGCGGCCATGCCTTCTGGACGACGCTGATCCTGGTGCCGATGATGCTGTCGCCGGCGGTGGTCGGCAATTTCTGGCGCTTCCTCTACGAGCCGCAGATCGGCCTGTTTTCCTACGTCATCTCGTTCGCGTCAGGCATTCCCCCGACAAGCATCCAGATGCTCTCGAACGTCTCGTTGGCGCCGTGGTCGATCATCATCGTCGACACCTGGATGTGGACGCCCTACGTGATGCTGATCTGCCTCGCCGGCCTGCGCTCGATCCCCGAATACATCTATGAGGCGGCCGAGGTCGACCGCGCCTCCAACTGGCGGCAGTTCTGGTCGATCACACTGCCCATGGCGCTGCCCTTCATCATGCTGGCGGTGCTGTTTCGCGGCATCGAGAACTTCAAGATGTTCGACATGGTCAATTTGCTCACCGGCGGCGGGCCGGGCTCGACCACCGAGGTCGCCTCGATCACGCTGAAGCGTCAGGCCTTCGAAAGCTGGCGCACCGGCTACTCATCGGCCTTCGCCATCATCCTGTTCGTCGCGGTGTTCGGTCTCGCCAATATCTACGTCAAGGCGCTCAACAAGGTGAAGCAGAGATGAGCCTGACCACTGCCCATTCGGTCGTCGCCCCCTCGGCAAATTCGAAGCGCATCGCCGGCGCCATCATCATCGCCTATGCGCTGGTCTCGATCGTGCCACTCTTGTGGATCTTCGCCACCAGCTTCAAGACGCCTCCGGATTCGATCGCCTATCCGCCCAAGATCGTCTTCCAGCCGAGCATCGAGGGCTACTGCAACCTGTTCACGACGCGGACAAGGCAGACACCGGAGTACATCAACTCGCTCGGACCGGCGACCGGCTTCTGCGACGAGACCGTGCGCAAGCGCAACATGGTGATCGCCGGCCCGTCCAACTTCCTGCCGCGGTTCGTCAATTCGCTCATCATCGCCTTCGGCTCGACCTTCTGCGCCGTCTTCCTCGGCACGTTGTCGGCCTATGGTTTTTCGCGCTTCAAGGTCCCGCTTGCCGACGACCTGCTGTTCTTCATCCTGTCGACGCGCTTCATGCCGCCGATCGCGGTCGCCATTCCCATATACCTGATGTACCGCGAACTCGGCCTGTCGGACACCGCGCTCGGCATGATCCTGCTCTACACGGCGGTCAACGTGTCGCTGGCGGTGTGGCTGCTCAAAGGCTTCATCGACGAGATTCCGCGCGAGTACGAGGAAGCCGCCATGATCGACGGCTATACGCGGCTGCAGGCCTTCTGGCGCACCGTGCTGCCGCAGGCGACCACCGGCATTGCCGCGACCGCCATCTTCTGCCTGATCTTCGCCTGGAACGAATATGCCTTCGCGGCCCTCTTGACCTCCGGCACGGCACAGACCGCGCCGCCCTTCATCCCGACCATCATCGGCGAAGGCGGCCAGGACTGGCCGGCCGTCGCGGCCGGCACGACGATCTTCCTGGTGCCGATCCTGGTCTTCACCATCCTGCTGCGCAAGCAATTGCTGCGCGGCATCACTTTCGGCGCGGTGCGCAAATGAGCATGACCCAACCTGCAAAACGCAAGTCCCGCTGGCCACGCTGGGCCAGGCGCGGGCTGATGGAAAACATCGCCACGGCGCTGATCGCCATCGGCTTCCTGATGCTGTTCCAGCCCTTCGCGCTGTCGCTCTACACCTATTCGTTCATCACCATGCTCGCCGGCACGGTGATGTTCATCATCGTCTCGAAGTTTCCGGAATAATCATGGCCGAGATTCGCGTCCAGCATCTGAGGAAGGCCTTCGGCGATTTCGTCGCGGTGCAAGACTCCAATTTCGTCGTCGAGGATGGCGAGTTCTTCGTCATGCTCGGGCCGTCCGGCTGTGGCAAAACCACCACCTTGCGCATGATCGCCGGGCTCGAGCTGCCGACCGGCGGCCAGATCCTGCTCGGCGGCGAGGACGTCACCATGCTGCGGGCGCGCGAGCGCGACATCGCCTTCGTCTTCCAGCTGTTCGCACTCTATCCGCATATGAATGTGCGCAAGAACATCGGTTTCCCGTTGCTCGCGCAAGGCATGCCCTCGGCCGAGATCCGCACCCGCGTCGAAGAAACGGCGAAGCTTCTGCGCATCGACCATCTGCTCAACAAATCCGTTTCCGGCCTTGCCGGCGGCGACCGTCAACGCGTCGCGCTCGGCCGCGCCATCGTGCGGCGGCCGAAATGCTTCCTGATGGACGAGCCGCTCGGCACACTCGACACCGAATTCCGCGATCTGATGGTCCATGAACTGCGCGAGTTGCACAACCGCATCCATGCCACCACCGTCTATGTCACGCACGACCAGATGGAAGCGATGTCGATGGCTGACAAGATCGCTGTCATGAACCACGGCGTCATCGAACAGTTCGGCACTCCGCGCGAGATCTATGACCGCCCGGCGACCATGTTCGTCGCGGACTTCATCGGTTCGCCGCCGATGAACTTTCTGGGCTTCGGCGGTGGGCTTTCCAAAGGCGCGCAGGAGATCGTCGTCCAGGGGACAAAAGTCGCGGTGCCGGAGGTGCGCGAGGACATCGCGCCGGCCGACATGGCACTTGGCATCAGGCCCGAACACATCCGCTTCGATGACGCCTCCAAGCTGCGCGGCGCCATCTACGGCACCGAATATCTCGGCACCACGCAGATCGTCGCGGTGGAAACGACGGACGGCATCATCAAGGCGCGCGTGCCGGCCGAAATCCGGCTCAACCCGGGCGACCATGTCGGCCTGACGCTGAACAGCGCGCGGCTGTCGCTGTTCGACAAGGGATCTGGCCGCGCCGTGAGAACGGCGATCCACGACACCGCATCGGAGCGGAGAGCGCAGCATGGCTGACGTGCACATCAAGGGCGTGACCAAGAGTTTCGGCGAGCAAGCCGCGGTCAGCGGGCTCGACCTGCATATATCAGACGGCGAATTCGTCGTGCTGCTCGGACCGACCGGAGCCGGCAAGACGACGACGTTGCGGCTGATCGCCGGGCTGGAGCGGCCGGACGCCGGCACGATCGAGATCGGCGGCCACAATGCCACGAACCTGTCGCCGGCAGAGCGCGATACCGCCTTCGTCTTCCAGCAATATTCGCTCTATCCGCATTTGTCGGTGTTCGACAACCTTGCCTTTCCGCTGCGCTCGCCGGCGCGGAGAATACCGGAAGACCAGATCCGCCGCCGCGTCGAGGAAGTGGCCGGCATGGTGCGCATCCGTCACAAGCTTGCCAACCGTTCGACGAAATTGTCGGGCGGCGAGATGCAGCGCGTCGCCATCGGCCGCGCATTGGTGCGCAAGCCCTCCATCTACCTGATGGACGAGCCGCTGTCGTCGCTCGACGCCAAGCTGCGGGCGGACCTGCGGCTCGAATTGAAGCGCATCCAGTCCGAACTCGGCGCCACCATGCTCTACGTCACCCACGACCAGATCGAGGCCATGACCATGGCCGACCGCATCGGCATCCTTGACAAGGGCGTGCTGGTGCAGATCGGCTCGCCAAGGACGATCTATTCGGAACCGGCAAACCTGCATGTCGCGGCAAGGCTTGGCCAGCCCGCGATCAATCTTCTGCCCACCGGGCTGCTTCCCGACGGCGGCGCGCCGACGGGTACGAAGACGATCGGCGCACGCACCGAGCATCTGGCCATCGAGAAGGCGACGAACGGCCATGCCGACGGCGTCGTCGACTGGGTCGAACATCTCGGCGACCAGAACCACCTGCACGTGGCGGTGGGGCCGAAGAAACTGGTGACGCTGACCGACCCCGACACCGATCTGGCACGAGGCGACAAAGTGGTGATCCGCTACCGGTCGCCGCTCTATTTCGGCGCTGATGGACAACGACTGATGTGAATGGTTTTCGGCTTTCCTGCCAAGGCTGATGCCGGCTTCTGATTGACGATTGCGAATACGGGACGAATTCGATGAAGCACTTTTTCAACCGCAGGGAAACGATCGTCACCGAGGCGCTTGACGGCCTGTTGCGGACCATTGGCTCGGGCGACCTCGCGCGCCTCGACGGCTATCCCGAGATCAAGGTCGTGCTGCGCGCCGATTGGGACAAGTCCAGGGTTGCCGTGGTCTCCGGCGGTGGCGCCGGGCACGAGCCTTCGCATGCCGGCTTCGTCGGCAAGGGCATGCTGACGGCGGCGGTCTCGGGCGAGATCTTCGCCTCGCCGAGCGTCGAAGCGGTGCTGGCCGCCATTCGCGCCGTCACCGGACCGGCCGGTTGCCTGCTGATCGTCAAGAACTACACCGGGGACCGGCTCAATTTCGGCCTGGCGGCCGAGAAGGCGCGGGCCGAAGGGTTTGCGGTCGAGATGGTGATCGTCGCCGACGACATCGCGCTGCCCGACATCGTCCAGCCACGGGGTGTTGCCGGCACCTTGTTCGTGCACAAGATATCGGGCCATCTGTCGGAAGCCGGCCAGGATCTGGCATCCGTTGCGGCGGCCGCGCGCGCGGCGGCGAAGGACATCATTTCGCTCGGCATGTCGCTATCGTCCTGCTCGATCCCAGGCCAGCCGCATGAGGACAGGTTCGGCGCCGATGACGGCGAGCTCGGCCTTGGCATCCATGGCGAGCCCGGCGTCGAGCGCATCGCGGTGCAAAGTGCCGACCGGCTGGTGGCGGTCATGGCGGAGCGCCTCGCGGCGCGGCTCGACCCGAAGGCCGCCTATGCCTTGCTGATCAACAATCTCGGCTCCGTGCCGCCACTCGAAATGTCAGTCGTCGCCAATGCGGTGCTTGCCTCGCCGCTCGCCAGGACCGTCAAGCTGGCGATCGGCCCCGGGCCGCTGATGACGGCGCTCAATATGAACGGCTTCTCGCTGTCTTTGATCAAGCTCGACGCGGCCCGCGAAACCGCCTTGCTGGCACCGGTCGGCCCGCACGCCTGGATGCCGGCAAAGCCGGTCGTCGAACCAACTGTTGTGCCGATGGCAAAGGCAGCCGGACAAAATGCGGCATACGAGGCCAGCCAGGACGCGGCTACCAGGCACCTGATCGTCACGGTCTGCGAAAGACTGATCTCGCTCGAAGCGACATTGAACGGACTGGACGCCAAGGCGGGTGACGGCGACACCGGCTCGACGGTGGCGACTGGCGCGCGCAGCATCCTCGAACGGCTTGACACACTGCCGCTTGCCGACCCCCCAGCGACGCTTGGGGCGATGGGCGATATTCTGAGTTCATCCATGGGCGGCTCTAGTGGGGTGCTGTTGTCGATCTTCTTCACGGCGGCGGCGCAGGCCCTGGATGGCGGCACCGATGTGCCCAAGGCGCTGCTTGCGGGGCTTGAACGAATGACGTTCTACGGTGGCGCCAAAGCAGGCGACCGCACGATGGTCGACGCGCTGGAGCCGGCCTTGAAGGCACTCGACGGCAAGGGCCTGGAAGAAGCCGCGGTGGCGGGCCGGCGCGGCGCCGAGGCAACGGCCACGATGGAGAAGGCCAAGGCTGGGAGGTCCGCCTATGTCGGCGCCAAATTGCAGGGCGTGGCCGACCCCGGCGCCCACGCCGTGGCCGAGGTGTTCGCGGCCGCCGCCGCGCTATACGCGGCGGCCTGATGCATGGATCAGTTGTCGGACGACCGTTCTTTCGCTACTGCGGGCAAGGTGCAACCCGGGAATTCGGCCGACATGACGGCGCTGGACCTTTCGAGGCTGATCACGGCCGCCGCGGATACGATTGCCGACCACGCCGAGGAATTGACGGCGCTCGACCAGGCGATCGGCGATGGCGACCATGGGCTGAACATGAAGCGCGGCTTCGAGGCTGTGCGGACAGAGGCCGATGCGTTCGCCGCAAAGCCGCTGCCCGAGGCGCTGAAGGCGATCGGCACCAAGCTGGTGATGACGGTGGGCGGAGCCTCCGGCCCGCTCTTCGGCACGTTGTTCCTGGCGCTGGGCAGGGAGATTTCGGCGGACCCGGACCGGGCCGATTTGACGGCTGCCTTCGGCAAGGCGATCGAGGCCGTGGCCGCGCGCGGCAAATCGCAGGTTGGACAGAAGACATTGCTCGATGTTCTGCAGCCGGTGCATGACGCTTTGGCCGGGGGAATGACGGCGGCTGAGATAGCCGACATCGCCGACGCCGCCGCCGAAGCGACGGTGCCGATGAAGGCGCTGCGCGGCCGTGCCTCGTTTCTCGGCGACCGCTCCATCGGCCATATGGATGCCGGCGCGCGCTCGACCGCGCTGCTGGTGCGCACGCTGGCGCACATCATCGGGGACAAGGGATGAGCAATGTCGGGATCGTGATCGTGTCGCATTCGCCGCTGGTCGCGGAAGGCACGGCTGACATGGTACGCCAGATGGTGGGCGACGAAGTGCCGCTTGCATGGTGCGGTGGAAACGGCCATGGCGGGCTCGGCACGACTGTCGAGGCGATCATGGGCGCCATCGACAAGGCCTGGTCGGAAGCCGGCGTCGCCATTCTGGTCGATCTCGGCGGCGCCGAGACCAATTCGGAAATGGCCGTGGAGATGATCGGCGAGCCCCGCGCGCAGAAGATCATCGTCTGCAACGCGCCGATCGTCGAGGGCGCGGTGATGGCGGCGACCGAGGCGTCCGGCGGCGCCTCGTTGAAAGAAGTGGTGGCGACGGCGCACGAACTGTCGCCGTCGTGAGTGAACGGGAACGTTGAACATATGTCCGCAACCGCCGAAGCGACCGTCCTGATCACCCATGATGTGGGTCTGCATGCGCGTCCCTCGGTAAAGTTCACCAAGCTGGCCAAAAGCTTTGCCGCCGACGTGGAAATAGCACTCGCCGCCAACGGCCCATGGTTCGATGCCAAAAGCATCGTCAAGGTGATGGCGGCCAAGGCGCCGAAGGGCACCGTGCTGCACATCAGGGCCAACGGCGATGGTGCCGATGATGCCATCCGCGCACTGATCGAACTGGTGCAGCGCGATTTCGACGAGGATGCCGGCCATGTCCGTTCGGCTTGACGCCGATGCATGCCCTGGCCGGCCCGCGGGGAATGCGGGCCATGCGCATTGAGGGTGTTCCGGCTTCAGCCGGCTATGCCGAGGGGCCTCTGTTCGACCTCGGGCGGCCCGCGGGCATCTACGCGAGCAAGGCAAGCTCCGCCGAAGAGAAAGCGGCGCTGGAGGCCTCGATCGACAAGGCGGTGAAACGGCTCGTGGCCATGGTCGAGACCGCCGACAGCGATGCTGCCGGCATACTCGAATTCCACATCGCCATGCTGGAAGATGACGCGCTGAGCGGGCCGGCCTTCACATCGATCGCCTCCGGAAAGCCCGCCGACGCGGCATGGCGGCAGGCGCTGGACGCCGAGATCGCGGGCTACGAAGCCTCGGACCAGGATTATTTCCGCGCCCGCGCCACGGACCTGCGCGATATCAGGGACCAGGTGCTGCGCGCCCTGACAGAGGACGGCGGCCGCACGGCACCAGCCGGCGCCATCCTCTGCGGCGAGGACATCGCGCCGACGCGCTTTCTCGAAATCGACTGGAGCCATGGCGGCGGCATCGCGCTGCGGGCAGGCAGCACCGCCAGCCATGTCGCCATGCTGGCGCGCTCGCGTGGCGTGCCGATGGTCGTGGGTCTGCGCGAGCCGCTGGCCGCTGTTGCCGGCACCGCGCTGCTCGACGCGGAGCACGGCGCTATCGTTCTGGCGCCCTCGCCCGCGGAGATCGGCTCGTTCCGGCGGTCGTCCTCCGCCTTCGCGGCCCGCCAAGGCGACGCGGAGACTTTTCTGGCACGGCCGGCCGCGACGAAGCGAGGCACCGCGGTGCGCGTGCAAGTCAACATCGCCGACCCCCGGGACGTCGACGCCATCGATATCGCGACCTGCGACGGTGTCGGCCTGATGCGCACGGAATTCCTGTTCGGCAAGACGCTGCCGGATGAGGAGACGCAGTATCGCGCCTATCGCAAGGTGCTGGAATGGGCCGGCGAAAAACCGGTGACGATCCGCACCGTCGATGCCGGAGGCGACAAGCCGGTGCCGGGCTTCACGGTCGAAGAGGGCAATCCGTTCCTTGGCCTGCGCGGCATCAGGCTGTCGCTGGCCAGGCTCGACATATTCCGCGTTCAAATCAGGGCATTGCTGCGCGCCGCGCCACACGGCAATCTGAAAGTCATGTTTCCCATGATCGCCACGCCGGAAGAGTATGAACGCGCCGCCGCCCTGTTCGCCGAGCAACACGCAGCCCTTGCCGCGCGTGACATCGCGCAAAGAATGCCGCCGCTCGGCATCATGGTCGAAGTGCCTTCGGTGGCCATCGCGCCCGAGGCATTCGCGGGCGTAGCCTTCCTGTCGATCGGTTCCAACGATTTGACGCAATATGTGATGGCGGCCGCGCGCGACAATGCTGCTGTGGCACACCTGAATTCCGTCAGTCATCCCGCGGTGCTGCGGCTTATCGGCTCGGTCGCGTCCTTCGGACGGGAAAATGGGATTCCCGTCAGCCTGTGCGGGGATGCCGGCGGCGATCCGGCCGCGATTGCCTCATTGCTCGAAGCCGGCCTGCGCGATCTCTCGGTCGCGCCGGCGCAACTCGCCATGGCCAAGGCGGCCATCGCTGACGTGCCGGTCTAGGGGGCAGGCATGGTCGACCCGACACCGGAGCCCGAAGAGGCGATCCGCGCGTACAAGACGATCCTGTCGCAGGTCATCGACCAGCGGCCGTCAGGCATGCGCCAGCGGCTCGCCGACGCGCTCGGCAAGCACCGCAGTTTCGTCACGCAGATTTCGAGCCCCGCCTATTCGATCCCGATACCGTCAAAGCATCTGCCCGCCATCTTTTCCGTCTGTCATTTCAGCCAGCCAGAACGGGACCAGTTCCTTGCCGCATATCACCAGGCGCATCCGGGGAAAATCTCGGCCGCCGCGGGCGCGCGCAAGACAAGGCACGTTTCGCTCATCGTGCCGGATTTCGGCGACGACAGACAGAATGCGGCGCTCGACCGCGCGATCAACGAATTCATCCAGAAGGTCACCAGCATCACCGGCAAGAACGGCTGATCGACCTCATGGATGCCAGGCTATTTCGGGAGGAGACGGCCGTGAAGAAATTCATGAATTCGGTGGACACGGTGCTGACCGAGAGCCTCGATGGTTTCGTTGCCGCCCATGCCGACATGCTGGTGCTTGGCGAGGAGCACAAATTCATCCGCCGCAAGGCCCTCAAGCCGGGCAAGGTGGCGCTGATTTCCGGCGGCGGCTCGGGCCACGAGCCGCTGCATGGCGGCTTTGTCGGCCATGGCATGCTGGACGCCGCCTGTCCGGGCCAGGTGTTCACCTCACCGACGCCGGACCAGATGCTTGCGGCCACGCAAGCCGTCGACACCGGCGCCGGCTGCCTGCTCATCGTCAAGAACTATGAGGGCGACGTGATGAATTTCGACATGGCGGCGGAAATGTCGGAAGGCGTCCTTCAGGTGGTGACCAATGACGACGTCGCCGTCGAGAATTCGTCCTACACGACCGGCCGGCGCGGCGTGGCCGGCACGCTGGTGGTGGAAAAGATCGTCGGCGCGGCTGCTGAACATGGCTTGGCGCTGAAGCCGCTCAAGGCGCTGGGCGACCGCGTCAACGACGCGACCCGCTCGATGGGCGTGGCGCTGACCAGCGGCACCGTCCCGGCGGCCGGCAAACCGACCTTCGACATCGGCGATGGCGAGATGGAATTCGGCGTCGGCATCCATGGCGAACCCGGCCGGCGCCGCGACACCTTGAAGAGCGCCGATGCGATCGCCGAGGAGATCTGCGCGGCGATCCTTGGAGACCTGGGCGACAAGGCGAAAGGACCCGCGCTGCTGTTCGTCAACGGCTTTGGCGGCACGCCGCTGATGGAGCTCTATGTGATGTACAACAGCGCCCGCCGGATTTTCGAGAAGCATGGCGTGATGATTGCCCGCTCGCTGGTCGGCACTTATGTCACCTCGCTCGACATGGCCGGCTGCTCGATCACGCTGACCCTGCTCGATGACGAATCGACGGGCTGGTGGGACGCACCTGTCCACACGGCCGCGCTGCGCTGGGGCATGTAAGGCTGGCTTCAGCCGCGCTTTTCTGTAACCATTCCGGACATCGACTTAGCGATGGATTTGCCCGGATTGACGCTGCCGTCCCTCACCTCCGCCGAAGAAAGACTGCTGCTGCGCTTCGCCGATCCGGAGGTCGTGGCGGCCGAGGACAATTTGTCGGCAAAGATCCTGTCAGCTCTGCTCGACAATGCCGAATTCCACGGCGTCCTGCCGATCATGCTGCGCAAGCTCAGGGAGCGCGGCGACTCGCACCTGCCTGGGGATTCGGGCCTGCAAGCCAGGCTTGACGATCTGCGTCAGAAGGCGACCATCGCCACCGGCCAGTCGATGCTGCTGCAGTATCATGGCGACCGCATCATGAAGGGGATGGCGGCGGAAGGCATTCCAGCGCGGATCGTCAAGGGACCGGTCTTCGCGCGAAACCTCTACCGCAACGTGTCCGACCGGCCGTTCACCGACATCGACATCATCGTCGACCCCGCCGACCTGGCGCGGGCAAACCGGGTGATTGCGGAATGCGGCTTCGAGCTTGGCAGCGACGAGGCCGAATCCTACCGGCTGCAGGAGTTCAAGTGGCTGGAAAAAGATAACTCCAGCCTGCTTGTCGAACTGCATGGCGACCTGGTGCATGACACCGGCATGCGGCGGCGCCTGTCGCTGGGTTTTCGCGAACTGGGTATCATCGATGGCGAGGCAACCGACACCCCGGCGGCCCTTTTGACGATCGCCATCGTGCACGCCGCCGGGGGGCATAAATTCCACCGGCTGCAGCTTTGTGTCGACGTGCTGCAAGGCGTGCGGGCGTTGCAGTCAGCGGAATCGGAAACCCGCCTGCTCGAGGCGGCGCGCATGACCGGGATCGAACTCGAACTGGCGATCGTGCTCAACGTGACCGGCCGGCTGTTCGGCGAACCGCATGCGCTCGAACTCGCGGCGCGGATCAAACCCGACCTGTCGATATGGCTGGCCAAAAGGCTGATCACGACGAACACCCTGCTCAGGGTCAATTCCAGGGAGAAGATCGGCTCGCGCCTGCGCCGCGATGCGTTCCGCTGGATCCAGAGGCTGGCCAAGGCCAGGCCACACGCGGCATGAACCGACCGTCAGTCCCGTGATGTCAGTGTGGCGCTTATCAGCGCCGCCGCTTCGGCCGGGCGTGCGCCTGTTTCCAGGGTGAAGGTCGGCACGGACGAGACCAGTCTGCCGATCGTCGCCAGCCGGCGCTTCTGCAGGGGCAGCAGGCCGGTCATGCCGGTGCGGACATTGTCCATTGCCAATGCAATCATCGCATCGGTCCGGGCCATGGGCGCGAGCCGGGTCTCTTCGTCGGCGGATCGCGCAAGATGCAGGAGCGCGACTACCGGACGGGCGGTCGGGCTTTCGATTTTTACGATCCCGTCCAGCTTATCCAGCGAAACAGCCTGTTCGCCATTGCGGTCCCAGGATGGCCCGAGACACGGAGCCACTTGCGGGATCATCCGCGCGGTCTGCTCGTGGATCTTGACGTGGCGCGGCAAGCCCCAGGCAACAGGAGTGGCGGAAGCGACATTCACGATCATGGCGTCGTCGGAGCACAGGCCGTATCCCTGCGTTGCCAAGGCCAGCGATGTGGTGGTCTTGCCGGTGCCGCTCGGGGCATGGATCAGCACGACGGCGTCACGGCCCGGCAGCGTCAGGCCCGCGGTGTGCAGCATATGTTGGCCGCCGGCGTCGAGTGCCGCGTCCAGCATCAGCATGGACGGCGTCCAGGCGGCCTTGCTGTCGGGCACGACGCGGAGTCGAGCCCACCCCTTCTCGTTGATCTCGACGGTCTGGCGTCCCGGCAAGACCAGATGGACGCTGGCGCCGTCCGTTATCATCCGGCAATAGCCGTCCTCCGGTATCTCGCCGTCGAAGACAAGGGAGCCAACGGGCGTCTCGTCCAACGCCTCCGCCTCGGCAATCTCGAGATGGAAATCCGCCTCGGTCGAACCTTCGATGCGCAGGCTGGCGAGCATCCTGTCGAAGTCCCGCCATAGCTCGGCGCGTTCGGCCGATATGCCGAGGACCTGGCCGTTGAGGTCATAGAAGACGCGGGGTCTGGTCAAGCGGGGCGCACCTTCGCGGCACGGTCATGGTGGCGATAGATCTCGACCATGCCGGGAAGGCTGTCGCTGACCACCGGCCTGCCGTCGAGACAGACCCAGCAATGTGCCGACAGCCGGGACGCTTGCAGCGACTTCGGATCGACGCCGAAGCGCAACTCCGGATCGAAGCCGGCGAGGCGCAGGAAACGATGGCCGAGCAGACCTTCCCGCAGGCACCTGCGGTCGCGCATCAGCCAGGGACGGCGCACAGCACGGTTGACCCGAGCGACAATGTAGGGAGCGGGTAAGCCGCGATAGGGCGACGACGAGACGAGCGGCGCCCATTTCAGCACCTCCTCGAAGCTGCGGTTGGCAATGAGGACCGGCATCAGCCGCGCGCTTGCCCAGAGGTGGCAGCGGAACAAGGCGCGCAGGAGAGGACAGTCCGCCATCGAGTACCCTTAGCTATCAAGCCCCGGAGCGGCGAGAATGCCTTCCGACACCAGATCGGCGGCCAGCGCCGCCATGTCCTCGTCAAGCATGCCCTTGTCGACCTCGAACTCCTCGCAAAGCAGGCCGACGATCTGACTGAAGCTGCGCGCGCCATCCACCTTGTCGAGAAAGGCTTCGGTCGTGCCGTTGCAGGTGTAGAGCTGGCCGCTACGCGCCAGAAGCACGACCGCGCCGTCGCCGACATGCTGGACCGAGGCGTCGTCCGCCAGCCGCAGAACCGTTCCAGAGGCAATTTCCATCACGACCCCCCAAAAGCCAACGCAAAACCCCGAAATGAGATAGCGCGGTGGCGGCGCGCTGTCTATCGGCCAGCCGGGGATGATCGGGGATGGCCCGCGCCGCGCTGTGCTTGCGAAAGGCTCTTGTCAGGCCGCAACATCCCTCCACAGCCGAATATCGCCCCAGAAATAGTCGTCGGAGATGACACGCGCGGCAAGTGCGACGACTGGCAGGACCGTTGCTTTTCTTCCCTTAGGTGAGGTAAGAACTCCCCGGGTCTTGGGGAGATAGCGTATGCGTTACAATTGGGAGCGGGCTCCGACAACTTTCGAACGTCATCGAAAGGCTCTTGCGACAGCCATTTTGATCTTCGGCGGCGTAGGCCTCATGCTGGTGGCATTGCCGATCTAGCACGATGGACATTTGCCCAACGAATCCGGTTCGTTAGTCGGCTATCGACGGGTTGCTTGGCGGGAGTTCCGTCACCGCGGCAGCACGACGATCACCGCCGGCTTGCCGGCGGGAGCATTAGGCAAGGCCTTGCACGGCTTGTCCCTGCTGGCTCACGTGGACCCCAAGCGCCCTCGCCGCGCGACGTCGAAACTCGCCGGATAATCGGCCGTGCCCTTCGCCGGAATATGTCCAGCTGGGTGGTCGAACTGCCGTCCGTCATAAGTCGGCGAAAGCCGTTTCCGCGACACCTGCTCCAGCCAGGAAATGTCCGTCAGGTCAAGACGCGGCGGATTGAGACGAAAATGCAGGAAGACATCTCCGGAAAAAACAGCATAGGCTATCGGCGAGGACGGCAAATGGCTTCTGGGAGGATATTGATGGCTTCACGCTATCACGAGGTCTATGACGGCTGGAAACGCGACCCGGAAAAATTCTGGGCCGACGCGGCTGGCGCCATCGACTGGTATACGCCCTGGGACAAGGTGTTCGATGCCGCCGCCGGCGTCTACGGCCGCTGGTTCACCGGCGCGACCTGCAACACCTGCTACAACGCGCTTGACCGGCATGTCGCCGGCGGGCGCGCCGATCAGGTCGCACTGATCCATGACAGCGCCATCACCGGAACGGTAAGGAAGTTCACCTATGCCGAGCTGAAACGCGAGGTGGTGGCGCTGACCTCGGTGCTCAAGAATCGCGGCATCGGCAAGGGCGACCGTGTCATCATCTACATGCCGATGGTGGCGGAAGCGGCCATCGCGATGCTTGCCTGCGCCCGCATCGGCGCTGTCCATTCGGTCGTGTTCGGCGGCTTTGCCTCGCATGAGCTTGCCACACGCATCGACGACGCCAAGCCGAAACTGATCATCTCGGCCTCCTGCGGCCTGGAGCCGGGCAGGGTCGTTGCCTACAAGCCGTTGCTCGACAAGGCCATCGAGATATCCCGCCACAAGCCGGATGCTTGCCTGATATTGCAGCGCGACCAGTTGCGCTGCGATTTGAAGGACCATTTCGACATCGACTATGCCGACGCCGTCGCCCGCGAACGGGCGGCCGGCGCCAATGTCGATTGCGTGCCGGTGCTGGCCACCGACCCGCTCTACATCATCTACACGTCGGGCACGACCGGCCAGCCCAAGGGCATCGTGCGCGACAATGGCGGCCACATGGTCGCGTTGAAATGGACGATGGACAATGAGTTCGGCGTCAAGCCGGGCGAAGTGTTCTGGGCGGCGTCCGACGTCGGCTGGGTGGTCGGCCATTCCTACATCGTCTATGCGCCTCTGCTGCATGGCTGCACCAGCGTGCTGTTCGAAGGCAAGCCGATCGGCACGCCCGACGCCGGCACCTACTGGCGGGTGATCTCGGAGCACGGCGTGGTCGCACTGTTCACCGCGCCGACCGCCTTCCGCGCCATCAAGGGGCAGGACCCCAAGGGCGAGTTCGTGCCGAAATACGATCTGTCGAAATTCCGCACGCTGTTTCTCGCCGGCGAACGTGCCGACCCCGAAACCATCAAATGGGCGGAGCAGAAGCTCAACGTGCCGGTGGTGGATCATTGGTGGCAGACGGAGACCGGCTCGCCGATGACGATAAACCCTGCCGGGCTCGGCCTGCTGCCGGTGAAATACGGCTCGCCCGGGGTGCCCATGCCGGGCTACGACATCCGCGTGCTCGACGATGCCGGCCATGAGGTGCCGCGCGGCACGCTGGGCAACGTCGTGGTCAAGCTGCCGCTGCCGCCGGGCTGCCTGCCGACGCTGTGGAATGCGGACGCCCGCTTCCGCCAGGCCTATCTCGATGAGTTCCCCGGCTTCTACAAGACAGCCGATGCCGGCATGATCGACGACGATGGCTATCTCTACGTGATGGCCCGCACCGACGATATCATTAATGTCGCCGGCCACCGGCTGTCGACCGGCGCGATGGAAGAGGTGCTGGCCGCCCATCCCGATGTCGCCGAATGTGCCGTCGTCGGCATCGCCGATGCGATGAAGGGCCAGGTGCCGCTTGGCTTCGTTGTGCTGAACGCCGGTGTCACCCGCGAAGGCGGCGCCATCGAGAAGGAGGTCGTCGCTCTGGTGCGCGAGCGCATCGGCCCGGTCGCCGCCTTCAAGACCGTGGTGACGATCAAACGGCTGCCCAAGACGCGGTCGGGAAAAATCCTGCGCGGCACCATGCAGAAGATCGCCGACAAGGAAGCGTGGACCATGCCGGCGACCATCGACGATCCTGTCATTCTGGACGAGATCACCGTTGCTATGAAAGCGCGCGGGATCGGCGTTTGACGAAGCGCAGCGGCAACGGCGAGGCGTTGCCATTCTCGGATGTTTCGGCGCGGCGCAGTTTGTGATCGCCGCGGCGCTCGCTTGTTGATTGTGCAACGCAGCATCACACCTTACGTTTCCCGCGGGGGGCCGTCCGATCGGATCGCATGGCTCAGCAGAAGACAACGTTTGGCGGCATCGACATATTGCGGTTTCTCGCCGCCGTGCTGGTCATGATCTACCATCACGGTTTCTGGGTGTGGGCCTATCCCGACGGCATCTCGGCGCAGGCCACGGGTGGCGTTCCGGCGCAGCCCGGTATAGGTGCCTGGGTCGGGTCCGGCTGGGTCGGCGTCCAGATCTTCTTCGTCATCAGCGGTTTAGTCATCGCGTTCAGCGCCGAGAGTTCGACGCCGCTGCGGTTCTTCGAGGCAAGGGTCAAAAGGCTGGCGCCGGCGGTCTGGATTTGCGCGCCGGTCACCGCGGCGCTTTTGCTGCTCATTGGCTTGAGCTGGCCGACCGATGCGGTGGTCAGGCTCGCTCGAACGGCCCTGTTCGCGCCCTATGGTCCCTGGGTGGACAGCGTCTACTGGACGCTCGGCATCGAGATCGCCTTCTACGCCATCGTCTGGGTCCTGTTGCGGCTCGGCCGCTTCCACCTGATAGAGAGGGTTGCCATCGTCGTCGGCCTTGTCAGCACGTCGTTCTGGTGCCTCTATTATCCGCTCGGCTGGTCCGACTTCGCCGAGACGCGCTGGCTGCAGCTCGTCCTGGTCCATCATGGCTGCTTCTTCGCGGTCGGCGTGCTCATCTGGCTGATGCGGTTCAAGGCGGCGACGGCCCCTCGCCTTGGCTTCTGCCTGCTATTCCTCGGCGGCGGCGTGCTGCAGATCGTCAGCTCCGTCGAGGTCCGCAGCGTCAAGGTCGGAGCCGTGATGCCCTACGCGCCGCCGATCCTGATGTTCCTCGTGGGCATCGCGCTGATGGCGTGGTCGCTCAAACTCGATCTCAGCTGGAGCGGCTGGCGCCGGATCGGCCTTATGACCTATCCGCTCTATCTGATCCACGACGTCATCGGCGCGGCGATGCTCGGCGCCATGGTGCGCGCGGGATTTCCTTATCTCCTGTCGATGGCAACAGTCGGTGCGACCATGATCGCGGCAAGCTGGCTGGTGGCGACGGAAGCCGAACCGCGCGTACGGCTGCTGCTCGATCACACGCTTTTCCGCTACCGGCTGAGGGCGGCGTAGCCATATTTCCAGACTTCGAGCGATGCGCCGCTCCGCTTCATGTCCGGCCGCACGAAATGAGGGAGGGTCGAAGCCTTTGCGCAATATCGAAATGAGAACCTCAGCGCAGCCCAACGGTGGGGGCAGCCTGTCTCAGACCGTCGTCTTGCCGCGCACTTCCGTCTTGTCGAGATAGTAGCTCGAGTATGTGTCGAAGAATTTCTCCGACGCGCCGAAGGATCCGTATTTGGCCAGCTTCTTCAGGTTGACCTTGTTCAGCACCACGCCGACGATCTTGTTGGCGACGTAGGGTTCGGATACCAGCATCGAGCGCACCATGGCGCGCGGCGTGCGGCCCCATTCGGTAACCAGCACAAAGCCATCGACGAGCGGCGCGAAGGCTTTGGCATCCACCACCGGCCCGAGCGGCGGCAGATCGACAATGATATATTCGAAGGTTTCCTTGGCGTTCTCGATGAAGCGACGCATACCGGCCGAGGAGAGAAGCTCGCTGGTGTGCGAGAAATGCCCGCGCGACACCGCCGGAATGATCGCGAGCTTGGTCTGCCTGTCGATCTTGCCGACGGACTGCCAGGTCTGGCCGCTCACCACTGCTTCCATCAATCCCTGGTCGGCTTCCATGCCGAGGCTGCGGCTCAGGCCCGGATTGCGCAAATCGCCGTCAATGAGCAGCGTCTTGGCGCCGTTGGCGGCGAGCAACCCGGCGAGATTGGCCGCGACCGTCGACTTGCCTTCGCCGGGCAGGACCGAGATCACGCCGATGACACGACTGGCTTGCCCTTCCATGACGACATCGAAGGCGATCTTGGCGCTGCGCAGCGTTTCGGAGAACATCGATGCCGGAGCGTCGATGCTCACCCGCATCCGCGCGCGCCTCTCAATGGCGGCCGGAGACCTGGCGACCTTGACATCCGGCTGACCCTCGTCCGGCTTGTCTTCCTTGGCGGGTTTGCCGCCAATGGTCGGCAGGTAACCGAGGAATTTGAGGCCGACGCGGTCGCGCACCTCCTCGCCGGTCCTGAAGAACCGTTCGTTGAACTCGTTGAGACCGCCGAAACCGGCGCCCATCAGAACGCCGAGCACCAGCGAAAGACCGAGCACGACGACGGTGCGCGGGCTCGAGGCTGAGAGCGGTGTCGACGCGTCCGAGATGATGCGTATCTTGCCGACCGGGAAAGATCGCTGCTGCGCGGCTTCCTCGTAACGGCCGAGGAAGGTCTGGTAGAGCGTCGTCAGCGCCGTCGCCTTCTGGTCGAGCTCGCGCAGCTTGACCTGCGACTGGTTGTCGACGGAACTCTTGCCCTGGGCGGCGGCGACGTTGGCCCTGAGCGCTGTCTCGCGCGCCAGGGCCACCTCATACTCGTTGCGATAGCTTTCGGTGAGTTGCTTCAGCTCGCCGAATATCTGGGCCGAAATGTCGGCCTTTTCCTTGGCGAGCGCCAAGGCTTGGGGATGCTGGGCGCCGAAATTCGCCTCGACATCCTGCTGCCGCTTGGCGACCGCGAGATAGCGGGTCTTCAGGGCTGCGATGACCGAGCTGGCCGGCTGGTCGCTGGATATGGCGGCGTCCTTGAAAGCGTTGTCGGAGCCGCCGTCGACGATCGACTTGTACTGCTGGTAGCGAGCGCTGGCACGGGCCGTGTCGGCCTGCGCCACGATGAGCTGGGCGTTCAGGTCGGCGAGTTGCTTGTCGCTCATCAACTGGCCGTCGCTGTTGGCGGAAAGACCATGCTCGGCCCTGAACTTCTCGACCGCGAGCGATGCCTGCTGCGAGCTTTCGCGCAGGTCGGTCAGACGGCCCTGCAGCCAGACCGCCGCGCGCTCGGTGGCGTCGAAGCTGGCATCGAGCTGGTCGGCGAGATAGGCGTCGGCGTAAGCCTTGGTGATGGCTTTCGCCAAGCCCGGATCCGTCCCCTGGTAGCCAAGCGCGATGACATAGCTTCGCCCGACGCGATCGGCCCGGATCTCGTTCTGCAGCTTAAGGATGGCGTAGTCGCGTCGGGATGCGGCGATCAGCGCATCGCGCGCGGCGGGGTCGAGCTTGTTGATGTCGCCGACGCCAGGCACGACATGGCTTGGACGGACATACTGGATCAGGCCGCGGATCAGGCCGATGCCTTGGGCAAGCGCCGATTGCGGCGGGTTCATGAACGTGTCGTTCTGGTCGAGCTTGAGCTTGTCGACGACCACGGCGGCCAGCCGCGTCGATGTCAGGATCTCGATCTGGCTCAGAATCGCGGAGTCGGTCTGCATTGTCGTCGAGGCCGCCGAGATGTCGTCGACGATCTTGTTCAGCCCCTCATCGATCAGCACGCTGGAGATCGACACATATTTGGGTGGCGTGGTCTGCAGATAGAGCAAGCCGAGGAAAAGGCCGATGGCGGCACACACGGCAACCACCTTGGCCTGCCGTGCGGCCATGCCAAGCAGCCGCTCGATGTCGATGAAGTCGTCGCCGTCTTCCGCGTTCGAATTCGGCAATGGCATCCTCTTGTCTAGAGGATAGTTTGCATAATTCATCTTCGGTCCAATTCTGGCTTGTCTCGCTCGCAGGCCCCGGGACGATCGGGAGCATTGGCGGGCGCGGCACACGCTTGGTGCCGGACAGCGCGGGGCCGGCTGGCCCCTCCGCCGTCAGCCGCCCGACAATGTTCCCGAAAGTTGGGCATTATGCGGCTTCTTCCTGGCGTTCATGCGACCGGACGAACTCCCGGAGCATCTCGAAAACCGGACCCTTCATGTCATCGCGCGCCAGCGCGAAGGCGACATTGGCCTGGATGAACCCTTCCTTGGAACCGCAGTCGAACATGCGCCCCTTGAAGGGCTGGGCAAAGAACGGCTGCTCCCTGGACAGGCGGACCATGGCGTCGGTCAGCTGGATCTCATTGCCGGCGCCGCGTTGCTGGTTGCCCAAAAGCTGGAATATCTCGGGCTGCAGGATGTAGCGGCCGTTGATGTAGAAGTTCGACGGCGCGTTGGCCGGCGCAGGCTTTTCGACCATGGCCGTCACCTCGAAGCCGCCACCAATGTCGGCGCCACGGCCGACCATGCCATATTTGTTGGTCTCGCCGGGATCGCAGCGCTCGACGGCGATGACGTTGCCGCCGGTCTCGGCATAGAGGTTGGTGATCTCGGCCAGGCATCCGCGCCCGCCGAAAGAGACCATGTCGGGCAAAAGCAGGGCGAAGGGCTCGTTGCCGATGACTTCGCGCGCGCACCAGACGGCATGGCCGAGGCCTTGTGGCGATTGCTGGCGGATGAAGGAGGTGGCGCCGGCCACCGGTAGCAGGCTTTCCAGTGACTGCAATTGCGCCTTTTTGCCGGTCTGCTCCAGCGTTCCGATCAGTTCCGGATGGAGGTCGAAATAATCCTCGATGACCGCCTTGTTGCGGCCGGTAACGAAGACGATGTGCTCGATGCCGGCCTCGAAGGCCTCGTCCACCGCATACTGCACGACAGGCCTGTCGACGACGGGAAGCATTTCCTTCGGCAACGACTTGGTCGCCGGCAGGAACCTTGTCCCAAGCCCCGCCACCGGTATCACGGCCTTCCTGATTTTCTTCATCGCAAATTCCTTCTGAGGAGATCGACTTCAGTCCATTCGCAGGCCACGAAAAATCCCTCCATGTGCCTGCATCTTCACCTCCCCACCCCCACGGCAAACTGTGCCGCTACTCTTCGCAACCGCACGGCGATCGGCATGCCCATATGGCTGACCGCCGCCGGGTCGCTGAGCGCCGTCCGGATCGCCTTGAGCGGAGACCGCGCCTTGATGTGCTGGACCATCGCCAGGAACGAGGCCGCCTTGCGCAGGCTGCGGCCGCGCCGGGCGAAGGCGGCCTGGGCCGCGTCGTCCATCCGATGGGTCTGAGCGAATTCGGCATCCGCCTTGCGCATCGCCTCGACATGGTGAGGCTCGAGCACGCGCGAGATGGAGCCGCCGCGGATATGATAGGCATAGCCGATATCAGGCTCGACCACGCATCTGCCGCCCACGGCCAGGGCCTCGGCAAACAGGATGTAGTCCTCGCCGATCCTCAGTTTCTCGTCATAGCGTAAGCGGTTTTCGTCGAGGAACCGGCGCAGGAAGATCGGCTTGAGGTAGCCGAGATTGAACTTCGATTCGAAGACGACATTGCCGGCGATGTAGGTGGCCAGCGAAATCTCGCGCAGGCCTTCCAGATACAGGCGCGGGAACATCGCATCCTCGGCCACGCCGTCTTCGCGGACGACCTGAAGATTGTCGACCGCGATCTCGGCTTTCGCCTTTTCGGCGCGGCCGATCATGGCGGCGATGCGGCCGGGAAACACCGCGTCGTCGGAATCGAGAACCGCGATCCACTTGCCGCGCGCTGCGTCGAGCCCGGCATTCCTGGCCCCGCCGGGACCTCGGTTCCGTTCGAGGGCCACGACACGCACGATGTGTTCGGGATAGGCACGCGCCACATCGACCGTGGCGTCACACGACCTGTCGTCGACGACGATGATCTCGACGCTGACGCCCTTCTGCGCGATGGCGCTGGTGATCGCCCGATCAAGGGTTGCCTCGGCGTTATAGGCGGCAATCACAAAAGAAACATCGGGGACGAAGGTTACATCAGGCCGCACGCTTGCCTCCTTCCCCTGGTGAAGGCTGGCCGTAGAGGCGCAGTTCGCGGACACCGACAAGGCCGCTGACGACGCCGACATGCATGATGCCGCGCAGCACGCTGCGGTTCCTGCGCACCGGGTTGGCGACAACGGGAAGCGCGGCAGCGAAGCAAAAGGCCGCCTTTGCCGCGGCAAGGCCGACATGCCTGATCCGCCCGATGCCACGCGCATTGCTGCCAAGGAGGTGACCATGCGTCTGACCCACGCGAAAACGGCGGCGGCCGAGCCAGTCAAACGCGGCCCTGGCACGCGGCACCGCCTCGTCCACCCACGCCTGCGGCGCAAAGGCGATCCGGCCGCCGGCCTTGTGCATCTGGTCGAAGAATTCGGTGTCCTCGCCGCCGGTCTGGCCGCGCGCTAGGCTGAAGCGGCGGCCGCGCAAGCTGTCCGATCGCATGCGCAGCAGGACGTTGCAGGTGTAGCCCGTACGGATTTCGCCGCGCACGCGCACCGGCAAGGTGGAATGGAAATCGCCGCGGCGCATCCAGTCCGGCGCATCCGGGCCATAGAGCGCGCGCACCGGGCCGAGAACCGCTGCGGCCCCGCTCGTTTCAGCCGTGGCTACCAGTTCGGCGAGCCAGTTGACGCTGGCGGTCTCGTCGTCGTCGATGAAGGCCAGAAAATCCGCCTCGCTGGCATCGAGGCAAGCGTTGCGGGCGATCGAGATGTTGCGCGCCGGGCAATGCCGGTAGCGGACCGGCAGCTTCAATTCCCGTGACAGCGCCGTCACCAATTCCCTGGCGCTTGGCGTGTCGTCATTGTCGGCGACGACAACGCCGACCTCGAAGCCGTCAGGCAGGGCAAGAGCGGCGAGCGAGCGCAACGTGTCGGCCAATTCCGGCCGCCGGAAAGTGCACACGCCGATGTCGATGCCGCGGATCTCGGCCTGAACCGCCATCACGCCGCCCTCCGCCGCGCGCCGAGGCCGAGAAGCTGCAGCCAGAAGCCGACGGACCAGCCGAAATGCATCACCATCGCGGAGACGCCGGCAAGCGCGCTATCGGCATTGCGCTGGCTGATGGCCGTCACCAGGCCGTAGCCCAGACACACCGCCACCCACAGCAACAGCGGCAGCGCCGCGATCCAGTGCACGAACGAGAAGGCGGCGAGCACAACCACCGGGAAGACCGCCAGCGGCACCATCTGCCGAACCTTCGGGATCACCCGGTGTTTCAGCACGTTCTTGGCCCGGCCGCGGCCATAGCCGAGATACTGGAAATAGAGGCCGCGCAGCGAGCTACGCGGATAATAGACCATCTGCGTCCTGCCGCTCATCCAGATCCTGTAGCCGGCCTGCCTCAGCCGGTAGTCGAGTTCGGCATCCTCGTTGTGGCTGAACGCTTCGTCATAGCCGCCGACGGCCCGGAAGGCCGATATCCGCATCAGCGCGTGATGGCCGTGATCGACCCACTCCCCGGCGGAGAGGTGGCGATGCTTGGAGCCGCCGGTGCCGAGCTTGGAGTTCTGCGCCGCGGCCGCAGCCTTCTGCACGGTGCCGCTGCCGCTGGTCAGCATCGAAACCACCACCGAATCCGCGCCGGTGGCCTGCGCCTCCTCGACCAGCCGGTCGCAATAGTCGTCGGGATAGCCGCCATGGGCATCGATGCGGATGAAATATTGCGCGGCCTCGCCAAATTTGGCCACCGCAAGGTTGATCGCGGCACTCTGGATGCGCTTTTCATTGTGGAGCAGGACGATGCAGGGATCCATCTTCTGGCGCTCGCCGACGATGGCCAGCGTGCCATCGGTGCTGCCGCCATCGGCCACGACGATCCGCGCGCCAAGCCTTGCCGCCGCCGGGCAGAGCTGGTCGAGCAGCGCGCCGATATGGGTTGCCTCATTCAGGCAGGGGATCACGATCAGAAGCGTTTGCGTCATCGGGCGACCTCCATCTATGCCAGGGCTTCGGCCACGAGGGGTTCGCGTACGGTGGTCAGGCGACGCAGCTTCTCGACCAAGGCGCTGCAGTCGCTGCGATCATGGCTCCACATCCTCGGATTGTGGACCAGCACGCGTGCCTTCAGCCTGCCGAAGCGGTGTTGTTCCATGCTGCCAAGCGCGGTTTCGAGCGCCTCGGGCGTGGCATGCGGCAACAAAACGCCGATATCCTGCTGCCGCAGGAACCGTCCGGTCTCGGTGTTGTCCATCGAGATCGGCACCGCACCGAAGCGGCAACCTTCATAAAGGCGGTTGGGCAGCAGCCATTCGGAGTTCTGACCCTCCTCGAAAAAATCGATCGCCCAGGAGAAATGGACGTCCTGATAGATCGCCGCCATGTCCTCGGGGTTGCGATACGGTCCGCGAAACGACAGGTAAGGTTCGGCATCGACGAAGGCATGAAAATCCGGGAATTCGGAAAGTGCCGGACGGCCACGCAGCACGATCTCGAACCGGCCTTCCATGCGGCGCGTGAAGCCGGCCAGCAGTTCGAGCGAGCGGCGGCACCGAAGCGCTCCGAACCAGCCGATCCGCCACGGCGGAGCGACAGGTCCTTCCACCGCCTCGCGCTCACCGGGCAGAATCGCCGCGATCTCGAAATACTTGTTCTCGACCAGTTCCACCGGTGCCGCGACCTGGCGGAAGGGCTTGAAATAATTGGCGACGAAAGCGGGCGAACTTGTCACCAGCAACTTCACGTCCCGCGCCAGATGGCGCTCGGCGGCGCGCAGCGCCTTGCCCAGGACATCGTCGCGAAGCACCAGGCGGTGAATGTCAAGACATTCGTAGACGATCGGGACAGCGGCGCCGAAAGCCGACCGGGCGCGGCGGGCCAGTGCCAGCATTTCCAGATTGCGCGCGATGATGAGGTCGGCCCTCGGCGTACCCCTCAGTTTCGTGCGAAGCGAAACCGCCGCCTTCGCCACCGCCGCCAGGCGCTGGGTGAATCGGCCGTCGCGCGTCGCGCCAAGGTCGATCGGCCGCAATCCTTCAACGTCGGCAATCGGGTTCGCGGTGCGGCGGAAGCCCGCCAGGGTGACCCGGGCGCCACCTGCCCTGAGCATCGTGATCCGCCGGCGAACCGCCGGATCGGAAACATCGTGCACCAGGTACAAGACATGCAGCATGAAAACTCAATCGCTGTTGGCCCACCCGAAGGGAAGCCTAGTACAGCTCTTGCTGCATCGCAACATTTTTGGTGCGGCGTAGCAAAATTAGCGATCTTTGCCGCGCTGCACAAAACATCCGATCCAATTTTTTGACAGCGTCGGCGCGGCCACGCAATCGAGGGTTCGGAGTCACATGCCCTTCCGCGCCCGGAAATCGGGGCGTTTTTGGGTTGCAACCCCCGCAAGATGACGATCGCATCGGCCCAAATCGCTTCCCGCCCGGCAGCAGAGCTGACAGTTAATCAATTGCTAAAACCGTATTGCACTGCAACACAAAATGGTGTTGAGTTCTTGTCAGGGAAGTTGGGCCTTGAGTTTGGCTAGGGATCCGCTCTTGCATTCTGTTGCAGTGCGGCAGCGTGCTTTCTGCATCTTTGGGATGGCTTGCGAATACCCCCGACGCCGCTGCTTGAAGACGAGTGGTCAGTATGGGCAAGTCTCTTCGTATTGCGGTCTTCGACGACAAGTATCCGACCAGCTTCGTTACGCCGCGAGCATCCAGGCATACGATCCTGCGACAGCGATTCCTGCCATTAAATCTGGTCTCATCCAAGCTGGAAGGCGTGACACTGATCGAACCTGCCTTGTCTGTCGACATGGTGCATGCGTTCAACCGGATACCGATCAATTCCTCGAAGTACATCATGTCGTTCGAATCCCACTTGCCGCGACAGTTTGCCCTTCGCAAGCGCGGGTTGATGGCCCGCTACCTAAGGTCGCGGATTGCAAGCCCAAATTGCCGTCGCATCATCGCACTGTCGCATTTTGCCCGCAGAAGTTTTCTGGCCCAGCACAGCGACAATCCCGAAGTCGATCTCCTGGCGGAAAAGCTGTTGGTCCGCCACCCGAACATCGTGGTGCCCGCGACGGACGATGCGATGTCCGAAAACAGCGCCGAGGAACTGGTGCTGACATTTGTCGGCGCCCACTTTGGCCGCAAGGGCGGATGCGTTGCCGTCAAGATCGCCGAAAAGGCTGTTCAGCAGAAATTGCCAATCCGGGTCAACATTGTCTCAAGCCTTCAGGTTGGCGGCCATATATGGACGGATCCGACAAGTCCGGGATTCTTCGACCCCTACATCAAGCTCCTCGAGCTGAGAAACGTCCGGCATCACGGGGTGTTGCCCAACCGATCGGTGCGGCAATTGCTGCGCAACTCGCACTTCGGCATCCTCACCACGTTTGGCGACACGTTCGGCTATTCAGCGCTGGAATCCATGTCCGAGCACACGCCGGTTATTGGAACGAAGGTCTGCGCCTTGCCCGAATTCCTCGAGGACGGGGTCAACGGGATCGCCTTGCCTGTCAGGCTCGACGACATCGGCGATTGGTGGAGTCCGGGATACGACGCGCGGGGGGAGGCAAAATATGCCGAATATTTCCGTGATGAGGTCGAGCGGCTGGCCAGTTTGGCCATCGATCGATTGAAGCCGTATATCGGGCAACCCGCCTTGATGGAGCCGCTCCGGCGCGATGCCCGCAGGACCGCGGAAACCATGTTCGGGGCAGAATCCGCGGGCGCGTTTCTCGATGCGCTTTACGATCGCGTCGCATTGGAAGGGGTGCGCGAGTCCGTGCAACTCGATCCTGCCCTCGATGTTGCATCTCCCCAGTCCTTGCAGCTTGAAGGCGTCCGGCCCGGTTCATCGCAGTTTGAAGCCGGCAGGCAAAAATGCAGTGGACAAACCCGCCCCCCAGCAGCCTCCGTGGCTTGAGCATCTCTCCAGGCGTTGCAGCCGCTGCCGCCTGCGCCCGCCGATAATGTCCTGACATGAAAGGCTTTTCCGCATTGCAATATTTTTTGATGCAATGCAGCAAAAAATCGCCTTATCATTGGTATAGGGTTCGATCATCAAAGTGGCGTCCATGCCACCGGAAGACCAAGGCCGCATCAAACGGCCGGCTTGGCATCGTCGCCGCTGACAAGGTCAAGGCGACCCAATGGAGGCTAGCGATGAATTCCACACGCAGACAATTCCTGACGCTTCTGGCGGCCTCCACGGCGGTGCAATGGGCCGCCGGCCATGCACTGGCTGAAAGCGTAACGGCGGGGAGCGGGGATGTTGCCCTCGACAAGCTTCCCGACTGGTCGGGCGTCAAGCTGCAACTTTGGAAATACAACAATCCCTTCGTGCCGTCGCAGTGGAGCGAACCCAAGCTTGGAGGCTACGACTGGAAAGCCGAGAACGTCAAAATCGTCGACGGCGCCCTTCAGCTTACCGTCAGCGAGAAGGCCTCCGCGGAGGTCATCTCTGGCGCCAACTCCGCTTCCTCGTCGGCAAAATGGGAAGTGGACGTAACGCTTCCCACTATGAAGCCAGGGCTGATTGCGGCGCCGCTTTGGATTTTCAACGACAAGGCGCATGAGGAAGTCGACTTTGAGATCGTCGGCACCAAAGGGATGCAGCTTACCGTCTGGGCCAATGTCGACAACAAGCACAAGACCGTTTGGATGAAATTGTTCCAGCCCGGCGACCTCTCGGGCAAACGATATCGCCTGGGCATGCAATACGAGGCGGGGAAAAGAGTTGCCTTCTTCATCGACGGCAAGGAGGTGGCCGTCGTAACGCCGGCGGACACTCCCGGCGGAGCCTTCCCGAACAAGCCCATGAAGCCGTATTTCGATCTGTGGGTGGCGGCAGGCGCGGCCATGGATCCGCGTTGGGCCGGCAAATGGGAGCCAATGGCCCCCTCCGAAAGACTGGTCATGACACTCCACGGATACAGACGCAGCGACATCGGCCAATGAGCTGACCCTTCACGGCGCCAAGGCTGCTTTGTCGAGCATCAAGGCATCTGGACCAGGCATGCTGCATCGCAACATTTTTGGTGCGGCATTCCACGTTTTCTGTTGCGCTGCAAAATTATTGCCGTAGTTTATGGGCGGCGGCGGTCGTGGAATTTCGGGCTCCGGAATCCGCGCAAAGATCAGGAATCCTGAATTTGGAAGCCAACCCATTCGATCCGCCAGAAGGCTCGCTGCGGAAATCGGTCGGCCGCGGTGCCGTCGTGACCGCAATGGCGCAGTCGGTGCGGGTCGCCACCCAGATCGTATCCGTCATCGTGCTGTCGCGGCTCTTGTCGCCGCAGGATTTCGGCGTCGTGGCCATGAGCGCACCGGTGCTGGCCTTCATCGCCCTGTTCCAGGATTTCGGCCTGACCCAGGCGACGATCCAGAAGACAGGCATCCGGCATGACGAGGTAAACTACCTCTTCTGGATCAATGTCGCCGTCAGCGCCACACTGGCCTGTGTGCTCGCTGGCGCGTCACCCCTGGTCGCCGCCTTCTACGGCGAGCCGCGCGTCGCCGGCCTGGTGGCGGCATTTGGATTGCAGATCCTGGCCTACGGCCTGGGCGCACAGCATCTGGCGCTGCTGACGCGCCGCATGCAGTTCGGCCGTCTGGCGATCATAGACGTCGCCGGGGCCGTCGCGGGTCTGGCGGTATCGATCGCCTGGACCTTCATCGACCGCTCTTATTGGGCGCTGTTTGCCGGCACGCTGACCGGCGCGGTGCTGCCGACGCTGTGTTACTGGGCAAGTTCGCGCTGGCGGCCGGGCATGCCGCGCAAGGCCGCGGGCATCGGCGAGCTGATCAATTTCGGTGCCGGGATTACCGGTTTCAATTTCGCCAATTTCTTCGCCCGCAATCTCGACAACGTGCTGATCGGCAAATACTGGGGCGAGGCCCAGCTCGGCCTTTATGATCGCGCCTACAAGCTGCTGCTGTTTCCGTTGACCCAGATCACCAACCCGCTGTCGAAGGTCATGGTGCCGGCGCTTTCCAGGTTGAAGGACGAGCCGGACCGCTACCGCAGCGCCTATCTCCGCGTCATGCCGCTGATCTTGCTGGTCGCACTTCCGGGCGTCGCCTTCTCGACAGCCATGTCCGATGTGCTCATCCCTTTCGTGCTCGGCGAGCAATGGCGACAGAGCGCCAACATCTTCCTCGCACTCGGCTTTGCCGGGTTGCTGCAACCCCTGAACAATCCGGCTGGATGGCTTTTCGTTAGCCAGGGCCGCTCGGGCGATTTCATGCGCTGGGGTATTATAACGGCCGTGACATCGGTGCTGGCCTTCGTGCTTGGCCTCCCCTATGGCGCACTGGGCGTAGCGATCGCCTATGCGGTCAGCGAATATATGAGGACACCGTTCCTGTGGCTCTATGTCGGCAAAAGTGGGCCGCTGCGGGCCAGCCATGTCCTGCACGCGGCTACGCCCTTCGTCCTTGGCGCCCATCTGGCGCTGGCCGCCGTCTGGTTCATCAAGCCGCTGCTGCCGCACCAGCAGCTTGTTGCGCTGGCGAGCGCGGCATCAATTGCCTACGCAGTCACCATCGCAATTGCACTGGTGTTTGCTTCTGGCCGCGAAGCCTTGCGAGAGGCCCTGAAGCTGGTGCCGAAGCGGACACCCGCGATAGCCGCAAACGAGGCAAAGTAACATGCGCATGCCGTCAGGATCAGTGCTGACCATGCCGGCGGCATCCGAAACCAATGCTCTTCAAAACCGGGTCTAATCCATGCACTACCGATCGATCTCCGACATGAACGACGCGATTATCAGCAACCTTCACCGGCTGCCGCGAGACATCGACCTCGTGGTCGGCATTCCAAGAAGTGGCTTGCTGGCAGCCAACTTGCTGAGCCTTACGGCCAACATTCCGATGACCGACCTGGACAGTTTCGTTGCTGGCAAAGCTTTTTCTTCTGGCTCTACGAAGCGCCAGTCCGCATTGGTTCGCGAAATCTCGGATATGAAGAAGGTTCTCGTAATCGACGACAGTATATTAAGTGGCACGTCCATGAGAAATGCGAGGACAAGAGTCTCCGCGTCTGGAACAGCGGCCGAACTGATATTTTCGGCGGTTTACGGACTGCCTGAGGCCAGGAGCGATGCTGATTTTGTGTTCGAAGCTTTGCCTCCGCCGCGTATCTTTCAATGGAACTTCATGCATCATGGCTTCTTGGAACAGAGCTGCGTCGACATCGACGGCGTGCTTTGCCTTGACCCGACCGAAGCGGAGAATGACGACGGACCAGCATACGAGAAATTCCTGAGCCAAGCGCGGCCGCTCTATGGCCCGACTCGCAAGATCGGATGGCTTGTCACCAGCCGACTTGAAAAATATCGGGCGCTTACGGAGGCATGGCTGACCAGTCAGGGCATAGAGTATGGAGAACTTGTCATGCTCGACCTGCCGAGCAAGGCGCAGCGGCAAAGACTTGGCGCACACGGCTCCTTCAAGGCCGACTTCTACCGCAAATCCGATGCGATCCTGTTCGTCGAAAGCGAACACGCGCAGGCGGCCACAATAGCCAGGCTCTCAGGGAAACCGGTGCTTTGTGTCGAAACGCATCAGGTGGTCTATCCGAACACGCTATCATTGCCTCGACTTGAGCAAATGATGCGAAACGTTCCCCACAGAATCAGAACTGCAAACACATACGCCGGACGAAGGGAAATAGTTGCTAAAGTGGCCCGCTTGACGTTGGGTAAAAACAGATACGAGACCTTACGGAAATGGGTTAGAAAACCCACGTGAAAGTCGGTTTTCAAATCGGTGCATTCGATACCTTATAGATCTTCTTTTCAAACAATGTGCGAATGAGTAGCGGAACCCCACCTATGCGCGCAGTGGCTCTTAACACATTAAATGCAGCCATTGGCCGCTTCCCCAGCAGCTCTCTTTTTACATGGTAAGGGTAGGACCAGATCAACGCGCTGGCCATTTTCTTTCCTATGGAGCTATCCAAAAGCGTGTTGCAGGCAGAAATATAGAGCGAGGTACCTGCCTCCGCGGGCAACCCGAAAGCGTACTCCTCCAATGAGGAGCTCAGTATGTCGCGATCCATCGCCTCCAGGGCCTGGATACGTTCGGCCTTCGCCACATTCATGGCGGAGATCAGATCGTCTGCGGCGTAGGTCCAGAGGCCCTTCCTCGCCATAACAGCACTCCGCTGCAAAAGGGATCGGAACCTTTTCAGACCTGACCGAATCCCACTCCCTTCCTCCGAAGGGAAGAACTCAAATACGTCGTGAGACAGATAAATCTCCTTAAAGAAAACTCTGTCAAACTCCCGCCAGGTTTTTTCCTTCTCTGAGCTTTCAATCTGAAGATTCTGAGACCCACGCACTCCATCATGCACCCTGTGCAGAAACATCAAGCCGGGCACTTGCACCCCAGAATACGTTCGCGATATTCTCAATATCATTTCGTAATCTTGAGATCGAATTAGTCTTTCGTTGAAATCTCCCACAGCATCATAGCACGATTTTCTTACCAACAATCCAGGCTGTATTATAAAGCACTTTGTCATCAAGGCACAATATGTACCCTGACCTGAAATGATGTTACGGAATACGGGTTCGCGACCTTCTACCCCCTCCGGGCCTACTTTGCTGAAAAAATCAAACCACCCATACGAAAACGATGCCTCCGGATTGGAATCTAGAGCATTCTTCAGCTTCTCCAGTGCGTCAGGCAGCGCAAGGTCATCATCATCGAATATCCAGATATAATCCGCATCCGTCGCCATTCGCATCGCCAGATTCAGCGCGCTAGACTTTCCGCCGTTGCTTTTCTTTACGTATTTCACTTCGCTTCCGAAGCCTAGTGCGACCTCTTCAGTTCGGTCTGTAGATCCATCATTCACGATTATGATTTCATCGGGCCTTACGGTTTGGTTCAAAAGGCTTCTTATCGCATCACCTAGATACTCTGCGCGATTGAACGTCGGAATTATCACTGTTGTTCTGGTTGACATCCTGCAGCCCTCTGCAATTTCTGTTGTCTTTTAGGCAGTTTTCGTCAGAATAGTACTGCTGTTTTTCAAACCTAATATGTCTATCAGCTTGGAGATTTGGTATTCACGGTCCATCTCTGGACGCTTTGAATAGGAGAGAGCCGCAGACGACTTTTCGTCGTAGAATTCCTTGTCGTGCCACAGGTTCTTAACCGCCGAGACCCACACCTCTATAGCCGCGTCGGGATCGACAAGTATCCCGCCGGGTCCAATTGCCTCGGGAAGACCTCCAATGTTTGTCCCGACCGTCGGTATGCCGCTGAGGTGCGCTTCTGCCGCGACGCGGCCAAAGGCTTCCTCCCATCGGCTTGGCGCGAGAACAATCTTTGTTAAGCCGTAGACGGTCTTCATGCTTCTGGTTCGTGGTCTAAGCGTCACATTCTCGAGCGCAGCGACTTTCCGCTTTAGACTCTCGCTTTCTTCGTCACTCAGTGTCCATGTTTCAATAAAGCTAAATGGTATTTCGGGGCAGCGCTCGGCGATGGCTAAAGCCGTTTCCAACCCCTTTAGATGATGTGGATTGATGAACGTCACATTTGTGCGCGTGGATATTGTTTGATACTTTTGACGCTCTACGAGAGGGTAAACAACCTCTGCATCTATTCCGTAAATATCTTTGAAGCGCCTCGCTGTAAATTGTGAGTTAGCGATATATGTGATGTTACGCAGTTCCGCCAGACTGCCGCCCAGATCTTCCAGTTCCACATTGTGCAGATAGACGACGACGCGCGCATTCGTCCTGGCTAGGGCAAGCCCGATTTTTACCGGATATCCAGACTGAAGCACGACGACATCAGCCTTGACGCGATCCGCCACTTCCGCCGCTGCTTCCCAGGCGAACCAAGAGCGATAGGTCGGATAGCCCAGTTGGTAATCCACCACATATCGCGTTCGTGCAAGCTTAAGCTTCAGACGGCTTTTGGCGCCAAGCCAGCCCTCGCCGGTAAGTCCCGCAAGAACCGCCACGGAATGCCCCCGGCGAATGAATTCCCCAGCGAGTTCATGCGTGCTGGACTGGGCACCACCTGAGATTTGGGGAATGTATGGATGGGCGCTTGCGAGGAGAATGTTCATGCCGAATTACGCCGCCATTCTGGCGATGCCGTGATATTCGATCGAACGGTGCGCGATGATCTTGGGGTCAAACAGGTTTCGACCGTAGAAGATGATCAGCGTGTTCAGCGCGTCCTTCAATGCATCGAAGGAGAGAGCGCGGAAGCTTTCCATTCGGTGGCAATCAACAATGCATCGGCGCCGCGCTGTGCCACCTCCTTGGCCCCGCTCGCGCAGGCCGTAGATGGCCTGGCAATCCTGCACCGCTTCAAGCTCATCGGCATGCACATTGGCCCCCACCTTCCACAGCGCTTCTATCAGCGTGCGGGCCGGCGCCTTGCGCAAGTACGCGGTATTGTGCCTGAAGGCCAGCCCCCAATGTCCGTTCCCTCTTGAAAAGATGACTTTCATGATTGGGCTCCTTCTCGCATCCCCTGTTCAAAGCAGCAGGACGAAGACGCACGTCTTGACACCGCTTCAGGCATTCTGTTGCATCTCGAAATTAGCGAACGGATTGGTGCATGACTGCCATCCGGTGAACCGGATGGGATCATCGGGCGAACCGCGCCAGGCGTAGTCCGTCAACATATGGAATTCGGCGACCACCCAGCGCTCGAAATGCCGGAGATCGCGCCGCTTCTGTCCAGGCAGCAATGCACGGGCCTGCCCAAGCTTGGTCGTTTCGAGCAACGTGACCGCATCGCTCAGTTTCTCGCCGGGAAATATCCAGGGATTGCGGTTTTGGAACTCCAGCACGAACTGCTCGAGATGCTCTTTGCGGATGTTGAGCCTGCCGAGATATTTTTCGAGTGTGACGCGAACCAGATCCTCGTCCGAAAACGAGGATACGGCCGCGTAGGCCACGCCCGTCGATGCAACTCCGCCAGCCATGATGGCCAGTGCCGAACGCCGCGTGATTTCGATCATCGCATACCTCCCTTCACGCCATCCGGCTCGCTGCCCGCAAGGACAAAGCCGCTGCGGTCAGGCTCGGATTGGCACAGGAACAACTCGGATAGGTGCTGGTGCCGACGACAACCAGGTTCCTCAACCGGTGATGGATCATGTTGCTGTCGATGACCGAATCGGCCGGGCCGGTGCCCATCCGCAATGTGCCCTGGACATGCGATTCCGTGGGCCGGATACCACGGTCGAAAAGCCGTTCGACGGGCAGCGGGGCAAGCAGTCCAGGCAATTTGTCCAGCGCCCGGGCCATGCCCTTGACCGCGTAGTCCGACGGTGCCTTGAAGGAGACGAAGGCGTTGTCTTCCTCGTCGAGGGTGACGAAATTATCGTGATCGAGCAGGTTTTCGGTGACCACGACCAGCGGCAATGCCTGGCGCAGCCGTCCCTTCTCGGCGCGCATCCCGTGCTGCCAGCGGTTCTCGAAATAAACGAGTGCCGCCGCGTGTTCGGACCGGTGAGGACCGTCATAGAGGCCGAAATTGAGGCCAGTGGTGATGGTGCTGCCGTCGAAATTTTCGACGCCGTCGAGATAGACCTCGAAACTCCAGCCATAGGATTCATGCAGGCCGCGCCCGACGAACTCATCCCCCAGCCCGGAGCGCAGCATGATCGCCGCGCTCTGGATGGCATTGGCGCCAAGAATGAACAGATCGCCGCTGACCTGATATTCCTTGCCGTCATGGACGAAGGTGACCGAACGGACCGTGCCGCCGACATGATCGAGCCGCCGCACTTCGGAGCCGAGGCACACCGATATATCGGGGTGCTCGAAGACATGCATCAGGCCGTTGTTGGCGGTGAACTTGGCATCGACCGGGCACAGCCAGCACCGAAGATTGGCGCAGCAGGATGTGCGTTGCGCGGTCGGCACCCGGGCTCGCGCGGTCGGCATGACGAAATGCTGATCGGACTGGGCCGCCTTCATCATCCTGTCTGGCGTCGACATTCGATGCGGCGGCTGCGGAAACGGCCTTGAGCGCGGTAGCATCGCCGCCATATCGGGATCGCCGGAGATCGACATGATGTCTTCGGCGTCGCAATAGAACGGCTCGACATCGGCGTAGCTGATCGGCCAGTCGTTGCCGACGCCGTAGGTGCTTTTCAGCCTGAAGTCGTTGGGATGGAACCGTGGCGTCTGCGCGAACCAGCAATTGGTACCGCCGCCCAGACCGATCGTGTAGTTCCAGGGCTTGTCGGAATTGGTCTTGTAGGTCGTCTCGTCGTCCACGTCGGTGTTGGCGTTCTGGTCGAGCTGCCATTCATGGGTGTTGTGGCGGCCCCACTCGAGCACCAGGATGCGCGCCTTGCGCCGCCTGGCGAACTCATGCAGGAAAAAAGCCGAACCGAAGCCGGAACCGATCGCGATGAGATCAAAATGATCCGTGGTGATTTGCTCTGGCTTTACGTCCAGCACCATTAGCCACGACTCCTTTCCATGCCGGGCGCACCCGCCAAATCCTGCTGCCCTCCCCCCACGCCTGGTCTCACGCCGCCATTCTGCCGATCGAGTGATATTCGATGCCGTGGCGCGCCACGACCTTGGGATCGTAGAGGTTGCGGCCGTCGAAGATGACCGGCGTGGTCAGCGCATCCTTCAGCGCATCGAAGGACGGCGCGCGAAAACTCTTCCATTCGGTGGCGATCAGCAGCGCGTCAGCGCCGCGCAATGCCGCTTCCTTGGTGCCACACAGCGTCAGGTCGTCGCGCAGCCCGTAAATGGCCTGGCATTCCTGCATGGCCTCGGGGTCGTAGGCCTGCACGGTCGCGCCAGCGTTCCAGAGCGCTTCCATCAGCACACGCGCGGGCGCCTCGCGCATGTCGTCGGTGTTGGGCTTGAAGGCCAGGCCCCACAGCGCGAACGTCTTGCCGTTGAGGTTGCCCTTGAAATAGCGGTGCACCTTGTCGAACAGGACGGATTTCTGGTCGTTGTTGCGCTCCTCGACGGCGCGCAGCAGCTTGGCGTCGAACTTGACGCCCTCGGCGGTCTTGATCAGGGCGCGGACGTCCTTGGGGAAACACGAACCGCCATAGCCCAGACCCGGATAGATGAAGTGATAGCCGATGCGCGGATCCGAGCCGATGCCCTTGCGCACCTCCTCGATGTCGGCGCCGAGCTGCTCGGCGAGATTGGCCATCTCGTTCATGAAGCTGATCTTGGTCGCCAGCATGCAGTTGGCGGCGTATTTCGTGAATTCGGCGCTGCGCACGTCCATCACGATCATCTTCTCGTGGTTGCGATTGAAGGGCGCGTAGAGTTCGCGCATCACCGCCTCGGTGTCCTCGCTGTCGGTTCCGACGATGATGCGGTCCGGCCTCATGCAGTCGGCGACGGCCGAGCCCTCCTTGAGAAATTCGGGATTGGAGGCGACGTCGAACCTCAAATCCTCGCGCCCCCGCTTCTTCAGCGTCTCGGCGATCCTGGCCTTCACCTTTTCGCAGGTGCCGACCGGCACGGTCGACTTGCCGACGACGATCTTGGCGGTATCCATCTCGCGGCCGATGGTCTCGGCGACGGCCAGCACATATTTGAGGTCGGCCGAACCGTCCTCGCCGGGTGGCGTGCCGACGGCGATCATCTGGATTTCACCATGCCTGACGGCGGCCGCCGCATCGGTGGTGAACTTGATGCGGCCGGCGGCGTGATTCTCCTTGACGATGCTTTCAAGGCCTGGCTCGAAGATCGGGACAAAGCCCTGGTTGAGCCGCTCCACCTTGCTTGCGTCGACGTCGACGCAAACAACCTGGTGGCCGACCTCGGCAAGCACCGCCGCCTGCACGAGGCCGACATAGCCAATTCCAAACACCGTCAAGTTCATTCGGTTTCATTCCCATCCAGGGCAGCGGACCGCTTCTGGGCTCTGCCGGTTCAATTCGTCTTTCCCAACTTGTTTACACCGCACACCAGCGATTCCGGAAACTGGCAGGGCTGGAGGGCGGTGAACGTAACAGTTCGACCAAAGCTTGCGGCCCGGGTCCGCGAATGCTCCCATCCAGCCCTTCGTCGTGTCGCTGCCCCAAAGGCTGAAGCCAGGCCGGACCGCCGGCCGAAATGCAGGGTCGAACGGGCGTCGATTGCTGTGGACATGATTTTTGGATCCGGATCCCGCGCCGCCACCTTCACCCCCGGCCGACTCCTGCCTGCCTGGCCGATTCGACCGTGGCTGCCAAATCGGTGGCTGCATTCTCACCGAAGACCACGTCCAGCGAATGACGGAGTTCGCGCATCATGCCGCTCTGGCGCGACAGTGCCGCGATGCGGCGCTCGCTGTTCAAGATCGACTGCGTCAATGCGCTGACTTCGGACGAGCGGCGGTCGGAGGCGGAACCGTTTTCCATCGCTTCGACGAGGAAGGCCGCGTTGGTCGCCTCCTCGCGGTAGCGGCTCTCCAGGCCGGTTTTCTCGGCATCGATTTCAGCCGCGATTTGCTCGAACAGCTTCGCCAGCCGGTCCAGGCGCGCAACGTCGGTCTGCCCGTCGCGGACCGGATCCCTTGATCTGAAGCCGAATATCGAGGCCATGACCATAAACTCCCGTCATCGTCGGCTTTCTGGGCCGGCTTTCCGCCGGGCCACGGGCCGTTCCCCGCAGCCGGGGCTGAAAAACTGGTACCGCGTCGTCCAACTCCTCTGATGAAGAGAGACTTCGGACCAGTCCGGTCGGGGGCAGTTCGGCTGGTCGTTAATTTGCTGCACCGCAACATAGACTGCCATCCCCGGAGCCGAGAGGCAACCACCAATTCGTAAACTCATAAATCCGGTCGAAATGGTTGCGTGGTGGGCTCGCGGCCGGCAGGCAACACCGAGCGCTCCCCTGCCTTACGGTCCCTTGCCCGTGCTGGTTCCGGCCATCAGGAAACGCAGCGCTGGCACGTGCTTGTTCCTCGATACGAGGCCAACACTGCGAAACAGCGCCTCGAGTTTGTCGGATGCGACGCCCTGGACGATGGGAATGAGGTTGGACTGGCTTGCGAAGGCGTAGGCCGCGGCCGAAGCCAGGCCCCGCTCGGCCTTCACGTCGAGGAAATTGCGCAGTCGGTATTTGTCGCGCACATGCCTCTCATGCCGCCGCAGTACCGCCTTGGACCGTTCCGGCAGGCTGTCGATGGCCAGTAGCGCCAGATCGGCATCGGCCAGCCGCTTCAGGTCCTGCGTCTTGTGGCGGCCGCTGAGCGAATCGGCGCGCACGACGGCGCCGTAGCCGCACGAACGGATGACCTTGAACCGTGCCCCATGGGCGACCGCCCGCGCGTAAAGCTCATAGTCCTCGCCCAGTCGCAGGCCTTCGTTGTAGCGCAATCCGTGGCGGTCCAGGAAGGCACGACTGATCACGGGCTTCAAGAAGCCGAGTTCGCCTCTCTGCACACTGCGCCTGGAGATGTTGCCTTCCACGAAGCGTTCGAAATCCAGGAATTCCGGATCGGCGGCAAAATCCGGGGCGACGATCTTGGTCGCATCCTCGGTCGTGTCATCCCTGATGAGCATGATGTTATCGGCGGCAAAATCCCAATCGGCGCCTGCAAACAGGTTACGAAACCGGCCCTTCAGGAAGAAATCGTCAGCGTCCAGAATGCTGACGAACGGCGCTCGTGAGCCGGCGATCGCGGCATTGCGGGCAAAGGATGGGCCGCGATTGACGTCGAGGCGCATGACCGCAAGCCGGCCGCTGCCATCGTCGGCGGAGCGGGCGACCTCGGCCGTGTTGTCGGTGGACCCATCGTCGACGACGACGACCTCCACCACTTCCGGTTCGCGTAGCGCGGATGCGATGGCAACCGCGATCGTGGCCGCCGCGTTCTTGGCCGCGATGATCACGCAGACCTGGGATTTCGTCATCGACATGAATTCGCCTCTTGCACAGGTTCCGTTCTGCCCTCGCCCTGTACGTATTCGATGTCCGCGCCATCACGGGCCGGCCGGCCGTTCGAAGATGCGGCGGCTGATGTCCGCCGACGCGGCCCAGCCGGCCTCGGCCAGATAGCGGATGGGAGCCCGGCCACACAATTCCCACAACACCGTCCGCCGCTGCGGCCAACGCAGCGACGACAGCCACGGCGCGATGACCATGTTCAGCAGGTCCCCGTTGCCGATGCGCGACAGGATCGGCTTGGCTCGCTCCGACAGAAGCGTGCCGGTGCCGCCCAGCAACACGTCGGCGGCGCGCAGGCCGAGCAACAGAGTGTCCTCCAGCCCCTGGCTCGCCGCGGCATCGAGCACACGCTGTTGATCGGCCTCGTCGAGGTGGCTGGCGCTGGCCCTGATATCGCAGACGTAGCCGGCGCAGGGCTCACGGTTGAACAAGGCCTTGGCGACGCTGATGCAGGACAGCATCAGCGTGTCGGCGGCCGACGTGAACGGAACTTCGGCGCCAGTGATCTCGACAAGACGTTTTCGCCGCAGGAACCCTTCGGCATCGCGCGGGCTGGGCGAGCCGGGCTGCTGGAGCCGGTAATGAAGATCGACCGTGGACGATCTCGACCCACTGCCGCGAACCATGTGCTGTTCGCCGAGGAAGCGGACCCACCAGACCGAACGCGACTTGCCTGACACCTCGTAGCCGATCGAGCGCAGCGCTTGGCGTGCCCGCAAGAATCCGGCAGGCGAAACCAGGATATCGACATCGCCCGAAGGCTTCATGAAGTGATCGTCGTAAAGCAGATGCTGCTGGAACGGCCCCTTCAAGAAAACGAAATCGATCCGCCTGTCGTGCAGCGCCTCATGGATGGCCATCGAATCCATGAGGCAGGCGGCGTTCATCGAAACCGTCCTCCTGCGATAGGCCTCGAGCCACTGGTGGAGTTCGGCCGGCCTCTCGTGCGCCGGCGCACGCGACAGCGCCTTCAGAACGAAGATAGCGACCTTGTTCAGCCTGGCGATATCGGTGATGGCAGCGTTGGAAAGGCCCAGCGTCGACACGTCGCCGGCCGAGGCGGCCGGATTCGCGAAATACAAACGTAAGCAGGCTTGCACATAGGCGATTTCATCGGCGCAGTCGGTCGCGCGTAGTGTTTCGTAAGAGCTTTCCGGCAAGGCCATTGAGCGCACGGTCTCCAAAAGCGGTTTGCGCGATGCGTATGCTGCAAGTGCGAAGCAAAGCATCCTCAAAAACCGCGGCGCCGTAAAGTCTTTCCTTTCGCGGCGCGGGGCTTTGCAACCATAGCGTTTGCCGGCTTCCCGCGAAAGTGGAGAGGCGCGTGACTGCGTTCCAACCCTGTCGCGGCGCGTCAACCGAGCTATCGGCGATGGTCAACTGAAAGGGAGATATAGTTTAGCGTCCTCTAAGATCAATCGCCTGGATGAATTTCATTTAAGGTAATCAAATCAGCTATTTACATGGGTACCGGAAGCAAGCGCCGATTTCATGCGGCTCCACCTCACGAGAGGCGTGATCGACACACGACGAGTGACGTTCGCAACCCATAATTGATTAACGTCCGGTAAATCAGGCTTGACTCATAAATGTTGCTGTGCAGCTATTGCAATGCAGCATGAAAGTGCTGACGGCAATCGACAGGCCGTTTCCAGTCCTTGATAGGAGCGTAAAATGGAACAGAATGTTGAAAAGCAGGAGTACGAAACGCCAAACCTGACGGTACATGGTTCAATTGAAACCATTACACAGGGCGGGGCATCCGGTGCGGTAACGGACGCAGCATTCCCGGCGGGAACGCCTTTCCAGGACATTACCTTCTCTTGAGCCTACCGCGGTTTCCAGAGCGACTTCGTTGGGACTCTGGATGTCAAAAAGTAAGAGGGTCGGGGGCTCACAAGCCTCCGACTCCGCCTCACGGCTTGGAACGCGTAGTGTAAAGGTTTTGCGATGAGCTGGGACCCATCCAATCACGATTTGGCCGACCACGATGTGGTGAGCGCGACCAAGGATGCAGTGGCCTGCGAATTCGGCGAAGGCCTCGCGCTTCTCAATCTGAAATCCAACATTTATTACAGCCTAAACGGTGTCGGCGCCTTCATCTGGGAAATGATCCAGGAACCCAAGCCGATCGCCGACATCCGCAGCGCCGTTGTGGCACGCTACAATGTCGACGCCGAACGCTGCAAGGCCGACGTCGAGGCACTGCTGAAAGGGCTGGCGGAAAACGGGCTGGCGAGGCTTGAGCATGGGTCCCTCGCCTAGGCAGGTGTCGCAAAACGCCATGATAGCGCGGCAAAGACCTGTTACGCAAAGAAACCCCAGGCCGATGACGCGGCGACCTGGCAGGCGAAACCTGGCCCGGATTTTGTCCATGAGCGGCTCGGAAATGCTTTTCCTGTGCCGCTGCCTGCTGGTGGTCGCGACCGTCCGGCTCGGGCTGACATTGTTCTCCTACAACCGGGTCCGCGCGATGGTGACGCGGCACAACGCGCGCCACTGTGCCAGCATGGGCGAGTTGCGGCTTGTCGCCTGGGGAGTTACAGCGGCCGCACGGTTCGTACCTGGCGCCACATGCCTGACGCAGGCGCTTTCGGGCCAGTACCTCCTCGCGCGCAAGGGCAATGCTTCGAATATCCGCATCGGCATCGAGCGCGGCACGGGCGAGCAATTGAAGGCGCATGCCTGGCTGGTCAGCGACAACCATATCGTGCTTGGCGGATCCGTCGAGGGTTTCGCCCATCTGGTCGACCACGGCAGCCGATGAGCGGCGTGGCCGGAATCCTGCAGCGACAAGGCCCCGCGCCGGCTGAAGCGGCGGGCGGCATCCAGCAGATGCTGGCGCGCATGCGTCATCGTGGTCCCGACGGAAGCTCCTGGTGGCTGGACAGCGGCATCGCGCTTGGCCACGCCTGGCTTAACACGACCGACGAAGCCGGCCCCGGCCCGCTGACCATGGCCGGCGGCAAGCTCGCCATCACCGCCGACTGCCGGCTCGACAACCGCGATGAGCTGCTCGCCAGGCTCGGCATCCGGGACAGGTCGGTCGCCGACGCGGCATTGCTGATGCGGGCCTATCTGCGCTGGGGCGAAGCCTGCCCCGTGCACCTACAAGGCGATTTCGCCTTTGCCGTCTGGGATGCCGAGCGGCAGATCTTGTTCTGCGCGCGAGACCATTTCGGGGTCAAGCCATTCTACTACCACGCGGCGGACCGACGCTTTGCCTTTGCCTCCGAGATCGGGCCAGTTCTAGGACTGGACGGTGTCGATGCGCGCCTCAGCGAGCACCGGATTTCGGGATTCCTGGCCGGGCTGCCCGACGACCCCCAGTCCACGCCCTACACCGACATCTTCGCCCTGCCGGCGCGTCACAGCCTCACCGTCACGGCGCAACGCCTGGTGCTGCGCCGGTATTGGCAGATCGAGCCATCAAGGCGTGTGCCGCGCTCCGATGCAGCTGAGGAATTCGCGCATCTGTTCTCGCAATCGGTCCGCAACCGCATGCGGGGAAGTCCGTCGGTCGGCGCGATGCTGAGCGGCGGCCTCGATTCCTCCTCGATCGCCTGCGTGGCCGGGCTGCAAAATGCGGCCGAGTGCAAGCCGAAGCTGCCGACCTTCTCACTGATTTTCGAGAAGGGTTCGTCGATGGACGAGCGCTCCTTCATCGAAGCCGTGCTGGATCAGCAGAAGGCCGACCCGACGCTGATCCCCGTCGGCAATTATGCACCGTTCGCTGAATTCGACCGGGTTCTGGAAGAACAGGAAGGCACCTTTCTGGCGCCGGGCCTGACGCTGACGCGCGGCATCTACCGGACCGCGGGCGCCAAGGGTATCAAGGTGCTGCTCGACGGCCACGGCGGCGACGAGGTTGTTTCACAGGGACATGGCTATCTGCACGAGCTTGCCAATGGCGGCAGATGGCTGGACCTCTGGCGCGAGGTCCGCAGCGCTTCCAACACATACGGCGACAGCACGCTCGGCCTCTATTTCCAGTTCCTCACGATATACGGGCCGGCCTGGCGCATCGCCAAGCTGAGACAGCTCGGGAGCCGAGCCCTGAACAGGCTCCGCGGACCTGCCCAATCGCAGCGTGGCCGGAGCTGGCGCGACCTGATCAATCCGGACCTTGCCAGGCGAACCGAGCTCATCGACCGGTTCCATCGAGCCGGCTATATGCCGCCCGGCGTCCAGGCCAGCGATGCACTCAGCCATCGCTGGATCCTGTCCAACGGCTATGTCCCGCATTCTTTCGAGGTTCTGGACAAGGCCGCCGCCAATTTCGGCGTCGAGCCGCGTTATCCGTTCTGGGACAAGCCGCTGGTCGAATTCTGCCTGGGGCTGCCGGGCGAGCAGAAGCTCCGTCACGGCTTTGGTCGCTACGTGCTGCGCCGTGCCATGGAGGGTATCCTGCCGGCCGCGGTCCAGTGGCGGCGCGACAAGATCAATTTCACCGCCAATCTGGTCAATGGCATGGTGCGCAACCACCGCGACCTGCTGGAGCAATTGCTGGTTGGCGACGCGGGCCGCATCGCGCCCTATGTCAACCTGCCGCAGGTCAATGCTGCCTATGGGCGGCTGATGCGCCAGCCGGACCAGGCGGCGGCGCTCGATATCCAGTATGTCTGGCGCTCGGCGTCACTGTCGCTATGGCTACGGCAGGTCCAGCATGGCGGGAGCGCCGCATGATGTCTCGCCATGAGCCGTTTCCCGGCGATCTCGACCTTCTGCCCCAGCGCGGCGGCATCGCGGGAGAACGACATTACTACCGCGCCTACGGGCTGATCATCGCGTCCGACCTGTCGCTGCCCGAGCTGGAGCCGGTGGAACCGGGCGCGGCCGACATCGAGATCGCCATCGGCCCGATCGATATGCCCAAGCCTTCGGCGGAGGCCGCGACAATCTTCCGCTTCGAGCCCAACCGGCAGTACCTGGCCTGGGAGGCCGTCGGCGCATTCCTGATCAGCGACGCCCGCCGCATCGATGTCCAGCCGGCACCCGGCGTCGACGACGCCTTGCTTGCCTTCCCGTTGCTGGGGCCGGTGTTGGCGCTGCTTCTGCACCAGCGCGGCCTGCTGGTTCTGCATGCCAGCGCCATGGCCGTGACCGGCAGAGGCGCCATCTTCATGGGCGACAAGGGCGCCGGCAAATCGACGACGGCAAGTGCGCTGATCCGGGCCGGACACGATCTGCTTACCGACGACGTCGTGGCGCTCGACCTCGCAGACCCGAACCAGCCGATGATCGTTCCGGGATTTCCGCAGATCAAGCTTGCCGCCGATGCCGCGGCGGCGATCCCGCTTGGGCAGGCGCAAGTGCGGCCGCAAGTGCATCCAGCGATCGAGAAGATGCAGCATCGCCTGCACGGCGCCTTCTCCGGCCATAGGGTGCCGGCGGCCAGGATCTACATCCTCGAGCGTGGGGAAAGGGCCGGGATCACCTCCTTGCCTCACATCGCCGCCTTGCCGGCCATCATCAAATTCTCCTACGTGACGCGTTTCGGGCGCGCGGCGCTCTCCGGCGATTTCGCGGCGATGCATCTTCGCCACTGTTCAGCAGTCGCTAACCATGTCGGCGTGTGCCGGCTGGACGTTCCCACGGGCATCGACAGGATCGGCGAGGCTGTGGCGCTGATCGAAAAGGAACTGGCTGGAGATGCCTAGGTCGTCGGTCTTCAGCCTGTCGCTGTTTCGCGATGTCGCCGCGTTCGGCGCCGCCATCGCCCAGATCGGCGGGCGGCGAGCCTGGACGGCGCTGCTGTTCCTTATCCTCGGCAGCCTGACGGAAGGCGTCTCGATCCTGCTGCTGGTTCCGCTGTTGCATCTGATCGGGCGCGCGGACCAGGATTTCGCGGTCAGGCTGCCGAACATCGATTTCGTGCGCTGGCTGGTGCCCGGCGGAACGCTGCAATTGACCACGGTGCTTTGTGCGCTGGTCGTGCTTGTTGCCGTGCAGGCGGCCTTCAACCGCTTCAAGTCGGTCTACATGGCAAGGCTGCTCTTCGATTTCATCAACCGTTTGCGCATGAACCTGTTCGAGAGCATCGGCAAGGCGCGGTGGGGGGTGTTCACGCGCATGCGCGGCTCCGATCTCGACCATGCGCTGACCGGTGACATCGACCGCGTCCAGGGCGCGGCCTTTTCCCTGCTGATGCTGGTGCAGATCACTATCCTCCTGGCGGGCTATCTCGTAATTTCCATGTTCATCTCGCCGGTCATGACCCTTTTTGCGGTGGTCATCGGCATCATGATGTTCATAGCGCTGCAACCGTTTCGCTCGCGGGCCACCGCTTTCGGCCGGATCCTGACGACCAATCGTCAGGACCAGTACCGCACGGTCTCGGAATTTCTCGGCGGCATCAAGGTGGCCAAGAGCCTGAATGTCGAGGCCAGCTATTTCGCGCAGCTTCAGGCAACGCTTGAAAAGATGAAAGCCGATAACATCGCCTATGTGCGGAACAGTTCGATCGGCACCGCCGTGTTCCAGGTGGCGAGCGTCGTGGGCTTGAGCCTGTTCATTTATGTGGCGCTGGTTCGCTTTCACCTGTCGCTGGCCGAGATCGTCGTGCTGCTCCTGGTCTTCATGCGCATCGCGCCGCGCTTCATGGACATGCAGATGCAGGCCCAGCAGGTGCTGATCAACCTGCCGGCCTATACGGCAATGCGCGGCCTGCAGGCACGTTTCGACGCCGAGCGGGAGCCTGGCCATGTCGAACCTGGGGATGCCCGCAAGCTGGTTCTCGATACGGGGCTGAACATTCGTGACGTCTCCTTCGCCTATGACGACGGCGCCGGCAAGGCGGTGGTGAGCGACATCACTTTCGGCCTTCCGGCCGGCAAGGTCACCGCCCTGATCGGCCCGTCCGGGTCAGGCAAGAGCACGATCGCCGACATGCTGCTCGGACTGCTCGAGCCAACCGCCGGCAAGATTCTCGTCGATGGCGTCGAGATCGATGCCGGCAATCGCCGCCGCTGGCGCGATCAGGTGGCCTATGTGCCGCAGGACGTGTTCCTGTTGCATGACACGATCGCGGCGAACCTGCGTCTTGCTGCGCGACAAGCCAGCAACGACGAACTGTGGACGGCACTGCGCGCCGCCCATGCCGGTGAATTCGTCGAACGGCTCGACCTGGGGCTGGAGACGGTGGTCGGTGACCGGGGCGTGCGCCTTTCGGGCGGCGAGCGTCAGCGCATCGCGCTGGCGCGCGCGCTGTTGCGCAAGCCCGCGCTGCTCATCCTGGATGAGGCAACAAGCGCGCTCGACTGGCGGAACCAGTCGCTTATCGCCAGGTCGATCGACGGCCTTCGCGGCACAATGACGATCCTGACCATCGCGCACCGGCCTTCGATGATCGCCTTCGCCGACTGGGTGGTGGCGATGGAAGACGGCCGGGTCGTTGAAGTCGGGCAATATCAACGGTTGAAGGCGAAGCCGGGCAGCCGGTTGTCCAGAATGCTGTCGGGAGAACAGTCGCAGACCGAACCCGCAGATGTGGCCTGAGGACGCTGAAGTTCCCGCGGGACCGGCTCAGCGTTTCGGTTGATATCGCGAGCCGCTGTAACTCTTTGTTTTGACGCCATTCCCCGGGGGAAAGCGCTATGATTCCTGGAATTGCTCTAATGCAGGCCCCGCCGGGCACTGCCGAGCTTCTCGCCCTCGGGCACCTGAGTGGAGTTCTGCTGTCTCTCGGCCTCGCGCAGCCTGTCGGCTGGCGTCGGCGCGCTCCTGGCGATCATGGCATAGACAACCGCGAAGTAGCCGGCCTGGATGACCACGGCGCAGATGATGACGCGCAGCAATGTCGTGCCAAGCGAAGCCCCACCCAGCCACGACCAGCCAATGACGATGGCGAGCGCGAAAAGCATCCCGATGATGAATTTTGGAAGCGACATACCCAACAGCCCATAAACCGGCTCGGGTCATATCCAAAGATAGCCCCACCCGAGCGCCGTCCCTTGTCATGCGGGCTTGTCAAGGCACCCGCTGCCGACCGGTTGCTTCCGGCCTTTCAACCTGTCGCCACCATGACAGGTATAATTTGCAATTCTATTAAGGCGAGCAGAAGGCGGCAAGGGCAAGCACACATATTTTTGACTGAGCTTACGCCATCGACTCTGCCATGCTGCATCGCACACGATCGCATTTCACTCAACCTGCAGCCATCGCAAGTTCCGAGTACAGTCTATAATATTACGTAGTATTTTATGTTAATAGTTTCGAGCATGAAACACACCTAAAGCACTAATATGTTTCATTCCGCGAGCCAGAGAACGCACTGCCCAAGATTCGCCCCAAAAAGGCCCGGAATTTTTTAGATTTGCCCATTTAATGTCACAAATGTGCTAAAAATTCCGAAATTTGTGCAAGGCAAGCTTATTATTTAGTCAATTCATGACGCGACCATTTCAATGGCATGGGAAATTGTGTGTTGCGCTGCAGCATTTTTTTGATATCGTGCGGTAAACCATTCGTTCAACGCATGGAGTTTCCGCATGAGGGATATTGCCAAGTCGGCCACGGCGGGCTTTTCGCAGGCTGACACCGACTTCCCGCCGCCGATCGGTGGCCTCATCAAGCGGAGTTTCGACATCGCCGGCTCTCTGGCTGGACTGATCGCGCTTAGCCCGCTGTTCATCATGATAGCATTGCTCGTCAAACTCTCCGATGGTGGATCGATTTTCTACGGTCACCGGCGAATCGGGCGCGGCGGGCGGCTGTTCTCCTGCCTCAAGTTCCGCACCATGGTTCCGGATGGGGACAAGGTGCTGGCCGCCTATCTTGCGACCAATCCAGACGCCAATGCGGAATGGAAGGCGACCCGCAAGCTGAAGAACGATCCCCGCGTCACCCGCGTCGGAGCGGTCCTGCGCAAGCTCAGCCTCGATGAATTGCCGCAGATCATCAACATCCTCCAGGGCGACATGAGCCTTGTCGGGCCTCGCCCTGTGGTCCGCGACGAACTGGAAATCTACGGAAGCGCGGCCGTCTATTATCTGAAGTCCCGGCCCGGGCTGACCGGCCTGTGGCAGGTCAGCGGACGCAACGACGTTTCCTATGACAGCCGCGTCGCGTTCGATCGCCATTATGTCGAGAACTGGTCGCTATTCGAGGATGTTCGCATCATCATCAGGACCGTGCCGGCGGTCTGGATGTCGCGCGGTTCTTACTGATCGGCCGGGCTGTCAGGCATCCGGCGGCAAGCTCATCGGGCGATGGGGCCAAAACGGATCGGAACGTTGAGTTGAAAACAGACATGTTCGAAGCCTTTGGCAGCGGCCGGTTTTCCGGCCGCTCGCGGCTGTTGGCGACGTGCCTTGCGATGTCGCTCGCTTTTCCCCAACTGGCCGCCGCCGACGATTACCGGCTGGGCTCCCAGGACAAGCTCACCATCCGCATCGCCGAATGGCAGACCGTCGAAAGCACGTTCCGCGACTGGTCGTCGGTCAACGGCCAATACACGGTCGGTCCGGCCGGCACGCTGTCGGTGCCCTTCGTCGGCGAATTGCAAGCGGCGGGGAAGACCACGGCGGAGGTCGCCGCGGCGATCGGCGAGGCGCTGCAACACAAGCTCGCTTTGTCGGACAGACCCGAAGCCTCGGTCGAAATGGCGCAGTTCCGGCCGTTCTACATTTCGGGCGAAGTGCAGAACCCCGGCCAATTTCCCTATGTGCCCGACCTTACGGTGCTGAAGGCGATCAGCGTCGCCGGCGGCATCAGGCGTAACGCCGACTACGGCCCGCAGCTCGGCAAGGACCTTGTCACCGCCAAGGGCAATTTCGATATCTCGGACGACCAGCGCGTCCGGCTCATCGTGAAGCGCGCCCGCATCGATGCCGATATGGCCGGCAAGTCAAGCTTCGACGTGCCGAAGGAGGTCGAGGGCGATCCGCGGCTGCCGACCATCGTCAACGACGAAATGACCATCCTGACCGCCGACCAGAAGGCGCTGAAGCTCAAGCTCGAGGCGCTCGACGATCTCAAGGGCGTGCTGCAGGCAGAAATCGAATCGCTGCAGAAGAAGATCGCCAATCAGCAGAAGCAGGTCGAGCTGGCGCAGCAACAGCTGACCAGCATCGGTCCGCTGGCGCAGAAGGGTCTGGTCGCCAATGCGAGGCTTCTGGATTCGCAGCAGTCCGTCGCCGACCTGCAGGGCAAGATCCTCGACTATGAAACAGCCATCCTCACCGCCAAACAGGCGATCAGCAAGGCGACACAGGACGCCATCGACGCTCGGAACACCTTGAGCTCGAACCTCGCCACCGACCGGCAGCAGACCGAAGCCGACCTGAACGAGGCCGCGCTGAAGGTGAATATGCAGCGAGGTCTGATCGCCCAGGCCAGCGATCCGGCCACGACGGCCGCCATCACCAACGACCAGCAGCCTACCTTGCTCTATTCGCTGGTGCGCAATGTCGACGGCAAGACCAGCGAAATCGCCGCCAAGGAAGACACGCTGGTGCTGCCTGGCGATGTGATCAAGGTCAAGCTGGCGCCGCTGGCCAGCCAGTAGGACGCGGAGTTCGCGCGCGACCCGTCGTCATTGTAGATCCCTGACGCAAGGACTTTTGAACCTCCGCCCGACCTGCCCGGCGGAGGTTTTTGCTGACAGGATCTCCGGCATCGGGAGCCAGAAACGGTCATCGGACCGACATCGGACGGAAGCCGGTACGCGGGACGGAAGCCGGTACGCGCTTTCCTGAATTCCCTACCGAACCCTCATCACTACTCGGCCGCCGCCGGACGGTGAGGCCAGGCTGCCTCTCCAGCCTTCGCATCCGCCGGCTCGAAGGCCGGCGACCGTCGCGTGCGGGCGACCGGTAGCCGTGCCAGCTTGAAGAAGCTGAAATACATCAGGAAGGAGCCCATGATGTAGGGGTTGAGAATCTCGACCTCGACGAAGGAGCGGATAAGCAGCAGGACCATCACGCCGATGAGAACCACCGATTCGGCCTGCCATGTCCTGAAGACCACCGCCGCGATATGGCCGAATAGCGTGCGCAGCATGATCAGCGATATCAGCACCGCACCGGTGAAGCCGAGCTCGACGAGAACCTCGACATAGGTGTTGTGGAAGTGGAAGCCGGTGCGGGTGCTGATGTAGAATTCGTTCCACAGCCGCTCGGCCTCGGCAAAGCCCTGCACCCAATAGGCAGCATAGCCGACGCCGAGGATCGGCGACCGCATCGCGGCGTTCCAGCCCTGCTGCCACAGATAAGTCCGCCCGGTGAGCGTCGAATCCTTGCCGAACATGCCAAGCACGAAATCCATGAGCCCGAGATTGAGCGCGACAAAGGTCACCGCGACGATCATGCCGGCGCCGACCACGAAGATCACCCCGCGATAGCGCCGCGACAAAAGCTTGCTCATCGCAAGAAGCGCCACCAGCGCCAGAACCGCAGGTGTGGAGGCCATCGAGGTGGCGGAATGCGAGGCGAGCAGCACGTAGGCCGAAAGCAGCACGACCGGCACGATCAGTATGAAGCTTAGCCGGCCACGCCGAAGGAATGCCAGGAACACGACGGAGAAATAGATGCCGAGCGAGCCGACAAAGCCGATCTGGTTCTTGGAGGCAAAGGCGCCGACGAAATTGTAGGTGCCGTCGAGGACGTCCGCGGAATGGCCGCCGACCTTCAGCGAGTAGAGCAACACGAAGAATATCCCCACAAGGGTGCCTATCGTCAGGGTGCGCACGCTGACGGTGCGCGCCGCGACGTAGGCGCAGACGATATGGGAAAGGTACTGGACCGCCGTTCTGGCGGTGATGCCGGGCGCCTGCGACCAGAACACGGAGAAGCAGACATAGGCCGCAAACAGCAGCGGCAGCCAGGCACTGGACAGCTGCCGCAGGAACCGCCGGTAATCCACCAGAATGAGCGGAAGCCAGACGGCATAATAGGCCAGGATCACCGGCTGGCCGAAAATGACGGAATAGGAGAACGCCCAGATCGAGACGGCAACGGCAAAGCTGCCATAGACCGAATTCTTCTCGGGATCGACCAGCAGGGATTTGGGAATTTTCATCTCAGGGTCCCGTCAACACGACCCGGGAGCGGCAGGCCGCGAACCAGCCGGCATATCCGCAAACAGGGGCGTACAAGGAACGGCGTCTCCATTGTGCAGTGCAATATAACCTATCTCACCCCTTGCTCAATGGCAAATCCGGTCACCTTGTCTTACAGCGCGGCGACCGCCGAGAGATCGCCTGCCCATCGACAGGCCGGAGGCAACCGGATATGCGCTCCAGGCAAGCCGCACGTGAAACCAACCCGGGACGAGACGGACCATACGGCGAAGACGCGCACTTTTGTGGTCGCCGGTACGCGCCCTCGTCGGCATCCTGCGCGCCCTCCGCCGGCCACTCCTCGCCCGGCAGAGGCACCCGCTGCGGCATCGGGGAAATCATCCCCGGGAAGTGCCCGCATGCCGAACTGGCCACGCTCTGGCGGCGATGGTGGAAGCGCCGCGCGACCAGATCGCCTTGGTCCGGTGTTGGCCCAGACGATCCGGCCGCATGCCGGCTTGAACTCGGTCGGCAGTTATCCTCAAAGTCCCGACGAGCCATCGCATTGCCGGCTTCAGCCACGTTGGACAGGGGGGAATGACATGCCGATGAACTTCGCGGGCCGATTCACCGGCCGGTCAGCGGTGATTACCGGCGGCGCCTCGGGCATCGGGCTGGCGGTCGCGCAGAGGATCGTCGACGAAGGCGGGCGCGTCTGCGTCTGGGATCGCGATCCCGCACAGATCGGACAGGCGAAAGCCGTCATTTCCACCCTGCATGGACTGACGCTGGACGTTGCGGATGCGGCAAGTGTGGAGGCCGCCGCACGATCGACGATCGAAACGCTCGGCGGCGTCGACATACTGGTCACCAGCGCCGCCATTACCGGGCCGAACATGTCGACCTGGTCCTATTCGACCGAGGATTGGCAGAGGGTCATCGACATCAACATCAACGGCGTCTTCTACTGCAACAAGGCGCTGGTGCCGCACATGCTCGAGCGCAACTACGGCCGCATCGTCAACATCGCCTCGATCGCCGGCAAGGAAGGCAATCCCAACGCATCCGCCTACAGCACCTCGAAAGCGGCGGTGATCGGCCTGACCAAGTCGCTCGGCAAGGAGCTCGCCAAGACCAAGGTGACGGTCAATTGCGTGACGCCTGCCGCGGTACGCACTGCGATCTTCAAGCAGATGAGCCAGGAGCACATCGACTTCATGCTCTCCAAGATACCGATGGCGCGCTTCGGCGAGGTCGAAGAGGTGGCGGCGCTGATCGCATGGATCGCCTCGGAGGAATGTTCGTTCACCACGGCCGCCGTGTTCGACGTTTCCGGCGGCCGCGCCACTTATTGAGCCGGGTCGGGCAGTTCCGAACTGGCCCGCGCCATCACAATTCCGCGTGACAAGGCAACGATTGGAGCTGGACAGGCTTATGGCAGCTGACGTCTGAATGGGCGTCCATAGTCGGGTTTGCAGGAGAGCCATGACACGAAGAGAGAGCCCGGCACATGCGGCGCCCCCTGGCCATTGTGCCGGAGGCATGCGATCGACGGGAGCAACAACCACCAGACCGGAGCTTGCGTCATTTGCTTAGAGCAGATCCCGCCGCACTGGCCGAAGATGAGCTTCTTGATCGCTGTCAGAGCGCCGCCTTCGGCTACTTCCTCGAGAATGTGAACCCCGATAACGGGCTGGTCGCCGACACGTCGCGGCCCGATTCGCCCTGCAGCATCGCCGTCGTGGGTTTCGCCCTGTCCTGCTACCCGATCGGCGTCGAACGTGGCTGGATGACACGCGAAAAGGCTGCGGAGCTGACACTGTCCGCATTGCGTTTCTTCTCCGCCAGCACGCAAGGCAGCGGCCATGACGTCACCGGCCACAAGGGTTTTTACTACCATTTCCTCGACATGCGGACCGGCTTGCGCGTCTGGCGCTGCGAGTTGTCGATGGTGGATACCGCCTTGCTGATCGCCGGCATGCTGGTGGCGGGCGCCTATTTTTCCGGTGACAACGACGATGAGGCAGAGATCCGCCAACTGGCCGAGGCGCTTTACAGGCGCGTCGACTGGCGATGGGCGCAAGGCAGCAGTCCCACCTTGCGCCAGGGCTGGAAGCCGAGGAGCGGCTTTCTGCACTATGGCTGGGAAGGCTACAACGAGGCGACGATCCTCTATGTGCTGTCCATGGCCTCACCGGACCGCCCGACCTCCGACGACAGCTATGAGGGCTGGACGGCGACCTACCAGTGGGAAAACATCTACGGCCATGACGTGCTCTATGGCGGGCCGCTTTTCATGCACCAATTCTCGCATGCCTGGATCGATTTCGCCGGCATTCGCGACGCTTTCATGCGCGAGAAAAATTCGGACTATTTCGAAAACAGCCGTCGCTCGACATACCTTCACCGCGACTATGCCCGGCATAATCCTTACGGCTTTGACGGCTACGGCGAGAACCTGTGGGGCCTTTCGGCCGGGGACGGACCAGGCGGTTTCCGCGCCAGCGTGGAGCGACGGCGCCACCGGTTTTCCGGTTATGCGGCGCGCGGGGCGCCTTTCGGCCCGGATGACGGCACGATCGCGCCATGGTCCTATCCGGCATCGCTGCCTTTCGCGCCCGACATCTGCCTGGCGGCGTTGCGCCACCTCGTCGACCGTTATCCGGGGGTGGTCGACAATTACCGGCTGCCGAGCGGTTTCAACCCGACATTGGCCAACCGGCGAAAATTCGGCCGCAACGGCTGGGTCTCGGAAGGCCATTACGGACTGGACCAGGGCATCGTGGTGATGATGATTGAAAACCACCGTTCAGGCCTGATCTGGGAGCTCATGCGTTCCAACCCCCATATTCGTCGCGGCCTTGGCAAGGCCGGCTTCACCGGCGGATGGCTGTCATCGACGGCAAGGCCGGCATCCGGGGGGCGCGATGTCGAGTGAGCCGACGAGAGCCGCCGCCTTTCCCGTCGACCGGCACGACGTCGAACTGATCAGGGGCGCACATCCCCCGCACTGGAAGAACCCGAGCCCGGATGGCCCCTACAATCTCGTTGTCATCGGCGCCGGGCCGGCGGGGTTGACCGCCGCGCGCGACGCGGCGAGCCTTGGCGCGAAGGTCGCGCTGATCGAACGCGGGCTGATCGGCGGTGCGTGTATCAATGTCGGCTGCATTCCATCGAAGTCGATTATCCGCACGGCAAGGCTCTACGCCGACATGCGCGATGCCGAGGGCTTGGGCGGCGATCCGCCGGACCATCTTCGTGTCGACTTTCAACGGGCAATGACACGGATGCGGCAGATCCGGCAGCGGATCAGCCGTGCCGATTCTGCAGCGAGCCTGGTTTCGGAAGGCATCGATCTTTATTTCGGCGAGGCGCGATTTGCCGGCCACGATACGATCACCGTCGCGGAAACGACGCTGCATTTCAAGAAAGCGCTGATTGCAACAGGCGCGCGTCCGGCCTTGCCTGCCATTCCCGGGCTGGTCGAAGCCGGTTATCTCAGCAACGAGACGATGTTCGACCTCACGGAATGCCCGCCGCGGCTCCTCGTCATCGGCGGCGGGCCGCTCGGCTGCGAGACGGCACAGGCCTTCTGCCTGCTCGGCGCGAAGGTCATCCTGGCGCAGAGCGATCCGATGTTCCTGCCCGGCGAAGAGCGCGACGCCGCGCAGATCCTTTCGGATGCACTGGCGCGCGAGGGGGTTGAGGTGCGCCTGAATACCGAAGTGGTGGCGGTGCGTGGGAAAGGCGCAAACAAGCTCGCCGACCTGAGGCGGGATGGCGACACAACGACGATTTCGGTGGACGAGATCATCACCGGCGTCGGCCGTTCACCCAATGTCGAGGGTCTCGGCCTCGAAGAGGCCGACGTGGCGTATGACGCCAACGGCATCAAGGTGGACGATTATCTGCGAACCAGCAATCCGCAGATTTACGCGGCGGGCGACGTCTGCCTCGAATACAAGTTCACTCACACCGCCGAAGCAACGGCGCGCATCGTCGTGCGCAATGCCTTGTTTCGCGGCCGCGAAAGGCTCAGTGAACTCGTCGTTCCCTGGTGCACCTATACCGATCCGGAGATCGCCCATGTCGGTCTCTATCCCCTGGAGGCGCGCCGCAACGGCATTCCGGTCAAGACCTATACAGTGCTGATGCATGATGTCCCCCGTGCGGTCATGGACGGCGAGGAAGAAGGGTTCGTCAAGATCCATGTCAGGGAGGGGTCCGACCGCATCCTGGGGGCGACGGTCGTGGCCAGCCATGCCGGCGAGATGATCAACGCTGTGACCCTGGCCATCCGATCCGGTATGGGATTGCACGCATTGGCCGACGTCATCCATCCCTCCCCGACACAGGCGCAAGGGATCAAGATGGCGGGCGACGCCTACAGGCGGACACGCTTCACCTCCTTGCGCAGGCGCCTGGCGGCGCGCTGGCTGGCATGGTCCAGGCGATAACCCGGCCAGGAGCCGCGATATATGCCGAAATGTTCGCGAATACACGGCCAGGCGCGCGGTGCTTCTCTACCACCACGACGAGGCAGGGATGGCGTGGCGGTTCGTGCAGGCCCCGCGCCACCTTTCTCGCGATAGCTGTCGAGTTGGACAAGCTTGCCGACTCAGGCGTTCTCGGGAAATCCTGCAGTGGAGGAAGGCCCGGATAGCTCTGCGGATTTCAAGGCAGCTTATCAAGCACGACCGATACCGCTATGCGATGGGCAGGATGCGTGCCGTTCGCGCCCACGGGAGTCTGGGGCGGAGCTGGAAGGCATCGCAATATCGCATACGAATTCGCATCGGAGCCATCATGGAACGACCCGACTACCCATCGCGCGCTGGCGCGGACACGGAAAGGCGCACGCTGATCGTGTCCTTCGACCCGGCATTTCCGTCGGTTTCGGGTGCAGACTTGAGAAATTTCAACAATGCCAGCCTTGCGGCCGAGTACGGCCCGGTCCGGCTTGCCTCGATCAGGCCGCTGGGCGACCCGTCACAGCCGTCCGATGCGCGCATTCATGCGGTTGGCCTGACGGTTGATGGAGAACCGCGTTCAGCCTCTCTCGGCTGGTGGAGGATCGCGGGGGAGAACCGTATTCCCCGCACGGCACTGGTGCGGCTGCGGAGCCTGGTGCAAACCTTCAAGCCCGACACGATCGTCGTCGAGGGTACCGGCCTGTTCAAGCTGCTGCGACCTTTGCGCCCGCTGACGAAACACCTCATCCTCGACATGCACAATGTCGAGTCCGACCTGGCGGCACAGCTGCGGCATGTCCGTCCGGCGCGATTCCCGGCGGTGCTTGGCTTCCGACGGCTGGAGAGAAAAGCGCAATCCCTCGTCGACAGGGTCTGGGTCTGCTCGGACCAGGATCGCAAAAGGCTGATGGCCCTTTCCCGGCACAAGGTGCCTATCGATGTCGTTCCCAATGGAATCCCCAACATCGAGAATATTCCGCAGGCGATGCCCATCGAGGCCGCGACCGGCGGCGGCTTTCCGGCAATCCTGTTTGTCGGGCATCTCGGCTATCCGCCGAACGTCGATGCGGCAGAACGCCTTGCAGGCACCATATTGCCCCGCATCCGGCAGATCTTACCGGAAGCAAGACTTACTCTTGCCGGACGAAGCCCGAAGGCGGGCGTGCGGGCGCTGGCCAGATTGCCTGGTGTGGAGCTTGTCGAAGACCCCGAAGAGGTAGCCCCGCTCCTTTCGAGAGCGCATCTCAGCATTGTCCCGCTCAAGGCAGGCGGAGGCACCCGCATCAAGATCCTGGAGGCCATGGCCTGGGGGGTGCCGGTGATCGCGACGCCATTGGCGGCCGAGGGCCTGGATCTGGTCGAGAATGACGAGGTGCTCCTGTCGACCTCCGACGAGCGACTGGCCGAGATGGCTGTCGAGCTCTGCCTCGACCCTGAACGCCGGGCGCGGCAGCGCATGCGTGCGCATCAAGCCGTATGGGCGAGGTTTGGCCCGCAAGCGATCCGCGACACCGTCCGCGCCGGGCTTGGACTGGACGAGGACGGCAAGTGACGATCAGGACACCTCCCATCATATCTCAATGAGCCGCCGATGATCCCGCAGATCCTTCATCAGACGTGGAAGACCGACATCGTTCCCCCACGCTTCCAGGTCTATGCCGATAGCTGGAAGCGTCATAATCCACATTGGACGGTCATGTTCTGGAGCGACCGGATGCTGCTCGACTTCGTGGCCGAGCACTACCCGGATTATCTGCCGACGTTCTGCAGCTACACGAATGGCGTGCAGCGGTCGGATGCGGCCCGCTGCATGCTGCTGCATCATTTTGGCGGGGTCTATGCGGATATCGACTGCGAATGCGTCGCCCCCTTCGATCCAATCATGGACGAGACCCGGGTCGTATTGTGCAAGGAGCCGGCCTCGCATGCGGCCATCCAGGCGGATTTCCGGGGTTTGCCCTATCTCGTATTCAACGGGACGATGGCCAGCCCAGCCGGTCATCCATTCTGGATACACGTGCTTTCCCTGATGCATGGGCTCGCCAGCGCCAAGGACGTGCTCGACGCGACCGGTCCTTGCCTGTTGACCTCCGCACAACTGGCCTATGGCGATCAAGCTGCCCTCGTCATCCATCCATCCGGCCTGTTCGCTCCGGTGACATCGGCCGGGAGCGCTGAGCGCGAGGCCGGCGATGACGAGACGGCGCTTTCGATCCATCACTGGGCCGGCACATGGTGGATCCCCGAGCCGCCACCAACTTGGAGGACCAAGCTGCGCAACCGAGCTTATCGGTTCTGGTATCAGCTGACGCGCGGCTCCTATCTGGATGAGGCCAAGGCGAAAGCCAGCGTCGACACGACGGTTCTGGCGGCGCCGCTGCCTTCAGGCCGAAACGTTGCCATCCTGGTGCCGCTTCGCGATGCCGCCGACCTTATCCAGCCTTTTCTCGATGCGCTGGACGGGCTCGATTATCCCATGGACAGGATCAAGCTGGTCTTCTGCGAGGGCGACAGCCAGGATGGCAGCTGGCAGCGGCTACAGGCCGCAACAGCTGGATTGGCCGGCAAATATCGTGAAATCGTCCTGTTGCGGAGACATGTCGGGACAAGGCTCGACAGGGTGAAACGGGCAAAGCCCAGGATGCAGCGGACGAGACGGGGCGCAATTGCCAAGGTGCGGAATTATCTGATCGATCACGGGCTGCGGCAGGATGACGACTGGGCGCTGTGGATCGATATAGATGTCTGGCGCTTTCCTGGCGATGTGCTGAACCGGCTGATGGCTGCGGGACACCGCATTGCGGTGCCCAACTGCGTAAAGGTAGCCGGCAGCAGCAGCTTCGACCTCAACAGCTTCGTCATAAGACGGCAGACCAAGGACTATCGCTATTATCGCGAGATACGCGGTGGCCTGCACCAGCCTCCCGCGCAAACACCCCACCGCTATCATCTCAGCGATGTCAGGCACCTCGACATCATCGGCCTCGATGCAGTCGGCGGAACCATGCTGCTGGTCGACGCCGCGTTGCATCGCGGCGGCCTTCGCTTTCCCGAAATTCCCTATCGCGACCTGATCGAGACCGAAGCCTTCGGCGTGCTCGCCAACGAACTCGGCATCAGGCCGGTCGGCCTGCCGAAACTGGAGATCCTACACGTCCCGTGGTGAAGCGGAGGCCTGCCGGAGTTCCCGCCTGAGAGGTTCCAGATAGGCCTGCGGCCGCAGGCGGCGCCACAGATAATCGCGATCGGTCAGGTGCGCGACTTCGTTGATCCAGCGTTGCGGCGCTCCCGGATCCAGGACCTCGCGCCAGTCGTCGATGATGATGACAGGCAAACCTTCGTAGAGCGGATCGAGCGGTGAGGTCTTGGTCACCACGATGCAGCCCAGATAGAGCAATTCCCATGTCCGGTGGCAGTCCAGCCCGTTGCCCGTCGTCGAGAGCACCAGCGGATATTGTGAATACAGCTGCCAGATCCCGCGCTGCGATACCCGATTTTTCAGGAAATCGATGTGAGGGCATCCGTCCAGGGCATCGAGCAGTTCCCGACGCTGACCGGAGCCTTTGCTGACCCTGAAATCGCAGAACACCCTGGGCGGCCGACGCTCGGCATCGCCCTGCTGCTCGCGCAGGGTTTCCAGCTGCCGCACAAGGCCTGCAGGCGTTGCAAGGGACCGTGGCGTGTGGAGGTCCAGTCCGATCGGGAAAGGCTTGATCCTGGGATGGCCGCCATCACAATTCTGGCTGTACCACGACACCAGATACGGGCTCGCGAGAAGCCGCTCCACAGTGCCCTTCGCTAAATCCGATGATACCGAGCAATCGCCATCGGTGGTCAACAGGACGAATGGCGCCTTGATGGTCGGCAGGGCCACCCTTGCGAACGTATCGATGTCGCAGTTTCGCGGAATCCTGGCCAGGGTGCTCAGCCGTACCCAGACTATGCCATGCGCGCCACTATAGTGGTCCTGGAAAAAGGCATCGCTCTGGGCCGTTTCGGTCGGCGCGTAGCGATACCAGCCGGGGCCGGCGAAATCACAGAAATGCCCGATCCCTTGCGACCACAGCACTGGAGGAACGCTGAAGAACCTCAGCGCCTTGGAGTACATGGCTTTTTTGCGCTTTGCCCACCGACGCGACATGCCCATCGGCAACGCTTAGCCCAGACGTCGTCATGGCTGCAATGTCCCCCGGTTCCATTCCCACAGGCAATGCGAGAGTCCGCCGGTTCAATCCTGGGCAGCAGACGTCAGTCGTGCAATACCCGCGAAATCGGTGGGCCGACCGAAAATCCGGAGAACGTGACCTCGAAGCCCTCACGCTGCGGCGAACAGCACATCATGCCGACATCGACCGTCTCCGAGATCGGGAAATAGGCGAGCCGCACCGGCTTCCAGTGACCGTCGGAAGCGTCGAGATACTGGACGCGGATGGCCTCGCCATGGCGGGTTAGCCGGATGCTGACGCCATTCTGGCCGGTGGGAATGGCCACCAGCGACCAGTCCGAGGTGTCGTTGGTGACGACGACGGAGAAATAGGCGAGGCCGTCGGTGTATTCGATGCCGGCCTTGATCCAGTGCGTTTCGCTCAGTCGGATCATCAGCCCGGCCTGGTCGTACAGCGCCTTGTAGTCGCCCTTGACGGTGACTTCGGCGGTGAAATCGCCCTCGACCCGCCGATACAGGAAGTGGCCGTTGTCGCGCCAGAAACCATAGAAGGTCTCGCGCCAGAAATCGGTTTCCTTGCCGGTGCGCACGCGCACGGCATCACCGTGGATGGCGTGGTTCGGCGGCGGGTTGAGCCAGGTCAGGTCCTGCAATGTCATCGCTTTGCGCCCGCCCGTTTCTCGAGATGGTTCGCCGGCTGGCGAGCCGGCGCCTGATCATCCAGCAAACGTATAAGCGGTCTTCACCGTGGTATAGAACTCCATGGCATAGCGGCCCTGTTCGCGCGGGCCGAAGCTCGAGCCCTTGCGCCCGCCGAAGGGAACGTGGAAGTCGACGCCGGCGGTCGGCAGGTTGACCATCACCATGCCGGCTTCGGAGTTGCGCTTGAAGTGCGTGGCGTGCTTCAGGCTCGTCGTGCAGATACCCGAGGTCAGGCCGAACGGCGTGTCGTTGGCGACGGCAAGCGCCTCGTCATAGTCCTTGACGCGGATGACGCTGGCGACGGGGCCGAAGATTTCCTCGCGCGAACTGCGCATGGCATTGGTGGCCTCGGTCAGCAGCGCGGGCTTGAGATAGAAACCCGGCGTCTTGCGGTCCAGCCGTTCGCCGCCGAAGGCGAGCGTGGCGCCTTCCCGGACGCCGATGGCGATATAGTCCTCGTCCTGCTTGAGCTGCGTCGCGTCGACCACCGGGCCGATCTGGGTCTGCGCGTCGAGCGCATCGCCGATCACCAGCTTTTCCATGCGCTCCTTGAGCGCGTCGACGAAACGGTCGTGAATGCCGTTGGTGACGATCAAACGCGACGAGGCCGTGCAGCGCTGGCCCGTCGAGAAGAAGGCGCCGTTGAGCGCGCAATCGACGGCGACCGCGAGATCGGCATCGTCGAGCACGACCAGTGGGTTCTTGCCGCCCATTTCGAGCTGGAACTTGCGCATGTGCTCGACGCTTGCCGCGGCGACACGCTTGCCCGTCCCCACCGAGCCGGTGAAGCTGATGGCGTTGACATCCGGGCTGTCGAGCATCGCCTGACCGACCACCGAGCCCTTGCCCATGACGAGGTTGAGCACACCCTTGGGCAGGCCCGCGCGATGCAGGATGTCGACGATGGACCAGGCGCTTTCGGGAACGAGCTCGGCCGGCTTGAAGACGATGGTGTTGCCGTGCGCCAGCGCCGGAGCGATCTTCCAGGCGGGAATGGCGATGGGGAAATTCCATGGCGTGATGATGCCGACGACGCCAACCGCTTCGCGCGTGATCTCGACGCCGACGCCCGGCCGCACGCTTGGCACCACCTCTCCCGACAGGCGCAATGTTTCGCCAGCAAAGAAATCGAATATCTGGGCGGCGCGGATGGTCTCGCCAATGCCCTCGGCCAACGTCTTGCCTTCCTCCCGTGCCAGATTGCGGCCGATTTCGTCCTTGCGCGCCATGATCTCGTCGGCCGTCTTTTTCAGCACCGCGTGGCGGGCCAGCGGACCGGAGCGGGACCAAGCCGGAAACGCTGCCTTGGCCGCCGCAATCGCCTGGCCCGCCTGTTCGACCCCAGCCGAGGCATATTCGCCGACGACATCGCCGGTATCCGAGGGGTTGATGTTGCGGGAGCCGGCATCGCCGACCCATTCGCCATCGATGAGGTTCTTTCGAAACGCTGTCATGTCCTTGCCTTCCCTAGCTACCGGGCCGCGCGGCGGCATCTGTCTGGTGTGGTTTTTGCCAGACAATTGCCTTGCGGGAAAGCGCGTAAAGGTTTTGCAAGCCGCGACAAAAGTCCCCGGGCTGCCGTCACGCCAGCAATGCGACGACGACGGCGCCGTCTCGACAACCGACCCGGCCAAACTCTGTGGACAGGTCTCCGGGTCGGATCGAATTGCTCCGTACAGCTATGTCCATGACCTTGATTTGCCTGATGCGGCATGTCATGCGTCGCGCCGATGGCAGCACTCGAGACGACGATCCAGCGCGCCGGCGCCACCGGCAACATCAAGGCCACTCGCGAAGACTGGCTGAAGCTGGCGCTTGAAACGTTGATTTCGGACGGCGTGGAGCGCGTCCGTGTGCTGACGCTTGGCCAGCAGCTCGATGTCTCGCGCTCGAGCTTCTATTGGTATTTCAAGAGTCGCCAGGACCTGCTCGACCAGTTGCTGGAGCATTGGCGGCAGACCAATACCCGGTTCATCGTCGAGCGCGCCGAACGTCCTTCCGCGACTGTCATTCGCGGGGTGATGAGCATTTTCGAATGCTGGGTGGACGAAAGGCTGTTCGATCCGCGGCTGGACTTCGCGGTCCGGGCCTGGGCTCGCCGCTCCTCCACCATCCGGCGTGCGCTTGACGAGGCCGACGAAGAACGCGTCAATGCCATCCGCGGCATGTTCATGCGTCATGGCTATGAGGCGGAAGACGCGTTCGTGCGCGCCCGCGTGCTCTACTTCATGCAGATCGGCTACTATTCACTCGAACTCAACGAGCCGATGAGCAGCCGTCTGCCGCATGTTGCCGCCTATCTGCGCAGCTTCACCGGTCAGGACCCCTCGGCGCAGGACGTCGAGGATTTTTCGCGCTACGTCGAGAAAACCGTTCCCCGCGGCCGGTAGCCATCCCGACAGCCAGCACGCCCGCCCTCCCGACCGGGCAGCGCATTCAGAGCGTAAACGACCAGAACAGGCAGGCCAGCGTCGCGGCGGCGAAGACGACGAAGAACAGGCTGCGTAGGAGCACGTTGCGGCGCAGCTCGTTCATGACGAAGTGGCAACCGATGATCGCGGCTGCAAACAGGAAGCGCCAGTTCAGCACCGACCGCAAGACGTCCCACTGACCCAAGGCCCATCTGGCGACGAGGCAGCCGATGATGGCCGCCAACAGCACGATCGCGGTCCAGAAAAGAGCGTCGGCGATGTGCGTCAGGACAATGCTCGCCGCCCGGATCGGCAGGATCATCATCAACAGCGCGCTGAAGAAATAGACCGCGGCAAGCGGGATGAACATGCCGGCATCGGCGATGCCGTCGAGGCGCCTTGCACCGATCGCCCCATAGGGATAGCCGTGCCTGGCCACCGTCAGGCTCAACGCCATGAGCAGGCCGGTCAGCGCGGCGACGAGTGCGAAGGTCGTGAGGGCTTTGCTCATGGTGTTCCGGTCCCCGGCGAATCAGACAGGAACTGATGTAACCGACGGTCGTAAATTGCGCGTAAGCTTTCGCCGCAGCCGGTATTCCGAAGGGGACAACCGACAGCGTGAACAGCGACGGTTGGTCGACGGCGGCGCGCGCGCCGGTGTGCGGGATGACTCGCGAATGGACATATGGCGAGGAGGAGCAGCCTCACTTCGGCTCGCCTCCGGCTGACTGTGCGGAATCGGACATAGCCTTGAAGAGCGCCGCATGTTGGTCGAAAGTCGTATCGGCTTGGATTTCAGGGAGGCATTCTTGATGACCAACACGTTTCACACCATTACGGTGGAAGGAGCGGCCGAAGCCTATGTCCGTTCCAGGGGCAAGGCCCGCTTTCTCTCCATTGCACAAGCAATCCGGGCCATCCGGACGCTCATGCCGGCATGCAACGCCACCGACCACGAATTGGAGGAAATGCTGGCGGCGGCCTGCATCGCTCACATGGTGCCCATCGCTTTCGACGCAGCAAGACCGGATGGCTCGGCGTCGCCACTCCATTCATAGGCTGGAGATGTCCGTGCTTGCGCAGAGGACTGTTCCGACGGACGTTCGCCAGGCGGTCGTCCGCTACCTGATCGACAATGTCGGCAACCCAAGCGTTTCGCTATCCGAAATGATCCACGCCGCGAGAAGGATGTTTCCGCTTTGCGAACTCACGGATTGGGAACTTGGCGACCATATAGCGCGAAGCGCGATCGATGCAGGATTTTCTATCGAGTTCGACGCGGAAGTGCCGTGATCGGACGAGGTCGTTGGTTCCCAGTTCGTTGAACGATGTGATGGTATCCGGGACGCGCAACCGGGGCCATAGACCTCACCGCGACGCTGGGACGTCCCGCCAGACGAGTTACATCCGCAGAGCAATGCTTGAAATCAACGAGTTTCCCTAGAAACCCCAGAGACTGTTTGGTGGAGCCAATCGGAGACTAACCACCTTCCGAAAAATGTAATAGAAACAATAGTTTACTGGTTGATTGAGCAAGGGGATGTACCGCACGTGTGTACCACTTTTGGAACCCGGGTGCAAAATGCAAGTCCTCTCGCGGCTATCCGGGGACGTAACTTATCATTCCATCAGCATGCACCAACGCAATCTCGATGCCAGCCATTTTACAGCGAGGAGCAAGCTTAAGGCTTAGCCGCTCCACTTCTGTCGTATAAGGTAGCACGGCCACTTGGCGCTCGTTTGCTGGCTCGCGCACCATTAGCTGTCCGACCAGTTCAGCTAGACCCTTACGCAGACGACTCTTTTGGCCAGCGTGGGTCGAATTGATCGTACCGCCTTTGCACTCGGCGACCACTCGGCGACCATCAATTTCACCCACAACATCTCCACGGCCCGAGCTAGGGTTCACAATGATCGTGTGTTCGCCTTGTCGATATTGGCCGCCATATGGCGTGGTGCCAATCGCCTTCTCTCGGACAAATCCTCGCCCTAAGAGGAAGGCTGCAATATCGAAGACTTTTGCGTGCTCTCCATCAGGGTGAATGCTGACCACACATGCGCCGGCCGATTGGGCCATCAAGTGCGACGCATAGGCCAGCATCACGGCGGCTTCAGTGAATTTGTGCTCGATCCCGCCGTCGGCATAACGTCGACGCTTCTCCGGCGCGTCGTAGAGAGTAATGAACACTTCGCTCCTCCTCGGACTCCCGCAGGCGCTATGTTATGACTCGGTCAGGCTCTTCGTTATCGCGGGACGGGTCACGCGAAAGGCTGTCGGCTCGTGGAACCATTCATCAATGTCCCATCCAAGCAACCATTCTACGTTGCCGCCGGAGCAGGAATAGGCACCATTTTGCTCGGACAACCGAATGCTTGACACGATGATGAGAGCAGTGTTTCCCTTCTCGTTCCGATGAAGTGCGACTTCGTTCGCGGTCATGAGGATGCCATCGGCTCGGTCGCTTGTCGTGCCTTTCACCTCGACCTTTATGCGTGTCCCGCTCACCGTCGCCTCGAAATCGAAGGGGCTTGAGGCCGACGTGTCTCGAACCACATACCTATTGGCGCGTAAGAACTGCGAAGCCACATCCATCGCTCGTTTCTCAACCGCTTTTCTAGCCGGTGCGGACAGCCCATATCCTTGCCGGCCAGACGGCCGATCTAGCGGGCTTAGAGCCGCAGCAATTTCTAGCTCGCGTTGATCGGCATCGGTGAGATCGCGCCCCATGGCTTGGGCAGCGTAGATAGGACGGAGACGTTGTGCGGCCTGATCGAGTAGTTCCCCAAAGTTCGTGGTACGGATGTCTGAATATGCAACACGATGAGAAATAGCTGTGGCTCGCTGGAATGAAATCGGAAGTGAGCGTCTGGCACCGAAATCGGCGGGGTCGTCAAATGGCACCAAGGACCCAAACTCCTCGATCACAACCTGCCGAGCCCAAGCAGTCTGTGCATCGAGTTCATGATCCGGAAGCGGAACCGAGCTTCCTTTATGAAAGCGGGAAGAACCGCACCCGACCGTCACGTGCACTGCTGTCCCATCTGTCGAGAAATGCATCACGCAATAGAACCCTTCGGTCAGGCTCGGCGACATGCTGCGTGAGCAGAACCTTACCCAAGGAAGCTCTGTCTTTCGCCCAATGCCATCCGAGGCATCCACGAGGAGATCGTCACCGAATGGCCCCAAGGCCGCAGCCAAGCTAGGGCCGAGCTTCTCAACTTCCGCCTTAAGATCACTTCGCACCAGCCGACCGCGTTCCTGCATCGCTGGCGTATTTTCTGCTGAGTATTCAGGTTGCAGTTGGCAGATACGTTCCAGTGCCTCGCGCACAGCGTCCCCCTTAGCTTGTGCTTCCTTCGATCATAGGTGCAGCACCTAACCCGAAACACCTTATATGTCGAAGCGTAGCCTAGCCTAGCGACGATAGGCGCATAGATCGCATCTTCGACCACAAGCCCAGCGACGAACGCGTTGGCGGCTTTGAGCCTAGCCAGCATGGACCCGTTGTCGTCGGCTATCGTCGATGAATGCAGCATGGCTAGGCAACTTTTTGCAACTGTTGCAAACTCCCCCCAGCGGGAACTCAGCGGTGTCCGAGATGCGCGTCCCCTAAAGCCTGCCGTTCATCCGCTCGATGAGCCGACCAGCCGTTTCGAGGCCCTCGGCGATCTCTTGCAGTTCCGCTCCGGTGCAGTCCTTAAGCAGTTTACCGTTCGGCATGCGCATGTTGAGAAGATCGTTTCTATCCGCATGCTCCTTGGTGAGGTCAACGAGTGCGACGGCTTCGTGGATATTCATCTATTTGGCTCCTGTTTGCGATAGCTTGGCCCCAATGAACACCGCTGGCCAGACCGCCAAGAATAGCGCCGCCGCGACCAATACGGCCGGCCGGAGCCGTAGAAGATCGTCCAGCATGTCGCGGCTGTTCGCGGCAACGCTTGGGCTGGCGTCGGGATTGGTGAGAGCGCGCTGAATGAAAAGCGCGCCCGCGCCGACCCATAGAATGCCGGCCAGAAAAATCGTGTCCGTCGTCGTCATTGAAAGCCCCTGCCGTTTGATGGCCGGAGTCTACGATAGGTCTGATGAATAGCAAGTGGTCGACGAAAACCATATAGATGGCATAAATAGGACGTACACTGTTAAGCAAAGGACTAAGTCTTCGTCAACACATGCGTTTTGAAATTTGCTGCAAGCTTTTTCTGCCACCTAACCTACTGATCACTGGTGACGGCCGGCCGGTTATGCTAGATAGAGGCGCTCGACCCATCCACACCTTGAGCAGTGTGTTTGGGTTCTAGGAGGCGGCGCGGCTCTTTTCCTTGGTTGGGAGGCCCGCGCCGCCTCCAAATCAACCAAGGAACCAAGGCCATGTCGAACGTACTCCCGTTCCGCTCGTATTCCGTCGCCCGCACCGACGCGGACAAGCAAACCGACTCCGCCAGTTTTGAAGGAAACGTCATACGGGGATGGCCGGCCGCCCTCAAGCCTTGGATGACGCCCGCCGTGCAGGCGCTCCGGCCTTCGCCGGACACCCTTTCCCCGACACGGGACACCCAACTCGCTGATAACCCGGTCCCGCCGCTCCGTGATCCTATTCAGGCCATAGCAGCGCGCCAGATTGTGCCCCGCGACATCTCCGACGACCTCAAAGCCTTGCCTCCACTCGACGTGGTAGAGCCCGCCCTGTTGTCCCTTGTTCCGGCTAGCTGCCTGTCATTTTCTGGCGATTTCTGGACGCGTGATCACGCATCTAAGAAAGGGATATCACGCATCCAGAAATCACGTGTTCAGCAAACCACGCCCGGCATCGTCCCGACCGAACAGCGGCCGGAGGATGCGGAAGCCTTCGCGGCCATGAGAGGCTTAGACCAGTATCGGCTTAAGGAGCAGTACCCGGAAATCCACGAAATGACCTACTCATCGTGGAAAAACATGAAGAGCCGTTGCAAGAAGGAGGGCTCGCCGGTTCATTCCCGGTTTGATGACTTCGGGAACTTCCTAGATGAAGTCGGGCCAAGGCTCCGCCCGGAATACACCTTGGACCGCGTAAAGCCCGGAGAGCTAGGCGGACTCTATGAGCCCGGCAATGTCCGATGGTTGGATAAGAAGGGGCAGGCCAACAATCGCTCCAGTACCCGAATGTTGACCGCTTTCGGAGAGTACCAGTCGGTGTCCGTCTTGGCAGAGCAGTACGGCCAGAAACGCAATACGGTTCTCAACCGGATAGATCGTCAAGGATGGTCGGTCGAAGAGGCATTGACCGGCAAGCGCGGCGGCAACGATCAGCGCCCGTGGGATCATCATAAAGACGACAAGCAGAGAGAGGCGGCAGAGCAATTCTATCTTGGACACAGGCGGCCCGGCGAAATACCGTTTGAGTTCTGCATCCGGAAGTTTGCCGAAGGCATGGGGCCATGGGCCGAATACCTTGAGGTATGCGGTTTCTACCTTGCCGAAGAGGAAGCCCCTACGGCAGGCATCGCCGCTCATTGCCTTGCGGAGCTTCAAAGAGCCCAAAACACGTTACAGCGGTTTAGTCCTACAGGCCGATGGCTGGGGCATATTGGGGCAGAACTGAAGGCCACCCTCAAAGCAGCCGAAAAAGCTGACAAAGCAAAACGTGCCCGGCGAGGCTTCCGGCCGACCGAAAATCGCCGCAGGCGTGATCGGGAAGCCGAACATCTCAACGAGTTGGAGAGCAACCCGGAGCTTGCTTATCCAGATGACGATATGCCTTGGTAGCCTAGCTCCGCCCCCCAGATGATCCAACAACGGGCTCAGTCCGGACTTGATAGGCTTGGGGCGTATCTCTTGGCCGGAGCCCCGTACCGCCCTGTGCAACCGGTTGCAAAAGTTCGGCCAGAAGTTTGGGGCATCGCGCCCGTCTTACCCCGACACCCACTTCGCAAGCCTCGCCAGCGTTGGCCGGGAGCATCTCGTGGCCGAGACTATCGTGTTCCAATTTTGGCCGGCCTTAAGCATGCTCAGGATCGCATTGTTCTGGTAGCGGGAGTTCAGTTGAACAGTCGCCTCTTCAGTTCCGTGCAAGCTCCCTCAAGTCCCGGGAACATTGACGCGGCTGTGATCCCCATAAGGCGAAGTTCCCGCTCGACGGTTTCGCGTTCGGACCTGAGGAGATCGAACACCCTTAAGAAACGGTAGCTCGTGTCGGCCTCCCGTGCTCGGATGTACGTCTCGATGTCGTCCAAATTCGTCACCGTTGACAGAGCCTGCTGCGGCAAGGCGCGCTCGTTCTCTATCGCCAGAGCCTCAAGCAAGGAAAAATGCGGCCTACAGAAGGTCAGGTACTGTAGTTGCGAATACCGGGCTGCCCATTCCTTCCGGTCAAACATCAGGATACGCACCTTATGACTGTCGTTTGCAGGGCCCGGATCGCCTGTGAACGCAAAGTACGCTGCAACAAACGGTGAGTGGGACCAATCCAACAGAGGCGTCGGAAATCCATGATGTTGGGCAAGATTGAGAAACGCCCCCATTTGGCGTGGATCCCCAAGATCGAACAGGTGCCTTGTCTGCGCAGTCAAGGCACGGTGGAGTATCTGCACATCCTTGCCAACGTAGGGCAGAAGGTCTTTGCGGCGCGTTCGATGGAAGGCCGTTCTGAGCCTATGGCCCAAACTTTGTCCCCGAAAGATATACCGATCAGGTTCAAGGCTGGTAGCGAACTTCTTGAACTGCGCCCATGTCCTAATTCCCCGTTCACCTTTGTAGGTCGAGGGCTTGTCGGCCTTGCTCGGCCACAAGGTCGCCGTCCCTTGAGTTCCGGCATTAGAGGTCCAACTTATGCTCATGGTCCGTGCGCCGACCTTTAGGCTCAATTGGACGACCGTTGGCAAAGTAGCGCCGGGAAATAGCGTCGCCGCCTCGGCCAAAGTCATCAGGCGCGGTTCAATCGGATGAAGCAACTCAGTGGGAAGCGTGGCCGTCTGATGAGCGACATTGCCGGGAAGGTCAAACCTAACCAGAACACCGGGCAGTCCCGAAGCATCGGTCGTATAGGCCGAGCCTACCGCACGCTGGCCCTCCCTATCAGCATCAAACAGCAACTCGCCAGTGTTTGTGCCTTGGAAACGCCCCTGCCATTGCCCGTACAACATCTGCCCCCCACGGACCCAAGAAACCATTGTTTCCCCGGACCGGCAAGCCCAGCAAGGCTCGAAAGCGCAACGTTCGGAGGACCGTCCGGTGTTGATCTAACAGCGAAAGCGTGGGGCATACGCAATTAGAAGCCCTTGCTCACTTGTAATGGAGTAACCTCCGCGACAGTCCCATCATGAGCGGCCATCATCATCATCACGGCATATTATTCCAAGCCCACAACCCGCCATGACTCAAAGGGTTAGGTGAAACTAAGAAGACGGACTCACATGTTTTGCACGTGTCATGACTTGCGGTGAGAGAGGCGAGAGGCAATTATCGAAGCACCGGGCTGGGGGATGTTTTATGAGCAGTTTTGCTGAGAAACAGTTGCCATTGAGGCGGCTACGATTTGGAAATGTTGACGCTCGATACGAAGTCACGTCTCGCGATCCAAATGACGAGAAGCACTTCCGCACTTCGTTCGTCGAACCGACGGGTATGAACGTCGACGAATTTATTGATGGGCATCGCTTTTTTGTGCACGGCGCGAAGGGTTCCGGCAAGACATCTTTATTGCGGTTTATCGAGCTTAAGGTCACCGATCAAAAATCCCTCTCAAAATTTATATCATTCGCAACTGAAATTTCCGACCCTGAAAGAGATAAAATCTGTAGGATTTCGGGGATTGACGTCTACGAGCAAGATGGCGTCGAGGTCTCCAACAATAATGCTGTCGAAATGTGGATGATTTTCATCCTTCGCCATCTAGGCCGCCTTATAGAAGAAAATAGGAGTGATTTTACAAGCCATAAGAGCATATCAGTTTTTTGCGAATTGATGAAAAAGTTTTACGACGGAGAAGACAATAAAGGCCTTCTAAGGTGGCTGTCTATCGCTCTAAAAACTGGCCGATATAAATTCAAGTCAAAATACATAGATGCATCTCTGAAGGGTCCTGAAAAAGAGGACGAGAAAGAGTACCCGGTCAGTTACGTGATAGACCAATCTTTTAGACTATTACGCGATCTTGGATGGGAAGGGCTTCGAGGTCTATACGTTATTTTTGACGAGCTAAACCTGTCATTTGCGTCCAAGGCAGCACATAAGCGGGATATAATTCTTATACGCGACCTTATAATTGCTATAGACCGTTTGAATATGTTTTTTGTATCCGAAAGGAAGCCCGTCTACATACTAGGGTCTGCTCGGTCAGAAGTCCTCCATGCTCTCAACGCCCCAACTCATGAAATCAATAAAATCTTAGCTGATAGGGGACGTGAGCTTCGTTGGTTTGCCAACACCGCAGGAGCAGAATGGCCCATCATCAGACTTCTGGAAAGCAAGATAAACGCCTCCGAGAAGCTCGCCGGATTGAAACCCTCTGACGGTGTGATGGAGCGTTATTTCTATCGGGATATTATTGGATTTGGACCCCGTGATTTCGTGGTCGAGACTACTTGGTGCAACCCACGCGACATCGTCTCACTTTTTGGGGAAGCAGCCGCCCACGCGCTTCCAAACGAGGCGGTCTTCGGCGGACCCGTCATCGCAAGGGTTATGGAGCAATATAGTACGGCTGCGTGGCGCGAAAAAGCGGAAGAACTCAGCGTCGAATACGCTCCGCAGGAAATTCAAAGCATAAAAAAGATGCTTCTTAATTTTGCTCGTCATTTTAAGCTACTTTCTTTTGAAAAAAACTGGCGGAACAAGGCTGAGAACGACCCGACGATGACGATGATGATATCAAAATTCAAGTCTTCAAAAATCATTGAAGATTTGTACCGGATTGGTGTTCTTGGGCAATCTTCGAAAGAGCCGACTGAACACGCACAGTCATTTAACCAGCACTGGGCATACCGTGGAGACAACACGTTCGACATATCGTCATGGCTTGTTGTTCACAAAGCGCTCTGGCCCGAATTGAGACTTGGAAAGTTGCGGGCTGGCGTGGATGGACGCGAGCGCGGGTAATGGCGACCAGTAGTGAAATCGCCTATCTGGAGGCAGCTTTAATGCGGTCAAGCGTATTATCTAACGACCCCATGGCTCTGACGAACTTCATCGGCGAGCACCCGCAGATGCTTCTCGATTAGGCAGAGCGCAGCGAGAACGCCGCAGACAGTCGAGGCCACGGCAAAGCGGATGATAGAGCCGAGATTGCACCGGCCTATGGCAGGTAGAGGTTCCCCGAGGACGCGAAGGACGCGACAATGATCGGCGCTATGAAAGGCTGATGGTGGAAAGCACACTTACGAGCGCTCGACTCATTTCGTTCCCACCTGAAGCAATTCGCCCCCGGTGTGACGGCAAGCACCCTATCTAGCAATTGCCGGAAACGGACTGTTTTTGGCCACAACAAAAGCGTGCAGACCCCCTCGCACGAGCCTGCCGCCGAGAGACCTTGCAACCGGTTGCAAAATTTGCGGTCCAGAAGGTGGGGCATCACCCCGTCCTACCCCGCCACTCGCTTTGCAAGCCTCGCAAGCGTTGACCGGGAGCACCCCGTGGCCAAGACTATAGTGTTCCAGCTTTGCCCGCCCATGAGCATCCTTAGGATCGCGTTGTTGCGCGACTTGTCTTCGGGACGGCCTCGGTATTTGCCCTGATCCTTTGCCTTTGCGATGCCCTGCGCCTGCCTGCGGCGTCTGTCATCGTAATCTTTTCGCGCAACTGCTGCCAAAATGTCCATCAACATGCCGTTTAGGGCTTCGAGCATGCGGGCTGTGAAATCGTCCGCGTTGGCCGTCGCCATACCGTGCGAGGTCGGGAGGTCCAAGGCGACAATCCGTATACGCCGTTGTCGGATTTCATCTTTGAGGCGTTCCCAATCGGCGGCGTTCAGCCGGCTCAAACGGTCGACCTGTTCGATCAGAAGGATATCGCCCGGCCGGCAGTCCGACAGTAACCGAAACAACTCAGGACGCGCTAACGACGCGCCGCTTTCATTCTCGACGTAGGTAGCCGCGATGGGAAGACCGCGCTCCTTGGCAAAAGCAAGTAGATCGGCCCTAGCGCGGCTCGCGTCTTGCTCCTTCGTTGAGGCTCGAAGATATGCGCGTACGAACAATATGAGACCCCGGTTCGATATGATTGGTCCCATATTGCCCGGTACAATTAGGGTGGTCAAACGTTATTATCGAACCGGCGCAAAAGGCGGTCCGGTAAAGGCATACTCAAAAGGGCAAATAGGATTTGAGGTTTTCCTTGGCGAATGCAATATCGAACCCAACCGAGAGGAGAGGTTATGGATTTTTCGGAAATGGATAGATTGGCATCCGAGCGGGCTCAAAGGGTTGCGCCAAAGCCTCAGTATGAGCCGTTCATTGCAGGTATCACGGGGCTGATGGGAGCATCTATCGTCGTTTCAGTATTCATGGGTATAGCAGGGCTTGAGGCCGAAGCCTTTGGACAGGCTGTATCCATCACTTCGGCGCTGGGGTTTGCTGCCCCATTCTTCTATTTTCGCCACGAGGAAAAGAAGCACTCGAAAGCCTATTCCGAGGAATTTCGGCGTATTCAGATCGAAAATTCTGCAGCCTCCAAAGCCTAGTTATTGCAGTCCTATCCTATCTTTTTTCCGACGGAGATGAATGCGTGACAGGCAACGGGTTGGACCTCGGAAATCTCACGATGTCATTCGAGATTGATATGAAGCGATTGATCTCGGCCCTGCTGACGGAAGACGATATCGGCACCATGCTACGATGTCATTATGAGGCGGAACGTGCCGCCAGACACGCGTTAAGGCTGATCGATGATAGCCTCCCTCTCGCTAGGCGCGGCATGCAGAAGTATTTAAGCCAAATGCTCAACCGTTTAGAGATGCTCGGTGTTCCACCCCATTTTCTCGCGCCCCTGAGGACTCTTAACAGCCACAGAAATTCGTTTGGGCATCGTGGACAAGAGCTAATCACTGACAAACAGGCATCCGACCTGATGAACACAGTCAGACGTATTACTCCCGGCTTCGGCGAGCACTGGCGGCTGACCGTTCACGGGAAACGCGCCTTTGACAAGACGTATGGCGAGGCGACGACGAAAGAGCGGTACGTCATGTCCGCCTGCACCGGCGTAACGTTCATAGGAGCTTTCCCTGAAATAGCGAGAGTGGCCGCAGCGAAGACCTGAAGCCTTCGTTGCAACTTCCACAGCGGCATTACCCTAATGCGTCCCCCATGAAGATGGATCGCAGCAGTGCCACTTCATGGTCTCCGAGAGCTTTCGCCGGCCAAGCCTCAGTCATCAAGGACAGTCCACTTAGGAGGGCCCCGGTATGCGGGCTTGGAACTCTCAATGCTGCGCGCGAATATGTGCAACCAGACCGAACGCCTCCCGAAGCCCCAGCAAAGAGCCAGTCCGGTCAACGGGGAAGTCGTCGGGGAACGTCACCGCTCGCGTTGTTAGCTGACTGCCAGACATTAACTGCTTGACGAGCGTAGGGGTTGCGGGCGCACACCCTTGCTCGTTAGTTGAGACCGGAATATTCGAGTCAACCCGAAAGGCTCCGGTGCGCCCCGGAAAATCATGCTTGCTTAAACAAATCCACTGCGGATCGGAAGAACCGAAGTACAAAATAAATATGTCGGTGCCGGCTCCCAAGATAGTGCATTGGCGGACATCGATCATCTTGTCCATTTTGCATTCAACCGACCAACCACTAACGCCCACGTCGTTTGAAGGTGTTTCGATACCCCCGCTGCCGTCAGGATAAATATTGTATTCGAGGCCTGACGGAGTTTGTCCGGTTCGATGGGGCGATCCGGAACTTGTGTCCTCGTATTCGTTGGGATACCAGCCGTCGACCAATGCCACCCTACCTGTGGATGCGGCGGACTTGTCGGCAACGCACGATGCCAATCCGAGAGCGCAGATCAATACTGCACCTGCAAATGAGCGGGATGTGAGCGGCATGGAAGGTTAATTCGGAAGGTTGCAATATGCGGTGCTGTTCCCGCCGCTGTATGGGGAAGTGATTTGCAACGTCCAGCCGTTGTCAAATCGCCGATCCTTCTGGGTCATCATTCCGCTAAGTTGGCCGCATAGCTGCCGTGCCTCCTCGCTATTCATGTCAAGCGACGCGGTGACGGTCTGGTTCCAGCCAGAGACCTCACATTTGGTACTCGCCAAACCCGTGGCGTCTACCAGCGCGCAAAGGTAGTAAGCATTCTCGACTGTGTCAGCCAAAGCCGGCGTCGAAGCCAATGATCCGAGAGTGAAAAGTAGACGACGCATCTTGCCCCCATGGACGATTTTCCATCCAATTTTTGGATAATCTGAATATCGGATTACCGGCAGGTTGATCACTGGTCAACCGTTCAATGCCGAAGTCGGTTCACTCCGAACGCCACAGAATGATTGCGGCGACGCTGGCAAGTCAGCGGCGGGCAAAAGGGCTATCGCAGGCCGAGGTCGCTAAAGGTCTTGGTAGGCATCAGCCGTTCGTTGCGAACATCGAAAGCGGCGAGCGCCGCGTCGATCTTGTTGAACTCATGGACATCGCCAAAATCATCGATTTGGATGTGGTGGCGTTGGTGCGAAATCTCCAAGACAACTCAGAGTGAAATTGATTTTAAGGACTCATGGGTAGAAATAATTCCTACCAATATATGAGTCTACATACATTATAGAATATTATTTCTTTTTCTTTTTGACTGCCGACTTTGCTGGTTTAGCTTTTCCACCCGCGATAATCGAGCGAGTCCCTCCCGACAAACCTTTAATCTTTCGAAGATGGACCTTCTGTCCCATTCTAGCCATTGACGCCCTGCCCTAGTTTAGTGACATTCGGTTTATAATCTAGCGCTTCGCTTTCATCTAGGGGGACAATTTCTTTCATGACAAATTTGAGTTTTCCCCCAGAGGTGCAGGACAGGCTTGGCTTCTACGTATATCGACTGATCGACCCTAGAAACGGTGAGACTTTCTATGTCGGGAAGGGTCGAGGAGACCGGCTCTTTCAACATGTGAAGGGGAAGGGAGTGGACTTCGAGCGGCACCAAGACAGCGTCAGCGAGAAAATTGCGCGTATTCACGATATCATAAATGACGGCTTTGAGGTCTCACACGTTGTACAGCGACACGGTTTAACATCCGACGAAGCCTTGCTAGCTGAAGCTGTTCTTATCGATGCGTTTCCCGGATTAACTAATGTAAAAGGCGGAGCCGGGAACGCTCAGTATGGTGTGATGCACGCGGATGCGATAATTCGCCTATATCGAGCCGAGACCTTAGTCCTCAAACACAGAACTATCTTTCTCACGATTGCCTCCGGATCGATAGACAACTGGTACGAGGCGTGCAGAGGTGTTTGGAGGATTGGCCGTAAGCGCGCCGCTGAAGCGGAACTGGTGATGCCGGTATTTCAAGGTCTTGTGAGGGACGTATTCGTCCCAGAACGTTGGGTTGACGCCACGCCGAACAACTTCAAGAAGCTGGAGCGCGCCGATCCGAGCCGCCTTGGTTTCGAGGGAAGGCGCGCCGACGACGATGTTCTAAGCCAGTACCAATTTAAGCGTCTTCCCGAAGACTTGATCGGTAATAACAAATCAATGAACCCGGTCAGATATTCCTATGGCCATGGGAGTCCACCCTCGGGTTGGACCCATAACTCGAACGGCTGAAAGCTGTCTTATCACTAGTCACATGGAACAAAAGTAAGCCTCATTTTGTTTGGCTTCTGTCACAAGAGCAGGAGTTTGATCCATGGTTGGC
>NZ_JAIUGV010000014.1 GCF_020164745.1 Mesorhizobium sp. ES1-4 | reverse complement strand
ATCGAACGGATCGGCCTTGGCGGCCGTGCGATAGCCCGCCGACGGGCGGAGAGAACTCTGATTGAAGACATCCCGCTTGATACGCCTCAATCATTGGATAGGCCGCTAGCAGGTTGTTGAAAAAGGGCTCGCGACGGCCCCAGGTTCGTGATTCACTCTGACCACGAGGAGTGGGGGTGAATCGTGCGGGGCGGGGAACGGACAGACGGGCGAACTGTTCAGCTATGTGGACCTGGAGGCGCGGGTGCGGCGGGATCACCCATTACGCCATGTTCGGGGGATCGTGAACGAGGCGTTGGCGGCGCTGCAGCGGGATTTTGCCGCGCTGTATTCGCTGATCGGGCGACCATCGATCCCGCCGGAGAAGCTACTCAGAGCGATGCTGTTGCAGGCGTTCTATTCAATCCGTTCTGAGCGACTGCTCATGGAACGGCTGGAATACGACCTCCTGTTCCGCTGGTTCGTGGGCATCGGCGTCGATGATGCAGCCTGGAACCATTCGGTGTTCTCGAAGAACCGCGACCGGCTGCTTGAGGGCGACATCGCGGCGAAGTTCCTGAGCGCCGTGCTGGCCCAACCCAAGGTGAAGAAGCTTCTGTCCACGGATCACTTCTCGGTCGACGGCACGCTGATCGAGGCGTGGGCATCGATGAAGAGCATGAAGCCGAAGGACGGGTCGGGCGAAGACCCGAAGGATGGTTCTGGCGAGCCGCCGTCAGAGGGCGGCGGGCGCAATGCCGAGGCAGACTTCCACGGCCAGAAGCGATCTAACCAGACGCATGCATCTACCACCGATCCGGATGCAAGGCTCTGTCGCAAAGGGCGGGGCAAGGAGGCGAAGCTCTGCTTCATGGGGCATGGGCTGATGGAGAACCGCGACGGCCTGCTGGTCGATGCTTGCCTGACGCAAGCCGACGGGCATGCCGAACGGGTGGCGGCGCTGCATATCATCGAACCCTATGCCGACAGGCCGCAGGCAATCACGCTCGGCGCCGACAAGGCCTATGACACTGAGGACTTCATAAACGAGTTGCGCGCGATGAGGGTGACGCCACACGTGGCGCAGAACACCAACGGCCGTCGTTCGGCGATCGACGGGCGCACGACGCGGTACGGCGGCTATGCCGTCAGCCAGCGCATCCGCAAACGCATTGAGGAGGCGTTCGGATGGATCAAGATGGTCGGCGGGCAGGCAAAGACAAAGTTGCGTGGCCGCGACCGCGTCGGATGGGCCTTCACCTTCAGCGCCGCCGCCTACAATCTGGTGCGGCTGCCCAAGCTGTTGGCGGTGTCGACATGACCGCCCCGGCGGGTTGTAAATTGATCGGCCGCTGGCGGATCGTCGAGGCCGATCTTTGGGATCGCGATCATCTCGACCTTGTCGATTCCGCCACTATCACCATCGAAGCGGACAACCACGGTGAGATCGCCTTTGGCGCCCTGCAAGCTGGCCTCGATCTCAGCTATGGCCCCAATATGGTATTCTTCACATGGGCCGGCTTCGACGAGATGGACGAGATCACTGGCGATGGCTCTGCTGAATTGCTTGACGACGGCTCGATCGAGATCACATTCGCCTACCACAATGGCGACGAGGCGATCCTCAAAGCCAAACGAGATACTTCTTCAACAGCCTGCTAGACGGCGTTCGCAGTTCCCCGAAAGCCACCGAGAGCATTATGAAGCAGCAGCAGCGACCGTTTGTCGTCGAGATCAAACAGAAGCGTGGGCTTGTGAAGCGGCCAGAGTCAATCTGGGCCGGCATCGACCTCGCCGCCATCGCGAACGACATAGCGGAAGCGAAAGCTCAGGTTCCGATCGCTGAAGCAGCGGCGCGGACGATTTTTCCCACTGAGGATGTCCCTTCTCGACCCATGGTCGCTGTTGGCGAAGCAGGACTCAACTCCAAGCATGTGATCATGCCCAACGTATCGCATGCTGAGCCGCCAACTGTTGAGGAAGCGATAGTTCCGGAGGCGTCGAAGGCACCGACTGGAGACAACCGAAGCCGCAGGAAGAAGCGGCGGCAGAAAGATGTTCCTTTGCCGCGAGGTGAACGATGGAAGCGACGCTTGCCATGGGTGCTCCGCCAGAGCCGGGCTGAGCGGTAGGCCGACTGCGCCAGGATTGAAGCTCCCTTCTCTAGCTGGCCATGACAGGTCGGGAGTGCGTGCATACAATGGATTGCGAAGAGGCTTGAACGGCACTGCATGGGTAGTCTATTCGACGCTCTCGGATTTGGGTGCGAGAATGAAGTCGAAAACGGGCTCAGGCTTGTTAAGCATTGGCTCTCGCAAGACAGCCGGGGAAGTTGTGGCCGTTTCGGCATATACTGCCAGCGCGGCAGGTGTCATTCCGAGTGCGTCTTCAAAGAACCGGCTCGGCAGCCCAACCAGATGGCGAAAAAGCGCTGCTGCTCTTGACGCATGGCGAGCGGCAGCGATCCGCTTTCCCTCGCGGATCTTCACCCCGGAGGCTGCCAACAGGATTAATCCTTTAAACAACTGGCGACGCTCAGTGTTTTGTTTCGCAGCGTGCCAAAGAGGCTCCCAGGCCTCGTGAGCTTCCCAGTAATAGCCGTGGTTGAAAAGGTCGACACCCCATCGAAACACATTTGAGTTGAGCGCGTCCCCAACGGCAACGATTGCCGGTTCGCTCTGGTAACTATGGCCCAAGGGATTCCGCACCGGATGCGGATTTTTGCCAGGCAGGTACGCATAGGTCGGGAAATTCTTTTCGGGCAGCAAGCGAGGACGTGACATAGACGCAGCAAACATGAAACGCGTTGAAGCACAACGATACATGCAAGTCTGGACCTTACCACCTAGAGCGGCAAGTTCATGTGAGCCCTTCGTGGTGCCGCGGCCGACGTCGTCATTCGGGCTATCGATGCATATCGAAAGTTGGTCAATGGCCTATTAGAGCGCGAGCTCGGCATTGACCGCTGTTTGACCTACACCGCCACTAAGGGAGGAGGGTGCGAGAGTTCGAGCACGCCGCGGCTTTTTGCGGGCGGTCGCAGTTCTATTAAACAGCTTCGCAATCGTGCTGCAGCCGCAAGGCCGGTGACGTTGCGTCACCACCGGAGAGTGTCGCGTTTGGCACAAGGCTGTTCAGCTGCTCAGAGCTAAAATCACCGCATTGCGCGGTGTCGGCCTCTCGGTAGGCATGATAAAAGGTCATTTAATCGATTGAGTCCCATCGCGCCGGAGTTGGGTGCCGACCACTTTCAGGGAACAATGGACGATCAGACAAAAAAAACCAGGGCAGGCCGAGCCAAACGCAAGGCCCACGACCTCAAAGCGGACCTGATCGCGGTCGTCGTCGCCGTCAATGAAGGTGAGCCTTGCGTTCTCACGATCGGGCAGGCGAACGCGCTGCCGTCAGGCCCGTTCGAGTTCGACCACCGCTCGCTCCAGTCCGGCCTTCGGGAATGGGTCGAACAGCAGACTGGTCAGCCGCTGGGCTATATCGAGCAGCTCTACACCTTCGCCGACCGCGACAGGATCGGCGCCGAGTACCAGCAACGTGTGATTTCAATCAGCTATCTCGCGCTTACGCGGGAAGAATATGCCGGCGTTTCGGCCAAGCGGTGTTGGGAGAGCTGGTACGACTACTTCCCGTTTGAAGACCATCGCTCCGGCACACCGCCGATGTTGCTGGAAGTTCTGCGCCCGCGCCTGATGGAATGGGCGGAAGGCGCGCCAGAGGTCGAGACCCGTCGAGAGCGGCGGCGGCGGGCAGAAGTCGCTTTCGGCTTCGATGATCGAGCTTGGAACGAGGAGCTCGTGCTCCACCGCTATGAGCTGCTCTATGAGGCAGGGCTGGTTGAAGAGGCGGTTGGCGGCAGGCGTTCGGGCGACCTCGTCCCAGTGCAGGGCAGATCGATGATTGCTGATCATCGCCGCATAATGGCTACCGGCATTGCGAGGCTGCGCTCAAAGATCAAATACAGGCCCGTTGTCTTCGAGCTGATGCCGCCGGTCTTCACGCTTCTACAGCTGCAGCGAACTGTGGAGGCGCTCGCCGGCAGGCTCGTTAACAAGCCGAACTTCCGTCGACTGATCGAGCAGCAAGAGCTGGTCGAAGAGACTGGCGAAACTACTGCTGAAACCGGCGGGCGGCCGGCGAAGCTTTATCGCTTCCGCCATGCGGTGCTCGACGAAACGGTCATGGCTGGGACAAAATTGCCGCTAACGCGATCTTGACATCCTTATAGTCAACGTAGAAATATACCACTTATAGCCATATGGACTATAAGTGGAGACGCCCGATGACCGCGGCATTACCTACGGCTGCGGCCCTGTATGAGCGTGTCCGAGGGGTCATTCCGCCGATCGAATGGCCGGCATTTGCCGACGACATCGACGCCATCCTCGCGCTAAAACGTGAGCGCAACGCCGTAATCCTGGCGCACAACTATCAAACCCCCGAAATCTTTCATTGCGTGGCCGACATCGTCGGCGACAGTCTCGCGCTCGCCCGCAAGGCAATGACTGTCGATGCCGACGTGATCGTGCTCGCCGGTGTGCATTTCATGGCGGAGACCGCCAAGCTTCTCAATCCCGGCAGAACCGTGCTCATCCCGGATCTCGAAGCCGGTTGCTCGCTTGCCGACTCGATCACGGCCGAAGACGTGCGTTTGATGCGCCAGCGCTACCCTTCCGTTCCAGTCGTCACCTATGTCAACACCTCCGCCGCCGTGAAGGCAGAGTCCGATATCTGCTGCACCTCGGGTAACGCGCTCGCAGTAGTGAGTTCACTCGGGGCGCCGCGCGTGATCATGCTGCCCGACGAATATCTGGCGAGAAACATCGCGGCGCAGACCAAGGTCGAGATCATCGCCTGGAAGGGGCACTGCGAAGTGCATGAGCGCTTCAGCCCCGCCGACATACACGAGTTGCGCGAGGCGCATCCCGGGATCACCGTGCTTGCCCATCCCGAATGCCCGCCAGAGGTGGTCGCCGAGGCCGATTTCGCGGGCTCGACCGCCGCGATGTCGGACTATGTCCGGCAGCACAAGCCGGCGCGTGTGGTGCTGATGACGGAGTGCTCGATGAGCGACAACGTCGCGGTCGAACATCCGAAAATCGAGTTCGTGCGTCCCTGCAATTTATGCCCGCACATGAAGCGCATTACGCTCGCCAACATCCGTAGCGCGCTCGAGTATAACCGTCACGTCGTTACGATCGATCCGCGTGTTGCCGAGCGGGCTCGCTGGGCAGTCGAGCGCATGCTCTTTGTATGACGCCAGACATCCAGAACATTGATGGGGCTCCGGTCATCATCGGCGCGGGCATTGCCGGCTTGATGACGGCGCTTCATCTGGCGCCGCAACCAGTCGTCGTTCTCTCCAGGACTTCGCTTGGAACGGATGCTTCAAGCACGCTGGCTCAGGGCGGGCTCGCAGCGAGCCTCGGCGAAGACGATAGCCCCGAACTGCACCTCACCGACACGCTTGCCGCCGGCGATGGGCTTTGCGACGAAGCGATGGCCAAGCGGGTGGTCGAAGCCGTGCCCTATGCGATCGACCACCTCATTCGTCTGGGGGCTGCTTTCGACCGCGCGTTGGATGGGAAATTGCGGCTCGGCCTGGAGGCGGCGCATTCGCGCCGCCGGATCGTGCACGCCGCCGGCGACGCCACCGGCCGCGAGTTGTTCCGCACGCTCCTCGCCGCGGTGCGGCGGACACGTTCGATCACGATCATGGAAGGCGTCACAGCCCTTCGCCTCGTGGTAGCGGAGGGCGGCATTGTGGGCGTGTTGGCGGTCCGACATACAGGCGCCTTCGCATTGCCGACACGCCGCGTGGTGCTTGCAAGCGGCGGCATCGGTGGCCTTTTTAGCGACACGACAAATCCACTTGGCTCCTTCGGGCACGGTCTGGCGCTGGCAGCCTGCGCCGGCGCGGAGCTTGCCGATCTCGAATTCGTGCAGTTCCATCCAACCGCTCTCGACACTTCTCGTCGCCCAATGCCGCTTGTGAGCGAAGCGGTGCGCGGCGAAGGTGCAGTGCTCATCGACGAACACTGTCAGCGCTTCCTTGCCGATACGCCCGGTGCCGAGCTCGCATCGCGTGATGTGGTGGCACGGGCGATCTCCTATCAGCTCACCGCCGGTCATCGTGTATATCTCGACGCCCGGCAATGCCTCGGCCCGAAATTCGCAAAACGCTTTCCGGCGATCGAGGCGGCTTGCCGGCAATCCGGAATCGACCCGGCAGTCGAACCCATACCGGTACGCCCGGCCGCGCACTATCACATGGGTGGCGTGGCCGTGGATGCCGAGGGCCGCAGTTCGGTTGGTGGCCTGTGGGCATGCGGCGAGGTTGCATGCACCGGCCTGCACGGCGCCAACCGGCTAGCCAGCAACTCACTCGCAGAGGCGGTTACAACAGCGGCCTGGGTAGCCGCAAGCATCGTTGGCACTTGCGCCGGCTGGCAGTGGCCCCGTCTTCCCGCAATCGTTCCACTGCAACTGGACCCTTCATCTATTCGCAATGTAGTCTCCAATACGCTTGGTATTGTCCGCAACGGCAAGGGCCTGCGCCAAGCCGTGGCGACTCTGCTGCCGATTGCCATTGGCGAGACGACGGCGGCAGACCCGGCACTGGTGGCGCTGTTGATCGCGATTGCGGCGCTTCGGCGCGAGGAGAGCCGCGGCTCGCACCACCGGTCCGATTTCCCCAGGCGCGATGCTGCCGCCCTCCCCTCGCGACTGACGTTATGTTCGGCATTCGAGAGTGCCGTCGCGCTTAGCTGGCAAGCATCCGAACGGAGTTCTTGGTAATGAATTCACTTGCACCGCTTCCCCAGGTCGTTCTCGAGCCGATCGTGCGCAATGCCCTTCTGGAAGATTTCGGTCGAGCCGGCGACATCACGAGCGATGCGATCATCCCCGCCGACTGCAAGGCGACGTTTGCGTTGAACGCGCGGCAGGCTGGCGTTGTTGCCGGGCTTGATCTGGCCATGTTTGCCTTCCTGCTCGTCGATCCTGCCACCGACATGCAGTTGCGCTGTCGGGACGGCGGCAAGGTGTCGGCCGGAGAAACCATCGCGATCGTCAACGGACCGGCGCGCAGCCTGCTAACGGCCGAGCGGACGGCGCTCAATTTCCTGTGCAAGCTGAGCGGCATCGCAACGGCTACAGCAGCGCTCGTAAACGCGGTGCGCGGCCATAACGCAAAGATCGTGTGCACACGAAAGACGACACCGGGCCTGCGTGCTCTGGAAAAATATGCGGTGCGCGCGGGCGGCGGCGCCAATCACCGCTTCGCGCTCGACGACGCCGTGCTCATCAAGGACAACCATATCGCCGTTGCCGGCGACATCCGCACCGCAATCGAGCGCGCGCGCGGCGCGGTTGGCCACATGGTGAAGATCGAGATCGAGGTCGACACTCTGGATCAACTCGAGATGGCGCTCCAGGCGAGCGTCGACGCCGTGCTCCTCGACAACATGTCCCTGGAGGACCTTGCCCAGGCCGTGGCGATGGTCGGCGGCCGGGCTATCACCGAGGCGTCGGGTCGGGTGACACCGAAAACGGCTCCGGCAATTGCGGCGACCGGCGTCGACCTTATCTCGGTCGGCTGGCTTACCCACAGCGCTCCCATCCTCGACATCGGGCTCGACATGCCAGCCGACCGGAATTGCAGCAGGCATCTGAACTGATGGAGAGGACATGAACCGGGATCGCAGGAACTCCTTTGGCCGCAGACTAACTTGCGCCAGCACGTCCTTAGTTCCACCGACCGCCGACGCAAGCCTGTTCGCTGGCAGACCACACAGCTCAACCTGCGAGGAGGGAGTGACGGGTAAGGAACAAACAAAGGACCGCCTGGAAGCACTTGGCTTCATCATCTGCCGGCTCGACGAACTGCGCCAGATGGCTAGCTTTCACGGACTGGAAACAGTCGGTTGCCTGTTGGACGTCGCCTTCACCGAATCCTGTGACGCGATCAGACGGGAGCGTGCATCCACTCAAGCCGAAGAAACCACGCGATAGGCGCCGAGAGCGACAGAGGGCGCAAGACTCGGGTGGCATAGGATTGCAAGTCGTTCAGGAGGAAGAAATGCGCAAAATCGTTGCTGGCAAGCTGCACGGCATTCACGTCACCGAGGCCAACCTCGACTACCATGGCTCGATCACACTCGACCCCGACCATTGCGAGGAGGCAGGCATCCTGCCGATGGAGTTTGTCGAGATCTGGAACAAGAGTTCGGGCGCACGGATCTCGACCTACGTTATCCTCGGCGAGCGCGGATCGCGCTGTTGCATCCTTAACGGTGCCGCTGCTCGCACCTGCCAGCCGGGCGATCAGGTCATCATCTGCAATTCGGTCTATGTCGACGAGACAAAACTGACCGCGATCAAGCCGCGCGTGCTGACCTTCGACAAGGACAATTGCATCGTTGACCGATTGACTTATTCGGTCAAAAGCGCCGAAAGCGGAGGTTACAGTTTTTCGATATTCAACGTCGCTGACGAGCCACTGCCCATACCCGCGCTTGTTGCCAAATAGAGGTTGGTTTCGGCGGTCTCTAGCGAAGATTGTAAATAAGACACCAGAAGGGAGCTGGCATGAACGCGGAATTGCAGCTGAGCGTAGCAGTTGGGTCGATCCACGGGGCTTCCCACGATTGGACCCGGGAAGCCGCCCAGGCAGTCCACGATCTGCCGTTCAACGACCTGCTGTTCCAGGCCCAGACCATCCACCGCGGGAATTTCGATCCCAACCGGGTGCAGCTTTCGCGCCTGCTCTCGATCAAGACCGGCGGCTGCCCGGAGGATTGCGGCTATTGCAGCCAGTCGTCGCATCACCAGTCGGGCCTCAAGGCCTCGAAGCTGATGGAGGTCCAGCGCGTCATCGCTGAGGCTACGAAGGCGCGCGACGCTGGCGCCACGCGCTACTGCATGGGGGCCGCCTGGCGCAGCCCCAAGGAGCGGGACATGGACGCGGTGGTCGCCATGGTCGAGGGCGTCAAGGCGCTCGGCATGGAAACCTGCATGACACTTGGCATGCTCGATCTCGATCAGGCGCAACGGCTCAAACAGGCCGGCCTCGACTACTACAATCACAACATCGACACCTCTGAGCGTTACTACAGCGAGATCATCTCGACCCGGACCTTCGCGGATCGCCTGGAAACGCTGGCCAATGTCCGCGACAGCGGCATGAAGGTCTGCTGCGGCGGCATCGTCGGGATGGGCGAGGAGAAGGCCGACCGCATCGACATGCTGGTGACTTTAGCCAACCTGCCGGAGCCACCCGATAGCGTGCCGATCAACATGCTGATCCCCATCGAAGGCACGCCACTTGGCGAGGCTGACGCCATTGAACCGATCGAATTCGTGCGCACCATCGCCCTTGCCCGGATCATGATGCCGAAGTCGCATGTGCGGCTCTCGGCCGGGCGTACGGCGATGAGCGACGAGATGCAGGCGCTGTGCTTCTTCGCCGGTGCCAACTCGATCTTCGTCGGCGACACGTTGCTGACCGCCGAAAACCCTGGAGAGGACAAGGACAGCGCCCTGTTCCGCCGCCTGGGCATCAAGCCTTTTGCGCGCGAAGCCCTGTGAACGGGCGAGCCATGCTCGACCGCTACGAGACCAGCCTGCGCGGGCTGGCCCGAAAGGACCGGTTGCGGAGCCTGAGCGCCCGTTCTGGCGCCGACTTCGCCTCCAACGACTACCTCGGCCTCGCGCGCTCGAAGCGCATGGCCGACGCGGTCACGGCAGCACTCGCCGCCGGTACTCCCGTCGGGGCGTCAGGCTCGCGGCTGTTGCGCGGCAATGATCCCGAACACGAGGCGCTGGAAGCCAAGGCAGCAAAATTCTTCGGCACCGAGCGCGCGCTGTTCTTCGGCGGCGGCTATGTCGCCAATTTCGCGGTGCTCACCACCTTGCCCCAGAAGGGCGATCTGGTCGTTCTGGACGAACTCATCCATGCCAGCGCGCATGAGGGGGCGCGCGCCGGCCGCGCCGAGGTGACGGCAGCCGCGCACAACGATGCGACGGCAATGGACGATGCAATCCGGACCTGGCGCGCTCGAGGCGGCGTGGGCAACGCCTGGATCGTGGTCGAGAGCCTCTACAGCATGGATGGCGACCGGGCTCCGCTCCGCGATTTGATCGCGATCGCGGATCGGCACGATGCGTTCCTTTTCATCGACGAGGCGCATGCCACCGGCGTCTATGGCCCGGATGGGCGCGGTCTCGCGCACGACCTCGAAGGCCGCGACAATGTCGTGGCGCTGCATACCTGCGGCAAGGCGCTGGGTGCGTCCGGCGCCCTGGTCACCGCGCCACACGTGCTGTGCGACTATCTGGTCAACCGCTGCCGTCCCTTCATCTACGCCACCGCGCCCTCGCCGCTGATGGCGGTGGCGGCGGCAACGGCCCTCGACATCGTCGCCGACGAACCCGAGCGCCGCGACCGGCTGGCGAGACTGGTCGCGCTTGCAGGCAAGCGGGTCGACGATCTGGGCCTGCCCACCAGTGGTTCGCAGATCCTGCCGGTCGTCGTCGGCGACAACGCCCGCGCCATGGCACTGGCGGAAGCTTTGCAGTCTCGCGGATTCGACGTGCGCGGCATTCGCCCGCCGACGGTACCAGAGGGCACGGCGAGGCTGCGGATTTCGCTGACGTTGAATGTCGGCGAGGCCGACGTTTCGGCGCTGTTCGATGCGCTTGCCGAGGAATGGGAGCGCTCGCAATGACGACACGCTTCGTCGTGACCGGCACCGACACCGGCATCGGCAAGACCGTGTTTGCGGCTGGTCTCGCGGGTCTGCTCGACGGCTTCTATTGGAAGCCGGTGCAATCGGGCCTCGACGAGGAGACCGACAGCGAGGTCGTCGCCCGGCTTTCGAGCCTCCCTTCAGGGCGTGTTCTGCCGGAAGTCTACCGTCTGAAGACACCTCTGTCGCCGCACCGGTCGGCCGAAATTGATGGCGTCGCAATCGAGGCGGCGAAGCTCTCGCTTCCAGAGCTGCCAGGCCCGCTCATCATCGAAGGTGCCGGAGGGCTGATGGTGCCGCTCAATCGGCAGACAAGGTTCATCGATATCTTCCGGGATTGGCAACTGCCGGTCATTCTTTGCGCGCGCACGGCGCTCGGGACTATCAACCACACGCTGCTTTCGCTCGAGGCTCTGCGCGCCCGCTCCATACCTTTGCTCGGCATCGCCTTCATTGGCGACGAGATGGCCGATACACAAAGGACGATTGCCGAGATGGGCAAGGTACGCATTCTCGGTCGCCTGCCGCGCCTCGACCCGCTGACGCCGGAGACGCTTGCCGCGGCCGTGCGGGCCTCGTTCAACGCCGTCGACTTCATGGAGATCCCACATTGAGCCGCTCCGCTGTCTGGCATCCCTTCACCCAACATGCCACAGAGCCGGCGCCGCACACGATCGTGCGCACCGAGGGTGCCTATGTCGAGACGCAGGAAGGCACGCGCATACTCGATGCAATCTCGTCGTGGTGGGTCATCACCCACGGCCATCGCCATCCGAAAATTGTGGAGGCGATCCGCAACGCGACCGAGACCCTCGACCAGGTGATCTTTGCCGGCCTCAGCCACGAGCCGGCCGAGCGATTGGCTTCAGCGCTGGTCGACATGACCCCCGCGGGCCTCGACTGGGTCTTCTTCTCCGACAGCGGCTCGACGAGCGTCGAAGTGGCGCTGAAAATGGCGCTCGGCTTTCACCGCAACAATGGCACGCCGCGCTCGCGTATCGTCGTCATGGAACACAGCTATCACGGCGACACCATCGGCACGATGAGCGTCGGCCAGCGCGGCGTCTTCAACGCCGCATACGAGCCCCTGCTGTTTCGGGTCGACACCATCCCCTTCCCCGCCGCAGGCCAGGAGCAGGAAACGCTCGACGCCTTCGAACGGCTGGCACGCGACCGCGAGGCTGCCGCATTGATCGTGGAGCCGCTGGTGCTCGGCGCCGGCGGCATGCTCATGTATCCCGCTTCAGTTCTCGCCGAGCTCAAGCGCATTGCCGAACGCTCAGGAACGCTTTTCATCGCCGACGAGGTCATGACCGGCTGGGGCCGCACCGGCACCATGTTCGCCTGCGAGCAGGCTGCGATCGCGCCCGACATCTTGTGCACCTCAAAGGGGCTGACCGGCGGCTCGTTGCCGCTCGCGGCGACGCTTGCCACCGATGCGATTTTTCGCGCGCATTATTCCAGGGATCGGGCCAGGACCTTCTTCCATTCAAGCTCCTATACGGCAAACCCGATCGCCTGCGCGGCGGCACTGGCGAATGTCGGTATCTGGAACGATGAGCCGGTGGCGGAGCGTGTGGCTGCACTGTCAAGGATGCAGGCTGAAAAGGTTCGGCGCTTCAGCGAGGATCCGCGTTTCGAGAATGTGCGCACGACCGGCACCATCGCTGCGCTCGACCTTCGTGTCGGCAACGCCGGCTATCTCGCAGAAGTCGGCCCGACGCTGCGCGCCTTCTTTCTCGAGCGCGGATTGCTGGTGCGACCGCTCGGCAACGTCATCTACGTGCTGCCGCCCTATTGCGTGACAGCGGGTGAACTCGACGGGCTTTACGATGCCGTCGACGAAGCAGCCGTGCTGGCGGGCGACAAAAAGTGAATCGCACGGCGCGCATTGTCGGCCTTGGCCATCACGTGCCGGCGCGCAAAGTCGGCAATGCCGAGATCGAGGCGAGCCTTGGGCTGGAAGCCGGCTGGATCGAGGGGCGCACCGGCATCCGCGCGCGTTTCTGGGCAGAGCCAGGCGAGACGCTTTCCGGGCTGGCGGCCAAAGCGGGCGACATGGCGCTGCAGGCCGCCGGCATCGATCGCCAAGAGATCGGCCTGCTTCTTCTGGCGACTTCGACGCCTGACCATCTGCTGCCGCCGAGCGCGCCGCTGGTGGCGCACATGCTTGGCCTCGAAAAGGCCGGTGGGGTCGACCTGGCGGGCGCCTGCGCGGGATTCATCTATGCCGTGACCTTTGCTGACGGCTTCGTGCGCCTGCACAACAAGCCAGCCGTGGTCATTGCAGCCAACATATTGAGCCGTCGGATCAATCCGGCCGAACGCGCGAGCGCTGTGCTGTTCGCCGATGCCGCCGGCGCGGTCGTGCTCGCCCCGTCCGGCGATCCCGGCCACGGTATCCTTGGCGCCTCGCTTGCCTCGGACGGCTCCGCTTATGGCCTTATCCATATTCCGGCGGGCGGCAGCAACCGTCCCTTCGCGGAGGACATCGCCATTGCCGAAACCCGCATGACGATTGCGGACGGGCGCGAGGTTTTCCTCAAGGCTGTGGAGATGATGAGCCGTTGCGCAAACGAGGCGCTGGCGGCGGCAGGCATTGCCAGTTCAGATGTCACCCGTTTTGTGCCGCACCAGGCGAATGCCCGCATTTTCAACGCGGTCGGCAAATCGCTCGGCATCGAGGACGAACGCTTCGTCAAAACCATCGCCGAATACGGCAACTCGTCAGCGGCAACCATTCCCCTGTCGCTGTCGGTGGCGCACGGCGCGAAACCTGTTCGGCCAGGCGAGAAATTGCTGCTTGCGGCAGCTGGCGCGGGCCTGACCGGCGGGGCATTGGTAGTCGGCTTCTGATTCAGAGAGCCGCTCACTGAACTTAACTCATTGCAAATCGGCACTGCATTGGGGATTGGCCAATTTGCCGTTTAGACGGGCGGCGAGTGCGAGCAACCGATCGTATCAATTTCTTATGCGGGAAGATTTTGGATGTCGCCGTTGCGTTCTTTTGCAAGACCGGTCGTGGTCCAGTTCTCTCGCCATGAGCGCGAGCACACCATCTTCGACGTGAACGACGCAGCCACAATGCTGCTTCGCAATTTCCCTCACCAGACCGAGAAGCGAAAGCTGGCAATGGATGCATGTCTTCAAGTGCTGCGCGGCGAGGCTCGGCCGCCCGTTGCAAGACGAGCCTTCGTCGCGGCCGCATTGGAGGCGAAAATACTGCGCGGCGACTGAACCTCTTGCGGGAAGGACAATCGTCATTGACCTGCTCAGGGCGATGGCTAGATTGCCTGCGCGCGGGTCAAGGTCGCCCGACTTGCCAAGAAAGGAATAGTGACGTGGCTACAGGCACTGTGAAGTGGTTCAATGCAACAAAGGGATTTGGGTTCATCCAACCCGACGCCGGTGGTGCGGACGTTTTCGTACATATTTCTGCCGTTGAACGTGCCGGGTTGAGGAGCCTCGCGGATGGCCAAAAGGTCAGCTACGAGATCGAGCAGGACCGGCGCACGGGAAAATCGTCTGCTGGCGATCTCCGGGCAATCTAAGTTGCTTAAAGGCTAGCACACATTCTGGAGCTGGCCGTTTGCAAAATCGACCTCCGCGCCGACAGCTGGCAGCCCGGCGCGTGAGCCCAACTTCTTGTAGAGATCTCGTTGTAACGATCCGTCGCCGCCGAGTGCCAAGAAGGAGGCTGTGTCCGAGATGTTCGGACCCTCCGTTGGGCACGCGCCAAACCGAAATCTTGAAAAAGGCGAAGAGCTTCCGCGACTCCCTCGTCGGGGTGCGCTGGCAAGGTCGACGTCGCGATCACTGGAACTTGAAGGTTTGAAGGCCGGACCCAGCAAACCAGGCCGCGGCGGACAAACACACGTTCGCTTCAACTGCAGACGTACGAGGGTATCGTCATTGGATGCGACCTTTGAGGTCCTTCTTACCACAGTGGTTGACAGAGCGAGCCCACATCGTCCAACCTGTGCGTATCACCAGGGGAGTCCCGGCAAGGGGCTGAGATACTGCTAGAGCGCGCAGTGACCCGTTGAACCTGATCCAGTTCATACTGGCGTAGGGACGGTGCAAGGTTTCGCGGGTCGGCAGTCCAGCTTCGTTGTTTGGGCAAAGACCGTCTGCCAGCGAAATGTCACCTCCTCCTCATCGCGTGAACTGGGTCTCCGTTGCAATCGAGCAAGGAGGCTCACTCATGAACGCACAGACCCCCACGGTCACCGTCGGCGAATTGCCCGCATCCAGGAAAGTCCACAAGCCCGGCCAACTGCATCCGGACCTGCGGGTGCCGATGCGCGAGATCTCGGTCCACCCGAGCGCCGGCGAGCCCCCCGTGACGGTCTACGATTCGTCCGGTCCCTACACCGACGCGGCGGTGAAGACCCGCATCGAACGTGGCTTGCCGCGGTTGCGTGAGAACTGGATCAAGGCACGCGGCGATGTAGAGTGCTATGAAGGCCGGACGATCAGGGACGAAGACAACGGCTTCGTCTCCGCTGATCGGCTTACGCCAGAATTCCCGGTGCCCAACAGGCCGTTGCGCGCCGCAGGAGGCCGCGCCGTCACCCAGATCGCCTATGCGCGCGCCGGCATCATCACGCCGGAAATGGAATTCGTCGCCATCCGCGAAAATCTTGGCCGAGAACAGTTGCGTTCGAGACTTCAACGCGACGGCGAGAGTTTTGGCGCCGCGATCCCGGATTTCGTCACGCCGGAATTCGTGCGCGACGAGGTGGCGCGCGGCCGTGCCATCATCCCTTCCAACATCAACCATCCCGAAAGCGAGCCGATGATCATCGGCCGCAATTTCCTGGTGAAGATCAACGCCAATATCGGCAATTCCGCCGTCACCTCGTCTATGGCCGAGGAGGTCGAGAAGATGGTGTGGGCGATCCGCTGGGGCGCCGATACGGTGATGGACCTCTCCACGGGCCGCAACATCCACAACATCCGCGAATGGATCGTACGCAATTCGCCGGTGCCGATCGGGACGGTCCCGCTTTACCAAGCTCTCGAGAAGGTCGGGGGCGTAGCCGAGGATCTGACCTGGGAGGTCTATCGCGACACGCTGATCGAGCAGGCCGAGCAAGGTGTGGATTATTTCACCATCCACGCGGGCGTGCGCCTGCCCTACATTCCGCTCACCGTCGACCGCGTCACCGGCATCGTGTCGCGCGGCGGTTCAATCATGGCCAAATGGTGCCTGCATCACCACAAGGAGAGCTTCCTCTACGAGCATTTCGCGGAAATCTGCGACATCTGTCGCGCCTACGACGTGGCGTTCTCGCTCGGCGACGGCCTCCGCCCCGGCTCGATTGCCGACGCCAACGACGCGGCGCAGTTCGCCGAGCTGGAAACGCTCGGCGAACTCACCAAGATCGCCTTGGCCAAGGACTGCCAGGTGATGATCGAGGGCCCTGGCCACGTGCCGATGCACAAGATCAAGGCGAACATGGACAAGCAACTCGCGGTCTGCGGCGAAGCACCTTTCTACACGCTGGGGCCGCTCACCACGGACATCGCGCCGGGCTACGACCACATCACCTCCGGAATCGGCGCGGCGATGATCGGCTGGTTCGGAACGGCAATGCTCTGCTACGTCACGCCGAAGGAACATCTCGGCCTGCCCGACCGCGACGACGTCAAGACTGGTGTCATCACCTACAGAATAGCCGCTCACGCCGCCGACCTCGCCAAGGGCCATCCGGCCGCCAAGGTCAGGGACGACGCGTTGTCGAGGGCGCGCTTCGAGTTCCGGTGGGAAGACCAGTTCAACCTGTCGCTCGATCCCGAGACGGCGCGCGCCTTCCACGACGAAACCCTTCCGAAGGAGGCGCACAAGGTGGCGCACTTCTGCTCCATGTGCGGCCCCAAGTTCTGCTCGATGCGGATCTCGCATGACATCCGCGCTGAAGCCCAGAAGGAAGGGCTCGCGGCTATGGCGGCCAAGTATCGGGACGGCGGCGACCTCTACATGCCCATCGACGGCACCGAGGCGAGCACAAACACATGAAGACGTTCATTCGGGGTGCTGGCGTTGCCGGGCTGACGCTCGCGCACGAGCTGGCAATGCGCGGCGCCGATGTGACCGTTGTCGAGAAGCGCAGGGAGATCGCCGGCAATGCCTCCTGGCAGGCCGGCGGCATGCTCGCGCCTTGGTGCGAGCGCGAGAGCGCCGAAGAGGCGGTGCTGACACTCGGGCGCGCCGCTGCCGACTGGTGGGACGCAGCCTTGCCCGGCCATGTGTCTCGTCGCGGCACGCTCGTGCTGGCGCCAGCTCGCGACACTGGCGAGCTGGAGCGGTTCGGCCGCCGTACGTCCGCTTTCAGCCAGCTGGGCGTCAGTGAGATCGCAGTGCTCGAACCAGCGCTCGCTGGCCGGTTCGGGCGTGGGCTGTACTTCGCCGGGGAAGCGCATCTCGACCCGCGCAAGGCGTTACTCGCCCTCCGAGACAAGCTGCTCGGCATCGGCGTGCGCATCGAGTTCGACCGCTGGGCTGTGTCCGCAGCCGCGGATATCGAGGTGGACTGCACCGGCATCTCTGACAGACGCTTAGAACTGCGCGGCGTGCGCGGCGAGATGCTGATCCTGCGAACAGGCGAGATCTCGCTGACCCGGCCCGTGCGCCTGCTTCATCCGCGCATCCCGATCTATGTCGTGCCGCGAACGGAAAACCTGTTCATGGTCGGCGCAACGATGATCGAGTGCGATGCCGCGGGCCCGATCACCGCGCGTTCGGCGATGGAGCTGCTTGGCGCGGCCTACGCGCTGCATCCGGCCTTCGGCGAAGCTGAACTGGTCGAAACGGGCGTGGGCGTGCGCCCCGCTTTTGCCGACAACCTACCTCGCGTTGAGCGCGACGGCAGGCACATTCGCATCAACGGCCTCTACCGCCACGGCTTCCTGCTTGCGCCGGCCATGGCGCGGCAGGCAGCCGACATCATCCTGGGAAATCCGGCAGCAAAGGAGCTTGCCCTTGAAGCTCATCGTTAACGGCCAGAGCCACGAAGTCGCGGCCGCGACGCTTGCCGCGTTGCTTGTCGAACTCGATTTCCGGGGCAGTTGGCTCGCCACCGCGCTGAACGGCGACGTCGTGCAGGCCAAGGAGCGCGACCGCTGCTGGCTGACCGAGGGTGACCGCATCGAAATCCTCTCACCGATGAAGGGAGGCTGATCCCATGCTCGTGCTCTACGGACAGAAACTTTCGTCCCGCCTTCTGCTTGGTACAGCGCTCTATCCCTCGCCTGCCGTCATGGCCGATGCGGTCAAGGCGTCCGGCACGGAGATCGTGACCGTGTCACTCCGCCGCGAAACCGCCGGCGGCAAATCCGGCGGCCAGTTCTGGTCGCTGATCCAGTCGCTGGGCGTTCGCGTCCTGCCCAACACCGCCGGCTGCCATTCGGTGAGCGAAGCGGTAGCGACGGCGCGGATGGCGCGCGAGGTGTTCGGCACGGACTGGATCAAGCTCGAAGTGATTGGCAATCATGATACATTGCAGCCTGACGTCTTCGGGCTGGTCGAGGCCGCCAGGATCCTTGCCTCGGAAGGCTTTGAAGTCTTCCCTTACACGACCGACGACCTCGTCGTCGCCGAGCGCCTGCTTGACGCCGGCTGCAAGTTACTGATGCCGTGGTGCGCCCCGATCGGCTCCGCGCGCGGGCCGCAAAATCCCGATGCGCTGCGCAGCCTGCGCGGCCATTTCCCCGGCGTTCCGCTGATTGTCGATGCCGGCATCGGCCGTCCGTCGCATGCAGCAAGCGTCATGGAGCTCGGTTACGACGCCGTGCTTCTCAATACCGCGGTCGCCAAGGCAGGCGATCCGGTCGCCATGGCCTCGGCCTTCGGCAAGGCGGTCGAGGCGGGCCGCGAGGCCTATTGCGCCGGTCTGCTCGAGCCGCGCGACATGGCCGTTCCCTCAACTCCAATGATCGGCATGGCGGCGTTCTCATGAAGCTCGATCCATTCTATCTGATCGTCGATTCAGCCGCGTGGATCGAACGCCTGGTGCCGCTTGGCGTGAAACTGGTGCAACTGCGCATCAAGGATCAGGAAGAAGCTTTGCTGCGCCGGGAGATGCGGGCTTCGAAGGCGGTTTGCGACCGCCATGGCTGCCAGCTCATCGTCAATGATTACTGGCGCCTCGCGATCGAGGAGGATTGCGATTTCGTGCATCTCGGCCAGGAGGATCTGGCGGCGGCTGATGTGAAGGCGATCCGCAAGGCGGGCCTGAGGCTGGGCCTCAGCACGCACGACGACGCCGAGCTCGAAACCGCGTTTCAGGCCGAGCCGGACTATATCGCGCTTGGCCCGATTTACCCGACCATCCTCAAGCAGATGAAATGGGCCCCGCAGGGGCTCGACCGCATCGCCGTCTGGAAGCAGCGCGTCGGAAAGCTTCCGCTGGTGGCCATCGGTGGACTGACCGTCGAGCGCATTGCCGGTGTCTTTGCGCAGGGCGCCGAGAGCGCCGCAGTCGTGACCGACATTACCCGCAACGCACGTCCGGAGGCACGCGCGCTGGAATGGCTGGCGGCGACGTCGCGATGGCGATGACACCGCATGTGCTCATCGTTGCCGGCTCCGATTCCAGCGGTGGCGCCGGCATAGCCCGCGACGTCGAGACCGTCGCTGCCTTTGGGCTGCGCAGTTGCCTTGCAGTAACGGCCGCAACCGTCCAGACGCACACGGCCGTCGAGCACATCGAGCACATGCCCCCGGAGATTATCGCCGCCCAGATGCGCGCTGCCTTCGCCGCCAACGCTGTCGCGGCAGTCAAGATAGGCATGCTGGGGACGGCCGCGGCGATCGACGCGGTCGGCTCAGTTTTGGCGAGCAACCGCCAAGTGCCAGTGGTTCTCGACCCGGTGCTGGCCTCGACCTCCGGACGAATGCTGCTGGAGGACGGTGCCATCGACGCACTGCGCGGCGATCTGATGCCTATCTGCCGGCTCGTAATACCCAACTTGATCGAGCTGGCTCGATTGACCGGATCGGCACCGGCGCCCGACGAAGAAATCGCCCAGCTTCAAGGCGAGGAATTGTCGAGAACGGTCCGAAGCGCCGTGCTCGTCAAGGGCGGTCATGCGGAAGGACCGCAGGCCATCGATTTGCTCGTGCAACCAGAGCGCCCGGTAGTTCGATTGGAAGGGCCTCGCCTGCAGCGTGGAATGCGCGGAACGGGTTGCATGCTGTCCAGCGCCATCACCGCGTCTCTGGCGCAAGGCGCGTCACTGGAAGCAAGCGTGCGCAACGCCAAGCAGTTCGTCTTCGACGCCCTTGCTCGATCGAGTTGAGGCAGAGTTTCAGTCTCGTTTGGTCAATCTGCTGTTTCCCCCTGTCGAGGAACTCGTGGTGGGCCCAGTTGATCAGAGCCGCAGATTCAGGCTGCGGCCTGCTTCAGGATTTGATCCAATCGTTGCGGCGATCTCACCTCGACATTATCAATCAGGCGCGTCTGGCCGAGCCAAGCGGCAACGAGGAGCCGCGCTGGCCGGTTCAAAGTAGCGATCGAGACAAGGTCATCATCGGCACGCAATTCGAGATACTCGACCTTCGAAAAGCCAGCAGCAAGGATCGCCTGTCGAGCCTCCCGCAACGTCCGCTCGACGAGTTCTCCTGAAGTCAGCCGCCGAGCAGTTTTGAACAGGATTTCGGGCAGCTTCGGTGCTGTCCGGCGCTCGGCCGAAGACAGTCGCGTGTTGCGTGACGACATGGCCAAGCCGTCGCTCTCGCGCACCGTCGGGTTGCCGATAATTTCGATTGGGATGTCGAGATCACGAACAAGGCGGCGGACCACGTGGAGCTGTTGGAAGTCTTTCTCGCCGAAAAATGCCAGGTCGGCGCCGGTCTGAAGAAAGAGCTTGGTCACCACCGTCGCAACGCCGTCAAAATGGCCGGGCCGGAACGCGCCGCACAGACCGTCGCTCGGACCGCTCACCGAAACCTTGGTAGCAAAGCCTTGCGGATACATGTCGGCTGCATCGGGAGCGTAAAGGATATGAGCGCCGACCGACGCGAGCTTGGCGGCGTCCTCCTGCTCCGTGCGTGGATAGGCGGCCAGGTCCTCGGCATTGTTGAACTGCTTGGGATTGACAAAGAGCGTTACGATCACCCGATCGGCCTTCGCCAATGCCGCACTCACCAGGCTCAAATGTCCCTCATGCAAGGCGCCCATGGTTGGCACCACGGCGATCTTCAGGCCCTCCCGGTGCCACGCGGCAACGATGCTGCGCAATTCAGCGACGATCCGGACTATTGCGACGTTCATGCGGCCTCACCCCCACTGACATTGCGCGGCTCGTCGCCGAAGACATGCTCGCTCGCCGGAAAGCGGCGCTCGCGCACCTCGTTTGCGAATGTCGCGATCGCTGCCTCGGCCGCCTTGCCGAGCTCTGCGTAACGTTTGACGAATTTCGGCCGGAAGGTGCCAAACAGCCCCAGCATGTCATCGACAACCAGGATCTGCCCGTCACAGGCCGCCGATGCGCCAATCCCGATCGTGGGGATTGAGACTTCCTTGGTAGTCCGCCGAGCAAACGCTTCCGGTATCTTTTCGAGCACAACCGCGAAGGCGCCCGCCTCGGCCACAGAGACCGCATCGCGCAGAATGCGCTCGGCATCTTCGCCTCGCCCCTGCACAGGGTAGCCGCCGAAGGCATTGACAGCCTGCGGCGTCAGGCCGACATGGCCCATCACCGGCACACCGCGCGCGGTCAGAAATTGGATTGTCTGCGCGATGCTTTCGCCGCCCTCGAGCTTGACCGCCGCACAACCGGTTTCGGTCATCACACGGGCCGCATTACGGAACGCTTGCTCGGGGCTTTCCTCGTAGGAGCCGAAAGGCATGTCCACGACCATCAGTGCCCGCTCGAGCCCACGTCGCACAGCCTTGCCGTGGAGGATCATCATTTCGAGGGTCACGCCAAGCGTCGAAGGCAAGCCGTGCAACACCATGCCAACGCTGTCGCCAACCAGCGCAACATCGCAATGATCATCAATCAGCTCGGCGATTGGTGTTGTATAGGCCGTCAGGCATACAAGCGGCTGCAGCCCCTTGCGCGCCGCAATGTCGGGCGGGGTCAATGCCGTGTTTCCTCCGGTTGCGCTCATCCGTCCTCATTCCCTAGCGTCAACTGGGCAGAACGTTTGCCACATTTTTGTGCAAATGCGTCAGTGCACAACAGTTCGCCGACTAGGTTCGCGCCTGGCGCTTTTCTCGGGGATTGCTGAAGGAGGAATCGGCGCCAAATTAGTGCTCGACACCGATGGCCGATCAAGACGCTTCGGAGTGACGATCTGATGATGACTTCCGGTACTTCCTTCCGTTGAGGAGGTCCAACCGCCATCTGTACGAGGTCCTATGCGGCGGCCGAACGTGAGGATACGCATCGACCCCGCCAACGGACACATCCATCGCGTTGAGGAGATCCCTTTTTGCCAATCTGCCAGCCGATGATCCGTCACCTGAAGTCTCCTGCCCTGTTCGCGAGGATCGACCGCATGCCGGCATTGGGCACGCCGGTTAGCACGCGGACGTTCGAAGTCTCCAATCCATCGACCGGCGAATTGCTGGCCAAACTCCCCGACATGGGTGTCGAAGAGACGCGCGCCGCCATTGACAGGGCCTATGACGCACAGCCTGGGTGGGCAGCCCTGACGGCCCGGGAGCGCAGCGACATACTCTGGCGCTGGCACCAACTGATCGTGGATCATACCGACGACCTCGCTGCCATTCTCACCGCGGAGATGGGCAAGCCACTCGCCGAAGCGAAGTCGGAGGTAACCCATGCGGCTGCGTATCTGCAATGGTACGCCGAAGAAGCCAATCGCATCTATGGCGAAACGATCTCGGCGCCATCGACAGACCGTCGCATGCTGGTCATCAAGCAACCGATCGGCGTCGTTGGTACGATCACGCCCTGGAATTTTCCCGCCTCAATGGTCGCGCGCAAGATTTCGCCGGCTCTCGCCGCCGGCTGCACAATCGTGCTGAAGCCCGCTGAGCAGACGCCACTCGTAGCGGGCGCGATGTTCGCCCTGGCGCATTTGGCTGGTTTTCCCGAAGGCGTGGTCAACCTTATCTACGCTTCCGAAGGCGATGCTGTCGGCCGCGAACTCTGCACCAACGCCAAGATCCGCAAGATCAGCTTTACGGGCTCGACCGAGGTCGGCCGGCTGCTGATGCGTCAGTGCTCAGACCAGATCAAGAAAGTCAGCCTCGAGCTCGGCGGCAATGCACCTTTCATCGTCTTCGACGATGCCGATATCGATGCTGCCGTTGAGGGTGCGATCCAGGCGAAATTCCGCAATGCCGGCCAGACATGCGTTTCAGCAAATCGCCTTTACGTCCAATCCGGCGTCCACGATGAGTTCGTCGAAAAGCTCACCGGAAAGGTCCGCCAGCTTTCAGTCGGCGACGGCTTCGATCCTGGGGTATTCATCGGACCGCTGATCGATAAACGCGCTCTGGCAAAGATCGAATCCCATATCGCCGATGCCGTTGCGAAAGGCGGCGTCGTTCGATGCGGGGGCGATCGCGTCGGTATGCAAGGCACGCTTTTCCAACCGACTGTCCTCACCGAGGTTTCTCGCGATATGACCGTGGCGCAAGAAGAGACCTTTGGACCGCTGGCGCCTGTCATTCGCTTTGAAGATGCGGATCAAGTTGTCCGTGAGGCCAACGACACAATCTACGGGCTCGCCGCCTACTTCTATGCGTCTAACCTGAAACTTGTGTGGCGCGTGGCCGAAGCTTTGGAATATGGCATGGTGGGCATCAACACAGGACGAATGTCCTCGGAAGCTGCTCCTTTCGGAGGAATGAAGCAGTCCGGCATTGGGCGCGAGGGGTCCCGCCATGGCCTCGAGGACTACCTCGAATTGAAATATCTCTGCATGGGCGGAATTTGAAGCAAACTGCCGGGCGCGTCGGCCAAATCTTGGGTCAGAGCCGAGCGGTCGTCTACTCACCGGACGCCCTGGCTAAACCCATCATTGGACCTGGACAGGCCGCTTACAGATGCTGCACATGGGAAAGCTGACGCTCAAACGAACGGTCGGAGCGGTCGGCAGTCGCCTTCATGAGTCATTCAGCATAGCTAAGTCGCTGCCCGAAACCTTCCGTTGGTTCAGTTGCAACCAATGGCTGGGTTCCTCTTCTCTCTCCGTTTTCGCGGGCTGGGCGCGTCAGCGCCCGTAGAGTCCGTCCTCCAGCGACCGGTTGACTACCTCCAGCATTCCGCTCGCCCAGTCGCCGAGGGCGGGATCGTCGACCCATGTCGTCAGGGGGTCCTTGAAGCTGGTCAGATGCGCGTTCAGCGAGCCGCCCCAGGAGCTGGGGAAAATCCGCAGCCGGAGGGCGGCCTGGAAGCGCTTTGAGGCTCCATAAAGATGAGCGAGCTGCTGCAACGCGGGGTGCCAGGTCCAGCCGTCGCCCTGCTGCTGCAGAATTGGGAAGAAGCTGATCAGGAAGGCAACGCGTCGGTCCGGATCCTCTACAGCCCAGTCGAGCATCAAGGGCAGCGGTGTATCGAAGAGTGCGCCCGGGCCGGTTCTCGAGGCGTCATAGGCGAAAAGCTTGGTCGCGGAGGTGATCGCGTTAAGGCGCTCGCGTTCGACGCGCGTTGCGATCTCGTAGAAACCGCTCAGGACCGGCCAGACCTCGTTGGGGGCTTGCTTGACGACGATCGCTAGCGCCGAGCGAATGGCATCCGAAGGACGACCGTAGCGCGAACCGGCCGAACGGCATGCTCGCTCGATCTGGAGCGCGAAAGCGCGCGCGAAACTGTCGTCAATAGCGCCGGACGCGGCGAGCAGACGGAGCATGCGATCGTGGATATAGTCGGCGTTGCTCGCATTGCCGTCGGTCCCGTCCGCGATAGCAGGCGCGAGTATGGCCGCCTTCACAAGCTCGACGATTTCGGACGTGAGCGCATTGCGCTCATGTGTCACCATCGAGAGGATTTCGAGCGCAGCCCAGGCACCGCCATCCTCGCGCTCGACGAGCGCCTTGATGAAGTCAGCCAGCGCCGGCGGCGAGACCTGGGCCAGGCCCTTGCCGTAGGAGATGGTCACCACCTGAGCGGTGTCGATCGCGCCTTCGCGGACCTGTGCCGTGAGGCGCGCCAACCGCTTGTCGGTGACACGAAGCGCGGTATAGATGTTCATCGGGCTCGCCGCGAGCATCGCGGAAGACTCGGCGATCGTTTCCAGCTTCGCGATCTGATCGGCCTGATCGGCAAGCCGAAGGTCAATGGCCGAGAGGAGCGCGCGGACGAAGGCCATGCCGCCACGATTGCCGCTGGCATCGAGTGCGATGACGGCTTGCTCCAAGGCGCCGAGCGGGTCGGGCAAATGCCCGGCCAGCACTTCGGCGAAGGGATAAGGAGCGTTCATTTCCCTGCTCGACATGGCGGCGACGATCCGGGCGAGCTGGTCCGGATCGCGCGCAATATCGGGCGCGAGCGCCTGCGCTCGCCGAGCCGAATACTCGAAATCGGGATCATCGACATTGTCGGCGTATCGTTTTTCCGGGTCGTGGATGTCCGAGACCCAGAACCGGCTGTAGAGCAGCGCCTGCTCGACGGGGTCTTCCGGGAGCGTCAGATCGTAGAGAGCACGCACGGCCGCAGCAAAGTCGTCCGGCGGACTGGGACGGTCGAAATAAAGCCAGTCGCCGATGCTCTTGGTCGCCCCGAACCAGTGACCCGATGTCGCAACGACCTCGCGGACGAAGGCCTCGATGGTCGACAAAAGTTCCGGCACCAGCAAGTTGCGTAGGTCGCCAGCGATGTGCTCCTCGATGGTCGGGCGCAGCTCAGGGGTCTTGCGCCAGACGTCGAGCAGGCGCTCGAGCGCCCATTTGAAATAGCCGTGAATCGTGTCGTGATCGGCGGGCGCCCATTCGGGCCGATAGGGTTCGGCGCCGATCTGCTCGAAGTCCGTCGAGCGCGAGATGTGGGTCTGGATCATCGCCCCCAACGCCTCGACGCATGCCCGCCTGATCCGGGGATCATCCTCGTCCAGCGCCTCGGTAAGGGCTTCGCGGCGGCGTCGATCATCGGCCTGCGTTCCCGCCAGGGCGATTTGGAAGAGCTGCCGCATCAGGTCGACGATGGGCGGTGATCCCTCGGTACTGGCGACTGCAGACAGACGCAGAACGATTTGCGCGGCCTGCCTGAAGCTCGACGAACGAGAGGCGAGCAAGCGCAACGCGTCGAGCATACCATCGGTGACGGGGATTGCCGCCAGATCGTCGAGTGGCATTCGCATGATGGCGAAGAATAGGGCAGATCCTGTCCGGTCAGGAGCGACATGCGTGAAGGATGGTAGGAACTGGGCGGCATTGGGGCCGAGCAGGTCGGTGGCGTCCGCGAAGGCACCGTGCAGCAGGGAGTGGACGACGTCGCTCAGCGTCCGTGATCGAGCAAGGAAGCGCCAGCGCGCGAGCATCGCGTTGCGGTGGGCGGACGGTGCGCGGTCGAGGAAGCTGATGAGGGTCGAAGGCCGCAAATAATCGAGCCGGCGCAACGCCAGAAAATCGGCAATTGGTCGGGGCTGAGCATTCATGCTGCCGTGGTTGCGATCGACCAGGTGCTTGCCTGCGGCGATGACGAGATTTTCGTACATCCGCTCGCCCTTTATGTGGACGAGCGTCTCGGCGATATCGTCGAAACCAGCCGGATTCTCGTCGGGCGCGAGCCGCTCGAACAGGGAGAGGCATTCGAGCGCACGGACCGTATCGCGTTCGACGTCAGCGGCGCCGAGAATCTGCTCCGCGACATCGTCGACCGATTTGAGGATGCCGCGTTTGTCGTAGCTGTGGGTCGCCAGGACCGCGATGCGCGGGAAGCCGTCGCAGAGCGTGGCGATATAGTCGATCTCGTCCGCCTTCGCTTTTGCGAGTCCGGCCTTGAGAATACCCCTGATGGTCTCCCGATCGGCTTGGGCCGGCCGGATCATCTGGCAATAATCGTCATGGTCGCTGCCGTCAGGGCCGAGCGTGATAACGCGGAGCTGGCTATCATCGCCGCGCGCGATGTCATTGAGCCGGCGCGACTCGTCCATCGAGCAACCGTCGACGACAAGGACCGCGGCGGAGCTTTCCTTCACAATCTGATTGGCGACGTCCCAGACTTTCAGAGGGACCTCGCGGAAGTCGCAGAAGATGAAGTTAGCGGCAGTCAGTCCCTGGAGCGCTCCCGTGCTCGTGCTCAGGGCATAATGCAGGGCCCGCGTCTTGCCGATGCCTGATGCACCCCAGATGCGCGCGCAGGCACCGCCCTCGGCGAGATCGTCGACGAGGCGCGCGGCGAGCTGGGTGAAGTCGATGACGTCGGCGTCGTTGGGGCCAAGCGAGAATTTCCGGTCCGGGCTCGGCACGAATGGGGGCGACGCGATATCGACGCGCTTGCCCCATTGGTCGAGGGTCGCGAAGCCGGCGAGCTCAATCGCCGCTTTCTGCTGCTTGATCCACACGGCGACCGCCGGATGGGTACTGGCCCAGGCGGCGAGCGTGTTGCCTTCGTAGACGCGGATCGCTGTAAGCTTGGCTGGATCGCCGCCGGCGGCCTTGATACCCCTTTCGATCGCCGTGACGCGGTCGCTCGGCTTGGTGCCGACCAGAGGCTTGGCGGTGACGCCGATATAGGTGCCGCCACGCGCGAGCACGCCTTTAACCGCGTCGTTGAGGACCTTGACCTTAGCCGTCTTGGCCTGTGTCGGCTTGGTCCAGACCTCCTTTTCCCACTGAGCGTCGCCGTAATCCTTCGCCTTGCATTGGAAGATGACATCGCGGCCGGGGAAATAATCAGTCGATGTTTTCCCGCCTTCCCATTGGACGGTCGCGTCCTGGCCGCCGTCGGCAACTGTGATCTGGAGAGGCACATCGACATTGCGGAGTGGTACGCCGGCCTTGCGGGCTTCGGCATAGAGGAGGACACGCAGCAGCTCGACCAGCTGGTCGCCGTTGAAGTTTTTGATGTCATCCGCTTTGACAGTGAACATGCGCCTTTCCTAACGCGGCCCCGCCGCGGGCGAAACGATTGCTTGTATACCGATCGAAAGTCAGGGGCTCGATGCCACTGATACACTGAAAAATCTTCGCGCGGTTGCCGGTGGTTCACCAGATGTTGCTCGAAACGGACACGCGAATCTGCAATTCCATTTGGCCTCGGTAGCCTTATTCAATGACCCCTTCAAGCGCCAGCGCGAACAGGCAGAGAAGCCGGAGAACCGCCTTTGCCGACGTTGCTCACGGCGTTGAGCTGGTTCCGGCAATCCTTTAGCGCTCGTGCAAACGAGGACGAGGCTATCGTCGCGCTCGCGGTGGCATTCGAGACGCTGCTCACCGATCATTATGGGCTCGGGGTCGCGGAACGGCTTCGTCGCCGGATCGGCATCTGCATGAAAGGTGTGCCAAGGCTCGCCGGCTACGCGATCTACTACGCCCGCAGCTCGATTGTGCACATTGGAGAGCGCGATCACGCTGTCGATATCCATCGTGCGCAGGTCGCGTTTACGCGTTGCTTCTGTGCTATCGCCGACAGGCTGGCCGTTTGGACGCCGACGGCGAACAACCCGATGGGTGATCTTCTAGGCGACGTTACCGGCCGCTGAGCTTGGCGCGCCATTTTCAGCCGGCCGGAGCGTTATTCCCAGGATCGATGCGGCTATGCGAACGGCAGCTTATTGCGGGCGAGCCACCAAATCCGGAAAGTCCGCAACTGTCCGACATCTCCGACAATCGGCTCAGGCCAAAACGATGTCCGGTTTTAAGTTTTCGAAAGAGATGGCTGAACGACAGACTTGGGGGCGCGAAGCGGGCATATCGTCCTTCGACACTGCGGACATTGCAAAAACGGCCTCGACAATATAGCTGCACAAACTGCACAAGCGGGATGCAATGGAAAAGGAAAGCAACATGACCGCATCCGATGAGCAGCACGACAACGCCGACCTAGTATCACTCGCCGCCGACATAGTTTCTTCATACGTGTCGAACAATCCGGTGCCAGTTCCAGAATTGCCAAAGCTGATCGGCGATATCCACGCTGCCCTGCAACGGACCGGCACGCCAATGGCCGAGCCTGTGGCCAAGCAAGAGCCGGCGGTTTCGATTAAAAAATCGGTCACGCCGGACTACATTATTTGCCTGGAGGACGGAAATAAATTCAAGTCCTTGAAGCGTCATCTCAATGTCCACTATAATCTCAGCCCGGATAAGTATCGGCAGAAATGGAATCTACCTGCCGATTATCCAATGGTGGCGCCGAACTACGCTGCTGCTCGATCTGCGTTGGCTAAAGCAGCTGGATTGGGACGGAAGCCAGCGGAGCCAGAGGCGGAATCGAAACCGAAACGGGCGCCACGTGCGTCGTTGGCGGCCGCTAGGGCGCCGGTTGCTAAGTCGCCAGTTAAGAAATCGCGGAAGGCTCCCGCAAAATAGGCGAAACGCAAAACAGCGCGCTGAAACGTACGACGAAGCCGATCTGGTGGCCGGGGCATCTTTTTTGGCCACGTCCACTCTGCCGGGCGGTACGCCAAGCAGTCCCGGCGCCCCTCGTCTTACTCAGCGCTGGGCCATGATTTGATGCTTTCGGTTCTCCGCCCCGGAAGATCACATACGACCTGGGATCCGAAGGGCAAGAACGAGCTATCGAAATCCGCTGGGACACTTCGTCGCCCGCATCCTGAAGTACCTGGACGCGATCATCGCAATAACGGCGCCAAGCGTGGTCTCCTATCTGCGGCTGACACCACATCGTTGGAGCGCTGCCTTCAACAATCTGAGCTTCCGCGACCGCGAAGCCTCAGAGTGCATTTGCCCTGTGTCTGACATGAGAGACATTGCCAAGGGCGCTCAATTCAACTTCGCGTTCCGCGCAGCCGACGCCACGGCAAGCCCGCACTTGCAATTGGCAGCCATAGTCCATTCCGGCGCCCAGGGAATTGAAGAAGAACTGCCTACGCCCAATGCGACCACCGAAGATCTTTCGCTCCTTTATGCCTCTGCACTGGCAAGCCGAAACTATGTAAGGTTGCCAACAACCCTAGCCGATGTTCTTGAACGCTTTTGGACCAATCCAACCGTGGCTGGATGGTTGACCAACAAGGCGCCTATACTCTGCGCAAATCGCTTAATGCCAATCCAGAATTAACTGTCATTGAGGCCATTGGTAAACCCGGTTTAAGATCGGAAACCCCTGCCCTCAGCCAGAAAACCCTCCTGATTTCAATCTCATAGGCCACCCACCAGCGACCCATAATTCCGGACTGGTAAACCCCGCGAAATGCCAGATATTTCCGGACATTACAGCGGGGGCAAGCTATGGTGTCACGACTCGCAATCTGGTCGCTTCACAGTCGAACGAAACGCGGTTCCGGCCACGCTGTTTTGCTTCAAAAAGGCATCGTTCCGCTGTGCGAAGAATATCCTGAGTATCTGCATTGGGAGGAATTTCCGCACCCCCGATGCTGGCAGTCACCTTTACATCGTCCTGTTGCCCTTTGATCCAGGGCATCCCTTCGATAAGACGGCGGATGTTCTCCGCAATGGTCATTGCCTGCTCTTTGTGCACTCCTCGCAGCAGCACCCCGAACTCTTCGCCACCAAGGCGCCCAATTGAATCACCAGGGCGCGTTAGATAGACAAGCGCTTTTGCTATTCGAACCAAGGCCTCGTCACCTTTGGAATATCCGTGCTTGTCATTAAACAAGGAGAAGTGATCCGGGTCGACAAGAAGAAGCGTGTCGTATTCACCCTCATCGCGCTTCCTGTCCATCCTTGCCATGAATCCGCCGCGGCTAAGAAGCCCCGTCATCGGGTCGTGGCTGGTGACGAACGCCAGCCTGTCGTGGGTCTCTCTCAGGGCCGCATAGGACTTCTCCAACTTGTCACATGTGTCCTGGATCGTTTCCGACTGGGCGAAGATGTAGGCGCCGACGGGCATTCCAATCAGGATGGGAATGAGGGTGCATTCCACCCAACTCAGCCAATCGATCGGCATGTCCAAGGCGATTCTTGCCGTGAACGACAGACCAAACGTCGCGACGATTGCAATTATCGTCACGACTATCGATTTGCCAAGAATACGCTTTGCGCGAGGCGTCATGTTCTTTCTTTGAAGATTGACACTGTTTCTTTAGATAGAGGCTATGAAAGAGCCGTTACCAAGTCAATTAAGATTATTCTGAAACTAGAGGGGCGAGGAAAGGTCGCCGTCGTCTGAGGTCGGGAGAGCGTGCAAACGTAAAACAGCGCGGAGAATTTTAGCAACGGTTAAAATGCGAGTTTTTCGAATCTGCCGGTGTTAGTTTTCGGATGCTACTCCGTGCTGCATGGATGGTGATCGTTGAATATGCGCGGCCTAGGCTGGATTAGAGAAATACGATTGACGGAGGCATCAGCAGATGCGCGATCGGATAGCCTTGCTTGAATCCGAATTGATCAATGCGGCTGGTTCCAAAGGCAAATCCAATCTGCTTAACGTAGGTCACCAGCTTCGTTCGCAAAAGGCTAGGTTGGAACGCTTGGAACAATGCATAGCCTGGATGCCGAAACGGCTCTGACACCGCGCGCTATACCGATCCAAGGAAATCGCTCGCAGATTTTGGCGATGCCGGCACGTTCAACGCAATCTGAGGCCGTGAAGAGGATGGCGGTTTCTGGAAATCTATCTTCAAAGTCCAGTGTGGCGTCCAGAATTATCTGTCGCAGTCCGGAATTAAGTCAGGACGTCGCTATTGCGCGCACGTTACCTACGCTGAGATTCTGACGCCATCTGTCTCAACGGATTGTGGGGGAAGTACAGAGCTGAGTCTTGGTCGATAGGGCTGCTGCTTCGGTTTACCAATCCTGGGGGTCTTGGGTTGACCAATCCGCTGCTGACCGTAAGCGGGTTGACCAATAAAGGCGCTTAAATTCCACGCTAATCCAACCACTTAACGCCCGTCCAGAATTAGCTGCCATTGAGGCCATTGGTAAACCTGGTCCTTGGAACCCCTATCCTCGGCCTGAAAACCCTTTTGTTTTCAATGGCATAGGCCGGACACCCGAGGCCCTTAATTCCGGACTGGTAAACCCCATGAAATGCCAAACAATTCCGGACATCATACCAGTGTGCCGTCCGGAATTATCTGTCGCCGTCCGGAATTAAGCCGGGCCGCGGAGGTCGTCTGCGGCGGCGTTTCGGCGCTCGTGCAGAAGCCTGAGCACATCGCCGCCGCACGACATGCCGCGAAGCGTGGTCTCTATCCGGGGAAGACGAATGCTGCCGAGGCCGCTGGTATCGGCAGCGCAATTCTGGAGGAGATGGCAAAGCGCGCGAAGTGAGGTGTTTTGCCCGTAGGTGGCGATTGCCTCGTAGGCGTCGGCTCCCTCAACGTTGTGTTCGGCGCCAATCCTCACGCAGTCCTCCCGCGTCGGCTGCCCGATCTCGAAACGCATGCCGATACGGCTTTCGATCTGATCCACAGCGTGGGTATCACGCCTCGTGCCCGCTAACCGATGAGTGTTGCCGGCGAGCAGTAAAGCGAAGCCGCAGCGCTCCTGAAGATGCAGCAGCTCCCGCAAAACAGTGGGTGTGAAGTTCTGATATTCGTCCACCAACAACGGACGCGTCGGGCCGTATCGGGCGCCCAAAAAATTCATGCAATCCTTCGCAAGATCGTATGTGTGCTTGCTGTCCCTTTGGACGCCGTATGCTACATCGCGAACGTGTAGGCTATTTGAAGATCGTCCGAGACCACCTGCGGAGGCAATATCAATGTCAGTCCCCGGCAAGAAGATTAAGCGCTGCAATAGCGCTCCGCCGAGAGGTGCGAGCGCCGCTCGCTCGATGAGGGTTGTCGTGAACGGCCGCAAATGCCCTCGCGGTGTTTGCTGCCACACGTGTCAGAAATCGCCAATCAACCCGCTGAAAGTCAGTTCTGCGGCTTTTGGGGCTGTAGAGCTGATGGATGCTCTTGCGCCCGCTGATCTTCGGCATAATCAGCCCGATGGGCTTGCTGTCCTTGGAACAGACGAGCCCCGTCGGCCAGGCCGTTAGCTTTTCGAGTGAATCGGTCTTGATCTTGCCCATCGCACGGATCTTGTCGATCCTCTGCTGCTCGAGCGGCCGGTGGTAGATTTTGGCGACATGGTTCTTGTGTGCAGCTAGGTCGTAGACGGCGCCCTCGCCGCCCTGGCCGACGATTTCGCCAAGCTTGAGGACTTCCCCTCGCAGGGTGAACACCTCGCGGACCTTGGCATTCATTTTGCGGCCACCATCGCTTCAGCTGGCGATCTCGTGGCCAGGATCAACGACTTGTCATCATCGGTCCTCTCGCAAATCTGCGGCGAAAGCAGATAAGCCCTCAGCCCATCCGACAGCGTGGAATCCTCGCCCGCCGCCGCCGATCGTCTGACAGCCGGGAACATCGTATCGAAGAAAGGCTGATGAACGCTGCGCGAAGCCTGATGCAAGACGAGGTTCTCGATACCGTCCGAGAACAGCGCGACCTCATCAATGCGCCGCGGCGCGAACTCGAATTCGAGGACATCTGCGACATTTGACGACGTGACGAAGTTGGTCGTATTGGCAAACTCGCCGTGCTGCGGCCAGAACACGTAGGACCATCCGTCTTCACTGCCATGCGAAACAACCATCGCGCCGTCACCGACCTGAAAGAACACGGTGCTTGTGGGGCCGAGGATGGCAACCAGCAGCGTGCATGCATAATCGCGCACCTCGTGCCCGAGGGCGCGAGCATGAGCGGCGATGCGCTCGGCAATTTCGGTCACCCAGCCCAACGCTTTTGGCCGGTCGATCTGATCGAGCGCCCCGTTCTCTGTGAAGTGCACGAAAATGAGCTCCAGCAGGTTCTGCCCGGCTAGCCAAGACCCAACCTCCGAGTGCGCCGCACTGCCAGCGCCGTCGCAGACAGCGGCCGCGAGGATTGGACCTTCCCTGCCCTCGATCAGGGCATGGACCGAATTATCCTGACAGGGCTTGCCGGCCGTGACATGCGAAGTGCCGATGGCGCTAGCCGACGCTATGCGCCAAGACATCACACCTCGGCCCAACCTGCGGGAGATTGGAGCGCCACGGTCTGTCCGACCTGCGACTGCGAGACGCCCGACAGCGATGCGGAGAGCCATGAGAACAGCTCGCGGAATTTGAGGCCACTTAGCTTGAGCGGCTGGCGTGTGGAGAGCTTGGCAAGGATGTCCATGTTGGCACCCTCGACGCCAACGGCGAAGAACGAAAACGCCTTTGCCGCCTCGCCGGATTTGACCGCGTGTTCGGCAGCAACGATGCTGTCCGTGGGCGCGCCGTCCGTCATCAGAAAGACCCAGGGGCGGTAATAGGAGATGCCGTTCGCGCGGTACTCATCTTTCCGACGTCGCAACATCTCGAGGCCTTGCTCGATCGCCGCACCCATTGGGGTGTCGCCACTGGTCGCCAGCGTGCTGGGCGTGAATAGGTCAGCGGTCTGGAAAGGCGCGACGATGTTGACCGGTCCGAAGGTGACGATGGCGACCTCGACGCGTTTCATCGCCAGGCTGTCGGCCGCGAGCTCGTCCTTGAACGCGACAAGGCCCTGGTTCAGCGCGTCGATCGGCGCTCCGTTCATGGAATAGGACGTGTCGAGCAGAAGGAGGCATGGACAGCGAGGTTCTGGGTTATCCGCGAACTCTGCAGCCCCAAATGGTATCTGATCAAACTGGTTGGACATTTTACTCGCCTTTTCGCCAAAATATCGCTTCCCGCAAGCCCGGGTCTTCCGGCATTCGGCAGGTAGCGTCCAAAATTATTGAAACCGGAATTGCAAAGCGCGTCGAGGCGCTTGCCCGCCCCAATTTTCAATCCCCTTCCCTATCTAAAGATGCTCGGTTTCTGCTGTCAATTGACTTGAGATTTCGCCACCCAAAAGTCGATTCGACTTTCGCGGACTGCTCTGTTTTGTATTGTGCAGGGAGGGTGAAATGGTCAGCCAACAACGGATCGGCTGGGGCATCGCGGTTTTCTGCGCTATCGGGTGGGCCATGTCGAGCATCGACGCCCGATCGCCACCCCCCGCCCCGCCCGCGGTGCCTGCGGCAACCACCGCCGCGGTGCCTGAGGTACAGCCGAGCAACAGCTCGATTTCCTATGCAAAGCCCGACGCAGTGGCTGCCCAGGAGCCCAACCCCGCCACGTTGGTTCGCTGGCTGTACACCACCAAAAAAGTCCGTGTCAGGGTCGCGCCGGACACCGGGGCGCGTATCATCACCACACTTCCGCTGGGCGACCTGGTCCAGACCAACGGTCAACAAGGCGACTGGTACAACGTGACGGTCTCCGCACGGATCGGATGGATCCATGGCGACTACCTCAGCCAGGCAAAGCCAGTCGAACTGACTTCGACCACACCGGTCGCGCCAGCGGCTGCATCAGATGACGGCACGGTTTCGGAGCATGCCTCGGGCGATCCTGTCAGAGACGCCGTGGTCGGCAGATGCGATTGCCCATACGACCTGATGCGAAACGGGCGTTTGTGCGGGGGTCGGAGCGCTTACAGCAGGCCAGGCGGCAGAAGCCCGGTGTGCTACTGGTAGGAGGGCTGCGCCGCCAGCAGCGAGCGGTTGATCCACCCCAATGTGACTTCGTCCTTGCTGACCCGGGCCCAACGACCATTGATTTCGACCACTGTCAAAGTGGTGCCCGCCGGAACCTGACTCATCACAGCGCCGGCCATGGAAGGATCCGAACGGATATTCGCGTTCCTGGTCGCGACTGCCGTTGGGAATTGCTCGCCTGGCGGCTGCTCGACCGCTACCGAGGAACCCAGATCGGTTCCCGATGACGTGCTTGGCCTTTTCAGATCAGCAGCGGAGGTGGGCGAGCTATCGCCAACAGGAGCGTCCTGCTTAACCGGCCCTTTGGCTGCTTCCACATCTGGCGGCGGATTCGAAGGGCTGATGTCGCGGCTTGCCGGCGGCAGAGGTTGGGTCGGCACCGGTTCCTGGCGGTGGGTTCGGGGGGCCAATGTCAGGTTTGGCGCAGCCCCGGATTTTGTGTCGGAATTCTGTGCTATCAAGGCCGCTCCCACACCGACGACGACAATAACGAGCAAGGAGACTTGGGCCGCACGGCTCCCCCTGGCGGCGTGGTAGATCAGGGCCAGGAGTGCTGCGATCAACAAACCCAGAAAAAGAGCTGATTTGCCGCTGCGCTTGGAAGAATAGGACATGCCCGAACCGGGAAGACCAACCGTGCTCTGAATGCCGCCACGGCCCATGTTCAAGGTGGAGCCGGGTCTCCCAAAGGAGGCACTGCTGAGCCCTTTCCCGGTGACGTTCAGGCGAACACCGGGAATAAGCCTCAATGACTTTCTGTATCTAAACCCCACTGCGCCCCCGCGCGTACTTTGAAGCGAACATTAGCGTTGGGGCACTTGCGAAGCAACTTCCGTTTCATAGAACTCGAGGCCAAGTAGTCTATCGATTTGAAAGTTAGGTTCCCCTTACCGTGGCTTGGCCGCAACAGCGTCCACTCTGGCAATGCCTGGAACCTGAGGCGCCCCGACGTCGGTCTGCTGCACCGGCAATGGTATGTCCTGCTGCGCAAAGGTCCGCACGGCCGGAACGAATGCGTAGGTGTGAAACAGCCGGGCCATGTCGCCCTACCGCCCACTCCAGTCCGTCGCGCTCGGCCTGCCACAAGCCACAGGTTGCGACGGCCAGCGCATCACATGGGCTTTGCCACCCTAAAGCAGCAGCGACACATAATTCGATTCGAAAATCCGTTGCTCGCTCTCGATAGCCAGACGCAAATGGCAGTAGAGCGCCCAATATTTGCGCCAGACCACGTCGGTTGCTGGTATGTATTCGACCGTCAAACCGATCTCGGTCGCGGCTTCCCAGCCGATCATCTGAGCATGCGACTGATATTTGGCGACGTCCATCAATTCGGTGGTGATTTTCGAGAAATTCTTGCCCCTCCGTTTGAGCAGATTCTCGGCGAAGGACCGCGCCCGGTCCCTGACCGACTGGAACTTGCGCACGATCGTGGGGTCGAATTTTTCGAAGGTGATCCTATCCGCAAGATCGCCGGGTGCTTCGCGAAGCGCCTTTTTTGCCGCGTCATAGGCGTTCAGATAGGTCAAAACGGAATAAACTACGTCGGAGCCGTTGCCATCCTTGGATGAGACCTGAGGATCGATCGGTCCGAGCTCCGACGAGTCGCTCATGACGATCGTGTTGGCGCCGAGCGCCATTAATGTTCCGGCACTCTTGGCATAATCAGGTACGATGACCCTTAGTTGCCCATCCTCGCCGGCCGCGCTCCTGACCAGCGTAATTAGCTTTTCGGCTGCATCAATGTCGCCGCCGGGCGTATGCAGCAGGAGATCGATGGGGTCGCCCGGATTGATGTTGTGAAGCATGTCGACGAAGCCAAGCGTATCGATGCGGTCGACGGCGGCCTTGTTGCCTGCGACGTAGCAGATCAATTTGGGCTGGTCCCTTTCGATGTCGCGGATGAGTGTTTGGCGTTGATAGCGCGCCGCATTCATCGCCGTGTACATGGGTGTCTTTTCGATCGCACGCGGCGGCTGCGGCGTAATTGGTTGCGGCTCTTCGGCTGCTTCTCCGCTATCGTTCATCGGTCGCTATCCTTAGCCCAGGCAATCCTGCCGTTACGAATGAAGTAATGACACCGTCGTTGACTTCCTTTGAAATCCACACTTGGAGAAATGGTTAGTCGAACGACTTGGTTCAACGTCCAGTGGGGCCGCCGACTTGGATCGGCGTTGAGCATAATCCGATGTCCAGTTCGACAAGGGCAATCAAAGACGATCCACTTCGTTCGATTGACGTCGCCAATGAGCGCGACACCGTTGCGCGGCAACCTGTCCGGCACCTCGTCGGCCGACTCGGCCGCACCGACCACGCGCCAGCGCCAGATCGGAAGCCATTGCCACCAGGAAATCTTCATGCCGTGCCCCACAACTGGCCTAGGAACGGCTCCTCATCGCCCGCCCCCCACTTGCCCTGGGCCACATCGCAATAGTGGCCCTGGCGCGGTAGGGCCTCATTGGTCGAGATCTCGCGTTCGTGAAGCCTCAGCAGCGTCTCGGTCGGCCGCTCAGAGGGACCGTAGCCGATCAGGCGATCGAGCAGTTCGTTGACTGCGGCGGCGGCGACGGCGGTCGTGAAGGCAACGACCGCCGGTTCGACCTGGCCTAAGGCCGGCGCGTAGCCCTCGTCTGCCAATCGCTGCCGCTCCTCGGGCGTGCGCATCTCGGCGGCCGCACGTGCCATATCGATCCGACCGCGGCAGACGAGGCAGGCCGCGCCGGCCGTTAGCGTCGTTATTCGGCCGTCAATGCCGGTCAACACCCCTCTACGATCGCTGCTGAGCAAAACGCCCACGTCAATCACCGGGGTCAACAAGAAGGTCGACAGTCGCGACAAGACGAGCCGGCCTGCGTTGTCATCGGTACAGCCGAAGACGAGATCGCTTGCCCGAAGGGCCTGGGCAACATGCTTGACCGTCACCATGCCCTGGATTGTTGAACAGCGAAGTTCGGGAGCGATCCGCGTCAGATGCGCCGCCAGCACGTCCACCTTCGGCTGGCCGACTTCCCGCGGTGTCGAGCCATACACGCGAGTTACGTTGCTCGCCGACAGGGTATCGTTGTCGATCAGTTGGAGATGTCTCACGCCGAGCCGAACAAGCTGTTCCGCGACGGCCGACCCGGTGCCGCCGGCCCCGACAATGGTAACCCGAATATCGCCGAGCACACCTTGAATATCGGGGCCAAAAGCGCGCACATTGCGATCGAAGATCGCGTCTGGCTTCGCGACTTGGCTCGCGAGACTCGGCAGAAGGCGCCAGCGATCGCCGACGATCCACACGCGATCAATCGGCGCCGTCTCGCCGTCTTCAGGCGTGACCTCGCCGCTAAAGACAAAGTTCTCGCCACGCGGTGACGCTATCAGCGTCGCGTATACGCCAGAGCCGCTGCGCAATTGAAAGAGATCACCTATTTCCCGGTCGACCTGTCGGTCGTGGGGGCTCGGCAGGGGAACGCCCTCCTGGCCGGGATGGGTGTGAAACCAGATCGGGACCGCACCGTCTTTTTCGGCAGTGCCGAGCGCGCCGACATAGCCTTCGGAGCGGATCAGCATGTGGTGCGAACTCTGCTCGCAATAGGCCGCCTGCGGCACCCAATGCAGCGATCGCCCAAGAAGACGAACCTCGGCGCCGGTGTCGACACGCCGCGCAAGAAGGACCGCAGCGCATTCAATCGGGTTGCGCGAGGCTGTCGCGATCTCATCGGCGAGCGAGCCCGGAAGGACCAAGGTGGTGATCATGCAGCGCGCGCCCTCCCGGCAGCGTCAAGTTCCTTCCTGACGAGGGTCAGATAGCTTTCGAGCGAGTCGATGCCGGACCGCCATTGTCCGGCTTGAAAGTGGCGCGACCAACGCTGCCACGTACGGCCGAGATAGGCCTCCTGCGACTGGGTCGCCTCGATCACCTGCCCATCCGTGCGGTGCACCGCTGGCTCAAACCACCACATGTCCGGCGCAACATCCGGGTACCCGGGCGAGAGCCGCAGCAGGAGATCGGCTGCGACAGCCGTGAATCCCGACGGCAGCGGGAAGGATGGGATTATGATAGCGATCATGCCGCCATCGAGCGAAACGCTATGGCCCGGCACCCGCGCCTGCAGATAGTCCTGGTCGACCGCTGGCAGCATCGTCGCCTTCCCTCATCCACGGCCAGGATTGATCTGCGCCGGCGCCGTGAACAAGCGCAGACCATTGCGCATCTCGACCTTCGCGTCAGCCTCGATCTTTACGTCGGATCCGCCCGGCACAACCTCGAAGAGATCGCGATCCGGCCCAATGTTGGGCTCAGGCAACTGCCGCAACTGCGCTCCCGTCAGAATCGCCTCGGAGACCTTGTAGTTCATGCGATCTATCTTGATCTCGAACATCTTGGGACGGTCAGGGCGCCCGTGCTCGTCATTCTGAATTTCGCTCATCGTCACCTCCGTAATTTGATACCGTGATACCACGATACCAAGGTGGTTGACAAGAGGCATGTTTTGGTGCAAAACAGCGCCATGAAACAAGCTAAAGCGATGACTGTTCGCCTCTCCGAAGAGCAGGCTCAGGCCCTTGAGATGGTCGCCAGCGTTGAAAATCGGCCCGTGTCCGATATTATTCGGGCAGCGATAACCACTCATATTGAGACCCGCAGACGTGACCCAAGCTTTCAAGCCGGGCTCAAGGACCGCATTTCACAGGCGCGTAAGCTGCTCGACCGCTAGTTGGTCAGTGTCGCCTTCGATGACAGGGGAAGCATGAAGAAATCCACCAAGGGTCTGACGCCTAGCGCGCCAAGCCATATCCTCGGACAGCGCACATTCGCGGCGATCACAGCCGTCGAAGGCATCAACTTGAGCGCGGCCAGCCGCAAGCGTCTTGCGGATTTAAAGAAGCGCAAGCTTTCGCCTGACGATCAGCGGGCCGAGATCATCCGCGCTTATCTGGACGCCAAGTCCCGCGGGTGATGTCGGTCGGTTACGACGCCTTCGACGATCCCTACGCCTATAAAGGTACCACAATCCTAAAGAACAAGCTTGGCTTGCGGGATCCCGCATTGCTCGAGGCCTTTGAGCTTGAAATGACAACGCTGCGCGCTGGCGAGCCGCTACCGCGCGGTCGTTATGACCCGAGCCACTATCGCCGCGTCCATTACCACCTGTTCCAGGATGTCTACAGCTGGGCTGGCAAGTACCGCACGGTGCGAACTGCGAAGGCGGGCAATCCGTTCTGCTTTCCGGAGTATATCGACGGCGAGATGAAGCGGCTTTTCAATGCGCTTCCCTCGGTGATCGGAGCGGAGACCGCTGAGGCTTTCGTGGCCCAGGCCGCCCATTTCCTAGGCGAGCTGAATGCGATCCATCCTTTCCGGGAAGGCAATGGCCGATCGCAACTGTCATTCATGGCGATGCTCGGCGAGCGCGCGGGACATCCCATGGATTTCAGTCGCGTCAGAAGAGAAACATTTTTGCCGGCGATGGTTGCGAGCTATGCGGGCGATCTCACCAGTTTGGTCCTGGAGCTTCGTGGTCTGCTCCTTTGAGATCTTGGGTGTGCGCCGTTCGAGTCCTTTTTCAAGACGGGCGTCTCGCGACGCGGCTAAAGCCGGGCTGAGGCACGTGCCTCCAAGCATCTTGACGGCATCGAGGCGGCGCCGCGGCCAGCGCGCAACAGGCGCCTGTCTCCTCGGCACCAAAGCAGCCATTCAAGCAGAGGGGCTCAGCTCTGCCTGCTAATCATCGACATCGTCGAAGATCGTACTGCTGTCTGCCGTAGCCGACGTCGCGGAGATACTTGCCGACGTTGTCGCCTGCGCCGACCATACGGAAGGTTCAGAGGAGGACCTGTCCTCCTCGAGCGTGCTGATATGTGTGCTGACTTCGGAATAGAAGGTATCGAGCAGCTCTGTCCGGCCCTCGGGGAAGAAGAAGGCCTCGGCCTTTTCCATGCTGTCCTTGAACTCCTCATAGAGACCGAGCTCGTTGTCTGAGGAGAAACGGTCGCGCAGGTCGTCGAGCAGGTTCCCGAGATTATTCAGCCATTCTTTGCGGAAGCGCGCCGCAAGGTCATCGAACTCCTCGTGAGTGAAGATCTGCCGGTACATATTGTTCGCAAACACATCAGTCCGCATCCAGGTGATCGTGTCATCGTCCACGCGTTCCACGATCCTCTCTCGGGCTGCTTCGGGCAGGAGACCGTATGAGTTGAGGGCCGCCAAGAGCACCAGACTGCCCGACGAAAGGTAGCTGGTATTTGTCGTTGCTGCCCATTCGAGTATGTCTGGCCGCGCAACGACGATCTTGCCGAGAAAGCCGTCACCCGCACGGGCCCCAAGGAACGATTTGAAACTCTCGTCGAGTGAACGATCCTGAAATCTCTCCAAGAGCACTGCAAACAGCGAGGCCGGGACGCGGACATGGGCATGTTCAGCAGTCAACGGTGCGCATACCACCTCGCGCATTAGCCGATCGACCTTGGCGCCATGCACATAAAGCTCGATCAGTTCGGGGGAGCGGGCAACTATCTCGGCGAATGCATCGGTCACGGTCGGATGTCGGAACACCCAGCGATCACCGTCGTCAGCAGAAAGGCGCCGCGTGAGGCTGTCATTCAAATGCTCCATTGCCATGGCGACAGCCGCCGGCTGCACGCCCAAGAGCCGCGTGACCATTTCGAGCGCCGGGTGCTGCCCGATCGGCGACGGCACGCCGCTTTCCGAATTGAGGAAAATCAATGCGATCGCGCCGAGCGATGGCGCATCGAGCTGTTCGAGCACTTCGGTCAGAAACTCGACCGGCTGCTCGACAAGCTCCTTCATCCGGCCCGAGCTCAGCTTCAGCTTGCTGATGAACAGCGGATCACCGAGCCGTCGTGCGGTTTCTGGCAGAAATGCTTTGTTGGCAGCGACAGCGGGCATAAACAGCTTCAGCCGCCGGCGCATTGCCTGAGGCTGGATCCGGCGGACGTGATTATAAAGCATCTGCGCGCGCTCATTATCGGTCAGCTCTTGGACATTTACGACGACCTGGCTCTCCTTGAACAAGCGGAACGCGCTCTGCTTTAGGTGGGGTCGGGCCGCTCCCCAGATATAGTTGCGGGACGTAAAGATGATCCGGGCGCCGCCCTCGATCGCCGCACGCATCGTGCCGAGTTCGGCATTCCACCGGCTCATCCGGTCCACGTCGAAGTGATTGGACCCGAAGGCGTCGTCAACCCATAGCAACTGCTTCTCGCCAGGATGCCAAAAGTGCAACTGGTCTGGCGCGTTGATCTTCACGGCGCCAATACAGCCGTCGTCGAGTGCGCCCAGCGCCAGGATCGCCGCGATCGTCGATTTGCCCGAGGCCGGATCACCCAGCAAGATGACGAAGCGATGCTCTTGGAGCGCCTTGACCGCCTGTCGATAGGCGTCGGTCGGCACGAAGCAGCTGAGATCGGATCCCATATTGTCGAGGATTGCCTTGGCCTGTTTATAGGCATGGTCGGTGATGACGTGCGAGAGGTCGCCGATCCCGTAGATGCGGGGCACCAGCATGCGCAAACGCACACTCTGGTCGAGCTGTTGCTGGATCCACGAGCCGCCAAATACCTGACATCGCTTAACGCCAGCCGCCTCGAAGGCGGCACAAATCTCCTTGTCCGCGTCACCCGAGACGCCGGCATTGGTCAGGATCACATAATCCTCAGCGAGCCCGTTCTGAGCCAGCAGCACTGCCTTTGGCAGCTCGCTCTTGAGGTTGGCCAACGTCAGGTTGGCGCCCGGCTTCCCCTTGTACTTGCACTGGAGCGTCGACTTGACCGGCTGGCCGTCGTCACCGGTCCAAGTCCCAAGAAACGCTCCATCTCGACCTCCATCGTTCGACCCCAGGAAGGTCTGCACCGGGCGTTTCAGGATCTCGGCCGCAACGGCTGTGGCGAGATCCTGAAAGGCTTTCCAGCCCAATTTTGTCAGATCAAACGTCATCGCTGTGTTTCGCCTGGCGCAGGATCAATCATCCTGGTGTTGGATTGGGACCTGTCCCTGGGGACGAGATCCAGAGACCACCGCTGACGGCATTCCATTTTCAACGACCTCTGTCTTTGACTCTTCCCCGTCGCTCTCCCCGTTCGCCAATCCGGTCGGAATATCCCGGGCCACCAGCTTCTCCTTCGACAGCAGCCCGGCGTCCTCGAGTGCCTCGAAATCCGGCAGCTGGCGCAGCGTGTCGAGCCCGAACTGCGACAGAAAATTCTTCGTCGTCACATAGGTGTAGGGCGCGCCTTGAGTGGGGCTGCGCGGCCCCGACGCGATCAGCTCCTGCCCGCGCAGCACGCCGATCAGGTCGCGTGACACCTCCTTGCCGAAAAAGCTCGACAGCTCGCCACGCGTGATCGGCTGGAAATAGGCAATGCACATCAAGACAAGCGCCTCCGCCTGCGATAATTCCTTCGCCTCCTGGCCGGCTGAGCCGAATGCACTGCGGATAACGTCGGCAAAGGCTTTTTTGGTCCGGTGCTGCCAGCCGCCGGCGACCGCGACCAGCTCGTAGGGGCGGCCGGCGAGCTCGGCGCGGATGTCGTCGATGACCAGCTCGAGATTGCAGTTTTTGCCGACCACGCGCGCGAGGACACTACGTGTCACCGGTTCGCTTGCTGCAAAGATCACCGCTTCGACCCGGCCCATCCACTCGCGCCAGCGCAGTTCCGACGGCAGGTGCTCGAGCTCGGTGTCAAGCAGTGCCGGCTGATCGCTTGGCTTGCGGCGGGCGGAGGCTTCGCTCATCGCTACAGCCCAAACAGCCGGAAAGAGGAACGGCCAGACAGCTCGCGCACCGCCTCGAGCTGTTGCAGCCGCTCGAACAGGCGCCGTGCGGCGAAACGCGACAGGCTTTTCGTCGTCAGCGAACCGGAGACGGCGTCTTCGTTGAGCAGCAGAAAAATCACGTCGCCGGCGCCTTTGGCACGCAGTTTCGGCGCCACCGTCAGGAGCTTTTCGGCGCGGCGCGACAGCTCCGCAGCCAGCCGACAGGCATCGGCCGCCGCTTGAACCAGCGCCAGGCAGACCGCCCGTTCAAAACCTTCTTCCCCGGGTCGGATGCGCTTGCCGCCGCCGGCCTCGGCGCGGAAGACTGGTCCATAAGTCTGCGCCATCAACAGCGGCAGCGGCCGTGGCCAGCGCAGGCTTTGCGCCAGCACCAGGTCGGCGAGCCACCAGGCCAAAAGCTCGGCATCGGGCCGTACCGCGACGACGCGGGCGACGATCGCGGCCGCGGCGAACGGCGCCGACTTGCCGGCGCGGACCTGATCGTCGATCGCCGCACAAAGATCTGAGAGAGCTTCGTCATCAAAGGCTAGCCCGAGCATCTCAACCACCTTGGCCATCTGTTCCGCGCTGGCCACGGGCGATCGCAGCGTCAGCTGCCGCCACACACCAAAAATAGCGCCGGCGGGGCCGGGATCGGCGCCGGTCGAGCACAGATGCCAGGCATCGCGCAGCGCGGCTTCGTCCTCGGCGCGGCCGGCCAGTCGCATGCTGGCGGCGGCACAGCGAAGTGCCAGCCGCTGGCGCCACGCGCCGGCCCAGCCCGGCTGCGCGCGGGCGAGGCTGTCGAGCGCACCCAGGGCGGCGCCGGCCTGGAAGGCTGCATCGGCGTCGCTCGGCGCGCCGCCAGTGGCCAGCGCCCAGGCCGGAACGATCGGTGGCGCGGTAGGGCTGGCGGTGGCGGGGTTGAGGCGAATCATGGTCTGGAGCGTAAAATACGGGTGCGCTTTATGCCATCGATTTCGCATCAAAACGCACAGGCTGTCGCCGAGCCATGACGAATGATAATGTTGCATTATCGTTCGTCATTACGTAGGCTGCCAAAATGGCCATTTTCAGCGAGCAGAAACCCGAAAATCACGTCGAGCCGACCTCAGCACCGTCCCACAGCACGGCATTTGGAAACGGTGTTCCCGCCACCCAGCTGTCGGCCGAGTCCGAGAGCGCGATCGCCGACGATGGTCTCGGCAGCGATCTGCCCGATATCGTCGACGTCGTCATGGCTATGGGCCGATCCGACGACCAGACGTCGGACGGGACGCCCTCCCCTCCCCAGCCGATCACGCCGTCAAATCGTATACCGGCGCATCTGGAACAACTCGCCGGTCATGCGCGAAAGTACGTCGAGGCAGCGAGTTCCGCCAACACCCGCCGTGCCTATGCTGCCGACTGGAAGCATTTTAGCGCATGGGCCCGCCGCCAGAATTTGTCGGTGTTTCCACCTGACCCACAGACCGTTGGCCTCTACATCACGGCGCAGGCTTCGGGATTTGGTAAGGATAAAAAATCCGTGGCAACGATCGAGCGCCGTCTCTCATCCCTGACCTGGAATTATACACAGCGTGGCCAGCCGTTGGATAGAAAAGACCGGCACATCGCCACCGTGCTGGCCGGCATTCGCAACAGCCATGCAAAACCGCCGGTGCAGAAGGAGGCGATCCTGCCTGAGGATCTCATTGCCATGCTCGAAACGCTCGACCGCGGCACGCTGCGTGGCCTGCGCGACCGAGCCATGCTGTTGCTTGGCTTCACTGGTGGCCTGCGCCGCTCGGAAATTGTCGGTCTCGACATTGCCAGGGATCAAACCGAGGACGGCCGCGGCTGGATTGATTTTTTCCCCGACAAGGGTGTGCTCGTAACGTTGCGGGGCAAGACCGGCTGGCGTGAGGTCGAGATCGGCCGCGGGTCGGGCGACAGCACCTGCCCCGTTGCCGCGCTGCAGACCTGGCTCAAATTTTCCAGGATCGGCCACGGTCCCCTCTTTCGCAGGGTGGCAGGGCAAGGCAAAAAAGTGGGCGCCGAGCGGCTGAACGACCAGGAAGTGGCGCGGCTGGTCAAGCGCACGGCGCTTGCCTCTGATGTTCGCGGCGACCTGCCCGAAGGCGATCGCGCAACAAAATTCTCTGGCCACTCCTTGCGCGCCGGCCTTGCCTCCTCGGCCGAGGTCGATGAGCGCTATGTGCAGAAGCAACTCGGCCATGCCTCCGCTGAAATGACCCGCCGCTATCAGCGCCGCAGAGACAGGTTCCGCGTCAACCTCACCAAGGCGAGCGGGCTGTAGACCGGGCGAAAAGCCCCCTCCCTCGCCCAATTTCAGTGAGATGCAGCGACGGTACGATTTTCCTCGGCAGATTTGTCGGTTGACAGAGCTCGCAAGACCGCTTCGGGCTCTTTCTCCATGATGCGGAGCAAGGTCCGAGCAGCGCCACTGGGTTGCCGCTTTCCTTGCTCCCATTTCTTGTACCCGGAAGGGCTTGTACCGAGCACAGTGGCCATTTCGTCCTGAGTAAGGTCAAGCTTCTTGCGGATCGCCTTCGCGTCAACTGTACCGGCATCCACAGCAGTCACCCGAATGCCGGGAACGTCCTTGCCTTGCGCATGTGCCGGAGCCTCAGACATGGCCTGGATCAGATCCGCACCGAATTTCGTCATCTCGCTCATGTTCGCGGCCTTTATCGCCTTCGCAAACGCTGCAACTGCCTTGGCCTTTTCAGGCTTGAAATCCGTCTTTTCGTTCTTGCCGTAAGCCAGAAGGGCGTAAATCGGGGCATCGTCACTGTACCAATAGTAGATCACTCGCGCTCCGCCCCGCTTGCCTTTGCCCTTCGCGCCAAATCGAACCTTGCGAACGCCGCCTGTCGCTGGAATTTCATCGCCAACCAGCGGATTGGCGGCTAGAAAATCGATCAGCTCTTTCCGCTCATCCTAGGTGAAAAGCTCCGAAGCTTGCTTGATGAATAACGGTACCTCGGCGATGGTCTGCATATCGTTTCTGTAACCCAATGGGCTATGATATGGTTTGGTTTAGCTCGAATGTCAACGCCGGCCTTGCCTCCTCGGTCGAAGTCGACGAGCGCTATGCACAGAAACAGCCTGGCCATGCTTCCGCCGATTCATCCGGTCATTCTCACGGTCGAGCCGTTGGCCTTAAGCGCGGCCATCAGCATCGGCCCGACAGAGAACTCCCCTGCCCTCGCCTTTTCGGTCAGCACCCGCAGATAGCCGCCAGCCGAGTTGATGTGCTGCGCCCGTTGGAGGATGCAGGCAATCACGATCGCTGCAACCTCCTGGCCCATTGTATGGCAAGCCTCCTCATACGCCGAAGGCGAAACGCCCAGGTAGCCCCGCACCTGCGCCGCGGTGATCATCAAATCGCGCCAGTTTCTAATCCCGTCCACGGCATAATCAGCAATTTCGGGGCAGGCTTTCAGCACAAGCCCTATCGGATAGCTTTTCGGCTTCCCGTCGGGTGCAGGTCTTGGTTCGACCGCCGCGCAGCTTTTCTCTAAAGCCGGTTCAAATACAAAAGTGGAGTCTGTGTTTGAATCAGATTGCTGCCGCTCATTTTGGGACTCATTGGCGCTTGGATTCGTGGATTTCATGAAACTTTCCAGCAACATATCCACTTCATCATGGAGTGCTGTCATATCCGCGACGATCCACTCCAGTTCTGGCAAACCTGCTCGTCTCGGAATCGCATCCACGATGGCCCTAAAACGCAGCCAGATAGCTCCCCAGTCCCCAGGAGCGCCTTCCTCGATCGCAGCCTCGACAAGCTTGTGTATGTCACGGCGATGGAGCGTGATCCGCTCCCGCATCAATTTGAGCACCCGGATGTCGGCACGGACCTGCTCGGCCGCATGCTGAAACTCCGCGGCCCGCGTCAGCAACGGCGCCAACGAGAACCCGAAGGCTTCCTCGACGGCTCCGCCCTTTCCCTTGCGAGCAAACCTTTTACCGTTCGGGCTGTCGCGACGGATGATCAGACCGCAACTGACCAATTCCGCCAGGTTTCTTCGCAGCGTGGAATCGGCCATGCCGTGCGCACGCAGCGATAGCTGCGCATTCGACGGAAATACCATCAGGCCGTTTTCCTCGCTGATCTGGTCGTCCGGATAGAAGGACAAGAGCCCGCTCAGCACGGCCAGTGCGCGATCTCCCACGCCCACGATGGTCTTGCCTTCACACAGCCAGCGATAGACCTGCCATTTTTCGACGAGAGCTCCTTCAGGAATCTCTCGCGATGCCGTATTCACTTGCACTAGGGCAAGCGACATCGGCCGCCGCCCAAAGGGCGTCGTTGCAATACCCGTTTCCATTTCTTCCTTCGCCTTCAATAAGGCAAAAGAACCCTGCCCGCCGAAACGGCGCCAACGACTCTTGACAGTGATTCGGGGAAATGCGATTCTCAGTCAGCTACTACGGAGAAGGGCTTCCACGACGAAAGTCGCTCGGGGGCCTTTTTCTTTTGCGGTTTCTACTCTCCAGTGGTTGCGTTGGTGGACTTTAGGAAGGCCTCGTAGAGGTCATCCAGCCGTCCTGCGATATATTTGGCGAAGCGCGGCCCGTTCGCGGCCTCTAGGGTAACGGTGGCCCTCTTCGCGGTGGTTTTCACGATTACGCTAACCGATTTGTCCGTGGGCGCCCAAGGTTGGGAGGCCTGCCCCTTAGGCTGGACAAGTCGGTTTTTGATAGTGTCGGCAGCCTTTTGAAAGCGTTGATCACTTGAGTTGTCCGCGGACAACGAGACCAAGAGCGCCGTCATGTCAATTTTCGCCTTTGGCAGCGTTTCCGCGAATTCCATCCATCTCCGGCGGCCGACTTCCGGCGCGGCTCCAATCGCCTCTATCAGCCCGATTGGTATCTCCCGGACAACCGATATCATCTTGGACAGAGCAGCCTTGTCCACATTTAGCGCTGCCATGATGACCTCACGGGAGAACGAACGGTCTTCGAGACGCACAGCAAACAACGCTCTCTCGATGTACGAAAGATTCGTCCGAGCGTTGTTTTCCTGCCCCTGACTGACAACAAGCTGGTCATCAGAAAGATCGCGGATCACGGCTCGAACGCGGAGGCGCAATTCTCTAACCGCTGCTAGTCTGCGGTGGCCATAGGCTACCTGATATCGGCCATTGGTTTCCGGATGCGGTCGGACCAAGATCGGCACCTGTTGTCCGTGATCTCGGATTTGGCTGACAAGTTCGGCCAGCCCTACGGAATCAATGCCGAGCCGATCTCTGATGAACGACCCATCAACGAAGGCTGGATCGAGTTCCACAATTGTCTGGCCTTGCGCCAGCTGCTTCTCGATGTCCTGGGCCCGTTCGAACTTCTGCGTGATGTTGCCAAGGGTTTTCGTGATGCCACCGACGGGAGCACCGCGAGTCGCGGGAGCGACAAAGCCCGCAATTGGCCTGACTGATGTCATTGGCGTCAGGGCCCCTTCCGAAGATGAAACCTCTATGAGATTTTTGCGGGACATTATCTCCTCCCCCAGGTCGCTCTCAGCAGCCCTTCAATCTCGGAGTTCACCGCGTTCAGGGATTCCATCGCTCTGTCATAGGTGCCGCGCGTGAACTGCGCCCGCTCAACCTCGTAAAGCGTCTGCTTGGTAACACCCGCGTCCGATATCGCAGTCGACTTCAGCATATGATTGTGAAGCATCCGGTTCCCGAAGATGGCCCGCATGAACCCTGTCATTTGGCTTTGAGGACCGTCGTTGGGCTCATAGCGGGTAACAAGATAACGCATCCAATCATAGCTGGTTCGGCCTCCTGCCCTTTCGACAACGGCCATCATTTCGCTCGTCATCGCCAGGAACTGGCTCATCGACATCACGTCCAGCATCTGCGGATGCACGGTGATCAGCACTGACGTTGCTGCACACAACGCCGACATCGTCAGAAAACCAAGCTGAGGCGGACAGTCGATGATTACGACATCATAGAGGCTTTCGATGTCTGTCAAAACCTCGCCAATCCGGGCAAAAAACATGGATTCGGCAGTTCCCGAGGTGATCGCTCTCGGTGTCTCATGCTCGAACTCCATCAGCTCGAGATTGCCCGGCAAAATGTGAAGGTTCCGCGTGTATGTAGCCCTGACAATTTCAGCGATCGGTCGCGGATCTTCGTAACGGATTGCTCCGTAGAGGGTTTCGCCCTCTCCGACATCCAGTTCAGGCTGGTGTCCAAAAAGAGCGGACAACGAGGCCTGAGGATCGAGATCGATGGCGAGAGTCCGATAGCCGCGCAACGCAAGATACTGTGCGAGATGCGCAGAAGTCGTTGTCTTTGCCGAGCCGCCTTTGAAATTCATTACGGCAATAACCTGAAGCTTCTCCCCAGCGCGACGGACAGGAGCGTACTTTGGTGACCCGTTCTTCTCGTCCAGCGACCGACGGATGTTTTCCATATCATCGGGCGAGTAGACGCGGCGCCCATTGGCCAGCGGTTCGGGCCCATGTCCGTCCGAAGCTACTTGTCTCAAATAGCCCTCGCCGATCCCGATATAGTAAGCCGCTTCGGCAGGCGTGAAATGCCGGATCGTCTTCTGGGACGTCGGCGGGAAAATCTTCTGTTGATGCAGTTGAAGCTGCCGCGACAATTCGAGTGAATCCGCCGATAAAATCGATGGCAGGTGTTCCTGCTCTCCGCCTTGGATTTTTGTCTGTAACATCGTCGAACCTCGAACTGCGCAATTAATGCAGATTTCAACCAAACTGCGCAGTTACAATATGGTCCGATTCGTAAAGAATTTACAAACGTTTAACCAAGATGGTCACGGCGGGTCAGAGGAGCCGAGTTGTCCGCGGACAACCTGACTTCGATTTGATCTCAATGCCGCCCTTTGTCAAAGTGATGTAATTCCGGCATGAACCAGCATAATTGAACAGCGAGGCTGCCTATCGAGGCGCTGGGGCGATTGTTCGACGCATCGCGCGATAGTGCTCGCCGGATTATGGGACAGCGGCATCAGCTCGTCGAGCGACGGTCGGCATTTCCTTGCTGGGAGCGCGGTGTCGCGATCGGCGACATCAACGCGCGAAGGCTACGGACTGGGCAGATCTTTCTACGCCCAGTTCTCGGATACCCATATCTCGGATCAGTATGATCCGGTCGCCCCTTGCGTGATCGACGCGACCGCAGGCAGGCCCCCTATGTTCTCGATGGTTTGCTGTACCACCAGACCGGGCTGTCAATCGAAGAGCATTTTACAGATACGGGCGGCGCGTCCGACCATGTGCTCGGACTGATGCCGTTCTTCGGTTACCGCTTCGCGGCCCGACTGCGTGATATCAAGGAGCGCCGCTTGCATCTGCTACCCGGTCAGGAGGCGGGGCCGTTGCTTGCCGGTATGGTCGGCGATCCGATCGCACCAGATCTTCCCAATTTCCTGAAATTCCACTCATCTGAAAGACAACGGGGCGGTCCAGGGACATTGACTTCGGCATCGGTGAAAAGATTGGGAAACAGCCGCTCCCTGAAATCGAGAGGAAAAGCGATCCGCACTGGTGCCTTCGGAGTCTCAGATTTCAGGAAACCGCGGTCGACGAGATGTGACAGGGTGTTCCGTTCCGTGCCGTGCGCTCGGATGTCTTCAGCACGAAATTGGCCTCGCCACCGGGCAGCCTACCGTGCCGCAATACCGCCGCCACCAGATCAGGCGCGCGTTTGTCGTCGACGATATCTTGCACCAGGGCGCGGTAGCGAGCCCGATCGTCAGGAACCATTCGACGAAATCCTTGAGTGCCGATTCCAAAAGATTTGCCCGTCCGTCGCGATCGCCCTGTCTGGGACTGTCGGCGTGATCCATCGTACGCTTGTATTCGCCCCGATCTTTCAGGCCACGAGCGAGACCACGAGATATCGACCACAGGCCATTGCCGCCGATCCCGGCCTTGAGCGCCATGGCGTGAGACATCAGCCGACTGACGCGGCCGTTGCCGTCTGGAAACGGGTGGATGTAATTGAGACGGTGATGAGCCGACGCAATCGCGATGATCCGCAGGCTGGCCTGCCTTTCGACCATCGCAAACCGTTTCTGGAAATACTCCATAAAGGCCATCGTCCTGCCAGACGATGGCGGCTGATGGCGTCCGACAACGACATCATGATCTGCGGACATCCGGGATCTCATATCCACTTGCGCTTTATCGCGATGCCGAGGGCCTGGTATGTGGTCACGACGTTGAGCTTCTGCCGTATGTTCTGCAGCTGAAACTCGACCGCGCGACGTCAGATATTCCGTAAGGCGGCGATGTCATCATTCGTCTTCCCTTGAAGAAGCCACGCAAGGCATTCCAGCTGATAGCTCTGAGAGGGGAGGGGGCTGCGTTCATCAGGCCGTCGTCGTCTCGGTTCAGCAGGTAGCCATCGACGAACGCGCCAAGTGTCAGGACGGAATATTGGTCCGCGAGCATGGTGGTGTCGGGCTTTCGCTCCGGACGAAAATGTGAGCAGCGCGCGGCGCCCAAACCCGTCGAAGATCGGGATAGACATGTCGGATCGAGCGCCGAAATTTCGGGCTTCGCCAAAGGATTTTCGGCGGAGTGGAAAAGTGAGTTAAGAAATTTGGCTAGCCGGGTCCTTTTTTCCCATGGAAGCTCCGGGGCTTCTCTTCGGCGCAGTTTGGATTGCGCGTTCAGCCCCTCCGCTTCGGCGCGGGAAACGCCGACGGCGGCCCTTCGGGCAGCCGCCTTGATGGCAATCCATCAGCGTTATGAATCATTTGGCTGAGATCGATTCATCGAACTCGTTGGACGCTGCTTCCTTCGAGAGCGAGACACGGTCCATGCACAACTACGAGACAAGACCGGCTTATCTTCGCCGTATCGACGCCGCACGCAACATGGCGCGGTTCTATTCGCTCTCGATCCAGCCGACGCTGTTCGGCGGTGCATCGCTCATCCGCAACTGGGGACGGATCGGAACGAACGGCCAGATCAAAGTCGAGACCTTTGATGAGCCGCAAGAGATCGATGACGCATTCATCCGGCTTGAGCGCGCAAAGCGACGGCGAGGCTACGTTGACCCGAGCGTTACCGGCGCCGATTGAACTCGGTGAATGTCTTGCACCGTGCGCTGAACTCACGCAGCATCGGCCGAGGCGACACTTGACCTTTGGCCATTGGATGGAGTTGGCGCATGTCGATTACCTCATCCGTCACATCGTGGTGGATGATCAGCCCGCTGTCCGCGTCGACCGCCGTCCGGACTCTGTGTGAAGGAGGCTTGAGGCCGTTCCCATGCGCATAGACCGTATCGCGACGGTGCTTAAGCGATTTCAGATGTCTGTCTTTGCGGAAAGGTCCGTGTATCGCGATACTCGGCCGCTGGATGTTCATCGTCGGTAAAGGTGCGAGCGGTCGGTTTGCATCGGCCGGCTGAAGGAGCGCTTAATTATCCCGACGTTGCCTTTGCGTTATAAGATTTTCGTATTTTTCTTATAACTTCGCTTGCACTATCAGTCGACGGGCAGTTATAAGAGAACCGTGTTCCTCTTATAATGGAGTCGCATATGAGGACGGTGGATCTCGCTTATCGAACAATGTTTGCCGAACTCGTCCAACGATCCCTTGATGCTTCGTTCGAGTCCGATTTCCCGACGACGGGCAATTTCGTTCGGGTTCCAGTCAAAGAACGTATTTACTGGTATTTCGAAGAAACACAGCCGAAGAAGACGAGGCGCTACGTCGGCCCCGCCGACGACCCCGAGATCGCGAAGAGGGTAGGGGCCTTCCGTGAGATCAAGGATGACCTTCGAAGTCGTCGGAAACTGGTGTCTACACTCGTTCGCGAAGCTGGACTGACCGAACCGGAGAAATTCACCGGTGATATCGTCCAGGCGCTGGGGAAAGCCGGAATCTTTCGACTGCGGGGGGTTCTCGTTGGTACGGTCGCGTTCCAGAGCTACGCCGGGTATCTGGGTGTACGGTTGCCGGGAGGATCGTTGCAGACGGGTGATGCCGATTTCGCGCAGCACTATTCAATCTCGTCGGCCGTTGACGACAGCCTGCCTCCTATCCTGGATGTCCTGAGGGAGATCGACCCGACCTTTCGTGAGATCCCCCATCGATCCGATCGCATGCGCGTAACGCAGTATGAGAACGCCGCGCGATACAAGGTGGAGTTCCTGACTCCAAACCGCGGTTCCGATGACTATGCCGATCATGCAAGCCCAATGCCGTCTTTGGGCGGAGCATCTGCACAGCCGCTACGATTTCTCGATTTCCTGATCCATCAACCCATTAGAACAGTGCTGCTGCATCGTTCAGGGGTGCCTGTGGTTGTGCCATCACCCGAACGGTACGCCGTACACAAGCTGATTGTTGCCTCTCGTCGACAATCGGATGCAAACGGCGTCGCCAAGCGCGAGAAAGATGTCTACCAGGCCAGCCTTCTTGTGGAGGCGCTGGAGGCCACGCGCCGCCAGGACGATCTTGCAGTGGTGTTTTCGGAGGCGTGGGGCAGGGGGCAAAGCTGGCGTGAGGCGATCCAGATAGGGCTAGGTATGTTGTCCCCCAAAAAACGAGAGGCAGTTGAAAAGACAATCAGAGGTGGGTTGTCCGAAATCAGCGAGGGCCTGGAAGGCTTCACGCGCAAGACCCACGCATCGTAGTCAGCAAAAGGGCTCAAAGATTGCCATGTCGCCAAACCTTTTTGACAACCTCCTTGTCGCCAAGGAGTTTGTCGCTTGCATGTAAACAAAATATTCTCCTCCCAGTGCACGGGAGGGACGGATGCTTAAGGTAATCCTCAAGGCCATACGGCAGATCATCGGCGGACTAGTCCAGCTTCCTGGCGACTTCCTGCGTTGGCTCACGGGCCAGCAAGACACGCCGCTGCCTCCGGCGACCGATGACTTCGCCGATGAGGTTGACAGTCAGGCTGCAAAACTGCGGGAGCAGCTCGATGCGGCTACGGCCCCTGAATCCATGATCTCGGTCCGTTCGCTCGGAGGTCATGTCCATGCCTACGCGGCTGGCGACCGCGAATACAGGGACGCGTTCGACGTCGGTTCCGTCCCGGCGCGTGTCTCGGTAGCCTTGTTGACGCTGACACCCGACCAGCTTGCCCGTCTCGCCAACGCGGGACCGGAACGCTGCGGACGGTGGGCTCTCGGTGAAAAGACCGGGCTTGTCGGCGTGCCTCCGGTCAAGCGGGGCTGGGTGCGTTCTCTGGTCAGCGGGACGAAACCAGCCGGAAAGCCGGAGCCTGGTCTCGTTCCCGAAGGCGAAGCTCCTTCCGGCATGCTGTTTCGACGGGCCGCCTGATTTCCTCGAACGAATAGGAGTTCGTGGTTTATGCGCCAACCGGAAAGTCAGTCTTCCCCGTGCGGCTGCTTTCCCTGCCGGCGGCGCTCGGACCACCATTCATAGGTTTCGTCGAGCGCCGTCTGGTTTTTCTCCCGCAGCCGCTCGGCGACCACGGCCATTGCCGGTTTCTTTCGATACGCTCGAAGCGCGTCTTCCGCCTCCGGCGTTTCCTGAAGCAAGTCCCTAAAACGTTCGTACAGGTCGTCGTCCTCACCCATTGGCGGAGATGCCCCGGATCAGCGCGTCACGGGAGGCGACCGAGCGGCGCAACTTGGCGACTTCGGCTTCGAGTTCCTGGACGCGGTAGACGGCGGATCGCGCGACAGCGAGGGCTTCCGCCGACGAACGCTGCGCGTTGATGAGGCGGGCGGACCAGAGGCCGTTTGCGCGGCGCTCCCGTGCTTCCTTCATCGCGGCGAGACCAGCCCCATGCGCGTTCGCGATGACGCTTGCTCCGACCGTGGCGAGGGCGGCGAACTGCATGGCCGTGCCTGTGGCCGGACACGGGACGCTACGGTGCTGCTGATGTGACATTATCGATCTCCTTGAGCCGACAGTTAGCCGGCGGAAGGCACGGCGTCGACGCCTCCCAGCAAGGTTTCCGCAAGCATCCCTGGCAGGGATCTAACTCAGTCCCACAGATCCGAGTCCTCGCAAATCAGGCAGATGCGGTTGTGGATTCCTTGGGATTGGAAGCTGAGACGGCAGCACAAGCACGGCCGCCAGCTTCCGGCTGGATTCTGCTTCGCCGCGAAACGGGGCCGGCAACGCCGAGGCTGCATTTCCGTATCTCCACCGACCGGCCGTCCTGCGGATCATGCCTGCAATCTCCGACGCCTTGAGGCCGCGCCGCGACAGCGTGTCGATCAGGATGGCCGCATCGCCAATCTCTGGTCCATCTCCCAGATCCACCAGCTCATGCCATGGGACTACAACCCCTGAACGGCTTCGGCTACGCGCTTACGGTGGACAAAGCCCCGAGCGATGCTGTTCGCATCCAAGGTGGCCGCGCTGTCGCGGCCAACGACACATAAGCCGACTGCTCGGCCGCCGGCCCCAGGCTGGTCGAAGAGCCGCGAGAACTCGCAGCACACTACCAACCCTTACCTAGCGCGACCCTGCTGTCCCGAGCAGCTTTCCACTCATGCACTTCGGTTAAATAGAATGAAATTTCACCGAGACGTTGGTAATGTTCAAACGTTCTGTCAGCGATTGCTTCGACATTGCGATGCTCACGCCCCATCATCTTTTTGAACAACGGTATGAAGCGAGCGATCACGGTTCCGTCGTCGTACATTTGCATAAAAGCGTCGTACGCGTGCTTTGGAGTGATGCTCTCGGAAAAGTACACACAATGGAGCAACTCCCGGTCTTCAGCCCATACAAAGCATCGTTGCAAGACGACTCCGCCGATGCTTTCTGCGTGATCGCGAGCCTTTTCGTATTCCCCCGGTTCACGCCCTCCGGTTGTGTGATATTGAGCGGCAGGCTGGGCGGCATGGCAAAGGTCATCGAGGCTGTACACTTCGTAGCCGAACTCTGCCGGTAGGGGTTCGCCGTGCCAATAGACCGACGCGCTGCGGTGGCGGCCAGGACCCAAACTCTGCATAGCGCCATAGCCGTGATGGTGTAAAAACCAGACTTCGTCCTCGATCCTTTTGTCAAGATCGCATTCTTCCGCGCCCGTCGGGGGAATGCATTCGCCAAATCGTCTGTTCCAGTTGTCCACCGCCAGCTGGAGCGGACCTCCCATCACTTCCGCCAATAAGAGCTCCTCTTTCCGATAGTCCCACTCGATTGTAGGATCCCACTCCAGAGCGCCGGTGTCCCGAAGTTTTGAAAGATCAAGTCTGCCAGCCATGTCGTCGACTCCTCGCCCTTTCTTCATCTCGGTTTCCTCCGGCGATCCTTCCTCGAGATGCCAATGGACCACATCCGGCCACTTCTTCGGAATCGGCTCCTCGCCCGTCATCGGGATCGCGGCCTTTTCCGCGCGGCGGGGAGGTATGAGACCGCCGCGCGGTGGTGGGGTCGGTTTACGCAGCATCGCGAAATCTCCTCTCGTGAATATCCCTAAGGGCCGCGACCTGCGCCTCCGTCGGCATGATCCGCCAGCCGGTGTTTTCCAATCCGACCCGCTCGATGAGGTATTCGTCGACCTCGGCGACCGCCATGGCGTCTGCTTTCGCAGCCAGCCCGCCATGCCGCCAACCCAGCCACTCGACACACAGGGCCTCGTCCGGTGGAAGTCGGTAGTCAGGCTTCACGTTTTCCTTGCCCGGCATGCACGAGCCACGGTGGCGGGCCGCGTAGGACTCGCCGAAACCTGGCTGCGTCGTCTCCAGCAGGAGTTCCAGCTGCGGCCCGAGCACGATCCAGAGGCGCTGCTCCCGTGTCAGCCAAGGAAACTGCCCGCGAGCAGCGGTGCGCAGCCTGTCCAGCTTGTCCGCCGGGATCAGCCTGGTGCCCTTGGCCCCGGGCTGGAAAGCATACTGGTAGCTGGTCTGCCGAGCTACGCCGAGTTCGTCGGCGATGCGGTTGGAATCCCAGCCGCTGCGCTTGAGACGGTCCCGGACCTCTACGAAATGGTCGCGGATTTCCTGGTGCGATGCGGCCCTCATGATGGCCGCGCTTCCGCGTCGAAGGCCTCACCGAAGTTCCACAGGGCTTTGTCCGCCCGACGGTCGACGTCGATCTGCCGCTTGCGGATAACGGCAAGCGCATGCACTGCGTCACCCAGTACCTCCTCGCTGCTCCCGCCTTCTTCGCGGTACAGGGAAAAACGGTTGTCGATCGACCTCGTCATGTCTGCGATGCGCTCAACGATGTAGCCGAAAGCGGCCTGGCCATAGAGTCGATCATCCTCGTCGCCGTTGCGAGCGGTCCAGCCGCCGCTAGGAATTTCGGTGGCGTCCAATCGCAGCTCTTCGGAATCGTGCAGCCCTATCGATATCGCGCCGTAGAGCGCGATGCGACGATAGCGAAGTTCAGTGTCAGTCATGTAGTCCTCCTCGTGTTGCCGGAGAGATGTCCCCGTATATGCGGCGCGCTTTGGGGCCTGCGCCGCATAGGCTGGGACACCGCTCACGCGGCGATTGACTCAACCGCCGATTCTGCTGCGGCTCTCGCCGCTAGCCGCGCGGACTTGAGAGCCTTCGCCGCACTTGCGTGGACCTCGACGGTCATTTCGTCGTCAGTCTTTTCGACCACGCGCCAGTAGATGCGGTTTGGATCAAATCGCCCGCCGGAGGTTGTGTAATCCCCGGCAATCTCAAGAACGTCGGCGATCCCGACGGATTCGACGTCGACGGTCTCGCCGCGCGATTTCAGAAAGCTCTTGCTCATGTTGGCAGCGTTCTTCCCGGTCAGCTTGGCGACCCAATTCCGGCCGCGCCTATGGCTGCAAAAGATCGGGTTCTCGAAGCTGTCGCCGTCGAGCTCGATGGTCTTCGTTTCAATGGGTTCCATGATGCTTCCTCCTTCAATGTCGGCTGCATTGTGCGGCCGATATGAAGATGGTTGTCGGTAATGACGATCATGACAAGCCTTGGTCCAAATTTATTTTACAACTTGCAAAGTGCAATTTGCAACTTGCAAGCTTTTGCAGGCATCCTAAACAAATTTAACCTTAAAAATACGCATGATAACTCCCCTAGAATTGTCAACACGTTATTCCAAAGGAAGTTCGCCCAATGAAAGGCATCGTCCGTCTGGCACTTGAAGCCGTCGAGGCCATCCTCAGAGCGATCCTTACCGTCGTTGCCGCGTTCTGCAGGCTGCTCGGGGTCGCCCCGCCATCGATGCCGCAGGTGCCGCAGCCGACAACCACGCCCGAGGACGTCCGAGCCGTGTACCGGGACGAATGCACAAAGGAAGTGGCGAACGACCATGCGCACGCGAGCGACATCGGCATGGCCGTGCACCAGTATGGACCGACGCCGTGCTCGATGAGTACGACCGTCAGAAAGCGGAAATCCGATCACCTGCCGTCTGATCTGACAACCGCGATTTTGCCAGGTCTATTGCGCGGCGGCCCGATCCAGATCGTGATGTCATGTCCGCGGCTGCCGCCCGCATCAGCGCCCACAGGGGCGTCCTCTCGGTGATCTCAGGCTTTTCCGAGAGCGGCCTACCTTGACGGGCGATGCCATCCAAGATTGCGGCAAGCAGCGCCGAGCGCAGCGCCTGTTCATCGTCGTCATGATCATCGGTCATGTCGGCCTTCCGCTGCTATCGATAAGAATGCCCAGACTCCGCAGGATTCTGATCCCGGTCCAAAGCCGCGGGCCAGCCAACGACACGGTGACAAGCAGCCTACCGATTTGCTCGGGCGACGTCGCACCGGTCAGGATGTCGCCGAAGCGTTGCCGGGCGAAGGCGGCCAGTTCCTCAGCTTCGGTCAATGCTGCCTCCACGACGGACTGATGATCCCGTCGAGCATCTCGTCGAACAGAGCGCGCGCGGGACGCGGGTCCTGCGGGTCCGTCGATGTCTGAAACCAGCTGTCAGCGCGTCCGCATGCCGGGCACTCGTCCGGCCGTGCTCCAGTCCCCTCGGTCCAGCACTCGCAGCACAGCCATACCGACAGCCTGTCGGGGCGTTTCGAGCAGCGCGGTCATCGCCCTCGCCGTGCGCGTTGCACGCCATGCAAATCCAGGCAGTCATTCCGGCACCTCGTCGCCAGCGTCCGGCGAGACGTCAGGTGAGCGGTCAAGGACAGCCAACGCGCGCTCCGCTTGCAGGCGGTCGAGGAACGCCCGCGTCTTTCGGATCGCCGTCTCGTAAGCCACGATCCGCTCCTCGAGCAGCGCTTCCGGCCCCAGTCCGCCTGGCATTCCTGTTCCGTCGACAAAGACGATTTCCCGTCGACCGTCCGACAGCCTGACGAGGGTCGCGACGCTATCGCATTCCCATCCCGACCACAGCACCGATACCGCCGCCAGCGGCTCGTAGCTGACGTCGCCGTAGCGGTCGCGAATTTCGTCGCCAAGAAGCCGTAGCTGGCTGAGGTCAAGGTCCGTCACTACGTGGCCTCCGGCGGTGGCACTGGAATGCCACCCTCAGCGTGGTCCTCGCAGCGCGTCAGTAACCAGCCGTTCTGGCTACGGAAAACTCCGGGCTGGCCGCAGACCTCACAGGTCACGGCCGCACGAGCTTCGGCGACGCTATAGTCATCGTAAATGGCCGCCTTGGCCGCGTCAGGCAGACTGTCAGCGAGGCGAAAGTAGATGCGGAGCCCGGCCAGTTTTTCTTTGACCTGCAGCAACACGAAATCGCGCTCGCGGCCTGCTGGGATCATCCGCCTGACGACAGAGAAAAACTCCCGAAGGATCGGGAGCCAGCCGACATCGCATTCGAAGCCCTTCGTCACGACGCCGGGAAATTCAGCCCGGATCGCATCGTATTTTCGGCTGTGCTCGGTCTCGACAGTCATCGTCAAATCTCTCAAAGCGACGCGGTCGTAAAGTTTTTGCGAAAACTTTACAGCGCGGCTCAAATCTCCAAAACCAGTGCCGGATCGAACGCCGGATTCTCGTTGCCGTATCCCTTCGGGTTACAGATCACCCGTGTGTCCCTGACAAAGTAGTCCGCGCTGTCATGCATATGGCCGTGCACCCATAGTCTCGGCCGATACAGTTCCATCAGCTCCGACAGGTCGCTGGCGAACGCCGGGTTAAGACTCGACCCCTTCCACTTCGGATTCACCGACAGCGGGTGCGGCGCATGGTGCGTGACGACGACGGTTTGAGCGTCAAAAGGAGTTTTCAGCTCGCGCCGCAGGAAATCCCGACTACGCTCGTGGAGGTCCAGCGCCTTGAGCGGCGTGAACGCCTCGTACCTGGGCAGCCGCCGCCAGCTGATGATCTTGTGGTCATTCAGCCTGCCTTCCGCGTTCGCCATCGCCCATGCCCGCTCCGTGCGCTCCCGGCCGTCCAGTGCGTAGTCCGTCCACAAGGTGCAGCCGAGGAACCGCACGCCGCCGATGACGGCGACGTCATTCTCCAGGAAGTGAACATTCGGGCATTCCGCGGCATGGACACGGGCCCACTCCAGCCCTTCCATTACGGAGTCTTGATAGAACTCGTGGTTGCCCGCCACGTAGACCACAGGCATCGCCGGCGCGATCATGCGGTCCAGCCAGCGGAGCGCGTTGCCGCAGCCGTTCGTGACGTCGCCAGCGACCACGCACACGTCCGCGTCAGGCATCCGGCCGAGGTTGCCCTTCTGCATCGGTGAGTCGAATTCCGAATGCAGATCGGAAAGAACCCAAAGCTTCATGCCGCCTCTCCATGCTTGTCGAGGTCCATGCCGGATGTCAGCTCATTGAATGTCCTCGGGGAAAACCCGACGTCCTTGCAATCCACGCCAACGTCGCGGCTACGACCGAGCGGCGGCAGGTCGCCGTGATTATGGCCGAAAAAGTGCCATCCGCCTTTCCGGATGCCCGGCCACGTCCGGCAGGCGTAGTGGCTCATGAAGACCCGCTGGCCTTCGTCCATCGTCTCGAGCTGCTGGCACGGTGGCTGCTCCCAGCCAAGTCCCGCAATGACGGGATGAACGATGTTCTGGCGGGCGTAGTCATGATTCCCAAGGATCAGGAACTTCCGGCCCAGGAGGCGCTTGAAGATCGAGCCGACGCGGTTGGCATCGTGCAGCCCCATCGAGAAATCGCCCAAATGATAAACGATGTCGTCGGGGCGGACGACGGCGTTCCAACTAGCGATAAGGGTTTCGTCCATGTCGCGGATGTTCGCGAACGGCCTGTTGCAGGCGGTCGGCGACAGCATGAGCGGGTGCGAAAAATGGGTGTCGGATGTATAGAATTTGGTCGTGTAGACCATGGCGGATTCCTCTCGAAACGATAAGCGGCGACGGGAACGCCCCGGTGGGGGCGCGGCGGTCAGCTGGCTATTCGTGTCGAGAACCTCATGGTCTTCACTCCTGTCCCTGCAACCGATAGCGGCAAGGATCTAATTATTCACGATCGATAGCGGGCTCTGATGCACGGCGTCAAGGATCCGTTCCATCAGAACGGACATGCGTCGTCGCTCGGCCTCATGTCGACCTCCGCCCGATCGTCCCACTGCACAGCGCCCGCGGCGTAGGCCGGATCGACAAAATCGTATTCGGCTGAAGCCTCGGTCAGCTGACGGGTCGGAATGAATCCTTTCAGCCTGTGAATCCTGCCGGGCGCTGGCGGCGGGGTCATCGCCGTTCCGGCCTTCGACGACTTAACGACGGCCCCGGCGATCTGGGTCAGCTTGTAGAAGTCCCATGCCTTAATGGCGTAGGCCAAGTTTGACAGCGACCGCCGTCTCGTGGCATCGTCCACGCGCCGCAGCGCCCGGAGCGCATTCGACAGCAGGCTGAACTCCTGCATGTAGTCCGCCGCACAGGCCCACGGGGCGATCTCGTGGTCGCAGTGGCGGACGAAATGGTCGGCGGCGAAGCTTGCCTTGAACTCGCGGCCGGAATGGAAGCCCGCGAGTTGGTCGAGGATGTCGCCAGCAAACTTGGCAGCGATCTCCCGCTGCCTCGCCTCCGTCTCCTCGGGAGTCCTGACCGTCCGGACGGGAGCCTGTTCGGCTGCGGCCGGCGCAGCCTTAACCGGAAGCCTGTTCGTCGGGATCACCGAGGCTTCGGCCGCGGCTTCGGCGAACATGTAGAACCCGGCGCCCACTCCGCTCTTCTTGACGGCGTCGAGCAGCATCCAGCTCTCGAGTCCAGGAAAGGCCTCGCCCTTCGGATCGGCCTTCGCCCGCTCGTATGCGGCACGCCAGCCGTCGCTCAGTGTGATCTCGTCAATGCCTGTCGCGGTGACCGCCCTTGCGACGACCGCGTTTGAGGGCAGTTCGTCATGCCCGAGGGTCGCGTCCGCCTGCCTGATCGCTTTCATGCCCTGCGGCGACAGCGTGGCTGCCCTGCGTTCTTCCATCCGCTTCCATGTGTCCGTGACCCGGAAGGTGATCATCTTGACGCTGCGGCCACGGCCGGACCCGCGCGGCGCGTCCATCTTGACAGTGAAGCGGGTGATATTCGGCGAAGCCATGTCGGCCAGCGCCGGAAGCAGGACGTCGCGGCGGAATACGCCGAACGAGAAGTTCTTCATGGGGTAGCCGAGTTCTTCGGCGAGCTTCGCCGGCTCGATGGCCCACGGCTTGCGGACCGCCGCATCCATGCCTGCGCGATACGCCAGCCGCTGGTAGAGCATGGAGGTGTAGCGGCACTTGAACTTCGAGAAGGCGTTGATTTCCAGCATCGCGTAGTCGCGGCTGGCGAGGATGACCTTGCGGATCGCCTCGGGGATCGAATACGACAGGTGAGCCACGCCCGTGCTCAACTGCTCCCTGACCTCAGACACGATGAGCTGATGCTTGCTGCAGCAGCGTTCTCCGTCCTCAACGAAGTCGTAGGTCACCTTGACATCCGAGATGCGCTCAAGGGATTCGACGAGACGGTCTAGGTTCTTGACGTCGACGAACTTGGAGAGATCGGCCACGGCGATGCTGTGCCTGGGCTTCTCGATGCCGTCCATGCGGGCATAGGCCAGCATCATTTCGTAGAGCGCCTTGTCCTTGGCCGTCAGGACGTCGTTCCGGAAGCGGAGCGTTTCGATCATCACCCGCGGCTTCTCGACCCGTGGATTCTGGACCAGGTCCTGCATCGGGTCCGTCATCGCCGCGACCAGGTCTGAAGCCTGGATGCCCGAGCGGTCCTTGCCCCTAGGCGCGTTCTTGGATTTCCTGACGGCGGCTATCATTCGCCCATCGGCCGTCATCGTCACTGGCATTTGGCTCCCCCTCGCATTTGCTTACTGACGATGTTCAGTTCAGTCCGAGAGAACTACAAGGGCCTGCACGATTCTTTTTATGAGTCCGTGGGTTCCAGCTCATTAAGACGACTGTATGAGGCCGGATAAAACAGCTCATCATGAGGCATTATGATGAGCAAACGGGAACACGCCTCATTGCCATAACCCATTGTAAAGGGACATGTATTCTTATGATGAGTCTTCGCGTTCCAACTCATCATAAGGCGGTGTGAGCTGTCGGAATTCGACTCATCAAGAGGCCGGATCCGGGGGGGCAGGCCTGCGGATTGGCCGATCCCGTAAGTCTTTGAATTCATTTGAGGTCAGTTTCTTTATGAGCAATAGCAGTTTAACTCATCAAGACGACAAATAAGTTTACAGATTTTCCCGATTGCTCATCATAATAATCCCGATTTGGCGAGATGAGTTCTAGCCGGGTCCACATTTTCGTGGGGGGATATACCTTAAAGAATATAATAGAGGTCGATCCAGGTCAGATTTCGAGTGGCCGTCCGGCGTTGAGAATCCGCATGGCCTGACGGCCGAAAGGGCCTCGGTCCTGCTCCGCCGTCGCAGGCTCCTCCGAGGGAGAGGATCGGCTCCGCGAGGCGAACGTCAACGGAGGCCTCCTGCTATGAAACAGAAAGAGCCGTGCCGCTTCGCGGTTCTGTTCGTTCAGGTCAGAGCAGGAGGAGGGGCAGTGCTAGTCCTGCACCCTCGCCAGAGGGTTCGAATCTGGATGTGGCCGTGTTCCCGAAACCCAAGGCTGTAGGCTTCAGGGCTCCGCATCAGGCGACGACCGGCTCCGCCCAAAGGTTTCCCGTCAACGAAGCCGAAGGCGTCTTTGCGAAGCCTCGCCGGGCGCAGAACTATTCTCAGGTTTGACCGTCAAACCTCTAGTGACTTGCATAGCCGTCTCCAATCCTTGTCTGGCGACAACACCGTCGTCGGAAGGACGAGTTGCCGACATCCTCGTCAGGCGCGGCCCCACCTGCGGAGAGGCTGCCCATACTATTCGTTGGCGGGCCTCGCGGGAAACGCGGAAGGACATCGGGGAAATTGTCGAGACTTCCCACGTGCCGAAGCGGCTTGGGGTTTCGTCATGATCGATGTAGCCCCATTAATCGAGGGTTTTGAATCGGTGCTCGGCAAATGCTCGGAGATACACGGTGAGACAATGGAAATTTGGGTTGTGGAAAGACCCCGACTGCTTCATCACGGTGTTTGTTACCACGCCGAAAGCGGTGAACCACGACCAGATGACAGTCTTCTCCAATTTTGGCCCGTTGGCGCAGTCGCTCATCACTGGATTCGATCAAGCCAAGAACCGCCGCCGACCCACTCGCCACTCCAACGACAACGATCCGCTTGAGGCCGATTTTCAGGCGATGGCCGGGACGCAAAAAGCCAATCCGTTCGAAACGGGTTTCGGCGAGCCCCCGTTCGACGAGGCGGCGACGCCGGGCCTCCGTCCGCGGCTTGTGGCTTTCGACTATTCCCACAATGCTCATATGAGGTGAGACGGAATGGCCGTCGGGGGGAAAATCATGGTCAAATCCGTAAGCGACGAGCCCGAGGTTATTCTCGCTCACTGGGGTGTCATGCAGCAAAACTTGGTCGGATTTCGGCTCGTCGGCGTCCACGCCGCCACTGGCGTTGCCCGCGTCACTTCGCCGATCGTGGAATTCGAAGAGATGGCGATGACCGCGAAAACGGAAAGTGGCCGGACATACAGGCTGCGCGGTCCCGCCGATCCGGATGCCGCCGCGGAGATGATCCACAAACACATCCGGATGTGGGGCCTGACCGTCCATGACGTCGCGATGGCCGACATTTCAGACCTCGCGCTGGCGCTGCCGCGGAATCCGCAGGGGAGCTGGCACTGATGGCTGGGAAGCGTGAGCGAATCCTTTCGAGGTGGTCACTGCTCATGGCCGGCCACATCGGCCCGATCCTCGCCGGATGCGAGGACCTGGAGATCCGCCGGACGTCGACGCCGCTTGTCGAATTCGATCCCTTCCGGCTGACTGCCGTAACCGCGTCCGGACGTCCGTACCGTCTGGTCGGTGATCCCGAGCCGGGCTACGCCCTGATTGCTTTTCATAGCCTGTGGAACGCCAGCGACGCTGAGGTCCGTGTCGTCAGCCCCGCTGAAGCCGTGGCTCTTATCGCCAAGCAGGGCAACGCTCCCTTCGAGCATACACCGGCGGAACAGGCACGGCTCGACTTGAAGAAGCTCAGGCATCTGGCAGCGCAGACCCGGATGCAGATCACAGTGATGGGGATCGCCGAGGACGAGGCCGCTCGCCGTGCTGGCTTGTCCGTTGACGAGCTGCGTGGGCTGCTGTCTGCCGATCCTTCCTGGGTGTCGGCCGACCGGGCGGATCAGGCTTTCGTGCGGCTGGTAGGGACCGCGTATCGATGGGTACGGGATGACATCATCATCCCCGACCCCGACGCCGACTCCTTCCCGATGGGCAGCAGCGGCAACATTTTCCGCGATCTCGGCTTTCCGGACGCAGACGTCCGGTTCGTCAAAGCCGACGCCGCCATCTCCATCGCCGCCCTCATCCATGAGCGCGGCCTGTCCATGGCCGAGGCTGCGGATCTGGTCGGCATGGCGGCGGATACGCTGTTCGGGATCGTGACGCATGGACGCGTGGACGGGGTGAGCTTGGAGAGGCTCGATCGGGTGGTTGAGGCGCTGATTCAGGATACCGAGCGGACTGTGGAGGAACAAGAGGGTATCGCGCAGCTCGATGCCGGACTCGGTGTCGACTTCGACGAAGTGATGTCGAAAGCTGATCGGATCAGCGCCGAGGCCAGGCACAAGGCAACTGGCGATTGTGAAGGTGACGGCGATGATGAGGCATCTGCGCCGGGAAGGAGGCTGTGATGGTGCGCTCCCTTATGGCGCTCAAAGCCGACCTCACGCTGTCGATCCTAGACAGTATGCGGCAGCGCGGCATGTCGGTCGACGCCACGGTCGAAATCACGGGCATCGAGTTGGAGCGGATGCGTGCGCTCGTTGAACGGCGCGAGATCGAGAAATTCTCGGTCGAGGAGCTGGCCGACCTCCTCGAGGCTGTCGATGCCAGTGGACCTCGGTTTGGATATGAGAGGTAGCGCCGCTGCCAGTGACATCCGCGTCCGCTAGCTGATTCACGGCGAAATAACGCCCCGGTGGCCTCCTTAAGACACGGGGGGTGGGGGTCGGGAAATTACCCGGATGGGGGTCTCGGAAATCAGGAAGGGTCACGGCTATGACGCAGACGAGAGAGATTTCACACGACGAAGCCAGCGACATCATCAGCCGCCTGATCTGGTCGGCATTCCGGCGTGACGGACAGCCGTTCGAACCTGGCAAAGGATTAGCAACCCATATTCCATGTCGTCCGGACCTCGACGACGACTGCCTGATTCAGGAATACATCAGGCAGCAGGAGGCCAAGGAGCGGCTGCCTCGCTACGCCGCCATATTCATCTCCACGTCCTATCAGGACGGCAGCGTTTTGGGAGATCGGTTGGGCCTCTTCGCCGACAGGGACGACGTGATCGCGGCCATGGAGTCCTTGCCACAGGGGAGTTGCAAGCCGAACTACTGCTACGTCACCGACAAATGGACAGGCAGCGTCTCGAACTTCGAGGAGGCCATTGGCCGCTTGAAGGAGGTCAACGGCGCTGGCAACAGGTGGCCGAGTTGTATTTCGTGCCGTCGCCGGAACCGAATAGCGCGGCTTCCAACCTACCTGTCTGCGCCGCTCCCCCGCACCCGCCCGCCTGCGCCTGCAGGCGCGTCCGTGCACATATCTATTAATTGAAAAAGCGCGCGGAGGTGGCGCTGCGCCCCTCCGCATTCCTGTCCGTTTCCCTGTCTGCTGTGCGTCAGTCCGTCGCCGGCTGTGTGGTTGACGTCGCGGCCGGGTCGGCCAATCCTGTTGACGGTGAGGCCTCTGGCCTTGTGGCGGCTGCTCCGGCGATGCTGCCGGCTTCGGCGGCCTGGGCGATGTCTGGCGGCGGATCGAAACCCTGCCGACCAGATAATGATAGCCCTGTCTCCGGAGGTCCGGTCTCCGAAAAATCATTTCATGGTAAAATCGAAGTTTTAACGGATGATATCTTGTATTACGTCAACTGATTTGAGATCAATCAACAATTATTTAAGAAACGCATCAACAAATTATCCCTTTCACTACTGTCCATTAACGGACACCTTTGTTGCGTGAGCGGCAGAAAACGAGGCCGAGATCATGAGGGACAGCCCTCAGGGGCATTATATAGGAGTACTAGACATGGATACACGTTTTAGCATTGAGAGGATCGACGCTCTTATGGGGTCGGCACTTCCGCGGGACTACGAAGCCGACCTGCTCGCGACGTGGGTCATTGACGGCATCCTCGACAACGAGGATCTCAACGGACCCGGCACCTAGGGCAGCTGGAAGGTTGCCGACGCGATCGAATGCTACAGCCTGAATTTCCGCGAACATGTCGAGATCGGCGAGGACGTCGAGATCGACGAAGAGCAGGTCCGCACGGCGGTAGCAGCAGCTCTCGGCATGCTCATCGAGCTTGACCAGACACAAGAAGGTGTTGTCCTCGTCAACCTCGACAACCACCAGGTCGAAGCCGTGAACGAGACCCTGCAGGCTGCGCAGGACAACGTCGAGGGGATCAACCTCGAACCCCTCGCATGGGAGCAGTTGCACGGCGGCGCGCGATGGGCGCAGGTGAAAGTCGGGACGCGCTATGCGGCTTATCAGGTCCCGATGATCGACTGGACAGCCGACGACGCAGCGCGAGTTGCCCTCTTCGCTGTAGAGGATCTCGGGGTCTATGTCGCCCGCGACGTCCTGGGCGATCTCAACGCAGCAGCTTGAGATGTCTCAGCCTATGCGGCCGGCATCGCGCTGGCCGCATATACGGGGACATCTCGCCGGGGAACTGCAGCAACAAGCGCGCAACCGGGCAGAAGGGGACTATCATGAACCAGGAACTCAAGGCCTCGGTCGCAAGGATCGGCATCGCCCCAATCCAGGCGCACCAGGATTACATGGCCGGCAAGATTGGCGGCGTCGATGCGATCGTCATCCTGCACCGCGCCATGGACGAATTGCTTAACATCGGCGCGGACAACAGAGATCTCGATTTCGTCGACGAGATGGCGGCTGAGGCCAGGGTCGCGGACTATAACGCGCCGATGGCCGACGGCGACACGCTGACGATCTTCCGCGACGTCGACCCGGTGATGACTGTACGCCAGTTCGGACGGCTGTGGTCTGATGCGGTGGAGAGGGTCGGCATCGAGATCCGTCTTTCCGTAGACGGGGAGTGCAACCGGGCGTTCGCCGCCTATGAAATCATGGACTGTGTCGCCGGAGGCGATGCGATCCCGCCACTGCTGCTGCGGTGCGGTTCATGAAAGAGATGGCGGCGCTGACCTGGAAGATCAGAAGCGTTCATTGCGCGAGGGCGGCGGCATGAGCGCGAAAGCCCACTTCAACGAACTCCGGCGGGAACTGCGCGTCCCCCTCGACGACCTCGCCCGCATCCTCAGGAGGCCATTCGGCACCGTCAAGGCATGGGCCTCGGACAACCGTCCTAACCTGATTCCGCCGGCCGACGTGGTTGCGGCCATGGAAGCCGAGCTGGTCGGCAGAGCCATGGACCGGATCCGGGCGGCCGGGTTCGACGTTTTCAGGAGGAAGGCAGCATGAAATATCACATGAGGATGTCGCCCCGGCCGCTGGACATCGCATGCAGGAAGAGGAACGCAATCGCATCCATCCCCGAGGCCGAGTTCCGGACCCAGCCGGAGCTGGCACGCTGCGCACGCTGCAGCGCAGCCCTCGACAAACGCGATCTTGCGGCGGCCCGGCGCAGGCAGTCCACCTGACCTCATGCCGACGACGTCGAAATGCGGCTCGAAGGGATCGTATGCTCCTTTGAAATATCTCGCGAAGCAATGTTGACGCGTCGAAGATACACATGGGCATCGTCAACTAAATTTGCCGCCAGAAGGATTTGAAACAGGCCGGACGGCAGACAATCCTGCTTCAGGGAACTGAGGGGGATGACAATGAATCTCAAGGGACTGCTGCCGCAGGATGTCGAGGCACTCGAAGAATACCTGCACGGAATCTACGAGGAATACGACATCGACATCGGGGGCGCATTTCTCGGGCGTCACAGCATAGGCCGCATTGCGGCGAACCGGATGCGCGAGGAATACCCGAAGACCATATCCGAAGGCTGGCATGACCCGTTCCCGCGTCGCGAAGTCCTGCGGCACATCCTCGACTGGCTCGCTGTCGATCTCTACGAAGGCGTGCCTTGGCTTGGAAATACGGATGACCGGGGCCGTCCGCGCAAATTGCCGAAATGCGCCACCTACGAAGATTTGATCCGCGAGGCTGACAAAGTCATGGACCGCAGGAACGCGCAGGTTGCCAAATCGCTCGGCGCCGCCGACGAGCGCTGCGTCGCGGGCCTTGAGGACGGCTACAAGCTCGTCAAACTGCTGACCCCGGAAGCCCTCGACCTCGAATCCAGGCGAATGCATCACTGTGTGGGCCATGGTGCGTACGACGCAGGACTCGCGGCCGGCAACCATGAGATTTATTCCCTGCGTGACCGGAAGGGTCGGTCAGTTGCCACCATCAAAATCAACTGCGGAGAGATCGACCAGATCAGGGGCAAGCGCAACGCCAGTCCGGAAGCGAGGCACATGGCGATCCTGAAGCAGCTGGCGAAGGCGGCCGGGTGGAAGGGCAGGGGAGCCTTCTGGCCGTATGCCGTCGACGTCAACGGAGTCGAGCACGACATCGACGAGATCCCAGCCGGGACTACGTTCGACCAGCTCAATGCGTCGATTCTTCACGGCATGTCGGTTGTCCTGCCGCCGAATCTGACCGTGCTGGGCAACATGATCATCGGGCATGGCATTGCCGAGATACCGGAGCGGCTGACGATCGGTGGCGACGTCTACCTCTTGACTACAAGGCAACGCTGCGTCGTGCTGCCGGAGTGCATGCAAGTCGGAGGATCAATCCTGACGTGGTCTGGAGACGAGATCGCCAGGCCGATCCCGGCGCATTTGGCTGAGAAGATCGAAGAGGCTCCGAAGACCAGAAAAATGGGCGGCTTCGCAGACCTGATCCCGGCCAACCCCATCGACGGCGTGCAGTTCGTTTTCGACGATCCTGAAGACGACGAAAATCTTCCAGATTCCGCGCCTCGCTAGACCGCCCGCGAATTCCCGAAAAGTTGGTGGAAGCCGAACAGAGCCAATCCGTCCCTTGTCCACCCGTTCCTCCACGCTGGGGCTTGGTCTTCATCCTGCAAATAACGCTCGTCCCCTTTGCCAAACCTCGAGTGCCTCCAGCGCCGCCTGCAATCTTTCGGCCGATATGCCGTCAACCACCCGCCCGCGGACTACGCACCGCATCTGATCTCGTTCGAAGCCGGTCAGGGTGGCTGCCTCCTCGTCCATCAATCGAGACGCCTCAATTGCGAGAACGATCCTGCTGGCAGTGTCGGCCTTGGCGAGTGCGCAATCCCGATCGGACCCACCGAAATCGCCGAAGATGTTGCCGCAACCAGGCACGTCCATCATTCCTCCACCAGCACCCGGTTGCATCATTCATTTCCTTAACGTTCGTTGCGAAAGAGAACGGCTCTGACTTGCCTGCCGTTAATCCTGACGCCAAATTCCCACGGCGTCATCACATCGAACGCGTTTCTGGTTAGTCCCAGCGACGCTCCAAAACCGTCCGCGTCAAAGTCAAAGGGCGTGTTTGGCGTGTCTTCTTCCGGGTACTGCCGGCGCGGGGCGATGAAGCCGCGCGAGTATCGTCACTACCGCCGGAGACGGAATTCCGATTCCCCATAATAGAGTAACGGGGAGAGCATGATCGGCTGAAGGTGCTCTTCGGGCGAGAACGCCGTCATTTCCCAGAATCTTCATCGAGGCCTGGCGGGACCGAACGACCAAAACGTCCCGCGCGGCGGATGACTTTTAGGCGTGCCTGATGGGGGTCACAGCCGGCATCGGCGAGCCTGTCGACGGCATCTCGCAGGATACGCCTGAGAGCCGTTGTATCGAGAGACGGATCGAGCGCCGCTCTATCGGCATAGGCGGCAACGGCAGCGGCGACTGCGACATCGACCGCGGATGCCTCCGGTTGCCCGGTCGCGCGGAGGCGAGCGCGATAGCGCCGCTGCCGACGTTGTTGTTCGCTGTTTGCGGCATGTGCTGGCCTCGGCATGCTCATCTCCGGTCACTTCGATACGCTCACTACGAGATCGAGGTTGCCGATCCGGCATGCAAGCGACAAAGGGCTTCTCGGCGGCATGTAACCGAAAGGTGTCAAACGCAATTTATCATGACCTATCATGACGCACGGAGAACTTTATCCGCGTTGGGAAGGTGTGAGGCCGAGGACCTGCGTGCCATGGCGTGCTGCGGGCATCTGTCCGCGAGGGTACAACAGTTCATTTCCGCCTCAATCGCGGGGTCGGGTGATGGCGTTATCGAAGTCTCACGGGATCATCGATCTGACAGATCCGACAAGCCTTCAAGCTAGGAGATCGTGCGCGTCACGGCTCAGTTGTCGTCGGCCCGCTGTCATCTTCCGAGTTGCCCCTGCGTCATCTGCGCGAACAGGAATATCCCGTCATATCGATCGCCTTTTAGCGATCGACCTCACCAGTTCTCAAATTCTTCTCGCCTATGAGCGGGGCAGGGTTGTTCAAGGAAGGGGGCAAAAGATGGAACCGACGGAAGATAGGTCCGCGTGGACTGAGGGTGACAGCGGTGAGACCGAAGCCAATGAGGCAACGCCACATTTGGACTTGGGCGACACCATCCCGCCGATCGAGGTCACTGAGGAAGAAATCGTCGACGGTAACTTGGGCGATGATGAAGACGCTCCTATCGTTGAGCTACTTGACGATGACGCTCTCGACGAAGACCGACGCCAGATTGAGGCACTTTACGGACGTGAACTCAGCCGGGCCAAGGACAAGGTTTCGCGCTGGCGCGCGATGCAGGCGAAGGAAGCCTTCCGTATCGGCGATCTCTGGGCGAACCTCACCGAGAATCTTTCGGCGAAGGAAGTATCGGCGTTTCTCGCGAGCGAGTGCCAGATCCCCCGTCGCGACGTGGCTCGCTACGTGCGGCTGGCCGAGACGCTCGGCACCCGGCGGCAACTCTTTGTAGAAAAGGGCGTCGCCGTCACCGTGCTGCTTGATCTCGCCGCCCAGTCCGAAGAAGTGCGCGACGAAGCCGTCAGGATGATTGAGGCGGGTCGCAGCCTGCAGGCCAAGGAGTTCCGTGGTCTCAAGCGGGACATTGCGCTTGCGCGCGCCGCGAACGAAGGCTTGCTTGACGAGAGCAGAACGCGTGACCTGAAGAATGCGGCGGCTCGCATTGCACGGAGCGCCGCCACATCATGGCTTTCGTCGCTCGAGACGTTGACCAATGAGGTGATCATGCTGTCGGAATTCGACAGATCCAAATCAGTTGCCGATTTCGAGACGATTCGTGTTTCGAGACTCGCCAAAGATGCTGGCGAGCTCCTTGCACAGCTCCCAGCCATCGCAGGGGCGAATTTCGTGACGCGCAAGGGGCCGTCTGGCGCGCTACCCGGTCGTGGCAGCTGGATGAAAGTTGATGCCGCGCTGCGCCGGATCGGGGCAGGCGAGGTTTTCGTGGAGGTGCACTACCAGCGGCCGCTCACCACAGTGCTGGACTTCGACCATGATCTGGTCTGGCATCTGGCCTGGGCGTTTGGCCACGATGAAGATACTCGTCCGGAATCGGCGACCACACGCATGCGCGAAGCGGGAGATGTCCCGCTCGACACAGACGCTCAACCGGGGCGCGTGCGGGCCGAAGGTGGTGGAATGCGAACCGTGCTCGAGATCTGTGCCGGTGCGGGTGGGCAAGCCCTGGGACTGGAAGCGGCCGGCTTCCACCATGTCGGTCTCGTCGAGATCGATCGGGATGCCGTTGCCACTCTCCAGGCCAACGGTCCAAAATGGCCGGTCGTGCACGCGGACCTGCGTGGCCTGGATCTCTCTGCCTGTGAAGGCGTCGACCTGCTTGCCGGGGGAGTGCCTTGCCAACCCTATTCGTCTGCCGGCGAGCGCCGTGGCGCGCATGATGAGCGCGACCTGTTTCCGGAAGCACTCCGCCTCGTGCGCCAGTTGCGGCCCAAGGCGGTCATGCTGGAGAACGTCACCGGTGCATTGCATGTCTCCAACAGCGTGAACAGGCTGCGGATCCTTTCACAACTGACAAGCCTTGGCTACGACGCCGAGTGGCGTATTCTTCAAGGACCCGATTTCGGGCTGCCACAGAAGCGCCGAAGAGCAATTCTGGTCGGCTTCCAGCCGGGCATCATGCATCGGTTCCGTTGGCCAAGGCCGTTGGATACGACAGCGCCAACTGTGGGAGAGGCGCTACGCGACCTCATGGCGACGGAAGGATGGCCCCATGTGAATGAATGGGCCAAGGGAGCGGACGGCTACGCGCCGACATTGATCGGCGGCAGTCAAAATAAACAGGGCATCGATCTTGCCCAGGACAAATCGCGCCAGAGTTGGCTCAAACTCGGCGTCAATCCCAGCGGGCGGGCCAAGACCGCTCCGGGGGCTGATACTCCTGCCGGCTACAAGCCAAGGCTGACCTTGGGAATGATGGCCCGCATCCAGGATTTTCCCGCCGATTGGGAATTCAAGGGAAGCGACCTGCAGGTATTTCGCCAGATCGCCAACGCGTTTCCGCCCAGCATGGCACACGCGGTCGGCGCTTCGATCATGCGCGCCCTGACGGGCTCGGAGATCGATCTGGCGGCGGCCCTCAAGGTTCCGCGACGGGTAAAACCAGGGCGGCTGAACCTTGCCGCACTGCGCTCGCGCGCTTGCTCCGAGGACATCGCCGCGATGGCGTGACTGACGCGGAGCACAATCGGCGGCTTTGGCCGCCGGTGCTGGCCCATCGCCATGACGTCGTACCCGGTTCGGTAAGGGCCAGGCCCGAGATTCTGCCTGCGACCTGACCGAGTCGATACGTCTTCTAACCTGGATTGCGGCTATTGGAGCTGCGGCCGGAAGGGCCGTCAGCCGGAGGTATTATCTTGCGTGTATTCTCAACTTTCAGCGGTATCAGCGCGGCAACAGTCGCGTGGAAGGAACTGGGTTGGACGTTCGCGGGCTACGCTGACTACGATCCGGACGCTTGCGCGGTTTTGGCGGCGCGATGTGGGGCCACGACTCCCAAGTACCATCCTACCACCGATCCCGATCTGATGGCCGACGAGATGTACGCGTTGGCGCACCGGATTGAAAGCGGGCACGCGAAGGGAGCGGGACAGTCGCGCGCGCCGACACGGATCAAAGCCCCAAGCCACGAAAAGCACTGGGAAATGCTGGAGAAGGAGCGCGACAACAGAGAACATATCGTCGCCAGACGCTCGCGGACCACCTATCCCATCAATGGCAAGACGCCCAACTTTGGGGACATCTGGTACATCACGGACGCAGATCTGGAAGAACTGGGCGAAATCGACCTGCTCGAGGGTGGGTCACCTTGTCAAGCGTTCTCGGCCGCCGGATCGAAGGCTGGACTGCTCGACCATCGCAGCGCGGCGATGTTCGGTTTCATCGATCTCATCGAGAGAATGAAGCGCATCAACGGATTGAAATGGGTTCTTTGGGAAAACGTAAAGGGTGTCTTGAATGACGATCAGAATGGATTTGGCTACCTCCTTGGGCGCATTGCGACGGCAGGCGGAGCAGCGGTCGTCCCGCCAGACGGACGATTCGCCAACGCTGGTTATGTATCAGGGCCGGACGGCGACGTGGCCTGGCGCCTCCTCGACGCGCAATATTTCGGCAAGCCCAACCGACGTGAGCGGGTCTACGCTCTCGCTCGTGTTGGACATGGATCTGCCGGCGTCGACCCTCGCGAAGTACTCTTTGACGAGGAATGTGAAGAACTACGTCCTGAGGTCAGCCTCAGGAAGATCAAAGCCACTGCCGGTGTTCCTGGACCACGCGCTCAAGAACTCGCCGGATATCGGGGACCGATAGCCTTCATGGCGGGCCAGAGCGCGAAAGCGCGAAGCCAGGCGGCATCCACGACTGTTATTCCCACCCTGCGTTCACAGGCCTCGGGCACCAACCGTGTGCCGAGCGTCGCGTACGTCGCGGCTGCCGATCATGACGATGGCCACCCGTTCAATCTTGAAACGATCGATTGGGACCGCCTCGTTGTGCGAGAATTGCTTCCAACCGAATGTGAGCGGCTTATGGGATTCCCTGAAGGATGGACTGCGGTGGATGTAAACGGTGCCGTCATGACCGACAACGCGCGCTACAAATGCATTGGTAACTCGATGTCGGTCAATGTTATGCGCTGGATTGGACGCCGGATGACTCAACATTACAAGAAGTTTCCACTGTAACTGTTTAGACAAAACTATCTGCTGGTGGAAAGAGGCTTTCTCCAGATCATCGCGTTCGTTGCGAAAGACAACGGCTTGACTTCCTTGCCATTAGTCCTGACGCCAAATTCCCACGGCGTCATCACATCGAATGCGTTTCGCGTTGGTCCGAGCGGTGCGCCAAAAGTCCGCGTCAAAGTCGCGGGGCGTGTTTGGCGCGCCTTGTTTCGCGTATTACCGACGCGGATGATGAAGCCGCGTGAGTATCGTCACTACCAGCGGAGACGGAATTCCGATTCCACGTGGCGGAGTAACGGAGAGAGCTGTCGAACTAAGAATTAGAGTAAGCCGATCGCTGCAACACTGATCGCCTTGCCTCTCGATTACAATTAACAAGGCCTCCAGAAAGCGCCATTCACACTTTATGAGACTAAGAAATACTGTCTTTTACTTATGAAAGTCGCATAATCTATCTTATGGAACTAAACCATTGATTATTGTTAATTCGTATTCCCACAGTTACCCGAGCAACCGGACATCCAGTTCAAAAGCTTCGATCCGCTCGATCTTGAGTGCCGCTGCCGCGGGATGGCGGTGATTGACGATGATGTTCCAGTCCGGGCTACCGGCCACCGGAACGATCGCTGACGGGACGAACAGAAGCGCGTGTTCAAGCCCGACCAGCCATTCGTCGCCCATCCGCTGAGTGTCTGCTTCTCTGCGGCGCCAGTCATCAGGCAGATCGGACAAGGCTCGTCGAGCGCTCGGCGTTTCGTCGGGGACGTCATAGGCCACAATTGAAAGTGCCGGCAGCAATGCCGGATCCTCGACATGGACAAGCTTTTCAAGGACGCAAAGCGATGGCGACGTGGCCGTATAGGTCACCGGGCGGCCGACGGTGTTCCAACGCCCATTGAACAGCAACCCGTAGCCACCATCCATGGCTTCCGCGAATTGCAGGCTGGAAAGCCGCCACAGCCGCATCAGGCGGCAGCACCCCAGGCGATCTTGCCGAGGATGGTCTCGATGACGCGTGTGCCCGCCTCGGTCTGCGCTACGGTCAGCGGGGTTTCACCGCCCAGTTCCGCCAGTTCCTTGCGAAGCCAACGGTTCGCCTTGGCGGGATCTCCGAAGGTTTCTTCCGCAAGCGACTGGATACGGGCGAGCCGTACGGCTCGGTCGGATTCCTCGACCGTCAAAGGCTCGTTCTTCTCCGCGCGATGCCGGCGCGTGCGTTGCGGAATTACGAAGCGCTCGATCTCCTGCTCGCTGAGCCCGGCGAGAGACAAGCCCTTCAGCGTAGCAAGCGGAAGCCGGCGCCGCACCATCATCGCGAGGTCCGCCTGCGACCTGACATCGGCTCCAAGCACAGCCGCTCCGCCGAGTTTGCGTGCAACATCGTCAAGGAGTGCGACAGGGGTGCTCATATTCAGTCTCCGGCAATCTGCCAAGATATTTAAGGCATCTTGCCAAAAAATGCAAGCATGCAACGGATCATCTAATGATCCATTCAGACCATTGTTCCTCTCCCCGTTCCTCCCCGATTGGGTGCATCACCAATGCGGCATGGCCGCGAACAAGCTCCTTGGTCTCCTCGCTTTCCATCCGGTCAATCGTCGCCCGCCACATGGACTCGAGGCCATTATTCAGGGCCAGCGCATCGATATCTTCAACCGCCTTGGCGACCTCGCCAAGATTGTCAAATGTGCGAATTGTTCGCGACCCGGTTCCGTAGAGGCTGTGCGCCGCGACGTATCGACAGCCCCTCCGGAAAGCCCAGCAGGATCGATAGCGCGGCGAATATGCCCGTGTCGATCATTGTCTCGAAAGGACGTAGCGAGGCACGAGCCCAACGTTGTGCGCCCCCGATCCTGAAGCGGCAGGAGGTGAACAGCCAGTTCGGTAAGATGAACGCAGCGTTGCATGTCACGCTCGAGGAGAGCGGGTCTCGTGAAGCCCTCGCCGATCGCCATGAATGCTTTCGCTTCATCGCTCATCAAACTGGCCTCCGCCGAGACCTTTGTTTCGATCGCACGTTCTGCCGCTCGCAATGAGAGATCGGTGACAACCACGCGCGCGCATCGCCAGCAAGCGTGCCGGAAACCCTGTCCACAGGCCGCTACACCATCCCGAGAACCGTTGTTTTCTCCGTGTTTGCCTGACCTTTGCGGCCACGTCCCGGCGGCGGCTCTCTTCCGTCGCGGATCCTGCTTAGTCTACCAATTTCCATCCCAAGTTCAACAAAGGCGGAACGCACTTTCGTCGGCGTGAGGTTGCCTGTATGGACTTCCAGCCTCGAAAGCGCTCCTGAGACTGAGAATTCGAATATGATGCCCTCGTCTCCCGGCGTGGCGATCAGCGAGTCGCATGAGCCGAGGAAACGCTTTGTCGCTGCGGCCATGTATTTTTCGACGATGGCTTCCGCCGACATCAAACCTTCTCCCTTCGACAATAATATATTTCTAATGAGTGGCTCCAAGATGGACCATAGTCCCATCGGACACAGGCTCGATCTACAGCATTACTGCGTCCCAAGGAGCAAACTGCAGTCATAAACGCCGGACCTGCGCTGCTTGGGCAGCTAAATACGGCTGGGCATCAGGACTTCCCGCTTTCCATATAGCAGGTGATACCGCCACCGTCGGATTCATATCCAAAGCTTCACAGTGCGCATGTCCTGTCGTGGCACTGTGGTGCTATTCTGTATCCGGATGTCACAAAGTTTTCGATGACAATCGGGAGAACGGGAGTCATTCTCCACCGTCCTTCCGTTCAACCCCTGCCGCCAAGTGGAGGCCCCAGATGATTGATCACATGAACATTGATCCGGCTCTCTATCCTTCCGATCTCGAATGCCTCAAAGCGATTTTCGTTCAGGTATGCGAAGAAGGCCACGTGCAGCCGGGTTCACCGGAAGCCGAGAAGCTTGCAGCTGACCTTGTCCTGCTCTTCCAGAGCGGCATGACCGACGAGACTACTCTGCTTATCGCTGCGCGGGCACGTAACCAGCAACTCAGCCAGGCAGGCTGAGCGACAGCCGGTAGCGCGGCGGCACCTGGAGCGGCCCATCAGCGCCCGGAACGTCCTGACGGGGGTTCGAAACAGCGCCTTCATGATCGCGTGTTCTTCGCAGCCAGCGCCCCGGAGAGGCACTCGTCGTGGCGGAAATGACGATGACCAAGATCGCCCGCCAACGGCAGCCAGGGGCGTGGACGGCACGTTGTCGCCACCAGATCGGGCGACGTTCTTCCGGGGCTTCTTCGAAACGGGCATTTTTTCCTCCAATTGCGATCAGGTCGCCTGTTTCTGCTTGAATTCGATCCTGCGGTTGAGATCGCGATCGAAACGGCCATAGGGATTGACATGACCGTAGATCAGCGGTGTTAGGCCGCGATAATCTTCCGGCGACAACCGCGCCGACCATGTCGGCTCACCCAGCGCTGGGAGGAGTTCCGGCGTGAGGCCCACCGCGAGCGCCAGTGAGAACAGCAGCGATTCAATCAGCGGTCTATGCAGCAGCAAATTGGCGAAGAAAACCAGAATGACCGTCGCCGAAAGCCCAGCCTGACGCTCCTTCAAAATGCCGATGATCTGTTCGTCAGAAAATCTTGATCGCTTCATTGCCTGTCTCCTCATCCGAGGAACAGGCTAACCTCAAACCGAGGATATTTCAGGGGAGCACGTCAGTTGCTCTTCGCATGTATTCGCCCAAGCGCAGATCCGCCTTATTTCAATTCATCTGGCCCCACCATCATCCCCTCCCTGAGCAGCAGTTTATGAAGCATATTTGCGACCAGTCTTCGGCGCAATGATATCAGTTCACAAGAACTGAATTGTCGCTGATAGACTTCGAGAAAAAGGCAACAGCATTCAGCCCGACCCAGATCTCGCGCGAGCCAAGTCGTATCCATTGTCATCGACGACACGCAAGGGATCACGACCATTACGCAAGACACCGCGGCGGGCTGAGGCGTACCCAAGAACCGGAACAGCTAGGTCGCGGCTCGATCGCAGACAAAGTCGATAATGGACTTCGGCTCGTCGAATGTCTGCGGATACGCCGTCGAGTCGGGCTACAGTTTGACCCTCTTTGTTCCAGCGCAAAGACCCGAACCTTTATCTGGGCAATTCATGGCTGAACGGTTTGCAGTATTTCGGCCTCAATGGTGCGTTGCGTCGGATGAGTCCGCTCTGATTTTCAAGGCCGTTGAACACGCATGGAGCTTCGTCATGAACACTCAATTCCCAATTCCAGAACTATGGGAGCGCACCGTCGGCGACATAGCCGCTACCCTGCCTGGCGCCACTGCCGTATTGCGCAGGTTCAAGATCGACTTCTGCTGCAACGGCGATCTCACCCTCGACGCCGCCGCCCACCGGCGCGGAGTCGATCCCGACGAGCTTGAACATGCGTTGGAGGCACTTGGTACTGGCGCCGGGGAAACAGCCGCACCGGCTTCGATGGACAGCAACGAACTGATCGACCACATCGAAGCCTGCTACCACGAGGCGCACCGCCGCACTCTGCCCGAGCTCATCGCGCTGTCGCGTAAGGTTGAGGCGGTGCATCCCGAGCATCCGAAGGTGCCGGCCGGCCTTTCAGATGCGTTACAGCAGATGCAGAGCGAACTGGAGCAGCACATGGCCAAGGAAGAGGCCATTCTGTTTCCGGCAATGCGGCAGTGGGCCAATGGCAAGTTCGATATCCCAATTTCGGAACTGCGGCACGAGCACGACGACCAGGGCACCTTGCTTCGGCTCATCGAAAGCCTCACCGACGACTTCGCCACGCCCGACGGAGCCTGCCGCTCCTGGCAGGCGCTATACGTCGGAACGGCCCAACTTGCCGAGGACCTGATGGAGCATATCCACCTAGAGAACAACATCCTGTTTCCGCAGTTCGCGGCAACGGAAAGCCGCACCTAGCCGCCCAACGTTAATGACGAATTCAGCTAAGTAGATCGCTTGGCGAATCGTCGACTCATGGGCTTAGCACTGGGCGAGGTAATCGCCGTGCTGCCACTGTTGTCGTCAACACCAACTCGCATAAATGCGAAGTGGCATTGGTCTAGTGCGGTACCTGGTGCCGGCGCCACCCGTGCCGATGTTATGGCGGCGGCGCATGTCGGCCCTCGACAGCGGCGATCCAACCGGCGCGATCTGCTCCACGCCGATCGCGCAGGCCTTTAGCCAATTGTCTTTCCGGATCCTGTCGGCCATCGACATCGAGGTGGCGGATCGTCCCGACCGCACAGACTCGTGCGCGAGATCTGCCACATCCGGCGCCACAGCCTGTTCGTGCCGCGAGGTATAGACGTCTCGTCTTACTTCTCGGTCATCAGGCAGAGCCTCAGCCAGGTCGTAGACTACCGCGCCATGGCCTGGGCCGGGGTCAGCTCGGCGATGAGCTAAAGAATATCCCCCAATGCGAGCTACCTATGAAACCGACGCCCACGAGCCGCAATCGCCCATTGCCGTTGGCCCGGGCCGCCTCTCGTTCGATCACCTGATCTGCGTGCTTGGTCGCACCTGGACGGGCATCACCATTTCTTTCCCACGAGATCCTCCAACGCGGAATTGTCGAGCATGGCGTCGGCCAGAACCCGCTTCAGCCGCGTGTTCTCGCCCTCAGCTCCCTGTCGCCCAGCCTCGGAGACATTCATCCCGCTGAAGCGGCCTTCAAGTTATAGATCGAAGCATCGCTGACGCCGTGCTTCCGCACCAGATCGGCGACCGCCCCCCTCATGCTTGTTCAAAATTCAATTGATCTGCTCTTCAGAGAAATGGCTGCACTTCATGTCCTGGTCCTCTCGATGGGCCAGAACGAAATTCAAACCGGACTAGATTTGAGGCGCAAGGTCAGCCGCAACGGGGCGCCAATCGATGCCGAACTCGGTCACATCGATTTCCCGTGCGAACCCTGCCGAAAATTCCCTGAACGGCGACAGATTGATGAGGGGCACGCCAATCAAAACAGGAACTGAAAGCTCAAGCGCTTTTGCAATCAAAGTTCTGAAACCACCGCCTTCAGCCTCGGCTTTTCCGAATTTGCAGAGTACGAGAAGGTCGGTTCGATCCGATAGTCCGGCCTGCGCCGTCTCACACGCGCGCAGCAACCGATCCGTGTTTAAGACGCAGCCGCTGGCGTGGGCGCCGCGATCATCCGATATCAAATGAAGTTCTCCCATCGCGAGATCCTGCAAGAGCATGTCGCATTTCCGGCGATCGGGATTTGGGCGGCTGTGTTGAACCAAACCGGCCAGTCTCATTCCCTGGTCGGCCATAGCAGCTGTGACTTCGCGCAGGACCGTCTCGAATCGCGGACCATCAGAATAGACGATGGCAGTCATGGGATGGCTTGTATTGCTCTGCATATCGGAATTCCTTAGGCGGGGGTTTCGATTGTCGGCCTCGTCTTGGGCTGGCCCCCGAGAGAAGCTGGACCATTTCGCGTTGACCGCATCGCTCATCCGCTCGGGCAAGTTCGGCTGAAGGGCAATACTTCCAGACAATTGCCGGCCTGCATGGGCGTCGCAGCGCCTGGAACAACGGCCACTGCGTCGGCGGCCAGAAGTGGCATCATTCTGTGCGAGCCTGCCGGCCCACTACGGTGTGCGATCAACCTGCCCTGCTCAATATTCAAGCGGACCGGCAGCAGTTCAGTTCGATCCAGCTTGCGGGGATATGTGAACGCCATCTCGGCCGTAGTGCGGTTCGCCGGAGACCGACCGAGAAGTGCATCCATCATCGGGCGCACGAAAGCGAGCGCGCCAAATGCTGCGGCTTGCGGGTTGCCTGGGAGCCCTATGAAATAGGCGCCTGCAAGCGTGCCGATCGCCAGCGGCTTGCCGGGCTTCATCGCCACCCTGACGATGTCGAGGTCGCCTCCGGCAAGTATGACGGCATCTCGCACATGGTCTTCTTCCCCCACTGACATCCCCGCAGTCGCGACGATGAGGTCGGCCGATCCCGCTATGCTTTCGAGCGCGTGCGTAGTGGCATCGAGATCGTCACGGACGGTCAGGGAGGTAACATGTGCGTTCGGCCCCGTCAGCAGCGCGCTGAGCATGGGGCCATTGCTATTGTAGATTGCGCCAGGCGGAAGCGCCTCGCCTACGTCCCGGAGCTCTGATCCGGTCGCAAGCACCACGATCCGCAAGGGACGGGCAACCGAAACGGTCGCAATACCGAGCGCGCTTAGAAGCGCAACCTCGGGCCAGCCGATCACACAGCCAGGCTGGAGGACAGTTGTTCCCCGTTTTACGTCCTCGCCAGACCGTCGAATGTGCGTGCCGGTTTCTATGTCGAGGCCAAACTGCACGCAATCGCCTCTCCGGGTTGCATGCTCCTGCATAACGACGGTATCCGCGCCGGCCGGCAATGCGGCGCCGGTCATAATGCGATGGGCTGTCCCGCGCGCCAGTACACCCGGCTTGTCACCAGCGCACGTGCGCCCGGCAATGGGCAGGACCATAGAGAGGCCCTTCTCGCCTGAGCGGAAGGCATATCCGTCCATCGCCGCCTGATCGAATGAGGGAAGTGCACTCCGAGCGCGAACCTTCGCGGCCGAGATGCGTCCCAAGGCACGCGCCAACGGCACGTCCTCCTGCCTGGTAAGCGGTTGGGTAAGCGCGACGGCAACATTTCGTGCGGTTTCAAACGACATTGTCTGCACGCTTGGGTGGAAGCAGCTCTTGCCTAGCGCACCCATCGTCAAATCCCCTTGGTCCCCGGCAGGGACTTTTCGAGAATTGCACGCATCGCCGCGAGGCCAGGATCCTTCGCTCGATTCATGAGCCCTATCAATTGGGTCCAATGATCCTCAGATGCTGTATCCACGAAATTGCGAACGGCCGCGCCGACGATCTCGGACGGCAAGCGACCGGACGCGTCAGCCGCCGCAGCCAGGCGGGCCAGCAAGACAGGCTCATCGAACGCTGCGAAGAGCGCCATTGCGACTTTTGGATCGTCGAGCGAGGCGATGAGGTTTCCGAGCATCGCATTATCCTCACTGTACCAATGGCGTTGATGAGCCGTCGATCTCGATACCGCTGATATTCGCCTGCCCGACAAGAAGAGACACGTATTGCGCGCTCGCCTGCCGACTGACATGCTCGGCCAGGTACGAGGCGATGCGCTCCCGCACGACCTCGTATGGGAGCTGGCGGCCCTCGATCCGCCGCGTCAGACGGATGAGATGGACGCCATAGGGAGTCTCTACCGGAGGTGAAATGTCCCCGGGGACGAGATTGACGAGAGCGGCTTCAAACTCGGGCGTGGTGTCGCCCGGCCCGATCTGGCCAAGACTACCGCCGATGGTCCCAGACGGGCAATCCGAGCAGTCCCGCGCCACAGCTGCAAAACGCTCCGGCGCGGTTTCCAGCGCCAATCTGAGCGACAGCGCCTTTTCTCGCGCCGCGGCGAAGGCTTCGCCTTCATCGCGGCGCGCGCCGATGAGAATGTGGTCGACCTCACAAAGCGATGGCGTCATGAAGCGGCGGAGATTGTTCTGATAGAAACGGTGCAGCATCTTCTCATCCGCCTCCGGAACCCGGACCTCGCGCTCGATCAACCCGCGTACCAGCGCATCCTCGACGGTCTCCCTGCGCCCATCCTGGTCGACCCTCTGCTCCGAAACGATATCGAGTCGCCTCGCCTGTTGCAGGAGCAACTCACGAATGACGAGCGCACCGGTTGCGGCACGCCAGCCCTCACCGGGATTGCGGGCAGGAAAGTTCTGGACCTCGGCGGCGATCGCCTTCCGCGATATCGCCACGCCGTTGACAGTGACCGGGGGCATCGCGACGCGCTCGCGGGACGGCGCCGTGTCGGGGGCTGCAGGTCGGTGTTCGTGCGGGTGTTCGGACGATGGAACGCGGCCGGTCGCGTGATTGATGACGAGCGCTGCCATGATCTACTCCGCAGGTTGGTGCGCGGGTACGGTAATAGGCCGCACCGGTTCGGACGATCGGACTGTTGGCACCGACGCAGGTGATCGGCGTTCCGCGAAACGCGTCCGCACGACCTGATACCCAGGACGGCCGAGATACCAGATCGGCGCACTCCACACGTGGACCAGCCGTGTGAACGGGAACAGCAGGAAGATCGTCATGCCGAGCAGCAGATGCGCCTTAAAGATCGGATTGACGTCTGCGACATAGGCTGCGGCGGCTGGCTGCAGGGTTAGAATTCCCTGGGCCCAGTTCATGAATTTCACCATCTCGTGGCCGTCCATGTGACCGAGCGAGACGAAGATGGTTGAAAGGCCAAGCGTCAGTTGCAGCCAGAGCAGCAACAGAATTGCGATGTCGCCGGGAGCAGACGTATTGCGGATGCGCGCATCAAACAGCCTACGGTGAGCAAGAAGCGCTACACCGATGAAGCAGGCTATACCTGCGATACCTCCGACGGTGATAGCGAGTCCCTGCTTGAAGCTGTGCGAGACGCCAAGAGCGTCAAATACCCAAATAGGCGTCAGCAGGCCGACGAAATGCCCGCCAAAAATTGCCAGGATGCCAACATGGAAAAGATTGGAGCCCCAGCGAAGCTGGCGCCGCCGCAGCAGTTGGGAGGAACCCGTCTTCCACGTGTACTGCTCGCGGTCGAACCGTGTCAGGCTGCCGAGCAGGAAGACTGTCAGGCAGAAATAGGGATACCAGCCAAAAAGCGCGTCGTTAATTATGTTAGACATCGCTTCCCCCTATTTCAGGCCCGAAATTGTGCCGTGCGTCGCGGCGCGCGGCACGCATCTGAATTCGCAAGCGATCAACGGAACAGCCGTCGGTCGCATTTCCTGGGCCGAACGTGACGGCGGTTTCTTCCCAAGCCGCATCAATGGCCGCCAAGTCCTCCGGCTCGTCGTCGTCGAGCGCAGTCGCGGCCACGGCGGGCTCGCTGAGGATAGAGCGTAGGGCCGCGAATACGGCGGCATACCCCCCGTTTCGCTTGGCGAGCCGCTCTTCCAGCAGCGCGAAAATGTGGGCGGTCTCTTTGAGGAGGCCCCGCGCCTCGTCGAGCGGACGATCCGAAAGAAACTCCAGGAAAAGAGGTATGAAGTCGGGCAGTTCGTTCGCCGTGACGAGTAGCCCTGCACGCTGATAATGTTCGACCAGATCGACCATCGCCTGACCACGATCCCGACTCTCACCATGGATGTGCTCGAAAAGGTGCAATGAGTGACGGCGCGTCTTGTCGAACAGCTCGACGTACCGCTCCTGGAGGTCGTACAGATTCAGAAGGCACAGATCGCCAAGTAAGGGATGAAGCTGCTCGATTGCGTTGTTCGATACCAACCTCTCAGCCGCGAGGGCGGCGGTGATTTCCGGGATCGCTGCTGAAAGCTCCTCAGTCGGATAGGCAAGGAGCGCCGAGAGCGCCTTGAACGTTTTGTGCGACAGCATCACCGTCATCACACGATCTCCATCGGGTTTGTTGACCGCTTGGTCTGCTTGGTGCCAAACAGGTTGGTCTCCGTGGAACCTCCCGAGCAGCCGTTTCCAAAGGAGAAGCCACAAGAGCCGCGCATGTCCTGAGCGTCCTCGCTCCATTCCCGGTGTGCCGTCGGGATGACGAAACGATCCTCGTAATTCGCGATCGCCATCACCTTGTACATTTCATCGATGGCCGTTCCCGTCAGGCCGACACGCGCCGCAATCGACTCGTCAAGGCGACCATCGATCGTCTTTGCCCGCATGTAGCTGCGCATCGCGAGCATGCGTTCAAGCGCGAGAGCCACAGGCTCTTCCTTGCCCGCGGTCAGCAAATTGGCGAGGTATTGGAGCGGGATGCGCAGGCTGCGCACGTCGGGCATGTCGCCGTCGACGCCCATCTTACCTGCGGCCGCCGCTGATTGGATGGGCGAAAGCGGTGGTACGTACCACACCATCGGCAGGGTGCGGTATTCGGGGTGGAGGGGGAAGGCGATCTTCCACTCCATCGCCATTTTCCACACTGGCGACAATCTGGCCGCCTCCAGCCAGTTGTCGGGTATCCCATCAGCGCGGGCCTGAGCGATGACGGCCGGGTCGTTCGGATTGAGGAAAACGTCCAGTTGCGCCTGATAGAGGTCCTTCTCATCGGGAGTGCTGGCAGCCGCCTCGATACGGTCGGCGTCGTAGAGGATCACGCCGAGATAACGAATGCGCCCGACGCAGGTTTCAGAACAAACCGTCGGCTGCCCCGCCTCGATACGGGGGTAGCAGAAGATGCACTTCTCCGATTTGCCCGACGACCAGTTGTAGTAGATCTTCTTGTAGGGGCAGCCGGAGACGCACATGCGCCATCCCCGGCATTTGTCCTGGTCGATCAGGACGATGCCATCCTCCTCGCGTTTGTAGATGGCGCCCGAGGGGCATACCGCCGCGCAGGTCGGATTGAGGCAGTGCTCGCACAACCGCGGCAGGTACATCATGAAGGTGTTTTCGAACTGGCCGTAGATGTCCTTCTGGACGCCCTCGAAGTTCACGTCCTTCGAACGCTTCTCGAACTCGCCGCCGAGGATCTCTTCCCAGTTCGGGCCCCATTCGATCTTTTCCATGCGCTCGCCGGTGATCGCCGACCGTGGGCGGGCCGTGGGGAAAGCCTTCGATTCTTTCGCCGTATGCAGATGCTGGTAGTCAAAGGTGAACGGCTCGTAGTAGTCGTCGATCTCCGGCAGATCGGGGTTTGCAAAGATGTTAGCAAGGATACGCCATTTGGCGCCCATCTTCGGCTCGATGCGGCCGTTTTTCTTGCGGCGCCATCCACCATTCCATTTCTTCTGATTTTCCCACTCCTTAGGGTAGCCCACCCCAGGCTTGGTCTCGACATTGTTGAACCAGGCGTACTCGACGCCTTCCCGGTTGGTCCAGACGTTCTTGCAGGTGACGGAGCAGGTGTGACAGCCGATGCACTTGTCGAGGTTCAGCACCATGGCGATCTGAGCGCGGATTTTCATTCTGCAGCCTCCTTCGGCGCTTCGGACTCGAGCGGCCTTTCCAGCCAATCGACATTGGCCATCTTGCGGACGACGATGAATTCATCGCGGTTGGAACCCACGGTGCCGTAATAGTTGAAGCCGTAGGACTGCTGCGCGTAGCCCCCGATCATGTGGGTAGGTTTCAGCACCGTTCTGGTGACCGAGTTGTGGATGCCGCCGCGATGGCCGGTCATCTCCGACCCGGGCGTATTCACGATCTTTTCCTGGGCGTGATACATCATCATCATGCCCGGCTTGATCCGCTGTGAAACGACGGCACGCGCGGTGAGCGCGCCATTGACATTGAAGACTTCGACCCAGTCATTGTCGGCCAGGCCCGCCGTCTTGGCATCAGTCTCGGAGATCCACACCACCGGGCCGCCACGGTTGAGCGTCAGCATCAAGAGATTGTCTGAGTAGGTGGAGTGGATGCCCCACTTCTGGTGCGGCGTGATGAAGTTGAGGACGATCTCCTTGTGCCCGTTGGGGCGGACGTCCTTGATGCCTGGGATCGTCTTAAGATCGACTGGCGGCTTCCAGGTGACGAGCCCTTCGCCGAAGGCCCGCATCCAGAGGTGATCCTGGTAGAGTTGCTGGCGACCGGTCAACGTCCGCCACGGGATCAGTTCATGGACGTTGGTATAGCCGGCATTGTAGCAGACCTTCTCGCTTTCGATACCGGACCATGTCGGCGAAGAAATGATCTTGCGCGGCTGCGCCTGGATATCGCGAAAGCGGATCTTCTCGTCTTCCTTCGGCAAGGCAAGGTGGGCGTGCTCCCGGCCGGTGATTTCTGACAAGGCTTCCCAAGCCTTGATCGCCACTTCACCGTTAGTCTCCGGTGCAAGCATGAGAATGACCTCCGCTGCATCGATGTCGGTCTCGATCTTCGGCAAGCCTTTGCCCGCACCTTTGATATGCACCCCATTCAGCGCTCCGAGCGCCTCGACTTCGTGGGTGGTGTTCCAGGCGATGCCTTTGCCCCCATTGCCCACCTTGGTCATGAGCGGCCCCAGCGCTGTGAACTGGGCGTACAGGTTGGGGTAGTCGCGGGTAACAACTGCCACTGACGGCATTGTCAGGCCCGGGATCGGTTCGACTTCGCCAAGCTTCCAGTCCTTCACGTCGAGGGCCTGGGCCATCTCGGCCGGGCTGTCATGCTGGATCGGGGTGAGAACCACGTCCTGCTCGACGCCCAGCACTTCCGGGGACACTTCCGAGAAGGCCTTGGCGAGGCTTTTGTAAATCTCCCAATCGGAGCGTGACTCCCAGGCCGGATCCACCGCCGCCGACAGTGGATGGATGAAGGGGTGCATGTCCGAGGTGTTGAGGTCGTTCTTCTCGTACCAGGTGGCAGTCGGCAAGACGATGTCGGAGTAGACACAGGTGGTCGACATGCGGAAGTCGAGCGTGATCAGGAGGTCGAGCTTTCCCTGCGGCGCCGTCTCGTGCCAGACGACTTCGGTGTTGCGGACTGCCCCTTCCGGCCCGAGGTCCTTACCCATCACACCGTGGGTGGTGCCGAGCAGATGCTTGAGGAAATATTCATGTCCCTTCCCAGATGAACCGAGAAGATTCGAGCGCCAGACGAACATGTTGCGCGGCCAGTTGTCGGGATCGTCGGGATCATGGCAGGAGAGTTCGAGTTCACCGGATTTCAGCGCCTTGACGACATAGTCTTTCGGCTCAAGGCCAGCGGCTTTGGCCTTCGCGGCGATTGAAAGTGGATTCTGCTTCAGCTGGGGCGCCGACGGCAGCCAGCCCATACGCTCGGCGCGAACATTGTAGTCGATGAAACTCTTGTTCCAGTCCCCCTCGGGCGCGGTCGGCGACAATATTTCCGCGGCCGTCAGGGTCTCGTAGCGCCACTGGTCGGTCTGCGCGTAGAAGAAGGACGTCGAGTTCATGTGCCGGGGTGGCCGGCTCCAATCAAGCGCGAAAGCGAGCGGCGTCCAGCCGGTCTGCGGTCGCAGCTTCTCCTGCCCGACGTAGTGCGACCAACCACCGCCTGACTGGCCTATGGCTCCGCAGAAGACCAGGAGATTGATGATCCCCCGGTAGGTCATGTCCATGTGGTACCAATGATTGACGCCCGCGCCGAGGATCACCATCGAGCGGCCGTTGGTCTTTTCCGCATTGGTGGCGAACTCGCGCGCCACAGTGATGATCGCATCCCGGTTCACGCCAGTGATACGCTCCGCCCAAGCGGGCGTGAACGGCACATCCTCGTCATAGCTTTTGGCCGCGTGATCGCCACCGAAGCCCCGGTCGAGGCCGTAATTGGCCATCATCAGGTCGTGCACGGTGGCGACTGCCACCTGGGAGCCGTCGCTCAGCTTGATCCGCCGGACCGGAAGGTTGCGAGTGAGAATTTCACCGTGATCGGTCGACACGAAATGCTCGGTGGCGCGTCCGCCAAAATACGGAAAATCGACAGGTACGATCTTGGATTTCTTGCCAGCAAGCGTCAGTCTCAGCCGAATACTCCGACCTTCGCCGTCCTTCTCCTCGAGGTTCCATTTGGCGCCCTCGCCCCAGCGGTAGCCGATCGATCCGCGCGGCGAGACGAGTTTATCCGTAGTCTCGTCGATCGCGACCGTCTTCCATTCCGCATTGTTGCTCTCATCCAAGCCACCGGCGAGCTCCGAGGCTCGCAGGAGCCGTTCAGGAACGAACCGACCATCGCGTTCCGTGAGGCGAACCAGGAACGGCAGGTCGGTGTATTTGCGAGCGTAGTCGTCGAAATACGGGACAGTACGATCGACGTAATATTCGCGAAGAATGACATGGCCCATCGCCAGTGCCAGTGCAGCGTCGGTCCCCTGCTTCGGGTTGAGCCAGATATCGGCAAACTTGGTCGCTTCAGCGTAGTCCGGGCTGACGACTGCGCTTTTGGTCCCCTTGTAACGAACCTCGGTATAAAAATGCGCGTCGGGCGTACGCGTCTGCGGCACGTTGGAGCCCCAAACTATGATGAAGCCGGCGTTGTACCAGTCCGCACTTTCGGGTACGTCGGTCTGCTCGCCCCATGTCTGGGGGCTCGCCGGCGGCAGATCGCAATACCAGTCATAGAACGACATGCACACGCCGCCCATCAGCGACAGGTAACGCGAGCCCGCCGCATAGGAAACCATCGACATGGCCGGGATCGGCGAGAAACCGATGACACGATCCGGGCCATGGGCCTTCACCGTGTAGGCATTGGCCGCCGCGATGAGTTCGTTCACCTCGTCCCAGGTGGCGCGCACGAATCCGCCGTGGCCGCGGATCGAGACGTAGGATTGGCGCTTGTCCGCATCCTTGACGATCGAAGCCCATGCTGCGACAGGAGGCATGATGGCACGCGCCGCGCGCCATAGCTTGAGCAGCCGCCCACGGATCATCGGGTATTTCACCCGCGCGCCGGAATAGAGATACCAGCTGTAGGATGCGCCGCGCGCACAGCCGCGCGGCTCATGGTTGGGAAGATCGGGCCGCGTGCGTGGATAGTCGGTCTGCTGCGTCTCCCAGGTGACGATGCCGCCTTTGACATAGATCTTCCACGAACAGGAGCCGGTGCAGTTCACACCATGCGTGGAGCGCACGATCTTGTCGTGCTGCCAGCGCTTGCGATAGGCGTCTTCCCACGAGCGATCCTCGTTGGTGACGATTCCGTGGCCGTCCGAGAAGCTGTCGACGGTCTTGCGGAAAAAGGTTAGCCGGTCGAGAAAATGCGACATTGCTCTTGCCTTTGATTATTCGGCTGCGGCCGGATGGATGGACGCGCCGCGCTTGGCACGCTCGATATCGTGGAGAAGGCCACCCCTGCGGGTATAGACCGCCCAGGTGATGGCCAGGCAGCTGACGTAGAAGATCAAGAATCCCCAGAGCGCGGCGCTCGGCCCGCCCGTCAAGGCGATCGAACTGCCATAGCTCTTGGGGATGAAGAAGGCGCCGAAGGCTGCGATCGCCGATGTAAAGCCGGTGATGGCAGCGGATTCCTTCTCCGCTTGCCGACGGCGCGTCTCTGCATCCGCCGCGGGCATCAAGCGGCCAATCTCCTTGGCCATGATCACAGGGATCATCTGGAAGGTGGAGGCATTGCCGACACCAGTAGCAAAGAACAGCAGAAGGAACGCGGCGAAGAAGCCAAGAAATGCACCGGGTTGATCCTTGATGCCGATGAACCACAACACCCCCGCGGCACCCGCGATCATTACGACGAAGACCCAGAAGGTGACGCGCGCACCTCCATATTTGTCCGCAAGCCACCCAGTGCCCGAGCGTGACAGAGCACCGACGAGCGGGCCGAGGAAGGCGAACTGAAGCGCATTGACGTCCGGGAACAGCATCTTCGAGAGCAGTGGGAAACCCGCCGAATAGCCGATGAAAGACCCAAAGGTTCCAGTGTAGAGCCAGCACATGATCCAGTTGTGCCGGCGCTGGAAGATGACGGCCTGATCGGCGAACGACGCCTTGGCCGAGGCAATGTCGTTCATGCCGAACCAGGCCGCGAAAGCCGAGAGCGCAATAAACGGCACGAATACGAAGCCGGCATTCTGCAGCCATAGTGGCGCATCGCCCGTCGGTCCCTTGACCATGGCCGGATCGCCTCCGAGCCAGCCGAAGACCCCCGCTGTGATTGCCAGCGGCACCACGAACTGGACGACGCTCACACCGAGATTGCCGAGCCCGGCGTTGAGCGCTAGCGCATTGCCCTTTTCCGCCTTCGGGAAGAAGAAGGAGATATTGGCCATCGAAGAGGCGAAGTTACCGCCACCGAAGCCGCACAGCAGCGCCAGCATCAGCAGCACGACATAGGGCGTGTCAGGATTCTGCACTGCATAACCTATCCCGACCGCCGGGATGAGGAGCGACCAGGTCGTTAGGGTCGTCCAGAGCCTGCCGCCAAAGATCGGCACCATGAAGGAATAGAAGATGCGCAGCGTCGCGCCCGAGATTCCGGGCAGAGCTGCAAGCCAGAAGAGCTGGTCGGTGGTGAAGGTGAAGCCGACGAGCGGCAGCTTGGCGACGACGACGGACCATACCTGCCAGATGGCAAAAGAAAGGAGAAGCGCCGGGATCGAAAGCCATAGGTTGCGCCGTGCGATGCGGTGGCCGCTTTCAGCCCAGAATACCTTGTCCTCCGGACGCCAGTCGGTGAGAGCACCGCCCGATCGGGCTCCTATCACGGGCTTCGGCATGCCCTGCATTTCGGGGAACGGCGGGAGCTTGGCGAGGGCTTCGCCGGCGACCCCGCGTTCCATCTGGCGGATGGCGACGTGCATCCACAGGAGCGCACCAGTGACCAGGACAAAGAGCGCCATGAAGCAGCTCGTCCACAGGCCGGTGAGGTCAAGCAGCAAACCGAACAGGATCGGCAGCAGGAAGCCGCCCAGGCCGCCGATCATCCCGACAAGGCCGCCGACCGAGCCCACATGTTCGGGATAATAGACCGGGATGTGCTTGTAGACGGCTGCCTTGCCGAGGGCCATGAAGAAGCCGAGCACAAATATCGTGATGACGAAGCCGACGAGACTCATCTCCAGATGGAAGGAGGTCGCGCCGTTGATGCCGTGGACCACGTAGTCGGTCGGTGGGTATGCCAGGATAAAGGTCGCTATGGCTGAAACCAGGAACGTCCAGTAGAGCACGCGTCGCGCGCCAAAGCTGTCAGACAGGTGTCCGCCATAGGCGCGAAAGAGGCTCGCCGGCACCGAGAAGAAGGCCGCAATCATTCCAGCTGTCTTGATGTCGAGGCCGTAGACGTTGATGAGATATTGAGGCAGCCAGAGCGCGAGCGCGACAAAGGCGCCGAAGACGAAAAAATAGTAGAGCGCAAAGCGCCAGATCTGCACATTCTTCAACGGCTCAAGTTCGAGCCAGGCGCTTTTCGGCTTGATGCCGGACCGCCGCCGCTCGACGATAACCGGGTCATCCTCGGTCGTTAGCCAGAAGATGACGGCCATGATGACGAGGGCCGCTGCCCAGACCTGCGCCACGACCTGCCAGCCAAAGGCAACGAGGACGAAGGGAGCGAGGAACTTGGTGACAGCCGCTCCGACATTGCCCGCGCCAAAGATGCCAAGCGCTATACCTTGCCGCTCAGGTGGGAACCAGCGCGATACATAGGCAACACCAGACGCAAAGGAGCCGCCAGCTATGCCGACGCCGAGGGCAGCCACCAGCATTTGCGAATAAGTGTGAGCGTAGGACAGCAGAAATGTCGCGACGGCTGCGGCGAGCATATTCGTCGTGAAGACGATCCGGCCGCCATAACGGTCCGTCCAAATACCCAGCACCACCCTTATTAGGGAGCCTGTAAGAATCGGCGTTCCTATGAGCAAGCCGAATTGTGTTTCGCTGAGGCCGAGTTCCTGGCGGATACGGATGCCGATAATGGAGAAGATGGTCCAGACCGCGAAGCAGACCGTGAACGCTGCCGTGCTCGCACCTAGGATTTGACTGGACTTCGGATACACAGTCGTTTGCATCGTCGACGCCCCGCTTCGAGAGTTGGTCCCTAGGAGCGGAATCGTGTCCGCCTGAAGCCAAAATGGCCAAGGCGGCGTTCTGCAACATTGATCTAAATCAAAGACTGCTGTGACTTTTGTCACGAACGATGCAGCGGTCGTTGAGAGCGCCTCGGTCTAGGAGACAATCTGTTGCATCGAATAACGGATAAGGGCGTGGCACCGGAGGCGCTGCCGCTGTTTCGAGCGCTATCCGCGTCCAGGCGAACCGACCTACTGCGAAATGCCATGGTCCACGGTGTGGCCACCGGCACTGTCTTGTTCGAGCAAGGTGACGTGCCGAACTTCCAACTTATCGTGCTATCGGGATCAGCGCACTTGTTTGGACGATCCACCGAAGGCCGGGAAGTGTTGATCGAGGCCGTTCAGGCCCCTGACCTCATCATACCTGCTGCTGTAGTGACGGGTGCACCCTACCTCATGCAGGCACGCGTGCCTGAGCCTTCGCGTTTTCTGCTGGTTCATGCGGCGGCGTTTCGCGCAGCCGTGGAGGCGGACCCTTTGTTGGCACATGCGGTAATCGAAAGCCTTGCCCAACAATTTCGACGCATGGTCCGGCAGGTCAAGAACCTCAAGCTGAGATCCTCGACCCAGCGTGTCGGATGCTATCTCCTGGCCCTGTCGAAGCAGCAAGGCACGCCGGACAGAGCCGTTCTGCCGTTTGAGAAGACGCTCATCGCCTCGGAACTCGGCATAACCCGGGAATCTTTATCGCGTGCGCTGTCGCGTCTCGGGAGATCGTGCATTAGGGTCGACGGGCAGACGATAGCAATTCTTGACGCTCCCCGCATCGCCGCAGAATGCAAAGTCGACCCGCTTATCGACGGGGCAGATACCGCTGACTTCTTGGTCTGATTGACCGAAGTCATGGCAATCGTTGTTTTTGGTTGATCGAAGTCAACGCTTGTCCGTCATTCCTACAGTCTCCTCAATCCGTCGATGTAGGGAGAACGAATGTGCCAACGGACAGTTCAACAATCACCGTCCTAGTGTTGGAAGTCTTCGCCTTCTGCGCTGTGCTAGCCTATGCGTCTTTCAAATCGCGTCATAAGTCGCGCAAACAGCGCCGTGCGCTGATCAAAACGAGGTTGGACGAGAAGCGTCGCCAGAATTCAATCAAGCCGAAAGCCTGAAGCGCCAAATATGAGATGGCGGCCTGTTATCAAGGGAATCTTGAGGATTGGGCCTTGCTCATCCCGGTCGCTTTCAAATGATCCCAGCATTGGCTATCGTGCCGCGCGCAGCCTTGGTCCCTGGCAGCGGGGCGACACCATCATCTTGCCCAGACACCCATACCCTGGCCGGGGGCCGGAGTCTTTCTCTGCCTCTCCGTATTCACGGTCAGCCAACGTCGTTCGGACGGCGTCGAACCTCCATTTATCAGCCCGCTGCATGCCGCGACGCTAGTGCTTGCGCACTATCTGGTCCGGGGTGCTGTCCTGGCAAGTGACGGGCATCTATAGCCGGGAGCCTGACCGACGGGCGCTCGCGGTATCATTCGTCGGGCTGGCCATGATGCTAGCCGGCGCCGGCTGGCTTCTATTTTTCCGGCTCTGGTGAAGCCGGCGTTGCTTCATAATTGCGGGATGAGCATTCGACGGAACGCAACCAAGAACAGGCCGAAGGCGACAACCCACAGGGTGCTTGAAAGGCTCGTTAAAAGAGCGCCGTAGCTGGGCAACATATCGACCAGCAGGCGCGACAGGCAGCAGATCGTCATCGCTACGAACGCGCCGGCCGCCGGAACCGAAGACACGAAGGCGCGGCGGCTGTGCTTGCGAATCATGCTCGCCATAATGGCGAGGGCCATCGTGCCGATGGCACCGATCGTCCAGGCATGAATGGCGACCGCCTGCCCCAAGCGTTCCGGCACCAGAATGTGGATCGCAAGTAGTCCGAAACCTATGAAGATCCAACCATATCCAATGTGAAGTGCCAGAACTGTCGATGATGCCACGCTTTGCCAGCCGTTCCATTGGGCGGCTCGCGTCGCCTGGCTGCAGGCGGCAAGGGCGCAGGCAAGGCCGGTGAGTTGCGCCTGCGGCGCAACAACCCACAAACCAAAGGCGCACGCTGCTATAACCGCTGCTGCATACTCCAAAACGACGGAGCGATCGATGAAGATCCGACTGCCAGCGCTCTCGACATAGGCTGCCGTCAAAGCCGGAACGACCCGCCCTCCGATGATCATGACGAGGCCAACGATCGAAGCCAAGGCCAGCCGCAGCGCAAATTCAACTTGGTAGGACGCTGCCGCGAGCATGTTGCCGCCACAAAAGACAAGCAGCAAAAATAGTATCTTCAGGTTGCGGCGGTCACGGCTGGCGATCACCCGTCCTGCCGCAATCAAGAGGAGCGTCAGCACCAATAGCGCCGAGAGGGCTAGCCCGGCCGAATACGATAGAAACAGGAAAGTCCCCCGGCTGCACAGCCATAGGGCAACCAGCAAACGTGTTGTGAGCGGTGAGACCGCACGGCATCTTGTCCATCGGGGAAGCGCCGTCAGCAGAAAACCAGTCAAGATGGCTGGAACCATACCGAACAGAAGCACGTCGCGATGCCAATCGCCGGGAGAAATGCCTGTCGGACCCATGGCCTGTATTCCGAACGCCGACGGCAGCCAAACCGCCGCACCTACAATCGCATCCAGCCCCGCGATCAGAAAAAATGGCTGAAACGGCGCCGACGTCTGCTTCTGCTTCGCATCGAAAGTGAGCACACTCCCGTCAGTAGCCATGCAACAATTCCTCTACGAGGGATGACTGACACGGCATCCTCGTGTCGCTTCACAACCCACGTTGGCGGTCGGAAAAGCTCAGTCCGAAGGCAATACTGTCGATGATCGATCTCCGTGTTTGCTCCAGCGCAAACAGGCTGCAAAATGGTCGATTATAGTCAAAGAAATTTCGAGACCGGGCCGGCTGACGGGGAAGGCGATGCGTCTGTTTGCGTTGCGACTGGCCGCGCAACGTCTCGCCTCGCGCTGTGCCAATGGTTCTATTGGACGCCGCCAGATTTGATTGCCTTGCGACAGGAGCGAAGAAAATATGAAGCAGAACGTTCCATTGAGTAGCGTCGACGGGGGCACCCGGCGCTTTGCCGACATGACAGTTGTCGGTCGGCTGGCAAATTTGATCAAGGATGCCCGGCTCGACTGTGAGTGCCGTTCCAGGCTCGACGAGGCGCTGGTGCGATTTACGGCGCTGGAAGTCCGGCGCGCGGCACGCGAACATCTTTCCAACGCCCGCAGTCAACGCGAGCGCATAGAAGCCATTCTCTTCTTCCTGCAGGATCTCGATGAAATGGGCGCAACCGAACGGGATCGCAGCGTCTACATGGATTTCGCATTCCTGTTTGATGATATCGCGAGCACTGCAAAGGAAGGTGCATTTTCGATGCGGCAACTCAGTTTATCCCCGGTGCAGACCCCGCCATAGGTGGTCCGCCGTAAGAGCTGGTGAGGGCAGCAGCCGTCCCTGGGCCCCGGTTCCAGCGATCTACCGGAGTGTGCGGTCACCTCCGGTACGGGTGAAACTCAGCACATTTCGCAAGGAGAAATCGCGTGAAGAAATGCACGATACCAACAGTCGCCATGGTTCTCTTCGCCGTCCCGGCGCTTGCTGCAGGAATGTATTCCGGCACTCATGGCGGCCATGAAATGATGACCATCGGTAAGCCTGGCGTGGCGGCCAAAGTAGACCGGACCATCAGGATAGGCATGATCGAGAACGCAGATGGATCGATGGCGTTCGATCCGGTTTCAGTCACCGTGAAACAGGGCGAGACGGTGCGTCTCGCCCTCACCAACGAAGGCGAATACGACCACGAATTTGTAATGGATACGCATGAGCAGGTGATGGAGCATAAGGCCGGGATGGAGAGACTTCCTGACATGTCACATGTCGACCTCAATGCGACCCGCATCGCCCCCCAAGGAGAAGGCGAGATCATCTGGACCTTCACCAGCCCCGGCCAATTCGACTTCGCCTGCTTGATTCCGGGGCACTACGAGCTTGGAATGAAGGGGACCCTCACCGTCACTGCCAACTGAGCCTTGAAGTGACCAGATCAGTTTGACCGACGTATGCTATCTCATTTAGTTGGGTTCGACATTACCGCGCCGATTCTGGTCTTCCTATCTCGATCAGCCAATCTGGTGGCCCCGATCTAAGGCAAACCCAAATGTGCTCGCCGGCAAAGAACGCCTCGAACTGACGCCTGAGTTTATCGGGATCGAAATCGAGAACGACCACGAATGTTTGACCGGGATTGAGTCCGTCGAACATTGACAAGACGGCGGACTGCTTCCTTTCAGGTGGAAGTCTCCGCACGTCATACGTCGCGCCTTTCGACGTCTGGAAGTTCATTGCAATCCTTGCCCGGTGAGCAAATCCATCAGGACGATCACGCGACGGCGACTTTCTGTTCGCCCCAACGCGTCAGCTTGTTGCCTGGGTCCACGCCGGCCCAGCTGACCAGCCGGGCAGCCATCTCGACCACCATTTCCTCAATCGAGGCCAGCTTGACATAGAATGGCGGCACTGGCGGCGCGATGATCGCCCCCATCCGCGCCAGCCGGAGCATCGCGTCAAGGTGCCCTTCATGCAGCGGCGCCTCGCGCGGCACGATGACCAACCGGCGCTTTTCCTTCAGGACGACGTCGGCGGCCCTGGTGACAAGGTTGTCGCCCAAACCGTGCGCCATGGCCGCCAAGGTCCGCATCGAACAGGGAACGACGATCATGCCATCAGTTCTGAAAGAGCCACTGGCAATGGGCGCAGCCAGATCCTGATAGGAATATGCGTGGTTGGCGGCAGAGGTCAGTTGGGCAAGGCCGTCGGTGCCCAGTTCATGAGCGATTGTCATGCGCGCACCCTTCGAGGCGACGAGATGCGTCTCAACCCCGGCCCTGACCAACTGACGGATGGTCTCTAGTGCGAGCACGGAGCCGGATGCACCAGTGACACCGACAATCAAGCGTTTGGTCATTCTTGCACCTGGGCGGTCGTTTGCGAAAAAATCTCGTTCCATCGCTGTGATACCTGCTCCTCAATGTGCGCTGACATCTTCAGCTCCTCTCCCCATTCGCGAGAGGTCTCGGATCCGATCTTGCGCGTTGCGTCGAACCCGACCTTTCCCCCAAGTCCTTCGAGCGGCGACGCGAAGTCGAGCTGGTCGATAGGGGTCCGATCCACCTGCATCAGATCGCGCGAGGGATCCATGCGGGTGGCAACCGCCCACATCACGTCCGGCCATGATCGAATGTCGATGTCGTCATCCACCACGACGATCATCTTGGTCATCGAGAACTGCGGCAGCAGGGACCAGAACCCCATCATCACGCGCCTGGCCTGTCCGGCATATTTCTTGGCGATCGAGATAACGGCAATCCTGTAAGAGCAGGCTTCCGGTGGAAGCCACACGTCGACAATCTCGGGTATCTGCTGGCGCAACAGCGGCTTGTACACGTCAAGCAACGCGTCGCCGAGGACCGAGGGCTCGTCGGGTGCGCGCCCGGTGAAGGTGGTCAGGTAATTTGCCCCGTCACGGACGCGAACGCGCTTGAGGTTGAATACGGGGTATCGTTCTGGCGCGTTGTAATATCCGGTGTGGTCGCCGAAGGGTCCCTCCAACGCCGTTTCTGTTGGAGAGACGACACCTTCAAGCACGATTTCCGCACTGGTTGGCGCGTGAAGCATGATGCTCTTGCACGGCGCCAATCCGACTCGGCGGTTGTTGATCATCCCAGACAGCGCCAGCTCCGACACGCCTTCGGGCGCCGGCATCACCGACGCGATCAACGTGGCTGGGTCCGCCCCGATGATAACAGCCACCGGCATCTCAAGGCCCCGCGCCTGCCACATGCGATGGTGGGCGGCGCCACCTCGCATGGGCAGCCATCGTATGATGGCGCGATCACGAGCAAGCACCTGCATGCGATATACGCCCAGATTGTATGTGCTCGGATCGTCCTCGCCAGGTGGGCGAGTGATAACCACGGGCCACGTTATCAAGGGGCCGGCGTCTCCTGGCCAACAAGTCTGGACGGGAAGAAGTGAAAAATCCGGATCGGCATCCCGCCACTCTCCGGGCGGGTAGACGATCTTCGGCCGCGCGACGAGTGCGCCGCGCGCGGCGGGCAGCATCTGTCGGGCTTGACGAAGGTTCTGTGGGGCCTGAGGCGACCTCATCCACGCAAGGAGTGCGCCGAGGGTCTCCAGTCCGTGAAGGTCGGTGCCAAGGGCCCAAGCGACGCGTTCCCGGGTGCCGAAGAGATTTGCGACGACAGGAAGGGGCGACCTGACGCCACGGTCGTCGATGGGCGTGGTCAGGCGCAGCACCGGGCCCTTCGAGGCAATCACCCGCCTGTGTATCTCGGTCAATTCGAGCCGTGTCGAAACAGGGACCCCAACTTCCTGTAGTTGCCCGTTCCGATCGAGGTACGAAAGGAACGAACCGAGATTTGAAAACGAAGGGAGGCAACGCTGATGCATGGCGAAATCCGGCTCGACCGGTCCGTCGGCCCTGTGAATTCTGCCATGAGCGCTGACGAAGAACTTTGCGCTAGCGCAAAGAGGGATCGATCCGTCCGCGCTATTTTCCAAACAACGGTTCTATGCAAGCCGGTCGCCCTTCGATGTCGAAGGAGGGCGGACATCATCGGCGGCATCAGGCAAGAGAGGATTTCACATGGCTGGCAGCCTCATCGGTGACACCGTCGGAGCCCTGCAATCCGCAATTGCCCTTCTCGCGGACCGTCGTCGGAGCAGAGCGACAAGAAGGGAATTTTTGGCGCTCGGGGCGGATGAATGCACAGGCATCCTGGACAACATCGGCTTGACGCGAAGCGATTTCGACGACGCCATGCGGCTGCCTTATGCGTCGGAAGACGTGCTGTCTTTGGCGATGCTTTCGATCGGCATCGATCCGGACAGGTTCGAGTCGCGGAAAATGGCTCGCAATCGCTTCATGTCACGGACCTGCATCACCTGCCCGCACCGCCGCCAGTGTCACAGTCACATGGCTGCCTTCGATTTCGAAAGCCACTATCAGGATTTCTGTCCCAATAGAGATAATTTTGCAGAACTGCTCGGCGAAGGGCACAGCACCCTTTCCGCCGCAAAATCCTCTTGATCGGCCAAAACGTGCAAATGGTCCCGGGAAACACCGATGCAAAATTGCCAGCTGTCTTTCGCCTTCTTTTCCCGGTCATCGCCGGGGTGCCACTTGGGCCCCTGCTAACGCTGTCCTTGCGCTCCCTGGCTGGGCGGGAACCTCGACTGTTCGAGCGACTGGGCGAACACCGTTCGGCTTGCTATTTCATCGACCCGATTGACCTCGCCTTCGCATTTACCGTCGTGCCGGACGGAGAGCGCTCAATCGTGCGTGTCGTGCGGAAAAGCGAGACCGCGACGTCAAGCGTCCAGATCAGGGGACCTATTCTGACACTGTTGAGCCTGCTCGACGGCACGCTCGATGGCGACGCGCTTTTCTTCAGCCGGATCATCTCGATCAGCGGCCGCACGGAGGCGGTGCTCGCACTGAGGAACACGATCGAGGATGCCGAGCTTCGCCCGGCGGATCTGCTCGGCTTGCGCGGCGCGCTGGCTCGTCTTGTCGATACGGGAATTCTCGGCGCGCTGGGTATTGCGCGCCAATTGGCCGATCCTAACTCCAGACGCAAGGCACCAGAGGCATGACAAGCGGACGCATGGAACTTGTCTGCCCGGCCGGAACCCCCGCTACGTTGAGGGCAGCCGTCCAGGCAGGCGCGGACGCAGTCTATTGCGGATTTCGCGACGAAACGAATGCCCGGAATTTCCCGGGACTCAACTTCTCTGGGGAAGAACTGGCCGAGGGCGTCCGCTTCGCGCATGACCACGGCAGCAAGGTTCTGGTCGCTATCAACACCTTCGCGCGGGTCAATGATGTCGTCCTGTGGAAGAGGGCCGCGGACATGGCGGCCGAATGCGGCGCCAACGCGATCATCGCGGCGGACATCGCCGTCCTCGATCACGTCGCGAAAAACCATAAGCAAGTTCGTCTTCATCTCTCCGTACAGGCAGCGGCCGCGACGCCGGAAGCAATCGGATTCTATGCGACCAGTTTCGGCGTCCGTCGCGTCGTGCTGCCGCGGGTGCTTTCGGTCCAGGAGATCGCCGCGCTCAACCGTGCGATCGACGTAGAGACGGAGGCATTCGTGTTCGGCGGCCTTTGCGTGATGATCGAAGGCCGCTGCTACCTCTCTTCATACGCCACGGGAAAATCGCCAAATCTGAATGGTGTCTGCTCCCCACCCGAAATGGTTAGCTACGACGACGAACCGAGCAGCACGGCGGCACGGCTTTCAGGGTTCACGATCGATCGGTACGAGCCTGGCGAGCCAGTGGGCTACCCCACATTGTGCAAGGGCAAATTCAAGGCCGGCGACAAGACCTCCTACTTGTTCGAGGACCCCGTCAGCCTGAACGCCGGCGGGATGATTGCCGGGCTGAAAGCCGCCGGCGTAACCGCCTTGAAGATCGAAGGACGCCAGCGTGGCAAAGGTTACGTGACGGAAGTGGTCCGCGCCTTCCGAAAAGCCGTTGACGCCGTCGAGCAAGGTGGCGACGCGATCGAGATCGATCGGATTCTTGCTGGCCAGTCGGAAGGTTCCCGGCAGACGGCAGGAGCGTACAGCAAGAAGTGGAGATAGCACCGTGTCTGGAATCGCGTTGACGCTTGGGCCCGTCTTCTTCCATTGGTCGCCTGACCGCCTCTTGGATTTCTACCGCAGGATAGCTGACGAGGCTCCGATCGACCGGGTTCACGTCGGTGAAGTCGTCTGCGGAAAGCGGATGCCGTTTTCAGATCCCGCATGGCCCGAGATCATCGAGCGGCTGGAGCGTGCGGGAAAGGAAGTGGTGCTGTCCACGCTGGCGGCGCCAGCGACCGTCCGGGAACGCAAAAGCATTGAAGAGCTTTGCGCCGACGAGAGGCTAATCGAAATCAACGATGTCACTGCCCTGCCGTCGCGCGCCGGCATGCCGTTCGTTAGCGGCCCGTTCCTGAACGTCTATAATGAGGCTTCCGCACAATTCCTGATCCAGCGCGGTGCCACAACGATATGCCCGCCTGTGGAATTGTCGCTTGCCGCCATTGGCGACCTGGCCCGCTCGTGCCCCGATGCGGAGTTCGAGATCTTCGCCTTTGGCCGGCTGCCGCTCGCGCTTTCCGGCCGATGCTATCACGCGCGCATCCACGGCCTTCACAAGGATTCCTGCCAGTTTACCTGCGAACGAGACCCGGATGGTCTTGCCGTAGACACGCTCGACGACCAGCAGTTCCTCGCGATCAATGGCGTGCAGACGCTCTCCAACCAGGTGCAGGCCTTCTGCCCGGCACCCGCGGATCTTACCTCCAGAGGCGTCCGGCGTATCCGCCTGTCTCCGCACACGTGCGACATGGTCGAGTTAGCGAAGACCTATAGAGCGCTTGCCGACGGGAGGGAGCATCCCAAGGATGCCCTATTTATACTTTCGTGCCTCGATCTGCCCGGCACGCTGGTCGATGGCTACTTCCATGCCAGGCCAGGATGGCAAGCAACCGCTTCAATCTGAAGACGGACATCGAACAATAAATGACCCAGATCGCAATCGTCACGGTGTCGGACCGCTCAAGCCGCGGCGACTACGAAGATCTTGGCGGACCCGCCATAGAGCGTTGGCTTCGCCGCGTCTTGGCAACACCCTGTGATTTCATCCGCCACATTGTCCCTGACGGACTGGAGAGCGTCCGGGATGTGCTCGTCGAGCTTTGCGATCAGCGCGGGGTCGATCTGGTCCTTACAACGGGAGGAACCGGACCTTCTCCCCGAGATCTCACTCCCGAAGCCATGCAGCAAGTCGTCACCAAGGAGCTTCTCGGTTTTGGAGAACTCATGAGGCAGGCCAGCTTGCAGTATGTGCGCACGGCAATCCTTTCGCGTCAGACCGCTGGAGTGCGCGGCCGTTCACTGATCATAAATCTGCCAGGTAAGCCAACCTCAATCGATGTGTGCCTGAACGCGGTCTTTCCTGCCGTACCGTACTGTCTCGAGCTGATCGGCGCCGGTTCGATCATTGTAGATCCAGCAATGTTTGAATAACGACTTGCAAAGGATGGCGCGTATGCTGACCAGTCGTCGTACCATCACCGTTCAAATGATCGCGAGTATGGATTTTCATAAGTTCATAGCGGCGAGCACACGTTCGGGGGTTACTGGCAAATGAGTAAGTTCGGTGCCAAGTGCATTGTTGACAGCATTGACTACCGCCGCAGCAACCGGAATTGTCGCGATCTCACCCACGGCCTTGGCGCCGAACGGACCGGTCGGCTCACCCTCTTCGATCAGCAGGACACGCATCGGCGGCATCACGGAGGCATTGGCCAAGGTATAGCGGCTGAAGCTGTCGCCACGCATCCGGCCAGTGAGCGGGTCGATAGCAACATCCTCGTAAAGGGCATATCCGACACCGATCTGGATTCCTCCATGGATTTGCCCCTCTACGAGCATTGGGTTGATCGCGCGGCCGACGTCGTGAACCGCGAGATAGTCCGTCACGCGCACTCGTCCGGTGAGTGTGTCGACTTCTACTTCCGCAAAATGCGCCGCATATGAGCCCGGATTGGCTTGGGCACGATAGGTTTCAGTTGCCGCGGGCAAGTCCGCCCCGCGCGCGAAAAGGCGACCGGCAAGCTCAGCGAGCGTAAGACCTGAGCCGTCCGGACGGCATGCCGCGCCCGCCGCAAGTCGCAAGTCGCCCGCTTCGGCATTCAATTCCAGCCCTGCTGCCGTCCGGATGGCCGCCGCGAGAACGGTTCCTGCCCGTCGGATAGCTTCGCCGCAGATATACGTCATGCGACTTGCCCGCGTGCCAAGGTCATAGGGGCAGGTATCGGTATCGGCCGGTACGATGACGATGTCGCAAGCCCGCAGGCCCAGCGTCTCGCCGGCGATCTGTGCAAGTGTCGTGTCGGCGCCGCAACCGAGATCATGCAGAGCGCAGACGAGCTCGGCTCGCCCCCTGGGCAGAAGCCGCAACGTAGCAGTAGTCTCCTCATGAAAGCCCGGATAACAGCCGTTGATGTGAGTGGCAGCGGCGACGCCCACTCCGCGGCGCCATCTTCCGGCGCCGGTGCCAATCTGCCAGCGTGCGCTCCAGTCGAATGCAGCAGCTCCGCGCATCAGGCAGTCCCGCCCGCGGGCGTTTCCGACGTCAAGTCCCTGCAGGGGTTCGATCGCGCCAGGGCCAACGAGATTTCTCAGCCGCAGGATTACTGGATCCATTCTCAGCCGCCTCGCGGCAATATCCAGCGTAATCTCGGCTACCGTATGTATTTGCGGCGAGCCGTAACCGCGAAACGCACCCGAAGGAGTTGTATTCGTATAGACAGCACGTCCACGGTAGCGCTCGGCCGGGACGTCATATAGCCGGACGAGCCGTTGGAGCATCGAACTCGGCAGGTAGTTGCCTCCAGTGCAGTAGGCACCAACATCCACCAGCGTTTCTGTGTCACGTGCAAGGATTCGACCGTCCGAGCTGAGCCCGATCCGCATCCGGCCTGTCACGCTTGACCGCGTGCGGGTTGCCGTAAAGGTCTCATGGCGGTTGTAGCGGATCACGACCGGTCGCCGAAGAGTCAGCGCAAAGAAGGCGCACAAGGGATCAAGGATCGGCTCAGCCTTGCCGCCGAAGGAGCCGCCGATGGGGGTCTTCATCACCCTTATCTTCTCTTGCGGCAAGTTCAGTGCCTGCGCGACGACTGCCTGCACGGCAAAGACGCTCTGGCATGGGGAAAGAACCAGGATACGACCGTCAGGTTCAGGTCTGGCGATGCAGGCATGAGTCTCTATGGCACAGTGGTGGCTGCGCGGAGTTGTGATGCGCGCTTCAACGATCAGATCGGCCGCGGCAAATCCAGCCTCCGGATTGCCGTGTATGAAGACCTCATCGGCGACAGGGTTCCTGAAAGTGGGGATGTCGTCCTCTCGCAAGGCGTGCCCGGCATGTGTCAGTGCGGCTTCTGGAGCAAATATAGGAGGGAGATCAACGTACTCCACCGCGATCAGACGTGCCGCATGGCGAGCTATCTCCTCCGTGTCCGCCACCACCGCCGCAACCCGGTCGCCTATATGGCGCGCCACGGGCGCGAACATACGCTCGTCCTTCAACGCGTCCTGCCCCGCAAACCAGATCGAACTATTGTAATGGTGCGCCGGTGTATTTTCGTGCCAGAAAACAGCTCGTACCCCTTCGACCGCCAGCGCAGCGTGAGCATTCACATAGGCGACCCGGGCGTGAGCACGCGGACTGAAAAGCAGTCCGCAATGCAGCAACCCATCGAGGTTCATATCCGCCGTGAAGCGCAGCGCACCGGTAACCTTTTCCACACCGTCGATGAGCGGTACCCGGCAGGAGATCTGATTCATTCGACGGCTTCCTCGAAAAGCCGATCACGCGGGCTCAATCCCAGCGCCTGCGCAATCAGATCAAGCCCCAGTCCAGCGATCGCCCGACGCTTGTAAAGCTGCGAATTTCGGCCAGGAATTGCGGCGTCGACTTCAGCAGCCAGCGTAGACAGGAAGTCCCGCAACACAGCGGCCTCCAGTTTGCGGCCAGAGAGTGCTGCCTCTGCGAAGGATAAGATCAGCGGAGCGTGACTAAGCGCACCGGCCGCTATCCGCACAGCGCCAAAACAACCATTCTGGAAATCGGCCAGCAATGCGAGATTGAGACGCGAAATGGCCAAATCCTCTCGAGGCCCGAGCTTGACGAAGGCGCTCCGCCGCAGAAGGCCAGCCCCTGGCAGTATCACGTCCGTGATCAGACCGTGGGCTGGCGTATAATCGCCCAGAAGGATTTCGCTCTGCATACCGTCCCGGCCAATCAGCCTCAGCAGCGCTCCTGCAACAGTCAGCACAGGCATGAGATCGGCAGCGGGAGCTGCATTGGCGATGTTGCCTCCGATGGTAGCACGGTTGCGGATCTGGACAGAGCCGCATTGTGCCGCCGCGTTGCAAAGGGCGGGCAATCTGGCTCTGAGCCCAGGATGCGAGGCGACTGTCGCGACAGTGGTCGCAGCCCCGATACAAATGTCCGAGCCATCCGTGGAAATGAAGGCCATATCCGCGACACGTGTAATATCAATCAACAATCCGGCTTCCGGCAGCGCGCGACCGGCAATCAACATATCCGTTCCTCCGGCGAGGAAACGCACTGGATTCATCGAGGAAACGATCGCTGCCCGCAGTTCGGCAACGTCGGCAGGAACGGCTATGGCGAGCGGCATCATCGCCCCATTCCTTGCCGCACGGCAGATTCGGAAAAGACGGCCTGCACTATGGTCTCGAACCCCGTGCAGCGGCAGATATTGCCTGCCAACCCATGGCGGATCTCTCCTTCATCAGGGCAAGGATTGGCGCGCAACAGGCCTTCGGCAGCGAGAACCATGCCGGGCGTGCAATAGCCGCACTGCACAGCCCCCACGTCCAGAAACGCTTGTTGCAGCCCAGTGATATCAGCCTTGCCGAGTCCTTCGATCGTGAGGATCTCGTGTCCTTGGGCCTGGAAAGCGAGCATCAAACAGGAATTGACCGGCTTCTGGTCCAGAAGCACCGTGCAGGCGCCACATTCGCCCTCACAGCAGCCTTCCTTGAGACCCGTCAGGCCAAGAACATCACGCAGAAATCCGCTCAACCGCAGCAGGGGCAAAATCTCAGTCTCGATGGCTGAACCGTTTACCGTTAGCGACACCTTCATGCGTAAACCTCCCGATCATCATTATCCCAAAGGCCGGCAGCCCCGGATCCAAGCCGACTGATGCGTGTAAAATTCAGAAGAAGACTCTTTCGCCGCTATCCGCCGCAATTACATCCGGAAGCCTCGTCCTTGTGGTTTCGACACGCCGGACGTCCGGCCCCTGCTCCAAATATTTCCACGAGAACGAGCTAGGCATGCCGATTTGGATTCCAGCCACTCGAAGGTAACACCGGAAGATGGCGGCGGTAATCAATCCCGGTAGCAGAAGCTAGTGTCCGGATCGGCGGGCCTGTTTGTCGAAACGCAAACAATTACGAGAATGTTTTGCGAGACGGATGCTTTGCCAAACCCGCTAACGCGAGCGCAACCGCGGGCGAACGAGCATGCCTCCGAAAACCATCACATAGCCCAGGAAAGCGGCTGCCCATGCGGCGCCAGAGAGATAGACAAGCACCTCGTGACCCGACGCAAAGGCCGCGGCGATCCGCAGAGCCGCCGCGAGCAAGATTGCCACGTAGACCGAGCACGTTCCGGAAGTCGCCTGTAACTGGCGCCCCGTGTGCCCCAAAGTGGAGCGGGTCATGACTGCGATGGTCATGCACGCAACCGCACCCACCCCGAAAGCGTGTGCGCCCGCGGCTGTCGGGACCATCTCCGGAGTGATGGCAGCCAGACCGGACAGCAGAAGGCCGGCTGGCACGAAAATGAAGGAGAGATGCAATATCAATACCAGTGGGTCGCGCAAGGTGCGGTCTCCGGCCCAACGCAGGAGCCGTATCGCATTGAGCACTGCGGCCACAATCAGCAACAGGCCGGTCCCCGTCTCCATGGGAAATAGAGTCCAAACCGCGAGCGCTATCGCCGAAACTATGATCGTCACCGTATCGAACCGGCCGAACGGGGCCGGCAGGCGTCCCGGATTCTCGCGGACCAGCCAGTTGCGGGTGAAGCTCGGGATGATTCGGCCACCTATGATCATGATTAGGACGATCGCGGCGCCGATCGCGAGCCGGCGGCTTATGTCCGAAATGCCGTTGAAATGCGCTTCGATATGAAACGCCACGTTCGAAGCAAAGAGGACTGTTACCGGCGCCAGTACCTTCAGGTTCCGCCAGTTCCGGCCGGCGACGATCTCGATGCCAGCGGCCGTAATGACGGCAAGCAGGAATGTGCAATCCAGCGCCGCGGCGGCCTGCCAGCCGATCAGGGCCGAGAAGAACACCGCAATCCGTCCGGCAAGCCAGGTAACGACGAGCGCCAGCAGAGGGACCCCTTGCACGGGCAGCCTCCCGGTCCAGTTTGGAATCGCCGTCAGCAGGAAACCGGTCACGATGGCCGCGAGGTAGCCGAACAGCATTTCGTGAATGTGCCAGTCCACGGGCGCGAAGGTGCTCAAGGTCGCCAGCCGGCCGTAGAACAGCGGCAGCCAGAACAGAACCGCGCCGCCCGCGTAGAATGAGCCGAGCAGGAAGAATGGCCTGAAACCGTAGGAAAGTATCGCCGGATATCTTCCCTGCTGTGTGCGTGGGATTGCCATGCTGGCACCTCCAAGGTCATGCGAAGGGCGACTTTCGAAATCGGCCCGCTCCTTCAATGCTGAGTGCTGTTGCGATATCTTTTAGCTTCGGCATCATTCGCAAACTTTGCCGCAGCGCAAACAATCCGGGGATCGAGAAAACCGAAGCGCGGTCGGCTTCCTGCCGACTGCCCTCCTGACATTGTTGCAGCTGGAATGATCGATCTCGCCCCCTCCTCGGCTTCGGTTCGGCCCAATGTCGGAGAGCTGCTCCGCGGCAAGGCCGGGAGGAGGCTTATCGTGTGTGGGCATGGATGGTGGGAAATGATCATGCGTGGAGTCGATGCCATTACTCCGGCAGTAATTCCTTGTAGGCGCGCCTAGCCTTCAAAAAAAATCTACGGGAAAGCCAATCGGGACGCCCTCAAGCGCCGCACCCAACATCTCAAGATGGGCATCAAAGCCAGCACATGCCTTGGCGATATCTTCTCCCGCGGGTAGCCGCAGGGTCATCACGAGCTGCGTTCCGTCCGCGGTCGCGGTCAGCTCCCAACGCAGCGGTCGCTTGGGTTCATCGCCACTGCTCCATGAGTACTCAAGCAGCCGTGGCGGATCCAATTGAAGCACGGTACTCTTGATCGTCCGTCCGCTTTCTGCGAAGTCGATATGAACCACGCCGCCGGCCCGCAGCTCGATAGAGCCGGGCGCGAGCCACTGCGCAAGCGCCTTGGGCGCGGTAAGCATATGCCAAATTGCATTTCTATCATGTCCGATAAGCCGATCGAGCCGTGCTTCAAAACCGTCGCCAACGCGCCTGACTTGGCCTACCTGAACGACACTTTCACCCATTGAACTCCCCTGTTGCTGATTTCCGGTGTGGCTGGCATAGATCGCCCGGAGGCGTTGGCACCGCTGGATGCCGCTCGCGACGACCACCTCTACCGCTCGTCCAAGCGCACCTGTCCGCTCAACCGGTGCAGGAGCGCGTTGAATTTCCGCCATTGGGCGGGGTGAGCTTGACGCAGCACGGCACAGGCCTTGCCGGCCGCGCGGCAGGCGGCATCGGCTTGTCCGGCCTTCGCCAGGATCTCGAGACTGGCGACCAGAAGGTCCGCCAGTCCAGCCACGTGATTGTCGTCGCCACCGGGATGCGCAAAGTCGCGCTCGGTTGTGCTGGTCCGGCCGGCGCCCATGTCACCACTCCCCGCTGTCTGTAATGCCAAGGTGCTGTTTGGCAGTCGCGCTCATCTTCTGTGGCGACCAGGGCGGTTCATAGGTCAGGGTGACGTCGACGAATTCGACGCCGGGAACGCTCCAGGCGGCGTCGCGTGCCCCCTCCTTCAGGTAGTTGGTGGCGGGGCAGCCGCGCGTCGTGGTGGTCATCACGATGTTGACGACGCCGCCGTCGTTGACCAGGACAGCGTAGATCAGCCCCAAGTCGACGATGTTGTAGCCGAGTTCCGGGTCGATCACGAGGCGAAGCGCCTCCTTGACCTTTTCGTCGTCCAGTTGCGATTCCGTCGCGATCATCATACGTCGGCCTCCGCACGTGCCGCCTGCACTGCGAGCGGCACGTTTCGTCTCGATGCCCGTCTCAGGCGGCCTTCAAAAGTCGACCGATCTCGACGCGCCAGACCGCCGGCCCCCTTTCGAGATAGGTCCAGGAGAACTGCTTCGGATGCTCCGCCTCGAGCTGGTAGTAGAGGGGCTTGGGGTCATGGTCGTTGATCAGGACGAACTTTCCGCCTGGCACAAGCTGATCGACAAGCTCGAAGATCTTCTGGTGCCTCTGCATCGGCACCAGGGTGCGGACATCTATTTCGTTGATCTCTGCGTCTGTCGTGTGCGCCATTGGATTGTTTCCTTCGATAGCGATGATGAGCGGCGTATCCGGCCCGTCGCGGGCCGCCGCCGTAGGAACGCAATTTGCGTTGCGTCTCCGGTCGTGGATATTCGACGCTAAAAGATACATTGTCAATGTATGTTTTAGCGTCCGCCACCGCCAATAGCGTTAAAATTGGCAGGCCTTGCAAAACATACATCTCATAGCATCTTTATGCCTTTGGATCGCGAGGGTGGCGTCTACGGTTCGCCAAGAGGGCTTTGAATGCGACTGACCGACTTCTCCGACTATTCCCTGCGCTTGCTCATGTACGCGGCGGCCAAGGGTGACCGGCTAATCACTATCGAGGAAACTGCTCAGGTTTACGGGATTTCGCGTGCGCATCTTATGAAGGTGGCCAACCAACTGACTCGCGCCGGCTTCCTGAAGGCGGTGCGCGGCCGATCCGGAGGACTAGCGCTCGCCAGGAAACCGGAGCGGATCAGACTTGGCGATGTGCTGCGGGCAACGGAGCCCGATTTCGCGCTGGTCGAGTGCTTCAGAAGCGACAACAACTGCCTGATCACTCCGAATTGCCGCCTGCGCGGCATGCTGAAGGAGGCGCTCGCCGCTTTCTCGGGAACGCTTGACCGTTACACTTTGGCCGACCTTTTGCTCAGTCCCGAGGATTTCGGCATCCAGCCGGCGGCATAGCGGTCGTCGGCAAAGACGCTTCACCTCGTCGCATCCAGCCCACTTGCCGATCCGTTTTCACAAAGATATATTGCAGATGTATCTTTTAGGAGCGCAACCTTGGTGACCGACTCGTCCTTTTCCCGCCGGGCACTGCATGTCCTGCGCGGCCTGTTGCAAGTCCGCGCACTGCCAACGGCGGCCCTGTCACGCCAGGAGCGGCTTAGCCTGATCTTCTCTGCCATCGAGCGATGTGGAGCCGATTGCCCGGCGTGCGTCATCTGGGCGCTGGAGCAGGACAGGTATCAGGCCGCGTCGGATTTTCGGAGTTAACCAAAAGGAGACTCTCATGCTGAGCAATTCCCACGATTTCATCCGGCCCGCGGATGAAGCCGAGCGTGCTTATCTCGAATCCCTAGTTCGAGTGGACTACGATCGAAGTCATCCCGGTGAGACCTTCGACGACATGAAGCGTCGTTGCTCGTTTTCCAGGGAAGACCAGGGCCTGTACCGTGACTGGCTCGCCGCCGCCGCGATGCGGGCCGAGGGTGCCCGTGCGTCGGAGCCGACATCGATCGCCGCCTGAGGCCTCGGCTACTGGGCGATATGGGAACCGCGCGAACGGCAACAGCCCGAAACTGGGCGCGCAGCCGCGCCGCGCATCGAAGAAGCGGACAACATGGCCTACGTCGTCACCGACAACTGCATCAAATGCAAATACATGGATTGCGTGGAAGTGTGCCCGGTAGACTGCTTCTACGAGGGCGAGAACATGCTCGTCATACACCCCGACGAGTGCATCGATTGCGGCGTCTGCGTCCCCGAATGTCCGGCGGAGGCGATCTTCCCCGACACGGACCCTTCCGCCGCTCCGGCCTGGCTTGCGCTCAATCATCAATATGCGTCGTCGTGGCCCAACGTAACGCGCAAGAAAATCCCGCCTGGCGACGCAGACGCCTGGAACGGGGTGCCCGGAAAGTTCGACGCCCATTTCAGCGGCAAGCCCGGTGAGGGCGAGTGATCTGGCGCCCTTTCCCTAACCATGCCCGGCTGCGATGCGGACAAAATGGACCTCCGCCGTCCAATCGGGCAACGGTAGCCGGAACGGCCCGCCGCGCCGATTTCAGTGCTCGCGGCGAACAGACGCCGCCAATCTCGTCATAGCAGGCACAACCGCCTCGCGGCATCGCCTCCCCGTCCTCGAGCGCTTTGTCGAGGGGAGAAACCGTACCTTCCAGAACGATCTCGGTGCTTGTCGGCACATTCAGCATGATCTCCCTGCACGGTGCCATCCTCACGCGCCGGTCACTGATCATGCCCGACCACGCAAGTTCCGATACGCCTTTTGGCGCCGGCATCACCGAGGCGAGCAGCGTCGCCGGGTCGGCTCCGATCACCGCCGCCACGGGCATCTCCAGTCCCCTCGCCTGCGAGATCTTATGATGCGCCGCGCCGTCGCGCATCGGCAGCCAGCGTACGATGTGACGACGACCGGCTAATAGGTGATGAGCGGCCCGGCGTCGCCCGGCCAGCAGGTCTGGACGGGCAGGAGCGAGAAGTCCGGCTCGGCTTCGCTCCACTCCTTAGGCGCCGCAACGATCTTCGGCCTCGTCTGAAACGCCCTGTGGGCGGCCGGCAGCATCATCCGGACCTGCTGCAGGTTTTGCGGCGGTTGCGGCTAACGCATCCACGCCAGAAGTTCGCAGAGCGCGAAGTCCCTCCATATCGGTGCCCAAGCCCCACGCGACGCGCCGGGCCGTGCCAAAAGGATGGCGACCACAGGCAGGCCCGACAAGGCGCCGCGCTGGTCCAGCGCCTGCGTCAGTCGCAGACCCGGACCGCCGGCAGCGATCACCCGCCGATGAATCTCGGTAATCTCAAGCCGCATTGAGACCGATGCCGAGATAGTGTTCAGGTCCCCTTTGCTCTCCAGATAGGACACGTACGAACCACGAGTTGGAAACAGGGGAAGGCTGCGATCATGCATAGAAGGGGTCCAGCGCCAGCTCACCCGCCGGCGTCTTTCCGATGCCATGGCCGGTCGATCAAGACGTTGACATTGCGACAAGAGAGCGTCGGAAAGCGGCGGCTTCAAAGCCGCGCACGGTCGATATGGGCGACAGTTAGCTCACTCGTGCGTCCGGCTGCACTCCTTGAGAAATCCGGCATTCGGACAGAATTCGAGGACGGCGCAAGGATCGTCCTGTTCCAGCCGCTGGCTGCACTGGCGCTGCAACAGGCAAGCGAGGCAGATGTCGCGCGCATTCGCGATCGCCGTCCCACCCGATTTGCGGGCTGCAAGGGCAGGATCGATTTCCAGCCGCTCCAGGACGAGATCCATCTGGGCGAACTGTCGCCAGACCTTTGCGGTCTGCGGCCAGTGTTCATCAGACCGCACGATGGCCTCCATGCGCCGGATCGAACTTAGTAGGCGGAGCCTATTCGAAAGCAGCCCTCGATGGCATGTGTCCTGTCGCCGCGCCTGCCAGGGCACAGGCGCGGCCAACCTCTTGTCCTTCGCAGGTCATTCGCGCTCGTATTTGATCCGGAGCAAACTTTCTCCCGCACAGCCCCGCCTATTGTGGCGCGTCCGCGATGGACCGAAGAAAGTCAGCTTGCCAGCGTTTGCCCGCCGCCTTCTGCCGCCGATTTCCGGCCTGCCGCTCGGGCCATTGCTGTCGTTGCGCTCGCGTTGAGACGGTGACCAAGCCTGTTCGAACGGCTGGGCGAGCACCGCGTAGCGCGCTTCCTGAATCGACCCGACCGACCTTTCGTTCGCCCTTTGCGTGGTTCTGGAGGGCGCGTCATCCGCCGTGCGCAGTCACCGACAAGCGGTTCAGCGCCTTGCGACGTGGATAGGCGTCCCACAGCGGATCGAAAGCGCCGCCGTTGAGCATCCAGACCTCGCGGCTCCGCTGCAGTATGTCCACCAGTTCTCGCGGCGGCGCGGCGAGGAAGCGCTGCCGGTTGAGCAGCGTGAGGTCTGAATCCTCGCGGTAGAGGCTAAAGATGCGCTCCAGCAGACGCACCTCCGCCATCACCATCTCCGCCAACCCCTCAGTTGCGTCGTGCCACATCTTTGAAGCAGCACAACATATTTTCGCGACCATTGGAGAGAGGTTGAACCCGATCACGCTGGGCGTGGGAAAGCGCCGCAGCATGGACCACTTGCGGCAAAAGCCATTCGCGTGACATGGTGCGGACCGAAAAACCTATCAAACTGGCAGAAAAGCCGAGAAACATTATGAGTTGTCTCGACCGCTCGCTGATCGTCGGTCTGGCGCCGTTCGAGGGCCTGAACCCGGCTGAACTCGACCGCATGATCGGCCAGGCGCGCTCGCTGCGCATTGCGAAGGATAAGGCGGTCTTCGAACAGGAGCAGGATGCGCATTCCTTCTTCCTGTTGCTGGATGGCCATGTCCGGGTCATCAAGACGACGCCCGAAGGCGAGGAAGTCGCCGTTCGCTACATCACTCCTGGCGAACTAATGGGCATCGCCAGTGCCCTTGGCCGGACCACCTATCCGGCCAGCGCCGTCGCCGTCGTCGACTGCGTGGTGCTGGCGTGGCCCAGCGGCCTCTGGTCGGAATTCGCCTCCGCTTTTCCAAGCTTCGGCGCCAATACGTACCGGACGGTCGGTAACCGGCTGCAAGATGCCCATACGCGCGTGATCGAAATGTCAACGGAGCAGGTCGACCAGCGGGTGGCTCATGCCCTGCTCAAACTGGTGAACCAGTCCGGAAGGCGAACCGACGAAGGTCTCCTGATTGACTTTCCGCTGTCCCGCCAAGACATCGCGGAAATGACCGGAACGACCTTGCATACTGTCAGCCGTCTTATGACTGCCTGGGAGGAAAAGGGCTTGGTCAGAAGCGGGCGCCAGAAGGTGATCGTCGTGGAGCCTCATCGTCTGCTGATGCTTGCCGAAAGCCGGGTGTAGAGAATTTAGGCGGTGTTGATTCCGCTTTTGGAAGACGCCGCGGCTTCCAGCGCATGGCGCAACGCCACTTCATCCAATTTGTGCTCTCGTGCAGCGTCCGAAACTGTGTGGAAGGATGCGATCGGACAGCCAACGCAAAGCATTCCGTTGCGAATGACCACGCGGATGGTTTGCGGCCACCTGCGCATGATCTCGTCCATGGTCGTATCGTCATCGAATGGAGATTCCATCTTCGCCATCCACTTGCCAAGTGATCATACAAAAGAAGGGCAGAGAGTTTGGTTACGCATCGGCAAATCCGGCGCGGCGACCCGCGTTCGCCGCTCAGCCTCGCCGGATCACCACGCGATAGTGTCCTTCGGGCTCCAACGCGCCACGCCAGAGATGACCGCGCGTCTTCAGTTCCTCAAACAGGAAAATCGGCTCGCGCGGCAGGAGCGCCGCCAGCGTCTGGCCCGGCGACAGCGCCTCGACCCCTTCCAGTGTCCGAACCATCGGCTCGGGCGGATCGAGATCACGGTTGTCCAATTCGGCGACGGGTGCCGGCCAGGTCTCATTCGCGGCGCCGATCTTGTCGGGCGCAGCCTCCGCTTCCGCAACCGCACCACGCGATTGCCCGCCCGCCGGCGTGAAGATCACCTCCCAGTCGCCATCGCCAATCTCGCGTGCTGACGACTCGAAGCCACGACTGCCCAAGACGTGGAACAGGGGGATCGGCTTGAAGGTGGCAAGCAGCCGCAGCCCCTGGCCAGGAGCGAGCGCGGCGACCGCCCCCATGATGGCACTAAAGGGTTCCCCGCCTTCCCGGAGAATCTGGCGAACGTCGAGTTCGTAGTCAGGATTGGTCATTGCGGTCTCCATTTGTCTGAATTCAACGGCAGCCTGGGCAGGAAAAGGCGCGGCCGCGACGCCCCTTCGGGCAGGCGTCTGCCGTCCGGCACGTTGGCGAGACGGCGCGCCAGGACGAGTTCGACGACAATGGCCAGCGTCGCAAGCAGCGTCACGGCGGCTGCGGCACGAAACAAGCCAGGCTGGTCGACGAGCAAGGACTCCGTGCCGGCCAGCACTCCGAGGAAATAAAGTGCGAACCAGATCCAGCCGCGCCGCTCCTTGACCAGGTCCTGCACGCGTGGCGTCGGCTTCTTGCCCATGACCGGACCGTAACATTCCAGCCAAGTCAGGAACGGTACGATCTTATAGAGCTGCGAAAGCCCGAGGCCAGACAGCCAGCCGAAGGCGACGAGATAGAGCAGCGCACCGATGTGTTGGTCCAGCGTTCCGGTCGCGAGAAGGCCAAGCAGCAGAACAGCCGACAGCGCGAGCGCAAGGAAGGCACCTTGGGCTGCACGGCTGTTCAACTCGATGATGCGGCGCTTTCGGTGACGGTAGAAGAAGGCGAGATCGAAGCCGTAGAGGATGAGGCAAGCCATCCCGAATAGCACAGCCAGCACCGTTGCCGGGCTTGTTGCATCGGGAAGCCCCGTCTTTAACAGAACGGCGGCAATCGGCGGGGTCAGCGCCGTCAGGAGCAGCGCGGCGACCCCGCCCCACCAGACCGCCCGGCTGCTGGCACGCTCCCGGTCCGGCGACAGCATAAACATCGGCAAAAGCCGATAGGAGACGCCGACCGCGGTGAAACTCAGCCATCCGCCAAGACCCATGGCAATATGGACGGGAAGCGCTTGCGTTCGGAAGTCGATCTCGGCCAGCGCAGGCAGGAAGCCCGAAAACAGCAGCGCGAACAGCGCACCCAGGATGGCCGTGACGAGGACACACGGGAGGCCCACGGCGACGAAACGCGCTGGAAGCGGCAGGCCGGCACCCCACAGCGTGGCGCCGAGCACGCCGACGACCAGCAGGAAGCCGGCGGGCAGAAGCGTGCCAGCGAGGGCAAGCAAGGATATGCCCGTCTCGAAGACGCCCGCCAGTTGCAGGAACCCCGCCAGAAGAAGGGTGAGCCCGGCCAAAAGACATATCATGGCTGGCAACACCAGCCGCTCCCAGCGCAGCGGCCGTGCGACAAGCACCGGGACGAATTGAAACAGGGCGCCACACATCAGCAGGCTGAGCCAGCCGATAGCCACCATATGCACAAGGACCAGCGTTTCGGGCGCTTCCGCTGCCATCGCCGGGAAGCCGTAACCGGCGACCATCAGCATCTGAGCGCCGACAAGAAAACTCAACGCTGCGGTGAAATACGACATACTCCAGCGCGAAAGCGCAGTGCCCATCATGGCCATTTCCTCGCAGCGCTCTCCAGACTCGGGGGCGCACCAAAACCGTCGAAACTTCGCCAGGGGCGTTCCAGTGAGCAGGCTTTGACACCATCAGCCATAGGAGCCTCCTCTTGAACGCCGCGCCAAAAATATCTGAATGAAAGTTACCCTGCCCGGGCTCGCCGGACTTTGTCCAAGCGCAAACTTGTTCGCGAGCGGAGCACCTGCTGTTCGATGTCCGGCCAGGACGCCGGCATGCTGGCGAAGCACCCTTTCCTCCACCGGCGACCAAAGGCGCTCGGCAATGCGCTCTGGACGAAATTGAATGGGAGTTCGCGGCGCGGGATGCTCTGGTCAACGGCGACGAGGTGGAACCGTGGTGCGTCCTCACGAATTCTTGGAGAATTCCCTGTGAACCAGCGCTGGGTCCGGATGCCGAATGGCATTCAACGTCCTTGATTTCATTATAGGCACCAAGGTTATTATACGATGCCGATTTGCAGCCTGCCCGGGTGGATCTTGCCCGATCGGTACAAGCAACATCGAACACAGCATGGAACTGCGCCACCAAAGGTCGAGCGACCTGCTGCCGGCTTGGCTGCAGCGACGAATGTCGCTGCATGATGCCCCACCTTAGCCTAGGCGCTTCGGTCGATAACACGCCCGTCAGGGAGCACGAAATAGGCCTGCGTCGCTCCAGCGTCGGCGAGAACAGAGGAGGCGCGATCAATCGGCATCACGGAAAAGGCGGTTGAAAGCGCGTCGGCGCAAGTCGCCGTCGGCGCAACGACCGAGACGCTGAGATAGCGCTTTGCGCACAAGCCCGTCGCAGGATCGAAGATGTGATTGAACCTTCCGGCTGCATCGAATTCAGTGCCATAGCCGCCTGACGTGGAGATGGCCTGGTTGTCGAGAGCAAGTGTCGCAACGAAGCGATCCTCGGCACGTGGATCCCTTATCCCGACCGACCAGGGCCGGCCCGCCGGATGAGCGTCGAGCGCACGCGTCTCTCCCATGTCGACCAAGGTGTGCGTGACCCCGCGAGCACGCAAAAGCTCAGCGACGCGATCGGTGATGTAGCCTTGCGCGATGCCGTTCAGGGTAAGCGCCATGCCTGATTGCTCGAACGCCACCTTCCCGACGTCAACCATCACTCGCTGACAGCCGCATTTGCCCACGGCGGTTCCAAGGTCGGCCGGTGACGGACCGTTCGGATCCGCTCCAGCCATGCTGAAATGCTTCGCATAGAGCGCCCAGAGCGGCTGCACCGTCGGGTCGAAGGCGCCGCCGGTCGCGCGAGCATAGCGCTCGCTCATTGCCAGAAGTTCGATGAGTTCCTGCGGCGGATCGATCAGTTCGCCGTCGCGGTTCAACCGGGAAAGCGCGGAGGTCTCATCGTAGAGGCTGAACACGCGCTCAAGTCGACGCACCTCGGCGAGCGCATCTGCGATCAAGCGCTCGGCCTCCGCGGCATCAGCATGATATAATTGCAGCGAGGCGTCGGCGCCAAGTGCGACACCGCGCCATTCATGGAACAGCGGTGAGGCTCGACTCGGCCGCGCGAACCCTCCCCCGAGCGCCGCAAGGCTCAGGCCGGCCGCTGCACCACTGATACGGATAAAGCGGCGCCGGCTTATCCAGCCTGTCGGTTTGCCTTCCGGTTTCGTTGCGCTGCGTGAGATTGTCGAAGGTCCCGTCATTGTTTCACCGCTTGCTTAGGCATTGGCTTCGTCGGCCGAACATCAGCGTCGCCATCGCTTTCGTCGGCGTCCAGGATGTATTTTTCCGAGATATCATTGAAGCGGGAAACCGTTCCGCCGTGCGTCTCGGCGAATGACCGAGCAGCCTTTTCATCGGAAAAGGGTACCGCTTCCTTACCGCCCATGCCGGCGCCGTAGTCACTGCCGATTGCATACCAGGCATCGTGCGCCTCGACCCATGCTCCCGCCTCCGGGCGGTCCCAATTCCTGGCCTTCGCCATGTCGTTGACATAGATGGCGACGACATCCTTCGATTCCCCGGGAAGCATCGTAAAGGCGACGGCGTCGCGAACGGACGCGAACCAGACCGGCTCGGACTTGCCGGCAAGGAAGGCCTGCGCCTTCGGGCCGCCGTGCTCGAGTATGCCCATTGAACAGAAGTAGGCGACCGAGGTGGCCGTCGGCTCCTGCGGCGGCGGTTGGGGCTGGCCGGCGATGTCCTGGTTGCAGCCGGCGAGAAGAATGGAGAGGAGAGCGGCGACTAGGGGCCCGAGAAGTGTTGCGCGCATCATGGCTCCTTCCTTGAAAAGACGAAGGCGGCGAAGGCGAGAGGAACCGCCACCCAGGCCCCCAGCGCCGCCAGCAGCACGGCGCGACCGAACTGCATTTGCTCGGCAAGGCCGGCCATCCCGGCGAACAAGCTGGTTTTCGACAACCCGGCAAGATTGAGCAGCCGGAAGATGTCGGCGGGATCGAGGAGGAGCAGCCAATTGAAGGCAGCGGCGCTGATCGTCCTGCCCTGATCCGCGACAAGCAGCCCAAGGAGCGCCATGTCGTAGAGAAGGACCAGAACCAGCCAGATGCCGATGGCAAGGCCCGCCGCGGTCGCGCGCTCGCGCACGGTCGCACTGATTAAGTATCCAAGCGCAAGGAAGACCGCGCCGAGCAGAACGGACGAGCCGACCATTCGCGCGAAGCTTGCCAGGCTGTCGGCATCGAACTCGCCGGCCGCAAGGGCCAGAGCGACGCCGGCGGCGCCGTATCCGAGCACGGTCGCCACCGTCAGGATCGAGAGGTGCCCGAGGAACTTGCCGAAAAGCACCTGCCAGCGCGACAGCGGATAGGAAAGGAGAAGCAGCAGCGTCCCGCGATCTCGTTCCCCCACGATCGCATCATGGGAAAGGAGGAGTGCAATGAGCGGGACTAGGAAAATCGTCAAGCTCGACAGGCTGACGACCGTGACATCGAGCGGGCTTGCGCCGACCACACCCGTGGGAGCGCTGCCGAGAAATGCGAGGGTCAGCGCCAGGCCAGCCATCAGCAGGACAGCGCCAAGGGCCCAGCGGTTTCGGAGGCCGTCGCGTATCTCTCGGCCGGCAATCGTTGCTATGGCATTCATTCGGCGGCCTCCCGTGTAAGCTCATCGCAAAGATCGACCAATGTCGGCGACATCACTTCGATGTCGGAGACGCCTTCCAGCAGCGACACGCTGCGGATCGCCTCGACCTTGCCATCGTCGGCGCAGGTGAACTCGAAGCGCAGATCGTCGAGCCACTGCACGGTGCGCCGCGCGGTGAATTCCCGCGCCGCATTCCCGTCGGTTACGTGGACCCGTATCCGAAGCGGTAGGTCCGCCAGGCGACGAAGTTCCGGAAGCGCGCCGCATGCGACCATGCGGCCGGCCTTCATGATCGCGACGCGATCCGCCTGCTCGATGTCGCTGAGCGCATGCGAGGAAAGCAGCAGCGTCGCGCCGGCGTCGCGCAACTCCGCCATTACGTCGTAGAACATCTGCCGCGACTCGATGTCGAGACCGGTCGTCGGCTCGTCGAGAAAGAGGACGCGCGGTTCGCCGAGTAGCGCCTGCGCCAGTCCGAGTCGCTGGCGCATGCCCTTCGAATAGGTGCCTACGCGGCGGCGCGACGCGGCAACGAGCCCCACGCGTTCCAAGAGCTGGTCGGCGACGCCGAGCGGTACTTGCTTGAGACGCGCGTAGAAACGCAGCACTTCGCGGCCCGTCATTGCCGGAGAAAAGGCTACGTTCTCAGGAAGGAAGCCGATCCTGCGCCGGAATGCCATGGCCTGGCGCCCTGCCGGGTTCTCGCCGAGCAGCGTGACACGCCCTGCGGTCGGCGTGAGCAGGCCGAGGGCCATCTTGACCAGTGTGCTCTTGCCGGCTCCATTGTGCCCGACTACGGCAACGCACTCGCCGGGGGCAACCGAGAGGTCCACGTCGTGCACGACGTAGGCATCTCCGTATCGCTTGGACACGCCCTGCATGAAGATCGTCGGCGACGTGGTCATGGCTTCACCTCCAGCGCAGGCGGGATGGGCGCCATCAGCGGCGCGCTGTCGATGACGCCGCCCGGATGGAGCGCGGGGAATTCCGCTTGTGCCCACCGGATCACCTGAACGGCCGGGCTGTTGATGAGGAGTTTGGCCGTCGGGTAAGTCCACACGACCTTGTCGAAGATGTCGTTCGGGCGGTAAGCGGTATCGGCGATGCCGTCGCCATTCAGGTCGAATGCCGGATCGTCGCTCCAGTAGTTGCCGCGTCCCTCCGCCGACCAGTCGAGCGACCGAGTTCCCACATACACGACCTGCGACCGGTTATGGACGAAGGCATTGCCGGTCATTCGGTTGCGCTCAGAACCCGCCGTGAAATGGATGCCGACCGCGCAATCCTCGAACCAGTTGCCGGCGAACAGGTTCTTGTTGGCGTTGTAGATGAAGACGCACTGGTCGCTTCGCCGGACCATATTGTCTTCGATGTCTGCGTCGTTGGCGTAGTTCAGCAGAAGGCCGTGATCGCGATCGTCTTCAGACAGGTTGCGGAGGATCACCAGGCGGCTCGAATACATGATGACATAGCCGTCGTGGTTATTGCGTGAGACGTTGTCGCTGACCTCGCTGTCGTTCGTGTACATGTAGTGGACCGCGAAGCGGACGTTCTCGATACGGTTGCCGCGGAAGACGTTGTTGCGGCTGGCATTGGTGAAAATGCCGTCGCGTCCGCCTGTGATGTAGTTGCCGATCACCTGCGCCCCCGGCGCGTTCCAGACGTAGACGCCGTTGCCGAGTTCGTTGATCCTGAGGTCGGTCCGCCCGACGATCCGATTGTTCCGAACGACGGCCTTGGCGGCTCCGTGAATATAGACTCCGACCAGGCTGCTCTCGATCCGGTTATTCTCGACAATTGCGCGCGCGGCGCTGTCTTCAAGGAAGACCGCTGCGTCCATGGGATCGTCGATGCCTGAATTGCGTATCGTGAGGCCTCGAGTGACAACGTCGGGGGCGGCCACATCGATGGTTCGGCCCATACCCTGCCCGTCGAGCACGGCGCCAAGCTCGGCCTCGATGGTGAGAGCGTGGTCGATCCGGATCGGGCCCTGATGCACGCCGGCGGCGAGCTTAAGCGTATCGCCGGTGTGTGACGCGGCAATGGCCTGCCGAAGACCGTCACCGCCCGCAGGGACAGTGACGGTTTCTGCCCGCCCTGCCCCTGGGAGGAGGAAGGCGCAGGCGGCGACTATGGCCGCCGCAACTGCGCTCCAGCTATGCCGACGCAGGCTCATGCCGGCTGCGGCTCCACGATCATGCGCCCGGCCATTTCCATGTGCAGGGCATGGCAGAACCACTGACAATAGTACCAGTGGACACCGGGACGGTCCGCGATGAAGGTCACGGACGCGGTCGCCTGCGGTCCGATCTCCATCGCGATTCCGTGGCGGACCAAGGTGAAGCCGTGGGTCAAGTCCTCGACGTCATCCATGTTGGTCACGGTGATGGTGACCTCGTCACCCTGCTTCACAGTGAATTTGTCGAGGCTGTAGGCCGGCGCGACGGAGTGCATGTAGACGCGCACCTTGTTGCCGTCGCGGATGACATCGGCGGCCTCCTCGAGCTTGACGCCGTCCTTCGCCGCCTGCTGCCGCGCTTCCTCCCACATCGGGTCGTCGCGCTTCCACACGGTCTCCGGCCTTACCTTCGAGCGATGGACAAGGCAGATGTCGTGCGGCTCCGCGAAGCTCGGCCCGTCATGGACCAGGCGCATCTGGTCGCCCGAGATGTCGATCAGCTGATCATTCTCCGGATGCAGCGGCCCCACCGGCAGGAAGCGGTCCTTGGAGAATTTGTTGAGCGACACCAGCCACTTGCCGTCAGCCTCCTTGGTTTCACCCATAGAGGTGTGGTTGTGGCCCGGCTGATAGTGCACGTCGAGCTTCTGGATGATCGGGTCGACCTTGGCGCCGCCGTAAGCCTGGATCGCTTTGTCGAGGTTCCACTTGACGACCTGGCTGTCGAGGAACAGCGTGGTGTAGGCGTTGCCCTTCCCGTCGAATGCGGTGTGGAGCGGCCCGAGACCTAGCTCCGGCTCGGCAACGACGACGTCGCGAGGCTTGATCTTATCGTCGAACAGGTCGTCGAAGCGGCGCACGTCGAGAAGCGTCACGGTCGGCGAGAGCTTGCCGGCGATAGCGACATGGATGCCGTCGGGCGCCGTATTGCAGCCGTGGGGATTGTTTCCGGCCGGGACATAGCGCGTGTAGCGCGAGCCATGCCGCCCGTCGACCACCGGGACGCCGTTGATCTCCTTGTAGTCGCCTTTCTTGACCGCATCTTCGATGCGCTTGAGGTTGAAGAGCACCACCCAGTCGCGGTCCGCGGAGGTCATGTCGGCGAGCGTCACGCCGCGTTCAGAGTTGTAGCAGGTCGAGAACGCGTATTTGCCCTGGTAGTCGGCGTCGGTATTGTCGAGATTGCCGTCGACCAGCACCTGCCAGGCGACCTTCATTGTATCGCCGTCGATCGCCGTGAAGACCGACCAGTACTGCTTGGGATCGTCAAGGACCTTGCCGTCGTTCGGGATCGGGATGATGTGCTCGCTGTTGGCGAACACGTAGCCGGTCCGCGGAAACTTCTGAACGCGCAGTCCGTGAATGTCGGATGCGTTCGGAACCTCGACGATCTTGTCGCACTTCATCACGTCGCAACGGATGCGCCCGACGCGGCAATTGGCCTTGTCGTTGACGAACAGATAGCGTCCGTCATAGGTGCCGTCCGTGAATGACATGTGCGGGTGATGCAGGTCGCCATTGGGGTAGACGCCGCCGCGCTTGGCGAGGAACGCCTGCGTGGTGGGCATTAGGCCCTCCGTCATGATCTTTCGGCTCTCGTTCGTGATCCCCCAGCCAGTGGCGCTGCAGCGATTGAAGACAGGAATGCGGGTGAGTTCGCGCATTGAGGGCAGCCCGATGATACGCACCTCGCCGGATTGGCCGCTTGAGCTGAAGCCGTAGTATTCATCGAGGTCGCCGGGGCGGATCTCGCTTGTCGCCTCCTTTGCCTGAGCGGGCCTGGGGAGTACGGCAATGCCAACGGCGCCGCCGGCGGCCGCGCTGGCCAGGCCGGCCAGTATGGCAGCCTTGCCGCTTCCGGTCAGAAGTTTGCGGCGGCTTACTCCCGAATCCTCTAGCCTATCGTCGTCTTTCATTGGTTCTCTCCTTCTGTTGACGCGGCCTCGCTGGCCGCAGGCTTCCGTTCCACGGATGGTTCGCGACCGTTGACGGTCACCAAGACCCTTGGCTTGCGCTTAGGCTCCGGCTGCATCGACGGCGACTGCAGCGCCAGGAACTTCTCACGCTTGATGCGCTTCTGGATCACCACCGGACAGCGCTGGTCGTCGTGGTAGAGCACCTGGCAGTTGAGGCACTGGATGCATTCGTTGGGATTGATCGTCCCCTCTGGGTGGATCGCCTGGACGGGACAATCATTGGCGCAGCGCTGGCAGGGCGAGCCGCATTCCTTGTAACGCTTTAGCCAATCGAACATGCGCACACGGGCGGGAATAGCCAACGCGCCGCCGAGCGGGCAAAGGTAACGGCAGTAGAAGCGTTCGATGAAGAGGCCAGGCGCAAGACAGCCGACGGCGAACAGGAGGAACCACCACTCGCGCGCGAAATGCAGGATGATCGCAGTCTTGAAGGGCTCCACCTCGGCCGCTTCCTCGGCGAGACCGAGCGAGCCGAAGGAAAGACCGAACAAGGCAAGGAAGATGATGTATTTGAACGGCCACAGGCGCTGATTGAGCCAGAATGGCACGCGGACTTGCGGAATATGGGCCCAGCGTGCCAGCCGGTTCGTCCACTCCTGCAGCGCGCCGAACGGACAGAGCCAGCCGCAATAGGCGCCGCGTCCCCAGAACAGCAGCGCAGCGGCGACCGCGGACCATAGGATGAAGATCAGCGGGTCGCGCAGGAAATAGTCCCACCGGAAGTCGCCGCGCAGCGAGTTGAAGAATGTGAGGATATTCACGACCGAGAGTTGCGCGTGCTCGTACCAGCCGAGCCAGAGAAGCGTGAAGGCAAGGTAGCCCAGCCGGATGCGCTCGTAGGCACGCGGCCATTTCACGAGGAAATCCTGGAAAAAGAAGATACCGGTAAGCACTCCTATCGCAACGAGCATAATGGCAACGTCGAACATCCGCGCCCGCCACATCCGCTGCCAGAGCGGCGGCTCGTCGTCCGCAGCTGCCGCCAGTTGCGTGGCTACCTGCCCCGGCGCGGCCGCCACTGGCGGCGCAACAGGCGCGGTCAGGAACTTGTCGGGGGTTAGGTAGTCGAGCCCCGTTGTGACGAACGCCTTGTCGAGCGCACCGGTCGCCCGTTGCACGAGAAGCTGGAACCGCCATGACGCGCCGGGATCGAGATTCGAACCGTCGGGCGTGAGGAAGACGCCGATCTCGGGAAAGTCCGGCACGCCTTCGGCAGCCACCGCGCCAATCCGCCTATAGTTGCGATCGCGGAACCTTATGGTGCTCTCGAGCTGGATCAGCTCGATTCGATCGAAGATGCCGCCGCGCACATAACCGGAGCCGCGGAAGGAATATGGTCCGTCGCCGGCGACGAGGATCGCCTGCTGGCCGGGCTTCAGATCCTGGCGAAGGCGATCATATTCGGCGCCACCGAGCAGAGATCGGCCGATCGCCGGAACGCTTACCAGCGCAACGTAGACGTCGATGAAGGAGGCATTCGGGTTCCCTGCCTGGGGGCGCGCGATCGCCGCAGCATTGCCCGTCCGCTGAAACAAGTCGTCGAGTTCTTTGTTGGTGATCGCAAGCTTGCGGACCGATCCGTCGTCGAGCAGGGCTTGCCAGGTTTCGACTGTGCTCTTGGTCTGATTGATTGTGCGGTGGGCCGTTTGAGGAGCGGTATTCGCTGCCCCGGCGCCTAGTCTGCGCGACCGCGCGATTTTGACCGCCGACTGCGTCATGCTGTCGGCGATGACCATCATCGTGACCGTTGCGCCGCTGACGATGTCGACAGGCATGCGGCTCTCGTCGCTTGGATCAAGAACACGCCGGCCGATGAAACCGTCGATATAATGCTCGATCTTGGCCAAAGGAATGCCGACCAGAACGATCGGCTCGTGGTGCTCGACGAGCTTCGCGCCGGTGATCTTGCCGTCGAGATCAATCCCGACCACGATGTTGATGGGCTTCCCGGAGTAGCCGGTCGAATCGACGACGTCGCCTGTGAGGAAGGCGTAGCCAACGAGCTGACCGCCCTTGAGCAGCTTTGCCGCAGGGGGATTGCCCTCGACGTCGCCGAAACCATCGGCGTCAGGATCGATGTTGGACACATTGACCCCGCTCAGGAATTCGCCGAGTCGCCCCGCTGCCCTTGCCTCGTCAGCTAGCCATAGAATGGATAGGAGCAGGAGAAGGATGGCCGCAAGAAGCTGGTGCGGCATCGGTTTCCGCCCGAATTCGATGTATCGTTTCATTATCGCTGCCGGTCGTGGACATCTGAGGCCCAGTCGGCGGTGACCGGGCGGGCCGCTATCCTTGGACCGCGCGCAGGAACCACTCTTTGATCCAGCGCAATGAAAAATCATTTGGGATTGACGTTAATTTGTCCGTCCATCGCAGAGGCGAACATCCATGAGGCGGCTGAACGAAGAACCCAGAGCGCGACCGCGCGATGTCCTTGCACTTCTTGGTCTGGCTATGACCATGGAAGAAGCGTCGGCGCGGCGCTACGCCGAGCTGGCCACGCGTATGGAAAAGCTGGGCGCAATGGAGATGGCGGGCGCTTTCCATGCGCTCATCGAAGAGCAGAGCGACCATATCGAAGAAATCGTCCGCCGTGCCAATCAGTTGACGGGCGCATCGCCGCCGGCACTTGCCGATCCGCGCGGGTTGCCTTCCGAAATCGCCCGATCGTGGGACGAGGCGGAGGCGAGCGCGCTGCTCAGCCCGTACCGGATCCTTGGCGTTGCGGTGGACAACGAGATGCTGGCTTTCGCCTTCTATTCTTATGTCGCAGCGCAAAGCAACGATGCGACAGTCCGGGCGACGGCGGAGTGGCTCGCCGGAAAGGCGCTCGATCACGCGGCAACACTGCGCGCCGAACGGCGTCGCGCCTATCGACGCGAAGGCGCCGGGCGAGCCCGCGACGAGAGGCCGATGCTTGATGCCTCCTCTCTGCCGGAGTTCGTGCGACAGAGTCGACGACTGGAATCGCGTGCCGCAGCCTTCCACCGACGGATTGCTTCACGGCTTGCCGCTTTGGGTGAGGATGCGGCGTCGAAAACGGTCGCCGAGGTTGCCGAGCGGGAGAGCGCGGCCGGGGTTGAAGGCGCCAACGAGACTGATGAGGCAGCGACAGTGGACCTCGCGCAAGCTGCCACGCCGTCGCCGCTTCTGCGCTCGGCGCTCGGTGAGGCCGAACGGCTGCACCAGGCCTATCTCGACCTCGCCGATCACACCCGCGACGAACAGGTGCTGGTCGCCGCCCAACAGGCGGCGGATCGAACCATGCAGAGCCTGGCCGCCATCGCAGCGCGGTGGCACGTGTTCCGCTGATGCTGCGGGCACCAATTCTGGAGGCGGGATGCGTTCAAACCTAGCTTGGCATCCCGCTCCATCTGTTTGAATAAGCCGCATTTTTTGCGACGTCAGCAAATATCCGCCTGGCAGCAAAAAGTCCCGGCGCGGGCGTACTATTGACCGATCTGCTTGAACAGATCGTCGAAAACCTTCTTGGCCTTGCCGGCCTGATTGACCGACTCAGCTGCCTTCAGATTGCTGCTTGGATCGCCGACCACGACAAGCGCGACCATGCCCATGCCATAGTGGGGATTGCACTTGACTCCGTAGACGCCGGGCTTGGTGAACGTAACCGTGAGATCCTTGTTCATCTGCCCTTTGAACGGCTCGGCACCTTCCGGCAACATACCGGGAATCGATTCGACATCGTGCCCCTTGTCCTTGGCGACGAAATGAACCGTATCGCCGGGCGCAATCTTAAGGAAGGATGGTTCGAGCTGAAACATGCCGTGCTTGCCCATGTTCAACATGGAGACCTCGAATTCGGCGGCGTTCGCAGTGCCGGCCCACGTTAGAACGGCGGCGGCGATGAACGGCATGAGTTTGGTCGAGCGCATTTCTTCTGATTCCCTGGTTGATCTGAATGACGAACTTTACGTGTGGCCGGCTACCTATCAGTCGTATTCGTCACGAACTTTGCGCCAGGACAAACACGCTCCAGAAAATGTGGCTTCGCCTCAATAGCCAACTGCCCGTCAAATCGGGCGCAATAGCTGCCCGCGCTTGCTCAATCGTCACTGCGATGGTGCATGCAGTACCTGTTGAGAGGTAGGAACCCAGGGGTCTTCAGGTCCCACGAACCGGATCGAATTCACGGACTCGGGCTCGCTGGAAATGCGTTTCCGGAGACGCAATAAAGCTGGTGTGACTTTGGCCTATCGCAAAGAAGCACGGGTTTGTCGCCGGCTAGAGTGCTTCAGCAGCACCGAGTAGGAGACCTCCATTGCAGACTTCAGTCCTGGCGAAATATGGCGACGCACGCCTGCCCCGCTATACCAGCTACCCCACCGCACCGAGGTTCTCCTCGGCGGTCGGCATCCACGAATATGGAGACTGGCTGGCGAACCTGCCGGCCGGCGATCCAGTATCGCTGTACCTGCACATTCCGTTCTGCCGGTCGATGTGCTGGTATTGCGGCTGCCATACGACGATAACCCGGCAGGACCGCCCAATCCTCGACTATCTCGGCGTGCTGCGCGAGGAAATCAGCATGGTTGCCGCACGAATTCCTAACCGCCTGCCCGTAGGCGAAGTACATTTCGGCGGCGGCACGCCGACCATCATCTCCTCGGCGGAATTCCTCGCGCTGATGGCGCTTATGCGGGAGCACTTCGCGTTCTCCGACACGACCGGGACCGCCGTCGAGATCGATCCACGCGGGCTTACCGCCGAGATGGCCCATGCGCTGGGCGCCGCAGGTGTCAGCCGCGCAAGCCTCGGCGTCCAGAGCTTCGATCCCGTCGTGCAGAAGGCCATCAACCGCATCCAGAGCAAGGCGCAGACCGCCGAGGCGACCGACCGTCTGCGCAGCGCAGGCATCGGCGGCATCAATTTCGACCTGATTTATGGCCTGCCGCATCAGACGGTGCAGTCTTGCGTCGAGACTGCCAGTGCGGCGATCGCCATGCTTCCGGATCGCCTGGCCGTGTTTGGCTACGCACACATCCCAACGTTCAAGAAGCACCAGCGGATGATCGACGAAACCAGTCTGCCCGATACCGCGGCACGCAACGAACAGGCTAGAGTGATCGCCGAGACGCTGGTCGCGGCAGGCTACAGGCAAATTGGCCTCGACCACTTCGCGCTGCCTGGAGACGATCTCGTCCAGGCGCAGGAAGCGGGCAGGCTGAGACGCAACTTCCAAGGCTACACCACGGACAATTGCGATACGCTGATCGGCTTCGGCGCCTCCGCAATCGGCCGCATGAAAAGCGGTTATGCGCAAAACGAGGTCGCGCCGGGCCTTTACGCCCAGCAGATCGCCTCCGGGCGGCTAGCGACGGCCAAAGGCTACCGCCTGACCGAAGAGGACGGGGTGCGGGCCGAGATCATCGAGCGGCTGATGTGCGATTTCAGTGCCGACATTTCAGCGATCTGCAAGGCTTACAGCTTCGAGCCGTCACGACTTCTCGGCGGCAATGACAAGCTTGCAGAACTTGAGCGCGACGGCATCCTCGACGTTGCGGACGGTATAGTGCGCGTAAGCCAGGACCATCGCTTCGTCATTAGAGCGGTCGCTGCGACCTTCGACGCCTATCTCGATCAGTCGAACCGCGCGCATAGCAAAGCGGCATAGTCCGCACGGAAAGCGCTCGAAACCGGATCAGTTTGAAACCTACAACTCGCGATCGCGGGCAGCATAGTCACTGCGTTCGGCGATGACCATGAACCGGCCGGCATTCAGCTAGGTATGCAAACTGAACCTGAACCCGTCGCGGAACGAGCCTGCAACGAGCAGCAGGCTTTTCTACACGAAGGCCATCACGACCACGCCACCTAGGACAATTAGGGCGAGCCCAGCGATAAGCATGGGCAGCAACGTATTGTCCGCCTTTGCGCCGCTTGCTGCTTCGGTGCTAAATACAAGGCTTGGCCACTCTTCGATCACTTCTTCGCTCTCGGAATCTATTTTCATTTTCGCCTCGCTTCGCGTTCTGGCATGCTTGGCATCGCAACGGGCAGTGGCGCCAATCGCCGCTCCGAAGAGCGCCTCGCGTCGCGTGGACATGTCAGTCTCCAATCTCGATCGTCGTCGATGGGGAGAGAAGGTGCACCACATGAAGCGTCTGTTCTTTGCGCTCGCGCAAATTGAACCAAGATAGGTTCGGTGCTTAGTGCGGCGGGAGGGACATCCCTTTTTACTGGATCAGCGCAGATTTATCGCGCCACAAGGGATTCGACGCCTTTCAGCGTCTTGACGGTCCGGACCAGCTTAACCCCGGTCGTCTGTCCGGTGCACCCGCTCTACCGGCTCCGATGCCTGGGATGGATCTTACTTGCGACACAGCAAAGAACGATCCGATTGCAGCAGTAAGCTAGAGTTAGTCGTGGAACGCGTTGTTCAGATATCCGTTGCGATCCTGACAGATGCAGAACTGTCATGACCGAAGTCTCCCTTACCGACGGGGTCGAATGGTGATCAGCTGCTCGAGTCAGAAAGCTTGCAACAACTTGCGGGACAAAGGTCTGGCCGGGATTTCTTCCGGGGGGTTGGATGACTTCGGTTAGATGGGCGGATGGCGCGCCTGAGATCGATGCTGCGGTGGCCGCTCGAGCGATGAAGTTCGCTGTCGAGTATTTCATGCGGCAGATGCAGCTTGGTAACATCAAAGGGCGGGTTGAGCGTGGGATTGGCGAGGACGAGGGCAGATACCGCCTATCCTTGCTTTATCATGATCGGGAGTTGACGATGATTGTCGGCCCAGGTGGCCAGATCATCAGCCAAGAACTGATCATGGCGGCACGGAAGTTTCGTTGGAAGCGAACCTGAATTCTGCGCAGCACGATTTGGGGCACTCGACGAATGCATGAACCGCTCTGCCGGTTGGCGGCGGTCAAATTGCTACCGAATTCCACGAGGGGAACAATGAAGCAATTAGCAATTTGGTTCATCGTGGCTATAAGCCTCTTGTCCGGAAACAGCTCACCGTCTCCCAGGGAAAACAGTCGGTTGTTGGGCGTGACTTCAATCAGAGGAAGTTCGTCGCGAATAGCGCAGAGCTGGTCTTGCGATCGGCGGCTGACGTGTTGGCAAATCAGCTCCTGTGATGAGGCCCGGTGGTATCTGGACAATTGTTCCTGGGGCGGCAAGCTCGATCGCGACAGCGACGGCATACCATGCGAGTCACTTTGCTGATGTGCGCCGCTCAGCAGCGAACCAGGCAAGCTGCCACAATCAGTTCAGCGGCCTTGTCGACATTGGGATGGCGATGGAGAGCTGCCATCCCAATGCTTCAGCTTCATGCCCTGAATGCGGGGGACGTTCTCAGCAATCATCTGGAACGGTATCCAGTTGATCGCTTACCCGTGCATGTGAACCGGCGTGCAAGTTTTGGAAACGATGACGTAATTGCTGCCGTCGCTCCTTTGAACGAAGACTTGGCAGACGGCAAAAGCCGCCGACCATTGAGATCAAGGAGGCCGCAGTGAAGCAATATGTCGGACTGGATGTGTCGCAGAGAGAGACGAGCGTCTGCGTGGTCGACGATACTGGAAAGACGGTGTTCCAGGGAAAGGCGAAGTCCGATCCAGGAGCCTTGACGGAGCTTCTGCATAAACGTGCGCCTCACGCCGAGCGCATCGGATTTGAGACTGGTGCCATGTCCAGCTGGCTCTGGCACGAGCTGAAAAGGGTCGGGTTGCCGGTCGTCTGCCTTGATGCTCGGCATGCAAAGGCAGCGCTTTCAGTCCGAATGAACAAGAGCGATGAGAACGATGCCCGCGGCCTGGCCGAACTGGTTCGCGTCGGCTGGTATCGGGAAGTGAAGGTCAAGAGCGCAGAAAGTCAGGTCACCCGATCCGTGCTCGTCGCACGGTCAAGACTTGTCGAGATCCGTCGCGACCCCGAAAACCAGACACGGTCCATGCTGAAGGAATATGGGCTGCAGTTCAGTCGATCGATTGGGTCACAGTTCCGGCGAAAAGTTTGGGAACTGGTTGCTGACGGCCATCCGCTTCGCCCTTTGGTTCAGGCGCTTCTGTCTGTCCATGAGCAGGTCTGCTGTGAACAGGAGAAGCTCGATCGGCAGGTCCGGCATCTCGCTCGTGAAGACGAAACCACACGCCGGCTGATGACGGTCCCCGGCATCGGCGTGGTGACCGCGCTTACGTTCCGCCACACGATCGACGACCCCTCGCGCTTTCGCTCGGCCGCCAACGTAGGTGCCTATCTCGGCCTGACGCCGCGACGAAAGCAGTCAGGTGAAACGGATATCAATGGCCGCGTCTCACGTTGGGGAGATCGACTGCTGCGAACCTATCTGTACGAGGCCGCCAGCGTGCTCCTGCACCGGACGAAGAAATGGTCCACGCTGAAAGCCTGGGGGATGCGCCTGTCGAGACGGATCGGCTTGAAGAAGGCAAAGGTGGCGGTCGCACGGAAGATCGCGGTTCTCCTTCATTGCATTTGGGTTGACGGCACCAGCTTTGAGTGGGGTAACGAAAAGATGGCTTAGTCGACTCCATCCCAAACGAGTTCTCGGGCTGCTATCATCTCCGAACTCGTGATGTCCCTGCCGGGACGGTGGTTGCGGCGACCTCGGTCAAACGGCTGACAGCAGTTCATCTGCATCTCGTTGGAAACGTTGAGGCGCCCGACCCGAACATCATCATGAGGCATTCGACCTCGGAAAGGACCATGACCCCGGCGATGGCAATGCGATCCGGATTGACAACTACCCGCAATTAAAGGGCCGTTTGACACCCCAGCAGACGGCTGTACGAGGCGAGTTCGTCGGTGCGTGCATTGAGGAGGTCCCGCAAGCCATCGAGGGGCGCGGAAACCGCGGCGATGTCGGGAAGCGGCCCGGTCTCGCTGTCGGACAGGTCAAGGCTGCATTCGAAGCCGCCGCTCGCCGCATGATATTCGATCTTGAGCTTGGTTTTCGGCGGATTGACCTTGAGTCCTAGTGGGTAGCGAGATGCGAACCGCATTTGCCAAAGCTCGGCAAGTTCATCGAAACATCTCGTTGCAGGCGTTCGGAGATAAGTGTCCGGAAGCGAGAGAACCCAGAGGAGTGCGTCCGTGCCGTCGAAAGAAGTCGCTGAGGCGAGTTTGCGCCCAAGATGGAGCCTGACGGACAACGGCATTTCATATCCGTTCCGGAGCTCGGGCGAGAGTACCGGGCGAGAGATTTCCGGACCTTTGACGAGGTCCGCAACGTCAAGAAATTTCGACGCGTAGTTCCTAAACGAGTGATTTTCGCCGTGGAGTGCAAGGAGGCGCCTGACCTCCGCTATCAAAGCAGGCGTCTCGTCTTTGACTGCATCCACGAGCATACGGCGTTCAAGGCCGTAGAAAGACAGGAAGACATATCCAATGCCGATCCTCGGATCCTTCCTTCCGCTCGGAAGCCAGTCGAGATAGGTCCGCCTGGCAACGGGAGGAATGTTCGAATATGACGGCCAATAAGGCAGGAGGCTGCCTGACTGATCGCTGCCCGATGGGGCGATCGCGCATGATGGGTCCACGAGGCAATTGTTCTCGCGGTCCGAGATCGATCCGGTGAAGGCTCCGCCGAGATAAAACATGCCCGCGTCGATGGAAATTCCACCCACCCGAACACTCTCACCGGGCGGAATCCATCGGGCATGATTCCTGATCGCGGAAAGCCTGTCGCGACTTGGCGGTGGCAGGGCTAGCAAACCCCGGTCCCGTTGGTCCGATCCGTCAGTGAACCTTGGATCGGGGTTTATCCGAGGATCAATCCACGCCTCCCTGGCCCGGGTCTCAGATAAATCTTTGTCCACGCTGCTAGGCGTTGTAGCGAACTCGCGCAACTGGAGTGCGTGAACGCTCCGTTCCTTGTTCTTGACGGCGCGGAAAACGAACCAGGCGGCCAAGATCGCGCCCGCAAGCACCCACTCCATTGTCGCCCCCGCGCTTGCTTTGGATGTTCTTTCCCCGAATGATTGCATAGTCGGGGGCTCCGGTACAAATTCGTTGCCCGGCATCCAAGCATTTCCAGCGTTCGACTTCGGTGCTTGTGGAAGGGCTTATGCTGCGGAATGAACGCCCCTGGCGGCATGAACGGCGCCGAGTTTTGATGCGGACGGGCTAGCCTCTGGTGGCACAAGACGAATTTCAGCAGCCTCTGGGGTGGAACAGGTCAATCATTTTGCTCGCAGGCTAGCCTCGTGGACCCCATTTGGATGAACCGAAGTGGCTGTGATCTGAAGGGCCGTAAATCGGCTAAATGAGGATGAAACGCGCCGATCAGAAGCGCGCCGCGCCCGATCGCGACTATAGTCGTGTGGTGATATCCATGGGTCAATTTCCCTATTGCCATCTTGGCATTTTCGAGTAGGACGACGCCGTTCGCACGGAATCGTCCGTCCGCACGAATTGCTTCCGCGCCGCAACAGAACCAGATCGTCAGCTTTGCTGCAGCAGAAACCCCGTGCGCGCTGCCTAGCGCCAGTCAGGAAACCAGCACATTCCGGAACTGCCATGGATCCGATGTGTCGATCTCTTCCGGGAAGAGCCCAGGCCGGCCATCCAGAGGCGTCCAGTCCGTATAGACACTCACGAGTGAGCCAAGATAGGGCTTCTGGATCTCCAGACAACGCCGGAAGTCCAGGTCTTCAACCTCCACGATGCCAGCCTCGGGGTTTTCAAGCGCCCAGACCATGCCTGCGAGCACTGCCGACGTGACCTGAAGCCCAGTAGCATTGTGATGGGGCACAAGCTGGCGTGTCTCTTCAATCGAGAGCTGCGAACCGTACCAAAACGCGTTTCTTGAATGCCCGTAAAGAAGCACGCCAAGTTCATCTATGCCGTCGACGATCTCGCTCTCGCCAAGGATGTGGAACTTGTCCTGAGCCTTACCGGCCTTGCCGAACATTTCGTGCAGCGACAGCACCGCGTCATCGCAAGGATGATAGGCGTAGTGGCAGGTCGGCCGATAGGCGACCTTTCCGTCATCATCGTGAACGGTAAAGTAGTCGGCAATGGTAATGGACTCGTTGTGGGTGACCAGGAAGGCGTGCTGCGCCTGTGCTGTAGGCGTCCACGAGCGGACACGCGTGTTGGCGCCAGGCTGAAGCAAATAGATCGCGGCCTGTGAGCCGTTGTCGTGGGTGCGGCCGTTGACTGGCATCCATCTTTCATGAGTGCCCCACCCAAGTTCGGCGGGTTGCAGGCCCTCGGATACGAAGCCTTCGACGGACCAGGTGTTGACGAACACGCCGACAGGCTTTGGCGACAGGGAGCGCTGTGTGTCCCGCTCGGCAATATGCATGCCCTTGACCCCGACGCGATGCATCAAGATCGCCCATTGCTCTCGCGATTTCGGCTCTTCATGTTCTATTCCGATATCGCTTGCGAGGGTGAGCAGCGCTTGCTTCGCAAGCCACGAGACCATTCCGGGATTGGCCCCGCAGCACGACACGGCAGTCGTGCCACCCGGGTTCCGGCGTTGTGCTTCGAGGATGACTTCGCGCAGCGCGTAGTTGGTGCGGGCTTCGGGCCCGACGCTGTTGTCGAAGTAGAAGCCTGCCCAAGGTTCAGCGACGGTGTCGATATAAAGCGCACCGATCTCTCTGCAGAGCTCCATGATGTCACGCGACGATATATCGACCGAGACGTTGACGCAGAATCCTTGGCCACCACCGGCCGTCAGCAGAGGTGTGAGAAGCTCGCGGTAGCCATCTGGTGTGACGGCCGCATGGACAAATCTAATCCCTCTCTCATCGAGGAGGTGTCGGTCAGTGTCGTCGGGATCGACAACCACAAGGCGGGCCCGTTCAAACTCAAAATGGCGCTCGATCAATGACAGCATTCCTTTGCCGATAGAGCCGAAGCCAATCATTACGATGGGACCGGAAATTCGTGCGTGCACAGGCCAGGATTCGATTTTCATATGCTTGTCCATGATGGTTGGCGTCACGAGGGAGACGTGACTGGAAAGGATTCAAGGCTTAGATCTGCGGGGACCGTCTTCTTTTTCGCGGGTCGCGCCGACCAAAGGGGGACGTCCGCATTTGCAATCGTCGACGCAAACAGCGCAGTTCGCCTCCAAAGATCTTAGAACTCGTGCGAGTTGGGAGTCCGAAACTGTCCGTCCCGCCTCGGAAACGGTAAACCAACTCCGCTTGCGTTGAGACTGCTCGGGCCAGTTGACGAGTGTGCCCCGGACTTCGATGCCGAACAGAACAACACGGCATAAGACTGTCGAACCGTCGCGAAGGATTTTCAGGTAGTCGTAGGCCCCGATCGGTTCCGAACGAGGATCTCCGAATACTCCTCCTTCTTCGAATGCCTCCAGTGCGGCGACCTTTGCCGGGGTCTGGCCTCTGATGGGCCAGCCTTTCGGGACGATCCATCGACCTCTCTCTCGCGAGGTGATCAGGAGAACCTTGAGCTCACCACTCCTGGACCAACGCCATGCGATGGCACCATACTGACGGCGAATGCGTGACCCTTGGAACGACCCTAGCTTTCCATGGATGGCAGCTTTTTCAATCGCTGACACGATCTACAACCCGGTCTTTACGAGAGCGACGCATCGGCGCCGTCGAAAACCCTTCTGAGGGCGCGTGTGGCAGCTATATTGAAGAAGGCCCCGGCTGGCACACCATGGACAGGGCCGTGCGGCCTTCGGCAGGTCGCGTTGACAGGTCTGGCACATTACGGCCAAAAACGGGGTGAACATGATGGGCTCCGAGGGGCGCTCGCCAAGCGATACGCAAATAGAACTGCACCGCGATGATTTTGGTGAGTGTTCCCGGAGCGGAGTACTGTGCGGCTGTCAGTTCATCATCAAGCTGCCCCGGGAGAAAGCATATGCATCCCCGGCGAGCCTCGAAATCATGATGAATGTTTTCATGCACATGCCATTGAATCTAGACATTGAGGCGACCAAAGCAAGGGTAGAAACTGCCCTGCGACAAAAAGCGTTCTTTGCACAACCGCATTTGACTTTGATCATTCCATGACCAAGATGGAGGCATGCAAAGTTCGCTCCCCTATGTGCCGACTTTTCGGTTGGGCCTTCTCGTAGGCCATTAGCCCTGGTCCGGATTGTCGCCGAAGCGACAAGTGGGCCAGGGAGTTCTTCCTTTCAACAACCCAACTGGTTTCGCTGACCGCAACACGTTCAGACGGAATCTGATTGCGAATGTCACACGGCTTGTTCCCGCGCCAGACCGGGAGGTTGATGTGACCTTGGCTTAAAGGCAGAAAAGAAAAAAGGTAATCGAGAAATACGCAAACCGAAGAAGATAAGAGAAAAGCCAGCGGAGATATCAGCGATTTCTCAACAATCTATCAGAGCCTGGCAACGTGTAGGAAAGAAATAACTTTAATTTTGTGATCCATATAGGGCGCCCTTCGAATCCGCCCTATATGGAAACTTGTTAAGTTCGCTCTCAAACAGGGCGATGTCTTTTATTTTTCTATGGATTCTTGACTTCCGTGAGAAGCTCGGGAAAGATGCAACCATGAATGCCGCCGTGAAATTGCTCCTTTACTTCCGGGATTGTCCCATCGTGGGATCCTAACCCCCGGCTCGGCTTTTCTTTGAGTCGAGGGGCGACAAATTCCGGTCGGCTTAGCCTGCCGAGATTAACTGCCGCGAGATTCCGGCATCGACCTGAGTGCCTGCTCCAGAGGGACGCACGGCCCGGCTTTTAGCGAGTCTGAAATGGCCAAAATAATTGAATCCAAGAGCAAGCCAAGGCTCGTCATTAGCGCTGCCTCCCATTCCCGCTTCCCTGCGGCTCAAGCAACACGTCGATGGACGCAGCCCCCCGTTGGTGGTGATGAAAGCCAAGTAGAACAGCGTCGGCGAAGCCAGCGGCCAACGCAAAGCGGCGACGGCAGACGAAGCTCAGTCGGCAAAGTCGACATAACACTTCCAACTCTCTTCAATCGGCTGAACCAGGCGGGCAGCCCGATCGCGGGAGAGTAGCCCCTCCCGTGGCCGCTCGCGGTGCATGGATCAGGGGCAGCTCGTGAACAAATCACAGAACGGAGAACGCTTTTTCGTCGGCCCCAGCGGCCGACATGGAGATATGCCATGTCCAACGATCAGATCTTTCGCCTCACTACAAAAGACTACACCATCCTCGAAGTCATGCTCGACCGCCGCCTTGGGCGTGACGATCCTTTGGTCCCGATCCTCCAGCGCAAGCTGTCGGCCGCCATCGTGACGTTCCGAGAGGATATCCCGGCAAACGTTGTGACACTTAGCAGCCGGGTCACTTACAGGGTGAACGATGCTCCGGCAGAAACGCGCATCGTTACCCATGACGAGATGCGCGGCCTAGTCGGGTCGGTTCTGTCGATCACCAATCCACGCGGACTCGCTCTTCTAGGCTTGGCCAAAGGCGGGCGGATGACGTTCGCGAGGGCGGACGGAAGCGAAGAAACGATATCGGTAGAAAATGTGGTTTATCAGCCCGAGGCCTCCCTTCGAGAAAAGGCCAAGCTCGGCCAAGTGGCGGAAAGTGGGCAAGCAGCGCTCCAGCCCGCTCCGGGAACCGTCGGTTCAGGAAACATTCTCCTACGGGCAGCCAAGACGATGTTCATGACCGATTCAAGCGGATTCGACGATCCCGGACCGTCGGCTGCTTAGCAGGCTGACGATGTATTGCTATGGGCGCGGGCGTGATCGGTGTCACGTCCGCGTGGCGCATCGAGAAGGTCGTTAGCGCCATTTAGGAAGGGCAGCGGAGATCGCCGTTTGGTATGATTCCGAGATGATTGGCGTGACACGTTGGTAGACAATGCAATTTGTCTGGGGCGATCCCGTTCACACCTACTCACACAACGGTGCTAGCTGTTCTACGAAACCGTTCATCGACACGTGCGTTTTGTTCAGTACGATTTATCTGAGGTTCCATCATGTACGAAGCGTGGTTTTCCAAGCCGGTGTCAGTCACCACCGGCATCGGTGGAGACATTCGCAATCTCTTGAACGCTCAACAAGCGACAGATTTGCTTGGAGCAATTGGCGCGATGCAGGAAGTCAAAAAACATCGGTCCGCGTTGAGAGCTTGCCGGCAGGACATAACCGGTGGCGTTTCCGCCGATGTTGCAAGAGAAGTTTTTGTCGAAGCTGCCCGGGAGGCGCATATTTTGGTTGAATGAGATCGCAGCTTGTGCGGCGGATTCCTCGTTCGGCCTCCAAGGTCCTCCATTCGTCGGCGGGAATCCGGTCAGTCGGCCGTTTGAAAGTCCCTCAAGCATACACAATACCGTATCGCGATTGAGAGCCGCGTAATTGCTGGCGAGGTAGATCGACCGCGTTTCGAGAAAGCTCGCATCTAGTGCGCGTTCAACCAACGCGGTCTTGTTCAGCGCCATCCTGTTTTCTACGGCGGGCGCCGAAGCCCAGCAATGCCGAACGCTCCCGCTCCTCGGCTTGCTTGCGCGAGCGTACGCGCATCAGATCCTTCCAGCCGACATAGCCGACCAGTTGCAGGTTTTCGCGGTTAACCACCGGCAGATGCGACAC
>NZ_JAIUGV010000013.1 GCF_020164745.1 Mesorhizobium sp. ES1-4 | reverse complement strand
TCCACATGGCAGCCTAAAGTCAAAAACGCCTATCAGTCGCCTCGCCCTGATCGAGGACAACCTGTTGAAGCTCCACACCTAGGTCACTATCGGGGGGCCTTAAACCTGAACAGCTCCATCGTCGCGGCTGCTGCGGAAGCAGGAGCTATCACTGGGACCCGTACTGGTGCTTGTCAGCCGCTGAGCCGCTACTTCGTCTTAGGAAGAGCATTGTCCTTGCCAAAAGCCGGCCAGTATTTCGAGATTGCCAGTGTGGCGCCGGCTGAAGAGAAATGACCATAGTCGAAATATAAAAACTCTCCTCTATCGAAATAGGCGCAGCGTCCTGCGCTGCACAGGAATTTCAGCGGATCGATGAATGTGGCGCCTTTGGTAAATGAGCGCACACGTTCGTTGACGTCGGGGTCCATCGCGATCGGCCAGGACGTATCGTCCAGATTTTGGCGCTTGGCGAAGAACGCAATTTTCCGGACGTCAGTTGGGAACTGCGGAGACTGGCCGATGACAAACACGCGCACGCCCAGGGCACGAAGCGTAGCGATTGTTTGCTGAAGACCGTCGAAACCTCTGACCTCATAGTCACTCCATCTACCGCTGAGGATAACCGTCTTGATGTCCGCTTCCAAGATGACGTCCAAGGCCTTGCGATTGAACCGGACACAATCAAGACGATCGTACGGGTAGTAATAGAGTATCGGCGCGCAGCTGGCGTACGTATATTCAACGATGTTCGCCTGCAATCGATTTATGTTAGCACCCAAGCCGGAAACATAGTGCGCGGCGAAGGAGTCGCCCCACAAAAAAACCGTTGTTGGAAAACCGCTGGTGCGCGTGCAATCCTCCATATTCCAGCTTTCGATCCGGCTGGTGCCCTCGTTGAAACAGATGCCATTCCTCCAGTCCCCGACGGAAATGCGCCGCTGGACATAGTCCGGAAACCGTTGCGGAAAGCCGTTGCCGAGCGCCCCCGCCGCTCCGCCGGCACAAAGGACAACGATCGCGAGCGCTGAAAAGGCGAAGATAGGCCCCGGGGAGGTGAAGGCCCTCTTCTGTCGAAACGGCTGCTCTACAAACTTCCAGGAGAATGCAGCCAATGCGAGGCTTGCCACCAACATCGCACCGGTCATCAACGGATCGAGTTTTTGGAACGAAAGATAGTGCGCGAACGCATTGAGAGGCCAGTGAACAAGATACAACGAATACGAGATGAGCCCAATCCAGACCAGCGGCCTGACTTCGAGCATGCGGGTGGCGACCGTCGAGGGGGTATTTTGGCCAACATAGATCAGAAGGGCCGTTCCGATGCATGGATACAAGGCGTTGTAGCCTGGGAACGGATCACTCGCCGAAATCGCGAAGAACCCGATGGCGAGAAGGCCAAATCCGGCCACCCCCACCGACTCCATCAGGAGTCGGTTGCCCAGCGGCGAGGGGCATTTGAGCATGAGCAGGGCGCCCAACATGAGTTCCCAGATTCGGGTCGGCAGCAGATAGAATCCGGCGGTGGGTGCCAGCGATGTCGCCATCACCGCCACTACGAAGCTGCAGAGAATTATCGGAAGAAGTGTCGTCAGCCAGCGCTTCCCGATGTAGCGATAGATTAGGAACATCAGGATTGGTGCGAAGATGTAGTACTGCTCCGCTACGGAAAGCGGCCAAGTGTGCAACAGTGGTAGAAGCGCGGCATCGATAGAGAAGTAACTTGACGTTTTCCAGAAGAAAACGTTCGACCAGAAGGTCGAGGTAGCTATGATGCTAAGACTGAATCCGCGCAGATCCGGTGGCAGAAGAATGAACAATGCCGCAATGCAGGTGAGAAGCATCACAAAGACGAGCGCCGGCAGAATGCGCCGGGCACGGCGCCAGTAGAAGTTGACGATGGAAAATTGGCCGCGTTCAAGGTCATCCAGGAGGCTTCCGCTGGTTAGGTAGCCGGAGATGACGAAGAAGATATCGACCCCGCTAAAGCCACCCGGGATCGCCGAAATTCCGAAATGAAAGAGTACGACCGGAAGTACAGCAACGGCCCTAAGGCCCTCGATATAGCGCCTATATTGCATCCAGCGGTTCCTTTTATTTTAGATCAGGACGCGATTGGAAGCTTTCAATCTCCGGTAGGAGTGCTGCCGAGATAAGGGCGGTATCAGCCACCTTTATCCGTCCCGAATGTTCTGTAAGTTGCAACTGGTACAGAAGCACGATCGCCATCGCCGGCCTTGACGGCCTGATTGTCGAGCAGATCGCGCGGATCGTTGACCATCACGGCCAGGTTATGTCCTGTCGAACAACCAAGCGGCTGTTTGAAGGATTCTTCATTGGGTAAGGCACCATATGAGGGACAGACCGGCGGACGGGCGTGATAGACAATCGCCTCAATTCGCACTGAGCCGGCGTCGTGTTGATCGCGCAATTGAATGTTGTCTTCTTCGATTGCCAACTGCCTGGCCTGATGGGCTACCCCTGCGCTGAGCTGGGGCGAACCGCTGATGAGGAGGTGGATGGCATCGAACCGGCCGCGACTGGCCTTGTCTAGGAAAACACGCAAACGCTGCCGTTCGGAAGCGCGCAGGCTTTGCAACGTCAGGACGGTGGTCTCCTCTCGGACAAGCATTGGTGCCGATGGTTCGACATCAACTGGCGTAGTGCTTGTGCAGCCACTTACGCTTGGTGCCAGAGCGACAAAGAGGATTATAAAACGCAACATCTTTGGATGACACTATTCGATGATGAAGCCGAGACCGCCCTGGGCGCTTGGCGCGCCCGCACGGATAGCAGCGCGGTCTCGCGGGGGACTTGTCACGGAATTCGTCGGAGCGCCCCCTCCGTTCAAAGCCGGTGCCGCCCGCTCGGTCGGTGCGCTCATCTGGTTTGGGTTGGAGCCTGGTCTTACAATGTAAGGCGTAACTAGAATGACCAGTTCTGACTCCTCTTTTTGAAACGAGGTCGAGCGAAAAAGCGGTCCCAGGATCGCCAGTTCTCCGAGCCAGGGAAAGGCCCTGACATCATTGTTGACGTTCCGCCTGATTAGACCGCCGATTGCGAAGCTCTGGCCGCTGGCGAGTTCGACGACCGTATCGGCTCGGCGCGTGGAAACTGCCGGCACGGAAATTCCGTTGATTTGCACGGCACCTTGCGTCGACAGTTCACTGACTTCGGGCGTTACGTGAATGTTGATTTGATTGTTGCTGAGAACTGTCGGCACAAATTCCAGACTGACGCCGAAGTGACGGAATTCAACCGATACCTGCCTGTTTTCCTGCAGGACAGGAATGGGAAATTCGCCGCCCGCGAGAAAGCTGGCCTTTTCACCCGACATAGCGGTGAGGTTCGGCTCAGCCAGGACGGAAGCTATATGCTCCTTGGCGAGCGCGTCGAGAACCGCGCTGACGTTGACGGCACCGTTGTCGAATCCGATTTCTGCTGTACCGCCACCCTGGGTTGAACCAGACCCAGCGCTTGCAGCGCTTCCGCTTAGAACGCCCACTTTGAAATTGCCGATTTGACCGAAGGCGGACAAGTTGACGCCGAGTGACTTCATGGCGCTGCGTGAGACTTCGGCTACGCGCACGCTGAGGTTAACTTGCAGGGATCCAGCGACCTTGATGTTGTTGACGACTTGCGCTCCGTCGCCCAGATATTGCTCAGTGACTCTTTTTGCGGTGTCGGCGACCTCTGCGTCGGGCGCCGTCCCGCTAAGGATTGCGCCGCGCGGCGTATAGTTGACGCGGATGGGATAGTCGCCGACCTGCTCCCGCAACATGGCGCGTAAATCCCCGATCGGTTGCGTGACAACGATACGCAATTCGGCGAGAGGCTCGCCATTGCCATCCAAGGCGAATAGGCTGGTCCGCCCCGATTTCTTGCCAAAGACGAAGATTGTTTTGCTCGATGGCGCCTGAAAATCCGCGATCGTGGGGTCAGCAACAAAGATGGTCGTGGCTGGCCCGGGCAGATGAACGGTCTCCCCGAGCGAAGAGGAAAGGGTCAGCGTGGCGTTGATGCTATTCGAAGCCGCATGCGGCGGGCCTTTGTCCTGCTTGTTTTGCGCCGCGACACCAAGTGGGAAAGTCACAATAAGCGCGCAGAGGAGATGGCCCAGGTAACGGGGCACTGCAGGTCTTGTAACCTTGTTGGCGATCGCCCGCCAATTGAGCGCAGCGCAAGGATGTTGAAGGATCAGCAAAATAGATCTTCTTTCGATTCGACAAACTATGCGGACGAGGCGTCAGTCAATTCTAGGATGTAACCAATGCCTCGGATGGTCTTGATCCGTGGCGTTGCACCTGATCTGGTCAGATGTCCCCGTAAACGATAAATTCCGACTTCAAGCGCGTTGGCAGACACGTCGTCGTTGAATGAATAGAGGTGATCTTCCAATTGCGCACGGGGCACGATGCGGCCTGCCCGGTTAAGCAGGTGCTCTAGAACACAGAGTTCGCGACGTGCGATCATCATTGGGTGCCCATCAACGAAAACCTGGCGGGCGACCGGATCAAAGTCGAGATTGCCAAATACGAGCCTCAGGTCGGTCATCTGTGTCGCCCGGCGCAGAATGGCTCTCATTCTGGCAATAAGCTCATCGGTAGAGATGGGTTTGAGCAGAAAGTCGTCCGCACCACCGTTGAAGATCGCAATTCGCTTATCGAGATCGTTAAGGCTGCTCATAATGACGGCAGGAACTGAATGCCCGTGGGTCCTCAACTGCCTCAGCCAACCCAAGCCATCGCCATCTGGCAGAGCCAATTCCAGCAGGAGAATTTCATAGCTGGCGCAAGAAAATGCACTCGAAGCCAGTTCCAGAGTACCAACGACATCAACGACGAAGCCGCCATCCCCGAGCGCAAGTCGCATGGCGCGCGCAAGATCCGCATGATGATCCACGAGCAGCGTTCGCATTTCATCTCCTCTCGAAGAGGGACGGCCCATCGAACGCGTCACCGGCGGCCATCTGATCGGAGCACACGGCGCGCAACTCGTCGCAGCTCTCGGAACTGGTCCGAGTCGGAGGGACATGCAAGTCGCTCGGTGGCAATAGGCGCGGGTGAGGACCAACTGACGGGCTCAAATACGCCGGTCGGCGAACCCACGAGGCCAGCAACCCGCGTGCGATTTCTCGTTGCATCATCTCTCCTACGTGCAGCCCCTGCGCTCGCAAGGCAGCGTCGCGGCTCAGAGCCCGATTCCCACAGAGGGTAGGGTTAGCTTTCGAGAAACTGATTGAACAAATCGATTATTTGGATCGAATGCATCCACGGTATGGATGCAGCGCACCATCTTCAACGACTGCGGCGTCCTGATGCACTGTTGTGTCTGTCGTGCTCTGCTTTTTTCGCTGTCCTTCAAGGCTGGCGAGCCTGGTGGAACCTGCGCGTCATTGGCTTGGTAGCTTGAATGCTCAACAACGGAGCGCCCTGCGCAAAGCCGCTCTCATTTCCAAAAAGCCTTGCAATCTGGTTGGAGCACTTCGCGCTCGACACCAAAATAGGCGAGGAAAACTGACGTCTGACAGGGATGTACATGCAACAGCCGATTTGCGGCACCAGCAAACGACCGCGTTCAGGCTGAAGATCGACGACCAACGGCTCCTCGATTTCCGCACTTTTACAAGCTCTTCCTGTGCGGGCGGATGCCGGCAAACAGCAGCACAGGGTCAGCGAAACCGGGAGCGGGCCTGCTTGATCGCCATGATCACATTGCCGCTGTCGCGCGTGCGGAGCGGAATGCAATCGGTCCAGCCGGCGGCAATCCGGTCAGCACCATCGTCTGCACGAAGCTCCCTGACGAAGACGTGCCCGAATGCGCTCAACAAAGCCGGGCGGCGGATCTTTCCAATCGCCGAAGGTGCGGGCTGGCACCGAGCGGCGAACTGCGAACTCATTCCTGCCCGGCGGCGCTGGCCGCCGCGAGCGTCGATGCGGACCCAGCCGCTCCGAATCCTCCCACAACACGATGAGCGCGTCGCGGACATCGCTGCCGTAACAGCGGCTGCGGCTCTTGCCCGCAGACGGCCTCTGCTCACGACGGTTCATAAGACGGATCGCGCGCTTGCGAATAATAGCCGGTTACCGCCTCGAACTCATCCAGAATGCGCCGCTTGTCAACGCCGCAATAAAGCTCCACGATCGCCGCTTCACCGTGTCGCCATGCTGAGCCGCGCCATCCTTCCCCCGAACCGGAATGGCACGACCTGTCCATCCCCTTTGGAACAGGACACTATTGGTAACATTTTGCTTGAGGCAATGCGGCTCGTTGCCTTCCTTTTCGCTGACCGGAAGGGTACCGGAAGTCGTCTATCGCATCTTACCCGCTGAAAGCGGCAACACCTCGACCTCAATCGCAGATCATAGGAAATAGACGATCGCGTCGGGGCCTCAGCATCGGTTCACCGGGTTTCCGTCATCGACTGAAGCGAATTGCCCCATCGACCGTCACCGGGTGGGCCGCGATACGTCGCCGTATATGATTAGCGAGCGCACGTAGCGGAGCCATAGCTCTCCACCCAGCCATGTTCCCCTAGTTGGAAAATGTCCGGCGGACCAGAGGTGCTGTCGTCAGCTTTTCCTGAATAGCGGCCAAGGCAATCCCTACCAGTCCATCACCACCTTGCCGGAACTGCCGCTCTTCATCGCATCGAAACCGATCTGAAAATCGTCGATGCCGATGCGGTGGGTGATCAGGCCGGAGACATCCAGCGGACCCTGCACAAGCGCGATCATCTTGTACCAGGTTTCGAACATCTCGCGGCCGTAGATGCCTTTGAGATGCAGCATCTTGAAGATGACCTTGTTCCAGTCGATCTCGAAGCCGGTCGGCGCGATGCCCAGAATGGCGATCTTGCCGCCATTGTTCATGGTGTCGATCATGTCGCGGAAAGCGGGGGCGGCGCCTGACATTTCGAGGCCGACGTCGAACCCCTCGGTCATGCCGAGCACCGGCATGACGTCGCGCAGCTTCTCCTTCGAGGCGTCGACGACATGCTGGACGCCGAGTTTCTTGGCTAGCGCCAGCCGCACCGGGTTGATGTCAGTGATGACCACTTTGCGCGCGCCGACGCATTGGGCGACGAGCGCGCCCATGATGCCGATCGGCCCGGCGCCAGTCACCAGCACGTCCTCGCCGACCAGATCGAAGGACAATGCGGTGTGGACGGCATTGCCCAAGGGATCGAAGATCGCGGCAATCTCATCGGGCACATCGTCGGGGATCGGCACGACATTGTGCTGCGGGATCGCCAGATACTCGCCGAAGGCGCCTGGACGGTTGACGCCGACGCCGAGCGTGTTGCGGCACAGATGCCCTCGCCCGGCGCGACAGTTGCGGCAATGGCCGCAGACGATGTGGCCTTCGCCCGATACACGCTGGCCGACCTTGTATTCGGTGACCGCTGCGCCGAAATCGGCAACGGTGCCGACGAATTCATGGCCCGTCACCATCGGCACCGGCACCGTCTTCTGCGCCCACTGGTCCCAATTGTAGATGTGCACGTCGGTGCCGCAGATCGCCGTCTTCTTGATCTTGATCAGCACGTCGTTGGGGCCGATTTCCGGCACCGGCACCTCTTCCATCCAGATGCCCGGTTCGGCCTTGGCCTTCACAAGCGCCTTCATCATGTTCGACATCAGGATTTCCCTATTCCGTGATTGCGCTTCTGGCGAGATAGCCTGCACAACGGGAAGGTAGGCCACTAACTCGTTTGAACGTCCGGAATGGTCAGCCCCGCCTGCTCAGCCTCGCGGCGCAAATTCTGACGGGGCCTGGGGCCGATCTGCTGGATCACCAATCCGGCTGCCAGTGAGCCAAGGTCGCCGCAAGTCTGCAGGTCGCGGCCTTGCGTGTAGCCATGCAGGAAGCCGGCGGCATAGAGATCGCCGGCGCCCGTCGTGTCGACCAGTTCCTTGATGGCGGTCGCCTTGATCACCACGGTCTCGTCGCCGCGCACGATCACCGAGCCTTTTTCCGAGCGGGTGACGGCGGCGATCCGGCAATCCTTGCGGATCTGGGCCAGCGCCTCGTCGAACGACGATGTCTGGTAGAGCGACTTGATCTCGTGGCTGTTGGCAAAGACGATGTCGACCGTGCCCGAGCGCACCAGGTCGAGGAATTCGTCGCGGTAGCGGTCGACGCAGAACGAATCCGACAGCGTCATCGACACTTCTCGGCCTGCCGCGTGCGCCAGCTTCGCCGTCTGGCGGATTGCCTCCTTGGCGCGCGGCGGGTCCCACAGATAGCCTTCGAAATAGGTGACCTTGGCGCCGGACGCCTTGTCGGCTTCGACATCCTCAGGGCCAAGCTCGACGCAGGCGCCGAGATAGGTGTTCATCGAGCGCTCGCCGTCGGGCGTGACGAAGATCATCGAGCGCGCCGTCGGCGGCTCACCCTTGAGCGGCGTGGTGCCGAAGGCGACGCCCTGCGCATGGATGTCGTGGGCGTAGATTTCGCCCAGCGCATCGTTGGAGACCTTGCCGAAGAAGGCCGCGCGGCCGCCAAAGCTGGCGACGCCGGCCGCCGTGTTGCCGGCGCTGCCGCCGGACGCTTCGATCGCCGGGCCCATGCGGCTGTAGAGCAGTTCGGCGCGTTGTGTGTCGATGAGGTTCATCGCGCCCTTGATGATGCCGTTGGTCTCGAGGAATTCCTCGTCGCACTGGGCGATGATGTCGACAATGGCATTGCCGATGCAAAGCACGTCATAATCCGGCATCAAAATCTCCGCCAAAACCCGAGCCGGCTTCTTGCCACGCCGGCCGGGCGTGGTCTCGCGAGTTGAAATGGGTTGCCGCATGCGCTTGATCCAGCCGCCCTCACGCAGCTGCCGGTCCGGCTTCACGCAGCAAATCGTCAGCTTTGTCCGTCTTCTCCCAAGTGAACTCAGGCTCTTCACGCCCGAAGTGTCCGTATGTCGCCGTCTTGCGGTATATCGGCCGTAAGAGATCAAGCATCTTGATGATGCCTTTCGGTCGGAGATTGAAAACCTCGAGAACAAGGCGCTCGATCCTTTTTTCCTCGATCCTTGCGGTTCCGAAGGTATTGACCATGACAGAAACCGGACTGGCCACGCCGATCGCGTAGGCAAGCTGAACCTCGCAGACCTCCGCAAGGCCGCTGGCAACGATGTTCTTCGCGACATACCGGGCGGCATAGGCCGCCGAGCGGTCAACCTTGGATGGGTCCTTGCCCGAAAAGGCACCGCCGCCGTGACGCCCGGTCCCACCGTAGGAATCGACGATGATCTTCCGTCCTGTGAGGCCGCAGTCGCCGGCAGGCCCACCGACCACGAACCGCCCTGTTGGGTTGACCAGAAATCTGATCCCCGAAGTATCCAGGTGGGCCGGCAGGACCGGTTTTATGATCTCCTCAATGACGCCTTCGCGGACCGTGGCTTGTGAGACCGCTTCGTCATGCTGCGTTGACAGGACTATGGTATCCAGCGCCACCGGGCGGAGCCCTTCGTAGCGTACCGACACTTGAGATTTCACGTCCGGACGCAGCCAGCCAAGCTGTCCCGCTTTCCGGACCTCGGCCTGTCTTTTCGTCAAATGGTGAGCGAGTTGGATCGGCAGGGGCATCAATGTATCCGTCTCGTTGCATGCGAATCCAAACATGATGCCCTGATCCCCTGCCCCTTGCCCGAGATCCTGCCCTCGTCCTTCATCAACGCCCTGGCTTATGTCGGGCGACTGCTCGGTGAGGGCCAGAACGACGGCGCAACGTCGACCATCAAAGCCAATCGCATCATCGTCGTAGCCAATATCGAGTATCGTATCGCGGGCGACTTGGCTGTAATCGATGTGGGCATGGCTGGTGATCTCGCCAGCCACAACGACCATCCCCGTCTTCACCAACACTTCACAGGCGACGCGCGCCTTCGGATCGGTGCGCAGGACCGCATCGAGAATGGCATCGGAGATGTTGTCTGCCATCTTATCGGGGTGTCCCGCGCCGACGGATTCGGAAGAGAACACGAACTGCCTGGTCATAAAAATGCCCTCGCTTCAAGTGCTGGAGTTAGTGAGGAGTTTCTGGATTGGGGTGGCTTATCGGTCGGGGATGCCGGGAACATCGAACGCAGTGCAGAAGTCGGCAACGTCTCTTCGTACGCTCGCATGAACTTCCTGGTCATCGGGCTGGCGGCAGACCGAGTCGATGAAAGCGGCGATCTGCACCATCTCCGTTTCGCGCATGCCCATGGACGTCACCGCTGGTGTCCCTAAGCGGATGCCGCTTGTCAGCGCCGGATGCCGCCGGTCGCCCGGGACCATATTGAAATTCGCAATGATGCCTGCACGCGATAAGCGCTCCGCATAGGCTTTGCCTGACAGCGACCGGTCCCGAAGATCAAGGATCAGCATGTGATTGTCAGTGCCCCCGGTGACGAGTTCATAACCTCGCTCCAGAAGTGCCTGGGCCAGAGCCTTGGCGTTGTGGACGATCTGCTGACCGTAGACACGAAAGGACGAGTTCGCTGCTTCCTGCAAAGCGACGGCAAGCGCGGCGATAGTATTCATATGCGGTCCGCCTTGCAGAAGAGGGAACACGGCGCGGTCTATACGTTTGGCCAGATTGTGTTTGCTCTTCGGATGATGGAGGGGCTGATAACGGTCTTCATTCCTTGATAAAATGAAGCCACCCCGGGGACCGCGGATCGACTTGTGAGAGGTGCTGGTGACCACATCGCAATGGGACACGGGGTTCGGATGCACTCCTGCGACAACCAGGCCGCAGATGTGGGCGATGTCAGCCACCAGATACGAGTTCACCTCCGAAGCAATTTCGGCCATTGCCGCGTAGTCAAAAATACGCGGATAAGCAGTTCCGCCGACCCAAATTAGCTTCGGGCGTTCCCGCTTGGCGGTCTCGCGCAAGTGGTCATAGTCAATTTGCTGTGTCTTTTCGTGCAGCCTGTACGGGACGCGCTGATAATCGCTGCCGGAAAAATTGACGGACCAACCGTGAGTCAGATGGCCGCCTTCGGGTAAAGGCAAGCCCATGACTTTGTCACGGGGGCTCAAAAGCGCGCGATAGACAGCCTGGTTGGCTGGCGAGCCTGAATAAGGCTGGACGTTGGCATGTTCACTGCCAAATAGCGCTTTCAGGCGCTCGATCGCGAGGGTCTCAAGCTCATCGACGATCTCGTTTCCGGCGTAGTAGCGCGCACCGGGGTATCCCTCGGCATACTTGTTGGTGAAAATCGACCCGGTCGCTTCCAACACCGCCGAGGAGGCAAAGTTCTCGGAGGCGATCAGTTTGAGAGTTGTCCGCTCCTGACGCTCCTGTCTTAGAAGCAGTTCGTGAACGCGGGAGTCGACGGCGGCTAAGTGAGGCCGCCCGTAAGTGTCGGGCTGCGCGATGGCGCCGCCGGCGGAGTTATCCATGGTAGTCGCGCTCCATTTGGACTGATCTATTTCACGATCAAGCAGGCGGTCCCTTCAACCGCGCGTCTTGTATTGCTTCCAGGCGTTGTAGGTCTCTTTTATGATGGCCATCATCGTGGGGCAGGAGATCGACCACCAATTGAGCCAGCTCGCCATCCTTGCCTCCTGCTTGCATATGGTACGAAGACTGCGGACGTTGTTCGTTGCAGCAAAGAAAGTTGGCTCTGACCAGCCGCCGAACGTGGCGTCGAACCTGCTCGCGAGGCAGACCGGTAATATCGGCCAGCTCGCCGACGGTTAGATCCGCATGCGCGCAAAGGCCCAGGATTCGAAGGCGATCAAGATGCGCTGCCGTCCTTAGGCGATTTACCAGTGTCAACATTGGTTAGCATCAACCCGGACGGGATGCAGCAAGCCGCTAGCCCTTCTATCCCCATCAATCCGCATGAGACCTCTCTCGTCATTTGCTGTAAATCCGCTGGTATGGATGCTAATGGAAGATAGATCACAGTCCTTTCTACGACTAAGACGCCAGATATTGGGGCTAATGTACCACCTGACAGGAGACTACACTCACGAACATTATGTGAATTTTTTTTAACGTTGCTGAGAATCAAGGGGGAGGTTTGGCGAATGTCTCGCCGTCGACTGTCGAATCCTGCCCGACGGGATTATAGGGTGCGTAGCCTGCTTGTCCTTTCCACATGACCAGCGACGATGGGGCGAAGGCGGCAGACATAGCTCTGGAGCATGCTGCGGTATCTTTGGCCTGAAGCCGAGGAAGGCGGACCGTGGCTTCCGCGCCGCTGCCGGGAGCCCGCGAACAGGCCAAGTGGATCAGCCGGGTGTTGCCGTCATAGAGCGTGAGACCCAAAGCTGGCCAGCCGCGCCCTGAGGCTGACGCACCGCTCAGCGTCCACCTTGCTCTCGAAGCCCATCGGCATAGCGCCGATAACGACTTGACCGCGTGCGTGTCGACGAGCGATCGGTGAGCGCAAGGATCGAGGGTGCAGTGCAGGATAATGCTGTTTTAAATCAGCGCTGTTTTCAGCCGACTGCCTTGAGCGTGGCACGAGGATATAGGCCCAAGGCAGGAGATCATCGTCTGCTGTTCGGGAGGCCGCCCTGGGCGCGCGACAGCCGTTCCTTCGGCTGCGCCGCTCCGCCACCATCCGCGCCGTGCCTTCCGGAGACCATTCCCGCTACCGGCCGGCGCCCGTGAAAACCTCGACCCGGCGCACCGGCTCGAGATGGCTGGGCTCAGCGTAACTCTGAAGTCGTCATATACCGAAGTCTTCACAGACTTCGGACATCCCCCTCACAGTCCGATCCAGATGGCGTCAGGAACACCGCTTGCGTTGATGCGGATGAACCCCTGCTTGTGCCACAATGACCCTTATGTCAGCGCGCGAGCCAAAGCTTCCGCGCAAGGCGACGGCTAGGATAAGGCAATGCCGACGAAGGGCACATTGCTTGCCACACTCTGGAATGATGGCATGCTCGGAAGGCCTAGGCTTTGCTCAGGGCCGCCTGCAAGGCGCGCTTTGAGGTTATTCACATAGCCTTCTGCGTAGTCCTGCGCCGTCGAGACCGAAAGATCAATGCCTGCCGCCAAGGCCTCTTCCATCAGGTGCTTTACGAGCCCATTTCGAATGGCCAGCTTGACCTCGGGGCCTGCGATAAGGCCGATCGCCTGCGCGGCCATATTGAGGCCAGCTTCCTCCAGCGCTCGCTTCATATCGCCTCCGTTAATGGCCGTACGCAGGAGATTGGCTGCTTGCGACTCAGCCTCGAGAACCATCGAGGCAAGATCGGCTACTTGTCCGAGGCCCGGAATGAAGCTGAGCAGTCCCACCGCCGTTGCCGCCAAGTCGAGCACTTTCGTCTCGATTTTGAGCACGGAGTCGACGACGTGCATGACGGCCCCGCCGTTCTTTTTGGCTGACTTAATGTCAGGCTGGTCCATCAGGCCCATCTTCATGTCCGCGACGGCATTCTGCTCTTCTGCGGTTTGGGCGCCGTGGGTGATTGGCTGCTGAACGTTGCGGTTCGCAGACGACATGTTTGTGCAAAAATGGGCAAAGTCTTTTTTGCTGATATTGCCGGAATCAACCGTATGCCCGCCGCCAAAGTCGAAGAATTTATGATGGGTCTTATAGCCCGTGATCGAATTGTTCAGGAGGCCAAACAAAAGAGGATCTGAAAGGAGCTGAGAGGCTGCTTCCCGCACTTTCGGATCAAGGCTCTTGTCGTCTTTCATTTTCGCCAGTTTGTCGCGAGTCAGAACACCGCTTCCAAAGAACGTGTCCTGATGGTCCTTGATCATCTCGACCGTATTCAGCTCAGTTTGCGTGAGGCTCATCGACGATGAGGCGACTTGCAGGAAATCCTCTTTGTGCATCTTCCCTTTCGAGCCACCGCACAACTGGTTCCAAGCATCGGGGTGATCGAGGAAATATTGCGCCGCCGCAATGACCTGGGGCGGAAATTTGCCGTTTTTCGATTCGCCGCCGACCATTTTCTTGAACTCATCCAGACTCAGGTCCTTGGACAGATTTTCGGAGTACCGGTAAAACTCCCGCAAGGCATCGCTCAAGGTCATGACCGAAGGCTGCAAACCTCCGCTGCCGTCGGATGGTATGTAGTTCTGCTCGTAGCTTCGCGCTTGGGCTTCCTGAAATGCAGCAACTTGTGGGTGGTGGTTTGAAAATCCGGCCAAGTCCTTGGCGTTGATCTTGCCTCCACAGCGGCCGTCGCCCTGCGAGCCAATCGCATAAAAAAGTCCCGAATCCTGCTGCAGTCCCTGGATCGCCGCTTTCAGATCCGGTGGCGTAGAGGGATCATTGGCTTTGTCGGTCAACGACTTCCAAGTAAGCGGGCATTGGTCCTTGTGACGGTTGAGTACCGCAACAATCTGCAACTCAGCCGTGGTCAGCGACCCACCGTTCCACGTGATTCCGGGGCTCGGCCTGGGAGCCGGCTCGATCTTCGGAGTGACGCCGAGCAGATGTTGGGCTTCAGTCGCCTTGGAGCGTTGCGATTGGTCCTCCTTGAGAGCCGCCCTCATATTTGGCGGCAGCAGATCCAGTGGGTGTTGCTCCAAGCCATTCAATGTCAAGACATCCGGTGCCAGATGGCCCAAAGGGTCCTGCCGCAATTTATCCATTGTCGAATCAAGATTCGACGCTGGCAGATCCCCTTGCGCGAAAGAGCCGGGCTTGTCTGCCAGCACACAAGTGGACAGCATCGCTTCGAAGCACGATGCACTTTGCTGATGCTGGGTCGCAAAATGGGAAACTTTCAGGCCCGGCCAACCCCTTGCGGACTGTAGCGAATTTGAGCGGTAGAAAGTTGAAAGATTACTGGCCGACATTATGCATCCTCAGACGTGACGTTGAAATCCCCACAAGAGACCCCGACAGAAGATCCCTTGCGTTTCACAAAATTCGACAATTCCAAGCGTCGGCAGGTCACGAATGCGCCTGCCCTGCCTTCAATTGCTGTGTTCCGGGCCGGCTCCAAGGTTCGGTCCAACACAATGGCCGGAGTCACCGCGAGAGCTGCCGGGACTCATCATGAGCGGATTAGCTTTCGAGAAACTGACGAGTTTGCGAAGAGTTCACAAAGGGGTAGCCGCAGTCATGTTCTTCAGAGCTGCGGGAAATCCTCAATGTTCATTTCTTGCCCAGCTCAGGCTTCCCGCCAACGCTATCCTGTTGTGGGATGTCAGAAGAATAAGAAGCATCCGGTCGTCCGTCGCGAACGACCGTAGTGGAGGAGCCGCGAAACAAGATCAGCACTGATTCCTTTGGCGTTGCCGCTATGTGAGTCTGCGCCTGCGCCTGCGCCACCAAGCCGTTAAAGGTCTGCTCCACGAGTGCGACGAAGCGCGGTGGACCGGAAACGAAGACGAGGCCATTGCCTGGCACGGGTTTGACCACATAGCGCTCGTCGGAGATATCAAGCTTGTCGAGAGCCCCCTTGAACGCATCGAAGCGAATCGACGTCATCAAAAGCATTCGAGTTTGCGATTCTTGTGCAGCAGACACATAGAGCACAAGGCCGTCATAGTACCATTGTAGACCGTAAAGGTTCGTCAAGCGGTCGAGGAACGCGCGCGGTGGCAAATCAGGCATACGTCCGCGAATTCGCCCCTTCACCGCAGGACTGATGTTGACCCTGATATTCAGGTTGTTGCCGAATTCCTGCAACGCTGCAGCGAGCTCCTGATCCAGAACCGTGTATCTATAGGGTGTCGCCGGAAGGGACAGCGGGACTGCATGCGCCGGGTGAATCCCGGTGGACAGAAAAAACCCGGCACAAAGAAGTCTCAAAACATGCAGGGTGACGGGTTGGATAAGCGTTCTCGGCATGTCGCACTGATAAACCAAACGCTGAAATCATCACAAGTGACTAAATTGCCGAAGAGATTTTAGATTGTCGAAATGACGCCGCCGTTAGTCAGCTTGTTGTCAGCTTGCCCCCCTAGGAGTGTTGCGCCGACACCGGGTGATGAATGGGCGGGGCTCGCCCGGTCAGAGAGAGCAACCGAGTCCTTACATGATGATGCCTGTCACGTCGATCTCTGCCACTCTAACGGCTGGCCTCCCCAGGGTCGGATCACCGTCGATTGTCGAGCAGGCCCAGTTTGAGCGCGCCTTAGGGCATGCAGCCGACTCGCTGAAAAACGATGCCGCCGCGGGGCCAGCGAGTGCGGCGCCAGTTGCTGCGGCGATGGATGTTCAGCGCGCGGCTGCGCCGACGAGCGGCATGGGCGATCGCGTGTTGCAGACGATTTCCTCCCTATATCCACACAACACTGTTTCCTTCCCCGCGCTCGACCATGACATAGCCCTTTCGAAGGGCGCTCTACCGGGACCGGCGCAGAAGCTTCCCGTTCCAGGTGAGGCGGGAACCGGAATCTCGGGCATTCCCCAACAAGGGCAAGACTTCGAAACGATGATGGCTGGTCTTCGGGATGTTTACAACGGCGTCACCCAGGTGGCGCTTATCTCCAAAGGCGTCAGCGGCGTCACATCATCCGTGAATAAACTTTTGAAGGAAGGCTGAACCGCGCGCATGATTGGCTTGGCCGAGGGCGAAATCATGCGTGGCCTGTCAGGGTGGCGGTCGGTTAGACTTGTCATGCTGCCAGTTCTCGTCGCCCTCACTGCTTGCAAAGCCGACCTCTACACGCAATTGCAAGAGCGTGAGGCAAATGAAATGCTCGCACTTCTTGAAGACAACGGGGTCGCCGCGATCCGGGTGGTCGCCAAGGATGGAACCAGCACGATCCAGGTTGACGAAAAGCTGCTCGCCTTCTCAATCAACCTTCTGAACGCCAAGGGGCTGCCGCGCCAATCCTTCAAGAACCTCGGTGAGATATTCCAAGGATCAGGCCTGATTGCCTCGCCGACCGAAGAGCGTGCCCGTTACGTGTATGCCCTGAGCGAAGAGTTGTCGCGGACGATCAGCGATATCGATGGCGTTTTTTCTGTACGTGTTCACGTCGTGCTGCCGCATAACGACCTTGTGCGAGCCGGTGCCACGCCATCCTCGGCCTCGGTGTTTATCAGGCACGACGCAAAAACAAATGTCGCGGCTCTGCTGCCAAAGATAAAGATGCTTGTAGCCGACAGCATCGAAGGCCTGTCCTACGATAAGGTGGAAGTGGTTTTGGTGCCGGTAGAACGTTCCGCACACGAGCAACGGCCCGATCCGACTGCTGTTTTGCCACAAGCATCACTACCTCTTCCTGCGCCACTTCTGGCGACCGTAACAGGTTTTGCCGCAGCCGTATTCGCCGTGGCCTGTTATCTCTTGATCGGCGTTGTTACGCGTCGGCGCAAGCAATCAACCGGCGTTTCCAAGGTCGAGGGGCGCCGGGATGCTTCTGCTGTCGAGGCCATTCGCAAAAGAATGCCTGCAATTGGACGTGGGTGACATCTCATTGCCAATGCCTATACAGACCGCCCGACCTGATGGTCCGCACTTTCCGGGCGCGAGCGAGCTTGCGGCTTCGGCCCATCCAACCCGTCTTGCGGCGCGTCTTGATCCAGCGTTATCGGCCGAAACGTTAGTGAAGTTGCAGAAGTGTTCCAGACTGCATCCAAGGCTGGCAGAATTGCTGGGCAACGATGACGTGGATCTGAACCACATCGGCTGCAGGCCGGACCTTCTACGCGGGCATGATCCATATCGAGCGACCCTTCTTGCTGGTAGTATCTGGCATGCCCGTTCGCTGGTCGCGTTTGTCTCTCAGCCTGAGCTTGCCATCCTTGTTAAACGCATCGGCGTGGATGCACACGCATTCGGAATCCGACACCTGCTGCATGCTGTTGACAAAAGACTGATCTCGGACCCAGAAAAACTCGCTCAGCAAATCGAATACGATGGACACGCATGTCTTGGAGCTTGGCTCCAGGACAGTTCAGCGACCGAGCGTAACCGCGTGCTTCTTCGATTGCCCGAGGGGACTGCCGCGGAGACTCCAGCACATGAGCATTGGACCGCCGCCGGCCAATTGCTTTCACTTGTAGTAGCTCATTTTGAGACAGAGACCCCGGTGAAATGACAGTCGAACTTTCCGAGGGGCCAATAGCGCCGCAGATGCGTCCAGTCGGACCACTGATACCCGCGAGCGAGCTCGAAACCTGGCACAGCGCCGCGCAAGCCCTTGCCGCGGCAGAACGGCATCGGCAGCGCGTTCGAAACTGGGCACGCGCGGTTTACCAGCGGGCGTGGGCGCGCGGCCACATGGAGGGCTCGAATGCAGGCACCGAGGAGATGGCAGGGTTGATTGCGGAGACAATCTCCGAAATCGCGCGACGAAAGGCGGCTCTGGAGCAGGAATTGCCGCAGCTCGTGATGGAAATATTGAGCGATCTTATCGGCGCTTTCGATCCGGGCGAGCTATTGGTGAGGGCTGTTCGTCACGCCATAGAGTGTCAATACAGCGGCGCCGACGTTTGCCTTCATGTTTCTCCCATGCAAGTCGACATGCTTGCACGAGAGTTTGCTCGATGCGACGGCCAGGATGGTCGACCAAGGGTGCGGATCGAGCCCGACCCGACATTGTCGCCGCAACGCTGCGTGCTGTGGAGCGAGTACGGCAATGTTGACCTTGGACTTGACGCCCAGATGCGCGCGCTGCGCCTTGGTTTCGGGACGCTCTGTGAGAAAGGCGAGCTATGAGAAAGCCCGTCCCAGAACATAACGCTGACGCCCACACTCGAGCTCTCGTTCCAGCAATCTCGTCTTTGAGGGCTGCGGCCAAGCGAATTGACACGCGTGCGGTGCGCGGTCGGATCACGCGGGCTATCGGCACACTGGTTCATGCCGTCTTGCCAGACACTCGTATTGGGGAACTTTGCCTCCTAGAGGACCCGCGAACCGGGCTGTCGCTCGAGGCCGAGGTGATCGGCCTGTCGGGTGATGGTGTATTGCTGACACCGATCGGGGACTTGGTGGGCCTATCCAGCCGCGCAGAGGTCGTGGCCACTGGCCGAATGCGTGAGGTGCCCGTCGGCGGCGATTTGCTCGGTCGCGTGATCGACAGTCGTTGCCGCCCATTGGACGGCAAAGGCGAAATCAAGACCGTCGAAACTCGGCCCCTGCATGGCAGAGCCCCCAATCCGATGACGAGGCGCATGATTGAGCGGCCATTCCCGCTTGGGGTCCGTGTCCTCGATGGTCTGCTGACGTGCGGCGAGGGCCAGCGGATCGGGATTTATGGCGAGCCAGGTGGTGGCAAGTCGACGCTGTTGTCACAGATCGTAAAGGGTGCCGCCGCTGACGTCGTCATAGTGGCGCTCATAGGCGAACGTGGACGGGAAGTTCGTGAATTCATCGAAAGGAATCTTGGTGAAGAGGGCCTTCTCCGTACGGTCGTCGTGGTTGAAACATCCGACCGCTCGGCGGTAGAGCGTGCGCAATGCGCTCCAATGGCGACTGCGCTCGCGGAATATTTCCGCGATCAAGGCCTACGCGTTGCTCTCATGCTGGATTCGCTGACGCGCTTCTGCCGCGCTATGCGCGAAATAGGCCTTGCTGCGGGTGAGCCGCCGACGCGACGGGGCTTTCCTCCTTCCGTTTTTGGCATGCTGCCAGGCCTGCTCGAGCGCGCCGGCATGGGTGAGCGGGGCTCAATCACGGCCTTCTATACGGTGCTTGTAGAGGGTGATGGCACGGGTGATCCAATCGCCGAGGAATCGCGTGGTATTCTCGATGGCCATGTCATCCTCTCACGCGCTATTGCGGCGCGATCGCATTTCCCCGCTATTGATGTGCTGCAGAGTCGCAGCCGCGTCATGGATGCAGTCGTTTCGGGGACACATCGCAAGGCAGCATCCATTTTCCGCGAGCTCCTGTCGCGCTATGCCGAGACCGAGTTCTTGATCAATGTTGGCGAATACAAGCCAGGTGGAGATCCCCTGACTGACCGGGCTGTCGCGTCAATCGACGAACTGAGGGAGTTTCTGCGCCAGAGCGAAGATGACGCGTCAGATTTCGAGGAGACGGTCGCATGGATGTCGCGTCTGACCGCGTAAACTGGATTCAGTCTTCGAGTATACGGCTTCTGAAGGAAATGCAAGAGCGTCGTGCCCTTGGCGAGCTGTCCAAGAAGGAAGCCCAGCGCGATGTGGCCGCCTCAGCCGTACAAAATGCCTCTAGGGAGCTTGCAATGATACAGCAACATTGTTCAAGAAAAGAAGCAGCGCTCTATCAGCATCTGATGTCACTCGACAACTTGTCTAGCGCAGCGCTCGACCGTCACCGCCTTCACACTGAACAACTTGCCGCTGAGATCAATTCCAGACGGCAGATGCTTGATGATACCCAAATCGCTCAAGAGGAGGCTGAGATGGCGGCGTCCAGGACGAGGGAGCTATGGGTCATATGTTCGGCGGCAAGGGACAAATGGCAACAAATCGAGGACGACGTGCGGCGCGCCGTCGAGACTCATTCGGAGGCCGCAGCCGAGATCGAGGCCGACGATGAGATACTGCTGAAATATGCGAGGGGGTCGCTTGCCTAAATGCCGCGCAACCGGATCCGACGGTCGCAAGAGGTCGTCCGAATGACACGACCGTGCAGTCTTTGATAGGCGCTGCGGTCACACCCGCCATGTTCGAACCAGTTCTGAAACTGTCCCACACGGTTGTCTCGTGGCTCAATGATACAGCAGCGCCGCGCACGCCGTTTCAAAGCCGGATCAACGAGGTGCCGCTATCGGTGCGAACGGCAGGGCTTGTCTGGCAGCAGGAACCTGCTGCCATTCCGATGCTTGACTGCGTCTGGAGAGTGGGAGCCGAAACGGTCATCTTGTCACTGTCGCGCCCGCTCGTAGAGGAGTTCATCACGACAGTGCAGAACGGCTTGGCCTTCCCTTCCGAGCCAACTGCTTCGCTAATTCTCGAACTCGCTCTGGAGCCGCTTGTCACTCGACTGGAGGAGACGACGCGTCTGAACGTGCAACTCGTGCGGGTATGCGAAGCCACGATGCTGGCTCCTCATCTTGAACTCGACATCATTTTCGGCGCGGTCAAGGGCAAGGGCCGTCTATTCCTGTTCACGCCACTTGACGGCTTAGTACCGCCTGCGTTTCGCGCGCTAGGCGAACTGCTTGCCCAGTTGCCGCGGCAGCTGGGCGGGCTGCCTCCAGAGCTCCCGCTCATTGTTGCAGGAGAGGTCGGCACGCTTCGCCTTCCTGCGGCGCTTCTTCGAAGCGCATGTGTCGGTGATGCATTGTTGCCCGATATTGCGCCGTTCGGCCGCGGCCAGATCACCCTAGCTGTCGGCCAGTTGTGCGCCGAGGCGGATCTTGACGGCGATGAATTAATCTTGCGGGGGCCTTTCCGCCCGCGACCGTGTCCTTTGGAGAGTGCGCATATGACACAACCCGGATCGCAACTGGAGCTTACTAAGGATCTCGACGATGTCGAGATCGTGCTTGTCTTTGAATGCGGCCGCTGGCCTATTTCTCTTGGGGAATTAAGAAGTGCCGGCGAAGGGCATATTTTTGAACTTGGATGGCCGATCGACGGCCCGGTCGACATAGTGGCCAATGGTCAGCGTATCGGGCGTGGCGACATTGTCCGCATCGGAGAAGAGCTGGGCATCAGGCTCCGTGGCGGGTTTGCATGCAATGAGTGAAGCTCAGCCGACAATCCTGGCGCTTCTTGCGGTTACCGCCGGACTCGGTCTGCTGGTTTTAGCAGTTGCCACGACAACGGCCTTTGTAAAGGTATCAATTGTTCTTTTCCTCGTCCGCAATGCGCTCGGGACCCAGACCATACCACCCAATGTGGTGCTGTACGCCGCGGCGATGATCCTCACTATGTTCGTTAGTGCGCCCGTTGCTGAGCAGACCTATGACCGCATGTCGGATCCCAAGCTCCACTATCAGACATTCGACGACTGGGTAAGCGCCGCTAAAGCCGGAAGTGAGCCCTTGCGCGAGCATCTCAAGAAATTCACAAATGAAGAGCAGCGGCGATTTTTCCTATCTTCGACAGAAAAGGTCTGGCCAGAGGAAATGCACGCTGCAGCCACGCCTGATGACTTTGCAATACTTGTACCATCTTTCTTGCTATCAGAATTGAAGCGCGGATTTGAGATAGGATTTCTACTTTATCTGCCTTTTATTGTTATAGATCTGATAGTGACAACTATCTTGATGGCAATGGGTATGTCGATGGTCTCACCAACTGTTATATCTGTTCCGTTCAAGATCTTCTTGTTTGTTGCCATTGATGGTTGGTCAAAATTGATGCATGGGCTTGTGCTGAGTTATACGTTACCGGGAGGCTGATCATCACTGAATCCAGCATCATTACTCTTATGAGCCAATCACTGGTGGTTTTCATGATCTGGATTCTACCGCCGCTCATTGCATCAGTGGTTGTCGGCCTCGTCATCGGCATCCTCCAGGCGGCGACGCAGATCCAGGATGAAAGCTTGCCGCTCACCGTGAAGCTTCTGGTCGTTGTCGCGGTGATTGGGCTGTTTGCTCCTGTGCTAAGCGCCCCGCTCATAGAGCTAGCCGATCAGATCTTCACCGAGTTTCCCGCAATGACACTTAGCTACTAGTCCGCCCCATGGACGCGCCATCGGCCGATATTCAAATTCTGATCCAGACGGCTTTCGAACTCGTCGTTGCGGCAGGTCTTGGGGCAGCCCGCGCGATGGGCATCATGCTGATCTTTCCCGTATTCACACGCTCGCAGATCAGTGGGCTGATCCGGGGCTGTTTGGCTGTTGGCTTCGCACTACCATGCCTGGCACACGTCAGCGGCGGATTGCCGGCGCTGGATCCTGATACGCGCCTGATCCAGCTAACCCTGCTCGGATTCAAGGAAGTTTTTGTCGGTGTACTCCTTGGCACTTTTCTTGGCATTCCGCTTTGGGGCCTTCAGGCTGCCGGGGAGCTTATCGACAACCAACGCGGCATCAGCAGCCCGACCGCTTCGGCCGATCCCGCGACGAACAGTCAGGCTTCCGCGATGGGCGTTTTTCTGGGGATCACTGCGATTGCCATATTCGTCGGATCAGGAGGCCTGGAAACTTTGATCAGTGTCCTGTACCGCAGCTACTTGATCTGGCCGGTGTATCAGTTTCACCCGACACTGAGCGGGCCAGGAGCAATGGAGTTGTTGGGGCTTCTCGACAGCATAATGCGCACGGCATTATTGGTTTCGGGGCCTGTCGTGTTCTTCCTGATACTGATTGATATATCGATGATGCTGCTGCGTCGCTTTGCCCCGCAATTTAAGGCGAGCCAACTGTCTCCGGCAATCAAGAACATTGTCTTTCCAGTTCTCATGGTCACCTACGCTGCCTATCTGGTGGAGAGCATGAAACTGGAGGTCACACGTGCCAACGGCGTGCTGGAGTGGTTCGACAAATTGCTGCCATGAGCGACACAAGTGAAGAGAAGACACACGCCGCCAGCCCGAAGAAGTTAAGTGAAGCGCGCAAAAAAGGACAGCTGCCACGTAGCTCCGATTTCGTCCGCGCGGTCGGGACTTGCGCTGGGCTCGGCTACCTTTGGCTAAGAGGCAGCGTGATCGAGGACAAATGCCGGGAAGCGCTCCTATTAGCCACCAAGTTGCAGAGCCTACCTTTCGATACCGCGGTGCCGCAGGCATTGGTTGTGCTCGTCCAACTCACAGTCGCGGCTGTTGGCCCGCTGCTTGGAACCCTTGTCGCCGCGGTGATTTTGGCCAGCCTGCTAGCCAATGGTGGATTTGTCTTCTCTCTGGAGCCGATGAAGCTCAGCTTTAAGAAAATTGACCCCTTTGAAGGGCTGAAGCGCTTGGGGTCTGCTCGTTCCATGGTCGAAGTCTGCAAGACCATGTTCAAGGTATTGGTTCTCAGCGCAACCTTTTCCATTGTCCTTCTCGGGATGTGGAAGACAATGGTCCCTCTGCCGATCTGCGGCATGGGCTGTGTTGGCCTCATCTTTATGGAGACAAAATTGCTGATGGGAATTGGCGCCGGCGCACTGCTGGTCGGCGGACTGATCGATCTTCTGCTCCAGCGCGCGTTGTATCTGCGCGAAATGCGCATGACCAATACCGAAGTGACGCGCGAGTCGAAGGATCAGCAAGGAGCGCCAGAGTTGAAAGGTGAACAGCGTCGCATCCGCGAGGAGGCGGCCGACGAGCCTGCGCTTGGCGTGCATCGCGCCACGCTGGTCTTAACAGGAAGGGCGGTCCTGATCGGTCTGCGTTACGTTCGCGGTGAAACCGGGGTGCCGTTCTTAGTTTGCCGTGCCGAAGGTGAGCGCGTTTCACATGTGTTGAGCGAGGCGCGGGCACTACGCCTGACGATCGTCCATGACCATGTCTTAGCGCGTCAGCTGATAGGCACTACAAAACTCGGCCACGCGGTTCCTATGCAATATTTCCAGCCTGTCGCGAAAGCATTCTTTGCCGCAGGCTTGGCCTAGTCATGGAAGTCCACGACTGCCCAGTTCAAAACTGACCTGGCTCCATGCTAGTGGCAAATGTCGGCTGGCCATCCGTGCCCCAGTGTCTCTGTCAGGCCAACCGCGCAACCGCGGGCCTGGGGCAATCACTCCCCTCGGATCTGCCACCCAGCAACTACGGCAAGTCCTCCGGGCATGACCTTGCAGCCTCTGCTGGCCGGTGCGTGGCGCAGTCCGAGGTTTTGAGGCCGGCAGTGCGGATTTGATTGGTGCAGCCGTTGGAATGCCCTCGTCAGCTAGTCGTCAACTAAGCGCCCTATGTTGAACAGCCGTGCTAACTTGAGCTCGGTTGCGAAACATAGGAGTACGAATCGTCATGTATGGTCGAATTGGTGGCTCATCCGATAGTTACCGCGCGCATAATGCCGGCGAGCAATCGGATGCAGGAAGCGAAGGGTTCGCGGACACATTTGCCCGAATGCACTTATCCGGATCGGAAGGTAGCGGCGCCTCATCATCGGCGGCTCCCCAAGCATACTCCCTCAATTCCCGACCTCCTGTGGTGGAGATCAACAGGACTTCCTTCAGGAGACAGGTGAGGCAATTTCATGGTGATGAAATCACGCACATCGCCGACAATCCTCAAGAGTATTCGGAGTTCGTATCGTCACGAGCCAGGCGCACCGCGGACGTTGCTCAGCAATATGGCATCCGTCGAGATACGGAGCACGCGCGATATTTCAGTTACCAATTGGGAGACCGGAGTGCCGGACTGCTGAGAATGGAAGGCGGATTCAGCATGAACGAGTTCGAATCGGAAAGTTGGCGGGAACAATTTCCTGGTCGAACTGAGGTCACTTCCATAGTGGATCTTCAAGTCGCCCATCCGCTCGTCGAAAATGCGGGCGATATTCTGCTGGAGCATCAACTTCGGATAGACGGCGACCGACCGTTGCTGAATTGGCGTGCGGCTAATCCGGAAGCACAAGCGCGCGCGCAGACGATGGGGTTTGTTGAAGTGGATCATGGCGACCTGGTGCTTGACCCTACGCAGCATCCCGACAAATGGACGAAGAACAGTGCCGGTGAGTGGCAGCGTGCAGGCAAACCTCCACTCTATCTCCACAAAACCGAGGATAGCGACAGCAGCGATAGCGGGTCCGACGACGATTTCATGTGATTTGTCGACCCGCCGCCGAGCCTTGCAACTGGTGACGGTTGCAAGGCTGTTGGCAGTGAATGCTAATTGTCCGGCGACAGCCCCGCCTTAGCGCCAGCGCCGCCGAGCAATCCAGCCCATCTCCCAGACAATAAACTGCGGATGCGCATCGTGGGTGCTTGCGAGCGGATTGTATTCGGGCCGGAACTCCGCCTCTTGGAACCGAGCTCTCCCGAATCCAATTTTCTCCACCACACCGTTGGGTCGTTGCGATGCGCCGATCCCGATCGGATCGGCTATGCCTGCTCCGCGCTCGCAGGAAGACCTTCCGCCTCGATCTTGGCGGCGCGATCTCGGCGATAAGTTGGATGGGAGGCAAGATACGCCGCCACGTCAACAGCCGGTAACGCGACATCGCAAATCGGCCCTGACGGTAGCCGATCGACTCCAATCGCCGGACCGCAACTCGCGCAGCGGCATTCGCGGTTTGGCCAGGAGAAATGCTCGCTGACTCACAGCGTGGCCGGCCGCATTCTGAGTGCCCTGTCATGCAGCCTGCGCCGACGGGAGCTCGGCACGCGAATGGCGTGGTTGGCGGCCAAGCCCTGAGGTCAACAAGGACTTACAGAAAGCGGGGGTGAGTTTGCCGCGATGAATTATGACCTTCTCGCGACCGGACCTAGCATCGGCTTCCTCTCGCTCTCGATTGTAGCCGCGCTGTTCGTTGGATTTAACGTGGCAAGCGGTGAATTCGGAATCAGCCAGCCCTTCCAAGTTTCTGGCCATGACGGGGCGACTCGTGTGGATGTGCACCCACATCGGGCTCGGCATCGCACCATTGACCAGCATCTTGGGCTGCAGCTTCATCTCAAACAGCTTTCCTGGCTCGCCACGCAGCGCGACCGGTGCCTCCGGCGGCATCAATTCGTCGGCATTGCACAAATGTTCCAGGTATTTTTGCGCCGGAAATGCGTAGGTCTTCATGCAATCAGTCGTAATGCCGGCTTTTCCTTCATTCAATGCGTTGGCCTGTCCCAGCACCATGTTCAGCAACCCTTTGAGCTGGTCTGTGCGTTCGTGCACTTTGGGTAGCTGGGTGGAGGTGAGTAGCAGGCGTACATTACGCCCCTGCAACCCGGCGAGACAGGTTTGCATCTCAATGGCCTGGGCTCGCAGGTACTGGGCCACATCGTCCACGACCTTACCGGCCTCCTCAGGCTTCATCTGGCGCACTTGGGAGACGACGCTTTGCTGACCGGCCAGATCGAACTGCAAAAGTTCGTCCAATCGTTTGAGCCGCTCCGTCAATACCTCCATTGACAACGCGGCGCCCCCGATTGTCGAGCCTGCCCCCGACGAACTCGCAGCCACCTCTTGCGCTCTCACCTGTGTACTCGCAACTTGATCCGAGCGCGCGAGAACCTTGGCTGCTGGCACTGTGCCGGCGTTCGCAGCGACTGGTGTTGATGGCTGCCCGGCGGCAGAAGTCCCGGCGCGAGCTGCCGACTTATGCTTTGACTTCCCTTTCCTTCGCGCTGTAGTGCCTTCTGACACTGCAGCCGTACCAGCAGTGTCAGCCGGTATCGCAGCGCCTGCCCTGGCCGGCATCGCAGCGCCCGCCTGGGCCTGTGGCGCCATGATGGCTGACGGCGGAGACTGCAGGTTCAACAAGTGCATGGCATCGTGCGCAGTGATCCATGCATCGTCCACGATCCGTTCGAACAGTTTCAATGGGAGGCCGGCATCTGGGTAGGTATGGCTTAGCTTGGTATGCACCTCGTGCAACGCCAATCCAAAATCCGAAAGCCGCTCCATGATTTTTTCTACAACCGCGCAATCATGAGCGTTGAGTGTTTTGCCATCATCCATTATGCCCTTCGCCAAAGAGAGGGCGCGAAGAGCTTCTTGAGCGGCGCTTGCCATCAGCTGCACCACTCCATTTCGACCGACGAGGAGTTCCTTCAAATCTGGCTCGAACCTGCTCGCCCGCAGTTCAATCTTGGCCCGCGCAAGACCGATCCGCTCACGGACCAGCCAGATCCTGACACTCAGTACCGAGCCGGCACGCAGCCGCAGTGCGCACCGCTCGGCTTCCCGCATCACGGGCGTTCCACTGGATAGGCTAGCGGTGGCAGCGCAGGCGGATCGCTGCCGTTCGGAGCGCCATGCCTTTTTTTCCCACCACTTAATTGCCGCCGTATGGTGGTTCTCCACATTTAAAATCAACAGCTCCTGCCGGTCCGCCTGGGAGTAGGAGTAGAGTTTATCGACCATACCTGCCGCTTTCTTGGTCTTTTTGTCCAATTTCGTGATCGTCGACAGGCCAAGTTTGTCTACTTCATTCGCGGCGTCGCACACGATCTGGCAACATCTACGCACCTTGTCGTCTGGCATAATTGTCTGCGCCTCAGCCGCAGGCAGGCTAGCGCGGTACTCCAGAATTGCTGAGGCTGCATCGACGACCCCACTGATCAGCTCCACCGCCTCCTCGGGGACGTCGGTTTTCCTGGCCGCAGCCTCGCAATCAGTCAGTTGTTGAACAAGACTGTTCATTCTGAGCTGTGTCGGACTGATATCTTTATTTGACGATGAGCTGGTGCCTTCCACCTGCGCGGTTGATAGTTGGCTACCGACCGGCGCCATGGCTTCGCCCTCAGACATGGAGGGAGAACCGCGCCGCCTTGCGGCTGCGCCACGTGGCGCTACGGTTCCGCGTGGTGGCGCAGCGGCTCCACGTGGCGGTGTGTTCAGGATTTGATCTTCGCCAATCGAGGCGCCTGGCAGACTTTCGCGGGCATCGCCTGGACCGCGCGCAACTGGAAGGGAGGAGGGCCTCCTATCGGCGTCCCCAGAGCGCATCTGCTCCACAACGGAATCGAATGACTGTCCACCTTCTCCCGCAGCAAGACTTGATTGCGAAAGGGAACTGCTCGCCCGCCCCGCGCGGCTGGCTCCAGTTTCAGCCTGCGATTTCCGTGGTCGGCCAATGCCCTTCATATTGCGTCTCCGTAGTAGGCGAGAATGTGCTGCTATTGTGCTGGCGGCTGACGAGACCAGCGGCATCTTTCGGTTAACGTCACGGTCAGCCAGACCCGCGACGGCGTAATGTTCCCGCCAAAGTGCTTCTCAGTAGCAGGCCAAGATTGGCCCGAGCTCACAGGACTTTCGCAACGTTGCCATCGATGTCCTGAGATTATCAGCGCTTCAGTCCGCCGATTTCCAGGAACAGCGAATGAAATCAGACCAACTCGGCTAGCTCCCCTTCCTAGACACGTGCCTGACGATTTTATTGATGCGTCACTCCTCTCGTTCGCCACCGACAAAGTCACACATTTGCTTCAGAGAAGCGTGTGCGTTGCGTATCACGCGGACCATTTCGATCTATAGTTACAAAAAGTGTCGAGACGGGACCTTTGGATCCGAAGGTCAGGCACGGCCGGCCTAGATAGACCGCTTGGCTGACGATTAGCTGACGATGGGAGTTCTCACGAACAGGGCAAGAAAATCCGACCGCTTCAAGCTTTCGATATGGTGAGAAGAGGATCCGCACCGGCCTCCCAAAGCCGGCAGACCATCCCATGTTCGTACGGTCGCCGACCTTCTCGAAGCCAATGAGCTCACCGCGCCGGGCCGTGATGTGCAGGCGAGAGAATGGTGATGCAAAGACCGAGTTCCTGCTCGTTGCGTGCGCCCGTGGAGCCAGCAAGAATACGGTCATTGCGGTCATGCAGCACGTGGACCGTGTCTCCTGTTCGACACCACAGCATCGAGGATGCAAACGAGCTGCTGCGGCTGCCATTCGGTCGCGGCATGCGTGGACGGCGGGATTGGCCGAACAGCCGAGATCGTGGTCGACTGTTCGATGCGAGAGCAACATCCTGCAGAGCATACGTTTTTGCGCTGGCCGGTTTTTGTCAAAAGCCGTCAGGTTCTCGAAAGCTCCCGCCCTTAGCTTGATCGAGGCTAACCTTTAACACGTCGCCGCCAATGGCAAATGCCGGAGTACCTGATGATAGCAGCAATTGGGAGTGGAGTTGGCAACCTCGGGACTTCCTTGATCCGAAAGGGCCATGGGGATTCGAAATCCGAGCATTCTGGTGATGGCAAGCCGGCTGATGGCAATGATGGCAAGCCAGCTGGTGGGAATGATGGCAAGGCAGCTGGCGGGAACGATCGGGCGGATAACCGGACCGTTTCAAATGATCAACTTCAAGACAACTCACAGTCTGCAGCACAAAGTGAAGCCTTCCAAAGTATCCTGCGATCGTTCGCGTTCCAATTCGCGAACGATGCGATGGCTGAGGCCGATGAAGCTTTGGATGACACAGAAGATGCCTGACGCGGGAAATCCGGCGTGAGGTCATACAGGCCGTTATTGACGGCACAACTCCAACAGAAAAAGGAATGATCATGGCTGCAGTTGATAATAATAAAAAATCAGGCAATACCAATACCAGTAGCGCCGGCAATACCGATAAAACTAACAGTGGCACTCCCGGCAATACAAGCGGAGCTGATGCTACTGCTTTTCAGGCGCAAGTGCAGGAACTAACCAATGTTAGCTTGGAGGCGACGAAAAGGAGTGTCCAGTTGCGCACTCTAACGACCAATCTCCAGACCATCAAGAAGGCCGCCGACGAACGCGTTTCGTAATGTCGGAAGCGGGTTTTAGACTGCCCCCTAGCGCGTCTCCTTATTGACGCGACGTAGTCCCGAAATGAGCCGCATGGCAATTGCCATGCGGCTTCTATCCTGTTTGAGAGATGCTCTGTGGATGACGCCGTTTCCCTCCGTTTCGAAGTGCGTTCGGGGCACTATTGCGGTCTGACCGGCAAGACGGATCTTCAAAAGTGTTTAATCGGCAGCGGCTTCGATGCCGATTTGGTCTTTGTCGAGCAGGGACTGGCACCGCATCACCTTCGTGTAACTCTTCTTGGCAAGTCGATCGAACTGGAGGCGCTTGCACCCGGACTCAGTATCGAGGGCAACCGGAATATCGCCGCAGGCCAGTCCGTTGTTGTGCCCCTTCCTGTCGTCCTGCTCGTAGGCGAGATGTCCATTGCTTTGTCCGTGCAGGATGCAGAGCCGCCTGGTTCGACCGGCATACCGCGCCTACCGATCGGTGTGCTCGCCATGGTCATAATCAGCTCACTCGGGATCGGCGCGCTTTCAGGCACGATCTCCTATCTTGGCAATGCAAGTGGATCGAGCCCCAATTCACTTCGGGCTGAAGTCGCGTCCAGAACGATCAGTCACCGCGCTGACAATGAACTTACGGAGGCAGCGGCCCAAGAGCTGCAGGAGGAAGTCGATCGAGCGGGTCTTCTCGACGTCAAGATTGGGTCGGCAAAGGGTGTTGTGACCGCCGAAGGCACCGTCACGTCTGAATCGGTCATCAGTTGGCAGAAGCTTCAGCAATCGTTCGATCGTCGCACCAAGGGTACTCTAACACTGGTGAACGGAGTGCTCATCAAAGAGGAGAAGGCGCCATCCGCAATCGCGGTCGAAGCTGTGTGGCATGGGGTCCAACCATATATTGTCATCGACAGCGAGAAGTATTTTGTCGGCGCCATTTTGGCTGATGGATGGGTGGTCGAACGTATTGAGGACAGCCGTGTGCTGCTGAGCAGGAATGGCCGCATTGCTGCTCTCCAATATTGAAAGCTCGCAGGCCCCATCAAGCAGCACTCTATGGCCAGCCAAACATCCTGTCGCGCTCGGTGCTGACAAGCTGGCTGCGTTGGAAACATTTGCTGCCCAGCCATTTCGCGCCTGCTTGTGGCTCTCATGCAGGGTCACGCGCTGGCCAAGGCTGAGGCGCCTTCGGAGTTCGAAAGCCACGTTTCATGGCGTAACAGCAGAGTAAGTCTCAACCGATTGCAAAGGTGTCTCGATGGCCAACGTCCTGCGTGACTTCATCAAGCGTGCGCCGGCCAGCCCGGATTTAATGGTTGCGTTGATGCTGCTTCTGGCTGTCGCGATGATGGTCATGCCTATCCCGGTCGTGGTGGTCGACGCCCTGATAGGATTCAATATGGGGTTGGCCATACTGCTGATGATGGTTGCCCTGTATGTCAGTACTCCACTTGATTTTTCCTCTTTGCCCGGCGTTATTTTGATTTCCACTGTATTCCGTCTCGCGCTCACGGTCGCAACGACGCGACTGATCCTGGCCGAGGGGGAGGCCGGCAGCATTATTCATACTTTTGGCGATTTCGTCATTTCAGGCAATATCGTGGTGGGTTTCGTCATATTTCTGGTCGTCACCATGGTGCAATTCATGGTCCTCGCGAAGGGTGCCGAACGGGTGGCAGAAGTGGCGGCGCGTTTCACGCTGGATGCTCTGCCGGGCAAGCAAATGGCGGTCGACGCAGAGCTACGCAACGGCCACATCGATGCCAACGAATCCCGCCGGCGGCGCGCCGAATTGGAGAAGGAAAGCCAACTCTATGGCGCGATGGACGGCGCGATGAAATTTGTGAAGGGCGATTCCATCGCCGGGCTGGTGGTTATCTGCATCAACATGCTGGGTGGAATTTCGATCGGCCTGCTCTCCAAGGGCATGTCCTTCGGCGAGGTACTGCATCACTACACTCTGCTGACGATAGGCGATGCATTGATATCGCAGATTCCGGCCCTTCTGCTCTCCATTACTGCGGCGACCATCGTCACCCGTGTGACTGGGACGGCGAGGATCAACCTCGGTACAGAAATGGTCAGTCAGCTCACGGCCAGCACTCGAGCCTTGCGACTGGCGGCCGGCGTCCTGGTTGTAATGGGGTTCGTTCCTGGGTTTCCCCTCCCCGTCTTTCTGATGCTGGCCGCAGTGTTCGCTGCGGTAAGCATTGTCAAGGCTGATGTGCTGGGCGCCGGCACTGCCGATGCGAAAGGTGGAACTGCAGCGGAGCCTAAGCAAGCCGCGCCTGCGAAGGAATTCCCGATCGCATTTTTTCTAGCGCCAGATCTTATGCAGGCGGTCGATCAAGCCGAATTGCAAAAACATATTGGGCGCGTTTCGCTCCTGGTCACAGCCGATCTGGGCATTATCGTTCCTCGCATCCCTGTCTTGGTTGACGAGCAGCTGCCTGAATCGCAATTCCGAATTGATGTCGAGGGCGTGCCAGTCGAACAGGACGCCTTAGATCCAAACCAGATGGCGCTCCGAGCCGATGTAGCGCACGTCGACTCGAGCGGTGTCCCCCTTAGACGTGAGCCGAAAACGGACAGACTCCCGGTTGAACATACCCCTGCAAAGGCCCTTACGGGCGCCGGCACGGAGCATAGGGCTCCCGGCGAACTCCTCGCCTTGCGCGTCCATGCAGCGTTGACCCGCTACGCACCGCGATTGGTGGGCATCCAAGAGACCCGACATTTCCTGGGCCGAATGGAGCAGGAATATTCTGAGCTTGTGAAAGAGGTGCTACGCACGACGCCGATTCCTCGGATTGCCGATGTTCTGCGCCGCCTCCTGGAGGAAGGTATCCCAATCCGCCACACCCGTCTCGTGTTGGAGGCATTGGCCGAATGGAGCGAGCGTGAGCAGAACGTTGCCCTGCTGACGGAATATGTCCGTTCTGGTTTGAAGCGACAGATCTGCCACCGCCATGCCAACACGGAGGGCATCGTGTCCGCCCTGGTCGTCGAGCGCGAGAGCGAGGATGTGATGCGTGGCGCGGTTCGAGATTCGGATGCAGGCCCCTATCTCGCACTGGAGGATCGGCAAAGCGAAGCGATGCTATCACAGATACGTCAGGTCCTTTCGAACGCAGAACCGGGTCAAACCCGCCCTATTCTGTTGACGTCGATGGATGTCCGACGTTTCGTCCGCGGCTTTCTGACGCGAAACGGGGTTGATCTCGCCGTGCTGTCTTATCAAGACCTCGCCTCCGACTTTACAATTCGCCCCGCAGGATCCGTCACACTCCCGCACGGATCGAACAGCGGATTGTTAGAGTAGTCCCACCTTTCCTAACTGAACGCCACGCGCCTCCCCGATAACTGAGAGATAACATGAATAGTAATACAGTTTCTCCATCGCCTATGTTTCTGCGCCGGAACTCACTTCTTTTTGCCGTACTCGCCATTCTGCCTTTGGGCGGTTGCGCCAGCTGGCAAAAGCCGGCTCTTTCCGTGCAGGAGACATCTTCCCCCGAGTTGCTCAGCGCCGATCAAATCGATCCGGCTATGCGCGAACGCATTTTGCGCGAAGTTGGTCAGGATGTTCAAGAGCGGGCTTTGCGGGATGAGGTGAAGCAGCACCCGGACAATGTTGATGCGGCGATACGACTTACAAATGCCTTGGTGGGCCAGAAGCGCCCGCACGAAGCGGTTGAGGTGCTCGACAGCGTCTTGGTTGCAGCCCCAGGAAACGTACGTGCATTGAATGCGAAGGGCGTGATTTTGGACATTGAGGGGCGGCATGACGCGGCACAGGCCCTGTATCGGCGAGCTCTCGAAAACGAGCCAGGCAATCAGATGGTGCAGCATAACTTCAATCTGTCGCTTGCCTTTAACGGCAAGTCCGAACAACCAAGGTTAGCACGATCGCAATAGGTGGGCACAGTGCATGCGCAGCCTGTTCCCCGGCTCGAACACGCGCTCGGCTCCCATCATAGATGGCCCCCTGAAGAGAGCCATATCTATGCAAAACAGTTGCTCCAGATCTGGCCGGCAGAGATCGGCAGGAGAGCCGGATGACATCACGCGGCCACCCGCAAGGCCACCCGCCTCGCTTCGTTGCCAGAGCGCCCTCTCCCTCGCCGGTCACCGTCTCGCAATGCGGCGACCTGGCTTAAGGCGGTCGACCGAGCGCCCGATGCAGTAGCCATGAATACGTAACGCAGCGATGGACCCGCCGGATCGTGTCGCGCTTGTGCTGGCCGTCCCTGCCATTACAGCACGGTGATTGTAGCTGGATCATATTCTAGAGGCATCGATGGTGTGGATGCCTTCGATCCAAACAATCGATTTGTTGAATTCGTCCGCCTGAGGAAATTAGCTGCGGCGATCCGACTTCCGACGCCTGCAGGCGCAAAACCAACAGCGTGAGCGCTGCGGGTCCGGAGGCAGGCTGCAAAGTGCAATCACCAGCGCTGATAAGCGGCAAGTGAAGAATGTATCGCTCGGGCAACTCCTGTGTTGTGCACGGTTGCCCCGCGAGGTGAACTGTAGCAGCTTGGCAGCTCAGCGTTCACGAAAGGAGAAAAGATTTGGGGCCAAGCAAAGACCGGCTTTTTTGATTGTCTTGCTGTATCGCTATGGTGGGGCGGGCGCGACCGCTCCCATAATTCAATACGCTGCCTTTAGCGATGGACGATGACGGGATGCGTCGCCGAGACTTCAATGGTGGAGGAGCAGCGCACCCGTCGATCCATTTGCTTTCAGCGGCAACCGCCACTATGAAGCGACACTTCGCCCAACTGTGTTTCAAGCTGCCCGGAGAAGTTTATGACAGAAGAACCCCACAAGACCGACATCCTCATCGAGCTCACTGCCGATGTTGTATCAGCCTACGTCTCCAACAACCCCGTCCCGGCGGGGGAGCTTCCTGCCCTGATCGCCCAAGTGCACGGGGCTCTAAACGGCACGGCTGGACTCATACCGGCAGAAGAGCCTGTGCCTGTAAAAAAACCTGCTGTCCCGATCAAAAAGTCGATCGAACCGGACTACATCATTAGCCTTGAAGACGGCAAGAAATTCAAATCGCTAAAGCGCCATCTGGCGACGCACTATGGTCTGACCCCAGACGAATATCGCGCCAAATGGGGTCTGCCGTCGGATTATCCCATGGTGGCGCCGAATTACGCCGCTGCGCGCTCCGCCTTGGCCAAGACCATGGGACTCGGCCGCAAACCGAAAGAGCCGGAAGCCCCAGCCACGGCGCCGGCGAAACGGACCCGCAAGAAGGTCGCAGCCTAAATCCGTATCAACAGTCGTTCGGACGCGCAGCAGCCGTTGGCCCAATCTGCGCGGAATCAAAGGGCGGGGATGAGCCCCGCCTTTCCCGTCCAAGAGCCTCATTTCCAGAGTAATTCATGATGGCTCCAGCAATCCCTGCCGCGGCATTAACTTGCATGCTCCGGCCCGGGTTTCGAGCCGTCAATGCGTTCCGGCGATGACGAACCTTGCCAAGGCTTTCCCGGACCGTTAGCCAGCCTTGCTGAGGCTGCCTGCAGAGGACTTTCCCGTGCGGCGATCCTGTTCCACCTCGTAGTTGATCTTCTGGCCCTCATTAAGGGTCGACAGGCCCGCTCGTTCAACAGCGGAAATGTGGACAAAGACATCCTGACCGCCGTTGTCAGGCTGAATAAAACCAAAACCCTTCGTGCTGTTGAACCACTTCACCGTTCCAGTCGCCATATCCATTCCTTTGTAATAAGTCGCAACTTAGGCAGGCCATTCACGCCAGCCTGATTTGTACACGAGACTTTAGGCGCATCAAAATCGGAAAATTGCAAGGCCCACTCGATCGCCTGATCTCCAGCAGCAACTGCAACATATGCGAGGCGCGTGCCAGACGAGGCGTATGCCAGACGTTTCGTCGTGCGCTGTCGCTCGAACGTTGACAGAAACAATGACACACCTTGCAAACTCGGCACATCTTGTGGACGTGCTCGGGTCGCTTCTCGACTGCGATACCCGCTCCTGACCGGGTATCGTCGGCCAAAATGAGAGTTTTTGTCATGTGCCGCCAGACCGAAAGATCAGGCGCGCAGCGACCTGCACATTCAAACCGGAACCCGCGAACCTCGATTAGCTTCTGCCTGCTCCGAAGGGCGGTAGCCTGCTCTGAGGCGGGCCACTGTCGGGTTGAAAACCAACTGTCGGGTTCGGAACCCCAGATTGTCGGCAAGGTACGCGCCGCCCACTGGTTGGCCAAAGGGGCACTGGCTCCTGATCCTGCCGCCATGCTCGCCCGATCTCAACCCGATCAAGACAGGTCTGCTCAAAACTCAAGGCGCGGCTGCGGAAGAAGGCGGCCAAAACTTTCGACGCTCTCTGCGGAACTCTCGGCGATATCTGCCAGCTGTAGGAGCCAAATCAAAAACCATTAATTGCGACAGGTGATTTTATGACATTCATTGCGAAGAGGCCAGAATGAACAGCGGAAGAGAGTAGCAGCTCTCTGGTCGCGGCGAGGTGGATCGTCGACACGATCGGCACCTGGCCCGTGCGGGGATCGCACCGCAGCCAGCACCAGAGCCAGACCTTGACCGCTTGCCTTGCTCAGGCGCCACAACAACGAGTGGCTGGAAGCAGATCCACGTGAACTCAGCGATATCGATCAGACGATGCTTACCCTCATGAAAGCCGATCCCGACGCTGTCCAGCGCCGCGAAATCCTGACCAGCATATGGCGCATCGGATGCCACCGCCTGCACACTCACCATCGACATGCCGGAACTCGGAACCAAAGGCCGCAAGCCTCGCCGGCCTCGGCAAAATGGAGCGGCCGCGCCTTCATCCGGGGCGGCCGGGCCAATGTTCGCCAGGCCCTCTACATGCCCGGCCCTTCGCCCTGCGCTTCAACCCCGACCTCAAGGCAAAATACCAGGCGCTAAAGGCGGCAGGCAAACCCGCAAAGGTCATCATCTTGTTGCGAAAGCTCCTCATCCTAGCAAACGCTCTCCTCAAGGCGCAGCGAAAATGGCCCCTAAAACCCTTGACCGAAACGGATACCTTAGCCTTTCAGGTGAGGCGGGCCGAGATAGACCAACCGCGGGTTTAACTTCGCGAGTTTAAGCTGATTATGCCGATGCAACTCTAGCGCCTGCGCGACCGTTTTAGCTTCCATCAACAAGGCGGCAGGCTGGGAGGAAGTACCCTCCCCTGCCGCGAACAAGCTTTGGACAAAGCCCCACCTTGTCCGTAATGTGATCGGGAGGCCGGGGCGCGGCGGTGCTCAGCGGATGTGACGCGCGAGATCTGCGACCCTACCCATCAGCACTTCCATCGGTCCTCGCTGGAAGATGCGCAGCCAAAGCACCGCAAAAGTGCTGATAACCACAACGAAGCCAAAGAGCGTGGACAGGCTCTCGTCTTTGAAAATGTTTATCTTCATAAGATAGGCTATTCCCGCAATGTGCAGCACATAGGCCGTCAAAGACATCGAGCCGACTGCGATTATTGGCCAGACCAGCTTTCGCAGACGCGGGAGCGCATCCACAGCGAGCATGCAAGCCGCCAAGATGATCATTGCGCAACCGGTGCTGCCCACGATCGAAAGCGTCGTTTCGCTATGAGGTGCGGCTATCCATGACGACTTGACTATAAATGACGACTTGGAAGGCTCAAAAGCGCCGTCAACGTCAGACCACCACAAGGAGGTTTCAGTCAAAGCGCGGGAACTCAGCGCGAGCAAGGATCCCCCATGGCCCAACACGGCCAGCGCGACCCCCGCCAGACCAAGGCGCCAATGCGCTGCTAGCGTATTAAGATTAAGGCGCGCGATGGCCATGCCAGCGATGAGGAAAGGAACCCAGGTCACCGCGGGATAGTAGCCGTTGACCATGAGGTTGAAGACCGGGTCGAGGAGGTTGGGGGCAACCGACAGAAGGGAGGAACGGACTTGCGGGAGAACTAATGCCGTAGCGGCAGCGATCAAGCCCAGCTGATATGCGCTGAGCCGATGGAGCGGCAATACCAACAAGAAGCAAATTCCGTAGTATTCTAGGATGACTTCGACCTGGGTACCGAGGCAGCCCAGGATTGAGCCAAGCGCGAGCAAAACAAGGGCACGAATTGCGACTCTGGCGATGGCCTGTCTACCGGCTATCCCCGACTTCGGCGCCTTGCGACCTGTAATCAGGAGGATTGAAAAACCGGCCAATACGGCAAACAGGGCCGACGGCCGCCCATGGGTTAGTTCCATCAGAAACCCGACTAGTCCTCCTTCGCCGGGGTCGGGACCGAGATGGGCGGCATACATCCCGAAGACAGCCAGGCCCCGAGCGAGGTCGATGCCGACCAGCCGATCTACTACCGACCCATTCCTAGCGTCGGCAACCGGTGCCTTCATTACCATGGTAGATTCCCTTGTTGGGTGTGTGGATCGCGGGAGCCGCGATAGGAGAGCCGGTCGGCTGCTGCCGTCGCCTCGTGAAAGGGTTCAAAACATCGCGCCATCTGGCGCATCGAGCCGGCGACAGAGCTGTTCAGCCATTAGCCTGGGGTAAGAACAACAGATCGGCTCACAAAGCCTGTGTCACGGACCTGAAAAGTGGTGTCGCGGAACCGTCGTTTTTTGCATGATGGCTAAGCCGAGAGATCCACTGCACCGACGAGAGACTCAGCGACGTTAGATATCCGATCAGTACGCCGCGGCTCCGCCGGTGACGATCACCCCGGGTGTCAAGGCCAGGGCGTAAACCTGCCATAATCTGTGGTAGTGCGCCCGCGACCAATCCGTTCGACAAAGCTCGGCGCATGGTCGAGCCAATCATATTCTTCCATGTGGCTGTTGCCTGAAAAACCGAAGACGCCGTTCGCTGGTCCAGCTCCAGACCTCGGCCTGCGTCGGTCATTAGAACCGGCGCGCCTGTTTCCCAAATCAATTTGCTGATGCAGCCGCCGGGGGTCACATTGAGCAAAAGTGCCGAGTTCAGGACGGGTTTCATAGGGGCTCTTCGTTTGGCTTTGTTAACGACCCCTTTCTTGCAAGTTGTAGCTGACAGCAGCCTGAAAGCTCCCCAAATAATTCGCTGCCGCCGGTTCAGCCTATTGTCAGCTTCGACCAATAAGATGGGAGCCTTGCCCTCATACCGGAGCTCGGCAGCATGATGCGAATACTGCTCACTGAAGACGATAAGGACCTTGGAAGTGCTATGCACGATCATTTGGTGGCTGGTGGCCACGCGGTCGACTGGGCCAAGAACCTGTCCGAAGCGCGCGATTATGCAGCTGTGGTCGGCTACGACCTTATTTTGCTCGACGTTCACCTGCCGGACGGCAATGGGATCGACTATCTGCGGGAGCTGATCAAGGAACTTGAATCGGCACCGGTCATCATTCTGACAGCCTGCGATCGGATTTCGCATCGCATCGAGGGCTTCAACGCTGGAGCCGACGACTATTTGGTCAAGCCGTTCGATCTGGGGGAACTCTCAGCGCGTATCCATGCAGTGGCACGTCGCCATGGGCATTTTCCGGAGCCGCAATTTTCGGTTGGGACGCTTTCCATACAGGCAGCCGAGCGACGCCTCTTCCGCGACGGGCAGGAGGTCTACCTGACTTGACGCGGATGGGCGGTGCTCGACTACCGTCTGCCCCAGCCCTGCACGGTCGTTTCAAAAGGGAAGATCGTGGACGCGCTTTTCGGCAGACGGCGCTGATTCATACTCTAAAAGAAAATTCGGCTTCCAGTTGCCTTGGCCATGACTTTCCTTCCCGAGAGATGGGTGACAGTTCATTCCGGATAGATGGGTTACACTTTCGGCCCTTTGCAAGGAGAGCAAGGTGCCTTGGAAGGAGTGTAACGTCATGGAAGAGCGGCTGAAGTTCGTCGCCCGGCTGCTGGACGCGAGAAGATGGCGGTGCTTTGCCGGGAGTTCGATATCTCGCGCAAGACCGGCTACAAGATCCTCACGCGCTACAACGACAGCGGCCTGGAGGGCTGACGGACCGATCGCGGCGGCCCTATCGCCACGCCAATCAGCTTCCGTTTCAAATCGAGAAGCTGATTGTGCGCCTCAAGCAAGACAAGCCGACATGGGGTGCGCCGAAGATACGCGAGCGGCTGGCCCGGCTGTATCCGGATGTGCACCGGCCCGCGATCTCGGCCGTGCATGCCGTGCTCGACCGCCACGGCATGGTCGAGCGCCGCAAGCGCAGGCGCAACAGGGCGACGGGGACACCACTTTCAAACGGCTGTCGCCCTAACGATCTTTGGTGTGCCGACTACAAGGGCGAGTTCGGCAGAGAACACGGCCGGGACAGGGGATCACAAACACTTGACCGTTCCAGACCCTGGCAGTGGCGCATCGATTGACCGTTGGCTCTGTTCGTGGGCACCGAAAATAGGGCCTTCTTGGTCCTCGGCAGAGAATATGGCCCGGACGGGGGATAACAAACACTTGACCGTTCCAGACTCTGGCAGTGGCGCATCGATTGACCGTCGACTCTGTTCGCGAGCGCCGAAAATACGGACGACCCCTATGGTCAAAGTGCACTTCTGACCTGCTAGGCACTGTTCGATAACTGGAGGCACCCGCTACGGTGCCCTCGTATTTAAGACACCTGTCAGTTTCAAGCCTGGACATTGACGCGTGGCGCGGCTGCCATTCGTTGACCGCCACGTCGAATTGCCCGCCAACCAGTGTACAGCCGCCGGTGGTCACATTGAGCAAAAGTGCCGAGATCAGGAGGGGTTTCATAAGGCCTCTTCGTTTGGCTTTGTTAACGACCCCTTTCTTGCAATTGTAGCTGACAGCAGCCTGAAAGCCCCCAGATATTCGCTGGCGCCGGTTCAGCCTACTGTCAGCTTCGATCAATAAGGCAGGAGCCTTGCCCTCATACCGGAGCTCGGCAGCCTGATGCGAATACTGCTCATTGAAGACGACGACGACCTTAGAAGTGCTGTGCACGATCATTTGGTGGCTGGTGGCCACGCGGTCGACTGGGCCGAGGGCCTGTCCGGAGCGCGCGGTCATGCAGCTGTGGCCGGCTACGACGTTATTTTGCTCGACGTTCACCTGCCGGACGGCAATGGCATCGACTATCTGCGGGAGCTGATCAAGGGGCTTGATACAACGCCGGTCATCATTCTGACAGCCCGCGATCGGATTTCGCATCGCATCGAGGGGCTCAACGCTGGCGCCGACGACTATTTGGTCAAGCCGTTCGATCTGGGGGAACTCTCGGCACGCATCCGTGCAGTGGCACGTCGCCAAGGGCATTTTCCGGAGCCGCAATTTTCGGTTGGGACGCTTTCCATACAGGCAGCCGAGCGACGCCTCTTCCGCGACGGGCAGGAGGTCCACCTGTCTGGACGCGAATGGGCGGTGCTCGACTGCCTTCTACGCCGGCCCGGTTCGGTCGTTTCAAAGGGGAGGATCGAGCACGCGCTTTATTCATTCAATTCGGAGTTCGAGAGCAACACAGTGGAGGTTTATGTCAGCCGGCTCCGCAAGAAGATCGGCGGGGATAGAATAGCAACCGTGCGTGGCTCCGGATACAGGCTCGTGGTCACATGACGAACTCGAACAGCATGACGAGAAAGCTGATATCGTGGTTAGGCGGGGCAACGCTCCTGGTTTGGATCGCCGCCCCAACCATTGCTGCGTTCATTTTTTGCAATAATGTAAACGAAAGTTCGGATGACTTGCTCCAGGGGAGCGCAGAGTACAGAGAACCAGAGCTGATCAAGGTCTTGAATGGAAAACACGTTGATCAATACAATAACCACTTGCCAACTTATGAAAAGTACTGGACCTATCGTGAGCAGGTTATTAATAAGTACGGGGTAGTGCTTATTTCTGAACCGGAAGAGGGTCAGCAGCCCTTCCCTGATGCTCCCCTGAGTAACGGCTTTTGGCGAAACGCTGATTACCGCGTCTACACAGAGGAGATCCAAGACGGCGTGTATCATCAGTTGGCCGAACCGCTTGATGGCCGCCGTACCACAATCGCGAAGGGCGCACTTTTTGTCTTCCTTCCGACACTCGTGCTCCTGCCCTTTAGCTTAGCTGTTTGGTGGATCGTGATCCGGCGCTCGCTGCGGCCAATCGAGGTACTGCGACAGCAGATCGGATCGCGCGACGGCGGCAATCTGTCACCAATGGACTTGGGCGATTTCCCGGCAGAGTTGGCTCCAATCGCGGCATCCGTCAATCGGCTTCTCGATCGTCTGCGGGCGGCTCTCGAGGCCGAACGCGAGTTCGCCGCAAACAGTGCGCATGAACTGCGCACGCCGATCGCAGGTTCAATCGCTCAGATGCAGAGATTAGTGGCCGAGCTTCCCAATGGGTCGGCCAAAATGCGTGCGCGCGGCATCGAGCAAGCGCTGTCGAGCCTTGGCCGCCTTGTCGAAAAAGTGCTTCAGCTCGCTCAAGCCGAATCGGGGGTTGGCATGGCGGATCACGCGATCGATCTTGTCCGATCGGTTCGGCTGGAAATCGATGACCTGAGGAAAAAGCCGCAATATGCCGGACGCCTGCATCTTAACGTCGACGGCTGCCCCACTTTGATGCGCAAAGTGGATGTCGATGCGTTTGGGATCCTCCTTCGTAACCTGATCGAGAATGCGCTGATACATGGACTGCCCACTGTTCCGACAACAGTTTCCGTCCAAACTGATGGAACCATCGCTATTGCAAACGCCGGACCGGTGGTGCCCCTCCCCGACCTCGAAGGGCTTACAAAGCGATTTAGTCGTGGTGCTACTCCTGCTGCGGGCTCAGGCCTTGGTCTACATATCGCTAACATGGTTATCCAGCGGATCGGTGGCAGTCTAGAGCTTGCGTCGCCCGCCCGCGGTCGCAATGATGGTTTCGAGGCGATCATACGAATTCCTCAATGACACCGGTGAATTCGACGACAGTTGGACACAGGGCGGATTGCTGGCAAGGCTGCTGACAGGGCGAACTGTACGGCAGTATGTATACGGCGTAGAAATCGTACTTCACACAACGCATTTCGGCCGCGGCAATCAATGCCGCTATCATCGTCTGAGCAGTTCGATCGAAGCGACACGACATGATCGGCAAAATCGAAGGCTCCGCCTCACCGCTCGCTCGATTTCGCCCGGGGAGAAAAAAGGCCATCCGAGAAAGTGCAAGCCGCCGCGCAAAGGCGACGTGTCCAATTGTCTGGGTGCCCCTGTGCGCCGGCCCGATCGGGTTGGCGCAGGTCCAGTAAGGACCCGGACCAACCATTCCATTTAGACGACCGGCAGGTTTTAATCGGCGTCCGGATCGCCGTCCCAAAATGCCCCAAGTATACGGCTAGAAAGGCTGCCAACGATCGAGCTTTGGTCGGAGGCGTGCTTGTCAGCGTCTTGGGTGCTTGACCGGCCTTTGCAATGGCCATCGCCATCGCAAGTATCGTGCGTGGCCAGTGAGACCGCAATTTCATCAGCCTGGAGCCGACCGTATCGGTGCTTTTTTATGATTTAGGGATTTTTCGTTTTCCTCTTGGATCATCACGGGTTTGGAGAGGATCTGGTGTTAAGTGCCATTCGGAGCGCCGGCGAACGGCCCGAAATTAATGTGGTCGAGTGATGAAGCCTCCCGAATGCGTTAAACGAGACCCTTTATGGCGGCCCTGGCTGACAACAGTCTGAAAGCTGCAAGCGGCATGCGAAAATGGGGCGATCCTGAATGACGACAGATGCTATCAACATGAAAGAGGCTCGCCCTGAAAGCTGAGCACGCTTTATGCTCAGGCTGCTGACAAGGCCAAAGCAGCGTAAGTGCGTAGTGAAATCCAAGGTCCACATGGGTCGTCGCGCGTCCCATGCGCCTGGGAAGGCGCCGGCCCGGCCAAGCTTTCCCAGCTCGTCCGCATGATGCTTCGCTGAGCGTCAATGGACGTTGGCGCGAGACCAAGGCGTCGTGCGTTGCAATCCGGACGGTCCAGGGTATCAGGAGTTTCACGGCCTCGGCCCGCTTGGCTGGCCACAGTTGAAGCTCCAACGTACCGGCTGGCACCGGGAAATTGGGCTCTGCGCTGCCTCAACGCTGATGGCACGGTCAATGCTTGCCTACCGATGGGGCCGCCCATGCCGTGATGCTGTCGGTCGACGTTCGCAAACCAGACCCTCGCGAGACCCAGCGAAGGGGCTCGCCGGTACGACGAGGGACCTTACCTCTTTATGCGCGGCATCATTATCGAGGATGACATGTTGCCTTACACGTCGTCCCTCGCGCTCGGGTCTTTGTGGGGCGGATGAAGTCCTGATCGCGGTGGCACTGCTGCATGTTTGCGTAAGACCCATCCAGTCACGATCGCGCTGTCCTTCGATGTCGCGGTGCTGATAGGCGGGCAGATCGGTGTGCGCGGCGCCCGCCAAAGGATCGTCGTCACGCCGGAGGAGGCGAGCGTCATAGCCGGCGCGCCGGCGAAAGGCGCTTTCTGTCGGATGCCCGACAATGTCGGATATCGCAAGTATCAAGGTTGGATCAAACCTTGCGAATCGGGGCTTTCTTACTTGGCACGGGGCATGCTCAGGTATCCGCAAACACCCAATGGATAACGAGCAGACTTCCCATGGCCTCACCATGCCGAAAGTTTCCCGGACGCATCCAAAGATGAGGCTCGCGTCAGGCCCAGCAACACGCTGACGGCTCATGTGGCTCGGCGTCGCGTGCCGATCCACTTTCTCCCAATAGGCGTTCGGGAGACATAGATCCTTCAAAATGAGGAACAGATCACTTTGCCAGGAACGCAGCCCATAACCCCACTCTCCCTACCAGAACTACCAAGCAAGCCCCGCACTCATGGGCTTCGCAGGACGTCCGTTGCGTCCGAGTTGGTCGGCGCGGGGCCGGCTCCGATCCCCGTCGCATGGGAGGACGGCAAGGCGAGGGATTTCGTGCTCGACAACGGCATGGAGGTGGTCGTCATTCCCAACCACCGGGCGCCGATCGTCACCCACATGGTGTGGTACAAGATCGGCAGCGCCGACGAGCCGCCGGGCAAATCCGGCATCGCCCATTTCTTCGAGCATCTGATGTTCAAGGCGACGACCAACCATGCGGGCGGCGAATTCGACCGCGCAGTGTTCGAGATCGGCGGCTCCAACAACGCCTTCACCTCCTCCGACTACACCGCCTTCTATCAGACAGTGGCGCCGTCGGCGCTCGAGCTGATGATGAGCTTCGAGGCCGACCGAATGCGAAACCTCATCCTGACCGACGATGTCGTCAAGACCGAGCGCGATGTGGTCATCGAGGAGCGCCGCTCAAGCACCGACACCAACCCGCAGGACGTTCTCCATGAGGAGATCGACGCGACGCTGTGGCAGAACCACCCCTATCGCATCCCGATCATCGGCTGGATGCAGGAGATCGAGCAGCTGAACCGCGTCGACGCCACCGTCTTCTATGAAAAGTACTACTGGCCCAACAACTCCGTGCTGATCGTGGCCGGCGATGTCGAACCGGACACGGTGCGGGCGCTGGCCGAAAAGACCTATGGCAAGGTGGCGCGCGGACCTGACCTGCCGCCGCGCATCCGGCCGGTTGAGCCCGAGCAGAACACCAGGCGCACCGTCACGCTCTCAGACGCCCGCGTCAGCGTGCCCAGTTTTTCGACGCAGTGGGTGGTGCCGTCCTACCACACCGCCAAGCCGGGCGAGGCCGAAGCGCTCGACCTGCTGGCCGAAATTCTCGGCGGCGGTAACCGCGGCCGGCTCTACCAGGCGCTCGCTGTCCAGCAAGGTATCGCTTCCAGCGCCCGCGTCTATTTCCAGGGCACTATGCTCGACGACACCAAGTTCGCCATCTATGGCGCACCGCGCGGCGATGCCAAGCTGGCTGATCTCGAAGCGGCGGCCGCTGCCGAAGTTGCCCGCATTGCCGAGGATGGTGTCAGCAACGAGGAACTAGGCAAGGCCAAGGACCACTATTTGCTCAATATGATCTTTGCGGAAGACAACCTGGACTGGCTCGCCAGCATCTACGGCTCGACGCTGGCCACCGGCGGTACCGTGAAGGATGTCGAGGAACGGCCGAATCGCATCCGCAAGGTTACCCCCGAGCAAATCAAAGCAGTTGCCGCCCGCTATCTCGCGTTCGACCGTTCGACCACGGGCTATCTCTTGCCCAAGACGGAGAATCAAGAGATGACGCTCGGCGCTCGGCCCCATGCTGCGATGAACATCCAGGAGGTGAAGTCCGAAAAGGGCATCATCGCCTGGCTGGTGGAGGACCACACAGTGGAAATCGTCAACATCGGCTTTGCCTTCAAGGGCGGCACCAAGCAGGACCCGGTCGGGAAGGAGGGGATGGCCAAACTGATGGCCGGCCTGTTCATCGAAGGCGCTGGCCATTACGACAGCGGTGCCTTCCAGGTGAAGCTCGACCATGCCGGCGCCGAAATGAGTTTGGACGCGCAAAGCGACGACATCTACGGATCGATGTGCATGCTTTCCAAAAAGCAGGACGCGGCGTTCGGCCTGCTTCGGCTCGCGCTGAACGCGCCGCGCTTCGAGCAGGGGCCGATCGATCGCGTCCGCGCCGAGATTGTCTCCCGCATCGTCGGCAGCGAGCGAGACCCTAACGCCATCGCTCAGCGCAAATGGCTGCGCGCGATCTATGGCGCGCATCCTTGTTCAAGGCTGGGAGAAGGCACAAAAGAGAGCCTGCCCGGCATCACGCCGTCCGACCTCCGCGCCTTCCACCAGGCCATTTTCGCTCGCGACGGGCTCCATATTGCCGTGGTGGGTGACATTGACGCGAACACGTTGAGGGAAAGGCTTGACCAGCTGTTTGGTGATTTGCCTGAGCAACAAACCCTCGTCCCCGTCTACGATGTCGCGCCGAAACTCGGTCAACTGGTGGAGGAGAACTACGACCTGCCGCAGACTTCGCTGACGTTGGCCTGGCCTGGCGTGAAGCCTAGCGCGCCGGATTTCTACGCGGCCGTGCTGCTGAACGACATCCTTGGCGGCTCATACTTGACTTCCCGCCTTTACGAGGAGGTACGTCAAAAACGCGGCCTTGCCTATCACGTCAGCTCTGAACTAACCCTTGACTCGCTTCTGGTTACGACAGAGACACGCTCGGACTGCGCTGCCCAAACACTGAGCATCGTGCGAGATGTGGTAAAGCAGATGGCGCAGCAAGGACCGACCGGGGCCGAGCTCAAGGCGTCGAAGAAGCACCTGATCGGCGCCTATGCCATCGACCAACTGGGCTCGACCCGCTCGATTGCAGACCGGCTCCTGGATTTGCAGATTCACAAGGCCGACGTCGACTACAACCAGCGTCGCGCCCGCAGCATCGGTCGGGTGACGCTCAAACAGGTCAAGGCGGCGGCCAAAAAGCTGCTTTCGGCCGAGCCCGCCATTTTGGTGGTCGGCCCGCCGCTGGGCGGCAAGGATGAGTAAAGAAACTCATCTCACCTTCCTTCTTCATCGGGGCTTCTCGTGGGAAGAGCGAATGTGGAGGCCCGTGGGCCAAGCAGATCATGCAGACGCGCGGAGTCGTTTTCGCCGACCTTGCGCGGCATTGGCGGTCCGGCGGCCTCTCGCCGAAATGGCGCTCCTCAGCATGTATGCCGCCTTTTTGCAGAATTCAGTCGCATGCCACCAGCAGGCATGGTGGATGAAGCAAACATCCGACTGCTTAATCCATCAATTGATGAACCGCGGGCACTCAAACTAACGAAACTGCTGTCTTTTCATCGGGCTAGCGTGGTCTACCAGCTGCTTTGCCGAGGCCCTACGACGAACCCACTGGTGCAGAATACACACTGACGGCCTGTCGACCTGGATGTTCGCTGCGTTGAGGAGGAATCCGGTATTGCCCCTGTGCCTGCCGATGATCCGCCGTCTGAAATCCCCGCACCTGTTTGGAGCCATCGACCGCCTGCCGGCACTCGGCAGACCAGTTGGCAATAAGACGTTCGAGGTCGTCAATCCGTCGACCGGCGAAGTTTTGGCAGAGCTTCCCGATATGGGCGTGGAGGAGACACGTGCTGCGGTAGACAAGGCCTATGTTGCGCAGTCGGGATGGGCCGCGTTGACGGCCCGAGAACGTAGCGACGTTCTTTGGCGATGGCATCAGCTGATCATCGACCATGCAGGCGATCTCGCCGCGATTCTGACTGCGGAAATGGGCAAGCCGCTTGCCGAAGCCATTTCAGAGGTATCGCATGCGGCGGCGTATCTGCAATGGTATGCCGAGGAGGCCAATCGCGTCTATGGCGAGACGATCTCGGCACCCTCGACAGACCGCCGAATGCTAGTGATCAAGCAGCCCATCGGCGTTGTTGGCACGATCACGCCATGGAATTTCCCGGCCTCCATGGTGGCGCGCAAAATCTCGCCGGCCTTGGCTGCGGGCTGCACAATCGTGCTCAAGCCCGCTGAACAGACGCCGCTCGTGGCTGGCGCAATGTTCGCCCTCGCCCATCAGGCCGGCTTTCCCGATGGCGTGGTCAACCTGATCTATGCGTCCGAAGGTGATCGCGTGGGCCGTGAACTCTGCACCAATTCCAAGATTCGAAAGATCAGCTTCACCGGTTCGACCGAGGTCGGACGGCTGCTGATGCGTCAGTGCTCTGACCAGATCAAGAAGGTCAGCCTTGAACTCGGCGGCAATGCACCTTTCATCATCTTCGATGATGCCGACATTGACGGTGCTGTTGACGGTGCGGTCCAGGCGAAGTTCCGCAATGCCGGCCAGACCTGCGTTTCCGCGAACCGCATTTACGTCCAATCGAGCGTTCACGATGAGTTCGTCAAGAAATTCGTGGAAAGAATCCGGCACTTGTCGGTTGGCGACGGATTCGATGCCGGAGTGGACATCGGACCGCTCATCGACAAGCATGCTCTGGCCAAGATCGAGTCTCACGTCGCAGATGCCATTGCGAAAGGCGGCACAATACGATGCGGGGGCCAGCGTATCGGCAAGAATGGCACGTTTTTCGAACCCACGGTCCTCACCGAGATTTCCAGCGTCATGGCAGTCGCGCAAGAGGAGACATTCGGGCCGCTCGCGCCGATCATTCGCTTCAACGATGCGGATCAGGTCGTGCGCGAGGCCAATGACACGATATACGGCCTCGCCGCATACTTCTATGCCTCAAACCTGAAGCGGGTCTGGCGTGTGGCAGAGGCTCTGGAATATGGCATGGTTGGCATCAACACGGGACGCATGTCCTCGGAGGCGGCACCGTTTGGCGGGATCAAACAATCCGGCATCGGGCGGGAGGGTTCCCGTCATGGCCTCGAGGACTATCTGGAAATGAAATATCTTTGCATGGGCGGGATTTGAAACCTGCTGCACTGTCTCTCCGCCCCACCGGGGGGCGGCCTGCGGTCAATGCCGCCACCTAATTGGAAGTTCCAAACGCCGTTGACCTGAAACACGGATGCCCGGCAGGAGACTGAGCTCGCTGTCGGGCCGGACATGCCTTGGGAGGGCATAAGTCAGCGCTCCTAGGGCCGATGGGCCACTCAGTTCGTGCGCCTTTTGCCGATTGCGTTGCATGTGCCGTGCCAAGCCAAAAAGCATTGATAAACCGCCGATGGATCAGCTTTTGCCCTGTTGCGCATTCTACATTGTGGGATATGCGACAATGCCCAAGCGGTTGAATCGTCGTGTTGCAGAACCCCAGACGGGTCATGACTGCTATTCTTAGGACAGTGCGCAGCAAGCCGCTACTCGCTGCACTCCAGGCACACCATTTCCATAATCAAGCGGTGGGTGCTATGTTGACCGAGCTGTCGACCAGGGAACGGTGTGAGGCCTCAGATCCCTCCATATTGTTGCACCCGCCGGTCCAACAGGACTGCAGGTCCGGCCTCAAAGGATCTTGGCTGCTATGGCGACATTGCGGTGCACGCCGCTTTCCGACCAATGATGTGCGTCCAGGTCGAGGCCGGCCCTAATGAACCACCGCCTTGGCACCCTCGCCCATCTCATTTCGGCATCGACAAGCTAGACCAGAGCGCACTTGCAAGGCGCCATGCAGTCCTGTCGGCGGGCGAACTGTTGGTGACGGGTACAGCTGCGAGCGAACGTTCATCCACCGACGCACAGCGCGGACTGTCGCTTTTCAAATTAGGAAATCTCTGTAGCCACCATTCATGAGCGCGCGGCCACGCGAGACGGCCCGACGGATGCGGTCGCGCAGATGATCGCGAGGATCCGCCCAGTCGGCATGGACGCGCCGTTGACCGATGAGAACTTCGGCGAGCTCGCGATGAGGTGCTCCGGCGAGCGAACCGTCGAGCGCACGAAGAACGAAGGACAAACGAACGCCGCGCTTTTCCGGCGCAAACAAGCGGGGGGGCAACTGTTGCCCTAGACTGAGAGCATTGAGGCACTCCAGTCCCCTCAGTCGATGCTTTAAAAGCACCGCGGGCCAGATGGCTTGCGTATGCAGGCAAACAGGGTGGAGGATATTCGCGCCCGAGACGGCGAGCTGCAGCGCGTGGTCCGCATTGCGAAGAAGAACATGCTGGCTCTTGTCGGGCGCCAGCAGGACGATTGCACGACAGGGCAATGCCGAGAGTTCGAACGGCGGTGTCGGCGACGAGGCAGGCAACCGTTCCGCAATGACCGGCAGCACATGGACGCACCAGAGCGGACACCAGAATACGACCGAAGCGCGGCCACAAGACTCCGCGAAACAGAACACCCCAGCGTGACAGGTCGCCGGCCGACGCGACCATATCGAGAAAGGATTGGAGAGACCAAGTCTTGCAATGCTGGCGCGCAGCGGTCAGATCGCGCTGGAACGCTGGATTGCGGCGTAAGAACTCCCAAGCCCACTCCCGCAGCGTCAGGCCAGCGGTGTAGTCGTATGATCTTTCATCCCGCCAATCGGCCTGATCCGCGCCAGTCAGGAGATTCATGACTGACATCCCCTGCCCGCGCCTGCGTGCGTCGAAACATTATGCCACTTCGCAAAGCATCGGCGAAGGCAGCAGACGTCGAAGACCCCGTTTCGTTGAAGCGTCAGCCATCGCCACTGTCGGCGACAGAAGATGTGCCCAAATTGCCACCAGACCGTCGAACTGGCACAGCGACGGCCAGCGCGACCTGGAATTGATCCCGTAACGGTCATCGGCTCCTGCGTCGCGATCCAGACGTCCCTTGAAGGCGCAGTAGCGCGGCAGTGGATCGCACGCTGCTTGTCGGCAAGTTGTCGTAGCGGCGGCGCCATAGGCACGGTCATCGGAGGGTCTCCTGCGGCAAGCTTTCGCCATTGGAGGCCAATCTCCCCGCTAGGGCAGCCTGTGCAGTTGCACAGGTGAAGCGGATCAATCAGGGGGAGCCATGGCGGAAACTGGATGATGGCGGCTTGAGGAGAGCGGCGTATCGAGGCGGGTGATGAAGCCTGCCAGTACCTCTCAAGGAGAGTGATACGCCATGAACGAGACTATCAACACATTGTTCGCCTTCGTCAGCCCGACGAAATCGATGATACCCTGACGGATGTACTTCGCAGCGGCGCGCGCAAATTGCTTGCGCATGCGATCGAGATGGAGGCCGAGGCGTATGCCAAGGCGGTCGACTGCCTGACGAAAGATCATATTGCGTCGCTGGCGCTCTACGATTTCCCCGCCCAACACTGGGATCATCTGCGAACGTCCAATCCCATCGAAAGCGTCTTTGCAACCGTTCGCTATCGCACGGTGCGTACCAAGGGCTCGCTATCCTCGAAAACCGCCCAGCTGATGGTCTTCAAGCTGTTGGCCGCGGCCAGGAAGTGGCGACGATTGAAAGGACAAAATCAGTTGCCGAAACTCATCGCAGGTGCCAGGTTCCTGGACGGAATCCAGGTCATCGAAACGAAGCCGCAGAGCGCCGCTTGATCAGCCTCGTCACCCAAATTCCAGCATAGCTCCATCGGAACTGCCAGCCTTCCTTGCCGATCAGGCGCATATCAGCGCTGACGATACCGAGGACGGCGATGGCGGTCACCTCCAGGCCGCCGAGTAACGACCCTCAAAACACCGCACTGGTCGAGGCCAGCCTGAACCGGTATCTTGTGCCTGCCCTCGGGAGTCGCTCTATCCACCATGTGATCGACACCGACATTGCTAACATCACCAAGAAGATCGTCGCCGGGGGTCACCCGCAAGCGGCTAACACGGCCTTCTGGTGTATGCGGGCATTTTTCAACTGGTGTCGCAAACCGCCGCAACGGCTCATCCGCGGTTTCCCCGCGAGGGATTGGAAAATCCGGATCCGGCCCCGATCGTCAAGCGCAAGCGAGTGGTGAACGATGCCGAACTGGCGGCTATATGAACGGGCTGTGAGCCCGAACCGGGCGATATCGGCTATTCGTTCGGCTCCATCGTCAAGCTGCTCATTCTGACCGGACAGAGGCGTACGGAAGTTGCCGCGATGCGTTGGTCCTCAACCTTGAAGCCGGAACATGGAACTATCGGGTGACCGCACGAAGAACGAAGAGCCTACGCTTATTCCGCTGTCCACACTGGCGGTGTCGGTCCCCCAGACGGTACCGAAGACCAATGACACGTTTTTTTCCCTGCGAGGGGCAACGAAAGAAGCCACTTCTCAGGCTACGCGAAGGGCAAGAAGGCTCTAGACGGCAAGGTCAATACTGACGGGGTGGCTTTGGAGAACTGGACCCTTCACGATCTGCGCAGGACGCTCGCGACAAATCTCGGCAGGCGGCAGGTATTGCCACACGTCATCGAGCACATACTGAATCACAAGGCGGCGTCCTTGACAGACATTGGCGAAATCTACAATCTCTATAGCAACGTCAAGGAGAAGCGCGAGGTGTTGCAGATGTGGTCAAATCACATCGAATGGCTGATCAAGCAGGCTGCGGATGACGCTCTGGCGGCGTAGCTGCTGGCATGGGCGGAAGATGCGGCGCAACAATCGTCAGAGCCTCATCGAATTGGAGAGCATGCTTGACCAGCAAATGCGCGGCCAATGCTTCGATGGCCGACCAGTGATCGAGTACTAGCCGGGCCGTGCAATCTTCGATCCGCCCCCAATCGGGGCGGCGCGGCATCAGGAACCGCAACTCACCATAGATTCGCTTGGCATCCGCGTAGTCGCTGCTCCCCTCATTCCCATCGGACGCATTCATCGCCATATCGCGCGGGTCCAGATAGCCTTCGAATGCGGATTCTGCAAAAGGACCTGCCAGACACGCAACTATCTCCCGGATCGCATCATCGCGTTCCAAACATCGATCCATATCGTCCTCGAAAATCGGCTTTCGCTTCGAGGTGAATCCTTGCGCTGAATAAAAACCCGCGCCTTCGACAACACCACCGCACTCTCCGTCACCGACGTCGGGGTAAATACTAACACTTGAGAAAGCAGGGAGTTCACGGTCGTCGTCGAACGTCTGACGGTGCAAAACGATGGCGGCCACCGCGTGCCCGGCTTCGTGATGCGCCACAAGCGGCAGATATTGGGAGGCTACATTCATGCGGTGCGGCTCTCAGGTCTAGTTTGCTTTTGCGCATAGGACCGCAATTGTCGTGCCAACTGGGAAAATCGTTTCGGGCAATGCGATCGCTCCGATAGCGTTGCGTCTCCTGTCTGACATTGTTGGGAAGTCGACACGCGCCCGTCGCAATGCGGTCGACCTTCCGCGCGAGTTGGGTGACCCGTGAAGGCGGCCGACCAGGACGATGTTGCGCTGATCGGCGACGAAGGCGCGGCCGGGCGAGATCGCGCATCAGGGGGTGACCGGCGTGTCGGCGAAGTCGAAGTCGTCGATGTCCTTGGCCAGCGGCAACTTGGCGACAGCGAACTGGTATTTGATGGAGCGGGCCTGCTTCTCCGATATCTCGGCCTGCAAGAGATCACCGACAATCCTGGGCGGCTCGTGCCGTCGCTTGATGGCGACGCGCCCATGATCTCGTCATAGGCTCTGCGCATTCCGTAGAGCTTCAGCGCTCCCATCAGTTCCAGTACCTCGGTGCGTTCCATGGCTGTTTGTCCTCCTGAGACTGTCATAGCGGGTGCAGTCGGCGACCGCTCGTGAGCTAGCTTCAGCGCTTGGGGAATGGAAAGGATCGTGCCCGGCGCCGGATCGCGGCTGCGGGCCAGGATGTTGAGGATCACCGGCGCCGACGATGCACCGTGCTCGATGGCTTCCTGACAGGCGGCCTCGACCGCGCTCAATCCGTCGGTCAGCACCCAGGTGAGGATCAACACCATCTGCCGGTCGACGTCATCAACCGCCTTGAGCTGCGCCGCACCTTCTCCATTGCCGACCGCACGACCCAGCCAAGGAACGGCGCGCGCCGTGTGCCAGGGATCGTAGGCGACCTCGTTGCGGCCAAAGGAGCGAACGTGTTCTCCCACGACCACGCCATCCTCTGGCGGATGCGATCCGATCGACATAAGCATGGATCTCGATGGGCCGACCGACGGCACTCGACAGCACCGAGTATTTGTTGTTGTCGAAGCGCACCGTGCAGGTCTTCGACACCGACGGGGGAATGCAATGGAAGCCGTCGAAGCGACCGGCAGCCGCTCCCGCTGCGGCTTGGCCGCATTCGCCGACAGCAGCCGGTCCCGCGTCTCACGCCGAGCTCCCATGCGGGGATAGGGCTGGTGCTTGCGCTCGTAGCGGAACTGCGTCTCCTCAGAACGCAGGACCTTGCGCACCACCTTGCGCGAGATCTTCAGCTCACGGCAGATCGCTTTGATCGACTTCCCCTGGACCAGCGACAGCCGACGTATCTTTGCAATCGTCTCTAAAACCAACATCCAAAACACAAATGCCTCCGATCAAGCCGGAGGCATCTTGATGACCCCATCGTTAAGGGGTCCCGTTTGGACGAAAATCACCCTTTAAACAGGGTCCCCATTCCACGAAAAATCAATGCACTACCTTCCAAAGCTGCGAGAGATCGCCACCGACCGCTTTGAAGGGGCTTTCGGCGGTCTCGTCAGCGAGGTTGTGGCATGAAGAAACATCAATCCACAGCATTGGGCCGAAGCATGCCACGGGCTCATGCCGCGGGAGAGCGGGAAGATATTCTTGAAAGAAGAAGCGGTCTCCGACATCAATACCGACAGGATGGGCAGCTTTCTCACATCACTTGAGGTCGAGCGTGGCAGTTGCGACCCGCAATGCAAGGCTGGCGGCGATGCATGCCTTTGCGCGGTTCCTGATTTCGGAGCACCCCGAATATTAGGATACGCTGCAACTGGTGGTGACACTTCCCTTCAAGAGGGCGCGTGGGTGGCACCTGTCGAATATCTCGATGAGCCCGGAAATCAAGAGCGTCCTGGCGCGTATCGTCCGCCGCACGCCTTCTGGACAGCGGGATTACGCTCTGTTTTCGCTGATGTTCAATACGGATGCACGAGTTCAGGGATCCTGAATCTTCGATTGTGACCTTCGTCTGGTATCGCCCTGTCCCGCCGAGCAAAGCAACGACCGCCCCACACTGCTCACCCGGTTCGGTGTTCCATACTTGCTGCGCACACATGGCTGCGGGCGAAGGAACCACCATGGCGGAAAAAAGCATCCATCATCGCCCTTTGCGGGACACGACGGCCATCCACCTCGTCAAGGCGGGTGTTGACATCGCCACCATCAGTCGATGGCCAGGCCACTCGGGCTGAACTAACGATGCGCTACGCCCAGGCCGGTATCGATATGAAGCGGCAAGCGCTCGAACAAGGCTTCCCCGACGTGATGTCATCGGCAAAAGATCAGACGATCATCGCTTTGATGGCTGGATGTTTGGCTGGCTGCACCGCTTGTAGACGCTCAGTTATGTGGAGTTGTATCGCGGGAAGTCGCGCGTCTTGGGCTTTTGCGGTGTCAGCTCCACATCTCTCCGCAGTGCACGTTGTCACTGTTGAAGAGCCGTTTGTTCAATCTTCGTCCTGGCACGGCAAGGGTTGTCGATATTGTGGGCGTCTTGCGCTTGCCGAGCTTGTCCGAAATCCAGCGCCGGATCAGGCGTGAACACTGTTGCGTAGTTCGTCAGCCAGAGCGCGGAGAACGTCGGCGCTTCCTTCCAGCGCCGTAAAAGCGTAGGGATTGAGGAACTGTCGGCCCCAGAACAGATTGCGATCTGTGCCGGATAGCGTAGCTTCCTCGCTGACACGCGGCCAATTCTCCGCAATGCATCGGAGCTGGCCTTCAACAATCGCAAGAGCTTCCGGCGCGCTGAGCAGGAAGTGATGCGCCGCTTCAAGGCAGGACGCTATCCGGCTCATGCGGTTATTGCCGCTGATGAGCATGGCCTGGCTGGCCTCCTGGCCACTGCGGGCCTGCGGACAAATATCGTACGCAGGCGTGAGGGTGAGCTTAGCGCCGTCCCAGAATGCCGCATGGTTGCGGGCATGATCGTCGGTGTTGCCGCAAAGTATGTTGAAGACAATGCGGCTGAACAACTCGCGCAGAGTTTCCGACGGCGCGGTGAATCGGTGGCGAATGATCTCCGCCAAATCCTGGTAGCTGGCGTAACGCGCCATCATCTCATCGAGCGCGAGCATCGTCAGCGCTGAGACCATGGATTTGCGTTGCCAGCCGCCCGTGACCTTGATCCGGTCGAATCGCTCGACGAGCAACACGTCGTTGCCTGCGGCGCGAACGAGCGAGACGGATGCCGCTCTGATGCCGCACAAGGCGGCAAGCCGCATGGCTATGAATTCTCCTTTGACGACGCTGTAAAGGTCGGCAGACGAGGAAAATTTCGCGACATGCTTGACGGCGTCACCCTCGATCAGCGCCTTTGGCCTTGCGCCGCCGATCGAGCTGCCGTGATGCAGCGCCTGATCTAATTCGGGGGTGAGCGGAATACCTTTCTCTACCCGCTCCGCCGATTGGACAAGCTCTTCGAGAGTGGCATTGGCCAGTGCGCGCGGCTCGTAATGCATTGGCGAAAACTGAAAATCGAGCGCGCCGATGCGGTCCGAGCCTGATTCCAGCAAGAACGTCAGTTCTGAAATATCGAGCCGCGCGATTTCATCGCCCTTCACACCGAATTTGCGGTTTAGGATAACCCGTCGTCCCCAGGCATCAGGGGCAGCATCGCGGATGCATCCCGGCATGGTTAGGCCAGGAAGCAAAGGCAATTCGCCTGCCTTCAGGGGCAGTTCCGGGAGATAAAGCGGGATCGCGCTTCCCAGTTCACGAAAGCTCCTGCCATAGTTGAAGCTGACGAGTCCGTCATGGGCATATAGCCGCCCGGCGACAACCGGCGCGGTCTCGCCCGGCAGCCAGACCCAGACATAGGCTTCGTCGTACTTGGGGACCTTAGAACTCATCGACGATCTGCTTGCCGGCCTTGTAGACGTGCTTCGGCAGCAGCGCGATGCGATCGTCCATGCGGCCTGTGAGGGCTGTGATGCCATTGCCGTCGGCATCGAACAGCTTCACACCGACAATGGCAGCAGCTTCGAACATCAGTCCGATTTCGACTTTGGGATCGCCCTTCTCGATGCGCTGCAGGGTGCTGCGTGAAACACCGATTCTCTCGGCTAACTCCTGTGCGGTTAACCGGTGCTGCATCCGGCCAAGCCGGATGGTCTTACCGAAAAGGCCAAGCGCTTCCATCGCGTAGCGCGAATAGGTGCGTTTATACGTTGCCTTCATTCGGGTCTCTGTGACCTATGCATGATCCATATCGCCTTCTTTCGAACTTTATATAGGTAATGTCACAGAGCGACTGCCAAAGTCAAGACTCCGTATCGCAAGCGTTACCCATCCGAACGAGGAAGGCGGATATTGCCGACGGCTCCTGCACAACCGGCCAGCTCTGCGCGTCTCGGGCGAGGCGGAGATCTGGCGCTGGATCGCGGACAGCCTTGAGACGCCTCGCATGAGTCATTCATGGGCGGTCCCTGGTGCGGGGCCGCGGCGCTCGACTGCTGGCCGACATTCTCGGCGGCGGGACCCGCATCCGGCTACACCAGCACTTTTCGACCGCATACGCGCCCAGCTTCTCTCCGAAATCATTGCCAATGAGCGCGAACCTCATGCGATCGCCGAGCTGGCCTGGCGGCGCGGAATCTACGCACGCATCCGTATTCGAGACCGCCCAAGGGAGGCTGACTAGCGTAACGCCCTCCGATCTAAGCGCCTTCCACAAAGCCGCTTTCGCACGCGACGGGCTGCATGTGGCGGTCGTAGGCGACATAGATGCCAAGCCCTGAGAGTAAGGCTCTACCAGCTGTTCGGCGATTTGCCTCAGAAACTGGCGCTTGCCGGCGCGAACCAGTGGTATCGCGAGGGCGAGCACGCCGAGCGCTTTTCCTCCGCCCTCCACTGACCACAGACCCGCACGCAACGAAGCCGCGCTCGATCTTATCGTGGCGTGGCTAGGTGCAATGTTTGCTCTCGCCATCAGGCCGGCTTTCCCGATGGCGTGGTCAACCTGATCTATGCGTCCGAAGGTGATCGCGTGGGCCGTGAACTCTGCACCAATTCCAAAGATCAGCTTTACCGGTTCGAACGAGGTCGGACGGCTGCTGATGCGTCAGTGCTCTGACCAGATCAAGAAGGTCAGCCTTGAAACCGGCGGCAATGCACCTTTCATCATCTTCGATGATGCCGACATTGACGGTGCTGTTGACGGTGCGGTCCAGGCGAAGTTCCGCAATGCCGGCCAGACCTGCGTTTCCGCGAACCGCATTTACGTCCAATCGAGCGTTCACGATGAGTCCGCCGAGAAATTGTGGAGAAGGTCCGGCACTTATCAGTGGTCCGACGTCTACTCCCGGAGCGAAGCCGTCGCCAACCCAAGATCGAGTCCCACATCGCAGATGATAATTCGATGCGGGGCCGAACGATAAATATGCATGCTTTGGCCACCCCGAGGCAGGGCTCATTGAGATGATCCGACCGCCTTGGAACAAAGATGGGGTAGAGCAGATGAAGCGTTGGCAGCGTGTCTCCATTCGACGCGAGCGCTTAGGATGGGATCACGATCATTCGCATCACGCGCAGCCGCAAGGGCGATGCCATGGCTACTTTGGAATCGTTGAAGTGGTTTGAGCCGGACAGTCACAAATACACCCGTTACGCCGCGGCTCAGGAAACGGGGCGGCGTCCGGCGGTGGAGGTGCTCGCTGACTTAAAAAGGGTGCGGGCAGTCGTTGCGCTTGAGAGCGACGACATTTGGGATCCGGCACGGGGTGACCTGCTGCCAATCGGCAGTTAACAGGGTCCGACAAAAGTGTGCACAACATGCTGCTGAAGTGGCCTCCGGAAGCGCTACCGGAAGTTACGCGTCTTGAACTTGATAGGGTCGATATGGTCATACTGCATCGACGATGTCGCGCCCCTTCGGCATGCCGCGCGGATCGATGCCCGATCCGCCGTGATGAGCCTCGTCCCTCGGCCGTGCGGCAACGGAAACGGCGTCTTGCGGTTTCCCACGCTGGCCAGCCCGGCCGACAGATCGGTCAGCTCGTGGGCGACGAGGTGCACCACCTCCTCTTCCGTCGGATGCGTCCGCGGACGCCGAGCATGGCCGAAGCAAGAAGCACGCGCCGGAATTTCTCGAGAGATCTTGACCCAGACGACGACGTTTGCCGCACCCGTCTCATCCTCCAGAGGAACATGAAGCCTTTGGCCGAGCCCGGCCGCTGCCGGACCAGCACCAGGCCGGCGGCCTCGAGCCAGCTTCTGCCTCGCGCCTGCATAGCATCCTGACAGGTCACGGTGCGGCGCCGGTTAGGCGGCACGCCGATTTTGGCAACGCTAGCCTGTGAACTGAAGAATGAAGGTCGGACTTGCGGCACATCGATTAGGTTCAAATGATAAGTTGCTGCCCGGCGAGGTCGTTTCAGCGCATCTCGACTGGTGGGTCGGCAAGACAATGCGGAACGGAAATGATCGCAGGCGTAAAGGACGGCTTTCGGGGCCGGAAGCTTCAGGCCTGGAACCGGACCCCAGTTTGGCGCAAGCATCGTGGCCTCCGCCCGGTCAGGCATTCACCGGCTCGCGAAATGCCAATTGATTCTGCTTAACCGGGCATACCTAAACGGCCACTTGCGTTCCGATCTCGACCACACGTCCGGTCGGGATCTGGAAATACTCCGTCGCGTCGGCGGCCGTGCGCGCCAAGCCGATGAACAGCTTGTCCTGCCACACCGGCATGCCGGAGTTGGGTGACGCCTTGAGCGAGCGACGCGACAGGAAGAAGGACGTCGTCATGATGTCGAACTTCCAACCCTGCTTGCGGCAGATCGCCAGCGCACGCGGGATGTTAGGCTGTTCCATGTAGCCGAAGGTCAGTGTCACCCGCATGAACAGCTCATTGATCGTTTCCATCTTGATCCGCTCGCTGTCGGGCACCACGGGCTGCTGCGCCGTCACCACAGAGAGGATGACGTTCTGTTCGTGCAGCGCCTTGTAGTGCTTCAGGCTGTGCATCAACGCGGTCGGCGCACTGGCGGGATCGCTGGTCAGGAACACGGCCGTACCGGACACCAGCTGCGGTTTCTTCTTCAACAGATTGCCCGCAAGGAAATCGAGCGGAATCTGGTTCCTGCGCGTCTTGTCAAATAGATACCTGCTGCCTCTTATCCAAGTCCACATGGTCATCACGATCACTGCGGCAATGGCAAGCGAGGCCCAGCCGCCTTCGAATACCTTGACGATGTTAGCTGCAAAGAAGCCGGTATCGATGAAGACGAACACCGCCATTAAGGCTATCGCGACGCCGAGCGGCCATTTCCAGATGCGCGTCATCACAACAAAAAGCAGTATGTTCGTCACCAGCATATTGCCGGTCACCGAAATACCGTAGGCCGAGGCCAGCCGGCTGGATTCGCCGAAGCCGACCACCAGCAGCATCACCACCAGCGCCAGCATCAGGTTGATGCGCGGCAGATAGATCTGGCCCGACTGTTTTTCCGACGTGTGCTGGATGACGAAACGCGGCAGCATGTTGAGCTGTACCGCTTGCCTGGTCAGCGAAAAGGCGCCGGAGATCACCGCCTGGCAGGCGATCACGGTCGCCGCCGTGGCAAGCACGACCATCGGAATAAGCGTCCAGCCCTGGTTCATCTCGAAGAACGGATGACCGACAACGCCGCCATTTGCCAGCACGAAGGCGCCTTGCCCGACATAATTGAGCAACAGACAAGGGAACACGATCGCCAGCCAGGCGAGCACGATCGGCTTGCGGCCGAAATGGCCGAGGTCGGCGTAGAGCGCCTCGGCTCCGGTGACGGCGAGGAAGACTGCACCAACCGTAACGAAGGCGACGTCAGGCGAGTTGACCAGGAACGACACGATGTAATGCGGGCTGATTGCCAGCAGGATTTCCGGGTCGTCCATGATGTGGTTGAGCCCGGAAAGGCCGATGGCCAGGAACCACAGCGCGGTAACGGGTCCGAACACCAATCCTACGCCGCCGGTGCCAAACCGCTGTACCGCAAACACGATCGCCAGGATGGCCAGTGTCAGCGGCACCACATAGGGCTGGAACGTCGGCGTGACGACATTCATACCTTCGACCGCCGACAGTACCGAGATTGCCGGCGTAATGACGGCGTCGCCAAAAAAAAGCGCCGCGCCGACGATGCCGATGCCGATGCCGATGCCGAGGATCACCGCAGAGCAGGTCGGGAAACTGTTGCGCGCCAGCGCCATAAGCGACAGCACTCCGCCCTCGCCTCGATTGTCGGCGCGGAGCACGAACATGATGTATTTGATCGTCACGGTGATCGTCAGGGACCAGATGATCAGCGAGAGTACGCCGAGGATGTCGCCACGGCTGGCGACGTTGCCACCCGCTGATGCATGCAACGCCTCGCGAAATGCATAGATCGGGCTGGTGCCTATATCGCCATAAACGACACCTAGTGCGCCCAACATCAGCGCCTTGGTGCTGTGCTGCTCGACCTCAGAATGGCTCGATTGTTCGACAGGTTCTGCCTCGTTACCAGCATTGGTAAGGGCCATGGACGACACTCCGATAAGCGCGCGGTGCTCTACGCTTGCTGCACTGCAATATCAAGTTCCGTCACGTAATGTCTGCCGTCTCGCCTGTCGTTGCTCGCCTTGGTAGACTCGCCAGCCCGCAGCCCTACCGAGCAGCAATAGCGCCCCGGCAGAACCCTCAATCGCCCAGATCAATGAATGGTTATCGCCCACAGTGCCCCCCCGCGATGCGGCCGATGGCGACCAGGGTGTCGTGGGCGCACAAGGATGGCGCTTTCCTGATGACGCCGTGCTCCAGGTGTGATCGCACCGTTGCTGCGCAAGCCATTTACTTGCTCGTCCCAGCGAGGACCGTGGCCAACTGGAACGCAGGGCCACGCCGCTCACCGGCCGCACTTTGCGGCGCAGATAACGATTCGATCTCCGCGGCGAGATTCTGGTTGAAGAAGCCACCAAGCTTGTCGAAGGACACACGGTCGTAATATCGACATGCCAGTATCCGCAACCCAGAAAAGCTCCTTGGGCTCCGCTGCGCGCGCCACGAACAACCCGATCTTCTCTGCGAAGAGGACGCCGTAATCCTTCAGGTTGAAGCCAAACCGGGGGGCGGCCGTGACGTATGGGCGAAGGGCTAGGAGGCGGGTTCGGTGAGGAACGGCATTGATGTCCACGCCGTCTCCTGGAAAGACAGAGGAATGCGGTGTCACCGACTGGCGCCGGAGGTTGATCCGGTGATTAGGAGGAGCACTCGTTGTCGGATTCTCGACGATGTCGGACATCTGACACAACGCTGCCAGAGCGATCACGTTGTTCCGAAACGATTTTCCCAGTTGGCACGACAATTGCGGTCCTATGCGCAAAAGCACTGCGATGCCGCACCGACTGGAAGAACTCATCAATGATCACGCTTTTCGAACATGTGGGCGCCGCTACCAACACTAAGCGTTCCCGATCAAACGGAAGCCTCTATCCCTTCTTTCTGAAGGCTGTCCGGACATGAACGCATTTGATGTCCGTCCAACGCTGGATGCTCCCGACGACGATCTCTATCTTTGGCTTGAAGATGTGGAAGGCGAGCGGGCACTTGCCTGGGCCGCCGGCCAGTCGGCAAAGACCCTGAAGCACTTCAGTGGAACGCAGTTCGAGCGCGACCGCGCGACTCTGAAGGCAGGCCTGTTCCCTAAGCGGCGTCGCATCTCCCCCGGCCGAGTCGCATGGCTTGAATCCGATATCAGGGCTTGGATGGAAACTAGATCTGAGAGCCGCACCGCATGAATGTAGCCTCCCAATATCTTCTCCCGTCTGTGGCGCATCACGAAGCCGGGCACGCGGTGGCCGCCATCGTTTTGCACCGTCAGATGTTCGACGACGACCGTGAACTCCCTGCTTTCTCAAGTGTTAGTATTTACCCCGACGCCGGTGACGGAGAGTGCGGTGGTTTTGTCGAAGGCACGGTTTTCTATTCAGCGCAAGGATTCACCTCGGAGCTAAAGCCGATTTTCGAGAACGATATGGATCGACATTTCCAACGCGATGAAGCGATCCAAGAGATAGTTGCGTGTCTGGCAGGTCCTTTTGCAGAATCCGCATTCGAAGGCTATCTGGACCCGCGCGATATGGCGATGAATGCGTCCGATGGGAATGAGGGGAGCAGCGACTACGCGGATGCCAAGCGAATCTATGGTGAGTTGCGGTTCCTGATGCCGCGCCGCCCCCGTTGGAGGCGGATCGAAGATCGCACGGCCCGGCTAGTACTCGATCACTGGTCAGCCATCGAAGCATTGGCCGCGCATTTGCTGGTCAAGCATGATCTCCAATTCGATGAGGCTCTGACGATTGTTGCGCCGCATCTTCCGCCCATGCCAGCAGCTACGCCGCCAGAGCGTCATCCGCAGCCTGCTTGATCAGCCATTCGATGTGATTTGACCACATCTGCAACACCTCGCGCTTCTCCTTGACGTTGCTATAGAGATCGTAGATTTCGCCAATGTCTCCGGTGCGGGCTCACAGCCCGTCCATATAGCCGCCAGTCTGCTGCCTTCGAGTGGCCCATGTTGGCCGCGGCCAGGAAGTGGCGACGATTGAAAGGACAAAATCAGTTGCCGAAACTCATCGCAGGTGACGGTCTGGTGGCAATTTGGGCACATCTTGTGTCTCGTCGCCAGTAAACACGGATGCCCGGCAGGAGCTGAGCTCGCTGCCGGCGGAAATCGTAGAGCGCCAGCGACGCATTCTGATCTTTCGTCAGGCAGTCGACCGCCTTGGCATACGCCTCGGCCTCCATCTCGATCGACCTGAACCGGTATCTTGTGCGCCATCCGGACGATCTGGGAAAGCTTGGCCGGGCCGGCGCCTTCCCAGGCGCACGGGAAGCGCGACGACCCATGTGGACCTTGGATTTCACTCCGCACTTACGCTGCTTTGGCCTTGTCAGCAGCCTGAGCATAAAGCGTGCTCAGCTTTCAGGCCGAGCACTCATCCATTGTTGACAGCACCTGTCGTCATTCAGGATCGCCCCATTCTCGCAGGCCGCTTGCAGCTTTCAGGCTGTTGTCAGCCAGGGCCGCCATAAAGGGTCTCGTTAAACAATTCAGGAGGCCGTTCCAATGAACAATCAGTTTGCGAGACTTTTTCGAGGACCAGGTATGCAGGCTTGTTTCAGGACAAAGAACTTTCTGGCGGCAACCACCGCGATGACGACGGTATTCCTGCCGGCTGTGTCTCTCGGGGTGGGTCTGGTAGCATTTCCAACTGGAGAAGCGTTGGCCGACGACCCGATTTCGATCCCGCTGGAGTATGTCGGGGAAGGCCATGACCGCCTGGGCATCTGGGCCAAGATCAACAATGGCAACGCGCAGCGATACGTATTCGACACGGGCTCGGACCAGCTCAACACGCAGATCGGGTCAGAGGTGACCGGGGTCCGCCCGATTGCCGACACGCCTTACGTATATACGTACGGGGACGGAACGTATGGTAATAAGCTTCAGAACGTGGAAATTGATAAATTTACATATGTCGATCCAGATCAAAAGATAACAATCGACGGGCCGTCTGTAAGCGATAAGAAATACCGGGCTGCTCGCATTCTCGATTTTGTCTATACCCATGCGTATTGCAAGGACAACAATCTTAAGTGCACGCCGGGATCCGTGACGGATGGACTTAAAGATATGTATGGTCAGGATCTCCAAGAACCTTATCACGCCGATAAGGAGCAGCGGGCGAAAATGACCGCTGGCAAGATGGCAGACGAAGGCGGCGATTTCGCAGGTACATTCGGGGCCGGCGATTTTCTTGGCAAGACAAGTGTCTGGGGCATGATGGGCAGTGTCACCAGGTCTGGCTACGTGGTCTCCGCCAATGTGAATCCGGATTCCGAGAGCGACCAAACGCCTGGCTGTTCCCCCTGCACGATTGTCAACCTCAATCCAAGCCTCCGGGCCCAATATACTAATGCCATGCCATGGGGAGAACCCGAGGAAAAAGATCAGGATTCTTATCAGAATTTTCCTGGCTCTGGCGCCAATGCCTCGACCGAATACGAAGGCAGCTACAATCTGCAGTACACGGTTAAGGATGGAGCCCCACCAATCACCGACCCCAACAAGACCGCGGTATTGCTCGACACCGGCACACCGGGCGGTGGCAGTCTGGAGATCAGTGATGCGATGCTGAAGCAATTTCAGGATGCGGGCGTCAAACTTAAAAATGTTCGGAGAAATGAGCAACGCGAGATCGTAAGCGCATCGGGCAACATCCCGAGCGTTACAATCGCAGGAACGGATGGCGATCCGGTAAGGCTGGACAATATCGACTTCACCTACACCAGCGGCACGACGGAACAACCCAATGACCAGACCAGTTTTGTTGCCGGTCTTGACTTCTTCAAAAACAGATCGGTCATTTTCGATCTGGAGAAGAAGTATACCGCTTATACGTCACATTTCGTCACTGCCAGCAACTTCTCTACCGATTCATCCGCACCCGAAGGGACCGGTCTGAGCAGGATCACGACGAGCATGGGGAATGAGGGCGGGTTCGGCATAGCGGGTGTCGTCTCCGGCTCCGGATCGCTGACGCTTGATACAAAGACGGTGGTCCGGATGACGAATGTCAACACCTACACCGGCGAGACGAATATTGCTCAGGATGCCTATCTCTCGCTTGCGGGGCTCGGCAACATCCAACGGTCAGCGAAAGTCGTTGCAGACGGCACGTTCGATATCTCCGAACATGGAAATGGCAGCGACTATTGGGGAATCTCCGACGCCTACAACGATGCCCGTATTCGTAGCCTGAGTGGCAGCGGAACGGTCGAACTGGGCAAGCGTACCCTGGTGCTAACGGATTCGAACGACACGTTCGCCGGCAGCATCAACGACCTCGACGTTGATAACAATAATATGGGCGGCAAACTATTCGTTGCCGGTGGCGTGCAAACGCTGAGCGGAAAGAACAATTTTTCCGGCATGACGACGGTCGGTTCCGGCGCGGGATTGCTGCTTGCCGATACAGGTGTGCTTTCCCATGATGCGACCACGTCCGGCTTTCTCGGGAATGACGGGCAGATCGGGGGCACGGCTATCGCAAACAGCGGCGGTGTCGTCGCAGGCGGCGGCACCTACGGTGCGGTCACCATTTCCGAGGGCGGCACGGTCGCTCCTGGCAGTGCGACCGATCCGAGCAGGATCGTCACCACACTGACTGTCACGGGCGATTTCGCGCAGCAGTCCGGATCGATCTATCAGGTCGACCTCGCAAGGTCGTCCGATCTCATCGATGTTGGCGGAGCAGCGGCGATCGACAGCGGCGCGCAGATCGAGCTGCTGCGGCAGGGAACGCTATCGGTCGATGCCCGATATACTCTGCTCTCCGCAGCAGGCGGCGTAAGCGGCACCTATGGCGGGCTGACGGGGGCTCTGGCGACAGACGCGACGCCCTTCGTCGATTTCCAGCTCGTCTACGATGCCAACAATGTCTATCTCGATATCAGCCGCACATCGACGGCGTTTGCCGATGTAGCCAGCACCTTCAATCAACGCTCGGTCGCCGCAGCGGCTCAGGCGCTTGGAAGCGGTAATCCGATCCAGGACAACATCCTGTTCCTGACGGCGCCGGAAGCCCGCAACGCTTTCGATATGCTATCAGGCGAGGTTCATGCTTCCATTCATAGCGGCCTCATCGAGGACAGTCATTCTGTACGCGATGCCGCGAGCGAACGGATCCGTGCGGCGTTCGACGGCGTCGGTGCCTCCAGCGTTCCGGTGATGACTTATGGGCTGGGTGGTCTGGAACTGGCCCCGGCAACGAGTGAGAATTTCGCCGTATGGGGCCGTGGCTTCGGCGCCTGGGGTCATCTCGACAGCGACGGCAATGCCGCCGGTCTCGATCACTCGACAGGCGGCTTTCTGGCTGGCGGTGACGCGGCTGTCGGCGAAAGCTGGCGGCTCGGCCTCATCAGCGGCTACAGCCATACCTCCTTGGAGGCGGACGATCGCGCGTCGTCGGGCTCGAGCGAGAATTACCATCTCGGTCTTTTTGCCGGCACGCAGAACGGCAATCTCGGTTTTCGTTCCGGCCTTGCCTATACCTGGCACAGCATCGAGACCGGCAGGTCCGTGGTCTTTCCAGGCTTCGCCGACAGCCTTTCGGCCGATTACGACGCCGGCACGTTCCAGGCCTTTGGCGAGCTCGGCTACCGTATCAATACGGCTTCGGCTTCCTTCGAGCCCTACGCTAATCTCGCTTATGTGAATTTTGACGCCGATGGCTTCACCGAGAATGGCGGCGCAGCCGCCTTGTCGAGCGGGGATCGCTCGAGCGACACGGCGTTTACCACGCTAGGTCTGCGTGCGTCGACGGTACTGACCCTCGGCACCGTGACTGCTACCGCGCGCGGCGGTCTTGGCTGGCGCCACGCCTTCGGCGACGTCAGGCCGGATACCGCTCTTGCCTTTGCTGGCGGTTCCTCCTTCGCCATCAAGGGCGTGCCGATCGCAAAGAACGCAGCTCTGCTCGAAGCTGGGCTTGACGTAAACATCACCGAGAACGCGACGTTCGGCATCGCCTATCAGGGACAGATCGCCTCGGATGCCCAGACACACGGGTTCAGCGCCAAGCTCGGCGTCCGTTTCTAAATCACCCGCAAAAGAGATTGGTTATGAAGTCAGTGAGTGCATTTTCTTTTACCGTCGTTCTCGGCTCAGCGACGGTGATGTCTGTGTCCGCCGCGCGAACGGACGATGCCTGCTACAACAAGGCACAAAGCCTATGATGACGCAATGTTCAATCGACGACCTGAAGCCAGTCGATGGCGAGCTTGACAAGCTCTACAAGGAGATGGAGACCCGGCTCAAAGAGTCCCGGCGCATGTCCAGGAACTGGTCGAGACCGCGAGGGGCTACAACGCCACCTCGGAGAACACGCGCGACGCCTACCCCAAGGATTGGCGGCATTTTTCCTCCTGGTGCCGGCGCGCTGGCTTCGATCCCCTGCCTCCGGGCTCGAAGGTGATCAGGCTCAATATCAGCGCCTGTGCCTCGGGCACCGCCGCCGGCGATCCGAAGCGTGGCGCCCCTGCCCTTTAGTTTGCGACCATCGAGCGGCGGCTTTCCGGCCTCGCCTGGAACTTTACCCAGCGCGGCCGGCCGTTGGACCGCGCGGAGCGGCATATCTATAAGGTTCTTGCCGGCATTCGCCGCAAGCACGCAAAGCCACCGCGGCAGAAAGAGGCGGTCCTGGCGACGATCTGCTGGCGATGATCGCCACGCTCGGCCACGACCTCAGGGCCTGCGCGACCGCGCTATTTTGCTCCTGGGCTGTGGCGGCGGCCTGCGGCGCTCCGAGATCGTCGGTCTCGACGTCATGCGCGACGACAACAGCGATGGCGCCAGCTGGATCGAGATTTTTGACGGCAAGGGCTGCTGGTCACCCTGCGCGGCAAGACCGGCTGGCGCGAGGTCGAGGTCGGCCGCGGCTCCAGCGACCACACCTACCCCGTAGTCGCGCTCGAGAGCTGGATCCGCTTTGGCCGCATCGCACGTGGACCCCTGTTCCGCCGCATCTTGTCGATCAGGTCGATATAATACGAAAAAGCCGCCGCCATTCGGGACGGGCGTCGGCTATCATGTCCAGCCATTATGCGGCGAGCGGATAGCTTTCGCCGGACCAGGCAGAGAACTTGGCGGCAAAAGCCTTCATCTCGTCGACCGCGAATGTGGTGCGCGGTTGCGAACTCGACTTGCTGGGCGAGAGGGACCTCGCCGAGAAAGGCGCTGACATGAGCGGGATGCTGCTTGGCCAAATCGAGATCCGCAAAGCAATCGGCCAGCGCCGCGTCGTCCAGCTGTACGCTGCAGGGCGCGTTCACGTCGTCAAGACGGATGCCAAATGCTTGCTCATAATGGCCGCAAGGTAATCGTTTCGGGTCGGAGACACAAGTTGCCGCCTCCTTCGCCGTAGAGTGGCCCGATACAATCACGATCGATATTGCCACCTCTTATCGATAGTGATCGCATAGTTCCCTGATTCGACTCTCAACCGCTCATATCAAGCGATTACTTCCATGTATCTGCTGCGCTAGCCCGTCCTGGCCTTGGAGTGTCGCTCCTCACCTCCTCCACCACTCACCAGCCCGATGGGAGTATCGCCCGCCAGCAGCTTCTCCTTGCTGAGCAGCGCGGCAACCTCAATCGCCTCGAAATCGGGCAAATCCCGCAGTGTGTCGAGGCCGAAGTGCAACAGGAAGGTCTTGGTCGTGACGTAGGTGTAAGGCGTGCCAAATTCAGCGGGCAGGCAGACGTTGACCCACAACAATCAAGGGGACGGTGCAGGCCAAGATTGCGGCAGGGCTTGGGCCCCCCACCCTTCTCCTCAGAACTCCGCTGCTTCCAGCTGGCGGCTGAAACTCACAGGCGCAGCCAGCTTGGTCTCTAACAGCATCGATCGCATCATGGTGTCTGCCATGAATCCGTGTGCGTGAAGCGCTCCAGAGCGAAGATGTTGGGCGTCAACCAGGTTCACTCCAATGAGCTTCACTTCTCGAGTTCTGCACAGTGTCCACGACTGGCGCCGGAGGTTGATCCGGTGATTAGGAGGAGCACTCGTTGTCGGATTCTCGACGATGTCGGACATGTGACACAACGCTTCCAGAGCGATCGCATTGTTCCGAAACGATTTTCCCAGTTGGCACGAAGGTTGCGGCCCTATGCGCAAAAGCACTGCGATGCCGCACCGACTGGAAGAACTCATCAATGATCACGCTTTTCGAACATGTGGGCGCCGCTACCGACACTGAGCGTTCCCGAGCCGACGGAAGCCTCTATCCCTTCTTTCTGAAGGCTGTCCGGACATGAACGCATTTGATGTCCGTCCAACGCTTGATGCTCCCGACGACGATCCCTATGTCTGGCTTGAAGATGTAGAGGGCGAGCGGGCACTTGCCTGGGCCGCCGGCCAATCGGCAAGGACTCTGAAGCACTTCGGTGGAACGCAGTTCGAGCGCGACCGCGCGGCTCTGACAGCCATTTTCGACAATCGCGACAATCTTCCCCTGATCGCGCGCCGTAGTCAGTACCTCTACAATTACTGGCGAGATGACGGTAATCCACGCGGACTGTGGCGCCGGACCACCCTTGCCGCCTACATGAAGGCGGATCCCCAATGGGAGCTACTGCTCGATCTGGATGCTCTCGCGGCTAGCGACGGAGAGGACTGGATCTGGGACGGCGCGTCCATCGAGCCGGAGAGACGGGAAAGAGCCGTTCTGCGCCTGTCGCGCGGCGGCAGCGACGCGGTCGTGCATCGCGAATTCGACCTGATTTCTCTGAGCTTTGTCGCCGACGGCTTCAACCTCCCCGAGGCCAAAGGCTACGTTAATTGGCTGGACCCTGACACGCTTCTGCTTTCCAGTGCGCTTGGTAATGGCATGGCCACCCGCTCCGGCTATGCGCGCACAGTTCGACTGTGGAAGCGTGACGCGGATCCCCTCACCACGCCGGCAATCTTCGAGGCCGGGTTCGAAAGCTTCCAAGTGTCTGGTCATTCGGACCGCACCGGCCGCAGCGAGCGCCTTTGGTTCATCGAGCAGCCGGCCTTCTTCGAGAAGATCAGCTGGATCGGCGATAGGAGCGGGCCGAGGAGGCAGATCGATCTTCCTCGCGACGCGTCGTGGCGGGTCTTCGGCGACTGGCTGGCGGTAAGGCCGCGCAAGCCCTGGACGGTGGGAGGCACCACCCATCCCGCCGACGCGCTGATCGTCATCTCGCTTTCCACTTTCCTCGCCGGCGGACGCCGTTTTGAGACCCTGTTTCAACCAGGGGAAAGGCGCTCCATGCAGTCATTCTTCTGGAATGACGGGAAGCTCATTATCTCTTACCTCGTCAATCTCGCACCGCGTTTCGAGATGTTCACTCCCGGCCACCAGGAATGGACGCGCCGAGTCCTGAACACCCTGCCCGCCGAAGGTACTGTCGACGTCTGGTCATTCGATGCGGCAGTTCACGAGACCAATGGAGAGGTCCTGATCTGTGCTCAGGATCCGATCACGCCGCCGCAGCTCTTGCTGTTCGATCTGAATGCCGCGCCGTCTCTCAGCGCTTCAGCAATCCTGAAGCGCAGCCCGGAGAATTTCGATGCATCCGGACTGGTGGTCACGCGCCACGAGGCAGTCTCTATCGATCATGAGCTGATCCCCTATACGCAGGTTGGTCCGGCGAACGGGAACGGAGATGCTCCGATTCACCTTTCCGCTTATGGCGGGTTCGGCGTATCATTCCTGCCCTACTACAACTCCCCGCTGGGCAAGCTGTGGCTCGAGCGCGGTGGCACGTGTGTCGAGGCGAACATCCGCGGCGGCGGCGAGTTCGGCACCCGCTGGCACGAAGCCGGGCGCAGGGAGGGCAAGCGTCTCGCCCACGACGATTTCGCCGCCGTTGCCTCCGACCTCGTGCGAAGGGGCATCACCCTGCCGAGGCGGATTGCCGCCGAGGGTGGCTCAAATGGCGGCCTGCTGATCGCAAACATGCTGACCCGCTATCCTGAGCATTTCGGGGCTCTGTTCTGCACAGCACCGCTTATCGACATGCGTCGCTACACCAAGCTCTTGGCGGGCGCGAGCTGGATCGACGAATATGGCGATCCGGACAAGGTTCACGATTGGGCTTTCCTGAAGGAAATCTCCGCCTATCACGCCGCAGCGCCGGGACAGCCCTATCCGCCTATCCTGATCGCCACCACGAAACGCGACGACCGCGTCCATCCGGGCCATGCGCGCAAGATGGCCGCAAAACTGCAGGCTCTTGGCTATCCCGCTTACTTCTACGAGGCCAGCGCAGGCGGGCACGGCTGCGGCGAGGACAATCGGGAGCAAGCCGCATTCATCAGTCTAGGCACCAATTTTCTCCGCAGCGCAATCGGCTTCAACGATCACCCTCCGGAGACGGCGGAACGCGTTGCAACGCAAGAGGGGCATTTGAGGTCCATCAACAATTCATTCGAGCAGGAGACGAAATAGTGCAGTGCATCCTTTCTGAACATCAAGGAGTGAATCTCATGGCGAGAACGCGAATGGGCGTAGCGCGGGCAACAGCAGCGGCGGTGGCCCTGATCATGGTGGGACAGCAGGCCGTCGCCGCGGAGCCTGCGCAAGCAGAGACCGTCCTGGCGGAGACGGGAGCCTCGGTCACCGAAGCGCCAATCCCTTGGCAGGTCCGCCTGCGGGCGTTGGGCGTCGTTACGAAAGATCTGGGCTACGTTGATACGCTTCCCGGCTCCGGTCTTTCGTATTCGGACACGGTGACGCCGGAACTCGATATCTCGTATTTCTTCACCGACAACATCGCCGCCGAACTCATACTCGGTACCACTTATGCCAACATCGCGGGCCAAGGGACGATCGGAGGGTTGGGCAACATCGGCAAAGTTTGGCTGCTGCCGCCGACACTCACGTTGCAGTACCATTTTACCGATCTCGGCGCGTTCAAGCCTTATGTCGGCGCCGGCGTGAACTACACGATCTTCTACAACCAGGACACTGGCAGCGCTGATGCTCTCAAGGTGAAGAACACGTTCGGCACGGCGCTGCAGGTCGGATTCGACTACATGGTGGACCAGCACTGGGGCCTCAACTTCGACGTGAAGAAGCTTTTCCTGAAGCCGGACTTCGACGTCACGGTGACCGGCGCGAAGCTGACGGGGAAGGCGGAGCTCGATCCCTGGCTGATAGGCGCAGGTGTCACCTACCGCTTTTGAATATCAGAGTGAAGTCTGCTTCCCGACTGCCGGTTTAAATGAAGGGCGCCTCGCGCGCCCTTTTTTACGGTCGACACTGCAGCGCAAGACCTCATGAAGCTATTGTCGGGCGGGGTTCTCTTCCGGCGGACCAAGAAGATGCACTGGCCAACCGGCCTTGCGCCTGAGGTGGAGTGCTTAGAAGCGCTTTGGATCGGGACGGGCTTTGGTATTGTGGGTGGAATGCTTCAGCCAGACCATTTGCCAGCATCGTCTCCCGGACGTCATGTGTGAGCTTCTTTGTCAGCGCAAGGCGAACACGGATCTCCTAGCAGGCCGTTGAAGAAGTGTCCCGTTTGGCCTTGAGGATTGCCTCGTCGCCGTTGTGATAGAAGGTGATGTCGATGGAGCCGTCGTCGAGCAGTTCAGCATGGCCGTCGCCTGTGACCTCGTCCATTTCGTCGAATCCGACCCATGTGAAGAAGACCGTCGACGGGCCGTAGCCGAGTTCGAGGGTTAGATGAGCCAAACGCCAGTGGGGCGTCCTGGGGACGACGCGCGCGAGATTCTGGTCGTGGTGGCCAGCCCAATACGATGTGAGAAGTTGCTGCCGGTGCGGGTACCGGAGGTCGCCGATAGTGACAGCCGATGTTCGACAGCGGCAAGGACATGCTCAGCCGTCAACGCGCCGAGGGCTTGGCCGGGAATGGTGGTGATGGAACCAATCCAGAAAGCGGCGGCTGCCCAGGAGAACGCCTTCGCGGGACTTTGACTCCAGTCCGCACACCCTGCTCAGATAGTCCGAAAAAGAGGTCAGAAGCGGAGCATCCGGATTATTATCTACACTGGGAACAGAAGCATGGAAGCGTTCTGGAGCCACTCGCCGCGCGTTTACCAGTGCCGACACTGCTCCAAGCTGACTATCTGCCATGACCACCTGCCGAACGTAGTCCGTTGATGCCACCGGTACCCTTCGCGGTCTGCTCCAGCGGGAAGATCGGGTCTGATCGACCCTGCTGACCTGTGCGGCGGCCTCTCTCGCTAGGGCGTCCCCCTTCCTGTCGTCCTCCTCCGCCGCTTTCGGCTGCTTTCGGCCCGCCGCCCTCGCCAAGGCGTCGTAGTCGGTAAGCGCGTCCTCCGTCTCCTTTAGGGGCTTCATCGCGTGACTAGAGTTTAGCGCGTGTTTGTAGGCGGCGGACCGAATGGTCGTCGAAATGCCACTCAGCGCCACCGCAAGATGCCCTAGGGCTTCCGCCTCATGATCTGACAGCGGCACGTCACGATTAGAGCCGATTGCCCTGCCTTCTTCCAGTTTCACAATGTTTGTAGTCATTTCCTGCTCCATCGCGTTGACTGAGATACGATGGAGACGGAAGTGGAGAACAAATTTTTACAAGCAACTAAGATGATATTCTCGTCAACGGGACAATAGTGGACGTTGAGGGCGGCGAACAGGGTGGTGGTGCCGTTGCGCTTGTAGTCGTGCCTCATCGTACCGAGCCGCCCCTTCTTCATCGGCAGGCCGGGTGGGTGCGGTCGAGCGCCGGATCTGGCTCTTTTCATCGACCGACAGAACGATGGCATGGGCCGGCGCATCGAGATAGAGGCCGACGACGGCGCGCAACTTGTCGACGAACTTCGGATCATTGGAGAGCTTGAACCTGGCGCCAGCGGTGGGGTGCGAGACCATGCGCCTTCCAGATGCGCCTGACGGCGCTGGCGCTGATTGCGGCGGCTTGCGCCATCATGTCGGCGGTCCAGTGGGTCCTCTCGCCCGGCGGATCGGCAAGCGTCAGTGCCACGACGCGCTCGCCGACATCGGGACCGAGCGGCGGAATGCGCCACTGTCGCGTCTTGTCGCGCAGCAGCCCGTCACAGCCTTCCGCGGCAAAGCGCTCCTGCCAGCGCCAGACGTCGGTCTTCGACTTGCCGATGCGGCGCATGACCTCGCCGGTGCCGACGCCGTCGGCGGGCAAAAGCACTATCTCGGCGCGCCAGACATGCTTTTGCGGGGCGTTGCGATCCCTGATCAGCGCCGTCAGACGGACGCGATCGGCCGACGAAACGGTGAACGATCTTCCTGTGCGCATGCGCCAGACTCGCACGCGCAGGCCAGAAAGGGAATCTCTGATTGGACTCCTATGTCAGGCGGGAACCACTAGACGCCGAGACCGCCGATGCAGACATGTTTGGTGTCGAGATAATCCACGATGCCCTGGAGGCCGCCTTCCTTGCCGAGGCCCGATTCCTTGACGCCGCGGAACGGCACCTCCGGCGTGGTGATCAGGCCTTCATTGACGCCGGTACTTCAGTCCTTCCATCACGCGGAAGGCGCGACCGAGATCGCCGGTGTAGAAGTAGGCCGCGAGGCCGAACTCGGTGTCGTTGGCGAGCGGCGTGCCCGACCTGAGACATGGGTGACGTTTTGTACCGGACACGGATGAAGTGCACCCCTCGGGTGAGCGTTTGCTCGATAATATCCACTGAAGTGAAGCAGTCGGTCTTAATGCTGGAACTCATGCCACCCGACCGACCCGGGAATTCGCAGCAGCGGCGCCGTCGAGTGCAGAACGAATGCCGTCAACCAAGGGGTCGATCTCGCTTTCGGTGATTATATAGGGCGGACAGATTCCAAGCACTTCTCCCATATTGCGGATCATGACGCCGTGCTCGCGGCACCGCCGCTCGACATCGCCGATCCTCAGCTCGGGCGCGAAGACGCGACGGGCGCACGATCCTCGACGATCTGAACCCCCGCGATGAAGCCGCGGCCGCGGGCTTCACCGACAAGCGGATGGTCGCCGAGCGCGTCCGCGAGGGCTCCATGCAAGTGATCGCCGAGACGACGCGCCTGGGTCACGAAATCGATCTCGCTGTAGATCCTGATCGCCTCGGCGGCGACGGCCGCTATCACCGGATGACCGGAGTAGGTGAAACCGTGACCGAACACGCCGACCTTGTGGGCCTCGTCAGCGGCGCATTGATAAATCTTGTCGAGATAATGACGCCGCCAATGGGCAGGTGACCGGATGAAAGCCCCCCGGCGATCGAGAGCATGTCCGGTTCCATCCCAAATGTCTGGCTACCAAACCAGTTCCCGGTGCCTCCGAAGCCGCAGACCACCTCGTCGGACAGCATGAGGATAATTTCTCACTTTCTTGCGAAGATCGGGGGTGTCCACGGTCATTCGTATTACGCGAGATCCGCGAGGCCAAAAACCATCATACCAGAGAGGCGAAACTGCTATCTAGGTGTTTAGATGCAAGAAATTAATCCTGCATTGTTCCCGCACCAGGAACACCCGAGAGGATACCAAGCAGTATTGAACCTTGTTGAAAATGCTCTCGGCGCGCTGGGCGTTATAATTTCTCGAAGGCGATCACAAGGACGTCGCGATAAGCGTACGGCATTTTCAGGTTTTCGGCCACAATCGACGATACATCGTGAAAGGTTTCGCGGTCGTTGCAGATCACAAAATCATTCGGGGAGTTCATTTCGACCTCGCCGAGGAACTCCTTTGAGGCGTCGGTGATCATGCTCATGCCGCCGGTGACGTTGACCCGCCCAATCATATAGCAAGCAATGAAGTCCACCCCGTCCTGGTGAAGGCCCTCGGGTGCCGGTTTGCCATTTACACCATCGCGCGCGACAATCCGGTAGGGATGGATCTTGATATTCCAACGATCATGTCGGGCGGCTTCACATAGAATTCTGCAGAAACCTGTCAGAATCTTTTCTAAGACGGGATGGTCTATAAAGGAGTTTTCAAGGGGCTCGAAGTGGCGCTTGAAGCCGCCATTCAGATGATTGACACTTTTTGATTGTTCGTAGGGGGCGTGGGGTAGGAGCCTAAAGATTCCGTCAGTCGCGTCATATTCAAAAGCGCTATAGCGCCGGTAACGATATGTTCCGCCGTCACGCATGTATTCATCGAGAAGAAGTCGATTCCAATGGTCAGCAAAGTTCTTCCAGGCTGCATCAATTTCGATGCCAAAGCAGGCTTCGGCGCGCTCGCCTTTTGAAAACCACCATCCATTTGTCACCAGACCGTCAGTGCATTGTTGACTGAGGTTGGCCGGCGCCTGGGGTGCGTTGTTTTCCACGGGTGTCTCCCTTTTGGTGACTTGGCGAGGACGGAACGCTTTGGACAACGCTATGTGGGTTGCGGCTTGGTATTCCCAAAGGTCGCGGTCCCTAATGTATCTCGGCGTCCTGGCTCGGATCGACCGAGGTAAAAAGCGTGTGTGATCGACTATGTAGCTGACGCTCCCGCTAACGCCCTCGAGGGCGGATGCAATGGCCCGTTCGCACATCTGGTGAATAGTACTGCCCCATGCACCTGAAACCGCCTCTTGGGACCAGGCTTGCTCAAGCCCTTGCTTCAAAACGATTGATGCCACGTCAAGAGAAGCGGTTTCGAGGTGACGCAGCGCGTCGAAGATAATGGCCGCGGCAGGGGCCTCGCGGACTTCGAGAACCTTTTGGCCGGTTGTGATGTGTTCAAGCCCGACAAAGCGGCCGTGCCCGAATTTGCCGACCGTGTTATTCAGGAACGGGATTGCGTCGACCAATGCAACATCACGGTCATCAATTGACACGAGACTTCCGTCTGCAAACCCGAGTTTGATCTCTACCGGCTGCTCTGCGGGAATGTGGCGCGTCCAAGCAAATGCCTCCTCGGGGATGGAAAAGTTCTCGGGATCTTCCAAAGGCCCCGACTCGAATTCCCGACACCAGAGGTTTTCGTCCGCGCTCCACGTGCGGTCCGCCACAAAAGTCGCTCCACACTTGGACAGGTCGGAGGTCTTCTGTTGTCGGGATATCACAGAGCATTCATACGGACTGCCGAAGTTGCCGGAAAATCCTGAGCGCTTAATGCTATTGTTAAGGCGCGGAAGACTGTTTTGAGAAAGGTTTGCTGTATGAAGAACCAGCCGTGAGTTGATTGACCTAGCATGATTAACAACCAAAGATGCGATTATGGGACGGCTCAACGAACTGCTCAACGGATAGATGCCAAGGTACTTGGCGTGGGCTCGAATGGCTGATTTCACGCCTTGTTCGACAAAGGCATCCCGCCCTTCGAGGCAGACAAAGCGCGCGCCGAACATGGCTGCCGTCCGTTCCAACAAAGGCTGATCGATGCGCGTTCCGACATCCGCTGCGACAGCTTCAATGTTCGCAAAGCCAAGGCTTTGCAGCTTGTAGAGAAGATAGGTGCTGTCGAGACCGCCGCTGAACATGGTTGCAACTGGTGCGGTTCGGTCCGGAAAAGCCTCCAGATCTTCAAAACTCGAAATGCCGCCGATGGCGGGTTTGGTGGAAGCCAAGATGGGGTTCATTTGGATGTCCTGCTCTCAAACCAGATGCCAGCAAACGTCGCAGCGAGGACGAGGCCTGCGCCTATCAAGCTCGGTACTGTCAAAGGCTCATTCAGAAGAAGGTGCGCTAGAACGAAACCAAAAAAAGGTTCTGTTCCCATCAAGAAGCCAACCCGTGTCGGTGTGGATTTTCTCACTGCGGCATTTTGAATGTAGAATGCAGCGAGGGTGCAGAAGAGTGCAAGGAAGGCAACAGCGCCCCAAAACTGAAGGGTGGCCCTCACAACAAGGCCTGAAATTCCGAACTGAGCGACGGCCAAAACGAAAGTAAGTGTTGCCACCGTCGATCCTTGGATGGCCGTCAGGGCTGCAGATGAAATCTGCCGGCCGGCCAGAAGGCGTTTGGTGGAAACGACCATAACCGCTCGCAGAATCGCGGCCCCCAAGACAAGCGCGTCACCCGGGCTGAACCTGCTGATCCCGCCAGTGAGAATGCCGACACCGATGCACGCTATGGCAGCACTTGCCAAAATGCCCGTAGGTGGAAGTCGCCGTGATAGCCCATAGTCGATGCTCGGCGTGAAAATCACACAAAGCGATATGATCAAGGCCGTGTTCATTGCGCTTGTCGATGCAACGCCGTAAGTTTCAGCAATAAAGATGCAAAAAAGTATTGTTCCCAATGCGAAGCCGCGGATGAAATCGCCCCAGGAGACCAATGCGATCTCATGTCTTGCAGCCACTGCCGTAATGATCGTAGTAATCAGGAAGCGATAAAGAACAAGTATCGAAACCGGCGCGTAGAACAGTGCGCCTTTCCCGACCGGATAGCTCGCCCCCCAAACGAATGCGACTCCCAGCAAGGCTAGATCCACCGAGAAAGATGGCGTCCGTGTTTTCCTGACAGGTATTGGAGAACTTTCGAAAACGTCCACCTTCAAAGTTTCCTTTGTGTTAGCCATCCACCCCTGCTGCGAGGGTCAAACAGATCAGGTCGTTCAGCCTCTTGGGCGATCCGTGCCGCGGCGTACTTGTTTTTGGTAACGCAAGTGCCGTGCCGATTCGGAAAACCATTGCTAGACAACAACCTGGTCGCCTTGATAGTTCGGCGGTTCATGTCCATTGTTGTCAGAATGCCGACAATGACTTCAACTGCAGGGATCCTACCGGCAGGGCCTCAAGGCGAACACGCGGCTCCAAGATGCCGACACGATGGCTGGTTCAGCCATGCTTCGACAGTTGCCTGTTTTTTCAGTTCCTTTGCTGTTCGTGCGCTAACCGCAACGCTCCATACTAGTCTCGCGTGGCTGTCCCCGTGGGGTGGGCGGCAGAAAGCGATTAGGCCCGCTGAAAGAGGCGAACCGCATCCGAAGGATCGTAACCAAGAGAAGGACCTGAAGCGAGAGCGAAGGTTGCGGGAGGCCGCGGCGGGCCTAAAAGGCAATGCCGACCGCCCCAGGAAAGGCTGACAAAAACCGCAGCGGCCGACTGTCCAATAGGGTGCGCCGGGCCAGGGCGAGCCAAATGGCAGGGGCTGCCGGGGGACCCTAAGAAAAGCCTGGGTTCACGAGCACCCGGCGCGCGCCATCAGGCGGCCAGCTACTTGGAGGGCGGGTGTATCATGCCTGTTTGTCGGGCCGAACCAGATCCATGTGGCTGACGCCGAGGGCCAATGCCAGTTCATAGATCGTGATAATTGTCGGATTTCTTCGGCCTTTCTCCAAGCCGCTGATGTACTGCTGACTGAACCCGGAAATCTCCGCAAGCTGCTCCTGCGTCAGGCGCTTCCTTTGCCTGATCCTCTGCACATTCCGTCCGACCAACTTGCGCATATCCATGCACGCAAGCCAGCGGATCAGGCGGCTTGAGTTTATCAACTATAATATGTAATCCACATTTAGCAGGCACAGGGCTTCGCGGGTCCATTGGCCGGAGATAGAATTAGCGATGTTGCAGCCCAGATCGAACACGCCGTTCGCCGACGAGGTCCCCTGGTCGGACCGCATTACAGCCTACGACAAGGACCACTTTACAACCTATATGAGGCTCCTGGACGCCTCGGCCGACAACGCCACTGAAGAGGAAATGGCCAAAGTGATCCTCGGCATTGATCCGGCACGCGAACCTGAGCGCGCACGCAACGTTCTTCGCAGTCATCTCGACCGTGCAAACTGGGTGGTGACGAGCGGCTACAAGGATTTGTTCGCCAGTTGACGAAATGGGCGGTGCGGTCGCTTCGCTTCAAGCAACGAAGTCGCGCAACCGCCATGCATCGACGTATCACCACAGCGCGGATGGCCCAGCGCTTCGCTGTCTCATCATTTTGTCCTCCGCTCGCCAATGGCTGCTTCCCAGGAATGGGTGCGGCGGCGAATCATGACAGGAACGGGTCCGCCGTCTGAGCCGCACCGCATCCGAAGGGCCGGATGGACAACCTACTGAAAGCTCACAGCTGGCTAAGGGTTGCGGGACGCCGCGGCGGGCCTAGAAGGATGCGGCGCCACCTGCTGAGAAAGGCACAAAACAGAGCGAATTGCGAGAGTCTAACGACGCGCTAGGAGGCGCAGCGGAATGGTCGAGACGCCAGAGCCAAGAAAATCGGGGCTCGACCCACCGGCACACGGCACGCGCGGTGATGGGCGCGGGCGCCCACTACGTGCGCAGGCTCAACAGAATCTCACACGGATCAGCATCGAGGGCCGCAGTTACGTCGAGAAACTCAATGACATCGAGACGCCGTTCGCCACCCTCATATTTCGCCACGAAAGATTGCGGACGACCAAGCTTCTCAGCCACCTGCGCCTGCGTCAGCCCTTTGACATTGCGCAGTGAGATCAACTGGGCCAGAAACCGCTGGTGGCGGGGAGATCGAAGAGATTTGGGCATTTAGGTGAACCGGCAGGTAGAGACCGGCTCAGCGACTAATCCCCGTTTCGGATTATCCCATTTTGGGATATTCTGCCTTGGATCCAGCGATCAACATGCGAGGTTCGCGGCAGACATGAATCAATCAACGGGAACAGATAGGACTCAAAGCTCAACACTGCTCGACGAAGTCCCTTGGTCTGACCGTCTTACCGCCTACGACAGGGCGCACTTTACCATCTATATGAGGCTCCTGGACGCCTCAGCCGATGAGGCGCCCGAAGAGGAAATGGCCCAACTGATCCTCGGCATTGATCCGGCACTTGAACCGGAGCGCGCCAGGAAGGCGCTTCGTAGTCATCTCGACCGTGCGAACTGGATGGTGACGAGCGGCTACAAGGAATTGTTCGCCAGCTGACAAATTCGCAGTGCTCGGTCATAGAAGCGTTCCTGTGCCATTGGTCAGGCTGATCGGGGCCTGCACCACAGACGCGCCGGCAAAATGGACCCGGTGGCGAGCACAATTCAGTTCCCAGGAAATCGGGGTTTGGCAACTGTCCGAGCGTCTGACGTGATAGAAGGTTCCGCTCTGTCTGGATGGGTATTAGCCCGGAGCAGCACTCCATATCGTACCGGCGCTCGACGAAGGGTCCACCTCTTCGCTTTCAAGCCGCATAACCGATAGCCATCGCCCTAAGTCAAGGGTTAGAGATTACCGGCAGGCAGGTATGCAAGCGGGCCATCCTCGGAAACTATATAACCGCACGACTAGCTGTGAGCTTTCGGGAGGTTGTCCATTCGGACCGGACCGGGGAGACTGGAGTTACCAAGCTTCAGCACTCACCGGAGGGTCCGAATGAACATCCATAAGAATGCCCGTCTCACACCGCTGCGTCGAGAGGAGATGGCGCTGTCGGTGATAGAAGGCGCTTTCTCCAAAGCCCATGCGGCGCGTGTCTACGGCGTGTCGGCCAAGATCGTGGCGCGCTGGGTCGAGCGCTACAAGTCCGAAGGGCGGGCCGGCATGATCGACCGTTCCTCGCGGCCCGCCAATATGCCGCAGGCCACCGCTGCGTTGATCGCCGAGCGCATCATGGCGCTGCGGCGGCAACGTTGGACCGGCAAGCACATCGCCCATGAGGTCGGCGTCTCGCCCGCCACCGTTAGCCGGGTTCTCAAGCGTGCCGGACTGTCGCGGTTGCGGGATATCGAACCGGCCGAGCCGATCCGACGCTACGAGCGCGAGCATCCTGGCGAGATGATCCATATCGATATCAAGAAGCTCGGTCGTTTCGAGCGCATCGGTCATCGCATTACCGGCAAGCGCACCGGCAATGCCAGCTCGCGCGGCAGCAGTTGGGAGTTCGTCCATGTCTGCATCGACGACGCCTCCCGCATCGCCTTCTCGCAGATCCTGCCCGACGAGAAAAAAGAAAGCGCCATCGCCTTCCTCAAGGCGGCGGTGGCCTATTACGCCAGCCTCGGCGTCACGATAGCCCGCGTCATGACCGACAACGGCTCCTGCTACAGATCAAAGGCCTTCGCCAAGGCCTGCCGCGATCTCGGCCTCAAGCACGTCACGACAAGACCCTATACGCCCAAGACCAATGGCAAGGCCGAGCGCTTCATCCAGACAGCACTGCGCGAATGGGCTTATGCCATCGCTTATCCGACTTCAGATCACCGCGCCGCAGAGTTGCCGGTCTGGCTGCACAGATACAATTGGCACCGTCCCCACGGGAGCCTAAAGTCCAAAACACCTATCAGTCGCCTCGCTCTAACCGAGGACAACCTGTTGAGGCTCCACAACTAGCTCGTCAGCGACGACACACCCGCTCGAGCACCCATAGACTATGATCACCGGCGCGGACTGGAAGAATACGGCTGCATCGCCCGAGCCGGCGGAACAGAAGATCTCGGCATCCAGTCAACGCTCGATACAAAGCGCGCGATCGAATGGCCCGAGCACAAGGGGATCAAAAAGCTTCTCAGACAATTGAGGACCCTTCGGACCCCAAAAGGGCTATAGCCTGATTTTGGGTTCGCACGCCTAGCTTCTTCTTGGCATTGTCCAAATGAAAAGCGATCGTGCGTGGCTTGATACCCAAGATGCGGCCGGTCACCCAGGCTGAATTACCCCGCGCTGCCCACCTCAGGCACTCATATTCGCGGGATGTCAGCGAAACCCCATCCACTGTTCGATCGCTCGGCAATTTGCGGCGAACGCAACGATGAAAGCAGGCCGCCATCAGTTGAAGAGCTTGTTCGTACCGCTCAGCGACCCGAAGAAATACTGGACGAGGCTCATCGGCGGCAAAAGTAACCGCAGCGATGCGGCCGCGGAGATCGACAATTGGGATCGTCAAACCGCAGCAGATGCTGAATTGAGCCGCCTCATCGAATAGCTGCTGTTGAGCCGGCGACATTTTATCGCCTCCCAAATTCGATCCCCAGTGAAACGGGCAGCCGCCATTTCGAGCACGCAAGACCACAGGATCGAGTTTCTCATACTGATTTTCCAGATACTGTCTGGTCCAGCGGGGTGGATAGTTTGAAATTAACCTCGGTTTGCCGGAAGGCCGTGCTGGCAAGGAGAGGTAGGCAAAGAAGATTAGGTCAAGTCGTCCGGCCGCCTCAGCCATGGCATCCCGGAAATCTGCCTCATCGATACTCTGTGACAGTCTTTCAAGGAATGTCTCGAAAACAAGTGGCATGTGCCTCGTCATCGTCGCGCTCGATTCTTCCTCTTTCTGCACGCCTTCCGGCTGCGTCGTGTATGTCCCGACAAACGTGATTGAATTCGCGGGCGTCGCTGGGCTGACCGGGCTCCAGAATGCTGCCACACTTTCGATCTTCGTCGGTCATCCCAATCATGCTGGGCTCACCCGATGGGCGTCTGGCAGACGCCTCATGATCTCAACAGCTCAATCAGAGAATCTCCATGCATTAAATCATGACCGCCCCTGCACCGACCAAATCAGGAGAAATCATCCTGCGCTGACCAAAAGCCATCATTGACCCCAGCTTTTGCAGGAATTTGGGTCGGCATTAGCATAACAATTCGGATAGCCGCTCATCCCCCACCCGGGGCGCCGTGATCCGCAAAGAAGTGTTGCGATGCTTTCTTTTCTTTGATAGGCAAATCGTCTCAACAATATTAAAATGCCTTTCCTTGTGAACGGGGTGGCGTGTGAGTATCGTCCTTCTATATACCTGACGTGATAAAATTCACCGCAATGATTATGGCCCGCTGCAATGATGTAAAGGGCACGTCTAAGCTCAATCTGCATCGGAACGTGCAGATGACCTTTACCAGACCCTCGATCCCGCACGGGCCATAATGATACTGATTACGTGGGTCAAAAAGGGCGCCCTGCCGGCGGGGAGGTACACCCGCAGGGCGCGCCGCACAGAGGTCCTGGTCGTTGGGCAACAGGACAGCGGCGGCAGAACTGATTCGGTTACAAATCGTGACTGAAATAGCCCGGAGCATGCTCAAGATCAGATATCTGGAATTCAACAGTTTTGGGTCTGCTCGGCGCAGTAGCGCGCAGGGACATGCCTGCCTCCGGACTCGCTCCTTCGCGATCGCAAAATCATACGGCACCCTCGGCCTTCAGCGCGCGATAGGTGGTATCGACCGACTTTACCGTCGCGTCGACAATGATGTCGATCTCTTTTCGGGTAATGATCAGGGGGGGGGCATAACCGAGGATGTCGCCATGCGGCATGGCCCGTCCGATGACACCATTCTCAAACAGAGCAGCTGCAGTGCGCACCCCGACCTGAAGGTCGGGTTCGAATGGTATCCTTTGTTTTGGGTCCCGCATCATCTCTACGGCCGACAGGATACCCACTCCGCGAACTTCACCAACGATGGGATGTCCCGCCAGCTCGGCCTTCATCCGGTCTTGCCAATACGGTCCAACATCGCGGACATGCTCCAGAATATTTTTTTCTTTAAGCAGTCGAATATTGGCGAGCGCGGCTGCGGCACAAAGCGTGTGCCCCGAATATGTCCAGCCGTGGCCGAGTGCGCCGTGCTTCTCAGTTCCTTGTTCCAAAACCGACCAGACACGGTCGCCAATGATTGACCCGGAGATGGGGAGGTAGGCGGAACTCAAACCCTTTGCGATGGTCACGAAATCCGGACGCATGTTATACAGGTGGGAACCGAACTTCTCGCCGGTTCGCGCGAAGCCACAGACCACTTCATCCGCGATTAGAAGGATATCGTATTTGTCGAGCACCGCTTGAATGGACGTCCAGTACCCTTTGGGGGGCGGCACAATACCTCCTGTCCCAAGTACCGGCTCTCCGATAAAAGCTGCAACCGTTTCCGGTCCTTCGGCCAGGATCAAGGCTTCAAGCTCATCGGCACAGCGCCGGGAGAACGCTTCCTCGCTCTCCTCGACACGCGCCTGGCGGTAATAGTGCGGCGTGGTTGTATGGCGCACCAAATCCAGAGGCAGGTCGAAGAAATTGTGAAAGAAGGGAAGGCCAGTTAGGCTACCCGTGACCAATCCAGACCCGTGATAGCCGCGATTTCGCGAGATGATCTTTTTCTTTTCGGGCCGGCCAAGAATGTTATTATAGTACCAGACCAGCTTGATGTTGGTTTCGTTGGCATCGGAACCGGAGAGGCCGAAATAGACCCTTCGCATGTTCTGACCGAAATACTCGACCACGGCCTCTGCCAACAGGGCGACCGGCTCCGTACCTTGGCTGGCATAGACGTGCGCGAACGGCAATTCGTGTGCTTGCCTGGCAATGGCCTCGGCGATCTCCGTGCATCCATATCCCATGTTGACGCAGTAGAGTCCTCCGAAACCGTCGAGGCTCCTTCGGCCTTCGGTGTCCCAGATATAGACGCCTTCCGCACCGGCCATAATCCTATTTGGCGTTTCGCCTCGGCTGTGCTTGGCCAGATGCGTAGAAGGATGGAAGACGAAGCTTCTATCCTTCTCCCGGAGTTGCTCGGTTCCCAGATTGCTCAAGCGCATGTCCCTCTCCTCGCGATAAATTGGCGGAGGGCACTCGGCCAGCCACCTGTTTAGCAAATAGCATACCGGAAACGTCCCTTGAGTTTCTCGGGAATGCAGGTTATTCGCCGTGAAATTCGCGGGATCGGCCCGAATTGCCGTGAAAACTAAGGCGTCACCTTCGCCTTAGCCGAGGGTCGGGGGCGCGTCCTGCAAACACGAACAGCTTACGACGCGCATGCGCCCAGCATAGTGCCCGATTAGCGGGCGATATTGACGGATGAATAGCGCTCGGGACGCTGTTCCCGCCGGCCGCGCGAGGCACGATAGAGCGCCGGCGGCCATGTTCCGCCGAACTGCCGGTCATCCCTTACATTCTGACGGTCCGGATCGGTCTTGCCCTTCCCAAGGGTGGTAATGAGGTGATCAGGGGCAAAGCACATTCGCCTCGATCAGCAGGCAGCGGGTTCCGTGCCGCGGCACAGGCTCCAACCTGGTTGGCCAGCGCTGAGAGGCTGAGGTCGTGCCCTCGCGCATATTGATAGCTTTGGCGGTGCGGCGGCTGGTGCTCGGCAGACTTCTCGAAGGAGCATAGCCAGAAGGTTCGGCCCGGCAAAGACGCGCGGCGAGAGCTCCTTGCCATTGACATCTTGATTCGCAGCCGACCAGCGCCGCCAAGTTCTATCGTCAGCGTGTTGCCTTTCTTGCGATCGCAAATTCGTGGTTGCTGCGCAGGGCGAGCCGAGCTGCGGCTCGCAGGAGGGGGCGAGCCGACAGAATTGCGCGGCCTGAAAAGCTGCCTCCATCAATGCTGGCCGCTCGTGCAGTCTCGAAACGCTGGATCAAGCCTCAAACATCGAACAGCCGCTCCTTTTCCTCGCGAAACCAGCGCCCTCGCGCGACATGATCTTGTCTGACGATCCGACGCTTCGAGCGGGGCTCCTCTAATAGGTTGCACATGACCTGCAGCTTTCAGCCAAACTCAGCAAATCGGACGTCGTGCTCTTCTTATCATCGCTCGGCAAGCTCGGAACACGCTGGCGGACGTTGCTAAGGCTAGTCGCCGCCAGCGGATGGCGAGGATGTTTGGGCGGCTAAGTGCTTTTAGGTGGCGATTATAAGCCGAGATCGCGATAGGTGCTTTCGCCATAGCTCCTGGCGCCATCGCCACGCTGAGCGTTTGAAAGCCGATGAAATTCGCTCGGCCAATTGGCTAGCGCGTGCTTGATGGCCTTCATCTTGAACGGCACGTGCACAACACATTTGTCCCTGATGATAGGCGGACAGCTCACATCTTGTTGCCGCGAGCCGTTAAGGTTTGCTGCGATTATCGGCAGACCTAGATCAAGAGCCAATTCCATTTCCCAGCGCACGAAGCGAAAAAGGTTTTTCGTCTTCTCACCGATCAGGACAAGTACCTGGCTCGATCCATTCATTCTGTTGCGAAGATTGCGTTTAACATAATCTTCGTCCTGTGCTCGGCTCGTCATATTGTCCAGATCGTGAGCGTTCGCGAATTCAAAACTCACATTCTCGCTGGCGTTCCACCCTTTCATAAAGCGGTATGCCCAAGCGTCTTCATCGCCGTCAAATATTACATAGGTCGGATCGCTGTATGCCATTGTTGTCTCTTAGTTGTTTTGACGAGCAACCCACTGGGTGTGCTCCCGTGAGAAAGCCAGTTCGGCTTCGTTCACCGCGGCGGAGAATGCCTCATCCGAGTTGGCGTCCGTAATAAGGTCGGCAGTCAAGCCGATCTCGTGAGCTGTCAACGTGTAAGCCGATGCCAATTCGTTAAATTTCTTGATCTGGGTCCACCCAATAAGGGAGGCGGCGATGACAATTAGCGGCTCGGTCGGCCAGCCTGGCATCGCGGGGTCAGCGATGCGTACTACGATGAACGAGAATCCCAGAGCGTATGCAAAAATACCAAGGCCCATCCAGACTTTCGCGGACCTCTTGTTCGAGCGCGCCTTCTTCTCGTACCACTTCCGTTGGTCGCAGATTCGTCTCTGCAGATATAGGTCTTTTCTTTCTTTTAGCGGGGAGTCCCTTATCGACATCATCTGGTCGGTTGTTTGGGGGGATGCTGAATCGGTGCCGCTCAACGCGCTACCAAGGTGACGATTGCTATCAAGGATACCTTCCATGAGCTTTCGAAAATCAGCTCTGGCGTCAGCGGCGCGCGCGTCATCGAACGGCTGTGCTCGCATCGCGAAGCGCCAAGTCAATGTCTTCACCGACTCTGCCAGAGCTCGAGCCTGATACCAGACCTGCTCGGGCTTTGTGACCGACCGGAAAATGAGGACTCCCATTGAGCAAAGAAATACCGCAGCATAGACACCGAAATAGGCTTTTGATGGCGACAAGTCCAAAGAGAGCACCGACGCTAAAAAAAGAAGAACGTACTCTGCCCGGATCAGGCGCAGAAACGTCGCCTGCTGCTCGTTGGATGCCACGTCGGCGCTATTATAGAGTCCAGGATATTTCATTTTTGAAGCACACCAGTCTATTTTGTGGCGGTAAATTCTTTAAGCCAGGATTTGGCAAACGTGAGGTTAGCAGTCGAGCTTACAGAGCCTATTCTTGAGCGAGGCGCGGTCCCTCTGTTCATAAACAGGAATGCAGGTCCTGTCCCATCAATGTAAGGGTATAGGCCCAAAAATTCTTGCCCGGAGAATGTTTCCGAAGAATTTTTTGCCACGGGCAGAACCGCTACCGCGGTCCGAAACCCATCGAAAAAGCCAAGCTCCCAAGGCATCCATCTGGATCCTGGAGAATTGTTTGAATGCACATAGATTAGCGTCTTTGACTGCCTCATACGGGTCCGCAGCAACTCGGCGGTGGCCGAGGAGACTTTTGTGCGGTCCAGTTGTGAATCTTCGACCCAATCTACGTAAGCAGTGAACCCAAGCTCCTCGAAAATTCGCTTCACACCGAGAACGATCTCTGCGTCCTTGAAAGAATGTGACAGAAAAACGTCGAATGACGATCTGGCTGTAGCTGCGGCCGTCTCTTCCTTTAGAACGATCGATGCGGCTCTATGTCCTCGACTGGCATTCGCAACTCTTTTCAGCTCTGCCTCGGTCAGTAGCACTATTCAAATCCCCCCATGATCTGTTCGCAATCTATGAACTTGACGCCCATTCGATTAAGCGACCCTTGTCTTGTGAAAACTGGCACCATGCTCTCCAGCCGGTAGCGCAACCTCCACCTTCTCAAAGACCACGTCGGGTGGCAGGAGTGACCGGCCTTGTCACCCACCTACGCGATCCCGGCACAGCCATGCTCCTCGCTTAGAAGGCTGCGGAGACCAGCAATGTCAAACAGGACAGACGATCTCCTAATCTCGAACAGCAACGAACTTAGGACGTAAAAACGCGATCTCCGAATGTCCGCAGGCGTCGAGGGCCGGGTTGGTCGCCAAGGCCGAGCGGGCCAGCTTGCACTCCCGCTACCCGTCGGCTTGCCAAACCCTCGCTGTAGATTTCGCCCCCTACACGGATGCGCTGACCGCGACTAAGCTCAATCGCCACTGATCGCCAATCCAGGGCGAAAGTTCCCCCCTTGAAGTAGCGGTAGAGGCATTTTTCGGCACTTCGCATCTTAGATATGGACGCCTCCTCAACCAGGCACGATCCGGTTTGGCTTCTCGCCGTAACCGTGCTGGGCAAGTGCGTCCGATGGCTGCTTCGATCCTCTCCTGGAATAGATCGGTTCCAGATTGCTCAAGCGCATCGTCCTTGCTCGCGATCAACTGGCGGATAGCGCTCGGCCACCTTTTTCCAGCAATTAGTATACCGCAAATGTCCCTTGAGTTTCGTCGGAATGGGTGCCTTTTGCCGACGAATCTACGGGATCCGTGCCAAACGCCGTTGAAACTTAGCTTTTGGGTTACCGTTGCCTCAGGGCGGACAAAGGTATCGGTGAATTGGACTTCACTGGTTTCGTGACGACAAGGCTATAGTATTGATCAATCCCCAAGCCTGCCTGCAGCAGTCCCTCCATGAAATCCTGATAGGCGGCCATAGAACGAGATGCGACCCGCATCAGATAATCCACGCGCCCCCCAATTGCCCAGCAGTCCAGGATTTCCGGAATGTCTTGGATAGCAGTTTCGAAGTGTCGTTGGTCCTCAAGACGATGACGATCCAGCACGACCTCCACCATCACAAAGATCATGCCGCCGATGAGGGCAGGACTCAGCCGCGCATAAAATCCCTCAATAATCCCCGCGGCCTTGAGTGCTCGGAGCCGCTCCGAACAGGCGGACGCCGAAAGATGAACTCGTTTTGCAAGCTCACTTTTTGAAATCCGACCGTCTGCCTGAATTTCGGAGAGGATCCGCAGGTCCCAACTGTCGAGTTGCACGGGATCGGGTTTCGACTTCATAACCTATGCTCTCAGCGATGACATCGCGTTGTGTGCCGATCAATTCTATCATCAATTGAAACGAGCGAATGTAGCAGTGGAAGGCATCCGTTCCAGGCCCGAGATGTGCCAGAATGGGGTACGAAAATCAGCTGAGGGTGAGCGATCCGCTGAGAAAAGCTGCAGAAGTAATTTGGCTATCGCCCCAACGCCCAACGGGGCAATGGTGCAGCTGGAGAGAATAGTCGGCGGCGGCGGAGACCATGATAAATAGATAACCGATTTTCTTGAATCTCGCTGCCGTACTTGATAGACGCGCGACTGCATTCGACCCTCGATCGCATGGACGGCATACTCAATGCAGTATTCACTCGCACATTCAACTATTAGGGTGAATTGAAGGCCTTGCTTGGCCGGCTCGCCGAGGCGCAGGGCACCGCAAATGCCGCTCGTCTTATGGCTTGCCCGATAATTTGGCGCTCGGGTCTGGCCGAAATCGCCCAACCGGAAAGACTCAAACACCGATGTTGCGTGCGATGCTGTCGGCTGCCATACGCTTACGCCACTCAAGAGGCCCGGAATTGTGAATGGAGTTTCCCTCAACATCGACAGCCATGACGACGGGCATGTCCTGCACATCGAATTCATAGATGGCTTCCATGCCCAGGTCTTCAAAGGCGACAATCCGCGCCGCCTTAATCGACTTTGAAATCAGGTACGCAGCGCCACCCACTGCAGCAAGGTATGGCGTTCTGTGTCTTACAATCGACGCGATGGCCGCCGGTCCCCTCTCCGCTTTGCCCACCATCGCGAAAAGGCCGGTTTCGGCGAGCACCTTGTCCGTAAAATCGTCCAAGCGGCTGGAGGTTGTTGGACCGGCGGGTCCAACGACTTCATTCCTCACTGCCCGGACGGGACCGACGTAGTAGATCACGCGGCCCCTCAGATCGACTGGGAGCGGCTTGCCGGCATCAATCAGTTCGACCATTCGTTTGTGGGCAGCGTCACGGCCCGTCAGCATCTTTCCAGAAAGCAGGAGCGTTTCACCGCAGCGCCACGATGCCGTCTCTTCCTTCGTAAGCGTATCTAAATTGACCCGCCGGACGCCGGCTGGGTTCAATTCGTCGGCTCCGATGTCGGGCCATTCGCGCAAATCGGGCGGCTGGAGGCTGATGGGTCCAGAGCCGTCCAAAGTAAACTTCAGGTGCCGGTTGGCGGCGCATTGCGGGATGAGCGCCACAGGCTTGGACGCTGCATGAGTAGGATAGGTCGCAACCTTGACGTCAACGACTGTCGTCAGACCACCAAGGCCTTGGGCGCCGATACCAAGCGCGTTGATCCGCTCATAAAGCTCAATCCGCAGCCCCTCTTCTGCGCTTGACGCCCCCCTTGCGATCAGTTCCGCCATATCTATGGGCTCGTTCATGGCCTCCTTGGCCAGCAGCATCGCCTTTTCAGCGCTACCACCGATGCCGACAGAGATCAGTCCAGGTGGACACCACCCGCTGCCAAGGGTCGAAACGGTATTGACCACCCAGTCGGAAACGGAGGCGGTGGGATTGAGGGTGGTAAAACGTGCCTTGTTCTCCGACCCGCCGCCTTTCGCGGCGATGGTGATCTCAATCTGGTTACCTTGCACCAGGTCGACATGGACAACTGCCGGTGTGTTGTCGCGGGTGTTGACCCGTCTAGCGAGGGGATCCGCAACGATCGATGCCCGAAGGGGATTGTCCGGATCGAGATAGGCTTGACGTACGCCCTCATTCACAAGATCCGCGAAACTGGCTGTTGACTTAATGCGGGCATCCATGCCGACCTTTGCGAAGACAACCACAAGTCCGGTGTCCTGACAAATCGGGCGCCGCCCAAAGGCCGCCATGCGGGAGTTCAGCAGAATCTGACCTATGGCATTCTTCGCCGACGGGCTCTGTTCTCGCGTGTATGCGTGAGAAAGAGACCGGATATAATCTGGAGGATGATAGTACGAGATGTACTGAAGGGCGTCGGCGACGCTCCTTGTGATGTCGCTACCGGCCATGGTCCGTGTTCTGTTTCCCACCGGATTTTATCCAAATGAACCGAGGCCATTGACCATTTTCAGAATCTGGAAGCTTCGCACCCCCTGCTCGCCGCCTTCATATCCATAGCCGCTTTGTTTGACTCCTCCATAAGGGGCATCAGCGGAAACCCCTTTCAGGTAATTCACACTAACAGCGCCCGCAGAAAGACCGCCCACAAGCCTCTGTTGCGTATCGGCCGCGCCAGTAAACAAGTAGGCGGCCAGACCGTACTCCGTGGCGTTGGCTTCATCGATCGCCTCTTCGATCGTATCGAAAGGAGCCACGGTGAGAATTGGTCCGAACGGCTCTTCATGAAGCACTCTCGCTTCCTTCGGTACGCCAGTCAGGATGGTTGGCGGCCAGTAAAACCCCGGTCGGTCAAGGGGGATGCCACCGGTCTCGATTTGGGCGCCGCCCTCTACCGCATCTTTGGTCAGGCGTTGCATGGCCTCGATTCGCCGCGCGTTTGCCATGGGACCCATCTGCGTTGCAGGGTCATCCGGTGGACCGATCCTGATTTTTCGGACCGCCTCCGTCATCCGGAACAGGAATTCCTCATAGCGGGATCGGGCGACAAGAATCCTGCTGGGCGCATTACAACTCTGGCCCGCGCACTCGAATTTGTATTCCGAAATAGCCGGTATCGCCGTTGCCAGGTCGGCATCTTCGCACACAATAACCGGGGAATGTCCACCGAGCTCAAGGATGCAGCGCTGCAGATTATTCGCGGCCAGTGTGGCCAGCTGTTTCCCAACAGCGGTCGACCCCGTGAACGTCAAGACTTTGACAATTGGCGAACTGAGCAGATGCCGTGATATATGCACAGGAACACCGAACACCAGGTTGACCACGCCTTCCGGTATCCCTGCTTGACGCAAAGATTCCACGACATGGACAGCCACGCTTGGCGTCTCTTCGGCCCCTTTGAGGATCACCGGGCAGCCTGCCGCCAGCGCGGGGGCGAGCTTGCGGGCGATGAGAACGGCTGGATAGTTCCACGGCGTAAAGGCAGCGACGACACCGAGGGCCTCCGGGACGATCATCCTGTTCGGACCCAACGGAATCGGGGTCGACAACTCATCGGCATGCCGGCCATTCCATTCCAGCGTTTCGACTGCGCGCGCGTACTCTCCTGTTGCTTCGGCAATCGTCTTTCCCTGTTCGGACGACAGGTCCCTGGCTGCGGCGCCAGCTTTCTCAGCCAGATTGCTGGCGGCAGAGACGAGGATCTCGCCACGCTCTTTGGCGGGGCGTGAGGACCACGCCTTGCGGCTGCGTTCTGCCGAAGCAAGAGCTTCATCCAAGTCTGGAACCGTAGCCGAGGCCACTGAGGCAAATACCTTCTCCGTCGCCGGGTTGATCACCGGCAAAGTGGCTCGGCTACCACCGGCTCGCCATTTGCCATTAATGAAGAGCTCGTAGCTCCTGGCGTGGGACATCGCGGGCTCCACTTGTGATTCTGGCCATGCGAGCGCCGTTTCAATTTTCGAAGCCGCTGAGCTCGCTTGAGCCAGTTTCATCGCGATGGTCGCAGCGGGTCAAATATCGATTAGTGCCTAAATCCATCTGGAATCCAGATCGATCTGTTCCGACAGGAAGGAAGTCATGCCGTTGTTTACAGATCGATGGTTCTCAGGTCGCGTCAGGAGCCGATGCTACCCAGCCCCGGCTCTCAATCAATTCTCTGGCGACCTTCGGAATGAGCTTGCGGACCGCAGAAACGGCCGCAGAACGCTCATCTTTGGGATTTACAGCAAGCACCACGGAGCGGGTAATTACCGGATCGACTATCTTGACCGTCCGGACCAGCCCTTGAGAGGCTTCTTTCTGAACGGCAGACGGGGCGAGAATAGAATGCGCTTTTCCCTCTACGACCATGTTGATGATCGTTGAGAGCGAGTCCACTTCAAACTTGACGTCCATCGCGCAACCGTGTTGTGCGACGACATCAGCCACCGAACGCCTGACATTGTTGTTGCGCATGGGAACCGCCAGGGGGAATGCATGCAGGTCGGCCAGAGATATCGCATCTTCAAACGGTGGCTCGCCGGACGGAACCACCAGACAAAGGTCTTCGCGCGCTAGCACAGTCATTCGCCCCACACTGTCCGCAGTGCGGTACAGAACCGCCAGATTGAAGCGTCCAGCCGCCATCCATTCCTCTAGCGGTCCCGTCATACCCTCGACCATCTTGAGGGACACCTTGGGCAGTTCGTGTCTTACCGTCTCAAGCAGCGGACCGCTCAGGACGCGAGCAGCTCCAGACGGAATGCCAATAGTCACCTCCCCGGCGGGGGAAGCGGCTGTGTTGGTCAATTCCACCTCGGTAATTCGAATTTCTTTGAGAATCGCCCGCGCCCGCTCCAGGAGTTTGGCTCCTGACGCCGTCACGCTCACGCCGGTCCTGTCGCGTATCAGCAGCTGAGTGCCGAAGCCTTCCTCCAATTGGCGCACATGCAGACTCAGCGCACTCTGGGCGACATTCAGAAAGCCAGCGGCCTTCGTGAAACTGCCTGCTTCGACCACGCCAACAAAGTATCTTAACTGCCTGATTTCCACGGGTACTCTTCCGAGGGCGGACTGCAATGATGTAATCTATCTCGAAATGTGATGGCGCGACAGCAATAATTGCAGAGCGACATGACGCCTAACTGTCGTGTCATCTCAGTGTGGTTTGACCAAAACCGTAACCTATGTGTCCAGAATGGACCCAACCCGCCGAGGCTTCAACCGGCCAACTCGGCGCCCTGATCCATGGAGATGATTTCTCGGACCCTTCGAATAACCGGTAGATCGACCATCTTCCCGTCCAATGTGAACGCGCCTTTGCCTTGCGCCGTCGCATCTTTTTCGCCGCGAGGACACGACGGGTCCCTCGAGTTCTTGTGCGCTTGGTGAAAAGCCCCATCGATGTTTAAATGGATCGCCTGCGGCCCCACGAAGTTATCATTGTCTAAGAATCGCCGATGCTTCCTATCGAGCCGAGACTGCCGCATGGGGAACAGAACGGAAAGGTTCGGCGTCAAAAGCAGGTCGAGTTCTGGGGCACCGCCAACAGCTGCACTGAAGTCTTCAGTACCAAGCGCCATTGCAACCAGCGGCGCTAACAAGATGGGAAAGGAGGTCATTGCTATTGCCGCTGGCGGACTTCGGCCGGCCACCCCATTTCCTCTTCCGAGAGGTGAATTGTCCAACCAACCCTGCTGACTAATGACGAGCATGATCGTATCGTCAACGTGTCACAGAATTGCTTGCAAGCTCACGGCCTCAGCTGGGCCAACGAACATTGAACTCCGTGGACGAAGCCTGGACCCGTCGTCATCCAAGTCAATCCGCGCCTCGATGAGGGGACAGATCCTCAATTGGTTCAGCTGGCTTGCAGTATTGCACCTAGCAGTCACGGCGAGGACTGGGATTTGCGAAGAAGGCATTCTCGCAGTGCGGCCGTACGGTACCTCATTCCTGGCACACTGGATTAGATCGCTGGCGACATTAAGATCAGGTGTGACCGAGGTGAAATTTTATGTCGAAAACCTGAAGGCAGGGCGTCAGGCAGGGCGATTACAGAGATCCTATCGGACATGTCATCGCAGTTTCATCCACCATTGCTCGACCGAGGCGACACTCATCGTCCCATCAACCTAATCCATTGGTCGATCACGCCGTTCACGACCCTTGGCGAAGAAGGAATCAGCAGCCCCTAGGCTCAATTGGAAAGCGGGGCGGGGTCCATACGTATCTTCGTTTCCGGGCACCTCATGCTAATGAAGCCGCGACAACAGGTTGGTTATGCACCCAGGTGCTGGCCAATCCGGCTTGACTGGAAAGTTTCATACCCAGGCCTGGCACAGGCGAGCGTGATGCCGCTCTCGCTATGTTGGACCGCAGACGCCGCGACGGCGCATCGACTGGCGCTGGCGAAGCCTAGGACGCGCCAGTCAAGGACCTGCAAAGAGCAAGATCACGCCGCGCGTTGCCTTCAACGCCCATTTGAGCAGAAAGCAACAAGCCTCGCGTATAGCGATCGATGACCGCACGAAGCGCCATCCGGGCTATGATCTCAGTCAGCACTGCCCTAAGGGGTCAGAGGAGGGTTCGGTCAGTCAAGACCTCAGACGGCATGGCCAAGGTCAAGCTGCGAGGATGTGCCACCGCGGGCGCGGCATAACTTGGCGGGCTACAATTTGGTTCGCTTGCCCAGGCTGCTGGCAGCGCCGGTAGTCGGCCGCGCCGGACTGGCACCTACGTCTGGTCCATGAACGGTTGCTTTAGCAAAACCGAAGTCCTCGCCAAAACTCTTCGCCGACGTGCGACGACCGCGCCGGTGCTCGTTCCGGGGTCGGCAAGACGAAGACAGGCCTACTCTGGATTTATGCCCGCGATGACTGATTAGGGAGGGAGCGGACCGCCGGGCGTCTTATGTCTATGCGCCGGACCGAAAAGGCCCAGCGTGCGATCGCTCATCTCGCAGGCTCTCTACCGGAACTTGCAGGTCGACGGCTATAGCGGGCCATCGCTTGCTGGCCGACGAAAAGCGGCTTCACGCTCGCCTTCTGCCATGCCGCGCCCGATCGAGGCGCTAAGAAGGATCCGCGAACTCTAAAAGATCGAGGATGACATCCGTAGCCGAGGCCAACGAGGCCTTGCTGCACGCAGGCAAAAAGTGCTCAACCATCACGGCACTGGACCCAGGGCGGCTAGAGAAGCTCGGCCAAATCAGTCAGAAGACCAAGCTCACAGCGGCGATCCCCTACACGCTCTCGCGCTGGGAAGCGCCTCTCGCGCATCCTGGACGAGGCCATATCAAGATCGACAGCAACGTGGTCGAACGCTCAATCATACGCAACTCTTTTTGCAGCTCCGGCGGTGGCGCTGAGCACTGGTCAGTCATCGTGTCGCTGGGTGATCGCCGGGATTGGCCGGATAGCCTGAAGCTAAGGCCGTCGAGCCAGACCCTCTGACCTGCCACTGAACTTTCAACCAGTGGCGATTAGCCTCGGCCGTTTCTGTTATGGCGCGGTTTGAGCAACGGGCGGAGGCGCGAAGCCTTCATTGAGTGCAGCGTCGGAGCCGGTTGCGGCGAGGGTTCCGGCGAAGACCGCCGGGGTCAAATAGCGAGCGAGGAATGCGGCCTCACGGTGTTGAACAACACCAGGAAAGAACACCCACAGGACCGAGGAACGCAAGTTTCTTTATCCGTGGCATCCTTGGGCCGGGCGTTGTGTTCACGTTCATGAGGTGATCGAGAACGCCGACCGGGAGGTTTTCCGCTGCAGTCTCTCCCGCCACGCCTCCGATCGGTGGCTGGAAGTTCCGGCCTGGATGTTTGATCGCGGTCTGCACCGCGTGGCGCATTGCCCTGCCCCACATATCGATCCCAGAACGCTTGGCGTCTTGGTGACACTGCTGCAGGACCCGACGGCCAATTCCCACACCCCATCGCAATTGGAGGATTCGGGCGCAGCATCGGGTCCTCACGAAGCGAACCGGGGAGAGGTCCATACCGCGCCAGCCTACGACATATCAGTTCGATCTTCTCCAACCCGCACGACGCGCAGACCGCGCAGATGCCGCCATTCGCTCGCGCAGCCGCCGTAAGGCGCGAGATGCTGGCGCTGATTCCGGGTGCACACGAAGGCTACGTCGGCTGGGAAAGGCGGAAGCGATCCGCAAGATGGTGAGCGACCACGTGCCCACGAGCCGGCATCACGGGGCGCCCAAGCATGGCGACGCTCTGCTCGCCGACCTTGTCCGCTGCCGGCGCTGCGGCCGCGAGCTGACGGTCCGCTACACGGGAACCAAGCACAACATTCCGCGCTATTCCTGCTGGCGTGGTCTGCTTGACAATGGCGAGCCGCGTTGCATCGCCTTCGGTGGACTCGCGTCGATCGAAGGCGTTCATCCTCTGCCGGACGGTCCATGGGTCTTCAGCCGATCAACGCTTGACGAACCGGCGGCTCAGCGCATCGTTCATCGCGCGCGGCAAAACCCAAAATACCCCATGGGATCGCATCCAGATCAGCAAAACCTATTCACTCAAATGACATAGACAGATGAGTGTTATGAACAGGATTTAGGTCCTGCCTCCATTCGGCAGTGGCACTGCGGGCGTGGTCGAGGCCGAAGAACAGGCCATCGTTCAACAGCTCGTCTCGCATTCGGCCGTTGAGGGAATCGCGTAGCCATTTTGCATCGGCTTGCCCGGCGCGGTGTAGTGCCATTCGCTCCTGTTCAGCCGCTGATAACAGGCCAGTCAGTTGTTGCCCACAAGAATCAGGATCTCGTGGGCGCGCCGCACCACTGGCGGATCTATCATTTTGCCATTCAACGAGAATGCGGACAGTCCACGCGTGGCGGCATCATTTGCCGCCGCGACAACTTTATGGGCCCACTCGAGCTCCTGGGCGCTTGGCGAGAAAGCCTCATTGAATATGGCCACCTGTGTCGGATGGATCGCCAAAGCTCCGGCAAAGCCAAGCCGCCGCGCCCGCACCGCGGCCTCACGAAGTTTATGCGTGTCCGAGAACTCGCCGATGCTTCCTATGAAGCCCAGCGGGAGCAAGCCGGCCGCGCGGGCGGCAAACAGAACAGAAAGGTTCGGCGTCAAAAGAAGGTCGAATCCTGGGGCGCCGCCAACAGCGGCGCTGAAGTCTTCAGGGCCAAGCGCCATTGCGACCATCCTTGGATGCGCCGACGCAATGGCCGCAAGCCTTTGCAAGGCGCCCGGGGTCTCAATCTGGGCAAGGAACCGGATGCCTCCCTGCGGAAGATTTCTTTCACGTTCTAGTTCCGAAACCGCATTCGCGATCTCTATAACCCACTCTGCCGAATCCGTCTTCGGAAGAACCAGTGCGTCAACACCCGCCATCACGGCTGCATCGAGATCGGCCGCCAAGGCGCGCAGACCATGATTCACGCGGACCAAAACAGATGCGCCTTTCCGGCCCACCTCTGCCACGCATTCAGGAAGCTGCTGCCGTGACTCTCCTTTCCGATCCTGGGGCACGGAATCCTCCAGGTCGAGAATGACGCCATCTGCGCCCCGCTCATGGGCCGTCTCTACAAAGCGCGGAACGTGAACAGGAACGAAGAGCAGGGATCTCCAGCGCGGTACAGACATCGCGCCTTCAACGGCCGCAAAGGTGTCCTTGATCATGGAGACGCCTTTGCGGCCGATTTTAGCGCGGGCGCTGCCAGTGAGCTTTCTAGGCGGCCGGTGCGCTGAAATGATCCGAGGTACACAGGCATTTTGTAAACCGCGAGCAGTCTCACCTTACTGAAACGCGCGCTCACGCTGACGCGGCTCTTTCGCGCAAAAGCGCCCGCACCTCCTCGCGGACAGCCTCGGTATGAGAGCCAAGAGCCGGGACTGGGCGAAGCGAGGGGAGCTCCGAGTTGAAAATCGCCGCCGGCGCTATCGTCTCGACGGCTCCATCGGGTGTTCCAACCTGCACCCTGCGAATGTGTGGATGCTTTGAAACATCCACCACTTCGTTCAGTCGGCCATATGCCAGGCCGGCCGCCTCGAGCTCCTGCATCGCATCGTGGCAGGATAGTTCAAAAAACCGCTGTTCAATGATCTCATCAAGTTGCGCACGATGAGCGAGGCGCTCCATATTGTCAGCAAAACCAGGTGCGCGTGTGAGCCCGGACTGCTTCAGGAATTTCTCGCAGAAATTCACCCATTCGCGGTCATTCTGAACCGAAAAGATGACCTCTTTGCCGTCGGCACAGCGATAGGCACCATACGGCGCGAGCGACGGGTGTTTCACGCCTGCGCGTACCGTCTGGTAGCCGCTGTAATCATTTTGCAAAACCGGCACGTTCATCCAGTCGGCGACGGCATCAAACAGTGACACCTGGATGCTGGTCCCTTCGCCGGTGACCTCGCGGTGGTACAGTGCCTGAAGAATGGCGCTGTGCGCTGTCATGCCCGCCGAGATATCGCAAACCGAGACCCCTACACGCGCAGGCCCCTGTTGGTTGCCGGTGATAGCGCATAGACCTGTTTCGGCCTGGACGATCAGATCGTAGGCCTTCAAATGGGAATACGGCCCTGACTCCCCGAAACCAGAAATGTCGCAGGTGATCAGCCGCGGATATCGTCGACGCAGATCAGCGGACGCGAACCCCAGTTTTTCTATGCTGCCCGGCTTTAGATTCTGGATGAAGACATCAGCACTGGCAATGAGCGTGTCGAGGACGGCGCGATCCGCCTCCAACCTCAGGTCTAGACAGACCGACTCCTTACCCCGGTTGAGCCAGACGAAGTACGCGCTCTGCCCCCGCACCAGCTTGTCGTAGTTTCGGGCAAAGTCCCCTTCGGGCCTTTCGACCTTGATCACCCGGGCGCCTGCGTCAGCAAGGCGAGACGATGCGTAGGGAGCTGCAACGGCCTGTTCGACCGCCACAACCGTGATGTCCTTGAGACTGTTTAGCATCAGGGCGCTTCCTACGCGGCTTTCAGGTTTTGTGCCCGACGCCGATCAAGCATGGCGAGCAACCGATTTTGTTCGTTGCCTACAATGGAAAGACCTTCGTCGATGCCCATGCCAGGCTTCGCGAGCATCATGTCCGCCTGTGTTGCCACCGAAATGTGAACCGTCGCTCGCGCGGAGAGATCCGTCTCGCTGCAGCTGCCTCCCACATAGGCGTCCACGTTGTTCTCTTTGCACAGAAGCACCGCACGGGCGCTGTCGGCGATCGAGCCCACGTCCGGCGTCTTGATCTGCACGAGATGGGTCGCCTTAGCCTCCGCAAACAGACGCACATCCTCTAAGGTGTTGCAGCGTTCATCGACAACGATGCGCGCACGTGACGCGCGCGCATTCAGAATGCCGACGATCTGCCCGTAATTTTCGACCTGCGCCGGCGTAGACCCGAAGTCGGCTGGCGATTCGATATTCACCGTGAACTCCGGAACCGCGTCAGCAACCTTACTGATGAAGTCGGCGATGCGCTGGACGTCGAGCCCGATCTCCATACCGATCCAGCCGTACACATCGAAATGCAGCACCGGAGAATAGTCTGGTTGGCCGATTTGCTTGACGCGGTGCGCCACCCATTTGACGAAATCCAGAAAGGTTTCTCCCCCAACGCCGAATTTGCTACGCGAGTTGATGAGGCCATGCGGGATCACATCCACCCCCTTCAGGATCATTTTATCGACATTGATTTCGCGCGCATCACCGCTCTGGCAATAAATTGGGACACGACGATGCGGCATGGATAGGCAAAATTCCGAACAAACCACCTCCGCCATGGTACGACGCGCAGCATGGGCAGCAGCGCTTAAAAGGGCTTGGCTGACCCCATATTCGATGCATAGTGGGAGTCGTTTCCCAGTATGGAGATCGAAGACACTGGAGCAGGCTGTCAAAAAGCTGGACGCATCAATGTTTAAGAGCCGCGGGACAACAACACGTGACGTGAGATCCATGATGGCTCCGACGTCAAACAGGGGGTCACGCCCGCCAGCCCCTGAGTATTGCACTCCCATCATATCGCCCCAGGCGACCATATCGTCTTCCAGGACAAGCCCGACGCTTAAGCAAGCTGCCGGAACACGGATATCACGGAAGCCGGGCGTCAATGGCTCGCCGACGTAAACAAAACCGTCCTGGCCAACCCCTGCCCTAATGGCAGCTTGATCGTCATAAAAGAAGGCGCCGTTGCCGGGCGTGAGAATGACGTCTTTGATCTGCACTGAATTATACTCGAGTTTGGCCAAGCTATGAGCTGCGGCCGGATTTGCGCGCTCTGTCCTAAGTTATGCCCCGTTCGGAATCGGTTTTGCCAATATAAAGCCCCGAACGTGCCCATCTCGTTTTAAGATACGATAAAGTTGTTTTACGGGCGTCAGCGGGGACGGCACCGTCCGCCTCCCCTCTTGGTCGCGGTGCGCCGGATCGTCGCCCCTGCTTCCATAACAGAAGCTAGGCGATCAATCCGTCCGGCCAGCTCCCATCTCGGACCGCCACTTTCAACCATGGTTAGTATAAACCAAGCGATCAAGGATCAAGCAATCTTTTTGGCATGATTTTGGAAGACAGGATCAGCCGCTGATCGATCCGAGGAGCTGGCCTATAAGCTCCAGTCGAGGCCAGTGCCTTCATACCGGAGTTACTACAGCTGGCCAAGGCGCGGCTAATCTGTACCTCTAGTTATGCAGCGGCCGCGCAAGGATGGCTACCCCTTCATTGCGGTCGACATGCGCGCCCGATCCTATGGCTAGGACGATTGATGGCCCAGGCGCTCGGATGTCAATGGACGGAGCGGAAACAGAATCCATAGAGTGTAGGATACCTATAAGATCTCCCGACCTCACTTCATCCAACACAGAGCAGCGAGGTTCGAAGATACCCTGCGCGGGCGATTTCAACTCGTCTGATATCAGCGTCTCAAGGGTCTGACTGGACCTTTTGTTACGGAAAGACACGTCCTCGACTTTTCCTTCGACGAGTCCAAGCATAACGAGCGCGTTGCGAACTCCAGCTTCATAAATCGCTAGAGCTTCTGCGCTAACCGTACCACCGCCGAATTCCGCGCAAACGAATACCTTCCCTAGGCTATGTGCCCAACTGTCGAACATCCCAGCCGTGTCGTCATGTTGCCAGAGCAATGTTACGGGCAGCTTAAATGCCGCTGCCATTGCGAGCGTCTTAGCCATGAGATCCGCATCAGCAATTGGATGCGTGATGACCGCCGGGGGAAAATCCCACGTTGGGCCGAAGCTGTGCAGATCGAAAACGATGTCGGCATTTGGCAACAATACGCGTGAAACCGCATCCGCGATTCGTTCCGTAACAGACCCGTCGGCACGGCCCGGAAACACGCGGTTCAGATTCAAACCATCAAGCGGAGTATTGCGGCTCCATGCTTGAACTGCCAATGGATTAAGCACTGGCAGCACGATGATCCTACCACTGGTTTGCGCTTGTGGCAGCCACTCGATAAGCCGCCGCGCGACTAATGGCCCCTCCATTTCATTGCCATGATTCCCACCGGTGATAAGAAGGCGCGGTCCATCGCCCTTATTAAGACTAAAAACCGGAAGCGAGAACTCTTCATGGTCGGCGCCTCCCGGCACAACGAGGTGTCCTCTGCTCACGCCATGCGCATCGAGATCAAACGTAAGATGTGGTGCTTCGTTCATTGCTTAACCTATTGCGGGTGATCTGGCGACTTTGACCGGGCATATGGTCTTGTACACGGCTATTTTTTTCGCCTGGAACTATGCACACGCGGTCACCACTTCGCCAATATAATGTCCGAGACGGCACCATCGCGTTTTCAGATGACCAGGGCTCGCTCTGCTGACCTGTCCCTTGGTTCGTCACCTTGATCCCGGTGCACTAAGGGAGGAGGAAGGTCAAAGTCGCGGTGGGTAGCCGATTTCAGAAATCGCGCGATCAGCCGGTTGACGTTGGCTAGCTGTTCGTTGTTCAGACGGGCGAAGGATCTGTGCGATCCGGTCAGCGCCGTTGACCTCGAATTCCATCCTGGCGCGCAGCAAGAGGATCGGCAGGTCTGAGCTTGCTGGCGAGCAAGGCCGGCCGATCCCAGACATAGTCCGAATCCTTGATCCGCATGTGCCAGATGATAATTGCAAGAGCTTTACTGGTTTCCGTTTTGGACCAGGTGGCCATTTTATCCGCCCGTTGAAGCCCCGAACAGATGCTTGTCGCCAGTCCGTAGGAATAGGTCGGACGCATCATCAGGAAGTGGATCTGCCACGCCAGTTAGGCAGCGGCTTCCTGTAATGTTCGCTGCATGCTCGGTCGAGAACGCCACCAGACGGCATAGAGGACAAGCATCCAGATTAAAGGCAGAAGCATCAAAAGAGAAGCGACTGCAGCAATCGTCGGGTCGATTTGGTGGCGGATATTCTCCAGCATCTTCAAGGGCAACGTCCGCACCGACAGACCGCCGACCAAAGACGTTATGACCGCTTCATCGAATGACTGGAGGAATGCGAACATGGCGCCGCCGATCACTCCCGGCCTGATTAACGGCAGTGTTACGCGAAAAAACGTTTGCAGTGGTCCGGCACGCATACTCTTGGCCGCCTGCTCTAACGTCCGATCGAAGTTGGCCAACGTCGCAGAAACGATCACCACCACAATTCCAACAGCGCCGATACTGTGAGCGAGGGCGATACCACCCTTTGTGCCGATTAGACCAATCTGGATGAGACCCAGATAAGTCGCGATACCGACCACGATAACTGGAAAGGTGATAGGCGTGATTATGATCATTGTCAGCACGCCGCGAAGTCTTGCGCTTATTCGGCTCAATCCGAAAGCAGCAAGTGTTCCCAATAGAGTAGAAATAACAGCTACCTCGACACCAATCTCGACGCTGGTCCAAGCTGCTCCGCTCCAAGATGCATCGCCGAAAAACGAGCGATACCATTGAAGCGACAGGCCCGAAGGCGGAAATTGCAAAAATGCCCCGGAACTGAACGACATGATGACAACGATTATCCCTGGGAATAAAAGAAAGGCCATCACCAAAACGATAAAAACGATCGCGACGACTTTAGGCCATCGCCTTTCCGCCCCAGGCACGTAGCGCCGTCCCGTCCACCGTTTGACACGATAGGGACGCAGAATTTCGCTGAAGTTTCGTTTGATAACAAGAACAATGGGTAGTCGGGACATCGAGCCCTTCGGAGCTCGAGTTTGGCTTTGCTCTTGTTTGCCGGAGAGGTCAAGCCCGACCATGGAAAGCACCACAATGGCAAACCCGAGAAGGATGAAGGACGCAGCGGCAATGCGCGGAATATCGAACGAGCTATTCACCTCGGCCGCAATGAAGGTTGAAAGCATGGCATCGCGCAATCCCCCAAGTGCCGCCGGCGTGATATAGAATCCTAGGCAGAACACAAAAACTAGGAGCGAGCCACTCCGTGCGCCTGGAATGCTAAGGGGGAGAAATACACGCCTGAAAGCGGTGAAAGGTCCCGCTCCCATACTGCGTGCAGCAGCCATCAAGGACCGATCGATCCCCATCATCGCACTAACCAAGGGAAGTATCATCATCGGCAGCATGATGTGGACCATGCCAATATAGACCGCGGTTCGGTTATAGATGAGTTGCAGAGGTCGATCGATCAATCCGACGTCCAGCAAGATGTTGTTGATGACCCCGCGATCCCCAAGAATAACAATCCATGCGTAGGTACGCGCCAGCCCACTGGTCAAATAGGGGATGATCACGAGAGCGATGAGCGTCATGCGCAGAGTCTTGGATGCCGTGACGATCAGATACGCGGTTGGATAGCCTACGATTAAGCAGATGGCAGTTGCGACCAGACTTATTTCTATCGTTTGAAAGAGCACCCGCACATTAGCTGGCTGGGCGAAAAACGCTCCGTAGTATTGGAACGAGAAATCGGGGGCATTGACACTGCTTAGGAAAAGCAAGGTTATAGGGGCACCGAAAACCACAAGCAAAAGCGCGAACGCGGGCGCGGTTAACCCAAGTGGCACCTTGGCCATTCTGCGCAAAAGCTTCATGGATATCCCTTATCAATCGCTTATGGCGAAACGAAGCGAATGTCTGACCGCAGCCACGTGAGGCAAACCTCCTCGCCTGGCTGGAAAACAGGTTGGTCTGCCGCGACATGTTCCCGGACGATGAGAACATTGTTGCCAACGCGAACATGGTATTTTCGCAGAGGGCCGGCAAAAATCATATCGTCGACCGCACCGGCAACATATTGCCGCTGGTCCGTTTGAGCCCACTCCGCAGTCTTCGGAAGTACACTGATGCGCTCTGGCCTTATCATCGCAACGGTGCCGATTTGCGGCGCGTTGCCCCCTCTGGCCAGCAACAAGGCATCCTCGAGAATGTTCGCCTCACCCAGAAATTTAGCGACAAAGCACGATGATGGCCGATCATAGAGGGCCTCTGGTGTATCGATTTGCTCGACACGTCCTGCGCGCATTACAACAATCCGGTCTGACAGAGTAAGCGCCTCCTCCTGGTCATGCGTAACGCACACCGTCGTGATACCGAACTCCTTGTGCAAGCTCTTCATCTCGATCTGCATCTGCTCACGCAGGTTACGGTCGAGTGCGCCAAGCGGTTCATCAAGTAATAGGAAGGGTGGATCGGCAATCAGCGCGCGGGCTAGCGCCACGCGCTGCTGCTGACCGCCACTCAATTGGGATGGCATGCGACCGCCGAATTCCCCTAGATGCACGCGCTCAAGCATACGGGCTACCCGAACCTTCCTCTGATCGGGAGCCATGCCCCGCATTTCGAGAGGGAATTCCAGGTTTCGAGCCACTGTGAGATGCGGGAACAGCGCATAGCTCTGGAACACAATTCCTTGATCGCGCCGGTAGGACGGGACCGAAGCCACTGAATGGCCGGCGATCATAATATCACCCGAACTCGGGGCCTCAAAGCCGGCCAAGAGCATCAGGGTAGTGGTCTTACCCGAGCCGCTCGGGCCGAGAATCGTCAAGAACTCGCCGCGACGCACGGTCAGCGACAGATCCCTGACCGCCGGAACACTCCCGTACATCTTGGTAACACTGCTGAACTGAATTTGTGGCACCGATTGGTTCACATCTGCAGCGTCAACTTCCGAACGGGGGGCGGTATTCATTGCGTGCATGTTCACTGTGGCTCCTCCACCATCGCTGGCGTGCATTAGCAGGCATTTGCCGTACCTTCTGCCGTCGTACCCGATGCCGTGAGCGGAGAGGCTAGTGGGCTACCCCGCTCCCCGTCACATTTTCAGCATCAGTTTCGACTTTAGCCCGGTATGGAGTTACCCCGACCGGACTTTCGCACTTCAACCAACCCTACTGCAGGATCCACTCATTCCACCGCTGGATAAGCATCTCAGTGTTGGAAACACCGCTGGGGCCTACCTCATTGTACCATTTGCCGTTGATGGAAACGCTGCTCTTGATGTAATCTGGGTGGGTAGGGAGCTTGCGCGCAACTTTCTCGGGAAGAAGTTTGAACGCATTGCCGTTGCTTGGTCCCTCAGGAAACAATTGGCAAAATGCTGCCTGACGTTCCGCGCGAGTGGCGAATTCGATAAACTTCTGCGCAGCCTTCGCGTTGGGTGAACCCTTTGGAATGACCCAATAATCCCACTGCAGCTTCGCCTGGTTTCGATTGATCTCCGTCGCGGCGCCCTGATCGATCAACAGTAGAGCTCTTCCGTCATACGATTGAGCGATGTCAACGACCTTATCATGCAACATCTGTTGAATCTCTGATCCGCTGCTCCACCACTTACGGATGTGCGGCTTTATTTTGTCCAAACTGGCAAACACCCGGTCGATATCCATCGGGTAGAGCTTATCGGGAGATACACCGTCCGCTAACAGGGCCTCTTCCCAGGGTCCTTCTGAACCAAACTGGCCGGACACCAAGGTGCGAACGCCGGGAAACTTATCAGCATCCCAGAATTCAGCCCAGTTTGTCGGCCGGGGTTTATCAGCTGGGAATACGTCTGTGCTATATACCATATTATATGAGTAAATCAAATTTGCCACGCCAAACGGTTGCTTGGCAAATTCATAAATTCCGTCTAGCTCTTCTTTCCTGAACAAGGAGTAATCAATTTCTTCAAGAATTCCTTTCTTAGCTGCGACCAAGCCGGACCCTTGCGTAAGCGCCCCGACATCTACCGTGACATTGCCCGATTTTACCATCAACTCGACCTGTCCCATACCCATGTCGTCGGTGATTGGGTTGACCTTGATACCGGTCTCAGCTTCAAATGGCTTAGCGTAAGCCTCAATGTTAGCCTTTCCCCAATCGCCGCCGCCTAGCACTACGTTGATCTGGTTGGGTGTTTGGGCCGCAACGCGGCCCGCAATTGAAGACAGAGCGCCAGCCGCCATGGCGGTCGATGTCGCCTGCAGCAATCGTCGGCGATTTATTTCGTATTTCATGTCGTTACCCTCTTCTTGTGATCTCAGCCTTGATTAGCCAAGGTTGTTTTGCTTGGACAATGTCATGGTGCTAGAGCAGCCTCGGCCAAGTTGACCCAGTATCCAATGCCGTATGGCAGTGCTTCATCGTTAAAGTCGTAGGTTGGATTATGGAGAGCAGCAGTCGATCCATTTCCAAGCAGTATACATGCCCCCGGCCGCGCCTCTAGCATGTACGCGAAGTCCTCTGACCCCAAACTAGGTTTGACTTTGGGGTTCACCGATGAATGGCCGACCAGAGCACGCGCCACCTCTGTTGCCCGACGCGTTTGATCGGGATGATTGACAGTGAGGGGCTCCAGGCGGCGATGCTGAAACTCGACCTTCGCCCCGGAAGCGCGTGCAATATTTTCCGCGCACGCCTCAATCTGTTTTTCAGCGAAGTCGCGCAAAATCGGTGACAGTGTCCTGACTGTTCCGGCAATCTCCGCGCGTTCGGGAATGATGTTGTAAGCTTGTCCGGCGTTCAGCTTTGTGACGGAGATCACCAGGGACTCGGTGGGGTCCGTGTTGCGTGAGACTAGTGTCTGCAAGCCTAAAATGATCTGAGCTGCAACAACGACGGGGTCAATTGTCAGATGGGGAGCGGCCGCGTGACCCCCTCTGCCTTTGACCACAATATCGAACTCGTCGAGCGCGGCAAAAATCGAACCTTCGCAAATGCCGAACGCACCAACCTCCATGCCTGGCCAATTGTGCATGCCAAAGACCTGAGATATCCCGAAACGGTCCATGATCCCCTCCTGGACCATTCTTTGGCCGCCGCGGCCATCTTCCTCGGCAGGTTGGAAGATCAGGGCAACGGACCCTTTGAAGTTCCGGGTCGCGGCGAGGTATTTCGCGGCGCCAAGGAGCATTGCAGTATGCCCGTCGTGACCACACGCGTGCATCTGTCCGGACCTTTTCGACGTCCAAGGTTTGCCTGAAGCTTCGAGTATAGGCAGAGCGTCCATGTCGGCCCGCAACCCGATAGTGGGCCCATCTCCGAGTTGACCTTGGATCAACGCAACCACGCCGGTTTCAGCTATCCTGCACTCGATGTGGTTAATCCCGAAGGAAGCCAGCTTTTCCGCCACAAATGCCGCTGTGTCATTCACCCGATAGTCAAGCTCCGGATTCTCGTGCAGGTACCGGCGCCAAGTCATCGCTTCGATCTCGATCTCCTTGAACCTGTCAACGCCAACCATAGGCACGTTCCCGCATTTGAGTAATTTGGATCAGGCGCCGGTGCGTAATTAATGATCGATGCCACCGGTGTTTTCGTCAAATGCAGTTTGGATATCGTAACCATCTAGAACCGAGATAGCCCCGCGTTCAGGCCTCGGTGTTGGCGCCGGCGACTGCGACCCGATAACAAGCCGTTTGCCCTCAAATGGATAAGCTTCGGCCTTAGAGGACCAGCTGCGAAGTGCTGGCAATCATAAACTCTGGCTCTGCTGGCAACGGCCAATGGCAAAGGTCTGAGTAGGAAGAGCTGTCACCATCGCGACACTCCTCCCCCTCCCACGACCTACTTTCCAGGACTGCATGCGCTTTGCCACTCAATCCGCAAACCGCAGACCCTAGGCGGCGTGGACAAATTCGATGTTAGCAGGGTCGCTTTCCTGCGATCGGGTTGTTAGCATTGGGAATGACACTGGAAGAAGAGAGCGAACGAGCTACGTCGATGCTGATTGGCAAGGTTGTTCGCCGTGTCATGCGCCACCGCGATGGAGAGGTGGTGATCGAGTTTGAGGATGGCAGCCGATTTTTCGCGGATAGCGACAGCCCTCTCGAACTGTCCATCACCTTGGCGGAATAGTATATCCGCCTTACGGAATTTCGGACGTCGATGCGATTGACGTAGCCCAAGAGGATTGATTCAAGGCTGCTTTTTGGAGGCAGGTTTGAGCAGGGGCGATCTCACCGAAGCAGAATGGCGTGTTCTCAAGGGCTTGCTGCCCATCGACCCTGACAAACGCGGCCGAGGTAGACCTCCCAAGCAGAATCGTTCGATCATCAACGGCATTCTCTGGCGGCTCCGCTGCGGCGCTCCATGGCGGGATGTCCCGCCCAAATACGGCAGTTGGAACACCATCTATCGTCGGTTCCGACGCTGGAGCGAGGCCGGGGTCTGGGAGACCGTGGCGGTAATGCTCGCCGAGGTCATGGCGGACAGCGGCCACTACAGCATCGACAGCACCACAGTTCGCGCCCATGTCTCGGCAGCGGGCGGAAAAGGGGGACTCGTGCACCGGACGCCTTCCTTGCGGACAAGGGCTACGATGCCGATACCATTCGCGCCGATCTCGCCGAGCGGAAGATTAAACCCGTCATACCCGGCCGATCAAACCGCCGCGTGAAGATCGAGTATGACCGGGCGCTCTACAAGCAGCGGAACCGAATCGAGCGCATGTTCGGCCACCTCAAAATCAACCGGGCCATTGCCACCCGCTACGATCAATTGGCCAATAGCTTCCTCGGAATGGTCTACCTAGCCACCGCCAGATACTGGCTCAAATTTGTCCACGCCGCCTAGCATCACGCCCGATAAAGTGTTGGCGGGATTTCGCTCAGGAGTTCCGCGCCGCGCTCTGTCACGAGCACGTGTGCGCCGGCACCAAATAGGTAGCCACTTTCGCTGCACAAAATGTTTGGCATGTGCAGGGTCATGCCAGCTCGGAGTGGTTCATTTACATCGGGCTCCAGGCTTAGGTCGCCGCGCTCAGTCCAATTGATGCCAGTTTGGTATCCTGTTCGTTGGCGGAAGACGCCCTTGCGTCCAGATCGCTTCAACACCTCGCCCCCAGCAGCGTGAACGTCCGCCGGCGTAGCACCTGGTCGAATCGAGGAGACAAGGGCCGCAATGACCTCTTCAGCCAAGCCGTGCAAAGATTCGGTTTCGGGATGTTTGCCAAGGACTGCGCATCGAACCATTCCCACTGTATACCCGTGTTTCGAAGCCCCTATCTCCAGAAAGGCAGGTTCGTTGTTGCTGAGAGGATGATGGGTCGCTGGCGCATGGGGCAACTTCACTCGCTCTCCAAACAAAATGGTACCCGGCGCAAGCCCGATATCCCCAGCGGCGTTGCTGGGGTCGTTTGTTACCGCCGCAGCTAGGGCCGCTGCCATTTCGATCTCCGTAATGCCGGGACGAAGCGATTGCTGAAAGGTTCGAATTGCCACGTCAGTGAGTCGAACAGCATCGCGCATACACGCCAACTCAAGTTCTCCTTTCACTGCTGACACTGACGAGACCAGTCGGGTGACGTCAGTAATCTTCAGATCCGGGAGCTGGTCTTGGACTGCGCGCACGTCGGCGGGCGCGAGATTCCAGCAGCCAAGCTCGAAACCGACTCGCTTATTGTCCAGTCCGAGTCGACGCAATACATCGGCGCAGACCCTGCCAAAATCAGGCTGATGTGTATAGGTTTCAATTTCCTCGATGCAGCTATATGAACGTACTGCCTGCTCGTCATATTCTCGGACAACAAATATCGGGACCCGACCCGGCATCAGAATAAGAGGGAAAGGCGCGAAATATCCACCGCTCCCATCGTAGCCGCTGAGATACTTCAAGTGGCCGTGCGCCGTTACTACGATTGCGTCCAAGCCTGCCGTAGCAACCGCATCCAGCACATTGTTTTGCCGGCGCTCATACTCTGATATCGGAAACGGTACACCAGTCAGAGGAATTGCGGAGCGTGTCGTCGCCATATCTCACCTCAATCAGTGTGTCGTGGTTTGGTTGCGCAAAACGCGCGATCGCGTCCATGTTCGAAATTGAACAAAAGCTTCGCCGGCTCATGCGGGGTGACAATCCCCTTTCCTGGCGGCTAGCGTCAAATGCTGTTTTTATATCGGCTGCATCTCGCAGCGAGATGCGCATAGTGCCTTCATCGGCCGCTCAATGCAGGCAACGCTGGTCTCCGACAGCTTTGTTCTCGCCAGAGGATCGCCGACAAAGGCGCCGAGTTGCTCGGCAAGCTCGTCAGCCTCGGCCAGAAGAACCATGCTGACGACCTTGAGCTTGGCAGCGAGTCGGCGCGCCTTCGCATTCTTGCCGGCGAAGCCGCCGACGCCGGGGGAACTGTGCCGGCGCCACGCAACAGCATGTTTGCACTGATGTAAGGCCGCTGCGACACCAGCGACGGCTCTCCGCCGCCACCTCCGCATCTCGCTACCAGATGACACTAATACAAAGACTGCATTTGGCGCATCCGACGTGTAAGAGGATCGTGTCGCGCGAAGTGGTTAAGCTTGGCGGAACCGAATCGGTCGGAGCAATGAGCAAAGCGGCGGGCGCAGATGCGGATGTAGTTTCGCCGAAGACGTTTGCGCCGCTCAGGAATACGACATTTCGCTCAATCTGGTTTAGCCTCTCAAGTCTCTTCCCTTGGCTGGCTGATGCAGACCGTTGCTATCAGCTGGCTAATGGCAACGGTTCCGACCTCCGATCTGATGGTTGCGCTCGAGCAGGCTTCGTCTAACCTGCCCGCTTTCATTTTGTCCATTTTCGCTAGGGGTTCTCGCCGACAACTTCAGCCGTCGAAGAGTCATGTTCGCCGGCCGATGCCTAATGGTAATAGCATCCGCGATGCTACGGCTTCAGTGGTGCTGGGCTTTATCGCCCCGTGGATGATCTTCGGCTTCAGCTTCTTGATCGCAAGTGGTGCCGCGCTCAACGATACCGCCTGGCAGGCTTCTGTTGGCGATATTGTGGACCGACGCGAAGTTCCCGCTGCCGTCACCCTCCTCTCCATTGGCTTCAACACTGCACGGACCGTGGGACCGGCGCTCGCGGCATCATGATTGCGTCGTTCGGACTTATGACGGCTTTCGCTATGTTTACACTCACCTATATGATCCCTTTGGTCACCATATGGCGATGCAAATGGAAGGTTCGCTCCTCACTTCTCCCACGTGAGTCAATGAGGACGGCCATCTATGACAGGCTGCGCTTCACAGCGATGTCATCGGAAATCAAGACGGCGATCGCCCGCGGAACCTTCTTTGGCCTGTCGGGCATCGCCATACTCGCACTGCTGCCATTGGTTGTCCGCGATCAGCTGGGCGAAGGACCGCTCGCCTATGGCACCATCATCGCCGGCTTCGGCACAGGCGCCGTCATGGCTGGCGTCGCCAACAGCCTATTAAGACGGAGCTTGTCAGAAGAGCAACTAATGACGCTGGCATGCGTCGCCTGTGCGGCGTGCTCCCTTTTTCTGGCACTGCCTCTTCCATTGCGAGCGGCGTCCTGTTTCCCCTTCGCGAGGGTCGCGAGGCCGAGCCCGACCCTTTGGAGGAATTCGACGCGCCGGCAGTCGCCCTCAGTCTCAAGCCGAGAAGCGGCCCCATCGTGGTCAAAGTCGAGTACCTCATACTCGTGGAAAATCTAGAAGAATTCCTCGCCATGCGCGGGTGCCGGCATGTACAGAGTCGCGTTGGTGCTCGGCACTGGACTCTCCAGCGCAACCTTCAGGAGCCTGTGCTATGGACGGAGACATTCCGTACGCCGACCTGGACCGACTACCTTCGCCTGAATCATCGCCTTACCGAGGCCGACAAGGAACTGGACGAGAGAATCATCCTCCTCCACAAAGGAAAGCATTCTCCACGAATAACATTGTCAATCGAGCGCCCCACGAGTGCTCCACGCAAGCCTGAGTCATCAACGCCTTTTTTCCCCCGCCATTCAACGAAACGGCCAGCGTGCCACCGCAGGCTGAATGAAGATACATAAGAAGGCACGTCAACTGCTAACCACATCGGGCGGGCAACAAGCATCGCCGCCTTCGGGTATATGACAGACAGAATGTAGCGGACTTGAAAAATGAAAGGCGCTCACCCACCGCCAACATTTCTCGGCTGGTTCCCGGCATTCAAGGTCCTGCGGCTATACGCGAAGGCGGCAAGCCGCGTTGAAGTCGTCGATATTCAGTCGCATCGAAGGACAATGACGTGTTGCCCTGATGCCACTCTCTGCGAGGTTAGCTTGTTTCTCGGATGAGGAGACAGACAATGGTCTGCCCCCTGAAAGGTCCTCCCTGAGGTATGTGTCCATTCTTGAACTCGGCTCGACAATGATAGCGAACCCTGTTGACCGTCGCACTGTCAGTCTCGAATCAAGTGCTCTCCTACAGCAGATGCGATTATCGCCAATGCGTACTGGTAGCGCCCGAAGCGCGCGTTATCGGCAGCCGCCGAGGGCCGTGATGCGGCCGCGATCGAGCCTTGTAGTAACAGACGCGCTCTCCGGTGGTCGGGCCAGCACCTTACCCCTCTTCCCTATGGCCCCAAGGCAGAGCAATTGCCAATGCGGGACATCCCGCTTCTAAGTCTCCTGCAACATTATTGGAGGCCGCGACGGCCCTGCTCGTGACGATCAGGGGTGGTCGCCGCACACCAGCGGGATCATTGCCCCACAAGCGCATCCAGATTCCGGCCGGGCGTTCCGCTGTCAATATCAAAGTCGGCCGGCGGGCGCTAAAGTGTCGATCCTCACCTTGCCGCCAGGTGAGTTCGACCGATATGTTCCTGCTACAATGGTAAGCGGCCTATACTGTCGCATCCTCAACAGTCAGCGGGAGACAGGACGACCCTATGTTCGAGCTCCCTCCGTATGGACTCCTCTGAATATAACAAGGGCTTGTATTCGCCCCGTTGCCAATCGTGATTGAGGTCACGATAATGACTTGAGATCGGAACACCCGACTGACCTGGATTGTTAATAAAGAGACTGTCATCCCATGACCCAACGTCCATGATTATCCGCACTGACGGTCCTTCTGAAACAGAGAATTGGCCGCTTCGGTAACTCGAAAAATTGAGCGTTGAGCTACTTCCGCCGAGGGCTATGGCGCCCAACGACCATTGTTCAGACGTCAGTGCCTGCAGAGGGTGGCGCAAATCAAGCTTATGTATACTGCCCCATGCCCATGAGGCAGAATCGTCGCCAAATCGACATATGCATTCACTCCAGGCAGAAGTTAGGGATTCCATTATGGAATGCTTCAACTTTTCACTAGGCTCTGCCTGTTCGAGCCAAGAGGCTATGGCCGAAGGCTGTAAAGGCACGAGCAGTGCCAACACTTCATCGTCAGCGCTTTCTAAGCGAGCTACTGTCGGGCCAAGGTGTTTGCTAAGCCAAATCTCAAAGAACGCGGCGGCTGGCGAACTCGCATCCAAATGCCGGTCCCAGTTAGAAAATAAGTGCAACGCAGGCATGTTTGCAACCGAACCGAGAAGAGTGTCTAGTTTCGCAAGAATACGAACTGCTATCGGCGAATACACCGAACATTGCAGCGACATGCAGTCCCGCAACGAGATCTTCTCTGATCGTGAGAGAGTTGTATGAAGGGTATCATGTCTGCTGCTGTCAGACCACTCGTAGCCAAAAGCAGGATGCGATCTACTCCATTCCTCCGGAACATTCATTGCGTTGGCAGTGGCGACAAAACCTTTGGCGGGGTTCATCTCGAACGGCCCATCGTCCGGTGACAAATACCCTTCCCATTCGAACCGACCGTCTCCTGGAACCGGAAGCAGGCCGTCCCAATTTCTTCGGACCGGAGCCGCACCTGACGGTTTCCACGCAATTACATTCGACGTGTCCGCATAGATGTGATTAACTGAAGGACAACCCCAGTTTGCTAGACTGGAGGTGTATTCTGAAAATGTCTTAGAGCGCATTACGGCCAAGCTGGCCATGTAAGGTGCCATGCCGGGATCCATCCATACGGTTCTCAGTGCGAAGGCGCGGTCTTTTTCAGCATTTTGGTTTAAAATGGGTCCATGGCGTGTGAACTGAAGCTTTACCTCCTGGTCGGTGTGGGCGCGAACTGGAATTTTCTCGTGTATAGTCTTCACCTGCTCCCAGGCCCCTTTATATAAGTATTTATTTCCCTCACTCTTGGTTTCGTAAACATAAATATCTTCTTGGTCAGCGCCGAAAATAGTCAGACCAAAGGCGGCTGTCCCGTTGTGACCCATGGAGATTCCTGGGATCATAGGCTCTCCAGCGCCAATTACATCGAGCCCGGGCATACTCAGGTGTACAAGATACCTGATGGACGGAAGGACGTGCTTGCGATGCGGGTCTAGAGCAAGGATTGGTCGCTCCGTTGTGGTTTTTGTTGCGGATATGGCCCAGTTGTTTGAGCCCTCTTGGAACACCGTCTGCATGATCTCATCACTCGGTGTTACGCGGGTCCAACGGTCAGCTTCCTGAAGACTTGCTGCAAGTCTTTCCCTCGAGAATGAGACGGGACAGATTGCCAAGCGAAAATCCTGCAGTACTCGATCTGTCATAAAGGCGAGGTCAAGGCCCTCCGCTGGTCGTGGCGCTATCGGAGGTGACAATTCTTGTCTCAACCTGTCGAGGCGGGTACCTCGTTCCACACCTGCCAATGCCATCACCCTGCAGCGCAGAAGCTCCGAAATCGCATTTCGGGTTAGTGAGTGCGTTCGCACGCGAACGACGTCTTCGGGTTTCCAATAGTCGGGAGTGTGACCGAGGAGGCCAAACTCGGGTGGCAAGGCAATCAAACCGTCATGGCAACTGTCTACGTAGGAATTGATCCCCTCGGCAAACGCTGAGCATATCTCTTCGGAATCCGGGCCGTACGCCTGCCATTCTGCACTCATGGCTCCGCGAAATAAAAAGAGACGCGCCGCCCGATCCTGCTCCAAATATCCGGGGCCAAAGTCTCGTGACAGGAGACCGAGACCTCGTTTGCGCGCAATATCAATTTGCCAGAGGCGGTCTCGAGCTGCATTCCAACCCTGCGCGAAAAATAGGTCGTGCAAGTTCTGAGCCTTGATATGAGGAACCCCCCATTTATCAATGTCGATCGTGACCTCACTCTTAAGCTTGTCGGAGCTGTGGCGGTCGAAGGTTATGTTCTTTAACATGTGTTGATCCGTTTGGTTCACCCAAAGATGGTCGGGAATCTGCCAGAGGACGACGTCTGCAGATTGTGGTCGGTTGCGGGCAGAGGGTTGAGGCCGCACTCTTGCAACCTGATCATGTGTGGCGAGCCAATCCTCAGCGCGCCTGGACGCGAACTGGCACGGTGGGCTGCGCACAAGCTCAGCGGGATCCTACTCTCGCGCTTCCGGGAACGAGGCGCTTGCCGAGAACGCTCTGATGTATGTCAGCCAATACGTACGAATACAATATCCGCACATGTTGTCTCGCTGGCCTGAGGCAACGCATTCGATACACAGTAACTCGGTCGAACGGCCTCGTTGAAGGATGGCTCCCTCAATGCGACAAGATCTGGCTGAGAAACAATTTCGTTCTTTCGTGCTGCGGGTTTCTGAAGAAGTCGTGCGGTGTACCCTCTTCGACGATCTCACCTCGATCCATGAAGATTACTCGATCGGCCACGGCGCGCGCAAAGCCCATCTCGTGGGTGACGCATACCATGGTCATGCCGTCGCGTGCGAGTCCGGTCACAGTCTCGAGCACTTCAGCGACCATCTCTGGATCGAGCGAGGAGGTCGGCTCATCGAAGAGCATGACTGCAGGCTCCATACAGAGGGACCGGGCAATTGCGACGCGCTGCTGCTGTCCCCCGGAGAGCTGAGCCGGATATTTGTTCGCCTGTTCGGGAATGCGCACGCGCTCTAGGAATTTAAGCGCGATCTTTCTAGCCTCACCCTCTGGAACGCCCTTTATCCACATCGGCGCCGCCATACAGTTCATCAGCACGGTCATGTGCGGGAAAAGATTAAAGTGCTGAAAAACCATGCCGACGCTTTTGCGAACTTCAGCTACGTTGCGCATTTTGTTATGTAACCTAATCCCAGTGACGGTAATCTCGCCATCCTGGTGCGCTTCGAGCCGATTGACGCAACGGATCAGCGTCGACTTTCCCGAGCCTGAGGGCCCACAGATGACGATACGTTCGCCCTTGCGGACGGTTAGGTTGATGTCAGTTAGTGCTCTGAAGGCACCATACCATTTGGATACATTCTTAGCTTCGATGACTTCGTCGCTCAATATTGCATCTCTCTTGTTCATTGGCGCATCTGTAAGTGCCTTGAAAATGGCCGAACCAACTTAGACGTCTTTTTTAGCTTGACCAATGAATTCACGATCATCGCTTCTTACTTCTGGCAAAATGGTCCTCGATCCGGGATTGGACCAGTTCCAGGCAGGCGGATAAAATCCAATAAATCATTGCCGCTGTTACTAGCATCTCCATAGTATGGAAGGTTGGCTGGCCGAGTGAGTGAGCTAGATACGTCAGCTCCCAAACGCCAAGAACCGAAACGAGAGAGCTGTCTTTGAGCATTGAGATGAACGTGTTTCCCATCGGGGGAATGATAACCGGAAGCGCTTGCGGCAGAATGATTCTGCGCATTGTGAGCGCAAAGCCGAAACCTAATGACCGGGATGCCTCCCACTGGCCGCGATCGATGCTGGCTATGCCCGAACGGAAGATCTCCGTCATGTAGGCACCACTGCATAGCGAAAGCGCCAACACGCCTGCAGGCACGGCATTAATAACGTAACCTACCTGGGGCAAGCCCATGTAGATCAGATAAACCTGCATGAGAAGCGGCAGACCCCGGAAGCATGAAGTGTAGAAGCTGACTATCGCGTAAGCCATGCCGTTGCTTGACAGTTTCGCAATCGCGCCGATTATTGCGATAGCCGACGCAAATAGCAGTGACATCGCTGATACGTAAACTGTAGTAACTACCCCCTGCGTAATTAGAAATGGCAGGTTTGCCCAAATAAATGGCATGCTTAAGTCAAATGCCGCGAAGAGCGAAAGGAACAGTAGCACCAACTCAAACCATACGATCCCGATTTGGATTTTGAGCGGGACAAAACCAATCAGCACGAGGTTGAGGCAGAACATTGCGGCAATTACAAAAGCGATCGCAATGCGACTGTAAAACTTCACTTGTGCGTGATCGCCAATCACGGGCCGTAGGAGTTCGCCCATCGTGGTGCCCGCTACGTTGAAGATAAGAAAAACCGCGAGCACAATTGCAAATATGCAGCCGATAAACCATGGCTTGTGGACGAGCACCTCAGATTCAACTGTATCGTGGTAAAGCATAAGCATTTTCTTCCTAAGAAGAGGCGCCCCCGGGAAGGGGACGCCCACGATTGTGTCATGTTATTTATCGACGCTGAAATCCCCCCCGAACCACTTGACCGAGAGTTTAGCAAGAGTGCCGTCATCCTTCATCTTCTTGACCGCGGCAGCGACCTTGTCGATAAACTCCTTATCGCCACGCTCGATTGTGACAGCGCCCGGGGCGTAGAATAAGGGATCGCCAATAACCTTCAATGGATAGCCAGATTTGATTGCCGCAGCCGCCGTCGTTCCTTCAGTAATGACGCCATCGAGACGAACACCATCGCCGAGGCGCAGGTCGTCAAGCGTAAGAGAGTTAGCACTTGGATAAGCCTTCACTTGGCCCGCTGTAAATTGATATTGTATTGGCTTAGCGCCGATCCATGCCGGTGTGAGCTTGTGATTGGCATACAAATCGCCAAGAGTTCCCGCTCGGACGCCGACGATCTTGCCCTCCAGGTCGGAAGGCTTCGTCGCTTTGCTATCCTTGTGAACGACAGCGACTTCGCCTTCGTAGAAGTACATGGCCGGGAAGGCGAATTTTTTGGCGCGATCGTTGGTCGGCGTCATTTGACCCATGGCCATGTCCCAACGCCCCCCCCACTGGCCTGCCTGAATGATATCCCAGCCCGGGGTCACGAATTTGATCTTCACGCCCAAGTAGTCCGCAATGCCCTTCGCGACCTCTACATCATCACCGTCGAGTTCATGTTGGTCGTTCAAGTGAGACAAGGCTCCCCAGTCGGACCCGACCGCTACCGTCAATGTCTGTGCCGCGAGCACACGATCAAGGACTTCGCCGGCGCAAGCCTTGGCTGACAAAGACATCGACGCAACCGCCATGGAGACTGCAACTACGACCGTCGTTACATGATTGTTCATCTATAGTTCCCTTTTTTCTCGTTCTTATTTTCTTGAAAGCTACCTTCGTCGCCACCGAGAGGAGTGTCTTAGCGGTGCGCCATTGCTCCCTGCTGATTGGACCCATCCCGGTCCGTCATTTAACGAACGACACCTTATCGCTCTGCATTGTTGGCATTCAGCGAAATCGAGTTCGATGATGCAGGTTTCCTGCGAACTACCCTTGGCTTTCGCCGGATCGCTCTGGCGATTTCACAAAGCACGGATACCCTGGCCTCAGAGAGGTCGGCGAACTCGCCAACTCGCTGGACTCCGAAGGCTGCAGATTGCATCGCCACAAGACGTCTTGTTTGGAAGGATCTAAACTGGACTGGCGCGTTGAATTACACCTTGCAGGGCTGACTCTGGTCACGTGGGAACTGCGGTCCAAGCCCCTCTCTCTCCCTAATCTCGACCTCCCTAATCTCGACCTCCCTAATCTCGACGACCTCTTCGCCGGCCGTGTGCGCACCCGCTACTCAACCGTCGGGGCGCTCGAGGAAGAATGCTTCTCTGCCGACATCGTGGTCGGGGCCGTGCTGATCGCCGGTGCTGCCGCGCCAAAGCTCGTCACCCGCGAAATGATGTCCGGCATGAAGAAGGGCTCGGAGCTGGTCGACGTCGCTATTGACCAGGGCGGTTGCTTCGAGACGTCGCATGCGACGACTCAAGCCGAGCCCACCTACGAAGGCGACGGCGTTATCCACTATCGCGTCGCCAACATGCAGAGTCGCCCATGCCATTTCGCGATTTCTTGCCTTGCGAGTTCGCACGTATCCCTCTGGGTCAACATCGTTGATAGACCAGAGAATTTTTGACTCATCGTAGCTCGGACAGCGGAGACGCGTTACAATTGTCAACCCGTTCGGACCCGGTTTAATCGAGATGTACTCGGCATACTGCGCATGATGGCTCATGCCTCTTGTAGCTGGAAGCGTTCGGCAAGTTAGGTCCTACTTGCCACGCGAGAGCGGGGCCGCAAGTATGCGCCGGCCGCAATACAACGCTGATTTGCTGCGTTGTCGAGGACATTTCGCATAGAATGCGCGCCTGCCGCTGCTATGATCATAACATGTTGTGATTTAGTCCAGTCCGAACTCCCGAGGTTGGGTCGCAACTCTCGATAGCCAGCTGGCGCCGGGGGCGCCTAGGCATGAAATTGGATCCCATGTATGACAGAATTCAAACAACGGCAAACCGTCGGTAACGCGTCGGAGAGCGTACTCGAATTCGACGGACAGCAATACCTGGACGGCCGTGCATCGGATCCTCGCGAATTTGGCTGGATGCGCGGTGCGCCGCCGCCGCCAGACAAGCGTGTAACATTCGAGAATGAAACTGTTTGGACCTTTCCTCAGCTTCGCTGGTCGCTATCGCATATGCGTGAGCTGCGGCCCACAGTCCAAGTGTGGCGAGGGCGGGGCGGACCGTCGCAGCTTGAGTGCAGCAACAGGTCTACCGAAATCGATGGGCTCACGTTCGTCGACATGGACGACCGCACCAACCGGTTCGAGGAGGCGCTATTCGACACCTACACCGACGGCATTTTGGTCCTGCATCGGGGGCGGATCATATACGAACGATACTTCGGCGCACTCGCGCCGCACGTACAACATTCGTGTCAGTCAATCACCAAATCGTATGCGGGCACCCTAGCCGCGGCGTTGGTGCATGAGGGCATTCTCGACGACAGGAAGACAATATCGCAGTTTGTGCCGGAATTACGAGGTACAGGGTGGGAAGATGCAACGCTCCGCCAAGTCATGGACATGCAAACTAACGTTGCTTTTACTGAAGATTACACAAGTGTAGACAAGTCATATAGATGCGAATACCTGCGTACCATACGAAAGGAAGGGGCGCACGGCAAATTTGTCTACAAAGGCGTCGATACCAATGTTATGGCTTGGGTTATGTCGCGCGCAACGGGCCGGTCGTTCGCACAACTGTTGGAGGAGCGCTTATGGTTGCCACTGGGCTGCGAAGAAGACGCCTATGTCGAGATCGACCCGACAAACGGTATGCCGAGGGCGCATAGCGGACTCAATGTGACGTTGCGCGACTTGGCGCGTTTCGGCGAGCTGATGCGATGTGAAGGCTCGTGTAATGGCAAGCAACTGGTTCCCGCGAGTGTTGTCTACGACCTTCAAGATCTCGACCACCCCGCCAAGCCGGACCTCCCATTCGGCTATACATACCGAAGCCAATGGTGGGTATCACACGACGAGCTTGATGCTATTGAAGGTCGGGGCCTTTACGGCCAGAACCTGTACATAGCGCCAAAGGCGGAGATGGTGATTGCGCGCTTCGGGTCGCACCCCGCTTGCGACCACATTGATCGGATTAGAAGGCCGCAGATGCAGGCATTGGGGAGGATGCTCCGCGCGTAACTTGATGCACTAGACGGTCACCGCGCTTGTTTAGGAATTTCCTGCAAATTCGCGGTTGAAGAACTGGGGCGCCTACGCCGAATTCCTGCGTTCGGCTAGGGGGCAATTGGCGCAAAAGGCCTGTAGACGCTGCTACGCTTATGAAGTAAATACCAGAAGCCTCGCTTCCCATATGCATAATGCAGACCGATCTGGCTCGCTTTTGCTGAGGAAACAATGATCACCGAACATTGCATATTGATTGGGGCCGTCGCGACTTTGTATTGCGAGAATGGAACCGGTGGACCTATTGTATTCTTGCATGGTGCCGCTTTCGGGCTTATCCGTCAGCTTGACCTGAAACAAAACCCAACCCAAACATCAACGAGACCCAGGATCAGACCGAAAAATGGCCGCCTTCAAATCGGAATGCTGGCCGGAATGAAATCGGAATGACTGGCCGGCTTCAAATCGGAATCGGTGGCCGGCTTCATCGGAATACGCAGGCAATGGTATCGGCATCAGTGGCAGCGCTCTTGCGCTGCTTCTGGACGGTGAGATCGGCGGTTACCTGGGAAAGCCGGGCGACCAGCGCCTTGAGCCGCTGCTGGGCCGCGCTCGGCGGCAGCGTCGGCTGCAGCCGTTTGACCTCGCTATAGCGGGCGATGACGGCGGCGTCGATCCTGTCGGTCTTCTCCAGGAAGCCCATCGCCTCGGCGAATCAGCGTACGCTCCTCGCATTGGCCATGCCGCAGGCTACTCCCAACTCCCACGACAGCAGGAAGGGAAGCCGTTCGTAGCCGCCACTGGCCTCCATGACGACGAGCTCGACACCATTGACCTAACACCAGGCAGCAAGCTCGGCTATGCCTGCCGCATCGTTGCGAAAGCGGCCCGCCGCTCCGCTCGGCACGACATGGGTATCGAGCCAGTCTTTCGAAACATCCACTCCACAGATAGTCTTGTTCACGGTAACCTGCCTTGTGCGTGCGATTGGAGCCAAGCGACTATTCGGTCGTACGTGACGAAGGCGAAGATCCCAGGCTCACCCACGGTTGTGGCCGGAGGGGTGTCGGGCGACTTCGCCTTGCTTCGAACCGGATGGCCATCCGGTTCGAGGCTCAGTCGCTTCCATCGCACAAAGTCCTCTGCGTGCAGATACAAGGGGTTAACCTCGAAGAGTCAGTGTCGGAGAAAATAACGTGCTGATTCATCGGACTTTAGGGCCGAGCTTGTTGGTCGCTCGATAAAAAGCATGATTTTAGGCGGAAGCTGTCCTGCATGCAATTTCAGCACTTGTTTACCCAATTCCTTGTCTGCTTCCGTGAGACGATGGTTCAGGCGAAGGTAGTCGGTCCAGGTCGGCGTGCGGAATGTCTCTATCCATTGCATAGGCTCCTGAAGGTTGCGCTGGAGAGTCCAATGACGAGCGCCGACGCGACTGTGCACATGCCGGCGCGCCCGCATGAGTTCCAGGAATGCTTCGCGATTTTCCTCGGGCACTAGGTACTCGACTTTGACCACGATGGGACCGCTTCTTGGCTTGAGATTGAGGGCGACTGCCGGTGCGTCGAAGTCCTCCAAAGCATCTGGATCGGATTCGCGGCGCTCGCGAAGGGGAAACAGGAGGCCCGTGGCGGCGACCAGCAGAAGGGCTCCAGCGGAGCCCTCCAGTGCCAAGGTCAGTGAATGGTTCTGGGCCACCGTGCCCCACACCCAACTGCCCGCTGCGATGCCGCCATCGATCAATGCATAGTAAATCGAGATGGTGCGCCCCACGACCCAGCGCGGGCTTGCCAGTTGCACGGTCACGCCGACCCCGGACCAGGCGGTGACCCAGCCCGCGCCACCCATGGCGAGTGCAATTGCCGCCACTGCAATCGAAGAAGTCAGCGCAAGCGAAAGGGAGCATGCCGCGCAGGCGACGCATGCGAGCGTCATCAGCCGCTCTTGTGACAAGCTCCGTCTGAACACGCTGTTCGAGATGCCGGCGAAGACGGCGCCTGTCCCGAATCCGGCCATGAGCGTGCCATAGGCGAGCGGTCCGCCTCCCAGCTGGTCGCGGACAACCAGCGGCAGCAGCGCGAGAATGGCGATGCTCGCCAGACCAAAGAGGGTTCCGCGAGTGATCGCCGTCTTAATCTCCGACGACATCGCCGTGAAGCGTAGCCCGTCATAGATCGCCGTCCTCATCGACTCACGTGGGAGAGGTGATGAGCGAACCATCCACTTGCAGCGCCATATGGTTACCAAAGGGACCAGATAGGTAAGACTGGTTACGGCGAAAGCCGTCATCAGCCCAAAAGAGGCAACTACTATGCCACCGAGCGCCGGGCCTACGGTCCGAACAGTGTTGAAGCCAACGGAGAGGAGCGTGACGGCGGCGGGAACGTCGCGTCGGTTCACCATATCGCCAACCGAGGCCTGCCAGGCTGGATCGTGGAGAGCGCCGCCGCATGCGATCAAGAAGCTGAAGCCGAGGATCATCCACGGATCGACAAAGCCCAGCACCACAAAAGCCGTCAGCATCGCAGATGCCAATACCATAAGGCACCGGCCGGCGAACATGACCCGGCGCCGGCTGAAATTATCAGCCAAGGCCCCGGCGAAGACGGATAAGATGAACGCTGGCAGGTTTGAAGAAGCCTGAACCAGCGCGACCATCAGATCGGAAGTCGAAATCGTAGCCATCAGCCAGCTGATGGCAACAGTCTGCATCAACCAGCCGAGCGAGCTGACCTGCGTGGCGAACCAGATTGAACGAAAGCTCGGATTTCTGAGGGGCGCAAATGCTCCTGGCGAATTTGGATCGGCGACTTGGTCCGCAAGACTGCTCATCAATCTAACTCTTGCCTATGAGCCAGTTTTACATTGCTCCGACAGCCAGCAGCCGCCCAACCCGTTGAAGGTCCGAATCGGCCAATGTGCGCAAATAGTTACAACGCCCGGCAGGAGATTGAACTCGCTGCCGGGCCGATGCGCCTTGGGAGGAGGCGTAGTTGGAACCTTTGTGAAGACTTGGAACCAGCCGCATCAGGCCAGCCTACACTTACAATATGAGGATCAGACCACTCCAGGATTTTAGTGCATTGAATGGGTACTCTTCCAGCAATCCTCGCCAACAAATGCAGGAGATCGGCGTCGAGCTCCTAAATCTGCATAATATCGGTGATTCGCGGGCGAGCAGTGCAGTGGGCACATTCTCCAAGCTAAACGCTGAACGGGCTTTTTGCTTCTCAAATCGCCATAACAGGGAGAGATGGGCAAATACTACTTCAATATGCTCCCAAGGACGCTGAGTTGACTGCAGCCTCAGCAGAGCTCTCCGCGTGCCTTTTTGCGGCTCCCCGCGGTGCTCGCGCCCGCCGCGCCTGCAAAGGCTTTCCTCAACAGTCGTTCAGTTCGAGCAGCCTTTGCCAACTCTGACTCAAAAGCTGCCCGACTGGATTGACGGCCTCAGCTTCTTCGGCGGGTCACTGAGGCGATCCGTCTGCTACAACCTGGTGTGGCCAAGGCGCTGTGGTTCGCGCCGACGCTGAACGCGACCGTTGCGACAATGACCGAGCAGTACGACACTGCCATATTGATCGCTGGGAAGCGCGCGAAGGGTAAATTCAACTTGCCCACCACCGCGATCAAATGTGCGCCGGGTAATGGCGCCGCTAACAGGATCGACCACCGGAACCGGTTACCGGCAGAGTCGGTCTGCATCCGGGAATTGCAGGGCCATCCTGTGTATAGGCTTAAATTGCGCTATTCTTCTCTACTGTGACAGGCGGGAGCCGCCGTCGACGGGGATCACTGCGCCCGAGACGTAGAACGCGTCGTCCGAAGCAGGAAGGCGATCACCGCCGCCTGCTCCTCCGGCGAGGAGACGCGCTCGAGCGGATTGGCGCGACCATCAGGCGTTGGTAGCTGCGTACGTGCAGCGCTCGAGTCATGTCGGTGGGGACCACGCCGGGCGCCACCGCATTCACGGTTATACCCTACAGGCCCTGCTCGCCGGCCTGCTGGAGCGTGAGATACGCGATCCCGGCCTTGGCCACCGAATAGCCTACCGTTCCGGGATAGCCCGTAAGCCCGAGGATCGAGCTGACATTAATGATCCGCCCGCCCGGCTGGCGCATCCGCGGCCGCAACTCGCGGGTCAGGCTGATGACTGCACGCAAGTTGATATCGATCAGCGGGAACAAAAGGCATCGTCAGTATCGGCGAGCGACTTCGAACCGCCAATGCCGGCATTGTTCACGAGGACGTCGAGCGTCTCGATCCTTGCGGCATCCAAGGCGGCCAGAACCCGCCCTGCGGCGTCGGGCATGGCCAGATCGCAGACGAGCGCCGTCTGGCCAAGGCCCGCAGCTGTGTCGTGCACTTTATCCAGAACATCCACTAGCAACACCCACGCCTCTTCCGAGCCAAGCCACGCCGCTGTTGCGGCACCGATCCCGCGCGCCGCGCCGGTGACGACGACAGTGTTTCTGACCGGAGCTTAGGCAAGGCTGCCTCCGTCGACCGTAAGCGCGGCGCCGATGGTGAAGCCCGCCGCATCGTCCAGCAGATAGCCGACAGCTGTCGCCACCTCGGACGGCAACCCCATTCGGCCCATCGGATGCGCAGCGATGATCTTCGTCCGGCGCTCGACCTGTGCCGCTTCTCCCCGGGCGAAGGCGACGCCGGCCTCGGCCAACGGCTGGCGATGGTTCCGGGGCAGACACAGTTTGCGCGGATATTTCTGCCGCGTGGTTCAGCGCCAGCGTGCGAGTCATCATCACAACCGCCGCCTTGGTCACCGAATAGATCGGCACGTCCTTCGAGGCCTGCAGACCAGCAGTCGAGCTGAAGAGCACCACCGATCCGCGGCCAAGCTCGCGCATCTGCGGGATGCAGCTTGCAGATTCGCCAAATGGCCCCGACGTTGAAGCTGAACATGGCTTCGTACCCTTCACGTCTATCAGCCGCTTCATCGCACCGTAATGCCAGCGGCCGCGACCAAGCCCTCAACCGGCCGGCCAAAGCTCTCGCGGGCGAGGTCGACCAGCCCTTCCAGCATCGCCGGATCGGTCACGTCGCAGACAACTCAACGGGCACCAGGACAGGCGGCCAGAGTTTGGTCCAGAGCCTCTTGCGACAGGTCAGCCAACACCAAATCCGCTCCACCCGCCGCCAGCAGTTTGGCACTGGCCGGGCCAAGCGCGCCACCCGCCGGTAATCAGCACCGTTTTTCCGGCAAAGGTCGTGTCAATCAAGATTGTAGTCCTCCTCCAAGATAAGAACTCCCACTGTACCCGCTCTGAAAGCGAATACCGGACAGCGGATGATCCGCGTCATTCCAAATCCATTGGTGACCGCCGCAACGGTCGAGGCGCAGGACGGCTTGCGCCGCCCCAAGAACACCGCACTCTACCGGCGTTCCTGTCTGAGAGTTTTCAGAGACATGAGGACGCACGCTCGGCGACCTGATGATGTGTGGCGAACCAAACGTCACCCTTTGCTTTGGCGCGTCGAATTAATTCTTCTACGATCCAGATCCGTGAGCGATATCCAATGACGTGTGGATGCAGAGTCAGCTGAAATAAATCGGCATCTTGATAGGCCCCTTCGAACTCCCGAATAAATACAGAAAGCACGTCGTCGACTGATAAATCTGGCCGTGAAGACCCATCGGGACTCATCCAAAGATAAGTGGCATCGTCTCGAATCCATTCGACCGGTATTTCAATCACTCCCGTGGGTTCCTCGTCTTCCAGCAGCTCATAGCAACTATCATCGGCCATAAGGGATGAGTCGTATGTCAATCCGGTTTCACGTATGATCCGTAGAGTTGCGTCGGAAAAATCCCAGGAAGGCGTTCGAATTCCCGTCGGGCGTTTGGAAGTGATTTTTTCAAGAGTGTCGGCACTCCTCATCATTAAAGAGCGCTCGCTCTCTGCGCTCAGTTCCGAGTTTAGCTCGTGTATCCAGCCGTGCATGCCAATTTCATGGCCTTCATCGACAACTGCGCGTTGCTCGTCTGGATACAACTGAGCGATCACAGCGGGAACGAAAAAACTCGCCGGAACGTCGTACTTTCTCAAGAGTTCCAAAGCCCGAGGCATCCCTCGTCGGCTCCCGTACTGACCCCAGGATAATCTGCTTAGCGATCGCCCTCCCCTGCGCAATTCGTTCGACTCATGATCGACGTCGAACGAGATGGCGAAGGCACAGCGTTTACCGCCGGGCCACATTGGTCTTAGTGCCTTGCCCGCTCTGACTTTGTTGATGCGCCGCCGCCAATGGCTTTCAGGCCATTCCCAGGGATTGAGTGCGGTCGAATTGGCCACCAGTTCCTCCTGAGCAGTGTCTGCATTGAATTCCGCCGAAAACTCAATGAGCGGAACGCGGCACCAGCTCAGCTGGCAGCCCCGCAAGCCGATCAGGCCGTCGCTTGAGTTTGCGCCTTGATTACGACAAGATGGCCCAACTCATTCAGATTTTCTCACTCTCGCGAACAAGCTCATCCATAACCGAGCGCACGGCGCTTTCTGCGATTGCAACAATCTCCTCCGCCTCAGCTTTGGTTGTAACCAGCGGCGGAGCAAAGCCCAAAATGTCCCCGTGCGGCATGGCCCGAGCGATAAGACCACGGTCACGGGCGGCCTTCGAGATTCGCGCACCTACCTTGAGCGCCGGATCGAAACGCTTCCGATTGTCGCGATCGGCAACGAACTCGATTGCGCCCATAAGACCGACGCCCCGCACTTCGCCGACGATCGGCAACTGCGCGAACCTCTCCTGCAACTGCGCCTGGAAAAACGCGCCGACGTCACGCGCATTGCCGGGGAGGTCTTCTTTCTCGACAATATCGAGGACCGCGTTGGCCGCGGCGGCGCCGATCGGATGACCAGAGTAGGTGTAGCCGTGCGAGAATGCCCCGACCTTGTCGGCTCCATCCTCCAGGACTTTATACACCTTCTCACCGACGATTGCCGCTGAAAGCGGGAAGTAGGCCGACGTCAAACCTTTAGCGATCGTGATGAGGTCTGGCTCGATGCCATAGTGCTGTGAGCCGAACATGGAACCGGTGCGGCCGAACCCTGTGATCACTTCATCGGCAATCAGCAGCACATCATGTTTTTTGAGGACCGTCTGTACCGCTTCCCAATAGCCTTCCGGCGGAGGCGTGATACCACCTGTGCCGAGGACGGGCTCGCCAATGAAGGCGCCGACGTTGTCCGGGCCGAGCCGCTCGATCAACTGATCAAGCTCGGCGGCGCGGCGAGCGGAGAATTCGCGCTCGGTTTCGCCCGGGGTTGCGCCCCAGTAATGATGTGGAACACCCGTGTGAACAATCTGCGGAAGTGGCAGGTCCATGTGGTCGTGATAAAAGCTCATGCCCGTCATCGAGCCCGACACGACGCTGCAGCCGTGATAGCCGCGTTCACGGGAGATGATCTTCTTTTTGGTCGGCTTGCCACGCAGGTTGTTGTAGTACCAAACAAGCTTGGCCTGGGTCTCGTTCGCATCCGAGCCGGACATGCCATAGAACACCTTGCTCATCTTGCCCGGCGCCATCTTCACAAGGCGATCGGAGAGGATCGCAAGCTCGTCGGTCGTGTGCGCCGCATAGGAGTGGTAATACGCCAAGCGATAGGCCTGACGCGAGATCGCATCGGCGACTTCCGTGCGGCCATACCCGACATTGACGCAGTATAGGCCGGCAAAGCCATCGATAAATTGGTTGCCATGCGCGTCCTGGATGCGGATCCCCTTCCCTGTCACCACGATCGTTGGGTCGCCGAGCTTGCCAGTGGCGAAATCTTTAAGCTGAGTGAAAGGATGCAAGACCGAGTTGCGGTCCTTTTCGGTGATCTCTTTGATGTTGATGGTCATTGAATGCTTCCTTTCAGGCCGCGATGTTGCCGATGCAGAGGTATTTGGGTTCGAGATATTCGATAAGACCGTGCCTTGAGCCCTCGCGACCAAGGCCGGATTGTTTCCAGCCGCCGAACGGAATGCCCGGCCCCGTAAATTTTGGAGTATTCACGGCAACCATGCCATATTCGAGCCGGTCGGAGAGCCGCATGGCTCGGTTGAGATCTTGGGTATAGACGTAGGCCGCAAGTCCCATCTCGGAATTGTTGGCTCGCGCGACCACCTCCCGTTCGTCGTCGAAGGGCAGGATTGCAGCGACAGGTCCAAACGTTTCGTCCTTCGCAATCACCATGTCATCGGTCACATTAGCAAGCACGGCCGGCGTGACGAAGTTCCCGCCAAGCGAATTGTGCTGTGCGCCTGCTACCATTCGAGCCCCGGCTGCTAGAGCCTCAGAAACCTGGTGCCTGCATTTGTCAGCACCAGACGTCTTTGTCATCGGACCGATGTCGACACCTGGCTCCAATCCGTGCCCGACCTTTAGTTTACTGGTGGCCTCGGCAAATTTTTCCGTAAAATGCTCGTAAATCTCTCGCTGCACATAAATCCGGTTTGCCGCGAGACAGTCCTGACCGGATGTCGCGAACTTGGCTGCCATGCAACCGGCGACCGCAGCGTTGATCGGCGCATCGCCGAAAAGGATGAAAGGAGCATTGCCGCCAAGTTCGAGCGAGACTTTCTTCACTGTCTTCGCGGATTGCTCGAGAAGGATTCTGCCGACCTCGGTGGAGCCCGTAAAAGAGAACGCACGCACGTGGGTATGCAACAACAGCCGTTTGGCAAGTGGCGGAGCTTCGCCCGTGATCACCTGAAACACGCCGGGCGGAATGCCAGCATCCCCGGCAAGGCGGGCAAGCGCGAGGGCCGACAGTGGCGTTTCGGGTGCCGGCTTTACAATCATTGTGCAGCCAGCGGCCAGTGCAGCTCCAGCCTTTCTGGTGATCATTGCCGCTGGGAAGTTCCATGGCGTAATGGCGACAGTCACCCCGATCGGCTGCAAATGCACGGCCAGCCTGCTTGCGGGGAGATGGCTGGGAATCGTTTCGCCGTAAGCCCGCTCCCCTTCCCCTGCAAACCAATCTAAAAAGCCGGCAGCGTATGAAACTTCGCCGCGGGCTTCAGCAATCGGTTTTCCTTGCTCGGCCGTTATGATGACAGCCAGGTCTTCGGCGCTCTCCCGCATGCCTGCCGCCCATTTCCGCAGATATGCACCACGCTGTAACGGAAGCATGTCGCGCCACTTGAGGAACGCTGCTCTTGCGCAATGGACCGCGTCGTCAACGTCGGCGTCTGCGCAAGCCGCAACTTGAGCGATCTCGTCACCGCTGGCAGGATCAAACACGGCAAGAGTATCTGATTTGGAGAGCCAGGCGCCGTTCAGATACGCATCACCACGCAAAAGGTCTGGCCGTTTGAGCCTGCGTAATGCCGTGATTGACGTACCCCTCATCTAAGACTCCAATGGTATGCTGATGCCTTTAGGTTATTGCTGCCACAGCGCCGATCGGCAGCGCAGTTGATGCCCCTTTAGCTGCATTCCTGCAAACAGCAGCCAATTCGCGTAGAATTGGACACGGCTCACAACTTCACTTGCCAGGAGGCTTAGCGACCGCGAGCGAAGGTCGCGCTGGTCGCCGGCGGCGCGGAAAGTAGTTGGTTCCAGCGCCGATCTCCCGATCCCGAGTTCCCGATCTGGCCTCGTGGCATTAAGTTCTCGACCGACACCGATCAGGCGCACTGACGCAGGCGCAACCGCCTCGAATCTTAGACGGAACTCGCCGCAAGGCTACTTTCGTCCGGCACTGTGCAGGGTGACCGCGACCGCTTCAGACACGATGGCATCGCGGACGACTTCATTCGGAAGGAGGTCTTGGGGTCCCGAAATTGAGGTCCCCGCGATAACCCAGACATTCACTTGGTGAAGTGGTGAAGTCGCACGAAACAGCAGAAAAGGATGAAGCGAGCCCCGGGCAAAAGGCGAGCTTCGCTGCCGAGCCATCTATCGGGAACAACGTGTGCTGATGTCGCGACGTGTTGCACGGACGGGGCGGACCATACTCGCGTTCCCACCGGCGCGCAGGGTTGGCAAGAGCCCGCTTCAGGCGCGCGTAAACTCGTCCTCAATGCTCCTCAAAAGCTAAGTCCTCTTGCGTCATCCGCGCATTTGTAGAATGGGGCAACGTTCACGCCGCGCTCGCGTCACAGGTGGCTCATTTCGGCCTACGGATCTTAATCTCCGCTGATGCAGAGAACTCATGTGCTAGGCGAGATTCTCCTGTCCCAGAGGTTGGGCATGCCGCACCTCTCAGACAGCGCCGTCCTTAAGCTAGATCCGTTCATCCGCTCGCCGCAGAAACAAATTTCAACCGGCTTCGAACGGACCCAGTGAGATCGCAAAACGATTTGGGTCACATCCAAATCACCTAGTCCACGACGATCAAGCGGCGATCAACATCTGCCAATCGCTCACCGCCCCTTTCGGTTACAATAAATGATTCAGAGATGGCGGCGCCGAACCCTTCGAGCCTAACCCCCGACTGAAAATGGAAGCACATTCCTGGTTGTAGGATGGTCTTGTCGCCCGCGCGAATACTAACCGTGCGTTCGCCCCATTCCGGCGGGAAGTTGAGTCCGATTGAATAGCCGGAGCGGCCTATCTTGATATACCCGTTCCGCTTGAGGATATCTTGCCACACCGCATTAAGCTCCTCAACGACGGTACCAGGCTTTGCCATCTCGAGCACAGCATCCCCGCCTTCCACTATAACCTCAGCAAGACGCGAGACCTCTGCGGGTGGCTTTCCGATGTGGACGGTGCGGCACAGCGGCGCACAGTAGCGGCGTCGGGTGGCGCCGAACTCCATGAGAACCAGGCCAGAGGTCGGCAAGGGCTCCTCGGTCCAACTGAGGTGCGGAGCGTTCGTTTGTTCGCTAGTCTGGATAAGAGGAGGACCGCTAGAGTCGCCATATTTACCGTCCACCCCTCGTGTCTGGGCCCGGTACACCTCCGCGACGACCTCATGTTGCGGCACTCCAGGCCTTAGGTTAGCGATTGCCGTCTGCATCGTATGCGTTGCAAGGTGGCCCGCTTCTCTCATGTAGACTAGTTCAAGGTCAGATTTTATAAGCCGTGCCCAATTGACTAATTCGCGGCTATCAGAGAATTTTGCATTCGGAAGGCCTTTGACGAGATGTTGATGTGCTCGGGCAGTATAGAAGTGGGCGTTAAGCTCGACACCGATTCGATCAGATCCCCAGCCGCGCGAATTGATAAGCTCGCAAAGATCGTCAAATGGATGTAATTCTGGATGTTGAAGTCTATGATCGGAAAATGAGCTTATATTTTCTCTAGGCAGATCCGTCGTTATATAAGCGGAATTTACATCGACGAAACGTCCGAACCAGAGGGGCATGTCCGACTGGAGATGCACTAAGACCACCTGAGGCACGTAGAACGAATAGCCGTCAAAGCCGGTAAGCCAATACATATTCGCGGGATCCTGGCAGATCAGCAAGTCCAGCCCCGCTCGCTCCATCCGCTGCTTCACGTCATGAACACGACGCCGAAACTCCTCGGGCGGAAATGGCTTCTCATATTTCATCTCGTCGAGTCCTTCAAAACAGGCATTCCTCGAACGGATCAGGCATTCGTCCTGTCCGCATACTTTCTCTTCGTATCACGTCACAAGAGGCTGTTTTCCCCGAGGATTTCTTCTTGTCGCGGAAAATCTGCATTTCCTAGGCACTTGCCGTACGTTATCCGCATATGAGCGCCAAATTTTCGGTGGCTCTGCGTCTCCGGTGGAAGATCATGCCCTCCCTATGGTGAAGACGCACTCTGCCTGTCGCAACAGAATTTCAAGCACGGGCGGCAAGATCTACGTGGGAAGCGCCGACGAGACCAGCGAAGATCGGGACGTTGCGGCCGCCACGCTCATGCAGCATCCGGGGCGTCCGCGGCCCAATGGACGGGGTTTGAGCACCCCCATCAGGCCGGCCACTCCTAATATGTGAGCATGATTCTCTGGTACAAATCAGCAGCCTTGGTCAGTTGATCGATTTCAACGAACTCGTTGTTCGTATGGGCTTGGGCAGTACGCCCGGGTCCGATAATCACACACGGGATCCCAGCCAATGACAGCTGATTTGCATCCGAGCCGCCGGTGGCTCCCTTCTGCTCTCCGGTCCCCGCGACGTGGGCACAAGCCGCTCCTGCGACTGCTGCAATTTTGCTCGACCCGGAACTGATTGGAGGCGGGTCTTCCAATGCGGGAAGCAATGACCGAACATTGATCTTGTCTTCGCCCTGGCGAAGGCCTTCCAGTATGCTTTCTACCTCCGCCAACGCGTCCTGCGGCCGCTCCCCGGGTATGAGACGCCGATCGACCCAGATACGGCATACCGGCGGTACAGTGGTAAGTTCCAAACCTCCTTCGATGAGGCTCACGGTCAGCTGTGATGACCCTACCAATGGGTGCTGCGCCCGAGACACAAGGGATCGATGGTGCTCATCAAGTGCCAATACCACCTTGGCCATGCCCGTGATCGCGTTCACTCCGAGATGAGGCTTCGACGTATGAGCCGGTACACCCTGAACCTCGATTTGCCAGCGGACAGAACCCATGTGAGCTACAACGAGCTCTAATTCGGTGGGTTCACCGACTACCGCACCCTCATAAGCGACACCGGAATCGGCTATAGCGCGGGCGCCAAGTTTGCGGTACTCTTCGTCAATGCTGGCTGCCACAACAACCGTGGCCCGGGGCTGCCGTTCACCAAGTGAGCTAAGCGCAATCAACATAGCTGCAAGTGAGCCTTTTGTGTCGCAGCTACCTCGCCCATATATTCGCCCGTCCCGTTGCTCACCCGAGAATGGATCTGATTCCCACCTATCGATAGGAACGGTATCCATATGAGCAATGAATAGAATACGCCTATCGGGTTCTTTCCCAGGTACCCAGGTCAGGAAATTCGAGCGACCATCGGCCACCTCCTGTATCCCGTAAGCCAGCTTCCGCTCCTTGCAAAAACCCTCGAGGAACTTGGCTACACCTTGCTCTCCACTACCTTTTGGCGACAGCGATGGATTGATGCTCTCGATCTTTATAAGATCTTGGAGAAGTCCGATAGTCTCGGCGCTCTGGGTCGACATGTACTCTCCTGTGTGCATGAACTAGCCGTGTCGCTCTTACTTCGACCAGCTCTTGGCCAGATTGATTACGCGATCGACTTCATCGGCGGTGTTGTAAAGATGCAGGGAAAACCGGAGCATGCCTCTGCGTATTGAGACGATTACCCCGTTCTTCGTGAAATGCTCGTGAAGCGACCGAATGCGGGCGTCGACTGGGCGCCCTTCAACAAGATCGCTGGAATCGCCAACGGCTACGATACTTCCAGTGTGAGCGCCTGGTGGCCCGCCGCAGACCGGAAGCCCGATATCTAAGAGACCAGTGGCCATACGTTTTGCGAGTGAGGTAACGCTCTGGTCGATCGCCTCGGTTCCGATATCAAGTAGCTGGCCCATTGATGCATATGCAGCCAACATGCCAGGGAAGTTGTAATGCCCGATATCAAAGCGGGGCGCGCCAGAGCGCAACTTTACAAAACTAGGTACCGGAGCTGATTCTGGCGCGTTTCCGAAATCTACGCTGAAGCGCGCAAGATAGGCCGGGCTCAGCCGATCGGCCCATTCTTTACGGCAATATAAAAAACCCGATCCATAAAGACCCATCAAACCCTTCACAGTGGACACTGCTACACCGTCTACGCCAAGTCGATTGACGTCGGTGTGGAGTATCCCAACAGATTGCGTCGCGTCCGCCAAAAGAAATGCACCGTAGTGCCTACAGGCTTCGGATATCTGCTCCATGACGGTCCGAAACCCCGGAACCATCGTCACCGTCGCCAAGGCAACAACGCGGGTATGAGAATCAATCGCCTTTACGAATGCATCAGGGGGAATTGAGCCGTTATCCGGCTCTACGACTCGCAACTCGACATTGTAGCGGTCTCTGATCTGAATCCATGGCAAGATATTATTTGCGTGTTCCAATTTTGGGCATAGAACGACGTTGTCTCCATCTCTCCAATCGATCGCATTAGCGATGATGTTGATGCCTTCCGATGCATTCTTGGTAATTGCAATTTCATCGTGATCTGAATTGATAAATTGTGCGAACCTAGCGCGAGTACGCTCGACGTGTTCGAGCATTCTTTCTTCGTCGTTTAGGCCATGCAGCCGATTGTTCAAATGAGGCTCGATTGAAGCCAATGTTGTGCTTGATATGAGGCCCTGGTTCGCGACATCCATGTAGATGGCGTTTGCTGTGGCTGGAAACTCCTTTCGGAGGATGTCCAAGGGAAGCATATGGCTTTCTCTCCTGGGAGTGCGGACGGCGGTTGAGCTACCTTGTTCAGGCGATCGTTCCGGCAAGGGTAAGAATGCCGCCAGACTGGTCTGCGCTGACCTGCCCATTTTACACGGTGCTCGTGCCGACTTTGGTCTAACATTCGGTCTCCCACGCCGCATTCCTGCGCCAAACCGCGATTCACGCAGAGATCGCGAGCCATTCTCGCGGATCACTGAAGCGTCTCGACGGAATGCAGCTGCAACAACTGCCTCACGAGAGATCAATTTGGGTAATTCTCAGACCGCGGATAGGGCTTCTTACCAGTGCTTGGAGCGACGTTAGCCTGACTGAGCCGACGACCTTCTCCTCCAGCCCCACACCCATGCGGATCATAGTTCACTCGCGGCCGACGCGCGAGGGCCGTAAGGCATCCGAAAGCCGGGGCCGGTTCATAGCCTGACTCTCATGGTCTCCGATTTATGCTGCAACGCCGACACCCTTGGTGATGTCGCTCCCTAACACGCTTGCCTCGAACTGATGCGAGCGTGCTGCAACTCATGTTTTCTGCGCCTGAGCAACGAGATCGGTAGGATCTTTTCGACCGGGGATCGCCCCCACCCGATCGAATCTGCCGTTCTTGCGCTGGCCCGCAACTGCTCACCAGCAACGCCCATCGATTCAGCGGCACCCCTCAGATAGTTATACTATGCCGGTATTGTGCGCAGATGGCGAAAGAAACGCCGATTTTCTGCGACTTGGACCGACTTTAGCGCCGAGAGGGCGTTTGGCACTTGCTACATTTTGGACGTACGGACTGGCGGCCTTGGCATTGGCCGATATCATCATGAGCAGAGATTGTGAATGGATCTGGATCGAATTGACCGGAAGATTCTCAACGTCGTGCAGCGCAACAATCGCCTTACGACAGAGGAATTGGGCGAACTTGCCGGACTATCGGCTACCGCTTGTCAGCGGAGATTAAAGCGACTTCGAGACGCTGGCGTCATCGAAGCGGACGTTGCCATAGTTTCACCGGAAGCCGTCGGTCGGCCCCTGCTCCTGCTGGTATCCATCACTCTCGAGCGCGATCGCGCCGATATCATCGATCGTTTCAAGCAGGCAATTCGGCGGACGCCTGAGATCATGAACGCTTACTACGTTACGGGTGAAGCGGATTTTATTATTACGGTCTCTGCTCAGGACATGGCCGAGTACGAGGCGTTTACCCGTCGTTTTTTTTACGAACATCTTGAAGTAAAGGGGTTCAAGACAATCGTTGTAATGGATCGGATCAAGGCGTCGTTTGCTCTGCCAATTGCTGAAGAGTAGCCTTCAAAAGAGCCCGCCCAGGCAACCACCACGCGCCTTCCGCGGGTCGCAGTTGTCCCGCACTTCTGAATGTCGGCTGTCCTATTTTGAATGGTCCCGCATATATACCAGGGCACCTCCTCTCAGCCTGCAGGTGTTATGCGCCAATGACCAAAAAACGATGATATTCTGCGGGACCAAGGCGCCCTTCGCGCAACCAAGCTCTTTGGCACTTGCTACATTCTGGGCGGAGCGGAATTCAGGATTGTCGGTCCCCGGCTAATTGGAGCGGCTTCAGTCGGCGGAATAGCTGGGGTGCCTACGTCGCACAGAGGATGCTGTGCTCCCGGCAGCGCGGAAACGGGTCTCCCGGCTCTCGCAAGGACAAAGCGTGAAATTCGCCTGCAACCGGCAAGAAAGGAAAGTCCCCGTGGCAATTCTCAATAGCGTCGCAGAGTTTCTCCCCGAGATAGTGGCTTGGCGCCGGGACATCCATGCACATCCCGAACTGGGCTTCGACATCCCCCGTACTTCGGCATTTGTCGCCGAGCGCCTGCGCGAATTCGGCTGCGACGCCGTCGCGACCGGCATCGGCAAAACCGGCGTCGTTGGCGTCATCAAGGGCAACGGCGTCGTGAGCGACGGTAACCCAAAGGTTATCGGATTGCGCGCTGACATGGATGCGCTGCCGATCAACGAAGCGACCGATCTGCCCTATGCGTCCAAGAACAAGGGCTTGATGCATGCGTGTGGGCATGACGGCCACACCGCGATGCTGTTGGGTGCCGCGCGCTATCTTGCCGATACTCGGAATTTCGCTGGAACGGCGGTCATGATCTTCCAACCTGCCGAGGAGATCGGTACCGGCGCCGTTGCCATGCTAGATGACGGTTTGATGGAGCGGTTCGGCATCGAGCACATCTACGGAATGCACAATCGTCCGGGCTTGCCGGTAGGTGTCTTCGGAATCCGGCAAGGTCCAGTGATGGCGGCAACTGATAGCATAGAAATTAGCATTGAAGGGCGAGGGGGGCACCCTGGAAGGCCTCATGAATGCATCGATCCGATTCTGGTCGGCGCTCAGCTTGTGACGGCCCTGCAGCATATCCTGGCTCAGAACATTGACCCTGTCGACTCGGCAGGAATTTCGTTCCACCAGTTCCAGTCCGGGCAGAGACTAGTCCCCGTCGTTCCGCAAACAGCGGAGTTGGTGGGCACCATGCGGACGCTAAAGCCGGAGGTGCGCAAGTTCGTGAAGGAGCGGGTGGGCGAAGTGGTCGCCGGCATCGCCCAGATAACCGGCGCGAAGATAGATATTAAATTTCAGAGCTTCGACGCAATTCTCTTCAATGAGGTCCAGCAGACCGACCTTGCGAGAAGCGCGGCCAAGGGCGTGGCCGGTGAAAACAATGTGCTCGAGACGCCACCGGTAATGGGGGGGGAAGATTTCTCCTTCCTGGCGCAGGCGCGGCCGGGTGCTTTCGTCTGGTGCGGGAACGGTGACAGCGCCGGCCTGCATCACCCTGCCTACAATTTCAACGACGAGGCGATTCCTTATGGAACATCGTACTGGATCAAGCTCGTAGAGAACACGTTGGGATCCCGTCCGACGTCTTGATGATCGGTCTGACAAGGGCCGCAGAACGAATGAATAACTGCCGTCTTATGCCAGGCTTGAATGTAGCGGACCTCGTAAAATGAAAACTCGTTCATCCGTGCCAACATCTCTTGAGGGTCTGTCGGCGTGCGAATGCCTGGAACTCTACCGAAGGCGGCAGCTCTCGCCTGTTGAAGTCGTCGATGACTGTCTCAGCCGCATCGACGCCAACAACCCGGCGCTGAACGCATTTTGCCTCGTCGACCACGAAGGGGCCAGGTCTGCTGCCCGGGCCTCGGAGGGTCGATGGATGAAGGGGGAACCAGCCGGAGTACTAGATGGCATTCCGGCCACCATCAAAGACCTCACCTTGACACGAGGCTGGCCGACAAGACGTGGCTCATTGTCCGGCAGCACCGAGGGACCCTGGACTGAAGACGCCCCTGTTCCAGCCCGTATCCGTGAGACCGGTGGCGTTATCCTGGGCAAGACAACCACTCCAGAATTTGGCTGGAAAGGGGTAACAGACAGCCCGGTCTACGGGATCACCCGCAATCCCTGGAATCCTGACCTGACACCAGGCGGGTCGTCGGGAGGGGCGGCAGTTGCGGCTGCGCTCAACCTTGGCTTTCTTCATCAGGGTAGCGACGGCGGGGGATCAATCCGGATACCGGCGAGCTTCACGGGGACCTTCGGCTTCAAGCCAACCTTCGGCATCGTTCCGCAATGGCCAGCTAGCGCCATGACAACGCTGTCTCATTTGGGGCCGGTGACCCGCACCGTTGCGGATGCGATCCTGATGATGAATGTGATTGCACGAAAGGACGCTCGCGATGGCTATGCGGGTCCGGCGTACCTAGGTCTCGACCCCGATCCAGCAAAGACCACCATCAGGGGCCTGCGGATCGGCTACAGTCGGAACCTCGGCTATGTCAAGGTGGCGCGAGATATCCAAAACGTTACCGATAATGCGATCGACCAGCTTCGAGCTCTTGGGGCCGAGGTGGCCGAAGTCAATCCGGGATTTGCGGATCCGGTGGAGGTGTTTTCTACATTCTGGTTCGCTGGCGCCGCCCGTATTGTGTCACGAATGAACAAACAGCAAAGACAATTACTAGATCCTGGCTTTCTGGAAGGTGCCGAACGCGGGCTGAAGATCACCCTTACCGAATTTCAGGAAGCTGAGGCGATGCGGTTCGAGCTCTCCGCTCTGATGGCGAAGTTCCACGAAAATTACGATCTCTTGGTCACACCGACGATGCCTATCGCGCCGTTCCCCGTCGGGCGAAATGTGCCGGATGATAGTTACAAGGGGTGGGTGGACTGGACGCCCTTCACCTACCCTTTCAACTTGACCCAGCAACCAGCAGCATCGATTCCATCGGGCCTGGATGATCAAGGGCTGCCCGTCGGGCTACAACTGGTCGGCGCGCGCTATTCCGACACCTCCGTCCTAGCCGCGGCATATACGATCGAAAGTCGCCTGGGGCTTCCTTCTTTCGCGAGGAGCAGATTCCACGCTGCCACCCCTTAAAACTTGAGACTGCCGCGCTCAAGCACCTGACGGCCTCCAAGCGGTCAAGCCACGGACGCGAATGTCATTCGATAAAGGGGCGCGGCGTCATAGATGGGCAGTCCTGTCCTACGACGGATTGCTGACGTCACCATCGGGGACAATGTACATTCAAATAGGAGTGCGTCAATCTTGGGATGTGCGGCGCGAAGTCGCGACACAGACTGCAACCCGGGGACTCCATTTCGGTAACACTAGCCGGCCGCGTATTACCTTCGATGCCGCCGATGGCTACTCTTGCCCCTGCGGATGAATCCATGCCCAGCAGCTCTTCGCCGCAGTGTCTTGAGTCTGCGGCCAGACGGCGAGCTTTGCGCCGGCCGGAAGCTGCCGGAGGAGCGTGGGCGCCAGTAGCAGGCTCGACATGGCCACGGGAAGTTTGACAGACGTGGCCAGTGCAGCCTGGCACCAGATACTGAAGCCGCAGTCCCTGGTTATCGCGACGGCTCCGCGCTCAACCAACCGCCTGGCAGCTGCAATGTAGGCCGGCTCGAGAGAGGCATCGCCAGGACTGACCCTCTCCGCCAAAGCCCCGGCCGCGGTCTCTATTATAATTGGGAAGTCGAAGTTGCCGGGTTGAAGACCGACCCCGATGCGGTGGCGGAAATTCACCAGGGCGCAAGTCCGATCTCCAGCCTGTGATTTTTGCAACACTGGCCATCCAATGAGGATCCAACTGCCGTCTGATCGTGACAATTCAGCTGCGTCAAATGCCTTTGCCGCCAAGATGGCGCGTATCGTCAGGTTGTGCTGACCAAGCTGGGACGCTCTACGAGCGCAGGAATCCTGCATTCGCCTGACGCTTCCGGCTCGGTTGCAAGGCTCGGGAATAGTAATGACGAAACAGTGGATCAGCACGCCGTAAGCCCAGTGCAAAAAATGCGGGCTTCGTGCCGAACCTTTTTTTGGAACGGCGGGCGCGGATCTCATCATTGAGATTACCGGAAAGCCTGTCCGGACTTTTCCGAAGCCGCACTGTTATCCTGTTCGAGAGCGACGCATCGATGGTTCCTTTCCCCGCCTCATCGACAAGCTCACCCGTGTCCACTTGGCTCATCCACGACGACTTCGGCAACCATGCTCTCTCCGATCAGCAGCGCTTCCACCTCTTCGAAAATCGTCGAGGAGCGCTATCAGAGAAAATCCACCCTGATCACCGCCCAGGTCCCCGTGGCAAGCTGGCACGACCTTATTAACGACAGCACGGTCGCCGACGCTATACACGACCGCTCGTGCACAATGCACACCGCATCGCCCTTCAGGGCGAGAGCATCCGAAGAAAAAAGCCTCGGCCCTCTTGACCGACTCCGAGAACACCGAAATCAATCAGCCCTACAGCAACCAGGCTGCCGAGGACCAACCTCGACGAACTGTCGGACTTTTGTGAAAACGCTGTCCGGGAATTAGCGGAATCGCTGTCCAGCTTTTGAAGCGCGCAATAACACTATGGCCGTCATCGAAATGAGCAAGGCGAAGTGCTGATTGCCGCGTTTGTTCCGGGATTAAGCGCCAGCCTCTCAAGAAGATTTATGCCGACTCGCCATCATTGTTGAAACTGCTGCAGCGCTCGCACGTTGAAGCCGGCCAGGCCGGGCATACGATTATGCGGATCGCCTTCGCCCAACTTCAATTCTGGACGCCAGGGCTCGATGTAAGGGACCGGCGAGCGTCAAAAGACTGCGGATGGGTCGCCGCTCGTCCCCTGGGATACGATCTCTGTCGGATTTTGTCGCGCCTGCGACATAGTGGTTGTGCGGGCCAGTTTAGTACCTGATATGACCGTAAGTTTGATATCAAACTCAAAGCACTGGCCGACGTGCATTTTGCGAGGTTGGCACGGTTTTTGAAGCGATCATTTCGCGTCGGAGCGCTCTCATCCGCCGGTTATCATCTGTTTTGGCATAAACCCTGCATAAGGCTTTATTGATGGTACCGCAACCCAACTCGCCGTCTTTCGAGCTACTTGGGCAAAAAGAGCACCGCCAGCGGAAAGGGTCGGGAACCGGAGAGGGAACCGGGTGGTGGACCTATGTTTGTGGAGGGGGTTGTGAAAAGGGTCAGCCATGGTGCTTCGAGCCTCTTGTACTCGTGCAGGTCGTCAATGTTGATATAGCGGTTGGCCTCCATCCAGTTTTCATTGGTTTCGTGACAGCAGACAAACGTCAAAGGAGATAGCTCATGCGAGTAGCCATCGTAACGAACAGTGATTTCAACGGTGTGATTAACCGGTTCGGTCAGCCTTGTCCGCAGCCGCCGCAGCCTTGGCCGCATAGCGGCACGTTGGAAGATGTGGTGGCGGCACTTCAAGAGGGCGGCCACGAGACGGTAGTGTGTGAAGGCGATAAAGGACTGCTCGCCAGTCTCGAGCGGTTCATGCCACCTGATCCGCAAGGTCGCCCCTCGGGAATGGTCTTCAACTTGGCGGAGGGAATTCAGGGCGAAAAGCGTTACACTCATGTTCCTGCCATGCTTGAGATGGCCGGTGTTCCATACACTGGATGTAGCCCCTTCGGGATTGGGCTGACGGGAGACAAAGTCATTACCAAAATGCTCATCCGCGATCAGGGCGTGCCGACTCCGAACTTTCGCGTGATGCGTCGCGGCACCGAGAACACCGGCGACCTGAGATTCCCAGTGGTAGTGAAGCCGCGGGAGGAGGACTGCAGCTTCGGATTGCAGATCATACATGAACACTCTAAGTTGCGGCAGGCCGTCGAAGTGATCGTCACGCAGCATGCTCAGGATGCGCTAGTGGAGGAATACATCGAGGGGCGGGAAATCTGCGTTGCGTTGCTCGGAAACGGGGAGCCCGAAGTTTTGCCTCTAGTGGAGCAGGACTTCGGTGACCGCGAAACGCGTGTTATGAATTGGGATGCGAAGTACGTGGCGGCCGCAGCGGTGCCCAAGATTTGCCCGGCGAAAATCGAGAGCGGGCTTGAGACGATGTTACGGGATATTTCGGTTGCGACCTTCCGTGCCTGCCACTGCCGGGACTATGCCCGCGTCGATTTCCGGATCGATCGCTCAGGCCAACCGTTTGTCCTAGAGATGAACTCGGTGCCGGCCCTTGGTATACACTCCAGTTATGGCACAGCTGCAACGGCCGGCGGACACAGCTTCGTAAGCTTGATCAATCGCATCCTCAATGTCGCCCACACCCGCTATTTCGGAATCGGCGTCTCATAGTGGATTGATCGGATCAAAAGAGTCCGATTTCGGGATTCCGTTTTGCGGTTTGGCGTGCGAGTTAGATGCATGCGCAATAGCATCCCCCTTCACCGTTTTGGCCAGCGACCGTCAGCGCCTGCAAGCGCTCGTCGCGGCGCCAGGAAGCCCGCAAGCACGTTCGGGGGCCGCATCGTCGCGCTGTGCTTCGAACCACGAAGCCAAAGCATACTTGGACCACCGGCTAGGTCGAGCGAATGAACCGCACCATCAAGGACGCGACGGGCAAGCGTTTCCACTACGACGATCATGACCAACTGCGTCGGCATCTTGCCGACTTTGTTGCGGCCTACAAATTTCGGCCGCAGGCTGAAGGCCCTCAAAGGTCTCACCCTACGAGTTCATCTGCAAGGCATGGGCTTCCCAGCCCGAGCGCTTCACTCTCAATCCGCTCCACCAAATGCCTGGACTTGTCTATTCGGCGTGTTGAAGTCAATCCCATTCAAGCTTCCTAGGCTGACCTGCCGACGCGATTATCCTAGCCTGATTGATGTAACCGCGGCGTCAAACCGAGATACGGCCCCACGTCCTTCGAATTCCTGAAGGGGGCAGGAATATCGACCGTGGCGTTGAAACCCAGTGCAACGATAGGGCCGACGCCCAGCACGGTCATCAACCGCCTGCAAACCGTGTCACCCCTCACGATCGACAACAGTCTTTCGTGTAGCACCGTGAACTGCTCGCAAAGTTTCCGACGGGCGGTGAGCAACGTCTCCATGATGTCTCGAGTTCCGGAATGTCACCGGAAGGGTCCCGGATGCGATCCGCGAATTTGCCGGCCGTCGACAATGCCAACTTTGAGACCGAAGTTACGAAACAGGCCACGGATGTCGTTCTCGATGGCGATGGCCTTTTCCTGAAGCGACTTGAGGGCCGTCAGCAGCGCCCGGCGATTCTGGGTCGTCAGCGTCTTGACAGTAAGACCGTATGTCCGCCTCTGCCGATGAGGTGGCTCGCCCTACACTGCGCGTCCGAGGGTTGCTCGGACGGGCCGAGCCGATCCTCACCACAGGAGGACGAGCCGTGGCGGATTATAGAGAAGCATTTGTCGGAATCGATGTTGCGAAGCTTAAGAACGCTATTGCGATTGCGGAGGCAGGCCGGGAAGGAGAGGTTCGGTTCTTCGGTGAGGTCGACGCGTCGGCGACCAGCATGCGGCGGGTCATAGGCCGGATCGCCAGCCGCTTTGATTACGTGCATTTCTGCTATGAGGCTGGGCCGACCGGGTACGGCCTTTATCGCCTGATCCGGTCGCTCGGGCACGAGTGCACCGTGGTTGCACCATCATTGATACCAAGGAAGCCCGGCGATCGGGTGAAGACGAACCGTCGAGACGCCATTTCCCTTGCCCGACTATTGCGCGCCGGCGAGCTGACCGCGGTGTGGGTTCCCGATGAAGGGCACGAGTCCATACGGGATCTTGTTCGCGCGCGGGCGGGCGCGGTCGAGACGCTGCGGGTCCATCGCCAGCAGGTGAGCGCATTCATGCTCAAGCACGGCCGTAGCTATCCGCGAAAGAAGAGCTGGACGATGCGCTATCTACGCTGGCTTCAGGAACAAGGTTCGATCATCCCGCGCATCAGATCGCACTCCAGGAGATGGTCGAGGCGGTGCGCGTCTCGAAAGAGCGGGTCGAGCGGCTGGAGCGTGTGATCGAAGAGTTCGTCCCGGCCTGGTCGCTGGCACCGATCGTGTGGGCGCTTCAGACATTGCGTGGGGTAGACCTAATTGTCGCCGTGACGTTCGTCACCGAAGTCGGCGACGCCAGCCGGTTCGAAAGCCCACGCCAGCTCATGGGATATCTCGGTCGGGTCCCCGGCGAGCGCTCAACCGGGGAGACAGTCCGGCGCGGCGGCATCACAAAGGCAGGCAACGGTCGGGTTCGCCACATGTTGGTCGAGAGCGCCTGGACCTATCGACATCCGCCCAAGGTCGGGAAGGCGAAGCTATACCGGTTGGAGCAGGCGTCACCGAAGGTGCGTGAGATCGCCTGGAAGGCGCAGTCCCGCCTGACAGCCCGCTACCGCATGCTGAGCGCTCGGGGCAAACGGACAACGGTCGTCTGCACCGCGATCGCCCGTGAACTGGTCGGCTTTATGTGGGCAGTCGCAAGGGAGGCGCGCGTCACCTGATCGCTCGCCGCGATGGCGCACATATCGCGCATGGGCGGAGGCGGGACCACGGCAGGGGAATGCCCGTCAGACGCTTTGTGGCCGGCAAATCGACCGACGCCCGCAGTAAGATAGGAACAGCCCCGGACGCACAATCGGGAATGCGGTAGCCAACCCGCGCATCAGAGCTTGATCACCGACGTCCTTCAGTTCCGCCTCCCCACCCATGCGCGATCATCAGAATGAGCAGCCGTTCCTCGGATCGGGCGACCTCATGCGTTCCAAACCTTGACAGCGGACATCAGAGCGGTGTTTCCGGACCACCTTTCGGGAGTGGTCGCGATCTGTGAGGTTGCCGATCCTGTATTGGGATCGGAGATCGGCTTGTGTCTGGACTTGACCTTACGCTTGACCCGGAGCGGCAGCTTCGGCGTTTCGAGGTGATCAACGGTGCCGGCGGTCGGCGTCACTGGTCGGTGGATGACAAGGCGCGGATCATCGCAGAGACGCTGGAGCCGAATGCGATCATTTCCGAGGTCGCCCGCCGTTATGGTCTCAGGCCGCAGCAGGTCTTCGCCTGGCGCCGCGAAGCGCGCAAACAGGCCGCTTCGGTGCAGCAAGATTCTCCTGCCTTTGTGCCGGCGGTTGTGGCGGCGGCGGAACCTGCAGCCAGCCGTTCACCGAAGCAGCGGAAACGGCAAGCCACCCGAGATGCCGGCATGATCGAGCTTGAGATCGACGGCATCGCGATGCGCGTCGGCCGGGGCGCCGATACCAAGACGGTGGCCGCAGTGATCCGCGCGCTGAAGGCGACGTCGTGATCGGGCCGACGGGTGCGGTCAAGGTCATGGTGGCGACGAAGCCCGTCGACTTCCGCAAGGGTGCGGAGGGATTGGCGGCGCTGGTGCGAGAGACAATGGGGGCCGATCCGTTCAGCGGGGCCGTCTACGTCTTCCGGGCGAAGCGGACTGACCGGATCAAGCTGATCTTCTGGGATGGCACCGGGGTTTGCCTGCTAAGCGTTTGGAGGATGGGGAGTTCCGCTGGCCGAAAGTGCATGACGGCATGATGCGGCTGACGGCCGCGCAGCTCTCGGCGCTACTCGAAGGTCTCGACTGGCGGCGAGTCCATGAGGCGCGCCGGACCCGCGTGCCAGCCCAGGCGGGCTGACCCGCGACGAAGTGAATCAGCCTAGATTCCGCTGTCGCGGGCTGTCGGCGAATATGGTCTGATCCGTTCATGGCGATGACGGCTGACCAGCTTCCCGACGATCCGGACGCGCTGAAGGCGATGGTCCTGGCGCACGACGTCGAGAATGCCCGTCTGATTCAGATCATCAAGGAATTGCAGCGTCACCGCTTCGGCCGGCGTGCCGAGACGCTCCCCGAGGATCAATTGCTGCTGGGGCTCGAAGAGGCGGAGCAGATCGAGGCCGCCGGTGAGGAAGAGAAGGAGCAATCTGCTCCCGCCGAGCGGCAAGCAAAGGCCACGAGGCGCCGGGCCAACCGGGGCGCGCTGCCACCCCATCTGCCGCGCGTGGAGATGGTCGTCGACATCGAGGACCATGCCTGCCCATGCTGCCGCAATGGCTTGCATCGGATCGGCGAGGACGTGAGCGAGCGGCTCGACATCGTTCCGGCGCAGCTGCGTGTAATCGTCGTGCGCCGGCCCAAATATGCCTGCCGCGCCTGCGAGGACGTCGTGGTTCAGGCTTCCGGCGCCGGCCCGGCTGATCGAGGGTGGTCTTCCGACCGAGGCAACGGTCGCCCAGGTGCTGGTCTCAAAATATGCCGATCACCTTCCGCTCTATCGTCAGGCGCAAATCTACGCCCGGCAGGGTATCAATCTCGATCGCTCTACGCTCGCCGACTGGGTCGGCCGCGCCGCCTGGCACCTGCGTCCGGTGCATGAGCGGCTGCTTGGCAAGCTGAAGTCCTCGGCAAAACTCTTCGCCGACGAGACGACCGCGCCGGTGCTCGATCCCGGCCGCGGCAAGACTAAGACAGGTCAACTCTGGGCCTATGCCCGCGATGACCGACGATGGGAGGGGAGCGACCCGCCGGGCGTCGCCTATGTCTATGCGCCGGACCGAAAGGCCGAGCGTCCGATCGCTCATCTCGCAGGCTTCACCGGAATCTTGCAGGTCGACGGCTATGGCGGCTATCGCGTGCTGGCCGACAAAAGCGGCGTCACGCTCGCCTTCTGCTGGGCGCATGTCCGTCGGCGCTTTTATGAACTGGCAGCAGCCGGTCCCGCGCCGATCGCCAGTGACGCGCTGAGACGGATCGCCGAACTCTACAAGATCGAGGATGACATCCGTGGCCGATCGGCCAACGAGCGCCGCGCGATGCGTCAGGACAAAAGCCGCGCCATCGTCGCCGATCTCGAACCCTGGCTGCGTGAGAAGCTCGGCCTGATCAGTCAGAAGACCAAGCTCGCAGAGGCAATCCGCTACACGCTCTCACGCTGGGAAGGCCTCTCGCACTTCCTTGACGACGGCCGCATCGAGATCGACAGCAACACCGTCGAACGCTCGATCCGTCCGATCGCAATCTCGGGGTCATTCTGCCCATGTTGGGCAGGAGGTCGAAGTCCCGTGCGCAGCAATGGATCTGGGCTCCCCGCGCGCGTCGCTTGCTGCACTGCTTGAACTGAACAAGCTCTTGATCCAGCGCCGTTTCCGGCGAGGCTCTCCGGATGGTTTCATCATCGGGGAGACTCAAAATGAGAACCTTGCCGCCACCGACACGATCTCTCGTGATCGTTCGCCAGCTCAGCATGCGCTCGACTCGCACAAGCTAGTCGGGCTGAGCGCAGCGCAACGAACGATCGTGATCGCCCGGCTCGCCAATGTGCTGATGGCCGCCGCCGGTATCGTGACGGAGGAGAGCCGCGATGACGAGCCGTAATCTGATTCCGGCCACCATCCTCAAGCGCAAGGCCGTTGTCTATGTACGTCAGTCCACGCAGGCGCAAGTGCAGCTCAATCTTGAGAGCCAGCGTCGGCAATATGAGCTGGTCGACGTCGCGCGGCGCTGGGGATTCCGCAAGGTTGAGGTGATCGACGAGGACTTGGGACGCACCGCAAGTGGAGCTGTGGAACGTCCCGGTTTCGAACGCCTGGTCGACGATCTGTGCACCGGTCATGTGGGCGCTGTGCTTTGCCTGGAGGCGTCCCGCCTGTCTCGCAACGGACCGGACTGGCATCGGCTGCTCGAGTTGTGCGGCGAAGTCGATGCACGGGTGATCGATCTGGACGGAGTCTACGATCCGGGACTGCCGAACGATCGCCTGCTGCTCGGCATGAAGGGGAGCATAAGCGAGTTCGAACTCGGGGTGCTGCGTGCTCGCATGTACGAAGCTGACCGCGCCAAGGCACAGCGCGGCGAACTGCGCATCTCTGTGCCCTTCGGCTACGTCTGGCACCGGGATTACGGTCTCGGGTTCGATCCCGATATACGCCTGCAGGAGACCATTCGCCTGATATTCGCGCGTTTCCGCGAACTCGGCAGTGCCCGCCAGGTCCTGATCTCGATGATCGACGATGGCGTGCATTTCCCCAGACCCTCCGACGGCAAGAAGATGGTGTCCTTCGCCTGGGTTCCGGTCCGCTACCGCAACGTGATCTCCGTCCTGAAGAACCCGTTCTACGCCGGCGCTTATGTCTATGGTAAGAGCGAGAAGCGCACCGAGATCGTGGATGGCCGCGTCCGCAAGAGCTATGGTCATTACAAGCCGGCCAGCGATTGGGCGGTGGTGCTCAAGGAGCATCACGAAGGCTATATCGGATGGAGCGAGTACGAACGGAACCAGGAACTTCTCGCCGCCAACGCCTATGGCAAAGCCGGCGGCGTCAAGTCGGGCCGCGGCGGTCGCGCGTTGCTCCCGGGTCTTCTCTCCTGTGGTCGATGCGGGCGAAGACTGGTTGTCACGTATGCCGGACGTGGCCAAGGTTACCCGGTCTATCGTTGCGAGAACACCATGATGGCGCAGGCGCGATGCATGTCGTTCAACGGCTTTCGCACCGATGCGGCGGTGGCCCGCGAAGCCTTGGAGGCGGTTGCGCCGATGGCGATCGAGGCGGCGTTGGAGGCTGAACAGATGCAGCTGGAGAGCGAAGCCAGGCGGCGGCAGATGATCGAGATGGACCTGCAGCAGGCACGCTATGAGGCATCGCTCGCCGAGCGCCGCTACGCCGCCTGCGACCCGGAGAACCGGCTTATAGCGGCCCAGCTCGAGAGGAACTGGGAAGCTAGGCTCAGGCGCGTGGAGACCTGCGAGGCCCGGCTCAGTGAAGTCCAGCGTATGGAGCCTGTCGACGCGATCCCTGACTTCACCGGCCTCGCCCAGGATCTCGAAGCCGCCTGGAATGCGCCGGGTGTCGATATGCGGTTCCGTCAGCAACTGCTGCGCGCGCTCATCAAGGACATTGTGGCGGACGTCGATGACGACGCGCGCGATGTGATCCTGACCATCCATTGGCATGGGGGCCAGCATTCCCAGGTAAGGGTTCGCAAGTCCAAATCCGGAGAGCATGGCCAGAGTACGCCTGAGGAGGCTCTGGCGGTCATGCGATCCATGGCAACGCGATGGTCGGATGCCGAAATCGCCGCCACACTCAACCGCATGGGCATGAAGACGGGTCAGGGAAAGACCTGGACGGCGCGACGCGTCCAATCCCTGCGCACGGTGCACAAGATCAGCGGCTATCGGTCTTCCGACAAGAACGGCGAGTGGCTTACCATGTCGGACGCGGCCGCGAAGCTTGGCGTGTCGCACGTCAAAATCCGCCGGTTCGTCAGGGACGGCATATTACCAGCCGAGCAGGTCATGCGCGGCGCGCCCTACCAGATCCGCGCCAGCGACCTTGAAGATGAACGGATCAAGGCCGATTTGGCGCGCAAATCTCCGCGTATCATCAACGACGATAATCAGAAATCGCTGTTTCCCGCCATTTGAAGAGGGGGTGCATAATGAATCAGTCTTCGCGCTCAACCGCAAGAACGCGCTCTTCGCAGGCTCTGACGGCGGCGCCGAACACTGGGCAGTCATCGCCTCGCTGATCGAAACCTGCAAGCTCAATGGTGTCGAACCGCTCGGCTTATCTCGCCGATGTCCTCACCAGGATCGTCAACGGCCACCCCAACAGCCAGATCGACGATCTCCTGCCTTGGGTCTACATCAACAAGCTCGAGCTCAAGGCCGTGGCCCGAGAATACCGCTTACTCTTGACATGCACGGGCCGGAACAGGTTAACCCGCATATCTGCGCGATGCCGCGAGCATGGTTGCGGTCGGTCTTGTTGACCTGTGCCTTGAGAACGCCTTGGAATGACGGGGCTCGATACAGGTCACGTAGTCCGGCTGCCGCCAGACCAACCATTGGGATAAGGGGCCGGCTTCAAGCCTGATCCGGGCGAGATTCCATGCGGGGTTCTTCAATGCGTCAGCAAGATCGTCCGGATGACTAGCAACCTTCATCTCTCGGCAAATTCGGCGCCCTTCTCACGATGCAAACGGTGGTCTCTTTCACGGAGACGTCCAGTCCGGCATAATTTTTCATGCTGCGCTTCCTTTCCTGATGCTTGTGGCTGTTCACACAGACCACGTTTTGTCATCATCTCGAAGCGCAGCACTTCAAAACAACCCGTTCAAGGCGGGGGGCAAAGCCGAATACCACAATCTAAACACCTAGCGATGCTGTTCAAATTCGCCTTGCCGGCATGGGACCCCATCGCTGTCATCACAGGAAGCAGTACGTGGGAGGGGAACTGCT
>NZ_JAIUGV010000012.1 GCF_020164745.1 Mesorhizobium sp. ES1-4 | reverse complement strand
AGCCACCGCATCAAGAAATGCGCTTGGAATGACGACTACCTCATCCAGGCAATCACTCATATGCGATAGCCCTGCCCACGAGCCGGGGAGCAGGAACCGGACACATCCATAGACCGCGTCGGTCGGCGAATTGCGAGCCGTCGCTTGGAATAGTTTAGGCACACGGTCAGTATACGGGCCATGAAGGCGAACTTCGACGTCATTCCGCACTTGGAGGATCTGTGGCGCTACAGCAGGGTGCTCACGAAAAACGACGCGGACGCCGATGACCTCGTTCAGGAGGCGCTTGCCCGGGCCCTCGCTCTGGCTCGCACCTATGATTCCTCGCGCCCACTCATGCCCTGGCTGGTCACTATCGTGCGGAACACATTTCTGACCAGTGCCGTGCGCGCGGATGCGGAGCGGCGCCGCCTGGCTGCCTATGCTGAACAATGCGACCCATTGCTGATGCCCTCGCAGGAATACAGCGCCGAGCTTTCCAATGTCCGGAAGGCCATGGCGGAATTACCTTCCGAACAGGCCGAAGTGCTGCATCTGGTCGCCGTCCTGGGCTTTACCTATTCCGATGCCGCAGCCGTGCTGGGCGTGCCGGTGGGAACTGTTATGTCTCGCCTGAGCCGTGCCCGGTTCGCCCTGAAACACAATATGGAAAAAATGAACGACGTCGCACCAGCTCAATTGAAAATAGTGGGAGGCCGTGATGTTGCCAAGTGACCGCGTTTCCGAAGAGGAGATCAACCGGTTCCTTGACGGCGAACTGTTGCCGTCCCAGAGATCAGACCTACAGGCCCGCCTCGCCCGCGAGCCGGAACTGGCCGCTGAGGTGTTTGCACAGGCCCAGCGCATGGAAGCTTTGCGCGATATACAGCCCCAGCGGCTGTTTCCACCCCGAGCGAGCCTGGACAGGGCAAAGCAACTCGAGGGCGTGTTTCGACGCCGAAAGGTGTTTGCCGCGCTTAAATTGCAATTGGCCGCGGCCTTTCTGGTCTTCCTGGGTTGGTCGGCCAACTCCTTGACCGTGCCGCTTCGCCAGGGCGGTCAAAAGGCGGATGAAACTTTCATTCTCGCCGCGCGGGACGCTTTGCGCGTCGCTCAGCTCAATGCCGGTCCGGAAAAGGGAAGCGAGCCGAAGCAGGACAAGATCGAACGACTGATTGGCGCTGTCGACATAAGCATGCCTACCTTGCCGGCGGTGTGGTCGGTGAAAGATGTTCAGGTCCAGCCCTGGAACGGAAAGCAGAGCCTGGTGGTAACGGCGGATACGCCGAGCGTTGGCCGTATCACGCTGGTGGCAGCGCCGATGACCGGCGAGGACGCCGTACCCCCGACCACGGCCACGGACGGACGCGTGCCGACTGTCTACTGGCAGTCCGGCGGCACGGCCTATGCCCTGATGGGTTCAGCCGCGCCCGACCGGCTTGAGAAGGAAGCGAAGGAAATAGAGGTCGCAACGCGCAGGAACGTCGCGCCCAAGATAAGGGGTTGACTGATACGCGTCTCCCCGCGGCGGTTCCTTGCCCGTCTGGGTGACGACGATGCACGACCGATTTCGTCTGCTGGAAAGCGGGAGGCTCGACTGATGAATCATTTGTCGTTTGACTTGAGAAAAAGGTACTATCCGTCGGTTTGTCCGGTTTGCTCCGGAGATGCGCTTGAAGTCGACGTCACGCCTCGGAAGGCCGAATTCCAGTGCCCCGGTTGCGGCGCATACGAGATCACCCTGGCCGCCCGGTCAGCGATCAAGGGAATGTCACAGAAGCATCGTGCGCTATGGCTTTTGCAAGCTCGGAAACACGTTTCCAGCTGACCACGATTTGCGCTCGTGGCTTGCGCTGGTGAACCGCGGCTGCGAGGCAACCGATCGAGGAAGTGCGCACGCGCGAGCACTTCCTTGCGGTCCGGCATTTCATGGGGTGATGCCGGACCGCCCCTCATCGCATCCCAACAGGCATCGCTGCGGCGGTTAGGTTCACGGTTCAGCCTCACGGGTGAGCGCGCCAGGAAAAATGAACCTCCGGCGGGAATAATTTCCGGCCGGCCCCGGTACATAGGGCAGGAATGACATTTCGACGTGGCCGGCAGCCGTCGGATGGTGGGAGCGCCGGTGCGGGTAATTGACGACCAGCAACGTCGTCAAAGCTTGCGCGGGAGGAGCGCGCTCCCTTCAGGCCCAGCGGTTACTCCCCTGTCCGTAACCGCTGGGCCAATCCATCCTGTCAGCTTCCCATCCAGCCTCGACGATGCTTCAACCCGCGCCACACCAATGGCGCATGGGCAGACCGCAGCTGCCGGCGCCTTTGGCTGGCCACCCCTTATCCGGAATTCTCCGCATATCGTAGGGGCACACTTGGCGCGGAACCTATACGCGTTAAGTGGAGTCTGTGTCCTACGGCGGCGTCTCTAAATCAAAGGGATAGAGCATGATTTCATCCGAAAACCGCTTCACACTTTCCGGCATCATGCTCTAGCGAGACAGGATCGATGCCCAAAACAGAGCTCGGAAAAAGCGCAAGGCAGAGCGGCCAGGAAAGCGAGACCGCTCTCCCGGAGCACGCGGCGCGGTCGTCGCATGGTCAGGAAAAGGCGCGACAGACCCCGCAGGCGAAACGGGAGCGGAAACGACGCGTCCTCACCCAAGGTCATTCGGCAATCGTCCGCAGCATCGCCGACGCCGTTACCACAAAGAACGTCAATCTGTACTATGTCGTGGCTCCGGATGCGCAGATACCGCTGAACGACGAGCATGGGTTTGGACTTTATTTTCATGATTGCCGTTTCCTCGGCGGCTATGAAATGGAGCTTGATGGTGTCGCCCCCCTCGTGCTGGCCTCGACCGCGGACAAAGGCGACATGGCGCTTTTCGAACTCACCAATCCGGACCTGCACACCGAGGAAGGGAAACTGATCCCCAAGGAGGAGCTCGGCATCCGCTGGGAGCGGGTTCTCGACGCCGATCAAACCCAGGTGCGGGAGACCATCTCATTCCGGAATTTTGGGCGCGAGGCGCATTCCTTCTCGCTCACCCTGCGCTTTCACGCTGGTTTCGAAGATATATTCAACGTGCGCGGTTTGGTGCGCGAAACCCGTGGCAGCCCTGAGCCGCCAGGCTGGCGCAGCGGCGATCTCCGTTGCGTGTATTACGGTGCCGATCGTTTGCGAAGAACGACAACGATCGCCTTTTCGCCACCGCCACACGACAGACTTCATACCGCGGCGCGGTTCCGCATCCGTGTCTCTCCAAACGACACGCAGACCATTTCGATTGCCATCAAGCTGACGGAGGATGCCGAGGAAAAAGATCCCGTTCAGGCATCAATGGCAACGATCCAAAAGCCCGATGACAATCTCCCGAATGGCTCGGAGCAAAGGCTGGGCCAAGACACTAAGTTCAGCAGTGACAGCCTGCTCCTGAACAACATCATCGAGCGCTCGCTGCGCGATCTCGGGATCCTGCGATCGCGTCTGGGTAACAACGACTACTTTGCCGCCGGAGTGCCGTGGTTCGTAGCCTTGTTTGGCCGCGACAGCCTGATCGTGGCCCTTGAAATGCTCGCCTTCCAGCCGCGTATCGCCGCCCAGACATTGCGCCTCCTTGCCAGCTATCAAGGGCAGTGCGTGGACGACTGGCGCGATGAGCAGCCCGGCAAGATCCTCCACGAACTCCGTGTCGGCGAATTGGCCCGGGCGGGTGACATCCCGCACGCCCGCTTCTATGGAACGGTAGACGCGACCCCGCTCTTCCTCCTGCTGCTGGGCCGGTATGCGGCATGGACAGGTGACCTGGAATTGTTCCGGGAACTGCGGCAGCCCGTGGAGCACGCGTTGGCCTGGATCGCCGCGGCGTCGGATGGCAACGGTTATCTGGCGTATCAGAGCACCTCGGAGAAAGGCCTCGTGAACCAGGGCTGGAAGGATTCGGGCGATGCAATCGTCAGGGCCGACGGCAGCATTGCCGACCCGCCGATAGCGCTGGTCGAGGTGCAGGGCTACGTCTTTGCCGCAAAACGCGCGATAGCCGATCTTTACGAGCGTGAAGGCGAGATCGATCGCGCAAATCATCTTCGGCAGGAAGCCGAAACGTTGCGGACCGACTTCAACCGCGACTACTGGCGCGAGGATCTTGGCATCTTCGTGCTCGCGCTTGAGAAAGGAGGGGATCAAGTTGCGGTGGTGTCCTCGAACCCCGGACATGCGCTGTGGACCGGCATCGCGGACCAGGACAAGGCCCGGAGATCGGTCGCACGACTGATGCAGGACGATATGTTCGGCGGCTGGGGCGTACGCACCCTCTCAACCGCGGAACTGCGCTACAATCCGGTCGGGTATCATCTCGGAACCGTTTGGCCGCACGACAATGCCTTGCTGGCGGCCGGATGCCGGCAGTATGGCGAGGACACGGCGGCACTGCGGGTCCTTACCGCCATTGCGGAGGCGGCCATGCATTTTCGGCATCAGAGGCTCCCGGAAGCGATTGCGGGCTTTGGACGGGAGGATTTTCAGGTGCCCGTTCACTATCCGGTCGCCTGCCATCCTCAGGCCTGGGCGGCGGGAGCTCTGCCGTTCCTGGTGACCACGTGTCTTGGACTGGAGCCCGACGCCTTCTCCCGCAGGCTGCGGATCGTGCGGCCGCGCCTTCCTGACTTCGTGAACCGGATCGAGCTTCGTGGGCTGCGCGTCGGTGGAGAAAGCGTCGACCTGGAGTTCACGAGGGCCGCTGACACGGTTACGGCAAAAGTCCTCCAGGCAAGTGGTCACCTGGCGGTGGAAGTCGAAGAATAGAGCTGTGGAACCGCCCGGCTGGTGACGGGTATATCCATCCGCCACCCTGGCTCGCTGCCGGCACCGGCCCGACAGTTCGAGGAGCTTTCCGCTAAGGTCGAAGCGCGCTGACAGCCAGTTGTCAGCTTCGGCATGGCATATTGCGCTTGAAACAGCCTGCAGCGGCTTCACGCTCGCGGGCTTCAACGCGGAAATGCAGACACTGATGAAAAAGATTGCCTTATCGCTTTTCGTGGTCGCGGCCTCGGGCGCCTATGTCTGGGATCAGGCCGGCAAGGCCCCAAGCATCGACGCCCCAAGCCTTGACGCCATCGACACGGCGGGTCCCGCCAATGCCGCCAAGGAAAGCCCGCAACAGCCGGTCGGACCGGCGCAGCCCCCGGCCCCTGTCATCGCGGCGCCTGTCATCGCATCACCTGGTACGCACCCCTTAGCGGCGATCGGACAGGTGGAGCCTCCGGCGACCCCTCCGGCCAGGGTTAGCATCGAAACGACGGCTGCGATCGCCGCGCCCAGTTCGACGCAGCCGACCGTCGCAAAACCGACAGGAGCCGAAAAGTCTCCTCCGCCTGAAGCCGTCCAGCCGCAGGTTTCCGAGGCGCCTGCCCAACCGGCGAAACAGGCACCGGTTGAACTCGCCGCTGATGCCGCGCCGCTGACGGCGGTGTTCCCGGCCACCCCCGCGATCTACATCCCCATTCCCCAGCCGAGGCCGGATTATCCGCAAGCGAAAGTCCGCGTCATCAAGGCCGGCATGAAGCTGTCCTCGAATTCAGGCATGAAGAAGGTCGGCCACGGCTTTGCCGACGGCACCTATGCTGGCCCTGTCACCGACGCCTATTATGGACTCCTCCAGATCCAGGCCTCGATTCAGGGCGGCCGCCTCACATCGCTGAAAGTGCTGAAATACCCCAATGACCGCCGCACGTCGGTCAACATCAACCGGCAGGCTTTGCCCATGCTGCGTGACGAAGCAATCAGCGCGCAGAGCGCCGATGTCGACATCATTTCGGGCGCAACCTTGACCAGCAGGGCCTTCAGGCAGTCGCTCGCCGGCGCGTTGAAGCAAGCATCGTCCTCCTAGGTCCATGCGCGACACCAAACTATTGATGGGCATGCCCATCACGGTCGATATCGCCGGTGCGTCGGGCGCCGAGTTGGTCGACGCGGTCTTCGACTATTTCGGGCAAGTCGACCGCCGGTTCAGCACCTACAGGACCGACAGCGAGATTTCGGCCATCAACCGTGGCGACCTTCCGGTCCGCGATTGGAGCGGCGAGATGATGGAAGTAATGGCTCTCGCCGAACGCACCAGAAGCCAGACGGACGGATTTTTCGACATCCGCAAGCCAGACGGTTCGCTGGACCCGTCGGGCATCGTCAAGGGCTGGGCCATCCGCAATGCGGCGGGGATTGTCGGCAGGGCAGGCGTTGCCGATTTCTTCATCGAGGCGGGCGGCGACATCCAGTCCTGCGGCAGGAATGCTTCGGGCCTCGACTGGAGCGTTGGCATCCGCAATCCCTTCAACGCCGACGAAATCATCAAGGTCGTCTATCCACGCGGGCACGGTGTCGCGACGTCAGGCACCTATGTCCGCGGACAACACATCTACAATCCGCGTGGGCTTGACGGGCCGATCACCGAGATCGTCAGCCTGACGGTCATCGGATCCGACGTGTTCGAGGCCGACCGCTTCGCCACCGCCGCCTTCGCCATGGGCCGGGATGGCATTCTTTTTCTCGAACAGACGCCGGGCCTCGAGGGCTACGTCGTGGCGGACAACGGCCGTGCCACGCCGACAACCGGCTTCGGAGCCTTTTGCCAATCATGATCAAGGCCATCGACCGGTTTCTCGACCACCAGACCATGTACCGGCTGGTTCTCTACTATCTGATCGCCTTGCTGGGCACGGCCTTTGTGCTCGGCATATTCAAGCTCGTGCCGCACGATCCGGTCGCGCTGGCCTTCACGACAGGACTGATGCTGGCCGCCTGCTGGATCACCAACCGTGTTTTCGCGGCTGTCTTCCAGGTTCCGGCCAACAACGAGTCTGTCTACATAACCGCCCTCATCCTGGCGCTTATCCTCGATCCGGTGGCAGCCACCGACGTCAACGGGATCGGCGCGGTTGTGTTCGCCTGCATCTGGGCGATCTCATCCAAGTTCATTCTCGCCATCGGCAGGAAGCACCTGTTCAATCCGGCAGCACTGGGCGTCGCGCTGACCGCGTTGCTTCTTGACCACCCGGCAACCTGGTGGGTCGGAGGCAATTTGCCCTTGCTTCCCGTGGTTCTTTGCGGCGGCCTGCTTATCGTGCGCAAGCTGCGCCGGGTCGATATCGTCGTCACCTTCATCGCCGTGACGCTGGCAACGATCCTCTCGACGACCGAGCCGTCGCAATATGCGACAGCACTGACGGAGACGCTTGGCTCGTCGCCCCTGCTGTTCTTTGCCTTCGTGATGCTGACCGAGCCGCTGACGGCGCCGACGATGCGCCTGCCACGGATCGCCTTCGCCGCGATCGTCGGCTTCCTGTTCGCGCCCAACATCCATGTCGGTTCGTTCTACTTTACGCCGGAGTTGGCGCTTCTGACGGGCAATCTCTTTGCCTACGCCGTAAGCCCCAAGGGACGCCTGGTGCTGACGCTCGAACGCATCGAACGATCGGCGGTCGACAGCTACGACTTCATCTTCAACTCACCGAGGAAGCTCGCCTTCGAAGCAGGCCAGTATCTTGAATGGACACTTGGCCTCGACCGTTCGGACAGTCGCGGCAACCGTCGCTATTTCACGGTCGCATCGGCGCCCACGGAGCGAACTGTCCGACTTGGCGTCAAGTTCTATCCGCGGTCGAGCGCCTTCAAGCAGGCGTTGGGCGCGATGAAGCCGGGCAGCACGATCCACGCCTCTCAGCTTGGCGGCGACTTCACCTTGCCGGCCGATCCGGAAACCAAGATCGCCTTCCTGGCCGGCGGCATCGGCATCACGCCGTTCCGCTCGATGCTGCGGTATCTCATCGACCGCGACGAAAAGCGCCCGATCGTCATCCTCTACGGAGCCGAGACCCAGCAGGACATCGCCTATCGCGACGTCCTCGACACGGCAAAGAGAGAACTGGGCGTAAAGACGGTGCTCGCCATCGCCAATGGCGCCGAGCGCGGCCAATATCCCGGCTACATCGACGCGCGCCTCGTGCGCCTCGCCATTCCCGACTATCTGGAGCGGATATTCTACATTTCCGGCCCGCAAGGCATGGTCAAGGCACTGCGCAAGAAGCTGCTGGCCATGGGCGTTCGTCGCTCCAGGATAAAGGTAGATTACTTCCCTGGCTTCGCCTGAGCGCTGGCCGAATTAGAGCAATCCAGGAAAAGTGCGTAGCGGTTTTCCGTCCGGAATTGCGTGAAAAAAACACTCTAGCCGTGCCGGGGCAAGGCGACGGTAACGACCAGACCGGGATCGGCATTGGTCATTGTCAGGCTTCCGCCATAGGCTTCGACAATATCTGAAACGATGGAGAGGCCGAGGCCGCTGCTGCCGCCCTTGCTGTCCAGTTGCACGCCGCGCGACAACGCGGCTTGCCGGTCCGCATCGGGAATGCCCGGACCATCATCGGCAACGGCGATGGACACCTCGCCATCGGTTGCCCATGCATTGACCCGAACCGAGGATCTTGCGAAGCGCGCGGCGTTCTCCACCAGATTGCCCAGGATCTCCGACAGATCGCCTTCATCGACCGGCGCCATGAGTTCTTCCGCGACGTCGATCAGGAAAGCGAGCTGCTTGCCGGCCGGGGTGCGCTTGACGACGGCGACGACGCCAGCTGCGGCCTCCCGGATTAGGCACGATGCCTTGCTGGATACCCCGGGAGCCAGACGCGCCCGGGCCAGTTCGCGTTCGACATGGCGGCGGATAGCCCCCGCGCTCTTCTCGATGTCGTCGGCGAGTTGGGTCTCGCCCTTCTTGCGCAAGGCCCTGATGTCGGCAGACAGCACCTGCAGCGGCGTCTTCAGTCCGTGAGCCAGGTCGGTGGCTCGGCCCCGGGCTCGTGCGAGAGCCTTCTCCTGTGCATCGAGCAGGCGGTTGATTTCGTCGGCGAGCGGCTGCACCTCGCTCGGGGCCGCCACGTCAAGCCGTGCCGTGCGCTGCGCGATCACGTTTCGAACGGCGACCCTGAGGTTTTCCAGCGGCGCAAGGCCGACGGTGATCTGGATGAAGAATGCCGCCATCAGGCCCGCTGCGAGCACGATGAGCGCGGGCACGAGATCGCGGACATATCCATCCACCGACACTTCGACGCTGTGGTGGTCTTCCGCCACGGTGGCGCGAAAGGATCGACCGTCGGCATCGGTGATGGTTCGCTCGACGGCAATGGTGAGTTCGCCGCCCGGACCTTTCAGCTCCTGGATCTTTCTCAGTTCGCCATTATCGACCAGTTCAGGCAATATCAGCGTTGCGTCCCATAACGAACGCGAACGGGTCAGACTGTGACTGGCCAGATCTTCCACCTGCCAATAATGGCCGGACAGCGGGTTGGCGAAGCGCGGGTCGGTCAGGTCCGATGTGACCGAGAGCCGGCCGTCGGCCGCGAAGCTGGTCGAGCCGATCAGTTCGTTGAGATCGACGGTCAGCTCACTGACAACGCGCCGTTCCACATTCAGTTCGAACAGATATCGCAGGCCGAGCCCCGCGACGGCAAGGGCGATGAGGATCGAGATGGTTGCCGCCGACCAGAGCCTGAAGCGGATCGAGTTGCCCATCAGGCCTGCTCGTCGGGCATGAAGTATCCGAACCCGCGCCGTGTCTCGATGACATCGTTGCCGAGCTTGCGGCGCAGGCGCCCGACGATGACCTCGACTGCATTGGGATCGCGATCGTTGCCGGAGTCGTACAGATGTTCGGCGAGTTCCGTCGTTGCCACCACGCGCCCGGCATGGTGCATCAGGAATGCCATCAGCCGGTATTCGAGCGGCGACAAGGCGACAGGAGCGCCGCGCAGCGAAATTCGCATCTGGCGGGTATCCAGCAGCAATGGTCCGGATTTCAAGACCGGTGCCGCCTGGCCGGCCGAGCGACGCAGGATCGCGCGCAACCGCGCCAGCAGCTCTTCCATTTCAAACGGCTTGGGCAAGTAGTCGTCGGCGCCGGCGTTGATGCCCTCGACGCGCTCGGTCCACAGCCCCCTCGCCGTCAGGATCAGCACGGGAAAGCGGCGTGCATTGGCCCGCCAGCGCTTCAGCACAACCAGGCCATCGAGTTTTGGCAAGCCGAGATCCAGGATCGCCGCGTCATAATTCTCGACGTCACCCGCGAACCAGGCAGCCTCCCCATCGCGCACGATGTCGACGGCCATTCCAGCAGCCTTGAGGGCAGCCGCGATATCGCCGGCGATACGCGGTTCATCCTCGGCGAGCAGGATCTTCATCGGTCGCCACCTTCGCCGCGCATGAGGACCCCGGCGCCGGCATCCACATCGACGATCCTGCGGTGACCGTCGGCGCCAACGACCTGGAACCGGTAGACCCACCTGTCAGCGATATGGATGAAATCCACGGCTACAATGTCGCCGGGGACGGCGGCGTGAACCACGCCCAGGATGGTCGACAGGCCCTCTATTTCGCCACGTTCGTAGAGATCGCGCGCCCGATCATGATCGCCGTCATCGTCGACATCCGCGCGTGCGGTGGACGGACAGGCAAGCAGGAGCCCGCACAGACCCGCCATCGCCATGAATTTCAGTGAGGACTTCATCCTGGAACCATGTGTCCCAGTACACAACCATTGCAAGCGGCAAGGCGCCGCCTGCATCCGGCCGGAGTGGTCCGGATTTCGGTCAGGCGCCACTTTTCCCCGGCAGCATTCGGTTGAGCACATCGTCCTTCCAGACATAATGATGCCAAAGCGCGGCAACGGCATGCAATCCAGCGAGAATAAGGATCAGATTGGCGCAAAGGCTGTGCAGTTCTTTGATGAAACCGGCCGTGGCGCGGTCCGCGGAAACCGGAGCCGGGATCGTAAAGAGACCGAAGAAACTCAAGGCATCGCCCCGGTACCAGGTCAGCAGGATGCCGAGAACGGGTATGGCGACAAGCAGCGCGTAGAGCAGAACATGCGCGATCTTGGCCAGCAACCGTTCCAGATGTGACATTTCCAGCGGCAGACCCGGCGTTCCAAGCGCCAGCCGCAAGCCGACGCGCAGGACAACCAGCATGAAAAGCAGCAGCCCGAATGAAATATGAAGCCACCAGACGACGGCGCGGCCGGGATCACCGCGCGGGAAGACATCGGCGACGTAAGTCAGGCCGTAAAGGCCAATGACGAGCAGAAAGACGGCCCAGTGAATGGCCTTCTGGGAGTTGGCATAGGCAGGATTCATGCGAGGGTTCCAGTTTGAGTTTTTCAGCAGCGATCCGGTCGAAGCTGTGTTGAGCTGACGGGCATCTGTCAGAATCATGCCTGCAAGACGACATCATGTCAGCGGCATGGAAAAATTCCCGTCACTCCGGCAGCGCCAGTTTTCACGTGATGGCGGACATTGGTTCATCGAACCTGTCAGGACGCTGACAGTTGTGCCCCCTACGCTGCCCTGGAATCGGCCGGAGGCGAACGCGATTGCAATCAGCCGATCCACGCAGGGACTTTGCGCCAGCGCAAAGAGCTGACGGTCAACCGGCACTATTTTCCGCGCCAACATTCTTCCAGCGATGCGATCAAGGCAAATGGAGATCTGTCATGGCAGGCCCTCTCAAAAGGGAAACCATCGAGGCCTGGCGGTTCGCGATTTCCTTTCTGGTGGACCGCGACCGCAGCAAGGCGGCGAGAAAAGCATTCTGGGCGCAAGGCCTGGATCGATGCGCAAGGATTTTGAACGACATCGGTCTGTCGCGAAGCGAGTTCGATGACGGTGTGCGGCTGCCCTACGCGTCGGAGGACCTGCTCACCTCCGCCATGCGATCGACAGGCATCGATCCGGACACCTTTCGGTCGCTGCAGGCGGCGCGCGGCGGCATGTCACGCATCTGCATCACCTGCTCGCATCGGCGGCAATGTCGTGGTCATCTGGACGCCTTCGATTTCGAAGATCACTATCAGGATTTCTGTCCCAACAGCCTGAGTTTTGCAAAGCTACTCGAAGACGCACGTCCCTAGCTCGGCCGACTGGACGAGATGCGTGGAAGGGCTGCCCCAGACCGGATCCGAAATTGCCGGTGATCTTTCGCCGCCCATTCCCGTTCATCGCCGTGTTGAGGCAGTGCCGACACCGCGACGCACCTCGATCGTTGCTTCCTCTTTGTGCCATCGCAACGAACGGACGCAAGACAAGCGCAGTATATCCGCCTGAAAGCGCGGACAAGAAGCATGAAACGCAAATTCAGCGACGATGCGACGATGGACGAAATCATGAGGATGTCGCCGGCGGCGATCCGGATCGTGCTCCAGCACGGCATGCTTTGCGTCGGTTGTCCGATTGCATCGTTCCACACGATTGCCGACGCGGCACGCGAGCACCATCTCGACGAGGAACAACTAAGCTGCGATTTGCAGGCCGCGGCCGGCAGTTCGGACTAGCTCTTCTGTGCCCTGCCTTCCGCGATCAAAAGGAGTTGGTGAGGCGCGACCACGGTCACTTTCTGGCGGCCACCTTTGACCAGGTCAAGGTCCTCCCAAGCCGACAAGAGCCGGCTTACCGTGAAAAGCGTCGTTCCCGTCATCTCGGCTATGTTCTGACGGGTAATTGGAAAGTCGATCAGAATTCCCTCGTCTGTCTTTCTGCCTGCCTGCTTGACCAGTTTGAGCAATGCATGGGCGACACGCTGCTCGACCTGTTCGGTGGCCATCTCGATGACGCGCGTGTGGGCGTCCTGCAGTCTGCTGCCGACGGCCTTGTAAGTGCTGGCCCCAAAACTGGGATAATCGGAGGCGAAAGCCGTCCACAATCGACTTGGCCAGGCGAGAGCCACGCAATCGACGGCAGCGATAGCATTTGCCGGATAGGTGGCGCGGCCCAACGCGTGGGCGATGCCCATCAATTCACCAGGACTTATATACCGCACGGTCACCTCCTGACCGTCCGGGGTCGATTTCACGACGCGGACATGTCCGTCGAGCAACAGGAAAAACGAATGGGCTTCCTGCTCCTGCTCAAACACCGGCTGATCCTTGGCGATCCGGAGCGACCTCGCCTGGCCGACGATGCGTTCGAGATCCATGGCTGCCAAGCCCTCAAAAACAGCAAGCCCGGAAATCAACGAGGGATCGAGCCTACCCAAGTGCTCCTCCTTTCGACCCAAATGGCATTCAAAGCATCAATCGCCATCTGATCGACAACTGTCTCATGGGGAGCCGACGAGCGGCAAGAGGCGCGTACATTCGCTTGCAGGTGCGTCGGCCCGAGAACGCCGCCTGAAAGGGCGGCCGTCAACGTCTGCCCTGCTGCCTCTCGTTTCCGGTAGCCAGAGTCTTCGCCGACCAATTTGCGCCAGCGCAAATCGCACAATCATGACGCGGTGTAAAAAGGAGCCGACGGTCGATGCCGTGAACCCATGAAAGGATTTCGAAATGAAACTATCCCTGATCGCTGCAGCGGTCGCGCTTCTCTCCCTTGCCGGTGCGGCAAATGCCGAAGAGCACGTCGTGCAGATGCTGAACAAAGGAGAAAAAGGTTCGATGGTCTTCCAGCCCGCCTTTGTTCGCGCGGCTCCTGGCGACACGATCAAGTTTGTGCCGACCGACAAGACCCACAACGCCGAGACCATCAAGGACATGATCCCGGACGGCGCCGAACCCTTCAAAGGAAAGCCGAGCGAAGAGATCACCGTGACCCTCACCAAGGAGGGCTTCTATGGCGTCAAGTGCGCTCCCCACTACGGCATGGGCATGGTCGCGCTGATCCTGGTCGGCAAGCCCGCCAACCTGGAAGCGGCGCAAGCGGTCAAGCAGATCGGCAAGGCAAAGCCGGTGTTCGCCGAACTGTTCGCTGAAGCGAGCAAGGCGGCTTCCAACTGAACCTCTGTTCATAGATACCCCTCCGTTTCGGCGATGTCCGGAGGGGGAAGGCCGGGCGGACCAGTGAGAGGCCCAAGCCCGGCCTGATGTATTTCAGGGCTCGGCAAATGCCGATAGGCTTCATACCAAGCAAGTATTCCAAGAAGAAAAGCCTCCACCAACCACGTCAAGTTTGCGTTAGCGCAAAGAAAATATCCCGCGATGTGACTAGACAGTAGGCATCAACCGGTCGAACCTAAGGAGATTGAGATGCTTACCAGACGTGAAGCTTTGTTGGGCTCTGTTCTTACGGTCGCTGCCGTAGCCACCATAAGCGCAATGCCGGCAGCCAGTGCGAAGGACGTCTCCAGCCTGCCACGCGAAAAGGTCACGCTGGTGGCGCCGCCTTTCGTCCATGCCCATGACCAGGTCGCCAAAAGCGGCCCGAAGGTCGTCGAATTCACGATGAAGATCGAAGAAAAGCCGATCGTCATCGACGCCGACGGCACGCAGTTGAATGCGATGACCTACAATGGATCAATTCCAGGACCACTGATGGTCGTGCATGAAGGCGACTATCTCGAGCTCACGCTCGTCAATCCGGATACGAACACGCTTGCCCACAACATCGATTTTCACGCGGCAACCGGTGCGCTCGGCGGCGGTGGGCTGACCCTCATCAATCCTGGCGAGCAGGTGACGCTGCGCTTCAAGGCCACCCGGGCCGGCACGTTCGTATACCATTGCGCGCCCGGCGGCGCGATGATCCCGTGGCATGTCGTGTCCGGCATGAGTGGAGCGGTCATGGTACTCCCGCGCGACGGCCTGAAAGACGACAAAGGCAAGCCGATCCATTACGACCGCATCTACTATGTCGGCGAAAACGACTTCTACATCCCGCGCGACGAACAAGGAAAGTTCAAGAAGTATGACTCGGCCGGCGACAATTACGACGACACCGTGAAGGTGATGCGCGGGTTGATCCCCACCCATGTCGTGTTCAACGGCAAGGCGGGATCGCTGACCGGCGAGCACGCGATGAAGGCCAAGGTCGGGGACACGGTCCTGATCGTACATTCCCAGGCCAATCGCGACACACGGCCCCACCTGATCGGTGGTCACGGCGACTTCGTCTGGGAACAGGGCAAATTTGCCAATCCGCCGGCCAAGGACCTTGAAACCTGGTTCATCCGCGGCGGGTCGGCTGGCGCCGCGCTCTACACGTTCCTGCAGCCGGGCATCTACGCCTATGTGAACCACAATCTGATCGAAGCGGTTGAACTCGGAGCGACCGCGCACTTTACGGTCGACGGCGGCAGCTGGAACGACGACCTGATGACCCAGGTCGCGGCACCCAAAGCAATCGCTTCCTAGGTAGGACAGAAGGGAGTGCAGCCCAACAGTCCCGCAGGGTTGCACCCAAGACCGGATAGCGCCATGTCCTTTGATCCCGTCTTTACGTTCGGCGCCATCGCCGCTGCGGCATTGATAGGCCTGGGCGTAGCCAATCAGGTCGTCGGCAGTCCCACTTCGAGGGTAGCCTCGCCGCTATCCACAATCTTGCGGCCTGGGTCATTTGACCACTCCAGGCCCGGAGAATTCCTTCGGGACAATCATCCTGTCGCGGCACCCATCGTTCGAGAGACCATCGATGCACCACTGGAAATCATGAAATACCAGGTCAGTGTATCGGACTATGCACGCTGCGTTGCCGATGGCGCCTGCAAGCCGGCCGAATTGCGAAAGGTGGGCGACGTGCCGGTCACTGGGGTAAGTCACATTGACGCCGAAGCCTATGCAAAGTGGCTGTCACAACGGACCGGCGAAACATGGCGACTGCCAACAGACGTCGAGTGGGCCTTTGCCGCTGGCGAACGCTTTCGGGGCGACGTAGAGGGAAGTGAAAGCGACCCGGACAACCCGGCGCGCCGTTGGCTCGACCAGTATCGCACCGAGACGTCGCTCGGACGCGCGCCCGATCCAGAGCCTAGGACGCAAGGGGCCTTTGGGATCAACGAGAAGGGATTGGCCGACATTGCCGGCAATGTCTGGGAATGGACGTCCACCTGCTACGTCCATACGACAATCTCGGGCGATGGAACAGAAACGGCGAGCTCGATTGAAAACTGCGGCGTGCACGCTGTGGAAGGTTTCCATCGTACGTACATGTCGAACTTCATCCGAGACGGCAAGAGCGGTGGCTGTGCGGTCGGCACGCCACCCGATAATCTCGGCTTTCGCCTCGTCCGCGACCCGTCAGGCGTCCTACGTTCCGCCCTTCGCGAACTGGGCATCTCGTAACAGCAGAGAGTATGAATGACTTTTAGATCAGCACCAATCGAGAGGGCGGCTCCTGCCGCGGAACGGCCGCTCGATCACCCCGGTGTTGACCGGCAATCGATAGCCAAGCTGGTTCGCAAATTCTATGCCAGGGTCAGGAAGGACAAGCGCCTCGGGCCAATATTCGCGCGCGAGATCAGCGGCGATTGGGAGCTTCACCTCGAAAAGATGACGGACTTCTGGTGTTCCGTCATCCTAAAGACCGGCGTCTATCGTGGACGGCCTGTGCCGGCGCATACGAGGCTGCAGGATGTCACGGAAGCCGATTTCGAGATCTGGCAAGCCTTGTTTGCCAAGACGGCTGCGGAGTTGTTCGCTCCCGAGACTGCAGCTGTGTTTGTCGCGCGGGCCAAGCGCATAGCCATGAGCTTGAGGTTGGCGATGTTCTTTCGCCTCGGGTCCCCACCATCGGCAATGCTACCCAAGAGATGACGCATGGTGAGATTAACTGACCTTGCGATCACCGAATGAGCCACCACGCCTCAAAGGCTCTGGATCGCCCTGGACAGCGCCACACGAACATCCATCGCGGAGGGATTCCTGGGCTCGCTTCTGGCTCCTCAATTGGCCAGTGGCGGCGCCAGGCTGGTCGAGCACCGGATTGATCTCGCACAAGGCGAGCTGCCGTTACTACGCTATGGTCGACGCATGTTCTCAAACCTGCTTGTCGGCACTGTCGCCATCAGCCTGACGGTTCTTGTCCACACGTTTGGCCTTATCGCCGTCACCCACGCGATGACCCATATGGTGGCCCGTTTCCGCATGCATGGCCGCCGCAGCCGCATCGTCGCGATGATCAGCGTCGTGATGGGCCTTTTTGCCGTCATGACCGTCGAAGTTTGGTTGTGGGCGGGCTTGTATCGTCTTCTCGGAATCCTGCCGGATTTCGAGACCGCTCTATACTTTTCGACGACCACTTTCTCCACCGTCGGCTATGGCGACATCGTGCCCGCCCATGACTGGCGTGTCCTGGCGGCCCTGGAAGGCGTGAACGGCTTCCTGCTGATCGGCTGGTCCACCGCCTATCTGATTGCGGCCGGGACCCGCATTGGCCCGTTCAGAATTGGCGAACATTTCTAGAGCCGGATGATTTCAGGTCGAGTCGACCTGAAATCTGAATCCGTCTCTAAATCAAAGAGATAGAGCATGATGTCATCCGAAAGCCGCTTCACACTTTTCGGCATCATGCTCTAGGCGGTGGCAACGGCGGCGTGCTCAGACAGCCCGTGAGTGCTTGCCCGCGCCGCTCTGCAAATACCTGTCGAACTTCGATGCCACGATCCTGACGAGCGGGCGGTCGTCGACGGGCACGAGGAAATGATCGCCTTGAAGCTGAAGCAACGCCTCGGCGCCGTTGGCGAGCCCGCTCGCGATGAGCAGCAGTTTCTGGCCTGCGTCGCCGAAGCGTTCGACCAGGTCGATCGCCGAGAACGAAAATTCGCACATCAGGCGCTCTATCATCCAGCCTCTGGCCAGATCGTCGCGGCTGAACGCGATGCCGCGCGCTGTCGCCAGCCGGCCCGAATTGACGACCTTCTCGTATTCGCCTGTCGCAACGATGTTCTGGGCATAACCCTGGCGAAACCGGCTGATCGAGGAAGGACCAAGTCCGATCAGGGTTTCACACTGGTCCTCGGTGTAGCCCTGAAAATTACGCCGGATCTTGCCGGCGCTGGCCGCGATGGCAAGCGTGTCGTCCGGCTTGGCGAAATGATCGAACCCGACTGCCTGATAGCCGCAATCCACGATCAGCTTGGCAGCGAGTTGCGATTGCGCCAGGCGTGCGGCGGAGTCGGGCAGCCACGCCTCGTCGATCATGGTCTGGTGTTTCTTGAACCAGGGAACATGCGCATAGCCGAACAGCGCTATCCGGTCGGGCTGCAAGATCAAGGCCTGGGCGACGGTCGCCGCCAGGCTGTCGAGCGTCTGGTGTGGCAGACCGTAGAGCAGATCGAGGTTCACGGAGTTTACGCCTCGCTCGCGCACCGCATCGACCACACCCCTGGTAGCCTCAAAACTCTGATCGCGGTTGATGGCTTTCTGCACCTTGGCGTCGAAGTCCTGGACCCCAAGGCTTGCCCTTGTCATGCCGATCCTGGCGAAGGCGTCAAGGCGGCCTTCATCCATGTCGTTGGGATCGATTTCGACGCAGAGACTGGCGTCATCGAGAAAATCGAACCGACGCCGCAGGGCCTTTCCAAGTGCCACGATGTCGTCCGGCTTCAGCATGGTCGGCGAGCCGCCGCCCAGGTGCACGGCCCGCACCCTGCCCTTGCCGCGCACGATGTCGCCCACGGTCTCGATTTCCCTGTGCAGGGCGTGCAGGAAGGTCGCCACCGGCGCATAGTGCCGTGTCTGTTTGGTGTGACAGGCACAGAACCAGCATAGCCTGTCGCAGTAGGGAATATGCAGATAGAGCGAGATCTCGTCTTCGCCGCCGAGCGCGTTCACCCAGCCGCGCACCGCCGCGGCGTCGATGCCCGGATGAAAGTGCGGGGCGGTTGGATAGCTCGTGTAGCGTGGCACGTTCTCGGCCAGGCTGGCGATCGGAATCGGGGATGTTTCCTTGACGGTCGTTGATTGCATGGCCGGCTATATGCCCGTGGCGCAAAGGGCAAACCTTGATCTTGGTCAAGGCGCTCCAAGGCACGGACAAACTGCCGCAACAATGCCTCGGGGCGAAGGTGATATCGTTCAACACCTTTAAAGCCAGGCGACGACATGACCATCAGGCAGGACGTTCACAGTTCCGACATCCCGGTGCTTTGCCAGTCCTGCGAAGCGCGGCATCGCGGCGTCTGCGGCGCGCTCGATCCCGACCAGCTTGTCGGGCTTGCCAGGACTTCGTCAAAACAGCGGGTCGGGGCTGGGGTTGAACTGGTCGGCGATGCCGAGATCGTCGGCAGCTATTCGAATGTGCTTTCCGGCGTGGTGAAACTGACGAAGAGCCTCTCGGACGGACGCCAGCAGATTGTTGGCCTGCAGTTCGCGCCTGACTTCCTTGGCAGGCCGTTCAAGACGGAAAGCGAGATCAATGTGGAGACGGCGACAGCCGTTGCGCTTTGTTCATTTCCCAAAACCGTCATTGAACGCATGATCAAGGAGTCGCCCGAGCTTGAGCATCGGCTGCTCAGGCAAGCGCTGAACGAACTCGATGAAGCGCGCGAATGGATGGTGATGCTGGGCCGCAAGACGGCGGCGGAGAAAGTGGCGAGCTTTCTGGTCATGATCGCCAGGAATATCGATCCATGCGCGGATTCCATGGCCTCGTCTGCGAGCTTCGACTTGCCGCTGACGCGTTCCGACATCGGCGATTTTCTCGGACTTACGATCGAGACAGTGAGTCGCCAGCTGACCCGATTGCGAGCCGAGGGCGTGATCAGGATCGAAAACAGCCGGCATATCATCGTGGACGATATGAAGCGGCTGGAGCTGCGCTGCGGCGACTGAAACGCACGACCAAGATCGTTGTCACGGTTCAAGAATGCGCGTCAACAATCGAAATGATCCGGGGCAGGACATGCTCCCTCTCGAACGCGATATGCCGCCGCAAGCTCTCGAAGAATCCGCGCAGCATGAAACCCAGCGCTTCCGCATTCCCGATCGGGCGACCGTGGCCGATCCCTAGCAGCTGCTCGGTAACCTCATCGGCGAAGCATTCGTCCTCTATGTGTTCGGCCCTGAGGCGACTGATGGACTGGAATGAGGCTTCCGCCCCGGTCAACGCAGCCTCATAGACCGGGAAAATCACGGCCTCCTCAAACAGGTGAATGTCGCGCAGCAGCGGAACAATCCTGTTTGCCGTGCCAAGGCAACTGAAGCGATCGACGTTGGGCAATGTGTCGGCAATGCTCTCCAGTGCTTCGCACAGGCGCAGTTTTTCATCGTGCAGTCGCATCATCGCGGCGGCCGACGCCGCCGGGATGCTGACCCCGCTCACCTTTCTTGTTCGTGCGCGACGGGAGCGGAGCGATGGCACGCGCTGCAGTTTCCTCTTCAATCGCTTGCTCCTGATTGGACCGCACGAGACGCTGCCCAAACCAAATCCGCCCGGCTTTGACATGGATCAAGGCGGGCCAAGAGCACCTGCGGAATTCATGCAGCGCGGATTTGAGGTCCGCCGGGATTCGAGATCGGGGACTTGCGATGAAGTTTGGCACAGAGATCGTCTTTCTAAGCCTGTTCGCATTCGCGGCGCTCGTGGCTGCGGGCTTCGGCGTCGACGAACCGTTCCGCCAGCACATGTGGGTGCTGTTCCTGGTGCTGGCCGGCTTCACGATCGTCTTGCTACGCAAGTCGGATTTCAAGCCGGCGGCGCCGATTGATCCTGCGGCGTATATGGATGGGCCGATCCGGTATGGCACGATCGCCACAGTGTTCTGGGGCGTCGTCGGGATGCTGGTTGGGGTGGTCATCGCGCTGCAGCTTGCCTATCCGCAGCTCAACGTCCAGCCATGGTTCAATTTCGGCCGCCTGCGCCCGGTCCACACGTCCGGGGTGGTTTTCGCCTTTGGCGGCAACGCGCTGCTTTGCACATCGCTCTATGTGGTGCAGCGAACCTGCCGCGCGCGCCTTTTCGGCGGCAATCTGGCCTGGTTTGTATTCTGGGGCTACCAGCTCTTCATCGTCATGGCCGCGACCGGCTACCTGCTCGGCATCACCGAAAGCCGTGAGTACGCCGAGCCCGAATGGTATGTCGACATCTGGCTGACCATCGTCTGGGTCGCCTATCTCATCCTGTTCCTCGGCACGATCCTGAAGCGCAAGGAGCCGCATATCTATGTCGCCAACTGGTTCTACCTGTCCTTCATCGTGACCATCGCGATGCTGCATGTGGTCAACAACCTGTCGATGCCGCCCTCCTTCCTCGGTTCCAAAAGCTATTCCGCCTTCTCCGGGGTCCAGGACGCCCTGACGCAATGGTGGTACGGCCACAACGCCGTTGGCTTCTTCCTGACGGCTGGCTTCCTTGGCATGATGTACTACTTCGTGCCCAAGCAGGCCAACCGGCCGATCTATTCCTACCGGCTGTCGATCATCCACTTCTGGGCTCTGATCTTCCTCTACATCTGGGCCGGTCCGCACCACCTCCACTACACCGCCCTGCCCGACTGGGCGCAGACATTGGGCATGGTGTTTTCGATCATGCTCTGGATGCCCTCCTGGGGCGGCATGATCAACGGCCTGATGACGCTCTCGGGCGCCTGGGACAAAATCCGCACCGATCCGATCATCCGCATGATGGTCGCGGCCATCGCCTTCTACGGCATGTCGACATTCGAAGGCCCGATGATGTCGATCAAGACGGTCAATTCGTTGTCGCACTATACGGACTGGACGATCGGCCATGTCCATTCGGGCGCGCTCGGTTGGGTTGGCATGATTTCGTTCGGCGCGATCTACTACATGGTGCCGAAACTGTGGAACCGTGAGCGGCTCTATTCGCTACGCCTGGTCACCTGGCACTTCTGGCTGGCGACCCTCGGAATCGTCGTCTACGCCGCGGTCATGTGGGTGTCGGGCATCATGCAGGGCCTGATGTGGCGCGAGTACGACGAGCAGGGCTTCCTCGTCTATTCCTTCGCGGAAACCGTCGCCGCTATGCACCCCTACTACATCATGCGTGCCGTCGGAGGTGCGATGTATCTCACCGGGACCCTGCTGATGGCGTGGAACGTCACCATGACCATTCGTGGCCGCCAGCGCCAGGAACAGCCGCTGCCAGGTTCCGCGCCCGCCCTCCAGCCTGCCGAATAAGGAGCCAGACATGGGCTTGATTGACAGACATGCGATTATTGAGAAGAACGCCACACTGCTTCTCGTCGGCTCGCTGCTGGTCGTGACGGTTGGCGGCATCGTCGAGATCGCGCCGCTCTTCTATCTCGACAACACGATCGAGAAGGTCGACGGCATGCGGCCCTACTCGCCGCTCGAACTCGCCGGCCGCAACATCTACGTGCGCGAAGGTTGCTATCTCTGCCACAGCCAGATGATCAGGCCGTTCCGCGACGAGGTCGAGCGCTACGGTCATTACAGCCTGGCGGCCGAGTCGATGTACGATCATCCCTTCCAGTGGGGATCCAAGCGCACCGGCCCCGATCTGGCCCGCGTCGGCGACCGTTACTCCAACACGTGGCACGTCCAGCATCTGACCGACCCCCGCTCGGTGGTGCCGGAGTCGATCATGCCGAGCTATGCGTTCCTGAAGGAGACGCCCATCGAGGTGAAGGATTTTTCGACCCACCTCGTCGCCAACAGGCATGTCGGCGTGCCCTATTCCGACGACATGATTGCGCATGCCAATGCCGATCTCATGGCGCAAGCCGATCCCAATGCCGATACCACCGCACTGCTGGCGCGGTATCCGAAGGCCAAGGTTGGTGATCTGGACGGCAATCCGCAGCAAGTCACCGAAATGGATGCTCTCGTCGCCTACCTGCAGATGCTCGGCACGCTTGTCGACTTCAAGAACTACGACGAAGCAGCCGGCTACCGTTGAGGGGACAGATGATGGCTTACAATTTGATGCGGGAATTCGCCGACAGCTGGGGCCTTCTTGCCATGGCGCTGTTCTTCGTCGGCTGCATTGGCTTCGCTCTCCGTCCAGGCGGCAAGAAGCAGGCCGACGAGGCAGCCCAGATACCGCTCAAGGACGACTGATCATGAGCAACGAACATATCGACGAAGTCTCCGGCATCTCGACGACCGGTCATGAGTGGGACGGAATCAGGGAGCTCAACAATCCCTTGCCGCGATGGTGGGTGATAACCTTCTACGTCACCATCGCATGGGCGGCCGCTTACACCATCGCCTATCCGGCCTGGCCGATGTTGAGCGGCGCAACGAAAGGGGTGCTCGGCTATTCCTCCCGCAACGAGGTCAAGCATGAGTTGGCTGCCGCGGAAGCAGCAAAAGTCAAATTTGTCACCGCGATCCAGGACAAGACTGTAGCCGAGATTTCAGCGGACGACGCGTTGCGTGAATTCGCGGTCGCGGCCGGCGCGGCGACGTTCAAGGTCAATTGCGTCCAGTGTCATGGCTCGGGCGCCCAGGGGTCAAAGGGCTTTCCCAACCTCAACGACGACGACTGGCTTTGGGGAGGCAAGGCCGACGAAATCCGGCAGACGATCACGCACGGCATCCGCTTCACATCCGATTCGGACACCAGGCAATCGGAAATGCCTGCCTTCGCCGATGTCATTACGCCCGAACAGATCGCACAGGTGAGCGCCTATGTCGCCAGCCTCTCGGGCAAAGTCAATGATGGGAGCCTGGTCGGCCCCGGCGCCAAGGTCTTCGCGGACAATTGCGCGGCCTGCCATGGCGCCGACGCCAAGGGAAACAGGGAATTCGGCGCGCCCAACCTGACCGATGCGATCTGGCTTTATGGACCCGGCGAAACAGCCATCGCCGAGCAGGTCCGCTCGCCCAAGCATGGCGTCATGCCGGCTTGGCTCGGGCGCCTTGGAGATACCAAGGTCAAGGAACTCGCGGTCTATGTCCATTCGCTTGGAGGTGGAGAATAGGAAGGGGGCCCATTCTCAAGCCCTCGGCCATCCAAGCGACGAGGCCCGGCCATGCCGGGCCTCGATTTGTTTTGCCGCTCCTCGACTTGACCTGCATCAACGCGGCGCGCCGTGACTTTCGGCAAGACCGACGACGAGGCGTTGTCATTGCCGGCATTGGAGAAGGCACGTGTTGGATCAGACGCAGGTGGAACGGCTCGACGCCGAGGCGGTCAACTCCGCCAGGACGCGGCAGCCCCTCTATGCGGCGCGCAAGAAGATTTTCCCGAAGCGAGCCTCCGGTCGCTTCCGCCAGTTCAAATGGCTGGTGATGGCGGTTACGCTCGGCATCTACTATCTGACCCCCTGGCTACGATGGAACCGCGGGCCATTTGCCCCTGACCAGGCTGTGCTGCTCGACCTCGCGAACCGCCGTTTCTATTTCTTCTTCGTCGAGATCTGGCCGCAGGAATTCTATTACGTCGCCGGCCTCCTGATGATGGCAGGCATCGGTCTTTTCCTTGTAACATCCACGGTGGGGCGCGCCTGGTGCGGCTACGCCTGTCCACAGACCGTCTGGGTCGACCTGTTCCTGGTCGTCGAGCGCGCCGTCGAAGGCGATCGCAATGCCCGTATCAAGCTCGAAGCCGCTCCGTGGAACGCCCGCAAGCTCGTGCTGCGCATATCGAAGCACGCCATCTGGCTGCTGATAGCGGTCGCAACCGGCGGCGCCTGGATATTCTATTTCGCCGATGCGCCAACGCTTGCCGCGAACGTGGCAAGCGGCACCGCGGCGCCGGTCGCCTATCTCACGATCCTGGTGCTGACGGCGACCACGTACACGTTTGGCGGCCTCATGCGCGAACAGGTGTGCACCTATATGTGCCCGTGGCCGCGCATTCAGGCGGCGATGCTGGACGAGAGCTCGCTGACGGTGACGTACAACGACTGGCGCGGTGAGCCAAGGTCGCGCCATGCCAAGAAAGCCGTTGCCGCGGGCCAGCTCGCCGGCGACTGCGTCGACTGCAATGCCTGTGTGGCGGTTTGTCCGATGGGGATCGATATCCGCGACGGGCAGCAGCTGGAGTGCATTACCTGCGCGCTTTGCATCGACGCCTGCGATGGCGTCATGGACAAGCTCGGCCGGGAGCGCGGGCTGATCGCCTATGCAACGCTGTCAGACTACAACGCCAACATGTCGCTGGCGACCGCGGGCGGCGCCACACCCGTAAACCCAGCACTGATCAGGACGGCCGAAGGATCGTTCGCCGACGGCCTGGCACACTTCCATCCGCGCAATATCTTCCGGCCGCGCACCTTCATCTATCTCGGGGCGTGGTCGGCGATCGGGCTGGCACTGCTCTATTCGCTGCTGACGCGCGAACGTCTCGAGTTGAACGTCCTGCATGACCGCAACCCGCAATTCGTCACCTTGTCGGATGGCTCGATACGCAACGGCTATACCGTAAAGCTGCTCAACATGATCCCCGAGCCAAGGACGATCGAGGTCAGCCTGCAAGGCTTGCCTGGGGCCGAGATGAATGCGGTCGGTGTCGATCTGCCCCCTTCACGGTCTTTCACGACGGTGGCCGACCCTGACCGGCTGAAGATGCTCAAGGTCTTTGTGCGCCAGCCGCCCGGCCAGATCACGGGTATCGCGCAGACTTTCAAGTTCCGGATCAAGGACCAGGGCGGCGTCGAGTCGGCCGAATACACCGCAACGTTCAACGCACCGGAGATCGCCAAGTGAGCACCCAACCGCAAAAGGCCCGCGAGTTTACCGGCAAGCACATGCTGCTCACCATCGTTGGCTTCTTCGGCGTCGTCATCGGCGTCAACCTCACCATGGCGACGCTTGCAAACACGAGCTGGACCGGCCTTGTTGTTGAGAACACCTATGTCGCCAGCCAGCAATTCAATCAGAAGGCCAAGCAAGGGCGTGCGCAGGCGGCACTCGGCTGGACAGGCAAGTTGACGATCTCGGACGGGCTTGTCGGCTACGCGTTGGCAGATGCGACCGGCAAACCGGTAAGCTTGCGCGCGGTAAAGGTGCTGTTCCGCCATCCGGCCTTTGAAGCCGAGGACAAGGTTGTCGCTCTGGCGGCGGGCACGGGGCAGGCATTCAGTGCCCAGCATACTCCAAAGGACGGTGTCTGGATTGTTGAGATCGACGCCGACGCCGGCCTGACCGAGCCGTATCGCGATGTTCGCCGGATCAGGATTTCCAAGGGGGCAATCCTGTGAGTTGCTGTGCGCCTGGCGCTGAAATGGCGTTGGATCTCACCGCCGCCGTCACGCCCTCGAGCGCCGAGATCAGACTGGCCAGCCGCTCGCTCGGCGGCGACCTCCACCAGACCGACCTGTCAGTGCCATCGGTTCATTGCGCTGCATGCATCCACACCATCGAAACAACGCTCGGCAAGCTCGAGCACGTGGAGAGCGCGCGCGTGAACCTGTCGACAAAGCGGGTATCGGTGCGCTGGCACGGGTACGAAGCGCCACCCTTGTTCGCAACCCTTGACCGTTCGGGGTATCGGGCAAACCTCTTCGAACCCGAAACGTTCGGGAAAGACGACACACTTTCCGGATTGATCCGCGCCGTCGCTGTCGCCGGGTTTGCTGCGGCAAACATCATGCTGCTGTCGGTTTCGGTCTGGTCCGGCGCACAGGGTGCCACGCGGGACCTGTTTCACTGGGTCTCGGCGCTCATTGCGGTCCCTGCGCTCTTCTTTGCCGGCGGAATCTATTTCCGTTCGGCAGCGAACGCCCTGCGCCATGGCCGCATGAACATGGACGTGCCCATCGCGGTCGGTGTTTCCCTCGCTTACGCGATGAGCCTCTACGAGACGATCAACCACGGTGAGCATGCCTACTTCGACGCATCCGTGTCGCTGCTGTTTTTCCTCCTGATCGGTCGCACGCTGGACCATGTCATGCGCGAGCGCGCGCGGACCGCCGTCAACGGCCTCTCGCGGCTGGCGGCGCGGGGAGCGGTTGTTTTGCGCGATGACAGTGCCCGCGACTACCTGCCGATCGGCGAGATCGCTCCGGGAATGCGGCTTCTGATCGCGGCTGGAGAACGGATCCCGGTCGACGGCACGATCCTCAGCGGCGACTCGGATCTCGACTGCTCCCTGGTCTCAGGTGAGAGCACCCCCAGAAGCGTGGGTTTGGGGGCACACATTCAGGCCGGCATGCTCAATCTTACCGGTCCGCTGACGATGGAGGCGACAGCCGCCGCGAAGGATTCCTTCCTGGCCGAAATGGTTCGATTGATGGAAGCCGCCGAGGGCGGCCGCTCGACCTACCGCAGGATCGCCGACCGGGTCTCGGCGTTCTATGCGCCGGTGGTCCATCTTGCCGCCTTGCTGACATTTCTCGGCTGGATGGCCGCGACGGGCGACTGGCACCGGGCCATGACGATAGCGATCGCGGTTCTCATCATCACCTGTCCATGCGCGCTCGGCCTTGCCGTGCCGATCGTTCAGGTGGTGGCGGCGCGGCGCCTGTTTGAAGCCGGTATCATGGTCAAGGATGGTTCGGCCATGGAGCGGCTCGCCATGATCGACACGGCGCTGTTTGACAAGACCGGAACACTCACCCTCGGGCAGCCGAGGCTGATCAACGCCTCGTCCATAGACCCGACCATGCTTGCGATCGCGGCCGACATGGCCGCGCATTCGCATCATCCATTTTCGAAGGCCATAGCCGGTTTTGGCGGTTTCTCCGGCCAACCGAAGCTCGATTCCGTCAGCGAGCACCCAGGCTTCGGCATGGAGGCCCTTACCGAGGGCAACACCTGGCGGCTCGGGCGCCGCGGTTGGGCCGGCTGGAAGGCCAGGACCGGCGGCGAGGGCAAACATGGCGGTTATGGCGGAACGGTCCTGACGAAGAATGGGACGATCGCCGCCACTTTCGCATTCGAGGACGCCGTGCGCGCCGATGCCAGGCTCGCCTTGGCAAAACTGAGACACAGCGGCGTCTCGATCGAGATGCTGTCGGGCGATACCGCCAAGGCCTGCGCGGAGGTCGCGGGGGCTTTGGGCATCGAGCGCTACGTTCCGTCGCTGCTTCCCTCCGGCAAGGTCGAATGGGTCGAGGCGCTGACCCGGGCGGGCCACAAGGTTTTGATGGTGGGCGACGGGCTCAATGACACGCCGGCGCTGGCCGCCGCCCACGTCTCGATGGCGCCGGCTACAGCTGCCGATGTCGGCCGCAACCTCGCTGACTTCGTCTTTCTGCGCGAAAGCCTTCTGGCCGTGCCGCTCGCTCTCGACATTTCGCGCAAGGCCGGGCGGCTGATCCGCCAGAACCTCGCGATCGCCGTTGTCTACAACGCCGTCGCCGTTCCGATCGCCATAGCCGGCCATGTGACGCCGCTCATTGCGGCGATCGCGATGTCCGCCTCCTCGCTGCTGGTGATTGGGAACGCCATGCGGCTTCAACGCTTCGCAAGGGCTCTGTCGCTCGAAAGCGCGTCGCAAGGTGGACCCGCGAGCACCGGCGTGCTGGCCCAATCCTGATGGCCGGCCTCCTTTACCTCATCCCGGCAGCACTGCTTCTTGGCGCGATCGGTCTGGCGGGCTTCCTCTGGGCGTTGCGCAGCGGCCAGTACGAGGATCTCGATGGCGCGGCGGAGCGCATTCTCATCGACAGCGATGACAGCGCGGAGAATGCCCCTCGCAGCAAGTGACGCAGATCAAAGCGTTGCCGATCCGGATGTCCCATTGTCGTCTGAATCAGGAGGTGGGGATGCAAGCCGAAACCATAATGACGAAGCCCGTCATCACGATTGATGCGAGCGCCACGCTGGCCGAAGCAGTCAACCTTATGCTTTCGAGAAAAGTCAGTTGCCTGCCGGTAACGCACAGCGACGGCACCTTGGCCGGTATCGTCAGCGAAGGCGACTTCCTGCGCCGGGAAGAACTTGGCACACAGCGCGTTCGTCCGCGCTGGCTGCAGTTTCTGCTAGGCCCCGGCAAGATCGCCGACGACTACGTGCGCGCCAACGGGCGGTTCATCCACGAGGTGATGACCATGGACGTCGTTTCGGCGTCTCCAGGCGCCACGCTGGCAGAGATTGTCGATCTGATGGTGCAACATGACATCAAGAACGTGCCGATCGTTGATCGTGACAGAATCGTCGGCATCATCACGCGAACGGATTTGCTGCGCGCCCTGATGCGCACCATGAAACCTGCCGCCACGCCACCCGATGACGAGCAGATCCGCAAGGAAATCCTCGCCGAACTTCAGGGCCAGTCATGGAGCGGCGGCGAGCTGATTGGCGTGAGCGTCGACGAGGGCGTCGTCGAGCTGACAGGCGCGATCGTCGACGAGCGGCAACGGCAGGCGGCAATCGTCGCGGCGGAGAACGTTGCAGGCGTCAGGCAAGTCAAGGACAGCCTTTTCTGTGCGGAGCCCTTCTCCGTCATCCTGGTTTCCTAGAGCCGGATAATTTCGGTCGAGCGGACCTGAAATCTGTATCCGTCCCTGAAATCAAAGAGACAGCGCATGATGTCGTCCGAAAACCGCTTCACCATTTTCGGCACCATGCCCTAGCAGCGAGAACGCCGCCGGAGATCCGAGCCATTGGGTCTTGCTTCCACCCAAACGCGCCCCGATCAGCCACCCGCCCGCGACGTCTTTCAAGCCTTCGGGCGGCGGGTACCGGCGCGGCTACCCCTGCCAAACAGCCAGCGCTTGGTGAACTCGGAAGCGACGACATAGAGAGCTGTGATCGCAACCAGCCCTGCCAGCACAGGCAGCGGCAGCGGCACGAACCCGAACCATGGAGCGACTGGGGTATAGGCAAGGGTGACGGCGACGAGGCCAATTCCGAGCGTCAACCCGGCAAGCAGCAGGCTCGGGCGACTTACCCAGAACGCCTTCTGTGTCCGTATGACGAGCAGGATGGAAAGCTCGGTCAACAGGGATTCGACAAACCAGCCGGTCTGGAATGTGGTCACGGTCGCATGCATGACAAACAGAAGAAAGGCGAAGGTCGCGAAGTCGAACAGCGAGCTGACGAGGCCAAAGCCGATCATGAATCTGCGGACGAAATGGATATCCCAGTGGCGCGGACGCCGCAGCTGATCCGCATCGACATTGTCGCTGGCAATGGCGAGGGCCGGAATGTCGGAAAGGAAATTGTTGAGCAGTATCTGTTTTGCCAAAAGCGGCAGGAAGGGCAGGAACAGGGAGGCAGCGGCCATGCTGATCATGTTGCCGAAATTGGCGCTGGTCGTGATCGAGATGTATTTCATCGTGTTGGCGAAGGTCCTGCGACCGTCATCGACGCCGCGCACCACGACCCCAAGATCCTGCTTGAGCAGGATGATGTCAGCGGCCTCCCGCGCGACGTCAACGGCGGTGTCAACGGATATGCCTATGTCGGCCTCGTGAAGCGCGGGCGCGTCGTTGATGCCGTCGCCGAGATAGCCGACGACATGGCCGTTTCTGCGAAACGCTTCGACGATGCGCTCTTTCTGGTTCGGATCGATCTCCACGAACAGATCGATTTTCCCCACACTGGCGAAGAGGCCGTTTTTCGTCGTGTTCGACAGGTCCTCGCCGGTCATGATCCTGTCGGCGCGAAGACCGACCGCTTCCGCCAGATGCGCGGCGATATAGCGGTTATCGCCCGAGATGACTTTTACCGCGATTCCGCGGTGAGCGAGTTCCGCCAGCGTTTCCCTCACACCCATCTTCGGCGGGTCGAGGAAAAGCAGAAAGCCGGCAAAGGCGAGCGCGGCTTCGTCGGCCCTGCTGAATTTCGAATGCCCTTCGAACCGCCGGATCGCAAGGCCGAGCACACGGTATCCCTGCGCACTCCAGCGGCGAAACCTGTCATCGATTGCCAATCGTTGCGGCGCGCCCAATGCGCTTGGGGTGCCGTCGGCGCCTAAAACGCGATCGCAGACCTCAAGGATGTTCTGCACGGCGCCCTTGCTGATCAAAAGCTGCTCGCCGCCGTCGTCGAGCACAACGACCGACAGCCGCTTGCGAATGAAGTCGTAGGGGATCTCGTCGACCTTGGTAAAGCCGGTCAGCACGACATCTCCGAGCGGAGCACCGGCAACAGCCTCGTCCAGCGGGTTTTTCAGCCCGGTCTGCAGGGTTGCGTTGAGATGCGCCCATAGCAGGACCTTGTCTGACGCGTTGCCTTCCACGTCGAGCCAGCCGTCGAGGTGAATGACGCCCTCGGTCAGCGTTCCTGTCTTGTCCGTGCAAAGCAGGTCCATGCTGCCAAGATTCTCGATGGCATCGAGGCGGCGCACGATGACGCCGTTCGCCGCCATGGTCCGGGCGCCTCTCGCCAACGTGACGCTGATGATTGCAGGCAACAGTTCGGGCGTCAGGCCGACCGCCAATGCCAGCGAAAACAGGAGCGATTCGATCAGCGGTCTTGCGAGCATCAGGTTTGCGAAGAAGACCACGATCACGATAGCCAGCATGATCTCGGTCATCAGGTAGCCGAACTGCCTGATGCCGCGAGCAAACCCGGTTTCGGGGATGCGGCGTTCAAGAGCGCTGGCGATCGCCGCGAACTCGGTGCTCGTGGCCGTGGCGACGGCAAGCACTCTTGCCGTGCCGCTGCGGACCGAAGTGCCTGTAAAGACCGCGTTGGCCCGCTGGGCGATTCCAGCACCCGGCGCGGAGCGTCCAGGCGATTTCAAAACCGGAAAAGTCTCGCCTGTCAGCACCGCTTCGCTGACATTGAAGTCTTGCGATTCCAGGATGACGCCATCGACTGGAATGAGATTCCCGGCCGAAAGGCAAACCACGTCGCCGGCAACGATATCCTGAGCGTCTACCGCTCGTTCGACGCCGTCTCTCAACACGTTGGCCTTGCGGGAGATCCGCTGCTGCAGCGCCGCCATCGCGCGAGACGCGCCATATTCCTGCGTGAAGCTCAGGATGCAGCTTGCCAGCACAATGATCCCGATGATCGCGGCTTCGTGGCCTTCGCCGACGAAGCCCGACACGGCGGCGGCAAAAATCAGGATCAGGACCAGCGGGCTGCGGAACTGGCTGGCAAAAATCCTCACGGCTGATTGCCTGGAGCCTGCCGAAAGCGTGTTCCGGCCGAATTTCGCGCACCGGGCCGCCGCTTCCCCGCTCAGGAGCCCGGTTTTGGACGTGTTCAGTTGTCTCAACAGTTGCTCTGTTTCAACCGACCAGTAGGCGTCGAGGGCGCCGGGCGAGCGGCGAGCCGACTCCGTCTCGCTTGCCCGGAGGAGCGCGTGTTGCGCCAAGTCGACTTTGCCGATCGACATGACCACCTCAGTACGACATCAGACGGCTGATGCCGCTCTCCCGCACAAGCGTCCGGGTCATGCCGCCGAACGCCCATTCGCGCAATCGGCTGTGTCCGTAGGCGCCGGAGACGATCAGATCCGCGTGGATCGCGCGCGCGAAAACCAGCAGCCTCTCTGCCTCAGCCTCGCCCGAAAGTATTTCGGTCCTCGCCATGACGCCGTGGCGTCCGAGATAGACCGCTACATCGGCGAGGCCGTTGCGAACACTGTCGTCGGGATTGCCATCCATCGTGGCGACAACGACCTCGTTGGCCTGCGACAGGAAGGGCAAGGCATCGGCGATTGCCCTGCGCGCCTCCCTTGTATCCTTCCAGGCGACGAGGACGGTCTTTGCCAGGACATGCTCGAAATTGCTGGCTGCTACCAGAACTGGCCGGCCGCTGCCGAGCGCCAGGCTTCCGATATCGACGGCGCGGAAGACATTTTCGCCTTCGTCGCCTCCGGTCACGATCAGGTCGCATGCGTTGGCGGCAAGACCGAGCAGGCGGTTTGGACTGCAGACCTGCTGCATCCATTCGCTGCTGACCGTGGATGGAACCAGACGCTCGAATTCGCCGCGCAGTTCGGCAAGGCGCTTTTCGATTTCGGTTCTCTCGATCAGCATCACCTCGCCTTCATAGACCAGGCCCTCGCCGGTTGAGACGAGCGGCGGCACATCCGCCGCCGCCAGGCCGATCAGACGGGCCTCGAAGCGTTCGGCAAGGTCCACCGCGAGTTGCACGATGGGCGCGGGATCCGAGTCCACGGCAAGATTGACGACAATGGACTTGTAAGACATGAGAACTCCTTGGGCTCAAAGACCTTGCACGTCTCGTCAATTGCATCGTCGGCCCTCCGGCGCCTTGATGCGGGTCAAAGGGCGCTGTCTGCTTGTCACGGCGGTGGCTCGTCATGACGTGCGCGGGCCGGTATGCGTGCGCGGCGATGAGTGCTACATCAGCCGGTGTTGCCGGTTGTCAGGTTCAAGGACTGCATGTGAGCAATAAGGCGCCAGTCTCATCGGGCCGCGATACGGCGGCAGTGCCTTCGGCTCGCGCGCCCGGGGGACGGAACGGTGCCGCCGCGGAGCACGAGCTTCTCGCCCTGATGTTCGACCAGGCTCCTGGTTTCATGACCTTGCTGAGCGAACCCGGGCATGTCTTCCAGTTGACCAATGCCGCCTATCAACGCCTGATCGGTCAGCGGCAGGTCATTGGAAAGTCGGTGCGGGAGGCTTTGCCCGAGCTTGAGGGCCAGGGCTTCTTCGAACGGCTCGATCAGGTCAGCGAGACAGGTGAGCCCTATGTCGGACGCGGTGTTCAGGTCGTCCTCCGCAACGCTGAAGATGGAACGACGGAGCAGCGCATCCTCGACTTCGTTTATCAGCCGATCAAGGCCGACGACGGCCGCATGACCGCGATCTTTGTCCAAGGCACAGATGTCAGCGAGCTTTCCTTCGCCAACGCTGCCCTGCAGTTGCGCGAGGACCATCTCCGGTCAATTCTGGCGACCGTACCCGATGCCATGGTGGTCATCGACGAGCAGGGGCGTATTCAATCCTTCAGCGCGGCGGCCGAGGCGCTGTTCGGCTACACGTCCGGTGAAGTGATGGGCGCGAATGTCAGCATTCTCATGCCGTCACCCTACCGCGAGGAGCATGACGGTTACTTGAACCGGTATCTGGGCACCGGGGAGCGCCGGATCATCGGTCTGGGCCGAACCGTGACCGGCATGCGCAAGGATGGGTCGACGTTTCCAATGGAGCTCGCGGTCGGCGAGATGCATCCGGGAACCGGCCGATTCTTCACAGGCTTCTGTCGCGACCTGACCGAACGCCACAGGTCTGAAGCCAGAATTCAGGAGCAGCAGCAGGAACTCCTCCATATGGCCCGCTTCACCGCGCTGGGCGAGATGGCGTCGACGCTGGCGCATGAGATCAACCAGCCGCTGACAGCCATCACGAATTACCTCAAGGGCAGTCGCCGGCTTCTTGAAAGGAGCAAGGATGACAACGCCGTCATGTTGCGCGACGCCGTGGAAAGAGCAGCAGAGCAGGCCTTGAGAGCCGGAGATGTCATCCGCCATCTTCGAGACTTCGTCGCGCGCGGCGAAAGCGAGCGCCAGGTGGAGCGTTTGACGGCAATCATCGAGGAAGCCTCGTCCCTTGCACTGGTGGGCGCTGGGGAAGCCGACGTGCGCGTCAGCTATGAGCTTGATCCTGCGGCTGAACTCGTTTTGACCGACCGTATCCAGGTCCAGCAGGTTCTGCTCAATCTGATGCGCAACGCGGTGGAGGCCATGCATGGAGCGCCACGCCGGGAATTGCGGGTGGTTACCAGGGCACGGGCGGACGGAATGGCGGAGGTCAGTGTGGAAGACACCGGCCCGGGCCTGGCGCCAGAGATTTCGGCGCAACTTTTCCAGCCGTTTGTCACCACCAAGAAACAGGGTATGGGTGTGGGCCTGTCCATTTGCCGCACTATCGTCGAATCGCACGGCGGTCATATCTGGGCTGATGCATTGCCTGGTGGTGGAACCGCCTTTCGGTTCACCCTGCGCAATGTCGAGAAGGACGAGGTCGCGAATGGCAGACAATGATGTCGTGCACGTGGTCGACGACGACGTCGACGTTCGCAAATCGCTGGGCTTTCTCCTCGGAACGGCGGACTTTGCTGTCCGCCTGCACGAGTCGGCAACAGCTTTTTTGGCGACCTCGACGGGGGAAATCGACGGCTGCATCCTTACCGATGTGCGCATGCCGGGCATCGACGGCATCGAGTTTCTGCGGCAGCTCAGGGCCCGCGGACAGACTGTCCCGGTGATTGTCATGACGGGCCACGCGGACGTGGCGTTGGCTGTTCAGGCGATGAAGGAGGGAGCGGCCGATTTCATCGAGAAGCCGTTCGACGACCAGATTCTCATTGATGCAATCCGCCTGGCTCTCGACAATCGCAGCCATGCGGCACTCGCCCATCCACGAGCCTCGGAAATCCACAAGAGCCTATCCGCGCTTTCGGAGCGCGAGCGGCAGGTCCTGGATGGTCTGGTCTCGGGCCTGCCGAACAAGACGATCGCCTATGATCTTGGCATCAGTCCGCGAACGGTCGAAATCCATCGCGCGAACGTCATGAGCAAAATGGGCGCCGGCAGCCTGTCGCATCTGGTGCGTATGGCATTGATCGCCGAGACCAAGCACTAAGGCGAAAAAGGAAGTGAGCCGGCTTGCTTGTCTCCCGGCCTCCAGTCACGCCAATGGGTCGGACGAATGTCGACGCGCAAACCGGTGCTTGCGTCGTTCCAGCCTTCCCGGCCTCTTTCACAAGGAAATACAAGCGTGTGCAGGCCGTCGTCATCGATGACGGCCAGTTCCAGGCTACGGCCATACGGCGCGCTTGCGATCGGATTCCACATCAGGTCATTGTGATGGAAGGGGCCGAGCGGCGCTTTGATTTGAATCACTTTAGCGGCCGCCAGATGCGGTTCGCGACGATCGCGTTCCCAAGCGCCCAACCGGATGCGGATCGGCAAGCTGTCCGCGCGACGAATGCGCCGCCCTCATCTTGATCGTGATCAAAGACCGGGCTCGCTTTCGGATTATCCTTGCAGCTCAGAGCGCCCATCGCGCAATCGCAAGCCGAAGGATTCCTGGACATGGAAACTCAACATGCCGTCGCTTGGCTGGACCATCGCGAGGCAAAACTATTCTTTTTCGATCGCGAGAGCGTCGACAGCGAGAAGCTCTCCACCACGCTCCCGCACCATCAGACGCATAACAAGGCTGGAACGGTGGACGGCAAACGCACCACCGGAAACCAGTCCTACTACCATGACATCGTCATTGCCCTGCAGCCGGCGAAGGAATGGCTGATCCTCGGGCCCGGTTCAGCGAAGGATGAATTGGCAAAATATATTCGGACCCATTGCCCGCAATCCGAACATCGCATCATCGGCGTCGAAACATCCGATCACCCTACGGACGCGCAGATCGTCGCATACGCGCGGATGTTCTCCAGGGCCGCCGACCGCATGTTTTCCGGGCACGGCCTGGATTGAACCGAGGTGTTCAACACTGTCATGATTCAGCTGGACGTCGATGCAACGCCGGTGCCTCGCGTGTCGGTGGCATGGGATCTCGCTCAGCGGCACGGCGCCGATCTCATAGGTGGCGCCGAAGCGCTCGACCGGCGCTGCAGCCGCTCGGCTTTTCAATTTAGGAGACTCGACATGAATTACCAGCGTTTCTTCGAGGAAGCGATCGACCAGCTCCATGCCGAGCGTCGCTACCGCGTCTTCGCCGACCTGGAGCGCATCGCGGGCAAGTTCCCGCGCGCCATCTGGCGTTGCAACGGCCGCGCCGAGGAAATCACCGTCTGGTGCTCCAACGACTATCTCGGCATGGGCCAGCACGCCGACGTCATCGCCGCGTTCCAGGACGCGGCCGGCAGGATGGGCTCCGGCGCCGGCGGCACCCGCAACATCTCCGGCACGTCCAACCCGCTGGTCGAGCTCGAGCATGAGCTCGCCGACCTGCACGGCAAGGAAGCGGCGCTCGTCTTCACCTCCGGTTTCGTCTCCAACGAAGCCTCGATCTCGACCATCGCACGGCTTTTGCCCAATTGCCTGATCATCTCGGACGAACTGAACCATGCCTCCATGATCGAGGGCGTGCGGCGCTCGGGCGCCGAGAAGAAGATCTTCCGCCACAATGATGTCGCGCATCTGGAAAGCCTGCTGCAGGCGGCGGGCCGCGAACGCGCCAAGCTGATCGTCTTCGAGAGCGTCTATTCGATGGACGGCGACATCGCGCCGATCAAGGAGATCGTCGAACTCGCCGAGCGCTACAACGCCATGACCTATATCGACGAGGTCCATGCGGTGGGCATGTACGGGCCGCGCGGCGGCGGCATCACCGAGCGCGAGGGCCTGGCCGGCCGCATCGACATCATCGAAGGCACGCTGGCCAAGGCCTTCGGCACGCTGGGCGGCTACATCACCGGCACCAGCGCCGTCATCGACGCGGTGCGCTCCTACGCGCCGGGCTTCATCTTCACCACCGCGCTGCCGCCGGCGGTCGCGGCCGCGGCCACGACGTCGATCCGCCATCTCAAGCGCTCGCAGGCCGAGCGTGACGCCCAGCAACGGCAGGCGAGCCGGACCAAGCAGATCCTGTCGGCCGCCGGCCTGCCGGTGATGGACTCTGCGACCCACATCGTGCCGGTGCTGGTCGGCGATCCCGAACTGTGCAAGATGGCCAGCGACCGCCTGCTTGGCGTGCACGGCATCTATATCCAGCCGATCAACTACCCGACCGTGCCGCGCGGCACGGAGCGGCTGCGCATCACGCCGACGCCGTTCCACTCCGACGCGCTGATCGCCGAACTGCAGGACGCGCTGGTCGAAACCTGGGACGCGCTCGGCATTCCCTATGGCTCGGCCGGACGCCCTTCGGTGGCGAAAAGCGACCGCATCATTCCGCTTCTGGTGCCAAAGTCGGGCGGCTAGGCGACCCACGCCAAAAGGTTTTACGGGAGAACCATTTGATCCGGCGCAAGGCCCTGGTGCTCCGTTGGCTCCAGTATGACGGCAAATCCCGGAGGAGCCGACCATGAGCCACATGTCCCACACGTCCTTTGGCGACCTGAGCCACGCCGCGCAACAGGCCCAGCAATGGGTCAAGGAACTTGCCAGGGATCTCCGCTGGAGCGAACCAAGTGCTTGCCGGTTGCTGCGATGTGTCCTGCATACGCTGCGGGACTGGCTGAGCGAAGCGGAAATGGCGGATCTCTCGGCACAACTGCCGGTCTTGGTTCGCGGCATGTACTTCGAAGGCTGGAACCCATCGGCCACCAACCATGACCACAAGAAGCGCGATTTTGTTCTCAACGTCCGGAACGGTTTCGGTTGCGATGAGGAAATCGATTTCGATGTCGCGATCGCTGCTGTGTTCAAGCTTCTGGACCGTCATATTTCGCATGGCGAAATCGTTCACGTCAGGAACTCTCTGAAAAAGTCGCTCGGCAGATTGTGGCCGGTGGATTGACCCATGTTCCAGGACTGGGAAGACGCTGGGATGAAGCCCGGCATGGAACTGCAAGGCCTTCAGTTTCAACAGTCCGTTGTGCTGGCGCTACCGCCGGCCGGCCAGCCCTCAAAAACCGAGAAGAACAGGAGATCGCATCGATGCTGATCCGCACGCTTTCCGCTTTGGAATGCACCAAATTGCTGACGGCCAATCGTGTTGGCCGGCTGGCTTGTGCAAAGGACGCGCAGCCCTACGTCGTGCCCTTTTACTACGCGTACTCGGATGCTCATCTCTACGCATTTTCCCTGCCTGGCAAGAAGATCGAATGGATGCGGGCAAATCCGCTGGTGTCCGTCCAGGTCGACGAACATGGCCAGGGGCGGGCATGGAAGAGCGTCGTTGTCGATGGCCGCTATGAAGAACTCACCGACCGGATTGGCCACAAGCTTCAACGGGATCATGCCTGGTCGGTCTTGAGCAAGCATTCCGACTGGTGGGAGCCTGGCGCGCTCAAGCCCGTCCTCCCTCTGACGGCAGACAGTGCACCGCACGTCTTCTTTCGGATTCTGATCGAACAGGTGTCCGGCCGAGAAGCAAGCGAGTAGTCGTGCCTTGATGGACTTGGTGACCCCTCCGAAAATGCGCTCGCGCAACCGGGAATGACCATAGGTGCCCACGACCACCAGATCGGCCCGAACGCGGGAGAGATCGTTACCGAGGAACGGATCCATGAATTGGCGGGTTATGTCCGGACATTGCAGCAATGAGCCCAGGTCGCGGAAACGAATTGCGCAAGACGCACCAAGGAGACCGGCCCTGATTATTGACGACCAGCAAGCCGCTACCGCGTTTCTGTCCGATCCTGTTTCATACGGCGCGACTGGGCCTGTCGAGGCGATCGAGACGCATATCTCGCGTATTTTTCTGACTGGCGACCGCGCCTACAAGATGAAACGCGCGGTCAAGCTGCCCTATGTCGACTTCTCGGCGCCGGCCCTCAGGCTCGCCGCCTGCGAGAAAGAGGTGGAGCTCAACTCAAAGACCGCTCCCGGCCTTTATCTGGGAGTGCGTCGTATCACGCGCGAGGCGTCCGGCAAACTGGCTTTTGACGGCACCGGGCGGATGGTCGACGCGGCGATCGAGATGATCCGCTTCGACCAGTCAAGGCTTCTTGATCGCATGGCCGCCGCGGGAGAATTGACGCCGTCGCTGATGACGGCGGTTGCGCGCATGATCGTCGGCTACCATCGTGCCGCGCCGACGATCCACAATGGCACCGGCTCGTCCAACCTGGCTGGCGTGCTCGACATCAACGAGGCCGGCTTTGCCACCAGCCATGTTTTCACAAAGGCGGAAATCGAGACCTTTGGCGACGCCTTCCGCTTTGCCCTGGCCGGGCATTCAGGATTGCTCGACCGCCGCGAAGCCGCAGGCAGGATCCGCCGCTGCCATGGCGATCTGCATCTGCGCAACATCTGCCTTCTCGACGCAGAGCCCCGCCTCTTCGATTGCATCGAATTCAACGACCAGATCGCCACCATCGACGTTTTGTACGATTTGGCTTTCCTGTTGATGGATCTTTGGCATCGCGGTCTACCGCAGTACGCCAATCTTGTGATGAACCGCTATCTCGATGAAGCCGACGATGAGGACGGTTTCATCCTGCTGCCCTTCTTCATGGCGGTGCGGGCTGCTGTCCGGGCGCATGTCACCGCAACGCAGGTCGCGGAAGGCAGTGCCAATTCCGACAAATTGACCGCCGAGGCCAGGTCCTATTTCGACCTTGCCCGAACATTTCTCCAGGAAACACCGCCGCGGCTCGTTGCCATCGGTGGCCTCAGCGGCTCCGGCAAGACGACCGTCGCGGAGGCGCTCGCCGCCCATATAGGCGCGCCGCCCGGCGCCCGCATTGTCGAAAGCGACCGTATCCGCAAGGCCATGCATGGTGTGCCGGCCGAGACCAGGCTGCCGGACAAAGCCTACCGGCCGGACGTTTCGGACCGCGTCTATCGCGACATGGCCTGGCGCGCCGGCCTGATCCTTTCGGAGGGCGGCTCGGTCGTCGCCGACGCTGTGTTCGACAGACCGGCCGATCGTCAGCGGATCGAGAACGCGGCGCGCAGCCGGGCTGTGGAATTTTACGGATTCTGGTTGGAGGCCGACCCGCTCGTGCTTTGGCGGCGAGTCAGTGAACGCAAGGGCGGTCCTTCAGACGCCACGATAGATATCCTCTCCAGGCAATTGCAGCGCAATACCACCCGTTCCAACTGGCAAGAAGTCGACGCCGATCAAGAACTCGCCGACATTGTCGCGGAGTTGAGACGGGTCTCCCGGAGTGATGCGCCCGACGGCTGCGCATAAGCCTCCGGCGCGGCAAGGCGATGGCCTCAACGGAGTTCGAGAGTTGCCTCGACAAGGCCGGGTTCACTGGGATGACGCCTTGTCGAGAAGCCGAACTCGCGGCACATGGCCAGCATTGTCGTGTTCTCGCCAAGCATTATCCCTTCGATTCGATCGATGCCGTCGGCCTTGGCATAATCGACCAGTTGCCTGAGCAACTCCCAGCCCAGACCATGACCTTGCAGATCCGTACGCACCAGCAAGGCATATTCGGCGACAGCGTGGTCCGGATCGCAAGACAGGCGGCCAATGCCGCTCAGCGCACCGGAGTTCGTCTCCAGGGCGACGAAGGCCATGTCGCGGTCGTAGTCGAGTTGGGTGAGCCGCTTCAGCGACTGGTCGGAGAAGCTCTTGCGCGGCGACAGAAAACGCAGGCGCAGATCGTCTGGTGAAATCCTGGCAAGGAATTCGGGATAGAGCGCGATGTCGGCCGGCTTGATCGGCCGGATGTGATAGTTCGTAGCGCCTCCCAAAAACTCCCTTTCCCAACCCGACGGATAAGGCCTGACGGCAAGCGCCGGGTTCGGCCCCGCCTCCTCGACGCGTTGCGGCTCGATCTCGATGCGGGCGTCAAGCGCAATCGCGCCGTCGGAGTCGGCCAACAGCGGGTTGATGTCCATCGAAACGAGGCAGGGAAAGTCGACGATCATCTGCGACAGCCCGTTCAGCGCCGCGATGATCGCCTGCCGGTGCGCCGGTGCGCGATCGCGGTATCCGGCGAGCAGGCGGCCGATCCGCGTTTGCCCGATCAGGTCGCCGGCAAGGACATCGTCGAGCGGGGGCAACGCGATCGCTGTGTCATCTATCGCCTCGACCGCCACGCCGCCGGCTCCAAACAGGATGGCCGGCCCGAAGATCGGATCCCGGCTCATGCCGAGGATGAGCTCCTGCGCCTGCTTTCGCACCACCATGGGCTGAACGGCATAGCCCTCGATATCGGCTTGCGGCGTCTGCTTGCGCACGCGCGCCTCGATTGCGCGCGCCGCCTCCCCTGCTGCCGCGGCATCGACGATGTTGAGCACAACCCCGCCAACATCCGACTTGTGAGAGATCGTCTTGGATAGGAGCTTGACCACGACCTGTTCGGACGTCTCGAGGAGCCGGCCAGCCGCCGCTTCCGCTTCGGCAGGAGATTTGGCGACGATGGTTTCCGGTACCGCGATGCCGTAGGCGGAAATTGCCGCCTTGGCTTCGGGCTCGGTCAGCATTCGCCGCCCCTCCTTCGCGACCTGCCGGAACAAGGCAAGCACGGCTTCTCGGTGGCTCGCATTGTCAACGCCGCGGTTCGGCGGGGTGCGCATCAATGCCCGCTGGGCACGCGACCACTCACTGAGGTAGGAGACGGCGGTTGCGGCATCCGCCGGCGTTTCGAAGCTGGCAATGCCGGCATTCTGAAGGATCTGTCGCCCGGCGCGCGCCGTGTGTTCACCGAGCCAGCAGGTCAGGACAGGTTTGCCGTCAATCTTGCCGTCTTGCGCGAGCGCCGCCACCGCGCTTGCCGCGGCAAGCGGCAAGCCGAGCGCTGTCGGGCAGTTCATGACCAGGACGACGTCGGTGCCGGCATCGGCCACGACGGCCTCGATCGCGGCCCGATAGCGCTCTGGCGGAGCGTCGCCGATGATGTCGACCGGGTTGGCGCGGGACCATGTGCCCGGCAGGATGCCATCCAGGCGGGCGATCGTTTCCCGCGACAGGTCGGCCAGTTCCCCATTGCCTTCGATGAGCTGATCGACGGCAAGCACGCCGGCGCCGCCGCCATTGGTGACGATGCCGACGCGGGCTCTTTCCAACGGAGCGAAACGAGCGGTCGTTTCAACCGCATCGAACAGCTCGGTCAGGCCTTTGACGCGCAGGATGCCGGCGCGCAGCAATGCCGCGTCGACGACGCGATCGGCCCCCGACAGCGCGCCCGTGTGGGTCGCGGCCGCTTTTGCGGATTGCTCGTGCCGGCCCGACTTGATCGTGATCACCGGCTTGATGCGAGCCGCCGCGCGCGCGGCCGAGATGAACTTGCGCGGATTGGGAATGGTTTCGAGATACATCACGATCGCCCGCGTGTGCCTGTCGCCCGCCAGCATGTCGAGGCAATCCCCCACGTCGACATCCGCCATGTCGCCCAGGGAGACGATCTGTGAGAAACCGACATTGTTGTCGGCCGCCCAGTCGATGAGGGAGGTGGCAATGGCGCCGGATTGCGACAGCAGCGCGATGTTGCCGGGCCCGGCCGCCATATGCGCGAATCCGGCATTGAGCCGTAGCGGCGGGATCATCAGACCGACCGTGTTCGGCCCAATGATGCGGAAAACAGTGGGCCTGGCCGCATCGAGCATCGCCTGGCGCAGGCCGTTCTCGCGCGTAAGCCCGGCGGTGATAACAACTGCCGCCCGCGTGCCCTTGTCAGCAAGGTCGCGCACGATGCCGGGAACTGCCTCGGGTGGCGTGACGATAACACCAAGGTCGGGAACACCCGGAAGATCGGCCGCCTTGCGATAGCATGGCCGACCGGCCACTTGCCGGTATTTCGGGTTGACCGCCCAGATATCACCCTCGAACCCGCCGCTGACGATGTTTTCGAGCACGACGCGGGCGACCGAGCCGTCACGCGGCGATGCGCCGAAAACGGCAACCGACTTCGGGGCGAACGCATGTTCCAGATTTCGGATCGTCACCCCTGCGTCTCCTGTTCGTGGCGATGATCGCCGTTCGATCCGGCCCGTTCGTTGCGTTGGATCAAAGCGTTCGCCAGTTCTTGCGATTAGCTGTCGGTCGAGTTCGGCGCGCGTCAGCGCTGGCGGAAATTGGCGAGCAGCGACCTATCGGAAGGCATCGCATGAACGAGTCCATCCTCCGACGCCTGTTGCTGGTCTTGCCCATCCTGGGCCTTGCCATTGGCTTCGTCGTTCGGCAAACCGGGATCGGCCCGCTTGAGGCCGACACGATCTGGACGATCGCGACCTTGCCTGTGGTCGGAGCTCTCGCCATCTCCATTCTGCGTGATTTCTGGATCGGCCGCTTCGGCGTCGATGCGATTGCGCTTGTATCGATGTCGGCTGCGCTGCTGCTCGGCCAGCCGCTGGCAGCGGTGGTGGTCGCGATCATGTATGCCGGCGGCACCGTGCTCGAGGACTTTGCCCGCGGCCGCGCCGAGCGCAGTCTCAAGGCATTGACCGATCGCTCGCCGCGTGTCGCGCATCGCAGGTCGGCGAATGGAACAGAAATGGTTCGGGTTGAAGAGGTCGCTGTCGGTGACGATCTCCTGGTGCGCGCCGGCGAGCTGCTGCCCGTGGACGGCATCCTGCTCGACCCGTCGGCATCGCTCGACGAGTCTGCGGTGACCGGGGAGCCGCTGCCGCAGCGGCGAAATGCGGGCGACATGCTGCGCAGCGGAACCATCAATGCGGGCGAAACTTTCAACATGCGGGCCTCCGCGCGCGCGGACCAGAGCACTTATGCCGCGATCGTGCGCATGGTCGCGGCAGCGCAGACTGTCAAAGCGCCTTTCATTCGCATGGCCGACCGCTTCGCCCTGTTCCTGCTGCCTGCCACTTTGCTGGTTTCCGGCCTCGCCTGGTACATCTCCGGCGATCCCATCCGGGCGCTCGCCGTGCTGGTCGTCGCGACGCCTTGCCCGCTCATCCTCGCCGCGCCGGTTGCCTTTATCGGCGGCGTATCGCGCGCCGCGCGTGCCGGCATCCTGATGAAGGGCTCGGCGGCCCTGGAGGCCCTCGCCCAAGTCAGGACCGCGATCTTTGACAAGACGGGGACCTTGACCATCGGGGGCGCCGAACTCATCGAGATTGAAGCTGAACCCGGCCTCGATGCCGACCATCTGCTGCAAAAGTTGGCATCCCTGGAGCAGGCCTCGCACCACGTTCTCGCCGACTCGATCATCCGGGCGGCGCGCGCCAGGCATCTGATGCTTTCGCATCCGCATGATGTGCGGGAGCATCGCGGCGCGGGTCTGGCCGGCTGCGTCGAAGACATGCCTGTCACGGCGGGATCCCAGGCTCTCGTGCTCGCCAACAGGCCGTTGCCCCGTTGGGCGAAAAGCGGCGAAGAAAGATACCGGGACGAACCGGTGCTCAGGGTTTTTGTAGCACTCGGCGGACGGCTTGCCGGTGTATTCACATTCGGGGACGCCCTGCGCGTCGATGCGCGGGATGCGATCGGCAAGCTGCGCTCGGCCGGCATTGCACGCATGATCATGCTCACGGGCGACGATGTCGTGGCGGCGAAGCGCATTTCCGCTTCGCTCGACCTCGACGCCGTTGTGGCCGACGCGACCCCCGCCCAAAAAGTCGCGACCGTCGAAGCCGAGAAAGCCCTGGCGCCGACGATGATGGCCGGCGACGGTATCAACGATGCCCCTGCACTGGCGGCCGCGACGGTCGGTGTCGCCATGGGAGCACGTGGCGCGACCGCCTCCTCCGAGGCAGCCGACGTCATCGTGCTGACCGACCGTCTGCAGCCGGTCGCGGATGCGGTGCGGATCGCACGGCGAACGCGGGCGATCGCCCTGCAAAGCATTGTTGCCGGGCTGGCGCTGTCGGGACTGGCAATGGCGGCCGCGGCCATGGGACAGATCACGCCTGTCGCCGGGGCGCTGATCCAGGAGGGGATCGACGTCGCGGTAATCCTGAACGCGTTACGCGCCCTTGGCGATGGACGGCCGCGGCGCGCATAATGGTGTCGAGAACGAGATCGGTGAATGGCCATGGCACAGCACAATCTGGTGGTTTGCAGCAAATGCGGTGGGGTCAATCGCCTGCCGCCGGCCCGCAATGCGATGGAGGCGAAATGCGGCAAGTGCGGAAACGTGCTGTTTTCGGGTCACCCGGAAGACGTCGACAGCCGCATTTTCGATTGTCAGATCGCGCGCGGCAGCCTGCCGGTCGTCGTCGACGTCTGGGCGCCCTGGTGTGGCCCCTGCAAGGCGATGGCTCCCGCATATGAATCCGCGGCCAAGGAGTTGGAGCCGCATGTTCGCCTGATCAAGCTCAATTCCGACAATGAGCAGGCTGTCGCGGCCAGGTTCGGTATCCGTAGCATTCCGACGATGATCCTCTTTCACGGCGGGCGCGAGATCGCGCGCACATCCGGCGCGATGACCGCGGGCCAGATCGTCAGGTGGGTTCGCGACCGCCTGCCGACGGTCGCCGCCTGAATGTCGCCGCGCGAATGGATCCGCTCATCGTGTGGGCGGACCTTTGAGGAAAGGCAGGTTTCTAACCTTCCTTGATGCGGATCAAGCCACATCCTGTTACCGCGAGATAGAACTCCGTCAAAGGAGTTCGCCATGACCACTGCAAAGGATCTCACCCCGAAATTCCGTCACATTCGGTTGCTGCTTGCCCGCGACAAAAGCCATCCGGAAGGTGACCGCCAGGAAGGCTATGATCTCCTGGCCCCATTGACCGGCGAAGGTCGCATCGATGTGCAGGAGTGGAGATCGCACAGGGGCTCTTGCCGTGTTCGCCGGTTCCGCACCGGCGAGGAAGATCTGATCGGCCGGTTGAGGCGCAAGCCGGGCGGCCAGTGGTTCTTCGACTACGCCGATGGCGATCGCGACGACGAGATCGGTTTCCATCTCGGCGACGAGTTGTTCGTGACCGGCGAATATGTGTCGGTCGAGCGCAACGGTGCCATGCATACCTATCAGGTTGCCCGCGTGGAACGGCCGTGACGACTCAGGCCGATCGCGCGATTTGGCCTTTGGATCACTTGGGAAAGCTTTGGAAGGCGACTTTGCCTGCCTGCACGACGGTCTGCCTGCACGACGGCCTCCCGGCATTCCTAGCGTCAGACCGCGAACCGCCGTCCACGTTACGGATCGACGGTGAATTCAGTCCACATGCCGGCCCCGTAGTGACCTGGCACGTTGCAGATGAGCAGGTATTTTCCAGCCTTCAGCTCGACCGTCAATGAACCTGATTTGCCGGGATCGAGCTCCGAGACCTCACCCTTGTCGCCGGCCTTGTCTTCGTCGACCCTGTTCTCGGCTTCAATGTAAGGAAGCGGCTTGCTGGGATCGGCGAGGTACATCACGATCATTTCGTGAACGCCGTCCTTGGAGTCATTTTTCACGTTGAATGTAACCTCCCCGGCCTTCACCGCGCGAGGCAAGGCCTTGATGCCCATGGTGGCCTTGGCCAGATCAAGGCCTGGCGTTGCATAGGCAAGACCCATCGGCATCTCCATGCTCGCGCCTTTGTCCCACAGCGAGACTTGGACAAGCGCGGCGGCTTGGACCGCGCCTCCGGCCATGAGCATGGCGGCAGCGAGCCCGAAAGCTGCAGTCGTCGATGTGGTTTTCATGACGATCCTCCTTCAGGACGGCGGCGGAAGCGCCCTCAATCCCGACCGCCATGCTGCTCGCGCTTGCGGATGCCGTCCTTGCGCCAGATCAAACCACCGGCGCCGACCAATGAGACTGCGACCGGTGAGACTGTCAGCCGATTGTCAGCTTGGATTGGCTATGCCGTACCAATGACGGCCATATCGCCGTCCAACAAAGCCGATCCGAATCCCACCCACAGGCGCAACATCGGCGTCTTCAGAATGGAGCCATCATGTACCGCACACTCATGCTAGCCGCCCTGGCAGGATCAATTGCCGGGCCAGCCCTCGCCGCTGGCGGCAGCTGCAGCACCGCGCCGAAATCGCAGTTCAAGCCCAAGGCAACGCTCGAAACGCAATTGACCGGCGAAGGCCTCACCGTTCGCCAGATCAAGGTCGAGAAGGGCTGCTACGAAGTCTACGCGGTCGACAAGGCCGGCAAGAAAGTGAACCTGGCCTACAATGCCGAGACCCTTGAAAAGCTGGACAATGCCGAAGCCGGCGAGAATTGATCCGGGTGCTTCGGCAATCACGGACGCGCATCCATCCCCGGAGATGGTGCGCGTCTGGGACCGGGTCGTGCGGAGCTTCCACTGGGCGCTGGTGCTCAGCTTCATTACCGCCTGGTTCACCTCTCACTCCTCGGAGGTCCTTCACCATTGGGCCGGCTACGCCGCCGCCGCGCTGGTCGCAATGCGGCTCCTATGGGGTGTCCTGGGCACGCACTACGCGCGGTTCTCGCAATTCGTGCGCCACCCGGCGACGGTGCTGCGCTATCTCGCGGCAATACTGAGCGGCCGCGAAGCCCGTTACATCGGCCACAATCCCGCCGGCGGTGCGATGGTGATCGTGCTGATGGTGGCTATGGGGTCGACCGCGCTGACCGGCTGGCTGATGACGACGGACGCCTATTTCGGCGTATCGTGGGTCGAGGCGGCGCATAGCCTCGCTGCGCACGGCCTGCTGCTGCTTGTCTTGCTGCACATCGGAGGGGTTGCCCTGGCAAGCCTTCGCCACCGCGAAAACCTGGTCCGGGCCATGATCACCGGGCGAAAACGCAAGGCCGCACCGGCCGACATCGCCTGACGATCGGTCAGTGCGCCAAGCCCGATCTCGCCGATCGCCGGGCGTGAGTGCCGGTCAACGCCCTTGAACATTCACGGCACCAGCACGGCGGCGCCGCTCAATCGCCCTTGCCTCAGATCATCCAACGCCTGGTTGGCCTGTTCCAGCGGGTAGACCTGGGTATGCGTGCGAACCCCCGCGCGCGCTTCGCCACGGCAAGAACTCTTCCGCGTCGCGGCGCGTCAGGTTTGCGACTGACACCAGTTCGATGCATCAGGCGATTGTAATATGGTCTTCAACCATCCGCACGCCCGGCACCGCCCAGGCGGCTCGCTCTATGGTGCGACGCCCCGCCCAACTGTCGACCTTGCCCTTCAAGGTGACCTTGCCGTCGGAGACCTCGACCTCGATCGCTTTCGACTCGACTTCGGCACTTCGTTTCAACGCGTCTTCGATGCGCTTCTTCACATCCGACGCAGCTGCCTGCGGTTTCAACTCGATCTCGTTGGAGACGCCAAGCACGCCTGTCAGGTACCGGATGACGGCAGCGGCGATGGCTTTCTGGTATTGCCACTCGACTTTTCCCGTAAGCGTCACCCACCCGCCCTCGACTCTCACCCGCACCGCCCCGTCGGGAACGGCCGTGTTCCAGCTGATCGAGTGCAGGGCTTGCTTTGCAATTTCGTCGTCGGCCGTCACATTGGTGCCGACAGGGCGGACTTCGATTTCTTCCGCGATGCCTCGTACGCCCTTGACGCGACGAACGGCATCTTCGGCCGTGGCCTTCTGCGCGAAGGTCGGAACATGTCCGGTCAAGGTCACGACACCCTTGTCGACCGCGACGCCTATATTGGCCGCATCGATGCTGGGTTCGAAGTCCAGTTCATCGATTACATCCTGTCTCAACGCAATGCTGTTCATGGCCACACCTCTGCTCGAAGCGAGGCGCGCCCGCTCGATTGAAAGTGTGACTATGGAGGGGCGAGCTCGGCTCGGCGTTGATAAGGATCAAATGAATTCCGGTCGCGCGAAATACAGGGATTGTCTCTCGGCCCACAAATAGGAAATCGTTTGCTTTTTGACCGGCGTCAAAGCTGGCAGCCCTGTCTTCCTGTTGATTGCCTTCCATCAGAGCCTTCAAATTGGGGAGAGCATCATGACAACGGCCGATATCAACATTCCCGTTCGGAAAGTCGACACCGCGGCGCCAACGAGACTTCGACTGGGTTCCCTGACCGCACTCGTGATCGGTTCGATGGTCGGCTCCGGCGTGTTCAGCCTGCCGCAGAACATGGCGGCTGGTGCTGCTCCCCTGGCCATCCTGATTGGCTGGGCGATCACCGCCGTCGGCATGCTGGCGCTGGTCTTCGTCTATCAATCGCTTGCAACCCGCAAGCCCGAGCTCGACGCGGGCCCATACGCTTACGCCAAGGCCGGCTTCGGCCCCTTCATCGGCTTCAACAGCGCGTGGGGCTACTGGATCAGCGCCTGGGTCGGCAACGTTTCCTACGCGGTGATCGTGTTCAGCGCCCTGTCCTATTTCTTTCCGGCCTTTGGTGATGGAAATACCTGGCAGGCGGTGCTCGGCGCATCGGTCCTGCTGTGGCTGATCCACTTCCTGATCCTCGCGGGAATCCGGCAAGCCGCCGTCGTGAACCTTATTGTGACCGTGGCAAAAATCGCTCCGATCGTCCTGTTCGTCGGGGTTGTCGCTGTTGCCTTCAAACTGCAGGTCTGGTCGCTGGACTTCACCGGTCTGGGCAGCGCCAGTCTCGGGTCGATCGCCGCACAGGTGAAAAGCACGATGCTGGTGACCCTGTGGGTGTTCATCGGCATTGAAGGCGCCAGCGTCTTTTCCGGCCGGGCCGAGCGCCGCAAGGACATCGCCACGGCGACAGTGCTCGGCTTCTTCACCTGCCTCGCGCTCTACGCCCTGGTGTCGCTGCTGTCGCTCGGCATCTTGAGCCAGCCCGAGCTCGCCGCGCTGAAGAACCCGTCGATGGCCGGCGTGCTGGAAGCGGTTGTCGGCCCCTGGGGTGCTATCCTGATCAACGTCGCGCTTGTGGTGTCGGTGACCGGCGCCTTCCTCAGCTGGACGTTGCTTGCCGCCGAAATTCCGCATGTCGCCGCCAAGGACGGGACGATGCCGAAATTCTTCGGCCTCGAAAACGAACGCGGCGTGCCGTCGACCTCACTTCTGATCACCAACCTGCTCGTCCAGGCATTCCTGGTGATCACGCTCTTCGCCCAGAGCACTTACCAGGGGTTGTTCTACATCGCCTCGGCCGCGATCCTGGTGCCTTACATCTTTTCCGGTGCCTACGCGGCCAAGCTCGCGCTGACCGGCGAGAGCTATAAGAGTGGCGAACAGCGCACCGGTCCGCTCATCGCCGGGTCGCTGGCAACGGTCTACGGCCTGTGGCTCGTCTATGCGGCCGGGCCCGCCTACCTGTTCATGTGCGCGATCCTCTATGCGCCCGGCATCATCTTCTACATCTGGGCGCGCCGCGAAACCAACCAACGCGTGTTCCGCCCTGTCGAAATGGCACTCGCCGTAGCCCTCGTCGCCGTCGCCATTCTCGCCGCCTACGAGATGTGGACCGGCGCCGTCAGCGCCCTGTGAAGGGGTCGGCTCGATGACGAACCTGGGTGTCCACTCCGAAGTCGGCCGTCTGCGCGAGGTGATGGTCCATCGACCGGATCTCAGCCTGCGCAGGCTGACACCGGAAAACTGCAAGGCGCTCCTCTTCGACGACGTGTTGTGGGTCAAGCGAGCCCGCCAGGAGCACGATGTCTTTGTCGATGCCTTGCGCGAACGCGGCGTGCTCGTGCATTCCTTCGGGGAGCTCCTGGCAGCGACGATGAACATTGCCAAGGCCCGCGACTGGCTCCTTGACCGCCGCGTTCATCCGGGCGTGGTGGGGCTCGACATGGTCGGCGAGATGCGTGGATGGCTGAACGAATTGCCGTCGGATCAGCTTGCCGCCCATCTTGTCGGCGGCATCGCCCGCGCCGAGCTTCCATTCGAGCCCAAAGGTCTGACCGGGAGGACGCTGGCCCCGCAGGACTTCGTGCTTCCGCCGCTGCCGAACCAGCTTTTCACCCGCGACAGTTCCTGCTGGATCTATGGATCGGTCTCGGTCAACGCCATGTACTGGCCCGCGAGGCGGCCGGAAGCGGCCAATGTCGAAGCCGTCTATCGCTTTCATCCCCGCTTTCGCGACAGCGGCGTCCCCTTCGTCTCGCCAAATCAGGGGACTGGACTCAGCCTCGAAGGCGGCGATGTCATGCCGATCGGCGGGGGCACGGTTCTTGTCGGCATGGGAGAACGTACCACGCCTCAGGCCGTAGGCGACCTCGCGCGCGGGCTGTTCGCGGCCGGTGAAGCCAAGCGCGTGATTGCGGCCTTGATGCCGCGCGACCGCAGCTTCATGCATCTCGACACGGTCCTTACCTTCTGCGACCGCGACCTTGTCACCATGTACCCGCCGGTGGTCGAGCGTTTGCGGGCCTTCACGCTGCGGCCGGGCGACGGCGAGGCGGCGGTCGAGGTCACGGAGGAAACAAACCCGTTCACCACGGTCATTGCCGAGACGCTCGGGCTGAAATCGCTGCGCATCATCGCCACCGGTGGTGACCGCTATGAGGCCGAGCGCGAGCAATGGGACGACGGCAACAATGTCGTCGCGGTCGAGCCCGGTGTTGTCATCGGCTACGACCGCAACGTCTACACCAACACGCTTCTGCGCCGCGCAGGCATCGAAGTCATCACCGTGGGGGGCGCTGAGCTCAGTCGCGGCCGTGGCGGCGGGCATTGCATGACCTGCCCGATTGTCCGCGACGCGATCTGACCAAAAAGGAACTTCTCGATGTCGATCAACCTCCACGGCCGTTCCGTCCTGACCCTTGACGATCTCACCGCCGATGAGATTCGCTTCCTTCTCAAGCTGGCGACCGATCTCAAGGCGGCCAAGCTTGCCGGACATGAGAAACCGCGTCTTGCCAGAAAGAACATTGCGCTGATCTTCGAAAAAGATTCGACGCGTACCCGGACGGGTTTTGAGGTGGCAGCCCATGACCAAGGCGCCCACGTCACCTATTTCGGCCCGAGCGGCAGCCATATCGGGCACAAGGAATCCATGAAGGATACGGCGCGCGTGCTCGGCCGTATGTACGATGCCATCGAGTATCGCGGCTTTGGCCAACACCAGGCCGAAGTGCTTGCCGCGCACGCCGGCGTGCCGGTCTACAACGGCCTGACCGACGAGGCGCACCCGACGCAGATCCTTGCCGATTTCATGACGATGCGCGAGTTCACCCACAAACATCTTTCGGACGTGACCGTCACCTTCGTCGGCGAGGGACGCGACAATGTCGCTATGTCGCTGGCGCGGGGAGCGGCGAAGGTCGGCATCGACATGCGCATTGCCTCGCCAAGGGAGCTTTGGCCGGACGAGGAATTCTGCAACCACGTCAGGGAGCTGGCGGCGCAAAGCGGCGGCCGTTTCAGGCTTGATGAAGACGTGACGGGTTGCGTGCGGGACACCGACTTCGTCTACACCGATGTTTGGATGTCGATGGGCGAGGACACATCCGGCTGGGCCGAACGCATCCGCCTGTTGACACCTTACCGGGTCACCAGCGAGGTGATGACAGCCACGGGCAACCCCCACGCCAAGTTCATGCACTGCCTGCCGGCATTCCATGATACCGAAACGGAAGTCGGCGCCTTCGTGGCAAAGGAATACGGCATCGACTGCATGGAGGTGACCGACGAGGTGTTCGAGTCGTCCGCCTCGATCGTATTCGACCAGGCGGAAAACCGCATGCACACGATCAAGGCCCTGCTCGTCGCCACGATCGGCAACTGAGGTGCGTATCGTCGTTGCCCTGGGCGGGAACGCGCTGTTGCGGCGCGGTGAGCCGATGACCGCCGACAATCAACGCGACAATGTCAGGCGCGCGGCTTCGGCCCTGGCCTCGCTGATTGGCGAAGGCCATTCGGTCGTGATCACGCATGGCAACGGCCCTCAGGTCGGGCTGCTTGCCCTGCAGTCGGCCGCGATCCCGGACGTTGGTGCCTTTCCGCTCGACGTGCTCGGCGCCGAAAGCGCCGGCATGATCGGCTACATGATCGAACAGGAACTCGGCAACCTCGTCCATCAGAGGCTGTTCGCGACATTGCTCACCCAGGTGAAAGTCGATCCGGGCGATCCGGCCTTTGTCCATCCCACGAAGCCGATAGGTCCTGTCTACGATGAGGAAACCGCGAGACGACTTGCAGCGCAGCGCGGCTGGGCAATCGCACCCGATGGCAAAGGATGGCGTCGGGTCGTGCCCTCTCCACGCCCGCTGGAGATCCTCGAAGCCGCGGTCATCTCCTATCTGGTGGGGCACGATGTCATCGTCATTTGCACCGGCGGCGGCGGCGTCCCGGTGACCGCGCGCGCCGACGGCAGCCTGTCCGGTGTGGAGGCAGTCATCGACAAGGATCTGGCGAGCTCGCTTCTGGCGCGCCAGTTGAGGGCCGACATGCTGCTTATGCTGACTGACGTCGATGCCGTCTATGTGGGATACGGTACGCCGGATGCCCGCGCGCTACGGCGCGTCGGGGCAACGGAGATATCGGGACGAGATTTCTCGGCCGGCTCGATGGGTCCGAAGATCGATGCCGCGGTAGAGTTCGTGCGGGCGACCGGCAATCCCTCCGCGATCGGTCGGCTCGAGGATGCCGTTGCGATCGTGAAAGGCCGGCAAGGCACCTCGTTCGACCCCTAAGCAATTCGGTCTCTTGGGCTCGCACGCCACGAAAGCGGATTGATCGCCCAGCCGATGGATGAGGCACATCAGCGCGATCGCCGCGCCGAGGGTCAATTTGTCAGTGCCGGCCAAGGCTCTCGATATAAGTGAGAATGGCATCGATCTGGTCGGGCTTGGCGACAAACTCCGGCATGTCGGGATGGCCAGTCGAGATACCCTCGGCCAGCGCCTCTTGCAGATCCTCGATTGGATAGCGGCGATGCAAGGACCGGAAGGGTGGCGCATCCGGATGGGTGCTTTTGTCCGCCAGGCCAACAGCATGGCACCGCGAACAGTTTGTCTCGACCAGCGCCTTGCCGGCGGCGATTTGCAAACTGTCGCCAGCCGAAGCCGGGAAAGCCCAAAGGAGTGCAACGCCGAACAGAAAGGATCCAAGGACAATACGGGGTTTCATGGCTCTGCGATGCCTCGACGCCGGTGCCTGGTCCTCGCTTGCCGAGGGCGTGCATGGCGGCCAAAGCCATGGCTGGTCGAAGGCACCCTGCAGCGCTCGGCCGATACCAGTTCGAAATAGACCGCGATGGCGGCGAGGTAGGTAAAGCCAAGCACGGCGCCCCAGAGAACGATATCGGCGGACATGGTCTGATCCCTTCATTGATCCTGACCAAGCATGACAGGGCGGCTGCGCGGAACATTGATCCCGGTCAAGCCGGTCGGCTCCGGTACGATTTGACCTGGGCAAGGCGGCGGATGCCCTCGACGAAGATCCAGCATTGCGCGCCGATTGTTCGCCGACGTGCGAATTTTACAGTCCCGTGCCTCCTTTGATCGCTGTCAAGGCAAGTCCAATCGCGCAAGCTAGTTTCAGCCATCGGGACACGCAAAACAGGCGCTGGCGCATGACCTACAAATCCATCCTCTTGAACGTGGATATCGACGGTCCGATCGAACCGATTGCCAAGGTGGGAATCGATCTCGCCAAGAGGTTCGGCGCCCGGCTGATCGGGTGCTGCGCGGCCGACGCCCCCCTGCCGGTGACAATGGCGCCAGAGGGTGCCGAACTGGCCGCCGAGTTGTGGCAGCAGTCGAAGCAAGAAATCCTCCGGCGCTGCAAGGATCTGCAGGGACAGTTCGACAGCCTTGCCGGCGGTACGGTGGTGACGGAATGGCGAAGAGCGGTGGACAAACCGAATCACGCCGTGGCCCTGAACGCGCGCGCGGCCGATCTTGTCCTGACGACCGCCTCGCAGGGGGTACTGACCGGCGATTCCTACAGAGCCGCGGATCCGGCGACCGTGGTGTTGCGCGCCGGCAGGCCGGTGATTGTCGTCGCTCATGGCTCGGAGCATTTGCCGGCGCGCAAGATCGTGGTGGCATGGAAGGATACGCGTGAAGCGCGCAGGGCACTGGCGGACGCCATGCCGCTCATGCTGACCGCGAACGAGGTGATCCTGGCGACGATCGACCCTCGGCCGACCGATTGGATCGAAGCTGGAATCAAGGATGCGGCAGGCTTCCTGCTCCACCATGGCGTCAAGGCGCGCACCGAAGTGCTGAAGGCCGTCGATGCGCAGGGAACGCTGAGCGACTTCGTATGCTCGGTCAAAGCCGATCTGATCGTATCGGGCGCCTACGGACATAGCCGCGCCCGGGAATGGGTATTCGGCGGCATGACCCGTTCGCTGCTTGACGACGTCTGGCTCAGTCGCTTCATGTCGAGCTGATCGTCCTCGGCGCCGTCGGCGCTAAGCGGCGGCCATGGTGCCGCCCCGGACCCCCCCGCCCTGCTTGCGGCCAGGCCGCGAAATCGCTTGTCATGCGTCCAATCTACATCTGCTCGATTCCGGGCGCCTCGGGGCTACTATCCCGCTTTGGTGCCGTCAGCTGCCATAGGTAGTTGTCCTTAGGGACATAACCGAATTTCGGCGGGCTCGAATTCGCGCGATTGCTGTTGTCACGGATCAACCGGGAACACAGCCATGTCAGCTCAACAGATCGCCAACATCGAACTGCCAACGCAGCACGGCGCGTCTCCGGTTCTGGATGGCGCACATTTACAGCCGGTCAGCTTCTTCCCGGCCGGTACGGAAATCTATGCCCAGGGTGAAAAGGCCGGACCGCTTTACCAGGTCGAATTCGGCGCCGTGCGCGTATATCGCCTGCTGGCTGACGGCCGCCGCCAGATCAGCGCCTTTCATATGGCTGGCGAAACATTCGGCTTCGAGGCTGACGCGATGCATCATTTCTTCGCCGAGGCGATCAACGCGACCGGTGTCCGCGTCTTGCGGATCGCCCCTGCCGCGGACATGTCCCGGCAGTTGTTGCCGCTGGCGCTCAAGGGGATGATCAGGGCTCAGGAACACCTGCTGGTCCTCGGCCGCCAGAATGCCCTGGAGCGCGTGGCTGCGTTCCTCGTCGACATGGCTGAACGCCAGGGCGGTTTGCGCCAGGTCGATCTGCCGATGTCGCGAATGGATATCGGCGATTATCTCGGCCTTACCATCGAGACGGTGTCGCGGGTCTTCACCCGCCTGAAGGACAAGGGCGTCATCCGCCTGCTCGGCCTGCGCAGCCTCGAAATCCTCAAGCGGGACGTCCTGCAGGACATGGGCGAATAGGGCCCTCGCCGCCAGACGATAACGCCAAAAGACCACTCAAGGATCGGACGACGATGAGCAAGACCCTTACCACTCACACCGGATTCTGCTTTGAAGTGCGCGGCGCGCGCCCTGAAGATGAGCCGGCATTGGCCGAGTTCTTCACCCATGTGACGCCTGAAGATCTGCGCTTCCGCTTTCTCGGCGCCGTGCGCGAGGTTTCTCACGAACGGCTGATTGCAATGACCCGCTCCGACGATGCGCACACCCATAATTTCCTGGCGTTCGCTCCGGACGGCATGTTGATCGCGGTAGCGACGCTCGCCAGCGATCCCGCTGACAGTCGTGGTGAAGTCGCGGTGTGCATTCGCGACGACCGCAAGCATTTGGGGGTGAGCTGGGAATTGCTGGCCCACATCGCGCGCCATGCCGATGAGCTCGGTCTGGAATCGATCGAGTCCATCGAAAACCGGGAAAACCGCGCAGCGATCGAACTCGAGCGCGAGATGGGCTTCTCCGTCACCACGGATCCGGATGATTCGACGCTCGTCCTGGTGCGGCGCAAGCAGGGCGCTCGATTGCCGAAATAGACATTGGCACGCGTTGCGGCCGTGGCCAGGCAGCCTAGAATTCGAGCAGTGCCCGTGCCACGGCCTGTTCCTCGTCGGCGGGAATGACGAGAATATCGACCCGTGACGTTGGCGCGCTGACCAGTTCCTTGCCGCTTTGGCTCAAGTCTTCATCAAGCGCCAGGCCGAGCCATTCGGCGGCTTTGCAGATCTTGTGCCGGATCACTGGCGCGTGTTCGCCAATCCCGGCGGTGAACACCAGCGTATCGAGCCCTCCGAGCGCGGCGGCAAGTGACCCGATCTCGCGGCCGACACGATAGATGAAAAGATCGACGGCTTGAATGGCCGCAGGGTCTTTCGCATCGAGCAGCGCTTGCATGTCCCCCGAAATGCCGGACACGCCCAGCAGCCCCGAGCGTTCGTAGAGAAGGGTGGTCAGGTCCTGGCTCGATAGCTTCCGCTCCTGCAGCAAGTGCAGGATCACGCCCGGATCCAGTGCACCGCAGCGGGTGCTCATGACAAGGCCGTCGAGCGTTGAGAACCCCATGGTTGTGGCCACGCTTGTCCCTGCCAGCATGGCGCAAAGGCTTGCTCCGCTGCCGAGATGGGCAACGATGGCGCGACCGCCGGCGCCGGCGCCGTAGCGCGTGCGAAGCTTTTCGGCGATGTGGCTGTATGAAAGTCCGTGAAAGCCGTAGGAAACGATCCCCTGCTCGGACAGTTCACGCGGCAGCCCGTAAATTTTTGCAAGCGGTGGCCGGGCAGTGTGAAACGCCGTATCGAAGCAGCCGACCTGGATGGCTTGCGGCAGCATCCCGGCCGCCAGCGCGACGATCTCGAGATTGATGGCCTGATGGATGGGCGCCAGCGGCTCCAGCTTGTGCAAGGCGGCCAGCGTGCGGGCATCGAGTCGTACCGCTTCGACGAAGTCCCGGCCACCATGAACGATCCGGTGCCCGATCTTGCCGATATGCCCCAGAAGATCGCGTTCAGCCAGTACCGAGGCCACGGCGCAGAAGGCTCCGGCGATATCGATCGGCCCACCGCCGAGGCTCCTGTCGACTTCAGGGGAGGCAGCGGTGGCCTCGGTGCGCAGGCGCGGGTTTCGCCGGATAGAGGAGACGCTGCCGCGCAACAGCAGGGAAAGATCCTCGCGCGCCTCGAAGACGGCGAACTTCAGGCTCGATGAGCCGCCGTTGAGGACCAGGATTGCATCATTCATGGTCGATCGAACGCCCATGCCAACCGCCGACCGGCGTAGATGCGGGCCAACTGGGGTGCCATCGGCTATTGCTCCCACTTCCAGCCGAGAACTTCCGGCATGTCCTGCCCATGGGCACGGATATAGGCGTGATGCTCGATCAGCTTGCCTTCCATCGCGTGTTTCAGCCCGACATGGGCGCCCGTTGGTTCGGGGATACGGTCCAGCACGCTCAGCACGAGATGATACCGGTCAAGGCCATTCAGGACGGTCATGTCGAAGGGCGTGGTGGTCGTGCCTTCTTCATTGTAGCCGCGCACATGAATGTTCTGGTGGTTGGTTCGCCGGTAGGTCAGGCGATGGATGGTCCACGGATAGCCGTGGTAGGCGAAGATCACCGGCTTGTCCCTGCTGAACAGCGCGTCGAAGTCGCGGTCCGACAGGCCGTGTGGATGATGTTCCTTGGGCTGCAGCGTCATCAGGTCGACAATGTTGACCACCCTGATCTTCAGGTCTGGAATGTATTGTTTGAGGATCTGGACGGCGGCGAGCGTCTCAAGCGTGGGCACGTCACCGGCGCAGGCCATCACCAGGTCCGGCTCGGCGCCATGGTCGGTCGACGCCCAGTCCCAGATGCCGATGCCGGCATCGCAATGAACGATCGCATCTTCCATCGCCAGCCACTGCCAGCATGGCGCCTTGCCGGCGACGATGACGTTGATACGGTTCCACGTCCGCAGCACATGGTCGGTCACGCACAGAAGGCTGTTGGCATCCGGCGGCAGGTAGACACGCACGACATCGGCCTTCTTGTTCAGGGCCACGTCGATGAAGCCCGGATCCTGATGGCTGAAGCCATTGTGCTCCTGGTGCCAGACATGGCTCGACAACAGGTAATTCAGCGACGATACCGGCCGGCGCCAGGGCAGCTTGCGGCTGGCATCGAGCCATTTCGCATGCTGGTTGAACATGGAATCGATGATGTGCGTGAAGGCCTCGTAGCAGGAGAAAAAGCCATGCCGACCGGTCAGAAGATAGCCCTCCAGCCACCCCTGGCAGGTATGCTCCGACAGGATCTCGATCACCCTGCCGTCTCGGCCGAGATGGACGTCCTCGGGAAGGATCTCTTCCATCCAGACGCGCTCGGTGACATCGAACACATCCTGAAGCCGGTTTGACGCCGTCTCGTCAGGGCCGACGATGCGGAAATTCCTGGCGCCCTGGTTGAGTGCCATCACGTCACGCAGGAACTGACCCATGACACGTGTCGACTCGGTCTTGACCGCTCCCGGCCGCTCGACCGCGATCGCGTGCTGATGCCGGCCTGGCAGATCGAGCGAGCGGCGCAGCAGGCCGCCATTGGCATGCGGATTGGCGCTCATGCGCCGCAAGCCCTCCGGAGCGGTGGCGCGGATCGCGGCCGCTGGCGCACCCACCGCGTCGAACAACTCCTCGGGCCGATAGCTGCGCATCCACTCCTCCAGCATCTTCAGGTGCGCCGGATTTTCGGCAAGACCGGAAAGCGGAACCTGATGCGACCGCCAGAAGCCCTCGGTCTTAAGCCCATCGACCTCCTTGGGACCGGTCCAGCCCTTTGGGCTGCGCAGCACGATCATCGGCCAGCGTGGCCGCTGCCGCGCCGTCGCGCCGCTGCCGCGGGCTTCCTGCTGGATCGCCTTGATGCGGTCCAGGGCATCGTCGAGCACCACGGCCATCCTTTCGTGCATCAAGGCAGGCTCGTGGCCCTCGACGAACAGCGGCTCATAACCATAACCGACAAACAACGTGCGCAACTCCTCCTCGGGAATGCGCGCGAGAATGGTCGGATTGGCGATCTTGTAGCCATTGAGATGCAAGATCGGCAGCACCGCGCCATCGTGCGCCGGATTGAGGAACTTGTTGGAGTGCCAGGCGGTGGCAAGCGGTCCGGTTTCCGCCTCGCCGTCGCCGACCACGCAGGCGACGATCAGATCCGGGTTGTCGAATGCCGCGCCATAGGCATGGGACAGGGAATAACCCAATTCGCCTCCCTCGTGGATCGAGCCGGGGACATCCGGCGCCGCGTGGCTGGGGATGCCGCCTGGAAAAGAAAACTGGCGAAACAGCTTCTTCATGCCGTTTTCGTCCTGCGAGATATCTGGATTGAGCTCGCCGTAGGTGCCCTCGAGATAGGTGTTGGCCACCATTGCAGGCCCGCCGTGGCCGGGACCGCAGACATAGATGACGTCGATGTCACGCCGCCTGATCGCGCGGTTCAGATGCGCATAGATGAAGCTCAGGCCAGGCGAGGTTCCCCAATGGCCAAGCAGCCGCGGCTTGACGTGATCGAGCCTCAGAGGCTCGCGCAACAGCGGATTGTCGAGCAGATAGATCTGCCCGATCGTCAGATAGTTCGCGGCGCGCCAATAGGCATCGATGTCGCGCAGCTCTTGTTCGGACAAACGCTTGCTATCGGTCGACGGTCTCGAAAGTTCGTCCATTTCCCATTCCTCTGCTTTCGCGAGATTGGCGGACCTGAGGGCCCAAGCTATCGGATCGAAACCGGCAAGGTTCGATTTGGCTCCCGCTTCCGTTGGTCTTGCGACCATCGCACATCGCGCCGACGGCTATGTGACCACGGCGGTCTTGGCCGCCAGGCGGCCCTTCCCGTGTTCAAACCGCCAGCTCGGTTTGCTGGTTCCAATTTTTAACGCCGCGGGCCGCAAGTGGCTTTGATGCAGCGCAAATGGCGCCCGAACGGAATGACAAAGCGTTTCGTCGAAGAGGATCTTCGGCTCCCCGAGGATAACGAGAAGCCGCATCGATTTCCTTGCGTTGCCCACGGGCTTTATCGGCGCCTCCAAACCTCATGCGGATCGCCAAGCCGAGCATTTCCGACCGTCGTGCGGTCAGCCCGCGGGTTGCTTCTGGCTCCGCAACGCCACGTAGATGGCGGGAATGACGAGGACTGTCAGCAGCGTGGACGAGGCAAGGCCGAACAGCAGCGAAATCGCCAGCCCCTGGAAGATAGGATCGGTCAGGATCACCGCGGCGCCGATCATCGCCGCGATCGCGGTGAGCAGGATCGGCTTGAAGCGAATGGCGCCGGCCTCCAGCAGGATATCAACCAGTGGCCGGCCGGTTCCGCTGGAATGGCGGATGAAATCCACCAGCAGGATCGAGTTGCGCACGATGATGCCGGCCAGCGCGATGAAGCCGATCATCGACGTGGCCGAGAACGGCGCGCCGAAGGCCCAGTGGCCGACCATGATGCCGATCAGGGTCAACGGGATCGGCGTCAGGATGACCAATGGCAGGCGAAACGAGCCGAACTGCGCGACGACGAGGATATAGATGCCGAGGATCGCGACCATGAAGGCAGCCCCCATGTCCCGGAACGTCACCCAGGTCACCTCCCATTCGCCGTCCCACAGAAGTGTCGGCCTGGATTCATCGTCGGGCTGGCCGTGCAGGGCGATTGCCGGCTTTGGCAAATTGCCCCAATCGGCCTTTGCGATGGCGTCGTCGACGGCGAGCATGCCGTAAATCGGCGCCTCGAACTCGCCAGCCAGCTCGCCCATGACCATTTCGGCCGGCCGCCCGTTGTGGCGGAAGATTGGGTAGGAGGCCGGCTCGCGGCTGACGCGCACCACGTCGCCGAGCTCGACCACATCGCGGGCGCCGGGCAGCGCGTTGGCGGCGACAGGTGTGGCCAGCGCGCGCTGGTCGACGACGCTGCCGCTCTTCGACAGCGCCACGCGGATCGGGATCGGCTGGCGGCCGCCGCCGCGATGCGAATAGCCGACCGTGCTGCCGCCATAGAGAGAGCTTAGAGTGTCGTATACGTCGGACTGCTCGACCTTGTAGTATTCGAGACTGTCCTGGTCGATCGACAGCCGCACGCGTTGCGGCTGGTTGTGGAAGCTGTCGTCGACATCGACGATGAAGGGGATGTTGGTGAAGGTCTCGCGCACCTTCTGCGCCACGGCGCGACGGGTTTCGGCGTCCGGGCCGTAGATTTCGGCCAGCAGCGTTCCCAGCACCGGCGGGCCAGGCGGCGGCTCGACCACCTTGAGAACTGTCCCGGCCGGCATGGCGATGCCCTTCAGCCGCTCACGCATGTCGAGCGCAATGGCATGGCTTTCGCGGCCGCGTTCGCTCTTGCCCAGCAGATTGACCGCCACGTCGCCCTGCTGCGGATCGGAACGCAGATAGTAGTGGCGCACCAGGCCGTTGAAATTGAACGGCGCCGCCGTGCCCGCATAGGTCTGGAAGGAGACCACCTCGGGCATGCCGGCGAGGCGGTCGACAACGGCCTGAAGCAGCCGGTTGGTGTCCTCGACCGACGCACCCTTTGGCAAATCCGCCACCACTTGCAACTCGTTCTTGTTGTCGAATGGCAGAAGCTTGACCGTGACGTGCTTGGTGTAGATCAGCGCCATCGAGGCGATCGTCGCCACGCCGACCAGCAGGAGAAAAGTCCAGGAACGCGCGCGCGTCTTCAGAATCGGCCGGGCAACGGCGACGTAGGCGCGCCCGAGCGCGCCGCCATGGCCGGCGGCTCCATGCGCGCGCGCGGCGGCATGGCTTTTCTTGCCGAACCTCATCATCAGCCATGGCGTCAGCATCACGGCGACGAAGAAGGAGAACAGCATCGCCGCCGAAGCGTTGGCGGGGATAGGGCTCATATAGGGGCCCATCATGCCCGACACGAACAGCATCGGCAGCAGTGCCGCCACCACGGTCAGCGTTGCCACGATGGTCGGGTTGCCGACCTCGGCGACCGCGTCGATCGCCGCCTGACTGCGCGAGCGGCCATCGTCCATCGCCCAGTGGCGGGCGATGTTCTCTATGACCACGATGGCGTCGTCGACGAGGATGCCGATCGAGAAGATCAGCGCGAACAGGCTGACCCGGTTCAGCGTGTAGCCCATGATGCGCGAGGCGAAAAGCGTGAGCAGTATCGTCGTCGGGATGACCACGGCCACCACCAGCGCCTCGCGCCAGCCGATGGCGATGGCCACGAGCGCGACGATGGAGATCGTCGCCAGACCGAGATGGAAGAGCAACTCGTTGGCCTTCTCGTTCGCCGTCTCGCCATAGTCGCGCGTGACGAGCATCTGGACGTCCTTGGGGAAGATTTCGCCGCGCACCTGCTCCAGCCTCTGGACGACGGCCTCGGCGATGACGACGGCATTGGTGCCCGGCCGCTTGGCGATCGCCAGCGAGACCGCAGCGGCCCTGTCCAGGCCCTTGTCCGACTTGGCGATGTTCATCACCCGGTTCTCGGCCGGTGAGGTCGCAAGCACGATGCGGGCGACGTCGCGCACATAGACCGGTCGGCCGTCGCGGGCTGTCAGCAGGAGATTGCCGATATCGGACAGCGCCTGCAGCGTCTGGCCGGCCACCAGCACGCGCTGCTCGCCGTCGTCGCGCACCGTGCCGATCTGGAACGAGCGGTTGGCGCCGGCGATCTTGGCGGTGAGTTGCTGCAGCGTGATGCCGTAGAGGGAGAGGTTTTCAGGATTCGGCTCGACCTGGATCTCCTCTGGCTGCTCGCCGACGATGTAGGTCAGCCCGATATCCGGCAGCTTGGCGACCTCCACCTGCAACTCCTTGGCGAGGCGTGTCAGGTCAGCGGAGGAATAGCGGCTGACCGCCTTGGGCGTGGGCGTCAGTGTCACGACCACGATGGCGACGTCGTCTATGCCGCGCCCGACGATCAGCGGCTCGGGGATCCCGACCGGTATCTTGTCCATGTTGGCACGCACCTTGGCATGCACCCGCAGGACGGCCGCGTCGGAGCTGGTGCCGACCTTGAAGCGGGCTGTCACCAGGGCACCGTCGTCGCTCGTCTGCGAATAGACGTGTTCGACCCCGTCGATGCTCTTGACCATCGTCTCCAGGGGCTCGGTCACCAGCTTGACGGCGTCCTCCGCCCTCAGCCCGTTGGCCGAGACATGCAAATCGACCATCGGCACCGAAATCTGCGGCTCCTCCTCGCGCGGCAGCGTGACGAGGGCCACGAGACCGAGCGCCAGCGCCGCCAGCAGGAAAAGCGGCGTCAGCGGCGACGCGATGAAGGCGCGGGTCAGTCCGCCGGCGATGCCCAGTTTCATGGCAGGACGATCCTGTCGCCGTCGGCGAGACCGCTCAGCACCTCGATGCGCGGCTGGCCACCATCCGCATACTGTTCGCCAAGCACCACGGCGACGTCGAGCGGTCCGTCGTTTGTGTCGACGGTGACGTAATCGATGCCATGCACCGTCCTGACTGCCTGAGGCGGCACGCCAAGCATGCTGCGTTTGGCGATGGGAATCGAGACGAGCGTGCGTTCGTTGACGAAATAGGTGCCGACGTCGGCAACCTCGACATCGGCGATGACACGGCCGTTTTCGATCTCGGGATACACTTTGGCGATGCGGCCCACCTTTGCCTTGACGAAGCCGCCATCCGCGCCGGTGCCGCGTTCGCCGATATCGACCGCCGCGCCTTCGGCGATTTCCGTCGCGTGTCGTTCGGGCAGCGACAGGCGCAAATAGTATTGCCCCGATGCGATCCGGGCGACCGGCTCGCCCGCCATGATCACCGAACCGGCCGTCACGGGAACCGTCAGCACCCGGCCGTCCGCCGGCGCCAGCGTGTCGCCTTCCCTGGCGCCTTGCTCTATCACCGCCTTGTCGGCGGCGGCGGCGGCAAGCTGATTGGTGACGACGTCGAACTGGAGCCGCGCAGCGTCAACACGGCTTTGAGTCGCGGCCCCTTTGGCGAGCAGATCCTGGGCCCGCTGAAGTTCCGTGCGGGCATTCTCCAATTGTGCGGTGAGAGTGGCGATCTTGGCGTCGGCGGCGTGCAGTTGCAGCACGATCTTGTCGTCGACCACGGTGGCGATCACGTCGCCTTTCCTAACCTCGGCGCCCTCCGTCACCCTTACATCTGAAATGGTCCCGGAAATCCGCGCGCGGGCAGCCACGATCGTACGGCTTTCGACCTGGCCATAGACGGCCTTCATCTCGGTGACTGTGACCGCCTTGACGGTGAAGTCCCCGGCCAGGGCGGCGCCGGCGGCGAGCAGAGTGATGCCGAGCAAAGGCGCGCCGAGCAGGGTGGACCGTTTATATTTCATGGTGATGAGCCGTCCTCGAACGAATTGAAGGAACGGCAGGCGCCCGGCACCTGCCGTATAGCCATCCGTCCTGCCAAGAGCAATTCCAGGAAAGGTGTCCGGAATTGCGTGAAAACAAAGGGTTAGAGCGGTTCAGCGATTTCTATCAAACGCTGAACGCTCCAGGTCGGATGTTACTTGAAGGCGACGCCGCTCTTGCAGCCGGCTTTCTTGAACACGATGGCCGCCGGACACCAGCCGGTGACCGAGGCCTGCACCATATTGACCCCTGCAAAGGCGGCCAGGAGCAACCAATAGGGTGAATAGAAGTAGCCGAGCGCCAGGGAGATCAGCACCATGAACCCCGCGAACATCAGAACTGCTTTGTCGATCGTCATAGTCATGTCTCCTGAAATCCGTGCCGCGCGCTATTCCGCCGGCTCCAAGTGAATGGCCTTGAGCTTCTTGATGCCGAGCAGGTCGAGGGCGAGCCCTTCGTAAAAGGTCTCGCTTTTGCCCTGCCGGACTTTGTGCAGGAAGTATCTCTCGAACCCGACCTTGGCCGCGTGCACCCATTTGCCTTGCGACGACCAATTGACGTTGCGCGGGGGGATCTGCGGCTGGGCCACGAAGGCGATACCTTCATCGCCGAAGTCGGCCAGGCAGACCGCATTCCAGGTCGCCACGGCCCGCGGGTCCTCGCCGCGCAAGAGTGCGCCAATGTTTTCCGCCGTCGCCGTGACCATGGATTCTATCATGAAGCCGGTCTTCGGCACTCCGACGGGCAGCGGGGTCTTGCCGACCGGAGGAATGGCGACGCAGACGCCGATCGAAAAAACGTTCGGATAGGTCTGGTTGCGCTGATGCTTGTCGATGGTGACAAAGCCGCGCGGATTGACCAGGCCCTCTATGTCCTTCACCGCGGGCACGCCGCGGAATGCCGGCAGCATCATCGAGAAGGTGAATGGCAAGTCGTGCCTGGCCTTCACCGAGCCATCCTCGTTCACCTCCTCGACATGCATGACCTGCTCGTCGACCGACGACACCTTGGCGTTGGTGATCCATTTTATGTGCCGCTCGCGCATGGCGCTCTCAAGCAGTCCCTTGGTGTCGCCCACACCGTCGAGGCCGAGATGGCCGATATACGGTTCCGGCGTCACGAACGTCATCGGCACACGATCACGCACCTTGGCTCTTCGCAGCGCGGTGTCGAGGATGAAGGCGAACTCGTAGGCGGGGCCGTAGCAGGAAGCCCCCTGGACGGCGCCGACGATCACCGGACCCGGCTTGAGGATGAGTTCATCGACCTTCGCCTTGGTGGCGGTCGCATGGTCGATATGGCAGATCGACTGCGTGTATCCGGCAGGCCCCAGACCCGGGACCTCATCGAAAGCGAGGTCGGGCCCGGTCGCGATTATCAGATAGTCGTAGTCGACGAACGTGCCGTCGTTGAGTTCGACCCGGTTCTCTTTCGGATACACCTTCCTGGCGCCCTCGGGTTTGAGCGCGATGTCGCGCCGCTTGAAGGTTGCGACGAGATCGACGGTAATGTCGGTGCGGCTGCGCCAGCCGACGGCCACCCACGGATTGGAAGGAACGAAGGAATAGGATGTGCCGAGATTGACTACGGTCAGACTGTCCTCGGGGCGCAGCTTCGCCCGCATCTCATAGGCCATTATGGTCCCGCCCAGACCGGCTCCCAGGACGACGACGTGTGACATAGGTTCCTCCCGATGTTTCTCGATGGAGCAAAACTGACAGGCTAGCCGCAAGCTTGCTTTGATCAGGCTCAATTTCCAGACCGGCCGGCGCGTTGGCGAGGTTGTGCCGTCGCGGGTCGGTGAAGGGCTTGCATCTAACATTCAAATATCATAAATTCAAGAGTATGAATGTAAGAGAGATGATACCGGCTTCGGGAATGGCCGCGGACCTGCTCAGGAGCATGTCGCATCCGCAGCGGCTTCTCGTCCTCTGCGCTTTGGGAAAGGATGAGCGCTCGGTTGCGGAATTGCGCGACCTGCTCGAGATCGAGCAGGTGCCGATGTCGCAGCAGCTCATGCGGTTGCGCGCTGACGGCCTGGTCGAGTCGCGCCGCGACGGCACGACCGTCTACTATCGCATCACCCGGCCGGAAGTGCTCACGGTCGTTGAAGCGCTTCACTCGGCTTTCTGTTCCTGACGACAGGCGCCCGTTATCGCCCGCGCCTCGTCAAACCGGGCATGAGCCTCGAAAATCTCGCAAGCGGCGCGGCATGGCTGGCCCGCGGAAACAGGAGAAATGCAATGTTTGGTTTTGGAGCGAGCTCGGCGAAAAGGACGTTGACGCCGGCAGAGGTGCGCCAGATGGGCGACGCCGTCACGCTTGTCGATGTCAGGGAGGACAGCGAGTGGGCGTCCGGGCACATAGCCGGCGCCATTCATATCCCGTTGGGCCAGCTTCGTGACGAGATGGAGCGCATCCCCCCTGGCAAACCCGTCGTGTTCTATTGCCATGCGGGCGGCCGGTCATCGCAAGCGATTGACATCGCCATGGCTGCCGGCCTGCCCCATGACACGCATATGGGTGGCGGCATCAGCGCCTGGCGTGCGCAAGGTTTGCCGTCGGCAGGCTGATCGCGTTATCGCTTCGCAACCGGGTTCGGTTGCGAAGTCTCACGGGGTTTTGAGGTGCTCCACCTGTCCCGAGGGCTGCGCGCGAACGGCGCGCAACTCGTACCAGAGAGCATTCAGGATGCCGACCGTGGTGGCCAATCCGAGGCCGAGGATCCAGGCAAAGTACCACATCGTCGCAATCTCCAATCTTGTTGTCAGTAGGCCGACGAGCCGGCTTCGCGCACCGAAGCTGCGCTGACCTTGCCCCAAAGCACGCTGTAGACCCAGGCCGTGTAGGCGAGGATGAGCGGCAGGAAGACGACCGTCGCGATCAGCATGTTGCGCAGCGTCGCCCGGCTCGAGGATGCGTCGAACACCGCCAAAGAATGGCTGGGGTTTGTGCTTGACGGCAGGATGAACGGAAACATCGCCAGGCCGACGGTTGCGATAATGCAGATCACGCCGAGCTTCGATGCGAGCAAGGTGAGGCCTTCGCGACGCGCGCTGAAGCCGGCGGCGGCGACCAGGGGGGCGACAATCCCCAAGGCGGGCACCAGGCAGAGAATGGGCGTGGCGTGGAAGTTGCGCAGCCAGGCGCCTGCATTCGCGATCACTGTCTTGGCAAGCGGATTTGACGGTCCGTCCCAGACGATGGCGCTCGTCATCTCATAGCCGCCGAGCAGCCCTAGCCAGACAAACACGCCGCCGCCGGCGAACAGGATAGCGGCGGCAAGCGCCGCCTTGCCGCCAATGATCCTGGCGCGGTCGGCGACCGGCCCTTCCGCCTTGAAGGTCAGCCATGCCGCGCCATGCATGACCAGCATGGAAAACGAGACCAGTCCGCAATAGAGAGCCACCGGATTGAGCAGCCCAAAAAGGGTGCCCTCATAGGTCGGCCGAAGCTCGGTGGAGAAGTGGAACGGCACCCCCCTCAACGCATTCCCCACCGCCACGCCGAAGATGAGCGCCGGCACGGCGCCGCCGATAAACAGGGCCCAGTCCCAGTTCGAACGCCAACGCGGATCTTCGCGCTTGGACCGGTACTTGAAGCCAACCGGGCGCAGGATCAATGCGAACAGCACCAGGAACATGGCGAGATAGAAGCCTGAGAAGCTCACGGCATAGAGCGCCGGCCAGGCGGCGAAGATAGCGCCGCCGCCCAGGACGAACCAGACCTGATTGCCTTCCCAGACTGGTCCGATCGTGTTGATGGCGACACGCCGCTCGATATCAGTTTTGGCGACGAAGGGTAGCAGCGCCCCGACCCCCATGTCGAAGCCGTCGGTTACCGCGAAGCCTATCAGGAGGACACCCAGCAGCACCCACCACGTGATCCGCAGGGTTTCGTAGCTGAAGAGAAAATCGATCATCGTCGTTGTTCCTTGTTATTGGGCGGCTGCCAGGCGAACTCGTGCAACGGGAGGTACTACTTCCGCGCTGAGCACTGGCCCTTTCGCTATGGCCTGGAGCATGAGCCGCACCTCGATCACAGCCAGCACGCCATAGACGACGGTGAAGCCGAAAATGGTGATGAGCAGGTTGGGAATGCCGAGCTCCGACGTCGCCAGGAAGGTCGGCAGCGTGCCTTCGATAATCCAGGGCTGCCTGCCGAATTCAGCGACGAACCAACCGACCTCGGCGGCAACCCACGGCAATGGCATGGCGAACAGCGCCATGCCGAACAGCCAGCGCGGCGCCGGTGTCTCGCGCATCGTATGCCAGAGCGAGATCGTGAAAACGGCGAGCAGCAGGAAGGCGCACAGCACCATCAGGCGGAAGGTGAAGAAGATCGCCGGCACTTCCGGTACGGTCGACCACGCCGCCTGCTTGATCTGGTCGTCACTGGCCAGGCGTGGATCCTCGATGTAGCGCTTGAGCAGCAGGGCATGGCCGAGATCCTTGCTTGTTGCGTCGAAGCTGGCGCGAGCCACCGCGTCGCCATGGTTGACCTTGAGCTTCTCCAGCGCGTCATAGGCAGTCAGGCCGTTGCGGATCCGTCCCTCGGCCTTCTGGACGAGTTCGAAGATGCCGGGAATTTCCTTGTCGATCGAGCGGGTTCCGATGATGCCCATGACCCAAGGAATATGAATGCCGAAATGGGTCGTCCTGTCGTTCATGCTGGGAATGCCGAACGCGGTGAAGGATGCCGGCGCCGGTTCGGTCTCCCACATTGCCTCCATCGCGGCGAGCTTCATCTTCTGGTTGTCGGTGATGGCGTAGCCGCTCTCGTCGCCAAGCACGATGACCGACAGCGACGAGGCGATCCCGAAAGCCGCGGCGATGACGAAGGAACGCTTGGCAAGCTCGATGTGGCGCCCGCGCAGCATGTAGAAGGCCGAAACGCCGAGCACGAAGACGGCGCCGCAGACATAGCCGGCCGAGACCGTGTGGACGAACTTGGCCTGCGCCACCGGGTTGAAGATGACGGCCATGAAGTCGGTTACTTCCATGCGCATCGTGTCTGGATTGAAGGCCGAGCCGACGGGGTTTTGCATCCAGCCATTGGCGACCAGAATCCACAAAGCCGAGAAGTTGGTGCCCAGCGCGGTAAGCCAGGTGACGGCGAGGTGCCCCCGCGCCGACAGCTTGTCCCAGCCGAAGAAGAACAGGCCGACGAAGGTTGCCTCGAGGAAGAACGCCATCAGGCCTTCTATCGCCAGGGGGGCACCGAAGACGTCGCCGACATAATGCGAGTAATAGGCCCAGTTCATGCCGAACTCGAATTCCATGGTGATGCCGGTAGCGACGCCGAGCGCGAAATTGATGCCGAACAGCACGCCCCAGAACTTGACCATGTCGCGCCAGATCGTTCGGCCGGTCATGACGTAAACTGTCTCCATCATGGCAAGCATGACGGAGAGGCCCAGCGTCAGCGGGACGAAGAGGAAGTGGTACATGGCGGTCAGCGCGAATTGCAGCCGCGACAGTTCTACAAGCAAGGGGCTGGTCATTGAAGGCTCCGTTGGATGCCCTTTACTATGGTGTTTCGCGGCCGTGCCCTTGATGTGCATCAATTCGCCGAAGGCCTCGCCATGGGATTGATCTCTCATGTTGAACGCCGCCTTGAATCGCCATGAAAGCCGCCCAATTCGGTCAAAGGCTTCGGAGAAGCCAATTCCGAACGCCGTTTCCCAGCCAACCGCACCAGGCAGCGCGACACTTCGCCTGGCACGCAACCTGGCCGGCCCCAGCTTGCGGGCGGCCTTGGCGTTGCAGATGGCCCGTATTGGATCGCGGATTGCCTTCACCGGCCTCTCGGCGATCTTTGTCGGCGAGATGATCTTCGGCCGGGCCAACTGGATGCTGTTTGGTGCGGCTTTGGGCAGCTTGATCCTTGGATCGGTGACCGGTCTTGCGACAGACCGCGTGCTCGCCAGCACGGAACTGAAAGTCGCCAACGGCCTGCTTGGCGCCGCGCGCCGTGCCCTTGTCGCGGCCTCTCCCGCCGACGTCCAGGCGATGCCGGCCGGAACACTCATCGCCGGGCTCCAACGCTATCCGCAAGCCATCGCCAGCCTGGCAGTCGGGCATCGCCTCGCTTCGATCATGCTTGGACTGGGGCCGTCGGCTGCCGCGGCCGCGATCGCGGCCGTCTCTTGGCAAGCGGCGCTGGCCCTGGTCGTGCTGACGCCGGTGATGATTGTCTTCTTTGTCCTCGTCGGCGGTGCGATCCGTAGCGGCGCCGAGGCGCAGGAGAAGGCCTTCGGTCGCCTCGCAGCGCAATTCGCCGACCGCATCCGCGCCTTGCCGACAATTCTGGGAAACCATGGGCTGGCGCGCGAAAGGCGCAAGCTCGAGACTCGGCTGGACACCTACGCGTCGGGTACCATGAGCGTTCTCAGGATCGCCTTCCTCAACGCTGGCATCATCGACTTCTTCGCCTCCCTTTCGATCGCCGTGCTGGCCGTATTTCTCGGCCTGGGACATCTAAAGCTGATGAGCGTTCCCGGGTTTGCAGGTTTGCAGCTCTGGCAAAGCCTGTTCATACTTATGATTGCGCCCGAGTATTTCGCACCGTTCCGGCGCTACGCCGAGCAGTATCACGCCAAGGCCGGGGGCGTAGCCGCCGCCACAGCGCTCGACACGCTCGTTCTGGCCGCTCGCCCGCGATCCATCGATTTCGAAACCGCGATCCTGACCCCTGACCTGATCCATGCGGCATCGCTCCTGCCCCGAACCGGCCTTGTGGCCATCACCGGGCCGAGCGGGTCGGGCAAGTCCACCTTGCTGCGCCACGTTGCCGGGATCGGGACGGCGCGATCGGATGGATCGGAGCTTGATCGGCCGGAGATCGCCTGGTGTTCCACGGAGATCCACGTGCCTGAAGGAACCCTCGGCGATGCCATCGGCTGGGGAACCGGACAATCCTGTCGGACCCGCCTGCTTCTGGCGGCCGGCAATGTCGGTCTTCTCGACGACGTGCTTCTGCCCGGCGGGCTCGATGCGCTGATCACCGCCGGGGGTGAAAACCTGTCGGGCGGGCAGCGGGTGCGCATCGGTCTTGCGCGGGCTTTGGCCTCGGGCCGAGCCATCTTAGCCGACGAGCCGACCGCCAAGCTCGATCCGGTAAATGCCGCCATGGTGCGCCGGGCGCTTGCCGGCGCTTCGCGCGGCCGGCTCGTTGTCGTGGCGACGCATGACAGAGACCTGGCCATGCTCGCCGGCAAAACCATCGAAGCAGGGCCGGCAAGCCAACAGGTGGAGGAGAACGCCGCATGAACGACCGCGCCCCCTCGCATGTCGCCCTGCCGCGGGAGAAGATCGAGCACACGGCACAATGGCGTCTCGCCCTCCTTTTTGCATTTGCGGCCCTGGCGGGAGCGGTTCTGCTGACCGGGGTGTCGATGTGGTTTCTCGGTGCGGTCGCCCTCGCGGGCCTGACTCCCGCCGCGCTGACGTTCAACTTTCACATGCCGGCCGCATTCATACGCCTGTTCGCGCTGACACGGACGGCGGCCAAGTACGGCGAACGCGTGGTCGGCCACCGCGCCGCGCTCACCGACCAGGTTTTGCGCCGGGCGACGCTGTTTGCCGCCATGGCGGCGGCACCATCCGTGCGCAAGGCAGGCTGGCAACTTGGTAACCCGGATCGGCTTGCCGATTTTCTCGACGACGTCGAGGACGTGGACTATGCACGCCTGCGGGTCGGGCTGCCGTCGACGACCCTTGGCGTCGCCATTGTTTTGCTTCTCGCGGCGACCCTATGGAGTGCGCCGCTGGCAATGGTGATGATCCTGCTCCTTTTTGCGGCGAATACCGGCGGGGCCTATTACCTGACTGGAAGGGGTGACGCCGATCTGGCAGGAATGCGGGAAAGCCGGCAGGAGGCATCCCGCCTGCTTGGCGCCGCGATGCAGGCCGTGGTGCCTTTGCAGGCCGAACGCCGCTGGAATTCCATGCTCGGCGCGCCCTTTGACGGTTACGCCAGTGCCGAGGCGCGCGCGCTGATGCTGCGGCGCCGGCAGGCCGTCGTCGACATGCTGGCCGGTTGTCTGGCGCCATGCGCCATGCTGAGTGTGCTGATATGCGCCTGGTTGACGGGTCTGCGCGGGGCGGCCCTGCTGCCGCCGGCCCTGCTTGCATTCGCTTGGCTTGCCATCGGTGAATCCGTGCAGGGCGTCTCAAGGATCCTGATCGCATCCGTACGCGAGAAGGCAGCCCGCGTGGCCCTGGCGAAATGGTCCATTGGTCCGGACGGAACCGCGCACAAGCACACACCGGAACAAATCCGTTCGCTCACGCTGGAACGGCTGGTTCGCCGAACGCCGGACGGACGGCTGCTCGGCAGGCCCTTCGGCGCAACATTCACGGCCGGCAGACCGAGGATCCTGCATGGGGCTAGTGGCTGCGGCAAGACCTCCCTGTTGAAGCAGATCGCCGGCTGGCTGGATGCCGCCGACGGATGCGTTCTGGCCGATGGCGTTGCGCTCGATACGGACAAGCGCCGCGCGATGAGTTCTTTCTGTCCTCACGACGCCGCGGTTCTTGCCGACACCGTACGAGAAAACCTGTTTGCCCCAAACGCCAGCGACGAGGATTTGTGGACTGCGCTTAGTGCCGTGGAACTCGATGGCCGGATCAGGGAAGCGGGCGGCCTGGACGGCTGGATTACGCAGGCCGTGCTGTCGCTCGGCGAGGCGCAAAGGCTGAACCTCGCCCGCGCGTGGCTTTCCGAGAAGCCTATCGTGCTGCTGGACGAGCCGGTCGAGCATCTTGATGCCGACCAGGGCAAGCGCATCCTGGCCGCGCTGCTTTTCCGGCTCCGGCAACGCATCGTTGTCCTGTCGAGCCACGAGACCGGGCTGATGCTCGCGGAATGCCGGCCGCTATTGGTGACGCAATGACCCGATCCAGGCGACACATCCACGGCGGTCTGTTCGAGCATCAGTTCGCGGGCGCTTCGTGCCGCATGAGAAAGCGTTCAACGACGCGGATAATCGCGATCAGCAACAGGTTGATTACCAGGTAGAGCACCCCGGCAATGGCGAATATCTCGAAGATCGCGAAGGTCTGGCTCATCAGCCGCTTGGCATAGCCGGTGATTTCCAGCACCGTGATCGTCGAGGCGAGGCTGGTGCCTTTGACGACAAGGATCAGCTCGTTGCCATATGCCGGCAGTGCCTGGCGGATGGCGAGCGGGAACTCGATGCGGCGGAACCGCAGCATGCGCGACATGCCGCACGCCTGGGCCGCTTCGACGAGACCGACCGGAACCGACATCAATCCGCCGCGCAGGATTTCCGACGTGTAGGCCGCCGTATTCAATGCAAGCGCCAGCACGGCGCAGCGCGCGCCGTCGCTGATCACCCACCACAGAGCCGCATTGTCCTTGATGAGGGGAAGCTGGCCAAGCCCGTAGTAGAATAGGAATATCTGCACCAGCAGCGGAGTCCCGCGAAAGACATTGCTGTAATATTTGGCGAAACCTGACAGGAGCCGGTTCGGCGACAGCCGCATCAATGCCAGCCCAAGGCCGAGATTGAAGCCGATCAGCACCGAAACAAAAGTCAGTGCCGCCGTGACCCACAGGCCCTTGAGCAGAACGGGGATCGCAAGCTGGATGAGGTCTATCATACTGCTTTTCTCGTCCGCAGCCTGAGCAGGCGTTCGATCCCGTCGAAGCCGGCCTGGCTTACAAGGGTGATGAGGAGATAAACCACCGCCGCGATCAGGTAGAAAATAAACGGATGGCGCGTGGAATTCGCGCCGATGAAGGAAATGCGCATCAACTCCTGAAGGCCGACCACGGAAACCAGGGCCGTATCCTTGATCGTCGTCTGCCAGACATTGTTGATGCCGGGAACCGCGATGCGCAGCATCTGCGGAGCGATGATGCGGCGAAAGATCCGGCCGCCTGGCAGCCCGAGCGCGCGAGCGGCCTCGATATGGCCATTGGGGATGGCGCCAAGCGCTCCGCGCACGACCTCGGTCGAATAGGCGCCGGAGATGGCACCGATGGCGATGACCGCGATGACGAACGCATAGCCGCTCTCGGCGACACCGGCATAGCCGAAAGCGGTCACGACCTTGGTCACGAATTCAACCGAACTGAAGAACAGCAGATAGATGATGAGCAATTCGGGCATGCCACGCACCAGCGAGGTATAGGCATCGACAAGCAGCGAAAGCGGAAAAATCCGGGCCCATTTGATGAGGCCGCAGACGATGCCGATCACCAGACCGGCCGCCATGCTGACGAGACCGACGAGGATCGTTATCGACGCGCCGCGCAGGATCGCGGTGACCCAACCCGCTTCCCAAACCTGCCAGAGACCGAATTCCATCCGAGTTGCCCTAAATGTGCCGCGTGAACGAGACGCATGCGTCCGGCAGCCCGGACGCATGCGAGAGCTTTTCAGCGGTTATTTGCAGGGCCGCGAAATGTCGGTCTTGAACCATTTCTGGCTGGCCTTGCCGACCGAGCCGTCGGCGATCAACTCGCAAAGCGCCTTGTCGATCTTGGCCTTGAGTTCGGTGTTGTCCTGCGCGATGCCGACACCGATGCCTTCGCCGAGAGTCGGATCGAAGGTGCTCTTGATCTCGACGCCGACCAGCTGAAAGTTCTTGCCGTCGGGCTTGTCCAGGAAGTCCTGCAAGGCGGATTGATCGGCGAAAGCGGTATCGATGCGGCCGCTCGCCAGGTCGATCTGCATCTGGTCGAGCGTGTCGTAGGTCTTGAGATCGGCATTCGGTGCGCGCTTCTCGAGGAAATGCGCGTGCGTCGTGCCGGCCTGCACGCCGACCTTCTTGCCGTCGAGCGATTTCAGCAGCGTGTCGACATCGGTGATGGCGGCGAGATCGGAGCCCTTGGCCGCCACGAACATATTGGCCAGTTCGGCGTATCCGACGCTGAAATTGATCTCCTTCTTGCGGTCGGCGGTGATCGACATGCCCGAGATGATGACGTCGAAGCGCTTGGCCTTCAGTGCCGGGATCAACCCGTCGAACGCCTGCACGACGAAATGGCACTTCACTTCAAGCTTGGTGCAGAGCAAGGCGCCGACATCGGCGTCGAAGCCGGTGACGTTGCCGTTGGCGTCGGACATGCTCCATGGCGGGTAGGCGCCTTCCGTGCCGATGGACAACTCGCCTTCGGCCGCCAATGCGCTGCCCATGCTTCCCGCGAGAAAAGCGAGCAGCGTCAAGACTTTCAGTTTCATATCAGTTCCCCTTGTCGTTGGTTTTCATTGCAGTTGTCCGAACCGGACGCTTCGAGGATGCGGCTTCCTCATAGTGTCCGTGCCAGGAACTGGCGCAGACGCTCCGAGCGCGGACTGCCGAACAGCTCCGCTGGCGCACCCTCTTCCTCCACCTTTCCCTGGTGGAGAAACAGAACCTTGTGGGAGACCTCGCGCGCGAACTGCATCTCGTGCGTCACGAGGATCATGGTGTTGCCTTCCTCCGCCAGCTGACGGATCACCCGCAGCACCTCGCCAACCAGTTCGGGATCGAGCGCCGAAGTCGGCTCGTCGAAGAGGATGACCTTGGGCCGCATCGCCAGCGTGCGGGCGATCGCCGCCCGCTGCTGTTGGCCGCCGGACAACTGGCCGGGATAGTGGGCATGCTTGTCGGCAAGCCCGACCTTCTTCAACAGGGCGTGTGCCCGCTCGATGGCCTTCTCGCGGGGCTCCTTCAGCACGTGCCGGGGCGCCTCGATAATGTTCTCGACCACCGTCATGTGCGGCCAGAGATTGAAGTTCTGGAAGACCATCCCGACGCGGGCGCGGATCCGTTCGACCTGCGCCATGTCGGCCGGCCCGACACGGCCGTTCGACAACGGCTTCATCTTGATGACCTCGCCGTCGATGGCGACCTTGCCGCCGTCCGGCTGCTCCAGAAGGTTGATGCAGCGCAGGAACGTGCTCTTGCCGGACCCCGACGAGCCGATCATCGAAATCACCTCTCCGGCATGCGCCGTGAGATTGACGCCCTTCAACACCAGAAGCGAGCCGAAGCTCTTGTGAAGCTCGTCGATCTGCACGGCTGGCGTGCTGGTCTTCGGTTCGAGGGTGAGAGCCTGGGCGACCACCGCGGCGCGAAGCATTGGCGACGTCTGTTCTTTCGCGACGACCTCGTCCTGGCCAATCTCGACAGCCTGCAGGTCCGCCAGCGCACGATCGAAATAGCGCAGGCTGCTGGAAAGGCAGGTCCGCTGCCAATCCGCATCGTCGGGAATGAAGGCCGAGCGCAGCGTTTCCCGTATCCGCTTGCCGAGCGGCGAATCGAGCTTGCCGAACAGATGCAGCCAGTTGTCGGCCTGCACCGCTTCCATCACGGTCGGGCCGTCCAGCGTGCCGCATTCGATGACAAGCGGCAGCACGCGCGCCTTCGGCATCGCCTTGCGGACGGCGTCCGAGACATAACCGGTCGCCGTTGCGGCGATGCCAGTGCCTGTCTTGGCGCCCGGACCTGTCAGGACTGTCGCAAGCGCCGGCCCGAAGATGGATTTGCCCCAGGCAAGGCCGGCATGCTCGGAACTCGCCACCGAAAGCAGGGCCGGATAGCCATAGGGCCCGGCGCCGGTATGCAGATCGAAGACGATGACCTGGCGCGCCTCGCCGGCAAAACTCTTCAGGATTTCGTTCAAGGTTCGGTTCGACCAGACGGGGCCGTCGCCGCCGTAAAACATGCCGTCGGCGAATTCATACTGGCCGGCCTCGACGACCGCCGCCAGCCCGGCATGCCCGAGTTTCCTGCGCGCCGCGGCGAGCTTCTCGTCGGCCGCCATCCGGTCCGGCCCTTCCCACTCATGATAGGCAAGCGCGGCGTGCAGGCCGGCATAGCCGTTGTTGACGGGAGCGGCGGCCGACCAGTCGATGAAGTTGCGGTTGAGATCGACATTGTCTTCGTTGACGCGCCGCGACCACGCCGTACCCCAGGGATTGATGAGGTGGATGGCGAGGATCGCCGTGTCGTCGGGCAAGCGCCGCAGGTTCTTCTGGGCGAGCCACGCGGTCTGGCAGGTCGAGCCGAACGGCCCCTCGACCCCATGCGTTCCGGAGATGAGCACGATCTGTTTCGGCGCATCACGGCGGCCAAGCAGCGCCACATCGGTCGCCAGGGCCTCCCCATTCGGCCCGTTCAGCGGATGAGGGTATTCGAACAATTCCGCGCCCGCCCGCTCGGCCGCCTCGCGAAATCCCCGACGCAGGGCCGCAAAATCCGAGGCATAGGGCGACGCCTTCTCATCTTGGCGCGCCATCGGTCCCGCCGGGCGACTGGTAGCTGCGGTCAATCCGTTCATTCCCTGTCGTTCCGCCGGGTGGCTATTCATCGTTGAGATCGCTCGCGTTCTTAAGAGGCAATCGGCGCTCGTTGCCGGAAGGGAGCGGACTGCAGGACCGGACGAACCAGGCATCGCAGGGAAGCACCTTTTCGGGGTTCATGATCGACTGGTCGTCCAGCGCTCGTTTCACCCGCTCCATCGCGGCGAGCTTCGTCGGATCGGCTGTCGCCAGCAGGGAATGGATGCGCTTCGACCCAACGCCATGCTCGGCGGAAAAGGAACCGCCAATCTGCCTGAGCTGTTGATACAGGACGTCCTCGACCGCCTTCGCGATGGGAGGAGCCAGCGGACCCCGGCGATTGAGCACGATGTGCAGGTTCCCATCGGCCAGATGCCCGAAGACATAGGGCGCGAGACCTGATTCGATCGCGGCAAGACCGGGTATGATCCTTTCGAGATAGGCTGAAATCTCCGACAATGGCACGGACACGTCGAAGGAAGGCGCATCGGGATGAGCGCGATAGAGCACGCCGGTATCCTCGCGCAGCCGCCACAAATCGTCCTCCTGCCGCCGTGAGGCGGCGATGATGCCGGTCGCATCGGGATACTGCTGCACCGTCTCCAAATAGATCCGCTCGAAATCCTCGCGCATCGCCTCTTCGCGTGCGCCGCCTAGCGACAGCAGCAGGAACAGCGGCTGATCGAGCGGCACGCTGGGTTCGGACCACTCATGGGCGGCGGCGGCCAGGCTGAAATAAGAGGTCCACATCGCCTCCGCCGCGCGCAGATGCCCGGCATCCGATTCAAGCGCCAGCCGAATTATCCGCAGGGCCGCCTCGACCGAGGGCAGGCCGAACAGCGCGGTCGCCGTGGCGCGCGGCGAAGGATCGAGCTTGACCACCACCCGTGTGACGATGCCGAGCGTGCCCTCGGCACCGATGAAGAGATGCTTCAGGTCGTAGCCGGCGGAGTTCTTCACCACCCGGGTCAGGTCGCAATAGAGCGATCCGTCGGCCAGCACGGCCTCGAGGCCAAGCACGCGATGGCGCATGACGCCGTTGCGAAACGCCATTACCCCACCGGCATTGGTGGACACCATGCCGCCGATCGTCGCCGAGCCGCGCGCGGCAAGGTCGATACCCGGTTCCAGCCGGTGTTCGAGCGCGGCCTCCTGCAGGGTTTCCAGAGTGACGCCGGCGCCAACCAACGCCACGCGCTCAAGCGGATCGAGCCGCTCGATGCGGTTCATGCGCGCCGTCGACAGCACGATCTCGCCCGGCCGCGAAATGCTGCCCCCGACCAGGCCCGTTCGTCCGCCTTGCGGCACGACAGGAACCTCGTTGCGGCGGCAGATGCGCACCACTGCCGCGACCTCCTCCGTCGACAAAGGCGCGACAACAATGCCGGCGCCACAATCGGCGAGATCGTCGCCGGTCCGCACGTTCGAGGCGCCGACGACATCACGGATATCGTCGACGACCGCCAATGGCACCGCCTGGGCGATCCAGCTTGTTTGCCCTGGAGAAGCGAGGCCGCTCATTGTCCCACCAGTCCCCGGAGAGCACCGAGCAGCCGGTCGTTGTCCGCCGGGGAGCCGATGGTGACGCGCAGAAAGTGCTCATAGCCGGCCTCGCGCCACGCCTTGACGATAATCCCCTGCTCCAGGAGACCCGTGGCAAGGCTCGAACCGTCGCCATTGCAGTCGAAGAACAGGAAGTTCGTCTGTGATGGCGCAACCTGGAAGCCAAAACCCGCCAGCGCGGCGGCGACACGGGCACGTTCGCCTCTGATGCGCCCCACCGACGCCTTCATCCAACCCTCGTCGGCAAGGGCAGCGACAGCGGCGGTCTGCGCCGCCACGTTGACGTTGAACGGGGTCTTGGCTGCCGCGATCACTCTTGCCAGTTCGAGGCCCGAACAGACGGCATAACCCACGCGCAGCCCGGCAAGGCCATAAGCCTTAGAAAAGGTCCGCAGCACGACATGGTCGATAGAGCTGTCGCGCAACACCTCGATGCCGTCCGGCGCACCGGCATCGGCGAATTCGAAATAAGCCTCGTCGAGGACGAGAACCGTGCCGGGCCGAACGGCTGCGATAAGCCGTCGCAAGCTGGAAAGATCGAGACCCGGGCCGACCGGGTTCCAGGGCGAGGATATGAAAGCGATCCGCGGCCCGGCGGCGATCGCCGTTTCGAGCGCGGCAAGGTCGAAGCCCATCTCCGGCGTCATGGCAATCTTGACGACTTTCGCACCGGCCGCCAGCGGCTCGATCTCATGCAGCCCGAAGCTCGGCACTGTCGTCACCACCGAGGCGCCCGGCACCAGGACGGCGCGCGAGATGGCGGCGATCATCTCCTCGGAACCGTTGCCCGCGACGATCAGGCCGGGATCGACACTCAGTCTTTCGCCAAGTGCTGCTCGCAACGTCGTGCAGGCCGGATCGGCATAACGCCATGGTTCGAACGATGAGGAGGACAATGCGGCCAGGACGGCTGGAGAGCAGCCATCCGGGTTCTCGTTGCTGGCCAGCCGGGCAATGTCGTGGCGGCCACTGAGCGCCCGCGCCATCGCGATGTTCATGCCGGCATTATAGGGCGGCAATGCCGCGACATGCGGATTGAGTGGCAGGCTCGACGCTGGCTTGACCGACAGTTGCAAATCCCGACTTCCGTTTCCCCTGGCCACGCGTGGCACGACGATCTTGTCAAATGTCCAGAACGACTGATCCGAGTGGCCTGGAGCAGCACAGCAGCACTTCGCCTGGTCCCAACTCGTCCAACGGTTCTGCGAAATAGGCGACTTCACCCGAGACCAGCCGAGACTTGCATGTGCCGCAGATGCCGGACCGGCAGCTGAATTCCGGCTCCAGGCCCTGGTCCTCGGCAAAGTCGAGCAGCGATGCCGCCTTGCCATCCCAGATCGCTGTCAGGCCCGATTTTCGGAACTGCACAGTGGCCACCTCGCCCGCGGGCTCGATCCGTGCCGGCTGCGCCTGCGCGGCAGGGGCTCGCGCGGCATCAGGCTCAAGCACTGTTGCCGGGCCGAAGAATTCGTAGGCGATGCGATGCCTCGGCACGCCAAGTTCGCGCAGCATGGCGTAGATCGCCTGCATGAACGGCGGCGGGCCGCAAAGGTAGAAATCATAGTCGTCGATCGGCAGCAGGCGTTGCAGCACATCCTTTGAAATCATGCCTTCGCTGTGGAAATGCCCGTCGGCCCTGTCGCGCTCCGACGGGGACCGGTAGCAGTAATGGGCGACCAGCCCAGGCCGCGTGGCGACAAGGTTCGCGACCTCGGCGCGCAAGGCATGCACGTCGCCGTTCTCGCAGGCGTGAACGAAGACGGCACGGCGATCCGGCATGGCAGCCACCGCATGCAGCATCGAGACCATGGGCGTCAGCCCGACACCGCCGCTGAGCAACACCACCGGACGGCTGCTGGCCTTGTCGAGCAAGAAATCGCCGCGGGGCCCTTCGGCCTGGAGTACATCGCCAACATCGATCCGGTCATGCAGGAAGCACGAGCTTGCTCCGTCGGGCAGACCCGGCGCGGGTGCAGCTTCACGCTTGACGCTGATCCGGTAGCGGCCCTCGCTGGCCGGCGAACAGGAGACGCTGTAATTGCGCAGCACGTACCCCCTTTCGCCAGCGGCATTCCCGGGCACCGGAACGCGAAACACCAGGAACTGGCCCGGCTCGAAGTCGCGCCAGTCGCGTGGATTGACCGGCTCGAAATGGAACGACGTGATGACAGCGCTTTCCCTCACCTTCGCAACCACCTTCAGGTCGCGAAACCCGCTGCTTGCAATAGTGTCGCGGGCGGTGAATGCGTTCATTCGGCGGCCGCCAATTCCTGGCTCTCGCTGGCGATCAGCTTGGCGAGGTTGCGGCGGAAGCGCAGCGGACCGACATCGATCTTGAGATCGAGATTGGGCGTGCGCTTGCCGGCCATGCCCTTGTGCACGGCATTGAGCACGACGCGATCCTCGTCGAAGGCGCCACGCACGGAGGTGGCGAACTGGCGCGAAACCTCCAGATCGTCGGGAGCGAAATTGCGCATCTGGAACCAGTAGTATTTCGTCTGGTTCTCATCGACCGGCGTCATGAAGTTGTAGCTGTCCATGAGGAACACGTCCTCATGCAGCGGCTTGCCTTCCCCACCGGTGCGCGCCGGCACGAAGATCGCCTTGATGATCGCGTTGGAGGGGTAACGCACTTCATAATGCTGCTTGCGATCGCAATTGCCGGAGAATTTGAGGAAAGGCGCATAGAACGGCGCCGGTACGGCATCGACCACCCAGCGCCATACCGTCACGCCGTCCGCTCCCACCGTGGTTTCAAGCGGCGCGTCCTCCATGGCCTGGACACCGCCGAAGGACGATTGGTGGACCCAGGACACGTGCGAAGGGTCGAGCAGGTTGTCGGTCATGTAGAGGTAATTGCAATCGAGCGCCATGGATTCGCCGGGGTTGACGCCCCATGCCGGATCGCCCCAGTGGTCGACTTCGAAGATCAGCGCGGGATCGGCCTTTGCCGGCTCGCCCATCCAAATCCAGAGCAGTCCGTAGCGTTCGGCGATCGGATAGGAGCGGACGCAGGCGACATGCGGTATCTTTTCCGCGCCCGGCACACGCGTGCAGGTTCCTGTGCTGTCGAAGGTCAGGCCGTGATAGCCGCATTCGACCGTGTCGCCCTTGATGCGGCCCATCGACAGCGGCAGCTTGCGATGCGGACAAGCGTCTTCGAGCGCAGCCACCACGCCATCGGTCCGTCGGTAGAGAACGATATCCTCGCCAAGGATCCGGGTGGGCACCAGCCGGTCGGCGACCTCATGATCCCATGCGGCAACGTACCAGCAGTTTCGAAGAAACATGGCGTCCTCCCCAGCTTGTGAACGCCCAAACGAATATCTCGCGGGCTTGGAACGACATAGGGCTTGCATCTGCGTTCTATTTTAGAAAAACTAAATCAAGCTGACCCCAGGATCTGCCCAGGTGAACAAGACGCCCCCGCTGCGTGCGATACAGGCCTTCGAGGCTTTCGGCAGGCGTGGCAGCGTGACGGCTGCTGCAAACGAACTTGGAGTCTCGGTCGGCGCCGTCAGCCAGCAGATCCGCAAGGCTGAAGAGGCCCTGGAGGCGAGGCTGCTGGAACGCCGCGGCAGGAGCGTGGCTCTCACGGCATTGGGCCGGGTCTATCACGCAGCGGTTTCCGTCGGATTCGAACAGATTCGCGAGGCTCAGGACGTCATCGAACGGGCCCGTTCGGCGGACACTTTGACGATCTCCTGCCTGCCATCTCTGGCCAGCAAATGGATCGGCCCGCAATTGCTGGATTGGCAGATTGGGCACCCTGGCGCGAACGTGCGGCTGGTCGGCGCCGAGACAGAGCCCCGACTGGATACCGAAGAGGTCGACTTCCGTATTTCGTACGGTGACAAGTATCGTGATTTCAATCACTACACCGAACTGTTCACGGATTGGGTGGTGCCGGCATGCTCGCCGGCGCTGCTCGCCAGGCACCCGGTGCTCAAACCCGCCGACATTCTCGACCTGCCGCTTCTCAGCATAGAATGGGCCCGCGACCACCGTTCGCCGCCGGGTTGGGCGGAATGGGCCGCAAGCATCGGTGCGTCCTACCGGAAAGCGTCAGGTGAGGTCGCCTTCTCCTTGTCGAGCGCCGCGATCGATGCTGCGGCCAACGGCAGGGGCTTCGTGCTGGCACAACTGTCCATGGCCGCCGACGACATCGCCTCGGGCAGGCTTGTGGCGCCGTTCGACAAGCGCATCAGGCTGCCGGAGCCCTATTTCCTGGCCTGGGACCGGGCGATGCTGGAAAAACCTTTTGGGCCGGAGCTGCGAACCTGGATTGTTTCAATTTCCAAGCGGCTTGGCGCAACCTTGGCAGGTTAGCCGACCGCTACGTTTTTCGTGGGCCAAAATTCAGAATTCTTCCCGTATCGTTCCGCATGATTCCGCAAGCATGGTACAATTCAATTTAGCCATCCCCCTATGCCTCTTCGCACCAACCCCACCGCCATCTAAGCAAAGTCACCGCGCGTGAGCAGACATCGCCGTGGCGAAAAGGCAGAACATCGTGGATGGCAATATCATGGCCATTTTTTCCAGGCGTTCTCTTGGTCCGACCGCGATGCGCCGAGGGCGCGAAGTGCCGACTCGACGGTCTGTTGTGTCAGGTCGGGTCTAGCGCCACGATCAAGAATGCCCCTCGTCACCTGGAGCCATATACCCATCACGATGTCTACTGCCAGGTCTACGTCCCGTATGCTCAGCCGATCCTGGACTATCGCCTGCGCGATATCGGCCTTGAGGTTCGTCCGGACCCCTCGCGCATACTCGCCGCGCGATTGAGAACTCTGAACGACCAGACGTGCCCAGTTCGGGTCCGAGATCGCCTTTTCCAAGAACTTCGTGAAAGCGAACGAAAGACGTTTGACCGGATCTTCCAATGCGAGGCGTGCATCACGAAGTACCCCGTCGAAGCTCTCGCCTAGTTTCTCACCTATTGCCGCGGCCAGTTCGTCGATGCTCTGAAAGTGGTAGTAGAAGGTGCCCTTCGCGACGCCGGCTGCCTCCACTACTGCATCGACTGTAACCGCCTCGCGAGACCGTTCTGCCATTAGCATCGTCCCGGCATCCAGGATCAGGGTACGCGTTCTTTCTCGCTTCTCCCGTCCGATCTCTGCCCTGCGCGCCAAATCAACCTTCGCCATCTGTCCTGCCTTTTTTGCATTGCACCGTTACGCAAATGTCATATTGACCAAATAGTCGATTTGACGTAGTTGTGCAATATGAAATTTGCTCAGCCAACCGGCGTACAAATCTCCGCTCCGGTTCTCGCAGCCCAAGCGTATCCGAACAAGACCAGTAAGGAATGCATCCATGAATGTTCAGTCCCAGCACTTCAAATCAGGGGGCCAGCATCTGCCCTTCGAATGCATTGCCCTGGTGCTGCAAGGTGGAGGCGCGCTCGGGGCCTACCAGGCGGGAGTCTATGAGGCTCTTGCGGAAGCCGACATTCATCCGGGCTGGGTTGCCGGCGTGTCCATCGGTTCCATCAATGCCGCAATCATAGCCGGTAACGAACCTTCCGAAAGGGTCTCAAAGCTGAGGGCGTTCTGGCGCGAGATTACGGCCAACCCCCTGCTCGACTGGGCTGCCGCTGCCGGTGTCCTCGCCCCCAAAGGCGACCTGCCCCGCGCGCTCTTCAACCAGTTCAGCGCAGCTTGCGCGGCCATTGCCGGCGCACCGGGCTTTTTCAACCTCCGGCAACCCGCTCCCTGGCTCCGCCCGGGTGGTGCAATCGAGGGCACAAGCTTTTACGAAACCACGCACCTGAAGAGCACGCTTGAACGACTTGTCGACTTCGACCGGATCAACGCAGGCGGCATGCGTTTCAGCGCAGGCGCCGTAAACGTGTGCACGGGCAATTTCGTCTACTTCGACAATCAAACCCACAAGATCCGCCCAGAGCACGTGATGGCGAGCGGCTCGCTGCCGCCAGGCTTTCCGGCAGTTGAGATCGAGGGTGAATTCTACTGGGACGGTGGCCTTATCTCGAACACTCCATTGCAATGGGTGGCCGAGCACGGACCTCGACAGGACACGCTCGCCTTCCAGGTGGACCTCTGGAGCGCCCGGGGTGATTTTCCTCGCAATCTTGCCGACGTTGCGACAAGGCAGAAAGAAATCCAGTATTCCAGCCGCACGCGCGCCAACACCGACCAGTTCAAGCAACACCAGCGGTCCCGGCACGCACTTGCCGGCTTGCTTGCAAAGCTCCCCCCCGACCTGCTCGGCAGCGATGAAGCCACCATGCTGAGCAAGCTTGCAGACCACAAGGTCTACAAGCTGGTCCACCTGATCTACAGGTCGAGGCAGTACGAGACTCACTCGAAGGACTACGAATTTTCGCGGCTGTCGATGGAGGACCACTGGCAAGCCGGCTACTTCGACGCGGCGCGCACGCTGCGTCACCCAGAGGCATTGAGCAGGCCGAACAATCTGGACGGAGTCAGCACCTACGATCTCACCGAGCACGGGCAGCAATAGCGGCCGCAACGCAAACGCGACTGAGACTGCGATCCAAACCCCAAGGTTCAAACCGGCCTTTTCTGAGCCCAGCAGACCGCTCCACCAAGGAATTCCACCATGAAGCAAGACAGCGTCCGGGAAACGGCCTTCGCCATGCCTCTGACCAACCCCGCCTATCCAGTCGGTCCTTATCGCTTCCGAAATCGCGAGTATCTGATCATCACCTATCGGACGGATCCGAGGAAGTTGCGCGAGCTTGTGCCGGAACCGCTTGATGTGCCCGACCCGTTGGTGAAATTCGAGTTCATCCGCATGCCCGACTCTTCGGGCTTCGGCGACTACACGGAAAGTGGACAGGTCATTCCTGTCTCCTTTCGCGGCCGCCATGGCAGCTACACTCATTGCATGTTTCTTGACGATCATCCGCCGATCGCAGGTGGCCGCGAACTGTGGGGTTTCCCAAAGAAACTAGCCAGTCCCACGCTCCGCGTGGACACCGATACTGTTGTGGGCACGCTCGACTATGGTCCGGTCCGGGTCGCCACCGCAACGATGGGCTACAAACACCGGGCTGCCGAACTCGCATCCGTAAGGACCTCACTCAGCGGACCCAATTTCCTGCTTAAGATCATCCCCCATGTCGATGGCAAGCCGCGTATCTGTGAACTCGTCGAATACCGTTTGGAAGACATCGATCTTAAGGAAGCGTGGCACGGCCCGGCGTCGCTCGATCTCTGGTCGCACGCGCTGGCCCCGGTTGCCGAACTGCCCGTCTTGGAGGTGATGTCGGCGATGCACATCATTGCGGATCTGACCCTGCCGCTCGGGACGGTGGTCCATGACTATCTTGCTGAGACGAAGCCCTCATACGGCAAAGGAAAAACCCATGCAGTCGCGGATTGAAACGCTGTCGGCCAAGCAGGCCGCGAATCCCGACGGCCGGCTCGTGGACAAAGTGGCTATGATCACTGGAGCGGCCAGCGGCATCGGCAGGGAAATTGCACTCGCCTTTGCCAGTGAGGGGGCAAAAGTGGTCATCGCAGATCTCGATCAGGGATCGGCCCAGCGAACCGCGACCGAGATCGATCCGACGGGCAAACGTGCGCTCGGAGTCGCTATGGATGTCGGCGATGAGGAGCAGGTCGACATTGGCATGGATCAAGCGATCCGTGCCTTTGGCCGGTTGGACGTTCTGGTCAGCAACGCCGGTGTCCAGATCGTCGGCCCTCTCGTCGAATTCGAATTCGAAAACTGGAAGAAACTCCTTTCCATCCACCTCGATGGCGCCTTCCTGACCACCCGCGCCGCCCTGCGGCAGATGTACAAGCAGAACAGCGGCAGCATCATCTACATGGGGTCGGTGCATTCCAAGGAAGCATCGCCGCTCAAAGCGTCCTATGTGACAGCCAAGCATGGCTTGATCGGCCTGGCTAAGGTCGTAGCGAAGGAGGGTGCCGCCCACGGCGTCCGTGCCAATGTGATTTGCCCCGGGTTCGTTCGCACGCCGCTGGTGGAAAAGCAGATACCGGAACAGGCCCGCGAGTTCGGGATATCTGAAGCGGAAGTCGTCAAAAACATCATGCTGAAGGAAACCGTCGACGGCGAATTCACGACTGTGCAGGACGTGGCGGAGGCGGCGTTGTTTCTCGCGGCCTTCCCGTCCAGCGCGCTGACCGGCCAGTCGCTCGTGGTCAGCCATGGATGGTCTATGCAGTAGTGCCTCGCAGGCCGTAGCGATGGGCAAATGGCGCTTCAAGGACGCTCAATGCCCACGTCGCGGCTCTCGCGGCATGACACGTGGGCGATTTAAGCCAACAATCCCGAGCTTAGCCGACCGCCCCCTAAGACAACCTTAGCGTCTGGGGGGCTTTGCGAGCCCGGCAGAATCTGCAACCGGCGCGGAAGTCACAGCAAGAACGCGCACCGACCGCATGGTAGAATTGCGGTCCTATCGCATTGGTCGTTTTTGAACGATCGAAGTCTACTCTTACAGTTCCTGAAATAAATATTCTTGCATCACCGGGTGAAACCATCGCTATGACTTGCATAATGTGCGAACAGAAATTTCTGGCGCGTCCTTTTCGCTATTATTTCTGCTCCAAGGTGTGCTGGGATGCCGCGAGGGCAAACACTGCTTGGAAGATCCTATCGGAGAAAGACTTCGGCCCTCTAACGCCTGTCAGGCTTACCACTCACACCCGCTATCCTCGGCCACACTGACCCGGCCAGACAACGCGGCCAGGGTAAGCACCCCGTGGCCGCGAATGCTGATCAAGCGTTTCAAAGCTACACAGCTCCCATGCCTACCACGCGGCCATGAAGCACTGCGGAACTCGGCCTCTTGGTTATGCGGCTGCGGAACCAGCGTCTTGCCGTCGGAACGGACGAAGTTCAGGTCCTTGATCGCATCGGCCAGATCCCAGCCGTCATAGAGCGTCTCCCACTCGCGCTTGCCGCTGAAGCGGCCCATGGCGGGCGTCGGACGGCCCTGATACTCGTCGGCGAACGCCACCGTCGCAGTCCACTTGTCGAGTTCGTGGGCGAAGGTGTGCAACTGGCCGTCGATCTCGCCGACCACCATGTCCTCGCGGATCAGGCAGGGAACGAGGCAGGACCAGCAGCGGTGCGGATAGACGTAGCCGACGTCGCTGTTGAACAGCAGCACCTTCTCGCCCTTGTGGCTGAGCTTGGCGTACCATTTCCAGAAGTCGCCGAACTCGGCGTACCAGCCCGGATACTTGTGCTCGAACCACTCGAAGTCCTTGTCGGTCTGGGCTTCGATGCGCCAGAAATTGACTGGCCAGCCGACCGCGAAGAACTGCCCGACCTTGTGGACGTAGTTCTTCTTGGTGATGCGTTCCCAGGCAGCCTGGACGTCGTCATGATGGACCTTGATGCCGTATTTCTCGAGCGGCAGCATGTAGGTGCGGTAGTAGTCCTCATAGATCCAGCGGTGCCACATTTCCGCGTAGGACTCCTTGTTCTTGTCGCGGTTGGTGGTGCCGTATTCGATGAAGGTGCCGATGGCTGCATCGACGATCGCGTGGTTCTGCCAGAAGGCGTAACGCAAGTCGCGCTCGAGCAGGAGGTGGTTTTCCGGCTCCTTGAGCGCCGCCATCAGCAGCGAGTGGCCATTGCCGATGTGCCGGCTTTCGTCCGACTGCACCGACAGGAAGACCGTCGGCAGCGCATAGTCGCCGTTGCGGGCGGCTTCCGACGGCATGGCAACGAACAGCGTGTTGGTGAAGGCAGTCTCGGCCACCACGGTCAAATACATGCAGGCGGCGGTCATCGTGTCGCCGGTGATGAAACCTTCGGCAAACTGACGGCCGATGGTGGTGGCGTAGCACTTTCCGAAGGCTTCCTCCGTGATGTCGAAGCCGGCCGGATCGATGTAGTTCTCCATGTACCATTTCTTCAAATTCATCTGAATCGTCGAGTGACGGAACTCGTCGATCATCTGCATGGTGAAACCGGTTCTGAGTTCCTCGCCGGGTGCAATGCGGGCGACCATCGCCATCGAGCGGGCGGCCGAGATTTCCGGGAAGGGAATGATGGCGAGGAAGAGTTTCATCCACTCGACCCAACGCGGCTCGACATTGCGGAACATGTCGCCGCGCAGCGCCGCATCGAGCGCGCCGTAGACGCGGTTGTCCTTCTCTTCCTGCATCGGGAAATAGGACCGCAGGACCTGCTTCATCGGGTCGCGCGGCGTCTTGTTGATCTTGTAGTCGGTCGGAAAGGTCATCGCTTCCTGGACGTAGGAAGGATTCCAGCCGAGGTCGGCAATCTTCTTGGTCGCCTCGCCCACGGAGATGCCGCGTTGCGAGGTGATCTTGTTGAGCGTCAGAGACGTCATGGTCATAAGCCTCCACCAGGTTTGAGCCGCGGGTCCCTTGACCCCGGCATGAAGCGGCACACAGCACCGCCAGTGAGAGTGCGAACGGCATGACAAAGGGTTGCGCATTCAGGCGCGACTCGTGGTCCGGCCATTCAAGTGGATCGCGGCAAAGGTTTTCGAGGCGTCTGGCAGGGAGCGATCGAGACGCCTACCGCATTTGCGATGGTGTCTCGAAGCTGATGTACCCTGTTCCTGCTTCCTCCGGTCCTTCGTTCTTTTGGCACCGCGTCAAGCGCGATGGGCTTCTTATACAAACAGGTAAAGCAATCGCCGTGCCAGTTTGAAAACAGGGCTCGTGAGCCGCGCTCTGAGCGAAATCTCAGTCTGTCCCGCCTGCAAACGCACATGCAACTGTAACAATATTTTACACATGTATATTACGCTTGTAACATTCATTCACGTTTGCGCTGCAATATATTTGGTTCGCAAACGCAATATAATCAATTTTTTGCAACATCTATTCATTAGGTTTCCTTTCTCTACTATCTAAGGGCAAACCTTGGACGGGGCGCAGTCCCGGAGAAAATGATGTCAAACGACAAAGACAACCGCGGGCCGGCCCGGCCAATGTTCAACCAGGCCGACGGGGTGACCGGCGATCTGGTCAGGCTGATGCCGCGCGACCTGGTTTTCGTTATGCGTTTCATGGGCGAAAGCCAGTACCGGCTGCAAAGCCATTTCCAGGACTTCATCCGGGCCGAACTCGCCGCCGGCGGCGTCACGACACAGACCCATCCGATGATCCATCTGTTCATCGAGAGCCATGCGATCCTGCTGCGCGACTTCGTGTTTTCCGGTGTTTCGCTGACGCGCCAGTTCCGTGTCGATGAGATCGAGCGCCTCACCGGCGACACCACATCGATGATCCGCGTCGACATCTGGGACCAGCTCAAGAGCCACATCGAAACGGCCGAGAAGCAATTCCAGTCGCAGGCCCACACGCTGCCCAAGCTGCTCTCGGCCTTCGAAAACCCGACCGGGCCGACAGCCCAGGAGGGAAAATGATGGCGACTTCAGTGAAAGCCGCTACGCGGGAGGTGCTGCTCGACCGCCGGCTGGCACTTGTCGGCAATGTCTCGGCACTCACCGCCGAGGCATTGCGGCTCAATCAGAAGCTCGCCGGCCTCGAGATGGACGTGCTGCGCGTGGAACTCGAGATCGGCAGGAGCGGCTCCAGCACGCAACTGGTGCAGGACTTGCATGAGACGGAAGAGGGCGCCGAGGCGATCATGAACGCGCGCACGGCGTGCGAGGAGCGTATCGCATTTGCCGAAGGCGAAATCGCGGATGTCGATCGCGAGCTCGCTTCGACAGCGAACCAGGATCGATGGGAGACATAGAGTGAACCAACAAACAGTACAAAGCCTGAGCCTGTTCGACCTGCTGGCACGTAGCTGGCGGCGCCCGTCGGCGGTCGCCGACCTCTGCTTCAACGCCGACGGCTCGACCGTTGCCTTCACGTCCGTCGACGGAACCGTCGCCATTGCCGCGGTCGTCGACCAAGAACCGCCGGAATCGCGGATCCGGGTGAGCGGCGATCTCGGACAGACGACGATTCGCCCGCGCGAGAAGCCGCCGGTGCCATTGATCGCGTCCGCATCATTTGGTGATGACGATGTCCCAATCGCCGCCTACCTGAATTCCGGCTTCCTCATCGGTACGGCGGCCGGCGAAGTAGTGCATCTGACGGCTAAAGGCGAAGCGGCGGAGGCGCTGATCAAGATCGAAGGGCCTATCGTCGCCATCGATCATAGTGCACGGACAGCCTTGACGGCGGTCAGCGACGGGCACGACGTTTTTCTGTCGCGCGACCGTGGCGATTTGACGAGGCTGGAACACGACGGGACATCGTCGACTGACGCACTGGCATTCTCTCCCGACGGACGCCGCCTCGCCTCTGGCTTGGGCAACGGACTGTCGATCTGGGCCATCGAAGGGTCCGCCAGTCTAATACGAGACTTCTCCTTCCCGGCGCGCCCGACATCGATACGGTGGAGCGACGATTGCGCATGGTTGGCCTGCGGCCTCGAAACAGGCGGCTTTGCCCTGGTCAGTATCGCCGACGGTTTGAGCGGTGTCGTTGCGGGATTTCCGTCGCAGGTCCGCGCAGTGTCCTGGAGCAGGCTTGAGAATGCGCTGCTTGCTTCGGGGGCTTTCCGGATTGCCGGCTGGTCGATGACCGCGCCGCCGCTTGACGGCGAAACCGCGGGAGCGCTGGAAACCGGTCGCGCCGGTCTTGTTCTGGTCGAGACGGTGGCAGCGCATCCGCAGAAGAAACTTGTCGCAGCAGGCTTCGCCAACGGCAGGATCACCGTCGCCCTGATCGGCGGACGCGACGAACTTCTTGTGCGGCCCTTGGGCAGCGGGGTAACCGCGCTTGCCTGGTCCAGCGACGGGCAGCACTTGGCTGTAGGCACGGTCGACGGCACCGCAGCGATCATCACCTTCCCAGCGCAGATGTTTAAATAGCGGGCGCAGCCCGTTTAAAAAAGGAGGACATAATGCAGACCGAACTCACAACCGAGCAAGAGAGCAAGGATGAGTTCTTCGACAGGCTGGCTAAGCTGTCCGAAGAAATGGTGGCAAAGCATGGGAAGGATTTCAGCATGGGCGCATTGGTACTAGCCGCGCGTTGGATCGCCGAAAACCGGGTTGGACGCTTGAAGACCAATTAGGTGAATGACGAGATGTTTCAGGGCATTCTGGTGATGGAAGAACGGTTTAGTTGAACTGCCATGATCATCGATCTGAAAGAATAGCCAGAACATTTACATTTTTTTGGTACGTGGCGTTTAGCCGTCGCGGCTTTCTTCTTCCAACTGGTGGGTGGTGAGGAGCTTTGCGGCGCGGAATTGACCCCAATCAAGGACCGCGACGACGTCTATTTCTAAGCCACAGACCGGCTACCGCCTCCCCCGCGCTGAATAGCGGCCACGGGCAACGTCTGCTAGCACCGCACCAAACAGCGCGCGCCGTCACTTTGGAGCAAGTTGAGGAACGATGATTTCAAGCCTGGGGGAATTGGCTCCTTGGCGTAGAGCTTCTCGAGATCCTTCGCGTTATTGGTGACCACGGTAAAATCCTCCTCCACGATGCGCGGCGTCAAACCCTAATCGGTTTCACCGCTGAGCCCTAGCTAAGGCCGTAGCGGTCAGCCTGCATCGGCATGGTGAGAGGCATCGAACTCGATGCACCAACTTTCATCGCCAACATGGCCACTGCAAAGATCCGCGCTTTCCCTTCGACCGCCGGGATGGCGGTAACCCGAAGGGGACACTCCGTCGATCACTCTATTTGCCAGCCGCCTTTGTCACGAGCCTATGTTTCGGGGGGACCAGAGCTCACGACCTTGTGCGTCACTACGGGTTGGGACAGCCGCACACCGGAGGTGACAAAGGCAAACGATGTCGGTGGCGCAGTCTTCATGCGGTCTGTTGACATTGCTGGATTGCCTGAACCTGTTCTGACCTTCTAGCCGCGCGATGGCCTGTGCGGATGGGTCAACGGACCGGCTGCTTCCGGGAGACACAAAGTCGCCATGGTAGCAATCGCCCGATGGACGATCGCGTTGACATCCCGCCTTTCCCTGCCGGTCACGCGCTACTGGCCGAGAGCACTCAAATCGGCCGTGACCTCAAGGAACCTGTCGATGTCAATTGCGCTATGGCAATGGATGGGCGAAATGCGCACTGCCCCGGTGAGCCCGAAGGATTCAAGCATCCGTTTTGAAAACACACTTTTCGTGGTCCGCTCATATACAATCACGCCCCGCTTTTCATATTCCTGCACTGCGCTGGTCGAGTCGAGATGGTCGAAGCCTATCGCCACGATGAGATCCCGCTTTGTAAGATCTTCATAGTCCAGATGGACCTTCACGCGAGGCAGCTTTCGGAGTCCGCATCTCTCGTTTGTGCCATCCAGCATTCGTTGCAAAAGCGCCCTTTCATGCAGTTCGATGCCTTCCATACCGGCCACAAACTGCGCACGCCGCTCGCCAATATTTCCGAGACTTGCCCCGAGCCAACACACATAGTTGACGATCTCGGTTAGGACGGCAAACTGCCATGGAGCGGAGCTTCCGAGATCCCAATAGTTCGCTGCCAGTCCTTCAATCTGAGGATGCGGAAGCACCGCCAAGCGCTCCGACAGCCAGGTGAAACCGGAGCCACGAACGCCGAAGAACTTGTAGGGGGCGATGTTAATACCGTCGACCGGAGCCCGTTGCAGGTCGATAATGCCGTGCGGTGCATGTTGGACGGCATCCACAAGGATGAAGAGGTCGGGTTTGACAGTTCTTGCCCGCCGCACAATCTGTTCGATGTCAAATTTCGCACCAGAAACGTTTGAAGCCTGCATGACGTTAAGCAGGCACGTATCCTCATCGAGGAGGCCAATGATTTGGTCTACGTCCACACCGCCGGTCACAGGGTTGCTGGGGGCAATTCGCAGTTCCTTCTGGAACTTCGCCGCGTAGATCGACATGGGATCAAATGAGGCCGGGTGTTCCAGTATGGTTGTCACCATGTTGCCGCCAGGGACGTTTTCGGCAATCGCCCGGACCATTTCAAACATCGCGGCCGACGCAGTAAGCGTCGCGTAGACCGTGCCGCCTTCCACATTGAAAAGCAGCCGGGCGTCGTCCTCGCCCCGGCGCAGAATTTGCCTCAGGACAGCCGCCGTCTCATGTATCCGGCCGCTTGCGTCGGGCATCCGGTCGACCCGAACAAGGGCATCGAGCGCCGCCTTCAACCTGAGCGATCCCCCGGCATTCTCGAAATAAAGCCGCGCATCACCCTGCGCGTCGTTGTCGACAAGCAGGAAGCGTTTTCTGATTTCACTCTGCAGGTCTGCTGGGAACAAGCGACCGTAAGCGTCATTCATGACAGCTGGTGCTCCATGCAACGGGGGTGAAGGGCGGGTTTAGTGCCGGAAAGGCAAATGGCATTGGTCTTGGTATTCCATCTGCCATTCATCCAACCTAGACGCGCGAGATCACGGCTATCGTGGAATTTAGGTTGTTATTTTGCCGATCAAGCCACGGAATAATAAGCGCAATTTCGTAGGCGCTAACACGCTAAACCCGGTGCGCGCACCTCCGCAACAAAGTTATTGTTTGGTCTGAACACAGTCTTTTCTGTTTGGTGGGAGCGACATCGATTCATAGCATTCGAAACGCTGCACATGGGATTTGACTTGCTTCGCATTCCAGGACAGCAGCCACAAAGCGAACAAGAAAAAGGGGAACTGCTAAATGTCGATCGGCTCAATCATAGGCAACGTCGCGCACAAACTGTCCGCCTCGGTGCTGCCGGACGTGCGCCACCGTAGCCGAGCGCCGAGGCAATCGAAATTTATGCTCCATTCGCGTGGTCAGCCATATTGGCTGCGGCTCGTCGCTGTTTCTGCACTGACGGTCTTGGCAGCCGGAACCGCATCGGCGGGACAATATGGCAATTGTCAGGTGACCGGGACAAAAGGGGCGTATCACATCGATCCGGTTACCCCTGGCCAACTGACGGTCGAGGTAAGCCTTCCGGCGCCAGGTTGGTTTAACGGAGACACGCCCGATACGATTGCCGACGGTTACGAGTTCTGCATGGCCGCAGAGATCGCGGCTCGCGCCGGCCTTGCGAAGGTGGTTCTGGTGAACGCATCCTGGGCGCAGTTGATTGGCGGAAATACCCACAACTTCGACATCGCGCTCGCCGAAGCGACCATCACGGAACCGCGCAAACAGGTGGTGGACTTCTCCAGCCCCTATTTCGACTCGGACATCGGCATCCTGGCAAAGGCCGGGACGAAAGTTGACAGCGCTGCGGTGAAGCAGATGCGTATCGGCGTAAAGCAGGGGACTGCAGGCGCCGAATTCATCATGGATACTTTGAAACCAAGTCAAGAGGTAAAGGTCTACACGACCTCTCCGGCCTTGGTTGCGGGCCTTCAGGCTGGACAGGTCGATGCGGTGGCTGCTGATACTGCCTACCTTTTGGGCTTCGCGGCAAAATCGCAGGGTGCGTTCACCGTCGTTGGCCAATATCATACAGGAGCGGCCTACGGCGGTGTCTTTCCGAAGGGCTCGCAGAATGTCGCGGCTGTCAATGCCATCATCGATGACATGAAACGGGATGGTACTATGAGCGCCCTAGGCGCGAAGTACCTCGGAGCCGCCTGGGGCGTGGATCCCTCCAAGATCGAATACTTCCAGCCGTGACGACCAGCGGAGACAAAACACACCCGTCGGCTATAGGAGCGTCGGGCGACGTAGCGCTGCATGGAGCCGTCGCTCTAACACGCACGTTTCACGCGGGCACCCCGCCGCGCAATCCCCTCCCCTTGGGACTTGTGGCACTCTTGGTGACGGGCCTCGTCGTGGTGGCTTCCTGGGCCACATTATATGAGGTCGGCATGGCGCTGGAGGCCGTGCAGGCGGCCACTCCGCTGGCCGAAGCCGTGCTAGCTGCTTTGGGGCTATCTGCGGTGGCTTTGATGGTGCCCGCCGCCAGAGCCGTCCGTCTGGCGCGGGCAGCGATCACGGCTCAGGCCGTAAATGACCTCATTCAAGCGCGTGTGAAAGGCGCAGAATCGCGCAACTCAAGCCTGGTCGCCATGGGATTTGCAGGAGCGCTGGTGGTTGTCCTGCTGACGGTTCTCCTGTTCGTCGTCAATAATTTGGCCGTTAGCCGTGTCTTCTTCTACATACCACTCATCAGCAGTTCGTTCTGGCTGATGGTGAAGGCGTTCTGGATCAACATCTACATCTTCATGGTAGCCGAGATCCTGGTCCTGATATGGGGCCTGGTCATTGCCATCGCGCGCATGGCACCGGGCTCTGCAGGGAGGCCGGTAAGGATGCTTGCGACGTTCTATGTCGACATCTTTCGCAGTTTGCCTGGCATCATTACCATCTATCTCATCGGCTTTGGTCTGCCGCTGACGCACCTACCGGTCCTGAAGGATCTATCGCAAGAATCCCTAGCAATCATCGCCCTGACGCTGACCAATGGCGCCTATACCGCCGAAATCTATCGCGCGGGAATCGAAAGCATCCATTGGAGCCAGACTGCCGCAGCGCGCTCGCTCGGCCTGTCGTACATGCAGACACTGCGTTACGTGGTTGTGCCACAAGGGGTACGCAACATCATTCCGCCCATGCTGAATTCGTTCATCAGCCTGCAAAAGGATACAGCCCTAGTCAATGTGATCGGCACTATCGACGCATTCAATCAGTCGATCATCGTAGCGAGCAACAACTTCAATCTATCGCCGGTGACGACCGTGGCGCTGTTGTTCATTGCCATCACAATTCCGCAGACACGCTTGGTTGACCGAATGATCGCACGTGATCGGCGGCGCATGCGAATTGGAGGCAGCTAAACCGTCATGGCATTCCTGGAAATCAGCGGAGTCAAAAAGCACTTTGGGCCGCACCCTGTGCTGGCTGGATTGAATCTAAACGTGGATGAACATCAGGTTGTCTGCCTTATCGGCCCCTCGGGGTGCGGCAAGTCCACGCTATTGCGCTGCATCAACGGACTGGAAGAGATCGATGGTGGCGAGATTCGTGTCCATGGCGATCGCATCACCGGTCCAGGGGTGAATGTTGATGCATTGAGGCGTGATATCGGAATCGTGTTTCAGAGCTTCAACCTATTCCCTCATATGACTATTCTGGAGAATGTGGTGCTCGCACCGGTGCGTGTGCTCGGTCAAAGCCGTCTTGAGGCCCAGGATCGCGCCATGGCGCTGTTGAAGCGGATTGGGCTGGAACACAAAGCAAAGGAATATCCCGACCGCTTGTCCGGCGGTCAGCAACAGCGGGCGGCAATCATCCGCGCACTGTCGATGGACCCGCAAGTGTTGTTGCTGGACGAAATTACGTCGGCTCTGGACCCGGAGCTGGTATCCGAGGTTCTGAACATTGTTCGCGACCTCGCGGCCGACGGCATGACCATGCTTCTTGCCACCCACGAGATGGGATTTGCCCGTGAAGTCGCGTCGAAAATTTGCTTTCTTTGCGATGGGGTCGTGCACGAAGAAGGGCCCCCGCAGGAAATCCTTGGTGATCCGAAGAAGGAGAGAACACGCGGATTCCTGCGCAGGATTATTGAAGCTAAGCGGCTATAGGAGGGGGTTAAACACCCCTGGGAAACGGCGTCGACTTGTACGCCAATCTCTTCGACATCATCATCCGCATCGTTGCCGGCTACACGCAAACCAGATCGATGTCCTGCTTCCCTGGGCTTGTGCCCCCTCGCCTCTTCAGGCCGTGGCCTGAGAACAGCGGTTACAATCCATCTAGATAACAGCGCTCCGATCGTGCCCGGACAATCGCTCCAGCAGGAAATCTATCTCTGCGATCGCCTCAGAACCGAGTGAGGATCCAGGTGCGCGCAACGTGCCGTGCGCGATTGCACCTCGTTTCTGGAGAATGTACTTACGCACGGCCAGTCCGACGGCTGGCTGCTGCTCATACCGCAGCAGCGGCAGGTGGGCCTCGAAGATATCCTGCGCGGCCTGACGATTGCCGACACTGTGATGTGCAACCACATCGACCAACATCTCGGGGAAGGCGTATCCGGTCATAGCTCCGTCGGCCCCGCGCGCCATCTCGCAGTCGAGAAATAGACCACCGTTCCCACACAAAATGGCCAGGTCACGCATCTCTCCAACGCTTTGCCAGCGACGAAGCAGGCTGATCTTCTCGAGACCCGGCCAGTCTTCATGTTTCAACATCACGCAGGAAGGGGTCTCCTGAACGATGCGTCGTATCAACTGCGAGGACATGACGACGCCGGTTACGGTGGGGTGATCCTGTAAAACGAATGGAACATCCGCACCAATGGCCTCGACAGCCTGGCGAACATAGGTGGCGATTTGCTCGTCTGTGCGCATCCCCGAGGGGGGCGTAAACATGACTCCTGCCGCACCCAAATCCATGGCTTCTCGTGCCAACCGGCGCATCGACTGCAGCCCCGGCGAGGACACGCCCACGATTACTGGACGTCCTTTGAAACCATCGATAGAAGCTTTCACTACGCTGACCGCCTCCTCAGGCACGAGCTTGTTCGCCTCGCCCAAGAGGCCCAGGACGGTGAGACCATCGACGCCTTTGGCTATGTAGAATTCCGCCATCCGCGAAATCGAGGCTTCGTCGAGCGTGCCGTCCGGAAGGAAGGGGGTCGGAGCTATGGCATAAACCCCCTTTGATTGGCTTGTAAGCAATGTCGAGCATCCTCTTTTACGCGAAGGCGCAGCCCTGGCGCCCTGCCCAGCTTCCGAAGGATTCTATCCGGTTCGCTCCCACCTTCGTGTGAGGCAAGCCCATAAAGCGATCGGTGATCGTCAGATGTTTGCGATGTAACCGCCATCGACACGAATGCAACTGCCCGTGATGTAGGAAGCGCGTGTGCTGGCCAGGAAGGCGACAGTGTCCCCATATTCGCAGGGATCGCCGTAACGGCCGAGTGGTATCGAAGCGATGCTTTCACGTGATACGTCATCGACATTGCGCCCCTCGCGGGCCGCCTTCTTCTCATCAAGGAAAGCAATCCGCTTTGTCGCAATACGCCCCGGCATGACGATGTTTGCCGTGATCCCGTGGGGCCCCAACTCGCCAGCGAGCGTCTTGGACCAGCCGACGAGCGAGCTTCTCAGAGCGTTGGAGAGGCCGAGATTCGGGATAGGCGCAACCACGCCTGACGAGGTCGATGTGATTACCCTGCCCCAACCACGCTCCTTCATCCCCGGCACGACACGGTCGGTTATGGCCATTACTGACAGAACCATGCTGTCGAAGAATTTGCGCCAGGTCTCCAGAGACTGGCCGACGATGGCACCCGGCGGAGGACCGCCGGTGACGGAGACCAGCACATCGACGGAGCCCAGCATCTCCTCTATGGCCGCCACATTGTCATCCACGACAGAGAGATCGCCCAAGTCCCATGTCAAAGGCATCGATCGGCCGCCGCCCTGGTTGATGGCGTTGCTCACGTTTTCGGCGGCAGCGCGGTCAATGTCAGCTACGGCTATCGCCGCGCCTTCCGCTCCAAGCGAGCGTGCGATTGCACCACCCAATCCGCCACCCGCGCCCAGCACCAGCGCGGTTTTCCCTTTCAGGCCAAGATCCACATTCGCCTCCACGTTTCGGCACGACAATGGTTTCGGGGAACCATGTCGAAGCATCCTCTTCGGTTCGAGCCGAGGTTTCCCCGCGTTGGTGGCGTCACGAACCGTCGACCGATTTCGCCGGATTATTCGGTTCTCGCAACCAAATGCACCTATCTTCTGAAAGCGGTTTTTGCTCGTTGACCGCTGGCCACGGCGGGTGAACCTTGCAGGCGAGTTGGGCAAGAAGCCCCTGGTTCCGGGGAAAATGCCCCCATGTGCCTGGGCATTCGAAGCAAGCAAGGAGCATTCCGCGGGCCAGTCCCGGGTGTACCTCTGCGCCGACAGATGAAGGACTAGGATGTGACGCTGCAGGATCCTTCAATTCTTTCCGAAGTCCTCTGAATACATTCAAGGCGCGAGGCGCTTCCGCTGATAAGCCGGATTGAAGGGCATCGGGTTAAAGGCCTTCGCTACCCCACCTTTTGGAAAACCCAGAGCGATTGTGGAGAGAGAAATGTACGACACAGAGCTTGTTGAGCTGTCAACGCCGTTTGGGAAATTGCGTGGGGCGAAACGCGAAGGCGTCGTTGCGTTTCACGGAGTTCCTTATGCAGAGGCTCCTGTTGGCCCACGGCGTTTCAAGATGCCCGTCGCACCTGTTCGATGGCCAGGTGTGCGCGATGCCATCACGGCAGGTCCGATTCCACCCCAGCTGCCTTCCCGCCTCGACGATGTGATGGGCGCGTATGCAGCCGATCAAAGTGAGGACTGCCTTCACCTCGATATCTGGACCACTCATACCGAAGGCAATGGCGCTCCCGTCCTCGTCTTCATCCACGGCGGCGGGTTCATGACGGGAGGCGGATCGCTGCCCTGCTATGATGGAAGCGTCCTGGCCAGGGAAAATGGCCTCGTCGTTGTCACTATCAGCTACCGCCTTGGCATCCTCGGCCTATGGCCCCAACTGGATTTCGGCGGCCTGAACCTGGCACTTCACGATCAGCTGGCAGCTCTTCGTTGGATTAAAGCCGCGATCGGCACTTTCGGCGGCGATCCTGCCCGCATCACAGTCGCGGGGCAATCTGCCGGCGCCTTCAGTATTGCGACGCATCTCGGAGCCACCGACAATTCTGAGTTGTTTGCCCGGGCCATAATGATGAGCGCGCCCGTGGGCATCAAGTTGCGAACAGCCGACCAGTCCCGCCCTGCGGCCAACGCCATCCTTGAAGCGTTTGGCCTCCGCCCGGAGGAAGCGAACAAGCTGCAGACCATGCCGATCGTCCAGGTGCTCGACGGCTTGCGAAGCCTTGCCAAGCGACCGCCAGCGGTCAAAGGCGACATCACGCCGCCTTTCATGCCCACCCTGGACGACGGACTCCTTCCCCGTCAGCCGCTCGAAACCATCAGATCTGGCACTGCCAATTGGTGCGATGTCATGATCGGCGTGACGCGGGAAGAATTCTCAGCATTCAGTGCCGGAAATCCTGCGCTTGATAAGCTGTCGGAGGATGAGCTCAAGGCGCTGTTTGAGGCAGAACTGGGAGACGAGGCCAGCGCAACGATCGTAAAGATTTGTTCGGAGCGCGTCCCGGCAACGCCTCGTACGATTTTGGGTGATTTTCACACCGACGCGATATTCGGCAAAAGCCTTGAGATCGCGAGCGTGCAATCCAGGCTAGGGCGCAAGGCGTATGGCTATTCCTTTGATTGGCAATCACCCAAATCTGCTTTTGGAGCTTGTCATTGCATCGATCTGCCTTTTCTGTTCGGGAACATCGACACCTGGAAAGCTGCACCGATGCTAGCCGGGGCAGATGAGCAGGAGGTCGCTGACTTAAGCCAACGGTTTCGAGGCGCAATCGCAGCCTTCGCCGCGAACGGCGATCCGAATGGTCCGGGCCTGCCGAGATGGCCCGCTTTTGGCCCCAATCGGGCAGCGCTTCACTTCGATCGCCATATTTCGGCTTTCGCAGCCGCCTGATCACGAGCAGAGGCGTGCCAGCAGCCATGTGGACCAGCGCTCACGCCGAGCCCACGGCCGCAGATCATCAGTCGTCTAGCAGAAACCGAACGAGCGTGCCTGGACGGCGGCGCCGATGAAATCGGGCACGCAACGCGCAGGAGGGATCCCATAGAACGGGTCTCGCACCATTGCCGGTCCGACCCATCTGGACAACATCCTCATCTGCGCGCTGCCGTGTCGTTGCCGCTGGCACGTGGCGAGGATAGGTGCCAGCCTGGCGGAACTAGTGCTGAAGAACCTGGCTCAAGAACGCCTTGGTCCGCTCCGAACGCGGGTTGTTGAAGAACTCGATCGGATTGTTCTGCTCGACGATTTCGCCGCGATCCATGAAGATGACGCGGTTGGCGACCGTGCGCGCAAAGCCCATCTCGTGGGTCACGCAGATCATGGTCATTCCTTCCTGCGCCAAAGAGACCATGACGTCCAGAACCTCTTTGATCATCTCCGGATCAAGTGCTGAGGTCGGTTCATCGAACAGCATTATCCGAGGCGTCATGCAAAGCGAGCGGGCGATCGCCACGCGCTGCTGCTGACCCCCAGAAAGCTGACCGGGATATTTGTGAGCCTGGTCCGGAATGCGGACACGTTCCAAATACTTCATCGCCGTCGCCTCAGCTTCCCTGCGCGGGATCTTTCGAACCCAGATTGGCGCCAGCGTACAGTTCTCCAGGACTGTCAGATGAGGGAAGAGGTTGAATGCCTGGAAGACCATGCCCACTTCGCTACGGACCTTGTCGATCTGCTTCAGATTCCCTGTAAGCTCATTGCCATCGACAATGATCTGGCCCTGCTGATGTTCCTCAAGTCGGTTGATGCACCGGATCAGGGTCGACTTACCGGAACCCGAAGGACCGCATATCACAATGCGCTCCCCGCGGCTGACGGTCATGTTGATCCCTTTTAGGACATGGAACTCACCATACCATTTGTGCATGTCGATGAGCTGCACCATGTCAGCCGAGCCCTCGGCCGATCCGGCAATTGATTCCGTGACAATGGACATCCTCTATCCTCCCTTAACTGAGACTCAGCGGCGCTGGCCGCGATGTAGGTGACGCTCCAACCAAAGGCTGTAACGGGACATAAAGAAGCAAAATCCAAAATATATGACTGCAATAAACAGATATGCTTCCTTGTAGAACCCGAGCCAGGCAGGATCAGACAATGCCGTTTTCGCTGTCATCATCAGGTCGAAGATACCGATGATGATAACAAGCGACGTATCTTTGAACTGACCGATAAAATTGTTGACCATCGGCGCGATCACCAGCTTTAGAGCTTGGGGAAGGATGATTTTGGATGTCTTTTGCCAGTAGGTAAGACCCAAGCTGTCCGCTGCTTCGTATTGACCCCTCGGAATCGCTTGCAGCCCGCCGCGGATCGCTTCTGCCAGGTAAGCGGAGAAAAACAGGGCGTAGCCGACTTCCGCGCGAAGCAGCTTGTCGATGGTCACATCCCGCGGCAGGAAAAGCGGGATCATCACAGAAGCCATGAATAGGACGCTGATAAGCGGCACACCACGCACGAGTTCGATAAACCCGATGCAGAGCGCACGCACCACAGGCAATTCGGAGCGCCGGCCTAACGCCAACGCTACGGCTATCGGGAAACCCAGAACCATGCCGACCACTGAAATGATCAGTGTCAGGGGCAGACCGCCCCAGCGAGTGTCATCGACGTAGGGCAAGCCGAAGATTCCGCCTGCCATGAGCAGGAACACCACCGCGAGACCCGTCAACCAAATCGCAGCAAGCGCCCAGCCCCAAAGACGTCTATCGCAGCTCACGATCAGCATCGTGACGATCAGGAGCACCACGAGCGCCGGGCGCCAGTGCTGATCTGGCGGATAGAGGCCGAAGAGTATGAAACGCCATTTCTCGGAGAGAAACGACCAGCAAGCGCCAGCACCGGGAGCCCGGCAGGCCGCTGCGGACTGTTGTCCGGTAACCGCATCCAGGATTGCCCAATTGAAGACTGGCGGCACGACCCGGACGATCAGCCAGACCGCAAGCAAGGTCAGGATCGTATTCGGCCAGGAGTTGAACAGGTTGGCTCGCAGCCAACCAAGTGGGCCCAACGACGCGACCGGCGGCCGTAGTGTCACGTTGGCGGGTGCTTGAAATTCGCTAGGCATCTCATCGCTCCTTCAACGCAACGCGCTTGTTGAACCAGTTCATGAACGCCGAGACCAAGAGGCTTATGGTCAGGTACACCGCCATGATGATGGATATGCCCTCGATCGCCTGCCCTGTCTGGTTGATCGTGGTGTTGGCGATCGACACCAAGTCTGGATAACCCACGGCCACCGCCAGCGAGCTGTTCTTGGTGAGATTCAAGAATTCGCTCGTCAGTTGGGGCACGATGACGCGAAACGCCTGGGGCACAACAATGAGCCGCAGGATTTGGCCACGTCTCAAACCCAGCGCCAATGCCGCTTCGCTCTGGCCCCAGCTAACCGCCAGGATGCCCGCGCGCACCACCTCGGCGATGAAGGCCGCTGTATAGAAGACCAAACCAAGCAAGATCGTTACGAATTCCGGTGACATCGTAATGCCGCCCTGAAATCCGAAACCCACCAGACTCGGCATGTCCATCGCGGTCGGCGCACCGATGGCAAGCCAAGCCAATATCGGAATGCCTGCGATGAGAACGGTCGCCGCCCAGGCAACGGGGAATTGTTGACCAGTCGCGTATTGGCGGCGCCTTGCCCAGATGTCGACACCAACCGACAGCGCCACGGCTACAAGAAAGGCAACAGCGACGGCAAGCAAAGCCGGCCCGTCTGCAGGTACTGGCAGCATGAAGCCGCGGTTGCTGAGAAACACTCCAGGCAGCGGCGACAACGCCTCGCGCGGGCCAGGCAAAGTTACGGTGATGACGTCGTACCAGAAGAACAGTTGCAGCAGCAGTGGAAGGTTGCGTGTCACCTCGACATAGATGGCTGCCAGACGCGAGACCAGCCAGTTTCCGGACAATCGAAGAATGCCCACCGCCGTTCCGAGCACGGTTGCAAGAACGATGCCCACCGCCGCTACCAGCAGCGTGTTCAGCAAGCCGACTTCATAGGCGCGCAAATAGCTCGATGCCGACGAATACGAAATCAGGTGCTGCGCGATGTCGAAGGAGGCCGCGCGACTAAGGAAATCAAATCCTGTTGCGATAGACTGGCGCGCCAGATTAGCAAGCGCGTTCGAAATCAAGTACCAGGCGCCTCCGACTATGAGGCAAATCACCAGAACCTGATAGGCCAAGCCCCGTACTCTCGGATCATATAGGGAGAACCCCGAGGTTTGGGCGGTCGCTATTGCTCGTGATTGGGAATTCGTCAATGCACGGTTCTCCCCTGACGATTTCATAGCTTGGCCTTCGCGAGGCCAAGCAAAGTCACAGGTCGGCCCGTGTCCATCCGGGCCGTACCGTAAGTGCCATGCAACGCAGCTTAGGGCGACGAATAGGATCGGCGGATCATCGGGCCGGCGGGGCGTACATCAGCCCACCTTTATTCCACAGAGCGTTCAGGCCGCGATCGAGCTTCAAAGGCGTCTTGGCGCCGAGGTTGCGCTCGTAGATCTCACTGTAGTTGCCGACCTGCTTGACGATGTTGACCGCCCATTTGTCATCGAGATGTAGCGGCTTTCCGATGCCCGCCGTCACGCCCAGGAACCGCTGAATGTCCGGATTCTTCGTATCCTTGAACGTGTCTACATTCTGGGAGGTGATCCCCCATTCCTCAGCCTGGAGGGTGGCGAAAATGCTCCACCGGACGATGTCGAACCATTCATCGTCACCCTGGCGCACCGCCGGCGCTAACGGCTCTTTCGAGATGCGCTCGGGTAGAATTTCATAGTCGGCCGAATTGGGCGCGGCAGCGCGAACCGCTGTCAGCGCGGAAGCATCATCGGTGTAGACGTCGCAACGACCGGAGAAGAAGGCCGCGTTGACCTGCGCCAGGCTGTCGATGACCACAGGCGTGAACTGCATGTTGTTGCCGTGGAAGTAGTCGGACAAGTTCAGCTCGGTGGTTGTGCCCGGCTGGACGCAGATGGTGGCTCCATTCAGCTCCTTGGCGCTTTTCACGCCAAGCTTCTTGTTCACCATGAAGCCCTGGCCATCGTAGTAGGTCACGGGGCCGAACAGCGCGCCCAGTTCGCCTTCTCGTGTGATGGTCCAAGTGGTGTTGCGGGACAGGACATCGATCTCGCCCGACTGCAGCGCGGTGAATCGCTGCTCCGAGCTGAGCGGTACAAATTTTACCTTGTTGGCGTCGCCAAGCGCTGCTGCGGCGAACGCTCGGCACATGTCCACGTCGAGGCCAACCCACTGGCCGCCGCTATTCGGAATGCTGAAACCGCCAAGGCCAGTGTTGACACCGCAGCGGACGTAGTCGTTTTTCTTGATCGTATCGAGCGTAGGGCCAGCGTGTGCGGCGCTGGCCATTAAGCTCATACCGATCACCGTGCCGGCGATCGTCAGGATCGTCTTCATAAGCTTCCCCTTCGTTTTTTTTTCTGGTGTGCGGTCGAACAACCCCCGGCGTTACCAAAGGGGCTATCCACCTTGTTCTTAAGCGAAATTTGCGCGCCCTGAATCTAACTTTTCCAAGATTCGGACATCGGCTTTCCTAGGTTCCAAGACGCTATTGAGGTGGCGAAATGCGCGTGAAGCTGAGCTTGCGAATTCTTGAGAAGCCGGCCCAACAGTTGGGCAGGCAGTCGCTTCTTTCGCTGCCACTCGCGATTACATCCGAGCAATGGAAGAGCCAAGAATTCATATTCTGCGCTGGTTGAAGAAACAAATAGCGATGTTTCCTTCTGAACCGGGGACTCATAGGTTCGCGAGCGGCTCGACCCCCAGGGCGAGCCCCGGAAGACGCACATAATGGATTTTCAACTACAATGTACCGGCTAATAAATAGCGCCGACCAACCTTCGCACTGAAGGAAGCAATCGACTTTCTAAAGCGAATGTTTCGAGCGGCTCGTGAGCAGGCGCTCCGTCTTTCTCTATTTTATCAGCAGGACGAGAAGGAACCCTGATGACATCCTCGAATATATATTCGGGCAGTCCCGTATTTGGTATGGCGCGACAGCAATTCGAGCAGGTCGCAGACCATCTTGGGATACGCAGCGACGAGCGCGAACGCGTGTTCATGCCAAAGCGCGTCCTGGCGGTTTCCTGTCCGATCCATCGAGATGACGGCACGGTCGCGGTATTCCAGGGCTACCGAGTACAGCACCACCTCACCCTCGGGCCGACGAAGGGCGGCACGCGTTTTGCCGCCTCTCTGAACGTCGGAGAGGTCGCCGCGCTGGCGGTATGGATGAGCTGGAAGTGCGGTCTGGTGGGCTTGCCTTATGGCGGCGCGAAGGGCGGGATCGCGGTAGATCCAAGGCTGCTTTCGCCCAGAGAGCTGGAGGCTTTGTCGCGGCGCTATATGCAGGAGATGATCCCTTTTATTGGTCCGCATGTTGACGTCATGGCGCCTGATATCGGCACCAATGAGAAAGTCATGGCTTGGTTCATGGATACCTATTCTATGTATCTTGGGAGGACCGTTAGCGAAGTCGTGACAGGAAAACCCGTGTCCGCTGGAGGAACGGCCGGCCGCCGCGAGGCAACGGGTCGCGGTGTGAGTTATCTCATCGGACGGGCCTGCGAGATGATTGGACTCCCCATTGCCGGGGCAACCGCGATCATCCAGGGTTTCGGCAACGTTGGTTCCGTCGCAGCAGCGTCACTGGCCGATCGCGGCGTGAGGATCATAGGCGTTAGCGATGACAGCGCGGCGTTCTTCGATGAGCGCGGCTTGGATATCGATGACATTGTCTCGCACCAGGCACGACACGGCAGGCTCTCCGACTACAAGAACGCGACAGCGATCGCCCCCGAGCAACTGCTTGTTCAGCAATGCGACATCCTCGTCCCCGCCGCGGTCGAAAGGGTTGTCGACAGCCATAACGCATCACACCTGAAATGCAGGATCCTTGCCGAAGGAGCAAATGGGCCCACGACGCCGGAAGCCGACCGCATCCTGATGGAACGTGGCGACGAGATTTTCGTCATCCCTGATATTCTGTGCAACTCGGGAGGGGTGATCGTTAGCTACTTTGAGTGGGTCCAGGGAATACAGCAATTGCTTTGGGACGAAGCCGAGGTGATGGACCGGCTGTACCGAACCCTTGAACGGTCATTCCAGGCGGTCCTGGCTAAAGCCAAGGCCGAAAGGCTCACACATCGGGACGCTGCGCTAGCAATCGGTGTCGCAAGAGTGCTTGAAGCCAAGCGAACAAGGGGGTTGTTCCCCTAAGCCAGCCTCCCCTGAGGAAATGACGGCGAGAAAACGTGATCCTGATTGCGTTCGCGACATTCCCCACATTGAGGTCTGCACCTCCAATACCGAAACGAGCGGCTCTGCCAGCGGCTCCAACGCCAAAACCTGAGGCCTTCCTTATGACCTACGTCTTAGCGCCACCCGCTATTGTGAGCCTTCCTGTAGCGGGCTCTGACCTGCGTTTTCCGGTGAGGCGCATCTTCTGTGTCGGGCGCAACTATGCCGAACATGCTCGGGAAATGGGCTACGACCCGGAGCGCGAACCGCCCTTTTTCTTCGACAAACCCGCCGGCGCCTTGATCGAGGGCAACGGAGACGTTCCCTACCCGAGCCAGACGAGCCGGTTGGAGCACGAGGCTGAACTGGTGGCCGCTCTGGCGCAAGGCGGGCGGGATGTAGATCCGTCCAGTGCGCTGGACCTTGTTTGGGGATACGCCATCGGCAATGATCTGACGCGTCGCGACCTGCAAGCCGAAGCGAAAAAGCTCGGGCGACCGTGGACCATGGCGAAGGGCTTCGACGGGTCCGCGGTTTGCGGCCCCATCCATCCCGTGGCACACGTCGGCCACGTCACGAGCGGGCCAATTTCATTGAGTGTGAACGAACTGGTGCGACAGAGTGGCGCCATATCCGATATGATCTGGACGGTTTCCGAAGTCATCGCCGCTCTTTCGAAGCTGGTCGAGCTGAAATCCGGCGACTTGATCTACACGGGAACACCGTCCGGCGTCGGGCCCCTGGTGCCCGGTGATATCGTGGAGATTAGCATCGGAGTGCTGGGGTCCATTTCGAACCGGGTGCGGCATCGGTAGATGCTCTCTGCCACCATGGTCGTTGACAATCCGCAATAGGTCGGCAGGGCAGCCAAGGACGCGATGAGTGGGGTTGGCCGGCCGACCGTCATCATAGGCGCTTGATACCTACACTGAACGCCATCGGCCGCAGCCAGCGTTCAGCCTATTCCTGTCGCCGGCCGTGCAGCATCTCGCGTCAGTGGGCATTCGGGCGCACTTAACGATCAGGCGCGTTTTCATCCCTGCAATTTCATATACATTTGATTGAGACGATCTTGCCGACACGGCTTTGCGCCAGGGAGAGGCTATGGATACGCGCTTCATCGAAAGCTTTTTGGCCGTGGTTGAGACCGGATCAATAGCGGCCGCCTCGCGGCGATTGAATCTGACTCAGGCGGCATTGGCGCAACGGCTGAAGGCCTTGGAGCGGGACATCGGCGTCCCGCTCGTTTCTCGGGTTGGTCAAACCGTTAAGCCCACCTCGGCCGGCCTTTCGGTAATCGAACGGTCGCAAGAACTGCTGTCGACGGTGCGGCAGATACGCTCCATTGCCATGGAAGATGCAAACATCGGCGAGTTACGGCTCGGAGCGATCTCGGCTGCTATGATAGGAATCATCCCGACCGCTCTGGGGGATTTTTGCAAATCCCTGCCAAACGTGACGGTGCATCTTACTCCGGGTGTTTCGGAAGCGCTCTACCAGCAGGTTCTTGACGATGCGCTCGATGCCGCAATCATCATACGACCTCATCACTTCGCCATACCTAAAACGTGTAGCTGGCAACTCCTTCTAGAAGAGGAGTTCATCGTGTTGAAGTCAGCGGCCATCGCGGCCGACGACGGAATCGAACTGCTTCGGGAACACCCTCTGATCCGCTACGATCGCCGCCATTGGGATGGGCAGATCGCCGATCGTTACATGACAGAATTGGGCATTCAGCCTCAGGAGCGTTTTGAGATGGATGGCATAGATGCCATCGCCGCTCTGGTTGAGAAAGGGCTCGGTGTTTCGCTCGTGCCGAATTCGTATCCTTTAAGAAATATAGGCAGCAAAATTGTCAAAGTTCCGCTGGGAGGCGGACAGCCCTTTCGTGAGATCATATTCATATCGAACCGTTCCTCGCCGAATTCCCGCTTCCTGGAGATCTTCTTCCAGTGCGCAAAAGCCAGCGTCGCAGCCTCTCGCTGCGATAGCCAAGGGTCGATGGAGATCGCTTACACAAAGGACGGTAAGCAAGGTTCGTAGTCGACCGACGGCGTCAGCGCAAATACGCGTCATCGGCGCTGGTGCGCATGATCGAGGATAGCTGCTGCAGCAGTGCCGCGAGAAGGAACCGCCGCCCGATCCGAAACGTCACGCCTCCGTTTACAGCTCCGGCCGCTCGAAATCGCCGGTGTCCTTGTTCATCACCCAGAGCTCGCCGGTCGAAATGTCGAACCAGGCGCCATGCAGCGAGAGCCGCCCCTTGCCTTCAAGGATCGAGACGCTAGGGAAGGTCCTGATGTTGGCGATGGAATAGCGGATCGAGATACGTTCCAGCGCGGTCTGGCGCTCGGTTGCCGTCATCATGGTGCTGGACGACACGGTCTCGGCCGCCGGCGCGATCAGGCTCATCCACTTGCCGATGAAGTCGCCGGGCGACAGAGGCGCGGAATTGGTGTCGAGCACGGCGCGAATGCCGCCGCAGCGGCCATGGCCCATGACAACGATGTTCTTGACCCTGAGACTTTGCACGGCAAATTCGAGCGCGGCCGACGTCGAGTGGAACTCATTGTCGGGCTCATAAGGCGGCACCAGATTGCCGACATTGCGCAGCACGAACAGCTCGCCCGGGCCGGCGTCGAAGATGGCTTCCGGGGCGGAGCGGGAATCGCAGCAGGCGACGATCATCGTCTCCGGCGCCTGGCCTTCGCGCGCCAGCGAACGGTAGCGGCCGCTTTCGGTCGGATAGCGGCCGGTGATGAAGTTGCGATAGCCGATAAGGAGGTGCTCAGGGAGGCGGGACATGGGCGAAGGGAGCCTTGCGTCGACTTCTATCTATGGTTCACCCGACGCCGACATACAAACTCCCCGAGTCCCCGTATCCGAAGCGTGCCCTGCTTCGGTTGAGGCACGCCGATCTCTACTTGATCCGAGATGACTCTCGGCAGAGCCTGGGCGGCAAATCCCGCGCGGAGACCAGAAATTCGTACGATCTCCCTCGCCTCTCAACATAGACATCCATACTGGCCAATGTGATCATACATGACCGTATTTCGAAAGTGCCTCTGCCAGCGAGAGACCCTTTGCCAACTCCTCTCTGATCAGCACTTCCTTTTGAGTGAGCGTCTCTGCTTGACAGAGCACATCTTCAAGGCAATCGATGGGGACGACGACAACGCCGTCGGCGTCTCCCAGAACAAAATCGCCAGGATTGATCGTGACGAAATCGGTGGTGGCGCCGCGAACATAAATGGGGATTTGATTTGCCGTAACCTTCCAACGTCCGATGGACTGGACTGGCGTACGGTAGCGCGCGAATATCGGAAACTGATGCATTCCGAGCCAGCTCACATCTCGGATACCACCGTCGACGATTGCGCCTACGCAACCGCGCTCCTTCATCCCGAGCGCTATCAATTCGCCGAAGTAGCAGATTCCTTGGCCATCGCCACTCCATACCGAGACTTCGTTCGACGATATGCCGCTGCAGGCTCGCATTTTCTCTGGGTCGCCGGTGCCCTCATAAGGGGTCATCTGCCCTCGTATCGTATACGCGAACCCCGCAACCTTGCCGCCATCCATTGGGTAGGGAGCGAAATCCGCATGCAGCGCCTGATTGGGTCTTCCCACCATATCCAGCGCGTCCATCACGTTGGACGAATCGACGTTCAGAAAACGCTGTCTGACCTGGCTGCGATATTCGGCGTCCGAGATTGTCGGTTTCATGGCTCATTTCCCTCATCTTATCCGTTGGGTTGGTGTCAGGCGCGCGCATGCGGCCGCGATCGCCTCACAAGCTTCCTCAAGGCGCTCCAAAGGCTCGCCAATCGAAATGCGAAAATAGGGAGAGAGGCCAAAGGCCGAACCCGGTACGACGGCTACGCCTGCCTCCTCGAGAAAGTAGGTTGCCAGGCTCACATCGCTGTCGATTTCAACACCCTTCGGTGTCCTGCGGCCTATAAGGCCGCGACAGGACGGGAAGAGATAGAAGGCCCCGCCGGGGTTCAAGCAACTCAGTCCATCAATTGCATTGAGCCTATCTCGGCACTTCGTCCGACGTTCGTCATAGGCTGAAAGTTGGCTTTCCAAGAATTCCATCGGCGAAGACAGGGCCACGCGGGCGGCTTCCTGGGCAATCGAATTGGGGTTGGACGTGGAATGCGATTGCACCGTGGTCATCGCAGCGACCAGATCCTTGGGGCCGGCGCCGTAACCGATGCGCCATCCGGTCATGGCGTAGGCTTTGGAAACGCCGTTGCAGAGAAGGGTCCTCTGGCGCAGAGCCGGCTCCAAAGCGACGATCGTTTCATGCGTTCGCCCGTCAAAGAGAATATGCTGGTAGATGTCATCGGATAGGATGAATACGTCCGGCCACGCCAAGAGTTCTTCACTCAACAGATGCAGCTCCTCCGCCGAGTAACAGGAGCCCGAGGGGTTATTAGGGTTGTTGATGATCACCCATTTCGTTCGAGAAGTTAGCGCCCCGCGCAGCTTCTCGACCGTGAGCTTGAATTCAACGTCCTCTCCACATTCGACGATGACCGGCTTGCCTCCAGCCAACCGGACCATCTCAGGGAATGATACCCAATACGGCGCCGGGATGATGACTTCGTCCCCGGAATCAACGGTTGCAAGAAAAGCATTGAAGATGACCTGCTTAGCGCCCGTGGATACGATGATGTTGTCCAGGGAATAAGATAGGCCATCCTCCCTTTTGAACTTCTCAACGATCGCCTTTTTGAGCGCTAGGGTCCCATCTGTCGCGGTATACTTCGTGAGGCCAGCATCAATCGCCGACTTGGCCGCACTTTTGATGTGCTCTGGGGTATCGAAATCAGGCTCGCCCTCCGACAGCCGGATGATCGACCGGCCCTCGGCAGTCAGTTCGGCTGCGCGTTTGGTCACCGCGGTCGTAGCGGACGGAACGACTTTGCGAATACGATTTGCGAGCACCGACATTTGAAGCCTTTTGATTTCCTGGAGCGATTTCGCCAGATTTTGCTGCGCTCGCAACCAAGTGTGCCTTTCTTCTGAACGCAGTTTTTCCTCGTTGTGTGAAACGGACGTCCGGTTTCAATTTCTGGGAGTTGTTCGAAGAGGTGAGTTCGGGTTCTCGCAAGCATCTTCGCAGTTCAGCGAGATAGACGAACGCTAGGTCTGTGTCAGCGACGATTTTGCTGATTTAGCCGAGACACTGAACTCATGCATCGCCACGCGATGTACTCCGGTCAACGACAGAGTGGAACATCAATGATGCCCGCAATCACAGGGGCACGCACCAATGGAGTATCAGATCATGATCGGCACCACCGGATAGATCCTACCGTTTGACTCGGTTTGCACCGTTAATTTGCAAAAGCAAACGCGAGAGTGCGCCGTACCACTTGGTCCACTATTAATGATCAGGTGAAAACAACTTTCGAGCGCTGCTTCCTTTCGAGCGACAAGACTTGGCCAAAGAGCTTGGAGCGGAGTCGAAGGACCGGCCTTTGGCCAGGTCCAGAAACAGGAACCAAAGCGCACAAAAGACCGACGCCCCATCGGTGACGGGGCGGCGGTCCATCGAACAATCGGCTTTCCATCAACCTCCGGAACCGACCAGTCCCGGGTGCCGTGGAGGCTATGTCTCAAACTGATCGGAGGATCCTACAATGAAAATTCGCACAACAAGCATGGCAGCGGTCGCAACACTGGCCTGCGCGTTCGTGCCCGGGACGACGATGGCTCGGGCCGGAGATCTGCTCGACGACGTGAAAGCAAGCCATGAGATTGTCGTAGGCACCGCCAATGAGGCGCCGCTGTCCTTCATCGATCCGAAAACACATGAAGGAGCCGGCGCCCTCATCGATATTTTGAAGGAAGCTTTGAAACGGGAAGGCATCGATGCCAAGGCCACCATGGTGGGGATGCCGTTCTCCAGTCTTATCCCCGCAGTCCAGAGTGGTCGGATCCAACTTATGGGCGATGCCATGTATGTACGCCCACAACGGCGCGAGCAGATGGACTTCACCAACGGCATCTTTTTCAATCCTGAATCTCTTGACGTCCAGGCAGGCAATCCAAAGAACCTTCATAAGATCAGCGATCTCTGCGGTCATCCGGCCGGCACCTACCAAGGGACCTCCTACCTGGAGACGCTGAAGAAGGCGTCAGCAGCCTGCCCGGCTGACAAGCCGATTGACGTTCACACCTACCCAACGATCCAACATGTCTTGGCTGATCTGGCGGCGGGCCGGATTGATGCCGCCGTGGTTGACTCGTCGCTCTCGGCCTACGCCTTGAAGCAGACGCCCTCGCTCGGCTTCGAGCTCGTCGCGGACTTCGTTCCAGAGGACAAGGCCGACACCATGTGCGCTTTTGGCGCTGCCAAGGGCCAAAGCGACAAGTTCCTCGACGCCTTCAACAAGCAGTACGCCACCATGCTGGCCGATGGCACGGCCGCGAAGATCTTCGCCAACTACGGCCTGTCGCCAACCGACTTCTTCCTCAAGCCTTGACTGCGGCGGCGGCTGGGATCCCGCACACGCGGAACCCAGCCGCCAATCGCCATGGCCTTTTCCTGCCAAGCACGGCTCGACGAGTGCGCTACGGGCAATTGTGAGAGAATGAATCACCTCATCAACGACTACATCGAATGGTGGCCGCAGTTGTGGGCCGGCTTGCAGCTCACGGTCGGGCTGACCTTCGCCAGCATGGCCGTCGCACTAGCAATCGCAATCACGCTTGCCCTGGGCCAAATCCATGGCGCCCCTCGTTGGGCGCGAATATGCTCTGTGGTCTTTGTCGAGCTTATCCGTGGGACGCCGCTACTATTGCAGCTCTTCTACATCTTCTACGTCTTGCCCTATTTCGGCATCAAGCTTTCACCAATCGTTGCCGGCATAGCGGGCCTCTCGATCAACTATGGCGCATATCTGAGCGAAGTCTTCCGAGCCGGAATTGAGGCCGTTGACCGTGGACAATGGGAGGCATCAAGGGCGCTCGGCATGCGCTCACTTCAGTTCGTCCCGCTTGTGATCCTGCCCCAGGCCGCACGGATAGTCCTTCCACCCACCGGAAACTACTTCATCTCCATGTTCAAGGATACGGCCCTCGTATCTACAATTTCACTTGGGGATTTAATGTTTCGAGGCCAGTTAATTGCATCTGAAACCTTCAGTTACATAAAAATATACTCGTTTATATTTTTAATATACCTGGCCATTAGCTACCCGGCCAGCCGCGCGGTGGTGGGATTGGAGCGATACCTGCGCAGAGGCCGCAACGCTTGAAGAACGACCTATGCCAATGGAGGCTGCAATGCCCAAGTCGATTGACTTGAACTCTGACCTTGGCGAGGGCTTCGGGCCCTACAGCTTTGGCAATGACGAGGCGATGCTGGCCATCGTCACGTCGGCGAACATCGCGTGCGCATTGCACGCTGGGGATCCGGAAATAATGGCGCAGACCTTCGTTCGCGCCAGGGAGCGAAACGTCGCGATCGGCGCGCATCCAGGTTTCCCAGATTTGTGGGGTTTTGGTCGACGCCGGATACCATTTTCAAATGGCGAGATAGAACGATTGATTGCCTACCAAATCGGTGCCGCCATTGGCGTAGCCGCACTGAGCGGGCAAAAGATTGTTTACGTGAAGACCCACGGAGCGCTCGCGAATATCGCGGCTGCGGAACGCTCGGTGGCGGATGCAATCGCCAGGGCAGTTCGATCCGTGGATCCGTCACTGTCGCTGCTCGCCACAGCGTTGACCGAGCAAGTTCGGGCTGGCGAAGCCGCAGGTTTGCGGGTGCACCAAGAGATCTACGCAGACCGAGGCTATGATGAAGGCGGGCAGCTTATCGCGAGAAGCGCGCCCGGTGCGATGATCGAAGACATGGACTTGGCAGCGTCGCGGGTCCTCGCCATGGTCGAGGGCGGCTCGATCATCACGGCGAGTGGAAAGTTGCTCGCAACGCCGATCGACTCGATTTGCGTGCACGGTGATGGCGCCCATGCGGTGAGCCTGGCGAGACGAGTCAGATCTGTAATGGAAGAGGGCGGCATCGCCCTGGCATCGTTTATGACATGAAAACCGATCTCAATACCGATCTGCCGCGTTTCTACGATGCTGGTGAAGCAGCAATCGTTGTCGAATTCGGGACTGTCGTCGACCCCCTAATCAATGGCCGGGTGCTCGCGCTGGACAGGAAATTGTCAGGCCTCGGCCTGATCGGCGTTCGTGAACTTGTGCCGACTTACCGATCGCTGATGGTGCAGTACGATCCCCTGGTCCTTCCCAGGTATGCCTTGTGCGAGACCATTGCAGACCTTGTCTCGAGCCTGGATGAGACGGAGCTTTCGAATCCCGGAAAGCTTTGGGTCCTTCCCTGCTGCTATGATCCGTCATTCGGCGAGGATCTCGACGAGGTGGCCGCGCTAACGGGACTTGCCCGCGACGAAGTCATTTCCTCGCATGCGGGCGCGCAATACCGGGTTTACATGTATGGCTTTGCGCCCGCCTATTGTTACCTTGGCGGTCTGGCTGAACGTCTCTCTATCCCCAGGCGTCAGCGACCGCGTCCGCCGCATGCCGCAGGTGCCGTTTTGATCGGCGGCGGCCTTGCATCGATCACCACGTTCGCGATGCCTACAGGCTGGTATGTCCTGGGACGCACGCCGGTCAAACTTTATGACCCCCGACGGTCGGATCCTTTTCTGGTTCGGCCGGGCGACAGCGTCAAATTCAGCCCGATAAGTCCAGATGAATTCCTGGACCTGGATGCCCGAATTTCCTCCGGAGAATCCGTTGCCTTGGCGGGCAACGTTGCGGGGGCTCCGCAATGACCGCCATTCTTGTGCATCAAGTTGGTCCGGGGGTTTCTTTGCAGGACGGCGGCAGGAATGGCTACCTCCGGTTCGGTATCAGCCATGCCGGGCCCATGGATGCCGTCGCTCATGCGCTTGCAAATCTTGCGGTAGGCAACGATCGAAATGCCACGTCGATCGAGGTTTCGTTGGGTGGTATTGATTTATCCAGCACCAATGCTGCCCTGGACATCGCGGTGGCAGGCGGAACATTCACGGTTACCCGTGACGGCAAGCCGCTGCCGTCCGCCTGTAGACTTACGCTGAAGCCAGGAGAACGTCTCAAGATCGCCGCCGGCGAAGCGGGATCGTGGTGCTACGTGGCGGCAGCAGCGAGGTTTGACGTGCCCGAAGTCCTGGGCTCCCAGGCTACGCACACCCGTAGCGGCTTCGGGGGAATGAACGGCCGATGCCTGGTCGATGGTGACCAAATCGGCTTGACCGATACGAAATCATTTTGCGCTTCCGAGGGTCGTCTGCTCGCAACCTGGTTGGAGAGACCGGCTGAGACGATCAGAGTTCTGGCTGGGCCACAGCGGGATTACTTTGATGCCGAGCAATACCAAGCGTTCTTAAAGGGTCCTTGGGACATCACCGCACGCAGCGACCGAATGGCGATTTTCTTAGATGGTCCAAGGCTACGGCATTCCCAGGGATATGATATAGTTTCCGATGGCATCGTCATGGGATCGATTCAAGTCCCTGGCGACGGCCTGCCCATCGCGCTGATGGCCGACAGTCAGTCGACCGGCGGGTATCCGAAGATCGCAACCGTGATTGGCACGGATCTGGGATCGTTGGCGCAAATGCGACCGGGCAGCAGAATTCGCTTCGCTGCAGTGCCCTACCACGAGGCGTTGGCAGCTCGAGCCTTGTTGGAGCGGCATCTCGCGGACCCAGTCGAAGTTGAACCATTTGTCAGGACTGATTTCACTGCGGAGTTTCTATCCGCTACATCGCTGACGGACGGACTGCACCAGTCATCGAGTACGGCAAGCATTGATCCGGATACTATCCACGCGCGGGGCCGGCTAACCGTAACCGAACGGCTCTCGCTTCTTTTTGACGATCCAACCTGCGTCGGCGCCGACCACGGTAACGCAGTGGTCGCCGAGGGCCTCGTGTACCGCCAATCAGTTCTTGCCTTCGCGAAAAACCCGGCGAGCAATGGCGGAACGATAGGAGTGCGCGAGGCAGATGCGCTCATGCTTTTGCGAATGCGGGCGCAAACTGAGCAACTGCCGCTCATTGTTCTCTACGACGGCGCGGCCATTGATGCTGACCACGCAGGCGCGGGCTTTCGGGCATTCTCGGCGGTTTCGGATCAGCGGGCACGCGTGGCTGGTTTGGAAATTGCGGTCGTATTCGGCGAGAGTGTCGGCACAGACGCCCTTCTAGCCTCGCTTGCCGACATCGTCGTCACGACGGGTACGGAGGCAGGCGTGTCTCTAGCTGGCCCGGAGCTGGTAAGGCGGGTTTCGAACGAAGTCGTCTCACTTGCGGACTTAGCCTTCGAGGAAGGTATCGCCAGTGTTCAGTTTGATGATGAGGTCACCGCGATACTCGCGCTGAGGCGACTTCTTTCGATGCTCGTGGATCAGGGGTCAACGCGGCTCCGCGACCCCGAAGAGAGAGACTCGCCGGGCCTTAACTACCTAGCTGGCCGCGCGTCCTACGACATGCGCGAGATACTCAAGTCTGTCGCCGACTATGGCGACGTATTCGAGTTGAAGGCTCAAACGACATCAAGCGTCATCACTGCGTTGATCCAGATGGATGGCTTCACGTGCGGCGTGGTGGCTAATCAGCCGCTCGTCAAGCTTGGTCTATTGACGACCGAGGGAATGGGCAAGGCCGCGGATTTCATTGCCTTCTGCGCTCGCCGGCGAATTCCCCTGCTGCGGTTTCTCGATTGCCCTGGAATTCTGCCTGGGAGGATGGAGGCGCGCAACAGACCACTCTCAGCGGCAGCGCGGCTACTCGAGCTCGAAGCTCGATTGACCATACCGCCTATAACAGTGGTCACGGGAAAGGCAATTGGACTTGCCGCCGTCGTGATGGGAATGTCGTCGACCAGTGGCGGTCGCTGTCTTCGCTGGCCGCAAGCTGCCATCGATATGCGGGACGGGCGAGACGGCAAAACGGAACTCGAGCACCGGAACCTGGAACTGATCGTCCCGGGCGAGACTCGGGCACACATCATCAAAGCCATTCGTGAGACGATGGAAGCAAGAAAGTAGCAATGCAGTGTTCCAGAAGATCCTGATTGCCAACCGCGGTGAAATTGCATGTCGTATCATTCGAACCGCGCGACAGATGAATATCGCCACTGTGGCGGTCTATTCGGATGCGGATCGGGACGGGTTGCACGTTCAAATGGCGGACGAGGCCGTGCACATCGGCCCGTCACAAGCGGTGCATTCCTATCTGTCGATAGAAAAGATCCTGGCTGCGGCTAAGTTGACGGCCGCTGAAGCGGTCCACCCTGGTTATGGATTTCTGTCGGAGCAAGTGGCGTTCGCCGAAGCTCTTCGCAACGCAGGAATCGTGTTCATCGGTCCAAACCCCAAGGCCATGGCTGCCATGGGGGACAAGATCGTCTCCAAGAAGGTTGCTTCTGCCGCGGGCGTATCCACCGTACCCGGCTATCCCGACGCGATTGACACGCCCGATCAGGCCATAAGCATCGCGCAGTCGATTGGCTACCCTGTGATGATCAAGGCTTCTGCCGGAGGCGGTGGCAAGGGAATGCGGATTGCCCGAAATGACAGCGAAACGCGCGAGGGTTTCCTCCGCTCCCGGTCCGAGGCGGCGTCGTCTTTCGGGGATGATCGGGTTTTCGTCGAGAAATACATTAGCGAGCCGCGGCACATTGAAATTCAGGTTCTCGGCGACAAACATGGCAGCGTGATCTATCTCGGCGAGCGCGAATGTTCCGTCCAGCGCCGGCACCAGAAAGTTCTCGAAGAGGCACCCTCACCCCTGCTTGATGAGCAGACGCGCGAAACAATGGGCAGGCAGGCCGTGGCCTTGGCAAAGGCGGTTGCGTACGACTCGGCAGGCACCGTCGAGTTCGTTGTCGGACAGGACAAGTCATTTTACTTCCTGGAAATGAATACCAGGCTGCAGGTGGAACACCCCGTGACCGAGTTCGTCACCGGAATCGATCTGGTTGAAGAGATGATCCGCGTCGCGGCCGGCGAGCCATTGCGGCTGCAGCAGGAAGACGTTCATCTCAACGGCTGGGCAGTCGAGGCGCGCGTCTACGCGGAAGATCCTGTACAAGGCTTCCTTCCTTCGACCGGGCGTCTTTCCTTGTTTCGCCCTCCGATGGCCACTTGCTCCGATGCGGCCGTGAGAGTCGACACCGGCGTAGAAGAAGGCAGTACAATCTCTGTCTACTACGATCCGATGATCGCAAAGCTCGTGACCCATGCTCCGACAAGACAGGCTGCGATCGATGCCCAGCTCAAGGCGTTGAATGCTTTCTCAATTGAGGGCGTTCAAAACAATCTGTCCTTCCTCTCCTCTCTCATGAAGCTGCCTCGCTGGCTTGAAGGCCGCCTTTCCACATCGCTGATCGCCGAAGAGTTCGGGTCGTCGGCGAATATCGCCGCCCCGCGAGGGACCGATCTGAAAAAGGTGGTGGCCGTCTCCGTTGCCGTCAATTCGCGCCTCGAGCAACTGCGTGATCGCGTCCGAGATACCCGTGGGCACCTTGCGTCTGGCCGGCATCTGGTGCTGATCCTTGAAGGAGATATGCCGCCGGAGCAGATGCATGTGATGGCGGGCATCGAGGGCGACACGATTTCAACACGATTCCCAGACGGTGACACGGTTGAGGTAGAGACAGGCTGGTTGCCCCCGGAGCCGACATTTAGAGGAATGGTGGACGCGAAGGCGATGTGTTGCCAGGTTCGGACCTCCTCCTCGACAATAGTCATTGAACACTCAGGAACTCGCTTAAGCGCTCAGGTGCTTACCCCGCACGCCGCAGCGATGTCGGCCTTCATGCCGAAGCGTCGCCGCCTTGAGGGTGAGGGAATCGTGTTGGCACCCATGCCTGGAGTCATTCGCGAAATTCAGGTTGCTGCCGGTGATAAAGTCGAAGTCGATCAGCCGGTCGCCGTCATGGAAGCGATGAAAATGGAAGTCACGGTCCGCGCGATAATGCCAGGTCGGGTGACCAAAATCTTCGTCAGGCCAGGAGCGAACGTGGGCTCCAACTCACCGCTGATGACTATTGAGGCCTGAGCGTCGGTTCCGGAGCCCACCGTTGCACCAAGGCGAACAATGAGCGACCTTTGGCCTGCAGCCAGCAATGTCCGCTTGTGGGCACGGCAGGGCCTGACGAAGTGACCTAGAAAGACGCAAAGCTGCCATTCTGTAGAAGGTAAATGCGATTGACGAGTGGCTGGACCCGCTCCTTGAATCAACTTTGGCGAACCGCTTCGCAAGCCATTGTTTCATAACGATTATATTAGTCGCTGAGGTGTGGGACTCCTAAAGAAAATCAACGCTTAGGCGATGGTTAGCCAAGCCATATTCTTCGTCTGATCTCGTATGGTCCGGCGAACCAAGGGGCCAGAAAGAGGAGTAGCTTGGCCATGGGTATGGCCGCGGCTACTTTGAGGCCAAGAACGGACTGGCGGGTCCTGGCGCGAGATGTCCCTGCTTGGGCGTTTGATTGCAAGGCTAAAACCGGTCCCAAGTCGAATGCCACCCTATCCGACAGTTTGGCTTGCCAGGGCATAGGTCTTCGGCCTGGTGGAGCCGCCGTCGGAGAAATCCGCGAGACGTTTGCCCAGCGACATGGTCTGCACCGTGTCGAAGACCGGCATCCCGGCATGCGGCAGAAAGGCCGCGAACTCGCCACTGTCCATAGGGGTGTCCACCCGAAGGAAGGATCCGGAATGATCGACGACATGCGGCCGGATGACCGCCACCGCGTCGGCATCGCTTTCGGCTAAGACCGGCCCCACGACGTGGCCGCGGCCAAACGGCCGGCAGAGCGCGAAAGCTGTCAGCTTGTTTCCGTCGAAAAGCCCATAGCCGGCCGAGTGCGCGAAGAGCTTTTCAACGAGTGCCATCCGCCTCACGCCAAAACCCGTCGTGTCGAGTTCGATCGCTGCCGACATGTCGCTGGCGTCCAAAGTTCGGATGTCGCGTCGCGCCTCCGGTCTGACTGTCGTCGGCACGCGGGCGATGCCCTGGCATTGGTAGACGGTCCTCTCCGGCTGGAAGTCGAGCGAAAGATAAAGCCGCCGCGCAGCACGGGTCGCGTTGAGGCGCAGGTCGCGCCCAGGAATCTTCTCGAAGACCCGCTTCATCAGCCATTGCGCCGCCCCTAACGTCTGAAGCCGGGGCGAGGTGATGACCATGCCGACGGTTGCGAAATCGGGGCCGTGCTCGAACCACATTGCAGAACCGAGAACGCGGTCGATCTCATCGAGCGCTACGAAACCGTGCCCCGATTCCCGCAGGAACTGCCAGTCTTCGGCTCGGTGTGGCCATCCCACGGAGAGCGAGTGCGCATGCAATCGGTCGAGTTCGATGCCTTCGATATCGGCGATATGCATCGAGAAAGCATCGATTTTCAAGCTTTCGGACGGCTTCAATTCGTTGCCTCTGAAGGATTGCCTAACAGGTGACATACAACGCCATGCACAGACAACGGTAAACAACCCGACCGATACGATTTGCTCGAATGCCGTGCAGCAACGCTAGATTCGACTGAAACACTTCCGCTTTCGGCACGCAATCGCGAAAGAACGCGCACATCCTCTGCGGCAATTCTGCAGTTATGGCCGGTGGCGTCGACCCCGGCGAACCTGAAAATGCCGTGAGGGCTGGAATGGACGTCTTCGACATCCTCGACCGTCTTGTCGCCTTTCCATCGGTCGCCGGCAAGCCGAACGGCGATATCGCCGGCTGGATCGAAGCCTATCTCGCAAAGCACGGAATGCAGGTTATGCTGCTTCGAGGGCCGGAAGGCGACCGGTCCAATCTGTTCGCGACGGTCGGCCCGGCCGACGTCCCTGGCTATATTCTCTCCGGCCACATGGACGTCGTCCCCGCCAATGAGCCGCAGTGGAGTTCGAGCCCTTTTGCTATGCGCAAGGAGGGCGAACGGCTCTATGGACGCGGCACCACGGACATGAAGGGGTTTCTTGCCGCGGTGCTCGCGGCGGTGCCTACGCTGGCGGCACTGCGCCTTGCCATGCCGATCCATCTCGCCTTCTCCTATGACGAGGAGGTGGGGTGCCGCGGCGTGCCGCATTTGATCGCCCGCCTTCCCGAACTTTGCGCAAAACCGCTCGGCGTCATTGTCGGTGAGCCGAGCGGCATGCACGCCGTGCGCGGGCACAAGGGCAAGGCGGCGGCTCGGGTGACGATCCGGGGCCTCACCGGCCACTCCTCACGGCCCGATCTCGGTCTCAACGCCATCCACGCCATGGCGAACGCGCTGAGCGCAGCCGTGAGCGAAGCCGAGCGGCTGACGCACGGTCCGTTCGACCCCGCTTTCGAGCCGCCCTACTCCTCGCTGCAAGCGGGTGTCGTGGCGGGCGGCCAATCGGTCAACATCATTCCCGACACCTGCACGCTGGACCTGGAGGCGCGCGCCATACCCGGCGTCGACCCGGCCAGCCTGCTCGCGAGCGTCCGGGCGGAGGCCGAGGCCCTTGCAGCCGAAGGCTTTCAGGCCGAGTGGACGCCGATGAGCGCCTATCCGGCGATGTCGCTGCCGCGAGACGCGCCACTTGCGGGACTGCTACACGCTTTGACTGGCGAGGTGCCGCTTGCCGCCGTCAGTTACGGTACGGAGGCCGGGCTTTACCAGGCCGCAGGTTTAGACGCGATCATCTGCGGCCCCGGTGACATCGGCCGCGCCCACAAGCCCGACGAATACATCCTTACGAGCGAACTCGCCGTCTGCCAGCGGTTGATCGAGGCGCTGGGTGCCCGTTGCGCAACGTGAAAAGGGCCGAAATGACGTTCCTGTTCAATTCCGATCCGCGCCGCGGGGCCATCTTCGCCGATGCCTTCGCGAGAGAACTGCCGGACGTCCCCTTCACGATGGATGCCGCAGCGATCGACACCGACGCCGTGCGTTACCTGATTAGTTGGGCCGTGCCGGATAATCTCGACCGCTACAGGAACCTGGAAATCCTGTTTTCGATCGGCGCTGGCGTTGATCAGTTTCACCTCGATGCTGTGCCCGTGAACGTGAAGATCGTGCGCATGGTCGAGGAAGGCATCGTGCGCATGATGCAGGAATATGTGATGCTTGCCGTACTCGCGCTCCACCGCAACCTGCCTGGATACCTGGCGCAGCAGCGCGCCGGTGAATGGGCCGATATCGCGCAGCCACAGGCTGGATCGCGCCGGGTCGGCGTGCTCGGCCTCGGACAGCTTGGCCAAGCAGTCCTCGACCGCCTGAAGCCCTTCGGCTTCCAGCTCGCCGGATGGAGTCGCTCGCCGCGGCAGATCGCGGGCGTGACCTGTCATCATGGTGAGCTCGGCCTGGACGAGATGCTCGCCGTCAGTGACATATTGGTCTGCCTGCTGCCACTGACCGGGGAGACGCGTGGTTTGCTCGATGCCGGCCTGTTTACGAAACTGCCTGAAGGGGCGGCGCTCGTCCACACCGGCCGGGGGCCGCAGCTCGATCACGAAGCGCTCCTCGCCGCGCTCGACAGCGGCCATCTTTCTGCGGCGATGGTAGACGTCACCGATCCCGAGCCGCTGCCGTCGGGCCATCCGTTCTGGTTGCATCCGAAGGTTATCCTGACCCCGCATGTCGCCAGCGTCACCCAGCCCGTGACTGCCGCACAGGCCGTCGTCGAAAACATCCGGCGCTACCGCGCCGGTCTTGACCCCATCGGGCTCGTCGACCGGTCGCGCGGCTATTGAAATTCAACATGAAAGGCCATCCCTTGTCCCTGCTCAAGACCGTCGATACCAATCCAGCCTTTTCACCGCGCGAATCCGGGGCGCTGCCCGAACGGCTGATTACCGGCAACTCGGCCTTCAAGACCTGGGCACTGGACGTGGCCAAGGACGACCTCGTCCACACTGGCGTCTGGGAAGCGACGCCTGGCGAAACGCGCTCGATCAAGGGAGAGACTTTCGAGTTCTGCCACATCCTCTCGGGCGTGATCGAAATCGCGCCCGACGGCGGCAAGCCGGTGATCTACCGCGCCGGCGACAGCTTCGTGATGAAGCCTGGCTTCGCCGGGGTATGGAAAACCATCGAAACGGTGCGCAAGATCTACGTGACGGTGGGGTAGAGAGCGTCCGCGACTGGCGCTGACCCCCGCGGAAGATTTTGCCGTCTGTCATCGCCCGTACACAACAATCATCCGCGACCGATCGCCGAACGGTGCATGCTGCGCTGCCGCCCGCGCTAGGCTCCTGCTGAACAGTCCAGAGTGGTCGCCGATGAGCCTGAGCTTCGACCCGGATACCGTCCCCCTTCCCGTCGGCCATTTCATTGGCGGGGAGCTGATCGCGGCCGAGGGTGCCATCGAGATGCGCCGCTCGTCGGATGGCAAGGCATATGCCGGCTGCCCCGTGGCCGGCGTCGACATGGTCGACCGTGCCGTGGAAAGCGCCAAGGAGGCGCTGAAGGCCAGCAACTGGGGCGGCGTCCGGCCGCGCGAACGGACGAAGGCGCTCCAGGCCTGGGCCGACGTGATCGAGGCGGAAGCCGAAACGCTGGCCAGGATCGAGGCCCTGTGTTCCACCCGGCCTGTCGGCCAGCTCGTTGCCGGCGACATCGCCGTGACCGCCGAGCAGATCCGCTTCTTCGCCGAATTCGCGGACAAGGAAGGCAGTGAGCTGGTGCCAACCGACGACGCCAGTCTCGGCATGATCATGAGCGAGCCCTATGGCGTGGTCGGTGCGATCACGCCATGGAACTTTCCCATCTCCATGGCGGGCTGGAAGCTCGGCCCGGCGCTGGCCGCGGGCAATGCTGTCGTGCTGAAGCCGTCGGAAATGACGCCCTTCTCGGCTGTCACCATGGCGCAGCTCGCCGTAAAAGCTGGTCTGCCGGCCGGGCTCATAAACGTTGTGCTTGGCGACGGCCCGACGACGGGCACGGCACTGACCGGCCATCCCGAGATCGCCAAGGTTAGCTTCACCGGCTCGACCCGCGCCGGATCGGCCATCATGGAGAACGTCGCCCGCACCGGCGTCAAGCCGATGACGCTGGAACTCGGCGGCAAGAGCCCGCAGATTGTCTTTGCCGATGCCGATCTGGACAAGGCGGCGACGGCTATCGCCGGCAGCGTCACCTTCAACGCCGGGCAGGCCTGCGTCGCCGGCACGCGGCTGATCGTCGAGAACAGCGTGACCGACAGGTTGACGGCCGCCATCCTGGAGAGGATGAAGGCGGTGCGGCCAGGCCCGACATGGGACGACGCGACCCAATATTCGCCAATCATCTCAGAGCGGCAGCGGGGGCGTGTCGACAGCATCGTGCGGGCCGCGATCGAGGCCGGCGGCGAATGCCTGACCGGCGGTGGCGTCATGGACAGCCCAGGCTATTTCTACAAGCCGACGCTGATCGCTGATGTCGACCAGGCCAATCCGGCGATCGTCGAGGAAATCTTCGGCCCGGTCCTGACCATCCAGACCTTCGAGACTGAGGAGGAGGCGCTGGCGCTGTCCCGCCATCCAACCTACGGGCTGGCTTCCGGCCTGTTCACCGCCGACCTGTCCCGGACCATCCGCTTCGCACGCAAGCTCGAGGCGGGCACTGTCTGGGTCAACCGCTATAGCCGCTCGCGCGACCATATTCTGCCGACCGGCGGCTACAAGCGCTCCGGCATCGGCAAGGACCTTGGTCGCGAGGCCTATCTCGCCAACCGCAGGACCAAGAGCGTCCTGATCAGCCTCTAGAGAGATGCCGATGAAATCCTATTCGATCGCTATGATCCCCGGTGACGGCATCGGCAGCGATGTGACCGCCGCCGCCTGGACGGTGCTGGAGGCCGCGGCCAAACACGCGGGCTTTGCCTTGACCGCAACCGAGTTCCCCTGGTCCTGCAAATTCTACAAGGATACCGGCCGCATGATGCCGGAAGACGGCATCGAGACCCTACGCGGCTTTGACGCCATCCTTCTCGGCGCCGTCGGCTGGCCGGCGGAGGTGCCGGATTCCGTTTCGCTGCACGGGCTGCTCCTGCCAATCCGCAAGGCGTTCGTGCAATATGCCAACATCCGGCCGCACCGCCTGCTACCGGGTGTGACAGGCCCGCTGCGGGCAGAAGGTTTCGACATTCTGTGCATCCGTGAGAACACCGAAGGGGAATATTCGGGCGCCGGCGGCCGCGTGCATCAAGGCACTGCGGACGAAGTCGCTGTAGAAACCTCGATCTTCACTCGTGCCGGCGTCGAGCGCATCCTGCGCTTCGGCTTCGAGCAGGCGCAGGCACGGCGGGGCAAGCTTGCCTCCGTCACGAAGTCCAATGCGCAGAAATATTCGATGGTGTTCTGGGACGAGATCACGCGAAAGCTGGCAGCGGACTATCCTGATGTCACAGTGACCAGCTATCACGTCGACGCACTCGCCGCGCGCATGATCATGGCACCGGAGAGCCTAGACGTGGTCGTCGCCTCCAATCTGTTCGGCGACATCCTGACCGACATCGGCGCGGCGATCCAGGGCGGGCTCGGCTACGCTGCCTCCGCCAACATCAATCCCGACCGCTCGGCGCCGTCGATGTTCGAGCCGGTACATGGCTCGGCGCCCGACATCGCGCATCAGGGCATCGCCAATCCGATCGCCACCATCTGGTCCGGCGCCATGATGCTCGAACATCTCGGCGAAAGGGCTGCGGCCGACCGCGTTATGCAGGCCGTCGAAGCCACCACTGTCAGAGGCATGGGCACCATTGCCGGCAAGGACCGGACGGACGTCATCACCGCCGCTGTCGTCGCCGCGCTCACCTGATTGCAAGGTCGTTTCCAATGAAAAACCTCAGAGACAAAACCCTCTTCCGCGAAGCCGGCCTGATCGGCGGTAAGTGGGTCGCTGCCGGCTCCGGCAGTACTGTCGACGTCATCGATCCGGCAACCCAGGCGGCGATCGGCTCGGTGCCCGACATGGCCGGTGCGGAGACCCGCGCGGCGATAGAGGCCGCAGTTTCCGCCTACCGGGACTGGAGGAAGAAGACCAACGCCGAACGCGCGGCGCTCCTTGAAACCTGGCATGGCCTGATGCTGGCGCATCTGGACGATCTGGCGCTTATCCTGACGACGGAACAGGGTAAGCCGCTGGACGAGGCCAAAGGTGAGATCCGTTACGGCGCGTCCTTCGTCAAATGGTTCGCGGAGGAGGCACGCCGCATCAACGGGCACACCATCCCCTCGCCCACGTCCGACCGACGCATCATCGTGCTGAAGGAACCGGTCGGCGTTTGCGGAATCATCACGCCGTGGAATTTTCCTAATGCGATGATCACCCGCAAGGTCGCGCCGGCATTGGCCGCCGGCTGCACGGTGGTGATCAAGCCGTCCGAGTTCACGCCCTATTCGGCGCTGGCGCTCGGCGTGCTTGCCGAACGGGCCGGCATCCCCGCTGGCGTCATCAACATCGTCACCGGCATACCGGCCGAGATTGGCAACGAGATCATGGCGAACGAGACGGTTCGCAAGATCTCCTTCACCGGCTCGACGCGGGTCGGTTCGCTGCTGATGCGAGGCGCGGCCGACAGCGTGAAGCGGCTCAGCCTCGAACTCGGCGGCAACGCCCCTTTCATCGTCTTCGACGACGCCGACCTCGATCTTGCCGTCGAGGGCGCGCTGGTCTCGAAGTTCAGAAACGGCGGCCAGACCTGCGTTTGCGCCAACCGCATCCTCGTTCAGGCTGGTGTCTACGACGCCTTCGCTGCCAAGCTATCCGCTCGCGTCAACGCCATGACGGTGGGACCGGGCAAACAGCCCGGCGTCGCCATCGGGCCGATGATCAACATGGCGGCGGTCGAGAAGATCAACCGCCACGTCGAGGACGCGCTTGGCAAAGGTGCTGCGATCATCACAGCGAGGCCGGCGCTGCCCGAGGGTCCGCAATATGTCGCGCCGCTGGTGCTGACCGGCGCCACAAAAGAGATGCTGCTTGCCGGTGAGGAAACGTTCGGCCCGGTCGCGCCGCTTTTCCGGTTCGAGACGGAAGAGGAAGCAATCGCCTTGGCCAACGGCACGCCCTACGGGCTTGCCTCCTACTTCTACACCGAAAATTTGAAACGCGCCTGGCGCGTCGGCGAGGCGCTGGAGTTCGGCATGGTGGGCTTGAACACCGGCTCGGTCTCGATCGAGGTAGCCCCCTTCGGCGGCGTCAAGCTGTCCGGCCTCGGCCGAGAGGGCGCGCAGGCCGGCATCGAGGAATATCTCGAGATGAAGAGCTTTCACATCGGCGGGCTCAACTGAGGCAATTTGGCTGAAACCCTACCCGGATCGGCGATCACTGAATCCGATCGAGCGCCTTGTAGTAGAGGCCGACCATCGGCAGGAACCAGGGCTTGCCGGAATAGCCGGGAATGGAGGGCCATTCCAGCCCCTTCAGCGGATTGCGGTCCTCGCGGCCGAGCATGGCATCGGCCAGGATCATGCCGAGATGGCTGGAAAGCTGCGCGCCGTGGCCGGAATAGCCCATCGCGAACCAGACACCGTCATGGTAACCGGCGCGGGGGAAGCGATCCTTGGTCATGTCGACCAGCCCGCCCCAGCAATAGTCGATCTCGACCTTGGCGAGCTGCGGAAAGATCGCCGCGAGGCCTGCCCGCAAGATCTCTCCGCTCCTGGCGTCGGAGCGCTGGTCCGATGTCGCCGAAAAGCGTGCGCGGCCGCCGAAGATCAGGCGCCTGTCGGGCGAGAGCCGGAAGTAGTTGCCGATGTTCATCGAGGTCACGCATGTCCGGTTGCCGGGCATGGTGGCAGTGATCTCGGCGTCGCTCAACGGCCGCGTGGCGATGATGAAGCTGCCGACGGAGATGATCCTGCGGCGGAAGTAGTCGAAGTCAGGCGTGGTGTATGCGCCGGTCGCCATCAGCACGTTGTCGGCACTGATGCGGCCGCGCGAAGTGGTCAGTTCATGCCTGCTGCCGGCCTGCTTGCGGTCGGTGACTGCCGTGTTCTCATGGATCACGGCGCCGTGGCGGACGGCTGCAGTGGCGAGACCCGCCACATAGCGGCCCATATGCATCATGGCGCTCTTCTTCGACAGCATCGCGCCGTGGAATGGCGAGCCGATCTCGGATTTGAGATCGGCCGCCGACAGCAGCGCCGTGTCCGGATCCACCTCGGCATGGAGGGCTTCGAAGTTGCGGGCGATCACATCAAAGTGCTGCGGCTTGGAAGCAAGCTTCAGCTTGCCGGCACGGCGGAAATCGCAGTCGATGCCTTCCTCGGTGACCAGCGCCTCGATTGTATCGACGGAGTCGTCGAGCGCCCGGTAGAGCGCGATTGCGCGGTCCTTGCCGAGCTCCGCCTTGGCGGAGAGGTAGCTGTGGGCGAGGCCGTTGTTGAGGTGTCCGCCATTGCGGCCGGATGCGCCCCAGCCCACGCACTGGGCCTCCAGCACCACCACCTTGGCGCCGGCCTTCGCCAGTTGGCGCGCGGCGGCGAGACCGGTGAAGCCGCCGCCTATGATAGCGGCATCGTAGTGCCCCTCGACTGGGCCTTGCGCCCCGCCGGAAAAGACAGGGGCCGTGTCGTGCCAGTAGGAGACGAACTTCATCGGCAATCCGCCTGTTTCAGAGCCCAACGACGCCTGGAAGACCCGAAAGGTCCGATATCTCGACATAGCCGTAATACGGGTTGGCCGGTTCGTGACCGCGATTGACCCATACCTTGTTCTTGATGCCGAGATCGTGCGCCGACATCAGGTCGTAGCGGAACGAAGACGAGCAGTGAAGAACATCCTCCGGGCCGCAACCCAACCTGTCGAACATGTATTCGAACGCCTTGAAACGGGGCTTGTAGGCCTGCGCCTGCTCAGCCGTGTAGACGGCATGGAACGGCGCACCAAGCTTTTCGACATTGGACATGATCTGTGCGTTCATCGCGTTGGACAGGATGACCAGCGGAATTTCCTTGGCGACCTTCGCCAGGCCGGCCGGAACATCGGCGTGCGGCCCCCAGGTGGGGACACGCTCGTAGACCATCCCAGCATCTTCGGCGCTGAAGGCGATGCCGTTGCGCTTGCAGGAGCGCTCGAGCGCATTGTGGATGACGTCGGCATAGGGCTTCCAGTCGCCCATGATCTCGTCGAGCCGATACGCCGCGAAATTCTTGATGAACTCCTGCATGCGCGGCCCGTCGAGCCGACGGCCGTAGAGATCGCGCGCCGCTTCCGCCATCTGGAAAAAGGTCAACGTGCCGTAGCAGTCGAAAGTGATGTATTTGGGCCTGAAGGAAGCCATGTCCGTCGATCTCCGGTGGAAGCACATCCGCACTGGGATGTATTTCATCATAGAGCGGCAGGCGGCGACCCACCTGACCGAAATAGGCCTTCCGAAAGCAGAAAGTTGCGTATCCGCCATCCGGTTTGGCACGCTGTAGCATCTGGCCTGCCCATTGCGGCGCCGCGCGCGACGTGAGGCGCTCCCGCCGCGGACGACGCCAGCACAAGATGCGGCGCACCGCTCGTGCTACGGCGAAAGATACTGTCGAAGCCAAAGCCTTCAGATGATCTGCGGCGCACCGATGGCCGAAACTTGTCGTCAGACGGAAGGATGCCTCATGCCGCAGGGCGACATCGAACTCCAGGCCTTCGGGCCCGACCACATCGAGGGTGCCGTGGTGCTTTCCCGCCAGGAGAATTGGCCACATCGCCCGCAGGACTGGCAGATGGCACTGCAGCTTTCGAACGGCGCGGTCGCGCTCGACGATCAGGGCCGCGTCACCGGAACAATCCTGGTCACGCCCTACGGCGCGGATTGCGCCATGATCAACATGGTGATCGTCGACAGGAACGCGCGCGGCAAGGGGCTTGGGCGCCGGCTTATGGATCAGGCCTTCGCCTTGGCCGGGGACCGTCCGCTGCGGCTCGTCGCGACGGCGGACGGCATGCCTCTCTATGAGAAATTGGGGTTCGTGCCCTCCGGCACCGTTCTGCAGCATCAAGGCAAAGTTACGGAGCTTGGCGAACCCGATGGCGTAGAGGCCGCAAGCATCGGCGATCTGCCTGAAATCAAGGTTCTGGACCGCGACGCCTATGGCGCCGACCGTGAAGCTCTGCTCAATGCGCTGGCTGAGCGCGGCCAGTTCGCCGTCATCCGCCGCAACGGTGCCATTGAAGCCTATGCCGCGATCCGGCCGTTCGGACGCGGCGAGGTGATTGGCCCGGTGATCGCGGGAAGCAGCGACGATGCGAAGGCCCTGATCGGCTTCTTCGCCGCCCCGCGCACCGGCGCCTTCCTGCGCGTGGACACCGACAGCAGGGCCGGCATCGCCGGCTGGTTGACGGAAATCGGTCTCGCCCATGTCGGCGGCGGTGTGACCATGGTCCGTCCGCAAAAGGAAAGTGCCGAACAGGCAAGACGAAAAGTTTACGCCCTCGCCAACCAGGCGCTCGGCTAGTCCGGAGGACAACAATGCTCGCCAATTCCCTGATCGAACTCGATCGCGCCCATCTCATCCACCCGGTCGCCTCATACCGAGGCCATGAGGCGCACGGCGTGCGCGTGTTGAAATCGGCGATGGGCGCGACCGTGACCGATGCATCCGGCCGGCAACTTCTCGACGGTTTCGCGGGGCTATGGTGTGTCAATGCCGGCTACGGCCATGACAGCATCGTCGAGGCAGCGGCCAGGCAGATGCGCGAGCTTCCCTACGCCACCGCCTATTTTGACCTCGGCTCGGAGCCGGCCATCCGCCTCGCCTCGGAGCTGGCCGAGCGCGCGCCAGGCGACCTCAACCACGTCTTTTTCACGCTTGGCGGGTCGGACGCGGTCGACAGCACGATCCGTTTCGTCCGCTACTACTGGAATGCCAGAGGCGAGCCCAAACGCGATCAGTTCATTTCCATCGAGCAGGGCTATCACGGCTCGTCGGTGGTCGGCGCTGGCCTGACCGCCCTACCCGCCTTTCACGCCGGTTTCGGCATCCCCTTCGAATGGCAGCACAAGATCCCCTCCCCCTATCCCTACCGCAACCCGGTCGGCGAGGACGGCAACGCGATCATCGCCGCATCGCTCGCCGCGCTGAAGGCCAAGATCGAGGAGATTAGGCCGGAGCGGGTCGCCGCCTTCTATGCCGAGCCGATCCAGGGCTCGGGTGGCGTGATCGTTCCACCGAAAGGCTGGATCAAGGCGATGCGCGAACTCTGCCGGGAGTACGGCATCCTGTTCATCGCCGATGAGGTGATCACCGGTTTCGGCCGCACGGGGCCTTTGTTCGCCTGTACCGACGAGGACATCGTTCCCGATTTTATGACGACCGCGAAAGGCCTGACCTCGGGCTATGTTCCCATGGGCGCCGTGTTCATGGCCGATCATGTCTACGATGTCATCGCCGATGGCGCGGGTGCCTCGGCGGTCGGCCACGGCTATACCTATTCCGCCCATCCCGTCAGCGCTGCCGTCGCGCTCGAAGTGCTAAAGCTTTACGAAGACGGCCTTCTGGAGAATGGCATCAAGGCCGGCGCACGCCTGATGGCGGGCTTGCAAAGCCTGAGGGGTCATCCGCTGGTCGGCGACGTGCGCGGCCGAGGCATGCTTGCCGCGATCGAACTGGTGGTCGACAAGGACAAGAAGACGCCGCTTCCGGCATCGGCAATGCCGGCGCGGCGGGTCTTCGACAGGGCCTGGGACAACGGCCTGATCATCCGTGCCTTCGCGCATGGGGTTATCGGCTACGCACCGCCGCTCTGTTGCACCGATGCCGACATCGACGCGGTCATCGAGCGCACGCGCCGCACCCTCGACCAGACGCTGGACGATCCCGACGTCCGCCAGGCCCTGGCATGATGGCGGCGAAACATGTCGTGTCTCGAAATATCGCCGGGGCAGATGATTTCGCAATTTTGTGCCGCCCCCACACGCCTTTTCGGCGAATCCAGCGCGGGGGAAGTGCCAGACTGCTCAGAAGACAAGGCCAGAGGCCCGGATTTCCCGGCCTTCGGGAAGGGCCGACGCCCCGGACAGCACGGAATTTTGTTCTGTTCAACACGTGCAATTCGGCCGCGTGCAGAGGAGACCCAGTCTTGGCCAGGGGCTTTAGCGAATTCAAATACATGACCTTCGATGTGGTCGGAACGCTGATCGACTTCGAGAGCGGGATCACGACCTGCCTGGCGGGTATTGCCGCCGAGGCCGGCGTCTCGATCGATGGCGAGCAGGCGCTGGCCCTTTACCGGCAGGCCCGCTACATGCCCGATGCGGGCCTGTTTCCCGACGATCTCGCGCGTGTCTACATGGTCATCGCGCCACGGCTCGGCCTGCCGGCCGAGGAGAGACACGGCATGCGGCTGCGCGACTCCGCCAGCGTCTGGCACGGCTTTCCTGACAGCGCGGCAGCATTGGCGGAGCTTGCGAAGTCGCACAGATTGATCGCCATGACCAATGCCCGGCGCTGGGCGCTCGATCATTTCGAGAAGCAGCTCGGCTCGCCCTTCTTCGCAACCTTTACGGCCGACGATACAGGCACGGAAAAACCAGATCCGGCGTTTTTCCAGAAGGTCTTCGATTTCGTGGCCTCGAGGGGCGACAGCAAGGATGACATCCTGCACGTCGCGCAAAGCCAGTATCACGATATCGGCATATCCCGGGCGCTTGGCTTGACCAACTGCTGGATCGAGCGCCGGCATGCCCAGACAGGCTACGGTGGCACGATCGAGCCCGAGCGCTTCACCGCGCCGGACTACCACTTCACGTCAATGGCGGCGCTTGCCGCCGCGGTGCGGGAAAGCCTGAAGCAACGAACCTGAGCCCAAGCCCGGAAAGCCGCAGCAAGACGAGCAACCCGGAAACACAACCAGAAAGGGGAATGATATGACCGACAAGATCACCAACTGGACCAGCGCAGACGATGCCATGGTCGAAAATGCCATTCGGCGCGGCGCAAGCCGCCGCGAACTCCTCAAGATGCTGCTGGCCGGCGGTGCCGCGATAGCCGCGGGCGGCGTGGTGCTCGGCCGTGCCAGCAATGCCGTCGCCGCCACGCCGGTTTCCGGCGGGAGTTTCAAGGCCGCCGGCTGGTCGTCCTCGACCGCCGACACGCTCGATCCGGCAAAGGCGTCGCTGTCGACCGACTATGTCCGCTGCTGCTCGCTCTACAACCGCCTGACTTTCCTCGACAAGGATGGTGTCACGCAGATGGAGCTGGCTGAAAGCTTCGACAGCAAGGACGCCAAGACCTGGACCGTAAAGCTGCGCAAGGGCGTCACCTTTCACGACGGCAAGGACCTCACGGCCGACGACGTCGTCTTCTCGATGAAGCGTCATCTCGATCCGGCGGTCGGCTCCAAGGTCGCCAAGATCGCGGCGCAGATGACTGGTTTCAAGGCGGTCGACAAGTCGACCGTCGAAATCACGCTCGCCGATCCGAATGCCGACCTCCCGACCATCCTGGCGCTGCATCACTTCATGATCGTTGCGGATGGCACCACCGACTTCTCCAAGGGCAATGGCACCGGTGCCTTCGTGCTGCAAACGTTCGAACCGGGCGTACGGTCGGTCGTCACCAAGAACAAGAACTACTGGAAATCCGGCAAACCCTACCTGGATTCGTTCGAATTCATCGCCATCAGCGACGACAGCGCCCGCGTGAACGCCCTGCTTTCGGGCGACATCAATTTCGCCGCCTCGATCAATCCGCGCGCGATGAAGCTCATCGGCGGCCAGCAGGGCTTCGAGCTGTCGAAGACCACCTCGGGCAACTACACCGACCTCAACATCCGACTCGACATGAATCCGGGCAATAAGGCCGACTTCGTGACCGGCATGAAATACCTGGTCAACCGCGAGCAGATCGTCAAATCGGCATTGCGCGGCCTTGGCGAAATCGGCAACGACCAGCCCGTCTCGCCGGCGAACATCTTCCACAATGGCGACCTCAAGCCGAAGGCTTTCGATCCGGACAAGGCGAAGTTCCACTTCCAGAAATCGGGCCTGCTTGGCCAGTCTATCCCCGTGGTCGCCTCCGATGCCGCGACCTCGTCGATCGACATGGCGGTGATCATCCAGGCCGCCGGTGCCGATATCGGCATGAAGCTCGATGTTCAGCGCGTCCCGTCCGACGGCTACTGGGACAATTACTGGCTCAAGGCGCCGGTTCATTTCGGCAATATCAATCCGCGCCCGACGCCCGACATCCTGTTCTCGCTCCTCTACGCCTCCAGCGCACCCTGGAACGAAAGCCAGTACAAGTCCGAGAAGTTCGACAAGCTGCTCGTCGAGGCACGCGGCTCGCTCGACCAGGCCAAGCGCAAGGAAATCTACGGCCAGATGCAGACCATGGTCTCCGATGAGGCCGGCACGATCATCCCGGCCTACATTTCCAACGTGGATGCCCTCTCCAACAAGGTGAAGGGTTTGGAGGCTAACCCGCTCGGTGGCATGATGGGCTACGCAATGGCGGAATATCTCTGGCTGGAAGCCTGATAGACGCCTGCCAGGGACCCTACAGCCGGTCCCTGGCAGCTATTGCGCAACACGGCTTGGCCGAACGCAACCGCAGGAGCGCTTCCATGACATCTGGGGTTTTAAACCTCGTGCTGAAGCGGCTGGCAATCGCGGTCGTTACACTTCTGATCGTCCTGTTCGCCGTTTTTTTCGCCACCAGCATGCTGCCCGGCGACACCGCGTCGATCCTGCTCGGCCAAGCGGCTACACCCGAAGCCGTCGCCGGCCTGCGCGAGGCCATGCATCTCAACGATCCGGCAATCCTGCGCTTCCTGCGCTGGCTTCTCGGCCTGCTCCACGGCAATCTCGGCACTTCCTATGCCAACCAGATGCCGGTCGCCGCGCTGATCGGCGGGCGCTTCGTCAACACCATGGAGCTCGCTGGCATCACCACGCTGCTTTCGGTACCCCTGGCGCTGACGCTCGGCGTCACCGCCGCGATGCTGCGCGGCTCCCTCTACGACCGCACCGTCACCATTCTTGCGATCGGCGTCATCTCTGTGCCGGAATTCATGGTCGCGACACTCGCGGTCCTGCTTTTCGCTGTTTATCTCAAATGGCTGCCGGCACTGTCCTCGGTCAATGAGGCGCATACGCTGACCGACCTCGTGCGCATCTATGCCATGCCGGTGATCACGCTGACCTTCGTCATCTCGGCTCAGATGATCCGCATGACCCGCGCCGCGGTGGTCGAAACGCTCTCCACGCCTTATGTCGAGATGGCGCTGCTCAAAGGCGCCTCACGCAGCCGCATGGTGCTCAAGCACGCACTTCCCAATGCGCTCGGGCCGATCGTCAACGCGGTTGCGCTGTCGCTGTCCTATCTGGTCGGCGGCGTCATTATCGTGGAGACAATCTTCAATTATCCGGGCATCGCCAAGCTGATGGTCGATGCGGTCGCGACCCGCGACCTTCCGTTGATCCAGAGCTGCGCAATGATCTTCTGCCTCGGCTATCTTTTGCTTATTACGATCGCCGACATCATCGCCATCATGTCCAACCCGAGGCTCAGGTGACGATGGCGCGCGTGGCAGCTCCCCGACGGCCCTTCCTTGGCCACAGCTACAATCTCGTGGGCGTCGTGGCCTCGCTGGTCATCCTGGGGTGGATGCTCATCGCCATCTTCGCGCCCACCATCATCCCCCATTCGATCGGCGACATCGTCGACGACGATTATTTCGGCCCGATGCGTCAGGGCCTATGGCTCGGGTCTGACTATCTGGGGCGCGACATGCTATCGCGGGTACTGATGGGTGCGCGCTACACCGTCGGCATATCGCTCGCCGCCGTCTGTATCGCCTGCTTTTCTGGAGTCGTGCTGGGGATGATCGCGGCCGTCACCGGCGGCTGGCTCGACATCTGTCTCAGCCGCTTCCTCGACGCCATGAACTCCATTCCCAGCAAACTGTTCGGCCTTGTGGTCGTTGCCGCGGTCGGCTCGTCCATCCCGGCGCTGATCCTGACGCTCGCCGTCATCTACATACCGGGCGCCTACCGCTTCGCGCGGGCGCTCGCCGTCAACATCAACACCATGGACTTCATGACAGTCGCTCGCGTCCGCGGCGAAAGCACCGCCTATCTCATCGGGTCAGAAATCCTGCCCAACATCATCCGCCCGGTGCTGGCCGACTTCGGCCTGCGCTTCGTCTTCATCGTGCTCTTGCTCTCCGGCCTGTCCTTCCTCGGGCTCGGCCTGCAGCCGCCGCTCGCCGACTGGGGCGCGCTGGTGCGCGAGAACATAGGCGGCCTCCCCTTCGCGGCTCCCGCTGTCATCGTTCCCTCGCTGGCGATCGCCAGCCTCACCATCAGCGTCAACCTGCTGATCGACAACCTGCCGCAGAAAATCAGGGACAGGGACGCATGACCAATCTCGTCGAGGTCAGGAACCTGAGGATCGAGGCGACCACCGACGCCGGTCGTGTTGTCGAAATCATCAAGGGCGTCAACCTCGACATCGCCGACGGCGAGATCGTCGCCCTGATCGGCGAGAGCGGCTCCGGCAAGACGACGATCGCGCTCTCGCTGCTGGGCTATGCGCGGCCTGGCTGCCGGATCACCGGCGGCGAGATCAATGTGAACGGCAAGAACATGGCCGCACTTACCGAGAAGCAGCGCGCCAAATTGCGTGGGACCGACATTGCCTATGTTCCGCAAAGTGCCGCCGCCTCCTTCAACCCTTCGTCCACCATCATAGAGCAGGTGATCGAGGTTACGCGCATCCACAGGCTGATGCCGCCCGAGCAGGCGCGAAAGCGCGCGGTCCAGCTGTTCCAGGCCTTGTCGCTGCCGGACCCGGAAGGGATCGGCGCCCGCTATCCGCACCAAGTTTCAGGCGGGCAGTTGCAGCGGCTGTCGGCGGCGATGGCGCTGATCGGCGATCCCAAACTGATGATCTTCGACGAGCCGACGACGGCCCTCGACGTGACGACGCAGATCGACGTGCTGAAAGCATTCAAGTCGGTCATGCGGGCCGGCGGGATAGCGGGTGTCTATGTTTCCCACGACCTCGCGGTCGTCGCCCAGATCGCCGATCGCATCGTGGTGCTGAAGGGCGGCGAAGTGCAGGAAGCCGGCACCACGGCTCAGATCCTTTCGGCTGCCCAGCACCCCTACACGCGCGAACTTCTCGCTGCCTTCGAGCCGAAACCGCGGCAAGCACATGCGGACGCGGATGCCGGCACGAAGCCGTTGCTGCGTATCGACAATGTGACCGCCGGCTATGGTTCGGTGCGGGCCGACGGACTACCGCTTATCCGCGCTGTCAATTCCGTCAGCCTGGTCGTCGAGAAGGGGCGCAATCTAGGCGTCATCGGCGAATCCGGCTGCGGAAAATCGACGCTGGCGCGCGTCATCGCCGGCATCCATCCGGCAGCGGCCGGCGACATCGTCTTCGACGGCAGGCAACTGGAGCGCGCTGCGGGCAAACGCAGCCAGGACCAACTGCGCGAGATGCAGATCGTGTTCCAGTATGCCGATACCGCCCTCAATCCGGCCAAGCCTGTGGAGGACATCATCTCCCGGCCGCTGGCCTTCTATCACGGGCTCGACCGGCAGACGCGCTCGAAGCGCGTCGACGAACTGCTCGACATGGTTCAACTGCCCAGGACGCTGCGCTACCGTCGCCCGTCGGAGCTCTCGGGAGGCCAGAAGCAGCGCGTGAACTTCGCGCGTGCTCTGGCCGCCGGCCCCAAGCTCATCATCTGCGACGAAATCACCTCGGCGCTCGACACGGTGGTGGCGGCCGCCGTGATCGAACTGCTCAAGGAGTTGCAGCGCGAGTTGGGCCTTTCCTACATTTTCATCAGCCACGACCTCTCCGTCGTCGAAGCGATCTGCGACGAGATCATGGTCATGTACAATGGCGAGCGGGTGGAGCAGATCACGCCGGACAGACTGAAGGCGCCCACCCACCCCTATTCGAAGCTTCTGTTCTCCTCCGTGCCGAAGCTCGATCCGACGTGGCTCGATGGCCTCGTCCGCGAGCCCGAGCTGGTCAGCCAGTACGGCCATCGCTGATGCATGTCGCCAGAAGTGTGCAGCGGGTTGGGGGCAACGACATGCATCAAGGCAAAGACTGTAGACGGCCGAGCCTCACCTTGGAAACAGGCTGGGCAACGGCATATGCGCCTTGACGATGGGAGATTTCAGCACAACGAAGCTGAAACACTTGTCGATGCCGATATTTATGTCGGTGAGCCACTCCACGAAGTCTGATAGTCGGCAATCCCACCCGTGACGATTTCAAGAGATAGTGGTAGCGGGCCGAAGCGCGGTGCCATTCGACGGCCGCGTCAACTTTATCGAGGCGGCAAGGAAACGCGCGAAGTCGATCTGACGATGGTTCTTTAGCGTGATTTCGGTGATGCGGCCGTTCCTCTGCTCGTGCAGAATCCTGATGTCAATCCGATCGGTTTCATGGGCTATCTAACGTGCTTCCTGTGAGGGCGAAACGCCTGCCACAGCCGGATTTCACCCTGTCTACAATTGTGAGCAGAGCCGGTAGGCCTCATAGATCGACGAGTAGATGTCCCTGCTGGCAACGGCGTCTCCTATGCGGTGTAAGACGAACGATCCGGCAGGTTGGGAACCATTGTCGCCGTCCGCTTCCGTTCCCGCCATCAGTGCTATATCGGTGACTCCGTTGTTGACGGAGCGCGCGCGCAATTCCTGGTAGGTATCCTCTATGGGCACCGTGCCGCGCTCGACAATAAGTTGGGCGGCGGCCATTTCCGTTTCCGCACCGGTGAGTTCATGCCGGAACGTGGCGGCGATCCCGTTGCCCTGGCGCGCGGCCTTGACCAGGCGCACATCGCTGACGACGCGAATGCCGCGTTCCGAGGCGCGTTTGCGGAAACTCACCCGGTCCGGATAGGGCGTCTCGATCGCCAGAGTGTCGTCCGCCGTGGCCAGGCTGACCACGCGCCCCGGACGTGCAAGATGGAGGGCGCAGGAAACTGCCGCCTGGCGTCCAGTCTCATCGTAGATGAGCACGTCGTCCTTCGCCGGCACGACCCCGGTCAAGACGTCCCAGACGCTGTCGCAATGCTCAGCGCCCTCCAGCCGTTCCATATCCGGAATGCCACCGGTGGCGATGATGACTGCATCCGGTTTTGCGGCAAGGACGATTTCTGCGTCCGCATAGGTGTTGAGACGGACTTCCACGCCCAGGCGAGCGAGTTCATCGGTACGCCAGTCGACTATGCCGATGAGATCCTTGCGATGGGACGCCGAGGCCGCCACGAGCACCTGCCCACCAAGTCGCGCCCCGGCTTCGAGCAGGCTCACTCTGTGGCCACGCTCGGCGGCGATCCTTGCCGCTTCCAACCCGCCCGGACCGCCGCCGACCACGACCACACGTTTCAGCGTTTCAGCCCGCACGATGGTATGGCTGATGATCGTTTCATGGCCGCTGGCCGGGTTGTGGATACATTGCACCTTCTTGTACAGGCAGTAGGACGCGCCCACACATGGGCGAATGCGTTCTTCTTCGCCGCGCATCACCTTGTTGACGATATGGGGGTCGGCAATATGCGCCCGGGTCATACCGACCAGGTCGACAAGGTTCTCGCGCACAGCATGCCGCGCAGTCGCTATGTCCCGGATGCCCGCGGCGTGGATCACGGGCAGCCTGGTTTCGCGTTTGAACTGCCCGACCAACGGCAGAAACGGCGCGCTCTGGCTGAACATGCCTGGCATGTTGTGCTCAGCCAGCGACAGGTCGGTGTCCATGCGGCCAAAGATACAGTTGAAAAAGTCGAGATGACCTTCCCGCTCGAACAGCCTGGCGAAGGCAAGGCATTCCTCGAAATCCGACCCGTCCTCGACCGCCTCGTCGATCACGAAACGGATGCCTACGGCGAAATCGTCGCCCACCGCACGGCGGATCGCCTCGTGAACCATCAGGCCGAAGCGCGCGCGGTTTTCCAGTGAACCGCCGAAGCCATCCGTGCGTCTGTTGGTTCTGAGCGAGAGGAATTGCCCGATCAGATGCCCACCGGTGACGGTTTCGACACCATCCAGATCGCCGTCCAGGCAGCGCCTGGCAGCACTGGCGTAGTCCTTGATGATCCGGTCGATGTCCGCGGTGTCCATCTCCTTCGGAAAATTCCGGTTTCGCGTCTCGCGAACGCGTGACGGCGCCACGGGCGGCAGCCAGTTCCCGGCATAGGCGGTGGCACGCCGGCCAAGGTGTGAGACCTGACACATGACGGCAGCGCCGTGGCGATGCACTCGCTGCGACAGCGACTGGAGATGAGGCACGATGCGGTCGGTCGAGAGGTTCAACTGACCCCCGCCCCAACTCGAGTCGGGCGAGGTCATGGCCGAGCCGCCCACCATGGTCATCGCCAGGCCGCCATGCGCTTTCTCCTCATGGTAGCGCTGGTAGCGCTCGAGCGGCAGGCCGCCATCGTCCAGCATCGAGGCATGGCTGGTGCTCACAACACGGTTGCGCAGCGTCAGACCCTTCAGCCGAAACGGCTGAAGCAGAGGATCGCTGGATGTGCTGCCCGCTTGAGATCCCGCCAGCTTCACGTTCTGCTCCGCCCATTCATGAGGGTTATAGTTCGTCATTTGCGGAGTTGGAGAAAGCTTGAAAATTGTTGGGGCGGCTATACGGTGGGCGTATGGCTGGTTACGCAAAACTCGTTCCTTCCGCGCGCGGACTGCTGGTTTTCGAAGCGGCTGCCCGGTCGGGCAGTTTCACCGCTGCCGCGCGCGAATTCAACGTCACGCAACCATCGATCAGCCGCAGCATCGCCCAGCTCGAGGCCGATTTTGGCGTCGCCCTTTTCACGCGAGGCCCAAGCGGGTTGGCCCCGACTGCAGAAGGGCGTGACCTCTACTCGGCCGTGCGAGAGGGATTCGATGGCATCGAGGAGGTGGTCCGGAGAATCAAGCAGAACGGCGCCGCAAAGCCGGTGGTGACCCTTTCCCTCTCGAGTTCTCTCGCAACCTATTGGTTCGTCCCGAGACTGGGAGCCTTCAGCACGAGATTTCCTGACGTCGACCTGAGATTCGAACTGATCGCGGGCGTTCTGCGAGGACCAGCCGAGAATGTCGACCTTGCCACGAGAATCCTGGGCGATGACGACACCCACTATCACCACTGGGCATTTTCGCCGGAAATCATAGTTCCGGTATGCAGCCCATCCTATTTGTCGGCCCACGGCCGATTGATGCATGCCGGAACCGGGGAGGGTCATGTCCTGCTGCATCTGACCGACGCCAAGGAACAGTGGCAGGACGTCTGGGGCAACGTAGCCGAGCGCAAGGCCAGCAGGGCAAAGTGGCTCGAATTCTCGGACTACGCGGTCGTGCTTCAAGCCGCCATGAACGGGGAAGGCGTGGCGCTCGGCTGGCTCAGCAACGTTTCCAGGGCGTTGCTTCAGGGAACCCTTGTCCCGGCCTCGGACAGGCAGATCAAGACGGGCCGGATCCATCAGCTGATTGCACCGCGCTCAAGGCCGGTACGGCCTGTCGTCTCCGACATCTGCGCGTGGATGATCGCCGAGATGCGAGCCGAATTGAAAGCGCTGCACCCGATATTGCGGCCGGACACCTTGTAGCGGGCGACAAGCGCAGCGCGCTCGTCGTTGACTACCTCGGAAACAGGCTGGGCAGCGGCATGTGCGCCTTGACGATCGGGGACTTCAGCACCACGAAGCTGAAATACTTGTCGATGCCGATATCCATGTCGGTCAGCCGTTCCATGATGGTCTGGTACTCGGCGATGCCGGCGGTCACGAATTTCATCAAATAGTCGTAGCCGCCCGACACGAGGTGGCACTCGATGACCTGGTCAATCTTCTCCACAACGGCGAGAAAGCGGGCGAAGTCCACCTGGCGATGGTTCTTCAAGGTGATTTCGGTGAACACGGTCAGCGTCTGGCCGAGCTTGCCGATATTGACCTGCGCGGAATAGCCTTCGATGTAGCCTTCCGACTGCAATTTCTTCACCCGCATGAGGCACGGGCTCGGCGACAGATGCACCAGATCAGCCAGTTCCACATTGGTGATGCGGCCGTTCTTCTGCAATTCGTGAAGGATCTTGATGTCGATCCGATCCAGTTTCATGGCCGTCTCCGCAGAACGCATGCCGCAGCACAAAATGCTGCCTTGCTCACAGGCATTGACACTACCACAGCCCGTTGGTCTGTCCATCCAAGCGGACAGCGCTTGAAACGCAGCGGCTCCCGATTTCGACCAGGCCGCCGGAATAAAATTCTGCTTCAGCTTCAACTGCGGCAGCGGCTGCCTGCACAACGCGGTAGATTGGCGCGTCAAGGCAGAGAGATCATGCGCGCACCACTGCAGCAAATCGAGACATCTGGCGAACTGCCGCGGACAGCGGACGCGGTGGTGATCGGCGGCGGCATCGTCGGCATCTTCGCTGCCTATTATCTGGCACGGCGCGGCCTGAAGGTCGCGCTTGTCGAAAAGGGCCGGATTGGCGCCGAGCAGTCCTCGAGGAACTGGGGCTGGTGCCGCCAGCAGAACCGCGACGCCCGCGAGCTGCCAATGGCAACCCGAAGCCTCGATCTGTGGAACAGCTTCGCGGCTGAAACTGGCGAGGACACCGGCTTTCGACGCTGCGGCCTGCTCTATCTCAGCAATGACGACGCGGAACTGGCGGGCTGGGCGCGCTGGCGTGACTTCGCCAAAACGGCCGGCGTCACCACGCACATGCTCGACAGCGCCGAAGCCAGCGAACGGGGCCGCGCCACGGGCCGGACCTGGAAAGGCGGCGTCTTCTCGCCGACCGACGGCACCGCCGATCCGTCGCGGGCCGCGCCCTCGGTCGCCCGCGCGATCCTCAAGCTCGGGAGCTCCGTGCACCAGAATTGCGCCGCGCGCGGTATCGAGACCGAGAGCGGGCGCCTGAGCGGCGTGGTCACCGAAAGCGGAACTATCCGGACGAAGCTGGCGGTCCTGGCCGGCGGCGCGTGGGCGTCCTCCTTCTGCCATCAGTTCGGCTTCCGCTTTCCGCAGGCGTCGGTCCGATCCTCCATCCTGTCCGTCTCGCCCGGCGCTGAGGGCCTGCCGGATGCGCTGCACACGGCACGGATTTCGGCCACGCGTCGCGGCGACGGCGGCTACACGCTCGCCATAAGCGGACGCGGCCGCGTGGACGTCACGCCGCAGCAGCTGCGCTTCTCGTCGCAGTTCCTGCCCATGTTCCTGAAGCGGTGGCGAAGCCTCGCGCCCGGCGGTCTGCAGGGCGTGCGCTCGGGCCACGAAACGCTCCGGCACTGGCGGCTCGACCAGCCGACGCCAATGGAGCGGATGCGCATCCTCGATCCGGCCCCGGACGAGGCGACCATCCGCCTGACCCACGCCCGGGCACTCGAGCTGCTGCCGGCCCTGCGCCAAACCAGGATCAGCGCAGCCTGGGCCGGCTACATCGACAGCACGCCTGACGGCGTGCCTGCCATCGGCGAGATCCATAGTGTTCCGGGTTTCTTCCTGGCCGCCGGATTTTCGGGACACGGCTTCGGCATCGGACCCGGCGCCGGACACCTCGTCGCCGATCTGGTGACCGGGTCGCAACCGATCGCCGACCCGACGTCCTACGATCCACGGCGCTTCGATGCTTCCGTTTGGGGGAAGGTCGCCGACTTCTAATCCAAAGTTCCGCATGTCCCGGCAGCCCTGCGGAGATCACCGTGGAACCGCATCAGCCGTCCCGCAGAAAAGCGCCGACGGGCGCCGGGCGGACAGGCGCTTGCCCGCGCAACCGGCCTACTGCAGCAGGCGTGCAGCCGGTCTGCGCCGCGATGAGTTCGACGGCGGCCAACTGACAATAGCGTCCCTGGCATCGCCCCATGCCGACGCGCGACAGCGATTTCACCCTGTTCGCTTCGCCGCCGCCGAAATCCACACTTTCGCGTACATCTCCGGCGGTCACGTTCTCGCAGCGGCAAACGACCGCGTCGCCGGGGAGCGCCCGCACCATCGCCGCCGGCCAGGGAAAGGTGGAAGCCAGGCCGCAGGCAAAGCGCTCGATCCGTGCAAGCTCCCGCAGATCGGCCGCGGTGGATGGCGCTGGAAATCCAAGATCGGCAAGGCACGCCGCTGCCGCCAGACGCCCCGCGATCTCCGCGCCGTCTGCTCCCAGAAGACGAACTCCATCGCCCGCGAGATAGGTCCCGTTGCCGGCGCGCCCCATCTGATCGGTCTTCGGCAGCCATTGCCACCACCGCTCGTCATAGATGAAGGTGCATCCCGCCAGGTCGGCCAGATGCGTCTCCGCCCGCAGGTGCCAGCCCATGCCTATCGTGTCGCATGGAGTGAGGTGCTGCCTTCCGCCGGCGTCGCGCCAGCGCATCGCTGAGACGCCGTTCCCGTCTGTCTCGATCCGTTCGAGCGTCACGCCCGTATGGTAGCGGCCGCCGAGCCGGACCCGCAGGGCCAGACCGCGTAGCGCGACCAACGGTCGGGCGGCAAGCCTCCAGAGCCCCCGCATCTGCTGGCGCCAGGAAGAGGTATCCAACACCGCCGCCACATCCGCTCCAGCCTTGACGAGCTGGGCTCCGACCAATGTCAGCAAAGGTCCCGATCCGATCAGGACGATGCGCTGCCCCAGCGCCACGCCCTGCGCCTTGAGCGCGATCTGCGCCGCGCCAAGGCTGTAGACGCCGGCGCTCTGCCAGCCCGGGACCGGAGCGACACGGTCGGATGCACCGGTCGCAAGGATCAGGCGGTCGTGGAAGATCACCTGCACGCCGCCCTCCCCCAGCACATGCAGCCGATCCTCCTGCACGGCGATGACCGAGCTTCCCGCGCAATGGGTAAGGCGCCCCTCTTCGGCCAGCTGGTCGAAGAGCGCATGCAGCGCGCTGGCCTTCGCCGCCTCCGACCCATAGAGCTGGTCCGGCGTGCGCGCGAACCCGGCAGGCGGACGGCGATAGATCTGCCCACCGGCGCGCTGGCCTTCATCGATCACCACAGGATGGAGCCCGGCCCCGACCAGCATGACCGCCGCCCTTATGCCGGCGGGACCGGCGCCGACGATCACGATCCGCGGCGGCGGGGTCTCGCTCACAGCCAGCTCTCCGATGGCATCGTGCGCAACCGCATGCCTTCGCTGAGAAGTGTCGAGCACGCCCGCAGGCGCGGTCCCTCGTCCTGCCATACCCAGCAATCCTGGCAGGCTCCCATCAGGCAGAAGCCAGCGCGCGGCTCGGCTCCGAACTCGGACTTTCGCAGCGCGTTGCCTGAAGCCAGCATGGCGGTCAGCACGGTGTCGCCCGCCAATGCACTCCACATCTGCCCGTCGAGATAGAAATGCACCTCTGCCCGATCGAACTCCGCCAGCCTGACGATGCGGCCGGCGGTGATCATTCCGCGGCCTCACGCGCCGGAGTTGGGCGAGGCACTTCGGGAAACCGTTCGCAGACCGCATCGAATGCCGCCTGAACGCCTTCCGGCCCGGAGCGTCCCTTCATGCGGCGGAAAATTTCCGTCTTGGTGAAGAACCGCCAGTGAATCGGCAAGTCCCCTAATATGGCGGTGAGCCGGTCATAGGCGGCCGGCGTCCATTGCGCCTCGTAGCCGTCGCGCTCCGGGCCGAAATGGAAGTGGCCGGCGGCCGGCTCCTGCCGCGCACGCAGCTGCCCTGTTGCCTGCTCGTCGATCCCGCCGCCGCGGATGACGACGCCATAATCGTGCTCGGCAGCTGCCGTCGAGACATAGCCGCGCCGCACATCCTGTGCGACCCGCCAGGGTTCACGTTGACGCGGATCGCCGCGCCCACCGCCTCCGGCGGAGCGGATCTCGAGCACATCGCCGGGTTGCAGCACAGTGGTGTCAATATTGCCCAGCCGCCGCTCGTGCGCGGTCCCCGGATTGACGATCATGTCCGACAGGCCGGCCGCCTTGCCGCCCAGCACGCCCCAGGGACGGAACAAGCTGCGGTCGCGGTTGCGGGCCGTGATCCTGGAATCGGGGGCAAAGACGCGGAAGGCCATTTCGGTCGCCAAGCCGCCGCGCCAACGACCCGCACCGCCGCTGTCCTTGGCGAGCCCGTATTTCACGAATTCGACCGGAGTTTCGGTCTCGGTGATCTCGATCGGCGTGTTCTTGAGATAGGCTGCATCCGCGCCAGATCCATTGGTCCCATCGCGATGCGGCATCGCGCCCCCGCCGCCGACCACGGGGTTCACCGCCGTGATGACGGTCTGGCAGGTGCGCTCGTCCGTGGTCATGACGTTGACGATGCAGTTGTTGCCGGCCGGCGCCGCGGGCAGGCGCTCGGGCATCACCTGCGAGAAGGCGCCGAAGATGACCGACCGCAGTCGGGCGCAGGTGAGCGAGCGCATGCCTACGGCGGCGGGGTGGACCGGGTTCAGCACAGAACCTTGAGGCGTGATGCAGGTGAACGGCCGGGTCAGGCCGGTGTTGAGCAGGATCTTCGGGTTGAGCGTGTAGAGCACGTAGTAGACACCCACCAGCAGCATGGTGTGTCGCGGGTCGCCGCCGGAAGGCACGTTGAGCGAGGAGCCGAGCTGCGGATCGGAGCCGGTGAAGTCGAGCACCGCCACATCGCCCTTGATCGTCAGCGTCAGCTTCAGCCGACACGGATTGGCCTCGACGGAATCCTCGTCGGCATAATCGGCGAATTCCCATGTGCCGTCGGGCATGGAACGCAGCACGTCGCGCGCCTGCGCTTCCGCCTGGTCGAGAAGCGCGGAAACGCCTTCGATGAAGCCGGCCTTGCCGAACTTCCGCACCATTGCCTGGATCTTGCGCTCGCCGGTGTTGAGCGCGCCGACAAGCGCTTTGATGTCGCCGATGTTGAGGTCGGGCTTGCGCACATTGGTGCTCATGATCCGCAGGATCGACTCGTCGAAGATGCCCTCATTCACCAGCTTCATGGGCGGAAAGCGGATGCCTTCCTGATGGATTTCAGTCAGCGCCCGGCTGAGCGAAGCCGGCACCGCGCCGCCCATGTCAGTGTTGTGGATATGGCCACCGGTCCAGGCGACGATGTCGCCGTCGACGAAGACCGGCTTCCACAGATGCGTGTCTGGCGCATGCGTGGCGACGTGGCCGGAATAGGGATCGTTGGTGAAGGCGACATCTCCCGGCCGGTAGTCGTCGACCATGGCGATCGCGCGGTGATACGAAAGCCCCGGATACCAGGTGGCGCCGAGTTCCATCGGCACGGCGAAGGTCGCGCCTGAACGGTCCATCAGCATCACGGTAAAGTCCTGCGTCTCCTTGACGAAGGCGGAGTGCGCGGTGCGGTGCAGCGTGTGCGCCATGTTCTCGGCCGCCGCGCGGGCGTGATTGGCCAGAACCTGAAGGTTTGTCCGGTCAAACATGGCGTCACTCCGCGAAGGTCAGCAGAAGGTTGAGATGGCGGTCGACCCGCGCCTGCGCTCCCGCGGGAATGGCGAAGGTGGTGTCTTCCTGAACGACCACGGCAGGCCCGTGGAACGTGCTGCCCGGCACGAGGGTCTGCCGGTCGTGGAGGTCGACGGTCTCGACGCTCGCGCCCGTGTAAACGGGAAGACGGCGCGCCGGGATGGCCGGAGCGTCGATCTCGTCGGTCTCCGGGAGGGAGAGCTTCGGCCCCGCGCCCATTGCGGACAACCGCACGTTCACGAGCTCGATCTCGCCATCAACGTCGTGGAAGTCGTAGAGCTGCTGGTGGGTGAGATGGAAGGCCTTCGCGATGGTGGTCGCATCACCATCTGCCAACCATTGCGGCGACAGGACAACCTCGATCTCATAGCTCTGCCCGACATAGCGCATGTCGCAGGAGAAAGTGAGGTCCGCGGCCGCGTCGTGCCCCTGCGCTGCAAGCCAGTCGCACCCCTCATGCGCCAGCGCCTCGAAGGCCTCGCGAATTCCGGCAAGCGACACGCCCGAGAGCGGGGTGAAGATGGTGCGAATGAAATCCCCGCGCAAATCCGCCACCAGTCCGCCGAGCGCCGACACCACGCCAGGGCGGCGCGGCGCCATCACCCGCTTCATGCCGAGTTCGCGGGCAAGAAAAGCGCCGAGCATCGGCCCGCCACCGCCGAAAGGCATCAGCGTGAAGTCGCGCAAGTCGACGCCGGCGCGCGAGGCGAGCTTCTCAACCTCGACGAACATCTCTGACACCGCGATATCGAGGATCGCCTGCGCTGTCTGCTCGACGGGGCGGCCGAGCCGGGTGGCAAGCTCGCCAACCGCGCGATGCGCCAGGCCGGTATCGATTCTGAGCTGGCCATAGGCCATCTCGCTGTGACCGAGCCATCCGCACACCACCATGGCGTCCGTCACCGTCGGCCTCTCGCCGCCACGGCCATAGCAGGCCGGTCCCGGCGTCGAACCAGCCGATTCCGGTCCGATCCGTAGCACCCCCTGAGCATCGACGCTGGCTATGGAGCCGCCGCCGACGCCGATCGAGCTGACCGACACGGAGGGGATATGGAGCGGGAACTCGCCGATCAGCTCGCCGGTACCAAATCGCGCCTCGCCGTCGATGATCAGCGCGAAGTCGGCCGAGGTTCCGCCAATATCAAGCGTGAGGACCTTATCCTCTCCGGCCTGGCGCGCCAGCCACGAGGCGCCGATAACGCCGGAGGCCGTTCCCGACAAAAGCATGTTCACGCAGGCGCGCTTGCCTTCGGCGGCGTTCATCAGGCCGCCATTCGACTTGGTCAGCATCGGGCGGGCAGGCACGCTGTGTTCCTTCAGCCGCTCTTCCAGCGCCGTCAGATAGCCGGATACGCGCGGATGGACATAGCCGTTGAGGATGGCGGTCGAGCTGCGCTCATATTCGCGGATCACCGGCCAGACCTCGGCCGAGGAGAAGACAAAGAGGTCGGGCGCAAGACGCGCGATCGTCGCCTTCACCGAAATTTCCTGAGCGGCATTGCGCCAGGAATGGAGGAAGGACACGACGATGCCTTGCGCCCCGTTCGCTTTTGCCACTGCCACCGCCCTTGCCACCGCCGCCATGTCCGGCGCCCGGGATTCGCTCCCATCGGCACGCATGCGGGCCGGAATGCCGAAAACCATGTCGCGCGAGATCAGCGGATCCGGCCGCGCGCAGAACAGCGAATACATGTCCGGCATGCGTAACCGCGCCAGTTCGATGACGTCCTCGAAGCCGGCATTGGTGAACAGCGCGAGCGGTGCGCCCTTGCGCTGGATGATCGTGTTGATGCCAACCGTCGTACCGTGTACGAAGCGCGTGATACCGGCAGGGTCAAAGCCTTCGCGTTCGGCCAGAAGCGTGAGGCCCGTCATCAGCTCGGCGCCCGGATCCTCCGGCGTCGTCAGCACTTTCAGCGAGGCGACGCGACCGGAGCGCGCTTCCAGCGCGCAGAAATCAATGAATGTGCCGCCGATATCGACGCCGACCTTCCAGTCGGTTTCGTTCCGCGCCTCGTTGGCCGTGATGACACCATCCATCATGCGTCCCTTCCTGTCTGCCAACCAAAGCTGACACAACAGGATGGCCAGGGTCCAAGACGTATGAAGAGGAACGATATAAGTCTTGCTTATGCCCTGGCGCCACCCAGCACGACGGAACAGGCGGTGCGGATCTGGTCGCGCATCATCTCATCGGCCCGCGAGAGAGCCCGTGTGCGCGAGGTGAGCAGCGCGATCGGAAATTCCGGCCCATTCGCGAGCGGCCTGACGGCAAGCCCGGCAAACTGGTGCCAGGGCAGCAGCGCGTCGACCAGGGCGACACCCAGGCCGGCCTGGACGAAGCCGACCGCCGAGATGGAGACGTCGATCTCGAGCGACGGCGAAAGCGCCACACCTTGCGCACGGGCCGCGTGGGCCAACTCGTCGGCGGGGCGGGTGTTTCCGCGATAGGATATCAACTCTTCTCCGGCGAGATCGGCGAGGCTCAACTCGGTTTTCCCGGCCAATGCATGCCCGGGGGGCAGCAGGCAGGCGAAGCCGACGCTGCCGATCACCTCCGCATCGACATCGGGAGGCAGCCGGTCGTCCAGGGCCACGCCGAGGCTGGCATCGCCGGCGCGCAACATGTCCACGATCGCGGCGATCGGCGCGCTATGGGAACGCAGCAAAATATCGGGATGCTGCGCCCGGAAGCTGGTGAATGCGCGCGGCAAGATAGCCATGGCCGGCGGCGGTGAGGCCGCGACCCGCACCAGCCCCGTCCGGCCCAAACGCAGGTCTGTGGTCTTGCGGCGCAAGCCTTCCAGCCCCGCCGACAGCCTCTCGGCATCGGCGAAGATCTCTAGCGCCTCCGGGGTCGGCCGCAGTCGGCCCTTCACCCGCTCAAACAGCGTGAAGCCGAGTTCGTCCTCGGTATGGAGCAGGATCTGGCTGAGCGCGGGCTGGGAGATGTTCAGCATCCGCGCCGCAGCGGTCACGGTGCCCGCGCGCATGACGGCGATGAACACTTCGAGCTGACGGGCACGCATTGCCACTCCATAGGCCAAGCTTATGGCTGTTGTCCAAACCCATCTTTGACGCAATGAAGCTGTGCCGACAAGATCGGCGCCTTCAGGGATTGTCCGCTCCGCGCTAGATGAGGATGACATTTGCTCGAATAGCCGTCATCTAGCTCATGTTGGAGCATGATCTCCGAAAACCTGTTCCCACTTTTCGGAATCTTGCTCTAGGGAATAACCATGGATGTGATCGTGCTGGGCGGCGGACTGATGGGGACAGCTTCGGCCTATTTCCTCGCCCGGCGCGGCGCGCGCGTGACGCTGATCGAGCGCAATCGGGTCGGCGCCGGAGCGACAGTCGCCTCCTTCGGCAACATCCGGCGCACGGGACGCCATCTGTCGCAGCTTCCGCTGGCCCACCGCTCGCTTCGACTGTGGGGCGAGGCCGAAAAGATGCTTGGCCGCGACGTCGAGTTCCGCGCCACCGGTCATGTCCGGCTGATCTTCGATGAAGGAAGCCTTGCCGACATGCGGGCCTATGCCGAAGCCGCGCAGCCCTGGGGCCTCGAACTGGAAGAACTCGGCCCACGCGAGATTAGCGCCCGCTTTCCCGGCCTCGGCCCCGACGCGATCGCCGCATCATTCTCTCCGCGTGACGGCAGCGGCAATCCGCGGCTGATCGCGCCGGCCTTTGCCGCGGCGGCCCGCAAACTGGGGGCGCAAATCGTCGAGGGAGCCGAAATCGAGAAGATCACCTATACCGGCTCCGGTTTCCTTATTACCAGTTCGAAGGGCTCGTTCGCCTCGGAGTGCCTGCTCAACACCGCCGGAGCCTGGGGCGCGCGCATCGCCGCTGAGTTCGGCGAAGAAGTCCCGCTCGACGCCCGCGGTCCGCAAATGGGCGTGACCGAACCGCTGCCGCATCGGATCCTGCCGGTGGTCGGCATCTGGACCCGCGACAAGGACTATGGCGCCTATCTACGCCAGGTCGAGCGCGGCAACATCGTCTTCGGTGGCGCGGCAGAAAGGGTGCGGGTGGACCTCGATCCGGGCCATGCGATCGCCGATCCCATGCGCCTCCCGTTGCAGCTCCGCGCCGTCGCGCGGCTGCTCCCGGCAATCGCGAAGGTCGCGGTCATCCGCACCTGGTCCGGATGCGAGGGCTATGTTCGGGATATGCTGCCGGTCATGGGACGGTCAGCGACGACGCCAGGCCTGTTCCACGCCTTCGGCTTCAGCGGACATGGCTTCCAGCTTGGTCCGGGCGTGGGCGACGCCATGGCCGAGCTCATGACGACCGACTGTTGCGAAACTCCACTCGACGATTTCAGGATCGATCGCTTCGGCCGTGCCGCCTGGAGGGATTCGGCCGACGGCATGTGACCAGGCTTACTGGATGCAAGAAACCGCGATGGTCGCCGTTTGCCACCCACGCCAAGGGCACGCCTTCCCTTCCGAACCGAAATCCGCTTACGCAGACGATGTGCGGTGTTTGTGGGCTGAGAGAAAGAACGAGCGGTGCAGAGCCACGCACTATGCCCAGGCTGCGGAAATTGGGGCGGATAACCCATGCGGCAGTTCAGCGAGCAGGCTCTGCGGTCGGAAGGTTAACCCCTTTGCGATCTCGGACCGACCGCGACAGCCGGAGAAATACTGATGGAGATCGCCGCCTGCAAAAACCGGCGTCGGCGTTAGAGAGCCCATCGAGCTTATCGGTCCCTTTCGCAAAGATGCCCTCGCCGACGTAGCCGTTTGTTTCAGCTCGGGCACATGGCAAGCGCGAAGCAAACCATCCCTTTGGCACGTCGTTGCCGCCGATTGCCGCGCGTACAGGGCTGAGGTCCTTCGCACTCGAAACATCTGGATTACGTGTGGCCGATCGTCGCCAGAAGGACAACGGGATAGGATGAAGGCTCAAAACTATCGTCGCGCTTTAAAATCCGACCGCCAACAATTGACTCACTTCATAAAGGAAAAGTCATAACCTATTGATGTTATAGATATGGTGGGATGGTCCCTACCTACTAGCAGGCGACGCCGTAGCCGCTCTGCTTCATTGAACGCGCTCGGCAGCGGGCCGGTCTGGCAACCATCAATAACCGCCAAAGCGGCGGCAATGTATCGTTTGAGCATTTTCTGAAGATCCCCCTGGCAAGGAACTCGAAATGCTTCGCCAGTTCAATACCCGAATCGACAATGCAATAGGCCAAGGATTCGAAATTGGAGGAACATCTGGACCGCGATAAAATGGCCGACGCCAAAGCGCGGGAGCTATGGGGTTTTCAGCGCCGGCCAAGCGGACAATTCAGGTCCGCGGCCAGATGACAATGGCCGATTCGTGACCTCGCGGTTATGGTGTAATCGCGTAAGCGGACCGAGGAACCTTGCGTCGCCGCCTAGTCCGACCACCCTGTTAAACTCCTGAAGCTGGTCGGGAAATTCATGGGCGAGGTACCGTAGGATCTTCGGGTTGTTCATCAGTTGGTTAAGGTAGCCTTGTGCTGCCACAAGTTCGATGCCCCACCGCCCAAAGTGGGCGACTGCGTTTCGAAAAACGTCGCTCACGACGGCCAGCTCAGTTTCCATCGCAGCCAGTCGGTCGGCAGTGATGCGTGCGAACTGATTGCGAGGGGCAAGAGGGTTCGCGAGCTGTGAGTGCGGCGTTAGTGCAATAAGGGTCTTTGCGAATTGCACCTTCACTTTGGCCAACCCGATCATGATCTGAACGATCTCGAGCTGCCGGCGCGGCACGACCTGCCGCAACAAACCGAAGATTTTCGGGGACACGATGCAATCTTGCAAGAGGTCTAGCACATCAAGGCTGATTCCTCGGACAAGCTCTTGGCTGATAACTACGGCTTCGTTCGTATCGTCCTCGGCATGAGGGGCATTCGTGTGGTCGCCCAGCGTTCTTTCCGCCAAAGTCCTTGGCATGGTCGCGAAGCCCTCTGACTTCAGCAACGTACGAAATTCAGCGACGGCCAATATTGGGCGCAAGGCTTTTGAGATCGCCTCCAGGCACGCTCGCGATACATTCGCCTCAAGAATGAAGCGTCGCATCCGTTCGCATTCATTTTTGTAGATATTGAGCAACACATACGAATTGAGGTGCATCTCCGACTCCCTCAAATCGTCGGTCGGGTGAATTGCATGTCGGTCGTCCTCCAAGGTCGGATGAGCTTCGTTCCGGCTCATGAGTTTGCGCTCGCCCGGACCGGCAATCGCATTGCTATATCAACCAAAGGCTCCAGTGAGCGAAAGGAAAAGGCATCGAGGCGCACTCCGTTGTTGGCGGAAAGCATCAGCGGAGAGCATTGCGTCTGCCAGGCCGGCAGAACGACATAGTCACGGACCGTGATATTGTCAGGCTTCATTCTGATCAACACCGAAATATCGCAATCGGTGCGGTGCCGTTTTCTGAATGGCCAGTGAGGATAGCCGTAAACTGACGGCCGACAGCGCGCGATCGAAATGGCGACGGTGAATTCCTCGTTGACCCTGACAAGCTGAGCCTCGGGGTCGTAGCGAGCCTGCCCGCCCGTCCGTCCGATTGCAGCGACAAGATCCTCGATGATCTCTAGCCGGCGCCGTTGAATCCGATTGTTGATGTCGAAATGCCGGTAATTCAGCGAGGACTCGAATCCGACCAACTTATAGGCTGCATGAAGGGTTCCGAAGCGATGGATGTAAAGGCTTCTCGTCGAGCATTCGGGTGCAGCGTTGATGATCGATGCCGATAACCACCCTCGCTTTTCAAGAAGATTTGAAAGGTCGAGCAGCATCTGTTCATTGCTGATGCGCGAACCTCGCGCCTTTGCAACATCTTGCACGCGGTTGAACAGCCTTCGGCTCACTAGTTGCTCGGAGATGTTCTCGGCGCGTATCCATTCGCTTGGGGGATTTTTCACCCGCTTGCGTTGCAACCTCTCGGACGTCCGGTTCCAAACATTGTTGCCGATATAGTTCTCGTTGCTCAGGACCCCACGCACGGAAGCGGTCGTCCACTGACGATTGAGGTCCGTGACCACGCCGCGCTCGTTCAATGCTCTGGCAATCTCGACCTCCTTCCTTGCCTTTACAAACTGATTGAAGATCCAACGGACGACAGCAATCTCCTCTCCCGACCCGGGCACTATGATAACCCGGTCGGATACCAGGCTCTTCCATTCCCCCGGCTTGAGAATTGCCTTTGGCTTACCCGATCGATCTACCAGCAGGCGCCGCAAGCCATACCCAACATAGCCGCCCCCTCGGAAGCCCATCTTTACTATCCGGCTTTGACCGATGAAGACCTTCTGCGACAGCATGCGGCTCCACTCGGCGGCCATGCTGCGCTTGATCGTCTTGATGACGTCGGACCCTATGCTGCCGTCGTTCACGAATTGCTCGGCACAGAACTCAATACGGACGCCGGCCATCTGGCACCGGTATTCATAGGAGGCACTTTCATTGATGTTCTGAAATCGCCCCCAACGGCTTACGTCGTAGACGACGACCGTTTCAAAATTGGCCTGCCTATCCTCAACATCTGCCAGCAACCGCAGCAGGCCGGGGCGCCCCTCGATGTTCAGTCCGCTTCGGCCAACATCCTCATATGTGGCGACGATGTCGTAGCCCATGACATCCGCGTAGTCGCGGATAGCATCCCGCTGGTTCTCAATGGAATATGTCTGTTGTTCGGTGGACATCCGCAGATATTGAGCCGCACGAACCGTCCGCCTCACCTGAGGAGCGTTGCGTCCCGCTGCAGGCCTGTCCATCTCTATGCACCATTCTGCCAGTGCCCCATTCTAGCAAACGGCAGCCTGCGGTTTGGTTAGAAACGCCTATCCATTTTGTATCGAATGCCCTTCTTTTCCGTTTGGAAACCATTGTCATCAACGGCCGGGAAACTCTGACTCACATCGTGAGCGAGCACGCCGCCGTTCCGCCGCAAACTGACCGCACTCGATTTGTTTGCGCCCCTGTTTGTTGGTTCCCGGGGCTTCAAAGGAGTTGGAGTCATGATTATAAAAAAGGCTATGTTGGCGATGCTGATGACTGCAGCTCTCGCAGGATGCGAGACACAGACCGAAGGCCAGCAGCGTGCAACGACAGGCGCGCTGCTCGGAGGCGCAGGCGGTGCCCTGGTCGGCCAGGCGATCGGCGGCAACACAAAGAGCACCGTCATCGGCGCGGCGAGCGGCGCGCTGCTCGGCGCTGTCGTCGGCAGCGCTACGACTCCTCAGCGACGCGGCGATGAACTCTGCCGCTACCAAGACCGCTACGGTCGTATCTACACCGCGCCCTGCGACGACCGGTACTACAACGGCAATTATTGATTGAATTCTGAATAGCGGGAGTCCGGCGCGTTCTGCGCCGGCTCCCTTAACATCACACAGAGCGACAAAGGCGGCCGGTGGCTCTACCCGTCGGAAACCTCGGCGAAAGGCGTGTCAGCGCAGGTCAAGCTAACCCACAGCAGCAGCCCGACCTTCTTCACAAGCGACCGCAGTTCGGCCGGTGGGCCGACCCAGAAAGTTCGAAAAACTTCCAAGAACCCCAGCCAGACTGGATGTCCTACCGATGATTTCGCCCCGGCGGGCTCGCATGAGGCCGCCACAGCTGCCGATTCTGGAAGTCCACGAGGTGGATGCGGCAAGTGAGGTTGTCGTTCGCAGGAAGCTGACGCGCGGGCGCGTGCTGCCATTCTTCGAGAGCCTGCTACGTGGCCTGGTCGGGATCGAACCCGGCAGCTCACTGCATTGTTGGGCGAGAGAATTGACTGCACGTGGCCATGATCTGCGGGTGCTGTCGGCAAGTGTGTTGAAGCCTATGCCCCACGGTTTATGTAACTTCATCGTGACCCGATCTCCAGGAAGGAACAATCGGAATGAACTCCAAGTTGGGGCCAGCAATCGCTTGAGGCAGACCACGACAACCAATGGAGCATGTCATGAGATTTCCACGCTGCACGACCACTGCGGCCGCCGCTTTCATATTCGCGACCTTCCCTGCGCTCGCCCAGACGAACGGAACACCTGCACCAACCCCGGCGACCCAACAGCCCGGTGCCGGACAACTGCCGGATGTGAACGGACAGGCGGGTGGGCCGACGCATGAAATGATTCGCCAGATGATTGAGCAAGCCGTCCAGGAGAGAATGCAACAGGATCGGAGCTCTAACGAAGGTAACAATCCGCAAGAGGAGGGTGACAACCGTCAAGCGGAAGCTTCCCGTCATGGAGACGGTTGGCAGCGGCACCGCAATGGCGGCCCAGCCGGTGAGCATGCAATGGTCCGAAATCATGGTCCTCGGATGATGCGCGGCACCGGGATGCGACTTATGCTCGCGCTTCTGGACGCGGATGGTGACGGATCGCTGTCTGAGAATGAGGTCCAGGAGGCTGTCGGCCGAATCTTCTCTGCAATCGACCAGAACGGTGACGGGAAGATCGACATGGATGAAATCCAGTCCTTCTCGCATGGCTCTGGCGGTGGTGAAGAAATGCCGTAATTGGCTAGTGTCTCAGCTTGAAATTCGGGCTGGTCAAAAAGAAGGCTTGAACCGTCAGGATGCATCCCAGCGCTGGGAGGTTGGTCGCACCCAGCGTTCTCGTTGTTTTGGTCCCGGCGACTCCACAGTTCTTCGCACTCTGGTTTGCGCCGGATCGTCCGGTTGTTTTACGGGTGACCTAGACGCCACGCCTTTAGTCCTGGCGCTAGGCGAAGATGCTCGCTTAGCGCTTGGCGATATCGAAGGAATTCTGCAGGAGCACTATTTGAAGGGCGTTGCGCTTTTAAACCCACCTGGAAGCAGCTCCGAATGGCTCGAAGTTTGTCGAACGCCGCAGGCACTATGGGGCGCTTTGGGGGAGGCGACACGGCCGTGGGCGCGTTCTCTCCCCGAGCCCTGCGGGTTCCCAATCGCCATTCGAGTAACCTGGGGTCAGGTTGAGCGGGGTGTCCGGCCAGATTCCTTCACGACGGATCATCCGTTCAAGCGGTCATCCGTACAGCAGCCTGATCGGACGAGGCTCGGGCCAGCCGTCAAGACTCGCAGATAAAGTCGGCCAGCCCGTCACCGACAAGCCGCCCCTCAAGAACTGCAGTCCTATTCTACCAGCAGCGCGCCGTGTTTCGCCCAAAGTTGCTCACACTGCTTGGCTCTCAAGATTGGCGCTCCCGCATGGAAGATTATCGCAGAACGAACGTCGTAACCCAATACCGACGCGTTTGCTATAAAGTGAACGGCCTCTCCAAGACGGCGAAGTTCAACGGAGGCTTCTTTCTTGTTCGCTGCGTCGAATACCCCGAGAACCTGCACTTCATCATCGCGTGAGGCCAATACGGCAGCCATGGCCTCGTCACTCATCACCCCCACGACTGTTCGCGTCGTTGCTGCTGAAAAAACCCAGCGCTACCAAGGACGCTGATGCTCGATGCCTGCCAGCAACGGTTTCTTCTTTGATCGTGGCTGGCTCTTGCCGCGAACCAAATAGCGCCAGCCTTTGTCAGACCAATGAGGCACTCATCTGCAAACTCGGCCGGTTCGTCGGTTGTAGTGTCGAATACCGCCCATGTGCCGCAGGGTTCCAGAACGGGCAAGAATTTCATATTCGTCTCCGCTAATTTTATCCCAACATTAGCGGAACCACTTTGTTCCTGGAGCCTCGATGCCGTGCGCGCGTACCCGTCTCGACGGATGCCGGGAACGAAGAGCAGCGACTTAGAGGTGTCGCGCGACCTTTGTGGCCTCAAATGCCTCGTGAAGTGCTTTGACGAGGATACCTCGTGCATCCGTAGAGAGACTGCCGGATGGACCGATTCGGCCAACGCAGCGGCTTATCTTTCACGACTGACTAGCTTAGCTGGACTTGCGTAGCGTGCGCCTGATCGAGTTTCTTGACCGTGTCGAACGGCGTTCAGACGTTTGTCCGTCGTTGCGACTTGGCGTCATCCGCTGCCGAGGCTTGCGACTGGTCGCCGGCCATCCCGGTTTTCCGCGCCAACGCCTCGGCGGCGAGAGGATCGGGCTGGCCTGATGGGATCGTGACCGCGCCAGGGATCGCGGCGCCCGGTTGTTCGCCAAGTCCATTATCCTCGCGTTCGATCTCCCTGCTGGCCTGATGCCAATGCTCTTCATGCTGACCGTGCAGTTCGCCGCTCCGCTGCCAGATCTCATAGGCGCGGCGCTGAATGCGTTCATATTTGTCGCCCAACATAGTTCGTTCCTCCGTTCTCTGTCCCACGCACGGGGTTGATCGATCTTTCGGAGGCCGCGGATCGGAAGCTTCTCGTTTGAGCCCGGCCCGCGACCGACAGCCATCACATGAGCTTGTCGAGCGTGAGCGGCAGGTCGCGAATGCGCTTCCCGGTGGCGTTGTAAACCGCGTTGGCGACGGCGGCGCCGGTGCCCGTAATGCCGATCTCGCCGACGCCGTGAGCGCCCATCGGCGTGTGCGGATCGGGAATGTCGGTCCAGATCACCTCGATCGGCGGGACATCCAGATGCACCGGCACGTGATAGTCGGCCAGGCTGGCGTTCATGATGCGACCGTTGCGTTCGTCGAACTCGGTTTCCTCCATCAGCGCCAGTCCGAGGCCCATGATGATGCCGCCGCGGAACTGGCTTGCGGCCGTCTTCGGATTGAGGATACGGCCGCAATCGAATGAGCCGAGCACACGGCTTACCCGCGTTTCGCCCGTCACTGCGTTGACGCGCACCTCGCAGAAGATCGCGCTGTAGGAATGCATCGACCAGTGTTGCAATTCCAACGGCGGAGGCGCGCTCGCTTGGGCCACCACCTCGTCGCGTCCCGCACGCGACAGAATGGAAGCGTAGCTCTCGTGGCGTTCCGGCTCATCGAGCTTGGCCAGGCCTGCATCGTAGCCACCAACCTGGTCGGCGCCGAGCCCGGCCAGCGGCGAGTCGTTTCCCGCGAGCTTGAGCAACTCGGTCACAAGCACCCGCTGGGCGGCGATTACCGACGCTCCGATGGACGCTGTCTGCTGCGAGCCACCAGCCAGGATCACACCTGGAAGGGTCGAATCCCCGTATTCGATCGAAACGTGGTCAAGCGGCAAGCCAAGCCTTTCGGCGGCGATGGACATATTCACGGTAGCCGTGCCCATCCCCATTTCGTGAGCCGCCACCGCCACTGTCGCCCGGCCGTCGCGGGTGAGAGTGATCCGAGCCGCGCCGCCCGGCATGCGGTAGTAGGGATAGGTGCCCGTCGCGCAGCCCATGCCGACCAGCCATTCGCCTTCCCGGCGCATCCCAGGCGCGGTTCGCTGGCTCCAGCCAAAACGCTCGGCGCCGGCTCGATAGGCCTCGACGATATGCCTTGACGAAAAGGGAGTGCCTTCGGTCGGATCCTTTTCCGGTTCGTTGCGGATGCGCAGTTCGATCGGGTCCATGCCGAGTTCTTCGGCCAGTTCGTCAATGGCACATTCGAGCCCGAATGTGCCGACGGCTTCGCCGGGTGCCCGCATGAAGGTGTTGGCCACCATGTCTATATACGCCACCTCGACATCAAGCTTGAAGTTGTCGGCGGCGTAGCCGCTGCGCGTTGCAACAATAAATGGCTCGGGAAAGGCATTGTGCCGGGTCATCACGGTGACGCCGGTGTGGATGATCGAGGTAAACCGGCCATCCGGCTGCGCGCCGATCGCCACATGCTGTTCAGTCAGACTGCGACCGCCGACCACCCTGAAAACGCCTTCGCGCGACAGGGCGATCCGCACCGGTCGGGCGGCAAGCTTCGCCGCCGCCGCCCCCAGCACCTGGTGCTGCCACAGGCACTTCGAGCCGAAGCCGCCGCCCACATAGGGCGACGTGACATTCACCTGCTTCTCGTCGATGTCGAAGATCTTCGCGAGGGACCACGCGGTGTGCGCCACGCCTTGCGAGGAATCATGTACCCTCAGTTCCTCGCCATTCCACACCAGCATCGCAGCGTGCGGCTCGATGGCATTGTGGTTCTGGCGAGGTGTGCGGTAGGTGGCGGATATCTTGTGCGGGGCCTCGACCAACCGCGCCTCGGCATCACCGATTTCCAGCTTCAGCGGCTCGCCCATGAACTGACCCGGCCCGGTGCCTTGCGCCTTGGCTGCGGCCAGCGACGTGGTCGCCGGCTCGGCCTCGTATTCGACGCGGATCAGCGACTTGGCATGATCCGCCTGCTCCTGGGTTTCCGCCAGGACGACGGCGACCGGCTGGCCATTCCAGTGGATACGGTCGTCCTGCATGACTGCTAGATTGTCGCCGCCCGCCGCCTTGGAATGGGTCATGAACAGCGGCGTCGGTTTCATCGGCGGCGCATTGAGGTGCGTCATCACCAGCACCACGCCCGGCGCTTCCGCCGCAGCCTTTATGTCCAGGGTCGCGATCCGGCCCTTGGCGATCGTGCTGAACGCCACAGCCGCGTAGGTCATGCCGACGAGCGGGAACTCGGCGGAGAAACGCGCCGCGCCCTTGACCTTGAGAGGCCCGTCGATCCGCGACATGGGTTTGCCCACATGCCCATGCTGGTGATGGATGAGCGGATCGGGCCTGCCGCCCGGCAACCAGCTGTCGGGCGCCAGTTCGATTGCTTTTTTCAGCACGCCTTGGGCCGCGCCCTTGGCCGCCTCACCCGCTTGCTCCAGGATGTTCATGCGGCTTCTCCCGCCAATTCGCCGAGCACGCTGACCATGGTGCGCTTGGCCAGTTCGATCTTGAACGCGTTGTCACGCAATGGAGCGGCGTCGGCGAGTTCCGCTTCCGCGGCCGCCCGAAAGGCCTCCGCGGTGACAGGACCGTCTTTCAGCGCCGCCTCCGCCTTCCAGGCCCGCCAGGGCTTGTGCGCCACTCCGCCGAGGGCGAGGCGCACCGCCTTGACGGCACCGTCCTCCACCCGCAGCGCCGCGGCGACGGAGACAAGGGCAAAAGCATAGCTCGCGCGATCGCGCACCTTGCGATAGGTCGACGCCATTGTCAGCGGCGGCAGTTCGACGGCGGTGATCAACTCGCCTGGCTCCAGAACCGTCTCGATCTCAGGGTGATCGCCCGGCAAGCGATGGAGGTCGGTCAACGCCAGCGTTCGTCTGCCCTGCCTACCCTCAAGATGGACCGTTGCATCGAGCGCGGCGAGCGCCACGCACATGTCCGAAGGATGTGTCGCGACACAGGCCGGCGAGGTGCCGAGAATTGCGTGCATGCGATTGAAGCCGTCCAAGGCGTCACAGCCTTGTCCGGGCGTGCGCTTGTTGCAGCGCGATCCCTCGTCGTCATAGAAATACGCGCAGCGTGTGCGTTGCAGGATGTTGCCGCCCACCGTCGCCATGTTGCGGATCTGAGCGGAGGCGCCGGCAAGAATGGCGCGGGCCAGAACGGGATAGCGCTCGCGCACGACGCGGTGCTCGGCCAAGGCGGTATTTCGAACCGCCGCTCCGATCAGCAATCCGCCCTCACGCTCATCGATGTTTGCCGACAGCCCAGTCACATCCACGAGGACAGCCGGGCGCTCGATCGTCTCGCGCATCAGGTCCACCAGATTGGTGCCGCCGCCAAGATATTTGGCTGCCTCTAGGCCTGCGCTCTGTACCGCCTCGGCCGCGCTCGTCGCTCGGGAATATTGGAACGGGGTCATGCTGCCATCTCCGGGCCATCAGGCCGATAAGGCTGCGCGGCCTCCTTGCTGATAAATGTCGCGGCGATCGCATCGATGATGCCGTTATGCGCGCCGCACCGGCACAGATTGCCGCTCATGCGCTCCGCAAGCTCTTCGCGGCTGGCAGCGATAGTGCCGGCCGTCAGATCGCCGGTGACGTGGCTGGGAACCCCGCGTTCTAACTCCGCGGCCATGCCGATGGCGGAGCAGATTTGTCCCGGCGTGCAATAGCCGCACTGAAAGCCGTCACGGTCGATAAACGCCTGCTGAAGTGGGTGAAGCTTGTCCGATTGCGCGAGCCCTTCCACAGTGGTGACCGCACGCCCTTCTGCCTGCACCGCAAGCGTCAGGCACGATACCACGCGTTCACCGTCCAACAAGACCGTGCAGGCGCCGCACGCCCCCTGATTGCAGCCCTTCTTGGTGCCTGTCAGCTTTAGATGTTCGCGCAGAAGATCGAGCAACGAAACACGCGGATCTGGGGGCAGCGGCGTTGCTGAGCCATTGACGATGATGGACATGGTAACCTCGTTGACGCGGGGACATCGAAGCTACCTGGCGCTCCTGACGACGTGGTCAACCCTCATCGCAGTTGTATGATGGCGCGCCCAGACGTTGCGATTTAAGAAATCAAAAGGGCTCCTATGCGGGCTGGCGGCAAGGCGCTGCCGACGCAGAGGTCTGCCTGAGGCGTTTCATCGCCCCACTATGGCGCGCCATCCCACCCCGCTTTCAGACTCAGCCGCTCCAAGACAGACTGCTGTTGCGTCCGTTTATGAGGCTTGCCTAGAGAGACGAAGCTTCCCGGAAGCGCTTCTCAAAGCGCTCAGGTCGGATGGTTAGCCAACCCGTATCCTTCGCATCGTCTCGGCGCGCAATTTCGTCGAGCAACTCGAGGTGTGTCATAAGTTGCTCGACTCTAGGAAAGTCGATTCAAGAAACGCGCGGCAGCCGCTTGATAGCGTGGCCGAGGATTCACTCTGCTGCGGAACGGTCGAACTGGATCGTTCGCTGGCGCCAAAAGAATTCAATTCTCATCCTACCGCTGCCCTCGGCCTGGACGCTGACCTGGCGACACGGGTCTGCTAGTCTTCCCGCGCGGCGCGGATCGGGCCATTTTTCCCGACATCGGCGTCGCCTCAGGGAACGACGTGCTAAGCACAGGGACAAGCAAAGGGTGCTCGTCGTCAGATTCCTGAAATGATTGCCCAGATTTCAGATCTTTGATCTCATCATCGCGCCGCGCAAGCCGGCTTTCGAGATTGGCAATCCGCTCGGTCAAGAAGTAGCGGCCGACCACGAAGCCTCCGCTCCCAAAGAGAATTGCGAAGGTTGCAAACGGTGTTGGATTGGCAAGCACCAGTGCCGCATTCGACCGTAGGAAGTCGATCAGGTCATGCATTTCGTAGGCCTTCCGAGGGGGGGCCGAGGCAGACAAATCTTGGCGGCTTGCGCGCCGGGGAACAAACAAGGAACATGGTAATGTTCCTCCCCCTGAACGTCAACCGGTCCCACGGCCGACCAGGCAGTTCATAGAGGTCCTGGTCACGACGATATTGATCACACGGGACGGCGAGTGGCCTCTACTCGGCGCCGTCGTCGGCGTCGCTACGACTCCTCAGCGACGCGGCGGTGAACTCTGCCGCTACCCGGAGACCGCTGCGGCCATATCTACCCGCATCCTGCGACGACCGGTTCTACAACGGCGATTATTCAATGAATTCGCAGCGGCGGGAGACCGGCACTTTCTGCGCCAACTCCTTCCCGTCGTCATTCTTTTGTACGGTTTGCGGAGTAGAAAGATTTGCGGTGGGCAGGAGGAGGTCGAAAATGACAAGCGTTGCCGCACTGACAAGCCGGGGAAAACAAACCGTGAAGCGGCTGCTTCGTTACGACAGCCGCAACTGGTTACGCATCCGCCAAATCGAGGCCTTCACCACATTCCTTGAAGCGGCCAACCGCAAATCGCGCGACGTGATCGAGATCTCGCCGGGCTGGAACCGGTACTGGCGCGCGCTTTGCCCACATTACCGTTCGGTCGATTTCCCGGATTTCGACATCTGCAAGAATCGCACCGAAGAGCAATATTCCATCGTCATCGCCGACCAGGTGCTTGAACATGTCCAGCGCCCGCACACCGCGGTCGCCAACATCCACGCCATGACCAAGCCTGGCGGCTGGGCGATGGTGGCCACACCCTTCCTGTTCCGTGTGCATGCCCGCCCGCACGACTACAACCGCTGGACGCCTGCGGGGCTGAAGCAGTTGATGGTCGAAGGTGGCTTCGGCGAGGATGACGTGCAGGCATTTGGTTGGGGCAACAAGGCCTGTGCCAAGGCCCATATTGGCGGCCCGGTGCGGGCCTACGGGTTGTGGCGAGACCTCAGCAACGATGAGGAATACCCACTTATGGTATGGGCGTTCGCGAAGAAAGCCGCCTAAGAGTCGCCTTCGCGCGTCCCCCGCCGCTCGAATACCGTCGTATGCAAGCCCCCGTTTGTTGTCGAATGCCCACTTTCGGGAAGCATGAAAGACTATCCAGCGTTGTGCCGATCGTTCGATCCAGACAGAAGCTGACCAGCTATCATAAAGCAAAGTCTTTGCGGGTGACAAACGTGATGCTTATTCCGTTGTGTCAGTTCTGGTCTAGCGCCCGATCAAGAATGCCCCTCGTCACCTGGAGCCATATACCCATCGATCTGGGCGCTGGAAGACGGCCCAGCCCCAATGCGCGACATTTCGCTTTTGGCGCGCCCGGTGTCCATGCGCTGGAGTGGCGACGGCATGTGGCTGGCCTGCGGGCTCGAAACCGGAGCCTTTGCCCTGGTCGACATGACCGATGGCCGAGCTGACATTGTTGCGGGATTTCCATCACCGGTCGGACAGTTGCTGGAGCCTGCCTGAGAATGCGCTGTTTGCATCGGGCGCTTTCCGGATCGCCGGCTGGTCCGTGACCGCCCCGCCACTTGGCGGCGAAACCTCTGGCGCGCTAGAGACTGGTCGCGCCGGACTGGTTCCGGTCGAGCCGGTGGCCGCACCCCAAGAAGAAAATGATAGCAGCCGGCTATGCCAACGGGCCGGATCACCATCGCCCAGATCGGCGCGCGGGACGAACTCCTCGTCAGACCGCGGGCAGTCCGGTGACCGCGCTTGCCTGGTCCGGCGACGGACTGCAGCTGGCGGTGGGCACCGTCGACGGCACCGCCGCGAACCTTTCCCGCGCAGATGTGCAAATAGCAAAGGCAGACGGCATGCAACAGGAGCGAAAATGTCAACCGAATCCAGCCCCGAGGACGAGAGTCAGCCAGCTTGGCTGCAACTAAGTCCATTAGCAGACGTTAATAATCGATGCCTGCTACGGAGGAGGTGAATGCCGACCTATCTCGTTGAAGAAATGCACAATGATCGCTCGGTAAGATCGCGGGCGATAGATGCACCAACGCCGTTGAGGGCTGCTTCGGAGTTGATCAACCGAAAGATCGGCAGTCAAACATGGGAAAAGAAATGGATACGGGTCACCGACGAAGTGCGAGGGGAGGAATTTGCATACTCCATCGAAAATAAAGATATGCCAGCGGCGAGGGCTCCCCGAGGCGCTTAATGCATTCAACGCGGATACCCATTGCCTAGCCGGGGCAGGCGCGAATTTGATACATGTGGTGCCCCACAACCGGTACTCACCTTTGAGCGCCATTACGCGGGTCGCCACGCTTTTCAGGAAGACGGCCGTCGGCATTCGCCGAGCCGCGCGCGGTAGCCACCGGCCTCTGCCGAAGGCCAGATGCAGGCGGGAGAGACGCAGGATAGAACGCCGGGCTTCGATCCTGCCATGGCTCCGCTGGAGACCGACGCCGAGGCGGCCGGCATACAAAACGCGACCACTGAAGCTCCAGTTTCACCAACCCAACGCGGCCTCCTGAAAGCGAACCGCAACCGCAGCCTCGCAGCAACTGGCCGCTGTTGGTCATTGTAGCCGTGGTGGCAGCCGCGGTTTTTCTGTGTGCGAGTATGCTGCGCTAACTGACTATCTGCGGCTGTCGCCCTCGATATCGAGTTGACCGTCCGCCAGATGGTTTCGCCGTTCGATCAGTGTCTGCAGCGAACTCTCCCCAAGCAATACGAGAATGTTGGCGCGGGCACGGTTCAGCCTGCTTTTGACCGTCCCTACAGCGCAGCCGCAT
>NZ_JAIUGV010000011.1 GCF_020164745.1 Mesorhizobium sp. ES1-4 | reverse complement strand
TTTGTTCGAGCCAGCCGAATGCAGAAACTTCTTCAAAGCTGCCGGATATGAGGCCAATTAATCGCGACACGCTTTAGGACTCCACGGTTGTCATCCCCACCGTCGTCCAATAACGTCTGCGTCTCCTGCAGCGCTTGGAGCAGCGTCAGACCGCCGGCTGCGTCGGCGACCAACCGATCCGTTAGTCCGCGCTCCACAATGAGCCGCACGTCATTTGGCAAGACCGATCGCCCGCCAAAATAGATTAAGCGAAGGCCAAAGGTTCGAAGTCGCTCGTCGTCAAAGCTCTGAACAATGCCCAACGCCTCTGGCCAACTCACATCGTGGAAAGCCGCCATACGAACCTCGTCATCAGGTCCAGGGAAACCATCATAAATCTGCCCCTCAACATGGACAGACAGCGTATGCGGTTCGCGCATCGCCACGTAGTGCGAGACGATGCGAGCGCAGAACGCTACATCCTCTTTGATCCTGCGAGCACGTGCCTCCACTGAATCGAGGTCGATGCCGTTCAACATCCTGTCGGGGGCGTCATATAAGGCTGTCAGCGTAGGGGCTGCATTGATCCGAAGGCGGCGAACAGGGCTCGGCTTCACTGCAAGTTCTGCCCGCAACTCCCCTTCAGCCATCGATGCAAACCGCTCGATGTCGATGTCTAGCCGCAGGCACAAGCGGCCATTGGGCTGTTCGGGATCCCGGCCTAAGCAAACGACAGGTGTATGGTACGCCTCGTTGCCAAAAAACTCCGTGAGGTAAAAGCCATCCTCGGCGTCGACAAAGTCGCCGACTGTCGCTTTCTTTGAAAAGCGCACGAAACGCTGCCAGAGTTCGGACGAACGCTCACGCACACGTCTACAAAGACCGAGTGTTGCGGCCACATCGGCCAGTGCGTCATGAGCCTGTGCGTGAACAATAGCATTTGCTGATGCAAGCTGTTCCAACCGGAATATCAGGCGTCCCTCCGGTCCAACAGGAACGGTGAGACAGGCCGGCGAGAGAGCCGAGGCGGCCATCATCAAACCCAGAGCATCGGCACGGCAATTGCCATGGCTGCTTGTGAGATAAGCCGGGTGAAGATTCTGAAAGAGTGCGTGCCTGAGCATCTCCTCATCGAAACGAATGGAATTATAGCCGACGAAAATCGAGGGAGACCAGGACAGTAGTTTTTGTCGGATAAGGAGGACCATCTGATAGTGCGACGGCAACCCTTCATCGGCAAGTCGTTCAATTGGCAGCCCGTTTGTCAGAAGTGCGCGCGGATGGGGAACGACATGTGGCAAAAGACGTGAGCGCGCCTCGAACCGATCGACCTCGTTGAGATCGTTGTCGGTCCGAATCGCCGCGAAATGCACAATCTGATCGAAGCCGTGCCTGAGCCCCGTTGTCTCCGTGTCGAAGAATACGAAGCCCATTCACATCCCCTCGCCTAGAATTGACCTGCCAGGCGGAACCGCATCGCGGATGCACTTACGCGGAACCTTTTCGCAAGCGCTTCGATCCCGGCGTCATCCTCCATGTCCAAACCACTTGCATCCAGCACAATTGCAAGGAGCTCTCGCGGCATAAGGAGCTCGGATGCAAATGCGTTGGCCTCGATCTCCAGCGAGTCAATGCCTTGAGACGAGACATCATCTCGCATCAGAACCCGAAACCCTTTGTCCACATGCACAGCCTTTTGGATATGCGGAGCATGTAGCACGTGATGTCCGAGTTCATGTGCGGCCGTAAATCGTTGCCGATTAGGGTGGTGCAAGGCGTTGATACCGATGATACCGACACCGTCCTTTATGAAAGCCATGCCGGAGAGATCATCGTCCAGTGGCGCGTATTGAAGTACGACGTGCCTGGCCTTGATGATGCGTTCGATGGGAACCGGTGCCCCCTTCACTCCGAAATCTCGCAAAATCGTGCGTGCAGCCTCCCGAGCCATTTCGGTATCTGCGGTCACGCCCCGGCCTTTCCGGACCCATGGCGTGCAAGTGCATCCGCAATCAGGTCATTGATCTGAGCCTTGCCCCGAGGGGTCACGGTTTCATCTGACAAGATCATCTTCAAGTCCTCCCGGGGCTGTGGTTTCGGCGTAGCGGGCAGCAAATCGGCAGCCTTCGGAAATTCCAGCGCCGACGCGAGACTGTAAACGTGATGCAGCAACACGTTCTGCCGGCCACTCTCGATGTTTGCCACTGATGCACGCGACATACCCACCCTGGCCGCCAACTCGGCTTGGGTGAGCTCAAGTATCTTTCGTCTCGCGGCGACAAGTCGCCCGAACGCTGCATAAATCGACTCGCCTGACATGACCAATGTTTGCCCTCCACGACGCGCGATGTCAACGTCGCAAACATTATGTGCTTAATAATGTCATTTTCTTTGTGCTTATTGACAACATTTCCACGCTCTGAAATTAGTTAAGCGTCGGTGAATGTCGGATTCGTCCGGCGGCAAACAGAAAGGAACTCGGAATGTCAAAACGCATCCATGTCGTTCCCCACGATTCTGGTTGGGCGACGCGCCGTGAAGGAGCTTCGCGCGTCGGCTCGACCCACGGAACACAAGCGCAAGCTACCGAAGCAGCGCGCAGTACCGCGATCCGCGAACGTGGCGAGGTGGTAATCCACCGTCCCGATGGTCGCATCCGGGACGCCAATTCCTACGGCAACGATCCCTTCCCTCCGAAGGGGTGATTCCGGGGGCCGCGCCCGCCCAGGTGCGGCTCTTCCATTGCGCATTCAACCCGCCAGGCAGGCGACGCGAGGACGATCAAAATGCAGAAACTGACGGCGGTGCAGAACGAGGATTTCAACCAGCCCAAGGGTATCCAGCGCACACGCCGGCTTCCCGATCCCACACTCGGAGCTCTGTGGAATTCGATCATCCTGGACGAGCGCCTGAAAGCCCAGCTTCTGTCGCAGGCGATGCTGAACTTCACGATGCGCGGTAAGGTCGATCGCAGTGTAATTCCGCTACACGGCGTCATTCTGCTTGTCGGACCGCCCGGGACCGGCAAGACTTCGCTTGCCCGTGGGTTGGCGCATCGCACCGCCGAGACATTTCCAGGCAGCGGGTTCCGCCTGCTCGAAGTCGAGCCGCATGCGCTTACCAGTTCGGCAATGGGCAAGACCCAGCGTGCGGTATCGGAGCTGTTCTCACAGTCAATCGCCGAAGCCGCAGCCGCGGGACCGACGATTGTGCTCCTCGATGAGGTGGAGACGCTTGCCGCCGACCGGTCAAAAATGAGCCTGGAGGCCAATCCGATCGATATCCATCGTGCGACCGATGCCGTGCTCGTTCAACTTGATGCGCTGGCCGAGCGGCATCCGAATCTTTTGTTCCTTGCCACCAGCAACTTTCCCCAGGCGGTCGATGCGGCCTTCACGTCCCGCTGTGACCTGGTTGTCCATGTGCCCCTGCCGGATCGAGAAGCATGCGGACTTATCCTCAAGGATTGCCTGACCGGCCTCGGCAATACCCGCGCAAGCATGTTGAGCTTCAGCCTACCGTGATGCTGGGCAGGTAGCGGCGACTGCAGAGCCTGTTCGTAGTCAAAATTTACTCCGGTAAGGGCACTGTAGATCGCCAGGCCGACCGCCCGCGCCATGACTGGCGGCAAAGCGTTGCCGATCTGACGCTTCTGCGGGTGCTGCGAACCGCAGAATACCCAGTCGTCTGGAAAGCCCTGAAGTCGCGCGCCCATTTTCATCGTGAACTGGAAAGGCTCATTTTTCGGATGGATCGCCGAGGGGGCGCTCTTTGCGATTCCCAAGGGATCGATCCCGAGATCCACCCAGGCCTGCTTCCGCAGATTGGCGCTGAACGCCAGCCTTCCGGATTGCTCGGACCCTCCGACAACGGTCGGCCCGATCTTGTTCGCCTTGTTCCTGGCCCAATCTTCGGCACCCTCCCAACCATTCGCGGCAACGAGATCGATCAGAGCTTCGCCGACGGTGGTTCTCCATTCTGGGAATCTCGGCGGCATACGGAAGCGGCCGATCGGAACGTCCCGAAATCCGACAAACGCTACCCTCGGCCGATTTTGAGCCAATCCGTAGTCGCTGCCAAAGAAGCTGAATACCTGCGTATCGTAGCCAAGCTCCTTGAACTTCCGATGAAGTTCCGCACGATAGGCCGAGTTTGCCCTGAACCCGAACCCCTCGACGTTTTCGAAGAAAAAGGCTTGTGGAGCGACCTCGCCGACAATCCGCACAGCTTCCATAAAGAGATCGCGGTCATCCGCGTGGCCCTTCTGCAAGCCCATGCTCGAATGAGGTTGGCATGGGACCCCGCCGGCGACCAGGTCGATTTTTCCGCGATATGCAGTAAAATCCACATTTGCAATGTCGCCCTGCCGGACCGGACCGAGCGCCCTGTTGGCTTTCAGGGTCGCAACCGCATTCTTGTTTTGCTCGTAGATTGCGACGGCGTCGAAACCTGCGGCGTGGAGCCCGAGCGCTTGGCCTCCCGCACCCGCGCAGATCTCAATCGAGCTGAGCCGATAGGGAGGGTCGATCACCGTTTTTGCGGCTGAGGCAGGCAACTTCCTGTGCTTCAACTGCTCTCGCGAAATGCCGTTGTCGTTGAAAAGCCAAAGCACGCTTTCCACCGCAGCGCGGTCGAGGAAGTCGTGGCTCGTGTCGTATGGATTGCCGCTATCGGGATCGACCGACTGGAATTCTCCGATGGCCAGGCTCTTCAAGCTGTCGTGCGCTCGTGCCAGCCAAACAGTCTCGTCAGGATTGCCTTGGTAATGGAACTCCCATGCGGCCGGAAGCGCTGCCGTATCGAAAAGTTCCTCGAAGCGAGCCAGACAGCCACCGGCTTCATGCATCAGCAAAGCCCGCTTGTCGATCAAATCGTCGCGTACGGCAGTGTCGTCGCAACCGTCGTTGTAGAAATTGACGAGTGATTGAGCGAACGGCAGAAACTGCTCGCCGAAAGATTTGACTTCCGACTGCGCTTTCAACTCCGCTGCTGAACGCAGTGCCTTCCGGCGGCGACGTTCCTGCTCCACATGAGGATCCTTTGCGTCATCGGTATGGCGGCGCTTGATAGCCGCGACATCGCTAGGATGCATGAAACTTCCCAGCGCGATCCTTTCCACGACTTCTTCCCTCACGGCTGTCGGGGCCGCGACCAGGGCTTTGACGACGGGGAAGGAAACGGCCGCCTTCATGATTGTCTCGCGATGAAGTCCCAGAACTTCAGAGAATTTCAGATAGGTCCTGAAATCGCTTCTATTCAGGCCGCACTCGGATACGAGAAATGCCTTCAGCTTGGATTCCGGCAATTCGCCGCGGGCAGCGTCGAGCTCCGATGCGATATCGAGAAACGCTTTAGTGCCTTCTGGCGGGCGCGTACACGCTCCTTGATTGCGTGCAGCCGCTCGCTCTGTGTATCAGCCGGCGTGGCCCCAATGCCTTCCGGCCGGACCGCCACGTTTTCGTATGATTGAGTTTCGTTGAAATCCACGTTGCCCTCTCCGGTTGCATGCAGACTTGTGGATGCCGATCCCCTTCGGCGGCATCAAAAACGTCGATAAAATTTGAAGGACCGATCGATTTTAACGACAGCAGTCGAACTAATCGGACAGCGTTCTTGGCCGAGTCTTCCTAGGCACTTGAACGGCATTCGGTAGCAAACGCCACCAACAAAGCGGGCGAATGCTGAGAGTGGCGGCAGGGCCACTTTCTTCGGGGTCAGGCGAGGCGTGGGGGAACTAGAGGCGCGAGTGTTCATGTTCAGGCTCCAGGGCTGGCAGTCGTCGATACGCGTGGCGATGCGGCAGCCTTGGGAGGCCGTCGAAATCAGCGCCGTATGCGTATCCGCCTGAACATGAGGCGCGCCCTAGCGGATCTGCCCGCCGGAGTCGATCGGTTTCTTATTCGTGGGTTAACGAGAGGTAGCGAAGCGGGCCGCCGGTGCGCGGCGGCCTTTTCCCTAAGCCTGCGGGGGTCGATCGGGAAGGGGGAGATAGAGCTACCGTCTTGATATTTGCAGCTAGATATCAAAGTTTGATACTCTAGCCACAAAGGAGATGGCCATGAGCGGCAGGAATTTCAGTCTCACGAACCATTTGAGTGACTTTGTCGATAGGGAGGTCGTTTCCGGCCGTCACCAGAATGCGAGCGAAGTGGTGCGGGAGGCACTCAGGCGTTACGAGGATGAGCTTGCGGCCGAAAAGGCCAGTCTTGCTGTAATCGAGAGGATAGCGGCGGAGGGCATTTCCGCTATCGAGAACGGGGACTTCACCGTGGTCGATGGTAAAGATGCATCTCAGGCATTGCTAGAGCGGTTGAATGCGCGCGCGATTGCCCGCAAGATCCATGCTAGCGGTCCGAAGTATGGCTAATCACATCCGTCACAGTCGCAAACACGTTCCAGATCCGCCTGGTCAGGTTGGTGATCCCAGACACATCCTCATCTTTCGCATCGCGAAAGATGGCATCATCGACATCCTGGGGTTCATTCATGACAACATGCTGCTCAAACGAGCCCTCCGTCGTCTATTAAACGCCGATCGCGAGAACGAATAAGGCTGGAGATTCTAGCCGACGAGCCACATCGTTTGGTTGCTGCATTTTTCCAGTTAATTCAAATGCGTGATGCCTATTGGTGGCGTTTGCTACCGAATGCCGCAAAAACGAGAACTCAATCCTCCAGAATGTCCGTTGCTTCCAGAGGTCCGCCTTTCGTGAGAAGGCCTTTCCCAATAGGCGACGATCCAGCGCGCTCAAGGGTGACTTTGAACACACGCCGATTGTCGCGGACCGTCTGAGGTCCATTCTGCGCCGCCGCGGCGAGAAGGTCATCAAACCGTTCGCGGGCTTCGCGCACATTCCAGACGTTGGTCCGTTTGCCCGATATTGCCCGATCGCGGGGAGCACGCCCCATTCAAAAACCTCCTGCCGCCCGGCTCATTAACGGATTGCCGGTGACTGTTTAATATGACTTCTGCACTTTAACACCATGGACAGTTCCTGTGAGCCCACGATCGACAATGTACGTGCTCGACACGAACGTGCTGAGCGCGTTGGCCCACAGGCGGCCCAATCCCAAGGTCGTTGACTGGGTTGGCAATCTTCGCGCCCCTATCGCCATTCCCTTCAGCGCTGTATTTGAAATACAGAGGGGAATTTCCATGCTCAAGCCTAAGGACGCGCTACGGGCCGCTAGCCTTGCGAAATGGTTGAAATCTCTGCTCGAGTCCGATGTGATCTTTCTGGCGATGGATGCGCCGGTAGCCAAACTCTATGCAGATATGACGCTGGTTCCTGCATTGCAGGACCTTTGGGTCCCTTGCAGGAACGCTAAGAAGCCCGGGCAAGACCTCGCGATCGCAGCAACAGCGATCGCTTACCGCGCCGTTGTCGCCTCCATGAATACTAAGGACTTTGTCCGTATCGACCGCTATTTCCGTCTCCACGGCTTGTTCAACCCCGACTGTGGTAAGTGGGATATTCCCCTCGCAAGCGCCCGGAGGTCATCGGGTCCCCAGACTCATGACGGGGAGCAGCAGCGGTGGCACCATCGCCCCCTTCCCCGGCAACGAAGCAGGTTCTTTCCTGTGTGCCCTCGGGTTCCATTTTCCCAGGCGTCGCGGGTAACAACCGAGAACCTGGCGGTCATGTGATGGCAACCCCAGCAATTAATTTCGAAGCCTTCTTCTGGTTTGATCGAAGCGTCGATTTCTCTGAGGCAGTTTCATGAGACAGTCGGGGCACGGAATCCAATTAAATGCGACCGACTTGGTCGGCCATCTGAATTGCCGTCATCTCACGAGCCTAGACTTGGCAGTCGCTCAAGGCACACTTGCCAAACCAGCCTCTTACGATCCCTTTCTTGAAATCCTCCGGGAACGGGGCGCGCTGCACGAGCAAGCGTATATCGATCATCTGAGAAATTCGGGCCTTGACGCGGTGCGAATTGAAGGCATCGACATCACCGCGACGTCGGCCGAGCAGACGCGCGACGCGATGCGCGCGGGAACACCCGTCATCGTCCAAGGAGCCTTGGCGAATGGACGATGGAGCGGTCGGACCGACGTGCTTCTCCGCGTTGAGACGCCATCAGCGCTTGGATCCTGGTCCTATGAGGCAGTCGACACGAAGTTGGCTCGCGAGACAAAGGGAGGTACCGTACTCCAGCTTTGTCTCTATTCCGATCTGCTCGCCGACGCTCAGGGGCTGGCACCTGAACTCATGCACGTGGTTCCGCCATGGGCGGATTTTAAGCCACAGCAGTATCGCTTCGCCGACTACGGCGCGTTCTATCGCAGGGCTAAATCGGGGCTTGAACTGACTGTCGATTCGGCGCCCGGCTCCGACACCTATCCCGACCCCAACAGTCACTGCGACGTTTGTCGCTGGAGCACGCAATGCGACAAGCGGCGCCGAGCCGACGATCACCTGTGTCTCGTCGCAGGCATATCCAAGGTGCAGATCAACGAGCTGAAAAACCGCGACGTCGGCGCTATGGAATCGCTAGCCGCTATGCCCCTGCCCCTACAATGGAAGCCCGAGCGCGGCTCGGCCCATTCCTACGAACGCGTCCGTGAGCAAGCGCGGTTGCAGGTGGAGGCGAGAGCCAGCGGCTGCCTCGGCTTCGAGCTCCTTCCCGTAGTAGCAGGCTTCGGGCTAACCTGCCTTCCCGAGCCATCGCATGGCGATGTCTTCCTCGATCTGGAGGGCGATCCGTTCGTCGGCGAGCACGGGCTTGAGTATCTATTTGGATACCATTTCAAAAACGAAGCGGGCGAATGGAGTTACGTCGGAGACTGGGCTTTCTCCCGCTCTGACGAAAAGCTGGCATTCGAATCCTTCATCGACTTCACAACCAAGCGTCGGGAGACCTATCCGGAACTGCACGTCTATCACTACGCACCCTACGAGCCTGGGGCGCTGAAACGGCTGATGGGCCGATACGCGACGCGTGAAGAAGAATTCGACAACATGCTACGGTCGAAGCTGTTCGTCGACCTTTACGGGGTCGTCCGCAACGGCCTTCGCGCCAGCGTTGAAAGCTATTCGATCAAGAGGCTGGAGCCGTTTTATGGATTTGCTCGCGAAACACCTCTTCAGGACGCAAACGTTGCATTGCTGAGTCTCCAGTCAAGCCTGGAACTCGGACACCCCGACAAAATTCGCGAACAAGACCGATCGGTCGTCGAGAGCTACAACCGCGACGACTGCGTATCGACGCGGTTTCTTCGTGACTGGCTGGAAATGCTCCGCTCACAGGCGATCGCTGCTGGTGAAATCATTGACCGGCCGCAGCCTGGCGACGAAACAGCGAGCGAAAATGTCACGGCATGGCTCGCGATGATCGGGCCGCTGATCGAGCGGCTAACCGCGGACGTGCCGGCCGACCCGGAAGAGCGCGACGCCGAGCAACACGCTAGATGGATACTCGCCAACATTCTCGATTGGCATCGGCGCGAAGCAAAGGCGACATGGTGGGAGTTCTTTCGCCTTCGCGATCTGTCGGCAGAAGAGCTGATGGATGAACGCAGCGGCCTGTCGGGCCTTACCTTCCTCGGCGAAGTCCCTGGGGCTGGAAAGCTTCCGACGCACCGCTATTCATTTATCCCGCAGGAAACAGACATTCGCGTGGAGGACGACCTGCACAATGTTGGTGGCGACAAGATTGGAACCACGGTTGCGGTATCGCAGCAGAACCGTACGATCGACATCAAGAAGGCAGGCAAGTCCGTCGGTGTTCATCCCCAAGCGATCTACGGCTCCAAGAATTTCGGTTCTGATGAACAGGCCAATTCCCTCGTGCGTATCGGCGAATACGTGGCGGACCATGGGCTAGCTGGCGAAGGTTCATATTGCGCGGCGCGCGATCTGCTGCTGCGCCTGGCGCCGCGTCTGGGGGGTGAGCCGATCAAGACAGATGGGGAGACTACCTTGGCCGCGGCGATGCGGGTTGCCACGCTGTTCGACGGCGGCATCTTCCCCATACAAGGCCCCCCGGGCACTGGTAAATCATTCACCGGTGCGCGGATGGTATGCGCGCTTGTTCGCGAAGGTAAGACCGTCGGGATCACCGCAAACAGCCACAAGGTCATCAGGAACCTGATCGACAAGGTCATCGAGGCAGCAGACGAACTAGGCGTCGACCTGACATGCATCGTGAAGCCGAAAGAGGTGGAATCCAATCAGCACCGCTTGGTCTTCGCGAAGAACAATGCCGACGTCTATGGAGCATTGAGCGGACCATGCGAGGTCGCCGGCGGGACGAGCTTCCTCTGGTCACGGGCAGATGCGTTTGAATCCATCGACGTTCTCGTTGTGGACGAAGCAGCTCAGATGTCTCTCGCAAATGTGCTGGCGGTTTCGCAGGCAGCCCATACGGTTGTTCTGCTTGGCGATCCTCAACAGCTGGATCAACCGATGCAGGGAAGTCATCCGGACGGAACCGACGTGTCGGCGCTGAATCACATTCTCGCCGGCGGGAAAACGATCGCCGCCGGGCAAGGGCTGTTTCTCGAAGAGACCTGGCGGCTCCACCCCGATATATGCGCTTTCACATCGGAGCTGTTCTATGAGGGCAAACTGAAATCAAAGGACGGCCTTGACGGCCAGATCATATCAAGCGGTCCGATACAAGGGTCCGGCCTGCGGCACATCCCGGTAAGCCACAGCGGAAATCAGAACTCCTCCCCGGAAGAGGCTGTCGTCATCCGCGACCTCGTGAACCACATCCTGCAGTCGAATACGCATTGGGTCGATCGGGACGGGAAAGAGGCTCCAATCACGCCAGGTGATATTCTAATCATCACGCCATACAACGCGCAGGTCTTTGAAATCCAACAACGCCTGCCCAGCGCCAGGGTCGGTACGGTGGACAAGTTTCAGGGTCAGGAGGCGCCGATTGCGATTTATTCGATGGCGACTTCAACTCACGCGGACGCTCCGCGAGGTATGGAGTTCCTCTACAGCCTTAATCGCTTCAACGTAGCAACGTCACGGGCCAAATGCCTGTCGATTCTCGTAGCTTCACCCCAGGTGTTCGAAGCGGAATGCAGGACGCCACGACAGATACAGCTTGCCAATGCGTTCTGCCGATATCTCGAGATGTGCTCGTTGATTCAGTTGCCGACGTCACAGCAGCATTGAATGCCTGCGCCGCCGATGAGCTCGCTGCGCAGCATTGCAGCGCAACGCACGGATAGCTTACCGCCAGCGGCCGTCGCGAACGCAGGCGCTTACGATCCAGTCGCCCGTTATCTCAAGCTGGGCCTGTCGCCAGCGCAATGGAATCCGCGACACGCTCGACGTGCTCCTCGCGCAGAATGCTCGTTGCGACGCGGATAGCGCTCGTCCGTTGCGTCGAAAACTTGGCTCCGGCATGGACCGCAATGCCGTGCGCGGCCAGCGTGACCAGCGCGTAGGATTCCGAAGCAACTGGAATGAGGACACTAAGCCCATGTCCGGCATCGATCACGACATCTCGTTTCGCGAGTTCGTCCGCCAGCCGTACGCGGCGGCGGCGGTAAATGTCCCTCGCCCTCTCGGCATGGTCGATCGTAGCCGCATCCTGAAGCAGCCAGACGGCCGCGGCCTGCAGTATGCGGCTGGTCCAACCCGCGCTGAAACTGCGATAGGATTGGATTTGCTCGACGATCGTCGCCGAACTGGAGAGCACGGCAAGCCGCAGATCGGGACCATGCGTCTTCGAATAGGACAGGATGTGGATCACGCGATCCGGAAAGCGCCGGCCAAGCGAAATACGCGGCGCGCCGGAAATATCGCCGACACCGTCATCCTCGATGATGAGCACGTTGGTGCCGTCCAGAAGGTCTCCGATGGCTTCGAGCCGCGCGGCTGACATCAAGGCGCCGGTCACCGAATGGATTCGCGGCTGGAACAGGAACGCCGCAGGCCGTTGTTGAAGGGCTCTCGCCAGGGAGGTCGGCAAAGGCCCCTCCCCGTCGCAGTCAACCGGCAGGATCGGGACATCCAGATCTTCCAGAATATCGAGCAGGCGCAGCGCAGTCGGATCCTCGATCGCCACCGGCGCACCGGGTGGAACCAATGCGTGGAGCAATGTATAGACGGCATTGTAGCCGCCATTGGTGGCCAGGAACGCGCCGGGATCATATGGCCATGAAGGGCGCACCGCAGCGTCCAGTTGGGGCAGGATGCGCACGCGCTCATAGCTGTTGAGCTTCTCGGCACGCGCACCCTGTGCCAGGGCAACGTCGAGCGGCGGCAAAAGTGCCAGATCGGGTCCCGCGATTGCAAGATTCAAGACGCCGGGGCCATAATTGCCACCGCTCAGATGCCGCTCCGGCCGCGCCGCGAAGCGGTCGGCCAGGACCCAGGCACCATTGCGCCCACGGCCGCCGATGATCTTGTGACGGCGAAGCTCGGTCCAGGCCTGCGAGACGGTCGCGGGACTGATGCCGAGCACGAAGGCGAGTTCACGCACCGGCGGCAGCTTCGCGCCGACAGGCAATGCGCCACTTCGGATCAGCGCTCCGGTCTCCCGCGCAATGCCGCGCCTTGTGCGGTCACCCAGGCGCTCAGCGAACCACTCGGCGTTGAAAGCCTCCGACATCGCGTCCCTGCCATGAATGTTCAATAACGTAATAACATTTGATTGAATAGAAATGAACATTTAACAGTCGCTGGGTCAATTTTTGTCTCGAGTTCACCGCATGCCCGTCTCCATAAGGATTGCTACGCGCGACTGGGATTATCTCACACCGCTGATTCTCGGCGATGTCAGTTCTCCCCGTGTCGAGGTCGAGGTCGAGCGTGTCGCCGCCCTAGTTCCCGATCTAGCCACTGATCCACGCTACGACGCCGCAGAGGTTTCGTTCAGCCGCTACGTTTCCACCATGGCCGCGGGTACGGACAAGATCGTCGGCGTGCCTTGCTTCATCATGCGCGGCTTCCGCCACCGCTGCGTCCTCACTGCCGAGACCAGTCCATTGGAACGACTTTCCGACCTCGCCGGCAAACGGATCGGCGTGACCGGCTGGCGCGATTCCGGCAACACCTGGACGCGAGCGGCGCTGCGCCGCGAAGGGGTCGGCGTGGAGGATGCGTACTGGTTCGCCGGACGGCTGACATCCGGGCATCCGATCGCCGACCGACTGGATGGGTTCGGGAGGCCGGGCCATATCGAAGCCGCACCTGGCGAGCGGCCCATGATGGAGCTGCTGGCCGAAGGCGCGCTGGACGCGGTTTTCACACCATTCATGCCGGACGGTTTCTTCGGTCCGGGTTCCGGCTTCCGGCAGTTGCTACGCGACTTTCGGGCGGCCGAACGTGTTTATTTCGAGGAGGTCGGCTATGTGCCAGGCATGCATCTCGTCGCGGTCAAGGCTTCCGTGGCACAGAACTACCCATGGCTGCCAGGCGAACTCGCCCGGCTGATCGATGAAAGCCAGTGCGTCTGGACGGCCAAGCGCCGCAAATATGCCGAGACTTCGCCCTGGATCATCGAGGAATTGCTTCATGCCGGGCGCGACTTGCCTCCATCGTGGAACGACAGCGGGCTGACCGCCAATCGCCGTATGATCGAGGACTTCGTCATCGAACTGCAGGAACAAGGCATCCTGACGGAGCCGATTTCCACCGAAGCCCTATTTCCTTTTGAAGACAAGCTGCGGCGAGCGGCGCGTAGCGCTGGAGAACACGGAACAGGAAGGAGAACGCTGTGAGAAAGACAAGCTTCATTTTCGCCTTTTTTGCTACTGTGATGATGCAGACGGCTTTTGCTCAGGACATCCAGAAGCAGACCGTGAACAAAGAATTGCGCGCGCAACTGCCGGAAGCAATACGCAGTGCCGGCAAGATGACGGCCGTCAACAACGGTTCGTTTCCGCCCTATGAGATCGTCACCGGCACCGAACTGTCGGGCGCGACCAAGGACATTTCGGATGCCATCGGCCAACTCCTCGGCGTCGAGATCGATCATGCCTCGGTTGCCGGCCTGCCGGCCTTGCTGAGCGGCATCAATTCCGGCCGCTACCAGTTCGCGATGGGACCGGTCGGCGATTATCCTGATCGCCAGAAAGCAAACGACTTCGTCGACTGGGTGCGCGAATATGTGGTCTTTGCTGTCGACAAGGGCAACCCGCAAGGCATCACATCACTTGACACGGCCTGCGGCAAGCGCATCGCCGTCATGTCGGGCGGCTCGGCTGAAAAGGTGATCAAAGAACATTCGCAGAAGTGTGTCGACAGCGGCAAGCCGGCCGTCGAGGTCCAATCTTTCACCGACCAGCCAAGCTCGATCCTTGCGGTCCGTTCCAAACGCTCCGACGCGTTCTTTTCCTCGCAGGCGCCGCTGACCTATTTCGTGGCGCAGGCGAATGGGCAGTTGGAGCTTTCCGGCGTCGGCCAAGCCAATGGCTTCAAGGACATCTACCAGGGCGCCGTGGTCCAGAAGGGCTCGCCGCTCGGCGGCGTACTGCTCAATGCCTTCAAGGTCCTGATGGATAACGGCACCTATGCAGCGATCATGAAGAAATGGGGCCTGGAGAACAACATGATCAAGGCGCCCGGCATCAGCCAGGGCCAGTAGTGAGCCAGTGCCAGGAGAGGTTCGGGGCCAGTGAGAAAACCATGACCGATTCAACCGCCCGCTACGCCGCCGAAGTGCCGCGTCTGCCCGACGATGCCCTTCGGGACGTCAAGCGGGCGCATCAGCCCTTCCCGCTCATGCGGGCAGCACTTTGGACGCTCACTTTCGTGGTGGCGGCCGGCTTCGCCTACATCGTCGCGATTAATCCGAATTTCGGTTGGCCGGTGGTCGCCCAGTATTTCTTCGACCCGACCGTCCTGCAGGGTCTTTATGTCACGCTCGGCCTGACGGTTGTGGCGATGATCCTCGGCATCGTGCTGGGTCTTCTGCTAGGGGTCGCGCGCATGTCTAAGGACAGGCTGGCGTCGTCGCTCTCAGGACTGTTCGTCTGGTTCTTCCGCGGCACACCGCTGCTGGTGCAGCTTATCTTCTGGTACAACCTCTCGACGCTGTTTCCGCGCATATCCGTCGGATTTGCGAGCTGGGAGACCAATGACCTGATCACCCCTTTGACAGCTGCGATCCTCGGCCTGGCGCTGAACGAGGCGGCCTATATGGCCGAGATCATTCGCGGCGGGCTGCTCTCGGTCGACAAGGGCCAGGCCGAGACGGCCGAAGCCTTTGGCATGAGCCGCTCCCGCGCCCTGTGGCGCATCATCATCCCGCAGGCGATGAAGTCAATCGTGCCCCCGACGGGCAATCAGCTGATCAGCATGATCAAGGCGACCTCGCTTGTCAGCGTCATCGCCATGGCCGATCTGCTCTATTCGGTGCAGTCGATCTATAATCGCACTTTCGAGATCATCCCGCTGCTGATGGTGGCGGTGCTCTGGTACCTGCTGATCACGTCCATCCTCAATGTCGGCCAGAGCGCGATCGAACGCTACTACAATCGCGGCGACCGCGGCGCGCAGGCAGGCACTCCTGGGAAATCGCCGGCCACCGAAGTGGAGGCCTAGATGAGCGAACATGATACCCCTCTGGTTCGGGCTCGCAACGTTCATAAGGCATTCGGCCCGCTGGAGGTGCTGAAGGGCATCGATCTGGACGTCGCTGCCGGCGAAGTGGTCGTCATTCTCGGACCTTCGGGCTCCGGCAAGTCGACGTTCCTGCGATGCATCAACTGCCTTGAAACAATCGACCAGGGATCGATCGAGGTTGACGGCGAACAAATCGGCTACCGTTTGCACAATGGCCGTCTCGACAAGCTCCCCAACCGGGAAATCACTGCGCAGCGACGTAAGATCGGAATGGTGTTCCAGCAGTTCAATCTCTATCCGCATATGACCACTCTGCAGAACGTCATTGAGGCTCCGGTCGGCGTCCACGGACAGAATCGGCAACAGGCGATCCGCGATGGCCGCGAGTTACTGACCCGCGTCGGCCTCGCCGACAAGATCGACGCCTATCCGCGTCAGCTCTCAGGTGGCCAGCAGCAGCGCGTCGCAATCGCCCGCGCACTTGCCATCCGCCCGAAACTGATGCTGTTCGACGAGCCAACCTCGGCCTTGGATCCGGAGCTTGTCGGCGAGGTGCTGGCGACGATGCGAGATCTTGCCAGCCAGGGGCTGACGATGATCGTAGTCACCCACGAGATTGGCTTCGCCCGCGAGGCCGCGGATCGTGTGGTGTTCATGGACGACGGCAACGTTATCGAAGCAGGTCCGCCGGGCGAGGTTCTCGCCGATCCGCAACATCCGCGCACCCGCGCTTTCCTGAGCCGTTTCATCTAAGAGGAAGCCGGTCAGATGGTTTGCTGGCCGGCGAAAAGGATTCCATGTCAGACACCTCCAACCAGTTCGCTACCATCTCCGACTTCGATGACAAGGCAGCCGAGCTTGCGGCGGCCCGCCAGCACTTGCATGCCCATCCTGAACTTTCTTTCCAAGAGCATGAGACGGCCAAATATATCGCCGCCCGGTTGGAAGATTGGGGCTACGAGGTAACGCGCAATGTCGGCGGGCTTGGCGTTGTTGGACGTCTACAGCAGGGTTCGGGCGGCCGCAGCATCGCGATTCGCGCCGACATGGACGCCTTGCCAATCACCGAGGCGACTGGACTGCCCTATACCAGCCTGGCTAGCGGAACGATGCATGCCTGCGGCCATGACGGCCACACCACGATGCTCTTGGGTGCCGCCGAATATCTGGCGCGCACGCGGCACTTCAATGGAACCGTCAACCTCATCTTCCAGCCGGCGGAGGAAGCCGGCAAGGGCAGCGGCGCTCAGGCGATGATCGCCGATGGCCTGTTCGAGCGCTTTCCCTGCGACGCGATCTTCGGACTGCACAACCATCCGGGCGCGCCGGTAGGCTCGTTCCTGATGCGCGCCGGCCCCCTGATGGCGGCGAGCGACACGGTTACCATCAAGATTACCGGACATGGCGGGCACGCCTCGCGTCCGCATCTGACGGTCGATCCAATCGTCGCAGCTGCAAACATCGTCATGACCTTGCAAACCGTCATATCGCGCAACGTCAACCCGACAGAGACGGCCGTTGTCACCGTCGGTCTGATTCATGGCGGTACCGCCTCAAACGTTATTCCAGAAAACGCCGAGATCGTGCTCAGCGTCCGGTCCTTTTCGGCCGGGGTCCGCGATACGCTGGAACAGCGCATTCGCGGCATCGCCGCATCCGTCGCGCAAGCGCATAGCGCAACCGTCGAGATCGATTACGAACGCGGCTATCCGGTCGTGGTGAATTCCGAGGCGGAAACCTCCTTCGCGACGGAGATCGCCGCCGAACTCGTTGGCCATGAAAAAATCTCCGTCTGTCCGCTGATCCCCGGCAGCGAGGACTTCGCGTACTTCCTGGAGCACAAGCCGGGATGTTTTCTTCGCCTCGGAAACGGCGAGGAATCCCCCTTCCTGCACAATTCGAAATACGATTTCAACGACGGCAACCTGACCGTCGGGGCAGCGCTCTGGGCCCGATTGACCGAGCGATTCCTGGCCGTTTGAATCCTTCCGTCGCCTTAGGAGGGAGCAGAAAATGAAAGAACCTCAGACATGCGATCGTCAGAGTGTCGGCCCCTTCCTGCTCGGTGCTGTGCGCACAGCAACAGATTCGCCAATGTCCTCCACGCCGAGCAAGGAATCGGCACCAGCTCGGTACCATTGCTGCGAAGCTCGGACAGCCTGCCCGTTTTGGTAGATGGTGGCGCCGAAAGCGAGATCAGCCCCTTCAGGGATACCTTCAGTAATCGCTCGGAGTCATTGCCCTTATCGGTGGCGACCCGCCGACGTCGTTCCTGAGGGCGCCAGACGACGCTCACGACGATCGCGCGTGACGGCCCGTGCGCAGCCTTTGGCTTGGCCCTCCACCTCCCTCGTTTCGACGGGAATGCCGTGACACGCGACGCATTGAAGTCACTTAGAAATCGGAATTGACCGAAACGAGCGCACCAACTGCTGCCGCAAGCGCTCCGATGAAACCGTAGTGCGCAAACATCCCGTGCGGCTTTTGTCCGACGCCGCAAGAACCGCATGTTCGAGCCGCAAAAAATACTGCCGCTGCCTGCGGACGAGTAATCGTTCCGACAAGGCGACGAGCATCACACCAGCCCTCGTGCTGGAAGGCGAACAACCGCCACTGGCTGCCAACGTCCACAACGTCACAGGAACACCCGGTCAGCCCAACCAAACAATCGGAACGCCCGAGACCGGAAGCATCATCCCGGGCACGCCAGCACTGCCCCGGGGGCATGCCACGGAAATACCTGGCGATGGCCAAGCGATCCAGGACGAGCGCGAGCGCTTTGGATCGGAACGAGCGATCAGAAAAGGGCTGGTGGGATATAACGTCTCGTTGGCCTGGCGCTAGTTCCGCGGCAGCTTGTGAATCTCCAGCCGCACCGGCCCTCCCCTATGGCAACTCGTGCAAACGAGGGCGCGTTCGACAGTGCTGAAAAGCGCATCCTTGCCATATCGCCGGACGAGGGCCGCCGCCTTTACCTCAGCATGGTGGGAGCAGTTCCGGCACCAGGCCCGCAGCTTGTGCCATTCGCGCAAGTCGCCGAGCGAGACGTCCAGTCCAGCGTGAACGCTGCCGTCGATGATCGTCTGCGGCGGGATCTTCACCTCGCCCGGCGTGATGATTTTCTCCATGACGTGGCGGCTGTTGAAGTGGATCAGCATCATGCCCGGCCGGCGCCGGATCGCTGCCTGCCAGGCGGCTTGGCTTACCATCGCGTCCGGCGAGCGTGAAATCGTTTCGAGATGGGTCTTTTCCTCACGGTCCCAAACTTCGATCCTGAAATTGTCTTCGGCCGTGTCCACCATTTGGCCCTTATCCACGAATGCGTCATGAGAACAGAAAGGGAACAAATTCCTTGCCCGTCAAGCCGTCTTATGGAATCTATCCAGCATGAGCGACGAACCAACCAAGCTTGCCGACGGCATGACGCCGGCGCCGCGAGGTCGTACCGGAGTGCTGGGCCACATGTGTGAGCACCCCGGCTGCGTGAAGCACGGAGGCTTCGGCTTTGCTAGGCCGCGCCAGGAGCCGCACTGGTTCTGTTTCGAGCACAAGGACGACGGCGAGCGGTATTTGTGATGGCTGAGAAACCGAATGATGAAATGCTGCCACCCGTGCGCGGATGCACGCTCGACGTGGATGACAAGGACATGCCGAGGGCGTGCCTGGCGGGGCTGCTAACCGAGGACGGCACTAAATCATTCACGCTGAACGAGCGTGGCGCACGCACCATGATGCTTGCGCTAAAGACCTTTCTCGACCTTGTCGCCGCCAACAAAGCAGAGCAACCCAATGACCGCGCGCAATCGACCTGAGCCGATCAAACGTCGAACAAGTCGCTCGGCCCGCGGCCGATCTCGTCGATGATGTCGGGGGTGTTGTTCCGTGGCGAACCGACCTTGCTGTGGATCGGCCACATCTTCATCAGTTCAGAGGGGAATGGCTTCATCAGGTCGCGAGGGTCCAGCTCCGGGCCAAGCCAGCGCATATAGTCGGCCGGCGCCAGGATTACCGGCATGCGGTCGTGGATGGTCGCCATCAGATCGTTCGGCTCGCAGGTGGCAATTGCAAAGGTCCGGATCAGTTCGCCGGTCACCTTGTCCGCATATTCTTCCCAGATGCCCGCCATGGCGAAGGGCTCGTCAGATTTCATGGCGATCGCGTAGGGTTGCTTTTTCTTCCCCGACGCATCCAGCTTCTGCCATTCGAAATAGCCGTCTACGGGCACCAAGCAGCGGCGCGCCGCATAGGCCTTCTTGAACAAGCCATTGCTAGCGATGGTCTCGCATCGGGCGTTGACAGGTGGCGGGCGGCCGCCACCATCCCGAGCCCAACCAGGCACGAGCCCCCACCGCGCCGACACGAAACCCGCCATACTGGTCGACAGCTCTTCGCGAATGATGATTGGGTAGGTCAGACTTGGTGCCCCATTCCAGAGCGGGAAGCTGTTGCCCAGACGCTCGACCTCGCCAGGATGAGCGAACTCGAACCGACGAACCATGTCGGGGATTGTGGTCTTCACGAAAACACGTCCGCACATTTTCAGAGCTGCCCAGTTACGTTAGGGAAGACCAAACTGGGAACGCACTGGGAACGAGTCAAGCCGCCCCTTACCCCGGCACGCTTAATGCACGATCGCGGCGAGAATTGTGCGATGCAGGCTTTCGACTTCCTCGTCGATCTCGCCCCGCTTGATGCCGACTGATTTGGCATCGGCAATGAGCTTGTGGGTGAGTTCGTCCACGGAAATCACGTCCGCCTTGGCGGTCTCGGGGACGTTGTTCGCGATCCATTGATGGAGGAAGTTGAGGCCGCGCGTGCTCATCAAGCCTTAAGCTCGTCCGGCCGGTTCAGTTCCTCCAGCAGCCTCGCAGCCGCCTCGCTAAGTCGCTGCTCCTTCAATCGGGCCGTCTTTGCCTCCCTAGCCTGGCGCTCCGCCTCAAGGACCAGCCGACTTTCTCGATCCGCCTTCTCGAACCTTTCCCGATCTACCTTCCGACGCACGACAGCCTCCATGGCTTAAAGGGCCAGAAGCGCCGAAAGTGAGAAATGTTCCCGGAGGAATTCTGCCTTGAAATAGCATTTGCTATTGAGCGCTCGCACCCACAATCTGTCTAGCGTCCTAGCGCTTGTCTCGAGAGCGCTAAAAGTTCGTCCTCGTCTTTGATGCCGGCCATGTAATTCGCGATGATGCGGGAGGCTACGGCGTCACCATCTCCGGGCGCTTGACCCTCCACTTTGAGGCGGTCAAAGACGCGCCCGAGCAGAGCCAGTTCAGAGGTGTTGAATATACCTGCATCAGTCGCCTTTCCCCGAATTGGCATCATCATCCTCCCGGAAATCCCTAGAATGAAGCGTGCCGCAAATCCTCCTCGCCGCGCAAGTGCTTTATCCCGCCGACAATCCCGGGTTTGACCCATTGCGTCGCCGGCCGCTTCATGCCCTTGGGCGCCGGGCCGGCATGCTCCTGAACGCGCTTTCACAGCCGTTCGCGGACGGCCCGGCCGGAGTTGATGAAGGCCGAGCCTACATACTGCCCAGTCTTGCGATCGGCCATCAAAGCGAAAGTCTTTTCCGGGCTCTCGTTCGACACCTAGCAGCTCGTATTCCTTGACCGTGTAGCACTTCGCCTTCAGCCAGTTCGTTGATGGGCCGCTGCGATGTTTGCTGTCCTGCGCTTTGAGACCATGCCTTCCATGCCGGCCTGGTCGATCAGGTGGAAGATGGCGCTCGCCTCGCCCGGTAACGCCTGGCTGAATTGGATGCGCTGTCCCTCGTGGATCATCTCGGAAAGGATCTCGCGCCGGTCCTCCAGCGGCATGTCGCGCAGACTGTGCCCGTTGAGGTGCAGCAAATCAAAGGCGACGAATTAGAGGTCATGCTGCCGGCTGGTGATGGCTTTGCGCAGGGCGCCGAAGTCCGACAGACCGGCCGCGTTAAGCACGATGATCTCGCCGTCGACGATGGCGCTCTCCAAATCGAGGTCGCTGGCTGCCTTGGCGAGATCGCGGTATTTCGCTGTCCAGTCCAGCCCGCGGCGGGTGAAGATGCGAACGCCGGTTTCGTCTTTGACGATCTGCGATCGGTAACCGTCGAACTTCACCTCGTGAATCCAGCCGTCGCCCTCGGGAGGCTTCTCCACCAGGGTCGGCATCAGCGGCTCGATGACGTTCAAACGCATGCACTGAACTCGCGAGACCCGCGTCAATTAGCTTTGTCTAAAATTGTTCCGGAACTGTAAGCGGAGGCGGAAACAAAGCGGCCGATCGCACGTTGCGAATCTCGCCAACAGGAGGAAAGGCAATGGCAGACGACAAGACCAAGCGCGAGTTCCGCGACCGCGATCGCGTTTCGGGTGGCGAGGATTATGAGGTCGCCTACTTCGCGCGGAAATTCCAGCTCACCATGCCTGAGGTGCGAGACCTCATCAAAAAGCACGGCAATGATCGGGATACGTTAGAGCGAGAGGCGAAAGCCCTTGCCAAAAGATGAGGCGGAGAGTTTCGAGCGGCTTAGCGCCCGGCCGACGATAATGATCCGTGCCGAGGACTGCGACGAGGCCCTCGGCTTAATCAGAATGGCGATCGAGCAAACGTGTCCGGCGGGTGTCCTGCCCAGCCGAGAAATGGTCAATGCGCTTTACGGACCGGCGCCGATCGATGAGGCCGAGGCGCTTGCCAGAGCAATCGTCACCACGGTGGAGAAGCTGACCGAATGAGGCTCTGTCTATCCGCACCGTTTGTCGGAAGACGCAAACGCAAAAGCCCGCCTGGCGTGAACCGAGGCGGGCTTCTGGATCGAAAGATCAAGTCGGCGGAACTATGATGGTTATCGAGGTAGCGGGCCCAGCCGTGACGCTAGAGAGGCGCTGCCGCTTTTCAAGGGTCGGCTTGTCGTAGGGCTTTTTGATCATCTGTTGTTCTCCCATTTCTCCCTCCGAAGGGCTGTCAAGTGGGCCCGCTGCCGAGGGAAGCAGCGGGCCGGTGCGCCAAGGCTGCAGGTGGAGGATGCGTCTGCCGCCTGACGGTCGAACTTCGGTTGGCCCAACTTGTTCCCGAGCGGCTAACGCCACGTTATCGTACGATGCAACATTGCGAACGGGATCACAGCGGCGACCGAGGCTGCCAGCAAATCGATACTGGGGTGTTAGCACCCCACGCCGGTGTCGGCGCGGTCGAAAGATCCCGATGGCCGATGATAAGTCGGACGAAGGACGGCAGCCAGCCTAAATGAACACTCCAGCCGCCGGGCCGCCTTCCAAGCGTCGGGCACAGCGAATATTCCCTTATATCTGGGTACTCCATAATCAGAATTTTCAAACATAGTTTCTGTCTGAATTGCGTCAGTAGTTCTCACCGCTTGCACGGCAATCAACTTTGAGAGACGTCGTCCTTTGGCCTCGGGAGGGCTGGGGGGTGAAAATAAAGAAAAAAACGATAGCACTTGGTGCCGTTGCAGCACTATAGGGCTGCCAGACTAGCAACCAGGCTGATTATGTGCAGATCGGCTATGGACCAAGTTTTGACGTCGCCCATGCTCAATGCGAACTCCAGACAATTTCAGGGCTGTAGCTGTACACAGGTAGTTTACCAATCCGTAAGTCGCAGATCGAGCCCGAGCCGTTTACGAATGCGACCGGCAGCTAATGTCTCTGCTGCTCGGCGGGCCTCTATCCCGCCATGGCCCGCTGCCGCTTCCCCCAAAATCCACGCGGCAGCGGGCCATCGAGTGACCTTTTCCTGGCGGGCTTTCTTATGCGCTGCCGCCGGACAGCATTCCATTGGCCTTGGCGGCGGCAAGGAACGCTTTGCGCGCATTCTCGATCGTGCCGGTGCCTTCCGCAGCGGCAATGCACGCATCGACCGCAGCGCGCCACTTGGGGCCGTGGTTTTCCCACGTCAGCAGCTCTTCGGCTGCCGCATCAACATTGCTGACCATGCGGGTCACTCCGATCTGTTTCGTCTTGACCGGGACCGGAGATGAAAACCAGAGCATCGCCCGCATATGCGGCAGTGCTAAAATTCGTCAAGACTTGCCTGATGGACGCTCTACGCTTGCCGCTGAGAGCAAAATGGCCCGCCTCTTCGGAAGGGCGAGCCATTAGAGAGGAACTGCCTAAAGCCGGTGAGCATCCACAGCCTCTCCTTCGACAACACATTAGTATCCGATTATGCTATGATTCGTCTTATGGGCAAAAAGGCAAAGCAGAAATTAAAGCAGGCTATCATTGCACCACCGATGGCAGCAGCCAAAAACCGTGAAGCGTCGGCAGCAGTGTCTGCGATACGCGCAGCCTGTCGCAACATATTCTCCTGGGCGGCAAAATAGATGGTCGTATTATTGCTCTCCCGATCCAAATCATTCTTGAGAGCCGTCAGCCGCTCGATGTCATCCTGGTCCATCTGTGCCCTCCGCTGGTAGATCTTGCCAATAGTGGACTGTGTGATCGCCTATTGATGGTTGATACAGAACGCTAAACTAATCACCGCGCGATACGCCACTTGCTGGTCGAAAGATGATCGACATCGCAATATATAAGAGCAGAAGCGTCACCTCTGCGAAGTTAACAAGCGCAAACTGAAGCGCCGAAATAATTCCATTGGAGGCATCCAGAAAATAGAAAAACTCCCCATCTATAGGGTACCTAAAAAATGTCATCCGCGAAGGAGGGACGCTCGGCGCAAAGTATGTAACAAATTTGAACACAACAGAGCCAACAGAAACCAACGAAAGAACATAAAATGCTCTCCTGATGATCGAGAGATTCTTATCTCCGCCATCAAACAATTGGTAAGCACGCGACTTGACGCTCATCAAATGACCGGGAAATCTAATAAAATAGTAATTGAACAATAAAAGAGGAACTAAACTAAAATATGGAGATATAACCAGGGCGAAAATAGCGTTTTCGGAGCTGCTCGTCGAATAGAACTTATTTCCATATTCCGAATATTCGGCAATATTCTCCTTGAAGAGCGATACGTCTTGAATGAGACGGGTGATCTGGTCTCTATCCGGAACTCCAAGGCTCTCAGACAGCATGGTGGCGAACAACATAGCCACTAAGGACGAAGAGAGAAGGCTCAAGAACACGACATTCGTCGAAAATACGTTCTGCTCGGACGTATAATTTTGAGCAGGAAGCATCTTTACTTTATATAAACAGAACAACAGATACGGGAGCAGCGTAAACGGGAAAAATAACGGAGATATCGCTATCGATCCCGCAAACAAGGTGCAGTCCGTTGCCTGGACTGGCACAAGTTGGCAATGCCTTCCATGAATGCCTTTCCCCCCAGAAATCACCCGCACCAAAAGCAGGGCACCCGCAACGACGATCACCCAACCAGAGAAAAACAGCCAATTGGATTTCATCGCCAAACCTTCAAATCAGCCTATGGTACCGCCTCGACCAGCCAGCCTTGATCTTAGGCCTGGCCCGCCCCGTATAGGCGCGCACAACATCAGCAATGCCAAGCGCGGTGCCCGACACCATATATTTCCGCCGCTTTTTGGGATTGCTGCAGTTGCCGCCGCACTACCCCCGCAGCAAATTCGGTAACACATCCGTGATCGTCAGATAAGAGGCTGGGCGGTATCCGCAGAAGAAAATTTCGCTATCTACATAAGAATAATCTAATTTACACTTAGGTATATTGTTCTCTTTGGCCGAGAGCCCACGGTGAGGAAATGATTGCCACCCGAACTAGCGGCAGTAGAGACAGATACTCGGCCGCCGCGTTATGTCCCACTTGTGACACAAGCGCCAATTCTGGCGGAGTTCTCGTGGGATCAAGTTCTGACGCAACCCACCTCGGTCTGTTGGTCGCCAATGTCCGCTTTTAGGCGATGGCAAAGCGATCATCTATGACTGAGATTGGGCGCAAGCTGGCGTTCGCGTCGTGGATAGCTTTCGGGTCAGACTCTTCCGCTCCCTACCGGTCTTTGCAGCACCGAGACAGGCGCATCACGCCCGACACTGTAGAAAATATCGCATGCTCTCCGAGTGGGGGGGAAAGGTGGTAGCGCTCTCCCGTCTCGACCCCCCGATGGCGAGCGAATGTCTCCGATGATCAAATTTGTCCAGCAGTTTGACCGGACGCCCAACTGAACGCGAGGGTCTTTGCTGTTATCGCGTCAAGAACTGGCGAAGGCGTTCAGAGCGACTTGAGCTGAAAACTTCGTCGGGTCGCCCCTCCTCTTCAACAACTCCCTTGTGAAGAAAGACGACCTTGCTCGACACGTCCCGGGCAAAGCCCATCTCGTGCGTGACCACCAGCATGGTGCGCCCCTCTTCCGCCAGCGCCCGCATCACTTTCAGCACCTCGCCGACAAGCTCGGGGTCGAGGGCGGAGGTGGGTTCATCGAACAGCATTACGCGGGGGCGTTGACCGAGCGCTCGCGCGATGGCGGCACGCTGCTGCTGACCGCCCGAAAGATGGATCGGATAATGATTGATCTTGTCGGAGATGCCGACCTTGGCCAACAGCTCCTTGGCCTCCTCGACACATTCAGCGCGCGAACGGCCCTGGACGTGGAGCGGAGCCTCGATCACATTCTCCAGCACTGTCTTGTGCGACCACAGATTGAAGCTCTGAAAGACCATGCCGACATGGGCGCGCAGGCGGTCTACCTGCGCCCGGTCGGCGGGCTTCGGGCCGGCTTTCGTCTGCTTCATCCGGATGGTCTCGCCACCTATCGAGACTTCCCCTCCGGTCGGAGTTTCCAACATGTTGATGCAACGCAACATTGTGGACTTGCCGGAGCCCGAGGATCCAAGAATCGAGACCACATCCCCATCGTTGGCGTCGAGCGAAACGCCTTTGAGCACTTCGAAAGCCCCGTAAGCTTTTCGGAGATCGCGGATGCGGACGGCTGGCACTATCTCATCTGCCGGCTCGTGCTGTTGTTGCGGCAGGCTCATGCTGCATCCTCTCTCTCGATGACGACCGGTGTCGATACAGATCTCAGATGCGGCGTCAGCCAGTATTCCAGGAGATGGATGACGCGCGTTATGACGTAGTTGATAATCAGATAGATGCTTCCCGCGACGACGAAGACTTCGACCGCGCGGTAGCTCTCGGAAATCAGCTTCGCAGCAAGGCCAGTGATTTCCATCATGGTGATCACCGAGGCCAGCGCCGTCGCCTTCACCATCAGGATGATTTCGTTGCCGTAGGCCGGAAGAGCCTGCCGGATGGCAAGGGGCAGCACGATACGCCGGAACACGGTGATGCGGCTCATGCCACAGGCACGGGCGGCCTCTATCTGGCCTTCGGGCACGGAACGCAGCCCACCCCGGATTATTTCGCTGCCATAGGCAGCCGTGTTCAGCGCAAGCGCGATGATGGCGCACCAGTAAGGCTGGCGCAGGATCGGCCATAGCACACTGTAGCGAACTGTCTGGAACTGACTGAGGCCGTAATAGATCAGAAAGATCTGGACCAACAGCGGCGTCGAGCGAAACAGGAAGATATAGACGCGCGCGATCCACTCGAATGGGCGGATGCGTGATAGACGCAGCAAAGCCAGGATGAGGGCAAGGACCATTCCGAGCCCCACCGATACGAAAGCCAGTTGCAGGGTCAACGGGACGCCGGGCAGCAGTCGAAGAAAGGCACTGAGAAAGAAGGAAAAGTCCATTACCCCCTCCTGAGCCCGCGAGTGAAGTGCCTTTCGGCGAACTGCAATACCCATCCCGAGGCGGAGGAAATGAGCAGATAGAGGATCGCCGCCGCCAGAAAGAAGGTGAAGGGCTGCTTGGTCGAGCCCGCGCCGATCTGAGACTGGCGCAGGATTTCGACAAGCCCCGTCACCGAGATCAGCGACGATTCCTTGAGAACGAGCTGCCAGATGTTTGCCAGGCCCGGCAAGGCGAAGCGCAACGTGAGCGGCGCGATGATGCGCCGGAACGCGAGCGCTCGCGACATGCCCGTGGCGTAGGCTGCATCGATCTCTCCAAGCGCTACGACCTGATAGGCCCCACGGAAGACTTCGGTGTGATAGGCGCCCGACACGATCGCAATTGCCAGGCAGCCGGCGAAAAAAGCCGGCAGGCTGAGGAAGCCGTTGGCTCCAAAGAACCGGCCGATGGGTGTCAGGACGGCGCTGGAGCCGAAGTAGAAAAGATATATCACCAGAAGGTCGGGAATGCCGCGCAGAACCGTCGTGTAGCCATCGGCGACCGAGCGGACGATCCTTCCTCCGGAAATCTTCGCCCACGCCCCGAACGTGCCTATGATCGCTCCGGCGATGAAGCCTGCCATTGCGACCGCGATCGTCATTGCGCTTGCAGCCGCCATGGCGGCACCCCAGCCCCCGGGTGCAAAGCTGAAGACGGTCATCAGCCCGAAATCATTCATGACCAGCCTCCTGTGAGACTTTGCGGTCAGGAATGCGCGTGGTCCCCAGCATGTCGTTGCTCGAGAAGCGGCCCGGGTTGAACGCGGCTATCGGAATGGCACTTTCACCAGTGGCGACCAGATCAGCAATGACCGAGCCGACGATAGGGCCGAGCTGGAACCCGTGCCCGGAAAAGCCGAAAGCGTGCCAGAGATTGCGGGCGACCTGACTGGGACCGATCACCGGTATGACGTCTGGCATCAGGGCTTCCAGTCCGGCCCAGCTTCGCACGATGGTCGCGCGGCGCAGGATCGGGAAAAATTCGCAGACGGTCTGGGCGCTCACCACCATTCGGTCCGCAACGGTGTCAGCCGTCTCGCTATTCAGGTCGGGATCGCCGAGAACCCCTCCCCCGATGACGACTGTGCCGGCTTCCGTCTGTTTGAACGAAAGCACCCGGTCGATGCCGATCACCACGGGGTCGATGAAATGGGGCATGCGAGACGTCACCATCAGCGTCGAGGCAAAATGCGTCCTGGGCAGGTGCTCGCCGATCATTTCCGCGACTTGCCAGGCCCACGCTCCGCCGCAGTTGATCAAAATATCGGCCCTGAAGACGCCGCTCTCGGTCACTACGGTCCAGCAGCGGTCGCCCTGCTCGAGCCCGGTCACGCGCGTCCGCTCCATGAAGCGGACGCCAAGCTGCTCGGCACGCAGCCGAAATGATTGCGTCGTGCGGAACGGATTGGCATGACCGTCCCGGCGCGAGATGATGCCGCCACGGCAGATATCGGCTGCGGCAGGAACCAGACGCCTGAGTTCTCTGGCGTCGATCACTTCCTCAAACTCGTGGCCGAGCGAGCGCATTTGGGTCACCCGCGCATGGCACCATTCCATCTCGGCTTCGCTTTCGGCGATGCCAATCTGCCCGACACTGCCGATGAATTCGCAGTTTCTTGCCAGATCTGGACCAAGCAGGTCGTCCAGGCGCTCCCAGGCGTCCATTGCGGCTATGGATAACGGTACTTCGGCTTGGTGGCGCATCAATTGCCGTACGCCGCCCGCGTTGACGCCCGAGGCGTGGCGACCGACGGTGTTTTTTTCCAGCACGATTGTACGTAGGCCCCGCAGCGCGAGGTGGAGCGCCGTGCAGCAACCGTGGATGCCACCGCCGATCACGATTGCGTCTGTCGCGGTCATTGCGGCTTCCCAATCCGTCCCATTGTGCGGCTTCTGCTTCTCATCGCTCAAACGCGCTGGCTCGGGTCACCGTCGACACCCATTGGCGACGGCCTCAAATCGCGTTCGGCGTTGCCGAGCTCGGCAAGCTGAGCGACAGGCAGCGGCTTCACCGGCAGGCGCAACCGGTAGTAGCCGACGGTCTCGATGTCAGTTTCGAGGCTCTGCGCCAGGACGCGGGCGACAGTGCCACCGCACATGCGGCCCTGGCACTGACCCATGCCGCATCTGGAGAAGGACTTGAGCTGGTTGATGTCAGTGAAGCCCTCTGCGACGAACGCGCGCAGCTCGCCAGCTGTCACCTCCTCGCAGCGGCAGGCGATTGCCTCGTCGGCTAACCGGCGTACAGCTTCGGTGGGGCGGTAGGTGCTGTCGAGGAACGCACGGAACCGGGCCTCCCGCTGGAGATGCCGACGCTCGGGAAGCGCGCGCTCGTCGCGTTCGGCCCGCGAAATGCGACCGATGCGGCAGGCAGCATCAAGTGCAGCCAGTCGTCCACGATGCGCCGCCGCTCTGGCGCCGGAGATACCCGCGCCATCGCCAGCGACGGCCACCAACTCCGTGCTCGTTGCACCCCACTCGTCCGTCCAGGGACGCCAAGCCATCTGCGCGGTGTCCCACACATGCCTGCAGCGTAGACTTGCGGTGATCTGGTTGTTGGGGACCACACCCTCATGCAGAAGTAGAAGCGACGCCGGCAGCCGCTGCCGCTTGCCGCGAGTTTCGAAGCTGACGGCCTCCACGCGCGAAATGCCCTCGACCGCGAGGTTGCGCCCACTGAAGACGGGGATGCGGGCCTTTCGCAACGCAGCCATCCAGGACAGGCCCTTCAGCAGATCGCGACCAAAGCCCGATAGCACTGGCAGTGCTGCGAATCCGGTCTCGAACAGTCCTTTTTGCGATGTGTCGATGACGGCACTCAGCGGCGCGCCTGCTTTCATGACCTGAAGCGCCACGAGATAGGCAAGAGGCCCTGAACCGGCGATCACAGTCGGTTCTTCTGGCACCAGGCCGGACGCTTTCATAAGCGTCTGTGCCGCACCTGCTCCCATGACGCCGGGCAGCGTCCATCCTGGAATCGGAACCGGACGCTCCATTGCGCCAGTTGCCAGAATGACCCTGCCGGCTCTCGTCAGATAGGCTCGGCCCTTTTGCGATACACCGAGCTTGCCTGCAGCCGATATCTGCCAGACAGCGCTCAGGGGCTCGTATGCGGCACCGCTCCTGCGGAACCGCTCCACCAGCGCAAGTCCCTTGGCGTAGTCGGCGCCGAGAATATTGCTCAATGCGTCGTGCTTGCGGCTGTTAGCTTCTATGTTCCGATAGATCTGTCCGCCAGGCGTTGGCTGCTCGTCGAACAGTATTGTTTCCACGCCAAGTTCCGCAGCGAGTGCCGCGGCCGCCAGGCCTGCCGGGCCGCCGCCGACAATGGCAAGCTCGCAGTGTGTTCGCGGGGCATCGGTCATGCTGCGTCGAACCTTCCCGTGCCCAGTTGTGATCGCACTTGGGAGCCTTCTCTAACCGGCACCAGGCAGGCCTGCTGGTCGGCCTGCCCATCGATCTCGACCAGGCAGTCGAAGCAATTGCCGATCATGCAATGGGGCATGCGATCGGTTCCACTGACCGGCGTCGTGCGGAACCGCTCAATGCCTGCAGCCAGCAATGCCGCGGCAACGCTGTCGCCTGGCCGGCACCGCAATGGCCGTCCATCGAAGAAGATCGTCGTGGTCAAATCATCGGTCCGGAGTCGTCGAAACATGCTGGGCCTTCCGAGTGGACGCGGATGTGTCGGTTTGGCGTCCGAAGAACCGGGCCGGCCGAAAATCCTGGAGCGCATCGTTGTCCGAGTCGCCCGCGAGTTCGGCGGCAACAACTTGTCCGAGCCAAGGCGCAAGCGTCGCTCCGCTATGGGTGACGGCAGCATAGTAGCCGCTTACTTCCGGGACCGGACCGACGGCCGACACGCCGTCGCCTGGGATCGCGCGATGCGACAGCCGCACTGCCTCGGGCCTGGCCCCTGCAAGCTCCGGATAGATGCGCGATGCGCGCTCGATCATCGCGACAGCAGCGGGGTAAGTATCGTCCGAACTGCTTTCCAGCGTGAACCCTTGTTCGTCGTGCTCGCTGTGCAGCATGATCCGGCCCGCGCCATCGGGCCGGAGGTTGACTGCACTGGTGCGGACCACCCGCCGCACACCCGATTGGGCGGGGGCGGTCACAACGAGAAGGCCGATCGTGGGAGCCAGCGGGAAGGTCATGCGCACGTCCTGACCCAGATCATTTGCCCAGCGGCCCGTGCAGTTGACGACCACGTCTGCACCGATCGTCGTTCCTGACGCCATCCTGACGCCCGTGACTTTGTCGCCGCTCAGGTCGACGCCAGTGACGGTCTCACGGCTTAGTTTCGCCCCGAGGTCGCGGGCCTTGCCGAGGAAAAATTCGATGTAGACGCTGGGGTCCACCCAGCCTTCGTCGGCAAAATAAGCGATCTTCGCGTCGCCTGACGCTTCGCGAGCCACGGCGGGCTCCAGCCTGTGCAGCCTGTCGGCCGAGATCCATTCGGCCGCATAGTTCCATCCGATCAGACGTTCGACCCGCTCATCGAGTTCCTGCGCCTCATGCGCATTCGAGCGCCATTCGATCGCTCCGCCGCCATGAAACCAGGGACGTGCGCCAAATTCATTTTCGAGTTCCCGGTGCGCGCGCATCCCCAGTGCATTGATCAGGTGGTAGTTGTAGGGGGTCTTTTCGTTCGAGTTGGTCCAGGCAAAGCTCGAACCACTGGTGCCGGCGCCGGGATGGTCGCGCTCAACAATAGTCACGGAGTGGCCTCGTTCCGCGAGGCGATAGGCGATCGACGTGCCGAGGAGCCCGGCACCCACAACGACAAACTGGGTCATGCTATCAATTTTTCCGATGGACAAGATGGGCGGCCGCACATGTGCGCCCGCCCGGCTGAACTCAATCCTTGGGCGTGATATCAACCCCGAACCACTTTTCCGTTAGGGTCCGGTTGAACCCGTCGGTGTTGACCTCGGCAATGGCCGCGTCGAACTTTGCCTTGAGCGCGGTGTCGTCTTTGCGCATGGCCACATTAGCCGTGCCGCTGCCGAGAACGCCTTCGATGAATGTGGGGCCGGCAAGGGTCGCGCCAGCCAGGTCCGGCTGCTTCATGGCGGCCTTGAGCATGGTGATATTGCCCATGACCAGGTCGACGCGGCCGGCGGCAAGGTCGAGGTTATGCTCGTCTGTCGTCTTGTATTCGCGGATTTCGACCAGGTCCTTCAGCTCGGCCGTGGCAAATGTCGCCGCCGTCGAGGAGCCCTGGACGCCGAGGATCTTGCCCTTAAGCGCCGTGGCCATCGCAGCGATCGCTTTCTTGGCGCCTTCCGGGTCCTTCTTCAGGCTGTAGTCGACCCTGGAGCCAAGTTCCGAGGCCAGCGGATTGTCCTTCATCATCATGAAGGCGTTGGGCGCCTTGGCGTAAGGCACAGAGAATGAGGCCACCTTCTGCCGCTCGGGCGTAACCGACATTGACGCGATGATGGCGTCGAACTTTCCGGCGTTGAGCGCGGGCAGCATGCCGTCCCAGTCCTGGGCGACGATCTCGCAGTCGGCCTTCATGCGGCGGCACAGTTCTTGGGCGAGATCGATCTCGTAGCCCGCAAGCCTGCCGTCGGAGGAGGTATAATTCCAGGGAGCATAGGCGCCCTCGGTCGCAATGCGTATTTTCGACCATTGGCCGGCCTCGTCCGCGCGGGCGGCTCCGGTGAGGAAAATGAGGACGCTGGCCGCTAGGCCCATCCATCGTATCAATCCCGTTTTCATTGTTACCCTCTTTTTGATTGGCAGCGCGCGAAAGGACCACCTCGATCCATCTATCGGGGAGAGTGACGCAATCGCGATAGTCTCTGCTCAGTGGTTATTTGCGGCGCCGCAATGGCCAGTTCCGGCGCCAATCAGCGGGAGACTTCTCCTAGCAGGTGGAGAATAAAGCGAAAACCACGGCAATTGACAAATATGAAAAGCTTCGTGTTCTATAGCTTTTTCCTATAGTGATCGGTCGAGAAAAATGAACTACAGACAGTTGCAGGCGTTTCGTGCGGTGATGGATGCAGGAACGGTGATCGGCGCCGCCAATCTCCTGCACATCTCGCAGCCTTCCGTCAGCGCCCACATTGCCAACCTTGAACACGCGCTGAAGATCCAGCTGTTTGTGCGGCAAGGCGGCCGGTTGGCTCCGACCGCGGAGGCCTACCTGTTGCACGAGGAGGCCGGTCATATCGTCAAAGGCATGGCGCGGCTGCGGCGGCTGGCGGCCGATATACAGCAGCTCGATGCGGGCCGGCTGATCATCGGCGCCTATCCCGCGCTGTCCAGCTACGTGCTACCCCGCTTTATCGGTGCCTTCGCCCGCCGCCATCCGAAGCTGCGGCTAGCGCTGGAGCCGGAGGCTTCAGTACGGATCTCCGAACTCGCAGCAAGCAAGCAGCTCGACATTGGCCTGATGACTATGCCGGTAATCGATCCGGCGACGACCTGCGACCTCATTTTCGAGACCGCTTCGGTCTGCATCCTGCCGGCGGAACACCCGTTGAGCGAGAAGGAGACGATCGAGGCTTCTGACATACGCGACGAAAGCTTCATCGCGCTGGGGCGCGAGGACGGATCGCGTCAGGCCGTCGACCGCAGCCTCGACGAAGCGGGGGTTCGCGTCGAGACTCGTTTCGAGGCTCATTATAGCGACGCCGCCTGCGCTCTCGTGGCCGAGGGGCTTGGCGTCTCCATCGTCGACAAGTTCTCAGCGGAACGCTGGCGCGGAACGCTCGCCATCAAGCCGTTCCTTCCCTACGTGCCCTGCCATGTCTATCTAACGCGCAGCCGCACGCATATGTCGTCCCTCCTCCAAGAGCAGTTCGAGCGGGAGTTCCGCGTCTATCTGGAGGAGCACTTTTCCTAAAGACACGATCAGCTGCTCCAATGTGCAGCAAAGGAAAACGAGGGTTGGCATCACCCTCGGGGGATGTCCCGTTTGGGGCGCGTATCAGGGTTCGTGCTGACGCACTATCAGGAAGGCATATGTCCCGGAAAGTCGATGCCTCCCAAACTATCCAAAAGCCGAATCTAGTGTCCCGCTTTGTCCATAAGCGCGCGCAACTCGGGCTGAGACCTGACCCAGAAAGTTCGAAAAGCTTCCAGGAACCCCAGTCGATGGTCAATTGTAGAACCGCCTGTTGACCGCTTCGGGGCCGGTAACGGACAGGCGGCTTTCGGGCGCGGCCGGATTGGCAGTGGACGTTGGGTGCAAAGGGTTGCGAAAGATCGAGTCTCGTTCGCCGTCAGTGCCGGTGCAGCGCAATCAGCGCAATGACGGTTGGCTCTCGTGGACGGGCTTGAGCTAAGCGCCATCGCATGTTGTGCCTGCTCCCAAGCAACCACAAAGCCTGCCTGTAGGCCGGCCGTCAGCGGACTTGCAACTTCAGGCTGCGGATCTTCAAAGAGCGGACATCGGGTGGGCGCGGACGTCGTCGTGACCTGACCTAATGCTGTCGTTCGCATTCAGACTGCAAAGGGCTGCGTCGGTTAGTTCTGCGCATTTACCGCAGCCGCATCGGCGGGGAGCGTTTCAGAGCTGGGACCGAAAAGTACAGTCGGTGAGTGCCACCGTATCCCGAGACACTCAAGCTCGAATTAGTTTGGGCCGGAGATCATTGAATTGGGATCGTGGCATTCACCGCCTAACTAAGCGAGCATGGATAAGCCGAAACTCACGGTCTGGGTCATGTTGGTGCAGATCGCGCCGGCATTTATCTGCGGTTGCTCCGCACGTGATTGATTGGTCATCACGAATTTGACCACGTCCGTGGGACAAAAATGATGATCCGGCTAAAAGCAATCGGGGTATTATCGATCCTTGCAATGCTCAGGATTCGCGCCGTCATCTTCCCTTTTGCTGTCATGGCGTCCGCGCCGCTGGCTGCTGTCTGGATGCGTGGCCCGGCATGAGCGGCTCGGTCGTCCTGCTGCATCTGGCCGGTGCAGTCGCGCTGATGCTGTTTGCCACCCGTATGGTCAAGACCGGAGTCGAGCGCGCCTATGGCGACGTGCTGCGTCATCGTCTGCGCGCCACCATGCGCAATCCGGTCATGGCGGTGCTGGCTGGAACGGGCCTCGCGATCGCGCTGCAAAGCTCGACGGCGGTCACGCTGCTGGTCGGCTCCTTCGCCGGTTCCGGCATCGTCTCGGGCGCCGCCGGCCAGTTGGCCGTGCGTGGCGCCGAGATAGGCTCGGCCCTGGTGGTCAAGCTGCTGACCTTCGATCTCACCCTGTTGGTGCCGCTCTGCCTGATATCAGGCACGGTGATGTTCATGGCCACCGAGCGCCGGGACTGGCGCCAGACCGGCCGCATCCTGGTCGGCATCGGCCTCTTGATCCTGTCCCTGGAAATGATCGGCCAGGCGTCCGAGCCGCTGCGCAACAGCCAGCTGCTGCCGGTCATTCTCAATTACTTCTCCAGCGATTCCATCACCGCCTACCTGCTGGCCGCGATGATCACATGGCTGTTCCAGTCGAGCATCGCGGCGGTGCTGTTGATGGCGACACTTGCCGGCCGCGGCCTGATCACCCCTGAACTCGGCTTCGCCCTCGTGCTCGGCGTCAATCTCGGTTCGTCGCTGATCGCGCCGATGCTGACACGCTCGGCCAGCCCCGAAGTGCGTGTCGTGCCGGTCGGCAACCTCCTGATGCGCGGCCTGGGCTCGCTGGTCATGCTGATCCTGTTCATGATCTTGCGGCCGCATGTCGCCTTCCTAGGCCCGACGGCGGCCGATCAGATCGTCAACGCCCATATTCTGTTCAACGTCGTCATCCTGCTCGCGGGACTGCCGCTGGCCGGTTTGGTCTACCGGGCTTCCGAAAGGATCGTGGCGCTCGGCGCCAGGCCGGCGCCGGCCGCCACGCTCGACGTCGTCGAACTGTCGGCGCTCAACGAAAGCGCGCTCGACGTGCCCAGCCAGGCCCTGGCCAACGCCACGCGCGAGGTGGTGCGCGTCTGCGAGACGGTCGAGATCATGCTCAAACGCATCATCGAGCTCTATGAAAGCGCCGACGCCGACAAGATCAAGGCGCTGGCCTCTCTCGACGACCGCGTCGACAGGAAGCATGCGGAGATCAAGCTCTATCTGGCAAAGCTGACCAGGAACCCGCTGGCCGAGGACGAGGCGCTGCGCTGCCAGGAATTGATCGGCGCCTGCGTCAAGCTCGAGCAGGTCGGCGACATCATCGTGCGCAACATGCTGGCGCATGTGAAGAAGAAGCTCGAGCGCGGGCTGGAATTCACGCCCGAAGGCTGGCGAGAGCTGTGCGCCTTCCACGCCTCGGTGCTGGCCAACGCAAGGCTTGCCTTCAACGTGCTGGTCTCGCGCGATGCCGAGACCGCCCGCCAACTCGTGCTGGAGAAAGACCAGTTGCGCGACCGCGAGAAGGAAACCAGCGCCAGCCACTTCGTGCGCCTGCGCGACGGCACCGCCAAAAGCATTGAAACCAGTTCGATCCACCTCGACACCATCCGCGACCTGAAGCAGATCAACTCGCTGCTGGCGTCGATGGCCTACCCGGTGTTGGAAGAGCGCGGCCTGCTCACCGGCTCGCGGCTTGTCGTGTAGCGAGTTCGTTGCGACAGGAGGGAACGATTGGGTGCAATCGATAGGATTTGCGATCACCATCGTCGTTACGGCAACAACTCTCACTAGAACCAGCGTTATCAACGCTGTTTCCCGGCCATCGCCGGCGGGAGGCCCAGGGAATGAAATCTGACGACAGGATGTCGAAGGAAAAACAGGTCATACTCAAGGCCAAGAAAGGCAAACCCATCCGCCAGGTCGCGGTAGTTCCGTTTCGGCTGGATCCAGGCGGGAAGGTCGAGGTGCTACTCATCACGTCGCGGACGACGAGACGCTTCATCGTCCCGAAAGGCTGGCCGATGAAGGGTAAGAGTGGCAGGAAGGCTGCGACAACGGAGGCGCGAGAAGAGGCAGGAGTCCTTGGCAATGCGCCGAAGAAACCCCTTGGGGCATACTCCTATTGGAAGCGCCTTTCTGATCGCTTCGTCAACGTAACCGTCGAGGTCTACCTGCTGTCGGTCACCGAGGTACTTCCAGACTGGATAGAATCGTCCCGGCGAAAACGGGCGTGGCTGTCGCCTGCTGATGCATCGAAGCTGATTGACGAGCCGCAACTTGCCGACCTAGTGCTAAGCATGGCCGATCCAACTGTTGCAGAGGATTGGCTTCTTAGCCAATCGTCGAAGTACACCCGCTGACCTGACGGAGGTTGCCTGCCGCCCAACATTATACATCTTGAAACGACCGCCGACGGGCGAGGCGGAAATTGGCCAGCGAACTCGCAGAAGTTCGTTTATGGCGCGACCATGACTCCAGCGTGATCGCCAGCAAGGTCTGCTGTCAGGAAGCTGCGAAGCCGCCCTCTACGGCCGACATGAGGCGCATTGCACTCACGGCCCCACTTTGGAAGTGGAGCTGCTTTTTGTCAGACCTCCGTAAGCGGTGTTTCCGGGCCACCTTTCGGGAATGATCGCGATCTGTGAGGTTGCCGATCCTGTAATGGGATCGGAGATAGGCTTGTGTCTGGACTTGACCTTACGCTTGGTACACTCGCCTTCAACCTCGACAATAACTACAGCTTCGCCGGGCTGGTTTCGGGCACAGGCGGGTTGACCAAGCTCGGCTCCGGGGTGACCACGCTTACGGGCAACAACAACTACGCCGGCCCGACCAGCGTTCAAGCCGGCACCCTGATCGTCAACGGCAACCAGTCGGGCGCGACGGGCCTGACAACGATCGCAGCCCTCGGGACGCTGGGCGGCACGGGCACGATCGGCGGTGACGTCAACGTCGTCGGCGCGATCAGCCCCGGTGCTGCCGGCAACGCTCCAGGCACGCTCACCATCAAAGGCGCTCTGAGTCTGGCCAGCTCGGCTGCGCTCAACTACAATTTCGGCCAGGCGAATGTGCCGGGCGGCGCACTTAACGACCTGATCGATGTCGGCGGTAACCTGACGCTGGACGGCACGCTGAACATCACGCAGACGGCAGGCGGCACTTTTGGGCCTGGCGTCTACCGCGTCATGAACTACAATGGCACGCTGACCGACAACGGGCTCAACGTCACCGATCCGAACTATTTCGTGCAGACCTCCGTGGCCAACCAGGTCAACCTGGTCAATTCGGCGGGCCTCACGCTGAGCTACTGGGACGGCAATGCCGGCCCGCACTCCAACGGCATTGTGAATGGCGGCAACGGCACCTGGCGCGCCGCCGGCGAGTTAGGGTCAGCGACATTGTGGCGGTTCAATTTTAATGTCGGCTATCACGCGAGCACAGCCGACTTTGCAAACGCGATCCGAAGCAAGCTCGTGAATGAAATTGCGGGTCTGTCTGCAAGCGTGCACCCTGCGGCTTATCAGGTCCACTTAGGACCGGTTGTCGATTGCGACACGGTCGGAGAGGAACCTGGACGATAAAGAGCCTCTAACGGATGCGGCTTGGTGGTGTCCGTGTTTGCGGCTTCGGTCCCGTCGCCGAGCCTGTCTGGCTTTGTGCCGAATCACGCGTGCGCTCCTTTGCCGATAGATGCCGTGTCGGCAGACCGGGCGCCGACCCGCTCGCCTCACATCGGCGGAACGACGCCGTGGTTCCCGACCACGATGCGACGCGAAATGAGGGCGCCGTCGCTGTCCCGCTCGGCCGTCAGGAAGACGGGCACGCCGGGGGCCAGGTCCGACGGCGTGGCGCTCGCGACGGTCACGATCGGGGTTGATTGCGGGATAGCGATCTGCTTTTTCTGGCCATTGTCGTAGGTGAGCGTCACTGCGCGGCCATCGATTTCTGTCACGTCGGCGACGGTGCCGTTGGTCATCCGGCTGTTGGGTTGCAAGTCCCAGTCACGGTCGCCTTCACCGGTGCCTTTCAGCGCGGCCGGGAAGATCACGACTTCCAGCGCGCCGCTGCCGCCGTCGGCCTTAGAGACCGAGGCGACGCCTAGGAAATCGCCCTGCTTGATGTCGGCCGCAGAGGCCTTGGCAACGCCGGAGATGGTCCATCTGTCGGCGAGCGCAACTGTGTCGGTTTTGCCGTCGCGGTCTTTCACCGTCAGCGTCGACCCGACAAGGCTGACCACCGTGCCGCGCACGCGAACCGTGTCTGCGGCCCGGGCATCTACGGCGCCGGCAAGGGCTGAAATCGTGCCGAGCACGATCGCGAAAATCTTCAAGTTCATGGCATCGATCCTTCTGCAAATGGCTGGGACGCCGCTGGCGGCCAGCCTTGACATCAAGCCAACGAAATCGGAACCTCGAAAATGCCCCTGCCGGGGGCGCCCAGTCTTCAAAATATCTTGATCCGGCGCCGCAACACAGCCCGCAGTCGCATCGCGACCTTCCGCGCTCTAACGAATTCATCCGGCGCCGGATATGTTTTGTCAAAGCTGAGGACAATGTTGTTCTCGCCATCACGGGGCGGATATCGAAGGGGCGCCATCGAACGGCAACGCCCGACCGCTTGGCGACGATCCCCAAATTCCCGATCCCTTATAACCTCGAGAACGCGAGCAACGAAGCGACGAACAAACGGCAGTTATGAGAAAGTTGCGATCAGCGGGGCCGTTATGGACGCGTTGCCGACCGGCAGCGTGTGGGCCGGAGGCGGAAATCCTTTCGCAGGGACCGAAGTCTCGGATTGGCCCTCAGCCGACACTCGGAATCGGCGGGCGGGACCAGACGTCAACCCGTTTGGTCGAACACACCCCCCGTGCTGGCACGATTGAGCGCAAGGCTGGGCTCCTGGGCGAAGAGTTCGGCGAGGAAATCGGCGAAGACCCGGACTTTGCTAGGGAGGAAGCGGCCCGCTGGCCGCACGGCTGTGATTGCTAATGGCCTCGGCGCATAGTCCGTCAGGATTTCGCGCACGACACCTGACGCAATCTCTGCTCCGAACAACCAACCGGGAGCATGAGCGATTCCGATGCCGGACAGGACGGCGGCTCGTATTTGTTCCGCATCGTTGGTGCGGAAGGCGCACTTGGGATTATGCATGACGGGACCAAAGCGATCCCGGAACCCCCATACGCGGGGCGAACCCTGCGGCGCGTATATGATACAGGAATGCTGTTCCAGCTCGGCCGGTATTGCCGGCTCGCCGTGAGCCTCGAGATAAGCGCGGGTCGCCACGGTTACGACCGGCGTCTGCGCGATCCTCTTGGCAATCAAACCGGAGTCGGAGAGGTCGCCGTTGTGCACGGCGAGGTCGATACCGTTTTCGATCAGATTCATCATCCGGTCAGCCACGACCAATTCCACCGACACGTCGGGGTAGCGGGCGAAAAACTGCTCAAGCCGCGGCACGATGTAGATGCGACCAAAGACCGGGACAACCGTGGCGCGGAGCAGTCCCGACGGTGCCACCCGACCCCGGCCCACCCGCGATTCAGCGGCTTCGAGGTCGCCCAGCAACCGAACGCTGGATTCGTAGAAGTCGCGGCCGGACTCGGTGAGCGTGAGGCTGCGTGAGGTGCGCTGCAGCAGCTGCGCACCCAGGTGCGCCTCAAGCGCTGCAACTTGCTTGCTGACGGCCGGCTGGCCGACGCCGAGCGAGCGGGCTACGGCCGAAAAGCTGCCACTCTCGACTACCCGAACGAAGAGCCTGATCGCTGCCATCCGATCCAAATTCACCCTCCACCATTCCAACTTGGGAATTGATCCTATTCCATCCGCCATTCTACCCCTCCTCCAAGGGATGGACTAGCCTCTTCCCATCGGGTTGAAGGCAACCCGAGCAACTCGACGAAGGAGAATGGAAAATGACCAAGATTGCTGAAAATCAGCAGGGCGACACGGAAGCGCTGACTGCGATCGTGAAGGAGATGGCGGCTTCCATGACGGGCGAACAAAGCACGCGGCACTGGGCGGACGACGCACTGTGGTTCGACATCCCGCCGTTTGCCTCGCGTGGCATCCAGCCGGCAATGAAGATGTTCGATCGCGTCTTCAAAGGGTTTAAGTCGTGCGGCATCAATATCCTGCAAGAAGACGTCACCGTCAGCGGAGATATGGGCGTGGTCTGCACCATCCAGGAAGTCAACATCGTCCTCAAGAACGGTGACGCCAAGCACGCGCTCGTCCGCCAGACGGACTGCTTCAAGCGGCGCGGCGGCAGCTGGAAGCTGTTCCATGAGCACGCCTCGTGTCCCTCGGGTGGCGAGTGGGACGGCAAGATCGTGACGGCCTAAAACTCGCGGCGCCGTGCCGGCGGCCCTCGGGCCGCACCACTCACCCCCTCAACCCCACATCATCGCCTACCAGGCCTGCGAGACATGTTGCGGCCGCGAGCAGTCGGTTTTGGGCAAACCTGCGAGTAAGCGCGGCCTCTTCGCCTTGAGTATCGACGAAACGGGTGGGAGAGGCGGCGTTGCTCATTTGAATTTGCCTCCCCCGGTCCCTTCACAATGTTCCGGCGGTGAACGGCCCCTGTGGTGGCGACGGCATGGCGGACCGCTGGACCGTGTGGTAGTGGTGACCAGAATGTCCGAGTTTGAAGGCACCTGGCGGCTGCTGAGCCGCATTGACCGCGCTACGGACGGCAACGTTCGAGATGAGCCCTCGCTGGGCTCCGATCCCATCGCCATGATCACGTACGCGACGGGGCACTTTTCGGCCCAGTTCATGAAGCGCGACCGGGCGACGGCAAAGACGATGCCTGCCTCGTCGAACAACACAGGGGCTGTAGGGGGCTATGACGCATATTTCGGCACCTACCGCATCCGCGATGACGGGCTTGTGGAGCACCGCCTGATTGCCGCACTGACACCCCAGAACGTCGGCATGGTCGTGATCCGCCGTCTCGGCACGCGAGATGGACAGCTCGTCATCGAGCTCGATACGACAACCGCCTCTGGCGAGCCCGTAATGCGAACGCTCACATGGGATCGGATTGCTTGATGCGTCGCAGGCCATACGCCCTGGACCTAGTCTGCCCGCCGCTATTATGTTGGCTCGCCTAAGCGATCACCTCGCGCTGCTGCTCAAAATGCGCAGTGCCAAATCTAAGAAAAGTCCGTCGATATCCAAAGTTCAGCTGGCACGCGGTCGTGCCATGGGAACGTCCGCTTTTGGAGGTCGGCCAACGCAGCTTTAACGACCGACCTTGGGCGCAATCCCGCTGGGCTGCTTCTGACGGGAACGGGGCCGACTGCAGACAGGCAGCTTATTGGCCCGAGATCGCCGGAAAGCGATCGTTCTGAGGATGGTCCTGTTGAGGACCATAACAGTCATCGTCTTAGTTTGCATTGCTTTCCTCGCCGCAGCGTTGTCATAACGAACAAAGCGAGAGGCCACAGCCTCCTTATTATTGTGCAGTGCAGCAACGATATTGCTGCGAGCGCGTTGCACACACGCCGTCCAATCTTGGGCGTCAAAAAACAAGGACGACTCAATTGCGAAAAGTCTCCGATACGATCGCGCGCCTTGCAGCCCTGCGCGGGCTACAAAACACACATCCCACCTCTTTCACAGCCGCCGATCGCCTCTCCACCCTCGGAAAATTCGGCTCCAATCCCGGGGCGTTGCAGGCACGATATTATCTGCCTGCTGACCTCTCGGACGGCGCGCCGCTGGTCGTCGTGCTGCACGGTTGCACCCAGAATGCCGCCGGCTACGACCACCACTCAGGATGGTCTCAACTCGCTGACAAGGTCGGTTTCGCGCTTCTCTATCCCGAGCAGCAACGCGCCAACAACCCGAACCTCTGCTTCAACTGGTTCCTGCCGGCAGATACCACGCGAGATTGCGGCGAGGTCTTTTCGATCCGGGAGATGATCGAAACGATGGTCGTTACCCACCGCCTGGACCGAAAGCAGATATTTGTCACCGGTCTCTCGGCCGGCGGCGCCATGGCCGCAGCGATGCTCGCGACCTATCCCGACGTGTTCGCCGGCGGCGGCATCATTGCCGGGCTGCCCTTCGGCTGCGCGACAACCGTGCCCGAAGCTTTCGATCGCATGCGCGGCCACGGCGGTCCCTCCGAGCAAGAACTGCAACGGCTTGTGCGAAAGGCTTCCGATCACAACGGGCAGTGGCCCAGGATTTCGATCTGGCAGGGCTCCGCCGATCACACGGTGGCCTCAGCCAACGCGGAGTCCATCGCTGCGCAGTGGCGCGCCCTGCACAAACTCGACAAGGCGCCGACGTATTCGACGAGCGAGCGCGGACTCAGCCGGCAGATCTGGGCTGACGAAGCAGGAGAAGCGAAGATCGAGATCAATATGATTGCGGGCATGGGCCACGGTGCGCCCATCGGCAACGGCCTCGGCACGGCCGCAACTTACATGCTCGATGTGGGTATTTCTTCAACCCAGGAGATGGCACGGTTCTGGGGTCTCGGCGATGCCGACGACGCGAGAGGGTCAGCGAGGGCTAGGTCCGCTCCGCCGAGGTCTTCTACGTCAAGGGTCGCGATGAGGCCATCAGCATCTCATCTTCGGAGAGGGTCCGTGGAGCCGGCGAGGGCCAGGCCTGCGGAACCGGCTCGAATGGACGTGAAGTTATCGCAGGGTCAAGCGGTACAAAGGGTCATAGAAGAAGCTCTGCGCGCCGCGGGCCTGATGCGGTAGGGAGCGCGCAAACCTCGAGGCTCAGTGGCGCAGCAAGGCGCAGCAGAGTTCTTCAACCAAGGAAGGCGGTAGGCTTTGCGATCGTTAACTTGCTGTCAGAAAGTATGCGGCATGCAGGCAGGACGTTTGCGTCTTGCGACGGGACTTAAGTCCGGTCTCAACCGACCGAAGCCCCACGTTGGGAACGTTCGACCTCACTTGGAGTTTGACCTCTGCGCGTTAACAACGTTTGGCCGCGCTGATTTCAATTGGAGGTCTTCTCTATGAGAAAGTATTCTGCCGCCGCCGCTGCGGTTCTGTTGCTCGCTGGTGTCGGCGCCGCCGCCGCGGAGGACATCATCGTCCAGCCTGAGCAGGAAACAGTCATCAAGGAATACGTGACCAAGCAGCCGCTGGCTTCAGTCAAGGTCCCGGGTGTGGAACTCAACATCGGCACAGCCTTGCCCGATACCGTGGAACTCCATGAAGTTCCCAACGTCAAATATCGCTACACCGTGATCGACAATCGCACCGTTGTGGTCGACCCGGGTACTCGCAAGATCGTCAAGATAATCCAGTGAGGCTACTCTCGGCCTGCCGCCATTGGCGGTAGGCCGACTTCGTTGCTCCCGATGCTGGAGGTATGATGTCGCTCTCTTCAAAATTGGCTGCATGTAAGATGGCGTTCGAATGTCCCCCATTGCGATTTAGCTTTGGAAAGGGCGGGCAGTTGGTTCCAAGTCATTTCCTTGCACCGATGCGAGGGATGTCGACGCCAGTTTCGGATCACCTATTCTGACAAGGTTAGGCTCTTTGCCAAATATGAGCAGGCGCCATCTCTGCAACAGGCAAGTAGCAAAATATCGTATCGCCCGCACGGCGAAAACGCGCGCCGCTTGCCAACTCACAAGGTTATCGAACCATGCTAGGTGGAACTGTAACGTCTCGTACTTTGGGCACACGCGTGGCCAACCTGAGGGCCAGGATGCAGGCGGCCGAGATCACCGAGGGCGAATTGAGAACCTTCCAGAAGGTCGCCGCGCTCATGGAGGACGCGCTCGGCCGGGTCGACGGCGACGATCTTATCGCCGCCTCCTTTGTCACCGAATTACCACTGGACAACGTCGCCACCTATGCGAACGATCAGCAGACTTTTTGACTCCCGTGTCGAAGCGTCCGAAGCAGCAGGCGATCTTGTCGCGGCGGGAAATGCTTGCGTAAAGATAACCGTTATCGGGCCTTACCGCGACGAATTGGCTAATTTGGGGATCTTCGCACCCGCCATTCTGGGTGGGACGTTCAGCGGATTAGTCTGCTTGGCAGCATTCGCGGCCTTTGGGATCGACCCTCACGTGGCGAGAATCGTTTGCGCCAGCATTGCTGGCGCGCTGATCGGATGGATGGCAGCCGCCCCAGTGAAGCAAAACGATGCGAATTCTTTCGAAGGCATCGTCCTGGTGACGGCGCATGTCGACGACGACGCAATCGAAGTGGCGCAGGAAGTGCTCAACGCTCGCATCTCCGCGACGCCATACATCGCCGAAGCTGCATGAACTTCTTACCCGATGTATATGCACCTATCTCGCTGTGGGCTGTCGGCCTCGAAGCGGGACCTCAAGACTGTTCGCGACCGCCGTCGCTTTGCTGATCTGATTCTCAATCAGCGTGGCCCTCATTTTCGTGGGCCGCGCCGACCACGGCTCAAGCCTTGTCCGCCGACGTGCAGAAATGCCAGCGCTGGCGAGGTGCGACCTCAACCTTACGGCTTTGGTTGCCGACCACCCGATTTATTCCTGGCGGCTTTGTTGGCAGGGGCTTTAGCGGCCGGTTTCCGACCGAGGCCCATGGACTTCGCGAGGGTCGACCGCTGAGCCGCATAGCTCGGCGCCACCATAGGATAGTCTTTTGCGAGACCCCACTTGGTTCTGTACTGGTCAGGTGTCATGCCCATCAGACCAAGATGGCGCTTCATAGATTTGAATTTGCGCCCGTTCTCAAGGCTCACGATGTAATCGGGAAATACCGACTTCTTAGGGTTCACTGCTGGTGTGAGGTTTGGCGGCGGCGGAGCAGAATTAACGCTGGCGATCAAATCCGGGAGGCCGGACGCAGGCACGGCGTTCTTTTGCACATAAGCCGCCACAATATCCGCCGTGAGTTGCAGCAAATCAGAATTCATCTGCCTGCTTGCCTCGTCCATTCTGCTATTCCTTGTTTCGGCCTGCTTCCTATTAGGAAACGTTGGCGGGTGCAATTACCATGAAAGAGGCGGAGCGGGCTGGCGCAGCCCTCATTTGGTCAGGCTGCCTTTCGGGTTGCAGCCTAGAAACCGCGCGGGCAAAGTCCCGCAAGCTCTGCCGTTCGTATAGGTCTGTCCATAGCAATTATGCGTAATCCCTGCGCTCCGGATGTACACTATAGTGCACACCAGCATAATGCCATACATATAGAGCATAGGCTTTATTGTGCAATCGGCCGTTTAGATTTATTATCCAGATAAAACGCAACTCTCAACAAGGTGCGTCAGGGAGGCTTTGAGGTGAAGGCGTTAACGAGTTCGCTTCGCGTTCCGGCGGCTCAATACATTCGCATGTCAACCGACCATCAGCAGTATTCCTTGGAAAATCAGATTGCTGCCATTGCGGAGTATGCCGAGGCGAGAGGCTTCGCTATCGTCCGCACATATTCAGATGCCGGAAAAAGTGGCCTAAGTCTGAAAGGAAGAGACGGCCTGAAGCAGCTGTTGACAGACGTGATGACTGGTGAACAGACGTACTCTACGGTACTCGTACTTGACGTTAGTAGATGGGGGCGATTTCAAGATACCGACCAATCGGCTCACTACGAATTCCTCTGCAGAAATTCGGGTGTATCGGTTCGATACTGCGGAGAACCTTTTGAAAACGACGGCAGTATGGTGTCGACGATTGTCAAAAACCTCAAACGGGTCATGGCCAGCGAATACAGCCGGGAGCTATCCGCCAAAGTTTCAAGAGCGCAGGCTCAGCAGGCGCGACTTGGTTTCAAGCAAGGTGGCGCTATCCCCTACGGGGTAAGACGGATGTTGGTTAGCAAGGAAGGGCGACCGCGCTTTCTCCTAAACCCGGGTGAAGGGAAAGGGGTGAGCACAGACCGCGTAATTTACGTTGCAGGGCCACCCGACGAACTGAAAATCGTTCGGCGCATTTTTCGTATGTTCGTCGATCAAAGGCGAAGCATGAGTAGCATCGTGAGAACCCTGAATGACGAGCAAGTACCTTCTACGGATGGCTCCGCATGGGCCGTAGCGCGGGTCAGGACAGTCCTATCCAGCGAGCTGATGTTGGGATTCTACGTCTATAACAAGACGTGCCGGAAAATGAGGGGAGGCACAAAGCGAAATCCTCCAAGCTTATGGATCAGAACGCGTGTGATGGACGCGATTGTGGATCCCAAGCGGTTCGCAAAAGCCCAGCGGGAGATGGGCTACAAGCGCGGCTACGCTTACACGAAACCGGATATGGTAAGCAGGCTCAAGCGACTCTTGCGAGAAAAAGGCAAACTGACTGGAGCAATCATAGACAGTTGCCCATACACGCCCAACTCTCGAACGTATCTCAGTCATTTCGGGGACTTGCAAGCGGCGTACGCTACTGTCGGATACAAACCCAGATACGCAAGGCTGGATAGAAAGCATTCTGACCAAGAACTCTTGAATGGCATTCGGCGGTTACACGCCACGTTCGGGTATGTCACAATCGCCCTGATAAATGCCGATGAAGAGCTTCCCAAGAACTGGATTTTTGCTAAGCGATTTGGATCGATGGTTGCAGCGTATGAGTTGGCAGGTTTCCCGACCACCAAAGGGGGGACGATCAAGGCAGCTCGGAAAAGGCGCAGTCAACGGCGCCGACAGTACTCAGACGCAGAGCTCTTGGATGGCATACGACAGTTGCATGCCACGTTCGGGTATGTCTCGAGCGCTTTGGTGGATGGCGATCCAACACTTCCGCAACGTCGTGTTTTCGAAGAACGCTTCGGATCGATGCTGAAGGCGTATGAATTGGCAGGGTTCCCAATTACCAGAGGACAAGCGGTTCGCGGGGGTCGCAGAAGAGCATATCAACGAATGCAAGAAGGCCTGCGCTATGACCCCTCGAAACCCCGAAGTGACAGAGCCGTAAAGCCAAACTGACTCCGCATGGTTCGACATGATCCACGATTTGCAATCGCCGAAGTCGACACATTCTCTCGACGTTGTTCTGGCTGATTGCAAGATCGGCACCATTCTTCGTAGCCCCGTCCATACCTTTTCGTTCGAACAGGATTATCGCGACAGGGGTGGCTCCCCGCCTTTGAGCCTTTCCTTTCACTCAGCGACCGGCGAACTGCGGAAGCCTCGAAAACCGCTTGCGGGCATCCTTCCGGCATTCTTCGCGAATCTGTTGCCGGAGGGCTACCTTCGCGAGGCTATGGAAATACACCACCAAGATAGCGTCCGACGACGCAACGATTTTGATCTTCTAGCAGCTCTTGGCGCCGATCTGTCGGGCGCCGTGCAGGTATTCCCCAGTGATCGACCGAGGTTAAACGAGACGCCAAAGGTTCGCTTCTCGTTGGCTGGCATTCAGATGAAGCTATCGATCACAAAGGGAAACGATGGCCCGCTCACGCTGCCGGTGGGGGAGCAGCAGGGACATTACATCGCAAAATTTCCCCCCGTGGCATTTCCCGGTGTTTCCGAGAATGAATTCGCAAACCTTGCTCTCGCGGCAGCGATAGGAATGGAGGTTCCTGAGCGGGAGTTGGTCGATAGGTCGGATTGCGAGTGGATCCCCGAGGAGTTCAACGCGCCCTCAGAGGGCAAGGTTCTTCTTGTCAGGCGCTTCGACCGCAGCGCTGAGGGTAAGCGGATTCACATGGAGGATTTCGCTCAGGTGTTTGGTGTCGATCCTGCGCGCAAGTACGAAGGGGCCTATCACAATATCGCAGCCAGCTTGAACGAGGCTGTTTCATCAGCCGCGGCTCTCGAATTTGTTCGACGGCTGACCCTTGCTGCTGTGACTGGCAACGGCGACATGCACTTGAAGAATTGGTCCCTGATCTATCCAGGCGATGGCAATAGCCCAGCGCTCGCTCCAACCTATGACGTACTGTCAACGGTGGCTTATATCCCGAACGATTCAATGGCCTTATCACTAGGAGGGGAGCGGTCGTTCAAGGCGCTGACAGTGTCGCGGTGGAAAGCATTTGCCCGCCGGGCGCGACTCCCTGAGCAGGCGGTCATGAATGCTGTGGTAGAAACCATCTCCCTCGTCAACGACCGATGGTGGCATCTGCCCGAGCGCGAAGTGGTGACGCCAAAGGTCCGTGACCGCATCGACGCGCACATCAAGGTCATGACACCTATCCTGAACACCTGCGCCAGTAGAGGAGGCGCTTCTAGCTAGGCTACTGTTTATCATCCTTCGGATTTTCCGGCGATGATCGCCGCAAATGTCCAAATCCATAAACTTGCGCGAGCGAATTCCGCGCGATTCAAACGGCGTTGAGCGAAAGGGACATCGCCGCCGCAGAGGCTATCATAGCCAGTTCGACCACCAAGGCGCAGAACTTGAAGGCCTTCCGGGTTCCAGAGGCGGTAAAGCCTGCCACTCCAAGCGTGAAGCCTGCGAAGCTCGTCGCCCGCCTTTCTTTCTAGATTGGGCGGCCAGCACCGGTTATCGGCAGGCCGCTGGGTTGGCCTTGCCTCGCCCGGCTTGCTCAAGACTCCGTCCGGTAGCCTCGTATCGATCTCATGAAGCCGTCGGCGGCGTCGTCAGGAGCCTTTCCGACCAGCGTCGGTGACCGAGGACACGATGAAGGCGAATTGATCGTCGGTTTTACTCATGCACTCGGAACTCCCCTGAATTGAGACAACCTTTCGGGAGCCATGGACTGGAAATTTAGCAAGGAAGAATGTGACACGAATGACGCCAACCGTTGAGAAGAGTCTCGAATGGCTCACCCGATCGATGTTTTCGAGCTCGTCCCCTCGCCTATGGTGCGGCGCACAATTTCGTATTGCGGATGCGAAGGGTCTGATCTAGAATTGCTTATATTCAGGGCTGGAGCTCAACATGACGGTTTGGAAGCATGCGTTCGGCGGCTCTTCCGCCGGTGATCGCCCCCGCCACGACCGGATCCGTCCCCGCCGACCAGCAGAGCGACGAGCGGCCGCTGATTGAGGATTGTCCCAGCGAGGAGCGAGCCTGACAAGAACATCAACAGCATTCTTGGCCCCAGTACAATCGCAAGGCCGGTAGCACACTGGCGTACAAAACCACGCGGCAGCCGCAGGGCGGCCGCCATGACGGAAATCCCCAATGTGAGGCGTGCCGCTTCCTTGAGGAGCGTGAAGGGATCAATTGGCAGCGCGGCAAGATCTGCCCATCCAAGCACCATTGGCCCCAGAACTATCCCCAGGATGAGGCAGACCGTGCTTTCGGCCAGCCACAACCGGTTCTTGACATAGCCGCCGAGCAATCCGAGCGCCAGCACAGTGCCTGCACCCAGGGCCAACGCTCCATTAAAGCCGCTCATCAGTTCGCCTGTGATCTTCCCGGGCGTGCCAGATCGACATCGCGTCGAGGGATAGCATCACGAGCGGGAAGCCTTTGCCGTCCGGCAGGCGCAAGGAATGCACAACGGGATTGTCTAGCCGGCATAGGGATGGAAGCCGGTCCACCCTGCCGCTTCATATTGGCTGCGTCGTTCCACTAGATCTACTGACCTCGCCCGAAGAATCTGTTCGGCGTTTGGAACCACTTGGTCCTCGACCTTGGCAACCACGAGCGTACCGCCCTGGCGAATGCCTTCCGCGCAAACGTCGGCGTCCCTTTCGGGGACGCCAGAATTCGTCATTGCGCCGATGATCCCGCCAGTCGCACCACCCGCGGCCGCAGCGCCAGCAGCACCGGTAGCGGTGGCGGCCAACCATCCGGCCGCCACCACGGGGCCGAGACCTGGGATAGCGATTATGCCAAGCCCTGCCAGAAGTCCTGCCGCACCGCCGATCAGCCCGCCTATGCCAGCCCCGGCCGCGGCATCCTCCGTGGCCCGCGAGCGATGGTCGGCATACCAGCCGTTCGCACCACTGGCCACGATGCTGATGTCGGAAAGCGGAACCCCCGTCCCACCCAATTCATCTATGGCTTCGTTTGCATCCTCATGGTTGTCAAACAGTCCAATTACCACCTTCATGTCCGGGCTCCTGCGTCGTGTCTGGTCTGTGCGAACGACTGCCCTGCTCGGTCGAGACCGCTCACACCCGTTTCCGTCTTGTCAGCGCAGACTTGTTGGCACGCCCTGGAAGCGGCACATGTCCTGCTTCGTCATCGCCAGGAGTTCGACGGTTGCCAGGAGTTCGACCGTGCTGGCGGCCAAACAAGCCTCCGGTTGTTTTGTTCCGAGGTGGGGTCGATCTCAGCCTGCATGGCTCCGCGTACCGGAAAGGCCGTCGGAGCGACCAAGTCGCGGGGTAAATCACGTTGCCGGGCCGCGGCGCTGCACAAAGGCATCGTGAAGCCGTTTATATCGCCGCATTGCTATCACTATCGCGCAATGCAGGCGCTGCACGAGGCGCTGTTGAAGTCCGTGCGGGAAGTGACGGTAAATATGCGCCGTTCGTCACCGCTAATGACGCGTAGAGTCCAGATCGGAACATTAGCGCTATCTAACGGTTCTACCTATGCGATGTGTTCCCGGACCCTATGATCGGTAAAGAGCGATGGCAGTGGTGTTGGCTTTTGATTTCGTCCATTTTCTCGGGCTGACCGCAGACGAACTGCTAGTTGGAGCCGCGTCTTTCGCGGGGTGCCTGCTGGTTGTTAATGCTGTGTCGACTGACCGCACAAATCGATAGGCTGCACGTGCCTGAAGAGCGAGGATCGGTATGCGATCAACCCCGCTAAAACATGACCAATGGCAATTCCCAAGCCGATTTGAGGGGCTTTCAAGGCGCTGGCGATGGGCTTCTGGGAGCGCATGGATGAGCGGCGCTACGGAAGTTGAGATGCATGGCGTACATACGGTGACGGGCGCCATCTGACACAAGAGATCCGCTCCAGAGGAGCGATGCAGACCAGGAACGACGGAACGCACGTTATCTTGCCTGCGGCCGCGCCGATCGCGAGACGGCCGGACCGCGCCGGATTGCCTGTGACGATGCTCCCTCCCTCCGATGGAAAAGTGCGCCACGATGGTTCCCGTGCTGTAAATAAGCAGCGCTGCTACGCCGTCGCAGAGCGCGGAAGACTGCACGGCGCATCGGAACTCGACGCCAGAATACGGAATCGTGGCATAGAGCATAGAATAGTGTATTATGGTAGCTTGGAAAAGGAAAGCCGATGGCAAACAAGTCTCACAGAATACGACCAAATAAGACGGCGAGATAAAAGGGCGCCCATTGGGCGCCGGCGGTTCGGTTGTATTTGTTGCTTTTTCGCGGCCTTTCCGCACATTGCTGGCTTGTGGCGGAATGTGTGGTTTACTACCAAAGCATTGATTTGTTATAGAAATTAGCAATTTGCGGAAGCAAATCGTCCATGGTTCGCCGCCCATCTCTCAGAGCGACTGTAGTAGGACCGGCGGTTGACCCCCGCCTTTGACGCTCCGCTTAGCTTTAAGCCGATCGAACGTTCCTATTGACAATCAGATGCTGTGTCAGCGCCGAGGTGTACAGAGGGACCCGGCTCGCGGATTGGCGTAAGATCACCGAATTTTTCGTGGATCGAACGAGCGCTGAGGCCGCCATTCGTCGCGCCATTCATCAGGAAATGCGATAAAGTTTGGCACGGCTTCGGCTTAACTCTGTCGCCGAACCGAAATCAGAATGGATAAGGCGGAACAATTGACCGGCGACGCCGGCTGCGGCGGCGTCGCCGGTGACGTAGCTCGAGCCCTAGCTTCCAGACTCGACAATCCCTTGACCGTCTGGCGAGGTGCGCTGCTCGTCTGTTCGAATGACGCCAGCCCGACGCTCACAATGCTACTGTGCCGTAAGCTGGCGACGATACCAACTCGGCGGCGCCGCCAGCCAGGCTCGGCAATGAGTCCCCCTCAACCCCGCCGGGCCTCTAATCTGGCCGACATGCTTGAGTATCTCGTACATGTCAAAGGCCCCGGTGCAGACCAAGGTGCCGGGGCCTACTTCCGCACAATCCAATCCACCAAGCCGGATTGAACCCGCTCGCACCCGGTAAACTCGTAAACCAGGCTCCGGGCGAGATCGCGCCATTGAGTCTCCGGCGCGTTCGTTTCCAAGATCAACTCCCGAAAGGCCTTGCGGAGAATGTCAGCGTCGAAAGCTGATATCCGGAGGTCTTGCCTTATCGCTTCGTCTAACTTGCGCTGGCGGAACCGCTTTAGAAGGTCGCGTGATGCAGCAATTGCCCGCCGGGACTGGTCCAGATCGCTATGGATTAAGGCGATGTCAGTTAAAGAGCGGCGCTGCAAGATGATGGTGGCGTCGATCATCGCCCGCGCGATGTCTGTACGGCTTTCAACCATCGCTACCTCCCAATAGCTAACATTGTAGGTACCTTTTTCTAATGCCGATCCGCGATGGATTCAACGTCGTTTTGATACCAAGGAAGCGGGGGTATTCGGCAGGACTGACCAATATGGCTCCGAGATATTGTTCATGAGCGGCTTAATCAGCGCGGCATCCCATCCCCTCGCCAGCACAATGCGAGTCGCGGGTTCCCGGTTCGACGCGCTGCCGTCCGCTTCGTGCTTGAGGATAAGCCTGTAAAGCTCGCCCTTGCGGAGCCGGCTTGGCGTGCGCTGTAGCGGCACGATTTGGGACGGATCGCCCTTGTAGCCAAGAATCAGCAGCACCGCGTCTATGTGCTGTAGCTGGTCAGCCAGGCGGATCTGCCGGATATCTCCGCACGCTTGGCGACAAGGGTGTTGATGGCGTGCTGGTATCGGGTGGAGCGGACTATGGGCGCTACTCTTGGCATCCCCGGATTTTATGGGAACCCACCCTTTAGGTCGCGCGGGAAGTTGGCGCGTTTGCTACATAAGACCGCATATTTGGCGCCATCAGGTGCTGGCGCTTGCAAAACTCAGTGTTGCCACAGCCAAGATCACGCCTTGCCCTCCAGGTCCACAACTAACGGTTATCAAGCTCGGCCAGCAGCCGCGCCAGCTTAGCGGGCACGCCAGGAATATGGCCGGCGATCGCAAGTGCGCTGTTGCGCAGCAAACGTGCTGGCGCGGATTTAAGTGTTGCTGCCCGTGTCATTCGATCCGTCATCGTGACCACGTCTAACGCGATCTCATGGCGGCGGGCCGCCCATGCATCCAGCGCCGTGGTGGCGCCGCTCCGGACAGCTTCGAGCAAAGGTGGAACGAGTGATACAGCATCCTGGATGCCAGGCTCATACCTTGCCCGCCTGCCGGGCTATGGACATGCGCGGCGTCTCCGCATAGCAGCACCTGTCCGACGCGTGGCGTGGCGGTGACACGATGTTGAAGGTGGAAACGCGAACTCCAGGCTATTTCCTGGATGGTCGAACCCGCGCTCTGTGGCCCGCGGGAGTCAAGGATTCGCTGCAGGAACACAATATCGGGATGCTCGGGGGCTGTATCAATGGTAGCGACGATCCGATAGCGCTCATCCGGCAACGGCGCCACCACCACCAATCCTGCCGGTGAAAAAAACAAGCTTACCTCCTCGCGAGAGAGAGGCCACTCCATCTGGACATCGGCAAGGACGAAGCTTTCCTCGTATGCACCGCCGTCGAATGCCACACCGGCGGCGGCGCGCACCACGCTATGAGCACCGTCACAGCCGATCAGCCAGTTGGTTCGGATCTGTTCCGCTTTGCCATGTCGCATGATTGCCAGATCAACGCTGTTGCCCCCCACATCGATCGCAACCACATCCGCGGACGTTCGACCTCACCGCCCAACGCGCGCAGCCGCTCCAGAAGAATTCCCTCGGTTCGATTTTGCGGGCACATGATTGTGTACGGAGGTCTTCGAGCGTCAGATCGATGCGGCGCTCGCGCTCCTGGAAGTGACGTCCCGCCGGTGTTGGCAATGAGAGGAGGCGATCGGGCTCGCCGTAAGAGTAAGCGCACAGCGCGTTACAAGTCGGACGCGCTGACGAAGCCGCCGTGGACAATGCAGAAGATTTTGCTGCCAGATTCTGGTTCCTTTCCTGGCACACGAACCTCAATCGTCGGCACGATTGAAAATTCCGCGACAGCAATGGCGCGATGCTGACGAGAGAGCCACGTCACGACCAAGCGGCTCTTGCCACTGTTGGATGGGCTCAGCCATGCGGCCGCATGACCACCTTGATGCAGCCGTCCTGCTTGTCGCGAAACGTCTTGTAGAGATCGGGCCCGGCTTCGAGATCGGCCCTGTGCGTGATCACGAAGGACGGGTCGATTTCCCCGGCCTGGACCTTGGCCAAAAGCGGTTCGAGATATCGTTGCGTATGGGTCTGCCCCATATGAAAGGTCAGGCCTTTGTTCATCGCGGCGCCGAAGGGAATATGGTCGACGAGACCGATATAGACGCCCGGGATGGAGATGGTGCCGCCTTTGCGGCAGCAGTAGATTGCTTCGCGCAGCACATGCGGCCTGTCGGTGCCGATGAACGCAGCCGCCTTTACCTTGTCGAGCATGGAGTCGGCACTGGCGCCGGCATCGGCTTCGGTGCCGACGCAATCGATGCAGCGATCCGGGCCGCGACCATCGGTCATCGCCATCAGGGCGTCATAGATGTTGGAATTGCTAAAATCGAGTGTCTCGGCCCTGCCGTGTTCGCGAGCCATGGCAAGTCGTTCCGGAACCTTGTCGATCGCGATCACGCGTCCGGCGCCCAGCATCCACGCGCTCTGGATGGCGAATTGGCCAACCGGGCCGCAGCCCCAGATCGCGACGGTCTCACCGGGTTCGATACCCGCGTTTTCGGCTGCCATGTAGCCGGTCGGAAAGATGTCGGAAAGAAACAGCACCTGCTCGTCGTCCACGCCTTCCGGCACCTTGATCGGGCCGACATCGGCGAATGGAACGCGAAGATACTCGGCTTGGCCGCCCCAATACCCGCCGACGAGATGCGAATAACCGAACAGGCCTGCCGGCGATTGCCCCATCGCTTCGGCCGCCTGCTTGGCATTGGGATTGGACCGGTCGCAAAGCGAGAACAGCCCCTTCTGGCAAAACCAGCACTCGCCGCACGAAATGTTGAAAGGCACCACGATGCGGTCGCCCTTCTTGAACTTCGAATGGCCGCGGCCGACCTCGACGACCTCTCCCATTGTCTCGTGTCCAAGCACGTCGCCCGATTCCATGGTGGGCATGTACCCGTCCATCAGGTGCAGGTCCGAGCCGCATATCGCGCAACAGGTGACCTTGATGATGACATCACGGTCATCCTCGATGGCCGGATCCTGCACCTGATCGCAGCGTATGTCGCCTTTGCCGTGCCATGTGAGGGCTTTCATGATGTTGCTCCTGCGTTAACTGCTTGAGGTGTCGGCGATGCCCCATTCATTCAAGCAAAGGAGCGGCCACCGGGGATCAGTCTGCGACCTTCGCAAGGGGTCGGCGTTCAGTCTCTGGACGCGGACCCCGGCTCGGCCATTTTGCGGTGCTGTTCAGCCAGCGTACCTGCCGGAGTGACATGCGCGGCGGCGACCTGCAGCTTGTTCACCCAGCCGGTGATCACTTGTTCCTCGCCCGCCATCATCGCCTCGTAGCCGGTTCTGGCAACATCGGCCGGATTGTCCTTCTCGTCGGTACCGACCTTGGTGTCCATCATCTCGGCACGTTCGAAGAACCGCGTCTGAGTCGCCCCGGGCATCAGCACCGTGACCGTGACGCCGGTGTCCCGCATCTCATGGCGCAGTGCGATCCCGAAGGAATCGATAAATGCCTTGGTGCCGTTGTAGACGGCCTGGAAAGTGCCGGGCATGAAGCCTGCAATCGAGCCGGTGAACAGAATTCGGCCACAGCCACGGCGTGCCATCCTGGCGCCGAGTTCATGCGCAAGGTAGACCGTGCCCGTAATGTTGGTGTCGATGACCCGGCGAACTTTCTGCCAGTCCTGGTCGATGAAGCTGTCGCCGAGACCGCGTCCGGCGTTCAGGAACAGAAGGTCGATGTCGCGATCGCCGATCTTCGTGACGAGCTGATCGACACCCTCGACGGACGCCAGGTCGGCCTCAATGGCCTCAACCGTCACATCGTGCGAAGCCAGAGCCTCGGCTGCCCGTTGGACCGCCGGCTCGTCGGCAGCTATGACCAAGTTATAGCCGTCCTTGGCACACAGTTTGGCAAGTTCCTTACCAATGCCGCTCGATGCGCCCGTCACCAAGGCCAGCCTCGCATTATTCATCACGTCCTCCGAGGTTCGTTCTGGCCGAACCAGCGGGGCGTCTGATTGTTCCGGAGGGGATCGGTCGAATTCCCGGCTGCGAAAGCAGGCGATCTCCTCGGGTGCGTTCAGGCGCGAACAACGCGAAGAAGGCGAAGTGGAACAACTGGCGTCGATGCAAGTTCGGTGTCGTGCGGCGTCGTCGCTCCCCTCGTTTGACGCTGCGCGATTGGGTTCCCCTCGACCTGATCAGCCCGCGCGCTCCCCGGCCGGGAGGCGCGGGCTTTCCAAGTTTTCAATCAGGTGGAACAACCTAGCCGTTCGGCAGTTCGGCGCGCAGGAGGAACCACCAAATGCAACATGCCGACGACATCGCGCTCAGGCGCGTGAAGATGCTGGTTGAACAATATGTTCTCGCCAGAAGCAGGAGGTATGACTTCGTGTCGACCGAACTGGCATGCAAGGCCATTCGTCAGGTGGTCCGCAGCCCCATTGAAGATGCCCAACTGGATCATCTGCTGGCCCGAAGCGCCGTCCAGCGGGGGCATTCCGTGCGGTTCGACCGGATAGGTCCCCTGGAGACTGCTTCACCCAATTTCAGCGAGGAACAGCCAGCGTAAGAGCGGCATTGTCATTATGCGCGGTCGCGGCGCTGCTCCCCCGATTGCCTGGCCTCCTGAATGCCTGCGGCAGGTCGCACTGTGGAGCAGACGACCGGGCGCTCAAGAAGGTCAACCGCTCCGCCCCTCCACATCTGCAATCCTCACGGTCGGCTTTCGATCAGAACCAGCCTTATTAGGGTCCGTACGGCCATCGACCTGAAATGCTGATCCATCAGGCCAAGCTCGCCGAATGACCCGTCGATCGCGGCCTTGTTATGCTCTTCCGGGGAAATCTCAGCCCAGTTTAGCTGGATCCCATAACGGCGCGCGATCAAGGAGAAGAAGACCTTCTGCGATCGCCCGTTGCTTTCACGAACCGGATGGACTTGGTTGAGGTCGACGTAAGCGCTAGCGAATTCTCGGCGATCTTTCTAATGGGGCATGTTCGAGGTGCCGGAGCATTGCCTTGAGTCCATCAAGCACTCGAGTGCCTTCGGTCTCAATGCGCGAGGGTTCGCAGAAACGGGATCGGCCCCGTTCGGAAGGAACAATCGGCAAGAGGAGGGTGTCGACCGCCAAGAGGAAGCTTCCCGCCGTGGGGGCGGTTGGCAGCGGCACCGCAATGGAGGCCGGCCGGTGAGCATAGGATGGCTCGCCGTCACGGTTCTCGCATGATGCACGGCGTCGGGATGCCAGTTATACTCGCGCTTCTGGACACCAATGCTGACGGGTCGCTGTCCGAGAACGAGGTCCAGGAAGCTGTCGGCCGAATCTTCTCTGCGATCGGCCGGAACGGTGACGGGAGATCGACATGGATGAAATCTAGTCCTTCTTGCATGGCTCTGACGGTGGTGAAGACATGCCATTATGTGGGCGCCGCGGACCGGATTAGCCCGCCGCGCGCCGACCGACACTCCGGCGATGTGCTTGGCGGCGCCAACATGGTGCTGCCCCTCGCCTTGATCACGGCTGTCCCTGACCTCCGCCAGAGCCATAGATGTTTCCGGTTGCGAAGCTGGCGTCGTCAGCCGCCAGCTGCACGTAAATCGAAGCCAGTTCCGCAGGTTGGCCCGGGCGTTCCAGCGCAGTCGTGCTGCCGAATTTCCTGTACTTTTCTTCCGACGCACCGCCGCTTATCTGAAGCGGAGTCCAGATTGGCCCAGGCGCTACGCCGTTGACGCGAATGCCCTTGGGTCCAAGCTGCTTCGCTAACGACTTCACATAATTCATTGTCGCGGCCTTGGTCTGGGCGTAGTCGTAAAGCTCAGGCGAAGGATCGTAGGCTTGTTCCGACGTAGTGCCGATGATGCACGATCCTGGCTTCAGATGCGGCAGCGCCGCCTTGATGATCCAGAACGGCGCGTAGATGTTGGTCTTCATCGTGGCATCGAAATCGTCGGTCGTGATGTCCAAGATGGAAGATCTCGCCTGCTGCCGTCCGGCATTGCAAACGACGATATCGAGTCCGCCGAGCTGCTGTACGGCGTCGGCCACCAGCTTTTGGCAGAAGGCCTCTGCCCGCAGATCGCCGGGTATCCCGATGCCGGTTCTGCCGACATCGCGGATGAGCTGGATGACTTCGCTCGCGTCCGGCTCTTCCGACGGATAATAATTAATCGCGACGTCCGCTCCTTCGCGCGCATAGGCTATAGCAGCAGCCCGGCCCATGCCGGAATCGCCGCCAGTGATGAGGGCCTTGCGCCCCGCCAGCCGTCCTGAACCTTTATAGCTGGTCTCCCCGTGGTCCGGTTTGGGCTTCATTTCGCGCGCCAGACCGGGCCAGGGCTGGGTCTGTGCTTCGAACGGCGGCTTGGGGTACTTGGAGCGGGGATCTTGCATGGCAGGTCCATTCCCTGTGGGGTTGAGGCTTGTTTGCTGGGCGCTGGCCGACCCCGCGACGCCGGCCGCTATTCCGACGACTCCTGCCGCGGCCATGACTTCACGTCGGGACAACGAATGAGGATGGTCTTTGGACATTCGACTTCTCCGAGCGGGCGGGAAGCTCCCGAACTTCGCCGAGCCCAGTAGGTTCCTTGCCCTTGTTCGCTTAGGCGTGGAAAATCGGCTCGCCAGGTTGTCTTTTCTCCTGTGGCGTACGGGCAGCGACTGCCCTGCCGGTTCGTCCGCCATCGACGGCAATGATGTCGTGCTCGGCACAACCGTCTCGCCCATTATCAAGCTCTCGAGCGGCAGCTGGGCAATCCAAACTCGCCGAGACTCGTCTTCTATGCCTCGACCTTGTTCACCTCAACGGGCGCCGCAATCAGATGCTAATCGAAGGCAAGTCTGGGAGGCTGCCCCAAAGCGGCGAAGCGGCCAAGCGCGTTCGAGAGCGGCTCGACCGTAGGAATCACGCGACTTCCCTCGTCCCTGCGTGACTAGCAGAAACCTGCTGGAGCAGTCGGTCATACCCTCGAGCCGGGCCCCTCTCGACCTCGAGCAACTCGTGCTCCCCGGTCAAACCATTCATAAACAGCTTGAGCAAGTGCGAAGCTAAGTGCTCCCCTTGTTGAGAAACAGGGGAAAGGCCGCGCTCTCTGCAGACTGTCTGAACAACGCGGGCGAGCATCGCGATTTCGCGCGGCTCCAAAAATCGACCTGGATATAGCATTGCGTTCTCTCTCGAAAAACTCCTTGTCCGGTAATTACGCCACGTTAAGTGCAGCACGCGATTACCTATGATAGGCGACGACTGGCGATTGGGAACAAACTTTGGGGCAGAGAGTTGGGGAAGCCGTTATCAGCGGGCGACTAACTCAAATGCTCCTAGGGAACAATGCGATCTCGAACTCCGTTCTGGCCGTGAAGAGCGAGAGTGCAGAAGTTTTTGGTGTAATAGACCTCACCAACAAAACTGAGGCCAAGATCGGTGCCGTCACCTTGGGAATGGCCATTCAGTTCGTCGCCAACGCCTCGGTGCTCGGATACGACGTTCGCGGCGCGATGGTCTTCTACGGCCAGCCGGGGACGCCGAGCCTGAGGGCGAGAGAATGCGAACGCTTGTGGGCGCAATTCGGGGGCGTTCTTCTTCGACAGTAGCCCCTTTTGGCCTTTATGATTTTGTAACAGACGGCCTTAGTCGCGGTAAGTGTGGACGTGGTTTTCGACTTTCCTTGAAACGAATTGAGGCCGAGAGCAACGGGGCGACGCACTGAGTTCGGTCACCACGAAACTCTCAAAACTCCACCCCCCAAACCCTAGATCCGCACTTTCGCCTGCTCGGGTGCGGACGAGCCCCACCCGTAGGCGCAAAGCACCGTTTGCCTCACGGGAGGCCTGCCCGACAAGGGGCGTAGCTCGCCCTCAAAATAGCCCGGAGCCGCGGAGGAATGATCTCCGTATGAACTTCGCATTCCCTGCGACATGACCGTACCGCGGAGCTTCGCGCGGAGACTGGCGATTGGATCGCCGACAGCGCCGGTTGGACGTTCTTGGACCGACCCACCGCATCGCCGAAGCCAGCCCTGTACATAAAACAGCTTCATTCTCGCCGCCCGCCATTCATGCGGTTTGGTGCCATACCGATGGGATGCCTTACGAGAGGCGAATGCTGCGAACCTCGAGGCCTTTCTTACCTTGTCCGCATTCAATAAACACTTTCTGCCCCTCCACGAGCATCGTGAGTCCTGACCGACCTAACGCGGTGGCATGGACGAAAACGTCCTTCTCCTCACTCGTGATCGAGATGAAGCCGAAGCCCTTCTCGGAATTGTACCATCTGACGGTGCCCTCGGTTTCTGCCATCGCATTTGAGCCAGCGCCCGCACTCTCAACCCGACGCGGGGGCGGTGGAGCAATCGCCGTTTCGTCGTGAATGTTGAGCACCTGCCCGACGTGTCGGCCTCGTGGGCCTTCTTCGATCCGGACTTTGAGATGCATCCCCTCGGAAACACCACGGCTCCCGGCAGACTCGAGCACGCGGATATGCCAATAGGCCTCGGCACCGTCCGACAGCTTCACAAATCCAAAGCCCTTGCTGGCGTTGAACCACATCACCGCGAGGCTCCGCCGTCGCCGAGGAGCGCTGAAAGTAGCTCGGCTCGACAGGGTCTTCCGAGAAGAAGGCGCGCTCATCGTCATAGCGATGCCTATGCGTCTCGCGACGGTCTCTATGTTTGCTCATGATGATCGACTTGCACGAAATCGCACCGCCCTGCGTCAATATAATCTCCATCGGGCAACGCCTTTGTCAACACTCCGGTGAGCATCGCCGCGCCTGCTGCATCTGCGCTAGGAATGGAAAGCTTTGTAGTCAAGGCGAGACCTTTGCCGGACTGACCACGCCGACGGCCAGCCAGTCGGCACCATCTCGATCGCCTTAGGCCGTCGTTGCCTCGCGGCGGTGCCAGTCCGCGCCGCCACACCAGCGCGGCAGGCGAGAAAAGAATCGGCTAAACCTATCCCAGAGCTGGACAACGCGCTGGCCTAATAGCCAATGCAGGGCATGCTGACGGAGCAATCGGCCGACGCTCATTGGGCGCGGGGGGGTGGGTTGGCTCAGAGCGTCGGCCGGGCGAAACAAGTCCGCCGAGCCAGACGCTAACATGTGGCCTCACCGATGGAAAGTACGCGAACTCGTATGGCGATCCGGTTTCGACGGATGAATTGCCGCTGACGGTAGTATCCGCCAGGCGCCCATTCTGCATCCCCGTGGCGGTTGCCTGACGACCTAGGCTCCCTTTGATCTCTGCGATTAACTCTGCTTGACAGATTGAGGAGCACCGAGGGGCCTGCGGTCGACCTCTGCTTGTTGGGTGAGCAACAGTACCTGAATTGCAAGGCGAAGTGCGCCCCAAACCTGGCTTCATCCTGATGCCTGAATGCCTTCGTCTCTTGCCCAGTTCAGCATCTTAGCCCGCGATTCAGCCAACTGCCTGAATTCGTCGTCGAGTTCGGCTACCTTGTCGGGGTGGTTCTTCATCATTTTCGCTCGGTAAGCGGCATTGATCTCGTCGGCTGAAGCCCGAGAGGAGACACCAAGAACCTCGTGCCAAGCGCGTTTTGCGTCGTCTAGCACGCTCCTATGCTGGTGCGACGAAACATCTTCTTCATAGACCTCCTCGTCGGCGATCTCTTTCGTCGGGCTGACCTCAAACGACGCGAATTCCGTCCACCGTTGGGCGATTTCAGCATGCTCGGACAAAATACGACCGGTCCGGGAACGGTAGACCAGATACAGCACAATGGTACTTGATAACCCTGAAACGAATGCGGCGCCGTATACGACTTCGCTCATATTGCCTGCGTGAAACAAGACGTGCCGGGCGGTGAAAGCGCCCAGATCCTTCCAAGGGCCCATTACCAACCAGTACGAACCCGCAAAGATAGCTAGGTACACGACAAGAGTCCGTCCGATGGCTGACCGCATTGCGGTCACGTGGACCCATTGCTGAAAGCTGGCAAGCGGCGCAGCGCGGACATCGCCCGCTAGGCGCTGGAGTTCGGATACGCGCGGCCCTAGCGACTCTATTTCCGCATTAAGCTGTTTGCCCAACCTGCTCCCGCGGTGGAAGCTGTAATCTGCGTTCCTCATTAAATCTGCGTCAAAAGCCACCTCCTCGATTTCCTCTAGACGACCAATTTTGGCGGCGAGTTCCTCTTCAACCGTGGACAGGTTGAGAAGTTCGGATTCATGAGGTTCCTCGACCATCGGGCGGGTACCCGCCTTTAGCTGGTACACGGCAAAGGCCACCATCAAGATCGCTGGGGCAAACACAGTTGCTGTGAGTAGGATTGTAAGAACGACGATCCCTACGATCACTACGGCACCTATGACGAAGGTCGCGCCGTCGTCATTTTTTCTTCTTCTCGCCATTCCGGTCCGCTCGTCTCAATGCATGGAAATGATCAGCCATCCCAAAGCGAGGACGACGCAAAGGTAGAAGTAAAGGCTGTAAAGAACCTGGATTAACGGCACGTTGCGTCGTCTGGCGCTGCCAAATGCAGAAGATATACGCCCCGGCCACATGTATTGAACCCACAGGACGAGCTTCCCAGGCCAAAAAAGCACCCACCACCAGAGCGGGCGTTCACTTACCTTTGATTCATCGATTTTCGGGAGTGCAGCAATGGCCACACGGTCCAGCAACTTCTTTTGTGACACCGCGCCCCCGCTTGTGCACCGACCGGACGACGATAGCAGAAGTCCAACGCCGTATCTATAGTTCTCCCCTTTTCAATATTCGCCTTCGAGCTGTGCGGGCGGCACGGCGGTGACAGCAACAACCACATGGTCATCGAGAAAACCATCAAGGAATCGGACGAGCTCGGGATTGATTTTCAGTGTAGCTACAAGGTGAAAGCGAGTATCGCTGGCGTTGCCTGTCGGATCGAAGATCTCATCGCGGAGCAGCCAGGCCGTAGGCAGCGGCTGATGGAAACCGCTAGCCCTGTCACAGCGCGTCATGCTTTGAGGCGATCGACGTGCTTCCCTCGACGACACGGCACTGATCGCTCGACGTACTTGCCAGTCCGCGGCCTTCGGCAGCAACCGCCAATCAGGTGGAAGATCGGAACTGAGTGGGCAAAAGTTGATCCAAACGCGTAGTCGCCTAAACTGACCCGATGAACAAGGCCCTGGTTTTTGGGGTGACAGGTCAGCTTGGCGCATCTGTCACCGACCGACTGCTTGCAAGCGGATGGCAGGTTTGGGGTGCGACGCGCGGCAACAGGATACCGCCCGCGGCCCTCCTGCAACGCGGCCTTCTCCCGATCGAGGGGACGAATGGCAGCTATGAAGGGGTTATCCGTGACCTCGAATGCCCGATAGACGCCGTATTCGTTCCCACCGCCTATGACTTGCCGGATGCCATCGACCTGCTCGCCGCCTGCAACCGGATCGGCTCGCTGGTCGTCGTCTCGTCGTCCAGCGTCTACGCTGATGAGGTTGGCAGGTCGCTGGACGAAGCCAGAACACTGGGTTCCCTGTCTTCGACGGACCGATCAGCGAGGAAACTCGTACCGTCGAGCCGGGACCGCAGACCTATTCGACGCGAAAAATCGCCATGGAGCATGCCCTGCTCTCGGCCGGCGTCCCCGTCACGATCCTTAGGCCTTGCGCAATCTACGGCCCGCTTGCCAGACACCCGCGCGAATGGTGGTTCGTAAAACGGGCTTTGGACCGACGGGACCGCATCCCTGTTTGCCTTGGCGTCAGGAGTGTCTTCCATACGAGCAGCGCGGGCGGTATCGCTGACCTCGCGGAAATCTGCATGACATCCCCGGCTGCAGCGCGTACTGAACGTAGCGGACGCGACGCCTCTGACGGTCTCGGAAATCGCCGCCGCGATCGGGAAGGCGAGCGACCTGCCGCTCACCCGCGCAGTCCTCGACATTCTCGAGAAGATCATGGAGCGCGGCGGTCGTGCTGCGATGGGCTCCATCAATCACGCGGCCGAACAGTCGGAGGACCACGAAATCGGACGCGTGATCGGCAAGACCAAGAAGACCCGCCCCGGTCCGACCCCCGCCGACCCGACGGACGCGAAAGTGGCCGAGATCAAGAAGCGCCGCAGCCGCAGCATGAACACCTACGACGGGGATGACGATGAGTAAGATGCGCCGTGGCAAGAACCTTCCGTCCAATTGGGACGACGACATGTCCGACGAGGACTATCTTCAGGAGCTCACAGGCAGGCTCTCCGAGGACGATCAGTACGTCAAGGAAGTCCTCGAACGGGCTAAGGGCGTCTACGTCGAATGCGGCCGCGACCGCGTTGCTACGGACAGCTTCGGCGAGTTCGTGACGAACATGATGGCGAAAAAGGGAGACCGGCGCGACGACGGACGCCTTTTCGTTGTCACGGGGGACAGCGGTGCGGGCAAGACTTCCATCTCGCAGCGGATCATCGCACAGCATCCCCTGTTCAAGCCACTCCGCCGAACCTTCGGCACCATCTATCCTTCCGTATTCTATTCGCTGATGGGGCCGGCCACTCTCAAGTTTCTTGGCATCGCGATCCTCGAGGCCATTGGCTACGAGATCACCCGCAACCTCGAACAGGGCGAGGTCTGGCATATCCTTCCATCGCAGCTTCATCTGAGGAAGGTGCTGCTGATCCATCTGGACGAGACCCAGCACCTTTTGAACCTTACGCAAACCGATCACGACCGGGAAAAGTTGCGAAAGGCGCTGAAGGGCGTGCTGAACTATCAAGCCTGGCCAGTCAGCTTCGTCATGTCCGGGATGCCCGAGATCACGAAGATCGCCCAGTTGGACGAGCAGTTCGAGCGTCGGCATATGCCCCTGCCCCTTCCAGACGTTGATCTCTCGCATCCCGAAGAACGCGACCTAGTCATCAGGATCACCAGAGAAATGTGCGAGGCGGCACACATCGACCCTACCCAGGCGATTCAGAGCGATGTTCCGGAGCGGATCGCCCACGCCGCGCGCTATCGGTACGGTCGCATCACTCAGGTCGTCCTCGCTGGCATTCAGCAGGCGGCGAGGAAGCGCTCTACCGAACTCACCCGCAATTTTCTCGCACGTGCGTATGCCGCGCATTCTCACGCCCGCGGCAGGCCGGAGATGAACATCTTCCTGGCCGACGACTTCATGAGGCTTGATCCGGGCCTCTTCCTGGAAGTCGAGGAAGACTGATCATGCGCGTACTGAAGAAAGAGGTGAAGCCTCTCGCTTTCGCCTATCCGCTCGAACACCAGGAGACTGCGGCAGGCTTCGCATCCCGGCTGGCGGCCGTGAATGGTCGCTCGCTGAAATACCTTCTCAGGGACATGGCGATCGCAAACAGGAATCTCGACAAGGCGGAAGAGTCCGAAATCCGGAGGATCGCCATCCTGGGAAGTGCCGACATCGAAAAGCTTCTCCGATACACTCCATTCGAGAAGAATTCGCGACATTATCAGGTGGCAGGAGAGGTTCTCCCGAGGCTGTCCGTGAACAGGACGTATTTCAGGTTCTGTCCCCATTGCGCGATCGAGGACATGCAGAAGTACGACGGCGTCTCGTATAGCAGGCCGTGGCTGCGCCTCGAATGGACGATCTCGCATTTCCGGTCTTGTGGCCGGCACCGTGTCCATCTGACCGTCACCAGTCCAGAGCGGATTCCGTTCGCGCCATTCGATTTCAACCAGACGATGCGCATTCTGATCCCGGAACTTCACCAGCACGCGGATGAGGCGCCACAAGCCGGACAGTCGCCATTCCAGGCGTGGCTGCAGGACCGGATCGAAGGTCGTCGATCGGAAGGGAATTGGCTGGACGACCTTCCGCTATTCGTCGCGGCCCCGTTCTGCGAGGCGCTGGGAGTATCCGCCCTGCATACGCCGAAAGTCCCCACTTCGAAGTTCAACGCTCTAGATTGGGCAGCTGCCGCAGATGCTGGATTCGAGATCGCAAGCGCCGGTGAGACAGCGTTGCGGCAATTGCTGCAGAGACTGACGGATGCGCAATCCTCGACACGAGGCTTCTGGGGACCACGGGACACCTACGGCTACGCTTACGGTCTCCTCCAAAAAACCGCCAAGGACCCGGCCTGGGCCAAGCCCCGGGATCTGGTCCGCGAGTTCGCGCTCGAGACGATGCCCGTCGAGCCGGGGACGGACGTGCTCGGGGTAACGGCGACGGAGCGCAAGGTGCACACCGTCCGGACCGCCGCCCGGGACTCCGGCATGCACGCCCTGAGCATCCGCCGCCTGTTCAAGCGCCTCGGGATTGAGGAAGCTGCCGACCAGTCTGGAAAACTCGACCACCGAATTCTCGTGAAAGCAGCGGAGATTGACTCTGTGGTGTCGGAGCTCCGTAAAGCGGTCACAGCGCCGGCGGTCGAAAAGGTTCTGGGCGTTCCGAGGATGCACCTGAACGACATGGTCGTTCACGGCCATATCCGCGTCCTTGCCGACACTGACCGGAGGAATGGCAAGCGCCGCTTTTCCCTTGAGGAGGTCGAGCGTGTCAGGGAACAGATCTTCAAGGGAGCCGTCGAGGTTTCCGAACTCACCGAAAGACAGATGGACGTGTCAGGCGTCCGCAAGGTGGCGACGTGCACGATCCCCGACGTGCTCGCGATGATCTTCTCGGATCAACTCAAGTGGAAGGGCCGACTGAAGGGCCGGACAGACTACGGCGCCCTCCTTCTCGATGCAGAGGAAGTTACGAAGATCATCAGGTCGCGGGGAACGCGTACCCACCTCACAAAGGAAGAGGCTCGCGACTTCATCCCCGGCGCGCACGACCGGGGCATCAACAAGCTGATCGCCGAAGGCCATCTCGAGATGGTCGAGGAATACAGTCATGACGCGCGGCGTATGCTACCTCTCGTGGCGATGGAGAGCATTGCAGCATTCCTTGTCGACTACGTTTCGCTGGGCGAACTGTGCCAGCAAACCGGCCTTCACCATAAGCGCGTGAGAGCCACCCTGAAGTTGGCAGGCATCCTGCCCGAGCTTGTACCCGCATCCGCCGGAGCGTTCTTCTACCGCCGGGAGGCCGTCGACGAGTTTGAAAGCACCGATCCTGCTGCCTGGGACTACGATCAGGAATCCGCGCTGAAGGCGCTGCGCAAGCTGAAGGCCGCGGAACGGACGCCCATTACATCTAACCTCGAATGTAACCCGGCGGCAGGCAAAAGTCTGACCGTCCGCCCATAGACGCTCAGTGGCCGAGCGCCATAGGCGGTGAAGGCTCCTCCGGCTGCCACTCCGTGATCCCTACCGCCAAGGCCGCGGCACACGCGTTTTCGATCTCTCCACGGTGATCCTCACGCATGCGCCTGAGGTGCCGGTTGGTAGTCGCACCATCGAAGGGAAGTGCATCGCTGATGTCGGCCAGCCGCGTCCTTGCATAGGACTCGAGATCCGCCAGCGTGTGGTCCGGTTTCGTGTACTGATAGATGAGGTAGTCGATCGCACCCGCCGGGATTTTGACCGTCGCGTTCTCGAACTTGAAATCGACATACGCCGCATCGCCGTAACCGCTCTTCGTCCTCGCCCTCAGATGAGGCAGCAGGGATACCATCATCCAAATGGCGTGCCTCTCCGCATTCTCCTTAGTATCCAGCGGCCGGTCCTCGGGGTTGCCGAGCTTGTCCGCGTAACCTTGTCCAATGCCCTCAAAAACGAGATCGGCATGCCACCCCCTGACCTGATCAGGGTAGATATGGATGCCGGAGAAACGCTCCTCCGACATGTGAGCGAAGAACTCCTCCGAGATGCCGGTTGCCTGCCAGGTCTGGTCGTCGAACTCCTTCATGTTCATCTCTACCCAAGGCATGAGCCGTTTGAGGTTGGCCTTCGCCTGAATCCGGTTCCGGAGGTTGGAATGCTTGTAGGTCATCGGGGGCTCCTCCCAGGTCATGGAAGGGGCTGCCTTCGCAACCCACCAGCTGGAGAAGCTTTCAGCCTACCCGCAGCTACCACCGAGCCGCCGATCGTCAGCTAATTTGAAACTGGGGGCACAACTTTGGGTGTCCTGGGGGTACAACTTTGGGTGTGGAATAAATGCCTAGAAAATTCGTCAACAATTTCAATTAGATCCGAAGGGGGTGGGGCACAACTTTGCGGATGCCTACAAGACGCTAAACCGTAACATCATCGGTCCGGTCGCAAGATCGGGCCGATGGAAGCATTAGACAGGGAGTAGGTCAGTGAGCCTGACGCCTGAACTCGCACCGAATTCGGGTCCAAGGTGATTCGGCTATCAGCGACAGAAACAGGGAAAAAATCTAGGATGACGGCTGTGGAAAACCGGTTGTCCACAACTCTCGCGACAGAGGCATTGACTAGCCTCACCACATAGATATGGTGTCAAATTACGACTGCGTGCGCATATGTAGGTGTAAAGAGATAAAGTCAAAAACTTGATTCGTCAACAAGGCCATGTGGATAACAGTGGGGACTTGGCAAACGCCGGATCGAGGCAGAGGTTCATGTATGCAAAGAAAAAGGCGGTGCAATTTCTCGCACCGCCTTTCGTGAACAGCCAAGGCGGACCCGCCGCCCTTGCAGCTCACTCGCTCGCTAAAGCGTGGGCATGCTGTTCTCGTGATCAACCGATGTCAAGCGCGACAAAGCGCGGGGCATCAAGTGATGCGGGAGAAAGGAGCAAAGAGCATGGCCACCAACCCACCCAAGGACGACGGTCACAGGAATGGCGCAGTGCGCGACCGGTCCCAGGTCTACAATCCCCAAAATGATCGCTGGACTAAACGGGACACCGACACCGGTAAGTTCATGGATCAGAAGGCCGATGACAAGCCCTTCAAAGGCGTTCGCAAAGAAAAGTAATCGAAAGGCCACCCTTTTGGGTGGCCTTTTTTCTTCGCAACCATTCCCGTTGGAGATTGTTGATGTCACTGAAAAAGATACATTTACGGAAGCTACTCACCCTCATGTTTGCCGAGAACTCGAAGCAGATTTCAATGCTACGGGGAGACATTCGTGACGAGATTCGCAAACAGGCTGGAGAAAAAAGCGAAGGGGGCGATTTTCATGTGCCTTTTTGGCGCGATGCTAAAGGTCACGTGAACGGGGAGAAATACCTCGGGGTTTCTGTAGCCGAGCGCATTGCTACTAATAAGAGGCGCGAGCGCTTATACCCGGAATTGAGGGATGGCTTCCTTGATTGGTGGGATAACAAGCGGCGATGGACAAATGAGGCGTCCAAATCTGAGATGCTTGCGGTTAAGGGCGCAATCGAATTTCCAGAGTTGGGCTGCACGGTCAAGGTAGAAAACCTGTTGGCCTTGGCAATCGGGAATTCGAAGAATCGAATCATTTACCCATACTTTTCCGAAGATCCTCCGCTGGGCGCCGATGCAGCAAGGCTTGGACTTTGGGCGATTATGTCGTCAGTTGGAAAATATTCCCCAGAAGAGTTCAGAATTCTCGACGTGATACGTGGCCAATCTTTTGCTCCGTCAGATGTTCCGCTTAACGGCCAGGAAAAATCAGACTTCGTCAAACTGTACGCATCGATTCTGGCAAGGTCGGAAAAACTTCGGGAAGAGTATGAACCCGCTTAGCCGTCAACCCAGTATCCTTGGCCGGCAAACCGCCTGAAGAGGTTGCGCCAGGCACGCTGAACAGCATCCTCAAGCAGTCCGGTTTGAAGGAGTGACTATATGCGTTACGCGGTGGTGATTGAAAAAGCGGGAAACAATTTTTCCGCTTTTGTGCCGGACCTCCCAGGCTGCATTGCAACGGCTGCGACTGCCGATGAGGCAAAAATCGAAATCCGTGATGCCATCCGGTTCCACATCGAGGGCTTGCTTGCCGACGGGCAAGATACTCCCGAAGGCGTCAGCTTGGCGGAATACGTAGAGGCGTAGCCGATCCGACTGGATGGCCCCATCACTCCTCGATCGCCATGACGCGAACATAGGGCTCCAGCTCAACCGCCCGATCCCGAATGGCGTTGGTCGCGTCGGCAGCCTGCATGGGCACGTACATCGTGCCTTGCCTTGTCCCCTAGAGCGCGTCGCATACCTTCGCGTCGCTGTCGCGGAAGGCCAGCCATGCGGGCTGCGACAGGCGGAGTTTTGCTCGGCCTGGGGCGGCAATTTGTGGAGCAGTGTCGCATTGGCGGCATTCATCCGGCGATCGTAGCCGCTTGATGCCGTGCGCGGTGGAACCGCGCTTGGGCATCGTTTCCCCGCAAGATTGATCATTCGCTAATTGCCAGCCACCAGTTGCCCTCCGAGGTCCGGCGGTCGGCCGGACTGGTCGGAAATCGAAGGAACGCGGCATCGCTGTCGAGGGGAATCAATTCAACGGTTTGGCAATCAGGCTCGCCCAGTCGGCGATGAAGCGCTCACGCAGAATCCTGTCCTGAGCGGCAAGCAAAGCGGGGCCGATGCGGATGGGTCGGCCTATGCCCGATTCCATCAGTGCCGCCGGCCCGTCGACGCCGTCGGGCAAGGGCGATTTCTCCGAGAAGAAAAACGCCTGTTCGCGGGCGACGCGCTGACCCCGCTCGGACAGCAGATAGTCGAGAAACCGCGCCGCGAGATCGGGGTTGCCGGAGGTTGTTGGGATCATCACGCCCCTGGACAGGATCAGCGCGTAGTCGCGCGGCACGACGATCTTCAGGTTGGGGTTCTTGCGGTACGCGGCATAGGCGTAGGACCCCAGAATATTATAGGCGATGCGAATGTTGCCATTGGCGACTTCGCCGAGAACCTCAGCGTTGCAGCAGCGTTTGACCGCTTCCGCCCGGCTGAAGCTTTCCAGCAGCCGCCCGTAGATCGTCGGCGCCTGGCGTGCGTCGTTGAAGGCCAGCAGATAGCCGATGCCGGAGGCGGCGACATCGTAGGTGCCGATGCGACCGCGGTAGACCTCGGGCTCGCGGCGCAGAAGATCGGCGAGCTCGTCATGCGTATGAGGGACGTCCCGGGGCGGTACTTTCGTGGAATCGTAGACGATGACGGCCGGCTCGAAGGTGAAGCCGTAGACCTCCTCGCGCCAGTCGGCCCATGCCGGCGCCGAGCGCGCTTCGGCCGAGACATGCTGCAGGGCGCAGCCGTCATTGGCCAGTTTCACCAGTTGGTCCACCGACGACGACAAAAGGATGTCGCCTGGCCCGCTGCCCTGGCGGCACGCCTGCTCCGCCTCGCGGAACAGGTCGTTGGTGACGTAGTCGGAGAACTCCACCGACACGCCGGGCGCAATTTGCTGGAAGTCGAGGACGAGCGGCCGCATGGCGTCGAGATCGGTCGCCGCATGGATGGTCAGCACCGCCGACTGAACCTGTTGCGATTTGAAGAACACCCGGTCGCCTTCGACGGCGCCGGCGACGCCGGCAAACAGCAGCAAAGCCAGGGCGCACAGCGTGGCCAGGGTCGCTCTCATGATTTCTCCTGCGCATGAAGCGGCAATTCCAGCACCACGGTGAAACCGTGTGCGCCGGTCTTCTCGCGAAACCGAAGCGCGCCGCCGAGAACGGCCGCGACCTCGGAAGCGATGGCGAAGCCAAGTCCCGCGCTGCCCTCGCCGCTTTTGGTGGAGGTAAACCGCCTGGTCAGATAGTCGAAGTCCGCCGCCGAAAGGCCCGGGCCGTCGTCCTCCACGTCGACCATCGCCAGCCCATCGCGGGCCGCAACGCGCACTTCGAGCCGGGAAATGGTCCCATGGCGCAAGGCATTGTCGATGACGTTGACGATTGCCTCGCGCAGGCTGAGGGCGTCGCCGAGCACGGTCACCTCCTCGTCCGGGGCCTCGAAGGAAACGACGATGTCCGGATCTATGGTGATCGGAACGGCGGCGCGAAAGGCCTTGCGCGCCGCTTCGGTGAGATTGACCGGCGTCAGTTGCGCCGAATCGAACCGATGGATGACCATGGCATGGCTGAGCAGCTGATTGGTGAAACGCGACAGTTCCGCCGCGCGGTCGCGCACTCTTGTCAGATGGCGGCGGTCGCGGTCGGACAAGCTGTCGTCATTGATCAGGCTCACCTGCGCCGAAAGCGCGGTAAGCGGTGTGCGCAGTTGGTGGGCACTGTCGGCGACGAAGCGCTGCAGCAGCTTCATCCGGTCGTCGAGCCGGTTCATGAAATGGTTGATTGAGGCGACGAAGGGCGATAGCTCGCGCGGCACCGCCACGGCAAGCGGTGTGAGGTCTTGCGGATCGCGCGAGCGCAGCGCCTCGCCAAGATCGGCCACCGGACGCAGCGAATAGCGTACTGCCAAGGCCGAGCCGGCAAGTGCCAGAACGCTCATGACGGCGACCAGGACGCTGGCCCGCAGCGTCAGCTGGGATGCCAGTTCCGCCCGCGCCTCGGTTGTCTGGGCGATGATGATGTGAGCCCATCCGGAAACCGCCGGGTCGGACAGTGCGCGGCCCGTGACCGCCACGCGGACCGGCGTGCCACGATAGACGGCCGAGTGAAACACCGGGGTCGACCGCACCGCGCCAAGATCGATCCCGGGCGGAAGATCGTCATAGCCGGTCAGCGTCCGGCCCGACGGCGCCATCACCCTGTAGAAGATGCGGTCCCGCCCGGCCAGGCCGAGCAGTTCGAAAGCGGACGGCGGCAGCTGGAAGGTGAGCATTCCGTTTTCGACCGTCAGGCTCTCGGTCATCTGGAACGCCGCGCCTTGCAGCAGTCGATCATAGGCATCGTCGGCGGCGGCACGCGCATAGTACCAGGCGGCGGTGACCAGAATGGCCGCACCCAGCGCCAACACCAGCGCGACGCGCAGCACCAGCCGCGAAAAGAGGGATCGCTCAATGCTCTGCATCGGAGACAAGCTTATAGCCGATGTGCCGCACTGTGACGATGTGCGCCTTGGCGCCTTCCAGCTTCTTTCGCAGGCGGCCGATGTAGAGCTCGATTGCGTTGGCGCCGGCGGCCTCGTCGAACCCGAACAGTTGGTCCAGCAATTCGTCCTTGCCGAAAACCCGGCCGGGTTTGGTCGCCAGAATCTCGAGAAGGCTGATCTCGCGGCGCTTCAGCTGCACCTCGCGCTTGCCGACGCGCACACTGCGATTGGCACGGTCGAGCACGATGTCACCGCAGACGACAAGGTTCGTCGCCTCGCCGCCGCGCCGGCGCATCAGCACCCTTGCGCGCGCTTCGAGCTCGCGAAAATCGAACGGTTTGACCAGATAGTCGTCGGCGCCGAGATCCAGTGCGCTGACGCGGTCATCGACTTCCGAGCGCGCGGTAAGCATCAGCACCGGCACGGCATTGCTCCGTTGCCGAAGCCGCCGCAGGATCTCGAAACCGTCGAGGCCCGGCAGCATGACGTCGAGTATGACAAGGTCGAATTCGGTGAAGTCGAGAATCTCCGACGCCGCATCGCCATGCGGTTCCCAATCGACGGTGTGTCCGACCGCCTCGAAGCGGCGGACGATCGCCTCGCCGACATCGTGAGTGTCTTCGACCAGCAGGATACGCATCCGCAAGGTCTTGCACTGAACCCGGCGGCTTTCAAGCGCCAAAGCCGCCACCGCCGCCACCGGCGGGCATGACAGCATGGTGACAGTTTTGAGGTGTATCAGAGCTGCGCCTGTCCGCGCCACGAGGAGTGTCCGGACATGCGCGGGGGAGGAGAGCCCCGAAACAGACGAGACGTTTGATCGAACGCGGCCATCGCTGTGGCGATCGAAGGGTTCGTGCGCTCGCCCGCCGCTGGCGGTTTGGTTTTCCGCCCCGGCATTCCACGTCCATGAGGAGAAAACGATGATCCGATTTCTAACGAAGATGGTGGCCGCTGCCGCCCTTGTGGCAGTGGCCGCGGGCGGCACGGCGCTGGCCCAGCCGGCGAAGCCGGAATGCCTCGCCGGCGCCAAGCCCGGCGGCGGCTTCGATCTCACCTGCCGCCTCGCCGCCAACGCATTGCTTGCCACCAAGCAGATTTCACAGCCGATGGCCGTGACCTACATGGAAGGCGGGGTCGGTGCGGTCGCCTACAACCATGTCATTGCCAAGCGCGCCAAGGACGGCAACCTGATCACCGCCGCTTCTTCGGGCTCGGCGCTGCTGATCGCCCAGGGCAAATTCGGCCAGTATGACGAGAATGCCGTACGATGGCTCGGCGCGCTTGGCGCGGATTACGGGGTTCTCGTCGTGAATGCCGACTCGCCCTACAAGACGCTCAAGGATCTCGTCGAGGCCTACAAGGCCGACCCGTCTTCCTTTGCCATCGCCGGCGGCGGCGCCGTCGGTTCGCAGGACTGGATGAAGGCCTCGCTTCTCGCCAAGGCTGCCGGCCAGGAGCCCAAGAAGATGCACTACGCTGCCCTCGAAGGTGGTGGCGCCGTTCTCACGGCACTCGAAGGCGGGCACGTCCAGGTCGGATCGGGCGACGCCGCCGAAATGGTCAAGCACCATGTCGCCGGCAAGGTCCGTATCCTTGCCGTCATGGCGCCGCAGCGGCTGACGGGTGCACTGGCCGACGTTCCAACCGCGCACGAACAGGGCTTTGACATCGACTGGCCGATCTGGCGCGGCTACTACGTCGGCAAGGATGTCTCCGACGCCGATTTCGACTGGTGGGTGAAAGCCTTCGAGGCTGCCAGCAAGACCCCCGAATTCGCCAAGGAGCGCGAGGAGCGCGGGCTGTTCGAGTTCACCATGATCGGCAAGCCCTTCGACGAACGCGTAAAGGCCGATGTCGCGCGCTTCAAGCAACTCGCCAAGGACGCCGGGATGTAACCCGCAAAAGGAAACGGATCCTCCCCGATTTTTTGGGAGGTCCGTTGCCGAAGCCCGCACGAATGACTTCAAAATCTATCAACGGAGGGCCGCAATGTCTGACAAGGCCGGAACTGCTCATCTGATCGGCCGCATCTCGGCATTGTGTCTGTTCGGCCTGGCCGTCGCCTATGGCATAGGCGGCGCCAGCATCGAATACGCCTTCTCGTCCGACCCGCTCGGGCCTCGCATGGTGCCAGTGGGCCTGGCCATCATTCTCGGGCTGCTGTGCCTGCTCTATGTGCGCTCGCCAGGCACTGCCGAGGCGTTTCCGTCCGGACGCCTTTTGTGGCGCGTGCTCGCCGTCCCGCTGTTGCTGGTGGTCTGCATCGCGATCTTCGAGACGGTGGGATTCGCGGTGTCAATCTTCCTGCTGACCTTCGGCACGGGCCTGATCTTCGGCGCACCGCTCGGTTACGCGGCGGTCGGCGCGGCCGGCCATGCGGCGCTGTGGTGGTTCATCTTCTCGTACCTGCTGCAAGTCTATCTGCCCACGGGCACACTGTTCGGCTGACCGCGGGTCGGTCGCTCCTTACCGGAAAGGCATACGCCATGAACCTCGATTATCTCTGGCATGGTTTCGCCGTTGCCCTGACCGGCCAGAACCTTCTCGTCGGCCTGATCGGCTGCTTCATCGGCACGCTTGTCGGTGCGCTTCCCGCCATCGGCCCCATCAACGGCATCGCCCTGTTGCTGCCGATCGCCTACTCGATGGGCCTTCCCGCCGAAAGCACCATGATCCTTTTGTCGGCCATCTATTGCGGCGCCGAATATGGCGGGCGCATTTCGTCGATACTGCTCAATGTGCCGGGCGATGCCGGCGCCGTGATGACGGCGCTCGACGGCTATCCGATGGCGCGGCAGGGACGGGCCGGCGAAGCCCTGACGCTGTCCGGCATCTCGTCCTTCGTCGGAGGCATTCTCGGTTCCATCGGCCTGGCGCTGTTCGCGCCGGTGCTCGCCAGCTTGGCGATCGGCTTCGGCCCGGCCGAATATTTCGTGTTGATGGTCTTCGCTTTCGCCACCCTCGGCTCGATGGTCGGCAACCAGCCCGTCAAGACGCTGATAGGCTGCACGCTCGGCCTGATGCTCGCCACTGTCGGCCTCGATGCCACGTCGGGCGCCTACCGCTTCACCTTCAATCAGCCCGAACTCGGGGACGGCATCGAATTCGTGGTGCTGGTGATCGGCCTGTTTTCGATCTCGGAAGCGCTGGTCATCCTCGAGCATCAGGGCCGCGGCTTTACTGTGATCCGCGAACTCGGACGCATGACCGTGCGCGCCGCCGACGTCGCGCGATGCACAGGCACCATGCTGCGCAGCTCGGTGATCGGCTTCGTCGTCGGCGTGCTGCCCGGCACCGGCGCTTCCGTTTCCAGCGCCATCGCCTACACCACCGAAAAGCGCCTGTCGGACACCGAGGACACCTTCGGCAAGGGTGACGTGCGCGGGTTGGCGGCGCCGGAAGCCGCCAACAACGCCACTGCCTGCGGGGCCTTCGTGCCGATGCTGACCCTCGGGATTCCAGGCTCCGGCACTACCGCCGTCATGCTTGGCGCCTTGATGCTTTACAACATCCAGCCGGGACCGATGCTGCTGACCGAACGGCCGGAGATCGTCGGCGGCCTGGTGGCGTCGCTGTTCATCGGTAACTTTCTGCTGCTGCTGCTCAATCTTCCGCTGGTCAATATCTTCGCCCGCGTGCTGACAGTCCCGAACTGGCTTCTGGTTCCCGGCATCCTGGTCTTGTCGATTGTCGGCGTCTATTCGAGCCATGCCTCCGTCTTCGCGATCTTTCTGATGTTCGGTATCGGCATGGCCGGCTGGCTGCTGCGCAAGGCGGGCTTCGACATGGCGCCGATCATCCTTGGCTTCGTGCTCGGCCATGTCATGGAAATCAACCTTCGAAACGCCCTCGCGATCAGCGGCGGCGAGTTGTCGATCCTCTTCTCCAGCGCTATCTGCATCGTGTTGTGGGTCATGGCGGCGGCAGTGGCAGTCCTGCCGACGATCCTTTCCTGGCGCTCGCGGCGATTGAAGGTGGCTCGCACCGCTCGGATGGCGGCGACAGACGGCTAGATTTACGTTTACGACCAGAAACCTTGTTGACCGAGGGCGACCGCCGGTGGCGGTCGCTCGAAGGTTGCCGGTGACCGCGGAACACGGCTCAATGCCTGCTGGCCAGAAAACAATCGGTCCATTCTGTCCATTGCGAACACCATGACGTTTGCTGGCGGAGCAGGATCGCCAACCACGAACACACCATCGCCGTATGCTCGACCACTGCCTGGACGTGCTAAAAGGGCCATCTGACGATCGAACCGATCGGATAAGATTCAGGATGACAACAGCCAGGACGATGCACATGAGCGACGAAGCCGACGACGACACCGATATCGTGAACCAACTCGCCTATGTAAGGGCCGATCCGACCCAGCACGACACGCTGACGCTTCTCGCCATGATCGATGCCGCGATTGCCGAGATCATGGGCCTGAGGACGCGGCTGCGGCTGAGCGAGGAGAAGAACGGCGGGAGCAACCAGTTCCGATAGGCTGGGGATGGATCGCCTGTGCGGCTGGCGCCTAGAGCGGTTCAGCGTTTGATAGAATCGCTGAACCGCTCTAACTCTTTGTTTTCACGCAATTCCGGACGGAAACCGCTACGCACTTTTCCTGGAATTGCTCTAGTCCGACTCAGCCATCATCTGCCGACCACTACCCCCGGCAGCCCAGGCACGCCATTGCCGCTCGTCGCCATGGAAGACGTTGAGATCGATGCGGCCGGTCACGCCATGCGACAGGCCGGAGCCGGAATACTGCCAGAACAGCCACTTGCGGTCGGGATAGACCTTTGACGGGTGCCGGGCTACGGCGCGCAGCCAGAAGGGATAATCTGGGAAGGCGCCGCGGAGATTGTCGTGATAGAAATCCGGCGCGGTGTAGATGATCGGACGCTGGCCATAGTGACGCTCCAGCTTGTCCATGAAAACCTGCATCTTCTCCAACACCTTTTCGCGCGACGGGCGCCGCTTGCAGGAGGAGTCGCCGTTCCACTCGACGTCGATCACCGGCGGCAGCGCGCCGTCCACCTTCGGCACGTTGCGAATGAACCAGTCGGCCTGCTCGCCGGCGGTGCGGCACCAGTAGAAGAAGTGATAGGCGCCGCGCTTCAGACCGGCGGCGTCGGCATTGCGCCAGTTCTTCATGAACAGGGGATCGAGATGGTCGCCGCCGTCGGTCGCCTTGATGTAGGCGAAGTTGGCGCCCTGGGCGCGAAGCTTTTCCCAATTCACGTCACCCTGCCAGCGCGACACGTCGACGCCGTGCACGGCAAGGTGACGGGGCGACGAGCGGCCGAAGTCGATCGGCTTGGCATCGCGGAAGCCGTAACGCGTGACCGGGCCCGCCAGCATGGGTGGTGCCGCCCGCGACAACAGCCTGGGCGGCGACACCAGGGCAGCCTCCTCGATCGGCGGCTCGACGCTGTCGGGCAGCTCAGGCGCCGGAAACGCCACCGTCTCTTCCTCCGCCAGGCCGAAGGGCCGAGCAGTGTCGTCATCGGATGCAATCTCAACCCGCTTGCGCGGCGCGTTCGCCCTTGCCACCGGAACGGATGCGATCGGCGCGCTTGGCCGGACCACCGAACTGGTGGTTTCATTGGAGGGCTTCTGCAGGTCGAGCGCGTCCATGCCCGATGTCGACGAACAGCCGGCAAGGCACAACGATGCGATCATGAAACTGACGACGCCTGGCAACCGCATCTGGACCTGTACTCAAACACAACAGACCGAAGGCGACGGCCAACGGACAACCAGACGAGTTATGAACGAGAAATTACCAATAAAGTTTGAATCAAGTTTTTACCATAGCTGTGGCCGCTTTCAGACAGTCGCCGGCGGACGCGCTGCCAAGCCTTGACAGCGCCATGATGTGGCTGTTGAGAACGGCGTGCGGCGTTTTTTGCAGGCGTTCCCAGGATTCTTCAAAAGGCACTCGATGACCGCGTTGCAGCGACTTCTCCTGATCCTACTGCTCGTCGCTCCCGGCGGAGAAGCTTTTTCGATACAGGCCGCGCATGCGAGCGGGCTGGTCGTCGTTCCCAAGGGGAACCGTTCCGCGACACAGCCGGCCATTCCGGAGGCATCGGCAACCCGAACCCGCGCCTTCAAGACCACCTACGATGAGAAGTACGAAAAAATCGTCGCGCTGTTGAAGCGCGAGAAGAGGCTGGTGGGCCACATCAAGCAGGTGGCGGCGGTCTACGACATCGACCCCATCCATGTCGTCGGTGCGCTGGTCGGTGAGCATACTTACAACGTCACCGCCGTCGGCTCGGCGCAGACCTACTATGTGAAGGCGCTGTCCTATTCCGGCCTCGACTTCGCCTTCCGCTACAAGGGCGTCACGGTGCAGTCCTTTGTCAAGCGTCCGGAGTTCGCCAGCTGCGCGGCGGCCAAGGACAGTGCTTCCCTGTGGAGCTGCCGCGACAGGGTCTGGGTCGAGCATTTCCGTGGCAAGTTGGTCGACGGCGTCGGTTACGACGCGATGACCTTCCAGCAGGCGTTCTTCCAGCCGTTCTTCGCCGGCCAGACCTTCGGCCTCGGCCAGATCAGCCCGCTGACCGCGCTCGAAGTGACGGACCTGGTCAACAAGGTGAGCGGCTACGACAGGCTCACGCCGGATAACCCGCAGGCGATCTATCGCGACGTCATGGATCCGGACCGCAGCATCGTCTACATTGCCGCGATCGTGCGCGACGCCATCGATGCCTACAAGGAACAAGGCTTCGACATTTCGGGCAATCCCGGGATCACCGCGACGCTCTACAATGTCGGCCAGCCACGGCTGCGGGCGGCCGCCCTTGCCGGTGGCAAGGGCGGCAAGCTGCCGGTGGAGAATTATTACGGCTGGCTCGTCAACGACAAGCTCGACGAACTCAGGAGCCTGCTCGACAGCGGCAGCTGAGGAACACTTTCAAAGGCAGCTTGCGTGCAGTCGTTCATCGACCAGAGCGTTTCTTTCATCGAGAACCATCAGGCCTGGGCAGGCCTCGTGGTCGGATTGCTGGCCTTCGGCGAATCGCTGGTGCTGGTCGGCATCCTGTTGCCCGGCACCACGGTGCTGATCATCGTCGGCGGCCTGGTGGGCGCCGGTATCGTCCAGCCCCTGCCCGTTCTCCTCGCCGCGATGGTTGGCGCGGCGCTCGGCGATACCATATCCTATTTTCTCGGCAAATGGCTCGGGCGTGGCGTCGTGCACAAATGGCCGCTCAACCGCTATCGCCGCGAGATCGCCAGGGCGCGCCTGTTCTTCCACCGCTACGGTTTCGCCGCGGTTTTCGTCGGCCGCTTCTTCGGCCCGGTGCGTGCCACAGTGCCGCTGGTCGCGGGCATGATGGGCATGAACAGGCGCCGCTTCCAGATCGCCAACATCCTGTCGGCGGTCATATGGGCGCCGGTCGTGCTGTCGCCCGGATGGCTGGTGGCGAAGGGAGCGGGCAGCCTGCCCGAACTCGACGCGACCAGCCTGTTCGGCCTGGCGGTGACCGCCGCCATCGTAGCGGCGATCATCGTCGCCGTGGTTGTCATCAGACTGCGCGGCAAGCGCGATGTACAAGCTTAGAGCAATTCCAGGAAAAGTGCGTAGCGGTTTTCCGTCCGGAATTGCGTGAAAACAAAGAGTAGAACGGTTCAGCGATTCTATCAAACGCTGAACCGTTCTAGGGCCTGTCATGATCGAGGGTGACAGGGCGTCAGCCGCGTTTCCTGAAGACGCCGATCATCGGGCCAAGGTTCCAGTAGTCGTCGTTACGGCCAATGGCCGGAGCGAGCAGGCTCGATATCGTGCCGTCGAGAAAGAGCGCGTTATCGCAGCCGAGCGCGTCGCGAAACAGGCGGGCAAAGGCATGGAACGTCACCGTGCCGTTCGAGATGGCAAAGACGACGATCCCGTCCTTTCGCACGCCGACGCCGTCCCGGCTCTTGCGCGAGGTGCCGTCGGCCCGGAATTTCGGGTGAAGCTGGCCGTCGATCACCAGCATTGGGCCCGATTGTGTCGCATAGTCGGTGGCTGGCCGTTGCCTGACGAAGTCCCTGGTCGCCCGGACGACGGCCTTGCCGCCGCCGATGTAGAAGATGCCGTTCGGCTGCAGCGAAAAATTTCCGCTGCCCGACCCCATCTTCACACCGGCCATTTCATGGCTGCGTTCGACATAGAGGCCGACCGGCCTGAGGTCGGGGTGATACATGCCCGCATTGATGGCAAACAGCATGGTACGGCCGGCGGTGCGCTGGGCGCTGTCGAGATTGTGCAGCGATTGAAACGGCTTGCCTGCCGGGTCTTTCCAGAACAATTCGATCGAATACAGCTTCGGATCGACCTCGCAGACAAGAAAGCTGGCCGCCTCGAAGGCGACGTCACGGCACGGCGGCACCGCCGCCAACCACTGGCCCAACGCCATCGTCGTGGCGACCGCCTGGGGCAACGCGGCCTTGACCAAAGTCAGCAACAAGGGCGCCGAATGCAGCAGTGTCAAAAAATCCATCAGCGTTCCGGATTGTCGGTTCCAACGAAATGTCGTGGATAGCACCGCTCGCCGGCAGGATGAAGGATTTGCTCAGGGGAAAGCGTGGATGACGGCCGGGACGCCCGGCCACGGCTATTTGACGGCGCTGACCAGCTTCTCTTCGCCGGCAAGGATGGAAACCCAGTGTCCCGTGTTGTCGCTCGCCTGTCTTTTCAGATACCAATACGGCGTCTGGTTCCAGAGACGAACCTTGTCGACGAGATTATCGAGAATGAAGTCACCCTTGTCGGTGCGCACCGTCAGCACGGCGTGGCCCTCGCCGTCCGGCTTGCGAACCACCGTCATCAGGAGATTGGCTACGGCGATGCCAAGACTGTTGAGCTCGCGCCGCTTTTCCAGCGCGTAATCCTCGCAATCGCCGAAGCCATTGTCCGGATAAGCCCACCATTCCTCCTTGCCGTAATTGTCCATGTCGCTCATCGGACTGACGCGCGTGTTGACCGAAAGGTTTACGGCGCTGATCTCCCGCGACAGCTTGGCGGTCATGCGTTCCGGCTCGCTATCGGGCGTACGGATCGAGCACTCGGCGGCATGAATCCGGCAAAAATCATAGTGACCTATCGGCTGGGAGGTTGAGCCGCCGACAACCATGGAAACGGGAGCCGTGTAGGCGGAATTCGCCGCCGAACAGAAAGCAATCAAGGCAATCGTGAGCCCCAGCCCCTTCGCCTTCCGGCGCAAACCCAACGAGGATGCCATGCGGCTCCGCCCCCTGTTTTATTAACAGAACGTTAAGGGCGGACATTGGCGGGAGTCAATGAAGGCTTCCGATCACATCTTCGGGCGTTGCCCGATGCACCGTGGCGGTTGCAGCGGCGCAACACCGGAAGCGTGCGATCCGGCCTAGGCAAGCCATCCGGTTGCCACGCCCAGCAGCAGGACGACCCCGAGCACACCTCGATAGATGACGAAAGGCCATGCGGAGAAGCGTTCGAGCACACGCATCAGGCCCCAGATGGCGAAGAAGGCGGAGATCGAGGCGACCACCAGTCCGAGGCCGAGAACCGACCAGCCATAGGCATCGAGGTGAACCTTGTGCAGTTCCCACAATTCCTTGAGGCCGGCGAGCGCGATGGCCGGCAGCCCGAGCAGGAACGAGAAGCGTGCCGCCTCGGCCCGCTTGAAGCCGAGCCCCAATGCCGCCGTCAAAGTCGAGCCCGAGCGCGAAACGCCGGGTATCAGCGCGCCGACCTGGGCGACGCCGACCAGAAGCGCGTCGGCAAGCGAAGCTTCCCCCATGCTGCGGCGGTGGCGGGCGAAAATCTCGGCCAGCGCCAGCAGGATCGCCATGACGATGCAGGCCCAGCCGATCACACTCAGGCTGCGCAGCGGCGAATTGCAGGTGTTGAGAACGCCCGAGAGAGCCACGCCGGCAATGACGATGGGGATCGTCGCGAGCACGATCCAAAGCGCCAGGCGGAAATGCCGGTCGGCAAAATCGCGGCGCGTGAGGGCGTTGATCGATCCGAAGAGGAGATCCCTCACATCGCCCCAGAAATAGCTGACCACGGCGGCAAGAGCGGCAAGCTGCATGGCTGCGGAGAAGGCGGAACCCGGATCCTGCCAGCCAAGCACCGCCGGCACGATGCGCATGTGGGCGGTCGAGGAAATTGGCAGCAATTCGGTGATGCCCTGCACCAGGCCTAGAAACGCGACCTTGGCAAATCCAAGGCCAACGAAGCCCGTATCCACGCCTTGAGTGCAGATGTCAGCCATGTCGGGTTCCGTGTGCGAGAGATCTAAATTGCGATGAACCGGCCCCTATCGGCCAGTCCGGGAGCAAGCCTTACCGTCACGGATCGTATAATCAATTTACGGATTTGTAAGCTGGCGCCGCCGCGCCGAATGCACGCAGTTCAAAACCGGCCCAAGGGCCGGCCTGTGTCGCGGAAAGGGGCAAATCAGCAAGGCGATTCAGGGGCACAGCCACAGTTTCTGGCAGGTCCTGGCGATCACATGCGCCGGAGGGACAACCGGTTCCTCGCGTGAAGGCCGGCGGGCCCGCTCCAGCAGCATGCGGACCTGTTCAGGGCGCACACGGTCGCGCTCCATCACAAGCAGGACCATCGGATCGCTCAAAAGCTCGTCCAGGGTGCTGATGCTGTCGTTCATCCGTCGTCTCCTCGAATGCCGGGCCCGCGACGCTTAGATAGGGAGACAAAGATGGCCTGCCAATGACGCTTTGCCGGCTATCGCGTGTCTGTTTGGATTAATTTTTGGCCATGCCTAGGCAGGCCTCTCGTGTGGACGGGAAGGAGGAAGCCTAGGCCGGCGGAGCGCCTTCATATTGCGGCAGGCCGTCGTCCAGCATCACCCAGGGCTGTTTCGAAGCGGTCCAGATATGCATCTGGGGCCTGAACAGCGATGGGTCGTCGAGCGAGCCGGTGGTCAAACCGATGGTGCCGGCGGAATCGCGCCGCGAAAACATCGTCGTGCCGCAGTTCGGACAGAAGCCGCGCTTGAGGTCCGGCGAGGTATAGACCGTGGCCCACGGGCCCTCGACCGTAACATCGTCGATGCGGAACAGGACACGCGCATTGAAGGCCGCGCCGATCGCCTTCTGGCAGAGTCGGCAATGACAGATTCTCTCGTTGACGGGGGCGGCGTCGGTGCGATAGCGCACCGCCCCGCACAGGCATCCGCCCTCATATTCTGCCATCGCCAGGATCCGTTGGTGGAGTGAACAGGCGGAAGGTACCGGCGTGGCCGGTTGGGTCAATTGAAAAGCTTTGATACAAGGTCATCGACTATCGTGATGCGGCAGGACCTTCATGACACCGGACATCGAAACGATCGGCATTATAGACCTGTTCGGACCGCCCTCGCCGGCCCGCGACCGCGCCGACGCCAGGATCATGGCCGCCGCGTCCGGCATCGGCTTCGTGGCGGTCCGGGATTTTCCCGGCGATGACTGGCTGACACCGGACAAGCGCGCGCGATTGCTGCGCATCTTCGCGCTTCCCGATGCCGGGAAGCGGGAATTGCTGCGCTGGAATTTCGATCATACGAGCAAGAATTTCTACCGCGGCTGGTTCCCGCTGCAGCCGAAAGCCGTTTCCTACAAGGAAGGTATCGACATGGGGCCGGACCTTGCCGATCCGGCGCGCGGGGCTCTTTCCGACGATCCCTTGTGCGAGCCGACCCCATTGCCGGCCGAAAATGCCTTGCCCGGCTGGCGAACCGCCACAGCCGACTATTATCGCGCGATGGAGACGGTCGGCAACATGCTGATGCGGTCGATCGCCCGCGGGCTTGGCCTCCCGGAAACGATCTTCGATCCATATTTCGACGGCGGCATCTCGACGCTGCGCCTGATCCGCTATCCCCTGCGCGACGCCAATGCCGGCGTCGACACAAGCGGCCCGGAGTTCTCGGTGATCCACAAAGGCGAGACGCGCACCATCATCGGCCGCGAACATGCCGATTCAGGCTTCGTCACCTTGCTGGCGCAGGACGGCGTCGACGGCTTGCAGGCAAAGAACCTGGCCGGCGAATGGATCGACGTGCCACCAGCCAACGGCACGCTGGCGGTCAATTTCGGCCAGTTGCTGGAACGCTGGACCGGCAGCCGCGTGCGAGCAACACGGCACCGGGTCATTGCGCCAAAAACGGTGCGGTTCTCCATCCCGTTCTTCTACGAGCCGCGCGTCGACGCGGAAATCGCGGCCCTGCCATTGGCGGGCGCCGAACCCTTCGAGCCGTTTCTCTATGGCGACTATCTCTGGGAGTCGGCGACGAACTTCGTCGAGATGAGCGGCATCAAGCATCTGAGGCAGCCGCGCCGCACCAGGGTTTCCTGAACAGCAGGCCTGCCGTCTCGCTCGGAGATTGCGCGGGTTGGACGAAGGAGCGCGCCTCAGTGGCGCTTGGCTTGCACCAGATAGGCGTCGATCTCTGTCTCGCCGAGCCATTTTGCGGCTTCGAGCCGATGCAGGCCTTCAACGAGGATATGGCGCTTGCCGTCGTGGCGGACCTGGATCGGCGTCTTCATGCCGTTCTCCAATATGTCCTCGGCGAGATGCCGGACAGTTTCAGGATGCAGCGTCTTCTTGCGCGCGGTGGGCACGTAGATGTCGTCGACCTTGACCTTTTGCACCCTCAGCATGCCTGTCCCCGTGGCGGAACGGCCGCCGTCTTCCTGAGATAGTCGGTTTGTTCAGGAGGGCCAAGGGCGCGGCTAATGAATATCGTCCCGTCCACCGGTTTGCTTCTCACACGCGTTTCGATATGGCGTCTCGCGATCTCAACCGGGGCACCGCACCATGACCAAATCCCTACTCACCTTCGTCGGCGTAGCCCATGCTGGATGTGCGACGTGATGGGAGACATGAACGTGCGCCATACGCGGCGATGTTCGACGATGCCAGTTTCCAGCTGCTCGGCCATATCGCCGGACAGGACGGCAGCCAGGTGTCAAGGATCGGATGGCCGACGTGCGCACCGAGATCTACTATCGCCACGAAACGAAAGCCAGCTCGCTGATCACCATCCGCTCGCATGTCGCGAAAATCGGCCGGACCTCCGTCACCTTCGAACAGGTCATGTCAGGCTCGCTCGACGGTGTAGTCCATGCATCGAGCCGGACGACCAGCGTGCGCTTCGACCTTGCCGCGCGCGCCTCGGTGGCGCTGGACGATCCAATGCGTGACCGCGCTTCGGCCTTCCTCGTCGAATAGGGCGACGCTAGCCTTTCAATCGCCGTAGATACGATCCTGCAGGGGCGTTTCGGCGATCAAGGCCTGAATCCCGGACAAAAGCGCCTTCTCCGCCCGATTCATCGCCTTATCGGGATTGGTCAGCAGGAATATGTCGATAGCCGGCGGCGCATCGTAGGGCGGCAGCCGCCACAGCGCCCCGTCCGCCACGTCGCGCCGCGCCACATGCAGCGGCAGTGGGCCGATGCCGAGCCCAGCGACGATCATGCGCCGCACCTCTTCCAGGCTAGACGACACACCGACGACATCGGCGTTCAGCTTGGCCTCGCTGCGCAGCAACGCCACCGGCCGCAAGGCATCCGAAATGTGATCGGTCTGGAAGGACACGGACGGCTCGCCTCGCAGGTCGGCAAGCGTCAGCCCGGTTTTTCCATAGAGCCTGTGCCGCGGGCCGCAGAAAAAGCCGAAAAACTCGCGGTAGACCATCGCGTAATCCAGCGTCGGATCTCGCTGGCCGACAAGGCAGATGCCGAAGGAAGCGCGGCGCTCCCGCACCTGCTTGGCGACTTCCGTGCTTGCCGCGACCGAGATTGTGATGGAGGCGCGCGGGTAGTTGCGGTGGAATTCCGCCAGCGCCCGGTCGAAGAGTGGTGAGACGACGTGGCTGGCGGTCGCGACCATGACGTGGCCAGTGACCTCGTCGCTGATTCCGCGCATCAGCAGCGGCAGTTGCGATATGGTGCCGAACACCTCCACGCTCTGCTCATAGATCAGGCGCCCGACCTCGGTGAGTTCGAAGCGTGTCGCATCGCGCTCGACCAGTCGCCGGCCAACCCGATCCTCCAGGCGCCGCAGAGCGTTGCTGACGCTGGGTTGCTTGAGATTGAGGCGCTCGGCGGCGCGCGTGATGCTTTTCACCTCGGCGATGACGACGAATGTGCGCAGCAGGTTCCAGTCGAGATCCCAGACCAGCCGTTCGGGGCGCGGCAATGCCATTCCTGATATCTATGCTCTCTATTTCCATTATCTATTTGCGCAATGCTGGAGCAAAGGCAATCATTACCGGCAGGAGAGCGCCCCAACGCCTCCCAAGAACAAGCCTTCGCGCTCCATCCAGAGGACAGAATTCAGACTGGTCGACGAGGTCAACGCGGTGATGAAACAGCTTGCGGCCGAGCACATGACCGTGCTCATCGTAAACCCATGAGATGCGCTTTGCTGGCGAAGTCGCGGACCGTGTGCTGTTCATGGACGGCGGCGTGGTCGTCGAGGAAGGCCCACCGATCGAGATCTTCCGTTCGCCGCAGAAGGAACGCACGCGCGCCTTCCTCAAGAAACATCTTTCCGCCTGAGCAAGATGATGACCAGATTGATCCCTGAATTCCCCGATTTCGGACTGACCGTGGAGCAGCGCCGCCACGCGGTGCGCGGCCATTATTACGAATGGCCCGGGATGGACGGCGAGCGCGGCGAAATCTGGTGCTACAGCGACCGGTTTTCGTATCGTGCCGGTGAGACGGTTACGCTGTATGTCAGCTCGACCGCTCCGTCCTTCGGGATGACGATCGTTCGGGACGGCGGCACCGAGACGAAAATGTTCGAGAAATCGGGCATCGCGGCACGCTGGCAGGACAGTCCGGACCAGTGCTCGGCCGAAGGCTGCGGCTGGGAAGCCTCCTTTGAGCTTCGCGTAGGGAGCGACTGGTCGTCCGGGCCCTACCGCGTGACGCTGACCGCCGATGGACGCGGCGGCAAGCCGATCCAATGCCACCATTTGTTCATCGTCAGCCCCCAGCCTGGCCGAAAACCCGGCCGCATGCTGCAGGTTGCGGCGACAGGTACCTGGCTTGCCTACAACACCTGGGGCGGCTCCAACCATTATCAGGGCATCACCGGGCCGGACCGCGACCGGTATTCGCCCATCGTGTCGACGCAGCGCCCCTGGTGCCGCGGCTTCGTCGTGCTGCCCAGGGATGCGCCGCGCGTGCCACTGGAGGTCGCGGTGCCGCCGAAGACCGTGCCGCGTTATCCGCACATGGAATGGGCGCTCGCCACCGGTCATTCGAAGAAATACGCCTCCTCGGGCTGGGCCAGCTACGACAGCCATTTTTTTCGCTTTGCCGAACGACAAGGCTACGGCGTCGACCTCGCCAGCCAGCACGACCTGCATTTTTCGCCGGAGATTCTCGACGGATACGACTGCGCGGCCTTTGTCGGCCATGACGAATACTGGACCTGGGAGATGCGCGACGCGGTCGACAGCTATGTCGAGCGCGGCGGCCATGCGGCACGCTTTGCCGGCAATTTCATGTGGCAGACGCGGCTTGAGGACGAAGGCCGCCGGCAGGTCTGCTACAAATACCGCGCGCGCGCCGAAGATCCCGCCTATCGCGGTGGCGACGTGACGCGCGCCACCAATTCCTGGGAAGCGCCCGAAATCGGCCGACCGGGTTCCGCGACCTTCGGGCTCAACGCCACCCGTGGCCTCTACGCGGGCTGGGGCGGCTGCGCGCCGCGGGGCGTGCGCGGTTTTCCGGTCTACCGGCCCGAGCATTGGGCCTTCGCCGGCACCGGCATCTACTACGGCGACCTGCTCGGCGCCGACAGCCATGTCTATGGTTATGAGGTCGATGGGCTCGATTTCGAACTACGCGGTGGCCTGCCCTACCCGACCGCGACCAGCGGTGCGCCCGACGGCTTGCAGGTGCTGGCCGTCGGCATGGCAAGCCAGGTCGAGGAAAGTGCCGACATCCCGGTCGAGGACCAGTTCCTGACCGACGAGGATGGCCGCTTCAGCGCCGAAACGCTGTTTGGCGAGGGGAGCGACGCCAATCTTGAAAAGGTCAAACGCAGCAATGGCATGATCGTCAATTTTCCACGCGGCAAGGGCGAAGTATTCCACGCCGGAAGCTGCGAATGGGTTGCCGGCCTGCTAAGACAAGACCCGATGGTCGAACGGGTCACCCAAAATGTCCTCGATCGCTATCTTGGAAAGTCCTGACATGTCTAAGGTCCAGCCTGCCATTCAAGACGCCGACGCCCGGCGTCAATCGCATTTGTTCTATCTGTCCAGCCTGCGCCGGCCGCTGATCGACCGCGCCGAAGGCATCTACATGTGGACGCAGGACGGCCGCCGTTTCATCGATGGATCGAGCGGCCCCATGGTCGCCAATATCGGCCATTCCAACCGCAACGTGCTGGACGCTATGAAGCGGCAGATGGACCGCGCCACCTTCGCCTACCGCCTTCATTTCGAGAACGAGCCGGCGGAAGAACTCGCGCGTGAACTCGCGGGAAAACTGCCGGAAGGCATGGACCGTATCTTCTTCGTTTCGGGCGGCTCGGAGGCGACGGAATCCTGTATCAAGCTGGCGCGGCAATGGGCTGTCGCCACCGGCCAGCCCAGCCGCTGGAAGGTGATCACGCGCTTCCCCTCCTATCATGGCGGCACTTTGGGTTCGCTTTCGATCACCGGCGACGACGCGCTGGCCGAGACTTTTGAACCGATGATGCGGGTGATGCCGACGGTGCCGGCGCCGACCGCCTGGCGCGACCGCGACAATCTCTCGATGGAACAGCGCGGCGTCCGCTACGCCGACATGCTGGAGGAAAAGATCCTCGCGGAAGGTGCCGAAAGCGTCGTCGCTTTCATCATGGAACCGATCGGCGGGGCCGCGACCGCGGCCCTGGTGGCCCCCGACAGCTACTATGCCCGGGTCCGCGAGATCTGCGACCGCTACGGCATCCTGCTCATCCATGACGAAGTGATGAGCGGTGCCGGCCGCACCGGCAAGTTCCTCGGCGGCGACCACTGGAACTGCAAGCCGGACATCGTCGCGCTGTCGAAGGGACTGGGCTCGGGCTATGCGCCGCTCGGGGCGCTGGCGGCGCCTATGCGACTGGTCGAGCCGCTGCTCGCTTCCGGCGGCTTCCAGCACGGCCACACCTACGCCGGCAACCCGCTGGCCTGCGCAGCCGGGCTTGCGGTGCTGGGCGAAATGGACCGGCTCGATCTGATCGCCAATGCGGCTGCCATGGGCGATGTTCTGATGAACGGATTGAAGGGGCTGGCGAAGCGCTTTCCGTTCATTGCCGACGTGCGCGGCAAGGGGCTGCTTACAGGTGCCGAAATGGTCGCCGATCCCGATACGCTGAAACCGATCGAGCAGAGCAAGAAAGCGACGCAGCGGTTGCTCGACCTCGCCTATGAACGGGGGCTGATCATCTATGGCCGCAGGGTCAAGGGCGGCGTCGACGGCGACAATTTCATGGTCGCACCGCCGATGATCGTCACCAGCGATCAGGTCGGCGAGATCATCTCGATCATCGGCGATTCGCTTGAGGTTCTGGCCTCCGAACTCGACCTGCCTGTCGAAGGCCGGGGGTAAAGGAATGGCGCCGCGAAAAGTCATCATCACCTGCGCCGTCACAGGCTCGGTGCACACGCCGTCGATGTCGCCCTACCTGCCGGTGACGCCGGACCAGATTGCCGCTGACGCCATCGCGGCGGCCGAAGCCGGCGCCTCGATCCTGCATCTGCATGCCCGCGACCCCAAGGACGGACGGCCGACGGCCGATCCGGACGTCTACATGCAGTTCCTGCCGCGCATTAAGCAGGCGACATCGGCGGTGATCAACATCACCACCGGTGGCTCCTCGCTGATGACGCTGGACCAGCGGCTGGCGGCACCGCTGCGGGCCGAGCCCGAAATGTGCTCCCTCAATATGGGCTCGATGAATTTCGCGCTGTTCCCGATGCTCGACAAGCCCCGGGAGTGGCAGCACGAATGGGAGCCCAAACTGCTCGAAGCCACCCGCGACACCATCTTCAAGAACACCTTTGCCGACATGGAAGGTGTGCTCGACAGACTGGGCAAGGGCTGTGGCACGCGCTTCGAATTCGAGTGCTACGATGTCGGCCACCTCTATTCGCTGGCGTATTTCCGCGACCGGGGGCTGGTTTCGGGGCCACTGTTCATCCAGTTCGTGCTGGGCATTCTGGGCGGCATCGGCGCCGATCCCGACAATCTCATCCATATGAAGCGTATCGCCGACAAATTGTTTGGCGACAGCTACCAGTTCTCGGTGCTGGCCGCCGGGCGCAACCAGATGCCACTGATCTCGATCGCCGCGGCCATGGGGGGCAATGTGCGTGTCGGGTTGGAAGACAGTCTCTATGACGGCCGCCAGTTGGCGAAATCCAACGCCGACCAGGTGCGCCGCATCCGTGGCATCCTCGATGGGCTGTCGCTGGAGGTTGCCACGCCGGCTGAAGCGCGCGACATGCTGGCGCTCAAGGGCGGCGACCGGGTGGCGTTTTGAGACAAGACGGTGACTAATCCAGCCTCCAATGCTGTTATCCTCCGCCCCGGCACCATCGATGACGTCGAAACCATCCACGCGGCCATCCTGAAGCTCGGCACCCATATCGGCGCGCCCGAGGAAATCATCTCGACGGCGGACGATCTCAGAATCTGGGGTTTCGGCGAAAAGCCCGCCTTCTCGACCTTGATTGCCGAAGTTGATGGCGAATTCGCCGGGCTTTGCCTACACTTTCCGATCTTCTCGACCTGGATGGGACGGCCTGGCGTCTATGTGCAGGACCTCTATGTCGAGGACCGGTTTCGCGGCCGCAAGATCGGCGAACGCCTGCTGCGGCGCGTGGCGGCCGAGTGCCGCAGGGATGGCGGGGTCTATCTCAGGCTGTCCGTCGACACCGACAACGAGGGCGCCAAGGGTTTTTACGAGAGGCTGGGCATTGCCTGGTCGAGCTACGAGCAGACTCAGAAAATCGTCGGCGAGGCGTTTTTCGCCTTTGCGGACGCGCCGGAAAACGGGGAACAGGAATGAAAGCGTTCTATGCCGAGGAGCAGAAGCGGCACGACCCCAAGGCCTTTCTTTCCAGTGGCGCGCCGCAGCCCAATCCGGAAAAGCCGGAGCGCGTCGAGAGATTGTTAGCCGGCGCAAAATCTGCCGGCTGCACGATCGAACGGCCCCGCGATCATGGGCTTGGTCCGGTCGCGGCGGTACATACGCCCGAATATCTCGACTTCCTCAAGCACATTTTTGAGCGTTGGCAGCGCATCGAGGGCGCCTCTGCCGAGGTGATTCCCAACATCCATCCCATCGCGCGCAGCGGTTCCTATCCGGCCTCGGCGGTCGGCCAGGCCGGCTACCACATGGCTGACACCGCCTGCCCGATCTCCGGCGAGACCTGGCAAAGCGCGCTGTGGAGCGCCTGGAGCGCGGTTGAAGCGGCGGAAACGGTCATGGCAGGCGCTTCCGGCGCCTATGCGCTGTGCCGCCCGCCTGGCCATCACGCCTTTGCAGATGTCGCCGGCGGCTTCTGCTTCATCAACAACTCGGCCGTCGCGGCCCAGGTGCTGCGCAAGCAGGCCGCGCGCGTGGCCATCCTCGATGTCGACCTCCATCACGGCAACGGAACGCAAGGCATCTTCTATGCGCGGCCCGACGTACTCACCGTCTCGCTGCATGCCGATCCCGTGCGCTTCTATCCCTTCTTCTGGGGCCATGCCGACGAGCGCGGCGAAGGGCCTGGCCTCGGCTACAACTTCAACCTGCCGCTGCCACGCAAATCCGCGGATGCCGCGTTTCTGGAGGCGCTCGCCGTGGCATTCCAGCGCATTCGCGCCTTCTCGCCCGATGCGCTGGTCGTGGCGCTCGGGCTCGACGCCTTCGAGCGCGATCCGTTCGGCGGACTTTCGGTGACGACGCCAGGCTTCTCGCGCATCGGCGAGGCCATCGCCGGGCTCGGACTGCCCACGGTCATCGTCCAGGAAGGCGGCTATCTCTGCGACGAACTCAGCGACAATCTTACCGCCTTCCTCACCGGTTTTGGCGGCAAGGCGCGGTGACCGTTCGAGCCCACGTCAAGAACGTTGCTGCCTGAGCATGCCAACCACCCGGTGCACGCTCTCCAGCGTCTCGTCGATTTCGGGCGCCGTATTGTAATGCGCGATGCCGATGCGCACGACGCCTTGCTCGGCTGGAATGCCGAGTTGATGGACGATTTCCCAGGCATAGTTGTGGCCCGACCACAGGAAGATGTTTTCGGCGTTCATCTGCCGCACGATCGTTTCTGGCGCTATACCGTCCACGGTGAACGAGACCGTCGGCACACGATCGCGCAGCCGTTTCGGATCGGTGATGCCGTGGACTGTCAGCCCTGAAATGTCGGACATGCCATTGATCAGCCTTTGCGCCAGCGGATTTTCATAGGCGATGGAGGCTTCGAACGCCTTGGCAATCCTGCGCCTTCTCGACCCACCCTCACCGGCCGAGGCGCCGAGCCCGGCAAAATAGTCGACCGTGGCGGTGAGCCCGGCCATCAGTTCGATCTGCGGTGTGCCGAGTTCGAAGCGCTCCGGCAGGCCGTTCGAGGAGCAGCGGCATTTATAGGCCTCCAGCTCTTCGATGACCTCGCGCCGGCCCCATAAAATGCCCATGTGCGGACCGAAGAATTTGTATGCCGAGCAGATCAGGAAATCGCAGCCGAGCTCCTGCACGTCGATCAAACCATGCGGCGCGAACTGCACGGCATCGACATAAACCAGCGAGCCGCCCTGTTTCGCAAGTTGCGTCAAGGACTTGACCCGGTTGATCGAGCCGGTGAGATTGCTGGCGTAGTTCAATGCCACCAGCCGTGTCTTCCCGGATAGCAGACCGGCGAGCGTCGCCTCCTCGACCTGCCAGGTCTTTTCATCGAACGGCAGCCAGCGCACGACGAGGCCAAGGTCCTCGGCCAGTTGCAGCCAGGGCGACACATTGCCCTCATGGTCCATGCGGGTGAGGATGATCTCGTCGCCGGGCTTCATCGTGCGGCCAAGCGTGCGTGACATGTGATAGGTCAGCGTCGTCATGTTGGCGCCAATGACGATCTCCCGGGGGCTCGCCGCGCCAAGGAAATCGGCCATCGCCTGATGCGCATCGTCAACGACCTGCTGCGCCGCGACCGTCGTTTCAAAATAGCCGCCAAGGTTGGCGTTGGTCGTCAACAGGCAGCGCGAGACCGCGTCGGCCACCGCCTGAGGCACCTGCGTGCCGGCAGGATTGTCGAGATAGATGCGCCGGCGTCCTTTGTCGGTCAGCGAGAGAGCGGGAAATTTTCCACGCACGGCCTCGATCGAAAAATCCACCATTGTCTCCACCCCTTTGCTGTTGCTTGAAATTCCTGGCCCGGTCACGGGCAGGGATTGCCGACCCGCTGGTGAACCGCATCCACCGCCTTCTGCATTTCTTCGGTCCAGACGACATCGACGGAAGACAGCGCCATCTCGAGCTGTGCAACCGATGTCGCGCCGACAATGTTCGACGTGACAAAAGGCCGGCTCGACACATAGGCATTGGCAAACAGCGCCGGCTCCAGGCCGAAAGAGCGCCCCAGGTCATTGTATTCGAGCTGCGCTTCGGCGGCATTGGGCGTCTCGTAACGCTGACCGCGATTGAAGAGCTGCGAGCGCGAGCCCTGCGGGCGGGCGCCATGGTCGTATTTGCCGGTCAGATAGCCCTGCGCCAGTGGCGAATAGGCGAGCAGCGACACCTCTTCGCGCTCGCAGACCTCCGCAAGGTTCACCTCGAAGGTGCGGTTGACCAGATTATAGGCGTTCTGGATCGAGGCGACGCGCGGACCGATCCCTTTGCCTGCCTCCGCAAGGAAGCGCATCACGCCCCACGAACTCTCGTTCGAAAGGCCGAAATGGCGGATTTTTCCTGCCCGCACCAATTCGTCGAACACCGCAAGCGTCTCGGCGATCGGCGTCTCGCCGACTGACGCGCCGACAGAATCGGCACGCCGCCCCACCGCGCCGACGCGTGTCGGGTTGGCGCCCCAGGGAATGTCTCGTTCCGGCCAGTGGATTTGATAAAGGTCGAGATAGTCCGTGCCGAGCTTGGCCAGCGACTTGTCGATGGCATCAAAGATATCGGCCCGCACCAATTGTGAGGGCCGGTCGCCGCGAAACCAGCGGTTGGCCGTGCGGCCGACGACCTTCGAGGCAAGGATCACCTTGTCGCGATTGCCCTTGGCCTTCATCCAGGTGCCGATGATCCTCTCGGTCCGTCCCTGCGTCTCCGCCTTGGGCGGGATCGGATAGAGCTCGGCGGTGTCGATGAAATTGACGCCACGCGAAAAGGCCAGGTCCATCTGGGCATGGCCCTCGGCTTCGGTGTTCTGTTGGCCCCAGGTCATCGAACCAAGGCAAATCTGGGTAACAAGAAGATCGGTCCCACCGAGACGGCGTTTGTGCATGGGAATTTCTGCTCCGGAGGGAAGGCTTGCGCGGTGCGCGGGAGGAGATCGCATCTTACAGGAAAGCGGAGACACTCTCCAAGCCTGGCCGGACCGACTTTTGCGGGAATTGAACGGCGTCTAGAGCATGATGCCGAAAAGTGTGAAGCGGTTTTCGGATGACATCATGCTCTATCTCTTTGATTTAGAGTCGGATTCAGATTTCAGGTCGACTCGACCTGAAATCATCCGGCTCTAGCGGCGTGCGCCGGCCAAGGCCCGGCGCTTGGCCTCGTCGATCAGCATATTCGCGATCTGCATGCGGATCATGGCGCGCTGGCGCAGATGCGGGGCGACGCGATCGGGATGGTTGGCGAAGGCAAAGCTGCGGCGCATGCGGCTGAAATCGGCGCCCCCCTTGGGCCGATCCAGTCCCAGTTCGGCAGCGATCGATTCAGGATCGATCGGCGGCAGCTTTTCCTCGGGCTTCGGCTCTTCGCCGGCCAGGGCCAGCTTGGCGTGGTCCAGCAAGGCGGCGAATTCGCTCGCCAAATCGGAGCCTGCCTCGCGATATTCCGCGGCGGATACCTTGATGCGACCGGAATGGAGCTCATCGGCCACCGACAGATAGTCGAACGGAATGGACGGACGCGCGCCCGCCTCGTCGCTCTCGATGCCATCACCCTTGTTGGAGGCAACGAAGAGGTCGTCGAGCAACGAAGCGAAATCACGCGTGGCGCTGGTAGCGATGTCGGCCTCCCTTGCTCGACTGTTCTGTTATCAGAAACATAGGACCCGCTCGTTAAGAATAGATGCCAACGGTCTTGATGAATTTAGCTGTTCGAAAGATTGCGTCCGGCTCAATAAACAAAAAGCCGGACTGCACCTTCGTGCAGCCCGGAAATTCGCCAGGAGTGGCGAGGAAAAACCGGCCATGTGCCAGCATCCAAGTGTACGGCGGGCGTTGCGCGAATGTTTCACCGCGCCGCACGAGAATTTTATGAAAAATCATCCGGACATGGCAGGCATGCAAATGCTGCACTGCACAATTGTCACGATTCACCTATATTGGCTGCCGTGGAGGACCAACCAGGAGCCTGAATCATGGGTTTCTTCACGGAAATGTTCGCCCGCCCGCGCCCGCAGGAACATCTGAGATACCGCGCGGCGCTCGCGCTGCTTCATTCGATGAGCAATGCCGAGCGCGCCGATATCGGCATCAAGCCCGCGGATTTCCCGCGCATCGCCCGCGAAATGTCCATCCGCTAAGCAGGCTGCGAGATGTCCCGGACCGATCCGGGACATCTCGCATTGCACCTTCAACGCGATCCCAGAAACGTCGCCTTGCCCAGCGGCACGCCATTGTGGCGAAGGATGTCGTAGCCGGTGGTGAGGTGGAAATAGAAGTTGGGCATGGCCAGATGCAGCAGGTACTGCATGCCGCCTATCGTCGTTTTACGTCCGCCGAGCTTCAACTCGATCGTCTTGTCTTCGGAACCGTCGATATCGGCGGTCGAAAAAGTCGACAGATGGGCCAGTGTCTTGGCGATCCTCGCCTCGAGATCGGCAAAGCTTGCCTCATTGTCCTCATATTTCGGTACTTCGCGGCCAGCCAGCCGCGAAGGCGCTCCCTTGGCATGGTCGGTTGCGATCTGCACCTGCCGGGTCAAAGCGAACATGTCGGGCGCAAGCCGCGCGGTCAAAAACACCTGCGGGTCGATCTTGCGGTCAATCGCATTCTGTTCGGCGGCCGCCAGCACACTGGAAAGTGCCTTCAGCCTGGCTGAAAACACGGGAACGGATGCCTCATACATCGATATCGTCACGTCAGATCTCCTGTCCGGTCTGAGCGCCGGCGGAAGGCAGGTAGCGCCTCCGCGCACGATTCTTCAAGCCGCAGCCGCACGGCGTCACCACGTCGCCGCAATCGCCATGGTAGAATCTTCGTTATCGAGCGGAGATTCCCGATGAGACGCGTCCTTCTCGCAGCGACTGCCCTTCTCTGCCTTGCCCCTGCAGGCCAAGCAGCATTGGCAGCCAGCGACAGGCCTGAAGCGCCTTACGTCGATGACCGGTCGAGCGCGGATGCGGTCGTCCGCTCTCTCTACAGCGCCATCAACCGGCATGAATTCGCCCGCGCCTGGGGTTATTACGGCGATACAAAGCCGGCAAAGGATTTCGATACATTCGTCAAAGGCTATGACGGCACCGATACGGTGGAGGTCAAGACCGGCGCTATTTCCGACGAGGGCGCAGCAGGCAGCATCTATTACAACGTGCCGGTCGCCATCCAGGCAACCGACAAGAGGGGCGAGGCGAAGGTCTTCGCCGGCTGCTACACGCTGCGCCAGGTCAACGCCCAGATCCAGGCGCCGCCGTTCCAGCCGATCTTCATCGACAAGGGCGCGCTGAAACCATCCACCGCGGATTTCGACGAAGCGTTGCCGCCGAGCTGCGGTGACGGTCCGCCGCCGCCGAAGAAGGATACGGCGCTGGAGCAGGCCAAGAAGGCTTTCCTTGCGACCTATGGCGACCAGTGCGACAAGCAACTCCTGGCCAAAGAGCCGGAAGTCTTTTCGATCACGTACAAGGACAAGAATGCTCAGCCGGGCGATCCGGACAAGGAAACCCGGCTGTTCCACTTCTCCTGCTCGGCCGCCGCCTACAATGAAAGCTCGGTCTACTACATGACCGACGAGGCGGACGGTGTCAGGCAATTGCAGTTCGCCGAGCCGGAGACCGATATACGCTACGAGAACAACGACAGCGACGGTAAGCTGTTGAGCGTGACGGTGATCGGCTTCCGGACCACAGGGTGGGCGGTCAATTCCGACTATGACCAGGTGGCTCACACCATCACCACGTTCAACAAATGGCGCGGCGTCGGCGATGCTTCCGATGCCGGGATCTATCTGTTCCGCAACGGCGATTTTTCGCTGGTCCAGTATGACGTCGACGCGTCCTATGACGGCGAGGAGAATCCGCAGACGATCGTCGACTACAACACCGCGCCTTAGAGCGGCCGATGCATTGGCTATTGCGGCGCTTTCGACAGCATCCAGTTGAGCGTTCCACGCCAGTCGACCATGCGGATTGGCGTGCCGTGGGTACCGGTTTCGAAACGAACAAAACGGGTCGGATAGGTCTTTGATTTCGCAAGGATCGAGCGGAAGAAGGCTTCCTGACTTGCGACCGGAAAGACCACGTCATGGCTGCCCTGGCCGAAGAAGACCGGCACGCGGCGTTTGAAGGCGGGACTGCTGAAAAAGCTCTCGTCCCAAAGGGAACCCAGGAGCAACAAACCGTCGATGCGGCCGCCCGTGTCCTTGCGTCCCGCAAGCTTCCAGCACAGCGCCCCACCCATCGAGCCGCACGCGACGAAGACTTTCGCGCCCGGAGATTGGTCGGCATAATGATCGATCACGGCCGCGACCTGCGCCGCTCCCTTGTCGCCGAAGTCGGGGAAATCCGGAGAGATATAGAGGCCGCCACTGCCGGCCATCAGGTTCTTGATGCGGTTGAAATTGCCGCCGAAGGTGAAGTCGTCGACGCCCTGCTTGCGGCTGCCCCCTTGCCCGTGCAGGTAGAGCACGATGACGGCGGCGCCTTGCGTCTTGCCGACGGCGACGTGCCTGACATCGCCGGCATCCGTCTTCAGCATCAGATCCTGCTGCACCTTGCGCACACTGGTATCGGTATATTGCGGATGTACACGCTTTTCCGGCACCTCGTCGCGCTGGTTGATGTCGCGCATTTCACGGTAGTCGAGGACCGTGTAGGCGCCATTGCCGTCAGACGAGAGCGTGGCCGGATAGGCGAAGAGATCGTCCTTGAAGGGTTTTAGCTCGAGCGCGTCGGCATGACCGGCGATGCCTAGAAGAGATGCAGCGGCCACAAAGGCGTGGAGAGGAAAAAGAAAACGAAAAGCCATGCCGAAGGCTTGCGTAATTCGGCCCGGGTTTGTCAATCCTGCAGCACGCCGCCGGCGCCTTTCAGCGCTTCTCGCGTGTCGACGTCGACGGACGCGCCCTCGCCGATCTCGACATCGATGACATCGAGCCCCTCGGCCTCGACCAGATGGCGTGCGCCGGTGTCGCCTTCGAGATGGGCGATGGCCGCGAACAGCGAACGCGGCAGGAGCACCGGATTGCCGCGTTTGCCTTCGTGCGAGGCGCGAACCACGGAATTGCCTCCGGCCGTGCGGAACGCATCGATCAGCCGGTCGAGGTCGTCAGGTGCCACGCCCGGCATGTCTGCGAGAACGATCATTGCACCGGCGATGTCTTGCGGCAGATAGGCAATACCGGCTTTCAGCGACGTGGACAGGCCGTCGGCAAAGTCGGGATTATCGGCGAAGGTAACGTCGAGGCCTGACAATGCCGCGCGGACGCGCTCGCGCTGATGGCCAGTGACGACGATCGTGCCCGAAGCCTTCGAGGCGAGAGCGCGTTCGGTGGTGCGGCGCACCAACGGCTGGCCGTCGAACAGCGCCATCAGCTTGTTCGGTCCGCCCATGCGGCTCGACCGGCCCGCCGCCAGAAGCACGATGCCGACCTTGAGCCGGTTTCTGGCCGGCAGCGGCTCGCGCGGCTGCGGCCGCGTCGGTATCTCCATCAGCAGGCCGCCGACACCCATGCCGGCGATGTCGCCCGCCGTGACGTCAAGGCCGGCAATCAACCGGTCGAGCACCCAGTCGAAGCCGTTCTCCTTGGGGCTGCGGGCGCAGCCAGGCGCGCCGATGACGCGCTTGCCGGCGAGCGTGCCGAGCACCAGCAGATTCCCGGGATCGACGGGCATGCCCGCACGCACGACAGTCCCGCCGGCCCTCTCGATCGCCGCCGGAACGACATCGGCGAAATCGCTCATGGCGGAGGCCCCGAAGATCACCACCATGTCGTTGTCGCGCGCCAGCGCGATGGCGGCCTCGGCGACAGGAGCGATCTCATGCGGCGTGCGGCGCTCCGCCGTCAGCCTGCCGCCCGAGCGCGCCAGCCGTGCTTCGGTGACGCGCAACGTCTTGTCGAGCACACCGGGCTTGATGCCCGGCAGCACGGTCTGAATGACACCGACACGCACCGGCCGGTAGGCGTTGACGGCAAAGATTTCGCCGTCGGCGCAGACTTCCCTCACGGCATCGACCAGCGCGGTAGAGACCGCGAAGGGAATGATCTTCACCGTCGCAACCATCTGGCCCTTCTCCACCGGCGCGTGCCGGGCCAGCGTGGCGATGGTGATGGCGGGATCGACGGCATTGATGGCGTCGATGACAGTTGCATCGACCGTGAAGATGCCAGCCGCCTTGGCGTGGAGGTTGACCCGACCGGTGGCGGCGGGCCGCGCCTCGATGCCGCCAAAGGTCATGCTCTCGGCAATTCTTTGCGCCGCGGCGTCCTCGCCGAGATCGTCCGGGGCCAACACGGCCGCGACGATTTCCACGATGCCGGCCCTCTTGAGCGTGGAGACATCTTCGGCGCTCAGCCTGTGCGCCTTGCGAAATCGCCTTTCGCCGGCGGTGGTGGCGTGCGCCAGCACCGCCCCCTCGGCGGCCTCGATCGGTATCGGACCGAATTTCACGCCGCCGCGCCCTTCACATCGAGGCCGCGCGAGCGGAAGGCAAGGATTGTCTGCGCAAGAATGGCGACGGCGATCTCGGCGGGGCTTGCCGCCCCGATGTCCAGGCCGATCGGCGCGTGGATACGCGCGACCTGGTCGGCACTCGCGCCCAGCGCCAGCAAGCGCTCGACGCGCTTGGCATGCGTCTTGCGGCTGCCGAGCGCCCCGACATAGAAACAGTTGGCGTCGAGTGCCGCCTTCAGCGCGAAATCATCAATCTTCGGGTCATGGGTGACGGCTGCGAGCGCGGTGTAACTGTCGAGCGGCTGGCGATCCAGCACATCCTGCGGCCAGTCGGCATGCAAGGCGACATCAGGAAAACGGTCCGGCGTGGCGAAGGCGGAGCGCGGATCGATGATCTCGAGGGGATAGCCGGCGATCCTGGCCATCGGCGCGAGCGCCTGGCTGATATGGACGGCGCCGATCACCATCAGGCGCGGCTGCGGCAGGTGCGCATTGAGAAAGAAGGTCCGTCCTTCCGCCTCGACGGCACCGGAACTGCCGGATCGAAACGCCTTGGCGATCGCCGCTCCGAGATCGCCGGCGACCTGGTCGCCCTCGCGCACGATACGGTCACGGCCATCACCGAGATCGGTGACGAGGATCGCCGCGCGGCGGGCGCGCCGCTCGGCATTGAGCGTTTTCAGCGCGTAGGGATCCATTGGATCAGCCGAGCCTTTCCACATAGACCTTGATGCGGCCGCCACAGGACAGGCCCACCTGCCAGGCCGTCTCATCTGCAACGCCGAACTCAAGCATCCTGGCTTTGCCGGAGCCGATGACGTCGACCGCCTCGGTCACGACAGCGCCCTCGACGCAGCCGCCCGAAACGGAGCCGTGGAAGTTGCCATCGGCATCGATGACAAGGTGGCTGCCGACCGGACGCGGCGCCGAACCCCAAGTTTCCACCACGGTGGCGATAGCGACATCCTTGCCGTCCTTCATCCAGGCTTCCGCGATGATCAGCGGATCGCGGGCCTCATCGAGATAAATGCTGTCGCTCATGGTTGCTTCTCTCACGGTCTGTTTTTCCAAGGAGCAGGGAGACATATGGCTATGCGGCGCGCCTCGCGCCAGCATCCATCCACCGCCGCGGATCGACCGAAAGCGCCGATTTCTTGTCCAGCGAGGCGCAGAGATCGGCGAGCGCGTCGAGATTGTGTACAGAGCGGAATTCGTCGACATGTGGCAGCATCGCCTTCACACCGCGCGGGCGCGCCTGAAAACCGTCGAAGCGCAGCAACGGATTCAGCCAGATCAGCCGCCGGCAGGATTTGTGCAGCCGCTCCATCTCTTCCGACAAGCCCACGACATCATCGCGCTCCAGCCCGTCGGTGATCAGAAGCACGACCGCGCCCTGCCCCAGCACCCGACGAGACCATACAAGGTTGAACTCGGCCAGCGTATCGCCGATGCGCGTGCCGCCCGACCAGTCCTTGACCGCCGCCGCGCACTCGGCAAGGGCGGCATCGGGGTCCCGGTGGCGCATCTGCCGGGTAAGATTGGTCAGCCGCGTGCCAAAGACGAAGGTGTGCACGCGCCGGCGCTTTTCCGTCAGCGCATGCAGGAAATGCAGGAAGATTCGCGTGTACTGGCTCATCGAACCAGAGATATCGGCGAGCACCACCAGCGGCGGGTGGACCTCGCGGAGCGAGCGGAATTTCGGCAGGATCAGTTCACCGCCGGTGCGTGCCGCCGAGCGCATCATGGCGCGTGGATCGATGCGGCGGCCACGGGCATCGGCCTTGAAGCGCCTTGTCCGCACCATATCGACGGGCAGCCGCAACGCCGCGATGGCATTTTTGGCATCGGCCATCTCGGCAGCGTTCATCTGCGCGAAATCCTTGCCGCGCAACAGCTCATTGCCGGAGAAGGTAAAGCGGGCATCGACCTCTATCTCGGGGATTTCCCGCGGCGGCTGGTTCTTCTGATGACCCTCGAACATCGCCTGGCTGACGCGGCTTTCAGCCGGACGCGGCTTCTGCTTCTCCCTGACGTCAGGCGCCACCGGCGAAAACATCGCCAGCAGTTTCTCGATCAGTTCGCGCGATTTCCAGAACAGCCTGAAGGCTTCGTCGAAGGTCTGGTGATCCTCGTGCCTGGACACAAGAACGGCGTGCAGCGTCCAGTAGAAATCATCGCGCGAGCCGATGCCGGCGACGAGCACCGCCTCGATCGCATCCTTGACCGAGGCCGGCCCGACGCGCATGCCGGCCTTGCGCAGGGTGCGGGCGAAATAGACGATGTTGTCGGCGATCCGGCCGTCCGCCGTCGCCTCTCTGGGGTCAGGACGGGACGCCTTCATTCCCGCTACTCCGCCGCCGCGAGCTCGGCCTTGACCTGGTCGAGGATGCGCCGGCCTTCGCCCGCGCCGATGCGGGCAATGTCGTCCTGGTACTTCAACAATACGCCGATCGTGTCGGACACGGTCTCCGGATCGAGCGCCACCTTGTCGAGTTCGGTCAGCGCACCGGCCCAGTCGATGGTCTCGGCGACGCCCGGCACCTTGAACAGCTCGATCTGGCGCAGCTTCTGGATGAACGACACCACTTCGGCCGAAAGGCGCTGGTTGGCCCGAGGCACCTTGCGGCGCACGATCTCAAGTTCGCGCTCGGCATTGGGATAATCGACCCAGTGATAGAGGCAGCGCCGCTTCAGCGCGTCGTGAATCTCGCGCGTTCGGTTGGTGGTGATGATGACGATCGGCGGCTCTTCGGCCTTGATCGTGCCCAACTCAGGCACCGTCACCTGAAAGTCCGAGAGGATTTCGAGCAGGAAGGCTTCGAAGGCCTCGTCGGTGCGGTCGAGTTCGTCGATCAGGAAGACCGGGGCCGCATTTGCCTTGCCGGTCAGCGCATCGAGCACCGGCCGGCGGATCAGGTATTTTTCAGAAAAGACGTTACGCTCCATGGCGGAGCGATCGACCTTGCCAGCCGCCTCCTCCATGCGGATCTCGATCATCTGCGCGGCGTAGTTCCATTCATAGACCGCCGAGGAGACGTCGAGCCCTTCATAGCACTGCAGGCGGATCAGCCGGCGGCCAAGCGCCTCGGCCAACACCTTGGCGATCTCGGTCTTGCCGACGCCGGCCTCGCCCTCGAGAAAAAGCGGCCGTTTCATGCGCAGCGACAAGAAAAGCACCGTTGCCAGCGACCGGTCCGCGACATAGTCCGCGCCGGTCAGCAGATCGAGCGTCTCGTCGATCGTCCGCGGCGCAGGGCGCGGTTTCAAGTCGCTCATTCGTTCTCCGTGGGTGCGGCCGCCCCACTTTCCAGGACGTGGTAGCCGCGCGCGTGGTAGATCAGCGGTCGCAAATTATCGCCCATGCGCAGGCCTGTCACCTTGCCAAAAAGCACACGATGGGTGGCGAGGTCCTTGGTGTCGATCAACTCGCAGTCGAATACGGCGAGCGCGCCCTTCAGCGTCGGTGCGCCGGTGGAAATCACGTCCCATTCGCCGAGCGCAAAGCGCTCTTCGACCGGCAGGCCGGTCATGCCGGAAAATCCGATCGACAGCGGTTCCTGATGCGAAGCCAGCGTGTTCAGGGCAAATCTGCCGTTCTTCACGAACAGCTCATTCTTGGCATTTTCACGATTGAGGCAGACCAGGATGGTCGGCGGCGTGTCCGACACCGAACAGGCGGCGATCACCGTCGTCCCGCGCCTGCCGGCGGGTCCGTCGGTGGTAACCACATGGACGTGACCGGCAAAATGGCTCATCGCGTCGCGATACGCTTGCGGTCCAATATCGTTCTTCTTCAGCACTGGAATTTTTCCATGGCCATTGTTCGCCTGACATATATGGCCAGATATCCCATGCCACAAGCGAAGTGCTTGGCCCATATCCCGAATTCGCGTGTTGCACCAAGACCGGACAGCCTTTAGGTCTTGGCGGGAATTGGTGCCCGCGCGCGTGTCGCGGGCTTGGAGGGACGGTTCGGCAGGATGCGATCGGGGGCAACGATATCCATCGCGCTGGCCTGGCTGTTGCTGACCGGTGCCGCCGGCGCCCAGACGCTCACGATCGGCGTCGCCGCGCCCCTGTCGGGACCATCGGCTATCCTCGGCAAACAGATCGAGGCCGGCGCCGGGCTGGCGGCAGAGGTGAAAGGCGTCCAGCTCAAGATCGTGGATGACGCCTGCACCGGGGACGGCGGTGCCGCGGCGGCCAGGGAGTTCGCCGCAGCCAAGGTCAATGTCGTGATCGGCTTCCTCTGCACGGAGGCGATCGAGGCCGCGATGCCTGTCCTGAAGGATGCCAACATCCCGGTCATCACCGTCGGCGTGCGAACCGAAAGCCTGACCGACCGCCGCGCCAAGACCGGCTGGCCGGTCTATCGTCTCGGGCCGCGTGGCGATGACGAGCGCAACGCAGTCGCCTCTAACCTCACCCGGCTCTGGCGTGACGACCTGTTCGCCATCATCGACGACGGCACCATCTATGGCCGCGAGATCGCCGAGACATTTCGCGCCGCGGCGGAGCAGGCTGCGCTGAAACCGGTCTTCGTCGACACGTTCCGGCCGCAGCTCGACAACCAGATCGGCCTGATCGGACGACTGAAAAAGGCCGGCGCCACGCATGTCTTTGCCGGCGGCGACGGCGATGACATCGCCATCATGGGGCGCGATGCAGCTCAACTCCAGGCGGGCATCGTCTTTGCCGGCGGCGAAAACCTGCGCACGCCGCCGGGCGACGTTCCTTATGCGACGGGCACGCTGATGATCGCGCCGCCCGAATGGGCCGATGTCGCCGACCCGAAAGTGCTGGAAGGCTTCGCCGCGCAAAAGATCATGCCGGACGGCTACACCTTGCCGGCCTATGCAGCCGTCGAGATCGCCAAGGCGGCGGCGGACGCTGCAAGCTCCGGCAAGCCGCTGACCGACGCACTCACCGGGCATGACTTCACCACGGCGATCGGGCCGATCCGCTTCGACGCCAAGGGTGACCTCACCCAGAGCCCCTACCGTGTGTTCCGCTTCGACGGCACCCGCTTCGTGCCCCTGGAAAACAACTGATGTTTCGTACCGGCCCGCGCAACCTCATATCGGACGTTGCCGGCCTGCGCGTCGGCAATGCTTCCGATGCCAGGCTGAAGTCAGGCGTGACAACTGTGCTTTGCGACGAGCCGGTCGTAGCCGGTGTCCAGATTCTTGGTGGCGCGCCGGGCACCCGTGAGACGGATTTGCTGGAACCGCACAATTCCATCGAGAAAATCCATGCCGTCGTGCTGTCGGGGGGTTCGGCTTTCGGCCTCGATGCCGCGTCGGGCGTTCAGGCCGCACTGCGCGAACGCGGCATCGGCTTCGAGGTGGGCGGGTTCCGGGTGCCGATCGTGCCGGCGGCGATCCTGTTCGACCTGCGCAATGGCGGCGACAAGGACTGGGGCCGATATCCGCCCTATCGCGACCTCGGCTATGACTCGGTGCAGGCTGCCGCCGTCGATTTCCAGCTGGGCACGGCGGGCGCCGGCACCGGCGCGCTGACTTCGGGGCTGAAGGGCGGCTTGGGTTCCGCCTCGACGCTGCTGGACAATGGCGTCACCATCGGCGCGCTGGCCGCCGTCAATCCGACCGGCTCGGTGACCGTCGGCAGCACCCGCCATTTCTGGGCGGCACCCTTCGAGATCGGCAATGAATTCGGCAAGCTCGGCTATCCCGTGCCCATGCCCGAAGACGCGAGGACGATCTTGCTGAAATACCGCGGGGATCAGGGACGGCAGACGGAAGGCGGCAACACGACCATAGCGGTCATCGCCACGGACGCGGTCCTCACCAAGGCCGCCGCCAAACGTTTGGCGATTTCGGCACATGACGGCTTCGTGCGCGCCATCTGGCCGACGCATACGCCGGCCGACGGGGACCTGGTGTTCGCGCTGGCCACCGGCAAGAGCGGGATCGAACTCACCGCCGACGCGGCGGTCGACCTCTACGCCGCTGCCGGGGCCACGATGGCGCGCGCCATCAGCCGTGGCGTGTTTGCCGCGACGCGAGCCGACAACGACCTGTTTCCGGTCTGGTCGGCGCGCCGCTAGTCCGGCTAAAGCCTTCGATCAAACTGGATCGGATTTTTCTTCCTCGAACGTCACCGCGACATCGGAATTCGCGGACAGCCACACCTTCTTGCCATCGACCTCAGCGACGAGGGCCAGCGAAATATAATGGTGATGGCCCTTGTGAGCGCCCTCGCCGCTATCGGCCTTGGTCAGCTTGATGCGCTGGCCATCAACCTTGTCGACGGTGCCAATATGCACGCCATCGGCGCCGACGACTTCCATGTGCTCACGAATTTTGCTGGTGTCGGTCATGGTGGTTCTCCATTGGGATTGCCGACAATAACAAATTGCGAGCGGATTGGATGCATCGGCTGTGGTCGGCACGGCGTTTTGACTTGGCGATCCTCTCACCAGGGAGATGGCGTCTCGTCAGCCGTAGTGCACGCCTCTGGTTTGCGCGGCAGCAACGTTGAGCATTTTGCCCACCTCTGTTAGGACGCGGCCAACGCAACGCGAAGCTGGAAAACGATCCGTATGATCCCTCGCTACTCCCGGCCGGAAATGGTCGCCATCTGGTCGCCCGAAACCAGGTTTCGCATCTGGTTCGAAATCGAGGCCCATGCCTGCGATGCGCTGGCCGAACTGGGCGTCATTCCCAAGGAAGCGGCCAAAACCATCTGGGAAAAGGGAAGCGCGGCGGAATTCGACGTCGACAAGATCGACGCGATCGAGCGCGTCACCAAGCACGACGTGATCGCCTTCCTCACCCATCTTGCCGAATTCGTCGGGCCCGACGCGCGCTTCATCCATCAGGGCATGACCTCTTCGGACGTGCTCGACACCTGCTTTGCGGTGCAACTCACCCGTGCCAGCGACATCCTGCTCGCCGACATCGATGCGTTGCTTGCCGCACTCAAGCGCCGCGCCTTCGAGCACAAGGACACCGTCACCATCGGCCGTAGCCACGGCATCCACGCCGAACCGACCACCTTCGGCATCAAGCTGGCGCAGGCCTATGCCGAGTTCTCGCGCTGCCGCGAGCGGCTGGTGCACGCGCGCGAAGACATCGCGACCTGTGCCATTTCAGGGGCGGTCGGCACCTTCGCCAACATCGAGCCCTATGTCGAGGAGCATGTTGCCCAGAAGCTCGGCCTGAAGCCGGAACCGGTATCGACGCAGGTCATCCCGCGCGACCGCCACGCCATGTTCTTCGCCACGCTCGGCGTCATCGCCTCCTCGATCGAGAGGCTGGCGATCGAGGTCCGGCATCTGCAGCGCACCGAGGTGCTGGAAGCGGAAGAGTATTTTTCGCCGGGTCAGAAAGGCTCGTCGGCAATGCCGCACAAGCGCAACCCGGTGCTGACCGAAAACCTCACCGGCCTTGCCCGCATGGTGCGTTCCATGGCGTTGCCCGCGATGGAAAACGTGGCGCTCTGGCACGAGCGCGACATCTCGCACTCCTCGGTCGAGCGCATGATCGGCCCAGACGCCACCGTGACGCTTGATTTCGCCCTGTCACGCCTGACCAGCGTCGTCGACAAGCTGGTCGTCTATCCTCAGAACATGCTGAACAACATGAACAAGTTCCGCGGCCTCGTGCATTCCCAGCGCGTGATGCTGGCACTGACGCAGGCCGGCTTGTCGCGCGAGGACTCCTATCGGCTGGTGCAGCGAAACGCGATGAAAGTATGGGAACAAGGCGCTGATTTCCTTGAAGAACTTTTGGCCGACAAAGAAGTGACCGCAGCGCTTCCGGAGGCGCAAGTCCGCGAGAAATTCGACCTGGGCTACCACACCAAGCATGTCGACACGATCTTCAAGCGGGTGTTCGGAGAGGCCTAGCTTTCCCTCTCCCCGTCTCTAGAGCCGGATGATTTCAGGTCGAGTCGACCTGAATCTGAATCCGTCTCTAAATCAAAGAGATAGAGCATGATGTTGCCCGAAAACCGCTTCACACTTTTCGGCATCATGCTCTAGACGTACATACAGTGACGGGGAGAGAAGCTGTGTCGACGCTCGATCAGGCCTTGCCTGGCACCGTCCTGATCACCGTGCCCCACGGGTCTTCACGGGTCGTTTCGCTGCTCACATTGTCGGAACGCATCTCGACCCAGGCGAGGCCCGAGCGGGACGGGTCGCGGCGGCCGGCGCCGGCGCTTTGCCATGCGTTGGCGCCGATATGATGGTGGTAATGGCCTGAAGACAGGAACACCGCCTGGCCGCCATATTTGGCGACCGTGTCGAAGCCGAATTCCTGGTTCCACCAGGCTTCGGCCTCTTCCGGCCTGCCGACGCGCAAATGGACATGGCCGACGATGCTGTTTTCCGGCGCGCCCTGCCAGCCCGCATCGCCGGCCGGCACCTCGGCAACGACAGAAGGAATGTTCATCCGCTCGGTCGCCATGGCAATCCTGTCACCGTTCCATTTCCAGTCCTGCGGGCGGCGATCGGCATAGATCTCGATCCCGTTGCCCTCGGGGTCGGTCAGGTACAGCGCTTCGCTGACCAGATGGTCCGAAGCACCCTCGATGGCGATCTTGTCTGATATGGCGTGGTTGATCCAGCGACCGAGGTCGGCACGGCTGGGCAGCAGGAAGGCCGTGTGAAAGAGCCCCGCGCTGCGCGGATCGTCCGGCTTGGCGGACGCGTCCGGCTCGAGGACCAACAGCGGACGGCCCGCAGCACCCAGGGTGATCGCGCCGTCGGCGCGGCTCAGCTCCTGCAGGCCGACAACCCGGCGGTAGTAGGCCGCGAGGCCTTCGGCGTCACGCGCCTTCAGCCCGACCCGGGCGACGCTCACCGGCGTGGTGGCGGCAAATGGCAGTTCGCTCATCATTGGTCTCCGTTGCGGCGCTTGGTGACCTCCAAAGCCAGAAGTCCCGTGCCCCGATCATTCTACGTGATGCCGGCGCCAAAATCCGGCTGTTTCTCTCCTCGCGACAGATCGTCGATCGTGATCGTTCACACAAGACAGCGAAAAGCGAACATGTTGTTCACCGTTTCGAAGATGAGCGCAACCATCAACGGTTGCATGAGACAATCGCGCTCGCTATCTCAGCGCCATGAAGGTCAAAGACGCAGATATTCTGATCGTTCCCGGTTACACCAATTCCGGGCCCGAGCATTGGCAGACCCGCTGGCAATCGAAACTGTCGACGGCGCGTCGCGTGGAGCAGGCCGAATGGTCGAAGCCGGTGCGCGAGGACTGGACGGCGAGTGTGGCCAAAGCGGTCAACGAGGCCGAGAAACCTGTCGTTCTCGTTGCCCATTCACTGGGAGTGGCGGCGGCCATACAAGCCATTCCGCAATTTCAGAAGCTGGTCGCCGGCGCCTTCTTCGTGGCGCCCCCCGACGTCGCCAATCCCAAGATCAAGCCGAGACACCTGATGACCTTCGGCCCCTATCCGCGTGAGCCGCTGCCGTTTCCGTCCATCGTGATCGCCAGCCGCAACGATCCCTTCTGTCCCTTCGATGTCGCCGAGGACATCGCCGGCGCCTGGGGCTCGCTGTTCATCGACGCCGGCGAGACCGGTCATCTCAGCGAGGATTCAGGCTTTGGCCCCTGGCCGGAGGGTTCGATGACGTTCGCCAAGTTCCTGACGGACCTGAAGCCCTAGCATCAGGCGCCGATCGAATCCTTGATGTCCTTGAGCAGGTTTTTTGCCCCCAGCGAAATAAGCGCATGCTCGGAGCCCGTGGCGAGCAGCCGGTAGCCCATCGATACGACACGGCCGGCGATGGCCGGTTCGACGACGTAGATCGCCGCATGCTTGCCGGCCTTGCGGGTGCGCTCGGCAACCGAGGCCACCGTCTCCATCATGCTTTCCAGCGTGGAACTGACCGTGGCGCCGTTGGTCCAGGCGATCGAGAAATCGGATGGCCCGAGGAAAATGCCGTCGATGCCCGGCGTGTCGAGGATGCCATCGAGCGCATCGAGCGCGGCGCGCGTCTCGACCATGGCAAAAGCCAAGGTGCGCTGGTTGGTGTCGCGCAGCCATTCGGCATAGTCGCCCTTGCCATGGCGCGGAAAGGCATAGGTCGGACCCCACGAGCGCTCGCCGAGCGGCGGATATTTCATGGCCGCGGCGAACAGCTTTGCATCGGCCACCGAGTTGACCATGGGTGCAATGACCGCTTCGGCGCCGAAATCGAGAGCCCGGCTGGCCATGTCGAAGCGGCCAACGGGAATGCGCACCAGCGCCGGCTTTCCGGTAGCCAGCACCGGCGCCAGACCGCGCAGGACGCTGTCCTCGTGATGGCCGCCATGCTGCATGTCGAGTGTGACCGCATCGAAGTCCTGCCTGGCGAGTATCTCCACTGTCAGCGCGTCCGGCACGCCCGACCACGCGGTGACCAGGGTTTCATCGGCGGCAAGACGGGACTTCAGGGACATCTGATCTCTTCCTTGTTAGGGATCGCAGTTTCAGCCCGAAACCATGGCGAAGGCAAAGAAAAACCGCCCGGCGCGGCCGGGCGGTCGATTGGTCCAGTGTGATGGATCAGGTGTTTTTGATCTGCTCGATCGCCTGCGCCATCAGTTCGTCCATGGTGCGGCGGATCTGATGATCGGATTGCTCGATGCCGGCGGCATCGAAATCCCTGCGTATCTTGCGGAACACATCGTGGTCGCCGGCTTCCTCGATGTCGGAAACGACGACTTCCTTGGCGTAGGTATCGGCGTCGGCACCGGATTTTCCGAGCTTTTCGGCGGCCCACAGACCAAGCGCCTTGTTGCGCCGCGCCGAAGCCTTGAACCGAAGCTCCTCGTCGAATGCAAATTTGCGCTCGAAGCCCTCTTCGCGGTCTTTCATGCTGCTCATGGCGTCCCTCCGGGTCAAATCCGATTCGTTGGCGGTGAATATGTGTGTTGTCGAAGCACAAACCAAAAGGTCGCGGGCCGGTCAATATGCTTCGTCATATGCTGCGCTGCGGCATTTCAGTCCCGAAAGCGGTTGATTGGAAGGATTTGCCGATTGAGCAAACGATGTGATTGGGATAGACCCGGCATTGTACGTCACCGTCGCCGCACCAATTCAGGCGCACGGACAGGAAGTGGCCGCTTGCCGCCTGTCCGGAAATCCAGAGAAAAATCAGATGAAAAATCGCCGCCGCATTTATGAAGGCAAGGCCAAGATCCTCTATGAGGGGCCGGAACCGGGCACGCTGATCCAGTTCTTCAAGGACGACGCAACGGCGTTCAACAAGAAGAAACACGAGGTGATCGACGGCAAGGGCGTGCTCAACAACCGCATTTCCGAATACATCTTCAATCATTTGAACCGCATGGGCATTCCGACCCACTTCATCCGCCGGCTCAACATGCGCGAGCAGCTGATCAAGGAAGTCGAGATTATCCCGCTTGAAGTGGTGGTGCGCAATGTCGCCGCCGGTTCGTTGTCCAAGCGCCTCGGCATCGAGGAAGGCACCGTCCTGCCGCGCTCGATCATCGAATTCTATTACAAGGCCGACGCGCTCGATGACCCGATGGTTTCGGAAGAGCACGTCACGGCATTCGGCTGGGCGAGCCCGCAGGAGATCGACGACATCATGGCGCTGGCCATCCGCGTCAACGATTTCCTCTCCGGCCTGTTCATGGGGGTTGGCATCCAGCTCGTCGACTTCAAGATCGAATGCGGCCGCCTGTTCGAGGGCGACATGATGCGCATCGTCGTCGCCGACGAGATTTCGCCGGACTCCTGCCGCCTGTGGGACGTGGCGACGCAGGACAAGCTCGACAAGGACCGTTTCCGGCGCGACATGGGCGGCCTCGTCGAGGCCTACCAGGAAGTCGCCCGCCGCCTCGGCATCATGAACGAGAACGAGCCGCCGCGCCCCACCGGTCCGGTGCTCGTCGCCTCGACCGATGGCTTCAAGGGCAAGCCGCACTGATAGCGGTTTGCCACCCCAAACCCAGAACAGGAGCATGTCCAGCGTGATCAAGGCCCGCATTACCGTCACCCTCAAAAATGGCGTTCTGGACCCACAGGGCAAGGCAATCGAGCACGCACTGTCGGGGCTGGGCTTCGGTGGCGTCGGCGCGGTGCGGCAGGGCAAGGTGTTCGACGTCGAGCTGGCGGAGACCGACAAGGCCAAGGCCGAAGCCGACCTCAAGGCCATGTGCGACAAGCTTCTGGCGAACACGGTCATCGAGAACTATAGTGTGACACTCACCTGAGGTTGTGTCGGAGGAAGCATGCCGGAAGTCACGAATGAGTTGATGTTCGAGCTGCTGAAGCACGTGCATCACGAAATTGGTGAGCTTCGTCGGGACGTTTCGGAGACGAATTGAATGTTATGCGAGGCACATGGTGGCAACGCAAAGTGACAGACCTGAACGCGTAGAACGCCGTCTCGACCTGCGCGAACTTACCGAAGCTCAGAGGCCTTAAGAACCAAAATGAAATCCGCCGTCGTCCTTCTCCCCGGACTCAATCGCGACCGCGACATGATCGCGGCGCTGACCAAGATTTCCGGCAAACCGCCGGCAACCGTCTGGCAGACCGACACGGAAATCCCCGATGTCGACCTGATCGCTATTCCGGGCGGCTTCTCCTTCGGCGATTATCTGCGCTGCGGCGCGATCGCCGCGCGCATGCCGGTGATGCGGGCGGTCGCCGAAAAGGCGGCCAGGGGCGTCATGGTCATCGGCGTCTGCAACGGGTTCCAGATCCTGGTCGAGGCCGGTCTGCTGCCCGGTGCGCTGATGCGCAACACCTCGCTGAAATTCGTCTGCCGGCAGGTCAAGCTCGAGATCGCCAACGCCAACACCATGTTCACCCGCCGCTACCAGCCGGGCCAGATCATCCGTTCGCCGGTGGCGCATCACGACGGCAATTACTTTGCCGACGCCGACACGCTTGCCCGGATCGAAGGCGAAGGCCAGGTGGTGTTCCGCTATGCCGAAGGCACCAATCCGAACGGCTCGATCAACGACATCGCCGGCATCGTCAATGAACAAGGCAATGTGCTTGGTCTGATGCCGCATCCCGAGAACCTGATAGAAGCAGCGCATGGCGGCAGTGACGGCAGGGCACTGTTCGAAGGTGCCTTGGGCATTGCCGCTTGAAGTTTGCAACCGCGACCTTAAGAATTGCGGTAATTCAAGATCATAGCGTGAGGGAGAGACGGTCATGAAACTCTATTCGCGGCCGTTGTCGCCCTACTCTTCGATCGTGCGGGCACTGGCCTACATCAAGGACGTGCCGCTCAAGATCATCGCGCCGCCGCAGGGTTTTCCCATTCCTGAAGAGTTTCGCGCCATCTCACCGATGAATCGGATTCCGGTTCTGATCACCGGCTCGGGCGAAACCATCGTCGAATCGGTGGTCATCGCGGAATATTTCGAGGAGCGGTTTCCCGAGCCGGCGCTGTTGCCGCCCGATTCGAAGGACCGCGCCCTAGTGCGCATGTTCGCCCGCATCACCGATCTCGATGTGCTGACGCCGACGATGAAGCTTTTCGAGCTGCATTTCGTGCCGAAGCGCAACCCTGTCGAGATCGACGCCCAATTCGTCCGTCTCCACCATGGGCTGGCGGCCATCGAGGCACGCATGGCGCAAGGTCCCTTCGCGCTCGGCCACGACATCAGCTTCGCCGATGCCTGGCTGACGCCGACGCGGTTCATCTTCAACAATTTCCGCGCCATGACGGGCCGGCACGACCTGCTCGATGCCTATCCCAAATTCGATGCCTATGAGCAGATCGCCTCGCAGCATCCCGCCCTGTCCAGGGTGTGGGGCGAGATGACAGACGGCCTGACTGTCTTTCTGTCCGAACTCGAGATGGGTGCCGCTTGATCAAGACCAGCACGATCGTCATCGTCGCCGTGGCGGGGTTCGCGCTGGCATCGTGCCAGTCGAGCCCCAAGAGCACGCCCGTGCCCTCGGGCAAAAGCGCCGCGCTGCTGGCCATGGAACAGGTGGCGATATCGGCCCACAAATGCTGGATCGCCAGCAAGGATCCGGCTTTCAAGCAGTATCAGATGGCCAATGAGCTGAACTCGTTCAGCGGCACGCCGCGCTTCCTGCTGGTGCCGGCCAAGCACTATGGCGGCAAACCGTTGCTGGTCGTGCAGGCACAAGGAAGCTCAAGCCGCGTCGACGTCTTCGGACCGTTAATGAACGACCCGCTTGGCGGGCGCATCAGTTCGGATATCGCGCGCTGGCAGGCGGGCAATCCGGCCTGCGCAGCCACCGCCTGAACCTGCCGTGGGCCGCTTCCTGCAGATCGCGGGATTGGTTGTCGGCCTTATTGCGCTCGCCCTGCAGTTCTCGATCACCATTCCAGCGTCGATGGAAGCGGGCCGCGGCCTGCCCGGCTCGATCGTCTTCTATCTCAGCTTCTTCACCATCCTGACCAACATCGGCGCCGTGCTGGTCCACACCTCGCTGTTGTCATCCAGCGGCTATGCGTGGCTGCCGGCCTTTGCCGGACCGCGGATGCGAGGGGGCGTCGCAGTTTCGATCACCCTGGTCCTCATCGTCTATGCCACCGTGCTGGCGCCGCTCTGGCAGCCACAGGGCCTGTTCCTGCTTTGCGACGTCCTGCTGCACTACGTGACGCCGGTGCTGTTCGTGCTGGGTGGCTGATATCAGGCGCCGATGGCAGAACGAGATGGAGCGACATCTCCTGGTGGGTTACCTATCCCATTGCCTATCTGGCCTATACGCTGGCACGGGCGCCGCTGGCGGGCGAGGTGCCATACCCCTTCCTCGACATCGCCAAGAACGGCATGGCGAGCGTCGCCGTCGCGGCGCTCGCCATCATCGCGTTGTTCCTGGTGATCTGCGTCGCCGCCGTTTTCGTCGACCATGGTATCGGGAGCCTCAGGAGCAAAGGCGCCCGATAGGCCGGGCGCTATTCCCAGAACGGCTTGATGCCCTCGCGATGCGCGTCGCAGCGTGAGATGCCGATGTCCTTGAGTTGGTCGTCCGTCATCTCCAGCAGTGCCAGCCGGCCGCGCCTGCGCTCCAGCAGATAGTCGATCCATTTCGCCAGCGACCTGAGCACTTGCACAAGTCGGCTGGCGAAGCCGCGCTGCCCAAACGGACGTCCAGGCCGGCTGAGCATTTCGGTTCTTGAGAGGCGGAATGTTCCGATTGTATCCATTTTCTTTCTGCCGGAATTGTCAATTGCACCCTTTTAGCGCAATATAGGTATGTATTGACTCACAAAACGGCGCAATATAGAAAATTGTCACCATGACAAATTGGATTCCAGATCTCATCGGTTCAGGTCCGCTGTATCAGCGCCTCGCGGATTCCATCGAGGCGGATATCGACCGGGGGGTGATCGGTGCGGGGGCCAAGCTGCCGCCACAGCGCGACCTCGCCTACGATATCGGCGCCACGGTCGGCACGGTCGGGCGGGCCTATCAAGTGCTGCGTGAGCGCGGTCTCGTCAGTGGCGAGGTCGGACGGGGAACCTATGTGCTTGGCGAGAACATCGGCGTTACGAAGCCGGAGGTGCCCGACACCAGCGTGGAAGGCACGCGTTATGTCGATGCGCCCAAGGACAAGCTGCGTTTCGACAGCACCGCGGCCCCTGACATCGGCCAGGGTGCCATTGTAGCCGAAGTCCTGTCGCGCGCCGCACAGGACCACCCCTATGAGATTTCGAGCTACACGCGCGATTTCCCGGATCGCTGGTACGAAGCCGGCGCCAGGTGGCTTTCACGTAACGCCTTCCGGCCAACGGCCGATACGATCGTCCCTACCCTCGGCACCCATGCCGCCGTCATGGCCGCGATCGCCGCCCTGACCACGCCCGGCGACTATGTCGCCTTCGAGCACCTTACCTACTCGCAGATTTCCCGCAGTGCCGGCCTGATCGGCCGGCGCACCGCGCTGGTGGCTTCGGACGATGAAGGCCTCGATCCGGCCGATTTCGAACGCGTCTGCGCGCAAAAGCACCCCAGGATGATGTTCCTGATCCCCACGGCGCAGAATCCGACCTTGGTGACCTTGTCGGCGGCGCGCCGCGAGGCGATCGCGCGCGTCGCCCGTGAGTATAACATCATCCTGATCGAGGATGACCTCTACGGGCACCTGACCGACGACCCGACACCGCTGCTTGCCGAATTCGCGCCCGAACGCACCATCATTGCCGGCGGCCTGTCGAAATCCGTCGCCGCCGGTCTTCGTGGCGGCTGGCTTTCTTGCCCTCCTGCCTACCGCCACCGCATCCGGGTCGCCCACAAGATGATGACCGGTGGCATGCCGTTCCTGTTGGCCGAGGTGAATGCCCGGCTGGTGCTTTCCGGCCAGGCCAGCGAGATCCGGAAGCGCAGCATCGCGGAGATCAGCGCCCGCATGTCCATGGTACGCGAAAGTCTGGCAGGCTTCTCGTTCAAATCGCACGACAAAGTGCCGTTCGTCTGGCTCACCCTGCCCGATCCCTGGCTTTCCGGCACGTTCAAGAACGCCTGCCTGGAGCAGGGCGTGCTGATCGATGATGAGGATGAGTTCAAGGCGGGGCGCTCGGAGCGGGTTTTCCATGGAGTGCGCTTTGGCGTTTCGCAGCCGAGGCGGCGCGAGGATATCGCCGGCGGCGTCGCGGTCATCCGGCGGCTGCTGGACGAGGGCCGCGCGGGTTACGACAGTTTTTCCTGATTTCCCGGCCACCCGCCCTGCTTGCCTCGAGACTCCGCCTTGCGAACGGATGAATTGTCGAGCGGACTTGGATCAGCCTTCGGCCTTGAAGTTCTTGGCTTCCTTCTCGGCCTTTTTCTTGCCGTGCTTCTCGGCCAGTTCCTTGGCCTGCCGGGGCGAAACGTCTGTTGTCTCGGCCATGTGCAGAGCCTCCTTGTCCGAAATGCGATTATCGTTCTTGCCTTGCTTGGTGGCCATTCTCTTATCTCCTGAGTGATAGGGACCTAACGGCTGGAACATCATGGCGTTCCAATTGGCCTTGCGGGGGCAATCGCTGGCCGTTCGCCTTGCTCGCGAAAAGAGCCTACCGCGATCCATCGCGGCCATCACCCTGTTGCTTTCTGCCCCTTTTCCTCCGCCGACGGGGTGTATCGGCTGCAAAGCTTGCGATAAGAGGAGACTCAAAATCCCTGCTCCATGGACATAAATCGCCGCCCATGACCATTTCCAATTCCGTGCCGATCACATCGGACCTCATCGCCGCGCATGGGCTGAAGCCCGACGAGTATCAGCGCATATTGGATCTGGTCGGACGCGAACCGAGCTTTACCGAACTCGGCATCTTCTCGGCGATGTGGAACGAGCACTGCTCCTACAAATCCTCGAAGAAATGGCTGCGCACCTTGCCGACCACCGGCCCGCGGGTCATCCAGGGCCCGGGCGAAAATGCCGGCGTGGTCGACATCGGTGACGGCGACTGCGTCGTCTTCAAGATGGAAAGCCACAATCACCCGTCCTTCATCGAGCCCTATCAGGGTGCAGCGACCGGCGTCGGCGGCATCCTGCGCGACGTCTTCACCATGGGCGCGCGGCCGATCGCGGCGATGAACGCACTGCGCTTCGGCGCTCCTGACCATCCCAAGACCAGGCATCTCGTCGCCGGCGTGGTTTCCGGCGTCGGCGGTTACGGCAATGCCTTCGGCGTGCCGACGGTCGGCGGCGAGGTCAATTTCGACGCCCGCTACAACGGCAACATCCTGGTCAACGCCTTCGCCGCGGGCATCGCCAAGACCAATGCCATTTTCCTGTCCGAGGCCAAGGGCGTCGGCCTGCCTGTCGTCTATCTCGGCGCCAAGACCGGCCGCGACGGTGTCGGCGGCGCGACCATGGCGTCCGCCGAATTCGACGACAAGATCGACGAGAAGCGTCCGACCGTCCAGGTCGGCGATCCCTTCACCGAAAAATGCCTGCTCGAGGCCTGTCTCGAACTGATGGCCTCGGGCGCCGTCATCGCCATCCAGGACATGGGCGCGGCCGGCCTCACCTGTTCCGCCGTCGAAATGGGCGCCAAGGGCGACCTCGGGATCGAGCTCGACCTCGACAAGGTGCCGGTTCGCGAAGAGCGCATGAGCGCCTACGAGATGATGCTGTCGGAGAGCCAGGAGCGCATGCTGATGGTGCTGCGCCCCGAAAAGGAAAAGGAAGCCGAGGCGATATTCCACAAATGGGGCCTCGACTTCGCCATCGTCGGCAAGACCACCGACGATCTGCGCTTCCGCGTGCTGCACCAGGGTGAGCAGGTCGCCGACTTGCCGATCAAGGATCTCGGCGACAAGGCGCCCGAATATGACCGGCCGTGGATCGAGTCGAAGAAGCCCCTGCCGCTTTCCCCCACCGACATTCCGCAGGCCGATGTCGCCGATGCGCTGCTTAAGCTGCTTGGCGGGCCGGATCTTTCGTCGCGCCGTTGGGTCTGGGAGCAATACGACACGCTGATCCAGGGCAATTCGCTGCAGCTTCCCGGCGGCGACGCCGGCGTCGTGCGCGTCGATGGCCATGCGACCAAGGCGCTCGCCTTCTCCTCGGACGTGACGCCGCGCTATTGCGAGGCCGATCCCTACGAAGGCGGCAAGCAGGCCGTGGCCGAATGCTGGCGCAACCTCACCGCCACCGGCGCGCTGCCGCTCGCCGCCACCGACAATCTCAATTTCGGCAATCCCGAACGGCCGGAGATCATGGGCCAGCTGGTCGGCGCAGTGAAAGGCATCGGCGATGCCTGCCGGGCGCTTGGTTTCCCGATCGTGTCGGGCAACGTCTCGCTCTACAACGAAACCAACGGCCAGGGCATCCTGCCGACACCGACCATCGGCGGCGTCGGCCTGATATCGGACTGGTCGAAGATGGCGCGGATCGGCTTCGCGGCGGAAGGCCAGATGATCCTGCTGGTCGGCGCACCGGCTACCTGGGGAACGCATCTTGGCCAGTCGGCGTATATGCGCGACATCCATGGGCGCAGCGAAGGCCCGCCGCCGCCGGTCGATCTCGAGCACGAGAAGCGCGTCGGAGACCATGTGCGCTCGTTGATCGCGTCCGGCATCGTCACCGCTGCGCATGATGTCTCCGACGGCGGCATCGCTGTCGCGTTGGCCGAAATGGCCATGGCGTCGGGCATCGGCGCGATCGTTCCCGGGCTTGTCGGCACGGACCCGATCCCGGTCTGGTTCGGCGAAGACCAGGGCCGCTATCTCCTGACGCTGTCGATCGATCCGCATGGTGATGAATGGGACGCGATCCGCAAGCAGCAGGGCGAACTCGGCATCTTCGCGCCATGGATCGGCTCGACGGGGGGCAAGGCGCTGAAGCTCGGCGATGCCAGAGCAATCCCGGTCAGCGACCTGACCGCCGCCCATGAGGGCTGGTTCCCGCGCTTCATGGACCAGGCCAGTTGATTAGAGCATGATTCCGAAAAGTGGAAACCGGTTTTCGGAAAATACCCTGCTCAATCATAAGAAACTGGCCGTACGGGCGCTGCTTGCAGTCGTTTTCTGGCCGTCGCTGTTCTTCGTCTGGTGCCTCGGGCCGTTCGTCTTCTTCCTGCTTTCGACAACCTCAAGCGAGGTTTGCCCCAGGCTGGAAACACGTGGCGAGTTCCTTGCCGCGGCTAACGGTACGCTTCCGATGCTGGTGCTGCAGAATGTCATCTACGCTGTCCCGATCGTCTGCCTGGGGCTTTGGAACCGGCTCCTGCCGGAGCCAAGGCGGGCCAGGCACATCATCACCTGCATCAAGCTTTTTGCCGTCTCGGCCGTCTTGGGAGCCTTGTGGGAGTATGGCTCTTCACTTGTCTGCGACGGGTACGGCCAGCCGTTCTTCTCGCCCGTATGGCGAGTGACCGGCTATCTGCCGATTGCCAACATGGCGGTCAACATCCCGCTCTACGTGCTGGCCTTCAGCCTGGGCCGCGCCTTTTCGATGCGCGAGGACGGTCCGGCACAAGAGCCGGGCGAAACCATCTCCTGAGCACCAACAGAACGGGCGCTGGACGGAACCGCTTCAATCCGGATTGGAAAGGCTTTAGGCTTGCCCGACTCTCATCGCACGGGCCGCCGCGCCGCCGCCCTCTCGAAACAGGAATTTCTGCAATGGCAATGGACGCCCACGACATCGAAAAACTGATCAAGGACGGCATACCGGACGCCCGCGTGACGATCCGCGACCTCGCCGGCGATGGCGATCACTACGCGGCCGAGGTCGTGGCCGAGAGCTTTCGGGGAAAAAGCCGCGTCCAGCAGCACCAGATGGTCTATGACGCGCTGAAGGGCAATATGGGCGGCGTGCTGCACGCGCTGGCGCTGCAGACCAGCGTTCCCGACTGAGGCATTTCCAGCCCACACGCTTGGCACAAAGCGGCCCATCCTTTACGCCATTTCGGCGCTGGCGCGGCTAAAGTCTTGTTTCGGGCAACCTATGGGTTTATTTGAAAGACATGTTTCGAGCCTGGCTCCCACGGGCGTGAAAGGATATTCCATGAGCGGTATCAACGACTACATCGACAACGAAGTGAAGGGCAACGACGTCGTCCTCTTCATGAAAGGCACCCCCGGCTTTCCGCAATGCGGATTTTCCGGTCAGGTCGTGCAGATCCTCGACTATATCGGCGCCGACTATAAAGGCGTGAATGTGCTGGACTCCGCGGAACTGCGCCAAGGCATCAAGGACTATTCCAACTGGCCGACGATCCCGCAGCTCTACGTCAAGGGCGAATTCGTCGGCGGCTGCGATATCATCCGCGAAATGTTCCAGGCTGGCGAGTTGCAGACCTTCCTGGTCGAGAAGGGCGTCGGCGTCAAAGGCGCCGCCTGACTTCAGTTTCGGGCATGTCGATATCGGCGTGCCCTGGCCACCGGGGCGGCCCCACCTCGGCAATTTTTACATCCCGGAGAGCGGGACCAGGACGAGCCAATGCGCCGGCCCACCGGCGCGTTGTCGTTTGAGAGATCGGACTTGCCGTGGACCAGCAGAAATCAGCGCCGCAAGGGGCAAGCACCTCGCCGCGGGCAAGCCAATTGCCTATTCCGCGCTGGGAGTTCATCGCGCTCTGCGCGGCGCTGATGGCGCTCAATTCGCTCGCCATCGACATCATGCTGCCAGCGCTGCAGCAAATTGGCGCCTCGCTGGGCGTCGAGAATGAAAACCACCGGCAATATGTGGTCACCGCCTATATACTGGGCTTCGGCGGAGGCCAACTGTTCTTCGGGCCGATCTCGGACCGTTTCGGGCGTCGCTCGCCGCTGGTCGCCGGCCTGATCATCTACGTGGCGGCGGCCGCTGCGGCCGCTATCGCGCCGAGCTTTGAAACGCTTCTGATATGCAGGGCCGTGCAAGGGCTTGGCGCGGCCGCCACGCGCGTCATTGCGGTCTCGATCGTGCGCGATACATTCGATGGGCGGCGCATGGCCGAAGTCATGTCGCTGATCTTCATGGTGTTCATGGCCATCCCGGTCGTGGCGCCAGGCATCGGCCAGTTCATCATGCTGTTCGCGACCTGGCATTGGATATTCGTCACCATGGCGGTCGGCGCCCTGGTCGTGTCGGCATGGTCGCTGCTGCGCTTGCCCGAGACGCTGCATCCCGAATATCGCCGGTCACTGACCGTCTCCTCCATAATCGGCGGCTTCCGTATCGTGCTCACCAACCGCATCGCGCTCTGCTATGCCTTCGCCAGCACTTTCATCTTCGGCGCCATGTTCGGCTTCATCGCCTCGGCGCAGCAGATTTATGTCAACATCTTCAACGTCGGCGAGATGTTTCCCGTCATCTTTGCCGGTGTCGCGGGCGTGCTCGCCTTCTCCAATTTTCTGAACTCGCGCCTCGTCGGCCGCGTCGGGATGCGCCGCCTGTCGCAAAGCGCGCTGCTGCTGTTTCTGGCGATCAGCCTGGCCTGGCTGGTGGTTTCACTGGAAATGAAAATGCCGCTCTGGCTGTTCATCACCTTCTTTGCCGGCGCCATGCTGCCGTTTGGCTGCCTCGGCGCCAATTTCAACGCCTTGGCCATGGAACCGCTTGGTCAATTGGCCGGCACGGCGTCGTCCATCCTGGGTTTCATGCAAACGTTTCTCGGCGGCATTCTCGGCACGCTGATCGGCCAGGCTTTCAACGGCACGGTGACGCCGTTGGCCGCTGGTTTTTGCGGCGTCTCGGTCGCAGCGCTGTTGATGATTCTCGTTGCCGAGCGCGGCAAGATGTTCCAGCCGCAGAACGCACCTGTGTCAGGGCACGTTACCGACCTGCATTGAGCTTGCCGCCGACACCACGCGGAAGCTAACCTATTCCGCCCACAGTTCCCGGCGCAGTTCCTGCCAGCTGTCCTGGTCCGGCGCGACCAGCAGGCCGCCGTCGACATGCGAAGGCAGATAGGCGCTGCCATCGATGCGCGCGGCGTGGCCGCCAGCTTCCTGATGGATCAGCACGCCGGGCAGATGATCCCAGGGCATCAGCTTGTTGTAGACGACAAAATGCGCATGCCCGCTGGCCAGCAGGCGATATTCGTGGGCCGCGCAGCGATAGGCGAACTGAGACAATGCCTTGGTCTGGTTGCGCGCAAGGCGTGAGCGCTCCGGCTCGTCGAGATATTGCCAGGAAACCGCGCCCGTCATCTGCGAGATCGGCACGGGCGGCGCCACATGGACTTTCTCCAGGCTGCCATGGGCATGCCTGATATGGCTGCCGGCGCCCCTGGCGGCGATGAGCCAATCCTTGCCGACAGGATCATGGATGATGCCCGCGACCGTCTCGCCCCTGACCACCACCGCCAGCATGACCCCGAACAGCGGTACGCCGGATGCGAAGTTGAAGGTGCCGTCGACCGGGTCGACAGTGAATGCCAGTTCGGCATCGCCCAGGCCGTCGAGCAGCGCCGGATTTTCGGAACAGGCCTCTTCGCCCACCACCATGGCCGAAGGATAGCGGTCGCGCAGCCTGGCGGAGATCAGCCGCTCGGCGTTGACATCGGCCTCCGTCACCAGGTCGGCGGCGGAAGTCTTCTGGCGGATGTCGCCATCGCCCAATCGGCGGAAGCGCGGCATGATTTCAGCTTGGGCTGCCTCGGCCAGAATGCCGGCCAGCCAGTCGATCGCGGTATCGTCAAACGTCATCGGAAATGTCTTGCCTGATCGCGAGGGTTTCGTTGAGAGCGGCGAAATCGAACAGCTTTCGGTCGAGCAGATGCGACGGCCTGGTGTTGGACAGTGCGCGGATCATGGTGTCCTTGCGGCCGGGCATGCGCCTTTCGATGTCCTCGAGCATCGCCTTCATGGCGTTGCGCTGCAGCCCTTCCTGGCTGCCGCAGAGATCGCAAGGGATGATCGGGAATCGCATCGCGGCAGCGAATTTCTCCAGATCGACCTCGGCGCAGTAGCTCAGCGGCCGCAACACCATGACGTCGCCGTCGTCGTTGAGCAGTTTTGGCGGCATGGCGGCAAGCCGGCCGCCATGGAACAGGTTCATGAAGAAGGTCTCGAGAATGTCCTCGCGATGATGGCCGAGAACCAGCGCCGCGCATCCTTCCTCACGCGCTATCCGGTAGAGATGGCCGCGCCGCAGCCGCGAACAGAGCGAACAATAGGTGCTGCCCTGGGGCAGCTTGTCGGTGACGACCGAATAGGTGTCCCGGTATTCGATGCGGTGCGCTATGCCGTTGGCGTCGAGATAGTCGGGCAGGATGTGCTTGGGGAAATTCGGCTGGCCCTGGTCGAGGTTGCAGGCCAGCAATTCGACCGGCAGCAGTCCGCGCCATTTGAGGTCGAGCAGCATGGCCAGCAGGCCGTAGGAATCCTTGCCGCCTGACAGCGCCACCAGCCAGCGCTCACCCGGCTTGACCATCGAGAAGTCCTCGATCGCCTGGCGGGTCTGCCGCAGCAGCCGCTTGCGCAGTTTGTTGAATTCGACCGAGGACGGCACATCAGCGAACAGCGGATGGGAGCCGGTTTCGGCGGCCGGCTCGAGCGTCTCGATGTCTTGCAGCATATTCATGGCGCGTCGGCCCCGGAATGTGACTTCCGCCCGGATTAACGCATCGGCCGGAAAATCGAAACGGCAAAGCGAATGACCCAAAGCAAAAAGGCCGCCTCGAAGGCGGCCTTTTCCGATAGCGCAGAAAAGCGTTCGCTTAGCGCGAGTAGAATTCGACGACCAGGTTCGGTTCCATCTGCACGGCGAACGGAACGTCGGCGAGGCCGGGGATGCGCGAGAAGGTCGCGACCATCTTGTTGTGATCGGCTTCGATGTAGTCCGGCACGTCGCGCTCGGCGAGGCCGACCGATTCCAGGACGATGACCAGCTGCTTCGACTTTTCGCGCACTTCGACGACATCGCCCGGCTTGCAGCGGTACGAGCCGATGTTGACGCGCTTGCCGTTGACGTTGACGTGGCCGTGGTTGACGAACTGGCGGGCGGCGAAAATGGTCGGCACGAACTTGGCGCGGTAGACGACCGCGTCGAGACGCGATTCGAGCAGGCCGATCAAGTTCTCCGAGGTGTCGCCCTTGCGGCGGTCAGCCTCTTCATAGACCTTGCGGAACTGCTTTTCCGAAACGTCGCCATAGTGACCCTTCAGCTTCTGCTTGGCGCGCAGCTGCAGGCCGAAGTCGGAAAGCTTGCCCTTGCGGCGCTGGCCATGCTGGCCGGGACCGTATTCACGCTTGTTGACCGGGGACTTCGGGCGGCCCCAGATATTTTCGCCAAGACGGCGGTCGATCTTGTATTTCGCGGATTCGCGCTTGCTCATCGCATTCCCTTTTCAAAACAACACACCCGGCACCTCATGGTCCGGGTGAAGGAAACGCGCCCTCCTCTGGCCTCCGTTTTCGAGACCTGACAGGGTTTTCCCACGCAACGCGGCGGAAAACCCACGGGACACGTCAGTTCAAACAAGATCGGAAACAGCTATGGTGACAGATCTTGCGTATGCAAAACAAACACCGGACATCGCTGCCCGGCGTTGGCGGCTGGTTAAACCGAGATTTAACCGGTGTCAAGCTTGTGAGTAGCACGGCGCAACGCAACCATATAGCGTTGCCGGCGTTGAGCGATGCCGGAATGGCGGGAGGTTTTGCGCCAACGGCACCAGGAAGGGACTGGAGCTAAAGGAGCCAAATTGCATGAAGAAGTTCTTCCTTACCCTGGCAGGCGCCGCGGTGCTTGCAGGTTCGATGGCGGTTGCCCCGGAACCGGCCATGGCGCGCCATTGGCACGGCCACAAGCAGGTCTGCCGGGTCATCGTCAAAAAGCGCGTGGTGTGGCGGCATGGCCATCGCAGGGTGATCGTCGAAAGAGTTAGGCGCTGCCACCGCTGGTAAGCGGCCGAACAACAGAGCGCAGTTCGATACTTTGTCAATTTCCAGGAGCCCGCGATCCGTCGTGGGCTCCTTTCGCTTGCAGTTGCCGTCGGGCATCGACCGGGAGCGATTACGGGCTGGAGCTAGAGTAACGGGCTCCGTGCGACCTTTTTTGAGGTTGCCGAGTTCGTGATCGGGGACTGTTGCCGAAAGCTGCGACCACCACCGGCAATGAGGGCAAGCTTATGGCTTCTTGTCAGGCAAGCCCTTGCGCTTGGTCTCGGCGAATTCCTCGAGCTGCTTTTCATCCATCGATTCATACATGCTCTTTGATGCGCCCTTGAGTTCGCTCTTTTTTGTCTCGCCGCGCTTGGCCGAGAGGGCGGCGCCGGCGGCCTTCTGCTGGGCTTTCGAGGTGGCAGGCATGGCGGGTCTCCTTTGCTGTCAGGAGAAAACGCCGCGCTTGGGCGGCGGTTCCAGCGCCAGCGGCATGTTCCGGTCCGCCTGGGTGCCAGCCCATGGCTGGGCTTGACGATTTTCGTTGGCAGCCTTCCCGTGTCCGGAACCCCAGTGTAGGACGGCTGAATGAAATCCCTGACAGATCCCTCACAGGTTCTCTCCGCCGGCCTGGCGAAAATCCGCACCGAATTGCACGTGCCGGATGGATTTCCGGCTGACGTATTGGCCACGGCGGAGGCCGCAACCAGACGTGTGCCCGACCAGCATGCCGATCGAAGGGCGATGCCTTTCGTGACGCTCGATCCGGCTGCCTCCACCGATCTCGATCAAGCGTTCTCGATCGAGGCGAGCGGCAGTGATCTTCTGCTGCATTATGCCATCGCCGATGTGGCCTGGTTCGTCCAGGACGGCGACCCGGTGGATCTCGAAGCCTGGACGCGAGGCGAGACGCTCTACTTGCCGGACGGCAGGGCCGGGCTCTACCCGCCGGCGATTGCCGAGGCTGCGGCGAGCCTGTTGCCGGATGGACCCCGCCCAGCCGTTATCTTCACGGTTCGGGTTGCGCAGGACGGTGCGACGAAACTGGACGGCGCGGAGCGGGCAATCATTCAAAGCCGGGCAAAGCTCGCCTATGACAGCGTGAAGGCATCCGACGTTCCGGCCGGCTTCGCTGAAATGGCGCGGCGCATGGCGACGAACGAAAAGCGTCGCGGGGCTTCCCGCGTCGACCCACCCGAGCAGGAGGTGGAAAGGCTTGCCGATGGCACATTCCGGCTTTCGTTCAGACCGCTGCTGCAATCCGAGCAGGACAATGCCGCGCTTTCGCTGGCCGCCAACATGGCGATTGCCGATGCCATGCTTGCGCATCATACCGGCTTGTTCCGGGTGATGTCGGAGCCGGATGCCTTCAAGGTGCAAAGGCTGCGCAACGCGGCACAAGCTCTCGGACTGTCCTGGCCAGCCTCCGCCAGCTTGCGGGACTATCAGCGAACCCTCGATCCGGCCGATCCGCAACAAGCAGCGCTGATGCTGGAAATACGCCATGCAAGCTCCGGCGCGTCCTATCAAGCCTACAAGGACGGCGTTGTTCCCTGGCATGAGGCCATGGCCGCGACCTATGCCCACGCAACCGCGCCACTCAGGCGGCTTGCCGATCGCTATGTCGTGCGCTGCGCGCTGGCTATCACCAACGGCCAGCCCGTGCCGCAGGTCGTCACCGACGCGTTCGCCAGGTTGCCGAAGGCGATGGGCCGTGCGGATAGCCGCGCTTCGCAGATCAACCACGCGGCCATCGACCTTGCCGAAGCCGTAATGCTCAGGGGACACGAGGGGAAGACATTCGAGGCCGTCGTCACCGACTTCGTCGACCATGGCGTGCGCGTTCAGCTTGCCGACATGCCAGTCGTAGCCAACGTAAAGGCCTCGGGGCTCAGACAGGGCGACGATCTGAAACTAAGGCTGGTCCTGGCCGATCCGGATCGACGCAGCATCGTCTTCGAACCTGTTTGAGTGGCAGCAGCCGTCTACTGGCGCACGGTCAGCCCGAATCCCTGCATCAGCCGGCTGACGGCGAAGTCCGCCTTGCCCGAGGTGAAGACCGCCATGTCAGGCTCGCCTTGCGGCAGCGCCTCATAGACGGGCGGCAGCAGCGAAAGGGCTCGCCGTGCGATCGCCTCGGCCGGATCGATCCAGTCGACCGGCCAGGGCGCGGTCTTGCGCATGCGATTGACCAGAAACGGGTAATGCGTGCAGGCCAGCACCACGATGTCGGTGCGCATGCCCTCGCGTTCGATGAAGCAGGGCGCGATCTCGGCGCGAACGGCCTCCTCGTCGACAAAGCCCTCGCGCATATAGGCTTCGGACAGGCCCGCCAGCCTGTCGCTGCCGACCAGGCGGACATGGCATTTCTGCGCCCATTTGCTGATCAGGTCGCGCGTGTACTGGCGCTTTACCGTGCCCGGGGTCGCCAGCACCGAGACCAGGCCGGAGCGGGTGCGCTCGGCCGCCGGCTTGACCGCGGGCACCGTGCCGACGAACGGATGGCCGGGAAATCGTTCGCGCAAGGCGTCGATCACCAGCGTCGAGGCGGTGTTGCAGGCGATGACCGAAAGGGCCGGTGCGAAGCGGTCGAGCAATCTGGCGAACAGCTCAAGTATATGGGTCCGCAGCGCCGGCTCTTCCCAGGCGCCAAACGGAAAAGCGGCATCGTCGGCGACATAGATGAAGCGGCGGTCGGGCATCAGGACGCGCGCCTCGCGCAAAACGGTGAGTCCGCCGACGCCGGAATCGAACATCAGGATCGGCTGCTCAGTCATTGTCGGTTCCCTTGCCGCCCTGCGGCGGCGTGTCCGCATCGTCGCCGTCAGCGTCCGGCACCTGGCCGGCAGCCTCCGCCTTGCGGGCGCGCGCGGCGGCCGCGGGCAAACGCCTCGGATCATCGCCCGGTGACCCATCGCCGCGCGGCATCGCCGGTGAGAACCGATCCAGCGACGAGATGATGCCGCGCAACACCTTGAGCTCCGGTTCGGCAAAGCCGGCGCGGGTCAGCACCGCGCGCAAATTGTCGACCATTTTCGGCTTCTTCGGCGCCGGTCGAAAATAGCCGCGCGCTTCCAACGCGCCTTCCAGATAGGCGAACAGCCCGTGCAATTCTTCCTTGCTTGCCGGATTCATCTCCGGCCCAGTAAAGTTGGTCTTCGTCTCATCCTCCAGGCCCGACTTCATCCACTCATAGGACATCAGCAAGGCCGCCTGGGCGATATTGAGCGAGGAGAAATCGGGGTCGACCGGGAAAGTGACGATTTCGTCGGCAAGGCCAACCTCGTCATTGTAGAGGCCGAAGCGTTCGCGCCCGAAAAGGATGCCGGTGCGTTGCCCCATTCCGTGGCGGGCACGGAGCATCCTGCCAGCTTCCACCGGGCCACGCACGGATTTGAAACCGTCGCGCTGCCTGGCGGTGGTGGCGAAGACGAAGTTCAGGTCGGCGAGCGCCGAGGCCAGATCGCCGAACACCTTGACGGCGTCGATGACATGGTCGGCGCGACTGGCGGCGGCACGTGCCTTCTCGCTCGGCCAGCCGTCGCGCGGGTTGACTAGGCGCAGCTCCGAAAGACCAAAATTGGCCATGGCGCGAGCGACCATGCCGATGTTCTCGCCGAGCTGCGGCTCGACCAGGACGATCGCCGGGCCGGCGGTTGCGGGGTCAGTGGTATCCTTGGTGATGGGCATGATCGTCAATGAACTGCTGTTTGCGGCATTTCAGCGTCCCTGCCACATTCGGCCGCGAAAATGAAGCATTCGCAAATGGTGGCGGCCATGGCCGCACATTCGTGACCATCGCCGTTTGCGCGGCCAAAAGCGCTTTGATATACGGGCGGCATCCCCGGCCAACGCCACGCGGGCAAGGCCGTCCCATTCCCAACAACGAGGCATTCTTTCCATGGCGAAGATCAAGGTGGCGAACCCGGTCGTCGAACTCGACGGCGACGAGATGACCCGCATCATCTGGCAGTTCATCAAGGACAAGCTGATCCACCCTTATCTCGACCTGAAGCTCGAATATTACGACCTCGGCATCGAGCACCGCGACGCCACCAACGACCAGGTGACGATCGATTCGGCCAACGCCATCAAGAAATACGGCGTCGGCGTGAAATGCGCGACCATCACCCCCGACGAACAGCGCGTCGAGGAGTTCAAGCTGAAGAAGATGTGGAAGTCGCCCAACGGCACCATCCGCAACATCCTCGGCGGCACCATCTTCCGCGAGCCGATCATCATGAAGAACGTGCCGCGCCTGGTGCCAGGCTGGACCAAGCCGATCATCGTCGGTCGCCATGCCTTCGGCGACCAGTACCGCGCCACCGATTTCCGCTTTCCCGGAAAGGGCAAGCTGACGATCAAGTTCGTCGGCGAGGACGGCACGGTGATCGAGCATGACGTGTTCGACGCGCCCGGCGCCGGCGTTGCGATGGCCATGTACAATCTCGACGAGTCGATCCGCGAATTCGCGCGCGCCTCGCTGAACTACGGCCTGCTGCGCAATTATCCGGTCTATCTGTCGACCAAGAACACCATCCTCAAGGCCTATGATGGCCGCTTCAAGGACATCTTCCAGGAAGTCTACGAGGCGGAATTCGAAGCCGAGTTCAAGTCGAAGAAGCTGTGGTACGAGCACCGCCTGATCGACGACATGGTGGCATCGAGCCTGAAATGGTCGGGCGGCTATGTCTGGGCCTGCAAGAACTATGACGGCGACGTGCAGTCCGACACGGTGGCTCAAGGCTTCGGCTCGCTCGGCCTGATGACCTCGGTGCTGATGACGCCGGATGGCAAGACCGTCGAAGCGGAAGCCGCGCACGGCACCGTCACCCGCCATTACCGCCAGCATCAGAAGGGCGAGGAAACCTCGACCAATTCGATCGCCTCGATCTTCGCCTGGACGCGGGGCCTCGCGCACCGCGCCAAGCTCGACGACAACGCCGAACTGAAACGCTTCGCCGAGACGCTGGAAAAGGTCTGCATCCAGACCGTCGAGAGCGGTTACATGACCAAGGACCTGTCATTGCTGATCGGCCCCGACCAGCCCTGGCTCTCGACCACCGGCTTCCTCGACAAGATCGACGAGAACCTGCAGAAGGCGATGGCGTAACCGCGAACATGCCGAAGGCTCCGAAAGGAGCCTTCGCATTTTGGGCCAACGAGAGCAAAAGCGATGGCTGGCAGCATGACCAAACCGGTGCTCTACGGCGCGGACTACAGCGTTTACGTGCGCATCGCACGGATGGCGCTGGAGGAGAAAGGCATCGACTACGAGCTTGTGCCGCTCGACATCTTTGCCGCTGACGGCATTCCGGCGTGGTATCTCGAACACCACCCGTTTGGCCGCATCCCGGCTTTTGAGCATGACGGTTTCCGGCTCTTCGAGACCAGTGCGATCGCGCGCTACGTTGACGAGGCGTTCGACGGTCCGGCTTTACAGCCCCGCGACGCGCGCGGCCGCGCCAGGATGGGCCAGATCATCGGCATGCTCGACGCCTACGGCTACCGGGCGATGGTCTGGGACGTCGCGGTCGAGCGGCTGGAGAAGGAGGCGCCCGAGGAAAGCTTGATCGCCGACGGCCTGCGCCACGCGGAGACGGTGCTCAAGGTTCTGATGTCACTAAAGGTGGAAGGACCATGGCTGCTCGGCGACCAGTTGACGCTCGCCGACCTGCATGCCGCGCCGATTATCGGCTATTTCGTCAAGGTTGCCGATGGGCGCGAACTGCTCGCCCGTTTCTCCGGCATGAGCGACTGGTACGCGCGCATCGCTGCTCGCCCGAGCTTCACGCATACCGCGCAGCCCGATTGATCCGGCGACGGCCGCAATCGTGGTCCCGCCCTCGAAGGAGGCCGATCGGCGGGGGAACCGTCGACGCCTGCGCCACCCCTCAATACAAAGCAATTCGCCCCGAAGCGATTGCCCAACCGCAATCGATCATGCTGCTTCGAGCGCGGCCCTCACCGCGGCGATCGCGTCATTGGCCTTCGACGCATCCGGACCGCCTGCCTGTGCCATGTCGGGCCGCCCGCCGCCGCCCTGTCCACCCAATGCGGCGGACGCCACGCGCACCAGGTCGACGGCGCTGAAGCGGCCGACGAGATCATCGGTCACGGCAACCACGACGCTCGCCTTGTTGTCCTCGCCGGCGCCGACGAAAACAACGACGCCGGAGCCGAGCGAAGTCTTGCCGGCATCGGCCAGCGGCTTCAGATCCTTCGGCGAGACGCCGGAGACTGCCTTGCCGAGGAAGCCGACACCCGCGACCACTTCGTTCTCAGCGGGCGCACCAGCTCCCGCGCCGCCGCCCAGCGCCAGTTTCTTGCGCGCTTCGGTCAACTCCTTTTCGAGCTTCTTGCGCTCTTCGAGCAGCGCTTCGACACGCGCGGGCACGTCGGCCGGTGAAATCTTCAGCGTTGCCGCCGCCGTCTTCAGGCGCCGATCCTGCTCGTCCAGATGCCTGCGCGCGGCTTCGCCGGTCAGCGCCTCGATGCGCCGGACCCCGGCGGCGACCGCGCTGTCCGAGACGATGCGCACCAGGCCGATATCGCCGGTCGCCCTGACATGCGTGCCGCCGCATAGCTCGACCGAATAGGGCCGGTTGGCCTTGGCGCCGTGCAAGCCGGTGCCCATGGAGACGACGCGCACCTCGTCGCCATACTTCTCGCCGAACAGCGCCATGGCGCCCTCGGCAATGGCGTCGTCGACCGACATCAGCCGCGTGGTCACCGGGCCGTTCTGCACGACGATCTCGTTGGACATGCGCTCGACTTCTTCGAGTTCCTCGGCCGAGATCGGCTTGTTGTGCGAGATGTCGAAGCGCAGGCGCTCGGGCGCGACCAGCGAGCCCTTCTGGGCGACATGCGTGCCCAGCACTTCGCGCAGCGCCTCGTGGATCAGATGCGTCGCCGAATGGTTCGCGCGTAGCCTGGAGCGCCTGTTATGGTCGACCTTCAACTCGACCGCGGCACCTGGCTTGACCGTGCCGTTCGTCACCTTGCCGATATGGACGAACAGCCCATCGGCCTTCTTCTGCGTATCGGAGATCTCGATCGCGAAGCCTTCGCCGGAAATGACGCCGGTATCACCCATCTGGCCGCCGGATTCGGCATAGAACGGCGTCTGGTTGACGACCACGGCAATCGCCTCACCCTTGCCGGCGCTATCGACGGTCTTGCCGTCCTTGACCAGCGCCTGGACGAGACCTTCCGCTTCCTCTGTCTCGTAGCCGAGGAATTCGGTGGCGCCTGTCTTCTCGCGGATGGGGAACCAGACCGTCTCGGTGGCGGCCTCGCCTGACCCGGCCCAGTGCTTACGCGCCTCCGCCCTCTGCTGCTCCATCGCATCGGTGAAGCCGGAAAGATTAACCGAGATGTTGCGCTGGCGCAGCGCGTCCTGCGTCAGGTCGAGCGGGAAGCCATAGGTGTCGTAGAGCTTGAATGCCGTCTCGCCATCCAGCATATCACCGGCGCCGAGCTTCTCCGTCGCTTCGGACAGCAGCCCGAGACCGCGCACCAGTGTCTTGCGGAACCGCGTCTCCTCGAGTTTCAGGGTCTCGGTAATCATCGTCTCGCCGCGCACCAGTTCCGGATAGGCCTGGCCCATCTCGCGCACCAGCGCCGGCACCAGCTTCCACATCAAAGGATCGCGGGCACCGAGCAACTGCGCATGGCGCATGGCGCGGCGCATGATGCGGCGCAGCACATAGCCGCGGCCTTCATTCGACGGCAGCACACCGTCGGCGACCAGGAAGGCGGACGAGCGCAGGTGATCGGCAATGACGCGGTAGGACGCAACCGTTTCCGAATCAGGCGCGCGCCCAAGCGCCGAGGACGCCGCGTCGATCAGGTGCCGGAACAGGTCGGTTTCGAAGACGCTTTCCACGCCCTGCAGGATGGACGCCATGCGCTCCAGGCCCATGCCGGTGTCGATCGACGGGCGCGGCAGGTCGATGCGCTCCTCTTTCGTCACCTGCTCATACTGCATGAACACCAGGTTCCAGAATTCGAGGAACCGATCGCCGTCCTCCTCGGGACTGCCGGGAGGGCCACCCCAGATGTGCTCGCCGCGATCGATGAAGATTTCCGAGCACGGCCCGCAAGGTCCGGTATCGCCCATCGCCCAGAAATTGTCGGAGGTCGGGATGCGGATGATGCGATCGTCGGAGAAACCGGCGATCTTCTTCCAGAAGCCGGCCGCCTCATCATCCGTGTGGTAGACGGTGACCAGTAGCTTGTCCTTCCTCAGCCCGAATTCCCTGGTGATCAGGTTCCAGGCAAGCTCGACGGCGCGCTCCTTGAAATAATCGCCGAAGGAGAAATTGCCGAGCATCTCGAAAAAGGTCAGGTGGCGCGCGGTATAGCCGACATTGTCGAGGTCGTTGTGTTTGCCGCCGGCGCGAACGCTCTTTTGGGCAGTGGTGGCGCGCGAATAGGACCGCTTCTCCAAACCGGTGAAGACGTTCTTGAACTGCACCATGCCGGCATTGGTGAACATCAAGGTCGGATCGTTGCGCGGCACGAGCGGGCTCGAGGCCACGACTTCGTGCCCCTCCTTGCGGAAATAGTCGAGGAATGTCGACCGGATCTCGTTCACGCCACTCATGACTGCTGCCTCTTCGCGAAAACCGCCGGCGCAGCCGGCGGAAACTGGTCTCTGCTTTTTCAGAAAATAGACTTGGCCTTTTAGCGGGCACGCCCGACCCTGTCCAGAAACACGGAATTGGGCCAATCCAGGAGTTTGCCAGTCCCTAAAAACGAAAACCGCCGGCGCGAAGGCCGGCGGTTTTGAACGCGGTACTAAAGAACTCTATTACTTAAGCGTCAGATAATAGGCTGGATTTATGGCCAAACTCTGGCTGTTGCCCTACATCGCGCCGGCTTCGTCTTCAAAACCGTCATCGCCATTGCCCTCGGAGCCGCCATTTTCGAGGAATTTCTCGGCGATCAGTCCGGCATTCTGCCTGAGCGCCAGTTCGATTTCGCGCGCGGTGTCGGGATTGTCGCGCAGGAACAGTTTTGCATTCTCGCGGCCCTGGCCGAGACGCTGCGAATTGTAGGAGAACCAGGCACCCGACTTCTCGACCACGCCGGCCTTGACGCCGAGATCGACCAGTTCGCCGGTCTTGGAGACGCCCTCGCCATACATGATGTCGAACTCGACCACCTTGAAGGGCGGTGCCAGCTTGTTCTTGACCACCTTGACGCGGGTCTGGTTGCCGACCACCTCGTCGCGATCCTTGACCGAGCCGATACGGCGGATGTCGAGGCGAACCGAAGCGTAGAATTTCAGCGCATTGCCGCCGGTCGTCGTTTCGGGCGAGCCGAACATGACGCCGATCTTCATGCGGATCTGGTTGATGAAGATGACCATGGTGTTGGAGCGCGAGATCGATGCGGTCAGCTTGCGCAGCGCCTGGCTCATCAGCCGGGCCTGCAGGCCGGGCAAGGAATCGCCCATCTCGCCCTCGATTTCCGCACGCGGCGTCAGCGCCGCCACCGAATCGACCACCAGCACGTCGATGGCGCCCGAACGCACCAGCGTGTCGCAGATCTCGAGCGCCTGCTCGCCGGTGTCGGGCTGCGAGATCAAAAGGTTTTCAAGATCGACGCCAAGCTTGCGGGCATAGACCGGATCGAGCGCGTGCTCGGCATCGACGAACGCGCAGATGCCGCCCTTCTTCTGGGCCTCCGCCACCGTGTGCAACGCCAGCGTCGTCTTGCCCGAGCTTTCCGGCCCGTAGATTTCGATGATGCGGCCGCGCGGCAGACCGCCGACGCCGAGCGCGATATCGAGGCCAAGCGAACCCGTCGGCACCGTTTCGATCTCGACGACCTGCTCGTTGGCGCCGAGCCGCATGATCGAGCCCTTGCCGAAAGCCCGCTCGATTTGCGACAGCGCCGCATCCAGAGCCTTTGATTTGTCCACTGCCTTATCCTCTACCAGCCGCAAAGAATTCTGAGCCATGATACATCACCCCTTGGTCGTCAATGAAGGCCGGACAATCCGTAATCCCTGCCACTTTGTACCTTTTTTGTTCTCATTTGGCAAGGGGCGACAACCGACTGAAAATCAAGAGATATTCCGATCTGTTCTTTTTTTGTCTCGCGAACCCTGGCAGGAACAGGCCCAAATTGGGCGGAACCGCTCGATTGTCCTGTTCCGCCGAATCGCCGTCCTGCATGCGAAGCTCTGTCGCGCACTCTAGCGCTTGTGCGCCTGCAACAACAAAGGTCATATCGCCGCCATGGTGAAATCCGCGAAGATACTGGCGGTGGGCGGTGCCCACATAGACCGGCGTGGCCAGGTGTCCGGTCCTTATGTGCCGGCAGCCTCCAATCCCGGCACGATGCGCGAGGATGTCGGCGGTGGCGTCTTCAACGCGCTGCGCAGCACGGTGCGCCGTGGTGTCTCGGCTTCGCTACTGTCGGTGCGCGGCGGCGATGCGTCGGCCGACACGGTTTCACGGGCCATTGCGGAGGCAGGCATCGTCGACCTGTCGGCGGTGTTCCTCGACCGTGCCACGCCGAGCTACACCGCACTGATCGACCGCGAAGGCGAATTGATCGTCGGTTTTGCCGACATGGCGCTGTACGACCTAGCTTTTCCCAAGCAGATCCGGCGTTCCAGGATACGCCAGGAGGTGGCCGCCGCCGATGCCATCCTGTGCGACGCCAATCTGCCGTCGGCCGCGCTGGAGCGGCTGCTGTCGCTTGCCGCGGGTAGACCGGTTTTCGCCATCGCGATTTCACCGGCCAAGGTGACGCGGCTGATACCGGTGCTCGGCGGGCTGGCCCAGCTGTTCATGAACCGGCGGGAGGCCGTTGTTCTGGCCGGCGTCAATGCAAGTGCCGCCGAGCGGGAAGTGATCGACGGCTTGCGATGCAGCGGGCTTACCAGCGGCGTGGTCACGGCAGGCAGTGGTCCTGTGCTGGGTTTCGACGACACAGGCGCCTTTTCGATCCTGCCGCCTGCTCCCAGAAAAGTCGCCGATGTCACCGGCGCGGGCGACGCGCTGGCGGGTGCGACGGTCGCGGCGCTGCTGCGCGGCCTGCCGCTGCGCCAGGCCCTGCGCGAAGGCGTCGCGGCGGCGACACTGGCCATCGAAAGCGCCAACGCGGTGCCCGAATTCACCGCGGCGAGCTTCGCGGAAGCGCTGGCCCTTGTGCCGGATGCCAGGGAAGTGGCATGAGACCGGCAAATTCATAGCGCCGCAGTGACGTTTACGCGCTCTGATTGATGCGCCGCGATTGGAGATTTGAGATGACCCCAGAGACCGCCCGCCTTTTCATCGATGTCCACGCACCGGTGGCGCAGGCCCTGGCCGCCGGCCGACCGGTGGTGGCGCTGGAGAGCACCATCATCACCCATGGCATGCCCTACCCCGACAATGGCGCCATGGCGGCGAATGTCGAAAAGATCATCAGCGACGGCGGCGCGGTGCCGGCAACGATCGCGGTGGTTGGCGGCCGCATCAAGATCGGCCTTTCCGACGGCGAGCGCGAATCGCTGGCCATGACGGGTGACGCCATGAAGCTGTCGCGCGCCGACATCGGCTTCGCGGTCGCGCAAGGGCGCACGGGCGGCACCACGGTCGCGGCGACCATGATCGCGGCTGACATGGTTGGGATAAAAGTGTTCGCCACCGGCGGTATTGGCGGCGTGCACAAGGGCGCGGAAAAGAGTTTCGACATCTCGGCCGACCTCGATGAACTGGCGCGCACACCGGTCATCGTCGTGTCCGCCGGCGCCAAGGCCATCCTCGACATCGAAAAGACGCTTGAAGTGCTGGAGACGCGCGGCGTGCCCGTGGTCGGCCATGGCTGCGAGACCATGCCGGCCTTCTGGTCGCGGCAGTCGCCGTTCCGCGCGCCATTGACCCTGTATAAGCCGGAGGACATCGCGCATTTCTACAAGACGCGGCTGGCGCTGGGGCTTGGCGGCGGCATGCTCATCGCCAATCCGGTGCCGGAAAACCACGAAATCCCCGCTGAAGAAATGGCCGGCTACATCGAAGCCGCGCAGAAGGCGGCCGAAGCCCTCAACGTTACCGGCAAGGCGGTGACGCCGTTCCTGCTGGGAAAAATCCTCGAACTCACCGGCGGCCGTAGCCTGAAAACCAACATCGCGCTGGTCGAGAACAATGCCAGGCTGGCGGCAGAGATAGCGAAGGCGCTGTAGGACCGCCAAGAAAGTCCCCCCTCACCCGGATTGCCAAGACCGAATTGCAAAGGGGCAATGCGGGGCAATCCGACCTCTCCCCGAGGGGAGAGGAGCTTGCGGCGTCAACGGCGAGGGGGCGGCCCGCGCTAGCGGGAATCTACTTGCCGGCGCGCCGCCCGGCTTCATAGGCGCGCCGCACCCATTCCGTCATTTCATCAGGATCGTCAAAGGCGCTGTCGGGAATACTCCAATAAGGCATCGCCACCAGCTTGCCGTGACGCGTGCCGGTGTAGGTCCACTGCCGGCAACCGGCGGCTTCGAAGTCGGGCGCGCTCTGCTCGTCGGCCTTCAGCAGCAATTCGCCGCGCAGCACGATGGCGACGATGACGCCGTCGAAATAGATGCCCTTGCCGCCGAACAGTTTTCGGATGCTGACCGGGCCAAGGCCCTCGAACAGTTCCGCGATGCGCTCATTGTCCATGCCGCGATCATGTCACCAGCATTTGGCCTTGTCATCGCCGCAACCAAGATCATGCTGACAGGTTGAAACTGTCCTGTCGGAGTTTTTGCCATGCCGCTTCTTCTCAAGGGATCCTGTCGCTGCAACGCCGTGCGCTTCGAAGTGGAAAGCCACACGCCGGTGCCGTTCATGCTGTGCTACTGCTCGATCTGCCGCAAGCAGCAAGGCGGCGGCGGTTACGCCATCAATCTCGGCGCCGATTACGAGACGCTGAACATCAGGGGCAAGAAAAGCCTCGGTGTCTATCGGGCCGAGATCGAAGACGACGAGCGCCCCCACTGCGAGGTCTCGACCGGGGAGCGCAACTTCTGCCGCAAATGCGGGTCGGCGCTCTGGCTCTACGATCCGACCTGGCCGGATCTGATCCATCCCTTCGCCTCGGCGATTGACAGCAACCTGCCGAAGCCGCCCGAAAAGGTGCATCTGATGCTGAAATACAAGGCGAACTGGGTCGAGCCCGAGATCGGCAAGCGCGACAAGGCGTTCGACCTCTACCCCGAGGAATCGATCGCCGACTGGCACAAACGGACAGGCATGTGGGTGGAGTAGCTTCTTCGCCCCGTTTACGGGGAGAAGATTCCGGCAGGCAGGCCAGGCGAATGGTGTAGAGGCTGGCGCTGCCCCTCATCCGGCCCTTCGGGCCAACGTAAACGGGGCGAAGGAAGGGCTCAGGCCGAGGCGCGTGCTTCGGCCAGTGCCTTCAGGTCCGCCGGCTTCAACTCGACCGATTCGCCGCAGCCACAAGCCGAGCTTTGGTTCGGGTTGTGGAAAGTGAAGCCGGTGCGCAGCGTCGTCTGCTCGAAATCCATCTCGGTACCGAACAGGAACAGGGCCGCTTCCGGCGCAACATAGACATGGGCGCCGTCGCGCTCGACATGGTCGTCCTTGGTATTGGGTTCGGTGACCAGATCGACCGTATATTCCATGCCGGCGCAGCCACCCTTCTTGATGCCAAGCCGAATGCCATGCGCGTTGTCGCGCGTGGCGACGATCTCGCGGACCCGCTCGGCGGCCTTTTCGGTCATCGTGATGACGGCAAAGCGTCCCATTCTTTTCCTACTCCATTCCCTGCGGGTTCAAGGCCCGCCGAATGATTCCTCACCTAAAATGGTGAAGTTTTACCCCTGGCGCAAGGGTGCCAGGCTCGGCGCTAGTACCACCCAACCGCGACCTGCGCCTCTTCCGACATGCGATCAGGCGTCCAGGGCGGATCGAAGGTCATGTTGACCTCGACGCCGGACACGCCTTCGACGGCGCCGACGGCATTTTCCACCCAGCCGGGCATCTCGCCGGCCACCGGGCAGCCGGGCGCGGTCAGGGTCATGTCGATCTTGACCGAGCGGTCGTCCTCGATATCGATCTTGTAGACCAGGCCGAGTTCATAGATGTCGGCCGGGATTTCCGGGTCGTACACGGTCTTCAGCGCCGAAACGATGTCATCGGTCAGCCGCGCCAGTTCATCGGCGGGAATGGCGTTGGCGGAGACGACGCCGTTGGTGGCGGTCTCAAGGGCGGTCTCGGCAGTGGTGCTCGCATCATCCATGGTCGTCACCCGAAGAACTTGCGCGCTTTTTCCAGCGCCTCTGCCAAAGCGTCGACTTCGGCCCTGGTATTATACATGCCGAACGATGCCCTGCATGTGGAGGTTACGCCAAAGCGTTTCAACAGCGGCTGGGCGCAATGGGTGCCCGCGCGCACGGCCACGCCTTGCCTGTCTATCACCATCGAGACGTCATGGGCATGAATGCCCTGGAGTTCGAACGAGATGATGGCGCCCTTATCAGGCGCGTCGCCGAAGATGCGGAGCGAGTTGATGGCGCGCAGCCGCTCATGGGCGTAATTCTTGAGGTCTTCCTCATGCGCCGCGATGCGCCCGCGGCCGACAGACTCCATGTAGTCGAGCGCGGCACCCAGCCCGATCGCCTGGACGATCGGCGGCGTACCCGCCTCGAAACGGTGCGGCGGGTCGTTGTAGGTAACGATGTCTTCCGTCACCTCCTCGATCATCTCGCCGCCGCCCATGAAAGGGCGCATACCGGCGAGAATGTCCTTCTTGCCGTAAAGAACGCCGATGCCCGAAGGGCCGTAGACCTTGTGGCCGGTAAAGACGAAAAAATCGCAGTCGAGGTCCTGCACGTCGATCGGCATATGCACGGCGCTCTGGCTGCCGTCGACGAGTACGGGAATGCCGCGCGCATGCGCGATCCGGACAATCTCCTTGATCGGCGTCACCGTGCCCAGCGCATTCGACATCTGCGTGATGGCGACGAGCTTTGTCCTGTCGGTCAGCCGCTTTTCGAATTCCTCGATGTGGAAGACGCCGAGATCGTCGACCGGTACCCAGACCAGCTTGGCACCCTGCCGTTCGCGGATGAAATGCCAGGGCACGATGTTGGAATGGTGCTCCATGATCGACAGCACGATCTCGTCGCCCTCGCCGATGTTCGGCATGCCGTAGCCATAAGCGACGGTGTTGATCGCCGAAGTCGTGTTCGAGGTGAAGACGATGTTGTCGGTGTTTGGCGCGTTGAGGAAGCGACGCACCGTCTCTCGCGCCTTCTCATAGGCATCGGTAGCGGCATTGGACAGGAAATGCAGGCCGCGATGGACGTTGGCGTATTCCTGGGAATAGGCATGCTGGATGGCATCGAGCACCACCTGCGGCTTCTGCGCCGAGGCGCCGTTGTCGAGATAGACGAGCGGCTTGCCATAGACCTCACGCGACAGGATCGGGAAATCGCGGCGGATCGCCTCGACGTCATAGAAATCTCCGGGCTTGCCTGGAGCGTTCATCAGCATCACCCGTGTGTCACGAACCACTCGTCGAGCCGCGCTTCCAGCGCCTCGACGATCGCCTCGTCATCCAGTTCCTCGATCACCTCGGCGACGAAGGCCTTGACCAGCAGGCCGCGGGCGCTCTTTTCGTCGACGCCGCGCGCCATCAGGTAGAACAGGTGGTCGTGGTCGATCTCGGTGACCGTCGCGCCATGGCCGCAGACGACGTCGTCGGCGAAGATTTCGAGCTCCGGCTTGGTCGCGAACTCGCCATCGTCCGACAAAAGCAGCGTGTTGCATGCCATCTTGGCATTGGTCTTCTGCGCATATTGGTGGACGTTGATGCGGCCCTGGAAGACCCCGCGCGCCTTGCCCGTCACCACATTGCGGATGACCTCGGTCGATGTCGTGTGCGGGACGGCGTGATCGAGCACCATGGTCACGTCGGTGTGCGTGTCGCCGGCCAAAAGGTTGATGCCGCGCAGCTTGAAGTCGGCGCCTTCACCCGTCGCCTTGACCATGATCTCCTGGCGCACCAGCCGGCCGCCGGCGTTCATGACGAACAGCGTCAGTTTCGCGTTCTTGCCGATATGAGCCTTGAACTGCGCCAGATGCGTTGCCGTTTCCGGTTGCTCCTGGACGATCAGCCACGTCACCTCGGCGCCTTCGCCGAGCACGAGTTGGCTCACGGAACTCGTCAGCGCAGCGCCCTCGCCGGCTTGACGCTCGACGATGACGGCCTTGGCGCCGGCGCCGACCCGCACCGGCAGGCGCACATGGGCCTGGCCACCGGCTTGCAGATTCTGCAGTTCGATCGGCTTTTCCAGTTGAGCGCCATCGGCGATGTCGACAAAGTAGCCGTCGGCGACGAAGGCCGTGTTCAGCGCGCCGATGGCATCGTCGCTGCCATAGGTATCAAGGCCCGGCGCGATGCTTCCATCGGTCAGCTTTTCAGTCAGGCGCTGCACGGTCACACCCTCGACCGCCGGTAGTTTCGTGCCGGAATTTCCGTTCAGGATCGACAGGACAGCGGAGCCTTCGACAATCGGCGCAATGGGCTTGGCTACAGCAGTCGGGTCGAAATCCGGCACCGCGTTCAACAGCCGGCGCAGGTCGGTGTAGTGCCAGGATTCGATGCGTCGCGTCGGCAGGCCGTGCTTGATAGCTTCGATGGCGTCGTCACGCTTCAGCATCACCGCGCCGTCACCCGGCAGCAGCGACAGCCGGTCCCCGAACGCGTCGATCAACGCTGTCTCGGCGGGTGTCCGCTGCGGTTGTGGGTGCATGTTCATCAGTCTTGCCTCTGCCATTTCACGCGGCTTCGCCGATGACGCCGGCATAGCCGTTGGCTTCGAGGTCGAGCGCCAGCGACTTGTCACCCGACTTGATGACCTGGCCCTTGTAAAGCACATGCACGCTGTCGGGCACGATGTGCTCGAGCAGACGCTGGTAGTGGGTGATGACCAGGAAGGCGCGGTCGGGCGAACGCAGCGCGTTGACACCGTCGGACACGATCTTCAGCGCATCGATGTCGAGGCCGGAATCGGTCTCGTCGAGCACGCAGAGCCTTGGCTCCAAAAGCTTCATCTGCAGGATCTCGGCGCGCTTCTTCTCGCCGCCGGAGAAGCCGACATTGAGCGGCCGCTTCAGCATCGCCATGTCCATGTTGAGCGAGGCGGCGGCTTCCTTCACCCGCTTCAGGAATTCCGGGATCTTCAGCGGCTCCTCGCCGCGCGCCTTGCGCTGCTCGTTCATCGCCACCTTCAGGAATTCCATCGTCGCCACGCCCGGTATCTCCATCGGATACTGGAAGGCGAGGAAAATGCCCGACGTAGCACGTTCGGCCGGATCCATTTCGAGGATCGACCGGCCGTTGTAGAGGATGTCGCCCTCGGTCACCTCATAGTCCTCGCGGCCGGCGAGGATGTAGGACAGCGTCGACTTGCCCGAACCGTTCGGGCCCATGATGGCGGCGACCTCGCCGGCTTTCACCGTCAGGTTCAAGCCGCGGATGATTTCGGTGCCGTCATCGACGATGCGGGCATGCAGGTTCTTGATCTCAAGCATTTTTGTTTCCTGAATATTTGTCTGGGCGGTCAGCCCACCGAACCTTCCAGCGAGATGCCGATCAGCTTCTGCGCCTCGACCGCGAACTCCATCGGCAGTTGCTGGATGACGTCCTTGACGAAGCCGTTGACGATCAGCGCGATCGCTTCCTCTTCCGGAATGCCGCGCTGCATGACGTAGAATTTCTGATCTTCGGAAATCTTGGACGTTGTCGCTTCATGCTCGAACTGCGCCGTCGAGTTTTTGGCCTCCATGTAGGGCACGGTGTGCGCGCCGCACTGGTCGCCGATCAGGAGCGAGTCGCAGTTGGTGAAGTTGCGGGCGTTGGTCGCCTTGCGATGCGCCGAGACCTGACCGCGATAGGTGTTCTGCGAAAAGCCGGCAGCGATGCCCTTGGAGATGATGCGGCTCGACGTGTTCTTGCCGAGATGGATCATCTTGGTGCCGCTGTCGACCTGCTGGTAGCCGTTCGACACGGCGATCGAATAGAACTCGCCTTGGGAATCGTCGCCGCGCAGGATGCAGCTCGGATACTTCCAGGTGATCGCCGAGCCGGTTTCGACTTGCGTCCACGAGATCTTCGAGCGGTCGCCACGGCAGTCGCCGCGTTTGGTGACGAAGTTGTAGATGCCGCCCTTGCCCTCGGCGTCGCCCGGGTACCAGTTCTGCACCGTAGAGTATTTTATTTCGGCATCGTCGAGCGCGACCAGTTCGACCACCGCAGCATGAAGCTGGTTCTCGTCGCGCTGCGGCGCCGTGCAGCCCTCGAGATAGGAGACGTAGGCCCCCTCCTCGGCGATGATCAGCGTGCGCTCGAACTGGCCGGTGTTCTTCTCGTTCATGCGGAAGTAGGTCGACAGCTCCATCGGGCAGCGCACGCCCTTGGGCACGAAGACGAAGGAGCCGTCGGTGAAGACGGCCGAATTCAGCGTCGCGTAGAAATTGTCGGAGGTCGGCACGACCGAACCGAGATATTTCTGGACCAACTCCGGATGCTCGCGGATCGCTTCCGAGATCGAGCAGAAGATGACGCCGGCCTGCGCCAGTTCCTTCTTGAAAGTGGTGACGACGGAGACGGAATCGAACACCGCATCGACGGCGACGCGGCCCGATTTGTAGACGTTGTCGCTGGCTTCCTCGAGTTCCGAGACATCGGTCTTCTGCACGCCGGCAAGGATTTCCTGCTCTTTCAACGGAATGCCGAGTTTCTCATAGACCTTCAATATCTCGGGATCGACATCGCTGAGCGAAGTCGGCCCGGGCGTGCTCTTTGGCGCCGCGTAATAATAGATGTCCTGAAAATCGATCTTGGGATAGTTGACGCGCGCCCAGGTCGGCTCTTCCAGCGTCAGCCAGCGGCGATAGGCTTCGAGGCGCCATTCCAGCATCCAGGACGGTTCATCCTTCTTGGCCGAAATGAAACGGATGATGTCCTCGCTAAGGCCCTTTGGGGCCTTGTCGACAGCGATCTCGGTCTGGAATCCATATTTGTATTGGTCGACGTCGATCTTTCGAACCCGATCGATCGTGTCCTGCACAGCAGGCATATGCGTTCTCCATCCACGCCGGGGTCAAGGCCCGACAGTTTTCAAACTATGGCACCGCCAGATGGACGCCCAGGAAGCGTCCGCGGCAGCGTAAGTTCCATATAGTGCGTCTCGACCGGAAATTCACCCGGCCAACATCAAACGCACGGCTCTACCAGGCCGAAAGGCCCAAATCCGTTTTTCTCAAGCATCGGACCTTCCCGGTCCGATGCTCCGACCGCTAGGCGGCCTTCTCTTTACCCGCCCTCCGCGCGACAATACCCGCCAGCGCGGTGCGGAACAGTTCGATGTCCCTGGCGCCGGTCGCGGCACCGACCGACACGCGCAAGGCGCCAAGGCTGTCACCGCGCCCCATGGCCTTCAGCACATGACTCGGCCCGACCTTGCCCGACGAGCAGGCGGAGCCGGCGGAAAGCGCCACGCCCGCCAGATCGAAGGCGATCTGGGCGGTTTCGGCTTTGACGCCGGGAATAGCGAAGAATGTCGTGTTGGCAAGCCTTGGCGCGCCGGCTCCGAAGATTTCCGCGTCGGGCACCAGCATTTTCACGATGGCTTCGATTTCGTCGCGGCGAGCCCGCACCGCGTCCATAGCCTGCAATCCGGCCAAGGCCTCGCGTGCGGCCGCACCAAAACCGGCAATGGCCGCGAGGTTTTCAGTGCCGCCGCGATGGCCCTTCTCCTGGCCGCCGCCATTGATCAAAGGCTTTGGCATCATCAGGTCGGCGGCGGCAACGATGGCGCCGACGCCTTTGGGGCCACCGATCTTGTGCGAAGACAGAATCAGGTAATCGGCGTAACCCGCTGACATATCGATCGAAACACGGCCGGCGGCCTGAACCGCGTCGACGACGAGAATGCCGCCGGCCGCCTTGACGACCTCGGCGATGCGATCGATCGGCTGGATGACGCCGGTTTCGTTGTTGGCGGCGTGGATCGCGACCAAGGGCAAGCCATCGGCCTTGTCGTGCCCGGCGAGCGCCGCCGTCAAGGCCTCGAGATCGACGATGCCATCGGCGTCGACGCCGATCCGCACGACCAGGTTCGCCGGGAAGCGGCCGCCATTCAGCAGGCAGGGATGATCGGCCTCGCAGACGTAGAGCCGGCTCATGCGAATGGCGCCCCGCCCCATCTGCCAGTCCGGCGTCAGAAGCGTCGAGGCGGCCTCGGTCGCGCCCGAGGTGAAGACAACATGTTCGGCCTTGCCGTTGACCAGTGCCGCCACGTCGCGCCTGGCATGGTCGACCAGTCTGCGCGCCGCACGCCCCTCGGCATGGACCGACGAGGGGTTGGCCGCATCAAACGTCGCGACCATGGCCTCGCGCGCCGCTGAAAGCAGCGGCGCACTGGCATTATAGTCGAGATAGGCGCGTATCGCGGCCATTTTCGTCCAGTTCTTCCCTTCAGAAGCCATTCCGCCGACGTATGGCGTTATTTCCTTGAAATTCCAAGGCAAGCCGTCCTATTTACGCGGCTTGCGGCGAGGGCGGCCGGGCGATTGCGTCTCGGCCACCCAGTTTTGAACAATTCTAAACTAGCTTCTATGAAGACGCTCGCCCTGCGTCAAGGTCTGTGGAAGCGGGGCCAGAGGAAGAGCGTTCCGGGCGCCGCGCACTTGTATATGTCACGTGGAGTATTTCATGCCTGAGGTCATTTTCACCGGTCCGGCCGGCCGCCTGGAGGGACGCTACCAGCCCTCGAAGGAAAAGAGCGCGCCGATTGCCATCGTGTTGCACCCGCACCCGCAGTTCGGCGGCACGATGAACAACAAGATCGTCTATGACCTGTTCTACATGTTCCAGAAGCGTGATTTCACCACGCTGCGCTTCAATTTCCGCGGCATCGGCCGCAGCCAGGGTGAATTCGATCACGGCACCGGCGAATTGTCGGATGCCGCCGCCGCTTTGGACTGGGTACAGTCGTTGCATCCGGACTCCAAGAGCTGCTGGGTGGCTGGCTATTCCTTCGGCTCGTGGATCGGCATGCAGCTTCTGATGCGCCGGCCCGAGATCGAAGGCTTTATCTCGATCGCGCCGCAGCCCAACACCTATGATTTCTCGTTCCTGGCGCCCTGCCCGTCCTCGGGTCTCATCATCCATGGCGACGCCGACAAGGTGGCGCCGCCGAAGGATGTGCAAGGCCTGGTCGACAAGCTGCACACGCAAAAGGGCATCACCATCACGCAGAAGACGCTGCCCGGCGCCAACCATTTCTTCGCCAATGACGCCGATGTGCTGATCGAGGAATGCGCCGACTATCTCGATCGCCGGCTGGCGGGAGAGTTGTCCGATCCGCGACCGAAGCGGCTGCGCTAAGACATCGGGCCAGGCATATTCGCGGCAGCGGGCAATGCCCGCCTGCTCGACGCAAGGCCGCGCTGCCGATTATCCGGAACCGGCTATTTTTCGGGCGCAACCAAGCGGAACGATGGCTTGCGTACCGGCAATCCCGAGCGCGCCGGCCGGAAGATGAAGCCGAGCCTGGCAAAGACCAGTCCGCACGCCAGCGCGAAGGCGCAGCCGAGGCCGAAGCCGGCGACGGTGTCGCTGGGGTAGTGCGCGCCGACGAAGACCCTGGTCGAGGCGATGCAGGCCGTGACCACCAAAGCGATGTACCAACGCCGCGGAAACAAAAGCAGCAGGATACCGAACACGGCGCCCATCGTCGTGGCATGGCCTGAGGGAAAGCCCGCAAAGCGCGCATCGAAGGCAAAAGGGTGCAGCGCAAGGACGCCAAAATCCTGGAAGTAGAGCGGGCGGGCCCTGCCAATGGCATATTTCAGGACATTGACGGTGAGGCCGGACAGGCCAACGGCGCTCAGCACCAGGAAAGCCAGACAGGTCCAACTGTAGACCAGCATCAGCGCGCGTCGCGAAAGGCTTCGCCAATCCGTCAGATTGGCAGCGACAAGCAGCAGCGCGGACGGGATGAGATACCAGCCGCCCAGTCCGAACTGCGTGAAGAACTCGGCAAGCCTGGCCACACCCGCGGACCACTGGCCGTGGGCTACTCCTGCCGGCGTATCGAGACGAACAAAGGCCGCTGCAGTCAGAAAGACCCAGACCAGGCCCCACGCCCACCATGAGATGTTGGGATAGCGAGCGGGGCGAACGGCAAGGCGCCGCCTTGCGATCTGCAGGGTATCGCTAAAATTGCCGAGGGATCGGCGTCCTATTCCAAGGAGCGAGTTGGAAACTGGAGGGCGCGATTTCACGAGCATTTGGAACTCGATCCCATCATCGAAGTTATTGCGCTATACGGTAGAGACCGAGGGACAGCTTGTCTCCCGACGAATAGTTGAGGCCGTCGATCTCGGCGACGCGGTTCGCCGACTTGCCTTGCACGGACAGCATGCCATTCAGTTTCTGTTCGTCGCCGATCGGCGCCAGGCCAAGGGAGCAAGCGGGATCGGCGAGCAGATGCTCCGCCACGCCACCGACATTGGTCAGCACCGTTTTCGTGCCGACCAGGAACACCAGGCTCGGCTCCTGATAGCGCGCCGAGGCCAGCACGGTCGTATCGCAAGGTTTGTTGGCAAGCACCGCTTTCCTGATTGCCGGGCTCAGCCATATCGGCTTCAGCGACGGGGCGATGACCTCGAACAGCAAGGCATAGGCGATGCCCGCACAGGCGGCGGTGGCGCCGATGCGGGGCAACGGCACCTGCAACCGCCGGGAGAACGCAAGGTGGCCCGCGCCGAGTGCGGCCGCGGCCGCCGGAATGCTCCACCAGGAGAAAGTGTGGGCGAGGTAGATCGGCGCTCCGACGCAGACAGCCGCCAGGCCTAGGCTGACCACGACAAGGCCGAAGGCGGTCGACCACCACAACCATTGCTGCCAACGCCTGAGCGGTGCATTGGCGTCCTGCGGCTGCAATGTCAGCAGCCAGCCGATCAGCAGCGCCATGCCGGGATAGGCCGGCAGCACGTAATGCGGCAACTTGGTAGGAATGAGTTCGAAGACGAGCCAGAACGGAATGTACCAGGCGAGACAGAAGCGCAGCCGGACATCGTCGCGCAGACGGTTGAGGGCCTGCAGGCCAGCGCCGACCGCGATCAGGCCGAACGGCCACATGAACAGCGAATAGGTCAGCATATAGAAGCCGGGTGGCAGGCCGTGCGATTCCGCGCCTGACGCGACTTTGCCGAGCATGTCCTTGCCGACAGCCTGCTGCAGGAAAGCGCCATGGCTTTTCCAGGTAATCGCGGCGAGCCAGGGTAAAGCAATCACCAGGACAAGCAGCAGGCCGCGCCCAACCCTGAGCTTCGACAACCAGCGCCCGTCGCGCTCGAATGCAAACAGGGCGGCGACGGTCAACGCGGACAGCAGCGGCGCAATCGGCCCCTTGATCAGGATCGCGGCCCCTTGTGCGATCCAGAAGATCCACCAGAGATGGCCTCCGACCGTTTCGTTGCGGCGCGATGCGACATAAATCTGCGCCAGCGCGCCTTGCGCCGCCACGCAGCAGGCCAGCAGCATCGCATCGGTCTTGGCGTCGCGGCCCTCGAAAGCCGTGGCGAAGATCCCCGCCATCACCAGCCCGGCGGCGATCCCGGCATTGGCACCGAAAAGATTGGTCCCGGTCCAGGCGATCGCCAGCACGGCAATGGCAATGCCAAGCGCCGAAACCGTGCGATAGACCCAGATCGGCGCCCCGGCCCCCTGACCGCTCAGCGCCACGGCCGCCGATTGCAGCCAGTAGATGCCGATCGGCTTCTGGTAGCGCGATGTCTCCTGAAAGCGGATGTCGATATAGTCGCCGCTCTCGACCATCTGTTTGGTGGCCTGAACGAAGCGCGGCTCATCGCGGTCGATCGGCGGCATGGATGCCAGGCCCGAAGCCGTCATCATCAGGCTGAACAGGAAGAGAAGTATGTAGTTCCTGTTCAATGCCATTTTTGAGTCTCTCCGATCATTTTGGCGACAGCTCAATCGACCTTGGTCATCGCCGCCTTGCGCTCATTGGCGATCAGCCAGAGATTTCTGATGTAGATGAACATGCCCATGGCCTGCCCGGCGATGAACACCGGGTCCTGGCGCTGGATGGCATAGAGCAGAAGCAGTCCACCACCGAACAGGGAGAAGAACCAGAAAGCCACCGGCACGACGCTGCGCTTGGCCTTTTCCGAGGCGAGCCACTGCACGACAAAACGCATGGTGAAGAAGAACTGGGCGATGAAACCGAGCAGAACCCACGCATCGAACTGCTTGATGAAAACCTGGTGAAGCCAGGTCCCCAGTTCCTGAAGCACATTAAACACGCTTGATTTCCTTTACTTCTGGCATTCTGCGGCGCCGCCGGCGCAGCCACCAGACACCGATGAGATCGGCCGCGCCCTGCAGGCCGCGATCGAAAATGCCGTAATTCGATTTGCCGTGCCGGCGCGAGCGGTCGACGACGTCGCAATGCACGATGCGATACCCCTCCTGGATGACCAGTGCCGGAACGAAGCGATGGGTGCCGTCGAAGAACGGCAGTCTGCGCAGGATTTCGGTGTGGACCGCTTTCAGGCCACAGCCGGTGTCGCGCGTCTCGTCATGCAGGATGGCATTCCGCAGCCAGTTGGCGAACCGCGACGCCAGTTGCTTGACCTTGCTGTCGCGGCGCTTGAGGCGCTGCCCCTGTGCGGCGCCAAAATCGGGGCCGGCCTGGCGCAAGGCGTCGACCAACACCGGAATGTACTGCGGATCGTTCTGGCCGTCGCCGTCGATCGTCGCGACGATGGCGCCGCGCGCCGCCCAGGCGCCCGAACGCACCGAGAGGCTCTGGCCGGCGGATTTTTCATGCCGCAACTCGCGCAGCGGAAACGGGCGAAGCGCGGCCTGTTCGGCGAGCACGGCAGCGGTCTCGTCAGTCGAGCCGTCATTGACGATGATCAGTTCGAAGTCGCGGCCGGCCATCGCCGCCTCGATCTCGTCGATCAAGAGCGGCAGGTTTGCCGCCTCGTTCCTGCAGGGAATGACGATGGATATCAATGCGTCCGGCATATCGCGTCGGGCTCTGTCGTAGGATATGGCATTTGTGAATGCCGTGCGGTGCGGCTTGAGGTCGTGGGCTGCAAGAACCTTTGGCGCGGCGCCTCATTACGCCAGCCGAAACGATGAAGCAAGCATTGCAGCCGGATCGCCGCTGGCACCATCCGTGCGGACCGCAAAACCGGAATCCACTTTTGCTGATTGCGAACTCCTGTATGACGCGCAATCCAGCGCAAAACCGGAATCCACTTTTGCTGATTGCGAACTCTTGTATGACGCGCAATCCAGCGCAAAACCGGAATCCACTTTTGCTGATTGCGCTTGGATGCTAAACGCGCGCGGTCACATATGCCCGCGACGGACCGGGCGTACGCTTTCGGGAAAGAAAACATGCCTGCCTTCAAATCCGATTTCCTGCGCACGATGAGCGAGCGCGGCTTCATCCATCAGACCTCGGATGATGCCGGCCTCGACCAGCTCTTCGCCACGGAGACGGTAACGGCCTATATCGGTTTCGATGCGACCGCCAAGAGCCTGCATGCCGGCTCGCTGATCCAGATCATGATGCTGCACTGGCTGCAGCAGACCGGCCACCGGCCGATCGCGCTGATGGGCGGCGGCACGTCGATGATCGGCGACCCCTCCTTCAAGGACGAGGCGCGCAAGCTTTTGACCCCGCAGGATATCGACGACAATCTCGCCGGTATCCGCCGCAACTTCATGCCCTACCTCAAATTCGGGAATGGTCCGAACGACGCGATCATGGTCAACAACGCCGACTGGCTGATGGAGATCAACTACGTCAATTTCCTGCGCGATGTCGGCCGGCACTTTTCCGTCAACCGCATGCTTGCGTTCGATTCCGTCAAGTTGCGGCTCGATCGCGAGCAGTCGCTGTCGTTTCTCGAATTCAACTACATGATCCTGCAGGCTTATGATTTCGTCGAACTCTACAAGCGCCTTGGCTGCCGCCTGCAGATGGGCGGCTCCGACCAATGGGGCAACATCATCAACGGCATCGATCTCGGCCGACGCATGGAGGATGCGCAACTCTATGCACTGACCACGCCACTGCTCACCACCTCGTCCGGTGCCAAGATGGGCAAGTCGGCCTCGGGGGCGGTCTGGCTCGATCCGGAGATGCTGAGCCCTTACGAGTTCTGGCAGTACTGGCGCAACACCGAGGATGCCGACGTTGCCCGCTTCCTGAAACTCTACACCACGCTGCCGCTGGACGAGGTCGCACGGCTCGAGCGGCTGGGCGGCTCCGAGATCAACGAGGCAAAGAAGATCCTCGCCACCGAGATCACCGCCCATCTGCATGGCCGCGCGGCCGCCGAACAGGCCAGCGAGACCGCGCGCAAAACCTTCGAGGAAGGCGCGCTCGCCGACACGTTGCCGACCATCGAGACGGACAGGGCCGCGCTGGAGGCCGGCGTCGGCATCCTCTCGCTGCTGGTCAGCGCCGGGCTGGCATCATCCAACGGCGAGGCGAGGCGGCATGTCCAGGGCGGCGCCGTGCGCCTGAACGACCAGCAAATAAGCGACGACCGTCGCATGGTCACGCTTCAGGACTTGAGTCCGGAAAATGTCGTAAAGCTTTCATTGGGCAAGAAAAAGCACGTCCTGGTGCGGCCGGCCTGAGACCGCTCACCGATACTCGAAGATCGACCTGAATATGCCCGGCGCGATCACCGACAGCGGGTTGACGTCGAGCACCGGCTTGTTGGCATTGCCCCGCAGCCGGTAGGTGACGCCGATCAGGCCGCGGTCGCGGCCATTGCCCAGAAGCGCGCCGACGATGGGCAACTCGCCAAAAATGCGGTTGAGGCCATAGACCGGCATGAAGGTGCCGGTCATATCCATATTGTTGTTCTGGTCGTAGAGGATGCCCTGGAAGGTCGTGCCGATGCGCGGCCCACGCAGCACGCCGTTGGCCAGCTTCAGATAGCCGCCGCCCTTGTCGATCTCGGCGTAACCACGTTCGAACTTCACCCGCGAGGTGTCGAGCTTGCCTTTCACCGCCTGGTTGAGGCTGCGGCTGTCGCCGGCCGGCGTGGTCGAGACGATGGAGGCGAGTTTCGGTTCGTTGACGACGAAGAAGTTGGTGGTGTCGACCTTGCCCTTCATCGGGCCGTCGCTGGTCCCCGTCAATGCCAGCGTGATCGATCCGCCTTCCATGTGCTCATAGATGTTGAGGAACCGCAGGATGGCGCCGGCGTCCGCAGATTGCACTTTGAGCGAGCGCCCGCCGTCGCCGGTGGTGTTGCTGATGGCAATGGCGGCGCCGGAACTCGCCGTCGCGCTGACCCTCAGTCCGTTCACCCTTGAACCAGCCGCACTGTAGTCGAGCTTCAGGTTGGACAGTTGCTCGTCATGGAAACCGGTCAGCTGTTCGACATTGGCGCTGACGGAAATGTTGTCTGTTCCCGTCGTCTTGGTCGCGGTGTCCACATCGGACGTGAACTGCTTGATGAGTGAACGCGCATCGAGCGCGCTGCCGTTTATGTCGACCGCATAGCCCTTGCCCGAACGCTTTACCGAAACCGCCACGTCGTCGCCCCTGTTCAAGGCGACCTTGCTGAACCTGGCCGAAGACAGGGCGCCGCCGACCAGCACGACAGTGCCGTTGACGGAGAATGACTTTCCGTCGAGGCTGAAGTCGGACAGCGTCGTGATGTCGCCGGACTTGGTCATGACGAATGTGGCGTTGGCAGGCACCCCCGCCCCCTTGCTCCAGCCGGCCCAGGGAATATCCAGCCTGGCGTTGGTCAGGTCGGCCGAGACATTCTGGTTGCCGCTGCCGCTCTTGTCGATCGCGACCTTCACGGTTCCGCCAAGCAGCGGCGTCAGGCCAGGCATGGCGGCGGCGCGGGTCTTGTCGTCGAGCACCAGGGCTACCTTGCGGCTGCGCGCCGGCCCGTCATCCGCCAGCGGCTCGACGAGGTCGAGTTCAGCCGGAATGCCGTTCAGCGACGCCTTGGCGGAAATGACAGCCTTTTGCGGATCGACGGTGATCGAGCCATCGGCATCGGTCACGGTCTGTCCCTCGAACGGCTTGGCCAGTGACAGGCCGGTGTAGTCGAGCGACACCAGCCAATCGAGCTTCGAAGTGTCGACGCCGGACTGCAGCGGGATATCCGCCTTGACGTGGCCGGTGACGCCGCCGGAGAGGTCTTCCGGCAGGAAGCCGACATGACGCATGGCATTGATCGGTTCGTAGGAGGCAAGTTCGGCGACGGCGGACGCATCGCCGGCAACATCGATATCGAGAGCGCCGATGACCGGCGGGCGGTTGGCCGCCTTGACCGTCAGCGTGCCGTTGCTGGCCGCCACGGTGCGGCCGCTGGGCATGAAGACGGTGCCCGACGACAGCGAAATTTCGACGTCGTTGCCGTGGAACCCGACGACGCCCACCGCGTCGCGGATCGGCGGAATGCGGCCGGCCGTGTCGAAACGCGCGCCCTCGATTTGGAAGCGGCCGAAGACCTCATCGGCGGACAGCGGCACGCCATTGCCGAGGCGATCCGGAACCACCTGGAATTGGAGGTTGGCATCGACGACGCGGCCGCCGAACAGATTGTCCAGCACCCAGAGCCGCGCATTGCGCGCCGAAAACCAGGGCCAGAGCTGTTTGACGTGAGAGACCGGCATATTGTGGACGTTGAGCGCCAGATTGATCCCGGGGGCCTTGCCATCAACGAATTCCACGGCAGCGGTGCCAAGCACCTCACTGGAAGCGGCGGACCGAACAGCGATCTGCTCGGCTACCAATTTATGGCTTTTGGTCTGATAGACGCCGGCAATGCGGGCAAGGAAGGTCAGGGCGGGCTCAGGCGACTCCGAAGGCGCCAGCGTCGAACCGTCGCTGGTCAGGTCATAGCGGTAGGCAGGCTCCTCGCCCGCGGCGCCGGTCGAAGGCTTGGGTCCGATCGAGCCAGCGAAATCGAAGGCCGAGCGACCGGTCTTGAGCAACAGCCTGTCCACCTGAATCTTGTTGCTGCCGTGGACAAGAGTAGCGTTGAGATCGATGTCGGCGGGCACCTGCCCGTGCGAGCCCAGATCGAGCACGGACCCCGTGGACGACAGGGCGGCCGTCAGCCGCGAGGCGGTGTCGCCTGCCCCTTGCGATCCTTTTAGCTTGATGGTGACCGCGCCCAACCTACTTCCACCCGCGGCTTCGTTGCCGTTGGCAATGCCGATCGTGGCATCCAGTGCGGTCACGCGACTGGTCACGCTATCGCGGGCGGCGGATGCGGCAGTGGTCACAGCCCTGCCGTCGACGTCCACCCGCGACGACAACGCGATAGCGCCAGGCCCGGATTGCACGACGGTGGCGTCGGCCACCTTGATCGACTTGACGGTGGCGGCCTCGGGCAGGATGAATTCCACATTGTGAAGATCGATGCGACGCATCGAATCCTCGCGCACCGCATCGAGTGCATCGCCGACGTTGCGGAACACCGCGTCGGACAGTTTTTCAGGATCGATCAGCCCGTCGTCATTGCGCAGTTCGGCTGTCCAGTCGCCGCCCGATGGCATGGCGGCCGTGACGATGCGCGCATCCGAGATCCTGGCGCTGGTCAGCCGCACCTCGCCCCACAGCAGCGGCACGAGGCGCATACCGAAACGCACACGACCAGCATCCGCCATGGGTTTGCCGTCGCTGGTCTTCAGGCTGACATCGCTGACCTGGAGAGCGACAAAGCTCGAACCGTCGAGTGTGATGCGCGCCGGCCCGACCGCGACATTGACGTCGACGCCCGCCAGCCTCTCTATGGCGCTCTCCGCCTCGACACGCAGCCTGTCCGACCCGATGCCGTAAAGGCCGATGAGATAGACGGCCACCGCGGCCAGCATGATGAATGCGACAAGGCCGGCAAACGCGCGCGAAAGCATACGCACGCCGCGGCCGATGGCAGCCTGACCGAGCGGCGGCACGCGGCACGCGGACGGCAAGCCCCCCAGGTCGGTGATCTCGTCCCGCCTGAACCTGATCTTCTCGTGCTGCGGTTGCTCCTGATCCACGCAATCTTCCGTTGTACGAATTCGCTCGTGGACGAATCCCCGCTCGACACTATATCCCTGTGCCTTCGCGCGTAACCTCAAACAAGGGCATCGATATGGCTGACCTCGACGTAGGCGATCCCGCGCCGCAATTCGATCTGCCGCGGGATGGTGGCGGATCGCTCAGCCTCGCCGCGTCCGCCGGCAAGCCGATTGTGCTCTATTTCTATCCACAGGACGACACGACAAGCTGCACCCAAGAGGCGATCAGCTTTTCACAGCTGAAGCCGGAATTCGAGAAGGCCGGCGCCGTGGTCATTGGCCTGTCGCCCGATAGCACCAAGAAACACGACAAATTCAAGGCGAAATACGACCTCACCATCGACCTCGCCGCCGACGAAGAGCGCAAGGTGATCGAGGCCTACCATCTGTGGGTCGAGAAATCGATGTACGGCCGCAAGTACATGGGCGTCGAGCGAGCGACGTTCCTGATCGGCCGCGACGGGCGGATCGCCAGGATCTGGCGCAAGGTCCGGGTCAAGGGTCATGCCGAGGAAGTCCTGGAAGCCGTTCGCGCGCTTTGACCGCGCCGTCAAAGCCCACGAAAGCAATCGACAATTGTGGTCGTTACTCGTCAGGCGCCTCGGCCTTCGACTGGCGCTGCGTCCTCCAGGACTTAGAAGCATGGTTCACACGATCGGCCAGCGCGGCGACATGACCGCGCAAGCCGCGCGCGCCAATCATCGATGACAGCCTGACCGAACGCGTGGCGAAGCGCCGCTTGAAATCCTCACCGCCGCAGAGAAAATCGATCTCGGCAAGGCCACGGTCGAGCGACCACTGGATATAGTCCATCATCAGTACCATGCCAGGCGAGGCGCGCTCGTATTCGGGATCATAGGTGGTGACGAAAGCCATCATCGTGCCGCGTTGCTCGAAGTTGATCGAGACGGCAACGATCGTGTCGTCGAGCTCGAGCACGAAGATGCGCAACAGCCCGAGGTCGGCCAGCACCGCAATCAGCGCGGAGAGTACCGGCGAGCCCTGATCGAACAGGTCCGAAGCGCGACCATGCCGGGCGAGCCAGAGGCGCTTCAGCGTCGCGACCCGCTCGAGCACCGGCTCGCGCGGGTCCTTCGCGTCCAGGAGCCGGAAACGCAATGTACCGCTCTCTTCCATGAACTTGCGGCCACGACGATAGTTCTGCCGGCCCTTCTTGGACAACGTCTCGAACCATTCCGCCCCACGCTGCCAGGGACCCGCGACACGATAGCTGATTTCAGTACGGTGGTTGGGCCGAAGCGCCTTGCCGTGGGCCGGCTCCAGCAGGGCATGAACACCGGCATCCGGCAGCAGACGGTTGAGATAGATCAGGTCGAAACCGCCCTGGTCAAAAACATGCTGCCAGAGACGGGAAATGACCAGCGGGTCGCTTTCGGGCGCAACCAGCGCGTCGCCATAGTCACTGTGATCCTTCGCCGCCCATTCGAGCACACGGATGCCCGAGCGCCTGAAGGTCGCGAGCGCTATCACGCCATCGAGCCGGTCGCCGTTCCAGGCAAGCCCGATCCTGAGCGTGCGCCGCTCCTGATGCGGGGTGGTGCGCCACCAGGCCGCGATCCAGTCCGGGTGCTGGAAGACAAGTCCGCCAGCCTGCTGCCAGAGCGCGCGCCAGGCGGGTGCGATCTCGGCAAGGCGCACTGCCGATGTCACGACTTCGAAGCTGCGTGTCCGCGGGATGGCGAGCGTGACCGGAGCGTTCATGGCCGGGTCCCTTCCGATGATCGCGCGGTGCGTGACCGTGACTTCCCAAGCCGGATGCGCTTGGCAATATGCCCCCACATCCGCTTCAGCGGCATGACGTAAAGGCCGGCGAGCGACTGGTAGTCGCGCACGTCGCGGTCGACCAGCCCGAACTTGAAGTCCTCGTCGGGCCTCGGCACGCACAGTGTTCCGAAGAGCCGATCCCAGAATGAAAAGAGCAGCCCGAAGTTCTTGTCGTAGTGGCGCGGATCGACGCTGTGATGCAACTGGTGCCAATGAGGACACAGGATCACGTTGTTGAGCGGCCCGAACGATATCTTGAAATGCGTGTGCCTGACGAAATCCATCATCAGGATGTTACGCATGACATAGACGTTGACGCCAAAGACGGTCAGTTCGACAAGATTGAGCGAAATCAGCGACCAGATGCCGAAACAGAGCCCCACGACGATGCCGTCCCAGGCCCGATTCATCAACTCGTCGAGCGGATGGACCCGATCCTTGGTGATCCCCACCATCACCTCGGCCGAGTGATGCACTTTGTGCAGTTCCCAAAGCAGCGGATAGCGATGCTGGGCCACGTGATAGAGATAATAGGAAATGTCGTAGGCGAGCAGCATGCTGACGGTGAAGATCAGCACCGTCGCCGGGCCCGCCGGCCCCTCGATCAGAGGCGGCTGGAACTGGAACAATGTCGAAAACAGCCAATTGGTCCCGTAGCCCACCGCCGTGACGAAGACGATTCCGGCGGGCAGCATCAGGAAAGGCATCAAGGCCTTCTTCGTTACCCAGAACAGCAGGTCGGCCTTCGCGGACGGATGAGTGATGACCTCATGCGGAATGACGAACTCGAAAAACTCCTTCCAGCTCTTCTCCTCGACCGTGCGCCAATAGGCCACGAGCGCGCTGACAAAGGCAGTCAGCAGCAAAAGCCCAGTCGCCAGCAGGCTGGCGCCTGAAATCTTGTCGAGGATCTTGCCAACCAGATCGTTCAGCATTCCCACCGTCACGACGAATCCAAAATACCAGCACGCCTTTACTCGAAAAACGTCAATTAAATGCAACCGAAGACAGTTAAGAAAACTGGGCCTTGCTCTGCGGGTGACTGGTCGCTGCTGGCAGGATATTGGGGCTCGTCGTCAAGATTTCGCGACATGGCAGCCGCGATATGGCGATTTTCATGCAACCCCTTGCCCGCGCCGCGTGCGTTCGACGCCACCCGTTCGGTATGGCAAGCCTTTGTTAACCCTAATAATGTGTAATCGAGCTATCGTGGTGTCGTAAACGAAAGCTTGGTCCCGTGAACGCAACCGGTCAGTCCGCAGTCTTCGGCAGGCGCAGGGAACCCCACACCGTCATCATCGCCCGAGGCAACGAGATCAGGCACTTCACGATCCGCCCCTGGCTCGCGGCATTCATCGGTTCGGCGCTCGCGGCCATTGCCATCGGCTACCTCCTGGCCACCTCCTATCTCGTGCTGCGCGACGACCTGATCGGCGCCACCACCGCGCGCCAGGCGCGCATGCAGCAGGCTTATGAGGACCGGATTTCAGCGCTTCGCGCCCAAGTCGACCGCATCACCAGCAGGCAGTTGCTCGACCAGCAATTGATGGAGACCAAGGTCAGCGAACTGCTTGAACGCCAGACGCAGCTCAGCCAGCGGCATGGCCGTCTCGGCCCGCTGCTCGAACGCGCCGAAAACGATGTCGGAACGGTGCCCCCCGGAGATCCCGCCGTCGCCGCCAAGCCGGACAAGGGCGCCGAAGTGACCGGCAGCATCAACCGGCCCGCGCGGAACTACGCGGTTGCCAGCCTTGGCGCGGATCTCGGCGCCGCCGACACAAAGCCATTCTCCTTGTGGTCGACCCGCACCGATCCGGTGCCCAGCGATTCAGCCGCCGATCGTGCCGACAAACTGTTCGTCTCGATCAACCAGTCGCTGAAATCCATCGAGAACGAACAGCTCAACCGCATCAGCACGCTCGCGGACAATGCCTACAAGAGCGCCGACGCCATCCAGCAGGCGCTGCAAGCGGCCGGACTGCCGGTCGACGGCGATTTCGGCAAGAACGAAAACGATGTAGGCGGACCGCTGATCCCACTCGATTCCTCGATGATCTTCGACAGCAAGGTCAAGGAGTTGGACGAGGCGCTGAACACGCTCGATCAGCTGAAAAAGGAAGCGCGCCAGCTGCCGCTTGCCAACCCCGCCCCCGGCCATTCCGTCACCAGCCCGTTCGGCGTGCGCACCGATCCCATCCTCGGCACGGCCGCGCTGCATTCGGGAATGGATTTCAGGGCGCCCATCGGCATGGCGGCGCGGGTGACAGCGTCCGGCGTCGTCACCAAGGCCGGCTGGAACGGCGGTTATGGCCGCATGGTGGAAGTCGATCACGGCAACGGCTTTGCGACCCGCTACGGGCATCTGAGCGAAATCGACGTGACCGTAGGCGAGAAACTGGACGCCGGCGCCGTCATCGGCAAGACCGGCAGCAGCGGCCGATCGACCGGGCCGCATCTGCACTATGAAGTGCGCCACAATGGCGAAGCCATCGATCCCCTGCGCTTTCTGACCGTCGGCAAGAAAGTCGCGCAATATCTCTAGCGAGGGCACCCGCTCGCTTGTGCCCGGAGCCACCGGCACGGTCAGGCCCCCATCTTCCTTGGCCGCTAAGCCGCTGTCGGCCATCCGCGATTGAAGCGGCGGGAGGTCTGCAAACCGCGTGTACGCTGGATCATCAAATACCGATCCGGCGAAGGTAAGGTGCCACATGACCGGCGTTGGGTCCGTGTTCCGGACATTTTTGAATTCCATTTGACTGAATAAATATTTGATGCGAACCTTACGTCAAGTGGGGCGCAAGGCATGGCATTGCGGGGGACCAATCAGGAATTCGGGCGGCCGTACAACCGGCGCATCGTGCTGGAGTCGATCCGCCGTCAAGGCCCGATTGCACGTGCCGACATTGCCAGGCATGTCGGGCTCACCGTCCAGACCGTGTCGACCATCGTTCGCGAGCTGGAGGAACAAGGCTACATACTGTCCGTGCGCGAAGAGCCGAAAGGGCGCGGGCTGCCTCCGGCGACGCTGCGTATCAACCCGGAAGGCGGCTATGCCGTCGGCATCCATCTGACGCCGCTTGGAATAGACGCCGCGTTGATCAACCTGAGCGGCGACGTCGTCGAGAGTTCACACCGCGAAGCGCCCAATGCGGCGCCCGATCATGCGTTCGACCAGATTGGCGCCATGGTCCGCGACCTGACGGGCAAGCGGCCCGGCGGCCGCGTCATCGGCATCGGCATGGCGCTTCCGGGTCCATTCGACGTCGATTCCATGAGCTTTGTCGGCCCGACCACGATGACCGGCTGGAAGCACGTGGCGCTGCGTGAGCGGCTGACATCCGCCACGGGATTGCCGGCATTCTTCGAGAGCGACATGGCCGCCGCCGCGATGGGCGAGCGGCTCTATGGCATCGGATCCCGCCATTCCGACTATTATTATCTCTATTTCGGCGTCGGGCTTGGCGGCGCGATGATGCATGACGGCGCCGTTCTGCGCGGCGCCTGGGGCAATGCGGGCGAGATCGGCCACATTCCCGTGGTCCCTGACGGCGAACTCTGCCCCTGCGGCAACCGAGGCTGCCTGGAGCGCTACCTCTCGCTCGACGCGCGAGGCCGACGCGCCGGCAGCGACGCCGATTGGGTGGCGCAAGTCGGCCCGATCTTCCGCAATGCCATCGCCATCATCGAAAACCTCTTCGACCCGGAGACGGTCGTGCTCGGCGGCCTGGCGGCATCGGAGTTGCTCGAGCGCCTGGCAGACGCGGCCGAACCGCTGCACAATTCGGTTTCGGCCCGCGCGGACCGCAAGACGGCGCGTGTCATCGTCGCCGGCGGCGGCCAGCATGCCGTGCTGCGCGGTGCTGCGGCACTCGCCGTCTCCGGGGTGTTGTCGCCCCGCTTCGGCCAGATGTTCGCGGCCGAACGCGAGCGCGGCCGCGACATCCTTTCGGCTCGGGAGATTGCCGCGTGAGCGAACCCCTGCTGGTGCTCGACAAAGTGACCAAGAACTATGGCGCGATCGAAGCGCTGAAGGGGATCAGTTTTTCCATCGGCAGGGGCGAGGTGGTGGCGCTGCTCGGCGACAACGGCGCCGGCAAATCGACGCTGGTCAAGATCATATCAGGCGGCCTTGAACCGACCTCCGGCCGCATGCTGTTCGAGGGCAAGGAATTCCTGGCCCGGTCGCCGGCGGAAGCCAAGGCGGCGGGTATCGAAACCGTCTACCAGGACCTCTCGCTTTGCACCAATGTCGACGTGGTGGCCAATTTCTTCATGGGCCGCGAGATCACCAGGAAGGTGCTTGGCATTCCCGTCCTCGATGAACGCGCCATGGAGGCCGTCGTCGGCAAGGCGCTGGCCAGCGCCGGCACCCGCATTCCATCGCTGCGCACCAATGTCGAGCATCTCTCGGGCGGCCAGCGCCAGGCTATCGAGCTCAACCGCTTCGTGCATTGGGGCGGCAAGCTGGTGCTGCTCGATGAGCCGTTCGCCGCACTTGGCGTCGAGCAGACGCGGCGCGGTCTCGACATGATCCGCCAGGTGGCGAGCCAGGGCATCGGCGTCGTCATCATCACCCACATCATGCAGCAGGCTTTCCAGGTCGCCGACCGGATCGTGGTGATCCGGCAAGGCGTCGTGGCCGGCGATGTAGCCAGAAACAAAACAAGTCCCGATGCGGTGATCAACATGATCACCGGGGAGACGCTTGCCGGTGCCGGACCGGCGGGCTGAGGGACAAAGAGGGGTCCGGCTTAACAGGGAGCCAACGACATGAAGCGAATACTTCTTGCTGTCTTCGGTATCCTGGCACTGGCCTTTGCCACGCTCATGCCGGCATTCGCCCAGTCCAAGGGTACCGTCTATTACATGGTGCCGACACTGCTCGACGAGTTCCAGACCGGCTCGGTGAGCGCACTGGAGCTGTTCCTGAAACAGACCGGCTACGAGATGAAGACGCTGAACGCCGACAACAAGACCGACGCCCAGCAATCGCAGATGAACGACGTCATCGCGCTGAAGCCGACTGCGATCATCCTGGCCGCCGTCGATTTCAACGCGCTTAAACCATCCATCGAGGCAGCGCGCGCCGCCGGCATTCCAGTGATCGAGTTCGACCGCCAGATCACGTCGACACCTTCCGACTTTACCTCGGTCGCGGGTACCGTCGAGATCGGCTACGTTGCCGCCGAGCAGGCCGAAAAGCTTCTGAAAGCCAAGAACGGCTCGGTGAAGGGCAAGGTCCTGCAGGTGCTTGGCGATCCCGGCGATCCCTACACGCTCGACATCCAGAAGGGTTTCGAGGAGAAGATGAAGGCGTTTCCGGACGTCAAGATCATCTCGCTGCCGGCCATGCAATGGGAGGCCAGCAATGCCGGCACCATCGTTGCCGACCAGATGCTGGCCAACCCCGACATCGACCTGATCTTCAGCCATGCCGCTCACCTCTCGGTCGCCGCCGTCGCCTCGCTCGAGGCCGCCGGCAAGAAGCCAGGCGACGTCATGCTGATGAGTTCGAACGGCGCGCCGGTCGGTCTCGACCTGATCCGCAAGGGCTGGCTCAACGTCGAAGTCGAGCAGCCGCTCTACGCACAGGCCGCGGCCGTTGCCATGTTCATGGACAAGGTCGTCAAGAAGGACGAGATCAAGCCAGGCGAATACGATGTGCTTGGCCTGAAGTCGACCGTCACAAAGGAAGCCTGGGGCCCGAACATCAAGATTCCGGGTGCTGCCATCACCAAGGAGAACGTCGACAATCCGGCCTTCTGGGGCAACCAGAAGCCGCCGACGGATTCGGTCAAGTCGGTCGAATAGACAGACGGCCCAACCGCTCCGGGCCATAGCCGGCCCGGAGCCCTCCCCTGCCCGCATGAAACGAGGCGCAGGCAATCTGCCGCGGCCCTGATTGCGCACGCCAACCGGATCGACACATGAACCCTCGCACACGCCACGCCCTGGAGTTCGTCCTCGACAATCTTGTCTGGTTCATGCTGCTCCTTGTCCTGGTCGTCTTCTCGCTGTTCATCCCGAACTATTTCCAGCTCGGCATCTTCGCCAACATCATCGAGGCGTCGAGCGTGCTCGGCGTGATGTCGATCGGCCTGGCGCTGGTCATCATTGCCGGTCACATGGACCTGTCGGTCGAATCCGTCGCCGCGCTCAGCGCGATGGCGGTCGGCATCCTGTTTTGTTCCTCGGGCATCGGCCTCGGCGTCCAGTTGCACCCGCAATGGCTGATGGTTCCGGTTTCGCTGCTGCTGGCGCTGGCCGTCGGCGGCCTCATCGGCGCCTTCAACGGCTATCTCGTGGTCAGGGTCAAGATGAGCGCCTTCATCATCACGCTGGCATCCTACATCTGGGTACGCGGCCTCGTGCTGGTCATTTCGGGCGGCCGCTCGGCGCAGGATCTGGCACCTGCCATCCGCTGGTTCGGCATCCAGCGCCTGATCGGCCTGCCTCTGACGGCCTGGATCGCGGTGGCCTGTTTCGTGGTCTTCTCGCTGATCATGGCCAAGACGCCGTTCGGCAGGCACCTCGTGATGATCGGCGGCAATGAGACCGCGACCTTCCGCGCCGGCATCCGGGTGAACCGCAACCTCGTCATCGCCTTCGTGCTTGCCGGCGCCATCGCGGGGCTTGCCGGCTGGCTGCTGGCGATCCGCACTTCGGGCGCCACCGCAAATCTGGGCATCGGCCTTCTGTTCAATGCCTTCGCGGCCGTGGTTATCGGCGGCGTCAGCCTGAAGGGCGGCGTCGGCACTTTGCCCGGCGTCTACGCCGGCGTGCTCCTGCTCTCTGCCATCAACACGGCGATCAACCTAATGGGCCTGCCCGCCAATTTCACCCAGGTCATCCACGGCCTGCTGGTGCTGGCCGCCGTGCTGCTCGACGCATTCAAGCAAACCATTCGCCAAAGACTGGCATGAGAGAGATCGGCATGAGGCGGGGATTGGCATGACAGGATGGTACGCATGACCGGACGACTGAAAGACAAGGTGGCGCTGATCGTCGGCGCGGCGCGCGGCATCGGCAAGGGCATCGCACAGCGCTTCGCCGAAGAAGGCGCAAGGCTGGTGCTCGCCGATTCCGAAGCCGAGGCCGGACAAGCAAGCGCGGATGAACTCGGTGTCCCCTTCATCCGCACCGACATCTCGCAAATGCGCGACGCCGAGGCCGCGGTGGCGCTTTCACTGGAACACCACGGCCGCCTCGACATCATCGTCCAGAATGCCGGCATCTATCCTTGGCAGCTGATCGAAAACACCAGCGCCGACGACTGGGACCGCGTCATGGCCGTCAATTTGCGCGGCACTTTCAATGCCAGCCGCGCGGCCCTGGTGCCGATGAAGGCGCAGCGCTTTGGCCGCATGCTCTACACTTCATCCATCACCGGCCCGCATGTCACCAGTCCCGGCCACGGCCATTATTCGGCGACGAAGGCAGGCATCAATGGCTTCATTCGCGCCGCGGCGCTGGAGTTCTCCGGCTACGGCATCACCGTCAACGGCGTCGAACCCGGGAATATCCTTACCGAAGCCATCCAGCAGCATCGCGGCGCCGCCTATATCAGGAACATGGAAGATTCGATCCCGCTCGGCCGGCTCGGCAGCCCGCGCGACGTGGCCAACGCCTTCCTGTTCCTCGCTTCGGACGACGCCAGCTACATCACCGGCACGACCATCGTCGTCGATGGCGGGCAATTGCTGCCCGAGGGCAAGGATTTCCGGATGGTGCCGCCGTGATGGCACGACTCGATCTTTGAACAGCGCACAAGAGCGCCGCGAATTCGAATGGTGCTGCAAATCAGAACCGTTCAACCGAAAAATCGTCTCTTTCTCTGTCGGCCGGCAACCGCTCGTAATCCAACGGCGCCCGCAAGTCGGTGCGTGCCTGCGCGCGCCCGACCTCTTCGCCAAGTTTGTATGCGAGGAACAGTGAGCCAATTCTAACCAGCCAACGGATCATGTGTGTCTCCCTCTACGTGGCAAGAGAAACCCCGCGACCCGAAAGTTTGTTCCGTGTGCTATATCTTTTGCAGGTTTGGGAAGTTCAGATAGGAGGCTGACGTGAGAATTAGGACAACGACACATAACCATCCCGGCGAAGCTGGCGTCATCCTGCTCGAACAGCCTGTCGAAAACCTGATCGTGGCGACCGATATTCGCGACGGTACCACGACGCTGTTCGGGACAGCGAATTTGCAGGTGAACTATGCCGGCTCGTACGACATCCGGGTCGAATTCACACCAACGGAACTCACGAAAGTATACCAGATATTGGTCAAAAACCTGATCGAGGAAATTCAGGAACTGAACAGCGCTCAAAATCCCTGACGCGAGCGGCGCAGAAAAAAGAGTAGAAATTATCCAACTCGGCTTCGGCGCCACTCCCATTAAAACCCTTGCATAACAAGAGATTGAGAGTGGCGCGAGTGACGGGGCTCGAACCCGCGACCTCCGGCGTGACAGGCCGGCACTCTAACCAACTGAGCTACACCCGCGCATTGACGAGCACGTGTCAGCCGTGTTCGTCGTTGGGGCGCTGGATAAGGGGTTCGCCACCGGGTGTCAAGCGCACCAAACCATCATAACAGCAAACTGGAGAAGGTTTTTTGACAGCCGGTGTTTTGTTCGCAAATACGGCCGGCGATCGGGGCATCGCCTGTTCATTTGGCCTTGCGAAGCTGGTCCCGACCGCTTAAAGGTCCGGCCCGGAGCGGGCGATTAGCTCAGTTGGTAGAGCGCTTCGTTTACACCGAAGATGTCGGCGGTTCGAGCCCGTCATCGCCCACCATTCAAGCCGTTCAAGCCTCGTCGCCCTTGGCCAGCAGCGCCTCGACCTCCTGCAGTGTCGGCATCGACGGTGCAGTGCCCGGCCTTGTCACGGAAATGCCGGCAACGGCGCAGGCGAAACGGACCGCTGGCAGCGGCTCGACGCCGCGCGCCAGTGCCGCGGCCAGGCCACCATTGAACGCATCGCCCGCTCCCGTGGTCTCCACCACGGGCCCCGCGCTCATGGCGGGAACATGCTCCGAGCGATCCTTCGAATGCAGCAACGCACCCTTTTCGCCGAGCGTGACGATAACCGTGCCGACGCCCTTTTCGAGCAGCATGCCGGCAGCGGCGCGGGCCTCGTCGACCGAAGAGACTTTCATCCCGGTCAATTCCTCGGCTTCGGTCTCATTGGGCGTGAGATAGTCGCAAAGCGTGTAGATGCTGTCGGGAAGCCTGGCCGCTGGTGCCGGATTCAGAATGGTCGTCACCCCTGCCCCGCGCGCGATCTCCAGCGCCCGCATCGCGGTCTCGATCGGCTGTTCTAGCTGCGTCACGAAAACACCGGCGCCACGGATCAGTGCGGCATTGGTCTCGATGTCCCCGGGCGAGATCAGCATCGCCGCGCCAGGGCTGACGATGATGGCGTTGTTGCCGCTTCCCTCCTCGACGAAGATGTAGGCGGCACCCGTATAGCTGTCCGGCGTCTCGATGGCCGCGCTCTTCACGCCGGCGTCTTGCCAGGTCCGCCTGGCCATCTCGGCGAAGGCATCGACACCGAGCCGGGTCAGGAAGGTGACGTCGGCCCCAAGCTTGCCGGCAGCCACCGCCTGGTTCGATCCCTTGCCGCCTGGTCCCAGCTTGAAGGAATTGCCGAGGATCGTTTCGCCCATGCGTGGCTGGCGATCGGCGCGATAGGCGGTGTCGGCTACAAAGACACCGAGGATGACGATCGGCTTGCAGGAGGCCATCCCTCTACTCCGCATCCGGCGGGACGACGCCCTTGCGCAAGGCAAAGCAGCCGTAGAAGCGACGCTCGCCGGTCTGGATGACGCAATAGGCCTGCTTGGCGCGCTCGTAGAAGGCGTAACGCTCGACCGGCACCATCGGCCATGATTTGCCCTCGGCGGCGTCGATCTCCTTCTGCACTTCCATCTGCACCGCCGGGATCTCGTCGGGTTTGCCGACGATCTCCATGCGGGCTGCCGAGTCGTCGACGAACGTGTCCAGCGGGTAGAGCGACAGCACCGCCTTGACCACCTGCGCCGCCGAGGCATCGATGCGCAGCAGCCGGCCGAGCGCCGTCTGGCGGGCCACCGAATCGGAGGGAAAGTTGGTGTCGGCGATGATCAGGTCATCGCCATGGCCCATCGCCCGCAACGCCTGGAGCACGTCGGCATTGAGCAGCGGATCGATCCCTTTGAGCATGATGGTCCTCGTGAACTGGGTTGGAGGTCAGAGACGCTTGCCGGTCTCGGCATCGAACAGATGGATATGGTCGAGCCTTGGCCGAAGCTTCAGCGTATCGCCGGGCTTGAAGTCGTGGCGCTCGCGAAACAGCGCCACCATTTCGCTGTCGCCAAAGCGCAAAAAGACCAGGGTTTCCGAACCGGTCGGCTCGACCACCGAAATCTTCGCCGGCACGCCATCGGGATGGATTTCGAGATATTCGGGCCGGACGCCATAGACGACGGAGCGCCCCGCCTCGACGGCGTTGTTCGGATCGACCGGGAACAGCGTTCCGGCAATGTCGACCCCGGCCTTGCGCCCGGTACCCTTGAGCAGGTTCATCGAAGGCGAGCCGATGAAGCCGGCAACGAAAAGGTTCGCCGGCCGGTCGAAAAGTTCCAGCGGCGCGCCGACCTGTTCGATACGGCCGTCACGCATGACGACGATCTTGTCGGCCATCGTCATGGCTTCGATCTGGTCGTGTGTGACATAGATGGTGGTGGTCTTCAGCCGCTGGTGCAGTTCCTTGATCTCGGTGCGCATCTGCACGCGCAGCTTGGCGTCGAGGTTCGAAAGCGGCTCATCGAAAAGGAATACCTGCGGATTGCGCACGATCGCGCGCCCCATGGCGACGCGTTGACGCTGGCCGCCGGAGAGCTGGCGCGGATAGCGCTTCAGATAGGGGCCGAGGTCGAGGATGTCCGCGGCGCGCTTGACCCGTTCGGCGACCACGGCCGGATCGGTCCTGCGCAGCTTGAGGGCGAAGGCCATGTTCTGCTCGACCGTCTTGTGCGGATAGAGCGCATAGTTCTGGAACACCATGGCGATGTCGCGTTTTGCTGGCGGCAGGTGATTGACCACATGGTCGCCGATGGCGATCGTTCCGCCGGAGACGGTCTCGAGCCCGGCCACCATCCTGAGCAGCGTGGACTTGCCGCAACCGGACGGGCCGACAAGCACGACGAACTCGCCATCGGCAATATCGACGCTGACTTCGTGCAGAACCTTGACGGTTCCAAATGCCTTGGCCACATTGCTGATCGCGACTTGAGCCATCGTTCCCCCATCGGCTCCACTGGCCGTAGGCGCAGAAGCTAGCCAACGCGACCGGTCAGGGCAAGTCGGTCTCTTATTGATAAAAACCTGTTCTCGTTGACACGGCGTTTGGTTGTGAGAATAGTGACTGGCGCTGGTCCGAATACTGGTCGCCCGAACCGCGAAATCGGAACTTCAATCGAGCAGGTGGGGACCTGCATAGTTCGCTTCCGAGCCGGGAGAATCGTGGGCGCTCCAGCGCCTGAGAAGTTTGGCCACATCCATTCACACAGATGTTCTGGGAGGAATAATCGATGAGAGTAGACATTTACGAGAAACTGGTCCGTGCCGGCGCCACCAGACGCGACATATTGAAAGGCGCGGCGTCGATGGCCGCGATCGCGGCGGCATCGGGCGCGGGCCTCGGCGCCTTGACGCGTCCTGCCTCCGCGGCAAGCGAACTTCGTGCAAAAATCCTGCAGATTCCCGGCGTCGGCAAAGGCCAGCCGACCGATGCCGATTTCCAGAAGGTCGGCGAGCTCTGCCTCGATGCGACCAAGGCCAGTGTCAAGGAAGGCGAGTTCGCCGGTGTCGAGCTCAAGTTCATGGGTCTCAACAACCAGAACCTGCACAACGTGCTGTTCCGCGGCTTCCTAAAGCCCTGGGAAGCCTACACCGGTGCCAAGATCAGCTGGATCGACCTGGCGCAGGCCGACTACAACGCCCGCTTGCAGCAGTCGATCGCCACTGGCACCGTGGACTTCGACATTGCCGAGATGGGCGCGCCTTTCGAAGGCGACGTGTGCGGCAAGGGGCTCACGTCGGAAATGCCCGACTGGGTCAAGAAGCAGATCGATATGGACGACCTGGTCAACTACCTGAAGCCGCCGGTCGGCACGTGGGACGGCAAGCAGTACCGCGTGACCATTGACGGCGACACTCACAATTTCAACTACCGCACCGACGTGTTCGCCGATGCCGACCTCGCCAAGCAGTGGAAAGACGGCGGCGGTGCCGGCGAATGGGGCGTGCCGAAGACCTGGCAGCAGGTGCAGGCCGTAACCAAATTCCTCAAGGGCAAGAAGTTCAACGGCCAGGACGTCTACGGCTACCTTGACGCGCCAAAGCCTTGGGGTGGTTTCGGCTTCTACTTCCTGGGCAGCCGCGCGACAGCCTACGCCAAGCACCCCGACGACAAGGCCTGGCTGTTCGACGCCGACACCATGAAGCCGCGCATCAACAATCCGGCCTGGGTGCGCGCCATACAGGACGTCATCGACGCCCTGCCTTCCGAACCCGCCGACCAGATCAACGCCGACCCGAACACCACCGGTTTCCAGCAATTCCTGGCCGGCACCGGGTCGATGATCCCCTGGTGGGGCGACATCGGCTCCAACGTCAAAACCAACGATTCCTCCGTGATTGGCGACCTTTGCGGCTTCGATATCCTGCCGGGCTCGGATGACGTCTACAATTCCAAGACCGGCCAATGGGAAAAGCTGCCGAGCGGACCGAACTACGCGCCCAACCTCGCCTATCTCGGCTGGGGCGTCTATGTCATGGCCCGCGTCGACAGCGATCCGAAGAAGCACAAGGCCGCCTGGAGCGCGGCGGCGCATCTCGGTGGCAAGGACCTGGCAATCTGGACGGCAATGTATCCGTCCGGCTTCCAGTGCTACCGCAACAGCCAGCACGACATCGACGAATGGGTGGCCGCCGGCTACGACAAGGCGTTCATCTCGAACTATCTCGACTCCCAGTTCAACTCCTACAACCATCCGAACGGCGCTATCGAGCCGCGTATCCCCGGCATCTTCCAATACTACAGCGCCGCCGAGGACATCCTGGCCAATACGTTCGCTGGCAAGATGAAGGCACAGGAAGGCGCCGATGCCATCGCCGCGGCCTGGGAGAAGCTGACCGACCAGATCGGCCGGGAGAAGCAGATCAAGCTCTACAAGGCCTCGCTCGGCGTCTAAGTGGACCCTTGATAAAAGTCACGGCCCGGCGTCACATCATCGCCGGGCCGAATTTTGACCGGCTCCCGTCGGTCAGTGTGGCAGAAGAGGCGAGAGGCGTGGCTGAACAGACTTCGACCACGAATGCGTGGCCGGCAAATTCCGCACCACTGGACCTGATCCCGCCTGGCCGCAAACGCCTCGGCTGGGCACTGATGGCCGCGGCCACGTTCGGCCTCCTGGCGATGATCCTGCTTCAGATCCTCTACAAGACCGAAGTCGACACGATCGGCTTCGAGACGTGGCGACCGGTCGTCTATGCCTACGTGCTGTGGGGCGTGGCTATCGGCATCGGTCAGGTGCTGACGCGTGGCGAGGACGGCCAGCGTGCGCTGTTCCTGCTGCCGGCCCTGCTGTTTACCATAGCCATGGTTATCTTCCCAACGCTGTTCGGCTTCTACATCGCGCTGACCGACTGGAACCTGAGTTCGTTCTCGGGTCGAAAATTCAACGGGCTGGACAATTTCTGGCAGATGCTCGCCGACCCGTACTACCGCAATGCGCTGTTCAACATGGTGCTCTATGTGCTGGCGGTACTGGTCGAATATGTCATCGCCTTCGGGCTGGCGCTGTTGCTCAACGCTCAGATCCGGGCGCGAAAATTCTTCCGCGTCGTCTTCCTGATGCCGCTGATGCTGTCGCCGGTCGCCGTGTCATGGATGATCGGCAAATCGCTGATGGAATACCGGTTCGGGCCGGCGGCAACGCTGGCGCGCCATCTCGGCTGGCAGAATCCGGCTTTCTTCTCGGATCCGATCACCGCGCGTATCTCCGTCATGATACTGGACGCCTGGACCTTCATTCCATTCATGATGATCATGCTGCTGGCCGGACTGCAGGCGATGTCGCGCGAGGTGCTCGAGGCGGCGCGCGTCGACGGCGCCAATGCATGGCAGACCTTCTGGCAGGTTACCTTCCCGCTGATGCTGCCGGTGTCGGTGACCGCCGTCGTGCTGCGCATCATCTTCAAGCTGAAGCTTGCGGACATCATCATCACGGTGACGTCGGGCGGTCCGGGGGGCGCCACCGATTCCGTGTCGAGCTTCATCTACCGCGAATACCGCGACCGCTCGAACGTCGGCTACGGCACGATGCTGGCGATGGCCTATCTCGTCATCATCGTCGTGTTCGTGACCTGGCTCCTGAAGATCGCCAACCGCTTCGTGCGCAACGTCAACTGAGTGGCCGGATCATGAGCGTTCAGACCACCGACTATACCGTCTCCGAAATCCGGTCTCCGGCGAGCTTCATCACCAGCCGCGTCTTCATCTATGGCGCGCTTGTCTTCTGGGCCTTCATCTGCCTGTTCCCCATCTACTGGACGATAACGACCTCGTTCAAATCGGCGGTCGACGTCACGCAAGGGCATCTGATCCCCTTCGTCGACTTCCAGCCGGACTGGAAGGGCTGGCGGTCGCTAGGCCTGTCGCCGGACTCGATCTTCCAGACATCGACCGTGCGCGACGAGTTCCTCAAGCGCTTCATGAATTCGGTCATCACGTCGGTCGGCGCGTCGAGCCTCGCCATCGTCATCGGCAGCCTCGCCGCCTACGGCCTCACGCGCTACCGCTACAAGTTCGCCTGGTTCAAGAATGAAGACATATCGTTCTTCTTCCTGTCGCAGTTGATCCTGCCGCCGGTGGTGCTCGCCCTGCCCTTCCTGGTGCTCTACCGCGAGGTCGGCCTGCTCGACACCCGCGTCGGGCTGATCCTGCTCTACACGCTGATGGTGCTGCCGATCGTCATCTGGATCATGCGCGACCAGTTCAATTCCATTCCTGTCGAACTGGAAGAAGCTGCCCTCGTCGATGGCCTGTCGATCTGGGGCGCCTTTTTCCGCATCGTCATGCCGATCGCGCTGCCGGGCATGGTCGCCGCCTTCATCCTGGCGATGGTGCTGTGCTGGAACGAGTATTTCTTCGCCGCCCTTCTGACCTCGACGGACGCCAAGACAATCCCGGTGATGGTAGCGAGCCAGACGGGGTCGCAAGGCATCAACTGGTGGTCGATGGCCGCCCTTGCCACCGCTGCGATCGCGCCGCTGGCGGTCATCGGCATCGCGCTCGAACGCTACCTGATCATGGGCATGACGGCCGGGGCGGTGAAGTGACCTCTTCCTCCGTGGGAGAAAGGTAAGATCGCGCTAGGCCTTCAGCACCTCACGCAGGTGATCCATGATCATGGCGACGCCCTTGTTCCCGAGTTCCGCCGAGGCGTCCTTGGCGCTGGCCGTATACCAGCCGGTATTGTCCTCGAAGTGCGTGGCATCCACCGCTTCCGGGCATAGCGCCAGCATCAGCGAGGTCTCGCCGATACCGGCATGGTCGAACGGATACTTGCCGTTCATGGCGGACGGCATCAGCGGATGCACCTGCACCCAGTTGAAGAAATTTTCGCCCGCTGCATGTCCGGCATAGTAGTCGGCCATCGTCTCGGAACCCCACCAGCCCTCGCCGCGCTGCTTCTCGAGGAAGCGGAAGATCGCCTGTCTGCCGGCGGTCTTGAAAGCGAGATCGGTCGGCATGCCGGCGGCGAAATTCTCGGTCTGGTGATGAATGATGGCGTGGATGTTGCGAAAGCCGGTGCGAAGCAGGCTGTAGAACAGCTCCTCGCCGAACGGCGCCAGTTGATTGCCGCCGACCTGAATGGAGCCGCTGCCTTCCGGCGGCGCCACTGCATAGCTCGCCGCGCCATAGTAGAAGGGCGGCAGGATGACGATGTCGCTCGCCTTTTCGAACAGCTCCAGCGTCTTTATGACGGCCAGCGTATCCATGCCGACGGCCATGTGCTCGCCATGGTATTCCAGCACGCCGAGCGGCAGTGCGACCGGCCAGTTCTGCGCGATCGCCTTGCGGATCTGGTGCGGCAGCATCAGTTCGTATCGCATGATCTATTCCATGTTGGTGTGACGCGCGCGCATGGCTTCCGGCGACGCCGCGGTCAATTCCCTGAGTTTCAGCACCATGATCTCGAACAACAGGAACAATGCTCCCTCGAACACCGAGCCCATCGGCAGCACCGACGTCTTTTGCGGCCCCTGATCGTTGGCCATGGTCTGCGCCGGGATCAGCAGCGTCAAATCGGCTAACCCTGCGGCGCTGCCCCCTGCCTGGGCGGTCACGAGCAGAACCGTCGCGCCTGCCTCACGCGCTATGCCCATCAGGGTAAGCACGGTCGAGGTTTCACCAGGCCCGGAACTGACAAGGAAGACATCGCCCTGCCCCACAGGCGGCGTGGTCATGTCGCCGACGACCGAAACCGGCAGGCCAAGATGATAGAGCCGCATGGCAAAGCCCTTCACCTGCAAAGCTTCGCGGCCGCAGCCATAGGCGACGATCTGTCTGGCGCCCGCCAGCATCCCGCAGGCGGCGTCGATCCGGTCGCCATCGACGCGCGCCAACACCGCGCCAAGCTCGTCGAGCGCGGTACTGAACATCCGCGAGCCGGAGTTACTCACGGCAGCACCGCCAGAGTGCCGGCACTCGAAGACGACTGGCAATTCGCGATCACGCATTTCCCCGGAACGGCTTGATTTCATTCATGCTAGCAACCGCGAAAATGCGTGTCCAACGCTCAGTGGTGCTTTTGCCGAGCCGCGGGCATGATAGTGTCATGTCAGACAAATCAGCAAGGCAAACGGGCAGGACATGAAGACACGGCATTTCGACCGCATCGGCAATGGCGGCATCACCTTCACGGAACTGGGCTTCGGCACGGCGCCGCTCGGCAATCTTTACCGCGCCGTCTCCGACGAGGACGCCAATGCGACGCTGGAGGCTGCCTGGGCGACCGGTTGCCGCTACTACGACACCGCGCCCCTCTACGGGCTCGGCCTGTCGGAAACGCGTCTCAACCCGTTCCTGCGCTCCAGGAAGCGCGACGACTATGTGCTGTCGAGCAAGGTCGGCCGCATTATGCGCGCCTGCCCCCCCGAGGAGCGTACTGGCATCGGCAAATTCTTCGACACGCCGTCGCGCAAGGAGGTCTACGACTACAGCTATGACGGCATCATGCGCTCGTTCGAGGCATCGCTGGAGCGGCTCGGCGTCGACCGTATCGACATCCTGTTCGTGCACGATGTCGACATCTTCACCCACGGCAGCAAGGAGGCGTCCGACCAGCGCATCGAGGAGTTCATGCGCTCTGGCTATTATGGCCTGCTCGCCTTGCGTGACCAGGGCGTCATCAAGGCGTTCGGCGGCGGCATCAACGAGTGGCAGGTGGCGCAGACGCTGGCCGAGCGCGGCGATTTCGACCTGTTCCTGCTTGCCGGGCGCTATACGCTGTTGGAACAAGAGGCTCTGACCTCCTTCCTGCCGCTTTGCGAGAACCGCGGCATCGGCATCGTCCTCGGCGGCCCCTACAATTCCGGCATCCTGGCGACCGGTCCGAAGCCCGGCGCCTACTATAACTATTCCGAAGCGCCCCAGGATGTGCTCGACTCCGTGACCCGCATCGAGGCCATCTGCAAACGCCATGGCATCAGGCTGATCGAGGCCGCGCTGCAATTCCCGCTGCTGCATCCGTCAGTCGTTTCGGTCATCCCCGGCGGTCAGCGGCCCAGCGAAGTCGAGAGCAACCGGTCGCTGCTGGACGCAAAGCTCCCCGCAGCGCTCTGGACCGATCTCAAGAAGGAAGGCTTGATGCGTGCCGACGCGCCGACAGCCTGAGGAGCTTCCGATCCACCCGGATACACGTACAAAAATGAAAAGCCGGGCTGGCCCGGCTTTTCTGGGTTCTTGAAAATAAAACGCGCTTAGTTCACGGCGTCCTTGAGGCCCTTGCCGGCCGAGAATTTCGGCACGGTACGCGCCGGAATCTGCACTTCCGCGCCAGTCTGCGGATTGCGGCCGGTCGATGCCGCACGCTTCGACACGGTGAAATTTCCGAAGCCGACAAGCCGTACGTCGCCGCCCTTCTTCAGTTCGCCGGTGATCGCGGAAAATACCGCATCCACTGCCGACTGCGCGTCACCCTTCGAAATGCTCGCGGCGTCGGCGACAGCGGACACCAGTTCGTTCTTGTTCATAAAAATTCCCTTCCATGAGAACACCGGAACTTACGACTCATCCGGCAGGAAACGGACTTTAGAAAGAAGCGTTCCCGCAACCAAGTCGAAAACGCAGGAAAACGGCGGAAAAAGCCCGGAATTCCGGGATTTTTCACATGAAAAAGCCGGGCGCGAGGCCCGGCTTTCCATTTGTGCGCTGCAACTTTAGATAAAACTAATGCGCGAGCGACTTTCCTGCATCGTCGGCACTGTCGGTCGCGGCAGGCGGATTGACCGGCTCGACCCATTCGATCGGCTCCGGCATCCGCACCAGCGCATGGCGCAACACCTCCCCGACGCGTGAGACCGGAATGATTTCCATGCCGTTCTTCACATTGTCCGGGATCTCCGCCAAATCCTTGGCGTTGTCTTCCGGGATCAGCACCTTCTTGATGCCACCGCGCAATGCGGCGAGCAGCTTCTCCTTGAGGCCGCCGATCGGCAAGATACGGCCGCGCAGCGTTATCTCGCCGGTCATCGCCACATCGGCCCGCACCGGAATGCCCGTCAGGACCGACACAATGGCCGTGGCCATCGCGGCACCCGCGGACGGGCCGTCCTTCGGGGTAGCGCCTTCCGGCAAGTGGACGTGGATGTCGCGCTTGTCGAACAGCGGCGGCTCGATGCCGAAATCGATGGCGCGCGAGCGGACATAAGAGGCAGCCGCCGAAATCGATTCCTTCATCACGTCGCGCAGATTGCCGGTTACCGTCATGCGGCCCTTGCCGGGCATCATGACACCTTCGATCGTCAGCAACTCGCCGCCGACTTCCGTCCAGGCAAGCCCGGTGACGACGCCGACCTGATCGTCCGCCTCGACCTGACCGAAGCGATAACGCTGGACACCAAGGTAATCGGCGATGTTCGCCGCCGTGATGCTCACCGTCTTCTTCTTCGTCTTCAGGATCTCGGTCACCGCCTTGCGCCCGAGCTTCATCAGCTCGCGCTCCAGGCTCCTGACGCCCGCTTCACGGGTGTAGGTCTGGATGATGGCGCGGATCGCATCCTCGCCGACGGAGAACTCCTTCGGCTGCAGCGCGTGGTCACGGATCACCTTGGGCATCAGGTGCCGCTTGGCGATCTCGATCTTCTCGTCCTCGGTGTAGCCGGCGATACGGATGATCTCCATGCGGTCCATCAAGGGCGCAGGGATGTTCAGCGTATTCGCCGTCGTCACGAACATCACGCTCGACAGGTCGTATTCGACCTCGAGGTAATGGTCCATGAACGTCGAGTTCTGTTCGGGGTCGAGCACCTCGAGCAAGGCCGACGACGGGTCGCCACGGAAGTCCTGGCCCATCTTGTCGATCTCGTCGAGCAGGAAGAGCGGGTTGGACTTCTTTGCCTTCTTCATCGACTGGATGACCTTGCCGGGCATCGAGCCGATATAGGTACGCCGGTGGCCACGGATCTCGGCTTCGTCACGCACGCCGCCAAGCGCCATGCGGATGAATTCGCGGCCCGTCGCCTTGGCGATCGACTTGCCGAGCGAGGTCTTGCCGACGCCGGGAGGGCCGACAAGGCACAGGATCGGCCCCTTCAGCTTCTTCTGGCGGCTTTGCACGGCGAGGTACTCGACGATGCGGTCCTTGACCTTGTCGAGGCCGAAATGGTCAGTGTCGAGCACGTTCTGCGCGTAGGCGAGGTCCTGCTTGACCTTGGAGTTCTTGCCCCACGGGATCGACAGCAGCCAGTCGAGATAGTTGCGCACGACAGTCGATTCAGCCGACATCGGCGACATCGTCCTGAGCTTCTTCAATTCGGCATCCGCCTTTTCGCGAGCCTCCTTGGAGAGCTTGGTCTTCTTGATGCGCGCCTCGATCTCGGCGGCCTCGTCGCGGCCGTCCTCGCCTTCGCCGAGTTCCTTCTGGATCGCCTTCATCTGCTCGTTGAGGTAGTATTCGCGCTGCGTCTTCTCCATCTGGCGCTTGACGCGCGAGCGGATACGCTTCTCCACCTGCAGGACGGAGATTTCGGCTTCCATGAAGCCCATCGCCTTTTCCAGCCGCTCCTTGACCGAGAGCGTGGCCAGCATTTCCTGCTTTTCAGGGATTTTGATGGCAAGATGCGAGGCAACCGTGTCGGCGAGCTTGGAATAGTCGTCGATCTGGCTGGCGGCTCCCACCACTTCGGGCGAGATCTTCTTGTTCAGCTTGACGTAGTTCTCGAAGTCGGTGACGACCGAACGAGCCAGCGCCTCGACCTCGACCTCTTCCTCTTCCGGTTCGACCAGTGCCGTGGCCTTGGCCTCATGGAAGTCGGGACGGTCGGTGAAGGAGACGATTTTCGCACGCGAGGCGCCCTCGACCAGAACCTTGACGGTGCCGTCGGGCAGCTTCAGCAACTGCAGCACATTGGCGAGCGTGCCGATGTCGAAGATCGCATCGGGCTCGGGATCGTCGTCAGCCGCATTCATCTGGGTGGCAAGCAGGATCTGCTTTTCCTGACCCATCACCTCTTCCAGCGCCTTGATCGACTTTTCGCGCCCGACGAAGAGCGGAACGATCATGTGCGGGAACACCACAATGTCGCGCAGTGGGAGGACCGCGAAGACGCCGTCGCTGGGAGCCTTGGATATTTTGGCCATTGTCCAACCTTTCATGTCGCGGTCGCCATCAGGCCAACCGCGAATCTCATATTAACGACCGGGGATCGTTCCGCCTACCACCGTTTGTGACGGGAGTTTTACAGCACAGAAATCGGGCACCTCGGCCTTCTCGTGTTAGGTGGATGCAAGAGGGGCAAAGATCAAGAGTTAACATCGTCAGCGATCCACTCCTGTGCAAAGGTCTCAAGCCCTTACAGCAAAACGGCGCCGCAAGGGCGCCGTTCCACAAAAACAGGGGATCAGGTGCGATATCACGCGCTGACGTTGCCCTTCTTTTCCTTCTGTTCGGAATAAATGTAGAGCGGCCGGGCACTGCCGGTCACCACTTCCTCCGAAATCACCACTTCGCGCACGCCTTCGAGGGCGGGCAGTTCGAACATGGTGTCGAGCAGGATCGCTTCCATGATCGAACGCAGGCCGCGCGCGCCGGTCTTGCGCTCGATGGCGCGCTTGGCGATCGCCGAAAGCGCGTTCTCGTGGAAAGTCAGGTCGACATTTTCCATCTCGAACAGCCGCTGATACTGCTTGACCAGCGCATTCTTCGGCTCGGTCAGGATCTGGATCAGCGCCGGCTCGTCGAGGTCTTCCAGCGTCGCCAGGACCGGCAGACGGCCGACAAACTCCGGAATGAGGCCGAATTTCAACAGATCCTCGGGTTCGACAAGCCGGAACACGTCACCCGTGCGGCGATCCTCTGGCGAAGCGACGACGGCACCAAAACCGATCGAGGTTTTCCGGCCGCGATCCGAGATGATCTTGTCCAGCCCGGCGAAAGCGCCGCCGCAGATGAACAGGATGTTGGCGGTGTCGACCTGCAGGAATTCCTGCTGCGGATGCTTCCTGCCGCCCTGGGGCGGCACCGAGGCCACCGTGCCTTCCATGATCTTGAGCAGCGCCTGCTGCACGCCCTCGCCCGACACGTCCCGCGTGATCGAGGGATTGTCGGACTTGCGCGAAATCTTGTCGATTTCGTCGATGTAGACGATGCCGCGCTGCGCGCGCTCGACATTGTAGTCGGCCGATTGCAACAGCTTCAGGATGATGTTCTCGACGTCCTCGCCGACATAACCGGCCTCGGTCAGCGTCGTGGCGTCCGCCATGGTGAAGGGCACGTCGATAATGCGGGCCAGCGTCTGCGCCAACAGCGTCTTGCCGCAGCCGGTCGGGCCGATCAGCAGGATGTTGGACTTGGCCAACTCGACATCGTTGTTCTTGCCGGCATGCGCGAGGCGCTTGTAGTGGTTGTGCACCGCCACCGACAGCACGCGCTTGGCGTAGGGCTGGCCGATGACATAGTCGTCAAGAACCTTGAGGATCTCCTGCGGGGTCGGCACGCCCTCGCGCGACTTCACCATCGAGGTCTTGTTCTCCTCGCGGATGATGTCCATGCAGAGCTCGACACACTCGTCGCAGATGAACACCGTCGGGCCGGCGATCAGCTTGCGCACCTCGTGCTGGCTCTTGCCGCAAAACGAGCAATAAAGCGTGTTCTTGGAATCACCGCTGTTGTTGCCGACCTTGCTCATTTTCATGTCCTTTCATGGCCGCCCGCCGATGGTCTGGCTGAAAGGGCGCATACTCTATTTATCGCGGGAATGCGCCGCCGCCAGTGTCCCGGCTCCCGCAACGCATTCCGTACGAAACACAAATCAGAAAACGTCGCAATGATTCGCAGCTTCCCCACACAAAGCTAAGCCGTCGAAAATCAACATAGCCTTAACGTAGGCAATCCCAACGTCCGAGGGAACAGCCAATTGTGGCCGAAATGCCGCAAGACGCGCCAAAAGCGCATCATGGCGCCATCCAACTGCCAACCAGTCTTTATGCCAGCGCTCCTTCGGCCGCCTCGCGCGACGAAATCACTTTGTCGATGAGGCCGAAATCCTTGGCCTCGTCGGCTGTCATGAAATGGTCGCGGTCGAGCGTCTTCTCGATCTCCTCATAGCTCTTGCCGGTATGCTTGACATAGACCTCGTTGAGGCGGCGCTTCAGTTTGATGATGTCCTGGGCATGACGCTCGATGTCGGACGCCTGGCCCTGGAAACCGCCGGACGGCTGGTGAACCATGATGCGGGCGTTCGGCGTGGCAAAACGCATGTCCTTGTGGCCGGCGGTCAGGAGCAGCGAGCCCATCGAGGCCGCCTGGCCGATGCACAGCGTCGACACGGCCGGCTTGATGAACTGCATGGTGTCGTAGATGGCCATGCCCGAGGTGACGACGCCACCCGGCGAATTTATATAAAGGTTGATTTCCTTCTTCGGGTTCTCGGCTTCGAGGAACAGGAGCTGCGCGCAGACCAGCGTCGCCATGCCATCCTCGACCGGACCGGTGATGAAAATGATGCGCTCCTTGAGGAGGCGCGAGAAAATGTCGTAGGCCCGCTCGCCGCGATTGGTCTGTTCGACCACCATCGGAACGAGGTTCATGTAGGTTTCGACGGGATTCTTCATCAGTTATCTCTTGTCTCGCGGTGGGATTCCGGCGCCGGACAGGCTGGCAGCTCGGGCAGAATCGGTTCTGGATCGTCAAGATGTAAATAGGATGCCGGCTCATCCTTGTGCAAGGCCGACCCGTCCTAGCCATCTGGGTAAGTCGAATCAAGCTTCCGGGCAAGGATTAGAAGCAGCTGACGCAATGCCGGGCCAGAATACGGAGCCGGTCCGTGCCAGGTAGCAGTTTCTTAACCTCGTCACTCAACGCAATGCGTCGGACCGCTTTTCTCCGCAACGACATCCCTAAAATTCTACGTTGAACCGTCATTGTGCCGTTCAGGGGAGTGCCATGTCAGGGAAAACCGCATGCTTCGCCATTGCCGGGCTGACCGTGCTCGGCTCGATTTCGCAAACTTCGGCCGGCGGCCGCGCCGTCGAATGCTACGAGCCCGTCCGCACACCGGCCGTTTATGACACGGTCTACGAAGACGTCATGGTCAGTCCCCCCGGCCGGCAGGTCGACTATGACCCGCCGATCTACGGCACGCGCGAGCGCCTGGTGACGACCGTTCCGGCACAGGTTCGATACGAAGTGGTCCCGGCAATCACCCGGACCATCTATCACACGGTCAGGGTCGACGGCGGCGGTTATTCCTGGGAATGGCGCGTCATCCATGGCCGCCGGGTGCTGTGCAAGGTCTGGCACAAGGCGCGCTACGAACGCGTCGCCGAGATGGTGGTGATCCAGCCCGAGCGCACGCGCCGCGTCTTCATTCCGGCGCAACATGACAGGATCGCCGAGGAGGTGCTGGTGCGGCCCGAGCAAAGGCTATTCATCGACATTCCTGCCTCATACCAGACCGTCGAGCGGCGCGTGCTGATGCGCGAAGGCTCATCCGGCTGGCGGCGTGTGCATATTCCGAGGCATTGCCAGGATTAGGATCGCGTTACGCTAGCTCTGCCCGAAGCCAGTCCTTGAGGCCGCCAACATCGCTATCGCCGATGGCTTTGGCCACACGACGCCCGACCGCAGCGACCACGCCGTGGAAAGACCGGCGATACCCGCGCCGCTACGATCACATTTATCCGTTCAGGCATTCCGCAACCACACCAGCTGGCTCAATTCGTGGGTCCGCCGACATCTAAACCCGTGGGTCGCCAACATACGGTCTGGAATGAGGCTGGCAAGCCGCGCTATGGGTCCGGCATGACCAAACCGACGCTCTCCTACCTCGCCTTTGATCCAGCCACTCGCCGGCTCCAGCTCGACCCGCGCGAACCGGCTTTCTTCCTGAACCCTTACGAGGCCTACGGCTTCCTGCACCAAGCGTCGAATGGGTTTTTCTGGGAAGAGTTCGGCTTCTGGTGCTTTGGCGGCTTCGCCGATGTCAACAGACTGCTGCGTGACCGCCGCTTCGGCCGCCAGAACCCGGCCGGCATTCCCGACAGCCGTGGCATCGGACAGGACCGAAGCCATCTCAAGGCATTCGACGGCGTTGAAGCCAATTCGATGCTGGAGCTTGAGCCGCCGGTCCACACCCGGCTGAGAACACTGGTCAACCGTGCCTTCGTCTCACGCCAGGTGGAACGGTTGCGGCCGCGTGTCGAAGTGCTCGCCAACGAATTGATCGATCGCTTCGAACCTGGCAAGTCCGTCGATCTCTTGCCGGCCTTCGCCTCCCCGTTGCCGATCATCATCATCGCCGAAATGCTTGGCGTGCCTGTCGATATGGGGCCGCAACTGCTCGACTGGTCGCATCGGATGGTCGCCATGTACATCCATGGCCGCACACGCGAGACCGAGGACACCGCCAACCGTGCCGCACGCGAATTTTCCGATTTCCTGCGCGGCTACGTCACCGAGCGGCGCAAGAACCCGGGCGATGACCTGCTATCGCTGCTGATCTCGGCCCAGGAAGACGGCCAGAAATTATCGGAGGACGAACTGGTTTCCTCGGCCATCCTGCTGCTCAACGCCGGGCATGAAGACCGTGCACCAGACCGGCAATGCCATCCACTCCATCCTGGCGCAAGGCGGCGACCCGCGCCGCTTCTTCACCTCGGCGCAAGCGACCGCGGCGACGGTCGAGGAGTGCCTGCGCTTCGACGCGCCGTTGCACATGTTCACGCGCTATGCCTATGAGGAGATCGAACTCTCACCCGGCATCGTCGTACGGCCGGGCCAGACGATAGGGCTTTTGCTTGGCATGGCCAATCATGACCCGCTTGCCTTCGCCGAGCCGCAGGCCTTTCGTCCGGAGCGGACCGACCAGAAAAATGTGTCGTTCGGCGCCGGGATCCATTTCTGCATCGGCGCGCCGCTCGCGCGCCTTGAACTGCAGGTTTCGCTGAAGACCTTGTTCGAGCGGCACCCGCAACTGCGTCTTGCCGAAATCCCGCGCTTCCGCGACACCTACCACTTCCATGGGCTGGAATCGCTCGCCGTCGATTTCTAGCTGGCGAGTTGCCCGGAATCCGATCCGATCCTCGATACGTGATCAAGCTTTCAAAGCTTGATCACGTACTCCTTGCGAGTCGTTTCAAGCACTTCCCAGCTTCCCTTGAAGCCCGGGCGCAGCACGAAACTGTCGCCGTTCTTGACCGTGCGCGCTTCGCCGCCTTCCTCCGCGATTACCGAGACGCCAGAGAGAATGTGGCAGAACTCCCATTCGTCATAGGCGATGCGCCATTTGCCCGGGGTCGATTCCCAGATGCCGGCATAGAGGCCACCGTCGCGCTCCTCGACGTTCCAGGTGCGGAATTTCGGATCGCCCGAGATCAGGCGATCCGGCGCGGGCGCGCCGGATTCTGGCTCGACGCTTTTTGTATCGACGGAAAGAAACGCGGTCATCGGCAATCAAACCTTGGCGAGCGCCTGTTCGAGGTCGGCGACGATGTCGGTGACATCCTCGATGCCGATGGACAGCCGCACCGTGTCCGGCCCGGCGCCCGCCTTGACCTTCTGCTCGTCGGAAAGCTGGCGGTGCGTGGTCGAGGCCGGATGAATGACCAATGACTTGGTGTCGCCGACATTGGCCAGATGCGAGAAGAGTTCGAGTGCCTCGACGAACTTGATGCCAGCCTCGTAGCCGCCCTTGAGGCCGAAGGTGAATACGGCGCCGGAGCCTAGCGGCGAATATTTCTTCTGCAAGGCGTTGTTCTTGTCCCCCGGCAGGCCGGGATAGTTCACCCAGGCGACCTTGGGATGGTTGGACAGCCAGCCGGCGACCGTGATCGCGTTGTCGCAGTGGCGCTGCATGCGCAGCGGCAAGGTTTCGAGTCCGGTCAGGATGAGGAAGGCATTGAAGGGCGAGATCGCAGGTCCAAGATCGCGCAGGCCGAGCACGCGCGCGGCGATGGCGAAAGCGAAATTGCCGAAGGTTTCGTGCAGGACGAGGCCGCCATATTCGGGGCGCGGTTCCGACAACATCGGGTACTTGCCCGACTTCGACCAATCGAAGGTGCCTCCGTCGACAATGACGCCGCCGATCGAATTGCCGTGGCCGCCGATGAACTTGGTCAGCGAATGGACGACGATGTCGGCGCCGTGCTCGATCGGGCGGATCAGATAGGGCGAGGCCAGCGTGTTGTCGACGATCAACGGCAGGCCGTGCTTGCGCGCGATGTCGCCGATCTTCTCGATGTCGACGAAGGTGCCACCCGGATTGGCCAGGCTCTCGATGAAGATCGCCTTGGTCCTGTCGTCGATCTGGCTCTCGAAGGTCGAGAGATCATTGGTGTCGGCCCAGCGCACCTCCCAGCCATAGTTCTTGAAGGCATGGCCGAACTGGTTGATGGAACCACCGTAAAGCTTGTTGGCGGCGACGAAATTGTCGCCGGGCTGCATCAGATTGTGGAAGACGATCACCTGCGCGGCATGGCCGGATGCAACCGCCAACGCGGCCGTGCCACCCTCGAGGGCCGCGACGCGCTCCTCGAGCACCGCCTGGGTCGGGTTCATGATGCGGGTGTAGATGTTGCCGAAAGCCTTCAGCCCGAACAGCGAAGCGGCGTGATCAGCGTCGTCGAAGACGAAGGAGGTCGTCTGGTAAATCGGCGTGGCGCGCGCGCCGGTGGCCGGATCTGGCTTGGCTCCGGCATGGACGGCGAGCGTGTTGAAACCGGGCGAACGGGTCACTGAAACCTCCCTTTGAGCTTTTAAATCGGCCGCGCATTCTTGGCGAAGGCGGCGTGCGAATGCAAAGAAGAAAATACCTTTCGGCGCCGATCCTTCGATCACACCGCAGGATAATGCGGTATTCCGCGGAATAATTTTGCGCTCTGTATCGCGTCTATTTCTGCCGCACCCCAAAACTCTGGAAGCCCTGGCGCATCAGCGGCTTCTTCGACGACAGCACTCCGGAATTGACACCGGTCCAGCCGATCTCGCCGGACAGCTTGCCATATTCGATCTTGGGGCAGCGGTTCATCACCACCTTGATGCCCGCCGCCTCGGCACGCGCGGCGGCCTCGTCATGACGCACGCCAAGCTGCATCCAGATGACTTTCGGCAAGGGATCGAGTTGCAACACCTCGTCGACGATGCCGGGAACCGCAGCGGCATTGCGGAAAATGTCGACCATGTCGATCGCCTCCGGTATGTCGGCAAGCCTGGCATAGGTCATCCGGCCGAGGATTTCCTTGCCGGCCTGGCCTGGATTGATCGGGAACACCGAAAACCCCTTGGCCAGCAGGTATTTCAGCACGAAATAGCTCGGCCTGACATCATTCGCCGACGCGCCGACCATGGCGATGGTCTTCACCGAATTGAGGATGCCGCCGATATAGGCATTGTCGTAGCTGTCGTGATTCACTGGGCAATTGCCTTCCTGCGATAATGATATCGATAGAGTTCCTGGCTGAACCCGAGCGAGGCGTAAAGCGCACGGCCGGGCGTGTTGTCGGCGACCACCTGCAAGCATGCCGCCGAGGCGCCTGCGCGCCGCGCCCAATCCACCAGCCCGCCAACGGTGCGGCGGCCCAGGCCTTGCTGCCTGAAACGGCTGTCGGTTCCAACCGACTCCACGACAAGCAGACCATCGCGAATGACGCCGAAGGCGATCGCAACGATCATGCCTTCCTGCTCACACGACACGAAGGCCCTGTCACCCACGATCAGTGCCGTCATCTCGCGGAAGATGCGGCGCTCGGCATCGTCATAGGATTCCATGCGAAAGCGCGCATCGAACCAGTTTTCGGTTGGCGCCGATGAAACGGCAACCTGCTCGTCGCGCACTTGCGCCAAGTCTTCGATGTTATTGTAGAGATGAATCGTGCCACCTTCCCTGACATAGCCGTGCCGATCGAGCACCCCGTCCATCTCATCCGCGATACTGGGAACCCGGAACAACGGTGTCTGGCAGTGATCCGCGTAAAAGGCCTCCGCGACCGCCAAGACCTCAGCCGGTGCGGTTCGCTCGCCACGCAACGGATTGACCGAATTGGGGCGACGGACCCTGCCGCCCGACCGCCGCAGAAGCCAGCCATCCGAGACCCGTTCGGTGGCGGCGGGCCAGCCTTCTCGGCAAGCCTGTTCGACCCGCCAGTTGAGATCATCGTCGTTGACGCTCACACGTCGTCCTCCTCGAGCGCTTCCTCCATAAAGGAGCGCGGATCGGAGCAGAAGTCGCGCATCATGCGAAAGTGATCGGTGTCGGTGAAATCGGTCGGATCGAGCCCGAAGCGGCTGATGCGGAACAATTGCGCGCCGGGACAGGCCATCAGCAGCGGCGAATGGGTCGCCATGATCACCTGGGCGGTGCCCGATCGATCCATGCGCCGCAACATCTTGAGCAATTCGATCTGGCGCGACGGCGATAGCGCGCTTTCGGGCTCGTCGAGGATATAGATGCCTTGCCTGCGGCAGCGCTCCTCGAAGAAGCGGATGAAGCCTTCGCCATGCGACCAGGACAGGAAATCCGGCGGCGCGCCACCAGAATCCAGCGCCGCCTGGTCGAGATAGCGGGCCACCGAGTAGAAGGATTCGGCGCGAAAGAACCAGCCGGCGGTGACTTTTGGCAGCCAGTGGCCACGGAATGTGTTCGCCAGCGCCGCTCCACTCTTGTCGATGGCGCTGGAGTGGTCGACCGGCCGATAGCCCTTGCCTCCGCCGGCCTCGTCATAGCCGGCCAGTGCGCCGATCGCCTCGAGCAACGTGGATTTGCCGGTGCCGTTCTCGCCGACGATGATGGTGATCGGCGTGGTGAATTCGAGCTGGAATTCGTGGCCGCGAAACAGCGGCAGGTTCCAGGGGTATTTTTCCCATTCGGTCACGCGCTCAGGGTCAAGCAGAATACGCTTGAGATACGGCGCCTTGAGCCGTGTCAGCTGCTTGCGGTAGCCCATCAATCCGGCAGCGAAATCGTGCCGTCGTCCGCGATCGGAAAAGCAGGGTTGTGCGCGACTTCCCAGACATGTCCATCAGCGTCGGCGAAATAGCCATACCAGCCGCCCCAGAAGGCGCGGCCGGCCGGCTTGACGACGCGCCCGCCAGCCCTTTCGGCTTGCGCCAGCACCTCGTCGACTTCGGCATCGGAGCGAGTGTTGTAGGCGAGATAGACGGCCGAGGGCGCCCTGGCGAAGGCGAACCCCGCATCCTCCTCGGCGCTGGCCCGCGGAAACAGGCCGAGAATGGCGCCGCCCATCTGGAAGAAAGCGATACCATCGGTGATCCCGGCGTGACGCCTCAGACCCATTGCCTCGTAGAAACGCACCGCACGATCGAGATCGTCCGTCGCGATGGTGATGATGGAGATGCGCGGTTCCATGGTTTCCTATTCGTCCGTCCATTCCGGCTTGCGCTTGCCGAAGAAAGCACCAATGCCCTCTTCCGCGTCGCGCGCCAGCATGTTCTCGACCATGACGCGACCGGTATATGCATAGGCATCCGCCAAGCCCATCTCGGCCTGCGCGTAAAAGGCTTCCTTGCCGGTCTTCACCACCAAAGATGATTTGGAAGCAATGGTTTGCGCGTATTTGGTGACAATCTGATTCAGGTATTCGCGCGGCACGACGCGGTTGACGAGGCCGAATTCCTTCGCCGTCGCGGCATCGATCGTCTCGCCGGTCAGAAGCATCTCCATTGCCTGCTTGCGTGATACATTGCGCGACAGCGCCACCATCGGCGTCGAGCAGAACAGGCCGATATTGACGCCCGGCGTACAGAAGGTCGCCTCATGCGAGGCGATCGCCAGGTCGCAGCTCGCAACCAGTTGCAGGCCAGCGGCTGTCGCCAGGCCGTCCACCTCGGCGATGACAGGCAAGGGATGGCGCACGATCGTCTGCATCAGCATGGCGCAAGCGGCGAAGGTCTCTTCAAAAAAAGCCTTGCCGCGATCGGCATCGGCGCGGCGCGCGGTCATCTCCTTGAGGTCGTGGCCGGCGCAGAACACCTTGCCGGCCGCCGACAGGACGATGACACGAACGGCCCGGTCAGCCCTGGCGCGGTCGAGTTCCGCCGTTAGCGTCGCCATCACCCCCAGCGACAAGGCGTTGGCTGGCGGATTGGCGAGAGTCAAGCGCAACACGCCCTTGTCCAGGCTCGTCGCGATCGGCCCCTCGACGGCGGCAGGCTTGATGGCAAGGATTTCGGCCATGGCTGGGGTCTCCGCGATTCCGGTCGGGCTGCCAGACTATCTAATAGCGGATCGGCTTTCGTCCAACACCCATCGCTTGCGCCAGGGCGACGTATGTGTTGCCAGAAACGCCCCACCGCGTTCATTAAGGCTTTGCGCAGAACGAGAGACCGACATGCCCGCCCAGACCAATCTCAAGCCGGTGCTGACCGCAGCGCAAATCAATGTGCTGATGGCGGCCGTGTTTCCGCAACTCAACGAGAGTTCCGCCGCCTACGAGGCGATCGACGTGTTTCCCGGCGGCTGCATCGTGCGGCTCAATGCCGGCGAACGGCATTTGCGTCCCGGCGGCACGGTGTCAGGCCCTGCCCTTTTCACGCTGGCCGATATTGGCGGTTATGTCTGCGTGCTCAGTCATGCCGGGCCGGATGCGCTCTCGGTCACCACCAACCTCAACATCAACTTCGTGCGCAAGGCCGAGGCCGGGCCGATAGAGGGGCATTGCCGCATCCTGAAGCTGGGAAAGAGCCTGATGGTGTTCGACATCGATATCGTCGCCGGTCCGGATGGACAGACTGTAGCGCATGCCACGGGCACCTATTCGATCCCGCCGAAGCGCACCGCAGATGTGGTAAAATAATACCTTTGATCCAAGCTATTGTTTCTACGTTATTTTCCGCGCCGCGAGACTTTTCCGCTGCCTTGACGCGATTACTCCGCTCGCCTATAAGCCATCACGAAGCAGCGGCCCGCAAAGGCCGCCGTTTTGTTATTGGCTGATGACAAGCGTCTTTCGCCAATCCAAGCAACAAGAAACGCCTTCCTTGTCATTTGTGGATTGGGGAAGGTCCAAACCGAGAGCAGAAAAACATGACAACCTTTTCGCAGAAGCCTGCGGATGTGGTGAAGAAGTGGATCCTGATCGACGCCGAGGGTCTCGTCGTTGGCCGTCTCGCCACTGTCATCGCCAATCATCTTCGCGGCAAGCACAAGCCGACCTTCACCCCGCATGTCGACGACGGCGACAATGTCATCGTCATCAATGCCGACAAGGTGGTGTTCACCGGCAAGAAGTTCACCGACAAGGTCTATTACTGGCACACCGGCCACCCAGGCGGCATCAAGGAGCGCACCGCGCGCCAGCTGCTCGAGGGCCGTTTCCCCGAGCGTGTCGTCGAAAAGGCTGTTGAGCGCATGGTCCCGCGTGGTCCGCTCGGCCGTCGCCAGATGAAGAACCTGCGCGTCTATGCAGGCGCGGAGCATCCGCATGTCGCCCAGCAGCCAGAGGTCCTCGACGTGGCCAAGCTGAATTCCAAGAACAAGAAGGTCGCATAAGATGGCTGAGCTTTCCTCGCTCGCAGAACTGGGCGCCGCCACCGGCAACACGAACGCCCAGGCGGCAGCCCCCGTCCACGTCCAGAAGCTCGACAAGTCGGGCCGCGCCTATGCCACCGGCAAGCGCAAGAACGCCATCGCGCGCGTCTGGGTGAAGCCGGGTTCCGGCAAGATCGTCGTCAACGACAAGGAATTCGCGACCTATTTCGCGCGTCCGGTCCTGCAGATGATCCTCAACCAGCCGATCATCGCGTCCAACCGTTCGGGCCAGTACGACATCGTCGCCACCGTCGTCGGCGGCGGCCTCTCCGGCCAGGCCGGCGCTGTTCGTCACGGCATTTCCAAGGCGCTGACCTACTACGAGCCCGCGCTGCGCGCCGTGCTCAAGAAAGGTGGCTTCCTGACCCGCGACAGCCGCGTCGTCGAGCGCAAGAAGTACGGCAAGGCCAAGGCCCGCCGTTCGTTCCAGTTCTCGAAGCGCTAAGCGTTTCGAATTTCGGACATCGAAAAGGCCGCCTCCGGCGGCCTTTTTCTTTTGGGATTGCAAATTCATTGACCGACAGGTTGCCGGGACGACGTCCTTCTGCCCTGCCCGTCATCCCCCAGGGAAGGCAAACACCGGCGGCTTCACCCGCCTGCTCCTAGAGCCGGATGATTTCAGGTCGGGTCGACCTGAAATCATCCGGCTCTAAATCAAAGAGATACAGCATGGTGTCGTCTGAAAACCGCTTCACACTTTTCGGCATCATGCTTTAGTTGATGCTGGCCGTATGCGCCGGCCCAGCCGACTTGATATCCGTCGCGTAAGGCACGCGATAACCGTTCGCCGCCAGCCAGGCGATCGCCGCCTTCGGCTCGTCGGTCTGGATGATGGTGGCGCCGCGATCGGCCCAGAAACCCCAGGCTTCGCGCGGCAGGCTGGCCTGGACCGCCAGTTCGTCGCCGCGGCCACCGGCGAGGAAGCCGCCTGGCTTGTTGACGATGGCATAGGTGTCTGCCCAGATATGCCAGTCGCCCTTTACCGCCTCGGCGCGCATACGCGTGCTGAACAGCGGTCCGCCGGTTTCGGTCAACGTCTCCGCGCCAGCCCGCCAGTTGATCAACTCGATCGCGCTCGGCGCGAAAGCGTGGTCGACCGTCGAGGCGAAGCCGGCATCGTGCACCGCGTCATCGGCGATGATCGGCATGAACTGGAAGCCAGCGCCTGCCGCGGCCATGGCGGCCTTCACCGTCGTGATCCTGCTCTGGTTCCACAGGTTTTCCTTGACGATGACCTGGTCGGCCATGCCGAGATCCCGAGCCACCGCGATCATGCCCGGGAGGTCGCCGACGTCGAGCTTGTTGTCGAGGTTGATGAGGATCCTGTCCCTTGTCGCCATCAGCATCTCGCGCAATGTAGAGACGGTTTCGCTGGTGACGGCATGGGTGCCCTCGATCACCAGCCGGCATCTCTTCAACTCGGCCAGCGTGTAGTTGGTGACCTCGCCCTTGCAGGTCGTCGTGCGGTCGAGCCAGCTGTCATGCATGACGATGAACTCGCCGTCCTTCGAGCGCCGGATGTCGACCTCGACGATTTCGGCGCCGATGGCGATCGAGCCTTCCACGGCGGCAAGTGAATTTTCCGCGTAGAGCGTCTTGCCGGCCTGCATGCTGCCGGCGCGATGGGCAGCTACCATGACATGGTCGCGCCACTGATTGGCATGTTCGAAGCGGTCAAGGATCTGCCTGGCGTGTGTTTCGCCGGCCGACGCCTGGCCGGAGGCGGCCGCCAGCGCGGTGGAAAGCAGAAGGCTCAGCCAGATCGTCCGCATCGAGAATCGCTCCTTGCCGGATCGAGCCGGGGATAGGCGACATCAGTGACATCCAGGTGAACGAAGCCGGCTAAAGCGCGTCGCGTCGAAACGGATTCAGGCGACGCGCCTGTCTTGTTTTATGCATGTCGTCTCCGCCAAAACCGAGATCACTTTGGGCGACATGCATTGGCGGTTGGCCGGCGACGTGGGTCGCCTTGATGGGCGAAGAGAAGACGTGGGTCGCCTTGATGGGCGAAGAGAAACAGCGCCAGGGCGAACACCAGGGGCGCGGCAATGCCGGCGTCGTTGTCGCCCGCAGCGAGACAAATAGAGCGATGACGGCCAGCATGACCATTTCGGCAACAGTCCAGCTCATCCGCGGGCCGCCTGTGGCCCGAGCCCGTCGCGCCCCTGCAATGGAATCATGCTGAAGTCGACGAAAAATAGGACGAACCGATGAAGCTGCTCTGCGAGATCGCCGAGGCGGTCGGGAAATGAAACAGTGCAACCAACAACGCGCAGATGCCGCGCCACGAATCGAGAACCCGGAAGCGGTCGCCGGCGAACGTGCGGGTCGACATCACGGCATGCGACGGATTAAGAAACGCGGTCTGCGTCATGACGAAACAAATCGTGTCTTGCCGTGGCACCCGGGCGGCGCGGTTGCGTCTCCCCAAGCCGTGACTGGTATCTTCCATGCCGGTTCTGTAGTTGTTGCACCCCGATGAAAACGAGGACCCGTAATGGCGACCAAGAACATCGACCATGCCTTCACCGCCCGCTCGAAAACGGGCGCTGCATTCGAGCCGACCTATTCCGGGGCGCTGTCGTTCATGCGTCGCCGGTACACCAAGGATGTGAAGGGCGCGGACGCGGTGGTGTGGGGCATTCCATTCGACGCCGCCGTCACCAATCGGCCCGGCGCCCGGTTCGGGCCACAGGCGATCCGCCGTGCCTCGGCGATCCTCGACAACGACCCGCAGTACCCGTTCTCGCGCGATCTGTTCGAACATCTCGCGGTTGTGGATTATGGCGACTGCCTGCTCGACTCGGGCAACCATCAGAAGACACCCGGCACGATCGAGCGCGAAGCCGCCAAGATCCTGAAATCGGGCGCCTTCCTGCTGACCCTCGGCGGAGATCATTTCGTCACCTGGCCGCTGCTCAAGGCGCACGCCGCTATCCACGGGCCGCTCGCCCTGGTGCAGTTCGACGCCCACCAGGACACATGGCCCGATGACGGCAAGCGCATCGACCATGGTTCCTTCGTCGGCCGCGCGGTCAAGGAAGGCATCATCGATCCCGACCGTTCGATCCAGGTCGGCATCCGCACCCATGCGCCCGACACGTTCGGCATCAAGATCCTCCATGGCCATGAAATCGAGGAAATGCGGGCTTCCGACATCGCCTACGCCATCGTCGATCGCACCGGCGGCAAGAAGACCTATCTGACCTTCGACATCGACTGCCTCGACCCGGCCTATGCGCCCGGCACCGGCACGCCTGTCGCGGGGGGGCCGTCCTCGGCGAAGATCCTGTCGACGCTGCGCCAGCTCAACCAGGTCGATATTGTCGGCGCCGATGTCGTGGAGGTTGCGCCGGCCTATGATCACGCCGATATAACGGCCATCGCAGGCTCGATGGTGGCCATGCAGTATCTCGGCCTGCTGGCGGAGCGAAAGGCGCGGCTCGATGAGCTGAACAACGGCAACCACAATGGCGCCGCGGTCAATCAAGGCAACGGCATATAGTCCTCAGGGAATTGATCAGGCAATGAAACCGAAAATCTTCATCGACGGCGAGCACGGCACCACCGGTCTCCAGATCCGGGCGCTGCTAGCCGAGCGCGGCGATCTGGAGATCATTTCCATTCCGGTCGAGCGCCGCAAGGAAACGGCGGCGCGCGCCGAATTCCTCAACGCCGCCGATATCGCGATCCTGTGCTTGCCCGACGATGCAGCCAAGGAAAGCGTCTCGCTGATCACCAACGCCACCACCAAGGTCATCGATGCGTCAACCGCGCATCGTGTGGCCGAAGGCTGGGAATATGGCTTCGCCGAACTGGACAAGGAGCAGGCGAAGAAGATCGCCACGGCAAAGCGCGTCGCCAATCCCGGTTGCTGGCCGCAGGGGCCGATCGCGACGCTCAGGCCACTGATCACCGCTGGCCTGTTGCCGGCGAGTTCCCCGATCGCGGTCAACGGCATTACCGGTTATTCGGGCGGCGGGCGCCCGATGATCGAAGACTACGTCGCCAAGGGCGAGGACGCCCCGGAGTTCCTGCCCTACGGCCTGACCCTGCAGCACAAGCACGTGCCGGAATTGAAGGCCTATGCGAAGCTGTCGCATGACCCGATCATGCAGCCGGCGGTGGGCAATTTCGCGCAAGGCATGATCACAGTGGTGCCGTTGCAGCTCGGTGCCCTCGATCGGGTACCGACGGGCGCCGAACTTCACGCCGCCATTGCGGACCATTTCGCCGCGATCACCGGCGGCGTGGTCGAGGTGGCGCCCTATGCGCATCTGGAGCGCGTACCGGACATCGATCCGGAGGTCTACAACGGCACCAACCGCATGAAGGTCTATGTCTTTGCCAACGACAGCAGGGCGCAGGCGCTGCTGCTGGCGGTCTACGACAATCTCGGCAAGGGCGCCTCGGGTGCAGCCGTCCAGAACATGGATCTGATGCTCGGTCTGTGATGGACGCGCCAGCCAACCGGACGAAACCCGCCGCGGACGCCGCCAAAGCCGCCGACAAGGCGGCCAAGGCCAATCAGGGCCAGTCCGCCCAATCCGCCGCCGCGCTGCGTCAGGCCGAATTCGACGGCCAGAAAACAACGCAGTCGAACGAATTCTGGATGTGATTGGCCGCACTCAGCGTCCGACGGCAATCTCGTTGGGCAAGGGATAGGCGCCCTTGGTGCCTCGCCAGTGGGCGGCGGCAAAGCCCAGCACGACAAGCGCAAAAGCCTGATGGGTCAGCGCCATGTGCAGGGGAACCTGCATCAGCAGCGTAGCGATACCGATCGAAGCCTGCACAAGCACCAGAACGAACAACAATGTCGCGCGTCGCGCATGCGTTGAGCCGGGCAGCCGCCGACGCGTGGCGATCATGTGCCAAAGCGCGACGGCAAAGACGGTATAGGCGCCGAGCCGATGGATGAACTGCACCGTCTTCGGGTTCTCGAAGAAGTTGCGCCACACCGGCTCGAGGATAAGCAGATCGCCGGGAATGACCCTGCCGTCCATCAGCGGCCAGGTGTTGTAGCTCATGCCGGCGTCGAGACCGGCGACCAGACCGCCGAGATAGATCTGGATCAGCACCAGAAGCACGATGAAACCGGCCAATCTCTGCGTCGAGCGATCGGCAGCGGGCTCGGAGTAGGGAGCGAGGCCCCGTGCGACAACCATTGTCGCGGTGAAGATCAGCGCCGCCAGCGTCAGATGCGTGGCGAGCCGGTACTGGCTCACCGACACGCGGTCGACCAGGCCGGAGGCCACCATCCACCAGCCGATGGCTCCCTGCAGTCCGCCGAGCAGCAGAATGCCGACCAGTTTCGGCCCGAGGCCGCGCTCGATGCGGCGCGTCGCCCAGAAGACCAGCAGCGGCAAGGCAAAGACCAGGCCGACGCTGCGCGCCAAAAGGCGATGCGCCCATTCCCACCAGAATATCGACTTGAACGCCTCGACGCTCATGCCTTTGTTGAGTTTGGTGTATTGCGGGATCTGCTGATAGCGCTGGAATTCCTCCTGCCACTCGGCGTCGTTGAGCGGCGGGATGACGCCATGGATCGGCTGCCATTCGGTGATCGACAGGCCGGATTCGGTCAACCGCGTGGCGCCGCCAACCAGGACCAGCGCGAACAGCACCAGGAGCACGACATACAGCCAGCCGCGTACGAGTGCCCGGTTATGCAGGTCGCGGTCGCGGGCCCGATAGGGCGCGGCGGCGGAGATGGCGGCCATGACTATATCCCGGCAGGTTGAATGTCGCGGATTGGTGAACCATCGCACTCCTGCTGGCAAGACCGGGCAGCGCGGCACGCCGTCGCGCCTGGTGTCGTGGGTTGCGCGCGTCCCGCGTTCGGCTTAAGCGGTAGCCATCAACGAGATCGTGCCATGCCCATTCGCCTGAAAAAGCTGATCGGAATGTTCCTGCTGTTGGCGCTGGTCATCATCTACGCGCTGGTCGCCTCGATCTTCGCGGTCGCCCGGCTGTCGGAATCGGGGCCGCTGGTGCAATTCCTGTTCTTCCTCCTCAGCGGTCTGCTCTGGGTGCTGCCGGCGATGGGCATCATCAAATGGCTGATGCTGGAGCCGCGCGCCAAGCGTTGAGCCCTGCCCGGTGAGGCCGCCGGTCAAACGGTGACGAGCATCCTGCCGGCATTGGCGAGTGGCGTCGTCACGCCAGACAGCATGGTGCGGATATGGGCCAGGCTCTGATAGCGGCCATTTACCGAAATGCGCGGCAAGGCCTGCAGGAAGCCGGCATGCTCGGCGCGCAGCACGCCGTGGCGGGTGGTCACCGCGGAGGCATAGCCGGCGTCGCGCGCAAAGCCCACTTCGCGGCAGCCGACGGCGCTGGCGTAGCCGTAGGGATAGGCGAAATGGCGCGGCTCCTCGCCAAGCCCGGTCCGCAGCATATCCCTGACGGCACCGATCTCGTGCCGCGCATCGGCCTCCGAAAGCCGCTTCAGGTTGCTGTGGTTGATCGTATGGGCGCCTATTGTAACCAGCGGGTGCGCGGCGACGGTGCGGATATCGTCCCAGTTCATCAGCGTGCGCAGGCGCGGGGCGTCCGCGTCGACGCCATTAGAAGCGGCCAGGTCGCGCAACACGGTCCGCAGGTCCTCCTCGCGGATCTCCGTGCTGAAATAGGCGTGCAGGCGGGCGATGGCCTGCTGTTTCTTCGCGGGGGTCGCACAGTCGATCACCGTCGAACCGTCCGATGTCGCCAGAGTGAGGCGATCGCGGGCATTGACGATATCCTCGATCACATCCCACCAAAGGTGGGCAGTGCCATCGATGAGCCCGGGAGCGACATAGATGGTGAGAGGCGCGCCATGCTTCTCAAGCACCGGCAGGGCCTCCGTCATATTGTCACGATAAGCATCGTCGGCGGTGATGGTGGCGAACCGGCCGCCCTTGCCGCCTGCCTTGATGCGCTCCACGGCTTCGTCCATCGAGACGAAGCAATAGCCGTTCGCTTTCATGTCGGCGATCACGGCATCTAGGAAACCGGGCTCGATGTTGAGGTGACGGTTGACGCTGTCGGGCTTTTCGGGCGTCGCGGTCACGCGATGCAGCATCAGGATGGCGCCGATGCCGCCGACAAACGGCCTGGCCAGTGGTGCGAGGCCGGTATAGCGGGCGACGTTGAGCGCCAGTTTCCGGATTGCCTCCCCACCGTCGATCATTCATTCACCTTTTGCGCCTAGGCTATCGAAGCACGGAATACGCCCAAGCGCCCCCCAAATCGGGATCAATACGCCTTAAGGATTGAGGTATGGTTGACGCAACCGCGTCGTTTGATGGCAAGCGGCTCGCGGCGGCCCAAGCTTCGGCACGCGCATTGCCCGGGAATGCCGCGGGACTGTCGGTTTCCGTTGCCGCCGCCGAGGGGCTAGCGTCCTACGCGAAATTCTGTGGTTCAGCGGTTTGTGCGCCGGCGCAAAGTGCGGCGTGGGTCTTGAACTGGGCCGCCGAGGTCAAGCCCGATCTGCTCATCGCCACGCTTGAACTGGAGGGCAAGCCGGCTTTCGCACTGGCGCTGGAGGTGGTCAAGCGCGGCCCCCTGCGGGTCGCCCAGTTCATGGGCGGCCGCCACGCGAATGGCAATTTCTGCGCCGCCGAACCGCAATGGCTGGCCAGCGGCGACCTCACCGCCATCCGGACGATGCTCGCGGCGATCGCCAAATTCCGGCCCGACATCGATCTCATCGCACTGGAAAGAGTGCTGCCCGATCTCGACGGCATCGCCAATCCGCTGGCATCGCTCGATCATTTCGCCAGCCCCAATCTTTCGCTGGCCGTCGATCTCAGCGGCGGATTCGATGCGCTGCTGCTGCGTGCCAGCGGCAAGCGCAAACGCAAGAAGCATCGTTCGCAGATGCGCAAGTTCGAGGCCGTCGGGAGCCACCGGCGCATCGAGGCGCGCAGCGCCGACGAGGTGGAGAGGCTGCTCGATGCGTTCTTCGAGATGAAGGAACAGCGCTTCCGCAAGATGGGCATTGCCAACGTTTTCGGCGATGACCGGACACGCGCCTTCTTCCGGGGACTCTTCACCCAAGCGCTTGCCGAGGACAAGCCTTGCTTCGTGCTGCACGGGCTGGAGGTCGCGGGCAAGCTGCGCGCCGTCACCGGATCGAGCCGCTCGGGCAGGCGCCTGATCTGCGAGTTCGGAGCGATCGCCGAGGATGACCTTTCCCACACCAGCCCAGGCGATTTCCTATTTTTCGATAACATCCAGGAAGCCTGTGAAACCGGCTTCGCGGTTTATGATTTCTCCGTCGGAGACGAGCCCTACAAGCGGCTATGGTGCGATATCGAAACGCAGCATCTCGAGGTCCTGGTCCCGCTGACGCTCAAGGGCCGTGCGCTGGCAGCGGCACTTCGCCAGGGCGCGCGGCTGAAGGCCTTTGTCAAGAACAGCCCGACGATCTGGAAGCTGGCTAAGACGCTGCGCCGCAAGGCCATCGGACAGACAGCGCCCCTGCCCACGGAAGACGAAAACTAGCCCCAATACGCCAACAGCATATTCGGCGTGACGACGTGGAACTGAGATCGACCTGATGGGGCCTCAACAGCTGTTCTTTCAAGCCGCGGAGCGTCGACCCGGCAGCGGAGTGCCGGGCGGCTCGTGGCCGAGCGGCGTCACCAGCGTCAAGTCGGGATAGCCGCTCTCGATCAGCTTGACCGCGGCCCGCGTCACCTCGTCGTCGGGCTCCAGCATGGACAGGAACACCTCGGTGGCCTCCCCGCCCAGACGGCCAATACCCTGCGCATCGGCCGGCCCGCATTCGACCACCACCAGATCATAGGCTGTTGTCAGCGACTGCATGATGATCGGCAGCCGGTCGGCGGCTCGCATGGCACGGACCGGATCGGCGGTGCCGACGGGAATGACATGGCAGTCGGAATAGAGATCGGAATGGATCACATCGCTGAACTGCGCTTGCGACGCCAGCAGATTGGTGATCCCGGGGAAAAGCCCGCTGTCCAGCATCGGCCGAGAGGCAGCACCCGAAGCCGTGAGGTCGAGCAACAGGACGCGCAGGCCGGCGTCGGAAACCTCACGTGCGACCAGGATCGCCGACGCCGCGGCTTCGTCGCCTTCCGGGGAAACGAATATGGCGCGCGCGCTTCCGCTGGCGATCAGCTTTTCGGCGGCTTTCTCGATGTCGATCTCGCCGAGCACGGAGCGTGGCCGCCGGTCCTCCACGGCGGGCTCCGGCTCAGCCATGGACTCAGGCTCGGCCACGGGTTCAAGCTCGGCCACGGGTCCAGGTTCGGCCGCGGGTCCGGATTTGGCCACCGGTTCAGGTTCGGCGGCAGGCTCCACTTTGGCCACGGGCTCGACCTCGGCGGCAGCCGGCGGCTGCGCCGGTGTTTCCGAGAGCGGTTCAGGCCATGAGGTCTCGGCGGCACGATTGGCGAACGCGTTGGCGACTTCCGGGCCGGCAGCTGGCTCCTGATGATTGGCGGGCGGCATCGCCACCTCGTCGATCGGTTCAAACCGCGCGCCCAGGGCCGGGCGCATGGCGCGGCCCGAGAAGAGCTCCCGCAGCAGCGTGAATATCGTCGCCAGCAGAAGTGAAGCCGCGGCGGCAGCGCCGACGATCGGCCCGATCTTGGGGAAGTATGGCTCTGACGGCACCGAGGCCGGCGAGGTGATGCGGGCGTCGACCGGAACATAGTTGCGATCCTGACGCGACGCGGCCTCGCGATAATTGGTCAGGTAAAGTTCGAGCTGCTGGCGCTTGGCGGCGGCATCGCGCTGCAGCGCGTCGAGACCGACCTGCTGCTCGCCGGCCTGAGCCGAAGCAGCCTTGAGCGTGTTGACGTCGGCGACGAGCTGGCTTTCGCGCGCCTTGGCGGCATCGGCCTGCATCGCTAGGCCCTTCATGATCTTCTGGGCCTCGCTGCGGATCTGCGCGTCGAGATCGGCGAGCTGTGATTTGGCGGCGCGAATACGCGGATGATTGTCGAGCAGCGTCGTCGACATATCGGCGATGTTGGCGCGCAGTTCGACCTGCCGTTCCCGCAAACGCTGGATCAGATCGGAAGACAGCACTTCCGGCAGTGAATCCAGCGATCCGCCATTCTGCAGCGCCTTGCGCACGCTCTCGGCGGTGCCTTCGGCCGCGGCGCGGTTGGCCCGCACCCGTGACAGTTCGGTCGACAGCTCGGCCAATTGCTGGGTGGCCAGGGTGGAGTTGTTACCGCCCATCAGGAGGCCCGACTGGGCGCGGTAAGCCGCGACCTTGGCTTCGGCATCCTTGACCTGCTTGGACAGGTCGGCGATCTCGGGCGCCAGGAAGTCCGCGGCGGCGGTGTTCGATTCGCTCTTGGCCGCACCCTGCCCCGCGATATAAGCGGCGGCAATGGCATCGGGGACGGCGGCGGCGAGCTTCGGATCCTCCGACGAGAACTCGATGGCAATGATGCGAGTCTTTTCAACGCCGTAGACGTTGAGCTTCTCGCGCATCTTCTTCAGCACGCGTTCGTCGATTGGAACGTCCATCGGGTCGCTTTTCAATCCAAGCAGGAGCAGCAGGCGGCTCAGGGGCGACATATTGATCGTTTCGTCGAATTCGGGCCGCCGCGACAGGCCAAGCTTCTGGGCAACCTGCTTGAGGACTTCGTTGGACGAAATTATCTGGACCTGGGTGGCAACGCCCTGCTCGTCGAGGATCGGCTTGTCGGCGTCATTGTTGCTGCCGGACGGACGGGTGTAGACGGATTCGCGCGGAGCGATTTCCACCTGGGTCTGGGCCTTGTAGTGCCGGGTCGCGAATGAAGCGGCCGTGAAGGCAAGTCCCGTCACCACGAGAACGAAGATCAGAATCCGCAGCCAGTTCCGCCCGAGGCTGGCGAAGAGCTGCCTGAGATCGACGTCGACGTCTGCGGCCGCGGATTGAACGGACATGCATCCCTACTCCGAAACTGGGTCGGAATGTACCGTAAACAACTATGGTAACTCAGCCGTTAAGATCACGGCAAGCTTCCGTTAGGGTTTACTGGAGGGCGACAGAAAAACGATAAAATCGCAAAACCTTGCCTGGCGAGCGCGATCGGCGAGCTCCTTTACCGGCCATTAACCCTAACAGGATGATAACGAACCCGATCCCAGATGTTTGCTGCGACGCCGCAGCGGCCAGTCGAAGGTACGTTTCCGATCATGAAAAGCGCTGCTTCCCTCTTTCGCGCACTGCTTGCCGTATCGATGCTCGCCGGCTGCTCCAGCTACCGGCCGACCCCGGCCGCCTTTCACGAGGTCCTCGACCAGCCCTACCGTCTCGGTGCCGGCGACCGCGTCCGCGTCACCGTGTTCGAGCAGGATGGCCTGACCAATAGCTACAGCGTTGATCAGTCCGGCTACATCTCCTTCCCGCTCGTCGGCGCCATTCCGGCACGTGGCCACACCGCGCAACAGATGGAGAAGGAGATCGCCGACAAGTTGCGGCAAGGCTATCTGCGCGATCCCGACGTCTCGGTCGAGATCGATCGTTACCGGCCGATCTTCGTCATGGGCGAAGTGGGGGCCGCCGGCCAGTATTCCTACGTGCCCGGCCTGACGGTGCAGAAGGCCATCGCCATCGCCGGAGGCTTCACGCCGCGCGCCAACCAGGAGAGCGTCGACATCACCCGCGACATCAACGGCAAGGTGATAACCGGCCGCGTGGTCACCTCCGATCCGCTGCTGCCGGGAGACACCGTCTACGTCCGCGAACGCCTGTTCTGACAGACACCTCGTGGCGGACAAGCTCAGGATCGTCCACTGCTTCCGCTCACCAGTCGGAGGAATTTTCCGGCACGTGCGCGACCTGACGGAAGCGCAGGTCGCCGCCGGCCACATGGTCGGCATCGTCTGCGACTCGACCACAGGCGGCGAATTCGAGGAGCGTCTGTTCGGACAGATGAAGGACATGCTGGCGCTCGGCATCCATCGCACGCCGATGCAGCGCCATGTCGGCCCGGGCGATATCGCCTCGGCCCGGCGCACCTACAGGATCATCAAGGAATTGCGGCCGGACGTGTTGCACGGGCACGGCGCCAAGGGTGGCGCCTATGCCCGTCTGTTCGGCTCATTGTTGCGGGTATCAAGGTCTCGCGTGGCCCGCCTCTATTCGCCGCATGGCGGCTCTCTGCACTATGACGAGAACACCGTCACCGGAAAGCTGTTCTTCGCCCTCGAGCACTTCATGGCACGCTTCACCGATTGCCTGCTGTTCGTGTCCGACTACGAACGGCGGACCTATCGCAGGAAGGTGGGCGAACCGCCGATCCCGAACACGCTGGTCTATAACGGACTGCGCGACACCGAATTCGAGCCGGTGACCGCCAGGGCCGATGCGGCCGATTTGCTCTATATCGGCATGATGCGGGACCTCAAGGGCCCTGACATCTTCCTCGATGCCCTGGCCGCCGCCGCTCCCCGACTCGGTCGCGCGCCGCATGCGGTGATGGTCGGCGACGGCGACGACCTGCCCCGCTATCATGCGCAGGTGAAACGCCTCGGGCTTGAAGGCAATGTCCGCTTTCTGCCGCCGATGCCGGCCCGGGAGGCCTTTATACTGGCGGCGCTCGTCGTCGTTCCTTCGCGCGCCGAAGCCATGCCCTATATCGTGCTGGAGGCACTTGCCGCGGCAAGACCAATGATCGCGACGTCGGTTGGTGGCATACCGGAGATTTTCGGTTCGGACTCCCCTGCCCTGATCCGGCCAGATCCGACTGAACTCGCCGACAAGATGAGCCAGGCGCTGGGAGACCTTGCCGCCTACCGCAAATTAATGCCCGATGAATCCACGCTCAGGGCACGCTTCGGCGCCGACGTCATGGCCGCCGAAATCGAGAAGGCCTACTTCGCCGCGCTCCAAAGTTAGCTCGAGCCCTTCCAAAGCCATAGGTTGTTTCAAGGGTTTCTTAGCTCTCTTTTGCTAATCACCCCGGGGAAGCTTGCGGACTGTTCCATGAACGACATTGATCCCGCGCGCCGCTTTTCATCGGAGGCGGTGCGTAAATTCGACGACCCCGCCGACGGCGACAAGCCTGGCGGCATGAACGACGTTGCCCGGCAGGTGGCGTCGCAATATCGGCGCGATACGATGTCGCCGATCATGGTCAGCGGCGTGCTGCGCATGGTCGAGTTCGCGGTGCTGTTTGTCTCCGGGCTCTGCGTCTATTTCTATTATGTCGGGTTCTTCAATTACCTCGCCTGGCAATACCCGCTGATGATGGCCGCCGCGTCGTTCCTCGCCGTGGTGCTGCTCGATGTCACGGATTGCTACCAGGTGGTGTCGCTGATGCGGCCGATCGCCAATTTTGGGCGCATCATTCTGGTCTGGGCCGGCACCTTCGCCCTGATGGCGTTGACGGCGTTCGCCTTGAAGATGTCGCAAGACTATTCACGCCTGCTGCTCGGCACGTGGTTCGTCGTCGCCTTCGTCTGCCTCTTCTGTCTCAGGCTGGTGATGTCGAAGCTGATCCGGCGCTGGGCGCGCGATGGCAGCATGGAACGGCGCGCCGTCATCGTAGGCGGCGGCAAAGCGGCGGAAGCGCTCATCCGCTCGGTGGAAAAGCAGCCTTACAACGACATCCGCATCTGCGGCATCTTCGATGATCGCAGCGACAAGCGTTCGCCGGCCCTCGTCGCCGGCTATCCCAAGCTCGGCACCATTTCGGAACTGATCGAATTCGCCCGCATCGCCCGTATCGACATGCTGATCGTGTCGTTGCCGCTGACCGCCGAATCGCGCGTCCTGCAATTGCTGAAGAAACTATGGGTGCTGCCGGTCGACATCCGGTTGTCGGCGCATTCCAATGCGTTGCAGTTCCGTCCGCGCGCCTATTCCTACATCGGTTCGGTGCCGATGCTCGACATCTTCGACAAGCCGATCAACGACTGGGATTCAGTCGCCAAACGCGCCTTCGACATCATCTTCAGCCTCATCGGCATCGTCGCGTTCTCGCCTGTGATGCTGGCCACTGCAATCGCCATCAAGCTCGACAGCAAGGGGCCGGTTCTGTTCAAGCAGAAACGGCACGGCTTCAACAACGAGGTGATCGAGGTCTACAAGTTCCGTTCCATGTACACCGACAGGTCGGATCCGACGGCCAAGCAGACGGTGACCAAGAACGATCCGCGCGTCACCCGCGTCGGCCGTTTCATCCGCAAGACCTCGATCGACGAACTGCCGCAATTCTTCAACTCGCTGTTCGGCTCGCTGTCGCTCATCGGTCCGCGCCCGCACGCCATTGCCGCGCAGTCGCACAACCTGCTCTATAACGAGGTGGTCGACGGTTATTTCGCGCGCCACAAGGTCAAGCCCGGCGTCACCGGCTGGGCACAGATCAACGGCTGGCGCGGCGAGATGGACACCAATGAAAAGATCCGCATGCGGACCGAATACGACCTCTATTACATCGAGAACTGGTCGCTGCTGTTCGATCTGCGGATCCTGTTCCTGACGCCGATTCGGCTGCTCAACACGGAAAACGCCTATTGAGCGCGATCAGCCATGATCTGCCGCGCGCGGCGGTCAACGCCAAGCTGATCGCACTGATTTCCTCGGGCGCGGTTGTGCTCGGTATTCTTTTATCCGGCTTCGTCATCAGCGAGCCGGCGCCTTACGAAATCTACATGGCCGCGCTGATCGCCATCTGGGCCTTGTTCGGCCTGAGGATTTCGCGCGCGGCCATGCCGCTGCTGGTGCTGCTGGTGACGATGAACATCGGCGGCATGATCTCGATGACGCAGATGGCGGACCTCGCCAACACGCCGCTCTATCTTGCGGTGTCACTGTTTCTCGCCTTCAGCGCGGTGTTCTTCGCATCGGTCACCGCCACGCAGCCCAGCCTCTACCGGCTGATCTTCAATGCCTATGTCGTTTCGGCGGTAGCGACGTCGCTGCTTGGCATTGCTGGCTATTTCCATGCTTTCCCGGGCGCGGAAATGTTCACCAAATACGACCGCGCCGCCGGTGCCTTCCAGGACCCGAACGTGTTCGGCCCGTTCCTGGTGCTGCCCGGCATCTACCTGCTCTATCTGTTGCTGACCGGACCGGTCACACGCATGCCGCTGCTGGCTGTGCCGCTGCTGGTCATCAGTGCCGGCATTTTCTTCTCGTTCTCGCGCGGCGCCTGGGGCATGTTCGCGGTCTCGGCCGTCCTGCTCACCGGCTGCCTGTTCCTGCAGAGCGCCAGCGGCATGTTCCGGCTGCGCGTGGTGATCATGACCATCGCCGCGCTGTCGCTGCTGGCCATCGCCATCATCGTCATCTTGCAGTTGCCTGGCGTGGCGGAGATGTTTTTCAACCGCGCCCATCTCGAACAGAGCTACGACACCGCCCGCCTTGGCCGCTTCGCCCGTTACACGATCGGTTTCCAGATGGCCATGGAGCATCCGTTCGGCATCGGGCCGCTGGTCTTCGGCACGATCTACGGCGAGGACACGCATGACATCTGGCTGAAGATGCTGATGGATTATGGTTGGCTCGGCTTCGTCTCGTTCCTGACGCTGGTCGTCTGGACGATTTCAACCGGGTTCCGCATCCTGTTGCGCGACCGGCCGTGGCAGCCCTACCTGTTGTGCGCCTACGTCGCCTTCATCGGCAATATCGGGCTCGGCACCTTCATCGACATCGACCACTGGCGCCATATGTACCTGCTGCTCGGCTTGATCTGGGGCGCCATCGCCCTGGAATACCGCCACCAGCGGCTGTTGCAGCCGGTATTGCCCGCCGCATTCAAACCCACCGTCGCGGCGAGATAATTATCGCGGAAACCGGTTGACCCGAGCCGGGTTATCACGATACATCGCGACCGGTCCGGAGTGTAGCGCAGCCCGGTAGCGCACTTGACTGGGGGTCAAGGGGTCGTCGGTTCGAATCCGGCCACTCCGACCATTATTAAGCAGGACTTGCCCCCGAAGGTCCTTCTGCCGCATCACCCGATTGTCGAATCGCCTGCTTTGCCCGGCTCAAGCTCCGGCTACTGGGCTTGGCACACGTCGACCCACTCGGCACTGGTAAGATCGGCCATGCGCTGCGGTGCAATCCGGACAGCGGCATTGGCGGCGCCGGCGGCGGGTACGACCTCGGCGAATTCGCGCAGCGAGACGTCGCAGTAGACCGGCAGCGGCGCCGGCAGGCCGAACGGACAGACGCCGCCGACCGGATGGCTGGTTGCCTCGACAACCTCGGCGGCATCGAGCATACGCGGCTTGCTGCCGAACTGGTCTTTGAACTTGCGGTTGTCCAGCCTGGCGATGCCGCTGGTCACCACCAGCATGGTGCGCTCGCCGACGCGAAGGCAGATCGTCTTGGCGATCTGCGCCGGCAACACACCATGCGCCTCCGCCGCCAGCGTCACCGTCGCCGAACTCGCTTGCGTGACGATGACTTCGACATCAGGCGCGTGAGCCGCGAAGAAGGCAACAACGGAGTCCAGGCTCATATCGAAAAACTCACGGTTCAGACCCGATGCACGGCAGATGCGATTGGCGCGGATTTGGATGCCGCATGTATAAACACGCGCGGCCTGCAAATCGGCAAGTCCAGCCTGCCGGAGAACGCCATGGCATCAACAGGAAATCCGCCAAGCAGGCCTTGGCTGGTTTCCCGGAGACGCTTATCGCGGATTCTACGCGCCGATTTGAGCCAGAAGAGGCGATACCGCTTTCGGCCAGCACCCTGACAACGGTGCAAGCCCTCCGGTTACCCAGAAACAGTTCAGAAACCAAATTCTACAATCGGGAAATACTGACGAAAAAATTCTGGAGCGTAATTCCATGCGCGGCGGTCGGGCTATCGACCCGATTTAATATGCCCGCGAAAAAAAGGAAACGATCCAATGAAGAAGACCCTCCTCTCGGCCCTCGGGCTTGCAGCTGCAATCGCTTTCACGGTGCCGGTATCGGCGCGACGAGCGCGGACGCTGCCCCGATGGTAAAGCATCGTCACCATCATCATCATCGCCACCACCCTCGCCCTCATCATCACCACCATCATCATCACCACCACATGAAGAAGATGATGAAGAAGGCCTAGGCCATACCGGACTGCCAACGAGAAGACCGGCCTTGCCTTCTTGTTCAAGGCTGGTCTTCTCTGGGTTGCGCGACGACATGCACGACATAAATCGGGCCTGTCGAATGACACCGCCGGGCCAGGACTTTCGACGCCAAGCCCGCGACGATAATCGAAATCTTTCGCACGACGCCAAATCGCGATACGGCAGGGGATCTTTCTGACCTGGATGCAACACCGGGTCAGGCTTCGCCAACAAAGCCAGGTATCCCGATGACGGCCAAGGCCGATCTTTCCCGGACAGATCGCATTGTCCTGTCAATCGCGCGATTGTGGCTAACGCTGCGACATCCGGTCCTTGTCGTGCGATTTGTCGTGAAGCTGGGCTATCTGCCCAATCCGGCCGCACCCGTGCGTTACCATGAGCTGTTGCTGTGGCGAAAAATCCTCGATCGCAACCCGCTGTTCGTGACGCTGACCGACAAGCTCTCGGCCAAGGCCCATATCCGGAACATTTGTCCCGGGATCGCCACGCCAGAAACACGTTGGTCCGGGCGCGACGCCGCAGACATCCCGGCGGGCCTGCTGGCCGGAGACATCGTGGTCAAGGCAAACCATGGCAGCGCAATGAACATATTCGTCTCCGATGGCGAGCCGGATCGCACTGCCATCGTGCGCAAGGCGAGCCGCTGGCTCAAGAAACGCTACGGCCGGCGCAATGGCGAATGGGCCTATTGGCCTGTCGTACCGACTGTTTTCTTGGAGGAGCGGCTGGCGCTTTCCGGTGGCACGATAGCCACCGACATCAAGGTCCATGTCTGCAGCGGCGCGATATGCCATGTCTGGGCGGAGGATAAGCACGCCAGGCGTTCGCTGCTGTTCGACCGGGAAGCAAATCCGTTGCCCGGCCGTGATCCGGACTATCCCGCCGAGGATCAGGCCTTGCCCGTCAACGCGCGGCTCATCGACTATGTTCGCCACGCGATCTTGATCGCACCCCGGATAGCCGGCGACCTCGACTATATCAGGATCGACTTCCTGGTTACCGACGATCGTCTCTACAGCGGCGAGGCGACCGTCTATTCGGCGGCCGGATACGGCACATGGACGAATCCGGCGATCGCCGCGGAAATCGAACGGCTGTGGCGCCTCGATCAATCCGCTTTCCTGCGCGGGCGGCATAAGGGCGCGATGGGCTTTTATGCCGACGCGCTTCGTGCCAGCTGCCAGAGCGGCATCACAAGCCGCTGATATGAATGGAAATGGCGGCCAGGCCTGTTAAGGCGAACCGCCATCCTGTCCCGGGGTGGCAGTCAGCGCCGGCTGAACAGCAGGCTGGCTGCAAGGCCCAGCACCACAAGCCCAACCGCGGCGGCTGCCGCGGGATGGTCGCGGGCCGATCTTTCGATGACCCTGCCCTGCTTGCGGATCGCCGGCATGGCATCGCGCAGACGCTCCGCAAGATCCGAATATGTATCGAGCGCAGCAACGCGGCCGCCTTCATAGTAAGCGCCACCCCGCTTTGACACTGCCTTGCGCAACGCCGCGAGTTCCCTCGAGAGAGCCGCAACCTGCTTTTCGAGGTCGATGTCCGAAAGGGTCGAATATGATGCCATCACGCGTTTCCTTGCCTTGCAGAAGGAAACGTAACGCCTCACCCGACCGGCGGTTCCGGTTTTCGAGGCGTCGAAGGCACTCGGGCGCGGTCAGCGCACCTGGTCAAGCAGGCGCTTGCATTCCAGCAGGTCGAACAGCGCCTCCTGCAGCAGCGCGCGATTGTCACGCGAGAGTTTCGACGCGTCCGGCGCAACCGGACCTTCCTCGTCGCTCTTGCCCATGCCGAAAAAGCGCCGGCTGGGCTTCACCCTTGGCTGGCCAACCAGTTCATCATCTCCGCTGCGCGGCTGCGCGGCCGGCGTCAGCGGCACCTGGTCGGCCTGTTTGCGCTGCGAGATCGCCTCGACGGCGGCCATGTCACCATTGCCGATGGCGACCAGGAAATGATTGCCGTTTTCGCGCAGCAGCTTCTGCACGCCCTTTATTGTGTAGCCCTGATCGTAGAGCATATGGCGGATGCCCTTGATCAGTTCGACATCCTGCGGCCGGTAGTAGCGACGGCCGCCGCCGCGCTTCATCGGCTTGATCTGGTTGAAGCGCGTCTCCCAGAAACGCAGCACATGCTGTGGCAGGTCGAGATCTTCGGCGACCTCGCTGATGGTGCGGAAGGCGTCAGGGCTCTTGTCCATGGGCGAAATCCTCACGCTGGAGCGTGGCCCGGAACGGTCTTCAGACGAGATCACGCTCAAAGAGGATAAGAGCTTGTTCCGCCAGCGCGGAATCGATCATACGCCAGAACACCAATCCGGCCATGCTGCCGAATCGGACCTTATTTCAGCGGTTTGTGAAGCAATATTCAAGCCCGCCATCATCGCGGGGCCGGTTTTTCAACCGTGCAATGGAGGCTATTTGCCGCCCTTGGCCTTGCTGTTCTGGTGGGAACGCAAGATGCGGTTCTTCAACACGTTGGACGATTTGAAGGTCATCACCCGGCGCGGCAGGATCGGCACTTCCTCCCCGGTCTTGGGATTGCGCCCGATCCGCTCATTCTTGGAGCGGACATGAAATGTTGCGAAGGACGACAGCTTGACCGTCTCGCCGCGCACGATCGCTTCACAGATTTCGTCCAGCACCGCCTCGACGAGTTCGGCCGATTCAGTACGCGACAGACCGACCTTTCGGTAGACGGCCTCGGCAAGGTCGGCGCGCGTAAGTGTTTTTCCCCCCATGCGACCGTCCCATCAGTTCAAACATAAAATCGGCACAACAAAGGCAGAGCCTAAGTAATTGATCCGGCAAGGTCAAGGACCGAAACCGGACCGTTATTCACTTACCAGCGAACCAGGACGGCGCCCCAGGTGAAGCCACCGCCCATCGCCTCCAGGAGCACCAGGTCCCCCTTCTTGATGCGACCGTCGGCGACGGCCACCGACAACGCCAGCGGTACGGAAGCAGCCGAGGTGTTACCGTGCAAATTGACGGTCACCACCACCTTTTGCTCTGCTATCCCGAGCTTTTTCGCCGAAGCGTCAATAATCCGTTTATTGGCCTGGTGGGGCACGAACCAGTCAAGATCGTCGGCTGCGATGCCTGCGGCCGAGAAGGTCGCCTCGATGACATCGGTGATCATGCCGACCGCGTGTTTGAAGACCTCGCGGCCTTCCATGCGCAGATGACCGACCGTTCCCGTCGTCGACGGCCCGCCGTCGACGAAGAGCTTGTCCTTGTGGGCGCCGTCGGAACGCAGGCTGGCCGCCAGCACACCCCGGTCGGCGATCGTGCCGGCACCCTCGCCCGCTTCCACAACGAGCGCACCGGCGCCGTCGCCAAACAGCACGCAGGTCGAGCGGTCGTTCCAGTCGAGGATGCGCGAGAAAGTCTCCGAGCCGATCACCAGCACGCGCCTTGCCAGGCCGCCGCGGATATAGAGATCGGCTGTCGTCACCGCATAGACGAAGCCGGAGCACACCGCCTGCATATCGAAGGCAAAGCCATGATGCATGCCGAGCCGGTTCTGAATCTCGACCGCGGTGGCCGGGAACGTGTTGTTGGGCGTCGAGGTCGCCAGCACGATCAGATCGATATCGTCCGGGGTCAATCCGGCATCGGCAAGGGCGGCGCGCGCCGCGGCTTCGCCCAGGGACGCCGTCGTCTCGTCATCAGCCGCGATATGACGCTGGCGGATGCCGGTGCGCTGGGCAATCCACTCGTCGGAGGTCTCGACCATGCCTTCAAAATCGGCGTTCTTCATGATGCGGCGGGGCAGCGCGGCGCCCGTGCCGCGCACAACTGATCTGATCAAAATTCTTTCCTATTCCTTTGCGTCGGTAACGACGTCGGATTTCCTAGATGTCAGGGCATGCGGGTTGCGCGCATGAAACAGATCGAGGTCGGCTTCGATGCGGTCGAGCAGATTGTTGCGCACCATGTCGTAGCCGAGTTCGATCGCCGCGGCGAAACCGTCTGAATCGGCGCCGCCATGGCTTTTGACGACGATGCCGTTCAGCCCCAGGAACACCCCGCCATTGGAGCGGCCGACATCCATCTTTTCGCGCAGGCGGTCGAATGCTCCCCTGGCGAAGACATAGCCGATCCTTGCCATCAGGGTGCGGCTCATCGCGGCGCGGAGATAACCACCTATCTGACGCGCGGTGCCTTCCGCCGTCTTCAGCGCGATGTTGCCGGCGAAGCCTTCCGTCACCACGACGTCGACCGTACCCTTGCCGATGTCGTCGCCTTCGACAAAGCCATGATAGTTCATCGAGGCCATGTTGGCTTCGCGCAACATGCGTCCCGCCTCCTTGACCTCTTCCTGGCCCTTGATCTCTTCCACGCCGACATTGAGCAGACCGACCGTGGGCCGGGCGATTCCGAATACGGAACGCGCCATGCCGGTACCGAGAATGGCAAAATCGATGAGTTGGTGCGCGTCGGCGCCGATCGTGGCGCCCACGTCCAGGACCACGCTTTCGCCACGCAATGTCGGCCACAATGCCGCGATCGCCGGGCGATCGATGGTGGCCATGGTGCGCAGGCAGAATTTCGACATCGCCATCAGCGCACCGGTGTTGCCGGCGGAGACGCATGCGTCCGCGGCGCCCGACTTGACCGCCTCGACTGCCTTCCACATCGACGATTTCCAGCGGCCATGGCGCAGCGCCTGGCTGGGTTTGTCATCCATACCGACCGCGATCTCGCAGTGGAAGAACTCGCAGACCTCGGCCAATTTGGGGAACCTGGCCAGTTCGGGGCGAACCAGTTCCTCACGTCCGTAGATGACGAAGCGGATGTCGGGACGGCGGGTCGCGACCGTCATGAGCGCTGGAATGACCACGGTTGGTCCGTGATCGCCGCCCATGGCATCGATGGAAATCCTGATCACGCGGTATTCATCTCACGGTTAGGCGGCAAGTCGCTTTAGTGATCGCAAAGGTTCGGCGAAAATAGCGGTTTTGGGCTGTCGCACAACCGACTTTTCCGTCGTGGGCGAGGTTTTCAGGATTTTCCCAGCAAGGATCGCAGTTTTTGCTGAAATTCATTCTCGGCCGATCCGGTATCTTCACCGGCGCCAAGCGAGGCGCCGGGCTTGCGCGGATAGGGGTCGATCGCCAATCCGAAGAACTGTTCGGCAAGCGCCCCGACATCGATGGTGTCGCCCGAAAATGTCTCGGGACTGTCGGGCCCGTCCGCGTCGAGCAGGATCTCGCCGCCGCCTTCGAACCCCTGCCGTCCGAGCTTGGAGTCCTCCGGCAAGAGCAGTGCCTCGACCGGCTCATCGATATGCGCCGGGACGGGGTCGAGCGTGACGATGCAGGCCTGGGTGATGTCGGCTTCGACACGGCCGCTGACCTTGACGCCATTGCGCTTCCACGACGCGACCAGCAGTTCGGCGCGATAGGCTTCGACCGACAGCAGCCCATGCGCCTCGGCGAGTGCGGCGCGCTGTTCGGCGTCGGCCTCGATCACAACCGGCAGCCCCTTCTGCGGCAGCCGGGCGACATTGGCGAAAAAGGATACCGCGCTTTTCATATCCGCGTGTTTCATCGATCAGCCTCCGTTGGCTCCTGGAAATGCCACAGTGCCGGCAACAATCGATTCGGCCGGCTGCGCGCTCAGTTGCCGGCTGGCGTCGGCGACATACCCGGCCAGACGCGATGCTTCCGGCCAGGCGCCGGCATCGGGCCGGACGTTGCGGGCAAGGGCCGCAGCCAGCGCTTCATGATCGTTTCGTTCCAGCGCATCATCATAAGCGGCGGTGCGGCCATAGAACATCTTCGCCAGCTTCTTCATGCGTTTTGGCACACCGACATCGCCAATGCCCAGTTCCCGCAGGGAATGATCGACGTCGAGGAAGAATTCGTCGATCAGCACCTGCGCGATCTCCTGCGCCACGCCGTCCTCGCCGCGCAGCCGGTGCTGGAGCAGGAACATGTGCAGCGAAAGCATCTCGAAACGGCCAAGCGGCGTGTCCGGCACATTCCAATGGGAATAAAAAACAGCCTGCCGCGCCGCCGCCACGATTTGTGCGTAAAGCGCGTCGGTGATGGCGCGGTTGGCATGGCGTTCGCGGCCAAAAAGGCGCTGGAACATGGGGATGGTCTCCGGGGACCGTTTGTTGAATGGCCTTGTTGCATCGGCAAGCAAGCTGGTTTACCGGTTTTGCGGCCCAGCGCAAGTTGCGGCGATGGAATGGAGAATTGTTGTTGCGCGCGCTGAATTTCAAGTCGACTTTCACTTCGAGTGCTGCCGGTGCGATCTCTTTGCTGGCTGTCGTAGCGGCGCTGTCCGCATGCCACACCAATAAGATGGTCGGCGACCTCAGTCCGAGCGAGACGTTCACCCAGGGTTATGTCCTCGATCAGCAGGCGATCGATTCGGTGCCGGTCGGGTCCAGCCGCGAGCAGGTGCTTCTGGCGCTCGGCACGCCGTCAACCACGGCGACTTTCGATAACGAGGCGTTTTACTACATCTCGCAGACGCGCAAGCGCTACGTCGCCTTCGACAAGCCGAGGCTGGTCGACCAGAAGGTGCTGGCGGTTTATTTCGGCCCTGACAGCCGCGTCACCCAGATTGCCAAATACGGCTTGAAGGATGGCAAGATCTTCGACTTCATTTCGCGCACCACGCCGACCGGCGGCAAGGACCAGAACTTCCTCAGCCAGATCATCAACGGCGCGAGCAAGCTGGCGCCCGGCATTCCCGGTGGCGGCACTCCCTGATCCGTAGTGCGGTTCAGTGCTTGGTGGAATCGCTGAACCGCTCCAACTCTTTGTTTTCACGCAACTCCGGACGGAAAACTGCTACGCACTCTTCCTGGAATTGCTAGGAATCCTGCTTCCCCGACCTGGGGAACAAATGTCTCAGGCGACCGAAAACCCGTGGGAGCGATCCCACGGGTTTTTGTTTGATCAAGCCCAAGCCGGCTTGCCATGGGATGGATCGCCGGGACCAAGCGGCCAGTCACCTGAAATGAAAACCCGCGGAAATCGCTCCCCGCGGGTTTGTTTTTCAACCGCTCTCGGTCAGCCGTGTGCGAGCACGGCCAGCAACAGGAGCGCCACGATGTTGGTAATCTTGATCGCCGGGTTGACCGCCGGACCGGCGGTGTCCTTGTAGGGATCGCCTACCGTATCGCCGGTCACCGAAGCCTTGTGTGCCTCGGAGCCCTTGAGGTGCTTGACGCCGTCCTTGTCGGTGAAACCGTCCTCGAACGACTTCTTGGCGTTGTCCCAGGCGCCACCGCCCGAAGTCATCGAGATGGCGACGAACAGGCCGTTAACGATGACGCCGAGCAATGAGGCGCCAAGCGCGGCGAAGGCGGACGCCTTCGAGCCCGAGATCAGCAGCACGCCGAAATAGACCACGAGCGGCGCCAGCACCGGCAGCAGCGAGGGGATGATCATTTCCCGGATTGCCGCCTTGGTCAGGAGATCGACCGCACGCGCATAGTTCGGCTTCGAGGTGCCGGCCATGATGCCCGGATCCTCGCGGAACTGCTTGCGCACTTCCTCGACGATGGCGCCTGCCGCGCGGCCGACCGCCGTCATGGCAATGCCGCCGAACAGGTACGGAATGAGGCCGCCGAAAATCAGGCCCGCAACGACGTAGGGATTGGACAGATCGAAGGAGATCTCGCCCATGCCCTGGAAGTAGGGATACTTGTCGCCATTGGCGGCAAAGAACTTCAGATCGTTCGAATAGGCCGCGAACAGCACCAGCGCGCCGAGGCCGGCCGAACCGATAGCATAGCCCTTCGTCACCGCCTTGGTGGTGTTGCCGACCGCGTCGAGCGCGTCGGTGGAGTGACGCACTTCCTTGGGCAGGCCCGCCATTTCGGCGATGCCGCCGGCATTGTCGGTGACCGGGCCGAAAGCGTCGAGCGCCACGATCATGCCGGCGAGGCCGAGCATGGTGGTGACGGCGATCGCCGTGCCGTAGAGGCCGCCGAGCTGGTAGGTGGCGATGATGCCGCCGACGATGACGATCGCCGGCAGCGCCGTCGATTCCAGCGAGACCGCGAGGCCCTGGATGACGTTGGTGCCGTGGCCGGTAACCGACGCCTGGGCGATCGAGTTGACCGGACGCTTGTTGGTGCCGGTGTAGTACTCGGTGATCACCACGATCAAACCGGTCACCAGCAGGCCGATGAGGCCGCAGATGAACAGGTTCTTGCCGGTGATGGCGATGCCGGCGACCGTGCCGACCTCGCCCCAGCCGAGCGTGGCCGAGGTGGCGACGCCGAGGCCAACGACCGACAGCAGGCCGGTAACGATCAGGCCCTTGTAGAGCGCGCCCATGATCGAGCCGTTGGCGCCGAGCTTGACGAAGAAAGTGCCGACGATCGAGGTCAGGATGCAGGCGCCGCAGATGGCGAGCGGGTAGAGCATCGCGGCACCAAGGATGGCGGTGCCGCCAAAGAAGATGGCGCCAAGCACCATGGTGGCGACAACCGTCACCGCATAGGTCTCGAACAGGTCGGCGGCCATGCCGGCGCAGTCGCCGACATTGTCGCCGACATTGTCGGCGATGGTGGCCGGGTTGCGCGGATCATCCTCCGGAATTCCGGCTTCGACCTTGCCGACCAGATCACCGCCGACATCGGCGCCCTTGGTGAAAATGCCGCCGCCGAGGCGGGCGAAGATCGAGATCAGCGAGGCGCCGAAGCCGAGCGAGACCAGCGAGTCGATGACGATCCGGTCGTTGGGCTGAAGGCCGAGGAAATGAGTGAGGATGAGGTAATAGATCGACACGCCAAGCAGGGCCAGGCCAGCAACCAGCATGCCGGTGATCGCGCCCGACTTGAAGGCGATATCGAGGCCGGCGGCAAGGCTGTTGGAAGCCGCTTGCGCGGTGCGTACATTTGCCCGCACCGAAACATGCATGCCGATGAAACCGGCGGCGCCCGACAGAACGGCACCGATCAGGAAGCCAATGGCGGCGGTTATCGACAGCAGCCACCAGGCGAGCAGGAGCACGACCACGCCGACGATGGCGATGGTGGTGTATTGGCGTGCCAGATACGCCTGCGCGCCTTCGCGAATGGCGGCGGAGATTTCCTGCATGCGTGCGTTGCCCTGATCGGCCGCCAGGACCGATCGTGTCGCCCATATGGCGTAAAGGACAGAAAGCAAGCCGCAGGCGATGACGGCGGAAATTATGGTCATTGCCGGGTTTTCCTCGATTGTTGGCCCAAAAGAACCCCTCCCTGGGCCGTTGAGACAAAGACGGAATCCCGTGCATGGAATCCCCCTCTTCGCATCGGTGTATGCGAAACAGGGCTGCGAACGTCAAGATATTGTTCGGTTCTTGCCCGGCTTTCGCCCAAAAGGTGAAGACGGGCGAGTGCGCGCCGTGATCGCCCGGCGGTTAGATCGATTGAAATCGATCCCGGCCTCGGGCACGAGTCAGTCCGCCTCTCTGCCCATGCGGCGGGCCGCGTAGCGCTCGACCGCGGACAGTCCGTCATAGATGAGCACCGCAAGCGCCGCGACGATCAGACCGCCCTGCAGGATGAAGGCGAGATTGTTCGACAGCAAGCCGGCGATGATCACCTCGCCGAGCGTCCTGGCGGCCACCGTCGAGCCGATGGTGGCGGTGGCCAACCCGATCACCACCGACAGCCTGATGCCGCCGAGGATGATCGGCGCGCTGAGCGGCAGTTCGACCTTGGTGAGCCTTTGCCAGCCGGTCATGCCGGCACCGCGCGCCGCTTCGACGACATTGGCCGGTAGCGTCGTCAGTCCGGTGAGCGCGTTCTCGAAGATCGGCAGCAGGCCGTAGAGGAACAGGGCGATCAGCGTCGGCTTCTCGCCGAAGCCGACCGCCGGCACGGCGAGTGCCAGCACCGCCACCGGCGGAAAGGTCTGGCCGATGTTGACCAGGCTGCGTGATAGCGGCAGGAATTCGGCGCCAGCAGGCCGGGTGACGAGGATGGCGAGCGCCACCGCAACGATGGTGGCCGCGACGGTCGCGATCAATACCGTTCGCAGATGCAGCAGCGTCAGCGTCAGCAGGCTGCCTTGGTTGTAGATCGCGGGAGCGTTGTTTTCGGTCAGCGGCTTCAGCAATGGCGCGAACCAACCCGGGCTGGTGATGAAGGCAACCAGCAACACCACCAGCGCAAGCCTGAGCAGCAGGGGCAGCCAGGCTTTCATGCCGGCCTCGCCGCCCGCTTGACCAGGCCATCCATGGTGACGCGGCCGAGCGGCTTGCCGTCGGCGCCCTCCACGGGCAACGCCGGCCTGCCGGACCAGAGAAGTTCCGCGAGCGCATCACGCTGGCTGGCGTCGCCGGGGATCGCCTCGCCATCGGCGGTGCCGTTCTCCACCGCGTCACGCACCCGGCCGAGCGACAACAGCCTGAATGGCCTCTCACTCGCGCCGACCAAGGTCTCGACGAAGCTGCTTGCCGGGCTTGCCAGGATCTCGGCGGGCTTGGCATATTGCACCAGCTTGCCGGCATCCATGACGGCGATCTTGTCGCCCATGTGCACGGCTTCCTCCATGTCATGGGTGACGAGGATGATGGTGGTGCCGAAGCGCTTCTGGATCGCCAGCAAATCCTCCTGCGCCTTGGTGCGGATGATCGGGTCGAGTGCGCCGAACGGCTCATCCATCAAAAGCACGTTAGGTTCGGCGGCAAGTGCGCGGGCAACGCCGACGCGCTGCTGCTGGCCGCCGGACAGTTCGTGCGGGTAGCGCGGCCCGAATTCCTGGGGGTCGAGCTGATAGAGCGTCATCAGTTCATCCACGCGGGCCTTGATGCGAGCCTTGTCCCAGCCAAGCAGCACCGGCACGGTGGCGATGTTCTGCGCCACGGTGCGATGCGGAAACAGGCCGTGGCCCTGGATTGCATAGCCGATGCTGCGGCGCAGTTCGTAACCGGGCACCGATCGATTGTCGGCGCCATCGAGCCTGATGATGCCTGATGTCGGCTCGACCAGCCGGTTGATCATGCGCAGCAGCGTCGTCTTGCCGGACCCCGAAGTGCCGACAATGACGGCGATGGTGCGCGGCTCAATGACCATTGAAACGTTGTCGACCACCGTCGTCGCGTCATAGCGCTTGGTGATGCCTTCGATCTCGATCATGCGGTCTCTACCCTGCGCTTGGTGGCGGTCATTTCGATCACCGCGTCGAGGATGATGGCCGCGGCGAAGGCGAGTGCCACGGTGGGCATTGCGCCGAGCAGCACCAGGTCCATCGCCGTCTGGCCGACGCCCTGGAACACGAACACGCCGAACCCGCCGCCGCCGATCAGCGCGGCGATGGTGGCAAGGCCGATATTCTGCACCAGGACAATGCGGATGCCGGTCAGGATCACCGGAAAGGCCAGCGGAAACTCGACACCGAACAGGCGCTGGCGGTCCGTCATGCCCATGCCCCGTGCCGCGTCGTTGGCGGCACGCGGCACGCCGGCAAGGCCGACAACGGTGTTGGCCACCACCGGCAGCAGCGAATAGAGGAACAGGGCGACGAAGGCGGGCGCCGTGCCGATGCCCCTTATACCGAGCGCGGCAGCCCCCGGCACATGGAGTGCGACCCAGCCGAGCGGCGCGATCAGCAGGCCGAATAGCGCGATCGAAGGAATGGTCTGGATGATGTTCAAGACGTTGAGGACGCCAGCCCGGAGGCTCTCGACGCGATGGCACAGGATGCCGAGCGGCAGGCCGACGATCACGGCGGCAAGCAACGAGCCGAGCGCCAGGGTCACGTGTTTGGAGCCCTCGGCCCAAAAGCTGTCGGCGCGGTTGTAATATTCCTTGAGGATCGAGAGACTGTCCCAGCGTCCCGAAATCAGCAGCAAGCCTATGGCCAGCGCAGCAACGACAAGCACGCCCATGCGCGCCCAGGGCGACAGGTCGAGCCTGGTCAGGACGTCGGCGAGCAAAAGCGTGAAGGCAAAAATGAGTATCCAGAAGCCGGAGGCCGGCGAGACGCGGGCAAAGGTATTGCCGGCCGGAGTAAGGAAGGTACCGGCGACGCCGATGAGCAGCGCGACCGCGACAAGCGTCACGACGCTGGCTGCGAGGCGCAAGACGAGCGGCGTCCTGAACAGGGCGACAAAGGTTGCCAGGACGAGGATCGCCAAAAGCAGCGGACCGGCCGTTTCCGGCAAGGCTTCAAGGATCGAGCGTGCCTGACCGGGAACGATGCGGTTGGCGCGGAAGGTGGCGAACGGCGCGAGAAACGCTCCGTAAGCGGCGAGCGCGGCGATCACCACACCGAGCTTGTCGAAGCGTATGGTCATGGCTGCCCCCGGTGAGGAGCGCTCCGGCAGAGAGAAGAGCTTTCGCCGACGATTGGCGAAAGCCAAGGCGAAGCGCAATCTCCCCCCTTGCGGGGCGCAAGGGGGGAGATTGGCAGCTTCGCCGACCGCACCTGTTCAACCTGCACTTGTGCCGAGATCTCTGGCCGACTATTTCAAAAACCCGTTCTTCTTCAAAAAGTCCTCGGCGACGCCCTTGACCGGCTCGCCGCCGACCTGCACGCGACCGTTCAGTTCCTGCAGCGTGACCAGATCGAGCTTGGCGAAGACCGGCTTCAGCAGCGTCTCGATTTCCGGGTGCTCCTTCAGCACGGATTCGCGGATGATCGGCGCCGGCTGGTAGACCGGCTGCACGCCCTTGTCGTCGTCGAGCACGACGAGGCCCGACGGTGCGATGCCGCCATCGGTGCCGTAGACCATGGCGGCGTTGGCACCGCTGGTCTGGTTGGCCGCCGCGGCGATGGTTGCTGCCGTATCGCCCCCCGAGAGCGTGATCAACTGATCCGGCTTCAGTGTGAAGCCATAGGTGGTCTGGAAGGCCGGCAGGGCTGCAGCCGAATTGACGAACTCGGCGGAGGCCGCCAGCACCACCTTGCCGCCGCCGGCGACATATTTGCCAAAGTCGGACAGTGTGGCGAGCTTGTTGGTTTCGGCGACTTCCTTGCGCAGCGCGATCGCCCAGGTGTTGTTGGCCGGCGCCGGCGACAGCCAGACGATCTTATTGGCGTCGTAGTCGAGCTTCTTGGCCGTCTCATAGGCCTTGGCGGCATCCTTCCACACCGGATCATCGGCCTTCTCGAAGAAGAAGGCGGCATTGCCGGTATATTCAGGATAGATGTCGATTTCACCGGCGGTGATCGCCTTGCGCACCACGGGCGTGCCGCCGAGTTGGATGCGATCGGTGGTCTTGATGTTGTTGGCGTTGAGAACGAGCTGGATAATGTTGCCGAGCACGCCGCCCTCGGTGTCGATCTTCGAGGACACGACGACCTGAGCGTTCGCGGAAGCGGCTGACAGGCCCAGCGCGACAACGGCGCCGACCAGGTGCTTGGTTGAAAACATTGTGAAAATCCCTTGCTGTGAACCGGAATGCGGCGGCCGCATATGAGCATGGCTTCAACGGCCAGTCGGGGCACACGGTTTCATAAGAAGGGGGATCAGCGCAATATTTTTGTTACCCACCCGCTGATTTCGGGGCGGCGGCAACAGCGGGCTGGCGATCGGCCACCATCCGGTGGATAATGCCTGAGGGTGCGGGTGGCAAACACGGAGAGCGTGTCATGGCCATACACAAGGTCGGTTATCTCATCGGCAGCCTTGCCCGGGAATCCATCAACCGCAAGCTCGCGAAGGCGCTTGTTCAACTTGCCCCGCCCGAGCTCGAAATGACGGAAATCGCCTTCAACGATTTGCCGCTCTACAGTTACGACTATGACTCCAATTTCCCCCCGGCCGCCCAGGCTTTCAAAAAGGCGATCGCCTCCGTCCAGGCCGTGCTGTTCGTCACGCCAGAGTATAACCGCTCGATCCCTGGCGGACTGAAGAATGCCATCGACTGGGCCAGCCGCCCCTACGGCAAAAATTCATTCGCGCGCAAACCGTCCGCCGTCATCGGAACATCGCCGGGCGCCATCGCGACCGCTATAGCCCAACAAAGTCTGCGCAGCGTTCTGAGTTTCTGCAACTCGCCGCAGATGAATGCCCCCGAAGCCTACATCCAGTTCACGCCGGGGCTGATCACGGACGACGGCGAGGTGACGGTTGAATCCACCGAGGACTTCCTGCGCAACTACATGGCTGAGTTCCATATGTTCATAGCGCGGGTGCTTCAGGTTCTGCCGCCGGACGCATGACTTTCAACCTGGCGTCAAGCCGACCGCAGCCTCGTTATCTTCAGCGCGCCGAGCGCCACGAAGCAAAGTGCTGCGACCGGAAAGATCATCCAGTTGAGCATGGTCCAGCCCCAGGCGTTGTAGACCATGCCCGACATCAGCGACGCGCAGGCGACGGAGCCGAACAGGACGAAGTCATGGAAGCCCTGCACCTTGCCCTTTTCTGAAGGCTGGTAGCTGCCCGCCACCATGGCGGTGGCACCGATGAAGGCGAAATTCCAGCCGAGGCCGAGCAGGATCAGCGCCGTCCAGAATTGCCACAGCGCCAGGCCCGACAGGGCAACGATGGCACAGCCGGTCAGCAACAGCAGGCCGGTGGCGACAATGCGCTCGGCGCCGAAGCGATGGATCAGCGAACCGGTGAAGAAGCTTGGCCCGAACATCGCCATGACATGCCAGGAGATGCCCAGCGTCGCATCGTCCTCGGACAGGCCACAGCCAACCATGGCAAGCGGCGCGCCGGTCATGACGAAACTCATCAGCGCGTAGCTGCCGACGGCGCAGAAGAGTGCCGCGACGAAACGCGGCTTGGTGACGATTTCGGAAAGGGGCCTGGCATCGCCGTCGGCAACATCCACCTTGCTGGCGGCCCTCGCCGGCAAACGCAGGAACGACAGGATGATGGCGCCGACCGCGGCCAGCGGCAGGATCGAGGCGAAAGAACCGGCAAACATGACAGGCGCGAAAAATTCGCGGGTGAAGATGACGATCTGAGGCCCGAGGATGGCGGTGACGATGCCACCGGCGAGCACGAAGGAGATGGCGCGCGCCTTGAACCCCGGCGGTGCGTTGTCGGCCGCGGCAAAACGGAACTGCTGGACGAAGGCGCCGCCGACGCCGATGAGGAGCAGCGCGAACGCGAACAGCCAGAAGCTGCCATGGAACAAAGCCAGGGTGGCGACCAGCCCGCCGAGCGCGGTGACGACGGTTCCGGTCATGAAGCCGCCGCGCTGGCCCAGCCTACGGACGATGGCCGCCGCCGGCAAGGCGCCGAGCGCCACGCCAAGATTGAAGCCGGTGATGGGCGCCGTCGCCAGGGACTTGTCGGCGCCGAGCAGGTATTGCCCGGCCAGCGCGCCCATGGAAATGGCGATGGGTGCCGCCGAACCGATGACCGCCTGCGAGGCGGCGAGGATCAGCGCGGTGCGCCGCGCCTCCCCGGCAATGGCCGTCATGAAGCGTCCTTGCCGCGGCCCTCGCCACGCACACGGCGTGACACACGGTCGAGCACGGCGTTGACCAGCTTCGGCTCGTCTTCCTCGTAGAAGGCCTTGGCGATGTCGACATATTCGGTGACGATGACGGCGACTGGCACATCCTCGCGCTTCATCAACTCATAGACGCCGGCACGCAGCATGGCGCGCAGCGTCGAATCGAGCCTGGACAGCGGCCAGTCATCCGTCAGCGCCTGGCGGATGATCGGATCGATGGTCTTCTGGTTTTCGACAACGCCTGTCAGGATGGCGCGAAACCACTGCGCGTCCGCTTCGCGATAGAGTGCACCGTCGACTTCCTTGCCGAGGCGGAACGCCTCATACTCGGCGGTAATCTCGAAGACGCCGCTGCCGGCCACATCCATCTGGTAGAGCGCCTGCACGGCGGCGAGCCGAGCAGCACCGCGCTTGTTGGCCTGGCGCGCCGGGGGCTGTCCGGGCGAAGCGGGTTCGCTCACGATCGCGCTCCCAGTTGTTCCTTGAGCGCGATCATGGTCAGCGCCGCACGCGCGGCAAAGCCGCCCTTGTCGCCTTCCGAGCGCTTGGCCCGCGTCCACGCCTGTGCATCGTTCTCGGTGGTCAGGATGCCGTTGCCGATGCAGACCGAGTCCTGCACGGTCAGGTCCATGAGCGCGCGGCTGGATTCATTGGCGACGATGTCGAAATGATAGGTGTCGCCGCGGATGATGCTGCCGAGCGCAACGAAGCCGTCGTAATGCGTGCCGCCTTCCGCCGCGCCGTCCAGCGCGAAGGTGATCACCGCAGGGATCTCGAGCGAACCTGGAACGGTGACGACGTCATAAGTCGCGCCCGCTTCATCGAGCGCGCTTGTCGCGCCGTCGAGCAACGCGTCGGCGAGGCCATCGTGAAAGCGCGCTTCGATAATGAGCAGATGCGCCTTTGTCTTCGGACGAATGAAGGCTTTGCCGTGTTGGGATGTACCAGCCATAAAAGTCTCCGGGGGGTTGCCGGTGACTTAGGCCGAAGCAGGGGTGATCGCAAGCGGAAGATTGCTGGGAGGGGTGTGAGACACCATGACCGGCCGGTCATGCAAATTTTCAAAGCCCCTCTTTCGCCGCCTCCGCCAAGCGCGCGGCGTAGCGGGCCATGGTGTCGATCTCAAGATTGACGCGGTCGCCGGCCTTGCGCTCGCCCCAGGTAGTGACGGTCAGCGAATGGTGGATCAACAGCACGTCGAAGCGGGTGCCCTGGACCCTGTTGACGGTGAGCGAGGTGCCGTCGAGCGCGACCGAGCCCTTTGGCGCGATGAATTTCGCCAGATCGCGCGGCGCTTCCAGCGTGAAGCGCACCGCATCGCCTTCATCCCTGCGCTCGACGATCTCGGCGGTGCCGTCGACATGGCCCGAAACGATATGGCCGCCGAGCTCGTCGCCGATCTTCAGCGCGCGCTCCAGATTGATCCTGGTGCCGGTTTTCCAGCCCGCCGCCGTCGTCAGCCTGAGCGCCTCCTCCCAGGCCTCGACCTCGAACCAGCGCGCGTTCGCCCCGCCGTCAGGCAAAGCGGTGACCGTCAGGCAGACGCCGCCGCAGGAGATGGAGGCGCCAATAGCGATGGTCTCTGGATCATAGGCGGTGTCGATGCGCAGTCCCAACCCTTCCCGCAGTTGGCGGACGGCGGCCACGGTGCCGATATCGGTGACAATCCCGGTAAACATCGATCGCTATCCCTGCAAATCCCTGATCCATTCGGCGTAGCCGTCTTCGCCGAACCGCATTTCGCGCAGCTTGCGAAACCCTGCCGGGATATGGTCAGAGTCGACGGGCGATGCAATGCCGTCACCGCCGATCGCTTCCGGCCCCTGGAACAGCACGATGCGGTCGACCAGCCCGTCGGCCAGGAAGGCGCTCGCCACCTTGGCACCGCCCTCGACCAGCACGCTTGCCATGCCGAGCGCCGCCAGATCCTCAAGCAGTTCGGGCAACGCCACGCCGCCATCGTGCGTCTCGGTGCCGATAAAGCGCACGCCGGCGCGCTCAAGCGCCGCCCGGCGCTGCGGATCGGCCTCCAGGCAAGCCGCGACATATAGCGGTACGCGATCGACGCCCGACACCAGCTTCGAGCCTTCCGGCAGCCTGATCTGGCGGTCGAGCACGATGCGTGCGGGCGAACGGTTCTCCAGTCCGGGCAAACGCACCGTCAGCGCCGGATCATCTTCCAGCGCCGTGCCGATGCCGACCAGAACGGCGTCCGCCTCGGCGCGCATCAGGTAAACTTCGCGGCGCGCCACGTCGCCTGTTATCGCAACCTGGCCCGCGCCTTCCCTGCCGATCTTGCCGTCACTGGAAAGCGCAAGCTTCAGAATCACTTCCGGGCGCTTTCTCAGAGAGCGAATCAAATAGCCCGCCATCTGTTCGGCGGCTTCGGTGGTCAGTACCTTTTCCACCACTTCGACACCGGCGTCGCGTAGGATGGCATAACCCTTGCCGGAGACCCGCGGGTCGGGGTCGCTGGCCGCACCCACGACGCGCGCGATGCCGGCGTTGACCAGCGCGTTGGCGCAAGGCGGCGTGCGGCCATGATGGGCGCAAGGCTCGAGCGTGACATAGGCGGTGGCGCCGCGCGCGAGACCGGCGGCCTCCGCCAGCGCCTCGGTCTCGGCGTGCGGCCGGCCACCAATCGCGGTGACGCCGGTGCCGACGATCATCGGGCCTGCGCCGTCGTCACGCACGATGATCGTGCCGACGGATGGATTGGTCGCGGTGCGACCGGCGTGCTTGCGCGAGAGCCGCAAGGCCGCCGCCATGAAACGGCCGTCAAGGGCCGCTTGTCCGGCCTCACTGTGTTGCGGTGCTGCCATGCTCAGCCGGCGTCCTCTTCGCTCTTTTCCTCGTCCCCCTTCAACTCTCCAAGCAGTTCGTGGAAATCCTTGGCCTCACGGAAATTGCGATAGACCGAGGCGAAGCGCACATAGGCGACGTCGTCGAGCGACTTCAGCGCGTCCATGACCAGCCGGCCGACATCACCGGAAGCCACTTCCGTTTCGCCGGAACTTTCGAGCTGGCGAACGATGCCGGTCACCGCGCGGTCAATGCGTTCGGGGTCGACATTGCGCTTGCGCAAGGCGATCTCGACCGAGCGCAGCAGCTTGTCGCGGTCGAACGGCACTTTTCGTCCCGACTTCTTGACCACGACCAGGTCGCGCAACTGCACGCGCTCGAAGGTGGTGAAGCGGCCGCCGCAATCGGGACAGACGCGCCGCCTGCGGATTGCCGCGCCGTCCTCGGCGGGGCGCGAATCCTTCACCTGCGTATCTTCGGACTGGCAATAGGGACAGCGCATGGAGAGCCTTGGGTTCGCGAATCTGGTGAGGTAAAAGGCTTAGAGCCTTTCCGATATGGATTGAAGCAGTTCCGGTTCTTCGACGGGCCTGCCGTGCCTCAGAGATAGCGAGGCGCGAGGGAGATTGCCAGCGCGGCAAGCCGTTGCTCAAGCCAGGCCATCAAGGTGCAACGTCCTTGGTTGGGAAGCCGCAAGCTGCGCCGAGGTTGCGATAGGCCTTCGTGAAACCGTCCATCGGAATGCTGGCTATAGTCTGCTTGCCGAACGTGACATCGAGCGAGATGACTTTTCGCATGGCCCGCAGCAGCGCGAGACTTGTCTTGGCCTGGTTGTCGATCGTCCAGCTGGGGCGGCCATTCACGGCATCGTTGGCGTAAACCGTCGCGGAAACCTTGACGCCGGGATCGCCGAAAACAGCCGCGATCTTCTTGTCGGTCGGCAGGGTCCGGTTGTCGATGGTGATCAAGACGGTCGGATAGGCATCGGGTGGCAGCGCATCGCCGGTCGAGATCGACAATGTCAACGTGCCCGAATTGCCACCCGCGTCGAAGAAGGCCGTGGAAGCGGCGCAGGTCTTGTGCGCATCCTGGCCGGTGTCGAGCGTATCGACCATGGTTGTCCAGCGGCCGAACGTGCTGGTGGCCGGCATGTCGGGAGCGGGCTGCGTCTGCGCCAAAACAGGCCCGCAAACGGTCAGCCAGCCGAAGGCGGCGAGCCAGGCAAGACAAAAATTGCGCATCATCATTTCTCCAGTTCATGCGTCACCCGATTAGGGGTGACGCACCGCCGGTGGATAAAAGATGACGCTTTGCGTCTGGTCAACCGAGATAGGGATGGTCAACCGAGATATGGATAGAGCGGGAAGCGGTCGGTCAGCGCCACGACCTTGGCCTTGACCGCAGCCTCGACCGCGGCATTGCCTTCGTCGGAATTGGCGACCTTGAGCCCGTCCAGCACCTCGGCGATCAGCTTGCCGATCTCACGGAATTCGGCCTGGCCGAAGCCGCGCGTCGTGCCGGCGGGTGTACCGAGCCGCACGCCCGAAGTGACGAAGGGCTTTTCCGGGTCGAAGGGGATGCCGTTCTTGTTGCAGGTGATGTTGGCGCGGCCAAGCGCCGCCTCGGCGCGCTTGCCGGTGGCGTTCTTGGGCCTGAGGTCGACCAGCATCAGGTGGTTGTCGGTGCCGCCGGAAACGATGTCGAGGCCGGTTTCCTTGAGGCTGGAAGCGAGCGCCTTGGCGTTGGCGGCGACGCTTTCGGCATAGACCTTGAAGCTAGGCTTCAGCGCCTCGCCGAAGGCCACCGCCTTGGCAGCGATGACATGCATCAGCGGGCCGCCCTGAAGGCCGGGGAACACCGCCGAATTCATCTTCTTGGCGATATCCTCGTCATTGCACACGATCATGCCGCCGCGAGGGCCGCGCAGCGATTTGTGCGTGGTGGTCGTCACCACATGGGCGTGCGGCAGGGGCGAGGGATGCACACCGCCTGCGACGAGGCCTGCGATGTGCGCCATGTCGACCATCAGATAGGCACCGACCGCATCGGCGATCTCGCGAAAACGCTTCCAGTCCCAGATGCGCGAATAGGCGGTGCCGCCGGCCAGGATCAGCTTCGGCTTGGTCTCGTGCGCGGTCTTCTCGATGGCGTCCATGTCGAGCAGATGGTCGTCCTTGCGCACGCCATAGGAGACAACCTTGAACCACTTGCCGCTCATGTTGACCGGCGAGCCATGGGTGAGATGGCCACCTGAATTGAGATCGAGGCCCATGAAGGTGTCGCCGGGCTGCAGCAGAGCCAGGAACACCGCCTGGTTCATCTGGCTGCCGGAATTCGGCTGGACGTTGGCGAAGTTGCAGCCGAAGAGTTTTTTGGCACGCTCGATTGCCAGTTCCTCGGCCACGTCGACGAACTGGCAGCCGCCATAGTAGCGCTTGCCCGGATAGCCCTCGGCATATTTGTTGGTCATGATCGACCCCTGCGCCTCAAGCACGGCGCGCGAGACGATGTTTTCAGAGGCGATCAGTTCGATCTCGTGGCGCTGGCGACCGAGTTCGTTGCGGATGGCGCCGAAAATCTCCGGATCGGCATCTTCCAAAGTGGTTTCGAAGAAGGATTCGAATTTGTTGGACGCCGCCGCTGCTGTTGCCATGGCCTGAGTTCCCCTAGGGTTGGAAGGGCAAATTCGTGCATGCCGTCGTCCCAAACCACTGAACGTTCTGGGCGACATGCTTTGCGTTTGCCGGGCCATTAACACAGTTGTTTGGGGCTCGCCACGTTTGCGGCGCGAAATTTGCTGGCCGGTTTGCGGCAAAGGCTCGGGCGGACCGCTATTTCCTCTCCCGCCGCTGGTTCAGCAAGGCTTCGGTCAAGGTGATTTCGGAAAGCAGGGCGCGCAGCGTGTGATCGTTGATCTCCCCGCCGCGGAACATGTCGCGTAGCGCGGCGCGCTCGGCTTCGATGCCCGCCGCCCTGAGTTCCAGCTCCAGCCTGCCGGCCTCGCGAGCCTCGGCCCGGGCGTCGTCGGCTTCGTCCGAGGCTGCGATGCGTCTACGGTAACCTGCCACGATGCTGTCCGCGACAACCAGCCGGGCGTCGACCGCGTCGCCCTCGCCTGTTTCGTTGACGATGCTCTCGATCCTGGCGATCGCCGCATTGGCGGCGCCGACACGCGCCCGGCGCTCCTCCGCAGCCGCGGGATCCTCGCCTGGCTCGACCAGCCCCCGCGCTATCCCGGGCAAGGCAAGGCTGGCAATGAGGAGCGAGCAGATGATGACGCCGGCGGCAAGGAAGATCACCACATCGCGTGCCGGAAAAGGCGAACCGTCCTGCAAAACCAGCGGCAGGGACAGGATGCCCGCCAGTGTGATGGCGCCACGCACGCCAGCCACCGATCCGGCGAGCCGGATGCGAAATCCGAACGGTTCAGCCTCGCGCTTGCTGAGACGCGCTGCGACCGCCTGGCCAATGTCGCCGACCCAGATCCACAGGAAGCGCAGCCCGATCAGGCAGAGCGTCAGGATCACCACCGTCGCCACCGGCTCGATCAGCCAATGCCGGCTGGACAATTCCGGTGGGACGTTGCGGATGATGTCGGGAAGCTGCAGGCCCAGCAGAATGAACAGAGCCCCATTGAAGACGAAAGTGAGCGTCGCCCAAAGCGACAGGGTCTGCATGCGCGCCGACACGCCGAGGAAGCGGACTATACCGGTAGTTCCGGTCAACAGACCGGCGGTGACCGCCGCCAGGACACCCGAGGCCCCGAAGTGCTCGGCGCCGAGATAGGCGACGAAGGGCAGCAGGATCGTGATGAGCACCTGCGCCTCGGCCGGCACGCCGCCAATGCGGTTGAGCAGTTGCAGCGCCTTGGCGGCGATGAACAGGGCCGCGACACCGGCCAGCATGCCAGCGGCGACGGCGTAGAGGAAGCTGAGCGAGGCTCCAGTGAGCGAGAAGCTGCCGGTCAATGCCGCCGCCACCGCGAAGCGGAACATGACCAGGCCTGACGCGTCGTTGAGCAGCGACTCGCCCTCCAGTATGTGCATCAGCCGGGCCGGAACCACATTCCTGTCGACGATCGAGGACACCGCCACGGCGTCGGTCGGCGACAGCACGGCGGCCAACGCGAAAGCGACGACGAGCGGAATGCTGGGCACCAGCCAGTGCAAGGCATAGCCGAATCCGACAATGGTGAAGAAGACGAGCCCGATGGCAAGATCGAGTATGGGTCCGCGCAAGGCGACGAGTTCGCGTTTGGGCGCCGCGAAGGCGTCCCCGAACAAAAGCGGTGGGATGAACACCAGCAGGAAAAGTTCCGGATCGATCTTGAGATGCAGGCCGCTGGCTGGCCAGGCCAAGGCCGCGCCGATGGCGATCTGCAGCACCGGCAGCGGCACGCGAACCAGCCGGACGAGCGCGCCGGACAGCGCCACGAAGACCAGCACGACGAGAATGAAGATGGCGACGACCATGGCACGATTCCGGCTGCTTCGCCGACCATGCGCAATCGCCGGAGCTTCGTCCAGCCGGTCCAAGGGAGTGGAGAATGGCGGCAGCCCTGGCTCAATCCGCAGCGGCCGGCACACGGCCTCAGCGCACGGCTGCCTGGGAGCACCGGGTGAACGGTGTTGCACGCCCCGAGGGCTAGCATGGAATACAAGAGTTGATGTCGATAATGCCAGGCGCAAGCCCGGCGCCGACAACCGCACGCAAGCGGTGAGAACCGCCGCTGATCTCATGCACCCGTGACGAAAAGGCCGCCTCGAAGGCGGCTTTTCCGCAGGAATATCAGATCGTTAGAGCGAAGACGTCATCTGCAGTTCGCTGGCGCCGTCGAGGGCATACACGTCGTCGCGGAACTGGACGACGCCGGGTCCTGTCGACCAGGCCGAGAGATAGAGGAAATGCACCGGCACCGGGTTGGTGACCTGGATCGGCGTGTTCTGGCCGGTCTTGATGGCCGCCTCGAAATGCTGGCGATCCCAGCCGGGCGTGTCGCGCAGGATCCAGGTGACGAGATCGCGCACGTTCTGGACGCGCACGCAGCCCGAGGAATCGAAGCGCATCATCTTGCCGAACAGGCTCTGCTGCGGCGTGTCGTGCATATAGACGCCATCTGGGCTCGGGAAATTGATCTTGACCGACGCCATGGCGTTTTCCGACCCGGGATCCTGACGGAAACGGTACTTGGCGGCATCGTCCGTCGACCAGTCCACGTTCATCGGATCGACTTCGCTGCCATCGGGCGCGAACAGGCGGATATGGCTGTTCTTAAGGTAATCGGGGTCCTTCCGCATCAGCGGAATGATGTCCTTGCGCACGATCGAGACCGGTGCGTTCCAGTACGGATTGACGATGATCTCGTTGATCTTGGAATTGACGATCGGCGTCTGGCGATCGATCTTGCCGACGATCGCGGTGTGGCGAAGCACGACACGGTCGTTCTCGACCGCCTCGACCTGCGCCGCCGGAATGTCGACCAGCACATAGCGGCTGCCGAGCGTGCCGGCCTTCTCTTTCAGACGCTGCAGATTGGTCTGCAACTGGCCGAGCCGGATTTGCGCCGACACGTTCATCGCGGCATAGGTGTATTTGCCCATCGAGCCGTCCGCCGGCAGGCCATGGCGCAGCTGGAAGCGCTTGACCGCCGAGTCGACATAGGAATCGAAGGCCGTCGAAATGCCGGCGCTCTGCGACAGGTCGCCTGCAATCATCAGACGCTTGCGCAGCGGCACCACGTCCGGATCGTCGACACCCAGTTGAAGCTTCTTGGTCGCGGGAACGTCTGTCCAGCCGCCCTGCCCGACAATGTTCTGATATTGGGCGACCGCCTGCTCGGTGAAGGCGACCGTCTGCAGGCTGAAGATCGGCAGTGTCGAGGCCACCTTGCCGCGTTCGCTGGTGCGGGCATCGAACTGGTCGTCCCAATTGCCCCGGGCCGAGGATTTCAGGATATCCCCGATCACATCCTGCGCATTCGCACGACCGGCCATCGCGGCGGCGACGAGTGCGGAGGCTCCGGAAAGGAAAAAGCGGCGGCTGGTTCTCATGGACGTTCCAGACATTCTTGTAGCATTCAATCAAGGGGCGATCTTGCCCGCACTCTAAAGTTGGCAATCTTAACAATCAGCCAACCATGTCCGCATCGGCCACAAACGCGCGAGCACCATACGGTTTCGGATGAACGCACGGCCTTCACCGCAGCATCACCGGCATCCTCGGTTCCATTGGAATATGGCGGCAACGTGGCCTTGAGCCCAAAACGGCCTAGGCCGCGCTCCGAAACGAAAGGGACCGGTGCTTTTCGGTACCGGCGCCGACTGGAGGTCCTTTCGGCCGCCGTGGCGCGGGCCAGAACTGGCGGCGATTGAAAGCGTCATGCATGCGGCCGCGTGCGCAGGATACCTTAGCCGCTACTGATGAGCCCACATCCTGCCGAGAACCTTGTCCCGCAAAACGTAGTGGTGAACGAGCGCGATGGCGTGTCCCGCCGCCAATATCACGATCGCCCATCCGACATAGTTGTGTAGCTCTTCAAGAGTGTGGGCGAAGTCTCGATTCCGCGCCATCAGGGCAGGAATCGTGAATAGCCCGAAGAACGTAAACTCCTCTCCCTGGGCCCACCGCAACAAGAACCCAACACGCTCTCTGCGCAAGCAATATGTACAAGACGATGTGCATCAGCCGGGAGAGCCAATGAAACCAGAGAGTGGCCGGTCGTAGTATTCCAGCTCGATCGTCCGACTTTCGACGCTGGATTGGCTCGTCATGGTTTTGCCAGCGCCTGGGCCATTTTCAGGTGCTTCTCAAGTGTCGGTAAGGTCTTACTGGCGAGCTTGGCGACCTTGCCGCTGCCGGTCTTCACCTCGTCCTGGAACTCGGCGATGTCCTTCTGGTGGTCGGACACCATGTAGGTGGCAAACTCCTGATCGAAAGCCGTCCCCGAAAGACCGTTCAGCTTCTTCGTCTCGGCGGTTGCCTCGTCGGTGAGGTCGCTCGTGTCAGACACACCCAGCTTCTTGCCAACCGAGAGAGCCTGTTTCTTAGCCTTTGCATGATCCTTCGCCAACGTTCGGCCGAACTTCTTGATGCCACTACTATCACCCTTTTGCGTCGCAAGCGTCCCGAGGGCGATCTCGGAATTGTCGCCTTTGATGGCGTCGGTCAGAAAATCCGAATCGCTTTTTGCGAGTGCTTGGCTGCTGACAAGGACGCCGGCTGCGAATGCTGCGGCGGTGACGATGCGCTGAACGGACATGACGGAGCCTTTCTGAACATAAGAGCTGACCCGAACCGATGGTCGCGCGCCTTGTTCCACCAACCGCCCAAAAAAGCCCATCATAGTCTCAGGACCATTTTCCGCATCATCGAAAGAACGGGCAGTCTGACGGTATGGCGGCGCCTCATGGCCCCACAGGAGCCGTCTAGGCTCCTTGCGCATTGAGTAGCGGATCAACGGAGGGTAGCTCAATGTCCATCATCGACAGCATTACCGGCATCTTCTCTTCGAAGGAGAAACCAGCGAAGAAAAGGGCCGCTCCAAAAGCAGCGCCCAAGAAGGCCGCTCCGAAAGAGGCTACGGCTGCGAAGCCGGCCGCTGCCAAGAGGACACCTGCCAGGAAGACCGGCGCAACGCCTGCGATGGCTGCCCACTCCAAGGATTCAGCTTCCAAGGCCAAGTCGGGGCAACCCAGAGCCGCTTCAAAGAAGAAAGTGGCAGCGCATTAAGCTAAGAAGAACTCCGCTTTCGGCACCGAAAAACCGCTGCGGGCGGCTATCCCACCCGACGCTGCCGCCCCTCAAGGGCGGTAGCTGTGGGTACTGGGCGCAACCATGCGCCGGTAGGCATTTTACTGCCCCGCTATCCTTCTGCATGCCCAAACTGCCTCGCTATAAGCCGGTAAGGCCAGCTACTTAGCCCTTACATCCGGTAGGCGATGGTGTCGTTCCAGAAGCGGTCGAGCCGCTGCAGGGCGCGGTTCATCTGCTTGAACTCGTCGGTGTTGATGCCGCCGACCTGTTCGATCGAGCCGACATGACGCTCATAAAGACCGGCGACCACATCAGCCACTTCATTGCCCTTCGGCGTCAGCGAGACGCGGACCGAGCGGCGGTCGATGCGCGAGCGCTGGTGGTTGATGAAGCCGAGATCGACCAGCTTCTTCAGGTTGTAGGAGACGTTCGAGCCGAGATAGTAGCCACGCGAGCGCAGTTCGCCGGCGGTCAGCTCAGAATTGCCGATGTTGAAGAGCAGCAGCGCCTGGATGGCATTGATGTCGGAACGGCCGTTGCGGTCGAATTCGTCCTTGATCACATCAAGCAGGCGGCGGTGCAGACGCTCGACCAGCTGCAGCGATTCCATGTACAGGGAACGGATAGCCTCGCGGCGATCGTCGGAAACGTTGGCGGTCTTCGCCGCCGGACGCGAATTGATCATTGTCTTTGCCTCTCGTTTGTCGCCCTGGTGATTTTTTGTTTTTCACCTTGATCGCGACACTATCGAATACTCATAAAATTCGACTTAAACGCTAGGGCTAACAAGAGCTTACCGGTAAGAGGTTTCGGAAGAGGCTTAACGAACGGTCACCCGAGCAAGGATGATTAACCTAAAGATTTAGGCAACCGTCGCGGGGCCGGATTCAGGCGGCTGCCAAGTCGTCAACGCGCACAAGGGCTTAGTGCCGTGCCGGTCGTTTCTGCAGGTGGATGACGACGCGAAAGACGATGTAGAGCAGTGCCACACAGGCATGCGACACGATGATTAGCAGACGATGGCCGAAAAGCTCGGGGAAACCGGCATACATGACGGTCTCGGTGACCGCGCACATGAACCAGATCACCGGGCCCCAGGACGCCAGCATCCACAGCCCCGCGGCGGCGAAGGGAAAGAACACGGCGAGCATCACCGCCGCCACCTGCCAATGCACCGGCATAAGGTCGAAGCGCCACAGCGAGCCCGGATAGAATCCGATCAGCTTGATCCAGTACAGGATGCCGAACAGCAGGCAGTAGCCCGCGATGAGGCGCTGGAACCAGGCGAAGATCACCTCGACGGTCGAGGGCTGAAGAATGACGCGTCTCGAAGTCACCTCGCTCACAGCTCAAGCTCCCGATCGCCGAGCGGTGCGAAATAGGCCGCTACGTCCGCCTCCGCGACCGCATCGATCTGCGCCGGCCGCCAGCGCGGCTTCGAGCCCTTCTCGATGATGGCGGCGCGGATGCCTTCATAGAAATCGTGGCCCGCCAGCATGCGGTTCAGGATGCGGAACTCCATCCTCATGCAGTCGTCCATCGACAATGTCAGCCCGGCACTCATCTGCCGCCAGGCGACGCGAAGGCTGGTCGGCGAGCGCATGCGGACCGTCGCCAGCGTCCTGGCCGCGAATTCGTCCTTGCCCGCCCGATCCAGGCTGTTGATGAGGTCCGGCAGCGACGGTTGGGCGAAATGACGGGAGATCGCCTCCAGGATCGGCCCGTCGGTCTCCCGCTTCGCCGGAACAAAAAGACCGCGCAGCACCGCTTCCGGATCGCCTGTCAGCGCCAGCCGATCGAGGAAGCTTGCCTGGTCATCGGCCTTGATGGTGTGGGTGGCCAGCCCCGACCACAGCGCGTCGCCATGGCGGATGCGGTTGCCGGTCAGCGCCAGATACATGCCGAAGGAACCGCCAAGGCCGGGCAACAGATGACTGGCGCCGACATCAGGGAAAAAGCCGATGCCGACCTCCGGCATGGCGAACTGGGCATTCTCGGTCATCACCCGGTGCGAACCGTGGAAGGAAATGCCGACGCCGCCGCCCATGACGATGCCGTCGATGAGCGCCACATAGGGTTTCTTGAAACGCGCGATGTAGGCGTTGAGCCGGTACTCGTCGGCGAAGAACTCGACCGGCGGTTTTCCAGCCCGGCCTGCCTCGTAGATGTGCAGGATATCGCCACCGGCCGAAAACGCCCTACCCTCGGCCTTGACGACGACGACGGCCACGCTATCGTCGCGCTCCCAGGAACGCAGGGCTTTGTCCAGCGCCTTGACCATGCGATGGGTGACGGCATTGAGCGCCCGCGGCCGCGTCAGCGTGACGACGCCGGCCCTGCCCAACCTTTCGAAGCGAATTTCGTCGCCTCCACCAAAATCCATCGCCAGAGAATCCCTTCCCCGCGCCTGCGGGACTGAAGTGCTAAAGGCGGCGCATGGGTGCGTCAATGGCAACAGCCTGTCGGCCACGGTCTTGGCGGCAAGCGTTGGCGGATGCTACCAGGATCGCCGTTGCAAGCGACGTGCCTACACTGCGGCGCGGAGGCGGCTTTGAGGAGGCTCGGCCATGTCCAGATTTCTTCGTATCGCGCTTTTGACCGTCGGACTTATGATCGCCTGCCTCGCGTCGCGCGCATTCGCAGCCACGACCGAAAAGCTCTACCAGGCGCGGACCATCGTCACAGGCCAGGGCGAAGTGAACCGCCAGATAGGCTTCAAGGACTGCCTGGACCGGGTCTTGGTCAGGGTTTCAGGCGATCGGCGATTGCTGAAGAAACCAGAAATGGCGGAACTGCGCGACAAGGCCGGCAGCTTCGTCGACTCCTTCCGCTATCATGACCGGCTTGAGGGCATTCCGATCCATGACGAGCAAGGCACGCATGACCGACCGCATGATCTCACCTGCCTCTACAAGCCCGATGTAATCGACAAGGTGCTGGCGTCGCTTGGCAGCCGGCCCTGGCTTGGCGAGCGGCCGACACTCACCGTCTTCCTCACGGCCGAACAGGGCGCTCGCCATTTCGCGCTGAGCGCCGAGGAAGAGCGTGGCAAGACGATGCGTGAATCCTTCGTCAATGCCGCTGGTCCAACCTTGATGCATGTCGTCTTTCCGACGGCCGCGCAGCTTGGTGACCTGGACGACGAAGCGCTGCGCGTGGCCGACATGGCAAGGCTGGACCGGTTGGCCAGACAGGCCGGTGGCGCCAGAGCACTCGCCGGCAGCATCATATGGAGCGACAAGGAGCTAGGCTGGATCGCCGATTGGCGACTGGGCGATCATGGCAAGACCTATCGTTGGCAGGTGCGTGGCGTCAGCTTCGACGAGGCGTTCCGTGTGGCCATCGGCGGCGTGGCACAGATTCTTTCCGGCAATGGGGAACCCTGAGCGGACCGCGCGGCTGCTTTTCCCGCCCATCGGCACTTTCTGCCGGCGAAGAAAAGCTGGCACAAACGTGTCGCATTGGTCAGCACCAAGGGCTCGTGATAAAAGCCGCCGATCCGGAGTTTTGGCCATGAACAGATTCACCCCTGCAAAACCTGCCGGCGCGCGCAGCGTCGACGACGTCACCGGCAGCCGCCGCCTGCGCCGCATGCGCAAGGCCGACTGGTCGCGCCGGCTCGTGCGGGAGAACAGGCTTTCGGTCGACGACCTGATCTGGCCGATCTTCGTCGTCGAGGGCAAAGATGTGCGCGAACCGATTGCCGCAATGCCGGGGGTCTTTCGCCTGTCGGTCGACCTTGCCGTCAAGGAGGCCGAACGCGCGGCTAAACTCGGCATCCCGGCTCTCGCCACCTTTCCCAATGTCGATCTCGGCCTGCGCGACCAGAGCGGCTCGCATATCCTCGACCCCGACAATGTCATCAACCGCGCCACCCGCGCCATAAAGAAGGCGGTGCCCGAGATCGGCATCATCACCGACGCCGCTCTCGATCCGTTCACCAGCCATGGCCATGACGGCATCCTGCGCGAGGGCATCATCGTCAACGACGAGACCGTGGAGCAGGTCGCGGCGGCGGCCGTCATCCAGGCTGCCGCGGGCGCCGACATCATTGCGCCGTCAGACATGATGGACGGCCGTATCGGTGCCATCCGCGACGCGCTCGATGCCAACGGTTTCCAGGACGTGGCGATCATGTCCTACGCCACCAAATTCGCCTCGGCCTTCTACGGCCCCTATCGCGAGGCGGTCGGCACCGCCGGGCTGCTCAAGGGTGACAAGAAGACCTATTATATCGACCACGCCAATTCGGACGAGGCGGTGCGCGAGGCCGAACAGGACATCGCCGAGGGCGCCGACATGCTGATGGTCAAGCCCGGCCTGCCCTATCTCGACATCATCCGTCGGCTGAAGGACGAATTCCAGATGCCGACGTTCGCCTACCAGGTGTCGGGCGAATATTCGATGATCAAGGCGGCTGATGCCAACGGCTGGATCGACGGCGAGAAGGCGATGCTGGAGAGCTTGCTTGCCTTCAAGCGCGCCGGCTGCGACGGCGTGCTTACCTATTTCGCGCCTGAGGTGGCGGAGATGCTGAGGGGGTAGTCCGACTTCGCCGGCAGGCCTTCGACAGATGTCACCACTCTTTCGACCGGTCGGCGGTTCCTTCGCATTCCGGTGACACAAAGCGGCTGCTGCGGTTATCGTAGCCGCAAGGCCGAAGGCGGCCGGCAGTCCGTACCTCGACGCAGGTATGGCGAATGCCTCCAGAGACGGCCGTCGACATGGCGGCCCCCTGTCCAACTCCCGGTAATACGATCCGGATATCGTCTTGCGGCAATATCTGGCAGGAGCCGTCGTCTTCCCTGGAAATCCCGGTTGTCTTTCGCAATCTGCTTGCTAAAATAAACTGCTTGCGAAATAAGATCATCTAAGGACAATCCCGTGTCCAAATTGCGCATCAACGCATTCACGCTGTCGCTCGACGGCTACGGTGCCGGTCCCGATCAGGATTTGCAAAATCCGCTCGGTGTCGGCGGACAATCCTTGCACAAGTGGGTATTCGGCACCCGCACCTTCCGCAAGATGGTGCTCGGACAGGATGGCGGCACCACCGATACCAACGAGACATTCGCGGCGCGCAGCTTCGAGAATATCGGCGCCTGGATCCTCGGCCGCAACATGTTCGCGCCGACCCGCGGCAAATGGCTCGACGACAGCTGGAAAGGCTGGTGGGGCGACAACCCGCCCTATCATGTGCCGGTTTTCGTGCTGACCCACCACGAGCGGGCGCCGATCATCATGGAAGGCGGCACCACCTTTTATTTTGTGACCGGCGGCATCCATTCGGCGCTCGAACAGGCGAGAGCAGCGGCTAACGGCAAGGACGTGCGGGTCGGCGGCGGTGTCGCTACGATCCGGCAATACCTGGAGGAGAGGCTGATCGACGAGATGCATCTGGCGATCTCGCCGGTGCTGCTTGGCACGGGCGAGAGCCTTTTTGCTGGTCTCGACATGCCGAAGCTTGGCTATCAGTGCACGGAGCAGGTGGCAACGGAACTTGCGACGCACGTGATGATCGAGCGAGCGTAGCCCAGTCATTCGCGCCCCCTTCTCCCGCAACCGGGAGAAAGGGGAAATCGCTCAATATTTCTCCGGCACGTAAAGCTCGCGCGGCAGAACCTGGCGCTCGTATTCCGGATTGAAGACACGCTCGGGCAGCGTGATCTCCTCGTGCGGCACATCTTCATACGGCATCTGCTTCAAAAGATGATCGATGCAGTTCAGCCGCGCCCGCTTCTTGTCGTTGCCCTCGACGATGAACCACGGTGCTTCCGGGATGTTGGTACGGGCGAAGGTCTCCTCCTTGGCCTTGGTATACTGCTCCCAGCGCACCCGCGACTGCAGGTCCATCGGCGACAGCTTCCACTGTTTCATCGGGTCGTGGATGCGCATCAGGAAGCGCATCTGCTGCTCCTCGTCGGTGATCGAGAACCAGTATTTGACCAAGGTGATGCCGGAGCGCACCAGCATGCGCTCGAACTCCGGCACGTCATGGAAAAACTCCTCGACCTGCTCGGAGTTGGCAAAACCCATCACCCGCTCGACGCCGGAGCGGTTGTACCAGGAGCGGTCGAGCAACACGATCTCGCCGCCTGCCGGCAGATGCGGGACATAGCGCTGGAAATACCATTGCGACTTTTCGCGTTCGGTCGGCGCCGGGAGCGCCACGACGCGGCAGATACGCGGATTGAGCCGCTGGGTGATGCGCTTGATGACTCCGCCCTTGCCGGCGGAATCGCGGCCCTCGAAAATCACCACCAGCTTCTTTTTGTGGTAGGCAACCCAAGATTGCAGCTTGATCAATTCGGACTGGAGGCTGATCAGGTCGCGAAAATACTGCATGCGATCGATCGAAGGCGGATGCGAGTTCTTGTAGATCTTGGCGATCTCCATCGACAGCGCGGGTTCCGACAATTCGAGCTCATAGTCCTCGTCGAGCGTGTCGGCGAGCTCGGCTTCAAGCCAGTCCTTGGCAGGCGAATTCTGTTTTAGCTCGGTCATGTCAGCTGCTCCGCTTGCAGGCCCTGTCGGTTACCATTGGCGCCCCAACTGCCGGCCAGCGGCCTTGGAATGGAAACACCTGAGCCGACTTCAATATAGACCAGCAGTGACGGTTTTATTGCAGCCCAAGCGCGATCGCCGACACCGCGGCTGGCCGAAGCCTGCGTAGCATCTAACCCTCGATGAACCGCCAGAGCTCGGGATCAGGTTCGATCTGGCCGCCAAGCACGAAATACTTGTAGAGCACGAGCAGGGAGATTGCCTGCTCGTCCTGTTCGTTGGAGAACTTGCGGCAATAGGCATTGGCTGCGGCGACGATGCGCTCCGCCGCGGCCGGATGGGCTTCGAAATAGCGCACTTTTTCACCGAGATCGGCGAAATCCGGATCGAGCGGCGCATAGTGGACACCGGCTTCGAGCTGACTCTCGCCAAACCATGTTTCGTAGGTCGGCGGCGGCATCAGGCAGAGCGAGTTGGAATTCATGATCCATTTGAGGTTGGTCGCCACGTCATTGCCCTCGAGCGAGACGATGTAGCGATAGCGCAGGTGCTGGCTGATGCTGAGGAATGGCTTGCTGTACAAAGCCGGTGCATTGCGCTTGTGCGAACCGACGTCGCAGAACGGCAAGCCGCGCGCGGCATCCAGGAACCGTGTCCTGATCGGATTGTTGAGGTCGCCGCGCCAGACCACGACCGGGCGTTTGTCGGCGAAGGCGACGCTATCGACGGGCATGTGGAAGTGGCGGAACTTGTTGAACTTCATGACGATAGCATTGCCGTTACCGGCGCGGATCGGCCGATCCTTGACGAGCGTCGGCACTTTGGGCACGCCGATAACGTCGCCGAACTCAAGGTCGATGAGCAATGACGGATCGAAATAGCGGGCGAATTCCTTGAGGTCGTAATAGTACATGCTCGGTTCAAAAGGCATCTTGTCGATGCGCACTGCATCCGGGCTTGGCGTGAACGCGTGCCGCAGCTTGTTGTAGTGGTTCAGCCGTCGGCGCACGGCTTCATCCGAAAGCCTGGCCTGTTCCAGGCGGCCCGCCAACCGTTGCCGGAAGATCGCCTGGGGTGCGATATCGCGGATGACGTTTCGCGCATAATAGAAGACCTTTGCCGTCGTGCGTTTTAGGGTGGCCATGGTTCTTTTGATCAGAGATAAACGCGGTTGGACAAATGACAGCCAGGACGGTTCCCGCGACGCAATCGCGTACTGTTGAGCCATCTATTCCGGCAGTGCTCGTACGCGCGGCCGCCGGTTGCGATAAGGCGCACAGGGCGGCATGGAAGGCAACTAAAGCGTGTCGCGATTAATTGGCCTCATATCCGGCAGCTTTGAAGAAGTTTCTGCATTCGGCTGGCTCGAACAAA
>NZ_JAIUGV010000010.1 GCF_020164745.1 Mesorhizobium sp. ES1-4 | reverse complement strand
CGCTGCCGTCATGCGAAAGATCATCGTCACCCTAAACGCTAGGCTTAGAGACGCCATCATTCCTCAGAGTTGATGACAGGCACGATATTTCCGGCGACAGGCTGTCGCCGCGCGTCACTGTCGGTGTCTCGCCGTTCGAATCCGCCGGGCTTGCAGGCCTGCAATTCTACGGCACCTACGCGGAAGGCTACCGCTCGCCGTCGATCACGGAAACGCTGATCAGCGGAAATCATCCGGCTGGCGTCAGCTTCCCGTTCCTGCCCAATCCAAATCTGCGGCCTGAAACCGGCAAGACGACCGAGTTCGGCGTCAACTACAAGCAGAACGATATCTTCGAGCCGGGCGACGCCTTGCGCCTGAAGGCAGCCTATTTCAACAATGATGTCGACGACTATATCGAAGGTGTGACCCTGTCACCGTTCGCTCCAGGCAGCGGCTGCCCTTTCGGCCCCGGCATCCCGATCTGCTTCCAGTATCAAAATTTCGCAGAGGCCAAGATCGACGGCTTCGAACTGGAAGGCGTCTACGACGCGGGGTGGGGCTATGCCGGCTTCTCGGCTTCGATTACAAACGGCCACACCGTTTCCTACAAGGGCGTGGAGGCCGACCTTGCCACAATTCCTTCCTCTCAGGTCACCGCCCAGCTCGGCCTGCGTTTCCTCGAGGACAAGCTGACCGTCGGGGGCGAAGTGCAGTACAACGGCAAGCCGAAGGGCAATGCGGTGGCAGCCGACTACACGCTGGTCAACGCCTTCGCCAGCTATCAGGCGACCGACAATCTGAAGGTCGATTTCCGCGCGGACAATCTGTTCGACGTCAAATACGCCAACCCGCTGAATGGCAGCACGACCGTCGCTATCTATGAACCCGGCATCACGCTGAAGCTGGCGGCAACCATGCGATTTGGAGGCTGACCGTGCTCGACGTCAAGAATCTGCCGGATCAGGCCCGACCTCTCCTCAATCCGCGGCTCCGCCAAGCAAACGCCGCAGCCCTCGGGAGATACGCTTGCGCTGCTGCCGCCACAGATTCCTGCGGTCAAGAAAAGGCGCGATGCGTGGATCGTGGATCAGCGGGCCAAACCGCCTGATGTGGTGCGCGAGGATCGCCGAGACGAAACCCCTGCCGTTGATCGAGTCAAGTCGTCCGGCATTGGCCAGAACATAGTCGAGAACATCGGCGCCCAAGTTGATCTGCCTGGCGGCATGCGTCGGCGTCTGCTGAATATAGCCACCCGCATATGGACCGTTAGTGGAGATGTTGGCCCCGTGCAGGCGATAGAGACCCAGACATTCCGACAGGAGCAGGCTGCCGGCCGCCATATGTGCACAGGTCGCCGCCAGATAGTCGGTGCTCGTGGAGAAGGACCGGAATGGGAAAGCCAGCACAGGTTCCAAAGCGCCGCGCCGGAACACCATGGACGATGTCGGAGCCCACATCCAGCCATAGGCTTCAGGCCCGAAATAGGTAACCGGATATGTTGATGGACCTGCGACATCGGCCGCCATCTCGCCGACCAGACCGCCGGACGGCACGATAACGCCATGCTGGTGCCCGGAACGTGGTTTGCCGAACCCTGCATAGGTACCGGCAAGCACGGCGCGGTTTGCGTCGACCAGAAGAAGATCGGAACTGGACAGCGACGCCGAGCGCATCGTGTTCAGATGCGCCGACAAATGCGCGGCGAGAAAATTCGGCAGCCAGACATCGTCAGCGTCGAGGAATGCCACGAACGGCTCATTGCCCGCGGCAAAGCCATCGCGGAACGATGCCAGCTGGCCACCGTTTTGTGGCCGAACCCGGACACTTAGACGCGGATCGCCTATCGTCTCGAGAAGTTGGCGGACATGTTCGGCGGAGCCGTCCGTCGAAGCGTCGTCGATGATGACACAGGTCCAGTTGCGATAGGTTTGCCCCAGGACCGAGCGGATCGCATCTTCCACATACGCGCGATAATTGTAGCAGGTGATGACGACGCCGACATGCGGCAGCTCAAACGGCGCGGAAATAGGTTGCATATGGCGGCTCGCCCCCCAAGTCGAGTTGCCGCCGTGTTTACCCCCACACGTTCCGTTTGCACACATGCAAACGCAAAGATTTGCGATGCTCAGGCTCCGGCCAGCAAGCTGGCATTGCCTCCCGCCGCCGTGGTGTCGACGCAGACGGCTCGCTCATGCGCATAGGCCGCTGGATAAAGCACCTCGCTGACCAGCGGCACGATCGGCCCGCTGCGCTCGGCAATGACCTTGCGCACGATGCGCGACGCCTCGGGCGTGCATGAAAAAGCAACGACGTCGACACGCAGCGAACGCGCCTCGACCGGATCCGGGCGGCCATCGATGGCCGCTAGCGGCAGGCCTTTCCCGGTCAATGCGGAGAGGGCAGCCGGCGCTCCCGGCGCCACGGCCAGCACCGCATTGCCGGCGGCGAGCGCCTGGATGGTCTGCGCAAGCAGCGTGTCGGCGTCCGGCCCCAGGCACAGCACCCGGCCGCGCGGCGATAGCGACAGCGTGTTGGCCTCGCCGGTCGGCCCGGGGAGATCGACCTGGCCGAAGTCGATGCTGGCGGCGGCAGCGATCGCCGCCGCGCCCTTGCCGCGCAGATGCTTGCGCAGGATGGCGATGCGGTCCGGTCGGGTCGACCAGCCGCCAAGCGTTGGATCAGGGAGGTTGTCGGCAAGCTCGGTCGCCGTCACCTTGTGGCCCGCGCCAACTTCCGTGCCCGCTTCAGGCCCTTTGCGGAAGCGCCTGACATAGTGCGGACCGCCGGCCTTTGGCCCGGTGCCGGACAGCCCCTCGCCACCGAACGGCTGCGATCCGACAACGGCGCCGATCTGGTTGCGATTGACGTAGATGTTGCCGGCATGGATGCCGTCGACGAAATGCTGGACGCGGCCCTCGATGCGGGTGTGCAAGCCGAAGGTCAGTCCATAGCCCTTGCGGTTGATGGCGGCGATGACGGCGTCGATCTGGTCGGCATCGAAGGTTGCGACATGTAGCACCGGTCCGAACACTTCGTGTTCCATCTCCTCTATACCCTTGACCCGGAAGACATGCGGCGCCACGAAACGCCCGTCCTTGGGGGCTTCCAGCTTGGCGATCAGCCTGCCTTGGAGGCCCTTCTTGGTGCAATAGTCGCGGATCGAAGCCTGCGCCTCGTCATCGATGACCGGCCCGACATCGGTGGAGATCAGCCAAGGATCGCCGACGTTTAGCGCCTCCATCGCGCCCTTCAGCATCTCCAGCATCTTCTTCTCGACATCCTTCTGCACATAGAGCACGCGCAGCGCCGAGCAGCGCTGGCCGGCACTCTGGAAGGCCGAGGCCAGGATATCGCGCACCGCCTGTTCGGGCAGCGCGGTGGAATCGACGATCATGGCATTCAAGCCGCCGGTCTCGGCGATCAGCATGGCATCGGGCGCGGCGGTCTCGGCCAGTTGCCTTTCGATCAGCTTGGCGACCTCGGTCGAGCCGGTGAAGCAGACACCGGCAATGCGCGGATCCGCTGTCAGCGGGCCACCGACCGATGGGCCGTCGCCGGGCAGCAGCTGGATGACGTCTTCCGGCACGCCCGCCTCGCGCAGCATCTCGACGGCGCGGAAGGCGATCAGCGGTGTCTGCTCGGCAGGCTTCGCGATCACCGAATTGCCGGTGACGAGTGCTGCCGCGATCTGGCCGGTGAAAATGGCGAGCGGGAAATTCCAAGGCGAAATGCAGACGATGGCGCCGCGCGCCTGCGTGCCTGCCTCGGCATTGGCCGCCTCGGTGGCGTAATAGCGCAGGAAGTCGACCGCTTCTCGCACTTCGGCGACGCCGTCGGCCAGCGACTTGCCGGCCTCGCGAGTTGCGAGCGCAAAGAATTCGACCGCGTTGGCCTCGTAGAGGTCGGCCGCGCGGTTGAGGACACCGGCACGCTCGGCGACCGGCCGTTTTGCCCAGGCCGGCTGCGCCTCCACGGCAATCCGTACGGCGGTCGCGACTTGCTTGGCGGCGGCCTCGTGAACCGTGCCCACGACCTCGGAAGGCTTTGCCGGATTGACGATCGGGCGCTGCTTGCCATAGCCGGCGGCGCGCGTGATCGGCTTCGCGTGCCAGCGATCGGGACCCGCGAATGCCGCCCTGGCCTTGTCGATGTCGGCCAGCGTCACCGTATCGGTGATGTCGAACCCTTTCGAGTTGCGGCGGCCCGCACCAAAAATCTGGGAAGGCCGGGCAATCGCCGGATTGGCGGCGGGGCCCTGGCTTTCGACCGTTTCCAGCGGATCACGCGCGATGTCCTCCGGCTCGACGTCCTCATCGGTCAGTTGGTGCACGAAGGAGGAATTGGCCCCATTTTCCAGCAGCCGCCGAACCAGGTAGGCAAGCAGGTCCGAATGCGCGCCGACCGGCGCGTAGATGCGGCAGCGCGTGCCCTCCGACCGGCGCACGGTTTCGTGCAAGGCCTCGCCCATGCCATGCAGGCGCTGGAATTCGAAGGTGTCCCGGTTATCGGCCATCGACAGAATGGCGGCGACGGTGTGGGCATTGTGGGTGGCGAACTGCGGATAGATCCGGTCGGTCATGCCGAGCAGTTTTTTCGCGCACGCCATGTAGGAGACGTCGGTGTTGGCCTTGCGTGTGAACACGGGATAGCCTGACAGTCCAAGCGTCTGCGCTCGCTTGATCTCGGTGTCCCAGTAGGCGCCCTTGACCAGCCGAACCATGATGTTGCGATCGTACTTCTTCGCCAGCGCATAGAGCCAGTCGATGGTGAAAGCCGCGCGCGGGCCATAGGCCTGTACGACGACGCCAAAACCGTTCCAGCCGGCGAGTTCCGGCTCCGCCAGCACGAGTTTGATCACGTCAAGCGACAGATCCAGGCGATCCGCCTCCTCGGCATCGATGTTGAGGCCCATCCGCGAATGTCTGGCCGCAAGGGCCAGCGACAATAGCCGCTCGGCCATCACAGGCAGCATGTCTTCCTTCTGCGCCACTTCGTAGCGCGGATGCAGTGCGGAAAGCTTGACGGAGATGCCATGGTTGAAGCGGATATCAGGCCCGTTGGAGCCGGAATCGAGCGAGGAAATAGCGTCGGCATAAGCCTTGTGATAGCGCAGGGCGTCGGCTTCCGTGCGCGCAGCCTCGCCCAGCATGTCGAAGGAATAGAGATAGCCCTTCTGGATCATCGGCCGGCCGCGTTTGACGGCTTCGGCGATGGTGCGTCCGAGCACGAATTGTTCGCCCATCTCGCGCATGGCGGCGGCCACCGCCTTGCGGATGACCGGTTCGCCAAGGCGGCGCACCATCGAGCGCAGCGTGCCTTCGATACCGCCCTCGCCTTCGTCAAGGACACGGCCGGTGAGCATCAGCGCCCAGGTCGAGGCGTTGACGAAGATGGAGCTTGAGCCACCCGAATGCGCCGACCAATCGTGCGGCGCGATCTTGTCGGCGATCAAATCGTCCATCGTCTCGGTGTCGGGCACGCGCAGCAGCGCCTCGGCCAGGCACATCAGCGCCACGCCTTCCTTGGTGGACAGGCCGTAGGCCGAGAGGAAGACTTCCATCAGCCGGGGATCGGTGGAACCCCGCACCGCCCGCACCAGGTCGGCCGCGCGAGCCGAGATTGCCTTGCGGTCTCCGGCCGAAAGCCCGGTCGCCTCGGCCAACCGCCTTACGGCGTCGTCTTCGTCGGGCAAGTAATTGGCGCGGATCTGCTGGCGGATGGCGTCGAGCGGCATGGCGGTCCTATGAGCAAGCATAAGGGAACGGGCCGGCGGTCACCGGACCGAATGGCGCAAGCTAGCACAAGTGCGGAATTTCAGCCGGTCTGAAGAAATCGACACAGCAGGCCAATGTGTCTATCTTACAGCCCCCACACTCGACGAACGGACTGCATTTCCCATGACAGAAGACCAATTGGACCGCATTGATAAAAACATCCTGTCAGCATTGGCAAGCAACGGCCGGCTTTCCATGTCCGAACTGGCGGCAAGGGTCGGTCTTTCCAAGACGCCGGTGCAGGCGCGGGTGAAAAGATTGGAGAAGGACGGCTACATCAGGGGCTACCAGGCGATCATCGATCGGGAGCGCATGGGCGAAGGCCATGTCGCCTTCGTCCAGGTGAAATTGTCGGATACCCGGTCCGCCGCGCTCGATGCTTTCAACCGATCCGTCCAGGGCGTGCCGGAGATCGAGCAGTGCCACATGATGGCGTCGAGTTTCGACTATCTCCTGAAGGTGCGCACCAGGGACATCGCCGCCTACCGGCGCGTACTCGGCGAGCGCATCTCTGCCCTGCCCCATGTTGCCCAGACCTCGACCTTCGTGGCGATGGAGACCGTGAAGGACCGGTGACCGCGATCCCGAAAAGTGGAAGCCGGTTTCCGGACAAGGTCATGGTCAAACAGAAAGCGCTACTCCGCCAACGTTTTCAGAAATGCCACCAGCGCTGCGCGCTCGCGGTCGGATAGCCGCAGCGGGTGAATTTCAGACGTGCCCTCGACGCTTGGTGCCGCCTTGGCATAGTGAGCCACCACCTCGTCGAGCGATGAAAACTGCCCGGCATGCATGTAGGGCGGTCGAGCCGCTGCCCCGCGCAGCGACGGCGTCTTGTAGGCTCGCACCAGTTCCGGCGCATCCTTGACCATGAAGCGCAGTTCGCCGCAGGCACTGGCCTCGCCATCGCGATAGGCGCCGAAGCAGTTGAACGGGTCGGCCTCGACCTGGGCCACCGCATCGACGCGTCCGCGATCCGGCGGCAAATCCGCGGCAGGGGGCACACCGGTGTTGTGGAATCCGTTGTCGGTGAAGCGCGGGCCGTTGTGGCAGGTCACGCAGTTGCCCTTGCCGATGAACAGTTTCAGCCCAAGGATTTCTTCCCGCGAAAAGACGGCATCGCCTTTCGGCTCGGCGCCTGTGGCGAGGTCCAGCGCAAAGCGGTCGAATCGCGTCGGCCCCGGCTCGATCGAGCGTTCGAAAGCGGCGATCGCCTTGCCGATATTGGCATAGACGCCGTTGATGGCGTCGCGCTGCGCGCCGCTCATCGCGTTCCAGGCAGCCTTCTCGGTATCGGTTCCGAGCGGGCTGGCATTCAACGGAATGCCGGAAAAATCGGGCAACGGCCCGAAGATGCGCTCATAGCGTTCGCCGAAGCGCGCCTTCATGTAATGCGCATAGGCGGTGCGGTTGCCCGCCTGTTCCAACGGGTTTTCGAGCGGCGTCAGCGCCTGCGCCCACAGGCTGTCGCGGCGCCCGTCCCAGAAGAACCAGGGGTCGCGCGCCACACCCGCCAATGGCATGGTGCGCCGGTTGGTGCGGCCGACACCCACCGCCTGCGGCAGGTCATCCTGGAACTGGCGATCGATCTTGTGGCAGGTCGAGCAGGACACCGTGCCGTCGCGGCTCAACCCGACATCAAAGAACAGCGTCGAGCCGAGGGCCGCGGCGGCCGGCACATCGGCGAAGCGGTTGGTGGTGTCGGGCTTCAACGGCGGTAGCGTGTTCAACGACAGCGAGGCGATGGTCTTCTTCTCGGCGTCGGAAAAATCCGGTTTGCCGCAACCGGCAAGGAGAACGATCACCGTCAGCGCCAGAAAGCGGAAAAGGCGCCTCATCGGCCGCTCACAGCACCACGTTGAACAGCACGGTATCAGAGCCCGCGCCGGACGAAATGGCGAAACGCAGTTGCCACCAGCCGCTCATCGTGAATTTGAGCCCCTCGATGCGGTAACGGCCCTCGCCAAGATAGTCGGTCGCCTGCGGACTGGTCGGCAGACCATGATTGTGTTGCGGCATGCCGCCGGAGATGGCGATCGCGGCTCGCTCCACCGAAGCTCCCGTCTTTGTCTTCAGCGTCAGCACCCAGGATTCCAGTTCCCCCTGCCGCACCACGCCGCGTTCCGGCACGAAGCTCGCTACATACAATCCGTTGTCGGTTTTCTTCGTCCGCGAGACATCCGGCCCAACGGGCTGTGCCGAACGCGGCGCGGTCAGATAGACAGCCACGAGAATGCCGGCCAGCACGGCAGCCAGACCAAGACCTGCCAGGAGATAACGCCATAGCGATGCCAAACCGGTTCCTCTCCTGCGACAACGTTCTGGCGGGTGGATCGCATCCCGCCGGCCCGTGGAAAACGCTGTGGCGCAAAAATGCCTGCTTGCCAAGCATGGCGCTGCGTCCGCCAAAAAGCTACAGCACCCAAATCACGGAGGATTGCAGATGATGGGAAACGGCGTCGCCTCGATCGGCGAATGCATGCTCGAACTGTCGGGCCAGACCGGCCCGAACTGGCGCATGGGCTTTGCCGGCGACACGTTCAACACGCTGTGGGCGCTGCATGCGCTGAGCAGCGACCGGCCCGCAACTTATGTCTCGGCTTTCGGTGACGACCCTTTCTCGCAAGGCCAAATCGCTTTCTTCGCCGAAAACGGCATTGGCATCGGCTTCAGTCCGGTGATACCGGGCGCGCGCCCCGGTCTCTATGCCATCACGCTGACTGGCGCCGAGCGCTCCTTCACCTACTGGCGTGGCGACGCCGCCGCCAGGCAGCTTGCCTCGGACCCAACAGCCCTGTCCAAAAACCTTGAAAATCAGGCGCTTGTGTACCTTTCCGGAATCACTTTGGCAATTCTGGACCATGCCGCACGGGCCACGTTGCTGACGGCTGTCGCCAAGGCCCGCGCCGCCGGCTCGCTGATTGCCTTTGATCCCAACTACCGGCCACGGCTGTGGCGCAACCGCGAGGACGCGCAAGCCGCGATCGTCGAGGCGCTTGCCGTCACCGACATCGCGCTGCCAACCTTCCCGGACGAGCAGATGCTGTTCGGCGATGACACACCGCAAGCGACCGCTGATCGCCTCGGGCATATAGTCAGGGAGGTGATCGTCAAGAATGGCGAGGCAGCGGCGCTGATTGCCGAAAACGAAACATTGCACGAGGTACCGGCAATCCATGTCGCGGCACCCGTCGACACCACAGGCGCCGGGGATTCCTTCAACGGCGCCTATCTCGCCGCACGGCTTGCCGGCCATGGCCCGCGGGAAGCGGCAAGCCGGGCCCATAGTGTCGCCGCCGCCGTGGTGCAGGTTCGCGGCGCCCTGGCGCCGTTCGAAACGCTAAAAGCAGCGTTCGGCAAGTCCTGAAAAAGCTAACCCTGCCGGAACCGGTATTCGGTTACGTGATGGTAGATCGCGCCAGGCCATAGCGTGGCCTGCGGGAAATAGGGCCGGTTGGGCGCGTCAGGCCATATCTGCGGTTCCAGGCAGAAGCCGCTGAAGGCCTTGTAATTCCGTCCTTCCAGGCCGGTGCGCGGCGTCACATATTGCCCGGTATAGAGCTGGACACCGGGCTCCGTGGTCCAGACTTCCATCTCGATGCCGGAATTCGCCCCTTGCGTCCATGATGCTTGCCGGAGCGACCCGCGCGCGGGGGCAAGGCAGAAGTTCTGGTCGTAGGGAAGTTGCTCGCCTTCGGTCTCCATCCGCAGCGGCCGCGCCTGGCGAAAATCGAAAGGCGTGCCATCGACCGGCTTGACCACGCCGGTCGGGATCATGTCGCCGTCGACCGGCAGATAGGCGCCGGCGTTCAGCATCATCCTGTGGTCGAGAATGTCGCCCGTGCCGCCGTCATCGAGGTTGAAATAGGAATGCTGGGTGAGATTACACAGCGTCGGCTCCTCGCAGGTCGCCGTCAGTTCGACGCTGAGCGCGCCGGGAATTTTCAATCGATAGGTGCAGGTAACGTCGAGCGCTCCGGGAAAGCCCATCGCGCCGTCGGGATCATGCAGTGTCAGCGTGACGAAATCCCTGCCATGCAGCGAAACCGACCATGGCCGGTGGGAGTAACCTTGCGAGCCGCCATGCAGCGTATGCTTGTCGAGGAAGTTGCGTTCGGTCTGGTAGCGGTTGCCGCCAATGGTGAAACGGCCACCACCGATGCGGTTGGCGTAGCGCCCAACCACCGCCCCGAAGAAACCGGTGTCGTTCTCATAGGCTTCCAGATTGTTGTAGCCGAGGACCAGCGGCGCGTCGTGCCCGGTCAGGCGCAGGTCCTGGACGATGGCGCCAAGCCCGATGATAGTGGCGGTGAGGCCGCCGCCCCTGATGGTAAAGCGGCGGATCGGTTCGCCTGCCTGTGTCGTGCCGAAAACCTCGCCGTCCTTCATCATCATGCCCGCGAATGCCAGTGGATCCAAAGGACTTGGCTGGTTCTTCAGCCTGAGGCAGGTTTACAAGCCTGCCCCAGGACTAGCCTATCAGAGGCCGAGGCCGCCGATGCAAACATATTTGGTGTCGAGGTAATCCTCGATACCCTGATGTCCGCCTTCCTTGCCAAGTCCGGATTCCTTGACGCCGCCGAACGGTGCCTCCGGCGTGGTGATGAGGCCTTCATTGACGCCGACCATGCCATATTTCAGGCCTTCCATGACCCGGAAGGCGCGGCCGAGATCGCCCGTGTAGAAGTAGCAGGCAAGGCCGAACTCGGTATCGTTGGCGAGCGCGACGGCCTCTTCCTCGGTCTCGAACTTGAACACGGGCGCCACCGGGCCAAAGATCTCTTCCTTCATGAAGCGCATCTTCGGCGTGGCGTTGGCGATGACCGTCGGCTGGAAGAACGAGCCGCCCAGCGCATGGCGATGACCGCCGGCGACGACCTTGCCGCCCTTGGCGGTGGCATCGGCAATCAGTTCCTCGACCTTCTCGACCGCCTTATCGTCGATCAGCGGTCCCTGCTGGACGCCTTCCTCGAGGCCGGAGCCGACCTTCAGCGCGTCGCTGGCGGCGGCAAGCTTCTCGACGAACCTGTCGTAAACGCCGGCCTGGACGAGGAAGCGGTTGGTGCAGACGCAGGTCTGGCCGGAATTGCGGTATTTGGCGGTGATCGCGCCGGCCACCGCGCGGTCGATGTCGGCGTCGTCGAAGACGATGAACGGCGCGTTGCCGCCGAGTTCCATCGACACCTTCTTGACGGTGACCGACGATTTCTGGATCAGGATCTTGCCGACCTCCGTCGAGCCGGTGAAGGTGATCTTCTTGACCAGCGGATTGGCGCAGATCTCGTCGCCGATCTCGCCGGCGGCACCGGTCAGGATGTTGACGACGCCCTTGGGGAAGCCGACTTCCTCGGCAAGCGCGCCCCAGGCGAGGCCGGAATACGGCGTCTGCGAGGCCGGCTTGACGACGGCGGTGCAGCCCGCGGCAAGCGCGGGGCCGAGCTTGCGGGCCAGCATCGAGGACGGGAAATTCCACGGCGTGATGGCGGCGATGACGCCGACCGGTTCCTTGGTCACCAGGATGCGGCGGTCCGCCCAGGGCGACGGCACGATGTCGCCGTAGGTGCGACGGCCTTCTTCGGCGAACCAGAGGATGTAGGCCGCGGCCGAACCGATCTCGCCCTTGGATTCGAACAGCGACTTGCCCTGTTCGATCGTCAGCAGTTCGGCCAGCACATCCTGATTGTCCATCATCGCGTCGTGCAGCTTGCGCAGCAGCTTCGACCGCTCGAGCGCGGTCGTCTTGCGCCACGACTTGAAGGCGTCGTCGGCCGCCTCGATGGCGCGGCGGGTTTCGGCCTTGCCCGACTTCGGCACGGTGCCGATCTTGAGGCCGGTGGCCGGATTGTTCACATCGACAGTCTGGCCGCTGTCGGCCTGCACCCATTCGCCGTTGATGAGATTGGCTTGGCGCATGAAATGGCTGGTTTTCTGAAGCATGGTCTAGCCTCCGTTCGGCGCTCACGGGCCGCTATCTGGATGTCTTCGATAAAGGCGCGGGCGGGGCCGCGCGCTGGCCATTGCTCTTAACCTAGGGAAAGCCCCGCAAGCAATCGCAAGATGGCATATAGGGGTTGGACCAGCCCAAGACGAGAGCGGGTTGGCACACGCCGTCCTCAACCTTACCCGAAAACATGCAGGACAACCGTCAGCCAGAAAGCGGTGGTGATGGCGGCGCAGCCTGTCGCGATGGTCATCTGGTTCGACGCCAGCGCCTGGCCGGTGTTGAACTGGACGGCGATGAGATAGGAATTGATGCCGGAGGGCAGTGCCGCCACCACGACCGCTACCTCGGCCGTCAAAGGCGGCAGGCCAAGCAGCCAGACAAAGACAAGAACCAGCGCCGGCATGAGGAACAGCTTCAGCACCGAAAGCGCCAGTGCCGGCCGGACATTGCCCGATATGCCGAAGCGGCGCAGGCTGAGCCCCATGGCAAACAGCGCCACCGGCCCTGCCGTATTCGCCAACGCATCGACCAGCCGCATGACGAGGCCGGGCAGCGGCACGCCGCCGAGCCGCCATGCCAGCCCCAGAAGAATGCCGATGATCAGCGGGTTGATGAACAGCCGTCTCAGGAAGCTGCGCAGGACCCGCAACGGATGCACATGTTCGCCGCTGCCCCGGCCGAACATCTCGAACAGCACGATCGAAGCCATCATCATGATCGGCAGATGCACCGAGACCAGCAGCGACAGCACCTCGAATCCGCTCGGACCGAATACGCCCAGGATGAAGGGAGCGCCGAGCAGTACGATGTTGGAATAGGCCGACGACACGCCGCCGACGACCCCGGCGCGCGCGTCTCGCCCGAAGATCCGCGTGGTGACGACGTGGCCCGCGGCCCAGGTGATCGCCACGGCGGCGAAATAGGCGCTCCACAGCGGCCATGGCGCAACGCCATGGAAATCGGCCTTGACCATGGTCTGGAACAGAAGCAGCGGCATCGCCACCGAGACAGCGAAGTTGGATATCCCCTCGCCGCTCGCCGGCTTCAGATAGCCGGTGAGCCCGGCGAGATAGCCGAGCCCGACAAGACTGAAGACGAACAGGACGGTTTCTGTGAGCGGAGACATTTTTCAGGGATAGGCGAGCCACGGTCGCGGCGCAATCGCCCCGGAATTTGATCATCGCCGGCTGGCAAGCTTCACCGAAGCCGGCTACACGATCCCGCTCACCGATCAGAAGATCGATCTGGCGAAACAGCAGCTCGCCAAAAAGTGAGGCTTGAGACGCGGCCGACTCGCGGCTTGTCTTTGTGCCCGCTTTCCAATCCCTATATGCGAACGGTTGGAGCCCGACGCGGACTCCTGGAAGGGTGGCGATGATCAGATTTACCTTGGCGTTGTTCCTGTTTGTCGTCCCCGCCGCCGCACACGCGACGGATGCCGGCTGGGCGCTGCTGCGCGACGGCGGCCATGTCGTGCTGCTGCGCCACGCCATGGTGACCGGCACCGCCGATCCGGCCAATTTCGACATCGGCAATTGCGCCACCCAGGTTAATCTTTCGGCACGCGGCAAGCAGCAGGCGAGCAAGATCGGCGCCTTGTTCGCCGCGCGCGCCGCGCCGATCGAGCGCGTGCTGTCCAGCCGCTATTGCCGCTGCCTCGACACGGCGCGCATCGCCTTCGAGACCGAGCCGGAGCCTTTTGCGCCCCTCGATCTCTTGAAGGGTGACGATCCTGGAAAGCCGGCGCAGATCGCCGCCGTCATGAAGGAAATCCGCGCCTATTCCGGCTCCGACAATCTGGTCATGGTCACCCATCTGGAAGATATCGTGGCGCTCACCGGCGTCTCGCCGCGCGAGGGCGAGGCAGTGATCGTCGAACCGCAGGGCGATGGTTTGCGCGTGCTTGGCCGCGTCACCTTCTGACGCCATCGCGTCCCATCGCCGACAACGCCGCTGGTGTTGCCAAAATGCCACCGCCGAAAGAAGCCGCGAATTCGACACGAGAATGCCACTTGCGACAACCCGTCGCAGGCTCTATAGCCGCGCTCCCGGTCACGAGAACCGAAGTGAGCACAACGGCTGGAGCTTCCGTCTCCGCCCGTGCAGGCGACGTTGCCGCCCTGCATACGGAGCCACTTTGGGGATTGGGATCTCGGATATAGCTCAGCGGTAGAGCGCCGGATCGGGTCCGGAGGTCGCAGGTTCGAGTCCTGCTGTCTGAGCCACGGATAGCTCAGTTTGGTAGAGCATCAGACTCATAATCTGACTGTCGAAGGTTCGAATCCTTCTCCACTGGCCTGATAAGCCAGCACCACTGCCACGGTGTTATCTGAAGACGGTCCGGGGACTGGAATGCTGAAGACCTGACGACGGCCGAAGCCTTCGGGCCAAGAGCGTATGGAAGGGTCAGACGCCATCGCCTCGCGGCCAGGCTTGCGGTGACGATCAAGGCGCATCGATGCCGGCAAGGGAGGCTCGCCTCCGGCGCCCGCTTCGCTGCCGCGCGATCCGCTCCCGAGGGCCCGCCACGGATAGATGCCACCAGTCCCCGGATCATTCGTGTCCGGACATCAGACGACGTGAAACGAGAAACGAAGGGAAGATCGACGCATGACGTGACGCCTCGCATGGGGCCATGCCCGACAGGAGTAAGACAATGACGACTATTCTCGACAAGGTTCTTGGACGCGAGCGCGTCCTCGTAAAGGAAAACGAACGTGCCCTCACCCTCTACAAGGGAGAGATCAAGGCTGTCCTGCTGCCGGGTGAGCACTGGCTCGCTAACCGGAACCAGAGCCTTGAGGTCTCCCGGCACGATCTGAAGAACCCGGAATTCGTTTCGGCGTGCGAGAAGGCGTTGTTCGACAAGCTCCCGGATGTGGCCGCGCGTCATTTCACCGTCATCCGCACCGGACGCACGGACGTCGCCGTCATCGAGCGTGACGGCAACCTCCATGCGGTGCTGGCGCCGGACCGCAAGCTCGTGCTGTGGACCGATGCCGGACCTTGGAAGCTGACGATGGTCGACACGTCGGCCGATCTGGCCATCGATCCGGCCCTCATGCGTCGGCTCGGCCAGGCCCGGAAGGCGGAATTGATGTCCGTCCACCCGGTCGTGGACGGTCAGGCCGGGCTGCTGTTCATCGACGGCGTCCTGGTGCGGACGCTTGCCGCTGGCGTGCACGGCTTCTGGAACGTCGGCCGCATGGTGCAGATCAAGGTCGTCGACCGCAAGCGCCAGTCGCTCGATGTCGCCGGGCAGGAAGTGCTGACCAGGGACCGCGTCACGATCCGCGTCAACATCGCGGCCGAATACCGGGTCGTCGATCCGGTCAAGGCTGTGAGCACGGTAAAGGACTTCTCCGAAGCCCTCTACCGTGCCCTGCAGTACGCCTTCCGCAAGACGCTGGGCGCGCTCACCCTCGACCAGATCCTTGAAAAGAAGGTGACGGTCGACGAACAGGCGGCGGCCAAGGTCCGGGCCGACATGGCCGAGATCGGGGTCGAAGTCAGTGATATCGCGCTCAAGGATGTCATCCTGCCGGGCGAGATGCGCGAGATCCTCAACCAGGTGGTTTCGGCCGAAAAGCAGGCCGAGGCCAACGTCATCCGCCGCCGCGAGGAGACGAACGCCACGCGTTCCCTCCTCAACACGGCCAAGGTGATGGCGGAGAACCCGGTGATGCTGCGGCTGAAGGAACTCGAGGCCCTGGAAGCCATCGCCGGCAAGGTCGAGCGGCTGACCGTCCACAACGGGACGGGCGGGCTGTTGAACGACCTGGTCAAGCTCCGCGACAGCTGAGCTTACGTGACGACAATAGAAGGGCCGCCGGGCCACCCGGCGGCCCTTCTTGCGTTTCTTGGGCATACTAGCCATCTGCGCCCGGCTTATCAGGCCTTTTCCTGCCGGGAAAAACCGATTAGACAGCGCGCAAACGGATGCGGACAGATTCCGCCCGCAAAGAAGGAAAAGCCCTTGTCCACCACGAACTCCACCACGTTCGATAAAGTCGCCAAGATCATTGCCGACACCAGCGAGATCGATATCGACACCATCACGCCCGAGAGCCACACGATTGACGATCTCGGTATCGACAGCCTCGACTTCCTCGACATCGTCTTCGCCATCGACAAGGAATTCGGCATCAAGGTGCCGCTGGAAAAGTGGACCCAGGAAGTTAATGACGGCAAGGCTTCGACCGACGATTACTTCGTCATGAAGAACCTGTGCGCCAAGATCGACGCGCTGGTTGCCGCCAAGACCGCCTGAGGTCACCAGGGCGCGTGACTTGACGCGCTCCGTCACCTGACCCACAAAGCCGCTCATGAGCAGCCCCCACGACGTCGTCATCACAGGTATCGGCCTTGTTTCCTCGCTGGGGGAAGGCCCTGACACCCATTGGCAGAAGCTGGCGCAACCCGGCCAGAAGCCGGTGCTCGAAGCCTCGCGCTTTGCGCCCTACACGGTTCATCCGCTGCCGGAGATCGACTGGAACCTCCAGATCGCCAAGCGCGGCGACCAGCGGCAGATGGAGACATGGCAGCGGCTCGGCACCTATGCCGCGGGCATCGCGCTCGACGATGCCGGCATCAAGGGCAATGACGAGCTCTGCACCACCATGGACATGGTGGTGGCCGCCGGCGGCGGCGAGCGCGACGAAGCGGTCGACGCCGACATTCTCGCCGCGTCGGAAGGCCGCAATGACCGCGACGTGTTGCTCAACGAGAAGCTGACCACCGAGCTGCGGCCGACGCTTTTCCTGGCGCAGCTTTCCAATCTGCTCGCCGGCAACATCTCCATCGTCCACAAGGTGACCGGCTCGTCCAGGACCTTCATGGGCGAGGAAGGTGCCGGCGTCGCCGCCGTCGAGACGGCTGCCGCGCGCATCCGCTCCGGCCAGTCGACGCATATCCTGGTCGGCGGCGCCTTCCAGACCGAACATTCCGACATGCTGCTCGGCTATGAGCTGGCCGGTTATCTGCATCGCGGCCCGTGGAAGCCCGTCTGGCAAAGGCAAGGCGCCGAGGGCGGCGGCGTGGTCTCAGGGTCCGGCGGCGCCTTCCTGGTGCTTGAACAGCGCGAACATGCGGCAAGCCGCGGACGCAAGATATACGCCGAACTTGGACCTGTCGTCTCCGGCCGCGCCAGGCGCGCGCGCGGAGAACTCGACGCCGAGATCGCCCTCCTGCTCAGGCAGGCGGCGCTGCCGGACGGCAAGTTGCTCGCCATCTCGGGCGCATCAGGCGCGCATGCGGCAACGTCAGCCGAAAAGGCGGCGCTCGATGCCAATGCGGCGATATCGGCGCGCGGTTTTGCGACACTGACCGGGCACATGAAGGAAGCGCAGTTTCCTTTCGCCGTGGCGCTGGCGGCACTCGCTGTCGACCGCAAGGCCGCCTACCCTGTCTTTGACGCGGCGACCGAAAAGCCATTTGAAGGCATTCCCGCGAGCGTCCTTGCAACGGCGATCGGGTATCACCAATTCGAAGGCATGGCGCTGGTCAACGCCGCTTGAGGCCGCGTTTCGCGATCGTGTGCAGAGATAAGAGGGGCTCCCGGATGGCCAATTTCAGAGATCACATGGGCAGGCCGATCGTCGCTGTCACCGGCATCGGCGTTGTGACCTCGCTCGGCGTCGGCAAATCAGACAATTGGGCGGCGCTGACTTCGGGCAAGTCGGGCATCCACCCCATCACCCGTTTCCCGGTCGACCACCTCAACACGCGCATCTCCGGCATGGTCGATTTTCTGCCGTCGAGCTCCAGGGGAGCAAGCCTCCTCACCTATGAGCTGGCGGAAACCGCGGCGCAGGAAGCTGTTGGCGAAGCCGGCCTGAATTCCGGCGATTTCGGCGGTCCTCTCTTTCTTGCCTCGCCGCCGGTCGAACTCGACTGGCACGACCGCTTCGCGCTCTACAATTCCGACAAGCAGGATTCCGGCGCCGAAAGGCTGCTGCGCGTCGCGCGCGGCCTGAAGGAACTCGATGTCTTCGAAACCACCCAGTTCGGCTCGATCGCCGACCGGCTCGCCGACCGCTTCGGCACGCGCGGCCTGCCGATCACGCTCTCGACTGCTTGCGCCTCCGGCGCCACCGCCATCCAGCTCGGCGTCGAGGCGATCCGCCGTGGCGAATGCGACCGGGCGCTGTCGATCGGTGCCGATGGCTCGGCGACCGCCGAGGCGCTGATCCGTTTTTCTCTGCTGTCGGCTCTCTCCACCCACAACGACGATCCGGAAAAGGCTTCCAAGCCGTTTTCCAAGGACCGTGACGGCTTCGTGTTGGCGGAAGGATCCGGCGCTCTGGTGCTGGAATCGCTGGAGGCGGCGCTTGCCCGTGGGGCCGCCGTTCTCGGCATCCTCAGCGGCTGTGGCGAAAAGGCCGACGATTTCCACCGCACCCGCTCCAAGCCGGACGGTTCGCCGGCGATTGCCGCCGTGCGGGCAGCGCTTGCCGACGCGGGCCTCGGCGAGGACGAGATCGACTATGTCAACGCCCATGGCACGTCGACGCCTGAAAACGACAAGATGGAGCACCTGTCGCTGTCGACGGTGTTCGGCGAGCGCATCGGCTCGATGCCGATCTCGTCCAACAAGTCGATGATCGGCCACACGCTGTCGGCGGCGGGCGCGGTCGAAGCGGCGTTTTCGCTGATGACGATGCGCGAAAGCGTCATTCCTCCGACCATCAACTATGACAATCCCGACCCGGCAATCATGCTTGACGTCGTGCCGAACAAGAAGCGCGATGCGCAGGTTCGCACCGTTCTGTCGAACTCCTTCGGCTTCGGCGGCCAGAACACTTGCCTTGTCATGGCGCGGGAACCGGTCTAAGCGAGCCCTTTCCGCTTAACAGAACCGACAGGCTCCATGCGCGCACTGCAACTTATCGAGGACCGCCGCCTTGAAACGGTGGACCTGCCACTCCCGCCGCCGCCCGCGCTTGGTGAGGTCACGCTGCGCATCAGGGCGGTGGCGCTGAACCACATCGACGTCTGGGGCTGGCGCGGCATGGCCTTCGCCAAGCGCAAGCTGCCGCTTGTCGTCGGCGCGGAAGCCTCGGGCGAAGTCGAGGCGGTCGGTCCCGGCGTTTCCAGCCTGCTACCCGGACAATTAGTATCGATCTACGGCGCGCGCACCTGCGGCCTCTGCCACGCCTGCCGCGAAGGCCGCGACAACCTGTGTGAACATGTTTCGGGCGTCCACGGCTTCCATCTCGACGGCTTCGCGCAGGAGAAGATCAACCTGCCGGCGCGCCTGCTGGTCCCCGCCCCGCCCGGCGTAACCGATATCGGGGCGGCGGTGGCGCCCGTTACTTTCGGCACCGTCGAGCACATGCTGTTCGACAATGCCAGGCTGCAGCCTGGTGAGACGGTCCTTGTCCACGCCGGCGGCTCCGGCATCGGCTCGGCGGCCATCCAGTTGGCCAAGCGGATGGGCTGCACCGTCATCACCACCGTCGGCTCCAACGACAAGATAGACAAGGCCAGGGCGCTCGGCGCCGACCATGTCATCAACTACCGTGACGACCGTTTCGAAGGCGTCGTGCGCAAGTTGACCAAGAAGAAGGGCGTCGACGTCGTGTTCGAACATGTCGGCGCCGACACGTTTGCCGGATCGATGCTGTGCCTGAAGCGCGGCGGCCGACTGGTGACCTGCGGCTCGACCTCGGGCGTGTCGACGCAGATCAACCTGATGCAGCTCTTCCAGCAGCAGTTGAAACTACTCGGATCCTTCGGTTGCCGCATGGAGAACATGGCCAACGCCATGCAGAAGATGGCGGCGGGACAGGTTGCGCCGGTCATCGACACCGAGGTTGGCTTCGACGATATCGATGCCGCGCTGAAGCGCATGGAAGGCCGCGACGTCTTCGGCAAGATCATCCTGCGCGTCGTCTAGAGCCTCGATTTCCGTGCTCAAGAAGCTTCGCCGCGATCTGAAATTTCGCTATGGCAGGCAACTGCGCCAGGCGAATTACTGGCTTGTCGCGCGCGCGGCGATGATCATCATGTCGCTGCTGCGCCTGCTGCCGGTCGACAGCGCGCTGAATTTTGCCGACCGTGTGGCTCGCCTCATCGGCCCAAGGGTCGGACGCCACCAGGTCGCCATCGACAACCTGCGCAAGGCCTATCCGGAAAAAAGTGATGGTGAAATCCAGGCCATCGCGTCCGACATGTGGGGCAACATGGCCCGCCTTGCGGCCGAATACATCTTTCTCGACGCCCTGTTCGACTATGACCCCGCCGCCGGCAAGCCGGGTCGCGTCGAGGTCAAGGGAACAGAGCATTTCGTAGAGATCGCCGCCGAAAAGCGGCCGCATATCGTCTTCACTGGCCATCTCGGCAACTTCGAATTGCTGCCGGTGGCGGCCGCGACCTTCGGCATGAACATCACGGCGCTGTTTCGCCCGCCCAACAATCCCTACCTCGCCGACTACATCCTTTCGACAAGGCGATCGACCATGGGAGGCTTGCTGCCTTCGATGGCTGGTGCCTCGTTCGCGCTGGCCGGAGTGCTGGAAAACGGCGGCAACATCGGCGTCCTGGTCGACCAGAAATTCTCCAATGGCCTGGAGACGACCTTCTTCGGCCGGCCCTGCCAGAGCAACCGCGTGCTCGGCACTCTTGCCCGTCACTATGACTGCGATGTCTATCCGGCGCGTTGCGTCAGGTTACCGGGCAACCGCTTCCGGCTCGAGATCGAGGACAAGCTGGTCCTGCCGCGCACCGCCGAAGGCAGCATCGACGTCCACGCCACCACCCAGATGCTGAACGACGTCGTCGAGCGCTGGGTGCGCGAGGATCCCGGCCAGTGGATGTGGTTCCACAAGAGGTGGGAGATCAGCAACTGGCGGCGCAAAAAGCGCGCCAAGCCGGCTCCCGTCTCAAACACTTGAACAGCCGCTGGCGGGAGCGCGAGTTCCTCCGCCGGCAGGCAAGGCCGATATCCGGGAATCGCTAATCGCCTAGAGGAATTCCAGGAAAAGTGCGTAGCGGTTTTCCGCCCGGAATTGCGTGAAAAACAAAGAGTTAGAGCGGTTCAGCGATTCTATCAAACGCTGAACCGCTCTAGTTGGTGACGACAATGCGCGTGTTGCCGAATCCGGCTTCGCGCACCATCGAATAAAAGGTCGCGGCATTTGCCGTATGCAGCCTCACGCAGCCATGCGAGGCCGGGCGGCCGAGCTGCCTGACGGCGCCTGTTCCATGGATGGCATAACCACCATGGAAGAATACGGAATATGGCATCGGCGACATATGGTACTTTTTCGAATACCACATCCGCGCGGTCCGCTGCGGCCGGTAGGTGCCGCGCGGCGTGAAATAACCTGGACGCGCCGTGGACACGGTCCACCGGTAAACCTCCAGGCCATATCTCACCGTCATAATCTGCGACGACACATCGATCTTCGCCTCAAGCATCGCCGCCTGGCCTGCGACAGATGTTCCAAACAACGCCGTTGCCAGCATCGCGGCCACAATTAAGAACTTTTTCATGCCCTCAAACCCCTTTGATTGCCCCTTGCATGCCCACCATCACTTTGTGCTTCACTTTTTTAATGGCAGGCGAACAGGATACACACACTCCTTGACCAATTGGCCAATCCATTGCAGCGAATTTGAACGATTTCCCGCGATAGTTGCCGCAGCGACACGTCCGCACGGGTGTGGTTGACGGACTTGCAAAATCGCGGCGATCGCTGCTCAACTCGTCGCATGAACGAGCGACTCCTCAAGGCAATCGATGTCAGGCGCGACGAAGTGGTCGCGCTGGCCGCCGACCTCATCCGTTTTCCAACCGTCAATCCGCCCGGTGAAGCCTACCGGCCATGCGCCGAATACATCGGCGCGCGGCTTCGCAAACGCGGCTTCGAGACCGAGTTCGTCCGTGCCGAAGGCACGCCCGGCGACACGGATCGCTATCCGCGCGTCAATGTCGTTGCGCGTTTCGATGGCAGGTCACCCGGCGCCTGCGTCCATTTCAATTCGCATATCGACGTGGTCGAGGCCGGTGAAGGCTGGACCGTGGATCCCTTTGCCGGCATCGTCAGGGATGGCAAGGTCTATGGCCGCGGCGCCTGCGACATGAAGGGCGGCCTCGCCGCCTCCATCATCGCCGTCGAGGCCTTCTTGGAAGTCTTCCCCGACTTTCCCGGCGCCATCGAGATCTCGGGTACGGTCGATGAGGAATCCGGCGGCTTCGGCGGCGTCGCCCATCTGGCCGGGCTCGGCTATTTTTCGAAACCCAGGGTCGACCACGTCATCATCCCCGAGCCTCTCAACAAGGACCGCATCTGCCTTGGCCACCGCGGCGTCTGGTGGGCGGAGATCGAGACCAAGGGCGAGATCGCGCACGGCTCGATGCCTTTCCTTGGCGATAATGCGGTGCGCCACATGGGCGCCGTACTGCGGGCCTTCGAGGATGAGCTGTTCCCGGCGCTCGACCGCAAGATGACGCGCATGCCGGTGGTGCCGGAAGGCGCCAGGCGCTCGACCATGAACATCAATTCCATCCATGGCGGCCAGACCGAGGATTTCCGGCCCGGACTGCCCTCGCCCAACGTGCCCGATTCCTGCCGGCTGACCATCGACCGCCGTTTCCTGCTCGAGGAAGATCTCGCCACGGTCAAAAGCGAAGTGACCGGCATTCTCGACCGGCTGAAGCGCGAGCGCAAAAAATTCGACTACGAGATCCGCGACCTGATGGAAGTGCTGCCGCTGATGACCGAGCGCGACGCGCCCGTGGTCAAGGCGGTGGCGCAAGGCATTCATGCGATCTTCGACCGCGAGCCCGACTATGTCATTTCGCCCGGCACCTACGATCAGAAGCATATCGCCCGCATCGGCCACATCCATGACTGCATCGCCTATGGACCCGGCATTCTCGACCTCGCCCACCGGCCCGACGAATGGGTCGGCATATCGGACATGGTGGAATCGGCCAAGGTGATGGCGATCGGGCTCGACGTGCTGCTGCGTGGCACCGCCTCCGGCTAGTCTCGGCGGCAAGCTTCTGCCGGTCGATACGGCCGGCATGAGAAAAACATTCCCAACCGCGAAGCGCGGCGGCAAGAAACGCAATTTACTACCGCGCGAAATCACGCTTCTATCGCCGGGTTTGAGCACGCGTCCTGAACGCATGGGGAGTCGCACGATGAGACTGTGGAAAACCATTCTGGCCGCGGCGGTGCTTACGCTTGCCGCCGGAAGTCAGTCTTTTGCCGCCCGGACCGACCTGGTCATCGGCATTCCGCTCGAACCGCCGCATCTCGATCCGACCGCGGGTGCCGCGGCGGCGATCAAGGAAGTGCTCTACGCCAATGTGTTCGAGGGCCTGACCCGGATCGGCCCCAATGGCGAGGTGTTGCCGGATCTGGCCGAAAGCTGGACCATTTCCGATGACGGCAAGGTCTATACGTTTAAGCTGCACACCGGTGTCAAATTCCACGACGGCTCCGATTTCAGCGCCGATGATGTGAAATTCTCGCTCGATCGGGCGCGCGCCGACAATTCGGTCAACGCGCAGAAGGGCCTGTTCGCCGCAATCGACAAGGTCGAAATCATCGACCCGGCAACGGTCGAGGTCACGCTGAAGCACCCGCAAGGGTCCTTCCTTTACAACATGGGCTGGGGCGACGCAGTGATGGTGTCGCCGAAATCCGCCGACACCAACAAGGCAAATCCTGTCGGCACCGGTCCGTTCAAGTTCCAGAACTGGGCCAAGGGATCATCCATCACTTTGGTAAAAGCCGACCATTACTGGGGCGCCCCGGTATTCCTCGACAAAGTCGAGTTCCGCATCGTGCCGGATGCGGCGGCCTATGTGCCGGCACTGCTGTCCGGCGACATCCAGGCCTTCCCCTTCTTCGATCCCGACAGTCTCGCACAGGTCAAGGACGACCCCCGTTTCAAGGTGGTGATCGGCTCGACCGAGGGTGAAACCATCCTGTCGATCAACAACAAGAAGCCGCCCTTCGACAAGCTGCAGGTCAGGCAGGCGATCTCCTACGCGCTCGATCGCAAGGCGATCATCGACGGCGCCTCGGCCGGGCTTGGCCTGCCGATCGGCTCGCACATGTCGCCGGCCAACAAGGACTATGTCGACCTCACCGGCCTCTATCCGCACAATGTAGCCAAGGCCAAGGAACTGTTGAAGGAGGCCGGACTGGAGAACGGCTTCAAGGCGACGCTGAAACTGCCGCCACCCTCCTACGCGCGGCTCGGCGGCGAGATCATCGCCTCGGAACTTCGCGAGGTCGGCATCGACCTCGAGATCATCCCCGTCGAATGGGCCCAGTGGCTGGACCAGGTGTTCACCAAGAAGGACTACGACCTGACCATCGTCTCCCACACCGAGCCGAACGACATCGATATCTATTCGCGCAAGGACTATTACTTCAATTACGACAATCCGACCTTCGACAAGGTGATCGCCGACCTCAACCTCACCTCCGACGAAGCCAAGCGCAAGGAACTGCTTGGCGAGGCACAGAAGATCCTGGCCGACGACGCGGTGGTCGGCTTCCTCTACGAATTGCCCAAGGTCGGCGTCTGGGACGCCAAATTGCAGGGCCTGTGGGAAAACGCGCCGATCCAGGCCAATGATCTCACCAAGGTGAAGTGGAGCGAATGAGGGTCATGGTGCGCGCCGATCCCTCGCCTCCCATGACCGCCTATCTCCTCAAGCGCCTCGCCATCGCTTTCGCCACGCTGGTGCTTGCCTCGATGGTGGTATTCGCCGTGCTGGAAATCCTCCCCGGCGACCCGGCGCGGCTGATGCTGGGCATGAACGCCAGCGCCGATCAGGTCGAACTCTTGCGCAACCAGATGGGCCTCAATGCGCCGCTGGCCTGGCGCTACCTGCATTGGGCAGGCGGCCTGTTCAGCCTCGATTTCGGCCGCTCCTATACCTATTCGGTACCGGTCATCGATCTCGTGCGTGAACGTCTTGCCGTGTCGCTGCCGCTGGCGCTGGTCGCGCTCGCCCTCTCCACCATCATCGCCATTCCGGTCGGGCTTTATTCCGCCAGCCGGCGCGGACGGGCCGGCGACACGGTGGCGATGGGTGCGGCTCAGCTTGGCGTCGCCGTGCCCAATTTCTGGTTCGCGCTGATGCTGATCTACGTCTTCGCGGTCTGGCTGCGGCTGGTCCCCGCCGGCGGCTTTCCCGGCTGGGGCGCCGGCGCCTGGCCGGCACTGAAATCACTGCTCTTGCCGGCGGTGGCGCTTGCCTTGCCGCAGGCGGCGATCCTGGCCCGCGTCACCCGCTCGGCTCTGATCGAGGTGCTGAACGAGGACTATATCCGCACCGCCCGCGCCAAGGGCCTGCCCTACCGGGCCGTGCTGTGGCGGCACGCGCTGCGCAACGCCATGATCCCGGTGCTGACCATTCTTGGCCTGCAATTCGCCTTCCTGCTCGCCGGCACCATCATCATCGAGAACGTTTTTTATCTCCCCGGCCTCGGCCGGCTGGTGTTCCAGGCTATCACCCAGCGCGACCTGATCGTCGTTGAAAGCGTGGTCATGCTGCTGGTCGCGGCCGTCATTGCCGTCAACCTCGCCGTCGACCTGTCCTATGCCGTCGTCGATCCCCGCCTGAGAACCCGGCAATGACGCTGCATATCGACATCCCCGAAGAGACGTTCGTCGGTATCCTGGCCAAGGCATTCAGGAACACAGCTTTCGTTACCGGCTTCGTCATCACCGTGCTGATCCTGGCGATGGCTGTAATCTCCTATGCCTGGACGCCTTACGATGTGACGAAGCTGGTCATAGCCGACAAGACGCAGGGCCCGTCGCTGGCGCACTGGTTCGGCACCGACCATTTCGGCCGCGACATCCTGTCGATGGTCATGGTCGGCGCCCGCAATTCGATTGCCGTGGCGCTGGTCGCCGTCGGCATCGGCATGGGCGTCGGCGTGCCGCTCGGCGCCTTTGCCGCCGCGCGCGGCGGCCTCGTCGACGAGGCGCTGATGCGCGTCAACGATCTCGTCTTCGCCTTCCCCGCGCTGCTGTCGGCCATCATGATCACCGCCATCTTCGGGCCGGGCGCCGTCAACGCCATCATCGCCATCGGCATCTTCAACATTCCGGTCTTCGCCCGCGTTGCCCGCGCCGGCGCGCTTGCCGTCTGGCCGCGCGAATTCATCCTTGCCGCGCGCGCCGCCGGCAAGAGCAGCGCGCAGATATCGATCGAGCATGTGCTGCCCAACATCGCCACGCTGCTGGTGGTGCAAGGGACGATCCAGTTCGCGCTGGGCATCCTGGCCGAAGCCGGGCTTTCCTATCTCGGCCTCGGCGCGCAGCCGCCAATGCCGAGTTGGGGCCGCATGCTGTTCGACGCCCAGACCCGCATGGTGGTGGCGCCGTGGATGGCGATCTTCCCCGGCATGGCGATCGTGGTCACCGTGCTCGGCCTGAACCTTCTGGGTGACGGCATCGCCGATATTCTCGATCCGAAATCGCGGCGGCAGCGATGAACCTGCTCGAGGTCGACACTCTGTCGCTGACCATCGGCGGCACGCAGATCCTGAAGAACATGGAACTCTCCGTCGCGCCCGGCGAGGTCATGGGGCTGGTCGGCGAATCCGGCTCCGGCAAGTCGATGACCGCGCTGGCGGTGATGCAACTCCTGCCCCATGCCGCACGCGCCACCGGGCGCATCACGTTTAATGGCGTCGATATCCTGGCGGCAACCGAGGACCAGATGTGCGCCCTGCGTGGCGACGACATCGGCATGGTGTTCCAGGAACCGATGACAGCGCTCAATCCGGTCAAGACGATCGGCGAACAAGTCGCCGAAGGCATACGCTGGCACACCAGGGCTAGCCGTGCCGACGCCGAGGAGCGGGCGCGAAAAATGCTCGACCGCGTCGGCCTTCCTTCGGCGAAATTCCCGTTGTCGCGCTATCCGCACCAACTGTCCGGAGGCCAGCGCCAGCGCGTTGTCATCGCCATTGCCTGCGCGCTGAAGCCGAAGCTGCTGATCGCCGACGAGCCGACGACGGCGCTCGACGTCGTGCTGCAGGCACAGATCCTTGACCTCCTGCGCGATCTCGTGGCGGAAAACCGCATGGGCCTGCTGCTTATCTCGCACGACCTCGCCGTCGTGACCGAGATGGCCGACCGCATCACCATTCTGCGCCGCGGCGAGGTGATGGAGGCCGGCGACACGGCGCGCACGCTGTCGGAACAGCTCCACCCCTACACCCGCCAGCTGGCGCAGGCCTCGATGCATGTGCCGGCACGTGCCCGGCCGCACGGCGCCGGATCGAGCCTCCCTTTGCTTGACGTCGAGGGTGTGAGCCGCAACTACCCCGGCCGCCGCATCTCGCTGTTCAGGCGAGCGCCTGACGTTCGTGCGGTCGACGACGTCTCGCTGTCGATGGCGCCCGGCCAGTCGGTGGCGCTGGTCGGCCGTTCCGGCTGCGGCAAGTCGACCCTTGCGCGCATGATCCTGGCTCTGGACCGGCCGAATGCGGGTGCGATCCGCTTTCGCGGCGAAGCCATCGTCGGAAAGCGCGAAGCCGCGCTGAAGCCGGCCAGGCGCGACATGCAAGTCGTCTTCCAGGACCCCTACGGCTCCTTCGATCCGCGCCAGAAGGTCGAGAGACTGGTCGCCGAGCCGTTGCATCTGCTGGAAAGGCGGCCGACCCGCGCCGAGCGCCGCGAAATGGTGGCTCATGCGCTGCACGAGGTCGGCCTCGATCAACGCGACATGGACAAATACCCGCACGAATTTTCAGGTGGCCAGCGCCAGCGCCTGTCGATCGCCCGCGCCATCATCACCCGCCCAAAACTGGTCGTTGCCGACGAGCCGGTCTCGGCACTCGACGTCTCGATCCGCGCCCAGATCCTCGATCTGTTCGCCGGGCTCAACCAGAAACTCGGCATAGCCTATCTCTTCATAACCCATGATCTGACCGTCGCCCGCGCCATCACCGACGAAGTGCTGATCATGCATGAGGGCAGGATCGTCGAGCGCGGCAAGACGAGCGAGGTGCTCGACCATCCGCGATCCGAGGCGGCGCAGGCTCTTGTTTCGGCGGCTCCGGATCTGCATCGAGCGATTGCGCGGCGGATGCAGGAACAGGGGTGAGCGACCGGTTCGCGAAGCGAGGAGCCGCCGCAGGCAGCTTGCCTCCGGCCGGGACATCCGTTCCTACTCGGCGGGCTTCACCAGATCGACCGGGCTGATGTCGAGCAAATCGAGCGTGCGACGCAACAGGCGCACCTCGCTCTCGGCCAGTTGTGAATCCGCCTTGGCGATCTCGGCCATGTGCTGGGCCAGTTGCTTGCGCCGTTCGACGTCCAGATCGCGGAACAGCGCGATCGCCTGCGAGCCGTTGGTCTCGTAGCCGAATTCGTTGAGATATTCGATGACGCCGTCGATGCTGGTCTCGGGAATGCCGAACGCATCCTTGCAGATGCGCCGGAATGCAACCATCTCACTCTCGCTGACTGTCCCATCGGCCAGGATCATGCGGAAGAGCATCAGAAGTTCCGCCGACAGGACAGGATCGTCCGCCACCTTGCGCACGCCTGGGTCGCCCTCGAAGATCGACCGTATCCGGTCCAGCAATGCGTATGCCATGAGCCGCCCCTTTCCGATTCCTCGTCAATAGAGTTAGCGCGGAATTGGCCTTGCGCAAACAGGGCGATCGTGGTCGAACGCCCGGTATCCAGCCAGCTAAATGTCTCAGCGCCAGATGATCGACCTCGGCATCCAATCCATCGCCATGCTCGCCTTCGCCGCCTTTGCCGCGGGGTTTGTCGATTCGATCGCCGGCGGCGGCGGGTTGATCACCATTCCGGCGCTGCTGCTGGCAGGTTTCTCGCCGGTCGAGGCGCTTGGAACCAACAAGCTGCAAGGCATGTTCGGCTCCGGGTCGGCGACGATCCACTATGCCTCCAAAGGCCATGTAGACTTGCGCCGGCAATTGCCGTCGGCGCTGCTCGCACTTGCCGGAGGCGCCATCGGCGCATTGCTGGCCACGATCGTGCCCGGCGACCTGTTGCGCGCCGCCCTGCCGCTGGTGCTGATTGCCATCGCGCTATACTTCGCGCTCAAGCCCAACATGAATGATGTGGACCGGGCCGAGCGCCTGTCGCCCTTCCTGTTCGGTGTGACCCTGGTGCCGGCCATCGGCTTCTATGACGGCGTCTTCGGGCCGGGCGCGGGTTCCTTCTACATGCTGGCCTTCGTGACGCTCGCCGGCTACGGCGTGCTCAAGGCGACCGCGCACACCAAGCTGCTCAATTTCGCTTCCAACATTGGTGGCTTCATCATCTTTGCAGCTGTCGGCGTCATCTCCTGGAAGATCGGCCTGATGATGGGCGTTGCCCAGTTCCTCGGCGCCCGGCTTGGCGCCAGTCTGGCCATGCGGATCGGCGCCAGACTGATCAAGCCGCTGCTGGTGGTCGTTTGCGTGGCTCTGGCGGTGAAGCTGCTGGCCGATCCCGCCAACCCTCTGCGCGTCATGATTGGTGTCTGATCACGCGCCTGTTACAATGACATGTTCGAATCATGTTGGAGGGACCAGACATGAATCTCAGCGCGCCTACCCAGATTGTTTTCATCATCTCCGTTGTTATCGCCATCATCGGCATTCTTGCAGCACTTGGCGTCCTTGCGTTCATTCCGCTCGCATCGGTGTGGATCATGCTTGTCGCCTATATCGTGCTCGCCGCCGGCTGCCTGATGCGCGGAGTCTGACAAGTTTCCCTTGAGGTGGGACCGAGAGCGCCCGGCCAAAAACCGGGCGCTTTTGATTCTGATCCAGCCTCTGCTAATAGCTTCGCCGGGTGGAAGGATGGCCCATGCCAATCGACATGCCGCGCCGAAAGGAACAAGACTGCTCCATCGCAGGGCGCTTCGAGATGCGCAGGCGTTTTGCCAGCCCTGCGCTCGACGGCATCGTTACCGACATTTGCGGCTACCGCGAAACGGCACCCGGCCATTTCCGCAATGTTGAATACGCGTCGCTGACAGTGCCGTTGGTGATCAGCTTCGCCGAGCCCTTCGCCATCGGCCTCGGCAGGCCGCCTTGTGACAATGACCGCGTCGCCAGTTTCGCCGCCGGCCTTTTCGCCGGTCCTGTAATGATCGAATCCTCCGGTGGCGCCTGCTGCATCCAGGTCAATTTCACCCCTCTTGGCGCCCGCCGCTTCTTCCGCCTGCCGATGAGCGAATTGACCGACAGCATGGTTGCCCTCGATGACGTTCTTGGCGCGGAAGGCGCGGCGCTGCGTGAACGGCTCGGCAACGTGCCTGACTGGACGGCACGTTTCGATCTTGCCGAGGCCTTCGTCGCCACTCGTCTTGAGAGCGCCGCCGGGACGCCGTTGGAAATCGCCTGGGCCTATGATCGCATCATCGCGTCCGGCGGCCGGACCCGGGTTGCATCGCTGGCCGCGCGGCTGGGCTGGAGCCGCAAACACCTCGCCGACAAATTCTCCGACGCGACCGGCATCGGCCCCAAGACGCTGTCGCGCATCGTCCGCTTCAACCGGGCACTGCGCCTGGCGAGGCAGTCGACCGTCGACTGGGCCGATGTCGCCGCCGATTGCGGCTATGCCGACCAGGCGCATCTGGTGCGCGAATTCCGCGTTCTTGCAGGCGAAACGCCGACGGCAATTTCGGTCAGGTAACATTTCTTCAAGACGCTGGAACGGTCTTCGAACACAGTGAGGCATGGACCAACCCAATTGAAGGAGGCTCCCATGCCCGCAACCACTGAAGCTCCCCGTCTCTACCCTGCCCTGCGTTACAAAAACGCGGCGAAAATGATCGACTGGCTTTGCGAGGCCTTCGGTTTCAGCGTCCGGGCCCGCTATGGCGAAGGCGAGGTCGTGCATCATGCCGAACTGGTCTTCGGCTCGTCGATGATCATGCTGGGCACGGTGCGCGACGACGACTACGGCAAGATGGTCGGCGAACCCGGTTCGGGCGGCGGCACGTCGATCTACATCGCCGTCGACGATGCCGACGCCGCTTACGCCAAAGCCAGGAAGGCCGGCGCGACGATCATCCAGGAACTGACGAACCGCGATTATGGCAGCCGTGAGTTCATCTGCCGCGACCCTGAAGGAAATGTCTGGTCCTTCGGCACCTACTGGCCGAAGGCCGGTGAGAAGGCTTGAGCCGAACGTAAGATGTGCTGAGCTTCAAGTCAGGCCGGCATCACCTTGAATATCGGTGCGCCTTAGACTCTTTGTCTTCACGCAATTCCGGACGGAAAACCGCTACGCACTTTTCCTGCAATTGCCTTAGCGGGCCTGCGCGAAAATCGCGTCACAGTCGAGATGGGTCTCCAACTCGGCAGCCACCTCGTCCAGCGCCCGCTCGACTTCGGCCCGGTAATCGATGCCGCCGCCCCTGATGCCGAGGCTTTCGAGGAATTTCCCACGAAAGTCGTCGGCGCCGAACAGGCCGTGCATATACGTGCCGATCACCTTGCCATCGGCCGAGACCGCGCCGTCCTTGGCGCCATTGATGATCGCCAACGGTCGCCTGGTGTCTGGGCCGGAGGTGCGACCGAGATGAATCTCGTAGCCTTCGAGCGGCTGGTCGAACGGCACCGAGCGGGCGCTGACATTGCGCACTGTCTTCTCCGGCTCCATCACAGTTTCGATATCGAGCAGGCCCAGCCCTTCGGCCTCCGTGACACTGCCTTCGATGCCATCGGGATCGCGCACCATGCGGCCGAGCATCTGAAAACCGCCGCAAATGCCGACGACATGGCCGCCGCGCTTGCGATGCGCGGCGAGATCCCGGTCCCAGCCATTGTCGCGAAACGTCAGAAGATCGCCGATCGTCGACTTGGAGCCGGGAATGACCACCAGCCCGGCATCGGCCGGCAGCGGCTTTCCCGCCGGCACGAACACCACCTCGACCTGCGGTTCGGCCTTGAGCGGGTCGAGGTCGTCGAAATTGGCGATGCGGCCAAGCATCGGCACCGCCACCTTCAGCGCGCGGGCGTCGCCGGACGCCAGCCGCTCCAGCACTACGGAATCCTCCGAAGGCAGCCGCGCCGCCGCCTTCAGCCACGGCACCACACCAAAACAGCGCCATCCGGTGAATTTTTCGATCGCCTTCAGGCCATCATCGAATAGCGATACGTCGCCCCGGAACTTGTTGATGAGGTAGCCGACGATCATGCGCCGGTCCTCTTCCGGCAGGATCAGATGCGTGCCGGCGATCGAGGCGATGACCCCGCCGCGGTCGATGTCACCGACCAGCACCACCGGGACATTGGCTCGCGTGGCAAAGCCCATATTGGCGATGTCGCGGCTTCTCAGGTTGATTTCGGCCGGCGAGCCGGCGCCCTCGACGATGACAAGGTCCGCATCCTCGCCGACCTTGCCCCAGGAATCCAGCACTGCATCCATCAGCCGGCCCTTCAGCGCTTGGTAGTCGCGCGCCCGTGCCTCGCCGAACACCTTGCCCTGCACGATGACCTGCGCGCCGACATCGGTCTGCGGCTTGAGCAGCACCGGGTTCATGTGAACACTCGGTGCGACGCCGCAGGCAATCGCCTGCAGCCATTGCGCGCGGCCGATCTCACCGCCGCCATGGTTGTTGTCGCCGGGAATATCGGCAACGGCGGCGTTGTTCGACATGTTTTGCGGCTTGAACGGCCTCACCTTCAGGCCGCGCCTTTTCGCGGCTCGGCAAAGGCCCGCGACCAGCACCGTCTTGCCGACATCCGAACCCGTGCCCTGCAGCATGATCGCCCTGGCCATCAGTTCCGGCCCTGCGTCGCGGTTCCGGTGATCGTGGATTTCTGCGCCAGCGGCCCGCCGCGCCAGATGTAGAGTGCCAGCAGCGGCTCCTTGCCGGTTCGCATAGCATGATTGACATTCGAAGCATGATGGACGACCTCGCCGGCCTGCCGATTGCGAAAACCGCCCTCGCCCATGCGCCACTCCGTGCCACCAGCCAGCGGAATATAAATCTCCTCGGCGATGTGATGATGGTCGGGGTAGACGATCTCAGGGCCAAGGATCAGCAGGCCGGCCGCGACCTCGCTGTTGGCGAAATGACCACGCGTGCCGAACATTTCCAGCCAGCCATAGTTATCGATGAAATCTTTTCCGAAATCCGCTTCGCTGTAAGTCTGCCCCCAATGGAGATCGTTGCGCTGCCGTGCCAGGGCTTGCACCAGCGGTTTCGCCGTCATCGGCGCCAACTCAGCCGCGCGATCGAGATGGCGCAGGCAGCCAAGCGGATGCGGCTTCATAGCGCGGGCCGGCATATCCCAGCCGATGCGCGCCACGGCTTCGCGCACCAGGGCGTCATCAACGGAAGCAAGATAGGCGTGGAACTGTCCCAACAGCTCATCGAATTTTATCGTCACATCTTGCTCCGCACATGCATTGGTGCACAGCCGCTCCGCGGCGGGTCGGGTTGCGCGGCGGCATCATTGGTCTAGATTGGTGCGCGCGCAAAGCCAAAAACGACAGGCCAGCAGGTCAGACATCAGGGAGCACGCCATGGACGCCGCGGTCGATGCGAGCACCAGCCAGTTCGAACTCAACGAGGACCAGCGCGCTATCCAGGAGATGGCGCGGGCCTTTGCCGCCGACCGCGTCGCACCGAACGCGCTCGAATGGGACCGCAGGAAACACTTTCCCGCCGACGTGATCCGTGAAACCGGACCGCTCGGCCTCGGCGGCATCTATATCAGGGACGACGTCGGCGGTTCCGCGCTCGGCCGGCTCGATGCGGTGCTGATCTTCGAGGCGCTGTCGCATGCCGATCCGGCCTTTTCGTCCTTCATCTCGATCCACAACATGGTGGCCTCGATGATCGACCGTTTCGGCAATGAAGAACAGCGCCAGCGCTTCCTGCCGAAGCTCGCCTCCATGGAATGGCTGGCGAGCTATTGCCTGACCGAGCCGGGTTCCGGCTCCGATGCCGCCGCGTTGAAGACGCGCGCGGTGAAGAGCGGCGGCGACTATGTTCTCAACGGCGCCAAGCAGTTCATCTCCGGCGCCGGCGACAGCGATGTCTACGCCGTCATGGTGCGCACCGGCGCAGACGGACCGAAAGGCATCTCCACCATTGTCGTGCCAAAGGATGCGCCCGGCCTCTCCTTCGGCGCCAACGAGCACAAGATGGGCTGGCACATGCAATCGACCCGCCAGGTCATCTTCGAGGATTGCAAGGTACCGGCGGAGAATCTTTTGTCGGGCGAAGGCGCCGGTTTCGGCATAGCCATGGCAGGACTCGACGGGGGCAGGCTGAACATCGCCGCCTGTTCGTTGGGCGGCGCGCAGTCGGCGCTCGACAAGGCGCTTTCCTACACGGCCGAGCGCAAGGCCTTCGGCTCGAACATCAACCAGTTCCAGGCGCTGCAGTTCAGGCTGGCCGACATGGAGACAGAGTTGCAGGCGGCGCGCATCTTCCTCTATGCGGCGGCCTCCAAACTCGACCGCAAGGCGCCGGACGCCGGCAAATGGTCGGCGATGGCCAAGCGCTTCGTCACCGACACCGGTTTCGACGTCGCCAACAATTCGCTGCAATTGCTGGGCGGCTACGGCTACCTGCATGACTACGGCATCGAGAAGCTGGTCCGCGACCTGCGCGTCCACCAGATCCTCGAAGGCACCAACGAGATCATGCGCGTCATCATCGCGCGCGCCCTGATCGGCCGCTGAGAGCAAGCTCTGGGAGACAGACATGACGACGATCGCCTTCATCGGCCTTGGCAATATGGGCAATCCGATGGCCGCGAATCTGGTCAAGGCGGGGCATGCCGTGCACGGCTTCGACCTGATGCCGGAGAACCTCACCGTAGCGCGGGAACACGGTGTCGTCGTCACGGCCAACGCGCCAGCCGCGGTGAAGGATGCCGATGTCGTGATCACGATGCTGCCGGCCGGCAACCATGTGCTGTCGGTCTATGAAGAGATCGCTTCGAGAGCGAAGAAGGGCGCGCTGTTCATCGATTCCTCGACGATCGACGTCGAATCGGCGCGCAAGGCGCATGCCATCGCAGCCAAACACGGCCTGCTCTCGATCGACGCGCCGGTTTCCGGCGGCACAGGCGGCGCTACCGCCGGCACGCTGACCTTCATGGCCGGGGGCTCCGACGAAGCCTTCGCCGCCGCCGAGCCGATCCTGAAGCCGATGGCCGGCCGCATCGTCCATTGCGGTGGTGACGGCGCCGGCCAGGCAGCGAAGATCTGCAACAACATGATCCTCGGCATTTCGATGATCGGCGTCGCCGAGGCCTTCGTGTTGGCGGAGAAACTGGGCCTGTCGCATCAGGCGCTGTTCGACGTCGCCTCGACCTCATCAGGCCAGTGCTGGTCGCTGACCACCTATTGCCCGGTGCCTGGCCCGGTGCCCACTTCTCCCGCCAACAGGGATTACAAACCCGGTTTCGCCGCTGCCCTTATGCTGAAGGATCTGAAATTGGCACAGGAAGCGGCACAAGGCTCCGGAGCGGTAACGCCGCTCGGCGCCGAGGCTGCGCAGCTCTACGCTCTGTTCAACGCGCAAGGAAATGCCGGCGCCGACTTTTCCGGAATCATTAATTTTCTGCGCGGCGGCAATCCACAAGCAGAAAGATAGTGGGCTTTTCGGGGTATCCGGCGAGAAACTTGCCAAATTTAGATTTGCTTAAGCTCTCGATAACTCCGCGGTAACGATGTCTCTATAAAACGGATTGCGAGGCGGACATATCGCATCCGCCCGGCGCTCCGGATCAGGTCTCGCGTACCGGAGCCCGTAAGTTTCGCAAGTGCCTTCGTAGCGAAACGCCATGCGTATCTGGCAAAGCCGCGTTCCCGATGGGGCGCGGTTTTTGCATTTCCGGCCCCTTTGTCACCCACGAACCGCCTAAATTCCAATCGCCGCACCCGGGATCGGCACGTGATCTTCATTGGTCAGCACGATGGGTGCATCGACACCGTCCACGCGGACCACGAGCAGGCGCGTGCTCCATGTGCCTGCATTGCGCACCAGATGGGAAAACACGGTGCCCTTGCCCTTGGTGCCGTGGACAGGAATGCTGAACTGAGCGTCGCCCGCTCCGTTCGCATTCACGTTGAGGTGGCCTCCGACCCAGAAATTGTCGGTCACATCGTCGCCGATCGCGGCCTTGACGCGGGAGTCGGCACGGACGGCGTCCATGGTCATGTGATAGGCATCGCTGCCTTTGAGCACGAAGGGAATGCTGCCGACCATTGTCGCACAGCCACCGATGCTGACCACCCAGACGGCAAGGCCGGCGATCGCCCAGTTGCGCTGCGTCTTGCGAAATTGTTCTGCGTCGCGCCAGGCCCGGTTCCGCCAGGCCCAGCGGCTGCCGCGTGCGCCGAGCACGAAGATCATGATGAGGTTGACGACGGGGATCAGCGCCAGCAGCGCGATGAAGGTGCTGTTGCCGATGCCCCAGATCCAGTTGAGGAAGAAGGCGCCCCAGTTCCAGCGATCGAGTTCGGCCGGAATTTCAGCCGGCTGGTTGAGCGGTTGTCCGGCCATGATGTTCCCCATCGGTGCGAATACCGATTGGTTCTAGCGCATCACCTCGGCGACGCGCAAAATCAAAGTTCCGCCGCGCCTAATCCTTTGTCGAAAGCCGGCGAAAATTCGCCTTCACCGCGCGGCTGGCCGGCTTCAGCGCGGCGCTTATCGACCGTTCAGCGGCAATGCCGTTGAACAGCGACGGTGTGCGGCCGGAAAAGACTTCGGGCCAGAAACGTGACGCCGACTGCAGCAGGGACATTTGCGCCGCGAACGCGCCTTCGGCGAGTGCGACCGTCTTCTCGTTGACCGCCCGCGCGGTCTCGGCGCCCCATGGCTGGTCGCTGCCGGCCTCCATCGCCATCAGCGGCAGCCGCATCATCGCCACCACGGGCGCCAGCATAAGACCACTGCCGATGGCGGCAGCCTCCCGGCTGCGCCGGCTCTTGCCCGTCCTGCTCATGAACACAGCCCCAAACAACAGCCGATGCGCTGCGCCAGCAACTACGCGCGGCGGGTGCAATCGTTCCCGCCGCGACGGATTTTTCAGGGCCGGGCGCCCAATCGAAGGGTCCCGGTTCGCTTTATCGCGTGCGCAGGTCGGCCTGCGCCAGGTCGAGCGCCTTGCCGATGCGCTCGCAGGCCATGTCGATCGTGTCGCGAGTCCAGATCAGCGGCGGCGACAGGATCATCGTGTCGCCGGTAGCGCGCAGCATCATGCCATTGGCGATCGCATGGTCACGTACCTTCACCGCGGCACTTCCCGCCGGCAGGAACCGCTCCTTGGTTGCCTTGTCCTTGACGATCTCGATCGCGCCCATCAGGCCGATCGAGCGCACCTCGCCAACCAGATCGTGCACGGCAATACGCTCCTGCAACGCCTTGGCGAAATAAGGCCCGGTGTCGTTCCTGACGCGATCGATCAGGCCTTCCTGTTCGATGATCTCAAGGTTCTTCAGCGCCACGGCGCAGGCCACGGGGTGACCGGAATAGGTGTAGCCGTGGTTGAACTCGCCACCCTTCTCGACGAGCGTCGAGGCAATGCGGTCGCCGACCAGCAGCGCCGACAGCGGCTGATAGCCCGATGTCAGCGCCTTGGCCGTGGTGATGGTGTCCGCTTCGATGTCGAAGGTCTGAGCCGCGAACCATTCGCCGGTGCGGCCGTAGCCGGTGATGACCTCGTCCAGCATCAGAAGCACATCGTATTTGCGGCAGATGCGCTGCACTTCCGGCCAGTAGCTCGCCGGCGGGATCTTGACGCCGCCCGCCCCCATCACCGGCTCGCCGATGAAAGCCGCGACCTTGTCGGCGCCGGCCTCGAGGATGGCATCCTCGACGGACTTTGCCGCGCGCAGGCCGAAATCATGGTCGCTTTCGCCAGGTAGAGCCAGCTCATAGGCATAGGGCATCATCACATGGACGATATTGGGCACCGCGCCGTTGAGCTGCTTGTGCATGGCATCCATGCCGCCGAGCGAAGTGCCGGCGATGGTCGAGCCGTGATAGGCCATCTTGCGCGAAATGACGCGGTTCTTCTCTGGCTTGCCCTCCAGCACCCAATAATGGCGGACAAGGCGCAACGCGGTGTCGTTGGCCTCCGAACCGGACGAGCCGTAAAACACCTGGTTGACGTTGCGTGGGGCGATCTCGGCCAGTTTCTTCGACAACAGCACCGGCGTCGGCGTCGAGCATTTGAAGAAGGAATTGTAGTACGGCAATTCCTTCATCTGGGCATAGGCGGCCTCGGCCAGTTCGTCACGGCCGTAGCCGATACTGACGCACCACAGGCCGGCCATGCCATCCAGCAGTTCCGTCCCCTCGGAATCGTAGATGAACGGCCCGTTGGCGTGGGTGATGACGCGCGCGCCGGCCTCGCGCAGTTCCTTGTGGTCGGTGAAGGGATGCAGATGGTGCGCGGCATCGATCTGCTGAAGCTGCTTCAGCGAATAATTCTGATAGGTCATGTCTGATCTTTCCTCTGGAATGCAATCCGGCGAGCGCCGGGACGAATGCATCAGAGAGCGGCGGGTGGCGAATAGCCGATACGGGCGCACAGCCGCAAAAGCTCGGCACGCAGCGTACGCAATGACGGTGTCACCGCGATGCGGAATGCCCTGACCCAAAGGAGGCTGGCCGATATCACGACAAGAGCCATGGCCGGCACCTTAGAGCAAAGGCTGGCCGAGGTGAACCACCCTTTGCTTGGCCATGAGCGGAATATGTCTAGGCCTTGGGAGCCAGCGCCCGCTGCAGAAACACGTATTTCATCGCCGTCTGAGCCGCTTGCGGCCGACGGTCGCCACGCCCGCCATGACCGCCTTCGGTCTCCTCGAAGAACAGGGTCCTGGCATGGCCAGCCTCCTGCAGGCGGGCAGCCATCTTGCGCGCGTGGCCCGGATGAACCCGGTCGTCCGCGGTCGAGGTAGTCAGCAGCACCGGCGGATAGGCGGCATCCGCCTTGACATGTTGATAGGGCGAGTAGGCGGAAAGCCATTTGGCGTCTTCCGGCTTTGACGGATCGCCATATTCGGCCATCCACGAAGCGCCCGGCGGCAGTTCGGTGTAGCGCAGCATGTCCAGCAGCGGAACCTCGATGATGACGGCGCCGAAAAGCTCGGGATGCTGTGTCAGGGAGGCGCCGGTCAGCAAGCCGCCATTGGAGCCGCCCTGTATGCCAAGCGAGGCAGGCGTTGCGATGCCACGCCTGACGACATCCTCAGCCACCGCGGCAAAGTCGTCGAAGCCGTTCTGGCGCTTGCCTTTGAGGGCAGCCTGGTGCCAGGCCGGGCCGAACTCGCCACCGCCGCGAATACAGGCCTGCACATAGGCATTGCCTTTCTCCAGCCACAGCCTGCCGCGCACGCCGGCATAGCCGGGCAGCAGCGGCACTTCGAAACCGCCATAGCCGTAGAGCAGCGTCGGCACCGGCCCATTCTGGTCGCGTCGCCTGACGACGAAATATGGGATCATCGTGCCGTCCTTCGAGCGTGCCTCGAACTGCTCGGAGACAAGCGGCGAGGCATCGAAGCGCGCCGGCTGCGACTTCACGGTGGCTAGCGTCTCGCCATCATCATCGGACCAGATGATCGAACTCGGTGTCAGGAAATCCGTGAAGGAAAAGGAGACGGTGGAGCCGAAATGCTCGGCATGGCTGATGCCGACCGTGCCGTTTTCAGGCAACGCAACAGGTTTCAGAGACCATGCGCCGCCCTCGCGCTCGCAAACGAGAACCTTGCCGCGGACATTGTCCATCAGGTTGATGAACAGGCGGTCCTGCGTTCTGGCGAGTCCGGCGATCGAGACGCGATGTGCCGGCGCGAGCAACGTCTCGATGGCGCCCAAACTGCCGGTTTCGATCCAGCGCGCGAAATCGAGGGAGTAGAGCCCGTCCGGCTGGCACGCCGTGCCGTCCGGCGCCGTCCATGGGCTGCGCACCCCGAACACCAGTTGATCCCTGAAGAGCGCGGTGTCGGTGATGTCGTCAGGCAGCGGAATCCGGCGGTTTTCGCCCGAAGGAAGACGCAGGAAACTGTGCGATGCGAAGAAGTTGAGTGTCCGAGCAAGAAACAGATGACGCTTCTCGCCGTCGAACTCGACGCCGGCGCCGACGGCGAGATCCTCGGTCTTTCCCTCGAAGATCGGGGTCGCCTCTTCCAGCTTGGTGCCGCGCTTCCAGAGCTTGACCACACGCGGATAGCCGGATTCGGTCTTGTCGGCCTCTTCGAAGGCGGCCGAAACGATGACCGTATCCTCGTCCAGCCAGCCAAAGCCCGATTTCGAAGCCGGCGCCTGAAAACCGCCTTCGACAAAGCACTTGGCCGCGATGTCGAACTCGCGCATCGCACTGGCATCACCTCCATCGGGCGACATCGAAACCAAGCAGCGGTTGAAATCGGGATAAAGCCTGACGGCGCCGCCGAATACCCATTTTATCCCCTCCTTCGCCGCAAGCTGGTCGAAGTCGATGATCGTTTCCCAGTCGGGCTTGTCGGTCTTGTAGGAAGCGACCGTCGTTCGGCGCCACAGGCCGAGCGCATTGGTCTTGTCCTGCCAGAAATTGTAGACATAACCGGCGATTGCCGCGCCAACCGCGATATTGTCCTCGGCCGTCATCAGGTCGAGCGCCGTCTCGAACGACGCCTGATAGGACGGATCACCCTGCAGTTCGCCAACCGTAATCTCGTTCTGGCGATGCACCCAGTCGAGCGACTGTTTGCTGGTCCTGTCTTCAAGCCACAGGAAGGGATCTTCATGAGCGGATTCTTGCTTGGCGATGGGCTTGGTCATGGAATCTCCGATTGCTTCGGCATGCAACATCGACATGCAATGTCCGATATTCAATAGCTGCGGCATATAGCAGAGGATTCAGGCCTTCCCGCGACCCACGACACTGGAGAGCGCCAGCGCAAAGCACAGCAAGCCAAGCGTGATCGGCAGGCCTGACGCGCCGAGCACATCCATGGCACCTCCCGCCACCGGCGGCACGGAAATGCCGCCGACACCCCACATCAGCGAAAAAGCAGCGTTGCCGGCGACCAGCGCCGAGCCGCTGAAACGCTCGCCGAGTTCGATAATCGACATAGTGTAGATGCCGTAGGAGACAGCGCCCCAGATGAAGATCGTCGGCCAGATCAGCGGCGTTTCGATGAGAAGCGGCAACAGCACGCATCCGAGCGTCGTGATACCGATGCAGATAAGTTGCACGAACCGTGCAGTCAGCCTTTCCGCCAGCAGACCGAGCGGCACTTGCATGGCGATGTTGCCGGCAATCATCATGGACAGCAGCGCTGACATGCGGGCTTCGGCGATGCCATAATGCATGCCATAGACCGGCAGCAGCGCCAGGGACGCCTGTTCGATCCCCGCGGCGACGACCACGGCAAACAAGAGCAGCCAGGCCAGCGGCACGAAGCTAAGGACCGAGAGCTGATGACCGGATTCGTCCACTTTCGGCAGGCGCGGCAGCACCGAGGCCAGGCAGATGCCGCAGAGAACAAAGGCGCAAATGCCGACCAGAAACGGCGACCAACCTTGCGTACCGACGGCAAGCAGGCAGAGCGGACCGGCGGCGAATCCGGCGGAAATGATCGTCGAGTAGACGCCCATGATACGCCCGCGCCGCGCCGGCGGCGCCAACGCGATCACCCAGATTTCGCTCAGCACATAGAGCGGATTGGTTACGACGCCGATCAGGAAGCGCAACGGAAACCACAGGTAGACATTCTGCGTACATCCGATCAGCGCCAGCACGACAGCCGAGAGCGCCGCGCAGGTGAGTGCAGTGCGCCCTGCTCCGAATCGCCGCGCCAGCGCCGGAATTAGCGGCGACGACAGAATGAAGCCTATCGGCGTCATAGCCGCCGACAGCCCGATCATCGCCGGCGAGACGCCTTGCCTCTGCAGGATGAAGCTCAGCAGCGGATAAGAGAGGCCCTGAGCGAGGGCGAACACGGACACGGTCGCGATCACGCCGGTGATGGCGGCCCACTCGAGGCCTTCCTGGCCCTTATCCGAACCGGTCACCATCACGCCTTGCCGCTCTGGCGCACGGACGAGCGATACAGCGCGAAGATCACCAGCAAGGCGTCGAGACCGGCGATCACCACGGGCAGCCCCAGCGGACCGATGCCCTGCATCAGCAGACCGGCGCCAGGCGGACCAACGATGCCGCCAACGCCCCATAGCAGGGCGAACGCCGCGTTGCCGGTGACCAGCAACGAGCCCCTGAAGCGGCTGCCGAGTTCGACCAGCGCCATCGTGTAAACGCCGTAACCGACCGCGCCCATCACCAGAAGCACACCCCAGATCAGAGGCGTGGTGATCAGCAGCGGGAGCAGAACGGCGCAAACGGCCGTCGCCACCGCGCAGGCCAGGATCATCGGCCGGCCACCGAAGCGTTCGGCGAGCAGGCCGAGGGGAATCTGGAAAAGGATGTTGCCCAGCGACAGCGCCATCACCAGCGCGGCGAGTACGGCCTCGGGCAGGCCGTAGCTTGTGCCGAAGACCGGGACCAGCGCGTAGGTGCTTTGCTGGACAGCGGCCGAGACCAGCACCGCCAGCAGCAGCGCCGGCGCCAACCGGGCAAAACCGACAAAGCTGCCGGCTGGCTGGCCGTCATCCTCGAAACCGGCGAGCTTCGAAGAGACAACGCGCAGGATGGCAGCGCAAAGCACGAAGCCGCCAATGCCGACGCTGAAGGGCGCCCAGCCGTCGATGCCGACAAAGGTCAGGGTGAAGGGGCCAGCCGCGTAGCCGGCGCCCATCAGCGTGTTGAACACGCCCATCACCCGACCGCGCCGCGACGGCGGCGCCAGCGACAGCGCCCAAACCTCGCCAAGGATGTAGAGCGGATTGATGACCAAACCGATGATGGAGCGGATGACGTACCAGGCAACCCAGTTCTGCAGATAGCCGATACCCAGGAAGCACAGTGCTCCGATCAGCGAGCATACGACGGCCAGGTTTCGCGCACCGACCAGCCGAACCGCCGCCGGCACGAAGGAAGCCGAAAGGATCAGCCCCAGAGGCATCATCGCCGCCGACAGGCCGATCAGGCCTGGCGACATGCCTTGCTTCTGCATCAGGAGCGTGAACAGCGGCGAGCTCAGCCCTTGCGCCGCCCCGAACATGGCCAATGCGGCGGTGACGCCCGCGAGCGCCGCCCATTGCGTTCCCGCTTCGCCTTCGCTCGAGCCGGTCGCGACCATGCTGTCATTCCATGTGAGGGTGCCGGCTGACCTCCTGGCCGGCAAGGGTCATCAGCTACTGGTTCGCTCGCAGGAAAGAAAGGGCCGGCAGGCGAAATCCGCTTGCGCCAACGGCCCGTCCAGAGATGGCGGGCAGGAACGGACGGCAGGTTCCAGGCCGCCGGCGCTATGGGAAATAACGGGCGATCGCGCCCTTCTTGCCATCGGCATAAGGCTTCAGCCATTTGTCGTCGGTGGAAAGCCCGTCATCGTCGGAAGGACCCTTGCCGATCGTCCTGCGCCAGGCGCGGAACTTGTAGTGGTCGAAGACGTCGAGCACGTGCACCGCATAGGCGGCCGCAAACGTCTTGTCGCCTTCGACGATCACCAGGTTCTCGTCGTTTTCGTAGGAGGCCTTGTAGCCAAGATTGTGGCTGCCGGTGACGACGGTGGCGTTGTCCTCCATCGGGTCGATGATGACGATCTTGTCGTGCACGATCGCGTGGCCGACGGTCAGCACCTCGGCCTGGAAGTCGCGGGCGATCGTAGCGCCGGTCAGGTTCGCCGCCCGCACGATGGAGACGTTCGGAGCCTCCCAGACCTTTTCCGGATAGACGAAGGGCGCCTTGCCGTCCTTGTTCGATTTATGGGTGACCGGATCCTTGGTCGGCGCGACATAGTTGGGCATGGCCTTTTCGTCGCTTATCGCGCCTTGCACGATCAGCTTCGGATCGGCCTTCGCCGCCGCGACCGCCTGGTCGACGATCGAGTTCTCGCCGAGCAGCGACGGGTTGAAGACCAGGAAAAGCATCGCCCGTTTCGCCGCCCTGATGCGGGCGAAGACATCCTCGAGGTCCACCGGCCGCACCGAGATATCCTTCTTGTTGCGGTCGGGATCGTTCGGCGAAAACCAGACCGTCATGCCATCCAGCGCCTTGGTGGCGCCGTTCAGCGGATTTGGAATATGGTTCTCCTTGCGAAACGGCACGCCTTGCGTCTGCGCGACGTGGCCGGGAGCGCTTTCCGAGGCCGGCGGTGGAAACACATCGGTTTTCATCCGCTGCCAATAGGCGTCGAAGATTTCGGCCATCGCCGGATCTTCACGGATGAAGGCGTTGTTGGATTGCCCGCAAATGCCGGTCGACGTCCAGTTGGTACTGCCGGTCATCACCGCTTGCGGCTTTCCCTGGGCGTCGCGGTAGACGGCAAACTTGTTATGGCCGATATGGTTGTTGTTGAAGAGGCGGTCCGTCACCACAATGCCCGCGTCGTGCAGGCGCTTCCTGTAGGGCGCATTGCCGGCATCCCAGGCCCCGGTCTGGTCGTCCTTGCCCGAATTGGAAAGAATGACCTCGACGACATCCTTGGCGGCGATAATGGCGTCGCACAGCTCGTCGTCGCCAAGCTCGTATAGCGCGAGCCTGACGGTGCCGCCGTCAGTCCTGGCGCGCTTCAACAGACTGGTCAGCACATCAGGCACATCGCCGTGAAGATAGGCGCGTATCTTGCTGGTCGGGTCCTCCAGCACCGCCCTGATCTTGTCGCGCTGCCCGACCTTGATGCCGGCTTCCGCCAGTGCGTGCGACATCCATTGCGTCGACAGCACGCCGTTGGTGAACGCCACGCGCGCCTTGCCGAACATCTGTCCCAGGAAGATCGGTGGGCTGACCGCGCCCTGGCCGAGATAACCCAGCGGCCGCGCCGGCCCGGTGTAGGCAGGCTTGCCGTCGACGACCTGCTCGGGTCGCACCGGCACTGGATCAAGACCGGGCTTCATGTCGCCCACCGGACGCACCCGATAGGCGATCAATTCGCCGTCAGGCCTGACATCGATACTGTCGCGGCGCCGCCGCACGGTGAGATCGCGCCAGAAGGTCTTTTGCACCGGCCACACGCCGGTATCCTGGGGGATCCATCGCGGATTGCGCTGGCCCTTGAAAGGTACCCAGGACGCCAGGCAACGCTCTTCGCCTGTATCGGGATAAAGGCGAACGATCTCGAAACCGAGGCAGCCCGGTATCATCCCGTCCATATCCCAGGAAAGGAACGCGACTTCGTTGTTGGTCGCGGCACGCACCTTGACGACATCAGGCATGGGCTGTCCCTCCAAAGACGTTCGGGCGCCAAAGTATACCAGAAGTAAAAGACGGTACTGTAACGCGCGCGGCGTCGGCATCCATTCATCCGGCCGCGTTCAGCACTTGCCGGTGTGTCATGGTGACAGGGCGAGCCACCGCCACGCGGATGCCGTTCGGGCATGTCGCTTCCCTCGCTCTAGTGGTCGCCGCCTCCGCAATGGCAGGACGGCCGCCGGTCCATTATGCCGCCCACTTTCGCATCCTACGAGGCTCTCCATGACCGCCGCCCTTCAACCCGTCGAATCGGCTCCGGCAACCGATCGCGCCCGCCGTGGCGGCCGCGCCGGAAAGCGCGCCGGTGGCTCGGCCGCGTTCGAGCAGCCGGCTTTCCGCCAGCTGAAAAATCCGTTGACGCCGACCAGTCTGGTGTCCGAGGACGAGTTGGAATCGATCCACCTCGCCTCCCTGCGCGTGCTCAGGGAGATCGGGGTCGACGTCCTGCACGACGAAGCCCGAAACATCATGAAGGCGCATGGCGCCGATGTGCGCGAGGGCTCGGAGCGCGTGCGCTTCGACAGCGACATGATCCTGGAGCTGGTGTCGAACTGCCCGTCCGAATTTACCATTCATGCCCGCAACCCCGCGCACAATGTGCGCTTTGGCGGCAACAACCTGATCATCTCGATGATGGCATCGGCGCCCAATTGCTCCGACATCGATCGCGGCCGCCGGCCAGGCAACCAGCAGGACTACCGCAACTTCCTGCGCCTGGCGCAGATGCACAACATACTGAACTGCACCGGCGGTTACCCGGTCGAGCCGACGGATATCCATCCGTCGGTCCGCCACCTCGAATGTGTCCGCGACCTCGCCACGCTGACCGACAAGGTGTTCCACATCTATTCGCTCGGCAAGGAGCGCAATGTCGACGGCATCGAGATCACCCGCATCGCGCGTGGCATCAGCCACGAGCAGATGCTGGCGGAGCCGTCGGTTTTCACCATCATCAACACCAATTCCCCGCTCAAGCTCGATGTGCCGATGATGGAAGGCATCATCCAGATGTCTAGCAAGGGCCAAGTCGTCATCGTCACGCCCTTCACCCTGTCGGGCGCCATGGCGCCCGTCACCATCGCCGGTGCGCTGGTGCAGCAGAATGCCGAGGCGCTGTCCGGCATCGCCTTCGCCCAGATGGTCAGGAAGGGTGCACCGGTCGGCTATGGCGGCTTCACTTCCAATGTCGACATGAAGTCCGGCTCACCGGCCTTCGGCACGCCGGAATACATGAAGGCACAGCTAGTCGGTGGGCAGCTCGCCCGCCGCTACAACATCCCCTACCGCACCTCCAACACCTGCGCCGCCAACACGGTCGACGCGCAGGCGGCCTATGAGAGCGTGTTCTCGCTGTGGGGCGCCGTCCAGGGCGGTGGCAATCTGATGATGCACGCGGCCGGCTGGCTGGAAGGCGGCCTGCGCTGCTCCTACGAAAAAACCATTCTGGACATCGACCTGTTGCAGATGGTGGCCGAATTCCTGACCCCGCTCGACCTGTCGGAAGAGGCGCTTGGCTTCGATGCCATCCAGTCGGTCGGCCCCGGTGGCCACTTCTTCGGCACCCAGCACACGCAGGATCGTTACAAGACCGCGTTCTATTCGCCGATCCTGTCGGACTGGCGCAATTTCGAGACTTGGGCCGAAGCCGGCTCGCCGACCGCGCTGGAAAAGGCCAACAAGGTCTGGAAGGAGCGTCTGGCCTCCTATGACGAGCCTTACATGGACCCGGCGATCCGCGAGGAACTCAACGCCTTTGTCGCGAAGCGCACGGCCGAAGGCGGCGCGCCGACCGACTTTTGATCAATGTTGTTGATGAACAGTCGACCCCCACTCCGTCGAGCTACGCTCGACACCTCTCCCCCGATCGACGGGGTAGAGGAAGGGCGCGCCGCGATTCCAGCCGGCACCTTTCCTCTCCCTCCGGAGGGGGGAGAGGTGGCGCCGCGAAGCGGCGACGGAGTGGGGGAAGGCGCTCCCCGAGCGCGCAGCCGCCGCAAAACTGGTACAACACATCGAGCGCGTAAACTCCGACAAGCGGGCAATCAGGCTGAGGCATTGCTGTGGCTTGAACTGAAGGCGCGCAAGCTTGGTGGCTATCGCTTCACGCGTCAGCTCTCTATTGGCCCATTCTTTGCTGACTTCGCCTGCCGCGAAAAATGGCTTGTCATCGAAGTTGACGGACAGCAGCACGCCCACAGTCCCTATGGCCGTCGCCGCGACGATTTCATGCGCGCCCAAGGCTATTCCATCCTGCGTGTCTGGAGCCACGATGTCCTGAAACATCGTACTTCCGTCTGTGAAACCATCCTTGCCGCGCTTGATGGCAGGCTCTCCGAAAACATCGCCGTATCCGACCTCCGCTTTGTTTTCACGCCCAACTCATTCGATTCAATATCTTCAAAAACGGAACTATCTTCATGAAATCCCATGTAAAAGCGGTTGTCATTGGCGGCGGCGTCGTCGGCTGCTCGGTTCTCTATCACCTGGCCAAGGCCGGCTGGACCGACATCATGCTGATCGAGCGCTCGGAGCTCACCTCCGGCTCGTCGTGGCATGCGGCCGGTGGCTTCCATACGCTGAACGGCGATCCCAACGTCGCCAAGCTGCAGGCCTACACGGTCCAGCTCTACAAGGAGATCGAGGAGATATCCGGCCAGTCCTGCTCGCTGCACCTGACCGGCGGCGTGATGATGGCCGATACGCCCGAGCGCATGGACTTCCTGCGGCTTGCCCACGCCAAGGGCCGCTATCTCGGCATGGACACCGAACTGATCACGCCATCCGAAGCCAAGGCAATGTTCCCGCTGATGGACGAGACCAATTTCGTCGGCGCCATGTGGGACCCGGTCGAAGGCCATCTCGACCCCTCCGGCACCACCATCGCCTACTCCAAGGCGGCGAAGAAACTCGGCGCCGAGATCGTGCTGCGCAACCGCGTCGTCGACCTGACGCAGCAGCCCGACGGCACCTGGAACGTCGTCACCGAACAGGGCACGGTCCACGCCGAGCATGTCGTCAATTGCGGCGGTCTGTGGGCGCGCGAGATCGGCCGCATGGTCGGCGTCGAGTTGCCGGTGCTGGCCATGGAGCACATGTACCTGCTCACCGAGCCGATGCCGGAGGTCGAGGAATTCAACAAGTCGACCGGCCGCGAGATGATCGGTGTGCTTGATTTCAAGGGCGAGATCTACACCCGCCAGGAACGCAACGGCATCCTGCTCGGTACCTATGAGAAGGCCTGCAAGCCGTGGTCGCCGGTCAACACGCCATGGGATTTCGGCCACGAACTGCTGGCGCCGGATCTCGACCGCATCGCGCCGTCGCTGGAGATCGGCTTCAAGCACTTCCCGGGCATCGAAAAGGCCGGCATCAAGCAGATCATCAATGGCCCCTTCACCTTCGCGCTCGACGGCAACCCGCTGGTCGGCCCCGTGCAGGGCCTGACCAATTTCTGGTGCGCCTGCGCCGTCATGGCCGGCTTCAGCCAGGGCGGCGGCGTCGGCCTCGCTCTGTCCAACTGGATGGTGCACGGCGATCCGGGCTTCGACGTCTGGGGCATGGATGTCGCCCGCTTCGGCGAATGGGCCGGCCTGCGTTACACCAACGCCAAGGTGCGCGAGAACTATTCGCGCCGCTTCTCGATCCGCTTTCCCAATGAGGAACTGCCGGCCGCCCGCCCCGCACAAACGACGCCACTCTACGACACGATGCTGGCCAACAACGCCGTGATGGGCGACTCATGGGGCCTCGAGACCCCGCTGTGGTTCGCGCCCAAGGGCAAGGAGCCGAAAGACATCGTCTCTTTCCACCGCTCCAACGACTTTGGGCCGATCGGCGAGGAAGTGCGCGCCACGCGCGAGCGCGTCGGCGTCACCGAAATCGCCAACTTCGCCAAATACGAAGTGTCGGGACCGGGCGCGGAAGAGTTCCTCAACCGGCTAATGACCAACCGCATGCCGAAGACCGGCCGCATCGTGCTGACGCCGATGCTCAATGAATTCGGCAAGCTCATCGGCGACTTCACCATCGCCAAGGCCGGTGAGGACCGCTTCATGATCTGGGGTTCTTCCGCCGCGCAGAAATATCACATGCGCTGGTTCGAGAAGCACCTGCCGAAGGACGGTTCTGTCCGCATTCACCGCTTCGACCAGACGCTGGTCGGCCTGTCGATCGCCGGGCCGAAGTCGCGTGAACTGTTGCAGAAGCTGGTGGATGTCGACATCTCGACCAAGGCTTTCCGCTTCATGGACTTCCGCGAAATGGCGGTCGGCGGCGCGCCGTGCCTGGTCAACCGCATCACCTACACCGGCGACCTCGGCTACGAAATCTGGATGGCGCCGGCCTATGAGCGGCTGGTCTACAAGGCGATCAAGGATGCCGGCGAGGAATTCGGCCTGGTCGATTTCGGCATGCGCGCGCTTCTGTCGATGCGCCTGGAAAAGAACTTCCCGACCTGGTTCCGCGAGTTGCGGCCGATCTACGGGCCGTTCGAAGGCTCGATGGACCGCTTCATCAAGCTCGAGAAGAACGATTTCATCGGCCGCGAAGCCGCTGCCAAGGAACAGGCCGAAGGCCCAAAACTGCGCCGCGTCTCCTTCATCGTCGACGCAGCGGACGCCGACGTGATGGGCGACGAGCCGATCTGGGCCAAGGTCAGCAAGGATTACGGCACTGTTGAAAAGCCGCATGGCTATGGCGCGCCGCGCTTCGACACTTCAGGCAACGAAATACGTGGCTCAAAGGCCGCCGAAGGTGCGTCCGCCGTGCGCGGCATCGCCGACGGCGACTGGCGTGTGGTCGGCTGGGTGACGTCGGGCGGCTATGCCCATTACGTGGAGAAGTCGATGGCGCAGGGCTATGTGCCGGCGGCCCTCGCCGAGGATGAAAGCGCTGGACTGTTCGAGATCGAGATTCTTGGTCACCGGCGCCCGGCTCGCATCAATGTCGAGGCGCCCTTCGACCCAAGCGGCGAGAAGATGCGGACCTGAGGTTTCGGCCATGGACAGCGCGGCGCCAAAGGGGAGCTTCGGCCGCCATCGCAAGATCATGCCGTTTGTATCAGGCTCGACCGAAGCGTTGCGTGACGCTTCCCGCGAGAAGGCGGCGTCGCTCAACCAGCATGTGCTCGGCTACGGCGCGGTAGCCGAAGCCGAGTGGGCCGCGGCAGGCATCGCCGCGCCCGACCTGCCGGCGATGCGCCAGTACCGGCTTGGGCGCATCCGGGCGGAGCTGAAGCGCCGCGGCTATGCCGGCGCCCTGCTCTACGACCCCGTAAACATCCGCTACGCGACCGACAGTACGAACATGCAGCTGTGGGTCGCGCACAACCCGACCCGGCACTGCTTCGTCGCCACCGAAGGTCCGGTGGTGCTGTTCGACTATTTTTCCTGCGAGCATCTGTCGGACCATTCCGGCGTCGTCGATGAAGTCCGTCCCGCCATTTCATGGATGTATCTCTATGGCGGCGAACTGACGGAGCAGAAGGTTCGCCGCTGGGCCGCCGGCATCGCCGATCTGGTCCGGGAACATGGCGGCGGCAACAGCCGCATCGCCGTCGACCACGTCAACCCTGAAGGCGTCGAAGAACTCCACCGCCTCGGCATTTCCATCGGCAACGGCGAAGCAGTGATGGAAAACGCCCGCCTGATCAAATCGCCGGACGAGATCCTCGCCATGCGCCGCGCCATCGTCGCTTGCGAGGCGGCGATGGGCGAAATGGAACAGGCGCTTAAGCCCGGCATCTCCGAGAACGAATTATGGGCCGAACTGCATCGCGGCAACATCGCGCGCGGCGGCGAATGGATCGAGACCCGACTGCTCACATCAGGCCCGCGCACCAATCCTTGGTTCCAGGAATGCTCGTCACGCAAGATTGAATCAGGCGACCTCGTCGCCTTCGACACCGACCTGATCGGCCCTTACGGCTTCTGCGCCGACCTGTCGCGTACCTGGCTTTGTGGAAGTACAAAGCCGACTAATGAACAACGCGACCTGTTCCGCATCGCCGCCGATCAGATCGAGCACAACGCCGAACTGATGCAGCCCGGCGTCTCGTTCCGCGACCTTGTCGAACGCTCGGCGGTGCCGCCGGACGATTGTTTTCCGACCCGCTACGGCGTGCTCTATCACGGTGTCGGTCTTGCTGATGAGTACCCGACCCTGCCGCATGCCAGTGACTGGACATCCGATACGCCCGACGGCGTGCTGGAACCGGACATGGTTCTGTGTGTGGAGAGCTATATCGGCCGGCTCGGCGGCCACGAGGGCGTCAAGATTGAAGAGCAGATCCTGATCACCGAGACCGGTAACGAGCAGCTTTCAACCTACCCGTTGGATGCGAGGTTGCTCGGCTAGCCCGGCAAGGGCTTCGCGCATGGCCTTGACCGTGCTCTCCGGCGTGGTCCTGGCGGTGATGAACGGCAGGCCCTTGCGCCGCCTTGTCCAGCCAACGACTTCCACGGCTTTCGCCGCCGGCTCGAAACGCCGCGCCAGCGCCCAGCTTTCGCAATCGATCGCGGCGACATCCGCTTTGCCCTCGGCAACAGCGACGATCGAGTCGCGATGGCCGCCGCTCTCGCTGCGCGATGAAAAGATGTCGAGGCTTTCGCCGGCCGCTTCCAGGTCGCGCGTCAGTGCGATGATACCAGACATCGAATCGGGGCTGTTGAAGGTGAAGCGCCTGCCCCGGATGAGGTCAAGTGGCAGCAAGGCCTTGCCGTCGGCGGGCGACCGGACCTCCGGACCCTCGCCTGTCCGCATCACCAGCGCGCTCGAATAAAGCTCGCCCTGCCCGCCCTCGCAGGCGTCATAGCTCGGCTGGCCGACGACCTGCACATGGCTCGACAGGCCAAGCTCCATCGGACCCCAGCAGGTCTGCGCGAACAGCAGCGCAGGATGCAGCCAGAGCTTGTGAAAATCGAGTTCATCCGGCGGCAAGGTCGCGGGATCGGGCGCGATGAGTTGACCTTCGCCATCCCGAATGCCGCCTGGCATGGGCGGCAGGTCGCCATTGCGGCGCACGATGGATTGCGGCGCGTCGATCCCCTTGCGCCGGAAAGCATCGCGCAACAACGTCCATTGAGCGTCGACCTCGTCGCGCGCTTCGGGCCAGTCATACATCGGCAACGCCGCAATCAATTCGCTCATGGCGATATCAAACCACCCTGTCCGGAAAAAGGATCGCAAAAACGCGGCGTCCAATCAGGATTGGCCGACACGGCATCCATGCTGTCGGCGGATACTATTCCTTGGGGGGCTCGGCCGGGACCGGCAGCGTGCCAAGCCCGTTGATGCTGCGTGCCCTGACGCGCGGCTTGAATGCCCTGCCCGGCTCCGGCGCGCGCCGCAGCACCGGGTGCACGATCGGCTCCTTGGCCTTGAAGGCAAAGGCTTTGACCAGCGCGAAATAGTTCGGGTAGGCATAGCCATTGTTCATCCGCAGCCACTCGTCGCGGCGGTCACGAAACAGCTTCGGCAATTGATACCATGCGACCGTCGGGCTCTTGTGGTGGACGAAATGCAGATTGTTGTTGAGGAACAGGTACGACAGCGGCGAGCGCTCGACGATCACCGTGCGGCCTTCCGGGTGCTCCGACCACTGATGCTCGGCATAGGTGCGGATCGAGATCAGCGACTGGCCGAGCCAGACCGGCACCAGCACATAGAGCCAAACCGGCATGCCGAACCCGAACTGCACAACCGGCAGAACCATGGCCAGGCCGATCGCATGCAGCAGCCAGGCCTTGCGGATCGCCTTGTCTCCAGCGATCACCTGCTTGGCGTCATCGATGAAGAAGCCGATGCAGGACAGCCACGGGCCAAGCACCAGGCGACCAGCCATCGTGTTGTTGATCTTGAGCAGGAATTTCATCAACGGCGGCATTTCTTCATGCATCCAGAGCGCCTGGTAATAGCTCTCCGGATCGTCCAAAGGATCGGTCAGCCGCTCGTCGGCATGGTGGCGCAGGTGAATGGTCTTGAAGCGGCGGAACGGCCAGGCAAGACCGATCGGGAGGAAGACAAAGGCTTCGTTTACCAAGGCGTTGCGGGTCGGGTGACCATGCAGCACCTCGTGCATGATCGAAGACTGCAGTGCCAGCGTGAAGGCCAGGGCGATCAGTGCGAGGATCGGATAGGATGGCCAGAGGAAGAGTCCGGCGGCGAACCATGTGCCGTAGCAGAAGAAAGCGAGGACCACGGTCGGCCATTCGATGGCCGGTTTGCTGCTTCGACGAACGCTCTTGCCTGGTATGCTTGCCATGCTATCGACCACTGCCCTCCAGTCGTCGGAACCCCAACTGGTTCCTGACAGCATTGTGTCAGGAGACGTGATTCCACTCAACGCGACAAAGTGCACAAAATGTTGCGTCTGCGCATTTTTGGCGGCATATGTTGTACATTGTAAACAGTATCAAGGATTCATTTACGCCTGGAGTGCCGCTTAAACCACTTCGACGCAAAATTTTCCTTCCAAAGCATGGAGTGAGAGGATGGATAAACGTGATCTCTCGGCGCTCTTTCGAGAGCGTCTGAAGCTGCTCCTGACACGATCCAACCTCAACCAGTCGGCCTTCGCGTCAGCTGTCGGTATCGACCGGTCGGCGCTTTCCCAACTGCTTTCGGGTGTCTCGACCCGCCTGCCACGCGCCGAAACGCTGCTCAACATCGCCGCCGAATTCAAGGTGTCGCTGGACTGGCTGCTTGGCCTCAGTCAGGACGAGGGCTTGACCGGCGAAATCCGCGAGAGCCTCGAGATCGAGGAAGCGCCCGACGGCTTCGACCGAACGCTGCTCGCCAAATGGTTTGCCGAAGCCGCCGGTACCAAGATCCGTTATGTGCCGGCCGGCATTCCCGATCTTCTGCGCACCCACGCGCTGGTCGACTACGAGGCCAACATCACCAACAGGAGCCGCCTGGCGCAGGCCAGCGAAACCCGATACCGCATCGAATACAACCGGCGCCCGGAAACCGACATGGAAGTCTGCATGCCGCGCCACACGCTGGAAATCTTCGCCCGCGGCCTCGGTGTGTGGGACCGCTTCCCCGCCGCCGACCGCCAGCAGCAACTCGCCCACATGGCGACACTCCTCGACGACCTTTATCCGACTTTCCGTCTGTTCCTCTATGACGGCCGCATGCGCTATTCCATCCCGCTCACCATCTTCGGCCCCTATCGCGCCGCCATTTATGTCGGCGACATGTATGTGGTGCTGAACGCCACGCAGCCGGTCCAGGCCCTGACCCAGCATTTCGACAACCTGATCCGCGCCGCCGACGTCAATCCGCACGAGGCGGCCGCCTTCGCGCGCAATCTGGCCGGCATGTCATTCCCATCCGGCTCTGTCTGATCCACGGCAATCGACGTCACCCGTCGGGCCTTTGGCCATCAATGGCGGGATCTGCACAGATATGGAGGCCCAGATCACCGCTGCCGTGTGATCAAGGTTTCAGCAGGCATCGCGTGAACGCTATTTCATTGACTGGACATAAAGACTTTTTTATATCCTTATTCGAATTCAAAACACGAAAGCCAATCCGATGACGACGACCAACCCCATTGACGCACTGCTGGCGGAAAAGGGCGTGCTGCTGGCTGATGGCGCTACGGGCACCAATTTGTTCGCCATGGGTCTGGAGGCCGGCGAGGCGCCGGAACTGCTGAATGAAACCGCGCCCGACACCATCACCAGCCTGCACCAGAATTTCGTCGACGCCGGCGCCGACATCATCCTGACCAACTCCTTCGGCGGCACCCGCCACCGGCTCAAGCTCCACCATGCGCAGGACCGCGTCCATGCTCTGAACAAGCGCGCCGCCGAAATCGCCCGTGCCGTCGCCGACAAGGCCGGCCGCAAGGTGATCGTTGCCGGTTCGGTCGGCCCGACCGGCGAACTGCTGGTGCCGCTTGGCGCCATGACCTATGACGAGGCGGTCGACGCCTTCGCCGAGCAGATCGAGGGTCTCAAGGAAGGCGGTGCCGAAGTCGCCTGGATCGAGACGATGTCGGCGCCCGACGAGATCCGCGCCGCCGCCGAGGCCGCCATCCGCGTCGGCCTGCCCTACACCTATACCGGCTCGTTCGACACCGCCGGCCGCACCATGATGGGTCTGCTGCCGAAGGACATCCACGGCGTCGCCGACGGCCTGTCGCAAGCACCGCTCGGCGTTGGCGCCAATTGCGGTGTCGGCGCCTCCGATATCCTGGCCTCGTTGCTCGACATGACCGAGGCGAAGCCGGAGGCGACTGTCATCGTCAAGGGCAATTGCGGCATCCCCGAATTCCGTGGCACCGAGATCCACTATTCCGGCACGCCGGAACTGATGGCCGACTATGTCCGGCTCGCCGTGGATAGCGGCGCGAAAATCATCGGCGGCTGCTGCGGCACCTCGTTCCAGCATCTTGCCGCGATGCGCAAGGCGCTCGATGCCCACACACGGGCGGATCGTCCGACGGTCGAAAAAATCGTCGAGCGCATCGGCCCTATGCGCAACAAGGTGGCGACGGCAAACACCGCCGAGACCAGCGAATCCCGCCGCGAGCGGCGGCGCACCCGCGCCTGACGCGAATTCCTTCGCGGTTATTCGCTGTTTTCGGCGTAGCTCGACTGCGCCGACTTGAAATCGACAACGTTGTCGCCGCGCATTGTCGCCAGCGCGCCTGACGCGCCCGGATCGGTAATCTGCTCCAGCATGGCGCGGAAGCGGTCGTTGGTCAGCGCCGACATGGCGGTGTGGCGCGCCTGCGCGACATCATCGCCGATGCGCTGGGATTCCGCCGACGGGACTGATGAAACCGCCGAAGCGTCGCGTGCCGGCGGAGTCGAGTTGGCGATGGTTGTGATCTGCAATTCCGGCTCCCTCAAGCCTTGGACATGACCGGTGTAGCAGGAGGAAATTGCGATCCGGTACCGGAAATACCGCGTAATTTAACGATCATGCGGGCTAAAAGGGCCGGCAAGGAAAGTATCCCTCGCCGGCCTGCCTAACCCGCCTTTGGGCCGGCTTTCCTATCAGAACGGCCCCATCATCCGCAGAAAGCCGACCGTCGTCGCCACTACCGGTTACCGCCCAGCGCCGAGGCAAGGCGCACAAGCGAAAGGAACTCGGACCTGTACCCGAACGGGTCGGCTCCTCGGGCGGCAGTGGCAATCTCCATGATCTTGTCGTAGCCGAACTTCGCGGTCGCGTCCTCGTCGCGCAGCTTCTGACCGAAAGCCGCGACCGCGATGGAGAAGCGCTGGTCGGTGCTCGCCTGGTCGAAGGACGCGAGCTCGTTGGTCGATGTCACCGGCGTGGTGATCAGTTTCGAGACGTCCTCGTTCGGCAGCTTGTAGCGGATCTTGACGAAGGCATATTCGTCCGCATTGGCGACGCCGCCATTGTTGACCGTGGCCTGGCCATAGCGCAGCGGATCGATCTGTTCGCCGCCACTGCCTTTGGGCGTGATCTCGTAGATCGCGGTGACCGAATGGCCTGACCCGATATCGCCGGCATCGACGCGGTCGTTGTTGAAATCCTCACGGTTGAGCGCCCGGGTCTCGTAGCCGATCAGGCGGTATTCCGAGACCTTGTCCGGATTGAACTCGACCTGGATCTTCACATCCTTGGCGATGGTGAACAGCGTCGAGGAAGCGTCCTCGACCAGCACCTTCTCGGCTTCGGCCAGCGTGTCGATATAGGCGGCGGTGCCGTTGCCGTTCTGGGCGATGGTCTGCATCATCTCATCGTTCAGATTGCCGCGACCGAAGCCGAAGACCGACAGGAACACGCCAGTCCTGCGCTCGCTCTCGATCAGCCGCTTGAGATCGTCGTCATCGCTCTGGCCGACATTGAAATCGCCGTCGGTGGCGAGCATCACGCGGTTGACGCCATCCTTGATAAAGGACTGCTGGGCAAGCTTGTAGGCTTCCCTGATGCCGGCTTCGCCTGCCGTCGAGCCCCCGGGCTGCAGATTGTCGATGGCATTGAGGATCTTGTCCTTCTCGGCAACCTTGGTCGGCATCAGCACGGTTCTGGCATCGCCGGCATAGGTGACGATCGAGATGGTGTCGTCGGCCTTCAGCTTGCTGACCAGCAACCGGAACGCCGACTTGAGCAACGGCAACTTGTCGGGTTCGTCCATCGAGCCCGATACGTCGATCAGGAAGACCAGATTGGCCTTCGGCCGCTCGGTCGGCTTGATGTCGAAGCCCTTGATGGCGACATGCATCAGCTTGGTGTGCGCGTTCCACGGCGTCGGCATCACGCTGACGGTCGAATTGAACGGCGTCGAGGCCGAGTCCGGCCCCTTCCAGTCATAGGGGAAGTAATTGATCATCTCCTCGACACGGACCGTGTCGGCCTGCGGCAGGTAGCCCTGCTTCAGCGAACTGCGCACGAAGGAATAGGAAGCGGTGTCGACATCGATCGAAAAGGTCGAGACCGGATCTTCTAATGCGGCGTGCACCGGATTGGTCTTGAAATCCTGGACGCGGTCGCGGTTTTCCTGTTGCGGCATGATCTGGTCAGCCGGTGCCGTGGCCGGCTGCTGGATCATCAACTTGGATTCGGCGGCCGGCATGCGGGCCACCCGCGACGTGCTGGCCGCGCCAGTGGCGCCATCCAGCGCGAATTCACCGGTCGGCGCCGGCGGTGCTGGCTCAGCCAACACTCCACGCTCCGTCGCAGTCTGCCGGGCGGCCCCGCCCGCTTGGGCCGATTCGGAGTTCGGCGGCGAAGCCGGAGCCACAAGCGCATCGGTCGCGCCGCGACTTTCCACATCCGCGTCGGCTTTCTTGTCCTTCACCGGCGCGGTGGTCACGGCCGGCTCGTCGGCGGCCTGGTCTCCCGGTGCCTGCTTGGCCAATGGCTTCAGTGTTGCCGGCTTGTCGGCCAGCGTCTCTGTGATCTTCTCGTCGCCGCCGAACGGCGACGGCTGTTCCCTCAGCATATGGAAGGTGGCGTATCCGGCGATCGGCAGGGCGACGAGCCCGGCAAGGGCCGGCGCGGCAATGAGTTTCTTTTGCATGATCTCGCTCCAGAGCTTTCGTGCTCGCTCTGTGAGACGAAGACGGCCGACCGATCCTTGGGTGACGGCGGAGATATTTTCCTGGTCATAGGCACGCATGGCGGCCTCGAAGGTACGCGCCCTCGCGTTCTCGCCAGGCGCTGGTATTGCCGCGTCGCGCAGCTTTCCGAGTTCGTTGTCGTCGACCATGGTCACACTTCCCCGGCTGAACGTGTCAACGTCTTCAGCCGTTTCTTCGCTTCATGGATGTGCCAGGAAACCGTCGTCTCCGAGATCGCCATAGCTTCGGCGGCCGCCGCATGGCTCAAGCCTTCGCCATAGACAAGCATCACGGCATCGCGCTGCTTGTCCGGCAATTGCCGCACCACCACCCACAGCGCCTCGGCAGGGTCCTCGCTCTCCGCCGGGGCCTCGCCCGAAATCAGCGCATGGACGCCATAGGCCTCGGTCTTGACCGTCTCGCGCGCGGTCTTGCGCATCATGTCGCGCGCGGCATTCACCGTCATGGCATAGAGCCATGTCGTAAACGCGCTGCCGCCGCGGTAGTCGCGGATCGCCTTGCCGAGCCGGACGCAGACTTCCTGGGCGATGTCTTCGGCATCGGCCTTCCTGCCGCACCAGCGGTAGGCTGCGCGATAGACGAAGTCGTAGTGACGCTCCAGCAATTTGCCGAAGGCCCCCCTGTCTCCGCCCTTCGCCCGCCCGATCAGCTCGGCGTCGGAGGCTTCGCTCTCATCCAGCATCATCGCCATCATTTATCTGTTGGACGAAGGCTAATGGCTAATCCTTGGGGGAGGGAAAGATTTTTTGATAAGCCTCTTCCTCTCCCTCTTCGCGGGAAAGCGAGGATTGGTCCGCGCAGCGGGCGAAAAGCCGATACCTGGCTTTTCAAGCGACGAAACACCCGAAGGGCGGATGTGGGCCGCGGCAACCTTTCGAAGCTTGGCCTACCCGAGCGTCTCCGCAAATAACGCCGTCAGCCGTTTCCAGTGACGCTCAGCGCCGGCCTCGTCGAAGGCGCTGTGGTCCGGCACACACCACCCATGCGCCATGCCGACATAATTCTCGATCAAATGGTCGACTTCAGCGTTCCGCAGCGCCTCTTCCAGCCGCGTCGACTGTTCCGGCGGAAAACTCCTGTCGACGCCCGCCATGCCGACATAAACGCGCGCCTTGATGGAAGCCGCCTTGCGATGCGGGCTGTCGGCGGCGTCGCTGGCGAGGTTGCCGCCATGGAAACTGGCGGCGGCCTTGATCCTGTCTGGGTAACTCGCAGCCGCGTTGAGCGCCCGCGCCCCGCCCATGCAATAGCCGACGGTGCCGATCGGTCCCGTAACGCCTTCGGCGGACATTGCCTCGATAAACGTGCCGCTGTCGCTGATGGTCATCTCCTGCGTCGTGCCGGTGACCAGCGCCATCAGCGCTGCCTTGGTCTTCTCGTCGGCGAAGGCGGTTTTGGCATCGAACGGACCATAGGGCGCGTTGCGGTAAAAAAGATCGGGAACCAGCACCGCATAGCCCTCACCCGCCAGCCGCTCGGCCATGCCATCGAGCGCCTGGCGCGGACCGAAAGCGTCCTGGTAGAGAATGGCCCCGGCCTTGGTCGGCGAAGCGGCGGACGAGCGGAACAGTCCTGCTCGTGCGATACCATCGCTGGTCCTTATCTCGATACCACACTTCGCCATGGCCGGGTCCCTTCTGATCGTCGCACATACATATCGGCGCGGGTTGGAAGGGCAAGGCCGGGCTGACGGGTGGCGTTCACAAAAGCGTATCGAGCGGCCACGAAGCACATCCCGCAAGAGGCCCTATCGAGGTCATTATGCGGCAAGCGCTTCTCTGTGCATTTCCGTCGGCATTTCTGCCGCCAACGGCGTGCCGCTAGCGCATGAAGCTCGCCATATGAAAGGCCTGAACCTCCGGCGGATAGCGGTAGGACGTGCCATGGGGACAGGCATTTCGGTCAAGGCAGCCGCCGCTCCGGCAAGGCTCGCCATCTGCTCCCCGCACATGCCCAAGACAGGATTGGTAGGCGAACCCTCTGATGGAACAGGCATCGACCGGACAGGCTTTCATGCAGGGTTTCTCGACACATGCGTCGCAGAGATGGACCGCCTCGCGAGGCTCCGGAAGCGCTATCTCCTCCTCGAACAGCAAAGCGCCGCGATAGGCATGCCAAAGCCCGTATTGCGGATGCATGAGGATACCAAGCGGCGACGGCCTTAGCCCCTCGGCCCGCATCGCCCACTGCTGGAAGGGCAGATAAGGCCTGTCCGACGGTGAAACGGCGCGCGCGCCAAACTTTTCCGCCACAGCGCCAATCACCTGGCGCGACCATGTATCGAGCGGATTGGCGATGCCATGAGGTTGGGTAGCCCGCCAGCGCAGGAAATGCGGCCAAGGCGCGACACCCGCCTGCCCTACCAGCAGGACGGACTTTGCCGGCACTCCCGAGGCACCGTGAGGCGCACCCTCGTGATCGGGAAAAAGAACGCCGCCTCGTAGGATGAGGCCGTTGGCGCCAAGCGCGGCCGTGATCTCCTCGATCATGCCGCGCACGCGTATCATCCCTTCTTGTCCGGATCGGAGAACGCGCTCCGCCAGACTTCCTTGTGGATGATGTTGGCGACTTTAGCCCCGCCTGACTCGGGCTCCTTTCAGGTGAAGGCGTCGGGCATCGACCCCTTCTTCCTGGCGATGAAGTCCTTCAGGGCTTCGTCGATGCCTTCATCGAGGTGCGGCGCCTCGTAAGCCTCCAGCCACCGGCGGGCGAGATCGTTGGCACGCTGCGGCGCGGTCTTCTGGCCTTCCGCCAGCCACTGCTCATAGGAGTTGTTGTCGGCGATCGACGAGCGGTAGAAGGCGGTCTGGAAGTTGGCCTGGGTATGGTCGCAGCCGAGATAGTGGCTGCCCGGACCGACCTGGCGGATGGCGTCCATCGCCTGCCCGTTTTCCGAGAGGTCGACGCCTTCGCAGAATTTCTGCTGCATGCCGAGCTGGTCGATATCCATCATGAACTTTTCGTAGCAGGACGCCAGCCCGCCCTCGAGCCAGCCGGCCGAATGAAGGACAAAATTGGTGCCGGCAAGAATGGTCGAGTTCAGCGTGTTGGCGCTTTCATAGGCCGCCTGCGCGTCCGGGACCTTCGACGCGCAGAGCGAACCACCCGTGCGGAACGGCAGCCCCAGCCGGCGTGCCAGTTGCGCCGCGCCATAGGAGACCAGCGACGGCTCCGGCGTGCCGAAGGTCGGCGCGCCCGACTGCATCGAGATCGACGAGGCGAAGGTGCCGAACAGCACCGGGGCGCCCGGCCGGATCAGCTGCGTGAAAGAGGCACCGGCCAGCACTTCGGCCAGGACCTGCGTCAGCGTGCCGGCCACCGTCACCGGGCTCATCGCGCCGGCCAGGATGAACGGCGTGACGATGCAGGCCTGGTTATGCCGCGAATAGACCTTCAGCGCGCCGAGCATGGTTTCGTCGAACACCATCGGCGAGTTGGCGTTGATCAGGCTGGTCAAAACCGTGTTGTTCTCGACGAAGTCGTCGCCGAACACCAGCTTGGCCATCGCCACCGTGTCCTCGGCGCGCTCCGGCGCGGTCACCGAACCCATGAACGGCTTGTCGGAATATTTGATGTGGGCGTACACCATGTCGAGATGGCGCTTGTTGACCGGCACGTCGACCGGCTCACACACCGTGCCGCCCGAATGGTGGATCGACGGTGCCATATAGGCAAGCTTCACGAAATTCTGGAAATCCTCGATCGTCGCATAGCGCCTGACACCATCGAGGTCGCGCACGAAGGGCGGGCCGTAGACCGGCGCGAATACCGTGGCATTGCCGCCGATCTGCACCGAGCGTTCGGAATTGCGCGCATGCTGCGTGTAGACGGAGGGCGCGGTCTTCAAGAGCGAACGGCAAAGGCCTTTCGGGAAATGCACGCGCTCGCCCTTGACGTCGGCGCCGGCCTCTTTCCACAGTTGCAGCGCTTCGGCGTCATCGCGGAAGATGATGCCGATTTCCTCGAGCACCGTATCGGTGTTCTTCTCGATCAGGGCCAGCCCTTCCTCGTTGAGCACCTCATAGACGTCGATCTGGCGCTTGATATAGGTGAGCTGGGTGCCCGGACCGCCGCCGGAGCGCGCCGCGCGCCGCGCCGCGGCTCCGCCGCTGGCGCCGCGCCCACGCCGCGCGTTTGACGCTTCCTGGTCGACTGCCGCGTGTTCGCTCATGATCGCTCTTCCCTGAATTATGGCCAGGCCTCGATATGGACTGGTCCCAACCGTTGCGGCCGCATGGCGCGGCTTTCGCCGGATCGTAGCCATGCACCCTATTCGAAACGGCCCGTCCGCGCCAACGCCTGTCGCAAAATCGACAAGAAATCCGATAGATTTTCCAGTCGCTTTCCTTTTGCGGGAAGTCGCAAATCAGCTATGGACACAAGCCCGTTGCGGGTTAGGTATGAGCGCTATTGTTTTGTGCCTTGCGACACCGTCGCGATGCCGTGAGGAGCTGGATTAAAATGTCCGACGACGAGATCATCCTTTCTGAACTTTCCGACGACGAATTGGTGCAGCAGATGCACGACGATCTTTATGACGGGTTGAAGGAAGAGATCGAGGAAGGCACGCGCATCCTGCTCGAGCGCGGCTGGGTGCCTTACAAGGTGCTGACCGAGGCGTTGGTCGAAGGCATGCGCATCGTCGGCGAGGATTTTCGCGACGGCATCCTGTTCGTTCCTGAGGTGCTTCTGTCCGCCAATGCGATGAAGGCCGGCATGTTCATCCTGCGCCCGCTGCTCGCCGCCACCGGCGCGCCCAAGCAGGGCAAGATGGTGATCGGCACCGTCAAGGGCGACATCCACGACATCGGCAAGAACCTCGTCGGCATGATGATGGAAGGCGCCGGCTTCGACGTCATCGATCTCGGCATCAACAATGCGGTCGAGAAATATCTCGATGCGATCGAGCAGCACCAGCCCGACATCATCGGCATGTCGGCGCTGCTCACCACCACTATGCCCTACATGAAGGTCGTCATCGACACGATGAAGGAAAAGGGCATTCGCGACGACTATGTCGTGCTGGTTGGCGGTGCCCCGCTCAACGAGGAATTCGGCAAGGCCGTCGGCGCCGACGCCTATTGCCGCGACGCCGCGGTGGCGGTCGAGACAGCCAAGGACTACATGAAGCGCAAGCACAACGTGCGCGCTTCGGCCTGATCCAAGGCATCAGGACGAACAAAAAAGCCGCGCCTTGCAGCGCGGCTTTTTTGTTCCCAGATGAGGGACGGACTGCGGCAACGAAAGCCGGTTCAGCTGAAATCATGGCCAAGGTGCAGAAAACGCAATCGACTCAAGCAGGCAGGCTTTTGGTCATTGCCTGCGGGATGATCGCGCGCGAAGTCCTGGCCGTGAAGGAGCAACTTAAGCTCGATCATCTCGAACTGACCTGCCTCCCGGCGGAATTTCATTTCTATCCCGACCGCATCGCGCCGGCCATGGACAAGGCGATCGCAAAGGCCAAGGCAGAGGGATACGAGCACATCTTCGTGGGCTATGCCGATTGCGGCACTGGCGGCCTGCTTGACCGGGTCCTTGAGAAGCATGGCGTCGAGCGCATGGCCGGCCCGCATTGCTTCGCCTTCTATCAAGGCATGGAAGCCTACGACAAGGTCGGCGACGACGACATGATGTCGTTCTACATGACGGACTTCCTGTGCCGTCAGTTCGACGCCTTCTTCATGAAGCCGCTCGGCCTCGACAAACACCCGGAGCTGATCAAGGACTATTTCGGCAATTACCAGAAGCTGATCTATCTCGCCCAGACCGACGATCCGGAACTCGACAAGGTCGCGGAAAAGGCCGCCGCCTTGCTAGGCCTCGCATACGAGCGCCGCTCCACCGGTTTTGGCGACCTGACGCAGGGGCTGGCGCGGGCGGCCGCGAACGCCTGACGGCTTCAGCTCCCCTCTTCGGCCGCCAGCGCCGCCAGCACGTCGGCAAAATTCGTCCTGCAGGCAAAACCCAGCCTGTCCTTCGCCCGCGACGCGTCATAGACCCGATCGATCGAGGAAAACATCGTCCAGCCCTTGCGCACGCAGGAGTGGCGCCAAGGCGCTTCCCAGCCAACCCGACGACCCCGTAAGCAAGACTCGCATTCGTCACACCGTGAATTTCTGACCGTGACGCTGTTAAGCACGGATGACAGGCGCCAGGGACCCGGTAAGTTATGCGCCAGGCGGCAGCGGCGCCGTTCCAGACAAAAACAGGGAATCCCGTGATGAAACTCCGCCCGTTGCTTGCCGTTGTCGGCCTGCTCTGCTGCACCTTGCCCGCTCTTGCCGACGGTCAAGTGCAGAAACTGATCACTGCCGCCGACAAGGCGCGGCTCGACAAATATGGCGACACCCGCAAGGCGGCACTCGCCGAGGCAAAGGCGGGCAACCCCGCCGAGATCAGGCAGCTCGACGCGCTGCTGGCCAAGCCGCTGGTCGCCTTCTCCGACAAGAACCTCACCGGCAACTGGCGGTGCCGCACGATCAAGGTCGGCGGGCTCAGCCCGCTCGTCATCTACGGCTGGTTCAAATGCAGGGTAACCGATGATGGCTCCGGCTGGCGGCTGCAAAAGATCAGCGGCTCGCAGCGCACGCAGGGCCGCTTCTTCGACGACGGCGACAAGCGCTCGATCTATCTTGGCTCAGGCTCTGTCAACGACGACCGGGCAAAGCCCTATGGCAGCGGCCCGCAAACCGACCAGGTCGGTTACGCCTTCCGCAACAGCGCCAAGGAATGGCGCATCGAATTCCCCGCGCCCTATTACGAATCGAAGCTCGACATCATGGAGTTCAAGCGCTGACCCGGTCTTCATGCCTCGGCAGGCTCGCGGCATACCAAGGATTAACCCGCCTGCCCTAAGGTCCGGCCCTCATCAGCGGGTCCTTGGAGCATGGCAAGATCGATGGCAGCGTCGGAATCCAATCCGCGACCGATTGTAGTCGTCACCGGTGGCGGCGCGCACGTCTGGGCCATGATCAACGACCTCGCCGACCGCGTCGGCCCCGTCAGCGTCGTCCTCGAAATCCCTGAAGCTAAGAAACAATTGCTGCGCGGCCGCGCCCGACGCCAGGGCTGGATCTCCGCCATGGGCCAGTTCGGCACGATGGTGCTGAGCAGGCTGGGCAAACGGGTCAATGTCAAACACGCCGCCCGGTTGATTGCCGAGGAGAAGCTTGAAACCGAACCGCGGCAGGGCCAGGTCATCGTCCCTGTGGCATCCGCCGACGGGCCGGAATGCCTGCGGGCGATCGAGACGATCAAGCCCGGTGTCGTGCTGCTGAACGGCTGCCGGCTGATTTCCAGGGAAATGCTGGGCAAAATGCCTTGTCCGGTGCTCAACTATCATGCCGGCATCACGCCGAAATATCGCGGCATGAACGGTGGCTATTGGGCCTTGGTTTCCGGCGATGCCGGGAATTTCGGCTCAACCGTGCACCTGGTCGATGCAGGAGTCGACACTGGCGGTGTGCTGAAGCAGGCGCGTGGCAAGCCGAAACAAGGCGACACCATCTCAAGCTATGCGCTGCGCCAGGCGGCGTTTTCGCGCGACATCTGCGTCGAGGCTGTCAGTGACGCGCTGGCCGGAAAACTCGCGACGTTCGATCCGGGCCTGCCGTCGAAACAGTGGTACCACCCAACGATCTGGTTCTATGTCTGGACAGGATTGAGAACCGGCATCTGGTAGCACAGGCTCCATTCGCAATGGCATTTCCGGCGCGTCGAGGATGCCGCCGGCACACGCCGGAAACGAATAAGCGCACCTTTCATTTTACGACATCCAAATGCGTCGCTTTTGAATGCGCGCGCGTCGTCCCATAACAAGCGGGCCAACTGCGCTTGCGGCAATGCTCGCGGATCGAGGAGCGAGAATTCATGGCCGATCTTATCGTCGTATACTGGCGCGACATCCCTGCCCAGGTCATCGTCCGGAAAGGTCGGCAGAACGCCAAGCGCGAACTGCCATTGCGCTTCACCGAGGCGATCGACATGTGCGCCATGCGCACCGGCGCCGGTGGCACCGACGATTATCTCGCCGAATGGCGCAAGGCCGATCCGGTTCCGGTCGGTGACGATCTCGAAGCCGAGGTCGAAAAGGCGTTCCTGGAGCTTGACGCGAGATACGACCGCGAGCGGCTGGTCGCTCTGGTCAAGGCGGGCGGAAAAGAAAATGTCTGACGAGAACCCGGCGGTTACCCAGGCAACGCTGGTCAAGAAGGCAGCGCCGAAATCCGACTATAAACCGGCCGACGTCTCGCCGCAGCGCCGCGTGCAGCGCTCCTTCGCGGTGAGATTATGGTCTATCCGGCACTCGCGATTGCTCGAATGGTTCTACGCCCGCTTCGCCGACACCTTCTTGCTGCTGCATCCCTTGTGGAAGGGCATCGGCTACGGTCGCGTCGAAGCTCCAATCAAGTTCGTCGAAAAGCGCGTCAAGGGCTTCATGTTCGACTGCCGCATGTGCGGTCAATGCATCCTGTCCTCGACCGGCATGTCGTGTCCGATGAACTGCCCCAAGCAGTTGCGCAACGGCCCGTGCGGCGGCGTGCGCGCCAACGGCAATTGCGAGGTCGAGCCCGATATGCCCTGCGTCTGGGTCAAGGCATGGGAGGGTTCGCAGAACATGGTCAACTCCGACAGGATCCTCACCGTGCAGAAGCCGGTCGATCAGTCGTTGCGCGAAACCTCGGCCTGGCTGCGGGTGACCGCCCAGGCCGCGGCAGCCCGTGAAGCCGCCTCCGCCAAGACCGGAGCTTCCGCATGATCGGTCGCCAGCCCGACGAAAATCCGGCCGGCATCCATCTGCCGCTCGATCCCCTGCCCGGCCACACCTCGCGCGGCCGGCTGGAGCGGGTGCTGAGACGCGGCGAGTTCGCGGTGACGACCGAACTCAACCCGCCCGACAGCGCCGATCCCGAGGATGTGTACAACAGGGCGAAAATCTTCGACGGCTGGGTCGACGCCATCAACGCCGTCGATGCGTCCGGCGCCAATTGCCACATGTCGTCGGTCGGCATCTGCGCACTTCTGACCCGCATGGGCTATGCGCCGATCATGCAGATCGCCTGCCGCGACAAGAACCGCATCGCCATCCAGGGCGACGTGCTGGGGGGTGCTGCAATGGGCGTCGCCAACATGCTGTGCCTGACCGGAGACGGCGTGCAGGCCGGCGACCAGCCGGGCGCCAAGCCGGTGTTCGACCTCGACTCCATGTCGCTGCTGGAGACCTGCCGCATCATGCGTGACAACGGCAAGTTCCTGTCCGGCCGCAAGCTGACGACGCCGCCGCAACTGTTCCTCGGCGCTGCCGTCAATCCGTTCGCGCCGCCCTTCGACTTTCGTCCGATCCATCTCGGCAAGAAGATCGCCGCCGGCGCGCAGTTCGTGCAGACGCAGTATTGCTTCGACGTCCCGATGTTCAAGACCTTCATGCAGAAGGCCCGCGATCTCGGCCACACCGAAAAGGTCTTCATCCTGTGCGGCGTCGGCCCGCTCGCTTCCGCCAAGACGGCAAAATGGATCCGCTCCAACGTGCCGGGCATCCATATCCCTGACGCCGTCATCAAGCGGTTGGAAGGTGCCCAGGATCAGAAGAAGGAAGGCAAGCAGCTCTGCATCGACATCATCAACGAGGTGAAGGAAATTCGCGGCGTCTCTGGCATCCATGTGATGGCCTACCGCCAGGAGGAGTATGTCGCCGAGATCGTCGATGAATCGGGCGTTCTGAAGGGCCGCCAGCCATGGAAGCGTGAGATCCGTCGCGACGATCAGATGGTCGCCGACCGGCTGGACCGGATCCTGCACGACGAGATTACCGAAACCCAGGTGGATATGGTGAAGACCGCGCATTGAACGCGGGGGAACGACACCAATCGCTTGAACGAAATCAGATAACGATATAAAGAAATCTTTATATCACGGCGGAGAGAATTCATGACCCGGACCATTGTCGCCTCGGCGACGCGCGAAATCATCATCGGCTTCGACCAGCCCTTCTGCGTGATCGGCGAACGCATCAACCCGACCGGCCGCAAGAAGCTCGCCGCCGAGATGGTGGTTGGCAATTTCGAGACCGTCATCAAGGACGCTCTGGAGCAGGCCGCCTGCGGCGCCACCATGCTCGACGTCAATGCCGGCGTCACCTCGGTCAACCCGAACGAGACCGAACCTGGCCTTTTGGTGCAGACGCTTGAAATCGTGCAGGGCCTGGTTGACCTGCCGCTGTCGATCGACTCGTCGGTCACCGCTGCGATCGAGGCGGCGCTGAAGGTCGCCAAGGGCCGCCCGCTGGTCAACTCCGTCACCGGCGAGGAAGAAAAGCTCGAAGCCATCCTGCCGCTGATCAAGAAATACAATGTCCCGGTCGTCGCCATCTCCAATGACGAGACCGGCATCTCGATGGATCCGGACGTGCGCTTCGCCGTCGCCAAGAAGATCGTCGAGCGCTGCGCAGATTTCGGCATTCCGGCGCACGACGTTGTCGTCGACCCGCTGGTCATGCCGATCGGTGCGCTTGGCGATGCCGGCCGCCAGGTGTTCGCCCTGCTGCGCCGTTTGCGCGAAGAGCTCAAGGTCAACACCACCTGCGGCCTCTCCAACATCTCGTTCGGCCTGCCGCACCGTCACGGCATCAACGCCGCCTTCATCCCGATGGTGATCGGCGCAGGCATGACTTCGGCGATCATGAACCCGGTGCGTCCGCAGGAAATGGAAGCCGTGCGCGGCGCCAATGTGCTGAACGGCACCGACGAGAACTGCACCAACTGGATCCGTACCTACAAGGACTACAAGCCCGCTGAAGGCGGCCAGGCCGTTGCCGCTCCGACCGCGGTCAACGCGCCGGGCGAAGGCGGCGGCAATGGTGGCCGCCGCCGCGGTGGCCGTGAAGCTCGTATGGGCAGGGGATAAGCGCGCAATCGTGAAACGGACCGCAACCCATGCCGAGCCGATCGCATCACCGATGCGACCGGATAGGCCTGCGTTGCGTTCAGGACAACCCCAATATGGCGTCGAACAACGCCATTCCCGCCCAAGATCCGAATATGCCCGTCACGCCGCCTATGATGAGATCATCGTCGTAAGCGGGCCGGAAGCCGTGGAGCAGCATCGCCGCGCCAATCGCGCCGAGAATTCCGGTGGCCAGGTATTGCGGATTGCGCAGCCATGGGCCCTTGAGCAGGCGCACCATGGTAAAAGCGGTGAATATGCCGGACATCAGGAAATCGGGCATGATTGGCCTCTGGACCATCAGACACTCCGCCCAATAATGAAACGATCCGTTAAATGGGATCGGCAATCCTTACCGAGACGCGTGCAAGTATGAACTCGCCTGCCAACATTACCGATCCGCTCGTGCTGTTCATGCCGTCGGGCAAGCGCGGGCGCTTCCCTGTCGGCACGCCGGTGCTCGACGCCGCGCGCCAGCTCGGCGTCTATGTCGAAAGCGTGTGCGGCGGACGCGCTACATGCGGGCGCTGCCAGATCGAGGTGCAGGAAGGCAATTTCGCCAAGCACAAGATCACCTCCTCAAACGACCACATCTCGGCCAAAGGCCCCAAGGAAGAGCGTTACGAGCGCGTGCGCGGCCTGCCCGAACGGCGCCGCCTCTCCTGCTCGGCGCAGATCCTCGGCGACCTCGTCATCGACGTGCCGCAGGATACCGTCATCAACGCGCAGACCATCCGCAAGGATGCCGACACCAGGGTCATCGCCCGCGATACGGCCATTCGCATGTGCTATGTCGAGATCGAAGAGCCCGACATGCACAAGCCGCTGGGCGATCTCGACCGGCTCAAGATCGCGCTGATGAAGGATTGGGGCTTCAAGAACCTCGAATTCGACTTCTATCTGCTGCCGCAGGTGCAGGGCATATTGCGCAAGGGCAACTGGACCGCGACCGCCGCCATCCACAAGGATGCCGACAGCGACATAGCGCGCGTCATCGCGCTGTGGCCGGGTCTCAAGAACGAGGCCTATGGGCTCGCCTGCGACATCGGCTCGACCACCATCGCCATGCATCTGGTGTCGCTGCTGTCGGGTCGCGTCGCCGCATCGTCCGGCACATCGAACCCGCAGATCCGCTTCGGCGAGGATCTGATGAGCCGCGTTTCCTATGTGATGATGAACCCGGACGGCCGCGAAGGCATGACGGTTGCGGTGCGCGAGGCTATCTCGGGCCTCGTCGACAAGGTCTGCGCGGAAGGCAACGTCCAGCGCAACGACATCCTGGATTCCGTCTTCGTCGGCAATCCGATCATGCATCATTTGTTCCTCGGCATCGATCCGACCGAGCTCGGCGGCGCGCCCTTCGCGCTCGCCGTCTCCGGCGCCGTGCGCATCAAGGCATCCGATATCGGCCTCAAGCTCAACCAGGGCGCGCGCCTCTACATGCTGCCTTGTATCGCCGGCCATGTCGGCGCCGACGCGGCTGCCGTCACCCTGTCGGAAGGTCCGCATCGCCAGGACGAGATGATGCTGATCGTCGACGTCGGCACCAATGCCGAGATCGTGCTTGGCAACAGGACCCGTGTCGTGGCGGCCTCCTCGCCCACCGGCCCGGCCTTCGAGGGCGCCGAAATCTCCGGCGGCCAGCGTGCGGCGCCCGGCGCCATCGAGCGCGTGCGCATCGATCCCGACACGCTGGAGCCGAAATATCGCGTCATCGGCTCGGACCTGTGGTCGGACGAACCCGGCTTCCTCGACAGCGTGCAGGCGACCGGTGTCACCGGCATCTGCGGCTCCGGCATCATTGAGATCGTCGCCGAAATGTATCTCGCCGGCATCATCTCAGAGGATGGTGTCGTCGACGGATCGCTCGCCGCGCGCTCGCCGCGCGTCGTCGCCAACGGCCGCACCTTCTCCTATGTGCTGAAGGAAGGCGAGCCGAAGATCACCATCACCCAGACCGACGTGCGCGCCATCCAGCTTGCCAAGGCGGCGCTCTATGCCGGCACCAAACTGTTGATGGAAAAGCAGAACACCGAGCATGTCGACCGCATCCATTTCGCTGGCGCCTTCGGCTCCTTTATCGATCCGAAATACGCCATGGTGCTGGGCCTGATCCCCGATTGCGATCTCGACAAGGTCTCGGCCGTCGGCAACGCCGCCGGCGCCGGCGCTCGCATGGCGCTGCTCAATCGCGGCTATCGCCGCGAGATCGAGGAGACGGTGAGCCAGATCGAGAAGATCGAAACGGCGCTGGAGCCAAAATTCCAGGAGCATTTCGTCTACGCCATGGCGCTGCCCAACAAGGTCGACCCGTTCCCGAAACTGTCGGCGGCGGTGAAGTTGCCGCCTCGCAAGACGGTGAGCGAGGACGGCGTCGCCGGCGACGCCGCCCCGCGCCGGCGCTCGCGCGAAGGCCACGCGGCAAGGCGTGGGCGCGAATAGAGCTGCCTTCACAGGACGGCCTAAACCTTCAATCTCATTTGCATGCAAATGTTTCCGGATCTCCCGATCCGGAAACCGAAACGCTGTTTTCGTGAAATCCCTCCGATACATGAGTGACGCATTTAGCGGGCGTCGAGCGGCGGCCGCGGGCAATCCCGGGCTGCCGCATTTCTTGAAAGGAGATGAAAATGTCGGTGTTTGGAAATCTCGGCCGCTTTGGTTCCACCATCAGGCAGGCCCACGCCAGGAACAAGGCGATCCGCGCGTTGAACAACCTGCCAGCGCATGTCCAGAAGGATATTGGCTGGCCGGCTTCACCACCGGCCGATCCGCAGGCAACGCTCGCTTCGCTGCTACTGGGCACCACGCGCTGATGACATTCGCAGAAAAATGCAAACTGCTCGGCATCCGCCGGGGATCTCGCATGCCCCCGGCGGTGACCAGCAACCGGCTGCGCGCCACTTTTGCCATGCCGGTGACTGCGGCGCGGATCACACCGCCGTGTGGACACATCGTAAATCTTGACATTTTTGCCAAGCGCACGATCTTCGCAAAAGAAGGGAAATTCTCTTAGTCGGCTGCAGCCGAGTTCGTGTATCCGCATGCCCAGTTTGAAAAGCCACTTCGTTTCCTTCGTGCTGAGGCACAGCCGCAAGAAGGCGTTTTCCAGCCCAGAAAATCTGCGGCGCTGGATTGCTGCCGCGCGCAAAACCGAGGATCACCATCCGCCGGCCGCGCTGCAACAGCGTTTCGACATCCAGACGCGCACCGTGGACGGCTTTCCGGTCTATGAAATCAGCCCCAGGGCCGGAGAGCGCAAGCGGATTCTCTACCTGCATGGTGGCGCCTATGTCTTTGAAATCACGCCCTATCATTGGCATCTGATTGCAGACATGGCCGACCGGCTCGGCTATGCCGTCACCGTTCCGATCTACCCCATCGCCCCCGAGCATGACTTCCACGCCATGTTCGGTATGGTCGGCGATGTCTATCGTCGCATGCTCGACGAGACGGAGCCGGGCGACATCATCTTCATGGGCGATTCAGCCGGCGGCAACATGGCCGTGGTGCTGACCATGATGGCCGCCGAGGAAGGATTGGCGCTGCCGTCGCGCCATGTGCTGATCTCGCCCGGTCTCGACATGTCGCTCGCCAATCCGGAAGTGTTCGAGGCCGAGGGCAAAGATCCCTGGCTCGGCATTGCCGGCGGCCTGGAGGCGATCCGGATGTACAGTGCCGGCATCGATCGCACCGACTGGCATATCAGCCCGCTTTACGGCGATCTCTCCGTTCTGCCGAAGACACTGCTTCTGACGGGGTCGCACGACATGCTCAGTCCGGACAATCTGATCTTCGCCGAAAAGGCGCGAGCCGCGGGCGTCGAGGTCGACGTCGTCTACGAGGAAGGCATGTTCCACGTCTGGCCATTGATCGACATGCCGGAATCCCGGCGGGCGCGCCAGCGCATGGCCGCATTTCTAGAGGAAGGCCGCCCACAAGGCTGGCGCGGCCATACCGAAAAACGTCGTGCCGCGGGTACAGGTTGGCAATCTGCGCCGGCAGCGGAATAGGCTCCGGAAAGCCTCCAATCCAGCTGTGATCAGAACTTCCCGGTTTCCCTAAACGCCTCGAAGGTCGCGCGGATGTGGTCGGCGACGGCCTTGACCGGCGCGCTGGCGTCCGGCGCCACCACCATGGCAAGATTGTAAGTGCCGATATCGGGCATGCCATCCTTCGGGCAGAGTTCGACCATGTCATTGCCCAGGAACGAGCGCGGTAGTGGCGCCACCGCGAGATCCGCCATGATGGCGGCGCGCTGGCCGGCTGTATGGGCGCTCATGTAAGCGACGCGATAGTTGCGCCCTTCACGCCCCAGCGCTTCGAGCGCGCCGGCCCGCCAGGCGCAGCCCTCCTCCCACAGCGAAACCGGCAAGGGTTCGCGCAGATGCGCGCAGCCGCCCTTGGCGCCGGCCCAGACGATCGGCTCGGTCAAAAGCACCTCGGCGCCGAGCGCGCTGGTCTTGTAGGAATTCGTCAACAGCGTGATGTCGAGCGCCCGATCGTCCATGCGGCGGCGCAGATTGCTGCTCTGGTCGATGGTGACGTCGACGGCGATCGAGGGATGCGACTGCGCGAAGCGCTTCAGCACATGCGGCAGCACGCGCTCGCCATAGTCGTCCGGTGAGCCCAGCCGGACCACGCCGACAATGTCGGGAATGATGAATTTCGAAACAACCTCGCGGTTGATCGACAAAAGCCGGCGGGCATAGCCGAGCAGCATCTCGCCATCGGTGGTGAGCGTCACCGAACGCGCGTCGCGCGCGAACACCGAGCGGCCGAGAATGTCCTCCAGCTTCTTGATCTGCATGGAGACAGCCGACGGCGTGCGGAACACGGCATTGGCCGCGGTGGTGAAGCTGCCGGTTTCGGCAATCGCCACGAAAGTGCGCAGAACGTCGAGGTCGAGCAGCGGCAGCGGATGATTGATTGGGGCGTTCATGGCGATCAGCCTTCAATTTTTCTGATACAAAACATCATTCCATTTCGTTTGATTGAACATCAGATCAGGAGCATAGTCAACTCCATCGAAGCAGCATGCTGCCAAAAGCGGTCACCAAACGACCACGACGCAGACCTGCATTCGACATGTAATGAAGCTGAAACAGACCTGACGTAACGCATTGCCGGCGCCTCCCGCGCCGCAGCAAAGGAGATCGAAATGTCTATCCTGTCATCCCTCGGTCGCATCGCGACCGAATTCAACGCAGCCCGCGCCCGCTACCAGACCGAACGCGCGATCCGCTCCCTGCCGATCGAACTGCAGAAGGATATTGGCTGGCCTGAAGCTGCCGACACCAAGAGCGGCATCCGCAACGGCGTCGGATCCTGGGCTGGAGCAAAGTAGATCGTGTGTACCCAGTGCTGAAGGCCTGCCGCGCAGTCCGCCCGGCAGGCCTTCTCGTTTTTAGGACGTTGCTTGTCGCTTTACTTGTATTCAAATGATTTGAAGAGCCATGCTGCGGCTGCATGGCGCATATGAACAAGCCGCATAGCACCTCCACTTCTGGACTATCCCCATGTAAACAAAGGATAATTCCAGGAGCGCCATCGCGACCTGTCGCATTTGATGTCGCTTTTCATATCAAGCGCTTCGCTTTTGCGATTTAGTTTCCGCTCACACAAGCCTATATCACCGTCAGCAAACGAGCTGCCCCACTCCATCAAGCGAAGGCGACCCGTCTGAGCAACCGATTGGAGATGATCATGAAGCTTTTTGCACGCCTCTTCGCCCGCCGCGAAATGAACCTGACCACGGCTCTCGAGCGTCAGCGCCTTGCCAAGACCATGCCTGGCCAGACTGGCGCCATGGCTGCCGCGCGCCTCGGCTTCGTCGCCTGAATTACAGCAGTTCCGGGAAGAATGTGTAACGGCTTTCCGCCCGGAGCCGCTTAGCGCTAAGAAAAGTACAGAGTACCTCCAGAGCCGCGCTCCCTGCCACGGGCTTGAGGGTTGACTGCCGCCGCTTCGGCTTCCGCCGAGGCGGCGTTTGTCTTGTTGCGCTTCCATCGCCTTTCCGCGACCTGGTTCTTGAACAACACCAAACGGCAATTGCCCATTTGCGACCCATGTCGCAAATTTAATCTTTCCAAAGCCGTCTACCCAATTGACAGGAATGGTTTTTCCTGATGTCGCTATGCTATTCGCGACATCCTGTTCGCGTCATGGCCAGGTGAGGTTCCCCGTGAACGCCGTCAAGCATCCGATCAAGCGGTCGTTTGTATTCTTCCTTATCCCCGATTTCACCATGATCGCTTTTGCGACCGCGCTGGACCCGCTGCGCTCCGCCAACCGGATGCTCGGCTATGAGGCCTATCGCTGGCGCCTTGCCAGCATTGACGGCAAGCCAGTGAGCGCCTCCAACGGCGTCGAATGCGCCGTCAACACCTCGCTGGAGGAGGAACGCAAGAAGATGGCGGGCCCGGAACGGCCCAATATGGCCATCGTCTGTAGCGGCACCAATGTCGAGCGCTACCAGAACAAGTCGGCCTTCGCCTGGCTGCGCGAAGAGTACAATCGCGGCGTCGCCGTCGGCGGCCTGTGCACCGGCGCGCATATCCTCGCCGCCGCCGGCCTGTTGTCGAACAAGCGCTGCGCCATCCATTGGGAAAACCTGCCGGGCTTTTCCGAAGCCTTCCCGAAGGCCAACGTCTTTGCCGACCTCTTCGAGATCGACCAGAACATCTACACCTGCGCCGGCGGCACCGCGGCACTTGATATGATGCTGAAACTGATCGGCGACGATTTCGACGAGAACCTCGTCAACCGTGTGTGCGAGCAGGTGCTGACCGACCGCGTGCGCAGCCCGACCGACCGTCAGCGCCTGCCGCTGCGTGCCCGCCTTGGCGTGCAGAATTCGAAGGTGCTGACGATCATCGAGCTGATGGAGGCCAATCTCTCCGAGCCGCTGTCGCTGATCGAGATCGCCGACCATGTCGACCTGTCGCGCCGCCAGATCGAGCGCCTGTTCCGGACAGAGATGGGACGCTCGCCTGCCCGCTACTATCTCGAAATCCGCCTCGACCGCGCCAGGCACCTGCTGATCCAGTCGTCGATGCCGGTGGTCGAGGTTGCGGTCGCCTGCGGCTTCGTCTCGGCCTCGCATTTCTCCAAATGCTACCGCGAACTCTACGCCCGCTCGCCGCAGCAGGAGCGCGTCGACCGCAAGCAGCTGCTGGCCGCGTGATCCCAGACCACCACGCGCAGACGACCGAGCTATCAGACGGATTGAGATTTAGGTCGACTCGACCTGAAATCATCCAACTCTAGTGCGCGTCTGCCGTCCGTATCGCTTCGACCCGGAGATCCTCCGTCAGCCGCGCCTTCAGCGCCGAGAATTCCGGGCTGGTTTTCAACGTGTAGTGGCGTGGATGCGGCAGCTCGACAACGACGTCCGACTTGATGCTGCCGGGCCGCGCCGTCATCACGATCACACGCGAGGCCATGAAGATCGCCTCCTCGATATCATGGGTGACGAACAGCACCGTCTTCTTGCGGCGCTCCCAGATGCCGAGCAGCAATTCCTGCATCAGCCCGCGCGTCTGGTTGTCGAGCGCCCCGAAGGGCTCGTCCAACAGGAGAATCTCCGGATCGTTCGCGAGCGCCCGCGCAATTGCGGTGCGTTGCTGCATGCCGCCGGAAAGCTGCTTCGGCCAATGGTTCTCGAATCCCTTCAGCCCGACGAGGTCGACATAGGAGGCAACGATCCCATCCCGTTCCTTTTCAGCCATGCCGCGCTCACGCAGGCCGAAGGCGATGTTTTCGGCGACCGTCAGCCACGGGAACAGCGTGTAGGACTGGAAGACCATGCCGCGATCCGGTCCCGGCCGAGTCACGGCCTTGCCGTCGAGCAGCACGCGGCCTTCGCTTGGCGCCTCCAGGCCGGCGACGATCCTCAGCAGCGTCGACTTTCCGCAGCCCGACGGCCCCAGAATGGTGATGAAGTCATTGGCGGCGACAGCCAGGTCGACCGGCATCAGCGCCCTGACCGGCTGCCCACCGCGCACGCCGGCGAATGTGCGCGAGACGCCCTCGATGAGAAGCTTGCTCACGCCAGGCTCCACGGAAAGAGCCAGCGGTTGAAGGCCTTGAAGGCGAAATCGGACAACAGCCCGATCAGGCCGATGACGATGATGCCGAAGATGATCTGTCCGGTCGCCAGCCGCGATTGGCTGTTGATGATCATATAGCCGATGCCTGAGGATGAGCCGATCAGTTCGGCAACGATGACGTAGGTCCACGCCCAGCCGAGCACCAGCCGCAGCGTCTCGGCGATCTCAGGCGCATTGGCCGGCATGATGACCCGCCTGACGATGCCATTGTTGGCCGAACCCAGCGTATAGGCCGCCTCGACCAGGTCGCGCCGCGTCGACCCGACCTTGACCGCGATGATCAGGATGATCTGGAACACCGAGCCGACGAAGATGACGAGCAGTTTTTCCAGTTCGCCAATGCCGGCCCAAAGGATGAGCAGCGGAATGAAGGCTGAGGCCGGCAGGTAGCGGGCGAAGGAGACAAAGGGCTCCAGGAAGGCTTCCACCGGCTTCCAGGCGCCCATGGCGATACCGAGCGGCACGGCGACGACCGAGGCCAGCACAAAGCCGCCGAAGACCCGCCAGATGGTGATCAATATGTCGAGCCAGAAACGGTCCTCGACCAGCAGCCGCCAGCCGTCCTTGAGCATCGACAGCGGGTCGGCGAGGAAGATGCGGTTGACGTGGCCGCCAAGCGTGATCCAGGCCCAGAAGGTCACGAACAGCACGAAGAAAGAAATGCCGAGCACTGTTCGCAGGCGCGGCGAGACCGGATGCAAGGGGCGCATCTTCGTCCTTTTTCAGCAGGAAAGCGGCGGCGCTGTGCGCCACCGCACCGTATCCAGGGTTTGAACCGTCAATTCGCCACGGCGCTGGTGTCGGCCAGCGTGGTGACGTCGGGCGCCTCCTTGATCAGCCCCATCTGCAGCAGCAGATCGCCGGCGGTCTTGGAAAAGTCCTGGAATTCCTTGGTGAAGAATTGCTTGTTGTCGGCCTTGTCGGCCCATTTCAGGTACTTCGCCGAATCCTCGAATTCCTTGGCCGACTGTTTCACGTCGGCACCCATGATCTCGTAGGACTTCTGTGGATCCTTCTTGATCAGGTCGAGCGCGTCGAAATAGCTGTCGGCCAGCGCCTTGGCGGCGTCGGGATTGGCCTTGAGGAATTCGGGCGTGCAGCCGACCGTATCGAGAACCATCGGATAGTCGAGCGTGGTCGCCAGGATATGGCCCTGGTCGGGCTTGTCGCGTACGGCCGAGATGAAGGGTTCGTAGGTGACTGCCGCATCGTTCTGGCCGGCAAGGAAGGCCTGTGCGGCCGCATCCGGCTCAAGATTGACGACCGTAACGTCCTTGGTCGACATGCCGTTCTTGTTCAGCACCCAGGCGAGCAGGAAATAGGGCGACGTGCCCGGCGCCGAGGACGCGACAGTCTTGCCCTTGAGATCGGCGACGGTCTTGATGTCATTGCGCGCGACGATACCGTCGGCGCCATAGGATTTGTCGAGCTGGAATATCTGCTTGGTGGTCACCCCGCTGGCGTTCCAGACCAGCCAGGTTTCGACCGTGGTGGCGGCGCATTGGAGGTCGCCGCTGGCGATGGCGAGCGGGCGGCTGGCCTGAGGCACCTTCTTCAAGGTCACGTCGAGGCCATGCTTCTCGAATAGCCCTGCGTGCTTGGCAAGCGTCAGCGGCGCGAATCCGGTCCATCCGCTGATGCCGATGGTGACCGATGTGGCGGCCATCACCGGCGCGGACAGTCCGGCGGCAAGCGTCAATGTTGCGGCAAAAACGGCGATCCTGTTCATGTGAGCTCCCCTTTTGTTTTATCTCGGGAGAATTGTCTCACAGACGCCAATCGGCTTGTCAATCAACAGGCTGGTGATGCGTATGCGGGCTGGCGCCTCAGATACAAGCGGGCGGCGGCCAACTGCCGCAATGAGCAGCGGCCGCCTGAAATCCGGAATGGCTTCAATAACCGTCGCAGACGCACTCGGCCGACGAGATGCGGTCGTTCCAGTAGTCCCCAAGCTGACGGGCCCTGCGCCTGATCTCGATCGAACGGCCGCCCATTCGCGCATCCTCATAGGCAATGAGGCTGCAGCCGCGGCGAACGAAGACCGACGACACCCGGTCATTCCAGAACTGGCCGCCGCGAAAACTGACCGAATCATCGGCCTGCATCTCGATCGACCGCCCGCGGAAATTCACATGCTCGAACATGACGCAGGCGGGCTGGTCGTTGTACTGAGCGCTGGCGCTGTCGACAAAAATTACGGACGCGACAGCCGCCAGGATGGCAAGGCGTTTCATCTGATGTCTCCTCGGTTCGACCGTGGCCCCACGGGCTGGATAGCGCGGTCCGGTTGTTTTGCCAATCCTTGCCGTTCTTGGGAATTGCCCTATCGGCTGTCGGGCATCCAGGTGCGGTTGCGCCACATTTTCTCGCCGATCTGGCAGTCGGCGGCGGTCCTGTCCTGCGCCAGCAGCACCGGCGGATGGTCAGCCTCTTCCGCCGCCCATCGCGGCGATCCCGGGCCGGCGAGTTCCAGCACCAGCTTGCGGCGGATGGCTTCGGGAAATTGTGTCCAGTCGTTGACCGGGATCATGAAGGCGCCGGGGCCGCCGATGACGCAGTCGCTGTAGTAACGGTCGAGATCGCTGACGTCATAGACACCGGACAAGCCGCCCCGGGTCATCAGCGGCAGGCCATTGATGACGATGCCTTGCCTGACTACCCCGTCACGGATGATATCGACGGGTGCGCCCTGGTTGTTGGGTCCGTCCCCGGAAATGTCGATGACACGCTTTGTCCCCCGGTAGCCGCTTTCCGCGAAAAGGTCGCTGCCGAACTCCAGCGCACCGGAGATCGAGGTGCGCCGTGCGCTGTTGGGCGGCTGGGCCGACAATTGCGCCACCACCCGCTCCGCGTCGGCCCGGGTTGCGATGACGGTCCAGGGAACGATGACGCGTTGCCACGTGGTGCCGGCCCATTCGACATAGGTGACGGCGATCTTGCCATAAGCGCCATCGGCGATCGCCCGCAGTACATTGTCATGCGTCAGCGCCGCCGCGTAGCCATGGCGCTGGATCTCGAGCTCCTCCGCCGACATCGACAGCGAAACGTCGACCGCCAGCACCAGTTCGACATCGACCGGCTCGTCCGCGCGGGATCCCCCCGACCAGATCATAACCGCCAACGCGACGGCGCTCGAAAGCAGATGTCTTGCAGGTGCAAAAGCAGACATGCCGCAAGGGTGAGCCAGAACCGGTTGCTGAAAAAGAGAAAAGCCCGACCTGGGTCGGGCTCATCCAAAACGCGCGCGCGATTCGTGGCGAGGCTCAGCTGCGCGGCTTGAGATTCTCCGGGTCATAAAGCGGCTTGTAGCCGACGCCGGCGACTTCGACCGGATATGTCTCGCCGAAATACTCGACCTTGAGCTTGCGGCCCTCCTGGGCATAGGCCCACGGCAGATAGGCGAGCGCGATGTTCTTGCCGATCGTCGGGCCATAGGCGACCGATGTGGTGAAGGAGCGACGGCCGAGTTCGTCGACCAGCGTTTCTCCGCTCTCGGGGTCCATCACCGGCATGATGCCCACCGGATAACGGGCAACACCCTTGGAATCCGTGTTCTCGGTCATCACCAGCGTGCACAGCATGGCGGGCTGATGCGCGCGTTCGCGATACTCCACATGCTTGGCCTTGCCGCAGAAATCATTCTCCTTGACCTTGGGACGGGCGAGATCGGCTTCCAGCAGATTGTATTCGGTCAAGAGGTCGGCGTTCTGCAGCCGCAGGCTCTTTTCCATGCGGCGTGTGTTGGCATAGGTCTCGACGCCGAACGGCATGACGCCGGTCGAGCGCAGCGCGTCCCAGACGGCCAGGCCATCCTCGTAGCGCATATGTAGCTCCCAGCCCTGTTCGCCGACATAAGAGATGCGGAATGCGGTTACATCCTTGCCGCCGATCCTGACCGGTTTGATTGCCGCGAAAGGAAAATTGTCAGGTGAAAGCCCATCCGGGTTTTCGACCACCTTCTGCAAGGTCGTCCGTGCGTTCGGCCCCCAGATGCCGATGGTGACGTATTTCTCGGTGACGTCGGTGATGGTGACGTCGAACCCCTTGTCCTGCGCCGTGCGCTGCATGTAACGGAAGTCGCGCGGTCCGGCGTCGGCGCCGTCGATCAGCCGGCAGCGGTCGGCCATGCGGATCACGGTGAAGTCCGCCCGCACCATGCCTTCCTCATCGAGGAAGTGGGTGTAGATGCCCTTGCCGATATTGTTGTCGCCGCCGATTTTGGCCGCGCACAGCCATTCCAGCAGCGCCACGTGGTCGGGGCCTTCGATGTCATACATCGAGAAATGCGAGAGGTTGACGATGCCGCAATCCTCGCTCATCGCCAGATGCTCTGCGTTGGAGACGCGCCAGAAATGGCGGTTGTCCCATTCGTTCTCGCGCACCGGCACACGGTTGCCGTACTTTTCAAGCAGATGCTCGTTGGCGGCATAGCCATGGGCACGCTCCCAGCCGCCCAGTTCCATGAAGTAGCCGCCGAGTTCCTTCTCGCGCTCCCAGAATGGCGAGCGCCTGATGTTGCGGCCCTTGGAGAAGGGTTCGCGCGGATGCACCGCCGGATTGTAGACCTTCATCGCGGTCTCGGTGCAGCGATCCCAGATGAATTGTTCCTTCGTCTGGTGCGGATAGAAGCGCGCATAGTCGATCGCGTGGTGGTCGATCCCGGTGCGGCCGTCGGTCATCCAGTCGGCGATCAGCTTGCCCATGCCGGGGCCATCCTTCACCCAGATGGCGACGGCATACCAAAGGCCCCTCACCTTCTGGCTCTCGCCCATCGATGGACCGCCATCGGCGGTCACTTGCAGCAGGCCGTTGAAGGAATGGCTTTCATTGTAGCCGAGTTCACCGAGGATCGGCGTCAGTTCCATGGCGCGCTCGAGCGGCGCCAGGATCTGCTCCATGTCCAGATCGCGCTGCGATGGCGACAGCCGCGCCTGATCCTTCTCCAGAAGATCGCGCGGGTGGCAAAGACGTGGATTGGTCTCCTCGTAGTAGCCCCATTCGATCTGCCCGCCCTCGGCGGTCTTCGGGTCGCCGGTGTCGCGCATATAGGCGGAATTACCCTGGTCGCGCAGCAGCGGCCAGCCGATCTCCTTGCCCGTGCCGGCGAACTCGGTGTACGGGCCGAAGAAGGTCAGCGGATGGTCGATCGGCATGACCGGCAGATCCTCGCCCACCATCTCGGCGATCAGCCGGCCCCAGATGCCGGCGCAGACGATGACATAATCCGCCTCGATCGTGCCGCGGTCGGTCACCACGGCGCTGATGCGGCCGTCCTTGACGACAAGCGACTTCGCCGGCGTGTTGGCGAAGGATTTGAGCTTGCCGGAGGCTTCCGCCTGGTCGACCAGCTTGCCGGCAACGGTCTGCGAGCGCGGGATGACGAGGCCGGCGTCCGGATCCCAAAGGCCGCCTTGCACAAGATCCTGTTCGATCAGCGGGAATTTTTCCTTGATCTCGTCGGGTTCGACCAGGCGCGCGCGCGTGCCGAAAGCCTTGGCCGAGGCGATCTTGCGCTTGATCTCGTCCATGCGGCCGTCATCGCCGACACGGGCGACCTCAAGGCCGCCGACGCGCGCATAGTGGCCCATCTTCTCGTAGAAATCGATGGAATAGAGCGTCGTCCAGCAGGACAGGAAGTCATGGCTGGTGGTGTAGCAGAAGTCCGACGCGTGCGCGGTCGAGCCGATATCGGTCGGGATGCCCGACTTGTCGATGCCGACAATGTCGTCCCAGCCGCGTTCGATCAGATGATAGGCGATCGATGCGCCGACAATGCCGCCGAGGCCAATAATGACGACCTTCGCCTTTTTCGGAAACTCTGCCATTGCCCGCGACTCCAGAATGCTGCTGCGGGCGGCGTCGGCGCCCGTTTGATCGGCGCACAATATGCAGGCGACGGGCACGGCGCTACCGCCTGTTTGCGACACGCCGCGGATGCGGCGCGACCCGACATGAACCAGGAAGATCGAGGCTTGTCAGGCGAAGGCCGGACAGAACCCCGGCCCTTCTAGTCATACCACCAGGATTACTTGATGCGGGCGACGCCGCCGGAAATCTCGACGGTTTCCGAACCGGTCAAGGCTTCGAGGTCACCGTTCGGCAAGGTGACGAAGCAGCCGTTCTGGCAGAACTCGACGGTTTCACCGCCAGCCAGCGCGAGCTCGGTCTTGCTGCCGCCCTCGGTCACGATCAGCGTGCGGGTCTCGGCGTCCTTGTTGACCGCGCTTGCGGCATGGGCCGAGCCGCTCACGGCGAGCAAGGCCAGGGCAGAGACGAGAGACTTCCACATATCGCAATATCGGTGTTCCCACCGCCTCTGTTGCATTTCACAAGGCATTTTCGCCTTTGCAGGGAGCTTATATGAGATGGAAGCTGAACCGCAACTGAATGCCGCATTCATGCCACAGTTCAACGGATCAGGCCGGATCCGGTCTTCGGCTTTTGCGCCTGGTCTTTGGCGGAAGCTCGGCAGCCTTGGCCCTGGCAAGCTCGCGTTCCACGAACTCCGCTTCGGCCTTCTCGTCGTCGGCGGGCCATTTCGCAGCCGTGGTGCCCGACTTTACATGGACGTCCCTTTGCGGGAACGGGATTTCGATGTTCGCCAGCCTGAAGGCATCGAGGATGGCGAAGCGAATATCGTTCTGGACGATCACGCCGTTGCTGACATCGGCAAGAAAGACCCTGATCTCAAAGTTCAAGGAAGAGTCGGCCAGTGCGGCAAACAGAACGAAAGGTTCAGGGTTCTTGAGCACCAGCGGGTGGTTGCGGGCAATATCGAGCAGAAGATCATGCACGCGCCTCGCATCCGAGCCATAGGCGACGCCAACCGGAATTTCGATGCGGCCAAGCTTGTTGCGGTGCGTCCAGTTACCCACCGGTCCGTTGATCAGATCGGAGTTCGGCAGGATCACCGACTGTCGCTGGAAAGTCTCGATCTCGGTGGCGCGCACACTGATCCGTTTCACTGTGCCGGACACTTGGCCGGCGACGATCCAGTCGCCGACCTTGAACGGCCGCTCGGCCAGAAGGATCAGGCCGGAGACGAAATTGGACACCACATTCTGCAGGCCAAAACCGATACCGAGGGAAAGCGCACCCGCGACCAGCGCCAGGCTGGAGAGGTCGATACCGGCGGCCGAGATGCCGACCAGCGCGGCGAGCGCCACGCCGGCATAGCCGACCGCCAGCCGGATCGAGTTGCGGACCCCGGTGTCGACCTTGCCGCGCGCCATGACCGAGCCGTCCAGCCAGCCCTGGAACCAACGCGTCAGGAAATAGCCGATGACGAAGACGACGATGCCCGACAGGATGCCGGTAACCGAAATCGTCACCGAACCGATGTTGATCCCGGTTGCCAGCCTGTACGCCCACGCCTCGATGTCGCCAGGCTGGAAGCCCCACATCAAAAGGATCAGCGGCAGGAACACCAGCACGATCATCAGGTTGATGGCAATGCTGACGACAAGGCCGAGCTGGTCGAGTGCGGTATCCTCATAGCTGGAATTGGCCGACAACCAGCGCCCGACCGAGGTGTTGGCGAAAGCGCCCTCCTCGCCGATCGCCCTGGCCGACAGGAAGCCGATATAGGCGGTGACGAGCGCCGTGCCGGTGACCACGACCTGCAGCGAGACGAACAGCGCAAGGCCGATATAGCCGAGCAGCGCCGCGATGATGGTGAAAAGCCCGAGCCCGAGCGAAGTGTAGCGTAGCCATGCCGGCCACGGGCGCCAGCTTCCGTCACGCGCCTTGAACGGCCTCAGCATCGCCATCAGGATGAGAATGACGCCGACGATGATGGTGGCGACGAAACTGCGCGCGATTGTCAGCGACAGCGGCGATCCCATCTTGTCGTTCACGACCGATAGAAAGGTGTTGAAGCTGATGACCACCGCCATGGCAGTGGTCAGGCGCACCAGCCAGCGCGCCGGCCCGGTTTCGACGGGGATGAGGCGCCAGTTGGGTAACTGCGGCTTGAGTGCCGCGTTGGTCAGCCGGTTAACGCAGAACACAACGCCGATGACGGTGGCCAACGCATTGAGGAAGAGGCCAATGTCGCCGCGCAACACGTTGTAATAATTGAAAAAGAAAATCGTCGACCCAAGAAAGGCGCCGACCGCAAGCGTCGGCAGCAAGGTCGACCAGAAGGCCACCGACAGGCGGCTGAGATAGGACGGGTCCTCGTTGGTGGGATCGGCCTCGAACACCCGACCGAACAGGCGCCGACCGCCAACCAGCAGCACCAGCGCCAGGCCGAGCGCCACGAAGGTTGCCGCGAGGATGGCCCGGAACTTGAACTTGATGGCGAAGCTCAGCCAGGAGGAAACCGCCTTGTAGAAATTGCCGAACTCGTCGCGCGCGTCGGAAAAAACCTGCGGGCTCAAGGCGTCCGAGAGTACGTAGCGCTTGGTCAAAAGGTTGCGGAACAACTCGCTGCGCATGTTGCCGATCTTGTCGATCAGCCCGCTGATGCGGATCGACAGGGTCTGGGCCTGCGCGATGACCGCGTTGATCTCGGCCTTTTCCGACGTCAGCGCCTGGCGCTCGCTGCTGACGATGTCGGGCTCAGCCGGCTGGCCGGCGGCGGGAGCAGGCCCAAGCTGTTCGAGCCTTGCGTTGATCTCGCCGAGGCGCGAACGGAAGGCCAGCGCGCTGTTTAGCGACTGCCGCGACAATTCCTCCAGTTGCAACCGAATACCGACAAGGCTGGCGTCGTCTTCGCCGTCTTGATGTATCTGCTTGTCGAAATTGTCGGCCTTGGTCGTCAGGCTCTGGATGATCTTCTGCTGGTCGGCGACCAGCCCCGCGGGCGCTTGGCCAACGCCCTGCGCCGCCGCCTCGAACGACAGCGGCGCCGAAACGACAAGCGCCAGGACCAATATGAGGCGAAGCAATCGAAAAAACATGACGGATCGGCGACTCACGGGCGGCAAAGGCATTCAAAAGCCTGTCCTTGATAAAGACGGCCATATCATGGGGCAAGTCGCCGCGACCGATCGTGCAAATGAAGCGTCGGCCAGTCGAAAGGCGATGGCGCAATATTGGCTTTGCGTCGGCACCCTGCTCTATAGTCTGCCGCATCGCCCGCAACGGACACCAAACACATGGCAGAGTACTCGGCCCTTTCGCTGCTTGCGAATGCGCTCAAGGGAAACAAGGATTGGAAACCGGCCTGGCGCAAGCCGGACCCGAAGGCATCCTACGACGTCATCATCATCGGTGGTGGCGGGCATGGCCTGGCGACCGCCTACTATCTCGCCAAGGAGCACGGCATAACCAACGTCGCGGTGCTGGAGAAAGGCTGGCTGGGCTCCGGCAATGTCGGCCGCAACACCACGGCTGTTCGCTCGAACTACCTGCTGCCGGCCAACACCCGCTTCTACGAACATTCGATGAAGCTGTGGGAGAACCTGTCGCACGAGCTCAATTACAACGTCATGTTCTCGCAGCGCGGCTGCTTGAACCTGGCGCACACGCCGGCCCAGTTCGACGACTATGCAAGGCGCGGCAACGCCATGCGCCATCTCGGCGTCGATGCGGAACTGATGGCACCAGCCGAGATCAAGCGCCTGATCCCGGCACTCGATATCTCTAACGATGCACGCTTTCCCGTGGTTGGCGGCCTGATGCAGCGGCGCGCCGGCACAGCCAGGCACGATGCAGTAGCCTGGGGCTTTGCACGCGGCGCCGACCGGCGCGGCGTCGACATCATCGAGAATTGCGAGGTCACCGGCTTCCTGCGCGACGGCGACCGCGTCACCGGCGTCACCACCTCGCGCGGCGATATCAGGGCAAAGAAGGTAGCGGTCGCGGTGGCCGGCAGCACCGGCCGCGTCATGCAGTTGGCCGGCGTCGAGACGATGCCGATCGAAAGCCATGTGCTGCAGGCCTTCGTCACCGAATCGCTGAAGCCCTTCATCGACACGGTCGTGACCTTCGGCATGGGCCATTTCTACATGTCGCAGTCCGACAAGGGCGGTCTCGTCTATGGCGGCGACATCGACGGCTACAACAGCTACGCCCAGCGCGGCAACCTGCCCATCGTCGACGAGGTGATGAGCGAGATGCTGGCGCTTTTCCCGGGCCTCGCGCGTGTGCGCATGCTGCGTTCCTGGGGCGGCGTCTGCGACATGTCGATGGACGGCTCGCCGATCATCACCATGGGGCCTCTGCCCGGCATGTATCTTAATTGCGGCTGGTGCTATGGCGGCTTCAAGGCAACGCCCGCTTCCGGCTGGTGCTTTGCCTGGACCATCGCCAAGGATCAGCCGCACGACTTCAACGCCCCGTTCACGCTGGACCGTTTTCATCGCGGCCTGGTGATCGACGACAAGGGCCAGGGCGCGAACCCGCGGCTTCATTAGGAACATTCCGTGCTGATAACTTGCCCCTACTGCGGCCCGCGCGACGTCATCGAGTTCACCTACCAGGGTGACGGCAACCGCGAGCGTCCCGAACCCGCCTCGCAGAATTTCGAGGCCTGGAATGCCTATGTCTACGACAGGCTGAACCCGGCCGGCGACCACAACGAGATCTGGCAGCATTCCGGCGGCTGCCGGGCTCACCTGAGGGTTATGCGCAACACGCTGACGCATGAGATTTCCAGTGTCGCCTTCGTACGCGGCGATCACGCCTCGCCAGCACGCGGCAGGGCGGAGGACAAGCCATGAGCCCGCGCCGCACCGACACCGGCGGCCGCATCGACCGGTTGAAGACCATCCGCTTCACCTTCGACGGCGTTGCCTATACCGGGCACGGCGGTGACACGCTGGCGTCCGCGCTGCTGGCCAATGGCGTCACGCTGTTCGGACGTTCTTTCAAATATCATCGCCCGCGTGGCTTGCTGAGCGCAGGCGTTGAGGAGCCCAACGCGCTGGTAACGGTGCTGAAGGGCGAGGTGCGCGAACCCAACATTCCGGCGACCATGATCGAGATCCATGACGGACTGGTCGCCGTCAGCCAGAACCGCTTTCCCTCGCTCGCCTGGGACGTCAATGCCGTCAACCAGCTCGGCGGCAAGATCCTGTCGGCCGGATTCTATTACAAGACCTTCATGGGACCGGTCATCGGCCCGCTGAAAGGCACGCGCTTCTGGATGTTCTGCGAACACTTCATTCGCCGCGCGGCCGGCCTCGGCAGCGCCGGATCGGCAAAGGATCCGGCCCGCTACGAACGCATGAACGCCTTTTGCGACGTGCTTGTGGTCGGCTCCGGCCCAGCCGGCCTGATGGCGGCCAAGACCGCCGCCGACCAGGGCGCCCGCGTCGTACTGGCCGATCTGGAGCCGCGTTTGGGCGGTTCGGCCAACTGGTCCGGCGAAACCATCGATGGCGCACCGGCTGCCGATTGGGTGCGGCGCACCGTCGCTCAGCTTGAAGCGCGAGACAATGTCCGGCTTCTGCCGCGCACCACCGTCTGGGGTTACTACGACAGCAACACACTCGCCGCGCTCGAGCGGGTCAGCGACCACAAGGCACAGCCCGCCAAGGGCGAGCCGCGCCATCGCTACTGGGCGATCCGCGCCGGGTCCGTGGTGCTGGCCACCGGCGCCTTCGAAAGACCGCTGGTGTTTCCGGGCAATGATCGGCCCGGTGTCATGCTGGCGCACGCGGCGCAGCGCTACGCCAACGAATTCGGCGTGCTGCCGGGCCAGCGGGTCGTGCTGTTCACCAACAATGACAGCGCCTACCGGTCGGCGCTGGCGCTGAAGCAGGCAGGAGCTGCGATCGTTGCCATCGTCGACGTGCGCCCGCAACCGTCCGCCGAGATGAGCGCCCTGGCCGGCGAAGCCGGGGCGGAATTGCTGTCCGGCCACGCGGTGGTCGCCACGGAAGGCGGCAAGGCCTTGTCCGGCCTCAAGGTTCAGCGTTTCGACATGGTCGCGGGTGGGCTGAGTGGCGATGCACGCAGCATCCATACCGATTGCCTGCTGATATCTGGCGGCTGGTCGCCGACCATCCATCTGGCCAGCCAGGCCGGCGCCAAGGCGGAATGGAATGCCGGGCGCCAAGCTTTCCTGCCGCCGAAGCCGACACAGAAATGGATCGGCGCCGGTGCCTTCACGGGCAGCTTTTCCACCCTCGAGGCGATCGCCGAAGGGAGCGCCTCCGGCCTTGCGGCAGCCGGAGGCACAGGCACACCGGCGGCATTGCCCGCTTTCGAAGCCGTCCCCGGCGATCCCGATCCGGCGCCGGTGTTCGAGATCAGGGCCAAGGGCAAGAGCTTTGTCGATTTCCAGCATGACGTGACGGCGGAGGATGTCCGCCTGGCGCATCGCGAAGGCTTCGTCTCGGTCGAGCACCTGAAGCGCTACACCACGCTTGGCATGGCGACCGATCAGGGCAAGAGCTCCAACATTCCCGGTCTCGCCATCATGGCCGAGGCGCTGGGCAAGCCGATCCCGGACGTCGGCACGACCCGCTTCCGGCCGCCTTTCGCGCCGGTTTCGATCGGTTCGCTGGCGGCGGAACGCTTTGGCGACCTGAAGCCCGAACGGCTGACGCCGATGCACGACTGGCACCTCGCCAATGGCGCGACCATGTATTCGGCCGGACTCTGGTACCGGCCGATGATCTACGGGCTTTCAGGCGAAACCGTCGAACAGGCGTATGTACGCGAAGCCAAGGCGACGCGCGAAAGTGCTGGCATCGTCGATGTCTCAACGCTGGGCAAGATCGCCGTGCAAGGCCCCGATGCCGCCGCCTTCCTCGACCGTGTCTACACCAACATGTTCTCGACGCTCGCCGTCGGCAAGGCCCGCTACGGGCTGATGCTGCGCGAGGACGGCTTTGCCTTCGACGACGGCACCACCTGGCGGCTGGGCGAACAGGATTTCCTGATGACCACCACCACGGCCAATGCCGGCAAGGTGATGCAGCATCTGGAATATTTCCTCGACGTGATCTGGCCGGACCTCAAGGTCCACGTCACCTCGGTGACCGACGAATGGGCGGGAGCCGCGATCGGCGGGCCGAAGGCGAGGCAGATACTGGCCGCCTGTGTTACCGGTACGCATGTCGACAATGCGACGCTGCCGTTCATGGGCATTGTGCACGGCGAGATATCAGGCGTGCCGGTCATGATTTGCCGGCTATCATTCTCGGGTGAAATGGCTTTCGAGGTCTATTGCGGCGCTGGCCACGGCACCCATGTCTGGGAAGCCCTGGTCGAGGCCGGAAAGCCGTTCGGGCTGGTCACTTACGGCCTCGAGGCCTTGGGCACGATGCGCATAGAGAAGGGTCATGTCACCGGCGCCGAGATCGACGGCCGCACCACGGCGCGCGATCTGCATCTCGATTGGATGCTGTCGAAGAAGAAGCCGTTCATCGGCTCGGCGATGATGGACCGGGAAGGTCTGGTCGCGGCGGAGCGGCTGGAACTGGTCGGCCTGATCGCGCTCGACAACCGGCCGCTGAATGGCGGCGCGCACATTGTCGAGGAGGTCGACGAAGCCAATCCGCACGGCTCGATCGGGCACATCACCGCCTGCTGCTATTCGCCGGCGCTCGGCAGGCATATCGCGCTGGCGCTGGTCAAGGGCGGCAAGGCCAGGCACGGCACGCGCGCCCATGTCTCCGATCCCCTGCGCAACCGCTTCGGGCCAGTGGAGATCGTCTCCAACCACTTCTACGATCCGGAAGGGACCCGCATGCATGGCTGAGCGTCAATCGCCCCTCGAGCCGGAATTCCATGTCGGCTCGCATGGCAATTTCGAACATGGCGTCGAGATCCTGCTCACCGAAACCAGGCCGGGCTCGATCGTTCAACTCGCGGCGTGGCCGGGCGAGGAAAAGAAACTGATGGAAGCCATCCGCGGCGTCACCGGGCTTGCGCTGCCTGACGGGGCCGGCGGCGGCTTGAGCGACGGCGTGAAATCGGTGTTCGGCTTCGCGCCGGGAAAATTCACCGTGACCGACGAGGCCGAAGGACTGGCCGCGGCCTTGGCCAAGGCGGTGACGCCGGCCATCGGCACGGTGACGGACCTGTCGCATGGCCGCACCGCGATTCGCATTGCCGGACCGAAGGCCGAATGGGTACTGTCGAAATTCTTCGCCATCGACTTCGCCCTGCCCGCCTTTCCGGTCGGCGCCGGCCGTTCGACAGCGCATCACGATGTCTTCGCCCAGATCCAGCGCACCGGCGCCGACCAGTTCGACATCCATGTCTTCCGCTCCTTCGCCCGCTCGTTCTGGAAGGCGCTCTGCCATGCCAGCGAGGAAGTCGGCTACGAAGTGCAGTAGGCGGTGCGGCCGGATAGCCGCTCGGCCGCTGCCTGTGGCCTCAATGCCGGCCGGTTCTGCCGCTAGAGAATCCTGCCGCGGGCGACGATGATGGGGACGGGCCTCACGACAGGTCCAGGGGGTATGAAGACCCCGTCTTACAGCCGGCATATTGGTTCGAACATCCGCATGACTGCTGAACTTTCCGCCGGCGCCGGCGATCGCGCCGATGTGCCGGCCAGAACCTTGCTCCTGCTGCCGCTGACGGTCGCCTGTGGCGTGTTCATGACCAGCCTCGACCAGAATGTCGTGGTGACGGCGCTGCCGGGCATCAGCGAAAGTCTTGGCCGTCCGCCAAGCCAGCTCGGCTTGCTGATCACCGCCTATGTCGCCAGCCTGATCATCTCGATGCCGCTCGGCGGCTGGGCGGCCGACCGTTTCGGCCTGCGCAACGTCTACTGTTTTGCGTTGCTGGTGTTTGCCGCCTCATCGGCCTTGTGCGGCCTGTCCGACAACATCTGGATGCTGGTCGGCGCCCGCGCGCTGCAGGGCTTCGGCGGCGCGCTGATGGGCACGCTCGGCCAGGTCGTCATCCTGTCGACCTTTCCGCGCAGCCGGACCTTGAAGATCAACATGTATATCTCGCTGGCCGGTCAGTCCGGGCCGCTGGTCGGTCCGCTCGTCGGCGGCGCGCTGACCACTTATATTTCCTGGCGCTGGATTTTCTTCATCAACGTGCCGTTCGCGCTCGCGGCGGCAATCCTTGCCGCGTCGCTGTTCCCGACAGTCACCAAGCCCGTGCGCACGCGGTTCGATTTTCCGGGCTTTGTGCTGGTCGGCAGCGGCATGGTCCTGCTGGTCTTCGGCATGGACTCGCTGGCGGCGAAAGACGCCGCCAGCAGCATGATCGCGGCTGAGCTCGCGCTGGCGCTCATCATCCTGGCGGCCGCCTCCTTCTATTGCCTGCGCGTACGCAATCCGCTGCTCGATCTCAAGCTCCTGCGCATCCGCACCTTCCGCATCTCCTTCCTTACCGGCGGCGGCCTCGACACGATCGGTCTCAGCTCCGTGGTCTTCCTGCTGCCGCTGATGTTCCAGCTCGGCTTCGGCATGAGCGCGGTGCAGGCGGGATCGCTGACCTTCGTTGCGGCGGTAGGGTCGGTGGGTATGCGTGTCTTCATGCCGCGCCTGCTCAACCGTTTCGGGTTTCGCCGCGTGCTGGTCTTCAACACGCCGGTGGTTGCCGCCATGGTCGCCGGCTTCGCCTTGATGCAAGCAACGACCCCGGTCTGGATCACACTCACCTATCTCTTCGTCTTTGGCGCCTTTCGCTCGGTGCAATGGGCTTCGACCGGAAACCTCGCCTATTCCGACATCGCGCCCGAACAGCTCGCCCGCTTCAGCGCACTCTACTACATCCTCTGGCAGCTGGCGGTCGCGATCAGCGTTGGCCTGGCGGCGGCGATGCTGTCATTCCTGGCCGGTAACGGGCGGGCCGTCGCCAGCGACTTCCGGATCCTGTTCATCATCGAGGGCGTCATCACGCTCTGCGCGCTGCTCGCTTATCTCAAGCTGACGCCGCAGGATGGCGCTCATGTCAGCGGCCACGGCGCACACATGACTACGGAATAGCGGCCCTGCGCGGTTGCCGCAGGAAACCTATTCGCGGAACGTCACCCATTGCTCGAGCGGCTCACGGTCGGTGCGGAAGGCGTTCTCGGGCTTGGAAGTGTCTTCATAGCCGAGCGCCATGCCGCAGACGACGATCTCCTCATCGGGAATGCCGAGCACCGGCCGGATCTGCCGATGATAGGGTGCGAACGCCGCTTGCGGGCAGGTGTGCAGCCCCCTGCCGCGCGCCGCGACCATGATGTTTTGCAGGAACATGCCGTAGTCGATCCACGAACCCTGGTTGAGCCGGCGGTCGATGGTGAAGATCATGCCGACCGGCGCGTCGAAGAAGACGAAGTTGCGGTCGTGCTGGGCGCGCATCTTGTCGACTTCCCGGCGGCCTATGCCGAGCGCGCCGTAGAGGCCGAACCCGTTGGCCCGGCGCCGGGTAAGATAAGGTTCGAAGAATTGAGTCGGATAATAGCGATACTCATCCCAATCGGCCTTTTCGGCCCGGATGCCGGAATTCATGATGGCATCGGTGATCCGTTGTTTGGTCCCGCCCTTGGTGACGTAGACCCGCCATGGCTGCATATTGGTGCCGGAGGGAGCACGCGCCGCAACAGCCAGTATGTCACGGATCGTCTCGTCGCCGACCATGTCGGGCAGGAATGCGCGCACCGAACGGCGCGACATGATCGCGTCGTCGACGATCTCGGCATCACCCGCGATTCGAGCCTTCTTTTCCAGCATGGGCCGTCCCTTAGCCTTTGTGTCGATCGGACGTCCCCACTCGCCGCTCGCGGCGGAGCCTTTGCATGAACCTTCAAAATCCTGCAAGCAAATCTTGAGCATAGGTGAAAATCTACTTGATTTTTTCATGAGCTTCATTTCTCATGAAATTCAACTGCAATTTTTCATGAAGTGAGCGATTTGGTCTCCCCTATCGCACGAACATTACAGGGACCTGACGAGCGAGTCCTGGCCGGCGATATCAGGGCCTTGCGCCGGGTGCGCGGGCTGACCCTGGCCGAGATCGCGCTGAAACTCGGTCGTTCGGTCGGCTGGGTCAGCCAGGTCGAGCGCGGCCTGTCGACGCCATCGCTCAGTGATCTCCGGGCCTTCGCCGAGTTGTTCGGCGTGCCGATCAGCCTGTTCTTCAGCCATGACGTGCCCGTCGAAAGCGAGCGCGGCGTGGTGGTGCGCGCCGGCAAGCGCCGCTCGCTTGGCACCAGCGAATCCGGCCTCGTGGAGGAGCTTCTGTCACCGGACCTCGGTGGTAGCTTCGAGATGGTGCGGTCTGTCTTCGCACCGGGCGCGGAGTTGAAGACCGAGGCGCGACGGCCGACCGAAGAGGCCGGATACATCGCGTCCGGGCAGTTCGACATCGAAATAGCCGGGGTATGGCACCGGCTTGGCGAAGGCGACTCCTTTCGTTTCGAAGGCAAGCCTTACCGCTGGCGCAATCCGGGCACCGAGCCGGCGGTTGTCATCTGGGTGGTCTCGCCGCCGGTCTATTGAATGCTTGTTGCCCAAACCATGCGGCGGTCTTGGGATAACGACAAAACAAAATTAGAAGCGCGGCGCGCTTGAAGTTTGGGAGAAGAACATGGCGGGTTTGCCGAGCACGGCGCGCGTGGTGATCATCGGAGGCGGGGTCGTCGGCACCTCCTCACTCTATCATCTCGCCAAGGCCGGCTGGACCGATTGCGTGCTCCTGGAAAAGAACGAGCTGACCTCCGGCTCGACCTGGCATGCCGCCGGCAACGTGCCGACTTTCTCCTCGTCCTGGTCGCTGATGAACATGCAGCGCTATTCGACCGAACTCTATCGGGGCCTCGCCGAGGCGGTCGACTATCCCATGAACTATCACGTCACCGGCTCGCTGCGCCTTGCCCACTCGAAGGAGCGCATGCAGGAATTCCAGCGCGCCAAGGGTATGGGGCGCTATCAGGGCATGGACATCGACGTTGTTGGCGTCGACGAAATCAAACGCCGCTACCCCTTCATCGAGACCCATGATCTCGAAGGCGCGCTCTACGACCCGAGCGACGGCGACATCGACCCGGCGCAGTTGACCCAAGCGCTGGCCAAGGGCGCGCGCGACATGGGCGCCAGGATCATCCGCTTCTGCCCCCTCACCGGCGTGCGCCGCGAAAACGACGAGTGGGTAGTGGAGACGCCGCAAGGCGAGATCCGTTGCGAGATCGTCGTCAACGCTGCCGGCTACCGCGCCGCCGAAGTCGGCAGGATGTTCGGCCGCGAAGTGCCGATGATGGTGATGAGCCATCAGTATATCCTGTTCGAGGAGATCCCGGAACTCGCCGCATGGTCGAAGGAACAGGGCAAGAAGCTGCCGCTGCTGCGCGACGTCGACACTTCATATTACTTGCGGCAGGAAAAAACCGGCATGAATCTCGGCCCCTATGAGCGCAACTGCCGCGCGCATTGGGCCACTCAAAGCGATCCGATGCCGGAAGACTTTTCCTTCCAGCTCTTCCCCGACGATCTCGACCGGCTGGAACATTATCTCGCCGACGCCGTCGCCCGCGTGCCGATCCTGGGAACCGCCGGCCTGTCCAAGGTCATCAACGGCCCGATCCCTTATGCGCCGGACGGCAACCCGCTGATCGGACCGATGCCCGGCGTGCCCAACGCTTTCGAGGCTTGCGTCTTCACTTTCGGCATCGCCCAGGGCGGTGGTGCCGGCAAGGTGCTGGCCGAATGGATCACGCAGGGCCAGACGGAATGGGATATGTGGTCGTGCGACCCCCGCCGCTTCACCTCTTTTGCCGCCGCACCGGACTACTGCGTCGCCAAGGGCATGGAAATCTACGGCAACGAATACGCCATTCAGTTCCCGCGTCATGCCTGGCCGGAAGGCCGCGACAGGAAATTGTCGCCGATTCACGATCGCATCAAGGCGCTCGGCGCTCGCTTCGACGCCTATAATGGCTGGGAACGCGCCATCTGGTACGCGCAGGACGGCGATGACGTCTCCGAGCAGGCGACGCTGACCTTCCGCCGCGATGGGCCCTGGCAGCACCGCGTGCGCGAAGAGTGCCTGGCCGTGCGTGACGCCGCCGGCATCCTCGACCTGCCCGGCTTCTCGCGCTTCAACCTCGAGGGCCCTGGTGCCGCCGAGTGGTTGAGCCGGCAGGTGACGGGCCTGGTGCCGAAGCCCGGACGCATCGGCCTCGTCTACTTCTCCGACGACAAGGGCCGCATCGTCACCGAAATGTCGGTGGTGCGCCATGGCGAGGAGTCCATGACGCTGATCACCGCGGCGGTGGCCCAGTGGCATGACTTCGAATGGCTGAAGTCGCACATGTCCAGGGATGCGGCATTCACCCTGACCGACCGGACGGAGGAATATTCCACGCAAATCCTCGCCGGCCCCAACTCGCGAAAGATTCTCGCCGATGTCTGCGCCGCCGACCTGACCCTGCCCTGGCTGACGCACCAGGAAACGAAGATCGCCGGCCGCTGGGCCCGACTGGTCCGCGTCTCCTTTGCGGGCGAGCTCGGTTGGGAAATCCACACCAAGGTGGACGACACGGCTGCCATCTTCGATGCGATCTGGGCCGCAGGCCAGAAATACGGGCTGAAGCCGTTCGGCATGTACGCGCTGGATTCGCTGCGCCTGGAAAAAGGCTACCGCACCTGGAAGGGGGATCTGTCGACCGACTATTCCATTCTGCAGGGTGGGCTGGAGCGCTTCGTCAAATGGGAAAAGCCGGACTTCCGCGGCAAGACGGCGCTCCAGAGCGAGAAACAGCAAGGCGTGAAGAAGCGCTTCGTCACACTGGTCGTTGAAAACCCCGGCGACTGCGACGCTCCCTACATGTCGACGCTCTGGCATGGCGGCCAGATCGTTGGCGAGACCACGTCAGGCGGCTGGGGTCACCGCATCGACAAGTCCATTGCGCTCGGCATGCTGCGCGCCGACCTGACCGAGCCGGGCACCTCTGTCGAGCTTGAAATCTTCGGTGACCGGTTCAGGGCGGTCGTGCAGAAGGACGAGCCCTTGTGGGATCCCATGAACGAAAGGCTGCGCGCATGAAATCCGTCATTCTCACCGATGGCGGCATGGGCCAGGAGTTGGTCCGGCGCAGCAAATCCGAGCCAACGCCGCTGTGGTCGGCCAGGGTGCTGATCGACGAACCGGACCTCGTGCGCGGCCTGCATGCCGAATTCATCCGCGCCGGCGCCCGCGTCATCACCACCAACACCTATTCGGCGACGCCCGAACGGCTGGCGCGCGAGGGCGCGGAAGACCTGTTCAAGCCGTTGCAGAGGCGTGGCATCGACCTCGCCAGGCAGGCGCGCGATGAGGCCGGCGACGCGGCGATCGCCGGCTGCCTTTCGCCGCTTTTCGGCAGCTATGCGCCGGCGCTAACCATCTCCTACCACGACACGCTCGACATCTACCGCCGTATCGTCGCCGAGCAGGTTGATGGCGTCGACCTCTTCCTGTGCGAGACCATGGCGTCGGCACAGGAAGCGCGCGCAGCTGTCACCGCGGCGTCGGAAAGCGGCAAGCCAGTATGGGTATCGTGGACGCTAGCCGACCACGGTGAGCCTCGGCTGCGCAGCGGCGAGACAATTGCCGCCGCGGCCAGCGCCCTTGGCGGTTTGCCGGTGGCGGCGCGGCTGCTCAACTGCTGCCGCCCGGAAGCGATCGCGGCGGCCTTGCCGGAGCTGATCGAGCTGGGCGGCCCGGTCGGCGCCTATGCCAATGGCTTCACCTCCACGGAAGCGCTCAAGCATGGCGGCACGGTGGATGTACTGCATGCCCGCCATGACCTCGGTCCGGACGCTTACGCCGAACAGGCCGTCGGCTGGGTGGAAGCGGGTGCGGACATCGTCGGCGGTTGCTGCGAGGTCGGCCCTGCCCATATCGCTGCCTTGCGCGACCGGCTGCTACAGGACGGCTACGCCATTTCGGGAGTCTCTTATGCCTAAGCCATCATCGCGCATCACCGGCATCGTGCCATCGGGCAAGGACGGCTGGGAGGTCCATTTCGCAGCCTGGCACCGCAAGGAAGCCGGCGAGGATATCATCATGCTGTCGGTCGGCGACCATGATTTCGACACGCCGTCGCAAACGATCGAAGCCTGCGTGACCGCGGTTCGCGGCAGCAACCATCACTACACGCCGCTGCCCGGCCTGCCGCGTCTGCGCAAGGCGATGGCCGCGGCCTCCAGCGCCTGCACCGGTGTCGAGACGACACGGGATCAGGTGATTGCCACGCCGGGTGGCCAGGCCGCACTTTACGCGGCCGTGCAGGCTGTTCTCGACCCGGGCGACCACGCCATCGTGATCGCCCCATACTATGCCACCTATCCCAACACCTTCGGTGCGGCTGGGGCCAGTTTCACCGTCGTCGAGACGCCCGCCGAGGATGGATTCCAGCCCCGCGCCGACATGATTCGCGCCGCGCTCAAGCCCAACACTCGCGCCATCCTGATCAATACGCCGAACAACCCGACCGGTGCTGTCTATTCGCGCGAGCACCTGGAACAGTTGGCCGAAATCTGCCGCGAGCACGATCTCTGGCTGTTGTCGGACGAGGTCTACTGGACGCTGGGCGGCGGCGAGCATGTCTCGCCACGTTCGCTGCCTGGCATGGCCGAGCGCACGCTGGTCATCAATTCCATGTCCAAGAGCCATGGCATGACCGGTTGGCGCATGGGCTGGCTGACAGGTCCGGAAGAGATGATCGCATTGCTGATCAACCTCAACCTGGTGACGACCTACGGCCTGCCGGCCTTCATCTCGATCGCCTGCGCCGAGGCACTGGAAAACCATTATGGCGTGACGGACATCGCCGAACGCTATGCGGGCCGCCGCACCGTCTTCCTCGACGCCGTGCGCGGCATGAACCATGTCACGGTGCGCGGTTCCGAGGGCGGCATGTATGTCATGCTCGACATATCCGAGATCGAACCAGACGACGAGAAATTCGCCTTCGCCTTTCTCGACAAGGAGAAGGTCGGCGTCATGCCGGGCTCGAGCTTCGGCGAAGCCGCCGCCGGCCATATTCGTATCAGCCTGTGCCAGCCCGAACCCGTGCTGCGGGAAGCGGCCGCGCGGCTGCGCCGTTTTGTTTCCAGCTACCGCCGTGAGGCCGCATGACCGCCAAGACCATCCCCACTAAGGCGCGGGCCGTCATCATCGGCGGCGGTGTCTCCGGCTGCTCGGTCGCCTATCACCTGGCCAAACTCGGTTGGACCGACGTCGTGCTCTTGGAGCGCAAGCAGCTGACCTCCGGCACGACATGGCATGCCGCTGGGCTGATCGGCCAGTTGCGCGGCTCGCAGAACATGACCCGGCTGGCAAAATATTCGGCCGATCTCTACGTCAAGCTGGAAGCCGAGACGGAGGTCGGCACCGGCATGCGCCAGGTCGGCTCGATCACCGTGGCGCTGACCGAGGAACGCAAGCACGAGATCTATCGGCAGGCGTCGCTGGCCCGCGCCTTCGATGTCGACGTGCGCGAGATCTCCCCCAATGAAGTCAAGGAGATGTACCCGCATCTCAACGTCTCCGACGTGGTCGGCGCCGTGCATTTGCCGCTCGACGGCCAGTGCGACCCGGCCAACATCGCGATGGCATTGGCCAAGGGTGCGCGCCAGCGCGGCGCCACCATCGTCGAGAATGTGAAAGTGACGAAGGTCCACACCAAAAATGGCCGCGTCTCCGGCGTTTCGTGGGCGCAAGGCGAAGGCCAAGGCACGATCGAGGCCGACATCGTCATCAACTGCGCCGGCATGTGGGCGCGCGACCTCGGCGCACAGAACGGCGTGAACATCCCGCTGCACGCCTGCGAGCATTTCTATCTCGTCACCGAGCCGATCCCCGGCCTCAGCCGCCTGCCGGTGCTGCGCGTGCCGGACGAGTGCGCCTACTACAAGGAAGATGCCGGCAAGATGATGCTCGGCGCCTTCGAGCCGGTGGCCAAGCCCTGGGGCATGGACGGTATCCGCGAGGATTTCTGCTTCGACCAGTTGCCCGAGGACATGGACCATTTCGAGCCGATCCTCGAAATGGGCGTCAACCGCATGCCGATGCTGGCCACCGCCGGCATCCACACCTTCTTCAACGGCCCCGAAAGTTTCACGCCCGACGACCGCTACTATCTCGGCGAGGCGCCCGAGCTGCGCGGCTACTGGATGGCGACAGGCTACAACTCGATCGGCATCGTCTCCTCCGGCGGCGCCGGCATGGCGCTGGCGCAGTGGATCAACGATGGCGAAGCGCCCTTCGACCTTTGGGAAGTCGACATCCGCCGCACCCAACCGTTCCAGAAGAACCGTCGCTATCTCAAGGAGCGCGTCTCCGAAACGCTCGGCCTGCTCTATGCCGACCATTTCCCCTATCGCCAGATGGCAACCTCGCGTGGTGTGCGCCGTTCGCCCCTGCACGAGCATCTGAAGGCACGTGGCGCCGTGTTCGGCGAGGTCGCCGGCTGGGAGCGCGCCAACTGGTTCGCCCGGGAGGGACAGGAGCGCGAGTACCGTTATTCCTGGAAGCGGCAGAACTGGTTCGACAACCAGCGAGAGGAACATCTTGCAGTCCGCAACAAGGTCGGCCTGTTCGACATGACCTCGTTCGGCAAGATCCGTGTCGAGGGCCGCGATGCCTGCGCCTTCCTGCAAAGGCTTTGCGCCAACGACATGGACGTGGCGCCGGGCAAGATCGTCTACACGCAGATGCTCAACCAGCGCGGCGGCATCGAGAGCGACCTGACCGTGTCGCGGCTTTCGGATACGGCCTATTTCCTCGTCGTCCCCGGGGCCACGCTGCAGCGCGACCTGGCCTGGCTGCGCCGGCATGTCAGCGACCAATTCGTCGTCATCACCGACGTAACCGCTGCCGAAAGCGTGCTCTGCGTCATGGGCCCGGATGCGCGAAAACTGATCCAGAAGGTCAGCCCCAACGACTTCTCCAACGAGAAAAATCCGTTCGGCACGTTCCAGGAGATCGAGATCGGCATGGGCCTGGCCCGGGCGCATCGCGTCACCTATGTCGGCGAACTCGGCTGGGAGCTCTATGTCTCGACCGACCAGGCCGCCCATGTCTTCGAGGCGATCGACGAGGCCGGCGCCGATGTCGACTTGAAACTCTGCGGGCTGCACACGCTCGATTCCTGCCGCATCGAAAAGGCTTTCCGCCATTTCGGCCACGACATCACCGACGAGGACAATGTGCTGGAAGCAGGCCTCGGCTTCGCGGTGAAGACGGCCAAGGGCGATTTCATCGGCCGCGATGCGGTGCTGAAGAAGAAGGAAGCCGGATTGGCTCGCAGGCTGGTGCAATTCCGGCTGAAGGACCCGCAGCCCCTGCTCTTCCACAACGAGGCGATCCTGCGCGACGGCAAGATCGTCGGTCCCGTCACCTCGGGCAATTACGGCCACCATCTCGGCGGCGCCATCGGATTGGGTTACGTGCCTTGCCAGGGCGAGAGCGAGGCGGATGTGCTGGCCTCGTCCTACGAAATCGAGATCGCCGGCGAACGTTTCGCGGCGGAGGCATCGCTGAAGCCGATGTATGATCCGAAGGCCGAGCGGGTGAAGATGTAGCGGGCCACTTTTCCCTTCTCCCCCTTGTGGGAGAAGGTGGATCGGCGCCGAGACGGTTGAGGGGTGTTGGAAGGAATGAGACGCTGGTGTTCCCTGGAGCACCCCTCATCCGACCGAGCTTCGCTCGGCCACCTTCTCCCACAAAGGGGAGAAGGGAAGCCCGGCGCTCAAAACCGCTCCAGCTTCGCCCGCACCTTGACCAGAAACGCCGTCCGCGTCCGTGGCGTCGAGGCATCCATCAGATAATGCGCCAGGAAGAATGTCCGGCAGCGCGTCGCACACAGCGCCCGCATGCCGCGCAGCAAGGTCTTGCGCCCGGGCTGGCCGACCACGACGCTCCACCAGGTCGGCGCACCGCAGGTGGTGATGACGCCGACCTTGGTGACATGCGTCATCAACGACTTGATCCCTCCCCTGCCTACCGGCAGCTTGAAAGCGATGTCGGCCGCCCACACCCGGTCGAGCCAGCCCTTCAGCATCGCCGGCAGCCCGTACCACCAGGTCGGATAGACGAACAGGATCGCCTCGGCCCAGTTGAGCAGTTCGAAATGCGGCTTCAGCGCCGGGTCTTGCGGTGCCCGTTCATTATAGGTCCGCCGCTCCTCGCAGCTCATCACCGGATCGAATTTCTCGGCATAGAGGTCGAGCAGCCGTACCTCCCAGCCTCTTCGCCTCAGAACGTCCATGGCGGTGTCGCGGATTGCGGCACAAAAACTTTCCGGCACGGGATGGCAGTAGACGACGAGAACCCGCATCAGAACGCGTCCATGCTCGCCGCGACCTTCGTCATGAAGGACTTCCGTGTTTCGTCGGTCGACAGGTTCGTCGCGTAGTGCGCGAGGTAAGTCACCGGTGCGCCGGGCTTCACCGTGGCGCGCAGCATGCGCTTGATCAACTTGCGCGGCGGATCGCCCATCAGAATGGCGCGGAAGCGGCTGCCGCCATAGGTGGTGATCGCCGCGACTTTCCTGATGTTATGCAGCGACGGCTGCACCTTGCCGTCGACCAGCGTGAACGACACGCCGGGCAGGAAGACGCGATCGAAAAAGCCCTTCAGGATCGCGGGGAAGCCGTAGTTCCAGACCGGATAGGAAAGCACCAGCGCATCGGCTCGCAACAGGCGCTCGACATAGGGCGCCGCCGGGTCCTTGGCTCCGCGTGGGTTATGATAGTCCAGCCTCTCCCTGCGGGTCAGCCGCGGATCGAAATCCTCGGCGTACAGATCGCAGTCGTCGACCGTATGGCCCGCCGCAGTCAGCCGCTCGACGATCATCCGGTGCAGGCCGGCATTGAAGCTGGTCTCGACCGGATGGGCGTAGAGGACGAGGATCTTCATCAGCCTGTCCTCTGCAGCCCCTTGAAGAGGAAGGTCCGGCCCGAACGATAATCGTAATCGGGGTTTTCCCAGGCGATCATCTTGCCGGGGTTGAGCAGGCCTTGAGGATCGGTCTCGCGCTTGAAGGCGAGTTGCACCGCGTCGGTCTGCTTCATGCCGCCCTCTTCCAGCGTGTAGCGATGCGGGTTGAAGATCGGGCAGCCATTGTCCTCATGCAGGCGGATGATCTCGTCGAGCCGCGCCTCGGTGGTGAACCTGACCAATGGCAGGCCGAAGCAAGTGATGTTGCCATCCAGCCGCACGAATTCGAGATGCGAGAACACCTCGCCGGGAAACATCGCGTCCATTTTCTCGACCAGCGCCAACTGGTTGGGAAAAGGATAGAGCGACTGCAGATAGGTGATGTCGGGATCGACCCGCAGCGCCCTCAGCGTCGTATGATTCCAGGCCAGTTCATAGGCCGGCGGCAGACCCTTTTTCTCCTCCGCCGTCGCCGTGGCAGCGCTATAGATCACCGCGCCGCCGGCCCGCCGGGTGAAGGCAAGAAAGGCATCCAGCCCATGCCGAGCTACCATGACGACGCAGATGCTTTGCCCTTCCCTGAAAAACTTCTGGTGGCGCTTGAAATAGAGCTGCGGCACCGGCGCGGCGATCGGCGTGATCAACTTGGTCAGGATGCCGTCCTGGCAGGCCAGCGCATTGCCGTAGCGCGCCGCGCCCATGAAGGCATCGAAGCCGACGATGATGTCGATCCACTCATAGGCGGCCGTCAGCGGCATCTCGACCTCTGATATGATGCCATTGGTGCCATAGGCATGGGTTACCTTGTGCAGGTCTTCGCCGGTGAGTTCGAGCACCCTCGGCTCAGCCTCCATGGTCACCACGCGCAGGCGCAGCACATTGCCGAAATCGCGCAACCCGCCGAAATTGATCGAGCCGACGCCGCCAGAGCCGCCGGCGATGAAACCGCCGATCGAGGCTGTGTTGTAGGTCGAGGGCGACAGCCGCAGTTCCTGCCCGGAATGTGCGCGCGTCGCCTTGTCGATGTCGGCCAGGATCGCGCCAGGCCCGGTCACCACACGGCCTGGGCTGATCGACTTGATCTCGTTCATCTCGGCGAGGTTCAGCACCACGCCGCCCGAAAGCGGCATCGCCTGGCCGTAATTGCCCGTGCCGCTGCCGCGCGGCGTCACCGGAATGCCGTGGCGATGGCAGGCGGCAAGCACGCGGATCAGCTCGGCCTCGGTCTTCGGCGTGGCGATCAGGTCGCCGGTGACATGGTCGAGCTGCTGTTTCAGCACCGGGCTGTACCAGTAGAAGTCGCGGCTCTTCTGCTGGACGATGGCCGGATTGTCGTCGAGTTTTATCCCGTCGAGGTCGCGTTTCAGCGCGGCGATGTCCATCAGTCCACCATCAGTTCGTCGAGTTCGGCATAGTCGGGCAATTGCCGGTCGATCGCGCGCCCGGCACGCACGACGATGCGATCCGATTCGGGCCGCGACAGCAATTCCGTCCAGCTCCGGCCTTTGAACAGGATGAAATCGGCATCGCCACCGGCGGCAAGCGTGCCGAAGCCGTCGAGCCGCATCACTTTCGCCGGCGTCGCGGTGACTGCCTGTGGCCAGTCGGCGACCGGATGGTCGAAATGCAGGATGCGCGTCGCCATGCGGTAGACCTCCAGCATGTCGAGATCGCCATAGGCATAGAAGGGATCACGCGTGTTGTCGGAAGCGACCGCGACCGCAATACCCCTCGCCTTCATCTCGTGCAGCAGCGTCACCCCACGCCAGCGTGGTGTCGTCTGGTCGGTGCGACGGTCTTGCAAATAGAGATTGCACATCGGCAGCGACACCACGGCCAGCCCGGCCTTCGCCACCTTATCCAGCGTGTCCAGCACCTCAAGATCGGGCTGGCGCGCCAGCGAGCAGCAATGGCCGACGAGGATATTGCCCTCGAACCCGCTCCACAGAGCCGCCTCGGCGATCTTCTTCAGCGAAATGGCCGCGATGTCGGCGGTCTCGTCGGCGTGGAAGTCCAGATCGAGCCCATACTCGATCGCTTGCGCGAAGACGTGGTCGAGCAGCTCTTCCAGGTCCGGCACCATATAGGTTACGACGCCCAGAACGCCCTTGGCCGCGGCCACCCTCTTTGCCAGCCGGTCGAACCATTTTTTGTCACGCACACCCTCGATGCCGAGCAGGCAGGCGCCCTGCAGTTCGATACGGCCACGCCATTCCTGGCGCATCGTCTCGAACACCGGCCAGGAGATCTCCTCTTGCGGCGCGACACTGTCGATATGGGTCCTGAGCGCCCTGGTGCCATGCGCGTAGGCCGAGCGCAGCGAAAAATCCATGCGGCGCGCCACGTCCTCGGCGCTCCAACGCGCCGCCCTGTCGGCGCCCGTGGCACTCAGCGCGCCTATGAACGTACCGTCGGGATTGGGCTTCCGCGGCCAGATATGACCCTTGTCGATATGCGTATGGCAGTCGACGAAACACGGCAGCACGATACGGCCGCCAAGGTCGACGGAACCGGCCGGAACCTTCGACGCGGCATGCGCAGCGATGCTGGAAATCTTGCCCTCCGCGACGGTGATGTCGGTCAGCGCGAAACCATCTCGGTCGAAGGACGCGACCAGGTCCGGCGTCAGCGACACGTGAAGCCGGACGTTGGTTAGGTGGTAGGGACCGGAGGTCGGTATCAAGGCACTAGCGCTCCTGCTTCAGCGCGCTCTCATGCCAGCGCCGCAGAATGAGATGCGAGATCAGCGACAGCACCAGGAAGATCAGGATGCCGGTGAGCGAAATCAAAAACAGCGCCGCGAAAAGCCTGGGAGCATTCAACCGATAGCCCGCTTCGATGATGCGCGAGGCGAGCCCGGACGACTGGCCGGTCGAGCCGGCGACGAACTCGGCCACCACGGCGCCGATCAGCGACAGGCCGCCGGCGATCTTCAGCCCGCCGAGGAAATACGGCATCGCCGCCGGCAGTCTGAGGTAGCGCAGCTGCTGCCAGCGCGTCGCGCCGTTGAGCTTGAACAGGTCGCGCAGATTGCGGTCGACGGAGTTGAGGCCGAGCGTGGTGTTGGACAGGATCGGAAAGAAGGCGACGATCCAGGCGCAGAGCAGAAGCTTGGTCGTCTGGTTGTCTACATAGATGTTGATCAGCGGAAAGATCGCCACGATCGGCGTCACCTGCAGCACGATGGCGAACGGGAAGAACGACATCTCCACCCATTTCGACTGCGCGAACAAGACCGCCAGGCCGACGCCGCCAACAACGGCGAGGAGCAGGCTGAGGAAGGTGATGCGCAAGGTGACCAGCAGCGCCGAAAACAGCAGGCCCGCATCGTTGTAGAGCGTCGACAGCACCACACCGGGCCGCGGCAGGATGTACCGCGGAATCTCGTTCCAGACGCAGATGCGGTCCCAAAGCCAGATCGCCAGGATCATGATCGCCAGCGGCAGCACCCAGCGGCCGATCCGCTCGAGCCGCTCCTGGCGCACGCGGCGCGCTTCCTCGGGGTCGAGTTTCAACGTGCCGTCAATGACCGTCATGGTGCGAGCCCGCTGTTGAATTGATGGCATTGACCAGCACATCCGAGGCTTGCCGGCAAAGGGCTGCATAATCCGGCGAGGTGCGAAACGCCTCGTCGCGCGAATATGATGCCTCGATGGCCAGTTCGTCGAACACCCTGCCCGGTCGCGCCGCCATGACGACGACGCGGTTGGACAGGAACACGCTTTCGAACACGCTGTGGGTGACGAAGACGACGGTGAAGCGCTCGTCCTGCCACAGTTCCAGCAGGTCGTTGTTGAGCTTGAAGCGGGTGATCTCGTCCAGCGCGGCGAACGGCTCATCCATCAACAGCACACGCGGCTTGGTCACCATGGCGCGTGCGATCGAGACGCGCATCTTCATGCCGCCGGACAGCTCGCGCGGCACCGCGTTCTCGAAACCGGTGAGGTGAACCCGCGCCAGCATCTCGTTCACCGCCGAGGCGGCGTTGGCACGGCTGATGCCTTTCAACCTGAGCGGCAGCCAGACATTGTCGAAGACGCTGGCCCAGGGCAGCAGCGTCGGCTCCTGGAAGACGAAGCCGATATTGGCACGGTCGAGCGAGCCGCCGCCGCGCCAGTCGAGCACGCCCGAGGTCGGTGTCGACAGGCCGGCAATCAGCCGCAGCGCCGTCGATTTGCCGCAGCCCGACGGTCCAAGCAGGCTGAGGAAATCGCCTTCCCGGATCGTCAGGCCGACATCGCTGAGCGCCGTCACGCCGTTGGAAAAGACCTTGCCGACGCCGCGCAGCGCCAGCAAGTCCGACGCAGCGGCCCGCCCTTGCACCACCTGTTCCCGCATCATGCCGGGCCGGCCTATTTCTTCAGCTCGAGCCCGACGCCCTTGTTGATGAATGCCAGCGTGTAGGCCTTCTTGATGTCGATCCCCTCGGGCGTCACCTTGGCCTTGACCATCTTGTCGTAGAAGCTCTTGATCCGTGCATCGGTCATGGCGCCGATGCCGAGCTTCTCGGTGTCGCCGGAATCGGCAAGGCCGAATTTCTTCATCTGCTCGATCGAGAAGGCGATCTGCTCGTCGCTCATGTCAGGATTGTCTTTCTTGATCATGTCGTTGGCGGCCTTGTTGTCGCCGTAGAGATATTTGTACCACCCCTTGGCCGAGCCATCGACGAAGCACTGGACCACCTCGGGCTTCTTGTCGATCGTGTCCTGCATCACCTCGATCGTGGTCGAATAGGTGTCCCAGCCATAGTCGGCGAGCAGGAACTGGTTCGGCACGAAGCCGCCTTCCTTCTTGACCGCGAACGGCTCCGAGGTGACGTAGCCCTGCTGGATCGACTTCTTGTTGGCGAGGAAAGGAGCGGTGTTGTAGGTGTAGGGCACGCGCTTCGAAGCGTCGAAACCAAGTTCGATGACCATCCACTGGAAGAAGGTCTGCACGCCTTCGTCGCCCAGAATGTACTGGTCGGCGTTCTTCAGGTCCTCCCATTTGTCGAGCCCCTCGCCAGGGTGGGACATGATGACCTGTGGGTCCTTCTGGAAGTCGGCGGCCACAACGCGCATCGGAATGCCTTGCTGGACGGCATCGAAGGCCGACAGCAAATTGCCGCCCATGTAGAAATCGATCTTGCCGGCCAGGAGCATCGGCCGGCCGCTGACCTGCGGACCGCCCTGCATGATGGTGACATCGAGACCGCAGGCGGCATAGGTGCCATCCGCCACGGCCTGGTAATAGCCGCCATGTTCCGGCTCGGCCAGCCAGTTGGTGCCGAAAGTGACTTTCTCATTCGCCGCCGCACCCAGCGTACCGGCCGCAAGCAGGGCCACCGCCACCGCCGAAGTCTTTTGTCTCACATACATCGAAAACCACCCTCTATTTGCACCGGCGCGCTGCGCGCCATGCTTGACACCAAAGATTCGAGAAGCAAGACACATGCCACCGGCGTCGCACGCCGGGACCCGCCCGCCTGCACCACAGCCATCTGCGAAAGCCGGAAAGGTCGTGCTGCACCGAGGGCATCGTGCCTATTTTTTGAACGCCTGTCCACAATCGCACCGGCGGCATGCACCGCCATCTTGAAGCTGTGCACTGCCATCTTGAAGCTGTAATGAAACCCGTCCTAGGCTGCCCGCAAACCGGAGATTGCCATGTTCAAGTTCCTCACCCCGAAGTCGATCAAGGCGCCCTTTGCCCGCTATAGCCACGGCGTCGAGGTGCCCCCCGGCAAGCGGCTGGTGTTGTGCTCGGGCCAGGTCGCCATCACGGCGGACGACGAGATACCGGAAAACGCCGGCGCCCAGGCCGAGCTCTGCTTCAAGAACATCGCCGCGATCCTGAACGAAGCCGGACTGGGGTTGCCGGACATCGTTCGCATCAACGCCTATGTCACCGATCGCGCGCATCTGCGACCCTATATGGAGGTCCGCGACCGGCTGTTTTCAAGCCCGGCGCCGGCTTCGACGCTGATGATCGTTTCCGGCTTTGCCCGCCCCGAATTCAAGGTCGAGGTCGAAGCCATTGCGGCTGGGTGAGAAGCGCAGGCTTAGCGCTACGAATCGACGGGCCGATGGTCTAAGGTCAAACTGAAGGTCGGCGCCGCCCCTCATCCGCCTGCCGGGCAGCGCCGACGCGCTTCAGTTTCTTCGAGGTCAGAATGGACAATACAAAAAGACGCGTCTGGTGGGGCGACTACCGGACAACCGAATATGCCTCGATCGATCCCGAGTCGACGATAGCCGTGCTGCCGGTCGCGGCGATCGAGCAGCACGGGCCGCATCTGCCGGTTTCGACGGACACCTCGATCATGAACGGCATGCTGGACACGGTCGTTTCGCGGCTGCCCGCGGACCTCGACATCCGCATCCTGCCGGTGCAGGCGATTGGCAAATCGAACGAGCATCTGCACGCGCCGGGCACGCTGACCCTGCCGGCAGCGACACTGATCGAGGCGTGGACCGAGCTCGGCCTGTCGATCGCGCGCGCTGGCGTGCGCAAGCTCATCGTCATCAATTCGCATGGCGGCAATGAAGAGATCATGGGCATCGTCACGCGCGAATTGCGCGTGCGCGAAAAGATGCTGGCGGTGAAGACGAGCTGGCAGCGCTTCGGCCGCCCGGCCGGCATGTACACCGAGCTCGAGGACCGTCACGGCATCCATGGCGGCGATGTCGAGACCTCGCTGATGCTGCATTTCCAGCCGGATCTCGTCGACATGGGCAAGGCCGACAATTTCATTTCCAACGTCGCCGAGGCCGAGCAGGAGTTCTCGCTGCTGCGCCAGACCGGCACGCACGCCTTCGCCTGGATCGCCAGCGATCTCAATCCGAACGGCGTGGTCGGCGACGCCAGCATTGCGACAGCCGAGAAAGGTAGGCTGACCGCGGAACATCAGGCCGAAGGCTTCATTAGCCTGGTGCGGGATGTGCGCAAGGCCAGGCTCGCTGAGTGGCTGAAATAGCAGCCTAGAGCCGGATGTTTTCAGGTCGAGTCGACCTGAAAACTGAATCCGTCTCTAAATCAAAGAGATAGAGCATGATGTCGTCCGAAAACCGCTTCACACTTTTCGGCATCATGCTCTAGATATCGATCTTGAGCGCGAACGGCGTGCCTTCGAAGGCGTCGGCGCCGCGCCCGATCGACTCGATCGCCTCGATCATGCGGCCGTTGCGTCCAAGCAGCGTATCAGCCACGGCAATCAGCCGCGGATTGGGCGTCGCCGAAGGCGACAGCGCGCGCAGCGTCTGCGCCAGTTCCAGCTCGTTGCGCGTAGGCGCCAATGCCGCGGTGATGATGTAGGCGGAGGCGGTCGAGCGGCTGATGCCGGCATAGCAGTGCACCAGCATCGGCTTCGCCCGGTCCCACCGGCGTGCGAAATCGAGCAGGTGGCGTACATGCTCCTCGCCCGGCATGGTCATGCAGTCCTGCGCCACCGCGATATCATGCATGACCAGATGCAGGTGGTTTTCCCTACGGATCGAGGCCGGGCGCACCACCTCGGTACCGGCGGCAAGCAGCGACAGCATGCGGTCGGCGCCGGTCCTGGCCACCGTTTCCTCGATCTTCGCCAGCGAGCAGACATGGATCATTGTTTCGAACCTTTCGATCGATCCTCGCGCCGCGACGTCCAATCGGCAAGGGCGGATTCGAGCCTGCGCCATTCCTCCTCGCTCCCCGGCAGGCCTGCGCGCAGGACATGCGGCCGGTCGGAGAAATGTCGGAGCAGGATGCCGCTCTCGCCAAGCGCGGAAAACAGGGCGCCGGCGTCGGGCAGGCTGAGATAGCGGAACAAGGTGGTGCCGCCCGCGACGGGAACGCCGAAACGGCCGAACAACGCATCGAGCCGCGCCGCCGCATCGGCCAGCGACGCCCGCATCGCATCCTGCCAGTCGAGATCGGCCAGCGCGCGGATGCCGTATTCCAACGCCGGTCCGGCAACGGCCCAAGGCCCGAACTGCATGCCCAGCCGTTCGGCCGTCGGCGCATCGGCAAGCGCGAACCCCAGTCGCAGGCCGGCCAGGCCAAAGAACTTGCCGAACGAGCGCAGCACGACGATGCCGCCTTGGGCGACATCGCCGGCAAGGCTGTGTTCGCGTGGACCGACATCCATGAACGCCTCGTCGACGACCAGCAGCCCGCCCTTGGCGCGAAGCGCGGCGGCCAGCACCAGCAGCCGGTCGCGCTCGACGATGCGTCCATCCGGATTGTTCGGATTGACGATGATGGCGAGGTCCGCGTCGGCCATCGCCGCGAAATCGCGGACCCCGGCCACCTCGTGCCCGGCGGTTGCAGCGGCTCGCGCATGTTCGGCATAGGTCGGCCCCAGCACCAATGCCTTGCCGGGCCTCACCAGTGAAGCCACGCGCGGCAACAGAATCTGCGTACCGGGCGCCGCCACGACGTTTCCAGCGGAAGGCGCGCCGTAGGTGTTGGCCGCAATTTCTGTCAGTTCGCGACCGCGCGCGGCCTCCGGCAGTCGGCAAAGGGAGGTGGCGGGCAGGTCGAAAAGCGGGTAGGAGTGCGGATTGATACCGGTCGAGAGGTCGACGTAAGGCAGCACGGCATTGGGGAAGAGCGCCTTTGCCCGGCCAAGACTTCCACCATGGTCCACCCCTCCATCAAGAAGCTTCATGTCAATCCTGATCGCTTTCCTGTCATTGGTTGTCGAATTCGCCCTCGGTTATCCCGACTGGCTGTTTCGCGCCATCGGCCATCCGGTGACGTGGTTCGGCAGGCTGATATCCTTTCTCGACGTGAGGCTCAACCGCGCCACTGATCCCGACGCGCTGCGTCGTCAACGTGGCGTCCAGGCGCTTCTGGTCATCGTGCTGGTGCCGGCGACAACCGCTCTTTGCATACAGCTTGTTCTGATCTGGTTCGTCCCCTTGGGATTGATCGTCGCTGTCCTTCTGGCAACGTCGCTTCTATCGCAGAAGAGCCTTTACGAACACGTGGAAGCCGTTGCCGACGCGCTCGACAGTGGAGGCCTCGACATGGGCCGGGCCGCCGTCTCGCGGATCGTCGGCCGAGATCCCGAGACGCTGGACCGCGCCGGGGTCTGCCGCGCGGCGATCGAGAGCCTGGCCGAGAATTTCTCCGACGGCATCGTCGCCCCCGCCTTCTGGACTGGCGTCGGCGGGCTGGCTGGCGGCGCCGCCTACAAGGCGGCCAACACCGCCGATTCGATGATCGGCCACCATACCCCCCGCCACGAAGCCTTCGGCTGGGCGGCGGCGCGCTTCGACGATTGGATCAACCTGCCGGCATCGCGGCTGACGGCGCTGCTGATCGTGCTCGCGTCCTTCCTGGTCGAGGGCGCCGACCCCAGCGGCGCCCGGCAAGCGGTATGGCGCGACGCGAAGAAGCACCGCTCGCCCAATGCAGGCTGGCCGGAAGCGGCCATGGCCGGCGCGCTTGGCCTGGCGCTTGCCGGGCCACGCAGCTATGGCGGCATCGTGGTCGACGACGTCTTCATGGGCGAGGGCGGCCGCCGCGATGTCGATAGCGGCGACATCAGGCGCGCGCTCAAGCTTTACCGGGTCGCCGACTATCTGCTGATCGGGCTGTTCGGTGTGGTCTCCGTGATCGTGATCCTGGCATTCTAGCTAGAACTCGATGCCTTGCTGCGCCTTCACGCCAGCCGAAAAATGATGCTTGGTCACGCCCATCTCGGTGACCAGATCCGCCGCCTCGACCAGCGCCGGCTTGGCGTTGCGGCCGGTGACGACGACATGCAGGCCTTCGCGCCGGCCCTTGAGCGCCGCAACCACCTTGTCGAGATCGAGATATTCGTAGCGCAACGCGATGTTCAACTCGTCGAGCACGACAAGGCTGATCGAGGGATCGGCGATCAACTCGAGTGCCTTGGCCCAGGCGGCTTCGGCAGCGGCGATGTCGCGCTTCAAATCCTGCGTCTCCCAGGTGAACCCCTCGCCCATCGCATGCCAGACGACTCGGTCGCCGAACGCGGCGAAGGCATCTTTTTCGCCGGTGTGCCATTTGCCCTTGATGAACTGGACGACACCAACACGCTTGCCGTAACCGAGCATCCGCAGCGCCAATCCGAAGGCGGCCGTGGTCTTGCCCTTGCCGGGACCGGTGTTGACGATCAGCAATCCCTTCTCGACGGTCTTGCTTGCCACCTCGGCATCCTGCACCGCCTTGCGGTTGGCCATCTTGGCGCGATGGCGTTCTTCGTCCTTGTCGTCGATATCGGTCATGTCACTTCACCTTGAGCGGTAGCCCCGCAACCATCAGCAGCACCGTGTCGGCCACCGCCGCGGCCTGCTGGTTGAGCCGGCCGGCGTCGTCGCGAAAACGCCGCGCCAGCGCATTGTCGGGCACGATGCCTTGCCCGACCTCGTTCGACACCACGAACCACGGCCCACGCGGCCGCGACAGCACGTCCGCCAGCCGCCGGCACTCCGCCTCCACGTCGCGATCGGCCAGCATGTGATTGGTCAGCCAGAGCGTCAGGCAGTCGACCAGCACCGGCTGATCATCCGGCAACGCCTCCAGCGCATCGGCAAGGTCGAGTGGCGCATCGATGGTCGACCACCCCTCGCCGCGCCGCGAGCGGTGCATTGCGATGCGCTCATGCATCTCGTCGTCATAGGCTTGCGCGGTGGCGATATAGGCCCATGGCGCGGGCGAGGCCGTCACCAGCGTTTCGGCGTGGGGGCTCTTGCCGGAGCGCCCACCGCCGATGATGAAGGTCAGCTTGCCGCGATCAGGCAAAGCTGTCGCGCAGGCTGGTCGCCGTGCCGGTGAAGCGTCCACGCACCACGCCGACGACCGCGCCAAGCACCAGCCAGAACACCAGATTGGTCAGCGTCACCGCCACCACGAACTGATGGTGCAGGCCTTCCGGGACCGGTGTCTCGAAACTGTCGGGCTGCGGCGCGCCGACGATGTGCGGCGCAACGATCAGCAAGACGGCGAGGATGGTCAAAGGCAGCGATCTGCGAAACACGATCAGGCCAAGGCCGATCGCGGTCGCTGCCGCCGTCGCTATCCACCAGACCTGGCGCGGAAGCAGATCGGCCGCCGGCATTGCCGGCAATTCCGGCTGCAGGCCGAGGCCCGGTGCCAGCGTGAACACGGCAAAGCCGGCCAGCCCCCAGAACACGCCCTGGCGCCAGTTGCCGATACCGCCGGCAAACTCCGAAACCGCGACCAGAACCAGCGCGAAGCCAATGCCGGTGACGATATTTGCAACCACGCTGAAGGCAAAGCGCTCGAAACCGTCGGCCGGGGCCCAGCCTTCGTCTTCCTGTGCCGACGCCAAGTCGTCGGCTGCTGGCGCAGCGGAACTCATGGCATTGCCCGCCGGAGCGGCCGTGCTCATGGCGTCGCTGTTCGCCGCCGGTGCGGCCGCGTGATCATGGTGATGGCCGCCGCCGGCCTTTTCGTAGGTTTCCGCCTTGAGGATCAGCGGCACCGTGGCATAGGCCTGCATACAGGCGAGGACGACGCCGGCCACGAGCCCCGCGATCGCCGCGACGAACACGACGTTGCGAAACAGATTCATGATGGCAGACCTCCGTCAGTGGCAGGGAAATGCCATCGAGTGGCGATAGTCGTGGGCGGCATTGTGGACGGCATCGATATGCGAGAAGCCGACAAAGCCGACGACGAAGATGCCAAGCAGCGCCGCGAGCGCCAGCTGCATGAAGCGCGACTGCGAAGAGACCGAGGCGCCGAGGGAGACGGAAGCGGTAGTCATGTCTTGTCCTTTCGCCCTCCACCCGAGGGCATCGAAGTCAGTTTCCTGTCGCCGGCAGGTCTCCTGGCTCGCGGATCAGCGCCCTTCCCCACCTTCCCGAAGGAAAACCTTCAGTGGTCTATGGAGAGGGCTACCGCACACAGTTGCGGGGGCAGCCACGGCATTGGGCGAAACCTCGCCCGCACCGCATTCCCTCTTGGCTCCAAAAAGGAACCGACGACGTTGGCGACTATAAGGAAATTCGCCGAGCCCGGCAAACCAAATTCCGACAGCCGTTGGCGCAGCAGCGTCGTCTCGTAGAGCCGCTCCCATGTTGTCATGATTGACAAACGTCATGGCCCGGTGTCGGCTGGCAACCTCACAGGAAGCCGGTCATGCAGCCCAATGCCAGCGAGCGCGATCCCTATAACGGCCTGACCCGAACCGAGCCGACGCTGCCCTCATCGGCATATTGGGATGAAGCAGCTTATCAGTGTGACCTCGACGCCATCTGGTACAGAAGCTGGCTGCTCGTCTGCCGCGAGGCCGACCTCGCCCAGCCTTTGGCATTCCGCACCTTCCGCGTCGGCACGCAGGAAATTGTCGTGCTGCGCGACGACACCGGGGAGCTGCGCGCCTTCCACAACACCTGCCGGCACCGCGGCTCGCAGCTTTGCCAGGAAAGCGAAGGGCGGCTGAAGGCGCGGTTGATCACCTGCCCCTATCATGCCTGGTCCTATTCGCTGCGTGGCGATCTGGTGCGCGTGCCGTCGAAATCGTTGCCTGAAGGCTTCGACAAGGCCGATCACCCGCTTTATCGCGTCGCCCTTTCGGTGTGGCGGGGCTTCGTCTTCGTCAATCTTGCTGAGGATTCCGCCGGCTCGGCGCAATCCTCCTTCGATCCCGCTTCCGGCGACCTCGGCAACTGGCCGCTCGAATCGCTGGTATCAGGCCATGTGCTGCGCAAGGTGATGAACTGCAACTGGAAGATCTTTTGGGAAAACTTCAACGAATGCCTGCACTGCCCGGGCGTCCACAAGGACCTGTCGCGGCTGGTGCCGATCTATGGTCGCGGCCTGATGAGCCGGCATGACGACCCCGAATGGACCCGCCAGGCGGACAATGACGCGCCGGAATTTTCCGGTGGCCTTCGGACGGGTGCCGAAACCTGGTCGCGCGACGGCAAGGCGCATGGCCCCGTCTTCCCGGACCTGACGCCGGCCGAACGGGCCGCCGGCCAGACCTACGCCACCAGCCTGCCCTCGATGTTCATCGTCGGCCATGTCGACTATGTCCGAACGGTGAGGCTGGTGCCGCTCGGCGCCGATCAGACGGAGCTTGTGGCGGAATGGCTGTTCGCGCCCGAGGCGCTCGCCGAGACCGATATCGACAACATCGTCGCCTTCGGCACCCAGGTGCTGGAAGAGGACGCAGCGATTTGCGAGGTCAACCAGAGGGGCCTGCGCTCGATGCGCCATCAAGCCGGCGTGCTGATGCCCGAGGAATACGACCTGCATCGCTTCCACAATTGGGTGCGCGAGCGCCATACGGCGCTTTCGCCGTGATTTTTAGAGGGATTTCGGCAGATATCGCCAGGTCATGAAGCCGCAAAAGGCTGCCAGCAGGCCGAGCGTGACGAACACCGAACCCAGACCGAAGAAGGCCAGCACCATCGAATAGACCAGCGGCGGCGTCAGTTCGGAAAAGTCGAGATAGGTGCGGTAGACCGCCGCCATCTGCGCGCGCTCATAGGAGCGCACCGACCGCATGAAGGCGGTCGAACCGAGTGCGTCGAGCGCGATGGTGAAGAAGGCGCCGCACAGCAGGAAGGCGCCCGTGAGCAGCGGCACGGTTTCGCCGACCGTCCCCGCGGCCAGAAGCATGGCCGACATGGCGAAATAGGCAAATGTCATCGTCCGCCGACCGCCGAAGCGTTTTCCCGCCTTGCCCCAGAAGATCGCCATGAACAAAAGCGCATTGCCGGCCGAGACCAGCAGGCCACCGGCCAATTCGCCCTCGCCGGTGATGACCATGAACAGCGGTCCATAGACGAAGAACGTCGTCCAGAAGCAGGAACGGCCGAAGGCGATCAGCCACGCCAGCCTCAATCTCGGCTGCGCCACGAAGCGCCCGATATTGGCGAGCGGATTGGCCGGCCGCGTCTTGCCGGGCTGGATGGAGGTATTGTCGCTGAGCCGATAGAACCAGAACAGCGCCAGCAGGGCCATGGCGAATACCGCCACCGCGCCATGCGCGGCATAGATGCCGAAATGCGCGTAGAGGAAGATGCCCAGCGTCGGCCCACAGGTCCAGGCAACCATCGACCACGCCATGCGCAGTGATTCGGCCTGCATGAAGTCGGGCTTGCGGATGTGGTCCATGATGTAAAGGTTGAGCGTGATCGATAGCGCGCTGGCGCCCATGACCCGGCACAGCATCCCGGCCAGCTGTCCGGCAAGTGTGTGGGTGACGAAGAACAGCGAGCCGATGGCGAGCAGGCAGGCGCCTGCCGTGTAGACCCAGCGCCGCGCAAAGCGGCGGATCAGCATCGGCATGAACAAGGTCACGGACAGGCCGATCATCGAGACGACGGTGTAGAGGATCGAAACGATCTGCTCGTTGTGGAGAATCTCGTAGGCCTGGATCGGGATGACGCTCGAAACCATGGCGCGGGCGAAGGATTCGACCGCGTAGAGCGAGGCGAAGGTGCGCGCATCCGTGGCCTTGAGGGCCGGAAGCCAGATCGGATGGCGAACATGGGTGGACATTGCTTCCCCAAAGCAGAATCGCGGCGTCAAATCTGCCTTGGACATTTCAGGCCCATTAAGAGGAAACCGACGCACACCCGGCAAAAAGCGAAGCCGGTCAAAGGCTTTCCCGCGCTGGCCCAACCTGTTGGCCGGCGCGGGTGCCGCCGAGCGGTCCAGGCCAATGCGACCGGCCTTCTTCTATCCAGGGCAACCGTGATAGTCGTCTTGCAGGGGCTGAATCAGATCGCGAGACCATGAGCATCCACACGCCGACCGCACCCGTTCCGGAGCTATCGAAGCGCATCGTCGCCATCGATATTTTGCGCGGCATCGCCCTGATCGCGATGGCGAGCTACCATTTTACCTGGGACCTGGAATTCTTCGGCTACACCGATCCCGGCCTCACTGCCTTCGGCTGGTGGAAGATCTACGCGCGCTGCATCGCCTCGACCTTCCTGTTCCTGGTCGGCGTCAGCCTCTATCTCGCCCATGGCCGGCAAATCCGCTGGAACGGCTTTTGGAAGCGGTTCGCCATGGTTACAGGCGCGGCGGTCGCCATCTCGATCGTTACCCGCATCGCCACGCCCGACGGATTCATCTTCTTCGGCATCCTGCACGAGATCGCGCTCGCCAGCCTGCTCGGCCTGGCCTTCCTGCGCCTGCCGGCGCTGCTGACGCTTGTCGTCGCCACGCTCGTCATCGCGGCGCCTTTCTACCTGCGCTTCGAGGCGCTCGATCACCCCTGGCTGTGGTGGATCGGCCTGTCGGCGATCAACCCGCGCTCCAACGACTATGTTCCGCTGTTCCCCTGGTTCGGCGCCGTGCTTGTCGGCCTCGGGATAACGAAACTCGCTTCCGCTTCCGGCATAAGGGCGCGCCTGGCGAATCTGGCCCCCGGGCGCTGGTCGAACCCGCTGGCCTTCATCGGCCGCCACAGCCTGGCCTTCTACCTGATCCACCAGCCGCTGCTGATCGGTGGCGTCTGGCTGTTCTCGCAGGCGATGCCGGCGAAGGTCGACCCGCCGCAGGTCAATTTCCTGAAAACCTGCCAGCGCTCATGCGAGCAGATGCGCAACGCAACCTTCTGTTCGAGCTATTGCGGTTGCATGCTCGAGACGCTCCAAGGGGACGCCTCTCTTGATCGGCTCTACAACAACGATCAGACTGCGGACTTCAGGGCGCATCTGTCCGATCTTGCCGCAACGTGCACCGCCAAGACCGATGACAAGATGACGGAGGGAGGGACACAATGATCGAGCCGAAGCCTGGGGTGGTACCGTGGCCGCCGGTGATCTACGCCGCCGCGATCGCCGTCAGCATCATCCTCGGTCTGCTCTATCCCTTGCCCTGGATCGGCGACCTCCTGGGCGACATGCTGTTTGCAGCCGGCTGGGTGGCCTTGTTCGGCGCCGCCGCACTTTGGTTCACCGCGATCCGCACCATGATGCGGGCCAAGACCACGCTCAGCCCCACCGCCCTGCCGGACCATCTGGTTACATCCGGCCCATTCGGCATCACCCGCAATCCGATCTATCTGGCGCTGACGCTGATGCTGATCGGCGTTGCCTTCGTCTCGGGCATCGCCTGGTTCTTCCTGCTTGGCTTCGTCGCGGCCTTCGTCACGCAGAAGGTCGCCATCGAAAGCGAGGAAAAGATATTGGCGGCGAAATTCGGCAAGAAATACCGCGATTATTCCAAACGGGTGCGGCGCTGGATCTGAGCAGGATTAGGTGTTGACGCCGAGCTCGACCAGCCGCTCGACGCAAGACTCCTCTGCCTGGTCGAGTTCGGCCAGCGTCTCCTCGAGGTCGCGGCGTTTCTGCCTGAGATCCTCGCGCTTTTCCTCGATGCGCTTGATCATCAGCTTGAGCTGACCGACCTCGCCGGGCGGCTCCTTGTACATCTGGATGATCTCGCGGATCTCGTTGATCGAGAAGCCGAGCCGCTTTCCGCGCATGATCTGCCGGATGAGATGGCGGTCGGACGGGCGAAACAGCCGCGTGCGGCCCCGCCGCACCGGCTGCACCAGTCCCTCGTCCTCATAGAAGCGCAGCGTGCGCGTCGACACGTCGAATTCGCGGGTCAGTTCGGTGATCGAATAATATTCCCGCATGGTCGCTCCACCCAGAGATTGGCGATTGCCGATCAAGCGCCTCGCCTCCTCTCCTCCCCACGAACAGGCCCAGCCGTGCCGGAATCGGCGAGTGGCCCTGCCCTGTGAGCGTCGCACAGCATTTACGTAAAAGTCAATTAAGGTCTGTTTAGCGGATAGCGAACCACCAGGTCGCAAGGCCAAGGAAGGCAAAGAAGCCGACGACATCAGTGACAGTGGTGACGAAAACCGCCGATGCCACGGCGGGATCGATCTTGAACCGGTCGAGCAGCAGCGGGATCAGGATGCCGGCCAGCGCTGCCACGAACATGTTGATGATCATCGCCGCCCCGATGATGCCGCCCAGATTGGGATCGCGAAACCACGCTGCCGCGACGATGCCGATCAGGATGGCGAAGACGATCCCATTGATGAAGCCGACCCCCAATTCGCGACGAATGATGCGGCCGGCATTGTAGATGTCGAGGTCCTTGGTCGCCAATGCCCGAACGGTGACGGTCATGGTCTGCGAGCCGGCATTGCCGCCCATGCCTGCCACGATCGGCATCAGCACGGCGAGCGCCACGATCCGCTCGATCGTGTGGTCGAACAGGCCGATCACCGATGCCGCCAGGAATGCCGTGACAAGATTGACCAACAGCCAGGGAACGCGCGAGCGCGAGGTTGCAAGCACGGTGTCGGAGAGTTCTTCGTCGCCGACGCCGCCCATGCGCAGCAGATCCTCCTCGGCCTCCTGCTGAATCACGTCGACGACGTCGTCGATGGTCAGCACGCCGACCAGCCGCTCGTTCTCGTCGACCACGGCGGCCGAAAGGAGGTCGTACTGTTCGAATTCCCGCGCCGCCTCTTCCTGGTCCATGGTCGCCGGAATGGCATGCCGCGTTTCATGCATGACTTCCTCGACCTTGACCGCGCGCTTCGCGCGCAGGATCTGGTCGAGATCGATGGCCCCTAACAGCTTGAAGGTCGGGTCGATGACGAAGATCTGGCTGAAGCGGTCGGGAAGGTTTTTGTCCTCGCGCATGTAGTCGATGGTCTGCCCGATCGTCCAGAAGGGCGGCACCGCGACGAACTCGGTCTGCATGCGCCGCCCGGCGGTCTCTTCCGCGTAGTCGAGCGAGCGGCGCAGCCTGATCCGCTCGGTGAAAGGCAGTTGCGACAGGATCTCGTCCTGGTCTTCCGGTTCGAGGTCTTCGAGGATGTAGACCGCGTCGTCGGAATCCAGCTCCTGCACCGCCTGCGCGATCTGCGCATTGGGCAGGTGGTCGACGATATCCATGCGGATCGCCTCGTCGACTTCGGTCAAAGCGGAAAAGTCGAAATCGGCACCCAGGAGTTCGACCAGAGCCCGTCTTTGTTCGGGATGCAGCGCCTCGATCAGGTCGCCGAGCTCCGACTGGTGCAGATGATCGACTTCATGCTTGAGGGTCAGCGTATCGCGGTCGGCGATCGCAGCCCCGATCTGCGCAAGGAAGGACGAAAGGACCGCACCGCCCTCGCCATAGATGTCGGCGCGGGCCTCGTCAGCCCCCTTTGCGGAGGTCGTCTGCTTGTCCTGGCTTTCCACCAGCGCCTCCCGCCATCAGAATCCCGAAAAGGTGCCTGTCAGGTCTAGACCATGATTCCCAAAAGTGGAAACCGGTTTTGGTTCGATGCTGAAACAAGAAAAACGAGCGGGCCTCGGCATGATTCCATTTTGCAACCTGTCGCTACAACCGATGGAAATCCCTGACGAAACGCGCACTTCCCAATTGGCGTTGATCTGCGCCGGCATGGCTGTCGCCTGGCGAACCGCACCTGATATTTGTCAAAAGAAGTGGCGTCTGGGTTCAGGGGCGCGCGACAGCGCATGTCGCTGGGGAAAGAGCACCCCTATGCAATTGGGGCAGAATTGTCATGATGCAGGTCCATGCATCGGCCGGACCCATTCAGGCCGTAACCCCGAACAACCGGAAGCCCTTGAAGATCACGTCGAAGACACCGAGCGAGGCAATCGAACAGCGGCGCGTTCGCGTGGTCGTGGCCGAACGCAATCCGCTCGTCATATCGGCTCTGCGCGAAATGCTGCAATGCGACGGGCGCTTCGAACTTTTGGCCTCGGTACAAAGCGGCAGGCATTTCCTGAAGCTTGCAGCGGTGCAGGAGTTCGATGTCGCCGTGATCGGCTGGAAGCTGTCCGACATGGATGGCGCGGACGTCCTGGCCGAGGTCCGAGACAGCAAGCTCAACGTGCGCATCGCGGTCTTTTCAAACGACCATGACATCGGCATCCTGAAACAGTGTGTGCGCCTGGGGGCTCAGGGCTACTGCTTCCAGTTCGACGATCCCGCCATCATCTTCGACACCATCCTGGCTGTCGCACACGGCCGCATCTGCATTCCCTATATCGACATCAACAAGGTCAACGACACGCCGCTGTCCCGGCTTACCGTGCGCGAGCGTGAACTGCTGGCTGTGCTGTCCGATGGCTGGACCAATCTGCAGATCGCGACCCGGACCGGCATCTCCGAGAACACGGTGAAATATCATCTCAAGAATCTTTACGACAAGCTCGATGTCCGTAACCGCGCCATGGCGGTCGCGCTCTATTCGAGCGAGAGCCGTCGAAGCCCCAAATCGCCTGTCGGGTAGGCCAACCGGGTAGGAGCCCCCCACCCGCGCGGGCCAACAACTTACCCGGCAAGGTGTTGTTGGCGGGCCTCTTCGACGCGACACTTCCTCCACAATCCAAGACGATCGGAGGAGTTCGCGCATGGCTGGGTTCACTCATCTCTTTATCCCCGGGCCCACAAACATTCCCGAGCAGGTCCGGCAGGCGATGAACCTGCCGATGGAGGACATGCGCGCGGCCACCTTCCCCGACCTCACCCTGCCGCTTTTCGAGGACATCAAGAAAGTCTTCAGGAACGAGACGGGCCGCGTCTTCATCTACCCTTCTTCGGGCACCGGAGCCTGGGAAGCAGCGATGACCAATGTGCTCAGCCCCGGCGACCGCGTGCTGATGTCGCGCTTCGGCCAGTTTTCGCATCTTTGGGTCGACATGGCCGAGCGCCTCGGCTTTGAGGTCGACGTGATCGACTGCGAATGGGGCACCGGCGTGCCGCTCGAACTCTACGCTGAGCGGCTGAAGGCGGACAAGGCGCACCGCATCAAGGCAATCTTCTGCACGCAGAACGAGACGGCGACGGGTGTCACCAGCGACGTCGCCGGCTGCCGCGCCGTGCTCGACGATGCGAACCACCCAGCGCTCCTCTTCGTCGACGGCGTCTCGTCGATCGGCTCGATCGACTTTCGCCAGGAGGAATGGGGCGTCGACTGCGCCGTCAGCGGCTCGCAGAAAGGTTTCATGCTGCCGGCCGGCCTCGGTTTCCTCTCGGTCAGCAAGAAGGCTCTCGTCGCTTCGAGAACCGCCACCCACCGGCGCTGCTTCTTCTCCTTCGAGGACATGATCCGCGCCAATGATGCCGGCTATTTCCCCTACACCCCTGCGACGCAGTTGCTGCGCGGCCTGCGCGCCTCGCTCGACCTGATCGCCGAGGAAGGGTTGGACAATATCTTTGCCCGCCACCATCGGTTGGCCGAAGGCGTGCGCAAGGCGGTCGACGCATGGGGCCTGAAGCTCTGCGCGAAGGCGCCGAAATGGCATTCAGACACGGTCAGCGCCATTCTCGTGCCGGAAGGCATCGACAGCGGCGACGTCGTCAAGCGCGCCTACCAGGCCTACCAGACATCGTTGGGCGGCGGCCTCAACAAGGTATTCGGCAAGGTTTTCCGCATCGGTCATCTCGGCTGGCTGAACGAGGTGATGGTGCTGGCCTCGCTGTCATCGGCCGAAATGGCGCTGCTCGATTGCGGTGTGCGGCTGGCGCCGGGCTCCGGCGTCGGCGCCGCCATCCAGCACTTCCGCGCCTCCGCCGCGATGCCCGTCGCCGAAGCGGCATAGGGGGAACCGCGATGAGCCACACCATCCATCACCTCAAGAAACTCAGGCTGCAGCGCAGCGAGCTGGCGGTTCCCGGCTCCAGCCCGGAGATGATCGACAAGGCGGCCAACAGTGCCGCCGACTTCGTCTTCCTCGACATCGAGGACGCCGTGGCCCCGCCTGACAAGGAACGCGCCCGCAAGAACATCATCCAGGCCCTGAACGACATCGACTGGCGCGCCAAGGGCAAGACGGTCTCGGTGCGCATCAACGGGCTCGACACCCATTACATGTACCGCGACGTCGTCGACGTGATGGAACAGGCCGGCGACCGGCTGGACACGATCCTGGTGCCGAAGGTCGGCGTGCCGGCCGATCTCTATATGGTCGAGGCCATGGTCAACCAGATCGAGATGGCCAAGGGTTTCAAGACCCGCGTCGGCCTGGAAGCGCTCATCGAGACCGCGCTTGGCATGGCCAATGTCGAGGCCATTGCCGCGACCCCGGGCCGGCTGGAAGCGATGCATTTCGGCGTTGCCGACTATGCCGCCAGCAACAAGGCGCGAACCGTCAACATCGGCGGCCTCAACCCCGATTATCCCGGCGACCAGTGGCATTTCGCCCTGTCGCGGATGACCGTCGCCTGCCGTGCCTATGGTCTGCGCGCCATCGATGGGCCGTTCGGCGATTTCTCCGATCCGGAAGGCTACAAGGCGGCCGCCAGCCGCGCCGCCGCACTCGGCATCGAAGGCAAATGGGCGATCCACCCCTCGCAGATCGCTTTGGCCAACGACGTGTTTTCGCCGCCGGAGAAGGAAGTCACGCGCGCCCGCCGCATCCTCGAAGTGTTGAAGGAAGCCGAGCAGCAGGGCAAGGGTGCTGCCGCGCTCGACGGCAAGATGATCGACGCCGCATCGGAACGCATGGCGCGCAACGTGCTGGTGGTCAACGACGCCATCGAACGCGCCGGCCAGCTCAATTAGCCGACAAGAGCCGCGCGTCGCCGCGCTTTGACGATTTGGGGAGGAGAAAAAATGGACATCCACGAATATCAAGCCAAGGAACTGCTCGCCCGGCATGGGGTGCATGTGCCGCGCGGCGGCCTTGCTTACAGCCCAGAGCAGGCGACCTACCGAGCCCGCGAGATCGGCGGCGGCAAATGGGTTCTGAAGGCGCAGGTGCATTCCGGCGCGCGCGGCAAGGCCGGCGGCATCAAGGTCTGCACCAATGACGAGGAGATTTCCAACGCCGCCGAAGCCATGCTCGGGCGCAAGCTGGTGACCCACCAGACCGGCCCGCGCGGCAAGCTGATCTCGCGCCTTTATCTGGAGGAAGCCGTCGACATCGCGCAGGAACTCTATCTCGGCTTCGTGCTCGACCGTAAGGAAGAGCGCGTCATGATCGTGGCCTCGGCCGCCGGCGGCATGGAGATCGAGGAGATCGCCGAAAGAGCACCGGATTCCATTATCCGCGCCACCGTCGATCCGGGCGTCGGCATGCAGCGCTTCCAGGCGCGCGAGATCGCCTTCGGGCTCGGGCTGGAGGACAGCCTGATCGGCAAGGCGACCGAGACCATCTTCAGCTGCTACCAGGTGTTCCGCGACTACGACGCCTCGATGCTGGAGATCAATCCGCTGGTGGTGACCCGCGACGGCAGCCTGGTGGCGCTCGACGCCAAGATGTCGTTCGACGAGAACGCGCTGTTCCGGCGGCCTGAAATCTCCGAGCTGCGCGACAAGAGCCAGGAAGACCCGCGCGAAACCTTCGCCAGCGACCGCGGCCTCTCCTATGTCGGCCTCGACGGCAATATCGGCTGCATCATCAACGGCGCGGGGCTCGCCATGGCGACCATGGACATGATCAAGATCGCCGGCGGCGAGCCGGCCAACTTCCTCGACATCGGCGGCGGTGCTTCGCCCGAGCGGGTGGCGAAATCATTCCGCGCCGTTCTCGGCGACAAGAATGTCGAGACCATCCTGGTCAACATCTTTGCCGGCATCAACCGTTGCGACTGGGTTGCCGAGGGCGTCATCAAGGCGATTCGCGAGGTCGGCGTCAACGTGCCGCTGGTGGTGCGGCTCTCCGGCACCAGGGCCGAGGAAGGGCGCAAGATCCTGGCCGATTCCGGCGAGGCGGTGATCGTCGCCGACACGCTCGCCGAAGCCGCCGAAAAAGCCGTGGCCGCATGGCGCGCGGCCACCAAGAAAAAAGCAGCCTGAGGGAGGACGGAAAAATGGCAATCCTGCTCAACCGCAGCACGCGCGTCATCGTGCAAGGCTTCACCGGCAAGATCGGCAGCTTCCATGCCGAGGACATGAAGCGCTACGGCACCAAGCTCGTCGGCGGCGTTACCCCCGGCAAGGGCGGCCAGACGCATCTCGGCCTGCCGATCTTCAACACCGTCAAGGGCGCGGTACGCGAAACCCGCGCCGAGGCCAGCATCGTCTTCGTGCCGCCGCCCTTTGCTGCCGATTCGATCATGGAGGCGGCGGATGCGGGGATAAAGCTCTGCGTCTGCATCACGGACGGCATTCCCTCGCAAGACATGATGCAGGTCAAGCGCTACATGCGCCGCTACCGCTTCGAGGACCGCATGCGGCTGGTCGGGCCGAACTGCGCCGGTATCATCACGCCCGGACAGGCGCTGATGGGCATCATGCCCGGCTCGATCTACCTTCCCGGCCGCGTCGGCATCGTCGGCCGCTCGGGAACACTGGGCTACGAGGCCGCCTCGCAGATGAAGGCGCTCGGCATCGGCGTCTCCACTAGCGTCGGCATCGGCGGCGATCCGATCAACGGCTCCTCCTTCAAGGACGTTCTGAGGCTCTTCGAACAGGACGACGAAACCGACGCCGTGGTGATGATCGGCGAGATCGGCGGCCCGCAGGAAGCCGAAGCCGCGATCTGGGCGCGCGACGACATGCGCAAGCCGTTGATCGCCTATATTGCCGGCCTTTCGGCACCGAAAGGCCGGCGCATGGGTCATGCCGGCGCCATCATCTCCGCCTTCGGCGAATCGGCGCAGGAAAAGGTCGAGATATTGAAAGAGGCCGGCGTCGTCATCGTGCCGACGCCGTCGTCCTTCGGCGACGTCGTGGCCGATACCCTGGCGCGGAGGAAGCAGGCGGCTTGATGCCGACCGGCCGAAGGCCGCATAGCGCGAACGCAAGCGGTGCATAAAAACAAATATTTAGAGCGGTTCAGCGTCTCACGCAGTCACTGAACCGCTCCAAGGGCGCGGCCACAGCGGCAATCAATGGACGGGTCAGGAAACTGGTTTGGAACAGAGTAGGCGCATCAGATTTCGTGAGGACGAGCGCAGCCTTTTGTTGCGCCTGCTGCTTCAGGTCGCAAGCGCGCGTGAGCCCGAGATCGCCGCTGTTCTAAGCGGACGCAGGTCGCTTGTCTCGGTTGCCGCGGAGCAGCGCATCCCGGCGCTTCAGGCGAGCGGCGTGTGGTTCCAGTTGCTGACGATTGCCGACGAGTTGTTTGCCATGCGAACGCGTCGCGAACTCGAACAAGGCGCCGGTGTCGACGAAGTGCCCGGGTCGTTCGCCAGCGTGATCGCGCAAATGGCGGCGAACGGCCACTCGGCGGAGGAAGTCCAGGCGGCGCTCGATGAGCTTTGCGTCGGCCCGACCATGACCGCGCACCCGACAGAGGCCAAACGCGTCACGGTTCTGGAAATCCACCGCCGTATCTATCGCAAGCTGACCGAACTCGACCAGCCGCGCTGGGCGCCGGGCGAACGCGACCTGTTGGTCGCCGATCTGGAAAGCGAGATCGAGCTTCTGTGGATGACGGGCGAACTGCGGCTGGAGCGCCCGACGGTCGAACGCGAAATCGCCTGGGGCCTGCATTTCTTTCGCGAAGTCATCTTCGAGGCGACGCCGCAGCTCTATGGCAAGCTTCAAGGCGCTTTCGAGCGTCACTATCCGGGAGAGCCGATCAGAATCCCCTCTTTCATGCGCTATGCCTCGTGGATCGGGGGCGACCGCGATGGCAATCCAAACGTGACGGCCGCGGTCACCGCCCATGCCGTGGCCGAATACCGCAATACCGCCATAGGCTGGTATCTGACGCAGGTGCAACGGCTGGTGACGGTGCTCAGCGCCAGCTCGAACGTCATTGAGCTGCCGGCCAGCTTCAAGCCGGTGCTGCAAACGGCGCTTGATAAAAGCGGACAGGCGCAAGAGATCGCCGCCCGCAATCCTGACGAACCGCTTCGCCAGTTCGCTTCGGCCCTGCTTGCCCGGCTGGAGGCTACGCGAGACGGCGGCACGGCGGCGTACCTCTCGGCGGAGGCGTTTCGTGCCGATCTGAGCAGCCTGTCATGTGTTCTCGAAGCGATTGGAGGGCGCGCGGTTGCCAGGCGTTTCGTGCAGCCCCTGCTTTGGCAGGTCGGAAGCTTCGGCTTCCGTACCGTCTCGCTCGACATCCGGCAGAACTCCACGGTCGTCAACCGGGTGCTGGCCGAGCTGTTTACGCTGACAAATCCCACAGATCCGGTCGCGGCCGGCACGCCGCAATGGTCGGCGCGCATTCGCGCAGCCTTAAGTGGGGGCGAACGGCTGGAGATCGACGCAGGCCGGCTTTCGCCGGAAGCAGGTGAGCTGCTTTCGACATTCTCCGTCATCCGCGAGCAGATCTCCAGCTCGGATGCCGACGCCTTCGGCTCTTTCGTTCTCAGCATGACCCGCTCGGCCGACGATCTGCTCGCGGTCTATCTACTGGCCCAATATTGCGGACTTTCAACCGCGCCTGGTGGCGGCGGCACAATCAGGCTGCGGATCGTGCCATTGTTCGAGACCATCGCCGATCTGCAGGCAGCACCCGTCATCCTGAACGAATTGCTCGGCGTTTCGCTAGTAAGGCGGACGGTGCGGGATTTCGGCGCGCGCCAGGAGATCATGCTTGGCTACTCGGATTCCAACAAGGACGGCGGTTTCCTGGCTTCCAATTGGGAATTGGCAAAGGCGCAAAAGCGCCTTGCTGCCATCGGCCGTAAGCATAGGGTCAGGATCAGCTTCTTTCACGGTCGCGGCGGCTCTGTCAGCCGTGGCGGTGCGCCGACCGGCCGGGCAATCGCGGCACAGCCGGCAGGCACCGTTGCCGGAGCCATGCGGGTAACGGAGCAGGGCGAGGTCGTATCGTCGAAATTCGCCAATCGCGGCACCGGCCTCAACCAGCTCGAGGTTCTCGCCGCTGGCGTGCTGGCCCATAGTGTCGGATCGTCCGGCGATGTCGTGCCGAAGGAAACGCCGGAGTTCGACGAAGCGCTGGAAGCGCTGGCAGGCATGTCGCAGGCATCCTATGCCAGGTTGATGGCCGAGCCCGGCTTCCTCGATTATTTCAACCAAGCGAGCCCGGTCGCGGAACTGGCGCTCCTGAAAATGGGCTCACGGCCGGATCGCCGTTTCGGCGCCAGCGGCATTGCCGACCTGCGCGCCATTCCCTGGGTGTTCGCCTGGAGCCAGAACCGGCACCTGTTGACCGGCTGGTACGGCATCGGCAGCGCACTCAGCTCGTTCGTCGCGGTGCGCGGCGAGGCCGGGCGCGAGCTTCTGGCCCGCATGTTCGAGCACTCGCGCTTCTTCCGCCTGATCGTCGACGAGGCCGAGAAGACGCTTTACCAGTCCGACATGGAGATTGCGCGGCTCTACGCCGGCCTGGTGTCCGACAGCCAAGCGGCTGAGCGAATCTATGCCCGCATCGCCGCCGAATACGAGTTGACGCGACGCCTGATCGGTGACCTCACGGGCGGCGATCTTTCCGCCCGCTTTCCGATGTTCAAGCGGCGTTTCGACAATCTGCGGCGGCAGATGGATGACATTCACCGGCTGCAGGTCGAGCTGTTGCGCGAAGCCAGGTCAAATACCGGGACAGCGGATCAAAAGCGGGCGACCGACGCGCTGCTCGTATCGATCAATTGTATCTCGGCTGGCCTCGGGTGGACGGGATAGGCGAGGTTTTCGCTGGGCTACCTACGTCACCTAGCGTCGTTTGCCCTTCGATTGGAAAGTCGGGTGTGCTGGGGCTACCCGGCGACCCCGATTCGCTGATTTCTGTGATTAGGCCTACGTAGGAACATCAGCTTCTAATCGTGTCAATTTCGTGAGCCGGTTCATGTCCTTCGAAATGCGCCTCCGCCGTATTGAGCAAATTGAGCAAGAAATTCTTCGGAAGGCATCGGCGCTGATGGAAGACGGCGCCAGCGTCTATCAATCAGATTTATTTGTCATTGGAGCTACGAAGCGCGTTCTTTCGCTCGCATCTGGGTTCAGGATACTGATGGCCGCGCGAAATTTCACTTGCGGCGCCGCGCTGCTTCGAATGCAAATCGATACTGCGGCAAGAGTCCACGCGTTGAAACTCGTGGATAGCATGGACGCCCTCTGCAAGGCAGTGCTCTCCGGCCAGCGATTTGATAAGCAGAAGGATAGAGAAGGTGAATTCCTAGGGACAATCGGCTGATTTCGAAGCTGATGGAAGAATTTCCATGGGTCGAGAATGTCTACAAAGAAACGTCGGGTTTCGTCCACCTATCAGAACGGCACATATTCTCTTCAATCGCCAAAACCGACGACGCCAGCAGAACGGTTCAGTTCGTCATTAGCGCCGAAGACCCTGAACGACGGGACGAGGACTATTTTGAGATACTGGACTGCTTTTTTGAAGCTACCAAGATGGCTGGCACCATCATACTTGGATATGTCAAATTCCGGAGCCTAACAGCGCAGGAGAAAGAGTTGACCGCAGAGGCCTCATAGCCGTGAGAGACCAAAGCCAAACCCGGCGCAGACTGCTAGGTCAACAGGTGGAGGAAAACCTTCATTTGCAAAGGTTTCAAGGCTTTGGCTAAGCGAGCATTTGGTGCGGTCGAGAAGACTCGAACTTCCACGGGTTGCCCCACAGCGACCTCAACGCTGCGCGTCTACCAATTCCGCCACGACCGCACGTGGTAGGAGCCGGAACCGACCGGCTCGCGGCGTGTAGCAAATCGTTTCCGGCGAAACAAGTGCGTGGCGAGCAATAATCTCAAGCGATTGGCATAACGGTCCACAGGATTGGAATGAGCGCCCGCAACTGGACGTTTGCGCCCGATATCGCCATATGGAGGGCGGATGCATGTCGCCCGGACACATGCTTCGGGCTTGACCCGTGGGATGCACAAGCGAAAAACGAAAAGCCATGCCAGAACGCAGCCAGATCGCCACGTCGTTCCTGCCGCTCCCCGGTTCGGCGCCGGTCGAATGGCTGGTCGAACCCGGCCTTACCGCCTATCCCGATGCGCTGGCTTTCATGGAGGCGCGCGCCGAGGCGATCCGCAGCGGCGCAGCCGGTGAAATGGTTTGGCTGGTCGAACATCCTCCACTCTACACCGCCGGTACCAGCGCCCGCATCGAGGACCTGATCGATCCCGACCGCTTTCCGGTCTTTTCGGCAGGACGCGGCGGCGAATACACCTACCATGGGCCCGGCCAGCGGGTCGCCTATGTCATGCTCGACCTGAAGCGCCGGCGCGAGGACGTGCGCGCCTTCGTCGCCGCGCTCGAACAATGGATCATCGGCACACTCGCCGCTTTCAACGTGCGCGGCGAGCGCCGCGAGGACCGGGTCGGTGTCTGGGTCGTGCGGCCCGATCGCCCTGCTTTGCCGGATGGCTCACCGGGCGAGGACAAGATCGCGGCGATAGGCATCAGGCTGCGGCGCTGGGTCAGTTTTCACGGCATCGCCATCAATGTCGAGCCGAACCTCTCCCATTTCAGCGGCATCGTGCCCTGCGGTGTCCAGGACCACGGCGTCACCAGCCTCGTCGACCTCGGCCTTCCCCTGACGATGGCCGATCTTGATCTCGCGCTGAAATCCGCTTTCGAGGATGTGTTCGGTCCTGCCGAGGCCTTGCCCGCCGAAGCGGCCCGCAAGACCGGCTGACCGCGCTTCAGATCAGTTGGGCGGAAGCCCACATCACGCCGCAGCCATGGATGGCGAACACCGCCAGCAAGCCCCCCGCGATGACCAAACGATCGGTGGTGCCGATCGGCTCCAGTTCGTGACGTGGCTTCACCCCGCTGCCGACGGTGAGCAGGCTGAGGATCGAAAAGACCGCGCCGGCCGCCAGCAGGAAACCGGAGGAAAACCCCGCCTGCCAGCCAAGCGCCAGAAAGGCCGAAAGCAGCGAGAAGGACGCCAACGCCAGGACGATCGGCCCCGGGCAGATCTGGCGCAGCACCTGGCCGCCGTCGAATTTCCACACCGGCACCAGATTGGCGATGTTGAACAGGGCAGCGCAGCCCGCCAGTGCGGCCAGCAGCGCCGCAGCCGCCTTGTGCCCCTCGCCGCCGGCAAGCACGCTGGCGGCGATGACGATCGGCACCAGGAAGGCTGAGAACCCCGCCCCCATCAAGGCCACGAAGGCCACTTCGAAACGGCTGTTATAGGGCCGACCGCCAATGGCGATGCCGCCAAGCAGCGGGATGAAGATCATGCGCGCCCTGCGGTGGCCCGTCAGCCGGAACGCCGCCATGTGGCCGAGTTCGTGCAATGCCACCACCGAAGTAAGGATCGCGGCCAGCGCCAGCCCGCCAAGGTGAAGGCCGAAGAACGGCCACAGCATCAATGCCGACAACACGGCAAAGCCGACCTGGCTCAGCGGATGCTCGAACCAGCCGCCCTTGCGATACTGCCCGGTCTTTGCCCAACGCTGCAGCTTGGAGAGCTCGCGGCGCATGGCGAAGTAACGGAACACCAGGAAGGCGATGCCGCGATACCGGTCGGTGCGACTGAGCGTTACCCGTGTGCCGCTGCCTTCCGAAACCAGTTCGGCGGTCTCGCCATAATCCTTCCAGAACGAGCCATCGAGCGCGGTGTCCTCGATCACCCGCATCGAGAAGCGACTGCCCTCGACGACATCTTCAAACCGCGCCCTGCGCTCTATCGGCCTGCCGTCGCGGCCTTCCCACGACAGCATGATGCGGGCTACGCCCTCTTCATCCAGCGGCTGCGCCGACAGGATCTCGCCGGACCAGCCGGCATCGCTGCCGAGCGGCCACAGCGCCTGCCACAGGCGCTGCCGGTCCATCGCCACGATGCGGCTTGACCGGACCGTGCGCAAACCAAGCGGCACGGTCATCAAGAGAAAGATCAGCCCGAGATTGCTGGCCACCAGAATGGCAGTGACGATGGGCGACACCTGGACGTTTCTCCTGCCTGAACGGCGCACCCTAACGTCGCCGCGGCAAGAAAAGCTTAACGGTGGAGCGGCTCTTGCCCTTAGGGAACAGCGACGGCGGATGCCGCCAAATCACATGGCTCCGATCCAGATCGCCATGGAAACAAGAAACGCGCTCATGCAAACCAGCGAGACGACATCCTGAACCAGATCGGTCATAACTCTCTCCTGTTGTTGATATGTTCGCAGTTTGTTCTAATTTTGTTTCAATGTCAACGAACAGGGGGTATGGAGATAGGTCGAGAAATTAGCACGGTTACCGGAGAGTTAACCGGCCGCGTTTGAACCCGTGATCTGAATACGAATGCAAGCTAGCTGGCTCTCACGGAGGATGTGCGGAGATACAACCGCGCCCGATTTGCCAAAGCCCTTTAAGGGGGGCCGCCAGCGGCTGGCGAACAGAACCTAGTGCACCATCTTCCAGAGCAATTCCGTGAGCTTCGGGTCAATCTCTCCGTTCCGGTATACATCATTGCCAACAATGGTGCGGTGCGGTAGGTCCATGATAAGATGTACCCCGAGCCGGTAGCCGTAATGATAGTCAGGATGCACACTCTTGTGGAGCGTCATAAGGCTGAGCTTCTTGACGTCTTTGGCATAGTTCGTGTTGTTTTTGTTGACCGCTCGCTTGGCCTCTATCACTAGGATATTCAGTTCGGTGTGCGGTCGATGGATGATGATGTCGGGGCGTATCGGCTTGCTCTGCAGCTTGCCGTCTTCGTCCTGCCATATGATTTGTTTCATCTTGTCTTTGCGGCTAGTCCAATCAGCACTAACCCGCCACTCCGGGAAGTGTGGTTGCAATTTCATCGCCAGGTCGGGGGTGATCGAAAATTCTTGAGGTGCGGCCTTAACTAGGTCATCGTCGGCCAACATCTCCGTCACAGCTTTTGAAAAGCGATGCAGAATAATTTCGTCCGCGATATCTGCAACTTTGTCCATAATTTGTCGTCTCTGCTAGTTCACACACCGGAGGAACACGGAGATCGATTTAGCTCTATCGGCTAAATCGGCCGAAGATAAAGGCTTCTCTATATTACCAGCCTCTGCCTCGACGCCGGTGGATTGCAAAAAACTAATTAGGACTGAGGTTTTAATTGCGAAGTTGACGTTTTGTGGGACGTCATCGATCGCCCCGGCGACCTTCAAGACATTCAGTTTGGCCACCACCACGCCAACCACATTCCCATATTGATCGAGGACTGGCCCACCACTGTTTCCGGGTTGAACCGGCGCTGAAATTTGAATGTACCGACTATCGTCACCGACGCCCGCCAGGGCCGATACATTTCCGGCAGTGAAGTTACCGGCGCTCGCCAGCAAGCCGTGAAGAGGATAGCCGAATGCTGCGATGTCCTCACCCACACGAACACCTGATCGCAAAGGTGCGTAAGTGGGCGCCTTTCCTGCAATCTTGAGCAAGGCAAGATCGTTGGCAGTGTCTTTAGCAACTAACTCGGCGTTGGCTTGGGGAACTGCAAAGGCAGCGGCGCTAAGAGTGGAGCAGTTTCTGACCACATGCGCGTTGGTTATGACGTAACCCTCTGAGGATACAAAGAACCCTGTCCCCGTCACCCCAACGCTTTGCTCTGGCTGCTTCTGCGTAACACCAGTCCCTGAACTAGGCTCGGCCGCAGACGAACTTGCTGATTTCGCGGTGTTTGCTGCGGAAGAGTTAATGGTCGCCATCGCCGCCGCAACTTCGGGATCGTTGGGGACAGTTCGGCTGTACATGATCAGATCGCCTGCGGCAGACGTTAAACCTCCCATGGCGAGGTGGGCAAAGCCCCGCTGTCGCAGGGCGGTCAAGTTGTTGGGTTCTTGGGAAATCACACGAGAAAGGTCTTCGATTGCCTCGCTTGTGCGGCCGGCTTCCACTTTGATCCGTGCCCGTTCAATAATGAACCCCGTATTGCTCGGGTCGAGCGAAATCGCTTGGTCGAAATCGCTCAACGCTGCGCTAAACTGCTTCAAACCATCAAAAACAAGGCCACGGCTGTGGTAAACAAAGGCCTCACGTGGGGCCAATTCCACCGCGTGATTGGCGTCCGAAAGAGCTTCTTGATAGAGGCCAAGGGATCGTAGAGCAGTCGTACGATTATCGACATAGCCGGCAACTGTCGGGTCCGCTTGGATGAGGCGCGAGAAATCTTTAACAGCCTCGGAGAATATACCGAGTTGCGCTAACGCATTTCCCCTTCGAAGAAGGAGGCGCTCCGTTGTCCTCCTGTCGAAGCTACCCTTCAGCGCAATTGAGCAAGAGTAAACTTTGTCATTCGGTGTCTTGGCGCGGATACAGCGTTCTACCGTTGAGTCGGATTTCTTTGCGTAGGACGTGCCAACAAGGGAGGCGCTCAGGATCACGCCCAACCCCACAGTCTTGCCAATTCGGGAAGCCCAAGCCACTACGATGCTCCGCCTACTTTTAGGCACACACTATCACGACAAATTTGCAAATGACGAGATAGGGCCGACCGACCCATTCCGCGCACTTGATCGCCGACGTAAAGGCGGCGGCTATGCGGTGCGTGCCGGCGGCGCCGAAATTTTGATTTTCAATACACAGCGGCTTGGGGGCAAGCTGGCCAACTGGCATGGGATCAGGTTGCGGTTGCGACGCTCTCGACTTAGGTTTCTAAAAAGGGGGGAGTGATGAGCCTGCGATTCGATAAGTTAATTGTCCACGATTGGCGCCAGTTCGCTAACTTGGACATCGACTTTCACAGGCGGCTTACCGTAATCACTGGCGGCAACGGCGCGGGGAAAAGTACCGTGCTGCGCGTGTTGGCACAGCACTTTGGGTGGAGCGTCACCCTGCTTGCAACGCCGAGAATTGGAAAGTCTGGCAATCTCACCTATTCTTCAGGCCTCTGGGAGTTGCTGCAGAAAGACTCCCAGGCGCATGGGGCAGTTATTGGGGAACTAACATATACGAGTGGCCATACATCAAAGCTGAGAGTTCCGTCCGTCGGGGGCGTTCAATATAACCTTTTGATAGAAAGTCAGCAGCCTGTAGAAGGTGTTAATATAAGCTCTCACCGCCCACTCAGCGGTTATCAGCAGATAAATAACATCCCAACTAATGCCCTAGACGCACAGCAGGCGTACCAATTCTATTTTAACGAGACGATGAATCGCTATCAAAACTCGTATACTCAATTCAGTCCAACTTATCGAATGAAAGAGGCCATTATCTCTATGGCTATGTTCGGCCCCGGCAACGAGTACGTGCAGCGTAATGATCGCGTGCTGCGTGTTTTTGAGGGCTTCAAACAGGTTTTGAGTAACATTCTGCCTCGGTCGATCGGTTTCAGAGATATAAGCGTGCGCATCCCAGACGTCGTGCTGGTGACAGATTCTGGTGAGTTCGTTATTGACGCTTCATCAGGTGGCATTATGTCTCTGATCGATCTGGCATGGCAGATTTATTTATATTCGCAAGGTAAGGACGACTTTGTTGTTATACTTGACGAGCCGGAGAACCACCTTCACCCAACAATGCAAAGAAACATCCTGTCGAGTTTGGTTGAATCATTTCCGAGCACGCAGTTTGTAGTCGCAACCCATAGCCCATTTATAGTATCTTCTGTGAAGGACTCGCATGTCTATGTGCTAAGGCACAGTGTTTCTCAAGAATCTGCTGATGGCGGCGCCAGAAACTCCGTCCACTCCTTGCGACTTGACAATGCAAACAAGGCCGGGACGGCGAGCGAAATTCTCAGAGATGTGCTGGGAGTTCCCGTTACGTTGCCAGAATGGGCCGAGACCGAAGTGAAGGCAATTGCCGCCGACTTTGAGTTAAACGCTTTAACGGCTGAAAACCTAGGCGATCTTCGGGGAAGGCTTGATAACGCCGGACTCGGCGAGTTCTACCCAGACGCACTGAAACACATCGTCAGCAAGCATGATTAAACTTCAGAAGGCGAACAGGCCTCCCATTTTGGAGGCGAATGGTAACACATGGACCAATATCTTACTAAGTAAAGTTGCGGCAGGTGGAAATCCTACCGACGCTGAAAAAACTCGATATCGTCACCCGCAGATTAAATCTGCCTTGGTTGATGAAACATCAGGAAAGTGCGCTTACTGCGAGAGTAAGCTATTACACATCCATCACGGCGATGTTGAGCACATCATGCCAAAATCGCTTGATCTCACGAAAATTTTAGAATGGGCTAACTTAACACTTGCTTGTGAGATTTGTAACCAAAACAAATCAAATCGCGATCCGAACGCATCGCACATCATCGATCCATATGTTGATAATCCAGATGAGCACCTAGCCTTCACCGGGCCATTGGTGCTTTCAAAAGGCACCGAAAAGGGGATATGCAGCCGAAGCATACTTGACCTAAACAGGGGGGAGTTGATGGAACGGCGCAAGGAGAAGCTTGAAAGTCTAGCGATCGTGGCAGAGATGATTTTTCGTCCGGACCTGCCTTTACCGGCGCGAAAAGCCATGTATCAGAATCTTGTGGCCAACGATATTGCCCCAGGAGCGCCTTATGCGGCCATGGCCCGGGCCTTTGTTCACCAAATCAAAGGGCATTTACCGGAGGAGATTACTGCATGATGCTTTTTGCTTGCGTCACGGACCGATGAGGCTTAACGGATTCAGCCGCGTCGGACTATGGCCGCTTGCGGCGTCTTCGGGCGTCCTGCCAGTTTCGCTTCCAGGATTTTCCTTGCCCCTCTGGAAATCGCGTCCATTCCTTGACCCTTAGCTTTGGCCAGGGTTGCCGCGCTCATGCCAATTTTCCTAGCGAGCTTGCGCACGCTGATGTCCTCCGTCAGGGCGGCGAAGATTTTCTCCAATGTCGTGGCATCACCGATGCCGAGCTCCAACAGAGCGTCTTTGTCGTAGCCTGTAAAATATTGCTCCTCCAAAGCATTGCTCTCCTTACCGATGTAGGATGGGAGCAAGGCTTCGACGTGCTGTCGTTCGGTCGTGCCAGAATCGTGGAAATCGGCATTGGCGAACTTCGCTTCGGGATGGAGGTGATATCGGGCAATAGCCTTGTGGTAGGTTTTCAACCGCATTGGATCGATCTTTTCCCCGGTGTGGGGCGGCTATGACCAGCGTTCCTCCATGGTGACGACCACGGGAAATTCCAAAGCAACGCACCCGATTAATGCCATCCTGAATTAGGGCTATCGCGTCAAAGGAAAGCGAATTGCTTGTGAGGTGCCTTGCCGACGGTTTTGACCCCCGAACTGGCATTTTGCATGAGCTTGAGGACGGCCGAAATTCATTTCTCTGCGACCTTATCGAGCTGGAGCGAGCGGCGGTCGATTTGAAGGTTCGAATTCCTGCGCAGCACCGCTTTTGAAATCGGCGATTTTACTCTCCGACTAGGCGGGATTGTCCGGCTAAATCCGCAAATGGCTTGCAACATTGCTGGGCTTATTAGCAAGGACGCGGTTCGTGAAATTTCGGGCATCTTGCAATTGGGTTGGGTGATCCAAGCTCTGTTCAATCCCGACCTAACTGGCGGGCGTCGCCTTTCGATTTTACCACCCTCCGGCCTATCTGGCCGCTCACGGCGGGGTTCGGGCTTGCCAATGCCCGCTCCTGGCGTCAATCTTGCCCCGAAGAGCCGGTCATCCGGTGGATGTCGGTTTAGGCAACCAGACCATAATAAGGATGGGTTTTGCCATGCTGAAACGCTACGCGTTCCTTGCTGTCTTCATCCTCATGAGCCTCTCGGCGTTCGACGCTCGCGCCGATCGACGGGTTGCGCTCGTGATCGGCAATTCGCAGTACCGGGAAATTCCGACGCTCAAGAATCCGGACAAGGACGCTGAGGACGTTTCGAACACGTTCCGGCAGGCCGGCTTCGACGTGTTCGTTGCCAAGGATCTCACGAAGCTGCAGTTCGAGGAGCAGTTCCGCAACTACCTCTCGGCGGCGGACGGCGCCGATCTCGCCGTCGTCTATTATTCCGGCCACGGCTTTCAGATCGGGGGCGAGAATTTCCTGATCCCGGTCGACGCGTCGTTGAAGGATGCGGCCGACATGGAGGTCCAGACAATCAGGCTTGACGACGTGCTGCAGCAATTGCGCGCGAAGTCGAAGATCCAGGTGATCATCCTCGATGCCTGCCGCAACAATCCGTTCCCGCGCAAGGACTACTGGCTGCGCGACCAATTGATCGTCTCCGGCGGCACCGGGCTCGCGCAGGTAACAGGCTCGCAGAATGCGCTGATTGCCTTTGCCACCGGGCCCGACGCTGTCGCTTATGACGGGTCCGGCAATCTCAGCCCCTTCTCATCCGCCTTTTCCCGCCGCGCGCTGGCGCCGAACCAGGAAATCCGCGCCGTCATGGCCGCCGTGCGCCGCGATGTGGTCAAGGCGACCAATGGCAGGCAGGTTCCGTGGGAGAATTCCTCGCTGATCGACGATGTCGTGCTGATGCGCGCGGCGGGGCAGCCGGCGCTGCCGGCGCCCGAGGTCCAGCAAAACCAGCAGGTGGCGGAGCGCGGGATCCAGGTCGCCACCGCCGCCGAAGCTATCGAAAATCGCGACATCAGCGTCCCGGTCGGCGTCGGTCCGGTTGCGCTGAAGCTGGATTTTCCGGCCAAGGATGTCTCGATCAGCCTCAAACTCGCCGGCTATCCGGCAGCTGGAACGTTGTCCCTGCCGGATCGCGTCCTGTCGCCGCAGTCGAGCCTGATGGCCGCTGAAGTCGACCAATTGCGCTACGAGCCGCAGATCGGCTCGGCGGCTCCCGTCGAGATTGACTTTCAGATCCGCGCCGGCAACACGTCGAAACGGGCTAAGATGAAGCTGTCGCCGAGCGTCGACCCCTGCGACCAGTCCGCCGGCGAGCCGCTCGACCTGCAAGGCGTCGTCCCCGGCCGGTTGCCGAACGAGATCGCAGACGGCGCGGTCGGGGCCTGCGAGGCGGCGGTGAAAGCCTATCCCGATGTCGCCCGCTTCCGCTACGAACTCGGGCGGGCGCTGTTGGTCGCCGGCAACATCGACGAGGCTGGGAAGGCCATCCAGGAAGCGTCCGACAAGGGACACGTCCGCGCCGTCTACGAACTCGGCTACCTCGCCTCCTCGGGAATAGGGATCCCCGTGGATGCCACGCGAGGTAATGGTTTCTATTCGCAAGCGTCCGACAGCGGCGACCCCTACGCCATGAGCGCGTGGGGAAAGGCCCTGTTCAATGGCGTCGGCGTCCAGCGCGATACCGGCAAAGGGCTTGACCTCATGCTCAAGGCAGCAGCGATGGGGCATATCAACGCCATGAATGATCTCGCGATGATCTTCAAGGAAGGCCGCAATGGCGTCCCCGCCGATGCGGCCCGTGCCTTGGCTTTCCTCAGGGCCGGCATCGAGCGGCAAGAGGCTTATTCGATGGGCATTCTCGGTCTTTCGCCCAGGCGAAGCACGCTGACGGTCGCGGCGTGCACGCCCAAGGTGGTGACAAAAGTCATCACGAAAATAAAGGAGATCCGTACACCTGTGCCAAAAGCTCCGCCGCCGAAGATCGCCAAGCCAGAGGCTCCGATCGTGCCAGGCGAAACCGGACCAATTTTCTGGCGCGGCAATGGCGGCGACCCTGACCACAACACTAGCAGTCGCGGCAATGGCTGATGGCGGCAGCGACATCATGGCCGCACCATCCGAACAGGCCGTGTCGAAACTGATTATTCCGCACCCGACTGTACGCTGACTTACTTGTCGGTGACGATCTTGACCTTGTCGCCGGCCGAAACCGCAGCCCCCGTAGATCGCCGAGGGCTGGGCCGCCAGTTAACCGTTCATTAACCGTGCTAATTTCCCGACTGATCTCCATACCCCATGTCAACGAACAGAATCCGGCCGCAGCCGGAATCTCCAGGCGATCAGATCGGCAGGGTTAAGAAAAGGTTGACAACCAGAAGTCTATCCACAGGCAGGAAGGGCGGGCGTCGAGCGCTCGCGAAATCCGCATGTGTCGAGCTTCAGGCCAGGCAGGCAACACGTGGTGCACAGCCTAAAGCGGCACCACCTTGCCGTCGGCCAGTGTGACACGCCGGTCCATGCGCGATGCCAGCTCGTGATTATGCGTGGCGATCAGCGCGGCGAGGCCCGATTGCCGCACCAGTGCCTCCAGCGCCTCGAATACATAAGAGGCTGTGACCGGGTCGAGGTTGCCGGTCGGCTCGTCGGCGAGCAGCACCAGCGGCGCATTGGCGACGGCGCGGGCAATGGCGACACGCTGCTGCTCGCCGCCGGACAGCTCGGATGGCCGGTGCGACGCCCGCTTGCCGATCTGCATGTAGTCGAGCAGCTGCGCCGCGCGCTCGCCCGCTTCCTTGCGCGACAGCCCCTTGATGAGCTGCGGCATCATGATGTTTTCCAGCGCCGAAAATTCCGGCAGCAGATGATGGAACTGGTAGACGAAGCCGACGTCGTTGCGGCGGATCGAGGTGCGCTCGTCGTCGGACAGCCGCCCACAGGCGCGGCCGGACAGGATCACGTCTCCAGCGTCAGGGCGCTCCAGCAGTCCCGCCGTGTGCAGCAACGTCGACTTGCCGGTGCCCGATGGCGCCACCAGCGCCACCATCTCGCCGCGACGCAGCGAGAAGTCGGCGCCGTTCAGGATGGTGAGCTTGCGCGGCCCCTGAACATAGTGCCGCTCGACGCTCTTCAGCTCGATAATGACCTCGGCCACTACTCGTACCTCAGGGCTTCGACCGGATCGAGGCGGGCGGCCCGCCATGCCGGAAACACCGTTGCCAGGAAGGACAGCGCCAGCGCCATGATGATGACATAGGTGGTCTCGCGCGGATCCATCTTCGCCGGCAACTGGCTGAGAAAATAGAGCTCCGGGTTGAACAGCACCTTGCCGGTCATCCAGGAGAAGAACTGGCGGATCGATTCGATGTTGGTGCAGATCAGGACGCCGAGCAGCACGCCGGCGAGCGTGCCCGTCACGCCGATCGCCGCCCCTGTCATGAGGAAGATACGCAGGATGGCGCCGCGCGAGGCGCCCATGGTGCGCAGGATGGCGATGTCATGCCCCTTGTCCTTCACCAGCATGATCAGTCCGGAAATGATGTTGAGCGCGGCCACCAGCACGATCAGCGTCAGGATCATGAACATGACGTTGCGTTCGACCTGCAAGGCGGAAAAGAATGTCTCGTTGCGCTGACGCCAGTCGACGAGGTCGATGGGGCGTTGCGCCGCCTCTTCCACCTTGGGCTTCAGCGCGTCGACATCGTCGGGATTGTCGACATAGATCTCGATCGTCTGCGCCCGCCCGTCCATATTGAAATAGAGCTGCGCCTCCGAGAACGGCATGTAGACGATGGAGCTGTCATACTCCGACATGCCGACTTCGAAGATCGCGGCGATCTTGTAGCCTTTCATCCGCGGCGTGGTGCCGAGCGGCGTCACGTCTCCATCGGGCGAGATCAAGGTGATGGTGTCGCCGAGCGCCAGGCCGAGATTCTCGGCCATGCGCTTGCCGATGGCGACGCCCTCGCCCGTATCGAAGCCGTCGAGCGAACCCTGTTTGATGTTCTTGGCCACGATGGCGATCTTGCCGAGGTCTTCACCCCGGATGCCGCGCACCAGCGCGCCGGTGCCGCCGCCGACATTGCCTTGCGCCAGCACCTGGCCATCGATCAGCGGAATGGCGTATTTGACCCCTGGCACGCCGTTGATGCGGCCGGCGACCTGGGCATAGTCCTCGAGCGGCGAATCGAGCGGCTGCACGATCAGATGGCCGTTGACGCCGAGGATGCGCGTCAAAAGCTCGGCGCGGAACCCGTTCATCACGGCCATCACCACGATCAGCGTGGCGACGCCCAGCATGATGCCGAGAAAGGAGATCGAGGCGATCACCGAGATCACCGTCTCCTTGCGCCGCGAACGCAAATAGCGCCACGCAACCATGCGTTCGAAGATGGAAAAAGGGCCGGCGCTCGCCGATCTTGCTGCCGCAGCCTCGCTCATGCGGCGGCACCGAAACGTTTTTTCGCGTCGGCGACCGGCAGCGTCACGCGCTCGCCGCTCTTGCGATTCTTGATCTCGATCTCGCCGGCTGCCACGCTGCGCGGTCCCACGATCACCTGCCAAGGCAAGCCGATGAGGTCGGCGGTGGCGAATTTGCCGCCCGGCCGCTGGTCGGTATCGTCGTAGAGCACATCCTTGCCGGCGGCGGTGAACGCAGCGTTGAGCTCGTTGCAGACGCGGTCGCAATCGGCGTCGCCCGCCTTCATGTTGATCAGGCCGATATCGAACGGCGCCACCGCTTCCGGCCAGATGATGCCGTTCTCGTCGTGGCTGGCCTCGATGATCGCAGCGACCAGCCGCGACGGGCCGATGCCGTAGGAGCCGCCCGAGGCGAAGTGATCCTTGCCGTCGGGCCCGGTCACCTTCGCACCCATCGGCTTGGAGTATTTCTCGCCGAAATGGAAGATATGCCCGACCTCGATGCCGCGCGCCGACACCTGGTCGCCCGTCGGGACCTTCTCCCAGGCCGCCTCGTCATGCATCTCGTCGGTGGCGGCGTAAGGCGTTGTCCACGTCTTGACGATATCGGCGATTTCGCCGTCATCGGCGAAGTCGGTGTTCGCGCCGGGCACGGCAAGCGACAGATAATCGCGATGGCAGAAGACCTGGCTCTCGCCAGTATCGGCCAGGATGATGAATTCATGGCTGAGATCGCCGCCGATCGGCCCCGTGTCGGCCCGCATCGGGATCGCTTGCAGGCCCATGCGGGTGAAGGTCCTGAGATAGGAGACGAACATCCTGTTGTAAGCGGCCCTCGCGCCCTCGAAGTCGAGATCGAAGGAATAGGCGTCCTTCATCAGGAATTCACGCGAACGCATCACACCGAAGCGCGGCCGCACCTCGTCACGGAACTTCCACTGGATATGGTAGAGGTTGAGCGGCAGGTCCTTGTAGGATTTGACGTAGGCGCGAAAAATCTCGGTGACCATTTCCTCATTGGTCGGACCGTAGAGCATGTCGCGGTCCTGCCGGTCCTTGATGCGCAGCATCTCCTTGCCATAGTCGTTGTAGCGGCCGCTCTCGCGCCACAGATCGGCCGACTGGATGGTCGGCATCAGGATCTCCAGCGCACCGGCGCGGTTCTGCTCCTCGCGGATGATCTGGCACACCTTGTCCAGCACTCGCTTGCCCAGCGGCAGCCAGGAAAAACTGCCCTGCCCCTGCTGGCGGATCATGCCGGCTCGCAGCATCAGCCGATGCGAGACGATTTCAGCCTCGCGCGGATTTTCTTTGAGGATAGGCAGGAAATAGCGCGACAAACGCATGGACTGGTCCGTGAATGAGAATGGCCACGCCAGAATCGGCGCGGCGCAGGCTTGCTTGCCCCGGCTTCATAGCGATTTCATGACGGAATGGAAACCCGGCCGTCCCGCCACATCAGCCCCTTCCGCCTCGCAATCCCTCGCTTCCGGATCAGTCGGCGCCGACAGTGGAACGCACCGAACCTCTTCGGATTGAGCCGCCAATTCTTTGCGCGCGTCAATTGCGAACATGCCGCAAAGGCTCTGTCGACCCTGACTGGCCGTTTCAAAAGCAAAGCCTGCCACACTATTGTGCAGTGCAGCACGAGAATGCCCGTTTCAAGGCAAAATTCTTCGTGACATTTTCATTTCCGTTGGGCTAATGTGCCCTAATAACCGAGAGGGCGGAGAAAAATCTGCTCTCCTACGCGGTCAAAGTCTTGGGAGGATGCGATCTAGGCGCGGTTACTCGCTGCCGCCGGAAACCGGAAACAGATCGGACGCGTTTAATTGCAAGGCCTTGTGCCTTGCATTTTTTTTGTGCAATCATCTGGTTAGCGTCGGGAATTGCCAGGCTACGTGACCCTGCGTCAGCAGCCCATGGCCGCCAGACAGGGTGGCATCCCGATCCCATCCGTAGCGCTCCGATCTCGCCGGAGCATCCCTGCAGCGGCTCTTTATTTCCCTGGGGTCGGGCCGAACTCCGGTACGATGTGCGGGATGTCGTTGAGGCTGTATCCCAGCCCGTGCGTCAAACCGTAGAATATGCCCATCAGGATGGCCGTGACGACCGTCGTGCGGATCACGGCACGCAACATATGCGGCCCGCGCGGCGCGCTCGCAACCGTGCCCAGCGTCACGTCGTGATCGTCGTCCTGTGTCCTGATGCTGAACGGTAGAACGGCAAACAGCACCACCCACCAGGTCGCGAAAAACAGGGCGGTGAAAGAGACCCAGTTCATGATTGCTCCAGTTCGATCAGTGTGCCGAAGAAATCCTTCGGATGCAGGAACAACACCGGCTTGCCATGCGCGCCGGTCTTGGGATTGCCGTCGCCAAGCACGCGGGCTCCGGCGGCCATGAGCTGGTCGCGCGCGGCCAGGATGTCGTCGACCTCGTAGCACAGATGATGCATTCCGCCCGACGGGTTCTTCGCCAGGAACGGCGCGATCGGCGAACTCTCGCCAAGCGGCTCCAGCAATTCGATCTTGGTGTTGCCGACATTGACGAACACCACGGTGACGCCATGCTCCGGCAAGGCCTGCGGCTCGGTCACTTCGGCGCCGAGCGTGTTGCGATAAACAGCAACGGCAGCGGTCAGATCCGGCACCGCGAGCGCGACATGGTTCAGCCGTCCGAGCATGTCCGAGCGTTTTCTCCCAGGTCCATGTTGGCGTCATACGTCAAATCGACCGAGACCGACAGCCATTCGGAAGGCGCGCACTGTCGCACCTGGTCCAACCGACGACCTTGCATCGGCGATCACATGCCATTTCCAAGCCTGGACTCCGTCGAAATCGGCGAGGCCCGCCACCCTCACCTGGTGACGAAAACCGTCACCAGCGGTTTCTTGCCCCAGGCTTCGTTTGCCGCGCCGCGCACCGCCCGCCGCACCGCCTCCTGCACGAGGTCGAGGTCCCTGCGGCGCTGGCGCGGGATCGAATCGACCGCGCCGACGGCCGCATCGATCATCAGGTCCTCGAGCGTCTCGCCACGGCCATCGGCCTCAGCGACACCGATTGCGACCAGATCCGGGTCACCGGCCAGCTCATACTTTTCATCGAGCACGACATTGACCGCGACATGACCGGCAAAGGAAAGCTTGCGCCGGTCGCGAATACCCATCGCCTGGTCGCTGCCGATCAGATTGCCGTCCTTGTAGACGCGGCCGAACGGCACCTGGTCGATGATGGTGGCGGGGCCTGGCGCGAGCCGCAGCATGTCGCCGTCGCGCACCTGCGCCACCTGGCCGATGCCGGACGTCGACATCAGCGAGCCCTGCGCCACCAGATGCGCGGCCTCGCCATGAACGGGAACGCCGATCCGCGGACGCACCCATTCATACATCTTGCGCAGTTCGCTGCGCCGCGGGTGCCCGGAAACATGCACCAGCGCGTCGCCGTCCTCGATGATCTTGATGCCGAGATCGATGAGGCGGTTCTTGATTTCCAGGATCGCCTTCTCGTTGCCGGGAATGGTGCGCGAGGAAAAAACGACCGTGTCGCCCGCCGTCAGCGACACCGATTTCATCTCGTCGCGCGACAGTTTCGCCAGCGCCGCCAACGGCTCGCCCTGGCTGCCGGTGCAGATGATGACGAGGTTCTCGCGCGGGATGAAACCGAAATCCTCCTCGGCGATGAACTCCGGCAGCCCGTCCATGTAACCAAGCTCGTCAGCCACATCGATGACGCGCTTCAGCGAACGGCCGAGCACCAGGCACTGGCGGCCGGCATCGCGCGCCGCCCTGGCGATCGAGACGATACGTCCGACATTGGAGGAGAAGGTGGTGACGGCGACGCGGCCCTTGGCGGCCTGGATGACGCCTTTCAGGCCCTCGCCCACGGCCACTTCCGAAGGCGACTCGCCTTCGCGCAGCGCATTGGTCGAATCGCAGATCAGCGCCAGCACGCCCTTGTCGCCATAGGCGCGGAAGCGCGCCTCGTCGGTCTTGGGTCCGATCGTCGGCTCGGGGTCGATCTTCCAGTCGCCGGTATGAATGACGGTGCCGGCCGGCGAGGTGATCGCCAGCGACATCGGCTCGGGAATGGAATGCGCCACCGGTATGGCTTCGATCTCGAAGGGGCCGACCGTGAATTTTTCGCCCGCCCGGTAAACCGTCACCGGGATCTTCGGCGCGCCCTGCTCGCCCTGCCGTTTGGCTTCCAGCAGCCCGGCGCTGAACGGCGTCATCCAGACCGGCGCCTTCAGCTTCGGCCAGATGTCGAGCAACGCGCCGTAATGGTCCTCGTGCGCGTGGGTGATGATGATGCCGCGCAGATTGGCGAGGTTCTCCTCGATGAAGCGCGTGTCTGGCAGGATCAGGTCGACGCCCGGATGCGCCGCGTCGGGAAAGGTGACGCCGACGTCGATGACGATCCACTCGCGCGCGCTCGGCGGGCCATAGCCGTAGAGGGCGAAGTTCATGCCGATCTCGCCGACACCGCCGAGCGGCACGAAGACGAGTTCGGCGTTGTCCGCTTTCGCCATGATTTTTTCCTTCTGGCCCTCAGGCCAAGCCGTTAAAGCAATTCCGGCAAAACCGTCTAACGGTTTTCAGTCCGGTATTGCCCAAAAACAAAACTAAACCCGCGCGGACGCGACCGCGCCGAAATGCACATCGCCGGCGGCGACCGTCAAAACAGCCCCCTCATCGTCGCGGATCACGAAACGGCAGTCCTCGTCAATGGTTTCGAAGACGCCACGCACCACATTACCGTCAATTCTGACAGCAACTTCGCCGCCAAGGCCCGCGGCGCGGGCCAGCCAACGTTTCCTGATGGCGGCAAGGCCACGCCCTTCGTCCCAAAGGCGGGAGTTCTCGCTCCAGGCATCCGAGAGCGCTAGGAACAGGGTTTCGGCATCGCAGGCCGCACCCAGCGCATGAAGGGATGTCGCGGGATACGGCAAGTCCCGCGGGTGCGCCACCACGTTGACGCCGATGCCCACCGCCACCGCGAAACGGCCACCGTCGAGCATCGCTGATTCCAGGAGGATGCCGGCGAGTTTGGCCCCGGAGGCGAGCACGTCGTTCGGCCATTTCAGCTCGAAGCGGTTCTGTCCCTGGCTGGCGCCGTCGAGGCCGATCGCGATCCGGCCCTTCGGCACCACCGCGTCGAGCGCGTCGGCCAGCGCCAGTCCGGCGACAAAGCCGAGTGTCGCGGCGAGGCGAAGTTCGCCGCCGGTGATGAGGAGCAGCGTCGCCGCCAGGTTGCCTTCCGGCGTTGCCCAGGCACGGCCACGCCGGCCGCGCCCGCTTTCCTGCTTCTTGGAAACGACCCAGAGCTTTCCCGGGTCACCCGACCGGGCATGGTCCAGCGCCAGCGCGTTGGTGGAGCCGACACTGTCATGCGCCTCGAGCCGGAACCCTTCCGACGCCGAGGTTGGAGCCAGCCGAAATGCCATCCCGTCAGAAGAATGTCTTGGCGGCGGCTTCGGCATAGGTGCCGATCGGCCCGCCGATCAGCACGTAGAACAGCACGAAGGCGCCGGAGACGCCGAGCACGAGGCGCAATTCGCTGGCCATCGGCACAAACCCGCCGACCGGCTCATCGAACCACATGATCTTGATGATGCGCAGATAATAATAAGCGCCCACCACCGAAGCCAGCACGCCGATGATGGCCAGCGCGTAAAGGCCGGCGTTGATGGCGGCGAGGAAGACGTACCACTTCCCCCAGAAGCCGGCGAGCGGCGGGATGCCGGCCAGCGAGAACATCAGGATGGTCAGGATCGTCGCCATGATCGGGTTGGTCGACGACAGGCCCGCGAGATCGCTGATCTGTTCGACATTGCCATCCTTGCGCCGCATGGCGAGGATGAAGGCAAAGGTGCCGAGCGTCATCACCAGGTAGATCAGCATGTAAATGACGACGCCGCGTACGCCGGCCTGGCTGTTGGCGGCAAGGCCGACCAGCGCGTAGCCCATATGGCCGATCGAGGAATAGGCCATCAGCCGCTTGATGTTGGTCTGGCCGATTGCGGCGAAAGCGCCAAGCGCCATCGAGGCGATCGAGATGAAGACGATGATCTGCTGCCAGTCGGAAGCGATCGGCTTGAACGCGCCCATGGTGACGCGCACGATCAGCGCCATCGCGGCCATTTTCGGCGCCGCCGCCAGGAAGGCCGTCACCGGCGTCGGCGCGCCTTCATAGACGTCGGGCGTCCACATGTGGAACGGCACCGCCGAGATCTTGAAGGCAAGCCCGGCCAGCACGAAGACAAGGCCGAAGACGAGGCCAAGCTGGCGTTCGCCGCCGCCAAGCGCGGTCGCGATCTCCTGGAAGCCGGTGTTGCCGGTGTAGCCATAAACCAGGCTGATACCGTAGAGCAGCATGCCCGAGGACAAGGCCCCGAGGACGAAATATTTCAGGCCGGCCTCGGTCGAACGCAGATTGTCGCGGTTGATCGCCGCCAGCACATAGATCGCCAGCGACTGCAGTTCGAGGCCGAGATAAAGCCCGATCATGCCGTTGGCCGAGATCATCAGCATCATGCCGAGCGTGCAAAGCAGGATCAACACCGGATATTCGAACTTGTCGAAACGCTCCGCCTTGGCAAAGCGCATCGACATGACCAGCGTCACCGCCGAGCCGACCAGCGCCAGCACCTTCATGAACCGGGCGAAGGAATCCTGGACGAAGGCGTTGCCATAGGCGCTGCCCTGCCCTGCATGAAAGATAAGCCAGGCGCCGGCGATCACCAGCACGGCGACGGCGAGGCCGGTCACCGTATTGGCCGTGTTGGAACGCGAATACGCCCCGACCATCAGCAGCGCGAGCGCGCCGATGGCAAGGATCAGTTCGGGCGTCGACAGCGACAGGCTGGAGAGAAGGTCCGGCGTCATGGTTCGCAAAACCCCTGGGTCAGTTCGCCGCCGCGGTCTGCGCGGCGCCGATGGATGCAGTGACGTTGGTGACGAGCGACTTGACCGACTGGGCCGTCGCGTCGAAGACGGGGGCGGGATAGACGCCGAAGAAGATGACCAGCACGACCAGCGGATAGATGATCGCCTTCTCGCGGGTCGACAGATCGAGCAGCCCCTTAAGGCTGTCCTTGGTCAGCGCTCCGAAGATCACCCGGCGGTAGAGCCAGAGCGCGTAGGCGGCCGACAGGATGACGCCGGTCGCGGCGAAGAACGCCACCCAGGTGTTGACCCGGAACACGCCGAGCAGGGTCAGGAACTCGCCGATGAAGCCTGACGTGCCGGGCAGGCCGACATTGGCCATGGTGAAGATGAGGAAGACGGTGGCGTATTTCGGCATGTTGTTGACCAGGCCGCCATAGGCAGCGATCTCACGCGTGTGCATGCGGTCGTAGATGACGCCGACACACAGGAACAGCGCGCCCGAGACGAGGCCGTGGCTCAGCATCTGGAAGATCGCGCCCTGCACGCCTTCCTGGTTCATGGCGAAGATGCCCATGGTGACGAAGCCCATATGGGCGACCGACGAATAAGCAATCAGCTTTTTCATGTCCTCCTGCATCAGCGCCACCAGCGAGGTGTAGATGATGGCGACGACCGACAGCGTGAACACCAGCGGCGCGAACATCTCGGAGGCCAGCGGAAACATCGGGAGCGAGAATCGCAGGAAGCCGTATCCGCCCATTTTCAGCAGGATGCCGGCCAGGATGACGGAACCTGCCGTCGGCGCCTCGACGTGCGCGTCGGGAAGCCAGGTATGCACCGGCCACATCGGCATCTTCACCGCGAAGGACGCGAAGAAGGCGAGCCACAGCCAGGTCTGCATGTTGGCCGGGAAGCTGTGCGTCAAGAGCGTCGGGATGTCGGTGGTGCCGGACTGGTAGAACATCGCCATGATGGCGAGCAGCATCAGCACCGAGCCGGCCAGCGTATAAAGGAAGAATTTGAACGAGGCGTAGACGCGCCGCTTGCCGCCCCACACGCCGATGATGATGAACATCGGGATCAGGCCGGCCTCGAAGAAGACGTAGAACAACACGATGTCGAGCGCGCAGAACACGCCGATCATCAGCGTCTCGAGCAGCAGGAAGGCGATCATGTAGGCCTTGACGCGCTTTTCGATCGCTTCCCACGACGCCAGGATGCAAAGCGGCATCAGGAAGGTCGTCAGGATGACGAACAGCATGGAAATGCCATCGACGCCCATATGGTAGGAAATGCCGGAGTCGAGCCAGGCGACCTTTTCGACGAATTGGAAGCCGGCCTGCGAATTGTCGAAGCCGGCCCAGATGAACAGCGACACCAGGAAGGTGAATGCCGTGGTTATGAACGCGATGGCGCGGATGTTGCGGCGCGCGTTTTCGCTGTCATCGTTGATGAACAGGATCAGCAGCACACCAACCAGCGGCAGGAAGGTGACCAGCGAGAGGATTGGCCAGGCGGTCATCAGAGCATCATCCAGGTGACGAGTGCGGCAACGCCGATCAGCATGGCGAAGGCATAGTGGTAGAGGTAGCCGGTCTGCAGCTTGACGACGCGGTTGGTGACATCGACGACGCGCGCCGAAATGCCGTCAGGCCCCAGGCCATCGATGATGGTCCCGTCGCCGGTCTTCCACAGGAAGGAACCGAGACGCTTGGCCGGCCGCACGAACAGGAAGTCGTAAAGCTCGTCGAAATACCACTTGTTGAGCAGGAAGGCGTAGAGCCCGCGATGCTGCGCGGCGAGGTTGACCGGCATTTCCGGCGAGCGGATGTAGAACTTCCAGGCCAGAGCCAGGCCGATCAGCATGGCGATGAAGGGCGACAGTTCCACCCACAACGGCAATTCGTGGATTTCGTGCAGGATGTGGTTGTCCGGCAGCGTGAACAGCGACGCCTTCCAGAACTCGGCATAGCCTTCGCCGATGAAGGCGCCGTGGAAGATGATGCCGGCAAACAACGCGCCGGCCGCCAGCACGTAAAGCGGCCCGAGCATCACCGGCGGAGATTCATGAACGTGATGCATCACCTCGTGGCTTGCCCTCGGCTTGCCATGGAAGGTCATGAAGATCAGCCGCCAGGAATAGAAGGACGTGAAGCCCGCCGCGACCACAAGCAGCACGAAGGCGAGGCCCGCGACCGAATTGTGGCCGGCGAAGGAGGCCTCGATGATGGCGTCCTTGGAGAAGAAGCCGGCGGTGCCGATGACGGTCACCGGAATGCCGACGCCGGTCAGCGCCAGCGTGCCGATCACCATCATCCAGTAGGTGGTCGGGATCAGCTTCCTCAGACCGCCCATCTTGCGCATGTCCTGCTCGTCGGAGACCGCATGGATGACCGAGCCCGAGCCGAGGAACAGCAGCGCCTTGAAGAAGGCGTGCGTGAACAGATGGAAGATCGCCGCGCCATAGGCGCCGACGCCGAGCGCCACGAACATGTAGCCGAGCTGCGAGCAGGTCGAGTAGGCGATGACGCGCTTGATGTCGTTCTGGACGAGGCCGACCGTCGCCGCGAAGAAGGCGGTGAAGGCGCCGATGAAGGTCACCACTGTCAGCGCCGAATGCGACAGCTCGAACAACGGCGACAGCCGCGCCAGCATGAACACACCCGCCGTCACCATCGTGGCGGCATGGATGAGCGCCGACACCGGGGTCGGGCCTTCCATGGCGTCCGGCAGCCAGGTGTGCAGCGGCACCTGCGCCGACTTGCCCATGGCACCCATGAAGAGCAGCAGGCAGACGACGGTCATCGCCGCCTGCTTATCCAGGGCATGACCGAGGAAAGTGAGCACGGCCGCTCCCTGCGGTGCGCCTTCGGCCGGGATGAACGTCGCCGCATTGGCGAAGATGGTGCCGAGATTGACCGAGCCGAACAACACGAAGACGCCGAAAATGCCGAGCACGAAGCCGAAATCGCCGACGCGGTTGACGACGAAGGCCTTGATGGCGGCGGCATTGGCCGAGGGCTTCTTGTACCAGAAGCCGATCAGCAGGTAGGACGCGAGGCCCACCCCTTCCCAACCGAAGAACATCTGCACCAGGTTGTCCGCCGTCACCAGCATCAGCATGGCGAAGGTGAACAGCGACAGATAGGCAAAGAAGCGAGGCCGGTTCGGATCGTGATGCATGTAGCCGATCGAGTAGATGTGGACCAGCGCCGACACGGTGTTGACCACCACCAGCATCACCACCGTCAGCGTGTCGATCCGCAGCGCCCAGGAGGCGTCCAGGCCGCCGGACTGGATCCAGTGCAGCACCGGCACGGTGAACACCTCGCCATGACCGAAGCCGACGGAGAAGAAGGCGACCCATGACAGCACGGCCGCGATCACCAGGAAACCGGACGTGATGTATTCGGATGCCTTGGCACCGAGCGCGTTGCCGAACAGGCCTACGATCAGGAAGCCGAGCAGCGGAAGGAAGACGATCGCTTGATACATAGTCGCCCCGTCAACCCTTCATCATGTTCACGTCTTCGACCGCGATCGAGCCGCGGTTGCGGAAGAAGACGACGAGAATGGCAAGCCCGATCGCGGCCTCGGCCGCAGCGACCGTCAGCACGAACAGCGCGAACACCTGGCCGACCAGATCGCCGAGCGCCGCCGAGAAGGCGACGAAATTGATGTTGACCGCCAGCAGGATCAGCTCGACCGACATCAGGATGACGATGACGTTCTTGCGGTTCAGGAAGATGCCGAACACGCCAAGCGTGAACAGAACAGCCGATACGGTCAGATAATGTGCGATGCCGACGACCATCTCAGACTCCTTCGCCCGACTTGACCTTGCGGATTTCCATGCCGGTCGCCGCGGTGCGGCCGACCTGGGCTGCGATCGACTGCCGCTTGATCCCTTCCTTGTGGCGTAGCGTCAGCACAATGGCGCCGATCATGGCGACCAGCAGGATGAGGCCCGAAATCTGGAAGTAGTAGAGGTAGTCGGTATAGAGGATGTCGCCCAGCGCTGCCGTGTTCGAGCGCGCGGCGAGATCCGGAATGGGCTTCGCAACCGTCGAGGCGAGCTTCGGCGCGAAAGTGTAGCCGCCGAGCACGACGATCAGCTCCGCCGCCAGGATCAGCCCGACCAGCGCGCCGATCGGCGCGTATTGCAGGGCGCCGCTCTTCAGTTCCGCGAAGTCGACGTCGAGCATCATGACGACGAACAGGAACAGCACCATGACGGCGCCGACATAGACGACGAGCAGGATCATCGCCAGGAACTCGGCGCCGGTCAGCATGAACAGGCCGGCGGCGTTGAAGAAGGTCAGGATCAGGAACAGCACCGAATGCACGGGGTTGCGCGACGAAATGACCATGAACGCCGACGCCACGGCGACAAAGGCGAAGAGGTAGAAAAAGGCCGCCTCTAGTCCACTCAGCATTGGGGATCCCCCGGGTTCCTATTCCGACTCCGTCCCGACCCCGGTCCGAATTCGCGTGTTCCTTAGACGGGCGACGTTGCGCCGTCCACTTTCTTGTTTCTTCTCCCTTTTGCGGGGAGAAGGGCGCCAATCACCGATAGGGCGAGTCCAGCGAGATGTTGCGCGCCAGTTCGCGCTCCCACCGGTCGCCATTCGCCAGCAGCCTGTCCTTGTCGTAGTAGAGTTCCTCGCGCGTCTCCGTCGCGAACTCGAAATTCGGCCCCTCGACGATGGCGTCAACCGGACATGCTTCCTGGCAGAAGCCGCAATAGATGCACTTCACCATGTCGATATCGTAACGCACCGTGCGGCGCGTGCCGTCATTGCGGCGCGGGCCGGCCTCGATGGTGATCGCCTGCGCCGGGCAGATCGCCTCGCACAGCTTGCAGGCGATGCAGCGTTCTTCGCCATTGGGATAGCGGCGCAACGCATGCTCGCCGCGGAAGCGCGGGCTGACCGGCCCCTTCTCGTGCGGATAGTTGATCGTCTCCTTCGGCGCGAAGAACTGGCGCATCGACAGGAAGAAGGCGCTGACAAAATCCTGCAGCAGCAGCGATTTTGCGGCTTGGGACAGAGCGGACATCACGCAAACCCCGTGATCTTGAGGAAGGCCGCGGTGGCGACGACCATGAACAGCGAGATCGGCAGGAACACTTTCCAGCCCAGGCGCATCAACTGGTCGTAGCGGTAGCGCGGCACGAAGGCCTTTACCATCGAGATGCCGAAGAACACGAAGCAGACCTTCAGCACGAACCAGATCACGCCGGGCACCCAGGTGAAGGGCGCGAAGTCGAAGGGCGGCAGCCAGCCGCCGAGGAACAGAATGGTGGCCAGCGCGCACATCAGGACGATGGCGACATATTCGCCAAGGAAGAACAACAGGAACGGCGTCGACGAATATTCGACCATATGGCCGGCGACCAGCTCCGATTCGGCTTCGACGAGATCGAAAGGCGGCCGGTTCGTCTCGGCCAGGGCCGAGATGAAGAAGATGATGAACATCGGGAACAGCGCCAGCCAGTTCCAGTCGAGGAAGGTGTTGGGCAGGCCAAGCCGCGTACCCAGGCCGTCATGCTGCGACAGCACGATATCGCTGAGGTTGAGCGAGCCGGCGGTGAGCAGCACGGTGACGATGACGAAGCCGATCGAGACTTCGTAGGACACCATCTGCGCGGCCGAGCGCAGCGCGCCGAGGAACGGATATTTCGAATTGGACGCCCAGCCGCCCATGATCACGCCGTAGACCTCGAGCGAGGAGATGGCGAAGACGTAGAGGATGCCGACATTGACGTTGGCGATCGCCCAGCCCTCATTGACCGGGATCACCGCCCAGGCCGAGATCGCCAGCACGGCGGAGACCAGCGGCGCCAGCAGGAAGACGCCCTTGTTTGCACCGGACGGGATGACCGGCTCCTTGAAGACGAACTTCAACAGGTCGGCGAAGGCCTGCAGCGTGCCCCAGGGACCGACGACGTTCGGACCGCGGCGCAATTGCACCGCCGCCCAGATCTTGCGGTCGGCATAGAGGATGTAGGCGACGAAGATCAGAAGCACCACGATCAGCACGACTGACTTCAACAGGATCAGCAGCGCCGGCAGCACGTAGAAGGAGAAGAAGGTGTCCATGCTTATTCCGCCGCCTGCTTGAAGCCGCTCTTGGCCAATGCCGAGCATTCGGCCATCACGGCCGACGCGCGGGCGATCGGATTGGTCAGGTAGAAATCCTTGACCGGCGAGGTGAACGTGCCCTTGTTCAGCCGCCCGCCGAGCTTCGCGACCCTGGCGATATCCTCGGCGTTGCCGGCCGCCACCTGATCGATGCGGGCGAGATGCGGGTATTCGCCGTAGAGCTTGGCGCGCAGCTGCGGCAGCGAATCGAATGGCAGTTTCTTGCCCAGCACGTCGGACAGCGCCCTGAGGATAGCCCAATCCTCGCGCGCATCGCCTGGTGCGAAGCCGGCGCGGTTGGTCTGCTGCACGCGCCCCTCGGTGTTGACATAGGTGCCGGACTTTTCGGTATAGGCCGCCCCCGGCAGGATGACGTTGGCGCGGTGTGCGCCGGCGTCGCCATGCGTGCCGATATAGACGACGAAGGCGCCGCCGGTCTTGCCCATGTCGATCTCGTCGGCACCGAGCAGGAACAGCACATCCGTCTCGCCCAGCATCTCGGCAACGTTCTTGCCGCCCTCGCCCGGAACGAAACCGAGGTCGAGGCCGCCGACGCGCGCCGCTGCATTGTGCAGCACGGCAAAGCCGTTCCAGTCGGCGCGAGCGGCGTTCACGGCCGCGGCGAGCCTGGCCGCCTGGCCAAGCACGGCCGCGCCATCGGTGCGCGCCAGCGCGCCCTGGCCGACGATGATCAGGGGATGCGTCGCCTTCTTCAGCGTCTGAAAGAACTTGCCGTTGCCGTCCGCCAGGTCCTTCAGCGAGTCCGGCCCGGCGCCCAACTGTTCGTAGTCATAGCGCGTGTCGCCGATATCGCCGATAACGCCAACCGGCAGATTGCCGAGGCGCCAGCGCTTGCGGATGCGGGCATTGAGCACCGAGGCCTCGAAGCGCGGATTGGCGCCGATGATCAGCACCGCGTCGGCCTGCTCGATGCCTTCGATGGTCGGGTTGAAGATATAGCCGGCGCGCCCGAGCGCCGGATCGAGTGCAGCGCCATCCTGGCGGCAGTCGACGTTCTTCGAGCCGTGCGAAGCCATGAGCAGCTTCAGTGCGTAGATTTCCTCGACCGCCGCGAGATCGCCCGCGATCGCGCCGATCTTCTCGGGCGTCGTCTTCGACACCGCATCCTTGATCGCCGCGAACGCTTCGGCCCAGCTCGCCGGAACCAGTCTGCCGTCCTTGCGCACATAGGGACGATCGAGGCGCTGCGTGCGCAGGCCGTCCCAGATGAAGCGTGTCTTGTCGGAAATCCATTCCTCGTTCACGGCTTCATTGACGCGCGGCAGGATGCGCATCACTTCACGCCCGCGGCTATCGACGCGGATCGCCGAACCGACGGCATCCATCACGTCGATGGATTCGGTCTTGGTCAGTTCCCACGGCCGCGCCTGGAAGGCGAAGGGCTTGGAGGTCAGCGCGCCGACCGGGCAGAGATCGATGACATTGCCCTGCAACTCGGAGGTCATTGCCTGTTCGAGATAGGTGGTGATCTCGGCATCCTCGCCTCGGCCGATCAGGCCGAGTTCGGAAATGCCCGCAACCTCGGTGGTGAAGCGCACGCAGCGCGTGCAGTGGATGCAGCGGTTCATCACTGTCTTGACCAGCGGGCCGATATACTTGTCTTCCACCGCGCGCTTGTTCTCATGGTAGCGCGAGGAATCGACACCGAAGGCCATCGCCTGGTCCTGCAGGTCGCACTCGCCGCCCTGGTCGCAGATCGGGCAGTCCAGCGGATGGTTGATCAGCAGGAATTCCATCACGCCTTCCCGGGCCTTCTTGACCATCGGCGTGTTGGTGAAGATTTCCGGCGGCTCGCCGTTCGGACCGGGGCGCAGGTCGCGCACGCCCATGGCACAGGAGGCCTGCGGCTTGGGCGGCCCGCCCTTCACCTCGATCAGGCACATACGGCAATTGCCGGCGATCGACAGCCGCTCGTGGAAGCAGAAGCGCGGCACTTCCGCGCCCGCGTCCTCCGCCGCCTGCAGCAGCGTATAATGGTCGGGTACAGTGATTTCTTTCCCGTCGACCTTGAGCTTTGCCATTCGTCTCAAACCCCTGCGGATTTCCCGCAATCTCATTTTCCGGGCGCGGCTGACGCAGCGCCCGACATTTCTTTCACGCCTTGGCGGCCAGCGCCGCGGCCTGGGCAGTCCAGTCGTCACGGCCGATGCGGCCCTTGAACGACAGATAGTCGTCGACCCATGCGATCTCTTGCGGCGACCACGCGGCGATCTGGGCGAACGTCCAGATACCGAGCCCGTTCAGAACCGTCTCCAGCTTCGGACCGATGCCCGATATCGCCTTCAGATCCGAAGGCTCCGCCGGCCTGTCCATCGCCTTGGGCTGACGGAAATCCTCGGGCATCAGCACACCGGGAGCATCGCCCGTTGCCGGAGCGGCATTTGCGGCCGGCGCCGCAGTGGCGGCTTCCTTGGCGGCGATGTCCGTAACTTCCTGCGCGAAGGACTGTGCGTCGGCGATCATGGTCTTTGCCGTCGCCCGAGCCCTGGTGGACGACGAGTTCACGTCCTCGACCTGCTCGACGCGCGCCTCGAATTCCTCCAGCGGCTGCATGAGGCGCTGTGATGCCTCGACGGCTCCCGAAAGCGCGCCTATCCAGACGCCGAACGCGTGGTTGGCAAGTCCGATGCCAAGCGCCGACATCGTTACCGCCCCCGCGACAGGGTGTGCGAAAAGGTTGACGGCGCTGGCCATCTCCTTCGGCATCATCCTGGTCAGGTCCCGGTTCATCTTCTCGATCTGTTCCAAATTGGGCATCAATGGGTAAGCTGTCGAATAAGGCGCCATAGAGTTCTCCTGGTCGTTTCTTAGTTCGCCCCGCCCCGTTTTCTTCCCGCGTTCAAAAGTTTCTTCTTATTCCGCCGCCACCATCACCGGTTCGGCCCGGTGCGCGTTGCGTGAAAATTCGTCGATGCGACGCTCCACCTCGCCACGGAAATGCCGCATCAAGCCCTGGATCGGCCAGGCAGCCGCATCGCCCAGCGCGCAGATCGTGTGGCCCTCGACCTGCTTGGTGACATCGAGCAGCATGTCGATCTCGCGCTTCTGCGCCTCGCCGCGCACCAGCCGCTCCATGACCCGCCACATCCAGCCGGTGCCTTCGCGGCACGGCGTGCACTGGCCGCAGCTCTCGTGCTTGTAGAAGTAGGAGAGCCGCGCGATCGCCTTCACGACATCGGTGGACTTGTCCATGACGATGACGGCCGCCGTGCCGAGGCCGGATTTGAGGTCGCGCAACGCGTCGAAATCCATCGGCGTGTCGATGATCTGCTCCGCCGGCACCAACGGCACCGAGGCGCCGCCCGGAATGACGGCGAGCAGGTTGTCCCAGCCGCCACGGATGCCGCCGCAATGCGTCTCGATCAGCTCGCGGAACGGGATCGACATCGCCTCTTCGACGGTGCACGGATTGTTGACGTGGCCGGAGACGCAGAACAGCTTGGTGCCGACATTGTTGGGCCGGCCGAAGGACGAGAACCAGGCCGCCCCCCGGCGCAGGATGGTCGGCGCGACCGCGATCGATTCGACATTGTTGACGGTGGTCGGGCAGCCATAGAGGCCGACATTGGCCGGAAACGGCGGCTTCAGCCGGGGCTGGCCCTTCTTGCCCTCGAGGCTTTCCAGCAGTGCCGTCTCTTCGCCGCAGATATAGGCGCCGGCGCCGTGATGCATATAGACGTCGAAATCGTAGCCCGACGTGTTGCCTTTGCCGATCAGCTTGGCCTCGTAGGCCTCGTCGATGGCGCGCTGCAGCGCCTCGCGCTCGCGGATGAATTCACCGCGCACGTAGATGTAGGCCGCGATGGCGCCCATCGCGAAACCGGCAAGCAGAGCGCCCTCGACCAGCGTGTGCGGGTCGTTGCGCAGGATATCGCGATCCTTGCAGGTGCCGGGCTCGGATTCGTCGGCGTTGATGACCAGATAACTCGGCCGGCCGTCGCTCTGCTTGGGCATGAACGACCATTTGAGGCCGGTCGGGAAGCCGGCGCCGCCACGGCCGCGCAAACCCGACGCCTTCATTTCGTTGACGATCCAGTCGCGCCCCTTGGCGACGATGCCGGGCGTGTTGTCCCAGGCGCCGCGTGCCATGGCGCCGGCCAGCGACTTGTCGAAGAGGCCGTAGATGTTGGTGAAGATGCGGTCTTTGTCCTGAAGCATTTTTCGTTCCTCAGACCGGCTTCTTGCCGAAGACGCGGATGTATTCGGCGACGCCGCCCTTGGCGAGCGCCGTGGCTTGGGCAACCCAGTCGTCGCGATCGATGCGGCCGTGGAAGGAGAGATAGCCATCGACCCATTCGCGCTCGGCGCTATTCCAGGAGGCGACCTGAGCGAAAGTGAAGATGCCAAGCGTATGCAGTATGCCCTCGATCTTCGGGCCGACGCCGGAGATCAGCTTGAGATCGTCGACCGTGGCCGGCCGGTCGATACCGGCCGGACGGTTCTTGTCCTGCAGCGACGGTTTTGCCGGCTTCGCGGCAGGCACCTTGGCTTCCGGCGCCTTGAAGGCGGATGCCGGTTCGGCCCTGGCCGTCGGTCCGTTGCGCTGCTTGGAAACCATCTCGACTTCCGGCGCTGCCTTGTTGGCATTGGCAGCCGAATGCGGCGGGGCCGAAACGCTCGCGGCCTTCTCGGCCACCGGCGCCACCTTGGCCTTCGAAGGCGTCTTCAATGCCGGGCTGGTCTCCGGCGCATCGGTCTTCGGCTTGCTGGCATTGGACGGCGCGGTAGGGGCGCCAGCCGGTGCCGGCGTCGCGACGATCGCGTCCGGCGCTGCCTTGGCGGCCTTTGCCGCTTCCCGGGCTTCACGATCGCGGGTCGACTTCAGGATCGCCTTTTCGCTCTTCAGTGTTGTCAAACCGGAGGCCGGCTCCGAGCCGGTGCGGCCGTTCTGCGGCCCCGGCGCCACCGAGGCGCCCTTGCCGGCATCATAGAGATCGATGATTTCGGCCAGCCGTTCCGGTGTCAGATCCTCGAACGTATCCTTGAACACCATGACCATTGGCGCGTTGACGCAGGCCCCCAGGCATTCGACCTCCTCCCACGACAAGGTGCCCCTGTCGTTGGTGTGGAACTGGTCGTGGTGGATTTTCGAACGGCACACATCCATCAGCGCTTCCGAGCCGCGCAGCATGCAGGGCGTGGTGCCGCAAACCTGTATATGCGCGCGTGTGCCGACCGGATTCAGTTGATACTGCGTGTAGAAGGTCGCGACTTCGAGCCCGCGGATACGCGGCATGCCGAGCATGTCCGAAATCGTCTCGATCGCCGCCTTCGTGACCCAGCCTTCCTGCTCCTGCGCCAGCATCAGAAGTGGAATGATTGCCGACTGCTCGCGGCCTTTCGGATACTTCTTGATCCATTGCTTGGCAGCCGCCGCGTTCGCCCTGTTGAAGGCGAAGGATGCGGGCTGGAGGCTGGCTTCTGCGAGACGGCGGACTGACATTTAGCGATCGACCTCACCAAACACGATGTCGAGAGAGCCAAGAACGGCGGTGACGTCGGCCAGCATGTGGCCGCGGCACAGGAAATCCATGGCTTGCAGATGCGCGAAACCGGGCGCGCGCAGCTTGCAGCGGTAGGGCTTGTTGGTGCCGTCGGAGACCAGGTAGACGCCGAACTCGCCCTTCGGCGCCTCGACCGCCGCATAGACCTCGCCTGCCGGCACGCGATAGCCTTCGGTGTAGAGCTTGAAGTGGTGGATGAGCGCTTCCATCGAACGCTTCATCGCCTGGCGCTTGGGCGGCACCACCTTGCCGTCGAGGTTCGACACCGGACCGGTGCTTTCCTTGCCGAGCAGCAGATCGACGCACTGGCGCATGATCCGTGCCGACTGGCGCATTTCTTCCATGCGCACGAGATAACGATCGAAGCAGTCGCCGTTCTTGCCGATCGGGATGTCGAAATCCATTTCCGAATAGCACTCATAGGGCTGCGACTTGCGCAGGTCCCACGGCGAGCCCGAGCCGCGCACCATGACGCCCGAAAAGCCCCAGGCCCAGGCATCGGCTAGCGAAACGACACCGATATCGACATTGCGCTGCTTGAAGATGCGGTTGCCGGTGAGCAGCCTGTCGAGATCGTCGATCGACTTCAGGAACGGATCGATCCATTTGCCGATGTCCTCGACCAGCTGCCGCGGCAGGTCCTGGTGGACGCCGCCGGGCCGGAAATAGGCGGCGTGCATGCGCGAGCCGGAGGCGCGCTCATAGAACACCATCAGCTTTTCGCGCTCTACGAAGCCCCACAGCGGCGGCGTCAGAGCGCCGACATCCATCGCCTGCGTCGTCACATTGAGGATGTGCGACATGATGCGCCCGATCTCGCAATAGAGGACGCGGATCAATTGGCCACGCCTCGGCACCTCGATGCCGAGCAGCCGTTCGGCAGCAAGCGCGAAGGCGTGCTCCTGGTTCATCGGCGCGCAATAGTCAAGCCGGTCGAGATAAGGCACCGCCTGCAGATAGGTTTTGTGCTCCATCAGCTTCTCGGTGCCGCGGTGCAGTAGCCCGATATGCGGATCGACGCGATCGACCACTTCGCCGTCCAGCTCCAGCACGAGGCGCAACACGCCGTGTGCGGCCGGATGCTGCGGGCCGAAGTTGATGTTGAAATTGCGGACGGAGGTTTCAGCCATTCTGGCGCCTCAATTCGTCTTGGCTTTTTCGTCCCCGGGCAGCACGTAGTCAGTGCCTTCCCAAGGGGAAAGAAAATCGAAATTGCGGAATTCTTGCTTGAGCTCGACCGGCTCGTAGATGACGCGCTTGGCCTCGTCGTCGTAGCGCACTTCGACGAAACCCGTCAGCGGGAAATCCTTGCGCAGCGGATGACCTTCGAAACCGTAGTCGGTCAGCAGGCGGCGCAGATCGGGATGGCCCGAGAACAGCACGCCATAGAGATCGTAGGCCTCGCGCTCGAACCAGTCGGCGCCGGGATAGACGCCGGTGATCGAAGGCACCATGGTCTCCTCATCGGCCTGCACCTTGACGCGGATGCGCAGATTCTGTTTCGGCGACAGCAGGTGATAGACGACGTCGAAGCGCTTGGCCCGCGACGGATAGTCGGCGCCACAGACATCGATGATCGAGATGAACTGGCAGCGCGCATCGTCGCGCAGGAAGGTCATCACTTCGACCAGGTTTTGAGGCTCGACGTGAACGGTGAGCTCGCCATAAGCGAGCATCGCATCGCCGAAGCGGCCAGGCAGCTTCTCGCCGAGATAGGTCGACAGTTCACTCAGTGATGCGGCCATGGATTTACCGTTCGATCGTGCCGGTGCGGCGGATTTTCTTCTGCAGGAGAAGAATGCCGTAGAGCAGGGCTTCGGCGCTCGGCGGGCAGCCGGGCACATAGATGTCGACCGGCACGACGCGGTCGCAGCCGCGCACCACCGAATAGGAATAATGGTAGTAGCCGCCGCCATTGGCGCAGGAGCCCATCGAGATGACGTAGCGCGGCTCCGGCATCTGGTCATAGACCTTGCGTAGCGCCGGCGCCATCTTGTTGGTCAGCGTACCAGCGACGATCATGATGTCGGACTGGCGCGGAGACGCGCGTGGCGCGACGCCGAAGCGTTCCGAGTCGTAGCGCGGCATCGAGGTGTGGATCATCTCGACGGCGCAGCACGCCAGCCCGAAGGTCATGAACATCAGCGACCCGCTGCGCGCCCAGGTTATCAGCGCCTCGGTCGAGGTGACCAGAAAACCCTTGTCGGCAAGCTCATTGTTGATTTCGAGGAAGAAGGGATCGTCCTCCCCCACCGGCCGGCCGGTGTTGGGATCGATGATGCCCTTGGGCTTTGGCGCGACGAGGGTGCCTGAACTGTCGTTCAATCCCATTCCAGCGCTCCTTTTTTCCATTCATAGGCAAAGCCGATCGTCAGCACCGCCAAAAATACCATCATAGACCAGAAGCCAAGCATGCCGATCTTCGAGAAGGATACCGCCCAGGGAAACAGGAAGGCCACTTCGAGGTCGAAGATGATGAACAGGATCGACACCAGGTAGAAACGGATGTCGAACTTCATGCGGGCGTCGTCGAACGAGTTGAAACCGCACTCGTAGGCGGAAAGCTTTTCGGGATCGGGGTTGCGATACGCCACCAGGAACGGTGCGGCCAACAGCGCCAGGCCGACGACGAGTGCCACGCCGATGAACAGGACGATGGGCAGGTACGAACTGAGGAGTGCGTTCATGCAGCGGCTTTCCGTTGGCGCCAATCCACGTTGATTACAGCACCGGACCTTAATGCGGAAGCGTGACAGTTTAACCGCTGAACCGTTTTAAGGAGCCTTTGCTGCAACGCGGCGAGGGTTAGCGCAGCACTTCCAGCGAAGCAAGTCAAACCTTGTTCAAAACACGGGGCTGGACGGCATTCCGGGAGAAACTGGTCTCATGCGCTCCTGTTTGATTTCCTTCCGTTTCTACTCCACTTTTCTCTCCTGACAGGCTTGCCGTCAAAACCCTGCTAGCATGGGCTGGAATCACGCTTCGCAACGACGCCGGAAAGTCCATCAGAGACGCATCGCATGAAGGAAAAGATCTCGCTTGCCGCCGCCCGGCGCATCGCGCTCGCCGCTCAGGGGTTTCTCGATCCCCGCCCCGCCGCCACGCCCGACCGCCGCCACTTCGCCCGGGTCCTGTCACGGACTGGCCTGTTGCAGATCGATTCCGTCAGCGCGGTGGTGCGCGCGCACTACATGCCACTCTATTCGCGTCTTGGCCCCTATCCCCTCGCCTTGCTCGACAACGCAGCGGTGACGCGCAAGCGCACGGTCTTCGAATATTGGGCGCACGAGGCTTCGTTCCTGCCCGTCGAGACCTATCCGCTGATGCGCTGGCGCATGCAGCGCGCCGAGCGAGGCGACGAAATGTATCTGGGGTTGGCCAAATGGGGCCGCGAACATGCCGCCTATATAGAGGAGATCTACCGCGAGGTCGCGGACCGCGGCCCGATCGCCGCTTCGGCGCTCGAAGGCCAGAAAGGTTCGGGCGGCTGGTGGGGCTGGAGCCACGCCAAGCATGCCTTCGAATGGCTGTTCTGGGCCGGGCGCATCACCACCGCGCACCGGCGGGGCTTCGAGCGCTTCTATGACCTGCCTGAGCGCGTGCTGCCGCAGGCGATCCTCGATATGCCGGTGCCATCAGTCGAGGAGGCGCATCGCGAATTGCTGCGCATTTCGGCCCGCGCCCACGGCATCGCGACATCAGGCGATTTACGCGACTATTTCCGCTTGTCCCCGGCCGACATGAAAGGCCGGCTTGAGGAGTTGGTTGAAACGGGCGATCTGCTTCCGATGCGGGTCGAAGGCTGGGACAAGCCGGCTTACCTTCACAAGGATGCTCGTTTGCCGCGCAAGATCGAGGCCAACGCCCTGCTGGCGCCGTTCGATCCGGTCGTCTTCGAACGCTCGCGCTCGGAGCGGCTGTTCGATTTCCGCTACCGCATCGAGATCTACACGCCGGCCGACAAGCGCCAGTACGGCTACTATGTCCTGCCCTTCCTGCTCGGTGACAGAATCGTGGCGCGCGTCGACCTCAAGGCCGACCGGCCGGCCAGTGTTTTGCGCGTCCATGCTGCTTACGCCGAACCCAGCGCACCGGCTGAAACCGCCGCTCAGCTGTTCGAGGAATTGAAGCAGATGCAGGGCTGGCTTGGCCTTGAACGCATCGAAGTGACACCTGCCGGCGATCTGGGCCCGGCGCTGTCCGACATCGCGGTGTCGTAAGCTCGCGTTGACACCGCTGCCCGCAAGAGCCTAAATCCAGTTTAGACGGTCTCCTCTCGGCAAAGGGAGGAGCCAAGAGGGAATGCGGTGCGGGATTGAAAGATTCCAAATCCGCGGCTGTCCCCGCAACTGTGAGCGAAGAGCCAAGGCCGAAAGCCACTGGGATTGTCCCGGGAAGGCGGCTACCCAAGGCGATGACCCGCGAGCCAGGAGACCTGCCGTCTGGAATGCAAGAATCCGATCGCCCGGCGGGTTTTCCGGGCAAGGAGCCTGATTTGGATAGCGACAGCAGTTTTTCGGCTGAAAAAACGGACATTTCGTCCGGCGGGGATGATTGCCTGGCCGGCATCACCGTCATCGTCTGCGCCTCCTGCCGCGACGAGACCGGCTCCGACGCCCATCCCCGGGCCGGCGAACTTTTGGCCGAAGATACGCGCCAGGCCGCCTCGGGCGAGGAAATCCGCATCCGCACGGTCGAATGCCTCGGCAATTGCAAGCGCCGCCTCAGCGCCGCGATCCTGCGCGAAGGCTGCTGGAGCTATGTCTTCGGCGACCTGACCACCGCCAGCGGCGCCGACCTCGTCACCGGCGCGAAACTCTTCGCCACCTCGAGCGACGGCCTCATCCCATGGCGCGGCCGGCCCGATTCCCTCAAGCGCGGCCTCGTTGCCCGCATCCCTCCCCTCGACATGCTGAAAGACTGACCATGACCACATCCGTTTCCCGCGTTCCCTGCACCGTCGTCACCGGCTTCCTCGGCGCCGGCAAGACGACGCTGGTCCGCCATATCCTGGAAAACGCCGGCGGCAAGCGTATCGCGATCATCGTCAACGAGTTCGGCGACATCGGCATTGACGGCGAAATCCTGAAGGGCTGCGGCATCGAGACCTGCCCCGAGGAAAACATCGTCGAACTGGCCAATGGCTGCATCTGCTGCACCGTCGCCGACGATTTCGTGCCGGCACTCGACCAGATCCTGTCGCTGACGCCGAAGGTCGACCACATCCTGATCGAAACTTCGGGCCTCGCCTTGCCCAAGCCGCTGGTGCAAGCCTTTCAATGGCCGACGGTGAAGAGCCGCGTGACCGTCGATGGCGTGATCGCGGTGGTGGACGGTCCCGCACTGGCCGAAGGCCGCGTCGCCAACGACATGGACGCCCTCCAGGCGCAGCGCGCCGGCGATGAAAGCCTCGACCATGACGATCCGGTCGAGGAGGTATTCGAGGACCAGATCGCCTGCGCAGACCTGATCATCCTGTCGAAGAGCGACCTGATGGACGCCGCCGGTTCGGCGCGCGCCAACGCCATCGTCAACGAACACTCCGCCCGCGCCGTCAAGATCGTGCCGACCTCTCACGGCAAGGTCGATCCCTCCATACTGCTCGGGCTCGGGCTCGCCGTCGAGGACGACATCGAGAACCGCAAGTCCCATCATGACGGAGCCTTCGACCACGAGCATGACGATTTCGACACCTTCATCGTCGACATTCCCTCGATCGCCAACCCGGATGAACTGGCAAAACGTGTTGCCACCGCCGCCGAACAGGAAAACGTGCTGCGTGTGAAAGGTTTCGTCGAGGTCGGCGGCAAACCGATGCGGCTCTTGCTGCAGGCCGTCGGCCCGCGCGTCAATCACTACTATGACCGCGCCTGGACCGCCGAGGACGACCGCCGCTCGCGCCTCGTCGTCATCGGCCTCAAGGGGCTGAACCGCCCTGCGATCGAACGCATACTCGCCGGCTGATCTTTAGGCACGGGCCGCGATGCACATCCTCACCACGACCTCCGCCTCGCTCGACGACCTCGTCGAGCCTGTCGATCTGCGGCAGACGCCGGCGGATGTCGTGGCCCTGTCCTTCACCGACAGCGATCTCGCCGGGCTGGCGGCGGCATGGAAGGCCGACGCCGACCGCCTGCCCTCGATGCGGCTCGCCGCACTTCGCGACCTGCGCCATCCCATGTCCGTCGATCTCTGGATCGACAGCGTCGCCCGCCATGCCAAGGTCATCCTGGTGCGCATCCTCGGCGGCTACGATTGGTGGCGCTATGGCTGCGACCAACTTGCGGCCATTGCCCGCGAGCGCGGCATAGGACTGGCGCTGCTTCCGGGCGAAAGCCATGACGAGGATCTCAGGCTGATCGAAGCCTCGACGCTGCCGCGCGCCGAACTCGACGGCCTGCTCGGCTATTTTCGCGAGGGCGGCCCAGCCAATATGAGTTCGCTTGTGCGGAGGTTGGCAGGGCTGGCAGGACAGGATGAAGCAGCAGCAGCGCCGGTAACTGTGCCCAAAGCGGGCTACTACGAGCCAGGACGTGGCGTCGTCGAACGCGGCGTCCCCCTCCCCCCCGAGGGGAGGGTCCGGCCGCAGGCCGGGGGTGGGGTCCTATCCAAAACGCGCCGACTCAAAGAAACGTCGCGTCCGGTCGCACCGACCCCACCCGACCCTGCGGGCCACCCTCCCCTCGAGGGGGAGGGAAAGATCGTGCCCATCCTGTTTTACCGCTCGATGCTGCTCGCTGCCGATGTCGCGCCAATCGATGCGCTTTTTGAAGCACTGCAGCAGCGTGGCATCACCCCCGCGCCGATCTTCGTCTCCAGCCTCAAAGACCCGGCGTCCCTCGCCTTCGTCGAAACCGCCCTCGCCGCGCTGAAACCGGCCGCCATCATCACCGCGACCGCTTTTGCGTCCGGCGCGGAGCCCGGTGTCGAAACCCTGTTCGACCGCGCCGGCGTCCCGGTCTTCCAGGTCATCGTCGCCACCACCCGCCGCGATATCTGGGAGAACAACCAGCGCGGACTAGCCCCCGCCGACCTCGCCATGCATGTCGTCCTGCCCGAGCTCGACGGCCGCATCCTTGCCGGCGCCATCTCCTTCAAGGGCGAAAGCGATGTCGACCCGGCGCTTGGCCACCGGGCGTTGGCCAACCGACCGGAACCGGATCGTGTGACGCAGGTGGCCAAGCGCGTGGCGGCCCTCATTCGCCTGCGGGAGATCCCTAGCGCCGAACGCAAGCTGGCGGTGCTCATTCCCGACTATCCCAGCGCTCCTGGCCGCACCGGCTATGCGGTCGGGCTGGATGTACCGTCCAGCGTGATCGCCATGCTGCGGGACCTTAAGCAACAAGGATATGCCGTTGAAGGGATTCCGCGAACGCCGCGTGAATTGCTGGATTTGTTGGAGCGCGGCGACGCCGGGCTGAGGCTGGACGACTATCGCGCCCTTTCGGCAGAGCTGCCGGGACCGGCAATGGCCGCGGTCGAGGCTGCTTGGGGCAGAGCGGAAGACGGAACAGGTCTTGGTGAGGCGCCCCCCAACTTCGCTTTCCGCGCCGCGCATTTCGGCAACATCACCGTCGCACTCGCTCCCGACCGTGGCCGGTCAGCCGACCGCCGCGCCGATTACCACGACCCGACGCTCCCCCCGCGCCATGCCTTGCTCGCCTTTGGCCTATGGCTGCGCAAATCGCTAGGCGTCCACGCCCTCATCCATGTCGGCGCCCATGGCACGCTGGAATGGCTGCCCGGCAAGACGGTTGCGCTCTCGCAAGCCTGCTTCCCCGAGATCGTGACCGGCGCGCTGCCCGTCATCTATCCCTTCATCGTCTCCAACCCCGGCGAAGCAGCACAGGCCAAGCGGCGCATTGCCGCCGTCACGCTCGGCCATCTGCCGCCGCCGCTGACAGGCGCCGGGCTGGACGAGGAACAGCACAAGCTCGAACGGCTGGTCGACGAATACGCCCAAGCCGACGGGCTCGACCGCCGCCGGCGCGACCGCTTGGCGAAGCTGATCGTCGATACCGCGCAAAAAACCGGTCTCGCCGCCGAAGCCGGCGTCGCCAGGACCGATGCGCCCGACGAAGCGCTGCGCCGCATCGATGCCTGGCTATGCGACCTCAAGGATTTCGCCATCAAGGACGGGCTGCATATCTACGGCCGCACCTCCGAGGGTGAGCCGGACCCCATGCGCCGGCAAAGCGCCGACGCCGAGAAGGCCGCGTTGCTTGCCGCGCTGGATGGCCGCCACGTCAAGGCCGGTCCGGCCGGCGCACCCGCGCGTGGCCGCTCCGACGTGCTGCCCACCGGCCGCAATCTGTTCACCTCGGACCCGCGCACCATGCCGACGCCGACCGCCTATGAGATCGGCAAGGCGGCGGCCGAGGAGGTCGTGCGCGCCTACATGCAGGCGCATGGCGACTGGCCGCGCTCCCTGGTCATCGATCTCTGGGGCTCGGCCTCGCTGCGCACCGGCGGCGAAGAGATCGCGCAGGGTCTGGCGTTGATGGGCTGTCGGCCGCAATGGGACAGCGCGACCGGCCGCATCACCGGCATCGAGGTGCTGCCGCCGGCCACACTCGGCCGCCCGCGCGTCGACGTCACCTGGCGCATATCGGGCCTGTTCCGCGACATGTTCCCGACCCAGATCGCGCTGATCGACACCGCCGCCAACACCGTTGCCGCGCGCGACGAGGACGATTCGGAAAATCCGCTCGCCGCAAGGACACGCGCTGATGGCAAGGTCAGCCCGCGCATCTTCGGCACCTCGCCCGGCACTTACGGCGCCGGCGTCGAGGACCTGTTGTCGAGCGGCGGCTGGGACGCAAGGGAAGACATCGGCCGCGCCTATCTCGACGCCACCTCGCACGCCTATGGCGGCGCCGGCGGCGACGGCATCTCCGCACCCGGCGCCTTCGAGGGCCGCATCGCCGAGGCCGATCTTCTCGTCCACACCGGCGACGATCCCGGTCGTGATATTCTCGAAGGCTCTGCCGATGTCGCCTTCATCGGCGGCTTTTCGGCCGCCCTTGCGGCCATCGGCCGGAATGCCGACGTCATCGTACTCGACACCACGGATCCGCAAAAGCCGAAGCCGCGCTCGGTCGGCGAGGCTGTGTCGCGGGTGGTGCGGGCCCGGGCCGTCAATGCCCGCTTCATATCGGGGCAGATGCGCCACGGTCCGCGCGGCGCATCCGAATTCGCCGAGACCGTCGACCGGCTGGTTGGCTTCGCCGAAACCACCCACGCCATTTCAGGCGCGCTGATCGAGGCCGTGCACGATGCCTATGTCGGCGACCCAGAAGTTCGCGCCTTCATCCTGCGCGAAAATCCCGCCGCCGCCAAAGTCATTGCCGAGCGGTTCCTGTCGGCGCGCCGGCGCGGCCTCTGGCATCCCTTGCGCAATTCCATCGACGACGATCTCGCCGCTCTGATTGCCGAGGCGGAAGCCCTCGGAGTCGCGGCATGAACGCCTTCTCGCGCCGTGGCGCCTGCCCAGCCCTGTCGGCGCCGATGCAAACCGGGGATGGCCTGCTGGTGCGGCTCAACCCGGTCGCCGGAGGCCCATCTTCCGGGGGATTGTCGCCGAAGCTGTTGATCGAAGTCGCAGAATCCGCCTTGCGGCATGGCAACGGCATCATGGAGGTGACCGCGCGCGGCAGCCTGCAGATACGCGGCCTGACGACGGAAAGCGCCGCCTTGCTGGCGGCGGAGGTCGATGCGCTGGGCATCGCGGTGCGCACCGGCGTACCTGTCGAGACCGGCCCTTTGGCCGGCGTCGACCCGAAGGAGATCGCCGATCCGCGACGGCTGGCTGAACGCATTCGGGTGGCCATTGAGGACGCCGGGCTGGCAACCAGACTGGGGCCGAAGGTTGCGGTGATCGTCGACGGCGGTGGCCAACTGGCGATGGATGCAGTGACGGCCGATGTGCGGCTTGTTGCAACGCGCACAGACGTCGGAATCCAGTGGTGCGTGTCTGTTGCTGGTGATCGGCAGACTGCCAGGCCGCTCACTGTGGCGAGTGAAGATCCGGCACGCGACATTGCTGTCGCGGCTCTCAGGATGGTAGCCGAAAAAGGCCGCGAGGCTCATGCACGCGATTTGTCGGATAGACAGTTGGTATCGCTCGCAGGCTGGCAATCCTTCACACCCCCCTCTGCCGTGCCGGACATTCTTGCGGGGGAGATGGCCGGCACGCCAGAGGGGGGAGCGACGGAGCGCCTCCCTATCGGTCTATTCCCATTGAGCCGTTTCCACGCCCTCGGTATCGGCCTGCCCTATGGCAGCATGCCGGCGGACAAGATCATCGGCCTTGCAAAAAGCGCCCTCGCCCTCAGCACCACCGAAATCCGTCTCGCGCCTGGCCGTGCCTTGCTCTTCCTCGGTCAGCCAGCGGACGCCAACCAATCTCTCCAGGACGTCGCCGCCGCCCTGGGCTTCATCATCTCCCCCACCGATCCGCGCACCCGAATCGCCGCCTGCCCCGGCACGCCGGCCTGCGCATCCGGCCGCATCGCGACCCGCGACATCGCCGAAGCGATCGCCGCCGAAGGCGTTGATAGTCTCGACTTCACACTGCATGTCTCCGGTTGCGCCAAGGGCTGCGCCCACCCCGGTCCGGCTGCGCTGACTTTGGTCGGCGGCGAAAACGGAGCCGGACTTGTCGTGAACGCGACGGCAAAGGCTCTTCCTGCCGGCTACAGGCCGGGCTATGACGCCGCGCGCGGCATCAGCCGCGTCGCGGCGGTGATCCGCAGCGCACGATCTCAAGGCGAAACCGACGCCGCTTGCCTGACAAGGCTTGGCGCGGCGGCAATCGCCGAAATGTACCAACAGGAATGAGCATGGCCGCCTACGACTATATCCACGACGGCACGGCGATCTACGAGCGCTCCTTCGCCATCATCCGCTCCGAGGCCGATCTGTCGCGCTTTTCCGAAGCCGAGGCCGATGTCGCCATCCGCATGATCCATGCCTGCGGCCAGGTCGAAGCCGCGAGCCATTTTGTCTTCTCCCCCGATTTCGTCACCGCCGCCCGCAAAGCCCTCGCGGCCGGGGCGCCGATCTTCTGCGACGCTGAAATGGTCTCGCACGGCGTCACCCGTGCCCGGCTGCCGGCCGGCAACGAGGTGATCTGCACCTTGCGCGACCCGCGCACGCACGAAATCGCCAGGGAGATCGGCAACACCCGTTCGGCCGCCGCGATCGACCTGTGGGGCGAGCGCATGGCCGGTTCGGTCGTCGCCATCGGCAATGCGCCAACCGCGCTGTTCTACCTGCTTGAAAAACTGCGTGATGGCGCACCGAAGCCGGCGGCCATCATCGGCATGCCGGTCGGCTTCGTCGGTGCCGCCGAATCGAAGGATGCGCTGGCCGAAAATTCCCGTGGCGTCCCCTACGCCATCGTGCGCGGCCGGCTTGGCGGCAGCGCGATGACCGCCGCCGCGCTCAATTCTCTGGCGAGGCCCGGCCTGTGAACGCAATTTCCAAAGGCAGGCTTGTCGGTGTCGGCACCGGTCCCGGCGACTTCGAATTGTTGACGCTGAAGGCCGCGCGAGCGCTGGCCGAAGCCGATGTCGTGGCCTATTTCGCCAAGCGCGGCAACAACAGCAATGCGCGCGCCATTGTCGAGGCGCGCTTCCGGCCAGATATGCTGGAACTGCCGCTGCTCTATCCCGTGACTACGGAAATCGACAAGGATCACGACGATTACCGGTCGCAGATCACCGGCTTTTACGAAGAGTCGGCCGAGAGGGTCGCCGAGCATCTGGAATCGGGCATGATGGTTGCCGTGCTGTCCGAGGGCGATCCGCTGTTCTACGGCTCCTACATGCATCTGCATGTGCGCCTCGCCCATCGCTTCCACACCGAGGTCATCCCCGGCATCACCGCCATGTCGGGCTGCTGGTCGGCGACCGGCCTGCCGATCGTCCAGGGCGACGATGTGCTGACCGTGCTGCCCGGCACGATGAGCGAGTTCGAGCTGACGCGTCGCCTCGCCGACACCGATGCCGCCGTCATCATGAAGGTCGGCCGCAACCTGCCCAAGATCAGGCGGGCGCTGGAGGCAACCGGCAAGCTGACGCGCGCCGTCTATGTCGAGCGCGGCACCATGGCCGGCAGCGTCTCGATGAAGCTCGCCGACAAACCGGACGACAAGGCGCCCTACTTCGCCATCGTGCTGGTCGCCGGCTGGTCCGCCCGGCCGGGCGTGGCGGGAGCGCAGGCATGAGCGGCCGTCTCACCGTCATCGGCCTCGGACCCGGCAATGCCGACCAGGTGACACCGGAGGCTAGCCGCGCTGTCGCCGAGGCAAAGTTCTTCTATGGCTACAAGCCCTATCTCGACCGGCTCGACCTGCGCCCGGACCAGACCCGCGTCGCTTCCGACAACCGCGAGGAGCTCGCCCGCTCCAAGGACGCCCTGACCAAGGCCGCCGAAGGCCACGACGTCGCCGTCGTGTCCGGCGGCGACCCCGGCGTCTTCGCCATGGCTGCGGCGGTCTGCGAGGCGATCGAGGCCGGCCCGGCCGAATGGCGTGCGGTCGACGTCGCCGTGGTGCCGGGCGTCACCGCCATGCTCGCGGTCGCCGCCCGCATCGGTGCGCCGCTTGGCCATGATTTCTGCGCCATCTCGCTGTCCGACAATCTGAAGCCATGGGATCTGATCGAACTGCGCCTGCTGGCGGCGGCGGGCGCCGGTTTCGTCATCGCGCTCTACAACCCGATCAGCAAGGCGCGCCCCTGGCAGCTTGGCCGCGCCTTCGAATGCCTGACGGCGATTCTGCCCGGCACCACGCCGGTGATCTTCGGCCGCGCTGCCGGCCGGCCGGACGAGCGCATCGAGGTCTATCTGCTGGCCGATGCCGACGCTGAAAAGGCTGATATGGCGACCTGCATCATCATCGGTTCGCCGGAGACCCGGATCATCAAGCGTGGCGACAAGCCGGCGCTGGTCTACACGCCGCGCTCGGCGGCGGGCTCGACGAAATGATCGACCATCGCGGCCAGCGCTTCGACGGTTTCAGCCGAAGGCACCTCCGGCAGCGCGGGCCTGCGGACCATGACCACATCCATGCCAAGCGCCCGCGCAGCCGCAATCTTGCCGTAGGTGGCCGCGCCGCCACTGTTTTTGGACACGACGATGTCGATGCTTTGTCCTTCCAAAAGCACACGCTCATCCCTCTCGTGGAACGGCCCTCGCGCCAGCAGGTAGGTCGCATCCAGCACCGCCAACTCTGGCTCGACCGGATCGACGCTGCGTATGAGATAATGGTGTTGCGGGGCGGCTTCGAACGCGGCGGCCTCCTGCCGGCCGATTGCCAGGAAGACGCGGCGCGGTGCCGATCCAAGCGCTTTTACGGCAGTGCCGACCGTGTCGACCTCGATCCAGCGGTCGCCTTCGACAGGCTCCCAGCCCGGGCGGCGCAAGGCAAGGATCGGCACACCGCTCAGCCGCGCGGCCTGCGCCGCGTTGGCGGAGATTCGCGCCGCATAGGGATGCGTGGCGTCGATCAGCAGGTCGATAGACCTGTCCTTGAGGTAGGCGGCCAACCCATCGGCGCCGCCAAACCCACCGCTTCGCACCGGAACGCCTTGAGCGACCGGACTTTCCGTGCGGCCGGCCAGCGACAGCGTGACCGAGGCGCGCGTGGCCAGCTGTCCCGCCAATTGGCGCGCTTCCGTTGTGCCGCCGAGGATCAGGATCGTCTTCATAGGCACCCTAGTGGACCACGTCGGCGCTGCCCCTCACCCTTACCCTCTCCCCGTAAAGACGAGGAGAGGGGGATCGCCAGCGTTGCGGCTAGTCCCTTCTGCCCGTCACTGTACGGGGAGAAGGTGCCGGCAGGCGGATGAGGGGCGGCGCGACATGTCAAAAAATCAGCCAACGCTCCAATGGCTCACGATCGTCGGCATCGGCGAGGACGGTTTAGCGGGTCTCGGCGACGAGGCCAAGCGGCGGATCGCCGAGGCGGAGTTCATCTTCGGCGGCAAGCGGCATCTGGCGCTGGTCGCTTCCTTCGCCAAGGGCAAGCCATGCCCCTGGCCGGTTCCGTTCGATGCCGGGATGGCCGATGTCCTGGCGCTTGCCGGCAGAAACGTCTGCGTGCTCGCCTCCGGCGATCCCTTTTTCCATGGCGTCGGCGCCACCCTCGCCCGCAAGGTCCAGCCACGGGAGATGCATGTCATCTCAGCCCCGTCGGCGATTTCGCTGGCCGCCGCGCGGCTCGGCTGGGCGCTGCAGGATATCGAGATCATCTCACTGCACGGCCACCCGATCGACCTGATCCGTCCGCTGCTACAGCCCAACGCACGCATCCTGGCACTGACATCGGATGGCGGTGCTCCGGTGGCAATGGCCCGGCTGCTCACCGAGCTCGACTTCGGCGCTTCGCGGTTGACGGTGCTGGAGGCGCTGGGCGGGCCGAACGAAAACCAGCGCTCCGCCCGCGCCGAGGCCTTCAACCTCGAAAACATCAATCCGCTCAACGTGCTGGCCATCGAAATTGATTCGGCCCCGCAAGCCCGCGTCCTGCCGCTCACGTCAGGCCTTGCCGATCACCTGTTCGACCATGACGGCCAGATCACCAAGCGCGAGATCCGCGCGGTCACCCTGTCGGCGCTGGCGCCGAGGCGCGGCGAATTGCTGTGGGATGTCGGCGCCGGCTCCGGCTCGATCGGCATCGAATGGATGCTCGCCCACCCTTCGATGCGCGCCATCGCCATCGAGGCCGACCCGGCCCGCGCGGCCCGCATCGGCCACAACGCCGTCGCCTGCGGCGTTCCTGGCCTCGTCATTGTGGAAGGCAGCGCGCCCAAGGCGCTTATGAAACTGGAGACGCCCGATGCGATCTTCGTCGGCGGCGGCGGCAGCGACGCCGGCGTCCTGAACGCCGCCATCAAGGCCTTGCGCACCGGCGGCCGCCTCGTTGCCAACGCGGTGACGCTGGAGATGGAAGCCCATCTTCTCGGCCAGCACACGAAACTGGGCGGCGATCTCACCCGGATTGCTGTCTCCCGCGCTTCGCCGGTCGGCTCCATGCAGGCTTGGCGGCCGGCCATGCCTGTCACGCAATGGAGCTGGGTGAAGCCATGATTGTCGCGGGCATCGGCAGCCGCAAAGGCGTGCAGGTTGAAGACGTGCTCGCCGCGATAGAAACCGCACTCGAAGCGCATGGGCTGGCAATGTCCGCTCTCTCGGCACTGGCCACCGCCGCACTCAAGAAGGAGGAAGACGCGATCGCTGCCGCTGGCCGCAAGCTGAACCTTCCCGTCATAATCGTCGATCCCGCGGACCTTCAGGCCGCCGCGCCGGGGACGCTCAGCAGCTCCAGCCTGTCGCGGGAAGTGGCCGGCACGCCATCGGTTTCAGAAGCCTCCGCCCTTGCGGTCGCGGGCAAAGGCGCCAGCCTGCTTGGACCGCGCATTGTGCTCGGCGCGGTCACCTGCGCCATCGCCATCAGCGGAGACGTGCCATGACCGTCCATTTCATCGGCGCCGGTCCAGGCGCCGCCGACCTCATCACATTGCGGGGCGCAAGGCTCCTGGCGAATTGTCCGGTCTGCCTCCACGCCGGCTCCATCGTCGCGCCGGAACTGCTGGGGCACTGCGCGCCGGGAACTAAATTGATCGACACCGCGCCGATGTCGCTCGACGAGATCGAGGCAGAATATGTGGCCGCCCATAAGGCCGGTTATGACGTTGCCCGTCTGCATTCCGGCGACCTGTCGGTGTGGAGCGCCGTCGCCGAGCAGATTCGGCGGCTGGAAAAGCATGGCATCCCTTACACGCTGACGCCGGGCGTTCCTTCCTTCGCCGCCGCCGCGGCAGCCCTTCGCCGCGAACTGACCATTCCCGAAGTCGCGCAAAGCCTGGTGCTGACCCGCGTTTCGGGACGTGCGTCGAAAATGCCGCCCGGCGAAACCCTGGCCGGCTTCGGCCGCACCGGCGCCACGCTGGCCATTCATCTTGCCATCCACGCCATCGACCGAGTCGTCGCCGAACTGACGCCGCACTATGGTGGCGATTGCCCGGTCGCGATCGTCTTCCGCGCCTCCTGGCCGGACGAGCGGGTGCTGACCGGCACATTGGAGACCATCGAGGCGCTGCTGGCCGCCGATCCGATGGAACGTACGGCGCTCATCTTCGTCGGCCGTTCGCTGGCGGCGGAAGGCTTTGGCGAGAGTTCATTGTATGACGCCCATTATCAGCGGCGTTTTCGCGGACGGGACGGATTGTGAGCGGCAGCACCAGAAACAACGGCGAAAACGCCACGCTCGAACAGGCGCTGGCACGGCTGAACTTCAAGCCGCGGCCGCTTGAGCCAGGCCATGTCTGGCTGGCCGGAGCCGGCCCCGGCGACCCCGGCTGCCTGACCGTGGAAGTACTGGCGGCGCTGACCGAAGCGGACGCGCTGGTCTACGACGCGCTGGTTTCGCCCGATGTGGTCGCCGTTGCCGGAAATGCCGAGCTTTTCTTTGCCGGCAAGCGTGGCGGCCAGCCCTCGATGAAGCAGGACGACATCACCGCCTTGCTGGTGCGGCTGGCGCGTGAAGGCCGCCGCGTGGTCAGGCTGAAGGGCGGCGATCCCTATATTTTCGGCCGTGGCGGCGAAGAGGCGCTGGCGCTGGCGCGCGAAAAAATCCCGTTCCGAGTGCTGCCGGGCCTGACATCGGGCCTCAGCGCGCTGGCCGCCACCGGCATCCCGGCCACCATGCGCGGCATCAACAAGGCTGTCATCCTGGCGACCGGCCACGCCGCCGGCACCGATGACGACATCGACTGGGCGGCGATAGCCCGAACCGGCCAGCCTGTCGTCATCTATATGGGCATGGCCAATCTGCCATTGATAACAGCCGCCCTGCTCGACGGCGGCCTGTCACCATCGACGCCGGCAGCCGTCATCGTCGCCGCGACGACGCCCAAGGAGCGGATCGTGGTCGCCACGCTGGCCACCATTGCCGAGGCTGCGGCGGCCGCCGGGCTCGCCTCACCGGCGCTGATCGTCGTCGGCGGCATCGTCGCCATGCGCGCGGCACTGGCGGGGCAAGCATGACGGCCCGGGCGATCATCATCGGCGCGCCGCGCTCCGGCTCGGGCAAGACCAGCGTCACCATCGGAATCCTGCGCGCGCTCACCCGGCGTGGGCTGAGGGTGCGTGGCGCCAAATCCGGCCCCGACTACATCGACCCTGGCTTCCATACCGCCGCCACCGGCCTGTCCGGCGTCAACCTCGACAGTTGGGCGATGACGCCATCGCTGCTCAACGCGCTTGCCGCCCAACAGGCCGACGATACCGACTTCGTCGTCCTCGAAAGCGCCATGGGCCTGTTCGACGGCATTCCGGTCGCATCGGGTCGCACCGGCTCGGCTGCCGATCTGGCGCGGCTTTACGGCCTGCCGGTGCTGCTGGTGCTCGACGTGTCGGGCCAATCGACCACGGCGGCAGCCGTCGCCAAGGGCTTTGCCACTTACGATCCGGATGTGCGCATGGCCGGTGTCGTGCTCAACCGGCTGGGCAGCGAGCGCCACCGGCGGCTCTCCGGCGATGCCATCGAGGCGATCGGCCTGCCGGTCGTCGGCGCCATCCTGCGCGACCCCACGCTCAATCTGCCGGAGCGCCATCTCGGCCTCGTCCAGGCCGGCGAGTATGATGACCTGATGGCGCATCTCGACCGGCTGGCGGACATGGCGGAGAAGTCGCTCGACCTCGATGCCGTCATGGCGCTGGCGACACCCCTGGCCCCGGCAGCTGGCGACTTCGCTGACGCGCTACGGCCGCCCGGCCAACGCATCGCGCTGGCCGAGGACGCGGCCTTCACCTTCCTCTACCCGCATGTCGCCGCCTGTTGGCGAAAGGCTGGGGCGGAGATCGTTCCGTTCTCGCCGCTCGCCGACGAAGCGCCCGACGATGACTGCGATGTCTGCTGGCTGCCCGGCGGCTATCCCGAGCTTCATACCGGCAAACTGGCAGCCGCCACGAATTTCCATGCCGGGATGACGCGTTTCGCCGCGACAAAGCCGGCCCATGGCGAGTGCGGTGGCTTCATGGTGCTTGGTGAAGCGATCGAGGATGCCGGCGGCGAGACGCATCGCATGCTTGGCCTGCTCGGCCATTCCACCAGCTTCGCCAGACGCAAGATGAATCTCGGCTACCGTGAGGCACGGCTGCGCGCCGATTGTCCGCTGGGGGCGCAAGGCGCGCTGATCCGCGGGCACGAATTCCACTATGCGCAGATGATGGCCACCGGCAATGACGAGCCGCTGGCCGACCTTGCCGACGGCCAGGGCAATCCGCTCGGCGCTTCCGGCTATCGGCGCGGCCATGTCAGCGGCACCTTTTTCCACGCCATTGCGCGGGCCTAGCCATGAAGCTCCCAAGAATCACCCTGTCGCCTCGGCAAATCCTCGATGACATCGCCCTTTGCCTGGTCTTCTTCACCCGCCTGCCGCTGCCCGTGTTCGATTTTCGTGGCCGCGACCTCGCGGCCGCGATCTGGGCTGCCCCGATTGCCGGCCTTGTCGTCGGCCTGATCGGCGCCATCGTCTTTGCCACGGCGGAACGCTTTGGCCTCGCCATGGGACCGTCGGCCGCCCTTGCCCTTGTTGCAACCGTGCTCACCACGGGCTGCCTGCACGAGGATGGGCTGTCCGACGTCGCCGACGGCTTCGGCGGCGGCAAGTCTCGCGGACGCAAGCTCGAGATCATGCGCGACAGCCGCATCGGCGCTTATGGCGCCATGGCGCTGGCGCTGTCGCTGCTCATCCGCTGGAGCGCGCTGTCGCAAGTGGTCGAACCCACGCAGGCTCTGTTTGCTCTCCTGGCCGCCCATGCGGCCTCGCGTGGCGTGCTCGGTGGGCTGATGCATCTTTTGCCGCCGGCACGATCCGACGGCCTCTCGGCCAATGCCGGCACCGTATCGCGAGAGACGGCCGTGGCCGGCACCGTGCTCGGCGCCATTCCGCTTCTCTTGCTCGGCCCCGGCGGCGCCATCGCCGCGCTCATCCTGCTCGGCCTGCTGTTTGCCGCGTTCCACGCCCTTTGCCTCAACCAGATCGATGGCCAGACCGGCGACACGGTCGGCGCGTTGCAGCAGTTGAGCGAAATCGCGGTGCTTCTCGTCGCTTCCGTAGCCCTTTCCTGAGCCCCTTTTGACCTGATTCCCTTCTGGAGACCTTGCCCCCATGCCCTTCAAATCCCTCGATGAACTGCGCGCCGCCTGTCTCGACCTGCCCGCCGGCAGCGATGCCTCGGCAAACGCCGTTGCCCGCCGCCAGGACACGCTGACCAAGCCGCAAGGCAGCCTCGGCCGGCTTGAAACCATCGCCGCCTGGCTGGCGCGCTGGCAGGGCCGCGACATGCCGAAGCTCGACCGCGTGAAGGTCTTCGTCTTCGCCGGCAACCACGGCGTTACCGCTCAAGGCGTGTCGGCCTACCCGTCGGAAGTGACCGTGCAGATGGTGGCGAATTTCGCCGGCGGCGGTGCCGCCATCAACCAGCTCGCCCGCATCGCCGGCGCCGAGCTCGACGTCATCCCGCTCGATCTCGATCACCCCACCGGCGACTTCACGCAAGTGCCGGCAATGGACGAGAAGGCATTCCTTGCCGCTGTCTCGGCTGGCCATGACGCGGTGACGAAGGACATCGACCTCGTCTGCTTTGGCGAAATGGGCATCGGCAACACCACGCCGGCAGCCGCCATTTCGGCGGCGCTGTTCGGCGGCGGGGCGGAAAAATGGACCGGGCGCGGCACCGGCGTCGACGATGCCGGCCTGAAGCGCAAGGTGGTCGCCATCGAAGCCGGCTTGGCGCGCCACGCCGCCGCCCTTGCCGATCCGCTGGCGATCGCCGCCTCCCTTGGCGGGCGCGAACTCGCCGCCATCTTCGGCGCCACGCTGGCCGCGCGGCATCTGGGCATACCCGTGCTGCTCGATGGCTTCGTCTGCACCGCCGCCGCCGCACCGCTGGCAAAACTGCACCCGACCGGCCTTGCTCATACAGTCGCCGCACACGTCTCCGCCGAATCGGGCCATCGCGGCCTGCTCGAAACGCTAGCCCTGCCGCCGCTGCTCGATCTCGGCATGCGCCTTGGCGAGGGCTCCGGCGCCTGTCTGGCCGTCAACATCGTGCGCTCGGCGCTGGAATGCCATGCCAGGATGGCAAGCTTTGCCGAGGCTGGGGTTTCGGAGAAATAATCCGTCAAACTTTCAACGTGATTGAGCCAAAATAATAACGTCGTTTTGATTGTTACATGAGATCAGTAGATCTCATGTGGAGATAAGGCGATGTATTTGAAGGCGATAATTGTCATTGCACTGCTTTTCGGCACTGCTGCGCCGGCTTTTTCGCAGTATGTCGATGAGAACGGCCGCTTCCGGCGCGCGGGCGACGATGGGCTGGCCAAGGTCCAGTCCAGCCTGACCATGACCCTTCCGGTCAAGGACGAAGAGGATGTCGCCACACAGCAGCAAGCCGCGCTGCGTTCGTTCTACAAGGTCGCTGCCGGCAGTTGCGCCATGGTGCTCGATACTGTCGCCGACACGTGCGAGGTAACCAGCGTGACCACGAACGTCAACGCCAGGGATCGCGGCATGGGAGGCGCTGCGGGATCGCAGATGACGGTGACCGGGCAGATCGCCATGAAGGTCAAGTTCAAGGCCAGTATTGGCAAAGCGGCGCAGTGAACGGCCGTTGCGGTACGAGACGCGCCAAACGCGTCTGCCTCAGGGTCTTTCCACCAAGTCTTTGAAGAATTTGGTGGGTGCGCACAGATTGAACTGTGGACCCGCTGATTAAGAGTCAGCTGCTCTACCAACTGAGCTACGCACCGGCGCCTGTCTGGCCGTCAACATCGTGCGCTCGGCGCTGGAATGCCATGCCAGGATGGCAAGCTTTGCCGAGGCGGGAGTGTCGGAGAAGTAATGCGCGGATCGCCTTGATGTACAGCCCCTCATAGCTTTCGGAGCTCCAAAACAGGGCTTGCGATATCCTTGCTCGGACTGACTGAATTTCGACCGCAGAAGGAGGCACCGCAGTTCGGCCTTCTGAAGGCTCTAGCGACGGGACATATTAGCAATAAAGAATATATTAACGGCTGTGATGCAGCCTTCCCAACGGGGACGGGAAATGCCTCCTCATCGGACGTTCCAAACGCGCGCCTTCGAGCGCCGGGACGCTCGACCAATGCGGAGCAAACGCATGAGCATCGGAGCAGCTCTCGAACTATTGCTGCGGTTGATTCATAATCGAGCCATAAAGTTGGCGGCGTTGCCGGAGGATGAAAGGGATATACACTACGATCTCATCCGCCGCTCATGTTGCGAAGCCGCCGAGCATATCGGGCAAAACCCCGATAAGGCAGCCATCACGGCAAACGATATGGTCGAGTTTGTTCGCGCACTGGTGGGAATCATCGAAGTGGGCTGTGGATCAAACCAAGTGCCAAGTACCGATCGTCCGCCGCCCGCGCAACATTTTGGCAGCCAGGAGAACGGCATGACGCGCATCTAGAGCATGAGGCCGAAAAGCGTGACGCGGATTTAGGACGACATCATGCTCTTTGATTTAGAGGCGGATGAGTGTCACAAGCCTTGAACTGCAGAGGCGACCGGGCTTCTGGTCGGATTGAGCGGGAAAGAGACCCGGCACACAATCTCGGTGCTGGCCCAAATATTTTGGACGTTGCGCGGACACTGACTTCCGCCTGCATCCGTCAGGGTCCCTCACCTCGTCCAACAAATTGTTTTTGTTAGATTTTTGGTGGGTGCGCACAGGATTGAACTGTGGACCCGCTGATTAAGAGTCAGCTGCTCTACCAACTGAGCTACGCACCCACTCGGCCGGCAAGAACCGGCGTTGGCGGGCATATAGCCGCCGATGCCGGTCCTGTCTAGCCCTGCTGGAATCATTTCCCGACAAATCGCATCGGGCCTTGTCGTGCCGGCAAAGGACGCGAAGGCGATCAGACGAAAAGCTTGCCTTCCGCCACTTTGATCGCGTTGCCGCCAATGCGCGCGGATGCCAGTTTTCCGCCCTCGACATTCAGCTCGAGACGGATGCGTGACGGCCGGCCCATTTCCAGCCCCTGCTCGATCCACAGCTGCGAAATACCATCCGTCGGAGCATCGAAATGCATGATGGCGCCAGCGAAAGCCGCCGCCGCCGAACCGGTCGCCGGGTCTTCATAGGACGGCGTGCCGGGCACGATCATGCGGACATGGAACGCGCTTTCGTGATTCACCGTCTCGCGGCAATAGACGTACGGGCTGGCGAAGGCCCATTCGCTCTTGCGCGGCGCCAGTTCGGCCCACGCCTGGTTGTCCAGCCGGATCCGGCCCGCTGCCTCGAGGTCGGCAACCGGAATGGTCACATAGGGCACGCCCGCCGACCAGAACGCGACGCGGTGATTCTCGAAGCCGATCTCGTGCGGCGCCAGGCCAAGTGCCGCACCGATCGCCACCGGATCGGCTTCGAGTTTCAGCGGCTCCGGCAACTTCGCCAGGTCGAATTCGGCGAAGGTGGCGCCATCGTGCGTGCTGACCGCGCAACGCACCGGGCCGATGTTTTCTTCCAGCACGAAAATACCGGCGCCGCCCTCGCCGGCCAGTTCCGCCAGCGCGATTGCCGTACCTACGGTCGGGTGGCCGGCGAACGGCATTTCATAGTCGGGGGTGAAAATGCGGATACGGTTCCGGTGCTTGGGATTGCCCGGCGGCAGCACAAAGACCGATTCCGACAGGTTGAACTCGCGCGCGATGGCCTGCATCGCGGCGGTGTCCAGCCCTTTGCAATCCAACACCACTGCCAGAGGGTTGCCGGCCAGTCGCTCGGTCGTGAACACGTCATAAAGCAAGTAATTCCGGGTTTGCATTCCTGCCTCAATCCCAACATGGGCGAAATTTAATTTGATATTTGAACCGGTAAGCCTGATCTGTGCACAGATAGGGACACTGCGCATCATAGGGGTCCGACGTGGACCAGATTGTCAATCTGCCAAAGACGGAATCGGATTCCGCCATCGAGACGGCGCTTGGGCTCGATCAAACCGGCCGGCGCAGGACGCGCCGGCGTGGCTGGCTTTATGCGTTGCTGACCCTCATCGTGCTTGCCGCCGGTCTTGGCCTCTATCAGTGGTATGCGGGCACGCCGGCCAGGATCGACTATACGACCGTGCCGGCGGCGAAGGCCGACCTCACCGTCCAGGTGTCGGCGACTGGCACGCTCCAGCCGCTCACCCAGGTCGACATCTCCAGCCAGCTTTCCGGCATCATACGCTCGGTCGCGGTCAACGAGAACCAGCAGGTGAAGAAGGGCGACGTGCTGGCCGCGCTCGACACCGCCAAGCTGCAGGTCCAGATCGAGCGGGCTGAAGCGTCCGCGAAAGGGGCTGTCGCCAATGTCGAGGATGCCAAGGTGACGCTGGCCGAGAACGAGAGCGCGCTTGTCCGCGCGGCCGCGTTGACCAAGCGCGGCATGGCCACCGACCAGTCGCTGGAGGCGGCCACCGCGACGCGCGACCGCTCCAGGGCGGCGCTCGACAGCGCCGAGGCCAATCTCGCCATCGCCAATGCGGACTTGAAATCGCAGCAGACCGACCTCGCCAACAGCACCATCTACGCGCCGATCGACGGCATCGTGTTGACCCGCTCCGTCGACCCCGGCCAGACGGTCGCCTCTTCGCTGCAGGCGCCGGTGCTGTTCATCATCGCCGCGGACCTCAGGAACATGGAACTGGTGGCGGCGGTCGACGAAGCCGACATCGGCGCCGTCAAGACCGGCCAGCATGCCCGTTTCACGGTCGATGCCTTTCCGGACCGGCCATTCGATGCCGAGATCCGCGATATCTCCTACGCCTCGGTCACGACAGACGGCGTCGTCACCTATAACGCGCGTCTCGAAGTCGACAACAATGAGCTGTTGCTGCGCCCCGGCATGACCGCCACCGTTTCGGTTGTCACGCGACAGGCCAAGGATGTGCTCACCGTGCCCGCCAGCGCCTTCCGCTACCGCCCGGCGCAGCGAGCCGCGCCGGGCTGGAGTCTAAGGGACCTGTTCACCGGCCGCATGGGCCGCCCCGGCGGCAACCGGCAGCGTCAGGCCGCAACCGCGCCCACCGACGGCTCGCGCACGCTCTATGTGCTGGAGAACGGCCGGCCGCATCCGGTCAACGTCAAGATCGGCTCCACCGACGGCGAACTGACCGAGATCACCTCCGGCCTGGAGGAAGGCGCGCAGATCATCACCGCCTCGCAGTCGCGGAGCTGACGCCGTGGCCGCCGGTGCTGCCCTCATCGCCTTCGACAAGGTCTGGAAAAGCTACGGCCAGGGCGAAGCCAAGGTGCATGCGCTGGCTGGCGTCGACCTTGCCATCCGGCGTGGCGAATTCGTCGCCATCATGGGGCCGTCGGGCTCCGGCAAGTCGACGGCGATGAACATCATCGGTTGCCTCGACACCCCGACGGCCGGAACCTATTCCTTCATGGGCGTCGACGCCGGCCGGCTGGACCGCAACCGCCGCGCCATGCTGCGCAACCTCTATGTCGGTTTCGTCTTCCAGGGCTACAACCTCCTGGCGCGCACCACCGCGGCCGAAAATGTGGAGCTGCCGCTAATCTATCGCGGCGTCGCCGCCCGCGAGCGCCGCGACCTTGCAATGCAGGCGCTGGCCGAGGTCGGCCTTGTCGGCCGCGAGCATCACACGCCGGCGGAACTTTCCGGCGGCCAGCAACAGCGTGTCGCGATCGCCCGTGCTATCGTCACAAGGCCGACGCTGCTCGTCGCGGACGAGCCTACCGGCAATCTCGACACCGCCCGCACGCATGAGATCATGGAACTGCTGACGCGGCTGAACAGGGAGCTTGGCCTGACCATCGCCATGGTCACGCACGAGGCCGATGTCGCCGAATATGCCGAGCGCACCATCCGCTTCCTCGACGGCCATGTCGCCTCCGACACGATGAGCATGGAGACGGCCTGACCATGATCTGGGAAACCGTCCGCCTCTCGCTGCGCTCGATCCGCCGCAACGTGCTGCGCTCGTTCCTGACGCTGCTCGGCATCGTCATCGGCGTTGCCGCCGTCATTGCCATGCTGACCATCGGCTCCGGCACCACGCAAAAGGTCAAGGCCGACATTTCCAAGCTCGGCAGCAACCTGCTGGTCGTCCGGGCCGGCCGACCTGCGGGTCCGGGAGGCCCGGGCGGGCTCGACCAGGTGGTGCGGCCGCTGGCGGAAAAGGATCTGGCGGCGCTGGCCGCGCATCTCACCGGCGCGCGCGCCATCTCGCCGGCCTCGCAGAAACAGCTACGCGTCATCTTCGGCACCGAAAGCCTGACCTCCGGCGTCACCGGCACCGACAGCGCCTATCTCGATGCGCGTGACTGGAAGTTGGTGTCGGGGCGCCCGTTCAGCGATTCCGAAACCCGCTCGGGCACCGGCGTGTGCCTGATCGGAGAAACGGTGCGCCAGCAGTTCTTCGGCGCCGGCGATCCCGAGGGCGAGATCATCCGCGTCAACCGCACCTCCTGCAAGATCATCGGCCTGCTCGAACCCAAGGGCTACACCGGCTTCGGCCAGGACCAAGACAACGTGGTGCTGATGCCGCTGCACGCCTTCCAGCGCCGCATCGCCGGCAACCGCGACATCGACAACATCTACATCGCCGCCGACGACCGCACGCCGACCAGCGAACTGCAGCCGCGCGTCGAGGACATTTTGCGCGATGCCAGGCGCATCACGCCGGACCGCGAGAGCGATTTCGCCATCCGCGACATGACGCAGATCGCCGACGCCATGGCCAGCGCCACCACCACCATGACCGGCATGCTGGGCGCGGTTGCCGGCGTCAGCCTGTTGGTCGGCGGCATCGGCATCATGAACATCATGCTGGTGTCGGTCACCGAGCGCACGCGCGAGATCGGCATCAGGCTCGCCATCGGCGCGCATGAAAAGCACATCCTCATCCAGTTCCTGGTCGAGGCGACGGTGCTGTCGCTGCTCGGCGGCATCATCGGCATCCTCATCGGGCTGGCGCTGGCCGGCCTCGCCTCGATGACCTTGACCATCCCCTTCGCGCCAAGTCCGGCCGTCATCCTGCTCGCCGTCGGCTTCTCGGCGCTGATCGGCATGGTGTTCGGCTTCTTCCCGGCCCTGCGCGGCGCTAGGCTCGACCCGATCGACGCACTGCGGCACGAATAGCGTGGCCGCGTCGGCCGGACTTGTCCTATCTCCTGCTCCCTATGGCTCGGTAGGGAACGCCCGGTTATACCGCTGCTTCCCACGGATTAACGGTACTCAGTCCGGCGGCCGCGAATGGATCGGTGTCACGTGTGGCGACAGTGAGACCGTGCGCTACGGCGGTCGCCGCGATATAACCGTCGGCGTTGCCGATCGCCTTGCCTGCGGCTCTCGCCTGTACCATCAGGTTGGCATAGGCGCGCGACGCGTCGAGGTCGAACGGCAGAATGCGGCCCGCAAACAGCGGCAACGCGTCCTGCTCAAGACGATCATGCAGGATCGTGCGGCGCTTGCCGGAAGGCATCGCCGCGATCCCGAAACGCAACTCAGCCAGGGTGATGGCCGAAAGATATAGGGTTTCGACGGCCTGGGCGTCGATCCACCCGATAACGCGGGGATCGGGTGCGGGTCTCCACGGCTCGGAAATGACGTTGGTGTCGATGAGGATCATTCGAACCTCATCGGCCCGCCCGGTGTTTTGTCGCGGAGTTGCTGCAAGGCATCGACATCCCCATGCGACAATCCGGCCTCGCGGCCGATGGCGGCGAGCAGCGAGCCGAGCTTGACCCGATTGGCCGGCCGCACGGCCGTTTCCAGGATTTCACGCATCTCGGCTTCAGTGCTGCGGCCGTGATGCGCAGCCCGCACCTTCAAGGCTCGAAGCGTTTCCTCAGGCAAATTGCGGATGGTGACGGCGCTCATCGATAGCAATCCACCTACAATGATGTCGTTGATAGCATTTTACCAAGCTTGGTATCGAAACGCAATCTCTCGGCGCTTCTCCGCAAGACGCACGCAACGGTACAACGATTTAGCCTTCGTTCGAAAAATGCCACTCTATCAGCGGCTTCATGTGTGGCGACAGACCGTCCGGCAGGTCACCGGCATGGCGGATGATCACCGGCCCCTCGATCTCCGGATCGGCTTCGGTGGCGACGAAGGCTGAGATTCGGCGCGCGATCTCATCGGCCGACCCATCGGCATGATAGCGGCGGAAGATGACGGTGCCGCTTGACGTCGACAGGGCGTGCCAGCGCACGCCGCGCCTGGCGTTCGACAAATCGAGGCCGGTCTCCTCGCGCACCTCGCGGATCATGTTGAAGTCGACATCGACCAGCCCATCACGGAAATCGATCGGCTCGAACGAGCCGGCGGCGAAATAGACGCGGCCGGCATTGACCGTTCGTGGTCCCATGCGAATCGCCACCAGCGCATTGTCGGCGGCCACCAGGACGGCATGGGCATAGGCGTGTTCGGCGCCGGAATTTTCGCGCCGCTTGCGCCACAGCATGAAGGCCGAGTAGTTGACCGCATGGCAGCGGCCAATGAGCCTGCGGTCGCGATAGGCAAGTTCCGAAAGCAGCACCACCGTACCGTCGAACAGCGCCGGATTGGCGGCGATCTCGCTCTGCCAGTTCTCGGTGATCGCCTCGACATTATCCAGCGCGAAGGGATGCGGACCGGCATCGAGGCGCACATCGATAGCGTCGACCGGCAGGATGACGTTGCGCGGAAGATCAAAGCTCATGTCGGCTCCGCCCATCAGGCCCCATCTCGCCCATCAGGCCATATCCAGCGTGATCGCCACCGGGCAATGATCCGAAGCCTTGGGCCGATCCCAGCCGGCACGCGGGAAGCGCTCGACTTCCTGGCCCGCGGGAAAAATCGTGCGCCAGGGTTGGCCGTTGCGGATGATGTCGGGAACGGCGGTGGCGTTCTTCGCCGCCAGTCCCCTGGAAAGCAGGACATAGTCGAGCTGGCACAGATGCCGCTCGTCGGGTCCGCGCGTGTGATAGAAGGTCCAGCGGTTCATTTCCGGCCGCCGCTCGACCACATTTTCGCAGAACCCACCCGCTGTCAGCACGTCGATGCACGACAGATTCTCGTCGACCACCTGGAAACGGTAGCCGTCGACCTCATCGCCGGCGATCTTCACGCGCTGGCGATAATCGTTCAGATCGCCACAGATCGCCCAGCGCTTGTCGGCGGCATGCTCTCCGCCGAAACGCTCCTCGATGATGCGCCGCACGGCCTGCGCCTCGGCAATGCGAACCGGCATCGTCGCCTCGCGTCCGTCGAGCCCGTTGCGGGGCGACCCCATCGACTTGAAGTGCACGAGATAGAGCGTCATCGGCGCGCCACCCACCTTGATGTCGATTTCAAGGCAGTCGCGCCGGAAGATGCGTTCATTGGCCTGGTTGCCGAGGGCCGCCAGTTCCGGCGTGTGCAACCCGAACTGCTCGTAGGTGACATAGGCGTGGCTGGTCATGCGCACGAACTCGATCGGCTGTCCCTGCGCGGTTTCGTTGCGCATCATCACGGCGACATCGATGCCGCGCGCATCATTGCCCGACGTGGTGTATTTCTGGCGGTAGCCCTGCCCCACCATCTTGAACAGATAGCCATACTCGAAGGCCTTCAACGCCTCGATGTTGTCGACCTCCTGCATGCAGATGATGTCGGCACGGGTCGCGGCGATGGCCAGCGCCGTCAGCTGGCGCGTGTCGTCGGATTGCGCGATGGCGCGCGCCTGTTCCAGCATCTTGTATTCGGCCTCGCTCTGGATATCGAACAGCGCCAGCGTCCGATCCTCGTTGAGCTGGTTGCGATAACCGGAAAAATCGAACCTGTTCATCAGGTTCTCGACATTGAAGGTGGCAAGGCGCAGCGACATGCCTGACCTTTGCCTGCAAGAGCGCCGGAAAACAAGATCGCAGGACCACAAGCAGGGATCGGCTGGTCCTGACGGCGTTCGCGCCATGGTTGACGGAACCTTTCCGTTCATCCGCCGTTCAGACGCAAATACCCACAGTAGGTCCATTCCAGGTAGGCGTGGGGCCTGTAGCTCTTGGAGACTGCGATGAGTTCGCTCTTTTCTTCCACGATCAAGTCCGGGCTGATTGCGCTCGGTATCGTCTCAGGCATAACGGCGCCATCCGCCGCGGGTCCGATCCTGCAGCCGGATCTGTCGATCCCGGCCAGCACGGCCGCGCCGACGGTCACCCCGGTCCGCGACAGTTGGGCGGGCGGCAACAACAACAGCAATTGGAGGTGGCGGCGATCGGGTAACTGGAATAGCCACCACTGGAATGGCGGCGGCCACTGGAACGGAGGTCGTCACTGGAACCACGGCGGCTGGCGCCATTATCGGGGCGGTCGCTACTACGACGACGGCGCGGGCGCCGCGATCCTGGGCCTCGGCCTCGGGCTAGGCCTCGGCAGCATGTACAACAATTATGATTACTACGACAGGCCGGTACCGCGCCGTTACTATCGCGCCGGCCGGCTGTCGAGCGCGCATGTGCGTTGGTGCTATAATCGCTACCGGTCATACCGTGCCTATGACAACACCTTCCAGCCCTATCACGGCCCACGCCAGCAATGCTGGTCGCCCTACAGCTGAACTGCCGGCTGCCAGAAGGAGAAACGGCGCCACACGGCGCCGTTTCTGATTTTTGACAGCTCGAAGTTGGAGGGCTTCGAGCGGATCGATTCGCTCAGTTCTTGGCTTTGTCGACCAGCTTGTTCTTGGAAATCCACGGCATCATCGCGCGCAGCTTGGCGCCGACTTCCTCGATCTGGTGGCTGTCGTTCATGCGGCGGATACCCTTGAAGCGCGACATGCCGGCGCGGTATTCTTGCATCCATTCCGAGGTGAACTTGCCGGTCTGGATGTCCTTCAGCACGCGCTTCATCTCGGCCTTGGTCTCGGCGGTGATGATGCGCGGACCCGAGACATACTCACCCCATTCGGCCGTATTCGAGATCGAGTAGTTCATGTTGGCGATGCCGCCTTCATAAATCAGGTCCACGATCAGCTTGACCTCGTGAAGGCACTCGAAATAGGCCATTTCCGGCGCGTAACCGGCTTCCACCAGCGTCTCGAAGCCGGCGCGGATCAGTTCGACCAGGCCGCCGCACAGCACGACCTGCTCGCCGAACAGGTCGGTCTCGCACTCCTCGCGGAAATTGGTCTCGATGATGCCCGAACGACCGCCGCCGACGCCGCAGGCGTAAGAGAGAGCGAGGTCGAGCGCATTGCCCGAGGCGTCCTGGTTGACGGCGACCAGGCACGGCACGCCGCCGCCCTTCTGGTACTCGCCGCGCACCGTGTGACCGGGGCCCTTCGGCGCGATCATGACGACGTCGACGGTCGACTTCGGCTCGATAAGGCCGAAATGCACGTTGAGGCCGTGCGCGAAGGCAATCGCGGCACCGTCGCGGATGTTCGGCGCGATCTCGTTCTTGTAGATGTCGGCTTGCAATTCATCGGGCGTCGCCATCATCATCAGGTCGGCCCACTTGGCGGCGTCGGCGACGCTCATCACCTTGAGCCCGTCGGCCTCGACCTTCTTGGCGGTCGCCGAGCCGGCCTTGAGGCCGATGGCGATCTCCTTCGCACCGGAATCCTTGAGGTTGAGCGCATGCGCCCTGCCCTGGCTGCCGTAGCCGATGATGGCGACCTTCTTGCCCTTGATCAGGTTGAGATCGGCATCACGATCGTAATAGACACGCATTTTGTTTTCCTTCCCGTTTTCTAAGATCAAAGGCCCTGCGGCCCGGTTTTTGCTCCGAAAAGAGCGAGAAACTGTTGCGTCGCGCGGATGGCATCGCCGCCGATCGCCGCCTCAGTCAATTCCAGCCGGTCCCCGAGCAGCAGACGGATCTGCACATCCCGGCCAACCAGCCCGAAAAAGGTACGGAAGGCCATCTCGGCATCCGCGAATTCGAGGAGCCCTGCCTGCCGGCCGGCTTCAAGCACCGGCTTCAGCCGCTTGGCCAGCGCAAAGCGCCCATTCTCCAGCACGACGGCGCCGAGATCGTCCTTGCCGGAACCGGCATGGCCAACCGCCACCCGGTTCAGAGCGATCGAGGTGTCGCTTGAAATGACACTGAGCCAGTCGGAGGCAAAGCGCTCGAGGCTCGCCGTCAGCGAGGCGAGGTCAAGTCCCTTGCCGTCGACCGAAGCGACCCGCACTTTGGAGGCCTGCCATTGGACGGTCGCGGTCAACAGCCCGTCGCGGTCGCCGAACCATTTGTAGAGCGTTTCCTTGGAACAGCTAGCCCGCCGCGCCACGGCGGTCATGGTCAGATTGTCGCCCTCCTCGACCAGCAGCCGCAATGCCGCGTCGAGAACGGCCTGCTGCCGCTCCGTCAACCCTTCGCCGTTGTCGATGTCGGCGTTTGCCAGCAACACGTCCTGTTCCTGTTGATGATGGTGGTCCTTGGCCGCGGCGGGCGCGGGCCGTACCGTACGTTACGGTTCGGCATATTGCGCAATCCATCGCCGGGCACAAGAGCAAAGGCGAAAAAAGATGCATGGCCCGGCCGGCCCGCTCCGATGCGACAACGACAAAAAGCCGTCGCCTCAAACTGCACTTATGCGATGCCGAAGGGATTTGTGGTGAGAAGCATTAGAAAGATTATACGATGAAACCGTTATCATTCCGGCTCTAAGCAGATGTAGCTTAGCTCGCGCGAAAAAAGATCGGAAATCGTCGATGGGAGTATCAGTCGATAACGAAAACATTGTCCTCATCCCAGGGATGCCGACATTCCGAAAATCGCTCGTGCCGCCATTGAGCATCAAACTGCCACTCGTGGTCCACTGTCGTCGCGGCATGTATATATTGAAAGGTCTTTTCTGTTCATTCTGTACCCTGCTGATGCTGGCGCCCACGCTCGCATTCATTTTCGGGGATCCTGATGGCGGCCGGACTCTCTTTGAGAAGATGGCACTGTTGGGAATCCTGCTATACGCCCTCTCCTATGCGCCGTTTCTCTCTATCGCAGCAGCGTTTTCGTTCTGGGACGCAGGTCTTCGCAAACCTGCCTTGATCATCGACACGCATGGCTTGCTGGATAACCGCTCGGGCCTATCGGTCAAATGGGCTGATGTTTTGAGCGCTAAACCAATAATGGGCAGGACTGGCTACTGGGGCGTGTCCTTGCAGATGCGAGAGCCGGCGCTCTTGCCCAGGTCAATTCGACTTGGCTATCCGTTGTTGTGGCGACGCAAACCCGGCGAGGCTCATATCCAGTGCAGCTTTTTGACCGCGCCTGAGCATCAAATCGCAAACTCAATCCTGACCCTCGTACATAGAAGCGGTGGGCAGCTTCTGCCGGCACATCCTGTTTTTTGGAGTTCTGTTCCGGCGGTTGTCCCTCAGGAGAAACCTCACAAGGAATAGGCACTTCATGATGGGAGGATCGTCTACGCTTCCCAACGCCGTTCGCTCGGCCACTGCGCTTCGGCAAGCCCTGCCCGCCTGAACGGATCGATCACCGTGCCGGCGACCATCGACGCCAGGAAGCGCGGCGCCGGCGGGATCCTCGCGATCGTCGCCACCAGCCTGTCGCGGATGAAGGGCAGCACCACGGAATCCGACTGGTAGAAGGGCGTGAATGCCAGCGACAGTGCCTGGAAGACCCGCACATGCCAACGCCGCGCCTTGGCATAGGCGTCAAGCGCCGTCTCGACGCTATCCGTCCGCGCCAGCGCACAACTGAGCGCCGCGGCGTCGAGCAGCGCCATGTTGGCGCCTTGGCCAAGCTGCGGGCTGGTCGAATGCGCGGCGTCGCCGATCACGGCCAACCGCCGGCCAACCGGAAACTTCATCGTGTGGTGGCCGTAGCGGGCCAGCGAAAGCTGGTCGAAGCTCCCGATCTGGCTGGTGAACGCCTCGGCCTGCGGCCACAGCCGCACCACCCTCTCCTTCCAGGCATCGATGCCAAGGCCGCGTACCGCATCGGCATCCGCCGGCTTGAGGCTCCAGAAGAACGCCGCCATCATTTCGGCATCCGGTTCCGGCCGGCCGATCGGCAGCACGCCGATCATAACGCTGGCCTTGTCGTAGCGCTGCAAAAGCGCGTGCTCGTCAAAGCCCTTGCTTCTCCAATCCAGCGATGCCCAGAAGGCGCCATAGGTGAGCGGCCGCAGTCCGCCTGCATTGGCCACACTCTGCCGCAGTCTGGAGCGCGAACCGCTGGCGTCGACGACCAGATCGAACGGTCCTGCCCTTCGTCCGTTGCCGAGGATCAACGTCGCCCGCTCGCCAGCCTCCAGGGCTTCGATTTCAACGCCGGTCTCGATGGGGATCGCTTCGCGTTGCGTCGCATGGAAAAGCAAGCGGAAAAGGGCGGCCCTATGCACCGCTAGGCCGAAGCGGTTGCCGCGCCGGGCGTCGTAGCGGACGTCGAGCACGGTGCGGCCGGTCGAGGCATCGGCGCCATGCAGCCGGTCGATCCTGCTGCCCAGCGCCATGATATCGTCGAACAGGCCGAGATCGGCCAGCACCGTCAGCCCGGTCGGCTGCAGGATCAACCCTGAGCCAACCGGCTTGGGTTCCTCGAAGCGCTCGAAGATGGTGACACGGTGTCCGGCCCGCTTGAGATAGAGCGCCATGGCCAGTCCCGCCGGACCGGCGCCTGCAATTGCGATATCGTAGGAAATGCCGTTGCCCCCAAGCCGAACTGGCCGGGACAATCCTTCAGGCGCCGGATGAAATCAAGTCGCGACGCCCACGCGGCCCCGCTGGTCAAGCCTGTGTCTGCTCGAAGGCAGCGCGCGCGTCGCGCACCGCATCGTGGTTGTTTTCTGCCCACTGCAACAGATACTGCAAAGCGTCGAACATCGAGCGCCCAAGGTCGGTCAGGCTGTATTCGACACTGGGCGGCTTGGTCGGAAACACTTCGCGACGCACATAACCGTCGCGCTGCAGATCGTAGAGCGTCTGGGTCAACATGCGTTGCGAAATGTCGGGAACCAGCCGCCGCAATTCGCCGAACCGATAAGGCTGCTCGGCCAGGGCCGCCGTCAACAGCGAACTCCATTTGCCATTGAGTCCCTGGATGACGTCGCGGACCGGACAATCGGCAATGTTTCCGCCGTCGGTCATGGCTTTGTAGACTTCGAGTTTGGATCTCAGATTGACGGTCCGGCTGTCCATGGCTGGTTCCCTGCGTGTGCCTACCTCCCGAAAAACTGCCTTCTTTACGCCAGTAGGTCAATTCCTATTTTAGTGCTGGTCTCTTTTTGAGACTACCACTCGAACCGCCCTTCCGGCGCAATGTCAGGATCCCTCATGACCGCAACTCTTCTCGTCACCGGCGCGTCCGGCCAGCTTGGCCGCAGCGTCATCAAGCATCTGCTGGACACATACGGGGTGCCGGCGGCCCGGATCATCGCCACCACCCGCACGCCCGCCAATCTTGCCGATCTGTCGGCACGCGGCGTCACTGTTCGCGAGGCCGATTTCGACGATCAAGCCTCGCTTGCTGATGCTTTCGACGGCGCTGACCGGGCGCTCATCATTTCGACCAACGAACTGGCGATCCAGGGAAAGCGGCGCGAACAGCAGCTCGCGGCAGTCGCGGCGGCCAGCAAGGCAGGCGTCGGCCACCTGCTTTACACCTCGCTGCCCAACACCGAGCCGGGTTCCGCCGTGCTCTTTGCCCCGGACCATTACGACACCGAACAGGCGATCAAGGCCAGCGGCATTCCCTACACGATCTTCCGCAATGGCTGGTATGGCGAGAACCTGTTCATGGCGATGCCGCAAATCCTCGCATCGGGCCAATGGTATACGTCGGCGGCCGACGGCGCCATTTCCTATGGCGCGCGTGACGATCTCGCCGTGGCCATTGCCAGGGAGCTGGCTTCGGACAACACCGAAAGCACGACTTACACGCTGACCGGCCCCAAGGCTTATACATCAGCCGAAGTTGCGGCGCTGGTCACCGAAGTCACCGGCAAGCCGATCCAGGTCGTCCAGCTCTCCGATGAAGCCCTTACCGAGGGGATGAAAGCCGCTGGCCTTCCCGAGCCGATCGCCAGGCTTCTGGTGTCCTTCGACGCCGCCACGCGCGCCGGCGATCTTGGCATGGTGACGGACTCGGTCGAGACGCTTTCCGGCCGGAAGTCGCTACCGCTGAAGCAGTTCCTCGAAGCCAACAAGGCCGCGCTGCTGGGCTGAAACGCGCGCGGCGGGAAGTCTTTTCCCGCCGCGCTATTTCGGGGTTTTGACCAGCCCAAGCCGGACCAGGCTTTCTCCGGTGGCGGCCAGCGCGTCCTCGCGCGAGCGCGGCTCCCAGCCGAGCATGCGCACCGCCTTGGCGTTGGTGGCATTCTTGACCTTGCCGAGTTCCGTCACGAGTTGCGCGGCTTCCGCGTTGAACAGGCCGACCGCCCGCACCAGCCAATCGGGAATCTCCCGCGTCGAAACCCGCGCGGCGGCCGGGCCGAGTCGCGTCTTCACCGTCCGCGCAATCGCCCGCACGGTCATGAAATCGCCGGCGACGGCCAGAAACCGCTCCCCCTTGGCTGCGGGATTGGTCATGGCGCGCACATGCAGGTCCGCCGCGTCGCGCGCATCGACCACGCCAAAGGACAGGCGCGGCAATCCGGGCATGGCACCGTTCATCATGCGCTGGACGAATTCGGTGGAGGTCGAATGATCGGATCCCAGTACAGGGCCGAAAATGCCGACCGGATTGACGACCGCCAATTCCAGTCCGCCGCCCTCGGCGGCGACGAACTCCCAGGCCGCGCGTTCGGCGAGCGTCTTTGATTTCACATAGGCGCTGACGTTGGCCGTGGGATCGGTCCAGTTCTCCTCGGTGAAGGGTCGCCCGTCGGGCGGCATCTCGCCATAGCCGATAGCGGCGAAAGACGAGGTAAGCACCACCCGCCTGACGCCGGCATCCCGCGCCGCCCTGAGCACGCGCAAGGCGCCTTCGCGAGCCGGGATGATCAGCTCATCCTCACGCTTCGGCACGCCGGGCGGGAACGGTGACGCGACATGCAGGACATAGTCGCAGCCGGCGACAGCGTCGGGCCAGCCGGCGTCGCTCATGAGGTCGGCCACGGCAAAGGAAAGCCTGTCGTCCGGCTCGGCGCCGCCGGCCTTCAACATGGCAAGGACATCCGCCTCGCGCTTGGCGGAGCGCACCGTCGTGCGCACGCGATAGCCCGCCTTCAACAGGGCAAGAATACAATGAGCGCCGAGAAACCCCGATCCGCCGGTTACAAGCACCAATTCGCCGCTCATACCGCCTCCCCCTTCAGGCCGAGGCGATCGTGCCTGTCAGATCGCCACCTGCGTGCCGATTTCTACCACACGTCCGGTCGGGATCTGGAAATATTCCGTCGCATCGGCGGCCGTGCGCGCCAGGCCGATGAACAGCCGGTCCTGCCACACCGGCATGCCGGAATTGGGCGAAGCCTTCAGCGAACGCCGCGACAGGAAGAAGGAAGTCGTCATGATATCGAACTTCCAGCCCTGCTTGCGGCAGATCGCCAGCGCACGCGGAATGTTGGGTTGTTCCATGTAGCCGAAAGTCAGCGTCACCCGCATGAACAGCTCGTTGACCGTCTCCATCTTGACGCGCTCGCTGTCGGGCACGATGGGCTGCGGCGCCGTCACCACCGAAAGGATGACGTTCTGTTCGTGCAGCACCTTGTAGTGCTTGAGGCTGTGCATCAGGGCGGTCGGCGCGCTGAGTGGATCGCTGGTCAGGAACACCGCGGTGCCGGACACCAAATGCGGCTTCTTCTTCAACAGATTGCCGGCGAGGAAATCGAGCGGGATTTCATTGCGGCGCGTCTTGTCGAACAGATAGCGGCTGCCGCGCACCCATGTCCACATGCCCAGCACGATCGTGAAGGCCACGACCAGCGAAGCCCAGCCACCTTCGAACACCTTGACGATGTTGGAGGCGAAAAAGCCGATGTCGATGAAAGCGAACAGTGCGGTCAGCGGGATCGCCAAAGACAGCTTCCACTTCCAGATCCGGGTCATCACCACATAGAGCAGCACCGTCGTCACCAGCATGTTGCCGGTCACCGAGATGCCGTAGGCGGAGGCCAGCTTGCTCGATTCGCCGAACCCGACCACCAGCATCATCACCACCAGCGCCAGCAGAAGGTTGACGCGCGGCATGTAGATCTGGCCGGACTGCTTTTCCGATGTGTGCAGGATTTGCAGCCGTGGCAGCATGTTGAGCTGAACCGCCTGGCGGGTCAGCGAAAAAGCCCCGGAAATGACCGCTTGGCTGGCAATGACGGTAGCCGCCGTCGCAAGCACCACCATCGGGATCAGCGTCCATCCCTCGTTCATCTCGAAGAATGGATGGCCCACCACACCGCCATTCGCCAGTATGAAGGCGCCTTGCCCGGCATAATTGAGCAGCAGGCAGGGGAACACGATCGCCAGCCAGGCGAGCACGATCGGCTTGCGGCCGAAATGGCCGAGGTCGGCATAGAGGGCCTCCGCGCCGGTCACGGCAAGGAAGACGGCGCCGACCGTCACGAAGGCGACGTCGGGCGAATTGATCAGGAACGCAACGATATAGTGCGGGCTGACGGCCCACAGGATTTCCGGATCGACGATGATGTGATTGATGCCGGATAGGCCGATGGCCAGGAACCACACCGCGGTCACGGGGCCGAACACCAGCCCAACGCCCCCGGTGCCGAAGCGCTGGACGGCAAACAAGATTGCCAGGATGACCAGCGTCAATGGCACGACATAGGGCTGGAAGGTGGGCGTGACGACATTCATGCCCTCGACCGCCGAAAGCACCGAAATCGCCGGCGTAATGACCGCGTCACCGAAAAACAGCGAGGCGCCGACGATGCCAATGCCGAGAATCACCGCCGAGCGTTTCGGAAAACTCCCGCGTGCCAGCGCCATCAGCGACAGCACGCCGCCCTCGCCGCGATTGTCGGCGCGCAGCACGAACATGATGTACTTTACCGTGACGGTGATGGTCAGCGACCATATGATCAGCGACAGCACGCCGAGAATATCGGCACGGGTGGCGACATCGCTGCCGGACGAAGCGTGCAGCGCCTCGCGTAGCGCATAGATCGGGCTTGTCCCGATATCGCCATAGACAACGCCGAGCGCGCCCAGCATCAGCACCTTGGTGCTATGCTGTTCGATTTCGGGATGGCTCGATTGGTCGACGGGTTCTGCCTCACTACCAGCATTGGCAAGGGCCATGTACGACACTCCCATAAACGCGCGGTGCTCTACGCTTGCTGCAGTGCAATATCAAGTGCCGTTGCGTTATGGCACTCATGCTGGCGGCGCGCGGCTCTTTTGGGCGACTTCTCGCGGATGTCGGTCCCTGCGGACGTTCGCAGGCTCATGTCCGGACCCTGGCAAACCTGCAGGCCCGGCGAGCACGGGTCTGTTAAATGGCGACCTGCGTGCCGATTTCAACGACCCGGCCGGTCGGGATCTGGAAATATTCCGTCGCATCGGCGGCCGTGCGCGCCAGGCCGATGAACAGCCGGTCCTGCCACACCGGCATGCCGGAATTGGGCGAAGCCTTCAGCGAACGCCGCGACAGGAAGAAGGACGTCGTCATGATATCGAACTTCCAGCCCTGCTTGCGGCAGATCGCCAGCGCACGCGGAATGTTGGGCTGTTCCATGTAGCCGAAAGTCAGCGTCACCCGCATGAACAACTCGTTGACCGTCTCCATCTTGACGCGCTCGCTGTCGGGCACGATGGGCTGCGGCGCCGTCACCACCGAAAGGATGACGTTCTGCTCGTGCAGCACCTTGTAGTGCTTGAGGCTGTGCATCAGGGCGGTCGGCGCGCTGAGCGGATCGCTGGTCAGGAACACCGCGGTTCCGGACACCAAATACGGCTTCTTCTTCAACAGATTGCCGGCGAGGAAATCGAGCGGGATTTCGTTGCGGCGCGTCTTGTCGAACAGATAGCGGCTGCCGCGTATCCACGTCCACATGATCAGCCCCATCAGGCTGGCAACAGTGATCGAGACCCAGCCGCCCTCCACGATCTTCACGACATTGGCCAGGAAGAAGCCGGTGTCGATGACGCCGAACAGCAAAGTCAGCGCCAGGGCGAGCGCCAGCTTCCATTTCCACAGCTTGCGCATCACCACGAACAGCAGGATCGTCGTCATCAGCATTTCGCCGGTCACCGAAATACCGTAGGCGGAAGCCAGCGAACTCGAGCTGCCGAAGCCGACCACCAGCAGCATCACCCCCAGCGCGATGAGCAGGTTGACGCGGGGCATGTAGATCTGGCCGAGTTGCATTTCGGACGTATGCTGCACCTCGATGCGCGGCAGAAGGTTGAGCTGCACCGCCTGGCGGGTCAGCGAGAAAGCCCCCGAAATGACCGCTTGGCTGGCAATGACCGTCGCGGCCGTTGCCAGCCCCACCATCGGCATCAGTGCCCATTCAGGCAGCATCTGGAAGAATGGATTGTCCGGTTTTCCGTCATTGGCGAGCACAAAGGCGCCCTGCCCGAAATAGTTGAGCAGCAGACAGGGAAAGACCACGGAAAACCACGCCAGCACGATCGGCTTGCGTCCAAAATGGCCGAGATCGACATAAAGCGCCTCGGCGCCGGTTACCGCCAGGAACACGGCGCCGACAGTGACAAAGGCGGCTGTGGGTGCGCTGGCAAGATAGGCAACCGCATGATAGGGGTTGACGGCCAGCAGGATCGATGGGTCGTCCATCAAGTGCCAGAATCCCGCTACGCCGATGGCGAGGAACCACAGAGCCGTCACCGGCCCGAACACCGCCGCCACCTTTCCCGTGCCGAAACGTTGCACGGAGAACAGGACCGCAAGGATGACCAGCGTGATCGGCACGACATAGGCATCCAGCGTCGGGGTTACCACCCTGAGGCCTTCGACCGCCGACAGCACCGAGATGGCCGGCGTTATGATCGAATCGCCGAAAAACAGCGCCGCGCCGCAAAGGCCGATCACCAGGATCATTCGAGCGCCTTTGGGATAGGCGCTACGCGCCAACGACATCAGCGACAGAGTGCCGCCTTCGCCTTTGTTGTCGGCACGAAGCACGAAGGCGACATATTTGATGGTGACGATGATCGTCAGCGCCCAGACGATCAGCGACAGCACGCCAAGCACGTGAACGCGCGTATCGATGCCGGGCGAAGCATGAAGCGCCTCGCGGAAGGCGTAAATCGGACTTGTGCCTATATCGCCATAGACAACGCCGAGCGCGCCCAGCATCAGCACCTTGGTGCTGTGCTGCTCAACCCCGGAATGGCTCGATTGCTCGACGGTTTCAGGCTCGCTCCCGCTATTGGCAAGGGTCATCGACCACTCCCCGACAAGCGCGCGCTGCTCTTTGCATGCTGCGATACGATATCAAATGCACGCGACTGGCTGCCATATCAAGACGAAGCATTTCCCCCTACCAGCCGCAAGCCCTGAGAAACCGGCCCACCGTACCGGCCATGCCATACTCCAATGCGTCGGCTGTCAACCCATGTCCGATCGACACTTCCGCCAATGCCGGAATGCGCCTTGCCAGCGCGGGCAGGTTGCCCACCGTCAGATCGTGCCCGGCGTTGACCTGAAGGCCGGCGGCGAATGCCGCGTCAGCCGTTTTCCCCAATTTTTCCAATTCTTTGGCCGCCTTACCGGAATCGGAATGGTAGCTGCCATAGGGACCAGTATAGAGTTCGATCCGATCGGCGCCGGTATCGCGCGCGGCCGCCATGCCGGCGGGATCCGCGTCGGAAAACAGAGAGACCCTGAAACCGCCCTTCTTCAGACGCCTGACGATCGGAGTGAGCAACGCCGCATCCGCGACGAAGTTCCAGCCATGGTCCGAGGTTGCCTGTGCCGGATCGTCGGGAACCAGCGTCACCTGTTCGGGCTGATGCTTCTCTACAAGCGCCAGGAAATCCTCGCTCGGATACCCCTCGATGTTGAATTCCGCCTGCGGGAACTCATCGTCGATCAGCGCCCGGATCTCAGGCAGGTCGGAATACCGGGTGTGACGTTCGTCGGGGCGCGGATGCACCGTCAGCCCATGCGCCCCCGCGGCAAGGGCAAGGCGGCCGATACCGATCACATCAGGCCATGGCAGGTCGCGCCGGTTGCGCAGCATGGCGATGGCGTTGAGGTTGACAGAAAGCTTGGCGGGCATGGGCTTGGTGTCCGTGAAACAGGCGATCATGGCGCGCCACGCTCATTCGTTCCGGCACGGCGCATTTTGAGACGGCGCATCTATAGCGTCTTTGACGGGAACAGATAGGGCCTTTCCGGTGTTCCAGAAGACCAACATACTCCACCAAAGAGAGGCACCACCTTGAATTTCCTCCAATCCGTGCCGGCGATCCGCCGCATCGAGACCAGCCGCGACGACCTCTTTGCCATAGATGTGGTCGGCCACGTCTCGGCCGCCGACGCCGAGAACCTGTTCGGCCTGCTGGAGGCGGCCTATCTGCTCCACCAGAGAATCGACGTCGCCGTGCGCATCGTCGATCACGAAGGCGTCGACTGGTCCGACATCTCCGATGAAACCATCAACAAGGGTGCCGTCCACGCATTGGAACATATCGGCCGTTGCGCCGCTATCGGCGCCCCCGACTGGACGCCGAACGCGCGACACGCCCTGCCCGCGTCGTCGCCCGTCGAATTCAGGCATTTCAGGATCGAGGACGAAGCTGCCGCCTGGGAATGGCTGGGGGCGCGGCCGACAAGCGAGGAGGCCACGGCCGCTCCAGAGAAAGGATGAAACGGCTCTCGCGGCTCCACTGATTTCCGCTATCTGACGATGGTCAGCCGTTCGGCGGCCCGTGTGATAGCCGTGTAAAGCCAGCGCTGGCGCGTTTCCTTGAAGGCCCAACTCTCGTCGAACAGCACGATCTCGTTCCACTGCGAGCCCTGCGCCTTGTGTACGGTCAGAGCGTAGCCATAGTCGAAATCGTCGAAGCGCTTCTTCTGCTGCCAGGGGATGTCGGCGTCCGGATCCTCGAACGCCGCCTTGAGCAGCTTGATCTTGGCCACGCCGCGGTCCGGATCGTCCTCTTCGGGCGAAACCAGAAGGTTGATGCCGGGCTTCACCGTCTCGCGCGACGAGGTCATTACCTTCCACAGCGAGCCGTTGAGCAAGCCCTTGGCCGGGTCATTGCGCAGGCACACCAGCTTGTCGCCAGCCTGCGGATAGTCGGCATTGAACCCCTTCAGTTCGCGCAGGCGCTGGTTGTAGCGGCGACGCGTGCGATTGGTGCCGACCAGCACCTGGTCGGCCCTGAGCACCAGGTCCTGGTTGACGTCTTCCTTGCCGATCACCTGCGCGGTGCCATAGTCGCCACGCATGAATTCGCGGCCCTCGCGCACATCGAGCGCCAGCCGCAGGATCGGATTGTCGCGCGCCTGCCGATGGATTTCGGTCAGCAAAAAGTCCGGCTCATGGTCGGTGAAGAAGCCGCCGCCCGAGATCGGCGGCAACTGGCCCGGATCGCCCAGCACCAGGATCGGCGTGCCGAAACTCATCAGGTCGCGGCCGAGCTGCTCGTCGACCATCGAGCATTCGTCGATGACGACCAGTTTCGCGCGCGAGATCGGGCTTTGCCGGTTGAGCGAAAAGGTCGGCGACATAGAGGTCTTGCCGGTCACCTCGTCGGCCACCGATTCCTCGCCCTTGGGCCTATAGATCAACGAATGGATGGTGCGGGCGTTGACCGCGCCCTTGGAGCGCAGCACTTGCGCCGCCTTCCCGGTGAAGGCGGCGAACTGCACCTGGCCGTCGACATGCTCGGCGAAATAGCGCGCCAGCGTCGTCTTGCCGGTGCCGGCATAGCCGAACAGCCGGAACAGTTGTGGCTTGCCGGTCTGCAGCCAGCGCGCGACTGCCTGCAGCGCCTCGTCTTGTTGCGGTGAAAATTCCATCTGATCGTGTGACCGGATTCGCGAGGCAAACACAAGATAGGCGCCATCGACATTGCCGGTGGCGAACTCCCGTGCGATTGACGCTATCAGCCGCGAACAAGAACGTAAAGCGAACGAAGGAGCGGTCGTGCAAACGTCAGTCGGCAGCGCGCGGATCGTTCTCCAGCAGGATCGGCTTGCCGTGTGGCGTGGCGTGCGCGGCGCGCTCCCAGGCCTGCGCCATCGCATCGACATCAGGCTTGGCGGCCAGCCCCTTGGAGGCAAGCAGCCCTTCCAGCGCCGCCAGCCAGTGCTCATAATAGTCATGACCGTCCGCGGCGGCGCCTGGCTTCTTCACCTCGGCCGACAGGGCATGCGCCCACTCGCTCCATGAAAACAGGCCCCTGTCGTGCAGTGCCACCGTCATGGCGAAGGCTTCGGCCTGCCATGGCTCGTCGAAAACCGGCGCGTCGAGGCCGGCGGGCAAACCGGCGGCGGGCCCGTTCGCTTCAGGCCGGCTCAAGATAGCTCTCCCAGGCATCGATCGAGACGGTCAGCGTCGGGTCGGCGCCATCGCCCCAGATTTCCGTGCCGTCGAAGGCCACGGTATAGACCCATTGCGGATGCTCGCCCCGCCCATGCGCGTTGCTGTCGGGAAAGACGAAGCCGTCGCGCACCGCCTCGATCGTGCCCTGCTTGTCCCGTGCATAGCGCGGCAGCCTGGTATGGCCGGTCGGATTGAAGTTTCTGGTCCGCACCGCATCGCCGACCTTGAAGCGCGGCGCTGTCTCGACTGGCCGGTTACACGGACCGCCCTTGGCGAGCACGGCCGGCACGTTCTCAGCTTTCAGCACCCTTTTGGGTGTCGCCGCCGGATCGATCGCCTCGCCCGCCCCGAGGTCGCGCTCACTGACGAAACCATGGCGCTTGAGCAGGGTCTCCAGCGCCTTGATCCAGATCTGATAGTAGCTGGAGCCATAATAATCGGCCGGATGCAGCGATTCCCGTGCGTGCCGGCTCTCGTCGATGTTCCAGGCTCCCATGGCGCCGGCGCAAAGCGTGACGCCGAGCGCCCGCCTCTCCCACGGAGCGTGGAAACAGGGCTCATCCTTTTCGGGCGCGACCGGCCCGAACCCCATCTGTCCGCCAAGATCCTGGGGGCCATTCATGCCGGCTCACCCTTTATATCGCCTTTTTGGGCCAGTCCCGTGCCGATCATGGCGTCGCGGCTCACCAGTCCGGCCAGCCGCTCCTCGCTCCAACCCTCGGTGCCCTCGGGCCGCATCGGCACCACGAGATAACGCAGCTCCGCCGTCGAATCCCAAACGCGTATCCTTGTCCCGGCCGGCAGCACCAGCCCGAATTCCTCGAGCACGCCGCGCGGATCGATCACCACGCGCGACCGATAGGGCGGCGCCTTGTACCATACCGGCGGCAAGCCAAGCACCGACCATGGATAGCAGGAGCACAGCGTGCAGACGACGAGGTTATGAGTATCCCCGGTGTTGAACACCGCCTGCATGTGCTCGCCCTGGCGGCCGGTGTAGCCCAACGATTCGATCGCCGCCGTCGCGTCGCCCCTCAGCCACTCGGCGTAGGTGGGATCGCTCCAGGCCTTGGCCACCACCCTGGCGCCGTTGCGCGGGCCGATCTTCGTCTCGTAGGTATCGACGATGACGTCGATCGCGGCCGGATCGATCAGCCCCTTGCGGGTCAGGATGGTTTCGAGCGCACGCACCCGCGCGGCAAACGGATCGAGTTCGTTGTCATGGTCATGATCGTGGGACATGGCCGCAAAACTACGGTCCCGATCCGCCGGCCGCAAGCGCCGTGGCTTGGGCCAACGGGGACCGGTGACATGTCCGCCTGCTACTCCGCGGCCGTTTTCTGCGGCTCGCCGGGAACGTCGTCATTGGTGCCGAACAGCGAGGGCTGGTCGCCGTCTTCGATCAGATGCAACTCGGCTTTGCGCTTCGGCATGAGCCCGACCAGCCAGCCCGACAAGTTCTCCATGTAGACATAGATCACCGGCGTCACGAACAGCGTCAGCGCTTGCGAAGCGAGCAAGCCGCCGACAACGGCTACGCCCAGCGGCTGGCGCAGTTCCGCGCTGGCGCCTGTGCCGAGCGCGATCGGGAACGTGCCCATCAGGGCCGCCAGCGTCGTCATCATGATCGGCCTGAACCGCATCAGGCAGGCCTTGTGGATGGACTCCTTGGCCGACATACCTTCCCGTCGCAGTTCCAGCGCGACGTCGACCATCATGATGCCGTTCTTCTTGACGATGCCGATCAGCATCAGAATGCCGATCACCGCAATGACGGACAGATCCATGCCGGCGAAGCGCAAGGCGACAACCGCCCCGAGCACAGCCGACGGCAAGCCGGTCAATATGGTGAGCGGGTGGATGAAGCTCTCATACAGAATGCCGAGCACGATGTAGATGGTCAGGATCGCGCCGCCGATCAGCAGGCCCTGGTTGGCAAGCGAATCCTGGAAGGTCTTGGCCGTACCGGCAAAGCTCGTCGAGATCGCCGTCGGCATGCCGATCTGCTCTTTGATCGCATTGATGCGGGTCACGCTGTCGCCGAGCGCGACGCCTTGCGGCAGATTGTAGGAAATGGTCACCGCCGGAAGCTGGCCGAGCTGGTTGACCGTCAGGGCGCCGGCCGTGCGGTCGACCCTGGCGAAGGCGCCGAGCGGCACCAGGCTGCCGCTGGTTGTCCTGATCTGGATGGCCAGCATCCGCTCCGGCGACCAGGCGATCTTCGGGTCGAGCTCCATGACAACCGCGTAGCTGTCGGCCGAACCGAAAATCGTCGAGACCTGCGCGGTGCCAAAGCCACCGTAGAGACTGGTGCGCAGCGTATCCGTGTCGATGCCGAGGTTCGCCGCCTTATCGCGGTCGATGACCAGCGTCGCCTGCAAGGCATTGTTCTGCAGGTCGTTCGTAACGTCGGCGAACGTTGCGTGATCAGCCGCCATGGCGTCGCTCATCTTCTGCGCCCAGATGTCGGTCTGCCCCGTATCGAGGCCCTGAACCACCAGTTGATAAGCGCTCGCCGAGGAACGCGAGCCCAGCCTGAGGTTCTGCACCGGCTGCATGTAGGCCTCGATGCCGGCCACATTGGACAGTTGCTTTCTCAGGTCTGAAAGCACCTTCTCGATGCCGGGACGCTGGCTCTTGTCCTTCAGTTGCACATAAAGCCGGCCCTGGTTGAGCGCGCCGCCTCCGCCTCCGCCACCCACCGACCTGGCGACATGCGTTACGTAGGGGGAATGCGAGAAGACGTCGGCGACCTCGTTCTGCAGCCTCACCATGGCGTCGAACGAGATGTCCTGCCGGGCGATGGTCGTCACCGACACCTGGCCGATATCCTCTTGCGGGAAGAAGCCCTTGGGCGACACCTGGATCAGCCACGCCGAGGCCGCCGCGGTGCCGATGAAGACGAGGAACACCAGGAAGGTGTTGCGCAGGCAGAAACTCAGCAGCCAGTCATAGCCACGCGTGAAGAGATCGTGCTTGTGGCCATCGCCATGCGCCTTGCGGTCGGCCTTGGTCAACGACAGCAGCCGCGAGCAGAGCATCGGCGTCAGCGTCAACGACACGAACATCGAGGCCAGGATGGCGACGGTCACCACCACGGCGAACTCGTTGAAGATGCGCCCGATCACGCCGCCCATCAGGAGCACCGGGATGAACACCGCCACCAGCGAGATCGAGATCGAAATGATGGTGAAGCCGATCTCGCGCGCGCCCTTGAGCGACGCGTCGAAGGCCGACAGCCCGTCCTCTTCCATGTGGCGGAAGATGTTTTCGAGCATCACGATGGCATCGTCGACGACGAGACCGACCGCGAGCGTCAGACCCATCAGCGAGATGTTGTCGATGGAAAAGCCGAACAGGAACATCGCGCCGAGCGTGGCGATCAACGAGATCGGCACCGCCACGGCCGGGATGATCGTCGCCGTCACCCGGCGCAGGAACACGAAGATCACCATGACCACCAGCGCGATGGTCAGAAGCAGCGTGAACTGCACATCGTTGACCGCCTGACGGATCGAGGTCGAGCGATCGTTGAGCAGCTTGATCTGGGCGGCGGCCGGCATCTGGTCCTGGAAGGTCGGCAGCATCGCCTTGACGCGATCGACGACATCGACGGTATTGGCGTCGGGCTGGCGTTGAACGGCAAGGATGATGGCGCGGGTGCCGTCATACCAGCTCGCCGTCGTCGTGGTCTCGACCGAGTCGATAACGCGTGTCACCTCCCCCAATCGCACCGGATGGCCATTCTTGGTGGCGATGATGAGGTTTGAAAAACCGGCGGCATTGTCCAACTGCGTGTTCGCCGTGATGGTCAGTTGCTGCTGGCTGTTCTGCAGCACGCCGAGCGGCGTGTTGCTGTTGGCCGAGGCAATAGCCGCCTGCAACTGGTCGATCGAAATGCCGCGAGCGGCAAGCGCGGTCGGATCGATCTGGACGCGAACAGCGTATTTCTGCTGGCCGTAGATTGACACTTGCGCCACGCCGTCGATCGTCGACAGCGACGGCGAGATGACATTTTCGGCGAAGGCGTCGAGGTCGGTGAGCGGAACCGTGTCGCTGACCAGCGACATCAGAAGGATCGGGGCGTCGGCGGGATTGACCTTGCGGTAACTCGGCGGCGACGTCATCTGCGGCGGCAGTGATTTCTGGGTGCGCGCGATGGCGGCTTGCACGTCGGCCGCGGCCGCGTCGATATTCCGGTTGAGCACGAATTGGATGGCGATCGAGGTCTGGCCAAGCGAGTTGGTGGTCGAAATGGAATCGATGCCGGCGATGGTCGCGAACTGCTTGATCAGCGGCGTCGCCACGGATGTCGCCATGGTTTCCGGCGAAGCGCCCGGCAGCGAGGCCGAGACGTTGACCACCGGAAATTCGGCGCTCGGCAGTGCCGCCACCGGCAGGAATTTGTAGGCGAACAGTCCGCCCAGCACGAGGGCGAACGACATCAAAAGGGTGGCGACCGGCCTGCGAATGCAGAATTCGGAGATCATTGGGCCGCCTCGCCGGCGTTGGTCGCCTGGGCCACCTTGGGTGGTGCCTCCTTGCCTTCATGCACCGCCGCGCCGTCCTTCAGCCTCGTCTGGCCTTCGGTGACAACCTTTTCGCCGCTTTTCAGTCCCTGGCTGATGGCGCTGTTTTGGCCCTGGGTCAGCGCCACCTGCACCAGCCGCATCTCGACGGTGTTGTCCGGCTTGACCACATAGACGAACGGCCCCTTCTGGCTGGGTTGGACCGCCACCGTCGGAACCGAGGTCATCCGCGGCATGATGCCGGCGTCGAGGACGACATTCACATACTGGCCTGGCCACAGCGAAAGATCGGGATTGGGAATGCTTGCCCGTGTGGCAATCGTGCCCGACGCGGTGTCGACGCTGGAATCGACGAAATCGAGCGTACCCTTGCCGATCGGCGTCGGGTCGCCGCTCTGGGTCAAAGTCACCGCGTTCTGCTGTGGATCTGCAAGCGCCTTGTGCAGCAGCGCGAGGTTGCTTTCCGGCAGGCTGAAGTTGACCTGCAGCGGGTCCATCTGGGTGATGGTCACCAGTGGCGTCGCCGTGCTGCTGTTGCCATTGCTGACGGTCACCAAGTCGCCGACGGCGACGTTCACGGCACCCAGCCGGCCGGCGATCGGCGCGGTGATGGCGGCAAAGCCAAGCTGGACATTGTCCGCGTCGATCGTTGCCTTGTCGGCATCGACGGTTGCCGCGGCCGCCTTCTGCGCTGCAACGGCCTGGTCGTAGGTCTGCTGCGTACCGGCCTGCTTGGCGACAAGATCCTTGGCGCGCTGAAGGTCTGAATTGGAGCTGGCGAGCAACGCCTGGTCCTTGGCAAGCGCTGCCTGGTCCTTGGCGAGTTGCGCCTTCAGCGCCCGGTCGTCGAGCGAGAACAGGAGGTCGCCTGCCTTGACCATCTGCCCGTCCTTGACGTGGATCGAGACGATCTGGCTGGAGACACGCGCGTTGATGTTGACCACGGCTGGAGAGGATACGAAGCCGATGGCATAGCGCCGGATCGGGAAATCGGCGGTCGTCGCCGTCGCCGAAACGATCGAGGCGGAACGGGCGCCATTGCCGCCCCCGGCCTGCTTGCCACCTGCCGGCTTGTCGGCCGCCGGCTTATCAGTGGCGACGACCTGCTTTGCACCGATGATCTGTTGAGCCTTGATCAGCGCGTCCGGCGACAGATAGAGCCAGGCCGCAGCCGCACAGGCAACCGCCAGCAATGATAGAATGACTTTTCCACGCATCGACAAAAAGACCTCTCCGTCCGACACGCCATAGCCAGATGGTCGTATTCTAGCGCAATTCGCGGCCCGTTGCCGCGATTTCGCCGAATAGATAGGACACGCGTTTGTCGGAAAAGGGCCAAAACGCGGCATTACGAAGATTTAATGTGCACTGCACAATGGCTGTGCAGCCGGCTATTGTCGCGGGCCGAAGCCCGTCATGGGCACCAAAAGACCAGGCTTTAAGCCTTGCCCAGATGCTTCGGCCAGAATTCCTGATGTACTTCGGCGGCTTCATCTTCGAGGTTCGGGCCAACCACGGTGACGATGCGCGCGCCGGTTTGCAGCACCGCCCGGCTCGGCACGTTCAACCCGATCCCGGCGATCTCGCCAAGCCGCGCTTCGGAGCAGGCAAACACCATACGCCCGATGCCCGACCAGTAAATCGCCCCGGAGCACATCGCGCACGGCTCCGTGCTGGTATAGAGCGTGCAGTCGGCGAGAAAAGCGGTGTCGTAGTGCCGTGCCGCCAGTTTAACCAGGTTCATCTCGGCGTGGTTCGTCATATCGCGGCCCGTAAAGACGCTGTTTTCGGCGCGCAGGATGACTTCGCCGTCCTTCACCAGCACCGAGCCAAACGGCTCGTCACCGTGTTCCATCGCGGATCTCGAGAGCGCAATCGCCTCGCGTAAAAACGGCTCGTGGCTTTCCATGAGACTCCCCCCAAAGAGGCTAGGCTGGATGATCTTGTCCTGAAGCGGAGGGATTTCCAAGGGGCTGCAAATCAGATTCAGGTCGGCGATCCGCATCTGGCTCCAATCGATGAGCCCTGGGCCTATGTCAGCATCGGCCACAACGTCGCCGCCAGCAGCAGGCCCATGGCGATGTTGAACCATTTCAGCCGCAGCGGATCCGACAGGAACCCGCGCAGCGCCGTACCGAATCCGGCCCAGACCGAGACGCTGGGAAGATTGACCACGGTGAAAGCCACGCCAATCAGAATGACGGACAGGAATGGCCGTTCCGGATTGGTGTAGACGGCCATCGCGGTGATGGCCATCACCCAGGCCTTGGGGTTGACCCATTGGAAAGCCGCCGCATCCATGAACCGCATCGGCCGTCCCTCCGACTCACGCTTGCCGCTGAGCGAGCGCGACATGGCGATCCTCCAGGCGAGGTAGAGCAGATAGACGGCACCGGCGACCTTCAGCCCGGTGTGCAGCGCCGGAAACGCGGTCAGCACCGCGCCCAGCCCGAAGCCTACGGCGAGCAGCAGGACGAGAAAGCCGATGCTGATGCCCAGCATGTGCGGCACCGTCCTGGCGATGCCGAAATTGACGCCGGAGGCCAGCAGCATGAGGTTGTTCGGCCCCGGCGTGATCGAGGTCACGAAGGCGTAGATGAGGAGAGCGAGGAATGCGTCGAGAGACATGATATCCTCCCAGATACGTCAGCGCTATTGTCTCTTTTCGACAGCTGTAAAAAGGCCAGTGCCGACCGTTGGTCATGCCAGTCCTACACTCGCCTAAAATTTCGGATGGGTTAAGTCGGCCTACATGCCTTGCGGACCGCGATTCATCGCCGCCACGCCGGTGCGGCAGATTTCGACAAGGCCGAGCGGCTTCATGATGGCGATGAACTGGTCGAGCTTGGAACCCTTGCCGGTGATCTCGAAGATGAAGTGCTCGGTGTTGGCGTCGATGACGCTGGCGCGGAAAGCGTCCGCAAGGCGCAGCGCCTCGACCCGAGCCTCGCCGGTGCCGGCGACTTTGACCAGCGCCAGTTCACGCTCCAGCGGCCGCTCCTGGCCAAGCTCGTGCGAGCGGACAGTCAGATCGACCACACGATGCACCGGCACGATGCGTTCGAGCTGGTTCTTGATCTGCTCCATCACATGCGGCGTGCCACGCGTTACGATGGTTATGCGCGACAGGTGCTTCTCATGCTCGGTCTCCGAGACGGTCAAGCTCTCGATGTTGTAGCCGCGCCCGGAAAACAGGCCGATGACCCGGGCGAGCACGCCCGGTTCGTTGTCGACCAGGACGGAAAGCGTATGGATTTCGGGCCTCTCCGTCTCCTTGGCTATGAAGTAGGCGGAACCGGTGGGTTGAAGGTGCTGTGCGTTCATGACATGAATCTCGAATTCTTGACCTAATTGTTTGTTTTCGCACGGCTTCTTTGACCAGCCCTGCCTTGGCTCGTCGCCTACACCAGTTCCCTGCCCTTGGCGTCGATGGCATTGGCCACGGCCTCGTCGGTGGCCTCGTCGGGCAAAAGCATCTCGTTGTGCGCCTTCCCCGAAGGGATCATCGGGAAGCAGTTGGCGAGCGTCGCCACGCGGCAGTCGAACAGCACCGGCTTCCTGACCGAGATCATCTCCTTGATCGCGTCGTCCAGCTCGTCGGGCTTGTCGCAGCGAATGCCGTGGCCGCCATAGGCCTCGGCCAGCTTGACGAAGTCCGGCATCGCCTCGGTGTAGGAGTGCGACAGACGGTTGCCGTGCAGCAGCTGCTGCCACTGCCGCACCATGCCCATATACTGGTTGTTGAGGATGAAGATCTTGATCGGTGCGTCATACTGCACCGCCGCACTCATCTCCTGCATGGTCATCTGCACCGAGGCGTCGCCGGCGATGTCGACGACCAGCGCGTCGGGATGCGCGATCTGAACGCCGAGCGCGGCCGGCAGGCCGTAGCCCATCGTGCCCAACCCACCCGATGTCATCCAGCGGTTCGGCTTCTCGAAATGATAGTGCTGCGCCGCCCACATCTGGTGCTGGCCGACCTCGGTGGTGATGTAGGTGTCCATGGTCTTGGTCAGTTCGTAGAGCCGCTGGATGGCGTATTGCGGCATGATCACGTCGTTGTTCATCTTGTAGGCGAGTGAATCGCGCGCGCGCCATTTGGCGATCTGCTCCCACCAGGGATAGAGCGCCTTCTTGTCGGTCTTGGCGGTTGCCCGCCACAGCCGCACAATGTCTTCCAGCACCCGGCCGACATCGCCGATGACAGGCACTTCGGTGTGGACGTTCTTGTTGATCGACGACGGATCGATGTCGATGTGGATCTTGCGCGAATTCGGCGAGAACGCCGTCAGCCGGCCGGTGATGCGGTCGTCGAAACGCGCGCCGATGCAGATCATCACGTCGCAGTCATGCATGGCCATGTTGGCTTCGTAGGTGCCGTGCATGCCCAGCATGCCCAACCAGTTCTTGCCCGAGGCCGGATAGGCGCCGAGCCCCATCAGCGTCGAGGTGATCGGGAAACCGGTGAGGTCGACGAGTTCGCGCAGCAGATGGCTTGCTTCCGGGCCGGAATTGATGACGCCGCCGCCCGAGTAGATGATCGGTCTCTTGGCGCTAGCCATCAGTTCGACCGCTGCCTTGATCTTCTCCAGGTCGCCCTGGACCTTCGGTTGGTAGCTGGTGCGCGGCGCGATCTGTGGCGGGACGTAAAAGCCCTTGGCGAACTGCACGTCCTTCGGGATGTCGACCACAACCGGACCGGGACGGCCGGTCGTCGCGACATGGAAGGCCTCGTGGATGGTCGCGGCGAGGTCATTGACGTCCTTCACCAGCCAGTTGTGCTTGGTGCAGGGCCGCGTGATGCCCACCGTGTCGCATTCCTGGAACGCGTCGGAACCGATGAGCGAGGTCGGCACCTGCCCCGTCAGGCACACCAGCGGGATCGAATCCATCAACGCATCCTGCAGTGGCGTCACCGCATTGGTGGCGCCGGGGCCCGATGTCACCAGCATGACGCCGGCCCTGCCGGTCGATCGCGCATAGCCCTCGGCGGCGTGGCCGGCGCCCTGCTCGTGCCTAACCAGAATGTGCTCGATCTCGTCCTGCTGGAAAATCTCGTCGTAGATCGGAAGGACCGCGCCGCCGGGATAACCGAAGACATGCTTGACGCCATTGTCCTTCAGCGCTTGCACCACCATTTCGGCGCCCGTCATCTCCCTGCCTGGCATTTCGCGCCGCTCGTTCTGTCCATTGCTCATCGGTCTGGTCCCGTACTGTCGCCCCTTGGGCGTTGCCATTTGGGTGTTGTTGGTCGTTTAGTCGTGTTTCAGGCAATAAAAAAGGCCCCCGAGGGAGCCTGTGTGTTGCGCATGGGAGGTTTTCGCCCGGCGGTTACACCGCCTTGCCCACGCGCCTTCCTACGAGGATGAGTGCCGTTTTCATGGTGGCGGACCATAAAGGCGAACTCGCGGGGTCGTCAATGGGGTACGGCACGAATTCACCCGGCCGTGAGATCGGCTCCGCCACGCGCTACCATAGTACAGTTGAGCCGGTCCCGAGGACGCACCACTATGCCGGGCCAACGACGTGCTTGGGAGGAGACGCGTTGCCGGCGAACGGGAGTCCCGTCCCCACTTAGGGGGATCCCGGCCGCTTGCTGTTCCAGAGGAAGCCCGATCAGGCGTCTTGGATACCGACAACCGGAGGAGAAACCATGCTCGAGAGAACACCAACCACGAAGGCGCAGGCGCTGCTCGACAAGTTTGGCAAGGCGCTGGAGACCGGCGACATCGATGCGGCGGTCAATTGCTTCCAGGCGGATTGCTACTGGCGCGACCTCGTCACTTTCACCTGGAACCTCAGGACGATGGAGGGCCAGGATCAGGTCCGCGACATGCTGAAAGTAACCTTGGCGCAGACCCGGCCAAGTGACTGGAAGGTGGCGGAAGGCGAGGAAGCGAGCGAGGCGGACGGCGTCACCACCGCCTGGATCACCTTCGACACCGAGGTGGCACGCGGCTTCGGCCTGGTACGGTTCAAGGGCGACCTTATCTGGACATTGCTCACAACCATGGCCGAACTCAAGGGCCACGAAGAGAAAGCCGGTTTCACCCGCCCGCTCGGCGCCAAGCACGGCCACGGCAAGGACAGGAAATCGTGGCGCGAGGAGCGTGACGATGAACTCGCGGAGCTCGGCCGCAGCAAGCAGCCCTATGTCGTGATCATCGGCGGCGGCCAGGGCGGCATTGCGCTCGGCGCGCGCCTGCGCCAGCTCGGCGTCTCGGCCATCATCATCGAGAAGAACGAGCGGGCGGGCGATTCCTGGCGCAAGCGCTACAAGTCGCTCTGCCTGCATGATCCGGTCTGGTACGACCATCTGCCCTATATCGACTTCCCCAAGAACTGGCCGGTCTTCGCGCCGAAGGACAAGATCGGCGACTGGCTCGAGATGTACACGAAGGTGATGGAGCTCAACTACTGGAGTTCGACCACGGCCAAGAGTGCAAGCTACGACGAGAAGGCCAAGGAATGGACCGTCGTCGTCGAGCGCGACGGCGAGGAGATCACGCTCAAGCCGAAGCAACTCGTGCTGGCCACCGGCATGTCCGGCAAGGCAAACTGGCCGAAATACAAGGGGCAGGACATCTTCAGGGGCGAGCAGCAGCATTCCTCGACCCATCCGGGCCCGGACAAATACCGCGGCAAGAAGGTCGTGGTCATCGGCTCCAACAACTCCGCCCACGACATCTGCGCGGCGTTGTGGGAAGCAGGCGCCGACGTGACCATGGTGCAGCGCTCCTCCACCCACATCGTCAAGTCCGACACGCTCATGGATATCGGCCTGGGCGCGCTCTATTCGGAGCAAGCCGTCGAGAATGGCATGACGACGCGCAAGGCCGACCTGATCTTCGCCTCCCTGCCCTACCGCATCCTGCACGAGTTCCAGATCCCGCTTTACGAGCAGATGAAGGAACGCGATGCCAAGTTCTACGCGGACCTGGAGAAGGCCGGCTTCCTGCTCGATTGGGGCGATGACGGCTCGGGACTGTTCATGAAATACCTGCGCCGCGGTTCGGGCTACTATATCGACGTCGGCGCCTGCGACTTGGTCATCGACGGCTCGATCAAGCTCAAGAGCGGTCCGGGTGCGGCGGTTCAGGAGCTGACCGAGGGCGGCGTGAAATTCGTGGATGGCACCGAATTGCCGGCCGATCTCGTCATCTACGCCACAGGCTATGGCTCGATGAACGGCTGGGCTGCGGATCTTATCTCGCAGGACGTGGCGGACAAGGTCGGCAAGGTCTGGGGCCTTGGCTCCAACACCGCCAAGGACCCTGGTCCCTGGGAAGGCGAGCAGCGCAACATGTGGAAGCCGACCCAGCAGGAGGCGCTGTGGTTCCATGGCGGCAACCTCCACCAGTCGCGCCACTATTCGCAATATCTGGCGCTGCAGCTGAAAGCCCGGCAGGTCGGCTTGCCGACCCCGGTCTACGGCCTGCAGCAGGTCCATCACAGGGCCTGAAGCAAAAAGGCGGGGTGTGACGGAAGCCCGGTTATGTCGGGCTTCGTCCTTATGTCGCCCTTTGGGACGCGAAATTTTCCACGACGCGCTGCAGCAACGGCACATAGTCGCGAAACGCCCGCGTCCGCATATTGGCGACCTTGCCGCCCTCGTCCCAGACGCGAACCCGCACCGCTTCCTCGTGGAACGGATTCTCGCGGAACGCGGCCACCTCGTCCGCATTCATCGGTCCGCCCTGCAGCGACAGCGTATGCACCGAAGCCGGCGACAGCCTGGAGAAATAGGTCGGGTCGGTGGCGCAGAGATAGCGCTTGGCGGCGACATGCAGCCGGACGCATTCGACGATGACCGGCGGGAAGAACGGCGCCAGCACCTCGCCGCCGGCCTCGTCATGGTGCTTGTCCTCGACGTCGTCGGGCGAATAGGTGCCGAACTCGCTGGTGTAATGGCCGATGTCGTGCAGCAGCGCGGCGGCCACGAGCACGTCGGGCGCGCCATCCTGTTCCGCCAGCCATGCCCCTTGCAGCATGTGCTCGGACATTGTCACCGGCTCGCCGAGGTAGGATTCCGCGCCCCGGCGCTCGAAGATGTCGGCGATGAATTCGACGATATTGTCCGCGTTCAGATTTTGGCCGGTCATTCCGCTGCCTCCTTGAAGCCGTGTTCGATCGCGGCGAGCGTCGACAGCAGGCCGTCCTTGTCGGCGTAGCATCCCTGCAGCCAGCGCTTGCCGGTGCCCGAAAACGCCTTGCGGGCATGCATGACGCGGGTGTTGTCGACTATGAAGGCCTGGCCGGGCTCTAGCTTGAAGGTTACTTCGAAGGATGGATCCTCGATCAGCTCCGCGAAGCGGCGGTAGGCCGCATAGTAGCGATCCATGTCGGCGAACGGCACATCGACGGTCGGCGCCAGCGAGCGGTTGTTGAAGCGGATGCAGATCAGTTCGCCGTCGGGTCCAAGCTCGATCATCGGTCGTTTGGACCGCAGCCGCACGCCGGATGAACCTGCATATTCGAACCGCGCCGCATGGGAGCTCAACAGTCGGAAACCGTCGGGGTTTTCCGCCTGCAGGGCGGCAGCGACGGCAAAGCCGTCGACCACGCTGGATTCGCCGCCCTCCACCGTATTCTCGATGCAGGACAGGATCTGCAGCGTGGGCACCGGATCGCGATAGGGATTGTCGGTATGCGCCTGCAGGCCGAGATTGGTGTAGGCGAGATTATTCGGGTTGACCTCGGCGCGCACTTCGAACCAGCGCCCGTAATTGGTTTCCCTGATGTAGCCGAAAAGGTCGGACACCTTGCAAAGCGAACCGGATTCGATTGGCAAGCCATCCATCACCGCGAAGCCATAGGCTCGAACTGCCGACAGCCATTGGCCCAGGACGGCACGATCGCGGCTGGCGGCGATGTAGCCGGCGCGCGGTACCGAATTCTGCATGCTGGTCTTGGTCCAGCGCGTGATGTCCTCGCCTGTCCAACCGGGCTGGCGGGCAGCCTCGCGATCGTAGGCGTTGGCGTTCAGCCATGCAGCGGGAAAGCTGACCGTCTTCTGTTCTGGCGGGAAGGTGATTTCGAGGACATCACCTTTGATCGAAGCCGCGCCGATCCGCGTCTCGGCAGGGATATCGAGGATGGTGATGAGCCGCTGGCCGTTGCCGGCACTGCGCGTCTGGTCGTCGAGCGCATTGTCGCGCAGCCAGATGGCGTGAAAGCGGGTGCGACCCCCATCCTCCCAGCCAAGTTCGATTGTTGTGCCTTCATCGCCAACCAGCGCGTGGGTGAGCATGGAATCCGTCCTGTCCGCCGTTGTCCACGGCTTGTTCCGTGGGTTTCTATTGCATGTTGGACCCACGACAGACATAATTCAAATTATCATATTTTGGCCAATGGCATCGATTAACTAATGGCTCGACGTCTCGTCCCCGCCTTGCCTCCACTCGACTGGCTGCGCAGTTTCGAGGCTGCGGCACGGCTGTCGAATTTCACCGCGGCGGCTGCCGAACTCGGCCTGACCCAGGCGGCCGTCAGCCAGCATATCCGGCTGCTCGAGGAACGGCTGAAGACGCGGCTGTTCTTGCGGCTGGCGCGTGGGGTCGCGCTGTCGCCGGAAGGTGCCGCCTACCTGCCGCACATCCAGTCGGCCTTCGCCACCATCTCCAGCAGCACCACGCAATTGTTCGAACCCCGCGCCGTCCGCACCGTCTCGATCCGGGTGCCGATCTCGTTTGCCTTGCTGGCGCTGGTCCCGGCGCTGCCCGACCTCGTCGAGGCACTGCCGCGCATCCAGCTCGATCTGGTGACGATCCATCGCCCGACCGACTACGATCTGCCGGGCTCGGCGCTCGACATCCGGTTCGGCAACGGATCCTTTCCTGGACGCGAGGCCGAGAGACTGACCGCCGAGCGGCTCGTGCCGGTGGCAAGCCCCGCCCTGGCCAGTGCCGCCGATTGGACATCCCTGCCGCTGCTTCTCGTGGCCGGCGCGCGCGAGATGTGGGCGGAATGGTTCGCGGCGGCCGGATTGGCCGGCCATCCCCAGCGGTCGCACCGCTTCGACAGTTTCGTCGCCGCGATGGCGGCAGCGAGCGCCGGCGCCGGCGTGCTTTTGGGATCTCGGCCGCTTGTCGATGGCGCACTCAAGAGCGGCGCCCTGATCCCACTTTCCGATTTCGAACTCTCCAGCACCTCGGGTCATTTCCTGACCAGGCCTTCGAGCGCGCACCTGACCCGTCCCGAGCAGGATTTCCGCGACTGGCTGCTAACGCGCCTCGCCGGGAAGGCCATGACCTGACCGGCTACCGCGACGCTGTGCCGATGCGCTTCCAGTAGATCAGCGTGCCCGTCAGTCCGCCATGCGGCTTCAGCGCATAATCCGGCACCTCGCCGGCCAGGGTGAAGCCGAGCTTCTCATAAAGTCCCGAAGCGCCCTCCTCCGTCGCCGTGTCCAGGACCAGCAGCGTGCGTCCTTGCTCCACCGCGAGGCGCTCGGCGGCCCGCATCAGGCCTGTCCCGACACCCTTCCCTCGCTGCTCGACAGACGTCATCAGCTTGGCGATCTCGGCCCGGTGCGGCTGGTTGGGCGGGCAGTCGAGCAGCAGCGTGACGGTGCCGACAAGAGCCCTGCCGTCCCAAGCTCCAAGCACCACTCTTTCCCCCCGTGCCGCCGCGGCCAGCGACGTCTCCCAGAATGCGCTTGCCGCTTGCGCCGCCAGCGGATGCATGAAGCTGACCGATCCGCCGGCGGCAACCGTCTCGACCAGCAGGTCGGTCAGTCGTGCCAGTGTTTCCTTGCTGGCGGTCAACGGCCCGATTTCCATGGCAGTCATGGTTGGTCCTCTGGCATATTTGGTTCCCCGGAAACGGTTATGGGCCGATAGCGCCCGCGTCAGCCGAGATGGCGCGCACGCCGCCGCTTGCGGGCGGCCTTGATGGCGCCGATGCGTTCGGTGTCTTCTTCCCGGAGATGCCGTCCGCGCTCGAGAATTTCGAGCGTGTATTCCTCATAGGTCAGGCCCAGCCGCTCAGCCTTGTCCATGCGCATCAGCATGACCTCGCGGCTCGGCGCCTCCCACGCCTTGGCGTGCGCCGCCTGCCAGGCCAGGAAGATGTAAGGATCGCCCTTGCCCCATGGCGGTCCCTTGTACTCGTCGAGAGGCGGCCCGCCATTGTGGGAGCGCCTTGGCCGTCCTGCCATGACGTCAGCCCCTGACCAGGGCGACGAGATAGTCGGCGCCCGGCTCCAACGCATGAAAGGTGCAATCCGTCGGCGCCCCGAGCGCCAGGCAGTCGCCGGGCTCGAGCCTGTGTACCTGATCGCCCTCGGTGAACTCGAGTTTTCCCGAGATCAGCCAGATCTGCTGCTTGATGAAGGCGTAGGAAGCCGCGGGCAGGCTGACCTTCGCACCCGCAGGCAGATGCACCTTGATCAGTTCGAGCGGCATGTCGCAGGCCGGGGACAAATGCCGCCTCACATAGCCTGTATCGGGGTCGCGCCACACCGGCTGGCCGGCCGCGCGCAGCAGCCCGCCGCCTTGCAATTCCGCGCGTGCGATGAGGGTCGACAGCGTCATGCCGAAGGCCGCCGCGATGCCCACCAGAAGTGCGGCGGTCGGGCTGGTCAAGCCGCGCTCGATCGTGCTCAGCATCGCCTTGGAAACACCGGACCGTTCGGCGAGTTCGGCCAGCGACCAGTCCCGCATGATCCTCTCGGCGTGAATCCGCCTGCCGATGGTCGACGAAATATCGTTCGCTATATCATCCATTCGTCCATTATAACGAAAAAATGTGACGAGTGAAGAGCCTCCTCATGACAAGTTTCATCGGGTTCTTAATCCTCTCTACACCATCCGACATCATCCGACCTTAACCCCGCGCCCTGTAGGGTGCGAGTTCCAGGGAAATGGGGATTGGCCTGTCCATGTATGTCGAGCGCGAAGCTTCCATGGGAGAACCGACATCGCAGGAGCGACGCAACGCCGAGCAGAACGACCGGCGCATTCTGGGCAATGTCGTGCAATGCGACGGCGCGCGTGCCACCATCAGCGCTTATGCCGACGATGTCGACGGCGCGGTCACCGGCCTGTGGACGGTGGGCAAGATGATCTCCATCAATCTGGGCGTGACGCGCACCGTTGGCCTGGTCTATGCGATCGGCAAGTCGGATCGCGCCTGGAGCAACGAGGGCCAGAACGCCATCGAGGTCAGCATCGAGCTGATAGGCGAAGTCCGTGACGGCGCCGAACCAGGTGCCAAGCCGATCTTCGACCGCGGCATCACCGCCTATCCGCATATTGGCGCCGTCGCGCATCGCATCCGCAGCCGCGACCTGCAGGCAGTCTATGACCTGGCAGGCCGCCATTCCATCACCATCGGCTCGCTGGCGCAGGACGAGGCCATCGACGCCCACATCGCCATCGACGATACGCTGGCGCGCCATTTCGCCATTGTCGGCACCACCGGCGTCGGCAAGTCGACCGCCGTGTCGTTGCTGCTGCGCAAGTCGATCGCGGCGCGGCCCGACCTGCGTATCCTGATCCTCGATCCACACAATGAGTTCGCGGCCTCGCTGCCTGAATATTGCGTCAAGGTCGATTCCAAGACACTCGACCTGCCGTTCTGGATGTTCAAGCTGGAGGAATTCGCCGAGGTCCTGTTTCGCGGACGCGAAACCGAGCCGGAAGAGATCGATGCCTTGCGCGACCTTATTCCGTTGGCGAAAAACCTCTACCGCAACCCGGCCTCGGGCGCTTACCTCAGGCGCGGCAGCGACGCGCTGACCGCCGACACGCCGGTGCCTTACCGCATCGCCGACCTGCTCAAGCAGATCGACGAGCGCATGGGCATGCTCGAAAGCAAGAACGATCGCCCGACGCTCAAATCGCTGAAGACACGCATCGAATCCGCGGCCGCCGATCCGCGCTACCGCTTCATGTTCAATTCGCGCCTGATCGAGGACACCATCCACGAGACGATAGGCAACATCTTCCGCGTGCCGCACCATGGCCGCCCGGTGACCTGCTTCGAGATGGCCGGCATGCCCTCGGAAGTGGTCAATTCCGTCTGTTCGGTGCTGGCGCGCCTGGCCTTCGACCTTGCTCTGTGGAGTGAAGGCAAGCTGCAGCTGCTGTTTTTATGCGAGGAAGCACACCGCTACATGCCGGCCGATGCGCGTCTCGGTTTCGCGCCGACCCGGCACGCCCTGTCGCGTATCGCCAAGGAAGGCCGCAAATATGGCTGCTATCTCGGCGTCGTCACCCAGCGCCCCGGTGAGTTGGACCCGACCATCCTGTCGCAATGCTCGACCTTCTTCGCCATGCGGCTCGCCAACGAGCAGGACCAGGCGATCATCCGCTCGGCGATCGCCGACTCGTCCGCCTCAACGCTCGCGTTCCTGTCCTCCATGGGCCAGCGCGAAGCGATCGCCTTCGGCGAAGGCGTAGCGACCACCATGCGGCTGAAATTCGAAAGACTGCCAGCTCATCTGCTGCCCGGCACGGCCAAGCGTGAGGAAGAAGCGGCGTCGAGACCCGGCGAGGTCGATCTTGTTGCAATCGTCGAGCGGCTGCGCAACGTGCCGAAACCACAGAGCCAGGCGATGGCTTTCGCGGAGGCGGTCGATTCCGGCCGGCAGGCCGGCGATCCCGACTACCGCAAGCCGCCGGCGGCGGCGCGTGTCCAGGCGGACGAAGATTTCGACACGCGCTACGGCCTCAAGCCCGCCACCTTCGGCCTGCGTCCCCAGAACGATTGAGGCTGGGCGCCACGCCTCGCGAAGCCCTGAGAAGTCGCCCATGCCGACACTCGCCTTCATTGGCCAGCTTGGGTAAATCCCGTCAGGAAATTCGTCAGGCCGCGTCGATCGGCGTCGACCTCGAGACCCGGAGCGGAGTGGACATTCAGCCCGTGAGCACTGGAAGCGCGGAAAACGGCAGCAGGCTGCCGGCCTCACGAATTCGGTGATGGGATCTCAGGCACAGACGCGGTTGCGGCCTTGCCTTTTGGCTTGGTAGAGCTGGCGGTCGGCGCGGCGGTAGAACTCTTCCGCGGTTTCCTTGCGATCCCAGACGGCGAGGCCGACGCTGGCCGTGATCTTGAGCCGGACATTGTTGCCGGAGAGGATCGACATGTTGGCGATCGCCTTGCGGATGCGCTCGGCGAATCTGGCCAGAAGGTCCGCTTCCATGTTGGGCGTGACCACGGCGAACTCCTCACCGCCCAGGCGTGCCACCACGTCGTGATAGCGGGTCATATCCTTGAGGCAGCGGGCGACGGCCTTGAGCACCTCGTCGCCGACATCGTGGCCATGCGTGTCGTTGACCTGCTTGAAATGGTCGAGATCGAGGATCATCAGCCCGACCGGCTTCTCGATGCGCCGGAACTCCGCGAGATATTCCTTGAGCGCGTCGTCGAAATAGCGCCGGTTCTGCATGCCGGTCAGACCGTCGGTCAGGGCGGCGTGCTCGAGCGTTTCGGAGCGGGCGCTGAGCGAAACCGTCATGGCGCGCAGCTTGCCTTCTTCCGTCGCCTGTTTGCGGATCAGCGGATAGATGAAGAAGATGCCGAAAAACAGCGCGGTGGCAAGCAGCACGCCCGTCGCGAACAACAGCTTGTTGAGGTAGATCACCTTGTCCATGCCCGATTGCGTATGGAGTTCGGTGGCGAAGGATTGCAGCTGTCCATAGGCGTGCAGCGTCACCAGGCCAGCCGCCAGGATCACGAAGATAAAGACGAAAAAAGCGGATTCCGCCTTGTGGAAACGCATCTGCTCCCCGATGAAAGATACCCAAGGACCTTATGGCACTCACCGCCTTACGGAGCGTTAATTGCGGCAACTTCGGCGAGAACCTTGCCGTCAAGGTCAACTTTTTAAGTTGCATTAGCAACAAGTGTTTGGATCGTGGTTCCGAGATCGTCATCGGGGCGCAATCTCCGCCATTCCGGCCCCAGCTGATGTCGAAACCAGGTCGCCTGCCGCTTGGCATATTGCCTGGTTGCGATCTTGGCGCGTTCGATCGCCTCGGGAAAGCTCGATAGCCCTGCCATTGCGGCCTGCAGCTCGCGAACCCCGATCGCCTTCATTGCCGGCAGGTCCGGATCGAGACGAAGGGCCGCAAGCTGCTTGACTTCCTGCAGCGCGCCCTTGTCCAGCATCCGGTCGAAACGCCTTTCGATGCGGCCGACCAGCGCCGCGCGGTCCGGCTCGATGACCAGGAAATGCGCGCTTTGCCTGTCGATCAGCGGGCGGCCGCGCTCGGCCTGCCATTCCAAGATCGAGCGGCCGGACGCGTCCAGCACCTCGAGCGCCCGCACGATGCGCTGGCTGTCGGTCGGGTTCAGCTGCATGGCGACTTTCGAATCTTCGCGCAGCAGCGTGCCATGCAATTTGACCGCCCCGTGCTCCTTCAACTCATAGCGCCAGCGATCGCGGATCGACTGCGGAATATCGGGCATTTCCGAAATGCCCTCGGCCAAGGCGCGAAAATAGAGGCCGGTGCCGCCGACGAAGATTGGCCGCCGCGAGAGCGCCCCGTCATCGATGAGCTTCATCACGTCGCGCAGCCAGGCGCCGGTCGAGTAGGCGGTGCCGGGATGGACGTGCCCATAGAGAAAATGCGGCGCTCGTGCGAGATCGGCCGCCTCCGGCCGGGCCGTCAGAACGTCGAGAACCGAATAGCCCTGCATGGAATCGGTGTTGACGATGACGCCGCCCGTGCGTTCGGCCAGTTCGACCGCCAGCGCCGACTTGCCGCTGGCGGTCGGCCCGGCTATCAGGATCGCATTCTTCACGCGGCCTTCGCCCGCACCCGTGCCGGAATTTTCGATGCCGCTCATTGCCACGCTTGTTTCCAGTCCCGCCAACCGCGCTCTGTCGCCGTCTCTTGCGAATATGGCCTCACGGTCGACAGGCGCAAGCGGTGTCGTCTGGCTGGCCGAGGGGATTGCCTGTGATCTTGCCTTGCCGCAGCAGGCTGACGCCGCCGATATCACCTCAGTCCTGCGGGCCGCATTGGGCGCCGAACCCGTCGACGTGATCGTCCAGCAGGCCGAAACACGCCGCAAGAAAATTCTTCTCGCCGACATGGATTCGACCATGATCGACCAGGAATGCATCGATGAACTGGCCGACGAGATTGGCGTCAAGGATCGAGTCGCGACCATCACCGCGCGCTCGATGAACGGCGAGATCGCCTTCGAGCCGGCGCTCCGCGAGCGCGTCGCGCTGCTGAAGGGCCTCGATGCCGCCGTGGTCGACCATATCGTCGCCAATCGGCTGACGCTGGCCTCGGGCGGCCGCGCCCTGGTCCAGACCATGCGCGCCAATGGCGCCTGGACAGCGCTCGTCTCGGGCGGCTTCGAGGTGTTCACCACGCGCATCGCTGCGATGCTCGGCTTTGAGGAGAACCGCGCCAACCGCCTGCTCGACCAGGACGGACGCTTCACCGGGCTGGTCGGCGAGCCGATCCTCGGCCGCGCCGCCAAGGCCGATGCGCTGCTCGAAATCTCGGCGCGGCTTGGCCTGACGCCAGCCGACGCCATCGCCGTCGGCGATGGCGCCAACGATCTCGACATGATCCGCCTGGCCGGAACCGGTGTCGCGCTGCACGCCAAACCGACCGTGGCGGCACAAGCCAAGGTTCGCATTGACCATGGCGATCTTACCGCATTGCTCTATCTGCAGGGCTACCGGCAGGAAGAATTCATCCAATGAAACCGATCCGTACCGAACGGCTGATCCTGCGCAATTGGGAGGATCGCGACCGCGATTTGTTCCATCGCATCAATTCCGATGAACGCGTGATGGAGTTCTTCCCGTTTCGTCGCGACCGCGCGGCCGCCGACGTCAAGATGGATGAGTTCCGATCCTGGATCGCCGAGGACGGCTATGGTTTTGCCGCCGCCGAGATCGCGGCCACCGGCGAGTGCATCGGCTTTGTCGGCCTCCTCGAAACCGACCACGTGCCCTCCCTGCCGGCCGGCACGATCGAGATCGGCTGGCGGCTGGCACCGGAATACTGGGGCAAGGGCTATGTCACCGAGGCGGCGGAGGCCTGGCTCGCCTACGGCTTCGAGACGCTGGGCGTCAACGAGATCGTCTCCTTCGCCGTAGCCGACAATCATCGCTCCACCGCCGTCATGAAACGCCTCGGCATGAACGCCGACCCGGCCAGCGACTTCGATCATCCCGAGATTCCGGACAGCCATCCCACACTCAAGCGGCATGTGTTCTACCGGCTCGCTCGCCAAGACTGGCAGGCGAGAAAAAGGGCGGCTCTCTAACCGCCCTTTTCCATAAACATCAGGTGCTTTCAGGCCTTGCCAGACGTCAATCCATCCGGATCGTCACGAACCTGAGTTCGCCGGTCTTCGACGCCAGCATCAGCAGCGCGTTCTTGCGCCCCTGCTCCTTCAGCGCGCCGATCCGGTCCATGACGTCCTTGGGTGTGGCGACCGATTCCTGCGCGATTTCGGTGATTACCTCGCCCGGCTGGATGCCACGTTCGGCGGCGGCCGAATCCTTGGCCACGTCGGTGATGACGACGCCGGAGACATCGGCCGCGATGCTGAACTTCTTGCGCGTCTCGTCGTTGAGTTCGCCGACCGTCATGCCGAGCACCGAGGCGGTCGAGACGGCCGGAGCCTTGTCGCCGCCCTTGTCCTGGTCGGTGTTGCCATTCTCGCCGCTGGCGAGCTTCTCGCCATCCTCGAGCCGGCCGAGCGTCACCTTCACCGTCTGCTCGACACCCTTGCGCACGATCAGCACGTCGACGGCCTTGCCCACCGGGCTTTCGGCGACGACGCGCGGCAGGTCGCGCATTTCATGGATGTCCTTGCCGTCGAACTTGACGATGACGTCGCCCGCCTGGATGGTGCCGTTGTCGACAGGCCCACCCTTGATGATGCCGGCGACCAGGGCGCCCTTGGCGGTCGCCATGCCGAGGCTTTCCGCGATGTCGTCCGTCACCGGCTGGATACGCACGCCGAGCCAGCCGCGCCGCGTCTCGCCATACTGGCGCAACTGGTCGACAACGCCCGAGGCGAGCTGCGAGGGAATGGAGAAGCCGATGCCGATCGAGCCGCCCGACGGTGAAATGATCGCGGTGTTCATGCCGATGACCTCGCCGGCGCTGTTGAACAGCGGTCCGCCAGAATTGCCGCGGTTGATCGCCGCATCGGTCTGGATGAAGTCGTCATAGGGGCCGGAGTTGATGTCGCGGTTGCGCGCCGAGACGATGCCGACCGTAACCGTGCCGCCGAGGCCGAACGGATTGCCGACCGCCATCACCCAGTCGCCGACGCGCATCTTGGTGGAATCGCCGAATTTCACCGCCGTCAGCTTGTGGCCTTTCGGGTCGACCTTCAGCACCGCGACGTCGGTCTTGGTGTCGGTGCCGACCAGCGTCGCCTTCAAGGTCACGCCATCGGAGAAATTGACCTCGATATCGTCGGCATCGGCGATCACGTGGTTGTTGGTGACGACGATGCCTTGCTCGGCGTCGATGACGAAACCGGATCCCAGCGACTGCACCTTCTGTGACCCACCGCCCTTGTCACCACCGCGGTTCTTGAAGAAATCGTCGAAGAAGTCCTGGAACGGAGAGCCTTCGGGCAGCTGCGGCATCGGCACGGCGCCCGGCCCTTCCGTGCCCTTCACCGTCTGCGAGGTCGAGATGTTGACCACCGCGCCGAGCACGCCTGCAGCCAGGTCGGCGACCGAGGCAGGTCCGTCGGCGGCGAATGTCGGCGTCACGAAGGACGGAACTGCGGCTGTGCCCAGCACGAGCGCCGCGGCGCCGGCGACCAAAATCCGTCGAGCGGCCCGCAAAAGGGTGTTGGATGTCATCGAGAAGCCTCCCGGTATTTCTGAAAGAGAAAAGCGCTTCGACGAAAACGCCGTGTCGCGCCATGATGGCAAGAAATACGGCACGTTTGCGGCTATGGCTATCGGCAGAGTGTAAATCGAGCGTTATTCCCCAAACCGCCCAACCTACCCGCCCCGGACCAGCCAGACGATGCCGACACCGATGGCGATGGCGACAAGCCCGCCAATCCGCAGAGCATTCTCCGGCATCGACAGCACCTCGCCCGCGAGCTTCCTCGCAAATCCGGGGAAGCCGCCATAGACCAGGCCCTCTATGACGAGGACCAGGCCTATCGCCGCGAAGAAGTCCTGCACCGGCAGTTACTGGCCGGTGCTGGGTTGTGTCGTCGGCGCGGCGGGTGTCGCAGCCGGCGCGGGTGCCGGCGACGCCGGCTTCGCCTGCCCTTCCTTGCTGTTAGGATCGCGGAAGAACCGGAAGAACTCCGAGCTCGGCGACAGCACCATCGTCGTTCCGGTGTTGTCCAGCGCGGTGCCATAGGCGTTCATCGACCGGTAGAAATCGAAGAAAGCCGGATCACGCTGATAGGCCGCCGCGAAGGTGGCGCTGCGCTGGGCTTCGCCCTCGCCGCGCAGAATCTCGGATTCCTTCCGCGCTTCGGCAACGATCTCGACCACTTCACGATCGGCGCGTGCCGTGATGCGCTGTGCCGCTTCGTTGCCGCGTGCCCTCAGCCGCGCGGCCTCCGCAAGGCGTTCCGCTTTCATGCGGTCGTAGGTCTGCTGTGAGACTTCGGCCGTCAGATCGGTGCGGCGGATACGGACGTCCTCGATCTGCAGCCCGAGCGACGTTGCGTCGGGCCTGAGCTGGTCGCGAACTTCGCGCATCATCACGGCACGCTCCTCGGAGAGCGCGGCCTCGAAATCCCGCAGGCCGTAGACGCGGCGCAGGGCAGCGTCGAGACGGGTCCTGAGCCGGGCTTCGGCCAGTTCGATCTGACCCGACACCGCCGCACGGAAGACGCGCGGATCCGAGATGCGGTAGGCGATGAAGGCGTCCACCTCATAGAACTTGCCGCCCGATACCTGGACGCGAATGTTGTCAAGGTCGAAGCGCAGCACCCTGTTCTCGATCAACTGCACCGTGTCGGCGTCGAAGAACGAGAACGGTGCCTTGAAGTAGATGCCCGGCTCGCTCTTGACGTCAACGATCTCGCCGAAGCGCAGCACCAGCGCCTGCTGGCGGGCATTGACCACGAAGACCGAGGAATAGATCAGGAATAGGATGACCGCCGCTACCACGACGAAGATGGGAAGACGGTTGGCCATCACTGGGTACCTCCCGTTTTCGCAGCGGGCGCTGCCGGTGCCGGCGGTTTCGGTTGCAATGCGGGCAGCGGCAGATAGGGCACGACACCCTGTCCGTTGCCCTGCTCGACGATGACCTTGTTCGAGTCCTTCAGAACCTTCTCCATGGTTTCCAGATAAAGGCGTTTGCGCGTGACATCGGGGGCTTTGACATATTCGTCGTAGACGGAGATGAAGCGCTGGGCTTCACCCTCGGCTTCCTGCGCCACACGATTTTTGTACGCCGCCGCGTCTTCGCGGACCTGGGCCGCCTCGCCGCGCGCCTGGCCGAGCTTCTGGTTGGAATACTGGTTGGCCTGCTCGACGAACTTGTCCTCGTCCTGCTCGGCGCGCTGCACCTCGTCGAACGCGTCCGCAACCTCGCGTGGCGGCGCTGCATCCTCGATGGAGACGGCATTGACCTGCAGGCCGGCCTTGTAGCCGTCCAGCGTCGTCTGGATGATCTCGCGCACCGAGGCCGCAATGCCCTGGCGGTCGTCGCGGAAAATGTCCTGCGCCGGCCGGCGGCCGACGGCTTCACGCATGGCGCTCTCGGCAACCTGCCGCAGCATGCCATCGGGATCCGAGACGTCGAACAGATAGGCGCGGGGATCGGAGACCTGATAGGCCACCGAGAACTGGACGTTGACGATGTTCTGGTCGCCCGAAAGCATCAGCCCGTTGCCGCTGGTGTTGCCGCCGCCAATATCGACGAGCTGCTCTGAAATCTTGGCCGTCTCGACAGTCTCGAGCGGCCACCAGTGGAAGTGCAGGCCTGGCTGGGAAAGCTCGGCCTTCGGCTTGCCGAAGCGCAGTTCGACCGCGACTTCGTCGGGCTGCACGGTGTAGACCGCCTGGAAGGCCCACAGGACGACCAGAACCGCCGCGATCAGCCCGAACACCGCGGGACTGGCGCCACCGCCGCCAGGCAGCGCGCGCCTCAGCCGATCCTGGCCACGGCGAATGATGTCTTCGAGATCGGGAGGCGACCCCTGGGGGCCGCTCGGTCCCTTTGGTCCCTGCCCCCAGGGTCCCTGATTGTTACCGCCGCCACCCCACGGGCCGCCGCCTCCGCCACCTTTGTCGTTCCAGGGCATGAATGTCCTTTCGCTTGGAATTCCCTCAAGCGCCGCGGTTACGGCGCAAATCCAGTGTCGTTCTTCTATAGGGACGCCACGGCACGCTTTCAACGCGATGCGCCGCCGACTTCAACCGTTTTGGGCCTGTAGCGACCCTTTGTCGTCCTTGAATGCCGTTTTATCTTCAACTGTCTCGCGGTGGCGCTCGTAAACCGTATAGCGCGTCGCATGGCTGTCCTTTTCTCCTGACGGAACCTCCCGCGAACTGACCACGTGCCACGATTTCGGGTCGATCGGCGGAAAATGCGCGTCGCCGTCAACGGCGGCAAGCACATGGGTGACGTGCAACCGGTCGGCGAGCGGCAGCGCCTGGGCATAGATCTCGCCGCCGCCAATGATGCAGACCTCGTCGACGCCGGCCATGCAGCGTCCGCGCACTGTCGCCAACTGAATCGCGGCTTCCAGCGTATGCGCCACCTCGACGCCATCGGCGCGCCAAGCCTTGTCGCGCGTGACGACGATGTTCAATCTCCCGGGCAATGGCCTGCCTATACCTTCATAGGTCTTGCGGCCCATGATGATGGGCTTGCCCATCGTATCGGCCTTGAAACGCTTGAGATCGGTGGAGAGCCGCCAGGGCAATCCACCGTCCCGGCCGATCACGCCGTTCTCGGCGATGGCAACGTAGATCGCGACATGCATCAGTTGGCATCCCCGCCATTGCTGTCCGAAGGCTCGAGGATCAGGATATCGATATCGTGCTCGGGATAGAAATCGTCCGCCGTCATCTCGAAAGTCGTCGGCCCGACCTTCTGGACGTTATCGCCGCAGAACGAAACCAGCGCTTTCGGATTGCCCTTGTCGACGGTCAGCTTGAACTTACCGATACTACCCGCCGCCCAGTTGCCGCCGGTCGTCAGGATATAGGCGATGCGGCTCTCATAATACCGGGGGTAGCCGTCCGCATTGTCCTTGGCCGCCTTGCGCACCGCGTTTTCAAACGTGTCGTCCATGCAGTAGCGGGTCTTGTAAGCCGCGTACTGCCCCTGGAACTTGCCGTCATAGAAGAAACTGACCGAGGACGTACCGCCGACGCTTGGCTTGTAACGGTGCGAGACATGAACGTCCCTGTTCGCCGGAAAGGTCGAACGCCACCAATAGGTCGAGTGCAACTGCCAGAACGGCGCATAGCCGAGCTTCTGGCCACTGTCGGCTTCCGGATCCTCGATGATGATGCCGCGGTTGACCCAGTCGTCAGCCACCGCTTGCGGCAGCTTCCCGAGCGCCGCCTTGGCTGCATCGCCGAACGGATTGAAGGGCACATCCTGCGCCTTGAGGTCGGCGCTGATGTCGATGCCGAGCGCGAACACCTTCTGCTCGAGTTGCGGCGTTGCCGGCGCGCCGTCGATCGTCACCTCGAAGCCGAGGAAGTTGTCGCTCTGGTTTTCCGGAATCGCCGGCATCTCTTCGGGATCGCCCGAAATGTCGGGCATCGGGAAAGCAACGATCGCCTCGACATCCTTGTCGGTGTTGTTGTGGAAAACGTAGTCGACCGTTACCGTTTCCGGCGAGATGAAGAGGTCCTCGCTTTGCATCGCCACGGCATCGCTGCGCGATAGGATCAGGCCGCCGGTGCCAAGCTCGGCAACTGAATCGTTGGCCAATGCAGGCGCCGCCGACAAGGCCAGCACGGTGGTCATGACATATCGTAGCATGAAAGCCCCTCGGCGAGAATGCCCGCGGGACCCTAGCCGTTTCAATGCGGGGTTTCAAAGCCCTTCCGCATCCGTGGCACGGCGGTCTGGACTATCAGGTTCCAATCGGGCAGGAGTTCGCGCCATGCGCAAGCTTCTCGTCATCGGCATCGGCGCCGGCAATCCCGACCACATGACGGTCCAGGCCATATCAGGCCTGAACCGGGCGGATGTCCTGTTTATTCCCGACAAGGGCGCCGACAAGACCGATCTTGCCGACCTGCGGCGCGGCATCTGCGACCGCTTCGTCTCCAACCCGACCTCACGCCGGGTCGAGTTCGACGTGCCGGTGCGGGCGGAACCGACATCTTCCTATCGTTCGACCGTCGACGACTGGCACGAAGCCATCGCCGCAATCTACGAGGGACTGATCCGCGACGAGATCGCCGGTGATGGGTGCGGAGCCTTCCTGATCTGGGGTGACCCATCGCTCTATGACAGCGCGTTGCGCATCCTCGAGCGCGTGCGCCTCAGGGGCAATGTCGCCTTCGAACTGGAAGTCATCCCCGGCATATCCGCCATCCAGGCACTGGCCGCCAGCCACAAGACGGCGCTGAACCGCATCGGCGATCCCGTGCTCATCACCACCGGCCGCCGCCTGACCGAGGAGGGCATGCCCGACAATGCCGGCAGCGCCGTTGTCATGCTCGACGGCAAGTGCGCCTTCAACACGCTGGCCGACCAGCACCTTTTCATCCAGTGGGGTGCCTATCTCGGGACACCGGACGAGATCATCATTTCCGGCCGCCTCGGCGATGTCGGCGCCGAGATCGAAAAGGTCCGCGAGAACGCCCGCCGCAACAAGGGCTGGATCATGGATACATATCTGCTACGGAAGCAGGAGAGTGACTAGTGAAGCCAGCTTCATTCACTACTGACCACTGACTACCCCGCTTCAATCTCGGCCTGCAACGCATCCATGTGTGTCGCCGCCGCGGCGGACGCCGCCCGCTCGATGGCGCGAAAGCGGCTGACCACCGCCAGGCCGACCGTCGTCAACTGTGCACCACCGCCCTTGCGGCCTCCGGTCTGGGCCGCAACCAGCGGTTTGCCGAACACCCGGTTCATGTCCTCGACCAGGTCCCAGGCATGCTTGTAGGACATCTCCATGCCGCGCGCGGCGGCCGAGATCGAGCCAAAGGTGGCGATGTGCTCCAGAAGCTCGATCTTGCCAGGGCCTATCCGTCCGTCCGGATCGAGATTTATCCGCAAGCTCAGCGACGGCATTTTTGCTCCTCCGCGATCGCTTCAGCCTCGGCGACCGTTATTCCAAAACAATATAGCGCCTGTCGCCGGACCTGTCAGCCATCGACCTCGAGCGGCAGGCCGGCGCCGGTGTTCGCCCGGTCGAAGCTCACGGTCTTGACCACCGCGAAAACCTTGCCGCCAAGCCGCAGCTTCAGCACCTGCCGCGACTGTTCGGTGATGCGGGCGAGCACCATAGCGCCATTGCAGTCGATGCCGACCTCGACCGTCGGCCCATCGCCCGGGCTGATCGCGACGATCGTGCCGGGCAGGATGTTGAGCGCGCTGAGGCCCGTCGGGTGCTCCGTGGCGATCATCACGTCGCGAGCGCGGATGCGGGTACGCACAGGCGCCCCGGGCTTCATTGCAAGGCGCGGCACACGGATCTCGCCGGCGGCCGAGCCGAGCACGGTCATGCCGAAAACCTCGTCGTGACGCAGCACCTTGGTGTCCAGCACCGCCCCACCCTCGCCTCGCTCTTCCGCCGGCAACAGGTCGAGCCTTTGAATGACGGCCTCGGTCGGGCCGCTGGCGGTGACTTTGCCCTGCGCCAGCATCACGACATCGCTGGCCAGCCGCGCCACCTCGGCGACCGAATGGCTGACATAGACGATCGGGATCTTCGTTTCGTCGCGCAGCCGCTCGATATAGGGCAGGACCTCGGCCTTGCGCGCTTCGTCGAGCGAGGCCAGCGGCTCGTCCATGAGCAGCAGCCTCGGGCTTGCAAGCAGCGCCCGCCCGATCGCCACGCGCTGCTTTTCGCCACCGGAAAGCTTTGCCGGGCGCCTGTTCAGCAGCGGCCCGATGCCCAGCAGTTCGACGACGGCATCCATGTCCGCGTAGCGCTCGGCCGCCGGTGTGAACCAACGGCCGTAGCGCAGATTGCTCGTCACGCTCATATGCGGAAACAGGCGCGCATCCTGGAACACCATGCCGATGCGGCGCTTGTGCCTTGGCACGAAAATGCCGGCGCCGGTGTCGACCAGCACGCGGCCGTCGACCTCGATGCGCCCCTTGTCCGGCCGGATCAGCCCCGCGATCATGTTGATCAGCGTCGTCTTGCCGGAACCGGACGGCCCGAACAGCGCCGTCAGCCGCCCGGCGCTCTCGAAGCGGGCGTCGATGGCAAAATCGCCGACCCTGTGACCGATGTCGATGAGAAACGTCATTCGATGTCCATCCGCCGCCCGACCCGCCGCGCCAGCACTTCCGAGGCGACCAGGGCCGCCATGGAGATGACGATGGAAATCAGCGTCAGCCGCAGCGCCCCTTCATCGCCGCCCGGGACCTGGGTAAAGGTGTAGATCGCCGACGGCAGCGTCTGCGTCTCGTTTGGGATGTTGGAGACAAAAGTGATCGTCGCGCCGAACTCGCCCATCGCCTTGGCGAAGGACAGGATGGCGCCGGCGATCAAACCGGGCAGGATCAGCGGCAGCGTGATGGTGCCGAACACCCAGAGAGGGTTAGCGCCGAGCGTGCCCGCCGCCGCCTCCATCTTGCGGTCCACCGCTTCGATGGACAGCCGGATCGCCCGCACCATCAGAGGAAAGCCCATGACGCCGCAGGCAAGGGCAGCACCCGTCCAGCGGAACGAAAAGACGATGCCGAAATGCTCGGCTAGGAAGGCGCCGGCCGGGCCGCGCTTGCCGAAAGTCAAGAGCAAGAGATAACCGGTCACCACGGGCGGCAGGACCAGCGGCAGATGCACCACCCCGTTGAGCAGTGTCTTGCCCCAGAATTTCCCCCGGGCAAGCAGCAGCGCGATCGCTATGCCCGGCGGCAGGCTGGCGAGCATCGCAACCGTCGCCACCTTGATGGACAGCCGGACCGCATTCCATTCGTCGGGAGTGAGGTCCAGCAGCCAGGTCATAGTGCGATATCGAGGCCTTTCGAACTCAGTTGCTCGGCGTGAGCACGGTAAAGCCCTGTTCCTTGAAGAGCGCGCCGGCCTTGGCGGATTGCAGGCACTTCAGGAAGGCCAGCGTATCCTTGTCCTTCGAATCGGCGATCTGGGCAACCGGATAGATGATCGGCGGATGCGAATCCTCCGGGAAGGTGCCGACCACCTTGACGCCCTTTTCGGCGTGCGCGTCGGTGGCATAGACGATACCGAGGGCCGCTTCGCCTGTCGAAACCAGCTTGAGCGCCGCACGCACGTTCTCGGCCTGCGCCACCTTGCCCTCGACCGAGGGCCAGACGCCGAGCGATTCCAGTGCCGCCTTGCCATACTTGCCGGCCGGCACTGCCTTGACATCGCCCATGGCGAGCTTGCCGTCGCCGACCAGCCTGGCGAGGTCGAAGCCCTTCTCGATCCTGGCTTCAACCGTCGAATCCTTCGGCGCTACCAGCACGATCTCGTTGCCGAGCAACTTCACTTCCGTGTCGGGCTTGGTCAGCTTCCTGTCCGAGAGATATTTCATCCAGTCGAGATCGGCCGAGATGAAAATATCGGCCGGTGCCCCGCCCTCGATCTGCTTGGCCAGTGCCGAACTCGCGGCATAGGAGACGGTCGCGGCCTCGCCGACATCGGCCTCGCAAGCCTTGTTCACCGCGTCGAGCGCGTCCTTGAGGCTTGCCGCCGCGAACACCATGACCTTGTCTTCCGCATGCGCTGCCGGCATTGCCGCCAAAACCGCCGCCGCAAAACCGCCAATGGCGATCGTCCTCAACCCGAAACCTTTATGCGTCATCGAAAACTCTCCCTGAGTTCGAAAATCCGATCGGCTCGAAGCCTGCAGACCGATATATCCGCATGGATATAACAAGGGAAGGCCTGGCCCCTTGTGAAAACGTCTGTGCGGCTCCGATTGTTGTGGCAAGACGAGCAGGGCGGCGGCGGCATTGCCACCGCCTCGAATGAAGCCGTTGCCGACCTCAAGCTCGAAAAGGAAAAGCACGCCTATGCCGTGGTCAAGACCTCGGACGTGATGGTCGGCATCGACTGAAAAGCCGGCTCAGACCGCTATAGGCGCCTTGATCGAGGCATCGGCGACGTAGTTTTCCAGCCGGAAATCCTCGAAGCGGAAGGCAAACAGGTCCTTCACCTGCGGATTGATCCACATCGTCGGCAGCGCCCTCGGCGTGCGCTGCAACTGTTCGCGCGCCTGCTCGAAATGATTCGAGTAGAGATGCGCATCGCCGAGCGTGTGGACGAAATCGCCCGGCCTCAGTCCGGTTACCTGCGCCACCATCAGCGTCAGCAGTGCATAGGAAGCGATGTTGAAGGGCACGCCGAGGAAGATGTCGGCCGAGCGCTGGTAGAGCTGGCACGAAAGCCGGCCCTCGGAAACGTAGAACTGGAACAGGCAGTGACAGGGCGGCAGCGCCATGGCTTCCACCTCGGCGGGATTCCAGGCCGAAACGATCAGCCGCCGCGATTGAGGATTGCGGCGGATCTCCTTGAGAAGATTCGCAATCTGGTCGATCGACCCGCCATGGCCATCCGGCCAGGACCGCCACTGCCGGCCATAGACCGGGCCGAGGTCGCCATTCTCGTCGGCCCATTCGTCCCAGATCGAAACGTCGTGCTCGGTCAGGTATTTGATGTTGGTGTCGCCGGCCAGGAACCACAGGAGTTCATGGATGATCGACTTGAGGTGCAGCTTCTTGGTGGTGGTGACCGGAAAGCCCTGCGCCAGATCGAAACGCATCTGATAGCCGAAGACGGAGCGGGTGCCGGTGCCGGTGCGATCACCGCGATCGGCGCCGTTTTCCAGCACATGCTGCAAGAGGTCGAGATACTGGCGCATCGGTTCCGGCTCGATTCGAGATGTCACCGATCATACCGCATGTGCGCGCCAGCGCCACGCCTGTCTTAAATCGTCGCCATCCGAACGGAAGACCATCGCGGAATCGCTCTGGCGAGCCGCAAGCGCAACGCTGGCGGCCGCCAGGGTAGAACCATAACGGTCCTCAAAGGGAGCCGAGCTTGCCCAGATCCTTGGCCACCAGATAGTAGAAGGTCACCCGGTTCTTGGTGTTGTCGGCGTGCATCGCCTTGCAGGTCTTCTCGATCGCCGCGTCGGCCTTCGCGCCGTCGCTGACACCGAGTTTCTTGGCCACCCAGCTCTCCTTGACCCGCGCCAATTCCTTCGGGTCCGTGCAGGACACCAACGAGGAGTCGCGGTTCCTCAGCGCAATGCCCAGATGCTTGACGATCTTTTCGACCGCATCGGCGTTTGCTGCCGCGTCATATTTCTTCACATCCGCAAGATAGTCGGCCATCGAAATTCCCCTCGTCGGCGCCACGGATCCGATCGATGAGGGCTGTGGCGCGCATCGCAACTTGTGCGCTAGGTCGGTAACTCCTCACCGCCCGCAAAGCTTCGGTTGAGACCGCGGCCAAGTCAACCCTTGGCGTCGCGATTTGACACAGGGACAAACCACCATTGCGGCCTTTCATTTCCGCCAAACGCCCCCTATATTCGTTTTGTCGGCTTGACCGACTATGGCGATAAATGGGCGATGAAATAAGCCGTTCGGACCCGGGGGCGGTACCCGGCGCCTCCACCAAAAGCCGCTGTAGATGACAGAGCGGTTTTTGCTGGGGGCGAAATAGGATCGACGAAGGTGTAAAGATCGTACTTTTGCCCGGCATTGTACCACCGTCATCGGGCTAAACTTATAGTTGCCAACGACAACTATGCGGAAGCACGTCTCGCTGCTTAATGCAGTGCGATAGCTTCAAATCAAGCCCTAGAGGTTCGCACTTCTAGGCGGGGTTCGGAGGTACCTGGCAACAGAAACCTCCACTTCTCCCCCCTTCAATTCGCTTCACGCACAACGGCTCCCGCCGTCAACACTCCGCACGGCCCATAAGCCGCGGAGCCTCTGCGTCGCGTGCCGCTTTCTCCACGGACAAAAATGCAAAACGATTCCGATCGATTCTTCGTACTGACCGGCGGCCCCGGCTCCGGCAAGACAACCCTGATCGAAGCCTTGCGGCAGGCGGGCTTTGCCACATCCGTCGAGGCCGGGCGCGGCATTATACGCGACCAATCCGCCGTTGGTGGAACCGCGCTGCCCTGGAGCGACCGCGCATTATTCGCCGAACTGATGCTGTCGTGGGAGATGCGCTCGTACCGTGCGGCCCACGAAATGGCCGGGCCGGTCTTCTTCGATCGCGGCATGCCGGACACGATCGGCTATCTCAGGCTCTGCGGCCTGCCGGTACCGAGCCACTTCATGGACGCCGCAACGGAATTCCGCTATGCGCGTCGCGTTTTCATCGCGCCGCCATGGCCGGAAATCTTCACACAGGACGAAGAACGCAAGCAAACGCTCGACGAGGCCGAGCGCACTTGCCAATCAGTGGCCGGTGCCTATGCCGAGCTCGGCTACACATTGGTGACCTTGCCGCTCGCGTCAGTCGAGAAGCGCGTGCGCTTTCTCCTCGACGCTGCTGGATTGCCGCTGACATCGCTGACATCGCGGACATAAAGAGGCTGGACCTGTCCGGCCTTTCATGTTGGAACCGGGCGACTGCCTGTGGATTGAAACGACATCTTGGAGGTTGGAGACATGGCGCTCAAGCGGATGGACAATGTGGGAATCGTCGTTGAAGACCTCACAGAAGCGATTGATTTCTTCAGCGAACTTGGCCTCGAGCTCGAAGGACGGGCCACGGTAGAGGGAGAATGGGCCGGACGTGTCACGGGACTGGGCGATCAGCATGTCGAGATCGCCATGATGCGCACACCGGACGGCCACAGCCGGTTGGAGCTCTCCCGCTTCCTCGCGCCGCCTGTGGTCGCGGATCACCGGAACGCTCCGGTCAACGCCCTGGGCTACCTCCGCGTCATGTTCACCGTGGACGACATCGACGACACACTTGAAAGGCTACGCGTGCGTGGCGCGCAGCTCGTCGGCGAAGTGGTCGAGTACAAGGACGTGTATCGGCTCTGCTACATACGTGGGCCTGAAGGGCTTCTCATCGGACTGGCCCAGGAACTCAGCTGAGGACGCCATCTGAAGCCGGGCCGGGCGCAAAGACACACATTGCAGGTGGGATAGAAGGCTTTACGCTGGGTTAAATTGACGCAAGCTGCGTCGCCCGTGTTGCCTCCGACATAAAAAAAGGCCGGGATCGCCCCCGGCCTTTCGCGGCTTGTGATGATTTGCTTATTCCGCCGGCGCTTCGATCGCTTCCCGCGAACGGCCAAGCGTGATCTTGGCCAGTGCGAACGATATCACCGCGCAGAGCGTGATGCCGGCGACCATCGGCAGTGGCGTGCCGTCGAAGAACACACCGGCAATGCCCATGGCGAGTGCGCCGATGGCAAAGTGCAGCGTGCCCATCAGCGCCGACGCCGTGCCAGCGATCTCGCCATGCTCTTCCATGGCCAGCACCGACGTGGTCGGGATCACCAGGCCAAGGAAGCCGTAGCCGACGAACAGCAGGGCCGCCATCACGTCGAGCCGGTCGACGCCCGTCGCCATGATGGCGAACAGCACGACCATCGTCGTGGCATAACCGGTCACCGCCACCCACACCACGCGCTTCAGCCCGAACCGTTCGGAAAGCAGGCCGGTCAATTGCGACATGCCGATGAAGGCAACCGCGTTGATCGAGAAGAAAACGCTGTAGACCGAAGGCGACAATCCGTAATGGTCGATCAGGATGAAGGACGAACTCGACAGATAGACGAAGAAGCTGGCGATGCCGAAACCGGCGATCGCCACCAGGCCGAGGAAATTACGGTCCCCCATCAGGAACCGGTAGCCTGCAAGTGCGGTGCCGAAGGAGGAACCGACACGTTCTTCCGGCGGCCGCGTCTCCTTGAGCGAGGTCGCGAGCAGGATGGTGGCGAGCACCGCCGCGCCGGTCACCGTCCAGAACACGGCGCGCCAGCCGAAATTCTCGATGATCTGGCTGCCGGTCAACGGCGCCAGGATCGGCGAAACCGAAAACACCAGCATCAGCAGCGACATCAGCTTGGCGGCCTCATTGCCGGTGTGCAGATCGCGCACGATGGCGCGCGGGATGGCCATGCCGGCGCTGGCGCCGAGCCCCTGCAGGAAGCGGAAGGCGATCAGCCACTCGATGGTCGGCGCCATTGCCGAACCGATGCCGCCGGCCATGAACAGGGCCAGGCCGCCATAGAGAGGCAGCTTGCGGCCGACCATGTCGGAGATCGGCCCGACCACGATCTGGCCGAAGCCCATCGACAGGAAGAAGATCAAAAGGCTCATCTGCACGGCGGCGGTACCGGCATGCAGATCGGTGCCGATCGACGGCAGCGCGGGCAGATACATGTCGATCGCGAACGGTCCTATGGCGGACAACAGGCCGAGCACGACCGCGATGCGGAGGAATTTAGGACTCATGATATTGGCTTCTTTCGAATCTGGTTGCCGCCGCCAGGCGACGTCTGACCCTAGGACGTTCCATCCCGTGGGGTTCCCGACTCCTTGAGCGAATTATTCGTCTCGCGGGAGTGAAACCCCTCATATCGTGTCCACAAATTTAGACAGCCTTGTCCAAATCGTCAATCGCCGCTATATACATTTTCATGAGACCGGGCGTTTCTCCTGACATTTTCCCGCCACGCGGCCACGAGGCAAAGCGCCTGTCGATCGTCGACGCCGCCGCCGGCGTTTTCTGCCGAGAGGGTTTCGCCGGCGCCAATATCGACCTGATCGCCGCCGAGGCAGGCGTGTCGCGCCAGACCGTCTACAATCATCATGGCGACAAGGAAAAGCTGTTCATCGCCGTCGTGCGCGACCTGACCGAGCGCTGCAACACCGGCATCTTCGCCACCATCGCCACCTTCCCCGATCAGCCCGGGGATCTGGAGGCCGACCTGATCGGTTTTGCCGTTCGCCTGAACCAGAACTGCATCTGCAACCGCGACGGAAAATTCCTGCGCAAGCTGATCCAGACCGAGGGCGAGCGCTATCCCGAACTCTTTGCCGAGTGGCGCGAACAGGGACCTGGCAGGACATGGCCGGCGATCGCCGCGCGCTTCGCCCGCCTCGCCTATGGCGGCCACCTCGTGATCGACGATCCCGACGTCGCGGCGCGCCAGTTCCTTGGCCTCGTCAACGCCGAACTGCAGACCACCTTCATGCTTGGCGGCACGCCGCGAGAAGATGAAGTGGTGCAATCGGCTACCAATGGCGTGCGCACCTTCCTGCGCGCTTTCGGCAAGCGCCCTTCCGCGGCCAGCGCGAAAAAGCAAACTGCGCTGGCTAACGCATAACATTTGCGGTTGCCGCCAAGCCGCTTCGCCGATCAAATCGTTGGCGATATCCTCGCTTCGGCGCTGCGGCGATCTATATCCTGGTTTACGGCGCGCTCAAGCTTGATTACAGCTATGCGGACGATTCAACGGAACCCGACCAACTCATGGCCGACGACCACATCCGCTACGACATTTTGGCCCAGGAGGCGTTGCGCGGCGTCATGCGCAAGGTCCTGGCCGAGGTCGCACGCACCGGCCTCCCCGGCAACCATCATTTCTTCATCACCTTCCTGACCGGCGCGCCCGGCGTGCGCGTGTCGTCGCGCCTGCGCGAGCGCTATCCGGAGCAGATGACCATCGTCATCCAGTTCCAGTATTGGGATCTGAAGGTGACCGACACCGGCTTCGAGGTTGGGCTCTCCTTCTCCGACGTGCCGGAGAAGCTCGAGATTCCATTCTCGGCCGTGCGCGGCTTCTATGATCCCTCGGTCAATTTCGAACTCGAATTCGACGTCAAGACCGATGCGCAGCCCGACGAGGAACTGGCGGCGCCGGCACCCGAGCCGCTGGCCATCGTCTCCGAGAAGAAGCCGAAGGCCGAGAAGAAGGCCGCCGCCGAAGCGGAGAAGAATGACGCAGATACCGATTCCGGCACCAAGGGTGCCGAAGTGGTTTCGCTCGACGCCTTCCGCAAGAAATAGCCTCACGGTTCCGACCATGGCCGACATCGTCAACCTTCGCCAGTTCCGCAAGCAGAAGGCGCGGGCCGGCAAGGAACAAGCGGCCAGCCAGAATCGCGCCCTGCACGGCCGCACCAGGGCCGAAAAGAACCGCGACCGCCTGATCGCCGACAAAAGCGAAAGGTTCGTTGCGGACCATCACCGCGAAAAGCCGAGCCAAGCTGACGACCAATGAGCGTCGTCGAAAAACGCTCCGTGACCATTCGCGGCCATCGCACCAGCTATTCCCTCGAAAAGCCTTTCCATGACGATCTCGTCGCGATGGCGGCGATTAGAAAGCTGACGCTCGCCGCCCTTGTCGCCGAAATCGACGAGACGCGGCCCCGCGACACCAACCTGTCCTCAGCGCTCAGGTTGCATGTCCTGGCGTGGGCGAAACGCGGCGCCGGCAACACTTAAGAAGAAATCGTGCCTTCCTCTTTCTTGCGTCTGGTACCGAATCCAAGCAAGATCGAGCGCTCCCGCTCCTCGGCTTGCTTGCGTGAGCGCACGCGCATCAGATCCTTCCAGCCGACATAGCCGACCAGTTGCAGGTTTTCGCGGTTAACCACCGGCAGATGCGACACATTGGCGGTCAACAATTTGTCCGACAGGCCTTCCAGATATTCGTCGGGATAGGCCAGCGTCACCTTGCTTCCGGCCAGCAACTCCCCGAGCGTTGTCGTCCGGTGCTTGCCGGCACGGCGCCAGCGCAGGATCGCCGGCGGATCGATAAGGCCGAGCACCTGCCTGCTTTTGTCGACGACAGGAAAACTCGGATGCCGGGTTTCCGGCGCGGTCAGGAACGCGGCCGCGCCATGCAGCGTCATGGTCGCCGGCACGCTCTCGACCTGCGAGGTCATCACCTCGCGCACCCTGGTCAGCGCGAAGGGATCGACACGATATTCGCGAACCAGATGATGTCCCCGCCTGGCGATCTTCTCGGTGAGGATCGAACGCTTCATCGACAGCACGGTGACTGCGTGCGCCGCCGCGCAGGCCGCGATCAGCGGCACCAGCACATGCGTGTTGCCGGTCAGTTCGACGGCGAAGAAAGTGGCTGTCAGGGGCGCCCGCATCGTGCCGCCCATGGTGGCGGCCATGGCCAGCAGCGCCCAGAATCCCGGGTCCGCCGGCGGCAGGATCCCGGCGAGCACCGCGCCCATTGCGCCACCCATGATCAACAGCGGCGCCAGCACGCCTCCGGATGTTCCCGAACCGAGCGCCACCGACCAGATGATGGC
>NZ_JAIUGV010000001.1 GCF_020164745.1 Mesorhizobium sp. ES1-4 | reverse complement strand
GCCTGCCGCCGGGACTGCTGGCTGTGATGGGCCGCAGTCCCGGCCGCCAAACTACCCGATCCTTCTCAAACAATCCTTCAGGCTGTAACTGTCATAGCGCAGGCCGGCGATGACTTCGAGCCAATCCCAGGTGAGTTTGTCCTGGACGTAGGCGCCCGATACATTTCGCTTGCCGGACGGAGTGTAGAAACTGTCGCCGCCGGCCGCGCCGCCCGTCTTCACGCTGTCGCCGACCCAGTCGCCGCCATAGGTCAATTCATGCGAGATGCCGCTCGTTTCGAATCGCGACGTGTTCCAGATATCGATGCCGGTCGTGCCGACATCGAATGTCGACCGTGATCCTGCCGGTAGCACCACGGGGAGACCCGTCACCGGATCGAAGCGGCTCAGCGGCACAAGACTGGTCAGGTCGAGATTGGTTCTGTTGTGGGAGGTGTTGATGTGGAGATCGAGCCAGCTCTTGTCTTGGTCCGTTATGTTGTAGCGGGCCGTGAAGGTGTTCGACCTCAGGTCGACATCGTTGACCGAGACACCGGCGCTGGTTTCGTTCCAGCCGTCGCTTGACCCGACCCAGCCAAGCTTCAGCTCACTGTTCTCGGTCGGCCGGATGGCGGTCTTGAGCAGGGCGCTCAGCACATCGAAACCGGTGCCCTTGGCCGTATCGCCGCCGCCATCCTTGTAGTTGTCGTAATCGCGGTAGACGATGTTGCCCAGCACGTCCCAGTTCTCATTGATGCGATAAGCGCCGGAAGCGCTTGATGTCCAACCTTCGCCGTTGCTCTCGTAGCGTCCGGTGATGGAGCCGGCCCAGGTCTCGTCAGGCTTGAGGAAATCCTCCGCATCCTTGGTGTCGAAGAAGACGACGCCGCCAATGGCGCCCGAACCATAGGTGTTGGCGACCGGGCCACGGATCACATCGACGGATTTGATGAGATCGGGATCGATGTAGAAAGTCGACTGGGTGCCGTGGTCGGAGCGCTGGAAATTCTGGCGCGCGCCATCGACGAGTACAGCGACGCGGCCGTAATCCTGCAGGCCTCGGATGTTGATGCTGGTGCTTACGCGCCTGGCGTCTGCCTGTGCTGCGACACTAGGCACACCGAAAAGCATCTCGCTTGGCGTCGTCGCCATGCGCCGGGCGAGTTGCTCCTGGTCGACATGGCTGGCCGATGCCAGCGATTCGATCACCGTTTCGCCGGTGCGGCTAAGCACCAGGATCCTGTCGAGCAGTGTCGCGTCCGCCGGAACTGCCTTGTTCTGGTCAGCCGTCTTCGATTGATCTGTCTGCTCGCCCGCTGGCTGCGTCGCCTGCTGTGCGTTAACTGATGGCGCGGATAAGGCGGTAGCCGCCACGCTTGCGAGCAAAGCCGCTGCACGATTTGCCGTCGACCGGCGGTGCCATTCCGAATTCATCAACCCCATGCCCCAACTCCAGGTTCCGTGCTGGCTTGCCTGGGCTTGCTGGCATTTTTGGTCGTATCCGGGATCTTAAATGTTGACTCATTTAGTCCGGTATTGCACTGACTATTAAACATGATTACTAGAGTCAAGAATTAATCGGCAATTTTGCAGTGCCTAGCCAGATGCCCGGCACCGGAAAGGGATCGACCCAGATGAACACGCACAATCCCAACGATTTTCGCCATCGCGCCCGCCGTTCCGATGAGGGGGCGGCGCGTTTCGACCGGATCCCTCTGGCGGTGCGAACGCTGTCCAGCAACACGCTGTTCCAGGGCGAGCACGAGATCGGCATCGAACATTATGGCGCGCTCTACCGGCTGAAGATCACCCGCCAGGGCAAGCTCATTCTCAACAAGTAAGGCGAGACATCAGGGGTAAAGACATGGACCAGCGCGTAAAACCCGCACTGCATGAAATCCGGCGGGCACGGACGGAGAATCCGAAGACTCGCGAGCGTGACCTTGCCGCCCAACTCGGCATTTCGGAGGCCGAGCTGGTTGCGGCGCATTGCGGCGATGGCGTCATTCGCATCGAGCCGCGCGTCAACGACCTTCTGACCGGGCTCGAGGCTGTCGGCGAGGTGATGGCGCTGACGCGCAATGAAAGTGCCGTGCACGAAAAGATCGGCGTCTACGACAAGGTCGTTACCGGCAATCACAATGCCATGGTGCTCGGCGAGGCTATCGACCTGCGCATATTCCCGAAAGCCTGGGCGCATGGTTTCGCCGTGGAGAAACGCGACGGCGACGATATCCGCCGCAGTCTGCAGTTCTTCGATGCGGCCGGCGAGGCGGTGCACAAGGTGCATCTTCGTCCTGCCTCCAGCCTCTATGCCTACCAGAAACTGGTCGCCTCACTGGAATCATCGAACAGGGAACCGATGATCGATATTTCAGTGTCTGGTCTCGATGAGGAAAGCGACACAGCGGCGGCGACCGCAAGCCTGGACGATCTGCGTGACCGCTGGAGCAGGCTGACGGACGTGCACCAGTTCTTCGGCATGCTGAAGACATTGAAGCTCAGCCGCCGCCAGGCGGTGCGCATGGTCGGCCATGACTATGCCTGGCCACTCGACAATAGCGCGGTGCGCGCCATGTTCCATCACGCCTCCGACGGCGAGATGCCGATCATGTGCTTTGTGGGTAACCGCGGCTGCATCCAGATTCATTCCGGCCCGGTCAAGTCGATCAAGCCGATGGGGCCGTGGATCAACGTGCTGGACGAGACCTTCCATCTGCATCTGCGTGCTGATCACATCCATGAGGTCTGGGCGGTGCGCAAGCCGACCGGGGATGGCCATGTCACCTCGCTCGAGGTCTATGCCGCCAAAGGCGACATGATCATCCAGTTCTTCGGCAAGCGGCATGAAGGCGAGAGCGAGCGCGACGACTGGCGCTCCCTCGCCGAAAACCTGCCGCGCATCCCAAGCCCGACGGCAGCCTGAGGAAAAGTGAAATGCGTTTTCCTTCGAGACTATCGGCCCTGCGCGGATCGATGATCGGTTCCACGATCAGCCTTTCCCTGGCTTTCGCGGCACTGCAACCGGCCGGCGCCGCCGAAGGCGTTTCGGTCTTCGCCGATCCTTCCAAGGTCGCGGCCATTGGCGGTTCCATCACCGAAATCGTCTATGCGCTTGGTGAGGAGAAACATCTGATTGCGCGCGATTCCACCAGCCGGTACCCAAAGGCCGCCCTCGACCTGCCTGATGTCGGATACATGCGCCAGCTGTCGCCGGAAGGCGTCTTGTCGGTCAATCCGACTGGCATACTGGCGTTGCACGGCAGCGGTCCCAAGGAAGCGATTGACGTGCTGAAGAAGACCCGCATTCCCTTCATCGAGGTGCCCGACCGGCACGATCATGAAGGCATTCTCGACAAGATACGCATCGTCGGCAAGGCGATCGGCGCCGACGCCAAGGCCGAAGCCTTGGTCAATGAGGTCGACGCCAGGCTGACGGCGGCCGAGAAGCAGACGGCCTCGCTCACGGACCGCAAGCGCGTCTTGTTCGTGCTCTCGATGCAGGGCGGCAAGATCTTGGCGGCCGGTAGCGATACCGCGGCCAACGGCATCATCAAGCTGGCCGGTGGCGTCAACGCCATCGAGGGCTTTTCCGGCTACAAGCAGATGTCCGACGAAGCAATCATCACCGCCAGGCCGGACGCGATCCTGATGATGAGCAATGCCGGGCCGCCGGTCCCGGACGACGAATTGTTCGGCAATCCATCCATCGCCTCGACGCCAGCCGGTGCCGCGCGCAAGCTGATCCGCATCGATGGCGCCTATCTGCTCGGCTTCGGGCCAAGGACGGCCGACGCCATCCACGACCTCGCCGCATCGCTTTATGGCGCACAGGTCACGGATTGAGCATCATGGTCGATCAATCGATCGCCGGCCCGGCCAAGGCGAATGCATCCGAAGGTGATCGTTCCGGTCGCGCCCGCATCGTCGTCCTTTTGCTGTGCCTGGGCCTGGCGATCGCCGTCATGCTTTCGCTCACATCCGGGGCGTCGGACGCATCCGCCGTGAATGTCATCGGCGGTTGGCTCGTTGGCATCATCCCCGGCGATGCGGCGCTCAACGCGCGTGACAGCCTGATCGTCTACGACATCCGGCTGCCGCGCGTCATCCTGGGCATGCTGGTCGGCGCGGCGCTCGCGGTATCCGGGGCGGTCATGCAAGGATTGTTCCGCAATCCGCTGGCCGACCCCGGACTCATCGGGGTTTCAGCCGGCTCCAGCCTTGGCGCGGTGGCCGTCATCGTGCTCAGCGGGACCGTGCTGGCACCGCTGGCCGCGTTGCTCGGCACGCTTGCGCTGCCGCTTGCGGCGTTCTTCGGCGGCCTCGCCACGACATTGGTGCTTTATCAGGTCGCCACGCGAGGTGGGCAAACCTCCGTCGCCACCATGCTGCTCGCCGGCATAGCCCTGTCTGCCCTTGCCATGGCGCTGACCGGAATCCTCATCTTCGTGGCCGACGACCGCCAGTTGCGTGACCTGACCTTCTGGTCCCTGGGTTCGCTGGGCGGTGCGACGTGGGCCAAGATCGCTTCCGTGGGGCCTGTCATCGTTCTGGCACTGACGGCGATGCCGTTTCTGGCCCGCGGCCTCAATGCGCTGGCATTGGGCGAAGCGACCGCCGGCCATCTCGGCATTCCGGTGCAGCGGCTGAAATACACGGCGATCATCGGCGTCTCGGCGGCGGTCGGGGCGTCCGCCGCGGTGAGCGGCGGCATCGGTTTCGTCGGCATCGTCGTGCCGCATCTGCTGCGCCTTCTGATCGGTCCCGACAACCGCTGGCTGCTGCCTGCCTCAGCGCTGCTCGGCGCCTCGCTGCTGCTTCTGGCCGATGCGGTCGCCCGCACGATGGTGGCACCGGCCGAACTGCCGATCGGCATCGTCACCGCGATATCCGGCGCGCCGTTCTTCCTGTGGATCCTGCTGCGCAAGCGCGGCGTGATCGACCTGTGAGATTTGGCGACCTTTAGGAGTGTTTCATGATCGAGGCGCGCGATGTTTCAGTGGCAATCGACAAGAAGCGCATTGTCGCCAACGTCGATTTCGAGATCAGGCCGGGCGAAATCGCGGCCATCGTCGGCCCCAACGGATCTGGCAAGACGACCTTCCTCAAGGCATTGTCGGGGGACCTCGCCTATACCGGGCGCGTGGTCCTCAACGGCCGCGAACTGTCGGCGATGAAGCCGGTCGAGGCCGCCATGGTGCGCGCGGTGCTGCCGCAGGCGACGACCCTGTCCTTTCCCTTCACCGTGCGCGAGATCGTCAGGCTAGGCCTTGTCGGCGGCCGCTCGGGCGCGCTGGCCGGCGAGAACGCGCGGCTGCCGGAGCGAGCGCTGGCGCGCGTCGATCTCGACGGCTTTGCCGGGCGTTTCTACCAGGAGCTTTCCGGTGGCGAGCAGCAGCGCGTCCAGCTTGCCCGCGTGCTATGCCAGGTGTGGGCACCGGTGCTCGACGGTGGGCCGCGCTATCTGTTCCTCGACGAGCCGGTGTCCAGCCTCGACATCAAGCACCAGCTTATCATCATGAACATCGCCCGCGATTTCGCCAGGAGGGGTGGGGGCGTGGTCGCGATCCTGCACGACCTCAATCTGACGGCCATGTTCGCCGACCGCATCTTCGTCATGCATCGCGGCCGGCTGGCCGCGACCGGCTCGCCGCGGGATGTGTTGCGTGACGATCTGATCGAGAAGGTGTTCGACTGCCGGCTCAAGGTCGGCGTGCCGCCGGCCGGCAACATGCCGTTCGTGCTCCCTCAATCGTCGGTCAGCTGATCTTCAAGCTGCCGGTGCGCGGCGTTCCAGCAGGTCTATGCCCAGCAGGTTGCGCACATTCGGCCGCGCCGCCACCAGATCGGCGATCGTGTAGCGGGCGAGCACGGCGAAGAAGGCGTTGAGCGCTTCGCGAAGCGCCGAATTCAATGCGCAGCTATCGACCAGCGGGCATTCGGCCGCGTCGTTCTCGAAGCACTCCGCCATGGCAAAGCTTTCCTCGGTCACGCGCACAACGTCGAAGAGACTTATCGCTTCGGCGGCACGGCCGAGCCGTACCCCTCCGTTCCGGCCGCGAACAGTCTCGACCAGGCCATTCTCCACCAAAGGCTGCAGAATCTTGAACAGGAACAGTTCCGATACCGAATAGGCGGCCGCGATCTCCGGGATGCGGCTCAACCGTTCATTGTTGGCGGCACAATACATCAGGATGCGCATGGCATAGTTGGTTTGGCGGGTAAGCCGCATTTCATCCTCACAAAGCGGTCACGCGGTGCAACCACGCCGAAGTCTGGGACTTTGCTGGCGCGGCTTCATCCGGATTTTCGGAGTCGCCACTGGCCTCGGCCGAATATGGCCTATAGCTTGGAATAATTCCAGACTGGCGTCGCATCATAGCTGAAGTTTCTCGTCAACTTTATGTGCGTAGCCGGGCGAGCCCTCCGGGGGTAAGTCGCTGTCACGGGCATTCCGTTGATCGAAACACTAAATAGGCTGAGTTCGACGAGGAGTGGCCCACCCATGGCTCAATCGGCCCAGCCGCTTACGGCAGTACGTTTCGACGCCGACGCGGGAGCCAAGCTTTCCGCGCTGCGGCGGACAAAGCTCGTCGCCACGGCGGCCCTGGCATTCTGCGTGCTGGTCTTTGTCTTGGCCAGATCCTTCCAGAGCAGCTATCCGTGGCTCGGCTTCGTTGCCGCCTTCGCCGAGGCGGCAACCATCGGCGGCCTCGCCGACTGGTACGCGGTGGTGGCGCTGTTCAAGCGGCCGCTGGGGCTACCCATTCCGCACACCGCCATCATCCCGGAAAACCAGGACCGCATCGCCGACAATCTCGGCCGTTTCATCGAGGTCAATTTCCTGGCGCCGGAGCCGGTGCGTGAGAAACTCGCCGAGGTCGATTTTTCGGCGCTGGTCGCCGACTGGCTGACCGATGCCGAGCGCGCCGCCGGCCTGTCGCGCTTCGTCGTGCGGCTGGTGCCGCAGACGCTTGCCGCCGTCGAACAATCCGGTCTGCGCGGTTTCGTCACCAGCCGCATGCTCGAGCAGATCGAAAAGGTGCCGCTGGCGCCGCTGGCCGCTGAACTCTTGTCGGCGCTCACCGACGATCGCCGCCACCAGAAGCTGTTCGACGAGTTCATCAAGGTCATCGGCCGGTTCCTCAACGACGAACAGGCACTGGCGACGATGCGCGACAAGATCCGCGAAGAACTGCCGTCGCTGTTCAACCTGTTCCGCGCCGATGCCTATCTCCTGAAGAAGATCGTCGCCTCGGCGGGTTCCTTGCTCGACGAGGTGCGTGCCGATCCCAACCACCCGATGCGCGCCGAGTTCGACCGTTTCGCACAAGGTTTCGTCGAGCGGCTGCGGACATCCAAGCAATATGCCAGGCGGGCGGAGAAAATGAAGCGCGATTTCCTCGCCCGACCCGAAGTCAGGGCGCTCGCCGGCGACATGTGGGAGAGCCTCAGCCTGTTCATCGAGCAGGACGCCAAGGCGCCGAATTCGCTGATCCGGGAGCATGTCGCCAACATGTTCGTCGAGGTCGGCCGCCATCTTGCCGGCGATGCGCGGATCCGGGCCGACATGAACGGCGGATTCGTGGTGGCGCTGGCTTCCTTCGTGGAAAGCCAAAAGAGCGGCGTGTCGAAATTCATCGCCAACCAGGTCAAGCGCTGGGATCTGGCGCAACTGACCCGCCTGATCGAGATGAACATCGGCCGCGACCTGCAATATATCCGCTTCAACGGCATGATCATCGGCGGGCTGGCGGGTATCGCGCTCTACACGATCGAGTTGCTGCTCCCGGTCAATTGATCCGCATCGGTTCGCCAGGCGCGTGTTCGAAATGGACACACGCCGCTTGAGTGCTATTGTCCCCGCCGAGGGCGTACGCAACCGCGGCAAAGGGGAGAAGACGATCATGGCAAGGCAACCGGAATCCGATTCCTTCATGGAGATGTTCGGCAGGTTCGGCCGCGACCTGAAGGTACCCAATGTCGATGTCGAGGCGATCCTTGCCCATCACCGCAAGAATCTCGAAGCGCTGGAGAAGGCAGCTCGGGCCAGTGCGGCCGGGGCATCCTCGTTGTTGTCAAGGCAACGCGAAATGCTGCAGGACACGCTGCGCGAGGCTGCCGACATGGCGCAGAGCTATCGCGCACCGGGCAATCCGCAGGAGCTCATGGCCAAGCAGACGGAGTTCGCCAGAAAATCCTTCGAAGCCGCGCTCAAGAACGCCGGTGAGGTGGCGGAATTGGCCAGGCAATCCGGCACCGAATCGATCGACATCCTGCGCGCTCGCATCAAGGAGGCGATGGAGGAAATCCGCGCCGGTTACGGACAGAAATAGGGTCCCGTGATCGTCGTTTCGCCCTCGGCCGGGCACGCCGGTTGGCGATTCCGTAACGTTGCACATAGTTGCATCAACGCCACGCCATAAGATTCGAGCAACCCGAAAGGCGGAAATCCGAATTCGGGGCCTGCCGTCGCGTGGCAAGCCATGGCACGAGTGAGCTCGAGCCCGCCGGAACGGATTTGCGCAGTACGAATTGACAGAGGCCGCCGGTTCGTGGTCCGGAGGCGTTGGAAGCGATCGGGAAAGCAGGAATGACGGAAGTACGGCCTAAAACGCCGCCAACCTACGAGCAGTTGAGAACGATGTCCGGGCAGGAGCTCGGCGTCTCGGAATGGACCACGGTCGACCAGAACCGTATCAACCAGTTCGCCGAATGCACCGGCGACCATCAATGGATTCACGTCGACCCTGAACGCGCGCGGCGGCAAAGCCCGTTCCGCACCACGATCGCGCATGGCTATCTGACGTTGTCGATCATCGGCGCGCTGGCTCTCGGAATGGGGATCGTGCCCGAGAATACGCAGGCCGCCTTCAATTACGGTTTCGACAAGGTGCGTTTCCTGGCGCCGGTCAGGGTCGGCGCGCGCATCCGGCTGCGCACGACGCTGCTTTCCATGGAAGACCGGGGCCCAGGTCAGTATCTGATGAAGGCAGCCAACACGGTCGAGATCGAAGGCGAGGAAAAGCCGGCGCTGATGGCTGAAACCCTCGTCATGCTCTACGAGCGCCGCAAACGGGCAGGGGCCTGAACGGCGGTCCTTTGGGCGGCCCGCGGCCGGCAACCGCCAAACGGTCACGCAGGCCCGGGCCGCCTATGGCCGGCAAAGCGCAATGAGAACAGCGCGAGCAACAGCGTAACCAGCGCCAGGGCCGTCGCCGTCTGAAAGGTGACCTGCATGCCTCGGGCCACCGCAGCAGAACTCAGGAGCTGCTGCCCAATCCCTCCCTGTGCATCACTTGATGCAACCGCGAATACGGCGCCCATGAGCGATGCGCCGGTGATAAGGCCGAGATTGCGCGACAGGTTGAGCAGACCCGATATGACGCCGCGCTCACCGGCGCCGACACCGCCCATCACGGCGGCATTATTGGAGGTCTGGAACAGGGCGTAGCCGAAGCAGGTGACGGTGATTGGAACGACGTAGCTGGCAATGCCTAGCTTGGTCAGGGCAAGCGACAGGAGGAACGTTCCCGTGGCAAGGCAGGCCAGCCCCCCAACCATCATCCTGCGCGCTCCGAAGCGATCGGTCAGCCGGCCGGCCAGCAGCGCCGACAGGGTCGAGACAAGCGGTCCCGTCGAAAGCGCCATTCCGACCATCGCGGCATCCAATCCGAGCCCGCGCGACAGGTAGAACGGAGCAACCACCAGGGTTGCCATCATCACCGTGGCGACGATCAGGCTCATGGCGAGGCCGCTCCTCAGTTGCGGGTCGCGGAGGCTGGCGGGTTGGACGAGGGGCGCCTTCGCCTTCGCCTGCGCGATGGCGAACACTATGACGCCGACACCGGCCGCGACCAGCAGGCCCAAATTGGGCAAGCCGAAATTGCCTCTGCCAAGTGTCAATGCCAGGGCATAGGCGCCCAAGGTAACCGCCAGTAGGACGGTGCCCGTGACGTCAAATGTGCCGCGACCGGCCTCCACCGTTTCGCTGCGCGCCGGCAAGGCACGCCAGGCGAGGGCGAAGGTCAGAACGCCCAGCGGGACATTGACAAGAAAGATCGCCCGCCAGCCGAAGCCGGCGATCAAAAAGCCGCCAAGCGACGGGCCGAGCGTCGTGCCGATCGCGGACATGGCGCCGAGCAGACCCATGGCACTGCCGGTTCGTTCCTTGCTCACGGTTTCCGCGACGAAGGCCAGTGTCAGCGCCATCATCAGCGCCGCGCCAATTCCCTGCATGGCGCGTGCCGCGATCAGCAGCCAGAGCGTCGGCGCCAGGCCGCAGAGCACCGATGCCAGCGTGAACAGCGCGATGCCGCCGAGCAGCAACGGCCGGCGGCCGAACATGTCGGCCAGCCGCCCGGCGCCGACGATCAGCGTCGTGATGGCGAGCAGATAGGCGAGAACCACCCATTGCACGGACTGGAACGATGCATCGAAAGCCTGCATCAGCGAGGGCAGTCCGACGCTGGCGATGCTGGTCCCCAACGACGATAGCAGCGTTGCGAGCGACAGGCTCGCAAGCGCCAGGCCGGTGGAACGGACCTGTCGTGGCGCCGATATTGGCTCCCGATCTTGTTCAGCGACTGCCAAGGCGATCTCCTTTCTGTCTGCTCCAGAATCGGAGCTGTCGGAGATTTAGTCTTGTGTATGATGTGGCGGAAGACGCAGCATTTGCATCTTATCCGTGCGTCAAACGCCATGTCATGCTATGACCGGCCGATGACATCACCCGATCTCAATTTGCTGTTTGCCCTCGATGTCCTGTTGGCAGAGGGCAGCGTGGCGGGCGCGGCGCGCCGTCTGCGCCTCAGCCCCTCGGCGATGAGCCGGACGCTGGCGCGACTGCGCGAGGCGACCGGCGATCCCCTGCTGGTGCGCGCCGGGCGCGGCCTTGTGGCGACGCCGCGTGCGGAAGAATTGCGGCGACGGGTCGGCCGTATCGTCCAGGACGCGGAAGTCCTCCTGCGCCCCACAGAACTGCTTGATCTCCCGCGCCTGGACAAGGTTTTCACGCTGCGCACCAATGAGGGCTTCGTCGAGGAGTTTGGGCCGCGTCTTGTCGCCTGCATCGAGACCGATGCGCCTGGGGTGCGGCTGCGTTTTGCGCCGAAGTCCGACAAGGATTCGATGTCGCTGCGCGACGCGGCGGTAGACCTGGAAATCAGCGTTGCCGGCGAAACCGGACCCGAAGTGCGCATCCAGGCGCTGTTTCGCGACCGCTTCATCGGTGCTGTTCGAGCAGGCCATCCACTGGGCGATGGCACCGTGACCCCCGAGCGCTACGCGGCGGGCCGGCATATCGGCGTATCGCGGCGTGGCCGTGAGAAGGGGCCGATCGACGACGCCCTGAGCGCGCTTGGTTTGCAGCGGACGGTCGTGTGCATGGTCTCGGGTTTCTCGGCGGCACTTGCCATGGCGCGCGCCTCGGATCTGATCGCCAGCGTGCCCGAGCGGCACACTGCCGGTGCGCGGGCCGGCATGCGCAGTTTTCCGCTGCCGGTCGCCACCGTGGAGGTCACCATTTCCATGCTCTGGCATCCGCGCCTGGATGCCGATCCGGCGCAACGCTGGCTGCGTGAGCGCGTGCGGGAAGTCTGCGCCAGCCGCTGATCGAACGGACGCCTGAGATCACCGCTTCATGGCCGTTTCCAGCACCTTGAAAATCCGGTCGTCTTCGCATTGGGCGACATTGAAACGCAGAAAACGGCTGGCCGTCTGCGACAGGCTGAACGCATTGCCGGGCGCCAGCACGACATTGTCGGCGAGGGCGCGGCGAGCGACTTCGGCCGCGTCCACGCCCTCCGGCAGGCCGCACCACAGGAACAAGCCGGCCGGCTGATCGATCCATGGCGTGATGCCGATCGCCTTCAGCCGGGCGCCGGTCTCGACCATGGCACGCGCAAGGCGGGCGCGCAGCAAATCCATGTGCTTGCGGTAGCTGCCATCCTTCAGCAGCGTCAGGACCAGTTCGGCGGCCAGCCGCCCGCCGCCAAAGGTCGTGGCGATCTTGAGATCGGTCAGGCCCTCGATCCAGTCGCGGGGCGCGGCGATGAAACCGCAGCGGAGCGATGCCGACAGTGTCTTGGAGAAGCTGCCGATGTGGACGACGCGGCTCAGACCATCGAACGCCGCCAGCCTCGGAGCAGGGGTGTGTTCGAAATCGGCGAAGATGTCGTCCTCGACGATGGTCAGCTCCGACTGGTCGGCGAGCTTCAGCAAACGGTGCGCGGTGACCGGCGACAGGATCGCACCAGTCGGATTGTGGATGGCGGAATTGGTGATGTAGAGGCGCGGCCGGTGCTCGGCCAGCGACTGCGCAAACAATTCGATATCAGGCCCCGACGGCGTGTAGGGAACGCTGACGACCTTGGCGCGGTGGGCGCGCAGCAAAGCGTGGAAATTGAAATAGCAGGGGTCGTCGACCAGCACCGTGTCGCCGGGCTCGATCAGGAACCGGCACAACAGGTCGATCGCCTGCGTGCCCGATTCCGTCAGCATGATCTGTTCGGGAGAAGCTTCGATGCCGTGCCCGGCCATGCGCCGCGCCAGCAATTGCCGCAGCGGCGGCAGGCCGAGCGGCGTGCCATAATCGGCGAGTGCGCTATCATCGGCGCGCGCCACCGTGCGCAGTGCGCGGCGCAAGCCGGCCTGAGGCATCCAGGAGGCCGGCAGCCATCCACAGCCCGGCTTCAGGGTCTCGCCGCTGGCATCCAGCGACTGGCGCGAGACCCAGAGCGGATCCACGGCACGGTCGAGCCGGGGACCGATCTCGGCCAAAGACAGCGGCGCGAGCGAGCCGGCGGCATAAAAACCGGAACCCGGCCGGGAGCGGATCGCGCCTTCGGCGGCAAGGCGCTCATAGGCTTCGACGACGGTGGATTTGGACACCTGCATGGACTTCGCGAAGGCGCGGATCGACGGCAATCGGGTTCCCGGCGTCAGGCTGCGCGCGGCGATCCGCTTACGGATGGTCGCCATGACGCTCTCCACAAGGGTGCGCGTACCGTCGGCTTCCAAAACAAGGTCCGTCATCCGTACTGCTCGATCCGCCATTACAGTTTTGTCGAATTGTACCCTATTGTCTCTGGCTGCACCATCGGCTTCCGCACGATAGAAGGCAAAACAGATGGGAGCTTGCGATGGACAAGACGGCGAGCGGCTGGGTGAATGGATTTATCGGCGTGCTGATTTTCAGCGGTTCGCTGCCGGCGACGCGCGTGGCGGTGATGGATCTCGACCCGATCTTCCTGACATCGGCCCGCGCCGTCATAGCGGGCCTGCTTGGCCTGGCGCTCCTGCTTGCATTCCGCGAGAAGCGCCCCGGGCGCCATGACTTGCTGTCGCTCATCATCGTTGCGCTAGGCGTGGTGGTCGGCTTCCCCTTGCTGACTGCGCTGGCGCTGAAGCATGTCACCTCGGCCCACTCGATCATCTTTGTCGGCCTGCTGCCGCTGGCGACCGCGATCTTCGGCGTGCTGCGCGGTGCTGAACGGCCAAGAACGGCCTTCTGGCTGTTCTCGTGCCTCGGCAGTGCGCTGGTGGCGGGTTTCGCGCTTGCGCAAGGCGTGACGGCTTCGCCGGTCGGCGATGGACTGATGCTTGCGGCCATCATCGTCTGCGGCCTGGGCTACGCGGAAGGCGCCGCATTGTCGCGCAAGCTCGGCGGCTGGCAAGTGATCTGCTGGGCGCTGGTGCTGTCGCTGCCGGTCATGCTGGTGCTGACCCTGCTCACCTTGCCACCGTCCTTCGCGGCGGTCGGGGCCAACGCCTGGATCAGCCTCGCCTACGTCTCGCTGTTCAGCATGCTGATCGGCTTCGTGTTCTGGTATCGCGGTCTGGCGCAAGGCGGCATCGCGGCGGTCGGGCAGTTGCAACTGCTGCAGCCGTTCTTCGGCCTCGCACTGGCGGCGACGCTGCTGCATGAACAGGTCAGCCCGATGATGGTGCTCGTCACGCTCGGCGTGGTGGCGTGCGTGTTTGGGGCGAAGAAGTTTGCCAAGCGGGACCTGCCACGGCGTGCGGCTGCATAGTGATGCTCGCGCCTTTTGCTAAAACTTCGTCACGACCCCGATGCCGATGCCTTCAAACCCGCCCATCGCCATCAAGGCCGCGGGCGCTTCGTCGAGGCTGATCTTGTTGCCGACCAGCAGTTCCGGCTTGAGCTTGCCGTTGCGGATCATGTCCATCATCGCCTGATAGCGATAGGCCTGCATGCCGTGGCTGCCGAGGATTTCAAGCTCGAAGGCGATCACCTTGTCCATAGGCACTTGCGGGCGGGCGTGCTCGCCCAGCATCAGGCCGACCTGCACGTGACGGCCGCGCCGGCGGAGGTTGGCTATCGAGTTGAAGGACGTCGTTGAATGCCCGAGCGCGTCCATCGACATGTGGGCGCCGCCATTGGTGATCTGCTTGACCGCCTTGACCACGTTCGGTGTTGTCGAGGCGTTTATGGTGGCGACCGCGCCGATCTTCCTGGCAAAGTTCAGCTTGTCGTCGGAAAGATCGATGCCGATGACATTGGCGCCCATCGAACTGGCGATCATGATTGCCGACAGGCCGACGCCGCCGCAGCCATGCACCGCAACCCATTCGCCAGGCGTCACGCGGCCCTGGTCGACGATGGCGCGAAACGAGGTGACGAAGCGGCAGCCAAGGCTGGCGGCGGTGGCGAATTCCATCTCGTCGGGCAGGCGCACCAGATTGGTGTCGGCATGCTCGATGGCGACGTATTCGGCGAACGAGCCCCAGGCGTTGAAGCCGGGTTGGGACTGGTGCTCGCAGACCTGGTGATTGCCCGACGTGCATTCGAAGCAATGGCCGCAGCCGACGGCGAACGGGACGGTGACGCGCTCGCCCGCCTTCCAGCGGGTGACGTGCTTGCCGGCGGCGACCACGATTCCGGCCAGTTCGTGGCCCGGCACGTGCGGCAGGCGGATATCGGCGTCATGGCCCATCCAGCCATGCCAGTCGCTGCGGCAGAGCCCGGTCGCTTCGACCTTGATGACGACGCCGTCGGCAGCCGGCTTCGGATCGGGAACGGTCTGGATCGTCGGTGCTTCGCCGAATTTCTCGAAGACGACGGCTTTCATCGGTCACTCCACCCTTGGGACGGCATACGCTGCCGGAAACGATAGCCGATTCCCTGACCGGTCAAGCGGAAATCGATTCCGCCAGAGCGGCGGCAACTCGGCGGGCTTCCCTATTCGGCATCGATCTGGTTCTGCGGCGCGGCTTTCTGGAAGGCCGGCAGCGCCATGCAGGCGGCGTTGATGCGGGCGATGGTCGGGTAGGGCGCCAGGTCGACGCCGAAGCGCGCGTTGCTGGTGACCTGTGCCGCTAGGCAGATGTCTGCCAGCCCCGGCGCCTCGCCATGGCAGAATGTTCCGGTCCGCGGCGAGGAAGCCAGAATCTTTTCAAGCGGCTGGAAGCCTTCGTTGACCCAGTGGCGGAACCAGTTGGCGATGTCCTGGTCGCCGGCACCGAACAGGGTGCGCAGCGAGGTCAGCACGCGCAGATTGTTCACCGGGTGGATGTCGCAGGCGATCATCTGCGCCAGCATCCTGACACGCGCCCGGCCCGACGGGTCCTCCGGCAGCAATGGCGGCTCGGGCTTGCTCTCGTCGAGGAATTCGATGATCGCCAGCGATTGCGTCAGCAACATGCCGTCGTTCCATACGAGCGTCGGCACCAGCCCCTGCGGATTGATCCGGAGATAGGCTGGCTCAAGATGCTCGCCATGGCGCAGGTGATGCGGGACGTAGTCATAGCTCAGCCCCTTCATCTCCAGCGCGATCCGCACCCGGTGGGAGGTGGAGGAACGGTAGTAATTGTGCAGGACGATGTCGCTCATGAAGCCGGCTGGCCGATGGTAATCTCGATCGTGCCGATGCCGTCGATGCCGCCGGTCATCGTCTCGCCCGGCTTGACCGCGCCGACACCGGCGGGCGTACCGGTGAAGATCAGGTCGCCCGGTCGCAGTTCGACTGCCTCGCTGCAGATCGAGACGATGTCGGCCACCGGCCAGATGAGTTCGGCGAGATCGGCATCCTGTTTCACCGCGCCGTTCACGGCGAGCCAGATGCGCCCCTTCGCCGGGTGCCCGGATTTCCGTGCTGGAAGCAGCGGGCCGCAGGGCGCGGAACGGTCGAAAGCCTTCGACCAGTCCCATGGCCGCGCCGCCTTCTTGGCGGCGTCCTGCAGATCGCGGCGGGTGAGGTCGATGCCGACGCCGTAGCCCCAGACATGATCGAGCGCCTGGTCGCGAGCAATGCGAAAGCCTGATGTACCGATCGCCACCACCAGCTCGATCTCGAAATGCAGGTTTTCGGTCAGCGGCGGGTAGGGGATCTCCGTGCCGGAGTCGACCACCGCGTCGGCCGGTTTGGTGAAGAAGAAGGGCGGATCACGCTCGTCATTGCCGAATTCGCGCGCATGCGCCGCGTAGTTGCGGCCGACGCAGAAGATACGCCGCACGGCAAAGCGCTCCGCTGAGCCGGTGATGGCGACAGAAGGCGTTGGTGGGACGGGAAGGACGAAGGCGGTCATGGTGGTCTCTGCGTTTCGATGGGAGCTGGCGGCACATTCGACCGATTTCCGGGGCCGGGCAAGGCGTCGCTTTTCATAAAGCACGGGCTTCGCCGCGGCTGCATGAGCAATTCACGCGTTCCCATCATTTTTGCAGCGATCAATCCGGCAACCGGCGATAGACTATTTGCCAATAATCCGGCCATGGTCAGGAGACTAAGGTGTGGCCGGTAAACCGGAACGAGCCCTATGACAGCCCCTACCGATCGCGCCCGGTTCCTGATCATCGACGATCACCCACTGTTTCGCGAGGCGCTGCATAGCGCGGTGCAGATGGCTTATCCCGAGGTCGACACGGTGGAGGCGCGTTCGATCACCGAGGCGGTCGAATTGCTGGCCGATGCAAAGCCGTTCGACCTTGCGCTGCTCGACCTCAGCATGCCCGACGTCCATGGTTTCGATGGCCTGCTGCAGCTCAGGACCCGCTATCCGCGCCTGCCGGTGGTGATCGTGTCGGGTCATGAGGAGCCAAGGATCATTTCGGAGGCGCTGTCCTATGGAGCCGCCGGCTTCATCCCGAAATCGGCGCGCAAGAGCGATCTGGCCAATGCAATCCGCTCGGTGATGGATGGCGCGATCTATGTGCCGGAAACCTATGAGGGCCAGCCGAGGGACGCCGACAGCAGCAACCGCGCCGACATGGTCCAGCGCCTGTCGACGCTGACGCCGCAACAGCTGAGGGTGCTGCAGATGCTGCGCCAGGGCCTGCTCAACAAGCAGATCGCCTATGAGCTGCAGGTCGGCGAGACCACCGTCAAGGCGCATGTCTCGGAGATATTGCGCAAGCTCAACGTCTACAGCCGCACGCAAGCGGTGATCGAGGTGTCGAAGCTGGACAGCGCGGAGTTGTTTCGCGACCAGATGGGATTTTGAGCCCTAACGCCCTGCCGGGGACCTAAGCCAGCAAATGCGCCAGCAGCGCGCGTAGCTGCGCCGGCTTCAGCGGCTTGCGCATCAGTTCGATACCGCCGGCGCGGGCCGCCTTGGCGATCTCCTCGGAACTGTCGGCGGTGACGATCAGCGCCGGCACGGCGCGGCCGAGATAGTCGCGGACCTCCGATATGGTGGCGGTGCCGAGATCGCCACCGTCGAGATGCTGGTCGGCGATGACGATGTCGGGAACCCAGTCGGTGTCGCCAAGCATGGCGAGCGCATCGCCGGTCGACGTCGCGGCCCGCACCAGGCACTGCCAGCGCTCGAGCAGGAACGTCATGGCTTCCAGCACCTCGGCGTCGTTCTCGACCAGCAGCACCTTGGTGCCGAACAGGCCGTAGCCACGGGGCCGCTCCGGGCTGGCGGCGCTGGCGATGGCGTCGGCGGGCGCGCCGATGCCGACGGGGACATCAATATGGAAGATGGTGCCGCGCCCGACCCTGGATGAAAATGTCACCGGGTGGCCAAGCGCGCCGGCCATGCGGCGCACGATAGCCAGGCCGAGCCCAAGCCCGCCGCCGTCGAATTCGGCACTGGCTTGTGATGTGCCGCGATGGAACTCCTCGAATACCGCTTCGCGTTGTTCCTCCGGAATGCCGCAGCCGGTGTCGGCGACATCGATGCGAATGGTGTCGCCGCGATGGCGCGTGCCGACGAGAACGCCGCCCGAGCGTGTATAGCCCAGGGCGTTGGAGAGGATGTTCTGCAGGATGCGCCGCAGCAGCGTCCTGTCCGAGCGCACCACGGCATTGACCGGCCGGAATTTCAGCGACAGCCCCTTCAATTCCGCCACGGCCTGGAAATCCGAGCGCAACGAGGAGAACAAAGCCTCCAGGCTGACGTCGCCGATGTCGGCCCGGACCACGCCGGCGTCGAGCTTGGAGATGTCGAGCAAGGTGCGCAGCAGGTCCTCCATCGTTTCCAGCGAACGCTCGACCTGCCTAACGAGCTTTTTTCCCTCGTCGCTGGTCTGCAATTCGGCCAGCGCCGAGACCGAGAGGTGGGCGGCGTTCAGCGGCTGCAGCACGTCGTGGCTGGCGGCGGCGAGAAAGCGTGTCTTGGAGAGGTTCGCCAGTTCGGCGTTTTCCTTGGCGGCGCTGAGGTCGATGTTCGACTGCTCCAGCCTGCGTAAGGTCGAATGCAGTTCCTCGGTGCGCGTGCGCACCCGGTTTTCCAGTGAGATCGCGGTCTGGAACAGCGAGAAGGCATTGCCCTGCTGATCCATCGAGCGCTCGACGCGGCTGACCAGGGCGGCGTTGATCTTCTTCAGCCTGTCGAGGTCGTTTATGTCCCTGAGCGGCATGCCGTGTCGCCGCCCTATTCAGCGGCCTGCCGTTCACCGAAAGCGATGCCGGTGAACGTCTGGTTCAGGTGCATTGACCGATATTGTTCGCCATAGGTGCCGAAGCCGACGACATTGTTGACCCGGTAGAGTTCCGAAATGTCACGAAAGACCTGCCGGTTGCGCGCATCGAGCCGGCGCAGCACGCAATCGAAGCCGAGGATCAGGTCGATGCCGCCGAGCCTTTCCTCGACCTCGCGTAACGCCGCGCGTGTCGATTCCACCATGTCCTTGGGCTGGGCGATCGACAGCACGACACCATCGTCGATGGCGCAGAAGAACGACAGCGACCCGTCCGGGTGCATCTTCTGGATCGAGCGGCAGTAATATTCGCCGCCCACCTTCACCACCACCGGATGCGAGGCGAAGCTCAGCGGCGTCAGGCTCTGCGCGACGATGCCGACGGAAGCGGCATATTCCTCGGCCGCATTGGCGGCGTTGAATTCGCGCACGATGCGGTGATCGGCATCGGACGCCGTCACCACCAGCTTTTCGTCTGTCGGAACGAAATTGTCGGTCTTGAAGACGTGAAACGGAATTTCCGTGGCGATCAGCACGATGATGGCGCTGTCCGAGGTGACCCTGCCGTTCGAGATCAGGCGCGTCGTCTCGAATTTCAGGTCGTCGCCGGCCGAGCCGCCAAGCAGCGGTATGTCGTCAAGACCCCAGTGGATGGCTGAACTGACCGCTTCCTCGGCATAAGACAGCCCGTCGATGAAGCAGAGCGCGAAGGTGTTCCTGGCTCCCAGGCCGCCGAGCCGGGCGCGCAGCATGCGCCGCAGGGCCTCGACCTCTTCGGTGATCCTGTCCATGCCCGATGTCGACAAATTGTCGACCATGGCGCTGACAGCCGTGAAGGACGCCGAAGGCAGCAGCATCGCCAGCATGTGACCTTCCTCGAGCCCCTGCGGTGTGATCTCGCCGGCGGTGGAACAGCCGGCATGGTGGAGGTGCGGCGCATGGACCGAGAGTGCCCGCGACAGGGCGCCGGCCTCGACAAGGCTCTGGGAAAAGAACACGAGCGCGAAGCCGGCATCGATGGCCGAGGCCTCGGCGGCTACCGCGCGTGCGAACACATCCAGATCGGGCTCGTCCGTGGTCAGCGCCGACAAGCCGCATGCGTATCGCGTCCGTGAACTTGTCAGCGGCGTTCTCCCGCATTTCCTCCGACGCCTTCTTGTGCGCTGCTTTTCGAGTACTTCCGGCGCGCGGGCGTCGAGGCATTGTTGCCGCCGGGAGGCGTTTTGGCAATGGGGCCGGAGGAATGCACTTCGATGCCTTGGCCACGACCGAAAGTACAATGACCCGCCTTTCCCGTCGTGTTGTTTTTTGTGCGTTGTGCGGTGTACGAATAACGCATGGCCGAAGTGCAAAGAGCCAGTCTTCAGCCTGATGACCAAGGTTGATACCCAGGGAGGGGACCATGTCAGACGTTTCGTTGATGGTGAACGGCAGGCGTGTCGTCGCCGCCGCCGAGGATCGAACGCTTCTTGTTCACTTCTTGCGTGAAAATCTCGGCCTCACTGGAACGCATGTCGGTTGCGACACCTCGCAATGCGGCGCCTGCGTGGTCCATGTCGACGGCAAGGCGGTCAAGTCCTGCACGATGCTCGCGGTCCAGGCATCCGGATCGACCGTGGTTACCATCGAGGGTCTCGCCGGCGGCGCCGACCTCCATCCCGTCCAGGCGGCGTTCAAGGAACATCACGGCCTGCAATGCGGCTTTTGCACGCCAGGCATGATCATGGCCGCGACCGACATGATCAACCGCCATCCCGAAGGTCTCGACGAGGCCACCGTGCGGGCAGAACTCGAAGGCAACATCTGCCGCTGCACAGGCTACCACAACATCGTGAAGGCCATCCTCGCCGCGTCGAAAACGATGTCGAAGAGTGTCAAGGGCAAGGCAAAACAAGTGGCATGAACAAGGCGGTACGCAATGGACGGTAGGGATCAGGAGCAATTTTCCTACTGACTGTTTGCTACCACCTATTCCCTAAATTCCGGAGGAATTCTGATGGGCATTGAAGGTGTTGGCGCTCGGGTCGCGCGCAAGGAAGACAAAAGGTTCATCACCGGCGCCGGCCGCTATGTCGACGACATGGTGGTTCCCGGCATGAAGCATGCTGCCTTCGTGCGCAGCCCGCACGCCCATGCGCAGATCAAGAAGATCGATGTGAAAAAGGCCCAGGGCATGCCGGGCGTCATCGGCGTGCTGACCGGCAAGGAGCTCAAGGCCGACGGCATCGGCAACCTCATCTGTGGCTGGATGATCCATTCCAAGGATGGCACGCCCATGAAGATGGGCGCATGGTCGCCTCTGGCCGTCGACAAGGTCCGTTATGTCGGCGATGCGGTCGTGGTGGTGGTGGCGGAAACCAAGGGCCAGGCACGCGACGCGGCCGAGGCGGTCGAAATCACCTACAAGGAACTGAAGGCGGTCGTCGATGCCACGAAGGCGCTCGAAAACGGCGCGCCGCAGATCCATGCCGAGGCCGAGAATAATCTGATCTTCGACTGGGAGATCGGCGATGCCAATGCGACCGACGCCGCCATCAAGGCGGCTGCGCACGTCACCCGCATGAAAATCGTCAACAACCGGCTGGTGCCGAACGCCATGGAGCCGCGCGCCGCGCTTGGCCACTACGACAAGGCGGAGGATCATTACACCTGCTGGACGACATCGCAGAACCCGCATGTCGCGCGGCTGGTGATGAGCGCCTTCTACAATGTCGCGCCCGAAAACAAGCTGCGCGTCATCGCGCCGGACGTCGGCGGCGGCTTCGGCTCCAAGATCTACATTTATCCCGAAGAGATCGTCTGCCTATGGGCATCGAAAAAGACCGGCGTGCCGGTCAAATGGGTCGCCGATCGCACCGAAAGCTTCCTCACCGACGCGCATGGCCGCGACCACGTCTCGACGGTGGAAATGGCTTTCGACAAGGACAACAGGATTACCGGTTTGAAGGTCGACACGATCGCCAATCTCGGCGCCTACATGTCGCTGTTCTCGTCCTGCGTGCCGACCTATCTCTACGCGACGCTGCTGTCGGGCCAGTATGACATTCCCACCATCCACGCCAATGTGCGCACGGTCTACACCAACACGGCACCCGTCGACGCCTATCGCGGAGCAGGGCGGCCGGAAGCCACCTATCTTCTGGAACGCACCATGGAAGCCGCGGCACGCGAGCTCGGCGTCTCCCCGGCCGAACTGCGGCGCAAGAACTTCATCACCTCGTTTCCGCACCAGACACCGGTGATCATGAACTATGACGCCGGCGACTATGCAGCGTCGCTCGACGCGGCCATGCAAACCGCCGACTATGCCGGCTTTGCCAAGCGCAAGGCGGATGCGGCGAGGATGGGTAAGCTGCGCGGCATTGGCATGAGCTGCTACATCGAGGCTTGCGGCATCGCGCCATCAGCTGCGGTCGGCTCGCTCGGCGCCGGCGTCGGTCTGTGGGAATCGGCGGAGGTGAGGGTCAATGCCGTCGGAACCATCGAGGTGCTGACGGGCTCGCACAGCCACGGCCAGGGGCACGAGACGACGTTCGCGCAACTGGTCAACCAGCGTTTCGGGGTGCCGATCGATTCGGTGTCGATCGTCCACGGCGACACCGACAAGGTGCAGATGGGCATGGGCACGTACGGCTCGCGCTCCGGCGCGGTCGGCATGTCGGCGATCGCCAAGGCGCTCGACAAGGTCGAGGCCAAGGCCAAGAAGATCGCCGCGCACCTGCTCGAAGCCGACGAAGGGGACATCGTCATCGAGAACGGCGCGCTGAAGGTCGCTGGCACCGACAAGAATGTGCCCTGGTTCCAGGTGGCTTTGGCCGCCTATACCGCGCACAATCTGCCGGCCGGCATGGAGCCGGGACTGAAGGAAACGGCGTTCTACGATCCGGCGAACTTCACCTTCCCGGCCGGCTGTTACATCTGCGAGGTCGAGATCGATCCGGAAACCGGAACGACCGAGATCGTCCAGTTCGTGGCCGCCGACGATTTCGGCAACATCATCAATCCGATGATCGTCGAGGGCCAGGTGCATGGCGGCATCGCCCAGGGCGTCGGCCAGGCGCTGCTGGAGGGCGCTCACTACGACGCCAGCGGGCAACTGCTGACGGCGAGCTACATGGATTACACCATGCCGCGTGCCGGTGACCTGCCATCGTTCAAGGTCTCGACGTCGAACACGCCATGCCCGAGCAACCCGCTGGGTATCAAGGGCTGCGGCGAGGCCGGTGCCATCGGCTCGCCGCCGGCGGTGATCAATGCCATCACCGACGCCATCGGCATTGCCGATATCGCCATGCCGGCCACACCGTCCACCGTGTGGGCCGCGATCCGCGCCGCGACGAAGCACTGAACGTTCAGGAGGGAGGCTCCCATGTACGCAGTCAACTATCACCGTGCCGCTTCGGTTACCGAAGCCGCAAAACTCGCGAAGAGCGGCGACGCCAAGCTGCTCTCCGGCGGCATGACCTTGATTCCCGCCATGAAGACGCGGCTGGCGGCCCCTTCCGACCTCGTCGACCTGTCACGCATCAAGGAGTTGCAGGGCGTCAAGGTGTCAGGCAAGGCGGTCACGATCGGCGCCGCCGCCACGCATTTCGACGTCGCCAATGACGAGAAGCTGCGCAAGGCCTGCCCGGCGCTTGCCCATCTGGCGTCGCTGATCGGTGATCCGGCGGTACGTCACAAGGGCACCATCGGCGGTTCGATCGCCAACAACGATCCGGCGGCGGACTATCCGGCGGCGCTGCTGGCGCTGGGCGCCACCATCATCACCAACAAGCGCGAAATATCAGCCGACAAGTTCTTCAAGGGGCTGTTCGAAACCGCATTGAAGGATGGTGAGATCATCACGGCGGTCTCCTTCACCGCGCCGGCAAAGGCCGCTTATGAAAAATTCCGAAATCCGGCGTCGCGCTACGCGATCGTCGGCGTGTTCGTGGCCAAGGGCAAAGACGGCGTCAGCGTTGCCGTGACTGGCGCCGGCGACGACGGCGTCTTCCGCTCCAAGGAGATCGAGGCGGCACTTGCCAAGAGCTTCGATGCCGCCTCGCTCGAAGGTGTGAAAGTGCCGGCGAAGAACCTGATGAGCGACATGCACGCCTCCGCCGACTACCGCGCCAATCTGATTGCGGTCATGGCAAAACGCGCGGTGGCGGCAGCCAACGCCTGACGGTCGTCGATTTCTATCAAAAGGAAGGGTGTTAGCTGCCTCTTTCTGCGCGAAGATGCATGTTTTATCCGACATTCCCGGTTGTCGGGAGAGCACTCATAGGGACTTCTTCCTTTTTGCCAGATGTGGATGGTGCCGCAATCGTCGGGAGTTCCTCCCTGGCATCACCCTTGCGGGCGGTGAAGCTGTATTTTTTGCGCAATCCAAGAGTGGGCTTCTCAATGAAGTGCCACGAGAGCATCGCCACTCCTGTCACAAGGACCAAGGAGATGCCAAAATGCAGCCATGGCGATGTCAGCCTTGGGAACAGGCTTACCAAAGCCTGTTGAAATGGGTAGCCGTAGAGATAGATGCCGTAGGAGTAGTCGCCTCGATCATAGATTGGAATGCGGGGGATCGGCGATAGGCCAATGTAGACCGTTGCATAGGCGACAACCGGAATTAGCAGAAGCTTCACCGGCATTTGCGGCAAAGCAGCAAATACATCAAACGCCGCCAAGAAATACAACAGGATCGCAGCGCCGAAAATTGCGGGATGGAAGGGTATTTTGTCGCGGAACAGATACAGCAGAATGCCCGCGAAAAAGTAGACGTAGAGGGCTCTGCCGTCGCTCTTGAGGAAATGGTTCGTGGCCGTGAATATCCGACCTTCGCCACCAAAGGGAACCCATTCGTAGGCGAGAGATGAAGACGAACAGGGCGAAAACGAGTGCGGCGCACAAAAGAATTCGCGGGTGCTTCAGCAGGCCGGTGACGATGACCAGCGCCATGAGCACATAGCATCCAATCTCAAACGGGACCGTCCACAGCGACCCGTTTACCGTATTGGGGAATGGGTTGTTTTCGAAAACGCCAGGCAGAACGTAATGGATCAACCCGAGGATATTGGCAAAGTAAGATGCAAATTCGTAATTTGAAAAATACTCTTTTAGGCTGAGTGTGGTAAAGATCGGTCCTATCACGATGGCGGCGAAAAATATATCCATGGCCAAAGCCGGAACTATTCTCATGCCTCTGTTTAGGATGAAGTCTTTTAAACGGAGTCGCATTGCGCTGCCCGTTATGAGAAATCCGCTCAGGGCAAAGAACATCGGAATGATGCTTGCGTGCATCAACGCCAAAGGTGCTGTGCTGTATTGAAATCGCTCGCCTTCGGCAATCAGAAACGAATGGGCGAACAGCACGGACATGGCAAGCGCGATCCGCAAAAAATCAAAGCCCGGCCCGATGCCTTTGTTTCGGTCTAGCACATCACCGATGGTCCGCATACCAGCACCGCTTCTGTGTCAACGCCTTGCAGCCTAGTAGGCTTTGTTGCGCTGCACAATAAACGATTTCTTTATTTTCGACACATTGCGTCGAGTCCTGCGTGTGGCCTGCGCTCGGCAAACTGCCGACCCTGTTGACAGCCCTTATGTCGCCGTTGCGGCGACTGTCGGTGCGTTTTTCCTGTTCATGGGCTCGGTGCCGACACCGTTCCACTACCTTCTCGCGGTGCCATTTATCGAGCGGCCGGCCCGCGGATGGCTCAACCGTAATTGGTGAATGTCGCGATCGTCCCTGCCAGACAGTGCTGAATAGCTGTTGAGCTTCGCCTGCTCGTTGAGCGGACATGATGAAGGCTTGGCGGCGCGCTTTTGCGTATGGTCTGGTCGCCTTATACCTTGGTCTTACGCACGGCCAGCCATTCCTTGTTGCCACACACAGTCGGCTTGCTAGTTTGTTCATGGGACGCGTCTGGGGAGATCGTTCGAGAACAAATCTGGGAGGATGGAATGGTCACGACTGGAGAAGAAGCGGGCGGTTGGCTTGATCGCTCGCACACCGTTGCAGAGCCCGGCTTCAGCAGATGGATGGTGCCGCCCGCGGCGCTCTGCATCCACCTTTGCATCGGTCAGGCCTATGCGTTCAGCGTCTTCAACCTGCCGATGTCGAAACTGATCGGCATTACGCAATCGGCACCCGACGACTGGAAGCTGACCGGGCTCGGCTGGATTTTCTCGATCGCGATTCTCTTCCTCGGCATAGCCGCTGCGTTTGGCGGCGGCTGGCTGGACCGCGTCGGACCGCGCAAGGCCATGGTGGCGGCGGCCTGCTGCTTTGGCGGCGGCTTCATTGTCTCGGCTCTTGGCGTCCACCTGCATCAGTTGTGGATCATCTATCTCGGCTATGGGGTGCTGGGCGGCATTGGACTCGGACTTGGCTACATCTCGCCGGTCAAGACGCTGATCACCTGGTTTCCCGACCGGCCTGGAATGGCGACCGGCATGGCCATCATGGGTTTCGGCGGCGGCGCCTTCATCGCCTCGCCGCTTTCGGTCTACCTGATGAAGCTGTTTTCGACGCCTGAACATATCGGCGTCGCCGAAACCTTCGTCGTGCTCGGCATCGTCTATTTCGTCTTCATGATGATTGGCGCAGTGATAGTCAGGGTGCCGCCGGAAGGCTGGCGGCCCGCCGGCTGGACGCCCCCGGCGACACAAAACACCATGGTGACATCAGCCAATGTCCACCTCGACGACGCACTGAAGACACCGCAGTTCTGGCTGCTGTGGGGGGTGCTTTGCCTGAACGTGACAGCGGGCATTGGGGTCCTCGGCCAGGCCTCGGCCATGAGCCAGGAGATGTTTCCGGGCCGCATTTCGGCCGCTGCGGCCGCCGGCTTCGTCGGCCTGCTGTCGATCTTCAACATGCTCGGCCGCTTCTTTTGGGCATCGACCAGCGACTTTATCGGCCGCAAGATGACCTATGCGATCTTCTTCGCGCTGGGCGTCGTTCTCTACGCGGCGGTGCCCTGGACCGGTCAGTCCGGCAGCGTCTTCCTGTTCGTGCTGTTCTACGGCGTGATCCTGAGCATGTATGGCGGCGGCTTCGCCACCGTCCCCGCCTATCTGCGCGATGTCTTCGGCGTGCGCTACGTCGGCGCCATCCACGGCCGGCTGTTGACGGCATGGTCAGTGGCGGGCGTGCTCGGCCCGGTGCTGGTCAACTATATCCGGCAGTATCAGATCGACAGCGGGGTGGCCAAGGCCGATGCCTATACCGTCACCATGTACATCATGGCTGCGCTCCTCGTGGTCGGCTTCGTGCTCAACCTGATGATGCGGCCGGTCGATGCGCGCTTCCACATGAAGACCGAGCCGGTGGCCGCCTAGACTCTTTGTTTTCACGCAATTCCGGACGGAAAACCGCTACGCACTTTTCCTGAGATTGCTCTAAGGAGAACGATCATGCCGCAAGACAACAGCAATTCGATCAAGCTGACGCTGGTCTGGCTACTGGTCGGCATCCCGCTGGTGTGGGGTTTCTGGATGACCTTGATGAGTGCCGCGGCGCTGTTCCAATAGTTGCGTCGTCAGGCGGCGATCTGCCTGACGTAATAGCGCACCGCTTTCTTGCCGCCATGGATCACCGCGTCGCCGACTTCGCTGAAGCCAAGGGCGGCGTGGAAGGCGTCGGAAGCCGGGTTCGGCGGGTCGCTGTTGACCTCGCAGGTGACCAGCGTGTGGCCTGCGCTCTGCGCATGGTCGAACAGGTCCTGATAGAGCCGGCGAGCATGGCCGCGGCCTCTTGCGTGCGCGGCCACGACAACGCGGTCGACATAGACGAAGCGTTCGTAGCGCTCGCGGAACCACACGAAGTTCGGGCTGTCGTAGTTCGCATCCTGGTCGAAGGTCATGATGAAGGCATCGAGATCGCCGATGCGGCGCGCATAGAAGGACTCGCCGAGCAGGAAGGACAGCCGTTCGGCTTCGAGCCACGACAATTCGGCGGCGTGCTCGTTGTTCAGCGCCAGTATGGCCGCTTCGTCGTCCCGCGCTATGCGCTCCATGGGGGAGGTCATGCCTTGGCCGCCGCGATCGTCGCCGCCACCAGCGGTGTATCGGTCAGTGTGTTGGTGTATTCGCGGTCGAGATCGGAGCCGCCCATGCCGACCTTCGGATTGCGGTAGCGCATGGCGCTCGGCACGTCCTTGAGGGCGGCGAAGTGCATCTCGGCCAGGCCGGTCTTTGCGCGCACCTCGGCGATGTTGCCGAGATCGAGCCCGCCGCAGCCAAGGATTACGATGCGCCCGCCGGCCTGTCTCACCAGTTCTTCCAGCAACGGCAGGCCTTCGATGGCGGTGTCGCGCTGGCCGCTGGTCAGCACGCGGCCGACCTTGCAGCGGATCAGCGCTTCCAGCGCCTCGGCCGGATCGCGCGTCATGTCGAAGGCGCGGTGGCAGGTGACCTTCAAGGCGCCGGCGGCCTGCGTCAGTTCACTCATGCGCTTCTCGTCGATGGTGCCGTCGGCGTTCAGGCAGCCGAACACCACGCCGGGCACACCGAGATCGCTGAGCGCCGCGACGTCGGCCAGCATCGAGCGGTATTCGGTTTCGCTATAGAGAAAATCGCCGCCGCGCGGCCGCACCATGACGTGAAACGGCACGGACGCCTGGTCGAGCGCGGCACGCACCGTGCCGAGGCTCGGCGTGATGCCGCCCTCCACAAGGCTGGCGCAGAGTTCAACCCGGTCGGCGCCGGCAGCCTGCGCGGCGAGCAGGCCATCAATGCCCTCGACACAGATTTCGATCAGCGGCGGGCGAATTTTCGTGGTCAAGGGGGGCGATCCAATCCATGATGTCGCGCAAGCCCTTAGCACCCGGGCGTCTGGTGCGGAAGCGTGAACGCTACGCGCCCTTTGGGCCAGGCGACATTTCCCTGCTTGGCTATCCTGTAAGATACCACGCGGGAAGGCGGCCGGCCTTCCAGCCTTCGCGGATAACCTTGGCGGCTACTGGCGCAATTCGGTGTTTTTCGCGCCTTCCTCGACCTGGTCGATCACCAGAAGCTTGACCGAGCCATCGCCAATGTTTGTGGCCTGATGCCACTGCCCGATCATTTCGATAATGAAATCGCCCGTCTTGTAGGTGTTGCTGTTGCCGGTCTCGACATTGGTGACCTTCAGCGTTCCGGCCTCGACATAGGCATAGCGCGGAAAGGGGTGACGATGGACCGGCAAGGTCGCGCCAGGCGCGATGTCGTAGGTCGAAACCAGCACCTGAACGTTCTTCCGCGGCAGCGTGATCGGCTGGCCGGAAGCGGTGGTGGTTCGCGACGCCAGCGGGGTAACGACGACCGGCGTGCCGCCGCTGTCCAGCGCCAAGGCACAATTCGCATACAGCGCAGCCGAAGCCAGCAATGCCGCTACGAGAATTTTCCGCATGATTCCTCCACGCCCGCAGCATTGCTCCGGAGACTTCGCACGCGCAAGCCTGCCGGCGAGACCGTCGGCGATTGCGAGCCAGGGTCGGATGCCCGTTCATCCGAAGAGGCACGCGACGATGACGGCATCCCGGCTGTCTTTGTGCATTCATCGACCTGACCTACAAAGTGGCATCAACGACGGAGAGTGTCATGGCAGTCGATACGTCAGATCTCGATCAACTCCAGAACGCCTACAAGGCGGCCGTGGAGGAATGGATAGCGGCGATCCGGGAAGAAGAGGAGCTTGCCTCCGGCAATCATTCGGTGGCCGAAATCGACAAATGGGAAGCGGCTCACTTCAAGGAGGATGAAGTGCGCGGCAAGGTACTGGCCTCGAAGAAAGAATATGAAGACGCCTTGCGCAGGGAGCAGTTCGGGTTCTGAACCCGGATTGCATGGGAGATTCCTGGTCAGCTTGCCTGAATGGCGCCCGCTTGACCCGCCGCAGCCGGCACCAAGTCAGAAATCACGCTGACGCACGTCTCGGCCGAAGCGAAGACGGAATCCCGACCAATATGAAATTTTGAAAGATTTGGCTCCCCGGGCCGGATTCGAACCAGCGACCAACCGGTTAACAGCCGGTTGCTCTACCACTGAGCTACCGGGGAACGGAGGCTCTTCAGCAAGTGGCGCAGCCTATAGCAAACCCGTTTCGGCTTTGCAAAGAAGCATTTCGCATTTTTCCGAGACTTTTTCGCGCGGCGGTTTCTCGCAATCGGCCTTGCCCACCCTCATATTAGCCGTCTTGGCGACGGGCGCGGAACCGAAAGGGCAGCCGCAGCTTTCGCAAATAGACGGTACCGAGCCCTCAAACAGGCAGCTATTCGCGATGACGGCAGCGGACGAAAACCGGATCCCCGCACGAAAGCTCTCGGTTTTCGGGCGCGAGTTCACCATGCCGCAGTCGCGTGGCCTCAGAATCACGATTGGCGTGCTGCTGACCATTGGCGGCATTCTCGGATTCTTGCCGATCCTCGGCTTCTGGATGGTGCCGCTCGGATTGCTGGTGCTCTCCTACGAATTTGCCATGGTGCGCCGCCACCGGCGCCGCCTGGTCGTCTGGTGGGAGCGGCGGCGCCGGCCGGATTGAGCGGCCTTCGCCGATGCATCTCGCACGGCAGCGGCCTTCGCTGACAATCAATCGCGGTGCTGTCTCTGCGTGCCGGCGCCGGATTCCTCCGAATCCGGTTGTGCGCCTGCCTTCAAATCCTCGCTGATCTCCTTCAGCACCGCGGAAGCCGACGCCAGACGCGCGCGGTCACGCGGCGAAAGCCTGCCTTCAATTCTCAGGCACTCAATGGCGTAGCGCACCAATTCCTCGCACCCCAGAAGCGGCACGCTTTCCGTTTCGTGCGTTTCGTCCTTCGGCTTTGGCAGGGGCATGGCGCGGTCCTCCCTGTTTCTCAACGCAAGCCGGTGCGCGGGGTTTCGGTCGATCATCCGTCATGCTTAACGAATTGCTAATATGAATGAGCGACTGTGACGGCGATCCAAAGCGGGTGCCCGAGCCGGCACAGAGGAAAGAGCGCCGAATGCATAGTGGCCGCTTGACGGCATTTTCGCCGCAACCTATTGGAACCGGGTGGAACGCCGGGAGCAATGAGGCCTCGTGGCGGAGTGGTTACGCAGAGGACTGCAAATCCTTGCACCCCGGTTCGATTCCGGGCGAGGCCTCCAATGCCCCGGGCTCCCGCGCATCAGCGCCGGAGCCTGAAGTTCCGGTCGAAATGAACCGCGATCGTGACGCGGCAAGCGGATTGGTTGGGACATGAGCGCTGATTTCTCCGAACTTCGCGTCAAGATGGTCGATGGTCAGGTCCGTACCACCGACGTGACCAGCGCACCGCTGCTCGACGCGATGCTTTCCGTGCCGCGCGAGGTTTTCGTCGGCGACCGCCAGCGCGATCTCGCCTATATCGACGAGGACATCCGTATCGCCGACAGCGCTGATGGCCCGCGCTACCTGATGGAAGCTTCGCCGCTGGCCAAGCTGATGCAACTGGCCGAGATCAACGCGACCGATTCGGTGCTCGATGTCGGCTGCGGCACCGGCTACGCCTCGGCGATCCTGTCGCGGCTGGCAAGGTCGGTCGTGGCGCTCGAAAGCGATTCGGCATTGGCGCAAACCGCTGCGTCGATCCTGTCCAGCCTGGGCTGCGGCAATGTGACCGTGGTTCAGGGCGCGCTGGCGCAAGGCCATGCGGCGAAGGCGCCTTACGATGTCATTTTCATCGGCGGCAGTGTCGGCAAAGTGCCGGCGTCGCTGCTCGACCAACTCGCCGAAGGCGGCCGCCTGGTGGCTGTCGAGGGCCAGGGCAATTCGGGCGTGGCGCGCCTTTTTTTCAAGGCCGGGGGGGTTGTAACCGGGAGAAGGGCATTTAATGCGGCAATTAAGCCACTACCCGGTTTCGAACGTGAGCATGCTTTCGAATTCTGAATGATTTTGCCTTGCAGCAAAGGCTTTGTCATGGTCGCTTGCGTTCGAATGATCGTTGCTGATCCCAGACTGGGGGCACTTTGGGCTAGGCAGCAGGGAACCTGAAACACGCCACGCCGGCTGCTCCGGAAGGAGAAGCCGGCGCGGCGCGGTTCCCATGGAAAACGAATGAGGGATATACCGTGCCGTCAGTACGCAAATCACTTTTCACCGCCGTCCTTGTTTCGGCGACCGCGCTATCCCCGCTGGCTGCTTCGGCTGAAACCATCACCGGCGCGCTGGCAAAGGCCTATCAATACAATTCCACGCTGAATGCATCGCGTGCCGGCGTGCGCGTCACCGACGAGGGCGTTGCCATTGCCAAGTCGGGCTGGCGCCCGACGGTTACCGGATCGGCAAACATCGACTATACGAACACGCGTCAGGCAAATGGCGGCGGCAATTCGAAGCTGACGAGCGGCAGTTACGGCATCCAGATCGACCAGACCTTGTTCGATGGCTTCCAGACGAGGAACAATGTCGCGGCCGCCGAGTCCCAGGTCAAAGCGTCGGTGGAAAGCCTGCGCAACACCGAGGAGAACACGCTGTTCAGCGCGGCCACGGCCTACATGGACGTGATTCGCGACCGGCAGATCGCGGTGCTGACCGAGCAGAACCTGCAGTTCCTGACCGAGCAGGCGCGCGCCGCGCGCTCGCGCTTCGAGGTTGGCGAAGGCACGCGTACCGACGTCGCGCAGGCCGATGCCTCGCGCGCTTCCGCGGTGGCATCGCTGAGCGCGGCCCGCGCGCAGGCCCTGGCCAGTGCGGCGACCTATCACCAGGTCGTTGGTGACGAGCCTGGCAAGCTCAAGCCCGCTTCGCCACTGAGCAGGTTACTGCCGTCGAGCCTCGATGCGGCGATCGCCATCGGCTCGGCCGAACATCCGGCCATCCTTGCCACTCAGCATCTGGTCGACGCCGCGGCGTTCTCGGTGAAATCGTCCGAGGGCGCGCTGCTACCGAAGTTATCCGCCTCGGCCGGCATTTCGGAGAACTATCGCAACGCAATTCCCAACTTCTCGGGCACCAACGGCAATTCGACCTCGGCGAACATCGGTGCGACGTTGACCGTTCCGATTTATTCGGGCGGACGCACCTCCGCACTGGTGCGGCAGAGCAAGGAATCGCTCGGGCAAGCGCGTATCCAGGTCGACGTCAGCCGCGACCAGGTGCGCCAGGCTGTCGCCACGGCATGGTCGCAATACACCGCCGCGCAGCAAAGTGTATCCGCCAACAGGCAGGTGATCGACGCGGCGCAGTTGGCGCTGAACGGCGTGATCGAGGAACGCAATGTCGGCCAGCGCACGACGCTCGATGTGCTCAATGCGCAAGCCGCCGTCATCACCGCCAAGATCAACCAGGCCAACTCCGAACACGACGTCGTCGTGGCAAGTTATGCGATCCTTTCCGCGGTGGGCCGCCTGTCGGTCGACCGGCTTGCGCTGCAGGTGACGAAGTACAGGCCTGAAGAGCACTACAACGCCGTCAAGGACAAGTGGATCGGCCTGCGCACGCCGGATGGCCGCTAGGCCACCGTTCGAACGGCATTTCCGCCTGTGCGGTTCGGCCGAAAGCGCCGGACCGTGTTGTCGTCGGGTTGATTGCTGACGGGGCCCACGGGTTTGGCGGAATCACTCTAATCTGTTGAAATCCCACATGTCCCCAGATTGGGGATTCTCGCGCGGCGATCCGTCGGTTACGCTGTCGCCATGATTCGAATCCGGCTTTTGCCGGAGCGGAAACCTGCAACGGGTCACAAGGGCGGCGGATGTGACGATGGCAACGGCAAGCAGCGCGCAGCGCGAACCTTCGATGGAAGAGATACTGGCTTCCATCAGGAGGATCATCGAAGACAGCGACAACGGTCGCAAGCAGCCCGGCGAGGCCGATGAGTTGCAGCAGGACCTGGAGCCTGCGCCGAGTGCCGTTCCGGCAGCGGACATCGACGCATTCCGCGCCGAGCTGCATGCCGTCCCCGAGGTCAGGAAACCGGCCGCGATCGCCGAAGTCCAGGCGCCGGGCTCACAGCCGGCGACCGCGCGCACGGAAGTGCCGCCGCGTGCCGATCCGGCCCCGGGCAGGGCGCCCACGACGCTGGCCGAGGTTGGCGCCCGGGTTGCCGCCGAGCCGGTGCCTGCTGCCAGCCGCGACACGCCAGCCGCCCCCGCGGAGCATGCGAGGGAAGCCATCGCCGCCGATTGGCGGCGCGAGATCGCCACGGTTGGCGAGCAAGCCGAAGCGATGCCGGACCGGAGAATCCGCAAGCCGGTGGCGCAGCCAGAGGTATCGGTGGGCGAAACGGCGGCGGAGCCGGCGATCGAGCGGCCTTCGTCAAACGATGTGCCAACGGGCACGGCTCGGACGCGCGCGGCGGCAAACGAGGCGCAAGCGATACGTCCCGCGATTCTTTCCGAACACACAGGGCGGCAGGTCGCAGCCGCCTTCGGCGAACTGTCCGACGCCTTTGCAAGCCGCAGCAAGAAGACGTTCGACGAGATGGCCGAGGAAATGCTGCGGCCGATGCTGCAGGATTGGCTGGACAACAATCTGCCGACTCTGGTCGAAAGGCTGGTGCGCGAAGAGATCGAGCGCGTGGCACGCGGGGCGCAATAGTCCAGGCCTTGCATTCCGGAAGAAACGCCGCCGCCGAGGCGGCGTTTGTCGTTGTGATGAGATCAGCCGCTGGTTGCCGAACTGGCGAAGGCGATCAAGTTGCCGTCCGGGTCGCTGACAATGAAGGTGCGGGAGCCCCAGGGCTCGGTTCGCGGTGACGCCTTGTGATGTCACCGCGCGGCCTTCGTTGAAATGAACAAGGCCGCGCCTATCTGCTTGTGATGGCCAGGCGGCCCTCGCGGTTGACTTGGCCAAGACCTTCCGATTTACACCGAACCAGCAAAATTCCCGACAGCGCGGACCGGTTTCCCATGCTTGAAAAGACTTACGACGCCAAGACCGTCGAGCCGAAGATCGCCAAGGTGTGGGAGGAAGCCGATGCGTTTCGCGCCGGCGCCGGGGCGGAGGAGGGGGCCGAGGCCTTCACCATCGTCATTCCGCCGCCCAACGTCACCGGTTCGCTGCATATGGGCCATGCGCTCAACAACACGCTGCAGGACATACTCGTTCGCTTCGAGCGCATGCGCGGCAAGAACGTCCTGTGGCAGCCCGGCATGGACCATGCCGGCATCGCCACCCAGATGGTGGTCGAGCGCCAGCTGATGGAAAAGCAGATCCACCGCCGCGATCTGACGCGCGAACAGTTCATCGAGAAAGTGTGGGAGTGGAAGGCCGAATCGGGTGGTGCGATCTTCAACCAGCTGAAGCGTCTCGGCGCTTCCGCCGACTGGTCGCGCGAACGCTTCACCATGGACGAGGGCCTCTCCAAGGCCGTGCTCGAAGTGTTCGTCACGCTCTACAAGGAAGGGCTGATCTACAAGGACAAGCGTCTTGTGAACTGGGACCCGAAACTGTTGACCGCGATCTCCGATCTCGAGGTCGAGCAGCAGGAGGTCAACGGCAATCTCTGGCACTTCCGCTATCCGATCGAAGGCGCGACCTTCGATCCGGAAAACCCGAAGACCTTCATCGTCGTGGCGACGACGCGCCCGGAGACGATGCTGGGCGATACGGCTGTCGCTGTGCATCCGGACGACGAGCGGTTCCGGCATCTCGTCGGCAGGAACGTCGTTCTGCCGATCGTCCAGCGCAAGATACCTGTCGTGGCGGACGAGTATTCCGATCCGGAAAAGGGCTCCGGAGCAGTCAAGATCACGCCCGCGCATGATTTCAACGACTTCGAGGTCGGCAAGCGCCACAAGCTGCCGGCGATCAACATCCTGACCGTCGAAGCCGCCATCAAGCTTAGGGACAATGAGGATTTCCTCGCCGGCCTCGACGTGACGCCGGAGCGTCAGGCCGTCTGGGACGAACTCGACGGCCTCGACCGTTTCGTTGCGCGCAAGAAGATCGTCGAACTGATGGAAGCCGGCGGCTTCCTCGACAAGGTCGAACCGCATCGCCATGCCGTGCCGCATGGCGACCGCGGCGGGGTGCCGATCGAACCGTTCCTCACCGAGCAGTGGTACGCCAACGCGGTGGAACTGGCCAAGCCGGCGATCGCCTCGGTGCGGGAGGGGCGTACCAACTTCGTGCCGAAGAATTGGGAGAAAACCTATTTCGACTGGATGGAGAACATCCAGCCCTGGTGCATCTCGCGCCAGCTCTGGTGGGGGCATCAGATCCCGGCCTGGTACGGCCCTGACGGGCGTGTCTTCGTCGAGAAGACCGAGGAAGAGGCGCTGGGCGCGGCGATCGAATATTATCTGGCGCTGGAAGGGCCCTGGAAGGCCTGGGTCGAGGACAAGCTGGAAAACTTCAAGCCGGGCGAGATCCTGACCCGCGACGAGGACGTGCTCGACACCTGGTTCTCCTCGGCGCTGTGGCCGTTCTCGACGCTGGGCTGGCCGGATGAGACGCCGGAATTGAAAACCTATTACCAGACCGACGTGCTGGTGACCGGCTTCGACATCATCTTCTTCTGGGTCGCCCGCATGATGATGATGGGCCTGCACTTCATGGACGAGGAGCCGTTCCACACGGTTTATGTGCATGCGCTGGTGCGCGACAAGAACGGCGCCAAGATGTCGAAGTCGAAAGGCAACGTCATCGATCCGCTCGACCTTATCAATGAATATGGCGCCGACGCGCTGCGTTTCACGCTCGCCGTGATGGCGGCGCAGGGGCGTGACGTGAAGCTCGACCCGGCGCGCATCGCCGGCTACCGCAATTTCGGCACCAAGCTGTGGAACGCCACGCGCTTCGCCGAGATGAACGAAGTCGCGCGCAATGACGATTTCTGGCTGAACGACGCCAAGCTGGCGGTCAACCGCTGGATCCTGACCGAGCTGACGCGCGCCGCGCGCGAGGTCACCGACGGCATCACCTCATACCGCTTCAACGAGGCGGCGGGAGCCGCCTACCGCTTCGTCTGGAACCTGTTCTGCGACTGGTATCTGGAACTGCTGAAGCCGGTGTTCATGGGCACGGACGAGGCGGCCAAGGCCGAAAGCCGCGCCTGCGTGGCCTTCGTGCTCGACGAGATCTACAAGCTCCTGCATCCGATGATGCCGTTCATGACCGAAGAGCTGTGGGCGCAGACCGCGGGCGAGGGCAGGGAACGAGCCTCGCTGCTGTGCCACGCCGCATGGCCGTCGCCGGACTTCGAGGATGCTGAAGCTGCCGCGGACATCAACTGGCTGGTCGATCTCGTCTCCGGCATCCGCTCGGTGCGCTCGGAGATGAATGTGCCGCCGGCGGCCATCGCGCCGCTGGTCGTGGTCGGTGCCAACGACGTGACGCGCGAACGGCTGGTTCGCGAGGATTCCGCGATCAAGCGGCTGGCGCGCGTTGGTGACATCTCGCTCGCCGATGCCGCACCCAAGGGCTCGGCACAGATCGTGCTCAACGAGGCGACGATCTGTCTGCCGCTCGGCAGCCTGATCGATCTCGCCGCGGAGGCCGCGCGGCTGCAGAAGGAACTGGCCAAGGTGACCGAGGAAATCGCGCGCCTGCACAAGAAGCTGTCCAACGAGCGGTTCGTCGCCAGCGCGCCGGCCGAGATCGTCGATGCCGAGCGCGAAAAGCTGGCCGAATATCGCGACACCCAGGACAAGCTTTCAGTGGCGTTGACCAGGGTTCGTGAAGCCGGCTGAAGAACGGGAGTCGCCCTTGCGCCGGCGCGAATTACCATGCGTCAACTGCCTCGAAAAGAGGCATTCCGTTGCGTTAATGTTGACGTAAACGGAAACTTTTACCTCATTGTTGCCATAATGTAACAATGAGGCCATTGACCCCTTAAAACTGGTCATTTTCGACCTTTTTGGGCCGTTTTCTCCCGCTTTTTACCGCCGATTGATGTCGAGATGAATGGTTTTGGCCGCGTGACTCCGGCTTGAATTTTGTCGGAAATGCGTTTGGGTCACATGTACGTGTACGGCTCTTGAATTCGTTGTTGCGCCGTTAACCCGAATTGGTTCTAGCTTGATCCACTAGGTTATTCGGGGAGGACATTCATGAACAATCTGCGTTTGAAAGCACTGCTGGGGGCGGGGTGTTTTTCGCTGGCTTTGATGGGCTCGGCGCACGCCGGCGGCTTCTCGCGCGGCACGGCCGATACCGACATTCTTTTTGAGGACGGCAATTTCAACATGCGCACCAGCGTGACCTATGTCGCGCCGACGAGAAAATATTCCAAAAACCTGCTCAATCCCAGTTTGGTTGGCGAGAACTATGCAGACGCTTACGCTGTCCCTTCGGCCGCTGTGAAATTCAAGCTGTCGGACAGCCTATCTTGCGCAGGTACCTACACAGAATCTTATGGCGGTGGAGCGACATGGTCGTCGCCCAGTGGAACTCTTTTGAAGCTCAAGGAAAATTTTACAATCTACGAGGGCGCAGTCACCTGCGGTGTGAAATTTGATTTGAGGAAAGGCCGCTTTTGGGTGCTTGGCGGCGTCTACCATGAGGATGTCGACTACAATCTCCTCGCTGTTGCTGGATTGCTTAATGTCAATCTGAAGGACAGCAATCTGGGGTGGCGTGCGGGCGTTGCCTACGAAATTCCAGAGATCGCGTTACGCGCACAGTTGATGTACCGTTCCGGTGTATCGATCGATGCGTCCGGTTCGGCGACTGCTAGCCCTCCGCTGAGTCCCTTCCCAGTGTCCATCACCCAGCCTGCGACGGGCGACACCAAGTTCCCACAGTCGCTGGAGTTCAAGGCTCAAACCGGCGTAGCACCAGACTGGCTTGTCTATGGTAGTGTCAAGTGGACAGATTGGTCGGTTACCAAGCAGTTGAACCTTCACTCCCCGACCTTAGGAATCGAGAACGGCAATGACTATTTTTGGCGCGATGGCTGGACCGTCACGGGCGGCGTTGGTCATAAGTTCAACGACCAGTTTTCTGGAACCATCTTCGCGTCCTATGACCGGGGTGTGAGCACCGGTTGGGATTTGACGGGGGATACCTACACAGTCGGTACCGGCGTCGCGATGAAGGATAAGCTAGGCGGTGAACTTCGATTGGGTGTTGCCGCGATCTATCTGGCGTCCGTGTCCGAGACCCAGTATACGCCTTCTTTGCTCAATCGTACCGTGCAGGGCGATTGGGGCTATGCGCTGTCGGGTGGCTACAGCATCAAGTGGTAACTATCTGAAATTGAACGTGAAAGGCCGGGCATTGCCCGGCCTTTTTGTCGGGCCGGACCTCGTCGAGGATCCCGTTAGCCAAAGGGCGTTGCATATTAGCCGCACTGGGGCCGCCTCCTGCGATTGTGACGTTTCGGCAACACTCTCTGAGCAACCCCTGCGCTAAAGGTCAGGCCGAGGAAGTTGCCCATTTCCCGCCATAAACCCGGCGCACCTCGAATTGGTCCCGGGATGCGCGCCAGAAGGCTCGGCGATGGGACAGGCCGCACCGCCCGCGGCAAGGAAGAGAATGGACGCCAAGGTCGTTTCAAAGGCTAAGCTCCCTAGCCGCCATGTGACTGTCGGTCCGGCACGTGCGCCGCACCGGTCCTATCTCTATGCCATGGGGCTTTCCGCCGCCGAGATCGCGCAGCCCCTGGTCGGCGTTGCCTCCTGCTGGAACGAAGCAGCACCTTGCAACATCTCGCTGATGCGCCAGGCGCAGGTGGTCAAGAAGGGCGTGGCGGCCGCCAACGGCACGCCGCGCGAATTCTGCACCATCACCGTCACCGACGGCATCGCCATGGGCCACCAGGGCATGAAGTCGTCGCTGGTGTCGCGCGAGGTCATCGCCGATTCGGTCGAGCTCACCATGCGCGGTCATTGCTACGACGCGCTGGTCGGTCTCGCCGGCTGCGACAAGTCGCTGCCGGGCATGATGATGGCCATGGTGCGGCTCAACGTGCCGTCGATCTTCATCTATGGCGGTTCGATCCTGCCAGGCAGCTATCGCGGCCGCCAGATCACCGTGCAGGATGTGTTCGAGGCGGTCGGCCAGCACTCGGTCGGCACGATCGGTGATGCCGAACTGCTTGAAATCGAGCAGGCCGCCTGTCCGTCGGCCGGTTCCTGCGGCGCCCAGTTCACCGCCAACACCATGGCCACCGTCGCCGAGGCGATCGGTCTCGCGCTGCCCTATTCCTGCGGCGCGCCGGCGCCTTACGAAATGCGTGACCGCTTCAATTTCGCTTCCGGCGAAAAGATCATGGAACTCGTCGCCAAAAACATTCGACCGCGCGACATCGTCACGCTGAAGGCACTTGAAAATGCGGCGACCGTGGTTTCGGCAACCGGCGGCTCGACCAATGCGGCGCTGCACCTGCCGGCGATCGCGCATGAGGCGGGCATCAAGTTCGACCTGTTCGACGTGGCGAAGATCTTCGAGAAGACGCCTTATATCGCCGACCTCAAGCCAGGCGGCAAATATGTCGCCAAGGACATGTTCGAGGCCGGTGGCATTCCGCTGCTGATGAAAACGTTGCTCGACCACGGCTATCTGCATGGCGATTGCCTGACGGTCACTGGCCGTACTTTGGCCGAAAATATGCAGCACGTTGCCTGGAATGAACATCAGGATGTGGTCCGCCCTGCCAACCGGCCAATTACCCAAACCGGCGGCGTCGTGGGGTTGCAGGGAAACCTTGCCCCCGAAGGCGCGATCGTGAAGGTCGCGGGCATGGTGGAGTTGAAATTCTCCGGCCCGGCGCGTTGCTTCGATTCGGAAGAGGAATGTTTTGAGGCGGTGACGAACCGTGCCTACCGGGAAGGCGAGGTCCTGGTCATCCGCTATGAAGGGCCGCGCGGCGGTCCTGGCATGCGCGAGATGCTGTCGACGACGGCGGCACTCTACGGCCAGGGCATGGGCGGCAAGGTGGCGCTGATCACCGACGGCCGTTTCTCAGGCGCGACGCGCGGCTTTTGCATCGGCCATGTCGGGCCGGAAGCAGCGGTTGGCGGTCCGATCGGTCTCATCAGGGATGGCGACGTGATCACGATCGACGCCGTGAACGGCACGATCGACGTGGCGCTGACGGAGTCCGAACTGGCGGCAAGGGCGACGACATGGAAGGCGCGCACAACCGACTATCAGTCGGGCGCGATATGGAAATACGCACAGACGGTAGGGTCGGCCAGGGATGGCGCGGTCACCCATCCGGGCGGTGCGAAAGAAACACATTGCTATGCGGACATCTGAGTTGTTGAAGTCGACACCAGAGTTGTTGAAGTCATCTGTCCTTTCGGCACTGGTCGCGGTTGCGATCTTTGGCGCCGTGGGGCAGGCCATGGCCTTCGACGACAAGGTGTTCGACGACAAGACCGGCGTGAAGCCGCAGTCCAGCCCTTGGGCGGTGTTCCAGTTCGGGTTCTCCGCCTACAAGAACGGCCATAAGGAGCAGGCCGCCGAGGCCTATAAATACGCCGCCGAGAACGGCCAGATCGGCGCCACCTGGAAGCTTGCACGCATGTATGCCGAAGGCGACGGCGTGGCCCGCGACGATTATGAGGCGTTCAAATTCTTCTCGGAGATCGTCGACCAGGACGTCGAGCCCGGCTCTCCGGAAGAAAGCTACGTCTCGGACGCGCTGGTGGCGCTGGGCGATTATCTGCGCAAGGGCATTCCCGGCAGCCCGGTCACCGAGAACGAGGTGGCGGCACAGGAATACTACATGCGCGCCGCCGCCAACTACCGCAACCCGAACGCCCAATTCGAGATGGGCCAGATGTTCCTGAAGGGCGAGGGCGGTGTCAAGGCCAGCATCAAGCAGGCCGGGCGTTGGTTCCAACTCGCCGCCGAGAAGGGCCATGCCGGTGCGCAGGCAACGCTTGGCCACCTGTTGTTCCAGAGCGGCAAGATCGTGCGCGGCCTGGCGATGATGACCGCGGCGCTCGAACGCGCGTCACCGGCCGATCAGCCGTGGATCCGCGGCATGCAGGAAGAGGCTTTCGCCGCTGCCGGCGAAGCCGACCGGCGCACCGCGATCTCGCTGGCGGACGACATCCTGACCAAGGGCAACAACGCCGATCAGTAGGGCCGGCACTTATTTCCTGCCGGTTGTCTCGAAAAATTCCTCAATCTGGAAACGTGGCGCTGCCCTCATCTGGCTGCCGGCATCTTCTCCCGCAGTGACGGGGAGAGGGGGCAGGGCTAGCTGTCGCCGCGAGCAAGGAGCGCTGCCGCCCAATTAAGCCACTCAGTTCTCGGTCGGCTCCGTTGGAACCGTGCCCGGCGCTGGTGTCGAGATCGGCGTTGGATCGACATGCGGCGCCGTCGTGTTTTCTGGGCAGTTGTCCCCGACCTTGGTCCATGATGTGTTGTTGAGCACCATCTCGCAGCGGGCCAAATGACTCTGGCCGGCAACCGTCAGGCAGGCGACCTGGCCGACGGGATAGGATTTTCCATTGGCAAGGCATTCCGGAGCGGCGGAGGCCGGCATGATCGCAGCCGTGGCAAATGCCAAGCCGATCGGACAAAGAGCAAATCGAATGGTCACGGGAACCCTGGCCGCCATGATGATTTCCTATCATGCGCCTGATTGTGGCGACAGGAGGTCCGGACGGTTTGGCGGCATAAGGGTCTGCGTCAGGCCGGCTGCAGCGCGAGGTCGACCGCCACGGGGACGTGATCGGACGGCTTTTCCCATGCGCGCACATGCTTTTCGATCGACGCCGATGAGAACCGGTTCGCGGCTTCCGGCGACAACAGCAGATGGTCGATGCGGATGCCGTTGTTCTTCTGCCAGGCGCCGGCCTGGTAATCCCAGAATGTGTAGGTGTCCGGGGCATCGGTTACCGCGCGCACCGCTTCGGTGAAACCGAGGTTCAGCAGCCGGCGGAAGGCCTGCCGTGTCCGCGGCTGGAACAGCGCGTCGCCCAGCCAGTTTTCGGGAAACCGTGCGTCGATCGGCTCGGGAATGACGTTGTAGTCGCCGGCCAGCACCAGCGCCTCTTCCAACCTCAGCCGCTCTTCGGCCCAACGCTCGAGCCGCGCCATCCAGGACAGCTTGAAGGGGAACTTCTTCTCGTCATCGATCGGGTTGCCATTCGGCAGATAGAGCGAGGCGACGCGAAGCGCCCCCTTGTCAGTCGAGAACACGCCTTCGATGAAACGCGCCTGTTCGTCGGCATCGTCGCCCGGCAGGCCCCTGATGACCTCGTCGAAGCGCAGCTTGGACAACAGCGCGACGCCGTTGAAACCCTTCTGGCCATGGGTTTCGACATTGTAGCCAAGGGCCTCGATCTCGGCGCGCGGAAACTGCTCGTCGACCGTCTTGATCTCCTGCAGGCAGACGATGTCAGGCGCGCTCTCGGTCAGCCAATGGGTAAGGTTGCCGAGTCGGGCGCGTACGCCGTTGATGTTCCAGGTGACGATTTTCATGGGGACCTCAATGTTCTTCCGGCGCAAGGCGTTCGACCAGGCCGATCGTATTGCCAGCAGGGTCCTTTAGGAAGGCCATCCATTCGCTTTCCCCCGCCGGACCGAACTGGCCTTCGGTGTCGCGATGGACGAGCGCCGGCGGCGCGGTGAAGGGGACGCCATTGGCTTTTGCCTCGGCGTGGAAGCCTTCAAGGCCAACAATGTCGAGGTAGACGGTTCCGGCTGGAATGCCGTCGGTGAACAACATCCTGACGTCGCCGGCCATGATGAAAGCTATGCCTGGCGGGTCGAAACGCGCGTGCACGTTCATGCCGAGCACATCGCGCCAGAAGGCCAGCGTTGCGTCGAGATCGCGCCCGGCCGACAGCGCGACCTGACGGACCGCGCCGATGGCCGGCATGCTGCTAGATGGAGAAACTGGTGCCGCAGCCGCAGGAGGCGACCGCATTCGGGTTCCTGATCTGGAACGACTGGCCCATCAAATCGTCGACAAAGTCGATGACCGAGCCGCCCATATAAACCAGCGACAGATCGTCGATGAGCACCGTGGCGCCGTCCTTCTCGATGGCGACGTCGTCGTCGTTGCGCGCATCGACCAGATCGAACTTGTAGGAAAAGCCGGAGCAGCCGCCGCCTTCGACGGAAACGCGCAGCGCCGTCTTGCCGGCCTCGCCAGAGACAATTTGAGCGATCCGCCTGGCGGCGGCCTCGGTCATCTCGACTTTCATGGCGGTCTTGGCATCCGCGCCCATGGGCGTCACCTTGCTTTCGGTTTTACATGATAGGTATGAAGCGCGACGGGGCAAGTCAACTGCGGCGGCATCAGCCATGATAAATGAGCTTGGCGACATCGGATTCGGCTATCGGCCGCGTGCGGCCTATGCAACGGATCCGGCGCGTTCGCGCGGCAGGCTGTTCGACGAGGCCGAAAGTCCGACCCGAACGCCGTTCCAGCGCGACCGCGACCGCATCATCCATTCGACGGCCTTCCGCCGGCTCAAACACAAGACGCAGGTCTTCATCGCCCATGAAGGCGACCATTATCGTACCCGGCTGACCCATTCGATCGAAGTGGCGCAGATCGCGCGCGCGCTGGCGCGGGCGCTGCGTGGCGACGAGGACCTCGCCGAGGCGGTGGCGCTGGTGCATGATTTCGGCCACACACCCTTCGGCCACACGGGCGAGGACGCGCTGAACGAAAAGATGGCGGCTTGGGGCGGCTTCGACCATAACGCGCAATCGCTGCGCATCGTGACGAGGCTCGAGGCGCGCTACGCTGAATTCGACGGGCTGAACCTGAGTTGGGAGACGCTGGAAGGCCTGGTCAAGCACAATGGTCCGCTGACCGACAGCAGCGGCAAGGGTCTGAAAGGGCCGATACCGCAGGCGATCCGCGATTACTCGGAACTGCAGGATCTCGAACTCGACCGGTTCGCCGGCATCGAGGCGCAATGCGCGGCGATTGCCGACGACATCGCCTACAACACGCATGATATCGACGATGGGCTGCGGTCAGGGCTGCTGACGCTTGACATGCTGGAGGCCGTCTCGCTGCCGGGAGCGATCCTGAAAGGCGTGCGCGAGCGCTATCCCAGGCTTGATGACGTGCGCACCGGCCATGAATTGATGCGGCGGCAGATCACGGACATGGTTGAGGATGTGATCAAGTCGACAACCGCCAATCTGGAGCGCGTCGGGCCGCAGAGCGCCGATGCCGTGAGGGCGGCGGGCGAGACCATGGTGACCTTTTCCGCCGAGATGGCAGAAGCCGAGAGGGAACTGAAGGCCTTTCTCTACAAGCATCTCTACCGGCACAAGGAGGTGATGCGGGTGCGTGCGGACGCCGAGCAGATCGTTCGGGACCTGTTCGACGTCTATTTCGCCGACCCGCGCGCCATGCCGGACGGCTGGCGCGAAGGGCTGGAACGGGCAGAGGATCGCATCAAGGCGCGCAGCGTCGCCGACTTCCTGGCCGGCATGACCGACACTTACGCGCTCAAGGAACACAGGCGTTTGTTTGACCGGACCCCGGATTTGAGCTAGGGCGGGCTCGATTTGCCGGCCAACGGGCCGGATTCGTCACAAAGCCGCCAGAGCATACACCATGAACATCTTCGCCGATTTCACCGCGCGAGTCGTAAAGGCTGTCGAAGCGCTCGAGCTGAAAGACAGCAATGGCGTTTCGCCCGACCTGTCGCGTATCGCGGTCGAGCCGCCGCGCGACGCCACACATGGCGATCTCGCGACCAACGCGGCAATGGTGCTGGCCAAGCCCACCGGACAAAACCCGCGCGCGCTGGCCGAGAAGCTGGCGGGAGCGCTGCGGGCCGACAGCGATGTCGCCGCCGCCGAGGTTGCCGGTCCAGGCTTCGTCAATCTGCGGCTCAAGGATGGTTTCTGGCAGGCGCATCTCTCGGCGCTGCTGGGCGAGGGGCGCAACTATGGCCGCTCGACGATCGGCGCCGGCCACAAAACCAACGTCGAATATGTCTCGGCCAACCCGACCGGGCCGATGCATGTCGGCCATTGCCGGGGCGCCGTCGTCGGTGACGCGCTCGCCAACCTGATGGCGTTCGCCGGCTACGACGTGACCAAGGAATACGTCATCAACGACGCCGGCTCGCAGATCGACGTGCTTGGGCGCTCGGCGATGCTGCGCTACCGCGAAGCGCTTGGCGAGGACATCGGCGATATCCCGGCAGGCCTTTATCCCGGGGACTATCTCGTCTCGGTCGGCGAAGCCCTTGCCGGGGAGTTCGGCCGTTCCTTGCTGCAGATGCCGGATGACGAGGCGTTGGCCATCGTCAAGGACCGGACCATCGATGCGATGATGGCGATGATCCGTGAGGACCTGGCGCTGCTCAACGTGCATCACGACGTGTTCTTTTCCGAACGCACGCTGCATGCAGACAATGCCAGGAAGATCCGCTCGGCGATCAACGACCTGACGCTGAAGGGCCATATCTACAAGGGCAAGCTGCCGCCGCCCAAGGGAGAGAAGCCGGACGACTGGGAAGACCGCGAACAGACGCTGTTCCGCTCGACCGCGGTTGGCGACGACATGGACCGGGCGCTGGTCAAGTCCGATGGCTCGTTTACCTATTTCGCCGCCGATGTGGCCTACCTGAAGGACAAGGTCGATCGCGGCTTCGTCGACCTGATCTATGTTCTCGGTGCCGACCATGGCGGCTACGTCAAGCGCCTGGAAGCTTTGGCGCGGGCAATCGCCGGCGACGACGTCAAGCTCACCGTCCTGCTGTGCAATCTGGTCAAGCTGTTTCGCGACGGCGAGCCGGTCCGCATGTCGAAGCGCTCCGGCGACTTCGTGACGCTGCGCGAGGTGGTTGAAGAAGTCGGACGCGATCCGATCCGCTTCATGATGCTTTACCGCAAGAACGATGCGCCGCTCGATTTCGACTTCGCCAAGGTGACGGAGCAGTCCAAGGACAATCCGGTGTTTTACGTACAGTACGCTTCGGCGCGCTGCCATTCGGTGTTCCGGCAAGCGAGCGAACAGTTGGGGGAGGCGAATTTCGACCGCAACAGACTGTCGGCCGCGGCAACATCGCTGACTGACGAAGGTGAAATCGGCCTGATCAGGAAGCTTGCCGAATATCCGCGCCTGATCGAGTCCGCGGCACTTGCGCTCGAGCCACATCGGCTGGCATTTTATCTCTATGATCTGGCTTCCAGTTTCCATGGACACTGGAACCGGGGCACGGATAATCCGGACTTACGTTTTGTTAAGGTTAACGACCGAGAATTGACGCATGCCAGACTAGGGCTGGTGCAGGCTGTTTCGGATGTTCTGACGTCCGGCCTGACGTTGATCGGAGCCGCCGCGCCCACCGAAATGCGTTAGGTTTGACTAAAAAACCTGTCACCTTTTGCCCACATTGCGCTGGTAAGGGCCAACCCTGCGCGACGTCCATGGCGTCCGAATGAGTGCGAGTTCGGGAACAATAATGGCAGATAGAACCCAACTGAGAGCAGCCGACAACAACGACGTCGCCGACGATGATCCGTTCGCGGAACTGACCAGGATCATGGGATTTGACCCGCGCCAGCCCGTCAGGCCGCCGGCGCCGGCGGAGCCGAAAGCCGCTGCCGCCGATCAGGCCGAGGGCGATTTCGAGATCGATCTCGAGAAGGAACTGATGGGCGAATTCGACGCTGGCGACAGCGTTGCCGCTCCAGTTGTCGAGACTCATGAGCCGGCATTCGAGCCGATGGTCGTCGATGCGGCGGACGACGATCTGGCGCTGTCGCTCGATGACGATTTCCATCTGGACATGACTGAAGTCGATGACCGGACAGTCGTCGCCAGCCCCGGGAACGCTGGCGCCTCGGAAGCCGCCTCGTCGGTCGAGCCCGCCTTGGACGCCAATTTCGACAATGCTATCGCCAGTTCGCTCGAAGACGTTTCGCCCTTTGACGACGATCTGGCGATGGAGGACGAGCTCGCCGCCTCGCTCGATCAGCATTTCCATGTCGAGGACGAGGCGAACGAGACCCGGTATGCCGCTGTATCGCCGGTTGCCGAAGCGCCGGTGGCCGTCGAGCCGGCCTCCGATCAGGAATTCGACGATGCGGTCGCGATCTCGCTCGAAGACGAACTGATGCTCGACGACCACTCCGAGGATCATCGCCAAGCGACTGCTGTCGAATATCCGGAACCGGCACTGGCCACTGCGAATGAAACCCAGGCGATCTCCGACGAGGATTTCGTGGGCCAATTCGACGATGCCATGGCCGATGTTGACGTGGATTCTGACGTTCAGGCGCATGAGCCAGAGGCTTTTGATGAGGTGCAAGCGCACGAATTGCTTGCCGGCGCTGTCGATACCAAGGACGAGATTTCAGGCGCCGACGGTGTGTCGGATGACGCTTTCGACCTGAATTTGGACGAGGCGTTTGGCAAGCTTCCCGAAGAGCCCGCCGCCGCGGCTACGGCCGCGCAACCGATGGCGCCCGAGGCAGCCATTGCGCCACCGGCGCAAGCGCCCATCGCGGATGAACCAAGCCTCGAGGACGAGTTGAACGCGCTTCTTGGCGCCATGACCGCGCGCACGCTGCCTTCGGCCAGGGAGCCTGCCAGTGCTCAGCCCGCCAATGCTGAACCCATCGTGACCCAGCCGGCGCCGCCCCCCGTTCAGCCGCCTCTCGCCGCGACTGCAGAGGTTCCGGAGGAACCCGCCGATCTCGTTGGTGATCTCGACTGGGATATCGATGAACCAGCAGCCGAGGATGTGTATCACTCCGGTTCCACCCATCGGGGCCAGGATTTCGGCTCGGATGCCGCTGAGCAGGGCGATGTCGATTTCGACAACAATGCTTTCGACGCGGCCCTGGCCGAGAGCGTCGACCCGCGTGGCGAAACAGCATCCCGGCAGGATCAGGACGATTCGCTCGATTGGCTGGCGGATCGCTCCGCACCGTTGGAGCCGGCCCGCTCTTGGAGCCGCGTGACGCCAGTCCCTCAACAGCCGGCATTTGCCGCCCAGCCTGCTGCCGCGATGGCGGCCAGGACGGCGACACCGGAAGTGGCCGCCGTACCGTCCTACCATCGGGACGAGCCGGTTGCGGCTGTTCCCTATACGGCTCCGGTATCGGCACCGCAGGCGCGGCAGTCCCCGCGTTATGAAGAGATGCCCGACGTCGAGACGGTCGATGTGCCGGAGCGCGTCGTGGCGCTGGCTGACGATCTAGACATTCCGGAGTTGCATTTCGAGGACGACGAGCCGGGGGCGTCCGGTTACGACGATCTCGACGCCGAGTTCGCCAGCCTTCTGACCGAAATGAATTCCGTGGAGGTCGCGCCTGCTGCCGCCAGCGCCGCTGCTTATGCCGACGAATCCTACAATACCGGGTTCAATCCGGGGTATGACGGGGGCAAGCCGGGATACGACGAAGTCAATCCGCGATATGACGAAGTCAATCCGGGATATCAACAATCGCGACCGGCTTATCGGCCGGAAGCGCGGACCTATGCTGCACGGCCGGCGGAAATGCCCGCCCGCGCGTCGGCGGCTTCGGGGTATGCCGATGCTGCCGAAGGTTTCGACCTCGACAATCTGCCCGGCAGCCAGCCTGCCACGCAGGCGGACGATTTTACCGTCGATGAACTCGATTACGATCCCGATCTGGACGAAGCGATGTCGGTTCCGGGGCTTGGCGAGCAGGAAGCCGCCAGGTCGTCGGGCCGGCGCGGCCTGTTCGTTGCCGCGATTGTCGGTGCCGTGGCGGTCGCGGGCGGTCTTGGCGCCTTCGCGCTGTCTTTGGGCGGCAAGGGCGGCAGCGAAGCCCCGGTGATCGTCAAGGCCGACAATTCACCGATCAAGGTCAAGCCGGAAAATCCCGGCGGCACCGTGGTGCCGAACCAGGACAACAAGGTCTATGACGCGGTGGTCAAGGGCGCGAAGCCCGCCGAGCCAGTCCAGCAGAAGCTCGTCACCAACGCCGAGGAGCCGGTGGACGTGAAGGCGAAGGACCCGGCCCGCGCCGTCGATCTTTCTCCCGGCCAGAATGTTGCCGCCGGCACGAATGGCGGCGACGTTTCGACCGCTGGTGCGGCCCCCGCCGACAATGCGGCGCCCACGCCGAAGTCTGAGGATCGCATCGCGCAAGTCCTGCAGGAAGCCGACAAGGGCACCAACAACGATATCGTTGCCGTTGCGCCGCGCAAGGTCAGGACCATGGTGGTCAAGCCCGACGGCTCACTGATGGCGCGCGAGGATTCGGCACCGGCAGCACCGCAGGTGGCTGCGGCGGAGCCGACCGATCCGGCGCCACAGCATGTGGCGCCTGCCGGCCAGGCTGGTGCCGATCAGGCTCATGCCGACCAGACTCATTCCGATCAGACTGGCACCGACCAGACTGGCACCGTTGCACCTGCCGCTGCGCAGGCTGCCGATGAGCCGGCTCTGAAGCCCGCAGCCAAGGCTGAAGCCAAGGCGCAGTCGGTCAACACGCCAGCCAAGGTTGCGATCGCGCCGCAGCGTCCGTCCGACCAGCCGGTCGACGTGGTCGGTGAGGTCAAGCCCGATCAGGTCGCTTCCATCGATCCGGCGTCGACCGCGACCGGCAGCGGTTCGTGGTCGATGCAGATCGCTTCGCAGCCGACTGTGGAGAGTGCCCAGTCGACCTACCAGGATTTGCAGCGTCGCTATGGCGCCGTGCTTTCCGGCCGCACGGCCAACATCGTGAAGGCCGAGATTGCCGGCAAGGGGACGTTCTACCGCGTCCGCGTTCCGGCCCAGTCGCGCAACGATGCCATCAATTTGTGCACCAGCTACAAGGCCGCGGGCGGTAACTGCTTCGTATCGCGCTAGACGTCGATCCACTTGTTCAAAGCCGGCGCGGCCCGAGGCCGCGCCGGCTTTTCACATGGCGACATTCATGTGCGTGATGCTTTCATGTGGAAGCATGTTTTGCGGTCCTGCGCATGTGGTCAAGGATGATTCCCTTCGACGGCGCGAAGCCCTAGACTTGTGAAATGACCGAATCAAAATCCATGATCCTCGGCTGTGCCGGGAAATCGCTCACCCGCGAAGAAATCAATTTCTATCGCAATGAATGCCCGTGGGCCTTCATCCTGTTTGCCCGCAACATCGGCGAAGCCGAGCAAATCCGCGATCTGGTCGCCGAAATGCGTGACTGTATCGGACGGCCCGACGCGCTGGTGTTCATCGACCAGGAAGGCGGCCGGGTGCAACGGCTGCGGCCGCCGCTGGCGCCGAACTATCCCTCTGGTGGTGCGCTCGGGGCGCTGTGGCGCGACGATCACGATGCCGGCGCCCGCGCCGCCTGGCTGATGGCGCGGCTGCATGCCTTCGACCTGCTGCGCTACGGCATATCAGCGGATTGCCTGCCGGTGCTCGACGTGCCGATCGAAGGGGCCAGCGATGTCATCGGCGCGCGCGCCTATGGCAAGGACCCGCGTCCGGTCATCGAACTCGGCCGCGCGGCGGCCGAAGGCCTGATGTCGGGCGGCGTGCTGCCCGTGATGAAACACATTCCAGGGCACGGCCGCGCGTTTGCCGATACGCATTTCGAATTGCCTGTCGTCGACGCTTCGCTCGGCGATCTGCAACGGCACGACTTTGCTCCGTTCCGCGAGCTCAACCATCTGCCGATGGCGATGACCGCGCATGTCGTCTACAGCGCGATCGATCCCAAGAACCCGGCGACCACGTCCGGCAAGGTCATAGACGAGATCATCCGCCGCGAGATCGGCTTCGATGGACTGCTGATGAGCGACGATACCTCGATGAAGGCACTTTCTGGGGATTTCCCGACAAAGGCGGCCTCGATCCTTGCGGCGGGCTGCGATCTGGTCCTTCACTGCAACGGTGTTTTCGAGGAGATGGCGGGCGTTGCATCGCGCACGACAGGGCTTGAGGGCAAGCCGCTGGAGCGCGCCAAGCGGGCGATGACCTATATAAGCAAACGCGACGCGGCCGAAGAAACCGAGATTCGTGCCGAATTTGCCACCTATTTCGATGCGGTGGCCTAGCAAGGGGAAGTGAGAGGCAGTGGCGGAATCATTGGAAAGCAAGGCCGCGAAGGCTGCACCGATGGACCGCCTGTGGGCCGAGAACGATGATTCACGGTTGACGGGCGACCCCTCGCTGGTCGTCGACGTGGCCGGCTTCGAAGGCCCGCTCGATCTGCTCTTGCATCTTGCCCGCAACCAGAAGGTCGATCTGGCGCGTATCTCCATCCTGGCGCTGGCCGAACAGTATCTGGCCTTCATCGAGGCGGCGAGGACGTTGCGGCTGGAACTGGCCGCCGACTATCTGGTGATGGCGGCGTGGCTGGCCTTTCTCAAATCCAAGCTCCTGATTCCCAAGCAGCCAGGCGAAGAAGGCGAAAGCGGTGAGGAACTGGCGGCGGTGCTGCAGTTCCGGCTGAAGCGGCTCGAAGCCATGCGTGACGCGGCGGCGCGGCTGGTCAACCGCAACCGGCTCGGCCGTGACGTGTTCGGGCGCGGCATGCCGGAAATGGTCATCGTCGAGAAGCGCAACACCTATTCGGCTTCGCTTTACGACCTCTTGACCGCCTATGCCCAGCAGCGGCAGAAGCAGGCGATCACCAATGTGACGATCGCCCGGCGCGGCGTCTGGTCACTCAAGGATGCCCGCGACATCCTGATCCGGCTGATCGGCTCGTTGCGCGACTGGACGACGCTGGACAGCTTTCTCATTCAATATCTGACCAGCCCGCAAGAGCGGCGCACCGCGATCGCCAGTTCGTTCGCGGCCACACTGGAACTGGTGCGCGAGCGCAAGGTGGATATGCGGCAGGATGAGGTGTTCGCACCGATCTATCTGCGCGACCATCGCGCACAGACAGTCAAGGCAGTCGAGGTGGCATCATGAGCGAACGCGCCAACGCTTCGGTTATCCCTTTCAAGATGGACGACGAGCCGGAAGCGGGCGAGATCGGCCAGGCTTCGGCCCAGAACCCGGCGCAGAATCCAGCCGAACGCCTTCACATGGCGGAAGCCGTGCGCATGGCCGAGGCGATCGTGTTTGCCAGCGCCGAGCCTGTCAGCGAAAAGCAGCTCGCCGCCCGGCTTCCCGATGGCATCAATGTCGCGGCGGCCATGGCCGAACTGCAGCAGATTTATGCGCGCCGCGGAGTCAATCTGGTGCGGGTGGGCGACGCCTGGGCGTTCCGCACCGCCGGCGACCTGGCGTTCCTGATGAGCCGCGACACGGTGCAGCAGCGCAAGCTGTCGCGGGCGGCGCTCGAAGTGCTGGCAATCATTGCCTATCACCAGCCGGTGACGCGCGCGGAGATCGAGGATATCAGAGGCGTCGAAACCTCGAAGGGGACGCTGGATACGCTGCTCGAGACGGAATGGGTGCGCATGCGCGGCCGGCGCAAAACGCCTGGCCGCCCTGTCACATATGGCACTACCGGGACCTTCCTCGACCATTTCGCGCTCGAGGAGATCCGCGATCTTCCGGGTATGGAGGAACTGAAGGGCGCCGGCCTGCTTTCGGGCCGCATGCCGTCGAACTTCTCCATTCCGCAGCCGCCGGCCGATCCCGACGCGCTGACCGAGGACGAGGATCCGCTGACCGACATCGATCTCGAGGAACTCGGTCTGCTGACGCCGCGCGTCACGGAAGATTGACCACGACCGCCTATAAAAAGCTTTCTTGCGGCTTTACATGCGCCGTTTGGTAGCGGGCAGCATCGCTGAAAATGGGTGACATCCGACGCCCTTTCATAAACTCTGTCGCGGTTGTGTTTGAATCCCAACGCGAAAACGCATAGATCATCGCCAGGGAAAACATTCGAGAGAGATTTGCTATGGGTTCATTTTCGATTTGGCACTGGATGATCGTGCTGGTCATCGTGCTTCTGGTGTTCGGCCGGGGCAAGATTCCCGAGCTGATGGGCGATATGGCCAAGGGCATCAAGAGCTTCAAGAAGGGCATGGCCGACGACGACGTTGCCGACGACAAGCGTACCGTCGAGCATCGTGCCGACGAGACTGTTTCGGGCGTGAAGGAAAAGGCCAGCAAGAGCTGAGCCAAAAATTCTAGTCGGAACAGATTGCCATGTTTGAAGTCGGCTGGACCGAAATGCTGGTGATCGCGATCGTCATGATCGTTGTCGTCGGGCCGAAGGATTTGCCCAACATGCTGCGCACCTTCGGCCGCACGACGGCGAAGCTGCGCGCCATGGCCGCCGACTTCCAGAAGCAGTTCAACGAGGCATTGAAGGAAGCCGAGCTCGACGACGTGAAGAAGTCGGTCGACGAACTCAGGGGGCTAAGCCCGGTTGCCGAAATCCGGAAGCAGCTCAATCCGTTCGAGCAGGCCGCCGCCGATGTGCGCGCAGGCGTGGACGCGGCGATGAAGCCGAAGCCGGCCGCCGATCCGTCGGCCCCTGCCGCTTCGACGCCACAGGCGGCCGAGCCGTTGAAGAACGGCGCGACGATCATGCCTGGGGTCAATGGGCCCGAAGCCGCGACACCCGCCCCGATTTCCCCGGCAATGACCGATGAACCGGTGGTGGCGGCATCCACGGAGCCTGTCGTTGCGCCGAAGGCATCCGCAGGCAGGAAAACCGCCAAGACGGCACCGGCTGCGAAAGCCTCGTCCAGGGCCTTGACATCCACAACTGCGGTGAAGGCAAAGGCCGAACCCAAGGCGCCGACGAAGGCCGCCACGGTGGCAAAGCCTGAAGCCGCGGCTGTGACGAAGCCTGCCGTGGCCAAGGCGCCTGCTGCCAAGGCGCCTGCAAAGGCCGGACCGAAGCCTGCTCCGGCGAAGAAGCAGGTGACCAAAAAGACGGCTGGAGCCGCCAAGTGAGCGTTTCGGACAAGGAAAAGGACGAGATCGAAAAATCGTCGGCGCCTCTGATGGAGCACCTGATCGAGCTGCGCAGGCGGCTGATCTGGTCGCTCGGTGGCTTCTTCGTAGCCTTCCTGGTCTGCTTCTTCTTTGCCAAGAGGCTGTTCAACCTTCTGGTCATCCCGTTCAAATGGGCGACGAAATGGGCGGGACTCGACCCACACAAGGTCGAACTGATCTACACCGCGCCGCAGGAATTCTTCTTCACCCAGGTCAAGCTGGCGATGTTTGGCGGCATGGTCATCGCGTTTCCGCTGATCGCCACGCAGATCTACAAATTCATCGCACCCGGCCTCTACAAGAACGAGCGAAACGCCTTCCTGCCGTTCCTGATCGCATCGCCCGTCCTGTTCCTTATGGGCGCTTCGCTGGTCTATTTCTTCTTCACGCCGATGGTGATGTGGTTCTTCCTTGCCATGCAGCAGACGGGCACGGACGAGCAGGTGCAGATTTCGCTGCTGCCGAAAGTGTCGGAATATCTCAGCCTGATCATGACGCTGATCTTCTCCTTCGGCCTGGTGTTCCAGTTGCCGGTGGTGACGAGCCTGATGACACGCGTCGGCATGCTCTCGTCCAAGGCCTTGGCCGAAAAGCGCAAATGGGCGATCGTCATCGCCTTCGTCGTTGCCGCCGTGCTGACGCCACCCGATCCGATGAGCCAGATCGGCCTGGCCATCCCGACCATCCTGCTCTACGAGATCGCCATCTGGTCGTCCCGCCTCATCGAACGCAGCCAGGAGCGCGAGCGCCGGGCGCGCGAGAAGCAGGACGCCGAGGAAACCGTCGCGGACAAGGCCCCGGACGAGCCTCCGGCGTCTGCTGCCTCGTAAGACGCCAGCGGCGGCGGAAAACCACAACCGCCGCCCGGCCTCATCTTGCATCGATCAAGGATGCGGTTTACGCCCTCGGAGCTTAGCTCAGGAGCGTTCAAACCATGCTTGACATCAAATGGATTCGCGACAACCCGAAGGCCCTTGTCGAGGCGCTCACCAAGCGCTCGTGGCCGTCGGCTGAGGCGCAGTCCGCGGTAGACGGGCTGATCGCCACGGACGAGGCGCGGCGCGAGCACGTCACCGAGCTGCAGACCAAGCAGGAACGCCGCAATGCCGCCTCCAAGGAGATCGGCAACGCCATGCGCTCGGGTGACGCGGCGCTCGCCGAAAGACTGAAAGCGGAGGTCGGCGAGATCAAGACCTTCATCCAGAACGGCGAGGCACGCGAGCGTGAACTCGACAAGGCGCTGAACGACGCGCTGGCGGTGCTGCCCAATGTGCCGCTCGACGACGTGCCGGTCGGCAAGGACGAGCACGACAATGTGGTCAAGCACGTCGTCGGCGAGATACCGACGCGGCCGAACTGGGTGAAGGAGCATTTCGAGATCGGCGAAACGCTCGGCATGATGGATTTCGAGCGCGCGGCAAAGCTGTCGGGCTCGCGCTTCACCGTGCTCAAGGGCGGCCTGGCGCGGATGGAGCGCGCGCTCGGCCAGTTCATGCTCGACCTGCACACGACCGAACACGGCTATGAAGAAGTCATCCCGCCGCTGATGGTGAAGGACGACGTTCTGTTCGGCACCAACCAGTTGCCGAAATTCGAGGAGGATTTGTTCTTCACGTCGCACGGGGAGGGCAGGCTTGGCCTGATCCCTACCGCCGAAGTGCCGCTCACCAACCTCGTACGCGAGGAAATCACCGCGCATGAAAAGCTGCCGCTGCGCTACACCGCGCTGACGCCGTGCTTCCGCTCGGAGGCGGGCTCGGCCGGGCGCGACACGCGTGGCATGCTGCGCCAGCACCAATTCTACAAGGTCGAACTGGTGTCGATCACCGACCAGGAGTCGTCGCTCGCCGAGCATGAGCGGATGACGCAATGCGCCGAGGAAGTCTTGAAGCGGCTCGGTCTGCCGTTCCGCACCATGGTGCTGTGCACTGGCGACATGGGGTTTGGCGCGCGCAAGACCTACGACATCGAGGTCTGGCTGCCCGGCCAGAACGCCTATCGCGAAATCTCGTCCTGCTCGGTCTGCGGCGATTTCCAGGCGCGCCGCATGGATGCCCGCTACAGGGACAAGGACGGCAAGGGCAACCGTTTCGTCCATACGCTCAACGGTTCGGGCACTGCTGTCGGCCGCGCGCTTATTGCTGTCATCGAAAACTACCAGAATGAAGATGGCAGCGTAACCATTCCTGAAGTGCTGCGGCCTTACATGGGCGGCCTGGAAAAGATCGAATCGAAATAATGCGCACCCTCCTGACCAATGACGACGGCATTCATGCCGAGGGCTTGGCTTCGCTGGAGCGCGTCGCCCGCACACTTTCCGACGATGTCTGGGTGGTGGCGCCGGAGCAGGACCAGTCCGGCTACGCGCATTCGCTGTCGATCTCGGAACCACTGCGGCTGCGCAAGATAGGCGAGAAGCATTTCGCCGTGCGTGGCACGCCGACCGACTGCGTCATCATGGGCGTCAAGAAGATCCTGCCCGGCGCGCCGGACCTTATCCTGTCCGGCATCAATTCGGGCGCCAACATCGCCGATGACGTGACCTATTCGGGCACCGTCGCAGGCGCCATGGAAGGCGCTTTGCTCGGTATCAGGTCGATCGCGCTCAGCCAGGGCTACAGCTATGTCGGCGAGGACCGTGTCGTCGCCTACGAGACCACCGAGGCGCTGGCGCCGGCGCTGCTGAAGAAGCTGGTCGCGGCGCCGCTGCCCGACGGTGTGCTGCTCAACGTCAATTTTCCGAACTGCCTTCCCGAGGAAGTGGCCGGCACGGTGGTCACCACGCAGGGCAAGCTGGTGCACAGCCTGTGGGTCGACGAGCGTCGCGACGGGCGCGGCCTGCCTTATTACTGGCTGCGCTTCGGCCGCGAGCCGGTCGAGGGCAAGCAGGGAACCGACCTCTTTGCCCTGCGCAACAGGCTGGTGTCGGTGACGCCGTTGCAGCTTGACCTTACCGCGCATGAGATCCGTGACCAGCTGAGCAAGGCGCTTGCATGAGCCAAGGCGTTCCAATCGATGACCGCGAAGGATTTGCCGCTTTCCTGCTGCGCCTGCGCGGCAGGGGGACCGTGCCGAAGGCGCTGATCGCGGCGTTCGAGGCGACGCCGCGGCGCGGCTTCCTGGCGGCGCAGTTCCACCAGATCGCCTGGTCCGACCGCATGCTGCCGATCGAATGCGGCGAAGCGATCGAAGGGGCTGACATGCAGGCGGCGGTGATCGCCGCACTCGCCATCGAAGCGGGAAACCGCGTGCTCGAGATCGGCACCGGCTCCGGCTACACATCGGCGGTCATGTCGCGGCTGGCGTCGCGGGTCGTGACCGTCGATCGTTACAAGACGCTGGTCGAGCAAGCCCGGCAGCGTTTCGAGGCGCTCGGTATCGGCAATGCCATCGTGCGGCAGGCCGATGCTTCCAACGGATTGCCCAATGAAGGCCCGTTCGACCGCATCGTGGCCTGGGCGGCATTCGACAGCCTGCCGCGTTTCCTGCTCGACCAGTTGTCGAGCGGCGGTATCGTCATCGCACCGATAGGGCCGGAGGAGGGCGAGCAGGTGCTGGCCAAGCTCACCAAAGTCGGCAGCCGTTTCGAACGCGAGGATATCGGCATGGTCCGGCTGCAACCGATCCTGCGCAGTTTGGCAGCAGTCATCTAGCTTCGGGCCGGCTGCCGGTCGCTTCCGGGTCTTGGTATCCGTGGCGCTGACCGTTCCCAAATGTTTTAAGAAAATTTTTGTCGGATTCTAATGGGTTAACTGCCCAGTAACATTAACGCGCTTTAATCCCGTCCAGTTGGTGCAGAGTTTGTGCGGGTCAGTGCGATGCAACTCAGTGTTTTGAAAGCAAATAGTCGCAATCTGGCGCGAGGGTGCGCCGTCTTGATGATTGCGGGCGCGGCGGCAGGGTGCAGTTCCCAGGCTTCGCGGTTCAACAGTGTCGACGACGTCTTCACCTCCTCGACCAACAATCAGCGCGCCATCATCAACAAGCAGGATGCGGTGCAGCCTTATCCCGGCGATGTGTCCGCCGCTCCGCTCGACGGCAGCCACACGCAGTCGGTGACCCGTTCCAGCCTTGAGCCGGTTTCGAGCCGGCCGTTGCCGCCGCCGGCTTCAGCCCAGGCCGCGCCGGCGCTCGCGCCTGCCGCCAATCCGGTGCGGGTTGCATCGGCGCCGGCCCTCGTTCGGCCCGCTCCTCACGTCGACAGCACGACGACCGGCACTGTCACGCCGGCCGCGAAGCCCTTCAAGAATGCCCAGCCCGACGAGCCGAAGATGGCCCAGGCAGGCAGGCCACACGCGACCGAAATCGTCGTCAGGGACGGCGAAACCATTTCCGGCCTGGCGGCGCATTACAAGGTGCCCGCCGATGTCATCATGAAGGTGAATGGCCTGAGCCCGACCAAGGGGCTGAAGAGCGGCCAGAAGATCGTCATTCCGGCCTATGGCTACTCAAGCAAGGCCGAGCCGAGGATTGCCGACGCAAAGCCGGTCAAGGACGGCAAGCACGATCTGCCGGCCAGCGTGCCGGACAAGGTGGCCGTGCTGCCGCAGCAGCCGAAGCTGAAGGAGGGCAAGTCCGCCGCCCAGGTCGATGCGTCGGCCGCGGCGAACCAACCCAAGGAACCCAAGCCGGCGCAGGTGGCCCGGGTGACCGGCGCCGCCGGCACCTATACGGTGCAGTCGGGCGACACGATGTCCTCCATCGCCAGGAAGACCGGTGTCGGCGTCGTTGCTCTGAAGCAGGCCAATGGCATGAAGGATGGCATGCTGAAAATCGGCCAGACCTTGAAGGTGCCGGCCGGCGGAACGGGTACGGTCGCCAGCGCCAAGCCGGCGAAGGTCGATCCGGTCACCACCGCCACGACGCAGCCGGCGGCAAAGGCCACGCCTTCGGAAACGCTGGCCTCCTATACGCCGCCGAAGAAGGACGCGAAAGTCATCCAGCAGGCAGAGGATGACGACGCGGTGGCGCCGGGTGCCACCGGGATCGGCAAGATGCGCTGGCCCGTCCGTGGCCGGGTGATTTCCGGTTTCGGATCCGGCAAGGACGGCGTCGACATCGCCGTGCCAACTGGCACGCCGGTCAAGGCGGCCGAGAACGGCGTGGTCATCTATGCCGGCGACGGCCTGAAGGAATTCGGCAACACCGTGCTGGTGCGCCACGAGAATGGTCTGGTCACCGTCTATGGTCACGCCAGCTCGATCGAGGTCCAGCGTGGCCAGAAGGTCAAGCGCGGCCAGGAAATCGCGCTGTCGGGCATGAGCGGCACGACGGACTCGCCGAAGCTGCACTTCGAAGTGCGCAAGAATTCGGCTCCGGTCGATCCGTCAGCCTATCTCGAATAGAAGAAAAGAAGCGATATGCGGTCCGCCTGACCTCCAGTCCGGCCCGCCGGCTCAGCCCGTTCCGCAAGGAGCGGGCTTTTTCAGTCGAGTTCGATCCGTTGCAGACAACTAGCCAACCTGCGATCCTATCGACATGATGGAAAACCCTGCCGCGCCATGGCCTTTGCTGCAAGTCGCGATCGAGGCTAAGTCGAAGGCCAATCGGGAGAAGTTGCTTGTCGCTTTGTCTGAACTGGTCGACGAGGACCCTTCCTTCCGCGTCAAGACCGACGAAGAATCCGGCCAGACGATTATTTCGGGCATGAGCGAACTTGACCTCGACACCATCGTCGACCGCATGCGTCGCCAGTTCAAGGTCGAGGTCAATGTCGGCGCACCGCAGGTGGCCCATCGCGAGACGATCACGCGCAAGCACGAGCAGGACTACACGCACGATAAGCATACCGGCGGTACCTGGCAGTTCGCTCGCGTCAAGATCCTCTTCGAACCGAATCCGGACAGCAGCGAGCTCCAGTTCGAGACCAAGATCGTCGGCGGTGCCGTGCCGAACGAATACATCTCAGGTGTCGAAAAGGGTATCAACAGCGTCATGACGTCCGGCCCGTTCGCCGGATTTCCGATGATCGGCGTCAAGGCGACGCTGATCGACGGCGCCTACCACGACGTATACTCCTCGTTGCTTGCCTTCGAAATCGCCGGCCGCGCCTGCTTCCGTGAAGCGGCACCCAAGCTTGGCGTGCAGCTGCTTGAGCCGATCATGAAGATCGAAGTGGTGGCGCCAGAAATCCACGTCGGCAGCGTCATCGCAGAACTGCACAGCCGTCGCGGCCAGATCCGCGGTAGGGAAACCCATGACCTGGCCGCCGTCATCAACGCCACAGTGCCGTTGGCCAACATGTTCAAGCTGGAGGATGCACTCCTTTCACATTCGAAAGGGCAGGCACGCCTGAGTGCCAGCTATGCCGGATACGCCACCGTTCCTCTACCGCCCGACGACAGCGACCCGTCGGCCGCCATGGCCATCGCCTGAACTCCGGTCTCCATGGTCATTTGCCTGGATCAGCTGACTAAGTCTCGACCTAGTCCTTCAGCGGTTTGCCGAGCCGGCCGGCCAGGTCCTGCGTGAACTGCCAGGCGACGCGGCCCGAGCGGCTGCCGCGTGTCGTCGCCCATTCCAGCGCTTCCGCCCGCAGCTGCTCGGGGTCGATGTCGAGGCCATGGTGGGTGGCATAACCATTGACCATGTCGAGATATTCGTCCTGCGAGCATTTGTGGAAGCCGAGCCACAGGCCGAAACGGTCGGACAGCGAGACCTTCTCCTCGACCGCTTCGGACGGGTTGATGGCGGTCGAGCGCTCATTGTCGATCATGTCGCGCGGCAGCAGGTGGCGGCGGTTCGACGTGGCGTAGAAGATGACGTTGGCCGGGCGACCCTCGACGCCGCCTTCAAGCGCCGCCTTCAGCGACTTGTAGGACGTGTCGTCATGATCGAAGGACAGGTCGTCGCAAAACAGGATGACGCGGAAAGCAGCCGCCTTCAGCAAGCCCATCAGCTTCGGCAGCGTGTCGATGTCCTCGCGATGGATTTCGATCAGCTTCAGCGGCAGGCCGGATTTGGCCTTGGCGTTGATCTCGGCATGCACGGCCTTGACCAGCGACGATTTGCCCATGCCGCGCGCGCCCCACAACAGGACGTTGTTGGCGGCAAAGCCGGCGGCGAAGCGCTCGGTGTTGTCGACGAGGATGTCGCGGACGCGGTCGACACCGCGGATCAGGCCGATGTCGACGCGGTTCACCTTGCGCACCGGCTCCAGATAGCCGGGATCGGCCTGCCAGACGAAGCAATCGGCCATGTCGAGGTCGGTTTCAGGCACCGGCGGCGGAGCGAGGCGGCCGACCGCCTCGATCAGCCGATCGAGTTTCTGGTTCAAGGCGTCGATGCTGGTATCGGTCATGTCAGGTCTTTTTGCTTGGTTCTTGCGGTGGCAGGCGGAGCGGTTCGATTCCAGCGGTTTCGAAACCGGTCGCAACCATTTGTTCGAACGTGATCTTTTGCGAAAACCGGGTCTCGGCTTTCGTGATCCTGCTCTAACACGGCTAAACAGGCCGGAAAAGCAGCCGATTTGCCCGGCCGCGCAGTTGCATTGACAACTTTACCGACTATATTCCGGCCAAATTTCGCGGGGCCGCCAAATCTCGCTCAACCGTTTGGCGGCTGCTTTTCAAAAGTTCAGGAGTACCTCGATGTTCGTGACACCGGCATACGCTCAAGGCATCGGCGGCGCCTCTCCCGATATGTTCATCAGCATTTTGCCGTTTGTCCTGATTTTCGTGATCATGTATTTTCTGATCATCCGCCCGCAGCGCACGCAACTGAAGAAGCGCGGCGAGATGCTGGCGGCGGTTCGTCGCGGCGACACGGTCGTCACCGGCGGCGGTTTCGTCGGCAAGGTGACGAAGGTGATCGACGACAACGAGCTGGAGATCGACCTCGGCGGCGGCACCAAGGTGACGGCGCTGCGCTCGACGATCGCCGACGTGCGCGTCAAGGGCGAACCGGTCGCGAACCAGAACGCCAAGAAATAACCAAATTCCAGGCGGAGCGATCCGCGGACACGCTCTGACGGACGACGCCATATGCTTTATTTCTCGCGCTTCAAGATGATCCTGATCTGGCTGGCAGTGGCCGCCACAGTGATCCTCGCCGCGCCAAACCTGTTCCCCGCCAGCACGCTTGCCCAGCTCCCGAGTTGGGTGCCGAAGCGGCAGATGACGCTCGGCCTCGACCTGCAGGGCGGTTCGCACATCCTGCTGGAGATGAACCAGAACGATCTGATCAAGGATCGGCTGGAGACGGCGCGCGATGAAATCCGAACAATGCTGCGCGATGCCAAGATCGGATATACCGGCCTTGCCGGCACGGGCCGGACCTTGCAGGTCCGCATCACCGATCCAGCCCAGCTCGATGCCGCAAAGAAGGCTTTGAAGAGCTTGACGGATCCCGTCGCCGCCGGCCTCTTCACCGGCGGCTCCATCCAGGAAATGTCACTGGACGATTCGGAGCCCGGCCTGCTCAAGTTCACCGTCACCGACGCCGGCATCAAATACCGCACAGCGACCGCACTGGAACAGTCGATCGAAGTGGTCCAGCGCCGCGTCAACGAACTCGGCACGACAGAGCCTATCGTGCAGCGGCAAGGTGACGACCGCATCCTCGTCCAGGTGCCTGGGCTGCAGGATCCGCAGCGGCTGAAGGAAATCCTCGGCCAGACCGCGAAGCTGACCTTCCAGATGGTCGACCAGTCGATGCCGGTGCAGGACGCCCTCAAGGGACGTCCGCCGGCCGGCGATTCGGTGCTCTATTCGCAGGACGATCCGCCGGTTCCCTACCTGATCGAGAACCGTGTCATCGTGTCGGGTGAAAACCTCGTCGACGCGCAGGCGACATACAATTCGCAGAACAACGAGCCGGTGGTTTCGTTCCGCTTCGATTCGAAGGGCGCCGCACGCTTCGGCCAGGCAACAGCGCAGAATGTCGGCAAGCTGTTCGCCATCATCCTCGACAACCAGGTGATCTCGGCGCCGCAGATCCGCGAGCCGATCCTCGGCGGCACGGGCCAGATCTCGGGCAATTTCACCGCCCAGAGCGCCAACGACCTGGCCGTGCTGCTGCGCGCTGGCGCGCTGCCGGCGACGCTGACCGTCATTGAGGAACGCACCGTGGGGCCGGGCCTGGGCCAGGATTCGATTCATGCGGGCAAGGTTGCCGGCATCATCGGTTCGATCCTCGTCGTGGCATTCATGTTCGTCTCCTACGGCTTCCTCGGCTTCATCGCCAACATCGCGCTGGCGGTGCACGTGGCGATGATCGTCGGGCTGCTGTCGCTGCTCGGGGCGACGCTGACCTTGCCTGGTATTGCCGGTATCGTGCTGACCATCGGCATGGCGGTCGATTCCAACGTGCTGATCTACGAGCGTATCCGCGAGGAGCGACGCGCCGGCCGCTCGGTGATCCAGGCAATCGATACCGGCTTCTCGAAGGCGCTGGCGACCATCGTCGATTCCAACGTCACGTCGCTCATTGCGACGGTGGTGCTGTTCTATCTCGGTACCGGGCCGGTGAAGGGCTTTGCCATTACCTATGCCATCGGCATCCTGACCACGGTCTTCACCGCTTTCACCTTCACCCGCCTGCTGGTCTCCATCTGGCTTCGTCGCGCGCGTCCGAAGGAATTGCCGAAAGCACCGGTGACCTTCGTTCCACCGGGCACGAAAATTCCGTTCATGGGCATCCGCCGGTGGACGTTCGCGCTGTCGAGCACGTTGTCGATACTGTCCGTCGTGTTGTTCATGAGCGTCGGTATCAATTACGGCATCGATTTCAAGGGCGGCTCGCTGATCGAGGTGCAGTCCAAGAGCGGCGACGCCAATCTCGGCGATATCCGCAGCCGATTGACGGAACTGAACATCGGCGAAGTGCAGGTGCAGCAGTTCGGTGCGCCCAACGACGTGCTGATCCGCGTCGGCACGCAAGACGCCGGTGAAAATGCCGAACAGACCGTGATCGACAAGGTGCGCGGCGAGCTGCAGGATCAGTATAATTTCCGCCGCGTCGAAGTGGTGGGTCCGACGGTTTCCGGCGAGTTGGCCAAGCAAGGCACGATTGCCATGATCGTCGCGCTCATCGGCATCCTGGTCTATGTCTGGTTCCGCTTCGAGTGGCAGTTCGCGGTCGGCGCCATCGTCGCGACGGTGCACGATGTGGTCATGACCCTCGGTTTCTTCGTCATCACCGGGCTCGAATTCAACCAGTCGTCACTCGCGGCGATCCTGACCATCATCGGTTATTCGCTGAACGACACGATCGTCGTCTATGACCGCGTCCGCGAGGATTTGCGAAAATACAAGCGAATGCCGTTGCCGCAACTGTTGAACAACGCCATCAACGAGACGTTGTCGAGAACGACGCTGACGTCGGTGACGACCAGCTTGGCACTGCTGGCGCTGGTGCTGTTCGGCGGCGAAGTGATCCGCTCCTTCACATTGGCGATGCTGTTCGGCGTCGTGTTCGGCACGTATTCGTCGATCTTCATCGCGGCGCCATTGCTCATCCTGTTCAAGCTGCGGCCGCAGGCTTCGACCGATGAGGAAAAGCCGGTCAACGGCGGCAAGGCTGTCGCGACCTGACGCGCGGCCCCGAGGGGGTGACAGAGTGGTGACCGGCAAAGGCATCGTCATCCGCGAGGCGCATTTCCCCGGCCGCGCACCGATCGAGGCCTACGGCAATGGCGGATTCCGCTTTGCCGACATGTCGCATCGCGGCTCGCTCATGTGCCTGCCGTCCGGTATCCACGGCTGGGAGCCGGCTAACCCGCTGGCGCTGACAGCAGCGGATTTCGACAAGCTCCTGGCCGAAGCCGACAAGGTCGAGATCCTCCTGGTGGGCATGGGCAAGGATTTGCGACCCTTGCCGGCGGCGCTGCGGGCCACGCTGAAAGAGGCCGGCATTGCGTCCGACCCGATGTCGACCGGGGCCGCGGTGCGGACCTACAATGTTCTTCTGGCGGAAGACCGCGCCGTGGCCGCCGCGCTCATCGCCGTCGATTGATATGCCGCAGAACGCCAAAATCGTCATGGACGCGGTGCGCGCCGCCGATCGTGATCGCTATCTCAGCGCGCTCTATGCGCCTGCCGACAAGCGCGGCGCGCTGTTTTCGCTCTACGCCTTCAATGCCGAGGTCGCTGGCATCCGTGACCGCATCCATGAGGCGTTGCCCGGCGAGGTACGGCTGCAATGGTGGCGTGATGTGATCGCCGCCGGCGGTGAGGCGGGTGCGGGCCATCCCGTTGCCGAAACCCTGAACGCCACCATTGCAGCGTTCAAGCTGCCGAAACTGGCCTTCGAGAACATGCTCGAGGCACGCATCTTCGATCTCTACGATGATCCGATGCCGTCGCGTACCGATCTGGAGGGCTATTGCGGCGAGACGGCAGCCGCGCTGATCCAACTCGCGGCAATGGTGCTCGATCCCGTCGAGGCGCCAAAGTTCGCCGAACTGGCGGGCAGGGCGGGTTGCGCGCAGGCGATGACGGGCCTTCTGCTTCTGTTGCCGCTGCACCGCAGGCGCGGTCAGTGTTTTATTCCGGCTGACATCCTGGCCGCGGCGGGCTCGTCGCCGGAAGAATTTGTTGCCGGCGATGGCGGGCCTGGCGCCCGGCGCGCCGTGGCGGCGATGATCGCGCTGGCGCACGAACACCTTTCCGCCTTCGAGCAAGGCGCCGCCGCGTTGCCGGGGGCCCTGCGTCCGGCATTCCTGCCTCTGGCGCTGTCACGCGCTTATCTCGACAAGATGGACGGCTCGCACCACTCACCGCTCGGTGACGTGGCACGGCTGTCGGCGGTGCGCCGGCATTGGTTGCTGCTGCGTCGTGCAGGCAGGGGCTGGCCGGCGCTTTGACGTAAACGTCAATCATGTTAAGGACTCGGTGCCGAGTACTGTCGCCGAAGACGACAGGCTGGCGCGGAGGGAAATCCATGAGCTTGCCCGTGCTGGTCGCGATCGTCGTGCTAGGCATTGCGCTGTCGGTTGCCGCCGTGCATTTCACCGGCGGCAGCAAGATGGCCACTCTGGACAGCCGGGATGAAGCTCTGCGCCGTTTCGCCGAGGATTTTCCCGATGAGGCAATCACGGCAGTCCGTCTGACGGCGGATGCCCGGACCGCCTTTCTAGATATCGGGCGAGGGCGCGTCGGCATCGTTCACGGTATCGGCGACTGTTTCTTGACGCGTATCGTCGCCGCCGCGGACGTTGCGATGTCCAAAGCTGATGAGGCGAACACAATTCTGATGCGGCTGACGGACTTCACCTGGAAGGGCGGCCGCTTTCGCTTTGCCAACGCCGCCGACGCGCAGGCCATGCTGAACGCTCTCGGCCCGCGAGACACGAGTTCCACTGAGGAGGCCGCGTAATGGACAGCTACGATTTTCCGCAGGTCACCCAGTTGGCCATTCCTTTTTTCGTCGCAGCGATCCTGATCGAGCTATGGCTGGTGCGCACCGGTCGCGCCAGGGGTTCGTTCGAGACGCGCGACACCTTGACCAGCCTGATGATGGGCACCGGCAATGTCGTTGCCGGGCTCCTGCTCGGCGTCGTATCCTATTGGGCGCTGCTATGGCTCTGGCAGTTCCGCGTCTTCAATCTCGGCCTTTCGGTCTGGGTGTTCCTGGCCGCCTTCCTGCTCGACGATCTGCGCTACTATGTCTACCACCGCATTGCACACCGGGTCCGCTGGGTGTGGGCCGAGCACGTCAACCACCATTCGAGCCAGCATTACAATTTGTCGACCGCGCTACGGCAAAGCTGGACCGGCCTGTTCACCTTCATGTTCGTGCTGCAGGCGCCGCTGGTGCTGCTTGGTTTCCATCCGGCGGTGATTGCCTTCACCTTCGGCTTCAACCTGGTTTGGCAGTTCTGGATCCACACCGAGACGATCGGCAAGATGTGGGGCTGGTTCGAGTTCATCTTCAATACGCCGTCACATCACCGTGTCCACCATGCCACCAACCCGCGCTATCTCGACACCAATTATGCCGGCACGCTGATCATCTGGGACCGCATGTTCGGCACCTTCGTCGAGGAGTTGGAGGAAGATCGGCCGCGTTACGGGATCGTCAGGAACATCGGCACCTTCAACCCGCTGAAGGTGGCGTTCCACGAATGGGCCGGCATGTTCGCGGATGCGATTTCGCCAGGGCTGACGTTGCGCCAGCGTCTCAACTACCTGATCAAACCGCCGGGCTGGAGCCATGACGGCTCGCGAGAGACGTCGGCGAGTTTGAAGGCGGCTTATGTCAGGAGGAATCCAGGTGAGGCGGGGAAGCCGGGGCTGCCGGTGGCGGGAGCAGAGCCGGCGGAGTAACTAATCTATCACGATCCGTCGGCTTCAGGATCACCGCCGATGCGTTGACCCGTACCGAGGTAACGTCCGGATTCACCAACGATGGCGCCCGTGAAACTGCCTTCCAACTCTACCATTGCATCGACAACCGCCGGTGCCTCAGGGGCTGTTTCTCGTGCAAATCGAGCATTGACGTAGACCCCTTTAGGATGTGCTGGATCAAGGCGCGCTTGGATGGTCCAGGACGGCGAGAGCGAATACAGCGTCTGCATGAAATCGAGGAGGAACTGGTTATTGTACGAGCCGTTGAGGCGCTGCACCGCAACGATCCTTTGCAAGCTTCGATCTCGGTCCTCATTATGGTCTTCGTCTTCGAACACCCAGCCTTTGCCTCCATGGGGCTGGCCGATTAGAGCCTCAAGCGCCGGTATATGAATTTTGCGCAACTTCCGCATGTTGTTGCACCTGATGTAGAGGCTCCAGAAAATTTCGTAGTTACCTGCGAACGTTTTTTCGCTCTCCCGCCAACCCGGTGGCAGAAGCTGGGGGATCGTGCCGAATTCGAATCCAGGCACGTGGCTATTCCGCAGCGGCTTGCGCTGCCGGCGCCGGCAAACCCAGCCATTGCCGGCAGTCGGTCCGCGCACGCGACGTGATGGCATGCCGCTTCGCGATCGTCTTGTCCTTGCCGCGCAGACGCTTGCCTTCGACCTTTACCGCTTCCATCGGCGGGAAGAGGCCGAAATTGACGTTCATCGGCTGGAAAGAACGCTTGCCCGGTTCGTCGTCCGAAACGATATGGCCACCGGTGATGTGGTTGAGCAGGGCGCCGAAGGCCGTAGTGAGCGGCGGCAGGGACGGTGCGTGGCCGAGTCGCTCGGCGGCGGCGAAGCGGCCCGCGAGCAGGCCGATCGCGGCACTTTCGACATAGCCCTCGCAACCGGTGATCTGGCCGGCAAAGCGCAGGCCGGGGCGCGACTTCAGCTGCAGCGAGGCGTCGAGCAAGGTCGGCGAATTGATGTAGGTGTTGCGGTGCAGACCGCCGAGACGGGCGAAGTCGGCGTTCTCCAGGCCAGGGATGGTGCGGAAGATGCGCACCTGCTCGGCGTGCTTCAGCTTGGTCTGAAAACCGACCATGTTGTAGAGCGTGCCCAGCGCATTATCCTGCCGCAGCTGGACGACGGCATAGGCTTTGACCGTCGGGTTGTGCTGGTTGGTCAGGCCCATCGGCTTCATCGGTCCGTAGCGCAGCGTCTCGACGCCGCGCTCGGCCATGATCTCGATCGGCAGGCAGCCGTCGAAATAGGGCGTGCCTTCCCATTGCTTGAACTCGGTCTTCTGGCCGTCGACCAGCGCCTGCACGAAGGCCAGGTACTGGTCCTTGTCCATCGGGCAATTGATATAATCCTTGCCGGTGCCGCCCGGCCCGACCTTGTCGTAGCGCGACTGGAACCAGCAGGTCTCCATGTCGATCGTGTCGAAATGGATGATCGGCGCGATGGCATCGAAGAAGGCGAGCGCGTCGGCGCCGGTCGCTTCCGCGATCGACTGGGCAAGCGATGGCGCGGTCAGCGGGCCCGTGGCGATGATCGCCTGATCCCAGTCCGCGGGCGGCAGGCCGGGAACTTCTTCGCGCTCGATGATGATCAGCGGGTGTGCTTCGAGCTTTTTCGTCACCGCGTCGGAAAAACCGTCGCGGTCGACGGCCAGTGCGCCGCCGGCCGGCACCTGGTTGGCGTCGCCGGCGCTCATGATCAGCGAGCCGGCCAGCCGCATCTCGGCATGCAGCAGGCCAACGGCGTTGTTTTCGGCGTCATCGGAGCGGAAGGAATTGGAACAGACGAGTTCGGCCAAGCCATCGGTCTTGTGCGCATCGGTGCCGCGAACCGGGCGCATTTCATGCAGGATGACGGGGACGCCCGCCTCGGCAGCCTGCCAGGCGGCTTCGGAACCGGCGAGCCCGCCGCCGATGATGTGGATCGGATTTTTCATGGCTGCCGGAATAATCGCTTGCCGTCGCGATTGCAATTGTCGCGCGGCGGCAACGTGAGCGCTGGTCGGGAAAGCCGCTTAAAACAACAACACCCGCCGGGGGAGGAGGTCCGGCGGGTGTCGTTTTGGGGGTCGACCCTCGGGAGGAGGTGAAGGCCGACCGTATTCGTCGTCGCCGGGGAGGAGGTCGGCTCAGACGAAATTCCTTTCGCATTTTAAAGAGGGCGAGGCCTCTGGGGCAAAATTCGTTTCGCCCTAAGAAAACAACGCCCGCCGCGGGAGGAGGTGCGGCGGGCGCCGTTTGGGTGGCCAACCCTCGGGAGGAGGTGAAGGTTGGGCCTATTCGTCATCGCCGGGGAGGAGGTCGGCTTTGACGAAATTCTTTTCGCATTTTTAAAGAGCGCGAAACCTCTGGACAAAATCCGTTTGCCCGGGGAAACAACGCCCGCCGCGGGAGGAGGTGCGGCGGGCGCCGTTTTGGTGGTCAACCCTTGGGAGGAGGATAAGGGCTGACCGTCTTCGCTCGGGTCGGGGAGGAGGTCGACCCCAGCGAAATTCCTTAACTAGATCGCCTTGCGGGCAACGATCTTGATTTCGTCGCGGACGATACCGAGGTCATGCAGCTGGCGGTTCGAAAGGCGACCCAACTCGGTAACCGTCTCGCGATAAACGCGCCAGTTACGATAGTTGCGGATTAGGTTCATTGTCATGCTCTTCTCAAAACTGGTTCGGACCATTCGCGGTCCGAAGGATTAGACCGCCTTGCGAGCGACGTAAGGAATGTCGCTGCGGCTGATGCCGAGGTCGGTCAGTTCACGGTTGCTCAGGCGGCTCAGCTCGGAGACGGTGTCCCGGTAGCGGCGCCAGTTGCGGTAGTTGCGGATCAGGTTCATGGTAGTTCTCGTTTCGTCTTTCTTGCGGATCATTCCGTTTGTGTACGAAGCATAAATAGGGGGACCCATATCGATTTAAAAGCGCTATGGCTGCATGGCAGCAATGCAAATTGTGCAATGCAACATTAACGCGGCTTCACGAACCTGACACAAAGAAGCCAGAATCAGAAAGTGCCGCAACGTCAACGGCTTGGCTGCGTCGGCTAAAAGACGACAAGGTGGGGAGGGAGGACATGGCGGGCTATTCGACACGCGTCAGAGCCGACATCGAGCGATGGCGACAGGCTGGATTGATTGACGGCTCCACGGCTGATCTGCTGACGCGTGATGTCGACGCCGATACGCGCAAGTCACTCAGCTTCGGCTCGATCCTGGCGATGATGGCGGCCCTGCTTTTTGGCGCGGCCATTCTGATCTTCGTCGCCGCCAATTGGGAAGCGATTCCGCGGCTGGCGCGGGTGGCCGCCCTCTTTGCCATCATCCTCGCCGGCTATGTCGGCGGTGCCGTGCTGAAGGCACGCGACCATGCTGCAATCGGCGAAGCGCTTTGGATCGTGGCAGCGGCGGCGTTCGGCGGTTCGATCGCACTGATTGGCCAGATGTATCATTTGTCCGGCGACGAGGCTTCGGCGCTGGTCACCTGGGGCGCCGGCACGGCGTTGGCGGCGGTAGCGCTGCGCTCCAACCCGCTGACCGTGGCCGCGGTCGGCATCGCCGATGCCTGGCTATTCCTCAAAGGGTTCGACTACTACAGCCGCAGCGATTTTCCCCATGCCTTCGTCGTCATGGCGGTTGTGCTGTTTGCCGTCTCGTTCTGGACCCGCAGCCAGCCGGCGAGGCACCTGATTGTTCTGTCCGTGCTCTTCTATCTGGTGCTGTTGGCCGGAAGTCATGCGACGCTGCCGGTGGCGATCCCCCTGGTCATTGCCTCTGTCGTCCTTTTCGCGGCTGCCGTCTTCGCATCGGCACCAGTCGACAGGATCGTGCAGCTTGGTGGCCGCTTGCCTCTGCACGCTTTGCTTGGCTTCCTCACCGGCCTGGCCATCATCCAGTTCGAACTGGCCGACGAAAGCACTTACAACAGCGGCTTCACCATTGCCTCGGTCGCGGCACTTGCCGGCATCGTCGCGGCTATCGTGCTGGCAGGGCGCGAGAGCCGGGGGCTGCGCTGGCTCGCCTATCTCGGCTTCGCCTTCGAACTCGCCATCATCTACGTCGTGACTTTGCAGTCGATGCTCGACACCGCCGGTTTCTTCCTTGCCGCCGCGGTGCTGCTCGGCATTCTCGCGATTGTCATCATCCGCGTCGAAAAACGCATGAAGGGCCCGATGATCGGGGGAGCCACGGCATGATGACCGGAAAGAGGCTTGTCATCTCGGCATTGGCGCTGGCGTTTGTCCAGATCGGATTCCTGGGCTGGATCATCGCCGGACGAGCGGCGATCCTTCGCAACGGCAAGGAAGTGCTGCTGAAGATCGAGCCGGTCGACCCTCGTGACCTCTTGCGCGGCGACTATATCATCCTCGGCTATGACATCTCGCGCATACCGGCGAAGATGATCGCCAACATTCCGCCGGACAAACAGTCAGCGACGCCACGCCGATCATCGTCAGGCTAAAGAAAGGCGCCGACGGCTACTGGATGCCAACCACAGCCTGGTTCGGCAAGGCGCCGACACCGGCCGGCGCCGAAGAGGCCGACATATCGGGGCATGTCGCCGCGGGTTGGGATCTGCGCAGCGAGGCAGCGACGATCGCTCCTGAGTACGGCATCGAACGCTTTTACCTGCCGGAAGGCGAGGGGCTGGCGATCCAGAACGACATGCGGGTGCGGCCATTCGGGATCAAGCTGGCGCTCGCCGCCGACGGCACGGCACAGATCAAGGCTTTGCTGGATGGCGACAAGACGCTGTTCGAGGAGCCGCTTTATTAGGTCGTGGGACGTCCGGCAACGCCGCCGGTCCTCCCTAGCCAAGGCTTCGGAAGACGTTCCTTCGTCTTGCCAACTCCGTATGGCGTGCCATCCGAAGCTCGAAGAGCGAAGGGTGGTGCGGGTAGAGGGACTCGAACCCCCACGATCTCTCGCCAGAACCTAAATCTGGTGCGTCTACCAGTTCCGCCATACCCGCATGACCCGGCAATCCCATGTAGCCATCATTCTGTCAATGTCGGAGACAAGATGTCGGGTTCAGGGCCGGAATGTTGGTTATTCGCCTAAACGCGAAGACTGTTGAAAATTAGCCTCGCCTGTGACAAAAGGCGTGTCAAATGTGACGGGACGCGACGATCCGCTTCTGCAAGATGTGATAAGAAGTAGGAAAAACAAGAACTTATTCACATTTTGGGACGCAGTTTGGAAGAGTTTGAGCCGTATTTCCGGTCAAATCGCCAGGTTCCGTACCAAAAGCCATTCCCGGCAAGAATTACCGGCAGGCTGTGAACGGCAGGGAGCCGTTTGGCAGTCTCATTGGTGAAAACAAAGGTTTTACGATGCAGGTCACCGAAACACTCAATTCCGGTCTCAAGCGCGAGATCAAGATCACCGTGCCGGCCGGTGATATGGAAGCCAAGCTGATGGCTCGGCTGTCGGATGCCCGCAACAAGGTCCGCATCAACGGCTTCCGTCCGGGCAAGGTGCCGGTGCAGCACTTGCGCAAGGTCTACGGCAAGTCGTTCATGGCCGAGGTGGTCAACGAGATCCTCAACGATTCGACTCGTTCCATCATCACCGGGCGCGGCGAGAAGGCCGCCATGCAGCCCGAGGTCATCATGACCGAGGACGAGAAGGAAGCCGAGAAGATCCTGGCCGGCGGCGCCGACTTCGAGTTCCGCCTCAACTATGAGGTCATTCCGGCGATCGAGATCAAGGATTTCTCCGACATCAAGGTGACGCGCCAGGTGTTCGACGTTCCGGATTCGGAAATCGACGATCAGGTCAAGCGTGTCGCCGAATCGGCGCGCAGCTATGAGCCGAAGACCGGCAAGGCCGCCGAGGGCGATCGCGTCAGCATCGATTATGTCGGCAAGATCGACGGCGAGGCCTTTGCTGGCGGCGCCGGCAACGACCAGCCGCTGGTGCTGGGCTCCAAGGAGTTCATTCCGGGCTTCGAGGAACAGCTGATCGGCACCAAGGCCGGCGACGAGAAGCAGGTCACCGTGACCTTCCCGGAAAACTATCAGGCGGCGCATCTGGCCGGCAAGGAAGCGACCTTCGACGTCACCGTCAAGGAAGTGTCGAAGCCGGGCGAACTGGAAATCAACGACGAGACCGCCAAGAACCTTGGCCTGGAGTCGCTGGAGCGCCTGCGTGACATCGTGCGCGGCCAGATCGAGAACCAGTTCGGCTCGATGACGCGCCAGAAGGTCAAGCGCCAGTTGCTCGACCAGCTTGATGCGGCCTATTCGTTCGAGGCGCCGTCGAAGCTCGTCGAGGCGGAGTTCAACAATATCTGGGCGCAGGTCAACCGTGACCTGGAGGCCGCCGGCCGCACCTTCGCCGACGAAGAGACGACCGAGGAAGAGGCGCGCGCCGAATACATGCGCCTTGCCGAGCGCCGCGTGCGCCTTGGCCTAGTGCTGGCCGAGATCGGTGAAAAGGCCGGTGTCACGGTGTCCGACGAGGAGCTGCAGCGCGGCCTGTTCGAGCAGGTTCGCCGCTTCCCGGCCAATCAGCAGCAGGAAGCCTTCGAGTACTACCGCAGCAATCCGGAGGCGCTCAATGCGCTCAGGGCGCCGATGTTCGAGGAGAAGGTGGTCGACCACCTGCTCGAACAGATCTCGGTCACCGACGTCAAGGTCAGCAAGGAAGAGCTGATGGCCGACGACGAGGAGGCCGAGACCGCGACCAAGGCGAAGCCGGCCAAAAAGGCCGCCGCGAAGAAGGCGGACGATCAGAAGGCCGACGACGCGGAAGAGCCGAAGAAGAAGGCGGCACCGAAGAAAAAGGCTGCCAAGGACGCCGAATAAGCTTCGCAGCTGACGGAATAGATCAAGGCCGCCCCGGGGCGGCCTTTTTCGTTGCGAAACTGCAACAGCCGACTGGCTTCGCGGGAAGCGGCCCTAGCGATACGAAGCGTTGGTCACTATCTGCGCTTGTGCTGCAACCTTACGGTTCCTGGAGGGGGCGTTGAGCCAATTCTTCGAAACGGGGCGTGCTCTCGCCTTCTCGCTTGTTCTGCTCTTTGCCTGCGATGTCGCCTACGCCAACGCGACTGCCGCCAGCTGGCGTTTCACCACGGGTGACGGGCTAGCGACGGCTTCGCTCCATGCCACCAACAAACTGATCACGGGCGGCGGAGCGTTGAGCTACAGCCCGGTCTTGACCATTGCCTGCCATACAGGTGGCGAACCGCGCTGGACCGAATGGCTGCAATTGAATGACGCGGTTTCGGCCAGTCGCAAGATCACCATGTCGCTTACCGTCGACGGCGGCGGCAAGTTCGACGAGAGCTGGTCGGTCGGGCCACGCGGCAGAATGCTGACGCGCGACGGTGCCGACGGCGTCAGGCGTCTTGTTCCCGCCAGCCGGCTGTTGCTCTCCTGGCGGTTCGGTTTGTTGTCAGGTCGCGGCCAGGCGGACTTCGACCTCGCAGGGCTGAACGACGCCGTCGGCCAGCTTGCCGGAAGCTGCGACACCGACCCGCCATGACCTGGCCTGCCCGGGCGGCTTCCGCTGGCGGCTATTCCTCCTGCGCAGTTTCAGAAGATCGGCCAGGAACTGCTCCAAGCGGCGGTGCGCGATTCACAACCCGCCTTGCTCAGATCAGCAGCAGGCCCTTCATGCTGGAATAGCCTTTTCGCCCGATGATGATGTGGTCGTGCACGGCGATACCCAGCCGCTTGGCCGCTTCGATGATTTCTTTCGTCATCTCGATATCGGCGCGCGAAGGCGTCGGGTCTCCGGAAGGATGGTTGTGGACCATGCAAGGTGCTTGAGCAAGCAATTGATATCACTTATTTTTTTGGCGATTTCGTCAAGACTAGTGCCGCGGAGTGGGGTATGTACTAAATGATTGTTCGTGATCGTCACGGCTGATCACTTCCATGCTCAGTCAATCGCCTTGAGGCACGGCATTGCACTCTATTCTTTTCGTCCCAAGCCTCAAGCTCATCGATGGGATAGAGGACGGCCTTGCCGATTTTCACGAATGATGGGCCGATCTTCATTGCGCGCCAGTTACGGAGCGTTCCAACGGAAACGCCACCACGGTAACGCTCCGCCACTTCCTCAGCGGTGAGAAATTTGCCGTGCGCCATACTTCCTCCTTTTGCGGCGAGGGATCGGCGCCGCTGTGCCAAACGTGGGTCAGGGTCCAGCGCAGAAAGACGGCTCGTGGAATTCTGTCGTCACCCACCATCATCTCTGGGCTCGCCGACGTCCGGTCGCTCACGCTGTTGCATGAACATAGATGCAGCATGATGCGCGTTGGGGGGAAGGCCCTATCGGTCGGCGTAGGGGGCACGGCTGCTCCCGGTTAGAAATCGGAAAGAGTGAACGCGAACCTGTGGAGCCCGCCACATCTCCGGCGACGTTCGGGGTTATCGCACGTCATATCTGGACTGCGCCTGCCTAACCTGCTCCCAATTGTCCTTCGCCCAGTCGACTAGGCCCTGCGTTGGGCGCAGCAGGCTCTTTCCCAGATCGGTGATCTCGTATTCCACGCGTGGCGGCACTTCGGGAAACAGCTCCCGGATGACGAGTCCATCGCGCTCGAGGTTTTTCAGGGTGGTCGACAGCATTCGCTGCGAGATTCCTGGGATGGACCGCTCAAGCTCGGAGAAACGCGCCCGCCCGCCTAGGAGGTCCAGCGAGAGAATCACGAAGATCGTCCATTTGTCGCCGATCTTGGTGAGCAGCTCTCGCACCGCCATCGGGTCCGAACTTCTGCAGATCGCCGACGGATCGAGGAGGCCGGGTTTGGGGGTTTTCTTCATAGCTTACCTCGGTGTTAGTGACTGAAGTGAAAGTGCCTTCTTTTCGGGAATTAGCTTCTCATATATATGTTGCTCTCATTCAGTAAGCAACCCTATGAGAGCAAGGAGGCTCAAGATGCCAAACCAGAACGACACTACCCAAAAGCCTGAAACTACCGGTGCGCGACTGCCAACAGTCCTCGTGCTGGGCGGAACTGGACGAACCGGAGCGCTCATCGCGAAAGGCCTCGCCGATCGCGGATTGCGTGCGCGGACGGCGTCACGCAGCGGTGCGGACGTTAAGTTCGACTGGGATGACGTGAGCACCTATGCTCCTGCGTTGGATGGTGTGGACCGCGTGTACCTGGTCACCCCCGTCATGCGGACCAAGTTCATCCACCAGGTCGCGGAATTCCTTAATCTTGCGGAGGCCTCCGGCATCCGCCACGTGACGTATCTCAGCGCCTACGGCAGCGACCGATCGCCCGAAGAGGTCGACATCCGCGCGGTCGAACTCGAACTCGGCCAGCGCAGCGCCTTTACCCACTCGATTCTCCGCCCCGCATGGGTCATGCAAAATTTCAGTGACCAGCATCTGCCACTTATCGGCGACGCGTTCATGGTGCCGACAGGCGGCAAGAATGAAGCCTTTGTCGATGCCCAGGATATCGCTGCGGTCGCGGTCGAGACCCTAGTCAATCCCGACGCCCACGCTGGAGCGCAGTACGCGCCGACAGGCCCCCAGGCGCTTACGGTGGCTGAAGTCGCCGAGATCGTTAGCGGCGTCATCGGTCGGCGTGTGGTCCACACTGACATCGATCCGAACGCATGGATTAACGGTGCGGTCGATGCGGGCTTTGTCCCCGCCGACTACGCCGTGATGCTACACTGGCTGACCGGGACGATCATTTCTGGCAACGGCGCACGGCCCAACGGTGACGTCGAGAAGGTCACGGGCCGGCCAGCGACCAGCTTTCGGGACTTCGCCGAGCGACATGCAGCCGCTTGGGCTCTTCAACCGGTTGCCTGACCGAACGCGCATCCGGCGCGGCGTTGCGCCGCCGCGCCGAAACCTCTTATGAAATCCGAAATCTATGGAGAAACGAAAGTGCCCCATAACAAATATTCTACCTATGCCGGCGCAGAGCCATACTTTGCGCTGATCCGTAAGGCGCTGGGTGACCTCGTTGACGGCGAGCACTTCTTTGACATCGTAGCCGACGATATCGCCTACGAAGTGCGTTACGACCTGGGGTGGCCTCGTGTGGTGCGCGGGCGCACGGAACTGATGGATCAGTTCGAAGGGTATGTCGGCAGCATCCGGCTGCGCTCTGCAGACGAATTGTTCGTCAACAAGGCCGCCAACGGCCGAGTCGTCGTCGTCGAGTATGACATCCACGGGACGATTCTTTCGACGGGCGCCAAGTATGAAAATCGGTTTTGCTCGATTATCGAACTTGAAAACCGCAAGATCGCGCGCTGGAGAGATTATATGGACTCGCACGCTGCCTGGAACGCGCTGACGGCAAAAGCCAAGTAAGAAGTAAGGTACGTATTTGCGAGGCATTGGGTTATACTGATGGCCTCGTGCTTCGGCGGCTTTCGAGTTCACCTCGGCAAACGCTTAGACTGAATCCGAAGGGAATGATGTCGGAGGATAACCGTGGCGTTGAAATCTTCAGGCGGCAGTCAAACTGCTTTCGTACCTATTTCCGAGGCATATTCCCATTCCGATGGAGCCGTAATGCGCGGGCTCTCAAGAGAGGAATTGTTCAAGCGGAGCTACGTTGACCCGGACGCCCGGCCTTTGATCTCGATCGGGCAGATCGTTCTAGTTGCGATGAATGCAATGGTCGAGACAGATGACCATTTCAGTGGATACGGTCGACGTCCTTATCCGCCCTCACAGCTCATTCTCATGCTGCGGATAATGATGGCATGCGAGACGCTCGAGCGCGCAATCGGCAGCCTCACTCACTTTCATGCAATGGGGCTGCCGATTGCGATCGGCCTGTATACGGACGGAATCGAAGCTCAGCTCCAGGTCAGTTGCGATGAGGTGTTCGGCGGAGACAACGCAGCTGTTATCGAAGATATTTACTTGAACACGCTGTTTGGCGGGCTGAGCTACTTTCTTGGCCGTCGCTTCCCCGCCACGGCGGTGACGACGCGCAACCGCGGCCATGTCCTTGGCGCGCGTCACTGGTCGATGTCGGCGCCCATCCATGTTGGCAGTCAGGCGGCACTCCACTTTCCGGTTTCCCTGCTGCGTGAAGCGCGTCAGGGCCAACCAACCGATGATATCGGGTGGTCGGTCCTTCAGCATCGAATAGCGTTGGATGGAGGAACGGGCGCACTCGTAACGGAGAGCGACGTCACGATCCGACGCCTCAACACGATGGCCTTGTGCGACGAGCTTGGCATTAGCCCAGCGACCTTTCGCCGGAGAAATAGTCTAGCCGGAGGCAATTTTCGTCGATTCCGCGAGGAGACGCTCGTGGAAGCCAGCCTGAATCTGCTCGCTGATGAAAGCCGCAGTGTCAGTTCAATTGCGGCCGACCTCGGGTATGCGGATGTGCGCAGCTATCGTCGGTTCATCAAAGGGGCGACCGGCATGACGCCCGATCAACTGAGAGCGAATAGTGTCGCTGCGGCCCTCCAGACATTCGAGCCGGAGATTCTAGCCAGAATTAAGGATATCGCGACCCGCATTGGCCGCTGAAGTGGGCGGAGGAGCGCCGAAGCAGGGCAAGCACGGGTGTGTCCGCGCGGTTGGCCCGTTTCCAACGTGACAAGTAATATCAAGCCGCGCGTTTGCCATCTCGCGCCCAGATTTGCCGGTCCCCGGAGCGCACTCCTGGCGTAGACATCCAGATTCGGCGTGCAGTTCCCAAGCTTCCGAGTATCGGCAACCTTCTAAACGGGCCCCCACATATCGAGGGCCAGCGAGGCGGGTTCGCCACCTCGCACACCTAGCTCGAACCGAGTTTCGGCAGCGCGGACCAGCAGACTATTGAAGAGGCTCCCGAGTGGCTCAGGCCGCGGGTGCCCTCGTTTGGCTGGTGAGCGAATCTGTCCCCTCGGAATCGGAAGGTGAGCGAAGTCGTCAGCTTGTTGGTTTGGCTGGTCCCTCTAAATTAACGGCTGTCCATTGCAGCACCAGCCGAGTTGGCGAAAGGCTGGATTGCCAATGAACGAGGTGAAGGCAGCGTAGATCCTTCATTTCACTTATGTGAATTAAGCCAGCCGCACACTCTTTCATTGAGAGAACCATGTCGACCAATTCGCATGCATCGAATTCTTCTGCGTCTCGTCGAGACGTGCTGATCGGCGCAGCCGGTGTGATCGCTGCATCCGCCGTATCCGCTGTATCCTCGCCTGTCTTCGCCGCCACCCCGACGGCTGCGCCGACGTCCCCCAAATCAACTAAGCACGCAGGAGCCAACACCATGTCATTCGTCACGACCAAAGACGGGGTCGAGATCTTCTTCAAGGATTGGGGGCCGAAGAGTGCTCAGCCAATCGTCTTCCATCACGGTTGGCCGCTAAGCTCGGATGACTGGGACGCGCAGATGCTGTTTTTCCTTGCTCAAGGCTTCCGCGTCGTCGCGCATGATCGTCGCGGGCACGGCCGTTCGTCTCAGGTCGGTGAAGGTCACGATATGGACCACTATGCGGCCGACGCGTCAGCGGTGGCCGAGCATCTCAACCTGAAGAACGCAGTGCATATCGGCCATTCGACTGGCGGCGGCGAAGTGGCCCGCTATGTCGCCAAATATGGTCAGCCACAGGGCCGCGTCGCAAAAGCTGTGCTGGTCAGCGCCGTACCGCCGCTGATGCTCAAGACCGAGAAGAACCCCGAGGGCACGCCGATTGAGGTCTTTGACGGCTTTCGCGCAGCACTGGCGGCAAACCGGGCGCAATTCTTCCTCGATGTGGCATCAGGTCCGTTCTACGGCTTCAATCGTCCGGGTACGAAGGTCTCTCAGGGCGTGATCGACAACTGGTGGCGTCAGGGCATGATGGGCGCCGCGAACGCGCACTATGAGGGCATCAAGGCGTTCTCGGAGACAGACCAGACGGACGACCTGAATGCGATCACGGTGCCAACGCTGGTCATTCAGGGCGACGATGACCAGGTCGTTCCCTATAAGGACGCGGCAGAGCTACAGGCCAAGTTGGTCAAGAACAGCAGGCTCAAGATCTACCCAGGCTATCCGCACGGGATGCTCACAACGCACGCGGACGTGATCAATCCGGATCTTCTGGCCTTCATAAAGAGCTAGGGGATCGCGGATCAAAGCGCTGGGCGTGAAGACGCATTGATCAATTCAGGCTCAGCCTGATCCGTCGGAGGCGGCCTCGCATCCTGACCGACTGTGGCGCTCCTAGCGCAGAATCCCAACCTGACAACCTTGCCCGCGCATCGCACGGCTCCGCTGAGCCTTGCGCAATGTGAGCGGCTGCCCTCGCCAAGGAGTGTGATCATGACCGGCAAGAACTTCACAACCACAACGGCCGGAGCCGCGGTAGCCTCTGACGAGTATTCGCGAACGGTCGGGCCGAATGGCCCGGTAGTTTTGCATGACGTCTACCTTGTTGAGAAGCTTGCGCAGTTCAATCGCGAGCGCGTTCCGGAGCGCGTCGTTCATGCAAAGGGCGGCGGAGCTTTCGGGATGCTCACGGTCACCGAGGACGTCAGTGCATATACTCGTGCTGCGCTTTTTCAGCCGGGCGCCAAGACCGAGATGCTAGCGCGGTTTTCGACGGTGGCGGGCGAAATCGGATCGCCGGATACCTGGCGGGATCTCCGGGGCTTCGCGCTGAAATTCTATACGTCCGAAGGCAACTACGACATCGTAGGTAACGACACACCCGTGTTCTTCATTCGCGACGGGATCAAGTTTCCCGATTTTATCCGATCGCAAAAGCGGCTGCCGGATAGGAATCTTCGTGACGCGGAGATGCAGTGGGACTTCTGGACACTCTCGCCCGAAAGCGCCCACCAGGTGGCCTATCTCATGGGTGATCGCGGCTTGCCTGAGAGCTGGCGCAAGATGAACGGCTACGGGTCGCACACCTATCAATGGATAAACGCCGCGGGCGAGCGATTCTGGATCAAGTATCATTTCCACAGCCAGCAAGGCCTGCAAAATCTGACGAATGATGAGGCTGCGGCAATTACCGCACGGGACACAGACTACCACACCCGCGACCTGTTCGAGGCGATCGAACGCGGCGAATTTCCAAAATGGACGGTATCCGTTCAGGTAATGCCATATGAGGAGGCTAAGACCTATCGGATCAATCCGTTCGATCTTACGAAGACTTGGCCGCACTCCGATTATCCCCTGATCAGGGTTGGCGAGTTTGTCCTCGACAGCAATCCGGAGAACTACTTCGCGGAGATCGAGCAAGCGGCGTTCGAGCCATCGAACTTGGTGCCCGGCGTCGACGTGAGCCCGGACAGGATGCTGCTTGCGCGTGTCTTCGCATACGCGGACGCGCACCGCTATCGCATCGGCTCGAACTATAACGAGCTTCCCGTCAATCGCCCCCACAACGACGTACACTGCTACACCAAGGACGGCCACCTGCGTCACTATTTCAAGCCCGGCAAGGTTCCGGTGTACGCACCGAATTCATTTGGAGGTCCCAAGGCCGATCCCATGCAGGCTGGGGAGACCGGCGGATGGAGCGCCGATGGCGACTTGGTCCGCTCAGCCTACACCAAGCGAGCGGACGACGATGACTTCAGCCAAGCCGGTGTGCTTGTCCGAGACGTCTACAATGACGCGCAGCGGGCGCGCCTCGTTCAGACGCTGGTTGGCCAGTACCGGCAGCTCCGAGTCGAAGAAATTCGAGAGCGCTTCCTCTGGTACTGGAACAACATCGATCCCGATACGGCCGCGAAAGTAAAGCAAGCTGTAGGGGCGGCCTAGCCAGCAGTAGTGCTTCGGCGGACGGTCGTCGGGCTGATTTCCACAGCGTCCCAACAGAAATCGAGGATCAGGATGTTCGCGCTCTCGTCTCGCAAGTTAGCTTTATGTGTTGGCGGAATCCTTGTCGCGGCGGCAGCCTCTTATGCCGCGACCGGCAAAGACAGCGGGAGCGCGGTCCCGACAGGCACAAGCATTTGCTCCGCCGGGGGAACGGACGCCGCTGAGAGCGAGCGCCCGTTCCTCACGGAAAACCAGCGGGCTATGGACAAGATGATGACCGGGATGGCTGTGAAGCCGACCGGAGACGTCGACGTAGACTTCGCGGCGATGATGATCCCTCACCATCAGGGCGCAATCGACATGGCGGTGTTGCAATTGCGCTTTGGGCGCAATGAACAGCTCCGCCGGATCGCGCAAGAGATCATCGTCGATCAGCAGCAGGAGATCGCCGCCATGAGGCTGGCGTTGGGGCAGCCTCTGCCACCCTCGGTCTCCGCCCCCACTGAATCCGGCGACCCCGCTGCAACGGACGCGCCAACAAGCCCCGCCGACCACACCATGAAGGATATGCCGAAATGAAGTCCCTAGAAATATTGGCTGCCGCGTTTGGCGTTTCATGCCTGGCTGCAGCCGCTCAAGCCGGACAAGCGCCCTTTGAGACGTCGGCACCAAACATCCCAGTGAGCCACGCCGATCGCGTGTACGCGGCAGAGCAATTCTCCAACACCGTGTCAGTCATCGACCCGGCCTCGAACGAGTTGCTGGGTGTCATTCGCCTCGGAGATCCACAGCCGAGCAATTTCAGCCCGCTCTATCGCGGCCAGGTGCTTGTGCATGGCATGGGTTTCTCTCCCGACAGGCGCACGATCGCGGTCGTGTCGATTGGGTCGAACTCCGTAACCTTCATCGACACGAAGACAAACGCTGTGAAGGCCACCACTTATGTTGGCCGCTCGCCGCACGAGGCCTTCTTCACTCCTGACGGCAAAGAAGTCTGGGTGACGGTGCGCGGCGAGAACTACGTAGCAGTTTTGAACGGCCAGACCTTCAAGGAGACTGGCCGTATCCAGACGCCCAATGGTCCCGGCATGACGATTTTCTCACCGGACGGCAAATATGGCTACGTCTGCTCCTCGTTCACCCCCGAACTGGTCGTGTTCGATGTCAAGACGCATGGCGAAGTCGGGCGGGTTCCGCAGCCGAGTCCGTTCTGTCCAAACATTGCGGCCAGCCCCGATGGCGAGCAAGTCTGGTACACGCTCAAGGACGTCGGCAAGACCGTCGTGATCAACGCGCGGCCGCCCTTCAATACGATCAAGATCCTCGACACCGGGCCGATAACGAACCACGTCAATTTCGCGGACAACGCGAAGGGCAAGTTCGCTTACGTGACGGTGGGTGGTCTCAACGAGGTTCTGGCCTTTCGTCGAAGCGACTTCGAGAAGGTCGCAACCATTCCAGTCGGCAAGCTTCCCCACGGAATCTGGCCATCCGGCGACGGCACTCGCGTGTATGTCGGTCTCGAGAATCAGGACGCCATGGATGCGATCGACACGCTAGAGAACCGCGTTGTCGAGACGATTCCTATCGGACAGGCGCCGCAAGCGGTCACATACGTCCCCGGCGCCGCCGAGCCCGGAAAAGGGCAGGAGAACCTCCAGCCGCTCGGCCTAGCCGGCGAAACGACCCACCTATCGATGGGCGCTCCCGGAGCGGTGCCGGCTACGAGCGTAAGTTTGTTCGATCAGGGGCTCGTGCAGGTGTTGCAGGCCGCCGTAACGGGCCTTGAGCCGAAATCGCCTTATGTGCTCGCGCTTTCGAACGCGGCAGATGGAAGCGGGTCCCTCCAGCCGTTGGCGGCCTTCATGACCAATCCGGCGGGTGGTGCGATCGTCAACGCTAATGGGCCGATCCGCCAGCTCGTGAGCAATGCGAACGCCGCGGTGCAGCGCTACCTCGTGATCGCGCCTGGGCATCCGGACAAGATCGGTGCTCCCGTACAGATTCAATCGCACTGAAACCATCGCCTGCGCTCAAGTCCAAGGAGATGACTTATGTCTAATTCAAAATATGCGTCGTACTTTGCGCTGGACCCCTTCTTCGACGTTGTCATGCAAGGGCTGGCCGGCGTGGTGGACGGCGATCACTACTTCGAAACAATTGCCGACGACGCGGTATTCGAGTTTCGATATGTATTCCCAGACTTCCCTACCAAGATCGTCGGCCGCGCCGCGCTAGAAGCGCTCTATTCAGGATACGGGGACACGACCGTCCTGCACAGTGGTGATGCGCTCGTCGTACATCGTTCGCAGGAGCCAGGCGTGCTCATTATTGAGTACGAGGTGCATGGGAAGAAGCTCCTGACCGGGAAGGCTTACGATAACCGGTTCATCTCGGTCGTGACCGTCAAAGACCGCAAGATCGTACATTGGCGGGACTACATGGATTCCCTGGCGGCCTTCACTGCGGAGACCGGCACAGGGGTCCGAGCTGCGTCTCGGTAACGGCTGCGGAGGCTTCCGGACGCCGCTTTGGTGCGCGTCTCAACATGCCGGCATCCACCGAACGCCGACGCCGCGCGGCAGCCGAGACGAGTTCCGGCCAACTAGATCTGGAGATACGCCATGCCTACACCTCAAAGTCCCATCGGCTCCGGTTTCAATTCCGCGTCCACCGCCGCCGAGGTCATCAAGGGCATCGACCTTGCGGGTAAAACCGCGATCGTCACAGGCGGTTATTCCGGTCTTGGCAGGGAAACCGTGCGCGAGCTGCGAGCGGCGGGAGCCAGGGTCATTGTCCCCGCGCGCGATGTCGAGCGGTCGGCATCGGCGCTGGCTGGGATCGATGTCGAGATCGAGCCGATGGATCTGCTCGATCCAAAGTCGATCGACGCCTTCGCCGAGCGATTCCAGAGCCTCGGTCAACCGCTACATATTCTGGTCAACAGTGCGGGCATCATGGCGAACCCGCTGACCCGGGATGCGCGAGGCTACGAGTCTCAATTCGCGACCAATCATCTGGGCCATTTTCAGCTCGCCGTCCGCCTGTGGCCGGCGCTCATCAAAGCGAAAGGCGCGCGAGTCGTCTCGGTATCGTCCTGGGGGCACCATTTGTCCCCCGTGGTGTTCGCTGATCCCAATTTTGAGCGCCGGGACTATCATCCCTGGACAGCATACGGGCAGTCGAAGACGGCCAACATTCTGTTCGCGCTCGCGCTGAATGAATTGGGCGAGCCGCATGGTGTGCGAGCTTTCGCGGTCCATCCGGGAAGTATTCCTGGTACCGGTCTCCAAAAACATGTCTCCGTCGCTGAACAGCGGGCAGCCGGTGTGATCGGGGAAAGAGGCGAGCTGATCCACGACCCCTCAAAAAATATCAAGTCCGTCGAACAGGGAGCCGCGACCAGTATCTGGTGCGCGACCAGCCCTCAACTAGACGGAAGGGGCGGCGTCTATTGCGAGAACTGCGACATCGCGGCGCTGTTGGAGGAAGGCGCTACTCCGAACCTCGATGACTCAAGCCAGCAGTTCGGCGTCTCGCGCCACGCTATCGACCCAGATGCCGCGGAGCAGCTCTGGGATCTCAGCGAAAAGCTTCTCGGCCTCCCAAGGAGCGCAAAGTGATCTGACCGACGAGTGCACTTTGGGCGCGTCGGTGCAAATCCAATTGCCATGGGTCGGCAAACAATTCTCTGAAATCTCTGATCGTAGGTAACCATCGTAAAGGAGAAGTAGTTGTGATTGACCACGTGATATTGACTGTTAACGACATGCAACGGTCTGTTGTCTTCTATGAGAAGGCTCTGATTCCATTTGGGGTGACGGAAGTCATCGATTACCCCGGATCGGATGACCATCCACATCTGGTTGGGTTCAGCAAAAGAAATGGAAATCACTTCTTCTGGCTCAAGCAAGGTCGGGCTGATCCGGAAGCTATTCATGTCGGGATAGCTGCTGAGAGCCAGGATGTCGTCAACAAGTTCTATCAAGCGGCGATGGCCGCCGGTGGCCGTATGAAGGTGCCGCCAGCGGCCCAGCTTCAGTATGGCGCTGACTATTACGCAACATGGGTTCTAGACCCGGATGGTCACGACATCGAGGTCGTGAACAAGACCGGCCGGATCAAATAACTCAGATAGCGCGGAGCGCCGATGGGGCGAGCATGATCGAGGTTCGTCAACTTCGCTATTTCCTGGCCGCGTCGGAGTACGGCAGTTTCCGTAAGGCGGCTGCGGCAATCGGCGTTCAAGAATCGGCGATCAGTCGGCGTATCCGGGATCTCGAGGATCGCTTAGGAGCCTCGCTATTTCAGCGGCACAATGGCGGCGTCTTTCTCACGCTGGCCGGGAAGCGCTTCGTGCGACACGCGCGAAAGGCTCTACGGCAGATTGAGTACGGCGCGAAGGATGTCGCCACGATCGGGCGGTCTGAAGACGGGCGGATCAAGATCGGGATATTCTCCTCGCTCGCATCGGGCTTTCTGTCAGATTTGCTGCGTGCCTATGACAAAGCCCATGCGCAGGTTCTAATCGAGCTGAAAGACGGCGATCCGGCGGATCATGTTTCGGCCATTCGACAATTGCGCCTCGACGTTGCGTTTATCACCGGGACATCGCAGTGGCTCGACTGCGAGATCGAGCAGCTCTGGTCGGAGCGCGTGTTTGTCGTTCTTCCCTCTGAGCACCCCCTCTGCGGAAAAACGGAACTCGACTGGCATGACCTCGTAGGCGAGCGGTTCATCGTTAGTGATGGAGCGCCAGGTCCGGAGATTCACGACTATTTAGTTCAGCGTCTCGCTGATCTCGGGCGGCACCCGGAAATCCATACGCAATACATCGGGCGAGACAATCTGCTGTCGCTCGTGGCGATTGGGAGAGGCGTGACCGTCATGAGCGAGGCCGGGACGGCAGCTCAGTTTCCAGGGATCGTCTATCGGCCGATTGCCGACGAGGTTCTGCCATTCTGTGCGGTGTGGTCGCCACGGAATGACAACCCCGCCTGGCGCCGCCTCTTGAGTCTTGCACGTTCGATGTCGCGGTCGGCTGCCGCGGCGATCATTCAGGTGACTTCAGCGATCCTTTTGTCTTCCTCGCTGCTGCAAATCCCCGATCCGTGGCTATAAACCGCTCCAACATAGGGACGATCAGGCGGACCGGATCGGCCAATGGCTTTCCCGCCTCGCGACCAAGGATCTCCGCATAGGCGACGAGATCGCGGTGGAGGCCTGCTGGCAGCTCCACCGTAACCTTGACTGGCTTATCGTCGACGATCGGCCCGAGTTTCAACTTGGCCATATCAGCCTCCGTAGGGTTCGAGGACGAGATCGCGGGTGACAATGACGCGCACAGGGAATCCCGGCCGGATCGTCAGTGTTGGCGCGATGTTGAGCTGGCGCTGGACGATCTGCTGACCTGTCTGGCTGACGCTGTTCGATGCGCCCTGGCGCAGCGCACGCACGATATCGCTGTCCTGGCCCGATGAGCCGGCTTCCGCGCCGATGCTCAGGATCGTGGAGAGCGCGGCAGCCTTGAACAGCTCGCCCCAGTGATAATCGACGCCATCCTCAAGACCAGCATAGCCTTCGGCGTCCGCACCAGGCTGGCGCTCCAGCACGATGGAACGTCCGTTCGGGAAGATCAGCCGGTTCCAGACCAGCAGCATCCTGCGCTGACCGAACCCCACGCCATTGTCGTATTGCCCGATCACACGCGTCCCTTGCGGGATCAGGAGAACATGGCCGGTTGGGCTGTCATAGATATTCTCAGTCACCTGTGCGGTGATCTGCCCGGGGAGGTCCGACCGGATGCCGGTGATCAAGGCGGCCGCGATGACGGCGCCGGCCTGGAGGACGTTCCTTGACGCTGGCGCCGCCACGCGATCCGGAGACACGGTGCGCTTGTCGGGTGTCTGGTTGAGGAACGCGAGTTGACGATCCTCCGCCGATGGCGTCGCCGGCTGTGGGGCGAGGCCAAGGTTTGCGAGATCCGGTTGCGGTGCGACGTTTGTTGCCGGCTGGGCCGTGGTTGCGTTGCCCGCAGGCCGCGTTTCCGTTGAGGCAAACAGGCGTGCGGTCCGCGCCGCCTCCAGCTCCTGCGCCCGACGCTGTTCTTCCGGGCTTGGCCCGGCAGGAGCACCGACCGGCGTGCCCATGGGGGGCACCGAGCCGCCATTCTGCGCATTTAGGATCGGGCGGCCGAGATCGCCGGGGAGCGGCGGGCCGAGCTTTGGAACCCCGGAATAGTCTTTCGGTAGACCGGCGAGGCCGTCCGGCGTCGAGCGATTATCTGTCGAATACAGCTCCTCGCCCTGGCCGCGTTGATGGGTCTGAAGCGCATAGATCAGCGCGCTGCCGACGCCGAGGCTCGCGGCCAGCCCCAATCCGGCCAGCACCTTGCGCGAAAGGCGCGTCACGCGTGGCGGCTCCGCGCGCAGCCGCATGGTCGCGGCCGGCTCGCCGATGAGCGGCTGGGCGTCGTCCTCAGCCGGAGCCGGAGGCTGAACCGCGTTCGCCGGTCCCCGACCTTCTCCCTTTTCGGGATCGAGTTCGTCGTTCACGTTGCCGGCCTCCCATCGGTGCGGGAGATGCGGACGCGCTTCTGATTCTTGCCCGACCCGAAGCGCAGCTCGGCGGCGGCGAACAACCGATCGACGATCATGTAATTGCCGCGGACACGATAATTCACCAACTCGGATGTGTCGCCTTCGGGGCCGACGACGAACAGGGGCGGCATCTCGCCCTGGCCGATGCCGCGCGGAAATTCGATGAACACCTGCTTGTCGTCATCGAAGGCGCGTAGCGGCCGCCACGGCGCGCGGTCGCCTGTTACTTCGTAGCGGAAGTTCACGCGGGCGAGATCGATGCCGTTGGCAACCGGCTGGGCAGCCTCGGCTTGGCTGTTCTGACGGCGCAGCGCGATGAGCTGGTCCTGCGGATATTGCCACGACACCGACGCCATGTAGGTGGATGGCGTCGAGCGCAGCTCCATGTGGTAGGTGCGCCGGTCGGTGTTGATGACGAGATTGGTCATCAGATCGGGGCGCGTCGGCTTCACGAGGATATGGATCTGCTTGGCCGCACCCGTGCCGCTCTCGGTATCGCCGATGACCCAGCGCACGGTGTCGCCGGCGGCGACTGGGCCGGAGCCGACGAGCTGCTCGCCCGGCTGGAGCTCGATGTCGGTGATTTGCCCCGGCGAGGCATAGACCTGATAGAGCGCGCCATCGACGAACGGATAGACCTGCATCGAGTTGATGAAGCCGTTGCGAACCGGCTGGATGCGCGCGGCGGCATTGGCCAGGTTGACCCTTGCTGCGGGATCGGCCGGTTCCGGCTCGGACTTGCCATCCTTGCCGACCGGCTTCAACTGTCCCGGAAGCGGCAGCGGCTTCGGCAGTTCCACCACCCTGACGGGTGCCGGCGGATCAGTCGTCTGCACGGCCGGAGCTGCATTATCATAGGAGATCTCCGGCGGCGGCGTGTGCGTGGCGCACCCTGCCAGGACCGAACCGGCGAGCAGGATTGCCGGCAACGCGGATCTACGGAAAGCCGGCATTACGTGGATGAGGAAAGCCGGGCGCCCTGCACTCCAGGGGGTGGCTTTGCGGAGTGCGGGCGTCATTGTCCAAGCTCCTTCGACCAGTTGATGGCGTTGATGTAGATTCCAAGCGGGTTCTTGCGCAGCGTGTCGGCGTCGCGCGGGGGCTGCACGACAACGGTCATGATCGCGGACCAGCGTTCGGTGGAGGCGAGTGAGCCGTCCTGATAACGGCGCTCGACCCACGCGATGCGGAAGCTGGTTGGCGAGGCGCGGATCACCGACGACACCTCGATCGCTATTTGCTGCTTGCCGACCTTGGCGAACGGGTCGTTGGCGCGGGCATAGTCATTGAGCGCGAGCGCGCCGCCCTGCGTCGTGAAGTCATAGGCGCGCAGCCAGTTCTGCCGCACGATGATCGGATCGGCCGGGATGCTCCTGACCTGCTCGATGAACCGCGCCAGGTAGAAGGCGAGCTGCGGATCGTTCGGCTGATAGTCGGCGGTCGCCGGCGCGATCGCCTGCGCCTGTCCGAGTCGATCAACCTGCACCACCCATGGCACGATCGAACCGTTGGCCGACTGCCAGACAAGTGCGGCGGAGAGGCCGGCGGCAAGCCCCAACGAACCGAATGCCATGTACCGCCAGTTCCGGGCTTGCACGCGCGCGGAGCCGATGCGCTCGTCCCAGACCTGGCTCGCGCGCTGATAAGGCGTCGCGGGCGGTGGGGATTTGCCGTAGTGGGTGGATGGTCGTTTGAACATGGTCAGTCGCTTTCGGAAAGGTTGACGGAGGAGCCGCCGCCATGGCTGTCGCCGCTGCGCACGGCGTGCGCGGCGGCTGAGAGACCATGGGACATCTGCTGCGAGCGCTTCATGCGCTTGGCCCAAGCGGGCGGGCCAGCGGCCTCAGGAGCCGAAGTGGCCGCAGCCGCGGACTCTGTCGCCCCGCCATCGCTGGATGCGCCGCCGGAGATTTCGGTCGCGGCGCGTGAGCCGGCGTCATAGCTGGATTTGAGGCTATCGGCCGCGCGTGTGGCGGCGCGTTTCAGCGGCGAGACCGCGGCCTTCGCGCCGGTGCTCGCGACATTGCCGAGACCAGAAGCAACGCCCGAAGCGCCTGACTGGCCAGCGGCGCCAAGGCTGTAAGCTGTCGATGCACCGCCCGCGAGCGCGGCCCCGCCGCGCGCGACGGCAGCGGCACCGCCAGCAAGGGCAGCGCCACCGGACGCGACCGCGCCGACCGTCGCGGCGCCGGCCGCGACCATACCGCCAGCAGCCAGGCCGGTGCCCACTGCCGCGCCGGCGCCGAGCTGCGGTCCACCGGAGACGAGACCGTTGGCGATGCCGGGTCCGAAGATGCCGAGGCCAAGCAATGACAGCGCGGCGAGGACAATCGCCATCGCGTCGTCGACCGACGGCTTGGCGCCGCCGAAGCCGGAGGTGAATTCGGAGAACAACGTCGAGCCGATGCCGATGATGACGGCGAGAACGAGCACCTTGATGCCCGAGGAAATGACGTTGCCCAGCACGCGCTCGGCCATGAAGGCTGACTTGCCGAACAGGCCGAACGGGATCAGCACGAAGCCGGCGAGCGTCGCCAGCTTGAAACGATGAGCGTGACGAAGAGCTGGATGGCGAGGACGAAGAACGCCAGCAACACCAGCGCCCAGGCGAAGAACATGCAGGCGATCTGGATGAAGTTCTCGAAGAACGACCAGTAGCCCATCAGGCTTGAGATCGAGTCGAGCAACGGACGACCTGCGTCGAGCCCGGTTTGCGCCACCTTGCCGGGGCGCATGAGATCACTGAGGGCAAAGCCAGTGCCGGACGCCTTCAAGCCGAGTCCCGCAAAACTCTCGAAGATGATGCGGGCGAGATTATTCCAGTTGGAGATCAGGTAGGCGAAGACACCGACGAACAGCGTCTTCTTGACCAAGCGCGCCATGATGTCGTCGTCAGCGCCCCACGACCAGAACAGCGCGGCGAGCGTCACGTCGATGACGATCAAGGTGGTGGCGATGAAGCCGACCTCGCCGCCGAGCAGGCCGAAGCCGCCGTCGATGTATCGCGTGAAGACTTCGAGGAAATGGTCGATGACGCCGGTGCCGCCCATGTCAGCGCACCTCCGGCCGAGCAGGCTCGGCCTGCATCGTGGGGCCGGTCAGATCCGCTGGCGCGCTTTCCTTGCGGATGGGGTCGGCCGAGGCCGGAGCATTCGGAAACATCGACGGCGACGAAACCGGGGCCTGCGATGACGACTGGTCCGGGTGCCCGAGGAAGCGGCGCCGGTTCTCCGCCCATGCTCTCAGGCACGAGGGATCACGCGGGCCGACCTCGCCGATCTCGGAACAGCGAAGCAGCTCGGCCGCCAGCGGATCTTGCGTCGCGACGGGACGGATCTGCCCCGTAAATGCTTCCGGCCGATCGTCCTTGCGGTTCATCTCGATCGCGGTCGCCGTGATGGCGACCGCGACGAAGACGATGGCGCCGATGCGAGCGAGGGTCTTGCCGTCCATCGCACGGGCCTCAGTTGCCGCTGTTCGGGAACATCCGGGCGTTGCCGGGCTGATAGCCCACGCCCGGCGTCAGGAAGCGGCGGCGTTGTTCGCGACCCTGCTCGGCGGCAGCAGCCTGTTCGGCCGATTGCAGTGCTTGTGCCCGGCCGTTGGCCGCGACGACGGCGGTGAGATCGGCGAGCTGCTGAGCCTGAAGCGCCAGAAGCTGGTTGCCGGCCTGTGTCGCCTGGAGCGCCCCGGTCGCGCCTTGGCTCTGGCCGACCAGCGCCGACATCTGCGCACGGTTGGTGTCGATGTTGCCGACGACACCGGCCTGCACGCGCATGGCGTCCTGCAGGCCGCCCACCGTGTTCTGCCAGCGAGAGCGGGCGTCGGTGACGAGCTGCTGGTCGGTCGCCGACATCGAAACGTTCCCATATTTCTGCTGGAACATCTGGTCGATCTTCTGGACGTCGTAGGCGATGTTCTGCGCCTGGCTGAGGAGCTGCTGCGTCTTCTGGACCGACTGCTGCAACTGCTGGAGCGCGGAGTACGGCAGGCTTGTCAGGTTGCGTGCCTGGTTGATCAGCATCTGCGCTTCGTTCTGAAGCGAAGTGATCTGGTTGGTGATCTGCTGGAGCGAACGCGCCGCCGTCAGCACGTTCTGCGCATAGTTCGAGGGATCGAACACGATGATGGCGTGAGCGGGCGTCGCCAGCATGGGCGCGAGCGCGACGGGGGCGGTCAGCAGCGCGGCAGCGAAACGCGCTGCGCGGGAATGGCGCAGTTTCATAGGTTATTCTCCTTGTTGGTGAGGTTGGGAACGAGATCCGCTGCCCAGCCGATCTCGCGGTGGTTGAGCCAGGCGGCGAGGAAGCCATCGCGGCCGTGTTCGGCGACGACGCGGGCGATGGCGGCCTGGTCGGTCTTCGACGACGTGGCGCACAGAGCGAGCGCCACGTCGGAAAGGCCCAGCTCGAACAGCCGGTTGCCGCGCCGGGACTGGCAATAGTAGTCGCGCTTGGGCATGGCCCGCGCGATGATCTCGATCTGGCGATCGTTGAGGCCGAAGCGCCGATAGATCGCGGTGATCTGCGGTTCGATCGCGCGCTCGTTCGGCAGGAGAAGCCGGGTCTGACAGCTCTCGATGATGGCGGGCGCGATGGCCGAGCCATCGATGTCCGACAGCGACTGCGTGGCGAAGATGACGCTGGCGTTCTTCTTGCGCAGCGTTTTCAGCCATTCGCGGAGCTGGCCGGCGAAACCGTCGTCATCCAGCGCCAGCCAGCCCTCGTCGATGATGAGGAGGGTCGGCGAGCCGTCGAGCCGGTCCTCGATGCGATGAAAGAGATAGGCGAGGACGGCCGGTGCCGCGCCGGTGCCGATCAAACCTTCGGTCTCGAACGCCTGGACCATCGCCGAGCCGAGATATTCGCGCTCGGCGTCGAGCAGCCGGCCATAGGGGCCGCCGACGCAATAGGGCCTGAGCGCCTGCTTCAAGTCGTTCGACTGGAGCAGCACGACGAGGCCGGTGATGGTGCGTTCCTCGATCGGCGCTGACGTCAGCGAGGTCAGTGCCGTCCAGAGATGCTCTTTTACCTCCGGCGTGATCGGGACGCCCTCGCGCATCAGGATCGCGACGATCCAGTCTGCCGCCCAGGCGCGCTCGGGGACATTATGGATGCGGGCGAGCGGTTGGAGGCTGACGCTATCGATCGCGCCATCGCTGAGATCGCCGCCGAGATCGTGCCAGTCTCCGCCCATGGCCAGCGCGGCTGCGCGGATCGAGCCGCCGAAGTCGAAGGCGAAGACCTGAGAGCCCGCATAGCGTCGGAACTGGAGCGCCATCAGCGCCAGCAGGACGGACTTGCCCGCGCCGGTCGGGCCGACGATCAGCGTGTGGCCGACGTCGCCGACATGAAGCGAAAGCCGGAACGGGGTCGAGCCTTCGGTCTTGCCGAAGAGCAGTGGGGGCGCTGCAAAATGCTCGTCCCGTTCCGGCCCCGCCCACACCGCGGAGAGCGGGATCATGTGGGCGAGATTGAGCGTGGAGATCGGCGACTGGCGGACGTTGGCGTAAACATGGCCGGGCAATGATCCGAGCCACGCATCCACCGCGTTGATGCTTTCGGCCATCGCGGTGAAGTCGCGGCCCTGGATGACCTTCTCGACCAGCCGCAGCTTCTCGTCGGCAACGCGAGGATCGCTGTCCCACACCGTCACCGTCGCGGTGACGTAGGCCATGCCGGCATAGTCGGCGCCGAGTTCCTGAAGGGCGAGATCGGCGTCGGCGGCCTTGTTCGCTGCATCGGTGTCCACGAGGACCGACGCCTCGTTGGTCATGACTTCTTTGAGGATGGCGGCGATCGACTTGCGCTTGGCGAACCATTGCCGTCTGATTTTCGTCAGCAGCCTCGTCGCGTCCGTTTTGTCGAGCAGGATCGCGCGCGTCGACCAGCGATAGGGAAAGGCCAGCCGGTTCAGCTCATCGAGCAGACCGGGCGTCGTCGCAGTCGGGAAGCCGGTGATCGTGAGGACGCGCAGATGCGATGCCCCGAGTCGCGGTTCTAGGCCGCCGGTCAGCGGCTGATCGGCGAGCAATGCGTCGAGGTAGATCGGCGTCTCGGGGACGCGGACGCGGTGGCGCTTGGTCGAGACGCAACCGTGCAGATAGGTCAGCGTTTCGGCATCATCGAGCCAATGGCATTCCGGCATGAAGGCTTCGATCAGGCGGAGAATGCGATCGGTGCGATCCGCGAAGCCGGTCAGGGCTTCCTGCGGGTTGATGCCTTTCTTTTCGCGTCCTTCGTAGAGCCAGCTTTCTGCGCGGGCGGCGTCCTCTGCGGGTGGCAGATAGGTGAAGGTCAGGAAATAGCTCGACTCGAAATGCGCGCCGGCCTCCTCAAAGCCCGCCTTGCGCTCGGCATCGACCAGCGCGGAGGCCGCGTCAGGAAACCGGCTGTCGGGATAGCGGTTCGAGGCGTGACGCTGCGCTTCCACGAAAATCGCCCAGCCGGAGCCGAGGCGACGGAAGGCGTTGTTGAGGCGTCCGGCGACGGCGACCAGCTCGGCCGGAACGGCGCTATCGAGATCGGGGCCGCGAAAACGCGCGGTGCGCTGGAAACTGCCGTCCTTGTTCAGCACGATTCCAGTGCCGACCAGGGCGACCCAGGGCAGGAAGTCGGCGAGCCGGCTATTGCGGTTGCGATATTCGGCGAGGTTCATCATGGCGTGTCCTTGATCAGACAGTGAGATGCGCCGGGACGCGCAGATGGCGGCGCACGACGTCGACGAACAGCGGGTCGCGCTTGGCGGCCCAGACAGCCGCGACGTGGCCGATCGCCCAGATGGCGAGGCCGACGAGCCAGAGGCGCAGACCAAGGCCGACAGCGCCGGCGAGCGTCCCGTTCATGATGGCGATCGCGCGTGGGGCGCCGCCGAGCAGGATTGGCTCGGTCAGCGCCCGGTGAACGGGAACGGTGTAGCCCGGCACTTCGCCGCTCTGATCGACGCCGCCCGTCATCAGACCAGCGCTCCGCCGCCGAAAGAGAAGAACGACAGGAAGAAGCTCGACGCGGCGAAGGCGATCGAGAGGCCGAACACGATCTGGATGAGCCGGCGGAAACCGCCAGAGGTATCGCCGAACGCCAGCGTCAGACCCGTGACTATGATGATGATCACCGCGATGATCTTGGAGACCGGACCTTCGATCGACTGGAGGATCTGCTGGAGCGGCTGTTCCCACGGCATGGACGAGCCGGAGGCGTGAGCGGGCGCGGCCATGACCACCGACAGCATGGCGACGGAAACAGTCATGGCGAGATGACGGCGCGCGAGGCGCAGGCGTTGGATCACAGGTCTTCTCCTTCAGGGCTTTGGGTGAGCAAGGTCGGGCCGTCGGCGCCCTCAATGACGGCGGGCGCGACGCGGTAATCGCCGGTGGCGTCCAGGCCCTCGACGCGTGCGAGTTCGGAGAGGCGGCGCGCGGAGCCGCGGCCGGAGAGGACGGCAACGATGTCGATCGTCTCAGCGATCAGCGCGCGCGGGACCGTGACGACGGCTTCCTGAATGAGCTGCTCCATCCGGCGCAGCGCGCCGATCGCGGTTCCAGCGTGGATCGTGCCGACGCCGCCGGGATGGCCGGTGCCCCAGGCTTTCAGGAGGTCGAGGGCTTCCGCGCCGCGCACCTCTCCGATAGGAATACGGTCAGGGCGCAAGCGCAGCGAGGAGCGCACGAGATCGGAGAGCGAGGCGACGCCATCTTTCGTGCGCATCGCCACGAGGTTCGGCGCGGCGCATTGCAGCTCGCGCGTGTCCTCGATGATGACGACGCGATCGGCGGTCTTCGCGACTTCGGCGAGCAATGCGTTGGTCAGCGTCGTCTTGCCGGTGGACGTGCCGCCCGCGACGAGGATGTTGGCGCGCGCGGCGACGCCCTGGCGCAGCGTCTCGGCTTGCGCCGCCGACATGATCCCGGTCGCGACATAGTCGTCCAGCGTGAACACCGCGACGGCGGGCTTGCGGATCGCAAAGGCCGGAGCCGCGACCACAGGCGGCAGCAATCCCTCGAACCGCTCTCCCGTTTCGGGCAACTCGGCGGAGACGCGCGGAGCGCCGGCGTGAACCTCGGCGCCGACATGATGGGCGACCAGGCGGACGATGCGCTCGCCATCGGCAGCTGACAGACGCTCGCCCGTATCGGACAATCCCTCGGACAGGCGGTCGATCCAGAGACGCCCGTCGGGATTGAGCATCACCTCGACGATGCTGGCGTCGTCGAGATAGCGGGCAATCGCAGGCCCGAGCGCCGTGCGCAGCATGCGTGCGCCGCGCGCGAGACTTTCAGAATTATGATGTGATGCCGGCATGTGATCCCCGATTCCATCGGGGTCGACACAGACCTTCCCCGCACGGGGATGATTAAAAGAGCCATATATTTGGCAGCTTCAATAGATTTGAAGCGTCGTAGTATCGTGGCGTGCAAATACAGGAGAACGGCGGGACGGTACGCTAAAGAACAGACTGGAGAGCGACCATGAGCAAGACTTCGACGGGACGCAGGACCGACTCGGCATCGCGCATCATTGCGGCTTCACCTCACACGATCTACGGCGCGTTTGTGGACGGGCGCTCGTGGGAGCGATGGCTGCCGCCTATCCTCATAGTAGCGCGCCTTCTTCGCGCGGATCGGCGGCGTGCCCGCGACCATGACGATTTCTTCGGTCGGCGGAAGCTGCATCACCTCACCGGGCGTCAGCAGCGGCCGCGCCGTCTCGGATCGCGAGACCATCAGATGCCCGAGCCAGGGCGAGAGCCGATGGCCGGCATAGTTCTTCATCGCCTTCATCTCGGTCGCGGTGCCGAGGGCATCGGAGACGCGCTTGGCGGTGCGTTCGTCGTTGGTCGCGAAGCTCACCCGGACGTGGCAGTTGTCGAGAATCGAGTTGTTCGCGCCATAGGCTTTCTCAATCTGATTGAGCGACTGCGCGATCAGGAAGCTCTTGAGACCGTAGCCGGCCATGAACGCCAACGCCGACTCGAAGAAGTCGAGACGCCCCAGCGCCGGAAACTCATCCAACATGAGCAACAGGCGGTGCCGATCGGCCTTGGCTTGGAGATCCTCGGTCAAGCGGCGACCGACCTGATTGAGGATCAGGCGGATCAGTGGCTTGGTGCGATTGATGTCGGAGGGCGGAACGACGAGGTACAGCGTCGTCGGATGTTTGCTGCCCACGATGTCGGTGATCCGCCAATCGCAACGGCGCGTCACCTCTGCCACGACCGGATCACGATAGAGACCAAGGAACGACATGGCGGTGGACAGCACGCCGGACCGCTCGTTGTCGGATTTGTTGAGCAACTCGCGCGCTGCGCTGGCGATGACGGGATGCGGCCCGGCATCGCCCAGGTGCGCCGTCTTCATCATCGCGGCGAGCGTGGATTCGATCGGTCGCTTCGGATCGGAGAGGAAACCTGCGACGCCGGCAAGTGTCTTGTCCTCCTCGGCATAGAGGACATGGAGGATCGCGCCGACCAGCAGCGCGTGGCTAGTTTTCTCCCAGTGGTTCCGCTTCTCCAGCGAGCCTTCGGGATCGACCAGGATGTCGGCGATGTTCTGCACGTCGCGCACCTCCCATTCGCCACGCCGCACCTCGAGTAGCGGATTGTAGGCCGACGACTTCGCATTGGTCGGATCGAACAGCAGCACCCGGCCATGCTTCGCGCGGAAGCCGGCGGTGAGGGTCCAGTTTTCGCCCTTGATGTCATGGACGATCGCCGAACCCGGCCAGGTCAACAGCGAGGGGACCACCAGGCCGACGCCCTTGCCGGAGCGGGTCGGTGCGAAGCACAGCACATGCTCCGGCCCGTCATGGCGCAGATAGCCGAGCAGCCAGTCGGCCGCCTTGCTTGCTTGGGAGGCGGCGCGGACGATGGCGCGATTGTCCTCGCGCAGCACCTCCAGCCAGGAACCGATATAATCGGCATGGCGGACGGTCGGCACGATGCCGAGCGAGGCGCAGCAGAAAGCGGCGTTGATCTCGGCCACTAGCTCCTCGAACGCGTATTTCTTGGTGCCGAACGAGCCGGAAAGGTCGCGATTCAGCCGATGGGCTGCGCCACTCGCATGACCCAGTTCGTGCAGGGCCGTCCGGTGCCAGTTGATCGGCTCGAAATACGCCTGCGGCGGCGGAACCTGCACATATTCGAGCGCCGGGGCATAGAAGGCCCGATCGCCGCCGATGCGGAATTCGATGCCTGTTGCCCGGATCAGCGCCTCGACCTTCGGCTCGATCAGGCCGGGCGGAGGTGGCGGGACAATCGTGGCGATGGCGTCAGGCAGGCCATCGCATTGCGCGGTGTTAAACACCGTGAACCGTTTGAGGAACGGGATGGCGGCGGCTTCCTCGCCGGCCTCGCGGGCGCGGCGTTTCTCGTCCTCCGGGGTGAAGCGGTCGGCATAGACGACGGTGGTGCCGCGCTCGCCCTTGCGGACATTGCCGCCGAGCGACAGCGCCTGGCGGAAGGTTAGCCAACTTTGGCCGGGGAAGCCGTTCTGGATGACGGCGCCCCAAAGGATGAGAACATTGATGCCCGAATAATGCCGTCCGGTTGCACCGTTGCTCGGCATGGCGAGCGGCGCCTTGGTCGAGACCGCCCCCCAGGGCTGGACCCAGGGCACTCGCCCGGCCTCCAGCTCGGCGATGATCTTGCCAGTGATTTCGTCATAAAGGCTCGCCCGGTCCTGACCCGTTCGCGCGTTGCCATCTTTCCTGAACATCGCAGTTCTCCGCGACAGGCGCGGGAGACCTCTTCTCCAGCCCTCAGCCCGTCACGGAAAACCCGTCCACACTCTCACTCTCAGGGGGCGTTGCGGGGTCTCCCCGCAGAAAGGGTCGGCCGAGACCTTGGCTCGGCCGCAGGGGAAAGCTTCCCCTCCGGCCCCCAAATTGCGGCCTCATCATTTCCAATTAGCGAGGCGTTGACTCCCAATTGGCCGGATTCAGAGCTGGCGCCAGCTCGGCGACGTGGCCCTTTGAGGCCTTTCCCTTCAGGGGGGTGCCCTAATCCACACCATCTCGCAGCCGGGTTGAAAACTGTCAGAAAACCGCGTATATTTCTGACAGGAGATTTGCCGTGCAACGACTGACCGAACAGATTCTGGCGCATACCGAGGGCTTGCCCGAAGGCGCTCCGATCGCGGCGAAAAGCCTGCTCCATCTCGGCAATCGGGCCGCAGTGGACCAGGCGTTGTCGCGACTGGCTGAACGTGGCCGGCTGATGCGTGCCGGGCGCGGCGTCTATCTGCGTCCGGTTTCGAGCCGGTTCGGCGTTCGCGCGCCCTCCGTCGAGAAAGCCGTCGAGGCCCTCGCAGTCCAGCGCGGTGAGGTCATCGTGTCGAACGGCGCTGCTGCCGCCAACGCGCTCGGCCTTACGACCCAGGTGCCGGTCCGGTCGGTCTATCTGACATCGGGCCGGAGCCGGACCATGAGCCTGGGCCAGCAGACCGTCGAGTTGCGGCATGCGCCGCGCTGGCAGTTGGCGCTTGCTGATCGGCCCGCCGGACAGGCCGTGCGCGCGCTCGCCTGGCTGGGGCCGGAGAAGGCGGAAGCTGCCGTGGAGATGCTGAAGCGCAAGCTGCCGTCTTCCACGTTCGGCGAACTTGTCGCGGCCGCACCCCAGCTCCCGAGCTGGCTCGCCAGAACGGTCGGCAAGGTCGCGCATGGCTGAGGCGTTTCTCACATTGTCGGCGGATGATCGGCGCGAGGCTCTGGCCGTCGCCGCCGATCGCTCCGGCCGTCCGCCTCATCTGCTGGAAAAGGATGTGTGGGTCGTCTGGTCCCTCGCGACGTTGTTCGGGTCCGACCTTGGCGAGCACCTCGTGTTCAAGGGCGGCACGTCGCTGTCGAAGGCGTATCACGTCATCCGGCGCTTTTCCGAGGATGTGGATCTCACCTACGATATTCGCGCCATAGCCCCCGACCTGGTGGACGAAAACGGCGAGGCCCTGCCGAAAAATCGGAGCGAGGAGAAGCGGTGGTCGAAGGCCGTCCGGCACCGCCTGCCTGAGTGGGTCGACGGAACGGTCCGACCTCTTCTTGCCGGCGCAATCGATGCGCAATCACTGCCCGCGACTCTCCGGGTCGAAGGCGACAAGCTGTTTGTCGACTATGAAGCGACCTCGTCGGGATCGGGCTATGTGGCTCCGAGCGTGATGCTGGAGTTCGGCGCCCGCTCGACAGGGAAGCCGGCGAGCCCCCGTGATGTCGTGTGCGATGCGGCCGGACTGATCGAAGGCATCGAATTTCCAGCGGCGCGGCCGCGGGTGATGCACGCCGAGCGGACCTTCTGGGAAAAGGCAACGGCGATGCACGTCTTCTGCTTGCAGGAGCGGCTTCGTGGCGAACGCTTCGCCCGCCACTGGCACGACGTTGTTCGATTGGATGATGCGGGGATCGCCAACGCCGCGATGTCCGACCGCGACCTTGCCAATGCTGTCGCTCGCCACAAAAGCATGTTCTTCGCGGAGAAGGCGGCCAATGGCGAGGCCATCGACTATGAAGCCGCCGTGGGCGGAAAGCTGCAGCTCGCACCGAGTGGTGAGGCGCGCGCGGTGTTGGCAACAGACTATGCGCGCATGGTCGAAGATGGGCTGCTCCTCGAAGATGCCGAGCCTTTTGAGGCGCTGATCGATCGGTGCGCAGACATCGCCGAACGGGCGAACCGTGCGGCGGGATAATGGGGATTGGGGGAAAGCGTGGGGCTATACGGAAAGTGGTGTGATGCCGCCAGGGAAGAGGACAAGCGCAAACGCTACTGGACCTATGTCGAGAAGGACGGCGGCCGCGACGAGGTTCGCAATGACCTCGTCGGAACCATCCGCTCGCACTACGACCGGCTCGAACGCATCGCCGAGGACGTGGAGCGGCTCGGTTACAAGGTCGCCGCCAAGATCCTCAGCGAGGCGATGCCCCAGACGCCCAAAGGACGTTCCGGCGATCTCGGCGAGATTCTCGCGACCGAGCTGGTCGAGGAAGAGATCGGCCTGCGCGTTCCCGTGCGCCGCCTCCGCTACAAAGACGGGCGCAACATGGCTATGCGTGGCGACGACTTCATCGGCGCCGGATACGACGAGGCTGGCGAGAAGCTCTGGCTTCTGAAAGGCGAAGCCAAAAGCAACAAGGTGCTCGGCAAGTCCACTGTCACGAGCGCCCGCAAGGTACTCAACCGCGATAGCGGCCGTTGCACGCCCGATTCCCTGCTGTTCGTCGCCAACCGCCTGCTGGAGAGTAACGATCCAGATGACAATGCGCTGGGCCGCAACCTCAACGCCGCCGTCTTGTTGGTGCCAGCGTTGTATCGGGCGTCCGAGAAGATCAAAGGCGAGGAGTTCGCGAACGTTGCTGGCCGCGCCGGGCGCGCCTTCGTGGACGTCGAAGGCCTCATCGTCCACGTCATGTTCGACAAGATCGATTGGCGAAAGAAGGAGTGGCGAAAGCTGGTTGCCTCCGCCAAGGCCCGCACGCTGAAAAGCGGCCTCATCCAGATCGTCGCCGAGATCCTTGATCGCTTGTCTCGCGAAGGTGTCCTGGATCGCGATGATGCCTGGGAATATCTGGCCAATGCCCGCGAAGCATGGAGATCACCCGAGGAAGAAGCTGCGGTCGCCGAGCGCCTCGCTGCCGGTGCGGAATACGATGCCGATGGCGACGAGGATGAAGGCGGCGGCGGTGACGAGGAAGAAAGCGTTGATGAGGAGCCGCTCTCGCAAATCGTCGAGCGCCTCGACGCGACCGTGTTCGGCTTGATCGAAGCGCTTGATGCCGATCGCGCTGACCTGCCGAAGCTCTTGGACGAGGCGCTCAAGGGATCGCTCTGGGCACGTCAGATCGCCCGCGAAGACGAGGACGTCGCCCCGCTGCACAAGAAGGTGTTCGAGGCCCGCGCCGATCTTATTTGGAAAACCACCACGGCGCCGGCGCGGCGCGGGCATTTCGCCATGGGCGTTGGACTTGAGGCGGGCCTCTCGATCGACGCGATGGCCGACGAGTTGGCTGCACTGCTCGACCGTGCCGACGCCGCAGCGCTGAGCGGTGACATCGACGAACTTGTCGATGCGCTTGGCGGCCTTGGGGAGCGCCTGCTGTTCATGCGGCCGTTCATCCCCGACAAGGCGAACGCGCTGCCGGCGAACTGGAAAGCCATCCTGCGAAGCTGGGTTTCTGGCGAGGATGTCGCCAAGATTGGACCGCAGAACATGCGCGCGGTCGAGGAGGCCTTCACCTATCGCCTGGTCTGGGCGCTGGAAGCTGTCCGCACCCGCCGAATGTCGCTCGGCTGGTCGCCGGACACGGTGGCGGGCGGTGCGGCGGCATCGGTCGAAACTGGTGTCCCGCAGTTCATGATGGCGATGCTGATCCGCGCGGGCCTTCCGTCACGGCGTGCGGCTATGGCGGCGATCGAAGATGCCAAACCGATCTTCGTCACGCCCGCCGAGATGCGGGCCTGGCTCGAATCCGACGAGATCACGGCCTATACAGACGCTGGCGACTGGCCGACGCCCGACACTGCTGCGCTATGGGCACGCTTCCGTACCGAGGCCCTCAGCGGCGGCATCCAGAAGTGGTCGGTCGAACACTACAAGCGCCTGCTCGACATCGCCGCCGCTCCGCCTGCCGGCCTTTATCGGGTCGTCACCGACGAGGGTGATGGGCGCACATGGCTGGCGACGCCCGATTACCAGCGGGTCGCCGCGTTCAAGAAGTCGGCGGTCGATCCCAAGCCCAGCCTCTTCTCGGGTCGGTTGCCGGGTAATACCAGGCTTGTGGAAGCCTTGCGCGTCGGTCGCGGAAAACTGCGCTGGCCGACGGCCGACGCGTAAGAGGGAGCGTAGCTATGCTCTATGCATGGGTCGGAGACCAGAAACGCGCTCCCGTCGCGAAGGGAGAACGGACGACCTGCCGAGATTGTGGCGGCCTGCTTACCGCCGTTATGCCAGTAGAGAACACGCCGCACTGGCGGCACAAGGCGGGTGACTGCGATTCGTGGAGCGAACCGGAGGGACCTTGGCACCTCGGCTGGAAAGAACTCTTCGATATGTCGTGCCGCGAGATCGCTTTGCGCGATCCGTTGACCGGGGAGCTTCATCGCGCCGACGTCCTGGTAGGTGGCGGAACCCCCATGGCAACCGTGTTGGAACTGCAGCACTCCTCGATCAGCGAAGACGAACGCAACGCACGGGAGGCCTTCTATCGGCGCGAGCATCGGATGTTCTGGCTGGTCCACATCCACAGTGAAAGCTCGTTCCTTGGGACCTATTTCAGCATGTCGCTCGACTTCAAATCCCGCGTCGTAAAACTCGACGGCAAGGAATTTGCGATCATGCCGTGGATGGGGCCGAACAAGCAGTTCATTGAGAAATGGAAGCGCGCCGCTGCCCACGTCTTCTTCAATGCGGGTCCGTACATCTTCTACCTCGCCAGCCCCGGCGCGGCCTCTCGCCTCGGAGGCCCCTTGCAGCGCGGCGAGTTTGCCCTCTGCGCGCTCACTCCCGATGAGTTTGTGCGCGCTGTTCGAGGCGAGGACATTCGATCGACATAGTGCCGAATGGCGGCGGGCGTGGCGTGTCGGTCAGGGCTGCGCAGGAAATATGTGATCGATCCACGAGGCGCAGGCAGCTACGACATCGAGCGCCATTCCAGGCGAGTGGATGTCGGACGTGCCGTGGGACAATCCATTTCGTAGAGCGATCAGGGCTTCGATAGGGTCTGAGATCGCCGTGGGACCGGGCACGAGCGCCGGAAGGACACCAGCTTTCCTCGCCCTGTCGACGAGATTGCGCAGCGTGCCGCTAGCGGCCCCTCCGTGCCCGTTTAGGCGATGTTTCAGTGCCAGCTCGAACGCGCCGAACGTCTGTATCTCACCGACCACGAAGAGATCGTAGCTGAAGAAGGCGTAGATGATCGTGTTTCGGGCGCGATCGAAAGCAGCCGCCACGTCTGCCGGCGCGGCGCCCGTGAGGCTGACGTTTGCCAGCGCCCCATGGTGGTCCGCGAGCGTCATTCGGCGGGCCACACCGTTCTCAACGATGCAAAGATCGGTGAAGCGCGGGTCAGGTTGCAGAATGCTTTCGACGGGTTTGAAGGCCATGCGTCCGATCCAATCTTATTGGGCAAGCGGGTCGCTGACGAAGGCGGAATAGCTCTGCGCGTCGATCCTGATGGCCGGGTTGGTAGCTTTGGCTCGGCGGGACGAGGGCTTGCAAGGAGGGCAACTCATGCGGCTGCCTTTAAGCGCTTCTTGGCAAGCATGGCGCGGACGAATTTGTCCCATTTCGCCATACCGGCGCGCTTTTCGACCATGTAGTGCCAGCGGTCGTAGTGCTTGGAGCTGACGTCCTGCAGCGCGTGGTTCTGAAGGCGATCGCGAATTTCCTTCGATACACCTGCCTTGCCGGCGAGCGTTTTGAAGGTCCGACGGAGATCGCGGTTCGTGGCATATGGGATTACGCCGCGGTCCCGCTGTCGCCAGACGAAGCTATATAGAGTGCCGTGGCTGACGGGCTTCTTCGGGTCTTTAGCCGATGGGAAGAACCAGCCGTATTTATTCGGCTTGATCGACTCGATCAGTTCGGCAGCAAGCAAGGGCACTGGCACGGCGTGGGGCTGGTCGTTCTTTGTCTTGGACCAGTCGATGATCCGCTCCTTGGCGTCCCATTGATCGACATGGAGCCGGGCAAGCTCCTCGACGCGCTGGCCGGTCAGCATGATGAGTTGCACGGCGCGTGGATAGGAGGGATGGACCGGCGTGTCGGGGTATTCCAACCAGCGATAGAGCTGCACGAACTCGTCTTCGTCGAGCCAGCGAGTGCCCTTGACCTTGGGTTCGGTCGGGATGCCTGTCGCGGGATTGAAGGGGAGACGGAAGCGGCGAGAGGATTGCTGCCGATAATCGTTGTCGGACTTCATGCCCCAGCTAAAGGCAGCATGAAGGTAAGAGCGCACATGGTCGGCCATCGACTTGGCGCCGCGCTCATAGATCGGGCGGATCAGCTCGATGATTTCCTCGGACTCGATCTCGCGGGCGAGTCGGTTGCGCCCGAGCGTGTCTGCGATCTTGTTGAGGCCCTTTTCAGTTTCCTTCCAGGACGGCTTACCGGCTTCCATGAGCGAGGCGACATAACCCTCGAACAAATCGGCGACCGTGCCTGGGCGGGTATCGGTGGCTATCTTGATGCTTCGGCCCTTCTGGATGACGTCGGCAAAGTCGCGCTTGTAGATCTCGCGGGCCTGCGCGAGCGACATCGAGGGATAGGCGCCGATCTTCTTCTTGGTGCGTTTGCCTTCGCGCCATTGCTGCGCCATCCAGTCGGCGGTGACTCGCTTCGGCATCGGCTTGAGAACGAGGACGAGACGGCCGGTGCCGCGTCCTTCGCCATCGGCGAGGTTCTCTTGTTTGCGGCTGACCTCGACGCGCTTCAGTGCATGTCGGATCGCGGTGTCGGTTAGGGCTGGCATAGCGTTTCCTCCTTTCCGGAACTGGGATCGGTCGAGGAGAAGCAGGGATCGCTAGCTGGGAGCGGAAGGCCGTTTTCTACCCCTTTTACAGCCCCCAATTTGCCAAAACCGCCCCCACTACGCAATGCGAAAAATTCGCGATTTTGCTAGTGTTTCAGTGTGCTTGAGCGTGATCCAGTGTGACTGAAAAAGGGGTAGTGGGGTGGTTGTGCACCAGGATGATCGCGGTGGCCGACAGTTCCAGCGCGCGCTTGACCACTTCCCTGGGGTAGACGGGCGTGTGGTCGACCGTGCCGGTCTGCTGCACCTCGTCTGCGATCAGCGCGTTCTTCTTGTCCAGGAACAGGATGCGGAACTGCTCGCGCGCCTCGAACGCCATCGCCGAGCGACAATAGTCGAGAAGCTGCTGCCACGAGGCCAGGACTTCGCGGCCATGGATCTCGCCGCGCGCCATGCGCTGGGCGGTCGCCGCGACGACCTTCAGCTCGAGCGCCACGGCCGGGCCGATGCCCTTGACCTCCTGCAACAGGCCGACGGGCGCGCCGAGCACTTCGGCCAAAGTGCCGAAGCGGGCGAGCAGCGCCTTGGCGACCGGCTTGGTATCGGCGCGCGGGATCAGACGAAAGAGCAGGAGCTCCAGCAGCTCATAGTCGGGCAAGGCATCCGGTCCGGCCGAGGCAAAGCGCTCGCGCAGACGATCACGATGTCCGAGATAGTGCGGCTTTTCATCGACTGTCGCCTTGCCTCGCGCCGGTGGCCGCACCGGCATTTCGGAGAAGAAACTCCGCTCGTCGTCGTCGCCTTGTGTCGCCATGTGCCGCCCATATCCTGCCCGCAGCTGAGCAATGATAGCTGATCCCGGCGAAATACTAGAGCATGATGCCGAAAAGTGTGAAACGGTTTTCGGACGACATCATGCTCTATCTCCTTGATTTAGAGACGAATTCGGATTTTAGGTCGACTCGACCTGAAATCATCCGGCTCTACTATGGCTGGCAGGGGTGTCGAGGCCTTTTCAACGCTGTCGATCAACCAATAACCGTCAAGCGGCTGAAGTCCAGTCGGCGGCAAGGAATGTGCGGCCTCCTTCCACGCAATGTTGCGGCAATAGGAGTGCCGCAAGCTCTCGATGTCGTCGTTGATGACACCACATTCGGAGAGAACCAAGGTGCCGATGCTCATTCGTATCCTGCTGTCCGCCGAGTTGCTTCTGAGCTTCAGTCCCGCAATGGCTGCCCCGGCGATCGATGCCGTATCCGCCGGTGGCCGCCATGATCAGAACCGCTCGATTCATTTCATCCAATATGATGATCCCTGCACGGACGGTCGTTACAGCGACGGTAAGCCGCATGACTGCCGGGAGATCCTGCGCATGCTGGATCGCAGGGAGCGTTACCGGAAACGGCACGACTATTACCCGCGCGAGCGCTACGACCCCTGCACCGATGGCAGGGTCAGCGATGGCCGTCCGCGCAGTTGCCGGGAAATACTGCGCTGGTTCCGGGACCAGGACGAGGACGAAGCCTGGCGGCCACGCAAACACTGGAAATAGGCCACTATCCCCTAAGCAAACCAAGGCAATAGAACGCCAAGACCTCGCCGCGTTCGGCTAAGCCGTCAAGCCGGGCCGGTCGAGCTTTTTAGGCGACAGCGTGAAAATCTCGCAGCCCGCGTCGGTCACGCCGATCGTGTGCTCGTATTGCGCCGACAGCGAGCGGTCGCGGGTCACTGCCGTCCAGCCATCCGACAGGACTTTCACGTGCGGCCGGCCGAGATTGATCATCGGCTCGATTGTGAAGATCATGCCGGGGCGCATCTCCACGCCTTCATTGGCGTTGCCGTAGTGCAGGATGTTGGGCGCGTCGTGGAAGAGCTGCCCGACGCCGTGGCCGCAGAAATCGCGCACCACCGAACAGCGCTCGGCTTCGGCGTAAGTCTGGATGGCGGCGCCGATGGCGCCCGTGCGCGCGCCCGGCCTGACCGCGGCTATGCCGCGCATCAGGCATTCGTGGGTGACCTCGAGCAGGCGTTCGGCCGCCCGCTTGATTGTCCCAACCGGATACATGCGCGAGGAATCGCCGTGCCAGCCGTCGAGGATGTAGGTCACGTCGATGTTGACGATATCGCCATCCTTCAGCGGCTTGTTATCGGGAATGCCGTGACAGACGACATGGTTGATTGAGGTGCAGGACGATTTCGTGTACCCGCGATAGTTGAGCGTGGCCGGCAATGCGCCGTGATCCATGCCGAACTCGAAGACGAAACGGTCGATCGCATCGGTGGTGACTCCGGGGCTGACCATCGGCACCAGCTCATCAAGGCAGCGCGCGGTGAGGTCGCATGCCTTGCGCATGCCGGCAAAGCCTTCCTCGCCATAGAGGCGGATCTGGCCGGTGTTTCTGAGCGGTGCCGTGGCGGCGTCGAGATAGGTGACCATGTTGTCCGTATAGAAGGTGGCCGCGCCGCAGGAGTGCTCGCGCGAAGATTCCACCAGATTTGGCACTTGAGGGCGAAAGGTTCAAGGAAGAACTGCCCGATGCGGCCCCGTCGCCCGGATATTGGCTTGCCGAGGCAATCCTTTTCCAGGTTTTGCATGGCGCTGCTTTCCTTTATGGCCGTCGTGCGTTGGACGGACTGACGGACGTCCGCTGGTCTTCGCACCAAGTGGCCGTTGACTGAGGCAGAACGTCCGCTTCCGCAGTCGCGACACATTCTCGGGGCATAACGAGCAACTTTCTGGGACGAGCGGCGTTGCATGGGCGATGCCGGTTCGGGAGACGTCGGATGGACAGATTGCAATTCGAAGTGCCGGTGCGCATCGCACCAGGTCCCGGCTTGCCCGTCGAGGAAATCTACAGCGTCGAGCAGGCGCTCGATTTTCTGCAGGGTTGGCCGGCGCGCCGGCAGGGACCAGTGTATCAGAAAGCCTTCAATGCCTGTTTCGGCGCCACGGTGGATGTGGTCAAGACCGAAGACGCCTGCCGGGCGTTCATGGCGTTCTGCCGCGTCACCGGACTGATGGCCCGCGACATGATGGCGCCACGCAAGCGCGGCGGCGAGGCGAGAGCACTGCAGGCCTGAGGGCTGCTTCGCAGTCCGGGTGAACAAGCTCGGCTCCGAGCGCGTATGACAAGTCACGTGCCGCGATCTCGTCGACCGGCGACGTTAAGCTTCCGTTTCCACCTTCGAGGTTAGCCATTGCTTGTTCGGCAATGGTTGATTCGTTGCGTCAGTTTCATGGTTCGGAAGATGTCCGCAGAAAAAGTCCGTTCGTTCCCGATCGATCGTCAGCTGTTCTTGGTCAGGGAAGTTGCCGCCAAGCTCGGCAATCTGCATGGCGAGACCGCCACCTCCTTCTGGAAGGCAAAAGCGGCGGAGTTGCTCGATCTCGTAGTCGGGACGGGCAGGGACAGGAAAGCAGCCACTGACGAAGTGCGCAGGTTCTTCCTGGCCGTGCAAAGAGAATTGCTGGCAGGGTCGGTTATCGAGCCGGCTCCAGTTCTTTCCGCCTGAAGCAGATATCGCCCTACAGATTCGCGCCACTTGGCTCGGAGCGCAACAGTCGCTGCAGGCGTGGTCATGGGACCGGCTATTCCTTCGTGATCGGCGGCGCTGTGGCAGCCCACGACGCGCTCTTTTCCTCACTGAGGGGTTGCCGAAATTTTACCCAAGACATCAAGAATCTTTAAACTTCTGCCCGTTACCAAAACATCCATGGCCTCGTGGCGGAGCGGCTACGCTAGAGACTGCAAATCTCGGAAGCCTCGGTTCGATTCCGAGGCGAGGCCTCCAAAATTCCGAAGCAGATGGACCGGTGGATCACCGGCGGGAGTGAACTCCGTTCCCGGTTGTTTCCGACGTGCACGGCGACTTCTTGCAGGTATTCCGATGTAGGCGTGCAGGGACCTGCGGCCAGTGTTCTTCACTTGCTTCCCGGATTATAGCCGAATCGATCGGGGAGGATCGATGCGGCGCGACGGGAAACGATGGCTGGAAATTGGACAGCCAACCGCCAATCTGGCCAAGTGCTTGAAATATCTGGTACGCCCAAGGGGAATCGAACCCCTGTTACCGCCGTGAAAGGGCGGTGTCCTAACCGCTAGACGATGGGCGCGCTCAGACGAAGCGGCTTATACTGACGTTGCGCGCAACCGGCAACCCGTTAGGTGCAGCCTTGGACAACTTTTTTCCGGCGTGCCAAGTCGGCGATGTCGCGAGGGTCGGCAGGGTCTGGCGACTGGCGGCAACGCTATCGTTTCCGCCTCGTCAGGGCGCCGCTAGGAGCTTCGCTCTGGAATGCTCAAATGGGAGACACCAGCCTGCCGACAGGCTCCGGCCCGTCTATCGCTGTTAGTCGTCGCTACCGCCACTGCGCCGGCGGCAGCGCCAGTTCCAGTCGCGCTCGGGGCCGACGTCGACGTGAACCGATTCGGTGTGGCAATAGGTGCCGACGCCGCCGCGGCCGGGCATTGTCCTGATGTAGTTCGCCAGCTCCCATTTGGAGACACCGGGCACCTGGATGTCGGCGGCGGCGCAATACATGTGCAGCGAATTCTTGGCGCCGTTGGCGCGGCGGTTGCGAGCCGGGTCGCGATAGCCCGAAGTGACGACCATCTTGCGGCCGTAGTGGCCCTCGATGGTCTTCAGCACGCGCACCAGCGACGGTTTCAGGCAGGCGACGTCCACGCTCTCATTCTGCTTCAAGAGACCGTTAGGCGCCAGGCGCGCCATGCCGGCGGCCGACGCAACCTGATAGCTGCCGCCCGAGCCTCCGTCCTCGTTGAGGTCGACGTCGCTTTCATCGTCGAGGCCGGATTTGCGCTTGATCTCGAACAGGGCCGTCTGACGCACACCGGGTAAGGCGTCGCTGCCGGTGATGTGCCCGGCATTGTCGCCGCCGAGCGAAGCCAGTTGCAGTGGCTTCTGCGTGGAATCAGCCGAAGCCAAAGTGATGATCGGCTTTGCCGCCGCGGGGGCGGGCTTGGGCTGCGCGGCCGGCTGTTCGACCGATCTTGTGTTGACCAGCGGAGCGGGTGTTGCCGACGCGGGGGTGGCGCCAAACATCGAAGCCAGGAAGCCTTTCTTCTTCGGCGTCTCTGCTTGCGGCATTTCGCCGGCGGTCACATAGACCGGATTGTTCATCACTGGCGCCGCCGCTGGCTTCGGCGCCGTCGCGGCGGCATCGGCGGCAGCGATCTTCTGGGCGACCGCGTCGGTCTGCTGCGCCGTCTGGACCGGTTGCTGCAAGGACTGCGGCGTCTGTCCCGCGATCGTTTCCGCGTCGGACGGCACGGTAAGCGGGAAGGCGGCCTGGGGCTTGGCGATCGGCACGTAGGCGACTGTCTCGGGGAGCGCCGTATCGCTTTCGCTCATCACGGTCGTCTGCTCTGTCGCCACCTGCGACGACGAATCGGCGGCGAGCGGACCGCCCGTGGAGGCGGCGTGGATATCCGATGCGGAAGCGTTATAGGCGGGCATTCCAACCGACATTGTCGGGTCGCCAGCCGATGTGCAGGAGGCCAGAAGCATGGAGCAGAGCGCTGCCACAATGGCGCGGCGTTCTCCCTTTGCGAGGCTCCATCCTGCTGATTTCAAACTAAAATTCCCCCTCGATGTCCGGTCCGAGTATCCGTGGCGCTGACTGGTATGTCCGCGCCAGGGCGACCTTTGTCTCCGATCCGGAAACGAGACCTGTGTCAAATCAGCAAGCCTGAAAGTATTTTTGCTGCGACTGTCGAATTGCGGCTGCTTGATGCTTGACGACACCATTTCGCCCGCTTTTAGGGGGGCGTCAACTCACCAGACATTACAGTCCGTTACACACGCACCTTGACATAGGTGCCGGGGGCATCGCCCAAGGTTTTCATATGCTTGCCGGGTTTACGGGCAGGTGCGCGGGTGTTGTCCTTGGCCTCTATCCAGCTTTGCCAGTGCGGCCACCAGGACCCGGGATGAGCCGTGGCCGTTTCTATCCACTTGTCGAAGTCGCCTTTCGGCGGGCCGCCGGTCCAATACTGATATTTGTGGGATGCGGGCGGATTGACGACACCCGCGATATGGCCCGACCCCGCCATCACATAGTCGACCGGGCCGCCAAAATATTTCGAGCCGAGGAAGACGGACAGAGCCGGCGCGATGTGATCTTCCCTGGAGGCGAGATTGTAGATCGGAATGGTGACATCGCCGAGGGAGACCGTGTGGCCCGCCAGTTCCATCGTGCCGCGCGATAGGTTGTTCTCAAGATAGCAATTGCGCAGGTAGAAGGAATGGTTGGCCGCCGCCATGCGGGTCGAATCGGCGTTCCAGTAGAGCAGGTCGAAGGGCAGGGGCGCCTTGCCGCGCATGTAGTTGTTGACGACGTAGGGCCAGATCAGGTCGCCGGAGCGCAGCATGTTGAAGGCGGTCGCCATCTTGGTGCCGTCGAGATAGCCCTTTTCGTTCATGGACTCTTCCACCGCCTCGACCTGTTCTTCGTCGACGAACACTTTCAAATCGCCGGCATAGGTGAAGTCGACCTGCGTGGTGAAAAAGGTTGCCGACTTGATGCGGTCGTCGCCTTCCCTGGTCATCAGCGCCAGCGCCGCTGCCAGCAGCGTGCCGCCGACGCAGTAACCTATGGCGTTGACGTCACGTTCGCCGGTCGCTTTTTCGATCGTATCGAGGCCGTATTGCAGGCCTTCCCTGATGTAGGCCTCCCAATTCTTGGCACCGTGGCGTTCGTCCGGATTGACCCAAGAGATGACGAAAACGGTGTGGCCTTGCTCGATCGCCCAGCGGATGAAGGATTTCTGCGGGTTAAGGTCGAGGATGTAGAACTTGTTGATCCATGGCGGGCAGATCAACAGCGGGCGCTTCAGCACCGTCTCGGTCGCCGGATCATACTGGATGATTTCAGCGATATCGCTGCGACCGACCACTTTTCCGGGGGTGGTGGCGATGTTTCTGCCGATCTCGAAGGGCGAATAGTCGGCCTGGCGCAATTTCAGGTCGCCCTTGCCGGCGGCGATGTCCTCGGCCAGCATCTTCATGCCCCGCACCAGGTTTTCGCCGTTGGAGGCAACGGTTTCGCGAAACAGTTCGGGATTGGTCAAGATGAAATTGGACGGCGAGATCGCGTTGGATACCTGCTTGACGTAGAAGCTGGCCTTCTGGCGGGTGTGCTCGTCCAGGCCGTCGGCGTGCTCGACCAGTTCGGAGGCCCAGTGCGAGGTGACGAGATAGGCTTGCTTCAGGAAATCGAAGAAGGCGTTGCGGCCCCATTCCGGATCCTGGAAGCGCTTGTCGCCGGGCTCCGGCTTGACGGCATCTTCGAGACCCTCGGCGTCCGGGTTGACGCGCTGGATGGCGTTCCCCCAGACCGTCATGTAGCCGGCGAACAGCCGCGTCTGCGCTTCCAGCGCGCGTTGCGGATCGGCTAGCCAGTATTCGCTGAGCTTGGAGAAGGTCTTGACCATGTCGACGACCGGCTCGGCGACGTGGTCGCGCACCTCACCCTTTTCGCGCGGTTCGGCCCAGGCGGACGCCGCCTTGCCGGCCTGCTCGATCATCCGCGCCATGTTCAGCGCGAAGCGTTCCGGGTCTTTCACCAGATATTGCTCGACCGTCGAAGGTCCGCCATCTTCCGCTTTGCCCGAATCGGGTGTTTTGGACATGGTTCGCGGGGTTCCTCCGGAAGCGTTTTGTTGACATATTAACATGGGACGTCCGACAGGGTCCAATCTCGCTCTACCCCGGCTGCCAAGGAAACAATATGACGATTAAGTTTGGCGAGACTGTTTTTTTCGGTGCCGGCCACTTTTGCCGCATCGGCGCGGCCATCATGCTCCTTGGCGTTGCCGGATGCTCGAGCACGAATACCGGCGGCCCTGTGCCGATGGCCACCGATGCGGGTCCGAAGGACACGGGCACCTTTCCGAACCTCAACATCCCGCCGCAAGTGGCGGCGAAACAATTCACCGAAGCCGAGAAGAACGCCAAGCTCGCGCAACTGAAGGCCGACGAGAACGGGCAAGGTGCCAAGCGCGGCGGCGCTGCCGTCACCAATCAGGCGGCGCTGACCGATCTGGCCAAGAAACATGGTCCGCAGACGCTGAAACAGATCGAAGGCAAATGCGACCCCGCCCTCGACCCTACCTGCAAATGAGTATATAGCGCGCGCCCAAGCTCCCTTTGCTGTCTGGAACTGCCATGGAAGAATTTCACAAGGTCCGCCGGCTTCCGCCTTACGTGTTCGAGCAGGTCAACCGGCTCAAGGCCAGCGCCCGTTCGCGCGGCGCAGACATCGTCGACCTCGGCATGGGCAATCCGGACCTGCCGACGCCCAAGGCCATCGTCGACAAATTGTGTGAGGTCGTGCGCGATCCCCGTACGCACCGCTATTCCTCGTCGCGCGGCATTCCCGGCCTGCGCCGCGCCCAGGCCAACTACTATGCCCGCCGCTTCGGCGTTAAGCTCAACCCCGACACCCAGGTGGTGGCCACGCTTGGCTCGAAGGAAGGCTTCGCCAACATGGCGCAGGCGATTACCGCGCCCGGCGATGTCATCCTTTGCCCCAATCCGACCTATCCGATCCATGCCTTTGGCTTCATCATGTCGGGCGGCGTGATCCGCTCGCTGCAGGTCGAGCCCGATGACGGCTTCATTCCCGCGCTCGAGCGCGGTGTCCGCCATTCGATCCCGAAGCCGCTGGCGCTGATCCTCAACTACCCGTCGAACCCGACGGCTCTGGTCGCCTCCCTCGATTTCTACAAGGATGTGGTGGCCTTCGCCAAGAAGAACGACATCATCATCCTGTCCGACCTTGCCTATTCGGAAATCTACTTCGACGGCAACCCGCCGCCTTCGGTGCTGCAGGTGCCGGGCGCCGTCGACGTCTGCGTCGAGTTCACCTCGATGTCGAAGACCTTTTCCATGCCGGGCTGGCGCATGGGCTTCGCGGTCGGCAATGAGCGGCTGATCTCGGCGCTGACCCGGGTCAAATCTTATCTCGATTACGGCGCCTTCACCCCGATCCAGGTGGCGGCGGCTCACGCGCTCAATGGCGACGGCGCCGACATTGCGGAGGTGCGCGATATCTATCACAAGCGCCGCGACGTCATGGTCGATGCGTTCGGCCGCGCCGGATGGACCATTCCGGCACCGGCGGCCTCGATGTTCGCCTGGGCGCCGATCCCGGAGCCGTTCCGCCATCTCGGCTCGCTCGAATTCTCCAAGCTGCTCATCGAGCATGCCGATGTGGCGGTGGCGCCCGGTGTCGGCTTTGGTGAGCACGGCGACGATTTCGTGCGCGTGGCGCTGGTCGAGAACGAGCACCGGATTCGCCAGGCGGCGCGCAACATCAAGCGCTTCCTGTCGACCAGCGCCAAGCAGCCCAACAATGTGGTGCCGCTTTCCGCCCACCGGTAAATACAACTTCGATCTGATTTGAGGGGCGTCGCTTCCATGGCTGGAGCACTGCGTGTTGGAATTGCCGGACTTGGCACGGTCGGTGCTTCGGTGGCGCGCGTGTTGCGCGACAAGGCGGCGGAACTGACCCGCCAATGCGGGCGCGACATTGTCGTCTCGGCGGTTTCGGCCCGCGACCGGAAACGTGATCGTGGCGTTGATCTTGGCGCCGCCAACTGGTTCGACGATCCGGTGAAAATGGCGCAGACCGCCGAAATCGACGTTTTCGTCGAACTCATTGGCGGCGACGAAGGGCCGGCGCGCTTGTCAGTGAAGGCGGCGCTTGAAGCCGGCCGTCATGTCGTTACCGCCAACAAGGCGCTGCTGGCCAAGCATGGCGTGGCGCTGGCCGAGATCGCCGAGAAGAAGGGCGTGCTGCTCAACTACGAGGCCGCAGTCGCTGGCGGCATCCCGGTCATCAAGACGATGCGGGAGGCGATGGCCGGCAATTCGGTCAACCGTGTGTTCGGGATTCTCAACGGCACCTGCAACTATATCCTGACCCGCATGGAGGCCGAGGGTGTCTCCTTCGACGTCGTGCTGAAGGACGCACAGCGGCTGGGCTATGCCGAAGCCGATCCGACCTTCGACATCGAGGGCCACGACACCGCGCACAAGTTGTCGATACTGACCAGCCTTGCTTTCGGCACCAGGATCGCGGCGAACGACATCTACATGGAAGGCATTTCCAACATCACCCAGGCCGACATCCGCGCGGCTGGCGATCTCGGCTACCGGATCAAGCTGCTCGGCGTCGCCCAGCGCACGGAGAGCGGTATCGAGCAGCGCGTGCATCCGACCATGGTGCCGACGGCTTCCGTCATCGCCCAGGTCCATGGAGTCACCAATGCGGTGGCGATCGAGACCGATATCTTGGGCGAATTGCTGCTCTCCGGCCCCGGTGCCGGCGGCAACGCCACCGCCTCGGCCGTCATCGGCGACATCGCCGACATCGCCAAGAGCCGGCCCGGCTTCCAGCATGGGCCTGTGTTCGGCCGGCCGGCGAAGGAGTTGAAGCCCTACAAGAAGGCGCAGATGCGCAGCCACGCCGGCGGCTACTTCATCCGGCTGACCGTGCATGACCGCATCGGCGTGTTCGCGGCGATCGCCAAACGCATGGCGGATAACGACATTTCGCTGGAGTCGATCGTCCAGCATGCGGTCAGCGGCGAGGCGGCGGCGCAGAAGACGGTGATCCTCGTCACCCACGAGACCACCGAGGCCGCCGTGCGCAAGGCAGTCGATGGCATCACCAAGGACGGCCATCTGACCGACAAGCCGCAAGTCATCCGCATCGAGCGGGCAGGGTAGCAGGCAGGCGCTTTGCTTGGGCCGAGCGGCGAAGACATCACGCCACCGCCCGGAACGAATTGGCGCCGGCGCCGTTCTTTTGGTCAGCAACCAAGGGAGCCGCTTCATGGCCGATACCAACAAATCCGACAGCCCTGACATCGGCGACATCCAGAAGACACTGGAAAAGCAGATCGCCGACCTGCGCAAGGAGATCACCAAGATCAACAAGAGCATTTCGGCGCGCAGCGCGGAAATGCTCGATGATGCCAGCGAACAGGCATCGGACTTCTACGACACAGCCGCTTCCCGTGCCTCGCGGACAGCGCAGCAGTTGCGCAGTCAGGCCCAGGCGGTTTCGGACGTCGCGCGAGAAAATCCGGGCACGACGACCGCCGTCATCGGCGTGATCGGCCTGCTCGGCTTTCTGGCCGGGATTGCCGTCGGCCAGTCGATGAACGACACGTCGCGCCGCTGGTATTGATTGCGCCGGCATTGAGCCGGCTTTGCCGGCTCGTTTTGCGTTTCAGGAAATCATTTTGAGGAGGGCACCATGGCTTCGTCCGTGTTGATCGGTATTCTGATTACATTTCTCGTCATTATTCTCGTTCTCTATCTGGTGCAGCGACTGCCGCTCGACGCCAGGATGAGACAGATCGTGCAGATCATCGTCATCATCATCGGCATCATTTCGCTGCTCAAGTATCTCGCGGTTTTCTAGGGCACGAAGACGTCGATTTCCTGTTTCATGCCGGCCCGGTTCGCCTGGAACCGGGCCGGCCTTGTTTCAAGAGTGCGGTTCAATCGATTGATATTGCTATCGTTTCGATTAAGCCTGCAGCAGGTCTTGCCGTTGTCATGCTCGTTTGACAAAACAGGCGCGCCTCCGGCGGGAGGCGGCATCAAACGAGGATTTGCCGAAATGAATGTGGCCCAGAACATCGTTGCCGGCCTTGACCGGATACTCACCATGGAACTGGTGCGCGTCACCGAACGGGCCGCGGTTGCGGCCGCCAGGCTGCGTGGCCGCGGCGACGAGAAGGCAGCCGACCAGGTCGCCGTCGACGCCATGCGCCAGGAACTCAACCGCCTCGCCATCGAGGGCACGGTGGTGATCGGCGAGGGCGAGCGCGATGAGGCGCCGATGCTCTATATCGGCGAGGAGGTGGGTACAGGCAAAGGCCCGGCGGTCGATATCGCGCTCGATCCGCTCGAAGGCACGACGATCTGCGCCAAGAACCTGCCGAACGCGCTCGCCGTGATCGCAATCGCCGAGAAGGGCAGCCTGTTGTTCGCTCCCGACGTATACATGGACAAGATCGCGGTCGGTCCGGGTTTTGCCGCAGGCGTCATCGACATCGATGCCTCGCCGGCCGACAACATCGCCAGCCTTGCGAAGGCCAAGGGTGTCGCGGTGTCGGACATCACCACCTGCATCCTCGACCGGCCCCGTCACGCCAAGCTGATCGATGCCGTGCGCGCCACGGGAGCCGCGATCCGGTTGATCGGCGACGGCGATGTCGCAGGCGTCATCCACACCACCGACCCGGAAGAAACCGGCATCGATATCTATCTCGGCACCGGAGGCGCGCCGGAAGGCGTTCTTGCCGCGGCCGCTTTGCGCTGCACCGGCGGCCAGATGCAGGGCCGGCTGATCCTCGATACGCCGGAGAAGATCGCTCGTGCGGCAAAGATGGGGATTGCCGATCCGAAGCGGGTTTATCGGGCCGAGGACATGGCACGCGGCGACGTGCTGTTCGCGGCCACCGGCGTGACCGACGGTAACATGCTGGCCGGCGTCAAGTTCGGCCGTACCTACATAACCACGCACACGATCGTGTTGCGTTCCTCATCGCGTACGGTGCGGGAGATCAAAGCGCGACACCAGGATCTGGATAAGTTCTAGACCTGCTTGCGAAGCTTGGTCGCAGTTGTTAGCCATCTGCCTGCCTCCGGCGGCGGGCTTACCGATGGGAACGCTCGACCGGCACGCCTTCCTGATTTTTAGGAGCGGCAAGCGGTTGGTTTGGGTGCACGGCTGAAAGGCGGAAAGCGTGGTTCTTTGAAGTCTCCCGCGACGCGCAGCTTCGTGAAGCGCTTGGCTTTGCCCGCCTTTGGCGCTTTGGGTGTCGCTTGAGCATGTCGTTATCCCAAAACCATCGCACATTTTTTTGGGCGACATGCATTATCCTGCCAACCATGAGTTGGCAAAGCGCATGACGGGCGAAAGGCGCCTCTTCCTCGATGTCAGGCAGTCGGCCATCGGTCTCTCCTGGGAGCACCGGCTGACCGAACGGCAGGACATGGTCGCGCTTGCCATTGCGCAAGGCCATGGTGTGCCCGACATTGTCGCGCGCGTCCTTGCCGGACGCGGCGTTGCCGCCGATGAGACCGAGCGGTTTCTCGACCCGACGATCCGCGACCTGTTGCCGAATCCGGCCTCGCTGACCGACATGGACAAGGCCGCGATCCGCATCGCCTCCGCCGTCGTGGCCCGGGAGAAAATAGCGATCTTCGGCGATTACGATGTCGATGGCGCCGCCTCGTCGGCTTTGCTGAAGCGGTTTCTCACGCATTTCTCGGTGCCGTCGGAAATCTATATCCCGGATCGTATTTTCGAGGGCTACGGTCCCAATCCCGATGCCATGCGCGAACTGGTCTCGCGCGGCGCGACGCTGATCGTCACTGTCGATTGCGGCACCAACAGCGCCGCCTCCATCGACGCCGCCAAGGAGGCGGGCGCCGATGTGGTGGTACTGGACCACCACCAGGTTGGTGGCGCGCTGCCGGCGGCGCATGCCGTGGTCAATCCAAACCGCGACGACGACCTTTCCGGACAAGGCCATCTCTGTGCCGCCGGCGTGGTCTTTCTCGCTCTGGTGCAAACCGCGAAGGTGCTGCGCGCGATGACCGACGCCACGCCGCCGGATCTGCTCTCATTGCTCGATCTCGTGGCGCTTGCCACCGTCTGCGACGTGGTGCCGCTCACCGGCGTCAATCGCGCGTTCGTCGTCAAGGGCCTGCAAGTGGCGCGCCAGCAGAAGAACGAGGGGATGGCCGCCCTTGCGCGGGTGTCACGCATTGGCGAGCCGATCAGCCCCTTCCATCTCGCTTATCTGATCGGCCCGCGCATCAACGCGGGCGGGCGCATCGGCGATGCGGCGCTCGGCAGCCGGCTGCTGGCAACGGACGATCCGGTCGAGGCGCGGACCATCGCCGAGACGCTCGACCGGCTGAACCAGGAGCGACAGCTCATGGAGCAGGAGATGCTCGCCGCAGCCCGCGCCGAGGCCGATGCCGAGCTCGCCGGCGGCAGCGGCCCGGCGATCGTCGTCACCGCCAGCAACAGCTGGCACCCCGGTATCGTCGGCCTGCTGGCTTCGCGGCTGAAGGATCACGCACGACGGCCGGCTTTTGCCATCGCCTTCAACGCCAACGGCACCGGCACTGGCTCGGGCCGTTCGGTGTCGGGTTTCGATCTTGGCCGGCTGGTGCGCGAAGCCGCCAATGCCGGACTCATCCTCAAGGGCGGCGGCCATGGCATGGCCGCCGGGATCACCGTCGAGCGCGCAAGGCTGGGCGAGCTCAGGGCTTTCTTCGAGGAGCGGGCGGCCGCCGACGTTTTCCGGTTGCAGGATGAGGAAAGCCTGGCGATCGACGGCGCGCTTGCCGCCGAAGGCGCGACGCTCGGCCTGCTCGACGCGCTGGAGAAGGCTGGGCCTTTCGGCGCCGGGCATGTCGCGCCGGTTTTCGTGCTGCCGCGCCATCGGTTGGTCGATGTCATGCCAGTCGGCACCAACCATATTCGCGCCGGCTTGCAGTCGGAGAGCGGCGGCCGCATCCAGGCGATCGCCTTCCGCGCCGTCGACACCGTGCTTGGCGAATTCTTGTTCAAGAACCGTGGCAAGACGGTGCATGTCGCCGGATCGCTGTCGGGCAATTACTGGAACGGCAGCCGCACGGCGCAGTTTCGCATCATCGACGCCGCGCGGGCGTAGCCGCGCCAGCAGCCGGGCAATTCATCCGGCCGGCGCATAACGCAGCAGCGTCACGCCTTGCGCCAAGCGAAGTGACTGGAACCTGGTGAGATGATCTAGGCGAGAACCGTCTGCAGTCGGGTCAGTTCGCCGATCTGCGCCATCGTTGCCTGGTAGCCGAGCTGGATGGCCTCGTCGGCCCGGTGGAATTCGGTGAGGCCGATATGGCTGAGCTTGGGCTGCAGCGACATGTCGGGCGGATCGCCGGCAAGCCTGGCGCGCGAGATGCGGTCCTGGATGATGTTGAAGGCTTCCACCATGACGCCGGTGATGCCGAGGCGCGTCTGGTGCGATTGGTGATGGGCGTCGGCCTGACCGGGCCTTGGCGCATCCTTTTCGATAACCAGCTCGCCGGCGCTGTGTTTGATCACCGCGGCACGGCCGAACAGGTCGTAGTGGAGGTTGACCGCCACGACGAGCGGCTGCTCGTAGGCACGGCAGACCGATACGGGCACCGGATTGACCAGCGCTCCGTCGACCAGCACCCGGCCGTTGCAATTGACCGGCTCGAACACGCCAGGCAGCGCGTAGGACGCGCGCATGGCCGTGATCAGCGAGCCGCTCGACAGCCAGATCTCATGGCCGGTACGGATCTCCGATGCGACGCAGACGAATGGTTTAGGCAGGTCCTCGAAACGGACGCCCGCCACATGCTCACGCAAGCGCGCATCCAGTTTCATGCCGCCGAAGAGACCACTGCCGCGCAGGTTCAGATCGAGCAGGCCGAAGATGCGCCGCTTGGTCAGGCTGCGGGCGAACGCTTCCAACTCGTCCAGTTTGCCGGCGAGATAACAGCCGCCTACCAGCGCACCGATCGAGGTGCCGGCGATCATGGAGACTTCGATGCCGGCTTCATCGAGCGCGCGCAGCACACCGATATGGGCCCAACCTCTGGCGCAACCGCCGCCGAGCGCGAGCGAAATGCCTGTTTTCGTGGGAGATTTCGTTTCGGATGCGCCGCCGGCCGAGGATAGGCCGTTGGCCTCCCTGACATCTGGTCTGTTACGCAATGACGCCCATTCGAGCATCATGATCTCCCTTGTCCCGAGGTTAGTATACGGACGTGCCGTATCGAAATGATGAATCTGAGTGGCCGGTGCGAGGCAGAAGGTTCAAGCTGGTGGCTTTCGATACGTGTTTTCCGCGTCGAATAGCGGCTTGCTGCCGTCGTCGGCAAGCGTCGCCTTGCCGCCGGTCAGCCCCACCATCCGATAAAAGCAGGAACGTCGGCCAGTGTGACAGGTTGCGTCATGACCCAAAACTTTGACGCGCAACCATATGGCGTCCTGGTCACAATCCGTGAGCATCTCGACGACATGCTGGAGATTGCCCGAGGTTTCGCCTTTCTTCCAGAGCGCGTTGCGCGAGCGCGACCAGTAGTGGGCGATGCCTGTCTCCAGGGTCAGCGCCAGCGCCTGCGCGTTCATATGCGCGACCATCAGCAGAATGCCGTCGGCGGCATCGGTGACGACGACGGTGACAAGGCCATTGGCATCGAAGCGCGGCGAGAACACCGCGCCCTCTTCCAGGGCCTTCTTGTCTGATGGAGCTTTCGGAAATTCCAGTGCCGACATTGCCGGTCTATTTTCCTGTTGACCGTGACGCCGGCAAGGGGCTTACACCCCGCCGCCGCGCACCATGGTGACAAAACGAACCTGCTCTTCGGGCGTATCCTTGAAGACGCCGGTGAAAGTGGAGGTCAGTGTCGTTGAACCCTGCTTGCGGATGCCGCGCATGGCCATGCACATGTGCTCGGCCTCGATCATGACGGCGACGCCGCGCGGGTTGAGCACGTCCTGAATGACGCCGGCAATCTGCGCGGTCAGGGCTTCCTGCGTCTGCAGGCGATGGGCGAAGATGTCGACGACGCGCGCGATCTTCGACAGGCCGACGACCTTGCCGTCGGGCAGATAGCCGACATGCGCCTTGCCGATGATCGGTACCATGTGGTGCTCGCAATGCGAGTGGAACGTGATGTCCTTGACTATGACCAGGTCGTCATAGCCGGCGACCTCCTCGAAGGTACGGCCTAGTTCTTCCGCCGGGCACATGTCGTAGCCGCCGAACATTTCGCGGTAGGCCTTGGCCACGCGCTTGGGGGTATCGATCAAACCTTCGCGATCCGGGTTGTCGCCGGTCCAGCGCAGCAATGTGCGCACGGCGGCCTCGACTTCCGCTTCGCTCGGACGATCGGTGACCGGCTTTTCCATATAGGCGGACTGGGGCATGAGCTTCTTGATGACGGCATCCATAAAGGCGTCTCCCGTAGTCCCTCTCAGAGGAGGAACGAGTTGAACGGACCACGACCTTCGGTGTCGGAAACTCGCCCCGTTTCCAGCCCCGTAAGCGGCGTGAACTTCCCGGCAAGGACAGCGGCGCACGCCGCCTTGTCGATACCGGACTGCCAGCATTATATATGGTCATGCCGAGCGAATGAAAGACGCAACAACGGCAATCGCTGTTCGCTTGGCGGCGACGGATTGGAAAATAATGATCAACGACGTCTACAATGCGAAAATTCTCGGTTTCGCCGGAAATATCGCCCGCATCGGCCGGCTCGATCATCCCGATGCCACCGCGAAGGCGCATTCCAAGCTGTGTGGCTCGACCGTGACCGTCGACCTCAAGATGGAGGATGGCGTGGTCACCGACTTTGCCCATGACGTGAAGGCCTGCGCGCTCGGCCAGGCATCGTCGTCGATCATGGCGCAACATGTCGTCGGCGCCAATGCCGAGGAATTACGTGCGGTGCGCGAGACCATGCTGAAGATGCTGAAGGAGAACGGCGCGCCGCCGGAAGGCCGCTTCGCCGACTTCCGCTATCTGGAGCCGGTGCGCGACTACAAGGCGCGCCACGCGTCCACCATGCTGACCTTCGACGCCGTGGTCGACGCCATCGGCCAGATCGAGAAGAAACGCGCCGAAGAAGCAGCCTGAGGGTGGGCTTTGACATGACGACGGTTGGCGGGTCTCGCAAGGAGATGGCCGGTCGGTCGCGCCTCGTGTTCGCCGGCACTCTCGCCGCTTTACTTGTGTCGGGCGGTGGCTCAAGCGGGGCGGAACCAGCGGTCCAGCGCAATATCGGCGACTATCTCATGAAGGCCGTCCAACCCTGTTGGAACATGCCTGCGAATACCACAAGCGTTATACGCGTTCAGATCACCCTAAACGAGGACGGATCGCTCGCCGGCCCGCCAAAAATCGTCGGCCCCTTGGCGCCGCCACGAGATCAGGTTGCCGAAGCCGCCGTTCGGGCAATCACCCGCTGTGCGCCGTTTCCCGGGCTGGCGTCGCACGTCGCTCACTATGATTTGTGGCGCGACATCATCGTCACATTCAGCCCTGCGGAAGATCCGGCGGCGGGACATCCGCCCGTGGACATCAACGACCTCGACAGGCTTCTCGGGAAATATGAGAAGGCAGAATAACCGGATCCTGCCGGGCTGCGGCTCAGGCCGGAGCTTCCAGCGCCCGCCTGCTGTCGGCAAATTCGCTTCTGAGCCAATCGGCGAAGGCCGCGGCCGGTTCCGGGAGATCGTGCAAACTCCTGGCCACCAGCCAATAGGCGCCTGACGCGACGTCGATGTCGAATGGTTTGACGAGTGTCCCCGTTGCCAACTCTTCGCCAATCTGCAGGAGATCGCCCAGCGCCACGCCGTGCCCAAGCAGCGCGGCTTGCTTCGAGAGCGAAGCGTCCGCAAGCATCGGCCCGCGCGCGGGCACGGCATCGGCAGGCACGCCCGCCGCCTCGAACCAGCGCGCCCAACCCTGGCGGTTTTCCTCGTGCAAAAGCGTGAAGCGGGCAAGGTCGGCCGGCTTGTCGAGGGCTGGACCCGATGAAAGCAGCGCCGGCGACAGAACCGGCGAGTCGACTGTCGAGGCGAGCCGCTCGGCCTCGCTGCGGGGCCATGACGTCGCGCTCGAACTGAAACGCAAGGCAAGTTCGGGCTGATCACCGCGGAACTCGACCAGCCTTGGGTCGACTTCGAGAGAGACGTCGATGTCGGGCCGTAACTGCCGGAACCGGTTGAGCCTCGGCACCAGCCACACCGCTGCAAGCGAGGGTTCGACGCTGACGCGAACTACGGACTGGGCCGGGGTGGCGGCCAGATCACCGAGCAAGCGGTCGATTGCATCGAAACTCCTGACCAGTTGAGCGAGCAGCCGGCGGCCGGCATCCGTCAGTTCGACGCGGCGATGGTGCCGTTCGAAAAGCGGTTGGCGCAGGAAAGTTTCGAGTTCGCGGATCTGCCGGCTGATCGCTGCCTGCGAGACGAAGAGCTCCTCGGCGGCCTTGCTGAAGCTCAAGTGCCGGCCCGCCGCCTCGAAACTCCTCAATGCCGTCAGGGGCAGGCGTCCACGCTTCATTTCGCATAACCCAGGATTATCCGAAGCGGAAATTATACTCGTTTGAAGGCGAAGGCCAGCAGCGGTCTAATCCCGTCAAAGGAGATACGGCCATGATCCAGTTCCTGGACATCTTCGGCGATGTGATGCGGATCGCGACGTTTCAATGGCGTGACCAAAGACGCGATGCAAGGCGCCACGAAGAGCGGCATCATCCCGACCGGTGGGCACCTCCAGCCGACCGGCGGCCATTTCGCCGTTGCCGCCCGTGAGGCAGGGCGAGCGGGATTGCGTTCTTCGGTGGAAGCTCACATCTATCACCTTGGAAATGTGGAGATGGCAGTGGGCGACCAGCACGGGCATGCGCATACCGCCGGAGCACCACGGCGCGGCCGCAACTGGCCCGGCCCGTGGCGCAAGACGCCTGGCCGTATCCTGGGTACTTCCCTCGTTCGCTTCTACCAACTGACGCTGTCCGGTTTTGTCGGCAATTCCTGCCGGCATCTGCCGACCTGTTCGGAATACGCGCATGAGGCGATTGCCCGCCATGGCCTGTGGGCGGGTGGCTGGATGGGGTTGTTCCGCGTGCTGCGCTGCGGTCCATTCGGTACGCATGGCGTCGACCTCGTGCCGGAGGTGCTGGCGCCCGCCTGCGTGTGGTTCATGCCATGGCGGTACTGGCGCATCGGCCGCAGGCGCGGCGAAGCGCCGGAATGAGGGCGCAGGTCAAGCCGCGCCGGCCGCGCCGGTTTACGATCCGGTAGGGTTAACGCAAGCCTGCACGACAACTGCGCATTTGAGACAAAATCGAGACAAGAGACTTCGCTAAGCCGCTCGCGAACCCCCTTCTGGAGCGAGCAGAAAATGCGCAATGTCGATCGTCTTCCCTTTATCATGGCCGGTATCCTGTTCCTGCTCGCCTGGCTGCTGGGGTTTCCGATGCGTGCGCAGTCCGCGCCGCTCGAGGATGTGCGATGCACGCTGATCGCCGATGCGGCGAGCGGCAAGACGCTTTACCAGGACGGTATCTGCGACCAGCGCTTCAGCCCGGCCTCGACGTTCAAGGTGCCGCTGTCGCTGATCGGCTATGACGCAGGCATCCTCACCGATGAACATACCCCGGCATGGGACTACAAGCGCGAGTTCAACGCGGTGAAGCGCGACCAGAAAACCGTCGATCCGACGATCTGGGAACGTGATTCCGTCATCTGGTTCTCACGCGAGATCACCCGCAGGCTCGGAGCCGAGAAATTTGCCGGCTACGTATCGAAGTTCGACTATGGCAACTCCGACGTTTCAGGCAATCGCGGCAAGGATGATGGGCTCACCCGCTCCTGGGTCAACTCCTCCCTCAAGATCACACCGGTCGAACAGGTTGCCTTCCTGCGGCGACTGCTCGCCGGCACGATGCCGGTTTCGGCCAAGGCGCACGAAATGACACGGGCCATCATACCGGCTTTCAAGGCCGGCGACTGGGCCGTTCAGGGCAAGACCGGCAGCACGAGGCTCGGCGTGGGCGGCAAGGACAAGCGCTCGCTCGGCTGGTTTGTCGGCTGGGCGCGAAAAGACGGCCGTCAGATCGTGTTCGCGCGGCTCGCCGTCGATACGAAGCGGACCGACATGCCGAAGGGCTTGGCGACACGGGCCGCGTTCCTGAAGGACCTGCCGCATCTGATTAAGTGAGCCGGGCTTTACGGCGGCGGCATCTGCTCATAAAAGACTGCCGCCGCCGGACGCCTCCGGCACCCTGGCAGGTCGCAGTTCCCGAACCGCCGACGTGCATTTTACCACCCGCGCTCGTTTGCGGGACTGGATAGGAGATACAAATGCTGAATTCCGTTTCCCTGACATTTCCAGATGGCTCCGTGCGCGATTACGACGCAGCGATGACCGGTGCGGGCTTGGCCGAGTCGATCTCGAAATCGCTGGCCAAGAAGGCCGTGGCCTATGCCATCGACGGCACCGTGCGCGACCTCAGTGATCCCCTTGGCAAATCCGGCAAGGTCGAGATCATCACCCGCGAAGACCCGCGCGCGCTGGAACTCATCCGCCATGACACCGCGCACGTGCTGGCGGAAGCCGTGCAGGAATTGTGGCCGGGAACACAGGTGACCATCGGGCCGGTGATCGAGAACGGATTCTATTACGACTTTGCCCGCAACGAGCCGTTCACCCCGGACGATTTCCCGGTGATCGAGAAGAAAATGCGCGAGATCATCGCGCGCAACAAGCCGTTCACCAAGGAAGTCTGGTCGCGCGACAAGGCAAAGAAGGTCTTCGCCGACAAGGGCGAGCGCTACAAGCTCGAACTGATCGACGCCATTCCTGAGGACCAGGATCTCAAGATCTATGCGCAAGGCGACTGGTTCGACCTTTGCCGTGGCCCGCACATGGCTTCGACCGGCCAGATCGGCAACGCCTTCAAGCTGATGAAGGTGGCCGGCGCCTATTGGCGCGGCGACTCGAACAATCCGATGCTGACGCGCATCTATGGCACCGCCTGGGCCGACCAGGCGCAACTCGAGGCCTACCAGACGATGCTGGAGGAGGCCGAGAAGCGCGACCACCGCAAGCTTGGCCGCGAAATGGACCTGTTCCATTTTCAGGAAGAGGGCCCGGGCGTCGTCTTCTGGCACGCCAAGGGCTGGAAGATGTTCCAGAACCTGGTCAACTACATGCGCCGTCGCCTCGACGAGCAGGGCTATCAGGAAGTCAATGCCCCGCAGGTGCTCGACAAGAGCCTGTGGGAGACGTCGGGCCACTGGGGCTGGTACCGCGACGCCATGTTCAAGGTGACGGTCGCCGGCGATGAAACCGACGATGACCGCGTCTTTGCCCTGAAGCCGATGAACTGCCCGGGCCACGTGCAGATTTTCAAGCATGGGCTGAAATCCTATCGTGATCTGCCCGTGAAGCTCGCGGAATTCGGCAATGTGCATCGCTACGAGCCGTCGGGAGCGCTGCACGGGCTGATGCGCGTGCGCGGCTTTACACAGGACGATGCACATATCTTCTGCACCGAGGAACAGCTGGCTTCCGAGTGCCTGCGCATCAACGACCTGATCCTGTCGACCTATGCCGATTTCGGTTTCGACGAAATCAGCGTGAAGCTGTCGACGCGGCCGGAAAAACGCGTCGGCACCGATGAGGCATGGGATCATGCCGAGGCGATCATGGGCAGCGTGCTGGAGACGATCAGGACAAGGTCCGGCAACCGCATCAAGACGTCGATCAATCCGGGCGAGGGCGCCTTCTACGGGCCGAAGTTCGAGTATGTGCTGAAGGATGCGATCGGCCGCGAATGGCAGTGCGGCACGACGCAGGTCGATTTTAACCTGCCGGAACGTTTTGGCGCCTTCTACATCGGCTCCGATTCGGAGAAAAAGCAGCCTGTCATGGTGCACCGCGCCATCTGCGGTTCGATGGAGCGTTTCCTCGGCATCCTGATCGAGAACTATTCCGGCCATTTCCCGCTATGGTTCGCGCCGCTGCAGGTGGTGGTGGCGACGATCACTTCCGACGCCGACGGCTACGCGAACGAGGTCGTGGCGAAGCTGAAAGCCGCCGGGCTGTTGGCGGAAGCCGACCTGCGCAACGAGAAGATCAACTACAAGGTCCGCGAACACTCGCTGGCGAAGGTGCCGGTCATCCTCGTCTGCGGCAAGCGCGAGGCAGAGGAGCAGACGGTCAACATCCGCCGGCTCGGCTCGCGCGACCAGGAATCGCTCGGCCTTGCCGAAGCCATCGAACGGCTGACCGAAGAAGCGATCACGCCTGATCGCCGACGCAAGCGCGCTGCTTGACCCGGAGTGTTCGATCGAATGGCGGTAGAGCGATCCACCGCCATTTTCACATCTCTGTCACGGCAACGTTGTACGAGCCCTCATGCTCAAGCTGAAATTGCGCGAACGACCATTTCCCGAGCTTTCCTATGCCAATCCGCATCAGCCGGCTCTGGCGCGCTGGTTTATTCATTCGGTGGAAGGCCTTTCGGGCCGCGACCGGTTCGCGGCGCTCTATGAATTCTGGCGCCATCAGGTTGTGCCGACCGGTGAGCGTGTTTTCAGCCGCATGCTGGACCTCATCGATGTTGGCGTGCGAACCCCCGACCAATGGCCACCCGCGCAACTGCCCGACACGCCGCTGGTGATCATCGCCAACCATCCCTTCGGCATTGGCGATGGCATTGCCGTACTGTCGCTGGCAGAGCAACTCGGGCGACCTTTCCGCGTGATGATCCATAAGGATCTGCTCAGGATTCGCGAGATGGAGCCTTATTCGCTGCCAATCGACTTTTCCGAGACCAAGGACGCGGTGAAGAACAACATGGCGGTGCGCCATGAAGCGGTGCGGCTGCTGAAGGAAGGCGTCACCATCGTGGTGTTTCCGGCCGGCGGCGTCGCCACCGCGCCAAAGGGTTTCGGCCGCGCGCGCGATCTGCCATGGAAGATGTTTCCGGCTCGTCTTGTCCAGGAAGCCAAGGCATCGGTCATTCCCATGCATTTCTCCGGCCAGAACGGCAGGCTTTTCCATCTGGTCAGTGGCCCGATGAACATGGCCGAGCGCGACGGGCGTGTGGCCAAATTCGTCGGCAAGGCCTCGCTGACCTTGCGCACCTCGCTGCTCATCCGTGAATTCGCCCGGTTGTCCGGCAAGGCGATCGAGGTGCGCGTCGGCAATGTACTGAGCTGGAGCGAACTGGAGCCGTTGCGCGACCGCAAGGCGTTGCTCGATCGGCTTTATCGCGGCGTGTTCGACCTCGCGCCAGATCTGCCGCGCCGGCGCATTCCTTTCCTGCCGGCCCGAACCAAGCTCGCCGCTTAGAGCGGTTCAGTATCTGTAGAATTGTTGAACCACTCTAACTCTTTGTTTTCACGCAATTCCGGACGGAAAACCGCACGCACTTTGGAATTGCTATAAAGGCTAATCGGCGCCTTCTTCCGGATCCATGGCCGCCGCTTCGGTGGCGAGGACCTCGATCTCCTGGTTCTGCCCGCCAACGACCGTGAAATCCTTCTGGTAGATGCGGTCGCGATTCTTGGCGATGATGGTGTAGTCGCCTTCGGCAAGCACCATCGAGGCAAAGGCACCGACGGTCTCCTTGATCGGATCGCCTGATTCATTAAGCAGCGACCATGAGGTGTCGGCGATCGCCTCGCCGCCCGCCTCGCGCACAAGCTTCATCGTGATTTCGGCGGCGTGATGCTCGACGGTGGCCTCGGTCAGCTTGCCGGCCTCGACGCGGATGTCGGATCGGATGACGGCGTTGACCGCGCCATAGGTCGAGACGACGTGGTAGATGCCGGCATTGAGCCGCACGACGCTGTTGGGTTCGACATCGGGAATGATCAGCGCGCGGTCGCCATTGGCCTCGGCGGTGCCCTCATAGATCGAGAAGCGCAGTTTCTTCGGCGGAATGCGCACGCCGCCGGAAAGAACCGCGTCGAGCTTCAGGCCGCCGGCGTCGAGCACCAGGCTTTCGCGCTTGGCGTCCTTGCCGACGGTGATGCGCTTGGTGGCGCCGGCACGGCCGTAGGAGGCGTGGACCAGATAGCTGCCGGGCTCGAGTTGGAAGACGGCGCTGCCGCCATGCGCGGAGGCGACCATCGGCAATTTGCCGTTGACGGCTTCAGGCTTGAAGACACGCCAGACGAGGCCGCGGGTGATGTCGGTGCCTTTGTTGGTCAATTGGGCCGACAGGGTGATGGCGCCACCGCCGCCAAGCGCCAGCGACGTCTCGTTCTTCGGCGTCGCATAGCTCGAAATTCCGGGAAGTTTCAGGTCGCCGACGTCGTCCTTTTCCTGTGCAACAGCCATCGAGACCGGCAGCAGGAACAGCGCGGCACAGAGCCGGACCAGGAAAAGACGCAGTCGCCCCTCAAACATGCCTTGCGTTGAAGCCCATGGCGGTGGCAATTTCAAGGCTTAAGAGTCCGATCCGTGACTCTTCACCCCGGCGCTAAGGCGCCTTTGCCCGAGCCGCCCGAATCCCGATGGTGCGCTTTCAGCTCAAAACAGAGTGTCCAGGAGACTTGCGCCCATGGCGTCGCCGATCATCGACTTCCTGCTGACCCGAAATTCAGCGCCGATTCCCGATCTCAAGGAACCGGCGCCCAGCGACGCCGATATCGCCACGATGATTGCCGCCGCCACGCGCGTGCCCGACCATGGCCGGCTCGAACCCTGGCGCTTCATCCTCTATCGCGGCGAAGCCCGCATCGAGATCGGCAAAAAGCTGGCGGCCCTGGCCGAACTGCGTGAGGGGCCATTGCCGGAAGGCCGCCGCAACCAGGAACTGGCGCGGTTTTCGCGCGCACCGCTGGTGATCGGTGTCGTGTCGATTGCCAGGGAGAACCCAAAAATCCCGCAATGGGAGATGTTCCTGTCCGGCGGCATGGCGGCGATGAACCTGATGATCGCGGCCAATGCGCTGGGCTATGGCACCAACATGATCAGCAACTGGTATTCCGACGTGCCGGAGGGCAGGGCGATTCTCGGGCTGGCGCCGCAGGAGCGCGTCGTCGGTTTTGTCCATATAGGGTCCTATGCCGGTCCGGCGCCGGAGCGGCCACGGCCCGATCCGGCCAAGCTCTATGCCGATTACGCCGGGCCTTGGGCGGGCTGAATGTTCTACGAGCCGTCCAAGGGGCACGGGCTGCCCCACGATCCTTCGAAGGCGATCGTGGCGCCGCGCCCGATCGGCTGGATATCGACGCTGAACAAGGCCGGCGAGATCAATCTCGCGCCATACTCCTTCTTCAACGCCGTTTCGACCCGGCCTTTCATCGTCTGGTTTTCCTCCGAGGGTGAGAAGGACAGCGCTTCGTTTGCCCAGGAAACCGGCGAGTTCGTCGCCAATCTGGTCAGCCGCGAGCTTGCGGAGAAGATGAATTACACGTCCGTCGACGCGCCGCGCGGCGTCAACGAGTTCGTCTATGCAGATCTCGCCATGGCGCCGTCGCGTCTCGTCAGGCCGCCGCGCGTGGCGGCGGCACCCGCGGCGCTCGAATGCCGGGTGACGGAAGTGTTTCGCCCAAAGGCGCTGGACGGATCGCCGGCGGGCGCTTTCGTCGTCGCCGGCGAGGTGATCGGGGTGCACATCGACGATGCTTTCCTGAAAGACGGCCTGTTCGACATCACCAAGGCCGGCAATGTCGCTCGTCTCGGCTACATGGACTATGCCAGCGTCGACGAGGTCTTTTCGATGCGCCGGCCGCGCTGGGAAAAAAAGTAGCTGTCAGACGGATATACCGGCGGCCTTCGCTCGCGCCAGAAGGCGTTCCGCCAGCCGCAGATGCGGGCGGTCGTACATCTTGCCGCCGATGCCGACGACGCCGGGATTTCCTTCTGCCTCGAACGCCGCGACGATGGCCGCCGACTGTCTCACCGCCTCGGCCGAGGGCGTGAAGGCTAAGTTGATGACGGGCACCTGATCAGGGTGGATCGCCATTTTGCCGGTGAAGCCGTCGCGCTCCGCCTCGGCGCATTCCGCCGCGAAGGCCGCCATGTCGCGATAATGCGGAAACACGGTATCGATCGCGGCGACCTCCGCGGCCCCGGCCGCGAGGATGGTCGTCAGGCGGGCGTGACGGAAAAGGTCGGTGTAGCGGCCGTGCTCGTCGCGGGCCGCGCGCGCGCCGACCGCCGCCGACAGGTCTTCCGCGCCCCAGGTCAGGCCGGCTAACCGAGCGCTTGTCCCGGCGTAGGTCGCCGCCGCCAGCACGCCGGCCGGAGTTTCGGTGATGATCGGCAGGATCTTTACCGAACCGTCCGGCAGCCCGCTCTCGGCTTCCCGGACCCTGAGCTTGGCCGCGAGCTGCTGTACATCCTGGCCGCTGTTCGATTTTGGCAGCATGATGCCGTCCGGCCTTGCCGGAATGAGCTTGGCAAGATCATCGTCCGTCAGCCCGGTCGAGAGGTCGTTGACCCTGACATAGACCGCCGAGCTGGTTTGCCCCTTCCGTTCGACGATGAAGCGCGCCGCGACCTCTCGCGCCGTTGCCTTGTTCCCCGGCGCCACGGAGTCCTCGAGATCGACGATGATCACGTCGGCGCCGGCGCCAAATCCCTTTTCCAGCTTGCGCTCGGAATCGCCGGGGACAAACAGCAGCGAGCGCATCAGGCCGCCTTCTTCATCATCATCGCTTGCCTGGTGCATCTGGCGACCAGATCACCATGCTGGTTGTAGGCGCGGTGCTCGAACTCGACGATGCCGCGATCGGGCTTCGATTTGGACTCGCGTACCGAGACGACCGTCGTCTCGACGCGGATGGTGTCGCCATGGAAGACCGGATGCGGGAACACGGTTTCCTTCATGCCGAGATTGGCGGCCGTGGTGCCGACCGTGATGTCGTTGACCGAAATGCCGATCATCAGGCCGAGCGTGAACAGCGAGTTGACCAGCGGCTTGCCCCATTCGCTCTTGGCGGCGAAATCAAAGTCGATATGCAGCGGCTGCGGGTTCAGTGTCATCACCGAGAACAGCATATTGTCGCTTTCGGTGACGGTCTTGCGCAGCGTGTGCTGGAAGACATGGCCGGCGACAAACTCCTCGAGATATAGCCCAGCCATTTTCCGTCTCCTGCCCTGCCTGACGGTTGATAGGCGCTGCATCCGGCGCTCGCAAGCGAGTTAATGAACATGGTGAACTGTTCGTAAACCATTTCTGCCTACCGTCGTCAGCGGGGCTCGGAAAACCTTCCGGCAAGGGGCGTAAGCAGACGGCATGGTTGTTTCGCATTTCCTGAAATGGATCTACACGGCCAGAGTGTCGGAGCGCGCCGCTGCGGCCAATGCGCTGGCCCGGGCCTATGTGAATTCCGAATTGCCGTTCGAGGACCGCTGCGCAGCCGAAGCGGCGCTGACGCTGCTGCTTGACGATGCCTCGTCGAAAGTGCGGCTGGCGATGGCGGAGGCGCTCTCGATGAGCCACCACGCGCCGCTGCAGATCATCAGCGTGCTTGCCGCCGACCAGCCGGAAGTCGCCGGCGTCGTGTTGGCGCGCTCGCCGCTGCTCACCGATGCCGATCTGATCAACCGCGTGGCGGCGAGCCAGAAGGCAACGCAGAAGCTGATCGCCGACCGGCCGATCGTCTCGATGGCGCTGGCGGCGGCCATCGCCGAGGTCGGCGACGCGGAGGCTTGTGCCGTGCTTTTGGCCAACACCGGCGCCAACATTGCTTCCCTCAGCTTCCGCCGTATGGCGGAACGGCATGGGCATCTGCCCCTGGTGCGCGAGGCGATGATCTCGGATGTCAGGCTGCCTGCCGACTGCCGGCATATGCTGCTCATCAAGCTCGGCGAGACATTGAAGACATCGCCGCTGGTCATGGCGTTGATGGGGGCTGCGCGTGCCGACCGCGTCATGCGGGACGCCTGCGTAAAGGCCTCGGTGACGCTGATCGAAGGCACGCGCCAGGAAGAGCACGCGGCGCTGATCGAGCATCTCAGGCTGCGCGGCGATCTGACCGCGAGCTTCCTGATCCGCACCATCGCGCACGGCAAGGTCGATTTTTTCGGCTCGGCGCTGGTCGCGCTCAGCCAGCAATCCGAGCCTCGGGTGAGGGCGCTGCTGGCCGGCGGGCACGATGTGGCCTTGCAGGCACTGTTTCGCAGTGGCGGCCTGGCTGCCGCCACACATGCGGTCATCCTGCGCGCCCTGAAGATCTGGCGCGAGGTCGCCAATGGCAAGCGCGTCGCCGGCGTTCAGGAAGTCAGCTGGCTGATGCTCAAGGAATTGGGTGGGCAAGCTGCCGAAGGCGATCTCGCCGCCCTGGTCAAGTCGATCCATCTTGACGCCCTGCGCGAGAACGCACGCGGCCATGCGCTGGCGATCGCCGCTGCCTGAAGCCGTCGAATCGAAGTTAAGCGACGGGATTCAGGTCCATGCTTTGATGCATGTCATTTTCCCAAAATCGAGGTCACCTTTCGGGCGACGCGCGCTAAGTTTTCGCGAAGAAATCCGGGAAATCCTCCATCGCCGCGGCGATGATGCGCAAGGACGCCGCGATCTGAAGCATGTCGCCGGTGGCGTTTCGTTGGGCGATGCCTGCCGCATACTGCCGGGCGACGGCGACGGTCGCTGTTCGCGGATCGCCAGGGGCGCGGAAAAGCAGTTCGCGCGCCAATCCCGTCAGGAAGTTGGCGATTGAAAGCGTCGTTTCCGATGGGATGGCATGGTTCTGGCTGGCACTGCGCAGCCGCAGGATCTCCAGGCCGACCGTGACGGAGGCGACGCCGCCGCCCAGCACCGCCTCGCCCTTCCTGCCGGAATTCTGCACCAGCGGCATCAGTTGATTGACCCGGTCATAAGCGAGGCTCTCGAAGGCCGAACGCCTCGGCACGCGCTCATGCAGGCAAAGCCGCGCCAGATCCTCGCGCATGGCGCGCACGATGCGGTCGGCCGCGAGCCTTGGATCAGCCGGCAACACGACGATGAAGACACCGATCGCCAGCAGGATGCCGACCAGGATCGATGCCGAGCCGGCGAAGAAGGGGCCGGGAGCGTAGGTCATTGCCTGATGCGGGTTGAGGAAGGCCAGGAAATTGATGGCGAAGGCCGTCGCCACGCCGACATAGCGCGGATTGGCCATGGCGAGCGCCGCCGGCACCATGATGGGCACGACGAACAGCATGAACCAGCCAAAGCCTGGCAAAGCGGGAAGCGCGACCTGACCGACGAGAAAGGCGAAGGGCAAAGCGAGCAGCGTCCCCTGGAAGAAACCCCATGATACCTGCACTGGGTTGGGGCGAGCGGCAAACAGGCTCGACACGACGGCAACGAGGATGACGGTGCCGGCCGCCTCCGACCATTTCGTGGTCAGCCAGAAAGCCGCGACCAGCAGCGTGGCAACGGCCGCGCGGATGGCGTTGCGCGCGGCACCGGGATAGTCGCGATGTACCACCAGGGCCGGCTGCCGGCTGCCGGGACCTGGACGGCGGGTAACCGGCGCCCGCAAGGCGTCGAGGCCACGCAGTACTTGTTTCAGCGCCTCGGCGAAATCGGCGGCTATGGTGAGGCGGGTGATGGTGCCGACCCTGTCCTCACCCTGGTCGGTCGAGGCATCGGGCATTTGCCGGGCCTTGGCCGTGATCGCGTCGAGTCGCGCCAGCCAGGGCTTGGTATCGTCCAGCGCTCCCGGCTTGGCTGACAGTTCGCTGACGAGGGCCTGCAGTTCCGAGCGTACCGGGATGAGGGCCGCGTTTTTCGGAGCACTATGCGAATGGAGCGCGCGCGCCGCCGAAAGGGCCGAGAGCAGCTGTCCGATGGTACGCCGCACCGGATGCGCGCGCGGCGCGAAGCTCGGCGCTTCGAGCCTGGCGTAGGCGCGCATCTCGCCAAGTGTCTGGGTGTCGGCGACAAGCTTCCGGTGCAAGCCGATCAGCGTTGCCCGGTCGCCGCCGGAGAACGCACCGCTGGCATAGGTGGCGAGGTCGAGAATGCAGCGCTTCAGCCGCGAAATGATGGCGTCGCTGGCCAGTTTTGGCAGGATCAGCCGGCTGGTGAGGCCGGCGCAGACGATGCCGAGTGCGATCTCGGCACAGCGCGCGACAGCGAGGTCAACGACCAGGTGGGTTTGTCCGAAGGCGGGCAGGCCAATGATCATGGCTGTGTAGCCGGCAAGTGCAGCGCCATAGGCCTCGGGATTGCGCAACAGCGACGAGACGAAGGTGCAAATGCCAATCCAGACGGCAAGCGCCGTCACCAGAATCCAGGGGCCGGCGCCGAACGCCGTTGTGATGCCGACTGCCGCGACACCCCCGGCAAGGGTGCCGAGCAGCCGGTAGAAGCCTTTCGCCAGCACCATGCCGGCAACCGGCTGAGCGACGATGAACACCGTCATCATCGCCCATTGCGGATGGTCGAGCTCCAGCGCATAGGCGACGAGAAGCGCGATCATGCCGGCCGAAACGGTGCGCAGGGCAAAAATCCAGTCCGAGCGCGTCGGTTGCGTCAGCCCAGCCAGGCCCGTCTCGAAATAGGTTTTAAGCCGCGCCCAGGTCACATGCTGGTCTCCATGTCAGGAACGCAAGCTAAACGCCCCAGCGGCTAGATATCCAGCACTTCCGTCTCGGCGAATTCGGCGCGTTCCTGGATGAAGCGGAAGCGGGCCTCGGGCTTGGTGCCCATCAGCGCGTCGACCGCATCCTTGGTCGCTGCCTCGGCGTCGATCACATCGACCCGCAGCAGCGTGCGCTTCCTCGGGTCCATGGTGGTCTCCTTGAGCTGCGAGGCCATCATTTCGCCCAGGCCCTTGAAGCGGCCGAGCTCGACCTTGCCGCGCCCGGTGAATTCGGTGCGCAGAAGTTCGTCCTTGTGCGCGTCGTCGCGGGCATAGGCGACCTTGCCGCCTTGCCTGATCGAGTAGAGCGGCGGCACCGCCAAATAGAGATGACCGCCGCGTACCAGCGCCGGCATCTCCTGGTAGAAAAAGGTAATAAGCAGCGAGGCGATGTGGGCGCCGTCGACGTCGGCGTCGGTCATGATGATGACGCGGTCGTAGCGCAGATCCTCGTCGCGGTACTTCGACCGCGTGCCGCAGCCAAGCGCCTGGATCAGGTCCGATATCTGCTGGTTGGCGGCCAGCTTGTCGTTGCCGGCGCTGGCGACGTTGAGGATTTTTCCGCGCAGCGGCAGGACGGCCTGGCTGGCACGGTTGCGTGCCTGCTTGGCCGAGCCGCCGGCGGAATCGCCTTCGACGATGAAGAGTTCGGCACCTGCCGCCGCGTTCTGCGTGCAGTCGGCGAGCTTGCCCGGCAAGCGCAGCTTGCGCACGGCGCTCTTACGCGAGACCTCTTTTTCCTGGCGGCGGCGCACCCGCTCATCGGCGCGCGCGATCACCCAGTCGAGCAGCTTGGAGGCTTCCTGCGGATTGTCGGCCAGCCAATGGTCGAACGGGTCGCGGATCGCGGTCTCGACGATGCGTATCGCTTCGATCGTCGCCAGCCTGTCCTTGGTCTGGCCGACGAATTCCGGCTCGCGGATGAACACCGACAGCATGCCGGCGGCCGAGATCATGACGTCTTCCGAAGTGACGATCGACGCGCGTTTGTTGCCGACGAGGTCGGCATAGGCGCGCAGACCGCGCGTCAGCACGTTGCGGAAGCCTGCTTCGTGGGTGCCGCCTTCGCCGGTCGGGATGGTGTTGCAATAAGAATTGATGAAGCCGTCGCCACCGAACCAGGTCACCGCCCATTCGAGCGAGCCATGGCCGCCTTGCCTGTCGCTCTTGCCGGCGAAGATTTCCCGCGTCACTTGGAACTCGTCGCCCAGCGATGCTTTCAGATAATCCTTCAGACCGCCGGGGAAATGGAATTCCGCCTTGGCCGGCGTCTGATCCTTTTCCTTGATCAACGAGGGATCGCAGGTCCAGCGGATCTCGACGCCGCCGAACAAATAGGCTTTCGAACGCGTCATGCGGTAGAGCCGTGCCGGTTCGAACGCCGCGCCCTTGCCGAAGATCTGCTCGTCGGGATGGAAACGGATCCTGGTGCCGCGGCGGTTGTGCACTTCACCGAGATGCTCCAGGCCGCTCACCGGAATGCCGCGCGAAAAGCGCTGGCGGTAGAGCTGACGGCCGCGTGCGACCTCGACCTCGAGATGGTCCGACAGCGCGTTGACGACGGAAACGCCGACGCCATGCAGGCCGCCGGACGTTTCATAGACCTTGCTGTCGAACTTGCCGCCCGAATGCAGCGTCGTCATGATCACTTCGAGCGCCGGCTTCTTGAATTTCGGATGCGGATCGACCGGGATGCCGCGGCCATTGTCGGTGACGGTGAGATAGCCGTCGGCCGAAAGCTCGACATCGATGAAGGTGGCGTGGCCGGCAACCGCTTCGTCCATCGAATTGTCGATGACCTCGGCAAACAGGTGGTGCATCGCCTTGTCGTCGGTGCCGCCAATGTACATGCCCGGCCGGCGGCGCACCGGCTCCAGGCCTTCGAGCACCTCGATGTCGGCGGCGCTGTAACCCTCGCTGCCGTCCTTGGTTGCGGCCGGGCGCCTGGCCGCCGCTTGCACCAATGGATCCGCCGGGCGCGCCGGCGTGCGAACCGGTTGCGGCTGTTTCTCCAGATTGCCGAAGAGATCGTTGTTGTCGTCCATGCCAGCCATAGGGTCCGGTGCTGCGAATCACCCGTCGATACTGCCACGCTTTACGGCGCCAAGCGACGGAGGTTCCTGTTACGTTCGGGGATTTAAACCCCTCTTACCCTAAAACCATTCGATAACCAAGCGGGTGGAAATAGGTCGAATACCACCGCACAAGATTCCCGATTCTTTACCAATGCGGACTAGCGTGAGCCCAACATAACAAAAAACGACGGGCGTCAGGGGTTTCGGTGTGAGGGGTAAGGCCATAACGATGATCGGCATCGCCGCCGTTTTCGGCGCGATCTCGATCTTTGCCGCGGATTTCTGGGTGAAGAGCCAGGCCAGGGCCGATGCCCAGGAGAAAACGGCCTCGATCGCAGCTCCGGCCGCGCCCAGGATCGAATTCAAGACGATCGTGGTGGCGAACGCGCCGTTGCGTTACGGCATGGAACTCGATCGCGCCAAGCTCAGCGAAATCCCGTGGCCGCAGGATTCCCTTCCGCACGGGGCCTTTGCCACCATCGATGGATTGCTCGGCGAAGGCAGCCGGGTCGTGCTGTCGCCGATCGAGATCAACGAGCCGGTGCTGCTCACCAAGCTGTCGGGACCGAATGGCCGCGCGACGCTGTCCAACATGCTGACGCCCGGAATGCGGGCGGTCACCATTCGCACCGACGAGATCGCCGGCGTCGGTGGCTTCGTCACGCCGGGCGACCGGGTCGATGTCGTGCTAACCCGCGATGCAGGCGCAATCCAGGAAGTCGCCAAGAACGCCCAAGGCGCGGCCGGTTCGACCATCACTTCGGAGATCGTCGTAGCCGACGCCAAGGTGCTCAGCGTCGGGCAAGGCGCCGACGAGCGCCAGACGACGCCGCAGGTGGCTAATTCCGTGACCATCGAGGTGACGAGCGACGGCGCGCAGAAAGTGGCGCTTGCCCGCACCGTCGGGACATTGTCGCTGTCGCTGCGCTCGGCCAGCGAAGGCGGCGACGGCAAGAATGGCGTCACTACCATCTCTTCGTTTGGCGGATCCGTGGCTTCCAAGGCCCAGGCCACGGCCGGCTCCTTGTTCGATGCCGTCGCCAGGGAACCGGAGAAGCCGAAATTCAAAACGGTCATCGTGACGCGCGGCACGCAGGCCGAGGAATACAAGGTCCCGACGCGGGACCAGAATTAAAGACCGGTGGGGACCGGACGGGACGGGATCATGATGCAGACCCAATATCGAATAACGGATCGGTTGCGTTTCGTGCGCGCCCTGGCGCTGGCGGTGTCACTCGCCGCGAGCGGCATGCTCGCCTTCGCCGGCGCGGCCAAGGCGGACAACGATATCGTCTATGTCTCGTCAACCAAGAATGCGTCGATCAAGGTCGCCAAGGGCAAGCCCAAGACGATCATAACGAGCGCTGCCTTCTACCAGATCGTCATCGGCGATCCGGAGATCGCCAACGTGAACCCGCTGACCGACAAGTCCTTCTATGTGCTGGGCAACAATCTCGGCACCACCGGCATTGCGCTGTTCGACGAGAAAAAGCGGCTTGTCGGCACCGTCGATATCGAAGTGACGCTCGACACCGACCAGTTGGCGAGCACCATCCGTGCCAGCGTGCCGGACGCCAAGATCAAGGTCGGCTCCGCCAATGGCCGCGTCGTGCTGTCGGGCGAGGCGGATGACGCGGTCGCCGCCGAAAAGGCAAACAAGATCGCCACCCGCTTCTCCGGCAATGAGGAGGTGATCAATTCGGTCAATATCTCCTCGTCGCAGCAGGTGCAGCTCAATGTCCGTTTCGTCGAGATCAACCGCCAGGCCGGGCAGGACCTGGGCGCGAAATACAGCGCCAATTTCGCCTACGGCTTCGGCGGTCGCGATGTCTCTCTCGATCCGGGCTCGGTGCCGGCGGCGGGGACCGGCGAGATCATTGGCCGGCTGCTGTCCAATGGCGTCTCGATCGACATCGCGATCAAGGCGCTGGAGGAGCGCGGCCTTGCCCGAAGGCTGGCCGAACCGAACCTGATCGCCCGTTCCGGCGAAACGGCCAGCTTTCTCGCCGGTGGCGAGTTCCCGATCCCGGTGTCCGAAGACAATGGCAAGATCTCCGTCAGTTACAAGAAATACGGCGTCAGCCTGGACTTCAAGCCGACCGTGCTAAAGGACGGGCTGGTCAGCCTCGACATCGCGCCGGAAGTCTCCTCGATCGATGCGTCGGCCTCCTACAATATCGGCAGCATTTCGGTGCCCGGCTTCATCGTGCGCCGTGCCAGGACCTCGGTCGACCTGAAGAACGGCCAGAGCTTCATGATCGCCGGTCTTTTGCAGTCCCAGAACGACATCACCACGTCACGCATTCCTGGCCTTGGCAAGATGCCGGTGCTTGGAGCGCTGTTCTCGTCGAAGTCATACCAGCGGCGCGAGACCGACCTGGTCATCATCGTCACGCCCTATCTGGTCAAGCCGGTCGATCCGTCGAAGAAAATGGCTGAGCCGACCGATGGCACGCAGCCCGCCAGCAATGTCGACTATTTCCTCAACAATACCGAGGAGGTGAAGTCGTCGGACACCAACCGTGCGCTGGCACTGGCTGACGGCAGCGCCACGCGCGGCGCTTCCGTCACCAAAGTCGGCCATTTCCTCGACCTGCCGAAGGACTGAAGCCATGCGTCTGGTCCTGAATTCGAGCATCGCCCTGCTTCTGGCCGGTTTGGCGAGCGGCTGCACCAGCGACGACTATGTGCGCAGCGAAGGCGTGTCGACAGCCGCCGGTGAGGCGCAGGCCGCCAACACCGTCATGCAGATGGTCGACCCTTGGAAGTACGGCGTCCAGAACACGAGGCTTCTCGTGCCCGCCAAGCGTGGCGGCGGCGGACCCATCACGCCCGACCAGGCGGCAAGTGCCAAGGCGGCGCAAACGACCACCGACAACTGATCCAGACGGCGATCGATTTCACAGGCGGCGAGAATGGCAAACAGCACCAAGAAGATCCTGCTCGTATCGACAGACCGGACCTTCGCGCAGGACACGAAGACGGCCTTTGCCGCCTCCGAGATCATCCAGCTCTTGACGGTGGAGAAGAACGTCACGGAGCTGCGCGGCGAGGTCCAGGAGGCCGAATTCGGCGTCGTCATCGTCGATATGGATGCGGCGAAACTGGAAGAAATCGAATCGCTGCAGCGCGTCATGCGCCGGCTGGAGGGCAAGGCACCGGTGGTCGTCGTCACCCAGGAGTTCAATGCCGCCGCCGTGCGCATCCTGGTGCAGCTCAAGGTCGCTGACTTCCTGGTCAAGCCGATCAGCACCGCCGACCTCGTGCGGTCCGTCGTGCGAGCGTTGCAGGGGCCCGGGCGCGAGGAAAACACCGAGTCGCAGATCTATACCTTTATGCCCGCCGCCGGCGGGGTCGGCACCACGACGCTGGCGCTGCAGACCGCGTTCCAGCTGCACCATTCGGTGACGCGCGGCGCCTCGACCTGCGTGGTCGACCTCAATTTCCAGCAAGGCGCCTGCGCCGAATATCTCGATCTGGAGCCGCGTTTCGACATCACCGAAATCGAGAACCAGCCCGAGCGCCTCGACCGGCAACTTCTCGACGTGATGCTGTCCAAGCACGCCAGCGGACTTTGCGTGCTGGCGGCACCAACCCATCCGGCCGAAATGCGTTCGTTCAAGACCGATGTCGTGGTGCGAATGCTGGACCTCGTTTCGGCCTATTTCGACAATGTCGTCATCGACATGCCGCGCACCTGGTTTCCATGGACGGAAACGGTGCTGCTCGGCTCCAACAAGCTCTACATCGTTGCCGAAATGACGGTACCGTGCCTGCGCCATACCCAGCGTCTGATCCAAGCCGTCTACGAGACCGCTGGCAAGGAAGTGAAGCCGAACGTGATCGTCAACCGTTTCGAGCAGAAAATGTTCGACAACGGCATCAAGCAGGCGGACGTCCAGGAAATCCTTGGCGAGCATTTTGTCGGCGGCATCGCCAACAACTACCGGCTGGTGCGCGAGGCGGTCGATCGCGGCGTGCCGTTGCATGAGATCGACGCCAACGCCAATGTCGTCAACGACCTGAAGAAGATCATCCTTCCGGAAGAGGCCGTGGCGACCGCGAGCAAGTCGAAATCGTTGTTCGGCCTCGGCAGAGGCCTCTTGAAGAGGAAGGCAGGATGACCAGCCGTTTCTCAACCCTGCAGAACCGCGACGCGCGTCCGCAGCGCCCGGCGGAATCAACGCCGGTCGCGCATCATGCCGTCGTCATCCCGACCAGCCGAAAGGCCTTGCCGGCGAAACCGGACGCCGCACCGGCAAAGAACGCCAACAAGGTGCTCGATGCCCGCGTGCGCATCCACCGGATGCTGCTCGAGGAAATCAACCTCGTCGCGCTGGAGCGCTTGCCCAAGGACGAGATGCGCCGGCAGGTGCATGATTTCGTCTCGGAGAAGACCCGCCAGGAGCGGATGGCGATCAACACCGCCGAACTCGACGCGCTGGTCGACGATATCGTCGACGAGATGGTCGGCCTCGGCCCGCTCGAGCCGCTGCTCAAGGATCCTGACATCAACGACATCCTGATCAACGGCCACCAGAACTGCTTCGTCGAAAAGAAGGGCAAGCTGCAGCAGGTCCATGTTCCGTTCAAGGACGAGGCGCATCTGCTTAGAATCGTCAACAAGATAGTGGCCGCGGTTGGCCGCCGTGTCGATGAATCACAGCCGATGGTCGACGCCCGCATGCTGGACGGCTCGCGCTTCAACGCAGCCATTCGCCCAGTGGCCGTCGACGGTCCGCTGGTGTCGATCCGCAAATTCTCCAAGAACAAGCTTGGCCTGCACAGGCTGGTCGAGTTCGGCGCCATCACCCAGAACATGGCCGAAGTGCTGGCGGCGGCGGTCCATGCCCGCAAGACGACGATCATTTCGGGCGGCACCGGCACCGGCAAGACAACGATGCTCAACGCGCTGTCGGCCTTCATTCCCGAAGACGAGCGGCTGATCACCATCGAGGACGCGGCCGAGCTTCAATTGCAGCAGCCGCATGTCGCGCGCATGGAGACGCGCCCCGCCAACATCGAAGGCCATGGCGAGCTCAAACAGCGCGACCTGGTCAAGAACGCGCTGCGCATGCGTCCCGACCGCGTCATCCTCGGCGAATGCCGCGGCGAGGAGGCGTTCGACATGCTGCAGGCCATGAATACCGGCCATGAGGGGTCGATGGCGACCATCCATGCCAATACGCCGCGCGATGCCATTTCACGCCTCGAGCAGATGCTGGGCATGACCGGCATGCCGATGACGGTGCAGTCGATCCGCAGCCAGATCGCCAGTGCCATCGATATCATCGTGCAATTGACCCGGCTTTCCGACGGCAAGCGCAAGGTGACGAGCGTCGCCGAGGTGACCGGCATGGAAGGCGATGTCATCCAGATGCAGGAAATCTTCCGTTTCGTGCGCACCGGCATGGAGGCCGACGGCAGCATCCTCGGCTATTTCGAGGCAACCGGCATTCGGCCGCGCTTCCTCGAGGATCTGCGCGCCATGGGCATCGACTTTCCGGGGCGCTATTTCGAACCCGGCCGGCCGCAGGAGTAGGCGGGGTGTTCGACGGATTCAGCGCGATCTATGTCGTCTATGCGGGGGCCGCACTGACCGGCATCATGGTCGCCGAGGCGGCCTACCTGCTCTATGCCGGCCGCAGCGACAAGCGCACCGCCATCAACCGGCGCATGAAACTTCAGGAAAACAAGATCAGCCAGGAACAGGTGCTGATCCAACTGCGCAAGGAGCGCGGTCTCGACGCGGGAACGTCGCTGTTCTCGCCCGACCGGTTCCGTGCCTTGCGCACGCAGTCGGGCATGGTCATGCCGCTCCCGAAATTCCTGATGATCACCTGCGGTGTTGCGATGGCCGTTGCCCTGGTGGCCATCTGGTACGGGCTGCCGCTGCTGATGGGGCTCATCCTGCTCGTCGTGCTGGTGCCGTTGCTGCCGGTCATGGCGATGCGTTTCATGCGCAAGCGCCGCCTGAAGCGTTTCGGCATGCAGCTGCCGGAGGCGCTGGAGCTGATCACGCGAGGCCTGAAGGCCGGTCATCCGGTGCCGGTGGCCATTGCCATGGTGTCGCGCGAGATGCCCGATCCGATCGGCACGGAATTCGGCGTCATTGCCGACGAAGTCACCTATGGTTCCGACCTGGTCTCGGCACTGAATTCGCTTTTCGACCGGGTCGGCCACGAGGATCTGCCGCTGTTCGTCACGGCGGTCTCCATCCAGACCAGTTCGGGCGGCAATCTGCGCGAAATCCTCGATGGGTTGTCGACGACGATCCGCGAACGCGGCAAGCTGCGCCGCAAGGTGCGTGCCATTTCGACGGAAGGCCGCCTGTCGGCCTATATTTTGACGGCCGTGCCGGCGCTGCTGTTCACTGCCATCATGGCCATGATGCCGGGATACTACAGCGATGTCTGGGGTGTGCCAAAGACATGGTACATGATCGGCGGCTCGGTTACCTGGCTGATGCTGGGCAACCTGATCATGTTCAAAATGTCGAACTTCAAGTTCTGACATGCAAAGCTTCATCGAATTCCTCGCCTCCCTCGCGCCGACCTCGCTGATGCCGGTGGCCGTGCTCCTGCTGGCCGTGGGGGCCGCCGCGGTCGCCTGGCCGATGGTGGCGGCGAAGGGCGACCGCAACGAGGTCAAGCGCCGGCTGAAGGTCGACCATGGTCCGGTGGCCGCCGCCAGGCCCGAACCGGCGCAGAAGCAGAAGAAGAATAGCGGCGTCGTGCGCGAGAAAGCGGTGAAGAGGGCGCAGGAATTCTATGCCAAGAGCGATCCGGAAAATGTCGCCCGCCTGCGTTTGAAGCTCATCCAGGCTGGTTACATGGAGCCGCGCGCCGTCGGCATGTTCTTCCTCATCCGGTTCTCGGCGATGATCGGCACGGCGTTTGCCGTCTTCGTGCTCAACCGGTGGATGGCCAGCCCCGACGCGACCATGGCCAGCCGGTGGACCTTCATCATCCTGTCCGGCGCTGCCGGCTATTTCCTGCCGGGCCTGGTGCTGACCCAGAAGGTGCGCGAAAAGATGCGCGAATACCGCAACGGCTTCCCCGACTTCATGGACCTGATGATCGTCTGTTCGGATGCCGGCATGAGCATGGAAGCGGGTGTCGAGCGCGTCTCGAAAGAACTCGCCAAGACCTACCCGGCGCTCAGTCAGAATTTGCAGCTCGTGTCGCTGGAGCTTCGGGCGGGGCGCAGCCTAGACGACGCGCTGAAGGCGCTCGCCGATCGCCTCAGCCTGGACGAGGTACGCTCATTCGCCACGCTCCTGCAGCAGTCGAAGGAACTCGGCACCAGCCTGTCGGGCGCGCTCAGGGTGTTCTCCGATGAAATGCGCCACAAGCGCATGTCGCTGGCCGAAGAGAAGGCTCATGCCTTGCCGGCAAAGATGTCCGTGCCGGTCGTGGTCTGCATCCTGCCGGTGGTGCTGATGATCGCGGTCATTCCGATCATCGTCAAAATGACGGGTCATTAGGCTGATCTGGGGTACAGGACGCATATGATCGTCCTCACCGCGTAAAAATCGTCGATGCGATGCAGGAAAGTAATCGCGTACGACAGTCGCATATCCGGACTGCAACGTCCGCAAATGAGCGAGAAGTCCATGCGAATGCTGTTGCCAGCTCTTTTGCTGGGCCTCGCGGCGGCGAGCTTGTCGCCGGCCCAGGCCGCGACCAGCGATTGCGGCGATGCTGCCGCCTTGGTGCAACAGGCCTATCCGAAGGCTCTAAAGAGCGCCGATGGTGCCTCGTTCACGCTCGATCCCCATACCAGCATCGCCCTGGCGCCTCGTGACAGCGATTCGCCATTCCGCCTGGTCTGCAAGATCTGGCCCGCCCATGACGATCTGCTGTTGGTCGCGGTGCCGCTCACCGACAGCGCCCGATCCAGCGACGACGGGCATGTCGGCGATATCGAGCTTCTGGTCGTCGACAGGAACAGCCAACAAGTGCGGCAACGTTTGCTCCAGCCCGGGCTGGTGACCGATGATGCCGTCGCCATCCGCAAGATCGAACTCGATACCGGCCGCTATGGGCTGGCGCCCGGCGTCACCGCCTTTGGCCTGCGTATCGAGATGGCAAATCATTCGCAGCCAAATCCCTTCAGCGAAACCGACCTGCGGCTCTACACCGTCGCCGGCGCTGCGCTGCGCCTGGTACTCGATGGCCTTGTGGTTGCCGGCAATGGTGGCGAAGGCGATAGCAATTGCGCGGGATTCTTTCATTCCAGTCAGGTCAGCCTGAAGATGAGCCCGGCGATCCATCGCGGCCATCACGACATCATCGCGGCTGAGCGGACGGATATCGACAAGCCGTCTCCCGGCAAGAATGGCGAGTGCCGGTCTCACCCGGGCAAGCCTGTGATCCGAACCTACCGGCTGCGTTATGACGGCAGCCGCTATCCGGTTCCAGGCAAGCTCAAGGCCCTGGAGCCCTAAGGATCGGCCGGTATCGAGGCGTTGCGCCGCTTGGTTAATGGCCAGTATTCTGGAAACTACAAGTTAGCTGCATTTCGGCACCGAAGCTTAATCGCTGTGCTGTAGCGTCTTTCCCAGAGAACGACCCGACAAATCGGGCGACGGGGCAGGGCATGCGTCATATAAAATTTGCGGCAGTGGCCACGATGGCCTCCGTCCTGATGATCACCGGGTGCACGACGAACACCAACGTCGACACGACCAAGACCACCGCGATCCAGCCGATTGCCAAGGATCTCGGCACGTCCGATCTAGCGCAAGGCAAGGCACAGTTTCGCGATGCCAACTATGGCCTCGCCGAACAGCATTTCCGCAAGGCCGTCGAACTGAAGGGCGACGATGCGGAAGCCTGGATGGGGCTTGCCGCTTCCTATGACGAACTCGGCCGCTTCGACTTCGCAGACCGCGCCTATGGTCAGCTTCTGAAAGTCGCCGGCCGCAAGCCGCGGATCGTCAACAATATGGGCTATTCGCAACTTTTGCGCGGCAACAAGAAGAAGGCCCGGGCGCTGCTGCTGGAAGCGAAGGCCGGCATGGCCGATCCCACCGTGGTCGACGCCAATCTTGCGTTGCTGAACAAGGGCTGATGCCGTTTGATCCTCGCACCGGCCAAGGGTACGGTTTCGGGACAGGTGGCATCGCTCGCAGCCGCGCTGTCGGGCATCTGTCTCAGTATCACCATGGCCCGGTCCAGCCGGCCTTGCGTTCGGCCTGACTATTCGGCCGCACCCAGATAGTCAGACAGCGGCGGGCACGAGCAGACCAGATTGCGGTCGCCGGCGACATTGTCGATGCGCGACACGGGCGGCCAATACTTTGCCGCCATCTCGGCGTCGCCGGCGGGACAGGCCGCCTCCAGGCGCGAGTAAGGATGGGTCCATTGACCGGCCAGCACCTCGGCTGACGTGTGCGGTGCGTTGACCAGCGGATTGTCGGCCAAGGGCCATTCGCCCGTGGCCACTTTCGCCGCTTCGCCAGCGATGGCGATCATGGCCTCGCAGAAGCGGTCCAACTCACCCTTGGGCTCGGACTCGGTCGGCTCCACCATCAGCGTGCCGGCAACCGGGAAAGACATGGTCGGCGCGTGGAAACCATAGTCGATCAGGCGCTTGGCTACGTCCTCGACACTGATGCCGGCGCTCTCCTTGAGCACGCGGGTATCGAGGATGCACTCATGGGCGACGCGATCGCTCCTGCCCTTGTAAAGCAGCGGGAAGTGCGGCGCGAGCCGTGTCGCCACGTAATTGGCGGAAACGATCGCCGTCTCGGTCGCCTGCTTGAGGCCGGAGGCGCCCATCATGCGGATGTACATCCAGGTGATCGGCAGGATGGAAGCGCTGCCGAAGGGGGCGGCGGCCACGGCATGCGCCGAGCCTTCGCTGACATGGCCGGGCAGATAGGGTTTCAGATGCGCCCTGACGCCGATCGGGCCGACGCCCGGGCCGCCGCCGCCATGCGGGATACAAAAGGTCTTGTGCAGGTTCATGTGGCAGACGTCGGCGCCGATGTCGCCGGGGCGGGCGAGGCCGACCAGGGCGTTGAGATTGGCGCCGTCGAAATAGACCTGGCCGCCATGCTCATGGATAAGCGCGCAGAGGTGGCGCGCGCCTTCCTCGTAGACGCCGTGCGTGGATGGATAGGTGAACATCAGCGCCGCGAGATTTCTGGAATGCTCGTTTGCCTTGGCGCGCATATCGTCCATGTCGATGTTGCCGTCCTCCAGGCAGCGCACGACGACGACACTCATGCCGGCCATCGCGGCACTCGCCGGATTGGTGCCGTGCGCGGAAGACGGGATCAGGCAGACGGTGCGATGGCCCTCGCCACGCGAGCGGTGATAGGCGCGGATGGCCAGCAGCCCGGCGTATTCGCCCTGGCTGCCGGCATTGGGCTGCAAGGTCACGGCGTCGAAGCCGGTGATTTCCGACAGCCAGCCTTCCAGTTCGCCGATCATGGCTCGGTAACCGGCCGAATGCGCGGCGGGCGCGAAGGGGTGCAAATTGGCGATGCTGGGCCAACTCACCGGCATCATCTCGGCGGCGGCATTCAGCTTCATGCTGCAGGAGCCCAGCGGGATCATGGCGCGGTCGAGCGCCAGGTCCTTGTCGGCCAGCCGGCGCAGGAAGCGCATCATCTCGGTTTCCGACTTGTTCTCGTGGAAGACCGGCTGGGTCAAAAATTCCTTGCCGCGCGGCTTGCCGGGCACCGTGACGTCGGCGGAAGAGGCAGCCTCGGCGCCAAACAGGGCCGCGACCGCTTCAAGATCGGCATCGGTCGACGTCTCGTCGAAACTGACACCGACGTGGTCGGCATCGAGCACACGCAGCAGCCGGCCGGTCTTTTCGGCCGCGGCCGCGATCTGGGTGGCCTTGCCCTTGGCCTCGACCGTCACAGTGTCGAAACGGCTGGAGCCAAGCACCGATAGCCCCGCCTTCTCAAGGCCGCCTGCCAAGCGGTTGGCCAGCGCATGGACACGGCCGGCGATCGCCTGCAGGCCGGCCGGACCATGCCAGATGGCGTAGGCGGTGGCCATGTTGGCAAGCAGCGCCTGCGCGGTGCAGATGTTGGACGTGGCCTTGTCGCGGCGGATATGCTGCTCGCGCGTCTGCAAGGCAAGGCGGTAGCCCGGGCGGCCCTTGCTGTCGGTCGACTGGCCGACCAGGCGGCCGGGCATCAGTCGCGTCAGCTTCTCGGAGACGGCGCAATAGGCGGCGTGCGGGCCACCGAAGCCCATCGGCACGCCGAAGCGCTGCATCGGGCCGACCGCAATGTCGGCGCCGAGTTTCGCCGGCGCGTCGGTCAGCGTGAGCCCGAGCGGGTCGGCGATGAAGACCACAAGGGCGCCGGTGGCGCGCGCTTTTTCAATCGCTGCCTTGTGGTCGCCATAGACGCCAAAAGTGTCCGGCCAGGAGACGAGCAGGGCGGCGGTGTTGTCGTCGATCGTCTCGCCGTCGATCTCGATGCCGAGCGGCTCGGCGCGGGTACGCACCACATCCAGCGTCTGTGGGTGTGGTGTGCCGGCGAGCGCGACCTTGGTGCGCTTGTCGCGATGATGGCGCAGCGCAATGCCGACCGCTTCCGCGACCGCTGTCGCCTCGTCCAGCAGTGAAGCCGATGCCACCGGCAGGCCGGTCAGTTCCGTGACCAGCGTCTGGAAGTTGAACAGCATTTCGAGCCGGCCCTGGCTGATCTCAGCCTGATACGGCGTATAGGCCGTATACCAGGCCGGATTCTCGAACAGATTGCGCTGGATGACCGGCGGCACGTGGACGCCGTGATAGCCGGCGCCGATGAAGCTCTTCAGCACCGTATTCCTTGCCATGGTCGTCGACAATTCAGCGAGCGCTTCGGCTTCGCTGGCCGGGGCAGGCAGCACCAGCGGCTGGTCGAGACGGATCGATCTCGGCACCGCCTGACTGATCAGCGTCTCGACCGAGGGGACACCGATGACGGCGAGCATGGCCCTGACGTCGGCAAGGCCGGGTCCGATGTGTCGGGCCGAGAAGGGGTAGGGTGCAGCGGTCATGACAATTAATTCCTGATGTCAGGCGATATGGGCTTTGTAGGCGGCCTCATCCATGAGGCCGGCGAGTTGGCTTTCGTCGGCAAGCTTCATCTTCCACAACCAACCGGCGCCGGTCGCCGCCGAGTTGACCAGTGAGGGGTCGGATGAAAGAGTGCCATTGGCCTCGGTGATCTCGCCATCGACCGGCGCGTAAACGTCCGAGGCAGCCTTGACGGATTCGACCACGACGGCGGTGTCGCCCTTGGCCAGCTTCTTTCCCGTTTCCGGCAGTTCCACGAAGACGAGGTCGCCGAGCTGTTCCTGCGCGTAGTCGGTGATGCCGACCGTGGCTATGCCGCCTTCAACGCGCAGCCATTCGTGGTCTGATGTGAAATAGGTTGTTGCCATGGAATTCATCCTTTGCGGTAGCGATGAGGGGTGAAGGGCAGGGAACTGATTTCGACTGGGATCTTCGTGCCGCGCACGTCGGCGAAAACCCGCGTTCCGGGCTTTGCCAGCGAGGTGGAGACATAGCCCATGGCGACCGGATGGCCGGCCGAGGGGCCAAAGCCGCCCGAGGTGACATGGCCGGCGGGTTTGCCGTCGGCGTCGAACAGGGCAGCCCCGGCGCGCACCGGTTGGCGCCCCTCCGGTTTCAGCCCGACCCGCTTTCGCGCCGGGCCCCGCTCCACGGCGGCGCGCAAGGCGTCGGCGCCGATGAAAGTGCCGGAGGCACGGATTTCCTTCGGAATTGCCCACATCAGCGCAGCCGCGGCCGGGTCCGTCTCCGGCGTGATGTCCTGGCCGTGCAGGCAGAGGCCGGCTTCCAGCCGCAGGCTGTCGCGCGCTGCAAGGCCGATCCAGAGTACGCGCTCGTCTTCCAGCAGCTTCGCGACGAGGTCTCGCGCATCGGCCTCCGGCAGGCCGATCTCGAAACCGTCCTCACCGGTATAGCCCGACCGGCTCATGAACCAGTCTTTTCGCGGCTCGACCCCGTGCATGAACAGCAGGGAGCCGGTCTCGATGCCGGCACGCGAGAGCGCCGCCCAGGCTTCCGGGCCCTGGATGGCCAGGAAGACGCGGTCGAGAGGCTCGACTTTGGCGTCGAAGCCGGTTGCCAAGCCGCGCAAATGCTTTTCGTCGGCGACGGCATTGCCGGCATTGGCAACCACCATGAACCTTGTATCGCCGAGCCTTGTCACGATCAGGTCGTCGAGAATGCCGCCTTTTTCACCGAGGAAGAAGGTCAGTTTGGATTGCGAGATTTCGAGCGCGCCGGCGTCAAGCGGGCAAGCGCGGTTCAACAGCGCAACCGCTTCCGGCCCACTGACCTCGAACAATTTCATATGCGAGATGTCGAAGAGACCCGCACCTTCGCGGGTGTGGAGATGCTCCTTCATGACGCCGGCCGGATAGGTCAGCGGCATCGACCAGCCGGCAAAGGCGCCGAAGCGCGCACCGGCGGCTCGGTGGATATCTTCGAGGGGAAGGTGTTTATCGTCGTCGCCCGTCATGTCGTCTCCAGAGTCGCACGCAATCGGCCGCGAATGGCGACCAGTCCGTGCCCCTCTGTCTGAAGCCTGAGAGACTCGCGCAGCCGGAACTCTGTCAGCGGCGCTTACACCTTCGGCGCGGGGGCAAGCCCCGACTTTCCAGAGTGTCTTTCCCGTCCACGGTTCTTTTGCCTGAGAGATTTCGGGCGATTTCCCCTTCGGCGGCAGCTCTCGCTGCTCTCTCCCGCAAACAGGTAGGACTCAAAGCCTGAGCCCTCGACGCGCAATCCATAGCCCGTTGGCGACACCTTGTCACCTCCCTGCGACACTGTTCCGACAAGTCTTCGCTAACCACGCCATTTGCCGGTTTTTCAAGACACTCCTGATATAGCAGGCCGATGTGACGCGCTGGGCGAACGGGGACGACAAATGGGCGAGTTGATCATGAGCGCTCCGGTAGCGGGGCTGACTTCGAAGAACCGCATTGCTTCGGAGGATGTGGTGATGCTGCGCCGCGACGTGTTCGCCGACGGCGTGGTGACCCGGGGTGAAGCCGAGGCCTTGTTCGCGCTCGACCAGACGGCGCGCGACAAATGTGCGGAATGGGCACCGTTCTTCGTCGAGGCTGTCACCGACTACATCGTCCATCAGGAAAGACCGGAAGGCTACATTTCGCAGGAAAATGCCGACTGGCTGGTCCGCACGATTTCCCGCGACGGCATGGTCGACAGCCGAACCGAACTCGAATTGCTGGTCCATGTGCTGGAAGAGGCGAAATCCTCGCCGAGTCGGCTTTGTGCCTACGCGCTGGAGCAAGTCGCCCACGCGGTCGTCGACGGCAAGGGACCGCTTATGCTGGGCGGTGCGCTGGTGCCTGGACTGATCGCCAGGGCGGAAGTCGAGCTTCTGCGCCGTATCCTCCATGCCCATGGCGGCGACGGCAATATCGCCATCACTCGTGCCGAGGCCGAGGTGTTGTTCAGGATCAACGAGCGGACAGCCCAGGCCGACAACGATCCGGCCTGGAACGACCTGTTCGTCAAGGCGATCGCGAACTTCGTCATGTGCTCGGCCGGCTACGAGGCACCCACCCGCGAGGTGGCGTTGCGCCAGGAAACCTTTCTCGATCACGCGGGTCCGGAGATCGGCGGTTTTTTCAGCCGCATGGTTTCCGGCGGTCTTGCCGGCCTCGTCGAGGCTTATCGTTCGCCTGACGACATCGAGACCGAATGGGAAGCAAAGAACAGGGCGGCCGAGGCGCTGGTTCGTCGCGCCGAGACGATCGATGCCGGCGAAGCCAAATGGCTGATCGCACATATCGGCGTGAACCGGCCTCTATACGAGAACGAGCGTGCGCTGCTGACCCTGATCAAGCATGCCTCGCCCGAAATCCATCCGGCGCTCAAGCCGCTGCTCGACAAGGTTGCCTAAGCCGCGCCGGCCGTCGCTACCGTTTTACAAAGGATGATATTGGAATGGCCTTCGGGCCATCCTGACAGTTCGGCCATGCGCTGGAAGCCGGCCTTTTCATACAGGCCCGGTGCCTGGAAGTCGTGGCTGGAGACCCAGATATTCTTGACGCCGCGATCGGTGGCCTCGGCGATAAACGCATCGAGCAATTGCCTTGCGTAGCCGCGGCCTCGGTGAGCCTCGTCAATCCACATCAATGTGAGCTCGGACGTGCCCGCCCATGAATAGCCGGCAGCAACTCCGATCGCGTGTCCTGTGTCGTCACGAATGACAAAGGCAAGCCTCCGGTCGTCATCGCGGTCCGCTGCACGCCGGTTGTCGCGATGGAGACGCTCTTCGAGCGAACTCAACTCCATGCCCGACAAACTATGCTCTGCCTTTATGCCGGCGGTCCTCAAATGCCGCCATACCAGTCGTAGCCATTGTCCTCCCAATAGCCGCCCCGGCCGCCGCCGACATTGGCGAAGCCGTCGACCAGTTCGATCTTGTAGAGATATTTCGGCATCTTGTAGCCGAGCTGGCGCTCGACGCGGACACGCAGCGGCGCGCCGTGCTCGACCGGCAGCGGTTTGCCGTTGAGGCCGTAGGCGAGGATGGTCTGGGGGTGGCGGGCATCGATCAGGTCGATGGTGCCGTAGTATTTGATGTCGCCCGAAAGGCCGTGGTCGATCGTGTCGAGGCAGTGGAACATGACATAGCGCGCCTGCGGCTTGACCACCGCCTGGTCGAGCAGCAGCGACAGCGGCGTGCCTGTCCATTTGGCGATGCAGCTCCAGCCTTCGACGCAGTCGTGCCGGGTGATCTGGGTGCGGCTCGGCATGTTCATCAGTTGCTCGCGGGTAAGCGACAGCGGCTTTTCGACGAGACCCGACACCTCCAGGCGCCAATCGGCGAAGTTGTTGGCGAGCAGGGCCTTGTATGTGTCGTCATCCGGTGCGGTCACGCCGTTCGGCCGCATTGGCTGACGGATATCAGCCTCGGTGAATTCCTGCGCCAGCGAATTGCCGCCGCCGAGCAACCGTTGTGCCCTGTGCGTCAGGCCATTGGCGTTTTCGAGGAAACTGCGCAGACCGCTGCCGATGCTGAGCTGGCTGTCGAAGGCGTCGCAGCCGGACAGCATGATGCCGGATGCGCCGAGGCTGGCGGCGGTCAGGAATTTTCGCCGGCTGATCTCAAATTTCGCCATGTCAGGCACTCCTCTCGGGCGTTTTGGCGTCATGCGCGGGAGGATCGGTGCGGTACCAGCCGGTGATGATCGAGCGCAGTTCGTTGATCGGGCCGGCGGCAAGGATCATCAGGATATGGATGACGAAGAAGGCCACCAGCAAAACCATGACAGTGAAATGGATGGTGCGCGCCGTCTGCCGGCCACCGAGCAGATCGTTGAGGAAAGGCAGCACAGAATCCATGCTGGGCGACATTGCGAGGCCGGTGATGATCATCAGCGGCAAGAGCACGAACAGCACGCCGCCATAAGCCATTTTCTGCAACGTGTTGTATTCGCGTGTGTGGTGGAATCTGAGCCTGGCGTGGTTGGCAATGTCCTGCGGCAAGCGCTTGAGGTCATCCAGGCGCGGCGCCAGATCACGGCGGATGTGGCCATTGATCAGGCCGGCGACCAGCCAGACGATCAAGGTCGTGGTCAGGATCCAGGCGAAAAAGAAATGAATCACGCGGGCGGTGCCGAGATCATAATAGGAGGGGATGGTCACCCAGGACGGGAAACCGCGCGCCGTCTCGTTACCAGCCGGACCCGACCAGCCGAGAACGCCCGTCGTGTCGAAGCGGTGGCCGAAGATTTCGGTGTAGCCGCGCGGGCCGGCATTGGTGTTTTCGGCGCCGATTTCGAAAATGGTGTTGTCATAGCCGAAGCCGGATTGCTTGCCGATGTAGAGCTGCGGCCGGGCATTGAAAATCTGCAAGCCGGACAACAGCATGAAAAACAACGAGATGGCCCAGAGCCAGTGCGTCAGCCGTGTCCAGCGCGACTGCCGGTAGATCAGTGTCTTGTCGTTTGAAACGGGGACACCCGGTCCAATTTCGGATTGGCTTCTGGCAACCGATTCCATCTTGTCTGGTCTCCCGGCCTTGCGGCTTGTCCTACGCGGTCATTGTCCTCTTGATACGTCGAGATCCAAACCGATGTTTCATCCGATCACGGATTTATTACGGGCCGCCCAGGCTGACGGCGAGGTTGACGGCGGCTGCGACGATGACGGTGTTGAAGAAGAACGACAGGATCGAGTGGACGAGCACGACACGACGCATATGCGTCGTCGAGATGTTGGTGTCGGCGGTCTGCGCCGTCATGCCGATGACGGTCGAGAAATAGAGGAAATCCCAGCCTTCGGGGCGCTTGTCGCCCGGGAACAGCAGGCCGCCGACCGGGATTTTCTTCTTGGTCTGGGCGTCGACGGCGTCGCCGTCCATCCAGTAGACATGAGCATAGTGGAGCGCCGCCATGGCATGGATGGTGAACCAGCCGAGCGGAATCGACAGCAGGGCGAAGCCGAGTTCGACGGGATGGCCTTTGTCCTTCTGATTGATCAACAGGAACAGGGAGACAACGGCAAAGCCGACGACGACGAGTGTCACCGCGAAGATGACCAGGACCGGCTGATCGGTGGCGCGCGCATTCTTGCTGAGATACGTGCCGGTGAACTTGGGCATCTGAGCGACGACCAGTATGACGTAGGCGGCAAAGAAAGCGTTGGCGCCGATCGAATAGGCAAGCGGGGCATGAAGGAGCAACGCCACGAGGAGCGCAAAGACACCGATGCACGCCGACAGCACAAACAGCATGTGCCGCTGCACCGGCTTCTTGATTGGAGGCTTTTCGGCGGCCATGGCGGTCTCCACCTTGAATGGCGCTCTGCTTCTAGAACAGTTCACCGTTACACGGAAACGGCGAACCGCTAATTCTTGTTTTGACGCAATTCCCGACGGAAATCCGCTACGCAGTTTTTCTGAAATTGCTTTTAGCCCGGTGTGGCGGATTTCAGCGCACGCCGCAAGATACGGTCGAGTTCGCCGAGGAAACGCGAGCGATCCTGCGGCGCGAAGCTGGCATTGTAGCCCTTGCTTTCGCCGGTTTCGCGCAGGTGCTGTTTGAGGTCGCGCATGGCCACCGCCATGCCGATCGTTTCGGGCGTGAAGGGCCGCCCGGTGGGCCCAAGCACATGGGCGCCGAGCGCCACCGTGCGGGCGGCAAGCGGAATGTCCGCTGTCACCACGATATCGTTGGACCTGGCGTTCTCGACGATCCAGTCGTCGGCAGCGTCGGCGCCTTTGGAGACCACGACGTTGCGGATCATCGGGTCGCGCGACGGCCGCAAGCCGCCATTCGAGACGTAGGTGACGACGACCCCATGGCGCTCGGCGACCTTTTCCACCTCGGCCTTGACCGGACAGGCATCGGCATCGACGTAGATGGCGGGTGGTTCACTCATGCTTGCCTAGTGCCGGCCTCGACAATGATCTCGGCTTCTTTGTCGACCATATGTTTACGCATAACTATCTCGGCGTCCTTCACCGCTCTTCTCACGTGACGGCCTTGGGCGCTGAACGTGATCTCATCAACAGATCTGTCGATTTCTCCGAGATCGATGACGATATGTTTGTTATCACGAAACCTTCGCCAGAGGTCCTCACCAAAATTGTGGATACGGTGGATGCCTGATGCTTGCCAATCGCGAAATTTGACTCGGATCGTAACCATCGATTGCGCCTCTCGCGCAGCTGAGCGGGCCGGGCCACAGGGACCGGCCCGCAGCCGTTCAGGCCGGCAAGGCGCCGGACCTCTTTGCCGTCCAGGTGGCGATGTAATCCATCAGGCCAGGATTGAGGCAATCATAGGGTTCGAGCCCGATCGACTTCAGCTGGCCGCGAATGCCGTCCATGCGGCTCGGGTCGACACCGGATTCGATGATCGAGGAGACGAAGGCGGTGAAGCCTGGAGGCGACCAGCCGTCTTCCTCGAAGCGCTCGGGGTGGATGAAAGACAGGCCCTTGAACGGATGGTCGCGCTCGACCGGTCCGTGCATGTGGACGCCGCAGCCGGTGCAGGCGTGGCGCTGGATCAGTGCCGAGGGGTCGACCACCCTTAGCTTGTCGCCGTTCTCGGTGACGGTGACGTCGCCAGTGCCGGCAACCGCCACCACCGAGAACACCGCGCCTTCAGGCTTCCAGCATTTGGTGCAGCCGCAGGCGTGGTTGTGGGCAATCTGGCCCTTGACGTTCACCTTCACCGGCTTGCTGGTGCAGGCGCAGACCAGCGTGCCGCCGGCAAAGCTGGCGCTTTCCCTGGGCAGCCCATTGTCGATTTTCGGATGCAGTTTCTCGGCCATTTTCTCTCCTCCCATGTTTCACCACAGGGGTCGCTGGCCGGTTGGCTGGCGGCTTGTGGCTGTCTTCAGTAAACCACGACACTCCGGATCGACTTGCCCTCATGCATGAGGTCGAATCCTTTGTTGATGTCCTCGAGCTTCAGCGTGTGGGTGATCATAGGGTCGATCTGGATCTTGCCGTCCATGTACCAGTCGACGATCTTCGGCACGTCGGTGCGGCCGCGTGCGCCGCCGAAGGCGGTGCCCATCCAACTGCGGCCGGTGACCAGCTGGAACGGCCTGGTCGAAATCTCCTGACCAGCGCCGGCGACGCCGATGACCACGGATTTGCCCCAGCCGCGATGCGAGGCTTCCAGGGCCTGGCGCATCACCTTGGTGTTGCCGGTGCAGTCGAATGTGTAGTCGGCACCGCCGATCTGGTCGGCGCCGCGCTTGGTCATGTTGACGAGGTGGGGGACGATGTCGCCCTCGATCTCCTTCGGATTGACGAAATGCGTCATGCCGAAGCGCTCGCCCCATTCCTTCTTGTCGTTGTTCAGATCGACGCCGATGATCATGTCGGCACCGGCAAGCTTCAGGCCCTGGATGACATTGAGGCCGATGCCGCCCAGTCCGAACACCACCGCGGTGGCGCCGATCTCGACCTTGGCGGTGTTGATGACGGCACCAATGCCGGTGGTGACGCCGCAGCCGATGTAGCAGATCTTGTCGAAGGGAGCGTCGGGATTGACCTTGGCCACCGCGATCTCCGGCAGCACCGTGAAGTTGGAGAAGGTCGAGCAACCCATGTAGTGGAAGATCTTGTCCTTGCCGATCGAGAAGCGCGACGAGCCGTCCGGCATCAATCCTTGCCCCTGGGTGGCGCGGATGGCGGTGCAAAGATTTGTCTTCCTCGACAAACACGACGGGCACTGACGGCATTCCGGCGTATAGAGCGGGATGACATGGTCGCCCTTCTTGACCGAGGTGACGCCCTTGCCGACATCGACGACGATGCCGGCGCCCTCATGGCCGAGAATGGCCGGAAACAGGCCTTCGGGGTCGGCGCCCGACAGTGTGAACTCGTCGGTATGGCAGATGCCGGTCGCCTTGATCTCGACCAGCACCTCGCCATCGCGCGGACCGTCGAGGTCGACCTCCATGATCTCCAGCGGCTTTCCGGCGGCGACAGCGACAGCGGCGCGGGTTTTCATCGGGCAATTCCTCCAGAGGCGATTTTTGTGCCCAAGCTTTCAGGTTTCGGGCTGCCCATCAACCGTCAGATGAGACGAAATCTTGGCTTTCTTGACGCAGATAGCACACCATTCGACAAACCGGCCCAAGGGACCGATGCGGCGTCGGGAGCGCGACTTTCATGTCGTATACGCTGGTACTTGAGACATGGCGACATAGTCCATAGAACTGAGCCGTCTGCCGGAGGGGAATTCTGCCCGCATGTTCACCAAGATCCTGATCGCCAACCGTGGCGAGATCGCCTGCCGTGTCATCAGGACGGCGCGCAAGATGGGCATTGCCACGGTCGCGGTCTATTCCGACGCCGATCGCGACGCCGTGCATGTCGAAATGGCGGACGAGGCGGTGCATATCGGACCGTCGCCCGCCGCGCAGAGCTACCTCGTCCCTGAAAAGATCATCGCCGCCTGCAAGCAGACGGGCGCACAGGCCGTGCATCCCGGCTACGGTTTCCTGTCGGAGCGGGCCGCGTTCTGCGAAGCGCTGGAAGCGGAAGGCATCGTCTTCATCGGCCCGAAGCCCAAGGCGATCAAGGCGATGGGCGACAAGATCGAATCGAAGAAATTCGCCAACGCGGCCAAGGTGTCGACGGTTCCCGGTTGGCTCGGCGTGATCGAGAATGCCGACCATGCGGAGAAGATTGCAGCCGAAATCGGCTATCCCGTGATGATCAAGGCCTCGGCCGGCGGCGGCGGCAAGGGCATGCGTATTGCCTGGAATCCGTCGGAAGTGCGCGACGGGTTTGACCGGGCGCGCTCGGAGGCAAAAAGCTCGTTCGGCGACGACCGCGTCTTCATCGAGAAATTCGTCGTCGACCCCCGCCACATCGAGATTCAGGTGCTGGCCGACGCCCATGGCAACGCACTCTATCTCGGCGAACGCGAATGCTCGATCCAGCGCCGTAACCAGAAGGTTGCCGAGGAGGCGCCGTCGCCCTTCCTCGATGCAAAGACCCGTAAGGCGATGGGAGAACAGTCAGTGGCGTTGGCCAGGGCTGTCGACTACCAGAGCGCCGGCACGGTCGAATTCATCGTCGACAAGGACAAAAACTTCTATTTCCTTGAGATGAATACACGATTGCAGGTCGAGCATCCGGTGACGGAGCTCGTCACCGGCATCGACCTGGTCGAGCAGATGATCCGCGTCGCCGCCGGCGAAAAGCTGACCTTGAAGCAAAGCGACGTCAAGCTGAACGGCTGGGCCGTGGAAAGCCGGCTCTACGCCGAGGATCCCTACCGCAACTTCCTGCCGTCGATCGGTCGGCTGACGCGCTACCGGCCGCCGGACGAAGGGCAATTCGGCGATATCATTGTCCGCAACGACACCGGCGTCACCGAGGGCTCAGAGATTTCGATGTTCTACGACCCGATGCTCGCCAAGCTGTGCACCTGGGCGCCGACGCGGCTCGAAGCGATCGACGCCATGTCGGAAGCGCTGGACCGTTTTGTCGTCGACGGCATCGAGCACAACATTCCGTTCCTGGCGGCTCTGATGCAGCATCCGCGCTGGCGGGAGGGGGTGATATCGACCGGCTTCATCGCCGAGGAATATCCCGACGGTTTTGCGCCCATCGTTCCCGACACAGAGGAAAAGGCCGTGCTGGCCGCGATCGCCACAGCGGTGGAATTGTTGCGCCGCGACCGGCTCGACCGTTTGGGTGGGCGCCTGGCGCCGCATTCGGGAGCGCTCAAGCGCGATTGGGTGGTGAAGATCGGCGACGACTACCTACCGATTTCGATCCTTGAAGGCATGGTTTCGATCCCGATGGAAATCGACCTGTCCGTTGACGGCGGCAAGGCGCTGACCGTTTCGTCCGACTGGCGGCCGGGTGACCTCATCTGGCGCGGCACGGTCGGCAAGCGCAGGGTTGCCGCCCAGATCCGGCCTGTCGCCAATGGCCTCCATGTCGCCTGGAAAGGCATGTCGGTAACCGCGCGCGCCATGCTGCCGCGCACCGCCGAGTTGGAACGGCTGATGCCGGAGAAAGTGGCGCCGGATACATCGAAGCTGCTGCTTTGTCCAATGCCCGGGCTTGTCGTGTCGATCGCCGTTGCAGAGGGCCAGGAGGTCAAGGCCGGTGAGACCTTGGCCGTGGTCGAGGCGATGAAGATGGAAAACGTCCTGCGCGCCGAACGCGATCTTGTCGTCGCGAAACTCAACGCCAAACCGGGCGACAGCCTAGCCGTCGACGCGGTGATCATGGAGTTTGCGTGAGCGTGCTGGAAGCCTGTGATCAGTAGTCGTTTGTGCTGGACTGGCATCGCCCGGTTCCGGACAATACATTCCCATCGACTCAAAGACCCTAGGCGGCGCGAGAAACCATGGCGGATGAAAGACTTCCACGCGATCCCCTGAAGCGCGAGGCCGCGATCGCGGCTGCGCGGCCGGAGGTGGCGGCGCGGCCGTTCGTCCATCTTCGCGTGCATTCGGCCTATTCGCTGCTCGAGGGCGCGTTGCAACTTGGCAAGATCGTTGGCCACGCCGTGAAAGATGAAGCGCCAGCCATCGCCGTCACCGACACCAACAACCTGTTCGGCGCGCTGGAGTTCGCGCAGAAGGCGGTGAAGGACGGCATCCAGCCGATTATCGGCTGCCAGATCGCGCTTGCCTTCTCCGGCGAAAATAGCGACGGCCAGCGCGACCGCCGCCGGCAAGGGCCCGATATGCGGCCAGTCGTGCTGATCGCGGCCACCGAAGCCGGTTATTCCAATCTCGTCCGGCTGGTCAGCCGGGTTTATCTCGAAACACCGCCTGGTGAAGCGGTGCACCTGACGACCGAAATGATGGACCACCAATGCGATGGCCTGATTTGCCTCAGTGGCGGGCCGCGTGGCCCGATCGGCATGGCCTTGAAGGAAGATCGCCGCGACCTGGCCGAGGCGCGCCTGCTCACTCTAAAGGCGATGTTCGGCGACCGTCTCTATGTCGAGTTGGACCGGGTGTCGGGTTATGATCGGATGATCGAGAAATCCTCGATCGATCTCGCCTATGGTCACGAACTTCCGCTTGTCGCCACCAACGAGGCCTTCTTCTCGTCGCGCGACGAGTACGAGGCGCATGATGCGTTGATCGCCATCGCCGAGGGTTCGGTCGTCGCCGTCGACACCCGCCGCCGGCTGTCGCCGGACAATTTCCTGCGCAGTCAGGCCGACATGGCAAAGCTGTTCGCCGACCTGCCTGAAGCGATCGACAACACGGTCGAGATCGCCCTGCGCTGTGCCTACTATCCGAAAACACGCAGCCCGATCCTGCCGCGCTTCACTGGCGGCGACAACGCCGACAAGGACGCGGCCGAAAAGGCCGAGGCCGAGGAACTGGCCCGCCAGGCGCGCGAGGGGCTCGACGCACGGCTCGCCTTGCACGGACCGACCCCGGGCTACACGGTCGAGCAATATCGTGAGCGGCTCGAATTCGAGCTCGGCATCATCGAGAAGATGAAGTTCCCCGGCTACTTCCTGATCGTCGCCGACTTCATCAAATGGGCCAAGGCGCAAGGCATTCCGGTCGGGCCGGGGCGTGGTTCGGGCGCCGGTTCGCTGGTTGCCTATTCGACCACCATCACCGACATCGATCCGCTGCGCTTCTCGCTGCTGTTCGAACGCTTCCTCAACCCTGACCGCGTGTCGATGCCCGACTTCGACATCGACTTCTGCCAAGACCGGCGCGAGGAGGTGATCCGCTACGTCCAGCAGAAATACGGTCGCGACCAGGTCGGCCAGATCATCACTTTCGGCACGCTGCAGGCGCGCGCCGTGCTGCGCGATGTCGGCCGCGTCCTGCAGATGCCCTATGGCCAGGTGGACAAGCTGTCCAAGATGGTGCCGCAGAACCCGGCCAATCCGGTCAAGCTCGCCGATGCCATCGCCAACGAGCCGCGCTTTGCCGAGGAGGCGGAGAAGGAACCGATCGTCCAGACGCTGCTCGACATGGCGCAGAAGCTGGAAGGCCTTTACCGCCACGCCTCGACACACGCCGCCGGCATCGTCATCGGCGACCGGCCTTTGTCGGAACTGGTGCCGATGTACCGTGATCCGCGCTCGGACATGCCCGTCACCCAGTTCAACATGAAGTATGTCGAGCAGGCTGGGCTGGTGAAGTTCGACTTCCTCGGCCTGAAGACGCTGACGGTGCTGGAGACGGCGGTCAAGCTGATCCGTCGCAGAGGCATCGACATCGATCTCGCGACGATCCCGCTCGATGATCCCGACACCTACGCCATGCTTTCGCGCGGCGAGGTGGTTGGCGTGTTCCAGGTTGAAAGTGCCGGCATGCGCAAGGCGCTGATCGGCATGCGGCCAGACTGCATCGAGGACATCATCGCTCTGGTCGCTCTCTACCGGCCAGGCCCGATGGAGAACATCCCGACCTACAACGCCAGAAAGCACGGCGAAGAGGAGATGGCCTCGATCCATCCCAAGATCGACCATCTGGTGAAGGAGACGCAAGGCGTCATCGTCTACCAGGAACAGGTGATGCAGATCGCGCAGGAGCTGTCGGGTTATTCGCTCGGCGAAGCCGACCTTCTGCGCCGCGCCATGGGCAAGAAGATCCGCGCCGAGATGGACAAGCAGCGCGAACGTTTTGTCTCCGGCGCCGTCGAGCGCGGCGTTTCAAAGCCGCAGGCCGACTTCATTTTCGACCTGCTGGCCAAGTTCGCCGACTATGGTTTCAACAAGTCGCACGCCGCCGCCTACGCTGTCGTCTCCTATCAGACGGCCTATCTCAAGGCGCATTATCCGGTCGAGTTCCTGGCGGCGTCGATGACACTCGACATGGGCAACACCGACAAGCTCGCCGACTTCCGCCAGGATGCGCTGCGCCTCGGCATCGAAGTCCTGGCGCCGTCGGTGATGACCAGCTTCCGTCCCTTCGAGGTCGGCGAGAACCGAATCTACTATTCGATGGCCGCCCTCAAGGGAGTAGGCGACGCCGCGGTGGAGCACATCGTCGCCGTCCGCGGCGAAAAGCCGTTCCAGAGCCTGGCCGATTTCTGCGAAAGGGTCGACCCGAAGATCGTCGGCAAGCGGGTTTTCGAAAGCCTGATCATGGCCGGCGCGCTCGACTGCTTCGGCCACGATCGCGCCCAGATGATGGCTGGCGTCGAGCGGATGATGGGACTGGCGTCGCTCGCGCAGCAGAACGCCGTTTCGGGCCAGGCCGATATCTTCGGCGCCTCGCTCGGCGCCCAGTCGCAGGCGCTCAACCTGCCGGCGACCGATCCATGGCTCGCCGCCGACCGGCTGCACCGCGAATTCCAGGTCGTCGGCTTCTATCTTTCGGCGCATCCGCTCGACGAGTACAAGGCGGCACTGCAGAAGATGCGGGTGCAGAACTGGGCGGAGTTCTCTGCCGCCGTCAAGCGCGGCGCTTCCGCCGGCAGGCTTGCCGGCACCGTCACCAGCAAGCAGGAGCGTAAGACGCGCACCGGCAACAAGATGGGGGTGGTGGCCTTTTCCGACACGTCCGGCCAATACGAGGCCGTTTTGTTTTCAGAAGGATTGGCCCAGTACCGCGATCTCCTCGAAGCCGGCCGCTCCGTCGTCATCACTGTCGCGGCGGAGGACAGGCCCGAGGGCGTCAACCTTCGCATCAACTCCGTGCAATCGCTGGAGGACGAAGCAAGCCGCATCCAGAAGGCCCTGCGCATTTTCGTCAGGGGCGATGGGCCTGCCTCGATGATCCAATCCCAGCTCTCCCAGCGCGGTGAAAGCCAGGTGAGCATTATCGTGATCAAGGACGAGGCGCAGGGCGAGGTCGAGATTGGCCTGCCGGGCGGCTATCGCGTCTCGCCGCAGATCGCCTCGGCGATGCGCGCCGTGCCGGGCGTGGTCGAAGTGGAACTGGTGTGATCCGCGCGCTTGCCCGCCGGCAATCCGAGCGAAAGCATCCGCCGCTCATGCTGTCGCGATCCGGATGAAAGCGGCGGACAGCAAGGCGCCGCGAGGTCTCTCCTGCGGACACGTTCTCAACATGCCGAACGAGGGTGACTGATCGGCGGCGGTTTACGAAGCGGCCACTTCCGCCGGCCTTGCCGGTTTGCGTTGAAGGTTGAGCAGGTTGCCCATCAGGATGAGCAACGCGCCGCCGGCGGTGAAGGCGTCGATCTGCTCGCTGTAAAGCAACCAGCCGATCAGCGCGGACAACGGCACGCGCAGGAAATCCATCGGCGAAATGACGGTGGCGTCGGCATAGCCGAGCGCGCGGGCCATGCAGAAATGCGACGACATGCCGGTGAAGGCAATCAGCACGATCCATGGCCACAGTTCCAGCGGCGGGTTGCGCCACTCATAAAGGGCTGGGACGAGGCCGACCAAAGACTGGACGATCAGCATCCAGAAGATGATGCGCACGACGCTGTCCGTCCGCGTCAGCGACTTGACCATGACCACCGAGACGCCGAAGCAGACCGCGGCGCCGAGCACGATGAGATGGCCAGGATCGACCGAGCCCACACCGGGGCGAACGATGACCACCACGCCGATCAGGCCCAGCACGATCGCGGCAAGCTTCGGCCGGGACAGCCTTTCACCAAGAAAAGTCACCGCCAGGATAGCCGTCCAGATCGGCGTGGTGAATTCGATCGAGATCAGCACGGCCAGCGGAATCAAGGTCAATGCGTAAAGCCATGCCGCCTGCCCGGTGTAATGGATAACGTTTCGGGCGATATGGGCGAGGGGGCGCTGCGTGCGCATCGCAACAAATCCGCCGCTCGCAAACACCAGCGGCAGAAGGATAAAGAAGCCGATCACCGAGCGCAGTTCCAGCACCTGGAAGACATTCAGTTCGGCCGTCGTGGCGCGGCCGGCGACAGACATCGCCAGGAACGAGGCGATCGACAGCGCCATCCAGAACGCGGCCTTGGGGATCGAAGGGGTGGGTGCCATATCCGCTATGTCGCAAGCCGGGGTTCTTGCCGCAACCACTAGCCGCCCCATTCTTCTGGGCCAGTTGCGGTGGTGGCGCTGCAAACCGTGGCGTGGCGGGCGGAACTCGACAGGGCACGGGGCGTTGAGACGTCGTACTCACCCAACCCTTACTGGTTGCCCACGCCTGACGAGGAGAGCTTCGATGATGTCACCAGCGCGGTTTATGCTTGCCGGGTGCCTGTTGGTTGCCGCCAATGCCGCACATGCCGACGAGAGCAAATTTCTCCAGTCCTTCAGGGGGAATTTCGCCGGCAAGGGGGCTGTCCAGGTAACAAGCGCGGCCCCGACCGTCAATGTTTCCTGCACGTTCAAATCGGACTCGACATCATCCTCGCTGTCGCTCGACGGCAGCTGCACCGGCCTTATCCTGATGAGCCGCGCCATCAGCGCCCATCTGAAAACCAGTGGCGTCAGATATAGCGGCGTCTATGTTGGATCGCGCACTGGTCCGGCGCAGCTCAACGGCAGCCGCTCCGGCAATGCGATCAACCTCGCCATCCGTTGGGCCAAGCCGGTCAACGGCAACAGCGTTTCGCAATTGACCGTGGAGAAAAAAGGCTCCGACGGCATTCTGTTGACGGTCACCGACCACGATCCCAAAACCGGCAAGAACGTGGTGACCAGTCGTATCGATCTAAAGCGCACCTGACGGGTGCACCGTATCCGGCCTCAATCTTCGAGCGGTTCCGGCGGATGGGCGTCGCGACCCCTGCCGAAGGTATAGCCGGTTTCCACGGCCTTGCGGCCGAACTTGTCGCGCAACGCATCGACGGCGCCTTCGGCCATGGCGCGCTTGCGCGACTGGACATCGACCAGATCGGGCGGATCGGCCTTGTCGTCGTCGGAGAGATCGCTGACACCGATGCCCAGCAATCGAAATTTCGTCCCGTCAGTCTCCTTGCGAAGAAGCTCCACGCCGGTCGAAAAGATGCGGTCCGCGAGCCGGGTCGGGTCGCCGAGCTGGCGGTTGCGCGTGCGCAGCTTGAAATCCTGGGTCTTCAGCTTCAGCACCACGGTGCGCCCGGCAATGCCTGATTTCTTCAACCGCGCCGAGACCTTCTCCGAAAGGCCTCTCAGCACCGAGACAAGCTCGTCCAGCGAGGCGATGTCGGTGTCGAAAGTGGTTTCGGCCGATACGCTCTTGGCGTCCTGGTCGGGGTCGACGCGGCGGACATCCTCGCCGCGCGAAAGCCGGTAGAGCCGTTCGCCCATCACGCCGTAGCGGCGCATCAGGTCGCCACGCTCCATCTCTTGAAGCTGGCCGATCGTGCGGATGCCATCCTGTTCGAGCGTGGCGTTGAACGCCTTGCCGACGCCCCAGATCATGGTCACCGGCTGCGTTGCCAGAAAGCCGACCGCCTCGGCCTCGCCAATGACGGAAAAGCCGCGCGGTTTGCGGAAGTCGGACGCAATCTTGGCGAGGAACTTGCAGTAGGACAGGCCGGCCGAGACAGTGATGCCGATCTCCTTCTCCACGGCCAACGCGAAGCGCGCCAGCACCACGGCCGGCGGCAGGCCGTGCAGCCGCTCTGTACCGGCGAGATCGAGAAATGCCTCGTCGATCGAAAGCGGCTCGACCAGCGGCGTCAGCGCCTGCATCATGGCCCGCACCTCGCGGCCGACGGCGACGTATTTTTCCATGTTGGGCGGGATCACGACCGCCTCGGGACAGGCTTCGAGCGCCTTGAACATCGGCATCGCGGAACGAACGCCTTGGATGCGCGCGATGTAGCATGCGGTGGAGACGACCCCGCGTTTGCCTCCGCCTATGATCAGCGGCTTGTCCTTGAGTGCCGGGTTGTCGCGCTTCTCGATCGCCGCGTAGAAGGCGTCGCAGTCGACATGGGCGAGGTGCAGCCGGTAAAGCTCGGGATGGCGGGCAAGGCGAGGACTGCCGCAGCGTTCGCAGCGGCGCTTTTCACCGCGCTGAAACATCAGGCAGTCACGACAAAAACCGTGATCGGGATTGTTGACAGAAGCCGCCATCGCTGCGAACATAAAGAGAACAGACGCAATGGTACGACAGTGCAGGGCCAGCGACAAGCTTGGCCTGGGGAGAACGCATGAGCACGACCATAGTGCCGTTGGCGCCAGAGCTCTGGCCTGAATTCGAGGACCTTTTCGGCAAGCAAGGCGCCTGCTACGGCTGCTGGTGCACGCATTTCCGACTGGCGCCGGCAGCGAGGCGCGAGAGCAGCCGTGAACGCAACAAGGACCATATCAAGGCGCGCATCGAGGCCGGCCCGCCGCCCGGCCTGCTGGCTTTCGAGGATGGCAAGACGGTTGGCTGGATGCAGATCGGGCCACGCGCCGACGTGCCCGAATGGAACAACAAGGGCAGGGGCTCGGCGCCGATCGACCCCGCCGACGCTTCCGATCCGGCTGTCTGGGCGATCTCCTGCTTTTTCATCCGCGCCAAGGCGCGCGGCAGGGGCATCACGCACTGCCTGGTCGAGGGCGGCATCGATTTCGCCCGGAGGAACGGGGCACGGCTTGTCGAGGCCTGCCCGATCGACCTGTCCCGCGATTCGCGCTCGATCGGCCTGTTTGTCGGCTCATCTGGGGTCTTCGAGAAGGCCGGTTTCGAGAGGCTCGTCGAGCGGAAGGCCGGCCGGCCGCTGATGCGGCTGGTGTTGTAACGGAACTTCAACTTGCAATTGCAACATAGTATTTTCTACAGCAAAGCGATTTGGTCGTTGGAAACAAGGGGAAGATTAAATTGAAGCGTGTTCTGCCAGTTGTTCTTGGTTTTGCCCTGGTTGCGCCTGCCTGGGGGCAGACCGTCGACAATCGGGGCGCAAAGCAGCTTTCCGATGAGCTGTCGCGCTATGTCGGGAAGCAGGTGCTCAACGAAGGCATTTTGAAGATTTCAGCCGCAGGCGATGCCTACAAGATTACCTTGGATTTGAAGGCGATCGCAGCGGGCCTGCCGAAGCAGAACCTGCCGAAGTTCGATTTCCCGCCCTACACGCTGCTGGTCAAACCACGCGGCGACGGCGGCTGGGACGTCTCCTCGGATTTTTCGACCAGCGGATCTATCCAGGTAAATGATCCGGACGGTCAAAAAAGCGCGCTGATCGCCATCAAGGACGGCAAGTTCACGGGCGTCTATGATCCCGAACTGGCGGCATTTACCAGCGGCGGCAGCTCGATGGCAGGCATGACGATGGTCTCGCGCATGCCCAGGCAGGTAACGGAACTCGGCGTCGGCTCGAGCTCCTCCAATTTCGGTGCCAGCAAATCGGTGAACGGAGGCGTCGACCTCAAGGTGACGCAGGCCATGGCCGACTTCGTCGAAACCGTGAAAATCGACGGCCGGGTTGTTGGGGCGGTCAAGGCCTCGGATCTCGTTGTGGATTTGAACGCCCAAGCGATACGGACTAAGCCGTTCCTGGACTTGTTGGCGTTCGCCGTGGCTCATGAAGATGAGACCCAGTTGAAGGCCGACCAGGCAGAGCTGAAAGCGCTTCTGCTCGCGGCGCTGCCGCTGTGGGATCGGATGGCCGGAAGCTATTCATTCAAAAATGTCGCGTTCGATACATACGCGGGCAATTGGGGCGTGGCGCAACTGGACACCACGTTCGGGGCTGATGGCGTTTCTCGCAACGGTAAGGTCGACTACACAATCAAGGCCTCCGGCCTGACCTTTCCCAAGGTCACGCCGGGCTGGATGGCCGTAATGCTGCCAACCGAGTTCGACCTGAGATTCGGTGGGTCCAATATTGACCTCGACAGCATGGCGAGAAAGACGATCGAGGCATTCGATCTCGGCAAGAACCCACCGCTGCCCGCGGGGTTCCGCGATCAGATCAAGGCCGGCTTCATGGCCAACACACCCAAATTCATCGTCGGTCACAGCGTTTTAAAGAATGGCGGTACGGAGATCGCGATGGAGGGCGAGATGACCTTCCCCGGCCATAAACCAGATGCAACCTTGACCGTCGACGTCGCGGGCTACGACAAGATCGTTGCGGCGCTGCAGACGGCGGCCAAAACCGAACCGGTGGCGGCGCAATATTTTCCCTTCGCATTGGCCGTCAAGGGATTTGCCAAGACGTTGCCGGACGGCAGGATGGAGTGGGTCATCAATGCCAAGCCCGACGGCTCCGTGACGGTCAATGGCGCCATGCTGAAGCCAGCCGATCCGGCCGTCGACGATAGCGGTGGGGGCGGGGCGAAGCTCAATCCTTGATCTTCAGCGGGCAAGATTGTGCCGCTGGTCGATGAACCATCCGCCGCGCCAAATGCGGCCGGTGCAGAAGCCGATGGCCTGATTGTCATCGTCTTGCAGTCGTGATCGTATTTGCCTACCAAAGACAGGAAACGATTTTGCCTTCGACCGAGCGGAGAATTCCCGTGAGCCGTGTGTTGCCAATCGCCTTTACCGCGCTTCTGCTCAGTGCACCCGCTTTCGGCCAGGCCGTCGACAGCCAGGGCGCAAAGCAGTTGTCCGACGACCTGTCGCGCTATGTCGGCAAACAAGCCCTGGACAAGGGCATCCTGAAGGTTTCGGCCGAAGGGGACGCCTACAGGATAGCGTTTGATTTCAAGGCGCTGGCTCAGAGCTTTCCCGACCAGAAGCTGGTGAAGTTCGACTTTGCGCCCTACGCCCTGCTGGTCAAGCCGCGCAGTGACGGATCCTGGGATGTCTCGATGGATTTTTCGCAAACCGCATCTTTCGAGTTCAATGGGCCCGAGGGGCTGCAAAGCACACAATTTTCGATCAAGGACGGCAAGGCTTCCGGTGTCTATGACCCGAATCTGGCGGCATTCACCAGCGGCGCGAGCTCGATCTCAAGCATGACGATGGCATCGAAGGACGCCAAGCAGCAGATCGATATGAGCGCCGGCGCGGGCACCGCGACCCTGTCCGCGACAAAGGCGGCCAATGGCGGCGTCGATTTCACGACGTCGCAAAAGATTTCGAGCTTCGTCGAAGCGATAAAATTCAATGATCCCGAGAGCGGACTGAATTTTCCGGTTACCGTGAAGTCGCCGGAATTGTCGGTGGAAGCCAGCGGCAAGGGCGTGCAGACCAAGCCGCTGCTCGATCTCCTGGCCTTTGCCGTGGCCAATGAAGACGAAAAGACGCTGAAGGCAAACCAGGCGCAACTCAAGTCGCTTCTGCTCGCCGCGCTCCCGGTGTGGCAGCGCATCGATGGTACATACGGCTTCAAGGATTTCGCGGTCGACAGCCCGATCGGCACTTTCGGGGCGACCCAGCTCAGCGCCGCGTTCGGTACCGACGGCGTCTCCCAGAACGGCAAGATCAGCTACGGCATCAAGGCTTCAGGGCTGACGGTGCCGCAGCAGCTTTTGCCAAGCTGGAGCGTGGCCCTGCTGCCCACCGATGTCGACCTGAATTTCGGCGGCGCCGACATCGACCTCGACAGCATGGCGAAGAAAGCAATCGAAGCCTTTGATCTCAATAAGGACCCGCCGCTGCCGGCCGAATTCGGCGATCAGCTCAAGGCCGACTTCCTGGCCAAGACGCCGAAGGTCGTCATCGGCCATAGCACCATCAAGAACAAGGACATGGAGATCGCGCTTGAGGGCGAGATGACAAGCTTCGGCCAGAAACCCGACGCAAGTCTCACCGTCGGCGTCGCCGGCTTCGACAAGATCATGGCGCATCTGCAGGACGCGGCGAAGGCAGAGCCGGAGATCGGGCAATACGTGCCTGTCGCTCTCATGGCGAAGGGTTTTGCCAAGACGCTGCCGGATGGCAGGTTGGAATGGATCATCAACACCAAGGCCGACGGCTCGGTCGCTGTCAACGGTGTCATGCTGAAGCCGGCCGATCCGGCGGTGGATGACAGCGTCGACGACGGTGACGGCGCAAACGATGAGAGCGGCGGTGACAACGGCGGCAGCGACAATGGCGGCAGCGCGAACGGCGGGGCAGGGGCGAAGCTCAATCCCTGAGGGTTGATCCCTCGAGCAATCCAAGCAAAGGTATAAAGCGTTTTTCCGGTCGCAATTGCGTCAAAGTGCCTTGACCCCAAGCGCGCCCGCGATTTTCGGTGCGGCTTCATGCCAGTCCTGGACGACGATGACATCGTTCTGGACCGAAGGCAGGAATGCGCGCAGCGAATTGTCGGCCATCAGGTGGAAAAGACTTGCGTCGGCGACCGATTCCCGCACCGACGCCAGATTGTGCGGCTGATCGTCGACGAAGACAACGGGCCGTCCAGTCTTGCCGCGAAGTCTGGCTACCGCCGGACCCTTGGCCATTTCGGTGGTCAGAAGCGGGTAGCTCAGCCCCAGCGCATCGAGATGGGCGCGGCGAACGGCGCGATGCCTGTGCGGCATGGCCGTCAGCAGTATGATTTCCGCGCGGTCTCCAAGCCCCGTCAGGGCTTTCGCCGCTCCATCGGTGATGCTCTGCCACTCGGCTTGCGCGTCGAAAAAGTCGCCCAGGAGTGCCGTGACTTCGGGTTGCTCGATCAGGCGACCGCTAGCCGTTTCGGCAATGTTGCCGGTCAACCGGAAGGAAGCCAGTGTCAGGCCGTAGCCGCGCGCCTTGAGGAAATGCGGAAACGGGCGGATGAATTCGAGCACCACGTCGTCGACATCGAGCACCAGCAGCGGCCGGTCGTCAGCCGCCAGTTCCTCGATCTGGCGCGCGGTTTCGGGATCATCGCTCATGTGGAGCGCTCATGATTGTCATCGCCAAGCGGCAAGGCGCGCAACGCCTTGCCGACAGCCGCCGGTGGCGTGCCGGTTTCCTCGGCGAAGCGCATCAAAGTCGGCTCGTGGGCGAGAATGAACTGCAGGACGCCGGCCAGGAAACCCGGCTCGACGGCCGCGCGGCGGATCGAATGCGCCTCTATTCCCGTGATCGCCAGAAAGCGCGGCAAAAGCTCCGGATCGGCGGCAACGAAGCCCAAGGCCTTCACGGCAATGGTTTCCGCCTCTTCGCGCATTGACGCTGCGTTTGCCATCACTACCTTCGTCGTGTGGAATGAGTCTCTCCCGCAGTAATGGCAAGAGTTGCTTGCGGCAAGCCATTAGGAGCGTGGCGCGCCCTTTGGACGCGCGGGAGGCGAGGCGGATTCGCGTTGCTTTGCAGGCCGCGGGTTTCCGTTTCGTCAATCATATCGCCGTATAGTGAAGCAGGGTTTGGTGCGTTCAGGAAAGAACGCATGACGGCCACCTCCGGGCGGAGGACGGTTGGGACGGGATGTCGATGCCTAAGAAGGTCATGATCGTCGAGGACAACGAGCTCAATATGAAGCTCTTTCGGGACCTCATCGAAGCAAGCGGGTACGAAACGGTGCGCACCCGCAACGGTCTGGAGGCGCTTGACCTAGCGCGCCAGCACCGGCCGGACCTCATTCTCATGGACATCCAGTTGCCCGAAGTGTCGGGTCTGGAAGTGACCAAATGGCTGAAGGAGGACGACGATTTGCACGTTATCCCGGTCATAGCCGTGACTGCTTTCGCGATGAAAGGCGACGAGGAGCGCATCCGCCAAGGCGGTTGCGAGGCTTATATTTCGAAGCCGATCTCGGTGCCGCGCTTTATCGAAACCATCAAATCCTATCTGGGCGATGCCTGATGACGTGCCCTTCCTGCCGAGCCGGAGCCTTGTGAAATGACCGCGCGGATCCTCGTCGTCGACGACATCCCTGCCAATGTGAGGCTGCTGGAAGTCCGGCTGCTGGCCGAATATTTCGAGGTGCTGACCGCCAACAACGGGGCCGATGCGATCGAGACCTGCGAGAACGGCAAGGTCGATGTCGTGCTGCTCGACGTAATGATGCCCGAGATGGACGGGTTCGAGGTTTGCCGGCGGCTGAAGAGCGATCCGGCGACGTCGCACATTCCAGTGGTGATGATCACAGCGCTCGACCAGGTCTCCGACCGCGTGCGCGGGCTCGAGGCCGGCGCCGACGATTTCCTGACCAAGCCGGTCAACGACCTGCAACTGATGACGCGCGTCAAGAGCCTTGTTCGCCTGAAGTCGCTGACCGACGAGCTTCGGCTGCGCGCCTCGACCACGCGCAATATCGGCATCGAAGAACTTTTGAGCCGAAATTTCGCGTCCGAGGATACGACGCCGAAAGTACTCCTGATCGACGAGCGCACATCGTCGGTCGAGCGCATCCAGAAGATGCTGCGCGACCGTGCCGATCTCGATGTCACAGGCGATCCACATGCCGGCTTCTTCCAGGCCGCCGAAACGCCCTATGAATGCGTGATCATCTCGACGGCCTTCGCCGATTTCGATCCGCTCCGGCTCTGCTCGCAACTGCGCTCGCTCGACCGCACCCGTTTCGTGCCGATCATCCTGCTGGCGGAGGAGGGCGAGGACGAGCGCATCATCCGCGGGCTCGAACTCGGCATCAACGACTATCTGATGCGGCCGATCGACCAGCAGGAACTGACGGCGCGGCTGCGCACCCAGGTGCGCCGCAAGCGCTACAACGACCAATTGCGGGCCAGCGTCACCCAGACCATCGAAATGGCTGTGACCGACGGCCTGACGGGGCTGCACAACCGCCGCTATCTCGACAGCCATCTGCAGACGCTGTTCGATCGCGCGGTGGCACGGCGCCGGCCGCTGTCGGTGATGATCACCGACCTCGACCGCTTCAAGTCAATCAACGATACGCACGGCCATGATGGCGGTGACGAGGTGCTGCGCGAATTCGCGCGGCGGCTGCGCAAGAACGTCAGGGGTATCGACCTTGCCTGCCGGTTCGGCGGCGAGGAGTTCGTGGTGGTGATGCCGGACACCGACGGCGCCGTGGCCGAGAAGGTGGCCGAACGCATCCGCGCCGAAATCGCCCAGATGCCATTCGCCATCGGCGCCGACGGTAAGACCATCGAGGTCACGGTCAGCGTAGGCGTGTCATCGGTGCTGAAGGGCCTGGATACGGCGGCGGCCCTGATGAAGCGCGCCGATCTCGCGCTTTACGAAGCCAAAAGCGGCGGCCGCAACCGCGTCGTCGCCAAGGCGGCCTGACGGCCCGAGCCTGATTATCCGGTCAACCCAATAGGGTTACCCATTTACCTTAATCCAAGCGATTCGCGAGCCTTGGTTAAGAAACTGTTGATTTTCATAAGCTCTTGCGCAAATGTGCAGGCCAAGACGAAGCCGGCACGAGGGTAGACAGCCGGCTCGATCCCTAGAAATACCCCATGATGCTCAGGTCCGCCGCATCTCCTGGGTCCGTGGGGTCGGCCGGCCGGCGCTGGCACATAGTGGCCTCCTCGTACCGCTGCCAAACGCCGACCGGCCCCCTTTGCCCAGGACATCAGATTCCGCATCCAGCCCCGTAGTACCGGGGCTTTTCCATGCGCGGCAGAATCCGAAGGACGCTCTCCTGGATTTGAGGGCTTCAGTCGCATCTGGCGGCGTCTCCTGACGGCGGATTGACAGGAACTTCCATCTGTGCAGAAATTGGTTGGACCATTGGACCACTCGGAGGATTTGTGGACCAGAACAGCCTGCCACCCATTCACACGACGGCGCGCGACGACGCCGTGCTGAAGGCGTTGGTGAGGTTTGTCATGCAGGAAGCGCTGGAGCCGGGGCAGAAACTGCCAACCGAGCGCATCCTTTCCGATCGGCTGAAGGTCAGCCGCAACACCGTGCGCGAAGCACTGACGCGGTGGGAGGGGCTTGGTCTGGTCGAACGCCGGCAAGGCAGCGGCACCTATCTCAAGGCGGCCGTCTCACCCGACATGCTGCATCTGCCGCTGACGCTGGCGGGCGGCAACGACTTCACCAGCCTCATGCAGACGCTGGAAATCCGCCGCGCGCTGGAAGCGGAAGCCGCGGCGCTCTGCGCCGAACGCGCAAGCCCGGCCGACATTGCCGAGATCGAACGCAAGCTCGACATCATGGAACAGGCGTTTCGCACCCTTGACGGCATGTCGTCGGAAGAGGACTGGGAATTCCACCAGGCGATCTACCGGGTCTCCGGCAATCCGCTGTTCGAGCAAATCATCGCCGCCATGCACGAACTGTTCCACCGCTTCTGGGAGCATCCGCTCGGCGTGCGCGATTTCGGCCATGCCAGCTTTCCCTATCACCGCACCATCTACGAATGCATCGCCGCACGCGATCCGCGAGGCGCGCGCGCCGAGGCGCTGAAGCTCATCGCCACCGTCGAGGACGACCTGAAGCGCGGTGCGGCCAAACTCAAACTTTCGGACCTGAGATGAACGAGCACCCAATCGGCTTTGATCAAGATTATCTCGCCGAGGCGGCGACGCTTTTGGCCCATGACGAACCGTTCCCCGGCGGCGCTGTCGTACCGCCGATCTACCAGACCTCGCTGTTCACCTTCGCCAACTATGCGGAAATGGCCGATACCTTTGCCGGCAAACGAAAGCAGCCGATCTATTCACGTGGCGACAATCCGACGGTGATGGAGTTCGAGGCGCGCGTCGCGGCACTCGAAGGCGCCGAAGCCGCGCGCGGCTTCTCCAGCGGCATGGCGGCGATCAGCGCCACGGTGCTTGCCTTCGTCGGGGCGGGCGAGCGCATCGTCGCGGTGCGCAACTGCTACGGCGACGCGTACCGTCTGTTCGAGCGCCTGCTGCCGCGGCTCAACATCAAGGTCGACTATGTCGACGGTTCCGACCCGGACGCGGTCGCGGCGGCGCTTCCAGGGGCCAAGCTGCTTTATCTGGAGAGCCCGACCTCGATGATGTTCGAACTCCAGGACCTGCCGCACCTGACGCGGCTGGCCAGGGAACAGGGCATCATCACCACCATCGACAATTCCTGGGCGACGCCGGTGTTCCAGAAGCCGATCACGCACGGCGTCGATTTGGTGCTGCACTCGGCCTCGAAATACCTCGGCGGCCACAGCGACACGGTCGCCGGCGTGGTGGCAGGCTCTGCCGTGCATATCAAACACATCAACGAGCAGACTTATTCCTATCTCGGTGGAAAGCTATCGCCATTCGAGGCCTGGCTGTTGCTGCGCGGGCTGCGCACGCTGCCGTTGCGTTTGCCGCACCACATGAAGAGCGGGCTCACCATCGCCGAGCGGCTGAAGGCGCATGGCAATGTCGAGCGCGTCAACCATCCCGCCTATTCGAACCATCCGGGCAAGGCGACGCTTGCCGGCTATGGCGGGTTGTTCTCGTTCGAGGTGACGGAGGACATCGAAGTTCCCGTCTTCGTCGATGCGCTCAAATATTTCCGCATCGGCGTCAGCTGGGGCGGGCATGAGAGCCTGGTCGTGCCGGCCAAGGCGTCGCTGGAGCAGACGCCAGGACTGAATTCGATGGCGCGCTTCGGCGTCAGCCCCCGAACCATCCGCTTCAATGTCGGATTGGAAAGTGTCGAGGATCTCTGGGCGGATGTCGCCCAGGCCTTCGAAAAAGCCAGAAAATAACAAGCGGGTTCAAAATGGGAGTCTTGAACATGAAGAAACTGACCGTCATGCTTGCCACCGTTGCGGGGCTGACGATTTCCGCCGGAAGCGCGCTGGCCGATTCGACCCTGAAAATGGTCGAGGTGATCACCAGCCCGCCGCGCACCGAGTTCCTGAAGAAGCAGATCGCCGAATTCGAGGCTGCCAATCCCGGCATCAAGGTCGAGCTGATCTCGCTGCCTTGGGGGCAAGCGTTCGAAAAGTTCCTGACCATGGTGCAAGCCGGCGATACCCCGGATGTGGTCGAGATGCCGGAACGCTGGATGGGCCTCTATGCCAACAATGCCCAGCTCGAGGATCTCGGCCCCTATATGGCCAAGTGGGACGACGCCAAGACGCTCGGCGACCGCGCCAAGCAGTTCGGCTCGACGGTCAACAACACCCAGTTCATGATCCCTTACGGCTATTATGTGAACGCGCTGTTCTGGAACAAGAAGCTGTTCAAGGAAGCCGGCCTCGACGGCCCGCCGGCGACACTTGATGATTTCGTTGCCGATTCCAAGAAGATCTCGGCCATTCCCGGAAAATACGGCTACTGCCTGCGTGGCGGACCCGGCGCCTTCAACGGCATGCACATGTTCATGAACATTGCGGCCGGCAAGGGTGGCTATTTCAACGAGGACGGCACCTCGACCATCAACGAGGAAGGCTCGGTCAAGGGCCTGCAGATGCTGGCCGACATGTACAAGGACGGCCTGGCGCCGAAGGATGCCGTGAGCTGGGGCTTCAACGAGACTGTCACCGGCTTCTATTCCGGCACTTGCGCCATGCTCAACCAGGATCCGGACGCGCTGCTCGGCATTGCCGACAAGATGAGCGCCGACGACTTCGCCGTGGCGCCGATGCCGGTCGGTCCGAGCGGCAAATCCTATCCGACACTGGGCTATGCCGGCTGGGCGATGTTCGCCAATTCGCAGCACAAGGACGACGCCTGGAAGCTGATGTCGACCCTTCTGTCGCCGAAGGACAATCTCGAATGGGCGAAGGAAGTCGGTGTCATCCCGATCCACAAGGGTGCCGACCAGGACGCGCATTTCAAGACAGAGCAGTTCAAGGGCTGGTTCACCGAGCTCAGCGACAGCTCCAAATACGAAATGGTGACGCCGCCGACGCATCTGGAGAACCTCGGTAATTTCGTCGACCAGGTGGCGATCAAGAACTTCCAGGAAGTCTTGCTTGGCCAGAAGACGGCCAAGGAAGTCGCCGACCAATGGGCAGCGTTCCTGACCAAGGAACAGCAGGATTGGATGGCTAAGAACAAGAAGTGACGCCCTTCTTCCTTCTCCCCGTTTCAAGGGGAGAAGGTGTCACCACGTGACGGATGAGGGGCGGCGCCATTCTCTCGTAAGTTCGCGCAGCCCCTCATCTGCCTGCCGGCATCTTCTCCCCGTGAATGGGAAGAAGGAAGCTGTTGTCATGTCGGCACCAATCTTCCACTGCGAGCGCCAATGACTTACGCCGTATCCGAAATTCGATCCGCAGGGCGGCCGCGAAAGAAGCGGCTCTCCTACGCGACCATCGAGCCCTGGCTCTATCTCAGCCCGGCGATCATCCTGCTGGTCGTGGTGCTGCTCGTGCCGCTGGCGATAGGCATCAGCTATTCCTTTCGCAAATTCTCCGCCTTCAAGTCGGAATATGTCGGGCTTGGGCAGTATCAGGCGATGCTGTCGGATCAGGTGCTGGGCCAGGCCCTGGTCAACACGCTGTGGTGGACGGTCGCCAGCCTGTTCTTCCAGTTCTTCCTCGGCCTGGGCCTGGCGCTGCTGCTCGACAAGCCGTTCTGGGGCCGCAAGGCGGTGCAGGCGCTGGTCTTCCTGCCCTGGGCGGTGCCGTCCTTCCTGTCGGGGCTGACCTGGGCCTGGCTGTTCAACCCGATCGTCGGTCCGTTGCCGCACTGGCTGTTTGCATTGGGGCTGAAGGCCGAGCCGACCAACGTGCTGTCCGACCCTGCCACCGCGATGTGGGGGCCGATTATCGCCAATGTCTGGTTCGGCATTCCGTTCTTTGCCATCACGCTGCTGGCGGCGCTGAAGTCGATTCCCTCGGAACTGCATGAGGCGGCGGCCATCGACGGTGCTTCGCCATGGCAGCGCTTCACCAAGGTGACGCTGCCGTTCCTGGCGCCGACCATCGCCATCACGGTGATGCTGCGCACGATCTGGATCGCCACTTTCGCCGACCTGATCTTCGTGATGACCGAGGGCGGACCGGCCGGCTCGACCAACACGGTGCCGGTCTACATCTATGTCAGCGCGTTCAAGTCGCTGGACAAGGGCTATGCCTCGGCTGTGGCCGTGCTGCTGCTCGTCCTGCTCATCGCCTATGCGATCGTGCTGATCGCCATCCGCCGCTCGCTCGTGAGGCACGTCTGATGATCGCGGGACGCTCAGCCTCACAGCGTTTCTTCGGTGGTATCGGCCTTTACGCCGCGATCGCGGTGTATGTGGTCTTCGCCTTGTTCCCGATCTACTGGACGTTGAAGATCTCGGTCACGCCCGAGCGGCTGCTCTATTCCGAAGGCATTACCTTCTGGCCGTCGCACATGACGTTGCAGAATTTCGTCACGGTGCTCGAGGCCACCGATTTTCCACGCTATTTCCTCAACAGCGTCATCGTCTCGGTGTCGACGGCGGCATTGGTGACGGTCATAGCCACGCTCGCCGGCTACGCCTTGTCGCGTTTCACCTTTCGCGGCAAGGCGGCATTGGCTCTCTTGTTGCTGCTGACCCAGACCTTTCCGCTGGTGATGGTCATTCCGCCAATCTACCGCGTGATGGGCCAGATCGGCCTGATCAACAGCCTGACCGGGCTGATCATCATCTACACCGCCTTCAACACCGCGTTTGCCACCTTCCTGATGCAGTCCTTCTTCGACGGCATCCCGAAGGATCTGGAAGAGGCGGCGATGATCGACGGCTGCACGCGGGCTCAAGCCATGCGCCGCGTGATCGTGCCGCTGACACTGCCCGGCATGGGCGCGACGCTGGGCTTCGTCTTCACCGCCGCGTGGAGCGAGCTTCTGTTCGCGCTGATGCTGATTTCCAGCGACGACCAGAAAACCTTCGCCGTCGGCCTGCTTACGTTTATTGGCAAGTTCGCCGTCGACTGGGGGCAGATGATGGCGGCGTCGATCCTGGCGCTGATCCCGGTCTGCATCTTCTTCGCCTTCCTGCAACGCTATCTCGTCACCGGTCTGACCGCCGGCGCCGTCAAAGGATAGATCGATGGCTTCTGTTACGCTCGAAAAAGTCCGTAAGGATTATGGCGCCGTGCGCGTCCTGCACGCGGTCGACCTCGAGATCGCCGATGGCGAGTTCGTCGTCCTGGTCGGACCGTCCGGTTGCGGCAAGTCCACGCTTTTGCGCATGATCGCCGGGCTCGAGGAAGCCTCGGGCGGCGAGATCCGTATCGGCGAGCGGTTGGTCAACGACGTGGCGCCAAAGGACCGCGACATCGCCATGGTGTTCCAGTCCTATGCGCTTTATCCGCACATGGATGTGTCGAAGAACATGGGCTTCAGCCTGATGCTGAAGAAGGCCGAGAAGCCGGCGATCGATGCGCGCGTCGACGGCGCCGCCAAGCGGCTGGGCCTGGACAGTTTCCTGCAACGCCTGCCCAGGCAGCTGTCCGGCGGTCAGCGCCAGCGCGTCGCCATGGGCCGCGCCATCGTGCGCGATCCCAAGGTCTTCCTGTTCGACGAGCCGCTGTCGAACCTCGACGCCAAGCTGCGCGTCCATATGCGCGCCGAGATCAAGGCGCTGCACCAGCAGTTGAAGACCACTTCTGTGTACGTCACCCACGACCAGATCGAGGCGATGACGATGGCCGACCGCATCGTCGTCATGCATGACGGGCTGATCCAGCAGGTCGGCGCGCCACTCGATCTCTATGACCGGCCGGCCAACATGTTCGTCGCCGGCTTTATCGGCTCGCCCGGCATGAATTTCCTGCCGGCGACGGTGGAGAAGGGCGGCAAGGCGGACGCTGTTCTGTCCGACGGCCAGAAGCTGCGACTGTCGGATGGTCTGCCGCTGAAGGACGGTGATGCCATCACGGTCGGCCTGCGACCCGAGCATGTCAGGCTCGCGGACGACGGCACCTTGCAAGGCGAGGTGGGGGTGGTGGAGCCGCTCGGCCTTTCGACGCAGTTCTACGTCAAGCTGGCCGGCCAACAGCTTTGCGTCTTTGCCATGGGACGCGCCGGCGTGAAGCCCGGCGACGTTGTGCGTCTGGCAGCCGATCCCGCGTCGCTGCATCTTTTCGATGCGAAAAGCGGTGATCGAATCGGTTGAGGCAGCTCAGCCTGTAGCCTTTGCCTTGCAAACAAAAACGCCGCCCGATGGGCGGCGTTTTGCATTTCAAAGGTAAAACCCAGATTACTTGATCTTGGTTTCCTTGAATTCGACGTGCTTCTTGGCGACCGGGTCGTACTTGCGGAACGACAGCTTGTCGGTCTTGGTACGGCTGTTCTTGCTGGTGACGTAGAAGAAACCGGTGTCGGCGGTCGACAGAAGCTTGATCTTGATGTTTGCGGCTTTGGCCATGGTATCAGTCCGTTTGTTCGTGGAGTTTTGGCCGCTGGAGCACGGGGAAAACACCCGGACGCGGGAAACTTGGCGCGACACATAAAGAACGTGCCTGGAAAGTCAAGCCCGGCGGTCCCGCTGTGACCCGAGCAAACTGCCCGGTATGCATAAATCAGACGGTTTCCGTCTCGGGTGCCGCGACCTTCTTCCAGTCACCGGCCGTATTCCACCAGCGATTCGGATTGGCGCGGTCGTCCAGACCCTTGGAGCGACTGGCAAGGATCGGCTGTATCCGGATCACCGGCTCCTGATAGGAATGCGCCTGGAAAATCGCCTCGACGACGCGGGCAGCCAGCGCCTGGTCGTCGGGCAATTCGAATGAGACCTCGACCGTGCCCGGGCGGCGGCGCAATTCGGTTTCGGCGCCGGCAGCGGCCCCTTCAAGCGGCCTGTAGCGCTCGATGCCGTGCGCCGACTGGTACGCATTGCGGTCATACCTGCCCATGGCAAGCGGCGCGATCGCCACAACAGCGTCCATGATCCGGTCGACATCGGCGGCCGGAGCCTGGAAGCTGACGAGCAGCAGGAGCGTCATTCGCAGCGAAGTGGTTTCAAAGCCGCTGTCGATCATCGGGGTGTCCTCGGTTCAAGGTGTTTTAGGACACCCTTTTAACCGGTTGCTGCTGACACGGTTCTGTCAGCAGCCTGCCGCCGCACAGCGCCGATGAACGACTGGTCGGGCTCTACAGGAGGATCTTGCGGACAAGCCGGAAGCAGACCAGTGCGATGTAGGCTGCGAAGAACACGCCGAGCGACCAGCCGAAGCCGGAAGGCCCGAAACTGTCCATGCCGATGCCGATCGCCTGCGGACCAAGCACCATGCCGACGCCGTAGCACAGCACGAAGGCGGCATTGGCCGACGCCAGTTCGTGGCCGGAGAGTTGCGAACCGAGATGGGCAAGGCCGATCGTGTACATGGCCGCGACGACGCCGCCCCAGACGAAAAGCAAGGCGGCCATCAAGTGCCAGTTCACGGCAAAGAAAGGCATGAATATCGTGCCGGCGAGACCGACCATGGCGCAGGCGAGCAGCAGATAGCGCCGATCCGAAACGCGGTCGCTGATCATGCCGATCGGGATCTGCAACAGCACATTGCCGAGGCCGATCATGGTCAGCAGCAGCGCCGCATCGGCCTCGGAGTAACCGATGCGGCTGCCATAGACGGGAAACAGCGCGAAGCCGCCGGTCTCGACCGCGCCGAACACCAGCACGGCGAACGTCGCGGTTGGCACCAGCCAGATGTAGCGCAGGAAGTGGCTGGTTTCGCTGTCAGCCACGATGGCGGGGCTTTCGTTGCGCGCGGCCAGCACCGGTACGGCGGCCAGGGTCACCAGGGCGATGATGACGCCGAACGGCCTGAAGCCGGAACTGCCAAGATGGGCGAACAGCCACGGCCCAGCGGCAAAGCCGAGCGACAGGACGGTTGCGTAGATGCCGAGCACAAGGCCGCGCCGGTGCGGCGGCGCCGACGTGCTGATCCAGAATTCGGACAGGATGAACAGCACGGTCAGCGCGATGTGCAGCACGACGCGCAGCGGGAACCACATCCAGAAGTCAGGCGCGAAATGGAAACCGACGAAGGCCAACGCGCCGGTGGCGATCATGGCGATCATGGTCCAGGCGACGCCGAAGCGCATGGCGAGCGGCGTGGCCAGCGGCGCCCCGGCGATCGAGGCCAAGCCGGCGACGGCCGTGTTGAGGCCGATCATGGAGGCCGAATGGCCGCGTGTCTCCAGGATGACGCTGAGCAGCGGCATACCGAGGCCAATGGCGATGCCGACGACGCTGATCGACGAGATCGCCGCCACCATCGGCAGCCAGTGTACGCGTTCGTCGCCCTGTGGTTGGGTATCGACCGTCATGGATATGAATGCTCTGTGTTCTAAAGGACTTCGCGGACGAAGCGGTTACGGACAAGCCGGAAGAAAGGTACGGCGCCACCTGGACGCAGCAATGGGTCATGGACGAGCCGCTTTTCCAGTTCTTCCAGGATCATGCGGGTGATGTCGGGAATGTCGGCTTTGCGGGCGTCGGCGAGGGGCAGCCAGACGAGTTCCTCCAACTCGTTTGTCGGGCCACCGTCGGGCAATTCCACGGCGACGTCGTCGCGCCAGGCGCTGAAGAAGCGGGTGTCGAAGCGACGCACCCTATTGGGCGGGGTGATGGCGCGCGCCACGAAGCGCAGTACCTCCAGCGAGGGCGCCACGCCGTGTTCGACAAACCCTTGCCAGTCCCGCCTGGCGGTCGCGAACGGGCCATTGCGGCCGATCAGCAGACCGGCTTCCTCGTAGGTTTCACGGATTGCCGACAAAGCGATGGCTCGGGCGCGTACGACGCTCACGCGGCCGGGACCACTGGCCAGCCTTGCCTCTTCCTCGCGATGCAGCGGGGCGGCTACGGGGATGCGGCTGTCGGCGGGATCGGTGCGGCCGCCGGGAAACACGAACTTGCCTGGCATGAAGGCGTGGCCGGCGTGGCGGCGGCCCATCAGCACAAGAACCTCATCGCCCTTGCGGTCGAGCAGGATCAGGGTCGCTGCATCGCGCGGGCGCAAGGGCCGACCGCTATGTGCGGCAAGTCCCTTGTCGAGCTTGTCGACGTCCGCCTTGGTCATTGCTTCCATGCGCTGGACCTAGCGGAAACTTCCTTCATGCGAAAGTGGCCTTGATGATCGGGATGTTGCGCCAGCTCTGGCTCAGCTGGGTCGTTCGGCGATAGGAGTCGCCCAAAATGCGGCGAAGTTCAAATTAAGAGGAACAAGCTTCTCATCACGAACGGTATCACTTCGATAAAAATAGACCGCACCCTCCGCGGTGCTCGTATCCACGAAGAAATAGTCGCCTCCGCCATCGACGGCAAAGGGAAAGAGATTGACTGGAACCAGAGCTTTTTCAGTCACCAATCGCCGATAACTCTGAACCGCTGTTCCGCGCGATCGCGAAACAAGGGGCAGGAACTCGGAAACCGCCGTGTCGAGCTCATCATTCTGGAAAACGTAGAATTCCGGCTCGCCGCCATTGGCCTTCAGGTAGAACTCGCGAACCGGGGCCGGAAACACCAGCCGGCAAGCCTCCTCGCATTGATCGATCATGGCATCCGTGAGCAGCTGGTCCGGATTGAGAAATTCCATAAGCGTGCGTTCTGTCTGCCTCAGGTGCCGGCGCGTCAGGTCCCCGGATGCGGCTCGACCACATCCTTTTCGCCACCAAATCCGTGCATATAGAACGCCCATTGCAATCCGATGACGGCGCCTTTGACAGGCTGCAGCAACGCAACCGACAAAAGGATGGTCAAGGGCACCCAGATCGCGATGTGCTGCCAGGTGGAGAGCGTCGATGTCGCTTCCACGCCCATGAAGGCGCCGAGAACGATGTGGCCGACGATGACGATGACCAGATAGGCCGGCAGGTCGTCGGCGCGATGGTGGTGGATCTCCTCACCGCAGACGCTGCAGGTCTCGACGGTCTTGGTGAAGCCGCGGAAGAGCTTGCCCTCGCCGCAATTCGGGCAGCGGCCCAGCAGGCCGCGCTTCATCGCCGTCCACAGTGGGCGCGCAATCCGACCCGATTGATGTTCGCCGCCAAAAATCTGTTGTTCCATCATCGTCTCCTGCCGCGCGACCCCGGTCGCGATTGCGACGCACGGGCGCGGCCTTTAGCCTTGTGAAACGACCTGCTGGAGCCTGGCAGGGGCTTTGGGTCGGTCAACATCTCGAAGCGCATCGCGCCGGCCATTGGCGCCACCTCGACGAGCCGGACCTCCACGCGGTCCGCGAGCTGATAACCTTTGCCCGAGCGCTCTCCGAACAGGGAGCGGGCCGTTTCGTCGTATATATAGTAATCGCCGCCCAGAGTTGACACGGGGATGAAACCATCAGCGCCATACTGCGGCAATTGGACAAAAAGTCCTGATTTTGTGACGCCGGAGATACGGGCGTCGAAGCGGTCGTCGATGCGCTCGGCGAGGTAGGCGGAGATCAGACGATCCACCGTGTCGCGCTCGGCGGCCATTGCGCGCCGTTCCGTGCCTGAGATCAGCACCGCAACGTCTTCGAGGCGGGCCTCCTCGTCCTGTGTCAGCCCTCCCGGCCCGAGGCCGAGCGCGGCGATAAGCCCGCGATGCACGATCAGGTCGGCATATCTGCGGATCGGCGAGGTGAAGTGCGCGTAGCGCCTGAGGTTAAGACCGAAATGGCCGATGTTCTTGGGTGAATATTCAGCCTGGCTCTGTGAGCGCAGCACCACTTCGTTGACCAACGCCTCGTTGTCGGCGCCGCGTACCCGCTCCAGAATGCCGTTGAACTGGCTGGGGCGCATCTGCGCACCGCGCGCCAAGGACAGGCTAAGCGTCTGCAGGAATTCCCGCAGCGATTCCTGTTTGGCCAGCGAGGGCGCGTCGTGAATGCGGTAGACCAGCGCCTGTTTCTTGCCCTCAAGCGCCTCGGCGGCCGCGACATTGGCCTGGATCATGAATTCTTCGATCAGCTTATGGGCGTCGAGCCGCTCCGGCACGATGACGCGGTCGACCGTGCCGTCCGGTTTGAGCAGGATCTTGCGCTCCGGCAGGTCGAGCTCGAGCGGCTGGCGATTGTCGCGGCCGCGCTTGAGGATCGAATAGGCGTCCCACAGCGGCCTCAGCACGGTATCGAGGATCGGGCCGGTCTTGTCGTCCGGCACGCCGTCGATCGCTGCCTGGGCCTGGCTGTAGGCGAGCTTGGCCACCGATTTCATCATCACGCGGTGGAAAGAATGCCTGATCTTGTGGCCATCGGCGGAGAAGGTCATGCGCACCGCCAGCGCCGGGCGATCCTGGCCCTCGCGCAGCGAGCAGAGATCGTTGGAGATGCGCTCGGGCAGCATCGGCACGACGCGGTCCGGGAAATAGACCGAATTGCCGCGCTTCAGGGCCTCGCGGTCAAGGGCGGTGCCATAGCGGACGTAGGCGGCGACATCGGCGATGGCCACCGTGGCGATGACGCCGCCGGGATTCCTGGCGTCGAGGTCAGGCGTGGCGAAGACGGCGTCGTCGTGGTCCTTGGCGTCCGCCGGATCGATGGTGACCAGCGGCAGGTCGCGCCAGTCCTCGCGATGGTCAAGCGTCGCCGGCTTGACGGCTTCGGATTCGGCGATGACGTCGGCTGGGAAGATGTGCGGAATGTCGTGCGCGTGGATGGCGATCATCGAGACCGCCTTTTCGCTGGTCAGCGAACCCAGCACGTTGAGCACCTTGGCGCGCGGCAGCCCGTAGCGCGAGGCGCGCGCGGGCTCGACCTCGACAAGATCGCCGTTCTTGGCGCCGTTCTGGAATTCCTTGTCGACGATCAATTCCGGCTGACGGCGTTCCACCGGCTCGATGCGGAAGCTGCCGTCCCGAAGCACGCGAAAGACGCCGAGGACGGCGTCCGTGCGCTTTTCGAAGATCTTCATCACCCGGCCGGTATAGGCAGGCCCTGGCGGATCGTCGGTCGGGAAGGTCTTGGCCAGCACGCGGTCGCCAATGCCCGGCGCCGGTCCGTTGCCCCCGCGCGAAACGCGGATCGAAACCACCGGAGGCTCGCCCGGGCCGACGGCCTCGGCCGGATGCGCCAGCAAGATGCCGTCGCCGTCGCGGCCAAAGATGTCGAGCACGGCGACCTGGGGCAGGGCGCCGACGCGGGCCAGCCGCTTGCGTTCCTTGGTCAGAACGCCTTCGTCCTGCAGGTCGCGCAGGAGATCCTTCAGCCAGATGCGGTCGTCGCCGCGCAGCGCGAACGCCTTTGCGATGTCGCGTTTTCCGGCACGGTCGGGGTTTTCGGCGATGTAGCGCAGGATTTCGTCACGCGAGGGCCGGTAGTCGTCCTTGACCTTGGCCCTGGTGTCGGCGGTGCGCGGATCGCCGTGGCTTCGTCCGGTGATCCTGCGCGCCACGCCGTCCTATCCTTTTTTCTTCGCGGCCGGTTTTTTTGCCGCCGTTTTCTTGGCTGCCGGCGCCTTGGCCGCTGCGGCCTTGCGGAACGGCTTCTTGCCGCCGCCGCCCTTGGCTTCCTTCTCGGCAATCAGCGCCAGCGCATCCTCGATCGTCACCGATTGCGGATCCTTGCCCTTGGGCAGCGTGGCGTTGACCTTGCCGAAATTGACGTAAGGTCCGTATTTGCCGTCGCGCACGACGATCTTGCCGCCGCCACCCGGATGGTCGCCGAGCTCCTTCAGCGCCGCCGGCGTGCCGCCGTTGCGGCCGCCCTTGCCCTTGGACTGCTTCTCGGCGATCACACTGACGGCCCGGTTGAGGCCGATCGAGAACACGTCCTCGATGCTGTCGAGATTGGCGTAGGTGCCATCGTGCAGCACGAACGGGCCGTAGCGGCCGAGCCCCGCCGAAATCATCTTGCCGCTTTCGGGATGTTTGCCCACGTCGCGCGGCAGCCCCAGCAACGCCAGCGCCTTCTCGTGATCGATGGATTCAGGCGTCCAGCCCTTGGGCAGGCTCGATCGCTTGGCCTCCTTGCCGTCGCCGCGCTGTATGTAGGGGCCGAAGCGGCCCGAACGCAGCGTGATTTCCTCGGCGGTGTAGGGATCCTTGCCGAGCACTCTGGTGCCGTCCTCGCCACCGCCATTCTCGCCATTGGGGTTGGCGGCGTCGCCGAGCTGGCGGGTGAAGGAGCATTCGGGATAGTTCGAGCAGCCGACGAAGGCGCCGAACTTGCCGAGCTTCAGCGACAGATTGCCGGTGCCGCATTTCGGGCAGATGCGGGGATTGGAGCCGTCCTCGCGGGCGGGGAAAACCAGCGGCGCCAGTTCCTCGTTCAGCGCATCGAGCACATCGGTGACACGCAATTCCTTGATGTCGGCGACGGCGCCGGAAAAATCCTTCCAGAAATCACGCAGCACGTCCTTCCAGGCGAGCTTGCCGTCGGAGATCTCGTCGAGCTTTTCCTCCAGCGAGGCGGTGAAATCGTACTCGACATAGCGCTCGAAGAAGCTTTCGAGGAAGGCCGAGAGCAGGCGGCCCTTGGCCTGCGGCACCAGCCGGCGCTTGTCGATCGTGACATAGTCGCGGTCCTCGAGCGTCTTCAGGATCGCCGTATAGGTCGAGGGGCGGCCGATGCCGAGTTCTTCCAGCTTCTTGATCAGCGACGCCTCGGAGTAGCGTGGTGGCGGCTCGGTGGTGTGCTGGGTCGCATTGATTGCGCGGCGGTCAAGCTGCTCGCCGGCACGGATTTCCGGCAGACGGCGATTTTCCTCGTCCTCGGCGTCGTCGTCCTTCTGGTCGGTGTAGGCGGCAATGAACCCGTCGAAACGGACGACCGAGCCGACGGCGCGAAGCTCTGCCGTGCGGGCGCCGTTGAGCGCTTCGATCTCGACAGTGGTGCGCTCGATCTCGGCCGGCTGCATCTGGCTGGCGATGGCACGCTTCCAGATCAGCTCATAGAGCCGCGCCTGGTCGGCATCGAGATATTGCCGGACCGATGCCGGGGTGCGCATGAAATCCGTCGGACGGATCGCTTCATGCGCTTCCTGGGCGTTCTTGGCCTTGGCGGTGTATTGGCGCGGCTTTTCCGGCAGGTATCTGGGGCCGAACTCCTTGGCGATGGCGTCGCGGGCGGCGTCGATCGCCTCGGGCGCCATCTGGACGCCGTCGGTTCGCATATAGGTTATGAGACCAGCGGTCTCGCCGCCAATGTCCATGCCCTCATAGAGCCGCTGCGCCACCTGCATGGTGCGGGTGGCCGAGAAGCCAAGGCCCGATGAAGCGGCCTGCTGCAGCGTCGAGGTGGTAAAGGGCGGACCGGGGTTGCGCTTGGTCGGCTTGGCTTCGACCGACAGCGCCTTGAAGGCAGCACCCTCGAGCATCGCCTTGATATCGTCGGCCTGCGCCTTGTTGGAAATGTCGAGCTTTTGCAGCTTCTTGCGCTCGAAGGCGGTCAGGCGGGCTTCGAAAGTCTCATTGCGCGGCGTGCCGAGGATGGCGGCGATCTGCCAGTATTCCTCGCGGATGAAGCGTTCGATTTCGGATTCGCGGTCGCAGACCAGGCGCAGCGCAACCGACTGGACGCGGCCAGCCGACCGGGCGCCGGGCAATTTGCGCCAAAGCACCGGCGACAGGGTGAAGCCGACGAGATAGTCAAGCGCCCGGCGCGCGAGATAGGCATCGACCAACGGCGCGTCGATCTGGCGCGGATTGGCCATGGCTTCGAGCACCGACGACTTGGTGATGGCGTTGAAGACCACGCGGCTGACCGGCTTATCCTTCAGCGCGCGTTTCTGCTTCAGCACCTCCAGCACGTGCCAGGAGATAGCTTCACCTTCGCGATCCGGGTCGGTGGCGAGGATCAGGCCGTCGGCATCCTTGACCGCCTTGGCGATATCGGCGAGCCGCTTGCCCGAGGCGGTATCGACGGCCCAGGACATGGCAAAATCTTCATCCGGGCGCACCGAGCCGTCCTTGGCCGGCAGATCCCTGACATGGCCGAACGAGGCCAGAACCTTGTAGTTCCTGCCCAGATATTTGTTGATTGTCTTTGCCTTGGCCGGCGATTCGACGACGACGACGTCCATGAGGTCTCATATCAGCTGTGATGCGGCAGAAGAATTCCGCTGCGCGCGACGAAATCTCGTTTCTGGTTGTCGCTCACATGGCCGCGCTTTTGCATCCGGTCAAGGGGACGTGGCCAAATTGCAAGGGTGCCGCCAGCGATACACTCTTAGAGTGTATGGAGAAATCACGGAATTCCGGTCAAGGGCGAGGGCGGCCGGGAGTCGGCGGAAGCGACCGCTTCAAACTCCGGGCGAGTCGTAGACCGCGCCGGGCAATGCCGCTGATCGATGCTGGCCGCCGGCTGCATGAAGGAACGCGGCGACCAGCTTGCCCGCAGGCAGGCGAAGAGCAGGGCGGGCTTAGTTGGCCTTGACGACGTGCCAGACGCCAGCGACGCCGTCACCGTTCATGTCGCCAGCCTTCTTGTCCTTGATGAAGGTGTAGACCGGCTTGCCGTCATAGGCCCACATCTTGGTGCCGTCGGTGCGGTCGACAACGCTCCATTCGCCTTCCGCCTTGGCACCGGCCTCGGCTTTGAGCGGCGGCCAGTTGGCCGCGCATTTGTCGTAGCAATTGCTCTTGCCCTTCTCATCCTTGTCATAGGTGTAGAGCGTCATGCCCATGGCGTCGGTATAGATCTTGGTACCGCCGACCTCGCCTTCCTTCCACGCCTCGGCAGCGAAGGATGCGGCGGTGCTGAGCAGCAGTGCGGCAAGCCCTGTGGCTATCATTTTCATGAAAATCTCCCTGGCTGATATCTTGAGACCCGCGGGAAATCGCGGCCTCGTTGTGTCAACGCCGCGCACGGGTGCTTTCTTCCCGAGAAGGCTTGCCGTCATCGATGGCTGTCGGACGCGGTTGCCAGTAACAATTCCTCCGGTTCGATCGTACTTGGCTTGGTGCGCAGTGGAATTCGGGGCGGTGCGATTGCCCAAACAGCGACCGGTTGCCACACATTGGTGATTGGCGCACAGGGCGGTGCGTCGCTATACCGTCGCCAGAACAGTCGGAGCTTTGGAATGGCATTGGACATCGGTTATGTCAGCGCGGTCGGGGCGGGGGCCATCTCGTTCCTGTCGCCATGCGTGCTGCCGCTGGTGCCGCCCTATCTCTGCTACATGGCCGGCGTCTCGGTCGACGATTTCCGCGGCAATGCCGGCGTGACGGCAAGGGAAGGCGCGCGCGGCGCGCTGCTTTATTCCTCGATCGCCTTCGTGCTCGGCTTCTCTACCGTATTCGTCACGCTGGGCGCGGGCGCTTCGACCATCGGCCGGCTGCTGCGCGTCTGGCAGGAACCATTGGCCATGGGCGCCGGCGTGCTGATCATCCTGATGGGCCTGAATTTTCTCGGCATCCTGCGCATCCCGCTGTTGTCACGCGAGGCGCGCTTCCAGTCGCAGGGCAAACCGGCCAGCGCCGTCGCCGCCTATGTGATGGGCCTGGCCTTCGCCTTCGGCTGGACGCCGTGCATCGGCCCGGTGCTCGGGCCGATCCTGACGCTGGCCGGCGGCCGCGAGACGGTGGGCGAAGGCGCGCTGCTGCTTGCCGCCTATTCGCTGGGGCTGGGCATACCGTTCCTGATCGCCGCGCTGTTTTCCGGCGCCTTCATGCGCTTCCTCGGCAAATTCCGCGTCCATCTCGGCCGCGTCGAGAAGGCGATCGGCGCGCTGCTGGTGGTCGCCGGCGTGTTTTTCCTTACCGGCGGCGTGCAGACGGTGTCCTACTGGCTGCTGGAGAATTTTCCGGTGTTGGGGCGGTTGGGGTAGGCTTGATTTTGATCTTACCAGTGATGTTTGCGATATCATTCCCGCTGTCCCATAGGGCCGAATACGAACAGGGACCCAAGTCCGCCGATCAAGGCACATATGGGGACAACAATAAAAGACTTTTCTAGAAATCCCGAAACGTCTGATTCTACTGTTAGAATAATGATAAGAACGATGCCTGCAACACTGCCAATGCTTGCCCCTATGAAGAAGACAACCAAAGCGTTGAAGATTTTGTATAAGGTTCTCATGCGAACTTTTTTGCAAAAATGAAATTTTCCAACAGCAATACCGACAGAGTATTTATTTTGGATGAAGTGATATGCGACCGTCACACTTCGCTCCAGCCGTGACCGCCGATCTCACCGGAATTTAACCGCATTGGTGCAGCATGGCACCGCTGCTATCCTGCCTCGATTCCCGACGCATTTCATATGGTTGTCCTTTCATGAGCCAGAGATCCTGCCTGTCCGTCATTCTCGCCGCCGGCGAAGGCACGCGCATGAAGAGCGCGTTGCCGAAGGTGCTGCACCAGATCGCCGGGTTGCCGATGGTGGCCCATGTGGTGAAGGCGGCCGAAGCTGCCGGCGCCAGCAGCGAGGCGATCGTGATCGGCCACGGCGCGGAAGAGATGCGCAAGGCGGTGGCGAAATTCTCACCGAAGGCAGAGACATTCGTGCAGGCGGAGCGCTTGGGTACGGCGCATGCCGTTCTTGCCGCGCGTGAAGCGATAGCAAGGGGTTATGACGACATTCTGGTCATGTTCGGCGACACGCCGCTTATCGATGCGGAAGCGCTGACGCTGGCGCGGCTTAAGCTTGCCGAAGGCGCGGCCGTCGTGGTGATCGGCTTCCGTCCTCCCGTTCCAAACGGCTATGGCAGGCTGGTCGAAAAGGGCGGCAAGCTGATCGCCATCCGCGAGGAAAAGGATTGCTCCGAGGCGGAAAAGAAAATCGGCTTCTGCAATGCCGGCATGATGGCGGTGGCCGGTGAGCATGCGCTGAAACTGCTCGACGCGGTCGGCAACACCAACGCCAAGGGTGAGTATTACCTCACCGACATCGTCGAGATCGCGGGCGCGCAAGGTCTCGATGTGGTCGCCACCGAAGCCAGTTTCGAGAATGCGCTCGGCATCAACAACCGTGCCGAGCTGGCGCAGGCCGAAGGCATCTGGCAGACGCGCCGGCGGCAGGAGGCCATGCTGTCGGGCGTGACGTTGATCGCGCCGGAGACGGTCTATTTCTCGCACGACACCGAGATCGGCGCCGACACGATCGTCGAACCCAATGTCTGGTTCGGCCCGGGCGTAAAAATTGCCGGCGGCGCCAAGATCCACGCCTTCAGCCACATCGAAGGCGCCAGCATTGCGTCCAATTGCGATGTCGGGCCGTTCGCACGGCTGCGGCCAGGCGCCGATCTCAGGAACAAGGCCAAGGTCGGCAATTTCTGCGAGGTCAAGCAGGCCGTGGTCGAGGAAGGCGCCAAGGTCAATCACCTGACCTATATTGGCGACGCGCGCGTCGGCGCCGGAGCCAATATCGGTGCCGGCACCATCACCTGTAACTACGACGGCTATTCGAAATTCTTCACCGATATCGGCGAAGGCGCCTTCATCGGCTCCAATTCCTCGCTGGTGGCGCCGGTCACCATCGGCAATGGCGGCTATATAGCCTCGGGCAGCGTCATCACCGAAAGCGTTCCCGACGACGCGCTGGCCTTCGGCCGGGCTCGCCAGAAGACGATCCCCGGCAAGGGCAAGGAATTGCGGGAGCGCTTTGCGTCGGCAGCGGCGGCGAAGAAGAAGCAAAACCCGAGCTGAAAAAACCGAACGATCGCAGTAACCGGATTGCAAGAGCGGTGTGTCATGGTGCATGCGTGCGCAAGCGTCCGTTACACCGGACGAAATGCAATGTGACTTTCGCGGCAGGCCGGCCACGCTTAAATAGCGCTGGTTTTCCACGGGCAATCGGGGACTGTCTGCATGTGCGGTATCGTTGGAATTGTCAGCCGTTCGCAGGTTGCGCCGCTCATCGTCGACGCGTTGAAGCGGCTGGAATATCGCGGCTATGACTCGGCGGGCGTTGCCACCGTCGAAAAGGGCGAACTCGGCCGCCGCCGCGCCGAGGGCAAGCTGGTCAACCTCGAACGCCGGCTCAAGGATGACCCGCTCGACGGCACGATCGGCATCGGCCACACGCGCTGGGCAACGCACGGCGTGCCCAACGAGACCAATGCGCACCCGCACTTTTCGAACGGCGTCGCCATCGTCCACAACGGCATCATCGAGAATTTCGCCGAACTGCGCGACGAGCTGACGCGCGCCGGCTATTCCTTTTCGTCGCAGACCGACACCGAGGTCGTGGCACATCTGGTGGCGCGCGAGCTTGCCAAGGGGCTGAAGCCGGTTGAGGCGGCGCATCAGGCGCTGAAGCGGCTGGAAGGCGCTTTTGCGCTGGCCATCATGTTCAAGGACGACGAGGATCTGATTGTCGGCGCGCGCAACGGCCCGCCGCTGGCCGTCGGCCATGGCGATGGCGAGATGTTCCTGGGCTCGGATGCGATCGCGCTCGCTCCGTTCACCAACTCGATCACCTATCTCGAGGATGGCGACTGGGCGGTGGTGCGCCGTGACAGCGTCGCCATTTTCGACATCGACGGCAAAAAGGTGGACCGCAAGCGCCAGCAGTCGCTGTCGACCAGCTTCATGGTCGACAAGGGCAACCGCCGCCATTTCATGGAGAAGGAAATCCATGAGCAGCCCGAGGTGATCTCGCATACGCTGGCGCACTACGTCGATTTCGTCTCCGGCGTCTCGAAGCCGCTCGACCTGCCATTCGACTTCGCCAAGATTGGCCGCCTGGCCATCTCCGCCTGCGGCACTGCCTATCTCGCCGGCCTGATCGGCAAATACTGGTTCGAGCGCTATGCGCGGCTGCCGGTCGACATCGATGTCGCCTCGGAGTTCCGCTACCGGGAGATGCCGCTGTCGGCCAACGATGCCGCCTTCTTCATCTCGCAGTCGGGCGAGACCGCCGATACGCTGGCTTCGCTGCGCTACTGCCGCAAGGCAGGCATGAAGATCGGCGCCGTCGTCAATGTGCGGGAATCGACCATGGCGCGCGAATCCGACGTCGTGCTGCCGACGCTTGCCGGCCCCGAGATCGGCGTCGCTTCCACCAAGGCTTTTACTTGCCAGCTCTCGGTGCTGGCTTCGCTCGCGGTGCGCGCGGGCGTCGCGCGCGGCACGATCTCAAGCGAAGAGGAGAAGGCGCTGGTACGCGCTTTGTCGGAGGCACCGCGCTACGCCAACCAGGTGCTGAAGCTCGAAGAGCAGATCGAGCGGATCGCGCGCGAGATCTCGCGCTACAAGGATGTGCTCTATCTCGGCCGCGACACCAATTTCCCGCTGGCGATGGAAGGGGCGCTGAAGCTCAAGGAGATTTCCTACATCCATGCCGAGGGCTATGCGGCGGGCGAGCTGAAGCACGGGCCGATAGCGCTGATCGACGAGAACATGCCGGTGATCGTGATTGCGCCGCATGACCGCATCTTCGAGAAAACCGTGTCCAACATGCAGGAAGTGGCGGCGCGCGGCGGCAAGATCATCCTGATCACCGACGCCAAGGGCGCGGCGCAGGTGAGCGTGAAGACGATGGAGACGATCGTGCTCCCGGATGTGCCGGAAATCATCTCGCCCATCATCTATGCGCTTCCGATCCAGATGCTCGCCTATTTCGCCGCCGTGTTCATGGGCACCGACGTCGATCAGCCGCGCAATCTGGCGAAATCGGTGACGGTGGAATAGCTATCGGCAACCCCCATTTTTGCCTCGGCAAATTTGTATCGATCGATGCGCCAAAAGGCTTTCCGTCGGATTTGGTTGGTCGTGGCGAACGTCGTCTTCGCGCGATTGCCAATGCTGCCCAGCTGAATGACCTTCGATCGCCGCCCGGCAACCATCTGGAAGCCCTGAAAGGGAGTCGCGTTGGGCAATATTCAACGGGCACTTGCCCTGAACCCTTGAGGAGTCCTCAACCATGCTCAAGTTCGCACGTCCAGTTCATCCTGGAGAATTCCTGCGTGAAGAATATCTCGTCCCGCTCGGCATGAGTGCAGGCGCGCTGGCGAAAGAGCTCAATCTTCCGCGCACCCGTATTGAACGCATTGCCAAAGAGGAAATCGGCTTGACTCCCGACACGGCCCTTCGCCTCGCCAGGTTTTTCAACACCACGCCTGAATTCTGGATGAATTTTCAGCAGGCTTACGAGCTTGAGACCGAGGCGAAGAAGCTGGCGCCGGAACTTGAGAAGATCGCGCCTCTGGAAGCAGCCGCATAGCAGGACCTTTAAAAACTTAGCAGTTCCAAAGCGTCTTCCGGTTCACTAGTGTCGAGCCGCAACCCGCGCCCCGGTGAACCATGTCAGACGCTCCCAGGACTTCCGGCATGACCCGGCTGAGGAACTATTTCCTCACGGGCTTCATCGTCTGCGCGCCGCTGGCGATCACCGCCTATATCGCCTGGTCCTTCATCGGCTGGGTCGATTCCTGGGTCAAACCCTATATTCCGGCGCGTTACAGCCCCGACACCTACCTGCCGTTCCCGGTTCCCGGATTCGGGCTGATCGTCGCGCTGATCCTGATCACGCTGATCGGTTTCCTTGCTGCCAACATTGTCGGCCGCGCCATTGTCGGTTTCGGCGAGCGCCTGCTTGGCCGCATGCCGCTGGTGCGCGGCATCTATGGCTCGCTGAAGCAGATTTTCGAGACCGTGCTGTCGAACAAAGGGGACATGTTCCGTCAGGTCGGGCTGGTCGAATATCCACGCAAGGGCGTGTGGTCGCTGGTGTTTGTCGCCAGCGAGAAGGAAACCGAGATCAATCAGAAACTCGATCAGGAAGGCGATCCGCTGATCGCGGTGTTCATGCCTTGCACGCCGAACCCGACGACCGGTTTCCTGATGTATGTGCTGAAGTCTGACATCGTGCTGCTCGACATGACGATCGAGGACGGCGCCAAGCTGATCGTGTCGGCCGGGCTGGTGGCGCCGGAAGTGAAAACCAAGATAGTGACGTTGAATGGCGAGCCGATCAACGGAACCATGGCCAACCCGCGGCTAGGACCTCACCCGGCGCGCAAAAGCCGCGCCGCCTCGTCGCGCCCGAACAAATAAAGCAGCAGGCGCAGGGCCTCGCCGCGGTCGGACTGCAGCTCCGGATCGCGCGACAGGATGAGCCTGGCGTCGTCTCGGGCGGCTTCGAGAAGGTCGGCATGCGCCTCGATGCGCGCCACCTGGAAACCCGGCGTGCCGGACTGGCGGGTGCCGAGCAATTCGCCTTCGCCGCGCAATTTCAGGTCCTCCTCGGCGATCAGGAAGCCGTCCTCTGTGTCACGCATCACCGACAGCCGGCGTTTGGCGGTTTCGCCAAGCGGGTCCTTGTAGAGCAGCACGCAGGACGATGGCTTGTCGCCGCGCCCGACCCGGCCGCGCAGCTGGTGCAACTGGGCGAGGCCGAAGCGCTCGGCATGTTCGATGACCATGATGGTGGCGTCGGGAACGTCGACGCCGACTTCGATCACCGTGGTGGCGATCAGGATGCGCGTCTCGCCTTGCTTGAAGGCGCGCATCGCCTCGTCCTTCTCGGCACCCTTCATGCGGCCATGGACAAGGCCGATGCGATCGTCGAACAGCGGCTTCAGCGAGGCGAAACGATCCTCGGCCGACATCAGTTTTATCTCTTCGGATTCCTCGACCAGCGGGCAGATCCAGTAGATCTTCTGGCCATCCGCAACGGCATCGAGCATGCGGCCGACCAGTTCGTCGAGCCGTTCGAGCGGCAGCGTGACGGTGCGGATCGGCTGGCGGCCAGCCGGCTTTTCCGTCAGCTTCGACACATCCATGTCGCCGAAGGCGGTCAGCACCAGCGTGCGCGGGATGGGGGTCGCGGTCATCACCAGCATGTCGGGCGCGTCGCCTTTCGCGGTGATGGCAAGGCGCTGGTGGACGCCGAAGCGGTGCTGTTCGTCGATCACAGCGAAGACGAGGTCGTGGAAGGTGACCGTTTCCTGAAACAGTGCGTGGGTCCCGACGACGATGTCGATCTCGCCGCTGGCAAGACCAGCCAACGTTTCGGCTCGCTCGCGGCCCTTTTCACGGCCGGTCAGGATGGCGACGCGCAAGCCGACCTTGGCCGCAAGCGGGGTGATCGTCGCCAGATGCTGGCGTGCCAGGATGTCGGTCGGAGCCATCAGCGCGGCCTGACCGCCGGCCTCGACGGCGCGTGCCATGGCAAGCAGCGCCACCACCGTCTTGCCCGAGCCGACATCGCCCTGCAGCAGCCGCAGCATGCGCTCGGGGTCAGCGAGATCCGCATTGATTTCGGCGAGCGCGAATTCCTGCGAGGGAGTGAGCGAATAGGGAAGGGCTGTACGCAATTTCTCGACGATGCGGTCATCGCCGATCAAGGGGCGGCCTGACAGGCGTCGTACCTTTGCCCGCACCAGGGCCAGCGAGACCTGGCCGGCGAGCAATTCGTCATAGGCGAGGCGGCGCCATGCAGGTCCTTCGACCGCGACATCGATGGGGTCCGCGGGATAGTGGATGCGGGTCAGCGCGTCGCCGAAGGACATAAAGCTCTGCCGGCGCATGAAGGCGCCATCCTGCCATTCCGGCAGTTCCGGCAGGCGGCCGAGCGCCTGGCCGATCGCACGGCGCAGAACCTTGCCCGACAGCCCTGCCGTCAACGGATAGACGGGCTCGACCAGCGGCAGGTTCTCGGCGTCGCTGGCCAGTGCGATATGGTCGGGATGGACCATCGACGGGCGGCCGTTGAACCATTCCATGCGGCCGGAAACGATAACATGTTCGCCCGCTGGCATCGCCTTTTCGAGATAGGCGGCATGGGCGTGGAAGAAAGTCAGTGCGATTTCACCCGTGTCGTCATGGGCGTAGACCCGGTACGGCACCGACCTGTTGCCACGCGGCGGCGGCTGGTGGCGGTCGATCCGTACGTCCAGCGTGACGATGGCGCCTTCCGCGGCAAGGGCGATGCCAGGCCGGTTGCGGCGGTCGATGACGGTATGCGGCAGCACGAACAAGAGATCGCCGGCGCGCGCGGCGCGATCGCCGAGATCTGCCGCCACGACCTTCTCGATTAGCCCGCCGACCTTTGGCCCGACGCCGGCAAGCGAGGTGATCGGGACAAACAGCGGATCGAGGATGGAAGGACGCATGATGTCAGCTTATGTCGCGACAGCCGCAGCGCAAGGCTGACACCGCCGACTATCCACGCTATATGCGCCGCTTGAAGCGAGGATGCGGCACAATGACCGGAACGAAACGATCAAGCGAGGGGCTGGACCCTCACCGCCGCAAGCTGTTGTTCCGCTCCTGGCATCGCGGCATGCGCGAGATGGACCTCATCCTCGGCATTTTCGCCGATGCCGAGATCGGCACCTTGACCGCCGAGGAAATCGATCAATATGACAGGCTCCTCGATATTGCCGACACGGAATTCCTGCCGCTGATCACGGGCGAACGCCCGGTGCCGGCGGAGATCGACTGTGCCGTCCTGCAAAAAATCCTGGCGTCCCGCCGGACCATGACATTCTGAACAAAAGCGATTCCAGGAAAAGTGCGAAGCGGTTTTCCGTCCGGAATTGCGATAACAAGACCGTGATTTGATGGCTCTCATTCCCACCATTGGCTTGCCGAAGGGCCGCGCCGGCCAATTCATCGTCGACGGTGTCGCCGATGGCTACGAAGCCTTCGCGCTGGTGCAGACGGCGCTCGAGATCGCACCCGACAAGCCGGTGCTGTTCGTGGCCCGCGACGGCCAGCGCCTGCCTTCCATCATCGAAGCGCTGTCCTTCGTCGCGCCCGGCCTGCCTGTGCTGGAGCTGCCTGCCTGGGACTGTCTGCCATACGACCGCGTGTCGCCTGGTTCCGATGCCGCCGCCAAGCGTCTCGATGCGCTGACCGCCATGATCGCACTGGCGAAGAAACCGCACCGTGCCGTTATTCTGACCACCGCCAATGCGCTGCTGCAGCGCATCCCGCCCGCCGAGCTTGTCGAGGCGCAAACCTTCCATGCGAGGCCCGGTAACCAGATCGACATGAATGCGCTGATCGCGCGGCTGGAGACGTCGGGATTCGAGCGTGTGCCGACCGTGCGCGGAATCGGTGAATTCGCGGTGCGCGGCGGCATTCTCGACCTCTTCGCACCCGGCTGGACCGAGGCGCTGCGCCTTGATTTCTTCGGCGACACGCTGGAATCGATCCGCGTCTTCGACGCCGCCACGCAGCGTACCACCGGCCAGCGCAAGTCGATGGCGCTGCAGGCGATGAGCGAGGTGGCGCTGACACCCGAAACCATCAGCCGTTTCCGCCGCGCCTATATCGAAGCCTTCGGCGCGCCATCGCGCGACGACGGGCTGTACGCGGCGGTCAGCGAGGGGCGGCGCTTCGCCGGCATGGAGCATTGGCTGCCGTTCTTCTACGAGCGGCTGGAGACGGTGTTCGACTACCTGCCCGACGCCCCCGTGGTTTTCGACCATCTGGCGCATGAGGCGCTTGCCGAACGCCATACGCTGATCCTCGACCACTACGAGGCGCGCAAAAAGCAGGCTGACGGGGCGCTCAAGGACGCGGTACCCTACAAACCAGTTGCACCGGACCTGCTCTATCTCTCGCCGGAGAATCTCAAGGCTTCGCTCGGGCAGCGGGAGGACATCGACTTTACCGTGTTCGATGCGCCCGATTTGGGCGGTAAGAAAGTCTTCCACGCCGGCTCGCGCCATGGCCGCAGCTTCGTGGAGGAGCGAGCCGATCCGAACGTCAATGTCTTCGATGTCGTCGTCCGGCACATTGCCGACGAGCGTGCGGCGCGCCGCCGGGTCGTCATCGCCGGTTGGACCGAAGGCTCGCTCGACCGGCTTGGCCAGATCCTGGCCGAGCACCATCTCGGCAATCTCAAACAGGTCGAAACGCTGGCGGAGGCGGAACAGCTCGAGCCGGGGCAGGCGGCCTTGGCGGTTTTGCCGCTGGAATCCGGCTTTGAGACTGAAAAGCTGGTTGTTGTCGCCGAGCAGGATATTCTGGGCGACCGGCTGATCCGGCGCTCGAAGCGCAAGAAGCGCGCTTCCGATTTCATTGCCGAGGCCTCGGCCTTGTCGGCCGGCGACATTGTCGTCCATACCGATCATGGCATTGGCCGCTTCATCGGCCTGCGCACCATCGAAGCGGTCGGCGCGCCGCATGACTGCCTGGAAATCCACTATGCCGGCGACGACCGGCTGTTCCTGCCGGTGGAAAACATCGAACTGCTGTCGCGCTACGGCTCCGACACAGCCGAGGCGACGCTGGACAAGCTTGGCGGCGGCGCCTGGCAGTCGCGCAAGGCCAGGCTGAAGCGGCGCCTGCTCGACATGGCCGGGCAGTTGATCCGCATCGCCGCCGAGCGGCAGATGCGCGCCGCACCGGCGCTGGTGCCGGCCGAGGGCCTCTATGACGAGTTTGCCGCCCGTTTCCCCTACGAGGAGACGGATGACCAGCAGACGGCGATCGACTCGGTGCGCGACGACCTTGGCGCCGGCAAGCCGATGGACCGGCTGATCTGCGGTGACGTCGGCTTTGGCAAGACCGAAGTGGCGCTGCGCGCCGCCTTCATCGCGGCGATGGAAGGGTTTCAGGTCGCGGTGGTGGTGCCGACGACGCTGTTGTCGCGCCAGCACTTCAAGACATTCTCGCAGCGTTTCTCGGGGCTGCCGATCCGTGTCGCCCAGGCCTCGCGGCTGGTCGGTGCCAAGGAACTCGCCGAGACGAAGAAGGCCTTGGCCGAGGGCCAGGTCGATATCGTGGTCGGCACCCATGCGTTGCTTGGGTCCTCGATATCGTTCAAGAACCTTGGCTTGCTGATCATCGACGAGGAGCAGCATTTTGGCGTCAAGCACAAGGAGCGGCTCAAGGACCTGAAGACCGACGTCCACGTCCTGACGCTGTCGGCGACACCCATTCCGCGTACCCTCCAATTGGCCCTCACCGGCGTGCGCGAACTGTCGCTGATCGCCACGCCGCCGGTCGACCGCATGGCGGTGCGGACCTTCATCTCGCCCTTCGATCCGCTGGTCATCCGCGAAACGCTGCTTCGGGAGCGCTATCGCGGCGGGCATTCCTTCTACGTGGTGCCGCGCATCAGCGATCTCGCTGAGATCCACGATTTCCTGAAGGAATCTGTTCCTGAACTGAAAATCGCCGTGGCGCATGGCCAGATGCCGCCAGGCGAACTCGACGACATCATGAACGCCTTCTACGACGGCCAGTACGATGTGCTTCTGTCGACCACCATCGTCGAATCGGGCCTCGACATCCCGACCGCCAACACGCTGATCATCCATCGCGCCGACATGTTCGGCCTGTCGCAGCTCTACCAGTTGCGCGGCCGCGTCGGTCGCTCGAAGGTGCGCGCCTATGCGCTGTTCACGCTGCCGGCCAATCGCAAGCTCACTGACACGGCCGAGCGTCGGCTGAAGGTGCTGCAATCGCTGGACACGCTGGGTGCCGGCTTCCAACTCGCCAGCCACGATCTTGACATCCGTGGCGCCGGCAATCTTCTGGGTGAAGAGCAATCCGGCCACATCAAGGAGGTCGGCTTCGAGCTCTACCAGCAGATGCTGGAGGAGGCGGTGGCCGAGGTGAAGGATTCCGGCGAGGTCCAGGACGGCGGCTGGTCGCCGCAGATCGCCGTCGGCACGGCAGTGATGATCCCGGAAGGCTATGTGCCGGATCTGCAGCTCAGGCTGGCGCTTTACCGCCGCCTCGGCGATCTCGAAACCACCGAGGAGATCGACGCTTTCGGGGCCGAGCTGATCGACCGTTTCGGGCCGCTGCCGGAGGAGGTGAAGCATCTCCTGAAGATCGTCTTCATCAAGGCGCTCTGCCGCAAGGCCAATGTCGAGAAGCTCGATGCCGGGCCGAAGGGCGTCGTCCTTCATTTCCGCAAGCGCGAATTCCCCAACCCCGTCGGGCTGGTCAAGTTCATCGGCGAGCAGGGTTCACTGGCCAAGATCAGGCCGGATCACAGCGTGGTCTTCGCGCGTGACTGGCCGACGCCAGAGAAGCGGCTGGCGGGCTCGGCGGTGGTGATGACGCAACTGGCGCGGCTGGTGGAGAAAGCGGCTTAGACTTAGAGCGGTTAGCCCTTTCAGAGAAGGGAAGGCGCTGGCCAACAGCACCATGTCTAAACGGGACAGTAACCGAGGGCGCAAGGATTGGCGCCCTCCCGGCATGTGCGACGATTGGAGCCATTGAAATATTGGGTCCAAAGGGTCAAATGGCCTTGCAACTCATCGCTGAACGGGGAAGTCCATGAACCCGCAGACATTCGATGAATACTGGCTTGGCTATCTTGCCGGCCATTCAAAACCTTCGACCCGGTTTATCCACTATATCGGTCTGTTTTTCGCGCCGATCGCCGGGGTCGCTGCGTCTTTTCTTGTCGTCTGGTGGGCTTTTCTGGTAATCATTCCGTTGTTTTATCTCGCTGCCCTGCTCACCCATCCTTTGCTTGAGCACAATAGCAACAAGCCGTTCGCGGACCGGCCTTTGTGGAGCGCCATCGCGCTGCTGCGCATGCTTGCGCTCGACTCGACGGGTGGGCTTGGCCGCCAGCTCAAGCGTCTGAACGACGTCGCCCGACAGGCATGACGGTAGCGGTCATCGCCTTCTGCACGGCGCTGCTGCTGCTTGGTTCCGGCTTTCATATCTATTGGGGTTTCGGTGGCCGCATCGGCGCCGGCGTCGCGCTCCCGCAACGTGAGGACGGCACTCCGGCTGTCAAGGAAACGGCCTTTGGCGCCATGGCGGTTGGGTTGATCCTGGCGTTGGTGCTTCTGCTGATTCTTGGCTTCGCCGGCATGGTCCGTTTGCCGCTGTCGCAACAGGTGCTCAAGGCAGGCATCATCTTGTGGGCCGCCGTCTTCACCGGGCGGGCGTTCAGTTGGTCCCGGTATTTCGGATTGTTCAAGCGAGTCAGGACCACACGTTTTGCCCGCTATGATAGCTGGTTCTACAGCCCGTGATGTTTGCTGCTGGGGCTGAGTTTTTTCTATCTCGCCCTGTCTCAGGTGGCAGAGTGAGCCGCCTGACTCATTCGCCAGCACCGAAATTCCGGTCTAGAATAGGAATTCGGCTTCGTGTATGGAGCCGCCAACCCATATAGGGGCGGAAATGGCGGGCGAGGGTGCTCGCCGGAAAGAGCGTTGGGTGCAGCGATGACGAAATGGTCGCCGAATTCTTGGAGAGCAAAGCCGATCAAGCAGGTTCCCGCCTATCCGGACCTTGCCGCTCTGAAGTCCACGGAAGCCCAACTCGCCACCTTTCCACCGCTGGTTTTCGCCGGCGAGGCCCGCAAGCTGAAGAAGCAATTGGCGGCCGTTGCCGCCGGCGAAGCCTTCCTGCTCCAGGGAGGCGATTGCGCCGAGAGTTTCGCCGAACATGGCGCCGACAACATCCGCGACTTCTTCCGCGTCTTCCTGCAGATGTCGGTCGTACTGACTTTTGCCGGCGCGCAGCCGGTGGTGAAGGTTGGTCGCGTCGCTGGCCAGTTCGCCAAGCCGCGCTCGTCCGACAACGAAACCAAGGGCGGCGTGACGCTGCCGAGCTATCGCGGCGACATCATCAACGGCATCGAATTCGACGCGAAATCGCGCATTCCCGATCCCGCCCGGCAGGAGATGGCCTACCGCCAGTCGGCGGCGACGCTCAACCTTCTGCGTGCCTTCGCGCAGGGCGGCTATGCCAGCCTGGAGAACGTGCATCGCTGGATGCTCGGCTTCGTGTCCGACAGCCCGCAGGGTGAAAAATACGAGTCGCTGGCCAATCGCATCACCGAAACGATGGACTTCATGCGCGCGGTCGGCATCACGTCCGAGACCAATTTCGCGCTGCGCGAAACCGACTTCTACACCAGCCACGAAGCACTGCTGCTCGGCTACGAAGAAGCGCTGACCCGTGTCGATTCAACCTCGGGCGACTGGTACGCGACGTCGGGTCACATGATCTGGATCGGCGACCGCACGCGTCAACCCGACCACGCGCACGTCGAATATTGCCGAGGCATCAAGAACCCGCTCGGCCTGAAATGCGGTCCGTCGCTGACGCCTGACGGCTTGCTGGAGCTGATCGACCTGCTGAACCCCGAAAACGAGCCGGGGCGGCTGACGCTGATCGCACGTTTCGGTTCCGACAAGGTTGCCGACCATCTGCCGAAGCTGGTGCGCGCGGTGCAGAGGGAGGGCCGCAGCGTGGTCTGGTCGTCGGACCCGATGCACGGCAACACGATCGAGGCCGCCGGTTACAAGACGCGGCCTTTCGACCGTATCCTGAAGGAGGTGCAAACTTTCTTCGAGGTGCATCGCGCCGAAGGCACCCATCCGGGCGGCATCCATGTCGAGATGACCGGCAAGAACGTCACCGAATGCACCGGTGGCGCGCGCGCCATCACGGCCGAGGAGTTGCAGGACCGCTACCACACCCATTGCGACCCGCGCCTCAATGCCGACCAGGCGATCGAACTGGCCTTCCTGGTCTCGGACCTGCTGAAGAAGAGCCATCCGGTGCAGCACAAGCAGGCCGCGAACGGCTGAGCCCGGCCAATTGGACTGGTGGAGAAAGGCGCCCGCGGACTCGGCGCCTTGTCCATTTTCAGCTTTTGGGTTTTGCCTTCGGCGGCGCAACCTATAAAGCGAGGGCTTCAGTCTTTCTTGTAGAGCAGCCAGCTCTTGCCGGCGCGCCCGGCCATGGCCGAATGCCTGGTAACGCGATTGCGCCCGCTGACCTTCGAGCGATAAAGCGCCCGATCCGCCTTGGTGTAGAGGTCTTCGGGGCCGTCCGCCTCGGACGCCATGCAGATACCCATCGATACCGTCACGGTGCCGTAATTGATGCCGGTCTGGCTGCTGGTGAACGGCGTCTGCTCGATCAGGGCGCGAATGCGTTCCGCGATCTGGTAGGTCGCGTCCTCGCTGGCGCCCTCGACGATCAGCGCGAACTCCTCGCCGCCGGTGCGGGCGACGAACATGTCGCCGCGAATGCTGGTCTGGAAAATCTCGGCGATGATCTGGATGATCTTGTCGCCGACGGGATGGCCGTGGCGGTCATTGATGTCCTTGAACCGATCGATGTCGACAAGGATCAGGGCGTTGAACAGGATACCCTTGTTGCTGTTGTAGATCCTGGTGATTTCCTTGTCGAAGGCACGACGGTTCCAGATCTGGGTCAATGGATCCGTATCGGCCAGCCGCTTGTATTCCTCGAGCTTGGACTTGACGCTTTCGAGCTCGGCCGTCTTGTCGCTGAGCGTCGAGGCGATCTGCCGGCCGTGATCGATGGTCGAATTGGTCGCGATCGTCATTGCGTTGGCGATCTTTTGCAGAAGATCCTGGGAGAGCAGGCTGCGGTTGCTCAGGCCGCTCGAGGTCTCATCGAGGATTCTGCCGTATTTTTCGATGTGGCTGCGCTCGCTGCGCAGGAGCGATGCGACTTCTTCGAGTTCTCGGGCGATGACGTCCCTGGCATGCTCGACGATGCCCGGGCCATGGTTGTGGGCAAAAAAGGCGCGCCCGATCTGATCCAACTCGTCCTGCGTAGGCCGATTGCTCAGCGACACGACGGCGAGGCTGAGTTCACGGTTGGTGCCGTTCAAGGCCTCATAGAAAATCTCGTAGTTGCGTGGCACGCCCAGTACCCCAAGCTGGCGCATTGTCGCGACAACGGTGGCTGCGATATCGGTACTTCGTTCGGTCGGGGCTGCTGCTGGCTGCATGTCTGGTTAACTCCCCCTCGGATCCCGGCGCGGAATTCGCGGGTCCATTGATCGCCGACCTGGGGAGCGTTACCCATGCTCCAGAAAGCCTTGTGAAGACGCGCGTCCCCACCGCACTTCTTGCCGGGAGATCATAGTTGCGGCAGCGCTAAAGTTTCCTTAATTCGCACGGCTTCCACAGATTTTTCTGCCTGCGGCTGTAGAAGCGTTTTTTGTATGCCATCCCGACAACTCTTGGAATCGAAACTCGCGGCGTGCCGCTGCAAAAATGAAACGACTTTTCGAATTCGTCACGCCAATCGATGTCGTATTTGCTTGCGCGCAGCGGCCGCGAAGCTGGAATCCTGACAACGATGCAGGACGTCTTCGAGGAGTGTCGAAATGAGCGACAACCACCAGGGATCATGTCTGTGCGGAGCTGTCCGCTTCCGGACAAATGGGGCGCTGCGCGGCGTTGTCTACTGCCATTGTTCGCAGTGCAGGAAACAAAGCGGGCATTTCTATGCCGCGACCAATGTTGCCGATGCCGACATCTTGATCGAAGGCACGGAAAGCATCACCTGGTACGAGGCATCGTCTTCCGCCAGACGTGGTTTTTGCAAGACATGCGGATCGCTGCTGTTCTGGAAGCCGCGTGACGACGCTTATGTCTCGGTCCTGGCGGGATCGTTTGACGCTCCGACAAGCCTGCAGGGTCAATGCCATATCTTCATCGGCGACAAGGGCGACTACTATTCGGTCGACGACGCGCTGCCGCAATTCGAAAAGTCGACGCCATCGATCAAGGTGCCGTCGGGCGAATGAACTTTGCGCGGGACGCCTTATTCCCTTGATCGGGCCATTGCTTTATCCCGTGCCGGTGACTCGGAGAGGGATTTGGGCATGCAGCGGCTGATCGATGCTTTTATCAATTCGGTGCGGGCATTTCGCAAGCTTGCGGTCAGCGAGAAGGCCTTCCAGCAGGAACTGATGCTGCTGGCGCTGGCATTGCCCGCCGGCTGGTTCATCTCAATGTCATGGCGCGGCTACGCGCTGCTGATCGGCGCCGTGCTCCTCTTGATCATGGTCGAAGTGCTGAACACCGGCATCGAGGCGGCGTGCGACGCGATTTCTCGTGAATTCCACATAGAAATCCAGCTCGCCAAGGATTGCGGCTCGCTGGCGGTGCTGATTTCGGTGGTGATTGCCGGCGGCGTGTGGGGCATCGCTCTGATCGAGCGCATGACAGGGGTGCCGATCTGAGACATTGATCCCTATATGACAGTCACCAACGGAGACCGTCATGACAGGGTCCACGAATTCCTCGCTTCTCGAACGCCCGGGCCTGCCGGAAGACCTGCGCTGGCTGGCCGAAAAGTATCCGCGCGAGATCTGGCAGGGTCACGCGAATATTCACGGCGTGGCCAAAATGTGGCTGCAGCGGCACGACATGTTCCGCGAACTTGGCGGCATGCTGAGCGGCGGTATTGGCGACTATCGCGAAGGCAGGCTGACAGCGCCCGATTTCGCGCGGTGGTTCACGCCGCGCCTCAACCATTTCCTCGGCAATCTCGATGGTCACCACAATGTCGAGGACTACCAATATTTCCCGGTTTTCGCCAAGGCCGAGCCCCGCCTGAAACGCGGCTTCGACATTCTCGATGCCGATCACCACGCGATCCACGAAGGGCTGGAGCGCAATGCGGAAGCAGCGAATGCCTTCATCCGTACACTTCAGGAGAGTGAGGACAAGCAGCGCTTCGCCGCCGATGCCTATGCCGACGAAAACAGCAGGCTGATCGCCATGCTGACCCGTCATCTCGCCGACGAGGAGGATCTGATCATCCCGCTCATTCTTGATCGCGGCGATCGGGCGCTCGAAATAGACTGACGCATGTCGTCTGAAAGCACGCCGCAATTCTGGCAGGCGAAGATTTCAGCTTTCCCGGGCGCGCTCTCGTTTGGCGATGTGACGGGCGATGAACCAGGCAATGATGGCAACGGCCAGACCAATGGCCAGACCGATGAACAGTCGCTCGTGGTGTGCCAGTGCCTTGCCGATGAGCTGTTCGGCGCCCAGTCCGAAGAAATAGCCAAGGGTGCTGAACAGAACCGCCCAGATCACCGACGAGATGGCGTTGAGGATGACGAAGCGCGGCGCCGGGATGGTTGAAAGGCCGGCCGCGATGCCGCCGACCAGGCGCATGCCGTAGATATAGCGGTTCGACAGTACGAAGATGTTGGGATGGGTGTTGAGCAGGCGGTAGGCGCGGCGGAAGCCGGGCCGCCGGCGCAGCCTGACGACATGGCGATTGTCTGCGAAACTCCTGCCCAGGATGAAGAAGAAGGTGTCGCCGGCGAAGGCGCCCAGCGCTGCCGCGACGAAAGCATGCCACAGCACGAAAACATGCTGGTGGGCGAAGAATCCCCCCAAGATCGCGGCACTTTCGCCTTCGGCCACGCAACCGAGAAAAACCGCCAACAACCCGTACTGTTCGATGAAATGGTGGATCGCCTCGGTCATGACGCCGACTGCGGTGACAGTCTTTCATCGATCCGCCTGACCATTTCCGCCAGCCGCACGATCTCGTCGCGCATGCCGATGATCTGGCCGTGGCGCAGTTCGTCCATTTTTTCATGCAGCGCCATGATCTCGATCTCGGCCTTCAGGTTGACCTCGTAGTCGTGGGCGGCATCGATGCGGTCGCGCTCGGTCTGGCGGTTCTGCGCCATCATGATGACCGGCGCCTGCAAGGCGGCGACCATCGACAGCACGAGGTTGAGGAAGATGAACGGGTAGGGGTCGAATGCATCGCGCGACAACAGCCAGACATTGCCTGATGTCCAGACGATCAGGAAAGCGATGAAGGTCAGGATGAAGGACCAGGAGCCACCGATGCGGGCGATCGTGTCGGCAAGCCGGTCGCCAAAGGTCTGGTGGAAAGCGACTGCCTTGTTGGTGTCCCGAGTGATGGTGGTATGCTCGATAGTGCTTTGCAGCACCCGGCTTTCCAGTTGGCTCAATCCATCCGGCTTTCGCTTCAGCCAGCGGTTCGCCAGATCGTCGATCGTCTTGTTCATGGCCGTCTCCAAAGGACTTCGCTGCGCTAGAGGTAGAGGCTGCCGGCCGGGGCGGGAAGTGCTAGATTGAGGCGAACCGAGGGGACCGATGGCCGATTTCAAGAAAATTCGCGCTCGCGCGGCAAAGCGCAAGGGCGGTGAGGCGGAACTGACCTCCCTGTTGGGGCCGACACCGGACAATGCGGCGGTGGCCGACATCACCGATGACCGCATCCTCTCGACGATGGCCGAGCGCGTCTTCGCCGCCGGATTCGTCTGGAGGGTCATCGAGCAGAAATGGCCTGGATTCGAGGAGGCGTTCCTGCGCTTCGAGCCCAAGCGGCTGTTGTTTCAGCCTGACGATTTCTGGCATGATCTGGCTTCCGACCAGCGCATCGTACGCAATCCGCAGAAGATCAAATCCGTTCGCGACAACGCCGCTTTCGTCGAACGCGTGTCCAGGGAACATGACGGGTTCGGCAATTTTCTCGCCGAATGGCCCGCCGGCGACCAGGTCGGGTTGATGGCCTATCTGGGCAAGCATGGCAGCCGGCTCGGCGGCAACACCGGCCAGTATTTCCTGCGCTGGCTGGGTTGGGATGCTTTCATCATTTCGGCCGACATGGCGGCAGCCCTTCGCGACGCGGGCCTCGACATCGCCGAAAATCCGACGTCGAAGAAGGATCTCGACAAGATCCAGATCCAGATCAACCGATGGGCCGATGAGACAGGCTTGCCGCGCCGGCACCTGTCGCGAATCCTGGCGATGTCGATCGGCGAAAACCACTCTGCGCAATCGTTGCGCGACTATATGGGCAGCGATTGACGGTCTCGATTGGTCCAAATGAACGCCATTGCGGGGCGGATTTTGCCGCGCTAAGTCAGCAGGCATGACCAAGAAGCTCGACATACTGCGTATCGCCATTGCCCAGCTCAACCCGACCGTAGGTGACGTCGCAGGCAACCTCGCCAAAGCGCGCGAGGCAAGGGCCGATGCTGCCCGCCAGGGGGCCGATCTCGTGCTCTACACCGAGCTTTTCCTTGCCGGTTATCCGCCGGAGGATCTGGTGCTGAAGCCGGCCTTCCTGAAGGCTTGCGAGCGGGCGGCCGAGGATTTTGCCAAGGATACCGCCGATGGCGGTCCGGGTGTCGTCATCGGCACGCCACTGAAGCGCAAGAGCGGCACGCATAATTCCATCGTCTTCGCCGATGGCGGCAAGATCATCGCCGAGCGCTACAAGATCGACCTGCCGAATTACGGCGAGTTCGACGAGAAACGCGTCTTCCAGGCCGGGCCCGAGATCCAGGGGCCGGTCAACTTCCGTGGCGTGCGCATCGGAATTCCGATCTGTGAGGACATCTGGGGCGACGTCGGGGTCTGCGAGACGCTGGCCGAAAGCGGCGCGGAAATCCTGCTGGTGCCGAACGGCTCGCCCTACTACCGCGCCAAGATCGATGTTCGCCACCAGGTCGTCATCAAGCAAGTCATCGAGAGTGGATTGCCGATGATCTACGCCAACCAGCTCGGCGGCCAGGACGAGCTGATTTTCGACGGCGCCTCTTTCGCCATCGGTGCCGACAAGACGCTCGCCTTCCAGATGAGCCAGTTCGAGGAGGCGGTCGACGTCACCACCTGGAAGCGGCGGGATAACGGCTGGGTCTGTTCGGAAGGACCGATGTCGAAAATCCCGGACAAGGAGGAGGCAGACTACCGCGCCTGCATGCTGGGCCTGCGCGACTACGTCAACAAGAACGGCTTCAAGAACGTCGTGCTCGGCCTGTCCGGCGGCATCGATTCGGCGATCTGTGCCGCCCTTGCGGTCGACGCGCTCGGCGAGGAACGGTTGCGTGCCGTCATGATGCCTTATCGCTACACCTCGAAGGACTCCCTCAAGGATGCCGAGGACTGCGCCCGTGCGCTTGGCTGCCGTTACGACATCGTGCCGATCTTCGAGCCGGTCGAAGGATTTTTGCACGCGCTGACGCAGTTGTTCGAAGGCACCAAGGAAGGCATCACCGAGGAGAATTTGCAGAGCCGTGCGCGCGGCACCATCCTGATGGCGATCTCCAACAAGTTCGGCTCGATGGTCGTCACCACGGGCAACAAGAGCGAGATGTCGGTCGGCTACGCCACGCTCTATGGCGACATGAACGGCGGCTTCAATCCGATCAAGGACCTTTACAAGATGCAGGTCTATGCACTGTCGCGCTGGCGCAACAGCCATGTGCCGCCGGGCGCGCTCGGGCCTTCGGGGGAGGTGATCCCGAAGAACATAATCGACAAGGCGCCGTCGGCGGAATTGCGCGAAAACCAGACCGACCAGGATTCGCTGCCGCCCTATCCGGTGCTGGACGATATCCTCGAATGCCTGGTCGAGAACGAGATGGGCGTCGACGACATCGTCGCGCGCGGTCATGACCGGGCGACGGTGACGCGCATCGAGCACTTGCTCTACATCGCCGAATACAAGCGCCGGCAGGCGGCGCCGGGTGTAAAGATCACCAGGAAGAATTTTGGCCGCGACCGCCGCTATCCCATCACCAACCGTTTCAGGGATCGTGGATAGCAGCCTCTTCGGCTGTCAAGCTCAGTTGAAAGCGGTTCGGCCATGCGCGATTGTGAAATCAGCTTCGACCTTTCGCGTATCGACTTCCGGGCAACCTCCGACCTTTTGATGGCGAGCTACTGGGGTGCTGGACGCAGCGACGAGTTTCATCGCCGCGCCTTTGCCAACTCGTTCTGCGCCGCCGCTTACATCGACGGCAAACAGGTTGGTTTCGGCAGGGCGATCACCGACCGCACGGTATTCGCCTATCTCGCCGACATCATCATCTGGCCCGAACATCGCGGGCAGGGCGTCGGCTTGCGGCTGGTGCGGGCGCTCATCGACCATCCTGAACTCAGCACCGTCTCGCACTGGAGCCTGTCGACCAGTGACGCACACGGGGTCTACGAAAAGTTGGGGTTCAAGCCGTCGACCGATGGCCGATACATGCGCCTTGACCGCCAGCCGAAACCCTGACGGGCGACGAGCGCCGTTGTTGCAAATTCGTCTCAGTGCTTGGACCAGATGCCGTTTCGACGGCGGCCTGTCTTGGCGAAGCGATGGGGCGTCTCTATAAGGATTTCTCCGCGATTCCCTTTAGGGAGGTCCGAATGCCAGGATTTGACATCGTTATGCGAGGTCGCGAGGCCTAGGTCTGCACCGGTGTTCCGAACTGTCTTCGGAACAGAACCGGACGCAGCACGGGCATTTGCCGCTGCCGATCGCCGCCTTCGGGCGAGCGGTCAACCATAACCGAACCTCCGCATTCATGGCCAAATAGGCTCCTTGCGCGGTTTTTTTCAATTTGGATTTTACCGGGATCGGGCTCGTTTGCGCCCGAATGACATCATGGCTCGTTTCAAGATTGATTTGCGCGCGAGCGCCTTTCGCAGCGTGCTTGGTTTCACGCTAACCCATTGGCGGCGTCAGCCCTGGCGGCTTTCGCTGATCATGGGCGGTTTCCTGCTGTCGACGCTGGCCGACGTGCTCACGCCGCTCTATTCCGGTCGGCTGGTCGATGCCGTCGCCAGCAGCGCCGGCGCGGACGCGATTGCCTGGAATGCCGCGATAACGGCATTCTTCACCCTGATGGCGCTGGCGCTCACCGGCGTTGTGCTGCGCAACCTTGCCTTCATGGCGATTGTCGAGCTCACGCTGAAGATGATGGCCGACATCGCGGCCGACGCCTTCCATCGCGTCCAACGCTTTTCCACCGACTGGCATGCCAATTCCTTTGCCGGCTCAACAGTGCGAAAAGTGACACGCGGCATGTGGGCGCTCGACCTGCTCAACGACACCATCCTGATCGCGTTGCTGCCGTCGGTGGTCATGCTCGCCGGCTCGACGCTGCTGCTCGGCTGGTTCTGGCCGCTGATGGGCGCGGTCGTCGCAGCCGGCTCCGTGCTGTTCATCATGGTGACGGCGATGCTGTCGCTCGGCTACGTCGCGCCGGCGGCAAGGCTTGCCAACACCTGGGACACGCGCCTTGGCGGCTCGCTCGCCGATGCGGTCAGCTGCAACGCGGTGGTCAAGGGCTTTGGCGCCGAGGAGCGCGAGGAGCGCCGCTTGGCCCGGGTGGTCGCCAAATGGCGCGCGCGCACGCGGCGCACCTGGGTGCGCGGCACCATCAACGGCACCACGCAAGGGGCGCTGTTGCTGGTCATGCGGGCCGCCGTGATCGGCCTGGCGCTGATGCTGTGGTCGTGGGGGCAGGCGAGTGCCGGCGATGTCGCCTTCGTGCTGACCTCGTTCTTCGTGCTGCAAGGCTATTTGCGCGATATCGGCACGCATATCCGCAATTTGCAGCGCTCGATCAACGATATGGAGGAACTGGTCGATTTCCAGTCCGAACCGCTCGGCATCGAGGATCGGCCCGGCGCCGGACCGATTGCCATCGTGCAGGGTCACATCGCCTTCGACAACGTCACCTTCCACTACGGCAATCACCGGTCGCCGCTCTACCGCGGCTTTTCGGTCGATATCGCGCCGGGTGAACGTGTCGGGCTCGTCGGTCACTCGGGTTCGGGCAAGACCACCTTCGTCAAGCTCATCCAGCGGCTCTATGACGTGAGTGCGGGAAGGATCGTGATCGACGGACAAGATATCTCGCAGGTCGCGCAGGCGTCGCTGCGCGGGCAGATCGCCATCGTCCAGCAGGAGCCGATCCTGTTCCATCGTTCGCTGGCCGAAAACATCGCCTACAGCAGACCAAGCGCCAGCCAGGAGGAGATAGAGCACGCCGCGAGGCTGGCGAGCGCGCACGATTTCATCGCCAACCTGCCGAAGGGCTACGGTACGCTGGTCGGCGAGCGCGGCGTGAAACTATCGGGCGGCGAGCGCCAGCGCGTCGCGATCGCCCGGGCTTTCCTGGCCGATGCGCGCATCCTGATCCTGGACGAGGCGACGTCGAGCCTCGATTCGGAATCCGAGGTGCTGATCCAGCAGGCGATGGAACGGCTGATGGTCGGACGCACGACGCTGGTTATCGCGCACCGGCTTTCGACGGTGAGGGCGCTGGACAGGTTGCTGGTGTTCGATCGCGGCAAAATCGTCGAGGAAGGCTCGCATGACGAGCTGATCCGGCTGAAGGGCGGCATCTACCGCCGCCTGTTCGAACGCCAGGCGCTGGAACTGACCAAGGGCCTCGTGAGCTGACCCGAGATGGCCTCCGGCTTTTGCTGGAGGCCATCTCCATAACACGCTGCGTGACGCCGAAGTCCTTGTCACGTGGCGTATGCCGGCCGAGCAAATCCGTCTGTGAGTCTTCCAGAAACCGGGTTTGTGACGTCCGTTTACGTTACCGACCGAGATTCGTTGTCCCTACTTTTGGTTGTTGTATGCTAAACAGCACAACCTAAGCGGTCTCACGATGCATCTTGTTTCCGAACCTGCCGGTGTGAAAAAGGTGGCTGCGCCATCGGTGCTGGAATCCCGGCACGGCTCGGTTCGGCCGCTTGCCGCCGAAGATCTCGAACGCGTCGCCGCACTCTTCCTGACGAAGTTTCGCCGGCGGCGCCGTCACCTCCTCGATCGCGCGATCGCGGAGACGGCCGAGTATATGAGAAAGATCTATCTTGACCCCGCCGGTCGGCCCGGTGCGAGCAGCGCACTTGTCCAGATCAACCCGCAAGGCGACCTCGGTGGGTTCCTCGGCGTCCTGAAAGCCCGCTACGAGCTCAACGGGGCGGCATTGAAAGCGGCGATCATCGGTCCGTTCATGGCCGACCCTGGCGCCGATCACGGCTCGGCGGGGCCGCAATTGCTGCGTGCCTTGCATCAAGGCGGGTTCGATCTGCAACTGACGGATTCGGCCAACCGGGTATCTCTGGCTTTCGCGCGTCCGATGAAATACCAGCTCCTGCCGGTCCATTGTCTGGGATGGACCTATATCTTCCGGCCGGCCGCCATGGCCGCCGCGGCACTGCACCGCAAGTGGCCTCGCCTGCCTCGCTTGGCACTCGATCCCTGCGCCAGGGCATTCGACGCTCTCGCGAAGCGAAGGTTCGAACCGCCCGTGCAGCCTTCATCGTCGCATCGGGTCCATGCCGAGCCGATCGATGCCGCGCAATTTGCCGAGCGGTTTCCGACCCTCCTGTCCGATTACTCGCTTCGGCCGAGTTGGCGGGATGGGGAGTTGCAGCGGCTGCTCGCATTGGCGGCAGAGAAGCGAGCCGACGGCCCACTTCATTTCGGCGGGACTTACGACGAGACGGGCAAAATGCTCGGTTGCTATGCCTTCTACGGTCAAGCAGGCGACATGGCGATCCTGTTGCAAATCCAGGCTTCCGGACATCACTGGGGCGCGACGCTGGAAGGCCTTGTCGCGGCCGCGCGGGATATGGGCTGCGTGGGCATCACCGGGCAGACCCAGGGCAGCTTCATGCCTCAACTCTTCGGCTATAGGAATCTCTTCTTCCGCTACGCCGGGGGGACGATGGTCCGCTCGCGGATAGCCGAGGTCACGCAAGCGGTCCGCTCGGGCGACATCGCTATTGGCGGGTTGATTGGCGACCGCTGGACTCGTCTCAGTTCCGACGATTTCGGCCGCTGATCGCCTTCGACAATTTCTTCGTCGGCTGGCCGTCGCCCATGCGCCGCCGGAGACGCATCCTGCCGGTCTTTTCATTCCAGCCGCCATGTTCTATGTCTGCGGCACGGTGCGGGGGCGCATCTTGTCAATCACAAAGGCATCCGGTACGCCCCGCTTATGACAGTTACCGTTCGTTTCGCCCCGTCACCGACCGGCCGCATCCATATCGGCAATGCGCGCACCGCTCTGTTCAACTGGTTGTTTGCCCTCAACAACAAGGGCCGCTTCATCCAGCGCTTCGACGACACCGACATCGCCCGCTCGAAGCAGGAATTCGCCGACGCCATCCTTTACGACCTGCACTGGCTGGGCATTTTCCCGGATGCCACCGAGTATCAGTCGCGGCGCTTCGAAATCTATGACGCGGCGGTCGAGCGGCTGAAAGCGGCGGGTGTCCTTTACGCCTGCTACGAAACGCCGGAAGAACTCGACCTCAGGCGCAAGGTGCGCCGCACGCGGGGCCTGCCTCCGGTCTATGGCCGCGAGGCACTGGCGCTGACGACAGAGCAGGTGGCCGAATATCAAGCCGACGGGCGAAGGCCGCACTGGCGTTTCCTGTTGCCCAATTTCTCCAGCGATCCGCTGCAGCCGGAGCGTACCGAGATCCATTGGAACGATCTGGTGCGTGGCGAGGAGACGGTCGATCTGGCTTCGCTGTCCGATCCGGTGCTGGTGCGTGAGGACGGCACCTATCTCTACACGCTGCCCTCCGTCGTCGATGATATCGAGATGCACGTCAGCCATGTCATTCGCGGCGACGATCATGTCACGAATACCGGCGTGCAGATCGCCCTGTTCAAGGCGCTGGGCGCCGAGCCGCCCGTCTTCGGCCACCACAATCTGCTGACCACCGTCTCGGGCGAGGGGCTGTCGAAGCGCACCGGCGCACTTTCCATCGAGAGCTTGCGCGAAGACGGCATCGAGCCGATGGCCGTCGCTTCGCTGGCCGTGCTGGTCGGCACATCGGAGAATGTCGCGGCCGCGCATGACCTGACCGAACTCGCCGGCCATTTCGACCCGGCCGCGACCTCGAAATCGGCGGCCAAGTTCGATCCGGACGAACTGTTCGTGCTCAACCGGGCGCTGCTGCACCATATGCCGTTCGACGAGGCGCGGGACCGGCTGATGGTGCTGGGTATTTCCGGCGAACACGCCGAACCGTTCTGGCTGGCGGTGCGCGGCAATCTCGACCGGCTTGCCGATGCGGCTGCCTGGTGGCGAGTCCTGCGCGAAGGGCCGCAGGAGAAGCCCGAATTTTCCGATGACGACCGCGATTTCCTCCATCAGGCACTCGATCTCCTGCCTGAGGAGCCGTGGAACGGGACGGTCTGGAAGGATTGGACCGGCAAGATCAGGGAAGCGACGGGCCGCAAGGGCAAGGCGCTGTTCATGCCGCTCAGGCTTGCCCTTACTGGACTGCCTTCGGGGCCGGAGCTTGCAGATCTATTGCCCCTGATGGGTCGGGAAGGAACGTTGGCCCGACGACCCTGACCTTGCGCTGTTCCGGCGGCACGGCCGAAACGGGCGATGTCACCGGCTTGGCCGAGAGGCGCTTGATGGCTTCACGGTCGAGCCCGCCTTCCATATTGGCGAGGGTTTCCGGGTCGGCACCCGGATCAGGCTTCGAGGCCGGCACCGGAATAACCGGCGCCGCATCCGGGGCGGGCTCTGATTGTTGCTGGCTTGGCGGGTTGCCGCCAATGATCTGAAAATTCTGCGCGGCATTGCAGCCGCAAGCGGGTGGCAGCGACATGTTGGGCTGCTTGTAGAGATAGGCGGTCGGCAATTCGCCGTAGGGCCTGCCGGTGACCGATGATGTCATCGATGCCGAATCGTCGTCCATGCCGCGCGAATAGAAGACCTGCATCTCGGTGCCCGGGCAGGCCGATTCGCAATTCTTCTGGTCACGCTCGAAGTCGCCGGCCGAGGCGGCGTTCGACATGGGGAAGAAATAGCCGTCGCAAGTGCGCACGCAACTGGTGTGGAATTCGCCGCCACTGCCCGCAAAGTCCGGAATGCCGGCTTGGCGGGAGACATCGCGTTCCTCGCCGGAATCGTCAGGCTGGTCCAGCGTATCGATCCGCCGGTTGTCGCTGCCGAAAAGCTGGTCGAAGAGGTTGGCATTGCCCCCGCCCTCACGATTGGCGTCTTCACGATTGGCCTCCCGCGAAGGCTCGCGGCGGGGTGCCGCCGCATCGTCCCGGCAGTCATTGGCATCGAGCGCCGCCAGGATACGGCCCCTGTCGCGGCGTGAGCCGCCGCCGGCGAGTTGAGCACGCTTGGCCTGCAGACTATCCAGATTGGCGTTCATGCGCGCGATGGTGGCATTCAGTCCGGCACACTGGTTGATGTTGCGCGAAAACAGCGAGAACCCGCAGCCGGCACTGCTCGCCTGACCGCGAGCTTTCGAGATCTGTTCGCGTTGCCTTTCGATCGCGGCGTCGTATTTCCCGACCAGTGCCGAACCACCGCCACCGCCGCGCGAAGCCGCCGCGAGGTCGGCCTCCAGTTGACGGCAGACCCTTGAAGCGGCCTGCGGCTCGGTGACCGCCGCGCCGGACAGCAGGAGGCCGAGCAGCACGGCGGCATGCGCCTGCTTCAAACCTCCGCTTGCCATCTATCTCGATCCCGCTTGCATGTGGTCGCCAAGGCTAACCCGTTCGCGGTTAATCGTCCATTTCGCAAGTCGCCTCGTTGCCGGCCGAAAACCGGCGCCCATTCGATAGTGCCCACCAGTCTCGGCAACAGGCCAGGTCAGCCGTCAGAACTTGTAGTTCATGCCGATCCTGACCGTGCTGAACGTGTTGTCGAAGGTCGTATTGGAGTTGGGGCCGTAATCGATCGTCTGGTCCCGCAGGTCGACATATCGATATTCGGCATTTGCCGACCAATGATCGGTGATTGCCTGCTCCAGCCCCGCGCCAATCGTCCAGCCAACCTTGGTGCTCTTTTCGGAATAGCTGTTGGCGGGCCCATCGAGATACCGGTTCTCGACACCTCCGAAAGCGAGGCCGCCGGTCGCGTAGACAAGAGTGTTGTCGAACGCATAGCCCGCCCTGGCGCGGATCGTCCCGAACCAATCCACCTTGGTGTCGTAGACATCGCCCCCACCGACATTGATCTCGTCGGAATGCCCCTTGATATCGGCGCCCGAAATGTCGGCCTCGATCCCCAGCACCGCCGAGTTGACCTGGTAGTTGTAGCCGATCTGGACACCGCCCAGAAAGCCGTCGATGTCAAAATCCTGCGTGCCCCGGATCGTTGGCGTGTTTGGCAGATTGTAGGCCGCGTCGGTGCTGCCGAAGCCATAGCCGAGATGCCCGCCGACATAGACGCCGGACCAGTCATGAACGGCCGGCGCCGACCCGATGGCGTCGGCGCCGAACGCCTTTGCGCCAATCACAGACAGCATTGCCGAAGCGAGCAACAGGGCTCTCATGACATTCTCACCGCCTAACCAGACGGGGTGACCATATCAAACTGGTCCGTTTCGAGAAATCCGCATTCGGCCAATGCCGGATTTCGCGGTTAACAGTTGTTGGCTCGCAACACTCGATCCTGTACACGCGCGCGGCGGTTCGCCGCCCACAGCTGGATCTATTGGGTTTCCAGAAGAGGGTTCAGTCCAGATTGACGATCGCCTGCGCCTTGTGAGCGGCTTCGACCACCGCCAGCGCGGTCATGTTGACGACGCCGCGCGAGGTCACCGAGGGTGTCAATATGTGCGCCGGCTTGTCGGTGCCAAGAAGGATGGGGCCGACATGCAGGGCATCCATCATGGCCCGCAGCGCCGTCAGCGTGATGTTGGCCGAATCGAGGTTCGGGAACACCAGAAGATTGGCTTCGCCCTTCAGGCGCGAATGTGGGTAGACGCGCTGGCGCAGATGCTCCGACAAGGCGGAATCGGCATGCATTTCGCCATCGCACTGCAGCTCCGGCGCGATGCGCGCCAGAATCGCAGCGGCCTGACGCATCTTCAGCGCGCTCGGCGAATCGCGCGAGCCGAAATCGGAATGCGAAAGCAGTGCCGCCTTTGGCTCGATGCCGAAGCGCTGGATTTCCTCGGCCGCCAGCACGGTCATCTCGGCGATTTCGTCGGCCGTCGGGTCGACGGAGACATGAGTGTCGGTGAGGAAGATGATGCCGCGCTGCGAGATCAGCATGGAAAGGGTCGACAGGTCCCGGTCCTTGATGCCGGTGCGCGGCCCGATGACAAGCGTCAAGTTGCGCAGATGCCGCTCGAAACGGCCTTCGAGGCCACAGACCATGGCGTCGGCATCGCCGCGCTTCAGCGCCAGCGCCGCGATCACCGTGTTGTCGGTGCGCACCATGGTGCGTGCGGCCTCCGTCGTCACGCCGCGCCGGCCGGCGAGTTCGATCAGGAGGTCGACATAGTGGCGGTAGCGCGGATCGTCCTCCGGGTTGACCAGGCCGAAATCGACACCGGGCTTGATGCGCAGGCCGTAGCGCTTCAGCCTGACCTCGATGACATGGGGGCGGCCGATCAGGATCGGCTCGGCGATGCCTTCCTCGAGCACCACCTGGGCGGCACGCAGGACACGCTCGTCCTCGCCATCGGCATAGATGACCCGTTTGGCACTGGAAGCCTTGGCGGAGGAGAACACCGGCTTCATGACCAGGCCGGAGCGGAAGACGAAGCGGTTGAGCTTGTCGACATAGGCGGCGAAGTCGGTGATCGGCCGCGTGGCGACGTCGGTGTCGCATGCTGCCTTGGCGACGGCCGGAGCGATGCGCAGGATGAGGCGGGGGTCGAAGGGCGAGGGGATCAGGAAGTCAGGGCCAAAGATCGGCGTCTCGCCGGAATAGGCGCGCGCGGCGACATCGGAAGGTTCTTCGCGGGCAAGGGCGGCGATGGCCCGCACCGCCGCCATCTTCATATCCTCGTTGATGGCGCTGGCGCCGCAGTCGAGGGCTCCCCTGAAGATGTAGGGAAAGCAAAGTACGTTGTTGACCTGATTGGGGAAATCGGAGCGGCCCGTGCAGATCATGGCGTCTGGACGCGCCGCGCGCGCCACTTCCGGCATGATCTCCGGATTGGGATTGGCCAGCGCCAGGATCAACGGCTTGGGCGCCATGTGTTGAAGCAGCTCCGGCTTCAGCACGCCGGCGGCCGAGAGGCCAAGAAAGACGTCGGCGCCGGCTATGACGTCGGCCAGCGTGCGCGCCTCGGTGTCCTTTACATATGGGTCTTTCCAGCGGTCCATCTCGTCGACACGCCCCTTGTAGGCGACGCCGAAACGGTCGGTGACCCAGATGTTCTCGACGCGCACGCCGAGCGAAACGAGCAGATTGAGACAGGCAAGGGCGGCGGCCCCGGCGCCGGAGGTGACGACTTTGATGTCCGAAATGGTCTTGCCGGCGAATTCCAGCCCATTGAGCACGGCGGCGGCGACGATGATGGCAGTGCCGTGCTGGTCGTCATGGAACACGGGTATGCTCATGCGAGCTTTGAGCCGTTCTTCGACTTCAAAACACTCCGGCGCCTTGATGTCCTCGAGGTTGATGCCACCAAAAGTCGGTTCCAGTGCGGCAATCGTTTCGACCATGCGCTCGATTTCCGGCGCGTCGATCTCGATGTCGAAGACGTCGATGCCGGCGAACTTCTTGAACAGGACCGCCTTGCCTTCCATGACCGGCTTCGAGGCCAACGGGCCGATATTGCCGAGGCCGAGTACGGCCGAGCCGTTGGAGACGACGCCGACCAGATTGGCGCGCGCCGTGTAATCGGCGGCGGTCGCCGGATTGTCGCGGATTTCGAGACAAGGGGCGGCGACGCCGGGCGAATAGGCGAGCGCCAGGTCGCGCTGGTTGCCGAGTGGCTTGGTGGCCTGGATCTCGAGCTTTCCCGGCGTCGGGTGTTTGTGGAAGAAGAGGGCGGCTTCGTCGAGGTCCGAACGTGCCGTTTTCTTGTTCTCGCTTTCCATGCGGCCGCTCCCTCGAAACCTGCTTCGGGAGTCCTTTTAACATGAGGCCGAGGTTTTTCGCGACGCTAATTGACGCGCCGGCAGCTTTAAATGCCGGTACGCCGAAACCCGATGTTTGTCAGCTGGTTACCGCCGTTTCATGCGAAACTAGGTTCTGCCGATTCGCAGACGCGCCGGTCAAAAAGCGCTGACGTAGAGACCTCCGTCCACCGGTATGTTCTGCCCGGTCAGATAGCCGGCATGGACAGAGCACAGGAAGGCGCAGACCTGGCCGAATTCCTCCGGCGTGCCGAGCCGCTTGGCCGGCACGTCGGCGCTGATGCGGGCCTTGCGCGCCGCGGCCGCCTGAGGATCCTCTGGCGTGCCGGCCTCGTGCGGGCCGCGCAGCCGGTCGGTGTCAAGCTTGCCCGGAAGCAGGCTGTTGATGGTTACGTTGCGCTCGATCACCGTGCGCGCCACGCCGGCAAGGAACGACGTCAGGCCGGCGCGCGCGCCCGATGACAGGTCAAGGCCTGGAATTGGAACATAGACCGACAGCGAGGTGATGTTGACGATACGGCCGAAGCCGCGCTTTGCCATACCGTCGATGACCGCCTGCACCAGTTCGATCGGCGTCACCATGTTTTGGGTGACGCCCTCAAGGATCTTGGCGCGATCGAGTTCGCGGAAATCGCGAAGCGGCGGGCCGCCATTGTTGTTGACGAGGATGTCGGGTTCGGGGCAGGCGGCAAGCAGCGCCTTCTGCACCTCCGGCTTGGATACGTCGCCGACCACTTCCGTCACCGTCACGCCATGGCGCTCGCGCAGTTCCGCGGCGGTTCTCGCGACCAGCTCCGCGTTCCGGCCGTTGACGACGATATCGCAACCGGCTTCGGCCAGCGCCATGGCGCAGCCTTTTCCAAGCCCCTTGCTCGAAGCGCAGACGATTGCCTTCTTCCCCCTGATGCCGAGATCCATGACGATTTCTCCTGTGATTTGCCCGGTAGGCTAGCCCCAGCGCTGGACCAATCGCAACCGTCATACGGTTGTTGCATGAATCGGGTCATAGGCTGCTCGAAAGCAAGGGTGAATCCGCGATGTCAGGCCAAGAGCCCCGCACTTTCCGCAGCATGTTCATTTCCGATGTCCATCTGGGCTCGAAGGCGGCGAAGGCCGACTTCCTGATCGATTTCCTGCGCTACCACGATGCCGACATCATCTATCTGGTCGGCGATATCGTCGACGGCTGGCGCCTGAAGCGCAGCTGGCACTGGCCGCAAAGTCACAATGACGTCGTGCAGAAGCTGCTGCGCAAGGCGCGCAAGGGCGCCACCATCACCTATATAGCCGGCAACCATGACGAGTTCGCCCGCCAGTTCCAGGGCGTGCATTTCGGCGGCATCGTCGTTGCCGACCGCGCCATCCATGAAACCGCCGATGGCCGGCGGCTGCTGGTCATCCATGGCGATCAGTTCGACACCGTCGTCCACAACCAGCGTTGGCTCGCCTATCTCGGCGACCATGCCTATGACGCCGCCATGCAGGTCAACCGGGTGATCACGCGGCTGCGCCAACTGCTCGGCCTGCCTTACTGGTCGTTTTCGTCCTGGGCCAAGGTCAAGGTCAAGAAGGCGGTGAACTTCATCGGCTCGTTCCAGACCGTACTTAGCGAGGAAGCGCGACGCTCACATGTCGATGGCGTCATCTGCGGGCACATCCACCATGCCGCCATCGAAAGCTATGGCGACGTGCAATATATCAACACCGGCGACTGGGTGGAGAGCTGCACGGCCGTGGTGGAGCATTTCGATGGTCGCATGGAGATCCTGACCTGGGCGCATGTGCTGCCTGAAGCGCCTGACGAGCCCTTCATCCCGATGCTCATCGAGGACAGGGTGGTGAAGGCCGCCTGAGGCGGAAACCGGGCCTGCGCTTTCTGCTGTCAATCGAATGGTCCAGCCGGTTTCGCCCGGTTTTTCCTCATGTTAAGGATCGATTTGCGCTGCTCGCCGCTCGTTGAGCGCAGCGCCATTGGATCGATTCATGCCGCTGCCACCGCTTTCGCCCGAACAACTTGTGAAGCCGAGCCGTTTTGAACTGCGCATGAGCCTGATCTTCGGCACGCTGTTCATATCGCTTGGCACCCATTTGCCCTATTTCCCGCTTTGGCTGCAGGCCAAGGGATTTCACGCCGAGCAGATCGCCATCATCCTGGCGGCGCCGATGTTTTTGCGCGTGGTGACGACGCCGCTGCTGACGACACTCGCCGATCGGGCGAGGGACCGCGCCGATGTCTATGTCGTGCTCGTCGCGGTGTCGCTGCTGCTCTCCGCGGGGTACTTCCTGACGCCGACCTACACGACGGTGCTGGCGGTGTCGTTGCTGCTGACCATAGTCTGGACGCCGCAATCGCCGATCGCCGATTCGCTGGCGCTTTCAGGCGTGCGCCGCTTCGGGTCCAATTACGCGGGCATGCGCAAATGGGGGTCGATCTGCTATCTCCTGGCCAATGTCGCGGGCGGCTTCATCCTGGCGGCCACTGGTCCTCAGGCCGTTCCGGTGATCATTTTCCTTGCCCTTGGCGCGGCACTCATCGCAGGGCTGCTTGCGCCGCGCCTGGGACGGCCGCGCAAGGCCTCGCCGCTGTCGGCGGCAGAAATCCAGCTCGCGGCGCCGGGTCTGTTCAATGCGTACTTCCTCTATTTCACGCTTGGCGTCGGCATCATCACCGCCAGCCATGCCTTCCTCTACGGCTTCGTCTCGATCTATTGGAAATCGATCGGCATCAGCGATTCGCTCGTCGGCCTGCTATGGGCATGGGGAGTTGTGTCCGAGGTCTGCATGTTCGTGTTTTTCAACCGTCTGTTCGCCTCCGTCTCCGTCGTGCGGGTCATGCTCATTGCCGGCATCGGTTCGATCGTGCGTTGGATCGCCTTTCCGCTGGTGTGGCCGCTCGGCCTTGGCGTTGGGGGCTTCTTCGCCGTGCAGTCGCTGCATGCGGTGTCTGTCGCAATGGTGCTGATCGGCCTGCAGAAGATGATCGCCGAAACTGTCCCCGAAGAGCGCACCGGCGCCGCCCAGGGCATCGCCTATTTCTTCAACGGCTTCTTCATGGCCGCCGTCACGCTTGCGTCCGGTCCGCTCTATGACCGTCTTGGCGCCGACGGGTTCCTGGCCATGATCCCGATCGCGATCATCGGCCTGGTGCTGATCGGGCTTGCCGCGCGCTCAGCCCCACAGCGCCCTTTCCGGGGGTAAGACGAGCGATCCCTGGTAGACGAGACCCGGCACGCGGTCGCGGGCAAGCAGCAGCGGGCCATCAAGGTCGACGAAATCGGCTCCTTGCGCGAGCAGCACCGCCGGCGCCATTGCCAGCGACGTGCCGACCATGCAGCCGACCATGACGCCAAAACCCAGTTCACGGGCGCGGTCGCGCAAGATCAGCGCCGCCGTCAGCCCGCCGGACTTGTCGAGCTTGATATTGACGGCATCGTAGAGCCCGATGAGCACTTCCAGGTTGGTTGCCTCATGCACGCTTTCGTCGGCGCAGATCGGGACGGGATGCCCGATGTGGCGCAGAATGCCGTCACGGCCCGCCGGCAGCGGCTGTTCGATCAGCGCGATGCCTTGCTCGGCGGCAAAAGCGAGATTTGCGACGATGTTGTCGTCGGTCCAGCCTTCATTGGCATCGAGAATCAGCCGGCTCTCGGGCGCGGCCTGCCTGACCGCCCGGATGCGGGCGATGTCGTTGTCGCCACCGATCTTGACCTTGAGCAGCGGCCTGCCGGCGTTGGCGCGGGCCTGGGCCGCCATCGCCTCGGGTTCGCCGAGCGACAGCGTGTAGGCGGTTTCGAGCCGATGCAACGGGGCTGGCCAGATCGCGTTCGCCACCGGGTTGCCGCTGATCTTGGCTTCAAGGTCCCAAAGGGCACAGTCTATGGCGTTACGCGCCGCCCCGGCAGGCATGGCGCCGAGCAGGGTGGTGCGGTCCATCCCGCCGGCAACCCGTTCGCTCATCGCCTCGATCGCGTCACGGACACCGTCCAGGGTCTCGCCATAGCGCCTGTAGGGAACGCATTCGCCGCGCCCGCTATGACCGCCTTGGCTGATGGTGCAGGTGATGACCTCGGCCTCGGTCTTGGAGCCGCGCGAAATGGTGAAGGTGCCGGCGATTGGAAAACGCTCGGCCTCGACCGAAATGACACGCGCCATATCTTTTTCTGCTCCGGCTATGCGAGAAGGGTTGTCGGCAAATCGACAAGGTCGGGCTCATCAGGCTAAACAGGACGCCATGTTGACCATCGGCAAACGCGACGCAAGCGGCACGACCGCATCGGGGGCTGACCACGACCCGCGCGTGGCCATTGGCGAGGAGGATGGCGTCCTCGGCTGCGCGTTCTCCGGTGTCTGGACCACCCGGACCGTGGCACTGATAGACGCCGACATGCGTAAAATCGAGAAGCGAAGCGGTTTCAAGATTTTGGCGCTCGATCTTTCGAAAATCGAGAAGATCGATACCGCCGGTGCCTGGCTGATCGACCGGCTGGTCAGCGTCTTCGAGAAGAAGAACATCGAGGTAAGGCTGCAGGGCCAAAGCGATGTCGCTTCCATACTGCTCGAAGCGGTCAGCGAGGCCGTCCGGCGCGAGCCCGAATCCCGGCCGGCGCGGCCACCCAACATCGTCATTCGGGCCCTGGAGGCGGTTGGCCGGCGCGTCTACGAGATGCGCGACGATTTCCTCGCCTCGATGAACATATTGGGCGCCACCATCCGTGGCGCGCAGATGAAGCTCGGCCGCGGCCATGCCGTCAACCCGGCTGCGATCTTCAACCAGATCGATCGCATGGGCGTCGGCGCTATCCCCGTGGTGGTACTGATGTCGGCGATCGTCGGCGCCATCGTGGCCCAGCAGGGCGCCTACCAGCTCAGCTATTTCGGGGCCGACATCTTCGTGGTCGACCTCGTCGGCGTGCTGATCCTGCGCGAACTCGGCGTGCTGATGACGGCAATCATGATCGCCGGCCGCTCCGGCAGCGCGATCACCGCCGAAATCGGCTCCATGAAGATGCGCGAAGAGGTCGATGCGCTCAAGGTCATCGGCCTCAATCCGATCGGCGTCCTGGTCTTTCCTCGCCTTGTGGCGCTGGTGATCGCCTTGCCTTGCCTGACGATCATCGCCAACTTCGCGGCACTCGGCGGCGGCATTGTCGCTGCCTGGCTTTACTCCGACATTCCGCCGGCTGCTTTCCTCGACAGGCTGCGCGTCGCCATCGATCTCAGCACCATTTTTGCCGGACTCATCAAGGCGCCGTTCATGGCGATGATCATCGGCACGATCGCCTCCGTCGAGGGCATGAAGGTCGGCGGCAGCGCCGAATCACTCGGCCAGCATGTGACTGCCTCGGTGGTGAAGTCGATCTTCATCGTCATCATCCTCGATGGGCTTTTCGCCATGTTCTACGCAGCGATCCAGTTCTAGCAACATGGCAAAGGGCAACGGACTTACGAATGAGGTGCCTAACGAGAGCGAAATCGTGCTTTCGGTGCGCGATGTCACCGTTGCCATCGAGGACAAGCTGATCCTCGACAGTCTCTCGCTCGACATCAAACGCGGCGAGATACTGGGGTTCGTCGGCGCCTCGGGCGCCGGCAAGTCCGTGCTGTTGCGCACCATTCTCGGGCTGATGCCCAAGCAGTCGGGGACAATCAATCTGTTCGGCGTCGACGTCGACACGGCCAGCGATATGGAGCGGCTACGCATCGACATGCGCCTGGGCGTGCTGTTCCAGCATGGTGCGCTGTTTTCGTCGCTGACCGTGATGGAGAACGTGCAGGTGCCGATGCGCGAATATCTCGATTTGCCAAGGAAGCTGATGGATGAGCTGGCGCTGCTGAAGGTCGAACTGGTCGGGCTACCGCCTGACGCGGCGCAGAAATTCCCCTCCGAGCTCTCCGGCGGCATGATCAAGCGGGCCGCGCTTGCCAGGGCGCTGGCGCTTGATCCGGATATCGTCTTTCTCGACGAGCCCACGTCGGGCCTCGATCCGATCAGCGCGGCCGAGTTCGACGAGCTCGTCGTCAAGCTGCGCGACACCATGGACCTGACCGTCTACATGGTGACCCACGACCTCGACACGCTGTTTACCGCCTGCGACCACGTGGCGGTGCTCGGCAAGAAAAAGGTGCTGGTCGAAGGCACTATCGACGACATGCTGAAGAGCGAGGAGCCGTGGGTAAAGTCCTATTTCCGCGGAAAACGCGCCCGGCAACTTGATCTTGCCGCACGTGCATAGCCATAAGTGAAGCAATGGAAACCAGAGCCAACTACGTCATTGTCGGCATTTTCACGCTGGTAGCGATCCTGGCGGCTTTCGGCTTCGTCTATTGGACGGCCGCGATCGGCGACAGGGGCGAGACGACGCTGCTGCGGGTGCGCATTCCGGGCTCGGCCTCAGGGCTTGGCCGCGGCAGCTTCGTGCTGTTCAACGGCGTCAAGGTCGGCGACGTCAAGCGCGTCTATATCGACGTCGACAATCCGACCGTCGCCATTGCCGACACCGAGATCGACCGGATGACGCCGATCACCAAGTCGACGCAGGCCGATATCGGCCTCGCCGGCCTCACCGGGCAGGCCAATATCGAGCTCAAGGGCGCCGATCCCAAGGAAGTGAAGCTGCTCGACCAGGCCGAAAAGGAAGGCAAGGTCGCCGAGATCGTTGCCAATCCTTCGGCCGTGACCAATCTGCTGCAGACGGCGCAGAACATCTTCACCCGCGCCGACAAGGTGCTGACGGAGCTGGAAGGCTTCACCAAGGATGTCCGCGGGCCGCTGACGCAGACCGTGCAGAATGTGCAGACGTTTTCCGATGCACTGGCCAGGAATTCCGACGGTATCGACAAGTTCCTGTCCGCCGTCAGCGCGCTTTCCGACGAGCTGAAGGGCGTTTCAGGCAAGCTCGACGGCATATTGAAGGCAGCCGAAGGCCTTCTCAATGCCGTCGACAAGGACAAGATCAAGAGCATCGTTGCGAATGTCGATACGGTCACGGGGAACCTCAAGGAAACCTCGCAGCAACTGGATGGCGTGATCAAGAACGTCGACACGGCGGTGGGATCGGTCAACGACTTCGCCAAGCAGACGCAAGGCACGCTGACCAAGGTCAACGGCGTGCTCGACGGTATCGACCCGGCGCAGGTACGCGAAGCGCTGGCCAACATCCAGAAGGCCAGCGACAGCGCCAACAAGGCGGCGGCTGATATCGCGCAGGTGACCGGCAAGATCGCCAATCGGTCCGACGATATCGACCAGACAATCAAGGACGCCAGGCAATTGGCGCAACGGCTCAACGACGCCTCGGTGCGGGTCGACGGTATTCTCGCCAAGGTCGACAAGTTGCTCGGCTCGGGCCAGGCCGACGGCGTGATGGCCGACGCCAGGGATACGCTGAAATCCTTCAAGCAGGTCGCCGACACGCTGAACGCCCGCCTTGGCGTCATCACCGACAATCTGGCGCGCTTCTCCGGTCAGGGGTTGCAGAATGTCGAGGCGCTGGTGCAGGACAGCCGCCGCTCGATCAATCGCATCGAGGAGGCGGTGACGGATCTCAGCCGCAATCCGCAACGTATCCTTTCGGGCGGCGAGGGCGAGGTTCGGCAGTTCGACGGCAGGGCGCGGCGTTGACTTCGGCGCCGGCCCGCCGCAAGAACATAGTTCGTGAATGCGGGTTGATCTTGCGATCCGGGGACAACGGGGATCACGCGTGGCGTTGAGTGGGGTTGGAACGGGCGGGTTGAAATCGGCTGCGGCGCTGCTTGTCCTGGCGGTTGCCGGTTGCGCGGCGCTGGGCGGCAAGCCGGCACCGCTCGACACGTTCGAACTGTCGGCGCCATCGGTCGACGCGCATGGCCATAGCCGCAAGCAAATCCTGATCGCCCAGCCTTCGGCGCTGAAGGCGCTGGACAGCCAGAACATCGTCATCAAGCCCTCCGACCGTTCGATCCAGTATCTGAAGGGCGCACAGTGGGCCGACCGCCTGCCGCTGATCGTGCAGGCGCGGCTGGCCGAGACGTTTCAGCGCTCGGGCAGCTTTGCCGGCGTCGGAAAGCCGGGCGAGGGCCTGGCGATCGATTATCAGGTGATCGTCGAGGTCCGGTCCTTCGAGGTGCGCGTCAACGGCGGCGAACATGCCGAGGTCGACCTTTTCGTGCGCTTGCTCAACGACCGCAACGGCGAAGTGAAGGCTTCCAAGAGCTTCACAGCTTCCGCACCCGTCTCAGGCAGCGGCAACCCGGCCTATGTCGGGGCGCTCGACCGGGCCTTCGGCGATGCGGCCGGTCAGATCGTCCGCTGGACTGATTCTGTGATCTGAACGCCAGGCGCACAGGGTTCCACCAACTCGTTCAAGCTACAGACGGTCGAAGACCTCCGGCCGCAGCTTTCCAGTCTTCATCAGGTGCTGCAGCGTCCAGGTCAAGGACAGCATCGTCGAGCGCGTCATGGCCCCGCAATGGCGGGTGTTCGGCACTGTAGTAACCGGCAAGCTTATTGCTCAAAATCCTTGCCGCGTCTTCGATGCGTGCCCGGGTGCGTCCTCCCGGGTGGCGACATCGGCACCTCAAGAAAAAAGGCGGGAAGCAAGTCTCCCGCCTTTCTGTTTGTCCCGTCGGCCGCTTAATGCAGGCGACCGCTGGCGTGGGCCAGCATGGTGTAGACCTTGCCGGTGTCGGACGTGAGATAGGTTTGTGCCATGATGTTGTCTCGGTCATTGCGCGAGACATCCTTGAGCAGTTTCTCGAAATCGTCACAGTAGCGGTCGACGGCGGCGCGGAATTCGGCCTCTCCTTGATATTTGCGGCGGATTTCGTCGAACGTCTGCTGACCCTTCAGCGTGTAGAGCCGGCGCGTGAACACGTCGCGCTCGCCGCGCCGGTAGCGGTTCCACAGCTCGATCGAGGCATCGTGGTCGATGGCCCGCGCGATATCGACGGAGAGCGAGTTCAGCGATTCCACGACATGCAGCGGCGAACGCTGGGCAGGCGCCGCGCGCGGTGCTTCGGCCGGCGTCGGGGGGGCTGCCGGCCTGAGGTCGGCATCGCTCGACGCGGCGGTCAGCAGATCGCGTACCCAGCCGCCTTGCGGCGCGCGCGCATTGGCGTCGGCGGCACGCTGGCGCGGTGCTGCCTCCGCCGGATGCTCCAGATCGAGCGTGCCACGCAGTCCCGCGCCGCCCAGTGGAGCCTGTGGCAGCCGCGGATCCGCCTGCGGCGCCGGGGCGCGACGGGGCGGCTCGGCGGCGCGTGCCGGTGCCTGCGGCGCGGGGCGCAGGGAGCGCGGCTCTGAAGAGTCGCCGCCACGACCGGACTTCGCAACGATATCCGAAAGCTCCTTCAAGGCGTTGATCTGCTCGGAAACGGCGCGGCGGATGGCCGAGGTCGATTCCTTGGCCTCCTCAGGCATTTCGATCACGCCCTTCTTGAGTTCGGCGCGGGTGAGGTCGAGTTCACTCTTGATCGAGCCCGCGGTGCGCCGCATCTCCTCGGTCGCATCGGCGAAGCGCTTGGTCGCCGACTCGACGACATCGGTGATGGCGTTGCGGATCTTGTCGGCCGATTCCAGCGTCTTGCCTTCGGCGTTCTGCAGCGTCTGGCCGACGAGGTTCTCGAAAGAACGCATGACCCTTTCGAGATCCTCCGACTTCTTGACCAGGCCAACGGCGAGATCGTCGAGCGACGACTGTCTTTCCAGCGTGTGTTCGAGGTTGCTCTGTGCCGAGCTCAGGAGGTCCGAGGCGCTGGCCAGCAGGCGGCTGTGTTCGTCGAACTTGGTGGCGATCGAGGCGACTTCACGCAGGGTCGACGACGACAGTTCCGTCAGCCTTGTCGTGTTCGAATCGACCAGACGCGCCGAGCTGGCAAAAGTCTGCGCCGCCTTTTCGGTGGTCGCCGCGAAGCTTTGCGTGCTGCCGGTCAGGCGGTCGTCGACCTCGCCAAGGTTGACCGCGGCCTGCTCGATCAGCTGACCGAGCTGCGAGCTGGACTTGGTCATCCGGCCGATGAGATCGGCGACGCTGTCGGACAGCGACGAACGGGCGCCTTCGACCGCCGACAGGGTTTCGGCGGTGCGGCTGGCGAGCGCGTTGACCAAGGCTGCATTCTCGCTGCGCAGCTTCTCGGTCGCGCGTTCGGTGACCTCTTCCATGCTCCTTTGCAGTTCGGAGCCGCCCTGGGCGAAGCGCTCAACCAAAGGCCGCGCGGTTTCGTCGAGGATCTTCGACATCTCGGCGGACCGCGCCGCGAGCATGGTGTTGAGCTCGCGGGTGTTGGCGCCGATCGTCTTGGCTGCGTCGTTGGTGCTTTGGCCGATGTGCTGGCCGACGGCGGTGAAGGTCTCCGCGATCACGTTGGCGCGCGATACGAGTTGCGCCTCGGCGGTCGACACCTGTTCGTTGAGTCTCTGGCCCATCGTCTCGGCGGTGTAGGTGAGCCGGCTTTCGACCCCGGCGATCTGTTCCTCGACACGGGCGGCCGCGGCGGCCGCGCTCGATGCAAGACGCTCGTCGGCGCCGGCAAGCGCCTGCTCGATTTCGCGGGCATGCACGGCCAGGTCCTGGCCGGTCTGGCGGGCACGATCGGCGACCCTCTGCTCGGTGCTTGCGAAGGCGCCGACGATCGTCTGCGCATGCTCGCCGATCGTCGAGGTGCTGTCGGCGATACGGGAAACCAGGCGCTGGTCGGCGTCGTCGAAAATGCGGGCGATTTCGGATGCCCGGCTGGACAGCGCGTCCGAACCTTCGGCGATGCGGGAGACCAAATGCTGGTCGGCGGCGTCGAAGATGCGGCCAAGGTCCGACGCCCGGGCGGCGAGCGCCTCGGCGGATTCGCCTATGCGCATGCCGAGCCGCTGGTCGGCGCTTTCGAAGTTGCGCAGGATGTCGCCGGCACGGGCGGCCAGGGACTGCGCCGTTTCCACGGCCCGGGCAACCAGCTTCTGGTCGGCCGCGTCGAATGCGCCGGCGATTTCGCTTGCGCGGGCGGCCAGATGGTCCGCTGTATCCTGAGCCCGAGCGGCCAGTTGGTCGGTGGTTGCCTGTGCGCGGGCGGCCAGCTTCTGGTCGGCCATGTCGAAGGTGCCAGCGATCTCGCCAGCGCGGGCAGCGAGCTGATCGGCGGTTTCATGGGCGCGGGCCAGCAGCGAGTTCGAGGCGTCGTCGGCGCGGGCGAGCAAGGCGTTCGACGTATCTTCCGCACGGGCATGGAGGCGACGGTCGGCCTCCTCGAAGGTGCGGGCAATGTCTTCGGCCCGGGCCAGCAAGGCGGCGGACGTCTGTTCGGCGCGCTCGGCGATCTTGCGATCGGCATCGCTGAAAGCCGCCCCCGCCTGCTCGTGCAGCGTGCTGGTGACTTCCAGGACCTTTTCACGCAATGCGCCGGCGACAAAGACCGCGCTCTTTTCGAGCACGCTGCGAACATTGTCGACGCCAGTAGAGAGCGCGCGCTCCATGGTGCCGGCGCGTTCCTCGATGATGCCGGTCTGGCGGCTGAACGCCTGCTCGATCTTGTCGACATCTGCAGCGATCGCGGCGGAAATGTCCGCGCTCCTGGACGCAATCTGGTCGATGTGGCCGGACAGCGAGCGATCGACCTCCCTGCGCGTCTCGGTGAGCTTGCCGAGATCATCTTCCAGCGCGCGGCTGAGCATATTGCGGCCTTCGGACAACTTGCCGACATGTCCAGCGATGATCTCGTCGATATCGCCGCGGCTTTCGGTCAGCCTCTGCAGGTCGGCTTCGAGAGCGCGCTTGAGAATGTCGCGGCCCTCGGCCAGCTTCTCGACCTGGCCGGCGACCAGCCCGTCGATGCTGGAGCGGCTTTCGGCCAGTTTGGCAAGGTCGGCTTCCAGCGCGCGCTTGAGAACATCGCGGCCCTCGGCGAGCTTCTCGACCTGGCCGGCGACCAGACCATCGATGCTGGAGCGGCTCTCGGCCAACTTGGCAAGATCGTCCTCAAGCGCTTTCGACAACGTCGAACGCTCCTCGACAAGCCGTTCCGCGTGATTGCTGACGTGGCCGCTAACGGCCAGGAGGTCGTCCTCAAGCGCTTTCGACAAGGTCGAACGATCCTGGGCAAGCCGGTCGCTGTGGCTGTTGACGTGGCTGCCGATAGTCTCAAGGTCGGCCTCAAGGGCCTTCGACAGCGTCGACCGCTCATGGACCAGACGGTCCGAGTGGCTGTTGACAAGGCTGTTGACGGTTTCGAGATCAGCCTCCAGCGCGCGGGCGAACTGAGCGCGGTCGTCGACCAGTTTCTGGGACTGATCGGCAACGGTGTTCTTGACCGCGTTGAGGTCGGCTTCCAATGCGCGGCGCAGGATGTCGCGACCTTCGGCCAGCTTCTCGACCTGGCCGGCCACCAGCCCGTCGATGCTGGAGCGGCTTTCGGCCAGCTTGGCGAGATCGTCCTCCAGCGCCTTGGACAAGGTCGAGCGATCCTCAACCAGCCTGTTCATGTGGTCGGCGATGACGCTGTTCACATTCTGCAGGTCGGCTTCCAGAACGCGTGACAACTGCCCGCGATCCTCGGCCAGCTTTTCCGATTGGCTCGATATGACGTTCTTGATCGTGTTGAGATCGGATTCCAGCGCGCGCTTGAGAATGTCGCGGCCCTCGGCCAGCTTCTCGACCTGGCCGGCCACCAGCCCGTCGATGCTGGAGCGGCTTTCGGCCAGCTTGGCGAGGTCTGCCTCAAGCGTCTGAGACAGCAGGCCGCGGTCTTCCGCCAGGCGCCCCGAATGGCTGTCGATCAGGCCGCGTATGCCCGACAGGTCGCTTTCGAGCGAACGGCCAAGTTGCGTGCGGTCTTCGGCCAGTTTCGCCGAATGCGCCTCGATGAGGCCCTCGATACTGGCAATGTCGTTTTCCAGCGCCTTGGCGAGCACCGCGCGACCCTCGGCGATTTTCTCGACCTGACCTGCGACAAGGCCGTCAATGTCGGCGCGGCTGTCGGACAACTTGCCGAGGTCGGCTTCCAAAGCGCGCGAAAGAATATTACGGCCCTCAGCCAGTTTCCCGACATGCCCAGCGACCATTTCATCAATGATCGTGCGGGCTTGCACCAATTTTCCGGAGTCCTCGTTGAGAGCCAGGGAGAGCCGGTTGCGGCCTTCTTCCAGCTGTTCGAGGTGACTGCCGAGCGACGCATCGATGGCAGCGCGCGATTCGTTGACCTTGCGCAGGTCTTCTTCTAGCGCACGCGCTATCAGGCCGCGGCCTTCGGCCAGCTTCTGCACCTGGTTGGTCACCGCGGCATCGATGCCGGCGCGGCTTTCGGCGAATTTCTCCAGGTCCGCCTGCATGGCGGCGGCCATGCGCTCGCGGCTTTCGGAGAGCTTGCGGCTGTGGTTTTCGACTGCTTCCTCGATACCGACGCGCGCGTCGGCAAGCCGCTGGATGTCGGCATCGAAGGAGCGCGACACGACGTGGCGGGCTGCCTCCATGCGGCCGGCGAAATCGCTGGCGCGCGCTTCGAGCATGGATGACGTCGAGGTGACGATGTCGGCCATGTCGGCACCGATCTGGGTCTTGCCCTGATCGATCATGGCCGACAGCGTGTCCTTGCTCTCGGCGAAGGTGTGGGCGATTTCACGCGCACGCTCGACCAGCGTTTCGTTGATCTGGCGGGCCCGGGCCTCGAGGGCGGCATTGAGCTTCTGCGTGCCGGTATCCAACGCTTCGGCGCGGGTCTGGAATTCGCTGATCAGCGCCTGGCCGCGTTCGGCCAACGTGCGCTCGATGCCGTCAAGGCTGGCTTCGAACTCGGAGTTGAGGGTACGCGCTGCGCCGCCGAGCAGCGAAACCATGCCAGTGGTGCGATCGTCGAGCAGGTCGGTCAACGACCGGGTCAGGCCGTCCGTCGTATCCGTCAGCTTGGCAATGCGCGTGTCGAGCAGGCTGGCGAAAGCCTCGCCGGAGGTCGACAGCCGGTCGGTGATGTTGTCGAGCCGGCCTTCCACCGAGTCGAAGATCGACATCGAGCTTTCGTTGATGCGGTCGATCAGCGTGTCGCCCGAATTGGTGATCGTCATCGACAGTTTGGTCGACGCATTGAGAATGCTATCGCGGATGATGTCGCTTGCCGCTCCGATTTCATCGCGCAACGTCTCGTGCGCGCCGGAGATCGAGGCGCGGACGCGTTCGGCATGGGTGACCACCGCTTCGCGTTCACTGCCGAGCCCGTCGACCAGCGACCGAATCCGGGTTTCGTTTTCCGAATAGGAGCGCTCGATCTGGTTGACCTCGCTGTGGACCAGCGTTTCCAGTTCCACGGCACGGGCAAGGGTGCGTTCGATGCCTTCGCCCATGGCAGCCACCTCGCGACGGACGGCCTGGCCGATCATCATGACGCGATCCTGAGCCATGTTCTCCGGCTCGGTCAGGCGGAAGGCCACTTCCGTCATCGATTGCGCGGCGATGCGCATATCCTGGGCGCGGCGAATCATCACCGCGAAGGCCCAGAACAGGATGACGGGCACGATTGCCGCCACGGCGAGGCCGATCAGCTCGGGGCGAGCAAAGAACTGGTCCAGCGTGCGTATCCGCCAGATGCTCGGTCCAAAAAGCAGGTTGGCCAGTCCGCCGGCGCCCGCGATCCAGGCGAGCGAGACAAAGGCGATGACCCAGTAGATGGTGTTGGAGGCGCGCCTGTTCAGGCCGTGCAGGAGGGTCTTGTAGTCCTTCTGGCGATCATCGTTGGCTGGCGCGAAGCCTGCGGGCTGGCCACTATTGCGTGTCTCCACCGGGCGAAGTTCGGCCGGTTTGGCCCCGTCGGTCTGAGCCTTATTGACGACAGGCGCTGCCGGCTGCGGATAGCGTCCCTCGCGCGCCAGCTCATCGGCGGCCTGCGATATCTGCGCCTCCAGATCTTCCATCGAAGCCGCGATATCGAGGTCGCCGCTGTCGGTATCGCCGCTCAGGTCGAGATCGAGCGCTTTTTCGAGTTCCCTGGCTACGTCGCTATCGAGATTTCTGGTTGTCGTTGGTTTCTTCGCCATGCCTTCGCTACCCTGTACTAGCTGCCGCGGGGGCTTATAATTCTGGTTGTCTTACCCCCGCGCAGGAGGCTGAAAATGGACCCTCGTATCGTAATGACACAGGGGGGTAAAGAAAACATGCATTCCGCGGGATACGTAAAACTTTAAATATAAGGTTAACGGAAGCGTGATTTGGGCGCCGCTTTCGCAACATTTTTCCCGGCCATTCATTAACCCGTTGTCCACCGGATCCGCCTAGTTTTCAGGCGGCCGAAGAAAATGGAGTTCGAGTTCATGCGTGGCGAAAGCGGCATTGCCTTCTCAATGCCCGGGGGCGACGTATCGGGAACGAGGCAGTCCCGGCCAGTCGATTTGGCACACCTTGCCCGGCAAACGATGGGCGACCGCACCCTCGAGCAAGAGGTGCTGGCGCTGTTTGTACAGCAGGCAGTTTCGGTGCGCGACAAGATAGTCGATGCCGACATCAAGGACCGACTTTTGCTGGCTCATGGCCTGAAAGGTTCGGCCCGCGGCGTGGGCGCCTTCGCCATCGCCGATTGCGCCACCGAGATCGAACGCCGGCCGGAGGACGTCCAAATCCTCAATCGGCTCGGCAGGCTTATCGACGAAGTGCGCGACTTCATCGCCGCCATCAATCGCTGATCACGGTTTGAGACAAAAACGTCACGGAGCGGCGCTTTCGCGCGGCAGTTGACTTGTTTGCCGGAGTGATTATCTCGGGCGAAACTCGATTTCGTCTCGGGCGAACTCCCTTTCGTGCCGGTGAAACTCCCTCAGGTGACAAATGACCAAACTGACCTTCATCGCCCATGACGGCACACATTTCGACGTGGACGCCGAAAACGGCTCGACGGTCATGGAAAATGCCATCGGTAACGCGGTGCCGGGCATCGAGGCGGAGTGCGGCGGCGCCTGCGCCTGCGCGACCTGCCATGTCTATGTCGATGAGGCATGGACGGCCGAGGTCGGCGAGCCCGAGGCGATGGAAGAAGACATGCTGGACTTCGCCTATGACGTTCAGCCGAACTCGCGCCTGTCGTGCCAGATCAAGGTGCGCGACGCGCTCGACGGCCTGATCGTGCGGGTTCCCGAACGTCAGGGCTGAAATCGGCGATTTTTACCGCTGACGCTTGGCAGCGGGCCGACGGTCATGCAGTCTCGCCTGGACTTTCGCAGCGAGGCGCATCATGACCGGCATCATCAGCACAGACGTCCTCATTGTCGGAGCAGGGCCGGTCGGCCTGTTCGCCGTGTTCGAGCTCGGCCTGTTGGACATGAAGTGCCACCTGATCGACATTCTCGACAAGCCCGGCGGCCAATGCGCGGAACTCTATCCCGAAAAGCCGATCTACGACATTCCGGGCTGGCCTTCGATCTCGGCGCAAGGGCTCGTCGACAAGCTGCTTGAGCAGGTTGCGCCGTTCAAGCCCGAATTCACCTACAACCGCATGGTTTCCAGTCTCGAAAAGCTGGACAACGGCGGCTTTCGCGTGACAACGGACGAGAACGAGGTGTTCGAGGCCAAGGTGGTGGTGATCGCCGCCGGCGGCGGCTCATTCCAGCCGAAGCGACCGCCAATTCCCGGCATCGAAGCCTATGAAGGTACGAGCGTCTTCTATTCGGTTCGCCGGATGGAGGATTTTCGCGGCCACGACCTGGTCATTGTCGGCGGCGGCGATTCGGCCCTCGACTGGACGCTGAACCTGCAGCCGGTGGCGAGAAGCGTGACACTCGTTCACCGTCGGCCCGAGTTTCGCGCGGCGCCCGACAGCGTCAACAAGATGTACGCCATGCAGGAGATGAAGCAGCTGGAGTTCAGGGTCGGCCAGGTGACCGGGCTCACCGGGGCCGACGGCCAGCTGGCGTCGGCCACGATCAAGGGCGGCTCCGATGGCGACATCGAGGTGCCTTGTACCCGCATGCTGCCGTTCTTCGGACTGACCATGAAGCTCGGCCCGATCGCCGAATGGGGGCTCAATCTCCATGAGAACCTGATCCCGGTCGATACCGAGAAATTTCAGACATCGGTGCCCGGCATTTTCGCGGTGGGCGACATCAACTGGTACCCGGGCAAGCTCAAGCTGATCCTGTCGGGTTTCCACGAGGTGGCGCTGATGGCACAGGCCGCCAAGCGCGTCATCAGCCCCGGCGAACGCATTGTGTTCCAGTATACCACTTCGTCCACCAGCCTGCAGAAGAAGCTCGGCGTTTCCGGCTAGAGCGGTTCGGCGTTTGATAGAATCGTTGGCCCTCTAATTCTTTGTTCTTGCGCAATGCCGGACGGAAAACCGCTACGCACTTTTCCTGGAATTGCTCTAGTTACTCCGCCAGGATCGGCGCCGGATCGTCGATGTGGCCTCGAAGTTCCTTCTCGGGCATCAGCGTCAGCGTGATGAGGCCCAGGACCAGAGTGCCGGCCGCGACGAGAAAGATCATCACGAAGGGTTCGGCCGATACGACACGTCCAGCCACCTGGACGCCTTCACCGGCCAGCGGCAATCCAAAGCCTAGAGCGACGGCGCCGAGCATCGCGACCCCCAATGCACTGCCCAGCGAACGCAGAAAGGTAAGCACCCCCGTCGCCACGCCAAGATGCATGCGATCGACGGCGTTCTGCACGGACACGGTGGTTACCGGAAATGTCGTCCCGGTTCCCAGCCCGATACAGATGGTCAGGACTTCGACCACGAGGAGCGATGCTTGGCCGGCGACAAAGGCCAGCAGGCCCATGCACAGGATAGCGAAAACGACGCCGATCATGGCGATGCGCTTGTAGTGGGTGAAGCGCGGTATTAGGCGGCCGCTGGACGCGGCGCCGCCCACGGTTCCAAGCAGTAGGCCAAGCATTGCAGTGCCCGATTCGCTGGCCGTCAGGCCAAGTATCGATTGCAGATATACGGGCAGATAGACGGCAAGGCCGACGCTGGAGGCCTGGAGCAGGAACATCGACAAAGTGCCGGCCAGGACGATCGGGTTGCCCAGGACCTCGAGCGAAATGAGCGGTTCGGCCGCCCGCATCAGCCGCAGGGCAAAGGCGCCCCAGAAAAGCGCGGAGCACGCCAGGACGCCAATGACTTCCGACGACAACCACGGGTAGGCGCTGCCACCCCAGTTCAGCGCCAGCAGCAACAGCGCCGTGGCCACGATGAGCAGCAATGCTCCAAGACCATCGATGCTGTGATTCTTGGCCGCGGCAGGCAGCTTCTTGAGCGGCTTGTTGATGATCGCCATCGCAACGAAGCCCAGCGGGATATTGATCCAGAAGATGAGGGACCAGTGAAGATGTTCGGCGAAGGTGCCGCCCAGCAGTGGCCCGGCGACGCTGGCGACGGCCCACGTGCCGGAGAACCACGCCGCATAGCGCGCCCGCTCGCGCGGCGGGACAAGGTCTCCGACCACGGTCTGCGTCAGCGCGAAAAGGCCGCCGCCGCCAGCCCCCTGGATCGCGCGCCCCAGGATAAGGACGAACATGTTCGGGGCCAGCGCACTGACCAGCGATCCGGCAAGAAAGATAAGGATTGCCGCATAGACGGTCGGCCGACGCCCGTAGACGTCCGAAATCTTGCCGTAGAGCGGTGCCACGGCGGTTGCGGTCAAGAGATAACCGGTAACGACCCATGGCAGGTACTCGGCATTGCCGAGAGAGCGCCCGATGGTTGGCATTGCCGGCGCGACGATGGTCTGGTCGAGGGCCGCCAGCAGCATCGACAGCAGGACGCCGCCGATGATGACGTTCTTTTCGCTGTCGGTCAGCGGCGCGCTCGCTGCCATCACGTCCTGCTTGTCGACAGCCTGGTCCATAATTTCTCGTCCATGCGCGTTGCGCTGCGGCATCACTATCGGGTCTGTCCGGTGCATCCGCGGCGCGACCGGTCGTGATGTTCGTGTTTCCGGCTTGCTCGTGGCAACCCTTGATATGTCGTTCCCTATAGGCCGATTTCGACCGGTGCTCGAAAAAAATTCGAAGCTGGCACTACGCTTCCGCCCGGTTGGCTTGCATCCAGGCGAACGGAGGCGGCGAGCGCACATTCAGGGCGGCGGCAATCGGCCACTCTCGATGCGCTCCATCCGATAGCGCATCAGCCGCAGGATGCGGCTTTCGAAATTGGCGCTCTCGACGCGGTCGAACCGCAGCTGGTCCTGATCGTGCCTGGCAAGCTCAGCCGCCGTGATCTCGGCGGCCTTGGCCTTCGCGGCATCGCAATCCTTCCGCGGATAGCTTGCCTTCAGGGCGTCCTCCAGTGCGCGGCCGTGGTTCTTGGCGATCTCGACATGACGGTCTTCATGGCGCTTGATGTCGGCGGACAATGTATCCCAGAACAGCCGCACGTCGGCGTCGGCTTTGCGCGGGCGGCGCCACTGGGGAAGGATCACATTGACCTTCACGGTCACGACCGCGTCGGCGATCCGGCAGGAACCCGGCTGGCTGGCGTAGCTGATGCGCGTCGTGAAGGCCATCTGGGTGGCGCCAGGATGGCGTGACCCCGTGGTTTTTACCAGCGGCCCATGTTCTGTGAGTTGCTGCTCGATATCCTCGAGCGTTCTGCCGCCGATGGCGAAATAGCTGTAAGTCTTAACCAGATTGACGGCGTCCGCCGGAACGGTGGCGCCGGCAAGCAGCAGTGCGCAGAGAAGGGATCGTTTCATCGTGTTGCCTCTTCGGTCACCTTGCTTTACGGCCTTTGCCGGCGCAACGGAACTGATCCGATGCGGATCATACATCGTTGATGCCCGTTGGTTGATGAGCCCATGGTTGATGCACAATGACGGCGACGCGGTGGCAGATGGCGCATGGGCGTCATATCGAGCTGGGCGGCAAGGCAGTGGTCGTCGGCATCCTCAACGTCACGCCCGACAGCTTTTCCGACGGCGGCCTGTTCGATGCTCCCGCAACCGCACTGGTCCAGGCGCGCCGCATGATCGGGGAAGGAGCCTCGATCATCGATGTTGGCGGAGAATCGACCCGGCCGGGCGCGGCCCCGATCTCGGCCAGCGAGGAGCAGGTCCGTATCCTGCCAGTGATCGAGGCGCTGGCGCGTGCCGGCGACGTGCTGATCTCGGTCGACACCTATCGTGCGGAGACCGCAGGACTCGCGGTGGCGGCCGGCGCGCATATCGTCAATGATGTCTGGGGTCTGCAGCGCGAGCCCGACATTGCGCGGGTGGCGGCCGAAACCGGCGCCGGGCTCATCATCATGCATACCGGCCGGGGCCGCGACAAGCTGCCCGATGTCATCGCCGACCAGTTGGCGTTCCTGGGAAAATCGGTGGCGATCGGGCGCGGGCAGGGTGTCGCCGACGACCAAATGGTGCTCGACCCCGGCTTTGGCTTCGCCAAGGAGACGGCGGAGGAAAACCTCGATCTGATGGCACGGTTTTCCGAACTCGGTGCGCTGGGCTTCCCGCTGATGGCCGGCACGTCGCGAAAACGCTTCATCGGCACCGTCACGGGCCGTGACGCCGCCGACCGGGCTGCCGGGACCGCGGCGACCAGCGTCATCCTCAGGCTCAAGGGCGCGCATCTGTTTCGCGTCCATGATGTCGCAATCAACGTGGACGCGCTGGCTGTGGCGGATGCTATGCTGGCGCGGGAACGCACGTCGCCCTAGAGCGGTTCAGCGTTTGATTGAATCGCTGAACCGCTCTAACTCTTTGTTTTCACGTAATTCCGGACAGAAAACCGCTACGCACTTTCCCTGGAATTGCTCTAATGGATCGGAACGCTGAGCCATGTATGTCATCCGCATGAAGAATTGCGCCTTCTTTGCCCGGCACGGCGTGCTGGACGAGGAAGAAGCGCTGGGTCAGCGGTTCTATGTCGATGCCTCGCTCACCGTCGAGCCCGGACGCGCGCTCGTCGATGACGCCATCGGCGAGACCGTCAATTACGGCGTTGCCTTCACGGTCATCGAGCAAATCATCACCGGACACAGGCGCTTCCTGATCGAAGCCTTGGCCCTGGAAGTCGCAAAGGCTCTCACCGGGCGCTTTCCCCAGATCCGCAAAGCCGAGGTCACCGTTCGCAAGCCAAACGCGCCGGTGCCTGGCGTGCTCGATTACGTCGAGGTGACCGTTGTCTGGCCCGAGTAACACTGTCTATCTCAGCCTCGGCGGCAATCTCGGTGATCCGGCGAAATCGATGGGGGCGGCGTTGCGCCTGCTCGATGCCGATCCCGATACCGACGTGGCCGCCGTTTCTTCGCTCTACCGGACGCCGCCCTGGGGCAAGCTCGACCAGCCTGATTTCCTCAACGCGGCCGCCGGACTGTCGACGCGGCTGTCGCCGCGGGCATTGCTCGACCTCTGTCTCGATGCCGAGCGAAAGCTCAAACGCGTGCGCGAGGAGAGATGGGGGCCGCGCCTGATCGACATCGACATCCTGGTGTTCGGCGACCGCATCATCCATGAAACGGGCCTGGAAGTGCCGCACCCGCGCATGCTGGAGCGCGCCTTCGTCCTGGCGCCGCTGGCCGAGATCGCGCCGGACCTTAGCGTAGGCGGCAAACGCGTTGCCGATCGCCTGGTCTCCGTGGACGCGGCTGGCATCGAGCGGCTGCCATCCGGCCGCGCCTGGTGGTGGGCCTAGACCCGGCGGCACTAGCCGGAGAAACCACCGTCATCCAGGAAGGCTTTTTCCTCAGCCGTCGTCTCGCGGCCAAGCATCCTGTTGCGGTGCGGAAAGCGGCCGAAGCGCCGGATGATGTCGCGATGTTCCAGCGCGTACTTCAAGTTGGACTCGGCCCTGGCGGTGTGAAGTTCAACCGAACGGTCCTGGTCGGCGGGATTTTCCGAATGTTCGAACGGCAGATACAGGAACACGCGGACCTCCGGTTCCAACGCCACATCATGGCCCGCATCGATCGCCTTTAGCGCGAAGTGCCTTGCCAGCGGGTCGGTCGCAAACATGTGGCCGGTGCCGCGAAAGCAATTGCGCGGAAACTGGTCGAGCAGGATCATCAGCGCCAGCGAGCCTTCGGCATGTCCTGACCAGTCGTCGCATTCGCGTCGCGCCGCGCCGTAATGGAGGTCGAGGAAGCGGTCGCGGAAATCGGCATCGAATGCATCGTTCTTCTCGAACCATGCATCCTCGCCGGCGTCGCGCCAGAATTTGGTGACCGACAAGGCCCTGCTGTCCAATTCCATTTCCTGATTTCCTTATTCAATCCGTCGCTTCGGACTTATGCAGGACGCCGGCTGTTTCCTCGTTGAGCGCCTGGCCAGGACGGCGGGGCGTGGAGAGCGGGGTCGGGATCGGCGTGCCGATATTGCCTTTCAGGAACCGCTGGCCAGAGCGGATGCCTTCGGCGAGTTGGGTCTCGAAGCGGGCGGTGTCGCGGCGCCTGACGTCCTCGATCGTTTCGGCGACGTCTTCGGGATCGACGCCCAGCGCCTCGAGTGTCGAGCCGCCAAAGACGAGTGCCGATTCGAAGGTTTCGCGCAGCTGATAATCGACGCCGGCGCGAATGAGTTGCAAGGCCGTGCCGCGGTCGAAAGCGCGTGCCAGCACCGTAAGCAACGGAAACTCCGCCTTGACGAGTTCGGCGATGCGGATGGCGGCGTCGGGCTTGTCGACACAGATGAGCACGGCCCGCGCCCGGCCGGCCCCGGCCGCGTGAAGGATGTCCAGCCGCGTGCCGTCGCCATAATAGACCTTGAAGCCGAAATCGGCGGCCGCCTGGATCATCTCGACATCGTTATCGATGATCGAGACGTCGATGCCGCGCAAGAGCAGGGGTTGGCTGGCGATCTGGCCGAAGCGACCGAAGCCGATGATCAGCACGCTGCCCGTCAGGCCGTCGGCGACTTCGACGCCGTCCAGCGACTGCTCGTCGCGCGGCGTGAAATAGCGCAGGGCAATGATTGCCAACGGCGTCAGCACCATGGAGATGATGATGATCGCCGTCAGCGTCGCGTTCGCCTGGCCGTCGATGATGCCGACGGCGGCCGCCGCGGAATAAAGCACGAAGGCGAATTCGCCGCCTTGCGCCATGAAGACCGCGCGTTCCAGCGCCTCGCGGTGGCCTGATCTCAGGACGCGGGCCACGACGTAGATGCCGAAAGCCTTCATCGCCATGTAGGCGACTACATAGATGGCGATCAGCTTCCAGTTCGCCGCCACCACATGCAGATCGAGCGACATGCCGACCGCAAGGAAGAACAGACCGAGCAGGATGCCGCGGAACGGTTCGATGTCGGCTTCGAGTTGATGGCGGAAGGTCGATTCCGAGAGCAGCACGCCGGCCAGGAACGCGCCCATCGCCATCGACAGGCCGCTGAGTTGCATGGCGAGCGCCGACCCAAGCACGACCAGCAGTGCCGCAGCCGTCATTACCTCGCGTGCACGGGCATCCGCGAGGATGCGGAAGAAGGGGTTGAGCAGGTATCGTCCCGCGACCACCAGCCCGACGATCGCGGCGAGGCCGATGCCGACCTCGGTCAACCGCTCCGACAGGCTGGTATCGGCCCCGCCGGGCGCCAGGAAGGCGATCAGGGCGAGCAGCGGCACGATGGCGAGATCCTCCAGCAGCAGGATGGAGACGATGCGCTGGCCCTTGGGCAAGGCGATTTCGCCGCGCTCCTCCAGAAGCTGCATGACGATGGCCGTCGAGGTCAGCACGAAACCGGCGCCGGCGACGAAGGACTGCGCGATCGGAAACCCTCCGGCCATGCCGACACCGGTCAGCAGCACGGCGCAGACCCCGACTTGAAGCGCCCCAAGCCCGAAGATCTCGCGGCGCAGGCCCCAGAGCCGCGACGGCTGCATTTCCAAGCCGATTATGAACAGGAACATGACAACGCCGAGTTCGGCGACATGCAGGATGGCTCCCGATTCCGAAAAGACGCCGATGCCGAACGGGCCGATCACCACGCCGGCGGCCAGGTAACCGAGAATCGAACCGAGACCCATGCGCTTGAAGATCGGGACGGCCACCACGCCTGCCGCCAGCAATGCCACCACCTGAACGAGATCGCTGCCCGATGCCTCTGCCGCCATGCCTGTCATTCCGTTCGTTCGGGACCGCAACGGGGTGCGGTCGGGGTCAAGCGCAATCCTAGGACGAGCGTGAAATGGTCTTCCGTCCGGAATTGCATCAAACAAAGAGCTAAAGCATTTCAGCATTTCGATGAAACGCTGAAATGCTCTAAGCGCCATGGCTGGTCGCCGGCGCAAAGGATAGGGGCTTCGGCCAGGATCGAACAGTCCGAATTCCGATCGTGGGCGTAAAGCGGTTTTCCGCCGGAAATGCGTAGAGAAATGGCGGCGGTGCGCTCAGTTCGGCGTGATGGAGCCGACTTGGACGGCGTCGACCCGCTTGAGGCTCATGCCGATCACGGGCACCAATTGGTCCTGAACGCGCACGGCAACCGTCACGGTCATCGAATTGTCGTCGGGAATGCGTGCCTGCATGACGCCGCGGAGCTGGTTGCGGTTGATGGTGAAGACAACCTTGCGGGCGTCGACGACATTGCCGCCGATAATATCGAGGCCGGCACCGGCCGAACCCCCCATGAAGGAACCCTTGTAGTCACGTCCCCTGCGCTCGATCTTGGCCGACATCGGCTGGGTGAACACGCCGACCCGGCAACCGCCGTCGAGCGTCATGCCCATCTTGCCGTCGGGCGTGGAGCCGGTGAAGCTGCAGTTGAATTTCGTGCCCTTGTACTTGCCGGCGACGATTTCGCCGGGGCCGACCCACTTGCCTTCAACTGACTGGAAAAACTGCCTGTCCGGCTCTCCGGCGGAGGCCCCGGATGCCATAGAGGCGACCGCTGTGATCGCCGCCGCCAGGGGCAGGACGCTGGACAGAATTACGCTTTTCATCGACGACACCCGGCAACAACGAGGCTGTTTGTGACCGGTTTGACCATGAAGAAGATTGGTTAATGCTTCGTCACCAAGAGCCTTCGAAACCGCAATCCGGGCACCGTCCCGTAGAGCAGGACGCTATTTGCCGGAGCCGGCTGTTTCGGCGTCTTTCTTGGCCGCGAACGATGTCAATGCGGAGAGGAAATCGCCCAGTCCCGGGCGCCTGGCCGCGCTGAAGGGCAGGGGACGTGCCGTTTCCATCGCGGCGATGCCGATGCGCGCTGTCATCATGCCGTTGACGACGCCCTCGCCAAGCTTGGCCGAGAGACGCGCCGCCAGGCCGTGGCCGACGATCTGCTGGACGAAACTGTCGCCGACGGCGATCGAGCCGGTGACCGCCAGATGCGCCAGCACGCTGCGCGCCAGCCGGAAGAAACCCAGCGTCCCGGGCCGTCCGCCATAGAGTTCCGACAGCCGGCGGATGAGGCGTCCGGCCTCGAAGACGACATAGGCGACGTCGACGAGCGCGCGCGGGCTCACCGCGGTCACCAACGAGACGCGCTTGGCGGCTTCGAGAATCATCACCTTGGCCCTGACGTCGAGGGGGCCGAGAATTTCCGCTTCCGCCAGGCGTACGAGATTGGCGCCGTCGATGATCTCGCCGCGTAATTCGGCCAGCGCGCGCCGGCCGGCCGCGGTCTCGGGTTTGGCCGCGACGAAGGCCGACAGTTCATCGACCACCGCGCGTGCCGCCTTCGGGTCGTCGCGCGCGACGGCATCGAGCGCGCGCTTCTGCAGTTTTTCGACCTCGGCGAGGCGGGCGATCGCCAGGAATTCGCGAACCAGGATTACCAGAAGCGCCAGCAGCGCGATCGCCGCCATGCCGGCGGCCAGCCAGCCCAGCCATTCGGCGCGGGCAAAGAGATCGCGTATGAGCTGATCCGTCCACAGGCCGACAGCCAGCGAAACCAGCACCCCGAAGGCGCCGAAGAAGATGCTGCCGAGAATCGAACGTTGTCTCGGAGCGACCGACGGCGGCGGCTCGGCGGCGACAATGTCCGGTTCATCGAAGACGTCGACCTCCGCAGGGATGACCAACGCCGCATCGGCCTTCATCGGGCGCGGCTTGCGCGAGGGTTCGGCCTGGCGTGCTTGTGGCGCGTCTTGTTTCGGCGCGGCTTCCGGCTCGATGCGGAAAGCCGCCGGCTTGCGGGGCGCGGTCATGCCAGATGGTCTCCGATCAGGAACTGCAAGGCACGATCGAGCCTGATATGCGGCAGCGACAGCGTGATACCTTCGGCCGTGCGTTCGAGTTTCGGCGGACGAAACCGGACGAAGCGGATTGCCGGGTCTGTGGAGTCCTGCCTGTGATCGGACCCCGAAAGGTCGAACACCGCATCAATATCTTGCGGTAAATCACCAGGAAATATAGCCGTTTCCGTCTTTCCGTCGAATGTTTCGCCATTGATCTTCTCGCCGGCGATCGGCGTGCCGATGATAACAGGCAATGTTTCGCGGCCCTGCTTGACGGTGCCTTCGCGGGTCGCGCGTACCGCCGCCATGGCCACCACGTCGACATCGGCGCCGGTGAAATTCGCCCGCGCCACCGCGCGGTCGGCCAGGCGCCGCACGATCGCCTGCAACCGGTCATGGCTTTCATGGTGCAGATGATCGGCCTTGGTTGCGGCAACCAGGATGCGGTCGATACGCCGAGAGAAAAGGTCGGAGAGTAGGTTGCCCCGGCCGGGTCGGAAACAGCTCAGGATCTCGGTGACGGCTCGCTCCAGGTCGGCCATGGCACCAGGGCCGGCGTTCAGCGCCTGCATGGCGTCGATGAGCACGATCTGGCGGTCCAGGCGCGTGATATGCTCGCGGAAGAACGGTTTGACCACATGTGTCTTGTAGGCCTCGTAGCGCCGTTCCATCATGGCGTGCAACGAACCGTTTCGCGCGCGGCTGTCGCCGAGGCCGGCCAGCGGCGCGAAGGTCAGCGCGGGCGAGCCTTCGAGATCGCCGGGCATCAGGAAACGGCCGGGTGGCAAGGTCGAAAGCGCCCGCTCGTCCAGCTTGCATGCCTTGAGATAGGCGGCGAAGCTTTCTGCCAGCCGGCGTGCCGTCATTTCGTCGGCGACGGCATTCGGGTCGATTTCCGCCAAGATCGCGCGCCAGCCCCGCGAAAGGTCCTCGCGCACAGGCAGTGCGGCCATTTCGAGGGCTTCACGCGAGAAATCGGCGAAGGATTTGCCGAGCAGCGGCAGGTCGAGCAGCCATTCGCCGGGGTAGTCAACGATGTCGACCGACAGTTTGCCTGACGAAAACATGCGGCTCCAGCCGGAGGCCGATTCATATTCGATCGTCAGCCGCAATTCCGAAATGGCGCGGGTCGAGTCCGGCCAGGCGCGATCGTTGACCAAGGCGGCGATGTGGTCCTCGTACTGAAAACGCGGCACGGCATCGTCGGGCTGCTGTTCGAGGAAGGCGCGGGCGATACGCCCCGATTTCTGCGCCTCGAACAGCGGCAGACGTCCGCCGTGGATCAGATTGTGGACGAAGGCCGAAATGAAGACGGTCTTGCCGGCGCGGGAGAGCCCAGTCACACCCAAACGCAGCGATGGGGAAAAAAGTCCGGTGGCACGTCCCGACAATGTGTCGAGGGCAATTCTTGCCTCGTCGGTGAAGGTGGTCAGCGATGATGCCAAAATATGATCTCTCGGACTTGCGTCCGCCCGATATAGGCGCTGGAACCCGGCTTTGAAATGGCGCTGGAAATCGACATCAGAGATCGGCTGGGGTCAGGAACGCTTCGAGATAGCCGGCTCCCTGGGTCGCATTCGCCAGATCGCCGGGGAAACGGACGACCGCAAGGCCCGAGGCCGGAAAGCCGTGGTTGAGCACGGCCCGCTCCGTCTCGCCACCGTCGCGCGAAAGCGCGATGGCGAGATCCTCCGTCATCGGGTTGTGCCCTATGACCAGCAATGAACCGGGTCCGCCATGGTCCCGGACGAGCCGGAGATAGCCGGCCGCGTCTTCGCTGTAGAGCGCGTCGAAAAACAGCACCTTGCCTGTGTCGGTCTGGCCGGCCAGTCCCTCGAGCGTTTCCCTGGCGCGCTTGGCGTTGGAGCATAACGTCAGGTCCGGCACATAGGAGCGGGACCGCATCGCGGCCCCCATCTTTTCGGCATCGGCGCGGCCGGATGCGTCGAGTGGACGATCGAAATCGCGCATGCCCGGCAAGGCCCAGCCGGCCTTGGCGTGTCGCAACAGATAGAGCCTGCTCACCCAACCTCCAATGATGCCCGAGAGCCGAAGTCGCCGCGATTAGCCACGAGAAAGGCTCCGCGCACAATGGTACGCGTTCTTCAGCGCGGCGAATTACTTGCGGGCGATCGGCGAAGATCGTCTTGCTTTCGCCAGCAAAACAGATCTATCCCGCCCCGGAGAAGGCTGCGGATGCACTTTAACATTTGCGTGAGACGGCCGCTGATTGCGCTTGTACAGGCGTCAGGCGACGAATATATAGGCGCCAAATTTGGGGCAGTTGGGTGAGTCGAATGAACGACATCGTTACCGCCGATTACGTACCCTCCGAAGACGAGCCGTTCATGAACGAACGGCAGAAATCCTACTTCCGCCTGAAGCTCGTCACCTGGAAAAACGACATCTTGCGCGAAGCGCGCGAAACTCTCGAAATCCTGCAGCAGGAAAACGCCAACCATCCCGACCTCGCCGATCGCGCCTCTTCGGAAACCGACCGCGCGATTGAGCTCAGGGCCCGCGACCGTCAGCGGAAACTCATCTCGAAGATCGATTCGGCGCTGCAGCGCATCGATGAAGGCACTTACGGCTATTGCGAAGAGACAGGTGAGCCGATCGCGTTGAAGCGGCTCGACGCGCGCCCGATCGCCACTTTGTCGATCGAAGCGCAGGAGCGGCATGAGCGCCGTGAAAAAGTCTATCGCGACGACTGATAGATCGACCCTGCATCGATTTCCAGATGGCCGGTTCGCCGGCCATTTTTTGTTCAACGCCCGCGGCGCACTTTAACAGATCAGGCATGCTCGAACGTCAACCAGTTCAACTCACTGGCAGGCGGCCTGGGTGCGAATTATCGCTTCTGGCTTGAGAGTTCGCCCAACAGCCTGGTCATTTCATCGTCGAGCGACGGCGGCGCCTTGGATGCCGGTTTCCCCGCCGGGCCGCCTGAGCGGGGTTGGTCTAGCGAAACCTCGAGTTCCTTCATCAGCGTGTCATCGATGCTGTCCTGCCTCGGCGGCGGTGGCGTGTTCTTGACGACGTTGGCATTGGCGGAGCCATAGGCAGGCAGTGGCGTGACATTTGTCGACTGATGGCCTTGCGCCGCTGGTTTCGGTGCGGGCGCCGGGGCCGGTGGTGGTGCCGCCGGACGCGGGCGGGCAGGCCCCGCGACGGCCCCCGGATGGGGAGCGGGGGCTTGCCTGGGAGGCACGGGAGCGGGTTGAGGCGGCCGCGGCTTCGCGGCCGGGGCCGCGGCAGCCGGAACAGGCTGCAGGCCGCCATCTCCGGTCAACGCCGGACGGCGCGGCGCGGCAAGGCGGATGTCGCGTTCGACAACGACATCGGTCGGGCCGCCGATCAGGAGCAGATGTTCGATGTCGTCGCGCCGTACCAGCACCAGCCGGCGATGGCTGTCGACGGCGGTAGCGTCCATGACGGCGAGCCGCGTCTTGCGGTTGCGGCCACCGGCGACAAACGTGCCGAAGGTCAGGTTGCGAACGAGCCTGACGATGATGAGCACGATGACCAGCAGGATCAGCGCCGCGAAGGTCCACAGGAGTGCCGCCGCATAACCGGGACCCGCCACGCTATCCAGCCACTGCATTGGTTTCCCCTGATCGGTTTTGGAAAGTGACGCGACACTAGACCGTTGCGACTGGCCACCGCAAGTTGCCTTTCACGCATCGTGAACAGCTTGAAACACTCGAAGGCCGACCGACATCATTTTTATCTGACATTTGCCGCCCGGGCCTTTTCCGGACCGGGAGAATGTGATTCAACCGGCTAAAGCGCGGTCGCGCTGAAACGGATTCACGTGAAGCGCTTTAGGTCCTTGTTTTCATGCGTGTCGTTTTCCCAAAATCGAAGTCACTTTTGGGCGATATGCATTAGGGGTCGGAACATCGGATTTCACGAGCAGGGGACATATGGCCAAGGAAGCGCGCGGCGATTTCTATCCGGTACCGATCGTCGACCAGAATACACGACCGGGCGCGGTCACCCGGCTTATCGTCTTCATCGTCGTTCTGACGGGCGCGGCAATCGTCTTCGGCCTTTTCCGCGAGCGCCTCGGCGATCCCTTCCTGCTCGGCATGCTTGGCGTGCTGGCTATGATCGGTGTCGGCTTCCTGTTCGCGACCGCCATCGGCTTCGTGCAGATCACACCGCGTTCCACGGGCGACGAACTGTCCAAGGCTTTCGTCGATTCGATGTCGCAGGGCCTGCTGGTCACGGATACCAAGGGCCGCGTCGTCTATGCCAACCGGGCCTATGCCGATATGACGGGAGCTTCCTCGGCCGCCGACCTGAAGACAGTCGAAGGCTTGCTCTCGGATGTCCCCGAAGCCTCGGTGACCATCTACCGGCTGGCGTCGGGGCTGCGTGACGGCCAGCCGGGCGACGGCGAATTCCGGCTCGCGCAATCGATTCGGCCCGGCGCCGAACCTGGCGCCCGCTGGTACCGGGCGCGCGCCCGTACGTTCAGCGTTCCAGGCCAGCGGCTGCCGATGCTGGCTTGGCAACTTGCCGATATTTCGCAGGAGCGAGCCGAGCAGGAGCGGTTCTTCCTCGATCTGCAGAAGGCCATCGATCACCTGGACCACGCACCGGCCGGTTTCTTTTCGGCCGACCAGGACGGCCGCGTCACCTACGTCAACGCCACGCTCGCCGAATGGCTGGGCATCGATCTTGCCAGCTTCACGCCCGGCGCCGTCACCTTGCCCGATATCGTAGCCGGGGACGGCATGGCGCTGGTGCGCTCCGTCAAGGCGGACCCCGGCACGACGCGCAATGCGGTCATCGATCTCGACTTGACGACAATGACCGGCGAGGCATTGCCAGTGCGCTTCATGCATCGCGTTTCGGCCAGCCGTGAGGGCGTCGGCGGGCCAACCCGCACCATCGTGCTCAACCGCACGCAGGGCGAGGACGCCTCGGCCGATCTGCGCGCTTCAGAAGTGCGCTTCACCCGCTTCTTCAATTCGACACCCATGGCGATCGCCGGTGTCGATGCCAGCGGGCGCATCCTGCGCACCAACGCACCGTTCCTGTCGCTATTTTCCTCGGTCGTCGACCGCGACGCCGTGGATCGCCGCGTGCGGCTCGACACCGTGATTCATGACCGCGACCGGCCTGCCTTTGCCGCCGCGTTCGAAAAAGCCCGGCAGCGGCAGGCCGACATCGAGCCGATCGACACCGTGCTGCCCGGCAATGAAGAGCGGCATATCCGTTTTTACGTCAACGCCGTCGCCGACGGCACTGGTGGCGAGGGGGCCGAGGAATCGGCCATCGTCTATGCCGTCGAGACGACGGAGCAGAAAGCGCTCGAAGGGCAGATGGCGCAAAGCCAGAAGATGCAGGCCGTCGGCCAGCTCGCTGGCGGCATCGCGCACGACTTCAACAATGTGCTGACCGCCATCATAATGGCGTCCGACCTGCTTTTGACCAATCACCGGCCGTCGGATCCGTCCTTCCCCGACATCATGAACATCAAGCAGAACGCCAATCGCGCTGCCTCGCTCGTGCGGCAGTTGCTGGCGTTCTCGCGCAAGCAGACGCTGCGGCCGGAAGTGCTGAACCTTACCGACGTGCTCGCTGATCTCAGGATGCTGCTTGCACGGCTGGTCGGCAACGACATCAAGCTCAAGATTGACCATGGCCGCGATCTCTGGCCGGTCAAGGTCGATATCGGCCAGTTCGAGCAGGTGGTGGTCAATCTGGCGGTCAATGCGCGCGACGCGATGCCGGCCGGCGGCGATCTCACGGTGCGCACCCGCAACGTGACTGCCGAGGAGTGCAAAACCTTCTCCTATCGCGAACTTACCGCGGCCGATTATGTGGCGGTCGAAGTCGAGGATAGCGGCAGCGGCATCGCGCCCGACGTGCTGAAGAAGATTTTCGAGCCGTTCTTTACCACCAAGGAGGTCGGCAAGGGCACGGGCCTTGGCCTTTCAATGGTCTACGGCATCATCAAGCAGACCGGCGGCTTCATTTTCTGCGATTCCGAACTGGGCAAGGGGTCGACCTTCCGCATCTTCCTGCCGCGTCACGTCGCCGAAGCGAAAAAGGCAGCCGAACCCGGCGAAGCGCCGGCCGCGGCGCCGGCCAAGCCGGCCGACAATGCCAAAGATCTGTCAGGGTCGGCCACGGTGCTGCTGGTCGAGGACGAGGACGCCGTGCGCATGGGCGGCATGCGGGCGCTGACCTCGCGCGGCTATACCGTTCACGAGGCATCGTCGGGCGTCGAGGCGCTGGAAGTGTTCGAAGCGCTCGGCGGCAAGGTCGATATCGTCGTGTCCGACGTGGTGATGCCGGAAATGGACGGACCGACGCTGCTTGGTGAATTGCGCAAGCGCCAACCGGACATCAAGTTCGTCTTCGTCTCCGGGTATGCCGAGGACGCATTCGCCAGGAACTTGCCGGCCGAGGCGCATTTCGGCTTCCTGCCAAAGCCGTTCTCGCTCAAGCAACTGGCCACGATCGTCAAGGATGTGCTTGAATCCTAGACGTTTCAGGCGCGGCGCGGGCGCCGGACGCGCCGCGTTGCACCAATCGTCGTCGCGGTGCGCTTGGCTTTACCGGGATCGTTTCGAAGCAGGCCTGTCAGGATCCAGGCGACGGGGCTTGGCGCGGCGTCGCTCCTGATCTATGCGCATGATCCCCGCGCATGATCTGCTGGATTTCACAGCGTTTCATGCTTGTCCGCGGATTGCGTCAGGCTAGGCGGCCTCGCGCTTCAGCATCTGCTCCATGGATGGCCGGTGGCCGCGCAGATAGAGTGCGCAGGTGGTGCGCAGCATCGACGCGAAGTTCGGGATCTCGCCGTTGATCTCGATCGCTTCATCATAGAGTTTTGAGATGAATTTCGGCGTCGTCAGGTTCTGGCTTTCCGCGATTTCGTCAAGCAAGGCCCAGAACGTCGCCTCGAGCTGGATGCTGGTCGAATGTCCGTCAATACGGATCGACCGGTTGATCTGGCGATAGCCTTCCGGATCCTGTGCGGCAAAGACTCTGCACATCGTTACCTCCCTTTTTTGTTGGTCTTGGGCGCCGACGGGGCGGTCGGCGCCTTTGAACACTGCCTGCGGTCCCATCATCGACCGGAAGGTCGTCAACAGCAATCAGACTTTCGTCCTTGGGATGGGACATATCCGTTTTTCCAACCCCATGCGTGGTAGTCGGCTGCCACCACCTTTCTTCGCCGGCGCGCATAATCACCGTGGAAAGCACCAAGCTGCGGAGTCTGATTTGGCGAAGGCAATCCACACCATGATCCGGGTTCTCGACGAAGCCCGGTCCATCGATTTCTATACGAAGGCATTCGGCCTAGAGGTCGCCCAACGGCTGGATTTCGAAACCTTCACGCTGATCTACCTCAGCAATACCGATGCGCCCTTCGAAGTCGAGTTGACCGTCAACAAGGGGCGTACGGAGCCTTATGCGCTGGGCGACGGCTATGGTCACCTCGCGGTCTCGGTCGCCGACCTCGATGGCGAACACGATCGGCTGGGCGCACTCGGCCTCAATCCGAAAAAGATCGTCGAATTCAACCGCGACGGTTCGCGGATCGCCCGATTTTTCTTCATCGAGGACCCCGACAGCTACAAGATTGAGGTCCTGCAGCGCGGGGGGCGCTTCCAATAGGGTACAGCCGGCCGCACGGCGCCAGCAACGGCACCCCGAAGGGTGCGAACAGCAAGCAGGGAGGAATATATGGTCACGATCTACGAGGGGAAGCCCGGGCTTTCACGGCGCGAACTTCTCAAACGCGGCGGCGTCGGCGCGCTGCTCGTCATTTCCGGCAGTGCCGTCATCAGTCCGCAACATGCCTGGGGGCTGGAAACCTCGTCCCTGAAGCCCGAGACGATGGCGACACTGATCCAGGTGGCGCGCGACATCTATCCGCACGATCAGGTTCCCGACAAATATTACGCCGTTGCCGTCAAGGGCCATGACGAGATGGCCGGCAAGGATCCGGCTCACAAGGAGTTGATCGAAAACGGCATCGCCGATCTCGACAAGAAGGCCGGGAGCGGCGGTTACCGCCAGCTAGGCTGGGAAGAGCAGCGTGTGGCGCTGCTTCGGGACATCGAGAGCTCGCCCTTCTTCCAGACGGTGCGCGGAGGCCTCGTCGTCAGCCTCTACAATCAGAAAGAGGTCTGGCCGATCTTCGGCTACGAAGGCGAATCCTACTCGAAGGGCGGCTACATCGCGCGCGGTTTCAGCGACATCGAGTGGCTCTGACCCCACTTCGCTCAAGCGCATTCATTTGATTTCATGGGAGGAAACCATGGCAGCAGCATTTGATCTGAAAAACGACGGCGTGGTCGTCATCATCGGCTCCGGCGCCGGCGGCGGCACGCTCGGCAACGAACTGGCGCAGAAGGGCATCGACGTAGTCATCCTCGAGGCCGGCGCACGCCACGAATATGAGGACTTCGTCAATGACGAGTGGGATTCGTTCGCGCAGCTCGCCTGGAAGGACAAGCGTACCACATCCGGCGATTGGCGCGTGGCCAAGGATTTTCCGAACCTGCCGGCCTGGATCGTCAAGTCGGTCGGCGGCTCGACCACGCACTGGGCGGGCGCATCGCTGCGCTTCCAGGAGCATGAGTTCAAGACGCTGTCGACCTACGGCAAGCTGGAAGGCGCCAATCTTCTGGATTGGCCGGTGACGCTCGCCGAAATGGAGCCCTACTACGCCAAGGCGGAAGCCAAGATGGGCGTCACCGGCACCAATGATTGGCCGCGGTTGCCGGGGAACAACAACTTCAAGGTGCTGAAGGCCGGCGCCGACAAGCTTGGCTACAAGGAATGCCATACCGGCAACATGGCGATCAACTCGGTCGAACGCGACGACCGCAATTCCTGCCAGCAGACCGGGTTTTGCTTCCAGGGCTGCAAATGGGGAGCCAAATGGTCGACGCTCTATACCGAAATCCCCAAGGGCGAGGCGACCGGCCATCTCGAAGTCCGGCCGAACGCCATGGTGATCAAGATCAATCATGACGCCTCGGGAAAGGTCACCGGCGTCGTTTATGCGGACAAGGACGGCAAGCTGCGGGAGCAAAAAGCCCGGATCGTAGCGGTCGCCGGCAATTCGATCGAGAGCCCGCGCCTGCTGCTCAATTCCGAATCGGCCAAGTTCCCGCACGGGCTTGCAAACTCGTCGGGGCACGTGGGCAAGAACTACATGCGGCATACGACAGGCTCGGTCTATGCCATCTTCGACAAGCCGGTGCACATGTATCGCGGCACCACCATGGCCGGCATCATCCGCGACGAGGCGCGCCATGATCCATCGCGTGGCTTCGTCGGCGGTTACGAATTCGAGACGCTCTCGCTTGGCCTGCCATTCATGGCGGCTTTCCTGAATCCCGGTGGTTGGGGGCGCTCCTTCACCACCGCGCTCGACCACTATGACCACATGGCCGGCCTGTGGATCGTCGGCGAGGACATGCCGCGCGAAGAGAACCGCATCACGCTGCATGCCGACGAGAAGGACGAGCACGGCATGCCGATCGCCGATGTGCATTTCGACGACCATCCCAACGATACGGCGATGCGTGACCATGCCTACAGGCAGGCCTCAGCGCTCTACGATGCTGTCGGCGCCACGCGCACCTTCCCGACACCGCCCTATCCCTCGACCCACAATCTGGGCACCAACCGGATGAGCGCGAAGGCGGAGGACGGCGTTGTCAACAAGCACGGCCAGACGCACGACATCAAGAACCTGTTCGTGTCGGACGGGAGCCAGTTCACGACGGGTGCAGCCGAGAACCCGACGCTCACCATCGTGTCGCTGGCGATCCGCCAGGCCGACTACGTCGCCGCACAGATGTCGGCCAAGACCATTTGACCTCCCGACTGCCTGCTGGCGCGGAACCTGACCCGGTTCCGCGCTTTTTTTGCGCGTCCTCAGGCCCCGACCCGCTGGCCGTCCTTGCGGCGGATGGCGACAACTGACGGCCGTGGCGGTTGGCCATCCCTGAAGTCGGGCCAGAGGGACTGCGCCTTGTCGAGCGTTTCGGCATCCTCGGAGGATGCTGTACCGAAAGGAAGAGGGGCGTGCCGTCCGGCGTGAAGCAGGGGCCGGTCGCTTCCGCGCCATGCGGGCAAGTGAAGAGCAGCTTCGGCAGACCGGCACCTTCCTTGTCGACGCCATAGACGCCGTCCGGCAGGCCCATTGGGGTGGCACCCAGCGCATCGGCGGTGTGACGGCGCACCGCTGCCTATCCAGCTTCGGCAACATCGAGATGACATGAAAAGGCCGGAAGAGGTGGAGACCGCACCGAGGCGATGCCAACGCCAGGAGAGCTACTGATTGCCCCCCTTCGTGCAGGTCGAGGCGGTGAACGCGCCATCGGGCTGCTTCATGATAATGTCGAAGGAGGGCGGGCTCTGGCCGTCCAGCGTCGCCTGGGTCATCGAGAGCGTGTTGCCGCCGGTGGTGTAACCGCCCAGCGGGCCCAGCCAGGAGATCACACCGTTTGCGTCCATCTGATAATTATAAGCCTGTTGAGCGGTGCCGAAGGTGACAGGGCCCGTATAGACGTTTCCCTTGATGGTGATGTCGCCAAGGTTGAGGAACATGCCGAGCAGATAGACTTCGCAGTGATAGGTGCCATCAGGCATCTTGCCATCGCTGAAGCCGGCCCGTGCCGCCCCGGTTGCAGCCGCCAGAAGCACTATGCCGATAAGGCTGCGGGAAATCAGGGATGCCATGACGTCGCTCGGTTGAAACGCGAGCTTGCCCCATTTTTATTCCGTGCCGCAACATCGGATATCTGCGGCCTGAGTGCCTAGATCAAAATCTAGGCACTTTGTCTTTTTGAGCTAAAATTAGGCAAATGCCTTTGTGCGCTGCGTAAAATTCCCTCAAACCATTTGTTAACCGGTTCCCTTTGTTTTGCTTCGATCTAATGTAGTAACCAACTGATAATGTTTGTCTATTCCCCAAATTCCGGCAGGGCCGCAGCGGTTGGCATGGGGGTTGCATGGCACTGTTGCGGTGCAATCAACCAGCTTGGAGTCTTCGTATGAGGGGTAATTTCGCGACAATAACAAAAATGTTCTCGGCGAGCGTGGTTGCCGCCGGTCTGATGATGTCCGCGCCGGCCAAGGCCGCGGACGACACGATCAAGGTCGGCATTCTCCATTCGCTGTCGGGCACCATGGCGATTTCGGAGACGACGCTGAAGGACGCCATGCTGATGCTCATCGACGAACAGAACGCCAAGGGCGGCCTGCTCGGCAAGAAACTCGAAGCTGTCGTCGTCGACCCGGCTTCCAACTGGCCGCTGTTCGCCGAAAAGGCGCGCGAGCTGATCTCCAAGGACAAGGTCGCGGCGGTGTTCGGCTGCTGGACCTCGGTGTCGCGCAAATCGGTGCTGCCGGTGTTCTCGGAACTCGACAACATCCTGTTCTATCCAGTCCAGTACGAGGGCGAGGAGAGCGAGCGCAACGTCTTCTACACGGGTGCCGCGCCGAACCAGCAAGCCATTCCGGCAGTCGACTATCTGATGAGCGAGGATGGCGGTTCGGTGAAGCGCTGGGTGCTCGAAGGCACCGACTATGTCTATCCGCGCACCACCAACAAGATCCTCGAAGCCTACCTGAAGTCGAAGGGCGTCGCTGCCGAGGACATCATGGTCAACTACACGCCGTTCGGCTTCGCCGACTGGCAGACCGAGGTTTCGGCGATCAAGAAATTCGGCTCGGCCGGCAAAAAGACGGCTGTCGTCTCGACCGTCAATGGCGATGCCAACGTGCCATTCTACAAGGAACTCGGCAACCAAGGCATCAAGGCCGAGGACATTCCGGTCATGGCCTTCTCGGTCGGCGAGGAGGAGCTTGCCGGTCTCGACACCGCGCCCCTGGTCGGTCATCTCGCCGCCTGGAACTACTTCGAGAGCGTCGATACGCCCGAGAACAAGAAGTTCATCGCCGACTGGCACAAGTTCATCAAGAACGACAAGCGCACCACCAACGACCCGATGGAAGCTCATTACATCGGCTTCAACATGTGGGTGAAGGCGGTCGAGAAGGCCGGCACCACCGATCCGGACAAGGTCATCGACGCCATGATCGGCGTTTCGGTGCCTAACCTGACCGGCGGCTATGCAACGATGATGCCGAACCATCACATAACCAAGCCAGTGCTGATCGGCGAAATCCAGGCCGACGGCCAGTTCGAGACGGTGTCGCGTACGCCCGGCCTGGTGATGGGCGACGAGTGGTCGGACTACCTGCCCGACTCCAAGGATTTGATCTCCGATTGGCGCAAGCCTCTGTCCTGCGGCAACTTCAACGTTGCCACGGGCAAGTGCGGCGGCAAGGGGACGAACTGATCCTCCCGGGCCGGACCTTCGGGTCCCTGCCCAAGACCGCGTGCGTCCGGACGGTTCCTCCACCGTCCGGACGCCGATTTCCAAACCTTGCAAGGGTTAACCAAACCGATGACCTTGATCCGCGCAGGCCTGATGCTGCTGTTCCTGCTGGCGACGCTGTCGTCATCGGGCGCCGCGGAATCCGATCTGCACGCCATCATCGCCAAGTTTGCCACTGCCAAGGGCTTTTCGGAGATCGGAACCGTCGTCCATGAATTGACGGCCACTGGTGACGCCGCCGTAGAACGCCCGCTTTCGGCTCTGGCTGACGGCAACCTCTACATCCGCAAGGCCGATTCCCTGGTGTTCATCGGCAAAGAGGCCAGCGACAGCGTCCAGCTTTCCGATCCGCTGGGCGGTGAAGCATCTGGCGAGGCGACCAAGGAGGACGTTACCAAGATAAAGGTCAACAACACGCTGCGCCGCGTGATCCGCGATGCGCTGGGTACCCTGACACTTGGCGCCAAGGACCCGACGGTGCGAATTGCCGCGGCCGATACCATGTTCAAGACGCCCGACGCAGCCAATATCGAGCCGTTGGAAACGGCAATCGCCAGTGAGACCGTGGCCAGCGTCAAGGCCCAGCTCGAACAGGCTCGCGCGGCCTCGGTGCTTGTTTCCGATAGGCCGGAGGCCGACAAACTCGCCGCGGTCGCATTGATCGGCGCACGCGGCGATCGCGACGCGGTTTCTCTGCTTACTTCGGTCGAAGCCAGTGCGTCCGGCGCGGTCAAGGATGCGGCGACGGCAGCGATCGCCAGCATCGATTCGACGTTGGCCTTGTGGGATGCCGGCCAGAACATCTGGTACGGGATTTCGCTGGGTTCGGTGCTGCTGCTGGCCGCGATCGGGCTTGCCATCACCTTCGGCGTCATGGGCGTCATCAACATGGCGCATGGCGAGATGGTGATGCTCGGCGCCTACACGACCTTCGTCGTCCAGCAGGTGATCCGCACATCCTTTCCAGCTTTGTTCGACTGGTCGCTGGTGATGGCGCTGCCGCTTGCCTTCCTGGTCGCGGCGTTCGTCGGCCTTGTCATCGAGCGCGGTGTGATCCGCTTTCTCTACGGCCGGCCGCTGGAGACGCTGCTGGCGACCTGGGGCGTCTCGCTCATCCTGCAGCAGGCGGTGCGCTCGATCTTCGGGCCGACCAACCAGGAGGTCGGCAATCCATCCTGGATGTCCGGCTCCTTCGACGTCGGACAACTGGCCATCACCTGGAACCGTCTGTGGATCCTGGTGTTCGCGCTCACCGTGTTCGGCATGTTGCTCTACGTGATGAAGCGCACGCCTTGGGGGCTTCAGATGCGCGCCGTCACCGCCAACCGGCGTATGGCCGCCTCGATGGGCATCAGGACGCCGTGGGTCGACGCGCTGACCTTCGCGCTGGGATCCGGAATTGCCGGCATTGCCGGTGTCGCGCTCAGCCAGATCGACAACGTCTCGCCCAATCTCGGCCGCGGCTACATTATCGACAGTTTCATGGTCGTCGTCTTCGGCGGCGTCGGCAATCTCTGGGGCACGCTGGTCGGCGCCTTTTCGCTCGGCATCGTCAACAAGGTCCTCGAGCCCTACGCCGGCGCCGTGCTCGGCAAGATCGTCGTGCTGGTGCTGATCATCCTTTTCATCCAGAAGCGCCCGCGCGGCCTGTTCGCGCTCAAGGGCAGGGCGGTGGAAGCATGATCTCGGGGCGCTTCTTCTCCGCCGGTGCCGACCGTCGCATCGCCATCACCATTTTCGCCCTGCTGGCGGCCGCCATCATCGTGCCGCTGCTCAACCTGGCGGTATCGCCATCGAGCGCCTTCTACATTCCGGCCTACATCGTGGCGCTGACCGGCAAATATCTCTGCTATGCGCTGCTGGCGCTCTCGCTCGACCTCGTCTGGGGTTATTGCGGCATTCTCTCGCTCGGCCACGGCGCCTTCTTCGCGCTCGGCGGCTATGCGATGGGCATGTATCTTATGCGCCAGATCGGTTCGCGCGGGGTCTACGGCAATCCGATCCTGCCCGATTTCATGGTGTTCCTGAACTACAAGGAATTGCCCTGGTTCTGGACCGGCTTCGACCATTTCTGGTTCGCGGGCCTCATGGTGCTGGCGGTGCCCGGCCTGCTCGCCTTCGTCTTCGGCTGGTTCGCCTTCCGCAGCCGCGTCACCGGTGTCTATCTCTCGATCATCACCCAAGCGATGACCTATGCGCTGCTGCTCGCCTTTTTCCGCAACGACATGGGTTTCGGCGGCAACAATGGCCTGACCGATTTCAAGGATATTCTCGGCTTCAACGTGCAGGCCGACGCGACCCGTTCGGCGCTGTTCGCGGCCAGCGCGGTAATGCTTGCCCTCGCCGTCTTCGTTACCTGGGCGATTGTCGGCTCCAAATACGGCAAGCTGCTGATGGCCGTGCGCGACGCCGAGAGCCGCACGCGTTTCCTCGGCTGGCGGGCCGAAAATGTGAAACTGTTCGCCTTCACGGTTTCGGCCGTCATGGCAGGCATTGCCGGGGCGCTTTACGTGCCGCAGGTGGGCATCATCAATCCCGGCGAGTTCGAACCCTCCAACTCCATCGAAGTGGTGATCTGGGCCGCCGTCGGCGGACGCGGCACCATTGTCGGACCCATCATTGGCGCGTTGCTGGTCAATGCCGGAAAATCCTGGTTCACGGGCGTGCTGCCGGAATTCTGGCTGTTCGCGCTGGGCGGCCTGTTCGTTGCCGTCACCTTGCTCCTGCCCAAGGGCATCGTCGGCATGTGGGACAACTGGCGCGGCAACGCCAGGGCGCTGCGCGCGGCTTCCCTCGCTGAAGAAGCCGGCGCCGAGGCGGGAGTCGCGTCCGCGACCTCGAAGCCCGCCCGCTCGCCGGCCAGAAATCCAGGTGAATGGTCCTGGTCCGACCCCGAACCACAGGCGGCGGAGTAAGCGCCCATGAGCAAATCCAACACCATCCTTTATCTCGACGGCGTCTCGGTCTCCTTCGACGGCTTTCGCGCCATCAACAATCTGTCGCTGGTGCTCGACAAGGGCGAAATGCGCGCCGTCATCGGCCCGAACGGTGCCGGCAAGACGACGATGATGGACATCGTCACCGGCAAGACCCGCCCCGACGAGGGCGAAGTGTTCTTCGACGGCCAGGTGGATCTGACCAGGCATGATGAAGCCGAGATCGCCATGATGGGCATCGGCCGCAAATTCCAGAAGCCGACGGTGTTCGAGAGCCACACGATCGAGGAAAACCTGATGCTGGCGCTGAAGGGACCGCGTTCGATCTTCCCGGCGCTGTTTCATCGCCGCTCGGTTGCCGAGGCGCGGCAGATCGATGACATTCTTGGTGTCATCCGGCTGGGCGACAAACGCAATGAGCTCGCCGCCAATCTCAGCCACGGTCAGAAGCAGTGGCTCGAGATCGGCATGCTCTTGGCGCAGGATCCGAAGCTGCTGCTGGTCGATGAGCCGGTCGCGGGCATGACCGATGCCGAGACCGAAGAGACCGCGCGTCTGCTCAGGGATATTGCCCGCGATCATTCTGTCATCGTCGTCGAACACGACATGCATTTCGTGCGCGAACTCGGCGTCAAGGTGACCTGCTTGCATGAGGGCTCGGTACTCTCTGAAGGCACGCTCGATTTCGTTTCGGCCGACGAGCGCGTCGTCGAGGTCTATCTGGGGAGATGATCATGGTCTGGCGCGTGCAATTCCATCACTTCGACACGTCGCTTCTTCGATTCTGGAGAAAGCGCTGACATGCTCGAAGTTTCCAAAGCCACGCTCCACTACGGCGCCGCCCAGGCGTTGCGCGGCGTGTCGCTAAAGGCGGGTGCGGGCCAGATCACCTGCGTGCTCGGCCGTAATGGCGTCGGCAAGACCAGTTTGATGAGATCGATCGTCGGCCACCACCGGCTGACGAGCGGAAGCGTTGCCTTCGAGGGGAAGGCGCTCGACCGGAGCGCGGCGTATGACCGCGCCCGGTCGGGCATCGCATTCGTGCCGCAGGGCAGGGAGATCTTTCCACTGCTCAGCGTGCGGGAAAACCTCGAATCCGGTTTCGCGCCCCTGAGGCGCGCCGACCGCAACGTGCCGGCGTACGTTTTCGAGCTTTTTCCGGTGCTGAAGCAGATGCTCGGCCGCCGTGGCGGCGATCTTTCCGGCGGCCAGCAACAGCAACTCGCCATCGGCAGGGCGCTGGTGATGCGGCCGAAACTCCTGGTGCTCGACGAGCCGACCGAAGGCATCCAACCCTCTGTGATCAAGGACATCGGCCGCGCCATCCGCTATCTGCGCGACCGGACCGGTATCGCGGTGCTGCTGGTCGAACAGTATCTCGACTTCTGCCGCGAACTCGCCGACGAGGTCAACATCATGGACCGGGGCCAGATCGTCCATACCGGCCCGGCGGAAGATTTAGACCGCGCCGATGTCCGCAAATTCCTCACGGTCTAGAATCGGTACTGACTTTCATCTGAAGATCCGAAATTCTTTGCAAGTCCAATATTTCTTCCGTGCGGTCAGGCCGCGCCCGTGGCACACGCAATGTCCCATGCTAGTCTTTTCCAGGCTTTGTGAGTCGGCCGCTTCCGTATCAGTCTGGTTATCGCAGATCGAGGCGCGGCGAAGGTTCTGCAAGTTCCACGCAAGCAAGGCTTCCTAGCTTCCCGATCTGATTGTCGTTCAAACGCGTTTGGGCACACAGGCTAAGGGACGGCCATGGAACGTTACGTCGAGGACCACCAGAAGCGGCGGCTTACCGAGCGCGTCGATATCATTACGGCCATCAACATCTTGAGGTCGCAAGGCTGCGAATACGACGATCTGATCGAGGAGATCACCAAAGTGTTCTATGTCGATCTCGATACCTTTAACGAGATCGTCATGGCAGCCTAGGGGCGAGCTCTGCTCGCATGATCAGCCCGCGCGTCGGAATGGGGAGGCGATGACGCGGTTGCGGCCTCCGCGCTTGGCGTCGTAGAGGGCCTTGTCGGCGGCACTGAGCACCTTGTCGAAGCTGAGCCCTTCCTTGCTGCCAAAGGCAAAACCGGCACTGACCGTGCAGCTCAGCGGGCCGGTCTCGGTTTCTATCAGCCGCGTCGCGAATACGGTCCGGATGCGCTCCGCCGATTCCTCGACCGTTTCCGGCAGGGTGCGCTTCAGCACCAGTACGAATTCTTCGCCTCCCATGCGCGCGGCGACGTCGGTCTGGCGAAGATTGCCGGCGAGCACCCTGGCGAACACTTTCAGCACCTCGTCGCCCGCCGCGTGGCCGAATTCGTCGTTGATGGCTTTGAAGTTGTCGAGGTCGAAAACGACCACCGCGGTAAAGGCGCCGACCGGGGCGTCGCCGTGCATGTCGAACAGAGCTCGCCGGTTGAGCAGGCCGGTCAAGGGATCCGTCAGGGCGTTGCGATGGTGGTGTCTTGCCAGGCGGCCCTGGTTGAGGGCAAGCGAGAGCGCGCCGATACCCGTCATGCTGGCGATAACGACGATGAGGCTGAGTTCCTCGGCCCAGTTGCTTGGCGCATGGCCCAGGATCAGTTTTCCATCCCAGGCAAGCACCATGGCGCAGAGCGCGAAGGAGGCGGCGGTGGCTGAATAGAGCGCGGTGATGCCGATCGTCAGAGCGGGCGCCTCATCGCGGCCCCGCCAGTATTCGAACGCCGTGGCGAAGAGGAGCAGGGCGGCGAACATATTCTCGAATATGAAGCCGAGGCCATCATAGCCCAAAGCCATGGGAGGCAACGCTATCACCAAGCAAACGCAACCCCACGGCGCCCGCGACAGCGGTGAGCCGCCGGTTCGGAACTGATAGGCGGCACCCAACATGGCCCAAAAGCCGATCAGTAGGAACGCTGAGGTGGCGATGCCGAGCAGGCGGCCGGGCATCTCGATATAGGCGTCATAGATGAAAATATCGCCGACCACGAACACCAGGCTGACTGCCCATGTCAGCAGGAATTTTTCCGAGCGGGCGGTGAGCCACATGCCGAACAATGTCAGGCTGAGGCAAGCGGCGGAGAACCCGACAGCCAGCAGAAGTGAAGTGTAGTCGAGCGACATGCCCCTCTTCCCTGCCGGCGGCGACTCCAGCTTTGCGGCTTGGTATCGGCGCATTCATGCAACAAGGAAGTGTCGATAAGGTTACGATCGTGGCGAAGATGCCCAGGAATAAGCCCTCTTCTATGCGCAAAACGCGTAGGCGACGCACTTATAGTGTGTAGCTGGAACCGACTGATGCTTTTTCAGCCGGCCAGGCGCTTCATCAGCGCCATCGCTCCGAACGGCGCGCGCACCTTGCCCTCGGTGATGAAGTAGACGAACACGTCGCGCGGCTGGACCGGGGCATCGGTGGCGGAGTCGGCGCGCCGCAGATCGGCCGGCTGCTCGCCCCGCGCCCAAATCCTGGCGCGCGCGGCCCATTCATCGAGGCCCTTTGGCGTGTAGCAATCGGGATTGTCGTCACTGCCGGTCTGCAGCCGTGCATAGACGAAATCGCCGGTGACATCGGCGATGTCAGGATATTTGGCATGGTCGGCATAGACGATCGCCGCCTTGTATTTGCGCGCGAGCGCGGCGAATTCCGGCGCGATGAAACTGTCGTTGCGCACTTCAAGCGCGTGGCGCAGCGCGACGCCGTCCTGCTTTTCCGGCAGCAGTTTCAGGAACGCTTCGAAATCGTCCGGGTCGAACTTCTTGGTCGGCGCGAACTGCCACAGGATCGGTCCGAGTTTTTCGCCGAGCGCGGCCACGCCGGACCCCAGGAAACGCATCATCGATTCGCCGGCTTCGCCCAGGACACGCCGGTTGGTGACGAAGCGGTTGCCTTTCAGCGAATAGACGAAACCGTCAGGCGCTTCGTTGGCCCATTTGACGAAAGTCGGCTCCTTGAAGCTGGAATAATAGGTGCCGTTGACCTCGATGCTCGGCACTTGCCGGGTGGCATATTGCAGTTGCTTGGCCTTCGACAGTTTTTCGGGATAGAAGGACGTGTCCCAGGGCTCGAACGTCCAGCCGCCCATGCCGGCGCGGATTTTTCCTGATGCGGTCATTGTCGTCCTCCCAGATTTCTAATGGCGATCAGGCCGTGGTGGACCTGTCGAGCGGCTTGGCCATGTCGACCAGTATCCATCCCGGCCGGTAGGGATTGGGCCGGCGACCGGTTTCACGGTAGCCGCAGGCGGTATAGAGCGCGATGTTCCGTTCCATCTTCGCGTTGGTGTAGAGCCGCACTTCCGCCAAACCCCACAGACGCGCCTGTTCATCCGCGTGATCGAGCAGTGCTATGCCAAATCCCTTGCCCTGGAAGGCGGGAGCGACCGCGACGGAGAAGATCATCGCGTGGTCGGGATGGCGTTCCAGCGTGATCAGTCCGGCAAGGCTGTCGCCACTCTCCAGAAGCCAGACCTCGCCCCGGGCGATACGCGGTGCGTAGTCCTCGGTAACCGGGATCGGCGGCGCGTCGAGTATGGCGTCGTAAGGAGCATAAGCCGCTTGCGTCAGCGCGACGATCGCGGCGAGATCTTCGGGGCGGGCAAGCCTCATGATCGGTCCATCCCGGCAGCGGCCGCAATCACCTTTTCCATGCCTGCGGCAATGGCGGTGACAGCATCGCGGCTGGCATCGCCGAGCCCATGGCGCTCAGCCAGCCAATGCGCGTCATTGCAGGACAGCCACACCTTGCCTTCCGCATCCTCCCAGGCCAGCGCCTTCACCGGCAGGTCGATGCCGGCAAGCTGCTGGTCCTGCATCAGCGGTGTGCCGCCCCTCGGATTGCCGAAAATCAGCAGTTCCGTCGGCCGCAGCGACGCGCCGACATCGCGCGCGCCGGCCGCGTGATCGATGCGCGCGAAGACGCGCAGTCCGGCACGGGCGGCAGTTTCGGCCAACCGATCGATGGTCTCGGTCACGCCGAAGCGGCTCCGAAGCGAAATGATGCCGTTCGTCGCCATCACTCCGCCGCTTCGCGCTTGCCTCCGGGGCGCCGCTCCAAGAGTTCCTTGAGGAACTGGCCGGTGTAGCTGCGCTTCTCCCGCACGATCGCTTCCGGCGTGCCGGAGGCGACCAGTTCGCCGCCGCCGTCACCGCCTTCGGGGCCGAGATCGAGCACCCAGTCGGCGGTTTTTATCACCTCGAGATTGTGCTCGATGACGACCACCGTGTTGCCCTGGTCGACCAGTTCGTGCAGCACTTCCAGCAATTTGGCGACGTCGTGGAAGTGCAAGCCGGTGGTCGGCTCGTCGAGAATGTAGAGCGTCTTGCCGGTTGCCTTGCGCGACAGTTCCTTGGCCAGCTTGATGCGCTGTGCCTCGCCGCCCGACAGGGTCGTCGCCTGCTGGCCGATATGGATGTAGCCAAGGCCGACCTGCTTCAGCGTGTCGAGCTTGTCGCGCACGCCAGGCACGGCGGCGAAGAAATCGATGCCTTCCTCGACGGTCATGTCGAGCACGTCGGCGATCGACTTGCCCTTGAACAGCACGTCGAGCGTCTCCCTGTTGTAGCGCTTGCCGTGGCAGACGTCGCAGGTGACATAGACGTCGGGCAAGAAGTGCATCTCGATCTTGATGACGCCGTCGCCCTGGCAGGCCTCGCAGCGGCCGCCCTTGACGTTGAAGGAGAAGCGGCCTGGCTGGTAGCCGCGCGCCTTCGCTTCGGGGAGGCCGGCAAACCAGTCGCGGATCGGCGTGAAGGCGCCGGTGTAGGTGGCCGGGTTTGAACGAGGGGTCCGCCCGATGGGGGACTGGTCGATGTCGATGACCTTGTCGAGGAATTCGAGCCCCTCGATGCGGTCATGCTCGGCCGGATGCTCGCGCGAGCCCATGATGCGGCGCGACGCCGCCTTGAACAGCGTCTCGATCAGGAAGGTCGACTTGCCGCCGCCCGACACGCCGGTGACCGCGGTGAAGGTGCCAAGCGGGATTTCGGCGGTGACGTTCTTCAGATTGTTGCCGCGCGCGCCGACGACCTTCAGCCGCCGGTTCTTCTTGGCTTCGCGGCGAATGGCCGGCGTTGCCACCTCAAGCGCGCCCGACAGATATTTGCCGGTGATCGAATTGGGGTTGGCCATCACCTGCTGCGGCGTGCCCTGGGCGATGATCTCGCCGCCATGGATGCCGGCGGCCGGACCCATGTCCACGACATAGTCGGCATGCAATATGGCATCCTCGTCATGCTCGACGACGATCACCGTGTTGCCGATGTCGCGCAGGTGCTTGAGCGTGTCGAGCAACCGGGTGTTGTCGCGCTGATGCAGGCCGATCGAGGGCTCGTCCAGCACGTAGAGCACGCCGGTGAGGCCGGAGCCGATCTGCGATGCCAGCCGGATGCGCTGGCTTTCCCCGCCCGACAGCGTGCCGGAATTGCGCGACAGGGTCAGATAATCGAGCCCGACATCGTTGAGGAAGCGGAGGCGCTCGCGGATTTCCTTGAGCACCCGCACAGCGATCTCGTTCTGCTTGTCGTTGAGCTGCGCCGGCAGGTCGGTGAACCATTTGTCGGCGTTGCGGATCGACTGTTCCGTCACCTCGCCAATATGCTTGCCGGCGATCTTCACCGCCAGCGCTTCCGGCTTCAGACGGTAGCCCTTGCAGGCCGGGCAGGGCGTCGCCGACATGAAGCGCTCGATCTCCTCGCGCATCCATGCGGATTCTGTCTCCTTCCAGCGCCGCTCGAGATTGGGGATCACGCCTTCAAAGGTCTTGGTCGTCTTGTAGGAGCGCAGCCCGTCATCATACTGGAAGGTGATTTCGCGCTCGCCGGTGCCGCGCAGGATCGCTTCCTGGGCCTGCGCGGAAAGGTCCTTGAACTTGTCGCCCAGCTTGAAGTTGTAGGCCTTGCCCAACGCCTCGAGCGTCTGCGAATAATAGGGCGAGGTCGACTTTGCCCACGGGCTGACGGCGCCGTCGCGCAGCGACACGTTCTCGTCCGGCACCACGAGGTTGGGGTCGATGGCGCGCTGGCTGCCGAGACCGTCGCAGGTCGGACAGGCTCCGAACGGGTTGTTGAACGAAAACAGCCTGGGCTCGATTTCGGGAATGGTGAAGCCGGAGACCGGGCAAGCGAACTTTTCCGAGAACAGGATGCGCTCATGCGTCTCGTTCTTCGACTTGTTGACCGAATCCTCGCCGGTCTGGCTGGCATCGAGCGGCCTGTCGGCGAATTCGGCCACCGCCAGCCCCTCGGCCAGCTTCAGCGCCGTCTCGATGGAGTCGGCGAGACGCGTGGCAAGATCGCCGCGCACGACGATGCGGTCGACGACGACGTCGATGTCATGCTTGTATTTCTTGTCCAGCGCCGGCACATCGGCGATTTCATGGAAGACGCCGTCGACCTTGACGCGCTGGAACCCTTTCTTCTGCAACTCCAGCAGTTCCTTGCGGTACTCGCCCTTGCGGCCGCGCACGATGGGCGCCAGCAGGAACAGGCGTGTGCCTTCCTCGACCGCCAGGACCCTGTCGACCATCTGGCTGACCGTCTGGCTCTCGATCGGCAGGCCGGTGGCCGGAGAATAGGGCACGCCGACACGGGCGAACAGAAGCCGCATGTAGTCGTAGATCTCGGTGACGGTGCCGACCGTCGAACGCGGGTTCTTCGATGTGGTCTTCTGCTCGATGGAGATGGCCGGCGACAGGCCGTCGATCTGGTCGACGTCGGGCTTCTGCATCATTTCAAGGAATTGCCGTGCATAGGCCGAGAGGCTCTCGACATAGCGGCGTTGCCCTTCGGCATAGATGGTGTCGAAGGCGAGCGACGATTTGCCGGAGCCCGACAGTCCGGTCATGACGATCAGGCTGTCACGCGGCAGGTCGAGATCGACGTTCTTCAGATTGTGTTCGCGCGCCCCGCGAACGGAAAGGAATTTATGGTCGGCCATGGCCGGTCGCCGCCTCGGATCTGGAATTCATGGGATTGGCGGGTTTTCCCAGCCATCCCCTATGTAGGTCTTTTTGCCGCCACGTCGAGACACGCCACAACTCTCGACAGAGTCGTTTAACCGTCTTTCGCGCGAAGGGGCAAGCGGAAAGAACAAAGGCCGAACACGCTCCTGACAAAGCTGTGCAGAAACTGACCTGAACGTAACCTCTTGGTGATCACATTTTTCCGTAACCGGCTATTGATGGTTGACGTGGCCGGCGCAGGGGGGCAGTCTCCAGAAGTCAGCGAAGCCGGCTGTCTTTCGATGGCCTCGCCGCCCCAAGGCGGCCTGCGAGACGCCGCAGGCATTTGCGATTTGCGCTTCGCCACGACAATGTCGCAACGGACAAAAGGAGCGGAGCATGACGCCACCGGACAGTCCCCCAGGGCTTCAGTTGTCATTGAAGCCGCGGCAGGCATAAGTGCCAGAGGCAGGCGTTTGCGCCGCCCGACAAACCGTGACCTGCCGTATCCCCTAAAATCAGAGACTGTTAGTCGGATCGTCGGCTGAATGCCGCGAAGCATCCGAAATCCAACGTCGGCAGTACTCTCCCGACAAAAAATGGATTTGAGATCCAGAAAAGCCCCGTCCGTTTGCCCAAGGCACGGCGGGGCTGTTCTTTTGGGCGGACGGCTCGAGTTGGCAGGCTCGCCATCTCTGCCTATCTGGGCGGCTTGATCCCGCCGGCCCCAACATCGACGGTGATGCTGCCGGAAATCCTGACATCCGTATCGCCGATCTTGAACTGCCCGTTGCCGCTGCTGGGGAACGCGTCGTCGGGTTCGGGCACCGGGGCCGGCTTGGCGATGCGATAGTCGCCGGTTACGCCGGGCAGGGCGCTTTTTGGCGGCGACGCTGAGGCGTCGTCGGCAAGCGCCGGGCCGGACACAAGGCCGGCGATTATGAGCGCCACGGCGGCAGTGACACGGTGCGACGTTTCGGATCGACGAGTATCGGTCATCCCTCTGTTATAGAGGCCTGCCGCTACCGGAGCCAGACCGGTATCGTCAAATCTTCGATACCCAGCAGGATTTGACTTTGTTCTGGTCCTACGCCGCCTTTTTGCGGGTGTCGAAAACATGGTCGACAATGCCCCATGCCTGGGCCTCGCGGGCGGTCATGAAATGGTCGCGGTCGAGCGTGCGTTCGACCTCTTCATAGCTGCGGCCACAATGCTGGGCATAGAGTTCGGTCATATGGCGCTTGGTCTGGCCGATGCGCTCGGCATGCCGCTGGATGTCGGAAGCCTGGCCTTGGAAGCCGCCCAGCGGCTGATGCAGTAGGATGGTCGCGTTCGGCAGCGCGATCCGGCGCCCGGCCGTGCCTGCCATCAGCAGGAAGGATCCCATCGATGCGGCAAAGCCCATGCACACGGTCAATACCGGGCAACTGATGTATTGCATCGTGTCGTAGATGGCGAAGCCGCTGGTCACCATGCCGCCGGGCGAGTTGATGTAGAGCGAGATCTCTTTTTCTGGATTGTCCGACTCCAGCGACAGAAGCTGTGCGCAGACCAGCGCCGAGACGTCGTCGTTGATCTCGCCGTTGATGAAGACGATGCGCTCGCGCAGCAGCCGCGAAAAAATGTCGAAGGCGCGTTCGCCGCGGCTCGATTGCTCGATCACCATCGGCACAAGACCGGCAACACCACTCATTTTTCTTCTCCGATTTTCCGTGTTCAGGCCGCGCGCAGCAGAAGACGTGGTGCGTTGGCGGCGATAGGCTTTCCGGCTCCGCGCAGCGAAAGCCGGCAGCCGCCGCCCGCCATGGCTACCGCTGGCATCGCCTTGCGGGCAAAGCCGTCATGGACGACGCGCAGATGCGTGCCGCCGGATAGGGTGCGGGCGAGTGTGAAGGTGACGGTGCTGTCCAGTGGATCCCGCCGCGCGGCGTCCCTCGGCTGCTCCCGCCAAGAATAGCGCAGCAGGCGCCCGGGCTCGGCGTCGAGGATCTCGCATTCGATCGCCGCGTCGGGCCCGGCGAAGGCAAAGCGGCTGCCGGCCCGCGGCTTGATGTCATTCGGCATCATCCAGGCGGCGAGCAATTCCGGCACGGTCAACGCCCGCCACACCTTCTCCGGCGGTTCGGCAAGGTCGTATTCGAATTCGAGCGCATCCGGGGCGACTTCGCTTTGGTTCTTCATTGATCCATTCTTCATTGATCCATGTCCTTCAAAACGGCCTTCAGCTTTTCAATGCGTTCCGGCCAGAACGTCCGATAGCGTTCAATCCAGGAGAGCAGCGGGGCAAGCCCCTGCGGATCGGCGCGATAATAAGCGTTGCGTCCAGCCCGGCGCTCGACCACCAAGCCGGCGCCGCGCAGCACCCCCAGATGCTGCGACACGGCCGGCTGCGACACCGTCAGGCCGCTGCGCAGTTCCGAAACGCTCATCTCACTTGTGGCGAGGCGCTCGAAGACGGCGCGGCGCGTCGGGTCGGCCAGGGCGCGGAAAATCTCTGCTTCGATCATGGCAAAAGCATAAGTCGATACTTATCGGTTTGGCAAGCGCTGTTTTGAGACCCATATATGCAGCGTTCAGGCATTGCTGCCATTCCTTGACAATCAGCGGCAGTGCATATAGGAACGAAAAGGGAACAAAAACCTTGTGGGAAAAGCCAGCCTTGGCAGGCGGCTGACGTCCGTAGCCTGTAAGGTGCTGCGACAAAAATTTGTTTCGTATGAGCGCGGAGAAATATCATGGCGGGTAGCGTCAACAAGGTCATTCTGGTCGGCAATCTCGGCGCGGACCCTGAAATCCGCCGCCTGAACTCGGGCGAGCCGGTCGTCAACATCCGCATCGCCACTTCGGAAAGCTGGCGCGACAAGAATTCCGGCGAGCGCAAGGAAAAGACCGAGTGGCATAACGTCGTCATCTTCAATGAAGGCATCGCCAAGGTGGCCGAGCAATATCTGAAGAAGGGCATGAAGGTTTATGTCGAGGGCCAGTTGCAGACCCGCAAATGGCAGGACCAGACGGGCGCCGACAAATACACGACCGAAGTCGTGCTGCAGAAATTCCGTGGCGAATTGCAGATGCTCGACGCGCGCGGCCAGGGCGAGGGCGGTCAGGTCGGCGGCTACAGCGGTGGCGGCAGCAGCCGCGGTTCCGATTTTGGCCAGTCGAGCCCGAACGAAGGCTTCAACCGCGGTGGCGGCAATGCTCCCAGGGGCGGCGGTGGCGGCGGTTCGTCGCGCGAACTGGACGACGAAATCCCGTTCTGATCGTGCCAAACGGCGAATGCTTGTGCTTGGTGTACCCCGGAGGTCCTGCATGGACTTTCGGGGTTTTGCATTGTTGGTTTGAGCCGACGCGGGCTCGATCAAAGAAGTGAAAGGACAGGGCGATGAAGGCACGGATAAAATGGGTGGAGGAGCGCACCTTCGTCGGCGAATCCGGCAGCGACCACAAGATCGTGCTGGGCACGGCGTCCAGCCCGGAAGGCAGGACGCCGGGACCGAGCCCGATGGAGCTGGTGTTGATCGGCACCGGCGGCTGCTCGGCCTACGATGTCGTCCATATCCTCGAAAAGGGTCGCGAGGCGGTCGAGGATTGCGTGGTCGAACTCGACGCCGACAGGGCCGAGACCGACCCGAAGGTGTTCACCCGTATCCACATGCATTTCATCGTCAAGGGCCGTGCACTGTCGCGCGACAAGGTCAAGCGCGCGATCGATCTGTCGATCGACAAATACTGCTCGGCTTCCGCCATGATGGCCAAGACGGCCACACTTACGCATGATTTCGAGGTCGTCGATACGACGCCGAAGTAAGGCTGAGGGATACCGCTCAACCAGCCATCAGCGCCTTGATGCCATCCGCCACGAACTGCACGGCCAGCGCCGCCAGGATGACACCCAGCAGGCGGGTCAGGATCGAGCGGCCGGTCTGGCCGAGAATGCGGTCGATGCGCTCCGACAGCACGAACACCAGATAAGTGATGACGAGGCAGACAAAAATGATGCCGACCAGGGCCGCCTGCGCCGCAAAACCCTGAAACGAGCCGGAGAGCAGCACCGTCGCTGAAATGGCGCCGGGGCCGGCAATCAGCGGGATCGCCAGGGGGAAGGCGGCGATGTTGTGGATCATATCCTTGGTGATGGCGACGTCGCCGATCTTCTCCTTGCGGTCCTGCCGGCGCTCGAACACCATTTCGAAGGCGATGAAGAACAGCAAGAACCCGCCGGCGACGCGGAAGGCGGGCAGGGTGATGCCGAACACCGACAGGATCGAGGCGCCGGCGACAGCAAACAGCGCCATCACCAGGAAGCCGATGACCGAGGCGCGCACGGAAACCTGCTGGCGTTCCTCGCGGTTCATGCCGCGTGTCACGGCCAGGAACAGAGGCGCCAGGCCGGGCGGATCGATGGTCACGAGAATGGTGACGAAGGCATTGAACAGGCTGTCGAAACTCGGCATCGCTGACCCCTCCCGCCGGGCCGAGCCCGCACTCCGATATCGCCCGCACTTCGATATTGGTAGAACAAAGCCCGGTCGGTGGGAACAGTCAGGACTGCGAAACTACAGCGCTCGGCAGTGTTAGCCGGCAGCGCCGCAATAGGCCTCGAGGCGATAGCCGTCCGGGTCGACGACGAAAGCCGCGTAATAGTTCTCGCCGTAGTCGGCGCGCGGGCCGGGCGCACCATTGTCGCTGCCGCCTTCGCGCAACGCTCCGGCATGAAAGGCATCGACGCTTCCGCGCGTCGGCGCCGCGAAGCAGAAATGCAGGCCGGATCTTTCGTCCGCTTCCACCGGCCGTGCCGCCTCGTTCACCCAAAGCGCGACACCTTCGGCGCCATAGCCGAGCGAACCCGGCGACTGGCTTAGGCAGGTGAAGCCAAGCGGCATCAGGGCGGCATCGTAGAAACGCTTGGAGGCGGCGGCGTCGCGAACGCCGATCGAGATATGATCGAACATGGTTTTCTCCATTGTTACAATGTTTTGGAGGGTTATCTTGCAGATTGGCGGCACGCCAGGAACTCGACTTCGAGGTGCCAGTCCGCACCGTCGTGCGAGCGCTCGCCGAGCCATCGGAAGGAGTTTTCGGTGATGCGCGAAAAGCTCCAGCGCACGGAGGCGCCAGTGCCATCGGCGCCGACCTGCACGATCGTATCGCCCTCGGCGCGGCCAAGCTGGCGGCTGAAATACTGGTTGCGCGGATCGCCCCAGAAGATATGCCAGGCATCCACGCCGGGGTCATAGACCCGCAGCGTCGTGCCGTAGAAGGTCCATTTGCCGAGCGATGGCGAGGGCCCGGCGTCACGCGCGGGCAGGATCCAGACATCCTGGATGGCGCGGCCTTCCAGGGCCCAACCGAAATGCACTTCGCCCCGGCCGGTCAGCACCGTGCCATCTTCGAGATGGCGCGCGGCGTCAAAGGTCCATGCGCCGACGAAGCGGCCGTAAAGGTTCAGTTTTTCGGCGAGCCCATCGATCGGTCCGGCGCTGTGCAAGGCTTCGGCGAATGAGGAGTTGTCGAACATGGCTGCGGATCTCTTCTTGTCAGGAGACCGCGAGGAATAGGCGCTGACGGGGTTCTGGGCTTGGGAAAAATTGCTATATTTCGGCCATGACGGCGACCGCGAATACACTTGCATCCGGACCTGGCTGGCACGTCGCGGACGTTGTCTGCACCGCCAGCGCCGGCGACCGGCCGTTCGAGGAAGCGCATCGGGATTTTTGCGTCGCGGCGGTCACCAGCGGCACCTTCCGCTACCGCGCGCGGCAAGGCACGGCAATGCTCGCGCCAGGCAGCCTCCTGCTCGGCAATTCCGGCACGTGCTACGAATGCGGGCACGAGCACGGCAGCGGCGACCGTTGCCCCTCCTTCCATTTCGGGCAGGCCTATATGGACCGGATCGTGGCCGACGTACCTGGCGCCAGGACGCTTACCTTCGCGGCGCCACGCCTGCCGCCGTTACCGGCCCTGGCACCGCTGCTGGCCGAGGCGGAAGCCGCGCGCGACATGGCCGACACGGACGCCTTCGAGGAACTCGCCCTACGCATCGCGGGTGCCGCCGTGGCCACGATCTCCGGCGCCACGCCTGCCGGGCGGGAGCCAACCGGTCGCGATCAGAAAAGGATCGCCGATTCGGTCCGGCGGATCGAACTGGGTGCCGACGGGCCGATCTCGCTGCCGGCGTTGGCGGACGAGACCGCGACCAGTCCCTATCATTTCCTGCGCACCTTCCGGCAGGTCGCCGGCATGACGCCCTATCAGTACCTGCTCAGGACCCGTTTGCATCGCGCGGCGGTGCGATTGCGCACGTCGAACGATGCCATCTCGGCAATTGCCTTCGAAGCCGGCTTCAACGACCTGTCGACCTTCAACCGCCGGTTTCGGCGGGTCATGGGCGAGACTCCGGGCCGGTATCGCGCCAAGCGCACGGGCCGCGGCTGAAAAGGTGCGTCGGCACCCGCGGCATCAATCCATGGTCGGCCCGCACCAGCCGGGCAGATAATCCGCATCCTTGCCCTTGGCCAGCACAAGCGCGTCTTTCATCGCCTTGTCGAAATTTTTCGTCACCGCGCCCCTGTCGACGCGCCGGCGCAGGAAATCCGCCCACAGGAATTCGCTGAACGGGGTGGTGTCCTTGGCGTAGCCGCCAAGCCGGCGCAGTTCGCCCGCCATGCTCCGGTAAGGGTCGTCGACCAGCTCGCCGATGGTCTTGGGCAGGGCGGCGTAGTCGCGGCGCCGGCCGTTTTCATCGAATGGGTGCATCCAGCCGCGGTTGTCGAGCATGAAAAGGAAGGCGTCCTTGTCCAGCGCCGAAAGATCGCTGATCACCGTCACAAGAACATCCTCGATACCTTCCTCGACCAGGGCGCGGGCGAGATGATGGTGATCGGTGACGTAGTTGCGCTTTTTTGGCCCCAACACGACCGGGATCATGTGCTTGCCCAGAAAGGCACCCGTCGTCGCGGCGCTCTGCGAGCGGATCAACTGGCGTTTGAGGTTCACTTCGCGCATCCCGACGGTAATCTGCGTTGGCCGCAGTTCCTTGACCGGGACCGGGGTCACCAGCGGCTCTCTCAGGACGATCATGTCGCACTCTCCTGGTTTTTCAGTGCGCCGGAATGCAGAGCCCTGATGGCGGTATCGACACTGTGAAAGATCCGCTGCGGGCCAACGAGATCGATGATGCCGAACCGCGCCAGGGCTGCCTGGGCACGTACCGATTCCATCCGAGCAATGGCGAATATTGCGCCCGCATTGCGGCAATGGATGATGGTTTCGATCAACGCCTGGGCGGCTGTGTAGTCGATCTCGGCAATGTTACTGGCCTCCAGCACCACGAGTTTCACATCGCCCCCGCCGGCGTCGACCAGATCACAAAAACCGCGTTTGAAACGGTCGGCATTGACGAAGGATAGGGGCGCCTGGAATGCCAGGACCAGCACGCCGGGGAGTTGTTCGCCACCGCTCCGCTTGCCCGGCGGCCACCAGACGGAGGTTCCAGGCACTTGTTTCAGTTCGATCGGCAGCGTCCGGGTCGCGCTCCATATTCCATGCAAAAGCGACAAGCCGATGCCGATCGCGACGCCGGTTTCAATGGGAAGCACGACGATGGCCGCCATGGTGATCAGGATCAATACGAATTCGACCGGCGCCTCCCGGTAGACGCTGGCGAACACCTTCCAGCGCAGAATGTGCTGGGCGACGAACATCAGAACCCCGGCAAGGGCAGCCTGCGGAACATCGGCGAGCAGACCGCCGCCAAAAGCGCCGAGGGCCAGAACGATCGCCGCGGCAATGAGGCTCGAGAGTTGGGAACGGCCGCCCGATTGGGAGACGATCGCCGTGCGCGGCGGGCTGGCGTTGACGGCGAAGGCGCCGAAGAGACTGGACGCGATGCTGCCGGCGCCGACACCGACGAAGTCGCGATTGACGTCGGGCGCGTCGCCCTTTGAGGCGAAGGAGCGGGAGGTGGCGGCCGTCTGCACCATGACGACGATGGCGATCAGCAATGCCAGCGGAAAAAGCGCCCGCAGGTCGTCGAGACCGGCCAGCGGCGACCCTGCCTGGGGCAGGCCATTCGGCAAGGCGCCAAGCACCTCGACGCCACGATCCTTGAGGCCGAAGACGGCGACCGCGATGGTGGCAAGCACCATGCCGATCAGCGCGCCGGGGATACGGGCGCTGATACGCTCGGAAAAGAACACGATTGCGAAGACACCAAGGCCGAGCGTCAGGCTCCAGGGATTGGTGAGATGGAGGCTGCCGGCGATCTCGCCGATGCGCCGCACGGTTTCGCCGCTTTCCGTTGGCAGGCCGAGCAGTCCGGGCAATTGCGACACGATGATATGAACGGCGATGCCGGCCAGAAAGCCCGTCGTGACCGGCACCGAGAGCAGGTCGGCGATCCAGCCAAGGCGAAAGATACCGCTCAGCATCACGATCAGCCCGACCAACAACGCCAGTGTGGCTGCCAGCGCCAGATAATGCGGCGATCCAGCGGTGGCGAGCAGCGCCAGGCTGCCCGCAAACAAAGGCGTGATGGTCGAATCCGCGCCGGCCGAAAGGTGGCGATTGGCGCCGAACAGGGCAAACGCCACCGAACCGGCGACAAAGGCGAAGAATCCGATCTCCGGAGCAAAGCCGCCGAGCCTGGCTGTTGCCATCTGCTCGGGAATGGCGATCGCGGCCAGTGTTACACCCGCGATCAGGTCGCCATTGAGATCCCGTGGCGTCCAACCGCGCAGCGCCTGCAAGGGCAGCCATGAGTTCCAGTTCATCGCGCTCGCGGCTTTCGTCTGGGGAAAAAACGGTCCATCGCCGGCTTTTGCCTTGCTGGCGGCGAAAGCGCTGTGGCCATATCGTCGCAATCAGTGGTATCCTTTTGAAATTACCACTAAAATTGACACTGGAAAAGTACCGCGGACATTGGAGTTTCGGCCGGGCTTCCTATATAAGCAGCGAGTGATTCCTGTTTAGATTGTGATCCGATTTGACCGACCAGAAGACACCGCGCGGACCCGACGGCGGCCCCACCGGCATCGAGCCGATATCCATCATCGAGGAGATGCAGCGTTCTTATCTCGATTACGCCATGAGCGTGATCGTCAGCCGTGCGTTGCCCGACGTGCGCGATGGCCTGAAGCCGGTGCATCGCCGCATTCTCTTTGCCGCCCATGAGAGCGGCTACCACTGGAACCGCAAATATGTGAAGTCGGCGCGTCCGGTCGCCGACGTGATGGGTAAATACCATCCGCATGGCGATGCCTCGATCTATGACGCCCTGGTGCGCATGGCGCAGGACTGGTCGCTGCGTGTACCGCTGATCGATGGGCAAGGCAATTTCGGTTCCATCGATGGCGATCCGCCGGCGGCGATGCGCTATACCGAGTCGCGCCTGACCAAGGTCGCGCATGAATTGCTGGAGGATATCGACAAGGAAACCGTCGACTTCCAGGATACGTACGATGCTTCCGGCAGCGAGCCGAAGGTATTGCCGGCGCGTTTCCCCAATCTTCTGGTCAACGGCTCGGGCGGCATCGCCGTCGGCATGGCGACCAACATACCGCCGCACAATCTCGGTGAAGTCTGCAACGGCGCCATCGCGATCATTGACAATCCGGCGATCGACCTGCCGGCCCTGATGGAGATCATTCCGGGGCCGGATTTCCCGACCGGCGGCATCGTGCTTGGCCGCTCCGGCATCTACAGCGCCTATTCGACCGGGCGCGGCTCGATCGTCATGCGCGGCAAGGTCAATATCGAACAGCGCGGCAACGACCGCGAATCGATCATCATCACCGAGGTTCCCTATCAGGTGAACAAGGCTTCGATGATCGAGAAGATGGCCGAGCTGGTGCGCGACAAGCGCATCGAGGGCATTTCCGACATCCGCGATGAAAGCGACCGCCAGGGCTACCGGGTCGTCGTCGAGCTGAAGCGTGACGCCGTCGCCGACGTCGTCCTCAACCAGCTCTACCGTTTCACGCCGCTGCAAACCTCTTTCGGCGCCAATATGGTGGCTCTGAACGGCGGCAAACCGGAACTGCTGAACCTGACCGACATGCTGAAGGCGTTCGTGACCTTCCGCGAGGAGGTGATCAGCCGGCGGACAAAGTTCCTGCTCCGCAAGGCGCGTGACCGCGCCCATGTGCTGGTCGGTCTGGCCATCGCCGTCGCCAATATCGACGAGGTCATCAAGCTTATCCGCACCGCGCCGGATCCGCAGACGGCGCGCGAGCAGTTGATGGAGCGGCGCTGGCCTTCCGGCGACGTCGAATCGCTGATCCTTCTGATCGACGATCCGCGCCACCGCATCAACGATGACGGCACCTACAATCTGTCCGAGGAACAGGCGCGCGCCATCCTCGAACTGCGCCTGCAGCGCCTGACCGCGCTCGGCCGCGACGAAATCGCCGATGAATTGAACACGATCGGCGACGAGATCAAAGACTACCTCGACATCCTGTCGTCGCGCGCGCGTATCCAGCAGATCGTCAAGGACGAGCTTGCCGCCGTGCGCGACGAATTCGGCACGCCACGCCGCACCGAGCTCACCGATGGCGGCGCGGACATGGAAGACGAGGACCTGATCCAGCGCGAGGACATGGTCGTGACGGTGAGCCATTCCGGCTACATCAAGCGCGTGCCGCTTTCGCTCTACCGGGCGCAGCGCCGCGGCGGCAAGGGCCGCTCCGGCATGTCAACCAAGGAGGAGGATTTCGTCACCCGGCTGTTCGTCGCCAACACGCACACGCCGGTGCTGTTCTTCTCCTCGCGCGGCATCGTCTACAAGGAAAAGGTCTGGCGGCTGCCGATCGGCAATCCGCAGTCACGCGGCAAGGCGCTGATCAACATGCTGCCGCTGGAGCAGGGCGAGCGCATCACCACGATCATGCCGCTGCCGGAGGACGAGATGAGCTGGGGCGAACTCGACGTGATGTTCGCCACCACGCGCGGCACCGTGCGCCGCAACAAGCTTTCGGACTTCGTCCAGGTCAACCGCAATGGCAAGATCGCCATGAAGCTGGAGGAGGAGGGCGACGAGATCCTCGGTGTCGAGACCTGCACCGACAATGACGACGTGCTGCTGACCGCCAGCTCCGGCCAGTGCATCCGCTTCTCGGTCGGCGACGTGCGCGTCTTCCAGAGCCGCAACTCTGTCGGCGTGCGCGGTATCACCATGGCTGATACCGACCGCATCATCTCCATGTCGATTATCGAGCATGTCGATGCGCCGCCGGCCGAACGGGCCGCCTATCTCAAGCGGGCGGCGGGCGAACGGCGGCTTGCCGTCGGCATTGCGGCAGGTGAGGAAGAAGAGATCGCGCTGACCAACGAAGAGGTCGACGAGGAGACGGAGCTTTCCGACGAACGCTACGAGTTCCTCAAGGCGCACGAACAATACGTGCTGACGGTCACCGAGTATGGCTACGGCAAGCGCTCTTCGTCCTATGACTTCCGTCTGACCGGACGTGGCGGCAAGGGCATCCGTGCCACGGACGTGTCCAAGGTGGCCGAAATCGGCCGTCTGGTGGCAACCTTCCCGGTCGGCAATGACGACCAGATCATGCTGGTGTCGGACGGCGGCACCGTCATTCGAGTTCCCGTCAACGGTATCCGTTTCGCCAGCCGCGCCACCAAGGGCGTGACCATCTTCAACACGGCTGAAGGTGAAAAGGTGGTCTCGGTCGAGCGGATTTCCGAGCCGCAATCGGACGAGGAAGTGGCCGAGGCCGTCGATGGTGGCGCGGAGCCCGATTCGACTGACGGGCCGGGTAGCGCCGAATAGTCCCTGGAACAGATTCGATACAGCAACGCCGGCCCAGTGGCCGGCGCGGTCTAAACTGGTCAGTAGTGACGATACGGCTTGCGCGGGCCGAAGCCTCCCAAGCGCTTGGTGGTTGCCTTGACGCGGATGCGCTGTGCCTCCTGATGCAGCCCGAATACTGTGGCGATCAGCATGGCGACGGTCATTGCGGTGGCGAGCATGTAGATCAGCATGTGCGTGTTCTCCTGCGCCTTACAACGGATATATGGGACTTTGGTTTCATCTTATGAAGGGCTCAACCTAGTGAACGCTGCGTGAAGGCTTCGTGATCGGCGTATTCATCTGTCGTTCATGCGCCCGAAAAGGTTCATGGGCCGCCTGCCAATCGGATTTGCCTTTGTGAGAGAGGCTCGCTAGAAGCTCCCGCATGACCGAACGCATCGCCCTTTATGCCGGCTCCTTCGACCCGCTGACCAACGGCCATCTCGATGTGCTGAAGGCGTCGCTGGCGGTTGCCGATATCGTCTATGCGGCGATCGGCATCCATCCGGGCAAAAAGCCGCTGTTCTCCTTCGAGGAGCGGGTGCAGCTTATTGAAGCCGCCACGCAAGCCGAATTCGGCCGTGATGGCAGCCGTATCAAGGTCGTGGCTTTCGATGGGCTGGTGATTGATGCCGCGAGAAAAGAAGGCGCCTCGATCATGATCCGCGGTTTGCGCGACGGCACCGACCTCGACTACGAAATGCAGATGGCCGGCATGAACGAAACCATGGCGCCGGAGTTGCAGACGGTTTTCCTGCCCGCCAGCCCGTCGGTGCGCACCATTACCGCCACACTTGTGCGCCAGATAGCCTCGATGGGCGGCGACATCCGCCCCTTCGTGCCGGCGGCCGTGGCCGGTGCGCTCACCGCAAAATTCGCGAAATAAGCTCGGAGAAAATCCTCATGCAGCTCAAAAGGCTCGCCTCATTATTTGTTGTGCTCGCCGGTCTCTTGACCGCATCGGTTTCGGCCTATGCCGCCGATCCGGAAAACACCATGATCATTACGCTGAAGGACGGCGACGTCACCATCGCGCTGCGCCCCGACCTGGCGCCCAAGCATGTCGCGCAGATTAAGAAACTGGTGCGTGATCATGCCTACGACAATGTCGCGTTCCACCGCGTCATCGACGGCTTCATGGCGCAAACCGGCGACGTGAAGTTCGGCAATATGAAGAAGGGCTTCAATGCCCAGGCCGTCGGCACCGGCGGTTCGGACCTGCCCGACCTGCCGGCCGAATTCTCGCAGACGGAGCACTACAAGCGTGGCGTGGTCGGCATGGCCCGCTCGCAGGATCCGAACTCCGCCAATTCGCAGTTCTTCATCATGTTCGCACCGGCACCGCCGCTCGATGGCCAGTACACCATCGTGGGCAATGTCGTCAGCGGCATGGACCTGGTGGACAAGATCAAGAAGGGCGATGAGGCGGACAACGGTACCGTCACCGATCCCGACCGCATGATCAAAGTGCGCATCGCCGCTGACAAATAGTCTCATTTTCTCGAAAGGATATCTGACATGGCTGAGATCAAGGATCGCGAGAACGCGCTCATCATGGAAACGACCAAGGGCAAGGTCGTCATCGAACTGTTTCCCGATTTGGCGCCCGGCCACGTCGCCCGCATCAAGGAGTTGGCCCGCGAAGGCGCCTATGACGGCGTGGTCTTCCATCGCGTCATCGAAGGCTTCATGGCGCAGACCGGCGACGTCAAGTTCGGCAATTCGAGCAAGCCCTCGTTCGCGCCGTCCCGCGCCGGCATGGGCGGCTCGGAAAAGCCTGATCTGAAGGCTGAATTTTCCAACGCGAACCACGGCCGCGGCACCTGCTCGATGGCCCGTTCGCAGAACCCGAACTCGGCCAACTCGCAGTTCTTCATCTGCTTCGACGACGCTGCGTTCCTCAACCGCCAGTACACGGTCTGGGGCCAGGTCATCGAAGGCATGGACAATGTCGACAAGATCAAGCGCGGCGAACCGGTGCAGGATCCTGACAAGATCGTGTCGCTGAAGGTCGCGGCTGACGTCAAGTAAGGCGAACCGACAATGATGGGCGTCATCTGGTCGCTTCTCGGCATCCTGTCCGGCGCCTTCATTGCCATTCAGGCGCCGATCAACTCGCAGCTTGCGCGCGGCCTGGGTCTCCCGGTGGCGGCGGCCGCGTTTTCATTCCTGTCGGGCGCGGTCGTGCTCGGCATCATCTCGGTCGCGGTGGTGAAGCTGCAAGGCATTTCACTGGACTGGAAGGCACCGGCGCCATGGTTGTTCGTCGCTGGCGGCATGCTCGGCGGCTTCTATGTGACGCTCTCCACCATCCTGACGCCGCGCATTGGTGCCGCCGCCCTCATGGCGTTCCTGGTGGCCGGTCAGTTGCTCGCCGGCATGCTCATCGACCGCGTCGGCTTCCTTGGTGTCGCGGTGCGTGAAATCTCGCTCGGCCGCATCGCCGGTGCGGTGCTTCTGTTGGCCGGAGCGCTGCTCGTCCGGCTCTACTGATGCGCGTCGACCTCTTCGACTTCGATCTGCCGGAGGAGCGTATCGCGCTTCGCCCGGCAGAGCCGCGCGACGCCGCCAAAATGCTGGTGGTCAAGCCGGGCGAGGGGCTGGAGGACCGGACGGTTGGCGACCTGCCTTCCCTGCTCCGAGCCGGCGACGTGCTGGTCTTCAACGACACCAAGGTCATTCCAGCGCAGCTGAAAGGCATCAGACAGCGCGGCGAAGCGACCGCGCAGGTCGAGGCCACGCTGCACATGCGCATGGCTCCGGACCGCTGGCTGGCCTTCATGCGGCCGGGCAAGCGTGTTGCCACCGGCGATCGCATCCATTTCGGCCATGACGGCAATTCCTGTTTCCTTGGCCAACTCGACGCCACCGTGGTCGAAAAGGGCGAGGGCGGTGAAGCGCTGCTCGGCTTCGACCTGTCAGGGGCGTTCCTCGACGAGGCGCTGCACGCGGTCGGCCACATTCCGCTGCCGCCCTACATTGCTTCGAAGCGTGACGATGACGAGCGCGACCGCGCCGATTACCAGACCATCTATGCCCGGGAAGAGGGTGCCGTTGCCGCGCCCACCGCTGGCCTGCATTTCACGCCGGAGCTGTTTGCCAGGCTCGACGCCAAGGGCATCGAACGCCGCTTCGTCACCTTGCATGTCGGTGCCGGCACATTTCTGCCGGTCAAGGCCGAAGACACCTCCGACCACAAGATGCATGCCGAGATCGGCTCGGTCGGCGCTGCGACCGCCGACGCGTTGAATGCAGCGAAGGCGAGGGGCGGGCGCATCATTGCCGTCGGTACGACCTCGCTGCGCCTGCTGGAGAGCGCGGCGCGTGCAGACGGCACGCTGGCGCCATGGTCCGGACCGACCGACATCTTCATCACGCCCGGTTACCGCTTTCGCACCGCCGACATGCTGATGACCAATTTCCATCTGCCGCGCTCGACACTGTTCATGCTGGTTTCAGCCTTCAGCGGCCTCGACACGATGCGTGCCGCCTACGCGCATGCCATCGCGAACCGTTACAGGTTCTATTCCTATGGCGACGCAAGCCTGCTTTATCGAGCGGAGATGAGCGATGGGTCTCCGCATGCTGGACGGATAGGATCCGAGGCGCCAGCTCACGACAAGGAATTCAATGGCTGAGACGTTCACCTTCAAGGTGCTGGCGACCGATGGCAAGGCGCGGCGCGGCCTGATCGAGATGCCGCGCGGCGAAATCCGCACGCCGGCCTTCATGCCGGTCGGCACCGGCGGCACGGTCAAAGCGATGTATATGGACCAGGTGCGCGGTGTCGGCGCAGACATCATCCTGGGCAACACATATCACCTGATGCTTCGCCCCGGAGCCGAGCGCGTGGCGCGGCTCGGCGGTCTGCACGAATTCGCCCGCTGGCCGCACCCGATCCTGACCGACAGCGGCGGATTCCAGGTGATGTCGCTGTCGAAGCTGAGGAAGCTGACCGAGAAAGGCGTCACGTTCCGCTCCCATATCGACGGCGCGGCCTACGAGATGTCGCCGGAGCGCTCGATCGAGATCCAGGGACTGCTCGATTCCGATATCCAGATGCAGCTCGATGAGTGTACGGCTCTGCCCGCCGAGTTCAAAGAGATCGAGCGCGCGATGGAGCTGTCACTGCGCTGGGCGGAGCGCTGCAAGACGGCATTCGGCGACCAACCGGGCAAGGCGATGTTCGGCATCGTGCAGGGTGGCGACAATGCCGCGCTCAGGGTGCGCTCGGCGCAGGCGCTGAGCGCGATGAACCTGAAAGGCTATGCGGTCGGCGGGCTGGCCGTCGGCGAGCCGCAAGCGGTGATGCTGGACATGCTCGACATCACGTGCCCGGAACTGCCTGACGGCAAGCCGCGCTATCTGATGGGCGTCGGCACGCCGGACGATATCCTGAAATCGGTGGCGCGTGGCATCGACATGTTCGACTGCGTGATGCCGACCCGAGCCGGCCGGCACGGCCTTGCCTATACAAGGCGCGGCAAGGTCAACCTGCGCAACGCCCGCCACGCCGACGATCCGCGCCCCCTTGACGAAGAGAGCGATTGCCCGGCGGCGCGCGACTATTCGCGCGCCTATCTGCACCATCTGGTGCGCTCGCAGGAGGCGCTCGGGGCGATGCTGCTGACCTGGAACAATCTTTCCTACTATCAGAATCTGATGCAGGACATCCGGGCCGCGATCGCAGTCGGTGCCTTCGAACCGCGCGCGGGCGAAATATCCGAGGGTTGGGCCAAAGGTGACCTGCCCGTACTTTGAATTGTGGGCGCCAGGACACTCTTTCTAAACAGAACCGAGAGTAATTGTTCCGAGCTGTATTCATGCTTGGGGCGAGAAACTGTTCACAATAGCAAATGCATCTGTCAACAATTCTAAATTAGCTGTAACTAATAATTATGCTAATCCGCCGTGTTTGGCGGTGCTCAAGCATTGGAGTTTCGGTTTGCTGTCGATTGCCGCGATCGCCGCAATCGGCCTCGTTTTACGATTGCTGGGTGCGCGCGGCGATCTCTGGCTAGACGAGATCTGGAGCTTCTCGCTACTAGAGCCGCTTACCTCAATCGACCAGATATTCTGGCACGTAAACCACGACAACAATCATTTCCTCAATTCGATCTACCTGTATCTGATCGGTCCTTACGCCTCGCCTCTGATTCAGCGCGGCCTGTCGATTGCGTTGGGCGTCTGCACAATCATTGCCGCAGCCGTGGCTGCGCGCGGACGATGGGCTGGTGTGATTACAAGCCTGCTGTTTGCGGTGAGCTATCCGATGGTCCATTACGGCTCCGAGGCGAGAGGCTATTCGGGGCTGGTGTTGTTCACGCTCCTCTCCGTCGTCTTCCTGGAGCGCCGCTTCGACACAGGCCGTTCAGACATAGCGTTTGCGGGTATCATCCTTCTCGGTTTCTTGTCCCACCTCACGATGATAGAAACGGTGGTGGTTCTGGTGGCCTGGAGCGCCTGGCTCATCTGGCGGCGCACCGCCAGCATCGGTCGCGTCAATGTCGGACTAGGGCAGATTTTCAAGCCAGCCTTCCTGGCCCTGTTGCCGCTCGCCGCCTGCGTAATGATCGGCAGCCAGATGTTTGGCTTCAAGGTCGGTGGCGTTTCGCCGTTCTCGCTTCAGGCCTTCGCCCAAGGGTACGGCGGAATGATCCGCTATCTGTTTGGCCTGCCGTCCTGGGTCGGCGACCTAGCCTGTATCGCCTTGGCCTGCGGCCTTGTCTGTGTGTTCGCCGGTATTCGGCGCGATCGGCGGGCCAGTCTCTATGCCTTCGGGATTATCGGACTGCCTATTCTCATGGCGATAACACAACTGCCGAACCTCCATTTCGCGCGCTACTTTCTGGTCAGCGCAACATTGCTGTTGCTTTGCGCGGGCGAGTTGCTCGCACTCGGGGTAGCCGCGGCTGGCGTATATCGGCTTGTCGCCATGGGAGGGCTCGTGGCAATTCTTGCCGGCACGACGACGTTTCTGTTGCCATTCTACGAAAAGGGACGCGGATCCTATGCCGTCTTCGTTGAAGAGATGACGCGCGGTGGCGCAACGGGCTACGCCAGCAATCAAGACTTTCGGATCGCTGTGATTGTCAACTATTTTGCCAAACGCATGGGACGCCAGCCATCGCTCGTCGCGGCCGACAAAATATGTGACGAGCGTCCGTCCTGGCTGATCCTCGAGGGCGCCACAGACCGGCAGCCGGAGCATGTCGCCGCCACGTCCGACTGCATGTTGGCCTATGATCGTGTTGACGCCTCGACGAGTTGGGGGCTGTCGGGCCAGGGCTGGACGCTCTATAAGCGCCAGGATTGAGCTGAGCCAGCTGGGGGTGGTTCAGGTGGTCAGCGAATTCGACGCGCGCAGGCTGCAGCCGGTGATCTGGAAGGTGCCGTCGGGTTGTTGCTGTAGCGTGTAGACCGCCTCGTAGTTCTTGCCGTCGGGGCCGACGATCAGCACTTGCTGGACGATCGAACCCGGGCCGGTCACCTCGACCTTGCCGAAGGAGTAGGACTGTGGCTTGCGCACCGGCGGGTAGCCGTTGGTCACCATGTTCATGAAGGCGTCGACGGTCGGGAATATCTGCTTAACGTTCGGGGCGGCGAAGCTGTAGGCCTTGGCGCCGTCATTGGCGATGAGGGCCTTCAATTGACCGTCGATGACGGCCTGGCCGGCGTTGATCTCGGCATCGCCGGCAAACGCCGAGGAAGCCAGCATGAGCGAAACGAACGCGAATGCGAAAAACCACGGCGCATGGCTGTCTCCACCTCCCTCTAAAGATGTCTCCAGACAAGTTTTCAGGAGACATCCTAACATACGCGTGAGGGGGCTCCACGGTTTCAGTGACGGCCAATATTGGTCTCGCCGTGGCGGATTCCATATGCTTGAGCTTCCTTTTAAGGTGGGCCTTCATCGTAGCTGCGCGAGGCCGTTGCCGGGGCCCGCGCCGGCTAAGTGCGCATTCCAGTGCTTGAAAGGCTGCCGCCAGTCTGCCAGAAGGGCCGCTTGGACTGGAAGTTTAGCGAGACGAAGCCATGAAGGCGTTTTTCGTGCAGATCAAATGCGAGCTGGGCAAATCCTACGAGGTTGCCAGCGCGCTTGCCGACGCCGAGATCGCGTCGGAAATCTACTCCACCGCCGGCAATTACGATCTGCTCGCCAAATTCTATGTCGACGATGAGGAAGACGTCGGCCATTTCGTCAACGAGAAGGTGCAGATTCTTCCGGGCATCAAGGACACGTTTACCGTCGTCACCTTCCGCGCCTTCTAGCGGCGCGAGGCATTGCCCCGGCACGAGGCAAAGCCTGGTCACCCCATATTCCAGGTGCCTCAATTTTAGGCAGCCGCAACATACTGATCGTCCGGATCTCCCAAATCACCGATTGCGCTTGATTTTCTCCTGAGACGCCAGTGAAATGGCGTCACAGGGGGAGTATGCGATTGGCAGCGTTCGATGAAATGCTTCCGGAGGTCTCCGGACTTAGAAGACCCTATTCGGCTTACGATCGCTGGCTGAAGGAACAGGATCCAGCCAGGCTTACCGAAAAAATGCAGGACGCCGAACGCGTCTTCCGCAAGACCGGCATCACTTTCGCCGTTTACGGCGAACAGGAAGCCTCCGAACGGTTGATCCCGTTCGATATCGTTCCCCGCATCATTTCAGGCAATGAGTGGCGACGCCTTACGCAAGGCATCGAGCAGCGCGTGCAGGCGCTCAACGCCTTCCTCGACGACATCTACCATCGCCAGGAAATCCTTCGCGCCGGCCGCGTCCCAAGGGACCTCATCGCCAAAAATGAAGCTTTCCTGCCGGAAATGATCGGCGTGCGGCCACCGGCCGGCGTCTACACCCACATCATCGGTGTCGATATCGTTCGCATCAGCGAGGACGAGTTCTACGTGCTGGAAGACAATGCACGCACACCGTCCGGCGTCTCCTACATGCTGGAGAACCGCGAAACGATGATGCAGCTGTTTCCGGAACTGTTCCAGAAGATCAAGGTGCGGCCGGTGGAGAACTACCCGCAGCTGCTGCGCCAGTCGCTGGCCGCAGTGCGGCCGCAAGGGACCAAGGGCGCGCCGACCATCGCGGTGCTGACGCCGGGCAGTTTCAATTCCGCCTATTTCGAACACGCCTTCCTTGCCGACCAGATGGGTGTGCAGCTTGTGGAGGGGCAGGATCTGCGTGTTGTCGATGGCCATGTCGCGATGCGCACGACCGAAGGCTACAAGCAGATCGACGTCCTCTACCGGCGCGTGGATGATTCTTTCCTGGACCCGCTGACCTTCAGGCCTGATTCAGCCCTTGGCATACCCGGCATCATGGATGTCTACCGCGCCGGCAACATCACCATCGCCAATGCGCCGGGAACCGGCATTGCCGACGACAAGGCGATCTATTCCTACATGCCCGAGATCGTCGAATTCTACACTGGCCGCAAGGCGATCCTCGGCAATATCCCGACCTGGCGCTGTTCGGAGCCGGACAGCCTGAAATATGTGCTCGAGCACATCCACGAGCTGGTGATCAAGGAGGTGCATGGCTCAGGTGGCTACGGCATGCTGGTCGGACCGGCGGCGACCAAGCAGGAGTGCGAGGATTTTGCCAAAAAACTGTCGGCGAAGCCTTCGAATTATATTGCCCAGCCGACGCTGGCGCTCTCGACCTGTCCGATCCTGACCGAAAAGGGCCTGGCGCCGCGCCATGTCGATTTGCGGCCTTATGTGCTGGTTTCCGATCGAATCCAGATCGTCCCAGGTGGTCTCACGCGCGTCGCGCTCAAGGAAGGCTCACTGGTCGTGAATTCCTCGCAAGGCGGCGGGACAAAAGACACCTGGGTGCTGGATGATTAAGTTTCACCTGAAAGGTTTTTGATGCTTTTAGGCCGTACCGCGAACGGACTTTATTGGATGAACCGCTATATCGAGCGGGCCGAAAACATGGCGCGGCTAGTCGATGCCGGTCTGCGCATGGCGCTGACCCGCACTCAGAGCGCGTCGGAGGAATGGAATTCGGTGTTGCTCAGCGCCGGCTCCGACGTCACATTCAAGCAGAAATACCCGGACTATACGGCGGCCAACGTCTCCGATTTCCTTTTGCGCGACACCTCGAACCCGTCGAGCACGATGTCTTCGATCGAGACTGCCCGCAACAATGCGCGCATGGTGCGCACCGCGCTGACGCGCGAGACCTGGGAAAGCATCAACGAAGCCTGGATGTCGCTGAAGCGGATGCTGGCGAGGCCGATCGACGAGCGCGACCTGCCCAACGTGCTCGACGCGATCAAGCGCGAGACGGCACTGATCCGCGGTTCGTTCTACGGCACCATGCTGCGCAACGAGATCTTCGATTTCTCGCAACTCGGCACCTATGTCGAGCGCGCCGACAACACCGCGCGCATCCTCGACGTGAAATACTACGTGCTGCTGCCGTCGATTTCCTGGGTCGGCTCGACGCTCGACAATTATCAGTGGGAATCGATCCTGCGCTCGGTGTCGGCGCATCGCTCCTACCGCTGGGTCTATGACGCCGACTACAAGCCGACCAATATCGCGGACTACCTGATCCTGAACGTGCGCATGCCGCGGTCGCTGACGTTCTGCTATCGCTTCCTGGCTGAGCACCTGAAGTTTCTCTCCGACGACTATGGCGAGCGCCATGCGTGTCACGCAACGGCGGAAAGAACGCAGGCGATGCTCAGGGCAGGGTCGATCAAGGATATATTCGACACCGGCCTGCATGAGTTCCTGGCCGGATTCATTCGCGACAACACCAGGCTTGGCGACGAGATCGCGCAAGACTACAGGTTTTATTGAGCATGATCCCGGACCGAAGGACCGCGTCAGCGAAAAGTGGATACCGGCCTTCGGACCAGATCATGCACGCGAACGGAAAGTGCCCATGCGGCTGAAAATCACTCACCGGACCGAATACCGCTACGATGCACCGGTGCAGTATCTGCTCCAGAGGCTGCGGCTGCTTCCCATGAGCGGGCCGACGCAGACCGTGCTGTCTTGGATGCTGAAGGTCGAGGGTGCGCGCGAGGAAGTGCGATTTACCGACCACTACGGCAACGATAACAGGCTGTTGAGCGTCGAGGGGGACCATGACTTCATCACAGTCGAGGCGTTGGGCGAGGTGGTGACGCGCGATACGTCCGGCGTTTGCGGGCCGCACCAGGGCTTCGCTCCGCTCTGGTTGTTCGCGCAGGAAACCGCTTTGACCACCACGGGCGCCGGCATTCATGATCTTACCGAGGCGGTCGGCAAGGGCAGCGACCTTGAAAGGCTGCACCGGCTGATGGCCGCTATCGGCGAACGCGTTGCTTACACGCCCGGTGCCACCAGCGCGACGACATCGGCCGAGGAAGCCTTGGCACTGAAAACCGGGGTTTGCCAGGATCATAGCCACATCTTCGCCGCCGCCGCGCGCGCCATGGGGTTTCCGGCCCGCTATGTCAGCGGCTATCTGATGATGGATGCGGCGGTGGAGCAGGCGGCAAGCCACGCATGGGCCGAGGCTCATGTCACTGGCCTCGGTTGGGTCGCCTTCGATCCCGCCAACGGTATTTCTCCCGATGAACGCTATGTGAAGGTGGCCACCGGCCGCGACTACCGTGACGCTTCGCCGGTATCGGGAATTCGGCTGGGACAGGCGGAAGAACTGCTTGCGGTCACCGTTACGGTAGAGCAGTAATCCCCCAGGATTGCTGCCGAAGAGATTCCATGACCTATTGCGTCGGCCTCAAGATCGATCGAGGGCTCGTGTTCATGTCGGACACGCGCACCAATGCCGGCATGGATTCGATCTCGACCTTCAAGAAGATGCATGTCTGGGAACAGCCGGGCGAGCGCGTCATCGTCTTGATGTCGGCCGGCAATCTGGCAACGACGCAGGCCGTGGTCAGCCTGCTCGACGAGCGCATCAAGGCGGTGACCGACCGCCACGAGAAGCTGCTGGAAACGCCATCCATGTACCAGACGGTACGGCTGGTCGGGGACACGGTGAAAGAGGTGATCGCGCAAGCGTCGCCCGCCGGGGAAAAAGCCGATTCCTATTTCAACGCCTCCTTCATCCTCGGTGGGCAGATCAAGGGCAGCCCGCCGCGCCTGTTCATGATCTATCCCGAAGGCAATTTCATCGAATCGACCGACGACACGCCGTTCTTCCAGATCGGCGAGACAAAATACGGCAAGCCGATCATCATCCGCGCCTACGAAAAGACGATGAGCCTCGCCGAGACCGTGAAACTCCTTCTGGTGTCGTTCGATTCGACGCTGAAGTCGAACCTGTCGGTCGGCTTGCCGCTCGACCTGCTTTTCTTGGAACAGGACGCCTTTCAGGTCGGCCTGAAAAAGCGGATCGGCCAGGACGACCAATATTACCGCACGATCTCCGATGGATGGTCGAATGCGCTGAAGACGGCGTTTGCCAGCCTGCCGGATTTTCCTGGCTAGTTCTCGTATCTCGTCGCTCGACGGCGGTCGCAAATATTTCACGCGCTATTTAAAATCTGGTCTGAACCGCCGGCTGCAACCACTGTCAGCGAAGGATCATGTCGGGAGGACAAAATGAACAATGATGATTTCCGGCAATGGTCGCACCGCGCCGCCGACTGGGGCGCCGACTATCGCGACAATCTGCGCGAGCGTCCGGTGCGGCCGCGGGTCGAGCCGGGCGACATCTTCCGGAATATAGAGGCATCGCCGCCCGAAGACGCGGAACCGATGGACAGGATTTTCGCCGATTTCGAAGCCAAGATCGTGCCGGGAATGACACATTGGCAGCACCCGCGCTTCTTCGCCTATTTCCCGGCCAACGCGGCGCCGGTCTCGGTGATGGCTGAATACCTGGTGTCGACGATGGCCGCGCAATGCATGCTTTGGCAGACGTCGCCGGCGGCGACCGAGCTTGAAACGCGGACCGTCGACTGGATGCGCCAGGCGCTCGGCCTGCCGGAGGGGTTCTCCGGCGTCATCCAGGATTCGGCCTCGTCGGCGACACTCAACGCCGTGCTGACCATGCGCGAGCGGGCACTCGACTGGCAAGGCAACAAAAAGGGCCTGGCCGGGCAGGGGCGGTTGCGCGTCTATTCTTCCGACCAGGTCCACACTTCGATCGACCGGGCGATCTGGGTGTCAGGCATCGGCGAGGAAAATCTCGTGCGCATTCCGACCGCCGGCCGTTTTCGCGCGATGGACACAGTGGCTCTCGAGGAAGCAATCGCCGCCGATAGACAAGCCGGCATGCTGCCGGCTGGTATCGTCGCCTGTGTCGGCGGAACGAGCACGGGTGGCACCGACGATATCGCAGCGGTTGCGGAGATTGCCAGACGGCACGGGCTCTACCTGCATGTCGATGCCGCCTGGGCCGGGTCGGCGATGATCTGCCCGGAATACCGGCATTTCTGGTCCGGCGTCGAAGGCGCGGACTCGATCGTCTTCAATCCGCATAAGTGGCTGGGCGCGCAGTTCGACTGTTCGATCCAGTTCCTGCGCGATCCATCGAGCCATGTCAGGACACTGGCCATCAAGCCCGACTATCTCAAGACGCACGGCCATGACGGCATTATCAACTACTCGGAATGGTCGGTGCCGCTCGGCCGGCGCTTCCGGGCGCTGAAGCTGTGGTTTCTGCTGCGCGCCCATGGACTGGAAAGCCTGAGAACCATGATCCGCAACCATGTCGCCTGGAGCGAAGGCCTTGCCGCGCGTCTGGAAAGCGAGTCGGATTTCGAGATCGTCAGCGAGCCGATGCTGTCGCTGTTTTCGTTCCGCCACAGGACGCCCCCGGGCGCCGATGCCGACGACCACAATCTGCGGCTGGTCAATGCTATCAACGACGATGGCCGCATCTATCTGACGCAAACGAAAGTCGATGGGAGGGTGGCGATCCGCTTCCAGGTCGGCCAGTTCGATACGACGGCAGAGGACGTCGACCAAGCTTTCGCGACCATTGCCGAAATTGCGCGTGCCACGGCCTGAAAAGGCTGGATCAAGGTCGCGCCGAGTTTCATTACGGGATTTTCGTTAGCCGGCTTGCACCTTTTCATCAGTTTCGTTTTCGATTATAAGCAAGAAAAACGAAAACGGGAGCTCGCTTGATGTATCTGTCGCCGCGCCATGCCGAGATCATCCAGATGGCCAAGGACCATGGCCGCGTCCTGGTCGATGATCTGGCCACGCATTTCAATGTGACGCCGCAGACCATACGCAAGGACCTCAACGATTTGTGCGACCAGCGGCTGCTTTCGCGCATCCATGGCGGCGCTCTGTTCCCGTCCGGCATCGAGAACATGGAGTATGAGGCGAGGCGCAAGATCGCGGCGGACGAGAAGGAAGCGATCGGCCGCGCGGCGGCCCGACTGATCCCCGACAACGCCTCGCTGTTCATCAACATCGGCACCACGACGGAGGCGGTCAGCAAGGCGCTGCTCGGTCACAACGGCCTGATGGTCATCACCAATAACATCAATGTCGCCAACAGGATGCGCATCTATCCGTCGATCGAGGTGGTGATTGCGGGCGGCGTGGTGCGTGGTTCCGACGGCGGCGTCGTCGGCGAGGCGGCGGTTGATTTCATCAAGCAGTTCAAGGTCGACTATGCTGTCATCGGTGCGTCGGCCATCGATCACGATGGCGCCTTGCTCGACTTCGATTTTCGCGAGGTGAAGGTAGCGCAAGCGATCATCGCCAACGCAAGGCACGTCATCCTGGTATCCGACCGGACCAAATTCGAGCGTACGGCGCCCGTGCGCATCGGCCACCTGTCGCAGGTGAACACTTTCATCACCGATCGATGCGATATCGCATCGGTGCGCAAGATCTGCCAGGAGGCCGAGGTTCAGCTGATCGAGACGTCGCTTGGCTGAGGCATTTCACGGCCTTCTCACGGGCTCGTGATAATTCGTTTGACATTCGTTATGAGTTCGAAATAATCCCGCTACGGTTTCGCAAAAGGCCAAAAATGGTGCAATGCGAAATCGTGGAGGAATTAGGTGGACACATCTTCAGTCCGGGACATCTTCGTCATAGGTGGCGGCATCAATGGCTGCGGCATTGCCCGCGATGCCGTTGGGCGCGGCTTTTCGGTCTTTCTCGCCGAGATGAACGATCTCGCCAGCGGGACGTCGTCGGGCTCGACCAAGCTGATCCATGGCGGGCTGCGCTACCTAGAATTCTACGAATTCCGCCTGGTGCGCGAGGCGCTCATGGAGCGCGAGGTCCTGTGGCGGAACGCGCCGCACATCATCTGGCCGATGCGCTTCGTGCTGCCCTATGCCAAGGGCCTGCGGCCTGCCTGGCTAATCCGGCTCGGCCTGTTCCTTTACGACCATATTGGCGGGCGCAAATTGCTGCCGGCGACCAGGACGCTCGACATGACGCGCGACCCGGCGGGCAAGCCTTTGAAGCCGTTATTCAAAAAGGCCTTCGAGTATTCGGATGGCTGGGTCAACGACGCGCGGCTGGTGGCGCTGAATGCACGTGACGCGGCTGACCGGGGCGCGACGATCCGGACTCGCACGAAAGTGGTTGGTGCGCGCCGCGAGGGCGGCATCTGGACCATCAAGATCGAGGACCTGCAAACCGGCGAGACGGAAGAGATCAAGGCACGGTTGCTGGTCAATGCGGCGGGTCCTTGGGTCGACCACGTGCTGTCCGGGGTTGTCGGCCTCAATGACGTGCACAACGTTCGTCTGGTGCAGGGCAGCCACATCGTCGTCGCGAGGAAGTTCGACGACCCGCGCGCCTATTTCTTCCAGAACAGGGATGGCCGCATCATCTTCGCCATTCCCTACGAGGACGAGTTCACGCTGATCGGCACCACCGACCAGGATTATCCCGGCGATCCACATGATGTGAGGATCAGCGAGGCGGAGATCGACTATCTCTGTGCCGCGGCCAGCGAGTATTTCGCGGTTCCCGTCAAGCGCCCGGACATCGTCTGGACCTATTCGGCCGTGCGTCCGCTCTATGATGACGGCGCCTCCAAGGCGCAGGAAGCGACGCGCGACTATGTGCTGAAAGCCGATGGTGGCGAGGGGGCCGCGCCGATCATCAATGCCTTTGGCGGCAAGATCACGACCTATCGCCGGCTGTCGGAATCGATGCTGGAGAAGATCGAGGGCTTTCTCGGCAAGCGCGGCAAGCCGTGGACGGCCGCCGCACCGCTGCCGGGCGGCGATTTCCCGGCCACCGGTTTCGATGCGCAGGTGACGAAGCTGAAGGCGGCCTATCCGTTCCTCGATGCGCGCCTCGCCCGCCGACTGACCAGGCTTTACGGAACGCGCGCTCCGGTTTTGCTCGGCCTCGCCAAGTCGAATGCCGAACTCGGCCGCAACTTCGGTGGTGACCTTTACGAGGCCGAGATACGCTATCTCGTTGAAAACGAATGGGCCGTTACGGCGGACGATGTGCTGTGGCGGCGGACCAAGCGCGGCCTGCATCTTGGCCGCGAGCAGGTCGCTGCACTCGATGAATTCATGCGCGGCATAAGCCGGCGGCATGTCGCGGCCGCCGAATGAAGAGGGTTTTGAGCTGATGCGGAAAGCCTGGGAGGAGGCGTCATGCTGGAACTGAGGAACGTCACCAAGACGGTCGGTGCGGTCGAGCACATCCGCGACGTGTCGCTGACGCTTCAGCACGGATCGCTCAACGTTTTGCTCGGGCCAACGCTTTCCGGTAAGACCAGCCTGATGCGGCTGATGGCCGGCCTCGATGTGCCGACTTCCGGCACGGTCTGGTTCGACGGCCAGAATGTCACCGGCACGCCGGTGCAGAAGCGCAAGATCGCCATGGTCTACCAGCAGTTCATCAACTATCCGGCGATGACCGTGTATGAGAACATCGCCTCGCCGCTCAGGGTGGCCGGCGTCGAGCAGGGCAAGATCGACAGCCAGGTGCGCGAAGCGGCGGCTCTCCTCAAGCTGACGCCCTATCTCGAGCGCACGCCGCTCAGCCTGTCGGGCGGCCAGCAGCAGCGTACGGCGCTGGCGCGTGCCATCGTCAAGAATGCCAGCCTGGTGCTGCTCGACGAGCCGCTTGCCAATCTCGACTACAAGCTGCGCGAGGAATTGCGAGCCGAACTGCCAAGGATCTTCGCCGCCGCCGGCACCATCTTCGTCTATGCCACCACCGAGCCGCATGAGGCGCTGCTGCTGGGCGGCAACACGGCCACGCTGTCACAGGGCCGCATCACCCAGTTCGGGCCGACCATCGACGTATTCCGCAAACCGGTCGACTTGGTGACGGCCAGGACCTTCGCCGATCCGCCGCTCAACACCATCGTGCTGGCCAAGAAGGGTAAGGATTTTCTGCTCGAGGGCGGCGTCAAGCTGCCGGTGCCCGCTGAACTCGCCGGCATCGCCGATACGAACTATACGATCGGCTTTCAGCCGCACCATCTTTCGCTTGACCGCCCCAATGCCTCCGCGGTGCCGGTGCGGGCAAAGGTCACCATCACCGAAATCACCGGGTCCGAGAGCTTCATCCATCTCGATTTTGCCGACGCGCGCTGGGTGATGCTGACCCACGGCATCAGGGATTTCGAGACAGACGCGGTTGTCGAGGTGTTCATCGACCCGCGTCACATCATGGTCTTCGACGAGCACGGCCGGGCCGTGACCGCACCGAAGCTGGCGGCCTAGGGGGGCGATATGGCACGCATCGACGTCAACCATGTCAGGCATTCCTACCTGCCGCACCCGCAGAAAGACGACGATTTCGCGCTGCGCGAAGTGCACCACGCCTTCGAGGATGGCGGCGCCTATGCGCTGCTCGGGCCGTCCGGCTGCGGCAAGACCACGCTGCTCAACATCATCTCTGGCCTGCTTCATCCCTCGCACGGCCAGTTGCTGTTCAACGGCAAGGACGTGACCAACCTGTCGACGCAGGAGCGCAACATCGCGCAGGTGTTCCAGTTCCCGGTCATCTACGACACCATGACCGTCTACGACAATCTGGCCTTCCCACTGCGCAACCGCGGCGTGCCGGAAGCCGATGTCGACCGCAGGGTGCGCGAGACGCTGGAAATGATCGATCTCGCCTCCTGGGCGAAGAAGAAGGCGAGGGGGCTGACAGCCGACCAAAAGCAGAAGATCTCGCTTGGCCGTGGCCTGGTGCGCTCCGACGTCAACGCCATCCTGTTCGATGAGCCGCTGACCGTCATCGACCCGCACATGAAATGGGTGCTGCGCTCGCAATTGAAGCAGCTTCACCGTCGCTTCGGCTACACGATGGTCTATGTTACGCATGACCAGACCGAAGCGCTGACCTTCGCCGACCAGGTCGTGGTCATGTATGACGGCGGCATCGTCCAGATCGGCACGCCGGCGGAACTGTTCGAGCGGCCGCGTCACACCTTCGTCGGCTATTTCATCGGCTCGCCAGGCATGAATGTCGTGCCGGTGGCAATCGAAGGCAGGACCGCGACGCTCGGCTCGCAGCGGATCGAACTGCCGGGCGTACCGAAGGCCGGCATCGGGGCCGTCGAGCTTGGCATCCGTCCGGAATATGTACGGCTCGGCCGCGATGGAATGGCCGTTTCAATCACCAAGGTCGAGGATGTCGGCCGCCACAAGGTGGTGCGCGCCAAGCTGGAGGGCCGCGAGATCGCGGCCGTGATCGGCGAGGACGAGACCGTTCCAGCCGAACCGAAAGTGCGGTTCGACCCGGCCGGCATCAATATCTATGCCGATTCCTGGCGTGTCGAGATGGGGGCATAGAATGGACAAGACCTGGAACAACAAGGCCTGGTTCCTGGTGCTGCCAGTGCTGGTGCTGGTGGCGTTTACCGCCGTCATCCCGCTGATGACCGTCGTCAATTATTCGGTGCAGGACACGTTCGGCAACAACGTCTTCTTCTGGGCAGGGACAGAGTGGTTCGAGGAACTGCTTTCATCCAGCCGCTTCTGGGAAGCGATGGTTCGCAACCTGCTCTTTTCCTTCATCATCCTGGCGATCGAGGTGCCGCTCGGCATCTTCATCGCGCTCAACATGCCGAAAAAGGGCTGGGGCGTTCCGGTCTGCCTGGTGCTGATGTCGCTGCCGCTGCTGATACCGTGGAACGTCGTCGGCACCATCTGGCAGGTGTTTGGACGCAGCGACATCGGTCTGATGGGCTACTACCTCAACGCGATCGGCATCGACTACAACTACGTGCAGGATCCGTTCGATGCCTGGGTGACGATCGTCATCATGGATGTCTGGCATTGGACCAGCCTTGTCGTTCTGCTCTGCTATGCCGGCCTGGTCTCGATTCCCGACGCTTTCTACCAGGCGGCCAAGATCGACGGTGCGTCGCGCTGGGCAGTCTTTCGTTTCATCCAGTTGCCGAAGATGCAGCGCGTGCTTTTGATCGCCGTGCTGCTGCGCTTCATGGACAGCTTCATGATCTACACAGAACCCTTCGTCGTCACCGGCGGCGGTCCGGGCAATTCGACGACATTCCTGTCGATCGACCTCGTCAAGACGGCGCTGGGCCAATTCGACCTTGGCCCGGCGGCGGCCATGTCGCTGGTCTACTTCCTCATCATCCTGTTGTTGTCGTGGGTGTTCTACACCGTGATGACCAACTACGACGCGGAGCGCTGACATGGCTGGCGCCAACGAACGCACCGAACGCAATGCAATGAACGGGACCGCCGCCGCCGAAGGGCTCGCTAGTTCGCTGTCGCAGAGCGAACTCGACAGGCGGATGCGCCGGCGCGGCGAGGAATCGCGCTGGTGGTGGATCGTGCCAACGCTCTACATCATCGTTCTCCTGCTGCCGATCTACTGGCTCATCAATATGAGCTTCAAGACCAATGCCGAGATCGTCAACTCGCTGACGCTTTATCCGCACGCACCGACGATTGCCAACTACGTGACCATCTTCACGCAGAAGGCCTGGTATTCCGGCTACATCAACTCGATCACCTATGTCGTCATGAACATGGTGATCTCGGTGTCGGTGGCTCTGCCGGCGGCTTACGCTTTCTCGCGCTATCGTTTCCTCGGCGACAAGCATCTCTTCTTCTGGCTGCTGACCAACCGTATGGCGCCGCCGGCCGTGTTCGCGCTGCCGTTCTTCCAGCTCTATTCGGCCTTCGGCCTCATCGATACGCATATAGCGGTGGCGCTTGCACACTGTCTGTTCAACGTGCCGCTGGCGGTGTGGATCCTGGAAGGCTTCATGTCGGGCGTGCCGAAGGAGATCGACGAAACAGCCTATATCGATGGCTATTCGTTCCCGCGGTTCTTCATCAAGATCTTCATGCCTCTGATCGCCAGCGGTATCGGCGTCGCCTGCTTCTTCTGCTTCATGTTTTCGTGGGTCGAGCTGCTGATCGCCCGCACGCTGACCACGACCGACGCCAAGCCGATCGCCGCGACCATGACACGCACGGTCTCGGCCTCGGGCATGGACTGGGGGCTGCTGGCCGCGGCGGGTGTTTTGACGCTGATCCCCGGCGCGCTCGTGATCTGGTTCGTGCGAAACTATATCGCCAAGGGCTTCGCGCTGGGGAGGGTGTGACATGAACCTCGATTTTTCCTGGATGGCGTGGACCTGGCCGACGGCTGCGTTCTTCACCGTCATCGCGCTGCTTCTGGTTGGCATGGGTGTCTGGGAATACGCCTCGCCCGGCGGCAATCCGCGTATCGGCGTGCTGCGCTTCGAGACGACGCGCGGCGACCGTCTCTTCGTTTCGCTGCTTGGCAGCGCCTTCATCCATCTCGCTTGGCTGGGTCTGGTTGGGCCCAGCCTGTGGTGGGCTCTCGCTCTCTCCGTGGTCTACGCCGTTGGCGTGTTCCGCTACGTATAGAGGGGGATACTGATGGAGCGGCCGCGTGTCGGCGGACGCTCCAGATCGCACTTGAAACCTTTTTAAAAAACTCGGAGGAGACACAATGCGACGGCAATTTCTAACGTCAACGACTGCCCTTGTCCTGTTGCTCGGCGTCGGCAATGCCTATGCCGGAATGGATGAAGCAAAGGCCTTTCTCGACAAGGAGATAGGCGATCTGTCGACGCTTTCGCGCGCCGACCAGGAAAAGGAAATGCAGTGGTTCATCGATGCGGCCAAACCGTTTGCCGGCATGGACATCAAGGTCGTCTCGGAAACCTTGACCACGCACCAGTATGAATCGCAGGTGCTGGCGCCTGCCTTCACCGCAATCACCGGGATCAAGGTCACGCACGACGTCATCCAGGAAGGCGACGTCGTCGAGAAGATCCAGACCCAGATGCAGACCGGCCAGAACATCTATGATGGCTGGGTCAACGATTCGGACCTGATCGGTACCCACTGGCGCTACCAGCAGGTGCGAAACCTGACCGACTGGATGGCGGGCGAGGGCAAGGACGTCACCGATCCGATGCTCGATGTCGACGACTTCATCGGCACCAAGTTCACCACGGCGCCGGACAAGAAGCTCTATCAGCTTCCCGACCAGCAGTTCGCAAACCTCTACTGGTTTCGTTACGACTGGTTCAACGACGAGAAGAACAAGGCCGACTTCAAGGCGAAATACGGCTACGACCTCGGCGTGCCCGTCAACTGGTCGGCTTACGAGGACATCGCCGAATTCTTCACCGGCCGCGACGTCGGCGGCAAGAAGGTCTATGGCCACATGGACTACGGCAAGAAGGACCCGTCGCTTGGCTGGCGGTTTACGGACGCCTGGCTCTCGATGGCCGGCAATGGCGACAAGGGCCTGCCGAACGGCCTGCCGGTTGACGAATGGGGCATCAAGGTGGACGAGAACTCTCGTCCGGTGGGCTCATGCGTGGCGCGCGGCGGCGATACCAACGGCCCGGCGTCGGTCTATGCGATCCAGAAATACCTCGACTGGTTGAAGGCCTATGCGCCGCCGGAAGCGCAAGGCATGACCTTCTCTGAATCAGGCCCGGTTCCGTCGCAAGGCAATGTGGCGCAGCAGATCTTCTGGTATACCGCCTTCACCGCCGACATGGTCAAGCCAGGCCTGCCTGTCATGAACGACGACGGCACGCCGAAGTGGCGCATGGCGCCGTCGCCGCACGGCTCCTACTGGAAGGACGGCATGAAGCTGGGCTACCAGGACGTCGGCTCGTGGACGCTGATGAAGTCGACGCCGACCGACCGCGCCAAGGCCGCCTGGCTCTACGCGCAGTTCGTGATCTCCAAGACCGTGGATGTGAAGAAGAGCCATGTCGGCCTGACCTTCATCCGCGACTCCACGATCCACGACAAGAGCTTCACCGAACGCGCGCCCAAGCTTGGCGGCCTGATCGAGTTCTACCGTTCGCCGGCGCGCGTGCAGTGGACGCCGACCGGTACCAACGTTCCCGATTATCCGAAGCTGGCACAGCTCTGGTGGCAGAACATCGGTGACGCCTCGTCGGGCGCCAAGTCGCCGCAGGAGGCCATGAATGGCCTATGCGCCGATCAGGAGAAGGTTCTGGAGCGTATCGAGAAATCGGGCGTCCAGGGCGATATCGGTCCGAAGATGGCCGAAGAGCATGACCTTGCCTACTGGAACGCCGATGCGGTCAAGAAAGGCAACCTCGCGCCGCAGTTGAAGCTCGACAACGAGAAGGAAAAGCCGATCACCATCAATTACGACGAACTGGTGAAGAGCTGGCAGAAGTAATCTGGTGCTGGCGCGCGCGCCCGCATCGCATGGATCGGGGGAGGCGGCATCTTGCCGTCTCCCCTGTTGCATGAAAGACGGAGGATTTGGGAATGACCGGCTTTATCCTGGCCATCGACCAGGGAACGACTTCGACCAGGACCATACTGTTCAACGGCGAGATGAAGGTCGCCGGCAGCGGACAGAAGGAATTCACCCAGCACTATCCAGCCTCCGGCTGGGTCGAACACGATCCCGAGGAGATCTGGGCCAGCGTCGTGGCGACAGCGAAGGCGGCCCTGAAGAAAGCTGGCCGCGAGGCTTCCGACGTGGCGGCGATCGGCATCACCAACCAGCGCGAGACCATCGTCATCTGGGACAAGGCGACGGGCAAGCCGATCCACAATGCCATCGTCTGGCAGGACAGGCGCACCGCGCCGCTTTGCAAGAAACTCAGGAAGCAGGGGCTGGAGAAGACATTCACCAAGAAAACAGGCCTTCTGCTCGATCCCTATTTCTCCGGCACCAAGATCGCCTGGATGCTGGACAAGGTAAAAGGCGCCAGGAAGCGCGCCGAGAAGGGCGAATTGCTGGCGGGCACCATCGACAGTTTTCTGATCTGGCGTCTGACCGGCGGCAAGGTGCACGCTACCGACGCCACCAACGCCTCGCGCACGCTGGTCTACAACATCGAGAAGAATGCCTGGGATGACGAACTGCTTTCCATCTTGCGCATTCCCGTAGCGATGCTGCCGGAGGTCAAGGATTGCGCCGATCACTATGGAATCACAGAGAAAAACCTGTTTGGGGCCGAGATTAGAATCCTCGGCGTTGCCGGCGACCAGCATGCCGCGACCATCGGCCAGGCCTGTTTCGAGCCGGGTATGATGAAGTCCACCTATGGAACCGGCTGCTTCGCGCTGCTCAACACCGGCGGCGATCTGGTGCGCTCCAGGAATCGGCTGTTGACCACCATCGCCTATCGCTTGAACGGCAAGACCACCTATGCGCTGGAAGGCTCGATTTTTATTGCGGGTGCCGCGGTGCAATGGCTGCGGGACGGCATCAAGGTGATCGGCAAAGCCGAGCAGAGCGGCAAGCTGGCTGCCGAGGCCGATCCGACGCAGAACGTCTATCTGGTGCCGGCATTTGTCGGCTTGGGCGCGCCGCACTGGGATGCGGAGGCTAGGGGCGCGATTTTCGGCCTGACCCGCAATTCCGGCCCGGCGGAGTTCGCCCGCGCCGCTTTGGAATCGGTCGCCTACCAGACCCGCGACCTGCTCGACGCCATGCACAAGGATTGGAAGGGCACCAAGGCAAAGACGGTGCTCAGGGTCGATGGCGGCATGGTGGCGTCGGACTGGACCATGCAGCGCCTGGCCGACATACTCGACGCGCCGGTCGATCGTCCGACGATCCTGGAGACGACCGCGCTGGGCGCTGCCTGGCTCGCCGGTTCGAAGGCGGGCGTGTGGCCCAAGATGGGAGAGTTCGCGAAAAGCTGGGCACTTGAGCGGCGGTTCGAGCCGAATATGGAGAATTCGACGCGATCCGCCAGGCTGGCAGGCTGGCGCGATGCCGTGCGCAGAACCTTGAGCGCATGAGAAAGGCCCGCGCCGTAACGCGGGCCTCCCGCTCAGACTTCAGGCGACTGGTACCTTAGTATGGCGAACGGCACTCCTGACGCGGGCCATTATAGGGCTGGAATGTGTTGTCCGAGGCCCGATAGCTCCTGTAGTGGTCGTAGCACCACTGAACATGCGCGTTGCCTTCGTAGACACGGTTGTTCTCGCTATTGACGATCGCGCCGGTGATCAGTGCGCCGGTCGCGAAGGCAGCCAGCGGGAACCAGTAGTCGCCGTGACGGCGGTAGCCGCGGTGATATTCACGATAACCGCGATGACCGTTCCAGTAGCTGCCGCCATCGTATTGTTGCGCGAAAATAGGGTTGCCACCGCGATTGACATGACGATTGCCATGGCGCCACAGCGGATAGCGAGACTCTGCGACGTTCACGATGTCTGACGAAGGCGTCGACGCCTGCGGCACGAATATCTGGGCCGCGCTAGCCGGCACGGCGGCCGCCGCGGCAAACGAGAGCGATAGCGTGGTCGCCAGCATGCCCGTTACGATCCTGTTCATGGTGTTCTCCTTCGAAAAGGGGTGATTGATGTCCCTTGTGGCGGGGTAACGAGCGATCCAGGCGATGGTTCCTTGTCGGTCGCCAAGTTACTGATTCGTAATATTTCTCGGATGTGCCGGCGTCGCATCAAGAAGCGCTCCCGGCGGCCCGGAGGTGCGGGGCCCCTAAAAGCGGCCGGTCAGCCATGGCGGGCGTGCTCAAAACGCCTGACTTGGGACGCTCTTTTCCGGGTTGACCGGTCGCGGCACTCTCCCTATGTTCCGCGCAATTTCGAGGGCGGCCTTTTCGAGCCCGCGGGAGCGCGTAGCTCAGCCGGTAGAGCAACTGACTTTTAATCAGTAGGTCTCGGGTTCGAACCCCGACGCGCTCACCATCGTCAAATCACATGCCAGCGTGAATCCCGTGCCAGCGCTTTGATCTTCCCGGCGCAGCGAACGCTCAGACGCCCTGCGACAAATGCACGCCCAAAACGGCGGCTTTCTTGGCAATCAGCCCTTCCAGATCCGCATCGGATCGCTTGGTGCCGGTCCGTTCGCGCAGCAGCGAGATCACCGCGCTCATCGAAAGCTGGGTGGTGTGACCGCCCAGGATGGCATCCACCGCGCCGGCAACATCCGGGGTCTCCGTTGGTGCTCGCATGGTCGGTTCCTTTCTGTTCAGGTCGGCCTCGGTGCCGTCCGCCCGCACGCCACGGTCGAAGATGACGGCCAGGCCGTTCTTCACGGCGAGGGCGGCGACCATGTCGTCAAGGTCGTGATCGGAAAGTACCGGCTCCGAGGAATCGGGTTTCAGGGTTCTGCGGATCACTCGTGCAGCCTGGTCTGTCGACACAAAGCCAAAGCGCCGTTTTCTGGCCTCGACATATTGTTCAATGATCATGCTCAGACGCCGGGCTGCGATATCCCTGGGTTCCTGCATCTGGGTCTCCTTCGGCCGCCGTAAGTGCAAGGTCGGCCGCATCAACAGGAGATAGGGCGGCTGGTCGAATCAAACAGGGAACGATCATTCGACGCATCTTCAATGATTCAGGAACGATCCCGGCCCTGATGCATTTTGCTTCCATGACCTGCTCATTGAGGGACGCCGGGACATGAAGATTGCCCATGTCGCACCACTTTACGAATCGGTGCCGCCAAGACTCTACGGGGGTACCGAGCGCATAATCTCATACATTACCGAAGCTCTCGTGGACCTCGGCCACGACGTGACATTGTTCGCCAGCGGCGATACGAAGACGTCCGCCAAACTGGTTCCATGCCGGGAAAGGGCGCTTCGCCTCGATCCCCGTCCGCTGAAGTCCGAGATCGCGGCGCATCTGTCGATGCTCGACGAAGTGAGGAAGCGGGCCGACGACTTTGACGTGGTTCATTTCCATCTCAGCCATTTCCTGCATTTCCCGTTTTTCCGCGATATGCCGCAACGCACGGTGACGACCCCGCATGGCAGGCTGGACTACGCCGACCTCGCGCAAGCCTATGGCCGGTTTCCGCGGTTCCCCATGATTTCCATATCCCGCAGCCAGCAGGCACGGTTCGCATCCGCGAATTGGCTAGCGACAATCCATCATGGGCTGCCGCTTGACCTTTATGAACCCGATTTCGAGGCAGGGTCGGACGGTACCTATCTTGCCTTTCTCGGCAGGATGTCGCGTGACAAGCGGCCGGACCGGGCGATCGAGATTGCCCGCCGCAGCGGCCTGAAACTCAAGCTCGCCGCCAAGGTCGGCAATGACGACCGCGCCTATTTCGAGGAAGTCGTGCAGCCCATGATCGATGGCGACCGCGTCGAGTATGTCGGCGAGATCGGCGAGGATCAGAAGAGCAGGTTTCTGGGCAATGCGGCCGCTTTGCTGTTTCCCATCGATTGGCCCGAACCCTTCGGGCTTGCGGTGATCGAGGCGATGGCCTGCGGAACCCCGGTCATGGCCTGGAGTTGCGGCGCCATGCCCGAGATCATCGATCACGGGGCCACCGGCTTTATCGTCGAAACCATCGAAGATGCCGTCGCCTCGATGCCGGCTCTCCTGCAACTCGACAGGCGGCGAATACGAACGGTCTTCGAAACGCGGTTTTCGGCTGACAGAATGGCCAGGGACTACGTCGCGGCTTACTCGCGGCTGAGCCACGGCCTCGAGCAGAGCAGAGCCTCGTAAACCTTCACCCGTCCAGAAATCAGCACGGGACAAGCTTCTTGACTACCACCCAACTCGACGAGCGCAAGCTCGATCCGGCCATAGCGCTGGCTTCCCTGGACGAAACCGCGCCGAGGGAGCCGCATCGGCTTTACGCCCTCAAGCATGGCGATTGCTTCGCCGTCGCCGATGCCTATGGCGACATACGCGGCGCTGGCGACGGCTTCTTCCGCGACGACACGCGCGTGCTCTCCGAATTCCGCCTGACCGTTGGCGGGCGGTCGCTGTCGTTGCTTGGCGCATCGCTCAGCCAGGACAACGTCCTGTTCACCAGCAACCTGACCAATCTGCCGATCGAGACCGCCGCGGGCCGCCAGATTCCGCAGGGCGCGATCCATATCGAGCGCGTCAGGCTTCTGTGGGAGGAAAGGCTATATGAACGCATCACGCTCTCCAACTACAGCCGGGAGCATTCGACTGTCCTGGTGTCGCTACGCTTTGGCGTCGATTTTCGCGACATGTTCGAAGTCCGGGGTTCGACCCGTTCCAAGCGCGGCACCGCGCACACGGCCGAGATCGACCAGAGTTCGGTCGTGCTCCGCTACGAAGGCCTGGACAGGGTGGTGCGGACATCGGCGATATCATTTTCGCAGACGCCCGATCAATTGACTTCCGAGCGGGCGGATTTCTTCATCGCGATCACCAAGCGCAGCAGCCAGACGCTTTATGTCGAAGTGGGGGGTGGCGAGAGGTCAGACCGGCCCGAAAGCGGACGGTTTCGCGCGGCCGCCGCCCGCGCCCGTTTTGGCATGCGCGCCAAGCGCCGGCATGGGGCGACGCTGCACAGTTCGGGCCGCGTTTTCAACGATTGGATGGAACGGGCCCGCGCCGATGTGGCGTTGCTAACGACGGAACTGGCGACCGGGCCTTACCCTTATGCCGGCATCCCGTGGTTCTCCACCGCCTTCGGACGGGACGGCGTGATCTCGGCCCTGCAGATGCTTTGGCTCAATCCCGGCCTGGCGCGTGGTGTTCTTGCGTTTCTCGCCCAACACCAGGCAACCGAAACCTCACCCTTCAGCGATTCCGAACCCGGCAAGATCATGCACGAGACCCGCAAGGGCGAGATGGCGGCGCTGAGCGAGTTGCCGTTCGGCCGCTATTATGGCGGTGTCGACACGACGCCACTCTACATCCATCTCGCCTGCGCGTATGCGGACCGCACGGGAGATACGGCTTTCATCGATAGCCTGTGGCCATCGCTGTGCGCCGCCGCCGAGTGGATCGAGGCGGCGAGCCGTTCGACAGGCTTCCTTACCTACCAGCGTGCCGCGGAATCCGGCCTAGCCAACCAAGGATGGAAGGACAGTTTCGATTCCGTGTTCCATGCCGATGGCCGCATTCCGAAAGGACCGATCGCGCTGGTCGAGGTACAGGGTTACGTCTTTGCAGCCTTCCAGGGACTGGCAAAGCTTGCACGCCTGCGCGGCGAAGAGGAGCGGGCGGAAAATTGGGAAGTGCGCGCCGATGCCATTCGCCAACACGTCGAACGCCGTTTCTGGGTCGAGGACCTTGGCTACTATGCACTGGCGATCGATGGCGATGGCCAGCCCTGCAAGGTGCGTACGTCCAATGCCGGTCACCTGCTGTATGTCGGCCTTCCCAATCCGGATCGCGCACGCATCGTCGCCGACCAGTTGCTGTCGGCCTCGTTTCATTCAGGATGGGGCCTGAGAACCCTGGCGGACGACGCGATCTTCTTCAATCCGATGTCGTATCATAACGGGTCCATCTGGCCGCACGACACCGCCATCTGCGCAGCCGGGCTGGCGCGCTACGGCATTCGCGACAGCGTGGTGCGGTTGATGAGCGGGACCTTCGAATCCGCGGTTCATTTCAACATGCGGCTGCCCGAACTGTTCTGCGGGTTCACGCGCGCGGCCGGCGAAGCGCCGATTGCCTATCCGGTGGCTTGCCTGCCGCAGGCCTGGTCCGCGGGCTCCGCCTTCATGCTCATGCAGGCCTGCCTCGGCCTTCAGATCGACGGTCGGACGAACGAAATTCACGTGACCCAGCCGCGCTTGCCGATCGGTATCGACAACCTCGTCGTTCGTCATCTCTCGGTAGGAGATGTGGCGGTGGATCTGACGTTTCAACGCGTGGGAGATCGCGTCGGAGCGTTCCTCGCGGATGCGCATGAGGGGCTCGTGCCTCTGGTGGTCAGAAGTTGATAATCGGAACCATCATGTGCGCGGAACGTTGGGCCATCAGGCCATGGATGCCGGAGTTCCTGTCGGTGGATTTGCCGCGTCCCATTGAAAGGTAGTCAATTCGAAATGCCCGACAACAGTTCGTATCTGGTGGTCCCTTCGGCCGCGCTATGGCTTTTCATTCTCGCAACTGTCGGTATTTCATGCATCGCGCTAGCGGTGATGGCGTTGCGGGCCCGCAGGGCGAGAAACGCGAAGCTCGCCAGTGCCGACCCAGAACCCGTTCGCAGTCCGTTGCGGGAGTTCGAAAAGAACGGGCAATCCGCGACCGCCGCGCTCGTCCAATGGTCACCGGAAATCTTGCGTCACATTTTGGCGAAGGAACTCCCGGATGCGCAGGTGATCGTGGTTTCAAATCGCGAACCCTATATCCACAACCGCAAGGGCGGCGATATCCAACTGGTCGTGCCCGCCAGCGGGCTGGTCTCCGCGCTTGAGCCGATCACGCGCGCCTGCGCGGGCACATGGATCGCCTATGGCGGCGGTTCGGCCGATGCGCTTGTCGTCGACGAAAATGACCGCGTCGAGGTGCCGCCTGAAAATCCTTCCTACACATTGCGCCGCGTCTGGCTGAGCGAGGAAGAACAGCAGGGCTATTACCTCGGCTTTGCCAATGAAGGGCTCTGGCCGCTTTGCCACATAGCCTTCACACGGCCGATATTCCGCGCTTCCGACTGGGAGGCTTACGAGGCTGTCAACCGCAAATTCGCGGACACCGTCGTCGCGGAGGCCCGCAACGAACGGCCCATCGTGCTGGTCCAGGACTATCATTTCGCGCTGTTGCCGCGGATGATCCGCGAGCGTCTGCCGGAAGCGATCATCATCACCTTCTGGCACATTCCGTGGCCGAATTCCGAAGTGTTCAGCATCTGCCCATGGCGTGAGAGGATTCTCGAAGGATTGCTTGGCAGTTCGATCGTCGGCTTTCACACCCAATTCCATTGCAACAACTTCATCGATAGCGTCGACCGTTTCCTGGAAAGCAGGATCGAGCGCGAGGATTCCGCCATCTCCTATGGCGGCCAGATCAGCCTTGTTCACGCCTACCCAATTTCAATCGAATGGGAACCGCCGCATTTGAGCAAGCTGCCTGCCGTGTCGGAATGTCGCCGGCTCATTCGTGAGAAATTCGGCCTGGCCGAAGATGTGAGGCTGTGCGTGGGCGTCGAGCGGCTCGATTATACCAAGGGCATTCTCGATCGCCTCAACGCGCTCGATGTGCTGCTGACACAGCATCCGGAATGGATCGGCAAGGTGGCGTTCCTGCAGATCGCCGCGCCCAGCCGCGGCACCTTGCCCGCCTACCAGAATTTGTACGAGGAATGTCTGCGCCAGGCTGAGGATATCAACCTGCGTCATGGTCGGGAAGGCTATACACCCGTGGTGCTGGTGACCGAACATCACTCGCAGGCACAGGTCTACGAGATTTACCGGGCGGCCGACGTCTGCATGGTCACCAGCCTCCACGACGGCATGAACCTGGTCGCAAAGGAGTTTGTGGCGGCGCGCGAGGATGAACAGGGCGTGCTGCTGCTCAGCATGTTCGCCGGCGCGTCGAAGGAGTTGCTGGAGGCGCTGATCGTCAATCCCTATGACGAGGCGATGATGGGCGACGCCCTGCTGCAGGCCTTGACCATGTCACCGGAAGAGCAACGTCAGCGCATGAAACGCATGCGTGAGGTCGTGCGCGAAAACAATGTCTATCGATGGGCGGGGAGCATGCTGTTCGATGCGGCGCGTCTGCGCAAACGCGATGCGGTCGATCGGGCCGTCAACGCGGCTCCCGGTTCTTCCGGCCCCGATACTCCTGGCCCCGGTACTCCTGGCCCCGGTTCTCCTGGCAACGTGATATCGTTGCTGGACCGCAAGCGTGTGGCAGCGCTGTGATGTTGACATTGTCAAACTCGTCCGAGCCCAAGGTGCCGCGCGATGCGTGGGCCTTGTTCCTGGATATCGACGGCACGCTTCTCGAACATGCCGCGCACCCGGATTCCGTGGTGGTCAGCGATGAGTTGCGGACGCTGTTGGCGGGGCTCGAATTGCAACTGGATGGAGCTTTGGCCTTCATTACGGGACGGTCGATCGCCGCGGTCGACCATCTCTTCCAGCCCTTGAAATTGCGCGCTGCCGGGCTTTACGGCCTTGAGCACAGGCTCACGCGTGATGGTCCGGTCGAGGCGGCGGGAGAGCCGGCCGACATTGCGGCGCTTGCCAAGGAAATCGAAGCCGAGCTGGACAGCGCGGAGGTCTATATCGAGCGCAAGGGCCCGATCCTGGCAATCCACACCCGCGCGGCACCGCAATTGTTGCAGCGCGCGACGCAACTGGTCGAACAGGCGCTGGGCAGGTTGCCCGAGGGATATAGGGTGCTGGCAGGCAATGCCGGGGTTGAATTGATGCCGCTGGAGGCAGCGAAGGGAGCAGCCATACGTCGTTTCATGGAGCAGCGGGCTTTTGCTGGCCGCAGGCCGGTCTTCCTCGGAGACGATACTTCGGACGAAAACGGTTTCGACGTCATCAACGAGATGGATGGCGTTTCGATCCGCATCAAACCGCGCGGGCCGACGGCGGCGCGCCATGCGCTTTCCGGCGTGGGCGAGGCTTTGGCCTGGCTGGGTGCTGCGAGCCAGGCCAATGTGGATGGATCCGGTCTGGTCCATCCATGAAAGGGAGGAGGCGGCGATGACCCAATTCATCAGCCTTGTCGCGGAGTTCATGCCCGCCTGGCTACGTCGGCGATCGCTCCCGAGTGCGCAGGAGAGCGCGTCGAGTTTCGACCTGTCGCTCCCGCGGGACGCGGACGAGGTCTGGCGCCAGATTGTCCAAAAGGATCTCTTTGGCGCTAACACACGGGATTATGCCGAGGCCGGGGATAAAAAGACCAGCCGCCACTGAGAGCGGTCAGGCTCCCCCGAAAACCAGCGAAACATTGCCGCCAGCGTGGCGCTCGAGGCGGCCGGCGAGGTCGAGCTCCAGCAGCACCATAAAGACCTGGGCCGGGTGCAGGCCGGTGTGGCGGATGATCTCGTCGACCGGCACCGGTGTCGGTCCCAGTGCCTCGATCACCCTGGCGCGGTCGCTTTCGCCCGGTGGTGGCGTGGCTGAAAAGTCAGGCGGGTCTTCAAATGGCGGCACCTCAGGCGCTCGCATGCCGGTCAGCGGAAGGATCGCCCTGGAAATGTCCGAAGCTTCGGTGACCAGCATGGCGCCATCCTTGAGCAGGCCGTTGGTACCGGCCGCGCGCGGATCGAGCGGCGAGCCAGGTACTGCGAAGACCAGCCGGCCCATCTCGCCGGCAAGCCTGGCGCTGATCAGTGAGCCGGAACGCTGGGCTGCCTCGACCACCACCAGTCCGAGGGCAGCACCGGCGACAAGGCGGTTGCGGCGCGGAAAATCCTGTGCACGCGGCTGCCAGCCGAACGGCATCTCGGAGATGATGGCGCCACGTTCGGCGATTTCATCGCACAGGCCCGCGTTTTCGGGCGGGTAGGGCAGATCGAGGCCTCCGGCAAGAACACCGGCGGTACCGGTCGAGAGACTGCCCTGATGCGCGGCCGTGTCGATGCCGCGCGCCAGGCCCGAGATGATGCCGTAGCCGTCTCTTCCGAGATCGGCTGCCAGCATTCGCGCCATCTTGATGCCGGCGAGCGATGCGTTGCGGGCGCCGACGATGGCGACCCCCGGCAACCGGAACACCGCGGCACTACCCCTGACCGCCAGCAGCGGCGGCGGATTGTCCATGCTGCGCAGCAGCGGCGGATAGTCTGCCTCACCGATCCCGACAAAACGTGCTCCGATCCGCCGCGCGGCCTCCATCTCGGCCTCGGCTTCGGCAACGGACGGGATGCGCACGATCCGGTTGGCGCCGCCGGAAATCATCAGTTCCGGCAGCATTTCCAACGCGACCTCGGCCGAACCGAAGCGGTTGATCAGGTCGCGAAAGGAGGCCGGGCCGACATTCTGGGTGCGGATCAGCCGCAGCCAGCTCAGCCGCTGGCGATCTGTGAGACGCGGCCCGGCGGCCGGTTCGCTCACCCCTTGGCTCCGATCCTGCCTTCGGTGCCGGCAAGCAGGCGCGAAATATTGGCCCTATGCTTGATGAAAACGATGATGCTCATCACCACGAACAGCTCTGCGATGCGCGGTGTGCTCATGAAATACAGGGCGATCGGGACGGCGACGGCGGCCGCAAGCGCTGCCAGCGAGGAGAAGCGAAACAGAAAAGCCATCACCAGCCAGACGACGGCGAAGATCAGCGCCACCTGCCAGGCAATACCGACCAGCACACCGAGATAGGTCGCGACGCCCTTGCCCCCTTTAAACCCCAACCATGCCGGAAACAGGTGGCCTAGAAAGGCGCCAAGGCCAGCCCAGACCGCCGTTTCAGGCGCGAAATGGCCTGCTATGAGCACGGCGGCCGTGCCTTTCAGTGCATCGAGCAGCAAGGTCGCGGCGGCAAGCCCCTTGTTGCCGGTGCGCAGCACATTGGTGGCGCCGATGTTGCCGGAGCCGATCTTGCGCACGTCACCGAGGCCGGCCGCGCGAGTGAGCAGCAGGCCAAACGGAATTGAGCCCAGCAGATAGCCAAACACCAACGCCAGGATCAGGCCATAACTCATTGTTTCCCCCGCATTTTCTCCGGCCCCACCCGATGCCGCACGGCTGCCGCCAGCTCAGGCGGAAAATACTGTGCGGCCCGCCACCAGCGTTTGCAAGACCTTGCCTTGCAACCGTGCGCCCTCGAAGCAGGTGTTTTTCGAGCGCGAGCGGATGCCGCTTTCACTGACGATCCACGGTTCATCGAGGTCGACAACAGTGAGATCGGCGGCCGCGCCAGGCTTCAGCGTGCCGCCGGGCAACCCAAACAGCTTCGCCGGCGCGGTGGACAAGGTTTCGATCAGCCTGAGCAACGGCACATCGCCATTGTGGTAGAGCCGCAATGCCGCGCCTAGCAGTGTTTCGAGGCCGATGGCGCCGGCCGCAGCGTCGGCGAAGGGCAGGCGTTTTGTGTCGACATCCTGCGGATCATGCGAGGAGACGATGATGTCGACCGTTCCGTCCCTGACCGCCTCGATCATGGCCAGCCGGTCTTCCTCGGCGCGCAGCGGCGGCGTCAGGCGGAAGAAGGTGCGGTACTCGCCGACGTCGTTTTCATTGAGCGACAGATTGTGGATCGACACACCTGATGTCACCGCCGCGCCGTCAGCCTTCGCCCGCGCCAGGGCGCTTGCCGCCATTGCCGTCGATATCTTCGCGGCATGGTACGAACCGCGCGTCAACCGCACCAGCGCGAGGTCGCGCTCGAGCGGGATGGATTCGGCTTCACGCGGGATGCCGGAGAGGCCGAGCCAACTGGCGTACAGGCCTTCATTCATGACGCCCGACGACCCAAGGTCGGCATCCTGCGTTTCATGCACGATGGTAGCGCCGAAATCGCGCGCGTAGGTCAGCGCGCGGCGCATCACCAGCGCGCTCGATATGGTGTGCCGGCCATCGGTGAATGCGACCGCGCCCGCCTCGCGCAGCAGGCCGAACTCCGTCATCTCGCGCCCGTGGAGGCCCTTGGTGATGGCAGCGGCCGGAAAGATGTTGACGACGGCCGTATCCCTGGCGGTGCGCAGCACGAATTCGACCAGCGCGACATTGTCGATCACCGGGTCGGTGTCGGGCATCATGACGATCGACGTCACCCCGCCGGCCGCCGCGGCGACGCTCGCCGAAGCGATGGTTTCGCGATGCTCGCCGCCCGGCTCGCCGATGAAGACGCGGCCATCGATCAAACCTGGTAGGATCGCCTTGCCGGCGCAGTCGATTGCCGTCCCGCCGTGGGGAACGCCCTGGTTCAGCGCTGCCTTGCCCGCGGCAATGATCTTCTTGCCATCGACGATGACGGAACCGACTTCGTCGACGCCGCGCGAAGGGTCGACGATGCGGGCGCGTTCAAAGACCGTGATGCTCATGCGTCGCGGCCCTCTTGATTACGGCCCTCTTGATTACGACGGGGATCGAGCAGCGCTTCCATCACCGCCATCCGCACGGCGACACCCATTTCCACCTGCTCCTGGATGACGCTTTGCGGGCCGTCGGCGATTTCGGAGGCGATCTCGACACCGCGGTTCATCGGACCGGGATGCATGACCAGCGCGTCGTCCTTGGCCGCCTTGAGCTTCTCGGCATCAAGGCCGAAATAGCGGAAATATTCGCGCACCGAAGGCACGAAGGCGCCTTCCATCCGCTCGCGTTGCAGGCGCAGCATCATGACGACGTCGGCGTCCCTGAGGCCCTCGGCCATCGAGCGGCAAACGATCACGCCCATCCTGTCGATGCCCGAGGGCAGCAGCGTCGAGGGCGCCACCACCCTTACCTGTGCGCCGAGTGCGTTGAGTAGCATGATGTTGGAGCGGGCCACGCGCGAATGCAGGATGTCGCCGCAGATCGCCACGATCAGCTTCGACAGCGGACCCTTGGCGCGGCGGATGGTGAGCGCGTCAAGCAGCGCTTGTGTCGGGTGTTCATGCGCGCCGTCGCCGGCATTGACCACCGCGCAGCCGACCTTCTGCGCCAGAAGGGCAGCCGCCCCCGCCGACTGATGGCGGATGATCAATATATCGGGCCGCATGGCGTTCAGTGTCATCGCGGTGTCGATAAGCGTTTCGCCCTTCTTCACCGAAGAGCTTGCAACCGACATGTTCATGACATCGGCGCCGAGCCGCTTTCCGGCCAGTTCGAAGGAGGCCTGCGTGCGGGTCGAGGCTTCGTAGAAGAGGTTGATCTGGGTGCGGCCGCGCAGCGTCGAGGTCTTTTTCTCGGACTGCCTCGATATCGCGACCGCACGATCCGCCCTGTCGAGCAACAGCTCGATGTCGGCGGGCGAAAGATCGCTGATGCCCAGAAGATGGCGGTGAGGATAGAGTGGCAGGGACGAAGCGTCGGTCATCTCAAGGGGCTGCTATAGGGTGCGGATTTCGCGCCCGCAAGCACCCGCTTTGGATTGACGCCGTTCTCCCCGGTATTTTCGTCGCGCGCGCGGCAACGCTTGGCTATATCTAGCCGATGGCCTCGGATTCGAGGCTTTCCGACGATAGGGTCTTTCTGGAAGGCCTGGCTAGAAGGATTGGGCGTGACCGACGACGTAACGAACCAGCCGCCGCCGCTGACGGGCGGCAACGCCTGGCGAGGCGATCCGTTGCTGATCCAGCTTGCCGAGCGCTTTTCGGATCCGGTGCGCAAGGATCTCGACGGGCTTGGCCGCTTCGTGCTCACGCAAGAAGCGCAGGAACTGGCGCGCCTGGCCAATGTCGAGACGCCGAAACTCAGGACGCACGATCGCCAGGGACGGCGCATCGACCTGGTCGAGTTCCATCCTGCCTACCACGCCTTGATGCGCCGTTCGGTGGCCAACGGCCTGCACTCCTCGGTCTGGGAAAATGGCGACGCCGAGATCGGCCGCCGCCACCAGGTTCGGGCCGCACGCTTCTACCTGACCGCCGAGCTCGAGACAGGACACCTTTGCCCCATCACCATGACCAGCGCCTCGCTGGCGGCGCTGATGGCCAGTCCGAAACTGTTTCGCGAATGGGCGCCGCGCGTGACGACGCGCAAATACGACCAGAGCCAGAAGCCACCGGTCGAGAAGACCGGGCTGACGCTTGGCATGGGCATGACCGAGAAACAGGGCGGCACGGATGTGCGTGCCAACGTGACCAGGGCCGAACGCGTCGGAAGCGGTTTCTACCGCCTGTCGGGACACAAATGGTTCATGTCGGCGCCGATGTCGGATGCCTTCCTGGTGCTGGCGCAGGCGCCGGAGGGACTGTCCTGCTTCCTGGTGCCGCGCGTGCTCGGCGACGGGTCGGGCAATGGCTTTCGCTTCCAGCGGCTGAAGGACAAGCTCGGCAACCGCTCCAACGCATCTTCCGAGGTTGAGTTCGTCAACGCCATCGGCGAGATGGTCGGCGAGCCCGGCGCCGGCGTCAAGACGATCATGGACATGGTTACGCTGACCCGGCTCGACTGCGCGGTGGCGTCTTCGGCGATCATGCGGGCGGGGCTGGCCGAAGCTATCCACCATGCCCGCCACCGACAGGTGTTCGGGACCAACCTGATCGAGCAGCCGCTGATGCAACGCGTGCTGGCCGACATGGCGCTCGATGTTGCCGCGGCGACCGCATTGTCGTTCCGGCTGGCGCGTTCCTTCGACGAGGCGGCGAGCGATCGCGGCGAGGCGGCGTTCGCCCGCGCCATGACGCCAGTCGTCAAATACTGGGTCTGCAAGATCGCGCCACCGCTGCTTTACGAGGCGATGGAATGCCTTGGCGGCAATGGTTACGTGGAGGAAGCTCCGCTTGCCCGCTATTACCGCGAAGCGCCTGTCAATGCGATATGGGAAGGGTCGGGCAACGTCATGGCGCTCGACGTGCTGCGCGTGCTCGGCCGCGCGCCGGGCCTTTTCGAAGAAGTGCTGGGCGGCATCGACCGCGACCTCGGCACCGGTGGACGTGGCACGATCGGTGTTCTGACGGCCGCCATGCAGGTTGCTTCCACCGACGAGGGGTCGGCCCGGCTGTTGACGGAACAGCTTGCGCTGTCGGCGGCGGCGGCCGAGTTGCGTCGGCTGGGGGCGGGGCGGATCGCCGATGCTTTCGTCGAGACGCGGCTCGCGGGCCAATGGCGCAACACCTACGGTATGCTCGATTCGCGTCACGATGCACGCATGATCATCGATACGCTCTATCCGCCGGTGAATTGACGGCGGTGCCATTCATCGCCCGAGGGCGTTGTTGGAATCCTCGATGACCCGCCGTCGCCGTTAACCTTAACAAATGGTTTCCATTGCGGCGGCCAACGGCAAAGCCCACTGTCATTCCTGTCGAGGCAGGAATCACGATGCGACACGTATTGACCTCATTTCTGTGCGCGCACTGGGCGATCGTTTTCGCTCTGCTCGCGCTGATCTGTATCGATGGAAATCGAGGTGTGGCGGCGGTTCTTGGCATACTCGGCGTGACAGTCGAGAGCGCCCGCTTGATCAATCTGGAGGACATCGTCGTGGTCGCTCCGCTGGCGACCGCATTTCTGGTCGTGGCGGTGCTGTTCTTCTGGGCCTTTGTCGATACGCTGATCAACGATGCGTCCAGCCCGGGCGCGGACAGCGTCGTTCGCATCGCCTTTATTTCCGCCTCCGGCGTGATGTCGGTGATGCTGATCGGCGGCGCGGCCCAGGGCATCAATGGCCTGTTCATGGTGGTGGCCGTGCAATTGGCCGCACTTCTGGCCTCCTATGTGGCGATGCTCGCTGAAAGGCGTTCGGTTGCCGCGTTGGACGAAGACGATTTCCACGTCAGGGCGCACAGCATGGCGAAGGCCGCGGCGCATAATTCACTGCTCTCCCTGATATCGGGCCGCGCCGGGCCCAACCGCGAGGGAGGTCGCTGATGCGCTACATCTTCGCATTGTGGGCGGCCCCGATGGCGCTGTTCTGGGGCTGGTTCTACCTGTCGCTCAACGACATGAACTTCGGCTATGTGATGCTCACCCGGCAGTTGCACGATTTCGTGTTCCAGCTCTATGGCCAGCTGCTCGGCATCGATCCGGCAATTATCCCCGGCATGGTGGCAAAAGCTTGCGTGTTCGATGGCTTGCTGCTCGTCGCGATATGGGTGTTTCGCAGGCGTCGCGAGATTTTGGGCTGGGTCAGGCGGCGCTGGACGGGTCCGGTTCGGTTCGATCGGCTGCATCGAGCGACTGGAGCCGGTCCAAAACTCCCTGCAGAATAAAGGCGGCTGCCGCCGAATCGATCTTGCCGGCGCGTTTGGCGCGCGAGAAGTCCATTTCGATCAGCGTCCGTTCGGCCGCGACCGTCGACAGCCGCTCATCCCAGAACACGAAGGGAAGGTCGCTCAGTTGCGCCATGTTGCGCACGAAGGCGCGCGATTTCTGTGCGCGTGGGCCTTCCGACCCGTCCATGTTGATCGGCAGTCCGATCGCCACCGCACCGACATTCTCCTTCTCCAGCAACGCCAAAAGCGCGGCGGCATCGAGCGAGAATTTCTTTCTGAGGATGACCGGGCGGGGGTGAGCGAAAGAAAAACCCCGGTCGGAAACCGCGACGCCGATCGTCTTGTCGCCGAGATCGAGCCCCGCCAGGGTCCTGCCGTCGACGAGCCGTGCCGGCAATTGCTCAATCGTGATGACAGCCAACGGTTTTCCCTCGTCTTTTTCGGCGGCCTGCGTCTTTCCCGACGCGCGGCGGGCACTATACCCTTTGATCTCGGGGCTATCGGCGTTCTATCCTTTGGCTCGGCAAAAATCGAGGAAATGCATTCATGAAACTGACCTGGTACGGCCACTCGGCCTTCCGCATCGAAACCGGTGCCGCGAAAATCCTGATCGACCCTTATCTGATCGGCAACCCGTCGTGGACGGGCGGTTGGGAAGGGCCGGCCGAAGGAATCACGCACGTTCTTTTGACGCACGGACATAGCGACCACATCAGCGGGGCCGTGGAAGTGCTTGGCAAGAGCGGCGCGCAACTGATCGCCAATTTCGAGATCTGCATGTACCTGGTCGGCAAGGGCGTCAGCGACAAGAAGATCAATCCCGGCAACATCGGCGGCACGGTCGATTGTGGCGGTTTCACCACCACCTTCGTCCAGGCGCTGCACTCCTCATCCTTTGGTGAGGACGGCGGCAAGAACGTCTATCTCGGCAATCCCGGTGGGCTGGTTCTGCATTTTCCAGAAGACAGGACGCTCTATCACATGGGGGATACCGACATCTTTTCCGACATGGCGCTGGTCAACGAGTTGCACGAGCCGAAGATCGGCATCGTTCCGATCGGCGATCGCTTCACCATGGGCGGCGCGGTGGCAGCGCTAGCCTGCCGCCGCTTCTTCAAATTCGACACGGTTGTCCCTTGCCATTTCGGCACGTTCCCTATGATCGATCCGACGGCTGAGAAGTTCGAAGCCGGCCTGGAAGGATCCGGGGTGAAGCTCGCATTGCCGAAAATTGGGGAGACGATTACCATCTAGAACGACCAAAGCGGAACAAATCCATGGCCTTGGGGCGATCTCTTTGCATATCGATGGTTGTCGCGGTGTCGCCCGCGCTCGCCGCCGGTGGTTTCGTCGAAGGCGGCAACGGCGGCAGCTGCTGTCTGTGCGAGGGCATTGCCCTGCCATGACGATGCTGGGCCGTGTCAGATCGTTTTTTCGCGCTGAGCGGCCGGTGTTCCAGCGGCTGGAACTGCATGTCGCGCATGGCTGCAATCTGTCGTGCGAAAGCTGTTCGCATTACTCCAACCATGGCCATGCCGGCATAGTTTCGCTCAAGGAGGCGGACGGCTGGATGGGGCTGTGGAGCCAGCGCGTGTCGGTCAAGCGGTTCGTGCTGCTGGGAGGCGAACCCAGCATTCACCCGCAACTGCCTGGCTTTGTCGGGATTGTGCGGCGTCACTGGCCGCGCGCCAGCCTGGAGATCGTCACCAACGGCTTCTTTCTGCATCGCCATCCGACACTGCCGGCTGTCCTTGCCGCCGATCCCGACGCGCGACTGATCGTCTCGGTGCATCATGATTCCGAGGAATACCGGGAGCGGCTGAAGCCGGTTTTCGATCTGCTGGAGGCATGGCGGCGAGACCACAAGCTGCTTGTCGAGGTCCGTCCGTCAGACAAGATCTGGACCCGGCGGTACGAAGGATTCGGCAATGCCATGGTGCCTTTCGAGGACGGCGCCCCTCGCGCCAGTTGGGAAATCTGCCCGGCTCGCCATTGCAAGCAACTGCATGACGGACAGATCTCGAAATGCGCGCCGCTGGCCTATCTGCCGATGCAGAAGGCGAAATACCGGCTGTCCGAGAAATGGGATCCCTATCTCGCCTACCGGCCGCTTGAGCAGGGTTGCTCCGATGCCGAACTGCTGGCGTTCGCCGCGTTGGAGGAGGAGGATGCCTGCGCCATGTGCCCGGCAAAGCAGCATTTTTTTGAATTGCCAAATCCCTTGCGCCGTCCCGGGGACCGCGTCGGCACGCCGGCCTAGGCTTCGCACGATGCATGTTGCGCGCCGCGCGCCGCGCCGCTATAGCCCGAACTGGTTTTCCCCGAGGCAAATACATGTCCGTTGACGTCAAGACAGTGAAGCGCGTCGCACATCTCGCCCGCATCGCGGTGAGCGAGGAAGATGCCGAGCGCATGACCGGCGAACTGAACGCCATACTCGGCTTCGTCGAGCAGCTGAACGAGGTCGATGTTTCCGGAGTCGAACCGATGACCTCGGTGACGCCGATGCAAATGAAGAAGCGCGGCGATGTCGTCACCGACGGCAACAAGGCGGCTGACATCGTCGCCAACGCACCGGCGACCGACGAGAATTTCTTCCTCGTGCCGAAGGTCGTGGAGTAAGGCGCCGATGGCAATAGAGATCGCCATCGAGACGCCGCTGCAGGACGACGTTCGCGGCCTGGTCATCGAACTCAACGAAACCTTGCTCGAATTGACGCCGCCGGAGCACTGCTATCATCTGACGGTCGAGCAGATGGCCGGCGAGGACACGACGGTTTTCATCGCTCGCGACCAAGGTATCGCCATTGGCTGTGGCGTCCTGAAGCGGCATGGCGACGCCATCGGCGAGGTCAAGCGCATGTTTATCAGGCCATCGCACCGGGGCCGCAAGATTGGCGCCGGGATCGTCGAGCGGGTCGAGGCGCTGGCGCGCGATGAAGGGCTGAAGCGGCTGGTGCTGGAGACCGGCGATCGCCATCCCGCCGCCTGGACCGTCTACGAACGTGCCGGGTTCTCGCGCTGCGGTCCGGTACTGGACTATCCCGATTCCGAGTGGTCGGTATTTTACGAAAAGAGCCTTTGATGAGCGACCTGACCCGACTGACGATTTCGCAGGCCCGCGCCAAGCTGCGCGCCAAGGAAATCACCGCGACCGAGATCACCGAAGCCTATCTCCTGGCGATCGATCGCGCCAATCCGGCGCTCAATGCCTATGTCGCGGTGACCGGCGACAAGGCGCGTGACATGGCCAAGACCTCCGACGCAAGGCTGCTCAAGGGCGAGGGCGGTGCTCTGGAAGGCATTCCGCTCGGGATCAAGGACCTGTTCGGTACCGAAGGCGTCCACACCCAGGCCTGCAGCCACGTGCTCGACGGCTTCAAGCCGCGCTATGAATCGACCGTCACATCCAATTTGTGGGCCGACGGCGCGGTCATGCTGGGCAAGCTCAACATGGATGAATTCGCCATGGGGTCGTCCAACGAGACCTCCTACTATGGCCCGGTCATCAATCCGTGGCGGCGCTCGCGCGTCGATACGGTGGTGATGCCGACGACACATCAGGGTGATGGCGGTTTCGTGTCGGCCGGCGGCACGAAAACCCAGCGCAGCCTGGACAATGCCCACCTTGTGCCGGGAGGCTCTTCCGGCGGTTCGGCGACCGCCGTGTCGGCCTTCCTGTGTGCCGGTGCAACCGCCACCGACACCGGCGGCTCGATCCGCCAGCCGGCCGCCTTCACCGGTACGGTCGGCATCAAGCCGACGTATGGCCGCTGCTCGCGCTGGGGAATCGTCGCCTTCGCCTCGTCGCTCGACCAGGCCGGCCCGATCGCCCGCGACGTGCGGGACGCCGCTATTCTTCTGAAATCCATGGCCTCCGTCGATCCGAAGGACACCACGTCCGTCGACCGCCCGGTGCCGGACTACGAAGCTGCGATCGGCAAGCCGATCAAAGGCATGAAGGTCGGCATTCCCAAGGAATACCGCGTCGACGGCATGCCCGAAGAGATCGAGGCGCTGTGGCAGAAGGGAATTGCCTGGCTCAGGGATGCCGGCGCCCAGATCGTGGACATTTCCCTGCCGCATACCAAATACGCGCTGCCGGCCTACTACATCGTCGCGCCCGCAGAGGCCTCGTCCAACCTCGCCCGCTATGACGGCGTCCGCTACGGCTTGCGCATGCCGGGCAAGGACATCGTCGAGATGTATGAGAAGACCCGCGACGCCGGCTTCGGCCGCGAGGTCAAGCGCCGCATCATGATCGGCACCTATGTGCTGTCCGCCGGCTATTATGACGCCTACTATCTGCAAGCACAGAAGGTGCGCAATCTGATCAAGCGCGACTTCGAGAACGTCTTCGCCGCCGGCGTCGATGTCATCCTGACACCGGCTACGCCATCCGCCGCCTTCGGTATCGCCGACGAGGACATGGCCGCCGATCCGGTCAAGATGTACCTAAACGACATTTTCACAGTCACCGTGAACATGGCCGGCCTGCCCGGCATCGCCGTGCCTGCGGGCCTCGACCCCAAGGGATTGCCACTCGGCCTTCAACTGATCGGCAGGCCGTTCGAGGAAGAAACATTGTTCCAGACCGCCGCCGTCATCGAGCAGGCGGCCGGCACATTCCAGCCGGAAAAGTGGTGGTAAGGGTATCGCTCGCCTGATGCATGACGCCGAAAAATCGCGATCGATTTTCGGAGAGGATCATGCGCAGGACCAAGGCATTACAGCATCCTAGGCGCTGTAGGGGTTGAGCGATGTTCTATTACTTTTCCAAGATATTCTGGTTCTTCATCCAGCCGCTCAACTTGACGATCTTCCTGCTTTTGGCGGGACTGATCGCGGCGATGATCGGCCGGCGGCGACTTGCTGTCACCGGCAGTGTGCTGGCGTTCTTGGTCCTTGCGCTGTCGGCCTGGACGTCGCTCGGCGCCGTGATGCTCAATCCGCTGGAAGAGCGCTTTCCAAAACCGCCGCTGCCACAGAAGGTGGACGGCATCGTCGTGCTCGGCGGCGGCTTCGAGGGCGCCATCAACCTCGCGCGTGGCGGCTATGAATTGAACAGCGGCGGCGATCGCATGGTCGAGACCGCAATCCTCGCCAGGCGCTTTCCGCAGGCAAAAGTGGTCGTCTCCGGTGGAAACGGCTCACTGTTGTTCGAGGGCGAGGGTGATGCCGACACCGCCCCGCGTTTGCTCGAGGCGCTCGGTGTCGCGGCCGATCGGCTGATTCTCGAAGACAAGTCCCGTAACACTTACGAAAACGCCGTCTTCAGCCGCGAACTGGTCAAACCCAAACCGGGCGAGACGTGGCTGCTGGTAACATCAGCCTTTCATATGCCGCGCGCCAAGGCGCTGTTCGACAAGGCCGGTTTTCCAACCGTTCCGTGGCCAGTCGACTATCGCACTTCGGGCAAGGAGGGGATCGGACTGTTCCAAGACAACCCGTCCGACTCGCTGCAGGCAACCACGATTGCGGTTCGCGAGTGGATCGGGCTTTTCGCCTATTGGCTTTCAGGGCGCATCGATCGGCCGTTTCCGGCGCCGGGCAGCGGCGAGGGTTCGGCAGCTTCCCTTTGATAGGCTTCGACAACCACGTCGGTCCTGGTGACCCAAAGGCGTTCTCGGCGGCCGGAAACCACGTTCCGCGTCCAGACAGGATAGTCGTGCACCGATGACCCGGCAATCAATGTCGCTGCCGGAGCAAACAAGGTCGGCAGGTGCTGCGCCGCGATTGTCAAAAGAGCGGAAACATCGCGGGAATTCCTATATGTAGTCCTCGACGTGACCCAGGAGACAGCGTGTTCCTTTCGGTTTTCGACCTGTTCAAGATCGGCATCGGCCCCTCCAGCTCGCACACGATGGGGCCGATGACCGCTGCGCGCCGCTTCCTCGACGAGGTCGCCGGCGACGACTGGCCGCGTCCCGCCGGCGCCAAGGTCGACCGCATCGGCGCCAGCCTGCATGGTTCGCTCGCCTATACCGGCATCGGCCATGGCAGCGACCGTGCCGTCGTTCTCGGCCTTGCCGGCCAGACGCCGCAAACGGTCGACCCCGATCAGGCCGACGAAATTGTCAGCCGCATCAGCGCCGACAAGCTGATTTCACCGCCCGGTCACCCCTCGTATCATTTCGACCCAGCCACCGATCTGGTACTCGACCGCAAGACACCGCTCACCGGTCACGCCAACGGCATGGCGTTTTATGCCTACGATGCCGGCGGCCGGTTGCTGCTCAAACGCATCTACTATTCGATCGGCGGCGGCTTCGTGGTTTCGGAAGAAGAGCTGCAGCGGATGAAGGCCAAGGGCTCGGTCACGACCGAAGGCAAGAAGGTGCCGTATCCCTTCAGGAACGCGGCCGAGATGCTGAAGATGGCGGCCAAGAGCGGCCTTTCCATCGCCGACATGAAGCGCACCAACGAGGAAACGCAGATGTCGCGCGAGGAGCTCGACACCGGTCTGGACGCCATCTGGGGCGCCATGAAGGGCTGCATCGATCGCGGCCTTTCGCAGGACGGCATCATGCCGGGCGGGCTGAAGGTGCGGCGGCGCGCCAGACAGCTCCATGACAAATTGCAGGAGCAATGGCAGCAGAACCGGCCAAACCCGCTGCTCGCCAATGATTGGCTGTCGATCTATGCGATGGCCGTCAACGAGGAGAATGCGGCCGGCGGGCGCGTCGTCACCGCGCCGACCAACGGCGCGGCCGGCACGCTGCCGGCGGTGCTGCGCTACTGGCTGCATTTCCATCCCGAGGCGGACCAACCCAGCATCCGCGACTTCCTGCTGACGGCAGCGGCGGTCGGCGGCATCATCAAGTCCAATGCGTCCATCTCCGGCGCCGAGGTCGGCTGCCAGGGCGAGGTGGGCTCAGCCTCGGCCATGGCGGCCGCCGGCCTGTGCGCCGTCATGGGCGGCACGCCGGAACAGGTCGAGAATGCGGCGGAAATCGCGCTCGAACATCATCTCGGCATGACTTGCGACCCAGTCGGCGGGCTGGTGCAGGTGCCGTGCATCGAGCGCAACGCGCTGGGTGCCGTCAAGGCGGTGACGGCCGCGTCACTGGCCATCAAGGGCGACGGCGTGCATTTCGTGCCGCTCGATGCCGCGATCGAGACCATGCGCCAGACCGGCCTCGACATGAACGAGAAGTACAAGGAAACCAGCCTTGGTGGGCTGGCGGTCAATGTCGTGGAGTGTTGAACGGGACGTCGGGCGCTGTGGAGAAGTCCGTCAGGCCGTTGACGCCTCCGCGCTCCGGACTAAACCTTAGCGCATGGCTCTCAATCTCCTAAAGCTTTGCGTCGGCTGCGACAGTGTCGAGGATCTGGAAGAGTGGATCGCCTTCCGCCTTGACGAGCGTCGCCGTGCCGGCGAACCAGCCGAACATTGGCACACCACCCGCATGATGCCGACACGCGGCGACGAGGTCACCGATGGCGGCTCGCTCTATTGGGTCATCAAGGGAAGCGTGCAATGTCGCCAGTTGATCACGGAAATCCGGCCGTTCACCGATGACGATGGCATCGGCCGTTGCCACTTGATGCTCGATCCCGAGGTGGTGCGTACCGACTGGCAGCCGCGCCGCGCCTTCCAGGGCTGGCGTTATCTCAAGCCCGCGGACGCCCCGCCCGATCTCGGCAGGGGTAAGGCGGGATTGGTGGAGATGCCGCCGAAACTCAGGCGCGAACTGGCCGACCTCGGCTTGCTCTAGACATTGAGCGGAAGGGTCGCCCGTTGCCGCGCGGGCTTCTTCTGGCCCCCAATCTAGCGTCGCGCTGGACTTGCAAGCGACGCGACAACGCCACATCTTGAAACCCATGCGCGATGAAGGACTGGCGAGGTAGACACAGGCCGCGGTGTCGGGTGAAGGCCATGATTCTGGCGCAGAAAAAGTGTTGAAGGACATCACTCGGCTGTCCAGGCGGACAGGATGCCTGCGGGGCGATGGGAAATGTTAGGCGCAATTGTCGTTGTGGTCGCGTTGTTGCTGGTGCTCCTGGGGGTAGCTACGGCCTTTCTCCGCGCGGATCCGGCGCAACTCGCAGGCGGGATGAGAAAATGGGGGCCGATCCTGCTGGCGCTGGTCGGCGGTGCCGTGCTCCTGGTCGGGCGTCAAGGCATCGGCGGCGTCATCCTGTTCGTGGCAATTGCCTGGTACGGCGCCACACATACGGGCCGGCCAAGTGCAAGGCCGGCTGCTGGGAAACGCTCAACCGTGCGGACAGCAGCACTCGAGATGGAACTCGATCACGATACGGGAGGCCTTGAAGGGCTGGTCCTGGCCGGCCGCCACGATGGCAAGATGCTTGGCTCGATGACCCTTGCGGAATTGCAGCATCTCTATCGCGAGCTCTCCGGCGACCCGGAGAGCCGGCAACTGCTAGAGACGTATCTTGACGGCAGATTTCCCGTCTGGCGCAAACACGCTGAGACGGACGGTGGCGAAGGGCTGGGTGTTGCGCCAGGTCCGGGCGCCATGACTAAGGAGGAGGCCTACAAGGTCCTTGGTCTTGAAGCGGGGGCCGCCGCGGCGGATGTCCGCAAGGCGCACCGCCGCCTGATGCAGCGCCTGCACCCCGATGTCGGCGGCACGTCTTTCCTGGCGGCGCGGATTAACGAAGCCAAGGACGTCTTGCTCTCCAATCACAACTAGTCTCCTTCGACGCAGTATTTTTCCGGGAGATATGTTCCACGCCGTCCTATTGCTGGACGGCGTAGCACTCGATTTTCTTCTTCTTCAAAGCGGTGCAGGCATTCCAGGCTGCGTCCTTCGACCCAAAGCCGCCGAAACGGGCGCGGTAGTAGGTGACGCCATCGTTGTCGTAAGCGACGGTGAAGGCGGAAGCGTCGGCCAGCACCTTGGGCGCCTGCTTGGTGGTCTTGTCGAGGAAAGCCTGGGCGTCGGACTGTTTGGGCGAGGAGGCAACCTGGACGGCCCAGCCTGACGGAACCGACGCGGTGCTGACCGGATCGATGGTGGCCGGGGCAGGCTCGGCATAGGCGGCCACCACCTGAGCGGTGTCGACCTTGGGGGTGGAGACGATGACCGTCTTAACCTTCTTTGCCGGGACAACCAGCTTGGGTGCCTCTGCCTCGGCGGTATCCTCGTCCTCGCTGTCGCCCTGGGCAACGGTCGCGTCATCGGCGACAGCCGTATCGGCTTCCGCCACGGCCACCGGCTTTTCGTCCGGGATCGGCGCGTCATGCTTGGGCAGGAGAACCTTCGCCAGTGCGCTGACGGGATTGCTGTCCGCCTTGGCGATCAGGTCGCCGCCACCGCGGGTCGAGGCCCTCGGCAAATAGGTGTTGATCAGGGCTGCCATCTGGTTGTCGCGGCTGCCGCCCGACGTGCCGCCCATGACGACGGCGACAAGGCGGCGGTTGCCGTCGGCCACCGACGAGACGAGGTTGAAACCGGAGGCGCGGGTATAGCCGGTCTTGATACCGTCGACGCCCTTGATGCGTCCGAGCAGACGGTTGTGGCCATTGATGCGCTGGCGACCGTAGAGAAAGGATCGCTGCGCGAAATAGCCATAGTACTGGGGAAAATGTTCGCGCAGCGCGATGCCGAGCGTGGCCATGTCGCGCGCGGTGGTGAACTGCCCCGGGTCGGGCAGGCCGTTGGCGTTGCGGAAGACTGTCCCGTTCATGCCGAGCTGCCGCGCCTTGGCCGTCATCATGCGGGCGAAGTTGGTTTCGTTGCCGCCGAGCATTTCGCCGATCGCGGTCGCCGAGTCGTTGGCCGACTTGGTGACTATCGACAGGATCGCGGTCTCGACCGTGATCGATTCGCCTGGCTTTACGCCGAGCTTGGTCGGCGCCTCGGCGGACGCATGGGCCGAAAACACGACCGGCGAGTCTTTGCTGATCTTGCCCTTCGCCATCGCTTCGAAGGTCAGATAGAGGGTCATCATCTTGGTCAGAGAGGCAGGATAGCGCCGACCGTCCGCGTTCGCCGAGTAGAGCACCTTGCCGGTCTTGGCGTCGACGACGATGGCGGCCGACTTCGCCGCCAGCGACGATGCCGCACCCGCGACGACGAATGTCATCGCCATGGCGAGGATCATGATCGTTTTGAGAGGGGACGCGGATTTGAAAACGATGCCCGACAACGCCTGACGCACTGGTAGTTCCTTTGAATTTCTTGTTGCGCTGGAGGCGGCAAAGGGATCCTGCCTCACTTCCGGCCAAGCTAGCGGGGCAGCGTTACCAATCCGTTTATGGTAACCGCCGCGTTCACCATTTTCTTCGGGCTTGAAGCTCTCTTTATTCGAATCTTAGCCATCGGCCTTCGGGCTGTGCATCGACGCGGACAAAATGTTGACTTTTTGTGCAGTGCACAATATATTTACGTGCATTGCACAAACGCCGCCCGGGCAGGGCGCCGTCTTATGAACAGGCAACCGTCAAGGGAATCAGGAAATGACCCAGACCTACGAAGATTTCAGCAAATACGGCAAAGAGTTTGCCGACACCGGATTGAAGAGCTTCGCTTCGCTGTCGAAGGGCGCTCAGGCGATCGCCACCGAGGCCGGCGAATATACCAAGAAGAGCTTCGAGGCCGGCAGCGCCGCTTTCGAGAAGCTGTTCTCGGCCAAGTCGCTCGACAAGGCGATCGAGATCCAGTCCGAATACGCCAAGCAGTCCTACGAGGCGTTCGTGGCCGAGGCCACCAAGATCGGTGACCTCTATGCCGAACTCGCCAAGGAGGCTTACAAGCCGTTCGAATCGATCGTTGCCAAGGCGAAGTAATTTTCGCCCGAGAATTGCAGATCCCGCCCTTTGGGTGCGGGAAAAAACCCGGTCGTGGAAACGCGGCCGGGTTTTTTCATGCCAATTCCCGCGCCGCGACAGCGTATCGCTTCACGATTGCGAAAATCCGCCACGTTGGTCACCTAGCCATATTGTCAGCTAACCAGAAGGGCTTAAAATCGTCCATCGAACACCTACATGTCGAACTCGCATGAGGATTCGAAGAGGCAGGATTACGTGACGATCGGTTTGACTGCCACGAGACGAGTGGCGCGGATGCAGAACGGCGGCGGCGACGGCAATGAGGCCGGCCGTGGGACGGCGGTTATCACGCGCACCAAAACCAAGACCAAGAAGCCCAGCCTTTACCGGGTCCTCATCCTCAACGACGACTACACTCCGATGGAGTTCGTGGTTCACGTGCTGGAGCGTTTTTTCCAGAAGGACCGCGAAGCTGCCACACGCATCATGCTTCATGTTCACAATCATGGAGTGGGCGAGTGCGGGGTCTATACATTCGAGGTGGCCGAGACCAAAGTGTCCCAGGTCATGGATTTCGCCCGACAGAATCAGCATCCGCTGCAATGCGTGATGGAGAAGAAGTGAGGTAACATGCCGGCTTTCTCCCAAGGCCTGGAAAAGGCGCTTCATCAAGCGCTGACGCTCGCCAACGAGCGGCACCATGAATATGCAACCCTTGAACACCTGTTGCTCGCGCTCATCGACGACACCGAGGCGGCCGCCGTCATGCGCGCCTGCAACGTCGACCTCGACGAGCTGAAGCATACCGTTCTGACCTACATCGATACCGAGCTCGACAATCTGGTCACCGGCTACGATGAGGATTCCAAACCGACGGCCGGTTTCCAGCGCGTGATCCAGCGCGCGGTGATCCACGTGCAGTCGTCCGGTCGCGAGGAAGTGTCCGGCGCCAACGTGCTCGTCGCGATCTTCGCCGAGCGCGAGAGCCACGCCGCCTATTTCCTGCAGGAACAGCAGATGACCCGTTACGACGCGGTCAACTACATCTCGCATGGCATCGCCAAACGTCCGGGCGCATCGGAGAACCGCACTCCGCGCGGCGCCGATGACGAGCAGGGCGGCCATAACGGCGCCGAGCCGCAGGAAGAAGGCGGCAAGAAGAAGCAGCAGCAGGACGCGCTGACCGCCTATTGCGTCAACCTCAACAACAAGGCCAAGGCCGGCAAGATCGATCCGCTGATCGGCCGCGAGAGCGAGATCAACCGGACCATCCAGGTGCTTTGCCGCCGTTCCAAGAACAACCCGCTCTATGTCGGCGACCCCGGCGTCGGCAAGACGGCGATCGCCGAAGGTCTGGCCAAGCGCATCGTCGAGGGCGACGTGCCGGAAGTGTTGCACAATGCCACCATCTTCGCGCTCGACATGGGCACGCTTTTGGCCGGCACGCGCTATCGCGGCGACTTCGAGGAACGGCTGAAGCAGGTCGTCAAGGAGCTTGAGGATTATCCGGGCGCCGTCCTGTTCATCGACGAGATCCATACCGTGATCGGCGCCGGCGCGACTTCGGGCGGCGCGATGGATGCGTCGAACCTGTTGAAGCCGGCGCTGTCGTCGGGCGCGATCCGCTGTATCGGTTCGACCACCTACAAGGAGTTCCGCCAGTTCTTCGAGAAGGACCGCGCGCTGGTGCGGCGCTTCCAGAAGATCGACGTCAACGAGCCGACGATCGAGGATGCCATCGAGATCATGAAGGGCCTGAAGCCCTATTATGAGGAATTCCACAAGGTGAAGTTCACCACCGAGGCGATCAAGGCCTCGGTGGAGTTGTCGGCGCGCTACATCAACGACCGCAAGCTGCCGGACAAGGCGATCGACGTCATCGACGAGACGGGTGCCTCGCAGATGCTGGTGCCGGAAGCCAAGCGCAAGAAGACGATCGGCATCAAGGAGATCGAAGCGACGATCGCCACCATGGCGCGCATTCCTCCGAAGACGGTTTCGGCCGATGACGAGAAGGTGCTGCAGGGCCTGGACATCGAGCTCAAGCGCGTCGTCTACGGCCAGGACACCGCCATCACCGCGCTGACCTCGGCGATCAAGCTGGCGCGGGCCGGCCTGCGCGAACCGGAAAAGCCGATCGGCTCCTACCTGTTCTCGGGCCCGACCGGTGTCGGCAAGACCGAAGTCGCCAAGCAGCTGGCGGCCTCGCTCGGTGTCGAGCTGATCCGCTTCGACATGTCGGAATATATGGAGCGCCACACCGTCTCGCGGCTGATCGGCGCGCCTCCCGGCTATGTCGGTTTCGACCAGGGCGGCCTTTTGACCGACGGTGTCGACCAGCATCCGCACTGCGTGCTGCTGCTGGACGAGGTCGAAAAGGCCCATCCGGACCTGTTCAACATCCTGTTGCAGGTGATGGACCACGGCAAGCTGACCGACCACAACGGCAAGCAGATCGACTTCCGCAATGTCATCCTGATCATGACCACCAATGCGGGCGCATCCGATGCGCAGCGCGCGGCGATCGGTTTCGGCTCGACCAAGCGCGAAGGCGACGATGTCGAGGCGATCAACCGGCTGTTCACGCCGGAATTCCGCAACCGGCTCGATGCGATCATTCCGTTCGGCTCGTTGCCGGTGCCGGTGATCCACCAGGTGGTGCAGAAGTTCGTCATGCAGCTGGAAGCCCAGCTTTCCGAGCGTGGCGTCACCTTCGACCTGTCGCCGGACGCGATCGCCTGGCTCGCCGACAAGGGCTATGACGAACGCATGGGCGCTCGTCCGCTCGGCCGCGTCATCCAGGAGCACATCAAGAAGCCGTTGGCCGATGAGGTGCTGTTCGGCAAGCTGAAGAAGGGCGGCACGGTGCGCGTCACCGTCGAGAAGAAGGAAACCGGCGAGACCGGCCTCAAGCTCGAATCGCTTGCCGACGAGGCGCCGGTGAAGCCCAAGAAGGAAGAGCCGGAAGACGCGCCGAAGCCACCCAAGGCCGCAGCCAGGAAGCCCGCGGCAAAGAAGGTCGTGGCGCAGAAGCCCGAGCCCAAGGGCAAGGACGGCGGTAAGCGAAGCCTCGTACCGCAACTGCCCAGAAAGGGCTGAGCCCGCGAAAGTTGAAAAAGCCCCGGAAACGGGGCTTTTTTCATGGAGCAAATGAGGCGCATGGCCGGGCAAATCACGGCGCGCCGCGTTCGGGAAAGTCGAGCATCGCCGAGGCTATCGGTGTATCACGCCTCGGGCAATGCACGGATGCGATCCGCCAGCGGAACCATGACTGTTCCGGCGTGCGCCCGGTGCAATGCCGCCCCAGTAATTTTCCAGATCGCAATGGCAATGAGCGCGCCAGCGTAGCCGTCTATGGCATAGTGCCAGGCAAGGACAATTGAACCGAGCATGATGAGCGCCGCGAATATCCACATCAAGACGCCAAGGCGGATGGATAGCCTTGTCGCATAGAGGGCAATGAGCACGGCCGAGGCGACATGCATGGAGGGAAATGCCGATATGCCCATGCTGCCCGAAGGCACGCCCTGATAGCCGTCCCACAGCCTGTCCTGCAGGGACAGGGCCCAGATCGGATATTGCTGGCTTGCCGATTGAAGTGCGTCCATCAACGGTTGGTAGAGATCGCCAAGGCCGAGCCTGGCGTAGTAGCAAGGGCCGGCCGACGAGAACATCAGGGCAATGCCGAAGCCGCCTATCAGCCAGACCAACATGAAGCTGAGCAGAAACTGATGGCGCAGAAGCGAATCGCGGGCGGCGGCGAGGCTTGAAAAGATCGCCGAGAGCAGCACCAAAAACCAGAGATTGTAACAAAGATTGAAAAAATGAACGGCCAGGGGGCGTTCGACAATCCACCAGACCCATTGGTAAGTGGGGCGGCCGAAATGCAGGCCGACGCTGAATCGTGCAAAGGCCTGGTCCCAGGAGAAAGGCGCCAGCAATGCGATCGCCCCTTTCAACACCGCGAAGCCGGATACAAAAGCCATGATCGCTGCCAGGCCGTTCACGCCGTTGGCGATGCGCCTTCGATCAGACACCAACTGCCAGAACGAGCCAAGGAAAAGGCGGAGCGGCGATGCGGCGCCGTCTACAAACGCCAGCCATAGCAACCGGAACGCGGCGTAAATACATCCGGCGACCCATAAATACACCCCCAGATAGAAGCCGTAGTCGGCAAGCAGTCCGAAATCCGGCAGGTTGCCGACGTGGGCGCCAACCACGAAACCCAAGCCGAGGGTAAACCAGGCAATCGCATGAATAGCGCGGTGGCGAAAAAAGGATTCGGCCAAGAGATGCAGAAAGGCGCCGCTCACGCTGGCGCCGAACTGTCTGCCGAAGGTTTCCGAAACATCCCGCATCGCCTGTCCCCCTGCGATAGAGATGCCCGGGGAAGGCTTGCAAAGATATGAACAAAGTAATCGCGGGCGGTAATACACGCGACAAGATGATCGGCCGGTTTATAAAGTATTAAACTCCGCTCTGGAGGGCGCTGCGGATCTTGTCCGCGTTCCGCGCCAGCACTTGCGGATTCTCCATCGCGCCCGCATGCGGCTTCAGAGGGATGCCGTCGAAACGCGGGATGACGTGGATATGCAGGTGGTAGACGGTTTGTCCGGATGCAGGCTCGTTGAACTGCATTATGGTGACGCCGTCGGCATTGAGAGCCTTCCTGACCGCACGTGCGACTTTCTGAACAACCGTGAAAAGGGAGCCGAATGTCGACGGGTCGGCGTCGAGCAGATTACGCGACGGCGCTTTCGGCACCACCAGCGTATGGCCCGGTCCTTGCGGCATCACATCCATGAAAGCCACGACAGCCTCGTCTTCGTAGACGCGCTGCGAGGGTATCTCGCCGCGCAGGATTTTTGCGAAGATGTTGTCGGTGTCATAAGTGGTTTCGGCCATGGCGAGCGCTCCGGAGGGTGCCTTGTCGTCCTGTGTAGCGAAGCCACTTCCGAGCGGCAAGACGAGCCATGGGGATCAGCTTATCGCCCATGCCGACCTCGACGAGCGGCACCTGCGGTGGCCACCGGATCGCACGCATGCCGAAATGCTGCTATTCCTCGAGATCCTTGCGAAACGGCGTGTGATCTTCCAGATATTCGCCCATCCGCTCCACCTCAAGCCGCTCGCGTCGAAGATAGTCGGCGACCGCTTTGCGCAGGCCCGGGTGCGCAATGTAGTGCGCCGAGTGCATGATCACCGGCCGGTAGCCGCGCGCCAGCTTGTGCTCGCCCTGCGCACCCGCCTCGACCACCTTCAGCTTGCGTTCGATGGCGAAGTCGATGGCCTGGTGGTAGCAGACCTCGAAATGCAGGTAGGGGTGATCCTCGATACACCCCCAGTTGCGGCCATAGAGCGCGTCGGAGCCGATGAAATTGATGGCGCCGGCAATGTAGCGCCCGTTGCGCCGGGCCATCACCAGCAGGATGTCGTCCGCCATGCGTTCGCCGATCAGCGAGAAGAACTGGCGGTTCAGATAGGGGCGGCCCCATTTGCGGCTGCCGGTGTCCATATAGAACGCGAAGAAGTCGTCCCAGGCCTTTTCGGTCAGGTCCTTGCCGGTCAGCCAGTCGATCGTGATGCCATCGGCAAGGGCTTCGCGTCGTTCCTTCTTCATCGCCTTGCGCTTGCGCGAGGCAAGCGTGGCGAGGAAGTCGTCATAGGTCGAGAAACCTTCGTTGAAGAAATGGAATTGCTGGTCGGTGCGGTGCAGGAAGCCTGCCGCCTCGAGAGTCGCGACGTCGCTTTCCTGCGCGAAGGTGACATGCGCCGAGGACACGCCGAGCTTGTCGGTCACCATTTTGAGACCCGCGGCAAGCCCGGCCTTCACCGCATCCTGATCCTCGCCCATGCCGACCAGCAGGCGAGGGCCGGTGACGGGCGTGAATGGCACGGCACTTTGCAATTTGGGATAGTAACGGCCGCCGGCGCGCTCGAAAGCATCCGACCAGCCGTGATCGAACACGTATTCGCCCTGGCTGTGCGACTTGAGATAACAGGGAACAGCGCCGAGCAACCTGCCTTGCGCGGTCTCCAGCCGCAGATGATGGCCTTGCCAGCCAGTGCGCCGCACGGCGCAACCGGAATCCTCCAGAGCGCTCAAAAAAGCGAATGAAACGAGCGGGTTATACCCGGCTTCCACGTCCTCTCGCGTAGTGCCGGCAAAGCCGTTCCATTCATCACGGGTGAAAGCGCCGATGCCGGCGGCTATGCGGATCGCATAGTCCGCATTTGCCGTTTGCTCATCGCCATCGCCGCCCTGATTCATGAGGCTTATTTAAGCTCCATTCGAGCCGCTACAAGTCACGTTTCGGGCACCTGCTCAGGCGACTTCGACCAGGTCGGGTTCGAAGCCTTCGAACGTCATCTGGTCGGCATATCTAAAGGTCAGGTCGACCGCCGGCTGGTCATGCACCGTCCAGGTGATGACAGGCATTTTGAGCTTTTCGCGCACGAATCTGACAAACCGGTTCGGCAGGTCGCCAGCGGCATAGGAGATAAAGGCGAGTTCGTGCGCCAGCATGGAAAAATGCGCTTCGATCAGCTTGGTGTCCTTGCCATATGCGGTCAATCCGGCCGGAATGCCGGGCGCATGTTTGGGGAAATCGCGGATCAGCCAGTGATCGAACGACATGATCGCCGCCTTGCCCCTGTAGCGGTTGAGCACCTTGCCGACGCGCGCCACGAGGCCTTCGTCACGGCCGGGAATCCCCTTCAGTTCGACAACCATGGGCACCCGGCCATCGACGAGGTCGAGTGCTTCCTGCAGCGTCGGCACGTGATCCGTCGTGCCGCCAACCTTGAGCGCGGCCAGTTCGGCCGCGCTGCGTTGCCAGACGAAACCGTCCTGCCCGGTCAGCCGTTGCAGATCGTCATCATGTATGACGACGGGAACGCCATCCGACGACAGGTGCACGTCGCATTCGATCGCGTAGCCTCGTTCGGCAGCGGCGGCGAAGGCGGAAAGCGTGTTTTCCCAGCGCGTCTTGTTCATGTCGTGAAGGCCGCGATGGGCAATCGGCCGCGCCGTCAGCCAGGAGAGGTCGGTCATATCCGCACCTTCCCTCATTCGACTTCGAAGATCGCTTCGATCTCCACCGCGGCATCAAGCGGCAGGGAGGCGGTGCCGACAGCGGAGCGTGCATGCTTGCCGCCTTCGCCAAGCGCGGCAACCAGGAAATCGGAGGCGCCATTGGCGACCAGATGCTGCTCGATGAAGCCGGGGGCCGACGCCACGAAGACGGTGATCTTCACCAGACGGCGGATCTTGTCGAGGTCGCCAAGTGCCGCCTTGGCTTGCGCCAGGATATTGATGGCGCAGTATTTTGCCGCATCCTTGCCGGTTGCCGTATCGACGTCGCGGCCGAGCAGGCCGGTCGCCTGCAGCTTGCCGTCCTTCAGCGGCAATTGTCCTGCCGTGAACAGCAGGTTTCCGGTTCTGCAAAAGGGTACGTAGTTGGCGGCGGGCGCGGCGGCAACAGGAAGTGTCACGCCGAGATCCGTTAGCCGCTTTTCGATTGTTTCACTCATTGCTTTTCCCTATTGCTGGAAGCTGCCGGGCTGGCGGGGCCGAAATTGCTATTTTTGCCTCGCTTCCGCCACGACTTTTTTTAAGCTGGACCATCTTTCCCTGCGGCCTGCATCAGCCGCGACGATCGGAGTACCTCATGCGCGCAACGCGCCTTGCATTCCACGCCGTTCTGTTGTCCGCGCTCTTTCCCGTGGGCTCCGCTTTCGCCGTACCGGCGCTGCAGGCACATCGCGCCGTCTACGATCTCACCCTCAAGAAGGCGGACGATCGGTCCGGCATCACCGGCATCAGCGGCCGCATGGTCTACGAGTTCAATGGCTCGGCCTGCGAAGGCTATACGGTGAAATTTCGTTTCGTCACCCAGATCGCCACCAGCGACAACACGAAGCTGACCGACCAGCAGACCACCACCTTCGAGGACGCGGAAGGCAAGACGTTTTCTTTCGTGACGAAGTCCTACGTCGACCAGAACCTCGACAAGGAGGTCAAGGGCGTCGCGACAAAGAATGCCAAGGGGCTGAAGGTCGAGATCGAGAAGCCGGAGAAGAACAGCCTGGAGCTCGCGGCCACCCAGTTTCCGACCCAGCATCTGGTCGAACTGATCGGAAAGGCCGAAAAGGGCGAAAACTTCTACCAGACCAACTTGTTCGACGGCTCGGAGGACGCCAACAAGGTGATGACGACCACGGTTGTCGTCGGCAAGAAGACCGAAGCCGACAAGGCCGATCCGGAAGCTCCGGCGCTGGCCAAGCTCGCCACCGACAAATATTGGCCGGTCGACATCGCCTATTTCGACGACAGCGCCCAGGGCGGCGAGGAAGTGCCTGAATACCGGATCAGCTTCAAGCTGCACGAGAACGGCATTACCCGCGATCTCGTCATGGACTATGGCGACTTCTCCATGACCGGCAAGCTGGTCAACCTGTCGCTGTTCGACCAGACAAAGCCTTGCCCGGTGTCGAAATAGCAGCGATGCGCGAGTGAACCGGCCGCGGCGGACTTGATGGCGGTCTATGTCGATGCGGCGATCTGGAAGTGGGCCGGCCACCGCTGGTGCCATCTGATGGCCGACGACACCGACGAACTGCACCGGTTTGCATCCCAGCTCGGCGTGAAGCGCTCGTCCTATCAGGGGCCGCCCAGGACATCGGCTCCCCACTATGACATAACCGGCTTCGAGCGCGACCGCGCGGTACGGCTCGGCGCCATCGAATGCAGCCGCGAGGAGATCGTCGCAATCTTCCGGCGCGTTCGGGTACCCAACGGAAAGGTAAAGCGCTAAGGGCAGGGCGCGGATCGTCGCATGTGACGCCACGGATGCCGCGGCGCTTGCGTTTATCGCGCTTCCCCTCTATATGCGCGCTCATTCCACACACGGACTTTGGTGTCTGCCCGGGAGAAATCTGGCTGAAACCTCCGGTGGCGTTAGAGGACCTCGGTCCAAAAATGCCTGTGTCCGTGGAGGCTAACCGGAAAGGAAATAAGAATGGCACTGCCTGATTTCAGCATGCGCCAGCTTTTGGAAGCTGGCATTCACTTCGGCCACCAGACCCACCGCTGGAACCCGAAGATGGCGCCCTACATCTACGGCGCCCGCAACAACATCCACATCATCGACCTTTCGCAGACGGTGCCTTTGCTGCACCAGGCGCTGAAGCAGGTGTCTGATACCGTTGCCAAGGGCGGCCGCGTGCTGTTCGTCGGCACCAAGCGCCAGGCGTCGGACATCGTCGCCGATGCCGCGCAGCGTTCGGCTCAGTACTACGTCAACTCGCGTTGGCTCGGCGGCATGCTGACCAACTGGAAGACGATCTCGAACTCGATCCAGCGCCTGCGCAAGCTCGACGAGATGCTGGCCGGCGAGGCGCAAGGCCTGACCAAGAAGGAACGCCTGAACCTCGACCGCGAGCGCGAGAAGCTCGACAAGGCGCTCGGCGGCATCAAGGACATGGGCTCGACGCCCGACCTGATGTTCGTGATCGACACCAACAAGGAGGCGATCGCCATCCTCGAGGCGAAGCGCCTGGGCATCCCGGTCGTGGCCATCATCGATTCGAACTGCGATCCGGACAAGATCGACTTCCCGATCCCCGGCAATGACGACGCGGCCCGCGCCATCCAGCTCTATTGCGATCTGATCGCCAAGGCCGCGATCGACGGCATCGCCCGTCAGCAGGGCGCGCTCGGCGTCGACATCGGCGCTTCGGTCGAAGCTCCGGTCGAGCCGGCGCTCGATCCGGCTCCGGCGTCGGAAGCCCCCGAGGCTTGATAATCGAAGGCCGGTCAACGGCCTTCATCTTTCTCATATTTTGGCACGCTAAACAGACGCACCATCGAATACCGATGGTGCGTCGGTGCATTCTAGACAAAGAGGCGACAATGAGCATTTCGGCTGCACAGGTCAAAGAACTCCGCGACTTGACCGGCGCGGGCATGATGGACTGCAAGGCGGCGTTGAACGAAACCAACGGCAACATGGAAGAGGCCGTTGACTGGCTGCGCAAGAAGGGCATCTCCAAGGCCGACAAGAAGGCCGGCCGCACCGCCGCCGAAGGTCTGATCGGTGTCGATAACGGCGTGCGCGAAGCCGCCGTGGTCGAGGTGAATTCGGAGACCGACTTCGTCGCCCGCAATGCCGCCTTCCAGGAAATCGTCGCCCACGTCGCCAAGGTGGCGCTTGCCTACGGCGCGACCGAGGCTGTTGCCGCCGCCAAATATCCGGGATCCGACAAATCGGTCACCGACACCATCAAGGATGCGGTCGGCACGATCGGCGAGAATCTGGGCTTCCGCCGTTCGGCCAAGCTCACCGTTCCGCATGGCGCGGTTGCGAGCTACGTCCACAATTCGGTTGCCGACGGCCTCGGCAAGCTCGGCGTGCTGGTCGCGATCGAGACCACCGGCAACGAGCATGCGGCCAACGCCTTTGGCCGCCAGGTCGCCATGCATGTCGCCGCCACCAACCCGATGGCGCTGACGGCGGAGCAGATCGACCCGGCCGCGGTGGAACGTGAAAAGGCGATCTTCTCCGACCAGGCGCGCCAGTCCGGCAAGCCGGAAGCCATCATCGAAAAGATGGTCGAGGGCCGGCTGCGCAAGTTCTATGAGGAAGTCGTGCTCTTGAAGCAGGCTTTCGTGCTCAATCCCGACATCACCGTCGAGCAGGCGCTGAAGGATGCCGAGAAGGAAATCGGCGCTCCCGCCAAGATCACCGCCTATCTGCGTTTCGCGCTCGGCGAAGGCATCGAGAAGGAAGAGACCGATTTCGCGGCGGAAGTCGCGGCGGCGGTGAAGAAGTAAGCCTATCGCTTTATTATGAAAGCCTTTTTCGGCCGGATGTCCGCAGGGATGTCTGGCCGATTTCGTTTGCGATGTCGAAAGAGCATTCAATTTCGACGTCATCGCGCCCGGCGCGGATGCGTGGAAGCGGCCCGGCTCCTCGATCGCGGCAACTGATCTAAAAAGCCTGGAATTTTGCACAAGGGCGCTGCGTGACATCGCTGCGCCCTTCGTGTATCCGGTCAACCCGTCATGACAGCACCGCCGGGTGACGCAGGAGGTCTTTTTCGCCTTCGGAGCTTGCCGCGCCGGGATTTTTCGAGGAACCAGATGACGGTGAAGCCCCTCTACCGACGTGTTCTGCTGAAAGCTTCTGGCGAAGCGTTGATGGGCGAACAGCATTTCGGCATCGATGTCTCGGTCGTGGACCGCATCGCCGCCGACATCGCCGAGGCGCGCGCGCTGGGCATCGAGGTGGGTGTCGTCATCGGTGGCGGTAATATCTTTCGCGGTGTGGCGGTCGCCTCAAAAGGTGGGGACCGCGTCACCGGCGACCATATGGGCATGCTTGCCACGGTCATCAATTCGCTGGCGCTGCGAACCTCGCTGAACAAGATCGGTGTCGATGCCGTCGTGCTGTCCGCGATCGCCATGCCCGAGCTTTGCGAGAGCTTCTCGCAACGCCAGGCGACCGCTTACATGAACCAGGGCAAGGTGGTGATCTTCGCCGGCGGCACCGGCAATCCGTTCTTCACCACCGATTCGGCCGCCGCGCTCCGCGCGGCTGAAATCGGTGCCGACGCGCTGTTCAAGGGCACCCAGGTCGATGGCGTCTATTCGGCCGACCCGAAAAAGGACCACAATGCGACGCGTTTCGAGCGCATCAGCCACGCCGAAGTCATAAAACGCGGCCTTTCGATCATGGATACGGCCGCGATTGCACTTGCGCGCGAAAACAACATTCCGATAATCGTCTATTCGATCCATGAAAAGGGCGGTTTCGGCGATATTCTGAGAGGCGGCGGCCGTTGTACGGTGGTCGCGGACGAGTGATCCGGGGCCTTGCCCCGAAGCAGTGAACCCGCGGCAGACGGGTCGAGGAGACTGGAAATGAGTGGTGAGTATGACGACCTCAAGCGGCGCATGGATGGGGCAATCGCCGCGTTCAAGCATGATCTGGCCTCGCTGCGGACCGGTCGCGCCTCCAGCAACCTGCTCGACGCGATCCAGGTGCAGGCCTATGGCACAACCATGCCGATCAATCAGGTGGCCAACGTCACCGTGCCTGAGCCGCGCATGATTTCGGTCTCGGTCTGGGACAAGTCGATGGTTGGCGCGGTCGATCGCGCGATCCGGGAATCCAATCTGGGCTTCAATCCGATCGTCGACGGCACCAATCTGAGAATTCCGCTGCCGGAGCTCAACGAACAGCGCCGCAAGGAACTCGTCAAGATTTCGCATGGCTACGCCGAGAACGCCCGCGTCGCCGCCCGCCACGTGCGCCGCGACGGCATGGATTTCCTGAAGAAGGCGGAGAAGGACGGCACGATCAGCGAGGACGATCAGCGCAAGCGTTCCGATCAGGTCCAGAAACTTACCGACGAAACCATCAGCACCATTGATCATCTGCTTTCCGACAAGGAAGCTGAAATCATGCAGGTTTAGGGTTGGCCCCTGGCTGACCCGAAAGCGAGATCATGACAACGCCCGCGCATGTCGCGATCATCATGGATGGAAATGGACGCTGGGCCAAGGCGCGCGGCATGCCGAGGCTCGCGGGTCATCGCGCCGGCGTCGAGGCACTGCGCAAGGCGGTGCGGGCCGCCCCCGATCTCGGCATCTCCTTCCTGACCGTCTATGCTTTTTCGTCGGAGAACTGGTCGCGGCCGAAATCCGAGGTCAGCGACCTTATGGGCCTGTTGAAGCTGTTCATCCGCCGCGACCTTGCCGAGTTGCACCAGAGCGGCGTTCGCGTCAGGATCATCGGCGACCGGGCAGGACTGCAGACGGACATCAGGGGACTGCTCGAGGAAGCCGAATCGCTGACCATCCACAACACCGCGCTGACGCTGGTGATCGCCTTCAACTACGGCGGGCGCGACGAGATCGTCCGGACGGCACGCAAGCTGGCCGAGGCGGTGGCTCGCGGTGACATCGACAGCGAGGCGATCACTGCCGAAAGCTTTGCCGGCTCTCTCGACACGCAAGGCATCCCAGATCCAGAGCTGGTCATCCGCACCAGCGGCGAGCTTCGCCTGTCCAACTTCCTCTTGTGGCAGGCTGCCTACAGCGAACTCGTCTTCCTGCCGTGCTACTGGCCGGATTTCAACCGCGAGCACCTCGCCGAGGCCTTGCGCGAATTTGCCAGCCGTGAGCGCCGCTTCGGCGGACTGGGTCCGCAAGACGTCGCTTCGCGGCCTGCCGCGGGATGAGCAACCTCCAGCTGCGCGTGATTTCGGCGGTGGTGCTCGCCATTGCCGCCCTTGGCCTGACCTGGCTTGGCGGCCTGCCTTTCCGGCTGCTGTGCGCCGCCATGTCGGCAATGATCTTCTATGAGTGGACACGCATGTCACGGCCCGCCCCCGCCGACGGGCTTGGTTTGCTGCCTGAAGCGCTGATGGTCATTTTTGTCGGCGCCTTGATTGTTGGCCTGCCCGCATTGTGGCTGCTGCCGCTCGTCGTGGTCCTGGTTGCGCTGACGGCGACCACCGCGGGGGTTCGCAAGACCGGCCAGTGGGACGCCGGCGGCGTTGCCTATGCCTGCGTGTCGGGCTTGTCGCTCGCTCTGCTGCGAGACGGCGACCATTCGGGTCTCGTCGCCATCCTGTTCCTGTTCGCGGTCGTCTGGGCGACCGACATTTTCGCCTATTTCGTCGGGCGCGCCGTCGGCGGCCCCAAACTGGCGCCGTCGATTTCGCCAGGCAAGACGCGTAGCGGCGCGTTCGGCGGGACGGTCGGTGGCGTCGTCGCCGGGCTTCTGCTGGCGGCCGTTGCCGGCGCCAGCAACCTGCCGTTGCTCGGCCTGGTAGCGTTCGTGCTTTCGGTTGTAGCGCAAGCCGGCGACCTCTTCGAATCCTGGGTCAAGCGGCGGCACAACCGCAAGGATTCGGGCGTACTCATCCCAGGCCATGGCGGCGTTATGGACCGCGTCGACGGGCTTGTCGCGGCGGCTCTCGCCTTGTACGTCATTGGATGGATTTCGGCGGGCGCCGATCATCCGGCACAGGGGCTGTTTCCTATTTGAATGGTGTCGTTCCACGATCTGGCGCGGACGTGCCTTGGATTCGCCTGGATTGATGTCACAGTCACGGCGCGACCGCGGAAGAATTCGAGGGGCCTGAGTTGAACGAGATTCTTCACGCGATTTTCAGCACCGATGGCCTCTTTATCGGTACGCTCGTGCCGTTTCTTTTCGTGCTGACCGTGGTGGTTTTCGTTCACGAGATGGGCCACTACCTCGTCGGCCGCTGGTGCGGCATCGGGGTCAGGGCTTTCTCGATCGGCTTCGGTCCCGAGCTCATCGGCTTCAACGACAGGCATGGCACGCGCTGGAAGCTTTGCGCCATACCGCTTGGCGGTTATGTCAAGTTTGTCGGCGACATGAGCGCCACCTCCAGCCAGCCCACATCCGAAGAGCTGGAAACGCTGACCGACGAGGAGCGCAAGGTTGCCTTCCACACCCAGGCGATCTGGAAGCGCGCGGCAACGGTGGTGGCCGGGCCGCTGTTCAATTTCTTGCTGACGATCGTGGTCTTTTCCGTGCTGTTTGCATCCTATGGACGTTATGTCGCGGAGCCCATGGTGGCGGAGGTTACCGCCGACAGTCCCGCGGCCAAGGCCGGCATTTTGCCTGGCGACCGATTCGTCAGCGTCGACGGCAGCAAGGTCCAAACCTTCGGCGACGTGCAGCGGCTGGTCTCGGGCCGGGCCGGCGACACGATCACCTTCGTCATGTTGCGCAACGGCAAGGAGGTCACGGTGACCGCGACGCCGCGGCTGATGGAGCAGGAGGACGCGCTCGGCAACAAGGTCAAGGTCGCGGTGATCGGCGTCGTCAACAACAAGGAACTCGGCCAGCCTCGTCTCATCACATACACCCCGGTGGGAGCGGTCGCGGCGGCGGTCGAGGAAACAGGGCATGTCATCGAGCGCACGGGCCAGTTTCTGCAGCGCTTCGTCGTCGGGCGCGAGGACAAGTGCCAGTTGGGTGGCCCAGTCAAGATCGCCGACATGGCCGGCAAGGCCGCCAAACTCGGTTTCGAGTGGCTGGTGCAACTGGTCGCGCTGCTGTCTGTCGGGATAGGCATTCTAAACCTTTTGCCGATTCCCCCCCTCGACGGCGGCCATCTGTTGTTCTACGGGGTGGAGGCCGTCATGCGCCGGCCGGTGTCGGAACGGATGATGGAAATGGCCTATCGGGCCGGTCTGCTTCTGGTGCTGTGCTTCATGGGGTTCGTGTTCTGGAACGATCTCTTTGGGTGCTGAAATCATGAAGGAATTCGGCCTGCGCATGGTCGATGTTGAGACGCCGTTTACCATGCACGGGGATATGAGTGACGCGAAAGCCACGCAACACGGTTAAGTAAATACAAATTAACCAGAAGCCTTGCGTGTAGGGAAAATCCGGTTAATACGGTAGGGGAAATGACCGCACGTCCGGTTTTCTCGCCGTGGGGACTACGAGAAAAGGTTATCAAGCCCGATGAAGGCAGCATCCAAGTTTCTAAACGCCGCGTCAGCGGCGGCACTGTCCGCCGCTCTGGTTGTACCGGGTGCGCTCGCAGTGCAGTTCGTTGCCACATCGGCGGCCCAAGCCGCTGTCGTAAGCAGGGTGGAGGTGAGCGGCAACCAGCGTGTCGACGCCGATACCATTCGCAACTACATCACCATCAAGCCCGGCAAGGCCTTCTCCAGTTCCGACGTCGACAGCGCGGTCAAGGCGCTGTTCGGCACCGGCCTGTTCTCGGATGTCCAGATCAACCAGGTCGGCTCGACCCTGGTGGTCAAGGTTTCGGAGTACAAGGTCGTCAATCAGGTTCTGTTCCAGGGCAACAAGAAGCTCAAGGACAACGCGCTTCAGGCGGCGGTTCAGCTGAAGCCGCGCGGCACGTTCTCTCAGGCCACGCTCGATTCGGACGTCGAGGCGGTCAAGGCCGCTTACCGGCGCATCGGCCGTGACGATGCCGGCGTCACCACGCAGATCATGGAGCTCGGCGACAACCGCGTGAATGTGGTGTTCCACATCACCGAAGGTGACCGCACGCAGATCGCGGCAATCAATTTCGTCGGCAACAGCGCCTATTCCAGCCGCCGCCTGTCGGACGTGATCAACACCAAGCGCTCTTCCTGGGTCTCGTTCATCCTGCGCGACGACGTCTATGACGAGGACAAGCTGCGCGCCGACCAGGAGCTGCTACGCCGCTTCTACTACAATCACGGCTATGCCGATTTCCAGGTCGTGTCCGCTGTCGGCGAGCTCGACAACGCGACCAACAAATACACGGTCACCATCACCGTCCAGGAAGGCGACCGCTATAATTTCGGCGACGTCAGTGTCGAGAGCACGATCCCGGAAGTGGACTCGAAGTCGCTTGAATCGGTGGTCGAGACCCGCAAGGGCGATGTCTACAACGCCAAGAAAGTCGAAGACACGATCGTCGCGCTGACCGAGAAGGTGGCCGGTTCGGGCTACGCCTTCGCGCAGGTGACGCCGCGCGGCGACCGCAATTTCGAGAACCACACCATTTCGGTGGTCTATACGGTCGACCAAGGCACCAAGGCCTATGTCGAGCGCATCGAAATTCGCGGCAACGACCGTACGCGTGACTATGTCATTCGCCGCGAATTCGACGTCAGCGAAGGCGATGCTTTCAACCAGGTGCTCATCCAGCGCGCGAAGAAGCGACTGGAAAACCTGAATTACTTTGACAAAGTCGATATCTCGACGGTACCCGGCTCCGCGCCCGACCAGGTCGTGCTGGTGGTCGACGTGGTCGAGAAGTCGACGGGTGAATTCTCGGTTGGCGCCGGCTACTCGACCGGCGGCGACACGGCCGGTCCGTCCGTCGAAGGATCGATCACCGAGCGCAACTTCCTCGGCCGTGGCCAGTACATCAAGCTGTCGGCGGGTGGCGGCAAGAATTCGCGCGACTACAGCCTGTCGTTCACCGAGCCGTATTTCCTCGGGCGGCGCATCGCCGCCGGCTTCGACATCTACAAGTCGACGAGGCAATACAAAAACAACTACGACAGCGATACCACGGGTGCGACGGTGCGCTTCGGTCTGCCGATCACCAACAGCATTTCGACGCAGCTAGCCTACAACATCTCGCAAGAGAAGTACAAGCTGGACAGCAATTGCGATGCCAATGGCGACGGGATTCCTGACGCCGGTTGTACAATTTCGCCCGCCATCTTGGATGGCATCGATCAAAGTCCTTGGATCAAGTCGTCTATCAGCCTGGGGCTGGTCTACAACACGATCGATGACATGAAGAACCCGCATGAAGGCATCTATGCCAATACGACGGTCGAAGTGGCCGGACTTGGTGGTGACGCCAAGTTCGTGAAGCTTACCGGGCGCGGCAGCATCTACCAGACGCTGTCCGAGCAGCTTGATCTGGTTGGGCTGATTTCAGGCGGCGCCGGTCATGTCGAGAGTTACGGCAATAACGGTACTCTGCGCATCTTCGATCAGTTCCAGAGCACCGACCGCATGATCCGTGGCTTTGCGTATAATGGCATCGGCCCGGTGGACCCGAATACGGGTGACCATCTGGGGGGGGTGACCTATTTCAATGCCTCGGCCGAAGCGCAGTTCCCATTGCCGGTCGTTCCCGAGAGCTTCGGACTGCGCGGTGCGGTGTTTGCCGACGCAGCGACGCTCTACGGCAGCAAGATCAGCACGTCGGTCGATCAGAGTTCTCTCGATATGAAGCTGCGCGCCTCGGTGGGCGTCGGCCTGATGTGGGCCTCGCCGTTCGGCCCGATCCGTATCGACTATGCGATCCCGGTCAAGAAGGAAGCCACCGACGACGTGCAGGAATTCAACTTCGGCATATCGACCCGCTTCTGATCGGCGGCCAACGATGCTCCCGGGTGTTTTGAATCCGGGAGAAATGTTCCGACCTAGCTGGATATAGCTTCTGGAATGACCGATCCGGTGTTCTTCGCGCCATCACGCCGGTATACGGCGGCCGAAGTCGCGAATCTGACCGGCTCGGTGCTTGTCGATTCCGGCCAATCCGACGTTGCGATCGAAGCCTTGGCGCCAGCCAATGAAGGCGGCACCAATGCGCTGGTCTTCGTCGACGGCAGGCGCAATTCCGCGCTGATGCCGTCGCTGCGGGCAGCGGCGGTGCTGTGTCCGGCGGAGTTCGCAAACAAGGCGCCCTCCAGCGTTGCCGTCCTCATTCATCCGCGGCCACAACAGGCTTTCGCGCTGGTTGGGCGCCTGCTGTTCCCGACAGCCGCCACGCCGGGGCCTATGACCGGCGAAACCGGTGTTTCGCCGCATGCCCATGTCGACCCAACCGCGCATGTCGAAACCGGTGCTATCATCGAGGCCGGGGCAGTCGTGGGGCCAGGCGTCTCGATCGGCAGCCGCACCGTCATTGCGCCCAATGCCGTCATCGGACAGTCCTGCCAGATTGGCCGTGACGGCTATATCGGCCCAGGCGCCAGCATCCAATACGCACTGATCGGCAATCGGGTCATCATCCATGGTGGCGCCAGGATTGGCCAGGACGGGTTTGGCTTCGTCGGTGGCGCCAAGGGGCCGGAGCGTGTTCCACAGATCGGTCGCGTCGTGATCCAGGACGATGTCGAGATCGGCTCCAACTCCACCGTCGATCGTGGCGCCATGTCCGATACGATCATCGGGCAAGGCACCAAGATCGACAATCTCGTGCAGATCGCCCATAACGTCCGCATCGGCCGCAATTGCATAGTGGCCGGGCTTTCGGGTATTTCCGGTTCCGTGGTGGTGGGTGACAATGTCACCATGGGCGGCGGCGTCGGGCTTGCGGATCATCTGACGATCGGTACAGGTGCCAAGCTTGCCGCCAGAAGTGGGTTTATGAGCAATGTGCCCGCCGGCGAGATATGGGGTGGCTATCCGGCACAGCCGATGGCGGAAGCCATGCGAGAGATAGCCATGTTGCGCACGATGGCCAGGGCACGCAAACAGGGCAAGGACAATGGCTGACATGGTGGCGGGGACAACGCTGGAAGCGGTCGACATATTGGGGCTGATGAAGCTCCTGCCGCATCGTTACCCCTTCCTCATGATCGACCGCATCGTGGACATCGATGGTGACGATTCCGCCATCGGTATCAAGAACGTGACCATAAACGAGCCGCATTTCCAGGGGCATTTCCCGGAACAGCCGGTGATGCCGGGCGTGCTGATCGTCGAGGCCATGGCGCAGACGGCCGGCGCCATCTGCATCCGCAGCCTCGGGGCGTCGAAGCCGTCGCTGGTCTATTTCCTGACCATCGACAACGCCAAATTCCGCAAACCGGTCGTTCCCGGCGACCAGTTGAAGATCCATGTCAAGAAAATCAAGAAGCGCGGCAACCTGCTCAAATTCGCCTGCGAAGCCCTGGTCGAAGGCACCAAGGCGGCCGAGGCCGAGATTTCAGCCATGATGGTCACCGGCGACTGACAATCGAGTGCCCATGAAAATCAAGACGTCAATCCATCCTTCCTCCGTCGTGGAAGAAGGCGCCCAAATCGGCCAGGGTGTGCGCATTGGGCCGTTCTGCCATGTCAGCGCCGAGGCTATGATCGGCGACGGTGTCGAACTGGTCAGCCATGTCTCGGTGATGGGCGCGACCACTATCGGAACATCGACCAAGGTCTATCCGATGGCGATCCTGGGCGGACCGCCGCAGAATACCAAGCACAAGGGCGGCCGCACCACGCTCGTCATCGGCGCCAACTGCACGATCCGCGAAGGCGTGACCATGCATGTCGGCACCGACACCAGCCGCGGCGAAACGACGGTCGGCGACAATGGCAACTTCCTCGCCTATGCGCACATCGCCCATGATTGCGTTGTCGGCAAGAACGCGACCTTCGCCAATGGCGCAACGTTGGGCGGACACTGCGAAATCGGCGACAACGTCTATATTGGCGGCCTCAGCGCGGTTCATCAATTCGTGCGTGTCGGCGACAACGCCTTTCTTGGCGGATGCTCGGCTTTTGTTGGCGATGTCATTCCCTATGCCATCGCGGTCGGCAACCGCGCCAGCCTGCGCGGCTTGAACATCATCGGCCTCAAGCGCGCCGGTCTACCGCGTTCCGAAATCTATCTGCTGCGCAAGGCCTATAAGACGATTTTCGACCGCTCCCGCACGGTCGGCGAGAACATCGAGTTCGCCAAAGCCGAGTTCGCCTCGTCGCCGACGGCGATGAAGATCATCGACTTCATCACCAGTCGCGGCAAACGGCATTATGCGGTGCCATCGCTCAAGAGCGGCGATGGCGACGATACCGATGACGAAGGCTGAAACAGCCGCGGCTGGTCTTGATCTCCCGCCTGATGCCAGGGTCGGCATCATCGCCGGCGGCGGCAGCCTTCCGGTCGAAGTCGCTGCCGGTCTGGCCGAACAGGGCCATGCGCCGTTCGTCGTGCTCATGGACGGTGAGGCCGACCGCCTGGCCGCGTTGCGCCAGTATGAGCATGAGACGCTTGCCCTGGAGGCGATAGGATCGCTCGTTCCGCTGCTCAAGCGCAACCGGATCACCCATCTGGTGCTTGCGGGCGAGATAAAGCGCAGGCCCAGACTGACACAATTGCGTCCAAGCCTCAGCCTGCTCGCCGTGATACCCGTCGTTGTCATGGCGTTGGCGCGTGGCGATGATGGGCTGCTCAAGGTGGTGGCGCGCGGGCTCGAGGCCCGGGGGATCAAGGTCGTGGGCGCCCACGAGATCGTGCCGAACCTTGTCGCCGCCGAAGGGGTGTTGACCAACGCCGCGCCTCGAAAGTCGGACTGGCGCGACATCGAGGCGGGCTTCGCCGCGGCGAAGGCCATCGGGGCGCTGGATATCGGCCAGGCGGCGATCGCGGTCGGCGGCCGGACCATTGCGCTTGAAGGCATCGAGGGCACGGCCGGATTGCTGGATCGCGCCAGGCTGCTGCGCGGCCACGGCCGTATCGCCGGCAAGACGCGCGGCGTTCTGGTCAAATGCGCCAAGCCCGGCCAGGAGTTGCGCGCGGATCTTCCTTCCATGGGGCCACAGACGGTGGAAGCGGCGCATGCCGCGGGGCTTGCCGGGATTGCCGTCGAGGCGGGACGCTCCCTGATCCTCGAAGGTCCCGCAACCCTCTCGCGGGCCAATGACCTCGGGCTGTTCATCGTCGGCCTGGCCGCAACGGAGCCCGGGCATGGCTGACAGAGCACTGAAGATCGCGATCGTCGCGGGCGAGGAATCAGGCGACCTGCTTGGCGCCGACATCGTCCGGGCGCTTCGCCAGACAACAGGGCGCGAGGTGCAACTCGTCGGCCTTGGCGGCCGCCACCTGCAGGCGCTCGGGCTGGTTCCTCCGTTCGACGCAGGCGAGGTTGCGCTGATGGGGTTCAGTGCCGTCCTGCGCGACCTGCCGCGCCTGATGCGGCGGATCGGCCAGATGGCAGGCATGGTTGCGGACGCCAGGCCGGACTGCCTAGTCACCATCGACAGTCCCGATTTTTCGCTGCGCGTCGCCAAAAAGGTGCGCGCGGCCAACCCGTCGATCCCGATCGTCCACTATGTCTGCCCGAGCGTCTGGGCATGGCGGCCGGGCAGGGCGGTGGCGATGAAGCCTTATGTCGACCACATACTGTGCATCCTGCCGTTCGAAGTGAAGGAACTCGATCGGCTGGGCGGGCCGCCGGGCACCTATGTCGGGCATCGCCTGACGCATGATCCGGGGGTGATGTCGGCGGCCAAGGCGCAGGCCCAGACGCGTGATCTTTCACCGGATCGCGTGAAGACGCTGCTTGTCCTGCCCGGCTCGCGGGGCGGCGAGGTGCGGCGGCTGCTCGAGCCGTTTGGCGAGACAGTGTCGATGTTGCGGACACGCGGCCATCGGCTCCGGCTGATGCTGCCGACGGTGCCGCATGTCGCCGATACCGTGCGGTCCGCGGTCACGCGCTGGGACGAGAAACCCGAGATTATCCTTGAGCCTGAGCGCAAATGGCAGGCCTTCGGCAAGGCCGACGCGGCGTTGATCGCGTCGGGCACGGTCTCGCTGGAACTGGCATTGTCCGGGGTGCCGATGATCTCCTGCTATCGGCTCGACCCGGTCGCACGCGTCGTCGCGCCGTATCTCGTTTCCGTCTGGTCGGCCCTGCTGCCCAACCTGATCTCGGATCGCGCGTTGATCCCGGAGTTCTACAACGAGTACGTCAAACCCAACAATCTGGCGCGTCAGCTGGAAGCGCTGTTGGCCGACACCGGCATGCGCGCCTCGCAGAAGGACGGGTTTGCCGAGATCTCACGGCGCATGGCGACGGACAAGCCATCCGGTGAGATCGCAGCGGCTGTCGTGATGCGGTACGTGAAGAGAGCGGGCAGTCAGTAGCGAGTAGTGAGTAGTGAGTAGTGAGTAGTGAGTGGAATGCCGATCCTTCACTACCCACCACTAAACTTCACCTCTTGGCGATCGGCACGTAATCGCGCTCCGGCGCGCCGGTGTAGAGCTGGCGCGGGCGGCCGATCTTCTGGCGCGGATCCTCGATCATTTCCTTCCACTGCGCGATCCAGCCGACGGTGCGGGCGACCGCGAACAGCACGGTGAACATGGTGGTGGGGAAGCCAAGCGCCTTCAGCGTGATGCCGGAATAGAAGTCGACATTCGGATAGAGCTTCTTCTCGATGAAATAGGGATCGGTCAGCGCGATCTTTTCCAGTTCCATCGCGATGTCGAGCAGCGGATCGTCCTTGATGCCGAGTTCGCCGAGAACCTCGTGCGCCGTCTTCTGCATGATCTTGGCGCGCGGATCGTAGTTCTTGTAGACGCGGTGGCCAAAGCCCATCAGGCGGAACGGGTCGTTCTTGTCCTTGGCGCGGGCGATGAATTCCGGGATATGATCGACATGACCGATCTCGCCCAGCATGTTGAGCGCTGCTTCATTGGCGCCACCATGGGCCGGGCCCCACAGGCAAGCGATGCCGGCGGCAATGCAGGCGAACGGGTTGGCGCCCGAGGAGCCGGCGAGGCGAACGGTCGAGGTCGACGCGTTCTGCTCATGGTCGGCGTGCAGGATGAAGATGCGCTCCATGGCGCGCGCCAGGACCGGGTTGATCTTGTATTCCTCGCACGGCACGGCGAAGCACATATGCAGGAAGTTTGCCGCGAAACCGAGATCGTTCTTCGGGTAAATAAAGGGCTGGCCGATGTGGTACTTGTAGGCCATGGCCGCGATCGTCGGCATTTTGGCGATCAGGCGCATGGACGCAACCATGCGCTGGTACGGGTCGGAGATGTCTGTCGAGTCGTGATAGAAGGCCGACAGCGCGCCGACCACGCCGCACATCACCGCCATCGGGTGCGCGTCGCGGCGGAAGCCGGTGAAGAAGCGCGACATCTGCTCGTGCACCATGGTGTGGCGCGTCACCCGGTAGTCGAAATCGTCCTTCTGCGCCTTGGTGGGCAGCTCGCCGTAAAGCAGGAGGTAACAGACTTCGAGGAAATCGCCGTGTTCGGCCAGCTGGTCGATCGGGTAGCCGCGATGCAGGAGGATGCCGGCATCACCATCGATGAAGGTGATCTCCGACTCGCAGCTTGCCGTCGAGGTGAAGCCGGGGTCATAGGTGAAGGCGCCGGTGGTGCTGTAGAGCGAGGCGATGTCGATGACGTCAGGTCCGACCGAGCCGCTTCGCACCTTGAATTCATGGGTCTTGCCGGCCAATTCCAGCGTTGCCGTGGCTTCCTGGCTCTTGGCGCCCACATCCAGTTTTTTCGCAGCTTCGGTCATTGCAAACTCCTTCTTGTTTCCTCATGCCGGCAAAGGCAATTCCGCAGAGCGACACGTCGAAATGATCGCAATGCGCGTATTCGCCACCGCATTCCAGGAGGTGCGTGCCAGATTGGGCCAGAGCCTAATGTTGCACTGCGAAACGCGCCTTTCAATGCCAATCTTCTTGGGCCAGTTTGCTCCTAATCGATTTGATCCGCTATACGCGCGAGGCTTTCCTCACGCCCCAGCACGGCCAGCACGTCGAACACGCCCGGCGAAGTGCTTTTGCCGGTCAGGGCAGCCCGCAGCGGCTGGGCCACGGCGCCAAGCTTGTGGCCGCCAGCCAGCGCATAGCCGCGGATCGCGGTTTCGGCCGTGGCGGCTGTCCAGTCGCCCGAAAGCGCGTTCAAAGCTTTGTGAGCGCCGCGCAGGATCTCGCGGGCATCGTCATTGAGCAGGAGTGCTGCCTTGTCGTCGATCGGCAGCGGCCGCTCGGCAAACAGGAAGCCGGCGCCGTCGACAAGCTCGACCAGCGTCTTGGCGCGCTCCTTGAGGCCGGGGAGTGCCGCCAGCAACTGTGCCTTGTTCTTCTCGTCGAGGCGCGCCGCCATCGCCGGGCCGCCCTCCAGGTAGGGCAAGGTGGCGATGAAGATATCGAACAGCTCAGTGTCGGCCATGCGGCGCATATGCGCGCCGTTGATCGCTTCCAGCTTGGCGAAGTCGAAGCGCGCCGCGCCCTTGTTGACGTCGCCGATGTCGAACCAGGAGATCATGTCCTTGATTGACATGATCTCGTCGTCGCCGTGGCTCCATCCCAGCCGCGCCAGATAGTTGAGCAGCGCCTCCGGCAGATAGCCCATGGCGCGATAGGCCTCGACGCCAAGCGCGCCATGGCGCTTCGACAGCTTGGCGCCGTCAGCGCCATGGATCAGTGGGATATGCGCCATGGAAGGCACTTCCCAGCCCATGGCGTTGTAGATCACGGTCTGGCGTGCGGCGTTGGTTAGGTGATCGTCACCACGGATGATGTGGGTGACGCCCATGTCGTGATCGTCGACGACGACGGCATGCATGTAAGTCGGGTTGCCGTCCGAGCGCAGGATGATGAAGTCGTCGAGATCCTTGTTGGGGAAGCGCACCTCGCCCTGGACCCGGTCCTGCACCACGGTCTCGCCCTCAGTCGGTGCCTTGATGCGGATGGCGCCCTTGACGCCGGCGGGCGCCTCCGAAGGGGCGCGGTCGCGCCAGTGGCCGTTGTAGCGTGGCGGCAGGCTCTTGGCGCGTGCCGCCACGCGCATCGCCTCGAGCTCGGCTGAAGTCTCGTAGCTGTAATAGGCCTTGCCCAGACGCACCAGTTCCTCGGCCACCTCGCGATGGCGCGGCGCACGCTCGAACTGGGAGACCGCATCGCCGTCCCATGACAGGCCTAGCCAGGTCAGGCCGTCGAGGATGGCTGACGTGGCCGCATCGGTCGAACGCTCGCGATCGGTGTCCTCGATGCGTAACAGCATCGTGCCGCCGGTGTGTTTTGCGTAGAGCCAGTTGAACAGCGCGGTGCGCGCGCCGCCGATATGCAGATAGCCGGTCGGCGAGGGGGCAAAGCGGGTGATGACCTTGTCGGGCATGGAACTCTCGGAAAACGTCTGAGGCTGGATGCGGGTGCGCGGACTTTCGCGCTTCGCGCGTTCATGTAGCATAGGGGGTCGAGGGCGCAAGGGGCAGACCCGATGACTGGACGAGGCCGGGGCTCGGATGGGGGCGAGGGCGCCATTGTCGGCGTCAGCGAGAGGTCCCTGTTTGCGACGCCTCCGGCGATCCCACTGCCGCCGCCGCTCGTGGCCGCGCCCGCGACCCAGCCGCTACAGACGGACTTGCCGTCGCCCGCTCCATCTTCTGTCGTACGCGGGATTGTGCGCGTGCGCCGGCAAATCGGCCTGATATCAATGCCTCGCCTGCACCACGGCGTGGCCGAGGCGGCGGAACTGGAACTCGACCGGGGTGTCGCCTTCCTGCTGGTGCCGGTCTGTCTGGCCGTTGGGGTGGTCGGCTACTTTTCGCTGGCGTCCGAGCCAGATTTTGCACAGCCCATCGCAGTCGTGATGCTGGCGACGGCCTTTGCCTTCGTGTCGCGCTCCTGGCCGAAAACCCATCTGTGTTTCATGGCAGTGCTGTTGTGCGCGCTGGGCCTGCTCGCGGCGAAGGTCGAAACATGGCGAGCCGGAACCCGGATGCTGGGCTCCGAAATCTCGACGCAACTGACCGGCCGCGTGGTCTCGCTCGAGGGGATGGAGACCGGTCGCGTCCGGATGACCATCGACGTGATTTCGACGGCCCGGCCGAAACTGCGCTACGCGCCGGAAAGGGTCCGGCTCTCGGCACGCAGGATACCGCCGGAGATGACCGCAGGCTCGCTCATCACCGGCTACGCCAAGCTGCTGCCGCCGACCGGTCCGGTGCGGCCGGACAGTTACGACTTCTCCTTCGAGAGCTATTTCGCCGGCATCGGCGGCAGCGGCTTCTTTCTCGGCAATCCGACCGTTGTCTCCGCCGATGACGGCGAGATGCCGCTGTCGTCACGCCTTTTTTCCAGCATCGAAAATGCCCGCGAAGCGATCGCCGACCATATCAGGGGCAGCATTGGCGGCGCCGAAGGCGAGATCGCGGCGGCGCTGATCGTGGGCGTGCGCGCCGGCATCCCCAATGAAATCAACGAAGCAATGCGGCGTACCGGCATCTATCACATCATCTCCATTTCGGGACTGCACATGGCACTGGTGGCCGGCACCATCATGGGTCTGCTGCGCGGTACCTTCGCACTGTTTCCAGGCCTTTCCGCGCGCCGGCCGGTAAAGAAATACGCGGCCGCCGCCGCGCTTTTCTCGATCGCTGCCTATCTCGTCATCTCCGGCGTCGTCGTCGCCGCCGAACGCAGCTTCATCATGCTGGCGGTGATGCTGTTCGCCGTCCTGTTCGATCGCGCTGCGCTGACCATGCGCAACCTGGCGATCTCGGCGATCGCCGTCATCCTGGTTTCGCCGCACGAGGTTGTCGGCCCGAGCTTCCAGATGTCGTTCGCGGCAACCGCGGCCCTGATCGGCGCCTATGCCGGCTTGGCCGACCACCGCGCGGGAAAGACAAGGCCACCGCCACCGAAACGAACCCTGCCGGGGTTGCTGACGCGAAAATTCCTGCTGGCGACAGGTGGATTGGCCATGACGTCCATCATCGCCGGCAGCGCCACGGCGTTGTTTGCCATCTGGCATTTCCAGCGGGTGTCGCCGCTCAGCCTGTTCGCCAACCTCGCCGTCATGCCGATTGTGTCGGTGGTGATGTTCCTGGCTGTCGCCAGCGCCGTGCTGATGCCGTTCGGGTTGGATTGGCCGGCTCTCTACCTCATGGGCAAGGGCCTGACGGCAATGATCGCGGTATCGGCATGGATATCCGAGCGCTCTCCGATCGATGGGGTCGGGCTGATTTCGCAGCAATCCGTGCTGCTGGTCACCGTCGCTCTGGTCATCGCGACGATGGCGACGACGTGGCTGCGCCTCGCGGCGCTTCCATTCGCGCTTGCCGGCTTGTTGACCGTGTCGCACACACGCCCGCCCGATGTGCTGATCTCGGAAGATGCGCGGCTTGTCGCGCTGCCGATCGGCAATGGCGAACTGGCCGTCAATCGGGAACGTCCGAACCAATTCGCAACCGACAACTGGAAACGCGCCCTGGTCTCCGAAACGATCGTCAAACCGGAAATGTTCGACAAGACAGACAGGCAATTCGACATCGCCAGTCCCACCGACCTGCCGCAAGGATCGCCTTTCTATTGCCGTGAAGGCCTGTGCCTTGCCAGGCACCCTTCCGGCGCCATCATCGCCTATGTCGAGGATCGCAAGAACACCTGGAAGGCCTGCGCTTTCGCGGACCTGATCGTCGTCAACGACGTGACCGCATATGACGCCTGCCACAACCCGCTGGTTCTCGTCGTCACGAAACGGCAACTCGCCCGCAAGGGGAGTGCCGCTGTCTTCTTCGATCCCCGGTCCGCCACGACCCCGGCTGCGATCGAATTCGCTGTCGACGGACCATACCGGCCCTGGCACGAGCAGCGAAAATTCTCACGCGAGGCGAGGGGGCTGCCGCCCTATAAAAGACCCAACAGCAAACCCGCTCAGTAGCGCCTGATCAACCCGACCAGCTTGCCTTGTACCTTGACCCTGTCCGGTCCGAAGATGCGGGTTTCATAGGCCGGGTTGGCGGCTTCGAGCGCGATCGAAGCGCCTTTGCGGCGGAACCGTTTTAGCGTCGCTTCCTCCTCGTCGACCAGCGCCACGATGATTTCGCCCGGACTTGCCGTATCGGCATTGCGGATGATGACCGTGTCGCCATCGAAAATACCGGCCTCGATCATCGAGTCGCCCTTGACCTCCAGCGCATAATGTTCGCCGCCCATGATCATGTCCGGCGGCACCGAGATCGAATGTGTCTGATGCTGGATGGCATCGATCGGCACACCGGCGGCGATACGGCCCATGACCGGGATGGACACGGCCGAAACCGCATCGTCGTCGTTACCGGCCGCTGGCAGACGCGAAGGCGCAGCAGCCGGCCTGACCTGACGGCCGAGATTGCCTTGGCCAAGGCTACCCTGGATGACGCTTGGCGAGAATTTCTTTGCCGCATTGAGACCCGGCGCGATCGAGTCCGGCAACCGCAGCACTTCCAGCGCGCGCGCCCGATTGGGTAGCCGGCGAATGAAGCCGCGTTCCTCCAGCGCCGTGATCAAACGATGGATCCCCGACTTGGAGGCAAGATCGAGCGCTTCCTTCATCTCGTCGAAGGAGGGGGGTATCCCGCTTTCCTTGAGCCGTTCGTGGATGAACATCAGCAGTTCATGTTGCTTGCGTGTCAGCATGGCGGCCCCCAAGGCATTGAACGAGAGGTCTGAAACCAGAATCGAAAAAACAAACCCAGAACAAACACTATCTGTTCCAGTTGTGTTCCGCAACCGTTTAAAGTTTAATGAATTTGTTAAGGCGTCCGTAGTTTTTTGCTGGCGACAGCGGGCAGAAACCGATCCTCGGCGGCATCGACAGGCGCATTGAAATCGCTTGGTTAACGGCCTGTGGTCTATCCGTTGACGAGCTTTGGCGTCAGGCTTTGGAAAGCTTTCCCCGGGGGCCACTAATCGTGGAACGAAACGAAACCAAAACGCCAACTGTTGCCAACTTCGGGACGGGGATGGATCAGGCGTTTGGCGCACTTCGGCCGGCGCGGGCGGCGTATTTGGTCGCGCCGCTGTCTTCACTGTGAACATAGACGTGCAGGGTATAGCCGATATGCGCCGTCATCAGCGCCTTGGCTCGCTCGACATCACGATCGAGTGCCGCTTCCATGATCGCTGTGTGGTGTTCGATCGCGATCGCCTCGCGCAGTGCCTCCATTGCCTCTTCATAGCCTTCCTTGAGGCCAGCCGCGGCCCGCAGTGTCGGCGCCAGACCAAGAAAGCGATGATGCCGGCGCAGCTGATCCGAGATTGTCGAGCGGAACCGCAGCAGCCAGTTGCATGTGGCGGCGCTCAGCAGCGCCGCATGGAAAGCATCGTGGTTCTCGTCCCATTTGTCGACGGCCGCATCCGAGGGATCGTCGACGGCGGTCTTGCAACGGGAGAGCCGGTAATGGGCGGTGACAACGGCATCCTCCCACTCCTTGCCGCCTTTCTCCATCGCTTCGAGGAACAGGGGGATCTCGACCACCATCCTGGCGCGTGCCAGGTCCTCAAGTTCGGCCCGCGACACGGGTGCCACGGCAAAACCGCGATTGCTGATGGTGGTGACCAGGCGTTCGGCCTCGAGCCGCGACAAGGCTTCGCGCAACGGTGTCCAGCCGACGCCATAGGTGCCGCGCAGCGCGCTCAGCTTCAGCGGAGCCCCGGGCATGAGGCGCGTGGTCAGGATGTCGCGCCGCAACAGCTGATAGGCTGCCTCCGTCTTTGTGGAACTCGTTTGATCCTGCATCGCGGTCCGTCCGTCGCTCGCAGAAATTATATATGATGTGTGGTCATAGCAAGAATTATATATAATGTTTGACACAAGCGGACGCACTGACCATGATCGCCGCAGTAGCCGCGCTGCAAGCGGCGGCGCTGATCAAATCTGGGAGGAAATGATGTTGAAGTCGAAATCCGCTTGGTTGTCGGGCTTGTTCCTGGCTGGCGCGTTGATGAGCGCCGGCAATGCCGCCGCCGACCAGATACGCATCGGCATCGCCAATTTCGGCGAGCACCCCCAGCTCAACGCTGCCATAGCCGGCTTCAAGAAGGCGCTGACGGACAACGGCTTCGTCGAGGGCAAGGACGTCATCTATTCGGAGAGTCATACCAATTTCGATGCATCGCTGGTGCCGCAGATGATCGCCAAGCTGCAGGCGGAGCAGCCCAAGCTGATCTACACCATCACCACGCCGGTCTCGCAGATCGCCAAGAAAGCGCTCGCGGGCTCCGGCATTCCGATCGTCTTTGCCGCGGTCACCGATCCGGTCGCGGCCAAGCTGGTGCCGTCATGGGACTCCGGAGACGAAGGCATGACCGGCGCCAGCGATCTGCAGGATGTCGCCGCGGTGATGGCCTTCACCAAGAAGCTGCTGCCGAACGCCAAGCGCTTTGGCGTGCCTTACAATCCAGGCGAGGCCAACGATGTTGCCCTGATCGAAAAGATCAAGGCGGCGGCACCCGCGGCCGGCTTCGAGGTCGTGGAGGTCGGCATCGACAACGTCAATGACATCCAGCAACGCATCGCTTCGCTCGCCGGCAAGGCCGACGTGATCTACGGCCCGGCTTCGAACCTGATCCAGCCGGCGATCGCCGCTGTCTCCGCAGCCGCTCGCCAGGCCGGTATCCCGGTCGTCAACTCCGATGACAGCGCGGTCCGCAACGGCACCGTACCGGCAAGCTTCGCGGTCAATTACACGCAGGTCGGCATCAACGCCGGCAACATCGCGGCCGAAATCCTCAAGGGCAAGGATCCCAAGACGATCGCGCCGTCGCGCCCGGCTTACAAGGACCACATGGCAACGATCTCGCGCAAGGCGATGGCCGCCTTCGGCATCGAGATACCGGCCTCGTTGGCCGATTGCGGCTGCATCGTCGACTGACATCTGGCCGCGAGGGTGACGGCGGGAAAGCCGTCACCATCAGGTCAGGGAGGAACGATGCTCGAGATCAGATCCGCGCGTAAAGTGTTCTACAGGGGCCAGGCCGACGAGAAGGTCGCGCTGGATGACCTTAGCCTGTCCCTGGCCACAGGCGAGTTCGGAATCGTCATCGGCTCCAACGGGGCCGGCAAGAGCAGCATGCTCAATGCCGTTTCCGGAGCTCTGATCCTTGATTCCGGCCAAATCCTGATCAACGGCGCCGACGTGACAGGAATGCCGGTGCACAAGCGCGCCGCGAAACTGGCCCGCGTCTTTCAGGATCCGATGCGCGGCACAGCCGCCAGCATGACGGTCGCGGAAAATATGCTGCTGGCCGATTTGCGCAGCACAAAGCGCACCTTGCGCCAGGGGCTGAACGCGGCTCGGCTTGCGTCTTACAAGGAGCGGCTGTCGATATTGGGCCTCGGCCTTGAAAATCGCCTCGACACGCGCGTCGACCTGCTCTCGGGTGGACAGAGGCAATCCCTGTCTCTGATCATGGCGGTCGGCGGATCGCCGGATTTGCTGCTGCTCGACGAGCATACCGCGGCGCTCGACCCGCGCACGGCCGAGATCGTCATGCAGGCAACGGTACGAGCCGTCGACGCGCTGAAACTGACCACCCTGATGGTGACACACAACATGCAGCATGCCGTCGACTATGGCAGCCGGGTGATCATGCTCGACGCGGGCCGCGTCCTTCTGGAGGTCGCTGGCGAAGAGAAGGCGAGGGTCACGGTTATCGATCTGATCGGCCATTTCTCCGTCAAGACGGATCGCATGTTGCTGGCGGGCTGATCATCATGGGCTTTATTGCGGACGTTCTGACCAGCTTCGTCGCGATCATCCCGGTCACCCTGGCGCAAAGCCTGATCCTGGCCTTTGTCGTGCTCGGGATCATGATCCCGTTTCGGATGCTGAATTTTCCCGATCTCACCAGCGAAGGCGCCTTTCCGCTGGGTGGTTGCGTCTGCGGCGTCCTCCTTGCCGCCGGCGCATCGCCGCTGATGGGCATTGCCGCCGCCCTTGTCGCCGGCTTCGCGGCGGGCTGCTGCACCGCCTTCATCCATCTGCGCTTCCGCATCCACACGCTTCTCGCGGGTATCCTGATGATGACGATGCTTTACAGCATCAACCTTCGCATCATGGGCAAATCCAACCTCTCCGTCTTCGGTTCGCCTACCGTGTTCGACTGGGTGCCATTCGCACGGCCTGGGTTCCCGGCCAGCAAGATTGTCGTCGCCGGCCTTCTCGCACTCCTCGTCTTTGCGGCGCTCTACATGTTCTTCAGGACCGAGAAGGGGACCGCGGTGCGCGCCGTGGGCGCCAATCCTGATATGGCCGAGGCGCAAGGCATCAATGTCTGGGCGGCGACCATAGGCGATGTCGGACTGGCGAGCGCGTTTTCGGCGTCAAGCGGCGCACTGATGGTGCAGTCGCAGGGATTTGCCGACGTCAATATGGGGTTGGGGATTCTCATCAACGGCCTTGCCGCATTGATGATCGGCGAGGCTGTCGTCGGCAAGCAGACAGTCTGGCGTCAGCTGCTGGCGCCTTTCGCCGGTGCGATCATCTACTACCAGTTGGTGTCGTTCTGCCTTGCCGCCGGCATGCCGCCGCCTGACCTGAAGCTTGCCACGGGCCTGTTCGTGCTGGCCATGCTTGCCTTGCCCAGCCTCAAGCGTAGCCGGGGACCGGCGCCTGCCCGCGAAGCCATCCGTGAATAACCAGGGAATGTCACAATCATGCGTGCAACGCTCGATCTCGCAGCCGTCGAAGCCATGGATGCGGCGGACCCGCTGCGTGCCATGCGCGACCGTTTCATCCTGCCTGAGGGCGTCATCTATCTCGACGGCAATTCACTGGGTGCTGCGGCACCCGCGGTTTTCGACGAGTTGCAGAAGGCGGCGACGCAGGAGTGGGCGCAGGATTTGATCCGCGCCTGGAATACCGCCGGCTGGTTCGAAATGCCGGTCGAACTTGGCGATCAACTCGGACGGCTCATTGGTGCGGCGGCGGGCCAGACGGTGGTCTGCGATACCACCTCGATCAACATCTACAAGGTGCTGCATGCCGCGCTCGCCATGCGGCCGGGCCGGTCGGTGATGGTGGCCGAAGGCGACAGCTTCCCAACCGACCTCTATGTGGCCGAAGGCGTTGCCTCGACGCGGCCGGGCACGGTGCTGCGGCTGGAAGGCGTGGATGCGCCAACCATTGAAGAGCTGATCGACGAGCGTGTCGCGGTCATCCTGGTCAACCACGTAAACTACAAATCCGGGCAACTGCGCGACATGGCCGCACTGACGCGCAAGGCACACCAGGCCGACGCCCTGATCGTCTGGGATCTCTGCCACACGGCGGGTGCCTTGCCGGTCGAGCTCGATGCCGCGAATGCTGACTTCGCCGTCGGCTGCACTTACAAATATCTCAACGGCGGCCCGGGCGCGCCCGCCTTCATCTATGCCGCGACGCGCCATCACGGCGATGTCCAGCAGCCGCTCAGCGGCTGGTGGGGCCATGCGCGGCCCTTTGCCTTCGAACAGGGCTATGCGGCCGGCGCCGGGATCCGCCGGTTCCTGTGCGGCACGCAGCCGGTGCTTTCAATGCGGGCGCTCAAGGGAGCACTGGACATCTGGGACGATGTCGACATGGCGGCGGTGCGCAAGAAGAGCATCGCGCTCACAGATCTGTTCATCCAACTCGTCGAGAGCAGATGCGGCGCCTACGGCCTCGAGCTCGAAAGCCCGCGAGATGGCTGTGCGCGCGGCAGCCAGGTGTCGTTCATCCACCCGCATGGCTACCAGGTGATGCGGGCCTTGATCGAACGCGGCGTGATCGGCGACTTCCGTGCGCCGTCGACGATCCGCTTCGGCTTCACCCCGCTCTATGTCGGGTACAGGGACGTCTGGGAAGCGGTCGAGGTGCTGGAAGACATCTTGCGCACCGGCGCTTGGCAGGATGGGCGCTTCGCGGTCAAGACTGCCGTCACTTGAGAAATCAGAGCCGGGTGCGGACGTTCCAAAGTTCCGGAAACAGGACCACCTCGAGCATCTTCTTGAGATAGGAGGCGCCCGACGTGCCGCCGGTGCCGCGCTTCAGGCCGATGATGCGCTCGACGGTGGTGACGTGGTTGAAGCGCCAGCGGCGGAAATAGTCCTCGAAGTCGACCAGCTTCTCGGCCAGTTCGTACAACATCCAGTAGCGCTGGGGATCACCGTAGACGGTCTGCCATGCGGCCAGGACCTCTTCGTTCTCGGTGCGGGTTCCACGCCAGTCCGTACGTCGGGCATCGGCGCCGATATCGAAGCCGTTGCGCGCCAGGAGCAACAGCGCTTCGTCATAGAGCGACGGCTCGGCCAGGATTGCTTCCAGCCTGCCTGTGAGGTCCTGCCGGTGCTTGTGCGGTCCGAGCATGGCGAGGTTGCGGTTGCCGGCCATGAACTCGATGGCGCGGTATTGCCAGGACTGGAAGCCCGAGGATTGGCCGAGCGCGTCGCGGAACTCGGTGTATTCGCTGGGGGTCATCGTGCGCAGCACGTCCCAGGCGTTGTTCAGCTGCTCGAAAATGCGGGCGACGCGCGACAGCATCTTGAAGCTCGGCTCCAGGCGGTCAGCACGGATCGAACGCATCGCCGCGCCGATCTCGTGCAGGGCAAGCTTCATCCAGAGTTCCGATGTCTGGTGCTGGATGATGAACAGCATCTCGTCATGTGCCGACGACAGTGGTGCCTGCGCGTCGAGCACTTTCTCCAGGTGCAGATAATCGCTGTAGGACATGCGTTCCTTGAACGACATCTCAGCGCCTTCGTCCGCCGGATCGTAGGGTTCGCTCAATTGATTTTCTCCGTGCGCAGCCGGAAGCGCTGGATCTTGCCGGTCTGGGTCTTCGGCAAGGCGGCGATGAACCTGACCGAGCGCGGGTATTTATAGGGCGCGATGGTTGCCTTGACATGGTCCTGCAGGCGCTTGACGGTCAACGCATCGGGCGCCACGCCTTGCGCCAGCACGACGTGCGCCTCGACGATCTGGCCGCGCTCGCCGTCCTCTGCGCCGATGACGGCGCATTCGGCGACGTCCGGATGCGAAAGCAGCGCCGCCTCGACCTCGGGCCCGGCGATGTTGTAGCCGGCGCTGACGATCATGTCGTCGGAACGCGCGGCGAAGTGGAAGAAGCCGTCCTCGTCCTGCGTGAAGGTGTCGCCGGTGAGGTTCCAGCCGTCGCGAACATAGTCCTTCTGCCTGTCATCGGCCATGTAGCGGCAGCCGGTCGGTCCGCGCACCGCCAGCCGTCCAGTCTCGCCGCGCGGAACTTCGTGCATGCCGTCGTCGACGATGCGCGCTTCATAGCCACCCACCGGCTTGCCGGTCGAGGCGGGCTTCCTGTCGTCAAAGCGGTTGGAGATGAAGATGTGCAGCATTTCGGTGGCGCCGATGCCGTCGAGGATCGGCTTGCCGGTCTTTCTCGTCCATTCTTCGAAGACCGGAGCCGGCAAGGTCTCGCCGGCCGAGACGGCAACGCGCAGCGATGACAGATCGGCGCCCTCATCCATGGCCTTCAGCATGGCGCGATAGGCGGTCGGCGCGGTGAAGGAAATTGTCGCTTTGTATGTCTCGATGATGTGGATCATGTTGGGCGGCGTTGCCTGTTCCAACAAGGTCGCCGCCGCACCGAAACGCAGGGGAAAGATGGCCAGCCCGCCAAGGCCGAAGGTGAAGGCGAGGGGCGGCGAGCCGACGAAGATGTCGTCGGGCGTCACCTGCAGGACTTCACGGGCATAGGCATCGGCGATGATCAGCAGATCGCGGTGGAAATGCATCGTCGCCTTCGGTACGCCCGTCGTGCCCGACGTGAAGCCAAGCAGGGCGACGTCGTCGCGGCCGGTATTGACAGCAGTGAAGGTGACAGGCTTGTCGAGGGCAGCGCGATCGAGTTCGGCATCATGGTTGGCGGTGCCGTCGAAGCCGATGACCTGTTTCAGGAACGTGCTGTCCTTGGCGCAGGCGGTCATCTCGTCCATCAGCCTGGTGTCGCAAAGCGCGATGGCGATCTCCGCCTTGTCGACGATCTTGGTGAGTTCGCCGGCGCGCAGCATCGGCATGGTGTTGACGACCACGGCGCCCACCTTGGTGGCGGCCAGCCAGCAGGCGACCATCGCGGGGTTATTGGCGGAGCGGATTAGCACCCGGTTGCCCGGCTTGACGCCGTAATTCTCGACCAGCGCATGGGCGAGCCGGTTCGTCCAGTCAGACAGTTCCTTGTAGGTGCGGCGACGGCCATTGCCGATCAGCGCGGTGTGGTCGCCGAGGCCTTTCTCCACCAGCCTGTCGGTCAATTCGACACCCGCGTTGAGATATTCAGGATAGGCGAAGCCGTCGAGCAGGAAGTCTGGCCATTGCTCGGGCGGCGGCAGATGATCGCGGGTGAACGTGTCGGTGTGCGCTGAAGGCCCAAGCATGTCGCCGCCTATCCCATTTGCTGGCCTGGTCGATGCGCGAGGCACCTGGCCGAGGTGGTGGATCTGAAGGTTCCCGTCTTCGCGAGAGGCTTCGTGCAGCCAACCAGATCTGGTCGAGACGCCTCCAGGAAGAATGGGCATCCACAGGTTGGACAGCACAGCGGACCTCCCATTGTCGGCTGTTAGGTCGACAGGATCGCACCAGTCGAAATTTGTTTCAAGCCTAAAATGTTTTACCCTCAGGCATTGACGCCAAACATGGTGGCGGCCATTGCTGGCAGTGAGAGATGCGCTTTGGGGGAGGGTGACGATGCTGGAAAACCGCATTGCCGATTGGGACAATGCCTACGCCAATGGCGCGAATATTGCCGGCAGCGATCGCTGGCCGTCCGCCTGGGCGGTACCCGCGCAAGCGTTTCGTGACGCGATGTCGGCGCAAGGCCGCGCAAGGTTCGACATCACCTATGGCGACCGACCGCGCAATCGGTTCGATCTTTTTCTTCCCGAGGACGCTCCCAAGGGGCTCGTCGTGTTCATCCATGGCGGTTACTGGCTGGAGTCCGACAAGAGCACCTGGTCGCATCTCGCCAAGGGCGCGGTCGGCAGCGGTTTCGCCGTGGCGATGCCGTCCTACACGCTGTGCCCGGACATACGGATCGCCGGTATCGTGCGCGAAATCGGCGCGGCGATCGGCAAGGCTGCGGCAATGGTCGAGGGGCCTCTGATGCTGTCCGGACATTCGGCCGGCGGGCATCTCGCCAGCCGCATGGTGACGACATCAACGCCTTTGGCGGCCGATGTCGCGCGGCGCATACGCCGTGTCGTTTCGATTTCAGGTTTGCATGATTTGCGTCCGCTGATGCGAACGGACATGAACGCGGCGCTGAAGATCGACGAGCATGAGGCGCTGACGGAAAGCCCGGCGCTGCTGCGGCCAACGGATGGTGTCCGCATAACCTGCTGGGCCGGCGGTGGGGAGCGTGCCGAGTTCCTGCGCCAGAATGCCTTGCTGGCCAACATCTGGACCGGGTTGGGTGCCGCCACGAGTGCCGTGGTCGAGCCCGACCGGCATCATTTCGACATTGTCGATGGCCTTGCCGATCCGGCGCATGCGTTGACGCGGACTTTGATCTCGGAATAGCCGGGATCATCCTTGAACTGTCATCAGCTATTTATGGGAGTATCCTTCAGCGCAACATCAGGATGCTGCAAGCGTCTCCGGCAACGGATGCAGGAGCAAAAGGCGCGCGAACGACCAACCCGTTGGCGTCGGCAAGCAATCTAAGCATCGAGGAATCCTGGATGCCAAACGGCGTCGCCACCAGCCCGCCGTCGTCCTCCCTGACCACCGCCCGCACGTAATCCTGGCGCTGATCGTTGGCCGGCATTGCCGTGCCCAGCCGAGCCTGGCGAATGTCCTGGCGGTGGTCGCGACCGCCCAGTTTCGCCAGAAGCGGCTTCAGGAACAATTGCGTGCAGACCAGGCTGGCCACCGGGTTGCCGGGCAGGCCGATGCACCTGATTCCGCCTAGGCGCCCGAACATCAGCGGCTTGCCGGGACGCATGGCGATCTTCCAGAAGCCGAGCGTCATGCCTTCGCTCGTCAAGACGTCGTGGATCAGGTCATGGTCGCCGACCGAGGCGCCGCCAAGGGTGACGATGACATCCGCGCCGGCCGCGACCGCTTGCCTGACCAGCGCGGCGATCGCGTCCTTGCGGTCGGCGGCAATGCCGAGATCCAGCGCGCGGGCGCCGACCGATTGTGCCGCGGCAGCGACGCCATAGGCGTTGGACGAGATGATCTGGTCCGGCCCGAGTGCGCTGCCGGGCGGCAACAACTCGTCACCGGTGGCGATGATGGCGACCAGCGGCCGTTTGACCACGCTTACACGAGGATGATTGGCCGATGCCGCCAACGAAAGAGCCGCCGGATCCAGCACTCGCCCTTTTTCCAGCAGGACGTCGCCCTTGGAAAAATCGAGGCCGACGCGGCGGATGTTACGCCACGCGGCGGTGGGCTCGATCACCTCGATATCGCCACCGCCGACATCCCGGACATTCTCCTGGATGACGATGGTTTCGGCGCCGTCTGGCAGCGGTGCGCCGGTGAAGATGCGCACGGCCTGTGCCGGGCCGACCGTGCCGTCAAACCCGCGTCCGGCCGGCGCCATGCCGATCACCGAGAGTTTCGACGGCACCGATGCCACGTCGGCGGCTCGCACCGCGTAGCCGTCCATGGCCGAAGCGTTGAAAGGTGGCTGGGTGCGAAGTGCCACGACGGGTTCCGCGAGCACACGCTCGGCGGCTTCGACGAGAGGGACGCTTTCGCCGGCCAGCGGCAGAGCGCTTTCAAGCACGCGCTCGAGCGCGTCGGCGACCGGAACCAGCGCCATCAGGCACTTGCCTTGTAGTCGCCAGACTTGCCGCCGGTCTTTTCGACCAGCCGGATGCCGGAGATGAGCATGGCGCGGTCAACCGCTTTTGCCATGTCGTAGATGGTCAGGCAGGCCACGGAGGCGGCGGTCAGGGCCTCCATTTCGACCCCGGTCTTGCCGGTGACTCGCGCCAGGGCAGTGACCTTCAGGCCCGGCAGCGCGTGGTCAGGCTCGATGTCGACGGACACCTTGGTCAGCAGCAGAGGATGACAGAGCGGGATCAACTCATGCGTCTTCTTTGCCGCCATGATGCCGGCGATGCGCGCGGTGCCGAGTACATCGCCTTTTTTTGCATTGCCGGCGAGGATGGTCTTCAGCGTCTCTGGCTGCATCGAGACGAAACCCTCGGCGATCGCGGTGCGCGTCGTCTCGTCCTTATCGCCGACGTCGACCATATTGGCCTCGCCTTGCGCGCCAAGATGGGTGAGGGCTGATGTCATCGTCAGACGGCCTCGGCCGGCGCCTTGCCCGTCAGCAGCAGGCGCGTCGCCATGGCGACGTCCTGTTGGCGCATCAGGCTCTCACCGACAAGGAAGGTGCCGATGCCGCTCTTCTGCATCCTGAGGCAATCGTCATGGATGAAGATCCCGCTTTCGCTGACCAGCAGGCGATCGACAGGTACCATCGCGGCCAGCCGCTCCGAGGTTTCGAGGCTGGTCTCGAATGTCCGCAGATTGCGGTTGTTGATGCCGATCAATCGCGATGACAGCTTCAGCCCGCGCTCCGTCTCGGCTTCGTCATGCACCTCGATCAGGGCATCCATGCCGAGATCGAACGCGGTCGATTCGAGTTGGCTGGCCATGGCATCATCGACGCTGGCCATGATGATCAAAATGGCGTCCGCGCCCCAAGCCCGCGCCTCATGGACTTGGTAGGGGTCGAACAGGAAATCCTTGCGCAGGGCGGGCAGCGTCACGGCGGCTCGCGCCTGGGTGAGGAATTCCGGCGCGCCCTGAAAGGATGGCGCGTCCGTCAGCACGGAAAGACAGGCGGCGCCGCCTTGCTGATAGGCCTTCGCCAATGCCGGCGGATCGAAGTCCGCACGGATCAGCCCTTTGGAGGGGCTTGCCTTCTTGATCTCGGCGATCAGGGCGAACTCACCTGAATTGCGTTTCGCTTCGAGCGCCTTGAGAAAGCCGCGCGGCGCGTCGGCGTCCTTCGCGCGCGCCTTGATCTCCGCCAGCGGCACGAGTGCCTTGGCCGCGGCGATTTCGTCGCGCTTATAGGCTTCGATCTTGCGCAGAATGTCGGACACGGTTCACCCGTTCGAAATTTCGACCAGCCGGTCGAGCACCTGCAGCGCCCGGCCGCTGTCGATGGCCTGCTCGGCAATGGCGATGCCGTCGCCGAGCGTCGTCGCCTTGCCCGCAATCACCAGTCCGGCGCCGGCATTCATCAACACCGTGTCGCGGTAGGCGCCAGCGGCGCCGCCCAGCATGTCGCGCAAGGCCTTGGCGTTGTAGGCGGCGTCACCGCCACGCAACTCGTCCTTGGTGTGGCGCTTCAGTCCAACCTCTTCCGGGGTCAGCGTAAAGCTGCGGATCTCGCCGCCAACCAGTTCCGCAACCTGCGTTTCGCCGGTGGTGGTGATCTCGTCATAGCCATCGCCATGGGCGACCCAGGCGTGCTCGGCGCCGAGCGCCTTCAGCGTTTCCGCCACCGGCATGATCCATTCCGGCATGAACACGCCGACCATCTGCCGTTTCACCCCGGCCGGATTGGAGAGCGGGCCGAGCAGGTTGAAGATGGTGCGGGTGCCGAGTTCCACGCGAGTCGGACCGACATGCTTCATCGCCGGATGGTGCGCCGGCGCGAACATGAAGCCGACGCCGGCTTCATGGATGCACTTGCCAATAGTCTCCGGGGCGATGTCGATCTTGACGCCGAGGGCAATCAGGACGTCGGCCGCGCCGGTCAGCGAGGACAGGCCGCGATTGCCGTGCTTGGCGACCGGTACGCCGCTGCCGGCAATGACGAAGGCGGAAGCGGTCGAGATGTTGACCGAGTGCGAATTGTCGCCGCCGGTGCCGACGATGTCGATGGCGCCTTCAGGGGCATCGACGCGAAGCATCTTGGCACGCATCGTGGCGACAGCGCCTGAAATTTCGCTCACAGTCTCGCCACGCACCCGCAGCGCCATCAGGAAGCCGCCGATCTGCCCCGGGGTCGCATCGCCGGACATGATGATGTCGAAAGCCTCGCACGCCTCCTCGAAGGACAGGGCGGTGCCGGTCGCGACCTTGGCGATATGGGTTTTCAGCGCGCTCATCTTGTCGAGGCTTGGGCAACGGCGGCCTGATCGACACGGACGTCGTACTGTGTCTGCAACTGCGCCACCAATTGGTCGAGCAGATCGTCGGACATGCCGGAGGTGAAGGATTTCTGCGCGTCGTCCGGCACCGAGCTGGCGTCGGCCCCCGCGGGTTCGAACACTTCGGCGACCTTGAACAATATCTGGCCGTCGCCGGTGGGCGAGGGGATCAAGCCGGTGCCGCCTTCGCCTACCCCGAACATCACGGCGGCGCCCTCCTTGCCGAAATCGGCATCATCGGCTTCGCGCTTCAAGCCGCGCTTGGTCTGCTTTTCCAGCTTGAGCTCACCGGCGATGACGTCGAGCGTAACGCCCGCCTTGAGGCGCTTCTCGAGTTCGTCCGCCTTGGCGGCGAGCCGCTTGGTGGTCTCCGCCGCCGTCCAATCGGCGATCACTTTCTGGCGCACCTCGTCAAGAGTGCGGTCGCGAGCCGGTGTGACCGAACCAACCTCATAGAAGACGAAGCCGTTGTCCGCCGTGGTCAGCGCTTCGTTTTCGGTGTTGGGTTCCGCATCGAAGACCGCCTTGATCAGTGCCGGCGATTCCGGCAGGTCCTTGACGATCGAGCCATCGGGCCGCAGGCCATTGCGATCGATTGCGTCGACGGTGATGTCCTTAAGCTTCAATTTGGCGGCCGCTTCGGACAGCGAACTGCCCGATGCACGGGTGTCCTCATAGTTGTCGTGCACGTCCAACAGGACGCGGCTTGCCTCACCCAATGCCAGGTCCTTGCGGATCTGGTCGGATACTTCGGCGAGCGGCTTCACCACCTCGGGCTTGATGTCGGTAACGCGCAGCAGCACCGGACCGAAGGCGCCCTGGACAACTTGGCTGACTTCATTAACGTTGAGCGCGAAGGCGGCATCGGCAACCGCCTTGTCGGCGATCTTGTCCTTGGCGAGGGTGCCAAGCAGCGTGTCTGCCGGGGTCTTGCCTTCGGCGGTCATCAGCTTGTCGAAGGTGGCGCCGGCCTTGAGCGAATCGAGCGCCGCCTTGGCGGCATCCGGCGTCTTGAACACAAGCTGCTCGATCGTACGCATTTCGGGCGTGGTGTAGCGTGCTTTGTGCTTGTTGTAGTCGTCGCTGACCTGTTGGTCGGTAACCGCGCTCGGATCCATGATATCCGCCGGCTCGAGGCGGACATAGGAGAATTTGCGGTATTCAGGGGCGGCATAGGTTTTCTTGTTGGCCTCGAAATAAGCCTGAAGCACGCTGTCGCTCGGCGCCTCGATCGGCTCGACCAGCGTCTTTGGCAATGTCAAATAGTCCACGGTGCGGTCTTCACCCCGGTAGAGCGCGACGGCCTTGAAGAACGTGTCCGGCGCCTTGAGGCCATCCGAAACCGCTTCGACGATCTGCTGGCGCACCGCCACCTGGGCGCGGTTCTTCAGGTAATCCTCGGGCCGCATGCCGACCTCGCGCAGCATGTAGTCGAATGTCCTTCGGTCGAACTGACCGCCAGGGCCCTTGAAAGCGGGATCTTCGCGGGTGAGTTCGGCCAGCCGGTCCTTGGAGAGGCCAAGGCCGAGCTTGCGCGCCTGTTCGTCGAGAACGGCACCGGAGACGAGTTGCGCCAGCACTTGATTGTCGATGCCGAGCGCCTTTGCCTGTTCATGAGTAAGGCGCTGGCCAAACTGCTGCGACATGACGGCGAGCTGGCGATCATAGGCGAGGCGATATTCGTTGATCGATACCTTGGTGCCACCCGCCGTTATCACCGAATCGTGGCCTGCGAAGCCGCCCATCAGCCGTCCGGAGATGCCCCAAGCGGCGAAACTCACCACCAGCAGCGAAAGCAGTGACTTGGCGACCCAGGTACCCGCCGCGCTTCTCAATGTACCAAGCATGGTTACTTCCGATTTATGCGCATTTTCGGATGCGCCGAGTCTGAAACAAGCGCAATAGCGCCCTTCCGGTCCACTGTCGATTGCTTTGTGGCCTGATTTTGGTAGTGAGGACCAGAGCCCGATATCGCCCGGAGAAGCACACCATGACGCCAGGAATTCGCCCGCTTGTCGCCGGCAACTGGAAAATGAACGGCACCAGCGCCTCGCTGAACGAGCTCAGGATGATCGGCAACGGCTTCATGAGCGGGCTCGACGCCGAGACCGAAGCACTGGTCTGCGTTCCCGCGACGCTGCTTTCCCATGCCGCGGAGATTCTGTCGCGCACGCCGGTTCATGCGGGCGGCGAGGACTGCCACACCAAGGAAAGCGGTGCCTATACCGGCTGCATCTCCGCGGAGATGCTCAAGGACGCGGGTGCGAGCCATGTCATTGTCGGTCACTCCGAACGCCGCGAACAAGGCGGCGACGACGATGCGACGGTGCAGGCCAAGGCCACCGCGGCGTGGCGTGCCGGGCTGGTAGCCATCGTTTGCGTCGGCGAAACGCAGCAGCAGCGCGAAGCCGGCGCCACGCTGGATGTGCTCTCGCGCCAGGTCGAAGGTTCGGTGCCGCCAAGCGCCACGCCGTCCAATACCATTATCGCTTACGAGCCGGTGTGGGCGATCGGCACCGGCCTGACGCCAACCGTCGCTGATGTGGCCGAAGCGCACGCGCATATCCGCGAAAAGCTGTCGGAAAAACTCGGGACCGCCGCCGCCAGGATGCGCATTCTCTATGGCGGCTCGGTCAAGCCGTCCAACGCGGTGGAACTGCTGGGCGTCAGGAACGTCGATGGCGCGCTTGTCGGCGGCGCCAGCCTGAAAGCAGCCGATTTCCTGGATATCGCCGAAGCCTATCGCAGCATTGCGGGCTGAGATCCATGGCGATGGGCGGCCTCGTCCCGTCCAAATTCGTTGCAAAGGACGCGTTGCTTCCCATATTCCGGCCACGGGCTTGGAAATGCCGCGAAAGCATTGTATTGAGCCGCCTCCAATTCACCGGTCGTGCCCGCGGCCGGCAGGGCCTTGCCAGGATAAATTATGCAAACCGTACTGATCGTCATCCATCTCATGGTTGTACTCGCCCTCGTCGGCGTGGTGCTGCTGCAGCGCTCCGAAGGCGGCGGCCTCGGCATTGGTGGCGGATCGGGGTTCATGACGGCGCGTGGCGCTGCCAACGCGTTGACCCGGGCGACGGCCATCCTCGCGGCCGCGTTCTTCGTGACGTCGCTGACCTTGTCGATCATCGCCCGCTACGGTGAGAAGCCGATCGACATTCTCGATCGAGTTCCCACGACCTCGGACGGCGCCGGCAAGGGTGTGCTCAACCAATTGCCTGGCACCACAACCCCAGCTCCCGCAGGCAACGGCACACCGACGCCGCCGTCTGGAAATGACGCTGCCGCGAAGCCTCCGGCAACGGCTCCCGCTACCGCGCCCGCCGCCGGCTCGACGCCGCCAGCGACCAATGGAACCACCAACACGGGGCCAGTGGCCCCCCAGGTTCCCAACCAGTAAGCGCCGCTTTCCCGAACCGCGATCTGTGATCGTTTGAACACAGTCGCGGCAAATGCTGCGCGATCACGAAGATTCGACGGGCCGCGGCGCGATCCCGCGCTTGAGGCATTCGCGCTTATTCGACTATAGATTGCACGCGGCATTTTCGGCGTCCTTGGGGGTGCCGGGCGACGCCGTGGGCAACAAGCATTGAACGATCGGATCTTCGCCATGCAGCTTCGCAGCTTCATTTTCCTGGGACTTTGCGCCGCACTCGGCCTGAGTTCCCCAGCTTTCGCCGGCATGCCGGCCAATCTGGCCGCCAATCAGTCGGTCGATAGAACCGACGCCATTCCTGTCGCGGCCAAGAGCGATGCGGCGCAGCTGAGGCTTCTCAAGAAGAAGAAAAGTCCGACGCCGGACGATCTCGCCCGAATCGAGAAGATCGAGGCCAAGATTGCCGCCGACAAGGAAGAGGCCAAAGCCAAGGCGCTTGAAGCCAGGAAGCTGGCAATGCGCGAGGCGGCCAAGGCCAGGGCTGAAGCGGACCGCCAGGCGTTCCTGACCAGCAAGGGCCAGAAGGCGCCGGCAACCGAAATGGCCGATGCCAAGCCTGCCAAGAAGACCATCAAGGTCATCGAGCCGATTGAACCAGTCATGCCAATCCAGTCGGCCGAGCCCATCCCAGCCGAGGCGATGAATGTCGCGTTGACCGGTAACAATGGCGAACTGCGCAGCGAGGTCGTCGGCGGCCAGAAGCAGTCAAGTGGTGGCCTGTTCGCCGGTTTGTTCGGTGGCGCCTCATCCGGCTCGATCAGCTATCTGCCCGAGACACGCGCGCTCGACTCGGCACTTGCCCAGAAGAACGCCAGGAAGCCGTTCAAGGTGAAGTCGGAATTCGTGCCTCAAGACGTGCAGTTCACCGGCTATGATGCCGGCACGATCGTCATCGACACCAGCGCTCGCCGGCTCTATCTCGTCGAATCGTCCACGACCGCGCGTCGCTACGCCATCGCGGTCGGCCGTGAAGGCCTGCAGTACAAGGGCACGGTCGCGGTCGGCGACAAGCAGGAATGGCCGCGCTGGATTCCGACGCTCGACATGCAGAAGCGCGAGCCGAAGCACTACGGCCAGTACAAGGACGGCATGCCCGGCGGCGGCCAGAACCCGCTCGGAGCGCGCGCCATCTATCTCTATGACGGCAAGAAGGACACGCATCTGCGTATCCATGGCACCATCGCGCCGCAGTCGATCGGCACCAGCGCCTCCAATGGCTGCTTCCGTATGATGAACGAGCACGTCATGGATCTCTACAGCCGCGTCCGGATCGGCACCAAAGTCGTCATCATCTGACGTTTCCATGATCATGCCGAAAGGGCCGGCTCAGCCGGCCCTTTTGTTTTGCCTGGGCGGCTCAATGTTGATGGAATCGCCGACCCGCTCTAAGCCTCTGTTTTTACACCGGTTCCGGACGGAAGGCCGCTACGTGCTTTTCCTGGAATTGCTTCTAAGGTCCCGGTCAAACCTGTTTGGTCGTGACCCATTCGAAAACCGGATTCCATTATTGGGGATCATGGTCCGAGCGCCTTCTTGGGAAAAAGCCTTCGCGGCGGTTTTTTCTCTGGCGGAATCAATCCGGCCGCGTTAAGCGATGACTCCCATGGCGCGATATGTATTCATCACAGGCGGCGTGGTTTCCTCACTCGGAAAAGGCATTGCCGCAGCGGCCCTTGGGGCTCTCCTGCAGGCGCGAGGCTATCGCGCACGCATCAAAAAGCTCGACCCCTACCTTAATGTCGATCCCGGCACGATGTCGCCGTACCAGCATGGCGAGGTGTTCGTGACCGATGACGGTGCCGAGACCGATCTCGATCTTGGCCACTACGAGCGCTTCACCGGACGTTCCGCCAATCAGCAGGACAACATCACGACCGGGCGTATCTACAAGAACATCATCGAGCGCGAGCGGCGCGGCGACTACCTCGGCGCGACGGTGCAGGTCATCCCGCACGTCACCGACGAGATCAAGAATTTCGTGCTCGACGGCAATGACGACTATGATTTCGTGCTGTGCGAGATCGGTGGCACGGTCGGCGACATCGAGGCGATGCCGTTCCTCGAGGCGATCCGCCAACTCGGCAACGATCTGCCGCGCAACAACGCCGTCTATGTCCATTTGACGCTGATGCCCTATATCCCGACGGCGGGTGAGCTGAAGACCAAGCCGACCCAGCATTCGGTCAAGGAATTGCGCGGCATCGGTATTGCGCCGGATATTCTTCTGGTGCGCGCCGACCGCGCCATTCCCAAGGAAGAGCGCCGCAAACTGTCGCTGTTCTGCAATGTCAGGGAAAGCGCCGTGATCCAGGCGCTCGACGTGCCGCACATCTATGACGTGCCGATGGCCTATCACAAGGAAGGTCTCGATTCGGAAGTGCTGGCGGCCTTCGGCATCGATCCGGCGCCCAAGCCCCGAATGGAGCCGTGGCAGGCTGTCTCGAACCGCATCCACAATCCCGAGGGCGAGGTCACTATCGCCATCGTCGGCAAGTATACCGGCCTCAAGGACGCCTACAAATCGCTGATCGAAGCGCTCTCGCATGGCGGGCTGGCCAACCACGTCAAGGTCAAGCTCGACTGGATCGAATCGGAGATCTTCGAAAAGGAGGATCCGACGCCGTGGCTGGAGAAGGTTCACGGCATCCTGGTGCCCGGCGGCTTCGGCGAACGCGGCTCCGAAGGCAAGATCCTGGCGGCGAAATTCGCGCGCGAGCGCAAGGTGCCGTATTTCGGCATCTGCTTCGGCATGCAGATGGCCTGCATCGAGGCGGCACGCTCGCTGGCCGGTGTCGAACATGCCTCCTCGACCGAGTTCGGCCCGACCAAGGAGCCGGTTGTCGGCCTGATGACCGAGTGGCTGAAGGGCAACATGCTGGAAAAGCGCAGGGCGAGCGGCGATCTCGGCGGCACCATGCGGCTCGGCGCCTATCAGGCAGAACTCGCCAAGGGCTCGAAGATCGCCGATATCTATGGCGACACCCAGATTTCCGAACGTCACCGGCACCGCTACGAGGTCAATATCGACTACAAGCAGCGCCTGGAGGATTGCGGGCTGGTGTTTGCAGGCATGTCGCCCGACGGTGTGCTGCCGGAAACGGTCGAATATCCCGACCATCCCTGGTTCATCGGCGTGCAATATCACCCTGAACTGAAGAGCCGGCCGCTCGATCCGCATCCGCTGTTCGCCAGCTTCATCGAGGCGGCGGTGGAGCAAAGCCGACTGGTCTGACCGCTTCCATGCGGACCTATGTGGCGCTCCTCTACAGCATCATCCTGGGCGGGGGGCGTCGGGTCCTCATGTCCGACCTCAAGGCGATGGCGGAAGGCCTCGGCCTGAAGAATGTCCGCACCTTGGGGGCGACCGGTAATCTCGTCCTGGAGAGTGAAAGAACCTCCATCGCCGTCCTTGAAAGGCGCTTGGAGGCAGCCTTCGAACGGGCCTTCGACCGCCACGTCGACATCATTGTGCGTAGCGCCAGCGATTGGGGCAAACTCGCAGCGAGCAATCCATTCCCGGCTCAATCGGCGGAAACCGGCGACCAGGTCGCCGTCCGTGTGATGCGCGAACCCGTGGCCGTGGATACCATATCGGGTCTTCGGGCTTGTGCCGCCGCGGACGAGCAGGTGCTGCTGGTCGGCGGCGACATCTGGGTCGCCTTTTCGCGGGAGAGGCCAAGCTCCCGGCTGCTCGCCGCCGCCAATCACAAGCGCCTTGGCATCGGCACCTCGCGCAACTGGAACACGGTGCGCAAACTTGCCGAGATGACAGGAGCGTGAATCCGGGGCGGCGTCGCGCCGCCCCGGAGATACTTGTCAGGCTTTTGCTGTCTTGGCGCCTGCACCCAGGGCGGCGGTGCGCAGCACGTAGTAGATGGCTCCGGCAATCGCCACACCGAAGAACCAGCCATAAACGCCCCACCAGGACGGCAGCCAGTTGGTGAAGTTCGGCAGGATCGAGGAGAAGATGGCGCCGATGCCGGCGGCGATGAAGGCATTGACATGCCAGCCGCCCTGGAAGCGGAACTCGCCGTCCTCGCGGTACAGCGCCTCGACGTCCACCTCGCTCTTCCGGATCAGATAGTAGTCAACCATCATGACGCCGAAGATCGGTCCCATCGTCGCGCCGATGACGTTGACGAAGGAGGCGGCGCTGCCTTCCCACGGCGCGAAGGGATAGAGCACGAGTGCGATGACAGCGGCGATGTAGCCACCCTTCTTGAAGTCGATCTGGCGCGGAAAGACGTTGGAGAAGTCGAACGCTGGTGAGACGAAGTTGGCCACCACGTTGATGCCCAAGGTCGCCACCGCGAAGGTCAAGGCCGCAAGGGCAGCCAGGAACCAGCTATCGAACTTGGCCGAGATCTGGTCGGGATGCAGCAGCACCTCGTGGTAGACGTCGTAGGCGGCGATGGTGGTAACGCCGGCGACCAGGGAGAAGAGGATCAGGTTGACCGGCAGGCCCCAAATGTTGCCCTTGCGCAACGCCGCCTGATCGGGCGCATAGCGGGCGAAATCGCAGAAATTGAGATAGAGCGCCGAGAAGTACGTCACCCAGATCGCGGCGACCGCGAACAGCGATGTCCACGAACCCGGAGTTCCAGGCACGCCGGCATCCTTGGTCTTTTCCAGAAGCACGTCCATCGGGATATCGCTGGTGAAGGCGAAGGTTCCGGATTTGACGCAGAGATAGATGGCAAGGAGCAGCATCATCACCCAGACGGCAGGGCCTGCCCAGTCCTGGAACCGGCGCACCGTTTCCATGCCTTTCTGGATGATCAGCAGTTGCAGGGCCCATATGATGACGAAACAGATCACCTCCAGGCCGGAATGGCCGAGGAAATGGGTGTTGGCGTTGAAATCGGCGAACCATTGCGAGCGAATGAGCAATGCGACGATGGCGCCCGAAGCGGCGGCGGTCTGCGCACCGTACCAGAAGCAGGCGACGACGGCGCGCACCAGTGCGGGAATGTTGGCGCCCCAGATACCGAAGGAGGCGCGGGCAAGCACGGGGTAGGGCACACCGGTCTTCACACCGGCGTAGCCAACCATGTTCATCAGCGCGTAGATGATCAGCGAACCGATGCCGATGGCGATGATGAAATTGACGAAGCCGCCACAGAACAGAAACAGGCTGGCGGCGAGGTAGTAGCCCCACAGGCTGTGGACGTCCGACGTCCAGACGTTGAAGATCGAAAATGGTCCCCAGTTTCGAACCTTGGCCGGAGCGAGATCCTCATTATACAGATCAGGCGATGCGCCTTGTATGGTCATTGCAATGTCCCCTTCTTGCAGCAACGCGCCCTCACGCATTGACCGCTAAGGTTACGCCTGACGCAGGGGAACCGACAAGCAACCGATTTGCCGGCTTTGGCCTTAAAGATATTCAATGCGAATCGCGATTATCGACGGGCCGCTATGGTGAGCCGCGTTTGAAGCGTATCATCCTGGCAGGCGACGTATCGAGCCGCTGAAGCCGCCATCCGGCTGCCGTTCCATCCCCGATGCCGCGGTTGAGCGCTCGCAGCGGCCGGAACTGAGAGAGTACCGGCCTGGCCGCAAGGCGGCTTGCCACTTCCCCACGATATAGCGGGAACTGGTGATCGCATCCGGCTGCCAGGTTTTTGAAGATTCTGTTTTTCGCTTGGAACCAATCACCGGACGGCGCGTTCCATAAGGTTCGATCGAGCGCATTTCGGTCGACCGGGAGGAAACAATGGACTACCTGCATTTCTTTTCGCCCGTGCGGATATCGCGCGGGCAGGGGCACCCTGTAGAAGAAGTGGATAGTGTCGCCGAGGCGATGGTTTTCTTGCGTAAATGGCCGACTGGACGGCGCGGGCCTGTGTACCAGTGTGCGCTGAATTGCTGTTCGGCCGCCCTGTCGGGACAGATGTCGGCGGAGGAAGCCAGAAAGGCGTTCACCGGGTTTGCCCGGATCACACGGCTTCTCGACGATGACATGGCAATGCCGGTAGGCGACAACAGCATGGCTGGCATACACGCGCTGCGGCGATAGACGCAGCGCCACTTTGCCGATTCTAGGTCGCGCTCGTTGTGGGCGCGATGACCCAGTGTTTTGGCTTCTGGCAGGCCGTCTCACCCATCAATCACCATCGACACTGTGTCGATCGATATCGCTGCAATCGCGCTGCGACTGCCCTTATTGGGTGGAAAGCGCCCATCTGCCGGATTAGACTTGGCGACGATGCTGGAACCGCTGGGATCGAACCTGTGGATTGCGGACGGCGGAATCGTCTCGTTCAAAGGATTCGATTATCCGACACGCATGGCCGTCGTGCGCCTTGCCGATGGCGGGCTGTGGTTGTGGTCGCCGGTCGAAAGGACGGCTGCGATCGAGGCTGAGATTCGAGCACTGGGGCCTGTTCGGCATATAGTCAGCCCCAATAAGCTGCACTATCTGTTTCTAGGCGAGTGGCAAGCCGCATTCCCGGGGGCGAGTTTATGGGCGACGGTGGCGACAATCGCCAAGTGCAAGGAACTTCATTTTTCCGGAGCTCTGACCGACGAGCCACCAGCCGAATGGAAAGGACAGATCGAGCAGTTCTATTTCACCAATTCACCATTCATGGACGAACTGATCTTCTTTCACCAAGCATCGCGCACCGCCATCATCGCCGACCTCTCACAGACCTTCAGCGAGACGTTCTTGAAACGCCATTGGCCGTGGTGGATGCGGCCGATCGCAAGACTTTCGAAAATGGTCGAAGGATGGGGGTATCCGCCAATCGACTATCGGATCAGTTTCCGCAAACGCGCTACCGCGCGTCCAAAGATTCGTGAGTTGATCGAACAACATCCCGAGCACGTCGTCGTGGCGCATGGCGAGGTTGTCAGGACGGGTGGCGAAGCCTTTTTGAGGCGTGCCTTTTCATGGCTGCTCAAGTAGTTCCAACGTCGGCAATTGGCCGGTCGCCGAATGGCAATTATCCGCTGCTCTTACACAATAGTCGACGGTCGTCTTCCAGTCCCCCCGTGAGACGGGCTCATGACAAAGTCCGCACGTGCTCGATGGCCTGGCGCAGACGTCGGATTCCCGCTTCGCTCTCGGCCTTGTTGCAGGCAGCATAGCCAAGCACCAGGCCATTGCCGGAGGATGACCAGTAATATTTCGACAGCGGCGAGGCATTGACGCCGAGCTTGTCGGCGCAATGCACGACCGCCCGGTCGTCGCAACGTTCGTGAAGCGAGCCAACGACCTGGATTCCGGCTTCCGCCGCTGAAAGGGTCAGGTGATCGGTCAGTTCGGTCTCGCACAATTCGTAAAAAAACTTGCGTCGCTCGGCATAGATGCGGCGCATGCGCTTGAGGTGTCGGCTCATGTGGCCTTCATTGATGAAATCGGCAAGCGCTGCCTGAAGCACCAGCGGTGCGAACTGCCCGGTGGTGCTCAGCGCATGCGGAATGCCCTCGCACAGAGCGGCGGGCAAGACCATGAACCCCAGCCTGAGCGCCGGAAACAGCAATTTCGCGAAGGTGCCGACATAGATGACCCGGTCGGCATAATCCATGCTCTGTATGGCGGGGACCGGCCTTCCCTGAAACCTGTATTCTCCGTCGAAATCATCTTCGATGATCCACGAATTGTTGCGCTCGGCGATTTCAAACAGGCGCAGCCGCTGGTCCATTCGCATCGTGATCCCCAGGGGATGCTGGCAGGCCGGCGTCACGTAGATCAGGCGCGGTGAAACCTCGGGCTGGCTCATCTGCCATCCGTCGCGGTCGACGACAAGCGGCAGAATATTGGCGCCAGCGACGGTGAAGGCCGCCTTCGCCGCGTAATAGCCCGGTTCCTCTAGCCAGACCGCGTCGCCCGGATCGAGCAGCAGGCGTGCCAGCAGATCGAACGCCGCCTGCGCTCCCGTCGTCACCACGATCTGTTCGGGAGAACATCGCACACCCCTTGCCGAGATCAGGTAGCCGGCTATCGCCTCCTTGAGCGCCGGCAGGCCCGTCACATGATAGGTGCCGAACAACATGTTGGCGCCAAAGGTAGCCCGGCGCGCGACCAGCCTGCCCCAGACCCCGAAGGGGAAGTTCTGGCAGTCTGGCATGCCCGGATGAAAGGCGAAGCGACCAGGGGACCCATGATGGAAGGGCTGCTGCATCAGGCTCTCGCCGCGCCTGGAAAGCGGGCGTCGAAGTGCCGTGGCCGCGGGTTTGTCGCCTCGATCTGTCGAGTGCACGGGCAGGTCGACAACCACCGGGCGCGCGCCTTGCCGGCTTGCAAGATAGCCTTCCGTCGCCAACTGGTCATACGCACCGACGATCGTGTTGCGCGCGAGACCCAGATCCTCCGCGAGCGCGCGTGTCGACGGCAGTTCCGAGCCTGGCGCCAAGCGGCGGTCGCGGATCATCGATGCAATCTGCCGATAAAGCTGGCGATGGATCGGTTCGTCGATGTTCCGGTCGATGACCAGCGCATCCATCGGAAAGGCCTGACGCCTTCGCCTTGACATCCGCATCGAAAATCCTCGGCCGCATGACGACAGGCAGAGCTTAGCCGAGCGCCGCGCCGATTGAAACTGGCACCTTCACTTCCGTGCAAACTGGCTCTCGCGATGGAGACAGATTGGCGCTTAGATGAAAAGAAAAAGGGGAACGACGGGCCAGAGAGATTGCAAGTGAAACGCCTTCGCCGACCGGATGGTCGGGATGAAGCGTCGCGACCAATGGTCTGGTTCGGTGAGGAGCGATGATGGCGGTCCGGATAGGCATAAATCCGATCACTTGGAGCAACGACGACGTGCCCGAGCTGGGCGGCGATACGCCACTCGAGGTCTGTCTTTCCGAAACGGCCGAGGCCGGCTACGCGGGCACCGAACTCGGCGGCAAGTTCCCGCGCAGGAGCAAGGATCTGGCCGCGGTCCTCGCGACGCATGGCCTTGAACTGGTCTCCGGCTGGTACGATGGCCGGATCTGCGAAAAGGAGGTCGAGGAGGAATTCGACGCCATCCTGCCGCATCTGACGCTGCTACGCGACCTTGGCGCCAGGCACGTCGTCTACGCCGATACGTCGCGCGGCCGTCATGGCGCCATTCACGATCCGATCTCGCAGCGTCCCAGACTTGCCGAGGGCGAGTGGAAATCCTACGGCAACAAGATAACGCGACTGGCCGAACGGTTCTCGGATTTCGGCGTGGGCATGGCCTTTCACCATCACATGGGAACCATCGTCGAGACGGATGACGAGATCGGCAGGCTCATGGCCGGTTCGGGCGAAGCCGTTGGCCTCCTCTACGACACCGGCCATTGCCTGTTTTCCGGCGGTGATCCCGAGGCGCTGCTGCGGCGGCATGTCGGCCGCGTCGTCCACGTGCACTGCAAGGATGTACGCCCGGATGTGCTTAAACGCGCTCGCGCCCTGGATATGAGCTTCATGGAGGCGGTGATGGAAGGCATCTTCACCGTGCCCGGAGATGGCTCCATCGACTATCTGACGCTTTTGCGGGTGCTGGCCGACAATGGCTATGCCGGCTGGCTGGTGGTCGAGGCCGAACAGGATCCGGCCAAGGCCCACCCGCTTACCTATGCGACGATGGGCTATCGCAACCTGCGCGACCTAGCCCGCAAAGCCGGTTTCGAGGTCAAGGAGCGGCAGAGCTGATACCTTTGGGGGCGCTGGGGAGCGGCAATGAGTTCTGTCCTGTACCAAGGTGTGGTCAAGAACTACGGCGCGCTGAACGTCCTGCGGTCGCTCGACCTTGCCGTTCCCGACCACATGTTCCTGGCTCTGCTCGGTCCTTCGGGCTGCGGCAAGACGACGGCGCTGCGCATCCTGGCAGGCCTCGACATGCCGAGCGCCGGCAAGCTTTTCATCGGCGAGCGCGACGTCACCCGGCTGCAGCCGCGCGACCGCGACATCGCCATGGTCTTTCAGAGTTACGCGCTCTATCCGCAGATGACGGTTGGCGAGAACATCGGCTATCCCTTGTGGATTCGCGGTATGCCGGATGCCGAGCGTCGCGCCAAGATAGACGAGGTCGCAGCGGTTCTCGAGATCGGCCACCTGCTTGATCGCCGTCCGCGCCAGCTCTCCGGTGGCCAGAGGCAGCGCGTGGCGCTTGCGCGCGCGATCGTTCGCGATCCGGCGGCCTTCCTCATGGACGAGCCGCTGTCGAACCTGGACGCAAGGTTGCGCCTGACCATGCGCGGCGAGATCAAGCGGCTTTGCCAGCGGCTCGGAGCAACCACCCTCTATGTCACCCACGACCAAGTCGAGGCCTTGACCATGGCGGACTTCGTCGCGGTGATGCACGGCGGGGAGTTGCAGCAGATGGCGCCGCCGGCCGACATCTACGACCGCCCGGCCAACCGTTTCGTCGCCACCTTCGTCGGCAATCCGCCGATGAACATCCTTCCAACCATACTGGCCGAACAAGGCATCGCGATCGGCGGAACGCCGGTTGCGATTCCCGCCGTCCGGCTCGCGGCGTGCCGCGCGGCGCAAGTGGTCGAGATCGGCCTGCGGCCGGAAGACATGAGCGTGTCAGCGCCGGGCGCGCCCAACGCGCTGCCTGGCGAGATCTATGTGGTCGAACCGATGGGCAACGAGACACTGGTCAACGTTCGACTTGGCGGCGGCAATGTCTCGGTCCGCGCGGGCCGCGACTTCAAGGGCGAGGTCGGCGCCAACATCGCGGTCACTTTTGATGTGTCGAACGCATGCTTCTTCAATTCGGCCGGCCTGACGGCCGTCCACAGGGTCAACAGTGATGGAGAGTGAAATGACGCAGTCCAGCAGAAGCAGACTTACTCGCCGCTCCGTACTCAAGGGAGGACTTGGCCTGGCGCTTGCAACCACGGCCCTTACCGCAATCGGCCTGCCTGTCCCGGCCAGGGCGGCCGGCAAGAAGGTGATCATCGGCGCTTTCGCCGATGGCGGCCTGACGCCGTTCAAGCAGAAGATCATACCGCTCGCCAAGGATGCCGGCTTCGATATCGAATTCCTCGAGGATGAATACGGGGTGACGCTGGAGAAGTGGTTCGCCGACGCCAAGAACAGTGCCGGCCAGTACGACCTCTACCTTCTCGACGATCCATGGGTGCCGCAGTTCGGCGCCGCCAATGTGCTCGAGGATCTCGGCGCGGCCGGTATTGACGGCAGCGACAAGGACTGGATCGGCTCCATGATCGATATGGGCTACTGGCCGCCGCAGAAGGGCGCACGCGTGAAAGGCTTCGAAACCGCCACGCCGACGCTGATCTGCGTGCCGTTCGTCGGCGATCTGCAGACCCTGACCTACCGCAACGATGTCTACACGAGCGGCGCGCCCAAGACCTGGGACGAGGTCATCGCCAAGGGCAAGGAAGGCGTTGCGGCCGGCAAGATCAAATATCCGGTCGTGTTCCGCGGCGTTTCCGGAAATCCGATCGTGACCAGCTGGTATCCGGTCTTCCTGTCGTTTGGCGGCTCCTTCTTCGACGACAAATGGAACCCGATCTTCAATTCCGCCGAAGGCAAGGCTTCGGCCGATTTCTTCGTCGGCACCATGAAGCAGAACGCGCCGAGCGGCGTTGTCGAGTTCGACTCGGATCAGGAAGGTGCGGCGATCCTCGGCGGCGATGCCGGCGCGATCATCCAGTATTCGGGCAATGCGCTGAAGGCCGACGATCCGACGCAGACCAAGGTGGCGGGCAAGTTGGATTTCGGCGTCGTGCCGAAGCAGACATCGGCGATCGCCCAGATGGGCATCTTCATCGCCGGCATCCCGAAATCGGCGCCCAACAAGGCCAACTCGGTCGAGTTCCTCAAGTGGTATGTCAGCGCCGACATTCAGGCCAAGCTGTCGGAAGCAGGCTCCATTCCTGTCAAGCGCAGTGCCTTTGGCATCGCCAAGCCCGGCAACCGGCTGATCCCGGTCGCTCTGCAGCAGCTCGATGCCGGCGCGCTGCCGAGGCCGCGGACGCCGGACTGGGCCAAAGTGGAGGAGCTGCTCGGCATCGAGCTCAACAAGGCGCTTCAGGCCGGCTCGGGCGGCGGCGCGGCACTGGACAATGCCGCCAAGCAGGTCAAGGACTACCTGTCTTCGGTCGGCTATTACTGATGGCAAAGGGCGGAACGCAGAGCCGCAAATACCGTCTGCAGGGGGCGGGGCTCGACCTCGCCCTCCCTTATCTCATGCTGGCGCCGGGCCTGCTGATCGTGCTGGGCGTGCTTGTCTACCCTCTCTGGGATGGCCTGCGCGCCAGCACCGAGGCCTATCGCTACGGCTCGGTGGTCGCCAATGTCGGCATGCAGAACTACATCAAGCTGTGGAGTGACCCGCAGTTTCTGAACGCGCTCTGGGTGACAGTTAAATTCGTCGCGCTGTCGGTCACGTTCGAGGCAATCCTGGGTTTTGCCCTGGCCTTGTTCTGCCTGCGGGAATTTCGTGGCATCCGCTTGCTCAGAACGATCCTGATCATCCCGATGGTGATAACGCCGGTCGTCGTCGCCATTGTCTTCCGGCTGATCTATGCCAGCGACGCCGGCATGCTGACGGCAATCTCCGAGTGGATGGGCGGCGGCCAGGTGCAGATCCTCGGCAGCCCCGTCAAGGCCTTCTTCGGCCTTGTCGTTCTCGATGTCTGGGAATGGACGCCGCTGATGTTCCTGATCCTGCTCGCCGGCCTGCAGTCGCTGCCGCACGAACCGTTCGAGGCCGCCCGCGTCGACGGCGCCGGCAACTGGCGGGTGTTTGCCGATCTTACCTTTCCGATGATGCGGCCGGTGCTGGCGATCGCCATCGTGCTTCGAACGATCGACGCCTTCGGCACGTTCGACCAGGTGTTCGTGCTCACCCGGGGCGGACCGGGCGAGGCGACGCGGCTGGTCTCGATCTATGGCTACGACACCGCCTTCAAGTTCCAGCAGACGGGCTATGCGGCAGCACTCTTCGTCACGATCGGACTGGTCGTGCTTGCGCTGGCCTTCAGCGCCGTGAGGCTTTTGCGCAGGGTGGACGCATCATGAACAGTCGCCTGGCCCGCATCGGGGTGATGAGCGCGGTGCTGGCCATCGTGCTCTTGCCCATCTACTGGCTTGTCTCGACGTCGCTGAAGTCCAATCGCGAGATCACCCAGGAGGGCACGCTCTATCCGCATGTCCCGACACTGGACAATTACATCAGGCTGTTCACGGAGAAGCAGTTTGGCGCCTATCTGACCAACTCGCTGGTGGTGACGTTCTTCTCCGTTGCGATCGCCCTGGTGGCCGGCGCGATGGGCGCCTATGCGATCGCCCGCTTTCGCCTGCCTTTCGCGATGGAGCGCAAGGTCGGATTGTTCCTGCTGACGCTGCGCATCGTGCCGCCGGTCGTCATCCTGATCCCGGTCTACCTGCTGATGCTCAAGCTCGGCCTGCTCGACACCTGGCTGGGTTTGATCGCCACCTACACCGCGTTCAACATCACTTTCTGCGTCTGGATGATGGAGAGCTTCTTTCGGGAAATCCCGGTGGATCTGGAGGAAGCCGCCATGGTCGACGGCGATTCCCGTTTCGGTGCGTTCCGGCGCATCACTTTGCCGCTGGCGGCACCCGGCCTCGCGGCGACCGCCATCTTTGCCGTGCTTGTCACCTTCAACGAATTCCTGTTCGCGCTGGCGCTGACGGCCACGCCCCGGGCGATGACGATGCCGCGCGGCACCGCCACGCTGATCGGCCGCATCGACACCGACTGGGCCTCGATGTCGGCGGCCGGCGTCATCGGCGCGTTGCCGATCGTCTTCTTCGCGCTCCTGGTGCAGCGCCATCTGGTTCGCGGGCTGACCATGGGAGCCGTCAAATGACGACGCGGCCCGGCAGCCACCCACCTCAATCAAGTCGCCTCGGCCACGCACAAGGCAGCCCGACACCGCGCGACCTTTCAGGGAAATCAAACGCATGATCGATGTCTGTCTATTTGGAGTTGGCCTCATCGGCCAGGTGCATGCAGGCAATCTGGCGCGCCATCCCCGCGTGCGGCTGCGCTACATCGTCGATCCGAACACGGAGGCGGCCTCGAAGGTCGCAGCCCTGACAGGAGCCGAGATCGCCGACACCCAGACCGTGATGAATGACCCATCGATCCGCATGGTGTTCATTGCTTCGGCAACGAGAACGCATGCGGATCTTGCCATGGCGGCGGCCGCCAAAGGCAAGGCGATCTTCTGTGAAAAGCCGATCGATCTCGATCTCAAGCGCACCGATCAATGTCTGGCGGCTGTCGAGAAGGCCGGTGTGCCCTTTCAGATAGGATTCAACCGTCGGTTCGACCCGAGTTTTCGGGCGCTGAAGGCGCGTCTTGGGCGAGGCGAGATCGGCGCCGTCGAACAGGTCATCATCACCAGCCGGGATCCGGAACCGGAGACCGAGGAAGCGCTGGCCGGAGGAGGGGGCGTCTTCCGGGAGATGACCATCCACGACTTCGACATGGCACGAAACCTGTTGGGTGAGGAGCCGGTGGAGCTTTTCGCGACCGGGTCGTCACTTGTCGCGCCGCAATATGCCAAGCTGGGGGACTACGATACCGCGATGTTCGTGCTGCGCACCGCGTCCGGCCGTCAATGTCACATCAACAACAGCGTCAGGGCGGCCTACGGCTACGACCAGCGCATCGAGGTACATGGCGCGGATGGGATGCTGCGGGCCGGCAACAGACTGCCGACATCGGTCGAGATATCAGGCGCAAAGGCGATATCGCGCGACAAGCCCTATTACTTCTTCGTTGAGCGCTACGCCGAGTCCTACGCCGCCGAGATCGATCATTTCATTAGCTGCGTCGAAACAGGGCGGCGGCCGGACGTCACGGCGAGCGACGGCCGCAAAGCGATGATCCTATGCGAGGCAGCGCTTGCCTCCGCCAAGTCGGGCCGGTTCGAAACCGTCAGCTTTTAGTGCGATCGAAACAAGGAGTTTCCAGATGAAGATCGGGATGATCACGGACAGCCTCGGCGACCTGTCATTCGACGAGATGTTGCGCGCCTCCGCCGAGCTTGGACTTCAGACGTTGGAGTTCGCCTGCGGCAACTGGTCGTCGGCGCCGCATATCGACCTGCAGGCGATGCTGGCGAGCGCGGTCAGCCGAAGGGAATTCGTCGCCAAGATCCGGGATCACGGGCTGACGATTGCAGCGCTCAATTGCTCGGGCAATCCACTGCACCCGGGACCGCAGGGCAAGGTCCACCATGGCGTGACACAGGACACCATCCGGCTGGCCGGCCTGATGGAGATCGATCGTGTGGTCATGATGTCGGGCCTGCCGGGCGGACCAGGTGATGCTAACCCGAACTGGATCGTCACCGATTGGCCACCGGAATGCCTCAAGATCCAGCACTATCAGTGGGAAGAGCGGATAATTCCCTACTGGCGCGACCTCGTGGCTTTTTCAAACAACCTCGGCATTCACAAATTATGTCTGGAACTGCATGGCCACCAGGCCGTGTACAATGTCCAGACATTGTTCAAGCTCCGGGACGCCGTCGGAGAAACGGTGGGCGCCAACTACGATCCCAGTCATCCGCTGTGGATGGGGGCAGACCCGATTGCCGCCATCCGTGCGCTCGGCTCGGCGATCTACTATGTCCACGCCAAGGATACCAGGATAGAGCCAATCACCGCGGCTATCGACGGGACGCTCGATTCGCGCCCGTCGAACCTCTATGCGGAACGAGCCTGGAATTACATCACCCTCGGATACGGTCACGGTGAGACCTGGTGGCGGCAGTTCTGTACCGCGCTCAAGCAAGTTGGCTACGACGATGTCTTATCAATCGAGCACGAGGACATGATGCTGACCCCGATGGAAGGGATGCGAAAATCCGTTGCGCTCCTGCGCAACGTCGCGATCAACCTTTCATAGACGGGGACGTGCCGGGCCGAGAGAGGCGCGGGCGGCGGCACTGAAGCAACCACGTTCGTCAGCGGCGCGGCCGGCGCAATGTGCAAATCGAGGTTTGAATCTATCTCATCATTTTGATTTGAAGCGAGAGGCTCAACCGCAGGATCTTGTCGCCACTTTCGTCACGCACCTCGATAAACAATTGCTGCCCGTCGACGCTTTTCAATGTGTCTCTCGTGAGATCGACAAGACCCTCGAATCCGACGCGTCGCACCTCTTCGATGCCAGCACATTCGACACCTATCTCGTCCTGCAAGACCAAATCGCGATCGCCGCTGTCGAAGAAGAACCGTGCCATCGAAGAGCTTCCGTCATCACTAAGCCGCAGGATTCCTTTGGTGCAGGTAGGTCGCGTCGAAATCTCCTGCGTGAGTGAGGCCGGGCCAGTCGATTGCATGCATTCTCGATCCGGTGGTGGCGATGAGGCCTTCACGTCGGAGTTCCTGAAGCATTCTGTTGACGTGTACCGTTGACAAGCCCAATGCATCGCCAAGTGCTGCTTGGGTTATAGGAATATCGGCAACGTGATCCTGAATGCGTCCGACCGATCGCAAGCGAAATATGAGTTCGCACAAGATGTGGGCCATCCGGGTATAGGCCTCACGCCTTCCCACATTGGTGACCCACTCCCTGTATATTGCCGCGTCGATCAGCGTCGACCGCCAGAAAGCGTTGGCGATGCGAGGGTGCTGATCGCAGATGTTGCGCAAGATCTCGTGTCGCATGAAGCCGATTCGGGCTGGCGTCAGGGTCGAGAAATTACAATCCATGACCGACAGATGCAGGCCGTGCAGATCCGGAATGTCCCCAGCAACGAAGAAGGACGTGATCTGCCGCTTTCCTTCGCTTGTGTATTTGGTGGAGCCGATCAAACCATCCAGTACGACGAATGAGTAAACAGGATGGTCACCTTCACGCACAAGGTCGTGGTTGGCCGACAAGTCTTTCTCCTGAATCGGTATGCTTTTCAAAATCGCAATTTCAGCCTCTCGAATATCCGAGATGGTCTGAAGCTTACGAATGAGCACATCCGAGGATGAGGTGGGAGGCAAAATGGCTACCTAGCTGATTTTGGCCACCGAACTTTTATTCCCGCAAAAAGTTCCAGCTGGTGGTGGAGATTTCGAGCTGGCTGCACTGCCTGCAACACTTCGACGGCATCGGCCACGCGCCTGCAATGTTCGATACGGGTCTTCCCGTCTTGTCTGTCCCCCATGCGCCTCCTCGGCAATTTGCGGCTCGACGTGCACGGAGATTTCGGTCGGCGATGCGTCATAGGCCAACGGGACGGGAGAGCCGCAGTCCCGGCAAAAACCTCGCTGCGCAATCGGTGATGAGCGACAATGGAATGGCCTTTCCCCGAGCCACCGAAGGCTGGGCGACGGCACCCAGGCCAGCACTGCGAAGGCGCTGCCGGTGCAGCGCCGGCATATATCGCAATGACAGTTGGGGACGCGGGGTCGTGACGTGACGCGGTAACGGACGCGGAGGCATCCTCCATATCGTTCCGCATCGATGATCGAACCGTGCCTTTTAAGCGTTTCTGTCGATTGAACGTCCGACGCGTGATGTGTTTCGACAGGAGGAACGAGTTCCGATGCGTGACGTTGTTCGCACGATTCAAAGGTGGAGCGCCGGATTTGAACAGAACCTCAGTGTCATACGCATCCGGCCAGGCGCGCGTTCCCGCACTGCGCCGGGCCGGTGCCGGTTTCGTCCGCTAATGTCAGCTCCGGGCTTGGCCTATGGCCCCCTGGGCGACCGGTGCGCCCATCTCTGTGTCGACATGCAGCGGCTGTTCGCTGAGCCTTCGCAGTGGGCGACGCCCTGGATTTCCCGCGTCCTCCCTCGCATCGTCAGTCTAGTCGAAAGGCGTGCCGCCGAGACGGTTTTTACACGCTTCCTGCCGGCACAAAAGCCTGGGCATGGTGCCGGCACCTGGAAGCGCTATTATGAACGGTGGGCGTCAATGACGATCGACAACATCGGCCCTGGAATGATCAAGCTCCTTCCCGAACTGGCGATCTACTCCCCCCCGGCGGTCGTCATCGACAAACACGTCTATTCGCCATGGCCGGAGGGCAATCTCCAAGCGCTGCTTTCAGCGCGCGGGATTGATACGTTGGTCATAACCGGCGGCGAGACCGACGTATGCGTCCTCGCCACCGTCCTTGGCGCGATCGACATCGGCTATCGCGTCGTGCTGGTCACCGATGCCTTGTGCAGTTCTTCGGATGCAACGCACGATGCGCTGATGACAGTCTATCACCAGCGGTTTGCGCAACAGGTTGAGACCGTCGAGATGGAAACTGTTCTGTCGAGTTGGAGCTGAAACGACGGGTGGTTTCCGGTCGCGCGTCGTCACGATGGTTCAGGTCGTTTTCCATATGCGTGCAACGGAGACATGGGCGTTGTAGACGGTGACGTCGTTGAACATGCGCGTCAGATCTACGTCCTGCGGCGTAAACGTTTCGATCAGATCGTGGAACTGCATGCCTGTGATTGCGACCACGGGAGCCTTGTCGAGCTTGGCGTCATAAAGGCTGGTCATGAAATGCGTTCAGATGTGAGGGAACGTCGGGGATCAGACATCGTTGATATTCCTCATGAGAAAGGACACCGTCATGTCAAAATATCAGGGCGCCACTGCGGACCGCCTGCGGCAGCTCAAGCTTGAAGCGTCAGCTCACTTCACCCCCAAAATGCTGCACGAAGCATTGCTGCGGCTTTCCCACGCCTGTGGCGGCGAAAGCCTTGAGCGCTTCGAGAAGGCCATGGTCGCTCAGATCGAGGCGACGAAGGACGATCGGGCCGATTTCGAGATGATCAAGGAATTCGCGATCGAGCAGCTCTATGCCTTGATCCGGGAAGCGAAGGCTTCGCCGAACAATAAACAGTCAGTTGAGAAGATAGACACGCGCAGAACTCCCGGCCGCTCCGAAGAGCCGCAGACGCTCGAGGATCAACTGCAGGCAGGATTGGAGGATTCTTTTCCGGCAAGCGACCCGCCTGCGGTGGTGTCGACCACCATTCCAGGCACAGCAAAGAAGCTGGTCGGGACCGACGAGGTCCTGAAAAGGCAGCGGCAATAGGCGGCCGCGGACGTCGCGGGCGAGATCCGGCCGTTGTTGTCGGCGACGATGAGCGGTGGTCCGTTCGCTAGCCATGATAGGTCACCGGTGCGGCTTATGTTCCTATAAAGGAACGCCGCGCACGCGTACTCGAACGGGCATCACCTGCGGCAGGGTGTGCACCGGTTGGACGACAGCTTTTTCGAGCTGTGGAATTTCCGAAGAGTTGTCTCCAGCACGAGGAACGAACCAAACTTCCATGCATTTAGCAGGGGTTGCGTTCATACATTCTTTCTTCTTGGAGCTGGACCATTGTCATCCGGAGGCTACCTCTTGGCCGACAAGGAAACCAATGAAGTTTCCATCGTTGAGCTGATACCGGCCCTGCGGGCTTTCGCGCGTACCTTCTGCCGTGTCCCCGACGATGCCGACGATCTGGTGCAGGAGACACTGACCAAGGGCCTCGCCAACATCGACAAGTTCGAACCCGGCACGCGCATGAAGTCATGGCTCTTCACCATCATGCGCAACACTTACTACACCCGGATCAAGATCGCCGCGCGGGAAGCCCCGGGCCTGCTCGATTGTGCATCTTCCAGACCGATTTCGGAAGCCACGCAGGAATGGAGCGTTCAGAGCAAGGAAGTTCACGGCGCCATTCAAAAGCTACCCGAGCACCAACGCGAGGTTCTGATGCTGATCGGCGTTCTGGGAGTGAGCTATGAGGAAACGGCCGAGATATGCGGCTGCGCTGTAGGGACGGTCAAAAGCAGGCTGAACCGTGCCCGCGCCAACATTCTCGTATTGCTTGGGGAGAATTCGCTGCAGACACTGATCGAACGGCGAAACCATCTGGCGGACGGTCAACTCGATATCGAGGGCGACAGCCGCAGATAGTCAGTTTTTCACGCCACGCCGACGTCTCTCGACCAGCGCGTGTTGCAACTCCATCGCCAGTCTGGTCAGCCGGTCCGGAACTTTTTCGCGCTCTATCGCAGACAGGAGAGAAGCGATCTCCAGATCCATAGCCGGACTGAATTCTGGGTCCACCGTATCATCGCTCGAACGAGACATCATGTTCTCTTGGGTAGACAGCAGTCCCTTGATCATATTGTGGTGACGAATGCTCGACATTACAACGTGAGGTTCGCCGTCGGCGCGGTTGCCCGGCTGGCCTTGCACAGTTTTATTTTCCTCAGCCCTGTATCGCCGCAGGCCAAGGATGTGGCGCGACCGCTTTATCTCCTTCGGCAAGTGGTTCGAGGCCTGATCCTGATATTGGTCGGACTTGATTCGATTGCCGTCCAGTACGCGCTCAGCGCCTCCGGTCCGAACCGGCAGCGAGCGGTAATGTTCCGCCGCCATGCGCAAGCAGGAATGCGTCGCCATCCCATGACCGGAAAGGGTTCTCGCCATTGACGACAACTCGTAATTGGTGGGCTTCGGCCAGACGGCTGATATCGGCGCGGTCCAAAAAAAGCGATCCGCGGTAGGAATAGTTCAGCAGGGCCAGCCAGCCTGGCCGTCTCAGAACGCGCGCAATCTCCTCGAAATGCCGCTCAGCCATGCCGGCCAGAACCAGATAAGGAAAGCAGTCGACCGCCAGCACGCAATCGAAACTTCTGTCGTCGAATTCGGTCAAATCGAGACCGGAGGTTTGCCGCACCTCAACATTGCTCAGTGCGGCGCACCGCTCGGAGGCGATGGAGATCATCCGCGAGGATATGTCGATGCCGACCACCCGGTTGAAGGAGTTGGAAAGCGCACCCTCGAAACGGCCGATGCCGCAACCAATGTCCAGGATGTCCCGGCTGGTTCCTGTGAAATCCTGCTCCTTGAGCCACGCAACGATTTCGCCGGTGGTGGCTGACAGCCTGTCCTCATCGCCGAGGGATGCGAGTTGGACGCTTGCCGTTCCCGAAATTGCTGCCGCCGCATCGAAGCTCGATGCCAATCGCGTGACGACATCGGCATCCGTCTCGTCCTCGTCGCGTGCGTGGCGAACGGCCGCGCCCGTCGCCCCCAAAATGGCGAAGGCGCCTGGGTTGCGGCGAAGCAGCCCGGCTACCTCTTGAAGTCTGTCCGCGTCTCGCGGAACCGACGGGATGGTATCAAGGACGATCTCCGCCAATTCCGCCGCCCCGATCCCTGTCTGCAGGTAAAGCGCCAGCCTGGCGACGACGACTTCGGCGCAAGCACTATCCTCCATGCAGGCTTCGATGGCCGATCTCATAGCTGTCCGGCGCTGGGCTGATTTTGGGCCGGTCGCGCTCATGGTATCAGTTCCGCGTCCAGACCCTGCGCATCGTCCACCTGTCGACGGCGCCCCAGCCATATTTGTAGGCCTCCTGACCGCGCAGGAAATCGAACTCGTGCGCCCCCTCGCGGATAGACTCCTCGATCGCGTGGCCGATCAGGATCGCGCCTGGACTCTCTTCGGCATAAGAAGGGTCGAAGCCCCCGAGATAGGCATAGGCGCGACCGCGATGATGAAAACCGTAATAGACGCCGACGGTTCTGCCATCGATTGCGAGCAGCCAGCACCGGGCAAGGCCACAAGCGTCGAGCAGGGGAAGCGAATGCCTGTGGAATCGCTTTACAGCGACGTCGGCCAACACACCACCTCCGCGTCCGGCCCAGCGCGCGTCGTGAAGGCGGATCAACTGATCAAGGAAGGCTTGGGGTTCACCGCGTGCCGACGACAACGCGGTCCGGCCGCGCCTGGCCGCGGCCTGTCGCGCCCGTCGCAACTGGCGCCTTCGGCGGGAGGGCACACAGCCCGCGAGGGTTTCGTCGCCGGCGATAGCGAGCACGGGGCAAGCGCCATGAAGGCTTGGCCGCCCCGCCTTCAGGTCGGGATAGATCATGGCAAGACCGGCAGCGTCTTGGGGCAAATCCGACAAGACCCATTGCGACCATTCAACCGACCGGATCTTTTCAGCAATTGCGGCGGCGACCAGGGCTTCGGTGCCCGGGACGCACAGGATGTCCAGATAGTCGCTGAGCGAAATCCCGACCGGAAGAAGTTTCGAGCCAGCGGTTCCGTGCTCGAGATAGAGCGGCGCCAGCCCTATCAGATCGCCTCCGCGCCAGACCGCCACCGTCGCCAGGCCTCCGGGCGCGAACGTGCGCCACCATGGCACCAGCCAGGCGGGAGATTGAAACGGCGTAGCCGAGGAACTCTGCTCCCACAGCTTCCACCAGTGCGGCGCGAGGGTATCGAATTGCGCCGGATCATCGATGATCTCGCTACGCAGCACAGGTTCGCTCACGGTGTGACCGCGACGCGCGCGGCGTCGGTGCCAAGTCGTGCCAGCCTTTGATAGGCGTCCATGTAGGATGAGATCATTCCTTGCAGCGAAAACCGCCGCCGCGCCTCGGTCCTGCATGCCTCGGCGTCCAGGCTGGATGCCGCAACGATGGCCTTGGCCATCTCGTCGATAGTGTTGACGAGAAAGCCAGTCCTGCCATGCTCGATCACATCGGGAAGCGCGCCATTTGGAAAAGCCACGACCGGCGTGCCGCAGGCCAGGGCCTCCATGGCGACAAGTGAACTGGTTTCGGCGGCAAGGCTCGGGATGACCAGACAGCGTGCTGCGTTGAGAAAGCGTCGCTTCGCGGTGAAACCGAGCGGGCCAAGAAAGCGGCGGCGGCCATCGAGGCGAGGTTGGACCTCGTCGCGAAAATACCGCGTGTGCGTTTCGTAGGGATAGACCTTGCCGCCGACAACCAGTGGCACGCCTGCCAGTTTGGCTGCGTCCAGCGCCAGGTGAATGCCCTTTTCCGGGCAGACCCGGCTCAGAACTAGTGCAAAGTCGCGCTTCGGTTGCTGCAGGCTCAGCGCATCCATGTCAACTCCATTCGGAATTGGCGCCGCCAGCCTGGCGCCGGGAGGCGCGGCTTTCTGCTGGGCAGCCGAGACGGCGTGGAGCCACACGTCGTCGCGCGTCGGGCGCAGTGCCTCGGCCGGATACCAGTCCAATGGCAGGTGAAGGGTCACCAACGTCGGGCCATCCGGTGGCAGGTAGGCGTCGAAGTCGATGCCATGGAGATGAACCACGTCGATCGGCCAACGGGCGCGGGCAGTAGCGATCGCGGTCCGATGAGCCTGCTGCGCGCGGCCCTTTGCCGCCTCGTCGAGCACGCCGCGTTCCGCCGGTGTTTCCACAAGGGTGCCACTGGCGCTGGAGCCCCGGCAGCCGATGACGATAGACCGGTGACCCGCGTGAACCAGTGCCCGATCGAGCATCGACAGGACCTGTTCAGCACCCCCGACCGCGTCCGGTCCCACAGGCGCGAGGGGATAGGCGACATTGAGGACGGTAAGCGTCATGGCCGGCCGAGCCACGATGCCGGATGGCCCAGGGCGGTTGCGAACGGCCGCAAATCCTCGAAGCTCGACAGTGAATTGTGGCGAATCGCTTGGCAACCGCAAGCTACGAACTCGGTCGGTGCATCCGATGATCGCGGACCTGATCGCATGAGAGCCTCACGCAGCCGAGGCTCGCCGCGTCGGGAGCGAGGCGGACGTCATGCCGGGTGCGTAGCGACGGACCATCGATGCGCAGAATTCAGCGAATTCCCCGGGGACCAGCGGAGGGCTGGTGTGATGAGGCATCATCCCACGATGCTCGGGCGTGAAGCAGAAGGTAACCGTGACATCGAAAGCGGCGAGGGCTTCCATCTGTCGGTCGAACCAGTCCAACGCATTCGGCCTGAAGCTGTCGGCCCAGGAAAGCCCCGTGCGCACGTTGGTGACGCCGAGCCGCTTCATCCAGGCGACGGCGTCGTCCAGTCGCGGGTCCTCGAAATGAAACCACTGCACCAGCCCCATTGCAGGCGTGTAGCGCAGGAATTCTTCCATCGCCGGCTTCGGCGTACCGTCCTGGCGCAGCAGCCCCATGTGGAAATGACGATAATAGGAGGAGCCCTCCGCTTCGCGATGCCGCGTCGTTGCTCCCCATTCGCGCGGAAGGTCATAGAGGCTGTACCACTGGATTCGTGGTGCGTTGCCGAGCAGCAATTCGGCAGTGCGCTTGAGCCCCCAGACCTGTATTTCCTCGGCCCCGAAGGTTGATATCCCGACCTCGCTGACCCAGATGGGAAGATCGGTGACGGCTGCGATCTCGCCGATCTTCTGCGGCCATTCCTGAATTTGCCATAAGTTCCAGTCAAGAGGAAAGCCGTGTACCGCAACGGCGTCGACATGGTTCAGCACGCCAAATCCCTTCATGCGCGCGATAAAGTCGGGGTCTATTGGCGATATACCGCCAAGCACCTTTGTCAGAGCCGGGTTCTCGGACGCGATCGCATCCGCCGACAGGATTGCCATCCTGGCAAAGCGGCTCCAATCAGGGTCGAGCTCGGGGTCCCAGTGCGACTTGTTATTGGGCTCGTTCCAGATCATCGCGGCTTCAATCATGGAGCTTTCCTTTCGACGGATAAATCGCGCCACCGCCGGCCGGGTCGCCGGCGACGCGGCAGAAATAGACCTCCTGCTCGGGATGCAGAACGATCTCGAAGCCCGCACTGCGTAGCATCGCCTCGGTGCAGGCCCGGTTGGGTATCCACCAGTTGGTCGGATCATCCGCATAGCGGTGCTCGACGAAGTGTAGCTTGGGATATTCTGGCCGGTCGAACAGGTCTTGCGTCCAGAAGTGATAATTCTCTTCCAGATCGGGCAGATCCGTGCTGCCCCGTTGCATGGACTGAAAGATCATCAGGTCGCCGGCGACGTGCTCGCGGATCAAGTCGAGCGCAAGCAAGGGGTGGCGCAGATGGTAAAGCACGCCCATGAACAGCACGACGTCGAACGTCTCGCGCAGGGCACCAACGTCGTAGACCGACAATTTCTGGAATTCGATGTCGCAGTCCGCGATCTCGGCCGCAAAGCGGGCCTGCGCCAGATAGGCCTCGTCGAAATCGATGCCGAGGACACGGGCAGCGCCCCGCCGTTTCATCTCGATTGAATAGAAGCCGGCATTGCAACCGATGTCCAGCACGGTCTTGCCGGCCAGATCGGCGGGTATGGCGTCAGCGAATTTGCGCCATTTGATCAGCGGGTAATTGCCGAGAAAGTGGTGGGGCGCGGTTTCGACACCGGCCAGTTCCATGTTGTGAAACCATGGGCCGAGCGCGTCGATGCGCCGGCGGATTTCGGCGTGGGAATGCAACATGGTCAGGCTCCTTCGCCTGGAACGACGGGCACATGCGAATGCGTGCCGGGCATGATCGCGGCGGACTGGTGAGGGGCGGATGGGATACCGTCTTCGAGCAACCGCAGGGCTGTGCGATAGCCGTTGAAGGTACCGACATCGACATAGGCGGACCCTGCCTTGACACCGTGGGCCACGCCGCCGGCCGCAAGGTAGGCGTTGACCAACGTCCCGATGTATTCGTCACGGTGGTCGCGCTCGCGCCACAGTGCCGCAAGCCGATGCAGGACATGACCGGGCATCTTGAACGCACCCCAGACCCAGTTCGTGGCTGCACCCTGCTGCTTAACCTGGATTTCGATCACACGCTCGTCGTCATCGGTAAGGACGGCGTCGAAGAATTCCGGGTGATCCACCGGGAAGAGCAGAAACGAAAGCTGATCGTCAGGCAGGTGGCAGAAACCGTCCTCGGGAAACCAGATCGTATCCGGAAGGCCGACCAAGACCACCTCGTCGGGCGCGACCAGGGGCGCTGCCCGGAAAATCGCATCGCAGAGACCGACCGGATTGGGCTGCACCACAAAAAGCGCCGCCGCGTCACCGTAGCCGGCGGCGTAGTATTCGAGGATGTCGGACTTGCCCGATCCGATGATGAAACAAATCTTGTCGACGCCGGCCTGGATCATGCGTCGCACCAGATACTCGCTTACGGCGCAGGGACGTTCGGTCTGTCCGTCGATCCGGCTGCCGACCGGCAGCAGCTCCTTCGAGAAGCCAAGTGGTTGAATGCGGCTGCCACGTCCGGCAGCGGGCACGATGCCCAGCATCAGACTGCTTCCTTCATTGGCGCGCCGACCGGATTTCGCAAGGCATCGGCCACAATTCCATCCAGTTCCGCCGCGCGCCTGGTGGACGTGTGTTCGCTCAAGACGCGCTCGCGGGCACGCCTTCGGATATCGTCGAGCTCGGACTCCGGCAATTGCAGTGCGGCGACCACGTCATCCGTGTCCCGCGCCAACAGCAGTTCGCGGCCGGGTTCGAAGAATTCCGCGAGGCCTGGCCATACGTCAGTGACGATCGCAGCTCCGCACGCAGCCGCTTCGAAGAGCCGTCCCGAAGGGCACCAGCCCTTTTGCGCCATCGCTTCCCGCGTGACGTTGAGCGTCAGCCGCGACGACGAGAAGAACGCCGGATGGTCGGCGGGCGGCAGATGCCTGACGAAGAAGATGTTGTCGACCCACGGGAATTCCTGCGGATACTGTGCACCGCCGATGATGAAGCGCTGATCGGGCAGGCGCATGGCCGGGCGGACCAGCAGTTCCTCGACGCCGGCCTGGCGATCGGCCGCGTAGGTACCGAGATAGGACAGATCACCGGCGAATTCGGCCCGCCTCTCTGCCGGCCGGTGCTGGTCCGGATCGACATGCCCGTAGAGCGGCAACACGTGGCGCGCACCCAGGACCGTCCTCAGCGCGTCGAGCGCCGAGCCGCCGGTGTAGCTCAGGACAAGATCGTAATCGGCGAGCCCCTCAGGTCCGAAATAGGGGGGACGCTCGCCTTGCTCGATGCGGGCAAGGGTGACCGGAGTGTCGAGATCGTAGAAGACACGCAATCCGCGACTTGCCTGCTGCGCGAGGCGCGAAGCCTCCACGGCGTCGGCACAGTAGGAGGTGATGACGACGACATCCGCTTGCTTCATCGCCTGCTCCGCCACGCGACGGATGTCCTCCCAGTCCGGATAGACAACGACGTTGCCTCCATCGAGCTGGTCCAGATCGCGGGTCCCGGCATAGTAGGGAGTGTCGCGTTCGAAAAAGGTGATGGACCAGCCCAGCCGGGCGAGGGCGCGGATCAGCCCACGCCACAGCGTGGCATGGCCGTTCCCCCATGAAGATGTGACGGTAAGACCGAAAATGACCATCCGCATGGGGAATTTCCTCGTCAGGCAACTTCATTCATTCGCAGGAGCTTTGAGCCCCAGTCGCCCGACACGATCGTCGTGATCGAAGCGGGATCGATGTCGAAGCGAAAGCAATCGCCGACCGGCAAGCCGAGCACCTTGCAGACGGCGGCCTTGATGACGTCGGCGTGGCTGACCAGGGCGACGCATTGGTTCTGATGCAACGCGCGAACGGCGTTCATCAGCGAGACGATGCGCTGCTGGACATCCAGCATGGTCTCGCCGCTCGGTGTCCTGGCCTCCTGTCGCTGGTCATTCCACGCGCGCCAACCGGCGTCGCCGTTCAGTTCATCGAAGGTCTTTCCGGACCAGTCGCCGAAGTCGATCTCGTCGAGTTCGGCGCGGATCGCGATTTCACCGACACCGCAGGCGAGAGCGATCGGCTGCGCCGTCTCCCGCGTGCGCTCGCGCGGGCTGCACAGGATGGCGGCGATCGTCTCTTGCGCCATGCGCCCGCCAAGGTGCTCCGCTTGAGCTTTGCCGGCCTCGCCAAGACGAACGCCGGCCATGCGCCCGGCAAGATAGGAGCCGACTTTGTCGTGCGTCGCATGGCGGATCAAGAAGAACGTCGTCGTCATTCCGCGGCATCCAGCAAAGGCTCGTCCTTGCCGGCGATGAAAGCGAGCGTCCGTTGTCGGGCTTCGGCGTCGGTGAACTGTTCGGGAGGCGACTTCATGAAATAGCTGCAAGGACCTGTCAGCGCTCCGGCGATGCCGCGGTCGAGCGCCAGCTTGGCGCAGCGGACCGCGTCGATCACCACGCCTGCTGAATTGGGCGAATCCCACACCTCCAGCTTGAGCTCGGCATTAAGCGGCACGCCGCCGAAGGTCGTGCCTTCGACACGGATATAGGCCCATTTGCGGTCGGTGAGCCAAGGCACATGGTCGCTGGGTCCGACATGGATGTTGCCCGGCTCCAGGGGAACATCGAGCTGGCTGGTTACCGCTTGGGTCTTGGAAATCTTCTTCGATTCCAGCCGCTCACGTTCCAACATGTTGAGAAAGTCGGTGTTGCCGCCGAAATTCAGCTGATAGGTGCGGTCGATGCGCACGCCGCGCTCGCGAAAGAGATTGGCCAGCAGCCGGTGCACGATGGTCGCGCCGACCTGGCTCTTGATGTCGTCGCCGACCAGCGGCAAGCCGCGTTGCTCGAAGCGCCGCCGCCATTCCGGACGCGAGGCGATGAAAACCGGTATGCAATTGACGAAGGCGCAGCCGGCCTCGAGCGCGCATTCGGCATAGAAGTGTGTCGCCTCCTCCGAACCCACCGGCAGATAGGAGACCAGCACATCGGCTCCGCTGTCGCGCAAGATCTCGCTGACGTTGGCAACCGGTTCGGGCGCCTCTTCGATCTCGTTGCGCAAATATTTGCCGATGCCGTCGAGCGTCGGTCCGCGTTCGACGCGAACACCGGTCGTCGGCGCGTCGGCGAAGCGGAACGTGTTGTTGGGAGCGGCGTAGATCGCCTCCGCGACGTCGCGACCAACCTTGGTTTTGGCGACATCGAATGCACAGACGATTTCGATGTCGTCGACGTGATAGCCACCGAGATCGACATGCATCAGGCCCGGGATCGGTTCGTTGCTTTTCGCATGGCGATAATAGGAGAGGCCCTGCACCAGGGACGATGCGCAATTGCCGACCCCAGCGATGCCGACACGAATCTTTTTCGATCCCACGAAACTGCCGCCCTATGCTGTTCAAAGGTAAGTTCCTTGCGCCGAACCGCTACCCTGCCGGAATGTTCCTTGGTCGACTGAAAAATTGCCCGGGACGGCATGGATCGAAACCGCACCCACCTTGCCGCAGGGCAGGAACCGCAAATCGGTCGATAGTCGTCTGCGGCGACCACAAGGGGCCGGAGAGTGCATGGCAGTTCCAGGGGGCGGTGATCCCGACCGCATGTCTCCACACCAGCGCCACGATGCGTCGGTCGGGCTATGCTTCAGCAAGTCGTCGAAACCCGCCGCTTGGACGCTGGACCGAGGGCACCACGCTGGACCAGGCACGCCTGCCCAGGCAAAAACCGCCGCGGAGCTCCCATGCTATCTGGCCCGGATCACGCCAGGCGTGACGGTCCCCGTCAATCCAGCCTTCGCAGCATGTCTGCTTCCTGCTCGAGAATCGTGGCCACTTCTTCCCGCTGCAGATGCGTCATCATCAGGCTGACGCAGCACTCCAGATAGGTGATCGAGGCGCGCCGCAAATAGGCAGCCATTTCCCTTTCCGCAATCTTGTCGATGTCCGTCGCGGATCGCTTGGGTTGCATGACGTCCTCCATATCTGGTCCTCTCGTCAAACCACAAGCTTGAGCGGATGTTCCCGCGGTTCGACGGAAGATGCGGCCGCGATGTGGCGTCAGGCAGGGAGGTTCTGCAGCCCGCCTGACGTGGGCCTCGCCCTTGTGGCGCTAACGGGTATGTCTTCGCCGATCTGGCCGCCTTCGAGCGATGCGAAATAATCGATCGTGCGCGCGAGCCCCTCGTCGAGAGGCACTCTCGGCGTCCAGCCGAGCACCGCTTTCGCGCGCGATATGTCGGGCTGCCTGCGCCGAGGATCGTCCTGCGGCAGCGGCAGAAACGTCATGTCCGACTTGGCGCCCGTCATTGCCTTCACCAATGCCGCCAATCGCATAATGGTGAATTCTCCGGGATTGCCCAGATTGATCGGCTTGCCTGGATTGGGGTCGATGTCCATCAGGCGCATCAACCCGTCGATCAGATCGGAGACGTAGCAGAAAGATCGCGTCTGCAGGCCGTCGCCGAAGATCGTCAGCGGGCGCTTTTCCAGCGCCTGCATGATCAGGTTCGAGACAATGCGGCCGTCGGCCGGGTCCATTCTCGGCCCATAGGTGTTAAAGATGCGCGCGACCCGAGCGTCGGCATTGCCGGCCCTCAGATAGTCGAAGCAAAGCGTCTCGGCGGTGCGCTTGCCCTCGTCGTAGCAGGCGCGCGGACCGGTGCAGTTCACATGACCGACATAATCTTCCCTCTGCGGATGTTGTTCCGGATCGCCGTAGACTTCACTCGTGGAGGCCTGCAGCAATCGCGCATCGTTGCGGGCAGCGAGTTCGAGCAGGTTCAACGTTCCGATGACGCAGGTTCGCGTGGTGTGTATCGGATCGGCCTGGTAGCGCGGCGGCGAGGCGGCGCACGCCAGGTTGAAAATGCGATCCACCGGCTCACCAAGATCCAGTGGGCGGCATATGTCCTGCTCGATCAACCGGAAATTCGGCTGGTCTACAATCGCGTTGATGTTCTCCAAGCGACCGGTCAGAAAATTGTCGGCGCAGATCACGCGCCAGCCATCGCGCAACAATGCTTCGCAAAGATGCGAACCGAGAAAGCCCGCGCCACCGGCGACGAGCACCGTCTTTGCCCTTTGCTTTTTCTTTGTTTGCCGCATCGCCATATTCTCCTGCCTGCCAGTCATGCTGCACTTCCGATGTCGCGAGCCAGGGCCACCGCCCCCTTTTGGATAAGCGCCGTGATGAATTCGCGAGCCCTGGCCATTCCGGTGTGGGAAGCAAGGACAAGTTCGCGTGCCCGATCGGCCATGGCGAGGCGTGCACGCGCCGATTCCCTGGACAGAATCGTGACGACATCGTCCGGCTTCGTGGCGGTGTGGATCGCCGATGTGGGGAAGAAACTGTCGAGGCCCGGCCAGCGGTCGCTGATGATGGGCGTGCCGCAAGCTGCTGCCTCGAAAAGACGCACGCTGGGCGACCACCCGGCGGCGACCATGGACCGGCGAGTGACGTTCAGCGTGTAGCGCTGACGGCTGTAGAATGCGGCGTGATCGGCCGGCGGCAGATGTTCGATGCGCTCGACATTGTCGGGCCAGTCGATGTCGGAAGGATATTGCGAGCCGGCCACGACGAAACGGCGGTCCGGCATAAGCCGTGCAGGCTCGAGCAGGAGCGCGTTCAGCGTGGCCTGCCGGTCCGAGCTGTAGGTGCCGAGATAGCCGAGATCCCAGCGGATCGGGTCGGCAGTGCGGTGATGCCGTTCCGGATCGACCGAGCAGTAGAGCGGCTCGGCGCGACGCGCGCCAAAGGTATGCGCCAGATCGGCAAGTGTAGGGCCGCCGGCGAAGGAGAAATAGATGTCGAAGTAGGGGACCTGACGCCAGCTCAGATAGTCGCAATCGCCAGCCGACAACTTTGCCAGCGTCACCGGCGTGTCGATGTCGTAAAAGCAGAGTTGTCCTTTGCAAAGCGAAGCGACGATATCGATGACCGCGCGCCCTTCCGGCACGAAGGAGCCGATGACCACGACATCGGCCTGTTGCAGGCAGCGCGCGTAATCGCGTTGCAGTTCCCGTACGGTTTCGTAATAGCGCAAGGCGCAGAAATCCGGGTTACGCAGGTCGCGATGATTGGCGTACCATGGCACATCGCGCTCCAGAAAAGTGACGCGGTGGCCGAGCTCGTGAAGGCCTTTCAGCAGTCCTCGAAAAGTCGTGGCGTGGCCGTTTCCCCAGGACGAGGACAGCGACAGGCCGAGAAAGACGATGTTCAACTGCGTGGTCATTCAGCAGCCTCCACGGTCCCTTGCGTCAAATGCCGTTTGAAGACCGCGTCCGCCACGGCCGCCCGCAATGCGTAGGTGTGGTCGGCGAGAACGCGGCGAAGTGCGGCCTGGCCGATTGCCTTTGCCTGACCAGGGGTCAGCGTCCGCATGATTTCGGCGACATCGGCGCCGTCGCGCGCCACAAGGATTTCCTCACCCGGTTTCAGGAACAGTTCCACGCCCAACCAGGCATCGGTGATAAGGCAGGCGCCGGCGCCGGCCGCCTCGAAGACGCGCGTGGCAGGTGAAAAACCATTGGCGGCCATGCTGTCGCGGCTGATGTTCAGCACGGCCTTTGGCGTGACATTGAAGGCGTTGTGATCGCGGGTACCGACATGGCCGAGCCAGCCGACATTGGTGGGGAGCGGCTTGTCGCCCCAGCCCGATCCGCCGAGCAGAAACCGTTGTTGCGGCAGCTGGATCGCGGGATCGAGAAAGAACGACCCGACCCGCGCCTCACGATCCGGCAGCCTGTTTCCGAGGAATGCCAGATCGCAGGCAAAGCGCGCATTGCTGGCCACCGGGTGGTGCGTCTGCGGATCGAGCGCATTGTAGATTGGCACGCACTCCTTTGCGCCCATGGCGCGATAGGCCCAGACGACGGGATCTCCGCCGCCATACGTCAATACGAGGTCGATTTCCTGCAGCGCACCATGCAGCGGGTGGTCCGGCTCCTCGCGCAACTCGGCGAGCGTGGCCGGTGCATCCACGTCCCAGAATACGATGAGCGCATCGCTGCGGGCGTGGTCGAGCACTGCGCGCAGCAGCGCCTCGTCCTCGAAACCGACGCCACTCGCCTTGACGACGATGTCGGCTTCGGCCGCGCGCGCCGCCACTTGCATCAGGGCATGCCGGGTAGCCTCATAAACGACGACGCTGCACCAGTCCGGCGCCTCGATGTCGCGGTTTTTCTGCCGGTCATAGACATCAGGCTCATAGAAGGTGATTTCGTAGCCAAGCCCCGCAAGCGCCTTGAGCAACCCACGGTAATACGTCGCGGCACCGTTCCAGTAGGACGACAAAAGGCTCGATCCATAGAATGCGATCTTCATGCTGCGGCTTCCTCTGGGGCGGTCGGGTCGGCAGTGTGCCGGTTCGTGCATTGCGAAAGCACGTCGAACAACTCGTCGACGCGGTGTCGGCAAGTGTGTCGCGAGCGGATGGTTTCAAGCCCCGAGGTCGCCAGGGAGGCGGCCAATTCGGGATCGGCTAAAACCGCCCGAAGGTGTTGCCGCATTTGGGAACCATCCTCGGCGAACAGGAAGTCGACGCCGGGCCTGAATAACAGCTCGACATCGGACCACGGCGCTGAAATCAGCGGGATGCCGCAGGCAAGAGCCTCGAACATGCGGATCGTCGGAATTCCAGGCAGGCCCTCGCGATAAGGCCGCCGCGGGATGTGCACGGTGACACGATGCGCGGCGAACGCCTTCGGCACGTCGGCATTGGCGATCCAGCCCTCGTAGCGCAGACCGGCGGCGGCCAGGTCGGCAAGTGCCGTTTCAGGATAGCGCACGCCGTGAACAGTGGCCTGGAGACCCAGGTCGCGCACCGGTTCGATGAGGAATTCCTGGATTTCGGCGGTCCGCTCGTCGTCGCCCCAGTTTCCGATCCAGACCAGATCGGACGTGCGGTGGATTTGTGGGTAAGGCTTGAACAGCCGGTCGTCCGCCGCTTCGTGCCAGGTGAAGACACGCTTGCCCCAGCCGGCGCGCAGGTAGCTCTCGCGCAATGCTTCGCCAAAGGCGAGAACCCCGTCATAGTGCTCCAGACGGAGCGCCGAGATGGCTTCGGTGGCCGACACTGCCCGGTGATGTGTGTCGTGAAACAGAAGGATGAAGTTGCCGCTGCCGGCCCGGGCACGGCCGATACGAGCGACGAGCTCCGGGTCGGTCCATTCGTGCACGACCACGACATCGGCCTCGGCGATCCAGGCTTCATGGTCGAACCCGGCATCGTAGGTCACCGGCATCAATTCGGGAAAATCCTCGCGGAAGCGTTCGATCGCGAAGGATCCCTTCTCGGCCAACAGATTCGATCGGCTCCAGCCGTCCGACGGCTCCAGCGCGATGGCCTGATGCCGGCGCGCCACCAGCTCGCGCATGACGCCACGAAGGAAATGGGCATTGCCGTGGTTCCAGTCGGAGACGATCGAGTGGGTGTAGAACAGGAAGCGCATGATCAGCGCTCCGCCATGGCTAGCGCCGCTTTTTCGTAGACTTCGCGCATGGCCGCTGCCTGCCTTGCCAGCGTGAAGCCGCGGCTGCGGCGGAGGGCTGCCCGACCGAGTTCCCGCCTGTGCCCGGCATTGCTGGAAAGACGATTGATGCAGTCCGCGAGATCATGCGGGTCGCGCGGGTCGAAGAACATCGCGGCCCCGTCCCATAATTCGCGATAGGTCGCGATGTCGGAGAGCACCAGGGGCGTTGCCGACATAGCCGCTTCCAACGCCGCCAGGCCGAACGGTTCGTAGAGCGATGGCGATACAAAAATGCCAGCGCCGGCCATCAGGGAGCGGACCTCGTCATATGGCAGCGCTCCGAGAGGAACGGCATGGCTGATTGTGGCACGCTCGCCGTTTGGGCCGTGAATGGAACCGGCCGTGAAAATGGGCCATTTCGTCAATGAGGCGGCCTGATCGACGGCCACCACGTTCTTTCCCTCGTCCCACCAGCGGGCAGCGGCGAAAACGAGCGGCTGGCGGGTTTCGGCTTCCGGGACCGGGCGCGCGGCATTTGCGACAACCTGAAGGCGTGCGATCGGGCCATAGCAGATCTCGAGCAGTTCGGCGTGGCTGCGACTCGGCGCGACGACGGCGTCGGCCCTGTCGAAGCCGCGCCTGTTGCGCTCTTCCTGCCAGGTCCATCCGCTGTCCAAAGCTTGTTCCCTGACGGCGTGGAACCACGTCGTCACGCATGAATGCGAGACCGCTATGACAGGGCAGGGTGCATCCAATCCCACTGCCTGCGTCGGCGCGTTGAGATGGACAAGGTCGATGGCGTGGTCGCGCATCGGCGCACGCAATTCCCGCGGCAACGCGTCGAGGTCGCTGGCGTCGTGGGTCATCCAATCCAGCGGCAAATTCAGCCAGACAAGCGTCGCGAAGGACCGCGCCTCTTCGGCCTGTTGCCTCGATGGTTCCGGCCCCAGGCCGGCGAACACGATGCTGTCGCCGCCCTTGACCAGTTCCCGTCCGAGATCAAGCGCGTAGCGCCACACTCCGCCCATGGCGTCGACGGTCATCAGGATGCGTCGCTTGCGCGGGCTCAGTGTCCGCAACATGTCGCCTCCAGTTCCGCCAGCGGACGCGGGCGCCTTTCCTGGATGTCGCTGAACTTCTGGAACGAAGCGAGGTAATGCTCATGGGCGCGCTCCCAGGCGAGATCGTCGGGTTCGCCCCAAAGCTCGCGATAGCTGGGCGAACTCGGATATGGATAAAGCGGTACGGGTTCATTGGCCCACACGCCATTGTCGATCAGGTGGGCTCGCCAGTGATCGACAAGGGCAGGATCATCCTCGACCACGCCGATCAGATTGGCTTGAACGAAGGGAACGTGGCGTCTGGCCTTGACCAGCAGCGCGGCGAGTTCCTCGGTGCCCAGCCGGCAGCGCTTCGCCAGCATGGCGCGTCCTTCCACAGTCAGGCTTTCGAGGCCGGCTTCGATGGAGACGCAGCCGGCCGTGCCCAGCAATTCCAGCAGCTCGGGTTTCCACAGATCGATGCGGGTCTGGACGCCGAATTTCACATCGCGGCCGACCAGCGCTTCCAGCAACGCCTTTTGCGGCAGGAAGATTTCGTCGATGAAGTAGATGTAGCCGACACCTTGGGCAATCAGCCGATCGATTTCGGTTATCACCGCTTCGTGGTTGCGGCGGCGATAAGCATCGCGGAAGTCTATCTTGGCGCAGAAGCTGCAATGGTACGGACAGCCGCGTGATGCCTCGACCTCGGCGCCGAATCCATGCTGTTGGTCATCAAACCTGTGATGATGATGCCAATGAGCGGCGATCCAGTCGGATGGCCAGTCAAGCGGCGGATGATCGACAAACGCACTGGCATGAACGCCGCCGTTCGAAACCAGCTTGGCGTCCCGCAGATAAGCGGTCGAGGGTACCGCGCTCCAATCGTCGCGCCGGGCAAGTTCGGTGACGACTTCCTCGCATTCGCCGCGCACGACAATGTCGACGCCGAGCTTGCGCAAGGTCGGCGCCGGCGTCGCCGAGCCATGCGGCCCCACCGCGACCGTGCGTCCGCCACGCCCCGCGAGACGATTGAGGAAATCGGCCGGCACGCGCAGTTCCGGTGGTGCGCAGCGCCAGAACAGATAGGTCGGCGCGGTGCTGACGACCGTCATTGCCGGCGCGAACTCAGCCACGCGTTCGCAGAGTCCGCGATTGTCGAGTTTCTGCAACTGGCCGTCCAGCAGCAGCACCTCATGGCCAGCCGTTTCGAGCATGGCTTTCGAATAGCCGAGTTCCAGCGGCAGATGCGGTTGGCGGCAGCCGAAATAGATGCTGTCGTCATACGTCCATGAGGGGTTGACCAAGGCTATTCTCATGCCACGTACCTCACGGCTTCGGCGCGGCGCTCGAGCCGGTGGCGCTGCAGCCAGTCGGCAAGATCGCGAACGCCCTGGCGCCACGTGACCTTTGCCTTCCAGCCGAGCGCGGCTTCGATCTTGCGGGTGTCGGCGACGAAGAAGGGTTGGTCGCCGGTCCTTTCACCATCGTGGCGGATCGAAAGCTCACGGCCGGTCAGGCCGCCGATCTCGTTCAACAGCATTCGCAGGCTGAGCGCATTTTCAGGTCCGCCGCCAAGATTGAATGCCTCGCCGCTGACGGTCTCGATGCGGTCCAGGACGGCCCTGTAGGCGGCGACTGCATCGTGGACGTGCAGTATGTCGCGCACCTGCCTGCCGTCGCCATAGATGGTGATTTGCCGCCCCGTCAGGGCGCTGAGCAGGAAGTGCGCCACCCATCCCTGGTCCTCGGTGCCAAACTGGCGTGGTCCGTAGATGCAGCTCATCCGCAGCACCGCCGTCGGCATGCCGTAGGACTTGGCATAATCGAGCACATACTGGTCCGCCGCTCCCTTGGAGCAGCCATAGGGCGTGCAGAAATCGAGACCGCGGGTCTCATCGATGCCGCTGGCCCGGACGACGCTGTCGCAAGGTATGTAGCGGTCGCCGTCCTTGCGCACGGTGATATCGGGAAGGCTGCCGTAAACCTTGTTGGTGCTGGCGAAAATCACCGGAACGCGCTCAGCGCTCAGTCGCGCCGCCTCCAGGACGTTGAACGTTCCCCGAAGGTTGATGTCGAAATCCTCGTCCGGCCGGACCAGGCTCGTGGTAACGGCCGTTTGCGCGGCCAGATGGAAGATCGCCCTAGACCTCATCAGAACCGGCCCCAGGGCGCTGGCGTCCCGCACATCAATGGTCTCGACTGTAAGGCGGCCGCCATGTTTCTGGGCCAGCCATTCAAGGTTCTGTTGCACCCCTGGACGGCTGAGATTGTCGATCACCAGCACCGGCTCGCCATCCGACAGAAAGCTGTCGGCCAGGTTCGATCCTATGAAGCCGCTGCCGCCGACGATGGCGACCGGCGCGTCGCGGCGATTGCGTGCGCCCGGGCTCATGACACCAACCCGCGCTCTTCGAGTTCGCGCTTCATTTCGGCGCCGCGATCGACGGCGACCGTGTTGCGCACCCAGGAAACGAAATCGCCGAGAGAGTTCTCCAATCGCTGCGCGGGTTCGAATCCCAGCAGCTCACGAGCCTTGGAAATGTCGGCGAAGCAGTTGCGTATGTCTCCGGAGCGCGCCTTTCCGAGCAGCTCGGGCGACCGGTTCGGGGTCCCCATGGCCTCCGCAAGCAATCGCGCGACTTCGCTGATGGCGTACGCCTGGCCGCTGCCGATGTTGATGACGTGGCCCTTTGCCTGACGTTGCTGCAGCGCAAGCCGAAACGCGCGGGCGACGTCGTGCACATGAACGAAATCGCGCTTCTGTTCGCCATCCTCGAAGATCATCGGCCGCTGGCCATTGGCGAGACGTGACGCGAAGTTGGCCAAGACGCCGGTATAGGGATTTGATAGCGCCTGGCCGGCGCCGAAAACATTGAACAGGCGCAGCGCGACGGCATCGATGCCATACGCTTCGCCAAAGATCAGCACGGCGCGTTCCTGGGCGTATTTTGTGAGCGCATAGATCGAGGCGAGGTCGACTGGTTTTTCTTCGTCCGTCGGCACCGGGGAAAGAGGTTCGCCTTCCGGAGACAGCGGATTCCACTGCCCGCTTTTGATGTCGCTCGCCTTGCGCCGGGCATTGTCGATGCGCCGGCCATCGGGGGTGGCATAGAGGCCTTCGCCATAAACGCTCATCGAGGAGGCGACGACGATCCGCTCGACCGGGTGCCTGATCAACGCCTCGAGCAAGGTGGCTGTGCCGAGATCGTTGGTGCCGACATAGCGCGCGATCTCGTACATCGACTGTCCGACGCCGACTTCCGATGCAAGGTGAATGACAGCGTCGACACCTTCCAGCGCCTCGGCGACGGCCTCGCGGTCGCGTATGTCGCCCTTGATCAGTTCGGCTCCGGCAGGAAGCGCAACCGCCTCGCCCGCATGCACCTGCTCCAGCAGTGCGTCGAGAATGCGAACCGAGTAGTCCTGGGCGATGAGTTCTTGTGTGACCTGGCGGCCAATGAAGCCGCAACCTCCCGTAACCAATATGCGTTTCACGACAATTCCTCGGACAAGTGACCTCGGCGCCCCGAACTTTTCGGCAAAAGGTTTGTTCCCTGGGCTTCAACAAAGATCCCTCCGCCGGCTCGCATGAAAGAGGGGCATCACACTCGGCGCGCGATCGGGGAACATTTGCGGCCGGTGCGCTGTTAGGGCGCTCCACAGCCGCCTTGGCGCCGACAGGGCGAAGCCGATGTTCAAAGGAGATTTCAATGTCGCAGTCCCAGACGACCACCGATCACGACGAAATCCGCAAGTGGGCCGAGCAGCGGCAGGGCCGCCCGGCGGTGGTTCGCACCAAGGGCGAGGGCGGCATCCTGCGGATCGACTTCGGCGAGCCCGAGGAAGCCTTCGAGCCTATCGACTGGGACGAATTCTTCCGGATATTCGACGAGAATGACCTGGCCTTCCTCTACCAGAGCAAGACCAGTGACGGAAAACCCAGCCGTTTCAACAAATTCGTCGAGCGCGATCGCAAGGGCTGAGAACGCCGGCCAGCGACCGATCCTGCTGGACCTGGAAAATCTCAAGAGAGGCCGGAATAATCGACGAACCCGTTGCTTCGGGCCCTGGCAGAACTCGATCCGAAAAACGATCGCAGCTCGCGCAGCCTGATAGGCGACATCGCCACGGGCGCGCCGCGCGAGGACAGCCACGCGACGGTTCAGGTGCGGAGCAGCGGGCGGTCGCGGCGGGGCTTGGCCGGGTTGGCGAAATCCCGGCCCAGGAGGACACATTCAATGCATGAGATTGGCACCGCGAGCCTTCGCGATCTCTCCCATGATGTCGTTGAGCCAGTTTTCGGTGGATTGACCAAGCTGCCTGCGGTCGAGGTCCCGGATTGCTTGCTCGAGCGTCCGTTCGACCAGCCTGTCTGACGCGCTGACGTCGCCGAGCAGAAGACGTGCTGCAAGCCGCAGTTTGGGCAAAAGCGCGAAAACGTCGTCAGGCGAGGGTGGCACGGCGCTTATTACTCGCTGCGACGCCTGCACTGGAAAAAGAGCATTGAACACAGCCTTGCTGCCCGTGGATTTTCGCAAATTACTGGCGTAGCGGAGGTGTTCGGGAATGGCGATGTCGCTGTCGCCGCTGAAGAACACGAACGGGACACCGCGGCGCATCAACTTGTCCGCAATCGGAAACACGCGTCGGCCGTTCAGATTGACGTCCAGGATTGCAGCTTCGGCCTGGTCGGTATGTTCGGATGCCTGCTCGACGGTTGCGGCCGGCCCAAGAATGATGGCGCCCATGTTGCTGAAAAACCGTGCGAGATCTCCCGCCATCGCCCATTCGTCTTCGACTATCAAAATATGTAGCCCCCGCAGATCGTGCACGTCGTCATCCTTTCTCGGAGCGGAGTTCAGGTTGCAGAGAAGTTGCTTCCCGCTTTCTGTCGTCCAGCGCCGCCTGCAGTCGTTTGGCAAGCACCAGCATGCGATGCGGGAAGGGACCCGTATCGAGATGTTCGATTGACTGAGGCGCCCCCGGCGCGGTCGACGCCAGGAGCTTCATAACGGCAGAGCGTTTTGTCATTGAACCACCATGGATATTGGGCTCAACGTCGGCCTTGCGGTCTTGTTCCATCGTCCTTGGGCGCTATATGATCGCGTTCTGTCGGATCCGACCTTTGGGGGAGCTCATAACGGGGGAGAGTTCATATCGGGCCGAACGAAAGGGGGACATGCCGTGACAGCCCGATCAATCAAGTTTCCCATCGTCGGCATCGGTGCGTCCGCGGGCGGTATCCCCGCGATGGAGGGACTGTTCAAGGGCCTCACCAGCCAGCCCGGCATGGCGTTCGTGATCATCACGCACCTCAGCCCCAAGCGCAACAGCCTGCTGCATGAGGTTATCGACCGCTACACCGATATGCCCGTCGTGGTCGTCGAAGACGGCGTGGTTGTTGAACCCGATCACGTCTATGTTATGCCGGAGAACGTCACTCTCGGCATCGACAACGGCGTTCTGCATCTGCGGCGGCCAAACGGGCTTACCCAAGAGCGCAAACCCATCGATATCTTCTTCAGCGCACTGGCCGAGGACCAAGGCGAATATGCTGTCGGGGTGATTCTGTCGGGGGGCGATTCCGATGGAACCCTCGGCGCCAAGGCGATCAAGGAGCGGGGCGGGCTTACCGTCGCACAGGCGCCTGACGGCTACGGTCCGCGCAACCCCGACATGCCGCAGAGCGCCATTGCCAGCGGGCTCATCGATGTCGCCGTACCCGCCGAGGAGATTGGCGCGAAGCTGGAGGTCTACGCCGCCGGCTTCGAGACGCTGGACGGGCTGGCGAACGAAGACGATGATCAGATGGCCGACATAGACAAGGTCCGCGAACAGATCTACGGAATCTTGCGCAGCCACTCCGGTCACGACTTTTCAGGTTACAAAACCAAGACGTTCCTGCGCCGGATCAAGCGGCGCATGCAGATAGCCCAGATTCCGTCCACCAGCGCCTATATCGACTGGTTAAAGAAAGACCCTCGCGAGGTGATGAGCCTGTTTCGCGATCTGCTGATCAACGTCACCAGCTTCTTCCGCGATCCCGACGCCTTCGAACTTCTCGAGCGAAGGATCATCCCGCAGCTCTTCGACGGCAAGACCGCGAGCGATACCGTCAGGGTCTGGGTTCCCGGCTGCGCCACGGGCGAGGAGGTGTTCTCGATTGGCATCCTGCTTCGTGAACACATGGAAACTCTTTCGGCTGTTCCGCGCGTCCAGATATTCGCCACCGACATAGACGAGCCGGCTCTGGCCGTGGCGCGCGCGGCACGCTATCCCGAAGCCTTGTTGAAGGGTCTTTCTGCAGAGCGCAAACAGCGGTTCTTCAACGGCGATGGCGAAAGCTACGTCATCAGTAACGAGATCCGGGAACTTTGCATCTTCTCGCCGCACAGCGTCATTCGCGATCCACCTTTCTCGCGCATGGACCTGGTCTCATGCCGCAACCTGCTGATTTATTTCGGCCAACCGATTCAAAGCCGGGTCCTTCCTGTCTTCCACTACGCGCTGAAGCCCGGCGGGTATCTTTTCCTCGGCACATCCGAAAGCATCGGGCAGCACGACAACCTCTTTGCTACCGTTGATAAGAAACATCGCCTCTTCCAGGCACGCGAGCATGCCTCGCCGCACATAAGGCTACCGGCGCTGATCGGCGATGGCCCGTCCGGCGTCTTGCCCGCCGAAACCGCGGGCTTGAAGAAGGGGGCGATCGGTTATCCGCTGCGCCAGGCTGTCGAGGCGCAGGTGCTGGAGCGGTTCGCGCCGCCCCATGTCCTGGTCAACGCCGAAGGCGACGTCGTCTATTATTCGGCCAGGACCGGCAAGTACCTCGAAGCGCCGCAAGGTATCCCCAGCCGCCAGTTGCTGACGATGGCGCGCCGCGGGCTTCGGCTGGACCTGCGTGCCGCATTGAGGGAGGCGACGACGACACGCCGCACGGTGGTGCGGGAAAATCTCGGAGTCGAGGAAGATGACGAACGCGTCCAACCGATCAGGCTTACGATCGAACCGCTCGCCGAAAGGAGCAATACTGAGCCGCTCTACCTTGTCCTTTTCGAGCCGTCGGGACCGACGCAGCCCCGATCCGATGCGGACGGTGGTGGCCATGACAGCGACAGCACCGCCGATCTCGAGCGCGAACTGCGAGACACAAGAGAGCGTCTTCAATCCACGATAGAGGAGTACGAGACAGCCCTCGAAGAGGTAAAATCGTCGAACGAGGAACTCGTCTCCGTCAACGAGGAAGCGCAATCGACCAACGAGGAACTTGAGGCCTCGAAGGAGGAAATGCAGTCGCTCAACGAGGAACTGAATACGATCAACGCGGAATTGACCAGCAAGATCGACGAACTCGATCGCGCAAACAGCGACTTGCGCAATCTGTTCGAAAGCACCGAAATCGCGACCATTTTCCTCGACCGCAGCCTCGTGGTGCGGACCTTCACGCCGGCTGCGTCGTCCTTCTTCAGCCTGCGCCCCTCCGACGTCGGCCGGCCCTTGACGGATCTGTCGAGCCAACTCGACTATCCCGAGTTGAAGCAGCACATCGACAAGGTGTTCGAGACAGGCGAAACCCTGGACCACCATCTTGCGCGCGATGCCAGGGGCCAGTTTCACATGGTCCGCATCAACCCCTATCGTGACAAGGGCAACAAGATACAGGGCGTCGTGGTGACACTGGTCGACGTTACCACCCTGGCGCGGGCGGAAGAGCATCAGCAGGTGCTTATCTCGGAGCTCAACCACCGCGTCAAGAACATGCTGGCGGTGATTGCCAGCATCGCCAACCGCACGCGAGAGAGTTCCGATACGAAGGAGGCGTTCGCGGACGCCTTGATCGGTCGGCTGCTCGCCATGTCCCGGGCCTACGGACTGCTGACCCGCGAGAGCTGGAAGGAGGCTTCCGTCAAGGAATTGCTCCACCAGGAACTTGAGCCATTCGGCATCGAACGCATCGAACTCGATGGCGGCGACGTAAAAATAGGCCCGCAGCAGGGGCTTTCCCTCAGCATGGCTATCCATGAACTGGCCACCAATGCAGCCAAGTATGGCGCCTTGGCCAGGCCTCGAGGCAGGATTGGTGTCAGATGGTCGGTCGAGGGCGACAATTTCACGCTTGGCTGGCGCGAAAAGGATGGCCCTCCCGTCAAGGAACCGTTGCAACACGGCTTTGGCCTGAACCTTTTGAAAGGAGAAATCGGCTACAGGCTTGGCGGCCATGTCGAGACCTCCTTCCACAAAGAGGGTCTCGAGGTCCAGATCGCTTTTTCGGCAAACCATGGAGACGTGCCGTGAGCGATAGACCGAGCATCCTGGTGGTCGAGGACGAGTGGCTGATCGCGGAGGATGTCGCGTCTCGCTTGCGTGTCGCGGGCTATCCCGTGGTCGGCCCTGTCTCGTCGGTCGCAGCCGCGCTTCGGCTTGTCGAGGCTGACAAGGTCGACATGGCGTTGCTGGACATCCAGTTGAACGGCGAAACGAGCCTGCCGGTCGCGCGGATATTGCTGGATCGCGGCACTCCGTTCGCGTTCGTAACGGGATTTGGGAACCGCGATGTTCCAGCACCGTTTCGAAACTGCAAATTCGTGTCTAAACCCGCAAGCGAGGCGGCTATCCTCGCTGCCGTGGCCGACCTGACGTCGCTTCGCGAAACCAAGAAAACGACGTGACTTGAAGCGCCAGCCCGTTGCGATCAGTCCAGCGGCTTGCCGGTAGGCCGGGGCGTTGTGCTTGCCTGGCGCGGCCGACCGGCATTCCGATTGGCGACCGGGTTATCCAGTGGAGCGTTCGACGGGCGCGATGCGCCCGCGGTCTTTGGCGTCGGTGGATTTGCGCCGGCATCCGTGTCGCTGGCATTCCTCCTTGGGTGCGGCAGGCCTCCGCCGTCCGGTGAGCGGATGGCGGGTTTCGAGGTCGTGTCATCCTCGGCCATGGTGGTTTCCTTCCTGGCACGAAACGAACTCAATCGTCGGCACGATTGAAAGTTCCGCGGCAGCAATGGCGCCGATGCTATCGAGAGGGCCCAGGCCTGCGACCGAGCGGCTCTTGTGACCTTGGGATGGGCTCGGCCATGCGCCGCATGACCACCTTGATGCAGCCGTCCTGCTTGTCGCGAAACGTCTTTGTAGAGATCGGGCCCGGCTTCGGGATCGGCCCCGTGCGTAATCAATCCAGGCGAAGTGGAACAACTGACGTCGATGCAGGTTCGGTGTCGTGCGGCGTCGTCGCTCCCCTTTGACGCTGCGCGATCGGGTTCCCCTCAGCCTGATCAGCCCGCGCTCCCCGTCCGGGAGGCGCGGGCCCCGAGCGATGGGCTTGACGTCAATGCTGTCGATGGGAAGCTCGCCGAGAACCGGATCGCCAGCCGCTTTCGAAGATGCGCTGCCAGATACATCGCTGAGACAATCTCGATCCCCTTCGCTTTCCCTTCTCGGTGCCATATCCTCGCTCCGTACTTGCTTGCAATTTGTGAGGCCTAAGATCTCGCTGATCTGGCGTCGTTCGTCAGACCCTTACAGGTGGGCGTGAGGGCCGTGCGCCCGCATTTGGCGATCCCAGCCGCCTCAACCGCTGCAGCATGAGACCCGGATAAGCTTTACGAAGCCGATGTCGATGCCGAGTCATCGGGTCCGGCGGGCGGCCCGGTCACGGCCGAAACGAATGAGCCGTTCGCGATCGAGAGCCGCGATGTTGCACTTGCCCAGATGTCTTTGGAGCATATTGAGGGCCGCGGCCTTGGAGCGGCGAGGGGACTTGCTTACATCGCACATGTCGTCGATATGAAGGTCGATAAGTTCGCCGAACGTTTTCAGGCGCGCTATGCGGGACTTGGTCGGCGTCTCACCGCGATCGACCTGGCGCTCGGTTTCGGTTGCGACGGACTTGGGCACACCAGGAACCGGACGAGAGCTTTGTGTAAGCGGCCATTTTTTCGTGTGCGCTCAGTGTGCACTGAGAGATCGAAACGTGGCGAAAAGGGTCGTATTCTGGCGTAAATTCGGGTTGGATGCCAGGAGCCAAGAATTTGATGTTAAGAAAAAATGCTGAAAAATCAAGACCATAGAGTAGCCGTGGCGCCCATGATGGACTGGACGGATCGGCATTGCCGGTTCTTCCATCGCCAACTGACGCGCCGCGCGCTGCTCTATACAGAAATGGTTGTGGCCGATGCGGTCATCCATGGCGCACGCGAGAGGCTGCTCGGCTTCGATGACGCGGAACATCCGGTCGCCCTGCAACTTGGCGGATCGGATCCCGCGAAACTTGCCGAAGCGGCGCGCATTGGCGAGACCTTCGGTTATGAAGAGATCAACCTCAATGTGGGCTGTCCGTCCGACCGCGTCCAGTCCGGAACGTTCGGCGCTTGCCTGATGAAAGTCCCCGACCTTGTCGCCGATTGCGTCGCCGCGATGAAAGCGGCGGTGACGGTGCCGGTCACGGTCAAATGCCGCATCGGCGTTGACGAGCAGGATCCGGTGCCCGCGCTCGACGCGCTGGCGGACGGGGTTTTCAATGCCGGCGCCGACGCCTTGTGGGTGCATGCGCGCAAGGCGTGGCTTGAAGGACTGAGCCCCAAGGAAAACCGCGACATTCCGCCGCTCGACTATGAAAGGGTGTATCGGCTGAAGGCCGGAAAACCCGGAAAATTCATCGGCATCAACGGCGGTATCCAGTCCCTTGAAGAGGCGCGGACGCATCTCGATCATGTCGATGGCGCCATGCTTGGCCGCGCCGCCTACCACACACCCGGGATTCTGGCCGGGGTTGACGCCGCCTTCTACGGGGCGCGGCAGGAAGCGTTCGATTTCGCGGCGCTGATCGATGCGATGGCGGACTACGCGGGCCGTCATATCGAACAAGGCGGCAGGCTTGGCCATGTCACCCGCCACATGGTTGGGCTGTTCCACGGGCTGCCCGGCGCGCGCCGCTACCGCCAGATCCTGTCCACCGACGCGACCCGGCCCGGCGCGGGGCCGGACATGTTGAAGACGGCTTTCGCGGCTGTCGAATTCGGTCGGGCGGCCGCCGAAGCGGCCTGACCTCAGTCCCTGAGGATCATACGGTCGCCACGCACGTCGAAGCCCGAGAGCGAACCGATGAAGTTCATGCCGAGCAGGCTTTGGCTCAGCATGCCGGGAGCGGCGACCATCACCGACATATTCTTGCGCACGATGCCGCCGATTGCCAGTTCGTCGGTCTTGACCGCCGCGGCGCGCGCCATGCCATTGGCGGTCGAAACCGGTATGGTGTAGTTGAGCGCCGCTGGATTGAAGCCCGCGGCCTGGGCGTCCTGCGAAGTCAGCACGGTGCTGGTCGCGCCGGTATCGACAACAGCGCGAACCGGGTTGCCGTTGACCAGGATGCGTGCTTCGAAATGACCGGTGTCGGCCTTGTCGAGGGTCACGGTGGCGTGGCCGTCTTCGACGCCGAGCGCTAGCGGGCTCCCGGGAACGAGGCCCGCGGTCACCCGACTGGCGACGTCCTGCAACTCGTAACGATATTGATAGCCGGCAATCAGCGCGAGCACGATAGCCGCCCAGACGCCGAGGTTGCGGGCCATTGCCCCTAGCGGAGCCGATCGCAGCAAGCCGGCGCCGATGAGGGCACCGAAAGCCCCAAGCCAGATCAGCCTGCCAAAATCGTAGTTCTCGACGCCGAGCGTGCTGCCGGCGGAATCGTTGAGCATGAGCAGGGCTGCCCCCACGCCGATCACCGCCATCACAATCCAGAACAGCCGGCTGCTCATCCGTTCCTCGCTAGAATACGTCGCGTTCGCGCGCCATGCGGGTGCGGCGCGTTTCCCGGCGCGGCCGGCGCTCGACGGTTTCCAGCCGGGCCGGCAATTCGGCCATCACACTGCGGCGCGTTTCGGGCGTCATTCCCATCCAGGCGCCGATCTCCTCGCGCGTGCGGCCGCAACCGAAGCAGAAGCCGGTTTTCATATCGATCGAACAGACCAGTATGCAGGGAGATTCGATGGCCGCCATGACTTTCTTTCGAGGGACCCGATCCGGGATCCGCTCTTCCATCTCCACATGGTGCAACGGCAAAGCCAATGCAAGCCCTCGCGATAGCGCCTTGCGCGGCCGGCTTTGCGGCAAAATTGGAAGGAACGATCGAGGAGGTTGTGCCGATCCCGCAAGGCAGCTATGCCGCTGCTCGATTTCAGGAACGATTGTCCACGACATGACCAGCGCACTGCCCTTCGACGATTTCCGCAACCTGCTCGACAATCTGCCGGCAGCCGACCGCAAAGCCGAAGCACGCGTGCGCACGCTTTTTGCCAAGGCCGGCAAGCCGGAGAACTCGCTTGGCCGCGTCGAGGACATCGCCGCATGGCTCGCGGCCTGGAGCGGTCGCGCTCCGCCCGCCGTGACGAGGCCCTTGATGGCTGTCTTTGCCGGCAATCATGGCGTTGTCAGGCATGGCATTTCGCCACGGCCCGTGACTGCGACCGCCGACGCGGTCGAGCTTTGCGCGGCCGGCGGCGCCGCGATCAACCAGATCTGCATCGCCAACGACCTCGGCCTGAAGGTGTTCGATCTTGCCCTGCATGTCCCGACCGGCGACATCACCGAGGATGCCGCGCTCGATGAACGCGGTTGCGCGGCCACCATGGCCTTCGGCATGGAAGCGATTGCCGGCGGCACCGACCTGCTTTGCCTCGGCGATCTCGGCGTCGGCAATTCCACCGTCGCCGCCGCCCTGTTCGCGGCGCTGTTGGGGGGCAGAGGTGCCGACTGGGTTGGTCCGGGATCCGGAGCCGATGCGGCGATGCAGGCCCGCAAGGCAGCGGTGGTCGATGCGGCGCTGGCCTTTCACGGCGACCATCTTGAAGACCCGCTGGAGGTGCTGCGCCGGGTCGGCGGCCGCGAGTTCGCGGCGACAGCCGGCGCCATCCTCGCAGCGCGGATGCAGCAGATACCGGTACTGCTCGATGGATTCGCGGCAACAGCGGCCGCGGCGGTGCTGCATGCAGCGAACCCCGCGGCACTTGACCATTGTCTTCTCGCCAGCCTGTCACCAGAACCCGCGCATGCAAAGGCGGCCGAGCACCTTGGGCTGCGTCCGCTGCTCGATCTGGGCATCGGCCATGGCGAAGGGGCAGGAGCAGGGCTGACGGCTGGGCTGGTCAAGGCAGCGGCGCTGACGAGTTCAGGCATGGCGGCGGCTGTGCGGGGCTAAGCACCTAGCCGCCGATAGAATCCGCTACCGCCTCGCGGCAACCGCCGCGGTCGGCAGCGCCGGCAGTTCTTCCATCACCCGGCTCAGCGGGAAGATGGCGATCGCCTCGGTGCCTTCGCGCAGCTTGGAATGAAGCTCGAACTCGCCGCCATGCATGGCAAGCAGCGCTTGCACGATCGGCAAGCCAAGCCCAGTGCCTTGTTCGGCGCTCTTGATGGCGATCGAGCCCTGGCCGAAAGCTGAAAGTACTACCGGAATCTCGTCCTCGGGAATGCCGGGGCCGTTGTCCTTGATCGAAATGTATTGTCCGCCGCCCGCCGTCCAGCCGACCCGGACGCGGATTTCGCCGCCGGTGGCGGTGAATTTGATGGCGTTGGACAGGAGGTTAAGCGCGATCTGGCGCACCGCGCGCTCATCGGCGAACAGCCGCGGCAATGTCTGTTCGAAGTCCTGGACGAGGCGAATATCCTTGTTGCGCGCCTTCAGCTCCATCATATGGCAGCAATCCTCGACGATGTTGAGCAACATGACCGGCTCCTCGTTGAGCTGGTAGCGGCCGGCCTCGATGCGTGACAGGTCGAGGATCTCGTTGATCAGGTCAAGCAGGTGCTGGCCTGAATCGTGCACGTCATGGGCGTAGTCGCGATAGGTGGGGTTGCTCATCGGCCCCAGGACCTCGTTCGCCATCACCTCGGAAAAGCCGAGAATGGCGTTGAGCGGGGTGCGCAATTCATGGCTCATCGAAGCGAGGAAGCGTGATTTTGCGAGGTTGGCGTCCTCGGCCCGCCGCCGCGCCTCGTCCGACATCGATTTCGCCGTCTCTACTTCGGCGATCAGCGCGTCCTTTTCTGAGCGGAACGACAACAGCACCAGCGAGGCGTGGTTGATGTGACGGGCGACATAGGCAAAGAAAGGCAGCGACAGGACGAGCAGCGCGGCCATGATCGCCTCGACCGGCATCCACGACCTGGTCGCGGCATAGACGTAGAACGCCACCGGAACGGCGAAGGTCGCCAGCAGTGCTCCGCTCAGAGACGAGGCCGTGAGCGCAGTCCCTGCCATGGCAGACAGCAACACCACCGCCTTGACCGCGTGCAACTGGTCGACCTCGCAGGCGCCACAGCCCAGCCAGACGAACCAGGCCCAGCCCAGGCCGCAAAGGAAATGCCCGACCAGGAATTCCCTTCGCGTTTGCAACGCGTTGAGTTCGGAAGCTTCCGTGCGATCGATGCGCCGCGCCATGAAGACGACTGTTGTATAGCATGTGAGCGTAAACAACGCCCAGAGCCCGATCTCATTGCCGACACCGGCCAGACGGCCGGCCGCGGCGATCGCCAGGACGAGCAGCGGGATGACGACGGCGCCGGTTGTCATCGCCCGGGCATGGAGCTTCAGCAGTTCGCGGTCGAAATCGAGATTGCCGGCCTGCTGCGAAAGACGGTCGCGCGTCTTGCGCACCGCGCGCGCGACATCGCTGTTGCGATGCCGTTTCCTGCGGTCCACAATGAACTTGTCCGCTGTGTTCGAGCGTTGCAAGGGCATCAAAAACTTCAATTTATACGTGCAGCGGTTCCAGGGTGTTAAGCTACGTTCGAATGATTAACCAACCGTTTGCCATATGAGCCGTTCCTGGTCGCCAAGGTCGCGCCTGCGGTACGCGGCAGCGCGGCCGAGAAGCTTGTGGCGCAAACTGCTGGACTACATGCTGGCCGTCGTCATTCTGGGGCTGCTGATCCTGCTCGCGGCGCGTCTCGATCGGGTGGAGATGCGCAAGACGCAAGGTACGGCCATCGTCAATGACGGCGATTCGATCACGCTCGGCACCGAGCGCATCCGGATGCATGGCATTGACGCTCCTGAATACACGCAGACCTGCCGCAAGAACGGCGCCGATTATGCCTGTGGCACGCTGGCGCGCCAGTCCCTGGTGCGCCTGATCGCCGGCAGGCCGGTTACCTGCAGCGGTTGGCAACGCGATCGCTATGGCCGGCTGCTTGGCGACTGCAGGGCCGGCGGCACCGACCTCAACCGCGCCCAGGTCGAAGCCGGATGGGCTGTCGCCTATGGCGATTTCGAAGCCGAGGAAGCCGCGGCGCGCGCGGCAGGTGTTGGCATCTGGGCCGGCACGTTCGACCGGCCGCAAGACTGGCGCGGCAGCCACCACGGCGGGACAGTCGAGCGAAAACATAGCACGCTGGCGTCGATCGGCGATGCCGTGCGCGAGATATTCCGCTTCTGGTGAAGCGTTGCTAAGGAAGAAAAAGGAGGAATCGAAATGAAGCTGTTCGACGGCGGTCGTGCGCCCAACCCGCGGCGGGTTCGCGTTTTCCTCGCCGAGAAGGGGATTGCCGTTCCGTTGGTTCCCATCGACATGGGCGCGCTGGAACACAAGCAACCGCCGGTGAGTTCGCGCAATCCGCTGCGGCGGCTGCCGGTTCTGGAGCTCGACGACGGCACCGTCCTCACCGAATCCGTCGCGATCTGCCGCTATTTCGAGGAACTCTATCCCGAGCCGGCCCTGTTCGGGCGTGGCGCGCTTGGCAAGGCGCAGGTCGAGATGTGGCAAAGGCGAATGGAGTTCAACCTGCTCAACAGCGTCGCGCAGGCTTTCCGCCACATCCATCCGGCCATGAAGGAATGGGAAATCCCGCAGATACCCGAATGGGGCGAGGCCAACAAGCCGAAGGTGGTGGAGTTTCTCAGGCTGCTGGACGCTGAATTGGGCAGGCGTGAATTCGCCGCCGGCGACAGCTATTCGATTGCCGACATCACCGGCCTGATCGCGATCGACTTCATGAAGCCGGCGCGAATCAAGGTGCCGGAGGAGTGCGCCAATGTGTTGCGTTGGCATCAGGCTGTCTCCAGCCGGCCGAGTGCCGCCGCTTGAGCGTCGAACTGGACAGGTTCGCCGCGACGGTCCGCGCTTGCCGCATCTGCGTCGACAATCCCATCGGTAAGCCGCTGCAGCATGAGCCGCGTCCGGTGCTGCGCCCCTCGTCCAGCGCCCGCATTCTCATCGCCAGCCAGGCCCCGGGAACCAAAGTGCATCTGTCGGGCATGCCTTTCACCGATGCGTCCGGCGACCGCCTGCGCAACTGGCTTGGCGTGACCAGCGACGAATTCTACGACATCGAGAAATTCGCCATCGTGCCGATGGGCTTCTGCTTTCCCGGACAAGATGCCAAGGGCGGCGACCTGCCTCCGAGGCGCGAATGCGCCCCGGCCTGGCGCGCGCCGTTGATGGCGATGATGCCACGGATCGACCTGGTGCTGACGATCGGCATCTATGCGCAGACCTGGCACATGGGCGCGGCGCGGCGCCCCTCGCTGACGGAAACGGTGATGAACTGGCGCGCCATCTGGGAGAGTTCCGTCGGCCCCAAAGTGCTGCCGCTGCCACATCCATCCTGGCGCAACACTGGCTGGTTGAAGCAGAATCCGTGGTTTGAAATGGATTTGCTGCCTTTCCTGCGGCTGGAAATCCGCTGTCGCCTCGGTTAGGCATTCAGCAAGAAATCGCTCGCTTTCGGCGCAAATGGCAGAATTTCTTTCTTGTGAATGGCCCTATTAAAAGGGAATATAGCGAAACTATTCCACCAGGAGCCTCCGATGGACCGCCTCGACCGAAAAATTCTCCGCCTCTTGCAGGAGGACGCGACGCTCGCGGTCGCCGACGTTGCCAAGAAAGTCGGCCTGTCGACCACGCCGTGCTGGCGGCGCATCCAGAAGCTCGAGGAAGAGGGCGTCATCAAGCGGCGCGTCGCCATTCTCGACCACGAAAAGGTCAATGTGCGGGTCACCGTCTTCGTCTCGATCCGTACCAATTCGCATAGCCATGAATGGCTGCGCCGGTTTTCCGAAGTCATCCAGGAGTTTCCCGAGGTGGTCGAGTTCTACCGCATGAGCGGCGACGTCGACTATCTCTTGCGCGTCGTGGTGCCCGACATCGCCGCCTACGACGCCTTCTACAAACGGCTGATCGCCAAGATCGAGATCCGGGATGTGTCGTCGTCCTTCGCCATGGAGCAGATCAAGTACACGACCGAAATCCCGCTCGACTACATGGTGCTGGACAAGGAGTCGGGCGCCAACGCCGCCTGATCCCGCCGCTCAATTCTTCTTCTTGTTGAGGAAACTCCAGGGCGAGTTCACCGGCAATACAACGGAGTCCGGAACCGTGTCGACGCCCACGACATCGGCTTTGCGAACGGTATAACCGGACTGGATGACGCTGACGCCGTCGAGAATGAACAACTGGCTTTTCTCCATGTCCGGCTTCAGGGCGCCGGTGACGGCGACCGGCTGATAGGCTTGCGACATCTTGTAGGGATGGGCAGGCGTGACCAGCACGATCTGGTTGGGCGGCGGCGTCGGCATGTGGCTGCAGGCGCCGGTCCAGGGCACCAGCAGGAACTGGTAGACGAGGTCTCCGTCACGATCGACGGGCAATGCATAGCCGGCTAATTGTATCTTTTTGTCCTCCAGGGAAACCGACAGCGTCTCGCCGTGATCGGGCAGCTTTGCCGCGATCATCGGCAGGCCGGCGTCTTCTGCGACCGCCTGCGTCGCGGGGCGCAAATCCCTCCAGAAGATGTGCGTGGTCTCGGCCGAAGCGCTGGCGGTGGAGAGAGCAAGCGCGGCAGCGAACGCCAGGATCGATTTGAGATGGCTCATGGCCGCATCCTTTGCGGGCGAGTAAAGACTCGGAGGCCAATGACGTCAATGCTCGAGCCGCATCACATGTCGGCGAGAACCGGCCATGCCGGTCTCGCGGAACCCGCGAACAGCAAACATGTCGCGAAAGCCCATGAAACGGTAGCTCGGTGACGCCTCGTCCACCGGATAGGCCTCAATGACGCGCGCACCCCTGGCGAAGGCGTGGTCAATGGCCGCATCTAGCAATGCCGAAGCAAGGCCGCCGCCGCGCAAAGCCCTTGGCACGTAGAAACAGACGATCGACCATACGCCCGTCTCGGCGTCGTCCTGCTGACTTGAAAGCTTGCGGTAGGTTTCGCGCGGCGCGACCGAACACCAGGCGGCGGCCTTTCCGTCGACATGGGCGAGGATGCCGACCGGCGTGCCCGCGTCGATGAGCGCCATCATCCGACGTTTCTTCTCATCGTTCTGGATATGCTCGCGACCGGAGTGTCGCCAGGCCATGCACCAGCAATATTTCGGCGCACCAGGCTGCTCGAACAAGGTCTCGAAGCTGACGCGGGTTGCCGGCGTCACTTCCGTGAAACGGATACCGGCGTATTCAGACTTTCCTGGCGTCGAGGCGTTCGAGCGTCTTGGCATCAGACAGTTCCTTCGCGGCAACCTTGCCGATCCAACGCTTGGTCTTGTCGCTGGAGATCGCGAATTCCTGCGCCAGGGCAAGCGCGGGAGCATGCAGGCCCACCGATCGTTTGCCGATCTGCCGCAGCGCCCAGTTGACCGCCTTCCTGACGAAGTTGCGATCATCGCCGGCATGGGCTTCGATCAAAGGCAGGTAGGACAGGAACGTCGCGTCCGGCTCCTTTTTCAAATGGACGGCTGCCCATGCCAGCATGGCGAAGGCTGTGCGGCGGACGAATTCGTGCTCGTCGGCGGCAAATTCCTCCACCAGTTGGCGCCAGAACGGCGTATCCACAAACAGGTCGGAAACGGTATCGACAACCTCCCAGGAATCAAAATCACCGGCCCAGCGGCGGCATTCCTCGATGGTAATCTTCTCCGGTTCGCCGGTGAAGGCCGCCATCAGCCGCGCCTCGCGAATGCCGCTGGCCCACAGCGCCAGGGAGCGTTCGTGGTTGCGCTTCAGCTTGCGCGCCAAGGGCCGCAAATCCGCGTTGCTTATGCCGAGCGCGGCCCCGGTGTTGATGCCGAACCGCGCCATGCCGGCGCAGTTTTCCTCGGTTCCGATCGAACGCAGATGGGCAACAATGTCTTGCGCGGTCCAGTCCGGAGCGGGCAGGAACATGGGCGCCTACTTTTCCAGCCGTGCCAGCAGCGAGGACGTGTCCCAGCGCCTGCCGCCCATTGCCTGCACATCCTTGTAGAACTGGTCGACGAGCGCGGTCACCGGCAGCGTGGCGCCGTTGCGGTCGGCTTCCGCCAGGCAGATGCCGAGGTCCTTGCGCATCCAGTCGACGGCGAAACCGAAATCATATTTGCCGGCATTCATGGTCTTGTGCCGGTTCTCCATCTGCCAGGAACCGGCGGCACCCTTGGAAATAACCTCGATGACCTTCTCGATGTCGAGGCCGGCCTTCTTGCCGAAATGAATGCCTTCCGAAAGTCCCTGCACCAGTCCGGCGATGCAGATCTGGTTGATCATCTTGGTAAGCTGGCCGGCGCCCGCCGATCCCATCAGCCCGACCATGCGGGCAAAGGCGTCGATGACTGGCCTGGCCCTGTCGAACGCAGCCTCATCGCCACCGACCATGACGGTCAGCACGCCATTCTCGGCGCCGGCCTGACCACCGGAAACTGGCGCGTCGAGAAATGAGAATCCGCGCGATTGCGCGGCTTCTGCCAATTCGCGCGCGACTTCGGCCGAAGCCGTGGTGTTGTCGATGAAGACAGAGCCTTTCTTCATCGCCTCGAAGGCACCTTCGGCTCCTGTGGTCACCGAGCGCAAATCATCATCATTGCCGACGCAGGAAAAGACGAAATCCTTGCCCTCCGCGGCCTGGGCCGGCGTCGCGGCAAGGCTGCCGCCATGTTGGGCGACCCATTGTTCGGCTTTCGCGCTTGTGCGGTTGTAGACGGTGACGTCGTGGCCGCCCTTGTTCTTCAGGTGTCCGGCCATGGGATAGCCCATGACGCCAAGACCGAGAAATGCCACCGATGCCATGCCTTGTCCTTCCGGCGAAATAGAGATTTCAGTTGCGGAAGCTCTAGGCCATGCGACGAATTCGTCAAGGCGCGCACCACCGCATCGACTGGCACAGGTGGATCAGGAACGGTCCGGTAATGTGTCAGCGATGCAGATGGATGGTAATGCGTCGCTCGATCCATTCGACGCCATGGCGCAGGATTTCGACCATCACGAGATAAACGATGGCGACCCAGACATAGGCCTGGAAGTCGAAGGATTTGGCGTAGGCGAGCTTTGCATTGCCCATCAGGTCGTAGACCGTGATGATGGCGACGATGGCCGAAGCCTTGATCATCAGGACCAGTTCGTTGCCATAGGGGCGCAAAGCCACGATAAACGCCTGCGGCAGGATGACCTTTCGCAGTGTCTGCAATCCGTGCAGGCCGAGCGAGGCGGCACCTTCCCATTGACCCCTGGGCACGCTTTCTATGGCGCCGCGCAGGATCTCGGCCTGATAGGCCGCGGTGTTGAGTGCAAAGGCGAAGACGCCGCAGAAAAAGGCGTCTTTGAAGAAATCCCAAAGCGTGAATCTTTCGATCGCCAGCCCGGTTGGGATGCTCACATAGGGCATAATCTGTTGCCAGTCGCTAACGACCGGCAAATAGAAGCCAAATGCATTGAGTTCCGGATGGAAAGAGCCCAGGCCATAATAGACGAGGTAAACCTGAACCAGCAGGGGTGTGCCGCGGAAGAAATAGACATAGCAATAGGCGAGGCCGGACAAGAACCGGTTCTTCGACATGCGGCCATAGGTAACGGGTAGCGACAAGATCGCACCGGCCACCATCGAAATCGCAACGAGCGACAGCGTGGTCCAGAGTCCCTGCAGATAGGCGGGCGCGTATCGGGCGAAGAACTCGCCATTCCAGGCGTAGACGAGATAGGCAACAATACCCAGGCCGAAGAGAATCCAGAGCCCGACGAGCGCGTACCCGACGATACGGGTGCGCGGCCAGCCGCGTGCCTGCGGCGGCGGGCGGTCGACCGAGATGGCTTGGCTGACGCTCATCGCGCCTCCCTCCGTCCCAGCGAGCGCAAGATGAACCCGGTCGCGATCGACGACAGGATCGCCAGGACGAGGAAAACCAGCGCGGCGACGCTGTAGAACAGGAACGAGTGTTTCGTGACACGCGCGGCAACGCCGGCATTGCGCAAGGTTTCGGCGAGGTTGACGACCGAGACCAGGGCGGTGTCCTTGAGCAGGCTGAGCCAGCAATTCTCGAGGCCGGGAAAGGCGATGCGCAGCAACTGCGGCAGGATCACCTTGCGCATGGTCAACCATTTCGACAGGCCGATCGCATAGCCACCCTCGTACTGGCCCTTGGGAATGGCGCGAAAGGCGGAAAGGAATACCTCGCTGGCGTAGGAAGAGAAGATCAGCGACAGCACGATCATGCCGGCGATGAAGCTGTCCACATCGACCGTCGCCTCAGGCTTGAAGACGCGGATGACATATTGCAGCAGGATGGGCATGCCGAAGAAGAAGAGGAACAGCGTCACCAGTTCCGGCAGGCCGCGAAACATGGTGGTGTAGATGTTGGCGGCCAACCGCAGCGACGGTTCTTCGGACTGCTTGGCCCAGGCTACGAAAAAGCCGATCGTCAGGCCGATCGGCAGCGTCGCAAGGGCAAGCGCGATGGTGACCAACGCGCCATAGGCAATATCGTCACTCCAGCCCTCCGGTCCCCAACTGAGCAGTGTCCATATGCTTTGGACTGGCATCGACTGGTCTTACCCCCCACGGCGCTCCCGAGATGAACAAGGCGGCAGGGATCCCTGCCGCCTTGGAAATGGCTATCAGGACTCGGCGCCGTAGACGTCGAACTTGAAATACTTGTCGTTGATTTCCTTATATTTTCCGTTGGCGCGAATGGCGTCGATGGCGGAATTCAGCTTGTTGACCAGGTCGGTATCGCCTTTTCGAACGGCGATGCCGGCGCCAGGTCCGAAGATTTCGACCGGTTGCGGCGAAGGCTGGCCGAGAATCTTGCAGCAGGCGCCCTCAGGCGAATCGAGAAACTGTTGCAGCACGACGATATCGTCCTCGATGGCGTCGAGACGGCCGTTGGCCAGGTCAGCCTGTTCCTCGGGGCTGCTCGGATAGCCCTTGATGGTGCTGTCCGTGTAGGTCTTCGAGGCATAATTGAAATGGGTCGTGGTGGTGGCTACACCGATAGTCTTGCCGGCGAGGTCTTCCTTGGTCACGCCCTTCAGCGGCGAATCCTTCGGCACGGCGATCGCCGACGGCGTGTTGTAGTATTTGTGCGAGAAGTCGACTTTCTCCTTCCTCTCCGGCGTGATCGACATCGAGGCGACGATAGCGTCGAACTTGCCAGCTTGAAGTGCCGGAATGATGCCGTCCCAGTCCTGGGCGACAAAGGTGCACTTGACCTTCATCTCATCGCAAAGCGCCTTGGCGATGTCGATGTCGAAACCGACAAGCTGGCCGTCGGCGGTGAGGTTGTTGAATGGGGGGTAGGCGCCTTCGGTGCCGATCCGAAGCGTCTTTTCCTGGGCCTGGGCAACGCCGAGCGTCAGCAGCGCAGCCGATGCGGCGAGCGCGATACGCAGTGCAATACGCATGATAGTCCTCTCTCTTATGGTCCCGGCCGTCGTTCCGAAACGGCTCTATGGGGCGGTGCTTTTGACCGCCCGCTGGAGCGATACTCCCACTGTTTCCAAGAAAAAAGCAACTGCAAAACCACCAAGATCGGCAATGGCGTTCTCCCGTTACGTCACATCTCAAGCAACGAGGCCGGTCATGCGCTCGATGAAGTCGGCTATGGATTTTGCGTCGTCGAGGTCGAAGACCGGCAGGCTCTTGTCGGTAACGGGGAAATCCGCGGCGACGGCGACAATATTGGGGTCACCCGCCGCAAGCGGCGTCTGGTCCTTTGCCTCGAGCCGCCTCGTTTCGATCTTGCGGTGGGTCTCGCGTTTGTAGCCTTCGACCAGCACGATGTCGCAGGGGGCGAGCCGCGACAAGATGGCGTCCAGTGGGGGCTCTTGCTCGCCGCGCAATTCGTGCATCAGCGCCCAGCGATTGCCCGAGACGATCGCGACCTCGGTGGCGCCTGCCTGCCGGTGGCGGAAGCTGTCCGCACCCGGCTTGTCGATATCGAAATCATGATGGGCATGCTTGACCGTGGAGACCGTCCAGCCGCGCCGCACAAGCTCCGCGACGAGCTTCTCGGTCAGTGTGGTCTTGCCGGAGTTTTTCCAGCCGGTGATGCCGAAGACGCGTCTGTTCATGACGTCATGCTCTGCAACAGGCGCGCGGCCTGGGCAAGGTCTTCCGGCACATTGATGTTGAAGAAGGGGTCGACGGGTTGCCCTGCCGATTGCAGGACCGGAAATTCCACCTCGACATGACCCTGCCGCTCGATGAAGCTCGAAACCCGCTTGTTGGCCTCATCGACCAGGAAATGCCGCAAGCCTTCGCGGCATCCGACCGGCCATAGCGCGAAGGTCGGGTGCCGCCTGCCTGCCGAGAAAGCGACGGCGATCGACCCGGGGCGTTCACCGGCCGCCGCCGCCAGACGATCGACAAGATCCAGCGGCAGGAAAGGCGTGTCGCCGGCAGCGGTGACGACCGCCTTGCAAGGCGTGCAGGCAGCGGCCCATTCGAGGCCGGTGAGGATCCCGGCAAGCGGTCCGGCAAAGCCTTCGACGGTATCGGCCAGCACCGGCAGCCCGAAACGGGCAAACCGTGCCGGGTCGCCATTGGCGCTAAGCGCCAGGGTCTCCAACTGTGGGCCGAACCGCGACAGGACCTGGTCGAGCACACAGCCTTCGCCAAGCGGCAACAGGCTTTTGTCGCCACCACCCATTCGTCTCGACTGGCCACCGGCCAGAATGATCCCAGCGATATCCCGATTCATTCTGCGCAGCCTGTACGCCAGCCGCGGGAAATCGCAAGCAACTTCAAAGGGGCTACAGTCCGTCCAGCGCCATGGCCGGCCCAGTGCTTTCGGCGACGATCCTTCGCCGGCCGACGACGCGCTCGCGATAAAGCGCATAGAGGCCCGAGCCGACGACTATTGCCGCGCCGGCGATCATCGGCATGTCCGGCATGTCACCGAAGATGATCAGGCCAAGCAGTATGGACCAGAGAAGCGCCGTGTAGCGGAACGGCGCGATGAAGGAAATCTCGCCCGAACGCATCGCCATGATGATGAATTGATAGCCGATCAGCACCAGCACTGCCGCCAGCGCCAGCAGCACCGTGCCTTTGCCGGTCATCGGTGTCCAGCCGCCCATCGGCGTCAACAGAAACGCGCCGACGACGGTCATGGCCAGCGCGGTGGCGGTCGAGACCAGCATCGTCGGGATGGCCTGGGGAATGCGCTTGGTGGCGAGGTCCCGCACCGTGCAGCACGCGACGGATGCCAGCGCCACCAGTGAATAGATGCTGAAGCCCTCGAAACCCGGCCGCACGATAATCATAACCCCGGCAAAACCGATAGCGATCGCCAGCCAGCGCCGCCAGCCGACCGCTTCACCGAAAAACAGCGCCGCGCCCATCGTCACGGCCAGCGGCAGTGCTTGCAGGACGGCAGAAACGCTACCGATCGGCAAATGAGCGAGGGCGACAAGGAAGGACACCGTGGCGCCCGCTTCACTCAGCACGCGGATCGCCACCAGCGGCTGCAGCATCAGGCGAGGCTGGACAAGTGCGCCGCGTTGCCAGGCCAGCAGGCCGACGAAGAGCGAGGCGAACGCCCCTCTGACCAGCATCACCTGCGCCATGTTCATCGACTGCGAAGAGTATTTGGTAATGGCATCGTTGAGCGTGAACCCAACCATCGCCACCATCATGAACAACGCGCCGCGAAGATTTGGGGAAAGGGGCAAGACGTCTACCGGTTGCTTTGGCGGCAAGCCTGTAACAGCCCGCCACGAAACAGCAATGGCAAAGGGCTGGGCCAGCCCCCGGATGGCCATCTTCGCCAGCGTGAAATCATCCCTGGATCAGGCACGAATTCTGTCGGAAGACGGCATCGCCTTCCGACATCCATGCAGCCGAGGCGGTGCCTATTTTTTCGGCGTCAGCACCTCGGTGCCGTTGCCTTCCTTGCCGGCGATGGTCCACAGGCCATGCAGCGACCCGTCATCCTCCACCTTGTAGACGACGAGGCCGATATCCTTGTCCATCACGTAACCGGCGGAGAATGCGTTATCGTTGCGCATGCAGATGCCATCCGAGGACGAACCGCCCGTTTCCCAATGGATCGTGCAGGTCGTCCCGCTGGTCAGGGTGATGGTGGCTTCGCCGCCATAGGACGAACCGTCGAAATTGGTGCCGGCGACGGTGTAAGTGCCGCCGATCGACTGGGCGGCCGCGGGCAGGGCGGCCAGGCCGAGCAGGGCGAAAGAAAGAATAAGTTTGCGCATGATGTAATCCCCCGAGGAGCGATGAACCGCTACGTAACGGACGCTAGGCGGGAAACCGTCAGCAGTAAATCAGACGGACATGCGCGAGCAAGATTTGTTTTCGGTGTGGCTAAAATGCTCACCGCACCCACGCTCACGGCGCCCTGAGGCTGCCGGCGATGGCGCCGACCAACGGGTCGTATTTCGACTTCAGCGCCGGTAAATAATCGATCCAGACCGTGCGAATGACGCCATCCCTGCCAAACAGGCGCCGCTCGTAAAAGATCTTTCCATCCCTCACACCCGACAGCACCGCCCAGTCCTTGCCTGCCTTGCTGTAGGTGACCGTGTAGCCCGGCTCGTCGCTCGACTTTTCGCCGGCAATGAATGCCTTCGGCGTGTCGTCATCGACATTGAATATCCCGGAGCATGTCAGGCTGGCGCCGTCCGCGCTCAGCCACATCTGGCCGTCGCCATTTTCAGGCTCGGGCTTGCGATCGGTGAAGATATCGTCGGGAAATGTGCAGACGGTGCCGAAGCGCTCATTCACGTAGGTCGATTGCGCGGCAAAAGCGGTGCTCGCCGAGAGCACTGCGATAGACGTCGCGGTTGCAAAGAGCCAACGCATGTCCGCCCCCTGAGCCGATGGTTGCAGGGCAATTCTCGCACAGACTGGCGAGAAGGTCAGCCGCCCGTAACGCTCATATGCCGTGACACCGATGGACGGCTGGTGCGGCGATCGATGATGAAATCATGCCCCTTCGGCTTGCGGCCGATGGCTTCGTCTATAGCGTCGGCGACAAGCTCGTTGCCGTCGGACGCACGCAGCGGCGCACGCAGGTCTGCCGCATCTTCCTGGCCAAGGCACATATAGAGCGTGCCGGTGCAGGTCAGCCGCACACGGTTGCAGCTTTCGCAGAAATTATGCGTCATCGGCGTGATGAAGCCGAGTTTTCCGCCGGTCTCGGCGACGTGGGCGTAGCGGGCCGGACCACCGGTCTTGAACGGGATGTCGGTCAGCGTGAACTGGCGCTCGAGCGAAGCGCGCAGCAGCGACAGCGGCAGGTACTGGTCCGTGCGGTCGGCGTCTATCTCGCCCATCGGCATGGTTTCGATGATCGTCAGGTCCATGCCGCGGCCATGTGCCCAGCGCATCATCTCCGGCAGTTCGGCGTCGTTGAAATCCTTCAGCGCCACCGCGTTCAGCTTGACTTTCAATCCGGCCGCCTGAGCAGCGTCGATGCCCGCCATGACCTTGCCGAGATGACCCCAGCGGGTGATGGCGTGGAATTTGTCGGCATCGAGTGTGTCGAGTGAAACATTGATGCGCTTGACGCCGCAATCGGCGAGTTCGGCGGCGAAGCGCGAAAGCTGCGAGCCGTTGGTGGTCAGCGTCAGTTCTTCCAGCGCGCCGCTTTCGAGGTGCCGCGACAACTGGCGCACGAGATGCATGATGTTCTTGCGCACCAGCGGCTCACCGCCGGTGAGGCGCAACCGTCTGACACCCTTTTCGATGAACACGGTGCAGAGCCGGTCGAGTTCCTCCAGCGACAGCAGGTCCTGTTTGGGCAGGAAGGCCATGTCCTCGGCCATGCAATAGGTGCAGCGGAAATCGCAGCGGTCGGTGACCGACACTCTGAGATAGCTGATCGTGCGACCGAAGGGGTCGATCATGTTCATGTTCGAGCGTTTCCGTGGCCGTTATCGGTGTCGTTGTATACGGCTATGTGATACGATCCAGTCCGCCATTCAAGATAGCCTGCCTCGATCTTTAGTGACATTCCTCGACCGACATCGCGTGTCGGACACCGTTGACGCCTTTGCGCAGGGAGCGAAGCAGCGTAGGGAAGGGCATTCAGGCAGGATCGACCATGACGGCGCCAAAGGAACTAAGGGTCTCCAGGGACCGCCAGCTGCTCACCGTGACGTTTCCGGGCCATCAGCCTTTCGAGTTGCCGGCCGAACTGCTGCGCGTAGCCTCGCCATCCGCCGAGGTACAGGGCCATTCGCCAGAGCAGCGTGTCACCGTTCCGGGCAAGCGCAACGTGGCCATCCTAAAGGTCGAGCCAGTCGGCAATTATGCCGTGCGCATCACCTTCGACGATTTCCATGACACCGGCATCTTCACCTGGAATTACCTGCACACGCTCGGCCACGAGAAGGACGCGCGCTGGAGCGCCTATCTCGCGGAACTCGCTGATAAGGGCTTGAGCCGCGATCGTTAGCCGCCGTTGCGTCGTCAAAACATCATGGATCGGGAGTAGGGGCGGCGGATAGGGAGCCAGAAAATGTCGGTCATCACCACAGTCGAACAACTCGAAGCCCTTTACGGATTGCCGGGCGAAGCCTCCGTGGTCAAGGAACTCGACCATGTCATTCCCGAATACGCCGCCTTTATCGAGGCCTCGCCCTTCGTCGCGCTCGCGACCTGCGGTCCGGAAGGGCTGGACTGTTCGCCGCGCGGCGACCTCGCGGGCTTCGTGCGCATCGTCGATGCGAAAACGCTGATCATGCCGGACCGGCGCGGCAACAACCGTGCCGATTCGTTGAAGAATATCATCCGTGACCCGCGCGTTGGCCTGCTGTTCCTGGTGCCTGGCTCCGGTACCACGCTGCGCATCAACGGCCGCGCGCATATCACCACCGATGCAGCGCTTTGCGCGTCATTCACGGTAGAAGGCAAGCCGGCGCGCTCGGTCACCATCGTCGATGTCGATTCGGTCTACTTCCAGTGCGCCCGCGCCATCGTGCGGTCGCAACTTTGGAATCCGGCCAAGCATGTCGACCCGAAGTCGCTGCCGACACCCGGAAAGATCCTTGAAATTACCAGCCGCAGGAATATCGACGCCGAAGCCTACGACAGGGAATGGCCGGAGCGGGCGAAAAAGTCGATGTGGTAGTAAAAAGGGCGATCACGCTTCGTTCAGCACGTCATAGATCTTGCGCATTTGCTCGCCGATCATGTCGCATTGCTCCGGCGTCGATTGGCTCATCGCCTTCTCGATCAGCGTCATATGAACTTTCAGCGCCTGCATCAGCAGCGCCTCGCCGCCTTCGGTCAGCGTAAGCCGCAAGATGCGCTTGTCCTTTTCATCGCCTTCGCGCCGCAGCAGGCCACGCGACTCGAGCTGCGGCAAGAGCATGGTGATGTTGGAGCGGCCGACGAGCAGCTTGCGGGCAAGGTCGTGCTGCGACATGCCGGGATGGCGGTAGAGGTTCATCAACACGTCGAGCTGCGCCGGCTTCAGGTCGAGCGGCGCGAGTTTCACCGCCAGCGTGCGCTCCAGCACATGGCAGGCGCGCGCCACCGCGACCCAGTTGCGAAAACGCGGGTTGTCCCAGGGTAGCTCTTGTTTATTGTTCATCTTTGAACTATTATGTTCATGCTTGAACGTATGGATGGATTCCCACTATGGCATCATTCGGACTGAAGGTCATCCGAGGTGTGTTTGGTGCGGCCGAACATGTCGCGCCGCGCATCACCGGGCGCGCGGCTTTCGAATTGTTCTGCCGTACGCCAAGCACAAGGACGCTGACCGAGGGCGAGCGGCGTGCCATCGACCGCGCCGCGGAGTTCATGGCCGGGGCGCGACATCACCGGCTGAAAGCCGCGACCGGCTGCATCATGGTGCATGAATTTCGTCCCGAGCCGGGCCGCGAGCCTGCCGGCACCGTTCTGGTCATTCACGGCTGGCGTTCGCGTACCGAGTACATGCGCGTGCTGATCGAGGGTTTTCGCGCTGCCGGCCATAGGGTCGTCTCGCTCGACCTTCCCGGCCATGGCCATTCGCAGGGTAGGCACCTGAACATGGTCAACGCCGTCGAAGCCGCAAGAGTGGCCGGCGAATGGTTCGGGCCGTTCGTGGCCGCCGTCGGCCATTCCTTCGGAGGCGCCGTTGCCGCCAATGCCATCGCCGGTTCCGTCAAGGACGTCCCGCCCTTGGCGGCCGCGCGTCTTGTGCTGATCGCGGCACCAAGCTCGCTGCCGGCAATCTTCGCTGACTTCAGCCGCATGCTCAATGTCGGTCCCCGCTCGCAAGTCGCCATGGCCGACCGTGTCGAATATCTCTCGGGCCGGCCGCTGCATGAATTCACCGGCGACCGCCAGCTTGCCCAAGCGCCCGTGCCGACACTCGTCATCCACGCCCCTGACGATCGGGAGGTGCCGGCTGAACATGCACGACGCTATGCCGGCGCCGGCGACCACGTGCGGCTGCACTGGGCCGAGGGGCTCGGCCATCGCCGCATTCTTGCCGACAAGGGCGTTGTTGAACGCGCGGTCGGCTTCGTGAGCATGCAGCACGGGCCGTCGCTGCTCCACTGAGCGGCATTCAGGCTATTTCTTCTTTCCCCCGGGTTCTACGGGCAATCCGGCTGTTTTCCAGGCCGTGTAGCCGCCGAGAATGTGCTTGACCGGCGAAAGCCCCATGTCCTGCGCCGTCTTGGTGGCCAGCGCCGAACGCCAGCCGCCGGCACAGAAGAAGACGAAGCTTTTTCCGGAAGCGAAGAAGGGCTTGTGGTAAGGGCTATCGGGATCGATCCAGAACTCCAGCATGCCACGGGTGACATGCTTTGCGCCGGGAATTCCGCCGTCACGTTCGATCTCTCGTGGATCGCGCAGATCGACGAAAATGGTGTCTTCGTCTTCAAGCAGTCCCGCCGCTTCCTCGGGCGAAACCACCTCGATCTCGGCGTTGGCCTCATCCAGCAGTTCGCGATACCCTTTTTTCACGTCGTTCCCCCGGCCGCAGGTTTGCTGGCAAGTCCAATTTCGAGCACAAGGCGCGGGTTTTGTCACGCCTTGACGGTGCCGGCCATGGCCTTCCCGGCGGCCATCGCCCCGGCCACCGTCGCCACCGGGCTGCGCGGGAAGCGCCGTCACGCGCCTGGATCGGCATGCCGTGCTGGATCGTTGCGAAAAAGGTCGCGGCGGCGCGGCAATCAAAGGCGCCCGGGTCCCCGCGGCCGGAACGACTGTCCGGTCGCCCCGGCCGTCACGATGTTGTGAAACCGTTCTGCAACAGACCCGCCGAAATTTATGAAAGCTTAACGAAATCCGTATGAATCGGTATAGTCGCGCCTTACATCCGCCATGCGGTAAGCGGGACGGTCTAGCGTGCGGAACGGGAACCGGTTGCGACCGGAGCGGGTGATCCATGAAATTCCTTGGTAAAAAAGCAACCGTGATGCCGCTGGTGGCGCTTACGGCAACGCTGGCTTTCGGCGCGCCTCAGGCAGGAGCCCAAGGGCTTTTCGACATGCTGTTTGGCGGCGGCATCAGGCACGAGCCGCAGGGCGAGTTTCCGCCTCCGCCGCCAAGGCACAGACCCAAAGCCCCGGCGGGCGGCGGCGACGGTGGCAGCGTGAAGATCAGCGGCCCGTCCTACTACACCTACAAGGCCGACAAGCTCGTGCGGGTCGACTTCTCGAAGCTGTCCGCGGCGCCTCAACCGGCAACGCCGCAGGACGCCGCGTTCGTTCCGTCGGCCACGGGGGCTGCTTTCCACGATGCCATCGCCGGTCTCAGCGACTATGAACTCTTTGCCGAGCCCGACATCGCCAAGGCGCTGATCGCCTACTACTCGGCCAACCCGGATTTCATCTGGGTCAGCGGAACCAGTCCGAACAACCGCGCGCAAGATGCCGTGCGGGTGCTTGGCGAGGCTGCAAGCTACGGCCTCACGCCCGCCGACTACACGGTCGATGTACCAGCGGTCGGTTCGGCCTCGGCAGACGACGCAGCCAAGTTGAAAGAACTTGCCCGTTTCGAGATGGCGTTGTCGGCACGTGTCCTGCGTTACGCCCATGACGCCCAGAGCGGCCGTGTCGAGCCCAACCGCATGACGGGCTACTACGATTTCCCGGCCAAGCCGCTCGACATGGTGGGGATTCTCAAAACACTGGCACGCACACAGGAAGTCCGCACTTATCTCGAATCGCGCCATCCGCAGAACGCCGAGTATCAGGCGTTGCGCGTCGAACTGGAATCGCTGCAGGCCAGCGCCGAGAACGAAATCGTCATTGATCCCAAGCTGCTGCTGAAGCCAGGCGAAACCAGCCCCGAACTGCCCAAGCTCCTCTCGCTGATCGCGCGCAATCTCGATGACGAGATGGGCGGCACCTATGGCGACGTCCTGTCGCGGCTGGCAACCAGCGAGGTCTATGTTCCCGAACTGGTCCCGCTCATCAAGGCTGTGCAGCAAAAGGGGGGCATGAAGGGCGATGGCGTCATTGGACCGCGCACCGTTGCCTCCCTGGCCGGGACATCGAAGGCCGACAGGCTGCTCAAGGTTCAGGTGGCGCTGGAAGAACTGCGCTGGCTGCCTTCCGATCTCGGCAGTCCGCGTGTTTTCATCAATCAGCCGGCCTTCACCGCAAGCTACATCGACGATGGCCAGGAAAAGCTGAAGACGCGCGTCGTCGTCGGCCGGGTCACCAACCAGACGGCATTCTTCTACGATCAGATCAAGCAGGTCGACTTCCATCCCTACTGGGGTGTGCCGCAGTCGATCATCGTCAACGAAATGCTACCCAGGTTGCGCAGCGATCCCGGCTACCTCGACCGCGCCGGCTACGAGGTGACCGATGCGCGCGGCAAGCACATTCCGTCGTCGGCGGTGGACTGGGGCGCTTATGGCGCGAACATTCCCTACAATGTGCGCCAACAGCCGAGCGAGGCCAATGCGCTGGGCGAATTGAAGATCCTGTTCCCCAACAAGCACGCGATCTACATGCACGACACGCCGCAGAAATCATTCTTCAAGCAGGATATGCGCGCGCTTAGCCATGGCTGCGTGCGCCTGCAGGATCCGCGCGGCATGGCGGCGGCAGTGCTGGGCACCTCTGTCGATTACATCGCGGAGAAGCTGAAGCACGGGCACTCGACCGAGGATGTGACGCGCAAGATCCCAGTCTATGTCGCCTATTTCACCGCCTGGCCCGACATGTCCGGCAAGGTCGAGTATTTCAGCGACATCTACGACCGCGACTCACGGCTAAAGCAGGCCCTGGATGCGACCGAGGCGGTGCGCACGCCCTCGAGCTAGTGGTCAATGCTTCGGCCGCGGGCGCCGGCGGCCGCGCCAAAGAACATGGGCATCTCGGAGTTGCGCCGCTCAGGCGCCGCCGCACATATGCTGCGAATCCGGTAGGGTCCAGGAGCCTGTCCCTGGGGCAGTCCCAGGGGATCGAGATCAGGCACATGACGACGGGTTCTCCGACCTTCGAGGCGGCGAGGCAAGAGGCGGATTTCGCGGGAAGCGCGAGGAAACGAGTCGTCCGCGACGGCTTACCTGCGGCCTATTTGGGCTCGGCCGTTACCGGGTCGTAGCTGATCTCGACCTTCGCTTTGTCAGAAGTGTAGTAGGTGACGGTGTAGGCGCCATCTGCCCAATCGACTTCCTTGACATAGCGGAAGCCGTTGCGCTGTTCGACCTTGGCGAGGATTTCAGACAATTTCTTGGCATTGGGCGGCGGCAACGGGTTGTCATCGGCGGCAAAGGCCGAACCGGCACCAAGAAGCAGCGCCACGCCGGCAACGAGAAGCAATCTGGACATGAGGTCCCTCATATTTGACGGGAAGAAACGCCCGACAGCAGCGGTTTGTTCCGATGGAAGCGATTGCCCTCAACCTCTCGTGGGGGGCCGCGTGCATAAGGCGCCTCGATCGCAAGGAAGAGAAGGCCGCCTATTTCTGAGGGGGACGAACTTTTGCCTCCGCCGCCCGGACTTCGCCCGCCGGTGACGAGTGCCCTTCGGGGTCGTCATAGAGGTCGTTTACCGATTCGTCCTGTTGAGCCTTGGCCCGCCGCGAAAGCCTCCTCTGGTTCGCCAGAGCATAGATGATTACCGCTGCGAGGATGACAGGCCCGATAATGGTCAGCGCCCAAATGGTGTCCGTTCTATTCACGAGAGTTCTCCTTCGCAGGCAAACACCACAGGGCTGGAAATGTTCCCGTGTCGCCGGCGAAGCCGCCCAGCATGCGGCTCAAACGACCGCCAGCGCCACGCTTCTGCTTTCGAGCGAAGAGAACGCGCCCGTCAGCGCCATCAGCCGAAAACGGCAAAAGCCCTCGTGTACCGCGCAAGATCGGATGGCATCAGCCGGGGACAGCCGGGAAAAGGTGATAATCGCCGGGAAGGGCCGCCAGAAGCCCGGAAAACAACGGGTTTGACGGAAAACGGCGGGGCCGGAAAGCCCAGAAAGCCAGAAACCGGCCGCGCAACTTCATTTGGCACCAAAACGGGCCGCCGGCGCCGCGCGCGCAACTTCGGATGGCACCAAAAAGGGGCCGCAAAGCCGCAGGAAACAAGGATTTCCGGCAAAATCGGCGGCGCGGCATGGTCGGAAATGACTTCCGACCATCGAATGTAGGAAAATCAACCACTTAGCAAATCGTGGTCGGAAGTCGTCAAACAGCCATGCCCTGGCGCTCACAGAGCGTGCGAACAACCCAATTCTGGTCAGCTGTGCCGCCCATGCCGGACACAGCAAAGACACGCTGGCCCGAGGTGTTCGTGGCCAGGACGCCAACGAATGGCGTCTGCCCGATGTAGGCGCCATAACTGTTCTTCCCGTTCACCGTACCGCAGACGCCGACCACCCCCTTGTCCGACATCGACGAGACGATCGGGCCGAACATCGCGCTGTACGGATCCTTGAGTGACTCGGCGGTGAACCGCTTTACCACCTCGATATCGCCCGCCAGCAAGTTATAGGGCCGGTATGTGTTTGGCGCAGCCGCCGGAGGCGCCGGCGGCTGGAACCCACTATACCCGGCCGGCGTCTGCGATGGTGCCACACAGCCAGCGAGGAAGAATGCAGCCCAGCCAAGCAACGAGCCCCGATAGCGTCCCATAGGTTTCCCCCTCCTAACTATTTTGGGAATCTACCGGCTGCCGCCGCCCTTGTCGACAATGGTGAGCGCCTCGGTGAGCAGCCGGACGGCGCGTCGGCGGTCTTCGTCGCCATCGCCGAACGAGCGCTCCAGCCTGGCGAGGATCTCGGCGTTCATCGAGCGCCCGCTCTCGGCGGCGGCGAGCTTGACGAGCTTGCGCAGCTGGGCCGGCAAGCGCACACGCACATCCTTGAGGTCGATCGGAGCCATGCGCCTGCTTATGGCCGAAAAACCCGGCGTCGAAAATGGCCGCACATCAGCGGCAAATGCCGCTCAGGTGCGGATTTCCACAGTCTTTTCGGCCGCAGGAAAGACGTGATTGGACAATCCTGGCAACCCCAGAAATGTTCATAGGTGCTGGGGGGTGGAACAACCAATTAAAACAATAATAAAAACGGGTTTACAGGGGGATTCATGGCGGTGGCGGCAGCAGAACTACGGGTCTCGCGCAGCAGCGCGGACCATGAAGACGATCAACCCGCAGTCAACCGGCGCGCCTTGCTTGCCGGCATGGTCGCGGCAGCAGCGATCGGCACGAATGGGGCGACGACCAGGCCGCTGCAGAGCAGCCTACCGGAGAGGATCTCCGCCCTGGCGACCGAGCTGGCGGCACTCATGCAGGAAATGCACGGCGGTGCCTGGCACACGGCCGTGGATCACGATGTCCAAATCGTTATGATCGCGCCTGGCCTCTGAGCGCATCGCGCAGGGCGAATAGAGCCCTGCGCTTTACCGGCTCATCCGCCTTCAGCACATCGGCAAAGACCTGGTAGAGATCCGCATTGAGATCGGCGCCGTGAGGCTTTGCCCCGTGCTGGGGCGCGGCACTACTACCCATTGTGGGCGTCGCGCCAATTCCTGATTCGGCAGCCAACTCGGCGATAAGCCGCTTGGCAGGACCGCTCGGCTGGCGGCTTCCTTCCATCCACCGTGATATCGACGGCTGTGTGGTGGCCAGCCGCTCGGCCAGCTCGGCCTGCGTAAAGCCATGGTCCACCAACTGCTTAAGGAGCGCGCTCGACTGCATCGTCATGGCCAGATTATGCCATACGACATGACGGAGGCATAATTCCAATGGCATAAACCGCTTGCGTTTCGACATACCATTGGTATGCTCTGTGGCATGACCACACCATTTTTGCAGCTTCGGCTGTCCATCTTCCACGCCACTCAGACCGAGATGGCTGCCATCGCCGGCGTGAACCAAAGCCAGGTGTCGCGCTGGGAGCGCGGCGTCAGGCGGCCAAGCCTAAGAGAGATGGAGCGCATTCGCGCCGAAGCCCTCCGCCGCGATCTCCCTTGGGATGACCGCTGGTTCTTCGAGGTACCCGAGCAGGCCGCATGACCCAGGCAGGCTCGAAATACCTTCCGGTTTCGGACCGGATCGGCGAGCGGCTGCAGCTGCTTGACCATGACATCACCCTATTCGCCGCAGCAGAAGGGCCATGTCGAGCGCGTCATCAAGACCTTCCAGCACGATCTCGGGCCGCTGCTGCCGGGCTTCGTCGGCCATTCGGTCGCCGACCGCAAGGCGATCGAGGACCGCAAGTCGTTCGCCCAGCGGCTGGGCGAGAGCGAGGCCGAAACGTTCGGCGTGTCGCTGACCGGGCTCGACCTGCAGAAGCGGATCGACGACTGGGCCGCCACGATCTACCAGCACAAGCCGCATGAGGGCCTGCAGGGCGTCACGCCGTTCAACGCCGCGCTGGCGTCGGACAGGCCGGTGCGCAAGGTCGACGCACGCGCCCTCGACCTGTTGCTGATGCCGGTCGCCGGCCAGGACGGCCAGCGCACCGTCACCAAGCTCGGCATCCGCGTCGACGGCTACCACTACCTGGCGGCGACCATCATGGTCGGCACCGCCGTCTTCGTGCGCATGGATCCGAACGACGCCGGCCGCGCCTACGCCTTCGCCCATGACGGGGCGGAGTTCCTGGAAGAGGTCGTGTGCCCGGAACTGTCGGGCAAGCTCGCCGACGAGCTGGGCTTCGAAGCCGCCGAGAAGCTGTCGCGCCGCTTCGGCCCCGACTACATCAGCGTGCCGCTGGTGCGCGAGCTGCGCGCCCGCCACTATCGGTCCTCGGGCATGTCGAACGCGGATATTGCGCGCAAGCTCGGATTGTCGGAAAGTGCCGTCAACCGCCTCTTCCAACGGATGGCCAACGTCCCCGTCAAGGGCAGCGGCGACCCGCGACAGCTGAAGCTCTTCGGCTGAAGTGCCCGATGGCGACGCCAATGGCGACCATGGTCGCCATGCCATCCCGGCCCCCCGATGCGATGATCATGCCTGGCCGGCCGGAGATTTCCTCCGGCCGATTTTCACAGGCGGGATCACCTCATGCTGCGCTTCTTCCGCAACATCCTGGATCGTGCGACGCCCAGCCTCGTTCCTGACGCGCGCCGGGTGATCGCGCTGTCCCTCAGCTTCTGGATGCAGGTGGCGGGGCTCGCTTTGCTCATCCTGCCGGAGGCCTGGTACCGGCTGACCGACCAGGACTACGACCCGAACATCGCCTGGTGGCTTGCCGTGCTGCTGCTGCTGTTCGGCCTTGGCGGCCGCGTCTTCCAGCAGGGCGTCTCGCTGTGGAAGGAATGGCTGCGCATCGTCGCCGTCGCCGCCATCGCCTTCGTCCTGGCGGTCATGCTCGCCGCCCCGTCTCATGCTGCCGTGCCGGCGGGGCCGGCGGCAACCGAGGCCGAGACGCTGCAGATCGCGGTTCCCTTCATCGCCAAGGAAGAGGGCATGCGGAACTGGGCATACCTTGATGCTGTCGGCGTGCCAACGATCTGCATTGGCTCAACGCGGGGCGTGAAGCTCGGCATGTATAAGACGGACGCCGAATGCCTTGCCCTGTTCAAGATAGAGGTGGCAGAGCATCGGAACGGCTTGCACCGGTATTTCACCCCTGCAACGATTGCAGTTCGACTGCCGCCGACGCGCGACGCGGCCTACACCTCGTTAGCCTTTAATGTCGGCCCTGCCGGCGCGGGGAAGAGCACGGCAACCCGCCGCCTCAACGCCGGTGATATCGCCGGCGGCTGCCAGGCGCTGACCTGGTTCGACAAGGCCGGCCACCGCAGGCTGCGCGGCCTGTTCGAGCGGCGCCAGCGCGAAAAGGCGCTGTGCATGCAGGATTTGCACTGATGAGCGCGCTGCTGGCCCACTGGGACGCTTTCCGGCCCTACGGCCTGGCTGCCTGCGGCGGCGCGCTGATCGGCCTGCTGGCCTTCAGCCTGGCGCGGGGGTGAGGATGAACACCCTGCAGCTCGCCATCGGCGCGATCGTGGCGATCATCATCGCCGGGCTTGTCGCCACGGCCGCCATCTACCGGGGCAACGCCATTGCGGCAGAAGCCGAGACGAAGCAGGCCAGGGCCGACCTCGCCACGGCCTCGGCCGTCAACGACGCCAACCAGGCGACGATCGGCCGGATGAAAGCCCAGGCCGAGCACGACGCCCAATTGACCGCCGAGCTTGCCGTGCAGGTCGCCGCCTCGAACCAGGCCCTCATCGACAACAACGCGGCGGTCGCCGCCCTGAAAGAAGCCAATGCGGACGTTCGCAACTTCCTTGCTCAGCCTGTCCCTCCTGACCTGCGGCGGCTGTATGTCAAGCCCAAAGCCGCAGGTGCTCGTTAAGGTGGTGACAGTGAAGGAGCATAAACGAAGCGCTGCTGACCAAGACGCTGGACGCGTTCGGCCACAACCGCTCGCGCGAGTGGGTCCGCACCCAGCTGCGCAAGCTGGCCGAGCTGGGCGCGGTCAGGATCACCGAGGTCGGCACCATCATGGTGGCGGCCATCACCCGTAGCGGCGTCGACCATGTCGAGCGCCGCGCCATCATCGAAGGCGTGGCGCGCCCTTCGCCGGAGGCCTGACATGGCACGCAAAGGCCGGGGGCAGCTGTCGGCGATCGAGCGCCTGCCGGACGAGTGCGGCCCGATCATCACCTGGGCGGCCACCGCCCTGCAGGACCGCGAGCGCACGCAAACCGAGATCTACCAGGAGTTCTTCCTGAAAATGCAGGCGCTGCAGGCCGAGCACAAGGGCGAGCTGGAATTCGCCATCCCGTCGTTTTCGGCGTTCAACCGCTACTCGATCAAGCTGGCGATGATGACCAGGAGGCTGGAAGACACCCGCGAGATCGCCGCCACCATCTCGAAACGCTTCGACGCGCAAAGCTCCGACGACCTCACGCTGATTGCGGCCGAGGCGATCAAGACGCTGGTCTTCGAGTTGCTGACCGATGCCGGCGAGAGCGGGCTGGCGCCGATCGGCGCCATGCAGCTCGCCACCGCGCTCAAGATGGCGGCCCAGGCGCAGAGCGTCTCCAGCGATCGCCGCACCAAGGTGGCGAAGGAATTCAAGGCCGATGTCGAGAAGGCCGTCGACACCGTCGCCAAGGCCAAGGGCATGTCGGCCGACACCGCCGAGGCGATCAAGGCTCAGATCCTCGGGGTGAAGGCATGAGCTTGCTGGGGATCTCGGTCGGGCTTGCCCAGCGCCGCGCCCAGATGTCTGGGGTGGGCGGTGGTGGTGGAGGCGCAGATAGCGTCACCTTCAACGGCATGGCCGTCACCTTCGAGGCTGACGACGTGACCTACTCGCCGGACCTTTGGCTCTTCAACGGACAGCGCGTCACCTATCAGGGTGACGGCGTAACCCTTAACGGAGAATGACGATGGCTTTCGAAGTCGTGGGAATGAGCGCGGAAAATCAGGCGGCATGGCAAACGGCGCTCGGGGTATCGAGAAACGTTGATGTGAACATCACCAGCGCTGACATCTTGGCGCTCGATAGCGTCGTCAAGGAGCTTGTGGCCGCACCGGGGGCTGGTAAAGTTTGTCGTATTGACTCTATTGTCGTTAAATATTCATTCGGCACGATAGAGTACACTGGAGGTGGACATATCTATTTCCAGTACGGCGCTTCCGGAGTCACTTACCTGCGAATCTCTTCCTCCGGTTCCCCTTTGCTTGGTAGCAACGATCAATTTCTGATCGCGGGTCCATTTGGAGCGGTTTTCACGGTCTTCGAAAACCAGTCCATCGTCATGAAGGCCAGCGCTGCGTTTCTCGATGGCGACGGCACTGCCAAAGTGTCTATAGCCTACACGGTCATCGATCTCTCCTGACGGCCCGAGCGACTGAGGTGCGATCTTGCGCTCCATCCTGAAAAAAGGAACCCGACATGCCCTATGATGCCGCCAAGGACCCCTACGCCACCGTCCACCCCGACACTCTGCTTGCCAACGGCGCCAAGGCGGTTGTCGTTGATCCGTCCGACACCGTCGATCTCGCGGCCTATGCCCGCGCCATCGTGCTGCTGACGGACGGCGACGTCTCGTATTTGCCGCCGAACAATGCCGATGGCGACACGGTCGACTTCACCGGCCTGCCGGCGGGCTGGGTGTCGCCGCACCGCGTGCGGCGCGTCATGGCCACCGGCACTACGGCGACCGTCGCCACCGTCGAAGGTTGACGGTCCATGAGCGGCCCGATCTCGAAAGAGGCATGGGAGCGCGTTCGCCGCGAGAGCATGGCGAACCTCGACCATGTCATCGAGAGCGTCGGGCTGCCCAAGGTCCTGCTCGGATATGCGAGCGTCACCCGCGAGAGCATCCGCTCGGTCGACGAGGTGCTGAAAGACCACGAAGCCAATATCAAGGACCTGAAACAGGCCTGGGCGGGCGACGCGACGGCCGGCATCAAGGCCTACGAGAACGAAGGCACCACGGCTCTCTCGGTCCGATCGGTGGAGACCCAGCTGGAACTGCGCCTGTCCCTGGCGCAGGCCGCGCAGGAAGCCGCCAAGGCGATGATCGCCAATGACAACGGGCTGGCCGGTGGCTCGCAGTTCGGCGTGATCGCCAAATCGCAGTTCTCCGAGTTCGGAAAGGAGATCGACTACCTTCGGGGCACGATCGCCAAGGGCGCGCCGGACGTGCTCGGCTTCCGCAAGATGGTTGAGGAGCGCTGGAAGCTTGACCCGACCAACGAGGAGCTGACCAAACAGGCGGCAGCGCTGGACAAGCTGACCGACGCCGCAGCACGGGCGGCCCTGGCACTTCCAGGCGCCCAGGCAGCCGTCAACGCCCTTGTCGTGAAGGGTGGCCGCCCCGACTTCGGCGAAGGCGCTGCCATGCAGGCGGACCTGATAAAGAACGCTGAGACGGCTTACCAGCTGAAGCGCGATCAGGAGGTGGCTCTCGGCCGCATCGGTGCGCGATCGCCGCAGGAGCTGGCCGACGCTGCGCGAGCGGCCGAGCGGGCGAAGCCGATCACCGGCGAGAGCTTTGCGGTTCGCCAACTGCGCGAGGAAAGTGCTGCGGCCTTGGCAGCGGCCCAGGCACAGCATCAGCTGGACGAAGCCCAGCAGCAACGCGCTCGCTCGCTTCAGCAGACGGTTGCCGCAGCAAAGGTGAACGTCGACCTGGTTGGGCAGACGACCGCTGCCACTGAAGGACTTCGGCTTGAAAGCCAGTTGCTGGCCCAGGTCCAGGAAGAGGCGGCACGCAACCACGTTGCCGTCGACCAGGCCGAGATCCAGAGCATTCACCAGAAGGCGATCGAGTATGGCAAGCTGGTCGCCCTGCAGCAGGCCCGCGCGGCCATCGTCAGCCAGCAGGACGATCTTGAAGTGCAGCGTGCGGAACTCGGCCTCGTTGGCCAGAGTAAACTCGCACATGACCGCATCATCGCTGCTCTGAAAACCGAGCAGCAGATCCGCAAGCTCGGCATCGATGTCTATGGCCAGGAGGCCGAGGCCATGCGGGCCAACACGGCCGCCGCCTCGGCGCTGGCCGACGCGACCGCTCGTGCCACCCTGCAGAAGCAGCTGCAGTTCGATCGCGACCAGATGTTCCGTTCGCCCACGGAGCAGACCGTCGCCTCGACGATGCAGGGCGCCGGGCTCGACTACGACCCGAACTCGGCGATCGCCCAGCAGATCCGCTACAACGAGCAGCTCAAGCAGACCAAGGCCGCCTGGGAGGACATCTTCTCCACGGTCAATGACGGCATCGACGGCATCAGCGATGCGCTGTTCAGCGGCGGTTCGATCACCGATGCGCTGAAGAAAGCCGGGCAGCAGCTCGCCAAAACCGTCTTCGACATGTCGGTGACCAACCCGCTGAAGAACTGGCTGACCGGCGGCAACTTCAACACCATCGCCGACCTCGGAATTTTCGGGAATGGCGCCACCAGCGGCAAGGGTGGCGGCTTCGGCGGCGTGCTCGGCCAGATGCTGGGCGCGGACAAGGCCGTGGCGTCGATGCAGGTGCAGGCGGCGTCCGTGTTCATCAACGGGTCGCCGTTGGGCGTTCCTGGGCTTGGTTCGATAGGCAATCTGATCAACCCCAATGGCTCGCCCATCACAGGGCCTAATACTGCCGAAAGTTCCGCCAAGCTGCTGGCGGGTCTAGGATCGCCACTCGGGGCCGGCGTTGACAAAGCCGTCACGGGCTCATTGAGCAGCGTGATGGGCAGAGCGCCGTTCTCCGAGATGCTTTCGTTTGCCCGTGCCGCGGCCATTTCGCGGAACATTGATCCGAATATCGCACTGCGGGTCATGCGAGCGGAAGGGCTCAATCCAGGTGTCTGGCAGTCGAACGTCATCAACTCGGCTGGCCTGCGCGAAACGTCATACGGCCCTATGCAGCTTCTCAAGGGCGGTGGCCTAGGTGACGCATTCCAACGCCAAACTGGGCTGAACGTCGGTGATCCTGCCACATGGCGCCAGAACATCGAATTCGGTTTGAACCATGCGGCCACGAGCGGCTGGGGTTCGTGGTATGGAGCGCGGGCTGCAGGCGTAGGCAATTGGGAGGGCCTTGGCGGTGCCTCACCAGTTGCACTCAGCAAGTTCAACGAAGCGGTAGGCCAGGCGACACAGAATGTCGGCCAGCTCGGCGGCGCGTCGACCGGCGCGCTCTCCAACCTGGTGTCCTCGACCGGCCAGGCCGCCGGCGGGCTCAATGCCCTCGGCAGCGGTGCCGGCAAGCTCGGCAGCATGCTGAGCCAGTTCCCCGCCGCGCCCTCCGGCGGCGGCGGTGGCGGCGGATGGCTGGGCAATCTGTTCGGCAGCCTGTTCGGTGGTGGTGCGAGCGTCTCGTCGATGAACGCCATCTCGCCGATGGCGACGGCCGATATCCTGTCCGGCTCATGGGGCCTGTTCGCCAAGGGCGCGGCCTTCCGGAGCGGCAACGTGGTGCCCTTCGCGCGTGGCGACGTGTTCTCGACGCCGACCTATTTCCCGATGTCGGGCGGCAAGGCCGGCGTCATGGGCGAGGACGGCGAGGAAGCCATCATGCCGTTGCGGCGCGGCCCTGACGGCCGGCTCGGCGTCGTCAACCACCAGCCGCTGCGCGCGCCCAGGGCCGCCGCCAACGGCAACGGCTCCGGCGGCGGCTCGGGCGGCCTGACGCGCGACCACATCGAGGGCATCGTCAACTCGATCGCGGACAAGCTGAAGCTCAACGCCAACATCATCAACCTGAACGACGGCAGCGACATCAAGAGGTACCTGATGTCCGAGGACGGCCACGCCACCGTCGCCGTCGTCAACAGGCGCAACGGAACGGGGGGCTAGCGCTCGATGTCATTCCTGAATTCCCTCGTCCTCGATAGCGGCCTCGCCATCCTCGTCGCCAACGCCAACAAGCTGCATATCTGCTCGGCCGAGCCGGCCGACTACGCCGGCACGCTGGCCGTGTCGCTCGGCACCAAGAACACGCCGACGATCAGCGCCATCGCCGCGCGCTCGCCTTCGGGCCGCAAGGTCACGGTGTCGGCGATCACCAACGGGGTGATCAGCGCCAACGGCGACGCTTCGCATTGGGCGCTTGTCGACACGGTCAATTCCCGGCTGCTCGCCGCCGAGGCGCTCGATGCGGTGCTGGCCGTCAACAATGGCGACACCTTCACGCTGCCGGCGTTCGACATCGGCATTCCAGGCCCGGCCTGATCCATGGCCACCGTCGCGCTCTCGACCGGCAATCTCGATGCGGGCACGCCCGATCTGCCTTCGCTGGCGCTCGGGCTGATCCATCATCTGTCGACCGGCAATCTCGACGCCGGCGCGCCGGATCTCGCTTCGCCCGCAATGGTGCTGCTCCACGAACCGTGGCCGTTCCGGCCGCTGATCGGCGCCAGCGACACGCTGGAAGAGCTGTCGGAGGTGATGCAGTCCTACACCGAGGAGCAGCGCCTGGCGCTGCGCAGGGCGCCGCGCCAGAACCCGCGCTACACGGTGAAGCTCGACCCGGCGCAGTTCAGCCGCGCCAAGGACTTTGCCCGCCGCCGGGCCGGGACGATGATCTCGGTTCCGATCTGGTGGGAAGGCATCCGCCTTGCCGGCAACGTCTCGGCGGCCGACACCGAGATCGCGATCGACACCACCGCCGGCGACTGGCGCGAAGGCGGCCGGCTGATCGTCTGGCAGGACGAAGACAATTACGCGCTGGCGCTGATCACCGCCGTTGCCGACGACAGCGTGACGCTGCTGGCGCCGATCGGCGCCGACTTCACCGCGCCGACCGTCGTGCCGGTGCGGGTCGCCCGGCCGGTGGAAGGCTTCACCATCAGCCGGGGCAAGCTGGTCAACCAGATCACCGCGCGTTTCCAGGTCGAGGACAATATCAGGCTGGAAGGCGATTCCGGCTATCCGCAATACCTGTCGCTCGACGTGCTGACCGAGCCGACAGCTCGCGTCTCCGACATCTCCGAGACCATCGTCCAGGCCGGCGAGTATGAGGACAACGGCTTCGGTCCCGTCGTGCTCGAGCGCCAGCGCAACTATGTCGATTTCGGCCAGAGCATCGCCTTCCTCGAGGAGGGCGCGGCGGCCATCTGGCGGCGCCGCAACTGGGTGCATGCCCGCAACGGCAAGCAGAAGGCCTTCTGGCTGCCGAGCTTCAATTCAGACCTCAAGCTGCTGGCGCCGATCGGCTCGGCCGACACGGTGGTGACGGTCAAGCGCGTTGGGTTGCTCGCGGGCTATCTCGACCGCCACGTGATGATCGAGCTCAAGGACGGCACGCGCTACTTCCGGCAGATCACGGCGGCCGCCCAGGTCGGCGCCAATGACCAGGTCACCCTAAACGCCGCCCTCGGTGCTGCCGTCACAGCAACGCAGATCCTGTGGTTCTGCTACCTCAGCAAGGTGCGCCTGGACGCCGACGCCGTGACCTTCAACTTCCCGGCCTCGGGTCGCAACGGGCCGCTGGTCTCCACGCTTTCGGTTCCCGTCATGGAGGTGCCGGCATGAGTTACGACACCCCTGAAAGCTCGGTCGACGACGGCGAGCCGTATTTTCTCTATCTGTTCAACAATGGCGTGACCAAGCACCGCTTCACGTCCGACGCCGACGCCTTTATGGCCGATCCCGAGGAAACCGGGACGCCGCAGAAATGGTACCCGTCGTCGATCTCCCACACCGAGATCGAGCAGACCGGCAACATCGAGAAGAACGCGGTCGACATCACCTTCCCGCTGTCGGACCCGTACGCTCGGACCTTGCAGAAGCCGGGCAGCGAAGTCGTCACGGCGACGATCTGGCGCGGACACCACACCGATCCCGATGGCGAGCTGGAGGTGTTCTGGAAAGGCCGCGTCGTCGACACGGCGGATCAGAAGCTCAACATCAAGGTCACGGTCGAGCACGCCTCGACATCGATGCGCCGGACCGGCTGCGCGGCCCAGTATATGCGCCCCTGCCGGCACGCGCTTTATTTTCCCGGCTGCAACCTCAATGTCGATGACTGGAAGATCCCGGCCACCGTCTCGGCGGTGACCGGCGGACTGCTGCTGACCATCGCCGAGGCCGCCGCTGAAACCGACCAATGGTATAAAGCCGGCGTCGTCATCTATGATGGCCTCTATGGCTGGGTCGGCGACCAGATCGGCGACCAGGTCACGCTGATTGCCAGCGGCATCGAGGGACTGGCCGAAAGGATCGCGGCAGATGGATCGGCGGCGGTCTTCATCGCGCCAGGCTGCGACCTGTCGAGCGGCCCGACCGGCTGCGACAAGTTCGACAACACCATCGAATACGGCGGCTTCGAATTCATGGCCGACGTCAACCCGTTCTCGCAGAGCATCACCTGATGTTCTGGAACATCATCCTCGCTGTCCTATCCTTCGCGGCGCAGCTCATCTTTGCGCCCAAGCCGCAGAACGCGAAGCCGAAATCGCTTGAGGACTTCCAGGCCCCGACCGGCGAGGAAGGCCGCTCCATTCCGGTGTTCTTCGGCACCAATGACGACCAGAGCCCGAACTCGACCTGGCACGGCGACCTGAAGAAGGACGCGATCAAGGGGGCTCGACGCTACGGCTTTTTCGGCCCCCGGCAGGTGCTTGGTTACAAATATCGGCTCGGAATGCAGCTGAGCGTCTGTCATGGCGTGCCCGACTATGTGCTGCGCGTGACGGTCGGCGACAAGCTGGCATGGAAGGGCAAATCGGCCGGCGGCCGCATCACCATCAACAAATCAAAACTATTCGGCGGCGACCAGAGCGAGGGCGGCATCCAGGGCGACGTCGACATCTGCATGGGCGCGCCCGACCAGCCGCGCAACGACTACCTCCAGGCAAAGCTCAGCGAGAAGATTTCCGCTTTCCGCGGCGTCTTCACCGTCGTGCTGCGGCAGGTCTACCTCGGCACCTCCAACTACATCAAGCCGTGGGAGCTCCGGGTCCAGCGCATCATGAAGCGCTCGGACGGCAGCGCCCAGTGGTACCCCGAGAAAGCGGCCATCCCCGCGGCAGTCGCCGACGCGTCCGAAAAAGGAAGAAGCTTCGACGCAGGCGCCAGCTCCTCGTTCAGAGGGTTCGACACCAACGGCAATTGGGGCGTCATAGGCCTCGGCACGACCGTCCACATATGGGACGTGACGGATGGCAGCCATCGGACCGTCACCTACACGGCCGACCTCACATTGGGCGGGCACGTCTATGTGACGAGCGATGACGAGCTGGTCGTCCGCGCGAGCGGCTCCACGACAAGTCTGGTCTTCTACGGACTGGACAACCTGTCGATCAGGCAGACGATCGACCTGACGCCCTATTGGCCGCTGGATACCGCCCAGTTCAATTCCGGCTTTGCGGCCAGCGAGGTCACGGTTGGCGACACGAAATATCTATTCTTCCAGGTCGCGCCCTACATCGCCGGGTTTCGCGGCCCCTACCTCATGCTGGAAAAGGCCTCCGAAGCCGGAAACTGGTCGGTCCACGACTACGCACATTCCGACAATGCGACGATCGCCGGCTACACGTCGCTCTCGGTCGGCAGGCAATACGCCTATTTGTGCTCGGGCACGAACGCGATCGGCCTGGTCGACTGGACCGCTGGCTTCGCCGAAACGCTCGTCACGCCTCCCGGCATCGGCTCAAGGACGGTTTACACCGCTACCTACCTGCCGGCGACCGACCAGGTCTTCGTCGTCTACAATGACGGACTTCTCGCGGTCTATAACGCCGACCTTACATCGCTCATTCGCAGCGCCACCCCCGTCAGCAGCTCCTTCCTGAACAGCGATGTGGCCGGCATCACCAACCGAATGCTGAGCGGGTCGACGGCAATCCTCGTGAACCGGGACGGCAGGATAAACAAGGTCTATCTGGTCGACCTGACGACCCTGAGCCTGTTGAGCACGATCGACATCTACCCGACGTCCGATTACGTCAACAAGGACCTGGTCAACAACTGCGCGGCGTTCAACGAGGTCAATGGCGGGCTGTTCGTCGCGCCGCAGCCGGGGCAGCTGGCTTCCTTCTGGCCGATCTTCGCCGAAGCGTACGACATGAACCCGGCCCACATCATCCGGGAGTGCCTGACCGACCCGGTTTGGGGCCTGGGCTGGCACGACGACGACATCGACGACGCCAGCTTCACCTATTCGGCCGACACCTTCTACAGCGAGGGAATGGGGCTCAGCCTCAAATGGTACCGGGAAGAAGAGATCGGGGAGTTCGTCTCGACGACGGTGCTGCCTTGCATCGACGCCTACCTTTACGGCTCGCGCAAGACCGGCAAGTTCGTTCTGAAGCCCGTCCGGGACGACTACGACATCGACCTGATCCCGATCCTGACCGAAGACGACGTCATCGAGTTCACCGAGATCAAGCGCCGGCAGCCCTCCGAGGCGATCAGCTCGGTGGTGGTCAAGTACAACAACCGCGAAAAGCGCAAGGTCGGCGCCCATCGCGTGACCAACACCGCCCAGGCCATGCAGGCCACGAAGGTGCAGCCGCCGGCGACGCGCGACTATCCGGGCATCAACGTACCGGCGCTGGCCATTCGCGTTGCGCAGAGGGATGTCATCGCGCTCGGCTCGGGCCTGATCTCCGGGCGCATCGTCGCCAATCGCAAGGCTTCGGTGCTCAACCCCGGCGACCCGTTCAGGATGGTCTCGGCGCGCCACCGGCTTTCAGGCGAGGTCATGCGCGTCGCCAACCAGCGGTTTGGCGACGGGCGCTCGAACAAGATCGGCCTCGGCATCCTGCAGGACGTGTTCAAGCTACCCGCCGCACCCCTGGTCGACGACGGCACCTCGGGCGGCGGCTGGGTGCCTCCGTCAACTGCTCCGCTGCCGGTCGCGCCCAGGATGGTCGCGGAAATGCCCTACCGCGAGCTGCGCCAGATGATGGGCGCCGCCGACCTTGCCGCCACGCTTGGCAGCAATCCCGATGCCGGCGTGCTCCAGATCGCCGGCGCCTCGCCGACGCCGGACGCCGCCAACGCGCTGATCGAGGTGGACGCCGGCTCAGGCTATGCCGAAACGGGCACGCCGCTCGACTTCGCGCCTGGCGCCTTCCTCGCCGGCGCCACGGCGATCGATGCCACCGCGATCACCGTGACCGGCGCGATCGATCTCGACGTCGCCGAGCTGGGCACGCTGGCCATCATCATCGGTTCGACGCCGCGGACCAGCGAGATCGTCCGCGTCGACGCCATCGTTGGCAACACGCTCACCATTGCCAGGGGTTTTCTCGACACGGTGCCCCAAGAACATGCTGAGGGCGCGTCCGTCGTGTTCTTCGACGACATCTCCAACACCGATTTCGAGATCTACACGGCGGGAGACACCGTCTCGGTCAAGCTTCTGACCGTGACGGGCGTGGACACGCTCGACCCGTCGGCGGCGCCCGCTGACACCGTCGAATTCGACAGCCGCGCCATCCGGCCCCTGCGGCCTGCGAACGTCCAGGTCGAGGGCATTGGTTACGGGCCCCTGGAAGTGCCAGAGCTGACGGATTTCGCCGTGACCTGGGCGAACCGCGACAGGCTGGCGGAACTCTCGCCGGTGCCCGGCTGGACAGACGCCGACGTAGCCGCCGAGGCGGGAGCGACGACGATCATCGAGGTTCTCGACCCGACCGGCACCAGCGTCGTCACCACCCACGCCGGCCTGTCGGGCACGACCTATTCCGTCCCCCTTGCTTCGTTGGGCGGCAATGGCTCCGGCTTCATCCAGGTCGGCGCCGAACGGGACGGCTACCGCGAGTGGCAGGCGCACCGGATCGAAGTGGTGGTCGGCTACGGCTTGGTGCTGGACGGCGAGCCGATCACGCTCGACGGCGAAACCCTCTTTCTAGGAGCCTAGAATGGCTGTTGAACTCACCGCCCCGGACACCAAAGGCCCGCGTCTTGAATGGGCGCTTTGGCCGTTGACCGACAAGATCGTGCTGTCGCGCACAACCGCGCTGCCGGGATCACCAGCGAATGGCGATATCTATATCGTGCCGCATGCCGCTGGCTCAAATCCCGATCAGATCGCGCTTCGGTTCGAAGGCGCCTGGATCTATCTCGTCCCGACCGAGGGCTGGACCGCCTATATCCTCGACAGCAGCGAGAACGTGCAGTTCGATGGTTCCGTCTGGGTGTCACTGTCAGCCGGTTCCGGGCTTCAAGCGAACGTCAGCGCCAATCTTACGGCCGGCTTTACCGCGTCGGGCTATTCCGCCGGCACCAAGTCGTCCGGCACCTTCACGCCTGATCCCGCCAACGGCAATTTCCAATATGCGACCAACGGCGGCGCTCACACGCTGGCACCGCCATCGACCGGCGGCGGCGATGCCGTCTCCCTGGTGCTCGATTATACCAATAACGGCTCGGCCGGCGCGATCACGACCTCGGGCTTCACCAAGGTGACCGGCGACGCCTTCGACGCGACCAACGGTAACGAATTTCGATGCTACATCACGGTCGGAAACGCCGGGTCGCATCTCAACGTGGTGGCGATGCAATGACGTTCCCATTCCCTGTCCCGAGCCCATCATCGGCGGGTGCAGCGGGTGCTGTTGGCCCCGCGACCTCCTATTTCAACGCAGGCGGTCGCGGCGATCGAACTTCGTCGATCACCACCACCCTGGTGTCCGGCTCGCTCCTCGTTGGTTCGATCGGGAACCTGGTAAATGGCGGGGTGGGCGCCAACTCTACCGACTCCTGCGCCTTCAACAGCGGGCAGACCAACACGGTCCTCAAATTCGATTTTGGCACGGCCAAGATCATCGACGGTTTCCGCTGGTTCCAGAATCAAAGCACCAGCCAGGGAACCTATGCGTTTGAAGGCTCTAATGACGACAGCTCGTACACGCAGATCGGTGGTTCGGTTGTGTTGGGTGCGTCATCGGCACTCACCGATTTCTCGGGGTCGAACACGACAGCCTATCGATACTATCGCCTGCGCCAAACCGCGGGCACGACCAGCAATACCCCATGGCTGGAGGAAATCGAGTTCCGTATCGCGGCAGCGGGCGACCCAGCGCGTGACGCCCGAGAGTATGGTGACCGCACCGCGCTCATCACACCGACGACCACGGTGACACTGACAGGCGGCGCCATAGACAGTCTTGTCGATGGCGCGCTTGGTGCGAGCGGAACAGATGCCGTTATCTTCAGCAACGGCCAGACGACCAAGGAAATCAAGTTCGACTTTGGTTCTGGTGTCACAAAGATCCTGACCGGTCTGCATTGGATCCAGGACGCCACCGGCTCACACGGGACCTGGGTTTTCGAAGGTTCGAACGATGACAGCAGCTATACCGGCCTTGGCAGCAGTTTCACGCTAGGCGGCGCGCTGGTGACGGAAGTCACATGGTCGAATTCGACAGCCTATAGATACTACAAGCTGCGGCAGACTTCAGGCTCGACCACCACCAGCATTTATAACGTCGAAGCCGAGTTCAGGATCACTTGAAGCGGCCCCGAGCTTGCAAGGGCCGAGGGGCGATTAAAGGTTTTCGCGCAACATGCCACAAGCCTTCGCGGCGGCCCGGAACGCTCTCCTGGCCACCTCTGGCGTCGCGCGACCCTCTCCGGCGTCGATGCACGCCTGGACGGCTTCGCGCCAGGCAGCACCCTTCTTCTCCCAGGTGAGCAGTTCCTCGGCCGCCGCCTCAACACTGCTCACCTGGCGCGTGATGCCGGCCTGGTTGGTCTTTACCGGTATTGAAGGTGAGAACCAGTGCATCGCGCGTCCCCAAAGATCGCCTTACCGGATTGTGCGGCGGGACTGGCATCCGTCAAGGGCGAACCTATATCGGTCCGATGGCGAAGGGCTGGACCATTCAGGGCTTGATCGACGGCACCATGAAGGTGACGGCCTACTGCCACAACCCGAGATGCCATCACCATCAGTTGCTCGATCTGGAGGCGCTGAAGCGCAAGCTCGGACCCGACGCGCCGGCCATGGAGTGGGACCTGCGAGCCAGGCTGCGCTGCAGGAAGTGCGGGAACGACGATGCCAGGCTGTTCGGTCTCATCTACGCGCCCGACTACGACAAGGCGCCAAGGATGCCTCTGTCGAGCCCGTACGTCGGTGCCAAGAGAGGGCGTTGAAGGGCCGTTTAAAGGTCAATCAACCGGCGCTTTTTGGTGCCAAGTGAAGTTGCGCGGAGGTGCCAAATGATTTTGCGCGCTACACCTCGAGACCGAATGGTGTTGTAAAATCGGAAAGGAAAATGGTGGGCGATGCAGGGATTGAACCTGCGACCCCACCCGTGTGAAGGGTGTGCTCTCCCGCTGAGCTAATCGCCCGCTCGTTGCCCGAAGGCCAAGCGAGCCGCGATATAAGGGAGGCCGGCCCGTTAAGTCAAGGCAGTGTCTGGTGTTCTCGCACAGGTCCGATTTGCGGTTCCGCCATGCCCTGTTCCGCGGAGATTCCCGTCTCCGGCGGTCAGTGTGCGGCGGCGCCAATCAGCCGTTGTGCCAGGTCAAGCGTCAATGCATCGAAATGCGATATCACCGCCGAGGGCTCGAACTCGCGCACATGACGGTCGGTGTAGCCGAAATCGACGGCGACGACGGGAATGCCGGCGGCCTTGGCGGTGTCGATATCGGTTTGCGAATCGCCGACCATCAAGGCGCGGTGCGGATCGCCACCTGCCAGTTTGATGGTTTCGATCAGATGGCGAGGATCGGGTTTGCGAAAAGCGAATGTATCCTGCCCGGCAATGGCCGCGAAATGCCTGGTCAGGCCGAGCGCCTCGATCAAGGCCAGCGAATTGGCTTCGTATTTGTTCGTGCAGATGGCCAACAGATAGTCGGCCTGCTCAAAGCGGGCAATCGCCTCGATCACGCCGGGGTAGGGGCGGGATTTTCCCGGAATGTTGTGGGTGTAGTGATCAAGGAACAATTTCAGCAGCCGATCGTGCTCCTCGACCTTGAGGGATCGTTGCTGCGCGGCATGCGCCCGTTCGATCATCACCCGGCCGCCATGGCCGACGAAGCGTTTGAAGCCGGCTTCATCGACGGCCGCCAGTTCGCTGGCCGCCAGGCTGTGGTTGAGGCTGTCGAGCAGGTCCGGCGCCGTGTCAATCAGCGTTCCGTCAAGGTCGAACACGATGATCGGGCGACTCATGATCCATCCTGAGCAGGTTTGTGCTTCGGCAGGCGATAGCGGCTGCGGCGCGTCAAGGCAAGCGCACCGGGTGGGGCGGCCGCCAAGGGCTTTGACCAGGCCCGCAAAAATGCTAGGAGCCCAAAACGCTAAAACGCGTCGCGTCGAAACGGACCCATGCGGCGTGCTATGGGTCTTTGTTTCATGCGTGTCATTTTCCCAAGACCGAGGTCACTCTTGGGGCAACATGCATCAGGTTTCGGGGCAGCAAGCAGCATGGATGCGAGGCAATTGAAGGTCGAGGCCGCGCGGGCTGCCCTTGCCCATGTCAGCGACGGCATGCGGCTCGGCATCGGCACCGGCACCACTGCCGAGGAGTTCGTGCGGCTGCTCGCCGAGAAGGTCGCCTCCGGCATGACCATCATCGGCGTGCCAACCTCCGAACGCACCGCTGCGTTGTGCCGCGAACTCGGCGTGCCGCTGTCGACGCTGGAGGAAACGCCGGAACTCGATCTCACCGTTGACGGCGCCGACGAAGTCGACCCGGAGCTGACGTTGATAAAGGGTGGCGGCGGTGCGCTGTTGCGCGAGAAGATCGTGGCCGCGGCCTCGCAGCGCATGATCGTCATCGCCGACCGTTCGAAGATGGTCGAGACACTTGGCCGGTTTCCTCTTCCCATCGAAGTCAACCAGTTCGGCCTGCGCGCGACCGAGATCGCCGTGGCCGTGGTGGCTGGAAATCTCGGACTTTCCGGTCCGGTGACATTGAGGATGACGGGAAGCCAAGCTTTTGTTACAGACGGCGGCCATTTTATCCTTGATGCATCTTTTGGCCGCATTCCGGATACAAGAGCGCTTTCGAATGCTCTCCACGCCATTCCTGGCGTGGTCGAGCATGGTCTTTTCATCGGGCTGGCGTCAGCGGCCATCATCGCCGGCGGCGACGGTATCCAAACCGTCCATGCCGCCCGAAAACCAGGGAGTTCTACCGATCATGATGTTGCATAACCGGGTTCGCAGCCTTTGCGCCGTTCTGGCGGCTTCGGCCGTATTCGCCTTCTCCTCGCCGGCGTTTTCGCAGGACGTGACGGAATCGCACCTGAAGGCGGCCCGGGCAGCGGTCGAGGCAATTCATGCGACCGACCCGTTCGACAACATTCTGCCGCAGGCGGCGGCCGCACTCGAATCGCAGCTCATCCAAAAGAATCCGGATATGCAGGAACTGATCGGCAAGACGATCAACGAGAAGGCGTTGGCGCTTGCCTCGCGCCGCGCGGATCTCGAGAAGGAAGCGGCTCTTGCCTATGCGAAGGTGTTTTCCGAAAAGGAACTCACCGACATCGCGGCCTTCTACAGCTCCGAATCCGGCAAGAAACTGCTCGACAGCGGCCCGACCGTGACGCGCGACCTCGTCAAGGCCGCCGACATCTGGCAGAACGGCATAGCGCGCGATCTCGCCCAGCAGGTCGGCGAAACGCTTGCCGCCGCGGCCAAGGCCAAGGCACCCGCCGCGCCCGCGGACGGTGCGGCTCCGGCGGATGGCGCCGCCCCTGCAGACGGCGCGGCTCCTGCCGACGGCACACAGAACTGATCCTGAATTCTCAAGCGCGGCCTTTGCGGCCATCTGCGAAGCCCGGCTCGTCCGGGCTTTTCTTTTGATGGTTTGCGGCCTACCAGTCGCTCACATTCTTGACGCTCACGGAGTTGCTTCATGGCCGGTTATGACTACGACCTCTTCGTCATCGGCGGCGGCTCCGGCGGGGTGAGGGCGGCGCGGGTCGCGGCGGCGCTCGGCAAGCGCGTCGGCATCGCCGAAGAATACCGGTTCGGCGGCACATGCGTCATCAGAGGCTGCGTGCCGAAGAAACTCTATGTCTATGCCTCGCAATTTCCCGAGCATTTTGCCGACGCCGCCGGCTATGGCTGGACGGTGCCGGAAGCCAGTTTCGACTGGCAGACGCTGGTCGCCAACAAGGACCGCGAGATCAGCCGCCTGGAAGCGATCTACAAGAAGAATGTCGAGGGCTCGGGCGGCGAGACCTTCCACTCGCGGGCGATGATCGTCGACCCGCACGTGATCCATCTCCTGAGCGAGGATCGCACCGTCACCGCCGATCAGATCCTGATCGCCACAGGCGGGCGTCCGGCGGCGCATCCGGCACTGCCCGGCCACGAACATTGCATCTTTTCCAATGAGGCTTTCGACCTCAAGGAATTGCCGAAGGCGATCATGATCGAGGGCGGCGGTTATATCGCGGTCGAGTTCGCCAACATCTTTCACGGGCTCGGCGTAGACACCACGCTCGTCTATCGCGGCAAGGAAATCCTCGGCCGTTTCGACATGGACCTGCGGCGCACGCTGCATGAGACGATGGAAAAGAAGGGCATCAAGATCCTTTGCCATGCCGTCTCGCAATCGGTCAGCAAGCGGCCGGACGGGCGGCTCGACGCGCAGCTCATGAGCGGGCAGGTGCTGAGGGTCGACCAGGTGATGCTGGCCATCGGCCGTATCCCCAACACCGAGAATATGGGCCTGGAAGGCGTAGGCATCGAGATGACCACCGCGACCGGTGCAATCAAGGTCGACGACTATTCCCGCACCAACATCGGCAATATCTGGGCGATCGGCGATGTCACCAACCGCGTCCAGCTGACGCCGGTGGCGATTCACGAAGCCATGTGCTTCGTCGAAACGGCGTTCAAGAACAACCCGACCGCGCCCGACCACGACACGATCGCGACCGCGGTCTTCTCGCAGCCGGAAATCGGCACGGTCGGCTTGTCGGAGGACGACGCCGTCAAGCGCTTCGCCGATATCGAAATCTACCGCGCCAGCTTCCGGCCGATGCGGCACACGCTGTCGGGCCGTGACGAAAAGATGCTGATAAAGCTGGTTGTAGACGGCGCTTCGCGCAAGGTTCTCGGCGCCCACATATTGGGGCCGGATGCCGGCGAAATGGCACAGTTGCTTGGCATCCCACTGAAGGCGGGGCTGACCAAGGATGATTTCGACCGCACGATGGCCGTGCATCCGACCGCGGCCGAAGAGCTCGTCACCATGTACAAGCCGACTTATCGGGTGAAGGACGGCGAGCGCATCTGACGCCTCATCGTCATCGGGCAATTCGATATCTTTACGACCAGGGAGCCGCCAATGCCTGCTATCGCCGCGCCGCTCGATAGCAACTTTGGCACGCGTGTCGACCAGGTGGTCGACAGGGCGATAGAGCAAGGGCGCATCGTCGGCGCCGTGATCCTGGTCGCCCGGCGCGGCGAACTCCTCCACGGCCGCGCCGCCGGCCTGGCCGACCGCGAGTCGCAAAAGCCGTTGACGCTGGATGCGATTTTCCGACTGGCTTCGGTGACCAAGCCAATCGTCGCCACAGCCGCACTTGCCCTCGTCGAAGCGGGGGTAATCAACCTTGCCGATCCGCTGGCGAAGTTCATCCCCGAATTCCGGCCGAGGCTCGCGGACGGCATTGAGCCGATCATCACCCTGCGCCAGTTGCTCACCCATACCGCCGGACTGGACTATGGCTTTCGCCAGGCCGCGGACGGGCCCTACCGTCGCGCGCGGGTTTCCGATGGCCTGGACCAACCTGGGTTGTCGATGGCCGCAAACCTCGAACGCATCGCTTCGGTGCCGCTGTCCTATGCACCGGGAACGGGCTGGGGCTATTCGGTGGCGATGGACGTGCTGGGCGAGGCGATGGCGCGGGCTGCAGGCATCGCCTTGCCGCAGTTGGTCGATCGTCTGGTCGTCGAGCCCCTCGGCATGGGCGACACAGGCTTTGTCGTTCGTGACCGTGCCCGGCTGGTGACGCCCTATGCCGATGGTCCCGACGGGGCCATTGCCATGGGCGAGCATCATCTTGTGCCGTTTGGCGAAGGCGCGATCTCGTTCTCGCCAGGCCGCACCTTCGACGCCGCATCCTTCGCCTCCGGCGGCACCGGGATGAACGGCACGGCCGGTGATGTCCTGAAGCTGCTTGAAGCGCTGCGGCGCGGTGGCGGGACGGTCGTAAGCGCGCGGACCGCCGCGGCGATGACCACGGATGCGATCATGGGCCTGGACACGACCTTGCCCGGCTGGGGCTGGGGGCTCGGCTTCGGTATCCTGCGTGACCCGGTCGCGGCGGCAACACCGCAAAACGCCGGCACCTGGCGCTGGGGTGGCGTCTATGGCCATTCCTGGTTCGTCGACCCGACGCTGGACCTGTCGGTGGTGGCGCTCACCAACACCGCGATAGCCGGAATGACGGGCGCCTTCCCGGATGCGCTGCGGGATGCCATCTACGGCAGGCAGGCCTGAGACATGGTCCCGCGCCGGCGATTGCCGGCGGCGGGGCATTCGGCATGCGTTACAGCAATGTGCCGCGCAGGATCACCAGCGCCACCGAGAAATAGATCACCAGTCCGGTGACATCGACCAGCGTGGCCACGAACGGCGCCGATGCACTGGCCGGGTCGAAACCGATCCGTTTCAAGGCGAAGGGCAGCATCGATCCCGACAGCGAACCGAAGGTGACGATGCCCACCAGTGCAGCACCAACCGTTGCGGCAATAAGCACCCAGTGCGGGCCATAGTCGTAGAAGCCCATATATTGCCAGAGCGCGATGCGGCAGACGCCGACCAGGCCGAGCATGGCGCCGAGCACGAGACCGGTGGGCAATTCGCGCAACGCCACCCGCCACCAGTCGCGAAGACCGATCTCGCGCAGCGCCAATGCGCGGATGACCAGCGAGGTCGCCTGCGAGCCGGAATTGCCGCCGGAACTCATGATCAGCGGTATGAACAGCGTCAGTACGATCGCTTTCTCCAGCTCGCCCTCGTAGCTTTGCATCGCATTGGCCGTCAGCATCTCGCTGATGAACAGCGCGCAGAGCCAGCCGCCACGCTTCCTGATCATGGCGAGGAAGCTCATCTTCATATACGGCTCGTCAAGAGCCTCCATGCCGCCGAACCGATGCACGTCCTCCGTGGTCTCCTCGATCATCGTGTCGATGATGTCGTCGATGGTGACGATGCCGAGGATCTTGCCGTGGTCGACGACCGGGACGGCAAGCAGGTCGTATTTGGAGATCGTCTGCGCCAGGTTTTCGCGATCGGTCAGCGGGCTGACGGTCACGGGCATGCGGTCGGGCGCCACCGACAGGATCGAGTCGTCCGGCTCCCCGGTGATAAGCCGCCGTAAGCCGGTTGACCGCACCAGGAGGTGTGTCTGAGGATCGACGATGTAGATTGCATAGATGGTCTCGCGCGTCCGCTCGACCTTGCGGATGTAATCGAGCGTGCGCCCGACGGTCCAGTCAGAGGGAACGCTGACGAACTCCGTCGTCATGATCGATGCGGCGCTGCCTTCGGGATAGCCCAGAATGGAGAGCAGGGTCGCGCGCAGCGGTGGGGCCAATGCGCCGAGCAGTTCGGAGCGTGCCGGCTCGTCAAGCTCGCGCAGAATGTCGGCCGCGCGGTCGACGGACATGGCGGTGAGCAGCTTGCTCGCCTTGGGACGGGGCAGGGCCTCCGCCAGTTCTGGCGCGGCTTCGAGCTCAGGCTGATCGAAAATCTCGACCAACCGTTCGAAGGGCAGGGCGCAAAGCAACTCCGTCGCGGTTTCGCGCGATTCACGATTGAGCGCCTCGACAACGTCGGCGACGTGATCGTTGGCAAGGATGCGGGCGATGGCGACGGCCTCGTCGTCCGCTACGGGGGAAAATTCGTTCATGGCTCACTCCTTGCCATCCGGCAGGACGTGAACCGTTCAGGTCACGTCTGGGCGGACGGCGGTTGCGTTCGACTGTGACTGTCGCCAGGCATGGCGCGGTGACCTTTCTGCTTGCGGGTTCGCTTTTGACTGTCTGCAAGCCGGCGCAACATAGAAGCGCGCCTTGCCGAGTCAATCGCAGTGAGTGAGGAAAACAGCGTCGAACCGCCGTGATCGCGAGACTGTGATAACCGTCCGCCGTTTGACGCGGCAGGCCCCGGTGACGTCATCGTTACTTCTGCTTCAGCCGGCGCGAGAAACGCGTCCATTTGTCCTCGACCGGCCTTGGCTGGGCCAGAATGGTGGTGAGTTCGAGAGGCAGGCTCGGTGCGAGCGGCTTCTTCGTGGCGACACCGTCGGCAATCAGGACCATCGAGTGGTAGAATTCGGTACCGGCAGCCGATCTCGGCGCCACGGCTTCGTGCATGACACTGATCACCGTCACTTCGGGGCAGTTGTCCTTGATGGCCTGGTGGAATGCAATCTTGCCCTCAGGGTCGAGAGCACCGGTCGCCTCGTCGAGGAACAGGAGCCCCGGCTGCTGCAGGATGATGCGAGCCACCACCAGTTTCTGCTTCTGGCCGCCCGACAGGACCTGGTCCCAGCTCTTGCCCTCGCGGCTTTCATTGGCCATGTGTTCGATGAAATCGCCAAGGCCGGCCTTATGCAGCGCCGACGCGACCTGGGCGTCGCCATGGTCGTCTTCGGAGCCGGGCAGACAGACCAGCTGTTTCAGCGACACCTGCGGCAGCTTGACCTCCTGGGCGGCATAGAAGCTCTTCACGCCCTCGGGAAAGACGATGGTGCCGCGGCCATAGGGCCACAGGCCATTGATCGCCTTGATCAGCGAGGTCTTGCCGCAACCGGATTCGCCTTTCAGGAAGGTCCATTCGCCGCGCCGGAAGCGCAGGTTGGCGGAACTGAGGAACGGCGTAGCATCCTCGCCCTGATGCGCCAGCTCCAGCTTCTGGATGGTCAGGCCGAAAACCGGATTCTGGCTGGCGTAGTGGAAGTCGGAACGGCCGCTCTGGCTGTAGAATTCCTGCGGATGCTGGACATTCTCGATCGCGTTGGCGAGCTCCGTCACACGCTGGCTGTTGGCGCGCAGCGTGGCGATGGCGGGCATGACATGGATGAACCACGAACACTGGCTGATGAGCTGGGCGACCATTTCGGAGCCGGTGATATAGCCTTTGTAGTCCAAGCGGCTGTGGATGAACGGCACCAAGCCTGGAGCATAGGCTACAATACGGGCGCCGATGAAATTGTAGATCAGCTCGAACGACATATAGCTGGTGTTGACGACATTCAGCCGTCCCCATGTGCGATCGATGTCGACATAAAGCCGGTCGTGCATCGTTTTCTGCACGCCCTCGCCATGTGAGGCGGCGACATGGAAGCTGCGGCGCAGGAACGTCGTCAGCTCGCTACGATAGCTCCCCTCGGCCTTCTGCATGCGAATATTGAGGCGTTCCAGCAGGCTGCCGAGCTTGACGGCGATCCAGGTGTTGAGGGGCACGTAAATGGCAACGGCAAGAAGGGCGAGGACAGCGCTGCCATAGCTGCCAAGGAACTCCAGGCCTTTGACCTCCACCGACGACTGCAGCAGGTTCTGGCCGATAAAATAGAGCGAAGTCGCCAGCCCCAGCACGCCCATGGCGAGGCCGATCGCGCCGCCGGTCATATCCTTGATCGATTCCTGAATGCGCTGGTCGACGTTGTCGGGCGCAACGATTGCGCCGTCCGCGGAACCATGTTGAGCATGGAAGTGGGTATGGTTGCCGTCGAGCAGGGCCTGGTTGAATTGGTCGTTCAGCCAACCACGCCATTTGCGGTGCAAGGTTGCCGAGACCAGATTGCGTATCCCGGTGAAGCCGGCATCCTTGAGCAGGACCAGCAGCACCAGCACGCCGGCATTGGTCAGGATTGTCTCCAGCGGGCTGGTGTTGGCGGCGTCGTGCAGGAAAGCGATCGAATTCACCAGTTCGCCCGAAGCCATGGCAAACCATACGCTGGCCTTGCTGGACAGCGCGGTGAGCAGCGCGATCACCAGCGTCAGCGTCCAGGCTTCCTTCCAGCGGTCAGAGAGCCAGTAGGCTCGCATGAGCCCCCAGAAATTGCGCATAGAGGATACCGGCGTCAAATACGACTGCCCCGCGGCGTCGCCGTGTAGTCCATCCGGTACTGACTCTTGCGATCGTCTGCCGATCCGAATCACGATCCCGCCCAAACCTTTTTTGTTTTGTTACGGATGGTAACACCAATTGATCATTTTCCGTTAATTTTAAACCTGGCCAGCCGGATTGCCGCCACGGCCGTTGCCTGGCGGCAACAGATTAATGATTGGGTCGACGTCGCAATGACCGTCGAAAACCCGTAAATCTCTATTGATTTCAGATCGTTGGTGACCCACGAACGAAGCTGCGCTCATATTCCCCAAGGGAAGCCTCACGCACGGTTTTGTGAATCAAAAATCGTATCGGCCGGCGGATTTCTTATCGGGAATTGATCAGAATTCCCGAAAACACGACGTCCTTTAAGGCCAAAATGACAGTGAGATAGCGTCTTTTGTCAGCGGAAGGACTGGCCTCAGCCGGCCTTCTCCAACTCTCCACGAGCCTTGGCCGCCGCGACCTCACGGATCGCATCAGCCAGCGTGTCCGCGTCCTGCGCGCCCATCACGGCATACTTACCCTCAAGCAGGAAGCACGGCACGCCTGTGATCCCCATGCGCGACGCGGTGGCGATTTCCGTGCGAACCGCCTCGACATCGGCATCGCTCGGCAAGAGGGTTTCAACAACCGAGGCGTCCATGCCGGCCTCGCGGGCAGCTTCGACCAGCACGGTATAGTCGCCGATATCGGCGCCTTCCTCGAAATTCAGCTGGAACAGGCGGCGCACCAGCCGGTTCTGAACGTCCTCGCCGGCGGCTCCGGCCCAGCGGATCAGCCGATGCGCATCGAGCGTGTTCGGCGCCACCTTTATAGCGTCGAAGGCAAAGGAAATACCCTCGGCCTCGCCAAGCGGTTCGATGCGGGCGTGAATTTCGCGAACGCGCTCGTCGCTGCCGAATTTGGCCAGCATGTATTCGCGGCGGTCCTTGCCTTGCGGCGGAATGGTGGGATCGAGTTGGAACGGCCGCCAGCGTATATGCACTTCGACATCGCCGGCCGCGGCGACCGCCTTGTCCAGCCGCTTCTGACCGATGAAGCACCACGGGCAGACGACGTCCGACACCACATCGACGGTTATGGCGTTCGCTTCGCTCATCTCTATCTCCGGACCTCAGTTCGGTTTGCGCCACCAGGTCGGCAACTGGTAACCGAATATGGGCGTCTTTCGCGGATGTTCCAGATAATTCCAGTAAGCAAGCCATTGCTGCGTGTTGTACTGCATCGGCACCATGTAGTGGCCGGAGATCAGCAGCCGGTCGAGAACGCGAACCGCCGCGACGTAATCCTCCTTCGAACGCGCTCGCAGCATTGCGTCGATGGCGGCATCGATCGCGGGGTCAGCGACGCCGGCGAGATTGAACGATCCTTCGGTCCTGGCCGCCTCGGATGACCAGCGCCCAATCTGTTCGATGCCGGGGGACAATGAATTGTTGAAGCCGCTGGAGCCGATCAGCACCTCGAAATCGAAACGCTGCTTGCGCGACTGGATCTGATCGCCGTCCAGGCTGCGAATGCCGACTTTGATGCCGATCTTCTCCAAAGTGCGCTGATAGATGCCGGCCAGACGCTCTTCGTCCTGCGAAGCGGTCAGGATTTCGAATCCGAAAGGTTTACCGTCGGGATCGAGCATCGTGCCATCGCTGACGTGGTAGCCGATGCTTTTCAGAAGATCGAAAGCGGTCTTCAGCACCTTGCGGTCCTGGCCGGAACCGTCTGTCACCGGCGGCTTCCAAGTGCCGTCCATGACGTCGGGCGGCACGCGGCCGGGGTAGGGTGCCAGCAGCGCCTTTTCCCTGTCATCCGCCGGATGGCCGAGCGCTGAAAGCTCGGAGTTCTGCCAATAGCTCATCGTGCGGGTGTACTTGCCGCCGAACAGATTCTTGTTGGCCCATTCGAAATCGTAAAGCATGCCGAGTGCGCGCCGAACCACCGGATTGGAAAACTTCGGCAGCCTTGTGTTGAACAGGAAACCGGTCACGACGGGCGGAATGCCGGTATCAAAGGTCTCGGAAACCACGTCTCCCCTATGGAAGGCGGGAAAATCGAGATCGCGCTCGCGCTTTACCGGATCGCTGTCGTCGTCGATGGCGCAAAGCCCCTTCTTGAACGCTTCGAGCTTGGCGTTGGCGTTGAGAAAATACTCGATGGTGATCTGGTCGTAATTGTCGAAACCGCGCTTGGCGGGAACATCCTTTCCCCAGTAGTCAGGGTTGCGCTTGAAGACGATGCGCTGGCCGGGCTGTACCTTGTCGACCGTGTAGGGTCCGCTGCCGATCAAAGGTTTCAGCGTCGTCCTGTCGAACGTGTCCATGTCGAAAGCGTGCTTGGGGATGATCGGCGTCAGCGCGATGATCAGCGGAAACTCACGATCGGCCTTGTCGTTGAAGGTGAAGCGCACACTATGGTCGCCGGTCTTTTCGAGTTTGGCGATCCTGGCCATGCGATCGCTGTAGGGCGGACGGCCTTTCTGCGTATAGGCATCGTAGGTGAACAGCACGTCTTCCGGCGTCACCGGCTGACCGTCCGACCATTTGGCATTCGGATTGAGATGGAATTCGATACTCTTGCGCTCGGGGTCCATGTCGGCGGTGTCGGCCAGAAGCCCATAGAGGGTAAAAGCCTCGTCGGCACTGCGCTGCATCAGCGGCTCGAAGACCAGATTGCCGAAGATCGTGTCCATCATGCCGCGCGCTGTCGTGCGCAGGCTTTTCAGGATGAAAGGGTTGAGATTGTCGAAACTGCCGACGACGCAATAGGTGATGCTGCCGCCCTTCCGCGCATCAGGATTGACGTAGCTGAAATGCGTGTAGTCCGGCGGCAGGGCCGGTTCGCCCTGCATCGCGATCGCGTATTTCGGCTCGGACCGCGCCGACTGGGACGACAGGGCGAAAAACGATATTGCGGTGACCAGCCAAACAAGAACGCGGCTCATGACCGTCTCCTTAACAGGTCGGCTTGATGATTCGGTGCGCACCCTAGCATGGGGCGACTGCGTGGCGGGCCAATGGCGTCGTCAAGAAATACAAGTGGGCGGGCTGGATTCGACACCGCTTGCAGTGTAACACGCGGTCCGAAGTCATTCTGTCGCCTCATTTTGGCAACAGGTAGCTGGACCACAAGGCACGAAGAAGCCGGTCCCAGGATTATTGAGAGGAAGTGCACGACATGACGAGCCTGAACAGCAACGCGTACCGCCTGTCGGTCATGGCCGCAGGCGTGGTCGGCTTTCTCTGCGCGGGACTTCCGTCTGCCTCCGCGCAGCAGCAACCGCAGATTCCGCAGGGCTGGTTCAAGGCCTGTACCAAGCAGGAAGACGTCGACATCTGCAATGTCCAGAACATCGTCACCGCGGGCAACGGCCAGCTCGTGACCGGCGTCAGCCTTATCGAGCTCAAAGGCAAGGTGAACCGCAAGGTGTTCCAGGTGACAGTGCCGACCGGCCGCCTCGTGCCTCCCGGCATCGGCCTGCAGATCGATACCGGTAAGGCGCAGAAGCTCGACTATGTCATCTGCTTCCCGGATCGTTGCGTGGCGGAAGTGCCGCTGACCGACCAGCTCGTCGCCGCGTTCAAGAAGGGTCAGGGGATCACGCTGACCTCGATCAACTTCCAGAACCAGGCCAACCCGATCAAGATCGCGCTGCAGGGTTTCAGCGGCGCCTATGATGGCCCCCCGCTGCAGCAGTCGGACATCGAGGACAGGCAGAAGAAGCTTCAGGACTTCGTCGCCAAGAACAACCAGGATTTCGCCAAGAAACTCAAGGACGAGCAGGACAAGGCGAAGACCGCCAACTGAGTCGGCGTCGATTATTCCATCTTTCAAAGAAAAAGCGGGGTCATGCCCCGCTTTTTTCGTTCCTGGCCGCACCCGTATACCGGAAGTCAGTGCCTGGAATGCCGTTTCGGCTCGTAGTGCCCATCAGGCTTCTTGTCGAACATTTCCTTGATCTGCGGATGGCGGACCGGTTCCCCCGACTGATCCTCGAGCAGATTCTGTTCCGACACATAGGCGATATATTCGGTTTCCGAGTTTTCCGCGAGCAGGTGGTAGAACGGCTGGTCCTTGCGCGGCCTTACGTCGGCGGGGATGGCTTCGTACCATTCATCGGTGTTGGCGAATTGCGGGTCGACGTCGAAAATAATGCCTCGGAACGGGAACAGCCGGTGGCGAACCACCTGTCCGATCGCGAATTTGGCCGTTTTCATCGTACTCACCACTGAATTCCTTGACTTTATTTGGCGCAGACTCGGCGTTAATTCAATCCCGAGCGTATGAGCGCCCTCAAGATACGCGATACCGGCCACAAAGGTTTTTGATAAACGTCGCGATACCGCGGCAAAATCCGCAAGGTCGCTACTGCTGCCGCGTCGGCCTCCGCAGGCCACCCGCAAGCGCCGCAAAGCCGCTGCCGGGACGAAGCCCTTCGCGCATGAAAAAGGCGCGGAGCGACGTAAAGCCGCCAAGCGCTCCAAGACCAGCGCCGCGGGCCATCTGTGCCGGCAACATGTCCGAAAGGAGCGACATGTTGAGCAGATTGACAGCGCTGCTGCGCGCCAGAATATCGGGGCGGCGCTTGAAATCGTATATGGCAAGGGCAGAAGCAGCCCCCGGATCGTCACGATTTTCACGTGCGATTCCAATCAGATCGTCGATATCCCTGATGCCCAGGTTGAGGCCTTGCGCACCGATCGGCGGGAACACGTGCGCGGCCTCACCGACAAGCGCCACCCGTCGCGCCGAAAAACGCAGGGGGGTCACCGTCGACAACGGATAAATCTGACGGCCCGGCTCCACGGTTACCCGGCCCAGCATCGACTGCATCTGTCGTTCGATGCGCGGTGAGAGCGCTGCGTCGTCCAATGCCGCAAGCTCCCTGGCGGTCTCAGGCTTGACCACCCAGACAAGGCTGGAGCGATTGCCCGGCAGCGGAACCTGCGTGAACGGGCCGGTCTCGGTATGGAATTCCGTTGAGGTGAAGCCATGGTCGCGGCTATGGCCGAAATTGAGAACGAGCGCCGCCTGCGGGTAGGCGCGCGCCGCCGTCGAGATACCAGCGGCCTCGCGGGCCGGCGACAGGCGGCCGTCGGCAGCGACCGCAAGGGATGCATCGATCTCGCTACCGTCAGCCAGCGTGGCACGGGCTTCTGCGGCGCCGAGATGCCAGTCCTTCACCATCGATCCGCGCCATTCGATCCCGGAATGCGCGGCCACCTTGCCGGCAAGCGCCGGCCCAAGAACGTTGTTGGGCAGGTTCAGGCCGAACTGTTCCTCGTCGATCTCGCTGGCACGGAAAGTGACGACGGGACTACGGATCAGCCGGGCGGTCGCGTCGACAATGCGCATCACCTTCAAGGGGGCGGCCATGGGCCTAATGTCCTGGAGCACGCCCAGCCGTTCGAGCACCTTGAGGGCAGGCGTCATGAGCGCGGTGGTGCGGCCATCGGGAGCCGAAATCTCAGGCCCGGCAATCGTCACCGGAAAGCCGGCATCGGCGAAGGCAAGCGCGGCGATCAAGCCGGCCGGCCCCGTGCCTGCGATCAGTATCCGCGCTGTTCCCTGATGCTCCAAGATCGGCTTCCGGCTTGCTGTGCGAGGCGGCCACCAGACCTGCCAGTCGAGACACGCATATAGGGCAGATCATGCGGCTTGATCAACGCGGCGATTCGGCCCATTCGAGTGTCATGACCGGCCAACAGGACGATTTCAGCCACCTCGATCGCGCGGGACGTGCCGCGGCAAACGTCGCGCGCAATCCGCGCTTGACGGTCACCATCGTCGTCGGTGCAAGCATCGCGCTGGCCTGGCTGCTGCTTGCAGCGATGGCGATTCGCAGCGCGGAGGCCCAGATCGGCGGGCCAGGCGACGCTTTGCTGCGCACCTTGCCGCGGCTGCCGCTGCCCGCCATCCTCGAACGGTTCTTCGCACTCTGCCTTTCACCGGCGCCGCTGGACGCAAGCATCGGCCCGCGCGCCCTAGCGCTCATTGTCATGTGGTTCCTCATGGCGATCGCGGCGATGCTGCCGTCCGCCGCACCGATGATCCGTACCTATTGCGAGATCGCCGATACGGCGCAGATCAAGGGAGAGCCCGCCGTCCATCCGCTGGTGCTGGTTGCCGGCTATCTCTGCGTCTGGCTCGCCGCCTCGATTCTGTTTGCGGCGCTGACACTTGCCGTCCACGCATTCGCCGCCTCCGGCGGCATATTCGATCCGGTGCTTGGCATCGCCGGTGGGCTTGCCTTGCTGGTTGCCGGCCTCTACCAGTTCAGCGGCCTCAAGGAGGCCTGCCTGACGAAGTGCCGGAACCCGTTCTCGATCCTGTTTTCGAACTGGAGCGCCAGAACCGTCCGCGTCTTCCGGCTCGGCGTCGCGCAAGGCATCTGGTGCCTGGGATGCTGCTGGGCCCTGATGCTGGTGATGTTCGCCGTGGGCGTGATGAATGTCTTCTGGATGGCGTTGATCGGGGTGTTCACTCTGATTGAAAAACAGACTAGGGGCAGTCTTCCAACCCGGCTGGCTGGTGCGATACTGCTTGTCTGGGCAGGCGCGCTGCTAGTAGTCTCGCTGTGACCGGGGGAAATTCGATGGCAGATCAGAGCTGGGCAATGAAAGGAGAACTCGTGCTCTCCTGCAATTGCACGGTTTTTTGTCCTTGCGTTCTGTCGCTTGGCAGTCATCCTCCGACCGAGGGCTATTGCCAGACCTGGGCGGGGTTTCGTATCGACGCCGGTCATTTCGGCGATGTCGACCTCTCCGGCCTCAATCTTGGGCTGATCATGGAGATCCCCGGCTACATGAGCCGCGGCAACTGGACCGCGGGCCTGTTCATCGACAACAGAGCCTCGGTCTACGCGGTCAAGGCGTTGACCAAGATCTTCACCGGCAAAGCCGGCGGGACCACGTCGCTGCTATCCATCCTCGTCGGCAAGTTCCTGGGCGTCGAACAGGTGCCGATAAGCTACGAGACGCAGGACAAGACGCGCATTTTCCAGATACCGAAGATCATCGACGGGGCGGTCACGCCCATCGCGGGCAAGGACCGCGAGAAGGATACGGTGATCACGAATTCCGAATACTGGATCGCGCCGGAGATCATCGTGGCCAGGTCCGACAAGAGCAAGATGCGGGCCTTTGGCCGAAACTGGAATTTCGCGGGCCGCTCGGCCGAGATATGCAAGCTGGATTGGCGGGGCCCGTGAGCAAGAACACAACGGCCAGGAAAGCGGCCAAGAAGATCACGGATCGGATTCCGCGGCCAAAGAAGAAGGTCACCTGGCCACAAGCGAGGGCGTTTTCGGTCCATCTGCTCACGGCATCCGGCTCATTCCTCGCCTTCCTGTCGCTGGTGGCGGCGAGCGAGGAGCGCTGGACGGCAATGTTCTGGTGGCTCGGACTGGCTCTGTTCGTCGATGGCATTGATGGGCCGATCGCGCGAAAGCTGGAGGTCAAGGAAATCCTGCCGACGTGGTCGGGCGAACTCCTCGACAACATTATCGATTACGTGACCTACGTGCTGATCCCGGCCTTCGCGCTCTACCAACGGGGTTTCATGGGCGAGGGCCTGTCGTTTCTGTCGGCGGCCATCATCGTGGTGTCGAGCGCCATCTACTATGCCGACACCGGCATGAAGACGAAGGAGAATTTCTTCAAGGGATTCCCCGTGGTCTGGAACATGGTGGTGTTCACGCTGTTCGTCATCGAACCGGGACAATGGGTTTCGTTCGCGGTGGTGGTGGTGGCCGGCATTCTGACTTTTGTCCCGATAAACTTCATCCATCCGGTACGGGTGGTGCGGCTGCGGCCGATCAATCTCGGCATGACGCTGTTGTGGTGCGCCTTCGGCGCGCTTGCACTCGCGCAGGCGGCGCTCGCCGCCTTCTACGACCAGATCGGCGTGTTGGGCGAGCAGGTCAGCACCTTCACCAAGATCGGCATCACCGTTACCGGGCTCTACCTCGCAAGCATTGGTGGCATCATGCAGTTCTTTCCCAACCTCGGTGCCAAAAAGGCCTGACCAGCCGCTCTTCAAGGAATCCCGTCCATGTCCAAAGCCATCCGCATCCACGCCAATGGCGGCCCGGAAGTGCTGATCTATGAGGACGCCGATCCCGGCCAACCGGGCTCGGGGCAGATCCTGATCAGGCATACCGCGATCGGTCTCAACTTCATCGACGTCTATCATCGCTCGGGCCTCTATCCGCCGCCCGGCGGATTTCCGCTCATTCCGGGCAGCGAAGCCGCCGGCGTGGTGCTGGAAGTCGGCCAGGACGTCGACTGGCTGAAGGCGGGCGATCGTATTGCCTACGCCGTGACGACGGGTGCTTATGCGCAAGAGCGGGTCATCGATGCCAGCAAGGTGGTCAAGGTGCCGGACGGCATCAGCGACGAACAGGCCGCCGCCATGATGCTGAAGGGCATGACCGCGGAATATCTCCTGCGCCGGACGTTCAAGGTGAAGGCGGGCGACACGATCCTGTTTCATGCCGCGGCCGGTGGCGTCGGGCTCATCCTGGGCCAATGGGCCAAGCATCTCGGGGCGACGGTCATCGGCACAGCCAGTTCCGCCGACAAGATCGAACTGGCCAAGGCTCACGGCTTCGACCATGTCATCAACTACAAGGAGCAGGATTTCGTCGCCGGCGTGGCCGCTATCACCGGCGGCGGGAAATGCGACGTCGTTTACGATTCGGTGGGTAACGACACGTTTCCGGCCTCGCTCGACTGCCTGAAACCGCTCGGCATGTTCGTCAGCTTCGGCCAGTCCTCCGGCCCCATCCCGCCGTTCTCGATGTCGCTGCTGGCGCAGAAGGGCTCGCTGTTCGCCACGCGGCCGACGCTGTTCGTCTACAATGCCAAACGAGAGCACCTCGACGCCTCCGCCGCCGCACTGTTCGAGGTCGTGCTCAGCGGGGCGGTCGAAATCAAGATCAACCAGCGCTATGCGCTGAAGGACGCCGGCAAGGCACATCAGGATCTTGAGGGACGCAGGACGACAGGCACGACCATCCTGGTTCCCTGACGACGGTCTGCCTGGGTTTTCAGCGCCCTGCCGCAGCCGCGGGCATGATGTGCATGAAAACCGGGCTACCGCATCCCTGCGCGAGGAGGGCTAATCTTTCGCCTTGAGTTTCCGCTGAAATTCTTGAAGCTCTTTCAAGTCGGGTGCTGCTTTCGCCCGAGAGCCGGCCGCGCATACGATGCTTGCGGGAACACAGAACATGTCCGGTAATCCGGATGGGAGGCACTGTGAGTGCAAATCATGATGGGGCGAACCTGCTGGAGGTTCGCGGCCTGACCAAGATATTCGGCACGCTGACGGCGTGCGACCATGTCGACCTCAACATCGCCAAAGGTGAAATCCACGCTTTGCTCGGCGAGAACGGCGCCGGCAAGTCGACGCTTGTCAAGATGCTGTTCGGCTCGCTGGAGCCCAATTCGGGCGAGATTTTCTGGAACGGCCAGGCGGTGCGGATCCCCAGCCCGGGCGTTGCCAAGAAGCTCGGCATCGGCATGGTCTTCCAGCATTTTTCGCTTTTCGAGGCGTTGACGGCCGCCGAGAACATCGCGCTGTCGCTGGATGACGGCTCGCCGATCGGCAGCATCGCGGCCAAGGCGAGGGCGCTTTCCTACAGCTACGGCCTGCCGCTCGATCCGGAATCGCTGGTCGGCGACCTGTCGGTCGGCGAACGCCAGCGCATCGAGATCATCCGCTGCCTGCTGCAGACGCCGCAACTCATCATCCTGGACGAGCCGACATCGGTGTTGACGCCGCAGGAAGCGGACAAGTTGTTCGAGACGCTGGAGCGCTTGCGCGCGGAAGGCAAATCGATCCTCTACATTTCGCACCGGCTCGAAGAGGTCAAACGCATCTGCGACCGCGCCACCGTGCTGCGGCATGGCAAGGTGGTCGGTCACTGCAATCCGCGCGAGGAGACGGCCGCCTCGCTCGCCCGCATGATGGTCGGCAGCGAGGTAAAGTCCGTGGTGCGGGCGCCAGCCGAGGGAATCGAAACCGCGCAGCCGCTGCTCGAAATTCGCGGCCTCAACCGCAAACCGGCAACGCCGTTTTCCATTCCGCTCAAGAACATCCGCCTCGATGTCCGCGCCGGCGAGGTGATCGGCATTGCCGGTGTCGCCGGCAATGGCCAGGGCGAGTTCTTCGAATCCGTCTCCGGCGAGGTTCTGCAGCAGGATGCCACCTCGGTGCGTATCCGCGGCAAGGACGCCGGCGGCCTGACCATCACCGGGCGGCGCCTGCTGGGAGCTGCCTTCGTGCCGGAAGAACGGCTCGGCCACGGTGCCGCGCCACGCATGAAGCTCTCGGAAAACCTCCTGCTGTCGCGCCATGCCACGGATGGCAAGGCTTTTGTCGGCACCGGCGGCATGGTCAAGAGCGGCGCCGTCTACGCAGCCTCGCAACGGATCATCGAGGCGATGGATGTGCGCAAGAGCGCGCCGGATCCTGAAGCGGCAGCGCTTTCGGGCGGCAATCTGCAGAAATTCATCGTCGGCCGCGAGCTCGACCGCCGCCCAAGCGTCATGGTGGTGAACCAGCCGACATGGGGCGTCGACGCCGGAGCCGCGGCACACATCCGTCAGGCGCTGATCGAGCTTTCTCGCAGCGGGTCGGCGGTGCTGGTGATCAGCCAGGATCTCGACGAGCTGTTCGAAATATCGGACGCGATCGCCGTCATGCACAATGGAGTACTATCGGAACCGATGCCGATCGCCGAAGCGACCTTCGAGAAGGTCGGGTTGCTGATGGGCGGCGCCGAACCCGGCCACGCCGAACATACGCTGGAGACAGCATGATGCGCCTGGAACTCGTCAAACGTCCGCAGCGCTCGGCGCTGTTCTCAATGCTGTCGCCGTTCATCGCCTTCGCCCTGACGATCATCGCCGGCGCCATCATGTTCGCGCTGCTCGGCGTCAACCCGCTGACCGCGTTCCGGATCTACTTCATCGAACCGATCAGCCAGGTCTGGCAGCTGCACGAACTGGCGATCAAGGCGGCGCCGCTCATCTTGATCGCGGTTGGCCTGTCTGTCTGCTACAAGGCCAACATCTGGAACATCGGCGCCGAAGGCCAGTTCATTTTCGGCGCCATCTTCGGCTCGGCCATTCCGGTGCTGTTCCCTGAATTCGAAGGCCCGCTGGTGCTGCCGCTGATGCTTTTGCTTGGCATGGTTGGCGGCGCTGCCTATGCGGCCATTCCCGCTTTCCTGAAAACCCGTTTCAACACCAATGAGATCCTGACCAGCCTGATGCTGGTTTATGTCGCCCAGCTCTTCCTCGACTGGCTGGTGCGCGGTCCATGGCGCGATCCGCAAGGCCATGGCTTCCCGCAGACGATCCAGTTCGGCGACGCGGCCACCTTGCCGCAGCTGATGCCGGACGCCGGGCGCGCCAATTGGGGCTTCGTCTTCGCACTCGTTGCCGCGGTGCTGATCTGGATCCTGATGGGCCGCATGCTGAAGGGTTTCGAGGTCCGCGTGCTGGGCTCGAGCCCGAGGGCGGGGCGCTTCGCCGGCTTCGGCCTCAACCGGATGGTGTTCTTTGCCTTCCTGCTGTCGGGCGCGCTTGCCGGGCTCGCCGGCATCTCGGAAGTCTCCGGCGCGATCGGGCAACTGCAGCCGGTGATTTCGCCTGGTTACGGCTTCACCGCCATCATCGTGGCCTTCCTCGGCCGCCTCAATCCGCTCGGCATCGTCGCCGCAGGTCTCGTGCTGGCGCTGACCTATCTCGGCGGCGAGGCGGTGCAAAGCGCGCTCGGCATTTCCGACAAGGTGGCGAGAGTGTTCCAGGGCATGCTGCTGTTCTTCGTGCTCGGCTGCGACACGCTCATTCATTACCGCATTCGATTGATCGGCCTGGCGCTGACCAAACGGCAAGCCCCCGCGAAACTCGAGGCTGCGCCAAAGTTGAAGGAAGCCCGCTGATGGACATTACCGTCAACATCCTCCTGACCATCGCCACGGCGGCGACGCCGCTTCTGATCGCCGCGATCGGCGAACTGGTGGTCGAACGCTCCGGCGTGCTCAATCTCGGCGTGGAAGGCATGATGGTCATGGGCGCCGTCGGCGGCTTCGGAGCCGGCTATCTGACCGGATCGCCCTGGATCGGCCTTCTGGCTGCGGTCGTCGTGGGAGCGCTTTTCTCCCTGCTGTTTGCCGTCATGACGCTGTCCTTGGCCACCAACCAGGTGGCGACCGGATTGTCGCTGACGCTGCTTGGTCTCGGCCTCTCCGGCATGATGGGAACGCGCTTCGTCGGCCAGCCGGGCGTCAGGTTGCCCAACCTTGATATTCCCGGCCTCAGCTCGATCCCTGTCGTGGGTAAGTTGCTGTTTGGCCAGGACCCCGTGTTCTATATTTCAATCGCGCTGACAGCCGCGGTGATGTGGTTCCTGTTCAAGACGCGTACCGGGCTGACGTTGCGTTCGATCGGCGACAGCCACACATCAGCGCATGCGCTTGGCATCAAGGTGATCCGCTACCGCTACCTCGCGGTGATCTTCGGCGGCGCCTGCGCCGGCCTTGCCGGCGGACATCTGTCGCTGGTCTATACGCCGCAGTGGGTCGAGAACATGTCCGCCGGTCGCGGCTGGATCGCGCTCGCGCTGGTCGTGTTCGCATCCTGGCGGCCATGGCGGGTGCTGGCCGGCGCCTACATCTTCGGCGCGGTGTGGATCGGCCAACTTCATGCACAGGCTTTTGGCATTCCGGTGCCTTCGCAGATGCTTTCTTCGCTACCCTATCTGGCAACCGTCGTGGTTCTCGTTCTAATCTCGCGCAACAAGCGTCTGACGATGATGAACACGCCGGCATCCCTGGGGCAGCCATTCGTTCCGGATCGTTGACAACAACAAAAAGACGGGAAGCTCCAAGGCTAACACAGAGAGGTAACACAATGATAAAACTGCTTATTGCCCTGATGACGACGACAGCGGCTTTGTCGCTGGCCGCGTCAGCGGAGGCCGCCGACAAGTTGAAGGCCTGCTGGGTCTATACCGGCCCAATCGGCGATTTCGGCTATTCCTACCAACACGACCAGGGCCGCCTCGAAGTCGAGAAAGCGCTCGGCGACAAGGTCGAGACGGCCTATCTGGAGAACGTCTCGGAAGGCCCCGACGCCGACCGCGCCTTCGAGCGCCTGGCGCGCGAAGGCTGCAAGCTGATCTTCGGCACCTCGTTCGGTTTCATGGACGCCGAAGTGAAGGTCGCCAAGAAGTTTCCCAAGGTGATGTTCGAGCACGCCACCGGCTACAAGACTGGGGACAATCTCGGCATCTACAATGCCCGCTTCTATGAAGGCCGCTACGTGCTCGGCCAGATCGCCGCCAAGGAATCGAAGTCCGGCGTCGCCGGCTACATCGTCTCCTTCCCGATTCCGGAAGTGGTGATGGGTATCAACTCCTTCATGCTCGGCGCGCAGTCGATCAACCCGAACTTCAAGGCCAAGATCGTCTGGGTGAACTCATGGTTCGATCCGGGCAAGGAAGCCGACGCCGCCAAGGCGCTGTTCGACCAGGGCGCCGACATCATCGTCCAGCATACCGACTCGACCGCCCCCCTGCAGGTGGCCGAAGAGCGCAAGCTGCATGGCTTCGGCCAGTCGTCCGACATGATCAAGTTCGCGCCGCACGCGCAGCTGACCTCGCTGACCGACGAATGGGGTCCGTACTACATCAGCCGGGTCCAGGCAGCCATCGACGGAACCTGGAAGCCCGACAATGTCTGGCTCGGCATCAAGGACGGCGCGGTGAAGCTCGCGCCCTACACCAACATGCCCGACGACGTGAAAGCGATGGCCGAGGCGACCGAGAAGAAGATCGCCGACGGCTGGAACCCCTTCACCGGGCCGATCGCCAAGCAGGACGGCACGCCCTGGCTGAAGGACGGCGAGGTCGCCGACGACGGCACGCTGCTCGGCATGAATTTCTACGTCAAAGGCGTCGACGACAAGCTGCCGCAATAAGCCGCACGGAGTTGCAAAAGGGAAGGGCGCCGCAGGGCGCCCTTTTCATTCGGCGGGATGCGTTGCGGCGGGGGCCCGGCCGCTGGGCCACGAAAGAAGTAGTGATACAGCACGACGGCGACTGCAGCCGCCAACCTCGGCAGGTCCAGCGTTGCAAAGTAGTTCTGCCTGGCAGGTCTGGCATCCATGCCAAGCCTCTGCGTTTACGGTCCGCAAACCATAAAGCAGGGCGGCAACCAAACAGGGTAAATGGCCGCAACTATCGCCAAATGGGGTAAATCCAGCAATTCCAGGAAAAGTGCGTAGCGGTTTTCCGTCCGGAATTGCGCAAAAACGACGACCTGGAGCGGCTCAACAAATCGCTCTGGGTCATCTGGGACGTTCGGAACGATCACGCTTGGATATCCGCTTGTACACCGGAAGCAGCATGAACGCGGACATGCTTGGAGGCCCAAGAAGGGCCAGAAGGCGACATGTTGCGCCACAACGGCAACGGAGGCCAAACTCTATTTCACGCTGGGTGCAGCCTGTCGTTCGTGGCGTTTCGGTTGCGGCGACGGCATGGTGCCGAAATTGTTCCGGTCGTCACGTCGCGGCTTCGAACCGTCGAACAGCTCCCGCTGGCCCACGATTTCCGCCAGCATGTGTTCGCGAAACAGCCGCACACGCTTGGTGCGTCGGAGATTAGGATGGTAGAGCAGCCAGAGGCCGACATCATGATGCGGCTCCGGGGCGAGATAACGGAGCAGTCGGGCGTCATTGTCGCCCATGAAGCACGGCAGATAGGCGAGGCCCATTCCCTCGCGCAGCGCCGCGACGGTCAACAAAGTATCGTCGACAAAAAAGCTGTGATCGCGGTTGGGGCACGCAGCATTTGTCCACGACTGGTGGGAGGCGCAGCATTCCACGCCCAGCCATTTCGGCGGCGCACCGGAGCGCAATGAGGCCACATAGTTGCGCTCGCCATAGACGGCAGAGGCGACCTTACTGAGCAACGTGCCGACCAGTGTCTCGTGCGGCGTGTTGGTCTGGCGGATTGCAACATCGGCCTGGCGCTTGGCCAGGCTGACATATTTGTTCGAGACCTGTATGTGCAGCTCGATCTCTGGATATTTTGCGCTGAAGCGCGCGAATATCGGCATCAGCACCGACGAGGCCATGTTGTTGATCGCAGCGACGCGGAGTACGCCGGTTGGACGATCTTCTTCGCCGCCGAGCGCGCCTTCGATCTCCAGCACCTCGACTTCCATCTTGCTGGCAGCGAGCTTCAGTTCCTCGCCGGCGCTGGTGAGTTCGTAGCCCGACGCCTTGCGCTCGATCAGGTGCGTGCCGAGCTTTTGTTCTAGCACCTTGATACGGCGCGAGACCGTCGAATGCTGCACGTTGATCCGTTTTGCCGCGCCGCTGATCGATCCATCACGCGCGACAGCAAGGAATATCCTCAAATCATCCCACTGCATGGCGAGCCCCTGTCCTGTGCAAATTTGCACAAGGCGCGTCGAGAATTCGCGAATTCAGCCCAGGCTTTGCTGCCGCTAACGTAACGTTCCTCCGGGAGGCAATGATGGGACAAAAATAGGCAGATGCCAAGTCTCTCACGTTGGCTATGCCGTGTCCGGGCGCCTTACGGTCAGGATGAATGCCGGGTCGCATGACCCGATCAGAGAGGAGAAACGTCGTGCGCAAAACAATCACCACAGTGGTGCAATTCCGGCTGCCACAGCCGATCAGCCTCGAGGAGGCGACGCGTCATTTCGAGTCGAGCGCCCCGAACTACCGCAGTTTGCCGGGATTGATCCGGAAATACTACCTGCGGGCGGAGGATGGGCACACGGCCGGTGGCGTCTATCTCTGGGAATCGCGCGCCGCGGCCGAGGCCGCCTACAACACGGAGTGGCGCGAGCACGTTACGAAGGTCTTTGGTGGCGCGCCTCAGATCACCTGGTTCGACACGCCGGTGATCGTCGACAACGCGGCGCCGGCCAGCAAGGCGGCGTAGCCGGCGAAGAAGTCTTCAGGATTGGCGCGGGCCGTGCCGTATCGGCGGCCCCACCGCCCTGCTGCGCTCATAGCGCGGCAGAGCGTCTGCGGTTTCGAACAGGCAAGCCGCTCGGCCACGTGCACGTGATCAGACACTGTCGGCGTGTCACGACCCGCTACGACCAGATCGCGGCCAATTACCAACTCGCGTCAATACGGCTGTGGCTGCGCGTTAATGATGAGTCCACGGCCTAGACCGCCGAACCATAGAGATCATAAGCGTCGGCACGCTCGACCTTGACGGTAACGATGTCACCGGCGCGCAACGGGCGGCGCGACTGGATGTGGACGGAGCCGTCGATCTCCGGCGCGTCATACTTGGTGCGGCCCTTGGCCGAGGTGCCCTGCGCCTCGTCTATCAGCACCGGCAGGCGCTTGCCGACCTTCCTGGCCAATTGCGTTGCCGAAATCTTCTGCTGACGCTGCATGAAGCGGTGCCAGCGCGCTTCCTTAATCTCCTGCGGCACCTGCCCGAGCCCGAGGTCGTTGGAGCGGGCGCCCCTGACCGGCTCGTATTTGAAGCAGCCGGCGCGATCGATCTTGGCTTCATCCAGCCAATCGAGCAGCATCTCGAAATCGTCATCCGTTTCACCGGGGAAGCCGACGATGAAGGTCGAGCGGATGGCGAGGTCCGGGCACACGTCGCGCCAGCCGCGGATGCGCTCGAGCGTCTTTTCGCCATGGGCGGGTCGGCGCATGTTCTTCAGCACCTGCGGGGAGGCGTGCTGGAAAGGGATATCCAGATAGGGGAGGATCTTTCCATCGGCCATCAGCGGGATGACGTCGGCGACATGCGGGTAGGGGTAGACATAGTGCATGCGCACCCAGATGCCGAGCTTGCCCAACTCCTCGGAGAGATCGAGGAATTTCGCGCGCACTTCGCGGTCGCCGAACATGGACGTCTGGTATTTGATGTCGATGCCGTAGGCGCTGGTATCCTGCGAGATGACGAGCAGTTCCTTGACGCCGGCCTTGGCCAGTTTTTCGGCTTCGCGCAGCACATCGGCCGCCGGTCGCGAGACGAGATCGCCGCGCAGAGCCGGAATGATGCAGAAGGTGCAACGGTTGTTGCAGCCTTCCGAAATCTTCAAATAGGCGTAGTGGCGCGGCGTCAGCTTGATGCCCTGCGGCGGCAGGAGGTCCATGTAGGGATCGTGCGATGGAGGGGCCGCCTCATGCACCGCGGCCATCACGCTCTCATAGGCCTGCGGACCGGTAATGGCGAGAACGTTGGGATGCTTCTCGCGGATCACGTCGGGTTCGGCACCGAGGCAGCCGGTGACGATGACCCGGCCGTTTTCCGAGAGCGCGGAGCCGATCGCGTTGAGCGACTCGTCGCGGGCGGAATCAAGGAAACCGCAGGTGTTGACCACAACGAGATCGGCGCCGTCATGCTTGCGGGCGATCTCATAGCCCTCGGCCCGCAGACGCGTGATGATGCGCTCGGAATCGACAAGGGCTTTGGGACATCCGAGACTGACGAAGCTGACGCGCGGGGCGGACATGAGCGGTTTTCCAATGGACGCGAACCGGAAACACCGATCCGGCCGGCAGTCTCAACATATAACGGTTTGCGTGGCTCCTAGCAGGAGCTCAATTCGGGCGGCGCAATAGCACGGCTTGCACAATCAGGCAAACCGGGCCCGGCTTGCGTCAATGCCCGCTTGACCCGAACCATGGTGACAGGAAGGCGAAATGATCGGGGAATTGCTGTACGGCACCGTCGAGCAGCATCTTGACCGCAACGTAGAGGATGATGACCAGGCCGATATAGGCGATCCAGCGGTATTTGTGCAGCAGGCGCGCGACGAACGACGCGGCAAAGCCCATCAAGGCGATCGACAGCGCCAGCCCGACGATCAGCACCGTCGGATGGTTCATGGCCGCGCCGGCCACGGCCAAAACATTGTCGAGCGACATCGAGACGTCGGCGATGACGATCTGCCAGGCGGCCTGCGAAAAGGTCTTGCCTGGCCTCTTGCCGGCGATGACCCCATCCTTGTCGAAGTCGTCGTTGGACAACGCTTCGGTGGCGTCGCGCTCATCGTCGTGGTTGACCCACAATTCGCGCCACATCTTCCAGCAAACCCACAGCAAAAGCAGGCCGCCACCGATAAGCAGCATCGGACCAATGGTCAGCAGCCATTGCGTGATCAGGGCGAAGAAAATGCGAAGAACGGTGGCTGCCGCGATGCCGACGAGAATGGCTCGCTGGCGTTGGCTGGCCGGCAGGCCGGCAGCGGCGAGGCCGATGACGATGGCATTGTCGCCCGCGAGCGCAAGGTCGATGGCGATGACCTGAAGGAGAGCCGAAAAGCCCGCGGCGGTTAATATTTCCATCGATCTGGAAGCCCTTCGTCGAGTGTTCGTCGGCGATCGTCCGAACGGGCCTAATGACATGGTCCGCTGACGTCAAGTCGCCGTGCCGGACAGCGCTGAAAACCATTTTCGCGGCAACGGAATGACAGGAGATACTCAGCAATCGCCGGCGGCAAACCAAATGCCGGCGTACGCCCGCGAAAACCTAATCGTAGAGGTTGTATTTTGCCCAGTCGGCTTCCGGGATCTCATCGCCGATCCGGTAGCGTAGTTGCAGCACTTGCATATGGTCCGGTCCCGTCTGGCATTTGAATTTCAGCCGGTACCACTGTCCCTTGCTGCGGAACGCCGCACCGGGGCTCCGGATCGCATCGGCGCTCATCTCTGGCGTTGCAAAGGCGTATGCGACGACACGATCAGCCTTGAACTTGCGATCATCGTGAGTGATCCGGTCCAGTATCTCGGCATCGCAACGCTGCTCGAGACGTGTCTGCGGGTCAAGTTTCATCAGCCCGGCACGCAAAGCGCTGTCCATCGCACTGGCCGGAAAAGCCATCGTCAAGGACGCAAAGGCCATCATGCAGAGTGTCTTCATGGGCGGGACAAGCAGCATATTTTGTCTGAACAATCAACCAACAGGGGCTGTTCATGCTCAGCAAAGGCCCTGTTCAGGCGCCCGGCGCAATCAAAATCTCGTGTCGGGCCTCATCGTGCGGAACCTGCGGCCAGCGCACCAGCGAGGCGCGGCCGACATCCGTGAGATCGTAGAGACCGCGCTCGACTCTTGCGAACCAGCCATAGACGTTGTGCCGCAGAATCTTCGGCGCGATTGGCGTCAAGGTTTTCAGATCGCGCGGCCGTTTGGGTCCGTCCGCAAGCGCGGCGGCACAAATGAGGGCGCTTTGCCGATAGGCGGTCATGATCGGATTGCGCGATGCTCCGCCAACGGCAGGATCGCCGCGGCGGCGCTGATGCTCGTCGACAAGGCGAGAGCGCCGTCGCGCATTCTTGCGCGGTGCCAGGGCGATCGGACTGAGAAGCACTTCGACCCGATCATTGGCGGTTACGCCGAGCAATCCGAAGCCGAGTCCACGGCACAGGTTGCGGAACCTGGCATCGCTCTCGCGTCCTTTTCCCCGAGCCGACAAGCGCGCCGCCAGCCACACTTCATCGCAGGCAGGCGCACGGTCTACGCCCTGCAGGACCAGTTCGAGATTGAACTGCAGCTTCAGCTCGCAGATGACGACGATCGGCGGCTCTCCCTCGCGCAGCGCGACGATATCGCAGCCGCCGATTTCCCCTTTCACGACGAAGTCGAGGTTTTCCAGGAACCGCTTCACCGGCGCGTAAAGTGAGGTTTCGTTCATGCGGCAAGGTCTAGCCGATTCGACGTGAAAAGCCTCCCGGGCGAAATGGTGTACCACATGACCAGCCCTGGGCTGGGATTCCGCAGGGGTGCGGCAGGGCTCAGGAATGGATTTTCGCCAGGAAAGCCAGCAGCGCGCGGTTGAACCGTTCGGGACGCTGCAAGGGTGCGAAATGACTGACGTCAGGCAGCATGACCAGTTCCGATGCCGGTATGCTGCGGGCCAAGTGGGCGGCGTGCTCGTCCTTGATAAACTCGTCTTGCTCGCTTTGCACGACCGCCACGGGCACCCTGATTTCTCCCAGTTCGGCGAGGCCATAATTGGGTTCGGTCTTCATCATCAGGCCGACGGCTTCGACAAATTCATCGAATTGACCTGGCGTGGCGGACAGCTCGGCATAGTCCTTTTTGTGTCGGCTAAAACACCGCTCAATGACCGGACTGGCCTTGAATTCCTTCGTGCCGCTGGGATCCATATTGCAGCCAAAGAAGAACACACCCGCGATGCGATCGGCGGCCTTCATGCCAAGGATCAAGGCCACGCAGGCGCCGTCGCTCCAACCCACCGCGATAGCCTTGTCCAATCGCAGGCGGTCCATTACCGCCAGGACATCCGAGGCCATCAGTTCGTATTTGTATGGCCGTCCATCGCGGGTGCTGCGCCCATGGCCGCGGCTGTCGATGGTGACGACCAGATAGCCGTGCTTGACCAATGCAGGGACCTGAAATCCCCAATTGCCGCTATGACCGAGACCGCCATGCAACAAGATCACGGGAAAGCCGGTTCCAAACGTGGCGTACCAGATTTTTGCACCCTCGTGCTCCACCTGGCCTTCGTCCGCCGCGTCCGGCAAAGGAGCGGCGCCGTGAGCTTCGAATTTCGTCAGGTCGTCGTCGCGATAATCCATGCCGAAACAGCCTCGTGGCAAACCTGCGGGCCCCCACGTTTATTGCCGGGACACGCCAACGCCAACCCACGAGGGGATTTCTGCTGCCATCAGGCGACACGATAGGGGAGATTGTGTTGCCTAGCGGACGATATCGACCGCACCTGTCGCCGCCTGATCCTGGCTGGTTCGCGCCGGCTGGAGCGCTTCGATATCAGGCACTGCCCGATTCGATCGTTTTGCGCGCGGCAGCAGCGGATAGCCGATCTGTCCGAAGTAGCTGGAGGGGACTGGATCGTCGACGCCATACTTCTCGGGCACCCTGTTTCCCGTCGCATTGTAGGTGCCGAACACCACGTCGAGGAAAGGCAACTGTCCGGCGAAGTTCTTGTCATAGGCTTCGCGCTGGTTGGCATGATGCCAGCGATGGAACTGCGGGCTGGCGATGAGCCACTTCAAGGGTCCGAACGGAATCCGCAAGTTCGAATGAACAAGCAGCGTGTGCCAGAAGTAGATGACGGAAAAAACCGCGATCGAGGCTTCCGAGAATCCGAGAAAAAAGATCGGCGTCAGCGAAATTGCCTTCGTCACCATGGCGTCCACCGGATGAGAGTGAAATGCGCCGAGCCAGTCCAGTTCCTCAATGCCGTGATGAACCGCATGGAACTTCCACAGTGCGGGGATTTCATGGAACGCGCGGTGTGCCCAGTAGACGCCTATATCGGTAATCAGGATGATTTCGGCGACCTGCAGCCAGATGGGCTGGCCGCCGACCGCGCGCGATACCGATCGCGGGACCAGCATGGCAGCGGCTTCGAGCGTGTTGGCCGCGATCAGGATGATTACTCCCTTCACGATGAGGCCGTTCAACAGCACATAGATCAGGTCGACACCCAGGCCCTTGCGCAGGATCTTCTGCGGGCGCTCGGCAAACAGATGCTCGAACGGAATGAAGATCAGCGCGCAGATCAACAGTCCCTTGATGCCAAAGATATCCATTCGACCGCTTGTCGCCTTGCCCCTGGCCAGCGCCACCCGCGCTTCAGCTTCCGAACAGAACCACATTTCTCCTTTCCAAAGGCTTGATGCCGGCCGCTTGTGTCATGCTCCTGGCTGTCACGTGACAAACGCACCCGCTGTCACATCCGTGTCGCGATCTGGCGGTAGTTGTTTCGACGCGCGCTTGTCGAACGCAGCGCAACGCGCGTCCTCCCAGGACTAACCCCTCCGGTCCCTGCCGGTGGGGTTTTTCGTTTCAGAGCCATATTGCCGGTGACGAGTTGTCCCTGCTATTGTGGCACACGGTCAGCACAGGGACGCATCATGAACGCAAGTGAAATGAGTGCGATCGGCGACACCCTCATGAGGCTCGTCACGCCCGACATGTCTCCCAAGCAGCTTGTCAAAGCCGCCCAGAAGGCGCACCCCAACGCCTCCAAGAAGGATATTGCCAGAGCAGCCTTCTTCACGATCATCGCAAACGCCGATCAGGACGTCGGCAAGGCCAAGAACCTGCAGGCATTTGCCATCGCGGAGCGCACGCAGCAGTCCGACTGACCGACCGACTAAGGTAAATGCCCTTGTGTCTGGTTCGAGGTTGAAAAGGTCATCCTTGATCAGCATCGAACGTCCCCCAGGATTGCGTGGGCTTGGGCAGATAGCCGCCCTTGCTCGCCGCCGAAACAATGCTTCAGCTTCCGGGTCTTTTTATTGCGCTCTCGCCTCAACCCTCTCAAGGCATTGAGCAGGAATGTCAGGCCACGTAGCCTTGGCGCATTCGGTGGCCGTAACGGCCACGACGGGCTCGCCTAGCACACTGGCCGCTTGCGTGGCGGTCGATCCCATAAGGAACGTTTGCGTCAAGAGGGCCGAGAAGGCGGCGACCTGGATCAGCACGGCGGCAAAGGCGATTTTCTTGAGCATGCGAGAGAACGCGGTGGATGGCTGCCGGTTCCGTGGGTGGACAGCTCTTGCCAAATCTCAGCCAATAGGAACATATTCCGTTCGCGGCAATTTTCTCAATTCTGAGGCCGCATCAGGTCGAAGAACCATCGCCGACGCCATTCGCAGCCGTGGGACGGTCTACGTCATTTGCGGGCATCCCATGTGCGTGTCATCGGTTATGGCAAGACCTGAAAAACACCCTAAACGTATTGATTTTATTGACCTGTGGCGGAGGGAGTGACTGTCACTTTATTTATGCTAACACATTGAACTTAACGCATAATTCTTTATAGATATCGGATCAATACCCCGAAAAATACCCCGCGACATTGTACGGCCGATCAACCCGTAGGCGCCTGCCTGGGAAGTTCCGATCGAGTGGGGTACGAACTACTGCTCCAGTATCTCGTGCGGCCAATCCTGCATTCGTTCCAGCGAGCAAACGCGCGTACGGAACTCCCACAATCGGCCCCCCAAGCGGGCTTCGGACAGTTCTACAATTGACCATCGGCTGGGGTTCCTGGAAGCTTTTCGAACTTTCTGTCTTGCGGCTCCCGTCGAGATGCGCGCGCTACTGAAGGAAGTCGGGGTGTCTGGATCCGCTGTGGTGCAACCTTGATCCAAGCATCTATTGGGGTTCGAGTCGGTAGAGCGCTACCGCCTTTCCCCCCTCAGAAGACTTGCAGTATTTTCTACGGTGTTGGGCGTGATGGACCTGTCTTGGTGCTGAAAAGACCGGTGGTTTGCAACGACCGGTGGGGGAGCAGGAAAGTCTGACCCGAAGCCGACGAACGTTTCCACGACGCGAATGACAGCTTCGCAACACAGGTCGGCCATAGAGGCAAACTCGTCTCTGCCTGGAAGCAGACATCACGGATAACAAATGCTGCAGGTCCCACTTCGCCCAGAAGCCCGCTGTCGAAGGGACTCTATAAACGGGACAAGGCGGGAAGGTATGCTGGCTTGTCAACCAAAAGTCGGCAAGAAGTTCACCAGTCGCAATTGTACCCATGCGTGTTCTAAATACGGTGCGAGGTCGCGCAGAGGCGCGGCCAAGCCGGACAGTACCAGCCGGGATTGGCGGGAACCTTCGTCAGGGACGCTGCTTTGGATGGTGTCCTGGCGGTCGCCGGAAAGACATGTCACGCTACTAATTGTATGTCGACGACAACGGCGAGGTCTTTCTCGACGACGAAGGATCTGAGTGCGCCAATTTCGAAGCTGTCACTTCGTGCTTAACCTGGCCGTAGTCAAGCGTCTGCTGGCAACGGATGTCGATCGCCATGTCCGGGGCTGGGAAAAGGCGAGTGGCCATGCTCCAGTCTGGATCGAACTGTTTGAGCCAAGCCGATCCGAACCCCAAAACGCCGACGGCCTCGTTCCAAAGGCATGTTGAATGGGAAACGATCCATCCGACTTGGAAAGGTCGTGGAGGTCCGGGCAGCTCTATCTACCCAAGCGAATCTCCAGTCCAACGCTATCCAAAGGCAGCAATTCGGAGTCGTCCTAAAGTCCCCTGACCTACGTTGGCTATTCGCCCGGCGCGCGCTCAAGCGCGGAACCTTCCGGCCTGTATGACTTTCAGTCAATTGTATTCGAGCGGCGACTGCTTACCGCCACGAAGATAAAGATCTTCTCTGCGGTACATCTGATACAACCTTGGGTAGACAAATACGAAGTCATTTTTTGTGTAATCTTATTGCAAATATATTATCGTGCCAAGATTTGCCAATTCAGGCAAATCGGGAGATCAAAAAAATGGCTACTTCCTGCCTGGAGTAAATGTGTGGCTAGATTGCAACAAAAAAGATCCAGATAACGTATAATTGAAGAATTCGCCGGCCTGTTCCGTTGCAATTTCCATCCATACGGATAGGCATGGCTGCGGGAGGGCTTTCAATGGCTTATACGTCGGGTTCAGAAGTCGCGTTCACTCGTGGCATTGTTCAACTGTGTCCAAGGCGTCGCCGGCTGCTCCTTCTGGGCACGGCGCTGGGCTCGACACTCATAGCGTTCTCTGCTTCTCCATCCTTCGCGGGGAGTTGCACGCAGGCACTTTCACCGACCCCGATCACCGTCACAGGTGCGGCGACACCGATCTCCTGCACCAACACCGCTGCCCGTACGGCAACCGTGGCCGGCGACAACGCGATCGGTATTGTGACGACGGGCAGCGGCAACACCGTCGACATCACCAACAGTGGCCTGCTGACGACAAATCCGACCTCGCTCATTCCTGGTCCAAGCTTCTCGCAATCGAAAGGCGCTCGCGGCATCTATGCCGGCACCAACGGCATCGGCGCCGACATCACCATCAACAACACCGGTACGATCAATTCTTACAGCGACAGCATCAAGGCGGTCAGCGCCGCCACGAGCGGCCCTGTGTCGAGCAGCGACACGCATATCAGCATCACCAATTCGGGCAATTTGACCGCAGGCCCCAATGCCGAGGGCATTTTCGCCAACGCCAGCTATGGCTCCAACAATGCCGTGACGATCGACAACAGCGGCGCCATCCAGACCGGCGCCAGCGCCTCGATGAACGGCACCTCCTCCGGCATCTTCGCCGATGTCGACGGCGACAATGGCAAGGTCAACGTAACCAACAACGGCGCGATCAGCACGACAGGCGCCAGCGCCGCCGGCATCTCGGCGATCGCCAGCTACTATCATGGCGACAACAGCAGCATCGTCATCAACAACAAGTCAGGTGGCACGATCACCACCACCGGCGTCAGCGCCTATGGCATCTTCGCGCAGGCTGGCAGCATCGCACCAACCAACTCCCCGCCGAACCCCGACAATGGCGGCACCGTCAAGATCACCAATGCCTCCACCGTCAGCGCCGGCTACATGGGCATTGCCGGCTTCACTTATGGCACTGGCGGCAACATCACCATCGACAACAAGGGCAACGTCACCTCTGGCACTGGCGGCGCTGACGGTTCCGATGGCATCAAGGCGTCGTCCAACAGCGGCAACTCGACGATCACCATAACCAACGCCGGCAATATCGATACCACCAGCGGCGGCGACAAGTCGGTCGGGATCGAGGCCGTCAACGGCCCTGGATTCACCGGCTCCAACCTGAACATCTCCGTCACCAACTCGGGCAACATCACGACGGCCGCGGAATCGGTCGGCATCAAGGCCGCCTCGACCGGCGCCAACGGCGTGGTGACGGTCGACAACAGCGGCGCCATCCAGACCGGCGCCAGCGTTTCGACCATCGGTGGCTCGACCGGCATCTTCGCCGATGCCGATGGCGACAACACCAAGGTCAGCGTCACCAACAGCGGCGCCATCACCACGATCGGCACCAGCGCGGCCGGCATCTCGGCGATCGCCAATTACTACAATGGCAACAATGGCAGCGTTGTCGTCAACAACAGGGCCGGCGGCACGATCACCACGACCGGCAACGATGCCTATGGCGTCTTCGCGCAGGCCGGCAGCATCGCGCCGAGCAACAACATTCCTAACCCCAACAACGGCGGGACGGTCAAGATCACCAACGCCGCTACCGTCAGCGCCGGCTACATCGGCGTCGCCGGCTTTACCTATGGCACCGGCGGCAACATCACCATCGACAACAAGGGTAATGTCACCTCCGGCACCGGCGGCGCCGGTGGTTCCGACGGCATCAAGGCATCGGCCAACAGCGGTGACTCGACGATCACCATCACCAACACCGGCAACATCGATACCACCAGCGGTGGCGACAAGTCGGTCGGCATCGAAGCCGTCAACGGCCCGGGGTTCGACGACACCGGCCTAGTCATCTCCGTCACCAATTCAGGCGACATCACGACGGCCGCGGAATCGGCGGGCATCAAGGCCGCCTCGACCGGCGCCAATGGCATCGTCACGGTCGACAACAGCGGTGCCATCCAGACCGGGGCCAGCGTTACCACCAATGGCGGCTCGACCGGTATCTTCGCCGATGTCAACGGCGACAACAGCCTGGTGAAAGTCACCAACAGTGGGGCGATCACGACCAGCGGCACCACTGCGGCGGGCATTTCGGCGATCGCAAACTACTATGGCGTCAGCAGCGGCAATGTCATCGTCCCCACCAACAATGGCAGTGTCGTCGTCAACAACAAGGCCGGCGGCGACATCACCACTACGGGCAGCGACGCCTTTGGCATCTTCGCCCAGGCCGGCAGCGTCAACCCACAGAACCAGAGCCCCAACGCCGACAATGGCGGCACCGTCACCGTCACCAATGCGGCGACCATCAATTCCGGCGGCAAAGGCATCGGCGCCTATACCTACGGTTCGAACGGCACGGTCACTGTCACCAACAGCGGCGATATCAATTCGACAAATGAGGAAGGCATCTACGCCAAATCGAATGGCGACAACAGCAACGTCATCGTCACCAATTCAGGATCCGTCAACGCCTATGGCGGCGTGGCGGGACTTGCCGCCTATACAAGTGGCGCCGACAGCAACATCGTTATCACCAACAACAAGAATTCCAACCTCTATGGTGTCGGCTTCGGCGTGATTGCCGAGACGACCGGCGCGGCGAGCATCATCACTGTCACCACTGACGGTGAAGTGTATGGCGAGCTCGGGGGCATCAAGGTCAATTCGACCGGTGGCGCGACTGTCAATGTCGGCACGACAGGCTATGTCGGCGCTGATAACTACCTCGCCATCAAATCGACGATCGGAACGGTCGAGATCAACGACAATGGCGTAATTGCCGGCAGGGTCGAGTTGAGCGACGCCGGCAACGTCATGAATATTGATGACAAGGGCACCTTCCGGGCGTTTACCAACAGCACTTTCGGCGCCGGCAACGACACGCTCAACAATGCCGGCATCGTCAATGCGTCGGGCAGCTATTTCGGTTCATCACCGAACACGGTTACCCTTTCCGGCCTCGAAAACTTCGTCAATGGCAGCCTCGGGTCTGGCCCTGGCCTGACGACGATGATCGATGGCGTGGTCGGCGACAGCCTGACCACCAGCGGCAACTTCACCGGCCAGGGCAATTCGAAACTCGGTGTCGACGCCAACTTCTCGAACAACACAGCGGACACGCTGACGATCGGCGGCAATTCCTATGGCCACACCAATCTTGTGGTGAACGTCACCGCTATCGCTCCCGGTGTCCCTACCGCAGTCTTCATTCCGGTCGTCACCGTCACCGGCACGACATCGGACAGCAATTTCGATGTCCCTGCTCCGGTCAATGCAGGCCTCTTCGCCTATGACCTCTTCCTGCAAGGCCAGACGCATGGCCTGCGCTATGTCGGTCTCGGCAACGCAGCCTTCGAACTGCCGGCCGGCATCACCGGCGCGCAGAATGTCTGGCAGGACACGACCGGCTTCTGGCAGGACCGCATGGCCGATCTGCGCACGGAGGCGGCCGGCACGCACAATGCCGACATGCCTGAGGAAAACCTGAAAACGCGCATGGGCGGCATCTGGGCCCGCGCCTCGGGCAACTGGTCGAGCCAGGACGGCGACACCAGCTACACCGATCCGATCTCGCAGCAGACAGAGACGCTCAATCTCGATCGCAGGCAGCGCACTGGCGCCTTCCTTGGCGGCATCGATATGGGCCTGGAAGGTGTGGCCGGCGGCGACATGCTGTTCGGCGTCATGGCCGGCTACGTCACCTCGAAGCTCGACTTCAAGGCGACGGACGACAGCTGGGACTACAAGGGCGGCACGGTCGGCGCCTATGCCACTTATCTGAACGGCGGCTTTTACCTCGACGGCCTCGTCAAGGCGGACTTCCTCAACGTCGACATCAACGACGACCAGGGCCGTGTCAGCGACAAGACGAGCACCAATGCCACCAACATCGGCGTGCGTCTTGACACCGGCTACCGCGTCGCCACGAGTTGGGGCTTCGTCGAACCGCAGGCCAGCCTGGAATGGGTCCACACCACCATGGACTCGCTTTCGATCTTCGGCGGCGACGTCGACTTCCAGAACGGCAGCAGCGGCCGTGCCAGGATTGGCGTGCGCATCGGCACCGACATGCAGATGAAGGGCATGACCGTCAGCCCCGACCTGACGCTCAGCATATGGAACCATTTCGGCAGCGACAACGCCGTCAACATCGACTTCCCCGGCAACGCCTTCTCGGCCACCGACAGCGCCGGCAACGGCACAACAGGTGAAATCGGTGTCGGCGTGAATGTGGCGAGCGCCAGCAACTGGTCCGGCGTGCTGCGCGGCAGCGTGCGCTTCGGCGACCACTATAGCGCCGGTTCCATCGGCGCGGCCATCCGTTACGGCTGGTAGTCCGGCGGATTGCATTGAAATTCTTGCGCCGGCCCTCGTGGCCGGCGTAGTCATGAATGGGTCTATCCAGGGAGTAAGCGTGAGCACATCCAGGGCCACCGACGAAGCCGCGGCAAAGCCGGCGGAATCAACACCCGCCGGACCGGCCGAGCAACAGACGAACGTCTCGTTGTCGCGCGGCTTCATCGGCTGGATGGAAACGGCGCAATGTTCCCTCGCCTTCACCTCCTACCAGACCGGACAACTGTTCCTGGTCGGCCTGACCGGCGACAAGAAGGCATCGATCCACCAGACCAGCTTCACCAGGGCGATGGGGGTGACCGTTGCCGGGCAGCGCATCGTGCTCGCCTCCGACACCGCAATCTGGCGGCTCGAAAACATCCTTGGAACTGATCAGGTCGCCAACAACGTCTACGACCGCATGTATATGCCGCGCGCCGCCTCTTACACCGGCGACCTCGACATCCATGAACTGGCGGTGCGCGAAGACGGGCAGATCGTCTTCATCAACACCAAATTCTCATGCCTGGCGACGCTGAGCCCGACCCACTCCTTCCGGCCGCTGTGGAAGCCTTCCTTCATCAGCAAGCTGGTGCCGGAGGATCGCTGCCATCTCAACGGCCTGGCCATGCAGAATGGCCGCGCCCGCTATGTCAGCGCCATCAGCCGCTCGGACTCGGTCGGCGGCTGGCGCGACCGCCGCTGGGAAGGCGGCATGATCATCGACATCAGCGAGGACAACGTGGTGGTCGACGATCTGTCGATGCCGCATTCGCCGCGCGTCCATGACGGCGCGCTGTGGGTGCTCGATTCCGGCCGCGGCTTTCTTGTCCGCATCGACCCCAAAACCTGGGAAAGGCAGAACATCGCCTTCTGCCCCGGCTTCCTGCGTGGCCTGAGCTTCCATGGCCGCTTTGCCATCGTCACCACCTCGCTGCCGCGCGACGGCCTATTCAAGGACCTGCCGCTGCAGGCCAACCTTTCGGCGCGAGACGCCGAGCCGCGCTGCGCGCTCTACATCGTCGACCTGCACACCGGCGGCATCGCCGAGTGGATCGAACTCAAGGGACACATTACCGAGCTGTTCGATGTCGCCGTCATTCCAGGCTGCCGCTGCCCGTCATCGGTCCCGCTCAACAGTCCCAACATGGCGTCGCTGATCACTATCGACAGTGAAGGTTGAGCGAATTTTTTGCCGACCCCTGACCATCGCTTGCACTGACCGTCGCGGGTTGGTCTGCCACAATCATAAGATGACCCTACAAGGAGGTTGCGCAAGTCCTTACCAACCGCAACATCTAACCACGTGGGGCGCAGCACTCAGTCAGAGCTAACCCTTCACATTATCAGTATTCCAAAGCTAGGGGCAGCGCCAAAAACTGATGAATCGAATCGTCGCGCCAGGCTTCGAGCAGCGGCAGCATGATCCGAGCCAGACCTTCTTCGCCGTCCAGAAGGTTCCGGACATTGTTTTCGAACGCGCCTCCTTTGCCCCGCGGAACAATGAGCCCAAACGTCTTCATTGTTCCGCGTATCTGGTTGCCAAGTTGCGTCGAGATGAGGATGAATTGATTGCGTGCCGCCACCAGCGTGCGGATCAACATCGTGTCGTACGACTTGACTCGGACCGCTTTGAAGAAGCCCGCTTCGGCAAGCCGGGCTAACCCATCCGCGTCATTGGCATCGGTCTTGTTGAGCGTTTCGCCGAGCACCTTCTGCGCATGGCGCGCTTCGATGCAGATCGCAGGCAGACCTTTAGCCGCCAACGTGTGATAGAACCAAGTTGCCAATGGCCCTGTCTCGAAGACGACGCGGCTGGCGTGCGGTGCATGCTTGCGGACCACTTGCGCCAGTATCTGAGGGTCAGAAGGACATTTTCCACGCCACATCCGCTCACCATCCTGGCGGATCGAAATTGCGGTGTCTTTCAAGGAAACATCAAGGCCGACATACTGCTCCATGGTTGCTCTCCGTCCGATATCTGGGCCCGGCGCCAATCGTGAGCCCGCTTCCGATTCTATCGAGGAGCAACCACCTTCACCATCCGCCGTCCCGACGGAATAGATCGTGAGTCGCGCCGCGATTAGTCCATGTTTGCGGCATGGCTGTCTCCATTGGTTGTCGATGTGGCGATGATAGGCGAGCGACTGCCTGAAGGCTTCAGGGTTGCCGATACAGCCCGGGACGGGCTGGTCCATCCAGAGAATTTTTCGAGGGAGGGCGCGCTTATACGTCGTGCCGACGTGGGCTTTGCCGTGCAAATGATCCTGTCGCGATGGCGATCTATCACCTTCATGTCAAAGTCATTGGCCGCAAGGCTGGGAGCAGCGCAGTGGCGTCAGCCGCCTACCGCTCGGCCTCGCGGCTGCGCGACGAGCGCATCGAACGCAGCCATGACTTCTCGGCCAAGTGCGGCGTGGTCCATTCCGAGGTGATGCTGCCGGAGAATGCACCGGAAGCCTGGAGCGATCGCGAACGGCTGTGGAACGATGTTGAAGCCCTTGAGGTGCGCAGGGATGCGCAGCTTGCCCGCGAGGTGGAGTTTGCTCTTCCACGCGAACTCAGCCAGGCGCAAGGCATCGAACTGGCACGCGACTTTGTTCAGGCCGAGTTTGTCAGCCGGGGCATGGTCGCAGATCTCAATGTGCATTGGGACAGGGCTGAAGACGGAAGTCCCAAGCCGCATGCTCATGTCATGCTCGCCATGCGGTCCGTGGACGAGAACGGCTTCGGCCCAAAGGTTCGCGACTGGAACAGTACCGAACTGGTCGAGCGCTGGCGCGAGCGATGGGCGGAGCTTGCCAATGAGCGGCTTGCCGAACTCGATATCGACGCCCGCATCGATCATCGCAGTCTGGAGGCGCAGGGCATTGCGCTTGAGCCGCAAACCCAGATTGGTGCACCGGCGCAACGCATCGAGGGCAGTGGCCTTGACGCCGGCAGTGAAGCAGATCGCGCCGAGCTGCATCGCGAGATCGCGCGCAACAATGGCGCGCGCATCATCGCGGATCCATCCGTGGCGCTGGACGCCATCACGCATCAGCAATCGACCTTCACCCGAAAGGACATTGCGAAGTTCTCGCATCGGCACAGCGACGGGATGGAGCAGTTCAACACGGTGGCGGCAGCCATCGGCAGCGCGCCCGACCTGGTCGAACTCGGCAAGGACGGACGCGGCGAAGATCGCTTCACCACGCGCCAGATGATCGAGACCGAACAGGGCCTGCATCGCGCGGCGGAACGCATGGCTGGTCAGGAGCGTCATACCGTAAGTGAGGCACAGCGCGAGGCAGCACTGGCGCGGGCTGCGCAACGCGGGCTTGTCCTTTCGGGCGAGCAGAGTGATGCACTTGTTCACATCACGAATAGCCGCGGTCTTGGTGTCGTCGTCGGCTTTGCCGGAACCGGCAAGAGCGCCATGCTGGGTGTTGCGCGCCAGGCATGGGCAGCAGCGGGCTATGAGGTTCGAGGCACCGCACTCTCCGGTATTGCCGCAGAGAATCTCGAAAGCGGATCAGGCATCTCGTCACGCACCATCGCCAGCATGGAACACAGCTGGGGACAAGGCCGTGATCTGCTTACCGCGCGTGATGTCCTGGTGATCGACGAGGCCGGCATGGTCGGCACGCGCCAGTTGGAGCGCGTGCTCTCCCATGCCGCCGACGTCGGCGCAAAAATCGTTCTTGTTGGTGATCCCCAGCAGTTGCAGGCGATCGAAGCCGGCGCTGCATTCCGCTCCATCCACGAGCGTCATGGCGGCGTCGAGATCGGCCAGGTGCGCCGGCAGCGCGAGGACTGGCAGCGGGCTGCGACGCGCGATCTGGCAACCGGTAGGATCGGCGCTGCGATCAGCGCCTATGACACACAAGGCATGGTGCATCAGGCTGCGACGCGCGACGAAGCGCGCAGCGATCTCGTCGAGCGCTGGGATCGCGACAGGCAGGCGCAGCCACAGACAAGCCGGATCATTCTCACCCACACAAACGACGAGGTGCGCGCGCTCAACCACGCAGCGCGCGAACGCATGCGCGCCGCCGGCGATCTCGGCGAAGAAATGCAGGTCGCTGTGGAACGCGGTGCAAGGGCCTTCGCCAGCGGCGACCGTGTCATGTTCCTGCGCAACGAGCGCGGGCTCGGCGTCAAGAACGGCACGCTCGGTGTCATCGAAGATGTCAGCACAAAGAGCATGTCGGTGCGCACTGACGACGGTAGGTCGGTGCGCTTCGATCTCAAAGACTATGCCCACATCGACCACGGCTATGCCGCGACCATTCACAAGGCGCAGGGCATGACCGTTGACCGCACCCATGTGCTCGCTACGCCGGGCATGGATGCGCACAGCAGCTACGTTGCCCTGTCGCGGCATCGAGACGGGATGGACCTGCACTACGGCGGCGATGACTTTGCCACACGCGACCGGCTGGTCCGTGCGCTGTCACGCGACCGCGCCAAGGACATGGCGTCGGATTACGAGCAGATCGACCCGGCGCAGAGCTATGCCGAGCGGCGCGGCATCACTTTCCGCGAGCGCGTGGTCGAAATCGTGCGCCGGATCGTTCCGGAGAAGCTGCGCGAACGGATCGGTGGGCTGCTCGACGGGTTGCGCTCGCCCGGCGACGCCGAGCCCAACCAGGACGGTGGGCACAGGCCGGGAAGGGAAGATGTTGGCGCGCAAATCACAGGTGCCGGCGCCGCGCCTGAAAGAGAAGCTTCCGCCAGGGGAGTGCCGCGCGACACGGATGTGCCGGTGGACCCGGAGGCGGCGTTGCGCAGGGCTCGCACGAAGGCGCTTGTGCGTCACGCGCGTGCGATTGATGCGATCTCGCGCAGCGGAAATGCGGACGGTCAGGGCAGTCCCGAGCAGATGCATGAATTGGGAGATGCGCGCAGTGCGTTCGAGAAGGTTCGGCCGCATGGCTGGCGCGATGCCGAAGCGGCCTATGTCAAGAACCCCGAGCTGGTCCGTGAAGCGGGGGCGGGCCGTGTCAACCGCACTGTGCTGGCGCTCCAGCTTGAGACGGAAATCCGCACCGGGATGGACAACGATCCCGGCCGCCGCGCCGACCGCTTCGTGGAACGTTGGCAAAAGCTCGACCGGACGAGCCAGGGCCAATACCTGGCCGGCGACATGTCCGGCTACAAATCAACGCGGTCGGCCATGTCGGACATGGCAAAGAGCCTCGAACGCGATCCTCAGCTCGAATCCCTGCTTGCCAATCACAAGAAGGCGCTCGGCATTCAGATCGAATCCGGCCGGCGCCTAGGTGTGGAACTGATGTTCAACCACGGCATTGGCAGCGGGCGCGGGATAGGAATCTAAACCCTCCGATTTGCCGCCGTTCCCACGCTCCAGATCGATGCGATGACAAATCTGATTGCATGCGAGCCTTGGCTTGTCCTGTGTGGTTCCAGCAGGTGCCAAATTCTCTCAGCGCAAGGCAAGGCAGCCATGACTGAATCGGATCGTATCATTCGCCTTAGGACTGTTCTCGCACGGACCGGTCTGTCCCGCTCAACGATGTACCGCAAAATCGCCGAAGGCACGTTCCCGGCTCAGCTGAAAATCAGCGTAAACGGTGCGGGATGGCGGGAATCGGATGTTAATCGGTGGATCGCTGACCCCGTTGGCTGGCGCTGTGACGCCGGTGGAGTCGGCACTCCGGCGTAGCTACGCACAATCTTTCCCGTCTTTGTACCTTTGCGTTGAGCGAGATCGGAGGCGGCTACGGCGGCGCTCTCCAGTTTATGCACGGATTGGTGCCGAGACATCGGCCCTTGCCGCAGCCGTCGGCAGATTATCGTCTCGGCCCCACCAAGAGTGCCGACGCAGGTTGTGCTCGCTCAAGGAGAAGGTCCGCCCAGATTTGGGCCAGTTCGCGCCGGCGCCCGATGTGCAGAGCGCGGTTATAGGCGCCCTCTGTTTTGTCCTTGGCTATGTGGGCCAGCATCAAGTCGATGATGTGCCGATCGGACGGGAAGCGCTCGTTCATTACTGACGAGAACGTAGCGCGCCAGCCGTGAGGGACGTGCTTGCTGTGGTAGCCGGCGCGGTTGAGGAGATAGCCAATCGCATTTTCGCTCATCGGCTTGTGTGCATGGCGGGTGTTGGGAAAGGCGAGGGGGCCGCGACCAGATATCGTGCGTAGCGCATCGATCGCTTCGATGGTCTGGCTGGATAGTGGCACGAGATGATCGCGCGCCTCATCGTCCTTGTGCTGCAGGCGCAACTTCATTCTTTCGGCGGGAACTTGCCAAAGGTCGCCACCAGCTGGCCACTCTGCCCAAGGTGTCGTTGCTAGCGTGCCAGGGCGAACTGCCGTAAGGGCTAAGATACGAAGGGCGAGTTTGGTGACCGGGTGGGCTGTTTCACATTCGGCATTGACGAGCATCTCGCGTGCTTTGCCCAGATCGATTACAGCAGGCTGCTTGCCCTTCTTCATGGGAGCCATGGCCTTCTTAACCATGGCTGCTGGATCATTTTCTGCTCGGCCGGAGGCGACTGCATAAACGAACACGGCGGACATGCGCTGCCGGATACGGCGCGCGGTTTCCTTTGCGCCACGCTTTTCGATTGGTCTCAAGCAGGCCAGCACATCAGCAGCGGAAATGTCCTTGATTGGTGCGCCGCCAAGGGTAGGAAACACTTCCGCCTCAAGGCTTTCGATGACGTCCGTCGCGTGGCGCACAACCCACTGCTCTTTGTTCAGCGCGTACCATTCGCGAGCGATCGTCTCAAACGTGCCGTCGCCGCTTACCGCCTCAAGCTTGCGGATCTTCTTTGCGACAGATGGGTCTTTGCCTGCGCGCAGTTGTGCGCGCGCTTCGTCTCGTGCTTCGCGAGCCGCGGCCAGCGTAACCTCGGGGTAGGGGCCAAAGGAAAGCAGTTTCTCCTTGGAGCCAAACTGGTATTTCATTCGCCAAAGCTTGCCACCCGATGCGGCCACGACGAGGTGCAGACCGCCAGAGTCGTAGAGCTTGTAAGCCTTCTCGCGCTTCTCGGCTTTCCGGGCCGCAAAGTCCGTCAGCATGCTACCGTCCCGCAGTTGGATTCCACTTCGAATCCCACTTTACCCCAAACACCCCGCCATGCAAAGATGCGATACCCCGGTTAATACCCCGGTTATGCCTAAGATTGGGCGCCATCGCATGACACATCGTGAGACGATGATATCGCCATAATCGATTGTTAATATGTAATTTTTGGCATTCGATGGGACTGCTTGGGAAGGTCTGGTTGGCGGAGGGAGTGGGATTCGAACCCACGGTGAACTTGCGCCCACGCCGGTTTTCAAGACCGGTGCCTTAAACCGCTCGGCCATCCCTCCGATGACTGCCGGCCACTGCTCTAGTGCGCCCGGCGAAGGCCTGTCAACCGGCTTGCATGGAGCTAGCCCTTTCCCGGCATCGAGGACAGGGCAAGCGGCGTCACAATCTTGCCCGGTTCCGGCCACAATCGGTTAATACCGTGATAAACAATTCCTGCGCACAAAGGGATCGGGGTTCTAGTCGCCTTTGGTATTGTCGAGTGAGTGCTTTGGCTCCTCTGATGTCAAACGGCGGCATCTTTGATTGAGACTGTAGGGGATTTCAGGAAAATGCAGGCTGCGACGCGCCCGCGTCTTCGTCGCGCTTCCACGATTGCGCTGCTTGCGGTGTCGACCGCCTTGCTGGCGGCCTGCGCGTCGCCGCAACCGAAGGCGATGGTCAATCCCAAGCATCGCTCCAAGGAATATTTCGCCGAAACCGAATATGGCGTGAAGGCCAGTCCGTACGCCGCCTTCATGCGCCGCGGCGGCGGCCGCGACCAGCTTGGCAAGCCCTATCAGGTGCGCGGCAAGTGGTATTATCCCAAGGAAGACAAGAAGTACGCCAAGGTGGGTCTGGCCTCGTGGTATGGCGACGCCTTCCATGGCAGGCTGACCGCCAATGGCGAAGTCTACGACACGGCGCATCTCACCGCTGCGCATCCGACCATGCCGCTGCCCAGCTATGCCCGCGTCACCAACCTCGAAACCGGCAGTTCGGTCATCGTGCGCGTCAACGACCGCGGCCCATATCATGAGGGCCGCATCATCGACGTGTCGCAGCGAGCCGCGCAGATGCTGGACTACGACAAGGTCGGCACCGCGAAGGTGAAGGTCGAATATGTCGGACGCGCGCCGCTCGACGGCGATGACGACCAGTACCTGATGGCCTCCTACCATCCAGGCAACCGGATACCGGATCCATCGGACGGCCTGCCGACCGGCGTCATGGTGGCCATGAACGGGCCTTCGCCGACCCTTCCGGTCGGCGCGGCCGCTGTGCCGTTTCCAGGTCAACTGACCGACGCGGCGGCCACGGCGCAGGGGCAGATGTCCGCGCGGTCGCCGGCCTTCGGCGATCCGGCGCTGCCCGATTTCGGGCCGATCGTGCCCGAACGGCCGGAGATCAGCCTGCCGCCGCAATCGCCGTTCGCCATGGCCTCGCTGTCCTATGCGGATGAACGCGTCCGACGCACGGATGTCTTTGCGTCGTTGGACGACGGCGGCATGTCGCCGGCCGATATATTGCGGTCGTGGAAGAAGACCAACCGTCAAGCGGCGCCATCGGATTCCGACTATGTCGCAGCCGGCACGTTCGACGACGCCACCGAAGCCAACCGGGTAGCCTCGGCGCTAAAGCGCTTCGGCAGAATAGAAATCCAGCGTTCCGATCTCGACGGCAACGACTGGTACGCGGTCAACCTCTATCCGGATGGCCATGGCAGCCTGGACGAGTTGCTGAAGGCGGCATGGTCGCACGGCGCGCCGGATGCGCTGGTCGTGCGCGACTGATCCAAGCACCGGCTGTCCGCCCGGCAGTTGATCCCCCGCCGAAAAAGCCCGATAGTTTCGGGCATGCCGGAAGGACCGGCCAACGGGTCGCATTTCATGCAGTTTCGCTTGCTTCAGCCTTTCGCCGTTTTTTTTCTCCTCGGCCTCCTGCTTTCGCTGGCGCCTGCCCACGCGCAGCTTTTCGAGACCAAGGCCGCACAGGCCTTCATGATCGATGCCGGCACCGGAACGGTGCTGTTCGCGAAAGACGCCGACAAGCCGATCCAGCCTGCGTCGATGGCCAAGCTGATGACGATGGAAGTGGTTTTCAACGCCATAAAATCCGGGCGCCTCAAGCTCGACGATGCGTTCGTGGTCAGTGAGAACGCCTGGCGCAGGGGTGGGGCGCCGTCGGGGACCTCGACGATGTTCGCCAAGCTCAAATCGGCGATCCGGCTCGAGGACCTGATCCAGGGGGTGACCGTGCAGGCCGCCAATGACGGCTGCATCGTCATCGCCGAGGGCATGGCCGGCTCCGAGGACAATTTTGCCGCGCAGATGACCGAACGCGCGCGCCAGATCGGCCTCAAGACGTCGACTTTCGTCAATTCGACCGGCCTGCCGGCAGACGGCCAGCAGACAAGCGTGCGCGAACTGGCGCAGCTCGCCCTGCATCTATGGCGCGAATATCCGGATTTGTACCGATACTATGGCTTGAAGGACTTCACCTGGAACAAGATCTCGCAGAGGAACCGCAACCCGCTGCTGGCGATGGACATTGGCGCCGACGGCTTGGCCGTCGGCGCAAGCGAGACATCCGGCTTCGGCATCGTCGCTTCGGTCAGCCATGACGGCACGCGGGTTGTCGCGGCAATGAGCGGGCTGGCCAATGACAAGGAGCGCGCCGAGGAGGCGCGCAAACTGCTCGATTGGGGCGTTCGTTCGTTCGAGAAGACCGAAATCTTCGCCAAGGACGAGGTGGTCGGGGAGGCCCAGGTCTTTGGCGGTGCGAAATCCGGCGTGACGCTGAAGGCAAAGGGCCCCATCGACATCTTCCTTCCGATCACCAATCGCGACAAGCTGACGGCCAGGATCGTCTATACCGGCCCGGTTGCGGCTCCCGTGGAGAAGGGCCAGCCGGTGGGCGCGCTGCGCGTCTGGATCGGCGACACGCTGAGCCAAGAGACACCGCTGTTCGCCGCCGAGTCGATCGGCGTCGGCACATTGCCGCAACGCGCCCTCGATGCCGTCAAGGAACTGGCCATCGGCTGGCTGCGATAGCAGCGACGGCATGGACGTTTTCCCGAACGCGGACTATCTAAAGCGCAACAATCCACTCAAGCACGAACAAAGGGCCTCGGTTGGAGCGCGGATTTTTCATCACCTTCGAAGGCGGCGAAGGCGCAGGCAAGTCGACACAGATCGAGCGGCTGGCCACAAGGATGCGCGCCAAGAAGTATGACGTCCTGCGCACGCGCGAGCCGGGCGGCTCGCCGGGCGCCGAAGCGGTCCGGCATGTACTGCTTTCTGGTGCCGCCGAGCCGTTCGGGCCGAAGATGGAAGCGCTGCTCTTCGCCGCCGCGCGTTCCGACCATGTCGAGCAGGTCATCCGTCCGGCGGTCGAGCGAGGCTGCATCGTGCTCTGTGACCGCTTCCTGGATTCCTCGCGCGTCTATCAGGGCGTCACGGGCGGGCTCGATCCGGCATTCATGGCCATGCTGGAACAGGTCGCCATCAACGGCATGATGCCCGATATGACCCTGATCTTCGATATCGACCCGGCCGAGGGTTTGAGGCGCGCGACATTGCGGCGTGGCAGCGATGCCGCCGCGGACCGCTTCGAAAAGGAGACGCTGGCCATCCATCAGGCGCGCCGCGAAGCGTTCCTGGCGATCGCCGCGGCAGAGCCGGAACGGTGCATCGTCATCGATGCGTCGGCCGATCCGGACACGGTGGAGGATGTCGTTACGGCGGCGGTGTTCGCGGCGCTGGAGGCAAGGGCGCCCGCGCGCAACAGGCAGGTCGCACCGGTATGATCTTCGAACGCATCGCGCCGGAACAGCATGACACGCTGGACGGTGTGCCGGAACCCTCCGAAACGCCGCGCCTGGTCGGTCACGGCCAGGCCGCCACCATGCTTGCCGCCGCCTATCGCGCGGGAAAGCTGCCGCATGCGCTGATCTTCGCCGGACCGGTCGGGATCGGCAAGGCGACGCTCGCCTTCCATCTCGCCCACCATCTTTTGAAACATCCGGCCTTCGACAAGGCGCCTGGCAATCTTGCGGTTCCCGATCCGGCCTCGCCGCTGTTTCGCCAGATCGCCACCGGGGCGCATCCCGGGGTGCTGCATCTGACCCGCCCCCTTAACGACAAGACCAAAAGCTTCAAGACCGTCGTCACCGTCGACGAAATCCGCAAGGTCAGCCGCTTCCTCTCGCTGACGTCGCACGACGGCAGCTACCGGGTGGTGATCGTCGATCCGGCCGACGACATGAATGCCAATGCGGCCAATGCCTTGCTCAAGAATCTCGAGGAGCCACCAGCGCGGACCCTGTTCATTCTCATCGTCCATGCGCCGGGCAGCCTGCTGCCGACGATCCGCTCGCGCTGCCAGGTGGTGCGGCTGACACCGCTCGACGCCAATGAACTGATGGCGGTGCTGGAGACCGCGGAGCCGCCGCCGCCGAACGATCCGGATGCGCGAGCAGCACTGGTCGAGCGGGCAGGGGGAAGCGCCCGCAGCGCGATCCTGTTGACGCAGTATGGCGGGCTGGAGATCGCGCGGACGCTCGATGGCCTGGTGGCGGCAGGAAAGAGCGACATTGGCGGCGCCTATCGCCTGGCCGAGGCCGTCGCGGGCAAGGACCAGGCGATCCAGTTCGACATCTTCAACCGCCGGGCACTGGACCTTCTATCGGACGCGGCAAGCCAGGCGGCGCTGGCTGGTGATCTCAAGCGGGCCAAAACGCTGTCGGATACTTGGCATGAGGCCCTGGACGCTATATCCGAGACCGACACCTACAATCTCGACAAGAAGCAGCACGCCCTGACCATGATCGACCGCCTGAATTCCGCAATGCGAATGTGACGGCCCCTTCGGGATGGCAATCGCCATTCCGATGCGATATCCACCGCCACGGCCTCCATTCAGATATTCATGACGGTTCATTCATGTCACGCGACACATTCTACATCACGACCGCGATTTCCTATCCGAACGGCAAACCGCATATCGGCCATGCCTATGAACTGATCGCCACCGACGCGCTTGCCCGCTTCCAGCGGCTCGACGGCAGGCAGGTCTTCTTCCTTACCGGCACCGACGAGCACGGCATCAAGATGCTGCAGACGGCGAAGAAGGAAGGCATTTCGGCGCGCGAGCTGGCCGACCGCAACTCGGCCGAGTTCAAGCGCATGGCGACCGCGCTCAACGCCTCCAACGACGATTTCATCCGCACCACGGAGGAGCGGCATTACGCGGCTTCGCAGGCGATCTGGAAGGCGATGGCCGCCAATGGCGACATCTACAAGGGCGGCTATGCCGGGTGGTATTCGGTGCGCGACGAAGCCTATTACGGCGAGGAAGAGACCGAGGTCCGTCCCGACAATGTCCGCTACGGGCCGCAGGGAACGCCAGTCGAATGGGTCGAGGAAGAGAGCTATTTCTTCCGGCTGTCGGCCTACCAGGACAGGCTCATCGCGCTTTATGAAGGCCAGCCCGACTTCGTCGGCCCGGCCGAGCGCCGCAACGAGGTGATGAGCTTCGTCAAGTCGGGCCTGAAGGACCTGTCGATCTCGCGCACCACATTCGACTGGGGCGTGCCAGTGCCAGGTGACGACAAACACGTCATGTATGTCTGGGTCGATGCCCTGACAAATTACATCACCGGTGTCGGCTATCCGAATGAAAACGCTGATAATTGGCGGTTTTGGCCGGCCGATGCGCACATCATCGGCAAGGACATTGTGCGCTTCCACGCGGTTTACTGGCCGGCATTCTTGATGTCGGCCGGCATCCCGCTGCCGAAGCGTGTCTTCGGCCATGGCTTCCTGTTCAACCGCGGCGAGAAGATGTCGAAGTCGGTCGGCAACGTCATCGACCCGTTCACCATGATCGAGCATTACGGGCTCGATCAGGTGCGATACTTCTTCCTGCGTGAAGTGCCGTTCGGACAGGACGGCAGCTACAGCCATGAAGCGATCGTCAACCGAACCAACGCTGATCTGGCCAATGGTCTCGGCAATCTGGCGCAGCGCTCGCTGTCTATGATTGCCAAGAACTGCGGCGGCGTGGTGCCGAAGCGCGGCGATCTGGCGGAAGCCGACAAGGTGATCCTGGACCAAGCGGTCGACGCTCTCGCTACCGCGCGCGAGGCAATGGCCCAACAGGGTATCCATCTGGCACTGGCGGCGATCTTCGGCGTCGTCGCGGAAGCCGACCGGTATTTCGCCGGGCAGGAACCCTGGGCGCTCAAGAAAACCGATCCGGAGCGCATGGAAACGGTGCTGTGGACGACGGCAGAAGTGGTCAGGCGCGTGGCTGTTCTATGCCAGCCCTTCATGCCGGGCTCGTCCGGCAAGCTGCTCGACCTCTTGGCGGTGCCGGCGGACAATCGCGATTTCGTGCACGTCCACGCCGACCATGCGCTCGTGTCCGGCACGGCACTGCCAGCGCCGGAGGGCGTGTTTCCGCGCTATGTCGAACAGACGGACGCGAACACCTGATGCTCGTCGACAGCCATTGCCATCTGGACTTTCCGGACTTCGCCGAGGAACGGGCGGCCATCGTCGCCCGCGCCAGGGCGGCCGGTATCGGCCGCATGGTGACAATCTCCACGCGCGTGAAACGGTTTCAGCAAATCCTTGAGATCGTAGAGACTTTCGACGAAATCTATTGCTCGGTCGGCAGCCATCCGCACAATGCCGCCGAGGAGCTCGACGTCACCACTGCCGATCTTGTTCGCCTGTCCACTCACCCGAAGGTGGTGGCGATCGGTGAGGCGGGGCTCGATTTTTTCTACGACAAGGCACCGCGCGATGCGCAGGCGCAGGGTTTTCGCGCCCATATCGCCGCCGCCCGCGAGACCGGGCTGCCTCTCGTCATCCATTCGCGCGACGCCGACGACGACATGGCCGCCATTCTCGAGGACGAGACCGGGAAGGGCGCTTTCCCGTTCATCCTGCATTGTTTTTCGTCGGGACGACGGCTCGCCGAGGTCGGCGTCTCGTTAGGCGGCTATGTATCGTTCTCGGGCATCCTGACCTTCAAGAACTCGGTGGAATTGCGCGCCATCGCAGCCGACGTGCCGCACGACCGGCTGCTTGTTGAAACCGACGCACCATATCTGGCGCCGGTCCCGTTTCGCGGCAAGCGCAATGAGCCGGCCTATGTCGCGCAGACCGCCAGGGTGCTGGCGGAGACAATCGGCGTCACCGAGGCGGAAATCGCCACGTTGACGACGAACAATTTCTTTCGGCTGTTTGGAAAAATGCCGCGCCCGGACCAGCGGGCGCTCGAGGCATGAGCGACCGGCTGCGCCTGACCATTCTGGGCTGCGGGTCATCGCCAGGCACGCCGCGCATCACCGGCGACTGGGGCAATTGCGATCCTACCAACCCCAAGAACCGGCGCATGCGTACCGCCGCGCTTGTCGAGCGCATAGGCGCCAATGGCGGCCGCACCACGGTCGTCATCGACACCGGCCCGGATTTCCGCGAGCAGATGCTGATGGCTTCGGTCAGGCGCATCGATGGGGTGATCTACACGCATCCGCATGCCGACCACATCCACGGCATCGACGATCTGCGCGGTTATGTGCAGGAACAACGGCATCGCATCGACATCCATGCCGACGAGCCGACCATGCTGCGGCTTCGCGAGGCGTTCGGATATTGCTTCGAGACGCCGCCAGGCAGTTCCTATCCGCCGATCGTCGACGCCCATATCATCGACCACGCCATGCCCGTTGCGATCGAAGGAGAGGGGGGTGCCCTCACCTTCGAGCCGCTGCCCCAGATCCATGGCGACATCATTTCGCTGGGTTTCCGCATCGGCGGGCTCGCCTACTGTCCCGATGTCAGCGACTTTCCCAAGACCACTGCCGACCGGCTGCGAGGGCTCGACATGCTGGTCATCGATGCGCTGCAGTACAACACGCATCCAAGCCATCTTTCGCTTGGCCAGGCGCTGGACTGGATCGAGCTGCTTTCGCCCGGGAGCGCCGTGCTGACGCACATGCACGTGCCGCTCGATTACACCGCCGTGATGACCGAGACGCCTGACAATGTCGAACCGGCCTATGACGGCATGGTGATCGAAATCCCATACGAGTCAGAACGATAGAAGCAGCTGCTCAGTCGGCTTTTCAAGTCGCCGTTCGAAGGTTCGCCTGGCACGATGTCCACCGACAATCGTTGAAAACCAAAGAGCAACTTCCTGGCAGTGCGCCATGCGGCGGTTCCATAATCTATCTTATGCGACTTTCTGCCATAGATCGCGGACAGCCAAATACGATGTCCCCGCGCTCGTATCGCGCGCCCCGCACACGCCCTTGGCACTTTTCAAATCGTGCCCAAACCTCACTTACAGTCCTGGCGGATCGAGGTATTCTGAAGGAGTTGGAATGGAGATTTGCAGCATGGCGAAGCTCGTCTTCGGAATGAATTTGTCCCTGGATGGCTATGTCGACCACGAGCACCAGGCATTTGCGCCTGATGCCGCGCTCTTCCGACACTGGATCGAGCAGGTGCGCGGCCTGACGGGCAGCGTGTACGGTCGTGGCATGTACGAGGTCATGCGCTATTGGGACGAGGATCATCCGGACTGGACATCGGATTTACGCGAGTTCGCGGCGGCATGGCGGCGGCAACCGAAATGGGTGGTGTCGCGCTCGCTGAAGTCGGTCGGCCCCAACGCCACACTTGTCGCGGACGACACCGCGATACGCAGGCTGAAAGATGAACTGACCGGCGAGATTTCGGTTTCCGGACCCGACCTGGCGCGAAGCCTGACCCACCTTGGGTTGATCGACGAGTATCGGCTCTACTTCCATCCTGTCGTGCTTGGTGGCGGCAAGCCGTTCTTTGCCGGTCCACGGCCACCGCTCCGCCTCATGGCCAGCGACCGGATCGGCGCGGACGTGATCAGGTTGACATACGTCCCGGCCTGATCACACAACTTGTTCCAGAGTTCGCGCCGGCGCGGCCTTTTTGGCACCGCCAGCGGCCGCCCTGATCTGCTCATCAGGCTTCGGCTCGGCGCAAGCCATAAGAGACGCAAGGCCACAGGAAATGACCGCTCCATCTTTCTTTCTCGGCCTGCCCGATCGTCTCGCCGATGGCGTGGCGCCTCGTGCGGTGATCTTCGGTGCCGGCCACGGCAGCACTTATCCCGGCAAGGACAGCAGCGGCTATGTCCTGGCCGCCAACGCCGTCCGCGCCGCGAGCCTTGAGGATGCCGGGCTTCCGGAGCACTGGGATTTCGACCTCGGCGGACCGCTGTTCGATGGCAAGCCGGTCTGCTGCACCGATGCCGGCGACATCCCGACCACCATGCACGACAATGCCGGCAATCGAGCCCGGATCGAGGCCAAGACGCGCGAAATCCTGTCTTTGCCGGCCGTACCCATCCTGCTCGGCGGCGACTGTTCGGTGACCATTCCCTTCCTCGTTGGCTTTGCCGATCAGGGGCCGGTCTGGGTCCTGCAGATCGACGCTCATATCGACTGGCGCGACGAGGTGCATGGCGAGCGCCAAGGCTATTCGAGCCCGATGCGGCGTGCTAGCGAGATGCCGCATGTCGCCGGCATCGTGCAAGTCGGTCTCCGCGGCGTCGGCAGCGCCCGGGTTGCGGACATCGAAGCGGCACAAGGCTATGGCAGCCGTTTCGTGACCGCGCGCGAGGTCCACACTGATGGCGTTGATGCTGTCCTGCGGCACATTCCTGAGGGAGCACGGGTCGTCGTCACCCTGGACTTTGACAGCCTCGATCCCAGCATCATGCCGGGTGTCGCGGCGCGCACGCCCGGCGGCCTGACCTATACGCAGTTGATCGACCTGATCGCGGGCCTCGGCCGACGGGCCAGAATCGCGGGATTCGACCTGGTCGAGTTCTACCCTCCCGCAGACGTCGACGGCCTGTCGGCCCTCACAGCCGCCCGGACTCTCGTCAATGTGATCGGTGCAATTGTCCGTCAGGTTTGAAGTGACGCCTCTCGTTGCTGAGCGGATGATGGATTCCAGGTGTTGAGACTGAACCTATGAGCCGCTCATCGTTCTCACACGGGACCGACTTATCACCGCCCTCATCGGCTCCCCCTCACCTCTGCATTGGCAGATGGTCTAGATGTCCAGGCGGATTTGATAGGTCAGTTTCCGCTTTTCGGCGGGCGCGATCAGCATCAAGCCCGGTTTGTCGGTGAACTCTCCATCGAAATCCAGCGGGCTGGCAATGCCGTGCCAAGGCTCGATGCACAGGAACGGCGCGCCGCCGGGTTTGGACCAGATGCCCAGTTCCTGAAATCCCTGCCATGAAACCTCGATCGCCGGACCGGTCTCGGCGCCGTAGCGAACGCTGTTGCTGGCTGGCCGGTCCAGGATCACGGCATCTTCGTCGAACAGCCGTTCGGAAAGTTCGAGGATATTGCCTTTGACAGGCGTTGTCTGCGGCGTCGTCGTGAGCAGGCCATCCTTCAGACGGCGGATCGGTGCCCGCTCTGCTTCGGCAAACGTCAGGCGATAGGCCTCCTTGGCCACACCGGGCAGAAGCGGCCAGTTGAACGCCGGATGCGCCCCAACCGAGGCCGGTAACGGTTCGCCGCCGGTGTTGGTGACTTCTAATCCTATGTCGAGTTGCCCCTCGCCCAGCATATAGGTCACGGCCAGGCGGAAGGCGAACGGGTAGTGCGTTCGGGTTTCCGCGTCGTCGGTAAGCACCAGCGTGCAAGATCGAGCGCCCCTCTGCGCCCAGCCAAACCGTTTGTCGCGGGCGAAGCCGTGCTGTGTCATCGGATAGGTCTGGCCGCGATGGCGCAGTCGATCGCCCATCAGCCGCCCGACGATCGGAAACAGCACCGGCGAATGGCGCCGCCAGGCCGGTCCTGCCTGCCACAACAGCTCCAGCCCATCCGCATCGCGCAGCGACACCAGTTCGGCGCCCTGCCCGGCGATGGTCGCCGATATGCCGTCGCCATGAAGCGTCAGGCTGTCCTGTGCCATATGTCCTCGCGGTTCGTCTGGCGTGGCCGGCAGGCTAGCAAATGGCCGGGCTCGAACTCAAGGCGACGGACGGCATTTGCATTTCACACAGTCGCGATGACGTCGATGACGCCGTCGGCCATGCCGTCTCAAAAGAAAAAAGAGTGGCCGGAAGTTTCCCTCCGGCCACGGCAGGATGCCAGGTGTTGCTGTCTATGGTTCGGACTATTCCCGCTCGCCGGTGAAGTTCAGCAGCAGCTGGAAGATGTTGATGAAGTTCAGATAAAGCGAGAACGCGCCGAAGACGGCCAGCTTCTGCCGCGACTCCGCGTCGAAATTCTCCGCATACTGCTCCTTGATTGTCTGCGTGTCCCAAGCGGTCAGGCCGATGAACACGGCGATGCCGATCACCGAAATGGCGAACTGCAGCGCGGTCGAGCCGAGGAAGATGTTGACGATGCTGGCGATCACCACGCCGATCAGGCCCATGATCAGGAAGGACGAGAACTGGGTCAGGTCGCGCCTGGTCGTGTAGCCATAGAGGCTGGTGGCACCGAACATGGTGGCCGCGATGAAGAAGGTGCGCGCGATGCTGGTTCCGGTGAAGACCAGGAACACCGAGGCCATCGACAGGCCCATGACGGCACAGAAGGCCCAGAACATCGCCTGCGCGCTTGCCGCCGACATGGTCTGCATCTTGAACGAGAACAGGAGCACGAAGGCGAGCGGCGCCAGCATCACCACCCATTTCAGCGGGCTGGAAAAGATCGGCACGTAGAGAGCGGGCGTCGACGACACCAGGAGGGCGACAAGGCCGGTAACCACCAGTCCAAGGCCCATATAATTGTAGACGCGCAGCATGTGCTGACGCAGGCCCTCGTCATAGGCTGCTCCGGTATGTGCGCCCGCGCCCACGCGGTATCCAAGATTGGGCGTATTCATTTGAGGTCTCCTTTGTGGGTCGATCAGTAAAGCGTTCTGGCGAGCGTTTCGGCGGCGCGGTCGAGGTCATGAACCTCGCTCTTGGCGACAACCGCGTAGGCGACATCGCCAATCTGGAAATAGGCCGAGGAGATGTCGCCGGATGGAGCGACGACCGGTTTGATCACATCGAAAGTCCCCGGCCGGATCGCGAACAGCGACACCAGGCCCATCTCTTTCGTTTCAAGCGCAATCTCGACACTCGGACCGAAGCGCGACGGGTAGATCTGCACGTCGCGGACTTTCCAATCCTTCGGCAGGGATGGCATGACGATGGCAGTGGCGGCACGGATTTCTCCGGCATTGTAGTTGGGCGCCTCGGCCTGCGAGGGCATGCTTTCGCGCACCAGCGTCGTCCTGTGTGCCCGCACCGCCTCGTCGACATAGGCGGGCGGTTGCGGCGAAGCGACGACCTTCGTCACCGACATCGGCCCGACGATGCCGTTGGCCAGCCAGCCGGCGGCAACGAAGGCGGCGACCGCCGCCGCTCGTTGCAGCACCGCGAAGATGCGGCCCCGGCCAAGTCCCCTCTCCAGCCGCCGCGCGGCATCGGCGGTTGCGGGCCGTGCCATGCCTTGGGAGCCGGCCAGCGCAACGCGCAGTTCGTCGCGGGTGCGCAGATCCGACATCACGCGCGCGGCCGCCTCCGGACGTGCGGACAGAAAGGCTTCGACCTCGATGCGGCGGGTGACGTCGAGTTGGTCGTCGACATAGGCGTCGAGATCGGCGTCCGTAACCGGGTCAACAAAAGCGGTCATGAGTCACCTCCCACGATCCTGAGATGATTTTTGCCGCGGGACGGCGCCTCTTCCATCTGGCGCAAGGCCGCGCGCGCGCGGCCGATACGCGACATCAGGGTGCCCAGCGGCACGCCGCTGGCATTTGCCGCCTGCTGGTAGGAAAGCCCCTCGATGGCGACCAGATGCAGCGCGGAACGCTGCTCTTCCGGCAAGCTGAAAAAGGCTTCGCGCACCTGTGCCAGACGCACGGAATGTTCCTGCGGCGCCGGCGTGCTGCCGTCGGCCAGATATCCAGCCTGTTCGAGACGTGCCGCTTCCGAGCGGCGCGCGCGCATGCGGTCGATGAAGGTGTTGTGGACGATCGACAGCAGCCACGCCCGCAGGTTTCCGCCGGAGCGGAAAGTGCCGCGCCGCTCATAGGCACGCACGAGCGCGTCATGCATCAGATCCTCGGCCTCGACGCCGTCGCGCGTCAGCGAGCGCGCGTAGCGCCGCAGCGATCCGAGCTGTCCTATGATGTCAAAGCGTGGCATCGACGGTTTCATGTCCTGTTTACGGAGCATGTGGGGACTTTAATCCCGGCGGTGCCACTTTTCTTCGCTGGGGGATATTGTCCGCGGCTCGCACTCGCCTTGCCCAGCTTCCGTAAGCGCCCTCAGGTCGAAAGCAGTTTTGCCGGTTTGGGAGCTGTTACGCCGCAGGCACGCAGCATCCACCGGCGGCCGTCGCTGCGAAAATCGGTGATGCTGAGCGGCTCGATGTCGATCTTCCAACTGGCGGACAGCGGCGCACCAAGGACATGCACGATCGCGGTGCGGATGACGCTGGCGTGCGTCACGGCGATCGTGTGGCCACGTTCGGCGATCAATCGATCCATCAATCCAGCGGCCCGCTGGGCAACGGCGGCCAGCGACTCCCCGCCATGCGGGGCGGCATTCGGATCCGTGAGGCAGGCGGCGAGCTCGTCCGGCCGTTGCGCCTGCACGTCGTCAAGGCTCTTGCCTGCCCATCGTCCGTAGTTCTGGTCCGCCAGAATCGGATCGACAGACGCTTCCAGCGATAAAGCCTCAGCGGTCTGACAGGCGCGAAGCGCCGGCGCTGTCCACACACGGTCGGCGCGACGCAGCGTGCCGCGCATCGCCCCTGCCAGTGTCAGCGATCGTGGCTCCAGCGGTTCATCCGAAGGAAACGATCCTTTCCGAGTGGCCGCCGTGGCGCCGGCACAGATCATGGTCAGACGGACGAGCATGGAGCATGCTTTCCTTGAAGCAGATTAAAGCCGCACCAACAGGTGCCGCCTTTCGTGCCGGCGCACGGAAACCACTGGTGAAACCTGGCCAATTTGCGTATCACTCCGCCGCACCAACGGAACCATAACGATGTTCGAAGACCTGCAGCCAGCTCCGGCCGACAAGATTCTTGCGCTGATCGGCCTCTATCGCGCCGATCCACGTCCTGGCAAGGTCGACCTCGGCGTCGGCGTCTACAAGGATCGCGACGGCAAGACGCCGGTCATGCGCGCCGTGCGGGAGGCCGAGAAGCGGCTGTTGGAGGGACAGGATACCAAGACCTATCTCGGCCTTGCCGGCGATACCGGGTTCAACACCGTCATGGCCAAGCTCGCCTTCGGGCCGGGCGCCGACATGGCTCGCATCCGGGCGGCACAGGCGCCTGGCGGCTCAGGTGCGCTGCGGCTGGTCGCGGAACTGCTCAAGCGCACACGGTCGGACGCGACGGTCTGGGTCTCCGACCCGACCTGGCCGAACCATATGCCGGTGATGCGTGCCGCCGGCCTGCGGATCCGGGAATACCCCTACTTCGATGCGGCCTCGGGTGCGGTTCGTTTCGACGACATGCTGGCAGCATTGCGGACGGCCGACAGCGGCGACGTGGTGCTGCTGCATGGCTGCTGCCACAATCCGACAGGCGCCAATCTCGACGCTCTCCAGTGGGAGGCCGTGACGGATCTGGTCGTCGAGAGGGGCTTGCTGCCATTTGTCGACATCGCCTATCAGGGCTTTGGCGACGGCCTCCAGGCTGACGCCCTCGGCCTGCGGTTGCTGGCCGCGAAAGTGCCGGAAATGGTGGTCGCGTCGAGCTGCTCGAAGAATTTCGCCGTCTATCGCGACCGTGTCGGCGCGGCGATGGTGCTGGCCAGGGACGGCGCGCAGGCCGACGTGGCGATGAGCCAGATGCTGTCGGCGGCGCGCGCCATGTATTCGATGCCGCCGGACCATGGCGCGGCCGCGGTGCGCATCGTGCTGGAAGACGCCGGGCTGCGCGCCGACTGGGAAGCCGAGCTCGAAGAGATGCGCCTGCGCATGCTGAGACTCAGGGTCGCGTTCGCCGAGGCGCTGCGCCGGCAATCCAATTCCGACCGTTTCGACTTCGTTGCCAGCCATCGCGGCATGTTCTCCCGGCTTGGCCTTACGGAAGCGCAGGTCGAACGGCTGCGCGCCGAGCACGCCGTCTACGTGGTCGGGGACAGCCGCATCAACGTGGCCGGCCTGCCCGAGGACGGCATGGATGACCTCGCGAAGGCGATCGTTTCCGTGCTGGACTAAGGAAGCGGATAGGGTGCAACTGTGGACAAGGTCCCCTCGCCGGCTGACAGCGTTGGCTGCGCGGCGGTTCGCGCGATAGCATCCGCTGCATGACGCCATCGAAAGACATCTCACGCCTGATCGAGATCATGGCGGCTTTGCGCGCGCCGAAAACCGGCTGCCCGTGGGACATCGAGCAGAATTTCTCCACCATCGCTCCCTATACGATCGAGGAGGCCTATGAGGTCGCGGATGCCATCGCACGCGGCGATCTCGATGATCTGCGCGACGAACTCGGCGACCTCCTTTTGCAGGTCGTCTACCATGCCCAGATGGCGCAGGAGGCTGGCGAGTTCGCCTTTGGCGACGTGGTCCAGGCCATAACCACCAAGATGATCCGCCGCCATCCGCACGTCTTTGGCGACGAGAAGGCCCGCAGCGCCGGCATGGCCAAGGGCATGTGGGAGAAGATCAAGGCGCAGGAGAAGGCCGAGAAGCGGCGAGCCCGCCTCGCCCGTGGCCTCGATCCGGAGGATAGTGGCAAGGGTTTCCTGGACAGCGTTCCGGTCGCCCTGCCCGCCTTGACGCGAGCCTTGAAACTTCAGGAAAAGGCGGCCCGTGTCGGCTTCGACTGGAGCGAGGCCGCTCCCATCCTGGACAAGATCGAGGAAGAGATCGGGGAGCTGCGCGACGCTCTGGCCAAGGGCGAAACCGCCTCCATCAAGGACGAGTTCGGTGACATGTTGTTTGCCGTCGTCAATCTTGGCCGCCACTTGCAGCTGGATTCGGAGGCGGCGCTGAGCGGAACGAACGAAAAATTCCGATCGCGCCTTCACTATGTCGAGCAGGCCCTGGAAAAATCAGGCGGCTCGCTGGAGGAAGCTACCCTGGAGGTTATGGAAGCGCTCTGGCAGGAAGCAAAAACCGCGAAGTAGAAAATCGCGATACAATTTTCCTTGAATTGCCGCGCGTTAGCCGTTGTTTTTACGGCGCAATCGGCTTTCGATCTCTTCACGGGCGCTCTGCGTGGCCTGAAGCGAGATGGTGGCGCTGCCATCTTCATGGTCGGTTCGCGAAACGACATCGCCATTGCGGTAGAGCCAGTCGAGGAGGTCGAACCGGGCTGGCTCGATCGTCACCGTCAGGTCTTGCAGCTCGCCGGCCATACGCGTTTCGATGATCGCTTTCAGCGCATCGATGCCTTCGCCTGATACCGCCGACACGGCGATTGGCGGCTCCTTGCTGCCGTCGGCGCCGTCGGCCAGCAGCCGCTGCCTGTTGCCGTCGTCCAGCAGGTCGATCTTGTTCCAGACTTCGATCACGCGCTTTGTGTCGCTGGCATCGACGCCGAGGTCGGCGAGGATGCGCTCGACATCCTCGGCCTGCGCCGCCGTATCGGGATCTGAAATGTCGCGCAGATGAATGACGAGATCGGCCTCCACCACCTCTTCCAGGGTCGCCCGGAAAGCCGCGATCAGATGCGTCGGCAGGTCGGAGATGAAGCCCACCGTGTCGGAAAGAATAATCGGCGTGCCATGCGGCAGGCGCACCCGGCGCAGCGTCGGATCGAGCGTGGCAAACAGCATGTCCTGCGCCAGCACGCCTGCTCCGGTCAGCTTGTTGAACAGCGTCGACTTGCCGGCATTGGTGTAGCCGACGATCGCCACCACTGGAAACGGCACTTTCTTGCGCTTGGCCCGGTGCAGGTCGCGGGTGCGGCGCACGGTTTCCAGCTCGTGCTTCAGCTTTATGATCTTTTCCTGCAACTGCCGCCGATCGGATTCGATCTGCGTTTCACCGGGGCCGCCGAGGAAGCCGGCACCGCCACGCTGACGCTCCAGGTGGGTCCAGCTGCGCACCAGCCGGCCCTTCTGGTAGTTGAGATGGGCAAGCTCGACCTGCAGCGTGCCTTCCTTGGTGCGCGCGCGCTCGCCGAAAATCTCCAGGATCAGCCCCGTGCGATCCAGCACCTTGGCGTTGAACTCCTTCTCGAGATTGCGCTGCTGCACCGGCGTCAGCGGATGGTCGACGATAACCACTTCCGCGTGGCCCTCCTTCACGATTTCGGCGAATTCCTCGACCTTGCCGCTGCCCAGCAACGTCGCCGGGCGCGGGTCGTTGACGGTCACGACCGCCGTATGGATCAGATCAAGGTCGATGGCCCGGGCAAGGCCGACCGCTTCGTCATGGCGTGCCTCGGCCGAGCGTGTCAGCCGGGGACGGTTCGTGTCATCGTCGGTACGCGGTTGGCGGGTAAGTACAGGCACAATAACAACTGCCCGGGTCGGGGCTTTGCCTTCCGTCCCGGGATGATGCGCTGGTTTTCCGCGAACTGTTGCGTCCGCGTCTCTCTCACGTGCCAATCAGGCGCCCTGGCTTTCCTCGCCATCGAACATCTGAACCGGCTGGCTCGGCATGATCGTGGAAATGGCGTGCTTGTAAACGAGCTGGGAGTGGCCATCGCGGCGCAACAGGACGCAGAAATTGTCGAAGGAAGTGACCACGCCGGTCAGCTTCACGCCGTTGATCAGGAAGATGGTGAGCGGGTTCTTGCTCTTGCGAACTGAATTCAGGAACAGGTCCTGAAGGTTTTGCGATCGTTCCGCCATTGTTTTTGTCTTTCGCCGATCCCCTTCGGTTTGCAGCCAATGCGCCAAATTAACGGGCACATGTCAAGCGCGCAAACACCCTCTTGTCGTCAGTAACGACAAGCAGAACGAGATATATTGATGTTCATTCCACCTGTGCGGTTATCAGGCTGGACTTTTTTCCGCAATGTCAAAAAAGGCCTGCCGCAACGAAAGTGTTATTGAGCCGGGGTGTCCATTGGCTATCGCATCACCGTCAATGGCAACGACCGGCATGGCGATAGTTGTCGCCGAGCTGATGAATGCTTCGCGAGCCGCCTTGGCCTCGGCCACGGAAAATCCACGCTCCTCGATCTTCAGGCCAAGCTTTGCCGCGACTTCGAACATGGTCGTGCGCGTGATGCCGCGCAGAATGCCATGTTCGGCCGGCCTGGTGACCAGAACGCCGTCCCTGGTAACGATCCAGGCATTCGACGATCCGCCCTCCTTGACGCGGCCGTCGGCATCCACGAACCACGCCTCCTGCGCGCCGGCTTCCTTGGCCTTCTGCTTGGCCAATACGTTGGGCAGCAGCCCGACGGTCTTGATGTCGACACGGTCCCAGCGGTTCTCCGGCACGGTGATGACCGCGATGCCGGTCTCGGCGCGTTTGGAACCCGCGGCAGGATCGGCCTTCCTGGCTGTCACCACCAAAGCCGGCTTCGTGGCCGCCGACGGAAAAACGAAATCACGGCCGGCGACACCGCGCGTCACCTGGACATAGACCAGGCCGTTGGCGACATGATTGCGGTTGACCACTTCGCGCAGGATCAGCGGCAACACGTTGCGCGTCACCGGCCAGGCGATCGACAGTTCGGTCAGCGAGCGGTTGAGTCGGGCAAGGTGGCGCGGCATGTCGACGATGAAGCCGCGCGCCACCTCACAGACCTCGTAGACGCCGTCGGCGAACTGATAGCCGCGATCCTCGATATGCACGTAAGCGTCCGCATGGGCGACGTAGCGCCCGTTGACATAGGCAATGCGCGGCATTGGCGACCCCTGGAAAATTCTCGGGCTTTCTTAAGCGATTCCGCCGCCGCGGTAACCGGCAAACGGTTGGCCCAGATGCGGCCACGGACGCCGCGCGTCAGACGCCCAGCGATTTCAGTTTACGATGCAAGGCGGAGCGCTCCATGCCGATGAACTCGGCCGTCTTTGAAATGTTGCCGCCGAACCGGTTGATCTGGGCGATCAAATAGTCCTTTTCGAACTGTTCGCGCGCCTCGCGCAGCGGCAGCGCCATGATGTGCTGGTCCGACTGGTTCGGCGTGCGCGGCATGACATCGCCAATTTCGGACGGCAGCAGATCCGCGGTGATCGGCGCATCGACGTCGTCGCCACGTGCCAGGATCATCAGCCGCTCGACATTGTTGCGCAGCTGGCGCACGTTGCCCGGCCAATTGTGCGCCTGCAGCACGGCCAGTGCGTCATCGCCGATACGGCGCGGCTTGATGCCGGCCTGGCGGGCGATCTGCTTCATGAAATTGTCGACGAGATAGGGAATGTCCTCGCGCCGCTCGGCCAGCCCCGGCACCATAACCGGCACCACGGCGAGACGGTGGTAGAGATCCTCGCGGAAACGGCCGTCGGCGATCATTGCCTCCAGGTTCTGCGAGGTTGAGGAAATGATGCGGACATCGACCTTGACCCGCTTTGTACCGCCTACCCGCTCGAACTGTTGTTCGACCAGCACGCGCAAAATCTTGTTCTGCGTCTCGCGCGGCATGTCGGCCACTTCGTCGATATAGAGGATGCCGCGATGGGCTTCCTCCAGCGCTCCCACCTTGCGTTCGACCCCGTTCGATTCGGTGCCGAACAGTTCGATCTCCATGCGTTCGGGCGTGATGTTGGCGGCGCTCAGCGTCACAAACGGGGCCCCTTTGCGCGCCGACAGGGTGTGAATGGCGCGTGCCGCCAGTTCCTTGCCTGATCCGGAGGGGCCAACGATCATCACGCGGCTGTTGGTCGGCGCGACGCGCTCGATGGTCTGGCGCAACTGGCTCATCGCCGACGACATGCCGATCAGATCGAACGTCTCGCCGCTGCGCAGCTTGAGGTCGGAAACCTCACGGCGCAATTTCGAGGTCTCGAGCGCACGTTCGGCAATGAGGATCAGCCTGTCGGCCTTGAATGGCTTCTCGATAAAGTCATAAGCGCCTCGACGGATGGCGGAAACCGCCGTTTCGATGTTGCCGTGGCCTGAAATCATCACCACGGGCAGGCTCGGGTGCATGGTCTTGATCTCGTCGAGCAGCTCCAGGCCGTCCAGCCGCGAACCCTGCAGCCAGATGTCCAGGAAGATCAGCCGCGGCGCTCGATCGGCGATGGCCGCAAGGGCGCTGTCGGCATCGAATGCCGTACGGGTTTCGTGACCCTCGTCGCTCAGGATGCCTGCGACAAGTTCGCGGATGTCTTCTTCGTCATCGACGATGAGAATATCAGACGCCATTACCGACCTTTTCAGTTTCTCTCTCGTGGTCCGCCCTATTTTCGCCGCGCGGCAGTGTGCCGGTCGCGGAGGGCAGGATGATGCTGATCATGGCGCCGCGCCCGCCATGGAAATCCGTGGGCGCGTCATTGAGCTCCAGCCGGCCCCCATGGTCCTCCACGATCTTCTTGACGATAGCGAGGCCAAGCCCGGTGCCCTTTTCACGTGTGGTCATATAAGGCTCCAGCAACCGTTGGCGATTCTCGCGCGGCAGGCCTTTGCCATTGTCGATGACGTCGATGCGAATCGCGCCATTCTGGCGGCCGGCTTGAATCCGGATTATGCCGTGCGAACCGTCCTTCTGTTCCAGCCCCTCGATAGCCTCGGCGGCATTCTTGATCACATTGCCGAAGGCCTGGGCCATCAACCGGCTGTCGAAAGTGCCCTTGAGCGGTTCGTTGCCGAATATCCGCTCGAAGGTGATGTCGGCACGGCTGACTTCGACCAGGAACGAAGCCTCGCGCAGCGATTCGCGCAGGTCGATGGCCTTCATCTCGGGCTTTGGCATGCGGGCGAAGGCCGAGAACTCGTCGACCATACGGCCAATGTCCTCCACCTGCCGGATGATCGTGTCGGTACACTGGTCGAAAACTTCGCGATCTTCGGTGATGACCTTGCCATAGCGGCGCTTGATACGCTCGGCGGAAAGCTGGATCGGCGTCAGCGGGTTCTTGATCTCGTGGGCGATGCGCCGCGCCACGTCGGCCCAGGCGGACGAACGCTGGGCCTGTACCAGATCGGTGATGTCATCCACCGTCACGACATAGGATTTTTCCTCCGAGCCGTCGTCGCCGGCCTCGATGGTGACCTGCACATTGAAGGTCCGCTCGGCGCCGGCGCGATAGAAAGTCACCTGCTCGCGGTAGACGGGCTTGCCGGACTTGCGGCCGATCTCGAAGACGCGGCCGACATGCGGCAGGATCGCGGAAAGGTTCTGCCCGAGCGCCGCGCTGGCGGAAATGGCCAGCATCGATTCGGCGGAACGGTTGACGATGGTGATGATGCCGTAAGGATCGACGCCGATGACGCCGGCGGTGACACCGGCAAGCACGGCTTCCGAAAAACGCCGCCTCTCGTCGATCAGGTCCTTCGCCGACAAGATCTCGTTGCGCTGTGATTTGAGCTCCAGCAGCATCTTGTTGAACGTGTCGCCAAGCGAGGCGACATCGCCATCGGATGGCCGCACCGGCACCGCGACATCGAGATTGCCGGTCGCGACCTCATCGGCCGCGCCGATCAGTTGACGGATTGGCCGCACCAGTCGGTCGGCAACGGCTATGCCGGTCCAGATTGCCGACAGGATGATGATCAGGGTCAACGACAGATATGGCAGCGCAAACGCCACTTGCGAGGTGCGCCTGTTGTCCTCGAGATTGCGATACTCGTCGGTGTTGGACCTGACGATCTGCCGCGCCTTGATCACCTCGGGGTCGACAAGACGGATGGTGTAGAGATAGAGGCCCTCGATCTCACGCAACTTGACGATAGCGCCCATGATGTTGCGCGTGCGCGGCTCGATCAGCACAGGCTTGCCGTCGGTGGCGGTGGCAACCGCTCCTTCCGGTGGTTCCGGCATGGCGAAATCGGCGTCGGTCTTGGCGCTCATGACGAAGGAGCCGTCGGGCTTGATCAGCGCGGCATGCGCCAGCGAGCGGCCCACGGCTTCCTTGTTCATGAGGTCGAGAAAACCGGTGCGATCGAGGCCGTAGAGCGTTCGCGACGCATCGAGATCGTAGGCCATCGACAGCGTCGTGCCCTGCAGGTTGCGGGCGTTTTCCTGGACATAGGCATCCGCGATCGACAACGAAGAATTGACGATCGTCTTGGTGCGAATCTCGAACCATCGATCAAGGCCGATATCGAGCGTGATCGAGGCGATGATCGCCACCATGATGGCGGGAATGGCGGCGACCAGCGCGAACATGGCAACGATGCGCACATGCAACCGGGACGCCGCCTTGCCATGCCGGCGCGCCATGACGATGCGGTGCACCTCGCGTCCAACCAACGCGATGAGAATGAGCACGAAGGCGGCGTTGAGAGCGATCAGCGCCCAGGTCGCCTTGGCGTCCGGTGCGATCGGTGTCGCACCGACCAGGATGGCGAACGAAATCGCCGCCACGACCAGGGCACCGACGACCGCCACCACGCCCGTCAGTGCCAGCAGGCGACGTCCGTCGCGCGCGCCGCTGAAGAGCGGTTGGTTGAGTTGAGGTTTCCGCGGAGCCATGTCGTCGTTTAGAGCCAGTGATTGCGTCCGATCTATGCAACGCATTGTGGCGATTATGCAACAAGTGTGACAACAGGGGGACTCTTTCTCCCGTCGGTCCCCCGAAAAGATCGTGTGCTTGGCCCGGACTCAGGTCTGGCGGGACGACTTGTAGACGTTGACGCCCAATTCGCGAATCTTCTTGCGCAGGGTGTTGCGGTTGAGGCCCAAAAGCTCAGCGGCCTTGATCTGATTGCCGCGGGTTGCCGTCATCGAAGCCAGCACCAACGGATATTCGACTTCGGACAGAATGCGCTCGTAGAGACCCGCGGGCGGCAATTCGCCTGCGAAGGAGGCGAAATAGCGCTGCAGGAAATGCTCCACCGCCTGGCCGATGGAAAGATCGTCGGGAATGAGGTTGCCGGCGCCTGGCACGACCGGGCGCTCGCCTGTCTTGAGCTCCGCCTCGATGATCTCGGCGGAAATCTCGTCCTGCGAATAGAGCGCGGCCAGCCTGCGAACGAGGTTTTCCAGCTCGCGCACATTGCCTGGCCACGGATAGCGCTTCATCAGTTCGATACCGCCGGACGAGATACGCTTGGTCTGCAGCCCTTCCATCTCGCCGAGCTTGAAGAAATGGCGCACCAGATCGGGCACGTCCTCGGAGCGCTCTCGCAGCGCCGGCAACCTGAGCGGCACGACGTTGAGACGGTAGAAAAGGTCCTCGCGGAAGAGGCCCTGGTTGATCAGCGTGCGCAGGTCCTTGTTGGTGGCAGCAACGATGCGCACATCGGTCTTGATCGGCGTGCGGCCGCCGACCGTCGTGTACTCACCCTGTTGCAGGACGCGCAGCAGGCGCGTCTGCGCCTCCATCGGCATATCGCCGATCTCGTCGAGGAACAGCGTGCCGCCCTCTGCCTGCTCGAAGCGGCCGGTCGATCGGTTCTGCGCGCCGGTGAACGCGCCCTTCTCGTGGCCGAACAATTCCGATTCGATCAGATCGCGCGGGATCGCCGCCATGTTGATGGCAACGAACGGACCACCACGGCGGCGTCCGTATTCATGCAGCGCGCGCGCCACCAGTTCCTTGCCGGTGCCCGATTCGCCCGAGATCATGACCGTCAGGTCGGTCTGCATCATGCGCGCCAGCATGCGGTAGATGTCCTGCATGGCGGCCGAACGGCCGACCAGCGGCATCGTCTCGGGCTGCTCTTCTTGCCGGGCATCGATCTTGGGCCGCCGGGGCTCCGACAGCGCGCGGTTGACGATCTTGAGGAGCTCGGTCAGGTCGAAGGGCTTCGGCAGATATTCGTAGGCGCCTGTTTCGGAAGCGCGGATCGCCGTCATGAAGGTGTTCTGGGCGCTCATGACGATGACCGGCAGTTCCGGCCGCGCCTTCTTGATGCGTGGCAGCATGTCGAAAGCGTTCTCGTCCGGCATCACGACGTCGGTGATGACGAGATCACCCTCACCTGCCGCCACCCAACGCCACAGGGTCGAGGCGTTGGAGGTGACGCGCACCTCGTGACCGACGCGCGACAGCGCCTGATTGAGGACGGTGCGGATGGCTGCATCGTCGTCGGCGACGAGAATATTGCCGCGAACGGTCATTTGCGGTCTCCTTCGCCGTCTTGATCGCCGACCAGCGCCGTTTCCTTCCAGGCCGGCATCAGAACCCGGAACGTCGTCGCGCGCGGCGTCGAATCGCATTCGATGATGCCGCCATGTTCACCGACGATTTTGGCGACCAGCGCCAGCCCCAGCCCCGAGCCGTTCGGCTTGGTGGTGATGAAGGGATCGAACAGGATCGGCAGGATATCTTCCGAGACGCCGGAACCATTGTCGCGCACGCAGAACTCCAGCGGCAGCGATACGCGGTCCTGCGTGCCCGGAACCGAAACGCGAATGCCGGGCCGGAAGGCGGTGGAAAGCACGATCTCGCCGTGGGGATCGCTGCCGATCGCCTCGGCGGCGTTCTTGATCAGGTTGAGGAACACCTGGATCAGCTGGTCGCGATTGGCGAATACTGGAGGCAATGATGGATCGTAATCCTCCAATATCTTGATTTTCTTCGCGAAACCATTCTTTGCGATCGCTTTCACATGATCGAGCACGACGTGGATGTTGACGGGGTAGCGATCGATCGGCCGCTCGTCGGAAAACACCTCCATACGATCGACCAGCGATACGATGCGATCCGTCTCGTCGGTGATCAGCCGAGTCAGCGCGCGATCCTCATCGGAAGCGGACAGTTCGAGCAGCTGGGCCGCCCCCCTGATGCCGGAAAGCGGGTTCTTGATCTCATGCGCCAGCATTGCCGCCAGGCCGGTCACCGAGCGCGCGGCGCCACGATGCGTCATCTGCCGGTCGATCTTGTCCGCCATCGACCGCTCCTGGAACATGACCACGACGGAGCCCGGAAACTCCGGCACCGGCGCGACATAGAGATCGACCACCTTTTCGATGCCCAGGCGCGGTGACGAGACGTCGACCCGGTACTCGTTGACCGGCGCGCGGCGCTCGCGCACCTGGTCTACCAGCGTCAGCAACGGGCTGCCGAAGGGTATGAGCTTGGACAGGGTGTTGCGCGCCAGCATGGTCGCGCTGGAGCGGAAGAAGTCCTCGGCATCGGCATTGGCGAAGATGATGAAGCCTTCCTCGCTGATCATGATCACCGGGCGGCGGATCGTATTCAGAACGATCTGGGCGGCATCGGCTATTTCAGTGCCCTGGCCGGCGGCGGCGGTCATGCGGCGCTCCGCATGGTCAGGGTTTGCGGAGCGCGCGAAAACACATCGCGCAGCAAGGCAATGACACGGGCCGGCTCGACCATGGTCATGATCGCTTTTCTGGTCTCGCCATCGACGCCCCCGGCGTGTCGATCGAGATACCAGCCCAGATGCTTGCGCGCCTGGCGCAAGCCGCTCTCGATGCCATACAGCGCCAGCATGTCCTCGTAATGGGCGACGATATAGTCGGCCAGCGCCGCGGGATCCCCTGGCACGTTGGTCGCCGTTTCGCCCGCCGCCGCGGCAGCGATGCTACCGGCGACCCATGGCGCGCCATAGTGGGCGCGGCCGACCATGACCGCATCGGCGCCGGATTGCTCGATAATGGCGGCCGCCTCGATCGGGGACCAGACATCGCCATTGGCCACGACAGGGATGGATACGGCTTCCTTGACGCGAGCGATGGCACGCCAATCCGCCTTGCCCTGGTAGAACTGGCAGCGTGTGCGGCCATGGACCGTGACCATCCTGACGCCCGCCTGCTCGGCACGGCGCGCCAGGACGGGAGCGTTAAGTGCGGCCTCGTCCCAACCCAGCCGCATCTTGACCGTTACCGGCACCGTGACGGCGCCAACCACGGCTTCGATCAGCGAGAGCGCGTGGTCGAGGTCCAGCATCAATGCCGAGCCGGCATAGCCACCGGTGACCTTCTTGGCCGGACAGCCCATGTTGATGTCGATGATGTCGGCGCCCTCGCCGGCGGCAATCCGTGCGCCTTCGGCCATGTGGATAGCCTCACGGCCGGCAAGCTGCACCATGTGGACGGGCAGGCCGGAATGACGTATGCGCAGGTCGCAGCCGGCCCTGCCCTTGGCGAGCTCGCCGCTGGCCACCATTTCGGAGACGACCAGGCCTGCGCCATGCGCATGGGCGCGCTGCCTGAAGGCCTCGTCCGTGATCCCCGACATCGGCGCGAGGAAGACGCGGTTGCGGATTATCACGCCGCCGATATCGAGCGGCGCGGCCAATCTGATCAAGTTAACCATGCACAAAAACCAAGCATGTCCATTCGTTGCACATTCACTAGCCAGATCGAGAGAAATGTGCAACGCGCAATGACGCCACATTAAGGCGCAATTGGGAAAAATGCTGGCCTTCGGCCTTGGCCGCGACTAGGACCGGACTGCATGACTGGCGCAACTGAAAATCAGGCTTCGGATCCGAGTGGCAAAGTCGCGGTGGTTATCGTCGCGGCCGGTCGCGGCGCACGCGCCGGGCAGACCGATGGGCCCAAGCAATATCAACGAATTGGTGGTCGGGCCATCATCGCTCGTGTCATCGATATATTCCTGGCGCACCCGCTCATCGGTCGGATCGTCGTTGCCATTCATGCCGAGGACCGCGAGCTTTTTCACCAAGCGGTCGGCAACGATGCCGATCGGGTGACGGCGATCGCCGGAGGCGCAACCAGGCAGGATTCGGTTCGGCTCGGACTGCGGGCGCTAAGAAGCTACGCGCCGGACAAGGTCCTCATCCACGACGCCGCTCGCCCTTTCGTCGACGCGGACCTGATCGACCGAACCATCGCGGCCATCGGCGAGCGCGAAGGTGCGCTTCCTGCCCTGCCCGTTGCCGACACGCTGAAACGCGAGTCGGTATCGGGCACGGTTGGCGAGACAGTCCCCAGGAGCGGGCTGCATGCGGCGCAAACGCCGCAAGGCTTTCCCTTCCTCGCGATCATGACGATGCATGAGGAAGCCTACAACAGGGGCAAAACCGACTTTACCGACGACGCGTCGATCGCTGAATGGATGCAAATGCCGGTAAAGCTCGTTCCTGGCTCGCCGGACAATGTCAAACTCACATGGGCACGGGACATCACCATGGCGCACCAGCGGCTTTCCAGCGAGCGGGTACACTTCCCCGACATCCGCACCGGCAACGGTTACGATGTCCATGCCTTCGAGCCCGGCGACCATGTCACCCTGTGCGGCGTCGCCATTCCTCATGACAGGAAATTGTCTGGCCATTCCGACGCCGATGTCGGCCTGCACGCCCTGACCGACGCGCTGCTCGCGACCTGCGGCGCCGGCGACATCGGCACGCACTTTCCTCCGTCGGACCCGCGGTGGAAGGGCGTTGCGTCGCGGATCTTCGTCGAATATGCGGCAAGCCTGGTGCGCGAGCGCGGCGGACGCATCGCCAATGCCGACATCACGCTGATCTGCGAAGCGCCGCGTGTCGGCCCGCATCGTGAGGCGATGACGTCAGTCCTTTCGCAGATGCTGGGCATTTCGCCCGACCGCATCTCGATCAAGGCGACAACCAACGAGAAGCTCGGCTTCGTCGGCCGCGAGGAAGGCATCGCGGCGATCGCCACCGCCAGTGTGGTGTTTCCCGGCGAGGTTCCCGAATGACCCACGGCGACCTGGCAGCCGCCCTGCTTGAAGCTTGCCGCGAGCGCGGCATCATGCTGGCGACCGCGGAAAGCTGCACCGGCGGCATGATCATCGCCGCATTGACCGACATTGCCGGTTCTTCCGCCGTGGTCGACCGCGGCTTCATCACCTATTCCAATGAAGCCAAGATGGACATGCTCGGCGTCCGCGCCACCACGCTCGACGCGCATGGCGCGGTTTCCCGCGAGACAGCCATCGAGATGGCAGAGGGTGCGCTTGCCCGTTCGCGCGCCGGGCTGACGCTGGCGGTCACTGGCATTGCCGGCCCGGGTGGCGGTTCTGTGGAAAAGCCGGTCGGCCTGGTCTGGTTCGGCGTCGGCCTGGAGGGCAAGGCCGTGATGGCGGAACACAAGCTGTTTGCCGACCAGGGTCGCGATTTCATCCGCCGCGAAACCGTCCGGCATGCGCTGGAACTGGGTCTGCATGCACTCGGTCGATATCAGGCCGATGGCGCGGTTCCATAGATGACATCGGCGCGCTTTTCGAAAGCCTCGGCGAACATACGGAAGGCACGGTCGAACATCGTGCCCATCAGCGCACCCAGGATGCGGCTCTTGAATTCGTAGTCGATGAAAAAGCGTACGGCACAGCCAGCACCGTCTGGCTCGAAACGCCAGACATTGGTCAGATATTTGAAGGGGCCGTCGATATACTTCACATCGATGGCGTTTTCGTCGGGCTTCAGCAGCACCTGCGTCGTGAAGGTCTCGCGGATCGCCTTGTAGCCGATGCTCATATCGGCAACGAGGATGGTGCGCCCGTCGCGCTCCTTGCGCGAGCGTACCGTCAGTGCTTCGCAAAGCGGCAGGAATTGCGGGTAAGCCTCGATATCGGCGACCAGTGCGAACATCTGCTGCGGCGTGTGGGCAACGCGGCGGGTGGCTTCGAATTTCGGCATGAACCCGGCTCTAAAGCGCGTCGCGTCGCAATGGATTCATGCGACGCGCTTTGGCTTCTTCATTTCCATGCATGTCGTTCTCCCAACCGAGACCACTTTTGGGCGACATCCATCAGACCGATTTCTGGAACTGCGCTTCGCGGGCGGCGCGCAGCCTGGCGAAGTCGTCGCCGGCGTGATGCGACGAGCGCGTCAGCGGGCTCGACGCCACCAGCAGGAAACCCTTGGTCTTGCCGATCGTCTCGAAGGACTTGAACTCCTCGGGGGTGACGAAGCGGATCACCGGATGATGCTTCTTCGACGGCTGCAGGTACTGGCCAATGGTCATGAAGTCGACATTGGCCGAACGCAAATCATCCATCAGCTGAAGGATCTCGTTTCGCTCCTCGCCCAGACCCACCATGATGCCGGACTTGGTGAAGATTGATGGATCGAGTTCCTTGACCCGCTGCAGCAGCCGGATCGAGTGGAAATAGCGGGCGCCCGGCCGGACCTTCAGATAGTTCGACGGCACGGTTTCGAGATTGTGATTGAAGACGTCGGGCCTGGCCGCCACGACGATCTCCAACGCGCCGTCCTTGCGCAGGAAATCCGGCGTCAGAATTTCTATCGTCGTCTGAGGCGTTGCCGCCCGGATCGCCCGGATCACGTCGGCGAAGTGCTGGGCACCACCATCGGCGAGATCGTCGCGGTCGACCGAGGTGATGACGACGTGGGTAAGGCCCATCTGCTTGACGGCATGCGCGACGCGGGCCGGCTCATCGAGGTCGAGCGCGGTCGGTATGCCGGTGGCGACATTGCAGAAGGCGCATGCACGGGTGCAGATCTCGCCCATGATCATGAAAGTAGCGTGCTTCTTTTCCCAGCACTCACCGATGTTGGGGCATCCGGCCTCTTCGCATACGGTCACCAGCTTGTGGGATTTGACGATCTCGCGTGTCTCGGCATAGCCCTTCGAAACCGGCGCCTTGACGCGGATCCAGTCCGGCTTGCGCAGCACTTCCTGGTCGGGCTTGTGCGCCTTCTCGGGGTGCCGCAGCCGCGGCGCGTTGGCGATCGTGTCGAGGACAGTGACCATCTGAACCCTGGCCTTTCTTGCGACCGCGCGTCGGCGATCGTCACTTTCACGTCATCTAGGACTTTTCAGCACAAAGAAAAAGGCTGCAGCGGCGCATGCGACTGCAACCGTTTTCGCATAGCCGGGACGATAGCGACTAGCGGCGCACCATGCGACCGACCCAGATAAGCAGGCAGGCACCGATGAAACCGGTGATCAGATAGGCGATCCAGCCTACTCCGAACACGCCGATATTAAGCGCCTGCAGGATGGCGTTCAGCACCACCGCGCCAACTATCCCCATGACGATGTTCATGAATATGCCGGTGTTGCTCTTCATGACCATTTCGGCGAACCAGCCTGCCAGGCCGCCGATGATGATGGCTGCGATCCAGCCCACGCCATTCAAGTGCATATGCCTTCTCCTTGCGCGAGTAAAAAGTTCTCCGGAAACGAACTGCCTCGCCGTCGCGATCCCGCGACTGTCGAAGCTGAGTCTCCCGCTGCGAATCTATCATGCGTTCAAGGCGCGACCATAGGCGTCGAGCACGCTTTCCTTCATCATCTCCGACAGCGTCGGATGCGGGAAGATCGTGTGCATCAGCTCTTCCTCGGTCGTCTCCAGGTTCATCGCCACGACAAAGCCCTGGATCAGTTCGGTGACCTCGGCGCCGACCATGTGCGCGCCGAGCAGCTGACCGGTCTTCTTGTCGAAGATGGTCTTGACGAAACCCTGGTCCTCGCCAAGCGCGATCGCCTTGCCGTTGGCGGCGAACTGGAAGCGACCGACGCGAATATCCCAGCCTTCGGCCTTGGCCCTGGCTTCCGTCAAGCCAACGGAGGCGACCTGCGGGTTGCAATAGGTGCAGCCGGGAATTTTGAGCTTGTCGGTCGCGTGAACACCGGGAAAATCGGCGATCTTTTCGACGCACACCACGCCCTCATGCTCGGCCTTGTGGGCAAGCATCGGGGGACCGGCGACATCGCCGATGGCGTAGATGCCGGGTACGTTGGTCTTGCCGTAGCCGTCGATGACGACGCAGCCGCGATCGGTCTTCACGCCAAGCGCTTCAAGGCCGAGATTCTCGATATTGCCCTGTACACCGACTGCCGAAATCATCCGGTCGGCGGTGATCTTCTCGACCTTGCCGTCCTTCATCTCGACATGCGCGGTGACCGAGTTCGCTCCTTTCTCGACCTTGGTCACCTTGGCCTCGAGAATAATCTTCATGCCCTGCTTTTCGAACTGCTTTTGCGCGAACTTCGAGACTTCGGCGTCCTCGACAGGCATCACCGCCGAAAGCAGCTCGACCACGGTCACCTCGACGCCCATGGTGCGATAGAAAGAGGCGAATTCGATGCCGATGGCGCCCGAGCCCATCACCAGCAGCGACTTCGGCATCTCCTTCGGCACCATGGCCTCGAAATAGGTCCAGATCAGCTTGCCATCCGGCTCGATTCCGGGCAGCGCGCGCGGTCGGGCACCAGTTGCCAGGATGATGTGCTTGGCGGTGTAGGTGCCCTCGCCCTTGACGCCTTTCGGCACCGGCGGCTGCGGTTCCATGGGCTTCTTGGCCGTCTTGGAGACCACGATTTCGCCGGGCTTTGACAACTTGGCCTCGCCCCAGATGACGTCGACCTTGTTCTTCTTCATCAGGAAGGCGACGCCGCCATTGAGCCTGAGCGACACTTTCCGCGACCGATCGACGACAGCGGCGGTATCGGCACTGATCTTGCCGCCGTCGAGCTTCAGGCCATAATCCTTCAGGTGATCCGAATAGTGCATGATCTCGGCCGAGCGCAGCAGCGCCTTGGTCGGAATGCAGCCCCAGTTGAGACAGATGCCGCCGAGATGCTCACGCTCGACGATCGCCGTCTTGAAGCCGAGCTGGGCGGAACGCACCGCCGTGACATAGCCGCCGGGACCGGAGCCGATGATGATGACGTCGTAGTTCTCAGCCACGGTTTTCTCCTTCAATCACAATTCCAGCATCACGCGCACGACTGGCGTCAACGCCTTGCCGATATTTCGCGTGTTTTCGGCGTCGAGGTGGACGCCGTCGAGCGGTGTGGTTTGCGCCACTGTGCCGGCATCGAAGAAGCCGCACCCCTCTTCGTCGGCGAGTGCCGCATATTGCGGCGCAAGCTGCTTCGAGGCGTCATCGCCGCCGGCGAACATTTCCTTGAAGTCGGCATTTTCGGTGCGGCTGACAAGAGGCGGCGAAACGATCAGGATCCGCGGCGCCGGCCAGTCGAACGGATAGTCATGGCCGCGCACGATGTCGATCAGCCGCTGGATGCCCTGCTTGGCCGCGACCGGATTGCCATGGATCCAGGGCTTCATGTCGTTGGCGCCAAGCATGATGACGATCAGGTCGATCGGTGCGTGCGTCGTCAGAACCGTCGGCAGCAGCCGTGCTCCATTGCGATCGGCACCTGCCAGGTGATCGTCGAAGGCCGTGGTGCGTCCATTCAGGCCATCGGCGATGACCTGGACATCGTCGCCGAGCCCGGCTTGCAGCACAGTTGGCCAGCGGTCCTGCAACGCATGGCGGCCACCCTCGGCATCGTAGCCCCAGGTCAGCGAGTCACCATAGCAAAGCACCGTCTTCATCGGTTCAACCCGCCCTTTCAACAGTCAGGCCGCGTCTCACACGCCCAGCCTCCGAATAGCCATTGCGCAGGGACGGCTACCAGGCCCGGCAGGCCAAGGCGGAGCCCCACCTAGACCAGCATGCCCATCGGGTTTTCGATCAACTTCTTGAAGGCGACCAAGAGTTCCGCTCCCAGCGCGCCGTCGACCGCACGATGGTCGGTCGACAGCGTCACCGACATCACGGTCGCGATCTTGATCTCGCCATTCCTGACCACCGCCCGCTCCTCGCCGGCGCCGACCGCCAGGATCGTCGCATGCGGCGGATTGATCACCGCGGCGAAATCCTTGATGCCGAACATGCCGAGGTTCGACACCGCCGTGGTGCCGCCCTGGTATTCTTCCGGCTTCAGCTTGCGGCTGCGCGCACGGCTGGCCAGATCCTTCATCTCGTTGGAGATGGTCGACAGCGTCTTTTCGTCCGCACGCCGAATGATCGGTGTGATCAGGCCGCCGGGGATCGACACGGCAACGCCGACATCGGCATGCTTGTGCTTGACCATGGCGCTTTCGGTCCAGGAGGCATTGGCGTCCGGCACCGCCTTCAGCGCCATCGCCATCGCCTTGATCACCATGTCGTTGACGGAGAGCTTGTAGGCGGGTGCTTCGCCCTTGTCGGTCTTCTTCACCGGTGCGGCCGCATTGAGCTGCGAACGCAGCGCCAGGAGCGCGTCGAGTTCACAATCGAGCGTCAGGTAGAAATGCGGGATGGTGGTCTTGGCCTCGACGAGGCGCCGCGCGATGGTCTTGCGCATGTTGTCGTGCGGGACTAGGTCGTAGGAGCCCTGCTCGAACAGTTTCAGCACCTGATCGTCCGACATCGCCTTTACTGCTGGTGCGGCGGCAGCCGCTGGCGCGCCGGCCGGAGCCTTGGCGGCGGGTGCCGCCTTGGCGTCGCCACCGGCCATCGCGGCTTCGACATCGGCCTTCACGACGCGGCCGTGCGGGCCGGTGCCGGTCACGGCAGAAACATCGACTCCAGCGTCCTTGGCAATACGACGGGCAAGCGGTGATGCAAAGATACGTTCGCCAGCCGCATGACCATTGGCGGCGGCTGGAGTTGCCGAGACAGGCTCGGGCTTCGGCGCCTCGGTCCTTGGCGCCTCAGCCTTCGGCGCTTCGGTCTTTGAGGCTTCAGCTTTCGGCGCTTCGGCTTTCGCCGGTGCGGCATCGCCACCGCTTTTGGCGGCAGCACCCGCATCCTCACCTTCGGCGGCAAGCACGGCGATCAGCGCGTTGACCTTGACGCCTTCGGTACCGGCCGGCACGACGAGCTTGGCAACCGTTCCCTCATCGACAGCCTCGACCTCCATCGTCGCCTTGTCGGTCTCGATCTCGGCGATCACATCGCCGGGCGAAACCTTGTCGCCTTCCTTGACCAGCCACTTTGACAGATTGCCCTCTTCCATCGTGGGCGAGAGCGCCGGCATGGTGATGTTGATTGGCATTTTGTCCTCCCGTCCGATTCAGCGATATGCGACGGCTTTGACCGCCTCGATGACCTCGCCGACATTCGGCAATGCCAGCTTTTCGAGGTTGGCCGCATAAGGCATCGGCACGTCCTTGCCGGCAATGGTGATGACCGGCGCGTCGAGGAAATCGAAGGCGCGTTGCGAAACCTGGTTGGCGATATGGTCGCCGACCGAATTCTGCGGGTAGCCTTCTTCGACCACGACCAGCCGGTTGGTCTTCTTGACCGAGGCGATGACGGTGTCGAGATCGAGCGGACGGATGGTCCTGAGATCGATGATCTCGGCATCGATACCCATGCCGCGCAGCTCTGCTTCCGCCTTGACCGCATAGGTCATGCCGATGCCGAACGAGACGATGGTGACGTCCTTGCCCGTCTTGTGGATCCGCGCCTTGCCGATCGGCAGCACGAAGTCATCCAGCTTCGGCACGTCGAAGGACTGGCCGTAGAGGATCTCGTTCTCGAGGAAGATGACCGGGTTCGGGTCGCGGATCGCCGCCTTGAGCAAGCCCTTGGCGTCGGCCGCCGTATAAGGCATCACGACTTTCAGGCCTGGAATGTGGCTATACCAGGCGGCGTAGCACTGGGAGTGCTGTGCCGCGACACGGGCCGCGGCGCCGTTCGGCCCACGGAACACGATCGGCGCGCCCATCTGGCCGCCCGACATATAGAGCGTCTTGGCGGCGGAGTTGATGATCTGGTCGATCGCCTGCATGGCGAAGTTGAAGGTCATGAACTCGACGATCGGCTTCAGTCCGGCCATTGCCGCGCCGACGCCGACGCCGGCAAAGCCGTGCTCGGTGATGGGCGTGTCGACGACGCGACGCGGCCCGAATTCCTGCAGCAGGCCTTGCGTGATCTTGTAGGCGCCCTGATATTCGGCGACCTCCTCGCCCATGACGAAGACATCGCCATCGCGGCGCATTTCCTCGGCCATGGCGTCACGCAGCGCTTCGCGCACCGTGGTCGAGACCATCTCGGTGCCGGCCGGAATGTCCGGATCGGCGGCGATTTCCGTTTTCGGCGCGGCCGCGACGGCTGCGGCGGCCGGCTTTGCCGGTTCCGCCTTGTCCTCGGCCGGGGCTTCCGCCTTTGCCGGCGCTTCGGCCTTGGCGGGAGCAGCTGACTTGCCGACATCGGCGGCGCTCTCGCCGTCCTGCAGCAGAACGGCGATCGGCGTGTTGACCTTGACGCCCTCGGTGCCGGCCGCGATCAGGATCTTGCCCAGCGTGCCTTCGTCGACGGCCTCGACTTCCATCGTCGCCTTGTCGGTTTCGATCTCGGCGATCACGTCACCGGCTACGACCTTGTCGCCCTCGTTCTTCAACCACTTGGAAAGATTGCCCTCTTCCATGGTCGGCGAGAGAGCGGGCATGAGAATTTCGATCGGCATGTCCTGGCCCTCCCTTTACAACACGACGTCGGTCCAGAGCTCGGACGGATCCGGCTCCGCATCGTTCTGGGCAAATTCGGCGGCGTCGGCGACGACGTCGCGAACCTCCTTGTCGATGGTCTTCAATTCGTCCTCGGTCGCCCACTTCTTCTCGATGAGCCGCGCCTTTACCTGCTCGATCGGGTCGTGCTCGGAGCGCATCTTCTGCACTTCTTCCTTCGACCGGTACTTCGCCGGATCGGACATCGAGTGGCCGCGATAGCGGTAGGTCTGCATCTCGAGGATCAGCGGGCCATTGCCGGCGCGACACCATTCGGTGGCAAGATCGCCGGCGGCCTTGACCGCGCGCACATCCATGCCATCGACCTGGATGCCGGGAATCTTGAAGGAAGCGCCACGGTGCGAGAAGTCGGTCTCCGCTGAAGAGCGCGAAACCGAGGTACCCATGGCGTAGCGGTTGTTCTCGATGATGTAGATCACCGGCAGCTTCCACAGCGAGGCCATGTTGAAGCTCTCATAGACCTGGCCCTGGTTGGCGGCGCCATCACCGAAATAGGTCAGCGAGACATTGTTGTTGCCGCGGTAGCGGTTGGCGAAGGCGAGGCCGGTGCCGAGCGACACCTGCGCACCGACAATGCCGTGACCGCCATAGAAATGCTTCTCCTTGGAGAACATGTGCATGGAGCCGCCCTTGCCCCTGGACAGGCCGCCGCGGCGGCCGGTCAACTCGGCCATCACGCCACGCGGCGAAAGCTCCATCGCCAGCATGTGACCGTGGTCGCGATAGGCTGTTATCATCTGATCGCCGTCGATCAGCGCCATCTTCATCCCGGTTACGACCGCTTCCTGGCCGATATAGAGATGGCAGAAGCCGCCGATGAAGCCCATGCCGTAGAGCTGGCCGGCCTTTTCCTCGAAGCGGCGGATGAGCAGCATGTGCCGGTAGGCGGCAAGCTCCTCGTCCTTGGTGAAGTCAGCGGGCTTGGGTGCCGACAGGCCGGATTTGCCGTCGGATTTCGATTTGGCAGGCGCTTTTCTGGCTGCGGTGGCCATGCATCACTCCCTGTTGGCGTCTCTTTGCGGACACTGGAGCAAGATCAACCTGCCCCGGGGAGATCGCCCTCCCCTTCGATTTATGGGAGGCTAACACGTAGAAAGACGTTCCGCCATGTCGAAATTGCATAGCTGGCATGCGCCTAAGCGATTAAAATCATTGAAAATATTGGTGATTAACCGAAAATAGGTTACTTGGCGGAGGCCGGCAGCATGATGGTGATTTCATCAGCCTGGGACAGATTGAGCGCTCGACGTGCCTGCTCGTCCAGCATGTCCTTCTCCAGCGTGCCGTCGTGCATGAGCTTGACGCGCCGCTCGAGGTCCATCCTGCGCGCCTGGATCGCATCGAGCTGTCCCTGCAGCGCGAGCGTCTCGGCCTCGAGCTTGTATTTGGAATTGATGCCGAATTCGCCGTGATAGGCGTGGAAGCCGAAATAGGCCAGGAAGACCACGCACAAGGAGGGAATGATCAGCCGCCCGGTGTTTCTCTGCTTGTGCTGACGCGTCCACATGAACCGTTTCCCCGTGGCCGCGAACTCGAACGGCCAGAAGCCCTTTTTCGCCTGACTGTGCTTAACGGACGGTTACGGGACGTCGCCCAGGCTGGCCTGAAATGAAAAAGGGCGGGATGGCCCGCCCTTCCAATATCGACGATCCAGGCCGGGTCAGCTCTTGACCACCGACTTGCCGGCGTAACGCGCCTGCTTGCCGAGTTCTTCCTCGATACGGATCAATTGGTTGTATTTGGCCATGCGGTCGGAGCGCGACAGCGAGCCGGTCTTGATCTGCCCGCAATTGGTGGCGACGGCGAGATCGGCGATGGTCGAATCCTCGGTCTCCCCCGAACGATGCGACATGACGGCGGTGTAGGCCGCCTTGTGCGCGGTCTCGACCGCGTCGAGCGTCTCGGTCAGCGAGCCGATCTGGTTGACCTTGACCAGGATCGAATTGGCAACGCCCATGCGGATACCGTCGCGCAGGCGCGCCGTGTTGGTGACGAAGAGATCGTCGCCGACAAGCTGCGTCTTCTTGCCGATCAGATCCGTCAGGTACTTCCAGCCTTCCCAGTCATCCTCGGCAAGGCCATCCTCGATCGAGATGATCGGATAATCGGCGGCGAGCTTGGCGAGATATCTGGCCTGCGCCTTGGGGTCACGCGTCTTCTTCTCGCCCTCATAGACATAGTTGCCGTCCTTGAAGAACTCGGTCGCGGCGCAATCGAGGCCGAGTGCGATCTCCTCGCCCGGCCTGAACCCTGCCTTCTCGATCGATTCCATGATGAAGTCGAGCGCCACCGGCGCGCTCTTCAGGTTCGGCGCGAAGCCGCCCTCGTCGCCGACATTGGTGTTGTGGCCGGCATCCTTCAGCTTCTTGCGCAGCGTGTGGAAGATTTCCGAACCCCAGCGCACGCCTTCGCGCAGCGTCGGCGCGCCGACCGGCAGGATCATGAACTCCTGGAAGTCGATCGGGTTGTCGGCATGCGCGCCGCCATTGATGATGTTCATCATCGGCACGGGCAGGACATGCGCCTTGGCGCCGCCGACATAGCGATAGAGCGGCAGGCCGGCGGCGTCAGCCGCGGCTTTCGCCACCGCCAGCGAAACGCCTAGTATGGCGTTGGCGCCGAGCCGGCTCTTGTTGGGCGTGCCGTCGAGCTCGATCATGGTCTGATCGATATGGATCTGGTTTTCGGCCTCCATGCCACCGATCGCCTCGAACAGTTCGCCATTAACCGCTTCCACGGCCCTGAGCACGCCCTTGCCGAGATAGCGGGCGCCACCGTCGCGCAGCTCAACGGCTTCATGGGCGCCGGTCGAGGCGCCTGAAGGCACAGCGGCGCGGCCCATCGAACCGTCCTCGAGAACGACATCGACCTCGACGGTCGGATTTCCACGGCTGTCCAGGATTTCACGCCCGACAATGTCGATGATGGCGGTCATTGCGATGTCCTCGATTGATCTGAAGAAAGCGTCGCGCCCGTCTTAGCCAAAGCGACGCAAAAGGCAATCGGGCGCCCACCGAATATTGCCGCCCGCCGGATTCACGAAGCGCAAGTTTCTGTCATCATAAGTCATGCACCAGACGCGCATTTCCGAGTTATAGGTGTGATCGCGCGGGGCGAAACAGGAGGAGTTTCGCCATGTCTGAGTTGAGCGGTATTGTCAGTCTGTTCCTGATCGCCGCGGCGTTCCTGACGTCGTGCGACAATCAGCAGCCACCGCCAAAGGCCGTTGCGCCTTTGGCGGCTTCGCAGATCAGCGAGTAGCGTTACCTTGAATCGAAAAGGGGGCCGTCGAAACGACCCCCTTTTTCAGTTGTGGCATCAATGCCAATAGGGCGCGACTTTGTAATACTGATAGGACTCGTCGCGCGCGCTCTCACCATCCGCACCGGCTAGTTCGTTGATCGAATGGGCAGGCGCTGCCTTCAGCTGTTCCTTGGTGAAGGGCACGACGTAGCCGCCTCTCTCCTCGTCATAGTCGAGGCTTGCCCAAGGAATGGCGTGGTACTTCTCGCTAATGCCGAGGAAGCCACCGAAGCCGATCACCGCGAACATGATGCCGTTCGACGTCTTGTCGAGCATGACGTCCTCGATGCTGCCGATGCTGTCGCCTTGGGTGTTGTAGACGGTAGTGCCGATGACTCGCGAAGCAGCAATGGCTTCGGTGTGGCCTGTCTGGGTTGTCATTATCGTACTCCTCGTTGTCGTTGATCTCTGCCTGACAATGAGGGGCGCGGGCGAAAGTTCCCGACTTTCTTGGCGGCTGCCTGATCACTCCGCGAGGATAAAAGTCACCTTCATATTAACGCGATAGGCCGCGATCTTGCCGTCCTCGACAACGATCTTCTGATCCTGAATCCAGCCTCCCTCGACGTTCTTCAGGGTCTTCGAGGCGCGCGCAATTCCCTTCTCGATGGCGTCCTGAAAGCTCTTCTTGGACGACGAGGTGATTTCGGTGACGCGGGCAACGGACATGGCTTCCTCCTGCCAAAGCGTACATTTGCCGAACAAGCGTACAACCCGGGCTTGTCCGCCACAAGATGTCGGCTCTTCAGCCCTTTGCGATCCTGTCGAAGGCCATCAGCCGTTCCAGAAGTGCCGGCATGTCTTTCAGCGGCAGCATGTTCGGGCCGTCTGATGACGTCGAATTGTCGGGATCCTGATGCGTTTCGATGAAGACGCCGGCAACACCGACGGCAACGGCCGCGCGGGCCAACGTCTCGACAAAGCGGCGCTCCCCGCCAGACGACCCGCCCTGCCCGCCCGGCTGTTGCACGGAATGGGTAGCGTCGAAAATCACCGGCGCGCCGATCTCGGCCATGACAGGCAAAGCGCGCATATCCGACACCAGCGTGTTGTAGCCGAAAGAAGCGCCGCGCTCGGTGGTCAGCACATTGGCATTGCCGGACCCGGTGATCTTGGCGACCACGTTCTTCATGTCCCAGGGCGCGAGGAACTGCCCCTTCTTGACATTGATGACCTTGCCCGTCCTCGCGGCGGCGACCAGCATGTCGGTCTGGCGCGAGAGAAAGGCCGGTATCTGCAGCACATCGACATGCGGCGCGACGATGGCGCACTGCTCCTCGGTGTGAACATCGGTAAGCACCGGCAACGAAAATTCCCTGCGCAATTCATCGAAGACAGGAAGTGCGGCGTCCATGCCGGCGCCACGTGTCGCCGAGAGCGAGGTGCGGTTGGCCTTGTCGTAGCTGGTCTTGTAGACGAGGCCGATGCCGAGCCTGCTGGTCAGTTCCTTCAGCGCACCGGCCATGTCGAAGGCGTGCTGGCGCGATTCGAACTGGCATGGCCCGGCGATCAGCGCCAGGGGTGCCGCATTGTCGAAGACGACGTTGCCGACGGTTACCGACGAATTGGGTGACAGGGGGTTGCTCATTGGATCTCCCGAAAGATAAACGCCGCGCCCTGCCCAGCCGCCGGCTGCACGATAATGTCATCGCCCGACATATCGTGTTCGATGGCATTGGCCGCAAGCAAGCTTGCGGCGACGTCAATGTCGCGTATCGAAAAAACCACGGCGGCGAAGCGCAATTCCGATGGCGCCCCGGCCGGCATTGCGAAGCGCGCCCCGAAAGAGGCGGCGTCCAGCACGGTCAAGACCGCGTTCGGCAGGTGAAAAGAGCCGTCTTGCGCATCGGCGGCCGGATCGTTGACCGCCACTGAAATCAGCCGGTGCTGCCCGGCGGGAGCGCGGCTGATTGCAATCACCTCGACAATTCCGTCGACGCCATTGGGGTGAGCCTGCAGTGCTGCGCGGTCCACTTTCGGCGCATTGATGCGCTGGCAGGCAAAAAGAAATGCGTCCGTTTGGCCATGAGCCGAAGCAAAGGCGAGCTTGAACGACGCCGTATCGCTTTTGCCCGCCGTATCGATGAAGGCTCGCGAGAAGCTCAGCGTGTCTCCCGCCGACAGGCCGGCATCGACATAGCGTTCATGGTCACCATCGGCATTGTCCGTGCCAAGAACCACTGCGGAAAAGCCCTCGTAGCCACGGCTTTCGCGATAAAGGCGGTCGCGCGCGACAAAGACATTGCCCTCGGCGATGGCTTTCGCGGCCGCCTGCTGATCACCAATCGCGAGCGGTTCGAGATAGGTGCCGTCGGTGAAGAAAACACAGCAATTTTCCGTACCAAAGGGATGGATGCCGGTCGGGGCGACGACGAAGCCAAGTGCGTTGAGCCGGGCGCGTGCCGCATCGAGGCTCCGCGTCGGCAGAACTAGGTGGTCGAGCGGATGAATGCGGGTTCGAGCCATGGAAGCGCGATGTGCATCATTCGGCAGATTGGTTCAAGACTTGATCGCAATGCCGCCGGCAGCGGCACCGGGCAGACTTTGCCTTCCGCCATCGCGCTCGCCGAATTGAGAGCCTGGAACGCCAACAACCTTCCCGGCGGCTTCACGTACTGCCAGCTTGTGCGCGACGCGCCGCGAACGGCGGCTTCCGGAGCAGGCTCTGTATCAGCTCCCAGTCACGACATCGGCGGAATAGCGCAGCTCGCGCAATGGTTTGACCTTGCTGGTGGTTCGCGCATAGAGCGGATGCGCCTTGTAGGCGGCGAGCGCCGCGTCATCGGCGAATTCCGCGTAGACGACGACATCAACTTCATCCGACAGCGGGTCGACCTTGGTGTTCAAAGTGACTTCGAAGAGGCTGGAATGAGGAATTTCGCCGAGCGCCAGCAGCCCGTTGCGAACTGCTTCCACATCTTCCTTGCGCCGCGCGCTGAAGAAAACGATATGCCGGATCAATCCCGCCTCCTCGATCTGAATGTCGAGGTCTTTTGTGACGGCGGTCTCTTCGCGTCAACCGGCCATGGCGCCACATGCCCTGGCGACGCGTCTCGATCGGTGCCTGGCCTTATTTCGCGCGCATCAGGGATAAAGTGCGGCGCATCGCGATTCGGAAGGATGTCTAGGCCTTGCCGGTGACGTAGCGCACCGCGTGGGAAACCTCCCTGACCGCGACATCGAGATACTGGCCCTGATTGTAGAGGCCGTCCCAGATCAGGAAGAACGCGATGGCGGCAATGACAATCACATAGCGCATGGCTAAAGCTATCGCACAAGCGATGCGGGTGCCATAGGTGTTTTCGATTTCGGGCTGCAGCAACCCGACGCAAGGCGGCGGAAGCCGGGCGCACTGCGTGGCACAGTCCAGCTCCGGGCATGCCTCTTGAAGTTCCCCCTCATGACGTGGAAGATTGTGACAGGCATTCACTGGGAAGCGCTGAAGCCCTGGCTAAGGGGGCGCGCGCTTTCGTTCGAGCCGCCTGTCGCCGAACCCGCAGGGATCAGGCAACGGCGTTCGAAGGCGGCGGATGATCCAAGAGAACCGTGGCCCGGCAATTGCGCAGACACCACGGAGATCCAGGGGCATGGAATGGCACACGGGGAACATCATGGCACAGCGCCGGGCGACGCCGTCCGCCTCGACGAATTCAATTTCGCCGAGATCGTCAAGGGACTGCCAGCCAAGGCGCGCATGGTGCTGTCGGCGGCCATGAGCCTGCCGCGCGGCTCGCTGAAGGTCAGGATGCCGGACGGCCGCGCCGTTCTCGTCGGCGGCAAGGCGCCGGGTCCCGACGCCGAGTTGGTGCTCAAGAACTGGCGTCTGCCGGGCCGCGCCTTTTCCGGCGGTACCATCGGCGTTGCCGAATCCTTCATGGACGGCGATTGGGAGAGCCCTGACGTCACCAGCTTCCTCGAACTGTTCGTGGTCAATTCGGCGATCGGCGAACGCGTCGCTGGCGGCGCCAGCTGGCTCATCAACACAGTCCAGCGCATCCGCCACTGGTTCAACGAGAACACACGCACGGGAGCGAAGCGCAATATCTCGGCGCATTACGATCTCGGCAACGCCTTCTACAAGGAATGGCTCGACCCGAGCATGACCTATTCTTCGGCGCTCTACGCCAATGGCGCCAATGATCTGGAAAGCGCGCAGGCCGCCAAATACCGGGCGCTGGCCAGGGATATGGGCATCGGCGGAAAGGATCATGTGCTGGAGATCGGCTGTGGCTGGGGCGGCTTTGCCGAATTCGCGGCACGCGAAATCGGCTGCCGGGTTACCGGATTGACCATCAGCCGCGAGCAGCACGACTTCGCAAGGGCGCGCATCGCCAAGGCCGGGCTCGCCGACAAGGTCGACATCAAGTTGCAGGATTACCGCGATGAAACGGCCACCTACGATCGCATCGCCTCGATCGAGATGTTCGAGGCGGTCGGCGAGAAATACTGGCCGGTGTTCTTCTCCAAGATGAAGGCCTGCCTGAAGCCCGGAGGCACCGCCGGTCTGCAGATCATCACCATCAACGAAGCCGCCTACGACACCTATCGCGCCAGGCCGGATTTTATCCAGCGCTACGTCTTCCCAGGCGGCATGCTGCCGACGCCGTCAATTCTGAAATCGCTTGGCGCCGCGCATGGCCTTGCCCATTTACGCGAACACGTTTTTCCCGAGGATTATGCCCGCACGCTTGCCGAATGGCGCCAGCGCTTCCGGGGGTCGTGGGAGAAGATCGTGCCGCTCGGCTTCGACGAACGTTTCAAGAAGCTATGGGAATTCTACCTTCATTACTGCGAGGCCGGTTTCCGCACCAGCTATATCGACGTGCGCCAAGTGGTCTACAAGGCGTAGGCTGGGTACGTCGACAGCCTTCGTGCACAACCTGCCGGGAACAGAGACCCCGTCGAACCGGATCACAGAAGGATGCGATATCTGGCGAAACCGGCTTCGCCCTCGCCGGCAGGCTCTATCTTCAGCGATTTCACATCGGCAATGAAGTCCTTTGCCTTGACGCCAGTCTCGAAGACGACGCTGGTTCCCGGCAACGGCGCGAACGACCAGTTGCCATCCGCCGTCGGGTTGATGGTGCCCTGGCTGACGACGTAGCGGACGATGACGTCGCGGTTGGTATCCGGCGCCTCGTAGATGATCTTCGAGGCATTGATATCAGGGAAGTTGCCGCCGCCGCCGGCGCGGTAGTTGTTGGTCGCAACGACGAATTTCGCTGCAGGATCAATCGGCTTGCCATCAAACATGAGGTCGGCGATGCGATTGGAACCAGCGTTCGCGATCCCGCCCTTGGCATCGTATTTCGGCGGCTGCGACAGGTCTATCCTGTAGGTGACGCCGTCGATCACGTCGAAATTGTAGGATGGGAATTCGGTATCGATCAGCGGCTGGTCGGCCTTCCCTGCCTCGATCTTCTTGAAGATGCCGGCCGACATCTCCAGCCATTCCTTCACCTGCGCGCCAGTGATCTCAACCGCGCGAACCGTGTTCGGATAGAGATAGAGGTCGGCGACGTTCTTGATCGCGATGTCGCCCACCGGCACGTCGGTGTAGTAGTCGGCGCCGCTGCGCCCGCCGGCCTTGAAGGGCGCCGCCGCCGACAACATCGGCACGTCCTTCCACTGGGTATTCTTCAGGATATCCTTCAGGTACCAGCTCTGCGCCTGGTTGACGATTTGCACCGACGGATCATCGGCCACCAGCGCGAAATAGGAATAGAGTGGAGCCGAGGTCTTGCCGACAGGGCGGCGCACATAGGCGAGCGTTGCCTCGTGGTCTTGCTCGAGAGCGGCGATGATGCGCTTGTCGTCCGGGACTGTCGGCTTGTTCTTGTTGTCGACACGCTCGAAGATCGGCCGTGCCTCCGATGTCGCCGAGACTACTTTCCACTTCGATCCGTCGCGCTCCAGCATGAGGTCGATCAGGCCCATATGCGAGCCCCAGAAGCCGCCCATGACGGCGGGCTTGCCTTGCAGCGTCCCTTTCTGTGTATCAACGCCCTCGAATGCCTGGAAATCCTTCTTGCCCGGGAACACCAGATGCTGGTGGCCGGTGAACACCGCATCGATGCCGTCGACACCGGCGACGAAGAACGAGGCGTTTTCCATCATGTCGCCCTGCTTGACGTCGATGCCGGAATGGGAGAGCGCGATGACGATATCGGCCCCCTCCTCCTTCATCTGCGGCACCCATGCCTTCGCCGCCTCGACGATGTCGCGCGTCTTGACGTTGCCTTCGAGATTCTTGAGATCCCAGATCATGATCTGCGGCGGCACGAAGCCGATGATGCCGATCCTGATCGGTTGCTCCGCGCCAGAACCGTCCCTGATCTTCTTGTCCAGGATTATGTAGGGCTTGAGATAGAGCTTGTCGTCGCGCGGGTTGGCGGCAAGCTCGGTGCCGCGGATCAAATTGGCGCAGACGAACGGGAAATTGGCCCCGGCCAGCACCTTGTCCAGAAACGACAGGCCGTAATTGAATTCGTGGTTGCCAAGTGTCGAACACTCGTAGCCGAGCAGGTTCATGCCTTTCATGATCGGATGGAGATCGCCCTCCTTCAGGCCTTTCTCATAGGCGATGTAGTCGCCCATCGGATTGCCCTGCAAAAGGTCGCCATTGTCGATCAGCATCGAATTGACGGCTTCCTTGCGCACCGCGTCGATCAGCGATGCCGTGCGCGAGAGCCCCATCGTGTCATTCGCTTTGTCGGCGTAATAATCATAGGGCAGCACGTTCACGTGAATATCGGTGGTCTCCATGATCCTCAGGTGGGCCTGATTGGCCTGCGCCCTCGCGGAGAAGGGGTGAAGCATGATCAGCGCCCCAGTGGCGGCGGCCCCCGCAAGGAGACCACGGCGGGAAACGGAATGGAGCAGTTGCGACATGTTTTCTCCTTCTTCGACGACGTTACACGCCCTGCCCCGAAGCGAACTTCGCGCCGAAATCGGCCGAAGTCCACTCAAGAAGTCGCGCGCATCCGCATGTCAGTCCATCAGCAACAGATGACGCGCGGATGAATGAGGCAGTGAAGAAAGTCAGGTCTTGTCGTCGTCGCCCTGCGTGATCAGCCGGGCGCTGCGCTGGCCTGTGGCGTAGATCCATAGCCAGCTCAGCGAAACGGCAAGCCGGTTGCGGAAGCCGATCAGGAAATAGATATGCGCGATGCCCCACAGCCACCAGGCTAGCCAGCCGGTCAGTTTGATCCAGCCGAAGTCGATCGCGGCGGCACGCTTGCCGATCGTGGCCAGATCACCGGCATGCTTGTAGTGGAAGGGCCGCGGTCTCGTGTCACCGGCAAGCCTGGCCTTGATGGTCGCGGCGACATGCCGTCCCTCCTGCTTGGCGGAAGGCGCCACGCCGGGCACGGGCCGTCCATCGGGCCGCAGGACGAGGGCAGCGTCGCCTATGACAAAAATCTCAGGGCTGCCCGGCACGCTGAGGTCAGGTTCGACCAATACCCTGCCAGCCCGGTCCGCCTTCGCTCCCAGCCATTCGGCGGCGGGCGAAGCGGCAACGCCGGCGGCCCACAGGATGGTGCGGGCGGGCAGAACCGTGTCGCCAAAAACCACGCCTTCCGCATCGCAGCGCGTAACGGCCCGGCCGAGTTCGACCGCAACGCCAAGCCGTTCCAGCGCCTTGCCTGCGTAGTCGGAAAGCCTTGGCGCGAAATTAGCCAGAATCCGGTCGCCGGCCTCGATCAGCACCACGCGCGTCTGGCGCGTGTCGATGTTGCGGAATTCGCCGCGCAGCGTGTCATGCGCCAGTTCGGCAATGGTTCCGGCGAGTTCGACGCCGGTCGGCCCGCCGCCGACGATGGCAATGGTCAGCAGCGCCTGGCGCTTGGCTGGGTCGGCCTCCCGCTCCGCCTGCTCGAAGGCCAGAAGGATGCGACGCCGGATGGTGGTGGCGTCCTCCAACGTCTTCAGGCCCGGCGCGAAAGGCTCCCATTCGTCATGGCCGAAATAGGCGTGCCGTGCGCCGGTGGCGAGCACCAGGGTGTCGTAGGCGACGGCGCTGCCGTCATCGAGCAGCACGCGCTTGCCGGCCCTGTCGACGCCGACGACATTGGCCAGCAGCGTGGTCACATCCTTGCGTTTGCGCAGAAGATGGCGGATCGGCCAGGCAACCTCCGAGGTCGCCAGCGCCGTGGTAGCCACCTGATAGAGCAGCGGCTGGAAAAGATGATGGTTGCGCTTGTCGATCATGGTGATGCGAACCGGAGCACCGGCAAGCGCGCGGGTGAATTCGAGACCGCCGAACCCGGCACCGACGACCACAACTTGATGTCTGGCTTCGTTCATCACGATCACTCCTGATGGGCGGAATGCCTGCCATGGATGTAAGTATTTTTGGTGCAATGCAACAACAGAAAGCTCGTGTCCGAGACTCGTCGTTTCGTGTCGTGAAAGCACATGTCGTATCGTATCGCGAGGTATAGCCTCATCGAGGAGCACGCGAACAGGTGAGGCATGGGTAAAGATCATGACGACCAAGGGCTGGCGCATCATGCCTCCCCGCCATGCTTCACGCAGGAACTGGAGCCCGAGTTGCGAGCGCCTCCAAGCGACTGGACCGACGTGAGGCGCTGGCGCAAAGCCGAGCGCGAACGGCTGATCGCCGCCCGGCTCGCGGTATCGGCCGATGTGCGTGCGGCAATGTCGCAACGCATTGCGGAAGGCCTTGACAGAATTGTTGGCGAGATTGCGGGCCGCATGGTCAGCCTTTACTGGCCGTTTCGTGGCGAGCCGGACTTACGGCCATGGATGGCCGCCATCAACGCACGCGGCGGCCGCACCGCCCTGCCCATCGTCGTTGAAAAGGATCGGCCTTTGATCTTTCGCGCCTACAAACCGGGCGGCCGATTGGAAAGAGGTGTCTGGAATATCCCCATCCCGGCCGAGGGCGACCCGGTGCTGCCCGACATCGTCATCTCGCCGATCGTCGGCATTGATCCGGCAAACTATCGCTTGGGCTATGGCGGCGGTTTCTTCGACCGGACGCTGGCCGCCATGCCGTTCAAGCCGCTCGTCGTCGGCGTCGGCTACGAATTGCAGCGCATCGTCACCATCTATCCACAGCCGCATGACATCGCGATGGACCGGATCGTGACGGAGGCGGCCACGGCATAAGTGACTGATCAGTGCTCAAGCCATCTCCGGCTTCAGCCCCATAGCCGTCCGGTCGACGATTTCGCGCAAGGCGAAGGACGAATTGATCTTGGTTACATGCGGCATCGCCGACAGCCATTCCTTGTGGATGCGCTCGTAGTCGACGAGATCCTTGGCCGCGATCCTCAGGATATAGTCGTACTCGCCCGACATCAGGTGGCACGACAGCACGTTGGGGCAACGTTTGATCGCCGCCTCGAAATCCGACAGTGTCTTCTCGAACTGGCCGGAGAGCGATATGTGGACGATCGCCGTCATCTGGTGGCCAAGGGCTGCGTTGGAAAGCCGTGCGTGATAACCGCGGATGGTGCCGGACTTTTCCAGGTTGTCGAGCCGGCGCGAGCAGGCCGACTGCGACAAGCCGACCTTTTCGGCAAGGGCCGCGTTCGGCATCCGGCCATCCTTCTGCAACGTCTCCAGAATGGCGATATCAATCCTGTCGAGCGGCATTCTTAGTGATTCCTGCGAATAGTGGTCCATTTTTCGCAACGATTATCGAAGGATGCATTCCGCTGCAAGTGCATTCGCAAACACCTGCGCGCCGATTCATGGTTCACTGAGTGATTACAGGGAGTGAGCCCAAAAGGGCCCGGATCAGGAGAAGAAAAATGCGCGTCGGCTGCCCCAAGGAAATCAAGAATCACGAATACCGTGTCGGCCTCACGCCGGGCTCGGTCCGTGAATATGTCGCCCATGGCCATGAAGTGCTGGTGGAGGCCGGCGCGGGCGCCGGCATCGGCGCCGATGACAACGCCTATCGCGCCGCCGGCGCCACCATCGCCAAGACGGCCGCCGACGTGTTCGCCAAGTCGGACATGATCGTCAAGGTCAAGGAGCCGCAGCCCACCGAATGGGCGCAGTTGCGCGAAGGCCAGATCCTCTACACCTACCTTCACCTGGCTCCGGATCCGGAACAGACCAAGGGCCTGCTAGCTTCCGGCGTGACGGCGATCGCCTATGAAACCGTGACCGATGATCGCGGCGGCCTGCCGCTGCTGGCGCCGATGTCGGAAGTCGCCGGCCGCCTGTCGATCCAGGCCGGCGCCACGGCGCTGCAGAAGGCCAATGGCGGCCGCGGCGTGTTGCTTGGCGGCGTGCCCGGCGTGCTGCCCGGCAAGGTTACCGTGCTCGGCGGCGGCGTCGTCGGCCTGAACGCTGCCCGCATGGCCGCCGGCCTTGGCGCCGATGTCACCATCATCGACCGCTCGATCCCGCGTCTGCGCCAGCTCGACGACCTCTTCGCCGGCCGGGTCCACACCCGGTATTCGACCGTAGAGGCACTCGAGGAAGAATGCTTCTCGGCCGACATCGTCGTCGGCGCCGTGCTCATCCCGGGCGCCGCCGCGCCGAAGCTCGTCACCCGCGAAATGCTGTCCGGCATGAAAAAAGGCTCGGTGCTGGTCGACGTCGCCATCGACCAGGGCGGTTGCTTCGAGACCTCGCACGCGACCACCCACGCCGAGCCGACCTACGAGGTCGACGGCGTTATCCACTACTGCGTCGCCAACATGCCTGGCGCGGTGCCGGTCACTTCGGCCCATGCCCTGAACAACGCAACGCTGCATTACGGCCTGCAACTCGCCGACAAGGGCCTCAAGGCCCTGGTGGACGACCATCACCTGCGCAACGGCCTCAACGTCCACAAGGGCAAGATCACCAACCGCGCGGTCGCCGAAGCGCTCGGCTACGAACTGGTCGAGCCAAAGGCCGTTCTGGCGGCTTGATCTGACCTGAAAGCAGCTCTTCCAATCACCCGCCGGTCGTTCCGGCGGGTTTTTCGTGCTTGAGACTGAGGTAGTGAACCCAAGCAACAAAAAAGCGGAGCCAAAGCCCCGCTTCCTCGATATCGAGATTGCCGCCGGTTCATCCGCGGTCGGCCAATCGATCGACAATAACTGTCTAGCGGGTCTATGCGACAGCAGTACGACAGCGAAGCGTTCTGCGATCCCTTGCTCTCATGCACGCTCGATACGGCATTGGTAGCAATTGTTGCGCGCCGAGCGGACATGCACATAGGCAATGTCTTCACGCTCGAACAAGGTCTCGGACCGCGCGGTGATCGCTTCGGTCGGAATGACACCACCGCTGCCATAGACGATGCGGTCATCCCTGCCATAGCCGCGCACGATGTAGTCCGGGCTTTCGAGAATCGTGGGGAGCGCCTCGATGTCGGCGGCGCGCTCGCATTCTTCCGCATGCAGGAAGATCGGTCCGGTTTCCGCATAGGGCTGAGGGTTCGGAAACGGGCGGTAGGCGAGGATGAGGTAGGCGTCGCCGGCGGCGATATTCCTGAGGCAATGACGGCAAGGCATGCCGTCACCGTCAGAGACCTTCCGCTCGGGCGTCTGACCATAGGCGTCGGGGCCGCCGCGCTGTAGGGCCCTGACATTTTCGGTCGGCAGAGCTGTGAATTGGATTGCCATGGCAATGTCTCCGGTGCTGTTGCAGGGAAACTATGCACTCGCGACAGGGCTTCCCACCCGATTCCCGCCAAGTGTCCCGGGGACCGATCCGATGTGGGAATCGGAACCCGGTTGACCTTCGGCAGGGATCACAGGCATCTTCAGACCTAAACCGGCTAATAAGTACAACCTGATGAAATCGTCGAAGCGGAGTTCAGATTCTGGCTGGCCTTACGGCCGCATGACGCTGGCCGAGCGCTCGGCGAAAGGCAGGGGATGCACGACCTCTTTCTTCTGAGCGACCGGGTTGAAGCCGAGCTTCTGGTAGAGCGGCAGGGCTGCGGGGTGATCGAGCGTGCAGGTCTGCACCGTGACCCTTTTCGGACCATACGACCATGCCGCCGCAATCGCCGAGCCAAGAAACCAGCGGCCGATGCCTTGCCCGGTGGCGTGTTCCATCATGCCGAAATAGGCGAGTTCGACTTCCTCCGGCAAATGCGGCTTGAGGTCGAAGAAGCCTGCCGGAGCACCGTCGAGATAGAGCACCCTGATGTCGCGATCCTCGCGGTGGATTCCGGCTGACAGCTCATCGTCATTCAGCCTCAGCACATTCACCCAGTGCCATTTGCGTCCCACCCGGTCCATCAGGTAGCGGTAGAAATGCAAGGGGATATCCCTTGTTTTCAGCAGTGCGACCTGGCGGTTGTAGGGCACCGGTGGCGAGGCGGCCGGTGGGGCATGCATTTCCAGAAAGGTCACGGTGACTTCAATATCCTGCAGCGCGCCGTTTTCCATCAATTCATTCCTTGCCGGTCGTCGCGGGGCCGGTCACGACCGATGTGTCGGGCAGCCCGCCCCACTCCGTCCATGAGCCGTCATAAAGCCTGTTGTCGGTGTGGCCAAGCGTCTCCAGCGCCAGCGTGACCACAGCGGCGGTGACGCCGGAGCCGCAGGATGTGACGACGGGTTTGGACAGGTCGATACCGGCGTCCTCCATCACCTTGCGTAAACGGTCCTTCGGCAGCAGCCTGCCGTTTTCGGAAAGCGCCGAGTAGGGGATATTGCGCGCGCCTGGCATATGGCCTGAGCGGATGCCGGAACGAGGCTCGGGCTCGGCACCGGTAAAGCGGCCCGGTCCCCGGGCGTCGGCAATCTGGCTTGCCTTCGTGTCGACGATCCGACGCATCTCGGCCAGACCGACGACGCGACCGGCGTCGAAATCGGCATCAAAGACGCTTGGCGCGATCTTGGTCGGCTCGGCCGTTACCGGCCGGCCGGCCGCCTTCCAGCCATCGAAGCCGCCGTCCAGAACATACGTCTGGAAGACGCCCATGATGCGAAACATCCACCATGCCCGGGGTGCGGAGAAGAAACCCGGACCATCATAGACGACGATGGTGTCATCGGCCGAAACGCCCATCGCACCGACATACTGGGCGAAATGCTGCGGCGATGCGAGCGTATGCGGCAAGGCGGCGTCGGGATCCGAAACGGCATCCTGATCCAGGAAACGAGCGCCTGGAATATGAGCAGCGTCGTACTCGGCGCGCGCGTCGCGTTTTTGCGCCGGCAGATACCACGAGGCATCTATGATCGTCAGGCCCGGCTGGCCCAGGCGCTCCTGCAACCAGTCCGCATCGACGGTGAAAGGACTGTCCTCGGCCATTGCTGTTCTCCCGGTTCGTCTTTGGCAGCATTCTAATTTCAATTGTCTTCGCCTTTTATGGCGGGTACGGATTGATGGTTATGATCTGGGGTGGATGGGGTCAATAATCCTGGCATGAGCAATCTTCTGTTTTCCCGTGTCCCCAGCAATCCGGTTTCGCTTGGGCTCGTTTGCAACTTCATTGCGCACCATCCGCCGTTCGACGGTTACGAGTTCGGCCTGATGGTGAAAACCTTGCGTTATCAGTTGGATCAGCAGACACATATGATCGGGTCGATCGACGACGCGATCGTCGCCTATGTCGGCTGGATCCAGACCAGTCGTGAGATCGCCGAAGCCTGGGCAGCGAATGGCGGGCCGCTCAATCCCTTCCCCGGCGGGGACACCACCGCAGTGACGGTGCTGGCGACGCGGTCCTCGTCTCACATCCTGCCGATGATCAAGGAAGCCAAACGCATCAATCTGGACAAATCGGTATTCTGGAAACGCGATTTCATCGACAACCGCGGCTCGGTCAAGCGCGCCGTCCGCAAGCGTGACGTCTGATGGATACGGCCGGCCCAGCCGAGGCACTGACGCAAGAAATTCTCATCCGGCTGAATAACCGCTATGCGGCAATGTACGTGCGAATCTGGCGGCCGGCGGGCACGCCGCGCGCGACGGTCTTCTGCCTGCACGGCTTCACCGGCAACGGCGCCGACTTTGATTACCTTGCCACTTTCCTGTGCCGCAATGGCTTCCTGGTGATCTGCCCGGACTTGCTGGGACGTGGACGCAGCGCCTATCTGGATTCTGGTTACGACATCAATGTCTATTCCAGATGCCTGCGTGCGCTGGGCGAGTTCGCCGGCACAGAAAACCACTTCATCGGCACCTCATGGGGCGGCACGATCTTGCTGTTGTTTCTGCACATGACCGGCTCCAAAGCTTCGAAGATCGTTCTCAATGATGTTCCCATGCGGGGAGGATCAAAGGTCGACGCGATGAGAAATGAGGTTTTGACAGAGAGTGCGCTTGCATTTCCCACCCGCGCGGCGGCCAAGGATTATCTGAGTGCCACCAAAGCCGTCATGGGCCCGGTCGAGGAAACGGTGTTCAACCGCTACGCCGAAAATCGGATAGTCTCGGGCCCAGACGGCTTCCGGCTTGCCTATGATCCGGCCACCACTGGAAATTTCGGCGCACTGGCCGGCCGCGAATACGATCTTTTCCCGATGGCCGCCAAGGTCGACGCCCGTATCCTGCTGATGTACGGTCGCGACAGCCAAGTCATTGACCGGCAGGCTATCGAGCGCACGCGAAAGGTACGGCCTGATCTGTGGCTTGTCGACAACATCAATGCGGGCGATCCACCATCGCTGATGACACTGGACCAGGCTCTGCTCATCCTGGGATTCCTGTCTGCGGCTTGAAAGCTTAGCGTTGGGGCGGTTCGGGAATGCATTTCGACGATTTGTACAGTGAATATATCGCTGCGACCTATGATCGCCAAAGCTCCACCGACAACCCGGCCAAAATCCTGATTTGCACGACGCCTCGAACAGCGGGGCATTCCTATTGTCAGGTTCTGCAGCAGTTCGGCCTGGGAATACCCACGGAGTATTTTCAGTGGCAGTATGCCTTGCCACTGATGAGACGATGGTCGGCGGACGACACCATGGATATTGTAAAACTGAACCAGCAAGCGCCCGCCTATGGTCGCCATCTGTTGGGGAAAAGGACCGAGAACGGCGTTTTCGCCGCCAAAATCTTCTTTGAAAACCTGCCATTCGCGCGCAATTCAATCGGCGACGACGACGCCAACTCGTTCTATGTCTTTCTCTCCAGAAGAAACAAGATCGATCAAACCATAAGCCTGCTCTCGATGCTGCATACGGGACAGCCGTTCGATGGTCAGGAGACACTGTCTGGAATTCCCACGGTATCGATTTTGACCGAGAGGGTTGTGAGCGAGACCGCTCAGTACATTTTCGATGGCGAAGTCAGATGGAAAAACTACCTGAACACTCTTGAACCGCGCAGGGTGGCCCAAGTCTGCTATGAGGACTTTATAGCAAACCAGCAGGAAAACGCTTCCGCCACAATGAGCAACTGGTTCCCAAGCCTCAAGCTAAAATCGAAAGCCATATCGGCAAGCAAGCGCTATGCGCATGACGTCGAGTTCAAGATCATGATCAAAAGGCAATTTGGGACCTGCCTCAAGCGATTCTGGCAGGACCATACCTGACCAGACGTTTTCATCGACGCGAAACGCGGACCGACAATCCGCTCGCGGGGCGCAGTGCCAGTGCATAATCAAAGCGGATCACGTCGTCCGCGCGGCTGAAGGCGAACTGGCGCACCACGGCGCGAACCGCCTCTTTCACTTCCAGTCGGCCAAGACGCGCGCCGCCGCACATGCGCGGTCCGGTGAGGAAAGGGATGAATGCCCGCCTGTCGAAACTGTCTTCCATGAATTCTTTGCGGCTGGCATCGAATGTTCTGGGACTTTCCCAGTAGGCGGGGTTTTGATGCACTCCCACGATCGACACCATGACCAGTTGGCCCGCCCGCAAGGTTCTGCCATCGAGCACCGTATCGGCGCCCACTTCCCGAGTCAGAAACGGTATAGGCGGGAAATACCGCATCGTTTCATTGATGATGCAATCTGTGAAGGGTGTCTCCGCCCTGTCCGCCAGGATTTCGGCATGGATGCGCTCCTGCACCTGCTGGTTGGCGCCCAGACGGTCAATCACCCACAGAGCCGTCGTCACCGTGGTCTCGACGCCGGCAAAGAGATTCATCACGAACTCCTCTATCGGCGAGAATCCATCGATGTCGCGGGCCTTCTCGGCGAACCGATTCATCTCCGCCGCCGATCGAGGATCGGCCATCAACTGCGAGCCGAAATCGGCAATCACTTTGTGCGCTTCGTGGATCGCGCCGTTGCGTTCGGCATTCGTGGGCGTAACCCAGGAATAATATTGCAACCGCCTCAACACCTCACGGACCCGGTCGAGCAGCTCGGCTGTCGGCGCGATCTCAGGCACCAATCCGAAGGCTTTGTAGAAGATGTTCATGGCGGCTGCAAAGAGTGCACGCTGGATATTAGCCAATGACGCGCCGCAACCGGCGAAACCGACCCTGTAGATCTCCGCCACGCTCTGTTCATGGGCGGGTTTTGCCGCCGACAGATATCGGTCTTGGGTGATGGTCCGCCTAACCGCCCAATCCTCGTCATTGGTGTTGAAACGGCTGAAACCGAGCGCCGAAATCAGGGAGAAATTCTTGCGGAAGAGATCCGGCGCTTTGACGATGCTGTCGACGGCGACAGGATCGTCGAAAATCACCAGGTTGCCGATCTCCCTTGGCATCCCAACTCCAGCCGACTGGCCGCTTTGGGCAAAAAGCGCATAGACAAGGTTGTTGAGAACGCTTTCGATTTGCGCCGGATTTTCCACCATATTCCCTTCGACGCAGACCTTGACTGCCTGCGGCAATTGTCCGCCAGTGTGGCAAAGACGTGACACTAACGCCACAAAGTCCCTAGCAACCGCCTCGCGGCAATATGCCGTTATGTTTGTTTCTGCAATACTAGGGCGGGCAAGAATCTGTTTGGGGTTGGAAATGCAAGCTAAGATACCGGGTAAACTTCTGACAACCGTCGCGGCATCCGCCGCCTCGGTGACATCCGTGGGCATGGTTGGGGCGCACGCAGAGGATACGAAAGTCACGGACCCGGCCGCTATCGATTCACGCGTCAAGATCGCCTTCGAAGGTGCGTTCTTTCAAAATAACATTCATAGTGGCGACAAGTTCGGCGCATCGGACAAGCTGGGGGACAGCAACGGCGACTTCTCCGGATCGATAGCGCTGACCAAGCAGTTTTCCCCCGATATGGATTGGCGCCTTTCAGGCGCGTTTCACCTCGGGAAGAAGCGTTCGTTTGATTTCCCGGACCTGATAGTTGGGGGCAGTACTCCGGGCATATTGAACTTCGGCTACGGCGACGACTTCAGCTTCCAAGCATTCGATTTCGACGTCGGCAAGCACGTCAAAGTGCAGGCAGCCGATATCCGCTTCTTCGGCGGCCTTCGCTTGGTGCATTCCGATGAAACCGGAACTTTTTCGGAACGTTTCACTCCAGACAATCCGGGGGCAGACAAGGGCGGTACCGTCGATAAGGTTGGGTCGTCGGAATACTGGGGCATCGGTCCGCGCGTTGGCGCTGAGGCCTATTACCCTCTGGGCGAAAACTGGGGGCTAACAGGCGCGGCTTCCGGCGCTGTCATGTGGGGCCGCCGCACCGACCGAACCGGGTTTAATTACAACGTCACCAATCCCGATAGCCAAGGGTCCGTTACGCTGTTTAGTGAGTCCGCCAACCAGACCGTCACCAGCCTCGACGCCTCGGCCGGCTTGAGTTGGACGCCCCTCGCGGGCGCGACCTTTACCGCCGGTTACAAGGTCGAACAGTGGCATAATCTGCTCGTGAATGCGGATCACAGCAACCAGACCTTCAGCGGCCCGTTCCTGCGCCTCGAAGTCAAGATGTGATGACGGCCTGCGACAGGTGACCTCGACTGCAGATTTTGAGTCCAGGATCGCAGTCAACGGCAACGTCAAATTGCATTATACGGCGGCGGGCTCTGGCCCGCCGATCGTTTTTCTGCATGGCTTTCCCGATCATGGCATGGGTTGGCGCCGCCAGATGGAGGCGCTCTCAGCACGCTACCGCGTGCTGGCGCCGGATTTGCGAGGCTTCGGGCGAAGCGACGCACCGCAGGGCTATGGCAATTATGTGCTGGCGAACCTGGTGGAGGACGTGCTGGCCGTTCTCGCAGCGGAAAAGCTGACCCGAGCCGCGATTGTCGGCCATGACTGGGGCGGCATCATCGCGTGGTGGCTGGCTATGCGCGTGCCACAGGTCGTGCGCCATCTCATCCTGTTGTCGACGCCGCACCCGCGCAATCATCTGCGCGCGATTGCCGATCCTGCCAATGCCGAGATCACCGGATATGTTCGCCGCTTTCAGGTGCCTGGCGCGGCCCAGATGCTGGATATCGACGAACTCGCCGCCTGGGTCGCCGATCCGCAAGACAGGGAGGCGCTCGTAGACTCGCTCAGACGCTCCGATCCAGAGGCGATGCTGGGCTATTACAGGGCCAACATACCGCTTGGCAGGGTGCCGGATCTGGGAGCGTTGCCACCGGTCCGTGCTCCGACCTTGGTGCTGTTTGGTACAGCTGACCCCTATATTCCAGCCAGCGCCTTCGATGGTACGTTTCGCGAAATCGACAATGTGAGCGCGCTGGTGTCACTGCCCGGCGCCGGTCATTTCATCCATCATCAAGCAGCCAAGTTCGTCACCGAACAAATCGAAGCATGGGTGGAGCGGCCACCTTCCAGTTTCCTTCATCGTGCTTGAATATGTGTCTCGCGATCGCCTAGGAAGCAACAGATCGCTGTTCTCAGCCGACCGGCATCGGGCCGAAGCGGATGCGGAAGCGCCTGTTCTCCCGGCCCTTCTTTTCGATTTTGCCGATGTGGATTTCGCCGATTTCCCCGGTGCTCTTCACATGCGTGCCGCCGCAGGGCTGGCTGTCGACCGAGGCGTTCTCGCCGATGCAGACCAGCCGGATCCTGCCCGTGCCAACAGGTGGCCGGACATTCTTGGATTTCACCAGGCCGGGATTCGCGGCTAACTCCTCGTCGCTGATCAGCCGCGTGAAAATCGGATGATCGGCCCGCACCAGTTCCATCATGCCGGCCGTCACGTCTTCCTTGGTGAAGCTGGCGTCCGGAATGTCGAAATCGACACGGCTGTCGTCCTCGGAGACCGCCGCACCCGTGATCGGAAATGGGCAAATGACTGTAAGCAGATGGCAGGCCGCGTGCATGCGCATCACCAGGTGCCGGCGTTCCCAGTCGATGGCGAGTTTCACCTTCTCGCCGATAGCCAGGGCAGTCTGCTCCGGCGCCGGTACATGGATGATCTCGTCCTTGGTCTCACCCGTAATGGTGGCAGCAATGGCGATGGGGCTGCCGTCGACGCGTTCGACGTAGCCGGTGTCTCCCGGCTGGCCGCCCGAGGTGGCATAGAAGATGGTTCGGTCGAGAATGATGCCGCCGCGGTCGTTGATATCGACGACCGTAGCGTCCGCCGTGCTGAGATAGGCGTCATCACGAAACAGCGCTTGTGTCTTGTGCGCCATCACGCAACCTTTTCGAAAGGCACGGGAATCCTGCTCTGCAGTTCCATCCAACCCGGCACCGGCAGATTCTTCCCGCGCAGGAATTCCGGGTTGAACAATTTCGATTGGTAGCGCGTACCGTAGTCGCAAAGGATCGTCACGATGGTGTGGCCGGGGCCCAGTTCCCTGGCCAGCCGGATCGCGCCGGCAATGTTGATGCCGGTCGAGCCGCCGACGCACAGGCCTTCTTCCTGGATCAGATCGAAGACGATCGGCAGCGCGTCCTCATCCTTGATCTGGTAGGAGAAGTCAGGCATGAAGCCTTCAAGATTGGCGGTGATGCGCCCCTGCCCGATGCCTTCGGTGATCGAACTGCCTTCGGACTTCAACTCACCGCTGGTGTAGAAACTGTAGAGCGCGGCGCCGAGCGGGTCGGCAAGCGCAATCTTGACGTTCTTGCTCTTGGCCTTCAATCCGAGCCCGACGCCGGCCAGCGTTCCACCCGAACCCACCGCCGAGACGAAACCGTCGACCCTGCCGCCGGTCTGGGTCCAGATTTCCTCGGCCGTGGTGCGGATATGGCCATCGCGATTGGCGACATTGTCGAACTGGTTGGCCCAGATGGTACCGTTCGGCTCGCTCCTGGCCATCTGCTCGGCCAGCCGTCCCGATAGTTTCACGTAGTTGTTGGGATTCTTGTAAGGCACCGCCGGCACTTCGATCAGCTCAGCGCCGAGCAGCCTTATCGTGTCCTTCTTTTCCTGGCTCTGCGTATCCGGGATGACGATGACGGTACGGTATCCCAGCGCCTTGGCGACGAGCGTTAACCCGATGCCGGTGTTGCCGGCCGTCCCCTCGACGATGACACCGCCAGGCTGCAAAAGGCCGCGCTGTTCGGCGTCGCGGATGATGAACAGGCCAGCGCGATCCTTGACCGACTGTCCCGGATTCATGAATTCGGCCTTGCCCAGGATCTCGCAGCCGGTCTGTTCGGAAGCTTTGTTGAGGCGGATCAGAGGCGTGTTGCCGATCGCGTCGATCACAGAACGGGGCATTCAGGATTCCTTGTGTACGTCGCCGAAACCCTAGAAACCCAACGCTTCGGTTTCAAGGCAAGAATTCGTCTGGTCCAGTCGCATTTCCGGCACCGCGTGCGGTGACTTCGCGGGGGAGCGGGCTCGACATCCCACAGGTTCATTTTCACCTATGGTGGAAAAGCACTCTTTTCATTCGATTTCGCCACCGCTAGAGCAAGGCACCAACAACTCGGCAGGGCGCAGCATGACACTCTATCGGGCCGATCCGAAACATGGCGTCGCCTGGGTCACGGGCGGCAGCAGCGGCATTGGCCGCTCGCTGGCCAGGGATCTGGCGTCACAAGGCTATGCGGTGGCGGTGACGGCGCTGGACGACGAGCCGATCGATACGCTCATCGTCGAGACAGCGCAGATGCCGGGCAAGGTTGTGTCCTTTCCCTGCGACGTCAGCGACGAGCCGCGCATGGCAAGAACGGTCGCCGCGATCGAAAAGGACCTCGGGCCGATCGTGCTCGCCGTTTTCAATGCGGGAAACTACATTTCCACACCTGGGGAGGCTCTCGTCGTCAGCGATTTTCGCCGTTCCTTCGAGGTCAATTATTTCGGCATCATCAACGGGCTGGTGCCTGTCGTCGAGCATATGCGGGTGCGCGCGCGTGGCCATGTCGTCCTGGTCGGCTCGGTCACCGCCTATTTCGGCTGGCCGACCACGGCCGCCTATGGCGGCACCAAGGCGGCGATCAACATCCTGGCCGAGTCCCTGAAGTACGACTTCGACAAGATGAACATCCGCGTCCAGGTGATAAATCCCGGTTTTGTCGACACGCCATTGACCGAGAAGAACATGCTGCCGATGCCAGGCCTGATGCCCGTCGGCCGCGCGACACGCCGCATGGTGCGGGGCATCAAGTCCGGCGGCTTCGAAGTGACCTTCCCGTACCGGACGAGCTGGCCTCTGAAATTTCTCGGTATGCTGCCGAGGCCGTTGTGCCGATGGGTGATCAGCCTCACGACCAGCTGGAAGGCACGGCCGCTGCATTACGAGCGCAAACCGCCCAACGAATAGATGCCCACAGCATTGGGGGCATGGCTTACCTGAACGGCGTTGCCTGTTGAAGACCACCGCCGTAGTTTGAATGTTGTTGCGTGGAGTGTGCGATGGGGCGACGGATCGTGCTTGCTGTGCTGGGCCTGACCGCCATCCTTGCACTGGTCTTCGTATTGGGTCCACGCGTTCCCGTCGACACCACCATCCGTTTCGATCCCTCAGCTGCCGGTAACGATCCACAGGCCTATGTGGCGAAGGCGGAAGCCGCCGTGCCCGGTATCCGCGACGGGCTGGAGAAAGAGATCGTCTGGGCCAACCCGATGGTGCATGCCAAGACGCCGCTGTCGATCGTGTACATCCACGGCTTTTCCGCTTCCAAGGGCGAGCTCCGGCCGTTGCCCGACGACGTCGCCGACCGGCTCGACGCCAACCTGTTCTACACCCGCCTCACCGGTCACGGGCAGGACGGCGCGGCGATGACGCAAGGCAGCGTCAATGCCTGGATCAACGACTATGAGGAAGCGCTCGCCATCGGCCGGGCAATCGGTGACAAGGTTGTCGTCATCTCCACGTCGACCGGCGGCTCGCTGGCGGCCTGGGCGGCGACGCAGCCCGGCGCTTCGGACGATGTCGCGGCCATTGCGTTCATTTCGCCCAATTTCGGCGTGCAGGCATCCGGAGCCGAGATCCTCACCATGCCATGGGGCAAACAGATCGCCGAACTCGTCGCTGGTAAGGAACGCAGCTTCGTGCCGCGCAACGCGCTGCATGAGAAATTCTGGACCACCAGATATCCGATCGCCGCCACGATGCCGATGCAGGCGCTGACCGAACTCGCCTATGGCGCGCCCGTGGAGAAGGCGACCATCCCGGCTTTGTTCGTTTTCTCCGATTTGGACAAAGTGGTGCGGCCGGACCGCACGCGAGAGATCGCCGCGCGCTGGGGTGCCGCGCATGAGCTGGTCCCCATCGAAAGCACTGGCGATCCCGACAATCATGTCATTGCCGGCGACGCGCTGTCGCCATCCACCACGGCTTTCCTTGCGCAACGGATTGCCGTCTGGGCCGAGGCGGTAGTGAAGTAGGGTTCGAAGACGAAAAGAGCGGCCGACGCATTGCCTCGGCCGCCCCTTCCCTTGCTAATCAGTCAACCAGCCAACCGCCAGGAATTGGCCGGCTGTCATGAGGCGTATCAAGCAGCCCGCGCTGCCGGACGCCTGCCGCCGAAGCGACGCTTGTTGTTGCCCTTGAAGGATTTTGTGCCTTCGGGCTTGCGCTCTCCGGCGAAGGCCGGCTTGTCGCCGAAACGTTTCTTGCCGAAACCGTTGTTCGGCTTCTTTTCGCCGCCCGGCCGCCGGCCGTCGCGACGGCCATTACGGTCGCTGCGATCGTTGGCGGGTTCGAAGCGCTCGTTCTTTTCAGCCGGATTGCGTGCCGGATCGGGGCTGCCGAGATGATCGGCAATGATTGGCAACTTGGTGCGGATGATGCGCTCGACCTGACGCAGCTTGCTGTTCTCCGAAGGGTCGCAAAGCGTGATCGCGATGCCGTCCTTGCCGTTGCGGCCGGTGCGGCCGATGCGGTGGACGTAGCTTTCCGCCTCGTCAGGCAGATCGAAATTCACGACATGGCTGATGCCGGGCACGTCGATGCCACGCGCGGCGATGTCGGTCGCGACCAGGATGCGCACCGATCCATCACGGAAATCGTTGAGCGCCTTCTGACGGGCATTCTGCGACTTGTTGCCGTGAATCACGGCGGCCTTGAAGCCGTCGCGATCAAGGTCCTTGGTCACCCGGTCCGCACCATGCTTGGTGCGCGAAAAGATGATGACGGACTTCATTGCTTCGTCGGCGAGCATCGTCGACAGCACCTGGCGCTTCTGCTTGGTGCGGGCAAACACGACGCCCTGGACGATTTCGGCGGCCGCGGTGCTCTGCGGCGAGACCTCGACACGGACCGGGTTCTTCAACAGGCCTTTGGCGAGTTCCGCGATCTCGTCCGGCATGGTGGCCGAGAACAGCGCCGTCTGACGATCGGGCGCGGTCGCCTTGGCGATGCGCTTGACGTCGTTGATGAAGCCCATGTCGAGCATGCGGTCGCCCTCGTCCAGCACCAGCCATTTGGTGTCGGAAAGGATGAGGTCGCCCTCACGCACCAGATCGGTCAGCCGACCGGGCGTGGCAATCAGGATGTCGACCCCGGGAGCAACCTTCTTCACCTGGCTGAAGCGCGATACGCCGCCCAGCACGAGCGCCGTCGAGACATGCGCGCCCTTGGCGAGGATCTTGATGGTGTCCTCGATCTGCACGGCGAGTTCGCGGGTCGGCGCCAGAATGAGCGCGCGGGTCGTCTTGGCGCGCCGCTTGGTGCCCAGCGCGATGATCTTCGACAGGATCGGCAGCGCGAAGGCCGCGGTCTTGCCGGAGCCGGTCTGCGCGATGCCGAAAATATCACGGCCTTCCAGCTGCGGCGGGATCGCCTGCATCTGGATCGGCTTCGGTTCGGTGAAGCCGGCGTTGTGGGTGGCCTTGAGCAGCGCACCCGTAATTCCCAGCGCGGCGAAACCCGAAAGTTCCGCAATGTCATTGCCGGGCAAAGTGTTTTCGTTGGTCAAAATAATCTTCTTTCACGCGGCCTCTGGCCGCAAACATCAATGGCGGCAGGGCGCAACCTGCCGTCGGATAAACTGTCATGGAACGACAAGGCGGCGGACAGAGGATTGTCCGCGCGGCTGCGCTGTCGTGCCCGCAGGCATCATGCCACGGGGCTTTTTCGCCACCTTGCCGACCGACTTTCAGCCGATTTACCGGAAAGAGGGAAAACAGACGCAACCAGTCTCATTCGTCGAGAAGGCCGGATTCGTTCCCGGCCCAAGCGCCTATGGGCTGCATATGGCTGAGTTCGTCCCGGAATGCAAGGGGCACTATGCTGCAGCGCAACAAAACGGACCACAAGCCGAAGCTTGCGCTCCCCGGCGGGCATCATTACCACAAACGCAGCTTCCGTTTCTGGGGACCAAGCGATGAAAGACGTGCTGAAGGAACTCGAGCGGCGGCGCGACATCGCCCGCATGGGTGGCGGCCAGGCCCGCATCGACGCCCAGCACAAGAAGGGCAAGCTCACCGCGCGCGAACGCATCGAGGTCTTTCTCGATGAAGGCTCGTTCGAGGAGTTCGACATGTATGTCGAGCACCGCTCGACCGATTTCGGCATGGAGAAGACCAAGGTCGCCGGCGATGGCGTCGTCACCGGCTGGGGCACGGTCAATGGCCGTCCGGTCTATCTTTTCGCCAAGGATTTCACCGTGTTCGGCGGTTCGCTGTCGGAAGCCCATGCCGAAAAGGTCATCAAGGTGCAGGAGATGGCGCTACGCAATCGCGCACCGATCATCGGCCTCTACGACGCCGGCGGCGCGCGTATCCAGGAGGGCGTTGCGGCACTTGGCGGTTACGCCGAGATCTTCCAGCGCAACGTGCTCGCTTCGGGTGTCATCCCGCAGATCTCCGTCATCATGGGCCCCTGCGCCGGCGGCGACGTCTATTCGCCCGCCATGACCGATTTCATCTTCATGGTGCGCGACACCTCCTACATGTTCGTCACCGGGCCTGACGTGGTGAAGACCGTTACCAACGAGACGGTGACGGCGGAAAGTCTCGGCGGCGCTTCCGTACACACGACGAAATCTTCCATCGCCGACGGCGCCTATGACAATGATGTCGAAGCACTGTTGCAGATGCGCCGGCTAGTCGACCTGCTGCCAGCTTCCAACACGGCCGAAATTCCCGAGATCGAATGCTACCAGTCTGTCACCGACCATGACATGTCGCTCGACCGGCTGATCCCCGACAACGCCAACAAACCATACGACATCAAGGAACTGATCATGAAAGTCGCCGATGAAGGCGACTTCTTCGAAATCCAGCAGAATTTCGCGAAAAACATCGTCACGGGTTTCGGGCGGGTCGAGGGCCGCACGGTCGGCTTTGTCGCCAACCAGCCAATGGTGCTGGCGGGCGTGCTCGATTCCGACGCCAGCCGCAAGGCGGCGCGCTTCGTGCGTTTCTGCGACTGTTTTTCCGTTCCCATCGTCACCTTCGTCGATGTTCCCGGTTTTCTGCCCGGCACGGCGCAGGAATATGGCGGGCTGATCAAGCATGGCGCCAAGCTTCTCTTTGCCTATGCCGAGGCGACCGTTCCGAAGATCACCGTGATCACCCGCAAGGCCTATGGCGGCGCCTATGACGTGATGGCTTCAAAACATCTGCGCGGTGACATGAACTATGCCTGGCCGACGGCGCAGATCGCCGTCATGGGCGCGAGAGGCGCGGTCGAGATCATCTACCGCAAGGACATTGGCGACGCCGACAAGATCGCGGCCCACACAAAGGCATACGAGGACCGCTTCCTGTCGCCTTTCGTCGCCGCCGAGCGCGGCTATGTCGACGAGGTGATCATGCCGCATTCGACCCGCCGCCGCGTGGCGCGGGCACTCAGGATGCTGCGTAACAAGAACATGCAGAACCCCTGGAAGAAGCACGACAACATCCCGCTGTGAGCTGAATGTCGCCGATGCTCCACAAGCGGCGTTGATCAGAGCACGCCTCGGCCGGCGAGAAGTTCGCGCAGCACCGGCACCAGCGCCAGCGGCAAATCCTCGGCGATCAGTCCCGGCCCGAACCGGCTGCCGGTCTCGGCATGAATCCAGACCGCCGCGCAGGCGGCTTCGAAAGGCGGCATGTCCTGCGCAAGCAGTGCGGCAACGATGCCGGACAGCACGTCGCCCGAACCGGCGGTCGCGAGCCAGGGCGCACCGTTGCTGTTGATCGCTGCCCTGCCGTCCGGAGCGGCGATCACCGTATCTGCGCCCTTGTAGATGATCGTTGCGTTAGCGCGCCGGGCAGCTGCGCGGGCCCTGGCCAGTTTGGACAGGGTTTTGTCGTCGGCGATGTCGGGAAACAAGCGGCCGAACTCGCCCTCATGCGGCGTCATCACCAAAGCCGGCGCGCCTGTTGAGGCAGCGGCTTCGAACAAGTTGCTCGGCGCGTCGCGAAACGAGGTGATGCCGTCGGCGTCCAGGACGACCCCGTCGATCGCGGCACCTTGCTCTTTGCGGGTACTCAGAAGTGCCAGCGCGAAATCCCGCGCCCTTTCGCCGACGCCGAAACCAGGCCCCAGCACAAAAGCCAAGGGTCGGCGTTCGCCGATGAAGGCCTCGATGTCGGCCGCGTTATCGGCCTTGCCCAGCATGATCGAGGTCAGATGCATGGCATTCACCTGCATGGCGTTTGCCGGCGACAAGACCGTCACTGCCCCTGCCCCGGTCCTCGCGGCGGCAAGCGCCGACAGCCGTGCCGCGCCGGTGGCGCTCGGGCCGCCGGAAAAGACGCCGACATGGCCGCGTTTGTATTTATGGGCATCGACTTCAGGGATCGGGAACGCGCCCAGCCAAAGTGCCGGCGTGTTCTCGAAGGTTCGCGGCCGGATCCGCGCTACGACGTCATCCGTAATGCCGATATCGGCGAGCACGATCTCACCGCAGAGCTCGCGCCCAGGCTGCAACACATGGCCGGGCTTCTTGCGGGCGAAGGTGACCGTGATCGTGGCGCGGAAGGCGTGGCCCAGGACCCCACCGCTGTCGCCTGAGACGCCCGACGGCAGATCGACCGCGACGACAGGCAAAGCCAGGCGAGCCGCAATCTCAACTGCCCTCGCCGCATCGCCCGACAGCGGCTTTGACAGCCCTGCCCCGTAAAGTGCATCGACGATGACGGCTCCAGCCTCGGCCGTGAAATCCGCCAGCGGCCGAGGCTCGACCGGACATTCGCCGGCAGCGTACGCCGCATCGCTTCCCGGCTTCGGCACGCCCGATGCCCAGATCGTCGCGGCGACGCCAGTGCCAACCAGGATGCGGGCCGCGACATAGCCGTCGCCGCCGTTGTTGCCGGGACCGCAAAGCACATGCACACGCGTCGCCGAGGGATAGCGCCTGAGGACCACCGCGGCGATAGCTTCGCCCGCCCTGCGCATCAGGCCGAAACCATCGAGAGGTCCGGCGGCGATCGCCACCCGGTCCGCCTCGGTCATCTCGGAGGGAGAAAGAAGTTCGTTGCTCATGGATTGCCGTTCCGCATTTGATCAAGCATTGTCCAGTTTTCGGCCCGACGCAAACACAGAGGAGCTGGCAAAGTCACCACCGTCCAGGGCATTGCCCGCCAAATGAGCACTTCGCCTATACATTGGGCAGGCCTAAACAGTCGGGCCAGCAGGGTCCAATCGTCCATGCCGCACCGGAGAACCGCGAATGACGGGATTTTGCATCTGGCCGCGACATGGTTTTGAAATCTTATGAAACCGCTTCAAGCCCTCGCAATTGGCACAGTTCGTGCTTGATTGAGGCGCAAGCGGGGGGTCACAACCCGTTTTTTTGGCAGTGGAGGCCACTTTTTACATGAAAAAGATCGAAGCGATCATCAAGCCATTCAAGCTGGACGAAGTGAAGGAAGCGCTTCAGGAGGCCGGACTGCAAGGTATCACCGTGACCGAGGCCAAGGGCTTCGGGCGCCAGAAAGGTCATACCGAACTCTACCGCGGCGCCGAATATGTCGTCGACTTCCTGCCCAAGGTGAAGATCGAGGTCGTGCTCGGCGACGACGCCGTGGAAGGCGCGATCGAGGCCATCCGCAAGGCGGCCCAGACCGGTCGTATCGGCGACGGCAAGATCTTCGTCTCCAACATCGAGGAAGTCGTGCGCATCCGCACCGGCGAAACCGGGTTGGACGCGGTTTGATCCGACCGGCCATCCTCCAAGAAACGTCATCCATCAAAAACACGTCAGCACACAGGGATACATGACATGACGACAGCCAAAGACATCATGAAGCAGATCAAGGACAACGACGTGAAATTCGTCGACCTGCGCTTCACCGACCCGAAGGGCAAGCTGCAGCACGTGACGATGGATGTCGTCGAGGTCGAGGAAGACATGTTCGCCGACGGCGTCATGTTCGACGGCTCCTCGATCGCCGGCTGGAAGGCAATCAACGAGTCCGACATGGTGCTGATGCCCGATCCGGACACGGTCCACATGGACCCGTTCTTCGCCCAGTCGACCATGGTCATCCTGTGCGACATCCTCGATCCGGTTTCGGGCGAGTCCTACAACCGCGATCCGCGCGGCACGGCCAAAAAGGCCGAGGCCTACATGAAGTCGGAAGGCATCGGTGACACCATCTATGTCGGGCCGGAAGCCGAATTCTTCGTGTTCGACGACGTCAAGTACAAGGCCGATCCCTATAACACCGGATTCAGGCTCGATTCGACCGAACTGCCGTCGAACGACGACACCGATTATGAAACCGGCAACCTGGGCCACCGTCCGCGCATCAAGGGCGGCTATTTCCCGGTGCCGCCGATCGATTCGGCGCAGGACATGCGTTCCGAAATGTTGACGGTGCTGGCCGAAATGGGCGTGCGCGTCGAGAAGCATCACCACGAGGTGGCCGCCGCCCAACACGAACTCGGCATCAAGTTCGACACGCTGGTCCGCAACGCCGACAAGATGCTGATCTACAAGTACGTCGTGCACCAGGTCGCCAACGCCTATGGCAAGACGGCCACCTTCATGCCGAAGCCGATCTTCGGCGACAACGGCTCGGGCATGCACGTCCACCAGTCGATCTGGAAGGGCGGCAAGCCGACCTTCGCCGGCAATGAATATGCCGGCCTGTCGGAGAGCTGCCTGTTCTACATCGGCGGCATCATCAAGCACGCCAAGGCGATCAACGCCTTCACCAACCCGCTGACCAATTCCTACAAGCGTCTGGTGCCGGGCTATGAGGCACCGGTGCTGCTTGCCTATTCCGCCCGCAACCGCTCGGCCTCGTGCCGCATTCCGTTCGGCAGTTCGCCGAAGGCCAAGCGCGTCGAGGTCCGCTTCCCCGATCCGGGCGCGAATCCCTACCTCGCGTTCGCCGCCATGCTGATGGCCGGCCTCGACGGCATCAAGAACAAGATCCACCCGGGCCAGCCGATGGACAAGGATCTCTACGACCTGCCGCCGAAGGAGCTGAAGAAGATCCCCACCGTCTGCGGTTCGCTGCGTGAAGCCCTTCAGAGCCTCGACAAGGATCGCGGCTTCCTGAAGGCCGGCGGCGTCTTCGACGACGACCAGATCGACAGCTACATCGAGTTGAAAATGGCCGAGGTGATGCGCTTCGAAATGACGCCGCATCCGGTCGAGTACGACATGTACTACTCGGTCTGATATTCCGTTCGGATAGTATTTCAAAGCCCTTGAAGGATTTCCCTTCAAGGGCTTTTTGCTGATCCTATGGGTTTCATAGGTGGATCGCGTGAGGTCAGCCACGCGACGCCGGCCCAAATTGCATTTGTTATGGGAGACGTATCGGAGTTGATGCAGCCGTGCCTCGTGGGCATCGGCGGAAGGCCTCGGCTCAGGAGCGCAAGACCCGGCCAGTGGCCGCTCGAGCGAGGTTGCGGATGGCCTTTCGAGCATAACCAGAACGCCAGGAGCGAGCGGCGCACTGCCTCAGGCTGCAATGCCCGCTCGTCCGGCGCCCCCGCCAATGCCGTCGTTCAAGAAACCCCGCCCCGTTCGAACAGCATCGCTTTGGCGTAACTTCAAGGCCACGAATACGCATGCCGTTGCGTGATCTGTCAACGCCGCCAACCGGCAGCATAAAGCGCCGATTTCGATGTATGAACAGTAGCTTATATAATGATCGTCGATGCACGCACGAGCTGAAACAGGCTGATTTCCGGGCTTTTTCAACGAAACTCCGAAACGCACGACGCGATCAGCAGCAAGGGATGTCAGCCAAAGCCCCTCGTTTCGCCAAAATTGTCCGTCCGTTTTCAACCTGACTTTTTTTGGGGGAATTCGCTGCACAGGTCCTGGCGGGTCGACAGTAGCGAGCGCCGATCCGGCAAGCGCTTGATAAAAAAAAGCCCGGGCGTTTTCGCCCAGGCCTTCTCGAGTGAGCATCCGTTGGCGGCGGAGTTGCCCGCGCCGCAATGAGGATCAGGCGGCGGCCGAAACCTCCGCGCTCGCCGGCACCGAAGCGATGGTCTTCAGGATCTGCGACGCGATCTGGTAGGGGTCGCCTTGCGAGTTCGGACGGCGGTCTTCCAGATAGCCCTTGTAGTCGTTCTTGACGAAGGAATGCGGAACGCGGATCGAGGCGCCGCGATCGGCGATGCCATAGCTGAACCTGTTCCACGGCGCGGTCTCGTGCTTTCCGGTCAAACGTTTGTCGTTGTCCGGGCCGTAGACGGCAATGTGGTCCATCAGGTTTTTGTCAAAGGCCGCCATCAGCGCTTCGAAATAGGCCTTGCCGCCGACTTCACGCATGTAGGAAGTCGAGAAATTGGCATGCATGCCCGAGCCGTTCCAGTCAGTGTCGCCGAGCGGCTTGCAGTGATATTCGATGTCGATGCCGTACTTTTCGGTGAGGCGCTGCATCAGATAGCGGGCCATCCACATCTGGTCGGCCGCCTTTTTGGAACCCTTGCCGAAAATCTGGAATTCCCACTGGCCCTTGGCCACTTCGGCATTGATGCCCTCATGGTTGATGCCGGCCGCAAGGCAGAGATCAAGATGCTCCTCGACGATCTGGCGTGCAACGGAGCCGACATTCGAATAGCCGACGCCGGTATAGTAAGGACCCTGCGGTGCGGGGTAGCCGCTCTCGGGGAAGCCGAGCGGACGACCATCCTTGTAGAAGAAATACTCCTGCTCGAAGCCGAACCAGGCGCCTTCATCGTCGAGGATGGTGGCGCGCTTGTTGGACGCGTGCGGCGTAACGCCGTCGGGCATCATGACTTCGCACATGACCAGCACGCCGTTGGTGCGGGCCGGATCCGGATAGACCGCCACGGGCTTCAGAACGCAATCGGAGCTGTGCCCCTCGGCCTGCTGCGTCGAGGATCCGTCGAAGCCCCACAGCGGCAGTTGCTCGAGCGTCGGGAATTCGGCGAATTCCTTGATCTGCGTCTTGCCGCGAAGATTGGGGACCGGGGTGTATCCATCGAGCCAGATATACTCGAGCTTGTATTTGGTCATTCTAGAGCCTCTCGTTGCTTGGACACCGCAAGCAGGCGGTGCCGATGCATGGCCGTAACAGGCCGGCCTGCCGATGGTTAAAAAGCAATTCGTATGCCACTCGACCCTCGCGGGGTGCGGCAAAATGGTCATGCCAAGGCTTTGATTTTGCTGAGCCGTCTCAGCGATGCGTTCCGATCGTCCAGACGACAATATTGCTTAAATCATAAGCAGAATACGATCTTTTCGTAAGCATATTGCCTAAATGAATCGCAGAACCTATTTTGCGTGGGATTGATTGAAGAAGCTCTGAAAAAGCAGGGAGACCGGCAATGCAAGTCACGCAATCGCGTCCGTCTGCGAAAATCCTGATGTTCCCGCTGGCAGCGCGTAAGTCTGCCTTAAATTTAGGCGCCAAGGCCAAGTTCGCGGCAGAGCTTGCCGCGCTTCGCGGCGAGCACGCCGATTTCGATGGTTGGTATCACGAGATCGCCATCGAGGAAGAGAACCCGCTTCGGAAGAGTTGAAGCCCTTCCACCTCGAAGCTCGCAGGAAAAGGCCCGGCGCGATCGCTCGCGCCGGGCTTTTCGTTGTTATCGGCCGACCGGCTACTCCTTGGCGTGCAGGTCGGTTCCGAGCGTGTCCTTGACGAAGATCATGCCGATGATCAGCGTGAACGCCGCGATCACCACCGGATACCAAAGGCCGTAGTAGATGTCGCCCTTGTAGGCGCTGAGCGCGAATACTGTCGCCGGCAGAAGGCCGCCGAACCAGCCATTGCCGATGTGATAGGGCAGCGACATGCCGGTGTAGCGGATGCGGGTCGGGAACATCTCGACCAGGATCGCCGCGATCGGCCCGTAAACCATGGTCACGAACAGCACCAGTATGAACAGGATGCCGATCGTCATCGGCCAATTGACCGCCGCCGGATCGGCGAACATGGCGAAGGCACCGCCGCCGGGTATGTTGTAGACAGTGACCTCAGGTGCGCCCGCCGCCTCCTCGGTGGTCAAGAGCTTGTCCTTGACCGCCTGATCAATCGGTACAGTCGCCTTCTCACCGGCACGGATTGCGGCAGCGTCGAGCTTAAGTTCCGGGTTGGCTGCGATGAAGGCATCGAGTTTCTGGTCCGCAATCTTGGCCGCCGCACGCCTCAGCGGGTATCCGCTGTCCTGCAGGGACATGTTGACGGCCTTGACGAAGGCCGCGTCCTTGGCCTTGGCCTGATCGCCGGCGGCGACCGCATCGTAGGAATTTACCGTCTCATTGCCGATCTTGACCGACGCAGCCGCCCCGGCCGGGGCCGTCGACACCACGTCGTAGGGAACCGAGTTCTTCGTCAGGAACGAAGTCGCGATGTCGCAGGACGTCGTGAATTTCGCGGTTCCGACCGGATTGAACTGGAACTTGCAGTCGCCGGGTGCAGCCGTCACCGTTGCCCGGGTGCTCTGCTGTGCCTTGGCGAGCGCCGGATTGCCGGCCCAGGTCAGCGCCTTGAACAGCGGGAAGGTGCAGACGACGGCGAGCGCAAGGCCAGCCATGATGATCGGCTTGCGGCCGATCTTGTCGGACAGCCAGCCGAACACGACGAAGAAGATCGAGCCGAGCGCCAGCGCGATGGCGATCATGATGTTGACCGACTGCGCGTCGACCTTCAGCACGTTCTGCAGGAAGAACAACGCGTAGAACTGGCCATTGTACCAGACGACGGCCTGACCGGCGGTGAGGCCGAGCAGCGCCAGCAGCGCGATCTTGGCGTTCTTCCACTGACCAAACGCCTCCGAGAGCGGCGCCTTGGAGCCCTTGCCTTCGTCCTTCATCTTCTGGAACGTCGGAGACTCCGACAGAGACAACCGGATCCAGACCGAAACGGCGAGCAGCAGGAAAGAGACGATGAAAGGAATGCGCCAGCCCCAGGCGGCGTAGGTCTCCTTGCTCAGTGACCCTTGTACGATCAGGATCACGATCAGAGACAGGAACAGGCCGAGCGTCGCCGTGGTCTGGATCCATGAGGTGTAGAAGCCGCGGCGATCATCCGGTGCGTGCTCGGCGACATAGGTCGCCGCACCACCATATTCGCCGCCCAGCGCCAAACCCTGCAGCATGCGCAAGACGATCAGGATCACCGGAGCGGCGATGCCCAGGGTAGCATAGCCGGGCAGCAGGCCGACCAGGAAGGTCGACAGGCCCATGATCGTCATGGTGACCAGGAATGTGTATTTGCGGCCGACGAGGTCGCCGATGCGACCGAACAGCAGCGCGCCGAACGGACGCACCAGGAAGCCTGCGGCAAAGGCCAGCAGCGCAAAGATATTGCGCGTTGCCTCGGGAATGGCCGGACTGAAAAAGGTCGAGCCGATGAAAGCCGCCAGGGAGCCGTAGAGATAGAAGTCGTACCATTCGAAAACGGTGCCGAGCGAGGAAGCGAAGATGACTTTCTTCTCCTCCCGCGTCATGCCGCGGCTCGCGCCGCTGGCGGTCGATGCAATTGCCATTGCGTTATCCTCCCGTGAGACCCAGTCCTCGATGCTGTTCGCCAACGTCTGCGTTCTCCTCCGAACGCGGACTCAAGAAACACAGCCGACACAGGAAAAATGGCAGAAAGCGCTGGGGAAAGGCAGCGCGACGATGGGATTATGACTTTCGTATTAGGTGCGGTGCGAAGCGCTCAGGCCCGCAGCGCTTCGAGCAAGCTGACCGCGGCCATCATGTCCCGTTTGCGGGCGGCGCGGCGCGCGACTGCTTCGGCGTCCTGTCCCCACTGGGCGATCTGCCAGTCCTCGTCGACATGGCCGGCGGCCCATGCCTCCTCGCCGTCAAGCTCGCCGAAATCGACCGCCAACGCCAGCAATGCCGAGCCGGTCAGCGATGTCATGACATGGATAGCTGCCAGGCGCAGCGGCTCTGCGCGCTGCGCCAGATGGCTGCCCAGCACGGCAATGGTTTCGCGCGGCTGCTCGACATGGATGATCCCTTCGGCAAGGTTGAAGCGAACTCCAAGTGCGGCGCGTGCCCAGTCGATGACGGGATCCCACCGCTCGTTCTGCCGCTCGACCAGCCCTTGCGGGGTGTCGGCGCGGTAACAGAGCAAATCCGACGAAGCAAAGCGCAGTATGTCTTCCAGCACCGCCTGCGGATCGCTGGCGACGCCATCAATGGCGGTGTTGACAAGGCGCATCACCGGCATCGTCACCGGATTGATCGTCCCGCCCTGTTCCGCGAACTCGCCGGCAACCAGCGTCGCCGCCGCCTCGGTCGGCAGCACCAGCAGCGCCTTGCCCGGCGTTCGCACCGGCCTGCCGTCGAGTTGCACGGCAAAGCCAGCTTCCACCGGCGCGACCGAGACCTCGTCATAGAAACGCTTGGGCAGCGGCGTCTTCATCTGGATCTGGGCGCGACGCACCGGATCCGGATCGGAAAGATATTTGCCCGCTTCGAGGTCGTTGAGGATATCACGCATCAAAAAGCTTTCTCACACCGGTATCAGCTTGCGTGCCGGCCGATTGACGATGATCAGGCCCGCCGCGATCAAGCCAAGAGCCAGAAAAATGCGGATGGTCAGCGGCTCGTTCAAGATCACCGCACCGCATAAAACACCGAAAACCGGCGACAGGAAGGTGAAGCTCGACAGGCCTGAAGCCGGATAGCGCCGCAGCAGCCAGAACCACAGCACGTAGGTGAAGGCAACGATATAGATCGCCTGGAAAAGCAGCGCCAATGTCGGCAGCAAGGCAGGATCGCGAATGGGCGGACCCGCGAGAGGCATCACCAACACGCCAACGACGGCCGCGCCGACGAGTTGATAGAGCAGCAGCTTCTCCGCGGTTGCCTCGACCAGCTTCGATCGTTTGATGAGGATATTGGTCAAGGCCCAGAAAAACCCGGACCCAAGGCTCAGAAGATCGCCGAACAGCATGTCTCCGCTACCGCCGAGCTTGTCGGAAAAAACCGTGGCAAGACCGGCAAAGGCCAAAAACAGGCCAAGGAGCTTGCGCGTGGTGATCTGTTCGCCGAGCAGGAAGTGGCCGCCGATCAGCATCCAGAACGGCATCGAGTTGACCAGCAGCGTGTTGCGGGCCACGGTCGTATGCTCCAGGCCGACATAGAGGCAAAGGAACTCGACGCCGAAAAGCACGCCGACCGCGATACCGGCCAGCAACGTCCCATCCCTGGTGAAGAGCGCAATGCCGCGCCAGCGGCACCAGAGGAAGACGCAGAAGCCACCGATGACCGAACGCGCGATCGACAGGAACACCGGGTCGTAGCCGGAATAGGAGATCTTGGCGGCGACGTAGTTCAGCCCCCAGGAGAAGGTCAGGCCGACCATGATGGCGGCCGCCGCCATATCGACCGTGTCACGCCGATCGAGCGCACCGGTGGCGCCGCTCACGGTCAATCCTCCGCGCTGGCGTCGTCGAAGCCGATCAGGTTCCAGCTCTGGCGCATGTGCGGTGGCATCGGTGCGGTGACGTCGATGACGCCCTTGTCCGGATGCGGAATGATGATCCGGCGCGCGTGCAGGTGCAGCCGGTTTTGAATGCCGCCGGGAAAATCCCAGTTGGTGTCGGCTTCGAAGTATTTCGGGTCGCCGATGATCGGGCAGCCGATATAGGCGGCATGGACGCGGAGTTGGTGGGTGCGGCCCGTATAAGGCTCCATCTCCAGCCAGGTCATCGTCTGCGCCGCCTGCTCGATGATGCGGTAATAGGACACAGCATGGTCGGCGCCCTTTTCACCATGCGCGGCTACGCGCACGCGGTCGCCGTCCTCTGTCGGCTCCTTGATCAGCCAGGTCGAGATCTTGTCCTCGCGCTTGGGCGGCACGCCTTTGACCAGCGCCCAGTAGGTCTTCTTGGTTTCCCGCGCCCGGAACGCCTCCGAGAGCTTCATGGCGGCGAGCCTGGTACGGGCGACGACCAGCACGCCCGACGTATCACGGTCGAGCCGATGCACCAGCCTCGGCTTCTCGCCCTTCTGGTTGCGCCAGGCTTCCAACATGTCGTCGACATTGCGCGTGACGCCGGAGCCGCCCTGAACGGCGAGGCCCGCGGGCTTGTTGAAGACGAAGACCTTCGGGTCCTCATGGATCAGCATTTTGGCGAGCACATCGGCATCGCCCTGGTTGCGAATCGAGTGGCCTGTGAGCGCGCTCTCGCCCTTCTTGTCCACCTCGAGCGGCGGCACACGCACGATCTGGCCCGGCTCGACGCGGGTGTCGGCCTTGACCCGGCCGCCGTCGATGCGGATCTGGCCGGAACGCAGCAGCTTCTGCAGATGGCCGAAGCCAAGGCCGGGGAAATGGGTCTTGAACCAGCGATCGAGCCGCATGCCCGCCTCGCCGGCCTCCACCGTGATCTGTTCAACGCCTGCCATGCTCTTTTTCGCTTGTCCGTTTCCCGATCAGGGCTCTTGGCCCGCGCTTGGCGGGGCAATAGCACTAATGCATCCCACCCAAAACCGTAAAGCACGCCATGGCGTGCTTTACGGCAGGCTTCTTGCCAGCCAAAGTCCCAGAAACAGGGCAATGATCGCGCCAATGACGCTGGCCAGCGCGTAGCCAAACGCCGGCAGCGCGGCTCCCCGTTCCCACAGCGTCGCGAAATCGAGCGAAAAGGCGGAAAAAGTGGTGAAGCCGCCAAAGATGCCGGTGGCGACGAATAGCCGAAGCTCGTTCGATCCGCCGCGGCGGGCCAGCGTGGCGATGAACAGCCCCATGGCAAAGGAGCCGATGATGTTGATCGCCATCGTGCCCCAGGGATAGTTGGGGCCGGCGAGGCGCAGCGCGCCCATACTGGCCAAATGGCGGATGCCGGCACCGATACCGCCGCCGACAGCAACAAGAAGAAGATTGAACATAGCCGTTACTGCCCTTGCGAGGGCGCCGGCGTCAATCCCTTGAAGCAGGTGACGCTGCTTCGGGAACGGCACAGACAGTCGACCGCGTCAGGAAGCGCCTTTCGCGGCCATTATCGAGCGAGAACATGCCGCCCCTGCCCCGCACCACGTCTATGACGAGATCCGTGTGCCTCCACGCCTCGTATTGCGAGGCACTGATATAGAACGGCGTCTCGCCGATCTCACCCAGCATGATGTCGTTGTCCCCGACGATGAAATCGCCGCGGGGATAGCACATCGGCGAGGAGCCGTCGCAGCAGCCGCCGGACTGGTGGAACAGTACCGGGCCGTGATCGACAACGATCTCGGCCAGGAAAGCGACGGCCTCTGGCGTAGCCGAAACTTTTCCGAGAGAAATCTTGTCGGGCATGCCGTTCTCCTCCTTCATCTCGAAATCACCCGAGGCGCGGCTGATAAAGCCGCGCCTCGGGTTCACGACGATCCTGCGGGACCACGCGCGGCCCTGGGAGGCGATCAGAAGAAACCGAGCTTCTTCGGGCTGTAGCTGACCAGCATGTTCTTGGTCTGCTGGTAGTGATCGAGCATCATCTTGTGATTTTCCCGTCCGATGCCGGACTGCTTATAACCGCCGAATGCCGCATGCGCCGGATAGGCATGGTAGCAGTTGGTCCAGACACGCCCGGCCTGGATGGCACGGCCGAAACGATAGCAGCGGTTGGCGTCGCGGCTCCAGATACCGGCCCCGAGACCGTAGAGCGTGTCGTTGGCAATCGACAATGCCTCGTCGTCGTCCTTGAAGGTCGTCACCGACACCACCGGTCCGAAAATCTCCTCCTGGAAGATGCGCATCTTGTTGTGGCCCTTGAACACCGTCGGCTTGACGTAGTAGCCGCCGGCCAGGTCGCCCGGCAGATGGTTCTGCTCACCGCCGGTCAGCACCTCGGCGCCTTCCTTGCGGCCGATATCGAAGTAGCTCAGGATCTTCTCCAGCTGTTCGCCCGAGGCCTGGGCGCCGATCATCGTTGCCGGATCGAGCGGATCGCCCTGGACGATCGCCTCGACGCGCTTCAGCGCCTTTTCCATGAACTTGTCGTAGATTTTTTCATGCACTAGCGCGCGGCTCGGGCAGGTACAGACTTCACCCTGGTTGAGCGCGAACATGACGAAGCCTTCGATGGCCTTGTCGAAGAAGTCGTCGTCTTCGGAGGTCACGTCCTGGAAGAAGATATTGGGTGACTTGCCGCCGAGTTCGAGCGTGACCGGGATGAGGTTCTGGCTGGCGTATTGCGAGATCAGCCGTCCGGTCGTCGTCTCGCCGGTGAAGGCGATCTTGGCGATGCGGTTCGACGAGGCGAGAGGCTTACCCGCCTCGAGGCCAAAGCCGTTGACGATGTTGAGCACGCCGTCCGGCAGGAGGTCGCCGACCAGGTCCGCCCACAGCATGATGGTGGCGGGCGTCTGCTCGGCAGGCTTCAGCACCACGCAATTGCCGGCGGCAAGTGCGGGCGCCAGCTTCCAGACCGCCATCAGCAGTGGGAAGTTCCACGGTATGATCTGGCCGACGACGCCAAGCGGCTCGTGGAAGTGATAGGCGACGGTATCGTGATCGATCTCGGAGAGGCCGCCCTCCTGCGCACGCACGGCGCCGGCGAAATAGCGAAAATGGTCGATGGCCAGCGGCAGGTCGGCGGCGGTCGTCTCGCGGATCGGCTTGCCATTGTCCCAGGTCTCCGCAAGCGCCAGCAGATCGAGGTTGTCTTCCATGCGATCGGCGATGCGGTTGAGGATCAAGGCCCGGGCGGCGGCGCTCGTCTTGCCCCAAGCGTCCTTGGCCTTGTGCGCGGCGTCAAGTGCGGCCTCGATGTCGCTCGCGTCCGAACGGGCTACTTCGCCGAGCGGCCGGCCGGTCACCGGCGATATGTTCTCGAAATACCTTCCTGAATGCGGCGCGACCCATTTGCCGCCGATGTAGTTGTCATAGCGCTTGGCGAAGGGGACCTTGGCCGTGCGGGAAAATTCCACCTTGTTCATCATCTTCCTCCCAAGTGGCGGCACCACGGGATGTGGCGCGTCACCGGGGAGAGTTACGGACGAGTTCAGGTTTGTCAGCCCAGGCCCTGGCGTTCGCCAGCACGGAGTGTCGCAGATCTGCGACACTCACGGGCTCAAAGCTCAATGTGGACGACGGATGCCGAACCGGACAAGCTTGCGATGCAAGGTCGCCCTGGAAATCCCGAGATTGCCGGCCGCCGCCGACACATTGCCTTCGGCGCGCACCATGGCCCGTTGAACCACACCGCGCTCGGCATCATCCAGATCTTCCGCTGCCCGGGCCGAGCCGCCGAGAATGTCGGCGGCCGGGAGGCCCTTGGTCAGGATTTGTTGGGTGATGCCCAGGCCAAGGCGCGCCGAGCGTGTTGCTCCGACCACCAGATCGTCGGCATTGACGGCGATCAGTGCGCCGACGCTGCGCTCGGCGACCGGCGCCAGCAGGATGCGGGCTCCCGAAAACGCTAACCGGAAATTCTCGGCCTCAATGCGGCGCGCTGCATCTCCCACCGCGATGGCGATCAGGTTGACGAAGCCTTCGGTAAGGTCGGAGCGGCAGGATGAAACATCAAGCGCGGCGGCCGGATTGCCTTCGTGATCATAGATCGGCGCGGTGGTGCAACTGAGCAGCGTGTTGCGCGAAAAGAAATGCTGGTCGCGGTGGATGGTCAGAGCCCGCTGATCGGCCAGACAGGTGCCGATGCCATTGGTCCCCTCGGAGTCCTCACTCCAGACCGTGCCCGTCCACAGGCCCCACTCGTCGAAGGTGCCGTCATCCGCGACGGCCCCGCGGCGTTCGACAGGAATGCCGTCACGGTCGGCAAGCAGCACGCAGCAGCCAACGCCGCCGACGGCCAGGTAAAGACGGTCGAGGCTAGCATCGGCGGCGCGTAGCAGCGGCTCCATGCGTTGCCTCGCCTCGCGCAGTTCGCTCTCGGTAAGGCGGCGCGGAGCCTTGCGCTCGGCCGGATCGAGGCCATGCAAGGTGAGCGAGCGCCGCCAGGACGCGACCAAGGCCGAACGCGCCGCATCGCTGCTGGCGATGGAGGCCTGAATGAAATCCGCATGATGACCGGTCGGCTGCCGTCCGCTCACCTCTTCCTCCCAAGGCGAATGTCGCTTCCAACTCACATAGCTCAATATGAGCCGCGTTATATCGGCTCAGACATATCCGCCCTACCGTTGTAAGGGATCACGGCTCGATGGCGCTATACGACGATGGTGCAACAGGCATCCTTGCGATCGGCCAGCGCCAGATCCGCCCGTCGCGGTTCACCAGACAGGCGTTGTCCAGTCCGGATATTCCTTCCTGAATTCGCCGTACAGCGCACCGATTTCCTGCTGCGTGACGGGGCGCATCTGCTCATAGAGGTAGCCGGTAACGCCGCCCGACAATTGGTAACGCGCAATGCGCTTGTACGCGGCACCGATACCTTGCCCATCAATGATATATTGGTTCGGAAGCGTGACGCAAATCTGCGCGCCCGGTCGCAGATGAGTAACCGGCGGGTCGGTCGCAATGACAAATCTGGATTTCAATGCGTCCGGCCGAAACCGATCGCGACTGTCCACCTGACAAATCCAGCCGATATGAGGAACGAGGTCCCGGTCCATCTCGAACAACAGGGCATCGCTCAAGACAGCCCCCGAGGCAAAAACCGAAAAGCGATCCTCCGGTCCCAGCCTGGTGGTCAGATCATCGATCAAGCGCCTGTATTCGGGGAGATTGTCGAGATGCAGCGGGAGCGTGGCCTGCCGCGCAAAAACGAAATCGACCGGAGACAGGAGTTGACGGCCTGCAGGGAAAAATGTGCCCAGGAAAGCGAATCCAGCGGCAACCGCCACGCCGGCGGTCCACCCTCGCGACTTCAACGCCGGCGCGGAGACGATCGCGACGATGGCCTGGGCGTATGCAGGAAAAAGCCAGAGAAACATCGGTAGTGAATGATGGCGGTCTGGATCCTGCGTCCGGGTGAAAATCAGGAATGTGAGCACCGAGGCGATAGCGCAAAACAGCGAGAACCTGTTGCGGCGGACGATGGAAATGTAAAGCCCAGCAATGATCAGCAGCCAATTCACATAGCTGAGCCGGTTCCCCATTTCACCGAGTTGAGTGACAAAGGTCGTCTTGTATCCGCTGTAAAGGTCGCCGTAGCTCGTTCCCAGAATCCTGGCAAGCAGAGGCAGTTGGAAGTTCAATGTGGTTGCGGCGACAACGAAGATCGCACACAGGCCGCCCGCTACCGCCGCGCGGAGTGCCGGAACGTCCCGGTCCCTTGCGATCCGCAGCAAATCCAGGAACGCCGCGGAAAGGGCAACCCCGATAGCGGCATAGGCATGCCAACGACGCAGCATGAACGCCAACCACAGGCTCGCGCCGACGGATATTCCGCTCACCACCGGTTCGCGGGTCAGGAATTTTGACTTCCACAGGAAATAGGTTGCCGCGGTGAGAGCGAGACAACCAGCAATATCAGGTAATCCACGAAGCGTCGGCGCCCAGAACGGCGTGTAGAGCAAGGCCGCGATGCAGACGGCTGGCCAGCTTCGAGACGGTGCCTCGGAGACCGCCTCGAGGTAACTTATCCTACCTATGAAAAGAGCCGCTGGAACCAGGTAGACCGAGACTATCCCAGCGACGAAGGAAAGCCTCGACCCGCCGAAGGCGATGTGGAAGGGCATCAACGGCACCAGGATCGCCACACCGTAGTCTTGGGTGGCGATGGAGGTGCCCAACTGGCTCAGCCAGTTGAAGGGGCTCTCGACCAGGAGCGCTCCCTGCTGATTGAACGCATTGAAATAGGCAGCGTAGTCCCAATAGTAAACGGGTTCTTCGAGAACTATGTAGGCAGCGCTGATGGCAATGCCCAGCATCACGGAATATATGTAAGTTTCCGTCCAGAATCCGAGGGCGTTGTTCTTTGACACTTGCATCCGCCGAGGAAGGAAGAGACAGAACCGCCGAGGGCAGGATCGAGACGCCCTGACGACGCCGGCTCAGGTGGTTTCAACCTTCTTTGGCTTTGTGGAGCCAATCATCTTCCAGTTCTTGTAAAACATCGAATTGATGCGCTCCACGCTCACCGAGACAATCGCAAGCATGCCCGCGATCAGGCGGGGCAGCGGGGACGGCCTGATAATATCCATGAACACGCAGTAGCGGCGGCCGTCATACTCGTTGACCGAACGGTGCAACAACGTGTCGTCAAAAATGAACAGCGGATTGTCGTACCAGTAATTCTTGACGCTGCCGCACTCGACGAAGATCTCCGACTTCACCGGGACCAAATTGTAGAGGATGCGCAGGCTAAGCCGCAGCGGACCAAAATGCCAGGAAGTCGATTCACGCTTGCTGAAGACGGAAACGGCAATGGTCTTGATGTATTTGAAATCCTTGTTGAACTCGGCGACGTTGTCGATCTTGTGCTTGCCGTACCATTGGTAGACATACATGCCGCGCCGCCCGGCGCCGAAATTGGCGTCGATATCGGCGATGATCTCGTCCTTGCGCGCCTTGAAGATATCAAGGACCTCGTTGACTTCACGCTGATAGTCGGCGGGAAACTGCTCCAGCTTCCACACGCCCGGATTTCTGTAGCACAGAAGATCGACCAGCAAGTTGAAGGGTGAGAGCAACCAGGTGAAGAGCCCGTTGCCAAGGAAGTAGCCGCTGAACAGCGCTAGATCCTTCCTGTCGTTGCGCAGCACGTCGATCAGGCCACAGACGATGAAGATCGTCGTCAGGATCGGAATGAAGTAGAAGCCAAGGGCGAGTAACGGGATGGCAATGGCGAATTTGCGAAGGGATTTGCGAAGGTTTTTTGTCATTTTTCCACGCGCGAAGCGCGATCCTGTTGCGAATGAGGTGCCTGAATCATGGCAACGGCCACCGCCCGACCGTGCGCCTTGATAAGGTTTTTTGGGTCACCGTACAACGGCCATGGCATCTGGCCGGTCTGGCTGCCTGGTGAAGGCTGCCGGGCTGTCAATGCACCGCCGGCAAGCCGAGTTCGTCCCATCTGTTCCTGGCCACTGGATCGCCGACCAGGAATTCGAAGCCGATGACGCTTTCGCCGTCTGGTGCGAGCTGACATTTGAACTTCAAACTGTACCAGTTTTTGCGGCTGCGAAAAGCCGCGCCATCGGCGGCGATCGTCGTGCCGGTGATCTTTTCCTCGGCGGTTGCGTAGGGAACCACCCTCTCCGGCTGGAAATCGGTGCGCCATTGGCGGATCTGATCCATGGCCTCCAGATTGCAAAGCTGTATCATGCGCTCGTCGGACGCAAAGGTCTTGAGGTCGGCTCGGGCCTGCTTGCTGCGCGGATCGGCCAGGGTCTGGGCCGACAACATCCGCGTCGGGCGAATCATGGCGGGTGTGGCGGGCGGTTGAGTTTTGGGCGGGTTCGAAGCAGGTGGCGGCTCTGCCGCCCGCGGGTTCGGCACCGCAGGTGGCGACGGCGGCCTCGTCGATGCCTCGAACTGTTCAGGCGTCAGGATTTCCAGCGACACCCGCTCTTCCTCCAGTCGGTTCGGCCGCTTCGGCAACGGCATCAATGCCAGTGTCGCGGCGAACAGTGCATGGAGGACGAGCGAAGTTGAAATGCCCCAGGGCGAAGCCTCGTCCTCAAGCCTCACGACCGCCGGGCTCTGCAAACCGGCTATTCCCGTTCCTTGCGCAGCTTCGCCCAATAGTCGAGCCGCTTCCTGATATCGCGCTCGAAACCACGCTCGGGCGGGTCGTAGAAGGTCTGGCGACCCATCTTTTCGGGAAAATAGTCCTGGCCTGAAAAGGCGTCCGGCTCATCGTGGTCGTAACGGTAGCCAGCGCCGTAATCCTCTTCTTTCATCAGCTTGGTCGGCGCGTTGAGGATGTGCTTCGGCGGCAGCAGCGAGCCATGTTCCTTCGCGGCCCGTGTGGCTGCCTTGAAGGCGCTATAGACGGCGTTGGATTTGGGCGCGGTGGCGAGATAGACGGTGGCCTCGGCAAAAGCGAGTTCGCCCTCCGGAGAGCCGAGATAGTCATAGGCATCCTTGGCGGCGTTGGCGACGACCAGTGCCCGCGGATCGGCCAGCCCGATGTCTTCCATCGCCATGCGCACCAGCCGGCGGCCGAGATAAAGCGGATCCTCGCCGGCATCGAACATGCGCGCGAGATAGTAGAGCGCGGCATCCGGATCCGAGCCGCGCACCGATTTGTGCAACGCCGAGATCAGATTGTAATGGCCGTCCTGGCCCTTGTCGTAGATCGGCGCACGGCGCTGGACAATGCGCTGCAGCCCTTCGGGATCGAATATCTCGCCAGGCTTGGCGGCACGCCAGACCTCCTCGGCGAGCGTCAGCGATGCGCGTCCGTCGCCATCGCTCATGCGGATCAGCATCGCCCGCGCCTGTTCGTCGAGCGGCAGCGCCCTGCCCTCCGTCTCCTCCGCCCGCATCATGAGCTTGGCGATGCTGTCTTCGCCGAGCGAATGAAAGACCATGACCCGCGCGCGCGACAACAAGGCCGCGTTGAGTTCGAAGGATGGGTTTTCGGTCGTGGCGCCAACCAGGACAACCGTTCCATCCTCCATGACAGGGAGAAAGGAATCCTGCTGGGCACGGTTGAAGCGGTGGATCTCATCGACGAAGAGCAGCGTCTGACGGCCGTTGGCGCGGCGCAGCTTGGCCGCCTCGAAGACTTTCTTGAGGTCGGCGACCCCGGAAAAAACCGCAGATATCTGCTCGAAAGCAAGGCTGGTTTCGCCGGCAAGCAGCCTCGCCACCGTCGTCTTGCCGGTGCCGGGCGGCCCCCAGAAGATCATCGATCCCAGCGAGCCGGAACCGATCAGCCGGGTCAGCGCGCCATCGGGACCCGTCAGATGTTCCTGGCCGACGACCTCGCCAAGGTTCTTCGGACGCAACCTGTCGGCCAGCGGCCGCCCGGGCGGCACCTTTTCCGGCTCATCGACACTGAACAGATCGGCCATTCACATCTTCAGGTTGGAGTCCGGCCCGTCCGGATCGAACTCAGTAACGCAACACCTGGCGCAGTATCTGCCCGCCGCGCTCGACGGTAAAGCGCCACCAGCGCGTATCCTGCTGGGCTACTTGCGCCAACGTTGCGGCGGTGTCGATGGTGGTGCCGTTGACCTCGCGCACGATATCGCCAGGCTGAAAGCCGAAATCGGCGGCCGGCGAATCACGGTTGATGTCGATCACCGTCACGCCCTTCAGGCCGGTGCGCAGGCCAAGCTTCTGGGCGAGCCGCGGCGACAGTTCCGCAACCTTGGCGCCGGAGAACGGGCTGCGGCCATGCAGCGTCACTTCCGAGGCTTTCGCACCTTCCGGCGCACGCTCCAACGCGATATCCATGGTTGCTTGCTGGCCCTTGGTCAGGACCGCGAAATTCGCCTTGGTGCCGATCGACAGCGTCGCCATGCGATAGTCCAGCGCCTCGATGCTCTCGACCGGCTTGCCATTGACCTGCAGCACGACATCGCCCGGCTTCAGCCCCGCCTTGCCAGCAGGGCCCGTCGCGTCGACCGAGGAGACCAGCGCCCCCGTCGGCTTTTCCATCCCGAGCGATTCGGCGATCTGCGGCGTCACCGCTTCGAACTCGGCACCGATATAGGGCCGTTCGAAGAAATCGAGGCCGGCCTTGGCGGCATCGGCGAAAGCCCGCACCATGTTGGCGGGGATGGCAAAGCCGATGCCGATCGAGCCGCCGCTGCGGCTGTAGATGGCCGTATTGATGCCAACCAGCTGGCCGCCCATGTTGATCAGCGCGCCGCCGGAATTGCCGGGATTGATGGCAGCGTCGGTCTGGATGAAATAGCCCGAATCCGAAACGCCGATGTGGCTGCGGGCAAGTGCCGAAACAATGCCGCTGGTGGTGGTCTGGCCGACACCGAAGGGATTGCCGATGGCTAACACCAGATCGCCGACCTCGAGCGCGTCGGAATCGCCGATGGCGATGACCGGGAACGGCTTGTCGGACTCGATCTTGAGCACGGCAAGATCGAGCGTCTCGTCCTTGAGCATGACCTTGCTGGTGAATTCGCGCCCGTCGGCGGTCGCCACCTTGACCTCGTCGGCATCCTTGATGACGTGGAAGTTGGTGACGACGACGCCGCTTGGATCGACGAGCACACCCGATCCCAGCGACGACTGCGCACGCGGCTGCGCACGGCCGAAAAATTCCTCGAAGAAAGGATCGCCTTCAAAAGGTGACGTGACCTTGGCCGTCTGCGAGGCATAAACGTTGACCACGGCCGGCGCCGTCTGCTTGACCAGCGGCGCGAACGAAAGCTGCACTTCGTCACGCCCGAACGGCACACGCTTGTCCGGGCCGGAGGTGGAGTTCTGACCTTCGACGCCATGCAGCAGATCGGTCAGCACGTCGGAGAGACCCGGATCGGCGGGCTTGGCAGCGTCCTCGGCCAGCGCCTGCCGGACTGCCGGTGCGGCTGCGAACACCATGAAGGCGCAGAGCAGAACAAGGGACAGTGTTTTGGCGCGCATTCCGATTCCTCCAAGCGAGTTCGGGCGCATTGTCCCGACGATTGTGCAAAATGAAAGGCTAAGCCGCTGAAATCCGATTATTTTAAGCGACAAAGCCGCTATATATCTGAACTTGAAATTGAAAACCTCATCGACCCTCATGAAAAAACAACTGCTGTCATTCCGCGACCTTTTGAAGACCGGGAGATTGGGCTCAATCTCCCCCGGCATAACAAGGGCTGAGATTGCCGAATTGCTCGGCACGCCCGAGCATGCCGATCCTGATTACTGGACATTCGGAAAGCTCGAATTTTCCTTCGATAGGGAGCCGCCTCACCAGATGAACTGGTTTCAAATCGAGCACGCCAGTTACTTAAAAGGCAAATTGGAGGCCGTCACAGATCGCGTTTCGCTTTCGCTGGATGGGTTCAGCGGAAAGACAAAGCCATCGCAAATTCTGGCCGCGAACCTTTGGCCGCCAGTCGAGGCCATGCTCTTCTACACGGCATCGACCGGCGATATCGACCTGAACATCTGCGCGGGGCCTCTCCAGATTCATTTCCGGATTGATACGGATTTCATCGAAGATCGGGATACCGAAAAATATTTGAACAGCGTGTCCGTATGCCAATTGATAAGCGATATCGATCATCGAACGAAGATAGACAGCATCTATTCGTATCCGCACCCTGCGGTAGACCAGATAACAGGCGCGATTGACTGGAACCCGATTGGCGGACAAGAATACCTCAACTCGCTAGTCTAGCGACTATTGCTTCGACAGCAAAAAGGGGCCCGCAGGCCCCTCTAATTCACCTTGGAAAGCGAAACCTTATGCGGCCGCGGCTTCATCCGTGCCTTCCGCCTCGAGGCGGGCGCGGTCGCCGGCACCCTTGGCGTCGGTGTCGCGATCGACGAACTCGATGACCGCCATCGCGGCATTGTCGCCGTGACGGAAGCCCGCCTTCATGATGCGCAGGTAGCCGCCGTTGCGGGTGGCATAGCGAGGCGCGATGATGTCGAACAGACGCTTGACGACGCCTTCATTGCCGATCTGCGCGATCACCTGGCGGCGGGCGTGCAGGTCGCCGCGCTTGCCGAGCGTCACCAGCTTCTCGACGATCGGACGCAGGTCCTTCGCCTTCGGCAGAGTGGTGACGATCTGCTCGTGCTCGAGCAGCGACACCGCCAGGTTGGCGAACATCGACTTGCGGTGGCTTATGCTGCGGGCGAAGCGGCGGCCTTTGAAACCGTGGCGCATGGCTCTTTTCCTTCTTCAGTTGTTCAAGAGGCCACGGCCTCTGATGGTTTTCCGCATGACCGTCGGATCGAGCGGCTCATGCCGCCGATCCTTGGAATTCATGCTCAATATTGGTCTTCGTAACGCTTTGCGAGGTCTTCGATGTTTTCCGGCGGCCAGTCCGGCACTTCCATGCCGAGATGCAAGCCCATCGCCGCCAGCACTTCCTTGATCTCGTTCAGCGACTTGCGGCCGAAGTTCGGGGTGCGCAGCATCTCGGCTTCGGTCTTCTGGATGAGATCGCCGATGTAGACGATGTTGTCGTTCTTCAGGCAGTTGGCCGAACGCACCGAAAGCTCGAGTTCGTCGACCTTCTTGAGCAGCGCCGGGTTGAAGGCGAGCTCGGTGACGGCTTCGGCGGCGACTTCCTTCTGCGGTTCGTCGAAGTTGACGAACAAGCCAAGCTGGTCCTGCAGGATGCGGGCGGCGAAAGCCACCGCGTCCTCGCCCGAGATCGAGCCATCGGTCTCGATGGTCATGGTCAGCTTGTCATAGTCAAGAACCTGGCCCTCGCGGGTGTTCTCGACCTTGTAGGAGACCTTCTTGACCGGCGAATAGAGGCTGTCGACCGGGATCAGGCCAATCGGCGCGTCTTCGGCGCGGTTGCGCTCGGCCGGCACGTAGCCCTTGCCGGTGTCGACGGTGAATTCCATGCGGATTTCAGCGCCTTCGTCCAGCGTGCAGATGACGTGGTCGGGATTGAGGATCTCGACGTCGCCAACCGTCTGGATGTCGCCGGCAAGAACCGCGCCCGGTCCCTGCTTGCGCACGACCATGCGCTTGGGGCCGTCGCCTTCCATGCGGATGGCGATTTCCTTGATGTTGAGGACGATATCAGTCACGTCCTCGCGTACGCCGGCGATAGACGAGAATTCATGCAGAACGCCGTCGATCTGCACGGCGGTGACGGCCGCACCGCGCAGCGAAGACAGAAGCACGCGACGCAGTGCGTTGCCGAGCGTCAGGCCAAAGCCACGCTCGAGCGGCTCGGCGACCAGTGTGGTCAGCGTCTTCTTCTTCGACGAGAACTCGATCTTGTTCGGCTTGATCAGCTCTTGCCAATTTTTCTGGATCATGATGCTTTCCTTCCGTTGACCCGCCACCATCCAATCGTGGCGGGCGACCTGGAATACCGTGGAGGAACGCTTTTGTAAGCGTTCGCGCGGCGTTCGATAGTATTAGACGCGGCGCTTCTTGCGCGGGCGGCAGCCATTGTGCGGGATCGGCGTCACATCACGGATCGAGGTGATGGTGAAGCCGGCCGCCTGCAGGGCGCGCAGCGCCGATTCACGGCCGGAGCCCGGTCCGCAGACCTCGACTTCGAGCATGCGCATGCCGTGTTCCTGGGCCTTCTTGGCAACGTCCTCGGCAGCCATCTGGGCGGCGAACGGGGTCGACTTGCGCGAACCCTTGAAGCCCTGGGCACCGGCCGACGACCACGCGATAGAATTGCCCTGCGCGTCGGTGATGGTGATCATCGTGTTGTTGAAGGTCGAATTGACGTGGGCAACGCCCGACGAGATATTCTTGCGTTCGCGGCGGCGAACACGAGCGGCTTCCTTGGCCATGGTAGTCCTTTCAGTTGATCTCTACACCGCCGTAATGCCAGCGGCTCCACCTTGATAAGCGAGTAGTGAGCAGGCCAATGACGAATGGGTATCCCTACCCGCCAATGGCTACTGGCTAATCGCTCACTTACTTCTTCTTGCCGGCGATCGACTTGGCCGGGCCCTTGCGGGTACGTGCATTGGTGTGCGTGCGCTGGCCGCGAACCGGCAGCGAGCGGCGGTGACGCAGGCCGCGGTAGCAGCCGAGATCCATCAGACGCTTGATGTTCATCGACACTTCGCGGCGCAGGTCGCCCTCGACCTGGTAGTCGCGGTCGATCGTCTCGCGGATCTGCAGCACTTCCGCGTCGGTCAGCTGGTTGACGCGGCGCTCGGCCGGGATGCCGACCTTGTCGACGATCTCCTGGGCGAACTTCTTGCCAATGCCGTGGATGTATTGAAGCGCGATGACGACGCGCTTGTTGGTCGGAATGTTGACGCCGGCTATACGAGCCATTTTCTTCTCTACTCCATATGGGCCGGCCAACCCTCAAAAACAAGGCAGGTCCGACGCTATCCAAATTGCCCCGCGTCCGGTGGAGGCCGGCCCATGCGGGAGTTTCCAGTTCAAAGCGACTGCCTTGCCCTTGCGGACAAGCAAAGTGCGCACCTGATAGGAAGACGGGCCGCCATACCGCAGCGAGCCGTCTCCGTCAAGCTTAATCTCTAAATTCCCTTACCGCGCCTTTGCCGCCGCCGCGAGCACGGCTTCGATCTCGGCGGTAACCGCATCGATACTGGCCATGCCGTCCACGGTCTTGAGCTTGCCCTTGGCGTAATAATAGCCGGTCAGCGGAGCGGTCTTCTTGTAGTACTCCCGCAGGCGCTCTTCGAACACAGCCGGATTGTCGTCCTTGCGCACCGGCTGGCCGGACGCCTTGGCATCATCGGCGCGCTTGACGATCCGACCGACCAGGGCCCTGTCGTCAACGACGAGTTCGACAACAGTGTCGAGACCAATGCCTCGCTCCGAGAGCATCGATTCAACCGCATCGGCTTGCACAAGCGTACGCGGGTAGCCGTCGAGGATAAAACCCCTGGCGCAGTCGGGCTGGTCGATACGTTCAGCGACGATGGCGTTGACGATGGCGTCGGATACCAGTTCGCCGGCATCCATCACCGCCTTGGCGCGCTTGCCGACCTCGGTACCCGCCTGAACGGCGGCACGCAGCATGTCACCCGTCGAGAGCTGGGGTATGCCGTGTCTTTCTACCAGTCTTTGTGCTTGTGTCCCCTTACCCGCCCCTGGCGGCCCAAGCAAAATCAACCTCATCTGGCTTTCTTCCCCCCGCGCAGCTTCGACTTCTTGATCAGGCCTTCATACTGATGCGCGATCAGGTGACCCTGAATCTGCGCAACCGTATCGAGCGTGACACTGACCACGATCAGAAGCGATGTGCCACCAAGGTAGAATGGTACGCCAGTCGCCGAGATCAGGAACTCCGGCAGCAGGCACACCAGCACCAGATAGATGGCGCCGACGACGGTGATGCGGGTGAGGACGTAATCGATGTAATCGGCGGTGCGCTCGCCAGGGCGGTAGCCCGGGATGAAGCCCGAATGCTTCTTGAGCTGGTCGGCGGTGTCCGTCGGGTTGAAGACAATCGCAGTGTAGAAGAAGGCGAAGAACACGATCATCGCCGCGTAGAATGCCATGTAGAGCGGCTGGCCGTGGCCGAGCGAGGCCAGGATGGTGCTCGCCCAGGCCGGCATATTGGTCGTCTGCGAGAAGCCCGCGACAGTGGCCGGCAGCAGGAGCAGCGACGACGCGAAAATCGGCGGGATGACGCCCGACGTGTTGAGCTTGAGCGGCAGGTGCGAGGTATCGCCCTGGAACATGCGGTTGCCGACCTGGCGCTTTGGATACTGGATCAGCAAACGGCGCTGGGCGCGCTCGAAGAACACGATGAGCGCGATGACGACAATGGCCAGCACGATGATCGCCAGGATCAGGCCGGTAGACAGCGCGCCGGTACGGCCGAGTTCCAGTGTGCCGGATATGGCACGCGGCAGGCCCGCGACGATGCCGGAGAAGATGATCAGCGAAATGCCGTTACCGATGCCGCGCGCGGTGATCTGCTCGCCAAGCCACATCAGGAACATGGTTCCGCCGACCAGCGTTACAACGGTCGAGAGACGGAAGAACATGCCTGGGTCATTGACGATGCCGTTGCCGTTCTCGAGGCCCACCGAAATGCCGTAGGCCTGCACCAGCGCCAGAAGGACGGTGCCGTAGCGCGTGTACTGGTTGATGACCTTGCGGCCCTGCTCGCCTTCCTTCTTCAGCGCTTCCAGCGAGGGAATGACCGAGGTCATCAGCTGCATGATGATCGAGGCGGAAATGTAAGGCATGATGCCAAGCGCAAAAATCGCCATGCGCTGCACGGCGCCGCCGGCGAACATGTTGAACATGCCGAGCACGCCCTTGCTTTGCGAAGAGAAGGCATGGGCAAAGGCATCGGGATTGATGCCGGGAAGCGGGATGTAGGTGCCGAGACGGTAGACGAGCAACGCGCCGATGGTGAACCAGATGCGCTTCTTCAGGTCCTCCGCCTTGGCGAAGGCCGAGAAATTCAGATTCGAGGCTAGTTGTTCAGCAGCCGAAGCCATGCCTGATTCTCCGCTTGGTAACGCTTGATGGCCCGTGAGGTCAGGCGGTGCGTTTCACCGAAGCTCACGAGATAAGCTCCGGGCTGTAAACATGCAAGCGGCCGCGTCAACGCGGCCGCTAAATTGAGCAGATCAAAGCGCGATCGAAAGCAAAAACGGATGCCACTCTTGCCGGCCGCGCTTCAAATTGCCGTTACTCGGCAGCTGCCTTTTCCGGCAGCTTGACCGAACCGCCGGCCTTTTCGATCTTCTCGATCGCGGCCTTGGAGGCGCCGGCGACGTCGAAGGCAAGCTTGGCCTTGAGTTCGCCGTCCGACAGCACGCGCACGCCATCCTTGACGCGACGGATGACGCCGGCGGCGACAAGCGCCTCGGCGGTCACGGTCGCCTTGACGTCAAGCTTCTTGGCATCGACGGCCTCCTGGATGCGGGCCAGCGAGACGACAACGAAGCTCTTGGCGAAGATGTTGTTGAAGCCACGCTTCGGCAGGCGCCGGTAGAGCGGCATCTGGCCACCCTCGAAGCCGTTGACGGCAACGCCGGAACGCGCCTTCTGGCCCTTGACGCCGCGACCGGCAGTCTTGCCCGAACCGGAGCCGATACCGCGGCCGAGACGCTTCTTGGAGTGCGTCGCGCCGTCCTTGTCACGCAGATCGTTGAGTTTCATCTTGCTTCTCCTGCGCTTTGGCTCAGCCCTCGTCCACGACGCGGACGAGATGCTGGACGGCGGCGATCATGCCGCGCACTGAGGGCGTATCTTCCAGCGTGCGCTGCTTGTGCATCTTGTTGAGGCCGAGGCCGACCAGCGTCGCGCGCTGTTCCTTCGGGCGGCGGATCGGCGAGCCGATCTGCTCAACGGTGATGGTCTTGGTTGCTTTCTTGGCCATGGTCACAATCCCTGGTCAGATCGACTATTCTTCAGCCGCGACGGCGGTGCCGCGGCGGGCCTGAAGGGTCGAATACTTGATGCCGCGCGCGGCTGCCACATCCTTGGGATGCATCTGGCTCTTCAGCGCGTCGAAGGTGGCGCGAACCATGTTGTATGGATTCGACGAACCCATCGACTTGGCGACCACGTCATGCATGCCGAGCGTCTCGAAGACGGCGCGCATCGGGCCGCCGGCGATGATGCCGGTACCCTGCTTGGCGGCGCGCAGCAGCACGCGGCCCGCGCCCCAGCGTCCTTCGACGTCGTGGTGCAGCGTGCGGCCCGAGCGCAGCGGCACGAAGATCATGTCGCGCTTGGCCGATTCGGTTGCCTTGCGGATGGCTTCCGGCACTTCGCGCGCCTTGCCGTGGCCGAAGCCGACGCGGCCCTTCTGGTCGCCGACGACGACGAGTGCGGCAAAGCCGAAGCGGCGGCCACCCTTGACGACCTTGGCGACGCGATTGATGTGGACGAGCTTGTCCACCATGCCGTCGTCGCGCTCTTCACGCTCGCGGCCGCGGCCGCCTTCCCTACGTTCCTGTGCCATATCCTGTTCCTTGTTCTTTTCCGGAAGCACGGGTTGCTGATTGCCGGCGCCACTTTGGGTCGCCGACGGCGAAAAATCAGAAGCTGAGGCCGCCTTCGCGGGCAGCCTCGGCCAGTGCCTTGACGCGGCCGTGATAGATGTACGGGCCACGGTCGAACACAACTTCCTTGACGCCGGCCTTGGTAGCGCGCTCGGCGATCAGCTTGCCGATCGCGGCAGCGGCCGCGGTGTCGGCGCCGGTCTTGAGCGAACCCTTGAGGTCCTTCTCAAGCGTCGAGGCGGCAGCGATGGTGTGGCCCTTGGCGTCGTCGATCACCTGGACATAGATGTTCTTCGACGTGCGGTGCACCGAAAGACGCGGACGTTCGCCGGCGACCTTCTTGATCTGGCGGCGGACGCGTTGCGCGCGGCGCTGGATGGCTTCCTTAGTACCCATGATGTCTTCCTTGCCTTCAAAATCGGGGGCCGCCATGTGCGGTAGGCGAAGCGCCTCCCGCGACCGCTCCCCGCGGCGTTACACTTCCGTGGCTTGGTCCTGTCCGAAAAGTCCGCGACTTTTCAAGGCCCAGCCGATTACTTCTTCTTGCCTTCCTTGCGGACGATCTTCTCGCCAGCGTAACGGACACCCTTGCCCTTGTAAGGCTCGGGACCGCGGTATTCGCGGATCTCCGCGGCAACCTGGCCGACCTGCTGCTTGTCGATGCCGGCCACGGTGATTTCGGTCGGCTTCGGCACGGTGATCGTGATGCCGGCCGGCGTCTCGTAGACGACATCGTGGCTGAAGCCAAGGGCCAGCTGCAGGTTCTTGCCCTGCAAGGCAGCGCGATAGCCAACGCCGGTGATCTCGAGCTTCTTCTCGAAGCCGTCCTTGACGCCCTGCAGGATGTTGACGATCTGCGTGCGCGACATGCCCCACTTGGAGCGGGCGGTCTTGGTCTGGTCGCGCGGCTGGACAGCGATCTCGCTGCCTTCCATCTTGACCAGCACTTCGTCGTTCACCACGAACTTCAGCTCGCCCTTGGGGCCTTTCGCCGTCACGGTCTGGCCGTTGACGGTCGCGGTCACGCCCTGCGGCAGCGAAACGGGTTTCTTTCCAATACGAGACATTTTGTTGTCCTCGTCACTTCTCTTGTTTCAGGTCTCTGTCTTCGGAACGATCCGAAGACCGGATTCCAATTCGCGGTGGTCTGTCAGATCAGAAGATCTGGCAGAGGATCTCGCCGCCGACGTTCTGCTCGCGTGCTTCGTGGTCGGCCATCACGCCCTTCGGTGTCGAAAGGATGGCGATGCCGAGGCCGTTGGCGACGTGCGGGATCGACTTGGCCGAAACGTAAACGCGGCGGCCGGGCTTCGAAACGCGGGCGATTTCGCGCACCACCGGAGCACCGTCGAAATACTTCAGCTCGATTTCGATTTCGGACTTGCCGTTGTCGAAGTCGGTCTGGCTGTAGTCGCGGATATAGCCTTCAGCCTTCAGCACGTCGAGGACGCGGGTGCGCAGACGCGAGGCCGGGGTCGAAACGCTCGACTTCTTGCGGCCGTAAGCGTTGCGGATGCGGGTCAGCATATCGCCGAGAGGATCGCTCAATGACATGTTATGTCCTCCTTACCAGCTCGACTTGACCAGGCCCGGAATCTGGCCGTTATTACCGAGATCCCGAAGCGCGATGCGCGATACTTTGAGCTTGCGATAGTAGGCACGCGGGCGGCCGGTCACTTCGCAGCGGTTGCGGATGCGGATCTTGGCCGAGTTGCGCGGCAGGGCAGCAAGCTTGAGCTGAGCGCGGAAGCGCTCCTCCATCGGCTTGGACTGATCCATGATGATCGCCTTCAGGGCTGCGCGCTTGGGGCCGTACTGGTCGGCAAGCTTGCGGCGCCTGTTGTTCTTCTCGACTGAGCTGGTCTTTGCCATTTCAGATTTTCCTTTTCTCGCTGCCGTTACTGGCGGAAGGGGAAGTTGAAAGCCTTGAGCAACGCCCTGGCTTCATCGTCCGTCTTCGCCGTCGTACAAACGATGACGTCCATGCCCCAGACCTGATCAACCTTGTCGTAGTTGATCTCCGGGAACACGATGTGTTCCTTGATACCCATGGCGTAGTTGCCACGGCCGTCAAAGCTCTTCGGGTTCAATCCGCGGAAGTCGCGGACGCGCGGCAGCGCGATGTTCACGAGGCGGTCGAGGAACTCGTACATGCGTTCCTTGCGCAGCGTGACCTTGGCGCCGATCGGCATGTTCTCGCGAACCTTGAAGCCCGCGATCGAATTGCGGGCGCGGGTGACGACGGCCTTCTGGCCGGCGATCATCGCCAGGTCCTCGGCGGCAACCGAAGGCTTCTTGGAATCGGCGGTCGCTTCGCCGACGCCCATGTTCAGCACGATCTTGTCGAGGCGCGGAACCTGCATGTCGTTGTTGTAGCCGAACTGCTCCTGCAGCGCCTTGCGGATGGTCTCGTTGTAGACCTTCTTGAGACGCGGCACGTTGGTGGCAGCCGCCTGCTTGGTTTCAGCCTTAGCCATTGATGACTTCTCCCGAGCGCTTGGCGACACGCACTTTCTTGCCGTCCTTCTGGAAGATGAAGCCGACGCGGGTCGGCTTGCCATCCTTGGGGTCGGCCAGCGCGATGTTCGACAGGTTGATCGGCGCTTCCTTGGTGATGATCCCGCCCTCTTGGGACTGGGTCTGCTTCTGGTGACGACGGATCATGTTGACGCCGCGCACCAGCGCGGTGTCATCCTTCGGCTGCACCGAAAGGACTTCGCCGGTACGGCCCTTGTCCTTGCCGGCGAGCACGACGACCTTGTCGCCTTTTCTGATCTTCTGCATTGGTCCGGCTCCTTACAGCACTTCTGGCGCGAGCGAGATGATCTTCATGTGGTTCTTGGCGCGGAGTTCGCGCGGAACCGGTCCAAAGATACGCGTGCCGATCGGCTCTTTCTTGTTGTCGACGAGAACGGCCGCGTTCTTGTCGAAACGGATCACGCTGCCGTCCGGGCGGCGGATGTCCTTGGCCGTGCGAACCACGACCGCCTTCATCACATCGCCCTTCTTAACGCGGCCGCGCGGAATGGCTTCCTTGATCGACACCACGATGATGTCGCCCACGGAAGCGTATTTCCGCTTCGAGCCGCCCAGCACCTTGATGCACATGACACGACGCGCGCCGGAATTGTCCGCCACGTCGAGGTTTGTTTGCATCTGAATCATGACTGGCCGCCTTCTTCTTTTCTAACGGGACGGGCTCGAAGCCCCTCCCCGGTCTGTCCAAAATTCGTTGTTTACGCCCAGAGGTCAGGCTTGGTCCGAGGACACGACGATCCAGCGCTTGTCCTTGGAAATCGGCTTCGATTCCTGGATGAACACCTGATCGCCGACCTTGTGGGCGTTGTTCTCGTCGTGCGCCTTGTACTTCTTGGTCATGCGCACGGTCTTCTTCATCACGGGATGCGTGAAGCGCCGTTCGACCTTGACGACGACCGTCTTCTCGTTCTTGTCGCTGACGACGGTGCCCTGCAGAATGCGCTTTGGCATGGTCTTAACCCTTCTTGGCCGCGGCTTTTTCCGCAGCGATGGTCTTGATGCGCGCGATGTCCTTGCGGACCTGCTTCACGCGCGCGGTCTTCTCGAGCTGACCGGTGGCCTTCTGGAAGCGCAGGTTGAACTGCTCCTTCTTCAGGCTGGCCAGGTCGTCGGTCAGCTGGTCCTGGGTCTTGGTCCGGATGTCTTCGGCTTTCATGATTCAGCCCGTCCTTATTCTGCGATGCGCTGTACGAAGCGCGTCCTGACCGAGAGCTTGGCCGCGCCGAGACGCAGAGCCTCACGGGCGGTTTCTTCACTGACGCCGTCGATCTCGAACATGATGCGGCCCGGCTTGACGCGCGCCGCCCAGTAGTCGACCGCGCCCTTGCCCTTACCCATGCGGACTTCGGTCGGCTTCGACGTGACCGGCAGATCCGGGAAAATACGGATCCAGACGCGGCCGGCGCGCTTCATCTCGCGGGTGATCGCGCGGCGGGCCGCCTCGATCTCACGCGCTGTGACGCGGTTCGGCTCAAGCGCCTTCAGCCCAAAACCACCGAAATCCAGGTTGGTGCCGCCCTTTGCGGTCCCATGGATACGGCCCTTGAACTGCTTACGGAACTTTGTGCGCTTTGGCTGCAGCATCGTTCTAACTCCAAATTCCTAAATGTCTCAGGCGTTCTCGCGACGACGACCGCGTTCGCGCTCGCCACCACCGCCGCCGTGCGAATGATCACCCTCGGTGGCGCGACGCTCCGAAGCCATCGGGTCGTGCTCGAGGATCTCGCCCTTGAACACCCAGACCTTGACGCCGCAGATGCCGTAAGCCGTATTCGCCTCAGCCGTGCCGTAGTCGACGTCGGCGCGCAGCGTGTGCAGCGGCACGCGGCCTTCGCGATACCATTCCATGCGCGCGATTTCGGCGCCGCCGAGACGGCCCGAGCAGTTGATGCGGATGCCTTCGGCACCGAGACGCATCGCCGACTGCACGGCGCGCTTCATGGCGCGGCGGAAAGCGATGCGGCGCTCGAGCTGCTGGGCGATCGACTGGGCGACCAGCGTCGCGTCGATTTCCGGCTTGCGCACTTCGACGATGTTGAGGTGCGTCTCGGACTTCGTCATCTCCATCAGCTTCTTGCGAAGCTTCTCGATGTCGGCGCCCTTCTTGCCGATGATCAGACCCGGGCGCGCGGCATGGATGGTGACGCGGCACTTCTTGTGCGGGCGCTCGATCACGACCTTCGAGATGGCGGCCTGCTTCAGCTCCTTCTCGAGATACTTGCGGATCTTGATGTCCTCATGCAGCAGCTTGCCGTATTCGCCGGTGTTCGCGAACCAGCGCGAATCCCAGGTGCGGTTGATGCCGAGGCGAAGACCGATCGGATTGACTTTCTGGCCCATTATGCGGCCTCCCCTTTTTCTTCGACTTCACGAACGACGATCGTGAGGTGCGAGAACGGCTTCTCGATGCGGCTGGCGCGACCGCGGCCACGGGCGTGGAACCGCTTCATGACGATCGACTTGCCGACATAGGCTTCCGCCACCACCAGCGCATCGACATCGAGGTCGTGGTTGTTTTCCGCGTTCGCGATCGCCGATTCCAGCGTCTTCTTGACCGTGCCGGAAATCCGCTTGGCCGAGAATTCGAGGTCGGAAAGCGCTGTCGCGACCTTCTTGCCGCGGATCAGCGCGGCAACCAGGTTCAGCTTCTGCGGGCTGATACGGATCGTGCGCAGAACGGCGCGCGCTTCGTTGTCAGCAAGCCTGCGCGGAGCTTTGGCCTTGCCCATGATTATTTCCTCTTCGCCTTCTTATCCGCGCCGTGACCGTAGTAGGTCCGCGTCGGAGCGAATTCACCGAACTTATGACCGACCATGTCCTCGTTCACCGAAACGGGAACGTGCTTCTGGCCGTTGTAGACACCGAAGGTGAGACCGACGAACTGCGGCAGGATGGTGGAGCGACGGCTCCACATCTTGATCACCTCATTGCGACCACCTTCACGAACCTTGTCCACCTTCTTGAGAAGGTAGCCGTCGATGAAGGGGCCTTTCCAAATAGAACGAGTCACTTGGCGTTACCTCTTCTTAGCTCTTGCGCTGATGGCGCGAGCGCAGGATGAACTTGTCGGTCGCCTTGTTGGACCGCGTCTTCTTGCCCTTGGTCGGCTTGCCCCACGGGCTGACCGGATGACGGCCACCGGAGGTGCGGCCTTCACCACCGCCATGCGGATGGTCGACCGGGTTCATGGTCACGCCGCGATTGTGCGGACGCTTGCCACGCCAAACCGTGCGGCCGGCCTTGCCGTCATTGATGTTGCCGTGGTCGGGGTTCGACACGGCGCCGACGGTGGCCATGCAGGAACCGTGAACGACGCGCTGCTCGCCCGAATTGAGGCGCAGGATCGCCATGCCCTGGTCGCGACCGACGAGCTGGGCGTAACCGCCGGCCGAACGGGCGACCTGGCCGCCCTTGCCCGGCTTCAGCTCGATGTTGTGGACGATCGTGCCGACCGGCATCGAGGCCAGCGGCATCGCGTTGCCCGGCTTCACGTCGACGGCTTCGCCAGCCACGATCTTGTCGCCGGCGGCAAGACGCTGCGGGGCGATGATGTAGGACAGCTCGCCGTCGTCGTACTTGATCAGCGCGATGAAGGCGGTGCGGTTCGGATCGTATTCAATGCGCTCGACCGTGCCGACGACGTCGAACTTGCGGCGCTTGAAGTCGATGATGCGGTACGAACGCTTGTGACCGCCACCGATGAAGCGGGCCGTGATGCGGCCGTAGTTGTTGCGGCCGCCCGACTTGGTCAGGCCTTCGGTCAGGCCCTTTACGGGCTTGCCCTTGTAGAGGCCCGAGCGGTCGACGATGACCAGCTGGCGGGTGCTCGGCGTTACCGGGTTGAATTTCTTAAGTGCCATTGTCCTGTCCTCGCGGCCTAGCTCAGAGACCCGTCGCGACGTCGATCGACTGGCCGTCGGCCAGCGTCACGATCGCCTTCTTGACGTCGCTCTGGCGGCCGATCGTGCCGCGGAAGCGCTTGATCTTGCCCTTGCGGACAAGCGTGTTCACGGCCATCACCTTGACGCCGAACAGCGCTTCGACGGCGGCCTTGATTTCCGGCTTCGACGCCTTCTTGGCGACGTTGAAGACGACCTGGTTCTGCTCGGAAGCCATGGTCGACTTTTCGGTGATCGCCGGCGAGACGATCACGTCGTAATGACGAAGGTCGGTCATTTAAAGCGCTCCTCGAGAGCCTCGACGGCGGCCTTCGAAAGGACCAGCGTGCCGCGGCGCAGAATGTCGTAGACGTTGATGCCCTGGATGGGCAGCACGTCGATGTTGGGGATGTTGGTCGCCGCCAGCTTGAAGTTCTGGTCAAGCTCGGCGCCGCCAATCACCAGGGCGTTGGTCAGGCCCAGCGTCGCGAAATTCGCGATCAGCGCCTTGGTCTTGGCCTCGGTCAGCTTCAGCTCGTCGATGATGATGATCGACGCGCTCTTGGCCTTGGCCGAAAGAGCATGCTTGAGGCCAAGCGCACGAACCTTCTTGGGCAGTTCATGCTCATGGCTGCGAACGACCGGGCCGTGAGCCTTGCCGCCGCCGCGGAACTGCGGAGCGCGTGCCGAATGGTGACGAGCGCGGCCCGTACCCTTCTGCTTGTACATCTTGGCACCGGTGCGCGCGATTTCCGCGCGGCCCTTGGCCTTGTGCGTGCCCTGCTGCTTCTTGGCAAGCTGCCAGCGCACGACGCGCTGCAGGATGTCCTCGCGCGGGTCAAGGCCGAAAATCCCGTCGGAAAGTTCCACCTTGCCGGCGTCCTTGCCGCCGAGCGTTGTGATCTTGAGATCCATTATTCCGCTCCCTCTGTGGCCGGAGCCTCATTCTTCGTGGCGACGCGGATCGCGGCGGGCTTCGGCGCATTGGCCGGAAGCGCGACCTTGGCGGCATCGCGAACCAGGATCCAGGCGCCCTTCGACCCCGGAACCGCTCCGCGGATCAGGATCAGGCCGCGATCGGCATCGGTCGAGACGATCTCGACGTTCTGCGTGGTGACGCGGGTATCGCCCATGTGGCCGGCCATGTTCTTGCCCTTGAACACCTTGCCGGGGTCCTGGCGCTGGCCGGTCGAGCCGTGCGTACGGTGCGAAACCGAGTTACCATGGGTCGCGCGGCCACCACCCATGTGGTGGCGCTTGATGACGCCCTGGAAACCCTTGCCGATCGTCGTGCCGGTGACGTCGACCTTCTGGCCGGCGACAAAGTGCTCGACGGTGATCTCGGCGCCGACGTCGATCAAATTGTCGGCGGAGACGCGGAATTCGGCGAGCTTCGCCTTCGGCTCGACGGAAGCGGTCGCGAAATGGCCGCGCATCGCCTTCGACGTGTTCTTCACCTTGGCCAGGCCAACGCCGAGCTGAACGGCGGTATAGCCATTCTTCTCCTGCGTGCGCTGTGCCACGACCTGGCAGTTCTCCATCTGGAGAACGGTGACGGGAACATGTTCCCCGGCATCGTTGTAGATGCGGGTCATTCCCACCTTCTTTGCAATCACACCTGAACGCATCGGTTCAATTCCTTTAGAGTTCCGGGCCAGGGGCACCGCCCCTTACCGCGCTCTCATTCCCTTAGAGCTTGATCTCGACGTCGACACCGGCCGCCAGATCGAGCTTCATCAAAGCATCGACGGTCTGCGGGGTCGGATCGACGATGTCGAGCAGACGCTTGTGCGTGCGCATCTCGAACTGCTCGCGGCTCTTCTTGTCGACGTGAGGCGACCGGTTCACCGTGAACTTTTCGATCCGCGTCGGCAGCGGAATGGGGCCGCGGACGTTTGCCCCGGTGCGCTTGGCCGTCGACACGATTTCCTTCGTCGAGGCGTCAAGCACGCGGTGATCAAACGCCTTCAGGCGGATGCGGATATTCTGTCCGTTCATGCGTCACTTCCTTGTTCTGGCGCGGCGCGGGCAACTTCCGCGCCCGCGACAGATCGGTTTAAGTCCAAATTACTCTTTGATGGTGACGACGATGCCGGCACCGACGGTGCGGCCGCCTTCACGGATAGCGAAGCGCAGCTTCTCTTCCATGGCGATCGGCACGATCAGCTCGACATCGACCGTGATGTTGTCGCCAGGCATCACCATCTCGGTGCCTTCCGGCAGCGACACGATGCCGGTCACGTCGGTCGTGCGGAAGTAGAACTGCGGACGGTAGTTGGTGAAGAACGGCGTGTGACGGCCACCTTCGTCCTTGGTCAGGATGTAGGCTTCGGCCACGAACTTCTTGTGCGGCTTCACCGTGCCCGGCTTGGCCAGAACCTGGCCGCGCTCGACACCTTCACGGTCGACGCCGCGCAGCAGCGCGCCGATGTTGTCGCCAGCCTGGCCCTGATCGAGCAGCTTGCGGAACATCTCAACGCCCGTGCAGGTCGTCTTGGTCGTCGGACGGATGCCGATGATTTCAAGCTCCTCGCCGACCTTGACCACGCCGCGCTCGACGCGGCCGGTCACGACCGTGCCGCGGCCAGAGATCGAGAACACGTCCTCGATCGGCATCAGGAACGGCTTGTCAAGCGGACGCACCGGCGTCGGGATGTAGGCGTCGACCTGAGCCATCAGCTCGCGGATCGCGTCCTCGCCGATCTTCTTGTCCGAATCTTCAAGCGCCGCCAGCGCCGAGCCCTTGACGATCGGAATGTCGTCGCCGGGGAATTCGTTCTTCGACAGCAACTCGCGAACCTCGAGCTCGACCAGTTCGAGCAGTTCGGCGTCGTCGACCTGGTCGACCTTGTTGAGGAACACAACGATCGACGGCACGCCGACCTGACGGGCAAGCAGGATGTGTTCGCGGGTCTGCGGCATCGGGCCGTCGGCGGCCGACACGACCAGGATCGCGCCGTCCATCTGCGCGGCGCCGGTGATCATGTTCTTCACATAGTCGGCGTGGCCGGGGCAGTCGACATGCGCGTAGTGGCGGTTCTCGGTCTCGTACTCAACGTGAGCCGTCGAGATCGTGATGCCGCGCGCCTTCTCTTCCGGCGCCGCGTCGATCTGGTCATAGCGCTTGTATTCGCCAAAATACTTGGTGATCGCAGCCGTCAGCGACGTCTTGCCATGGTCAACGTGACCAATCGTGCCGATGTTCACATGAGGCTTAGTGCGCTCGAATTTACCTTTTGCCATGTGATGTCTCCATTTCCTGCTCGCCCCGGAGGGCTTTGAATTGCGTTACCGCGGCAGCTCTGTTCGAGTTACGCGTACTTCTTCTGGACTTCCTGAGCGACCGCGGTCGGGACCGGCTCGTAGTGATCGAACTGCATCGTGTAGGCCGCGCGGCCCTGGCTCATCGAGCGCAGGTTGTCGACGTACTTGAACATGTTGGCGAGCGGCACCATCGCGTTGATGACGACGGCCACGCCGCGCGCTTCCTGGCCCTGGATCTGGCCACGACGGCCGTTCAGATCGCCAATGACGCTGCCGACGTAGTCCTCCGGTGTCACCACCTCGACCTTCATGATCGGCTCCAGCAGCTGCACGCCAAGCTTGGGAGCAGCTTCACGGAAGCAGGCGCGGGACGCGATTTCGAAGGCGAGCACCGAGGAGTCGACGTCGTGGTAGGCGCCGTCGATGAGCGTCGCCCTGACGCCGATCATCGGGAAGCCCGCGAACGGACCCGCGCCCATGACGCTCTGGATGCCCTTCTCGACGCCCGGAATGTATTCCTTCGGCACCGCGCCGCCGACGATCTTGGATTCGAACACGAATTCCTCGCTCTCGGAATTCGGCTCGAACACAACCTTGACGCGCGCGAACTGGCCGGTACCGCCGGTCTGCTTCTTGTGCGTGTAGTCCTGCTCGTGCTTGCGGGTGATCGTCTCGCGATAGGCCACCTGCGGCGCGCCGACATTGGCTTCGACCTTGAACTCACGACGCATGCGGTCGACGATGATATCGAGGTGCAGTTCGCCCATGCCGGAGATGATGGTCTGGCCGCTTTCCTCGTCGGTCTTGACGCGGAAGGACGGATCCTCGGCAGCCAGCCGGTGAAGGGCGAGGCCCATCTTTTCCTGGTCGTTCTTGGTCTTCGGCTCGATGGCGATCTGGATGACCGGATCGGGGAATTCCATGCGTTCGAGAATGACCGGATGCAGCGGATCGCACAGCGTGTCGCCGGTGGTGGTGTCCTTGAGGCCAGCCAGGGCGACGATATCGCCGGCGAAAGCTTCTTCGACGTCGGCGCGCGAGTTCGCATGCATCTGCAGCATGCGGCCGATGCGCTCCTTCTTGCCCTTCACGGTGTTGTCGACAGAGACGCCCTTGGAGAGCTTGCCCGAGTAGATGCGGGCAAAGGTCAGCGAGCCGACGAAGGGGTCGTTCATGATCTTGAAGGCCAGCATCGACAGCGGCTCATTGTCGTCCGCATGACGCTCGATCTCGGCGTCGGTCTTGGCATCGACGCCCTTGATGGCCGGAACGTCAGCCGGCGACGGCAGGTATTCGACAACGGCGTCGAGCAACGGCTGCACGCCCTTGTTCTTGAAGGCCGAACCGCAGAACATCGGGTAGAACTTGACCGCGATCGTGCCTTTGCGGATCAGCGCACGGATCTCGTCGTTCGACGGCATCTTGCCTTCGAGGTAGTTTTCGAGCGCCGTCTCGTCCATTTCGACGGCGGCTTCGATCATCTTCTCGCGGTATTCCTCGGCACGAGCCTTGAGATCGTCCGGGATCTCGACGACGTCCCAGGCAGCGCCGAGCGTCTCGTCGCGCCAGACAAGCGCATTCATCTCGACGAGGTCTACGACACCCTTGAACTCGGTCTCGGCGCCGATCGGCAACTGCATGACGACAGCCTGCGCACCGAGGCGCGAGCCGATCATCTCGACCGAGCGGTAGAAGTCGGCGCCGATCTTGTCCATCTTGTTGCAGAAGATCATGCGCGGCACGCGGTACTTGTCGGCCTGACGCCAGACGGTTTCCGTCTGCGGCTCGACACCAGCGTTGGCGTCGAGCAGCGCGATGGCGCCGTCGAGCACGCGCAGCGAACGCTCGACCTCGATGGTGAAGTCGACGTGTCCGGGAGTGTCGATGATGTTGAAGCGGTGCATCTTGCCGTCACGGCCCTTCCAGAAGGTCGTGGTCGCGGCGGACGTGATGGTGATGCCGCGTTCCTGCTCCTGCTCCATCCAGTCCATGGTGGCAGCGCCGTCATGCACTTCGCCGATCTTGTGCGACTTGCCCGTGTAATAGAGGACGCGCTCGGTGGTCGTCGTCTTGCCGGCGTCAATATGCGCCATGATACCGAAATTGCGGTAGTCTTCGATTTTGTATTCGCGGGCCATCGTAGCTGCCTCTCAGTCCTGTTCGCGCTTTACCAGCGGTAGTGTGCGAAAGCGCGGTTGGCTTCAGCCATCTTGTGGGTGTCTTCACGCTTCTTCACGGCGGTGCCGCGATTGTTGGCCGCATCCATCAGCTCGCCGGAGAGACGGTCGACCATGGTGGTCTCGTTGCGGTTGCGGGCCGCGGCGATCAGCCAGCGGATCGCCAGCGCCTGACGGCGCTCGGGACGAACGTCGACCGGAACCTGGTAGGTGGCGCCGCCGACGCGACGCGAACGCACTTCCACATGCGGCGCGACATTGTCGAGCGCCTGATGGAAGACGGTGACCGGCTCCTGCTTGGTCTTCGACTGGACCTGGTCCAGCGCGCCATAGACGATGGTCTCGGCGACCGACTTCTTGCCGTCATACATGACGGCGTTCATGAACTTGGTGACAATCAGATCGCCGAACTTGGGGTCCGGGTTGATCTCACGCTTTTCTGCACTGTGACGACGCGACATGGCTTTTGTCTCTCAATCTCGTAGCCCGGCGCGTTCAAGCAACGCCAAGGCCGGAAAACCTTATTTCGGACGCCCTTATTTCGGACGCTTGGCGCCGTACTTCGAACGGCGCTGCTTGCGGTTCTTCACGCCTTGCGTGTCGAGCACGCCGCGGATGATGTGGTAGCGAACGCCCGGAAGATCCTTGACGCGACCGCCGCGGATCATGACCACGGAGTGTTCCTGAAGGTTGTGACCTTCGCCGGGGATGTAACCGATCACTTCAAAACCATTGGTCAGGCGGATCTTGGCCACCTTGCGCAGCGCCGAGTTCGGCTTCTTCGGCGTCGTGGTATAGACGCGCGTGCAGACGCCCCGCTTCTGCGGGTTCTGCTGCATGGCCGGGACCTTGTTGCGCTTCACCGGCGCAATGCGCGGCTTGCGGATCAGCTGGTTGACGGTAGGCATTAAACCCTCTTGTCTCTCAATTCCGTGTCTCGTGCCGGTCAAGGCTCGCTCAAAGCGTCATTTCCATACGCAAATTCGGGCCACAAACCGCGACTCGCGGTCTTGCCCGAACAAATCGCAGAGGAAGCGGAAGCCGCTTCGTGCACGCCGGAAATGTCTTTTCGCTCGTAAAACGAACCCTGTTTGAGGCAAACTCCAAAGCGTGTCGCTTCGGATGCGAGAGCCTCACATCGGTTCTGACTGGGCGGCTTCTACTCGTAAGCCCGCGAACCGTCAACCCCGCAGCGGCAAATATTGCATTGAGGCCGGGGCTTGGCAGCCATGTGAAAACCGCATGCAATTTTCTTGCGCGGTTTTGCAAGGGCGGGGAAGAAAGTGACCGGCTTTTGGCTTTTGCGGGGCCTTGCTTCATGCGAAAAGGCCGCATGAACAGTGACAGCCCCTCGTTGCGGAGGAATCGGCCCGTGAACGACAATGAAGAACGACCGGTCACAATCATCACCGGCCGGGTGTGGAAGAAGAAAGGCGGCAAGCCGGAAGGCGTCCATGTCATGCTGGTGGCGCCCGACGACGATTCGGCGGTGCGCCGGGCGCTCGAATCGCTCGCGGCGGAAGGCTACGCCGAGGCCGAACTCGACCAGATCGGCGACATGGAGGGCGAGCCCGACGATGAGCCGCATCTTTCGGCCTTCCAAGGCGCGCTCGAAGGCGAAGTGTCGATCGTGACCTTCGACGTGCCGATCTGAGCGCGGGCCGAGCGCCCCCGCCTGCCTCGCGGCATGATGCCGATTCGTTCAGGTAGCCGGCACGGCCGACGCTTGCCCGTCATGGCCGATCTGCTAAGAGACGCGCAGTCGTCCGAACCTGGCGGAGCCTCATGTCCCCAACCATCTCGCCCATAAGAATCGGCATTGTCGGCGTCGGCAAGATCGTCCGCGACCAACATCTTCCGGCATTGGCAAAGGATCGGGACTACCAGTTGATCGCCGCGGCCAGCCGGCACGGGAAGGTCGATGGCATCGCGAATTTTCCCGACATTGAGTCGATGCTTGGCGCGGTTCCCGAACTCGACGCGGTGTCGCTCTGCATGCCGCCGCAGTTCCGCTACGCCACCGCCCGCAAGGCGCTGGAAGCCAAGAAACATGTCTTCCTGGAAAAACCGCCGGGCGCCACGGTCAGTGAGGTCGAGGACCTGAAGGCGCTGGCGGCGAAACAAGGCGTCTCGCTGTTCGCAAGCTGGCATTCGCGCTACGCGCCGGCGGTCGAAGCGGCGCGAAAATTCCTGGCTTCGACCAAAATCAAATCGGCCGCGATCGTCTGGAAGGAGGATGTGCGCCGCTGGCACCCGAACCAGGACTGGATCTGGCAGCCTGGCGGCTTCGGCGTCTTCGATCCCGGCATCAACGCGCTGTCGATCGCAACCTATATCCTGCCAGCCATGTACATAACTTCGGCCGTCCTCGACTTTCCCGCGAACCGCGACGCGCCGATCGCAGCCCAGGTCGCCTTCCGCGCCGCGAACGGATCTGATGTGACGATGGATCTCGACTGGCTGCAGACGGGACCGCAAAGCTGGGACATTGTCGCGGACACGGATGCTGGCAAGATGGTGCTCTCGGGTGGCGGCTCGAAGCTCGCCATCGATGGCGGTGTCGTACACGACGAGCCGGAAGCGGAATATCAGATGCTCTACCGGCGCTTTGCCGAGATCGTGCACGCCGGCGCATCCGACGTCGACCTGGCGCCGCTCCAGCACGTCGCCGACGCCTTCATGCTCGGCAAGCGCAACGTGGTCGAGGCGTTTTTCGACTGAGCCAGCCGTCAGTCGACGATCGCGATTGCAAAGCCGTCATAGCCTTTGGCGCCCACGGTCTGGATGGCCGTGCCGTCCAGCCGTTTGTCGCCGCCGATGAAGGAAAACGCGGCGCGTGCGCCTTCGACATTGGCGTCGCGACCATCCTCTTCCAGCACGGCGCCGTCGCGGATGACGTTGTCGCAGACAATGACAGTTCCGGAGCGCGACAGACGCAAGGCCCAGGACAGATAATGCGGGTTGTTCGGCTTGTCCGCATCGATGAAGATCAGATCGAACGGACCGGCATCCTCGCCGCCCAGTGCAGCGAGCGACTCTAGCGCGGGACCGACGCGAACTTCCACGCGGTCCACAACCCCTGCCCGCTCGAAATTCGAACGCGCGACCTCGGCATGATGCGGATCGAGTTCGAGCGTCACGACCTTGCCGTCGGCGGGCAGTCCCCGCGCCATCCAGATGGTCGAATAGCCTCCCAGCGTGCCGATCTCGAGCACCTTCTTCGCGCTGCCAATGCGCACCAGCAGCGAGAGCAGCTTTCCCTGCGCCGCCGAGACGTCGATCGCCGGCAGGCCTTGGTCGCGGTTGGCGGCCAGAACCGCGTCGAGAGCGGCATCCGGCTCGAAGAGTGAGGAAACGATGTAATTGTCGACAGCTGTCCAGGTCTTCGTGCTCATTTCTCTTCCTCGAACGATCGTTGAAACGAAAAAGCCGCCGGGTTGCCCCGACGGCTTCTGTTGCCTGAGATCTTGCCCACCGCGCCTACTGCGCGGCGGTTGTCATGTCCGCGAGCATCGGCTCGGCGACTTCCACGCCCGAGGCCTTGCGGCGCTCGTCGATGATGAGTTCGTCGCGCGAGGTGGCGATGCGCCGGATCTGGCTCATCGTGCCGCCGGTACCGGCCGGGATCAGCCGGCCGACGATGACGTTTTCCTTCAAGCCCTGCAGCATGTCGGTCTTGCCGGCAACCGCGGCCTCCGTCAGCACCCTGGTCGTCTCCTGGAAGGAGGCGGCCGAGATGAAGGACGGCGTCTGCAGCGAGGCCTTGGTGATGCCGAGCAGCACCGGCTGGCCTTCGGCCGGCTTCTTGCCGTCCTCGACCAGGCGCTCGTTGACCTCTTCCAGCTCGATCACGTCGACGTGGTCGCCCGGGATGTAGGTCGAGTCGCCCTGCGTGGTGATCTCGACCTTCTGCAGCATCTGGCGAACGATCACCTCGATGTGCTTGTCGTTGATCGACACGCCCTGCAGACGGTAGACTTCCTGGATCTCGTTGACGAGGTAGGACGCAAGCGCCTCCACGCCCTTGATGGCCAGGATATCGTGCGGCGCCGGGTTGCCGTCGAGGATGTAGTCGCCCTTCTCGATGACGTCGCCGTCCTGGAGATGGAACGGCTTGCCCTTCGGGATCAGGTATTCGACCGGCTCGAGCGTCGAGTCATGCGGCTCGATGATGATGCGACGCTTGTTCTTGTAGTCGCGGCCGAAGCGGATCGTGCCATCGATCTCGGCGATGATGGCGTGATCCTTCGGACGACGTGCCTCGAACAGTTCGGCAACACGCGGCAGACCACCGGTGATGTCCTTGGTCTTGGCGCTTTCCATCGGGATACGCGCCAGCACGTCGCCGGGGCGAACCTGAGCACCCGGCTCGACCGAGAGAATGGCCTCGACCGAGAGCAGGAAGCGGGCATCGCCACCTTTCGACAGCTTGCCGACCTTGCCCTTGGCGTCCTGAACGACGATCGCCGGCTTCAGGTCGTTGCCGCGCGGCGTCGAGCGCCAGTCGATGACCTCACGCTTGGTGATGCCGGTCGACTCGTCGGCCGTTTCCTGGACGGAAATGCCGTCGACCAGATCCTCGAACGCCACCTTGCCCTCGATTTCGGTGAGGATGGGGCGGGTATAGGGATCCCACTCGGCAATACGCTGGCCACGCTTCACCTTGTCGCCATCGTCCACGAAGATACGCGAACCATAGGTGACACGGTGCGTTGCGCGCTCCTTGCCGGCTTCGTCGAGGATCAGCACCGCCATGTTGCGGCCCATGACCATCTGCTGGCCGTCAGAGTTGCGCACCACGTTGCGGTTGCGGATCTCGACCTTGCCCTCGTAGGAGGCTTCAAGGAACGAGCTGTCCACCACCTGCGCGGTACCGCCCATGTGGAAGGTACGCATGGTGAGCTGCGTGCCCGGCTCGCCGATCGACTGCGCCGCGATGACGCCGACGGCTTCGCCCTGGTTGACCGGGGTGCCTCGGGCCAGATCGCGTCCGTAGCAGACCGCGCAGACGCCGATCCTGACTTCGCAAGTCAGGGCCGAGCGGATGCGGACCGACTGCACGCCGGCCTTTTCGATCTGCTCGACGTCACGCTCGTCCATCAGCGTTCCGGCCTTGACCAGGACCTCGCCCGACACCGGATGGGTGATGTCGTCGAGCGATGTGCGGCCCAGCACACGCTGGCCGACCGAAGCGACGACCTGACCGGCATCGACGATCGGCTGCATGGTGAGGCCCTTGTCGGTGCCGCAATCCACGGAGTTGACGATGCAGTCCTGCGCCACGTCGACCAGACGACGGGTGAGGTAACCCGAGTTCGCCGTCTTCAAGGCGGTGTCGGCAAGGCCCTTGCGGGCGCCGTGGGTCGAGTTGAAGTACTCGAGCACGGTCAGGCCTTCCTTGAAGTTCGAGATGATCGGCGTCTCGATGATTTCACCCGACGGCTTGGCCATCAGGCCGCGCATGCCGGCAAGCTGGCGCATCTGGGTGGGCGAGCCACGCGCACCGGAGTGCGACATCATGTAGATCGAGTTCATCGGCTTCTGACGGCCGTTGTCTTCGAACTCGACCGCCTTGATGCGGGCCATCATTTCGTCGGCGACCTTTTCCGAGCACTTGGCCCAGGCGTCGACGACCTTGTTGTACTTCTCGCCCTGCGTGATCAGGCCGTCATTGTACTGCTGCTCGTATTCCTTGGCCAAAGCCTCGGTGTCCGACACCAGCTTGATCTTGGTGTCCGGGATCAGCATGTCGTCCTTGCCGAACGAGATGCCGGCCCGGCACGCATGAGCAAAGCCGAGCGCCATGATGCGATCGCAGAAAATGACCGTCTCCTTCTGACCGCAATGGCGGTAGACGGTGTCGATCATCTTGGAGATGTTCTTCTTGGTCATCTCCTGGTTGGCGGTCTCGTAGGGCACGTTGACGTTCTTCGGCAGAAGCTCGCCGATGATCATGCGGCCAGGCGTGGTGTCGTAGATCTTCGAAACGACCTTGCCTTCGGCGTCGACCGTGCGGAAGCGGCCCTTGATCTTGGCATGCAGGGTCACCGCCTTGGTCTCGAGCGCGTGCTGGAGCTCGCCCATGTCGGCAAACACCATGCCCTCGCCCGGCTCGTTCTGGTTGACGATCGAAAGATAGTAGAGACCCAGAACCATGTCCTGCGACGGCACGATGATCGGCGCGCCGGAGGCCGGATGCAGGATGTTGTTGGTCGACATCATCAGCACGCGGGCTTCCAACTGCGCTTCCAGCGACAGCGGCACGTGAACAGCCATCTGGTCGCCGTCGAAGTCGGCGTTGAAGGCCGTGCAGACCAGCGGGTGAAGCTGGATCGCCTTGCCTTCGATCAGGATCGGCTCGAACGCCTGGATGCCGAGGCGGTGCAGCGTCGGCGCGCGGTTCAAGAGAACCGGATGCTCGCGGATAACCTCGTCGAGGATATCCCAGACTTCCGGACGCTCCTTCTCGACCAGCTTCTTGGCCTGCTTGACGGTCGAGGAATAACCCTTGGCGTCGAGACGGGCGTAGATGAAGGGCTTGAACAGTTCGAGCGCCATCTTCTTCGGCAGGCCGCACTGATGCAGCTTGAGCTCGGGACCGGTGACGATGACCGAACGGCCGGAATAGTCGACGCGCTTGCCGAGCAGGTTCTGACGGAACCGGCCCTGCTTGCCCTTGAGCATGTCGGACAGCGACTTCAGCGGACGCTTGTTGGCGCCGGTGATGACACGGCCGCGACGGCCGTTGTCGAACAGCGCATCGACGGCTTCCTGGAGCATGCGCTTTTCATTGCGCACGATGATGCCGGGCGCGCGCAACTCGATCAGCCGCTTGAGGCGGTTGTTGCGGTTGATGACGCGGCGATAGAGATCGTTCAGGTCCGACGTCGCGAAGCGTCCACCATCCAGGGGAACCAGCGGACGCAGATCCGGCGGGATCACCGGAACGACCTTCATGATCATCCATTCCGGACGGTTGCCGGATTCCATGAAGTTCTCGACGACCTTGAGCCGCTTCAGATACTTCTTCTGCTTCAGCTCGGACGTGGTCGAAGCCAGTTCCGAACGCAGGTCGCCGGCGATCTTCTCCAGATCCATGCCGGCCAGAAGGTCATGAATGGCCTCGGCGCCGATCATGGCGGTGAAGGAATCTTCGCCATACTCGTCGACCGCGATCATGTATTCTTCCTCGCTGAGCAGCTGGTGCTCCTTCAGCGCGGTGAGGCCAGGTTCGGTGACGATGTAGTTCTCGAAGTAGAGGACGCGCTCGATGTCCTTCAGCGTCATGTCGAGCAGCGTGCCGATGCGCGAGGGCAGCGACTTCAGGAACCAGATATGAGCCACCGGTGCCGCCAGCTCGATATGGCCCATGCGCTCGCGCCGGACGCGCGACAGCGTGACTTCGACGCCGCACTTCTCGCAGATGACGCCCTTGTACTTCATGCGCTTGTACTTGCCGCACAGGCACTCGTAGTCCTTGATCGGGCCAAAAATGCGCGCGCAGAACAGGCCGTCACGCTCCGGCTTGAAGGTGCGGTAGTTGATGGTCTCCGGCTTCTTGATCTCGCCGAACGACCAGGACAGAATCTTCTCAGGGCTGGCAAGCGAAATCCGGATGGAATCGAACACCTGCGCAGGCGCCTGCGGATTGAAGAGATTCATGACCTCTTGGTTCATGCCGTTCTCCTTTTCGGGGTCCTCGAAAACCCCTTGCATCTAACGCGGGCCGAATGCCCGCTGAGTTGTCGGCCCACCGGCCGTAGAAATTGAGTGGCGCGCCACGGTTGCGCGGCGCGCCATAGCCTTTACTCGGCTGCGTCCGGCAGTCGGACCGGAGCTTCGTCGAGCTTGGTGTTCTCCAGCTCGACATTGAGGCCGAGAGACCGCATTTCCTTGACGAGCACGTTGAAGCTCTCGGGAATGCCAGCCTCGAACGTGTCGTCGCCACGCACGATCGCCTCGTAGACCTTGGTGCGGCCGGCGACGTCGTCCGACTTCACCGTCAGCATTTCCTGCAGCGTGTAGGCGGCGCCGTAGGCTTCCAGCGCCCAGACCTCCATTTCGCCGAAGCGCTGGCCACCGAACTGCGCCTTGCCGCCCAGCGGCTGCTGGGTGACGAGCGAGTACGGGCCGATCGAACGCGCGTGGATCTTGTCATCCACCAGGTGGTGAAGCTTGAGCATGTAGATATAGCCCATCGTCACCTTGCGATCGAACGGCTCGCCGGTGCGGCCGTCATAGAGCTGCGACTGACCGCTGGAGTGCAGGCCCGCCTGCTCCAGCATGGTGTTGATGTCGGCTTCGTGCGCACCATCGAACACCGGGGTCGCGATCGAGACGCCGCGGCGCATCTGCTCGCTGAGGCGAACAATGCTCTCGTCGTCATACTCGCGGATCGGCTCGTTGCGATCGTTGGCCGGCATGAAGCTTTCCAACGTCTTGCGCAGCGGCTTGATGTCGCCCGCCGACTTGTAGGCGTCGATCATCTCGCCGATCTTCCTGCCCATGCCTGCGCAAGCCCAGCCCAGATGCGTTTCCAGGATCTGGCCGACATTCATGCGGCTCGGCACACCCAGCGGGTTGAGCACGATATCGGCATGCGTGCCGTCCTCGAGGAAAGGCATGTCCTCGACCGGAACGATGCGCGACACGACACCCTTGTTGCCGTGACGGCCGGCCATCTTGTCGCCGGGCTGCATCTTGCGCTTCACCGCCACGAAGACCTTGACCATCTTCATGACGCCCGGAGGCATCTCGTCGCCGCGCTGCACCTTCTCGACCTTGTCCATGAAGCGCTGTTCAAGCGCCTTCTTGGAATCGTCGTACTGGCCACGCAGGGCTTCCAGTTCGCTCTGGAGCTTTTCGTTCTCCACCGCAAACTGCCACCACTGCGAACGCGGATACTCGTCGAGCGTGTCCTTGGACAGCGTCGAGCCCTTCTTGAAGCCCTTCGGTCCAGCGATCGCTTCCTTGCCGACGAGAACGTCGGAAAGACGCGCATAGACGTTGCGGTCCAGGATCGCCTGCTCGTCGTCACGGTCCTTGGCGAGGCGTTCGATCTCCTCGCGCTCGATGGCCATGGCGCGCTCATCCTTCTCCACACCGTGGCGGTTGAACACGCGCACCTCGACGACGGTGCCGAAGGTGCCCGGAGGCATGCGCATCGAAGTATCGCGCACGTCGGAAGCCTTTTCGCCGAAGATGGCGCGCAGAAGCTTTTCTTCCGGCGTCATCGGGCTTTCGCCCTTCGGCGTGATCTTGCCGACCAGGATGTCGCCCGGCTGCACTTCCGCGCCGATATAGACGATGCCGGCTTCGTCGAGGTTCTTCAGCGCTTCTTCCGAGACGTTGGGAATATCGCGCGTGATTTCCTCCGGACCGAGCTTGGTATCGCGCGCCATGACCTCGAACTCCTCGATGTGGATCGAGGTGAAGACGTCGTCGGCGACGATGCGCTCGGACAGGAGGATCGAGTCCTCGTAGTTGTAGCCGTTCCACGGCATGAACGCGACCAGCACGTTGCGGCCGAGCGCCAGATCACCGAGCTCGGTCGACGGACCGTCGGCGATGATGTCGCCCTTGTTGACCCGGTCGCCCATGCGCACCAGCGGACGCTGGTTGATGCAGGTGTTCTGGTTCGAACGCTGGAACTTCATCAGCCGGTAGATGTCGACGCCGGACTTGCCCGGGTCGAGATCCTCGGTGGCGCGGATAACGATACGCGTCGCGTCCACCTGGTCGACGATGCCGCCGCGGCGTGCGCCGATGGCGGCGCCCGAGTCACGGGCGACGATCGGCTCCATGCCGGTGCCGACGAACGGCGCCTCGGCGCGCACCAGCGGCACGGCCTGACGCTGCATGTTCGAGCCCATCAGGGCGCGGTTGGCGTCGTCGTTCTCGAGGAACGGGATGAGCGCCGCGGCGACAGACACCATCTGCTTGGGCGACACGTCCATCAGGTCGACGTTTTCGCGCGGCGCCATCATCACTTCGCCGGCGCTGCGGCAAATGACGAACTCGTCGACGAAACCGCCGTTCTTGTCGAGTTCGGCGTTGGCCTGCGCGACATGGTGCTTGGCTTCTTCCATCGCCGAGAGATAGACGACGTCATTGGTCAGCTTGCCGTCGACGATCTTGCGGTAGGGGCTTTCGATGAAGCCGTACTTGTTGACGCGCGCGAAGGTCGCCAGCGAGTTGATCAGACCGATATTCGGGCCTTCCGGCGTCTCGATCGGGCAGATGCGACCGTAGTGCGTCGGGTGCACGTCGCGCACTTCGAAGCCGGCACGCTCGCGGGTCAGACCGCCCGGTCCAAGCGCCGAGAGGCGACGCTTGTGGGTGATCTCCGACAGCGGATTGGTCTGGTCCATGAACTGCGACAGCTGCGAGGAACCGAAGAACTCGCGCACGGCGGCGGCCGCCGGCTTGGCGTTGATCAGGTCCTGCGGCATGACCGTGTCGATCTCGATCGAGGACATGCGTTCCTTGATCGCGCGCTCCATGCGAAGCAGGCCGACGCGGTACTGGTTCTCCATCAGCTCGCCGACCGAACGCACGCGGCGGTTGCCGAGGTTGTCGATGTCGTCGATTTCGCCCTTGCCGTCACGCAGTTCGACCAGCGTCCTGACCACGGCCAGGATGTCGTCCTTGCGCAGCACGCGCACGGTGTCCTCGGCCTTGAGCTCGAGGCGCATATTCATCTTGACGCGACCGACGGCGGACAGGTCGTAGCGCTCGCTATCGAAGAACAGCGAGTTGAACATGGCCTCGGCGGTCTCGAGCGTCGGCGGCTCGCCCGGGCGCATGACACGGTAGATGTCGAAAAGCGCGTCCTGGCGGCTCTCGTTCTTGTCCACGGCGAGCGTGTTGCGGATATAGGCGCCGACATTGACATGGTCGATGTCGAGAACCTGGATTTCCTGCTCACCGGTGCCGAGCAGCACCTTGAGCGTCTTTTCGTCGATCTCGTCGCCCGCCTCGAGGAAAATCTCGCCGGTCGCGTAGTTGACGATGTCCTCGGCCAGATAGTTGCCGAGCAGATCCTCGTCGGTCGCCTTGATCGCCTTGAGACCCTTTTCGCCGAGCTGACGCGCCTGGCGGGCGGTGATCTTCTTGCCTGCCTCGACGACGATCTCGCCGGTGTCGGCGTCAACAAGGTCACCGACGGCCTTGAGGCCGCGGAAACGCTCGACGTTGAACGGAATGCGCCAATGGTCGCCGGCGCGCTTGTAGGTGATCTTGTTGTAGAAGGTCGACAGGATCTCCTCGCCGTCCATGCCGAGCGCCATCAGCAGCGACGTCACGGGGATCTTGCGGCGGCGGTCGATGCGGGCGTGCACGACGTCCTTGGAATCGAACTCGATGTCGAGCCACGAGCCACGGTAGGGGATGACGCGCGCGGCAAACAGAAGCTTGCCCGACGAGTGCGACTTGCCCTTGTCGTGATCGAAGAAGACGCCCGGCGAGCGGTGCATCTGCGAAACGATGACGCGCTCGGTGCCGTTGACGATGAAGGTGCCGTTCAAGGTCATGAGCGGCATGTCGCCCATGTAGACGTCCTGCTCCTTGATGTCCTTGATCGATTTGGCGCCGGTATCCTCGTCGATATCGAACACGATGAGGCGCAGCGTCACCTTCAGCGGCGCGGCATAGGTCAGGTCGCGCTGACGGCATTCGTCAACGTCGAATTTCGGTCCTTCGAACTCGTACTTCACGAACTCCAGCATCGAGGAGCCGGAAAAATCGGAGATCGGGAAGACCGACTTGAAAACAGCCTGCAGCCCTTCGTCGGGACGTCCGCCCTTGGGCTCGTCCACCATCAGGAACTGGTCATAGGATGCCTTCTGAACCTCGATAAGATTCGGCATCTCCGCAACTTCCGGTATCTTTCCGAAAAACTTGCGTACGCGTCTGCGGCCATTGAAAGTCTGGGTCTGGGCCATCGTCGCTCCTTAGCTCAAAACTCGGGACGAACCTCGCCTCGGTTCGTCTTGCATACCGAGCCACCTGGGCGGCGGCTCTCTGTCTGTTCTCCGGCCGCCTTTTCCAATTGCTTGGCGGCTACCGGCTAAAACGGGAGAAAACCCGTTTCCTGAAGGCCGGTTTACGGCCCTCAGGAAAGAGGTTTTCGTACATCTCGCGTCACGCAGCCTCCCCTGTGGCCAAGGGAGTGGCGGACGGCGCGAGGCCGCCCGCCGCTTGATACATTTACTTCAGGTCGACCTTGGCGCCGGCTGCTTCCAGCTGGGCCTTGAACTTGTCAGCGTCGGCCTTGGAAACGCCTTCCTTGACCGGCTTCGGAGCCGCTTCGACCAGGTCCTTGGCTTCCTTGAGGCCAAGACCGGTGATGGCGCGGACTTCCTTGATGACGTTGATCTTCTGAGCGCCTGCCTCGGTGAGGACGACGTCGAATTCCGTCTTTTCCTCGACCGGAGCAGCAGCAGCGGCAGCGCCGCCAGCAGCGGCAACCGCTACCGGCGCAGCAGCCGAAACGCCCCACTTTTCTTCCAGAAGCTTCGACAGCTCGGCCGCCTCGAGGACGGTCAGCTTCGAAAGGTCGTCTACGATCTTTGCCAGATCAGCCATTGTTGTATTCCTTCGTTAGGTTCGAACGTGTGTTTTTGATAGCGAGGAACGGCCTCATGCCGCCTCGTCCTTCCGGGCGTAAGCGCCGATGACGCGCGCGACCGAGGCCGCTGGCGCATTGACGATCTGGGCGATCCGGGTTGCCGGCGTGGCGATCATGCCAACCAGCCTGGCGCGCAGCTCATCGAGCGACGGAAGTGTGGCGAGTGCCTTCACACCGTCGGCGTTGAGCGAGGTGGTGCCCATTGCGCCGCCGAGAATGACGAGCTTGTCATTCCCCTTGGCGAAATCGGACGCGACCTTCGGCGCCGCAATCGGATCCTCCGAATAGGCGATCAGCGTCTGTCCCTTGAACAGGTCGATGATCGATGCGGAGTCCGTGCCCTGAAGAGCGATTTTGGCGAGACGGTTCTTCGCGACTTTAACGGTGCCACCGGCGGCGCGCATTTTCGACCGAAGGTCGTTCATTTGCGCGACGGTGATACCGGCATAGTGGGCCACGACGACTGAACCTGCGCCAGAAAACGCATCATTCAGGCCCGTGACGAGTTCGCGTTTTTCCGCTCTGTCCACTGCCTATCTCCAGTTGACCCCAGTCCTGTTAACGGGAACATTCCCATTTCGAGGACAGGCGTCGGGTTGCCTTTTGCCGGCCGGGCCATCCAGTAACGGATCTCCCGAACGACGCTCGAGGATCCTGCCCCCTTTCGCCACATCGACGGCCAAGCCGGCGATGCGCAGACAAAAGGCAAACACGGTTCGAACCTTTCATTGGAGCTTGTTGCTCCGTTGTCCGGTTTTCACCCGTCTCATGCAGGCCCACATGAATTAAGGCCCTCCTCTTGAATCAAGACTCGGGCCGCCCGCAATCTCGGACAGGATGTCCGGAAGCCTTCCGGCTTCCGGTACCGGGCCCAGGATAAATCCAAGGCCCGGAATTCAATCACGGATCAGCTTTCGAGAAGCCGATCCAAAATGGTCTAATCAGGACGCGGCGAGCGTCGAGACGTCGAGCTTGAGGCCCGGGCCCATCGTCGAGGTGACAGACACCTTCTTGACATAGTTGCCCTTGGCGCCAGCCGGCTTTGCCTTGGTCACCGCGTCGGCGAAGGCACGGATGTTCTCTTCCAGCGCCTTGAGGTCGAACGAGACCTTGCCGACGCCGGCATGAACGATGCCGGCCTTCTCGACACGGAACTCGACCGCGCCGCCCTTCGAGGCCTTGACGGCCGCGGCGACATCGGTGGTGACCGTGCCGACCTTCGGGTTCGGCATCATGCCGCGCGGGCCGAGCACCTTACCGAGACGGCCGACGAGCGGCATCATGTCCGGCGTGGCGATGCAGCGATCGAAATCGATCGTGCCCTTCTGCACGATGTCGACCAGATCCTCGGCACCGACGATGTCGGCGCCGGCGGCCTTGGCCTCTTCAGCCTTGTCACCACGGGCGAACACAGCGACACGGACCGAGCGGCCGGTGCCGTTCGGCAGGTTGACGACGCCACGGACCATCTGGTCGGCGTGACGCGGGTCGACGCCCAGGTTCATGGCGACTTCGACGGTCTCGTCGAACTTGACCGAGGAACGATCCTTCAGCAGCTTCAGCGCATCACCGAGCGCATAGGCCTTGTTGGGATCGATGCCTTCACGGGTCTTCGATACACGCTTTGCAATCTTTGCCATGATCTTAGCCCACCACTTCCAGACCCATCGAGCGGGCGGAGCCCTCGACCATACGCATGGCCGCTTCGACGTCGTTCGCGTTCAGATCCTTCATCTTGGCGGTCGCGATTTCGCGAACCTTGTCGCGCGAAACGGTGCCAGCCTTAACCTTGCCCGGCTCCTTCGAGCCCGACTTCAGGTTCGCGGCCTTCTTCAGGAAGTAGCTCACCGGCGGCGTCTTCATGACGAAGGTGAACGACTTGTCCTGGTAATAGGTGATGACGACCGGAACCGGCGATCCCTTTTCCATTTCCTGGGTCTGCGCGTTGAACGCCTTGCAGAACTCCATGATGTTGATGCCACGCTGACCAAGCGCCGGGCCGATCGGGGGCGACGGCGTAGCCGATCCCGCGGAGACCTGGAGCTTGAGCTGGCCTGCAATTTTCTTAGCCATCTCTTTTCCTGCCTTTGTCTATGCCGGTCCCACGATCTGGGAAACACCGGCGGTTGCAGTCTGGTGGTGCGGCTCTCGCGGCCGGCTAAAGCCGCCTTCGCCTCCCACCGTTCTCAAGGCCGCGCGTCACCGCACCGCCTCCCCTGATCGCCAGACCGGCAACACCGGACCAGCATCAGGGATTTCGGATCAGCCTTTTTCGACCTGTCCGAATTCCAGATCGACAGGCACGGCGCGCCCGAAGATCGAAACTTCCACCTTGAGCCGCGCCCGCTCCTCGTCCACTTCCTGGACGAAACCATTGAACGAGGCGAAGGGACCGTCCGAAACGCGGATCGCCTCGCCGATCTCGAAAGTGACCGAGGGCTTCGGCCTCTCGACGCCTTCCTGCACCTGATTGAGGATGCGCTGTGCTTCCGCCTCGGTGATCGGCACCGGCTTGGAGTCTCCGAGGAAACCAGTGACCTTCGGCGTGTTCTTGACCAGCGAGAACACGGCGTCGGTCAGGTTGGCCTTCAAGAGCACATAGCCCGGGAAGAACTTGCGCTCGGCGTCGACCTTGCGGCCGCGACGAACCTCGACGACCTTTTCGGTCGGCACCACGATCTGCTCGATATCGGCGGACAGGCCCTTCTGCTTGGCCTTGTTCTCGATGTCCTCGGCGACCTTCTTCTCGAAATTCGAATAGGCGTGGACGATGTACCAGCGCGTAGCCATTTTTACGACTTCTCCGTAATCGCCGGACTTAGCGTCCAATGCCCAGAATCTGCTCGACCGCGAGGCCCATAAGCTGATCGGCGGTGAAGAAGAAGATCATCGCGATCACAGCGAAGGCCAGGACCATCACCGTCGAGATCATCGTCTCGCGGCGCGACGGCCAAGTCACCTTGGCTGTCTCCGCGCGCACCTGCTGGAGAAAGACGAAAGGATTTGTGGTTTTCGAAGCCATATGCCGCCTGTCTTCAAGACCCGTTGGCCGGGCCCCCTGGATGATCCCGCTGGCCGGGACGTGCCGCCTGAGCCAAATCTCGCGCCGAATCAGCGCAATCATTTCGCCCATGCAAATCAGACGCGTAAAGCCGGCTTCCCAGCTTCACGCGTCGCGTGTCTGTTCATCTACATAAAACCGATTCTTGATCCACGCAAGTGGCAAGTATCTGCTTTATGACCAAACGCCGCCTCGGAACCATCCAGTCGTTCCGTCCCGGCTATGGAGCCCTTATGCCCCAACTGGGCTAATATGGCAAGCGGGTCGCCGATTTTCAAAGGCCGCCCGCAAAAAAATCGTCCTGCCATCCTGGAAAATGGCACGGGCAGCAGGGCTCGAACCTACGACCTGCGGTTTTGGAGACCGCCGCTCTACCAACTGAGCTATGCCCGTACACATGCGCCTCGGCGCAGGCGCTTCCTAAAAGCTTCCGCACGCTCTGTAAAGAGTGGTTTGCAAGCAAACATGTCTTACCCCCCGCGGCGTGACGGTCGCCCGCGGCGTGACGGTGAGGTCCGGATCGAGCACGCCGGCGAACTCGGCATCGGCGGCCCGTCCTGGTCCAGAGGCCATCGGCCGGCGTCGCCTTGACGGTTTCCAACACGCCGGCGCCTAGCCCCATTTCCTTCGCCTTGAGTGCGTTCGAGCGACGGTGGTGCCCTGGAACCACCGTTGGCAAGGCTCCCTTGACGCAGACGGAGCGTCTGAAACGAAAAAGGGCGGCCCGAAGACCGCCCTTTTCTTGTCGAACCGGCTGTAGCCGGATCGATTATTCCTTGATGGTGACGACGATGCCGGCACCGACGGTGCGGCCGCCTTCACGGATGGCGAAGCGCAGCTTCTCTTCCATGGCGATCGGCACGATCAGCTCGACATCGACCGTGATGTTGTCGCCAGGCATCACCATCTCGGTGCCTTCCGGCAGCGACACGATGCCGGTCACGTCGGTCGTGCGGAAGTAGAACTGCGGACGGTAGTTGGTGAAGAACGGCGTGTGACGGCCACCTTCGTCCTTGGTCAGGATGTAGGCTTCGGCCACGAACTTCTTGTGCGGCTTCACCGTGCCCGGCTTGGCCAGAACCTGGCCGCGCTCGACACCTTCACGGTCGACGCCGCGCAGCAGCGCGCCGATGTTGTCGCCAGCCTGGCCCTGATCGAGCAGCTTGCGGAACATCTCAACGCCCGTGCAGGTCGTCTTGGTCGTCGGACGGATGCCGATGATTTCAAGCTCCTCGCCGACCTTGACCACACCGCGCTCGACGCGGCCGGTCACGACCGTGCCGCGGCCCGAGATCGAGAACACGTCCTCGATCGGCATCAGGAACGGCTTGTCCAGCGGACGCACCGGCGTCGGGATGTAGGCATCGACCTGAGCCATCAGCTCGCGGATCGCGTCCTCGCCGATCTTCTTGTCCGAATCTTCAAGCGCCGCCAGCGCCGAACCCTTGACGATCGGAATGTCGTCGCCGGGGAATTCGTTCTTCGACAGCAACTCGCGAACCTCGAGCTCGACCAGTTCGAGCAGTTCGGCGTCGTCGACCTGGTCGACCTTGTTGAGGAACACAACGATCGACGGCACGCCAACCTGACGGGCAAGCAGGATGTGCTCGCGGGTCTGCGGCATCGGGCCGTCGGCGGCCGACACAACCAGGATCGCGCCGTCCATCTGCGCGGCGCCGGTGATCATGTTCTTCACATAGTCGGCGTGGCCGGGGCAGTCGACATGCGCGTAGTGGCGGTTCTCGGTCTCGTACTCAACGTGAGCCGTCGAGATCGTGATGCCGCGCGCCTTCTCTTCCGGCGCCGCGTCGATCTGGTCATAGCGCTTGTATTCGCCAAAATACTTGGTGATCGCAGCCGTCAGCGACGTCTTGCCATGGTCGACGTGACCAATCGTGCCGATGTTCACATGAGGCTTAGTGCGCTCGAATTTACCTTTTGCCATAGTCTCTTTCCTTGGACGGCCTGGACCTTCAGTTCAGTCGAATGCGGGGCGATTAGCGAGAAAGGCCAAAAAACACAAGCGTCTTTTGCCCAAGCGCCATCTCACTCGGCCAGAACCCATGATCCGATTGCGGGGATATGGCGTCGATATAGGGATCCGCCGTTGAAAATGGAATGGGCGAAAGCAGCCGGGGCAATCGGACGGTTCCGCGACCCCGCGTATCCATCCCTGTCGGATTTACCGGCGGTTCATGGCCCATTGCGGCGGCGATCCGTGTCTGATTTCCTGCGCCGATGTATTTCATCCCGACTGCCATTCGCGGCCCGCTGTTCATGATCGTCTCGACCGGGTCGTATCTGGTCAACGACACCATGATGAAGCTCGCCACTGCCGGCTTGCCGGCCTACGAAGTGCTCTTCCTGCGTGGCGCCGCGGCAACGCTGTGGGGCTTTCCGCTGTTGTTCGCGCTCGGCTACCGCAAGCAGATCCCGCTTATCTTCGACAAGCGGGTGTTGCGCAGGAACCTGCTCGAGTTGACGGCGATCCTCTGTTACGTCGTCGCGCTCGCCAACATGCAGATCGCCGATTCCACCGCCCTGGGGCAGATCACGCCGCTGCTGATGCTGGTCGGATCCTCGATCCTGTTTGGCGAGCGCATCGGCGGCCAACGCATGGCGCTGATCGGGCTGGGCTTCATCGGCGCGCTGATGGTGGCGCAGCCGACCATGCAAGGCATTTCCGTCTATGCCTTGCTGGCGCTCGGCAACGCGACATTCGCCGCCGCCCGCGATCTGGCCGGCCGCAAGATCACGGCCGACGTGCCAGGAATGATCGTGGCGATCTCGGCGGTGGTCGTGGTCCTGATCGGCGCCGGCGCCGCGCATCTGGTTTCCGAGCGCTGGGTGGCGCCGGAGGCGCACCACCTGTTGCTGATGGCGGGAGCCGGTTTCTTCCTGATCTTCGGCCACTTCTTCATCTTCATGGCCTATCGCGTCGGGCCGACCGGAGCGGTAGCGCCGTTCTACTACTGCTTCACGGTCTGGGCCGTCATTTCGGGCCTGCTGGTGTTCGGGCAATTCCCCAATGCGCTGGCTGTCTGCGGCATCCTGCTGGTCGTCTGCAGTGGACTGACCATCGTGTCGCTGGACCAGCGGAAGCGCCGGCTGGCCGTGGTCGCCTGATCCGCGGGCGCACCGGCATGGCATATTCCGACGCCGTGGAGCAGGCAGCACCCACGGCGGATTATCGCAATTCAGGATTCGGCGGAGCTGGTAGTCCGCCGATCGCTTTTTAAATGGTCCGCTTGCCGCTGAACTGATGGTACGCCCACAGAACAACGACCGCGCCGACCACGGCGACGATCAGGCTGTAGATGTTGAGACCGGTGACACCCGAAGCACCGAAGGCGCTGAAGATCAGGCCGCCGACGATGGCGCCGACAATGCCAAGCACGATATCCATGATCATGCCCTGACCGGTCTTGTTGACGATCTTGCTGCCGATGAAGCCGGCGATGACGCCGAGAATAATCCAGCTGATGATACCCATTTTTTCCTCTCCATCCCTCCGCCAACCGGACATTTTCATATGATTGTCAAAAGCTCAAGCCAGCTTGAAATCCCGCCCGAATTCGCCATTGTTGACGACGGGCTGGCTCGGCTAGATGGAGGATCCACCATGGGACTTTTTGACAACGCCGTTCCCGGCGGCAATATCACCAAACCGCTGATGATCGCGCTCGGAGCGCTGCTGGTCGGAAAGATGCTGAGCGGCAGAAGTGCCGAACAGCCGGACCAGCCTCAAGCTCCCGCGCCGGCCGCCCCCACACCCGTCGGAACCGCGTCGGGTGACGGCGGCCTGCTCGGCGGACTGGGCGGCCTGCTCGACAAGCTCAAGAACGCAGGCCATGGCAATGTCGCCGACTCCTGGGTCGGTACCGGGCAGAACCAGCCGATCAACGCCAATGAGCTGGGCAACGCGATCGGACCGCAAGTCATCCGCGAGATCGCCCAACGGACAGGGCTCGACGAGCAGGAACTGCTCAAGCAACTATCCGCGGCCCTGCCCGGTGTCGTCGACAAGCTGACGCCAAACGGCCAATTGCCGCAGCAGCACCAGGTCGCGTCCGCGTTCAACAGCTAACGCGGCCACGCCAACGCCCCGAAGCGCTGCGCCTGCCGCGCAGTGTTTCGGCTTGCCTATGGTGTGGCTCAAAAATCTGGAGCGGGTAGCGGGAATCGAACCCGCACCAAGAGCTTGGAAGGCTCATGTGATACCATTTCACCATACCCGCGTGCTAAGCCCTAGCTATTCGACAAGGTTCCGAAGGTCAAGCAGCCTCCCGCGACCCTTGCGGATATCGCTACCGCTCGGCCATCACGACGCAAACACAGGTTGAAAAGGGCGAAGCTCCCACCTCACATCGCCGTGATCGTTTTCTTTCCGGCATGGCCATGCGGAACCTCAGCCGCAAGCCGTGGTTGTCCTCGACAGGTTCAAGGAAGGAGGCGATCATGAGCAGCGATCGGAGCGATGGGCGCAGCGATCGGAATGGTGACGCAGGCCCTGTCTTTTCGGCTGAACAGGCGCGGCAAGGCGAGGTCATCCTGCGAACCAGTACACGCCGAATCATCTTCGTCGCGGGGCTGGTCGGCATCGTGATCCTCATCGCCGTGGTCGGATTTGCCGTCGGCTGAATGATTTTGGCCACCACTCGAGACGAAGGCCTCGAGCCTGTTCGTCAGGAACCTTTGTGAAGAGCTGCCGTTGAATTGGTCCTTGAGCGGCCGGCGCCTTGCTTGAAAGTTCTCCCCGTGGACGCAAAAACCGAGACCGAAGAATTAGACAAAACCAAAAATACACGCAGCGCTTCGGGCAGGGCCGTATCGGAGGCGTCGCCAAAACGCACGCGCGATGTGGCAGAGCCTGACGCCCCGGAGCGTGAGACGCGGGACAGTGACGCGGATGAACAAAAGCCCAGCCTCCTGGGTTTTCCACGGCGTCATCCCTACGTGTCCATTGCAATCCTGATCGCGCTTCTCCTGGCCGCCGTGGCACTGATCATGTGGTGGCTGAACGCCCGCCAGTATGAATCGACCGACGACGCCTTCATCGATGCCCGCACAATAGCGGTCAGCGCCCAAATAGCAGGACGGATCACCGACCTTGCGGTGACCGACAACCAGCGGGTCAAGGCGGGCGACGTCCTGTTGCGCATCGATGACAGCGACTATCGGGCCAGCCTCGAACAGGCCAATGCCGGCGTGGTTTCGGCGCAGGCCGACATTGTCGAACTGGGGGCGCAGATCGAAGCACAAAACGCGAAGATCGATGCAGCGCAGAAGCAGGTGGCGGAGGCACAGGCCGCGCTCGATTTCGCCAAAGCCGAGGACCAGCGCAACCGTGAACTTCTGGCCAAGGGCACGGCCACCCAACAGCAGGCACAGCAAGCCGCTTCGACGCTGCGCCAGGACCAGGCCGCTCTTGACAGCGCCCAAGCCGATGTGGCCGCCGCCAAGAGTCAGGTCGCTGTTTTGCAGGCGCAGACCAGGAGCGCGCAAGCCAAGCTTAATCAAGCCAAGGCGACCCAGGACCAGGCGAGCACCGCGCTGTCCCGCACAACCGTCACCGCGCCGGTCGCCGGGCGGGCAACCAGCATTTCGGTCGCCAACGGGACCTATGCCCAGCCAGGCCAGGTGCTGATGATGTTTGTTCCTGACGAAGTCTGGGTGAAGGCGAACTTCAAGGAAACACAGCTCGCTCTGATGCGGCCGGGACAGCCGGTCGACATCGAGATCGACGCCTATCCGGACAGATCTTTCCATGGCCGCGTCGACAGCATCCAGGCGGGTAGTGGCACCGCCTTCAGCCTGCTGCCGGCTGAAAACGCCACCGGTAACTTCGTCAAGGTGGTGCAGCGCGTGCCGGTGAAGATCGTCTTCGACAAACCGCCCGGCGTGCTGCTGGGCCCGGGCCTGTCGGTGGTGCCGACGGTCAAGGTGCGATGACGGGCGAAATTTCCAGCGACCAAGGCCAAAGCCGGTCCGCCGCCGGCGGGCGCAGCCCCTGGCTGATCGCCATCGTCGTCTCCATCGCCACCTTCATGCTGGTGCTGGACACTTCGATCGCCAACGTGGCCCTGCGCAACATCGCCGGCAGCCTAGCCGCCGGGATGGACGAGAGCACCTGGGTCATCACCACCTATCTGGTCGCGAATTCCATAATCATCCCCATCAGCGGCTGGCTGGCCAGCGTCATCGGACGCAAGCGCTACTACATGCTTTGCGTGGCAACGTTCACCATCGCGTCACTGCTGTGCGGCCTCGCGCCAAACCTGGAAATGCTCATTTTCTTCAGGATCCTGCAGGGCCTCGGCGGCGGCGGCATGGCGCCGAGCGAACAGTCCATCCTCGCCGACACGTTTCCGCCCGAAAAGCGTTCCCAGGCCTTTGCTCTTTATGGCATCGCCGTCATCGTCGCACCGACAGTCGGGCCGACCCTCGGCGGTTGGCTGACGGACCATTTTTCCTGGCATTGGATCTTCTTCATCAATGTGCCGTTCGGCATCATGTCGCTTTCATTGGTGCAGTGGCTGCTCGTCGAGCCGGACGTGATCGAGCGCGAACGTCAGGAGCGGCTGAAGGGCGGTCTCAGAATAGATTGGGTCGGGTTCATCCTGGTCGCCACCGCTCTCGGCTGCCTGGAAATCTTCCTTGACGAGGGCCAACGCAACGACTGGTTCGCATCGGGATTCATAACGACCTTCGCACTGATTTCGGCGATCTCGTTCCTTCTGCTCATCCCATGGGAGTTCCGTCACCGCGATCCGATCGTCGATGTACGCCTGTTGTTCACCCGCCAGTTCGGCGCGTCGTTCCTGGTGATGATGGCTGTAGGAGCCGTGTTGTTCAGCACCACGCAATTGATGCCGCAATTGCAGCAGACCGCCTTCGATTACACGGCTACCCTGTCGGGCCTCTCGATGATGCCAGGCGGCATCGCGATGCTGATACTGATGCCGATTTCCGGATTTGCCGCCGGCATCGTGCAGCCCAAATATCTGATCATGATGGGCATGTCCGTTGTCGTCGTCGCCCTGTGGCACATGACGTCGCTCACTCCGGATGCCAGCTTCCGCTTCTTCGCCTTCGCGCGCATCTTCCTGATGATCGGCCTGCCGTTCCTGTTCATCCCGATTTCGACGGCGGCCTATGTCGGTCTCGCTCCGCAGAAGACCAACCAGGCGTCGGCTCTGATCAATGTCGCCCGCAACATCGGCGGCAGCATCGGCGTGTCATTGTCGAACACCGTAGTCGCTCAAAACGCGCAGTTGCATCAATCGAACCTTGTCAGCCATACCGCGCAATCGTCAGCCGCCTATCAGCAGGTGCTGCGCCAGGTGACGGATCACTTTGTCGCACAAGGCTCGGGCATGCTTCAGGCCAAGCAGCAAGCTATCGGTTGGCTCGGGCAGTTGATCGCGCGCCAGGCTTCGCTGCTCGCCTACATCGACGTTTTTCGCTACTGCGCCATCGCGACGGCACTGTTCGTTCCCCTCGCCTTGCTGCTGCGGTCGCCAAAACCCGACAAGCGCCAGCCGAACTAGCCGGGCCGCCCCCGCCACCTGTTCCAGAACTTTCGCCGCCTGCTATTCGCAAGCATTGAATGCTTGGCGAATGCCCAGCAGCCACAGATCCGTCTCCACCTGCTGTGCGAAGAGCGACAAGGATTTCTTTCATCGACACCTCCTCTGGCTAATGTCGACAACGAGGCTCCGCGAGTTTGCTTGTCCGGCTTGTCGCTCGGGCGCCGCCCGATCAGCCATCCGTAAAAAGCGTTGCCGCAACAGCGATCGAGGTCAGACTCGACATTGCAAGGCTTGCCCTGATGACGTGCGATATCTCCCAGATATTCCGGAAATCTCTCCAATCACCATCTTGCTTCCGAGCGAATATGGAGAAAAACGCCGCGCCCGATCGCGACACGGCGACGTCCTGCACCCAGAAATTATTGACGGGATGCGTGACCAACCAATAGGTCGCGTGTTGCGCCGCCAGGAAAAACAGTGACGCGAGCGTCCACCAGAACCGAGTGCTTGCAGAAGGCGTCAAATAGAGCAGGATGGCGAGCGCAAGGACGCCTCCGATTTCGGCAAAACCGCCAATCGTGAAGCCGGGATAATAGATCGTCTGCACTGCCTTGTAGGTCGCCTCTTTCAAGCGCATTTTGCCCGGTAGCTCCAACGCGTGTGCAAGCGAGAGCGCCGTTGCGATTGCGACCAGCAGGATTGTGAAAACCATCAAAACGCGCATGCTCTTACTCCATTAGCCGCGCCCTTTCGCAACCGGCATGGAGTGGCCGTTTGCAGCCGCCATAGCCGGCGAAACGCAGAGAAGTCGTCGTGCAGCCGTTCGGCTATGCCACGAGCACAGGGACTGATCGACAAGACGGGTCAGGTGGGATCGCACCGCGCGCGCTCGCGAATGCGAACAGGTGACGATCCACCCGTAAGCCGCCCCGCACGCGTCAGAACATCATCCTTTGCCTCAACCACGTGAGAAACCTGTTGCCGCCAATTGTCGCGCGGACCCGAGCGGCAGCCCACCGTGCTTTCATGGTAGCGCCTACGTGACAATCGCAAACGATGTCATGCAGTTGCCAGTCGTTCAGTCCGAAGAATCGCTTGGCCTCGCCGTAGGTGTCATCCCTTAGACCCGACGCGCGCAGCATCGGGTCTTCGAAGGCAACAGTAATTGCCGACCCTTCGCCGCGCGCCATGGCGCGTGCCTCCGGATGCATGTATTCGGTGCCTGTAAACGCGCCAAGGCAGCGCTCGGGATTCTGATCGAGAAGGTCAGCCCATCGCGCGATGCGCTCATCTCGTGTCATTTCCGAATGGGGCGCCGAGGGTTCAATCCTGGCGACGGCCTGTAGTTGGTCGAGTGTCTGGTGTTTCATGGTCAGCTCCTGTCGTGAAGGGGAGAAGTGCCCACGCCTTCAACGGAATTACCGCGCGGCGGTACTTCGACAAGAGCGCGAAACCGGAAGAATTCGGCCCCACCGAATGGCTACTGGTCGCATCATAAATGCGCTGACCGCGCCCACCGAATGGCGGGCTTTTAGGCGCTGCCGACGGAGGAGCGGTGCCATACCGGCCTAGCATCCCGGCGGTTGCCTTCAGGGCATCCTACTTCTTGATAATGTTGCCGTCGCGTAGGTCGAATGCTTCGGCCGCGAGCCTGGCGGTAGAAATCGTCCTGCAATTCACCCCTTTGGCCGAGGAAGGCACCGGACGGCAAGCTGGCGTGCCGGATTCACCCGATGAGCGCCATGCACTTCGATCGGATTTTTCGCGTTCAGGGCTTCCGGGCCGGCAGTGGTGGAGAGGGTTGGATTCGAACCAACGTAAGCTAAGCTAACGGATTTACAGTCCGTCCCCTTTAACCACTCGGGCACCTCTCCAGTCTGCCGCCGGAGCCATGCAACGAGGCATTCACGCCAATTCGGACCCGAGTTGTGTCTTCTCCGAAACCAGCGAAGCGCCTTATGGCGGCAAGGCCAGTGGGTGTCAACCGCGCAGGAAGGGTTTTTCGATGTTGTTCGCCGGCTGCGGCGACGGGCCATATCCCTGGCCACGGGAGACAGCTATAGAAGCCGGCCATGAGCAACAAGACCAATACTCCGAAAGACACCCATTACGCCAAGCTGCGCCGCGCGCACCGCGACGAAAAAAGCGGCGGCGCGCCGGCGTTCCGGCCGCGCCACCCGGTTCCCCCGGGCGAGAATACCGCCGATGGCCTGGTGCGACTTTATGGCCTGCACACAGTGCGAGCCGCGCTCGACAATCCGCGCCGCCGGATCAAAAAAATGCTGGTGACGCGCAATGCGGCCGAGCGTCTTGAGATAGCCGATCTCGCCGCCCTGCCCTTCAAGGCGGAACTGGTCGAACCCAGGGACATCGACAAGATTACCGGCTCGGATGCCGTGCATCAGGGCGCGCTGATCGAGGCCGAGCCGCTGAAGCCCAAGCGCCTCGACGCACTCGGCGACACAAGGCTGGTGCTGGTGCTCGACCAGGTCACCGATCCGCACAATGTCGGTGCCATCCTGCGCTCGGCGGTCGCCTTCGGCGCCGGCGCGCTGATCACCACGGCGCGCCATAGCCCGCAGGAATCAGGTGTGCTGGCAAAATCCGCCTCCGGCGCGCTCGAGCATATCGACCAGATCGAGGTGAAGAACCTGGCCGATGCGCTGGGGCAATTGCACGATGCCGGCTTCCAGACCATCGGCCTTGATTCGGACGGGCCGGCGGAGCTCGAAGTCAGCTTTGCCGGCGATAGGATCGCGCTGGTGCTCGGCGCCGAAGGCAAGGGCCTGCGCCAGAAGACGCGCGAGACCGTGACGACGCTGGCCAGGCTCGACATGCCGGGCGCCATCCGCTCGCTCAACGTGTCGAACGCGGCCGCGGTGAGCCTCTATGCGGCACGAGCATTCCTGAAACGCGGCTGACCGGGAGCGGCGGTACCGCCATTAAAGCGAGAGACGGGTTCCAGCGACAAACGCGGGAACCCGTTCTTCGACAGGAAAGAGAGTTGGCGGCTTGGGAACGTTATGCCGCCCTCTCCCGACCTATGCCGCTTTGCCTTTCATTTCGCCTGCCTCGCCGCCGACCTCGAAATTCGCCATTCTTTCCAAGGCCCTCACTAGTGCAGAGTGATCCTCCTTCGCGCCGCCATTGGCGGCGCAGGAATTGAACAGCTGCTGGGTGGTCGATGTGTTGGGCAGCGATACGCCGAGCGCCTTGGCGCCTTCCAGTGCGAGGTTCAGATCCTTCTGGTGCAGTTCGATGCGGAAACCCGGCGCGAAGGTGCGCTTGACCATGCGCTCACCATGCACTTCGAGGATGCGCGAGGCGGCGAGCCCACCCATCAGCGCCTGTCTGACCTTGGCCGGGTCGGCGCCAGCTTTCGATGCAAAAACAAGCGCTTCGGCAACGGCTTCAATGGTCAGCGCGACGACGATCTGGTTGGCCACCTTGGTGGTCTGGCCGACTCCGTTCGGCCCGACCAAAGTGATGTTCTTGCCCATCTTCTCGAACACGGGTTTTGCGCGCTCGAAGGTCTTTTCGTCGCCGCCGACCATGATGGTGAGCGACGCCGCCTTGGCGCCGACCTCGCCGCCCGAAACCGGCGCATCGAGATAGTCGCAGCCGAGATCATTGATTCTGCGGGCGAACGCCTTGGTCTCGATCGGCGAGATCGAGCTCATGTCGATGACGAGTTTACCTTTCGTCAGGCCTGATGCCACGCCGTTGTCGCCGAACAGCACATCAGCCACCTGCGGCGTGTCGGGCACCATGGTGATGATGATGTCGGCGGCCTTGGCCACTGCCGCATGGCCTGTGACGGTTTTCAGGCCTTTGGCGACAAGATCCGCCGGCGGTTTGGAGCGGTGGTCGCTGGCGACGACCGTATAGCCACCGTCGAGCAGATGCCCAGCCATCGGCGCGCCCATGATGCCGAGGCCGATGAAGCCGATTGTTTCCATTAATCTTCTCCGAATTGCTTTCCGAAGCGCCCCCTCATCCGGCCCTTCGGGCCACCTTCTCCCCAGTGGGGAGAAGAGGGAGACGCCAGCGTGATAATCTCTTCTCCCCGAGGGGAGAAGGTGGCCGCGCAGCGGCCGGATGAGGGCCTTTTATCCCTAAGCCGCAGCGCTGCCCTTTCCGCTGAATTCCCTGAACCAGCCTAGTCCCGCTTCCGTGCCCCCCTTCGGCTTGTACTCCGCGCCGATCCAGCCGGAATAACCAATCCGGTCGATATGGTCGTAGAGGAAGGGATAGTTGATCTCGCCCGTGCCCGGCTCGTGACGGCCGGGATTGTCCGCAAGCTGGATATGGGCGATGCGGCCGAGGTTTGCCTCGATTTTACGGGCGAGATCCCCCTCCATGATCTGCATGTGGTAGATGTCGTATTGCAGGTACAGGTTCTTCGAGCCGACGCGGTCGATCAGCGCCAGCGCCTGGTCGGAATGGTTCAGGAAGAAGCCCGGAATATCGCGCGTGTTGATCGGCTCGATCAGCAGCTTGATGCCGGCCTGCTCCAATTTTTCCGCCGCGAAGGCTAGGTTTTCGGCAAAGACGTCTTCCAGCACCTTACGGTCGACACCGGCCTGCGCGATGCCGGCCAGGCAGTTGACCTGCCGGCAATCCAACGCCTGCGCATAGGCGATCGCCTTGGCGATGCCCTGGCGGAATTCCGGCACACGGTCCGGCAGCACGGCGATGCCGCGCTCGCCCTTGGCCCAGTCGCCAGCCGGCAGGTTGAACAGCACCTGCGTCAGGCCGTTCTTCTTCAGCCGGGCGGCGACCACATCGGGCGCATGTTCGTAAGGGCCGATATATTCGACCCCCTTGAATCCGGCGCGGGCGGCGGCGTCGAAACGGTCGAGGAAATCATGCTCGCCAAAGAGCATCGACAGATTGGCTGAAAAACGCGGCATTCTTTTCTCCCTGGAGCATCGGACCCAAAGTGGGACCGTTTGGGACAATCCGATGCTCAAACAAAACTAATCGAGCATCACGATCGCGGTCGGCGCATCTTCCTGACGTTCGGCAAGGTCCTCGAATTCGGTGATCTTGTCGATCTCGGTGCCCATCGAGATGTTGGTGACCCGTTCGAGGATGAATTCGAGCACCACCGGAACCCGATGCTCGTTCATCAGCCGCTGCGCTTGCCTGAACGCTCCCGCGAATTCCTCGGGCTTGCGCACCCTGACCGCCTTGCAACCCATTGCCTCGGCGACGGCGACATGGTCGACGCCATAGCCAGCCTCCGGATCGTCAGCGCGATTGATGTTTTCGAAGGCGAGACTGACCTCGTAGTCCATCGAAAAGCCGCGCTGCGCCTGGCGGATCAGGCCGAGATAGGCATTGTTCACGACGACGTGGATGTAGGGCAGCTTGTGCTGCGCGCCGACCGCCAGTTCCTCGATCATGAACTGAAAATCATAGTCACCCGACAGCGCCACGATTGTGCGGTCGGGATCGGCGGCGCGCACGCCAAGCGCTGCCGGCAAGGTCCAGCCGAGCGGGCCGGCCTGGCCGCAATTGATCCAGTTGCGCGGCTTGTAGACATGCAGGAACTGCGCGCCGGCGATCTGCGACAGGCCGATGGTGGTGACATAGGTGACGTCGCGGCCGAACGCCTTGTTCATTTCTTCGTAAACGCGCTGCGGCTTCAGCGGCACCTGTTCGAAATGGGTCTTGCGCTTCATCGTCTTCTTGCGGTCCTGGCATTCCTTGGCCCAGCCCGACCAGTCGCGCAGCCTGCCCGCCGTCTTCCACTCGGTGGCGACGTCGAGCAGCATCTTCAGTGCGGCACCCGCATCGGAGACGACGCCGAGGTCCGGCGCGAAGACACGGCCGATCTGCGTCGGCTCGATGTCGACATGAATGAATTTCTTTCCCTTGGTATAGACGTCCACCGAGCCGGTGTGACGGTTGGCCCAGCGGTTGCCGATGCCGAAGACAAAATCGGCTTCCAGCATCGTCGCATTGCCGTAACGGTGCGACGTCTGGAGCCCGCACATGCCGGCCATCAGCCGGTGGTCGTCGGGGATCGCGCCCCAGCCCATCAGCGTCGGGATGACCGGAATGCCCGTGATCTCGGCAAATTCGATCAACAGGTCGGACGCATCGGCGTTGATGATGCCGCCGCCGGCGACGATCAGCGGCTTGTCGGCCGCGTTGAGCATCGCCAGCGCCTTCTCGGCTTGCGCCCGTGTCATCGCCGGCTTGAACGGGGCCAGCGGCTCATAGGCCTCGATGTCGAACTCGATCTCGGCCAGTTGGACGTCCACAGGCAAGTCGACAAGCACCGGACCCGGCCGCGACGAGCGCATCAAATGGAAGGCCTTTTGCAGCGCCATCGGCACCAGATAGGGCTCCATGACCGTCACCGCCCATTTGGCGACCGGCGACGCGATCGCGGCAATATCGACGGCCTGGAAATCCTCCTTGTTCAGCCGCGCGCGCGGCGCCTGCCCGGTGATGCACAGGATTGGAATGGAATCGGCAGCGGCCGAATAGAGCCCGGTGATCATGTCGGTGCCGGCCGGCCCCGAAGTGCCGATGCAGAGCCCGATATTGCCTGCTTTGGCGCGGGTGTAGCCTTCGGCCATATGCGAGGCGCCCTCGACGTGGCGGGCCAGGACATGCCGGATCGTACCCCTCGCCTTCAGCGCCGAATAGAGCGGATTGATGGCCGCGCCAGGCACGCCGAAGGCGCAGGAGATGCCTTCCTTTTCGAGAACGAGAACCGCGGCATCGACAGCGCGCATCCTGGGCATTTTTCCGGCCCTCCACAGGGGTTGTCACTTTGGATCGGCTGAGGATGTCAGCAAGCCGGCTATTTTTCAATTTTTTCAGAATATTTTTTCATTTCTAGAGAAGAGCGACTGAGTACTGATTTTATTGGATTTTCCGTTTTCCAATTATTTGTCTCTCCGGCTGAGTGAAAAACTTTTTCATTGCTTGTTTGGCGAAATCGGCGAGGATGGCACCATGGATACGACCGAAAAACGCCAGCGCGGCCGGCCGCGCGCCTTCAACGGACCAGCCGAGGCCAGTTCGGTGCAGTCGCTCGACCGGGCCCTGCGCATCCTGGCCATTGTCGCGGACGGCAGCGGCCTCTCATTGAGCGAGATATCGGCGCAAAGCGGGCTCGCCGCCTCCACCGCCTACCGCATGCTGACGACACTCGAGAACCACGGCATGGTCGAATTCGACACGTCGGACCAGCTGTGGTCGATCGGCGTCGAAACCTACCGCATGGGCGCGGCATTCCTGCGCCGCCGCAAGCTGGTCGATCGTGCCCGCATCGTCATGCAGGAATTGATGGAGAAAACCGGCGAGACCGCTAATCTCGGCGTCGCCGAGGACGACTGCGTGGTCTTCGTCAGCCAGGTCGAGACGCACCAGGCGATCCGCGCCTTCTTCCGGCCGGGCACGCGCAGCCCCTTCCATGCCTCGGGCATCGGCAAGGCGGTGCTGGCGCATCTCGAACCGGAGCGTGTCGGAGCCATCCTGCGCAAGGCGGGCCTGCAGCGCTATACCGACAGGACCCTTTCCGACATCTCCGCCCTCGCCCACGATCTGGCTGTTATCAAGCATCGCGGCTGGTCGGTCGACGACGAGGAGCGCCACCCCGGCATGCGTTGTGTCGCCGCTGCCATCTTCAATGAGTATGGCGAGCCGATCGGCGGCGTTTCGGTGTCCGGGCCGACGGTAAGGGTCACGCCGGAGCGGCTGGCCGAGGTCGGCCCGCTGGTGCGCGATGCCGCGGCAGAGGTGACCAGGATGATAGGCGGCGTGGCAGCGAGTTGATCACCGCCGAGCGCCTGCCAGGGTGCTTGCTGCCGCTGAGACCATCAGATCGAACCGGTGCGCCACTCCGACATGGGGCGCGCTCGGTAGAAGTTGGCCGTCTTGCCGTCACGCCCGAATGCATGCGAAAGGGGCGCGGATGTGGAAAATGGTCCGGCTTCTGCTTGTCGCTTCGCTTTGCGGATGCATGGCGGCGACACCACGACCCGAAACCGATGGACAACAGGTCAGCCCCATTCCGATTTCGCTGGCGCTGGAGGAGATCATCACGACCGGCATCCGCCAACGTCTGCCGGATCCGGCCTCCGCCAGGTTCGGAACCATGCTCGCCGGCGAGCGAACGGTTCATGGCCGTCAGGAGATCGTCGTTTGCGGCACCGTCAGCGCCAACACCCCGTCCGGCGTCCATGGCGGCGACAAGCCATTCATCGCCAAGACCTATCCGGAAGCCGCAGGCAGCTTTGAACTGGTCGCGATGGGCGACGATACGGAGACTGCCCGGCTTCAAATCGGCGGCACCTGCCGCGCGGCCGGTTTGCCGATCCACGACACCGCCCCGAAGACGCACCTTTAGACTGGCGTCTTCAATCGACGAAGAGAGGCTGCCATGCAACCTCTCTTTGCTGTCGTTGGTCTACTTTCCTGTCGCTGGTCCCTCAGAGCCGGCAGTAGTGGCTGTAACCGTCATGGCCGATATAGGTGTCGGAGTCCGGATCATAGCTCGCGTAACGCTCGAAGCAGCGGCGGACGTGCCATGAACCGCCATCTTCGTCGACATAGACAGTGCGTGGCTGCTGCTGGGCGAGAAGACTGCCAAGCACGAAACCACCAACGCCGGCAGCGATGCCGATGCCGAGGTCGTGGTGGTGCGAGTGAGCCGCCGAGGGCTGGACAGTGCCGACCAAAGCGGTGGCGGCGACAGTGGTTGCGATAAGACCGGAAACGAGTGTGCGCTTGAACATGACGATCTCCTTGCTTCGTTGACCGAGGCGATCCATCCGCCTCTTGATCATCTGTCGTTGCGGCATTGGAAAAGGTTCGACGGGGTTTTGATTTTGTCGAAGAAATTTTCGAAGAAGCAGATAGCCGCGGCCCGAACGGCTCGCGCCCTCGCCGGCGATGATCCTCCAGATCCGTGCGCTTCAGGCACCTTGCGCCAATCAGGTCATCGTCGGTGACGGCGACAGGGAGCGCCGCATCAATGCGAAAGGGCGGCCGAAGCCGCCCTTTCCTGGACTGGTTTCTTTAGTCGCGCGGCCAGGCCAATCTCAGTAGACAATGATGTGGTGGTGATGATGACGGTGATGATGATGGCCATAGGCCCACCAGTAATCCGGGTAGTCCGGATAATCCTGGTAGTAGAGGTAGTCGTCGTAATGATGATGATGGTGATGCATGCCATGAGCCGACGAAGACTGCACCGTGCCGGCGAGCGCGCCGGTTGCAACGAGGATGGCGAGACCTGACACGAAACTGCGCTTCAACATAATGATCTCCTGGATCTTTTGACCGAGGCGACCATTCGCCTCTGAAGATCAGTCGACGCGGTCCGGCGAAAGGTTCGAAGGATCGGGGAGATTTCTTTTGCGAGTAGCGAAGGCCGATGTCATCACCAACCTGTTCGCTATTCGTCTACTCTCACCCCATGCCCGTAACGTGGCGAAGCCAGAAGGCGAGCACGATGAAGCCGATGATGGCGGTGACGCCAGTCCAGTCGATATTGGCCTTCTTCACATCGCTGATCAGCTTCACCAGCAGCATCCACGCCAGCACGACGACAAGGAGAATGATGACAAGCCTGATCATGCGACACTCCGTTCAGCGCATTGCACTTCCCTTGATGTAGGCATCGCCTTCGCGGATTTCAGCATGCGGGCCCATGGCCTCATCCACCAATGCCGATGCCCAAAAACGGAGTTTTGTCTTTACTGGCGCAACAAATATGCTAACCGAAGCGCCGTGCCCTTGTAGCTCAGCTGGTAGAGCAGCGGTTTTGTAAACCGAAGGTCGGCGGTTCGATTCCGTCCGGGGGCACCAGCAACATTGATCACTTAGGTACTATTTACGTGGCGCATCCCCCGCCATTTTCCCAAGTGGGTAACGTTTCGGGTAACAAAAAGCCCGCGACCGTGAGGCAGCGGGCCTCTATTGCAACATGATCCGTTGAAGTCCGCTGGCGCCGATCTTGAACCAAGATTCGGAGATATCGTCGCTCATGCCCTACAGGCGAACAAATGCCCGGAGGGAAGCCGCCGGCCAATCAGCGGAGGTGCTGGGGAGCGCTTTAATGAATCGTTGACCGCGCTGTCCTATTTTGGAACAGCGCGGTCAAACCCCAACCTGACTGCGTAGGCGGCTCCGGCACCCCAGCCCGCCAGCAATGCCGGAGCCGCTACCACACTTTGCATGATACCAGCAATGGTTGAATCAACTGTTACTCAGTGTCCTTTCCAGTTCGCTTTCCCGGTCGTTAGACTCTGATAAAACTGGGGATTTCAGATCCCCTGCCCGCCCTCGATAAAGCCGGGAAAATCGGACTCCGCATTGTCGAGTTCGCGGTCGTCGTCGCCCTCCCGATCATCATTGGTGCCGGACCAGCCCGCCGGGTACGGCTCATGCTCTGCGCCGGTGGTCTTCTAGTTGATGTTTTCGTATTACGGTGATACGAATAGACCACTGTGATACAAAAGTAAACACTTTTGGATAAATATGATCCGAATGGACAAGCCCACCGGTCGACAGATTGCCGCCGCGAGAACCCTCGTCGGGATGACCCAACCAGACCTGGCCGAGCGGTCGAAGGTCTCGGTTCCGACGGTGAAGCGCATGGAAGCAAGCGCCGGGCCAGCCCTTGGCATGGCGAACAACGTCGAGGCCGTCTGCCGCGCCCTCGAATCGGCAGGCGTCGAGTTCATCCCTGAGAACGGCGGCGGCGCGGGGGTGAGGCTGCGCAGCAATGCACGGGCCGGGACAGGTGGCATCGTTGGAAACGGCTGAAGTTGTATAGGCGAAGTTACACCCACTGCGTGTAGCTACCCGCCGCTGGAGGCGGAAGGGCATGGCGAGAACGACAGACGTTCGACTTAGCAAGACATCCTTGCGCCCGGATGGCAAAGCCTACACCATCGGCACGCTGTCCCGCTACGCCGAGCAATACGAGGCAATGGTTGAGACCTTCGTCGCCAACGGCTTCGGCTTGGACGACTGCGAGTTCCTGTTCGTTGACAACCGGCGCGACGATCAATGGGACGCCTTCCAGGGGCTGAACGAAGTTCTCAACCAGGCACAAGGCCGATATGTCATCCTCTGCCATGAGGACATCCGCCTCATGCGGGATGGCCGGGCTGAACTCGACGCCCGACTGGCCGAACTGACGTCGCTGGACCCGAATTGGGCGCTGGCCGGCAACGCAGGCGGGACCGATGCGGGCACGCTTGCGATCCGGATCACCGATCCGAACACGGGCGACACCGCGATGGGCGGGCCGTTCCCGGTTCGGGTCATGTCGCTGGATGAGAACTTCATGGTGGTGCGCAAAGGTCCGCGGATCGGCTTTTCCAACGACCTCTACGGCTTCCACCTCTATGGCGCGGATCTCTGCCTGAACGCTGAAATCATGGGCCATTCGGCCTACGTCATCGACTTTCACCTGCAACACCTGAGCGGGGGAAACGCCGATGCGACCTTCTGGGCCGCAGCCAACGCCTTCACAGCCAAGTGGCGGCGCGCCTTCCGAAGGCGAACGATGCGCACCACCGTCGCCAACCTGCCGATGGAGGGGGCGCCGGACTAATGGCAGATCGAATTTCGCCGGTTCGGGAGACTCGGCCTTTTCCATGGCCGCCAACAAGTGTGAACCTCCATTGTTCCGACACGGTTAGGGTGGTGACAGCCTACGTGTCGCCGAAGCGCAAGAGACCGCTGGTCGATAATGGTTGAGCCGTTACCCCAAGATCACAAAAGTCAGTCTGGCTGACCATTGCGTCGGGGTCGACGCGATGGATAATGTGCCAAGCATGAAACACACGCCGGACGCCTGTCCGTTTTGCAGCAGCCTGGACGTCAACCCGTTTGTAAGGATCGACGGTCGGGTTGTGGTGTTATGTGATGATTGCGGTGCGTCGAGCGTCCCGCCAAGCTGGGCACGTTAGGATTTTGAATGGCGGCATTGAAGTCCCGCCGCCGAGGAATGGAAACGCACCCCCCGCGAGTGGTTCGAGGCCAGGACACAGTTCGCAGTCGTCTTCGGCGAAAGGTTCGTCAGCCAATGACGTCAACCGGCCTCACGCACAAGATTCCTGACAGTCCCCTTTCTCCCTATAGCGGTCGAAGATCTTGTAGCCGGTCTTGCGGGAAATCCCGAACTCCCGACACACTTCGCTCATACATTCGCCATCCAGAAGGCGGGCGACAAAACGTAGACGTTCCTCCATCCCCGAACACTCTCTCCACGCCAGTGTCCGGTACAAATCGTCACCTATGTCTCCGGTCGCTCAACTGACGACTACCAAAGAGCCCAAAGACAAACGCGATTGCGAGCCTCCTATGAGGCACTCGCGATCTGGGCTGACATTTTCGTCCTGGTGAACGTATTCCTGACCCTCACGGACTTATAGACGTAAGCCGCCCAGATGCCGGTTCCCACAAAGGACGCTATGGGGGTCACCAGCGCATCGCCTGCGAGCATCTGGCTCACCGGGGCGCCCAGAATTGACGAAATCCAGATCGTATCCAGGACGAAAACGACAGGGAGCGCGAGCCACTGCAGCAGAAACAATTGCGGAAATCGGCGGCTTCGCCGCAGCATGGAAATCAGCACAACCAGCTGAAGCGCAAGAAATGCGATATTGAGGGCAATCTCGCCATATACGGCCAGGGAGCCGTTCGGCAGGGTCATGAGTTGCTGGTAACCGTCGGCCGAATTGGCGACGTCTGCGAGTGTGCGCAACGGTGACAATGTCTGACCGATAGCCAGCAGCATCAGCCAGCCGCCAAAGCCCACAAGAGCCTCAGGATTCTGAGACGGCTTCGCGGCGGACCGGACGGCAAAGAAAACCGGCACGCCGATCAACAGCAGGACGATCGCCCAATGCCAGATGGAAAATGCCCCCATTTTACCCTCCGCTTTTTATGCTCCTCTAAGTTGTATCAGATTTCAAAATCAACTCAAGGGCTGAGCTTTGCGCAAGACGACGTCTGACACCGAAGCCACCACTTCTCCTGCCTGCTCCTGCCCCCCTCACACCCCGATCGCCGCCACCAAGATCCTGTTCTGCCGCCTTATCGCCGACCTCAACTCCGCAATCCTCGCCTCGTCGCGCTTCACGAATTCGATGAACATCATGTTCATGTTGTTGAAGATCAGTTCGCCGAGCGCCGCGCCGTCGATGTCCTGGCGCACCAGGCCAATCTCCTGCAGCCGGGCAATCAGCGCGCGGATCTGTTCGGTGAGTGAACGGTCCAGCGCCGTATAAGCCTGGCCGAACGGGCTGTCGGGCAGTTGCGTCGAGATCGCCATCGCCTGCCGCCACATCTCCTTGCTGAGATAATGCAGCGAGTGCTCGATATAGATGCCGGTCAGCGTGTCCAGCGCATCGCCGACATTGGCTGGCGGCCTGGCGACCACGCCGCGCCCGGCATTGAGCACCTCGTTGACTTCCAGCGAGACGATGGCGCCGAGGATGTCGCCCTTGTTCTGGTAATAATTGTAGATGGTGCCGATCGACACTTCGGCTTGCGCGGCGATCGCCTCGATCTTGGCGCCCTCATAGCCGGCGTCGCGGAAAAGTGCCGCGGCGGCCTCGATGATGCGCCTTTGCCGGTCCGCCTTTTGCCTTGCCCGCAATCCGCTCATATCAGCCTCTTGCCACAAAAATCGAATTGACTCAATTTTAGAATTGGTTCAATTTTTTGCAAGAAGCCACAAAGGCAAGGGAGAACACTCGATGTCCGTCAAATCCGGGAATCTGCTTTCCGTCCTGAAGCGCCGGCTGCACGCCGCGTGCGCCGCCACCGCATTGCTGCTTGCGGCTGGCAGCCTCGCCGAGGCCGCCGACCTCAACGCGCTGATCTGGTGCGATCATTCCGATCCGGCGCTGCTGCAGCCTTTCGAGGAAGCCAACAACGTCAAGGTCAATGTCAAGGAGTTCGAAGGCACCGGTGCTGGCCTCGCCATCGTCGAGCAGTCGCAGCCGGGCGACTGGGACGTCATGGTGATCGACAGCATCGACGTGCCGCGCGGCGTCGAGAAAGGCCTGTTCGAGCCGCTTCCGGAAGACAAGCTGCCCTTCGGCGACCTCTTCCCGCAGGTGAAGATGGATGGATCGACCATTGTCGGCGGGAAGCGCTACGGCATCACCGAAAAATTCGGCTACAACACGATCGGCTTCAACAAGACCAAGGTCGATCCGGCCGATATGCAGTCCTTGGCGTCGCTCACCAGCGACAAGTACAAGGGCAAGATCGCCATCTACGACTACTATCTCCCCGTCATCGGCATGGCCGCGCTCGCCATCGGCAAGAAGACGGCCGAACTCACCGAAGCCGACCTGCCCGCACTCAAGGAAGAGCTGTTGAAGATGAAGGCCAACGCCAAGCTGGTCGGCGAAGTCACCGCCAGCCAGACGGCGCTCGCCACCGGTGAGGTCGACATACTGGTCGGCGGCGGCGAGTGGGTGACGGCGGGGCTGGCGAAGGAAAACCCGGCGCTGGACTTCTCCATTCCCAAGGAGGGCGCGGTGCTGTGGTCGCAGTCGCTGGCCATGTTCAAGGACTCCAAGAACAAGGACATGGCGCTGAAATTCATCCAGTACATAATGAGCCCGGAAGGCCAGGCGCGCCTTGCCACGTCGTCCTGCTATTGGGGCATGCCGTCCAACACCAAGGCCGCACTGACCGGCGACCAGAAGAAGGTCCTGCGCTTCGACGAGCAGCCCGACTTCCTTGCCCGTGCGCAGGCCTATCCGGCGCCGAATGCCGACCTCGACAAGAAGATGCAGGATATGTGGACCGAAATGCTTCAGGCGAAGTGAGCGGCCGCTGCCCATGAACTCCGCGGGAAACAGCGGGCGTGCCCCACCCCGGGCGGGCCGCGCCCTGCCCTGGGCGCTGGTCACGCCGGCACTCGCCTGGACGCTTGCTTTCTTCGTGCTGCCGTTCGTCGCGATGGGGCTTTCGAGCCTCACGGCGCACGAGGGAGGCGGCCTCACGCTCGCCAACTACAGCCAGTTCTTCACCAACGCATCCTATTGGCAGGCGATGGTGAATTCGCTGCAGGTCACCGCCATCGTGACCGTTGTTTCGGTGCTGCTCGCTTATCCCTTTGCCTGGATTCTCGCTGAACAGGTGCCGGAGCGCTGGCAGCGGCTGGCGCTGATGCTGGCCGTGCTGCCGTTCTGGACCTCCTATGTCGTACGCTCCTATTCGTGGTTGCTGGTGCTGGCGCAGAACGGCGTCATCAACCGCGCGCTGACCGGCTCCGGGCTCATCGCCGAACCGCTACAGCTCGCCAATACGCGCTTGGCCACCGTCACCGGCTTCGTGCATTTCTTCGTCATGCTTTTGACGCTGACCATCTTCGCCAACCTGAAGCAGCTCAGCCCCAGCTACCGCAAGGCCGCCGCCGATCTCGGCGCCGGACCGGTGCGCACCTTCCTGCATGTCGTCCTGCCGCTGACCCTGCCCGGCATCATGGTTGGCGCCTTCCTGACCTTCGTGCTGTGCATTGGCGACTACATCACGCCGCAGATCCTCGGCGGCAACAACGAGCTTCTGATGCCGCAACTGGTGATGATGCAGATCGGCCGTCGCGGCGACTTTCCGCTGGCCTCGGCGTTGTCGATCATCCTGATGGCGGTGGTGACATTAGCCTATCTCGCCTGCGCCCGCTGGTTGAAGATCGAGCGGGCCTAACCATGCGCGGGATTGTCCATATCGCTTCCTGGCTCTACGCGCTTGCCGTCTACGGCTTCATCTTCCTGCCGGTCATCGTGCTGGTGCTGTTCTCGCTGCAGTCGACCTCCTTCCCCATCCCGCCATTCACCGGGCCGTCGCTGCGCTGGTACGAGGCCGTGCTTTCCGACGCGCGGTTGACCTCGGCGCTGGTCAATTCGTTGCTGGTCGCGGTGTTTTCCTCGGCTACCGCCGTCACGCTCGGCTTCCTGTCGGCTTGGGGGTTCGCGCGCTTCGTGCTACCCGGATCTGGCTTGCTGCGCGGCCTGATCACGCTGCCGCTGACGGTCAGCTACCTCATCATCGGCATGGGGCTCCTGGTGCTGTTCAACTGGGCCGGCGTGCCGAAGTCGCTGCTTGCCGCCGGCATCGGCCATGTCGTGATCAACCTGCCGCTGTGCTTTGCCATCATCTACAGCCAGATGGGCGACCACCAGATCAACATCGAGCGCGCCGCGCGAGACCTCGGAGCTCCCGAATGGAAGGTGCTGCTGCTGATCAGCGTGCCGGTGATGGCACCGGCCATTTTCGCCGGTTTCTTCCTGTCGATGACCTTCTCCTGGGATGAGTTCGTGATCTCGTTCCTGCTGACGCGCTTCGACACCACACTGCCGGTGGAAATCTGGAACCTGCTGCGCTCCGGCCTCAACCCCAAGACCAATGCCGTCGGCTCGCTGGTCTTTGCCGTCTCGATCGTGCTGGTGGTGTTGTTCGAACTGACCTTGCTGCGGAGGAAGCCGGCATGAACGCTCCCCTGGTCGATATCCGCGACGTCTCGCACCGCTTCGGCCAGCATCCCGTATTGAAGAATGTCTCGCTGACGATAGAGACCGGCAGCTATACGATCCTGCTTGGACCGTCCGGTTCCGGCAAGACGACGTTGCTCTCGATTCTCGGCGGTTTCGTCGACCCCAGCGAGGGCAAGGTTCTCATCCGTGGCCAGGACTGCACTTCGATGCCGCCGGCAAAGCGCCCGACGACGACGGTGTTCCAGGACTATGCGCTGTTCCCGCATATGAGTGTCGGCGCCAATGTCGGCTTCGGCCTGCGCATGCAGGGCGTCGACGGCGCGACGCGGGCGGCAAAGGCGCGTGAGGCGCTGGGCCTGGTGGGCCTGGCCGCCGCCTTCGACAAGAAGCCCCACCAGCTTTCCGGTGGCCAGCGCCAGCGCGTGGCGCTGGCACGCGCGCTGGTCATCGAGCCGGCGGTGCTTCTGCTCGACGAGCCGCTCGGCGCGCTCGACCTGAAACTGCGCCGCCAGATGCAGGACGAATTGAAGGCGATCCAGAAACGCGTCGGCACCGCCTTCATCCATGTCACCCACGACCAGGAAGAAGCAATGGCGCTGGCCGACCACTGCGTGGTGATGAATGACGGCCGCATCGAGGACGAAGGACCGCCCGAGCGCGTCTATGCGAGGCCGGCGACGCGCTTTTCCGCGACCTTCATGGGCGAGAGCACTATCCTCGCCGGCAAGGTCGTGGAGAGCGGGGACAGGACGAGCGCCGTCGCGACGCCGGTCGGATCGATCTCACTGCCCTGTGCGTTGCCGATGGGGTCGCAAGCTGCGTTGGCCATACGGCCCGAGCACCTTGTGCTGGGCACGGCCTCGGGTGGCACGAAGCTCGGCAAGGCGGAAGTGAGCGACGTCGTCTTCCAGGGCAGTTTCAAGCGCGTGCTCGCGACCTCCCTCGAAGAGCCCTCCTTGCGGTTCGTCGCCAAGCTGCCCGCTACCGCCACCGTCCAGCCGGGCGACACCGTGGCCGTTTCGTGCGATATCGACCAGATCGTCCTGCTGACGGATTGAACATGGGCTTGCTTGCGGTCATCGACGCGCCGGACTGGTACGAGACGATCCGCATGGCGGACGGCATCACGCTGATCCATGAGCCCTGGATCAAGCCGTTCTTCCGCTGCAACATGTGGTATGTGCGCGGCCGCGACCGCGATCTCCTGTTCGACAGTGGTCTCGGTCATTTCAGCCTGCGCACGCATGTGCCCCTGGTGAGCGAACGCAAGCTGACCTGCGTCGCCAGCCACACGCATTTCGACCATATCGGCTGCCACCATGAGTTTCCCGATCGCTGCGTGCATTCGGCTGAAGCGGCAATCCTCGCCGATCCACGCAATGAATGGACCGCTGCCGGCACCTATGCGACCGACGAGATGTTCGATCGCCAGCCGAAGGGCTGGGAAACAGGGCGCTACAGCATCCAGCCCGCGCCGGCCGACCGTCTGCTCGCGCATGGCGACATCATCGACCTCGGCGACCGCGCCTTCGAGGTTGTCCACACGCCGGGCCATTCGCCTGGCGGCATTGCGCTTTATGAGAAGAAAACCGGCATCCTGTTGTCGGGCGACATCATCTATGACGGCCCGCTGATCGATGATGTCTACCACTCGGACATACCAGACTACATGGCGACGCTGCTCGCCATGCGCGATCTCGACGTCTCGGCGGTGCATGGCGGCCATTTCCCGAGCTTCGGCAAGGTACGCTACCGCCAGTTGATCGACGAGTATCTGGCGCGGAAGCGGCAGGCAGGCTGCCATCTGCGGCAGAGCTCCTGAGACGCGGCTAGCCCATCAAGTCGAAATGCCGTGGGAAGGCCTGGTGCAGCAGGAGCAGCATGGTCTTTCGCAGCACGTCGGTGTCACGGCCGGTCGGATTGAGGTGATCCCAGTACCACGCGCCGTGAACAAGGTAATTCAGGCTCTCCGACAGCGTGTCTATGTCGACGCCGACATAACCGCCGCTGCGCGAAATCTCGACCAGCAATTCGCGCGCTTCGGCGGTGTAGGCCAGATCGCTGGGCAGGCCGATTTCATTGTAGATCTGCATGCTCTTGCGATCGCTGGAGAAAGCGACAAAGACGGACACCCATTTCGGATGCCGCCTGGCGAAGCTCTGCGCACAGGCGACCGCGCCCAACAGCCTCTCCACCGGAGACTGCCCGGGCGCCCGCACCAGTGTCACCCACAACTGGTCATATTGGTCGCTGAGATACCGCAGGACGGCCCGGAACAGGTTCTCCTTGCTGCGAAAATGGAAAACCACCAGGGCGTTGGACGAGCCGACATGCTCGGCGATACGCTGCATGGTGACGCTCGCCAGCCCCTCCTCCGCGATGAGCTCGATGGTGGCGTCGATGATGCGCTGCACACTGGCTTCGCCGCGTTCCCGGCGCCGGTCCCTGGGCGCGGCGTCATTGGCCGAAGCCCTGCCCTTGGCCGGCTCAGCCCCGCGTTTTGCCGTGGCCTTGCGTTGCACCATCTTCATCCACTCCCCTGCACCGCCTGTCAAAGCGATGGGCGCGTCCGGGCGTCTATGTACCATTGCCCCTGCGCCGTTTCATAGGCCATCGCGGCCCGGAAGACATCGGCATCGCTATAGGTGCGGCCGACGATCTGGAAGCCGGTCGGCACACCGCTCGCCGCCCGGCCCGATGGCATGGAAAGCGCTGGACAGCGGCTCACCATATTGAATGGCGTCGTCATCACCCAGCCCAGCGAGGGGTTCACCTCTTTGCCGTTGATCTCGACGGTTCCCGTGGTCTGGTCGAACTCCGCTGGCACTGCGGGAAGCGCATTCGTCGGGCAGATCAGCACATTGTAGGTCTCCAGCAGCGGACCCAGCGTCTGGTACATCCTTGCGGCCACATCCAATGTCGCTACGAAGTCGGTGGCCTTGGACTTTTGCCCATCCTCGGCAAATCGCCTGGCATAGCTGGTCATGTCGCCGCTGTGCTCGGCAAGCAATTGCGACAGTGAGGCGCCGAAAAGATGCTCCAGATAGGCCATTCCGGCCTTGAGCACGCCGTCGTCCCAACCAAGATCGACTTCCTCGACCGTCGCCCCCAGTGAGCGGAACACATCGCAGGCGGCAAGCATGTTGCCGCGGACGTCGGCATCGACCTCGAAAGAGCCCAGATCCATCGAGAACGCGATCTTCCAGCCCTTGATCGGCTTGTAATCAAGCGGCAGGCGCAGCTTGGGGCGAAGCGTGGCGACGTCGAGCGGGCTCGGGCCCGCCATGACATTCTGCAGCAGGATTGCATCCCTGACGTTCCGCGCCAGCGGTCCGGTGTGGCAGTAGAAGTCGAGGTTGAAGGGCGGCTCGTCGGGGTTGCGCCCATAAGGCGGCTTGTAGCCGACGAGGCCGCAGGCCGACGCCGGAATACGGATCGATCCGGCAATGTCCGAGCCGGTGGCGATCGACGATGTGCCGGATGCCAGGGTTGCCGCCGAACCTCCCGACGACCCACCCGGCGTGAAGTCGCGGTTCCAGGGATTGCGCGTCACGCCCCATCGTTTCGACCAGGTGTAGCCGGCGCAGCTGAATTCCGGCGTCGCGGTGCGGGCGTGGACGATGCCACCGGCCTTGATGATGCGCTCGTTCATCGTCGAGGTGTGGCCGCCCAGGGCATCCCCGGACAGCAGCGAGCCATGCGACGTCGGCTTGCCCTTGATGTAGCTCTCGTCCTTGATGCCGATCGGGAGCCCTTCGAGCGCGCCGGTCCTGGCGCCCTTGGCGTATTTCGCCTCTGCCTTGGCGGCCAGCTTCATCGCCTCGTCGAAATGCGTGAAGGTGAAGCAGTTGACCGCCGACTTCGTGGCTTCGGCGCGACGGATGGTGGCCTGCATCAGTTCGACGGGCGAGAGTTTCTTCGCCTTGAACAGCCGTAGCGCCTCGCTGGCGGGCATGTAGCAGAGGTCGAGATCGGACATCGAAAATCTCCAGCGATCACGTGATCGCACTTGGCATGAAGGGTGACCGGACCGCGCGTGGCGGCCCGGTGCTTTTTGTCGGGTCCGGCTGGTGGCGCTACTTCTGGAGGTCGGTCCAGATCTTCGTGTAAAGCGCCTGCACATCCGCCGGGCAGGCCGGCATGAACTGGCCCTTGGCGGCGAATTCGGCCGGGATGTTCACCTCCGGCGCGTTCTTCATGTCCTCGGGCATGAAGGCTTCCGAGCCCTTGATCCCGTTCGAGTAGCGGGCGAAAGCCGAGATCATCGCTGCGTTCTTCGGGTCCATGATGAAATTCTGGAAAAGCTTGGCGTTCTCGACGTTCCTGGCGTCCTTGAGGACGGCGACATTGTCCATCCAGATCGGAAAACCTTCCTTTGGGTAACCGTAGACGATCTTGTCGTTCTGCAGGCGCTCGCGCAGCGATATGCCGTTCCAATTGACGCCGGCGGCGATGTCACCCCTGCCCAGGCCATCGACGGCCGCGTAGTCGAGCGAAAGCCATTTCGCCTTCGCCTCGACCAGCTTGTCATGCACTTTCTTCAGCACCTGCATATCGTTGGTGCAGTACTGGCCGCCTTCATAGGCAATGGCGAGAAACATGATGTCCCCCATTTCGGGTACGACATTGATCTTGCCGACAAGCTCGGCCGGCGGGTCGAGGAAGAGCGCAGACGTGTTCGGGTCGCCTGAATAGACCGACTTGTTCACCGAAATGCCTGTCGTGCCCCACTGCCAGGGAACGGTGTATTTACGGCCCGGATCGAAGGGCACGTCGACCCATCTGGGATCGACATTCTTGAAATTCTCCATCGTGTTGGGGTCGGTTTCAAGCAGCAGGCCCTCGCTGATCCAGATCGGCACCACGCTGGCGGAAGGCACGACGATGTCATAGCCGGAAGCGCCCTGGCGAACCTTGGCCAAGGCGGTGTCGTTGGAGTCGTAGTCGGTCACGGTGACCTTGATCTTGTAGGTCTCCTCGAACTTCTTGATGAGGTCCGGACTGGTGTAGTTGCCCCAGTTGTAGATGTTGAGTTCGCCGTCGGCGCGGGCAACGCCCGTTGCTGCGAACATCGACAGCCCGACGGCCGCGGCGGTCAGTTTCCAGTTCATGCGAGTTGCTCCCATTGTTGGGACCGGCGGCGTCGCCGCCTCAGGTCCATTCCTGCTGATGAACAAGCCTGAGCCTTCCGCCCCTGCAACGGGCCGAACGGCGTTCAGGAAAATTCCCCTCTTCGCGGCCATTCACCGGCTGACGCCAGCTGACCAACTCGGTGTTCGCTTTCGAAGCTAGATTATAACTAACTATACAGTCAATATCTTTTCGACAGCACTGGTGTTGCCCGGCAATTGCCTGACATTCGACCTGGGTGGAAAGCAAAGGAAAGCTCCAGCCTTCAGTCGCCATTCCTATCGGCAGGAAGGGAAACCCTATATTCAGGCGCGTGATCCTTCCGCTTCTTCCGCCACGGCCTCAGTCGGTCCTTCAATCGCGCTTTGACAACCGGCTTCTCGTAGACAGGAGCAGGCAGGCCGGCGAGCGCGTAATAATCGTCAAGGATGGCGGTTTGCAGCAGGCGCTGCTCCTGTGTGTAAAAGCTGAAATGCGCGGCGACCAGATCGCCGAAAACCTTGCCTGGACGATCGAGCTTCGCCGGCAAGGTCACTGACAGCCATTCCTCCTCGTCGCTTCCCGGCGGATAGAACAGTTCACCGAGGTCCAGCACTTCCGATCCGAAAAAACCGATCGCGTTGATCGAGAAACGCCCCAGCCTGACCTCCCGGTCGGGAACGCGGAAATCACCCAGCCGGTTCGTCCGGACAGCCTCGATGAAGACCGGATGAAGCGCCGCTGGAAAGCTTGCGTGCGCCCAGGAATATGGACACATCGCCTGACAGGTGAGTGGCCCGTCGATCAGCACCCTGGAAAAATTCTTGATCAAGGTGTTGCAGACCGCATTGTTGATGATGAGCGGCGCATACCAGAGGGCCGAACCCTTTTCCGCCATCGCCCGCGCCTTGAATCTGGGAAGGAAGCCTTCCTCCAGAAAAACCACGTCGTCGTCGAGACGCAGATAGAGAGCGTCGGCGTCGTCACAGAAGCGGAAAAACCCGCCGATGACACCGATGCTGCCGTCGGCGCCCGGAAGCGCCTTGATCTGGCAGCGATGATCGCTGGCCGCCAATCGCTGGAGATAGGCGCGGTCGGCTTCGTTGCGGCAATTGTCCCACAGGTGCCATTCATGCACCTCTGGGCTTTTCAGGACATGATGGCTGAGCAGGCGAAGATATTTCTCGCGGCCGGCCGGGGTCACAACAATCAGCTTCATGAGAGTCCCGCCTGCAATGGTTCCGTGCCGAGCCTAGAATCGATCGGGCGGCGAATCTAGATTGGCAAGCACAAGTGCGGGAGTATCAAGTGTGAACCATCAATTCGTCGGATGTCTGGCTCTTCGCTTTCATTCGGGTTTGGTATAGGGGGCTCGCCACGACAGAACTGGACCCATGAATGGACACCGAAACCAAGTCCTCGACGAGTACCCGCCGAAATCTCGTCATCGTCAGGGCTGGAGACAATTCTCTCCATCGCGGATGGGGAGCGGACGTGTCCGAATGCGAATTCGACCTGATCGTCAGCTACTACGGAACCGACCCGTCGTCATTTCTGCAGCCGTATGAAAACAGAGTCGACTACAAAGGCGGCAAATGGGATGGCATCCATGCTCTGCTCGACCAGCGGCCGGACCTGCTTGATCGCTACCAGTATATCTGGTTCCCCGACGATGACCTGGAAGCAGACCGCGCAACCATCGAGGCGATGTTCGTCAAGATGCGCCGGCTCGACCTCCACATTGCCCAGCCCGCCCTGACGCTGGACAGCTATTTTTCCCACCTGCCATTTCTTCGCTGCAAGAGCTTCGAATTTCGCCTGGTCGACAAGATCGAGATCATGGCTCCCTGCATGCGAGCGGACGTCGCAGCCAAGATGCTGCCCCTGTTCAAAAAATCCATGAGCGGCTTTGGCCTCGACTTCCTATGGACGAGGCTTGCCGCGCAGAATCTTGGAAGATCAGCTGTTTTTGACGCCTTGCCTGTTCGTCATACGCGGCCGGTGGGAATTCATCTGGCGACTGCAATGCTCAAGTCCGGTCGGACGGCCGATGCGGAATACCGCCAACTGGCGTTGCAATATGGTTTCAGCGAGTTCTTTCCCTTGTCCTACGGAGCCGTCGACCGCAAGGGCCGGCGCTGGCGGTCGCGTCTCATGATCGGCCTGCGCATGGTCGCCGACTATCTTGCCGATCGAGGAGACTTTCGCCAGGCGTTCCGGCTGAAGAAACTGTTGTGGCGCCTTCTGCGCCGGCAATGGTCCAAGCCGTTGGAGATTTCACAGATCGTGCTCGAATCATGAGGACGGCAGACCCAGGAATGGACGAGGACCTGCTCGCCGAAGCTGACATCCTCATCGTCGGCGCGGGCTTTTACGGTGCGACGCTCGCCGAGCGCATCGCCACGCAGCTTGGCCGGCGCGTGCTGGTGATCGACCGGCGCCGGCATATTGGCGGCAATGCCTACACCGAACAAGATCCTGTCACCGGCGTCGAGATTCACCGCTACGGACCGCATCTGTTCCATACATCCAACGATGAGGTCTGGAACTATCTGCGTGCCTTCACCGGTTTCACGGCCTATCGCCATCGCGCCTTCTCGACCTATCGCGACAAGGTCTATCCGCTGCCGATCAACCTTGCCACGATCTGCCAGTTCTTCGGCAAAAGGCTGAGCCCCGGCGAGGCGCGCGGCATGATCGCCGAGCAGGCGACGGAACTGGGCGATCGCCACCCGGCCAATCTCGAGGAGAAGGCGATCTCCCTCGTCGGCAGACCCCTCTACGAGGCCTTCATCAAGGGCTATACCGCAAAGCAATGGCAGACGGACCCGCGCGAGCTGCCGGCGCAGATCATCACGCGTCTGCCGGTCCGCTACACGTTCGAGGACGGCTACTTCAACGACCGCTTCCAGGGCCAGCCGGCGGATGGCTATACCGCGATCTTCGAAAAGATGCTTGCGCGGGAGCTTATCGAAACGCGGCTTGGCGTCGACTTCTTCGATATCAAGCCCCAGTTGCGCAAAGATCTGCCGGTCGTCTACACCGGCCCGATCGACCGCTATTTCGATTATAGCGAGGGCGAACTCGGCTGGAGAACCATCGATATCGACCTGGAGGTCATGAATACGCCGGACCATCAGGGCACGGCGATCATGAATTACGCAGACGAAGCCGTGCCCTACACCCGCGTGGTCGAATTCCGCCATTTCAACCCGGAGCGCCAGCACAAGAGTGACAAGACGCTCATCGGCCGCGAGTATTCCCGTTTTGCCGGCCGTGCCGACGAGCCTTATTATCCGATCGACACGCGCAAGGATCAGGCGGTCTATCGCCGTTATCTCGACCGGGCGCTAGCCGAGAAAAACCTGCATCTCGGGGGACGGTTGGGGACCTACCGCTATCTCGACATGCACCAGGCGATCAGCGCCGCCCTCAAGGCCTTCGAAACCGTGATCGAGCCCTATTTCGCCGGTCGGGTCGATTCCGTTTCACGGTCGCCATGACGGACAGGGCCTGAAGCCGCGAATCTCTGGTTTTCAGGCCGTTGCCGCTACTATGCCGCCGGCAGCAATCCGTTGCCCGAACCATTCGAAAGTGCGCCGGATCCCTTCCTGATAGCCGGTTTTTGCTTCCCATCCGGGAAGAACCTGCCTTGCCAGGGTCAGGTCTGGGCACCGGTTCGTCGGATCCTGCGGGACAGGCGCGTGATGTTCGATACGGCTGCCGGGAACAAGCGAGCAGACGAATTTCGCGGTTTCGATAACCGAGACCTCGCGATTGTTGCCGATGTTCAGGGGACCGCGGTGCGAGATGCTGTCGCGCCAGAAGAAGCGCTCCACCCCTTCCACGATATCGTCGACATAACCCCAGCTGCGTGACTGGGAGCCGTCGCCGTAAACGGTCAGGACTCCGGTCGTCAGGGCCTGGCCGACAAAATTCGAAACGGCGCGGCCGTCATCGATGCGCGTTCGCGGCCCATAGGTGTTGAACAGCCTGACGACGCGGACATCGAGCCCGCTGACGCGCTGCTGTTCGAACAGCAGCGCTTCGGTGCAGCGCTTGCTCTCGTCGTAGGATGCCCGTGGCCCGGTGCAGTCAACCGATCCCCGGTAGCTCTCCGGCTGCGGCGACACCAGGGGATCTCCATAGACTTCCGAGGTCGAGGCGAAGCAGAAGCGGCCGCCGGGCTTCAGCAACGACAGAAGATTGAGCGCGCCACCTATATTGGCTTTGATCGTGCGGGCCGGCTCGCGCATGTACCATACGGGCGAAGCCGGTGACGCGAGATGGATGATCTCATCGAAATGCCCACTCGCCGTGAAGCTTTCGGCATCGCCAATCCGCAGGCTGAAGCGTGGGTCGGCGACATGGGCAATGTTGTCGCGCAATCCGGTCCACAGATTGTCCACGACGACAAGCGATCCCAGATCCTTGCGCCGCAGCAGGCGATCGACAAGATGGGAGCCGATGAAGCCGCATCCCCCGGAAACCAACACGTTGCGCGGCATGCGCCTGACACTCCAGAATTCGGCCGGTCAACTCGGCGCACGGCTCGTTTCCCAGAGGCGGGGGAACGGGGTCAGATTTTCGGACCCGAAGCCTTTCTATCAGTGCTTTTATCGATGCCGCAATTGCAACCATCAAATTTGCCTTGCACCAGCCGGTGATCGGTCGCCCCGGGATGACGCGGCTATAGCGCCCTTTGCGGGCAAGGCATGCCGGCGGCATCACCGCAGCGTGACGCCGTGGGCAAGGGCCTAGCGCTCATTTCCTCCGACCGGCGCACCAGTTCGGCGAAGACAAGCGCGAAACTTCCCAACATGACAAAGACAATGATCAGGCGTGCTACCGGCAACATGTCGGCCTCGTCTGGCTGGCGCGGTGACCCCTGGCATCAGGATCCGCACGCAAATCTACCGTGCCGCAGCGTCCTTTGCGTCCCGAAGGATAAGGCGATGCTGCGGGTGCCCCACGCCACCCATGCCGGCTAACATGATCGATCCGGCTTTACGAGGGCTTAAGCCCGGCCTTAACCATCACATTCGATCGCGCCACGACATCAACCGCGACCGGCGCGTGCGGCGGCACTGCCGCGTCGCGTCGTGCACTGGCAGAGGCTCTCTTTGCAGACCCGCCCGCCCCATGCTACCCCGGCGCTGGCGCGGCCAGAACCTGCCGGCGCCAATCTGTCGCGATCGGGAAGCCATGAGCACAGCCGCCAACAGCATCGCCTTTGTCTCGTCCGACACAGCAGACGCCAAGGCGGCGCTGGAAAGTCTGTCGGCGCGTTATGGTCAGTGTTCGGTCGCGGAGGCCGCGGTTGTGGTGGCCCTGGGCGGCGACGGCTTCCTGCTGCAGACCTTGCGCGATACGATGGGTACGGGAAAGAAAGTCTACGGCATGAACCGTGGCACCATCGGCTTCCTGATGAACGAGTACCGGTCCGGAGGGCTCACCGAGCGCATCGCGGCCGCGGTCGCCGAAACGATCCGTCCGCTGGAGATGCTGGCAACCACCTCGGATGGCGAACACGTCACCGCGCTGGCGATCAACGAAGTCGCGCTGTGGCGCCAATCCTATCAGACGGCCAAGATCCGCATCAGCGTCGATGACCAGATACGGCTCGAGGAATTGAATTGCGACGGCGTCATGATCGCTACACCGGCCGGATCGACCGCGTACAATCTTTCCGCGCACGGCCCGATCCTGCCGCTCGACGCGCCGCTTCTGGCTCTCACTCCGGTCAGCCCGTTCCGCCCGCGACGCTGGCGCGGTGCATTGCTTTCCAACAAGGCAACCGTGCGCTTCGACATTCTGGAGCCGGAAAAGCGGCCGGTGAACGCAGCCGCCGACCACACGGAGGTCAAGGCGGTAACCTCGGTCACGGTGCGGGAATCGCCGACGGCCACCGCGACTTTGCTGTTCGATCCCAATCACTCCTGGAACGAACGCATCCTGGCCGAACAGTTCCGTTACTGAGCCGGCACAGGGACAAGCGGCAGGATTAAGCATCGCGATTAAGGTTACAACTTCACAATCGCGCCAATGCTGCCCGTTTCTGTTGACAAATCGCGGACTTGCGCCTATTCGCAATACCAATCTTGCAGGCGCGTGGCGCTTGCCGCGACGAACAGCGTTGCGCTCCCCCAAACCAGCCAAAGACAGCAACACTTGTCCTCAGACACCACGATCGCTCAAGAAGCGTTGACCTTTTCAGACCTTGGCCTGTCGGCGAAGGTGCTTTCCGCAGTTACCGATGCCGGCTACACCCAGCCGACCCCGATCCAGGCTGGCGCGATCCCGCACGCCTTGCTCGGCAAGGACGTACTGGGCATTGCCCAGACCGGCACCGGCAAGACCGCCTCCTTCGTGCTGCCGATGTTGACCCGGCTGGAAAAGGGCCGCGCACGCGCCCGCATGCCGCGCACGCTGATCCTGGAGCCGACGCGTGAGCTCGCCGCGCAGGTCGAAGAAAACTTCGTCAAATACGGCAAGAACCACAAGCTCAACATCGCGCTGCTGATCGGCGGCGTGTCGTTCGACGAGCAGGACAAGAAACTGGAGCGCGGCGCCGACGTGCTGATCGCGACGCCGGGCCGCCTGCTCGACCACCGCGAGCGCGGCAGATTGCTGCTCAACGGCGTCGAGATCCTCGTCATCGACGAGGCCGACCGCATGCTCGACATGGGCTTCATTCCCGACATCGAACGTATCTGCGAGATGATTCCGTTCACCCGACAGACACTGTTCTTCTCGGCCACCATGCCGCCAGAGATCACCAAGCTGACGGAAAAATTCCTGCACGCGCCGGTGCGCGTCGAGGTCTCCAAGGCCGCGTCGGCGGCCACCAACATCGTCCAGCGGCTGGTCAAATCGGGCTCGAAGCCCTGGGACAAGCGTGAAACGCTGCGCAACCTGATCAAAGCCGAGGACGCGGAGCTGAAGAACGCGATCATCTTCTGCAACCGCAAGATCGAGGTTTCGGAGCTGTTCCGCTCGCTGCTGAAATATGATTTCGACGCCGGTGCGCTGCATGGCGACATGGATCAGCGCGCCCGCATGCAGATGCTGGCCAATTTCCGTGACGGCAAGCTACGCTATCTCGTCGCCTCGGACGTCGCCGCGCGCGGGCTCGACATTCCCGATGTCAGCCATGTCTTCAACTACGACGTACCGATCCACGCCGAGGACTATGTCCACCGTATCGGCCGCACCGGCCGCGCCGGGCGCTCGGGCAAGTCCTTCACCATCGCGACCAAGTCCGACACCAAGTATATCGACGCCATCGAGCGGCTGATCGGCACCAAGATCGAGTGGCATGACGGCGATCTGTCGACGGTGGTCGCCAGCGAAGGCGAGGACGATGCTCCGCGCCGTGGCAAGGGCGCTCCGCGCCGTGCCGGCCGCAAGGATGAGGACCGCAAGGTCCATGACCGCAAGGACAGTGGCGAGCGCAAGAAGGCTGGCGAGCGTCGCGCCAGACACGGCGGGGAAGATGCGTCGGCCGTGGCTGCTCAGCCGCATGACCAGCCCGATGTGGCCGAGACATCGGACATTGCCGAACGGCGCGCGCGCAAGGATGCGATCCGTACCGAAAACACCGAGCGCAAGCCCTCTTCGGATCGCGCGCCGGAACGGGGCGATACAAGGCCACAGCGCGACGGCAACCGCCCTGCCCGGCACCGCCAAGAAGACAACGACACCACTGTTGGCTTCGGCGACGACATGCCGGCCTTCATGCGTATCGTCGCCAAGGTCTGACCGCGCCGATCTCGCTAATCTTCTGGAAAACCACGTAAAAACGGCCCCTTGCGGGGCCGTTTTCGCGTTGCATGCACTTCTGCTCAGGTGAGCGGCGAAAGCTGGATCTCGACGCGCCGGTTCTGCTCGCGGCCGGCGGCTGTCGCGTTGGAGGCGATCGGCCGCGTCTTGCCGAAGCCGGTGACGGCGAAACGGCGCTGGTCGACGCCCTGGCCGGAGAGATAGTTGGCGACCGCCAGCGCACGGCGCTGCGACAGATCGAAATTGTGCTGATCGCCACCGGTCGAATCGGTATGGCCGAAGACGTCAACCGTGGTCTGCTTGAACTTCTTCAGCACCAGCGCGACCGAATTCAGCACCGGATAGAAGCCCGGCTTCACCGCATCCTGATCGACATTGAAGGTGATGTCCGACGGCATGTTGAGGATGATCTGGTCGCCGCTGCGGGTGACGCTGACGCCGGTGCCCTGGAGTTGCCGGCGCAGTTCCGCCTCGTTCTGGTCCATGGTGGCGCCGATCGCACCACCGGCCAGCGCGCCGATGCCGGCGCCGATCAGCGCGTTGCGACGGTCATTGCCGCCGGCAAGCAGACCGAGACTGGCGCCTGCCAGAGCGCCAAGGCCGGCGCCCGCGGCCGTGTTGGAAATCTTCTGGTCACCCGTATACGGATCGGTGGTGGTGCACGCGGTAACGAGCAAAGCCGTCGCCACAACGGCGAGCACTGTCTTCTTCATAGATGGTCCCTCTCCAAGTCGCGCCTTTTCGCGGCGCCAAATCAGCCCTTCGATCGACTTGTACCATGAATTACGGCGAAAAGCGGAATGGGGAAAGTGGCCGTCGCGGGTTTTCCCAGGCCCGCTGGGCAACGAAGCGTCTTGACGGGCTACCAGAGATTCTTGCCGTCGATGACCACCACTTCGACCTTGTCGAGATCGAAATCATCGAACAGCCGCGAGTTGACGCTGATCTTCGGATTGTCGAAATCCGGCTCGCCGGTCGACCAGTCCGGGGTTTCGGTGAAGGTGCCGCAGCCGCAGGTGGCGCAAAACCCATGCTTTACGGTCTTCGAGCCCCATTGATAGAAGGAAACATTCCCCAGCGGTGTGATGAGCCTGAACTGCGATGGGGTGTAGTAGGCCCAGAGCGAGCCGCGTTTCGAGCAGAACGAACAGGTGCATTGCGTCACCGTACGTGGCGCCTCCGACACCTCGAATATCGTCGCCTTACAGTGACAGCTTCCCTTGATGGCCATGAGCATCACCTCTCCACAGTCCGCCGCCCAAGTGGCAAGGCATCATAAAGAAGCGATCCTGACAACTATCCGTCAGCAGGCTTTTGTACCGAAGCAATTCAACCGCCGGTGCAGCATCAAAAAGAGCGTGGCGGCACGAACAGGCATATCGTCTTGCCGGCATCGAGACCGGCCTGATGAGCGCACCAGTGAAACTCGCCGTCGGGGCTGTCCTTGATGCGCTTGTCTGTCATCGGAACGACCTCGCCGGTGCCGGCGATCACGTAGCCCTCAGGTTTCTCCAGCACCTCGCCGGTATGCGTAGCACGGCAGTCATAGTTGGCGCAGCAGGCGAATGGATAGCTCCAACCCTGCGGCTTTGCCGCCGTAGGTTTGGCGTCATGAGCAAAGGCGACCGGCGCGAACATGGCAATCACGCCGGTGGCGAACAGAGAAAACATAAGTCGGCCGGCCGGGTGAACGGCTCGGGCCGATCTGGGTGTGGCAGCAGACATGGACGTTCCTTTCGAGCGTCAGGCATTTCGCCTGCCCGTTCCCGGAACGTGTCCTTCCCAGTGGCCGGATCATCAGGTCGCAGATATGCCGCGTCCGGCCATAAATGCTTTTTGTCTCCCAGCATTTGGATGCTGGGCTGATTCCTTGGTCGGCGCAAGAAGCCGCCGCGTCCGGAATATGGACGCACGCGCATACCAAACTGCCACCGCTAACGAGATTCAGGCCGGTTGGTTCCCCGTCAGCCTAATCCAGGTCGGCCACCGTCTCACCCGCACCGCCCTCGATGCGTTGCGACAGCGAGGCTTCCATGAAATCGTCGAGGTCGCCATCGAGTACGCTCGACGGGCTGGTGCTTTCGACGCCGGTGCGCAGATCCTTCACCAACTGATAGGGCTGCAGCACATAGGAACGGATCTGATGCCCCCAGCCGATGTCGCTCTTCGAGGCCTCGGTGGCGTTGGCGACCGCTTCGCGCTTCTTCAGCTCTTCCTCGTAAAGGCGCGAGCGCAGCATTTCCCAGGCCTTCGCCTTGTTCTTGTGCTGCGAGCGTTCGGCCTGGCAGGCGACCGCGATGCCGGTGGCGATGTGGGTGATGCGCACGGCCGAATCGGTGGTGTTGACGTGCTGGCCACCCGAGCCGGACGAGCGATAGGTATCGATGCGCACGTCGGATTCGGAGACGTCGATCTCTATCCTGTCGTCGACGACAGGATAGACCCAGACGCTGGAGAAGGACGTGTGACGGCGCGCATTGCTGTCATAGGGCGAAATGCGCACGAGGCGATGGACACCTGATTCCGTCTTTAACCAGCCGTAGGCATTGTGCCCCTTGATCAGCAAGGTGGCGGACTTGATGCCGGCTTCTTCACCGTCATGCACTTCCAGCACCTCGACCTTGAACCGGCGGCGCTCGGCCCAGCGCGTGTACATGCGCAACAGCATCGAGGCCCAGTCCTGGCTTTCGGTGCCGCCGGCGCCGGCATGGATTTCGAGATAGGTGTCGTTGGCGTCGGCCTCGCCCGAGAGCAAAGTCTCGACCTGGCGGGCCTTGGCCTCGCCCTGCATCGAGCGAATCGCGGCTTCGGCCTCGGCGACGACGCTCTCGTCGCCCTCTTCCTCGCCGAGCTCGATCAGGCCGATATTGTCTTCCAGCGCCTGGGTCAGGCCCTTGACCGCCGCGATGCCTTCTTCCAGGCCCTGGCGTTCGCGCATCAGCTTCTGCGCCTCCAGCGGTTCGTTCCAGAGGCTGGAATCCTCGGCCCGCACGTTCAGGTATTCAAGCCGCTTTATGGCCTGATCCCAGTCAAAGATGCCTCCTCAGCAGGGTGATCGCCTGCCTGATCTCGTCGACAATATTCTGCGTTTCCGCGCGCATGGCCTGATATGTTGTCCTGTTGCTGAATGACGCTTCGGTCGGCGCGATACATAGGGACGGTGCCGCCATGTGTAAAGCGAAATGGGCCAGCCCCGAGGCCGACCCATCTGGGCGGATGCGCCCTCAGTAAAGGCCGCCGCCGCCGTCCTGGATGGCCTGGTTGGCCTGCGGCGACAGTGCGCCGCCGGAGGCATTGGAGCCGTCCGCGCCCATGCCGATCACCCAGTAGCTGTCGGCGGGGCCGGTGCCTGGCTTGAAGGCCTCGATGATGGTGCCCGGATCGCCCGAGGAGGCGCGCATGCCGGTCTTGCGGTTGATGGCGATCAGATTCATGCCGTCAGGCACCTTGAAGTCGACATTGGGCGTGCCGTCCAGCGCAACGCGCATGAAATCCTTGAAGATCGGGGCGGCAAGACCGCCGCCGGTGGCGCCATGGCCAAGGCCGCGCGGCGTGTCGTAACCCATGTAGAGACCAACCACGAGGTTCGGCGTGTAGCCGATGAACCAGGCGTCCTTCTCGTCGTTGGTGGTGCCGGTCTTGCCGGCGATGTGGCGGCCAAGCTCGCCGACGGTGGCACCGGTGCCGCGCTGGACGACGCCTTCCATCATCGAGGTGATCTGGTAGGCGGTCATCGGATCGAGCACCTGCTCGGAATTGTCGACAAGTTCCGGCTCCGGCTGATTCTTCCACTCAGTCGCGTTGCAGCCTTCGCAGCCACGCTCGTCCTGCTTGAACACCGTCTTGCCGTAGCGATCCTGAATACGGTCGATCAGTGACGGTTTGATCGACTTGCCGCCATTGGCCATGATCGAATAGGCCGAAACCATGCGCATGACGGTCGTCTCGCCGGAGCCCAGGGCCATCGGCAGATATGGCGCCAGATGATCATAGACACCGAAGCGCTCGGCATATTCGACCACCAGCTTCATGCCCATGTCATTGGCAAGCCGCACCGTCATGAGGTTGCGCGACTTTTCAATGCCCGAACGCAGCGTTGCCGGGCCGGCGACCGTGCCGTCATAGTTCTTCGGGGTCCAGGTGGTGTTGCCGCTCTGGATGGTGATCGGTCCGTCCATAATCACCGAGGCCGGGGTATAGCCATTGTCGAGCGCGGCGGAATAGACGATCGGCTTGAACGAGGAGCCCGGCTGGCGCATCGCCTGGGTGGCGCGGTTGAATTCCGACTGCGAATAAGAAAACCCGCCGACCATGGCCAGCACGCGGCCGGTGTGCGGATCCATGACGATCATGCCGCCTTCCACCGCGGGGACCTGACGCAAGCTGTAGGCGTTGTCGGAGCCGTCGTTCTTCTGGACGAAGATGACGTCGCCCGGCTTCAGCACCTCGGCCGGCGACTTGGCCTTGACTGTCTTGCCGCCGACCACATGGCGCATGGCAAAACTCATGTCGTCCTTGCTGACGGTGCCTTCGACGCGTTCCTTCACGATATCGCCCGAGGCCTGGCGTGCCGGCTGCAGGCCGATCGACAGCCCTGACGCTGAGCTGTCGAGCACGACGGCCAGCGACCACTCGGGAACGTCTTCGAGTCCCTTGACGGCACCCAACGGCACACCCCAGTCGCCGGAGACGTCGATCGTCTTCACCGGCCCGCGATAACCGCGCAGGGTGTCGTATTTTATCAATCCATTCTGCATCGCCTTGCGGGCAATGAGCTGGACCTTCGGGTCAAGAGTGGTGCGGATCGACAGCCCGCCCTCGTAGAGCGCGTTCTCGCCGTAGCGGGCAATGATCTGCCGACGAACCTCTTCCGTGAAATACTCGCCGGCGAAAAGATAAGAGCCGGTGCGGCGTGGAGCAACGCCAAGCGGCTCGGCCTTCGCCTTCGCGCCCTCTTCGGGAGTCACGTAGCCGTTTTCGACCATCTGGCCGATCACCCAGTTTCGCCGTTCAATCGCCCGATCGGCGTGCTTGAAGGGATTGTAGTTGGCCGGACCTTTCGGGAGCGATGCCAGGTAAGCGGCCTCGGCCACGGTCAGCTCGTTCACCGATTTATCGAAGTAGGTCAGTGCCGCACCGGCGACACCATAGGCGTTGAAGCCGAAGAAAATCTCATTGAGATAAAGCTCAAGGATACGATCCTTGGAATAGGCCTGTTCGATGCGGAACGAAAGGATGGCTTCCTTGACCTTGCGTTCCAGGGAGCGCTCGTTGGTGAGCAGGAAGTTCTTGGCAACCTGTTGAGTGATCGTCGAGCCACCCTGCATGGGGCCACCCGACACGTAAGTGATCGCCGCTCTGCCCAACCCGGTTATGTCCACACCAGGGTGGCTGTAGAAGTTCTTGTCCTCCGCGGACAGGAAGGCCGCCTTGACGCGGTCGGGGATGGCCTGGATCGGCAAATACAGGCGCCGTTCTCGTGCATACTCCGCCATCAGCGAACCGTCCGAGGCATGGATACGGGTGGTCACCGGCGGCTCGTACTTGGCCAGAACCTCGTAGTCGGGCAGGTCCTTCGTTACATGGCTGATGTAAATCGCAACGCCCGCCGCGACCAGAAGGGCCAGCGTCGTGCCGATGCCGAAGAAATAGCCAATGAGACGAATCATACCCGCTCCAGTCCTTGGTTCGGGAATTTCCTAAACGAAGCCGCCTTCCACGCAAGCTTTCGAGCCGGTCCCAATCCGCAATCGAAAACCCATGTCGCCACCATGTGGACAAAATACGGCAGGGCCGCGTTTCGCGGCTGCGAGCCGGAAATAAAAGCACCGGGTGTTGTCATCCCGCAACGACGCCTCCGGTTGCGGGTGCCGCGAAGCATGTCAACCTCCGGTTCTGGCCCCGGCGTGCGCGGAAGCAAACAATGCGACGGCGTTGGTGATGCTTTGCGCTGCCTTGCCGCGCCATTCGGCGTCGAGCAACTGTGCCTCGTCCTTGGCGTTGGAGAGATAGCCGAGCTCGACCAGCACGGACGGAACGTCCGGGGCCTTCAACACCCTGAACCCGGCCGAACGCTGCGGATTGTTGATAAGCCCGACACTGGTCGAGAGCTGACCGACCAATGTGTGGGCAAAACTCATCGAGAAGGTGTGCGTCTCACGGCGAATCAGGTCGATGAGGATATCGGTCACCTCCTTGTTGTCGTCCTTGATGACCATGCCAGCGAACTGGTCGGACAGGTTTTCTCGGTCGGCAAGCGCCTGTGCTTCCGGGTCGGACGCCTTGTCGGAAACCGTATAGACAGTGGCGCCGCGGATGCCCTTGACGCTGATCGTGTCGGCATGGATCGAAATCAGCAGATCGGCCTCATGCTGGCGGGCAATGCGGACGCGGTCGTCGAGGCGCAGATATTCATCGGTATCACGGGTCATGAAGACATCGTATTTGCCGATGGCCGCGAGCTTGTCGCGCAGCTCCGTGGCAAAGGCCAGAGTAATGTTCTTCTCGATGGTGCCGTGCAGGCCCTCGGCGCCGCCGTCTATGCCGCCATGGCCGGGATCGATGACGACCGTGAAGCGGTGGCCCGGATTGGAGACAGGTCCCGTGCCGACCCGGCCGCCCTTGTCGGTCGAAACCGTGGAACCGGTGGTCAGCGCCTGATTGGCGAGAGCGGCGTCAAACTCGCGTTCGGACGCCGCCGACATGTCGATGGCAATGCGGTAGCCGGTTCCGTCCTCGTTCTTGAGCACATCGAGCTTGTCGACAGCGAACGGTCCCTTGCCGGTCAGGATCACTCGCGAGACGCCCTCGCCAATTTCGCCGAGCCGCACGCCCTTGACCAGGCCGCGCGGCTTCAAATCCTTGGCATCGACGGCAAATCGGGTGTTCGGCAGATCAATGACAAGGCGGTTGGGGCCGCGCAACAGGAACCATTTGATGTCAGGCTCGCGATCGAAATCCATGACGATGCGCATCTTGGTGGCATCGCCGGCCATCTTGTAGCCCTTGGCGACGAGCGGTGCGTCGGCGGCATTGGCAGGGGAAAAGAACTGGGAAACCGCAACCAGCATCAGCAGACAGAACGCACGGAAAAGCCGTCCGCCAACAAGACATCCCTTGTCTGTGAAGTCCGCCAGTCCCATCTCTCTTCCAGTCGCTCCCGGTTTGGCGCCAGGCGCCGGCTCGTGTCGTCGAAAATGCCGATCAGGCCGCGAACTCGATTAACGATTGGTATCCAGAGAAGGTTAACCAAGCCTTTTCACGCAAGGATCGGACCCCAGGCTTACGCTACGGAACCGCTTTTTGCCGGCATCGGAAATCGGGGTTGCCTTCCACCCCGCCAAATCATAAAAGCGATGGTGGATCACTGCAATCCTGGAACCGCCCTCCTCCGCAGCTTCCTGCTACAGGGTCAGATGAAAGGCGGCTCCTTTCGCTTCACGCGAAAAGGCTTCAAGTGATTGCGACGAATTTCGCAGGTGTGCTCCCGTGGCGGGGGAATCGCCTGCGTGAGGAAAACGGCCGGGATTGTTCCCGCGCCGGCTCTGTATGAGCAAACAAGCTGGTCCGGTTTCCGGGCTTTGGTTCAAAAGTTCTGCTGGTGACGATGGCTTCAAGCGCAATCATGGAAAGGTCCGCATCAAACCGCGCCAATATGGCTGCGGGCGGCACCGCCATGACACGCAGGCACCGTCCGGCGGACAGTCAATTATCCGGCACCCACTCTCATCCAGACACACAGCAGCGGGCCTTGGCTCGCCAGCTGCGGCTGACGGCTGCCGGGGGGAAACGAAATAATGCCCAACAAAATGCTGATAGACGCCTCCCATCCGGAGGAAACGCGCGTTGTCGTCGTACGCGGTAACCGTATCGAAGAATTCGACTTTGAATCACAGGACAAGAAGCAGCTCAAAGGAAACATCTACCTCGCCCGCGTAACGCGCGTCGAACCCTCCCTTCAGGCAGCCTTTGTCGAATATGGCGGCAACCGTCACGGTTTTCTCGCCTTCAGTGAAATACATCCCGACTACTACCAGATCCCTGTCGCCGATCGTCAGGCACTGCTGCGCGCGGAAGCGCAGGAGGCCGAGGACGAGGAGAACGAGGACGGCGACGGCGACGACCGCCAAAGCCGGGATCGTGGACGGCGCGGTCGCCGGCGCGGCGGCAAGACCCGCGACCGTGGTGAAAGCAGGCGCGATGCCGGCTCGGCCGACTCCGGCGAGGCAACCGAAGCCGCCGGCGAGGCGGACGAAGACAACGACAATGGCACGGGTGCCATAGCCGAGGACATGTCTGACGTTTCTATGACCACGGAACACGCGTCGGAAGCTCCGGAACATGGCGGTGCATCCGAAGACGACGAGGGCTCTTCCGACCATGACGAAAGCGAGGCCGGCGACGGCGGCCCCAAATCAATCGCCGCCTCCGTCGAAGCCGATGTAATTTCCGAACCTGTCCCGCAAGCGGAACAGGGCAGCGAAGCCACCTCCGCCGACAATGACCGCGGTATGCTGGAAGAAGTTTCCTCGTCCCATCCCGACGACCATGAGATCGAATCGGTCGGCGCCGAGGATGCACTAGAGGAAGTGCGCAACCGCCGCAAGCCGGTGCGCCGCCAATACAAGATCCAGGAAGTGATCAAGCGCCGGCAGATCCTGCTGGTGCAGGTCGTCAAGGAAGAGCGCGGCAACAAGGGCGCGGCGCTCACCACCTATCTGTCGCTAGCCGGCCGCTATTCGGTGTTGATGCCGAATACGGCGCGCGGCGGCGGTATTTCGCGCAAGATTACCAGCGCGGTCGACCGCAAGCGCCTCAAGGAGGTCGTCGCCGACCTCGAAGTGCCGCAAGGCATGGGGGTCATCCTGCGGACCGCGGGCGAGAGCCGCACCAAGGCCGAGATCAAGCGTGATTACGAATATCTGATGCGGCTGTGGGAGAACGTGCGCAATCTCACGCTCCAATCCACCGCCCCTGCCCTGGTCTATGAGGAAGGCAGCCTGATCAAGCGTTCGGTGCGCGACCTCTACAACAAGGACATCGACGAGATTCTTGTCTCAGGCGAGGAAGGCTATCGCGAGGCCAAGGACTTCATGCGCATGCTGATGCCGAGCCACGCCAAGGTGGTTCAGCCATTCCGCGATACGACGCCGATCTTCGTGCGCAACGGCATCGAGGCGCAGCTCGACCGCATGCTGCAGCCGCAAGTGACGCTCAAGAGCGGCGGCTACATCATCATCAACCAGACCGAAGCGCTGGTCGCCATCGACGTCAATTCGGGGCGCTCCACCAAGGAGCACTCGATCGAGGACACCGCGCTCCACACCAATCTGGAAGCTGCGGAAGAAGTCGCCCGCCAGCTCCGGCTGCGCGACCTTGCCGGCCTGATCGTCATCGACTTCATCGACATGGAGGAGAACCGCAACAACCGCTCCGTCGAGAAGCGGCTGAAGGATCACCTCAAGAACGACCGTGCCCGCATTCAGGTCGGCCGCATTTCGCATTTCGGCCTGATGGAGATGTCGCGTCAACGCATCCGCGCCAGCGTGCTGGAATCGACCATGAAGCCGTGCCCGCATTGCGGCGGCACCGGCCATGTGCGCTCCGACTCGTCGGTGGCGCTGATGGTGGTGCGGGCGATCGAGGAATTCCTGCTCAAGGATTCGCGAAGCCACATCACGGTGCGCACGCCGGCAGCGACCGCGCTCTACGTGCTCAACCACAAGCGCGGCACGCTGGTGGAACTGGAAAGCCGCTTCGGCCTGACCATCACCATCGAGGCCGACGATACGGTCGGCGCACAGCATTATGCGATCTTCCGTGGCGCGCTGGCCGAAAAGCCGGAAGGTTTCGTCGAGGCGCGCAGCCTGCCGGCCTATGTCGAGCCGGAAGAGCCGGAGGACGAAATTGTCGTCGAGGCGGAAGACGAAGCGCCGGCTCAGGCCGAACAACCGCGTCATCCCCAACAGGGTCAACCGCAGCGGACAGCCGAGGATGGCGAAGGCCGTGACCGCAAACGCCGGAAGCGCCGCAGGCGGCGCGGCGGCAAGGATCGCGACCGCGAGCACGGCGCTCCAACCGACGGCGCTTCTGTCTCCACGTCCGATGACGGCTTCTCCGCATCGGAAGGCGCGGCGGACCAGGACGAAGCCGACACAGACGACGAGGCCGGGGTGGCCGCAACCGAGACTGTGGTCGAAACGGCGGAAGCATCCGACGATGGCCAGGGCAAGAAGCGCCGTCGTGGCAAGCGCGGCGGCAAGCGCAACCGTCGCGAAGATGGCGAAGGCGAGACGACTGACGCGGAAGCCGGCGAGACGACCGAGCCTGCCGAGGCTGACGCTTCCCTGAGCGAGCCTGTGTCGATCGAGCCGGTGGCTGCCGCTGCCGCCGAGGAGCCAGCGGCTACCGTGAGCGACGAGGTGCCAAGCACCGAGAAGCCCAAGAAGCCACGCCGCGCGGCCAAGCCGAAGAAGGCAGCAGCCGAAGCGATCGCCGAAACGACGGTTGCCGAAACGGCCGCTGAGGCTCCGGTCGCCGTTGCCCAGGAGACAGTTGCCCAGGAAACAGGGGGGGCGGCCGTCGAGAAAGAGACTTCGAAGGCCCGGCCGTCACGCCGCAAGGCGGCAGCCGCCGACGCACCTGTCGTGCCGGTGGTTTCCTCGACCGTCGCCGATGAACCGGAGGCCAAGACCGAGGAAAAGCCGAAGCGCGCCGGCTGGTGGCAGCGGAAAGGCTTTTTCTAAGCTTTTCAAATTCCTGCATTGATTTTCTGACAGAAAAATCCCGCGCCGATCGAACGAACGGCGCGGGATTTTCATATCCGGCAGGTGGTGATGCTACGGCGCGAAGATCGACCAGTTCATCATCCTGGCCAGCTTTTCCAACGCGATCGAACCCAGCTTGGAATTGCCGTTGGCGTTGAGCCCGGGCGACCAGACGGCGAGTGAGGCGACACCCGGCACGATGCCCAATATGCCGCCGCCGACGCCACTCTTGCCGGGAATGCCGACGCGGAAGGCGAAATCGCCGGAGCCGTCATAATGGCCGCAGGTCAGCATCATGGCGCCGATGCGCCGCGCCCGCTCCGCCGACACCACGGAATGTCCGGTTGCCGGGTTCTTGCCGCTATTGGCAAGGAAGCGGCCGGCCATGGCCAGTTGCCGGCAGCTCATGGCGATGGCGCAATGGTGGAAATAGACGCCCAGCGCCAGTTCCGGCGCATGATTGAGATTGCCGAAGGATTTCATGTAATTGGCGAGCGCGAAGTTGCGGTAGCCGGTGGCGCGTTCGGAAGCCGCGACCTCGCGGTCGATGATGATTGTGTCGTCGTCACAGAGGAACTGGATGAAGCGCAGGATCTCGCCGATCGCCTCGCGCGGCTGATGGCCGGCAAGCAGGATGTCGGAAATGACGATGGCGCCGGCATTGATGAACGGGTTGCGGGGAATCCCGTTCTCATGCTCGAGCTGGACGATCGAGTTGAACGGGTTGCCGGAGGGCTCGCGCCCTACCCGCTTCCACAGCGCGTCGCCGACATTGCCGAGCGCCAGCGTAAGCGTGAACACCTTCGAGATGCTCTGGATCGAAAACGCCTGGTCGGCATCGCCAGCCACCAGCATGCGGCCGTCATTGGTGACCGCAGCAATGCCGAACTTCTTCGGGTCGACCTTGCCAAGTTGGGGAATATAGGTCGCGACATCGCCGCGATCGCTGCGCTCAGCCATTTCCGCCGCGACTTCCGCCAGCGCCTGTTCGAGCTCCGGCATGGCGCTACCTCAGCCAGCGTTCGATGCGCGCCATCGCCTCGACCATGTCGTCGTGGCTGCCGGCATAGGAAAACCGCATCGTGCGGTGCCCCGCTTTGGTGTCGAAGTCGCGGCCGGGCGTCGCCGCCACATGCGCCTCGGCTAGCATCCTGCGGGCAAAAGCCATGCTGTCATTGCTGTGCCGGGTGACATCGCAAAAGGCGTAGAAGGCGCCATCCATGGGCGCCGCCAGGGGAAACCCCAGCTCGGGCAGGCGCTTCATCAGAAGCTCGCGATTCCAGGCGTAGCGCCGCTTCACCGCCTCCAGTTCCTCGGTTGCGGCAAAGGCCTCGATCGCCGCGATCTGCGACAGTTCCGGCGGCGAGATGTAGAGGCTCTGGGCGATGCGCTCTATGGGCCGCACCAACTCTTCCGGCAACACCATCCAGCCGATGCGCCAGCCGGTCATGCAATAGTACTTCGAGAAGGAATTGATCACTGTCACACTGTTGCCAAAGGCGAGTGTCGTGGTGTCTGGGGCGCCATAGGCCAGCCGATGATAGATCTCATCGGAAATGACGGCGATGCCGAGGGATTCCGCCGTGGCGACCAGAGTCGCCAGTTCGCCGGCCGGTATGACGGCTCCGGTCGGGTTGGCCGGACTTGCAAACAGCACGCCCTTCAGCGGCTTGTCGCGATGCGCGGCCTCCAGATGGCCGGCATGCAGGTAAGCCGCGTCGCCAAGCTCGATTTCGACCACCTCGATGCCGAGCGCCGCCATGATGTTGCGATAAGCGGGATAGCCGGGCGCGGCGATGGCGACGCGGTCGCCCGGATCGAACATCGCCAGGAAAGCGAGATTGAAGGCCGCCGACGACCCGGTGGTCACCGCGATCCGGCCGGGGTCGACATCAAGGCCATAATGATCCGCGTAATGCCCGGCGATCGCTTTGCGCAGCGAGGCCAGACCCAAGGTATCGGTATAGCCTATGCGTCCGTCCTCCAGCGCCTTGGCCGCGGCGGCGCGAACCCGTACAGGCGCTGGATCGGATGGTTGGCCGACTGCCATGGAAATCACCGGTATGCCCAGCGCCTTCAGCCGGTTCGCTTCGGCCAGAACGTCCATGGCGTGGAACGGCTCGACATTACCGCGATGGGAGAGCGAAACGGCCATTTTTGCCCCTGTTGCGAGGATTGAGCGCGCCAGGTCCTGACGCATGCGCCGCACAAATGCCCGATTGATGTGAGGATCACAAGTTGAGGAAGTTTTTCAGGCGCCGACTTTTCATCTTTCGCCCGCTCGTCTACCAGTGGACACATTATGTTGAGCCGACCCAGATCCACGATTGCCCAGGCAGCGCGTGTTTTCGCGACGATATCGCTTGCCGCCGCGGTTGCCGTGGCCGGTTCGGTGACCGCCTTCGCCCAGGGCGTGCCGGTGGTGCGCGACGCCGAGATCGAAGCTCTGGTGCGCGATTATGCGCGGCCGATCTTCAGGGCGGCCGGGCTGGCAAATGACGGCATCGACATCGTGCTGGTCAATGATTCCAGCTTCAACGCCTTCGTCATCGGGCGCCGTATGTTCATCAACACCGGCGCGCTGATGACGGCTGAAACACCCAACGAGATCATCGGCGTCATCGCACACGAGGCCGGTCATATCGCTGGCGGTCATCAGCAGAAACTGCGCGACCAGCTCGAACGCGCCAAGACGATGGCCATCATCGCCACCTTGCTTGGCGCGGGCGCCATCGTTGCCGGTGCGACCACCAACAGCCGCGGCCTTGCCGGCGCCGGCATGGGCGTGGCGGCCGGCGGCGGCGAGATGGCGCAGCGCAGCATTCTCGCCTATCAGCGGACCGAGGAAATCACGGCCGATCGCTCGGCCATCACCTATCTCAATGCCACCGGCCAGTCCGGCATGGGCATGCTGAAGACCTTCAACCGCTTCCAGTCGGCACTGTCGCTGTCGGGTGCGCACGTCGATCCCTATCGGATCAGCCACCCCATGCCGCGGGACCGCATCGCCAACCTCGAAGTGCTGGTCAAGCAGAGCCCCAATGTCGACAAGCTCGACCCGCCGACGCTGCAGCAGCGCCATGACATGATGCGGGTGAAGATTGCCGTCTACATGGAAGGCCAGGCCACCGCTGCGCGGCTGATGCAGAAGATGCGGGGCAGCATGGCGGCGCAATATGGCGATGCCCAGTCGACCTATCTCCACGGCAGCATCCCGGCAGCGCTCACCAAGACCGACGCCCTGATCAAGGCGCAACCCCAGAATGCCTACTTCCAGGAGCTGCGCGGCGATATATTGATGAAAGCGAACAGGCCCAAGGATGCGGCCGACGCCTACACCAAGGCGGTCAGCCTCGATCCGGCACGGTCCGGCTTGCTGCCTATCTCGCTTGGCCAGGCGCTGATGGCGGTCGGCACGCCCGACTCGCTTAGGAAAGCCGTCGTGCAGATCAACGATGGCCTGGGGCGAGACAAGGAAAATTCCACCGGGTATCGTTACCTGGCGCAGGCTTACGGCGAGCTGGGGGACATACCGGGCGCCGAGCTCGCCACCGCCGAAGGCCATTTCTACTCCGCCAACTACAAGGATGCGAAGATCTTCGCCATGCGGGCGCAACAGCGGATGAAGCGCGGCGAGCCGCGCTGGGTCCGCGCCCAGGACATCATAAACTACAAATCGTCAGGCAAGAGCCAGTGAGCTCATGAACCCTCCGGCCATGTGCTGCGACAAAGCCAGACCGGAAAACAGGCAAAAGGAACGAGAACGATGAAAAAGGCGCTGCTGCTAGGCACCACGGGGGTTGCGGTCGCCCTTGCCATGCTGACTTTCGGTTTCGTGGCCGGCAGTCCGCAGGTTGCGAAGGCCGGAACAGCACAGGCCGTCCAGACGGCTCAGCCTGCCCAGACGGCCGTGGCCGGTACCAAAATCGACCGCACTGAGGTCGAGGGAATCATCCGCGACTATCTCCTGAAGAATCCGGAAGTGCTGCTCGAAGTGCAGGACGCACTCGAGGCCAAGCAAAAGGAAGAGCAACGTATCGCCCATCTCGGCGTCATCAAGGACGCCAAGGACCAGATCTTCAATTCCGCCTTCGACGGCGTCGTCGGCAATCCGAACGGCAAGGTGACGATTGTCGAGTTCTACGACTACAATTGCGGCTTCTGCAAACGCGCCATCGAAGACATGCGGGCCCTGACCAAGTCCGACCCGGACCTGCGTTTCGTGCTCAAGGAATTCCCGATCCTCGGTCCGGATTCGCAGAAGGCCAGCGTCGTTTCGATGGCGTTCCACCTGATGATGCCGGAGAAATATGGCGAGTTCCACAATGCGCTGCTCGGCGGCCAGGGGCGCGCCACCGAGGCAACCGCGATCAAGATCGCACTTTCGCTCGGCGCCGACGAGGCGACGCTGCGCGAGAAGATGAAGGACCCGTCGATCCCCGAGGCCTTCTCCAAGACCTACGATCTTGCCAACAAGCTGCAGATCACCGGAACCCCTTCCTACGTCGTCGGCAATGAAGTCGTGTTCGGGGCGCTCGGGCAGGAAGTGCTTGCCGAAAAGATCGAGGCGGTGAAAGCCGCGCTTTGACCGGAGAGCGGTTTTCTTCACCGGCGCATTTCGGCCTGTTGTGGACAGTGAAAGAACGCACTTGCGCTCTTTCCGCAGGCGACTATGCCCGGTATAGAGGCCCAGCGCGCCGGCGTGATGCCGGCGCCGGAAAAGGTCGGCTTTTTTGAAAACGGTTTTCGTCCTGAACGGTCCCAATCTCAACGCGCTCGGCAAGCGCGAGCCGGGCATCTATGGCGGCATAACGCTCGCCGCCATCGCCGACGACTGCAAGCAGGCAGGCAAATCGCTTGGGCTCGAGATCGACTTCCGCCAGTCGAACCATGAAGGCGACCTTGTCGACTGGATCCAGGAAGCCGGAGACAAGGCCGCCGGCATCGTCATCAACCCGGGCGCCTACAGCCATACCTCTATTGCCATCCACGACGCCATCCGCTCGATCGCGCCGCTGCCGGTGGCCGAAGTTCACCTTTCCAACATTCACGCGCGGGAACCGTTCCGCCACGTCTCCATGGTCGCGCCGGTCGCCGTCGGCATGATCTGTGGCTTTGGGCCGCTCGGCTACACGCTGGCGCTGCAGGCGCTGGCCGCACGCCTATGACCGGTCAACAAACAGAAGGCTCGAAAATGTCGATAAAGAAGACCGGTGTTGACCAGCAACTGATCCGCGATCTGGCGGGCATACTGAACGACACCAACCTGACCGAGATCGAGGTTGAACTCGGCGACCTGAAGGTGCGGGTCTCGCGGCAGGCGCCCACCGTCCATGCCATCGCCGCACCGCAACCGGCCTATGCGCCGGCCGCGGCCGCCCAATCCGCAGCCGTGGCTGCCCCGGCGGCGGTCGACGTGTCCAAGAACGCCGTCCCTTCGCCGATGGTCGGCACCGCTTACCTGGCGCCGTCGCCGGACGCCAAGCCGTTCATCGAGGTCGGCCAGAAGGTCAAGGAAGGACAGACGCTCCTGATCATCGAAGCGATGAAGACCATGAACCAGATCCCCTCGCCGCGCGCCGGCACGGTGACGGCGATCCTGTTCGAGGACGCGACGCCGGTCGAATACGGCATGCCGCTCGTCGTGATCGAATAGAGCGGGCCGGATGTTCCAGAAGATCCTCATCGCCAATCGCGGCGAAATCGCGCTTCGGGTGCTGCGTGCCTGCAAGGAACTCGGCATCCAGACGGTGGTGGTGCATTCGACCGCCGACGCCGACGCCATGCATGTGCGGCTTGCCGACGAAAGCGTCTGCATCGGACCACCGCCGTCGCGCGACAGCTATCTCAACATTCACCAGATCGTCGCCGCCTGTGAGATCACGGGCGCCGACGCCGTGCATCCGGGCTATGGCTTCCTGTCGGAGAACGCCAAGTTCGCCGATATCCTTGCTGCGCACAACATCACGTTCATCGGTCCGTCCGGCGACCATATCCGCATCATGGGCGACAAGATCGAGGCCAAGCGGACGGCGAAACGCCTCGGCATTCCGGTGGTGCCCGGTTCCGACGGGGCGGTGACCGAGGAAAAAGAAGCCAAGCGGATCGCCGCCGAGATCGGCTATCCCGTCATCATCAAGGCGTCTGCCGGCGGCGGCGGACGCGGCATGAAGGTGGCGCATACCGAGGCCGATCTCGAAATCGCCCTGCAGACGGCGCGCTCTGAAGCGGGCGCGGCTTTCGGCGACGACGCGGTCTACATCGAGAAATACCTGGAGAAACCGCGCCACATCGAGGTGCAGGTGTTCGGCGACGGCTTTGGAGGCGGCGTGCATTTCGGCGAGCGCGACTGCTCGCTGCAGCGGCGCCACCAGAAAGTCTGGGAAGAGGCCAACTCGCCGGCGCTCAACGCCGAGGAACGGTCGCGCATCGGCGGCATCTGTGCCAAGGCAATTGCCGATCTCGGCTATTCAGGCGCCGGGACGATCGAGTTCCTGTACGAGAATGGCGAGTTCTATTTCATCGAGATGAACACTCGCCTCCAGGTCGAGCATCCGGTGACGGAAGCGATCACCGGCATCGACCTGGTTCACGAGCAGATCCGCGTCGCTTCCGGCGGCGGTCTTTCGGTCAGGCAGGAAGACATCAAGTTCACTGGCCATGCCATCGAATGCCGCATCAATGCCGAGGATCCGCGCACCTTCACCCCCTCGCCCGGCACGATCACCCATTTCCACACGCCCGGCGGCCTCGGCATCCGCGTCGATTCCGGTGTCTATTCCGGCTACAAGATCCCGCCCTACTATGACAGCCTGATCGGCAAGCTGATCGTGCATGGACGCAACCGCGTCGAGTGCATGATGCGGCTGCGCCGGGCGCTCGACGAATTCGTCGTCGACGGGATCAAGACGACGTTGCCGCTGTTTCGCGATCTCGTCGGCAATGCCGACATCGCCAATGGCGACTACGATATCCACTGGCTGGAAAAATATCTGGCCAAGGGCGAATAGCACTAACTTGGCGCTATAATGACGCGATGACCCGTCCCTACGCGCCAGGCTATCGCATTCCCACCGATCTTCTGCTCAAGGCATATGCCTCGGGCGTCTTCCCGATGGCCGAAAGTGCTGGTGACCCGGAGGTCTTCTGGGTGCGGCCGGAGACGCGCGGCATCATTCCGCTCGACGGCTTTCACACGCCCAAAAGCCTGAAGAAGACGATCCGCCGAAACCTGTTCGACATCCGTTTCGATTTCGATTTCGAGGCGACGATCGACGGCTGCGCCGAAAGGCGCGAAGAGCGCCGCTCGACCTGGATCAACGCGCCTATCCGCGAGGCCTATGTGCAACTGCACCGGATGGGACACTGCCATTCGGTCGAGGCTTGGCGCGAGGGGCGTCTGGTCGGCGGCCTCTATGGGGTCTCGCTCGGGAGAGTATTTTTCGGGGAAAGCATGTTTTCCAAAGAGACGGACGCGTCGAAGATCTGCCTCGTGCACCTTGTCGAGCGCCTGAGGGCACGTGGCTTCGCCCTCCTCGATACGCAGTTCACCACCGAGCACCTCAAGCGTTTCGGCGCGGTCGACGTGCCGCGTGGCAAGTATGAAAAGATGCTGGCCGACGCGCTGAAGGGTGAAGCGGTCTTTTTTCCGTAGAAAACACCCTACTTGGCGGCGGCCTCGATCGGCGTCTGCGCATGGAACATCATCTTCCAGCCGTTGACGCGATGGACATAGCCGGTGCTGACCAGCGCCGCGTAGGGTTCGCCATTCTCCCGAGTTGCGTGCGCCTCATAGGTGAGCATGACAATGTCGCTTCCGGGCTCGATTATTCCCTTGAGCTCGATGTCGAGGTCGCGCCATCGGTTGGGATTGGTCGCGGTCTTGGCCAGATCGGCGTTGTCCATCGCCTGTGCCATCTGCGGAAACGCCACCAGGCACTCGGTATCGGCATTGGCCGCATAGTACGCCTCATCGCCCGTCCAGAACCCCTTTTCGAGTTCCAGCAATTCCGCCTTGTTGGCCGTAAGTCGCTTGCTGTCTGACATCGGAATATCCTCCACGCGCACCGATGCGCGGTCGTTCGTGGTCCAACGTGTGGTGGCCGCGACGGTTCCGGAGGATCAGTTGGTCGTGGTCGTATCCGGTTCCGCGGGGTCGGACTGTTCCACGTCCGGAGTGGCCGCGGGCTTCGGCTTGGCCGAAGCGGGCTTGGCCTTGGCCGCGGCAGGCTTCGAAGTATCGGCGTCGGTCGTATCGGCCTTGGTGGCATCGGGCGCCGGCACATCCGACTTCTGCTTGCAGTCCTTCAGCCAGACGTCATAGACCGCGTGCTCGACGGCATTGAGACCAGGACTTTCGGCGAACATCCAACCGGTGAAGATGCGGCGGATCTTGCGGTCGAGCGTGATCTCATCGACCTCGACGAAGGAATCGGTCTTCGGCTGTTCGTTCTGCGGCCGGGAATAGCAGACGCGTGGCGTCACCTGCAGGGCGCCAAACTGCACCGTCTCGTCGATATAGACATCGAAAGTGATGATGCGGCCGGTAATCTTGTCGATGCCGGCGAACTCGGCGACCGGGTTGCTGATGCGATCCGATCCCGCGGCCGCCGGCGCAACCGGCGGGGCGGCGGGTGCGGGCGAAGCCGCGAAGGTCGCGGCGCTGACGGCGAGGCTGGCGGCTAGCGTCAGACCGCCCGTCGATATCAGGTTGAAAAAGCTCATGCAGGGGTACCGGTGGTTCGCGCCCAGGTGATTCCGTCGATCGCCAAGGCTAGTCGCCGTTTTTTGATCAGCAAGCAGCTAAACACCAATTGTGGCGATAAAGGACCGGCCCACAACTTGCCCTCGGAAACCTCGGCCCGTCAGGAACTCGGGCCGTTACGAGCCAGGCGTCCAGGCATCGTAGTCGCCCGTGACCTGCGGGCGATGTTGGTTGGTCAGCACCGAGCCTTTCGGACGATAGGCCGAGGGCGTGCCTGTCAGATTGGGCAGGTGCGGCTTCTGCCAGTCGCGCGGACGGTAGTCATCGCTGGGGGGAGCGACGTCGACACGGTGATGAATCCAGCCGTGCCAACCCGGCGGAATAGCCGAAGCTTCCGCATAGTTGCGATAGATGACCCAGCGGCGCGTACGGCCTTCCGAATCGATGCCGCCTTCGTAGTAGACATTGCCTGTCTCGTCCTGGCCGACCCTCTTGCCGTACCGCCAGGTGTGCAGACGCGTTCCCAGCGTCTGGCTGTTCCACCAGGTGAAAAACTGCGTCAGGAAAGTCTTCATCTCAGAACCCTCGCGCTGGCGGCGCCTGTTTCCTGCTTATGGCGTCAGGCCTTCGGGAAGGCAAGGGTTTTGCCACGTGGAGTGCGCAAATGGCGCGCGGCACCTGACAAAAGCCGTGATGCCGTCGACGCGGATGGCACGGTTGCCAAGTGGTTGCAGTCTTTCTAAAGCTCTGCCCGTGACCATATGGATATCAGGCCAGCCTTTGGCCGAGGAGGTGACGATTGGCCACGAAATTGCCGACCACCGGCATCCGCCTCGGTGCCGATACCATTCTCCGCCGGAAGGGCGCTCTTCCGATCGTCTGCCTCACGGCCTACACTTACCCGATCGCCCGTCTGCTCGATCCCCATGTCGACCTGCTGCTGGTCGGGGACAGCGTCGCCATGGTCCTGCATGGCCATGAGACGACGCTGGGGGCTTCGCTGGACATGATGATCGCGCACGGCCAAGCCGTGATGCGGGGCTCGGCCAAAGCCTGCGTCGTCGTCGACATGCCAGCCGGCACCTATGAAGACTCGGCCGAGCAGGCCGTGGCCTCGGCGCGGCGCATCGTCGGCGAGACCGGCTGCCAGGCGGTGAAACTCGAGGGAGGCGTCGACATGGCGGCTCAGATCGCGGCGATCGTGGCCGCCGATATCCCGGTCATGGGCCATATAGGCCTGCAGCCGCAATCGGTGGAAAAGGATGGTGGCTACAAGATCAAGGGCCGCACGGACGAGAATGTGGCGGCGCTGATCGCCGACGCGCTCGCGGTCGAGAAGGCCGGCGCGTTCTCGGTGGTCATCGAAGGTACGATCGAGCCGGTTGCCGCCGATATCACCCGCCGCCTCGCCATCCCGACGATCGGTATCGGTGCCAGCAGCGATTGCGACGGTCAGATTCTGGTCATCGACGACATGGTTGGGCTGACCGTCGACCGCGTGCCGAAATTCGTCAAGCAATACGCCGATCTGCGCAGCGTGATCGCGCATGCCGCCGAGCGCTACGCATCGGAGGTTCGGAACCGCGAATTCCCCGGCCGTGCCCACGTCTTCTCAAAAACAAATGGCGGGGATGAAGAAGCATGAACCGGCCCGACGTGGTCAACAACGTTGCCGCGCTTCGCGCGCGCATCCGCGACTGGCGGCGCGATGGGCTGCGCGTCGCCCTGGTGCCGACCATGGGCGCATTGCATGACGGACATCTTTCGCTGGTCAAGATCGCGCTCGAAAGAGCCGATCGATGCGTGGTGTCGATCTTCGTCAATCCGACACAATTCGCGCCGAGCGAGGATCTCGACAAGTACCCGCGCCAACTCATCCGCGACCTCGATATGCTGGCGACGGCCAAGGCCGATCTCGCCTTCACGCCCGATGCCAGCGAGATGTATCCGGCCGGCTTTGCCACGAAAATCTCAGTCGGCGGACCGTCAGCCGGGCTCGAATCGGACTTTCGCCCCACCTTTTTCGACGGCGTCGCCACTGTGGTGGCCAAGCTTCTCCTGCAAGCCGCGCCCGACATAGCCATCTTTGGCGAAAAGGACTATCAGCAGCTTTGCGTCGTCAGGCAGCTTTGCCGTGACGTCGATATGCCCGTCGAAATCATCGGCGGCCCGACCATACGCGACGCGGATGGCCTCGCCATGTCGTCACGCAACGCCTATCTCGATGAAGCCGAACTCCAGATCGCCCGCCAGTTCAACCTTATCCTGCGCAAGGCGGCAACGGCCCTGGCGGCCGGCGCAGGTCAAGAGGAAACGGTCGCCCAAGCAAGCCGCGCCCTGATCGCGGCCGGCTTCCAGAAAGTGGATTATGTCGAGGCCCGCGAAAGCCTGACACTCAAGCCATGGCGGCACGCCCGAGCGGGTCGCGTTCTCGCCGCCGCCTGGCTGGGAAAGACCAGGCTGATCGACAATGTGGAAATTCCCTGATCGGCGTTCGCACTCCCCGTCGCGCTGTGCCGGCTCGCCGGTGCTGGCGTCGAAAGGCAAGCGCCGTCCAGGCATAGTCTTGCGCCCGACGTAATAATTCACTGCGGCATCATCAGGTTACACGCCACCCTCACCCGTCCCGCTTGTAGCTCCCCGACCTACTCCTCGGTCGGCATATGCAGGTACATCGACTGGATGCCGACCCTGCCCGGGCCGGTGAAGCGGTTGACGATGAAATTCATGTTCGCACCGAAGAAGCCGCTCGACAGCCGGTCTATCTTGGTTTCCATCCTGACCGAGGCATCCTTGAACAGCCAGCCGCCGGGTTCGATGTCTATGGTTTCGCCCGGAGTGAGCGTCTTTTCAAAAACATTGCCGTAGCCGTGGAGCCAGACGATGCCGTCGCCGGCATCGCCGCGGAACCGATCGATGAAGAAGCCGCTCTGGCCGAACAGCATCGTCGCAAGGCCGCGTACTCGCTCGAACGTGTAGTCGACATTGCCGGTGGCGGCGAGAAACTGGTGCTCGCGCACCTGGATCTCCTCACCTCGCCGCAGGTGAATCGGCACGATATGACCCGGCCCGTCGCGGCTGAAGGCGACGATGCCCGCTCCCGACGCCTCGGTGACGAAGATCTGCATGCCGGCCATCATGCGCTTCAGCGCCCCTTTGAGCGATTTCAGGCCGATGGTGATGGTGGAATTCTTCCACAACAGGATGTGGTGCTCGAAATAGACAGGCATCCGCGTCACGTCGACGGAAAGCACAGGCACCAGTTCGCCCGCTATGTGATAGGTGACGCCACCAAAGGTTTCGTCCGACACCTGCGTCGGCATCAGTTCCGGCAGACTTGGCATGATTTCCCCCAAGCCGTCCTGCGCATGTCGGTTTATTCCGGCTTCGCGCGGGTTGGCTCAAGCAGCTTTGGTGCCCGACATCAGGGCCGTCAAACGAAAACAGACCCCTTGCCGCGCGCTCGCGCGAAGGTGATCACCCTGCCATGATGCTCAGGCAGAAAGTGCCCGTTCATAGATCAGCGCCGGGATGGCCGAGCCGGCGGAGCCGCAATTTTCGGTGCGACCGGCCTGGACGAAGCCATTGGCCTGATAGAAGGCAACGGCGCGCGTGTTCCTCTCTTCCACTTCAAGTCGAATGCAGTGGGCTTCGGGAAAACTCTCGATGATTTCGTCCAGGAGCATGCCGCCAATGCCTCGGCCCTGCAGCGCCGGAAGCACATAGAGCTGCCTGAGCATGACCACGCCGCCGCTATCGAGGGTTTCGGCAAACGCCATGCCGCCGATGCGCTTGCCGTCATCGGCAACGAGGAACTCGCTGTTCGGCTTGATCAGCCTGGCCTTCAATGAAGCAACGGAATGCCATTCATTGGCAATTTCGGTGACCCGCCCGTCACCGTAGATCGCATCATAGGTGTCATGCCAGGTTTCGACCAGCAATGCCTGGACGGCTGCGAGATCGCGATCCCCGGCGGTGCGGACGAACATGACGCTACTCGATACCGAGCTTGGCCTTGACGAGATCGTTGACGGCCTGCGGATTGGCCTTGCCGCCGGTCGCTTTCATCACCTGACCGACGAACCAGCCGGCCATGGTCGGCTTGGCGCGTGCCTGCTCGACCTTGTCGGGATTGGCCGCGATCACCTCGTCGACCGCCTTCTCGATGGCTCCAGTGTCGGTTACCTGCTTCATGCCACGGCTCTCGACCAGCTGGCGTGGGTCGCCGCCCTCGTTCCAGACGATCTCGAACAGGTCCTTGGCGATCTTGCCGGAGATGGTGCCTTCCTTGATCAGGTCGATGACCGCACCGAGCTGGTCGGGCGAAACCGGAGCCGATTCAATGTCCTTGCCGGCCTTGTTGAGAGCGCCCAGCAGGTCGTTGATGACCCAGTTGGCGGCGAGCTTGCCGTCGCGCCCGGCCGCCACCTTCTCGAAATAATCGGCGATCGGCTTTTCCGACACCAGGATCGCCGCGTCGTAGGTCGAGAGGCCGAGCGAGGAGATCAGCCGCATCTTCTTGTCGTCAGGAAGTTCGGGCAATTCCCTGGCCAGCGCATCGACATAGGCCTGGTCGAATTCCAGCGGCAGAAGATCGGGATCGGGGAAATAGCGATAGTCGTGCGCCTCTTCCTTCGAACGCATCGAGCGCGTCTCGCCCTTGACGGCATCGAACAGCCGCGTTTCCTGGTCGATCTTGCCGCCATCCTCGATGATGGCGATCTGCCGGCGCGCCTCGTAGTCGATGGCCTGACCGATGAAGCGGATCGAATTCATGTTCTTGATTTCGCAGCGGGTGCCGAATTCGCCACCTGGCCGGCGTACCGAGACATTGACATCGGCGCGCAGCGAGCCTTCATCCATGTTGCCGTCGCAGGTGCCGAGATAGCGCACGATGGTACGCAGCTTGGTCACATAGGCCTTGGCCTCATCGCCGGAGCGCAGATCGGGTTTCGACACGATCTCCATCAGCGCCACGCCGGAGCGGTTGAGGTCGACATAGGACATGGTCGGGTGCTGGTCATGGATCGACTTGCCGGCATCCTGCTCCAAATGCAGGCGCTCGATGCCGACCTCGATGTCCTCGAACTCGCCCTGGCGATCGGGACCGACCGAAACGATGACCGTACCCTCACCGACGATCGGCTGTTTGAACTGCGAGATCTGGTAGCCCTGCGGCAGGTCCGGATAGAAATAGTTTTTCCGGTCGAAGACCGACTTGTGGTTGATCGCCGCCTTCAACCCGAGACCGGTGCGGATCGCCTGCTTGACGCATTCCTCGTTGATGACCGGAAGCATGCCGGGCATTGCCGCATCGACAAGGCTGACATTGGCATTGGGCGCTGCCCCGAATGCAGTTGAGGCGCCGGAGAAGAGTTTTGCCTCCGATATCACTTGCGCATGCACTTCAAGCCCGATGATGATCTCCCAGTCGCCGGTGGCGCCTGATATCAGGCGTTTGGCGTCGGGCGTGCGGGTATCGATGATGCTCATGGTGGCCTGCGAATTACGGTGACTCTTACGAGAGTTTCACGCTCGGGACGTGACTTTCGCGTCCGGCGTGAAAGTCATTGGCTAGTGCAAACCGCCAAAAGAGACAAGCGCAAAGCCATCGACCGACAACAGGCAGCCTGGAACCGCCGGCCGGCGGTTCCAGGCACCACTCAGGCGGTGGCGATGTAGGCTCGGATCTCCTCTGCCTCGCGCTCGACGTCCTCGATGCGGCGCTTGACCACGTCGCCGATGGACACGATGCCATCCAGCAGGCCGTCCTTTTCCACCGGCAGATGGCGGAAACGACCCCTGGTCATGATCTCCATCACCTCGTTGACGGTGTGGTTCTCATTGCAGATCTTCACCTTCGGCGTCATGGCCGAACGCACGGGGATATCGAGCGCGGCGCCGCCTTCCCTGGCGACAACGCGCACGATGTCGCGCTCCGACAGGATACCGACGATCTTGCGATCACCATTGGTGATGACCAGCGCGCCGATCCTGTGCTCGGCGAGGATACGGATGGCTTCGCTCAGTTTTTCGTTCGGCCCGAGCGTCAACACGTCATGGCCTTTTTGCTCGAGAATGGCCTTAACCGTCATGGCGTCCTCCTCTACTTTGCCAACCGGTTCCTGCCCTGACCGGCTTTCACATAAGAGTGAACATGGTGCGCCGTGATCGGTTGCATTTCAAGTCCGGTCGGACGTCTCCCATTCAGGTGCTCGCCATCCCCTGTCGAACCAGCGCAGGCCGAAGAAACCCGCGATAAAGCCGCCAATATGAGCCTCCCAGGCGATCTGGCCGTCCACGCCCGGCGCGAAACCGAGAAGGCCGGTGGCGAGATTGATGATCATCCACATGGCCAGGAAAATGACGACGCCTCGCGAGCGCAGCACGACCGCGACCGGCAGCACCGGACCGGCGAAGGCAGCCTTGCCGGCCGAGCGATCGGTGTGGAAGCCAAAACGCGCCGCCGCACCCATCATGCCCGATATCGCGCCCGATGCGCCGACCAGCGGCGCCTCCCCGTACGGATGCATCGCCCAGAAGAGCGTCACCGAAGCCAGTCCGGTGGCGGCAAAGAACAACGCGAACCGGATTGTGCCGAGACGATTGGCCAGCGGCGACCCAAAGGCGGCGAGCCAGACCATGTTGATGGCGATGTGGGCAAAGCCGCCATGCATGAAGGCATAGGTGAAAGGCCGAGTGAAAAGAAACCAGTCGAATCCGTATTTGCCGGTATAGAGGACCGGAATGAAAGCACCGTCGTAGAGCAACGTCATCCGCTGGGCATCGTCCAGCACATATTGCTGCAGCAGATAGACGACCGCGCAGATGCCGATCACCGCCAGCACGATCGGTGGCAGATTGAACACCGGCTCACGCGCCGGCGGCGGCATGGTCTCAGCGGTTTCGGGTTCGTACGGATTTTGCGGTTCGCTCATCTGAAATCGCACTCGATGCCGGTTCGTTCTGGGCTGGTTCGGTCTGGCGAGCATCTAGATCACCGCCGATGGAACCGCAAACGGCGAATCGTCCCGCTCCGAATCACAGACGCGAATCAAAAAAGAAGCCGTCCAAGGTTTCCCTTGGACGGCCGGTCGAGCCCCTTGCTCCCCTAAAACTCTTGACTGAAGTGCTGCCGATCGTCGCGAAACGACCGCTTCTGGAGTGGTTTTGGTGTGCCATACGGCTCGCCGGCATGCAATGTAAACCAGTTGTTAACCTTAACGACCCCGACCCGTGAACAAGTGTTAACGACGCTGGCACGCTTCCTGCTCCCCAACGCATGTAGGTCATCGGAGGGCGCCCTTCTGTTCACCGATGGGACATCAGACGACAGAATGCGCGGAGCTTATTAGCATGAACCAAAACGGATCGATCACGCTGTTCCACTATTGGAACCGCCTGCGTGACGGACGCCCTGCTCCGAAGCGATCGGAAGTCGAGCCGGCCGATATCAAGTCACTGCTGGCCGATACGTTCATCCTGGAAAGGGACACGCGTGGGCAGGCTGTATTTCGTCTGGCCGGCACCAGGCTATGCGCCTGTTACGGCCGCGAACTCAAAGGGTTCTCCTTCCCCTCACTGTGGCGCGAAAAGGACCAGCGGCTGGTTTCGCGCCTGATCCATGGGGTTTTCGACCAGAAATCGGTCGTGCTGATCAATTTCGAGGGCTTTAGCCGCAACGGCCGCTCCAACAAGTTCGAATTGCTCGCCTTGCCGCTCGACGGCGGCATTGAAAATCCGCGCTGCCTTGGCGTGATCGGCGCCGCGGAGAAGCCGTTCTGGCTGGGCGCGGATCCGATCACGGACGCCTTGATCGATTCCATCCGCGTCATCGACCCGGAGAAAGAGCTGCTGAACAACCGCCCGGCGATCGGCGTTCCCTCGCTCGTGCCCGACGAGATCGAGGCGCCGGATACGATCTCGGCACTGGGCCGCGCGCGCCGCATCCGCCATCTCGTCGTCTTCGACGGCGGGCGTGAAGATAGTTGATGATCGCACAGTCCGGCAGGCTCGTTTTTCCCCTTTGTTAACCTGCTTTGTTGTACTTCTGTGATGAAGTTCCTCGCATTGACGCGCGGGATGCCAAACGGGGTGTAGGCAGTCATGAGTTCAGCGACGGTCGACTACGCGCCGTCCCAAGCTGAGAGGCGTAACTTTCAGCGCGTCCGGGTCAAGATATACGGACGATTCATGCTGGAGGACCGCACCGAGCACCCCTGCCAGGTCATGGACATGTCGCCCGGCAACGTGGCGCTCCGCACCGACCGTGTCGGCATGCCCGGTGAGAAGGTCATCGCCTATATCGATCATATAGGCCGCATCGAAGGCGTCTTGACACGGACGCTGCCGGACGGCTTCGCAATGACGGTGATCGCGTCCGACCGCAAGAAGGACAAGCTCGCGGCGCAACTGACATGGCTCGCCAACAAGCACGAGCTCGACCTGCCGGAAGACCGCCGCCACGAGCGCGTCTCGCCACGCAACCCGACCAGCGTGCTGCAACTCGCCGACGGCCGTCAGTACCAGTGCCGGATCATCGATCTATCACTGTCCGGCGCCGCGATCGAGATCGACGTCAAGCCGGCGATCGGCGTCCAGGTCATGCTCGGCACGATGCGCGGCCAGATCGTCCGGCATTTCGAAGACGGCGTCGCCATCGAATTCGCCGTCATCCAGCGCCCCGAAACGCTCGATTCCGAATTCAACACGCCGCGCGCCTGATCAGGCGCAAAGCCAACCCTTCAAGCCGGCCCTCGCGGCCGGCTTTTTGATTCCAGGGCTTACCTGGGGCCGCGGCGCCGAACTTGCCCAAAGCCCCTCTGACACTCCAAACAACTCAATACTCAAATGATTCAAATTTTATATTTATTCTATAGGCGTTTTACTTAATGTCTACTTCGGGCTTTTGCGCCACATAAATCCACATGTGGCAATGTCTCCCTCGAACGGGGAGACTGAATAATGAAAAGAACGCGGGGCAAGCTGTTGCTGATGGCAATAGCGATGCAGCTTTCCGGTTGGGGATCAGCATATGCCGCGGGTCCGGCCTATATGCATACCGGCGGACGCACCACACAGCCTGTTGGCCACTATGAGTTCTGCCAACGCATCCCGGGCGAATGCGACGAAAAGACCCCCAGGGGAGCGCCAATCGACCTGACCCGCAAGCTCTGGGCGACGATCATCAGCATCAACAATTCGGTCAACACGCGCGTTAAGCCTCGCACCGACATGGAAAACTACGGTGTCGAGGAGTACTGGGCGTACCCGGACAATGGCTTTGGCGATTGCGAGGACTACGCGCTGGAAAAGCGCCGCGAACTGATGGATGCGGGCGTGCCGGCCGGGGACCTCTTGATGACGGTTGCACGCCAGCCGAACGGCGACGGCCATGCGGTGCTGACCGTGCGCACCAGCCTCGGCGAGTTCATTCTCGACAATTTGGAAACCAAGGTGCTGTCCTGGACGGACACCGACTACACCTATCTCAAGCGTCAATCGACGGAGAATTCCGGCGTTTGGGTTACGATCAATGACGGCCGTTCCGATGCGGTCGCCAGCGTCCGCTAGGGCGTAACGAGAAACCCGGTCGAGTCCCCACCCTCCCCGTCCCCAACGACCGGGTCAAAGGAGCCGGCCCCGTCCCCGGGCCGGCTCCGCCATTTCTGGCGGGTACCGATTGGTTTTATAGTTTCTTCAATCCCGCCTTGAAGCGCTTGCCATTGGCGACGTAGTGCGCGGCCGAGCCGCGCAACCTTTCGACCGCCGCGTCGTCGAGCACCCTGATCGCCTTGGCCGGCGAGCCGACGATCAGCGAATTGTCTGGAAATTCCTTGCCTTCGGTGACCAGAGCGCCGGCGCCGACGAGCGAATTCTTGCCGATCCTGGCGCCGTTCAGCACAATGGCGCCCATGCCGATCAGGCTGTTGTCACCAATCGTGCAGCCATGAAGCATGGCGCGATGGCCGATCGTACAGCCCTGTCCGATGGTCAGCGGAAAGCCGGGATCGGTGTGCATGACAGAATGTTCCTGGACATTGGTATCGGCGCCGATGACGACGGGCTCGTTGTCGCCCCTTATGACGACGCCGAACCAGAAGCCGGCATTGCGGCCGACCCTGACGTCGCCGATCAATGTGGCATCCGGCGCGATCCAGTTGGAGTCCGCGTCGGCGAAGCTGGGCTCCGTTCCATCGATCGCATAAAGCGGCATTGTCGGTCTCCGAATCGTCTCAGGCTGGAAACCCTAGGAGACGGACCACCCAGGAAGCAATGGCAAGCACGACGATGCCCAGCGCGAGGGACCAGGCAATCGCGGTGCAGCCGCATGACAGGAGCGCCACCGTCGAAATGCGGTTCTGGCGCCGCGCATCAAGGGCATCGTTGACCAGCATGTACGGCCCGGCGCCGGCAGTGACAGCCAGCGAGCGCAAGACATTCGAGGGCGACACATACGGCTCGGCGAAAGCGACCTTGCGACCCCATACCAACTCCATTGTCGAGCCAGTCAGCCCGCAAACCGTCAGACCGACGACAAAAGCGAACAGCAAGAGTTCCATCTGGGCCACATTAACTCTCCATTTACCATGAAATCGCACAGTCGTTTCAGGACGGCAGCAAGAGCCGTGCCGTGCGACGTGTGCCGTCGAGGGACACCTGGATGGCGGACGGGCGGCGGGACGAGGACCGAGATGAAGCAGGCAGCGATCGCCGACGGCCCGGAACTCACCGTGGTCGATTCCATGCTGATGAGGCGGGTGTTCTACGCGTTCGCGGCACTTGCCTTGCTCTCGATAGCCATCAGCCTTGGTGGCAAATGGTTCGGCCGTTCGATTGCCATGGCCGGATACACCGACGACGCGACCGTGCGTGAGGTGGTGATCGGCAACAATGTCATCGCCGTGCCGGCCAATTTCATCCGGTTCGAGCAGGCGCGGCGCAACGGCATCGCCTCGCGCCTCGACCTTTACCTGCGCTATCCCCAGATGGACGGCTACAGCGAGGCGGCGCGCGATGATTTCAACCATGCCGGGGCTAACAGGAACATCATCTTCCTGTCCTTCGAGCAGCAGATGATGTCGCGGGACATGAGCGGCCGGTTCGGGCCGATCTACAGCGCGCTGATCGTCCAGCCCGGCATTCCGGGCCCCGGCGGCACGACGGTCTACGGATTCAATGACAAATCAGGCTACCTGAACGAGGTGCTGGTCGTCGGCAAGCGCGGAGGCAAGGACCCCTTCGTGGCCCGCTGCCTCAGCGGGCCGAGCGGCGGCGAATCGCTGGCTCCTTGCGAGCGGGACATCCATGTCGGGGATGATCTCAGCCTTACCTATCGCTTTCCCAGGGAATTCCTTGGCGACTGGCAGACGCTCGACGCGGCGATCACGGCAGAGGCGAGGCTAATCCTCAAGACCGGACGTTGACAGGCCAAGGCCGGCCGCGCTCGACGCGGCCGGCCTTGGCATTGCGGGCTCAGGCCAGGTCGATGTCCAGGATCGCCATCGAGAAATTATAGTCGCCGTCATCCTCATCCTTGAAGACGATACCGAGGAATTCGTCACCGACATAGACTTCGGCCGAATCTTCCTTGCGTGGCCGTGCCTTGACTTCAAGCTTGGGGTTCTGGAAGACGCGCTTGAAATAGGCGTCCAGCTTTCTGATTTCGTCCGGCTTCAACAGTCTTCTCCGATCATCGGGCTTGCTCGTTTGAACGGCGCTTCTGGCACGTCGACAATGGCGATGTAAAGGCAAGCCGGTCTTATTGCACCGGAAGCAGCAGCGCCGCCGGGCAAATCGCAACATGCCGTGGCACTGCCGGCAAATCAGATATCGAAACTGACCACGTGGTCCATCTTCTGCGACGGCAGAAGCTGGTCCATCTGGCGCGAGGGCTGGTCGCAACCGGTCTCACCAACCACGCGGGCCGGCACGCCGGCGACCGTCTTGTTGTGCGGCACGGGTGACAGCACCACCGATCCGGCGGCGATCTTGGAGCAATGGCCGACTTCGATGTTGCCGAGAATCTTGGCGCCGGCGCCAATCAGCACGCCACGGCGGATCTTGGGATGGCGGTCGCCGCCGGCCTTGCCGGTGCCGCCCAGCGTCACGCCGTGCAGGATCGACACGTCGTCCTCGATGACCGCCGTCTCGCCGACGACGAGGCCGGTGGCGTGGTCGATGAAGATGCCCTTGCCGATGCGAGCGGCCGGATTGATGTCGGTCTGGAAGACCGAGGACGAACGGCTCTGCAGGTAGAGCGCGAAATCCTTGCGGCCCTGGTTCCACAGCCAGTGCGCCAGCCGATGGGTCTGGATGGCGTGGAAGCCCTTGAAATAGAGCACTGGCATGATGAACCGGTCGCAGGCCGGATCCCGGTCATAATAGGCCTGGATGTCGACGCGCACCGTGGTCGGCCAGTCCTTGTCGTCGGCCAGCATCGACTTGAAGGTCTGGCGGATGAGATCGGAACCGATGTCCTGGTGGGCGAGCCGCTCCGCGATCCTGTGGATCACCGCCTCTTCCAGGCTCTCCTGGTTGAGGATCGTCGAATAGAGGAACGCGGCCAGCAGCGGGTCGCGGTTGACCGCTTCCATCGCTTCGTCGCGGATCGAACGCCAGATCGGATCGACCGGCTGCAACGCGCTGGGGCGGGAAATGCTGATGCTGTTCATCGACGTCTCGTCCTGCGTCCTGCTAGTCTGTCTGTTGTGGGCCGCACATATAAGCCAGATCATAGCACGATTGAACTCAATTTTCCTTAGTGCTGTGTCAAATGGATTTGGTTCGCAGGAATTCAAGCAGCCATGGAAAACGAACCCTTGATCGACGACGCCCTGAAAGCCGAGCTTTCGGCGCTCTATGCCGCCGAGGATCGCCGCTATCACGGCCTTGCGCACATCTCGGCAATGCTGGCGCTGGCGGGCGACTATCGAACGCTTCTAGACGACCCCGAAGCCGTCGAAGCGGCGATCTGGTTCCACGACGCCGTCTACGACAGCAGGGCCAAGGACAATGAGGCGCGAAGTGCCGCCCTTGCCGAGCAAAAGCTCGGCGGCCGCATCGATGCCGCGCGCCTAGAGCGCATCAGCGCGATGATCCTCGCCACCGCCACGCACCAGTTGCCGCCCTTCGAGGACGCCGCGGCGACGCGCGACGCCAGCCTGTTCCTCGACATGGATCTGTCGATCCTGGGCGCCGACCCGGTTGCGTTCGATGCCTATGAACGAGCGGTTCGCCGTGAATATGGATGGGTTGAAGAGCCGATGTGGCGTGCGGGACGCGGCGCGGTGCTGAAGAGCTTCCTTGCGCGACCACATATTTTTCATACGCAGGAGTTCCGGCAGCGCTTCGAACCGCAGGCCAGACACAATATCGCGCGGTCCCTGCAGGCCTTGACCTAGGTTGGTCTCCGGGACGCTTCGTCCCCAGGAAACCGGAGCCTCAGAGCGAATTTTCGGCGTAAAACTCCAGCACCCGCTGCTTGAAGGTCTTGTCGCCGACGGCCAGCATATGGTCGCGCCCCTCGATGTGGAAGGCTCGGGCGTTGGGCATCAGCGCCGCAAGTTCGTCCGGCGAACCGCCTATGTCGTCGGTGGTACCGACCGCGATCAGCGTCGGCTGGGCGATGCGGGCGACATCCTCTTCACCGAGCAATTCCCGTGACGTGGCGATGCAGGCGGCAAGCGCGCGGCGGTCGCTGCGGGTCTGGTCGGCGAAGGCGCGAAAAGAGCGGCCGCGCGGATGGTTGGTCGCGGCCGGATCCTCGGCAAGCAGGGCGGCGGCGATCGGATCCCAATCGCCGACCCCGTCGATCATGCCAATGCCGAGGCCGCCAAAGACCAGCGTCGCCACCTTGTCGGGATAGGAAAGTGCCAGGAAAGCCGCGATGCGGGCGCCCATCGAGTAGCCCATGACGTGAGCCCGCTCGATGCCGAGATGGTCGAGCAGGGCTGCCGCGTCCGAAGCCATTTTCACGGGCGTATAATCGGCTTCGTCGTAACTCTTCGATGAAGAGCCGTGGCCGCGATTGTCGAAGGCTATGGCGCGATAGCCGGCATCGTTGAGCGTCTTGAACCAGCCGGGCGATACCCAGTTGACATTATGGCTCGAGGCGAAGCCATGGATCATCAGCACCGGATCGCCCTCACCCGATGCCGGCCGGCGGTCGAGGAAGGCAAGATCGAAACCGTCATGGGAGAAAAACTGCATTGAAAGGCGGTCCTCGTCGCTCAGTCGGAATCGACGTTCGGAGAAGCGCCCTTGTCGGCCGGCGGCATGCCAGGGCCGGACGCCGTGCCTATCGCTGGATGGCGCAGCAGATCTCCGTCCGCGATGCCGTTCCTGGCGGCAGTGCCGGCCTTCAGTTCCAGAACGAAGCGGACCGGCTCACCCGGCGAGACGATCGCCTCTGATTGCGGCTCGCCCTGCTTGATTGCACGGATCCTGCCGTCCTGGCCGACGAAGATCAGATCGAGCGGCATCGGCGTGTTCTTCATCCAGAAATTGACGTCGCGTGTCTCGTCGAAGACGAACAGCATGCCGTGATTGGCGGCCATGTCCTGGCGAAACATCAGGCCGGCTTCACGCTCCGCCTCGGTGTCGGCGACCTCGATGGAGAAGGAGCGTTTGCCGTTTTTGGTCACAACGACCAGCGGCGCGGGATCGACGGGCAGAATCATCGCCTGGCCATCGGCCGCGCTGGGTAGCTGGAAATAGAAGAATGCGGCGGCGGCCATCATGGCGGCAGCCACGATGCACATCACGCCAGCCGTCAGCCCGTTCTTGTGAATCATATGAAACCCTCGGCCGGATCGCCCTAGAGCCGGATGATTTCAGGTCGAGTCGACCTGAAATCTGAATCCGTCTCTAAATCAAAGAGATAGAGCATGATGTCATCCGAAAACCGCTTCACACTTTTCGGCATCATGCTCTAGTGCGAGACCGGCAAGGTGCCCATATCGGGGTGAATTTCGGCGGCCATAAGGCCTTTGTCACCGCGACCGAAACGGACAAGCACGACCTGCCCAAGCCGAAGCTCGGTGATGCCGTAGCGCCGCAAGGTCTCCATATGGACGAAAATGTCCTCGGTGCCCTCGCCGCGTGTCAGGAAGCCAAACCCTTTTGTGCGGTTGAACCATTTGACCAGGGCGCGTTCGAGCCCGCTTTCAGGCGTCACCGAGACATGGGTGCGCTGTTCCTGCATTTCCGCGGGATGGACGGCCGTGGTGACATCCATGGAAAGCACACGGAACGCCTGCAGCCCGCGCTCGCCCTGCTTCACCAGACAAACCACGCGCGCGCCTTCCAAGGCTGTCTGGAAGCCGTCGCGTCGAAGACAAGTCACATGGAGGAGGATATCGCCCGAAACACCGTCATCCGGAAGGATGAAGCCATAGCCCTTGGCCACATCGAACCACTTGATGGCGCCGGCAATTTCGGTCAGATCGGCGGCATCGCCGCCTTCGTCTCGCGTGAAGGCGTCGGCAAGGGTTCCGGCCCGCCCCGTCAAAGAGGCCTTTTCCCCCATAAGAATGCCCCCTTTTTTTTTTGAACACCGCAACTGATTCTTGACACCAGATTAACACTGCGGCTTCCGGGGTGTGCAAGACCTGACGTGCCTTTTTTCACGGTTCATTGCGGGAATACCGAATTTGTTCTTTGCCGGCACTGCCTGCCGCCGCACGATTGCCCTTTGACCGGTCCGACCCTATGTTGCGCCGCAACCCAACAGGTCGAGGAAAACACATGCGCTATCTGCACACCATGGTCCGCATCGCCGATGTCGACGCCTCGCTCGATTTCTACTGCAACAAGCTCGGGCTGAAGGAAGTTCGCCGCTATGAAAACGAGCAGGGCCGCTTCACGCTGATCTTCCTGGCGGCGTCCGAGGATGAGCAGAGCGGCATCAACGAGAAGGCCCCCCTGGTCGAGCTCACCTACAATTGGGACCCGGAAGACTACAAGGGCGGACGCAACTTCGGCCACCTCGCCTATGAGGTCGACGACATCTATGCAACCTGCCAGCATCTGATGGACAATGGCGTCATCATCAACCGGCCGCCGCGCGACGGCAACATGGCCTTTGTCAGGTCGCCGGACGGCATCTCCATCGAGCTTCTGCAGAAAGGCCCGGCCAAGGCAAAGGCCGAACCGTGGGCGTCGATGGCGAATACCGGAAGCTGGTAATCGATCACCTTTTCGATTGGTCGACAGCCACTCCGTGGTGTTTCGCGTGGTTGCGCCCATCTATCCGGCTATGGCGCCTGCTCTGAAGAGCGGCGCCACATCGTGAGATTCAGCTTCGGAGACCCCTTCATGCCAACCAGCCATGCCGATGTCACCACGGCGCACGCTAGCCGCTACCTGCAACAGCTGTGCAAACATTGGGCGCACAAGTTTCCTGTCGAGTTCGACCCCAACCACGGCACGATCGACCTTTCACTCGGCCGCACGATCATGGACGCAGACGGCGAGGCGCTGCACATCACGGTATCAACCGACGAATCCGCTTCGATCGAGCGTCTCGAAAGCGTCGTTGCCGACCACATCAAGCGCTTTGCGTTCCGAGAAGAACTGGTCTTCGACTGGAAACGCGCCGAGGCAGCGTAGGTCGCTCATCGTGTCGCCGCCTGTCCGGCGATACGCATGGATCAATCGGCACCGGACTTGCCGCCGCGGGACTCGCCGCCGCTGGACTTGCGCGCCATCTCCAGCAGCGCCAGCACCGAGCGCCAATTGCGGGCCGTGCCCGGCACCTTCAGAACGCGTCCAATGAGATTAGCAAACACCGATTTGCCGAGCCCGTCCGGGGCGCTGAGGTAGAGCACGTCGCCCTTGACTTCGAACCGTTCCGGACCAGTGCATTTTTCAGCCAGCCGCGCCACCTCATCGGCGGTCGGCTCACGCTCCAGCGCGTAGGCGTGGAGCTTGGTGTGATCGGCGGCCGCTTCAGGATAGGGATTTTCACGCACCAGTCTTTCGAACCATCCTAAATCGCGCACCATTATGCGCGAATGGAAACCCCATTTGGTCTCGAAAGCCGCCTCGATCTGTTTGGTCAGCGCGATGGCGTCGCCCTTGTCGGCCCGAAACACGGCATTGCCGCTCTGGACATAGGTGGAGACATCGGAAAAGCCGAGATCCTCGAAGAATGACCGCAACTCCGCCATCTTGACGATGCGATTGCCGCCGACATTGATGCCGGAAAACAGGGCGATGAAGATCTTTCCGCTCATATGATGAAACCCGCCAATGTCTCGTTGTCGGTGATGTCCTGATACTGGACGCCCTCGGCCTCGAAATTCGCCTTGAGCAAATCGAAATTGCGGCGGTCCTTGGTTTCGATGCCGATCAGGACCGAGCCGAAATTGCGGGCCGATTTCTTCAGATATTCGAAGCGCGCGATGTCGTCATCCGGACCCAGCATTTCGAGGAAGTCGCGCAACGCGCCCGGCCGCTGCGGAAAGCGGATGATGAAGTATTTCTTCAGGCCTTCGAAGCGCAGCGCCCGTTCCTTGACGTCCGGCAGCCGCTCGAAGTCGAAATTGCCTCCAGAGACCACTGCAACGATGGTCTTGCCCCTGATCTCCTTCCTGGAAAAATCCTTCAGCGCATCGATCGCCAGCGCGCCGGCGGGCTCCAGGACCACGCCTTCGACGTTGAGCATCTCGATCATGGTCGCGCAAAGCCGGTTTTCCGGAACCAGCCGCACGCTGTCGACGGCAAACTCCTTGAGATAGCGCAACGGTTCGCGGCCGATCTCGGCGACCGCCGCGCCGTCGACGAAGTTGTCGACCCTTGCGAGCTTCAGCCTCTTTCCGGCCGCGAGGCTGTCGTGAAGGCTCGGCGCGCCCGCCGGCTCGCAAAAGACGAACCGCGCCTCATGGCCCTGATCGGCGAAATAGTGCGTCACCCCTGCAGCCAGACCGCCACCGCCAACCGGCAGCATGACGATGTCGGGCATGCGCGCGCCCAACATCTGGTGCGCGATCTCATAGGCGACCGTCGCCTGGCCTTCGATAATGTCCTTGTGGTCGAAGGGCGGCACCATATGGGCACCGGAGCTTTCGGTGAAGTCGAAGGCGGCGCGATAGCAATCGTCGAAGAAATCGCCGACCAGCCTGATCTCGACGAAGTCGCCGCCAAACAGCCTGGTCTTGTCAATCTTCTGCTGCGGGGTCGTCACTGGCATGAAGACCACGCCCTTCTTGCCGAAATGGCGGCAGACAAAGGCAAAGCCCTGCGCATGGTTGCCGGCGGACGCACAGACAAACAGCTCTGCCTGGTTACCTTCGCCAAGCGCCTTGCGGAAGAAGTTGAAGGCGCCGCGGATCTTGTAGGATCGCACGGGACTCAAATCCTCGCGCTTCAACAGCACCCGCGCGCCCGTTTTTTTGGACAAATAGTCATTTTCCTGCAGCGGTGTCTCCGGGAAGATTTGGCGGATGGCGGAGGCGGCGGTGGCAACGCGCGTGGAAAAGCTGGTCATGGCGACATCAATCCCGGATCGCCCGCGGGCGAGTTAGACGGCAACCCTATTACACATCCGGCCCGGCAAGACCATTGCCGGGTCGGGCCGGTACCGGCAACGGCACCTTCCCGAAATGCTCGCAAGCACTTGGGAACGTTTGTTCATGCTTTGGCATCGCGCCGGCACTTTGGCTTTCGCGCAACAGTGCCATGGCCGTCGGCAGGCGCCGACCGCATTTTGGCTGGGCACGACTTACTTCCGCCGCACTTCGCCTGCTGGGGAGAGATATCGCAGAGGGTGGACGAGCCCCTGACTGGGCTTGAGTGGAATTTCTGGACGTGCCTTTGAAGACAATTTGCATTCTTGCGCTTGCCTTGCTGGTGGCAGGCTGCGGCGGCCGCAAAACCGAAGAACTGCTCGGCAGCGCGGTGATGTCCGTGCCGGTGACGGAGATCGCGGGCAACCACTCGATCTTCATTGCCACGACCCGCAAGCCCTCCGACGATCCAAACAAGGTTTTCGACGGCGAACGTTCTGCGACGCTGAACTACGCGCGTGTCAACGTCACCGTTCCCGGCAATCACAAGACCGGCCAGATCGAGCGGCGCTCGCGCGGCAAATCGAACGATCCCGCCAAGTATTTCATGGCCTCCGAGGTCGTCGGCTACGACACGCAGCCGAAATTCGCCAACGCGCTCAGCGCCGACATAGCGGCGCGCGGCGGCCGCGTCATGGTCTTCGTCCACGGCTACAACACCGGCTTCGACGATGCCGTCTACCGCTTGACCCAGATCGTCCATGATTCAGGCTATCCGGGAACGCCCGTGCTGTTCTCGTGGGCCTCGGGCGCCAAGACGACCGACTATGTCTATGACAAGGAAAGCGCCAGTGCCGCCCGCGACCAGCTCGAAGTGACGTTGCGCATGCTGGCGCAGAGCGGCGCGCGGCGCATAGACATCGTCGCCCACTCGATGGGAACCTGGGTGACGATGGAGACGCTTCGACAGCTCGCCATCACCGGCGATCGCGATCTCGGCGGCAAGCTCGGCGATGTGGTGCTCGCCTCTCCCGATATCGACGTCGATGTGTTCAAGAGCCAGATGCGCCGCTATGGCAAGCCCGACAAGCCGTTTATCCTGCTGTTGTCGGATGACGACCGCGCGTTGAGGTTGTCCGGCCTGATCGCCGGCTCGCGGCCGCGTGTCGGGGACTACAAGGATGCCGCGGACCTTGCCTCCTACGGCGTGACGGTCGTGGATCTGTCCAAGGTCAAAGGCAGCGACAGCTTCAATCACACGAAATTCGCCGACAATCCGACCCTGGTGAAGATGATCGGCCAACGGCTGCGCGAGGATGACGGCTTTGCCAGCGACCGGGACGTGACCGACCGCATCAGCCTGCTTGGACAGTAGGTGTGCGGCGCCGCGGTTTCGCCGTGCCTGATTCATCACCGCCGGACGATTGGCCACTTTCAACTGGACCGCGCACATCTCTGGCTTTATCGAAATAGCGAGCGGCGTCATGCGTTTGACGTCCCCTATGCGGGAGCCGGCGCGTGGCCTTGCGCTTGAAGAGTCTCGGTGTCGTCGCGTTCGCGCTGCTGGTCGCTGGCTGCGCCGGAAATACGCATGACCTGCTCAACAGGACGGCGGTCATCGTGCCGGCGTCCGATATTGCGGCCACCCATGAAATATTTGTCGCCACCACCCGACAGAAGGCGCAGAAGGACCCACGGCAGGTCTTCGACGGCGACCGTTCCCCGACCACCAGCTTCGCACGGGTCGATGTCACGGTTCCGAAGAGCCATCAGGTCGGCAACATCGAGCGCGCCAAGGGGTCGGCCAACAGCAATCCGGCCAAGGATTTCACGGCCAGGGATGTCATCTTCTACGCAGGCGCGCCGCAATTCGCCAAGGCGGTCGGCGCCGACATCGCCATGCGCGGCGATCGTGCGCTGGTTTTCGTGCATGGCTTCAACAATGGTTTCGACGACGGCATCTACCGGCTGACACAGATCGCCCACGACACCAAATATCCGGGCACGCCGGTGCTGTTCTCGTGGGCGTCGAGCGCCAAGACGACGGGCTATATCTACGACAAGGACAGTTCCACCGCCGCCCGTGACGATCTCGAGGCAACGCTCAGGATGCTCGCCAAGACGCGGGTCAAGAGCATCGACATCATTGCCCATTCGATGGGGACCTGGCTGACGATGGAGGCGCTGCGCCAACTCGCCATCAGCGGCGACCGCGATCTCGGCGGCAAGTTGGGTTATGTCATCCTTGCCTCCCCGGACATCGACGTCGACGTGTTCAAGAAGCAGATGATCCGTTATGGCAAGCCCGACAAGCCGTTCGCCGTGCTGCTTTCAGGCGACGACCGGGCTCTCAAATTGTCTTCGTTCATCTCCGGCGACAAGCCGCGTGTCGGCGACTATGGCAACGCCGCCGACCTCGCCAGCTACGGCGTGGCCGTTGTCGACCTGACCAAGACGAAAGGCGGCGACGGCGGCCTCAACCACGCCAAATTCGCCGACAACCCGTTCCTGGTGCAATTGCTCGGCGACAGGCTGCGCACGCCGGCGGGCCTCGCCGCGGACGAAGACCCGGCACAGCTTGCCGATCTCGGTCAAGGCTTGGGCAAGGTCGTCGGCTCCGCCGCCGAAGTCATCATCACGACGCCGTTCAAGGTGCTGACCATCGCCACCGGCGGGTAAGCAACCAGGAGTGTACGGCCGGCTTCAGACGAACAGATCGACCTTCTGGAACGTCGTCACGTCGATCAGCCCGACATCGGAAATCCTGAGTTCGGGAATGACCACCAGCGCCAGCAGCGAGTGCTGCATGTATGCGTTGTTCAAGGAGCAGCCCATCTTGCGCATTGCCTCCGTGAGTTTCTCAGCCTTGGCCGCGACGATCTCGGCCCGTTCGTCCGACATCAGTCCGGCGATCGGCATTTCGACCAACGCCAGTTCCTTGCCCTTGGAGAACAGCACGACCCCGCCACCGACTTCCCCCAGTCGGTTCACGGCCATCGCCATGTCCTGCTTGTTGGTGCCAACGCAGATGATGTGATGGGCGTCATGGGCCACACTGGAGGCCATGGCGCAGTCGGCCATATATCCGAAACCGGAGACAAAGGCGTTGGTGACGCCGCCCGTGCCCCTGTGCCGCTCGACCAGCGCGATCTGGCAGATGTCGTTACGGCGATCCATGGCGACCAGCCCATCCTCGACCGGCAGATCGGCCTCCAGCGCGCGCGTGGGCGCCTGGTTCTCGATGACGCCGATCACCCGCACCCGCACTTCGTTGGCGCCTTTGGGGGCCGCGATGTCGAAATCGCCGGCCTTGAGGGCCTTGCCGAGCTTGACGGTGTTCTTCGCCGTCTTCGGATAGTCATAGGCCGCAATATCGATGTCGAGCTTGCCGCCCTTGGCCAGCCTGACGCCGCGCGCATAGACCTCGTCGATGCTCATCTGAGCGAGATCGGAGACGATCAGCAGGTCGGCCAACCGCCCCGGCGCGATCGAACCGATCTCGCGTTCCAGCTTGAAATGCTGGGCGGTGTTGAGCGTTGCCATCTGGATCGCGGTCACCGGCTTCAGACCCTGGCTGATGGCGTGCCGCACCACCCGATCCATGTGTCCCTCATGCACCAGCGTGCCGGAATGGCTGTCGTCCGTGCAGAGGATGAAGTTGCGCGGATCGATGCCGCTTTCCGTCACCGCCTTGATCTGCGAGGCAACGTCGTACCAGGCGGACCCCAGCCGCAGCATCGCCTTCATGCCCTGGCGCACGCGGGCAATGGCGTCCTCGGCGCGCGTGCCCTCGTGGTCGTCCTCGGGTCCGCCGGCGACATAGCCATGGAACGGCAGGCCGAGATCGCGCGAGGCATAGTGGCCGCCGACAGTCTTGCCGGCCTTCACCGTCGCCGCGATCTCCCCCGACATGACGGGATCGTTGGCCGCGACACCGGGGAAATTCATCACCTCGCCAAGTCCGATGATGTTTCCCCAGGTCATCGCCTCCGCGACATCGGCGACCGTCAGTTCGGCGCCGGCATGTTCGAGCCCGGGCGCGGAAGGTACGCAGGACGGCATCTGCACATGCACGTTGATGGGCATGGCCACGGCCTCGTCATGCATCAGCCGCACGCCCGGCAGACCCAGCACATTGGCGATCTCATGCGGATCGATGAACATGGACGTGGTTCCGTGCGGGATGACGGCGCGGCAGAACTCGGTAACCGTTACCATGCCGCTCTCGACATGCATGTGCGCGTCGCAAAGGCCGGGCACGAGGTAGCGTCCACCGGCGTCGACCACCTTGGTGCCCTGCCCTATGGTGTGGCTGGCATTCGGCCCGCAATAGGCGAATCGTCCGCCTGATATGGCGATATCGGTGCCCGCGATGATCTCGCCCGAATGGACGTTCACCCAGCGCCCGTTGCGGATGACGAGATCGGCGGGTTCGCGGCCCATCGCGACATCGACCAGATCGGTCGCCATTTCGGTCCACGGTTTGGGCTTCGTCGCGCGGGCGGTCGGCTTGCTGGCCATTAAAGACTCCTGTTTGCCCGACTGTGCCAAGCCGACGGCGTTTTGGCCAGCGAGGATGAATGGATTTACCCGGAGGCTGCCGGATTACTCGGAGTTCAGGTCAACTTCGACCTGCTGAACCCCATCCAAAATCCTCCGATGGATGGCGGCCTGCTTCGCACGGCGCGCGCACCGCCGCAATCGCGCTAGGACGCTACCCGCCGCACGCCAGACATCTGCGCGAGTCTGCGAACGGCCGTTGCAGAAATCCGATTTCCGTTCTGCCGCAAATCAGGTTAGGCTTCGACCCAGGATCTTTGACTCTTCGTTTGGGGAGTTCGATGTATCGCCCGTTGGTCGCAAGTGCCGGTCTTCTTGCCGCTCTGTCCGTGCCGGCTTTCGCCGCCGACGCGACCATTGATGTGCCGATGACGGCGCCTGGCTTCGACTGGACCGGCTACTATGCCGGCCTGCAGGCAGGATATGGCTGGGGCCGCTCCGATATATCAGGCATCGACGGAGGACCGTTTTCCGTGTCGCCAGACACAGGCGGCGGCTTCATCGGTGGCCACATCGCCGGGCTGTGGCAATTCGACGAGGCGGTGATCGGCGCCGAAGCCGACCTCAACTATTCCTCGATCGATGGCACGGCGGAGCTCGGTGGGCCTGGAAATGTCCTTGGCACGGACATCAAGTGGTTTGGGTCGGTCAACGCCAAGGCTGGATACGCGATCGATCGCGTGCTGGTCTACGGTATAGGCGGCATAGCGTTCGCCGGCGTCGAGACGTCGCAAAACGCGCGCACCGCCTTCTCCGACACAAGCACGACCGTCGGTTGGACCTTGGGTGCCGGCGTCGATTATGCGCTGACCGACAAGTTCGTCGTCGGCGCGCAGTATCGATATTATGATTTCAGCTCCGAGCACTATGACGGGTCGAACGGCTTCGTCGCCCGCGATCAGGACGTGAAGCTGAACACCGTCGGCATCAACCTGAGCTACAAGTTCTGACCGTCTCCATCGGCATCGGTGCCGAGCAAGCAGCGCGCGAACCGATCTTGCCGGATGGGGGGCGGCCGGCGTCCCCAGTGGGCGGGGGAATGGGTTGGGCCTGGGAGGCGCCGGCCATGGCGGATCAAGTCCGCCGCGCAGATATTTACCGATGCTGGCGGCGCGGATAATTCCGTGATCGCGCCAGTATCGTTATGCCGCCTCCTCTGGGTGTGCGTTCGGGCACCGCAGAACACGACCCAACGGGCTGTGCTCGGCGTCTGAAAAGGGCTGAACTGCGGACGGAGGGCCCAGTATACGCGAGAGATCTAAAATCCTCTACACACCCCCTACACTGGCGAAGGCACCCTCTAGCGTGCCGCTATCCTTCCATTTGCTGCTGCATTTGGCGAATGAGTCGTCCAGTATCGGAATGCAGCGCCCTCAGTCTGGCCAACTGCTCCGAAAATGCGTCTATTGGGCTTTCAAAGTCGTCTTCCGCAGGCCCGCTACCGATGCCGTGGAGCAGCCACGATAGGCTTACACCGAGGAGTCCGGTTATATTGAACAGACGGTGTGAACTTGGTTGCGAACGATCGCTCTCCCAAGCATTGATTGTCGACATATTGACACTTAGTTGCCATGCAAGCTCTTTGACACTCAGGCCGCTCGCATCACGAGCCCTCGAAAGACGCCCTCCGAACGTGTCGAAATCTGGGGACTGTTCAAAAATATTCGTGGTGTCGGACACCCGATCTACCTCCTGTTTGGTTGATTTTGTCATTGGATTGCATCGGCCATCGACGATGGCGCAATTCCCCGAACATGGACGATGGCCACTCAGACCACAACCCGCAGTTGGGCGAATAAACTGCACACCGTTGAAATCATTAAAGGATAATCGATACGGGAGCCCCGGCCCTCCGGGATCGTCAACTCTCTCCGGGACTGGTTCACGCCGACCCTCAAGAGTTGATCATCTGGGCGAGCGGGGCCAACAACCCCGTTTGCAATGCCCCTCACCAAACGGGTCAAGTGGTTCTCAAGCGCCGCCGCAACAGGCCTGACCGCTATCCGCTACGCCAGGGTGGCTCCTAGTGATCCGGCTGACGTGGTGAAGTTCCTGGAGCCAGAAGGCAAAAGGCGCAGGGCGACTAGAAATCTAATGCGTAGCCTTACCTAGACCTGTGGCAAATCGCGTGGTAATCGCGTGGTGATTTCCCGCAGCGGGCGTGGCGAAACTGGTATACGCAAAGGACTTAAAACCCCCAAGTGCCGTCCTTACGAGTAGAGGCTTGTTGATGGGAAAACGCTCACCGGTTCCGACTACAGATGAAGAAATCGAGGCGCTTAGTCTTGAGCAACTGAACGCTCAGATCGCCAACGCTCTGTGGGGCTATGAGAACGGCGGTAGCAGTCAAGGGCGCAAAGCGTTTTTTAAGCGGTTGGTGTGGCTTGAGAAACATCGCGAAGCCGCGCATGGCATCATAGCTAGGCAACGTCGATTTGGGGCGCCCTAGATTTCAAACCGACCTAAATTACCGGTTTCAACCCATTGCAGGCTCTCGCATTGCCTCGCTATACTTGCAGCATGACGCGACGAGAAGCCGATCCACACGTCGATTTCGATAACCCAGATTATAACCGCTACAGGTGGTATCTGGATTGCTTCGATAAAATGACAGAAGCGGTGGTTTGGACACGTCGGCTACCGATAACGACCGAGGAAGCAAGACGTGTGCTAAAGCGGGGACCGGGCCGTTCCATGGTCGGCGGGTTGCCCCTCACCAAGGCTGCCGCAGATCGCCTAAACGATACTTTGGACGAGAAGATAGCATTTGACCTTATTAATCTCGACTATGTCATCGAGCTTTGTGACACTCAAAGCGACGCTGTGACAGGGTGACGTTCGCGCGGTGGCGGTTTCCGTCAGGATGAGGTAATCACGCTTTCTCACTTCAAGATTGCGTGGGAATTCACGTGGGAAAAGCGTGAAAATCCCACATGCCTCGGAAGCGGGCGTGGCGAAACTGGTAACCGCACAAGACTTAAAATCTTGCGTCCTCAGTGACTTACGGGTTCGACCCCCGTCGCCCGCACCAGGCAGAATGTGGGAAAAAACGGACTTAAAATCCTTCGCCTTCAAAGGCTTGCGGGTTCAAGTCCCGCCGCCCGCACCATCCTTGCACTAGACTTGAAATCTCTCGGTCTCTGATCGTGCGGGTTGGATTCCGGTCGTCCGCACCAGCATGAATATCGGACTTCGCTCCCTGGAGGAGTGACCCTGAATACCGCCGACTTCCTTTATCATGTCACCTTCAGCGCGAAAGCGCCGCGGATTTGAATGCCCAGTCTCTCGCCTTTTCTCCACCGCACCTCGGCCCGATAAGTCGCACCGTCCAACGGCACGCGAAGCCGGAAGCTATCTGGCACTTCTGCCCCCGCGGCGACACGCAACTCGGCGCCGTGCTCATGCTGGTTTCTGACCGCGCAGCCTATTTCGCCATCCTGCGTGATTATGAACGCATCTTTCAAAACCACCTCTCTTAAGTGACTTCGACGCTCAATCGGCGGTTCAGAAGGTTTTTCGGTCATGGTGAGCTGCCTCCAACGAGCAAATGCTATCAGACCAAAGTCTGCGGTGCAGGACGCAAAGGTCTTACGTTTTCGCTTAAGTTCCGGTCTTGTCCGTTGTACGTTCTTTATATTAGCATATAGTGAAATATTCGACTCTACAGTCATAGCCGGGCTGGTCCCCATGAGTGCGGCGGGACAGCCAAATACATAGCACGGGAAGCCCGGTATGTTCATCGACTTCTATGAGATGCTGGAGATCAGTCCGAATGCGAATTCGGAAACGATAGAACGCATTTTTCGTCATTTTGCCATGCGCTACCATCCCGACAATCAAGTCACCGGCAACGAGTCACGCTTCAGCGACATCCTGGAGGCTCACAATACGCTCAAGGATCCGGTCAAGCGTGCGCAGTACGACATTCAGTACAAGGCCCATTTGAACCTCCGCTCCGAGCTGACCGATCAGGCGGGCAACCCCAAGAGCCTCGACCGAGATTCCGTCGTTCAAGCCAAGGTGCTTTCACTTCTTTACGTAAAACGCCGACAAGACGTTAACCATGCTGGCATCGGCGACGAAGAACTCGAACGAATGTCAGGCTGTCCGCGTGAGCACCTTGAGTTTCACCTCTGGTATCTGAAAGCGAAGGGCTGGATAGCACGAACAGAAAACGGGACGTTCGCCATCACCGTTGAAGGCATCGACCGCGTTAATTCCGAGCATCATCGTGACGCAGCCGCCACCCGACTGTTGGATCATGCGGGCTGAACTGAAATCCCTCGGACTGTCAAGCGCGTCCCATAGACGGATTTATGCGCCGCGCTTTGGCTGTTGCCTGATGCATGTCGTTCATGTCGTTGTCGCAAAACCGAGGTCACTTTCGCGCGACATGTGTTGATCAACCCGCCATCGGGTTCAGCTTCAGATGCTGGATCAGGATGATGGTCTTGGCATCGACGATGCGGCCGTCGGCGATGCCGGCCAGCGCTTCGTCAAGCGGCATTTCCAGGACCTCGATGTCCTCGCCCTCCTCCGGAGCGCCGCCACCGGCCGAGATGCGGTCGGCGGGCGAATATCGCGCGACGAAGAACCAGAGCCGCTCGGTGACGCTGCCCGGGCTCATATAGGGCGAAAACAGCCGCTCGATCTTGTTCAACCTGTAACCCAGTTCTTCCTCGGCTTCCTTGCGGATGGCGGTTTCCGGATCGTTTTCGTCCAGCAGCCCGGCACAGGCCTCGATCAGCGGTTCACGGTGGCCGGTGACATAAGCGGGATAGCGGAACTGGCGCACCAGAAGCACGGTCGAACGCTGGGGGTCATAGGGCAGGATCACCGCGCCGTCGCCGCGATCATAGGTCTGGCGAATCTGCGTTTCCCATTGTCCGTCACGCCGGCGGTAGTCGAGCACGGTCTTCTTCAGGACCGCCCAGTCATCGGAGAGAACCTCCTCCGAGCGGATACGAATGCGGTCTTCCATCTGACACCTCGATGCTTGCTGGCGATGCAGGCGTAGCCGCGAACCGTTACAGGCGCAATCGGGGCAACGATTGGTCCAGCGTTTCACCGTCTCGTGTATGGTATGGAAGGGTGATGTCGCCTAAATAGCGCATTCCCCTCCCCGGAGTTTTTTCATGACGACATCGCTTTTCCAGCCGATCACGCTCGATGGGCTCACCTTCCCCAATCGCATCGCCGTGGCGCCGATGTGCCAGTATTCCGCCGAGGACGGCTCGGCCAGCGACTGGCATCTCTACCATTGGATGAATTTGGCCATGTCAGGCGCCGGCATGGTCACGGTCGAGATGACCGATGTCGAGCGGCGCGGACGCATCAGCCATGGCTGCCTCGGCCTCTATTCCGAAGACAATGAGGCCGCTGCCCGCCGCGCGCTCGACGCGGCCCGGCGCGTGGCCGCACCCGGCACTAAATTCGGCACGCAATTGGCGCATGCCGGGCGCAAGGCTTCGAACCGCAAGCCTTGGGAAGGCGGCGGGCCGTTGCAGCCGAACGAGGATCCCTGGCAGACGGTCTCGGCCTCGGCCATCGCCTACGACGCCGGCTGGAATGTGCCGCATGCCCTGGACGACGAGGAAATCCTGCAGCTTATCGAGCGGTTCGCGGAAGCCGCAAGGCGGGCCGAACGTGCCGGCTTCGACTTCATCGAACTGCACGCGGCGCATGGCTACCTGATCTTCCAGTTCCTGTCGCCGCTGTCCAATCAGCGCACGGATCGCTGGGGCGGCTCGCTGGAAAACCGGATGCGTCTTGCCGTTGAAATCGCCAGGGCCGTGAAGAAAGCTGTGCCGAAGCTGATGCTCGGCGCACGGCTGTCGGTGAAGGACTGGGTCGATGGCGGCTTTGACATCGAGGACGCCATCGAGGTAGCGAAAGCGCTGAAGGCTGAAGGCGTCGCCTATCTCTGCTGCTCCAGCGGCGGCAATTCGCCGTTGCAGAAATTGCCCTCCGGGCCGGGCTATCAGGTGCATCTGGCGGAAGCCGTGCGCAAGGGGGCCGGCATTCCGACCCGTGCGGTCGGCCTGATCGACGACCCGAAACAGGCCGAGGCTGTTATCGCCGAGGGTCGCGCCGACATGGTGGCGCTGGCGCGAGCCTTCCTCGCCGATCCGCGCTGGGGATGGCGTGCGGCAGCCACATTCAGCGAAAAGATCCATCCGGCGCCGCAGCTCGCCCGCTCGGTGACGACGATGGAGCACTGGATGAAGGCCGCCGGCTGACCGCCCATTCTCCCGGTACCGGTGCGCTCTGCCAGTGATTTCGGGCGGCTCGCATGCATTGTGCCGAGATCCAAATCCGCGTCACGGTCGCGACGCGACCTTTGGGCGCAGGCCAAGGGCCACTTTTGCAACCAAATTGACTGCTTTGCGTTGCGGCCATGATGATGGACAACAAACCTTTTGAAACGCCCGTCGTGGTCGAGCTTGGCCATGTCGGCAAATATCGCCATATCCGCTCGACCCAGGAGGCTGCGGAGTGCCTGATGACTGTTTGGCCGCTCAATCGCGGCCCTCGTCATCGGGACGCCCTCGACACTTGCCTCAAAGTGCTGGAAGGTTATCGTTCGACAGCGGAAGCGCGCAGGGCACTGATTGAGGCCGCCAGGGAATCGGAAGTGCTGGTGCCCGACGACCGGCTGCCTGACGACCGGTTGCATTGAGCAGGCGGCCTTTAACTGGAGATTTTTGATGGCGAAGCTGACTTACAAAATCGTCGAGCATGATGGGGGCTGGGCCTACAAGGTCGGCGCGACCTTCTCCGAGACATTCCCCACTCACCAGGACGCGTTGCGCGCCGCCGAGATCGCTTCGGCCGAACAACAGGTCGCGGGTTCCACCGATGGCATCCAGTATGAGGATGCCGAGGGCAAATGGCATGAGGAACTAGCCGACGGCCGTGACCGGCCGCAGACTGAAATCTCGGATTGACCACGACGGGCGGTGCCGCGGATAGTTTGAAAACTATCCGCGGCCAACCGGCGTCTTGGGTCCAATCACTTGCCGCAGTACTGGTCGTTGACGTTCTGCCCGGAATTGGCGTCGGGACCGGGCGTGTTATGGGCGCATGGGCCGATAGCTCCGGTATTGCCCTGGGTGCTCAGCCCTGAACCGTAGGCGTTGATGCTCCCCGTCGTGTACGGGTCGACAGTTGTTTCGTCATTGCTGCCGAAAAGCCACCAGTCGTGGTTGGAATATGTCGGTTCTGCCGACTGAGCCATGGCCGATGTGGCAAGACCGATCGTCAGAGCGGATGCGGCTAGAAGTTTTACGTACATATCAGTTACTCCGTATCTACTTTGGTCGTCTTGGGAACGACGTGGTCAAAACCCAACAGTCAGCCGAATGGTTCCCTGAAATTCTCGTGAAATGGCGGGGATGCCGGGCGACAAAAGCGCGCGCCACTCTGCGCCCGATAAAGCCATCTGGCGGCATTGCCGCCCACCGCCCGCCGCGCTATTCAGATGGCCCGTCTGCCGGAGCCTCCCATGCCTGAAATCGTCACTGCCGCCATGCTTGTCATCGGCGATGAGATTCTGTCCGGCCGCACCAAGGACAAGAACATCGGCCACCTCGCCGATATCATGACGGCGATCGGCATCGACCTGAAGGAGGTCCGCATTGTTCCCGACGAGGAAGACGAGATCGTCGCGGCGGTGAATGCCGTGCGCGTACGTTACACTTATGTATTCACCACCGGCGGCATTGGCCCGACGCATGACGACATCACGGCCGATTCGATCGCCAAGGCGTTCGGCGTGCCTTGCGAATACGATGCCAAGGCCTATGCCCTGCTGGAGGCGAGCTATGCCGCACGCGGCATCGAATACACGGAGGCCCGCAAGCGCATGGCGCGAATGCCGCGCGGTGCCGACCTTATCGACAACCCCGTGTCCGTGGCGCCCGGCTTCCGCATTGGCAACGTCCATGTCATGGCCGGCGTGCCCTCAATCTTCCAGGCCATGCTCGACAATGTCGTCCCGTCGCTGAGAGCCGGCACCAAAATGCTTTCGGCTACCGTGCACTGCCCGTTTGGCGAGGGCCTTGTCGGCGGGCCATTGGGCGAGATCCAGAAAGCGCATCCGGATACGATCATCGGCTCCTACCCCAAATATGGCGACGGCAAGTTCTGGACTGAACTGGTGGTTCGTGCCCGCAATGAGGATGCGCTTGAAGCCGCGCGCGCCGACGTCGAGGCCATGGTGGCCGGCTTCGCAGCCAAGGCGGGCTGATCCGACGCAATCCGGAACCAAGAACGGCACTGCACCGTTTTTTCGCCGCGAGGCCCGTCGCTCGCAGGATTGAGGGATCATCATGCGTTTCAAGACCATCGTCGCCATTCTGCAGAACGAGCAGGACGCCGAGCGGGTCCTCGACTGCGCCATCCCGCTTGCCGGCCGCTTCGAAAGCCATCTGATCGGCATCCATGCGGAGGCGCTCCCGGTACCCTACACTTCGGCGACCGGCTTTCCCGATACGGAGTTCCTGCAGGTCTCGGCCGACATGAACCGGGAGCGGGCCGACAAACTCCAGGCTGTCTTCCTCAGGCGCATCGAGGATTCCGGGCTCTCCTTCGAATGGCGCAGCCTGGAGAGCTTCTCCGGCGACAGCGCGCTGACCGGCATTTCAAGCGTACGCGCCGCCGATCTCATCATCGCCGCCCAACGCGAGACCGGCGGCGATCCGAGCGCGGACGTCGATACGCTGGTCTACGACGCCGGCCGGCCGGTCCTGGTGGTGCCGAGCGCGGGCCCGCTGGTCACCACCTTCAAACGCGTGCTGCTTGCGTGGAACGGCAGCAAGGAGGCCGCGCGCGCAGCTTTCGATGCGCTGCCCTTCATCATCGAGGCCGAGAAAACCGACATACTGGTCATCGACCACCCGATACGCTCGACGAAAGCCCGGAGGCCGCGGGCGCCGAAATCGCGGCGGCCCTCTCACGCCACGGCGCCACCGTCAGCGTCTCGGTGCAGAAATCGGACGGCATCTCGGTCGACGACATGATCCAGAACAGGGTCGCGGAGACCGGTGCCGATCTCCTCGTACTTGGCGCCTACAGCCACTCGTGGCTGCGCCAGCTTCTGTTCGGCGGGGTGACACGCACGGTGCTGCGCACGGCGCAGGTCGCGGCCTTCCTGTCGCGGTAAGTCCACAGCGATCGCTGCCAGCCACCTTGCCAAGCCCAGGGGTTTCCAGTTAATTCCGCGCGCATTCCCCTGTTTTCATGCACGCGGTCGTCGCGTGCCGCGGAGTGCGCGAGAAATGTCCCTTCCCGAAAAAGCCTTTCCGGTCTCCTGGGACCAGTTCCATCGCGACGCCCGGGCGCTTGCGTGGCGGCTTGCCGGCACCAGCAAAGGTCAGTGGAAGGCTATCGTCTGCATCACGCGCGGTGGCCTGGTCCCGGCGGCCATCATCTCGCGCGAACTCGGCATCCGCGTCATCGAGACGGTCTGCGTCGCCTCCTATCACGACTACACCAGCCAGGGACAATTGCAGGTGCTGAAGGAGATCACGCCGGCCCTGCTGGCCGACGATGGCGCCGGCGTGCTGATCATCGACGACCTGACCGACACCGGCAAGACCGCCGGAATCGTGCGGGCGATGATGCCCAAGGCCCATTTCGCGACCGTCTACGCCAAGCCCAAGGGCCGGCCGCTGGTCGACACTTTCGTCACCGAGGTCAGCCAGGACACCTGGATCTATTTCCCCTGGGACATGGGTTTCACCTATCAGAAGCCGATCGCCGACGATCACGCAGGCTGATTCGCGGCTCGCCGCTTTTTCCCCGAGAAGGCAGCGCCGAGGGCAATATCTGCTTGCGCGGCGCGACCCGCCGACAAGATATCCTGTGAAATCGCCCATTGTTGACGGGAAACCGCCAGCTTGATCGAAGTTTTTACTTTTATTGGTCACAATACGCCCTAAGATTCATGAGGGGGCAAATGATTCTGGAGGCTGGGGCTAGCTTCTCCTATGTTGACAAGGCCAACGACGCACAACCACCTTGCTGATAGGGTCAGGCGACTCTTCGGCACCGCGCCGTGCCGTTTGCAGGTTGCCGCCCTTCCCTGGCGCGACGCCGGGAATGGCGTCGAGGTCATGCTGATCACAAGCCGTGATACTGGCCGCTGGGTGCTGCCGAAGGGCTGGCCGGAAGCCAGGGAGCCACTCTGCGAGGCGGCAGCGCGCGAGGCCGCCGAGGAAGCCGGATTGCGCGGAAACATTTCTCATTTGGAAGCCGGCCGCTATTTCTATGCCAAGGTGCTGGCTTCGGGCGAAGAAGTGCCTTGCGAGGTGCTGGTGTTTCCGCTGCATGTCGGCAAGGTCGCCGACCGCTGGAAGGAGAAGCACTCCCGCACCCGCAGATGGGTCAGGTCGAGCGAAGCCGTGCGGATGGTCCATGAGCCCGATCTTTGCCAGATCATCGCCTATTTCTGCGCCGACCCGCGCAGGTTCTCCTGAGAACGCGCGCATCGCGGGAAATTTGCAATCATGTGATGTATCGCGTGAATGGTTTGCTAATTTTTCTCCGATAGAAATCAGCCAGTCTGGCGTTTCATCGATGGCGAATCCTGTCACCCCACCACAGCAAGAGTTCCCTGAGCCCCAGCGCGAGCATCGCCCGCGCGTGCTCAAGGGTGGAACGATCATCACAGGCATCCAGAATTCCGAAGTGAGTTGCACGGTGCGCAACCAGCATGCGAGCGGCGCCGAATTGAAAATACCGCTCGAGGCCCGGGTCCCTGATCAATTCCTTCTCTATGTGCCGCTCGATGGCGTCGCCTATCGCTGCGCGGTCCGTTGGCGCCGCAGCAATAGGCTCGGCGTACGGTTCACCGGGACCGAGCCCAAGCCGAAGCTGCACTACGGCTGACTCCTGCCGCATCAGCCCTGCCGGGCTCCTAGCAGCCCCACTGGACATTTCCGCGTGTCGCGGACCGACGGTGGCGCATGCCCGTCGCTGGAAAAAAGGTCCCTTCAGCGGCCAATTCTATCCCCGTTATCCACATGTGTGACACACAAGATGTTGGGGTCACAAAAGCTACGCAAACGAATCCTTGACGGCTCGAAACGAGTCGCCTTTTATAGGCCATGTGCTCCTGTTGAGAGCGCGACCGGAAAGTTCTGAGCCCGGTCTTTTTCCCGGATTATGTGCGTTTTGCCCGCATTTCCGCCTGTTACGAGGCCGGCGGAAGCGTTGGGATCGTGGGGTGGTGGGGCGACGAAAGGGAGAATTGTCGGACTGGAATAAATTGTCTGTTAACACTATATTTAGTGTTTGCAGGTAGGTTCGACGCTAGATAGTGTGAATTTCCCTCGGGTGAGGGAATCGAAAAATTCAAGTTTGAGGGACCCGTGGGTCGGTTGGCAGCCTCGGCAAATGCCTGGCAAGGCGTTTTGTCGCGTGCGTGGCCGCACTCGCGAAGAGGAGATGCCGGCATTGTTCGCAATGCCGGCAAACGGCGGACTGTGCTTTTCGCCTTTCGGGGGCAGAAATCCCCTGACGAAAGCGCTATATATAGACAAAAGGGACAGGACCAATGCGCATCGAGCGTCGTTTCACCAAGCCGGGGCAATCTGCTTATGCGGAGATTGAATTCCGCAAGGCGCTTTCCGAGATCAAGAATCCGGACGGCTCGGTGGTGTTCCGCTTGGATAATATCGACGTTCCGTCGCAATTCTCCCAGGTGGCCGCCGACATCCTGGCACAAAAGTACTTCCGCAAGGCCGGTGTTCCCGCGCGCCTGAAGAAGGTCGAGGAGAACGACGTTCCCTCCTTCCTGTGGCGCTCCGTCGCCGATGAGGCCGAGCTCGCCAAGCTTCCCGAGGCCGAGCGCTATGGTTCCGAGATCGACGCCCGCCAGGTCTTCGACCGGCTCGCCGGCACCTGGACCTATTGGGGTTGGAAGGGCGGCTACTTCAAGGCGTCGGAGGAAGATGCGCGCGCCTTCCGCGACGAGCTTGCCTATATGCTGGCCACCCAGCGCGTCGCGCCGAACTCGCCGCAATGGTTCAACACCGGCCTGCATTGGGCCTATGGCATCGACGGCCCGAGCCAGGGCCACTTCTATGTCGATCCCTTCACCGGCAAGCTGACCAAATCGAAATCCTCCTACGAGCATCCGCAGCCGCATGCCTGCTTCATCCAGGGCGTGCAGGACGATCTCGTCAACGAGGGCGGCATCATGGATCTATGGGTGCGCGAGGCGCGCCTGTTCAAATATGGCTCGGGCACCGGCTCGAACTTCTCGCTGCTGCGCGGCGAAGGCGAAAAGCTGTCCGGCGGCGGCCGCTCCTCCGGCCTAATGAGCTTCCTGAAGATCGGCGACCGCGCCGCTGGCGCCATCAAGTCCGGCGGCACGACGCGCCGCGCCGCCAAGATGGTCATTGTCGACGCCGACCATCCCGATATCGAGGAATTCATCGACTGGAAGGTCAATGAAGAGCAGAAGGTCGCCTCGCTGGTGACTGGCTCCAAGATCGTCAAGAAGCATCTCGAAGCGATCATGAAGGCTTGCGTCAATTGCGAAGGCCATGACGACGACTGCTTCGATCCGGCCATCAACACGGCTCTGAAGCGCGAGATCAAGGCGGCCAAGAAGTCGGCGGTGCCGGAAAACTATATCTACCGCGTCATCCAGTTCGCCAAGCAGGGCTACACCTCGATGTCGTTCAAGATCTACGACACCGACTGGGATTCCGACGCCTACCTCACCGTTTCGGGCCAGAACTCCAACAACTCGGTGTCGCTGAAGGACAATTTCCTGCGCGCCGTCGAGACCGACGCCGACTGGCACCTGACCGCCCGCAAGGACGGCAAGGTCTTGAAGACGCTGAAGGCGCGGGACCTATGGGAAAAGATCGGCTACGCCGCCTGGGCGTCGGCTGATCCCGGCCTGCATTTCAACACGACGATGAACGACTGGCACACCTGCGCCTCGGCCGGTGCGATCCGGGCCTCCAATCCGTGCTCGGAATACATGTTCCTCGACGACACGGCCTGCAACCTCGCTTCGATCAATCTGCTCCCCTACCGCAATGCCGACGGCACGATCGATATCGCTGCCTATGAGCACACCGTGCGGCTGTGGACCATGGTTCTCGAAATCTCGGTGATGATGGCGCAGTTCCCGTCGAAGGAGATCGCCAAGCTCTCCTACGACTACCGCACGCTGGGCCTCGGCTACGCCAATATTGGCGGCCTGCTGATGACCTCGGGCATTCCCTACGACTCCGACGAAGGCCGCGCCATCTGCGCCGCGCTGACCGCGATCATGACCGGCGTCGCCTACTCCACCTCGGCGGAAATGGCTTCCGAACTCGGCGCCTTCCCCGACTATGACCGCAACGCCCAGAACATGCTGCGCGTCATGTGCAACCATCGCCGCGCCGCGTATGGCGACAGGGACGGTTACGAAAAACTCGCCGTCAATCCGGTGCCTCTCGTGGCGTCGGACCTGAAGCAGCAGGATCTGGCCACTCACGCCAGAGCCGCCTGGGACCGTGCCATCGAGCTTGGCGAAGAGCATGGCTACCGCAACGCGCAAGCAACCGTGATCGCGCCGACCGGCACGATCGGCCTGGTCATGGATTGCGACACCACCGGCATCGAACCCGACTTCGCCCTGGTGAAGTTCAAGAAGCTTGCCGGCGGCGGCTATTTCAAGATCATCAACCGCGCCGTGCCGGAAGCGCTGCGCACGCTGGGCTATTCCGAGAGCCAGATCGCCGAGATCGAGGCTTATGCCGTCGGTCACGGCAATCTCAACCAGGCGCCGGCCGTCAACCCCGGCTCGCTCAAGGCCAGGGGCTTTACCGACGACAAGATCGCGGCCCTCAATGCCGCGCTGAAGTCGGCCTTCGACATCAAGTTCGTCTTCAACCAGTGGACGCTCGGCGCCGACTGGGTGAAGGAGACCTTCGGCTTCACCGACGAGCAGCTCAACGACTTCTCGTTCGAAATGCTGCCGGCGATGGGCTTCTCGAAGAAGGACATCGAGGCCGCCAACATCCATGTCTGCGGTGCGATGACGCTGGAAGGCGCGCCCTTCCTCAAGGCCGAACATCTGGCGGTGTTCGACTGCGCCAGCCCCTGCGGCAAGATCGGCAAGCGCTCGCTTTCGATCAACAGCCACATCCAGATGATGGCTGCGGCACAGCCCTTCATCTCCGGCGCCATCTCCAAGACCATCAACATGCCGAACGACGCGACGGTGGAGGACGCCAAGAGCGCCTACATGCTGTCGTGGAAGCTGGCGCTGAAGGCCAACGCGCTCTACCGCGACGGCTCGAAGCTGTCGCAGCCGCTCAACGCCTCGCTGCTCGCCGATGGCGAGGAGGACGAGGACGACGCGGTCGAGCAGCTCATCCAGGCACCGGCGGCGGCGCGCGCGGCGCAGATCACGGAGCGCATCGTCGAACGCATCATCGAACGCGTGTCGCGCGAGCAGGAAAAGCTGCCCGGCCGCCGCAAGGGTTATACGCAGAAGGCCAAGATCGGCGGCAACACCATCTTCCTGCGCACCGGCGAATATGACGATGGCCGTCTCGGCGAGATCTTCATCGACATGAACAAGGAGGGCGCCACGCTGCGCGGCCTTCTCAACAACTTCGCCATCGCGATCTCACTCGGCCTGCAATATGGCGTGCCGCTCGACGAATATGTGCACGCCTTCACCTTCACCAAGTTCGAGCCGGCCGGCATGGTCATCGGCAACGATGCCATCAAGAGCGCGACGTCGATCCTCGACTATGTGTTCCGTGAATTGGCCATCTCCTATCTTGGCCGCAACGATCTCGCCCATGTCGACCAGTCGGACTTCTCCAACACCGCGCTTGGCCGCGGCATCAGCGAAGGCAAGACCGACGCCGTCTCCAAGGGCCTGACCCGCGGCTCGCCGGTGAAGCTGGTGTCGAGGGCAAGCGGCAGCGAGCCGAAGGGCTTTGCCGGCTCCGGCACCCCTGCCCGCTCGGCGCCGACGGCCTTCTCCGGCTCCAACGTGCTGGCGTTGAAGCCGGCGAGCGACGAGGCGATCGCCTACAAGCGCGACTATGAGGAGCGGGCCAAGGAACTGGCCGAGGACATCGCCTTCGAGGAAGCGGCATCCGAAGCCTCGAGCGATACCACCGCGGCCCTGTTCACCGACACGGCGGCGCATGAAGCGGCCGAGGCGAAGAAACTCGCCGCCGACCGCCGCGCCAAGTCGCTGCTGCAAGGCTACACCGGCAATTCCTGCTCCGAGTGCCAGAATTTTACCATGGTGCGGAACGGGACCTGCGAGAAGTGCGATACCTGTGGTGCCACGAGCGGGTGCAGCTGAGGAAAATCTGAGACGTGTAGGGATCCGCAAAGTTGTGCCCCTACAAGCCAATGTTGTGCCCCTAGGTCATCTCAGGCCTAGGTAACTAGGCCCAAGATGGCTTGGAGCGGTCAGATGGTGCCACACCCAAAGTTGGGTGCCTGAAAGCAAATGTTTTGTACTTGGAGCGGCCAATCGGCCGCTCCTTCACAAGCGTAAGCCAGGCCGTAGCTGATTTTCGCAAGAACCGCGTCTGCTCCGACAGCGGTGCCAAGCCTTCTCCTACCATGAAACCCTAGAAGTGCTTGTCGGGCCGTTGTTCTCTGCACCCGCCTTTGTGAACCGAATCCACTACTGCCGCAAAGCAGCGACACTTGACCAGAAATTGCTCCATAATGATGCTGACCCCCGACCAAATTGAAGCTTTGCTCGGTGCCGAGGCTCGGAAGAGAGTCGAAAGGAAGCGGCGTGGCGGAGACAGTGCCGATAAGGGCGCTGCCTACGAACGTGAATACGCCTTGGCGCGTATCGTTCAGCTAGGTGTGGAATGCCTTGAGTCCAACGACGACGGGACAGGGATACATCTGCAAGCCCAAGCGCTTTGCTTCATCGACGACTTTCTAGTCCATCGTCCTGACCGGTCCATTTTCTCGCAGCTGAAGGATAAGCAGAGCCAGGGTTGGGGTGATCTGGCAGAAGATTGCCGCTCGCAGCGCTCATGCAACGAAGAAGCTGGTATCATAGGATCAATCGAGATCGTAGTTTCCAGAGTTGATGTGGCCGCTCGTCTGGACGAAAGCCGCCCAGATGACCTAGGGGAGGTAGATGTGATCCATTTCGAGCCCCCCTTTCCGGGTTACGATGAGGCTGTGGGTGTTATGCTGGAACCGTTTGATACCAGCAACGCAAGGAGGGACAGCCGCCGCCATATTCTAGCAGCGTGGGAAGAGCTCAATCGCAATGCGACCCTTGCCGAGATCCTGGAGCGCGCGAGCGATTTCTCATCAGGAACCATTAGAACACTCGATCCCGAATTTGCCCTCGCCGAGGACATTCGCGGCATCCTCGATCAGATACCCGATTTCAGCTACCAAGTGCGTTCGAGGATCGTCATTTTTGCGTACCCCGGTTTGCAGGGTCGTGCTCGCTATGAATGCGGCACTCAGCAGTGGAATAATTTTGAGAATCGATTGAAGCTTTCGCCGCCATCGGATTTCCTAGAGTTCTTCGCATTGATGAGGGACGCGCAATGACGAGTCGCAGGCGATATTTAGGCGCAGCCACCGACGACATTCTTCAGCCACTCTCGGCTTTGGCTGAAACAGGTACCCCACCGGCAGCATATCGAGATGCGATGCAACGGCTGGGCGACTGTCTAGCGCACCGAATTTCAGAGTCTGTCGATTTCAAAGGCAAGATCGTTTTGGTGGTCGCAGGCGTGGAGGATGTCGACTCGCTAGGAAGCGGCTTTATCGAGGTCCTCACCCGGGCAGGTGCGGACGTCCGGCTAACTTGTTTGTGGATGGACCGTAAGACGCTCAACGTTCCTGGTCGCGAGGAAGTTGCGAACATCATTCAGGAATACATGGATCCGATTCCCCCACATGTCGACCACTTCGTAGTTCTGAAGAGCATCGTTTCCAGTTCGTGCACCATACGGACAAGCCTTCTCAGAATGCTTGATGAGACAGAAGCGGAGCACATTCACGTCGCGTCGCCAGTGATGCTCAAGGGCGCTCGGAGGAGGCTCGAGGCTGAGTTTCCCGCTTCGGTGGGAGACAAGTTCGAGTACTGGATTTTGGCCGTGGATGCTCAGGCGGATGAGAACGGCAACGTCATCCCAGGCATCGGCGGCAGTGTCTATCAGCGGATGGGATTCACAAGCCAGCAAGACAAAAACTTTTATATGCCCGCGCTTGTCGCCGACCGGATCGTCAGCCGTCGAAAGCCTATCGATCAGCCTTCGCCATAGAATTGATCGCCGGGTAGTTGCGAGCGCATCGTTTGCGCCTAACGTCTTTGCTGTTTTTCGGGAAAAGCATCCAAAAGTGAAGGCGGGATTCTGCTTTTATTGCTGCCCAATCGGCTACACAGCAGGTGGCACGAGACGTCGCCCAGGCCACATCCCCAACTATTGCCCAGTCCAAATTAGATCGCGAATTGCTCCGAACGAAACGCCGTCACCCGCTGGATCCGGTTAGCCAGGTAGCTTTGGTATCCGGCTAAAGCCTGTCGCGTTTTAAAGGATTCAGGATTCCCCTTGGTTTGAGTTCGTGATTCATTGCGGTTGAAAGGAGATCGCAATGGGCAAGCCG